>NZ_CP129126.1:0-5257500 GCF_030406865.1 Streptomyces sp. P9-2B-2 | reverse complement strand
GGGCGGACGCGGATCTTCAGTGGGGTGCAGCCGACGGGGCATCTGACGCTGGGGAACTACCTCGGGGCGGTCCGGCGGTGGGCGGAGGAGGACCAGCACCGGGCGGAGGCGCTGTTCTGTGTGGTGGATCTGCATGCGCTGACCGTGGAGCACGATCCGGCGCGGGTGCGGCGGCTCAGCCGGCAGGCGGCGACGCTGCTGCTGGCGTCGGGGCTGGATCCGGAGCTGTGCACGGTGTTCGTGCAGAGTCATGTGGCTGAGCATCTGCGGCTGTCGTATCTGATGGAGTGCACGGCCTCCGACGGGGAGATGCGGCGCATGATCCAGTACAAGGAGAAGGCCGCGGCGCAGCAGGCGCGCGGGGGGAGTGTGCGGCTGTCGTTGCTGACGTATCCGGCGCTGATGGCGGCGGACATCCTGGCGTACGGGACGCATGAGGTGCCGGTCGGGGAGGACCAGGCGCAGCATGTGGAGCTGACGCGGGATCTGGCGGAGCGGTTCAACCAGCGCTACGGGGCGACGTTCGTGGTGCCGAGGACGACACTTCCGGCGGTGGCGGCGCGAGTGATGGATCTCCAGGAGCCGACGTCGAAGATGGGGAAGTCGCATGCCCGGACGGCTGGGGTCATCTCTTTGCTGGATGAGCCGGAGGTGGTGCGGAAGAAAGTGCTGCGGGCGGTGACGGATGCGGAGCGGGATGTCGTGTACGACGCCGAGCAGCGGCCAGGAGTGGCGAATCTGCTGAATGTGCTGGCGGCGTGCACCGGGGGTGATCCGGAGCGGCTGGCCGGCGAGTACGACTCGTACGGTGCGCTGAAGAAGGATGTGGCGGAGGCCGTGGTGGAGACGTTGCGGCCGGTGCGGGAGCGGCATGCCGAGCTGGCCGCCGATCCCGCGTATGTGGATGGCGTGCTGCGGCGTGGTGCGGAGCGGGCGCGTGCCCTCGCCGGGCCGCGGGTGGATGCGGCGTTCGAGGCGGTGGGGCTGCTGCCCGCCGGGTGAGGTGCCGGGCCGTTCGGGGGCGCGGTGGTCGTCGCGCCCCCGGACGGTCGTGGGTCAGCCGTTGCCGGAGGCCAGTTCGCGGCTGCGGTCGCGGGCGGCTTCCAGCGCGGCGAGGAGGGCGGCGCGGACGCCGTGGTTCTCCAGTTCGCGGATGGCGTTGATGGTGGTGCCCGCCGGGGAGGTGACGTTCTCGCGGAGGGTGACGGGGTGTTCGCCGCTGTCGCGGAGCATCACGGCGGCGCCGATGGCGGCCTGGACGATGAGGTCGTGGGCCTTGTCGCGGGGCAGGCCGAGGAGGATGCCGGCGTCGGTCATGGCCTCGACGAGGAAGAAGAAGTAGGCCGGGCCGGAGCCGGAGAGCGCGGTGCAGGCGTCCTGCTGGGACTCCGGGACGCGGAGGGTCTTGCCGACGCCGGAGAAGATCTCCTCTGCGCGGGTGAGGTGGGCGGCGGTGGCGTGGGTGCCGGCGGAGATGACGGACATCGCCTCGTCGACGAGGGCGGGGGTGTTCGTCATGACCCGGACGACCGGGGTGCCGGCGGCCAGGCGCTCCTCGAAGTAGGAGGTGGGGATGCCGGCGGCGCCGCTGATGACCAGGCGATCGGCGGGGACGTGCGGGGCGAGCTCCGACAGGAGGGTGCCCATGTCCTGGGGCTTGACGGTGAGGATGAGGGTGTCGGCGGACTTGGCGGCCTCGGCGTTGCTGACCGCTTCGACGCCGTAGCGCTCATGGAGCTGGGCGGCGCGTTCCGGGCGGCGGGCGGTGACCAGCAGGTCGGAGGGTGCCCAGCCGCCCCGGATCATTCCGCTGAGCAGGGCTTCGCCGATCTTTCCGGTGCCGAGTACTGCGACCTTCTGGGTCATCGTGCGGGATCACCTTTCCGCTGCGCTGGGCGTTTGCGGCCATCCTCGCACCGCGGGGGTGCCGCTCGCGGGTCGGCTGCCCGCCGCTGGGGTGCCGCTGTGCCCACCCTCCCCCAAGCTCTCAAGGAGCAGGGGGACCCCCATCGCCCCAGCGGCACGTATGCCCACAGCGGGCGGCGCGCGGCATCACCTCGTGCGGCGGCGGAGGGTGGCGGCGCCGAGCGCGAGGACGAGGAGGGCGCAGCCGGTGACGACGGCCGCGTTGCGGATGAAGTCGCCGGTGATGTCGGGGTGCTGGAGGACCTCGTTCATGCCGTCGACGGCGTAGGACATCGGGAGGACGTCGGAGAGCGCCTCCAGGGCCGGCTGCATGGTGGCGCGCGGGGTGAACAGGCCGCAGAGCAGCAGCTGGGGCATCAGGACGGCGGGCATGAACTGGACGGCCTGGAATTCGGAGGCGGCGAAGGCCGAGACGAACAGGCCGAGGGCGGTGCCGAGGAGGGCGTCGAGGACGGCCACCAGGAGGAGCAGCCAGGGTGAGCCGGTGACGTCGAGGCCGAGGACCCATACGGACAGGCCGGTGGCGAGGGCGGACTGCACGATGGCGAGCAGGCCGAAGGCGAGGGCGTAGCCGCTGATGAGTTCGGCCTTGCCGAGGGGCATGGCGAGCAGGCGTTCCAGGGTGCCCGAGGTGCGTTCGCGGAGGGTGGCGATGGAGGTCACCAGGAACATCGTGATCATCGGGAAGATGCCGAGGAGTGAGGCGCCGATGCTGTTGAACGTCTCCGGGCGGGCGTCGAAGACGTAGCGGAGCAGGGCGATCATCACGCAGGGGACGACGAGCATCAGCGC
The DNA here is from genome assembly GCF_030406865.1 of Streptomyces sp. P9-2B-2. Classification (NCBI taxonomy): domain Bacteria; kingdom Bacillati; phylum Actinomycetota; class Actinomycetes; order Kitasatosporales; family Streptomycetaceae; genus Streptomyces; species Streptomyces sp. P9-2B-2. Next base: position 5,254,782 of record NZ_CP129126.1, on the reverse strand, counting down.
GATGGTGCGCGGGTCGTGGCGCAGCTGGCGCAGGACCCGGGCGGCGGTGGCGAGGGTGCGGGAGGGGGAGAAGGGCGCGGGGGTGGAGTGCGGGGCGCCAGTGGTGCGGGGTGCGGTGGTCATCGCGCGGGCTCCTGGGGGGTGGTGGGGCGCGCCGGTTCCTGGGGGCGGGTGGCCGCCGCGGCCTCGTCGACCAGGTGGAGGAAGGCGGCCTCTACGGTGGCGGCGCCGGTGCGGTCGCGGAGGGCGTCGGGGGTGTCTCCCCCGAGCTCCGTTCGGGAGGTGCCCCCGGCCAGCAGGCGGCCCTCGCGCATCAGGAGCAGCCGGTGGCAGCGCTCTGCCTCGTCCATGACGTGCGAGGAGATGAGGAGGGTGGTGCCGCGCTCGGTGGCGAGGGTGTGGAAGAGGTTCCACAGGTCGCGGCGGAGGACGGGGTCCAGGCCGACGGTGGGTTCGTCGAGGACGAGGAGTTCGGGGGCGCCGAGCAGGGCCACCGCGAGGGAGACCCGGCTGCGCTGGCCGCCGGAGAGGTTGCCGGCGAGGGCGTCGGCGTGGCGGGTGAGGTCGACGTCCTCGATGGCGCGGGTGACGTGTTCGTGGCGCAGACCGCGGGCGGACCGGCCGGGGTGCAGGACGGCGGCGAAGTAGTCGAGGTTCTGGCGGACGGTGAGGTCGTCGTAGACGGACGGGTCCTGGGTGACATAGCCGATACGGGACCGCAGCCGGGGGTCGCCCGCGGGGTGGCCGAGGACGTCGAGGGTGCCGGTGACCTTGGCCTGGGTGCCGACGAGGGCGCGCAGCAGGGTGGATTTGCCGCAGCCGGAGGGGCCGAGCAGGCCGGTGACCTGGCCACGGGGCACGTCGAAGGCCAGGGCGTCGAGGACGGTGCGGCCGCCTCGGACGACGGTGAGATCGCGGGCGTGGACGGCGGGGTCGACGCCATAATTCATCATGCGATGAATACTGCGCCGGGCGGGAGAGGGCGTCAAGGGCGGGGACGGGATGGCGGGCCTGCACTGAGGGACCGGATGGGGCCCGCGCCGCGGGGACGGGGTGGAGGGGCCCGCGCCGCGGGGACGTCGGGGCGCTGGGGCCATTGGGGTGGTGATCCGGCCAGGTGTGGTGCGGAAGCGGCGCGTGGTGAGGATCTCCGCGCACCGGCGGGCGCCGTAGTGAAAGAAACCAGCCGTTCCTGGTCGATAACTCCGCGTTTACAGGGTGGTTACAAACCGACTCACGGTCCTGCGTGTCCGCTTGGACACAATGGGATGACCTGTCCAGGCGCGCCGGAAGGAGCGACGATGGCGAAGATCCGGGTCCGCGGCCTCGGCCGGCTCCTGTTGATCGTCATGGCCGTCCTGCTGGCCTTGCCCATGGGTGCGGAAGGCGTGTACGGGGAACACACGGCGGCCGCGCCGGCCACGAGCGGCGCCGGCCGTACCGGTCCCCCCGGCCCCACCCCCTCGGCATCCGACTCCTCCGAGAACCCCGAATCCGGCAGCGACCGCTGCCCACCGCGCCGCGACGGACGGTCCACGGCCTCGGTGTCCGCGCCGACGCCCCCGCTGACCACCGTCTCGACCGCCGCACCGGCCCGGACCGGCGGCGGGCTGCCTTTGACCGCCCCGCTGACCGGCCGACAGGCCGTACCCGTGTCGAGGTCCGGTGAACTGCCGGTCCAGCACGCCGTGTTCCGCTGCTGAGCGCTGAGAGCTGCCCCCAAGGGCCTCCCCCGGCCCGCGCATCCGACGGATCCAGCCGTCATTTCCCCATGGCGCGCACCGCGCGGGCAGTGCGCGGCAGCAGGCGACCGCAGCGGCACCTTGCGGTGGTCGCCGACCGGCTGCTCGTACCGCCCCGCGTCCGCTCGTGCGTATCCGTGCGTATCCGTGCGTACCCGTGCGCCACCGCATCTCGCACTCGCTGGAGGTATCCCCATGCGTAGGTTCCGTATTGCCCGACAACGCCCGTCCCGGCCCTCCATACCGTCACGGCACACGCTGTCGGTCTGGCGCGCCGACTTCACCGCCTCGCTGGTCGTCTTTCTCGTCGCCGTCCCGCTGTGTGTCGGGGTGGCCGTAGCCTCCGGGGTTCCGGCCGAACTGGGCCTGGTCACCGGAATCGTCGGCGGGCTGCTCACCGGCTTACTGCCGGGCAGCAGTCTCCAGGTCAGCGGTCCGGCCGCCGGGCTGACCGTGCTGGTTTACGAGGCCGTGCAGGAGTACGGCCTCGGGGCACTCGGTGCTCTCGTACTGCTCGCCGGGGTGCTCCAGCTGACCATGGGCGCGCTCCGGCTGGGGCGCTGGTTCCGGGCCATCTCCGTGGCCGTCGTCCAGGGCATGCTGGCGGGCATCGGGCTGGTGCTGATCGCCGGGCAGTTGTACGCCCTGGTGGACGCCCGGGCGCCGGGCAACGGGCCGGCGAATCTGGCCGGGCTGCCGGACCTCGCGGCGGACACCGCCGGATCCGGTACGGGGCTGTCGGCGCTGGCCGTCGGCGCGGGCACCATCGCGCTGCTGGTGCTGTGGCCGAAATGGCGGCGGGCGGCGCGGGTGCTGCCGGCACCGCTGATGGCGGTGACCCTGGCCACGGTCGTGGTGTTCGTACTCGACCTGCCGGTGGCCCGGGTGGAAGTAGCGGGCCTGCTGGAGGTCGTCCAGCCACCGGGCGGCGCGGACTTCGCGCGGCTGGCGGAGGCAGGGGCACTGGCCGGTGCGCTGGGCACCGTGCTGGCGTTCGCCCTGATCGCGTCGGCGGAGTCGCTGTTCAGCGCGGCCGCCGTGGACCGGCTGCACGACGGCCCGAAGACCGACTACGACAAGGAGCTGATGGCGCAGGGCGCGGGCAACACCGTCTGCGGGCTGCTCGGCGCGCTGCCGATGACCGCGGTGATCGTCCGCAGCTCCGCCAATGTGTTCGCCGGGGCGCAGACGAAGGCCTCGCGGGTGCTGCACGGGGTGTGGCTGCTGGTCTTCGCGGCAGTCTTCCCGGTGGCGCTGGGCGTGGTGCCGCTCGCGGCGCTGGCGGGCGTACTGGTGCATGCGGGCGGCAAGTTGATCCCGGTGAAGCAGTGGCGTCCGCTGTGGCGGGAGCACCGGGGTGAGGCCGTGGTGCTCGCCGCGACGGCGGTGGCGATCGTGGCCACCAACATGTTCGAGGGGGTGCTGCTGGGGCTGCTGATGGCGGTCGCCAAGTCGGCGTGGGAGACCTCGCACGTCCACCTGGAGATCGTCGGGCTGGACGAGCCGGCGGCGCGCGACGGTGCGGCGGCCGGTTCCGGCACCCGGCGCCCGGTCCGCGTACGGGCCCTCGGCAATGCCACCTTCCTCCGGCTGCCCAAACTCCTCGACCAGTTGGAGGCACTGCCCAAGGACCGGGAGGTCGAGCTGGATCTGACCGGGCTGCGGCATCTCGACCATGCCTGCGCGGCCGCGCTCGGCGCCTGGGAGGAACAGCGTCGGGGCCCCGACGGGACCGCCCGGAAGGAGGCGCCGTCCGTCGCCCCGTGAGTCGGGTCTAGGACAACCGCACGGTAATGGGCCGGTGTGGGGGCGGAAATGACCGTAGGGTCGGGACGCTGATGTCCGCCGACCCCGGGAGTGCTGTGAACCGCCGGCCCCTTCGCAGTTGCGGTGCGACCGCCGCCCTCTCCGTCGCCCTGCTGCTCTCCTCGTGCACCAGTAGTGGTGTACGGGGCGCGGCGGGCAGCGGCGGAGTGGGCGATCCGCTCTTCCCGTCACTCGGCAACGGCGGCTACCAGGTGCGCCATTACGGGCTCGACCTCGACTACGACATCAAGAAGCGGCATCTGGACGCCACCGCCGACCTCACCGCCGTGGCCAAGACGGACCTGCGGTCCTTCCAGCTCGACCTTCAGGGGCTGCGGGTGACGGAGGTGCAGGTCGACGGCGAGAAGGCGGAGTTCTCCCGTAAGGGACACAAGCTGACCGTCCGGCCGGCCGAGGGGCTGCGCAAGGGCGCGGAATTCCGTACCCGCGTCGGCTACGACGGCACGCCGCAGGAAATGAAGGACCCCGACCAGTCGACGGAGGGCTGGGTCAAGACCCGCGACGGGGCGTTCGTCTCCGGTGAGCCCGCCGGCTCCATGACGTGGTTCCCGGGCAACAACCACCCCGCGGACAAGGCCACCTACGACTTCACCATCACCGTGCCGAAGGGCTACACCGCCGTCGCCAACGGCGAGCTGCGGTCCGAGCGGACGGCCAAGGGCCGGACCACCTTCCGCTGGCACAGCGGCCGGCCGATGGCCAGCTATCTCGCGACGGCCACCATCGGCAAATTCGAGGTCCACACCTCCCGTACGCCCGAGGGCCTGCCGCTGTACGTGGCCGTGGACCCGGCCGAGGCCAAGGCCAGCAAAAAGCCGCTGGAAAAGCTGCCCGAGATCGTGAAGTGGGAGACCAAACTCTTCGGCCCGTACCCCTTCGCCTCCTCGGGCGCGATCGTCGACGACACCCCGAAGCGGATCGACTGGCTCGCCCTGGAGTCCCAGACCAAGCCGGTCTACGCCGGGGCTCCGGACACCCTGACCCTGGTGCACGAAATGGCCCACCAGTGGTTCGGCGACTCGGTGACGCCGAAGACCTGGGCGGACACCTGGCTCAACGAGAGCTTCGCGACCTACGCCGAGTGGCTGTGGGAGGAACGCGAGGGCGGCAAGACCCCCCAGCAGCAGTTCGACGCCCTCTACAAGGACACCAAGGACCCCGACCGCTGGGCCTTCCCACCGGGCAAACCGGGCAAGGCGAAGAACGTCACCGGCACCCCCGTCTACGAGCGCGGCGCGATGCTCCTCCAGGAACTGCGCAACGCCGTCGGCGACAAGGCCTTCTTCACGATCCTGCGTGAGTGGCCCGCCGAGTACCGCTACCGCAACGCCGACGCACAGGACTTCATCGACTTCTGCCAGGAGCGCACGGATGAGGACCTGGAGCCGCTGTTCAAGAAGTGGCTGTATGAGAAGGGGAAGCCGGAACTGGACGACTGAGGTCCCGGGACAGTGCTTCGCCAAGGGTTCCGGGGACGGGAACCCTTGGCGAAGCGGTGTGTGTGCCCCGGGGGCTAGGCGGTGGGGGCGGTCTCCGGGGCCTTGTGGGTGCACTCGGGCGGCGGTGCGGTGCCCGAGTTCGTGACCCAGGTGCCCGCGGCACTGTCGGCCGAGCCGCTACCGAGCGGGACGTCGAAGCTTCCCGTGTAGGTCCACTCGCTCCACGATCCCTTGTCGAACGTGTACGTACCGTTCTGGGAAGTGAGCTGCGGCTTGTATATCAGCCAGGCGTATTCTCCTGCCTTTCTGGCCTGGGTGGCGGTACTGCCGTATGTCTTGGTCTCGGTGCTGGTCTTCGAGATGCTGTTCTGCCAGTTCTTCGAGAACTTGCTCTCAAATCCGAGGTCGCCGAATTTCACGCTGGCGGTGATGTCCACGCCTGTGAGGACGGAGCTTCCGACGGTCTCGGAGTAGGAACTGGTTTCGTCTTCGCGGAGGGTGACGGTGTCGTCCTTGGTCGCCGGCTCGTACAGCCGCACGCACTGGCCGGCCCCGGAACGCGGAGCACCGTTCTTGTCCGCCTTGAAGTTGCAGTACGCCGCGTCCTTCAGGCACTTCGACAGGGCATAGGTGGCCGCCATGCCCTTGTACGTGGCCAACTCCTTCGCCGGGTCGCCCACGGCCTTGTCGCTCAGCGTCCACTTGGCGGAAGCGGCACTGCCGCAATCGGCCAGCGTGACCGCCTTGTAGGCACCGAAGTGCGAACCGTTGTCACCGAGGCACTGCCCCTCGTGGGCGACGCTCCGCACCGTGAATCCGTCGTCCCCGGGCCGCGGCTCCAGGAACCACATCTGGTTGGGGTTGTTGGCACATTCGAGGCCCCCCGTGACCCAGGGAAATGAGCCGTCGGGGAGATCGACCGCCAGGCAGGTCCCGCTGTTGTTGTTCTTCAGCTGGAACGTAGCGTCGTCGTTGGGCTTGTTGAGCTTCCATTCCTGGTTCGCCTGGCCCGTTCCGCCCGACTCATCCGCCCAGTCGAGGAGGCCGGTGCCGCGCCCGTTGCGGTCGAATCCGGCAGACCGGCCCTAGCCGATCCCCGGGATCAGCGGGATGACGCTCGGGCGCCGGGCCGCCAGGTGCAGGACGCGCACCGCGTTGCGCACCACCTGTTCCTTGACGCGGGCGGCCGGGCGGCCTGTCAGGACGCGTTCGCGCGGGGTGTCGTCGGCCCGTACCGACTGGATCAGGGCGTCGTGGCGCCCCAGGCTCACGCACTGCACGAAGAAGCCGTACGAGAGCGGCCGGGGCGCGGCGCCGCGCAGTTCGGCGGCGATCGCACCGGCCACGTACGAGCCCGTGGGCAGCGCGGCGGCGCAGGACATCCGCAGGGCACCGGCGCGGGGCGTACGGGCCGCGGCCGCATCACCCGCGGCGTAGATGTCGGGGTGGCTGACCGAGCGGAGCCGCGCGTCGACCCGCAACCGGCCGGTGACCGGGTCGGTGACCAGCCCCGCGTCGTGGGCGAGACCGCCGGAGGCCCGCAACGCCCCGGCCCACACCACGGCGTCGGCATCGACGTCGTCTCCGTTGGCGACCCGCCGGCCCTCCTCGACGCGTACCCGCAGCCGGTCGAGGACCGTACGGACATGGGCCCGGCCGCGCACCGACAGCCCGGCGCCGAGCTCGCCGCCGGTGACCAGCCGGACCCGCCACTCCGGGTGCGACTCGGCGATCTCGGAGGCCATCTCGATACCGCTCAGACCGCCGCCCACCACGGTCAGCGCACCCGGCCCGTCCAGCAGCCGCTTGTGCAGGGCGGCGGCGCTCTCCGCGGTGAAGGCCCGCTCCCCGATACCGCGCGGATCGGTGTGGCTGCCCAGGGCGTAGACGAGCCGGTCGTAGAGGAGGGTGCGGCCGCTGTCGGTGTGTACGGCGCGGACGTCCGGGTCGAGGGAGGTGGCGCGGGCGGCGAGCTGCTCGATGCCGGTGCCGTGCAGCATCCGGGACCGGGGGTGGCTCACTTCGGGGCGGCCGGCGGCCAGTTCGTGAAGGCGGACCCTCCCCCATGCCTTAAGGGCATGGGAGGTGCCCCCATGGTGAACCGGTCACTGGGGTCGACCAGCGTCACCCGCGCGTACGGGGCGAGCCGGAGCGCGGCCATCGTCCCCGCGTAGCCGCCACCGAGAACCACGACCCTCCCCCGGGCCCTGCGGCCCCGGGAGCCCCCGTGCTTCGTGACGCTCTTCATGCTGCCTCCTGAGGTCGGTCGGTCCGGGGCGCCGGGGTGGAAGGTGGCGCCGTAAGGGGGACGACTCGGGGCGGTGGGGTGTGACATGGGGGCGGGGTGACAAGCGGTGGGTCTACTCCGTTCCCGCCGTCATGTCGCTTCGCCACCTGTCCAGCGCCTCACCTCGTCGGCACCGCACCGGCCCTGCACCCCCTCAGGACGAAGTGGACGGCCGGAGTGTGACCGTCAGGTCGAGCGCGTAGGCCTCCTCGACAATGCCGTCCGGGAAGACGTCACGCAGGGCCTCCCGCTCGGCCGCGAGGACGGGGGCGGCGGCCGGGCCGATGGCGGAGAAGTAGGAACGGCTGCCCAGCATCGCGAGGTGGGTGTCGACGGGGACCCGCCGGGTCCAGTGCAGGACCCGGGCGACAGGGTGCAGGCCCAGACCGAGGCCGCGGATCAGGTCGGGGGTCTCCGGGGCCACGCTGTGGCCGTGGTAGCCCGGTAGGCGGCGGGCGATCCTGGCCTCCTGTTCAGCGGCCCAGGCGACGTCCGGGTCCGGGATGTTCCACCACAGGGCGAGCGCACCGCCGGGGCGCAGCACCCGCAGCGCCTCCGGGACGGAACGGGCCGGATCGGTCCAGTGCCAGGCCTGCGCGTAGCCGACGAGGTCGAAGCCCGCGTCGTCGCGGAACGGCAGCGCGTCGCCGAGGGCGCGGACGAGCGGGACGGCGGGGTGGGCGGCGTGCAGCTCGGCGGCCATGGCGGCACCCGGCTCCACGGCGGTGACCCGCGCCCCGCGCTCGGCGAGCAGCCGGGTCGCGATACCGGTGCCGGCCCCCACGTCCAGCACCCGCGCCCCCGCCAGCGGCTGCCCGGCCAGCTCCTCGATCGCGTCGAAAAGCGCCGGCGGGTAGCCGGGGCGGGCGGCGGCGTACTGGGCGGCCACCGCGTCGAAGGAACGGGCGAGGGTGGCGCGCTGTGGTGGCGGGGCTGGCTCCAACGGCTGTGTGGTTAGGGGGAGTTGGTTGCGCTGGGAGCTGTTCGGCATACGGGTCATCCTGCCCGAGGTGGGGCCTTCGGCTGTGGCGTTTGCCGGTGGTCGGGGCCCGTTTGCCGGTGGCTGGCCGCCGGTGTGCCTTCGGTTGGTGGGTGGCGGGTCGGAGGGGACGCACCGGGACCCTCCCCCGGCCGGAGGCTGGGGGAGGGTCCCGGTGCGTCCCCTCCGACCCCCGCGGCAACCACAGATTCCGCAACGGCGCCAGCCCATACGCAGCCGCAGCAAAAAGGCCGCGGCCACCCCACAGGGGCGCGAGGAACTGCGCGCCCAGCCACAACCCACCCGCAGCCAAAACACGGGCCCCAAGGCCCAAGCCCACAAGGGCGAGCACGCACGGGACGGGCTAAGCCGACCGACAGACCGCCCGGCGGCTCAACGCCGCCTCTTCGGACGGGACTTCCGCGCGGCCGGATTCCCGGTACGGGCGCCACGGCGGCGCTCGTACCGGTCGCGGGCCGCGACATACTCGGCGCGATGCAGCCTCTCCCCGGGGGCCTCGACGAGGCTGCGGCAGAAGTAGGCGAGCAGCGAGCCGATGAAACCGATGAACATCAGGCTCTGCGCGGACCGGTCGGCCGCGCTCTCGGCGGCCGGATCGCGGCGCCGGACGAAGCCGTCCCAGGTGCGGCGGAACGCCAACGCGCTACAGATCGCGAACCCGGCGACGACGAGGATGCCGACGAACGGGCCGACGTCGGCGATCTCCAGGCCCTGGAACGCGAAGCGCAGCACGACCGCACCGGCCGCGGCGAGCGCGAGCGAGCCCACCGCGACGCCGGCCCGGCGCAGGCCGTAGCCGCCGTCGTGGTGCAGCCAGGTGGTGCCGAAGAACCGGATCGGCTCCGGCTCGGGACCGTCGCGCTCGGGACCGTGACGGTGGGGACCGCCAGACGCAGCGCCGCCGGACGCGGCGCCGCCGGACGCGGCGCCGCCGGACGCGGCGCCGCCGGGCTCCGGGCCCGCCGGGGACCGCTGCTCATCGCTCATGGCAGCGATTATCCCCGCCGGGCCCGGCCACCCGGCGACCTGTCAGCGCCGTGCCGCCGGGGCACAACCGTGGTCGCGCCTGGCCAGGTCTCAGTTCATGCAGGTCGGCGCGACCATGCCGCTGCTGCCGGTCCGGACGTACGTGTCGGAGATGTACTCGCCGGGCGCGATGTTGTCCCAGATGTCCGAGGTGCCGTACGGGCCGCTGACGTTCTCGCCGTGCGTCTGGCAGCGGATCTTGATCCGGGCGCCGTCGGCGAGCAGGCGGACGACCGGGGTGTCGGTGCCGGGACCCTGGCGGACCTTGACTCGGTAGCCGGGCGCGACGGGATAGACGAGACCGCCCGAGGCGGCGAGGGCCTGGCCGTCGGCCGCTTCCGCGGCGCCCTGATGGTCCTGTGTGGTCATTTCGTGTTCCCCCGTTGATGATGTCGGTGATGGTGGTGACGTCGGCCCTGGGGCCGTGCGGGGAGTGGCTCGTGAAGAGCACCCCGTGAAGCCGCTCGGTGCGGTTCCGCAACGCGCACGCTAGCAAGCCTCGTTCATCTCGTACGCGCCATCGACTAGGCTCCGCGCGTCGCACTTGCGACCGAATGGCACGGGTAATGACACGGGGGTGGAACCATGCCATCGCTGCGCGATCCCGGCATCGGGCCGGAAGCGGAGCATCCGGAATACGCCGGCCAATACCGCCTGGAGGCACGGCTCGGCTCCGGCGGAATGGGCGTGGTTCATCTGGCGCGCTCGTCCTCCGGGCTGCTGCTCGCGGTCAAGGTCATCCACGCGGAATTCGCCCAGGACCCGGAATTCCGGGGGCGGTTCCGGCAGGAGGTGGCGGCCGCGCGGCGGGTCAGCGGGGCCTTCACAGCGCCTGTCGTGGACGCCGATCCGGCTGCCGAGCGGCCGTGGATGGCAACCCTTCACATCCCCGGCCCGACGCTCTCCGATCATGTGAAGCGGAATGGCCCGCTGGCGGTCGACGAGGTGCGTCGGCTGGCGTCGGGGCTCGCCGAGGCGCTGCGTGACATCCATCGTGCCGGGGTGGTGCACCGCGATCTGAAGCCCGGAAATGTGCTGCTGGCCGCAGATGGCCCGAAGGTCATCGACTTCGGTATCTCGCGGCCCTCCGACAGTGAAATGCGCACCGAGACCGGCAAGTTGATCGGCACGCCGCCGTTCATGGCACCCGAGCAGTTCCAGCGGCCGCGTGAGGTGGGCCCGGCGGCGGATGTGTTCGCGCTGGGGTCGGTGCTGGTGCATGCCGCCACGGGGCGTGGCCCGTTCGACTCGGAGAGCCCGTATCTCGTCGCGTATCAGGTGGTGCACGACGAGGCCGATCTGGCAGGTGTGCCGGCGGAGTTGGTGCCGCTGGTCGAGAGCTGCCTGGCGAAGGATCCGGCGGACCGGCCCACTCCGGACGCGCTGATGCAGCTGCTGCGGACGGACGCGCCGCACCGCGCCGACGTGCCGATCGGCGGCCTGGCGGGCGATGCGGTGCCCGAGGTCCGGATACCGGAGCAGCGGCAGGCAGAGCAGCGGATGATGGCCGAGCAGCGGATGGCGGAGCAGGACGGGCCGGAGCCGGATCGGCCGGAGCGCCCGCAGCCCGTACGCACCGAGGCCGCCCCGCCGCACGCCGAGACGACGCATGTGCGCGCCCGCACTCCCGTCGAGAACCCCGACGGTGCCGCTCTACCCGTAGGCCCCGGCCTCCCCGACGGCACCGGCGCCCCCGCACGCACTGACGATTCCGTACGTGACTCCCCGCCTCGCCGGACCGCCCGCTCCCGCTCTCGTACCCGCCGCTGGCCCCTCTGGGCCGCCGTCGCCCTCGTCGTCACCGGAGCCGGCACGTACGCGGGCGTCCAGGCGCTCTCCGGCGGCCCCGGCCGGGACCCGGCCCTGCAGACCCACCCGTCACGCGACGGCGCCGACTTCCGCCCGTGGCAGACCACCCTCATCGCGCGCCCCAAGGGCCACGACGCCGAACTCCCGCACTGCACCACCGGTTCCGGTGCCGTCTTCTGCGGCCAGCCCGGCATGCCGGCCGCCCGGCTCGACCCGGACTCCGGCCGGGTGGCCTGGCGGAGCAAGGACCCCACCGCAACCGGCAAGCAGGCCGCGAAGAACGCCGTCTCCCGGACCGCACCGGTGCTCTCCGGCGGGCTGCTGTACGTCTTCTCCAACGACGGCAGCCGCCTGCTCGCCCTCGACCCGTCGCCAGGCGGCAAGGGCGCCACCCGCTGGACCAAGGACGTCTCCGGCTACGAGGGCGGAGCCAAGGTCGTCGGCGACCGCATCCTGCTGGCCGCGTCGGACGGCACGGTCACCGCGCTGGACAGCAGAACCCACCAACAACGCTGGCAGAAGCGGTTCCCGGGGCATCAGCTGCCGCTCTTCACCTCGTTCGGCGACGCCCACACCGCCTACGCGGCCGAGGGCACCCCCGACGGGAACGGCACCCACGTCACCGCCATCGACCCGGCCGACGGCAAGGTCCGCTGGGCCCGGCGGCTGCCCGGACTGCTCACCGTGGCCGGTACCGGTGCGTCGGGGTCGCTGTTCCTGACCGTCACCGACCCGACGCTCTCGTACCGCACCACCGCCGTCCTCCGCTACGACCCGGCCACCGGGCACAGCCGCCGCCTCAAGCTGACCGCGCCGCTGGACCAGGCGTCCGCCGTGGTGCACGGCGAGTCGGTGTATCTGCTGGCCGAGGGCGGCGCGCTCCAGGCCGTCGGCCGGCGGAAATGGGACACCGAGACCTCGGTGAGCCGGGGCTCGGCGCCGGTGGTGAGCGGCGGCCGGCTCTACTTCACCGCCGCCGACGGCCGACTGCTCGCGGTCGACACCGCGTCGGGTGAGCTGCTGGGGCAGACCCCGCCGCGGATGTCCGGCCGCCACAACGGCTTCGTGGAGACCCTCCCGGCCCCCCGTACGGACGGCCCCCGCGGCCGGATCTACGCGGCCGCCCCCGACGGCACGGTCTTCGCGGCGGCGACGAAGAACCCGGCGGGCTGGTGACGGGACGGCCCGCCGCCCCTATGGCAGCGGCAGGCACAGGTCTCGCGCCGCACGCCGGGCACGGTGACGGACTCCGGCACGGCGACGCCCTTGTCGCACGCGGGGTGCCGGCCGACATGGCACGCCGGGGAGACGTACGGGGCATCCGCGCTCACTGCGCCGCCCGCTTGAGCACCGCGATCAGCTTGCGCGTGGTCTCCACGTTGCAGCGCCCCAACTCGACCAGTACGCGCGGCGGTTCGTAGCCGTACGTCACCGGGTCGACCATCAGCGACGGCAGCACGATGCCGGTCCGCCGCAGTACGGCGGCCAGCTCCTCGCATGCCGCTTCGGCCTCGCTCACCGCGTCGGCCGCCGTCCGTCGTTCCCTCGTCATCAGTGCCGCTCCTGTCTGCCGTTTCCCTGCGTGAGACCCCGGAGCGCCACTACCGTGCGTATTCCGGCCCTTACGAGAATGGACCGGAAAAGGGCGCGAATACGCCTTGCAGGCTGTTTTTCGCCGCTACGTACCGTTACTTCCACACCTTCCACGGAGGATGTCGCCATGCCACCGAGGCGAGCGGTCACCGGTCGCAGTCAGGAGCCGCGCCAGCGATTCGCGGAAGAGCTGCGATTACTGCGCGCCCAGAAGGGCGACAGCCTGCGGCAGCTCGGTGAGGCGCTGGGCTGGGACTGGTCGCTCTTCGGCAAGATGGAGAGTGGGCAGACGATCGGGGGCCCGGAGGTCGCGCAGGCGTTGGACCAGTATTTCGGGACGGCGGGACTGCTGCTGACGTTGTGGGAGTTGGCGGCGGGAGACCCCACGCAGTTCAAGGAGCGGTACCGCCGGTACATGGCCTTGGAAGCGGAAGCGTTGAGCTTGTGGCACTTCGGGGTCAGCACCATTCATGGGCTGCTCCAGACGCCAGGCTACGCATACGTCTTGCTCACGACGGGCGGCATCAAGGGCGGAGAGCTGACGCGACAGGTCGAAGCGCGCACAGGGCGCCGCGAGTTGCTGGCAGGTGAAGACGCGCCGCCCTTCCGCACCATCCTGTCCGAGGCTGCGCTGCGCACGCCGCTGGGCGATGCCGAGGAGTGGCGAAAGCAGCTTGAGCACCTGGCGGAGGCGACTGAGCGCCCGAACCTCACCCTTCAGGTGCTGCCTCATGGCTCCGGGCCGCACGGCTTGGTCAGCACCGATGTGATGTTCCTGCGACTGCCGGACGGCCGCACGGTGGCTTATACGGAGAACGCCCACCGTGGCGAACTCATCGAGGAAACAAGTTCTGTTGAGCGCCTGCAACGCGCGTACGATGCGGTGCGTGACCTGGCGTTGAGCCCGGCCGAATCGCGGAAGTTCGTCATGCGGATGTTGGAGGAAGTGCCGTGCGAGCCATCGACCTGAGCAACATCACCTGGCGCAAGAGCACGTACAGCAACCCCGACGGCGGCGCCTGTATCGAGGTCTCCGACGACCTCCTGACCACCGCCACCTGGCGCAAGTCCAGCTACAGCAACCAGGACGGGGGCCAGTGCATCGAGGTCTCCGACGACTTCCCCGCCCTCGTCCCCGTACGTGACAGCAAGGCCCCCCACGGTCCGGCGCTCCTCTTCGACGCCTCCGCCTGGTCATCCTTCGTCACCGCCGTGAAGGGCGGAACCCTGCCCGGCGCCTGACGCCCCTCCGCAAGAGACCGGCCCCCGTCGCTCGCCCGCGACGGGGGCCGTTGCCGTGCCTCCTCAGCCCTTGGGGCCGGGCAGCAGCCCTGCGGCGGGCTCTTCACGCGTCGCGTCGGGTAACGCGGGAGGTCACCAGGGCCAGCGCGAGGAGTGTGCAGACCACGAACCAGCCGAGTCCCGCCAGCGGTGCCAGACGCGTATCGGAGGGGACCACATGGAGGACCTGCTGCCCCGCCTCGGTAGGCCACCACTTGAGCAGCAGATCACCGAGGGAGCTGAGGGCGTGGAACATGAGGGGGAGGAGGAACGTCAGGCCGACGCAGGCGGTGATCGCGCCTGCGGAGGCGCGCAGCACCAGGCCCACGATGAGCGCGAAGACTCCGAGTACGCCCAGGTAGCAGCCTCCGCCGACCACGGCGCGCAGCACGGCCCCGTCGGACAGCTCGGGGCGGGCAACCGCCGCGCCCAGTGACAGGGTCCCGGCGGTGTAGGTGGCGAAGGAAATCAGCAGCCCGGCCACCAGGGAGACGGCGAACACCACCAGGGCTTTGGCCGCCAGCAACCGGGACCGCTTCGGTACCGCGGTGAACGTACTGCGGATCGAGCCGGTGCCGTACTCGGAGGTGGCGGCCAGCGCGCCGAAGAGGCAGATCGCCAGCTGACCGATGGGAAGTCCTACGAAAATCTCCCGGAGGACGGAATCCGCCTCCGAGCCCGCATCCGCACCACTGCCCGCGAACGCCCCGATGCTGATGGTGATGAAGGCGGCGGCGAAAAGCGTCCACCAGGTGGAGCGGACCGTACTGACCTTGATCCACTCGAAGGCGACCGCATCGATGAACCGCGCCTTTCGACCGGCCGTGCCGTTGCTCCAGGGGTCGGCCGCACCGTTGTCTGTCATTGTCGTCGCCCTCATCACGCGGCCTCTCCGCTGTGCGTCACCCGGTATTCGACGGCGTCCGCGGTCAGTTCCATGAAGGCCTCTTGGAGCGAGACCCGCTGCGGCGCCAGCTCGTGCAGCCACAGTCCGTTCTGCCCGGCCAGCTCGCCGATCCGCGTCGCGTCCATCCCCCGTACGAGCAGCGCGTCCGGTGCGGACCGGCCGGGGGCGGCGTCGACCGTGGCGCCCTCGTGCCGCAGCAGGCGCACGAGGTGTGCCGCGTGCGGGCTGCGGACCACGGTGCCGTTGTGGGAACTGCGGGCGAGGAACTCCGCCATGGAGCTGTCCGCCGCCAGCCGTCCGCGGCCGATCACGATGAGGTGGTCGGCGGTGTCCTGCATCTCGCTCATCAGATGCGACGACACCAGGACCGTGCGGCCGCTGTCCGCCATGGACCGCATGAACTCCCGCACCCACTGGATGCCTTCGGGATCCAGTCCGTTGACCGGCTCGTCGAGGATCAGGATCTGGGGGTCTCCCAGCAGGGCGGCCGCGATTCCCAGGCGCTGGCTCATGCCGAGGGAGAAGCCGCCGGCGCGCCTGTGGGCGGCGGAGGTCAGGCCGACCATGGCGAGTACTTCGTCGACCCGCTTACCCGGTATGTGGTGGGAGGCGGCGATCCCGCGCAGATGGTTGCGCGCGGTGCGGCCGGTGTGGAACGCCTTGGCGTCCAGCATCGCCCCGACGGTGTGCAGCGGCGTGGAGAGTTGGTGATACGGACGGCCGCAGACGGTCGCGGTGCCCGAGGTCGGGCGGTCCAGGCCGACGATCATGCGCAGTGTGGTGGATTTCCCGGCCCCGTTCGGTCCGAGAAAGCCGGTGACCATGCCGGGTCGAACGGTGAAAGTGAGGTTGTCGACGGCGGTCTTGTCACCGTAGCGCTTGGACAGTCCCGTTACTTCGATCATGGATTTCCTCGTGACGCAGTCCGGGGGGGCAGGTGCACCACGCTAGGGCGCGTCACAGCGGGTTTTCGTAGCTCTCGCGGCCGGTCATTGGCGGTGGCCATGAGCTCGGGGGCTGACCCGGCGTACGACCTGAGGCGTATCCGGACGCACGGATTCCGACAGCAGCGGATTGCGAGAGCAGCGCATTCCGGCAGCAGGGCATTCAGCCAGCGGACGCAGCAGCACCCCGGACCCAAGTGGGTTCGGGGTGCTGCCGTTCGGCGTTGCCGGGGTGAGCCCGCGGGCGTCAGCCCAGCAGATTCACGTCCCGCACCGCGCCCTTGTCGGCGCTGGTGGCCATCGCCGCGTACGCCCGCAGGGCCTGCGAGACCTTGCGTTCGCGCTGCTTGGGGGCGTAGACCCCGCCGAGGGCCGCGCGGCGGGACGTCAGCTCCTCGTCGCTCACGAGGAGTTCGATGGTGCGGTGGGGGATGTCGATGCGGATGCGGTCGCCGTCCTCGACGAGGGCGATGGTGCCGCCGGACGCCGCCTCGGGGGAGGCGTGGCCGATGGAGAGGCCGGAGGTGCCGCCGGAGAAGCGGCCGTCGGTGATCAGCGCGCAGGCCTTGCCCAGGCCGCGGCCCTTGAGGAAGGACGTCGGGTAGAGCATCTCCTGCATGCCGGGGCCGCCCTTGGGGCCCTCGTAGCGGATGACGACGACGTCGCCTTCCGTGATCTGCTTGGTGAGGATCTTGTCGACGGCGTCTTCCTGGGACTCGCAGACCACGGCGGGGCCCTCGAAGGTCCAGATGGACTCGTCGACGCCCGCGGTCTTCACGACGCAGCCGTTCTCGGCGATGTTGCCCTTGAGGACCGCCAGGCCGCCGTCCTCGGAGTAGGCGTGCTCGACGGAGCGGATGCAGCCGCCCTCGGCGTCGGTGTCCAGGGTCGCCCAGCGCTCCGACTGGGAGAAGGCGGTCGCCGAGCGCTTGCAGCCGGGGGCCGCGTGCCACAGCTCGACGGCCTCCTCGGACGGGGAACCGCCGCGCACGTCCCAGGTCTTGAGGTGGTCGACGAGGGAGGCGGAGTGGACCGAGTGCACGTCCTCGTTGAGCAGGCCGCCGCGGTGCAGCTCGCCGAGGATGGCGGGGATGCCGCCGGCGCGGTGCACGTCCTCCATGTAGTACGTGCCGCCGGGGGCGACGTTCGGGGCGACCTTGGCCAGGCAGGGGACGCGGCGGGAGACCTCGTCGATGTCCTTGAGGTCGTAGTCCAGCTCGGCCTCCTGGGCGGCGGCGAGCAGGTGGAGGATCGTGTTGGTGGAGCCGCCCATGGCGATGTCGAGGGCCATGGCGTTCTCGAAGGCGGCGTGGGTGGCGATGTTGCGCGGCAGGACGGACTCGTCGCCGTCCTCGTAGTAGCGCTTGGTGATCTCCACGACCGTACGGCCGGCGTTCTCGTAGAGCGCCTTGCGGGCGGTGTGGGTGGCGAGCACCGAGCCGTTGCCGGGCAGCGAGAGGCCGATGGCCTCGGTGAGGCAGTTCATCGAGTTGGCGGTGAACATGCCGGAACAGGAGCCGCAGGTCGGGCAGGCGTTCTCCTCGATGCGGAGGACGTCCTCGTCGGAGACGCTGTCGTTGACCGAGTCGACGATGGCGTTGATCAGGTCGAGCTTGCGGACCGTGCCGTCGACGAGGGTGGCCTGGCCGGCCTCCATGGGGCCGCCGGAGACGAAGACGACGGGGATGTTGAGCCGCATCGCGGCCATCAGCATGCCGGGCGTGATCTTGTCGCAGTTGGAGATGCAGATCAGCGCGTCGGCGCAGTGCGCCTCGACCATGTACTCGACCGAGTCCGCGATCAGGTCGCGGGAAGGGAGGGAGTACAGCATGCCGCCGTGGCCCATGGCGATGCCGTCGTCGACCGCGATGGTGTTGAACTCGCGGGGCACGGCGCCGGCCTCACGGATGGCGTCGCTGACGATCCGGCCGACCGGGGCGAGGTGGGTGTGGCCGGGCACGAACTCGGTGAAGGAGTTGGCGACCGCGACGATCGGCTTGCCGATGTCCTCGCTCGCTACACCCGAGGCCCGCATAAGGGCGCGGGCACCCGCCATGTTGCGGCCATGGGTAACGGTGCGGGACCTCAGATCGGGCACGATGGTCACTCCCTCGGTTCGGACGTACGACCGCCGGCCGAGGTAGGTGGGCCTGCCACCTACCCGGTGGCGTCATAGAGCAGCTGAACCCGAGATTACGCTCTTGATCCAAGATCCGGACACCGACTCCGGCATGTGAGACGGCTGACCGCAGTGCGGACAGGGGCGGCGACGAGCAGGCATTTCGCCGCCGGGGGCCGACCGGTTCGCCGGCTGGGCGTACGGCCCGGCCCACCCCGTCACGGCTGGGTCAGATACCGCTGGAGGGTCGGCGCCACCATGGCGATGATCTCCTCCGGGTCCGCGGAGGCGATCGGGTCCATCTTGATCACATAGCGCAGCATGGCGATGCCGATGAGGTGCCCGGCGGCCAGCTGTACCCGGAACTCCGGGTCGGGGACGTGCAGTTCGCCCGCCACCCGCTGGAGCATCCGGCGCTCGATGAGGCCGCGCAGCACCGCCGCGGCGGTCTCGTTGGTCAGCGCCGAGCGCATGATCGCCAGCAGAGCGGGCCGGCTGACCGGGTTCTCCCAGACGCCGAACATGAACCGGGCCATCCGCTCGCCCACGTCCGCGCCGCCGCCCGCGAGAGCGTCCGGCATGGTCAGCGCGGGCGCGAAGGTCAGCTCGATGGCCGCCGCGAAGACCTGCTCCTTGGTGCCGAAGTAGTGATGGACCAGCGCCGCGTCCACCCCGGCCGCCTTGGCGATACCACGGACCGAGGTCTTGTCGTAGCCGCGCGCGGCGAACTCCGTACGGGCCGCGGCCAGGATGCGCTCCCGGGCACCGGGGCCCTCCTCGGCGTCGGCGCGGGCCGGGCGGCCGCGGCGGCGGGCCGGTGCGGGCGGTGTACCGGGCCCCGGGGTCGCGTCCTCCCGGCCGCCGGTCACGGGCCCTGGACCCGGCTCGGGGAGGCGAGGTGCAGCCGGGTGAAGGCCAGCGCCTCGGCCAGATCGGCCTCGCGTTCGGCGGCGGACATCGCGCGGCGGGTGTTGACCTCGACGACGACATGTCCGCTGAAGCCGGTGGCGGCCAGCCGCTCCAGGACCTCGGCGCAGGGCTGGCTGCCGCGTCCCGGCACCAGATGCTCGTCCTTGGCGGAGCCGTTGCCGTCGGCGAGGTGGACGTGTCCCAGGCGGTCGCCCATCCGCTCCACCATCGCCAGCGCGTCGTTGCGGGCGGTGGCGGTGTGCGACAGGTCGACGGTGAAGTGCCGGTAGTCGTCGTTGGTGGGGTCCCAGTCGGGGGCGTAGGCGAGCATCTCGCGGTCCCGGTAGCGCCACGGGTACATGTTCTCGACGGCGAATTTCACGTCCGTCTCGTGCGCCATCCGCCACACCCCGCGGACGAACTCCCGGGCGTAGCTGCGCTGCCAGCGGAACGGCGGGTGCACGACCACCGTCGAGGCGCCCAGCTTCTCCGCGGCGTTGCGGGCTCGCTGGAGCTTGACCCACGGGTCGGTGGACCAGACCCGCTGGGTGATCAGCAGACACGGGGCGTGGACGGCCAGCACCGGCACGCCGTGGTAGTCCGAGAGCCGGCGCAGCGCGTCGATGTCCTGGCTGACCGGATCGGTCCACACCATGACCTCGACGCCGTCGTAGCCCAGGCGCGCGGCGATCTCGAAGGCCGTCGCCGTCGACTCCGGATACACCGAGGCCGTGGACAGCGCGACCTTCGCATCCGGGATGCGCACCACTGGCTCTGTCACGAGGGACAGCGTACGGGCCGGGGCTGTGCGCGGGGCAGGAGGTCCGGGCAGCCGCGGCCCGCCGCCGGTGGCCCGTCCCCCTGGGCGGGGAGGCCGGGACGGGCGCCACCGGGGAGCGCGGCCGGCAGGGGCGTGACGAGTCTCACCCGCGCCGGACGCGCCACGAACGGACGCCCGCGCGCCCTACGGCAGGTGGTCCAGCCGCCGCAGAATGACGCCCTCGCGCAGCGCCCACGGGCAGATCTCCAGCGTCTCGACCCCGAACAGGTCCATCGCCGCCTCGGCGACCAGCGCCCCGGCGAGCAGCTGCCGTGAGCGCCCCTCGGACACCCCGGGCAGCGTCACCCGCTCCTCCGCGGACATCACGGCCAGCCGCGGCACCCACTCCTCCAGCTTCTTACGGGTCAGCTCCCGCTGGACGTAGAGGCCCTCGGCCGAGCGCGCGGCGCCCGCGATCCGGGCCAGCTGCTTGAAGGTCTTGGACGTGCCGACGACCTGGTCGGGCGTGCCGTAGCGGGTGAATTCGCTCACCACCTTGGCGATCTCGGCCCGGACCCGGCGGCGCAGCGTCCGGACGTCATCGGCCTCCGGCGGGTCGCCGGGCAGGTCGCCCGCGGTGAGCCGGCCGGCGCCCAGCGGCAGCGACACCGCCACGTCCGGGTCCTCGTCGAGGCCGTAGGCGATCTCCAGCGAGCCGCCGCCGATGTCCAGCACCAGCAGCCGGCCGGCCGACCAGCCCAGCCAGCGGCGGGCCGCGAGGAAGGTGAGCCGCGCCTCGTCCTCACCCGAGAGCACCTGGAGCGCGGCATCGGTCTCCAGGGTGACCCGGCGCAGCACGTCCTCCCCGTTGGTGGCCTCCCGGATCGCCGACGTGGCGAACGGCAGCACGCTCTCGGCACCCTTGTCCTCGGCCACCTGGAGCGCCTCGTGGATGGTCGCCACCAGGCGCTCCACCCCGGCATCGCTTATCGCGCCGTCCCTGTCGAGGAGTTCGGCAAGGCGCAGCTCCGCCTTGTGCGAGTAGGCGGGCAGCGGGCGCGCGCCCGGGTGTGCGTCCACCACGAGCAGATGGACCGTATTCGAACCCACATCGAGGACACCGAGTCTCATACGGGGAAACCTACTGCGCGCGCCGACCGCTCCTGTCGGCGCGGTCGGCACCCGTCGCGCCCCCTTACGCTGGAGTCGTGGCAAAGACGAAAAAGGCGAAGCACGAAAAAACGCTCAAGAAGGAAGAAAAGCGGCGCGCCCAGGCGGCCGAGGGCCGGCGGGCCCCCGCCGACGAGGTCGGGCTCGACTTCGCCCGAGCCTGGGTCACCTTCCCGGACCCGGGCGACGACGAGCAGCTCTTCCGCTGCGACCTGACCTGGCTGACGTCCCGCTGGACCTGCATCTTCGGCAGCGGCTGCCAGGGCATCCAGGCCGGCCGGGCGGACGACGGCTGCTGCACGCTCGGCGCGCACTTCTCGGACGATGACGACGAGAAGCGGGTGGCCGAGCATGTGGCACGCCTCACGCCCGAGGTGTGGCAGCACCACGACGTGGGCACCACGACCGGCTGGGTCGAGGAGGACGAGGACGGCGAACGGCAGACCCGGCGCTGGGAGGGCTCCTGCATCTTCCAGAACCGCCCCGGCTTCGCGGCCGGCGCGGGCTGCTCGCTGCACCTCCTCGCGCTGCGCGAGGGCCGCGAGCCCCTGGAGACCAAGCCGGACGTCTGCTGGCAGCTGCCGGTCCGGCGCACCTACGACTGGATCGACCGGCCGGACGACACCCAGATCCTCCAGGTGACGATCGGCGAGTACGACCGCCGCGGCTGGGGCCCCGGCGGCCACGACCTGCACTGGTGGTGCACCTCCGCGACCTCGGCGCACGGCGCGGGCGAGCCGGTCTACGTCTCGTACAAGCCCGAGCTGACCGAGCTGATGGGCAAGAAGGGCTACGCCAAGCTCGCCGAGCTGTGCGAGGAGCGGCTGGCCGCGACGCTGCCGATGGCGCCGCACCCGGCGGACCCGGCGCCCCTGAAGAAGCCGCAGGAGTAGGCACCCGCGCACCGGCGCCGCCGGGCCGGGCGGCGGCCCGCGCTCAGCGCGCCGGGTGCGTGGTGTTCGACGGTGTCGAGGACGGCGCCGGGCCGGTCGGCTTCGGTGTCGGAGCCGTCGGCGTCGGCGTGGGTGACGGGGACGCCGGGGCCGGCGTGGGCGTCGGCTTCGGGGCCGGGCGGGTCGGCTTCGGGTGCGCGTGCCCCGGGCGCTGCGGACCGGCGGCCGGACCGGTCGCGCCGTAGCCCCGCATCGTGACGGCGGTGCCCCCGGGCTCGATGGCGATCCGGGCCCGCCAGTGGCCCGCCGGCTCCCGGTCGTGGTCGATATGGACCGTGATCGTGGTGGTCTCGCCCGGCCGCAGCGTGCCCGCCGTACGGCTCATCTGAAGCCAGGCCGCGCCCGCCGACGCGTACCAGCGCACCGGGGCGCCGCCGGTGGCGCGGAGCGTGAGGAGCGTGGTCCGGCCCCGGGGCTCGGCGGCGATCATCAGCTGCCCGGGGCCCGACTCGCGCCGGCGGTCCGCGCCGTCCGGCCGCTGCGGGGTGCCGTCCGCGCTGACCACCTCGACGGACACATCGGGCGTCCCGTCGCTCGCCGTGAAGCCGGGCCCGGGCGTCGTCCTGGCGTTCCCGGCGTTCTCGTACGGGCTGCCGCCCAGCCGCCGCCCGGGTGCCGTGTCGCTGGCCGTCACCGAGGGCGAGTCGTCGGCCGCCACGTCGGTGGCGGGGGCGCCCCGGTACGCCGCCCACAGGGCCAGCACCGGCGCCGCGACGACGGTGGCGACCACGGTGGTGGTCAGCGCCCGGTTGCGCAGCCGGCGCCGGCGGGCGACCCGGTCCTTCGGCGGGCCCACGGGGAAACCGCTGCGGTCGTAGCGAGGAGAACCGTTTGCCCCACTCGCCCGGCCGCCACCGCCCGCCCCGGCCACCCCTTCCGCACGGCCCGACTTGGTGCGCCGGGCCGCCGCCAGCGCGCCGAGCACGGCCTCCTGGGGCGCGGTGACCAGCGGCAGACTGCCCCGGTCCACCGGCGCGGTACCCGGCCAGGTCCCCGGCGCTGTGGCCCGCTCGGCGGTCCGCCGGCACTCGGCGCAGTCGTCGACATGGCGCACCAGCTCCCGGCTGAGCGCCGCGCCCAGCAGCATCTGGGTGTCGCCCGCCAGCTGCGCGACCTCCCGGCAGCGGCCGGACTCGACGACGGCCAGTGCCGCCCGGGTCCGTTCGACCTCGCAGGCGGCGGTGGCCAGCAGCGTGCGGGTGGCGATCGGGTCGGCGCCGAGCACCGCGGCGACCTCGTCGGCCGAGAGGTGGTGGCGCACCGAGAGCTCCAGCGCCTCCCGCTGCTCGGGGGTGGTGCCGGCGGCCTCCGGCCAGGCCAGCGCGGCGAGTTCACGCTGCCGGCGCTCTGCCTCGCGGGCGGCGCCGGGGCCCGGTTTCCCGGCGGCCGGCGCGGTGCGTTCGGCGAGCCGGCGCAAACAGGCCCAGCGGGCGAGGGCGTAGAGCCAGGAGCGGTGGAGCGCCGGGTCGCCGGGGCGGCGGCCGCGGTGCCGCTCGGCGAGCGCGAGGGTCTCGCCGAGCACCGCGGTCGCGGCGTCGTGTTCGCACAGCACGGACAGGCAGTAGGTGAACAGCCCGTCCAGATAGGGCTGGTAGCCGTCCCGGCCCCGGTCCGGGGGACGCGCGGCGTCCGGGCCGGGCCGCTCGGCCGGCTGCGGCCGGTTCCGGCGCCGCGCGTCGCCGCGCGACCGGTGTGCGCCGGTGGAGTGCGTGGGGTGCTCGGGCCTGCTGCTCATCACCCCGGCGACGGTAGGCGGATGATGCAGCCCTGCTTGCTCGCGTTGGACACTTTTAACCCTTACGGGTGACCATCTCCCTCAAAAGGGGACACGAATAGCTCTTTACACGGGCGCTGCGCTCCGTATGCGCCACTCGGCCGGCACCATTGCCCACGGCGGCGCCCCCTCCCGGGGCGATCTTGGCCGCGGGCGCCCGCTCCGCGAGAGCTCCCGGCGGCGTTGTCGGACCCCGCCGCTACGGTGACCCCATGGCAACGCGTAAATCGTCGGGCAAGGAGCGTCCCTCCTACCGCTGCACCGAATGCGGCTGGACCACCGCCAAATGGCTCGGCCGCTGTCCCGAGTGCCAGGCGTGGGGCACGGTCGAGGAGTTCGGCGGCGCCCCCGCGGTGCGCACGACCGCGCCCGGCCGGGTCACCACCGCCGCCGTGCCCATCAGCCAGGTCGACGGCAAGCAGGCCACCGCCCGCTCGACGGGCGTGCCCGAGCTGGACCGCGTCCTCGGCGGCGGGCTGGTCCCCGGCGCCGTCGCGCTGCTGGCCGGCGAGCCCGGCGTGGGCAAATCCACCCTGCTGCTGGACGTCGCCGCCAAGGCCGCCTCCGACGCCCACCGCACGCTGTATGTCACCGGCGAGGAATCCGCGAGCCAGGTACGGCTGCGCGCCGACCGCATCGGCGCCCTCGACGACCATCTGTATCTGGCCGCCGAAACCGATCTGTCCGCGGTGCTCGGCCACCTCGACACCGTCAAGCCGTCGCTGCTGATCCTCGACTCGGTGCAGACCGTCGCCTCCCCTGAGATCGAAGGGGCGCCCGGCGGGATGGCCCAGGTCCGCGAGGTCGCCGGCGCACTGATCCGGGCCTCCAAGGAACGCGGCATGTCCACCCTCCTGGTGGGCCATGTCACCAAGGACGGCGCCATCGCCGGACCGCGCCTCCTGGAGCATCTCGTCGATGTCGTCCTGCACTTCGAGGGCGACCGGCACGCCCGGCTGCGCCTGGTCCGCGGCGTCAAGAACCGCTACGGCACCACCGACGAGGTCGGCTGCTTCGAGCTGCACGACGAAGGCATCATCGGCCTCGCCGACCCCTCCGGGCTCTTCCTGACCCGCCGCGCCGAGCCGGTGCCCGGCACCTGCCTGACCGTGACCCTGGAGGGCCGCCGCCCGCTGGTCGCCGAGGTCCAGGCGCTGACCGTCGACTCCCAGATCCCCTCCCCCCGGCGCACCACCTCCGGCCTGGAGACCTCCCGCGTCTCGATGATGCTCGCCGTCCTGGAGCAGCGCGGCCGGATCAGCGCCCTGGGCAAACGCGACATCTACAGCGCGACGGTCGGCGGCGTGAAGCTGACCGAACCCGCCGCGGACCTCGCCGTGGCCCTCGCCCTGGCCAGCGCGGCCAGCGACACCCCGCTCCCGAAGAACCTGGTCGCCATCGGCGAAGTGGGCCTCGCGGGCGAGGTCAGACGCGTCACGGGCGTCCAGCGCCGGCTCTCCGAAGCGGCCCGCCTCGGCTTCACCCACGCCCTGGTCCCCGCCGACCCCGGAAAGATCCCCGACGGGATGCGGGTCCTGGAGGTCGCCGACGTCGGACAGGCGCTCAGCGTGCTGCCGAAGCGGGTACGCCGGGAGGCCCCACAGGAAGAGGGCGCACGCCGGTAGACTTTGCCCTGGTCTCGCCCGTCACCGCAGAATTGCCTGTCGGCCACGTACGCTCCGCTGGTACGTCAACCACAGCATGGGCCGGGCGGCCTGCGGACCGACAGACCTTGTGACGGAGGAGTGCAGTGGCAGCCAACGACCGGGCATCGACTTCCGGCAGGTCCGGTGGAAGCTCCGGCACCGAGAGCCTGATGCGCGCCACGCTGAGCGCCGTCGCGCCCGGTACCGCCCTGCGCGACGGCCTGGAGCGCATCCTCCGCGGCAACACCGGCGGACTGATCGTCCTCGGCTTCGACAAGACCGTCGAGACCATGTGTACCGGCGGCTTCGTCCTCGATGTGGAGTTCACCGCGACCCGGCTGCGCGAACTGTGCAAGCTCGACGGCGCCCTGGTACTCGACAAGGACATCACCAAGATCATGCGGGCCGGTGTCCAGCTGGTGCCGGACGCCTCCATCCCGACGGAGGAGACCGGCACCCGCCACCGCACCGCCCAGCGCGTCTCCATCCAGGCCGGTTTCCCGGTCGTCTCCGTCAGCCAGTCGATGCGCCTGATCGCCCTCTACGTCGACGGGGAGCGCCGCGTCCTGGAGGAGTCGGCCGCGATCCTCTCCCGCGCCAACCAGGCACTGGCGACCCTGGAGCGCTACAAGCTCCGCCTGGACGAGGTCGCCGGCACCCTCTCCGCCCTGGAGATCGAGGACTTGGTGACGGTCCGCGATGTCACCGCGGTCGCCCAGCGCCTGGAGATGGTCCGCCGGATCGCCACCGAGATCGCCGAGTACGTCGTCGAGCTCGGCACGGACGGCCGGCTGCTCACCCTCCAGCTGGAGGAGCTGATCGCCGGCGTGGAGCCCGAGCGGGAGCTGGTCGTCCGCGACTATGTCCCCGAGCCGACCGCCAAGCGGTCCCGTACGGTCGCCGAGGCGCTCGCCGAGCTGGACGCCCTCAGCCACACCGAACTCCTCGAACTCCCCACCGTGGCCCGCGCCCTGGGCTACAGCGGCGCCCCCGAGACGCTGGACTCCGCGGTCTCGCCGCGCGGCTTCCGCCTGCTGGCGAAGGTCCCCCGGCTGCCCGGCACGGTCATCGACCGTCTCGTCGACCACTTCGGCGGCCTCCAGAAGCTGCTCGCGGCCAGCGTCGACGACCTCCAGGCGGTCGACGGCGTCGGCGAGGCCCGCGCCCGCTCGGTCCGCGAGGGCCTGTCGCGGCTGGCGGAGTCGTCGATCCTGGAGCGGTACGTCTAGGCGGATACGCCCCGTACACCTGGGGAGACCCACTCCGTACGCCCAGGGGGCACCCCCTAGGGGGCCGCGCCCTGGTCGCCGTCCCCGCCCGCCGTACGCCGCGACTCCTCGACGATCCGCTGCAAGGCCGCCGCGTGTGCCTCCAGCGCGCTCCGCCCGCCGTCGCTGAGGTGCACCCAGGTGCGGGGGCGCTTGCCGACGTAGCCCTTGCGCACCTCGACGTATCCGTGCGACTCCAGCGTGCTGATCTGCTTGGACAGGGCGGAGGGGGAGAGCCCCGCCGACTCCTTCACCCAGCCGAACTCGGCCCACTGCGCGCCCGCGAGCAGGGACATGATCGTCAGCCGGGTGGGGTCGAGGAGTACGGGGTCGAAATCAGCGTGGGCCATCGAGGGCACTCTTCCCCACGTGACCGCCGCCGCGCACGGCGGCCGAGAGCAGCGCCCGCTGCCAGCTCGGCCCGAACACGGCCAGGGCGGCGCCGCCCACCGCGCCCACCGCGGTCCGCCAGTACGGCACACCGAGGTGCCAGTCCGGCGCGAGCAGCGGGACGGCGAAGCCGGCCAGGACGACGGCGAGCAGGATGAGCAGCGCGTAGGTGCGGAAGCGCCCGGAGATCTCCTGCCTGCGCGGGCGGACGGGCTGCCCCAGCAGGGCCGAGCCACCACGGGTGTTGAGCAGTACGACGTAGCCGACGGTCAGCGCCCCGAGGGCCGCCGAGGACCAGCCGTCCGCCGCCGCCCCGAGGAAGTCGGGGGCCGCCAGGAAGGCGAAGAGCACGACGCCGAACAGCACATACACCCACCGGGAGTGGGTGGCCGAGCTGTGCGTCCGGTCCCGGTGCCGGCTGATGTCCGCCAGGGCGCGGGCCGCTTCGTCCGCCGAAGGGCGCGGGTCCTCGGGTCCGGACGGCGATGACGTGGACGCCATGGGTGCCTCCTCGGGTTGCTGGTTGCTGGCTAGTTTCTCCAGCGGAATCTGTTTCCTGAGAGGAAACTAGTTGCCCGAGGGTGGGTCCGTCAACGGGGCGTCAGATTCCCGCACCTTGTGGACGTGCCGCCGGTGCGCCGGACGACATGCCCCGGGGCGCGTCCGGTCAGGGACGGGAGCCGGTGGCGGATGCGGGGAGCGCGGCGGTGAGCCGGAGGCCCGTGACGAGATCCGGGCGGATGCGCAGGGCGTGTTCCCGCTGCCCCTCCGACCAGGGGTGCAGCAGCTCCCGGTAGTACGCCAGGTCGCGCGGATCGGTGACCGGCCGGCAGTAGCCGGTGACCACCACGCTCCAGCCGATGTGCGTCACGGGGTCGATGGTGTCCGCCTCGTAGGCGACGACGACGCCCTCCATGTCGGCCTGCCGGGTCGCGGTGGCGATCGCCGCGCCCTCCTGCGTCCGGATGATGATCTCGCCCCGGTCCAGCAGGTGGTTGACGGGGCGGATGGCCGGCAGCGCGTCCTGAGTGAAGACGATCCGGCCCAGCGACACACTGCCGAGGAGCCGCAGCGCCTCCGCACGGTGCAGCGGGGTGCTGTGCCGGGGCCCCGCGGTCCCGGCCCCGCCCGCCCGGGGCACTCCGGCCCCCGGCCGGGACGACATGTGGTTCACCGTGCGCTCCCTCTCGTCCTCCCACGCGCTGACATGCCCAGTAGAAGGTCGGCGATCACCGCGCGCCAGGGGCCGTTCGGCCCCCCAGAGCAGGCCCACCGCCGCCGCCCCGGCACCCGGCCAGCTCCTCCAGCAGCGCCTTGACCGGCGCCCACCCCGTGCCGCCCGCCACCATCAGCAGCTCACGCGCCGGGTCGTCGTCCAGCGTCATCGTCCCCTGCGCGGGCCCCAGGCGCAGGGTGTCCCCGACCCGGGTGTGCGCCACCAGCGCCTCACTGACCCCGCCGGTGCCGGTCTGCCGCACATGGAACTCCAGCTCGCGCACCGGCCGCGGGGCGCAGGCGAGGGAGTACTGCCGCCAGGCCTGCGGCAGCAGCGGGGACTCGACGGCGGCGTACTGACCCGCCCGGTACGGATACGGCTCGTCGGTCCGCACCCGCAGCACCGCGAGGTCCGGGCGGCGCAGCTCGTGCCCGACCACCGTGCCCCGCCAGTACGCCGGTTCGGCGAGCGTGGCCTCCGCGCCGTCGACCATGGCCGCCACGGCGAACCGCAGCATCCGCACCCACGCCTGCTCCGCCGCCGCGCTCCAGCCCGGCCCCGCCGACTTCCGCAGCGCCACGCACAGGGCCGCCTCGAACGTCTCGTAGTGCACCGGCCGCACCCCGAGTTTGCGGTGGTCCCGGCCGAGCCGGGTGAAGAACGCGGCCACCTCGTCCGGCCGGTCCAGATTCTCGATCAAGTAGCGGAAGGCGCGGGCGAGATGGGACCGCTGGAACTCCATCGACGCGGGAAACAGCCGCCGCAGGGACGGCCACCGCGTGAACATCTCGTCGTAGAGACGGCCGATCAGCTCGTCGAACGGGGTCACCAGCGGCAGATACCGCACGATCAGCCGCTGGTCGGCGGCGCCGTCGCAGGGCACCGCCCGCGCCAAGTCCGGTTCCGGCGCACGGTCCTGGCCCAGCATCCGGCGCCGCAGCCGCATCGCGTCGTGCCGGGCCAGCAGTGCGTGGTACTCGTTGCCGACGGTGCCCGTAAAGGCATGCATGAGCGGACCTCCTGGCTGCGACGCCGGACCGGGCGGCGGGGTGCCGGGGGTGCCGCGGTCCGGAAAGCGGCGCCAGTATGGCAGCGGGCCGGGATGCCCCATCGGCCCAGCTCCCCAGGGCCGTTCGGCCCTTTCGCCCCCACCGCGTACCCCGCGATGCTGGGCCCCGGGGGCCGTACCGGGCGGCACGCCCACCAGGGCCGCAGATACTGAGAGACCCCTCAACGGACCGGCATCCCGCACCCACCGGGCGACCAAGCGAGCACCGAATGAACCTGCACCCCGCACCCGCCGCGCCACTGCGCGTCTTCATCCTCGACGACCACGAGGTGGTCCGGCGCGGGGTACGGGACCTGCTCGAAGCGGAGGAGGACATCGCGGTCGTGGGCGAGGCGGGGGACCGCCGGCAGGCCCTCGCACGGGTACCGGCCGCCCGCCCGCAGGTGGCGGTGCTCGACGTCCGCCTCGGCGGCGGCGACGGCCCCGGCGGCGACCACGAAGGCATCGAGGTGTGCCGGGAGTTGCGCGCCCGGATGCCGGAGCTGGCCTGCCTGATGCTGACCTCGTTCGACGACGACGAAGCGCTCTTCGACGCCATCATGGCGGGGGCCGCCGGCTACGTCCTCAAGCAGATCAACGGATCCGGCCTGGTTCACGCGGTGCGCACGGTGGCGGCGGGCGAATCCATGCTGGACCCGCGCACGGCGTCCCGGGTGATGGCGCGGCTGCGCGGCCCCCACGAGACGACGCCCGAGGCATCGCCGTCGGAACTGGACCGGCTCTCCCCCCGGGAACGGCAGGTACTGGAGCTGATCGGCGAAGGGCTGACCAACCGGGAGATCGCCGACCGGCTGTTCCTCGCGGAGAAGACCGTCAAGAACCGCGTCTCCGCCATCCTCGCCAAGCTGGGAGTGGGCCGCCGCGTCCAGGCGGCGATGGTCGCCGAACGCTTCCGGGAACAGCGCGGCTGAGCACCGCGGCCCGGCACACCGGGTGCGCCTCGCGCCCCCGACGGGGGTCAGCCCGGCAGCGGAACCCGCCACACGATCCGGGTACCGCCCGCCTCCGGGCACTCGACCGTCAGCCGGCCCCCGTGCAGCTCGGCCCGCGCCGCCATATTGGCCAGGCCCCCCGTATGCCGCGCGGCGCCCACCCCCACCCCGTCGTCCACGACCGTCAGCGTCACCTCGTCCGCCACCGTCAGAGCGACATCGAGGCGCCGGGCGCGGGCGTGCCGGGCGGCGTTGCTGAGGGCCTCCGCGGTCACCGCCAGCAGGTGCCCGGCCAGGTCGGCGGGGACGTTGGTGTCCGCCGGGCCGTCGATCCGCAGCGACGGGGTGAAGCCCAGCGTGCGCGACGCCGTGCGCACGGCGTCGGTGAGCCCGCGGCGCAGACCCGCACCGTCGGCGCCGTCCCCGGCCGTGCGCAGTTCGAAGATGGTGGACCGGATGATCTTGATGGTGGTGTCCAGATCATCGACCGCCCGCCCGACCCGCTCCGCCGCCTCGGGCCGGTCGATCAGCCGGGTCGCGCTCTGCAACGTGATCCCGGTGGCGAACAGCCGCTGAATGGCCAGATCATGCAGGTCCCGGGCAATACGGTCCCGGTCGTGGAAGACCGCCAGCTCCTCCGACTCGGCCCGCCGCCGGCCGAGTTCCAGGGCGATCACGGCCTGATCGGCAAAGCCCGAGATCAGCCTCGCCTCGGTCTCGTCGAAGGGCGGCCGCCCCGCCAGCCGGCACAGCCGCAGCGCCCCGCGCCCGATATCGACCTGAAGCGGCACGGCGACCGCCGGACCGTACTCCTCGTCCGCCCCGGTGCCCGCCCCCAGCGGATGCGCCCGCGGATCGTTCCGTAAATCGGCGCTGACCACCGGCTGCCCCGTACGCGCCGCCGTACCGGGCAGCGACCCCTCGGCCGGCACCGTCAGCCCCGCGATACGGCCGGCGCCCACGCCGTGCGCCACCGCCACCGTCAGCCGGTCCGGCGCCGACGGCACCGGCAGCAGCACCGCCGCACAGTCGGCGCCCGCGACCTCCATGGCCCGCTCGGCGATCAGCCGCAGCACCTGGCTCGCCTCCGTACCGGACAACAGGCTCCGGGTGATCTCGCCCAGCGCCTCCAGCCAGCGCTCCCGGCGGCGGCTCTCGTGATACATCCGGGCGTTGTCGATCGCCACCCCCGCCGCGATCGACAGCGTCGTCACCACCGCCTCGTCCTCGGCGTCGAACGCCCCGCCGCCCCGCTTCTCGGTCAGGTAGAGATTGCCGAACACCTCGTCACGCACCCGGACCGGCACCCCGAGGAACGTCCGCATCGGCGGATGCTGCGCGGGAAACCCGTAACTGCGCGGGTGCCGGGACAGATCGGTGAGCCGCAACGGCTCCGGGTGGCGGATGAGCTCACCGAGGATGCCCCGGCCGCACGGTAACGGGCCGATCGACGCGATGAGCTCCTCGGACATCCCCACCGGCAGAAACTGCGAGAGCCGCTGCCCGTCACCCACCACACCGAGCGCGCCGTACTCCGCGCCGGTGAGGTCGACCGCCGCCTCCACGATGCCCCCGAGCACCTGCGGCAACTCCAGCCCCCGCCCCAGCCCCATCACCGCATCGAGCAGACTGCGCATCCGCTCCTCCGGCGCCCGCAGCTGCGGCCAACACGCCTCCGACGCAGGCCACTTCGGATCGGCCATGACCGCCTTGCCCCCAACTACCCCGAAACTCTTACCTGGTCAGCAGGGTACGGGAGCATGGCGGGGGCCCGGCCGGGAGACCGCGGCGGTCGGCCGGCCTGTCCGGGGGCTCATCGGCCGGGCGCCCCGCCGGGGGCGCATCGGCCGGTCATCCCGTCCCCTCCAGGGTCTCCCGGCCCGGCGGGGGGGGGCTGTTCGGCCCTGGGGGCGCGGCGTCCCCGCGAACGAGCATGGTGACACCGGGAAGGGCCGAGTCTCCCCCGTGCTCATGTCCCGGCCCTTCCCGGTCCCACACGGGGACCGCGGGCCCTCACCCCCGCAGCACGGCGGCCTCCTTCTCCGGCGGCAGCCCCACCACCGGCCGGTCCGGCCGCTGCGGCGCCACCCCGCCGATGTCCTGGAGCCAGGCCCAGGTGTCGGCGACCGTCTCGCCGAGGGGACGGCAACGCAGCCCGTCCTCCCGGGCCTTGGACACATCGGCACCGTAGAGCGCATCCTCCAGCTCGCCGGTCGCGAGCCAGAGCGGTAGCTCGATCCAGGGCGCGATACCGGCGGCGAGGACATCCGCCGGAGCGGTCCAGCGCAGCTCCGCGTCCGCGCCGGTGACCGTCACACAACTCTCCAGGAACTCCCCCATCGTGGCGTGCCCCACCTCGCTCACCAGGTTGTACGCACCACCGCGCCCGGCCTCCAGCGCATCGAGCGTCCATGCGGCGAGATCCCGGACATCGATGTACTGGAGCGCCAACTCCCGCGGCCCCGGCGCGAGAACCGGGCCACCGCGGGCGATCCGGGTCAGCCACCACGGCAGCCGCCCGATGTTCTCGTACGGCCCGAGGATCAGCCCCGCCCGCAGCAGCAGCGCCCGGTCCCCGAACGCCTCGGTCACGGCCAGCTCACCGCCCCGCTTGGCCTGCGCATAGTCCTCGGCGTCGGTGGCGTCGGGGGAGCCCTCCACCACCGGGGCCTGCTCGCCGTACGGGGGCGTGGGCGGAAAGGCGTACACCGAGTTGCTTGAGACGTACGCGTACCTCCCGACCCGCCCGGCCAGCAGCCGCGCCGTGTCCCGCACCGCCGACGGCGCACCGCTCCAGGTGTCGACGACGGCGTCCCACTCCCCCACCTCCAGAGCCGCGAGCCCCGCCGCGCTCCCACGGTCACCGTGCAGCGCCGCCGCCCCCTCCGGCGGAGCATGCTTCCCCCGGTGGAACACCGTCACCTCCCACCCCCGCGCCAGCGCCGCCTCGGTGACAGCCCGCCCCACGAACTCCGTACCGCCCAGCATCAGTAGCTTCATAACGCCGACTGTGCCGGACGCCGCCACCCGCGACCACCAACGCACGCTCTCAGCGGAATCCCTCTGGGCGGAATAAGGGGAGGGGACCCTTCCGCACCTGCGGCGGCCGGGCATTCAGCGCTGGTTGGCAGCGATCGGTGCTGGTCGGTGCTGGGCGGTGCTGCTCGGGACCGGCCGGTAGTGGTCGGCTTCGGTTGGTGCCGGTCGGGCTCGATTCGCGGCGGCGGCTCCGGTCCGCAGGGGCCGGCCGCAGCTCTCCGCCTCGGGCGCCGGTCTCAGCCGTCGATCTCAGCCGTTCTGCCTCAGGCGCGGGCCCGGCCGTTCTGCCTCAGGCGTGGGCCCGGCGTCTGCCACAAGCCCTCACCCGCAGCCGACCGCCTCAGCTCGCAGCCCTCAGCCCTCAGCCCTCAGCCCTCAGCCCTCAGCCCTCAGCCCTCAGCCAGGACGAACGTCGTACGGACCGCCTCCAGCCCTGGCACCTTCGCCTCGATCTCATACTTGCCGGCGGGCACCTTGGCCGAACTCGGCGTGGCGCACTGCGGGCCGCTGGCGCGCCGGTCCCACACGATGGTGCGCTGCACGGACCCCTTGGCCGGCACCTGCAACAGCGCGGGCGCGGTGCCCGACGGGCAGTCGTTCGAGGCCCACACCCGTTCGTCGCCCGCGGCGTCGCTGATGGTGAGCACCGCGGCCTTCTGCCCGAGATCCACCTTGCAGGCGGCCCCGTCCGCATTCTCGATCGTCAGCTCGAACTTCGGCCGAGTACCGGGCGCGTAGGAGTGCTTGACGCTACGAAGATCCAACTCGGCCTTGCCGGAAACGCAGTTGGGGAGCGACGAACCGGCCACGACCGCATTCTTCCCGGAGCCCTGCCCGATCGGCCCGCTCCCGGAACCGGAACCGCCGGACCCTCCACTGCCACCGGAACTTCCACTGCCGCCACCCGCGGCGCCCGACCCACCGGAACCGGAGCCCGACCCACCGTCGTCGCCCGACTCATCGCGCCCGCCCGGCTTTTGATCGCTCGCCGGTCCACTGCCGGAGGGCCCTGGCGTGATGGACGTCGCGGGACCATTGCCGTGCGACCCCTTGCCCTCATCGCCGCTCTTTCCGGCGCCCCCGCCCCAGTTGACGGCCCACACCACCAGGAGGGTGAGCAGGACGACGATGGCCAGCGCAACGGCCCTCCGCCGCCAGTAGATGGAGGAGGGAAGCGGCCCGATCGGATTGCGCAGTGATCCCACGCGGAAACTCTACGAGAGATCGGCACCCACACAGGCCAGTACCCGCCGCTTCCGGCTGCAACTTTTCCCATGATCGGCCCGGAGCCGACCCCCAACCGGCCCCCAACCGCATTTCCGACCCCAACGGGCCTGATACCCCACTAGCGCTCGACCTGCTCCACCCCCGCCTCACTTTCGTCAGCTCCACCCCTGCCGATCGTCAGCAGCCGCACAACCTGACCGGCCCATACGGCCGTTGATCATGAACAGCACCCCTCTCTACGGCGCCCTCACCAACCTCGCCCGCCCCAGGGGTTTCACCGCCCGCGGAGCTCACCGCCCGCGGAACTGACTGCCCCAGCGGCCTCAGCTCCGCGACCACTCCTCCTTGTGGCCGAAGCCCTGGCCGTTGTCGATCAGCCGCAGCCAGTCGGGGCGCAGCTCCCAGAGCGTGGTCCGCTCCAGGGCGGCGCGCAGCCGGTCGCTCGCCGCGACGAACGGAAAGCGCTCGATATAGACCTGCCAGCCGGCCGCCCGCTCGGCACCGGTCAGCGGACGGCAGCACCCCCGCCCCTGAAGCCCCGTCAGACCGCTCCACTCCTGCCCGTCCCGCTGCGCCGTGAACGCGACCCGCGCGCCGGGCTCGGCGAGGGCCCGTCCGTGCCGCGTCGTGGTCGCGGTGACGAAGTACAGCGCGGGCCCGGCACCAGCCTCCAGGCCGCCCGTCACACCAGCGGCCCCGCCGGCCGCCACGCCCGACACGCCGGGCGCGACCGACACATCGGCTCCGTCGGCATCGTCGGCCGCGCCGGGCGCCTCGGTCGCGCCGGCCGTGGCGGCCCCCTCGGCCCCCTCAACCGCCCCGGTCGCGTACAGCACCGCGCAGGCCTGCGGCCCGTCCTCGTCCACATACGCGAGCGTCATCGTCGTATGCGCGGCCAGCGCCCGCAGGATGACCTCCGGGCAGACCGCCCCGGCCGCCGCGGCGCCTTCCTGCCCCACGGCGCCACCCGCACCCGCAGCACCTCCCGAGCCCGCCACGCCACCCGGCCCCGCCGCAGCCCCCGCCCCCGCCGCGCGGTCCGCGTCGCCCGCACGCCCCGCGCCTTCCGCCTCGCCCGCGCCTTCCGCCCCGTCCGCTCCGCTCATCTCCGCCATGTCCGCATCCTCGCTTGTTGTCTCCTTGGCCTCGCTTGCCGCCTCCTTCTATTCCAGCAACGATTACGGAGCGTAACGAGTTCCTGGCGTAGCGTGGCCGCCGAGACGCCACGCCGACCCACACACCTCGCACCCCGCCCCACCCACCGCCGGCCCGCCCCCCCGGCCGAGGGCTCACCTCCCCCATGCCCCGCCCCACCCCTCCCTACCCCCAGTAGGCCCCACCCCGGAGTGGTTGGTCGTCCTGCGTGTGGGTGGGCGTGCGGCGGGGCGGGCCCGGTGCGTTTCCTGGGCGAGGCCGGACGTGCCAGGATCGGCATGCCATGACTTCGACGCCTGTCACCACCACTGCCACGACCGCCGCCGCCGAGACCGCTTCCGCCGCCGACGCGGCCGCGGAAGCCGCCGACGGGACCGCGCTGCACGGCCCGGTCACCGACTGGTTCGACGAGCACGCCCGCGATCTGCCCTGGCGCCGCCCCGAAGCGGGCGCCTGGGGTGTGATGGTGAGCGAGTTCATGTTGCAGCAGACCCCGGTCAGCCGAGTGCTGCCGGTGTACGAGCAGTGGCTGGCCCGCTGGCCGCGCCCCGCCGACCTGGCCGCCGAGGCGCCCGGCGAAGCGGTCCGGGCCTGGGGCCGGCTCGGCTATCCGCGCCGCGCGCTGCGGCTGCACGCCGCCGCGTCCGCGATACAGGAGCGGCACGGCGGCGACGTACCGCGTGAGCACGGCCAGTTGCTGGCGCTGCCCGGCGTCGGCGAGTACACGGCCGCCGCGGTCGCGTCCTTCGCGTACGGGCAGCGGCACGCGGTGCTGGACACCAATGTGCGCCGGGTGTTCGCCCGCGCGGTGGCCGGCCGCCAGTACCCGCCGAACGCCACCACCGCGGCGGAGCGCAAGCTCGCCCGTGCGCTGCTGCCCGAGGACGAGCAGCTGGCGGCGCGCTGGGCGGCGGCCACGATGGAGCTGGGTGCGCTGCTGTGCACGGCGCGTACGCCGGAGTGTCACCGTTGCCCGATCGCGGCGCAGTGCGCGTGGCGGCAGGCCGGGTCGCCGGCGCACGACGGTCCGCCGCGTCGTACGCAGACCTATGCCGGTACCGACCGGCAGGTGCGCGGCAAGCTGCTGGCCGTGCTGCGCGAGGCGGTCGCACCGGTGCCGCAGCAGGTGCTGGACACGGTGTGGGACGAGCCGGTGCAGCGGGCGCGGGCGTTGGACGGGCTGGTCTCGGACGGTCTGGTCGAGCCGCTGGCCGGAGGCCGCTACCGGCTGCCGCTGACGTAGCCCGGCTGTCATCTACCCAAGAGCGTCATCCCCCCAGCACCGCAACCGTCACAACCACAACAAACAGAAGGCGCGACCGCTTCGGCGGTCGCGCCTTCTGTCGTGACGGGTCGCGTCTTGTGGCTGCGACGGTTAACCACCTGATGTGGTGTCACTTTTAGGGCAGCCTGTCCGGAAGGTGCCGCGATCCGGCCTGAAGAAGGCGCTCGTCGGGCACGGTTGCCGTCGCGTCACGGCCGATCGGTCTTGTGGCGGGGGTGCGTCTCCCCCCGGAGTATGACGTGGACAGGCCTGCCATCCATCCGAAGTAGGACCCCTGGCGCGCTGTTACACAACCGAGGGTTTTCCGTGCACTCGCTGTGGGGCCCACGCACATTACGTCGCAACACCCCCTCCGTAGCGTCTTCCTCGTGCTGGAGATGACCGCCGGCACGGTCAACGTGGGGAAACGAAAGCGGATCGGAGGCGTCGAGATGGCGACCAGCGGCGGCAAGGTACTGGACTTCGAAGAGTACGTTCGTACGCGGCAGGAGGCCCTGCTGCGGAGCGCCCGGCGCCTCGTGCCCGATCCCGTGGACGCGCAGGATCTGTTGCAGACCGCACTGGTCCGCACCTACGGCCGCTGGGACGGCATCGCGGACAAGTCGCTGGCCGACGCCTACCTCCGCCGCGTCATGATCAACACCCGGACGGAGTGGTGGCGGGCGCGCAAGCTGGAGGAGGTGCCCACCGAGCAGCTCCCGGACGCGAGCGTGGACGACGGCACCGAGCAGCGCGCGGACCGTGCCCTGCTGATGGACATCCTGGGGGTGCTCGCTCCGAAGCAGCGCAGCGTCGTGGTGCTGCGGCACTGGGAGCAGATGAGCACGGAGGAGACCGCGGCGGCGCTGGGGATGTCGACGGGTACCGTCAAGAGCACGCTGCACCGTGCGCTGGCGCGGCTGCGTCAGGAGCTTCAGATGCGCGACATCGACGCCCGGATGCTGGAGCGCGGCGAGCGGGAGCGGGAGCGGTGCGCGGCCTGACGGGCGGCGCACGGCACGCGGGACACGGCACGACGTACAGCATCACGCCAGTTACCACACGAAAACTATCCTTACCGGTGAAAACGGGCAGAACGACAGGCGCCTTACGGCTCCGGGCTCGACGCGCGACAATCACTTCAGGAACAGCAGCGGGATCAGCGGCTGTGCGAGCAGCACGGTGAGCGGGAGCGGATTGTCCAGGTACAGGTTGACCAGGATCGGGTTGACCAGAGGCGGCGCGGCCACGGCAGGAGTGGCCGCCGTCGGCCTTTTGCTGGCCGGATGCAATCCCGGGGGCGAGGGTGTGCGCAGCGAGGGCTCCGCGACCAGCACCCCGGTGCCCCCGAAGGGCCCGGTGAGCAGTTCTCCCGGCCCGTCCTCGACCGCGGACTACAAGAAGGTCGACGCGGTCCAGCTGCTGAAGGACGACCCGAAGGTCGGCGCGTTCGTGAAGAAGTCCCTGGCCAAGCCGTGCGCCGCCGATGAGTACCCGGTCGAGGTGACCTATGCGTCGCTGACCGGCGGGAAGTCCCCCGATGTCATCGTCAACGTCATGACCTGCGCGGATTCCGTCGGGATCGGCTCGTACGTCTACCGCAAGCACAGCGGCGCGAAGCACGGGTATGACAACGTGTACACGAACGAACAGCCGTCGGTCTCCGCCGGGGTCAACAAGGGCGAGCTGGAGGTCTCCAAGCAGACCTATGACACCGGCGACAAGGTGTGTTGCCCTTCCGGTGAGGACGTGATGCCCTACCGCTGGTCGGGGGGCCGCTTCGTCGAGAACCACGGCTATCACACCGACTACAGCAAGACCACCGTCGACGGCGCCACGCCGGACGACGGCACGGGATCGGAGGGTTGAGACAACCGCATGGCCGAGACCCATGTGCTCTTCGTCGAGGACGACGACGTCATCCGCGAGGCCACCCAGCTCGCTCTGGAGCGGGACGGCTTCGTGGTCACCGCGATGCCCGACGGGCTCGCGGGGCTGGAGGCGTTCCGCGCCAACCGTCCGGACATCGCCCTGCTGGATGTGATGGTGCCGGGGCTGGACGGCGTCAGCCTGTGCCGGCGGATCCGCGACGAGTCGACGGTGCCCGTCATCATGCTGTCGGCGCGTGCCGATTCCATCGATGTGGTGCTCGGTCTGGAGGCCGGCGCCGACGACTATGTCACCAAGCCGTTCGACGGTGCGGTGCTGGTCGCCCGGATCCGTGCCGTGCTGCGCCGCTTCGGCCACGCCAGCGGGCCGGAGCGCGGCGGAGCCGCGGCGGCCGAGGCGGATGATCCCGCCGAGGCGGTGCTGCGGTTCGGTGATCTGGAGGTCGACACCGAGGGCATGGAGGTGCGCAAGGACGGCCGGAATGTCGCGCTGACGCCCACCGAGATGCGGCTGCTGCTGGAGTTCTCCAACGCGCCGGGCACGGTCCTCTCGCGCGACCGGCTGCTGGAGCGGGTCTGGGACTACGGCTGGGGCGGTGACACCCGGGTGGTGGACGTCCATGTCCAGCGGTTGCGCGGCAAGATCGGCCAGGACCGGATCGAGACGGTCCGCGGCTTCGGATACAAGCTGAGAGGCTGACACCTCCGGTGGTCAGACTGGCCCTGCGGACGGGGCTGAGATGGAAGCTCAGCGCCGCGATCGCGCTCGTCGGAGCACTGGTCGCGATCGCGCTGAGCCTTGTCGTACACAACGCCGCCCGGCATTCCATGCTCGACAACAGCCGGGATGTGCAGATCGAGCGGCTCAACTTCACGCAGAAGATCTTCGAGTCCACCAACCGGCTCCAGTTCGGCGCGAAGATCGATGATCCGTCGCTGCCGCCGCCGCTGCGTGACGAGGTCGCCGAGAACAAGCGCGCCACCTACCTCCAGGACACCGGGCAGACCGCCCCCGAGGTGTGGGCGGCCTCCCCGCTCAGCAACGGCCGGGTGCTGTCCATCCACGACAGTTTCCCGGACCGCTTCACCGTCCTGGACGATCTGGACCAGGCGCTGGTGATCGGCTCGACCGCGGTGGTGGTCGGCGGATGTGCGCTGGGCGTACTGGTCGGCGGGCGGCTCTCCAAGCGGCTGCGCAAGGCGGCCGCGGCGGCCGGCAAGCTCGCCGACGGCGACACCTCGGTCCGTATCCGCGACGAGGTCGGCATCGGCCGGGTGCGGGACGAGACCGATGATCTGGCGTGGGCCGTGGATGCCATGTCGGACGCCCTGCAGGAGCGGATCGAGGCCGAGCGGCGGGTCACCGCCGATATCGCGCATGAGCTGCGCACTCCGGTCACCGGTCTGCTGACCGCGGCCGAGCTGCTGCCGCCGGGCCGCCCGTCCGAGCTGGTGCGCGACCGGGCGCAGGCGCTGCGCACCCTGGTCGAGGACGTGCTGGAGGTGGCGCGGCTGGACGGCCATGCGGAGCGCGCCGAGCTCCAGGACGTGGTGCTCGGGGAGTTCGTGGCGCGGCGGGTGCGGGCCCTGGACCCGGACATCGTCGTCGACGTCGTACGGGAAGCCGATGTCACCACCGATCCGCGCCGACTGGAGCGGATCCTCGGCAATCTCATCGCCAACGCGGCCCGGCACGGCCGGCCGCCGATCGAGGTCACCGTCGAGGGCCGGGTGCTGCGGGTGCGCGACCACGGT
Source organism: Streptomyces sp. P9-2B-2 (assembly GCF_030406865.1). Taxonomy (NCBI): domain Bacteria; kingdom Bacillati; phylum Actinomycetota; class Actinomycetes; order Kitasatosporales; family Streptomycetaceae; genus Streptomyces; species Streptomyces sp. P9-2B-2. Next base: position 5,214,392 of record NZ_CP129126.1, on the reverse strand, counting down.
CCGGGTTTCCCCGAGGCGCTGCTGCGGGAGGGCCCGAGCCGGTTCCGTACGGGCAGCAGCGACCGGGCGGGCCGCGGCCACGGGCTGGGGCTGACGATCGCGGCCGGTCAGGCCCGGGTGCTGGGCGCCCGCCTGACGTTCCGCAACGCGGATGAGCTCACGGATGGTTCGACGGGGGCGGTGTCCGTTCTCTGGCTGCCGGAGAACGCTCCTACCAATACGGGGAGCTTTCCGGTTATTCAGCTTCCTGAGCGGTAGCCGCGCGTTCGGCGGCGCTTCCCACGTTTTTGGCGTTCCCGCCGTGGTTGTTGCTCGCCGTTTTGTGGCCCGCTGCCGCGGTGCCCCCGCCGTTGCGCCTGCGGCGGGCCTTGTCCGCTGCGCGGGGCTGTTGGGGTGCGGTGACGGGCCGGAGCGGGTGGGGAAAGAAAAGGCCGGTGGGGGTGCGCGTGATGGTCACGGGCACCCCCACCGGCCTGTTGCTCAGACGGATTCGGGGACTGCTATTCGGTCTGCGGGAGCGTCGTTGTTCTGCGGGTTTTCCGCCGGGGTGGTGGGGGCGCCGCGGAGGGGGACCTCCTTGAGGAACCAGGCGGCGGCGAAGCCGGCGATGCTGATCACGGCGGCCCACAGGAAGACGTGGTGGGTGCCGGTGGCGACCGCGTGCGTGTAGGCGTCCTTGATCATCGGCGGGAGCTGGGCCAGGCCCTTCGGGTCCATCTGGGCGCCGCCGCTGGTCATCTTCTCGCCGGCCTTGCCGATCCGTTCGACCATCGTGGCCTGCACCTGGTGGGTGAAGATCGCGCCGAGGATGGCGACGCCGAAGGAGCCGCCGATCGTACGGAAGAGGGTGGCCGAGGACGAGCCGACGCCCATGTCCTTCATCTCGACGCTGTTCTGCGCGATCAGCATCGTGGTCTGCATGAGGAAGCCCATACCGGCGCCGAGCACCGCCATGTAGACGCCCGAGGTGAAGCGGGTGGTGTCGGTGTCCATCAGGGACAGCAGGGTCAGGCCGGCGGTGATCAGTCCGCCGCCGACCACGACGAAGATCTTGTACTTGCCGGTCTTGGTGGTGACCCGGCCCGCGAACAGCGACACCGCCATCATGGCCAGCAGCATCGGCAGCAGCAGCAGACCGGAGTTGGTGGCCGAGGCGCCCTGCACGGTCTGCTGGAACAGCGGCAGGAAGGTCATCGACCCGAACATCACGAAGCCGACCAGGAAGCCGATGAGCGTGACGAGCGAGAAGTTGCCGTTACGGAAGATGTGCAGCGGCAGCACCGGCTCGCTGACCTTGCGCTCGACGAACACGAAGAGGGCGAGCGCGACCACACCGAGGACGCCGAGGCCGATGATCTGGCTCGACAGCCAGTCGTACTCGGTGCCGCCCCAGGTGGTGATCAGCACCAATGAGGTGATGCCGACGGTGAGCAGCGTGGCGCCGACGTAGTCGATCCGGGTCTGCGACCGCTTCTTCGGCAGGTGCAGCACCGCGGTGACCATGATCAGCGCGATCGCGCCGAGCGGCAGGTTGATGTAGAAGCTCCAGCGCCAGCCGAGGTGGTCGGTGATGCTGCCGCCGACGAGCGGTCCGCCGATCATGGCGACGGCCATGACGCCGGCCATCATGCCCTGGTACTTGCCGCGCTCCCGCGGCGGAATCAGATCGCCGATGATCGCCATGACGCCGACCATCAGACCGCCGGCGCCCAGGCCCTGGACGGCGCGGAAGCCGATCAGCTGCCCCATGTCCTGCGCCATGCCGGAGAGTGCGGAGCCGATCAGGAAGATCACGATGGAGGTGAGGAAGACGCCCTTGCGTCCGTACATGTCGCCGAGCTTGCCCCAGATCGGTGTCGAGGCCGCGGTGGCGAGCGTGTACGCGGTGACCACCCAGGACAGATGTTCCAGTCCGCCCAGTTCACCGACGATGGTCGGCATCGCGGTGCCGACGATCATGTTGTCCAGCATCGCGAGCAGCATCGCGATCATCAGCGCGAAGAGCACCATCCGCACGCTGGCCGGCTGCTTTTCCTGCCCCTTGCCCGGTGCTGCGTCCTGCCTGGCCTTCCCGGCCGAGGTCTTTCCGTCCCCCGTCGGGGTCGCATGAAGCGACTTCCCCATCACTCACTCCCACTTACTTGCCGCCCGGCTAGTTCAGTACAGTGAGGAAGGTAGGCTACGAACTAGCCGGGCGTCAAGTAAGTTTCTCTGGTGCCCCGCTGGGCAGCCCTCTGACCAGTACCGACGACGCAGGAGAGCACCATGAGCACACAGGCGCGCAGGGGAAACACCCGCCAGCGCATCCAGGACGTCGCTCTGGAGCTGTTCTCCGAACGGGGCTATGAGAAGACGTCGCTGCGGGAGATCGCGGAGAAGCTCGAAGTCACCAAGGCGGCGCTGTACTACCACTTCAAGACCAAGGAAGACATCGTCATCGGCCTGTTCCAGGACCTGGGCCGGCCCATCGACGAGCTGATCGCCTGGGCCGAGGAGCAGCCGCGGACCCTGGAGACGAAGCAGGAGCTGCTCCGCCGCTACAGCGCGGCGCTGCACTCGGCCGCGCCTCTCTTCCGCTTCATGCAGGAGAACCAGGCCGCGGTGCGCGATCTGAGCATCGGCGAGACCTTCAAATCGCGCATGCTGACCCTCTTCGGGCTGCTCAGGGAGCCCGAGTCGGAGCTGACGGATCAGGTGCGCTGCATCACGGCACTGTTCTCCATGCATGCGGGCATGTTCGCGATGCAGAACCTGGAGGGCGACCCCGAGGAGAAGCGCAAGGCCATCCTCGAGGTCGCCACAGAACTGGTCACGGCGGCAAACCCGCCGAACCGCCGGCCAGCCCGGCCGGATTCAGCTCAGACGGCGTCGCCGTGAGCCCGCAGGAATCCGGTCGGCTCGATGCCCGTCCCGTAGTCAGGACCGGTGCGGACCTCGAAGTGCAGGTGGGGGCCGGTGGAGTTACCGGTGCTGCCGGACAGGCCGATCTTGTCACCGGTACCGACCTGCTGGCCGACGTTCACGCCGATCTGTGACAGGTGCGCGTACTGGGTGTACATGCCGTTGTCGTGCCTGATCACAATGGCGTTGCCGTAGGCCGGGCCGTCGCCGCCGCCGTAGGGACCGGCCTTGACGACGGTGCCCTTGTGGACGGACTTGACCGGGGTACCGGTCGGCACGACGAAGTCCTGGCCACTGTGGTTGTGCGACCAGTGGCTGCCGGCCAGACCGAAGGTCGAGCCCAGGGTGTACTTGTCGACCGGCTTGACCCAGGAGTCGGCCTTCTTGGCCGCGTCCTTCTTGGCCTTGGCCGCGGCGGCCTTGGCGTCGGCGGCGGACTTGACCTGTGCGTCGGCCTGCGCGGAGACGGTCGAACCGACGCCCGTGGTGAGGTTCTGCAGACCCGCGTCGGCGGCGGTGGCTATACCGGCGCCCAGGGCGGCGGTAACGCCGACACCGGCGGCGACAACGGCGACGCGATTGCGCAGCGCGAACTTCTTCGAATTGCGGAGAGCGGTGAACTTCGACATGCGGGTTTCCTCCAGTGAATTGATTGGTTTCCCGGCTGCGGACCGGGATCGCCATTCCTTGGTAACCCGCCTTCGCCGCCCCGCCAAGGGGCCTTTCTACTAACCCGGCCCGTACGAGAAGCCGGGTGACGGAGGCCCTTGCGTGCCCGTCGACGCTCTGCGCGAAACCCCCGAATTCGGACATCTCGCCACGCCCTTCGCGCCTGCCGCATACCCCCTGAGCAGCCCGTTTCCCCATGCGTCGCACGGGGCCAGCCTCCCCCGTGCCGCTCACTCGCCTCCAGCCCCTCGCCCGGCCCGGGGAACCCCCGCACCACCGCGCCCCCATTCCCCTAATTCTTTTAGTAGGCCCCAAAACGCTTGTGTGCCATGTCACCGATAACCAAGATCCAACCCCTTTTTCCACCCCTTCCGGACGCTCGATTCGGGGTTCCGGGATCTTGCGAGGCGGGCGACTCGGGCATTTGTGACGTGGCTTACCCAGCCTTTGTGACCCGGATTACCCGCTATTTGTGACCCGGGTTACTCGGCCTTTGTGACCCGGGTTACCCGGGCCCGCCAAATGTCCGAATTGGCCGGTAATGGCGCCCTGGAATCCGTGACCGCCACCACAGCGGGCCGCCCCGCAGGTGTACCTGGCCGATCACCATCCGCCGCCCCGACCGCCGCTCTAGCCTGGCCCGACGGCAGCACCGGCCAGGGGGAGGGCGGACCGCACGATGGACCCGTCAGCAGTGGGTGTCCGACTCGCCTCCGGCGTCGTCGCACCGCTCATCAGGAAGCTCTTCGTCAAGGAGGGGCCGGGCGCCGGCCTGGTGGCGAAGCCGGTACGGATCTCCGGGCTGGTCAGCTTCACGGGCGAACGGCGGACCCTGTCCGACAAGGACCTGCACAAGCTCGCGGCGGAGCTGGTCGACCGGGCCGTACGGAGCGCCGGTCCCGGCGAGCGCCCCCTGGCCACGGACGAGGACCCGGCGGTGGCCGAGGCCCTGGCCACCACGCTGCGCCGTCTGGGCGATCTCGACATGGACGACGTACAGGCCGTCCGCCTGGGCGCCACCGCCCTCGCCGAACGTCTGGAGGCGGCGAGCCCGCACGCCGTCCGCGGCCTCTCCCGGGACGCCGAGCTGCTGCACGCGACCCTGCTCGGCACCGCCTGCCTGCACATCGTGCACTTCTTCACCCAGCGGTCCGCCTTCGTGGCCCGCACCCTGGTCCAGCAGAGCAGGACCCTGGACACCCTGATCACGCTCATCGACGAGTTCCTGGCGCGGCATCCGTCCCCACGGGCCGCGGACGCCGCGTTCGAGCGCGGCTATCTCGCGTACCTCGCCCGTAAGCACGGCCGGCTGACCATCTACGGCATCGATCTCGCCCACTCCCCGGACCGGTGGCCACTGGACGCGGCGTACATGAGCCTGGAGGCGACCGCCCCGGCCGCCCGCGAGGCCACCGCCGCCGGCCCGTTCGACGAGGTGGGCGGCCCCGTAGGCGCCTCGCCGGTTCCGGCCCCCGTCCCCGTCCCCGCCGACCAGGCCCTGGCCGGCCGCGACCGGGTACTGCTGCGCGGTGTCGCCGGCTCCGGCAAGAGCACCCTCGTCCAGTGGCTGGCCATCTCCTGCACCAAGTCCCCCGGTGACACGGCCCTCCCCCACCTCTACGGCCGGATCCCGTTCGTCCTCCCGCTGCGCACCCTCACCCGCGACGGGGCGCCGCCGCCCACCCCCGACCAGTTCCTGGCATCCGTCGGCTGCCCGGTGTCCGGCTCGCAGCCCGAGGGCTGGGCCGACCGCGTGCTGTCCTCCGGGCGGGCGCTGCTGCTGGTCGACGGCCTGGACGAGATCCCCGAGCGTGAGCGCGAGCTGACCCGCCGCTGGCTGCGTGATCTGACCGACGCCTTCCCGGACAACCTGTGGCTGGTCACCTCCCGCCCCTCCGCCGTACGCGACGACTGGCTCGCCGCCGACGGCTTCGGCGAGCTGACGCTGTCCGCCATGAGCCGCACCGAGGTCGCCGCCTTCATCGGCCGCTGGCACGCCGCGGCCCGCTGCGACGCCGACGACCCCGCACTCCTCGACGCCTATGAGCAGTCCCTGCTGGCCGCCGTCCACACCAAACAGGACCTCGCCCGGCTCGCCACCAACCCCCTCATGTGCGGCCTGATCTGCGCACTCCACCGGGACCGCCGCGGCTATCTGCCCACCGGCCGCAAGGAGCTGTACGACGCCGCCCTCGGCATGCTGCTCTCCCGCCGCGACCGGGAACGCGATATGGCCGCCCCCACGGGCATCGAGCTGAGCGACGGCCCACAGATCCAGCTGCTCCAGCGGCTCGCCTACTGGCTGATCCGCAACGGCCGCAACGAACTCGACCGGGAACGCGCCGAACGCATCCTCGGCGAGGCACTCCCGGCCGTGCCCGCCGCGGCGGAGCAGGGCGATGCGACGGCGATTTTCCGCCATCTGCTGCTACGCAGCGGCCTGCTGCGCGAACCGGCCCCCGGCTCCGTCGACTTCGTCCACCGGACCTTCCAGGACTACCTGGGCGCCAAGGCGGCCGTGGAGGACGGCGACTTCGGACTACTGGTGGCGCATGCGGAGGACTCCCAATGGGAGGACGTGATCCGGATGGCGGTGGCACATGCGAGGCCGCGGGAACGGGCGGAGATCCTGCGGGGGCTGCTGGAGCGCGGGGACGGCCTCGACGACCGCGCCACGGGACTGCGGGTCCACCTGCTCGCCATGGCCTGTCTGGAGCATGCGACGGAGGTCGACCCACGGGTGCGGGACGAGGTGAACGCACGGGCACGGGCGATTCTGCCGCCGCGCAGCCGCGAGGAATCACAGCTGCTGGCCGAGGTGGGACCGCTGGTGCTGGAACTGCTGCCGGGGCCGGAGGGGCTGGAGGAGGACGAGGCGCAGGAGGTGGTGGCGACTGCTGCGCTGATCGGGTCGGATGCGGCGCTGGAGGTTTTGAAGCGGTTCCGGGAGCATCCGGCGAGCGGCGTGGGGATGCAACTTGCCGTGTCCTGGCCGCAATTCGATTCCGAGACGTATGTCCGTGAGATCGTCCAGCACCTCGGCTCAAAGGTGACCGTCACCGCGACGTCCACCGCCGAACTGCATGCAGTCCGGGCACTCGGCCGACAACGCGTCTCGGTGAGCGGACCCTTCACGGCTGCGGAACTCCTCGGTGCCTTGCCGCTCGGCCTGATCGAAAGCCTGACCCTCACGGAGAACCCGGAGATCGCTGATCTCTCATTCCTCCGTGAGTTCCCCTCGCTGGAGTGGCTGTCGCTCTTGGACTGCCCGGCGGTCGAAGACGTCGCCCCGCTCGCAGACCTTCGCCTCCATACGCTGGGCATCTCCGGGCCGTATAAGAAGAGCGTGCCGATTCCGCACGGGCTTCATCGTCTGCGCCACCTCCGCACCCTGCTGCTCCACGGCACATTTCCGCCTGAGGGCTTGGCAGCACTCCCCACAGATGCCGCGTTGAGGCACTTGACGCTCAGCCTCCCCGTGGGCGCCGAATTCACCGGTATCACGCGCTGGCCCCGCATACGCGGCATGCAACTGCAGCGCCTCACCCATGGCTTCGGCGCGAACCAATGGGACGCGTTGGCGTCACTGAGTGAGCTGGAGGATTTCTCGTTCGGTCTGGCAGAAGAAGGCACCCCCTTGCACCGGCCGGCCGGCCTTCAGCTTCCACAGGTGAAAACACTCAGCCTCATCAACGTGGAGCGCCTCCCCCTGTCCGAAATGGGCCGCCTCCTGCGCACGGCCCTCCCCGCTTTCCCAGGTGTCCGCAAACTCCAGCTCTACGGCCTCCGCGATGGCTCCATCGACCTCTCCCCCGCGTCCCTCCTGCCAGAACTCCAAGAGGTCTATCTCTCCTACCTCCGCCCGGACCCCGGCCACTCCCCCCCTCCCCACATCAAACTCACCCACTACCCCCGCCCCCGCACATAGGCTGGCCGACAGCGCACCCCCTCAACCCCCCATATTCAGCACCGCAGTTACGGGGAACCCATGGATCCCACGAACATCGTTGCCCGCCTCACGCCCCAGATCGTCGATCCGCTGATCCGCAGGCTCTTCGCCCCGGACGGGCCGGTCTCCGAGCCGGTCGACCGGCCCGTCCGGATCTCCCGGCTGCTCTCCTTCACCGGCGAGAAGCCGACCCTGAGCGAGAAGGAACTGCACGGCCTCGCCGCGGCCCTCGTCGAGCGGGCGTCGGCCGGAAGGACCGACGCCGAGAACCAGGCCGTCGCCGCCGCCCTGGCCCGTACCCTGCACGCCCTCGCCGAGATCGAGATGGACGATCTCGATGCCGCCCGTCTCCTCCCGGCCGAGTTCGCCCGGCGACTCTGCGGGACGGTGCCCGAGGCCACCCGGGAGCTGACGCACGACGGCGCCCGGCTGCACGGCCTGCTGCTGGATGTCGCCGCCCTGCATCTGCTGTACCTCTTCACCGAGCGGTCGGCCTTCGTCGCCCGGACGCTCGTGGAGCAGACCCGTACTCTCACCGAGCTGATCCACGGCCCGGACGCCGCTCCCGCCGTCGCCCTGCCGCCCCGTACCGCCGGAGCCCCGGCCACCGAGGCCACCGAGGCCACCGCAGAAGACGACGCCTTCCAGGACAGCACCACTCCCTCACCGGATCTCGCCTCCCAGGACTCGGCGTTCGAAGCCCGCTACGCCCAAGACACCGCCGCCCTCCACAACCACCTGACGATCTTCGGGATCGATCTGACGCACTCCCCCGACAGCTGGCCGCTGGACGCCGCCTATCTGGGGCTCCAGTGCGAGCCCGGTCCCCCGGAGGCCGAGGGTTCGCCGGACGCCTCCGGGCAGGACGACCCGCCGCTTCCCGCGGAGCAGGCGCTGTCCGGCCGCGGGCAGGTCCTGGTGCGCGGGGTGGCCGGGTCGGGCAAGACGACCCTGCTTCAGTGGCTGGCCGTCGCCACCGCCCGGGACGAGCTGCCCGAGGCGCTGGCGGGGCTGCGTGGCCGGGTGCCGTTCCTGCTGCCCGTACGCCGCTTCGCCCGTGAGGGCCTGCCGTCCCCGGGCACGTTCCTGAGTGCCGTCGGCCACCGGGACGCCGAGGCGGCGCCGGCCGGGTGGACGGAGCGGGTGCTCGGCGCGGGGCGTGCGCTGCTGCTGATCGACGGGATCGACGAGGCCCCGGAGAGCGAGCGCGAGCAGGTGCGCCGCAAGCTCGCCGAGTGGACCGCGCGCTATCCGGAGAACGTCTGGATCGTCACGTCCCGGCCGTCCGCGGTCCCCGGCAACTGGCTGGCCGGTGAGGGGTTCAGCGAGCTGTCGCTGGCGCCCATGGGCCGCGAGGACGTCGCCGCGTTCATCCAGCGCTGGCACCGTGCCGCGGCCCAGCGGTGTCCGGCCGACCTCGACCGGCTCGGCCAGTACGAGCGCACGCTGCTCAATGCCGTACGGATCACCCGCGATCTGGGGCGGCTGGCGACCAATCCGCTGATGTGCGGGCTGCTGTGCGCCCTGCACCGTGACCGCCGGGGCTATCTGCCGCACGGTCGGAAGGAGCTGTATGACGCGGCGCTGTCGATGCTGCTGGAGCGCCGGGACCGGGAGCGGGCCATGGTCCCCACCGACGGGGTGGAGCTGACCCGGCAGCCCAAGATCCAGCTGCTGCAGAAGCTCGCCCACTGGATGCTGGTCAACGGCCGCTCGGAGATGGACCAGGCGACCGCCGTCGACACCCTCGCCCGGCATCTGCCCTCGATACCGGACGCGGCCCGGCAGGGCGGCCCCGAGGACGTCTTCCGGCATCTGCTGAACCGCACCGGGCTGCTGCGCGAGCCCACCCCCGGCACCGTCGACTTCGTCCACCGCACCTTCCAGGACTATCTGGCCGCCCGCGCGGCCGTGCAGCGGCACGATTTCGGGCTGCTGCTCGATCATGCCCATCACGACGACTGGGAGGACGTGATCCGGATGGCGGTGGCGCTGGCCCGCCCCGATGAGTGCGCGGCGCTCCTCGACGGCCTGCTCGCCCCGCACCCCGGCGTACGCGCCGCCGAGGCCCGGCACCGCAAGCTGCTCGCGGCGGCCTGCCTGGAGCACGCCACGGAGCTGGACCCGGCGGTCCGGGCCCGGGTGCAGCGCTTCACCCGTGACATGGTCCGGCCGAGTACCCCGGCCGCGGCCCGTGCGCTGGGCTGGATCGGGCCGATCGTGCTGGAGATGCTGCCCGATCCCGCCCAGGTCTCCGACCATGAGGCGTATCTGCTCGCGATCACCGCCACCTCGATCGCCGACGACATGGCGATCGACTATCTGACGGGACTGCGCGACCGGGCGCATCACGACGTACGGGCGCAGCTCGCCGGGGCCTGGCGGCGCCATGACACCGCCCGCTACGCCCGCGAGATCATCGCCCACCTCGAACCGGCCGAGCTGTATTTCCCGGTCGCCGACCTGGAGGAGCTGCATACGCTGCGCCGGCTGGGCGGCCGCCCGCATCTGCGGATCGCCGGGCCTTTCACACCGGACCAGCTGGTGGAGGGCATCGCCCCTGCCGGGGGTCTGACGCGGCTGTGGCTCGCCTATGACCTGGGTGTTTCCATGGAGTGGCTGTCTGCTTTTCCCCAGCTGGACACCCTGCGGATCGGCCGCCGTATTCCGCCGGTGAGTGGTGTTCCCGAGGGCATTCGCGTCGTGGAGATGTAGGTCGTGCAGATGTAGTGCGCGGCCGGTGTACGCGCGGCATCTGCCGTACGCCGCCTGTGCACGAATGACCGAAAATGATCCTTGGCGAATATGTGCTGCTTTTCCGGCGCCTAAAGAACGGGGCGGGAAAGCGCGGACTCCTTACGGAACAGCACTGCCCCGGAACCGTAAGAAACGATTCCGGGGCAGTGCCTCAGGCGGTTATCCGCGTGTGGTGCGGTGCCGCTCAGGCGTCCTTGCTGAGGTTCGGACCCGAACCTCCGGCGGTGGACTCGATCGGCGGGGCATCCGGCAGGGCCGACTTCTCCTCGCCGCGGAAGGTGAACTTGGCGGTCTCACCCTCGCCCTCGACATCGACGACCACGATGTGGCCCGGACGCAGCTCGCTGAAGAGGATCTTCTCCGAGAGGGCGTCCTCGATCTCGCGCTGGATCGTGCGGCGCAGCGGACGGGCGCCGAGCACCGGGTCGTACCCGCGCTTGGCCAGCAGCGACTTGGCCTCGCTGCTGAGCTCGATGCCCATGTCGCGGTCCTTGAGCCGCTCGTCCACCTTGGCGATCATGAGGTCGACGATCTGGATGATGTCTTCCTCGGTCAGCTGGTGGAAGACGACGGTGTCGTCGACACGGTTGAGGAACTCGGGGCGGAAGTGCTGCTTGAGCTCTTCGTTGACCTTGTTCTTCATCCGCTCGTAGCTGGACTTGGTGTCGCCCTGGGCCGCGAAGCCGAGGTTGAAGCCCTTGGAGATGTCCCGGGTGCCGAGGTTGGTCGTCATGATGATGACCGTGTTCTTGAAGTCCACGACCCGGCCCTGGGAGTCGGTCAGGCGACCGTCCTCCAGGATCTGCAGCAGCGAGTTGAAGATGTCCGGGTGGGCCTTCTCGACCTCGTCGAAGAGCACGACGGAGAACGGCTTGCGGCGCACCTTCTCGGTGAGCTGGCCGCCCTCTTCGTAGCCGACGTAGCCGGGAGGCGAACCGAACAGCCGCGAGACCGTGTGCTTCTCGCTGAACTCCGACATGTCGAGGGAGATCAGCGCGTCCTCGTCGCCGAAGAGGAACTCCGCCAGCGTCTTGGACAGCTCGGTCTTACCGACACCGGACGGGCCGGCGAAGATGAACGAGCCACCGGGACGCTTGGGGTCCTTCAGGCCGGCACGGGTACGGCGGATGGCCTGGGAGAGCGCCTTGATGGCGTCCTTCTGGCCGATGACGCGCTTGTGCAGCTCGTCTTCCATCCGCAGCAGCCGGGAGGACTCCTCCTCGGTGAGCTTGAAGACCGGGATGCCGGTGGCCGTCGCCAGAACCTCGGCGATCAGATCCTCGTCCACCTCGGCGACGACATCCATGTCGCCGGCCTTCCACTCCTTCTCCCGCTTCGCCTTCGCGGCCAGGAGCTGCTTCTCCTTGTCGCGCAGGCCCGCAGCCATCTCGAAGTCCTGCGAGTCGATCGCGGACTCCTTCTCCCGGCGCACATCGGCGATCTTCTCGTCGAATTCGCGGAGGTCCGGCGGCGCGGTCATCCGGCGGATGCGCATCCGGGAGCCGGCCTCGTCGATCAGGTCGATCGCCTTGTCCGGCAGGAAGCGGTCCGAGATGTAGCGGTCGGCCAGGGTGGCGGCGGCGACCAGGGCGGAGTCCGTGATGGAGACGCGGTGGTGCGCCTCGTAGCGGTCCCGCAGGCCCTTGAGAATCTCGATGGTGTGCGGCAGCGACGGCTCCGCGACCTGGATGGGCTGGAAGCGGCGCTCCAGGGCCGCGTCCTTCTCCAGGTGCTTGCGGTACTCGTCGAGCGTGGTGGCACCGATGGTCTGCAGCTCGCCTCGCGCCAGCATGGGCTTGAGGATGCTCGCGGCGTCGATCGCGCCCTCGGCGGCGCCCGCACCCACCAGGGTGTGGAGCTCGTCGATGAACAGGATGATGTCGCCGCGGGTGCGGATCTCCTTGAGGACCTTCTTCAGGCGCTCTTCGAAGTCACCGCGGTAGCGGGAGCCGGCGACCAGGGCACCGAGGTCGAGGGTGTAGAGGTGCTTGTCCTTGAGGGTCTCGGGCACCTCGCCCTTGACGATGGCCTGCGCCAGGCCCTCGACGACCGCCGTCTTGCCGACGCCGGGCTCGCCGATGAGGACCGGGTTGTTCTTGGTACGGCGGGACAGCACCTGCATGACCCGCTCGATTTCCTTCTCGCGCCCGATGACCGGGTCGAGCTTGGTCTCGCGAGCGGCCTGCGTCAGGTTGCGGCCGAACTGGTCCAGAACGAGGGACGTCGAGGGCGTGCCCTCGGCGGGGCCGCCTGCGGTGGCGGCTTCCTTGCCCTGGTAACCGGAGAGCAGCTGGATGACCTGCTGCCGCACCCGGTTCAGATCGGCGCCCAGCTTCACCAGGACCTGGGCGGCGACGCCCTCGCCCTCGCGGATCAGGCCGAGCAGGATGTGCTCCGTACCGATGTAGTTGTGGCCGAGCTGGAGGGCCTCGCGGAGCGAGAGCTCCAGGACCTTCTTGGCACGGGGGGTGAAGGGAATGTGCCCGGACGGAGCCTGCTGGCCCTGCCCGATGATCTCCTCCACCTGCTGGCGGACCGCCTCGAGCGAAATCCCGAGGCTCTCCAGGGCCTTAGCGGCGACACCCTCACCCTCATGGATCAGGCCCAGGAGGATGTGCTCGGTGCCGATGTAGTTGTGGTTGAGCATCCGGGCTTCTTCCTGAGCCAGGACGACAACCCGCCGCGCGCGGTCGGTGAACCTCTCGAACATCGTTAATCGCTCCTCAGAGCGGTCAGGCAGTTAGGGGTCGGTCCCCTCCCTGTCCTTCCGCATGCTAGTCCCGCGGGGCGGGACAGCTCATTCCAACTGCCGACACCCGTCCGGATCACCCCCGCTCCGGCGGGGAAATTTACTGCCGAACAGCTGACATCTGCTCCAACTCGATGGTGCGAGACGATGTTCCCGCAGGCCAGGCATATACGCCCTCTGCCACTACGCCCGTGGCGAACGCGCCCGTCACCGACACGCCGTCCGCCGTCGGTCATCGGCCGGGGCGGAGCGCCTCGGGCGCCGGTCACACCGTCTCTTCCCACTGAGACTGTCTTACCCGCTGCCACTGACACTCCATGCGGCGCGGGCCGCTTCCATCCGCTACGGGCGAACATCCGCACGCCGTCGAGTACCGCTCCGCGCCCCTACTGCCGCGACGGTGCGTATCCATGGCTCTACCCAGCGTAACTTCCTGGGTTTTCGGGAGTTGCACCGGGCATGGCCCGCGTGCTTCCGCGCCCCCGCAGCCCCCTCGCCGCCGTTCTCCGGTGGTACGAGGAAGAGCTGGGCTGGCCGACCACCGGAACGGAGCCGGTGGAGCTGCTCACGGGGCGGCGCTTCGATGTGCTGGAGATGCCGGCCGGGGCGGGAAGTGCCGTACTCCGGCGATTGCCGCACACCGGCCCGGTGGCGCTCGTTCGGGCCGGATGCGACGGGAATCACCTCGGTGATCGGCCGAAATTGCTCATGCTCATCGCGGCCGGCGGCGCCGAGGAACTCCCGGGAATCCTGGAATGGCTGGAGTGGGGTGCGCTTGTCCCGGATCTCACGGCGCGTGGGACCGGAGACCGGATGCCCGCGCCGGCGTTCCCCACTGGCGCAGCACCGTCATACGGATTCGGTTCCCGGGAGGCCGCGCGATGGGTGCGACCTCCCCGGCCCGGGTACGAAGCGGAGAATTCCCTGCCCACCACGGGGTTCGGGGCGGGAAACGGGGACGACAGGGGCGTCCCCGACCTCGTACGACTCGTGAGCGCGGCGGCGACGGAGTGCCACCGTGCCCGGTTGATGCGTGCTGGTAATACCCAATCGGACCGCGCGTACAGCGATCAGCCGTTGGCCTTCTCGAATGCCTCGCGAATGTCGGCGGGGACACGGCCACGGTCATTGACGTTGTAGCCGTTCTCCTTGGCCCAGGCGCGGATCTTCGCGGTGTCCTGGCTGCCACCGGAGGCCGCACCACGCGACTTGCCGCGACCCGAAGAAGCGCGGCCACCGGTACGGCGACCCGCCTTCACGAAGTCGGCGAGGGAGTCGCGCAGCTTCTGGGCGTTGCTGTCGGAGAGGTCGATCTCGTAGGACTTGCCGTCGAGAGCGAACGTCACCGTCTCGTCCGCCTCGCCACCGTTGAGGTCGTCGACAAGAAGAACCTGAACCTTCTGTGCCACCGGTTTCCCTTTCATCGAATGCGGATTACGACGGAAAGCAAACCGCTTTTCCGGGAAAAACACAAACCCTTGGGTAGGGTTCACTTGCCCACACAGCGGGGAACGCATGCTTCCGTACCCATGAGATAGGGGAGCGATTCGGACATAGAACACCCATCACAGGTGCAGAAGCATCCGGCTGTTACCCAGGGTGTTGGGCTTCACTCGTTCGAGGCCCAGGAACTCCGCAACGCCCTCGTCATAGGAACGCAGCAGCTCACTGTAGACATCACCGTCTACCGGAGCTTCGCCGATCTCTACGAAGCCGTGCTTGGTGAAGAAGTCGACTTCGAAGGTGAGACAGAAAATGCGCCGCACTCCGAGCCAGCTCGCGGTGCGCACCAGCTTGTCGAGGACTTGGTGGCCGACTCCGGAGCCCTTCAGCCGCGGATCCACGGCCAGGGTGCGGACCTCCGCCAGGTCTTCCCACATCACATGGAGTGCTCCGCAGCCGACGACCTCGGCGTCTTCGTCGCGCTCGGCCACCCAGAACTCCTGGATGTCCTCGTAAAGCGTGACGGTGGCTTTGTCGAGCAGGATCCCGTCGCGTGAGTAGGAGTCGATGAGGCGGCGTACGGCCGGTACATCGCTGGTCCTGGCCCGGCGGACGGTGAGGCCTTTTGAATGCGGGGGCATGCCGGGACGCTATCGCCCCTTGCCGGTGGCACTCGCCCCGGGTTCATCCCCTTCGGCGGGCCCGGCTTCCGCTGCCGGTTGCGGTGCCGCTTCTGCCGCGGGTTCTTCCGCCGGCGTGCTCTCTTCCGTCTCTTGTGCCGGTTGTTCCGCGTCTTCCGCCGGTTCGTCGACTTGGACCATCCGTACGGCGTCGCGCAGGGCATGTCGCTGTTCCGGCGACATCATGCCGAAGAAGGCGACCAGAGCGGCCGCGGGGTTGTCGCTGGCGGACCATGCCTCGTTCATGAGTGCGGCCGCGTAGGCGGCGCGTGTGGAGACCGCCTCATATCGATAGGCGCGGCCTTCTGCTTCGCGGCGCACCCAGCCCTTCTGGTGAAGGTTGTCCAATACGGTCATGACCGTGGTGTAGGCGATGGACCGTTCCTTCTGCAGATCTTCCAGGACTTCGCGAACGGTGACCGGGCGGTTCCACTCCCAGACCCGCGTCATGACCGCGTCTTCCAGATCACCCAAGCGTCTCGGCACACAAGAACAATAGTGGGAGATGTCGCGAATGCCCGTTGATCTCGTTGCGTTTGGGCCGGAAAAAGGATGTACGACCCGGGACGGTCAATCCCGGGTCGTACGGTGCGCGCGGGCCGCCGAAAAGGCGGCGGGCGGCTCAGGCGCCGTGCGCGGTGGGCTCCTGACCGGCGGATTCGGCGCGCGCCAGGGCAGCGTCCACCGCGGCGTCCTCCTTGGCCTTGTTCTCGCCGCCCTGGCTCTTGATGATCGTCACGATCAGGGCGGTGAAGGCCACGGCCATCACTACGGGCGGGAGCAGCGCTGCGACGTAATCCATGGCGTTCGGCCTCCTTTGGGGCGTGAGATTCCAGAGTACGCAGCGCTCAGGCGGTGCGGCTCTCGGGGGGCGGGGCGGGCTTGCGGCGGGGCGGGAAGACCTCGCCCGGCGTGGGGATGGGGCGGTCCCGCTGCGGGCGCTTGGGCCGCGGTGCCGGCGCGGGCTCCGGTTTGCGCTCCGGCTTCGGCTCCCGCTCGGGCTCCGGCTCCCGCCCGCCGCGGGTGACCGAGCGCCCGCCTGGCAGCGCGCGCAGCCGGGTCCGTACGGAATGTTCGGCGAGCTGCTCGCAGTGGCGCAGCAGGGCGCTGCGGCGCTCACACTCGGCCTTTGCGCCGGAGCGCGGCAGTGAGCGAAGTGCGGCGAGATCGTCGGGGCCGGGGACATGGCCCACTGCCAGCGCCTCCTTGAGCTGCGCGAGATAGCCGGTGGCCGAGCCGGGCAGGGCCTCGCGGTAGCGGGCGAGGTCGGCGAGGAGGAAGGCGCGCAGCCGGCCGCCTTCGCGGACCGCCTCGTCGACCGCCTCGGCCAGCCGGAGGTATTCCTGGATGTCCTGGGACCAGTCGGGCCCGAGGGCGCCGAGCGGGGCGGACGGGGACGTCGTCTGCAGGGCATGGGCGAGGGCGCGACGGAGCACACGCAACTCATCGGCGCTGAACGCCATGCCGCCGCGGGTTCCGTTTGGCATTGGCATGTGGCGACTTTACGACCAATTCCGACAAAAGCCGCTTAATTCGTGAACGGTGGCGCGGCCGCGAGCCGCACCACCGATCATCCGGCGCGGGAATGCCGTCCGCGGACCGGGCGGCGTTCCGCCAGGAGTGGGTGGTGTTCCCTCGGGAGCGAGCGGCGTTCCCTTAGGAGCGGGCGATATTCCGCTCGTAGACCAGCCGCAGGCCGATCAGGGTGAGCCACGGCTCGTGCTCGTCGATCTCCGACGACTCACCGAGCACCATCGGCGCCAGCCCGCCGGTCGCGATCACGGTCACGTCGTCCGGGTCGTCGGCCAGCTCCCGCGCCATGCGCTGGACCACGCCGTCGACCTGGCCGGCGAACCCGTAGAGGATGCCGGACTGCATGGCCTCCACGGTGTTCTTGCCGATGACGCTGCGCGGCCGGGCCAGTTCGATCTTGCGGAGCTGGGCGCCCTTGACGCCCAGCGCGTCCACGGAGATCTCGATGCCCGGGGCGATCACGCCGCCGACGTACTCGCCGCGCGCGCTGACCGCGTCGAAGGTGGTGGCCGTACCGAAGTCGACGACCACCGCGGGACCGCCGTAGAGCTCGACGGCCGCCAGGGCGTTGATGATCCGGTCGGCGCCGACCTCCTTGGGGTTGTCCATGAGGATCGGCACGCCCGTCTTGACGCCCGGCTCCACCAGGACGGCGGGTACGTCGCCGTAGTAGCGGCGGGTGACCTCGCGCAGCTCGTGCAGGACGGAGGGCACCGTCGAGCAGATGGAGATGCCCTCGATGCCGTCGCCCAGGTCGTCGCCGAGCAGCGGGTGCATGCCCATCAGGCCCTGGAGGAGGACGGCGAGCTCATCGGCGGTGCGCCGGGCGTCGGTGGAGATCCGCCAGTGCTCGACGATCTCTTCGCCGTCGAACAGGCCGAGGACCGTATGGGTGTTTCCTACGTCGATGGTCAGGAGCATGGCGGTCAGCGGTCCTCACGCACATCGTCGGCTGCGCCCCGGTCGTCCTCGTCCTCGCGCAGGTCGAGGCCGATGTCGAGGATCGGGGAGGAGTGGGTGAGCGAGCCCACCGCGAGGTAGTCGACGCCGGTCTCGGCGTAGGCGCGGGCGTTGTCGAGGGTCAGCCGGCCCGACGACTCCAGCATCGCCCGGCCGGCGACCAGGGCCACGGCCTCCCGGGTCTGCTCGGGGGTGAAGTTGTCCAGCAGGATCAGGTCGGCGCCCTCGGCGAGGATCGGCGGGATCTGGTCGAGCCGGTCGACCTCCACCTCGATCGGCACCCCGGGGAACTCGGTCCGTACGGCCGTGAACGCCTCGGCGACGCCGCCCGCCGCGACCACGTGGTTGTCCTTGATCAGCGCCGCGTCGGACAGCGACATCCGGTGGTTGACGCCGCCACCGCAGCGCACCGCGAACTTCTCCAGGGCGCGCAGCCCCGGCGTCGTCTTACGGGTGTCGCGGACCTTGGCCTTGGTGCCTTCGAGGACGTCCGCCCAGGCCCGGGTCGCGGTCGCGATACCGGAGAGCCGGCACAGCAGGTTGAGGGCGCTGCGCTCGGCGGTGAGCAGGTCGCGGGTGCGGGTGGTGACGCTCAGCAGCTTGGTGCCGGCCGCGACCCGGTCGCCGTCCTCGACGTGCCGCTCGACCGCGAACTCCTCGGTGCACACGAGGGACAGCACCGCCTCGGCGATCCGCAGACCGGCGACCGTACCGGCCTCGCGGGCGGTGAAGTCGCCGGTGGCGACGGCGTCCTCGGGGACGGTCGCCACGGTCGTCACGTCCACGCCCTGGTCGAGGTCCTCCTCGAGGGCGAGATGGGCGATGTCCTCGACCTGGACGGGGTCGAGACCGGCGGCCACCAGGAGCGCGGCCAGGTCGGGGTCGAGACCGCAGCTCAGCGGGTCGAGCTCGAACGAGCCGTCGTCGCCACCGCAGCCACAGGCATCGCCGCAGCCACCGGCGGAGGCGCCGCCGGTGGGCCCGCCGATCTGGAGGAGGGGGAGGTCGTCGGGGGTGCTGCTCACGGGGTGGGCTCCGTATTCGGGGAGGTGGGGTGTGCGGTGCGGTCTGTCTTGGCAGGCGGTGGGAGCGGTGGCTACGAGGTGGCCGTCGGCGGGAACTCGGCGGTCTCCGTCGTATGCAGGGTCAGCGCGCGGTCCGCACCCAGGGTGATGCGGAAATGGCGGCGCCAGGAGACATCGTCCCGGTCCGGGTGGTCCTCGCGCCAATGACAGCCGCGGGTCTCCGCCCGGCGCTGCGCCGCGGCGACCAGCACCCGGGCCACGCACAGGAGGTTGGTGGCCTCCCAGGCTTCCACCCCGGGCTCGGGGGTCTTGCGGTCGGCGAAGCCGGCGGCGCTCCCGGTGGCGGCCGCACCGGCCGGTTCGCCGCCGACCGTGGGGCCGGCCGCCACGGTCGCCTCCCGGTGGAGACGGTCCAGTTCGGCGGCCGCACGGGCGAGGCTCTCCGCGCTGCGCAGCACACCGGCACCGGCGGTCATGATCCGCTGCACGGCCGTACGGGTCTCCGGGGCGAGCAGCGGAAGGGTGGTGCGGGGCGCGGACACGGCGGGCTCGGGCGCGGGGCGCGCGCCGTCCGCCGGTGCGCCGTCCGCGCCGCTCGCCGCTGCCTGCGGGACGGGGGTCGCGGCGATGTCCGCGGCGATCCGCTCCGCGAACACCAGGCCCTCCAGGAGGGAGTTGGAGGCCAGCCGGTTGGCGCCGTGCACGCCGGTGCAGGCGACCTCGCCGCAGGCGTAGAGACCGGGGACGGTGGTGCGCCCGCGCAGATCGGTGCGGACGCCGCCGGAGGCGTAGTGCGCGGCCGGGGCGACCGGTATCGGCTCGGTGACCGGGTCGATGCCATGGCTGCGACAGGCGGCGAGGATGGTCGGGAAACGGGTCTCCCACATCTGGGCGCCGAAGTGCCGGCCGTCCAAATACATGTGCTCGACGCCCTGTTCGTGCGCCCGGCGCATGATCTCCTTGGCGACGATGTCGCGCGGGGCCAGCTCGGCGAGTTCATGCCGGCCGACCATGAAGCGGGTGCCGTCGGCGTCGACGAGGTGGGCGCCCTCGCCCCGTACGGCCTCGGAGATCAGCGGCTGCTGGCCTTCCGCTTCCGGACCCAAATACAGGACGGTGGGGTGGAATTGGACGAATTCCAGGTCGGAGACCTCGGCGCCGGCACGCAGCGCCAGGGCCACCCCGTCCCCGGTGGAGACCGCCGGGTTGGTGGTCGCGGAGAACACCTGCCCCATGCCCCCGGTGGCGAGCACCACCGCCGGGGCGTGTACGGCCCCGACCCCGTCGTGCTGGCCCTCCCCCATGACGTGCAGGGTGACACCGGCCGTACGGCCCTCGGCGTCCGTGAGCAGGTCGAGGACGAGCGCGTTCTCAATGGTGCGCAGCCCGGCGGCGCGGACCGCCTCGACGAGCGCGCGGGAGATCTCGGCCCCGGTGGCGTCACCGCCGGCGTGCGCGATACGACGGCGGTGGTGGCCGCCCTCACGGGCGAGCGCTATCTCGTCGCTGCCCGGTGCGGTGTCGAAGCGGGCGCCGGTGCCGATCAGCCGGTGGACGGCGTCCGGGCCTTCGGTGACCAGGGTGCGTACGGCGGCCTCGTCGCACAGTCCGGCGCCCGCGACGAGGGTGTCGGCCAGATGCTGCTCCGGGGTGTCGCCGTCGCCGAGCGCGGCCGCGATCCCGCCCTGTGCCCAGCGCGTGGAGCCGTCGTCCAGACGGGCCTTGGTGACGACGACGGTCCGGCGGCCGGCCGCGGCGCAGCGCAGCGCGGCGGTCAGTCCGGCCACCCCGGAGCCCACCACGACGACATCCGCCGCGATGGACCAGCCGGGGGCGGGGGCGGCCAGGCGTATACCGGTGCCTGCTGCGGGGCCGGGGCCGGTGCCTGTTCCGGTGGCGGTCATCGCGTCGCTCCGAGGGGGCCTTGGGGGGTGGTGGAGGGAGGTGTGGCGGGGGCGTCGGAAGGGGCGGCGGCCGTGCGGGTGCCGTCCTGGTGGGCGGGCGCCGGGCCGGAGCGCCCGGCTCCGAAGACGAGACGGATGTTGTCGATGAGCCTTGTGGTGCCGACCTTGGCCGCGACCGCGAGGATCGCCTCGCCCTCGTAGCTGTCCGGGATCTCGGTGAAGTCGGACGGGTCGACCAGCGCCAGGTAGTCGAGGGTGAGCGGCGGTTCGAGCCGGGCGGCGTCGTCCAGGACGGCCTGGGCGGCGGCGCGGGCCACGGAGGGGCCGTGCGGGGGTCCCGCGGCGGCGTAGGCGAC
Source organism: Streptomyces sp. P9-2B-2 (assembly GCF_030406865.1). Lineage (NCBI taxonomy): Bacteria > Bacillati > Actinomycetota > Actinomycetes > Kitasatosporales > Streptomycetaceae > Streptomyces > Streptomyces sp. P9-2B-2. The sequence goes on along the minus strand of NZ_CP129126.1, from coordinate 5,193,466 downwards.
GGCGTGCGCGTCGGCGGCGGCCCGGTCCTCGCCGAGGGCGGCCAGCGCCGCGGCCCGGTCCTGGGCCGCGTGGCCCGTGGAGGCGGCGCGGGCACGCAGCGCCTCTTCGGCGGCGAGCCGGTCGCGGGCCGCGAACAGCGCGGCGGACAGCGCGAGCGCGGTACGCCGCTCCGGGAGGGAGAGGTAGCGGTTGCGGCTGGAGAGGGCGAGGCCGTCCTCCTCGCGCACCGTGGGGACGCCGATGATCTCGACGGGGAAATTGAGGTCGGCGGCCATCCGGGTGATGACGGCGAGCTGCTGGGCGTCCTTCTGCCCGAAGAAGGCGAGGTCCGGCGCGGTCAGATGCAGCAGTTTGGCGACGACGGTCAGCACCCCGTCGAAGTGCCCGGGGCGGCTGGCGCCTTCCAGGAGGGTGCCCATGGGGCCCGCGGCGACCCGGATCTGCGGTTCGCCGCCCGGGTAGACCTCGTCGGCGGACGGGGCGAAGACGACGTCCGCGCCGGCGGCGGCCGCCAGCTCCGTATCGGCGTCCAGGGTGCGCGGATAGCGGTCCAGGTCCTCGCCCGCCCCGAACTGGAGCGGATTGACGAAGACCGTGACGACGACCTGGCCCTGCGGGCCGACCCGGCGGCGGGCGGCGCGGATCAGGGTGGCGTGGCCCTCGTGGAGCGCGCCCATGGTCATGACGACGGCGCGGGCGCCGGTGCCCCTGGGCTGTTCACGGAGGGCGGCGGCGGTGTGGAGGAGCTGTACGGGCCGGGTGCGGGCCGGCGGGGTGGGGCGGCTCTCGTCCATGGGCTGGTCCGGCTCCTGGTCGACGGGCTCCTGGTACACGGACATGTGCGGTGCCGGAGTGGCGTCCGGGTGGGGGCCCGGTTCGGGCGGCGGGCTCAGGGGCGAGGCGGTCATCGGTCGCCTTCCTCAGGGCCGTGGCCGGGGGCGTCGGGGTCCGGGCCGGAGGCGTCGGGGGCGTCCGGGGTGGTGCCGGGGCCGTCGCCGGAGTCGGCGAGCACTTCGAGCAGGTCCTCGGCCAGCTCCGGCTTCAGCAGTCCGTGGTCCAGCGCCCGGTCCGCGGTCGTACGGGCCATGGCGAGGTACCCGGCGACGCTCTGCGGTGCGTGCCGGCGCAGCTCGGCGATATGGGCGGCGACGGTGCCGGCGTCGCCCCGGGCGACCGGGCCGGTCAGCGCCGCGTCACCGGACCGGAGCGCGTTGTCCAGGGCGGCGCCGAGCAGCGGTCCCAGCATCCGGTCCGGGGCCTGCACCCCGGCCTCGTGGAGCAGTTCCATCGACTGGGCGACGAGCGTGACCAGGTGATTCGCGCCGATGGCCAGCGCCGCGTGGTAGAGCGGACGGGCGGATTCCGCGATCCACTCGGGCTCCCCGCCCATCTCGATGACCAGCGCCTCGGCGGCCATCCGCAGCTCGTCGGGCGAGGTCACACCGAACGAGCAGCCGGCCAGCCGCTGCACGTCCACGGAGGTGCCGGTGAACGTCATGGCCGGGTGCAGGGCGAGCGGCAGGGCGCCGGCGCGGGTGGCCGGGTCCAGGACCGCCGTTCCGTACCGCCCCGAGGTGTGCACCAGCAGCTGGCCGGGCCGTACGGCACCGGTCTCGGCGAGGCCGCTCACCAGGCCGGCCAGGGCGTCGTCGGGGACGGTCAGCAGCACCAGGTCGGCGCGGGCGAGGACCTCGGCCGGGGGGACCAGCGGAACGTCGGGCAGCAGCTCGGCGGCGCGGCGTACGGAGGTGTCGGACACGCCCGACACGGCAACCGGGCGATGGCCTGCGAGCTGGAGCGCAGCGGCCAGGGCGGGCCCGACACGGCCCGCACCGACGACCCCGATGGTCAGCCGGGCAGGGCGATCCTGGGCCTCGAGGGGTGGGAGTGCATTCACGCGGCGATGGCCTTCCGTTCCAGTCCGCGGGGGGTACCGGACGATTCCTCGCCATGCTACGCGAGTGTTTCCGGTGACTTTCAGAGCTGTACGGAAGGTGAGACCGGGGTCTCTCCCGGGAGTTATCCACAGGGGTCGCGGGGCCGCGCGGGGCTGGGCGACCATCGATGCGACGGCACGCGAAGGGCGCGGGGCGCGGCAGGACCGGGGGGTGTGAGGCGGATGAGGGAAGCAGGCGGACGCGGCACGGAGGAGGGCTCGCGGAGGGCTTCGGGCGGGGCGCCGGGCGGCACGCCGGGTGACGCTTCGAGCGGGGTGGCGGGCGGCGCTTCGAGCAGGGTGGCGGGCGGCGCTTCGAGCGGGGTGGTGGGGGGGGGCTGGGGGGGGGGCTCGGGGGGCGGGGGGGGCGGTGCGCCCGGGGGCGCTGCGGCAGGCGGCGCCTCGGCCGGGGCCGGTGGCGCTCGCGTGGGGCGGGAGCGGATGCGTGCGGCGTTCCGCGGCGCGCGGCGGGTGCTGCCGGCCGGCGCCCGGGAGACGGTCCGCGAGCGGCTGGACCGCCTGGTGGCCGAGGCCCCGGCCGCCTACGACCTGGACGACTGGACGGACTTCTACGGCAACGACGACGGCATCATCGGCGAGCTGGAGCGCCGGACCGCCGACGCCCTGGGCACCGAGGCCGCCGTCTTCTTCCCGACCGGCACGATGGCCCAGCAGGTGGCGCTGCGCTGCTGGGCGGGGCGTACGGGCAATACGACGGTCGCCGGCCATCCGCTCTCGCACATGGAGGTGCACGAGGGCGATGCCTGGTCGGTGGTCAGCGGGCTGCGCATGGTGCATCCGACCCACGCGCCGCGGCCACCGACCGCCGCGGAGATCTACGACCTGCCGGAGCCATTCGGGGCCCTCGCCCTCGAACTCCCGCTGCGGGACGCCGGCTTCGTGCTGCCGACGTGGGACGAGCTGACCGCGACGGTGGAGGCCGCGCGGGACCGTGAGGCGGTGGTGCACTTCGACGGCGCGCGCCTGTGGGAGTGCGGTCCGCACTTCGGCCGCCCGCTCCCGGAGATCGCGGCCCTCGCGGACAGCGTGTATGTCTCCTTCTACAAGTCGCTGGGCGGCATATCGGGGGCCGCGCTCGCGGGCACCGAGGACTTTGCCGACGAGGCGCGGGCCTGGCGGCACCGGTACGGCGGCCGGCTGTTCCAGCAGTGGCCGGCCGCGCTGGCCGCCCTGGCCGGGCTGGACCGTGAGCTGCCGCGGCTGCCCGAGTACGTGGCTCACGCCAAGGTGGTGGCCCGCGCGCTCGGCGAGGGCCTGGCCGAGGCCGGTGTGCCGTGGTTCCGCGTGCACCCTGGGGTGCCGCACACCCACCAGTTCCAGGTGTGGCTGCCACACCCGCCCGAGCTGCTCAACGAGGCCGTCGTGCACCAGGCGGAGCAAACCGGCACAGCGCTGTTCAGGGACTGGGCCGAGCCGGGCCCGGGCGGCCCACCCGGGGTGGCGATGACGGAACTCACCGTCGGCGCCGCCGCCCTGGACTGGACGGAGGAGGAAATCCGGTCGGCGACCGGGGAGTTCGTGGACTTCGTGCGGCGTGCGGGAGGGAGTGCGGCGGAGGGACGTGGTGAGAGCTGAGGCGGGTGGGCGGCGCGGCTAGGGGTGAGGTGGGCGTCAGGAGCTGAGGCGGGTGGGCGTGGCAAGGGGGAGGTGGGCGTCAGGAGGCGACGCGGGCGGGTGCGCCGTCCCGGGGTCCGGTGGCGTCGGCATCGCGGCGGAGCAGGGCCGTGGCGGCTGAGCGTACGGCGCGGCGGATGCGGGACGGCAGGCGGTCGGCGGGGGCCGTGACGACGGCTCGGAAGTGGTGCCACTGCTGGATCTCGCGGGCGGTGCGGACGGTGTGGGTGCCCGGGGCGGGGGGCGCGGCTTCGCCTCGCTGGGCGGCGCGGTAGAGGTCGAGGAGGTGCTGCTGACCGGCGTTCATGTCCTTCACTGTGCGGCGGTCCGGCCGCTCGGGGCACGTCGATTGACGAGAGCCGTCAATTGGCGTCCGCGCAGGTGGGAGCCTCGCGCATGATGTGCGCATGGCCAACGTCATCGACATCACCGGACTGCCGCCGGAGCGGGTCGTCTTCACCCCGTCCCCCTTGGCGGAGCTGGGCGCCGCGCTGCATGCGCTGTCCGAGCCGGGACACCACCCCGGGCTGCACGGCTGGGTCACCGCCACCAACGCGGCGCTGAAGACCGACCTCGCCGACCGGCTGTGCGAGGCGGACATCCTGTGGCGGTCCTCCCGTTCCGACATCCTGCTGCCGGCCCGCCCCGGGGCGACGCTGGCCGAGGACCTGGACGAGCTGGACAAGATCGACGACGAGCGGTTCGTGGCCGCCGCGTTCGAGATCACCTGCTCGCCCCGCTACACCCGCCTCACCCCGTCACCCCTGGTCGACGCGGGCGAGCGGGCACGCATACGGGAGATGGCCGCCGCGCGCGGCCCCCGGCAGGCGGCCTTCACCGACCGGATGCTCACCGACCCCGACGGCCTGCGGGTGTGGCTGCGCCGGCTGTTCGAGGACTGCGAGGAGGCGTTCTTCGGGGACATCTGGCGGCGGGTGAGCATCCAGCTGGCGGCCGATGCCCGGCACAAGACCGAGTTGCTGCGCCGCAAGGGTCTGGCCGAGACACTGTCCGCGACCTCACGGGCGTTGTGGCTGGAGGACACGCAGGACCACAGCGGCAGCGGCAGCGGCAGCGGCAGCACCCGCATCGTCCTCGACAAGCTGGCCCAGGGGCGTACGACGGCGTTCGCGGACCCCTCGGATCCGGGCGTCACCTTCCTGCCGACGTCGTTCGGCTGGCCGCATCTGGTGTTCGCCCATGCCCAGGGCTGGCGGCCGGTGCTCCAGTACCCCGTCGCGAGCCCGGAGTTGCCGGCGCCGGCCGCGCTGGAACTCGTCCAGCAGCGGCTGGAGGCGCTGGGCCACCCGATGCGGATGCAGCTGTGCCGGACGCTGTCGCGGGGGCCGCATTCGACGGGGGAGCTGGCGGAAGCGTTCGGCATCACCCCGCCGGAGGTGTCCCGGCATATCGCGACGCTGAAGAAGGCCGGCCTGATCCAGACCCGGCGCCGCGGGCGCTACGTACTCCACCAGCTGGACCTCCAGGTGGTGGCCCGCCTGGGCAGCGACTTCCTTGAGGGCGTGCTCCGCTGAGGGCAGGGGCCTAACGGCTCCGGCCCCGGGGCCACGCCCAACTGGTACCGCTCCCGGCCTGCCGCTCCCGGCCCGCCGGTTGCCAGCCACCCGACGGCCCCGGCTCCCGGGACACGCCCGGCCGCCCACTACCCGCCGGGCCAGTACCGCCAGCCCCGCACCGCCGAACCCACGACCACCGAGCCCCGACCGCTCCCAGCCGCCCCACGCCCCGCGCCCCACGCCCCACGCCCACCCAGCGTCAGCCCCCAACAGGCAGCCCCTAAGCCCCCGAGCCCCCCGCCCGCACCAGTCCCGTCTCATAGGCCAGTACCACCGCCTGGACCCGGTCGCGGAGGCTCAGCTTGGTGAGGATGCGGCCGACGTGGGTCTTGACCGTGGCCTCGGAGAGCACCAGGCGGGCCGCGATCTCGCCGTTCGACAGGCCCTGGGCGACCAGCAGCAGGACCTCCCGCTCGCGGTCCGTCAGCCGGTCCAGTTCGGGGCGGGAGGGTTCGCCGGAGGTGGCGGGCAGCATCGGCGTGAAGCGGTCGAGGAGCCGGCGGGTGGTGGACGGGGCGACGACCGCGTCGCCGCTCTCCACCGCCCGGATCGCGGCGAGCAGTTCGCTCGGCGGCACGTCCTTGAGCATGAAGCCGCTGGCCCCGGCCTTCAGCGCGGAGAAGGCGTACTCGTCGAGGTCGAAGGTGGTCAGGATGAGCACCTTCGGGGCGTCCTTCTTCTGCCCGCCCTCACAGATCCGGCGGGTGGCCTCGACCCCGTCCAGATGCGGCATACGGACGTCCATGAGGATCACGTCGGCCTGGACGCCGCGCAGCACCTCCAGGGCCTCCACACCGTTGCCCGCCTCCGCGACGACCTCCATGTCCGGCTGTGCGGCCAGCACCATCCGGAAACCGGTGCGGAGCAGCACCTGGTCGTCGACGAGCATCACGCGGATGGTCATGTGCAAGGGTCCCTTCGGACAGGAGTGGGGCTGAGCGTACGGGGTGGATGCGGGTGGCGGGTGTGCCGGTGGTCCGCACCCAAGGACGCCGTCCCGGCCGCCCCGGTTGGCATCCTCACCGGCCCGATTTCAGCGGGAGCACGGCGCTGACCCGGAAGCCGCCGCCCGGCCGGGGCCCCGCGGCCAGGGTGCCGCCGACCATGCCGACCCGCTCGCGCATCCCGATGAGGCCGTGGCCGAGGCCGTCCGACCCGCCCTCCTCGTAGAGCTCGCGCTGCGCGCCGCGTCCGTCGTCCTCGACGAGCAGATCGAGATCGTCGTCCCGGTAGGAGAGCCGGACGGTCGCGCCGACATCGGGGCCGCCGTGTTTGCGGGTGTTGGTGAGCGCTTCCTGGACGATGCGGTACACGGTCAGTTCGACGCTGCTGGGCACCTCACGGGGTTCGCCCTCCCGCCGGAAGTCGACCGGCAGTCCCGCGCTGCGCACCTGGTCGATGAGGTCGGTGAGCTGCTCGACGCCCGGCTGGGGAACGTATTCGCCGCTCTCGGGCTGTTCGCCGGTGCGGAGGACACCCAGCAGGCGGCGCATTTCGGCCAGCGCCTGGCGGCCCGTGCCGGAGATCGTCTCCAGGGCCTTCCGGGTCTGTTCGGGGGCGGCGTCGAGCACATAGGCGGCGCCGTCGGCCTGGACGACCATCACCGAGACGTTGTGGGCGACGACATCGTGCAGTTCGCGGGCGATACGGGCGCGCTCGGCCGCGACCGCGATCCGGGCCTGTGCCTCGCGCTCCTTCTCCAGGCGGGCGGCCCGCTCCTCCAGCTGGGCCCAGTAGGCGCGGCGGGTGCGCATCGAGTCGCCGAGCACCCAGGCCAGCACGAAGGGCACGGTGAGCAGCACGGTGACGAACAAGTTCGCCCCCACCCGCTGGCCGCCGACGGAATCCCCGAAGCGCCAGAAGGAGAGCGCGGGGCCGAATATGGCGCCGACGAGCGCACAGCGGGAGGCCCAGCGGGGGACCGTGGGCCCGGACGCGACGGTGTAGGTGATCACGAACATCGCGGCGTCGCCGAGGTTGGCCTCGATGCCGAAGGCCAGTTGGCCGACGCCGATGGCGGCCGTCAGCAGCAGCATCTTCACCGGGGCCTTGCGGCGCAGCGCGACGACCAGGCACAGGCCGATCGTGAAGATCGCGGCGACGGGCCGCTGGCCGCCGGAGAGCTGGAACACGACCCACAGGCTGGTGAACCCGAAGAGGAGGACGGCCCAGAAGGTGTCCACCCCTGTCGGGTGCCTGCGGAGGAAGTCATAGAGGCGCTGCACGTAACCCAGCGTAGGCACTCTGGATACGTGTACGAGTCAACCGAGCGAGCGATCCTGGGCGCCGTGCCTACTCCCCAAGGTGGAGGCCCTCTGCATCAAATGTGGCGGACCGCTGGACGGGCGGCACCTCGTGCCGCCCGTCCGGCCGGGGCCCGCCCGTACCGTGGGGCAGATGACGAACGAGTGGTGCGGGTGGCGCGAGGCCACGGAGCGGGCGCTGTACGGCCCGGACGACGGCTTCTACACCCGGCCCGGCGGCCCCGGCCCGGCCGGCCACTTCCGCACCTCCGTACATGCCTCGCCGCTCTACGCGGGCGCCGTCGCCACGCTCCTGTGCCGCGTCGACACCGCGCTCGGCCGGCCGGACGAGCTGGCGCTGGTCGACGTGGGCGCGGGGCGCGGCGAGCTGCTCACGGGCGTGCTGGCCGCGCTGCCCGCGGACGTGTCCGCGCGGGTGCGCCCGTACGCCGTCGAGCGCGCCGCGCGCCCCCGGGGGCTCGATCCGCGGATCGACTGGCGGGGCGAGCTGCCCGCGCCGGGTGCGGTCACCGGGCTGCTGTTCGCGAACGAATGGCTCGACAATGTGCCGGTCGAGGTCGTCGAGACGGATGAGGACGGTGTGCCGCGCCGGGTGCTCGTCCGCGCCGACGGCACGGAGCGGCTGGGCGAGCCGGTGGACGGCGCGGACGCGGACTGGCTCCGCCGCTGGTGGGCACCGCCCCTCACTGCCGACGCCGCCGGTGGCGGCTCCCCCGGGCTGCGCGCCGAGATCGGCCGCCCCAGGGACGAGGCCTGGGCACGGGCCGTCCGTACGCTGCGCGCCGGACTGGCCGTCGCCGCCGACTACGCGCACGAACGGGGCGACCGCCCGCTGTTCGGCACCCTCACCGGTTTCCGCGACGGCCGCGAGGTGCCGCCCGTACCGGACGGCAGCTGCGACATCACGGCACATGTGGCGCTGGACGCCTGCGCCGGGCCGTCGGCGGAGCGGCTGACCCAGCGCGCGGCGCTGCACGCCCTGGGGGTGGCCGGCCGCCGCCCGCCGCTCACCCTGGCCGCCACCGACCCGTCCGGGTACGTACGGGCCCTCAGCGCGGCCGGCGCGGCGGCGGAGCTGACGGACCCGGCGGGCCTGGGCGGTTTCGGCTGGCTCATGGAGCCGGTGGGCGGGGAATGCGCGGGGCTGCTCAAGGGGTGGGACGCCTGAGGGCCATGGCTTCCGCCCGGCGGGCGTCCTGCAAGACTGTTCCCATGACGGAGACGACGGTCGGCATCGGCGGCGCGGCGGAGAGCACCGACATGGTGCTGAACATCGGCCCGCAGCATCCCTCGACGCATGGCGTGCTGCGGCTGCGCCTCGTCCTGGACGGCGAGCGCATCCAGCACGCCGAGCCGGTGATCGGCTATATGCACCGCGGCGCCGAGAAGCTCTTCGAGGCGCGCGACTACCGCCAGATCATCATGCTCGCCAACCGGCACGACTGGCTGTCGGCGTTCTCCAACGAGCTGGGCGTGGTGATGGCCGTCGAGCGGATGCTGGGCATGGAGGTGCCCGAGCGTGCCGTCTGGACGCGGACCCTGCTCGCCGAACTGAACCGCGTGCTGAACCATCTGATGTTCCTCGGCTCGTACCCTCTGGAGCTGGGCGGCATCACCCCCGTCTTCCACGCCTTCCGCGAGCGGGAGGAACTCCAGACCGTCATGGAGGAGATCTCCGGCGGCCGGATGCACTACATGTTCAACCGCGTCGGCGGCCTCAAGGAGGACCTGCCGGCCGGCTGGCTCGGCCGGGTCCGGGAGGCGGTGGCCGATGTGCGCTCCCGGATGGACGTCTACGACAACCTGGTTCTTGGCAACGAGATCTTCCGCGGCCGTACCCGCGGCGTCGGTGTACTCGCGCCGGAGACCGTGCATGCGTACGGGGTGTCCGGGCCGATCGCCCGCGCCTCCGGAGTCGACTTCGACCTGCGGCGCGACGAGCCGTATCTGGCATACGGGGAGCTCGGGTCCACCCTTGAGGTCGTCACCCGCCAGGAGGGCGACTGCCTGGCCCGCTTCGAGTGCCTGCTGGCGCAGAGCCACAATGCGCTCGACCTGGCCGACGCCTGCCTGGACCGCATCGCGGAGCTGCCGCCGGGCCCCGTCAACCAGCGGCTCCCCAAGGTCCTCAAGGCCCCCGAGGGCGCGACCTACGCCTGGACCGAGAACCCCCTCGGCATCAACGGCTACTACCTCGTCTCCAAGGGCGACAAGACCCCCTACCGCCTCAAGCTGCGCTCGGCGTCCTTCAACAACATCCAGGCCCTGGTGGAACTCCTCCCCGGCACCCTGGTCGCCGACATGGTCGCCATCCTCGGCTCGCTGTTCTTCGTGGTCGGGGATATCGACAAGTAGGCGGGCGGCGCGCTCGCTATGCCTCCTTGCGGAGGGTCCGCAGATGGCGGCGCAGGACGTTCCGGAGGGTTTCCGGTGTGATGCGTTCCGGTTCCAGCGTCGCCTGGAGCGTGAGGCCGTCGAGCAGGGCTGAGAGCCGTAGCGTCTCCAGTTCCGGATCCAGGTCGTCCAACAGGCTGCCCGCCTCCTGAGCGCCGCGCAGCACCCGCTTCACCAGGTCCCGCATACCGGCTTCCAGCTCGACCGCATGCGGCCGCAGGACGGGCCGCGTACGGGCCGCGGTCGTGAACGCCTGCCAGAGCATGGCCTCCTCCCGCCGCTCCTCGTCCAGCGGCAGGAATTCGCTGAGCAACTCCTCCGCACGGGCCCGGTGTTCGCCGGCCGCCCCGGGGTCGAGCAACCGCTCCGCATGGATCCGCACACGGCCCTCGATACGGGCACTCAGCTCCGTCATCGCGAAGATCAGCACTTCGTCGTGGCCGGCGAAGTAGTGGCGGACCGATCCGACGGCCAGCCCCGCCTCCTCGGCGACGTTGCGGAGCGACGCGCCCTCCACCCCTTCCCGCTGCACCACGCGGAGCACGGCCTCGGCAACGGCCCGGCGGCGGGCCCCGGGATCGACGATCTTCGGCATATTGCGATTGTGGCACGCCCGGGCTAAATTATTTTTTGGCACGAGTGAGCTAAATAATGCTGCCGCTCGGCCGCCGCGCCGGCGTGCCCGTACGCCCGCCCCGTCGCACCACACACCCAGGGGGACCCATGAATGGCTGGCTGCTGACCGCGCTCATCCTTGTCGGCGTCATCGCCGTGATCATCAAGCGACTACGGGGCGAAGCGGTCAACGCCCGCGAGCTGTTCGCACCACCGGCCGTCCTCATCACCATCGGCGTCTTCACCCTGGCCAGGACCGAGGGCGTGACCGGCACCGATATCACCTGGACCACCGCCGGCGCCCTCCTCGGCGGTGCGCTCGGTGCGCTCCGGGGCGCCACCGTCCAACTGTCCGCCCGGGACGGCGTCCTGTGGCAGCGCTATACGGGCCGTACCTTCCTCGTCGCCCTGCTCTCCCTGCTCGCCATGGCCGGTTTCGGCCTGCTGGCGGCGAGAATGGGGATGCATGAGTACGCCCGCCCCGTCCAACTCGCCATCGGCGTCAGCTTCCTGGGCGAGGCGCTCGCCATCGGGTGGCGGGGACTGGCGAGCGGCACCCCGTTCGCACCGGAACGCCGCAAGGTCTAGCACGCGGTCTTCCCGCTCGCACGCAGGCCATCCACACCCTGTGGACAGCGAGCCGCCGCCACCCCACGCGACAGCCCCCGGAAAACGGTCCGGCCCCGGAGCTTCGGAACGCTCCGGGGCCGGGTGACGTCGGGGCCGCTGTGCGGTCGACCTGTGTGGTCGGGTCAGGAGATGGCGGTGCGCAGGGGGGCGAGGTCGAGTTGTTCGGTTTCGTCGTGGGCGGTCAGGTCGATGACCTCGCCGCTGCCGGTGGTCGTCGCCCCGTCGGTCTGCGTGTCCTCCGCCGCGGCGGGCTCCGCGGGCTGCGTGCGGGCGGACTGTTCGGCGAGGGCCTCTTCGCCGACGACGTCCGCCAGATCCTCCTCCAGCGGGGCGGTCAGCTGCTGGGGTCCTGCGTCGGTCGCGTTGCCGAAGAAGTCGAAGCCGCCCGTCGCACGGGACGCGGCGGGGCGGGACGGGGCGATGGCAGCGGCGGTGGCCGGCACCGGGCGGAGCGCGGGTCCGGCGGCGGTGGCCGTACGGGCGGGACCGGCCTCGCCCGTGCGCGGTGCGGCTGCCGCCGAGGTCTTCCCCCGGCCCTTCTCACCGTCCTGGCCGCCCCCGTCACGGGGGGCGGGCGGTCCGGAGCGGGCTGCCCCGGCACCGTTCTTCGACAGCTGCGCGGCCTTCTGTGCGGCGCGCTGCCGGGCGGCGTTGCGCGCCAGCCGGCGCAGCGCCTGGTCGGCCTGCGCGAAGGTGGCGGGGGCCGGGCGGTCCGGGGTCGTGGCGGGCGCGCGCCGGGCCGGGACGGTGGCCGCCCCCGTACGCGGCGCTCCGCCCTGCGCGGGACCGTCGCCCTTGTCCGAGCGCAGGGGGGAACTGGGGTGCGGGGTCGCGAGCTTGGGGGACGCGTGCAGCGCCAGGGAGAGACCGGCGACGGCCGGCAGGGCCTTGGCGGGGGCGGCGGCCTCAATGGCGAGCAGCCGGCGGCCCTCCAGGGCGCTGGCCCGCTCGGTCTCGGCGGTGGCGTATCGGCGGAGCAGATCGGCGTGTTCGCTGCGCAGCCGGGCCAACTCCGCGCGCTTGGCGCGCAGTTTGGCCTCCAGGCCGGCCCGGATCTCGCGGGATTCCTCGACGTCCGTTTCGAGCTCGGCTATCCGCTCCTCGGTACGCCACTCGTCGCGCACCCGGGCGCGGTTGAGTTCGGCGACCTGCCGGCCGGCCGTACGGTCCCAGGTCCGCAGAAGGACGGCGCCGGTCAGTGCGGCGGCGGCCGCGCCCGCGGCGAGCACCCGTTGCACCAGATCGTCGCCGACAAACCACGCGCCCGCGGCGCAGGCGAGTGACGCACCGGCGACCGTCGCGGGAGGAAGCAGCCGGTGGAGGGGTGGTGATTGGCGGTGGCGTCCTCGTGGCATGGCCAGAAACTTACCGTGCGTGCGGGACCTATGGGGGCGCGCACGCCGATCCGTTTCACGCTGGTTACTTCTTCACCAGATTCCCGCACTCCGCATAAGCCTGCGCGACATCCGCGGACTTGAGTCGTTCGCCACCGACCTTGCTGATCAACCTGAACAGCGTCTTCTTCGCGTTGCGGAATTCGGCGAGGGTGGAGGCGTATTCCGGAAGGACATCGACCTGACCCTTCTCCAGGGCCGGTTCATACGGCTCGCGATGGGCCGGGGTCTGCACCCGCGTGCGGTATCCGGGGCGCCCCCGGCCCCGCCCGGCGTCACACCGCCGCGTCGACCCCGCCGTTCCCGTTGCCGTCGTCGTCGGGCAGCTTGCACACCCGCTCCAGGAAGATCGCCGCGGCGATCACCGCAGCCCCGGCGAGCACCGACAGCCCGGCGTAGATCGCCTGGTCCCGGCGCGGCGCGACATCGAGCCCGGCGGTCAGCAGGAAGACGCCGACACCGCCGTACAGCCCCGCGACCAGTGCCGCCACCAGCGCGCTGGCCTGCCCGAAGACCACCGCACGGGCGGCCACCAGCGGCTCGACGCCCTTGGCGTCCGGCCGGCGCTCGCGCTGGGCGCGCAGCCGCGAGCGGAACGAGAACCCGGTGGCGGCGAGCACCGCGGCGATCAGTCCCAGCACGATCGGGGCGGCCACCGGAACGCTGGGCAGGGTGCCGAACGAATCCCACAGCCGGGCGCCGCCCCAGGCCAGCACCCCGGCCGCCAGAAACAGCCCGACCAGCACCTTGATATGTAGCTGCTTCACCGAGCGATCGCCCCTCGCGCCGTCATGACCTTCCCTGCCGTCACGGCCGTCCTTGTCGTCCTGGCCGCCTCGTCGGGTCCGTACGGATGCATCCCGCAGAGAGCCGACCCGCAACCTTAACGACTACTCCGGCAGCCGCAGTTCCAGGTCCGCCCGCGGTTCCACGCCGTCGGCGCCCACCGCGGACAGCAGTTCGGACACCGCACCGCGCCCGGGGACCACGGCCTCGGGGTCGATGTCGTGCCACGGCACCAGCACGAACGCCCGCTCATGGGCGCGCGGGTGCGGCAGCGTCAGCCGCGGGTCGTCGGAGACCACGTCCTGATAGGCCAGGATGTCGACGTCGATGGTGCGCGGGCCCCAGCGCTCGTCGCGGACCCGCTCGAAGGCCTCCTCGATCGCCTGCCCGCGCTCCAGGAGGGAGGACGGCGGCAGCGTCGTCTTGATCAGCACCACGGCGTTGAAGTACGACGGCTGGGAGCCGGGGTCCACGCCCCACGGCACGGTCTCGTAGACCGGGGAGACCGCCTTGACCCGCAGCCCGGGGGTGTCCTCCAGCGCGTCGACGGCGCCCTGGAGGGTCTCCAGGCGGTTGCCGAGATTGCTGCCGAGGGAGATCACGGCGCGTTTGGGGTTGGAGAGCGTCACATCGGCGGCGTCCACCTGCTCCACAACGGAGGCGGGCACCGGCTGCACGGTCGGGTCACCCATACCGGGATGCCCGGCGGCGGCCCCGTGCGGAGTGGTGATCGGGTGGCGGGTGGGCTTCATACTCGGCTCCGAGTGATGGTGATGGTCACGTCGTCGAAGGGGACGGTGATCGGCGCGTCGGGCTTGTGCACCACCACCTCCACCTCCTGCACGCCCTCGTGCTTGAGGCACTGCTCGGCGATGCGCTCAGCCAGGGTCTCGATGAGGTCGACGGGCTCGCCCTGGACGACGGCCACCACCTCCTCGGCCACGACGCCGTAGTGCACGGTCTTCGCGAGATCGTCGCTCGCCGCGGCCTGGCGGGTGTCCAGACCGAGCACCACGTCGACGATGAAGGTCTGGCCCTCCTCGCGCTCCCGGGGAAACACCCCGTGGTGACCTCGGGCCTTCAGCCCACGCAGCGCGACACGATCCACGCGAATCACTCCCACTGGTCCACGGCACCTCTGGCGCCACTGTTCGTCGGATTCCGGGCAGCCGCCGGAGCGATCCGGCAACACTGCCCCGCCGTCGAATCTACCTTCGAGTACCGGCAGTCCTCGCCCACGGGGGCTATGGACAAGACCCCGTCCTGCTGCTAAGCGCTGCCTGGCGGGGCAACAGCCAGCGGGCCGGGAGATCGTCCGCGCGGCCCTCTTACCCCCCTGCCCACGCCCCACCCCTACCCGTGCCGCACTTGGCTCGAACGGGTGCGCCCTCCGCCGGATGGCTGACGCCCGCCTCCGACGGCCGCGCAGGCCCTCACCCCGGACGCAAGGGCGGGGGTCCATGGCAAGGCTCACACCGGCCCGCGAGGGGGCCGCCCGTCGCGATCCCAGGCTCCCGCCCGGCCAGGGCCCCCGGCTCCCGGGAAGGCGCTCAGAGGGCCTCCTCGCCGCCCTCGCCGGGTCCCCCGCCCTCGTCGTCCTCGTCCTCGTCGTCGCGGTCCGCCAGCACCGGCGAGCCGTGGTGCGACCACACCCGCCAGCCGTCCTCCGTACGCCGGAAGACATTGGTCGCCACGACCAGCTGGCCGATCAGCGGCCCCACCGAGCCGTCGTCCTCGGCGGGCCCGCCGCTGAGGATGTTCTCGGTACAGGTCACCAGGGCGGTGTCCCCGACGACGTCGATCTCCACGTCCGTGAGGAAGAACTGGATGTACTCGGTGTTCGCCATGATCAGGGCGTACGAGCGCAGCACCTCGCCGCGCCCCCGCAACACCGGCCACCCGGGGTGGACCACACTCACCTGGCCGTCCAGCCACAGTCCGGACAGCGCCTCGTGATCACCGCGCTCGATGGTCTCGTACAGGGTGGTGTTCGCCTGCTCGACCAGTTCGATGTCCGTCTGCGGGCCCAAGCCGCTCACACCGTTCCCGTCGTGTTCGCCGTCGTCCCGCTCGCTTCACTACTGCCGGACGCTGCCGCGCTCTCCACGGCACGGGCCACCCGTACCGCGTCCGCGCTCGCCCTGACCTCGTGCACCCGCACCGCCCAGGCCCCCTCTCGCGCCACGATCGCCGACACCGCCGCCGTCGCGGCATCCCGCTCCCGGGCCGGCGGTGGGGCGGCTCCCTCGCCACCTGCCAGCACCCTGCCCAGGAACCGTTTCCTCGATGCCGCCACCAGCAGCGGGCGGCCCAGCGCCCGCAGCCGCGCCAGCTGGGCGACCAGCGCGAGATCGTGCCCGGCCTCCTTCGCGAAGCCCAGGCCGGGGTCGATCACGATCCGGTCCGGGTCGATACCGCCGGACACCGCACGCTCCATGCTCTGCCCGAGCTCGTCCACGACCTCGGCGACCACGTCCCCGTAGACGGCACGGTTGTTCATGTCGATGGACTGGCCGCGCCAGTGCATCACGACGAACGGGACCTGATGGGCGGCCACCACCGGCACCATCGCCGGGTCGGCGGCGCCCCCGCTGACGTCGTTGACCAGCCGCGCCCCGGCCGCCACGGCCTGCTCGGCGACCGCGGCCCGCATGGTGTCCACGGAGACCACGACACCGGCCGCGGCCAGTTCCCGGACGACCGGAACGACCCGGCGCAGCTCCTCGGCCTCGTCCACCCGCGCCGCGCCCGGCCGGGTCGACTCGCCGCCCACGTCCACCATGTCGGCGCCCTGTGCCACCAGGTCGAGACCGTGTTTGACGGCGAGTTCGGTATCGAACCAGTCACCGCCGTCGGAGAACGAATCGGGCGTCACATTGACGACGCCCATCACCGCGCAGCGTTCCCAGTCCGGCAGTCCGGCCACCCGGCCACGCAAGGTACTCATGGCACCAGCGTAGGCCGTGTGCCGACCGGCCGGATTGCGGCCGCCGCATGCGGGGACTTCAGGGGCGCCGGCCCGTCGGAGGCCCTCCGGGAGGGCCCGGCCGACCGGCCGGCGGGGCCTTGGTCAGGCCGCCCGCTCGACCGCTTCCGGCGCGGTGGCCGGCCGCGGCACATGGGCGCACGGCCGCGGCTCGACGGTCTTCCGGCGCCGCAGTACGCGCGGCAGGCTCAACTCCAGATAGCCCTCGGCCTGGAGCGCCGCCAGGCCGATCCGGGGGATGTCGCGGCTGTTGCGGAAGACCACGAAGCGGGGCTCCCAGCGCGGCCGGAACTTGTCGTTGAACTTGTACAGCGACTCGATCTGGTACCAGCGGGACAGGAAGATCAGCATCCCGCGCCAGACCCGGATGACCGGCCCGGCGCCGAGCTTCTCGCCGCGCTCCAGAGAGGAGCGGAAGACCGCGAAGTTCAGCGAGACCTGCTTGATCTTGAGGTCCGGGGCGGCCTGCAGCGCGGCGACGATCAGCAGCTCGTTCATCCCGGGGTCGGCGCTGCGGTCGCGCCGCATCAGCTCCAGGGAGATCCCGCTGTCGCCCCACGGCACGAAGTGCTGCATCGCCTTGAGGTCGCCGTACGGGCCGGGCTCCTCGCCCTCGGCCGGTTTCAGATGCGCGGTGGCGATCACCGCGTCACCGTCGGCCACCGCGTCGATCCGGCCCAGCGCCATGGAGAAGCCGCGCTCGGTGTCGGTGTCCCGCCAGGCGTCCGCGGCCTTCTGGAGCTGCGCCAGCTCGTCCGGCGCCAGGTCGCGCACCCGCCGCACCCGCGTCTCGTAGCCGTTGCGCTCGATGCGCTTGACCATCTGTCGTACGTTGCGCATCGCGCGGCCGGTGAGGGTGAAGTCGGCGACGTCCACGATCGCCTCGTCGCCGAGCTCCAGCGCGTCCATGCCGGTCTCCCGGGTCCACACCTGGCCGCCGGTCTCGCTGCAACCGGTGACCGCCGGGGTCCAGGAGTGCGCCTTCGCCTCCTCCATGAAGCGCTCTATGGCGCCCGGCCAGGCCTCCACATCGCCGATCGGGTCGCCGCTGGCGAGCATCACCCCGGAGATCACCCGGTAGCAGACCGCGGCCTTGCCGGTCGGGGAGAAGACCGCGCCCTTGTCGCGGCGCAGCGCGAAGTAGCCGAGCGAGTCCCGGGCGCCGTGCCGGTCGAGCAGGGCGCGCAGCTGCTGCTCGTCCTCGTCGGTCAGCCGGGCCGCCGGGTGCTCGGGGCGGAAGGCGAGGTAGGCGGTGGTGGCGACGGTCAGCAGGCCGAGTGCGCCGAGCGAGTAGCCGACGGTGTAGTCGACGTGGTGGGTGTAGGCGACCGGGCCCTCGAAGCCGAACAGGCCCCACAGGACGTGCTCGGCGCGCTCCCAGAGGGAGGGCGAGCCGATGGTCTTGTGGGGGTGCGAGCTGACGATGACCAGGCCGATGCCGAAGCTGACCCCGCCGAGGACGACGAGGTTGGCCAGCGCCTTCCAGCGGCTGCGCGGGTCGGGCAGGGCCGCGAACTCCCGCCGGTGCCACACCAGGAACACCAGGAGCGCCAGCGAGAGCACCGCCCCGAACACGGAGTGCCGGTAGACCAGCTGGGCGGCGATCCCCACCGGCAGCAGCGCCACGGCCGCTCCCCAGGCCCGCCGCTTACGCCGCTTGAGCCCGTGGGCCAGTAGGAGCAGCAGGATGCCGACGACGATGGAGGCGGCGGCCGCCAGCGGGCTCACCGCGCCCGGCAGCACCTCCGCCAGGGCGTGCATCCGGCTGTGCCGGAACCGCGGGAACACCCCCGCCGCCAGGTTCAGCAGGCCGACGACCACGCCGGCCGTACCGACGATCCGCGGCACCGCTTCGGGCCGCGGTCCACGGAGCCAGCGTGGTCCACGCCACGCAACCGTCTCCGACTTTTCGCCATCTAGCCTGTCAGACATCACTTTCCCGTCGCCCCGGTCGAGAGAACGTGCGAGCCTTGTCGCAGCATCTGGACTTTTTGCGCCCTGTATGACGGCGTTTCAGGGCTCGGGGTTCCACTAGCGGTACGGATGGCCCGGCCGCCCGGAAGAAAGCACCACATGGGTCTCACCAGTCAGAAAGTGCTGCTTCTTGCCGTCCTCGTCGCGGTGGCACTGTTCGTCCTCACCATTTGGCTCTGGCCGCGCCTCTCCCAGGGGAACTGGCGCACGGTGCTCGGGCGTATCGGGCTCCTGGTGGCGACACAGCTCTCCCTTTTCGCCGCGATCGGCCTGTACGCCAACAATTCCTTCGGTTTCTACGCGTCCTGGGCCGACCTCTTGGGCCAGGAGCAGGAGCCGGGCGTGGTGACCGACTACCAGACCGGGCCGGGCGGCACCAAGCTGCGGATGCTGGGAACCGAGCGGGTCAGCGTACAGAACGGCTCCCGGCCGGCGACCGGCGGCCGGATCGACAAGGTGCTGGTCCGCGGCGAACACTCGCAGATCGCCAGCCCGGCGTATGTCTATCTGCCGCCGCAGTACTTCCAGAAGAAATACGCCCAGAAGAAATTCCCGGCGGCCCTGGTGCTCACCGGCTACCCGGGCACCGCCGAGGCGCTCTACAAAAAGCTGCATTTCCCGCAGACCCAGCACGACCTGCTCAAGAAGCAGAAGATGCGGCCGACCGTCCTGGTCATGATGCGCCCGACCGTCGCACCGCCGCGCGACACGGAGTGCATGGACATACCGAACGGCCCGCAGACCGAGACCTTCTTCACAAAGGACCTGCGCGCAGATATCTCCGAGCACTACCGAATAGGCAGCGAGGCCAAGAGCTGGGGTGTCGTGGGTGACTCCACCGGCGGCTACTGCGCGCTGAAGATGACCATGCGCCACCCCGAGGCGTACTCCAGCGCCGTCGCCCTCTCCGGCGCCTACAAGGCCCCGCGGGACGCCACCACCGGCGACCTCTTCGGCGGCAACCGGCAGCTGGAGCGCGAGAACAATCTGCTGTGGCGTCAGCGGCACCTGCCCGCGCCCCCGGTGAACCTGCTGGTCACCAGCAGCAAGCAGGGCGAGGGGAATTACCAGCAGACGCTGCGGTTCATCGAGCAGACGAAGTCGCCGAGCCGGGTCTCGTCGATCATCCTCGACAGCGGCGGCCACAACTTCAACACCTGGCGCCGCGAGATCCCCGCCGCCCTGGAGTGGCTGGGCAACCACCTCAGGGCCTGACGGGCCGGCGCCTCGGCGCCCCCGGCACCGGCGACGGCCGGGTCCCTCCTGCGAGGGGCCCGGCCGTCCTGTTGTCTGTGCCGCCGGCCGTATGGGAGACGCGCGACGGGGCGGCCCTACGGGCCCGGGGCCCGCGACCTCAGCGGGCGAGTATCAGGCTCATCGCCTCGGCGCGCGTGGCGGCGTCCCGCAGCTGGCCGCGCACGGCCGAGGTCGTCGTCTTGGCACCCGGCTTGCGCACCCCGCGCATGGTCATGCACATGTGCTCGCACTCGATGACGACGATCACGCCGCGCGGCTCCAGGATCTGCATCAGGGAGTCCGCGATCTGCGTGGTCAGCCGCTCCTGGACCTGCGGGCGCCGGGCGAACACATCGACCAGCCGGGCCAGCTTGGACAGGCCGGTGATCTTGCCGTCGGTGGACGGGATGTAGCCGACATGGGCCACCCCGACGAACGGGACCAGGTGGTGCTCACAGCTGGAGACCACTTCGATGTCCTTGACCAGCACCATCTCGTCGTGGCCCAGGTCGAAGGTGGTCGTCAGCACGTCTTCCGGCTTCTGCCACAGCCCGGCGAAGATCTCCCGGTACGCCCGTGCCACCCGCGCCGGCGTCTCCAGCAGCCCCTCACGGTCCGGGTCCTCGCCCACCGCGATGAGCAGCTCGCGTACGGCGTTCTCGGCACGCTTCTCGTCGAAAGTGCCGATCTTGCCGCCGACGTCCAGCGTCACAGGGTCCGTCATGTGGTGCCTCGTTCCTTCTGCGCCCGCTCGAATCGCGGTGGAAACACGGAATGCCGCGCCCCCCAGGCTAAACCTGGGGGGCGCGGCATTTATTCCGGGGCCCCTGAAGGCCCGCGGGATCAGCTCTCGGGACGCTGCTCCTCGGGTGCTTCCGCCTTCTTCTCCGTGGAGACGGTGGCGGTCGTGGTCACCGCGCCGTTGGCCGGGGCCAGCTCCTTCGGCGACAGCACCGGCGGGCGGCTGGAGGGCGTACGGCGCGACGAGCCGGTCCACGCCGGGCGGGCCGGGCGCTTGACCACGTGCTTGAAGAGATCGGCGATCTCCTCCTTGTTGAGCGTCTCCTTCTCCAGGAGCGTCAGCACGAGGTTGTCGAGCACATCGCGGTTCTCGACCAGGATCTCCCACGCCTCGTTGTGCGCGGTCTCGATGAGCTTCTTGACTTCCTCATCGACCAGCGCGGCGACCTCTTCCGAGTAGTCGCGCTGGTGACCCATCTCACGGCCCAGGAAGGGCTCGGAGTTGTCGGTGCCGAACTTGATCGCACCGAGCCGCTCGGTCATGCCGTACTGCGTGACCATCGCGCGGGCCGTGGCGGTGGCCTTCTCGATGTCGTTCGCGGCGCCCGTGGTCGGGTCGTGGAAGACCAGCTCCTCCGCCGCGCGGCCGCCCAGCATGTACGCCAGCTGGTCGAGCATCTCGTTGCGGGTGGTGGAGTACTTGTCCTCGTCGGGCAGGACCATGGTGTAGCCCAGGGCCCGGCCGCGGGACAGGATCGTGATCTTGTGGACCGGGTCGGAGTTCGGTGAGGCCGCCGCGACCAGGGCGTGTCCGCCCTCGTGGTACGCGGTGATCTTCTTCTCCTTCTCGGACATGATCCGGGTCCGCTTCTGCGGGCCGGCCACGACGCGGTCGATCGCCTCGTCCAGGAAGTGGTTGCTGATCAGCTTCTCGTCGCTCCGGGCCGTCAGCAGCGCGGCCTCGTTCAGGACGTTCGACAGATCAGCACCGGTGAAGCCGGGGGTGCGCTTGGCGACGGCCTTGAGGTCGACGTCCTGGGCGACCGGCTTGCCCTTCTGGTGAACCTTGAGGATCTCCAGACGGCCCTGGAGGTCCGGACGGTCGACGGCGATCTGCCGGTCGAAACGGCCGGGACGCAGCAGCGCCGGGTCGAGGATGTCCGGGCGGTTCGTGGCGGCGATCAGGATCACGCCGCCCTTGACGTCGAAGCCGTCCATCTCGACCAGGAGCTGGTTGAGGGTCTGCTCACGCTCGTCGTGGCCACCGCCCAGGCCCGCACCGCGGTGCCGGCCGACGGCGTCGATCTCGTCGACGAAGACGATCGCCGGGGCGTTCGCCTTGGCCTGCTCGAAGAGGTCACGGACCCGGGAGGCACCGACACCGACGAACATCTCGACGAAGTCGGAACCGGAGATCGAGTAGAACGGGACGCCCGCCTCGCCGGCGACGGCACGCGCCAGCAGCGTCTTACCCGTTCCGGGCGGGCCGTACAGCAGCACACCCTTCGGGATCTTGGCGCCGACGGCCTGGAACTTCGCCGGCTCCTGGAGGAACTCCTTGATCTCGTGGAGCTCCTCGACGGCCTCGTCCGACCCCGCGACGTCCGTGAAGGTCGTCTTGGGGGTGTCCTTGGTGATCAGCTTCGCCTTGGACTTCCCGAAGTTCATCACCCGGGAGCCGCCGCCCTGCATCTGATTCATCAGGAACAGGAAGACGACCACGATGAGGACGAAGGGGAGCAGCGAGAGCAGCACACCGACGAACGGGTTCTGCTTCGACGGGGAGACGGTGTACCCGTCCTTGATCTCGCCGGTCTGGTACTTGGCCTGAAGGTTCTTGGCCACGTCGACGCCCTGGTCGCCGATGTAGCTCGCCTGGAGCTTGTTCGAGCCCTCAACCTTGTTGGAGCCCGACAGCTCAATCTTGATCTTGTTCTCGTCACCGGTCGTCAGCTCGGCGGATTTCACCTTGTTGTCAGCGATCGCCTTGACGACCTGACCGGTGTCCACCGTCTTGTAGCCGCCGGACGAGCCGACGACCTGCATCAACACGACCACGGCGAGGACGGCCAGCACGATCCACATGACCGGCCCACGGAAGTATCGCTTCACGTCCATCCATACGGAGCCGTTGAGGCCCCGTCCCTCCTGCCACAGTGAGGCACAACGCCCTTGGGAGGGCTGGTCGTGCGTACGGTGTATTACTGGCCCGAAAAAGAACTGCCTTCGGACGGTACCCCAGCATTGTCACCCGGCGCCTGCGCCGACGGTGAACATGCAGCCGGGGATTCCGCTCTCCCTGCTCCAACGGCGGGAGGCCCCGAAGGGTTCCCGCCGGGCCGCAGCGGACGGTCCGAGGCCCGCCCGGCCACCGCGGCCGGACGAGCGCGGGACGCCCTCAGCCGCCGTAGACGTGCGGCGCGAGGGTACCGACGAACGGCAGATTGCGGTACTTCTCCGCGAAGTCGAGGCCGTATCCCACGACGAATTCGTTGGGGATGTCGAAGCCGATCCACTTCACGTCGATGGCGACCTTCGCCGCGTCCGGCTTGCGCAGCAGCGTGCAGACCTCCAGCGAGGCCGGCTCGCGCGAGCCGAGGTTCGACAGCAGCCACGACAGCGTCAGACCGGAGTCGATGATGTCCTCGACGATCAGGACGTGCTTGCCCTTGATGTCGGTGTCGAGGTCCTTGAGGATGCGGACCACGCCGGAGGACTGGGTGCCCGCGCCGTACGACGACACGGCCATCCAGTCCATCGTGACGGGGGTGGACAGCGCGCGCGCCAGATCCGCCATCACCATCACGGCGCCCTTGAGCACGCCGACGATGAGCAGGTCCTTGCCCGCGTACTCCGCGTCGATCTTCGCGGCCAGCTCTGCCAGCTTCGCGTCGATCTCTTCCTTGCTGATGAGTACCGACTGAAGGTCGGAACCCATGTCCTTGTCGTCCACCCGTGCCACTCTCGCTCTGTTCGGTGTTCGCGTCAGTCGTGAGACTTCGGTGCGGGGCAGCGTCTGCGGCTCAGCCCTGCCGAATGACCAGTCTGCCACCCTGCCGTCGCACACCCACTCGCCCGGGGAGGTTGATGGCCCCCTGTCCCCGCCAGGCGGTGATCAGCCGGTCCACTTCTTCGATGTGGCGGGCGAAGAGCGAACCGGCCGGTGAACCGGCGCCGATGACCGCCCGGCGCAGCACCCGGCGGCGCACCGCGGGGGGCAGGGCGAACAGGGCGGCGATGTCGAGGGAGCCGCTGTCGTCGAGGACCGAGCCCTCGGCGTCGGCGGCCCAGGCGTCCAGGGCGTCGGCGTCGTCGCGGGAAAGCTGGGCGGTACGGGCCAGCGCCTCGACAACGCCCTTGCCGAGCGCCTTCTCCAGGGCGGGCAGGCCCTCGTGGCGCAGCCGTGAGCGGGTGTAGGCGGGGTCGGCGTTGTGCGGGTCGTCCCAGACGGGCAGCGCCTGGATCAGACAGGCCTTACGGGCGGTCTGGCGGTCCACGTCGAGGAAGGGCCTGCGATAGCGCCCGTCCCGGCCGCTGGTCGCGGCCATACCGGAGAGCGAACGGGTCCCGGAGCCGCGGGCGAGGCCGAGCAGCACCGTCTCGGCCTGGTCGTCGCGGGTGTGGCCGAGGAGGACCGCGGTGGCGCCATGGCGTTCGGCGGCGGCGTCCAGGGCGGCGTAGCGGGCGTCCCGGGCGGCGGCTTCCGGTCCGCCGGACTGCC
The DNA here is from genome assembly GCF_030406865.1 of Streptomyces sp. P9-2B-2. Taxonomy (NCBI): domain Bacteria; kingdom Bacillati; phylum Actinomycetota; class Actinomycetes; order Kitasatosporales; family Streptomycetaceae; genus Streptomyces; species Streptomyces sp. P9-2B-2. The sequence continues at coordinate 5,169,576 of NZ_CP129126.1, read as the reverse complement.
GGCCGCCGCTTCCGCGGTACCCGGTGCCGTGCGCCACCCGGTTCGGTTCGTCCACGTCGACGGCGACGGCCTCTACGGGGTCGAGCCCCAGGGCCCGCAGCCGCAGGGCGACCTCGGCGGCGCGGAGGTCCGAGCCCTCCTGGAGACCGTGGTCGATGGTCACGCCCCCGGCGCGGACCCCGAGCTTGGGGGCCTCGAAGGCGAGGGCGGAGGCGAGCGCCATGGAATCGGCGCCGCCGGAGCACGCGACGAGCACGAGCGGGGGCTCGTGCCGGTCCTGCGCGCAGTGGTGGGTGAGCACGTCGTGGAGTACGCGGCGGACCGCCAGGCGTATCGCGGCGACCGCTGGATGGGGACCCATGTCCGTTTCCAATCGTTCAGCTGGGGAGCCTCGAGCCGTGGACGACTTCGTCACACAGAGTGCCTAGATGGTGACAGAGGCGAGCGGTTCCCCGAGCATTGCACGCCTATCCCTCGGTAACGGTCCCTCAGACGGGTGATTGAAGGGGCGCTCTACTGCCACGTGGCGTGCCCAGCTCACACCATTCGCTTACGGTGCCCCGTCCGCTTTGCGGTGCACCCGCGCGATCCAGTCCGCCGGTTTGGCGATCTCTTGTTTGGTCGGGAGAGTGTTCGGCGACGTCCAGACCCGGTTGAAGCCCTCCATGCCCACCTCCTCGACGACCGCGCTGACGAACCGCTCGCCGTCGCGGTACTGCCGCAGCTTGGCGTCCAGGCCGAGCAGCTTGCGCAGCGCCTGGTCCAGCCGCCCGGCGCCGCTGGCCCGGCGCTTTTGGAACTTCTCCCGGATCTCCGCGACCGACGGCACGACATCGGGCCCCACGCCGTCCATCACATAATCCGCATGCCCCTCCAGCAGGGACATCACCGCGGTCAGCCGGCCGAGGATCTCGCGCTGCGCGGGCGTCTGCACGAGATCGACGAGGGAGCGGCCCTCGTCCTCGCCCTCCTCGCCCTCGGGCTTCGCACCGGCCAGCGACTGGGCGGCCTCACGCAGCCGCTCCAGGAGGGCGCCCGGGTCGATGTCCGTCTCACCGAGGAACGACTGGATCTCGCCCTCGATGTGGTCCCGCAGCCACGGGACGGCGGTGAACTGGGTGCGGTGGGTCTCCTCGTGGAGGCACACCCACAGCCGGAAGTCGTGCGGGGCCACTTCGAGCTCGCGCTCCACGTGCACGATGTTCGGCGCGACGAGCAGCAGCCGGCCGCCCTGCGCCGCGGCCGGCAGATCACGGGAGGCCGGAGCGAACGTCTCGTACTGGCCGAGGACCCGGGACGCCAGGAACGACAGCAGCATGCCCAGCTCCACGCCGGTCACCTTGCCGCCGACCGCGCCGAGCACCGCGCCCCCGGGGACCGTCGAGCGGCGGTCCTCCATCTTGGCCAGCAGCGGCTTGAGCACCGCCCGGAACCCCGCGACATTCGCCTTGATCCAGCCGGGCCGGTCCACGACGAGGACCGGCGTGTCATGCGGCTCCTCGCCCGTCGCGTCGGGCTGTGCCATCCGCGTGAACGCCCGGACATGCGCCTCGGAGGACTTGGCGTGCTTGCGCAGCTCGGCGACGATCGCGCGCGCCTCGTCCCGGCTCACGTCCGGGCCCGGCCGCACGAAGCGGGTCGCGGTCGCGACCGCGAGGTTCCAGTCGACCATCTCGGTTCCACCGATGCTCGTCATGGGTTCACCGTACGTGGGGGCGTGGCGTCGGGGTAGCCGACTGGTGGGCTTCCCACGTTTTCGGCTTTCCCACCGTTGCGCCTGCGGCGGGCGGTGCGCTGCGCTTTGCCTTCGGGCCGACGCTTTCGGCTTTCCCGCCGTGGGGGTTTCTCGCCGTTGCGCCTGCGGCGGGCCTTGTCCGCTGCGCGGGGCTGTTGGGTGCGGTGACGGGCCGGAGGGGCAGGGGTGTGGGACTGCTTCGCTTTACGTCCCACACCCCTGCCCCTCCGGCCCGTCACCTCCCGTTGGGGGTGGGTGGGAAGAAGGCCGGTGGGGGTGGGCGTAGGTGGTTTGTGTGTCTTCTGGCTTAGCGGCAGCCGCAGTTGGCTACTGCTGAGGCGAGTTTGTCCAGGGCGTTCTGGGCGCCTTGGGGGTCGGTGGTGCCGGTGGTCATGAAGGAGAAGGTCAGGAGGCGGCCGTCGGCGTCGACGACGGTGCCGGCGAGGGTGTTCACGCCGGTGAGGGTGCCGGTTTTGGCGCGTACGGCGCCGGCGCCGTACGCGCTCTGGCCGCGGTAGCGGTTGCTGAGGGTGCCGGTGAAGGCGGCGACGGGGAGGCCGGTGACGACGGGGCGCAGGGCCGGGTGGTCGGGCGAGGAGGCGTGCAGCAGGAGGCGGGAGAGCAGGGCGGCGGTGACCTTGTCGTCGCGGTCCAGGCCGCTGCCGTCCTCGAAGACGGCGCCGGAGAGCGGGAGGTGCTCCCGCTGGAGGGCGGTGCGGACGGCCTTGCCGGCCCCGGCGAAGCTGGCCGGCTGCCGGGAGGCGAGGGCGGTCTGACGGGCCAGTGCCTCGGCGATGTCGTTGTCGCTGTAGGTGAGCATCCGCTCGACGAAGGCGGAGAGCGGCAGGGAGTGCACGGCGGCGATCCTGGCGGCCTTCTTGGGGGCCTTGGCGCCCTCGGGGTCGCCGTCGACGGTGATACCGCGGTCGTGGAGCAGATCGGCGAAGGTGCGGGCCGCCGTGTGGGCGGGGTCGGCGTCGCGGGGGGCGGTGCCGTGCTCGGAGTCGTCGAGGCGGGCCTCGTCGGTCATCAGGGCGGTGACGGGGGCGATGTTCTCGTTCGGGCCGATGGGGTGCTCGGCGGGGCCCGAGTAGGCCGCGGTGTCATAGCCCAGGCTGATCTTGGTGAGGTGGCGCTTCCTGAGGGCGCGGGCGGTGGCGTCGGCGAGGGTGCGCAGGTTCGCGGGCTGTTCCTCGGCGCCGTGCCGCGGGGCGCGGGCGGTGAGGGTGGGGTCGCCGCCGCCGACCAGGACGAGGCGGTTCTTGCCGGTCAGGACGACGGTGGTGTCGATGCGGTGGTCGGGGCCGAGCGCGGAGAGCGCGGCGACGGCGGTGGCGAGCTTGACGGTGGAGGCGGGGGTGGCGGCCTTGCCCTGGCCTTCGCCGAAGACCTCCCGGCCGGCGGCCACGTCCAGGACGGAAGCCGTCCGCAGCGGGCCGAGCGCCGGGTCCTTCAGCAGCGGCGCGAGCGCGTCGGCCAGTCCCGCGTCAGTGGGGGCGGGCGCCGCGCCACGGCCCGCGGCACCGGGCACCCGGCCGCCGAGCGCGGGCAGTACGGGCGGTGCGCTGGGCGCCGGCCGGGCCTCCGGAGCGTGATGCTCGCCACTGGCGCCGTCCATCTCGGCCGCCTGCGCCCGCTCGGCCGTACGCTGACCCGAGTCCCACGGCCCGGACGCCGCCACCGCGACGATCGCGACCGCGAGGCCGGTAGCTGCGGAAACCGCCGTCAGCCGCCAGGTCTGCTGGGTCTGGCGGGGTGTGGCCTGCCAGGTCTGCCGCGTGGCATGGATGGCCGTCTGCACCGACCGGACCGCCGCGCGCGTCGCCGCCCGCGCGGACCGTTCCGCCGACTGCCATCTGACCTGCCACTTTCCGGTCTCGGGCACCTCGGACCAGCCCCTTTCGCCACCACACACCTGCGTGGGGGACACTTAATCACCAGACGTATGTGTTGATCATGGAGGAGCCACCCGTGGAGTTCGACGTCACCATCGAGATCCCGAAGGGTTCGCGGAACAAGTACGAGGTGGACCACGAGACCGGTCGGATCCGCCTGGACCGTCGACTCTTCACCTCGACCAGCTACCCGGCCGACTACGGCTTTGTCGAGAACACCCTGGGCGAGGACGGCGACCCGCTGGACGCGCTGGTCATCCTGGACGAGCCGACCTTCCCCGGTTGCCTCATCAAGTGCCGCGCCATCGGCATGTTCCGGATGACGGACGAGGCCGGCGGCGACGACAAGCTGCTGTGCGTGCCCGCGTCCGACCCGCGCGTGGAGCACCTGCGGGACATCCACCACGTGTCGGAGTTCGACCGCCTGGAGATCCAGCACTTCTTCGAGGTCTACAAGGACCTGGAGCCCGGTAAGTCCGTCGAGGGCGCCGACTGGGTCGGCCGCACCGAGGCCGAGGCCGAGATCGAGGCCTCGTTCAAGCGCCTTGAGGCGCAGGGCGGCGCGCACTGACGCAGCGTCGTCGGCCCAGCGCCCGGCGGGGTTTCCCTGACCGCGGCGCCCGGGTCGGCGCGCGCTGATTTTCGTACGCGAACGGGCGGCACCCAGTCGGGTTGCCGCCCGTTCGTGCGTGCCGGGGCCGGGTCGGCGGCCCCGGCACGACCGCTCAGAAGCCGCGGGTGCGCTTGGCGGCCCGGCGTCCGCCGGCCTCCTCGACCCCGGGGGCACGCAGGAACAGCCGGGCCACTTCGGCACCGAGGTTGACGCCCACGGCGATGGCGAGCGCCAGCGAGGCGGCCTGCACCAGGGAGGTGAGGCCCTCCGGCAGGTGGCCCTGAGCGAAGTTGAGCAGCCCGAAGTACGTGGCACTACCGGGCAGCAGCGGGCCGATGGCCGCGGTGACGTACGGCAGGGCCGACGCATAGCGGTAGCGGGAGAGCAACTGACCGAAGAGACCGACCAGTCCGGCCGCGATCGCGGTGGCGGGCACCGGGTTTATCTCGGCGACGTAGTGCAGGGCGCCGTAGACGACCCAGGCGACGCCGCCGTTCAGGGTCGCAAACGCCACGGTGTGCCGCTCCTGCTGGAGCAGCACACAGAACGCCAGCGCCAGCAGCATGGACGCGGTGATCTGGACCAGCGGCTCGTTGTACGCCCCCAGCGCCTCCTCGGGGTTGAGCCGCCGCAGGCCGGGGTTCAGCTGGAGTCCGATGTAGAGCACGCTGAGGACGCCGACGACGATGCCGACGATGAGGTAGCCGACCTCCAGCAGACGGGCGGCGGCGGTGATGTAGTAGCCGGTCAGCCCGTCGTGGACGGCGGCGACCAGCGCCCGCCCCGGGATCAGCGCGAACAGTCCACCGGTGATCACCGCGGACGCCGACACACTGGCGTGCGCCAGACCGAAGGCGACACCCACCGCGGCGGGCGGCATCGCGGCGACCACGAACTGGTAGAACTCCGGCAGCCCGCGCGCGGACGCGAGCCAGGCCAGCCGGTCGCCGAGCATCGAGCCCACCGCGGCCGCGACGAACACCAGCAGCTCGCCGCCGACCAGCATGGAGGCGGCACCGGACAGCAGCCCGGAGGCCACCGTCAGCGCCCAGCTCGGGTACGGGTGGCGGTTACGGCGGATCTCGGCGAGGCCGCGGTAGGCCTCTTCGAGGGTGATGCCCTCGGAGGCGATGTCGTCGACGAGCCGGAAGACCGCGGACAGCCGGTTGTAGTCGACGCCGCGGCGCCGCACCGTACGGCTGGCGGTGACCGGGTCCTCGACCAGCGACGGCTGATAGGAGATCGACAGCAGGGTGAAGGTGACGGTCGGCTCGACCCGCTCCAGCCCGTAGGCGTGCGCCACACCGAACATCGCGGCCTCGACGTCCTCGGCGCCCTCACCGCCGGCGAGCAGGATCTCGCCGATACGGAGCGTCAGGTCGAGTACGCGGGGAACGGCCGGGCCGGTGTCCTCCTCGCCGCGCTCCGGACGCTCGGGGACCGGGCGCTCGTGGACCGGCATCCGGAGCATGGTCCGCATCCGGTCCTGCCAAGGGGCTTCCTTGGTGAGGCTGACGGCCGGTATGCCGTGCGGCGGGGTGAAGGCGACACTCATCGCCGTGGCGCCCACGGGAGCGGGCAGTGGGGTCTGGCCGGTGGTACTGCTCGGCGGGGTGAAGGCCGAGCCCTCCTGCTCGGCCGGCGTCTCCGGGCGCAGCCCCGCGGGCAGCGCGAACTCGGAGGTGGGGTGCTCGTCCTCGGGAAGCGGCGGGTAAGGCACGCCCAGGGGCGGAGTGAAGGCACTGTGGGCCTCGTCCGACTGGGGCTTGCGGTCCTCGGGACCGGTCTGATCCGAGGCACCACTGCCGCCACCGCTGCCATTCATGCCGCGCTGGCCGCGCTGGCCGCGCTGTGGGTCCGACACCACGGGTCTTCGCTCTCCTCGTACGCCTCCTGACGGATGTCAAGGACACGATGCCTGATGAGGATGCGGGGTGCTTGCACGGGGGGCGCGAATTTCGGGCGGACCACGTTGTCGGCTGTCCCGCCGTTGCGCCTGCGGCGGGCCTTGTCCGCTGCGCGGGGCTGTGGGGTGCGGCGACGGGCCGGTGGGGCCGGGGTGCAGGACTGCTGCGCTTTACGTCCTGCACCCCGGCCCCACCGGCCCGTCGCCTCCCGTTGTGGGTGAAGGGGAGGGGTGTGGGGGTGCAGCTGTGTGGTCTTCTTCCGGCGTGTGGGAAGGCTGCTCGCGCCCCTTGTCAGCGCTTGGCGTGGCGGCCGCGGCGGGGTTCTGCGGGGGTGCCGTGGGGGTGGTCCGTGGGGTGGGGCGGGGTGGGCTGGTCCTTCTTGGCCTTGCTGCGGGCGCGGAGGAACTCGATGGCGATCGGTACGACGGAGATCAGCACGATCGCGACCAGGATCAGCTCGATGTGCTTGTGGACGAACTCGACCTTGCCCAGGGAGGCGCCGAGCAGCGTGACTCCCGCGCCCCACAGGGCGCCGCCGATGAGGTTGAAGGTGATGAAGGAGCGGTAGTTCATCCGGCTCACACCGGCGATGATCGGCGTGAAAGTGCGCACGATCGGGACGAAGCGGGCCAGGATCAGCGACTTGGGGCCGTGCTTCTCGAAGAACTCATGCGCCTTCTCGACGTTCTCCTGCTTGAAGAGGCGGGAGTCGGGGCGCTTGAAGAGCGAGGGGCCGACCTTGCGGCCGAAGAGATAGCCGGCCTGGTCGCCGAGGACGGCGGCCAGGACGATCAGCGAGCACACCAGCCACAGCGGCTTGTCCAGCTTGTTCGTCGTCACCAGCAGACCGGTGGTGAACAGGAGCGAGTCGCCCGGCAGGAAGAAGCCGATCAGCAGGCCGGACTCCGCGAAGACGATGACCAGGACGCCGATCAGGCCGAATGTCGCGATGAGATAGTCCGGGTCCAGCCACTGGGGGCCGAGCGCGAGAGTATTCACGGGGTGAAGGCTCCTGGGTCGAGGGCGCCGGATCGTGCGGTGCGTGGGGGCGAAGCGACGGGATGATGAAGGCGCGTGTGCGGCCCAAACTATCAACGCCGGGTGGCCCGCCTTGGTTCCAGGCGGGCCCCGGACCCGCCCGATCCCCCCACCCGACGGCCCCCGACCGCTGGCCGCCCCCAGGGAGCCGGGTGATGCTGGCCCGTAAGGAGGTGCGCGTCATGGGCATCGAGGAATACGGCGGTGGACAGCATGCGCAGTCCGACGTCCTGGTGGTGACGACCAACGACGTCCCGGGGTTTCACGTGGAACGGGTGATCGGCGAGGTCTTCGGCCTGACGGTGCGCTCACGGCACCTCGGCAGCCAGATCGGCGCGGGCCTGAAATCGATGATCGGCGGCGAGCTGCGGGGCCTGACCAAGACCCTGGTGGAGACCCGTAACCAGGCGATGGAACGGCTGGTGGACCAGGCCCGCTCGCGCGGTGCGAACGCGGTGCTGATGTTCCGCTTCGATGTCACGGAGGCCGCCGACGTGGGCACCGAGGTGTGTGCCTACGGAACGGCCGTGGTGCTCTCCCCGCAGAGCTGAACCCCCGTAGCGCGCTCCCTACGGGCCGGGGCGCGCTCCCCGGCCCGTACGGATCACTGGTGGCGGGCCGCGTTGGCCACGATCGCGTCCCGCAGGTACCCGGCGAGGCCGGCCCGGATCGCCTCGTAGGTGGCGGTGAAGCGCTCGTCGGTGACGTAGATCTCGCCGAGGCAGGTGTGCAGCTCGAGCGAGCATGCGTAGTAAGCAGCGCAGATGAACTGCCGGTGCTCCTCGGCGACGTCCATGGCCGTCGCGGAGTCCGCCGGCACCCCCTCGGCGAGCAGGTCCGCCATCTTCCGGTGGAGGGCGTCGAGCTCCGCCGTCAGCCGCTTCCAGTCCTCCTTGGTGTACGCGGCCGTCCTGCGCTGCGACTCCTTGTAGGCGTCGGTGTGGCCCCAGCGCTCCTCGACCTCCGCCGCGTGCTCGTCCGGGTCGAAGTCCCCGAAGACCTCGAATTTCTCCTCCGGTGTGAGCCGTACGTTCATCCTGCGTGCCTCCATCGCGTGTTGGACGGCGGCGGCCATCTTCTGGAGCTTCTCGATCCGGGTGGTCAGCAGGTCGTGCTGGCGCCGCAGATGCTCCCGCGGGTCCGCGTGCGGATCGTCCACGAGGGCCGCGACCTCGTCGAGCGGAAAACCGAGCTCCCGGTAGAACAGGATCTGCTGCAACCGGTCCAGGTCGTCCTCGCCGTAGCGCCGGTGACCTGCGTGATTGCGCTCGCCGGGCTGCAGCAGCCCGATCTCGTCGTAGTGGTGCAGGGTGCGCACCGTCACACCGGCGAAGGCCGCGACCTGCCCTACCGAATAGCTCACTTCCGCTCCCTTCTGGGTACGCGCACCACGATGCGGCCTCACGCCGCGTGAGGTGCAAGTCCGCATCATGAAAACCCGTGAGGCGCCGGAGCGGCGGGTGAGATCCTGCGCCCCATGCTGGGGATAACGGATCTGTCCACGTATCTGGTGGGACTCGCGCTGATCATTCTGCTGCCGGGCCCGAATTCGCTCTACGTCGTCTCGGTGGCGGCCCGGCGCGGCCCGCGGGTGGCGTACCGGGCGGCGGCCGGGGTGCTGTGCGGTGACACGGTGCTGATGACGCTGTCGGCGGGCGGGGTGGCCTCGCTGCTCCAGACCACCCCGGTGCTGTTCACCGTGGTCAAGTTCGCCGGTGCGGGCTATCTGACGTGGCTGGCGGTCGGGATGCTGCGCGGCGCCTGGGCGCTGTGGCGGGGCCGGGAGGCCCGCCGGGCCGAGCGGGGCGAGGAGACGGCCGGGGCGGCGAAGGAGGCCGTGGAGCGGCCGTACCGCAGGGCGCTGGTGGTCAGTCTGCTCAACCCGAAGGCGATCCTGTTCTTCATCTCCTTCTTCGTGCAGTTCGTGGACCCGTCCTATGCCCATCCGGTGCTGTCGTTCCTGACGCTGGGCGCCTGGGCGCAGCTGTTCAGCTTCACGTATCTGACGGTCCTGATCTTCAGCGGGACGTATCTGGCGGCGACCTTCCGCCGCCGCAAGCGGCTGACCGCCGGGCTGTCCGCGGGCGCCGGTGCGGCGTTCCTCGGCTTCGCCGCGAAGCTGTCACTGGCGAGCGCGAACTGAGCCGGCGCCGGGCAGCCGGCGCGCACCCACGGGCGGGTGGCGGTCCTCCGGGGCGGCCGCCCGCCCGTGGCGCTTCCACTGGGTGAACCCTGGAGGCCATGTACCACCTATGCCCTTATTGTCGGGTTCAAGGAGGTATGCGATGCCCGTGCACGACGTCCATGTCGCCGTCATCTACTACTCGTCGACCGGTACCGTCGCCGAGCTCGCCCGGCTGATCGCGGACGCCGCCGAGCACGCCGGGGCGGACGTACGGCTGCGCCGGGCCACGGAACTCGCCCCGCAGACCGCCATCGACGCCAACCCGGCCTGGGCCGCCAACGCCGCGGCCACCGCCGACATCATGGAGGCCACCCACGAGGACGTGCTCTGGGCGGACGCGGTGATCTTCGGGACCCCCACCCGCTTCGGCAATGTGACCTCGCAGCTCAAGCAGTACCTCGACACCCTGGGCGGGCTCTGGCAGCAGGGCAAGCTGGCCGACAAGGTCTACAGCGGCTTCACCGCGAGCGCCACCAAGCACGGCGGCCAGGAGTCCACGCTGCTGGCGCTCTACCACACCGTCCACCACTTCGGCGGCATCCTCGTGACGCCGGGCTACACCGACCCGGCGAAGTTCTCCGACGGCAATCCGTACGGCACCTCCCACGTCGGCGGCCCCGACACCCCGCTCGACGACGACGCACGCACCGCCGCCCGCATCCAGGCGGAGCGCGTGGTGAAGTTCACCAAAGCCATCAAACACGGCCTGGCACAGGCCAGTTGACGGGTAGGCGCGACAGATGACTCTGCACAAAGGCGCATCACCAGCCGACCGCAAGCAGACCGGGCACCCGGTCAACCCCTTCTACGGGGAGGCCGACCCGGTCGCCGGGATGGAGACCGCACCGCCGCAGCACACCCTGCCCGACGGCCCCATCTCCCCGCACACCGCCTATCAGTTCGTGCACGACGAGCTGATGCTGGACGGCAACTCCCGGCTGAACCTGGCGACGTTCGTCACGACCTGGATGGAGCCGCAGGCCGGGGTCCTGATGGCGGAGTGCCGGGACAAGAACATGATCGACAAGGACGAGTACCCGCGCACCGCCGAACTGGAGAAGCGGTGTGTGGCGATGCTCGCCGACCTGTGGCACGCCCCCGACCCGTCGTCCGCCGTCGGCTGCTCCACCACCGGGTCGAGCGAGGCCTGCATGCTCGCCGGGATGGCTCTCAAGCGCCGCTGGATGCAGCGGAACAAGAGCCGCTATCCGGGCAGCGCCCGGCCCAACCTGGTCATGGGCGCCAATGTCCAGGTCTGCTGGGAGAAGTTCTGCAACTTCTGGGAGGTCGAGGCACGCACGGTCCCGATGGAGGGCGACCGCTTCCATCTGGACGCGGCCTCGGCCGCCGAACAGTGCGACGAGAACACCATCGGCGTCGTCGCGATCCTCGGCTCGACCTTCGACGGGTCGTACGAGCCGGTGGCCGACATCTGCGCGGCGCTCGACGAGGTCCAGGAGAAGCGGGGCTGGGACATCCCGGTCCATGTGGACGGCGCCTCCGGCGCCATGATCGCGCCGTTCCTCGACCCGGAGCTGATGTGGGACTTCCGGCTGCCCCGGGTCGCCTCCATCAACACCTCGGGGCACAAATACGGGCTGGTCTACCCGGGCGTCGGCTGGGCGCTGTGGCGCGACACGGAGGCGCTGCCCGAGGAGCTGGTCTTCCGGGTCAACTACCTGGGCGGCGACATGCCGACCTTCGCCCTCAACTTCTCCCGGCCCGGCGCCCAGGTCGCCGCGCAGTACTACACCTTCCTGCGGCTCGGCCGGGCCGGCTTCCGCGCCGTACAGCAGGCGACCCGCGACGTGGCCGGCTCGATGGCCGAACGGATCGGCGCACTGGGCGACTTCAGGATGCTCACCCGCGGCGACCAGCTGCCGGTCTTCGCCTTCACCACCGCGGACCACGTCACCGCGTTCGACGTCTTCGACGTGTCCCGGCGGATGCGGGAACGCGGCTGGCTGCTGCCCGCCTACACCTTCCCGCCGAACCGCGAGGACCTGTCCGTCCTGCGGGTGGTCTGCCGCAACGGCTTCTCCATGGACCTCGCCGATCTGTTCCTCGAAGACCTGGAGCAGCTGCTGACCGAACTCCGGCAGCAGTCGGGCCCGATGCAGCGCCCGGAGAGCGTCGCCACGGCCTTCCACCACTGACGGACGTGCGGCCCCTGCCGCCGGGCAGGGGCGCAGCCCGCCCGGCGGAGCCAGGGCGCGCGGGACGCGGTCAACGGGCCTCCGTGCCGCCGTCGCCCGCGCCGTCCCCCGGATCCTGCGCGTCCGCCGTCGCGTACGGGTTCTCCTGCCCCTCCGCGAGCACGCCCACGAACGGCTCCCCCTCGCCGGCGAAGACATACGCCCCGCCCTCGATCCGCTCGATCAGCCCCTGGGTCCACGCCGCGCCGCTGTCCGCGGCGTCCACCCACATATGCATGATCTCGCCGATATGACCGAGCTGTTCGGTCCCGCCCTCGGGGGTGTAGTAGCCGGTGACCGTGCCGCGCCACTCCCGCAGCCCCCGGACGCGCTCCGTGAGCAGCGCCACCGCCTCGGCCCGCGGCAGATCGACGACGAAGCCGATGCCCGCGCTGAGCATGTCGATCTTCTGGTCGTACTGGGAGAGCGCGGCCCGCAGCAGCGCGAAATACTCCGTCTCGCCCGCCGCGGTCAGCTCGTACTCGGTACGCGGCGGGCCGCCGACGGTGCTGGGCGCGATGTCATGCGCCCGCAGCAGCCCTTGCTTGGCCATCTGCTTGAGCGCGTGGTAGATCGAGCCGGGTTTGGCGTGGGACCACTCATGGGCGCCCCAGTACTCCAGGTCGTTGCGCACCTGGTAGCCGTGCGCCCGGCCGTGCTGCCGCACGGCGCCCAGTACCAACAGCCGGATCGCCGACATCGTCTCCTCAATCCCTCGCGCGCCCCTTCCGCCACCCTAGAGCGCGCGCAGGCTCGCCCCGCTACCCCTCCCGGGCGGCGCGCTCCTCGTCCACCAGCTCGAAGGCCGTCTTGCCGTCGAGGGACTCGCGGATGACGTCGGCATGGCCGGCGTGCCGGGCCGTCTCCTCGATCAGGTGCAGCAGCAGCCAGCGCATCGACTGCCGGGCCTCCGGCGGGAACCACGGCGCCGGCGGCAGCGGGAAGGTGTCGTTCAGGCTGGGCACGGAGCGGATGAACTCCTCCGTCCGCTTCGCCACCCGCTCCCAGAAGGCCAGCATCTCGGCCAGGGTCTCGCCGTCGGCCGGCTGGAAGCTCAGATGCCAGGTGTCCTGGTTCCGCTCGATGGAGTGCGGCAGCTCCTGGGCGGTCTCGACCCAGCCCTGCTCGGTCTCCGCGACATGCTTGACCAGTCCGGCCAGCGACAGCTCACTGGCGCTCGGCCGCTGGTTCGCCCGGTCCTCGGTCAGCCCCAGGACCGCCCGGCGCAGCCCGCCGCGCTGGGCCTCCAGGAAGGCCAGCAGCGCGCCGGTCTCGTCGCCGTGTGCCTCGGCAAGAACGTGAGTGGGCATGGGGTCCACCTTTCGTGACGTGCCTCGGCGGCCGGCCCGTCGCCGTCCGCCTTCCGACAGCACTCAACGTAGGAGCCCTTGCGGTCAGCTTCTGTCCGCAACGCGCCACGGGTCGTCCCCGATCCCTCCGGACCGGGCGGCCCGCCTCAGAACGGGAACTGCGACCGCCCGTGCTGGATGGAGATCCACTTGGTCGTGGTGAAGGCCTCCACCATCGAGTCGCCGTTCAGCCGCCCCACCCCGGAGCTCTTCTCACCGCCGAAGGGCACGATCGGCTCGTCGTGCACGGTGGCGTCGTTGACGTGGAACATCCCGGTGTCGATCCGCTTGGCGAACCGCACCCCGCGCTCGATGTCACCGGTGTGCACGGCGCCGCTGAGCCCGAACGAGGTCGCGTTGGTCAGCCGTACCGCCTCCTCGTCACCCTCGAACGGCACCAGCAGCACGACGGGCCCGAAGATCTCCTGCCGCAGCAGCGGGGAGTCCTCCGGCAGCCCGCTCAGCACGCTCGGGGCGACCAGCGTGCCCCGGGTCTCGCCATGGAGGAGCGCCGTGGCGCCGTCCTCGACCGCGCGGTCCACCAGCGCGGAGATCGCCTCGGCCTGGCCCTCGTTGATCAGCGGGCCGATATGGGTCTGCGGATCGGTGGGGTCCCCCACCTTGAGCGAGGCGACCTTGGCGACGAACTTCTCGGTGAACTCCCGCTCCACGGCGCGGTCCACGAGCACCCGGTTCGCGGCCATGCAGACCTGGCCCTGGTGGACGAAGCGGCTGAAGACGGCGGCGTCCACCGCGTAGTCGATATCGGCGTCGTCGAGGACGACCAGGGCGCTGTTGCCGCCCAGTTCCAGCACCGTGTGCTTGAAGTGCGCGGCGGCGACCGTCGCGACATGCCGGCCGACCTTCTCGGAGCCGGTGAAGGAGATGGTCTTGGGCACCGGGTGCTCGATCAGCGCGTCACCGATCTCCGCGATGTCCGTGACGACGACGTTCAGCAGCCCGGCCGGCAGCCCGGCCTCCTCGAAGATCCTGGCGACCAGACCGCCGCCGCAGACCGGGGTGTTCTGGTGCGGCTTGAGGACCACGGCGTTGCCGAGCGCGAGGGCCGGCGCGACGGACTTGAGCGACAGCAGGAAGGGGAAGTTGAAGGGGCTGATGACGCCGACGACTCCGACCGGAAGACGGTAGAGGCGGTTCTCCTTGCCGTCGATGGGCGAGGGCAGTATGCGGCCCTCGGCACGCAGCGCCAGCTGAATGGCCTCGCGCAGGAACTCCTTGGCCAGATCCAGCTCGAAGCCCACCTTGGCGAGCGTCCCGCCCACCTCCGCGGCGATCGCTCCGCCCAGCTCCTCCGCACGGTCGTCGATGATCCGCAGCGCGCGCTCGAAGACCAGCCGCCTGGTGTACGGATTGGTGGCGCCCCACTCCCGCTGCGCGCGTTCGGCGGCACGGTAGGCCTGGTCGATCTCCGCTACCGTGGCGACGGGTATGGAGGTCAGTTTCTCGCCGTTGTACGGATTGAAATCGACGATGTCCCACGAGCCGCTGCCGGAGCGCCACTCACCGTCGATGAACTGATACGCCAACTCGTCGAAGTAGGACATGCCATCCCGATCTGGAGAACAGGGCGCTCAGGGCGCCGCATGGGGGGGTGCTGACTCCTGATGGTGCGCCATCCTACCGACGCGTCACATCAGTTGGAGCAGCCCGCGCAAGAGGTCCCTGGTCTCCGACGGATTCGGCCCCTCTTCCTGGAGGCGGTCCATCACCCGTGCGTACTGGGCGACTTCCTCGGGCTTGTCCAAATACAGCGCGCTCGTCAGCTGCTCCAGATAGACGACGTCCGGCAGACCCGACTCCTGGAAGCCGAGCATCGTGAACGCCCCGCTCTCCCCCGCGTGCCCGCCCAGACTGAAGGGCATCACCTGGAGCCGCACATTCGGTCGCTCGGACACCTCGATCAGATGCTTCAGCTGCTCGCGCATCACCGCGCGTTCGCCGTACGGGCGCCGTAGCGCGGCCTCGTCCAGCACACAGTGGAACTGCGCCGAGCGCTCGGCCACCAGCAGCTTCTGCCGCTCCATCCGGAGCGCGACCCGTCTCTCGATCTCCGCGGTCCCGGCGTCCGGCATGCCTCGTCTGACGACCGCCTGCGCATAGCTCTCGGTCTGCAACAGCCCGTGGACGAACTGGACTTCATAGACCCGGAGCAGCGACGTGGCGCCTTCCAGACCCACATACGTCTGGAACCACCCGGGCAGCACATCGCCGTAACTGTGCCACCAGCCGGCGACGTTCGCCTCCCGCGCCAGGGAGAGCAGCGCCTCACGCTCCTGGGCGTCACCGACCCCGTACAGGGTGAGCAGATCCTCCACATCCCGTGCCTTGAAGCTCACGCGGCCCAACTCCATGCGGCTGATCTTGGATTCGGACGCACGGATCGAGTAGCCGGCCGCCTCGCGGGTTATCCCACGCGATTCACGCAGCCGGCGGAGCTGCGACCCGAGCAGGATTCGCCGCACCACCGACCCGCTCGACTCACTTGCGGACACCTCTCAGACCCTCCTGTGACCCCACCCCGTCCAACAGAGGGCCGCAAGTCTGCCACGTCCGGGCTTCGTTGAGTGCTCATCCGGTTACGGATATGTGAGGCCCCCGCAAGCCCTCCACAAGAAGTGGTAGGAAGAATTCCGCGCAAATCGGTGCGCGCCCCCGCAATCACGTCACGTGCACGTGCATCTGCCCTTGCATCTGTCTCGCGCATTGGGAACCATAGGCGTCGCACGCATGCACGCTCGTGAAAGATCCGCCAGACCCGGCTGCCCGGCCAGGGTCATGACGTCCGCGAACGCCAGGAGTGCCTCGCATGGGGACCAAGGCTTTGACCATGCTCGAGCCGTTATGGCAGGGCTTTCCTCCCGTCGACCCCCTGGCCGTCTCCGGATCCGCATCCCGCACGCTCCCACCGCGCTATGAATCGGTGCGCTGCGCACGGGCGTTCACCCGGGAGACCTTGCAGGGCTGGGAGCTGGACGAGCTCTTCGACTCGGTCGCCCTGGTCGTCTCCGAACTCGTCACGAATGCGCTGCGGCACGCGATCCTCGCCGCCCCGGAACACCACGACACCGCCCCGGAGCACCCCGACGCCACCCCGCCCGCCCGGCTGCATCTGATGCGCTGGTCCTCCCGGCTGGTCTGCGCCGTACGGGACCCGAGCGATGACTCACCGGTCGCCGGCGAGGCGGATTTCGCCGCGGAATCCGGGCGCGGGCTGTATCTCGTGGACTCCTTCAGCGACAGCTGGGGCTGGCATCCGCTGGCCGGCGCCACGCACGGCAAGATCGTGTGGGCGCTCTTCCGGCTGCCGTAGCCGTTGTGCACACCGGGCGTACCGCGAGGGGCGGGCGCCCGGTCGTTCTGTGTGGGCGGGACGGGCGGTCAGTCCCGGACGAGATGGTCGAACTCCCCGTCCTTGATGCCCAGCAGCATCGCCCGCACCTCGGCCGGCGTGTAGATGAGCGCCGGGCCGTCCGGGAAACGGGAGTTGCGTACCGCGATGTCACCCCCGGGCAGCTTGGCGAACTCCACGCAGGAGCCCTGGGAGTTGCTGTGCCTGCTCTTCTGCCATGCCACATCACGGAGATCTGTGGCGGCCATGCCGTTGTATGCGTGGGGCACAGGGGTCTCCCGGTGATAAATGGTGTCAACTGCCCGGGATCATAGCTGCGTTCACATGCGGATGCATGCGCAGATGCACGTGCACGACAGCCGGTGCAGAGGCCGTCACAGCTCGTCGAACGCTGTCACCGAGCCCTCACGGAGAGTCGGTCACCGGCCGCCACTCCTGACGTGATGTGCTGTCACCTGGTACGGATCGGCGGGCCGACACTCTCAGGCACAAGGACGAGACGTGTGCCACGCCCTCCGGGTTCCGTGACCGGGCGCTCCGTCCGCCCGGCACGAGGGCCCTCCCCCTGCGCACACCCCCGGACAAACGAAGGAGCTCCCCTACGCACCGGACGTAGGGAAGCTCCTGCCCGTCACCGGACGGCGGCCGTCACCGCGACGCGTAGGGCAGCAGCGCCATCTCCCGGGCGTTCTTGATCGCACGGGCCAGCTGCCGCTGCTGCTGGGAGGTGACCCGGGTGATCCGGCGGCTGCGGATCTTGCCGCGGTCGGAGAGGAACTTCCGCAGCAGATCGGTGTCCTTGTAGTCGACGTAGGTGATGCCGGCCGCGTCGAGCGGATTGCGGCGGGGCGTGGGCGTCCGGCGCGGGTCGTGCCGTCGGGGCATGGGGAGCTTCCTTGTGCGTGCTGAGGGCCGGGTCCGTGCGTACGGAGGCGGCCCGTCTTACGAAACGGGGTCGAGGAGGGCGTCGAAGGCGGGCGGCAGGCTCTTCCAGGCCGGCGGGCCGCCCGCGAACTCGGCGTCGGTGAGCAGACAGGAGTCCAGCAGGGACCGCAGGCCCTCGCGGTCCAGGCCCGGCGAGGTGAAGACCAGATGCTGGGTGCGGTCACCGTGCTCGGGGTGCCAGTCCAGCGCGGCGGCGGCCCGGCGCGTCGGCGGCACCATCTCCCAGGCGGCGTCCGGCAGCGAGGCCAGCCACGGCCCGGCGTTCTCCACACACAGCGCACCGCCGGCCGCGTCCCAGGACAGCAGCGTGTCCGGGCGGTCGGCCAGCCAGAACCGGCCCCGGCTGCGGGCGGCCGCGCAGGTCAGGTCCTCCAGCGCGGCATAGAGCCGCTCGGGGTGGAAGGGCCGGGCCTGCCGCCACACCAGCGTGCCGACCCCCTCCGCGTCGGCCTCCTGCGGCAGCAGCGCACAGGCCGGGTGCTGACGGTCCGCGGCCGCGGCCACATCGAACCCGGCCAGCGCGGCGGCCGCCAACTCCCCGGACTCCACCGGGACCTGGTGTGCCATCGGGTGCAGCTGGCCGAGCAGCGCCAGGTCGGCGGGCTCCGCCGGCTCCTCCCCCGTCGCGATCGCCAGCACCGGCGCGTACTCCAGCTGCCGCGCCCAGGTGTCGGCGACCGTGCGCTGGTCGGAGGCCGCGGCGGCGAGGCCCGCCTCCGCGAGGTCGTCGCCGCAGCCCAGGTAGGGCAGCAGCAGCGCCGGGTCGACGGCGGTGAGCACACCGGTCAGTGCGAGGTTGTCGCTGCCGCAGGCGGTGACCACTTCGGCCATCGCCTTGGGCTCGACCGAGTCCCACAGTTCGACGATCGCCAGCCGGCAGGTCCGGCCGGCCGCCAGCCGCTCCAGCTCGGGCACCAGGTCCTCGCGCAGCGCACAGCAGGCGCAGTCGTTGACCAGCGGCGCGTCCCCGGCGTCGAGCGTGCCGCCCGCGTCCCGGACGGTGCGCCGCACGGTGCCTTCGGCGGCCGAGGCGAGGTCGTGGTGGAGGGCGACGCTGCCGGGGACGGTCCGCAGCAGCCGCTCGACGGCGGCCCGCCGCGCGTCCGCGTGCAGGCCGCCCACCAGCACGACGTTGAGCCGCTCCATCAGCGGGCCCGCCTGCCGTAACGGCGCTCGAACCGCTCGACGCGGCCCGCGGTGTCCAGCACCCGGGCGGTGCCTGTGTAGAACGGGTGGCTCGCCGAGGAGATCTCGACGTCGATGACGGGATAGGTGTGGCCGTCCTCCCACTCCACGGTCTTCTCGCTGGTCGCGGTCGAACGGGTCAGGAAGGCGTAGTCGGCGGCCCGGTCGCGGAAGACGACGGGCCCGTAGGCGGGGTGGATTCCAGGCTTCACGGTGCTCAGCGCTCCTCTCGGAAGGCGACGTGCCGGCCGGCCACCGGGTCGTACTTGCGCAGTTCCAGGCGGTCGGGGTCGTTACGGCGGTTCTTGCGGGTCACGTAGGTGTAGCCGGTGCCGGCGGTGGACCGGAGCTTGACGACCGGGCGTAGTTCGTTGCGGGCCATGGGGGCTAGTATACGGAAATGGTTTCCATTTTCAATAGGCTCTGACCAGGGGCCCCGACCGGAAGGACCGCACCATGTCCGCCCACTGCCAGCTGACCGGCCGCGCGCCGGGCTTCGGCAACGCCGTCTCCCACTCGCACCGGCGCACCCCCCGCCGCTTCGACCCCAACATCCAGCGCAAGCGCTACTGGCTCCAGAGCGAGGGCCGGCACATCCGGCTCACCCTGAGTACCAAGGGCATCCGGACCGTGGACACGATCGGGATCGAGGCGGCCGTCGCCCGCATCCGCGCACGAGGAGGAAAGGTCTGATGGCCAAGCAGAGCAAGATCGCCAAGAACGAGAAGCGCCGCGCGACGGTCGCCCGCTACGCGGCCCGCCGCGCCCTCCTCAAGGCCGTGATCCGCAGCCCGCACACACCGGAGGAGGAGCGCACCGCCGCCCGCCGCGAGCTGTCCCGCCAGCCGCGGGACGCCAGCGCCACCCGGGTACGCCACCGCGACAGCGTCGACGGCCGCCCGCGCGGCTACTTCCGCGCCTTCGGCCTGTCCCGCGTACGGCTGCGCGAACAGGCCCACGCGGGCTATCTGCCGGGCGTCCGCAAGTCCAGCTGGTAGCCACCGCACCGGCCGTCCGGCCCGGGCAGCCCCTGGACCGGACGGCCGGACCCTTCGGGTCATACTGGACAGAACGTCCGTCGCCCCCCCCCCCCACGAAAGCGAGGCGCCCGTGCTCCGCAACGCCTTCGAACCCTGGCATCTGATCCTGATCATCGCGGTCCTGGTACTGCTCTTCGGCTCGAAGAAGCTGCCCGACATGGCACGCGGCCTGGGCCGTTCGATGCGCATCCTCAAGTCCGAGGCGCGGGCCCTCCAGGACGACGAGCGGACCGAGACGCCCCGTACGGCCGAGGCGCCCCACCAGGAAGCCGGAACACCCCGCCAGGAATCCGCCGCCCGGCACTGACCCGGAGGGGCCGCCCCCTCAGTGGTCGCCGCCCTCGTCGATCAGCCGCCGCACCTCGCGGTCGATCAGCCCCAGCCGGGCCTCGGCGACCAGCGGCACCGCGCGCCGCTGCCGCCGCGCCTCGGCGAGATCGATCTCCACGGCGACCAGCGCGGGCTCCCACTTGGGCGCCTGCGCCACCACGGCACCCCGCGGGTCCACCACCCGCGAGCCGCCCCAGAACGCCGCCCCGTGCTCATTGCCCACCCGGTTCACGAAGACCACCCAGCACTGGCACATCTTCGCCGTATAGGACAGCAGGGTGTCCCAGTACAGCCCGGTGTCCATCGCCTCCGGGTCCAGGCTCGCCGCGCTGTTGGTCGGCACGAACAGCACCTCGGCGCCGTCCTGCACCGCCAGCCACGGCAGCGCCGGCTGCCAGGCGTCATTGCACACCAGCGTGGCGCCCCGGCCGCCGCTCCTGTCCCGCTTCAGCTCGTACGCCCGCAACGACTGCCCCGGACTGACGTGCTTGCGCTCCTCCCACGCCAGGTAGTTGGGGAGATACAGCTTGCGGTGTGCGTGCACCAGCTCACCGGCCGCGTAGTGGGCCGCGGTGTTGTACGCCCGCAGACTGGTGTGCTCGTGGAAGCCGACCAGCACATCGGGGCCGCGGGTGCTGAGCTCCAGCAGCCGGGGGTCGCTCGCCTCCAGGGACGCATCGCGGTGCAGTGCGCCCAAGTGATAGCCGTGCAGGCTCAGTTCGGGGAAGACGACCAGGTCCGCGCCCTGCGCCGCCGCCTGCTCGATCTGCTCGCGGGCGATGTCGAGGTTCTCCTCCACCTCACCCAGGACACAGTCGGTCTGCGCCAGCGCAATGAGCATGGCCCCACCTCATCGACTCATCACCTTTGCGGCCTTCACCCCAATTTTGCCAGAGGCCGGAGATCGCGGCACGGCCCAGCGGAACATCCGGTTCCGCCCCGCTTCAAACACCCGGAAGACGGGTCCCCACCAATGAGCGAAAGAACGATCCTTCCCGTGCCGGACACGGGTTTCACCCGTTGATCCACACGATCCGTCGTACCTCCGCGGGGCCGCTTCCAGCCGCAGCGCGCCCGGCGACACAGCGGTACGACGGCGCGCGGTCGAACCGTCCGGCGATGCCGACGGGCGGCTCGACCGGGCGGCCGGGGCCGAGCGGCCCGCCGGACCCGCTCGGCCGGCCGCCGAGCCCCCGGGGACCGCCGGCCCACCCGCTCATCTGCGACACGTACGGGACCGGCGCAACAGCAGCGCCCCGCCCACCAGCAGCCCGCCGCCGACCGCGGCCACCGCGCCCAGCTCATCCGCCCCGGTGGCCGCCAGCAGCGCGGAACCCGCCGACGCCCCGGCCCGCGCCACCGCGTCCACCCGCTCCTCCTGCGGTGCGGGCCGCGGGACGGGCCCGCGCACGTGCCCCGCCAGGTGCCCCGGCGCGTGCTCCCCGGCGCCGTGACAGGGCGCCCGGCCCGCTCCGGGACCGGTCGCCGCACCGGCTCCGCGCGGGGCTCCCGCTCCGGGGCCGTCCAGTGCACGCCCGGCGCCTGCTCCGCGCCCGCCGGCGGCCGGGCCACCGGAGCGTGCTGCGCCGGCGGCGCCTGGCGCAAGGCCGGTGCGCCGTTCCCGCACGCGTTGCCCATGGCCGGGTTCAGCGCCGCACCCGCGTCGACCGAATTGCCGCACGCGTTGACCGGCGCGTCCACGGTCACCTGGATGCTGTTCCCGGACAGCACTCCGGGAGAGTTCCTCGCTCCTCCGCCGGCTCCGGCATCCGCGTACGCCGCGCTGCCGCTCGCACCGATCACACCCGACGCGGCCGCTACGAACACACACGCCTTCAGGCTCTGTCGCATCTCTCATCCCTCCTCTGCGGTGATGGCGTACGGGCCGCCGCCCGCACCCCTCCCCCGTGCCGCTCACACGACCGGGCGGCCGGCAGCGCATACGCGGCGCCGACCGCCCGGGGGCACAAGCGGTGGAACGGCCCGAGGCCGGTGGACGTCAGCGGTTGCCGACACCGTTCCCGGAGAGAACCGGGATGCCGTCGAGAATGTGCGACAGCGGCTCGTCGCCCTTGGCCTGCGTCGAGTTCTGGGTGCACTGCTGGTTCTGCGGGTTGGACAGCACGTTGATGTCCTGCGCCGCGAGCACGTGGAACACCTTGACGAGGTGCTGGACGCCCACCTTGCCCAACGCGACGCAGGGCTGGTTCAGCGAGCCCTGGACCAGCCCGAGCTGGGTGCTCAGATTGCCGCGCGTGGTGGAGTTGCCGTAAACCGAGCGCGCCCCGTTTCCGTTGACCGTCCTGGTGCCCTCATGGTCACCGATCGCCATGGCCTGCGGAGCGGCCGCAGCGGAAATGCCGACCAACGACGCCGCCACAGCCGCGCCCGCGATCATCTTCTTCATCACGAAACCCTTCAGGTGAAGGAACTCCCGATACGGGAGCCCTATTTGAACAACCCACCACACCGGCTGGAGTTCTGCATCATCACCCGAATAGCGGCGCCTCTCGCCAATTGCACCGCCGACCATGCGACTTGCCGCACCGGCCCAGCAGTACCCGTTACACGAATAAGGGCCCGCGATCCGAACAAACGGTTCGCGGGCCCTTATTCGTTACGGACGGCATGCCAATGCCCTGGCAGCCCCATCAAACCCGCAAGGGCATTGGCACGCTTCCCTCCACACACCATTCCTAACGATCCGGCCCACCGGAGTTCAGTCACGAGCGAATAACATTTCCGCCCCGGAGCTGGGCAGCGAAAACCCGGGCCGCCCGGAAGAAGGAGGGCCGGGCGGCCCGGGTCGCACTCAGCCGGTCAGTGGTTGCCGGCGCCGTTGCCGGAAAGGATCGGAATGTTGTCGAGGATGTGCGACAGCGCCTCGTCACCCTTCGCCTGGGTGGAGTTCTCGGTGCACTGCTGGTTCTGCGGCGACGAGAGAACGTTGATGTCCTGCAGCCCGGCCAGGCCACCTCCCAGGAGACCCTGGGCGGCCACCTTGCCCAGGGCGATGCAGGGCTTGTTGAACGAGCCCTGGATCAGGCCGATCTGCGGGCTCATGTACCCGTACGTGGTCGAGTTCCCGTAGAACTGCGTGGCGCCGTTGCCGTTGACGGAAGACGTTCCGTTGTGGTTTCCGATCGCCATCGCCTCGGGGGCGGCAGCGGCGCCCGCGCCGACAATGGACACAGCCGCGGCTGTGGTCGCCAGAACCTTCTTGATCATTTTGGTCCTTCGTGTTTCGGGGTGCCCTTGGGCCGGGCAGTCTGCCCAACTCACAAGGATGTTTTTGGTTGTTCTCATTCACTCAAACAGCCGCGTGCCCTGCACCGATTTTCCCGATCGGCGTCCGGTCACACCCGGCCGGTCGGAGTGAGAAATGACCGAGGTGTACTGCCGCTCCGGAAATTGCCGCCGACGGCCGCATCCACGCGTCTCGCGATTACTTGAGCGGAAGCCCACCGAGCAGCGAGGTCTTCTTCGTCGCCCCGGTGACGCCACGGAGCAGCTTCTTCGCGTTGGTCGACCTGACCTTGGCCTCGGTGGCCCTGACCGTCTTGATCAGCGGCGTGATCTGGTGGCCGTCCAGTTGCTTGCTGCTCAGCGCGTCATTCAGCCCGCCGTTGAGGCTCATGGCCGGAGCGCCGGGCTGCGCGGCGAAAGCGGGGGTGGCGGCCGCCAGTGCCATGACGGAACCGGCGACAACCGCAGCAGACTTTGCGTACTTCACTTCAACTTTCCCTTCCCGGGCGGTGCTTCACGGTCCGGCGACATCAGCGCCGCGCGAGCAATCGCTTTCACTGCTCGGCTCACCGCTTTCAGCGTGACTAACGAGTGCCTCCGCCCGGAGAAACCCCGAAGTGGTTTTCTTCTCGGCCATTTCGCCCGAAAATCAAGCGCGTTGTGCGTGTGCCCACCGGAGGCGAAGGGCGACCGGCCCCGGTTCGCAGCGGTCTGCGCACCGGGGCCAGTTCACATGGACACGTCTCGAATTTATTCGAGTCAGTGGTTCAGGCAGGTGTTGCCGAACGCCGGGTTCAGCAGAGCGACGATGTTGATGGTGTTGCCGCACAGGTTGATCGGGATGTGCACCGGAACCTGGATGGCGTTGCCGGAGAGAACACCGGGGGAGTTCTTGGCGCCACCTGCGGCACCCGCGTCGGCGAACGCCGGCGCTGCCGAGCCCACCGCCATGAGCGTTCCGGCAGTGATCGCTGCGACCTTTGCGTACTTCACTTTCAGCCCTTCCTTGCAGCGGGTCCGTAGCGAACACGACCGTCGTGCCGCTCGGGCGTTGAGCTGCTCGCCCGTAACGCCGCTGACGATATTGGTAACGATTGCCCCTCCTGGACGAAACTCTTGCCAGGAAGTTTTCGGAGGAATCGCCCGATGGGTGCATGACCGTTTCGGGAGATTGCCACCATGCATACGACGCGGAAAAATCACCGGAGTTCGAACGGACGAGGCACCCGCCGAATGTGAATTCCTGCCCGCAGGGGGAACGCGGAATTCCGTCCCTGCGATTCGTGACGGGGCACCGCAGGCCCCGGACCGCTCATGGAACGAGAGCCTGCGGTCCGGGTCTGCGGGCGATGGCCGGCTCAGTGGTTGCCGACGCCGTTGCCCGACAGGATCGGGATCTCGCTGAGGATGTGCGACAGCGGCTCGTCGCCCTTGGCCTGCGTCGAGTTCTCGGTGCACTGCTGGTTCTGCGGGTTGGACAGGATGTTGATGTCCTGCACCGCGAGCGCGCCCCACACCCAGGCGAGGCTCTGGGCGCCGACCTTGCCCACCGCGAGGCAGGGCTTGTTCAGCGAGCCCTGGATGAGCTCCAGCTGCGGGCTCATGTGCCCCACGGTGGTGGAGTTGCCGAACGCGCTCTTGGCGCCGTTGCCGTTCACCGTGGACGTGCCGTGGTGGTTGCCGACCGCCATCGCCTGGGGGGCGGCCGTCGCCGAGATGCCGACGACGGACGCGGCTACAGCCGTCGTGGCCAGGACCTTCTTGATCACGATTTACCCTTCTCGAAACGGAGTGCCCGTATCCGGAGCGCCCTGGTCAACTCCCTTCTGGGGGTGCGGTTTCGCCGTTTCACCCGAATGCCACGAAACCGTAGATACATATCACTGCGGATGGGCAACAGTGCGGCCCACAACGGTTTTTCCACGGCAAAGGCCGGTACGAATTCTTCGTACCGGCCTTTGCCGTGGAGCCCGCCGGCGGAAAGCGGCCGGGCCTCAAGAGCTATACGTTCATCAGACGTTGAGGCAGGTGTTGCCGAACGCCGGGTTCAGCAGGGCAATGATGTTGACGGTGTTGCCGCAGACGTTGACCGGCACATCGACCGGAACCTGGATGAGATTTCCGGAGATCACACCGGGGGAGTTCTGGGCGACTCCCGCCGCGCCGGCGCCGCCGTGCGCACTGGCCACACCGGCTCCGCCCACAACGGCGACACCCGCGGCGGCGGTCAGGACGGCGGCCTTGGAAACAAACTTCACGGTGAACCTCTTCACTGGGCAGCAAGCAGAAATCTGTACACGCCGCTTAGAGCGACAAGCTGCTCAACTCATCAAACCTGCCAAAAGTAGCGGTTCAATCGGGTGAATGCGCGAGTGGTGAGTACGGGGGCCGGAGGCATTGGTGGGAGGGATTTATCCCGTGGCACGTGTCAGCTCAACTTGCCTTCCCGTAAAGCAGATTGTCGGTGGCATCGTGGGCGATGGCTTCCTCAAGGGCGGGCAGGCGCGGGGCGGCTTTGCCGTCGAACTCGCGGTCGCGGTACGGAAGAAGAGGCCGTGCAGCGAGTTACCGCGCTTGCCGGTGGAGGGGGCGGCGGCGTATCCGGTGCTGCTCGGGGCGTACGGCGTACGGCGTGGTGCCTGGCGGGGCGTCGCGGGTCCGGCGCGGGTCCGGCGCGGGGTGGGCCGGGGCCGCCGTTCCGGGCGTGGAGGCGTCGGGCGGGGCCGGGCTCCGCGGGCGCCCGCTTCGTGTCGTCCGTACTGGTCAGGGCGATTGTCAGAGGCTGGTGCGAGACTCAGGAGCATGAGATGGGCGGTGGTGGAGACGGGTGACGGGGGTGCTCGTCTCTGCCCGCTCGACGGGGACGGACGGGCGGCTGGTCCGGTGCTGCGCGAGCCGTCGCTCGCGGCGGCGGTGCGCTCGCGGCCCGAGGTCGAGCGGTGGGTGTGGCGGTCCACCTCGGAGATCTACCGGCGGCTGCTGGCGGCGGGGGTGCGGGTCGAGCGCTGCTATGACGTGGAGGCCGCGGAGGCGCTGCTGATCGGCCATGAGGAGGGCCAGTCGGGGCAGCCGCGTTCGCTGGCCGCCGCCTGGGCGCGGCTGCACGGCCTGCCGGTGCCCGTGGACGCGCCTGTCCGCACGGCCGAGACCCAGCCGTCGCTCTTCGATCCGGGGCCGGTGCCGCTGCCGCCCGGCACGGACGAGCTGACCGCGCTGCTGGAGGTCTACGCGGGGCAGGTGGCGCGTGCGGAGAAGGCCGCGCACCCGGACCGGATGCGGCTGCTGCTGGCCTCGGAGTCGGCGGGCCTGCTGGTCGCCACGGAGATGGGGCGGGCCGGGGTGCCCTGGCGGGCGGATGTGCACCGTGAGCTGCTCGACGGGCTACTGGGCGAGCGCTATCCGGGCGGGCTGGAGCCGCGCCGGATGGTGGAGCTGGCCGATGAGGTGTCCCGGGCGTTCGGGGCGGGTGCGCGGGTGCGCCCGGATCTGCCCAACGAGATCATCAAGGCCTTTGCCGGCGCCGGGATTTCCCTCACGTCGACCCGCAAATGGGCGCTCCAGCAGATCGATCACCCGGCGGTGGCGCCCCTGCTGGAGTACAAGAAGCTCTACCGTCTGCACACCGCCCATGGGTGGGCCTGGCTCCAGCAGTGGGTGCACGACGGCCGGTTCCGTCCCGAGTATCTGCCCGGTGGCGCGGTATCCGGCCGCTGGACCGCCAACGGGGGCGGCGCGCTCCAGATCCCCAAGGTGATCCGGCAGGCCGTACGCGCCGATCCGGGGTGGCGGCTGGTGGTGGCCGACGCCGACCAGATGGAGCCGCGGGTGCTGGCGGCCGTCTCGCGTGACCGGGGGCTGATGGAGGTGGCCGGCAGCGGCGGGGACCTGTACGCGGATCTGGCGGCCCGGGCGTTCGGCGGGGACCGCGACCGGGCCAAAATCGGGCTGCTGGGCGCCATTTACGGCCAGACGTCCGGCGACGCCCTCAAGCACATGGCCGATCTGCGCCGCCGCTATCCGGCCGCGGTGGCGTATGTGGACGAGGCGGCGCGCGCGGGCGAGGAGGGACGGCTGGTGCGCACCTGGATGGGCCGTACCTGCCCGCCCGCCTCCGTGGCGCCGCCCGACGAGGCGGGTCTGCCCCAGGAGGAGCCCACGGGGTACGGCGGCGGTGCGGCGGCCGCCCGGGCCCGTGGCCGGTTCACCCGCAACTTCGTCGTACAGGGCAGCGCCGCCGACTGGGCGTTGCTGATGCTGGCCGCGCTGCGGCACTCGCTGTGGGCGGGCGGACTCCGCGCCGAGCTGGTCTTCTTCCAGCACGACGAGGTGATCGTGCACTGCCCGGCGGAGGAGGCGGCGACGGTCTCCGGGGCGATCGCGGCGGCGGCAGATACGGCGGGGCGGATCGCGTTCGGGGAGACTCCGGTCCGCTTCCCGTTCACCACGGCGGTGGTGGAGTGCTATGCGGAGGCGAAGTGAGGCGGGGCGGGGGGTGCGGCGTGCTGGGAAGACACCGGTGAGGTGGGGCGGCCGCCCCGGGAGCGGTGCGTGCGGACTGAAGGTCGCGCGCAGACGGCCGTTGTCCATTCGTCCATTCGTCCATTCGTCACGAACGAGGAGTGCCCGTATGAGCGTTCAGCCCGAGATGCCGCCCCGGACCGCGATGCAGCACGGAACCGCGATGCAGCGCCGGACCGCGATGCGGGTGCATCCCGAACTGCGAACGGCCTTCGAGTCGTTGCCGCAGTTCTCCGATCCGTACGAGGACATCGCGGCAACGCGGGAGGGGTTCCACGCGATGCTGACCGCCGTTCCGGCCGACCGTACGGGCGTGGACAGCGAGCGGTTCGAGATCCCGCGGGCGGACGGCAGTGCGCTGATGGTCGAGGTCTACCGTCCGGAGGGCGGGGCGGGCAGCGGCGGGGGTGAGGATGCCGCACCGGGACAGGACGCGCGGACGGCCGACGGCGGTGCCGGGCGCGCCCTGCCCGCCGTACTGCACTTCCACGGTGGCGGGTACGCCCTCGGCCGCTCGTTGCCGGGGCAGGACCGCGCGGCGATCGCGCTCTGCCGGGAACTGCCCGCCGTCGTCCTCACCGTCGAATACCGCCTCGCCCCGGAGCACCGCTATCCGGCCGGGGTGGAGGACTGCTATCTCGCCCTGGAATGGGCGGCGGAGCGAGCCGCCGGGCTGGGCATCGATCCCGCCCGGATCGCCCTCACCGGCAAGTCGGCAGGCGGCGGGCTCAGCGCCGCGGTCGCGCTGATGGCCCGGGATCGTGGCGGCCCGGCGATCGTCCACCAGTCGCTGTGTGTGCCTGATCTGGACGACCGGGTCGGGGCGGTCGGGGCGGCGGATGGCGAGGCGGCAGATGGCGGGGAGACGTATGCCGGGTGGGCGGATGGCGAGGCTGCGGATGGCGAGGCGGCGGATGCCGGGTGGGCAGGTGGCGAGGGGGCCGATGGCGACGGGGCGTTGGGCGCGCGGGTGACCACCGGGCGGAGCGTGCAGAGATCGTGGGCGCACTATCTGCCGGAGGGGATGGCCGCGGCTGATGCGTATGCCGCGGCGGCCCGCGCCACCGATCTGTCGGGGCTGCCGCCGGCCTATGTGCTGGTCTGTGACCTCGATCCGATGCGCGATGCGGGGCTGGCGTATGCCCGGCGGCTGATGGACGCCGGGGTTCCGGTCACCGTCCGCAATGTGCCCGGTGCCTGGCACGGCTTCGAGCTGTTCGCACCGGAGACGCGGGTGGCGAGGGAGATGACGGCGCACTGGACGGGGCAGTTGAGGGCGGCGCTGTATCCGGTGGTCGGCTGACTCTTCAGCTGGTGGTGGGCTGAACGCCCTCTCCGGTGGTGGGTTGAACCGGGCGCCGGGACCTGTCCCGCGCGGAGCGCTGGGGCTCAGCCTGCGGTGCCCGGCGCCTTGGGGCTCGATGTCTCGGGACTTGATGCCTCGGGACTTGGTGCGTCGGGGCTCGGCGCCTCGGGGCTCGGGCGCTCGACGGTGGAGATCAGGCCCCGGGTGATTCGCGTCATCGTCGCGACCAGCAGCTCGCGTGGCTGCTCGGGGCGCTCCAGCCACCACAGGGCGAGCCCGTAGAGCGCGCTGCGGATCGCCTCGCCGAGGGGTTCCAGCTCGGCCTCGGGGAGGCCGGGCACGAACTCCCGGAGCAGCGCCATGTCCGTCTCGCGCTGCCGGCGCTGGAGCTCGCGGTGGAAGGCCGCCACCTCGGCGTCCCCCGTGGTGTCGCGGAACATCATCCGCCAGGTGTACGGGTGGCTCTCCACGTACCCGAACCACGCGTCGTACATCGCCGTCATGCGGGTGTCCAGATCGCCCGCGCCGTGCAGGAGTTCGCGGACCGGGGCGGCGGCCAGCTCGTCGCGGTGCCGCTCCAGCAGGGCGAGGTGCAGCTCCTGCTTGGAGTCGAAGTGGCGGTAGAGCATCGGCTTGCTCAGGCCCGCCTCGGCGGCGATCTCCCCGATGGTCGTGCCCGCGAAGCCGCGCTCGGCGAACAGCCGGGCCGCGGCGTCCTCGATACGGGTCCGGGCCTCGGCGCGCGCGGCGCGGTTCCGGTCGATCTCGCTCATGGGGTCCCCTCCCTGCGATCTGGCTCATTTTCGATGGCGTATTCGACTCGCCATGGCCGATGCGATGAAGGATACTGGGTCGTGTACCACTTGGTATACGCAGCAGTAAGTTCGCGATGCGGGGGCTCGTAATGATCGTTTCCGTACACTTCGCCGACGTCGGCGTCCGCGCCGTGCGCAGCGTGCTCCGTGAACGCCCACGGCCGGGCGAGACCCCCGGCCTCCGGTATGCCGAGACCACGCTCACCGGCGCCATCGCGGCAGGTCCGCCCAAGGTGCGCCCCGGCCGCGCGGCGCTGCTCGCCGCGTGGGACGACGATGCCGCGCTCGACCGCTTCCTCGCCGAGGCCCCGCTGGCGCGGCGGCTGGCCGGCGGCTGGCATGTGCGGTTGCGGCCGCTGCGGTTCTCCGGTTCCTGGGGTCCGATGCCGGTCGAGATCGAGCCCGGCATCGCGCGCGACGAGGAGGACGGGCCGGTCGCCGTGCTCACCCTCGGGCAGCTGCGACTGCGCCGCGCACTGCCGTTCCTGCGCGCCAATTCCCGGGCCGCCGGCCGGGCCGCCGACGACCCCGCGATGACCACTTCGGTCGCGCTGGCCCGACCGCCCCGCTTCGTCGGCACGTTCTCCCTGTGGCAGAGCGCCTCGGTGATGCAGCGCTACGCCTACGGCTCCACGCAGCCCGAGCACAAGAACGTGATCACGGACCACCAAGCGAAGCCGTTCCACCATGAGGCCGGGTTCCTGCGCTGCCGCCCCTACGCCGCCCAGGGCACGCTGGACGGCCAGGAGCCGGTGTCGGCGGCGGTGATGGGCCCGCGCATACCCTGACCCGCGCCCATGGGTCGGCCGGGTCCTACGGGGGTGGGTCCGTGGGCCTGGGGGCGCGGTTCGCAAGGGCGCGGTGCGCGGGGTGGGGGCGTGTCCGGTCTGGGTCGGCGGGCGGTGGCGATCTCTGCCGTGCCACGCCATGCCATGCCGGGTGGTCCGTACCGGGCCGGGCCTTCCGTGTCGGGCCGGGGCTCCGTGCCGAGCCAGCCGGCCATGTCGTAGCCCACGCCAATCTGCGAGGCAGACCCTAAACTCGCCGGAAACTGCTGACGCCGGTCGGCGGTCGGCGGTCGGCGGTCGGCGGTCGGCGGTCGGCGGTCGGCGGTCGGCGGTCGGCGGTCGGCGGTCGGCGAGACGATCTTCATGCTGGAAGAGGCGTGAGGGGCCGTGCCCGGGCGGGTGCTCGCCCTCTCGGAGCGGGGCTTCCCCAGGAGGAGCGGAACGCGCTTCAATCCCTGGACGGGCGGGAAAAGTTGGCAGCGGAGGGAGTCGGCCGGGTGAGTGCCGGGACCGGGGCGAGCGCTGGATCAGAGCGGCCTGCCGAACATGGCGTGGGTGCGGAAGCAGGCACGGACGCGGACGTAGGCGCGCGTACGGACGCGGAGGCACGCACGGGCACAAGCAGGCACGCGAACGCAGGCACGGGACCGGAGGCACGCATGGACACGGACGCAGGCACGGCCGCCGACGCAGGCCTCGCCGTAGGCGCTGGTCGGCTGGAGCGGGTCAACCCTGCGCATCTTGCGCCGCCGACCGGGTTCAGCCATGGGGTGCGGGCGGCGTTGGGAACGATGGTCTTTTTGGCTGGGCAGACCGCTTTGGATGGGGCGGGGCGGATCGTTGGCGACGGGATTGTGGAGCAGTTCGAGCGGGCGTTGGGGAATCTGCTGGATGTCGCGGCGGCGTCCGGGGCCGGGCCGGGCGATCTTGCCAAGCTCACTGTTTTTGCCGTCGATGTCGCGGACTACCGGCGGCATGCCCGGGAGATCGGCCGGGTGTGGAAGCGGCTGGTGGGTGGCGAGTATCCGGCGATGGCTGTGATCGGTGCGACCCGGTTGTGGGACGAGGCCGCGCTGGTCGAGATCGAAGGTATCGCCGTCGTCCGCTGATGCGGCTGGATCCCGCTATCCCTGCAGTCCGAGCCGGGCCAGCCGACTCCAACCCGGGCCACGCAACTCCGCCCCGAGCCGGACAGCCCCGACCCGGACAGCTCTGCTCCCGACCCAGCCGGCCCCGCTCCCGACACACACCAAGGGCGCCCGCCCCGCCGTCTTGCGGCGGAACAGGCGCCCCTGGCGCTGTTCGTGGACGTACGCCCCGTTCTGGCGTGGTGACGCGTCAGCCCGTGTGGTGTGGAGCGTGGTCGTTCAGTTGCGGCTGCGGGCCATTCCTACCGGGTCCTTTTTGAAGGCCCAGGTCATCTTGGGTTCCATTGCCCAGCGGAAGGCCCGTTGGACGGGTGGTGTGCACAGGGCTGTGACCACGGTGCCCGCGATCAGGGTCAGCACGATCGCGCCCCACGGGGTGTGCATCCACGGGTTGTCGTACCAGTTCCAGAAGCGCGAGCCCTTGGCGAGGAAGCCGTGCAGGAGATAGCCGTAGAGGGTGCCCGCACCCAGCGCCGTGCACCACATCGTGCGGCCGGGGATCCAGGCGAAGAAGCAGGCCACGAGGACGAGGGAGCAGCCGAACATCGCGAGCGTCATCACCGCACCGCTCCACCACGGGGCGGCGAGTTCCTGTGCGGCGTCGCGGTGGTAGAACCACGCGGCGTTCATCCGCGGGGCCGCCCAGTACGCGAAGACCAGTGCGGCCGCGAAGACCGGTACGGCCAGGATGCGCGCCTTCTTGCGGCGTACGAGCTTGAAGTGCTCCGGCCGCAGCGACAGCCCGATCACGAAGAACGGCAGGAACTGGAGCACCCGTTGGAGGTCCATGTCGTCGCCGATGTCCGGGGAGACCGACGCGAGGACGGCGATGGTCAGTGCCAGCGGGACCGGCCAGCGCACGATCTTCCACAGCGGGGTGGTCAGCCGCCAGACGAACAGCGCCAGCAGGAACCAGGTCAGATACCAGGGGTCCGTCAGGCTTATCGGGTAACCCGGATCGTCGTCCGCCCACTTCTTGAAGAGCGTGTAGGCGACTTCGAAGAGGATGTACGGCACGGCGACGCCGGTAATGAGCCGCTGTAGCCGGTCCTTGCGCATATCGAAACTGCGCGAGAAATAGCCGGAGATGATGATGAACGCCGGCATGTGGAAGGCGTAGACGGTGATGTAGAGCGCCGCAGCGGAGCGGCTGCCGTCGCGCAGCGGCTCCCAGGAGTGCCCCATCGCCACCAGCACGATGGCCAGATACTTCGCATTGTCGAAGAAGGCATCGCGCGGCTTCGCCTTGGCATCGGCCTTCGCGTCGGTCTGCGCATCGGGCTTCGCGCCGGTCGTCGCACGGCCCTTGCCCCGGCCTCTGGCATGGGCTCCGGGCTTGGCGTGCGCGCCGCCGCCCGCAGCAGGCCGGCCGGCCGTCGCCGTACCGGAGGTGGTCCGGGCCGGTGCCATCGTCGCCGTGGCTCCGCCGGTCTCCGACGGCGCCGGTGTGCCCGTCCGGTTCAGCGTGTCATGCGACATCTGCCGCGGCGGGGGAAGCGGCACCCGCCGTTCACCGTACGCCGGAAATTCGTTGTTCAAGGAGCCTCCCGAAAGGATCCCAGGGGAGGAACTGGAGCCTGGCCCGCGCCGGGCCGCAAATCGGAACCCAAAAGCCAAATCCTGCGTCTTAGTTCTTTTACGGGGAGTGTGGCGGCGTCGAACATCTCAGGCACCTTAGCCCCGCGGTGGGAATCACGTAAATCCCCGCCGGTCGCGGCCACACACGGCGCATCCGCCCTCCACAGCTCCTTCACGCACCGCGGGCGGCAGGGCGGGCCGCAGCACGGCCCGGCACCCGCGGAGATCTGGACAATGCCGCCTCAATCTCCGGCCGTTGCCCGCTATTCAATAACACCCTCGACCCCTCTGGCCCGCACGGACCGGGCGGTCGTGTTCTTCGCCACGTCCCACGCATAGACCTCCAACGTCCGTCCGTGCGGCCCGCGGAGCCGGTGCACGGCCGCCAGCCAGCGTGAACTGAGCGCAGAAACACGGGGATTGATCTGGTCGGCGAACCGCGCATAGGCCACCAGTTTCCGCACATCGGGCGCGCCGAGAATACCCGTACGCACCTGCGGCGCCAGCTCATGGACGGTTTTTACGCACATCACACAGAAGCTCTGGACCACCAGCCGGCTCCGTACATGGGCGTGATCCAGCCACCCCCGTGTCCGTAGTTCACGGAGGACCTGGGCCTCGATTCCGGGATACTTCTCGGGGGCCTTGATCTCCAGCAAAAGACGCTGCCCGTTATGGTCCAAACGGCGCAAGTAGTCGGCGAGTGTGGGCACCCGCTCCCCCTTGAAGCGCTTGCCGAACCAGCTGCCGGCGTCCAGCCGGGCGATCTCGGCGGCGGTGAAATCCCCTACCCGCCACGGTGCCCGCCCGGGGAACTGCCGGGCGGCGTCGGTCGTCCGCCGCAGCGTGGTGTCGTGAAGCACCACCAGCCGGCCGTCCTTGCTCCGCTGGACATCGTTCTCGACCCAGATGAAGCCGCGGTGGTGGGCGGCGTCGACGGCGGCGAGGGTGTTCTCGGGGGCGTAACGGGAGGCGCCGCGGTGGGCGATGACCCGGGTCGCGGCGGTGCCGGGGCCGGCCCGGGTCCCGCTGCTCGCGAACAACTCGGCGAACTCGTCCGGCGCGAACACCATCGCGGAGGACGAGACCGCGGCCGTCAGCAGGTAGGCGGCGCCGGCGGCGGGGAGCCGCAGTGATCTCCGAAGCATGCGGCCGCCTCCTGGTCCGCTCGCCCGACGGCGCCGGCCGCGTCAGGCATGCCGCTGTCACCTCAACATGCCCGCATCCCGCGCCACCCGCCACGCGAGCCACCGCCGGGCCGGGTCCTCGCCCCCGCCCCAGCAGTCGACTTTTCGCAGGTGAGGTGGGGTGGGAGGGGAGGCGGAGCGGGTGGGTGGCGGCTCCCCGGGCGGCCCTCCATCCGTGCGGTCGGCGGCTTCCGGGGCGGCTTTGGGTGGCGGTACCGGGGGGCCCAAACTGGCGGGCGGCGACTGCTCGGGCGGCCCCCCATACGGGCGGGCAGCTCCCCAGGCCCCCCGCACAGCACCCTCCCCGAGCCAAGCCCCCACTCCGCCCCGCCCCGTGCGGCAGAATTTCTGCCTGTGACGATTCGCTTATTGATCGCCGACGATCAGGAGATGGTCCGTCGGGGGATACGCCGCATCGTGGAGAGCCAGCCCGATATGGAAGTGGTCGGGGAGGCGGCGAACGGGCTGGACGCCGTGGCGATGGGGTGCGCGCTGAAGCCGGATGTGGCGCTGGTGGACATCCGGATGCCGCGGATGGACGGCCTGGAGGTGACCCGCCGGCTGACCGATCCGGCGCTGGCCGACCCGGTCAGGGTCGTCGTGGTGACCACCTTCGACCTCGATGAATACGTCTATCCGGCGCTGCGCTTCGGCGCTTCGGGGTTCCTGCTCAAGCGCTCGGGACCGACGCTGCTGATCGAGGCGGTGCGGGCGGCGATGGCCGGCGACAGCCTGATCAGCCCGTCGGTCACCGTGCGGCTGCTGGAGCATGTCACCGGCCCCGCGGCCGGCCGCCGCCCCCGCCGTCGCGATGCGGTGCTGACCCGGCGGGAGGTGGAGATCGCCGGGAAGGTCGCCGAGGGCAAGACCAATGCCGATATCGCCCGGGAGCTGTTCATCTCCGCGGGCACGGTGAAGACCCATGTGGCGAGCATCCAGCGCAAGCTTCAGGTCCGGAACCGGGTCGGAGTGGCGGTGCGGGCCTGGGAGTTGGGCTATGCGACGGGGCGGACTCCGGGGTGAGGGGCGGGCAGTGGCGGCAAACGGCCGGGCCCGAGGTGCCGCCGGGCGGCGCGGGTGGCGTCGCCGCGAGGGCGGGTGAGGTTCCGGTGCGGCGTGGGCGGCGCAGGGGGTGGTGCGGGGCGGCCGTGGCGGCGATGCTGCTGCCCGCCCTCGTCTCGCCGCCCGGTGCCTGTCTCCCGGCGGTCGTGGCGGCGCTGGCGCTGGGCGTGGCGATATCGGTGTGGCCGGTGGGGCGGGTTTCGCTCGCGCGGGCGGCTTCGGGGCTCGCGGTGCTCTCCCTCGCCGCGGACACCGTCTCCTTCGGGAAGGCCGGTCTCGCCCTCCTCTGGCTTCCGTTCGAGGCGGTCGCGCTGCTCGTTCTCCTGGAGCGGGTGGTACGGCATGTGCCGGGCCCCCGGGTGGGCCTCGTCGGCGGGCTGACCGGCGCCGCCACGGTCCTGCTGCCGCTGCGCTTCAGCCTGCACGCGCCCCAGACGGGGCTCAAGGAGTCGGTGTTCCTGGCCGCGCTGGCCTTCGTCCCGGCCGCCGGGGCGGCGGGCGTCGGGCTCTATCTGCGGTCGCTGGACCGGCGGCGGGCCGATGCCGTGGCGCTGGCCCGGCGTGAGCAGCGGCTTGAAGTCGCCCGCGATCTGCATGACTTCGTGGCCCATGAGGTGACCGGGATCGTGCTGGAGGCGCAGGCGGCCCAGTGGGGCGAGGACGGCGGGCCCGGGGAGCACCGTGCGCTGCTGGACCGCATCGAGCAGGCCGGGCTGCGGGCGCTGGACTCCATGGACCGGACGGTGGCGACGCTCCGAGAGTCGGACGGCCGTACGGCGGAGCCGCCGCCCACCCGGCTGCACGGGCTGGCCGATCTGCCCGAACTCGTGGACCGCTTCGGCTCGATGGCGGCGGCCGAGGTCACGCTGTGCCTGGAGGACGAGGTCGCCGGCGCGCTTTCGCGGGAGGCCGAGGACACCGCGTACCGGGTGGTGCTGGAGGCGCTGACCAACGTACGGCGGCATGCGCCGCGGGCCGGGCGGGTCGAGGTGCGTGCCGCCCGGAGCGCCGACGGGGCGGTGGAGGTCTCGGTCACGGACGGCGCGCCCAGCGGCCCCCTCCCCCGCGCTCCGCGGGAGCCGGGCGGACGCCCGGGCGGCGGCACCGGGCTCGCGGGTCTGGCCGAGCGGGCCGTCGCCGTCGGGGGTGTTCTGGAGGCGGGCCCGTACGGGCAGGGGTGGCGGGTCAGTTGCCGGCTGCCGGTGCCCGTCGTGCGCTGACCTGAAATCGCCGTCTGTGCGGCCGCGTTCACGGCCGGGGTGCCGAGGGCCACGCCGTGAACGGGACGGAAACCCGACCGGACCTCCGGGTGCCGCCCACGCCAACGCCCTGACCTGGGCTTTCCCTTGAGCCGGCGGCTCAACCGGGGCCGCTCTCCCGTATGTAGATCAGGTAACAGCGGTCGATGGGCTGCTGTTACACGGCTGACAGGCCACCGAGAAACGTCGCTCCTAGCTTCATGTGTGCCCCAATGATCAACACGATGGAGCGAGAGCTATGAAGCGCACGAGCACCCCCCGGCGTCACCGGACGGCCATCGCCGCGGCCCTGGCCTGTGCCGCCGCCCTCGGTACGGTCGCCACCGCCGCCGGGGCGCAGGCCGCCGCGCCGCAGCACACCGTGAAGGCCGACACTCCCTACGTCATCAACCACGTCGGCGAGGAGAACGCGGACAAGGGCAAGGCCGAGCGCAAGCCCGAGAGCCTGGTGCTCTCCGAGTTCACCTCGGCCGGGGACCTGCACTGGAAGCAGTGGGACAACAAGAAGGCCGTCGCCACCGGTGACGTCACCGGCATGTGGTGCCTGGAAACCTGCCAGGACAAGCCGCTGAAGGGGACCATCACGCTCTCCGACCCCAAGACCGTGCACGGCAAGAAGGTGTACTCCTCCTTCACTGTGAAGCTGGCCGGCGGCAACGGTGCGTACGATTCCGAGGACCTCAAGGGCAAGCACCCGCTCGCCACCAGCTGACGGAGAAGGCTCCCGATGAACAAGCCCACGGCCCTGGCCACCTTCTGCGTCATGGTGCTGGCGGCCGTGGGCCTCTCGGGGTGCGGCGATCCGGGAAAGCCCCAGGTGGAGGGCCCGGCCCCCAGCCCCATCCAGGCCCGGGGCCCGGTCTATGTCTCCGACAGCCAGGGCCATCCGCTGACCCGCCCCACGGGTTTCGGCCTCACCGAGTTCTCCTCGGTCTCCGGGCTGAGCTGGCGCTCCTGGGGAGCGGCGAAGGCCGAGGCCACCGGCAGGCTGCGCGGTATGTGGTGCATTCCGCACTGCCCCCGCAACGGCTATCCGGCCACCATCGAACTCAGCGGCCTCCAGCGCCGTGAGAACGTCTCGTATTACACCCGCGCCACCGTACGGTCCGCCCATCTCCCGCCGCGCGACACGGATGACCTCAGCGCGGTGCGGCTGCACCTCCCCGAGCCCTAGGACGCCCCGATGACCGACGTGCTGCTCGTGGAGGACGACCCGCTGCTGCGGGAGGCCACCCAACTGTCGCTGGAGCGCTACGGATACGAGGTGCGGGCGGTCTCCGACGGGCAGGCCGGGCTGGCGGAGTTCCGGGACCGGGTGCCCGATGTCGCCGTGCTGGACGTCATGTTGCCGCGGCTCGACGGGGTCGCCCTGGTGCGCCTCATCCGGGCGGAGAGCCGGCTGCCGGTGCTGATGGTGTCGGCGCGCACCGATCCGGTGGATGTCGTCGTCGGCCTGGAGGCGGGTGCCGACGACTACCTCACCAAGCCGTACGACATCCCGGTGCTGGTCGCACGCATACGCTCGGCGCTGCGGCGCGTCTCGAACACCGCCCGGAGCGAGCCGCCCGAGGACGATCCGGTGCTGCGGTTCGGTGACCTGACTGTGGACACCGCCTCCATGGATGTCCACCGGGCGGGCAGGCTGCTCGACCTCACCCCCACCGAGCGCAGGCTGGTGCTGGAGTTCGCGGCCGCACCCGGTGTCGTGCTGTCGCGGATGACCCTGCTGGAGCGGGTGTGGGACTACGCGTGCGGCGGTGACTCCCGGGTCGTGGACGTCCATGTGAAGCGTCTCCGCGTCAAGATCGGCCACGAACGCATCGTGACCGTCCGCGGGTTCGGCTACAAGCTGGCGCCCTGACCCCCATGGGACTCCGTACCAAGACCGCCCTGGTCATCGCCGGTACCGCGGCGATCGTCGCGACCCTCATCGGGCTGCTGGTGCATCAGCTCAGCGCCGGGGACCAGCGGAAGAACGCGGCCCACGCGCTGGACGCCCGGCTCGTCGAGGCGGTGAGCGCCTACGCCTCCGGTGTCGACAACGGTGCCCTGGTGAATCCGCGGCAGCTGCCCGCCGCGCTCCGCAGGACCGTCACCGAGCGCCCCGTACGGGCCACCTGCCTCCAGCACGCCGACGGGCCGAAGCCGGTGCTGTGGGCCGCCACCCGCAGCGGCCGGGACGTTCTCGCGGTCCGGCGCTCCTACGTGCCCCAGGTCCGTGCCCTCGCCGAACTCGACCGGGTGCTGGTCGGCTCCGGTGCGGCCGTCACCGCGCTCGGCTGTGTGCTGGGCATCGTCGCGGCGGCCGGCGCGGGGCGGCGGATCACCGCGTCCGCGCGCACCGCGCAGCGGATCGCGGACGGCGATCTGACCGACCGGGTGGAGCCCCGTGGCAAGGACGAGATCGCCCGGC
The DNA here is from genome assembly GCF_030406865.1 of Streptomyces sp. P9-2B-2. Taxonomy (NCBI): domain Bacteria; kingdom Bacillati; phylum Actinomycetota; class Actinomycetes; order Kitasatosporales; family Streptomycetaceae; genus Streptomyces; species Streptomyces sp. P9-2B-2. The sequence continues at coordinate 5,130,469 of NZ_CP129126.1, read as the reverse complement.
TCGGCGCCGCCGTCAACACCATGGCCGATGCCCTGAGCGCCCGCCTGGAGGCGGAGCGGCGGGTCACCGCCGATATCGCCCATGAGCTGCGCACCCCGGTGGCCGGTCTGGTGACCGCCGTCGGACTGCTGCCGCCGGGCCGCCCGGCGGAGCTGGTCAGCGGCGGTGTGGACACGCTGCGCAGCGTGGTGGAGAACGTCCTGGAGGTGGCCCGGCTCGATGTGCCGGGCGTCGAGCAGGCGCAGTGCGAGGAGGTGCTGCCGAGCGTCCTGGCGCACCGGGCGGCCGCGCTGGCGGACGGGGACGTCAAGGTGCTGGTGCGGGACGAGTCGGCGGTGACGACCGACCACCGCCGGGTCGAACGGATCCTGGTCAACCTGGTCGCCAACGCCCGGCTGCACGGCGCCCCGCCGGTGACCCTGGAGGTGGCGGGGTCGGCGGTGCGGGTGCGCGACCACGGCCCCGGCTTCCCCGCCGAGCTGCTGGACCACGGCCCCCAGCGCTTCCGGACCGGTGCCCGCGAGCGCGGTGCCGGGGTGGGGCTGGGCCTGACCATCGTCGCCGGCCAGGCGCGGGTGCTGGGCGCCCGGGTGACCTACGAGAACCCGCCGGACGGCGGCGCCCTGGCCACGCTGGATCTCGCTCCTGACAGCTGACGGGCCCGGCCTCCGTCTCCCCGCGTCGAACGCCCGCCCGTAGGCCAAGCGGCCGTACCCGACGCCCTACCGCGGTACGGGTGCGGGGACACCGCCGGGGAGTGACGCGGGTGGGCGCGGGGCGAACTTACTGTCCCGGCATGACGAACCGACCCCCTGCCGCCGTACGGCGCCCGGACGGCTCCGCGGGCCCGCCCCGGCTGGCCGCGGCGGCCCGGCACGCCGGTCTCGCGGTGACCCTGTTCCCCGCCGGTGCCCTGGCAGTCTGCTCCACCCTCACCGGCCACCGGGAGGCCGCCCGGCGGCGGTGGCTGCGCGCCGGGCCGCTGCCGCTCGGCGCCCCCGCGCCGGGCGCCCTCCGGCTGGTGCTGCACGGCGCGCTGACCATACTTCTCGGCGTGCTCGCCCTGCTGCTGGCCGCCGCGCTCGCGCTGGCGGTCGCCCGGGGGCTGCTGTACGGGTTCGTCGACCGGGCCCCGCACGACACGTCCTGGGGCGGCCCCTCACTGGCGGGCGCCTGGCTGGCGCACTTCGCCGTCTCACTGCCCTGCGTCGCCCTCGCCCTGGTCATACTGACCGGCCTCACCCGGCTGAACCGCCATACGACGGCTCCGCTGCGCGGCGAGCGCCGCCCGGTCTGGGCGCTGCCCACCGCGGCCGTGTCCTGCGCACTCGGCCTGCTCCTCGTCGTCGCCTTTGTGCGCCAGCTGCCGTAGTCGCGCCCGGAGCGCCCCGCACACCACGAAGTCCCCCTCCCGGCGCCGGGAGGGGGACTTCGTCAGTTACCGCGAACGGGCTCAGCTCTGCGGGAGGTTGAAGTAGATCATCGGGTTGTGGCGGCTCTCGCGGACCGGCTCGCTGAGGTTCAGTTCCTTCTTCACCTCGGCCAGTCGCGCCGTCACCTCGGGTGCCTTCGCCACGGACGGGGTGAAGAACTCGACGTTCTGGGCGGCCAGCCACTTGATGATGACCGAGCCCTCGCTCATCGGCTTGGGGCGGCGGCCGTGGAAGACGTCGTGGACGCTGGTCGGGGTGCCGGGGCGGACCACCGGGAAGAGGTTGTCGATGTACCAGCGCGCGAAGCGGGCGCCGTGGTCGGCGTCGATGAAGAGGTAGTCGGTCTCCGTCGGGACCTTGGCGAGGTTGTCCCGCAGGTCACCCTTGGTGAACGTCCAGCGGCCCTCGGAGAGTTCGGCCGGCACGTTCTTGACGACGTTGTCGACGATGTCGAACGAGTACAGGTGGCCCGTGCCGTTGTCACGCAGCGCGCTCAGGATCCAGGTGGTGGACCAGCCGCGGAAGGTGCCCACCTCCACGACGACCTCGGGCGCCAGATCGCGCAGAAGCAGGTAGGTGATCTCCGCCTCGTAGTCGTCGAGCTGCGCCTTCACCGTCTCCTTGTTGTCCAGGAGGAACTTCCGCTGCTGGTCGCGCACCGCCCTCAAGTCGTCCGCGTACTTCACGTAAAGCGTGCTTATGGATTCGATTGTGAGGGTGGACATCAATCCTCCGGAGGGAGACGAGTGCGGGTAGTGCTGACGTACGGACAGAAAAGCTTCGACAGGCCGACGCGGTGGCGAACTACCTTCTCATATCTCGTTATTGTTCAGTTATTGCTGCGGTGCGCGCGGGCGGCGTCCCGGTCCCGGAAGGCCGTTCCGAGGACGGCGAGGACCACCACGAACACCGGAATCCATCCACACCGCGCCGCGAGCCAGCCCGCGGATTCCGGGCTGGTGTGCAGACCGGGGAAGGTGTGCCCCAGGCCCAGCGAGACGACGGTGGTGGTGAGCATCGCGGTCTGGTGCCAGAGGAAGACCGTGATCGCCGAGAGGTTGAGCAGGGCCACCGCCGCCCAGAGGAACTGCGCCGGGGTCGCGCGGGTCCGGGGCGCCGCGGTGGCCGGAGCGGTCACCGCGCTGCGCAGAGGGGCGCGCAGCAGCAGGGCCGCGCCGGTCTGTGCCAGGCCGAAGGCGACCGCCGCGACGGTGGGCGGGTTGAGGTTGGAGAGGGCGGAGCCCGGGACGCCGACCATGCTCGCCGGGTAGCCGCCCCAGAGGATCAGCGCCGCCAGGACACCGCCACCGCCGAGCAGCAGCGCCACCGCGCTCCGGCGGCGGGTGAATCCGCCGGCCGCCCAGACCGCGCCGAGGCAGTACGGGACCAGCCAGCCCGCCGGGATGTTCAGCAGGCGGAGGGTGTCGACCCAGCCGCTGTCCGGGAATACCAGGCGCGCGGCGTCCAGCGCGGCCACGACGAGGCAGGCCGCCACCGCGAGGCGGGCTCCGGCCCGGTGTACCAGCGGAGTTGCCGCGAGCAGCAGCGCGTAGACGCCGAGGAACCAGAGGGGGGAGTACGCCAGCCACATCAGGGTGTGGATGGTCTCGTGCGCGGTGCCGGCCAGCACCAGGCCCAGCCAGACGAGTCCCCAGGTGAGGGCGAACGCCGTCGCCGGGCGGAGCAGACTCCGCAGGCGTTGCCTCAGCCAGGTCCGGTAGCCGGTCCCACCGGCGAGCGCCGCCTCGTAACTGCGGGCGCTGACCCGGCCGCCCACCAGGAAGAACACGGCCAGTGGCTGCAATAACCAGGTCGCCGGGGCGAGTCCGGGCCGATGGCCCAGCGGGCTGTCCCCGACCAGGTGGCCGCCGGCCTGGAGGACGACGCCGCTGACCAGCCAGTGGCCCAGGACCACCCCCGTGATCGCCAGCGCGCGCAGCACATCCGCCGCGCGGTCCCGTCCGGCCGGGGTCGCCGCGTCGAGGCGCAGTACGGCCGCGTGCACGCGCTGCCAGGGGGTGCGCCGCGGGGAGAGCGGGCGCAGGGGGCCGGTGGGCGGCAGGGGCGTGCGGGCCGGTGCCGGCGGGCGCAGTTCCAGGTCAGTCATCGGAGACCTCCGTGCCCCGGCCGAGCGCGATCAGGGATATGTTGCGCAGCGGGAGTCCGCCGGGGCGGAGGTAATCGCTGTGGCTGCCGGGGCCCGCGGGGAAGATCCGCGCGCCGAATGCGGCGGTGACGGGGTCGGTGCCGAACCCGACCTGTTCGCCCAGCAGATCGAGGCTGACGTGGGGCACGCCCTCGATCCAGTCGGTGGCTCCCCGGCCCGCCCACACGGGAACCCGGGTGCGCAGTTCGGCCCGGGAGCGGACGCCCGTGCCCGGGCTGCCGAAGAGCACCACGTCCGCGAGGGAGGACTCGGCCGGCGCGTCCATACGGCGCAGGGCGGTCGCGCACACCACGGATCCGTAGGAGTGGCAGAGCAGGGACACGGGGGCCGCGGCGTTCACCGTCCGCAGGTCCCCGATCAGTCCGGCCAGCCGGCGGCCGCCGTCCAGGGCGCGGTCGGTGGACACGATGTCCCGGCTCATGGTGCGCGGCGCCGGGTAGCCGTACCAGGCCACCACCGCGGTCTTCCGGTCCGGCTGGAGCCTGGTCATCTCGGCGTGCAGCGCACTGGCGCCGCCGTGCAGCGAGGCGTAGACGGTGCCCAGTTGGTCAAAGGTGTCGACGGTGGTGTCCGAGCCGGGCACCACGACCGCGATCCGGTCGGCCTGGGCGAGGTCGCCGAGCACCTCCACGACCTGGCCGTCGCCGCGCGGGCTGAAGGAGAGGAAGTGCCTGTCCTCCCGCGCCAGTTGGCCGAGGACCTTGGCCCGGCCGTCGTCGCCCATGTCGCGGGCCGCGCGCCCGGACTCGGTGATGAAGCGGTGGTTCGCCGCGTACCGCGCCGCCAGGTTGTCCCCCCTTACGGCGGGGAGTTCGGGCTGCACCGGCGTGCCCGGCACGGTGGACCGTGCCGCGGCGGCGACCGTCACCACGATGGAGCATGCGGTGAGGGCCATCGCCAGCCCACGCCTGAGACGTGCAGCGCGCATCGCCGGTCGTCCTTCCTGTCCGTTCGGGGAACTGGAAGAGGAGGTTAATGACATGACCGGCGAAAAGAATCACGCTGAGGAGCGCTCTTCGCAGTAGCTCTCAGGTAGGGGGTCGGCTACCCGGTGCGGGCCGGGGCCGCCCCGGCCGGGGCGCGGACGGGCCCGGCGAGCGAGCCCCGGGCTCCCCCTGCCCTGCTGTCAGACCCAGTCCTGGTTGCCCAGGGGATGCGTGGAGACGGCCTGGTGCGAGACATGGGCGGTATCGGGAAACTCTAAGGCGGCGCAGGCGATAAGGGCCGGTGCCAGCACGAGAATGACACGCTGGGTAGTGGCGCCAAGTATCGCAGTCATGATTCCCCCTAGTGAAAACGTGCACGGACGGTGGTCGACCGTCGATGCCATGAGGCATGAATTTATCCGGAGACGGCTTCACTTCGTTATTGGCCGGCTTTTCCGGGTCGGCGGGCGGAAGCCGGGGGCCGTCAGTCCGACAGGCCGGGGCTGCGTGCGGGTGTCGGTCCGGTGAACTCCGGCACAACGAGGCCGGATTCGGAAATCGATCTGCCCAATGCCCCTTTTGTCAACCGGTTTTGATTGTCCGAAAGAGAGGTGCAGCCGGTCTGCCACCTCCGGGCGGTCACCCCGTCCGGCGCCCGCAGGACACCCTCCCCTCATCGGGGGTGCTCCGCAACGGCGGTTCCCGGCCACCGCCCCGCCGCCGCGATGCCCCGTTCGGCAACAAAAATCACGGCGCGAAAGCCCGCAAAAGTGGTGGAGTAGACCTCTGCTCAGGCCCTCGGCAGGAGCCACGCTCAGTGATCGCGTTACGATCCCTATAGTGGCTGGATCACGGGCCTAGCGGTCGTGCTACACGGGGGGTAACACAGCCATGCCAGAAGACCGTTCCATACCTCGCGCCGTCAAATACTCCGTACTCCGACCGCTATTGGTCATCACTGACAGTGGCCGGATCGTAGGGGTCCACGGTCCACGACAGCGCACCATTCTCACCATGCTGATCCTCGCCTGGGGTCGCGTCGTATCGGTCGACAGCCTGGTCGACGCGGTATGGGGCGATGAACCTCCGGCCACGGCCAGGACCCAGGTGGCAATTTGCATCGGGGCGCTGCGCAAGTCCTTCAAACAGACGGGCCTCGACAGCGATGTCATTCTGACGACCCATCCCGGATATCGGCTGGAGACCGCCGGGAGTGAACTCGACGCCCTTCAGTTCACCTCCCTCGTCGCCGAGGCCGCCGCGCAGGTCAAGCAGGGCCGTCACGAACAGGGCCGGGTCCTGTACCGGCAGGCGCTCGACCTGTGGAAGGGGCCGGCGCTCGCGGGGGTGACGGGGCGGCCGGTCGAGGACGAGGCGACCCGGCTCGACGAGCGGCGCTACGCGGCCTATGAGGCCTGGTCAGAGGTCGAACTCGCGCTGGGCCACCACCAGGACATCATCTCCGAGCTGACCACGATCGCGAACAGTTCCCCGCTGCACGAACAGCTCCGGTACAACCTCATGCTCGCCCAGTACCGCGCCGGTCTCCGGGCCGAGGCCACCGAGGGTTTCCGCATGTGGCGGCGCAACTTCGTCGAGGAACTGGGCCTCGAACCGAGCGTGGCCATCAAGGAATTGCACGCGTCCATTCTTCAGGACGACCCGGGTCTGACCCTTCCGGTGCAGGTCAAGCCGATGGTGGTGCCCGCGCAGCTGCCGCCGGACGTGGATCTCTTCCAGGGCCGGGCGGCGGAACTCACCCGGCTCGACCGGCTGCTCGGGGAGAAGTCCCCGCGTATCGGCCTGATCACCGGAGTGGCCGGCGTCGGCAAGACCGGCCTCATCGTGCACTGGGCCCACAAGGTCGCCGCGGAGTTCCCGGACGGTCAGCTGTACGCCGATCTGGCGCAGTACGACGGCCGGGAGCCGGCCTTCGTCGCGGCCGCCCTACAGGGGCGTTTCCTCCGGGCGCTCGGTGTGCCCGGGGACCAGATACCGTCCGACCCCGCCGAACTCGCCTCGCTCTACCGCAGTGTGCTCGCCGACCGGAAATCGCTCCTCGTGCTGGACAACGTGCGTGCGATGCACCAGATCACGCCGCTGCTTCCGGGCAGCGGCCGCAGCTGTGTCCTCGCCGCCAGCCGGGAACAGCTCGCCGCCGATTCCGGCACGGTCCGGGTCGATCTGGGGCTGATGACCTCGTACGAGTCCCAGACCCTGATCACCAAAATCGCCGGTGAGGACCGGGCCACCGCGGAGAAGGCCGCGGTCAACGAGCTCTGCCGGCTGTGCGACGGGCTTCCGCTCGCCCTGCGGATCGCGGCCGCCCGTCTGGTCGCCAAACAGCACTGGTCCGTACAGCACCTGGTGGACCGGCTCCGTGACGAGCACCGCCGGCTCGATGAACTCAGCACCGGCGGCCTGGAGGTGCGGGCGAGCTTCGCCCTCAGCTACCGCGGGCTGACCGAGCAGACGGCGAGGATGTACCGCCTGCTGGGGCTGCTGGACGTACCGGACTTCCCGGCGTGGGTCGGCGGCGCGCTCCTCGATGTCTCGCCGGCCGAGGCCGAGGACATGATCGAGCGGCTGGTGGACGCCCATCTGCTCGCTCCGGTCGGCAGCGACGCCACCGGCACCATGCGCTACCGCTTCCACGATCTGCTGCGGCTCTACGCCCGGGAGCGGGCCGAGTCCGACGAGTCCGAGGACCGGCGCCGCGCCGCGCTGCACCGGGTCTTCCGTACCTATCTCACACTGGCGGAGCAGGGTCATATCCGGGAGTACGGCGGCGATTTCGCGATCATCCACGGGTCGACGCCGCGCCGGCACCTCGATGCCCCGCTCGTCGCCCGGCTCCTCAGGTCGCCGCTCGACTGGTTCGAGGCCGAGCGCCCGTCCCTGGTCGCCTCGATCCTCCAGTCCTGCACGCTGCAGATGGAGGAGCTCGCCTGGGACCTGGCGATGTCCAGCGTGGTGCTCTTCGAGACCCGGAACTACTACGACGACTGGCGGGCGGTCAGCGAGAAGGCGCTGGAGGCGAACCGGAACGCGGGGAACATCCGCGGTGAGGCGGCGATGTGCTACGAACTCGCCTCCGTGGAGATGTTCCAGCAGCGCTTCGACGCCGCCATGCCGCTCTTCAACCGGGCCTTCCAACTCTTCGACAGCGTGCGGGAGGTACACGGGCGCGCGCTGACCTTGCGCAATATGGCGATCACCGACCGGGTGCAGGGCGGTCTCCGGTCGGCCATGAGCCGGCTGGACGAGGCACGCAACACCTTCCGGGTGGTGGGCGACGCGTCCGCCGAGGCGCACACCCTGAACCAGATGTCCCAGATCGAGCTGGAGTGGGGGAACCCGGACGCGGCGGTACGGCTCTCGCTGGAGGCCGTGCGGATCGCCACCGCGCTGGGCGAGACCCGGGGCGCGGCCCAGGCGCTCAACCGGCTGGCCGCCGCCTATGTGAAGCAGCGCCGGTTCGAGGCCGCCAAGCAGTCGTACGACGGGGTGCTGCGGATCGTGCGCAGCAAGGGCGACACCCGCGGTGAGGCGTACGCCCTGATGGGCCTCGGGGAGACCCTGGTGGCCTGGGGGCAGTACGTCGAGGCGGAGAGCATTCTGGCGGACGCGCTGGAGATCGCGGAGCGGGTCGACGACCTCTTCCTCCTCGCCAAGGTCCATCTGGCGCTCGGCGCGTGCAGCCAGCAGCTGAACCAGCTCACCCGGGCGAGCCAGCATCTGCTGATCGCGCGCAACACCTTCCACGAGATCGGCTCCGTGTGGGGGGAGTTGCAGGCTAGCGCGGACATCAGCCGGCTGTCGGCGGAGACCTGCGGGGGGCGGACGCTGCCGGGGCGGTGACCGCGGGGGCGGTGGGCGTGGGGGCGGTGACCGCGGGGGCGGCGGTGAGTGTGGCGGGCCGATAACGCGCGGAAAACGGTGCGGCGTAGCGTCCGCTGCCGTTCGAGCCGGCACCACCGAGAGGTTCACATGACTGTGCGCGACGAGATCGCCGTCCCGGATGCCGACGGCAGCAACACGCTGTTCGACTGGCTCGGCCGGATGCGGTCCGAGCATCCCGTGTGGCAGGAGGGGGACGGGCCCTACCACGTCTTCCGCTACGAGGATGTGCAGCAGGTCATCTCCGACCCGAAGACGTTCTCCAACGACTCCAGCCGGGTCATGCCCCATCTGAAGCCGCTGACCGAGGGCAACATCAACTCGATGGACCCGCCGGACCACGGCAAGCTGCGCCGGCTGGTCAACCAGGCCTTCACCCCGAAGACGGTGGCCGGGCTCGAACCCCGCATCGCGGCGGTGACGAACGAGCTGCTGGCCGAGGTCGGCGCGGAGCGGTTCGACCTGGTGGACGTGCTGACGTATCCGCTGCCGGTGATCGTCATCAGTGAGCTGCTGGGGGTGCCCGCCTCGGACCGGGATCTGTTCCGGGTGTGGGCGGACCGGTTCATCGCGCTCGGCGACCAGCCGATCGCGCCGGAGGACTTCGTCGCCACGTTCCAGGCCGCGACCCGTGAGATGGACGAGTATCTGCTGGGTCATTGCCGGCAGCGCCGGACGGACCCGAAGGACGACCTGATCAGCCGGCTGGCCACCGCCGAGATCGACGGGGAACGGCTCACCGACGACGAAGTCGTGAAATTCACCGGAATCCTCTTTCTGACCGGGCACCTCACGACGACACTGCTGATCGGCAATGCCATGCAGTGTCTCGACAGCCATCCGGACGCCTATGCGGAACTCCGCGCCGACCGCTCACTGATCCCCTCCGCGATCGAGGAAGTGCTGCGGTTCCGCTCGCCTTTCACCACGGTCAGCCGGGTCACCGTGACCGATGTCGAGGTGGGCGGCCGGCTCATCCCGGCCGACCGGATGGTCACGCCCTGGGTGATTTCGGCGAATCATGACGAGGACCAGTTCCCGGACGCGCACCGCTTCGATATCCGGCGGACGCCCAACCGGCATGTCGCCTTCGGGCGCGGCGGGCACTTCTGTGTGGGGGCGCCGCTGGCGCGGCTGGAGGCGGAAGTGGCGCTCAATGCCCTGCTGGACACCTTCCGTGAACTGCGCGTCGACCACGGCCGGGATGTCGCCTATCACGCCCGTGGAATGTATGGCGCGAAGAATCTGCCGATGACGGCCCGGCGTTGACCAATATAGATCGCCCGTTTCCCGATAACGAAGTAAAAATGCACCTGTCTAACTTCTGTGCGTGAATCAGCCCACCCGCCCTTCGCAGGCCCGTTCACGAACAACAGGAGTCACAGCGTGATTAATTCAGTGGTCATTGTCGGCGGCGGCACTGCCGGATGGATGAGCGCGTCCTACCTCAAGGCGGCCTACGGTGACCGCATCAACGTCACTCTGGTGGAATCCGACCGCATCGCGACCATAGGCGTCGGTGAAGCGACCTTCAGCACGGTCCGGCATTTCTTCGACTATCTCGGCCTGGACGAGCGCGAATGGATGCCGGAGTGCTCCGGTTCGTACAAGCTGGGCATCCGGTTCGAGAACTGGCGGGAGCCGGGGCAGCACTTCTACCACCCCTTCGAGCGGCTGCGGACGTCCGACGGGTACACGCTGGCCGACTGGTGGCTCCAGGAGGGCGACCGCAGCGAGCCGTTCGACCGTTCCTGCTTCATCACGCCGGCGCTGTGCGAGGCCAAGCGCTCGCCGCGGCTGCTCGACGGCTCCCTGTTCGCGGGTGGTCTCGACGGCTCGCTGGGCCGCTCGACGCTGGAGGAGCAGCGGTCCCAGTTCCCGTACGCGTACCACTTCGACGCGGCCCTGCTGGCGAAGTTCCTGACCAAGTACGGCACCGACCGCGGCGTCCGCCATGTCGTCGACGACGTGACCCACGTGGGCCGCGACGAGCGCGGCTGGATCAGCCATGTCGCCACCCGTGAGCACGGTGACCTCACCGGCGACCTGTTCATCGACTGCACCGGCTTCAAGGGCATGCTGATCAACGAGACCCTGGAGGAGCCGTTCGAGTCCTTCCAGGACGTGCTGCCGAACAACCGCGCCGTCGCGCTCCGCGTCCCGCAGGACAACCAGGCCACCACCGGGATGAACCCGTACACCACGGCGACCGCGATGGACGCCGGCTGGATCTGGAACATCCCGCTGTTCGGGCGGAACGGCAACGGCTATGTGTACTCCGACGAGTTCTGCTCCCCGGAGGAGGCGGAGCGCACCCTGCGGAACCACGTCGCCCCCGGCCGGGACGACCTGGAGGCCAACCACATCCGGATGCGCATCGGGCGCAACCGCCGCTCGTGGGTCAACAACTGTGTGGCCATCGGCCTGTCCAGTGCCTTCGTCGAGCCGCTGGAGTCCACCGGCATCTTCTTCATCCAGCACGGCATCGAGCAGCTGGTGAAGAACTTCCCGGACGAGCACTGGGACCCGGCCCTGGCCGACGACTACAACAACCGGGTCGCCGAGGTCCTGGACGGGGTCAAGGAGTTCCTGGTCCTGCACTACAAGGCGGCGCAGCGCGAGGACACCCCGTACTGGAAGGAGGCCAAGACCCGCGCCCTGCCCGACGGGCTCGCCGAGCGCCTCGCCATCGGCACCTCGCACCTGCTCGACGAGCGCACCATCTACCAGCCGTACCACGGCTTCGAGCAGTACTCCTGGATCACGATGATGCTGGGCCTGGGCCATGAGCCGGAGCGGCCGCGCCCCTCCCTCGCGCACATCGACCCGACGAACGCGCGCGCCGAGCTCGCGCGGCTCCGGGCGGACGCGGACGAGCTGGTCGCCGCCCTGCCCAGTTGCTACGAGTACATCGCCTCGCTCAACAGCTGAGCCACCGGGCTCACTTCCGCTGCCGACGCCCCTACCCCCAGCCCCCCGGCGGGTACGGGCGTCGGCGCTTCACCCGCCCGTGCGGCCGGGAATCCGGGGCCGGCCCCGGGACGAACCGGCGCCCAACCGGAGGACGACCTCACCATGGCTAGCCTTCCCCCACCCCCGTCCGCACCGGACACGGCCACCCGCCCGGTGCCGGCCGACGACTTCCGTTCGCTGATGGGCGCCTTCCCCACCGGCGTCGCGGTGATCACCACCTACGGGGCCGACGACCGGCCCCGCGGGCTGACGTGCAGTTCGCTGTCGAGCGTGACCACCGCGCCGCCGACCCTCTCGGTCTGGCTGACCACCCGGGGCGAGACCCTGGGCGCGCTGCGCGCGTACGGCGCCTTCGCGGTGAACCTGCTGCACGACCGGGGGGAGCGAGCCGGTGAGGTCTTCGCGCACCGGGTCGCGGACCGCTTCGCCCAGGTCGGCTGGCGGCGCTCGCCGGACGCCGGTCTGCCGTGGCTGGCCGACGACGCCTTCGCGGTCGCCGAGTGCCGGGTGATGAAGCTGGTCGAGGTCAGCGACCACACCCTGGTGGTGGGCGCGGTCACCGGTGTCACCCAGCAGGCCGGGACGCCGCTGCTGTACGGGGCGCGGCGCTTCGCGTCCTGGCCCGGCGGCGAGGTCCCCGCCGCGCCGCTCCCCGTCGGCGCCCCGGTGACCTCATGCTGAAGGTCGTCGCAGGCGTCGTCCTGCTGCTCGGTGCCGTGGGGCTGTGGTGGGGCCGGCTGGGCTCCGGGGGGTCGTCGGCCGAGGTCGACACGACGGCCCGGTTCCTGCTCGCCGTCATGGTGATCATTCTGCTCAGCCATCTGCTGGGCGCGCTGCTGGGCCGGCTCGGCCAGCCCCTGGTGATCGGGGAGATCCTCGGCGGTCTGCTGCTCGGCCCCTCGCTGCTGGGCTGGGTGTGGCCGTCCGGGCAGGCCTGGCTGCTCTCCCCCGAGGTCGTCTCCGCGCTCAACACGGTGGCGCAGCTCGGGCTGATCGTCTTCATGTTCCTGCTCGGCTGCGAGTTGCGCATGGAGAGTCCCAGGAAGGCTGTCGGGACGCTCGGGGTGAGCGTGCTCGGCGCGATGGGCCTGCCGTTCGTGGCCGGGCTCGGGCTCGCGGCGGCGGCCCCCGAGATGTTGCAGGGCTCGTCCCCGCACGCCGTCGGCTACCTCTGCTTCTTCGGGCTGGCCCTGTCGGTGACCGCGCTGCCGGTGCTCGCCAGGATCCTCACCGACCTGCGGCTGGACCGCACCCCCATCGGCCAGTTCGCGCTGGCCAGTGCGGCGGTGGGCGACGGTATCGCCTGGCTCGCGCTGACCGTGATCCTCGCGGCGACCGGCTCCGGTGACGCCTCCGACATGGGCAGCACGATCGCGCTGGTGGTGGCCCTGGTGGTGTTCACCGCGCTGGTGGTGCGTCCGCTGCTGGCGACCGCGGTGCGCCGCGCTGAGGAACGGCCCGGCACGGGGACGCTGCTGCCGCTGCTGCTGGTCGGCGCCATCAGCTATGCCGTGCTGACGCATCTGCTGGGGCTGCACGCGGTCATCGGGGCGTTCCTGTTCGGTACGGCGATCCCGCGTGACTCCAAGGTCACCGAGCGGATGAACCAGCAGCTCCAGGGCTTCACGCTGACCGTGCTGCTGCCGCTGTTCTTCGCCGGTGTGGGGCTCAATGTCTCGGTCGGGGCCCTGGGGCGGGACCCGTGGCACTGGCTGGTTCTCGCCGGCGTCATCGTCGTGGCGACCCTGACGAAGCTCGTGGGTGCCGGAGGCGCGGCCCGGATGATGGGCTACCGGCCGAAGGAAGCGCTGCGCTTCGGTGCGCTGATGAACTGCCGTGGCGTCACCGAGCTGGTGGTCGCCGGCATCGGCTGGCAGCGCCATCTGATCAGCACGACGGGCCTGACGGTGCTGGTCCTGATGGCGGTCGGCACCACCGCGATGACCGGCCCGCTGCTCAAGCTGCTGGGCACCAAACCGCCGGAGCCCCCGCCCGGGGAGACCAGCGGCCCGGCCGGGGAATCCGACGGCCCGGCCGTGCCCGCTCTCCAGGGTGCGCCGGTCCGGGCGGACGCCTGACGCGGGCGTTTTCGCGGCCGGTCGCCCTTTCCCGGCCCGCGCCCTTCGGAATATCGCCCGCGGTCGGCGGCACGATATCTGGCCAATAAGCCGCCGACCTAGCGTCTTGTTCGCTCATGGACAGTACCGAGCCATGACAACCGGCATGGCCACAAGGGAGGTTGCGGTGACGGCTGCGGACCGCGCATTCTGGCAAAGAGTTCTCGGCGGCGGATACACCCCCTTGCCCCGGTGGCCGGGGAATACGGCGGATTCCGCTGCCGTATGCCGCACCGCGCTACCCGCCGGCACCGCGGAGGCTTTGCTTCTCCGGTCGGAACGGCAGGGATTTTCCCCCGACGCTCTGCTGCTGGCCGCCTTTGTGCGGGTGCTGGCGGCGGTCACGGGCGATTCCTCCGTGGTGACCGGATATCTGCCCGGAAAAGACGCGCAGAATGCTCCGGAGAAAGCTGCGGAGAAAGGCCCGTTGCCGCTCTGGGCCGCGCTTTCCGGCGGCTCGTGGGCGGAACTCGCCACCGAGGCCGCACAGTGGGCGGCCGAGGTGCGGCGGCACTCCCCGCGGGTGCTCGACGAGCTGCGCACCGAAACGGGCCGCACGGAGCCGCTGTTCGACACCGTCCTGGTCGGCGGCCGGGCGGCCGGACCCGAGGACCTGACCACCGGCACCGTGCTCGCCGCCGGCCTCTCCCGGACCGGCGACCGGCTGGACCTGGTGCTCAGCCACCGCCCCGGCGCACTGGACAGCGCGCAGGCCGGCCGGTTCGCGGGCTATCTGCTCGCCGCGCTGCATGAGCTGGCCGAGCGGCCCGAGGCGGACCACCAGGCGTGGAGCCCGGTGCCGGAGCGGGAGATCGCCCAGCAGCTGGCCGAGTTCGCGGGCCCGCGGCGGGAGCTGCCCGACCGCCGGGTGCATGAACTGTTCGAGGACCAGGTGCGGTTGCGGCCCGACGACCTCGCCGCCGTCCACGGCACCGAGTCCTGGAGCTACCGGGAGCTCAACGAGCGCGCCAACCGCGTCGCCCACGCGCTGCGCGAAGGCGGCCTGCGCGACGAGGACGTCGTCGCGGTGGTCACCGAACGCACGCTGCCGTGGCTGGTCGCCGTGCTGGCCGTGTTCAAGGCCGGCGGCGTCTATCTGCCGGTGGAGCCGCACTTCCCGGCCGACCGGATCGGCGGCATGCTGGTGCGCGCCGACTGCCGCCGGGTGCTGACCGAGCGGGACGTGTCCGCGGGCCTGACCGAGGCGCTGGCCGGGCTGCCCGGCGTCCGCGCGGACCATCTGGCGGAGCTGCTCGCCGGGGACCATCCGGTCACCGACCCCGGTATACCGGTGGCTGCCGGGCAGAGCGCGTACATCTACTTCACCTCGGGCTCGACCGGGGCGCCCAAGGGCGCCGTGTGTGAGCACGCGGGCTTCCTCAACCATCTGCTCGCCAAGATCGACGACTTGGAGATCACCGAGGGCCGGGTGGTCGCCCAGACCGCGCCGCAGTGCTTCGACATCTCCCTGTGGCAGCTGGTGGCCGCACTCGCCGTCGGCGGGCGCACCCTGATCATCGGGCAGCCGGACATCCTGGACACGGCACGCTTCATCGAGACCCTCGCCACCGGCGGTGTCGAGGTGCTCCAGGCCGTGCCGTCCTACCTCGAAGTGGTGCTGACGGAGCTGGAGCGCAGCCCCCGCGCGCTGCCCCGGCTGCGCCATGTCTCGGCGACCGGCGAGGCGCTCAAGAAGGAGCTGGTGGAGCGCTGGTTCGCCACGTTCCCCGGCGTCGCGCTGGTCAACGCGTACGGCCTGACCGAGACGTCCGACGACACCAACCACGAGGTGATGCGCCAGGTGCCCGACCAGGCCTCGGTGCCGCTGGGCCGGCCGGTCGCCAATGTGCGGATCCATATCGTCGACGAACGGCTGCGTCCGGTGCCGCTCGGCTCCCCGGGCGAGATCCTGTTCTCCGGCGTCTGCGTCGGGCGGGGGTACGTCAACGACGAGGAGCGCACCCGGGCCGCCTTCATGCCCGATCCGCTGCTGCCCGGTGAACGGATGTACCGCTCCGGCGACTTCGGCCGCTGGCTGCCGGACGGACGGCTGGAATTCCTCGGCCGCCGGGACGCCCAGGTCAAGATCCGCGGCTTCCGGATCGAGATCGGCGAGGTGGAGAACCAGCTGCTCCGGGTCGACGGGGTGCGCGACAGCGCCGTGGTCGTCACGGGCGAGGGCGAGAGCCGGCAGCTGGTGGCCTTCCACAGCGGTGCGGAGCTGTCCGACGAACGGCTCGTGGCGGCGCTCGGTGCGGCACTGCCCGGCTACATGATCCCCAGCCGGTTCCGCCGGCTCGACGTACTGCCGCTCACCGCCAACGGCAAGATCGACCGCAAGGCGCTGACCCGGCTCGCCGGGCAGGAGGAGGCCGCGGACGGCGGCGTGGAGCTGCGCACCGGCACCGAACGGCGGCTCGCCGAGCTGTGGTCCCAGGTCCTGAAGGTGCCGGCCGCCCGGCTCGGCCGGGACTCCCATTTCTTCGACAGCGGCGGGACGTCGCTGTCCATGCTGCGGCTGGCGATCGCGCTGGACCGCGTGGTGACGCCCGCCGAACTCCAGCAGCACCCGGTTCTCGCGGACTGTGCGGCGTTGCTCGACCGCCGGGCCGCCGAGGCTCCGAATCCAGGAAGGCAGCCAGTTGACAGCCACGTATGACGGCCCGGCCGTCCACGAAACCCTCAGCGACGGCGCCGAGTTGCTCCTCGGCGAGGGCCGGACCCCGGTCCTCCGTCTCACCGGTCCGGACCTCCCCGCGGAGACCGTCCGCGGTCTGCTCGCCCGGCACGGCGCCCTGCTCGTCCGGGGACTGGGTCTGGCGGCCCCCGCCGATCTGGGCCGGGCCGCACGGGCGCTCGGGGTGACCCCGATGACCGAGCGGGAGGGCTTCACCGGCCGGACCGACTTCGGCGACGGCGTGTACGGCGCCTCGGAGTGGCCGGCCGATGAGCCGATGTGCATGCACCACGAGCGGAGTTACGGCGACGAGGTGCCCGGCATCGCGCTGTTCGGCTGTCTGACGGCGCCCCGCTCCGGCGGCGCGACCGCGGTGGCCGACGCCCGGACGGTGCTGGCGGCGCTGCCCGCCGGCCTGGTGGAGCGCTTCGCCCGCGAGGGCTGGCGGCTGGCCCGCAACTACCGTGACATCGGCGTCAGCTGGACCGCGTCCTTCGGCACCGAGGACGCCGCGCAGGTCGACGCGTACTGCCGGGCGCACGCCCTGGAGCACGAGTGGCTGCCGGACGGCTCGCTGCGCACCGTGCAGCACCGCGCGGCGGTGGTGCACCACCCCGCCACCGGCGAGCGGCTCTGGTTCAACCAGATCGCCTTCCTCAACGAGCTGACCATGGACCCGGCGGTGCGCGAGTACCTGGTGTCCCTGTACGGGCCGGACTCCTTGCCGTTCACCACCTTCCACGGCGACGGCGAGCCGGTCCCGGCACAGGTCGTCGAGACCATCAACGAGGTGTACACGGCGGCGACCGTACGGGAGCCGTGGCAGGCCGGTGACCTGCTCGTGGTCGACAACCTGCGGATGGCGCACAGCCGCGAGGCGTACGAGGGCGACCGCGAGATCGTGGCGCTCTTCGGCGACCCGGTGCGCCTCGACGGACACGTCCTGCCGTCCGCCACCTGACAGGCCGGGCCGGTCCGGACGACCGGCCCTGCTTCCTCTCCTCTACGGTTCCACGGAGCTTCACATGCCCCAGCAGCACGCTGCGCCTTCGTTCTCCGTCATCTCCGGAGCCCAGGTGCACCGGGTCCTCGACGCGCACCACCAGGGCGTCGTCGACCTGATCGAGACGGCCTACCGGCTGCACGGCGGAGGCGAGACGGTGAACCCGCCGTCGTACTTCCTCCGCTTCCCCGACCGCCCGTCCTCCCGGATCATCGCGCTGCCCGCCTCGATCGGCGGCGAGCGGCCCACCGACGGCCTGAAGTGGATCTCCAGCTTCCCGGAGAACGTCGGGGCCGGCATCCCGCGCGCCTCGGCGGTGCTGATCCTCAACGACCATGACACCGGCTACCCGCTGGCGTGCCTGGAGAGCTCCATCATCAGCGCGGCGCGCACCGCGGCCTCCGCGGCGCTGGCCGCCGACCGGATCTCCGCCGCGCGCGGCACCCGGCCGGCCCGGATCGGGTTCTTCGGTGTCGGGCTGATCGCCCGCTACATCCACACCTATCTGGCGTGCACCGGCTGGGAGTTCGACGAGATCGGGGTGCACGACCTGTCCGCGGAGCACGCGGGCGGTTTCGCCGACTACCTCCGCCAGTCCGGCGAGTCCGGCACGGTCACCGTGCACGGCTCCGCCGAGGAGCTGATCCGCTCCTGCGACCTGGTGGTCTTCGCCACGGTCGCCGGCACCCCGCATGTCGCCGAGCCCGGGTGGTTCGCGCACAACCCGCTGGTGCTGCATGTCTCGCTGCGCGATCTGTCGCCCGAGGTGGTGCTCGGCGCGGCCAACTTCGTGGACGACGTGGAGCACTGCCTGAAGGCGGACACCTCGGTGCACCTGGCCGAACAGCTGCTGGGCCACCGGGACTTCCTCGACGGCACGCTGTACGACGTCCTCACGGGGAAGGCGCAGCCGCCGGCCGACCGGCCGGTGATCTTCTCCCCGTTCGGCCTGGGGGTGCTGGATCTGGCACTCGGCAGGCATGTCTACGAATCCGTGAAGGAATCCGGCGAGTTGCAGGTCGTCGACGATTTCTTTCACGAGATGCGCCGTTACGGCTAGGGCGGGAGGCACCCGTGCCGACTATCTCGACTCCGCAGGAGTTCAACGAGGAAGACCTGTACGTCGATCTCGACGCCGTACTCGGTATCCCACTCCACCTCAAGTGCGAGGGCTTCAACTTCACCGGGTCGGTGAAGCAGAAGGCCGCGCTGGAAATGGTCGAGGCCGCAGAGGAGGCCGGGCGGCTGTCCCCCGGTTCCGTCCTGGTGGAATCCTCGTCCGGCAATCTGGGCGTCGCGCTGAGCGTCATCGCGGCCAGCAAGGGCTACCGCTTCGTCTGCGTCACCGACTCCCGGTGCAATCTGGCCTCCAAGCGGCTGATGGAGGCTCTCGGCGCCACCGTCCACACGATCGCGGAGCCCGCGCCCGAGGGGGGCTTCCTCGGGGCGCGGATCGCCTACGTACGCAAGCTGTGCGAGGAGGACGCGCGGTACGTCTGGCTCAACCAGTACGTCAACCCCGCCAACTGGCGGGCGCATTACCGGTACACGGCCCCCGGCATCCACCGCAGTCACCCCGGGCTGGATGTGCTCTTCGTCGGGGCGGGGACCACCGGGACGCTGATGGGCTGTGCCCGCTGGTTCAAGGAGCACCGGCCCGGGGTCCGCATCGTGGCCGTCGACAGTGTCGGCTCGGTCGCCTTCGGCCACCCGCCGTCCCCCCGGATGATCCCGGGCCTGGGCTCCGGGGTCCGTCCGGCGCTGCTGGACGAGGACTTCATCGACGATGTGGTGCTCGTCCCGGAGCCGGACACCGTGCGCATGTGCCACCGGCTGGCCGGGCGCGGCTTTCTGTTCGGCGGCTCCACCGGGACGGTCGTCAGCGGCGCCGACCGGTGGCTGGCGGAGCGCGGCCGGCCGGCGGGGCTCTCCTCGGTCGCCATCTCGCCCGATATGGGCGAGCGCTATCTCGACACCGTTTACCACACCAACTGGGTGCAGGGCGTCTACGGCGAGGACACGCTCGGGCCCGCGCACCCCAGCCATGAGACGAGAGAGGCAATACGATGACCAACCCGTTCGAGGACACCGAGGGCCGCTACCTGGCGCTGGTCAACGACGAGGGCCAGTACTCCCTCTGGCCGGCGTTCGCCGAGGTCCCGGACGGCTGGAAGGCCGCCCTGCCGGAGACCGGCCGCGCCGAGGCCCTGGAGTACATCGCCGCGCAGTGGACGGATATGCGTCCGCTGAGCCTCGTCCGTGCGATGGAGGGCGCCGACCCCCAGAAGGCGGCGTCCTGATGACCGTGACACTCGATACCGGGGCGGCGGCGCGGGTCGCGTCGCTGACCCCGGACGAATCCGTGGCGGCGGAGCAGGCCGCCCGCGGGGTGATGGCCTCCGGTGCCGCCCTGGTGGACAGCGCCGGCTGGGTCGATGCCGCGCGCACCGGCTGGTCGGAGCTGCCGCTCGGGCTGCGCCGGCCGCTGCACGGGTTCCGCCGCGACTCCGGGCGCAGCGGCGTGCTGCTGCTGCGCGGTCTGCCGGTGGACGAGGCGGCGCTGCCGGACACACCGTCCGGCGCCGGTTCCGTACAGCGGACGGGCTCGGTGAGCGCCGCGATGCTGACGATGGTGGCCTGCGGTCTCGGCGATCCGGCCGCCTTCCGGCCGGAGAAGACCGGCGCCCTGGTGCAGGACGTGGTGCCGGTGCCGGGCAAGGAGGAGTTCCAGGGGAACGCGGGCTCGGTCCTGCTGACCTTCCACAATGAGAACGCCTTCCATCCGCACCGCCCCGACTTCGTCATGCTGCTGTGCCTGCGCGCCGACCACGAGAAGGTCGCCGCGCTGCGCACCGCCGGTATCCGTGCGGCGATGCCGCTGCTGAGCGAGGAGACCCGGGCGGCGCTGGCCGCCCCGGAGTTCGTCACCGCTCCCCCGCCGTCCTTCGGCGGCTCCGACGGCGGCACCGCACCGCACCCGGTGATCTTCGGGGCGCCCGAGGACCCGGATCTGCGGATCGACTTCGCGGCCACCGAGCCGGTCACCGACCGGGCCCGCCGGGCGATGGACGAGCTCGGGGACGCCTTCGAGCGGACCGGGCAGAGCACGGTGCTGGCCCCCGGCGATCTGGCGATCGTCGACAACCGGGTCACCACCCATGGGCGCAGCGCCTTCCAGCCGCGCTACGACGGCCGGGACCGCTGGCTGCAGCGCACCTTCGTCCTCACCGATCTGCGCCGCTCCCGCGGGTCCCGGTCCGGAGACGGTTACGTCCTTGACTGACAGCCTCCGTACCGCAACTCCTGAAAGGACCTGGAGCCCATGACCCCTGCCATCCGGATCGAGAATCTGGCGAAGAACTTCGGCAGTACGGCCGCGATCCGGGGGGTCAGCCTGGAGGTTCCGGCCGGCCGGGTGCTCGGGCTGCTGGGCCCCAACGGCGCCGGCAAGACCACGCTGGTGCGCATGGTCGCCACGCTCATCCGGCCGGACAGCGGGCGCATCCTGGTGCACGGGCACGATGTCGTGCGCGAGGCCGCCCGGGTGCGCCCGCTGATCGGACTCACCGGCCAGTACGCCTCGGTGGACGAGGACATCTCGGGCTGGGAGAACCTCTATCTCATCGCCCGGCTGTTCAACCTGCGCGGGCGCAAGGCCCGCGCCCGCGCCGACGAGATGCTGGAGCGGTTCAGCCTGACCGAGGCCGGCAAACGGCCCGTCGGCGGCTACTCGGGCGGGATGCGCCGACGGCTCGACCTGGCGGCCAGCCTCACCGGCGACCCCCGCGTGCTGGTCCTCGACGAACCGACCACGGGCCTCGATCCGCACAGCCGCAACAGCCTCTGGGCGGAGGTGAACCGGCTCGCCGGGCAGGGCACCACCGTGCTGCTCACCACCCAGTACATGGAGGAGGCGGAGGCGCTCGCCGACGCCCTGGTGGTGATCGACAGCGGCCGGGTCATCGCCTCCGGCTCCACCGCCGAACTGCGCGCGCGCCTGGGCGGCCAGATGCTCCGCATCCAGCCCGAGGAGCCCGGCGACCTGGCGCGGATCTGCCAGGTCCTGGTGGCCGCGGGCCACACCGAGGCCGCCGTCATGGCGGACGAGGGGCGGCTCCAGCTGCCGCTGACCGGCGGGGGC
Organism: Streptomyces sp. P9-2B-2; assembly: GCF_030406865.1. Classification (NCBI taxonomy): domain Bacteria; kingdom Bacillati; phylum Actinomycetota; class Actinomycetes; order Kitasatosporales; family Streptomycetaceae; genus Streptomyces; species Streptomyces sp. P9-2B-2. Next base: position 5,109,132 of record NZ_CP129126.1, on the reverse strand, counting down.
AGTCAGCTCACCGCGGTGGTCAGGACCCTCGGCGAGGCGGATATCCCGCTCGCCTCACTGGACACCCATATTCCGAGCCTTGACGAGGTCTTCCTCAAGCTCACCGGACCCGCGGCCAGGGAACCCGTCGCCGCTAGGAGCGCGGCATGAGTTCACTGGTACGTCACTCGCTGGCGCTGTCGCGCCGCAATCTGCGCAAGTCGCTGGCCAGTCCGGGGCAGGTGCTGGACACCGCGCTGATGCCGGTGGTGCTGTCCGTCATCTTCATCTACGCCTTCGGCGGCGCGATCGCCGGGAACAGCGCGGACTACCGGCAGTATCTGATGCCGGGAATCATGGCCCTGAACCACACCATCGTCTCCCGCACCGCGGGCATCGCGCTCAACACCGATTTCTCCTCCGGGGTGATGGACCGCTACCGGTCGATGCCCGTCGCCCGCTCCGCCGTCCTCATCGGCCGGGTCTCGGCGGATTCGGTCCGGCTGCTGATCAGCCAGCTCGCGGTGTTCGCGTTCGCCCTGCTCATCGGCTTCCGCGCGGACAACGGCCTGCTGCCCACCGTCGCCGCCTTCGGTCTCCTGCTGCTGTACGGGATCGCGCTGTGCTGGGTGAACGCCTTCATCGGCCTGGCCGCCCGGAGCATCGACACGGTGCAGAGCGTGAGCACCATCGCCATGCTGCCGCTCCAGTTCGGCAGTTCGGTGTTCGTCGCACCCGACACCATGCCCGGCTGGCTGCGGGTCTTCGTCGAGCACAACCCGATGACCCTGGTCGTCGACGCGTCCCGCAACCTGATGATCGGCGGCCCCGTCGCGGCCTCCGCCCAGGGCGCCCTGCTGTGGATCGCCGGGCTGATCGCGGTGTTCCTGCCGCTGTCGGTGTGGAAGTACCGGTCCCGGACCTGACCCGGCCGCGCGGGGCCGTCGCCGGCCTGACACCGGCGACGGCCCGTCCACACGGGGATTACTTGCCGTCCCCGCCCTGCGGCTGCGGCTCGCGGGGTGCCTCCGGGGGCATGGGCCCGCCGTCGTGCTTGCCGCCGTCCGCCTCCATGTCCGCGGGGTGCCGGAACGGGACTCCGCGCCAGCCTTCGGCGTCGGGCGTGCGCGTCTCATACGTCTCGACAGCTAAGGCACTCATCTACCAGCCTCCTCTTTCGCAAGGGGCCATGCCGCCGTACCGTCGGGGGCATGGCCCGTAGGCCGCGGAGGATTTCCTCTGCGGTTGGTCACCCGTCCCGGCGCTCACCTGTCCAGGGTTTTGGACGCCGGGGCGGGGGTCACTGCCCCTCGTGCTTGGGGTGGTTCCTGAGTTCGATGTTCAGGTCAACAACCTTGCTCTTGTCGCCCCGTGCCTCTGCCAACTGCCGCTCGTTTACCAGCGCCTGGCAGATGTCGCACTCTGCCGCAGGCTTCGGGGCGGGCCGGGGTTCGCCGAGCTGTACCGGTGGGGTCAGACTGCCGGACACGACCACTCCTCTCCGTAGTGATTCCACTACCAGGAGTCCTCAGCGTGGCCTACAGTCAGGGACCATTCAACGTGTCACTTGCGGACGGAAGGACAGTGAAGGGCCTTTGAATCGCAACGAGTTGAACCCGGACGCTTCCCCTCAGGCGGCCTACGGAGCGCGTTTACGTAGCCTGCGAGAGGCGCGCGACTGGACTCAAGAGGACCTGGCCGAACGCGCGGAATATTCGAGCGTGCATGTTTCGGCCGTCGAAAACGGTCGGAAACCTCCAACTCTCCGGTTCTCGCGTAGCGTGGACCGTGTCTTCGGCCTTGAGGGCACAGCGGACTCGTTCGAGCGTGAGTACCGCGAGATCAAGCACGGCAGCCTGTTGGAGGGGTTCCCCGAGTACGTCGGGTACGAGGGCCGGGCGGTAGAGATCCGGCTGTTTCAGATCGGGCTGATCCCCGGCTTGTTGCAGACACCGGAGTACGCGCGGACGGTGGCGGAGGGCGATGTGCAGCGTGGGGCCATCACGCCCGAACAAGCCGAAGAGCGGGTCTCCTTCCTCGCGGAGAGGCAAGCCGCGCTGGTGCGGTCCCGGCCTCCCATGGTGCTGGTGGTGATGGATGAGAGCTGTCTCCGTCACGAGATCGGTGGTGCCGAGGTCATGGAAGGTCAGCTCCGGCGACTGGTCGAAATCGCTTCCCTCCCCAACTGGGTAGTGCAAGTGGCGCCCTTCGACATAGGAGCAAGGCGGGCGTTCAACCTGCCGGTGAACCTCCTCACTCTGGCTGACAGGTCCGTGGTCGCGTATGCCGAGTCACAGGCACGGGGGCATCTGGAGCGCGAAGCCACCGCCGTGCTGCCCATGGTGACGGCATACCATCAGTTGCAGGCCGAAGCGTTGGCGCAGGCGACGTCTGTGGCCGTGATCGAGCAGCTGCGAAAGGGCATCCCGTGACGACCGAATCCCCCCGCTGGTTCAAGTCCTCCTACAGCAGCAACGGCGGCGACTGCATCGAGGTTGCCGCCACTGGCACCGGCGCTGTCCCCGTCCGCGACAGCAAGGACCCCAACGGCCCGGCGCTCACCTTCTCCGCGAACGGCTGGTCGTCGTTCGTCGCTGCCGTCAAGGGTGGGGAGTTCCCCGCCTGAACCCGCAGCAGACGCTGAGTAACCGGCCCTCGCCAAGTGGCGGGGGCCGTTGTCATGGGGCCGCTCGGTCACCAGTGCCGAGGGGTAGCCAAGTGGCTTGGCAGCATCGCAGCCCAGTTGATCTGCGTTCCGGCCTGTCGGTACCTGGGGGTTGCCAGGAAGGGCCAGCGACGGAGAGCAGCAGCGCGCCGACGCCCGTGGCAAGGAGCGGCAGTCGGCAGAGGCCGATCCGTGCGGGCCAGGTACCGCATCGGCTGCGGTGCGGTGGAGAAGAGATACTTCGGGGGTGCCCCGACGGCGGAACCAGGCGAGGGCGCCGGGCCGACCGCCCGCTGCGACGGGATCGCCTGGTCTGACATCGCCCCGCTGCTACTACGCATCGAGGTGCGACATCAGCCGGGCCGAAAGACGGCGGCCCGGGCGCGACGTCCGGGCGGAGTCCGACGATGCGCCGGACCGCTTCCTCGCCCCGCCAGGCGTCATGCCAGCGTTCGGTGTTCTCCTGGAGCCGCGAGACGTAGCCGCGGGTCATCTCGTAGAACGCCCGGACGCCGTGCTCCTTCATGTAGCCCCAGTTGAACTCCAGGCTCTTGAGCACGACGGGGAATGGATGCAGCGCCTGGGTGCGTCCCCAGGTCTCCAGTACGTCCTCGACGTCGAGCCTGCCGGCCCGCTCGTCCAGGACGGTCCACATGCCCTGGGCGTCGTAGTCGCCGAGCACCTGGTCGAGGATCCCGGCGCAGCGGCGCAGGTTCGCCTTCTTCGCCTGAAAGACCCGGGCGGCCTCGGTGCGCGCCTCGCCCGTGGGTTCCTTGCGGGCCTTGCTGATCGCCCGGGTCAACTCCGTGCTGAGAGCCGCCTCGTCACACAGTGAGTCTCCGAAGCTGAGCCACGGGTCCGGAAACCCGCGCTCAGCCGTAACCTCGAAGATCCGATCGCCTTGCGTTCCCATCCGCTCCTCCTCGAAAGTCGGCAGCAGGCAGGGCTCGCTACGCGTCAACTGGATGGTGCGCACCGCCGCGCGAGTTCCGCGACAGCCTGATCGAGCGGGACCTGGACTTGCTCGCCGCTGTCCATGTCCCGCAGCGTGACCGTACCGGCGTCTCGCTCGGCCTTGCCGTAGATCACGCAGAAGCGGGCCCCCTGGTCGCCGGCCCACTTCATCTGCTTGGCGAACTTCCCACTGGATCCGAGATAGACACCCGTTCGAACCCCGGCGCGGCGGATTTCAGCCGCCAGCCGGAAGCTGTCCGCAGACTGGTCCTCGCCCATGACCGTGACGGCCACGTCAATCTGCGAGTAGCTGTCCTGGTCGGCCTGATTCAGCAGCGGCAGGATGCGCTCGATGCCCAGCGAACCGCCACAGGCGGGCGAGTCCTTACCCCCGAGCCGACCGATGAGCCCGTCATACCGGCCACCCGAGGCGATCGAGCCCGGCATGCCCGGTGCCACGACCTCGAAGATGATCCCCGTGTAGTAGTCCAAGCCCCGCACCAGGTTAGGCGTGAACCCGATTCGCTCAGCGGGGATCGCGTCCTTCGTCAACTCCAACAGCCGGTCCACCTCCGACAGGCCCGCCTGACCCATCTCGCTGGACTTCAGCTCCCCCCGGATCCGCTCGACCGCATCCGACGAGGTGAGGTCATCCACCAGGCCCTGCGCCACCTCGGACGACAGCCCACGGTTGGACACCAGCTCGGCGACGACGGCCTCCGGCGAGAGCTTGTCGAGCTTGTCGAGCGTGATCAGCACACCGGAGCCGAGGTGCTCGGGGACCTTGTATGCCTCCAGCAGACCGAACAGCACATGCCGGGAGTTCACCAGGAACCGGAACTCCGGCACCCCGAGCGCATCCAGTGCGTCGTGCAGGGCGAGGACGACTTCGGCGTCGGACAGCGGGGAGGAGGAGCCGACGATGTCCAGGTCGCACTGCACGAACTCGCGGAAGCGTCCCTTGCCCGGCCGGTCGGCGCGCCACACCGGAGCGATGGCGTACCGCTTGTACGGGGAGGGGAGCTGGCTGCCGTAGGCCGCCGCCGCGCGAGCCAGGGGCACCGTGAGGTCGTAGCGGAGAGCAAGATCAGCCTCGCCGGTCGCCTCATGCTCACCGCGGCGGAGGATCTTGAAGATCAGCTTGTCGCCCTCGTCACCGTACTTGCCGGTGAGGACGTCCAGCCGCTCGAACGCCGGCGTCTGGAGGGGCTGAAAGCCGTAGCGGCCGAACACTTCCCGGATTGTCGCGAACGCGCGTTCCCGCCTCTCATGCTCGGCGGCGAGGAAATCGCGGGTGCCGGACGCGGGCTCAAACTGCTTCAACGAGGCCATGCGGCCATAGTCTTGGAAGCCGGGTGCCGCAGGCAAAACACATCGGCGCGGAAGCAGTGGCCGCAGCTCGGGCGGCATACGACCGCCTGCGCGCCCCCGCCGTACAAGGAAAACCCCAGCTCAGCAAGCGAAATGGCTTCAATAGCGCACTGAAACCCGAGGTTCTTAGCCTCCCGTCGGTGATGTGCCGCGTTTCTGCTGATGCACAAGGAGTTCCTCGATGAGTGGTCCGAAGGCCCAGGCGCAGTGGCAGGGAATGGAGCGGCCGTTCGCCGCGCTGACGCTTCCCGAGCTCTTCGAGGACCAGGTACGGCGTACTCCTGACGCCCCGGCCCTCGGCTGTGGTGGCGAGCAGCTCAGCTACCGGGAGGTGAACGCCCGCGCCAACCGGCTGGCCCGGCTGCTGACGGAGCGGGGCGTGGGCCCCGAGCGGATCGTCGCGGTGCTGGTGCCCCGGTCCCTCGATCTCGTGGTGTCGCTGCTGGCGGTGGCGAAGACCGGTGCCGCCTATCTGCCGATGGACACCGACTACCCGGTGGACCGCGTCGCGTTCATGCTGTCCGACGCCCGTCCGGCCTGCCTGCTCACCACGGCCGGTGCCGGGGCCGGTGCGGCGGCGGAGGGTTTTGCCGGGGCGTCCGTGCTGCTGGACGATCCCGCCGTGGCGCAGGCGCTGTCGCGGGCCGCGGACGCCGACCTCGGTGACGGGGAGCGGATATCGCCGCTGCGTCCGGCGCACCCCGCCTACGTCATCTACACCTCGGGCTCCACCGGCGTGCCCAAGGCGGTGGTGATCGAGCACCGGGCGCTCGCCGACTATCTCGGCTGGTCCCGGCAGACGTACCCGAGCGTCCGCGGCACCTCGCTGTGGCACTCGTCGGTGTCCTTCGACATGACCGTCACCTCGCTGTGGGTGCCGCTGGTCAGCGGCGGCCGGGTGCTGGCGGGCCCGCTGGAGGAGGACGCGTTCGGCGGCGCGCCGGAGTGCACCTTCCTCAAGGCCACCCCCAGCCATCTGCCGCTGCTCGATGTGCTCCCGGCGGGCTTCTCCCCCACCGAGGAGCTGATGCTGGGCGGTGAGGCGCTGATCGGTTCCGTGCTGGACGTGTGGCGGCGGCGTCACCCGGCGGCCACGGTGCTGAATGTGTACGGGCCGACGGAAGTGACCGTCAACGCGGCCGAGTTCCGGCTGGAGCCCGGTGAGCCGACCCCCGACGGGGTGCTGCCGCTGGGCCGGCTGATGGACAACGCCCGCGGCTATGTCCTCGACGCCGCGCTGCGGCCGGTCGGGGAGGGTGTCGCGGGCGAGCTCTACATCGCCGGGCCGGGGCTCGCGCGGGGCTATCTGGGGCGGCCGGGGCTGACGTCGGAGCGGTTCGTCGCCGATCCGTACGGGGCTCCGGGCAGCCGGATGTACCGCACGGGCGACCTGGCGCGCTGGCGGGCCGACGGACAGCTGGAGTTCCTGGGCCGCACCGACCACCAGGTGAAGGTGCGCGGGCACCGGGTCGAGCTGGGGGAGATCGAGGCGGCGCTGCTGCGGCATCCGCTGGTCTCCCGGACCGTGGTGCTGGTCCGCGAGGACCGCGCGGGCGACCAGCGGATCGTGGCCTATGTGACGGGGGCGGGGACGGGCGGCGCGGAGGCACCCGAGCCGGCGGCGCTGCGGGAGCTGGTCGCGGAGTCGCTGCCGGACTACATGGTGCCGTCGGCCGTGGTCGTCCTGGAGCAGTGGCCGCTGACCCCGAACGGCAAGGTCGACCGGGCCCAACTGCCCGCTCCTGACTACGCCGCGCACGCCGAGAGCGGCGGCCGGGCGCCGCGCAATTCCACCGAGGAAGCCCTCAGCTCGCTCTTCGCCGATGTCCTCGGCCTGCCCGCCGTCACCATCGACGACAACTTCTTCCACCTCGGCGGACACTCCCTCCTCGCCACCCGCCTCATCAGCCGGATCCGCGCCACGCTGCACGCCGAGATCAGCGTCCGCGCGCTCTTCGAGCACCCCACCGTTGCTGAACTCGCGCCCCAGCTCGCCGGCGCACACACGGCACGCAGCCCCCTCACGCCCACCACCCCACGCCCGGCGCACCTCCCCCTGTCCCCCGCCCAGCGCCGGCTCTGGTTCGCCTACCAGCTCGAAGGCCCCAGCCCCACCTACAACATCCCCCACGCCTTCCGGATCGGCGGCCCGCTCGACCACCCCACTTTGGCCACCGCCCTGGCCGATCTCACCGACCGCCACGAACCGCTCCGCACCCGCATCACCGAACACGACGGTGAACCGCACCAGACCGTCCTCCCCGCCGGTCAGGAGCACCCCGGTCTCCCCCTCCTCGACACCACCGAGGACCAGCTCCCCCAGCACCTCGCGGAGCAGGCCGCCCACGCCTTCGACCTCAGCCACGAGAACCCGCTGCGCGCCGTTCTCTTCCGCCTGGCCGAGGACGAGCACGTCCTGCTGCTCCTGGCCCACCACATCGCCAGCGACGGCTGGTCCACGGGCCCGCTCCTCCAGGACCTCGGCGCCGCCTACACCGCCCGCCGGGGCGGCACCGCGCCCGCCTGGCAGCCGCTCGCCGTCCAGTACGCCGACTACACCCTCTGGCAGCGGGAGATCCTGGGCTCCGAGGACGACCCCACGAGCCTCGCCGGGCGTCAACTGGACTTCTGGCGCGACCAGTTGACGGGCCTGCCGGAGCTGCTGGAGCTGCCGCTCGACCGGCCCCGTCCCGCCGTCGCGAGCCATCGCGGCGCGAGTGTGCGCTTCGCCCTGGACGCCGGGCTGCACCAGCAGGTCGCGCGGCTGGCCCGGCAGTGCGATGTCACCGTCTTCATGGTCTTCCAGGCCGCGGTCGCCGCGCTGCTGTCGCGGCTCGGCGCGGGCACCGACATCCCCCTGGGCACCGCCGTCGCCGGACGCACCGACGACGCCCTCGACGACCTCGTCGGCTTCTTCGTCAACACGCTGGTGCTGCGCACCGATGTCTCCGGCGACCCGACCTTCCGCGAACTCCTCGGCCGGGTCCGGGACACCGATCTGGCCGCCTACGCCCACCAGGACGTGCCCTTCGAGCGGGTCGTCGAGGCCGTCAACCCGGTGCGCACGCTCTCCCACACCCCGCTGTTCCAGACGATGCTCACCTCGCAGAACACCCCGGACCACGGCGCCGCGACGGGCGGCCTGGCCGCCGTGGCCGAGGAGGTGCCGCGGCGGACCGCGCGGTTCGATCTGTCCTTCCACACCTGGGAGCGGCAGGCCGCCGACGGCTCCTGGACGGGGGTGGACGGTCTGCTGGAGTACGCCACCGACCTCTTCGACGGCGCCACGGCCGAGGCGCTGGCCGCCCGGCTGGTCCGGCTGCTCGGCGCGGCCGTCGCCGGGCCCGATCTGCCGGTCGGGGAGCTGAATCTGCTGACCGCCGCCGAGCGGGACCGGCTGCTGCACGCCTGGCAGGGCGAGCCGCGCGAGCTGTCCGGGCGGACGGTGCCGGAGCTGTTCGAGGACCGGGCAGCCCAGCTCCCGGATGCCCCCGCCGTCGTCCACGAGGGCACCGCGCTGACCTACCGCGAGCTGAACGAGCGGGCCAACCGGCTGGCCCGGGTGCTGGCCGCACGGGGCGTGGGACCGGAGAGCTATGTCGCCGTGGCGATGCCGCGGTCGGTGGAGCTGGTGGTCGCGCTGCTGGCCGTGCTGAAGGCAGGCGGCGCGTATCTGCCGCTGGATCCGACCTATCCGGCCGACCGGCTCGGCTTCATGCTGGCCGACGTGGACCCGGTGCTGGTGCTGACCGGGCGCGGGGTGATGGAGGAGGTCCCGGCGCCGTGCCCGCTGCTGCGGCTCGACGAGCCCGGTACGGCCGCCGAGGTGGCGGCGCGCTCCGCCGCCGACCTCACCGACGCGGACCGCAACGGCCCGCTGTCGCTGGACAACGCCGCCTTCGTGATCTTCACGTCGGGTTCCACCGGCCGCCCCAAGGGCGTCACGGTCCAGCACCGCTCCCTCGACGGCTATCTGTCCTGGACCCGGTCCGCCTACCCCGGCGTCGCGGGCACCGCGCTGGTGCACTCGCCCGTCGCCTTCGACCTCACCGCGACCGGCCTGTTCGCGCCGCTCACCTCGGGCGGCTGTGTGCAGCTGATCGAGCTGGACGCGTCGAGCGCGGCGGCCGAGGGCCAGCGCGGTCCCAGCTTCGTCAAGGCGACCCCGAGCCATCTGCCGCTGCTGATCGAGCTCCCCGACGCGTTCTCGCCCGCCGAGCAGCTGGTGCTCGGCGGGGAGTCGCTGATGGGCGAGGTGCTGGACGAGTGGCGGGGCCGGCACCCCGGGGCGACCGTCATCAACGAGTACGGGCCGACGGAGACCACCGTCGGCTGCTCGGAGTACCGGATCGAGCCGGGGGACACCGTCCCGGCGGGTGTGGTCACCATCGGCCGGCCCGTCTGGAACACCCAGATGTTCGTGCTGGACGCGCGGCTCCAGCCCGTCCCGGTGGGCAGCCCCGGTGAGCTGTACATCGCCGGGGACCTGGTGACCCGCGGCTACCACCGGCGCCCCGACCTGACCTCCACCCGCTTCGTCGCCAACCCCTTCGGGCCGCCCGGCAGCCGGATGTACCGGTCGGGCGACCTCGGCCGCTGGCGGGCGGACGGCCAGCTGGAGTTCATCGCCCGGGTCGACGACCAGGTCAAGCTGCGGGGCTTCCGGATCGAGCTGGGCGAGATCGACGGCGTCCTCGGCGCCCACCCCGAACTCGCGCAGGCCGCGGTGATCGTGCGGGAGGACCGGCCCGGCGACAAGCGGCTGGTCGGCTACGCGGTCCCGGCCCCCGGGTGCTCCCCGGACCCGGCGGAACTGCGCCGCTACGCCGCCCGGCAACTGCCCGACTACATGGTGCCGGTGGCCTTCGTTCTGCTCGACGAGCTGCCGCTGACGGTCAACCGCAAGCTGGACCGCCGGGCGCTGCCGGTGCCCGACTACGGCGCCGCACGCGCCCCGGGCCGGGGTCCGCGCACCGCGCACGAGGAGATCCTGAGCGGTGCGTTCGCCGAGGTCCTGGGCCTGCCGCGGGTGGGCGTGGACGACAACTTCTTCGATCTGGGCGGCCATTCGCTGCTGGCGACCCGGCTGATCGCCGGGCTGCGCGGCACGCTGGGCGTGGAACTGTCCATCCGGGCGGTCTTCGAGACGCCCACCGTGGCGGGTCTCGCGGCCCGGCTCGCCGAGGCGGAGCGGGCCCGTCCGGCGCTGGTGGCGGCGGACCGCCCGGAGCGGGTGCCGCTGTCGTTCGCCCAGCGGCGGCTGTGGTTCATCCACCGCCTCCAGGGCTCCAGCGTCACCTACAACATCCCCACCTGGATACGGCTGTCCGGCCCGCTGGACCACGATGCGCTGCGGGCCGCGGTCGCGGACGTGGTGGCGCGGCACGAGGTGCTGCGCACCGTCTACCCGGAGGCGGACGGCGAGCCGTATCAGCAGGTCCTGGCGGCCGGTGAGCTGACGCCGGAGGTGTCCTTCGTCCCGGTGGCGGGGGAAGCGGGACTGACCGAGGCGCTCGCACAGGCGGCCCTGCACCCGTTCGGGCTGGTCGGCGAACTCCCCCTCCAGGTCAGTGTGTTCTCCCTGAACGAGCGGGAGCATGTGCTGGCGGTGGTGATGCACCACATCGCCAGTGACGGCTGGTCCATGGCGCCGCTGGCCCGTGATCTGTCCGAGGCGTACGGCGCCCGCCTGGCGGGCCGCAGCCCGGAGCGCGACGCGCTGCCCGTCCAGTACGCGGACTACGCGCTGTGGCACCGGGAGCTGCTGGGGTCGGCGGACGCCCCGGGCAGTGTGATCTCGCAGCAGCTGGCGTTCTGGGAACGGGAGCTGGCCGGGGCACCCGAGCTGCTCGCGCTGCCACTGGACCGGCCCCGCCCCGCGGTGGCCAGTCACCACGGCGGCAGTGTGCAGCTGGAGCTGGATCCCGAACTGCACCGTCAGCTGGTCGCGCTGGCGCAGAGTTCCGGCGCCACGCTGTTCATGGTGCTGCACGCGGCGATCGCGGCGCTGCTGTCGCGGCTCGGCGCCGGCACCGACATTCCGGTGGGTACCGCCGTGGCGGGCCGTACGGACGAGGCGCTGGACGACCTCGTCGGCTTCTTCATCAACACCCTCGTACTGCGCACCGATCTGTCCGGCGACCCGACGTTCCGTCAGCTGCTGGCCCGCGCCCGGAAGACCGACCTGGCGGCCTACGCCCACCAGGACGTGCCCTTCGAGCGCGTCGTCGAGGCCGTCAACCCGGACCGGGTGCTGTCCCACTCCCCGCTCGTCCAGGTCGTGACCACGCTCCAGAGCTACCAGCGGGGCGCGCTGGACTTCCCGGGCACCGAGGCGACCGCGCCGAAGGTCACCAATGAGATCGCCAAGTTCGACCTGATCTTCTTCTGGGAGGAGCGGCAGGACGCGGACCTGGTCCCGGACGGCATCGGTCTCGAAGTGAAGTACGCGACCGACCTGTTCGACCACGAGACCGCGGTGAGCGTCGCGGACCGGCTGCTGCGGGTGCTGCGGGCGGCCGTCGCCGACCCGGACCGCACGGTCGGGCAGATCGAGATCCTCGCGCCGCAGGAGCGCGACCAGTTGCTCTCCGGCTGGAACGACACCGCCCGCGACACGGCGGCGGCGACCCTGCCCGCGCTCTTCGAGGAGCGGGTGACGCAGGCTCCGGACGCACCGGCGCTGGTCCACCGGGACCGTACGTACCGCTACGCGGAGGTGGCGGAGCGGGTCAACCGGCTGGCCCGGCTGCTGATGCGGCACGGCGTGGGCCCGGAGCGGGTGGTGGCGCTGGCGCTGCCGAAGTCGGCGGACCTGATCGTGGCGATGCTGGCGGTGGTCACGGCGGGCGGAGCGTATCTGCCCGTCGACCCGGAGTACCCCGCCGAGCGGATCGCGTACATGCTCGACGACGCCCGCCCCACCTGTCTGCTCACCCTCACCGACACCCCCCTCCCCGAAACCGACTGCCCCCGCCTCCTCCTGGACGACCCCACCGTCGTCGCCGACCTCAACGACCTGCCCGCCACCCCCCTCGACGCCCGCGCCGGGCTGCACCACCCCGCGTACGTCATCTACACCTCCGGCTCCACCGGCCGCCCCAAGGGCGTCGAGGTCACCCACGCCGGAGTGACCGATCTGTCCGTCTCCGCGCGGGAGAACTATCTGCTGGACGGCGACAGCCGGGTGCTCCAGCTCTCCTCACCCAGCTTCGACGCCTCGGTGATCGAGCTGGTCATGGCGCTCACCACCGGCGCCGCCCTGGTGGTCCCGGACGGCGGGCCGCTGGCCGGTGAGGCGCTGGCCGACGTTCTGCGGGACGCCCGGATCACCCACGCTCTGATCCCGCCGGCCACCCTGGCGACGGTCCCGGACGGTGAATTCCCGGACCTGCGCACGCTGGTGACCGGCGCGGACGCGGTGAGCGTGGAGCTGGCGGGCCGCTGGGCCACCCGGTACCGCATGATCAACTCGTACGGTCCGACCGAGTCCACCGTCGCCGCCACGATGAGCCGCCCGCTGTCCGGCGAGGGCGTCCCGCCCATCGGCGTCCCGGTCGCCCGCACCCGGGTGTATGTGCTGGACGCGGGGCTGCGGCCGGTGCCGGCCGGTATCCCCGGTGAGCTGTACATCGCCGGGCACGGCCTCGCGCGGGGCTACCGGAACCGGGCCGCGCTGACCGCGGAGCGCTTCGTGGCGAACCCGTACGGCACGCCCGGGGAGCGGATGTACCGCACCGGGGACCTGGTGCGCTGGCGCGCCGACGGCGAGCTGGAGTACGTCGGCCGGACCGACGCCCAGGTGAAGGTGCGCGGCTTCCGTATCGAACTCGGTGAGATCGAGGCGGTGCTGGACGCCCATCCGCGGGTCAAGCAGACGGTGGCACTGGTCCGTGAGGACAGCCCCGGCGACAAGCGCATCGTGGCGTACACCGAGCTGCTGCCGGAGCTGTCCGGCCCGCTGCCCGCCGAGGACCTGCTGGAGCAGATCTCCGGCAGTCTGCCCCGGCACATGGTGCCGTCCGCGGTCGTCGTGGTGGAGCAGTGGCCGCTGATGCCGAACGGCAAGGTCGACCGCAAGGCGCTGCCCGTACCGGGCCGTCCGGCGCCGTCCGCCGACAGCCACGGACCACGGACCCCGCGCGAGGAGACGCTCTGCGGGCTCTTCGCCGAGCTGCTGGGGCTGCCGGAGGTCGGCATCCACGACAGCTTCTTCCGGCTGGGCGGGCACTCCCTGCTGGCGACCCGGCTGATCAGCGGGATCCGGGCCGCGCTCGGTGCCGAGGTCACCGTCCGGACGATCTTCGAGAATCCGACGGTCGCCCAGCTCGCGCAGCAGCTCGACGGTGCCCGCAAGGCCCGCCCGTCCCTCCGTTCCATGCGCCGCCGGCCGTCCTGAACCACCGCTGGTGCAGTCCGCCCGGCCGGTCCCCCCTTTTGTGCGTCCCTGAAGGAGTCCCTTTGTTCCCCATGTCGTACGCCCAGCGCCGGCTGTGGTTCGCGTTCCAGCTGGAGGGACCCAGCCCGACGTACAACTGCCCGCTGTACGTGCGCCTGTCGGGCGAGCTGAACCGGGACGCGCTGGTGGCCGCGGTCGCGGATGTGACCGGCCGGCACGAGGTGCTGCGGACCCGGTTCGCGGAGGAGGACGGCGAACCCGGCCAGGTGGTGCTGACCCCCGAGGACGGGCGGCCCGAGGTCCGGTTCGTGGAACTGTCCGGGGAGGCGGCGCTGACCGGGGCGCTGGCGGAGCAGGCGCGCCACTGCTTCGACCTCACCGCCGAGGTGCCGCTGCGGGTCACCCTCTACCGGGTCGCCGAGCGGGAGCACGTCCTGCTGCTGCTGATGCACCACATCGCGGCCGACGGCTGGTCGATGGCGCCGCTGGCCCGGGATCTGTCGGAGGCGTACGCGGCCCGCTGCGCGGACGCCGGGCCGCAGTGGGAGCCGCTGCCGGTCCAGTACGCCGACTACGCGCTGTGGCAGCAGGACGTGCTGGGCTCCGAGGACGACCCGGAGAGCCTGCTGTCGGAGCAACTCGGTTACTGGCAGCAGCAGTTGGCGGGCGCGCCGGAACTCCTCGAACTGCCGCTGGACCATCCGCGTCCGGCGGTGGCGAGCCACCGGGGCGCGACCGTGCGCTACACCCTCGACGCCGGCCTCCACCGGCAGCTGGTGGAACTGGCCCGCGCCTGCGACGCCACCGTCTTCATGGTCGTGCAGGCCGGGCTCGCGGTCCTGCTGTCGCGGCTGGGCGGCGGCCGCGACATCCCGGTCGGTACCGCCGTGGCGGGCCGTACGGACGAGGCGCTGGACGACCTCGTCGGCTTCTTCGTCAACACCCTCGTACTGCGCACCGATCTCTCCGGCGACCCGACCTTCCGCGAACTGGTGGCCCGGGTCCGGGACACCGACCTCGCCGCCTACGCCCACCAGGACGTGCCCTTCGAGCGCGTCGTCGAGGCCGTCAACCCGGGCCGGTCGCTGTCCCACACCCCGCTCTTCCAGGTGCTGCTGACCCTCCAGAGCAACGCGGACAGCACCTTCGCCATCCCGGGCGTCGAGGCCTCCTTCGGCGATGTGGCGACCGGGGTGGCCAAGACGGACCTCACCTTCTACCTGGAGGAGCGGTACACCTCCGGGCAGGCCCCGGCGGGCATGGTCGGCGAGATCCAGTACGCCGTGGACCTGTTCCGGGAGGAGAGCGCGGAGATCCTGGCGCAGCGGCTGATCCGGGTCCTCGACGCGGTGACCGCGGCCCCGGACCGGGCCGTGAGCCAGGCTCCGGTGCTCGACGCCGCCGAGCACCGGCAGCTGATCGTGGAGCGCAACGCGACCGGCCACCCGGTCCCGCCGGCGACCATGCCGGAGCTCTTCGACACCTGGGTGGGCACCGATCCGCAGGCGCCCGCGGTGGTGTGCGAGGACCTCGTGCTGAGTTACGCGGAGGTGGCGGAGCGGGCCAACCGGCTGGCCCGGCTGCTGATACGCCACGGCGTGGGCCCGGAGACGGTGGTGGCGCTCGCCGTGCCGCGCTCACCGGAGATGGTGGTCGCGGCGCTGGCGGTGCACAAGGCGGGCGGGGCGTATCTGCCCGTCGACCCGGAGTACCCCGCCGAGCGGATCGCGTACATGCTCGACGACGCCCGCCCCGCCTGCCTGCTCACCGTCGGCGGCGTCACCCTGCCCGAAACCGGCTGCCCCCGCCTGCTCCTGGACGACCCCGCCGTCCTCGCCACCCTGAACGACCTGCCCGCCACCCCGCTCGGCCCCCGCGCCGGCCTCCAGCACCCCGCCTACGTCATCTACACCTCCGGCTCCACCGGCCGCCCCAAGGGCGTCGAGGTCACCCACGCCGGAGTGGCGTCGCTGGCGGCCACCCACGCCGAGGCCTTCGCGGTCGGGCCCCGGTCCCGGGTGCTCCAGTTCGCGTCGCTGAGCTTCGACGCCGCGGCCTGGGAACTGATCATGGCGCTGACCACCGGCGCCGCCCTGGTGGTGGCCCCCGCGCACCGGCTGGCGCCCGGCGAGCCGCTGGCCCGGCTGCTGGCGGAACAGCGGGTCACCCACGCCACCTTGCCGCCCGCCGCGCTCGGCGTGCTCGGGCCGGACGGTCTGCCCGCCGGGATGACGCTGGTGGTGGCGGGCGAGGCCACCGCCCCCGAGCTGGTCGGGCGCTGGTCGGCCGGACGGCGGATGGTGAACGCCTACGGCCCGACCGAGGCCACCGTCTGCGCCACTATGAGCGAGCCGCTGTCGGGCGCCCAGGTGCCGCCGATCGGCGGCCCGATCCGCAATGCCCGGGTCTATGTCCTGGACGCCGCGCTGCGCCCGGTGCCCGCCGGGGTCGCGGGCGAGCTGTATGTCTCGGGCCCGGGGCTCGCACGGGGCTATCTGGGGCGGCCGGGGCTGACGTCGGAGCGGTTCGTCGCCGATCCGTACGGTGCGCCCGGCAGCCGGATGTACCGCACGGGCGACCTGGCACGCTGGCGGGCCGACGGCCAGCTGGAGTTCCTGGGCCGCACCGACCACCAGGTGAAGATCCGGGGCTTCCGCATCGAACTCGGCGAGATCGAGGCCGCGCTGAGCGCCACCGGGCGGGTGGCCGAGGCGCTGGTCACGGTGCATGACGACGCGACCGCCGGGCGCCGGCTGGTGGCCTATGTGACGGCGGCGGGCGGTGCGGAAGCGCCCGACCCGGCGGCACTGCGCGAGCTGGTCGCGGAGTCGCTGCCGGACTACATGGTGCCGTCCACGGTGATCGTCCTGGAGCAGTGGCCGCTGACCCCGAACGGCAAGGTCGACCGGGACCGACTGCCCGCCCCCGACTACGCCGCGCACGCCGAGAGCGGCGGCCGGGCCCCTCGCAACGCCACCGAGGAAACCCTCACCGCGCTCTTCGCCGAGGTCCTGGGCCTGCCCGGCGTCACCATCGACGACAACTTCTTCCACCTCGGCGGGCACTC
The DNA here is from genome assembly GCF_030406865.1 of Streptomyces sp. P9-2B-2. Classification (NCBI taxonomy): domain Bacteria; kingdom Bacillati; phylum Actinomycetota; class Actinomycetes; order Kitasatosporales; family Streptomycetaceae; genus Streptomyces; species Streptomyces sp. P9-2B-2. Next base: position 5,092,698 of record NZ_CP129126.1, on the reverse strand, counting down.
CCTGCTCGCCACCCGCCTCCTCAGCCGGATCCGCACCGCCCTGCACGCCGAGATCCCGCTCCGCGCGCTCTTCGAGCACCCCACCGTCGCCGCGCTCGCCCCCCGGCTCACCGGCGCCCGCACGGCCCGCACCCCCCTCACGGCCGCCGACCCGCGCCCCGCGCACCTCCCGCTCTCCCCCGCGCAGCGCCGCCTGTGGTTCGCCTACCAGCTCGAAGGCCCCAGCCCCACCTACAACATCCCGCACGCCCTGCGCCTGACCGGGCCGCTCGACCACGCCACCCTCACCCAGGCCCTCGCCGACCTCACCGACCGGCACGAGACCCTGCGCACCCGTATCACCGAGCACGACGGGGAGCCCCACCAGACCGTCGTCCCCGCCGAGCAGGCCCGCCCCGCACTCCCCCTCGTCCCCACCACCGAGGACCAACTCCCCCACCACCTGGCCGAACAGGCCACCCACGCCTTCGACCTCACCCACGAGAACCCGCTCCACGCCACTCTCTACCGCCTGGGCGCACAGGACCATGTCCTGCTGCTGCTCCTGCACCACATCGCGGGCGACGGCTGGTCGATCGCCCCGCTCCTCGACGACCTGTCCACCGCCTACACCGCGCGCCACCAGGGCACCGCCCCCGGCTGGCAGCCCCTCGCCGTCCAGTACGCCGACTACACCCTGTGGCAGCGGGAGGTGCTGGGCTCCGAGGGCGACCCGGACAGCCTGATATCGGGCCAACTGGACTACTGGCGTGGGCAGTTGGCAGGCGCTCCGGAGCTGCTGGAGCTGCCGCTCGACCGCCCCCGGCCCGCCGTCGCCTCCCACCGGGGCAGCACGGTCGGGCTGGCCGTCGACGCCGAGGTGCACCAGGGGCTGGTCGCGCTCGCGCAGGCCACCGACTCCACGCTGTTCATGGTGCTGCACACGGCGGTCGCCGCGCTGCTGTCGCGGCTCGGCGCGGGCACCGACATCCCCCTGGGCACCGCCGTCGCGGGACGTACCGACGACGCCCTCGACGACCTCGTCGGCCTGTTCATCAACACCCTCGTACTGCGCACCGATGTCTCCGGCGACCCGACCTTCCGCGAACTCCTCACCCGGGTCCGGGAAACCGACCTGGCCGCCTACGCCCACCAGGACGTGCCCTTCGAGCGCGTCGTCGAGGCGGCGCGGGTCTCCCGGGTGCTCTCGCACATCCCGCTCGCCCAGGTGATGCTGCACCTCCAGAACAACGCGGACGCGCCGGGCAGCCTGCACGGGGACGTGCGGATGGCGACCGAGCCGACCACGCTGGAGGCGGCCAAGTCCGATCTGTCCTTCGGGCTGCGCGAGCGGTTCACCGGGGACGGCCGGCCCGCGGGCCTGACCGGCTCCCTTGAGTACGCCGAGGATCTCTTCGGCCGCGACGGGGCGCGGGCCCTCGCCGCGCGGCTGGAGCGGATGCTGACGGCCGCCGCGGCCGCACCGGACCGCCCCGTGAGCGAGGCCGACCTGCTGGCGCCGGGCGAACGGCAGCGGCTGCTGGTGGAGTGGAACGGCGCCGCGGGGGAGGCGGTCCCGGCCTCGCTGCCGGAGCTGTTCGAGGCCCAGGTGGCACGCACCCCCGATGCCGTGGCGGTGGTCTACGAGGGCACGACGCTGACCTACCGCGAGCTGAACGCGCGGGCGAACCGGCTGGCCCGGCTGCTGGTGGCGCACGGCGCCGGTCCGGAGCGCTTCGTGGCGCTCGCGCTGCCGCGGACCGCCGAACTGGTCGTGGCGCTGCTGGCGGTGGTGAAGTCCGGGGCGGCGTATGTCCCGGTGGACCCGTCCTACCCGGCGGACCGGACCGCGTACATGCTCGCCGACTCCGGCCCCGAGCTGCTGCTGAGCACCACCGAGGCCGCGGCCGGGCTGCCGGCGTCCCGGCCCCGGACCCTGCTGCTGGACGACCCCGGCACCGCCCGTGCGCTGGCGGGGTACGACGGCGGCGAGCTGACCGACGCGGACCGCGGCGGCCCGCTCTCGCCGTCGAACGCCGCGTATGTCATCTACACCTCGGGCTCCACGGGCCGCCCCAAGGGCGTCGTCGTCCCGCACCGCAATGTGGCGCGGCTGTTCGCGGCGACCGAGGAGTGGTTCGGCTTCGGCCCGGACGACGTGTGGACGCTGTTCCACTCGTACGCCTTCGACTTCTCGGTGTGGGAGCTGTGGGGGCCGCTGCTGTACGGCGGCCGGCTGGTCGTGGTGCCGTACGAGGTGAGCCGTTCCCCGGAGGACTTCCTGCGGCTGCTGGCCGACGAGCGGGTGACGGTCCTCAACCAGACGCCGTCGGCGTTCTACCAGCTGATGCAGGCCGACGCGGAACACCCCGACCTCGGTGCGCGACTGGCGCTGCGCCGCGTGGTGTTCGGCGGTGAGGCGCTGGATCTGGGCCGGATGGCCGAGTGGTACCGCCGCCACGGGGACACCGCGCCGGTCCTGGTGAACATGTACGGGATCACCGAGACCACCGTGCACGTCAGCCATCTGCCGCTGGACGAGCGGGCGGCGGCCGGGCAGACCCGGAGCCTGATCGGCCGGGGCATCCCGGATCTGCGGATCTATGTGCTGGGCGACCGGCTGGAGTTGCTGCCGCCGAACGTGCCCGGCGAGATGTATGTGGCGGGCGCCGGGCTGGCCCGCGGCTATCTGCACCAGCCCGCGCTGAGCGCCGGTCGGTTCGTGGCCGACCCGTTCGGGCCGCCGGGCGCGCGGATGTACCGCACCGGTGACGTGGCCCGCTGGACGGCCGACGGGCAGCTCGAATACCTCGGGCGCGCCGACGACCAGGTGAAGGTGCGCGGCTTCCGGATCGAACTCGGCGAGATCGAGGCCGCGCTGGAGTCCCACCCGGCGGTGGCGCAGGCCCGGGTCGTCGTCCGGGAGGACGGGCCCGGCGAGAAGCGGCTGGTCGGCTATGCGGTCCCGGAGAGTGGGGCGGGCGGGCTGCCCGCCGCGGGCGTGCTGCGGGAGCACCTGTCCGGCGCGCTGCCTGACTACATGGTCCCGGCCGCCGTCGTCGCCCTGGAAGCCCTGCCGCTGACCGCCAACGGCAAGCTCGACCACAAGGCGCTGCCCGCGCCCGAGTACACCGGCAGCACCACCGGCCGGGCCCCGCGCACCGCCCGCGAGGAGACCCTGTGCCGGGTCTTCGCGGAGGTGCTCGGCCTCGCGCACGCCGGAATCGACGACAGCTTCTTCGAACTCGGCGGGGACAGCATCAGCTCCATCCGGCTGGTCTCCCAGGCCCGTGCCGCGGGGCTGGAGGTGACGGTCCGGCAGGTCTTCGAGTGCCGTACGGCCGCCGCGCTCGCCGCCATCGCCACCGAGATCTCCGGAGAGACCGCGCCGCGCCCGGCCGACGACGGCGTGGGCGACTTCCCGATGACGCCGATCATGCACTGGCTGTCCGCACAGGACGGACCGACGGCGGGCTTCAACCAGTCCATGACGATCCGGGTCCCGGCCGGGCTCGGGCAGCGGCAGCTCACCGACGCCGTACAGCGCTGGCTCGACCACCACGCCGTGCTGCGGCTGCGGATGACACGGGCCGAGGACGGTGCGGGACGGCCGACGGTCGGCGCCCCCGGATCCGTCCCCGCGGACTCCGTCCTGCGCCGGGTGGAGATCGCCGGACTGGCCGCCGGTGCCCGGGACCTGGCGCTCACCGAGCACGGGGAGAAGGCCCGGCTGCGGCTCTCCCCGCACGACGGCGCCGTGATCCAGCTCGTCTGGTACGACGCCGGGGACGCGGCACCGGGACTGCTCCAGATCCTGATCCACCACCTCGCGGTGGACGGCGTCTCCTGGCGCATCCTGCTGCCCGATCTGCAGACAGCCTGGGAGGCCGCCGCGGACGGGCGGGACCCGGCGTTCGCCGAGGTGCGCACCTCGTTCCGCCAGTGGGCGCAAGGGCTGCACGAGAGTGCTCAGGAGCCCCGGTGGGAGGACGGCCTCGGGGTGTGGACCTCGGTCCTCAGCGACCCGTCGGCGGCCGCGCTGCCCGGCGTACGGCCGCTGGACCCGCGGACCGACACCGCGGAGACCGTGCGCCATATGACCCTCGGTCTGCCGCCGGAGCGCCTCGAACCGCTGCTGACCACGGTCCCGGCCGCCTTCCACGCGAATGTGAACGACGTGCTGCTGACCGGCTTCGCCCTCGCCGTCCTGGAGTGGCGCCGCCGGCGCGGCGACCGCTCGGCGGCGGGTGTCCTGGTCGACCTGGAGGGCCACGGCCGCGAGGACATCCTGGACGGCGCCGACCTGTCCGCCACCGTCGGCTGGTTCACCAGCCTCTACCCGGCGCTGCTGGCCCCCGCGGCCGTCGACTGGGCGGAGCTGCGGGCGGGCGGCCCCGGCGTGGGCGCGGCCCTGAAGGCGGTCAAGGAGCAGCTGCGCGCGCTGCCGGGCAACGGCGTCTCGTACGGCATGCTCCGCTACCTCAACCCGCGCACCGCACCGCGCCTCGCCGAACTCCCCGCCCCCCGCCTCGGGTTCAACTACCTGGGCCGGTTCGCGGCGGCGGGCGGCAGCGACGGCGAGCTGTGGACCATGGCGAACGGGCTGCCCTCGCCCGCCCCGCGGGACGCCGGGGCCGCGGTCCCGCACGCGCTGGAGGTCAACGCGCTCACCGAGGACCTGCCCGGCGGGCCGCGGCTGAACGCCACCTGGTCCTGGCCGGCCGGCCTCCTCCCGGAGCCGGCCGTGCGCGAACTCGCCGAGCTCTGGTTCGAGGCGCTGGACGCGCTGGTCGTCCACACCGCCGGCGCCGAAACCGGCGGTCACACACCCTCCGATCTCTCCCTCGGGCTGTCCCAGGACGAGATCGACGCACTTGAAGCAGAACTGGGGATGCTCCGATGAAAAAGCAGTCCGCGCTGGAAGACGTCCTTCCGCTGACGCCGCTCCAGGAAGGCATGTTCTTCCACTCCTGGTACGACGACGAGGCGGTCGACGTCTACGGCGTCCAGATGGTCCTCGCCCTCGACGGACCGCTGCGCCCGGACCTGCTCAGGGCATCGGTGGCGGCGCTCCTCAAGCGCCACCCCAACCTGCGGGCGGGCTTCCGGCAGCGGGCGAACGGCCAGCCGTTCCAGGTGATCCACCGCGAGGTGCCGCTCCCCTGGGAGGAACTCGACCTCACGGCGCAGGACGACGCCCCGCGGCGGCTGGCGGAGTTCCTCACCGCCGACCGCGCCCGCCGCTTCCCGCTCGACCGCCCGCCGCTGATGCGGTTCACCCTGGTGCGGCTCGGGCCCGACCGGCACCGGCTGGTGCTCTCCAACCACCATCTGCTGCTGGACGGCTGGTCCACCCCGATCCTCGTACGGGAGCTGTTCACCCTGTACGAGCACGGGGGCGACGACCGGGCGCTGCCGCCGGTGGTGCCGCAGCGCACCTACTTCAGCTGGCTGGCCGCCCAGGACGACGCCGGGTGCGAGCGGGCCTGGCAGCAGGCGCTCGACGCACTGCCCGGCCCCTCGCTGGTGGCGCCCGCCGACCCGGGCCGGGTGCCGGTCGCGCCGGAGCGGGTGGTGGCCGCGTTCCCCGAGGGCTTCGGCGGCGACCTCGACCGGTTCGCCCGGCAGCGCGGGCTGACCGTCAACACCCTGGTCCAGGGCGCCTGGGCGGTGGTCCTGGGCCGGCTCACCGGCCGCGACGACGTGGTCTTCGGGACCCTGGTCTCCGGCCGCCCGCCGGAGGTCGCCGGGATCGAGTCGATGGTCGGGATGTTCATCAACACCGTCCCGGTCCGGGTACGGCTCGACGCGGGCGCCCCGGTCGTGGACCACCTCGCACGGCTCCAGGACGAGCAGACCGCGCTGCTCAGCCGGCACCACCTCAGCCTCGCCCGGATCCAGCGCCTGGCCGGGACCGGCGATCTCTTCGACACCTTCATGGTGTTCGAGAACTTCCCCGGGGACGACGGCGCCCGGCCCTCGTACGCGGGCGTACGGGTCGAGGTCGCCGAGGGCCATGACTCCGCGCACTACCCGCTGCGGGTGGTCGCGGGTCTCACCGGGCAGCGGCTCCAGATCGAGCTGGAGTACCGTCCCGACCTCTTCGACCGGGACGAGGCCGCGGCCGTACTCGGCGCGCTGGAAGGCGTACTGGGCGAGATCGTCGCCGGTCCCGGGCAGGCCGTCGCCGACCTCACCTGCCCGCTGCCGGCCACGTTCCGGCGACTGGACACCGCCGCCCCGGCTCCCGGGCCGGGCCCCGACGACGAGGCCGAGGTACTGCCGCCGGTCGCCAGGACGGCGTTCTCGGCCACCGAGGACATCCTCCGCGGCCTCTTCGAAAGCGTGCTGGGCCGCCCCTGCCCGGGGGTCGACGACAGCTTCTTCACGCTGGGCGGGCAGTCGCTCACCGCGATCCGGCTGCTCAGCCGGATCCGCGCGGCCTTCGGCGTGGAGCTGCCGGTGCGGTCCGTCTTCGAGTCGCCGACCGTGGCCGGGCTGGCCGCCCGGCTGGCGCAGGCGGACACCACCCGCCCGGCCCTGGTGCGGGCCGTGCGCCCGGAGCGGCTGCCGATGTCGTACGCCCAGCGCGGTCTGTGGTTCGCCTTCCAACTGGAGGGCACGAGCCCCACGTACAACATCCCACTGCCGCTGCGGCTGCGCGGCGCCCTGGACCGGGACGCGCTGCGGGCCGCGGTGGGCGATGTGCTCGACCGGCACGAGGCGCTGCGCACCCGGTTCACGGAGGTGGCCGGTGCGCCCTGCCAGATCGTGCTGCCTCCCGAGGAGGCCCGCCCGGAGCTGGAGTTCGTCACGCTCGACGGCGAGGAGCAGCTGGCCGCCGCCCTGGCCGAGCGGACCGGGCGCGGCTTCGACCTGGCCGGGGAACTCCCGCTGCGGGTCACGCTGCTGCGGATCTCGGACCGGGAGCATGTGCTGCTGCTCCTCATGCACCACATCGTGAGCGACGGTTCCTCGCTGGCGCCGCTGGTCCGGGACCTCTCGGTGGCGTACGGGGCGCGGCTGCGGGGCGGCGCGCCCCGGTGGCAGCCGCTGCCGGTGCAGTACGCCGACTACGCGCTGTGGCAGCGGGAGCTGCTGGGCGCCGAGGACGACCCGGACAGCGTGCTGGCGCAGCAACTCACCTACTGGCGCAACCAGTTGGCGGGCGCTCCGGAACTGCTGGACCTGCCGCTGGACCGTCCCCGCCCGGCGGCCGCCAGTCACCGCGGCTCGACCGCGCCGTTCACCCTGGACGCCGCGACGCACGAGCGGCTGGTCGAGCTGGCCCGGCGGTCCGACGCCACGGTCTTCATGGTGCTCCAGGCCGGACTGGCGGTCCTGCTGTCGCGGCTCGGCGCGGGCAGCGACATCCCCGTCAGCACCGTGGTGGCGGGGCGCACCGACGAGTCGCTGGAGGAGCTGGTCGGCTACTTCGTCAACAACCTCGTACTGCGCACCGATGTGTCCGGCGACCCGACCTTCCTGGAGCTGCTGAAGCGCGTCCGCGAGACCGATCTGGCCGCGTACGCACATCAGGACGTGCCCTTCGAGCGGGTCGTCGAGGCGGTCAACCCCACCCGGACGCTGTCCCACGCACCGCTCGCCCAGGTGGCGCTGATCCTCCAGAACACCGGCAGCGCCACGCTGGAACTGCCGGGTCTCGATGTCTCCTTCGAGGGCGAGGCCGAGGCGGCCGCCAAGGTCGACCTCGCGTTCAACCTGAGCGAGTCCCGTACGGCCGAGGGCCGCCCGGCGGGGATCGGCGGTCTGCTCGAATTCGCCGCTGACCTCTTCGACCCGTCGACCGCCCGGCGGCTCACCGAACGTCTGGCCCGGCTGCTGGCCGACGCCTGCGCCGGCCCCGAGCTGCCGGTCAGCCGCCTGGAGGTGCTCTCCGCCGACGAGCGCGACGCGCTGCTCCAGGACGGGCCGCACCGGCGCCCCGCGCCGCCCGCCGCCACCTTCGCCGAGCTCTTCGAGCGCCAGGTGCGCCGCGCCCCGGACCGCCCCGCGCTGGAGACGGACGGCGTCCTCAGCTACGCGGAACTCAACGAGCGCGCCAACCAGTTGGCGCGGCTGCTCGTCACCCGCGGGGCGGGCCCCGAGCGCGCGGTCGCGGTCGCGCTGCCGCCCTCCGGGCACCTCGCGGAGGCCGTCCTCGCCGTGCAGAAGGCCGGTGCGGTCTATCTGCCGCTGGACCCGGGCTATCCGGCCGAGCGGCTGGCCGCGATGGTGTCGGACGCCGCGCCCGTCCTGCTGCTGACCACTGCCGCGCTCGCGGACCGGCTGCCAGAGACCGGTGCGGTACCGGTACTGCTGGTGGACGACGCCACCACCACGACCGCGTGCGCCGCACTGTCCGGCGCGGACCTCGCCGACGCCGAGCGGACCGCCCCGCTGCGGCTCGACCACCCGGCGTACACCATCTTCACCTCCGGCACCACGGGCCGCCCCAAGGGCGTCGTGGTCACCCACACCGGGCTGGCCGCCTTCGCCGCCAACCAGGCCGCGCACTACGGCGTCGGGGAGGGCAGCCGGGCGCTCCAGCTCGCCTCGCCCAGCTTCGATGTCTCGGTGGCGGAGTTCTTCTGGTCGCTGCTGTGCGGCGGGTGCCTGGTCGTCCCGGAGGGGACTCCCACGGGCGCGGAGCTGGTCGAGGTGCTCCGGGAGCGCCGGATCAGCCATCTGATGATCCCGCCGTCGGTGCTGGCCGAAGTGCCCCGGACCGCACTGCCGGAGCTGAAGGTGATGATCACCGGCGCGGAGGTGCTGCCCGCCGAGCTGGCCGGGTTCTGGGGCCGGGACCGGACGCTGATCAACGCCTACGGCCCCACCGAGGCCACCTGCGATGTCAGCTTCGCGATCCGCGACCCGCGGACCGCGGACGGCACCGCGGTCATCGGGCGGCCGATCGACGGCGCCCGGGTGTATCTGCTCGACGCGGCCCTTCAGCCGGTGCCGTCCGGTGTGGTCGGCGAGCTGTACGTCTCCGGCACCGGCGTGGCCCGCGGCTATCTCCACCAGCCGGCGGTGACCGCGGACCGCTTCGTCGCCGACCCGTTCGGCGCCCCCGGCTCCCGGATGTACCGCACCGGTGACCTGGCGTACTGGGACGGCGAAGGACAGCTCCGTTTCTGCGGCCGGGCCGACAGCCAGGTCAAGGTGCGCGGCTTCCGGATCGAGCTCGGCGAGGTGCGGGCGGCGGTGAGCCGGTGCGCCGGAGTGGGCCGTGCCGTGGTGACCGTCCGCGAGGACCGGCCGGGCGACCGCCGTCTGGTGGCGTACGTCCAGCAGGCACCGGACGAGCCGCCGTTGAGCCCGGCGGCGGTACGGGACGAGACCTCCGCGCTGCTCCCCTCGTACATGACGCCCTCGGCGTTCGTCGTCGTCGACAGCTGGCCGCTGACACCGAACGGCAAGCTCGACCACCGGGCGCTGCCGGCGCCCGCCCCGGTCACCGGGCGGGCCACCCGGCCGCCGGCCTCCCCGCAGGAGGAGCTGCTGTGCCGGCTCTTCGCGGAGGTCCTGGGCGCCGAACAGGTCGGCGTGGACGACAACTTCTTCGAGCTGGGCGGGCATTCGCTGCTGGCCACCCGGCTGGTGAGCCGCCTCGCGGCACTCCTGGGCGGCGCCCCGGCGCTGCGCGATGTGTTCGCCGCACCGACCCCGGCCCGGCTCGCCGCCCAGCTCGACGGCGGCGGCAGCAGCGCCTTCGAGGTGATGCTGCCGCTGCGCACGGCGGGCCGCACCGCGCCGCTGTTCTGTGTGCACCCGGTCGCCGGATTCAGCTGGCGCTACTCGGCGCTGCTCGGCGCCCTGAGCCCCGACCACCCGGTGTACGCGCTCCAGTCCCGGGGCCTGGACGGCACGGAGGCGCCCGCCCGTTCCCTCGACGAGATGACCGAGGACTACGTCCGCGAGATCCGCCGGGTGCAGCCGGAGGGCCCGTACCACCTGCTGGGCTGGTCACTCGGCGGGATCATGGCGCACGCCGTGGCCACCACGCTCCAGGCGCAGGGCCAGGAGGTGGCGCTGCTCGCCGTGCTCGACGCCTACCCGGCACCGGCCGACGGCCCCGGCACCGGCGGCCCCGAGGAGATCCTCACACAGATGTACGAGGGTTACGCCGGGATCTACGGCCTGCCCGAGGGCGCCTCGCCGGAGCTGCCGGACACCGACGTGATGCGGGCCCGGATCACCGACTGGCTGGGCCGCGGCGAGAGCGAGCTGCGCCATCTCGACGACGCGCAGCGGGCGGTGGCCCTGGACATCATGGTGAACAACGTGACGCTCACCAACGCGCGCCGCCCCGACCGGTTCCGCGGCACGATGCTGCTGGTGGTGGCCACGCAGAAGCAGCAGGAGTGGACCAGCCCGCAGGCCTGGAAGGAGTTCCTCGACGGCGAGCTGGAGATCCACGAGGTGGACTGCGAGCACGCCAGGATGCTGGAGCCGGGGCCGGCCGCCGACATCTGCGCCGTCCTCGCGCCGCGGATCTCCGGGCCGCGGGACACCACGGCCGGCGCGGCCGCGGGGAGCACCCGATGACCACCCCGGTGCTCCCCGCAGCGGCGGTCCTCGGCGTCCTGGGCGGCATGGGCCCGCTGGCCTCGGCCGAGTTCCTCCGGACGCTGTACGCGGGCGAGTGGCACGGTCCTGAGCAGTCCCGCCCGCGGGTGCTGCTGGACTCCGACCCGGCCTTCCCCGACCGCACCGAGGCCATCCGGCAGGGCAGGGCCCGGGAGATGACCGAGCGGCTGGAGGACCGGCTGGCGCAACTGCTGGAGCGGGGCGCCGATCAGGTGGTCGTGGTGTGCTTCACGGCGCACCACTTCCTGCCGCTGGTCGATCCGGTGCTGCGCGGGCGGGTGGTGTCCCTGGTGGAGACCACGGCGGCGGAACTGGCCGGTGCCACCGGCCGGTTCCTGATGCTGTCCACCGAGGGCAGCCGCCGGGCGCGGATCTTCGAGTCGGAGCCCGGCTGGGACGCCGTGGCCCACCGGGTGGTGCGCCCCGACGAGGACGCCCAGGCCCGGGTGCACCGGCTGATCTACCGGATGAAGCGCTACGGCCCGCTGCCGCACGAGGCGCTGCCCGAAGTGGAGCACCTCATGCGGCGGCACGACTGCACCGGCGTCGTGCTGGGCTGCACCGAATTCCACCTGGTGTCCCGGGATCTGACGGAACGCTACGGCCCGGACCGGACGGTGGACGCCCTGCGCACCCTCGCGGTCCGCTTCTCGGCGGGCCTGCCGGCCCCTCAGCGGCTGGTGAGCAGCCTGCCCACCTCGGCCACCAGAGAGGGTGCCTGCTCCAGCAGGTAGAAGTGGTCCCCGGGGCGGACCCGCAGCCCGAAGTCCCCCTCGGTCACCTCCGCCCAGGCCCGCATGTCCGCTTCGTGGACATGCGGGTCGCGGTCGCCGAGCAGGGCGGTCACCGGCACCCCGAGCCGGGGCAGCGGGGCCGGCGGCCGGTAGTCGTCGATCAGCCGGTAGTCGGCGCGGATGGCGGGCAGCAGCAGCTCCCGCAGATCGGGGTGGTCCAGGGCGGCGGAGAACGTCCCGCCGAGCGCCATGACATCGGCCACCAGCACCTCGTCGCTCTCCCGGGAGATCCCGGAGGGCCGCAGCCGGGACGGTGCGCTGCGGCTGGAGACCAGCAGCCGGCTCAGCACACGTCCGTGCCGCCGCTCGATCCGCAGCGCCACCTCGTGCGCGACCGACGCCCCCATGCTGTGCCCGAAGAAGGCCAGCGGCCGGTCCAGGGCGGGCACCAGCTCCCCGGCGATCCGGTCGGCGAGCGCGTCCATCGACTCGACGGGCGGCACCGCGATCCGGTCCTCCCGTCCGGGATAACAGACCGCGACGACCTCGATATCCGCCGGCAGCCACTGCGGCCAGTCCCGGAAGAAACTGGCCGCGCCGCCGGCGTGCGGAAAGCAGACCAGCCGCATCCGGGGGTCCGGAACCGGCCGGGGACGGCGGAACCACTCCTGGTCGAGGGCGCGGTGCGGGCCCCTCGCGGCGCGGGAAACAGTCATGGTCAACCCTTCGGGAGATACGGCACAGGGGAGGTACGACCGGGGCCGGACTCGGCCGGAGACGCTAGCGGACGCCCCTATCGACGCCGTATCAGGACCCCGTCGGCATCACGGCGACCGTCCGGTAATAACGACACAATGACGCGGCGATTGCCGCCCTCCCTAACGTCCTGATCAGGAACTCGGCCCGCCTCACCGCGGGTCACGAGCGGGTCAGGGAGTCGACTGTGTACGACGTCATCGTGGTCGGGGCGCGCTGCGCCGGTGCTTCTACGGCCATGCTCTTCGCACGTGCCGGATACCGGGTGCTGATGGTGGACCGCGCCGAGTTCCCCCGGGACACGCTCAGCACGCTCTACATCCACCAGCCCGGGGTGGCGCTGCTGCGGCGCTGGGGAGTGCTCGACAAGGTGATCGCCACCGGCTGCCCGCCGCTGGACCGGGCGGTCTACCGGATCGCGGACATCCGTATCGAGGGGTGCTCGATCCCGGTCGACGGCCACCGCGCGGCATACGCCCCGCGCCGCTATCTGCTGGACGGGATCCTCGCGGACGCCGCGGTCGCCGCGGGCGTGGAGTTCCGCCAGGGCTGCGCCGTCACCGACGTGCTGTCCGACGACGAGGGCCAGGCCACCGGGGTGCGCTGCCGTACCTCCGACGGCGGGACCACGGAGGAGCACGCCCGCCTGGTGGTCGGCGCCGACGGGATGCGCTCCCGTTTCGCCACCATGGTCGACTCCCGCGTCACCACCGAGGACCCGCCCGCGACCTGCGCCTACTACACGTACTGGGAAGGCGTCACCGACCGCTTCGAGCTCTACGAGGCACCGGGCCGCTGGGTCGGCACCGTGCCCACGAACGACAACACCACGCTGATCGCGGCGTACTTCCCGCAGTCCGAGTTCGAGCGGGTCCGCAAGGACGCGATGGGCGCCTACCTGGAGGCGGTCCGCAGCACGGCCCCCGAGCTGTACGCGAAGATCGCGTCGCAGACCCCGCTGGAGCGGCTGCACGGCACCGGCGACCAGCGGAACTACTTCCGCGAGGCGGCCGGGCTCGGCTGGGCCCTGGTCGGGGACGCCGGCCACCACAAGGACTCCATCACCGCCCGCGGTATCACCGACGCCTTCCGCCAGGCACAGCTCCTGGTGGACTGCGTCGGCACCGGTCTGCGCGACCCCGAGACGCTGCTCGACGGGCTGGAGGAGTACGCCTACCAGCGCGACGAGATCCTCATCGACGCCTACCACTCGACGCTCTCGGTGGCGGCCCTCGAAGTGGCCGAGCACCGGCTGTCCATGCTGCGCACCGTCGCCGGGGACCAGGAGCTCATGGACCGCTACTTCGCCACGCTGGCCGGCGTGATCGGGGTGGAGGAGTTCTTCACCCCGGAACTGCACGCACGGCAGGAACTCACGCACCCCTAGGAGCCCGCCGATCCGGCGCGCTCCCCACCCACCTCCGTCCGGCAGCGGCCCGTTCGCCTCACCACGGGCGCCGCACCGGACGGCTGCTGAAACGTCGTGCCCCGCACCCAGCGGGACACGCACAGGCACCCCCGCCGGGATCAACCATCCATGCGATCAAGACCCCGGCAGAGGTGCCGACTCACCGCAGGTGGCGCGTGACCACCTGCTTTCACTGAAGGAGGCTGAGATGGAAGAGCAGAACGAGCTGTCCACCGTGGAGCCCTACGCCGCCCCGATGCTGGTCGAGGTCGGCGAGTTCAACGAGGACACCCTGGGCTTCATCGGCTGGGGCAAGGACATCTTCGGCCACTACGGCGGCTGAACCGTCCCGTCCCTGATCACTCTCAGGAGTAGGTAGATGACCGGTACCGGATTCGTGGTCCTGCCGGACACGGCGGCCGCGGCCGAGGCGCGCGCGGTGACGCCCTGGGCGGCTCCGCGGGTGCTCTCGCATGCGTCGGGGCGGCCGTGGCTGGTGGGCAGCTGGTCCCCCGCGCAGATGCGGGTGGCCACCGCGGGCCCGGTGCAGGTGGTGGTGGCCGGGGTCTGCCCGGTCACCACCACCCGGTTGTCCGAACTCACCGCGCGGATACGGACGGTGTCCGACGTGGACGCGCTGGCCGCCGCCCTGCCGGGCGCCTGCCATGTGGTGGCCTCGGTCGGCGGACAGGTCCGCGTCCAGGGCAGCCTGACCGGACTCCGCCGGGTCTTCCACACCCGGATCAACGGGGTGGACCTCGCCGCGGACCGGGCCGATGTGCTCGCCGCGATGACCGGCGCCGGAATCGACACCGGCGCCCTGGCCGTCCGCATCGCCTGCGGCGGCCTCCTGCCCGCTCCGCTCGCCGACCAGCCCCTGTGGACCGGCGTCACCGCCCTGGAACCGGACCACTGCCTGGTCTGGGACCGCGAACGGGCCCGCGCACTGCGCTGGTGGCGGCCGCCCGCCCCCGAGGCCCCGCTGTCGGCAGGCGCGGAAGCCGTGCGGGACGCGCTCACCACGGCACTGCACGACCGTGCGCCCGACGAGGGCCGGCTGAGCAGCGACCTCTCCGGAGGCATGGACTCGACCTCCCTCTGCTTCCTCGCCGCCCGCAACACGCCCGATCTCCTCACCTTCCGATGGGGCGAGGCCGAGGCGGGCAACGACGACGCCGCCTTCGCCACCCAATCCATCAGCGTCCTCGACCGCGCCGAACACCTCGTGGTGCCCCCCGGCGACCTCCCGCCGCTGTTCGCCGACCCGGACGCCCTCATGGACACCGAGGAGCCGTACCCCTTCGTCCGCACCGCGGCGCGCACCCGGTACACCGCACAGCTCCTCGCCGACCGCGGCGCCCGCCGCCACCTGGCCGGCCACGGCGGCGACGAACTCTTCACCCCCTTCCCCGGCTATCTGCACCCCCTGCTCCGGCGCCATCCGCTCACCGCGCTCCGCCACGTCCGCGGATACGCCGCCCTCAAACGCTGGCCCGTACTGCACACCCTGGGCGCGCTGCTGCGCCCCGGCGACGAAGCGGCATGGTGGCGCGCCCAGGCCGAGCACCTCACCGACCCGCCGCTGCGCAAGCGCCGGCCCAGCCTCGGCTGGGGCCTGTGGCCGCTGCGCGCACCGTCCTGGGCCACCGGCACCGCCACCGACGCGGCCCGCGAAACACTCCGGCGGACCGCCGACCGGTCCCGCCCCCTCTCCACCGACCTGGGCCAGCACCAGACCCTGGTCGCACTGCGCACCAGCGCCCCCTGGTACCGCCTGCTGGCCCGCCCGTTCGCCGAGGCCGGAGTGCAGCTGGACTCCCCGTTCTACGACGACCGGGTCGTGGAAGCCGTCCTGGGCGTCCGGGTGCCCGAGCACGCCGGCCCGTGGCGCTACAAGCCGCTCCTGGCCGACGCGATGCACGGCATCGTCCCCGCGAGCGTGCTGGGCCGCGGCACCAAGGGCGAGTTCAGCGACGAGGCCGGCACCGGGCTGCGCCGCAACCTCCCCGCGATCCTGGACCTGTTCACCGATTCCGCCCTGGCCACCCACGGCCTGATCGATCCCGCCGAACTGCGCACCCAACTGCTCTCGCCCCAGGCCGACAACGCCATGGGCATCGCACTGGAACCCCTGATCGGCTGCGAACTCTGGCTGCGCGCCGCCACCCGCCCCACCCCTGCTTGGAGGTCCGACGATGCCCGTACGCCTGCACCCTGACGTGGTGGCCACCGACACCGACGACGGCACGGTCCTGCTCAACGAACGCACCGGCCGCTACTGGCAGCTCAACGCCACCGGCGGCCACGTCCTGCGCCAACTGCTCGACGGCCACGAGGCCACCCGGATCGCCGCCGAGGTCGCCGACCGGCACCGGATCGACCACCAGCGGGCCGAGCTCGACGTGGCCGCGGTGATCGAGCAACTGCGCACCGCGCAGCTGGTGATCGCGTGAGCCTGCCCGTCGCCCTGTCCGAACGGCGCAAGCTCCCGCTGCACCGCCGCCTCGTCCCCCTGCTCGCCGTCGGCATCGCCCGCCTGCTGGCCAAGGCCACACCCGCCCGGCTGCGCACCGTCCTGGAATTCGCCCGCCGCGGCGCACCCCCGGCCACCCCCGACCAGGCCCTCGCCGCCCGCGACGCCGTCGTCTCCGTCAGCCTGCGCTGCGCCGGCCAGGGCTGCCTGCAACGCTCCATCGCCACCGCCCTCCTCTGCCGCGCCCACGGCTCCTGGCCCACCTGGTGCACCGGCATCCGCACCCACCCCTTCGCCGCCCACGCCTGGGTGGAAGCCCACAACCAACCCATCGGCGAACCCCACCCCAAGGGCCACTACAAACCACTGATCGTCATTCCTGCGGTGGGGGCTGGGAGCGGCGGCTGCGAAGATCCCGCCGCTGCCTAGCAGTTACGGTCCGGGCGCTGCTGATGCCTCTACGGATACGGGCGCGGGTCCACGTCACCCAGCGGGCGCCAACGCTCACCGACCGGCAGCCTGCCGCTGGCCCAGATACCGGCTCAGGTGAGTGGCGGCGTCGAGCATGGCCAGGCCCCGCGCGGTGAGCTTCTGCCGCCAGTCGTCCAGGGCACCGGCCAGGGTGTCGGTGCCGCCGGCCGTGCGGATCTGCTGCACCACGGTCGCGATGTGGTCCAGCGGATAGCCCCCGCGCCTGAGGAGGTGCGCGAGCTCGGCGTCCCGGATGTCACCGGCGTGGAAGAGGCGGTATCCGGTGCCGGGGTCCCGTGCGGGGGTGACGATACCGGCGTCCTCCCAGTTCCGCAGGGTTGCCGGGGTGACGCCGAGCCTGCGGGCGAGTGCCCCGACCGTCCGGGGCGCACGGTCCGCCGCGGCGGCCGTAGCGGCGCCGGGCTCCCCCATCAGGTGCTCCACCGCGCTCCGCACCGCATCGAGGGTGTCCCGGTCACGGGCCAACTGGCTGTGCCCGCGGTCGATGAGCGCCAGGGCGTCGCCGATTCCGTTCGCGTGGACCGCGTTCATGATCTGGCCGGCCGCCGCGTGGCCGTACCCCGGGATGAGCGCGAGGTAGGCGCGGAGCGCCGCCGCATGCACCTCGGTGTAGATCCGGTATCCGCTGCGGGTGCGCTCAGCGGGCGGCAGGCACCCGTCCCGCTCGTAATTGCGGACCGCCTGGGTCGAGATGCCGTGCTCACGCGCGAGATCAGCTGGCCGCATACCTCTCACCTATTTGAGACTTCACCCCAGACCTTAGCCCACCACTCCACGACCAACCCACCACAACCCTCAACCGTTCTTTCAAAGATACGCTTGAGGCTCATGACCCAGGACATTCATGACTTCGTGCCCGCGTCAGGTGACCTGCTGGCGCTGGGTGAACCGACCCACCAGGAACCGGCCTGCGGGCGGGTCCGCAACGAACTGTTCGCTCAACTGGCCGGCCACGGCTTCCGGTCGATCGCCCTGGAGACCGATCGCATCGCCGCGCTCACCGTGAACGACTTCGTCCAGGACGGAGCCGGAGACCTCGACACCGTGATGCGCGAAGGCTTCTCCCACGGCTTCGGAGAGCTGACGCCCAACCGGCAACTGATCCTCTGGATGCGCGAGTACAACCGGAACCGGCCGCCGGCGGAACGACTGACCTTCCACGGCTTCGACGCCCCGCTGGAGACCACCAGCGCCCCCAGCCCACGGCGCTACCTCACCTACGCCCGCGACTATCTGGGCCTGGACCTCGACCTCGACGGCCTCATCGGCGACGACACACGATGGAGCCGCACGGAGGCGGTCATGGACCCGGCCATGTCGCCCGGCGCGACGGCCGAGGCCGAGCAACTCCGCACCCTCGCGAACGACATGCTCACCACGCTCTCCCTGCGCGCCCCGGAACTGATCGCGGCCACCTCACACGCCGCGTGGTCCCGGGCCAGGACCCACCTCACCGCCGGTCTCGGCCTGCTCCGCTACCACCAGCAGTCCGCCCAGCCCCTCGACCAGAGCGCCCGTATCTCCCGCCTGTCCGCCACCCGCGATGCGCTGATGGCCCAGAACCTCCTCGACATCCGGGACACCGAGGCCCAACGGGGCGCGACCCTGGTCTTCGCCCACAACACCCACCTCCAGCGCAACCCGAGCCACTGGTCCTCGGACACCCTGGACCTCAACTGGTCCGGCGCCGGCGCCCTCATCAGCCCACTGCTGGGCGAGCGCTACACCTTCATCGCCGGCAGCCTGGGCCGCAGCGAAGCCCTCGGCCTCCACGAACCCGCCCCGGACACCTACGAGGCCTCCCTCCAGCCCCACACCACCACCTGGAGCCTCACCGCCCCCACCACAATCCCCCCAGCCCACACCCGCACCGATACCACCCCCACCCAGGGCTACTTCCCCCTGACCCAGGCAACCCTCGACGCAGCCGACGCCATCCTCCACATCGACGCGGGCCCGGCATCAGCGAACGAGCCCACCGGGACGCCCGCCAGCACACCCTGACCGCATGCCCTACGCCCCCGGGGGCCTCGCCGCATGGTCGGCCCCCGAGCATGAGCCAGTCCGCTACCGCACGGACGCTGTCGGAGTCTCACTCTTCTGCGATTGCTCCATACGCTTGCCGACCATCCACCGGCGTGTGGGTGGTTCGCGGCGGCTTCAGCGCGTCAGCCCAGCGTCCTTGGCGCACAGCGCAGCCTGCACCCGATTGTCCACCTCAAGGGCGGCCAGAATGCGGCTGACGTGCGCCTTCACCGTGCTCTCCCGCATCCCCAGACCTGTGGCGATCTCAGCGTTGGATGCGCCGCCGGCAAGGAGCCGGAGCACGTCGGTCTCGCGCGGTGTCAAGCGCTCCATCCGGGCCCGGGCGGCGGCCGAGGCGCCGTGCGCCGTGTGGTGATGGTGCGCGATGAGTCGTCTCGCAGCAGAGGGGTGCAGCATCGCTTGCCCGTCGGCGACGACCTCGACGGCCCGGATGATCTCCGCAGGATCGGTGTCCTTCAGCAGGAAGCCGACCGCGCCGGCGGCCAGCCCGTCGTAGACGTACTGGTCCAGGTCGAACGTCGTGAGCATCACGACCTTGGGCGGCTCAGACAGCGCGCTCAGCCGCCTGGTGGCCTCGATACCGTCCATGTGGGGCATCCGCACGTCCATCAGCACGACGTCCAGGCACTGCGCGGTGGCCCGTTCGAGGGCTTCCCGGCCGTCGGAGGCCTGTGCGGCAACGGTGATGCCGGGGGCGTCCTGAAGGATGTCGGCGAGCGCCAGCCGCACCAGGCCATCGTCGTCGACGATCATCGTCCGGATCACGCCGCCCCCCTGCTGCGCTGGTCGTCGAGCGGGATTGTGGCGGCCACCCGCCAACCTCCCGACC
Source organism: Streptomyces sp. P9-2B-2 (assembly GCF_030406865.1). Classification (NCBI taxonomy): domain Bacteria; kingdom Bacillati; phylum Actinomycetota; class Actinomycetes; order Kitasatosporales; family Streptomycetaceae; genus Streptomyces; species Streptomyces sp. P9-2B-2. Next base: position 5,073,388 of record NZ_CP129126.1, on the reverse strand, counting down.
CCGTAGGACCGTACTCCAGATGGCCGTTGAGCGCGGTGACCCTCTCGGCCAGTCCGACCAGGCCGTAGCCGGACCCCTCGGCCGCGGCCTCGGACGAGGCTCCGGCCGGGTTGCGGATCACCACCGTGGACCGCGGCGGGCCGTAGCGCACCTCAAGCTGTGCGGTAGCTCCGGCGGCGTGCTTACGGGCGTTGGTCAGGGCTTCTTGTGCAAGTCGGTGAATGGCGAGCCGATGGCTGGCCGGTACGGAGTCGGGGTCGCCCTCAACGACCGCTTCGATCTGCTGTCCGGCCGCCCGCCCCTCGTCGATCACCGTCGAGAGTTCCGGCAGACCGGGTACCCGTGAGGCCGGTGTCTCCCCGGCGTCGTGGCCGCGCAGCACACCCAGTACGTCCCGCAGATCGCCAAGCGCGTCGGTGGACGCAGTGCGCAGCAGGCCGATCCGGTTGGCCACCGGCCCGGGCAGGTCGGCGGCCCGCTGCTTGAGGGCACCGGTGTGCAGGGCGATGACCGTGAGCCGGTGGGCGAGCACATCGTGCATCTCGGCGGCGATCCGGGTGCGTTCCTCCAACCTGGCCTGTTCGGCGCGGAGTTCGCGCTCCACCCGCAGGCGGTTGACCTGTTCGGCAAGCGAGGCGACGTGCCGACGGCGGTTGCCCGTCCACAACCCGATGACCACCGCGAGCAGCAGCACTAGCAGCGGCCCGTATTTACGGGTCAGCCACAGGCTGTTCCCCGGATGCGCCAGCGAACTGCCGACCATCGCGACCACCACGCACACCCCCTCGAAGACGAACCGGCCCCGGGAGACGCGATAGAAGAGCACGACCAGCAGTGGGAAGAACAATCCCAGTAGCACCGCGCCGACTGTGGTGCTCACTATGGCGAGCACTGGCTTGCGGCGTCGCAGCAGGATCGGGATGGTCAGCGCCACGGCCACCCCGACGCGGGGGCTGAGCAGTGTGCCCCCCGCGCCTACATACGCCTGTTGCACCGTTCCCGCTCCGACGACGCAGATCATCAGCGCCTCGGCCCACCACGGCCAGGCCTGGCCTTTCCCCTTGTCCACCAAGTCAGCATAGGTTCGCACCGGCCTTGTCACCTCGCCTAGTTGACGGGATTCACCCCCTACTTTCGTACGGGGTGGCCGCGGCAGAACGGCCGATGGAACAGGTTCGGCCGCTCCCTAGCGTGGTGAGCATGAACCAGACACCGGCTACTACCGCAACCGCTCCCGCGATCACCACCCTGACCGACCCTCGACAGCGCAATGGCGCCGTCGCGTTCTTCCGGGAGGCCGCCCGTTCCAGGCAGACCACCGGCGCTGTCGCCCCGAGCGGCTCGCCGCTCGCCCAGCGGCTCGCCGCGCCGCTGCCTGCCCCCAGCGGCCGCAGCCCACTGCGGGTCCTGGAAGTCGGCGCGGGTACCGGTACGGTCACCCGCGCGCTGGCCGAGCGCATCGGGCCGGGCGACCGGCTGGACACCGTTGAGATCAACCCCCGGTTCGTACAGCTGCTCACCGGGGCGCTACGGACGGACCCAGTGCTGGCCAGCGCGTCCGAGCAGATCCGGATCGTCCCGGAGTCGATCTGCCACACGCCGCTGCCCGTGAACAGCTACGACATGATCGTCTCTTGTCTGCCCTTCATGAACTTTGCCCCCGACATGGTCCGCTCCCTACTGGAGCGGTACATGGCCGCCCTGGTCCCTGGCGGGCATCTGACGTTCTTCGGCTATCTCGGCACGCTGTCCCTACGGACCCTGTTCGCCCAGCGCGCCGAGGCTGCCCGGTACCGCGCGGTGGCGGCCGTATTGGCCGAGTTCTCCGCCCGCTACGGCGGGGACGGCGGCAGCGTCGTATGGCGCAACCTGCCGCCCGCCCGAGTTTCACACCTGAGGGCACCCCAGCCGTGTGCAGACGTCGCGGACTCGGCTTCTTTCGTTCAGCGATGACGATGACGCCCGGAGACCTGCTGACGACGGTGCCGCCACCAGCCGCCTACCCCGTGATCACCGCGCTGGTGGTGCTGGAGTCGGTGCTCTTCCTCGGCCCGTTCGTGCCCACCCTCGGACTGCTGCTGGTCGCGGGCGGCCTGGCGTATACGGGCACGCTGACACTGCCCGCCGTCATCGCTTGCGCCGCGGCCGGCGCCGTCGTCGGGGACTTCCAGGCGCACCGGATCGGACACCGGCTCGGCGACGGCCTGCGCACCGGCCGATTGACTCGCCGGATACCGGGACCGGCCTGGGACCGGGCCTATGCCGCGATCCGCCGCCGCGGCCGCCCAGCCCTGCTGGTCTGCCGCTTCATACCACTGGTCCGCACCCTGGCACCGCATGCGGCCGGCGCCGCCGGGATCCCCTACCGCCGCCTGGCCCCGATCAGCGCGACGGCGGGAGTGGCCTGGGCCTGCACCGAGACCGGCGTCGGCTACGCCGCCGCAGCGTCCTGGAGCCAGCTCCCCGGCAGTCAGGACGTTGTGCTCACGGTAGGTGCCGTCGCAGTCACACTGTTGCTCGCACTCGGCATACGGGCCGTGGTGACATGCCGCCGGTCCAGCGGTGTGACCCGCGGCGACGAATAACACCCGGCACCGGGGTTCCGTACTCGTCCTCACTCCTGACAGAGGTGCGCGACCACACACCACATCTGGCAGTGATCGACATTCGCCTGCCGCCAGGGTTCAAGAGACGAGGGGATACGCGCGGCCGTGACGTTGCGGCAGTGGTCTCGGAGGCGCCGCAGGCGAGACCGTCATCGCCCCGGGGATCGTCCGTCGGCTGCTGGGGCGGCGCCACGTGCTGGCCGTTCTGGCCCATCTCAAGCAGTGACGCCGACCGCGCGACCAGTGCCCGTCGCCATATCACCGAACTGCGTGCGGTAGAGAGAGGCATAGAGCCCATTAGCTGCCAGCAGCTCCTCATGACTGCCGCTCTCGGCAACGCCGCCATCCCGCAGCACAAGAATCCGGTCAGCCCCACGCACGGTGGACAGGCGGTGCGCCACAATCAGCGCCGTGCGACCGTGCAGGGCTCGCGCCAGCGCCTGCTGGACCCTTTCTTCCGATTGCGAGTCGAGATGCGCGGTCGCCTCGTCGAGCACCACGATCCTCGGATCCTTCAGCAACAGACGGGCAATCGCCAGCCGTTGTCGCTCACCGCCCGAGAGATGATGCCCGCCCTCACCGACCACGGTGTCCAAACCCTCGGGCAAGCGCTGCACGGTGTCCCAGACCATGGCCGCCCGGCAGGCGCATTCACATGCCTCATCGGTGGCGTCGGGAAGCGCGTAGGTGAGGTTGGCCCGCAGCGTGTCGTGGAAGAAGTGACTGTCCTGCGCCACCACTCCAATGGCATCCCGTATTGATTCCTGGGTGACGGTGCGCAGGTCGTGCCGGCCGATCCGAACAGTGCCACTCACCGGGTCGTACAGCCGGCACACAAGATTGACCAGAGTCGACTTACCTGCACCTGACGGGCCGACCACGGCGAGGGTCCGGCCGGCCTCCACATGTAGATCGACGCTCTGGAGAATGTCCCGTTCCTCTGCATCAACCGGTGCTTCCTTGTCCAACGTGCCGAGGCTGGAACCTGGCGACGCTTGATGGCGAAAGCAGACATTTTCGAAAGTGATGGACGTGCTCTCCGGGGGCAGTTCTATCGCCGTGGGGCTGTCCTGGATGTCGGGAGCAAGGTCCAGAACCTCAAAGATGCGCTCGAAGCTGACGACAGCAGCGGTGACATCGGCGCGAGTCTGGGAGAGAGAGGTAATGGGCCCGTAGAGACGAGCCATCAGGGTGACCATGGCCATGAGCGTGCCCACGGTGATGCCGCCGTCGACCGCCAAGAGCCCACCTGCCAGATAGACCGCGACGGTTCCCATAGCCGCCAGCCAGGAGACAGTGAGCGCCAGCACTGCATTGGTAACGGTCAACCGTATGCCGGCATCGCGCAGCCGCCTGCCGCAGCGCTCGAAGCGCTGGATCTCGGCCTCGGGCCGGCCGTAGAGCTTGGCGAGAACCGCCCCCTGGCTACTGAACCGCTCGGTCGTGAAGCTCACGAGTGCGGCGTTGTCCGTCAGTTGCCTCCGGTTCAGCTTGCGCATCCGTCTGTTGAGAACCCGGGCCGGCAGCAGGCATGCGGGCACCAATATGCAAGCCAGAAGGGTGATCTGCCAGGACAGAAAGACCATGGTGACCGCCACCGCTACGAGCGCTACAAGATTCGATAGCAGAGTGGACGCGGTAGTAGTGAAAGCCCTTTTAGCCCCCAGGACATCGGAATCGAGGCGAGCAACAAGGCTTCCGGTTGGCACCCTGGTGAAGAAGGAGACAGGCATGCGTTGTACGTGGGAAAAGGCACGCTGCCGCAGGGTCAAGGTCATGCCCTCCCCGATGCAAACGGCCAAACGCCGCTCGAAAAAGGTCACCACCGCAGTGACAGTCGCCAACGCTACGAGCTGCACGACCAGCTCGATGATCCGTTCCTTGTCCTGCCGCAACACCCCCTCATCAACGATGCGTTGGGTGATCAGCGCCGGCAAAACTATCAGCGCCGATTCGAGCAGCACGAGGAAGAAGAAACCTATGAGGCGGCTGCGGAAGGGCGCAGCAATTTCTGCGATCCGGCGCCAAGTGCCCGGAGCCCGCCCCCCTTGGCCCTGCTGCCTGTCCTCCATTGCCTCTCCTTTCAGATACCGCGGCATCCTGGGCCGACCGCCGTAGTCGGAAACGACGTGCGGGGCGGCTTTCGCCGCCCCGCACTCATCCGATCTCAGCCAGTCACTCAGCAGAAGAGGCTGATGCCGCTGGTGTCGTTGCAGTGTGCGCTGTTGCCGGAGCCCAGAGCGACGACGTCCTCGTCACGAAGCTCCAGAGACTGCAGGTCAAGAATGTTCGCCATGATGACGCTCCTTGATTGGTGCGGGGCCAAGACGGCCCCATGGTGGGTGTTAACCCGCCGTCAGGACTCCTGGTGGGCCTGACGGAGGAATGGGAGGAAACTCGCGGTGCCGCTCAGCGCACTCTTGAGGCCGAGCAGAATGCCCGCGTTTCCAGTCGCGTAGTCCATCGAAATCCGCATCAGCTGGAAGCCGGGGAAAACGACATCTCCGTGAAGTCCGAGCTGATACCAGGACAGTCGTTCGAGGTGGCGTCGAGTGACCTGAACGGTATCGGAGTCAGTAGGACCTGTGATGTGTTGCAAGGCCGCCATCTGGCCAACGCGGCCGTTCCAGAGGGAAGGTTGTACGAAGAACCCGCCGGCGCAGGTGTTGCGCGCCGCTCCAATAGCGTCTAACAGCCGACCGTCTTCACGGTGACGCAACAGCTCCGAGCCAACGATGGCGACTCCTGCGGCACCGGTCTCGACATATGGATTGAGCCGCCATCCCTCGTCGACGTTCAAGGTGTTGAAGCTCGACATCACGCAGCGGTCCAGGTCAAGGTGGGACGCCTTGAATGCCGCGTCCAGCCATGAGAGGTCGCTGGTGTGCTCGTACATCCGCAACATCAGCAGCGCGGGTCCTGACCAGCCGTGCATGAGGCCGGCTGGTCCCTTCGACTTGCGGACCAGGCCGAGCTCGGCTTCAGAGCGGGTGCCGGCGGCTCGCGGGAACCTACCGCTGGCGACCGATTCCGCTACTCTCTCGGCCAGTTGCGCGGCGCGACCACTCATTGTGCTGTCACCCGCAACTTCGGCGAAGTGCAGCAGGTTCAGCCCGATACCGGAAAGCCCGCCGAACAGATGCTGGGCGTCCTCATCCCCGGAGTCCTCGTCCTGCGCGTACACCCTTCACAGGTGGCACGCGCCGAGTGAGGCGTTGCGGTGGGTACGGGGCATGTCGCCGACGGCCGCACGGCCCGGCTCGGCCCGGCGTCGATCCGAGCCCGGGGCTCACCTGCCCGCCATCGCGACGATCACGGGTATCGACATAGCAAGCGCGTTGTTGACACCGTGGACGACGATGCCGGGCCACACCGAGCCGGTGCGCCGCAGCAGCACGGCGTTGATGACGCCGACCACGAACGCGACGGGCAGCACCGGGTTGAGGCCGTGCACGAGCGCGAAGACCGTGGCGCTGGCGAGCACGCTGACCCAGGCCCCGTAGCGGCCCAGGGCGTTGGCCAGCACCCCGCGGAAAATGAGTTCCTCGCCGATCGGGGTGGCGACGAACCCGGCCACCGCGGTCGCGAGGTACCAGAGGAGGCCACCCGATGCGGCCGCTTGGTAGCCGACCTGAACGTTCTGGTGATCGCCCGCCACCGCCTGGTAGAGCAGCGAGGCGATCGCGGCCAGTACGAAGGCGACGACGCCGAACCCGACGGCGGCGAGCAATGACCGCCCGCTCGCGCGCCGCACGCCGAAGGGCGCGAGCCGGCGGATCCTGAGCAACGCCGCGACCGCGAAGGCGCCGAGGCCCATCACCGCGGAGAGCACGAACCCGACGAGTCCCGCCATGGTGTCCGACAGGGCGGCATGCCGCAGACACACCACCACCACCGCGTCGAGGACCACATAGGCGGCCAGGCCGGCGACGATCTCCGGCCAGCCGGGGCCCGACGGCCGCTCGACGGGCGCTTCGGCCAGGACGGGGCGGAGGGTCTCGTGCATTCGATGCTCCTGATCAGCGAGATTGCGCCAGTACGCCGCACTAGCACGCTGTACCGTACACCGTACTAGCACACTGTGCTAGGGTCGCTTTCGTGAACAAGAGCAGGCAGGAAGAGATCCTCGCCGCAGCCCTCCGGCTGACGTACGAGCAAGGCGTCGGAGCGTTGAGCGTCCGGTCCGTCGCGGCCGCGGCCGGCGTCGGGGCGACCACATTGCGGCACTACTTCCCGTCCCAGGCCGACCTCTATCAGGCGGTCGCGAGCCGGCTCGTCACCAGCGTTCTCAGCGACCTCGACATCACCGACGACAGCCGCGATCCAGCCGCCCGCCTGTACGACTGCCTCGCGCAGTTCGTGCCGCAGCCCACCGAGCAGACGCAGGCACTGACCGGCTGGGCCGAACTGCACAGGCTGGCCCTCGGCGGCGACGCGGGAGTCATGGAAATCCTCAAGAGCGGGCGCCAGGCCTCAAAGGAGGCACTCCTCCGCTGGTTCGGCGCGCTCGCCGACCAGGGCCATACCGCCCGGGCCGACATCAACACCCACGCCACACACGCCCTCACCCTGATCGACGGACTCAACCTCGACCTGTTCCTCTTCCCCGACCAGGTCGATCTCGCCGCGGCAAAAACGGCACTCCGCTGGTTCGCCGAGCGCACCGTCTCCTGACCTCCACCCGCCTCCCGGCGTCGCTTCCCTCGGCCTACGCGCCAAGTCGGCGCCGGCGAAACACGCGTGGAAGGTCGCCAACGAGGATGCCCAGACCTGGCGAGATCCCCGAATCGCCACCGGACTCTGCGAGTTCGGCCAGTAGCTGACGAGGTCTGCGGGATTCAGGAAGTCGCCACCGCCTGGCGTCGCCCACCATCCGATGGGCGACGTAAGGCGGTGGCGTCAGACGCGTCCCCGCCCGTCCGTCTCCTCATTGGTTGCGGCCCGGGCGCGACGGCGGCCCAGCAGGGCGCATCCCACCATCACCAGACCGATGGTGAAGACCTTGGCGGCCCCGTAGTAGCCGGACGCCAGCACAGAACTGAGACTGAAGACCGCCGCCGGGCCCGGGCCCGGCTACGCCGCCGCATCCGGTAAAAGCAAAAGCCCCAGGTCACGGCGAGTGAGTCCTGGGGCTTCCACAGAGCCGCCTTCGGGATTCGAACCCGAGACCTACGCATTACGAGGGGGTGCGGGATCGTGACGGTCAAGTGTGGGAGGTGCCATCGGATCCCGTTTTCCCAGGTCAGGGGAGTGCGGCCAGGCCTCCGCCTGCCGCCCAATCCATCTAATGCCACCCCATCCGCTCACGCATCGCTCACGCATCTGAGTCACTCCAAGCACCGACGGCTCAGGGCAGAGACGGTAGCCACCGGGCCACCCACTGAGCGAGCGTCCAGCGCTGGCCGTCGAGCTCGGTGGCTGACGCTTCAGCACTGTCTTCCTCAGGCGGGCCGAGCCTAGCGGTGACGTTCTCGCCGCCTTCGGGAACAGGCAAGCCGAGCGCCCGGGCCGACGCCTGGCGGTTCCGGATGGGCTGCCAACGCCCTCGCGAACCAGCTGGGCGGGCCTCCGGCAGGCTCGGGTAGTCCCCCTTGTATTTCGCCACGGTGGCCACCGACGCGGGGGTGATCCGACAATCTCGCACCGTGCCCTTCGGCCAGGCCCGCAGAGTCCTGGACCCCAGCGGATCGGCCAGGAAGAGGTCCCACCCGTCGAAGCGGCGGACGGACGCTGACCCGGTCGGTGGAGAACGAGCACGTTGAGACCGCTTGTGCGCGTCTCTCCAAGGGCCAGCTCGATCACATCGCCGCCCGCGATCCACAAGAGGAAGTCCGCCCCGGCCAGCAGCTCCGCCGCCTGCACCGGCGAGAGTGGAGTCCACGGCCCCGCGCCCGAACCATCGCGTTCGTACCAATCACGGAATCCCCCTCCAGGCGCACCTCCTCAAGAGAGCCACTCTCGATGCTGCTGCCTAACGAAGTCAGCGCCGTTACGCTCAGCGGGAATTCGCCGCTCTCAGTCCCATCGTGACTACGCAGTGCGGCGAAGCGCTTGACGTGCAGGCTCTTAGGCAAGCAACCTGATTCGCTGATGAGGCGTGGGAGTACCCCTCGCCACCGTCCCAGCACGGCCGCCAGCCGCCGACAGGAGCACAGTGACCGCCCTGCACGCCCAGCAGCTCGAACACGCCCTTGATGAGCAGTTCACTGGGATCGTCGCCGTTGATGATCTGTCGAAGTTTGAGCAGCGAATCCAGCGGAACTCATTTCTCTCCCGTTCCCTTGCTGCCCTGGCAATCCGCGAGTTCACGGGCTATCCACTGCAGCGCTGCGCCGAGTTCGTCATCGACTCGTTCGGCGACCAGGGCATCGACGCCGTGGCGGTAGATCTCGCATCAGAAGAGCCTCAGGTCTGGGTGGTGCAGGCGAAGTGGAGCAGCGACGGCACAGCCACCTTCTCTAAGGACGCTGCCCTCGACCTAAAAAACGGTCTGGAACTACTGATCGCCCGGGAGTACCAGTGCTTCAACGCTAAGCTGACGCCGCTCATCCCCGATCTGGAACGGGCACTCAGCAATCCGCGGGTACAGATCACCCTGCTGCCGGCCTGGGCAGGGACCCAGCCGATGGGGGCCGAGGCCAAGGGGGTGCTCGACCGGTTCTGCGCGGAGTACGAGGACTCGCTGCGCCTGCGCATCCTGCGACTGCCGGACTTCATCCGCATCCTGCGCTCTGGAATCGCCGAACCCCAGATCAAGCTGAAGGCGTCGGCTTCGGCTGTCGATGTCAGTCCGATCAAGGATCCCATCCTGGCGTACCACGGCACGATCGGAGGAGCGGAGGTCGCCCGCTGGTACGAGGACAACCATCACCGGCTCTTCCAGCGGAATATCCGAAATCCCCTCGGTGTCACCGCGGTAAATCGCACCCTTGTGGAGACCCTTCGTAGAAGGCCCGAGTACTTCTGGTACTTCAACAACGGGATCACGGTGCTATGCGACAAGGTGATCATGGGCCCTCGGGGGGACCTGGAAATGGAAGGAGCGAGCATTGTCAACGGCGCTCAGACGGTAGCCTCCATCCACGAGGCGTACCAGCAAACCCCGGATCTCGTGACACGCGCACGGATCGGTGTCCGCATCATCTCCTTGACGGACTGCCCGGAGGGCTTCGACCACGACGTCACCCGAACGACCAACACCCAGAACAGGGTGGAGCCCCAGGACTTCATCGCCCTGGAGAAGGTGCAGCAGCAGCTCCGCGACGACTTTTTGCTTCGGCTGCGGAAGACCTACGTCCTGCGCCGGGGCGAGGAGCCACCGCAGTCGAAGGACGACGGTTGCAACCTCAGGGAGGCCGCAACCGCGCTCGCCTGTGCCCACGCCTCTCCGGAACTGTCCTTCCAAGCCAACGTGGACATCGATCTTCTCTGGGATCCGAAGCAGCACCACCGGCTATTTCCGCTCCACCGTACCGACGCCGTGAAGACCTGGCGCACCATCCTGGTGCTCCGGGAGGTCGAGCGGCAGATCGGCGTACAACGCCCGCAGTGGGAGGGGCGCGCCGGCACACTCGCCGACCTTGGTCGACTGCTCATCGCCCACGTGACCTTCCAGTGCCTGCCCCGAGGCTGGCAGGAGATCCCGGAGTCCGATTGGCCAACGGTACCGGCGCGCGTCGCCCCACTCGTTGACGCCTCCGTAGCCACCTTGATCCACTGGATCGACACGGGGTACGGGCCCAAGAGCCAGGTGAGCAGCATCTTCCGTAATGCGGAGCGATATTCCGACGTCGCCGGTTCAGCGCTGGCGACCCTACAGGGCGATAACCAGCCTCCGCCCCTCTCAGCGGAGTACCGCGCGTCCGAGCGTGAAGGGCACGCACGGAAAGCCAAGGCAGTCACCGTGATCTTCGAGAACAACGCGCTGGAGGAAGGGACACTCCTGGAGTTCCGCCCAGTTCCCGGCCGCGAACAGCAACAGCTCACCCCCTGGCTCACGGCGGATCCCCGCCGGGCGCGTGCAACCTGGACCCGGAACCGCCGTAACTGCCTGGTGTGGGCGGTGGACGGTATCACCTACTCACCGACCGGCCTGGCCCAGAAGATGCTCGTGGAGGCCGGTCACCAGAGCAAACCGCTTCAGGGAACGCGGCGCTGGTTCGTTCCACAGCGCGGCTCCCTAGTGGACATCGCCGACCGGTTGCGCCAGGAAGCAGAAGAAGAGGAAGAATGAGCTTGTCGCCTAACCTCGCAGGACACGGGGCCAGCTGAGGGTGTCCGAACTGGCAGCCGCGACGACGAAGGCCCAGGCCGCTCAAGGCGGTTCGGGGCCTTCCCGTATTCGTCAGTCAACGAGATAGTGGGCTTCGATATAGGCGACGGTGGAGTCGTACGGCTCCCCTACGGGCTTCAACGTGTACCGACGGAAGACTGCAGCTGTGGCGCGGCGGGCACCTCGGTTGCGGGCATCGGCGTTGTCCCAAGACCGGGCGAGGGTCTGCGTGACCACCTGGTCGATCTCCTCAGCCAGGTTCCTCTCCGTGATTGTGAGGCCCGACGGCGCGTGGTCTTGGATGATTCGGGACAGGACACCCACGTGGTCCTCGTCGAGCACGATGACCGCTTCATTGGGGTGCTTCTCGGCGTTGACGACGGCGCGGGCGACCCGGAGCGCGTCGGCCAGGAAGTCGAGGGCGTCCTGGGCGTTCTGGATGATTCGGTCCCGCAGCAGCCTTATCCGCTCCGCGAGGGCGGTGTACTTCGCGGACTCCGGGTCGACGCCCTTGTCGAGGGCGGCCTTGATGTGATCCAGGATCTCGGCTGCGGACGGCGGTGTCTTGTCCCCATCGTCGCCTGTGACGGGCTTGGGCCTGACGAGGGCCAGTAATTCCTTGAGGATGGCGATGCCCTGGGCGTCCAGGACGAGGGCTTCCTCCTGGGACGCGGCCACGGAGAAGGAGTGAACGTGAGCGTTGATGATCTCCAGGACCATCGGCCCAAGTTCGCCAAGTCGTTCCTTCCTCTCCTCGTCGGAGGACTTCTTGAACAGAGTTGTGTACACGGATCCGAACAGCGCAAAGCCGTCCTGGTACTTGGCTACCCGCTTGTCGCTGTTGATGAGCGGGTACAGGCGGGCCAGGAGTCGGTAGTCCTTGGCGAAGGACTGTGCGGTGTCAGGGTTGGCGTCCAGGAAGGCGTTGATGGCTCGCATGGACGCGTATCCATGGAACGTGAGGTCCAGGCCGTCCACGTCCGCGAAAAGGTCTTCGATGCGCGCGAATACCGTGCGGAACTCGGCGACCAGCTCGAACAAGTTGGTGACGAACCCGCCACCCTTGCCGGCCTTCTCTTGGGTGGGGTCGACGACAGCCCGCTGTACCTCCTCGGCCAGTCCGATGTAGTCCACGACCACGCCAGAGGTCTTCACGAACCCACTCGGGGACACCCAGGTTCGGTTCGGGCGGGTGATTGTTTGAAACAGGTTGTGCGCCTTCAGCGGCTTGTCCAGGTAGAGGACACCCTCGTTGGGTGCGTCAAACCCAGTCATCAGCTTCGCGGTCACCACCAGGAAGCACAACGGATCGTCCGGACTGAGGAACCGACGCTTCTGGTCCTCCTCCTCGACTTCCGAGAGCTTGTACGGGCGCATGGCGGGCTCTTCGTCCTTGGAGTCCGAGACTGAGATGTTCACCTCTGCGGCGATGCGTTGGTGCTTGCCTACTTGGGCCAGTACCTGCGAAGCCTCGTACCCCGCGAGCAGTTCGTTGATCTTGCCCGTGTACGCCACTGCCAGTTCACGATTGAAGGCGACGACCTGAGCCTTCAGACCGTTGCGGTAGGCGCTAGCGAGGTAGTGATCCACGATGTCCTGGCAGACGGTGTGGATGCGGTCAGGGTTGGCGAACACTGAGGTGAGGCGCCCGAACTTGCGTGACAGGGCCTCACGGTCGGGCTCGTCCAACTCGAAGGTATCGGCGAACTCGTCGAATTCGTCCTGCAATGCCTGGTCGTTCATCTCAAAGACGACGGGGCGGGGATCCAGCATGACTGGCACCGTCGCCTCGTCCAGCAGGGACCGGGACACTGAGTACCGATGCAGCACTCTGCCCGGGTCGGTCTCCTCGCCGAAGAGGGCGAAGGTGTCTGTGGCGAGATTCCTGATGGGGGTGCCAGTCATACCGAAGAACTTCGCGTGCGGCAGCGCTGCGCGCATCTGTCCAGCAAGGGACTTCTTGTCGGCGGACTGGGTGCGGTGTGCCTCGTCGACCAGCACGATGATGTTGGTCCGGGTAGAGAGGTTCTTGCCAGCGTCGGCGAACTTGTGGACGGTCGTGGAGATGACGCCCCGCACGTCGTCGGCCAGCAAGGCACGCAGTTCGGCGCTTGTTGCCGGCTGATGGAAGTAGGCATCTCCCATTGCCGCGGTGAACACTCCGGACGTCTGGCGGACAAGGTGCGTCCGGTCCGAAAGCAGAATGATCGTCGGAGAATCGGTGCGGGTATCGGCCAGCATCAGCGAGGCGGCGAACACCATCAACAGCGTCTTACCAGAGCCCTGGTGGTGCCAAATCAAGCCCTTCGAGCCGCCTGCCACGACGCGCTGGTGGATCAGGTGCGCTGCCTCCATCTGCGGGTACCGAGGCAAGTACTTCTTGTCCGCCCCGCCACCGGAAGTGGCGAAAAGGACAAAGTTGGCCAGCATGTCCAGCACCGTCGCCGGCTTGAGAAGCAGTTCGACGGAGCGCTGTATGTCTGCCTGCCCCGACAGGTTCTCGTCGTCATCAGTGGACCGGAACGGCTGCCACAGGTTCGTGGGCGCGCCAGCTGCACCGAACCGCAGCTTCAGCCCATCTGAGGCGATGGCGAAGACATTGGGGGTGAAGAACCACGGGTACTCGGCGACATACACGTTGTTGATCTCGCGCGCGGCATCAGCCCACGCGGACTTAGCGGTAGGTGACTTCACCTCGGCTACTACCAGAGGCAGGCCGTTGACCCAAAACACAAGGTCAAATCGCCGGGATGTCTTGCCGGGGACCGTGATGGTTACTTCGTCGGACACCACTAGCGTGTTGGCGGTCGGGTGCCCGAAGTCGATGACCTTGAGGGTGTGCCACACCCCGCCGGCGTCGCGGAACTCCTTGTGCCCGCGCATCAGGCGCAGCACCTGCTCGTTAGCCCGTACCAGGCCGCCCTCGACTGCGTTCACCGTGGCGACGATCTCTTCGACGACCGCGTCCGCGTCGAACCCCTCGATCACTCCAGGGTTGAGTCGGATGATGGCGTCCCTCAGGTCGCCGACGAGCACCGTTTGCGTCGTCTCACGTTCCAGCGATCTTCCCGCTGTGAAGCCCCAGCCCATCGGGAGGGACCACTGGATCATCAGGTTCTGGAACTCACGCTCTCGAATGCCCTTCGCCACGTATTAGACCTCCAAGTCAGCGGACTTAATGTCGATGGTGCGATCCAGCAGCCCCGAAAGGAGCGCCACCCGAGCTTGCCGGAGGCGCTCCGCCTCAGCACGGAGGGCCGCGACCTGCCGGTCCACGGCGTCAGCCATCCGCGCGATGCGCTCCTGCTCATCACGAGGGGGGACAGGCATGACGATCTTGCTGAGGTTCGCGGCGGAGATGCGAACAACCTTGGTGACGCTCGTGAACTGGCGCTTATGCGTTTGGAATTGAGGCGAAGCGAAGAAATAGGAGGTGAATCTCGGGTCAAGATCATGGCGAAAGATGAAGCAGTCGTCGTGAACCGCCACGGCGTCCTCACCCAACCACGCCACAGCCTTGCCGATGTCCTCGATGTTCTCGCTCGTCCCAGCGATCACCACATCGCCAGGATGTGCCAGGCGCATCGAGCCGCGGAAACTCTCGGGAAGATGCGTCACCGTGTGTGTGGCCGAGACCCCGTAGTCCGTATAGATCTGGCCGTAGTGGATACACCCGAGGCCCGACTCCACGTAGTCGCTCTTCACGAACCGGCGGCCGCGGGTGAGCTTTCCAGCCTCCGCCAGCGGAGCGGAGGACCAGCCTTTGCCGCCACGGCCCAGCGCATCGCCCAGGGTGGCGTTACGGACTCGGAGGAGGGCGTCTGCCTCATCCCCGAGTGCCGTGATCTGTCCGTCCACCGCACCAATGACCTCGACAATCCGCTCTTGCACGGGCAGGGGCGGGATGGCCATGACGATGTTCAGGAAGTCTGTCGGCTTCACACGCTCTCGCCTGCCGCCCATTCCCTTCGACGCACCTTGGAGCGCGCCCCACATGCGCTGCGTCGTCGTGAGCAGACGAAAGAAGTCGGGATCCAGGTCAGACGTGAACGCGAAGGTAGGGAACTCCTGAGAGGCGAACGATTCCGGAAGATCGCTGGGGGTGACCGTGATCGCGCCTTCGAACGCCTTGAGTCGGCTGTAGACGACAACGCCCTGTCCGATTCGGTTGAGCTTCTTGTAAGCGGTGGAGCTCCCCGCGACCGGATCGCGGTAGAGCAGCCCGCGCCCTCTGTTCAAGACTCCGACCGTTGGATAGGTCTGATGCGGGTCCACATCGATGACTTCAACGTTCGGCGTCAGGAACCGCGAGAGTGGTGCCCGACCCCAACCTTCCCGTGTGCTCGTCGCCGGGTCAGTCATCGAAGCCCTCAATGCCGGCACCCACGAGCGTGGCGAGCATGTGCTGCTCAGTCTGCTGACGCTCGGCTCGGGATGCGTTGTATTCCTTGATCAGGGTGGGCAGGTCTGCCTCTTCGGCCGTGAACTGCTTGATGTAGCGGCTGATGTTGAGGTCGTAGCCGTTCGCTGCGATCTCGCTCGCGGGTACGAACTCGGCGACAGGAACATCAGTGCCGTCGGGGGCACGCGTGGTGCCGTCAACCGCGACGCGGGAGTGATAGGCGGCCACCGTGCTGGCAATATCACCCTCGGTGAGCACGTTGCGGTTCTTCCCCTTAGCGAACCGCTTGGACGCGTCGATGAACAGAACGCCGTTCTTACGTTCGTCGATCTTGGTTCCGCGGGCGCGGAATACGAGGATGCAGGTCGGGATGGTCGTGTTGTAGAAGAGGTTGGCTGGCAGCCCGATCACGGCTTCAAGCAAGTCGTCGTCGATCACCCGCTGGCGGATAGCACCCTCCTGGCCGCCTCGGAAAAGGACTCCATTGGGCAGGACAACGCCTGCACGGCCCTTCTCCGGATCCATGCTGGCGATCATGTGCTGCACGAATGCCCAGTCCGCCGTCGACTGCGGCGCCACCCCGCCGCGGGCACGCGGATCAGTCGTCCAGGGCTTCCATTTCAGGCTGTACGGAGGGTTGGCGACGATCACGTCGAACTGTTTCACGCTCCCATCCGGCTTCGTGAAGCGCGGATCCTTCAGCGTGTCGCCGACCTCCACCTTGAACTGGGTGAGGTTGTGCATGAAGAGATTCATGCGGGCCACACCGGCGGTGTCCTGTACAGCCTCCTGACCGTACAGCTTGAGCGAGTACCCGCGCCCGCCACGTGCCTTGAGGAGGCTCGCTGAGGCGATGAGCATGCCACCGGACCCGCAGGTCGGGTCGTACACAGATTCGCGGCCCTTGGGATCAAGGGTCTCGACAATTAGCTCGACGACCTCGCGCGGGGTGAAGAACTGGCCAGCGCGGGTTCCGGACCCGTCGGAGAACCGCTTGAGCAGGTACTCGTAAGCCCCACCGAGCACGTCGTGGGACATGTTGCCCTCGTGCATCTTCGGGGTGCGGTCCATCGCCCGCATGACCGCCGCCAGGACCTCCCCCGACAGGACCTCTTCGGCAGCCCAGGTCATGGATCCGAACAAGCGGGAGAACTTGTCAGGGTTCGCCGTCTCAATCGCCTGCAGGGAGGCACGGACCCTCTTGCCGAGGCCGGGCTGGGCGATCGTGGCGAGGACGGCCGACCAGAGGGCACGACGCTTCTGGAAGGTGTCCAGGTGAATGAACGGGATCTCAAACTGTTGGTAGTCGCGGTACTCGATCTCGTGCGCTTCTTCGGCGGAGAGGTCGGCCAGGCTCCCGTTCTCGACCAGAAACTCCTGGTGGTGGTGCTCCCAGGTGTCGGACAGGTACTTCCAGAACATCAGCGGGAAGACGACCGAGGCGTACTGCGCTTCGGGCATCGCGACGCGCAGCTCGTCGGCGGCGTCCCACAACCGGTTCTCGATCTCCTGCTGCGTCACTGCCATCAGTCGGGGGTGTCCTTGCTCGTCAAAAGGTGGCGGCCCGAAGGCCGTGGTGTTCCTGCCGGTCACCCTATTTCGGGCGCGCCCAGCATGTACACGACGGGCGCATCCTGCCGGGGGAGCGCAGGCGGGGCGCCGTATTCTCTGCGCGGGCGACTCACCAACGATATCCCTCCCCAGGACCGAGAAATGTGGCAAATGACCCAAAACAAGGGATGCGGCCAGAAGCGGCCAGACCCCCCGCTTGTTGGTCTTCTCCCCCTCTAGCACACTGCCCGCCTGAGCCACGCCGCTGAACTCCGAGGTCAGGCACGCGCCATGGCCGCCGTCCCGCCCGGGACCCTGCCCAACTTCGGCTCCACACCCCGCTCCGTGGCAAGGATGTCTTGCTCACCTCCACCTGAGTAGCCGCCTGGCTGCCCGTTCCTGTATGTCGCGGTCTGTACTCAGCGCGGCGTCGGCGAGCAGATGAATGCGCCAGTACAGATGGAGCCGGCTTTCGGTCGTGACGTCGGGCTGACTGGCGAGAGCGAGTATGGGGGTGGGGTCGTCGAGGTCGAGGCGTACGACGAGGCGAGCGAGGTCGGACCGATGGTCGCCGAAGATGGCAAGCTCCCAGTCGATGAGCAGTGGGGGGCCAGCGGGTTCGCGCAGGAGGTGGCCCGGCTGCAAGTCGTGATGGAGCAGCACTGGCTGGATGGCGTTGTCGCTGGCGTCGACTTCTTGGTGGAGGAGTCGGGCCACGGCGCGTAGGGACGGGGCGGCTGCCGCGTATATGCGCAGGCGGTCATGGAGGTAGTCGGTCCAACTGTGGTGTTGTCGAGCGCCGGCGAGGCGGCCGAAGTGCGTGCCGGGGATGCGGTGGACGGCGGCCAGCGGTTCGGCGAGGTTCGCCAGGAACCGCTCGAAGTGCACAGGGCTCGCGTGAAGTGCGGTCTGTGCTGTCCATGGACGGGTGCTGCTGCCGCTGGACACGGCGAGCAGCTGTGGAGCCGGGGCACGGTATCTGGCCAGGAGGCGGAGAGCAGCGGCTTCGTTGGCGGCACGGCTCGGGTCACCATAGTGCTTGAGGATGTACGGCGTCGGTCCGTCCACCGACCAGACACGGTTGGCCTGGCCGGTGGTGATCTCGCGGGCGGCGGGTGGGACGCGGCCGTCGATGCCGTCCATGGTGCTGTCAGGCGACATCGCCGAGGTAGCTATCGAGGGGGTGGGGTGCCTCAGCAAGGGAGGCGATGAGCTGGCGGATGGCCTGCGGCAGCAGGTTGAGGGCAGGGACTTTGCCCAGCGGTACCCATTCCAGGCCGGTCTGCACCTCGTCCTGGGCATGGCCGCCGAGCTGGCCGGGATCGCTGGTGGGGGTGCACAAGAAGATCGCTTCGATGCGGTGGGTGTTGGCTTCGCTTTCGGCGTGGTCGTGGTTGGCGCCGATGTATTCACGGAGCCACAGCAGCCGCTCGACGGTGACGGTCAGGCCGGTCTCCTCGTCGACTTCGCGGCGGACGGCGTCGCCGAGACTCTCCCCGGGGTGTTGGCCGCCGCCGGGGAGGAAGTAGCACTCCTGGTCGTCCCAGACGGCACGCATGAGGAGCACGTTGCCGTCGTGGAGGACGACGGCTTTGGCAGAGGTGCGAATTTCGGCGGTGGAAGGATCGGTCACGGTTCTGGTCCAACTTCCTCTTGCGGATTGGGCGGTGCTTCAGCGCTCAGTCTTGCCGAAAGTGGTGGCGTGTCCGGTGATGCGGCGGAAGAACATCCGCCAGGGGCCGACGAGACGGATGAAGGGTTGGGCGGGGCTGCTTGCGACCAACGCCGCGCGGCGGCCTCGTGTGGGGCTCGGGGTGGCAGCAATGCGGCTCGTCGAGGGAACGACCGCAGCATGGAGAGCAGGAGCCAGCCTGATGAGCCGGGCGGTCGGGACGGGGCCATGCAGCAGGACCCCAGTGAGGGCAAGCGCGGACCACAGGGGGCCGGCCCAGCAGGCGGAAACAACCGCGGCAGCGATCAGCGGGGCGCCGGCGACCCAGGCGACCTCGTCGGCCCATTCCCGGAGTACCAGCAGCGCCTTGCCGATGTAGGAGAGGGCGCTCGGTAGGTGAGCTACGGCCTTCGCGTGGCGGTCTGGCCGGGCTGACGTGTGGAAGGCGAGGGCGTGGAGGTTAGTCAGGCCGCGTGGCTCGGTATAGGGCTCGTCCAGGACGGCGACAGTGGCGGGTGCGATGTCGGCGCCGAGGAGGGAGAGGCGGTGGCCGGTGCCGAGATCCTCCATCGGTTCGGGGAAGCCACCGAGGGTTCGTAGGGTCGGCAGGTGGACGGTCATGCCACAGCCGACGCCGTAGATCATCGGTCGCAGCAGTGTCCTTATGGGGCTTGGGACTTGGGTGGTAGTGAGCCATTGCGTCAGGCGGATGCGGGCGAGCTCGATGCCGAGTGAGCGGCGGAGCTGGTAGAGCCATTCTCCTGCCAAGAACAGGCCGGTTGCGCCTGGCGGAAAGGGGCGGCGGCCGAGCAGTGGCAGGCGCTGCTGCTGGATCAGGGACGGTGGCCGGCCGGTGAGGGCCCTGTGGCGAGTAGCTGTCTCGGCGAAGGTGGTCAGCGTACGAACGTCCGGGATGGCGTCGGCGTCGTAGACGCAGACAAAGGTGTTGTCCGCGTCGTTCTCGCAGCACCAGCCGAGGGTGCTGAGGATCTCGTCGAGGCGGTCGACGGCGTGGTTGAGCTGTCCGGCCTTGCGGCCGCCGCTGTCAGGTTGGTGCAGGTGCACCAGACGCAGCCCGACGGCTGGCTGGTCTTCGGCAAGGGCGGCGACGGTTTCGCGTGTCGTGGGCTCTGCGTCGTACAGCTCGGAGAGGAGGGGGAGGCGCCTCTTCCTGGGAGCGGCGTTGACCTCGTCAGCGACGTCGCCGCAGCGGGCGCGGGGGAACGTCCCGCGCAGTTGCGCCTCGGTGAGGCAGCTGGTGTCCGCCAGTTCCGGAAGGCGTTCACGGTCGCGACGGCGGGCGTTCTCTTCTCGTTCGGTGGTGATGGCGACGACCACTGCACGTTCTCGTGGGTAGTCGAGGGCCGTGAAGGCGGCGATCGTCTCGGGGGCAAGGGTTTGCTCGCGCAGCATGGGCAGCAGGACCACCAGCCACGGCCCGTCCTCGTCAGCCGAAACCGGGTCTCGGCGTGCATTGTCCAGAAGCCAACGCGTACAGAGTTCGACTGCGACGAATGCCCAGAGCCCACGGGCCAGCAGGAGGGCGAGCAAGACGGGAACTGTGTAGTGGAGCCACAGTTCGGCCAGCATCATCGTTCGTCCTCCAGCAGGCGGTAGACGGAGCGAACTTGATCGGCGATGCGCGGCCAGGCGAAGAGCTCGGCGCGCTCCCGGGCCGCGGCACGTCGTGAGGCGTGGGCGGCGGTGCCGAGTTCGTCGAGGAGGGTTTCGATGGCTTCGGCGGCGGCAGCTGCGTCACCGGGTGGTGTGAGTAAGCCGGCCGGGCCGTGGCCCGTGTAGTACGAGATGCCGCCGGTGTCGGTGGCGACTACCGGGGTTCCGCAGGCCAGGGCTTCCAGGAGTGCGTTGTTGGCGGTTGCGTCTGTCAGAGGGAGGAAGACGGCCGCGGCCTGGCGGTAGAGCTGGGTGAGGGTGAGTTCGCTGATTCCTTCCAGCAGGCGCACGGCTGGGTGCCAGGTGCGCCGGTTGGCCTGGCGGGTGACGACGGCGAGCTCGATGTCGTTGCCGTGCCGTCGATGGAGCTGGTCGTGGACCGTGTCCAGGACCTCCCAATCGCGCAGCCACCAGCCCACAGTCAGGAGCAATGGTCGGCCGCCGGGCTCCGGGACTCCTGCCGGCGTGAACGCGGCGGTGTCGATGCCGTGCGGGATCAGGTGCACGCGCTCCTCGGACAGGTGGTTGGCAAAGAACGCCAGCTGGTCGGGGGAGAGGGCGATGATCTGGCTTGCGTGTGTGGCGAGCCGCCGCCAGTTCGTGGTCGGCATGAAGCCGGCCAGGCGGGCGGGCGGCTGGTGATAGGTGACGGCGGTGGGGCCCAGTCGGTGGCGGGAGAACCAGAACTGCTCGTCGCCGTAGAGGATGTGGGCGGGCCCGCGCCCAGCGAGGACGCGTGCATCCGTGGCGAAGTGCTCGGCCGGGTAGAACGGCAGAGGGCAGCGGCGGCGGAGCCAGTGATGGGTGGCAGTGGCGATCTTCTGGCCGGTGATTCCTCGTGGCGCGGTGATGCGCTTGGCTTCCGGCAGGTAATCAAGGAGCCGGTCGTAGCCCCCATGGTGGCTGTGCCAGGGGACGCGGACGGCCGAGGCGATCACTGTGTGCGGCACGGTGCCACCGCCCTCGCAGCTGGGGGCAGCAGCCCCATGGCTCGGAGCGTCGGTGCAACCGCCGTGGATCTGGTGAGGCGCAGCACGGGCAGCCCATGGGGCTTGTTGGGGCCGAGATGGTGGTGCCAGCGACGGCGGTGCTGGCGGTGATGGGCCGGGCCCCAGAGGAGAATCGAGTCCCTGGCGAACAGATGCCGGAAGGTTTCCTGGTTGCCGGCGAACAGCTCCTCGCCACGGGCAGCTCGCCGGAATGAGCGCTTGAGAAGCCGGGGCAGGCAGGTGCGCAGGGGGAGGTCGAGCCAGATCGCCAGCTCGGCGTGGCCCAGCAGCATCTCGCCGACAGGCCCGCTGTAGTTGCCATCGGCGATCCAGGACTCTGAGTGGATCGCGTCCCTGGCCCGGCTCTGGAAGGTCATGGCGTCGACGGGCGTCCAGCCCGCTCCCCAGAACAGGTTGTCGAGGTCCAGGTGAGGCAGTCCCGTGTGTCTGGCAATCTCGGCGGCGATGGTGGATTTTCCAGAGGCCACGGGACCTACAACGGCGATGCGTTTCGGGATCACGAGAGCCTCCTGGCAACGGTGTCGGCGAGGCGTTCCAGCAAGTGGGGAGTACGCACACCGGCGGTGACCCTGAACACCGGGACTTTCGCGGCCAGGTCGTCCAGCACCTGACCGGCCTGAGCGCGCAGTCCCTCCACCGACCGGCCCCGACAGGCGAACCATGGGTGAAGCCAGTCCTCGTCGTCCGGGGTGCAGCACGCGGCGCTCAGCTCGGCACGTGCGGTTTCGCCGTGCAGCCGCTGGATGCTGAGTGGGGAGTCATCGTCGCGGAGCCGTGGCAGAAGGGCGAGCCTTAGTGGAGCGCTCTCGTGGACCTGGGCCGCGAAGGCGGCGGCGAAGTCCCGCGGGGTGCAGCTCGCCTTCTGATCCGTACCGAAAGTGCGAGGGAGCACCCGGTGCGGTGGCAGGGCCTCGCGCGGCGTGAGAGCAGACAGTGTGCCTCCGGCGATGCGGATGGACAGTGGGACACCGATGACGTCGGCTGCGTTCTGAGTGAGCATCGCGCGGTCGGAGGCCACCAGGTCCGCGCGGCGGTGGCAGGCGAGGGCGGCGAGCACGGTGGTCTTGCCGGCTGCGGTCGGTCCGGCGATGAGCACTCCGTGTCCGTCGATGGACGCTGCGGCGGCATGGAATGCGGTCCAGCCCCGGTCTTCGCCGCACCGCATCACGACTTCCCGGATGATGCGCAGCAGATAGCGCTCTCCGCGATGTGCATCAGGGTGGAGGACGATGTGCAGGCGAGCGGTGGAGTCGTGGGCGTAGAGATGGTCCTTGGACAGGTGCGAGCGGTGATGAGGGCGCCACCAGTCCACATCACCCACCCGCGACCGCAGGTACGGTTCGCCGCGGAACGGCTCGACGCACCGGCTTTGCACCGTCTGAAGGCGGGCTGTCCGGTCTGCAAACAGCTCACGATTGTGGCGGATGCGGATGCTGGTCAGCCGGCCACAGGGTGCGGACAGCGCGGCCTCGGGGACGAAGCTGTGCAGGTGGGTGCGCTGTTCGACGGCGAAGTCCTGGTCCACCTCGACATCGAAGACGTGTCCGGCGAAGGTGACGGACGTCGTCGTGGTGGTGGTCATGAGCGGCTCCCCGCGGGAACCGCGTCCTGGCTGCTGAGAAGCTCCTCGGTGGCCCCCGTGACCAGACGACGGGCGATATCGACGCCCATCTTCACCGCGTGGTCCATGTTGCCGATCTCGTACCGCCAGGTGCCGAACCTACCGCGAGGGTAGATCGCTTGGTCTTCCAGCCACGGCATCGTCAACGCCAGCGCCTCGTCCCGGTCCAGAGTGGGGATCGGGTAGGCGTACGGGATCATCTCCACATGGGCGGTGGCCAGCTCGGCCAGCCCGGGAACCAGGCGATGGCGCCGCAGCGCAGCATCGGCGGCTGTCACCAGGGCACGCTGGTTGACCCGAGTCCCGGGCATCACGGAGATCTCCGTCATCCATGAGCTGAAGGCGGTGGTGTCGGCGCCGGGGACGTTGGCAGGCGCGTACTTGCTGAAGTTGGTGGCGCGGTAGAACGGCACGTCGTCCTCTGGGAAGTAGAACCATGACCGCTCGTCCAGGGTGGGGGCTCGGTATCCGAGGCCGACCATGGCGACGGTGGTGTGCTTCAGCCGGCGGGACGTCTCCCGTACGTCGGGTGGGCTCGTCGTCGTCATGGCGGCGAGTCGGTCCAGTGGCATGGTGGCCACGACCTGGTCGTAAGGGACCGCCTCCCCGCTCTCCAGTCGCACGAGGCAGGCGCTCGGGTCGATCGACGTGGCTGGGGCTCGGGTGCGGATTCGGTTGCCAAGGCGGGCGCCAAGTCGTTGCCAGATCTCTCCAGTCCCCCCGACGGAGGGGAAGGCAAACGTGGAGTTCGGTCCCCACCGATGCATGGGGGCCTTGACGCCGTAGAAGGCTGCCAGGATCTCGTCGAGGTCGACCGGTGCCACTCGCTCCGCGACCCAGCCCGCGCTCATCTTCTCCGGCGAGATCGCCCAGACCTTGGTGTTGTACGGGGCGAAGAAGCGCTCGACGAGGCCGCTTCCGTACTGGGCCTGGAGCCACGTCGCGAAGTCGGTGTCGGTCGGCAGGGTCTGTTCACGCTGCTGGCACGCGTGGGTCAGCGACCGCAGGCACGCTTCGGCGTCGGCCTGCGGCAAGCAGTGGAGGTGCTGCTGGAAGGGGTAAGGCACCCAATGGTCGCGGAATCGGATGTACGAGGACCTGTCGTGGTGCAGCAGTTCATGCGGGGCGAAGAGCTCGCCCAGGAGCCGGTCGAACTCTCCGAAGTGGGAGAAGACCACGTGGCCACCCAGGTCCCAGGTGAAGCCGGCGCGATCGACCACGGATGACGCCAGCCCTCCGACAGTGGGCGCCGCCTCCAACAGGGTCCAGTTGCGGTGGCCGAGACGGTCCAGTTCGTTCGCGCATGCCAGTCCGCAGGGGCCGGCACCGAGGATGACGATCCGGCCGGGTAAGGGATGTTGGGCGTTGAGCATGGATTCCTCTTTTCTGTATGGGCGTTGGTGCTCGGTGTGAACAGGTCGCATCGCCGTCAGACCTCGCGTTTGGGCGTGTGAGGGTCAGGGGCAGTGATCTTGAAGGTGATCCAGACCGTCTTGCCGATGCCGTGCTGCTCGTCCACGCCCCACCCATCGGACAGTTCGTCCACCAGGAGCAGGCCGCGGCCCGAGGTGTCATCAAGGCGCGGATGCTTCCGATGAGGCCGGTCCACCCCCTGGTCGTGAACCTCCAGCCGAACCACCGGTCCGCTGATGGCCAGCCGTGCCCGGAATCCGAAGCTGGGCGGACCTGCGTGTACGAGCGCGTTGGTGGCGACCTCTGACAGGCACAGACACACGTCGTCGAGGCGGTCCCGGACTCCCCAAGCCGACAGAGCCTCGACGGCGAACTTCCGTGCCTCACTCACGGACGAGCCGTGTGGAGAGAAGGTCCGCTCGCGCTGCAGGGGCGGGCCGCTGTCGCTCCAAGTCGCCTCCGCGCTCCGAATCCCGGTACGGGGCTCTGCCTGTCGCCGCATCGCGCTGTCTCCTGCTGCTGGCATTGCCGGAACACCACCTCGTCGCTCGCGTTCAGGGCGGGCATCGAGCCTGACGGTCAAGCAGCACGCCTCACCACGACATGAGCGCCGACGTCTGATTCGGTCTTGGCAAGGCCGACGACATGGGTACCGTCACGTTGCCGCCGTCTCTACCGTCATCTCCTCGCACACGGCAGCTCTCACTCCCGTATGGCGGCAGTGCGGGCTACCGTCGAACCGACGAGCCGACCGGAACCCATCGGGGGATTGATGGCTCAAAGGCCCACTCTTCTGCGGACATTGATCACCAGACGCCACTGGCAGGTGTTCGAGACCTTCAAGCTTCACTTCGAGCGCACTGCCAACGAACTCGCCGAACAGGACCGTGATCCGACGCTTGTCGGTCTGACGGTGTCGAAGCGGCAGTTTGAGCGGTGGTACGGGGGCGAGGTGAAGACCCGTCCCTACCCGGCCTTGTGCCGGGTGCTGGAGGCAATGTTCCGATACCCCGTCGACGTCCTGCTCGGTCCAGCGGACGAGGGCGTTGGCGCAGTCGATGCCGTTCCCCAGCTTCGGCTTGTCATGCCGACACGGCCGCCGTCCCCCTCGCTCGAACCCAGCGAAGGAGTCAGCGGCTTCGACGGCATCGAGTTCACCAGCAGACCCGTTCCAGGCGACAGCGTCGGTCGGGACACGTTAGAGAGGCAGGTCGCCATGGCAGCTCGTCGGGCATTCCGCTTCAGCTCGATGGCAGAAGGCAGCAACGTAGGCCCGGAGACCCTGGACGAGCTCCACCAGGAGGTACGTCGTCTAGCCGCCGCCTACCCGCAGCTGCCGCTGGCCCCCCTCCTCGGCGACCTCGTCGAAGTCCAAGACCTCTCCTTCCGCTTCCTCGAACACGGCCATGTCCGCCCTGGCCAGGCCCGCGAGTTGTACCTGCTCTCCGCCATCACCTCCGGCATGCTCGCCAAGGCCAGCCACGACCTCGGCGACCCACGATCGGCGATGACACAGGCCCGGACCGCCTACGTATGCGCGGACAACGCCGACCACCACGCCATGCGCGCCTGGGTCCGCGGCCTGCAATCCCTGATCGCCTACTGGGACGGCCGACACCAGGAAGCCTCTAAATACGCTGCCCTCGGCATCTCCCAGGTGGCAGGCGTAACCGGCACCAGCGCCGTATGGCTGTCTTGCTTGCAAGCCCGTGCCGGAGCCGCACTCGGTGATGTGGCAGCCGTACGGAATTCCCTCGCAGAAGCTGAACGGGCCCGCGATGCGGCGTCCCCCGACGACCTGGACGAGTTCGGCGGCATCATGACCTTCCCCGTACCACGCCAGCTCTACTACGCCGCTGACGCCACCGCCTGGCTGCCAGACGCCCCCGAGGCACGACAACAGGCCGAAGCGGCCGTCGCCGCCTACCGCCAAGCGGAACCTGAAGAGTGGGCTTTCGGCGACCAGGCCGGCGCCCACACCGACCTTGCCCTCGCCCGCATCCACGCCGGAAGCCTCGACGGTGTCGACGAGGCCATGCGGCCCGTTCTCGACCTGTCCGCCGGTCAGCGCATCAACGGCATCGTTGCCTCGGTGCGGCAGGTCCACACCGCGCTGCGTGATCCCCGGTGGCTCACCGCACCCGAGGCTCGCACGACACGGGAGGAAATCGAGGCGTTCACCGCGGCCCCCGTCGCCGCCCTGCCCAGGTAACACCGCCTGCGAGTAGGGTCCCGACCATGCATCCGGTCGACATCGCAGGCCCCCGGCTTCAGTTGCGCGAACTCACCAGCGACGACGTGGACGCCGTACACGCCATCTACGGCGACGCCGAGGCCACCCGCCACCTGAGCTTTGAACCCCGAACCCATGAACAGGTCGGGGAGATCGTCGCCCGCTCCATCGCCTCCTCCGGCGAGCAACCCCGCACCGAATACGCCCTCGGCGTGATCCGCCAGGAGCAAAGGGATCTGGTGGGCTTCGCCCGCCTGGCGCTCGACCCGCACGCCCAGAAAGCCGCCACCATCGGCTTTGCCCTGCGCCCCCACACATGGGGAGCGGGCCTGGGCACCGAAACCGTTCACCTCATGTGCGACCTCGGCTTCAACCACCTTGGCCTGCACCGCATCTGGGCCGCTCGCGCACCGCTGAACGCCGCCTCCGCCAAGACCCTGCTCCGCGCCGGCATGACGGAGGAAGGCCGCATTCGGGAGCACGTGTTCGTACGAGGAGCATGGAGGGACTCGATCACGTACTCAGTCCTCGATCATGAATGGCGGGGTTCAGATGGATTCGCGGCAGTTGGCGGATGACACTCCCTGCATCGTGACCAGGCGCAAAGCGCCCCGCCTGCTATGAGCGAGCCGTGCGATCAGGGTGACGCTGCATCCCCACCGCTCTCAATCCGTCGCCCGGCCAACACATCCGCGGCCCGGCGCACTCGACATACCGGGCCGCGGTTGCTTGGTCTCAGATCAGGGGTCGCGCCAATCGTCACTTCTGCGCTGGCGAGCATCCGGGCGATTTACATCGGAAGGCTTCCGACTTCCGCGGCATCCACTTCCGTCGACGCAAGAACACCCCGAAATCGCATTAGCCCCAAGGCGAAGGCCGCTTAGGGAACAGTTCGGTCATAACTTCTCGCGCACGCTCGCCAGATACGACCGGAGCCCGATACTCCGATTTCCGCACATGCTCGAGGAAATCGACTGGAAGGGCAACATGGTAACGTGAAAGGTAGTGTACGAGGTCAACGGGCCAGACCCATTCACCATCTGTCACCAGTGACCCGGCACCACCGACCCACTCGTCTCCGGAGATGACATCACGCTCAGCACCCATGGTGCTGAAGATCTCTTCCCCGCCTTTGAGGTAGGAGAGAATTCGATCTTCATCAGGTGCGGGCGGGCCGTCCATGGCTTGGGTCAGAGACTCGCTGTAGACAGCGGGGTCACCATCCTCGTTGCCTTCGACAAAGAAACCTACTCGGCGAATCATCGTTCCTCGCAGTTGTGGGCGTCAGTCGGTGATGGGAAGGAATATTCGCCAGTATCCGCCCTTGTCGATGACGGGCTCCTGGATTCCCAGCGTGCGATCCACTCCCATGCGATTGGTTGGCGCGTAGACAGGGGCTCCCATTTCATTTGCCACGGACTGCGCCAGCGGCTCCGCCCCGGCTCCCGAGTGGCAGGATACCAAGCGAATAGGCCCACCCGTGTAGTTCGGATTGTTGCGAATACTTTCCACTACCTGGTGAGGGCTTATCTCGTAAGTGGTCTTCGCTACGCCTGCTGGATTGACGTGTCCTGCGATGAAAACGTTGTCGGGCGTACCGTGCACGACAACGTCGTGGACACCATCAACACGTCTTACCCGTTCCAAATTTGAGAGAGTACGTGGATCGTAGCCGATGGTTGTCGTCTGCTTGCCGTGGTAGATCGGATGGCCGGACGGCAGTATGTCGTCACCTGCTTTGGCAGGAGGGGCCAGGGCTTTCGATTCCTTTGCGTGATAGAGCTGCCAGGTACGTCGCTTGCCCATCTGGTCGATCGCTGGGCGAAGACGGAGACCGTCGAGCTTGGTATCCGCAAGGACCGCCTTGAAGCCGCCGGCGTCTCCAACAGCCGTGGCAGTGCGGGCCGCGCCACCAAATGCACCACCCAGCAAGACGCCGGTGACCCCAGCATCTCTGGCCTCGGCAAGGTTGATGCCGTGTTGGTCGCCGAGGAGGTTGCGTCCGCCCTGGGCGACGACCACGTCTACGGTGATGGCTTCGATGCCGCCGATGGCGGCGGTGGCCAGGACAGTTCCGGCGATCTCGGCGACGGTGGCGGAAACGGCGACGCCCGCCGTACTCGCTGCGGCGACGATCGCCTCGGTGGCGCCGAGTGCCGCGACCTCGGTGATGCCGCCGGTGAAGACGGCCAGGGCCGTGCCGACGACCAGGACCGCACCGGCGATCTCCAGCTCGTGCTCGATCTTCTTCTTGGCCTCGGCGACCTGGTCGGCGTACTTGTCCAGGGCCTTGGCCATGTCGCGGGCGGCGCTGGCCACGTCGTCAAGGTAGCCCTTGCCACCGCCGTGGTACTTGCGCCAGAACTCCCCGAACGCCTCGATCGACTTGCCCTTGTTGTTGTCGATTACGTCCTGGGCCTTCTTGTGGCAGGCGGCCGTGCAGTCCTCGACGTCGTCGGCGAATGTGCGCCAAGCGCGGGCGGCCTCTCGGAGTTCGTCCTCGTCGCCCTCCGGCCACCACATGCCGGTGAGGTCCTGGACGATCTCCTTGGCTTTGTCGCCAGCGCCCATCACTTACCACCCTCAAAGCCGGACTTGGCTGAGTGGTCAGCGTCTTCGTGGTTGGCTGCCATGTCGTTCATGGCCTTGGTGATGCTGGACAGGCCCTTGACCAGGGCCGCGGCCGCCTTCTCGATCTGCAGCCGGTGCGGGGCGTAGGCGTGCTCGAACCTCTTGCCCTGCTCGTCACCGCCCCACGGCTCCCCCAGCCCGCCGAGCGTGTGGCGAAGCTTGGTCGCCGCCCGCTCCAAGGCGACAGACTCTCGGTGGAATGTTGGAGCGGCGGACTTGAGTTGGTCGGTGTCTACGTCAAAGCCGTCGCCAGCCATGCCGTGCCTCCCCCTTGGCCGTGTACTCGTAACGCGTCGCGAGCCGCCGACAATGCTTCGGCTCACAGATGGCGACCCTCGCATACAGCACTGACAATCGCCCTGGTGGGAGCGCATTTCAGCCACGGTGCAGCACCGCCCGGCAGTAGGCCCAGGGCAAGACCGCAGCCCCCTACCAGCCGGAATTGCGGCAGGGGGCGATGCACCCAAGCTCACGTCCAACCACTCGCTGCACGGCCGCAGCGAGCCACGGTCATGCAGCGGCGTATTGGGCAGCTAGCGACGCGGGCGGCGCTGCTGCGCGGCCGGTGCTGTAGTTGCCGCCGTTGGCTGGGCGAAGTCAGGCCCGAGGGGCGGGTGCGGGACCGCGGTGGTGGTGCGGAGGCGGGCTGCTGCGGCGCGGCGGTTGGGGATGGGGTTACGTCCGGTGTGCTGGATGCGGGTGATCAGGACGCGGGCGGGTTGGTGGGCGGTGGCCAGTTCGCGTTGGGCGGCTGCTTCCTTGAGGAGTTGGTGGGGTTTGTGGCCGCGGGCTTCGGCGTCGGCGAGGACGGTGGCGAGGGCCGGCCAGCCGGTGTCGGTGAGGATCTGCTCGGCGTGTTCGGGGATGGCGGCGCGTATGTCGCTGGCCAGAGAGCGACGGGTCTCCTCCTTCGGCTGCCGTTGCGCGAGGTCTGTGAGTTCCGGGGTGAGGGCGTGGTCGGCGGCGCTCTGAAGGTGCTGGAGGGCTTGGCGAGCGGCGTCGGCTTGGTGGGCGTGGCCCTTGGCCTCGTGCCAGCGTCCCGCGACGATTGCGGCCCAGACGAGCGCTGCGACCAGGACGGCGAGGGCGCTGCCGTCGGGGCCGGTGGCGGTGTGGGCGATGTCGCGAGCCGCGTTGCGCAGAGTGTGGGCGGCTCGGTCTTCTGCCCGGATCTGGGAGCGCTGGGCCCGTGCGAACGCCTTCGAGGCGGCTTGAAGTTCAGCGCGCAGGTCGGCGGGTGCCTTCTGGGCGGTGGCTTCGATCAGTTCACCGAGCGCGGCGACGTGTGCCTGGGCTCGTGCGTCGTCGGCAAGGTCGGTGTGGAGAGTGTCGAGGGCGTCAATTGCTCGGTGCCAGGGGGTGCTGGGCTGGGCCCGGCGGGCGGTGGGGTGCTCTTCGGGCTGGCTGGATTCGAGGCGGGCCTTGATCTTGGGAAGGGAGAGGTCAGGAGCGATCTTTCCGCCGGGGTGGAAGATCTGTTCGTCGTCCTTGTTGAGGTCGCCGGGGCGTCCGACGGCGTAGCCGAGGAGGTCGCCGGACGGTCCCCGCTTGGCCTTGACTCGGATGCCCTCGGCTTCGAGGTAGGCGAGGAGTTCCTCGGCGCTCTTGGCGTGGGGGATCGCGGCGCGGATGCGGTCCTGGAGCCACTCCTTGCTGGTCTGCTCCCAGCCGATGCGCTGGGCCTTGTGCATCTCGGCCTGGGTGGGGCGTCGGGTGTTGGTGCGGTCGCCCTTCTTCAGGCGGCGCAGTCCGTAGTCCTTCTCGATCTCGCGGCATGCGTCGCCGACGCGGATGCCGCTGTCGTGGAGTTTGGGGCGGCGGCCGTCTTCGCGGACGGTGGTGGCGAGGATGTGGATGTGGTCGTCTGCGTGGCGTACGGCGATCCAGCGGCAGGCCAGGTCATCACCGGCAGGGGCTATGCCGGCCGCGGCGACGACGCGCTGGGCGATCTCGCCCCATTCGGCATCGGAGAGGTAGCGGTCTTCGGGTGCGGCGCGGACGGGGCAGTGCCAGACGTGGTCGGTGACAAGCTTGCCGAACTCGCTGTTGCGCAGCCGTACGGGCTCGTCGAGGTGGCGGGCGAGTTCGGTGAGGGTGGCCGTCTCGTCGCGGCCGGGGTCGGGCATGCCGAGCATGGCGAAGCCGGCCACGATGTGCGGGTCGAAGTGTTCGTCGTGGGTTCCTCGGCCGTAGAGGTAGGCCAGCAGGCCGCGGGTGTTGGCGCCGGGCGCCTTGATGGCGGCGATCATGCGGCGAGATCCTCCCGCGGGTCAGCGGGCTGGCGCAGGGCTTGGGCGATCAGTTCCAGCAGGTGGTGGAGTTCGTGGAGGCGCTCGCGTATGTCGGGTGGGGTGAGGTCGCTGTTGAGGGCGCGGGCGATCTGGTTGATGTTGACGCCGATGCGGTTGAGCTGACGCAGGACCTGGGCGCGGAACATGTGCGTGCGGCGACGGTCCTCGGACAGGGGCAGGTTGGCGGTGAACCGGCCGGCGATGAAGGCCAGGACGACATCGGCGGCGAAGCCGGATTCCCCCTTGTAGCCGTGCTCGGCAGCAGCCTCCTGAAGGCCGGCGTGCTCGACGTCGGTAAACCGCAGCGGCCCGATGCGGACAGTGCGCTTGTTGCCGCTGAAGCGACGGATCGTGGGCTGGGCATTTTTCACGACGGGCTCGCCGGTGGCGGTCTCGGCGGCACGGGCGAGGCGGAGGGTCTCGCGTTGGACGGCGTGGAGCTTGTCCAGGTCGGGGCCGTCCTCGGCGCCGACCTCCTGGCCCGGCGCCCCCTGGCGCTGGGCCGTCTCCGCCACCCCCGGGGCGGAGATCCCCGAAGTCCGGCCTTGAGTCGGACTCGGGGTACTACTGGCTCCGCCAGGGGCCGCCCTTCCGAACGCCCGCCGCAAACGCCCCATCAGACCAGGGGACTTCGTCAGCGGCAGCGGCTCGTCGAGGGTGTCCTCGGCGTGGTGTGGGTCATGCGTCATCAGTGGTTCTCCGGAAGGGACGAGCGGGCCAGGGGGGCTGACGGGGAAGGTTGGGCGAATCCAGGCGGTCACCGACCCGCCCACAGGTGTGGATGACCAGGCGGTGAGGGGGAACGGTGACCGGCTGGCGGGGTGACCGGAAGGGTTCCGGTCACCCCTTGGGCAAGCAGTCAGTCCCTATCGGGACCGGTGCCGGAAGCGGCTTCGAGCTCGCGTCGAAGGACATCCATCACCTCGGTCAGCCGTTCCCCGCTGACCGTCAGTCCCTTGGCCCGTATGGCCTTTTGGACAATGTCCCGGGTGACTTTGCCCTGCTCTGCTGCGGCGATACGACCGATCTCCACGAGTTCGTCGACCGTGGCCCCAGCTGGGCGGCCCCCACGTGGTTTGCTGTCCGGTTCGCGGAGCTGAGGTTCCGGCGACTGGGCGGAACTGCCGGTCGGTGGCTCAGTGGCGCGGACGGCAGCATTGGTCGCTGACTCCGGTCCCTCATCCAACGCCGGCTCCATTCGGCCGCTCGGCTGGTCGACCAGCTGGTGGATCTGCCGCATCAGGACGCCGAAGGCCAGCAGCGCTGCGGTCGGGGGTACGGCAGCGACCACATAGTCGAGCAGGGGCTTCGCTCCGGGCCCGCCGGCTCCGCTGACCCCAGCTACGTTCAGCGCGATGGAACCGACCGATCCGGTGGCCGTGAGGGCGATGGCCCACCCATCGGTGAGCCGCCGCAGGCCCGCGCGGAGCATCAGCAACTCCCCCGCGACGATGAACGCGTCCAACGTCGCGGGCCAGGCCCATTGGCGTACGGGGGAACTCCTGAGTCCATGCTGTCCGGCGACCTCGGCGAGGTGCGCGTAGGAGAGCCAGAACCCACCGGCGGTCAGGGCGACGATGACGGTTCCCGCCGCGACGAGCGCATACGTCTCGGCGGTCTGTTTGGTCATCACCAACTGCCCTCCTGAGCGCGGAGTGCGGCACGCACCGGTCTCCTGATCGGTGTGGTCGGCGAGTGGTGCGAGGGTGGTCAAGCGGGGTTCTCCTGTGGTGGTGGCGTGGTCCGTCTTGGCCGTCTTGGCCGTTGAAACCGCAGCTCAGAGCTGGTACGGCACATGTGCTTGCGTTCCGTCTCGGCGGCGGTGCCGACGTATTGCGGCACCGCCGCCCTCGGGGGGACATGGGGGGCTATGGACGGTGCGCATCCGACTTCCGTCTTGGCCCAAGCCCCTGTGACCTGCGGCGATACGGCGGGGACGCTTAGGACGGCACAAGACGGAGATGGGAGACGTCCTGGCGGTCAGCGCGCCGTTGGTGATCGCGTTGCCGTCTTGAGCCCGGCTGCCGTCTTACCGACATGCCGTTTGACCTGCGGGATCACGGCAGGGACGGCAAGGACGGCAACCGGAGGGGCGGGGCTCAGCCCGAGCTGGGCGCGGAGCCGGCGTCGACCGGGTGCACGGTGGGGCAGTAGCGCCGCCACGCGTCGAGGAACTTGTTACGCATGTAGCCCTTGAGCTGCCTTCCGTCGGCCATGCGCACGTTGCCGGGCCGAATGTCGAAGTCGCGCAGCATCCTGCTGAGCTCTCGGGCCGTTAGGCCGTCACGTCCCCGCTCCGCCCACGGGGCTTCGGGGTCTTGGCGCAGGTGGTGGAGGAGGTCCCCTGTGGACAGGCTGTCCACCTCACGCTGGGCGAAGAAGACCCGGCGGATGTCGGCGAGGATTCGTGCACCACTGGGGTGGTCCTCCTCGGCCGCCACTTCGGTAGTGACCATCCGCACGCAGGCGACCCGCGCCAGCCGGGGCCAGCAACCGCCTGCCAGATCGGCGACGATCACCAAGGGCTCCCATGTGTCAGCGGCGCGGTCTTCGACCGGCATGACCGGCTCCAGGTTCGCGGCCTCCTCCAGCAGCGGCCTGGCCCACGCGTGGATGCGGTCGCGTATCTCGTGCAGGGCGGGGATGTCGCGGCGGGAGCGGAAGGGCCGGACCTTCTCGCCCTCGGCCCGGCGCCGCATGCGGATCACCACCGACCGGTCCATGACCGTGTCCGGCAGATCCCCGATTCCCGCGATGGCCGCCATGGCGAAGGTGGCGAACTTGTGCGGGGTGTGGTCGTTGCCGACGACCCGGGTGACGTACCGGCCGCGCTGATGACCGGCGTTGAGCAGGCCACGCGTCTCCTCGTTCTTCTCCGCGACCTTGGGGCCGAAGATGGTGTCGGCCTCGT
Source organism: Streptomyces sp. P9-2B-2 (assembly GCF_030406865.1). NCBI lineage: Bacteria > Bacillati > Actinomycetota > Actinomycetes > Kitasatosporales > Streptomycetaceae > Streptomyces > Streptomyces sp. P9-2B-2. The sequence continues at coordinate 5,039,101 of NZ_CP129126.1, read as the reverse complement.
CCACCAGCAGCGTCGGCGGCTCCTCCTCGCTGATCGAGCGGAAGATAGCCGCCGGTGTGGTGTTGATGGTCAGCATCGGCTCGTGGACCGTCTCGGTCAGCACGTCCAGCAGCCGCGACTTGCCGCAGCGTTTCGCCGGTCCCACCACCGCCAGACGCGGGGCGTGCTGCCACGCGGGCTGGAGATGCGTCGCCGCCACCCACAGAGTGATCGCGTCCAGCGCCTCCGACGAGGGCGGGATCACGAACTGGGCTACCTGGGAGCGCAGTTCATCCAGTAGCTTCGAGCCAGACGTCGGCTCCGCATCGGGTATGGCCTCCAGCCCGCTCACCACGTCCGCCTCGTTGGCGCTGCTGTCGGCAGTACCGTCGCTCTGGTCCGCCGCAGCACTGTCGGTCTGCGGGGGACGCAGGTGGGCGCCGGGCTGGCCGGGGATGGCCGTTGCGGGCCAGGCCGCTCGGGCGGGGGCGGAATAGGACTCGGGGTTCTCGGGTTGCACTGGGCGGCTCCTCGTCTGGCGGTGTCGGGCTTGCACGCCCCTGCCGCCGGGTCGGTTCTCATGGGATTACTGGGGAGCCTTGGGGCCTCCGGCGTTGCACCGCCGGAGGCTCTCCCCCTTCTCGCGGGCGCCTCGGTACCGCGAGCGACCACGGACAGTACGTCCACGCCACGCCACAGTCCAGCGTTTCTGTGTCAGCTCAGCGCAGAAGTACCTGCTACGCACCAGCTGCTTCACGCTGCCAGTCCCAGCAGGGCCAACAGGTCCGCCGTCACCACCCGGTAGGCGTTGCCGAGTCGCAGCACCTTGCACGGGTACTGATCACGCTTGGCGAGCTCGTACCCCTTGCTCCGCCCCAGCCCCAACGCCCGGTTGCCTGTCTCCAGGTCAACGGCGACTGGAAGCTCCAGAAGCTCCTCGCGGCTCATCCCCTTCGCTCGCCCGCCAGCTTCGTTCTCGCGCATGCGCGCTCCCTCCACTACTGAGCCCTCGGCGAACGCGACCATCGCGCCCGTCTCCAGGTCACGAAATCAACGCTAGGCGAGCTAATGCGTCTACATGACACAACGCCGTAGCGACCATGGATACGAGAAGGCCGACGACGAGGACGACGTCCTTGAGTGGGTGGACCAGGTCATGGCCACCGTGGCCGACGAGGTCCGCAGACGACGGAAGGAACTGGGATGGAGCGCGCAGGACTTGGCCGACAAGTGCGAGGAGCTCGGCCACCCGATCCCCCGCAACGTGATCGCCAACATGGAGTCCGGGCGCCGTTCCAACCTGCCCCTGGTCGACGTCATGGTCCTGGCCAAGGCGCTGAACACCCCGCCCATCTGCCTCATCTATCCCGTCGGCTACGTCGACGACGTGCAGCGGCTCCCGCTTCAGCACCCCACCTCCCCCCTGGTTGCCCTGCACTGGTTCACCGGGGAGGACACCGAACTCGGCGCGGACGACGACATGCTCCGCTACTTCCGCGCCCACCACGCTGCCGAGGAGCAACTGCAGAGCGCACGACGCGATGAGGAGTACGCGCGCTACCACGCCGAGACCGCCCCGAACGCCGACCGGAAGGCCGAGGCCCTCCGCGCTCAGGCCCGTGCCGCCGAGGCAGCTGACGACGCCGAAAGCCGCCTGCGCAGGATCCGCGCCTTCATCCGGGAAGAGGGCGTCACGCCTCCCTTCCTGTGGCCCGACCTTGCCGCCGCAATCGACTCACCCGGAACCGACCCTGACACCACCGAGGAGAATGATCTTTGAAGGGCTCCACCTACCGCCGCTGCTCCTGCCGGGACCCCAAGACCGGCAAGGAACTCGGCAGCTCCTGCCCCAAGCGCAACAGCAGGAACCACTGCACCTACTCCATACGCCAGGAGCTCTCGCCCCGTGAGGACGGCAGTCGACGCTCGTTCGCCCGTGGCGGGTACGGCAGCCTCAAGTCGGCCCAGGCCGACCTCGACCACGTCCGCGCTCTCCTCGGGCTAGGGTCTGTTGCGAAAGTGGATCTTGGTCGTGAATGATCACGCGTCGTGGGACGTGGTGATCTGACGAATGGCCAATGGGCCCGGCTGGAGCCGTTGCTGCCGCAGGGCGTCAAGCCGGGCCGTCCGCCGTCGTGGACCCGGCGGCAGCTGATAGACGGCATACGGTGGCGGACCCGGACTGGTGCCCCATGGCGGGATGTGCCGGAACGGTACGGGCCGTGGGATCGGGTCTATGACCTGTTCCGGCGGTGGCAGCGCGACGGCACCTGGGCCCGGATCGTCACACAACTCCAAGCCCAGGCCGACGCGAAGGGTCTGATCACCTGGGACGTGAGTGTCGACTCGACCGTCTGCCGGGCCCACCAGCACGCTGCCGGGGCGGCGAAAAGGGGGATCTCCAGAAAGAGCCGTCCGGCGGGATCGCCATCGAGCCGGCCGACCATGGGCTCGGACGCTCCCGGGGCGGCCTGACCACCAAGATCCACCTCGCGGTCGAGCAGGGGCAGAAGCCCCTGTCCGTCGTGATCACGGCCGGGCAGCGGGGTGATTCCCCGCAGTTCGAGCCGGTCCTGGAAGCGATCCGAGTTCCCCGGAGTGGACTCGGGCGCCCACGCAAGCGCCCAGACCGAGTCCGCGCGGACAAGACACCCCATGCAGCTATCGGGTCAAGCAGCTGCTGCGAACGGGGGCAGTGCCGGCGGGGCGAAGGCGATCGCTTCGTCGAACTTCTGGCGGGTCGTCAAGCAGTGGTGGAGCTGGCCGAGCATGCGATTGAACAGGCGGCGGAGGGCGGCATGGTAGCGATCGCCGGTGTCTCGTCGGCGGTTGTAGTGAGCATGGGCTCCGGGTGAGGCGGTGAGCGCGGCGAACGCCCAGTGCCGGCCGGTCTCGGCCAGGCGGCTGTTCTTGATCCGGCGATGGCTGACACGGCGGCTCTTGCCGGATTCACGGGTCACCGGGGCGCTTCCGGCGTAGGCCTTCAGGTCCCGGGCCGTGTCGAACCTGGTGCGGTCGTCACCGATCTCGGCGAGTATCCGAGCGCCGGTGAGCGCGGCAAGACCCGGGAAGCTCGTGATGATCTCCGCGTCGGGATGCTGAAGAAAGAGCTCCTCAGTGTCGCGGGCCAGGTCGTCGCATGCCCGGCAGGCGGCGTCGAGCTGGGCGAGCAGTGCAAGTGTCTGGCGCCCCATCGCCGTCTCCACCAAGGCCGGTTGGCGAAGCGAGGGCCGGCGCAACACCTCAAGGAGCCGATCGGTCTCGGCGTCGATCCGGCGCTGGCGGCCGGCGCGCGTGACGGCAGCCCTCAGCCGGCTGCGGGTGAGGCGGGCGGCCTCGGCCGGAGTGGGCGCGATCGCCAGGATCGCGCGGGCCTCACGCGCCAGCAGCCGCTCCCGCTTGTCTGCGAACGCCTCAAGAATCGTGGGGTAGTACTCACGCAGGTGCGACCGGAGCCGGTTGTGGGCTCGCGTGCGGTCCCAGACCGCATCCTGCTGGGCTCTGGCGAGGACGGCAATCGCCCTGGCCAGGTCGGAGTCGTCCGGCAGCGGTCGGTGCTGCCCGGCGTCGGTCCGCAGGATGTTCGCCAGGACAAGTGCGTCCTGGTGGTCGGACTTCTTGCGGGAGACGACATGGCGGTCGCGGTAGCGGGCGACAGCCATCGGATTGATGGCATAGACCCGGCGGCCGGAGGCCCGCAGGCAGGCCACCAGGAGTCCGCGGGAGGTCTCGATCGCGATCGGGACCGGATCGTCCGGGCTGTCGCCGTGCTCGGCGAGCAGTCGCAGCAGGTCCTGGAAGCCCGCCGCGTCGTCGCTGATCCTGAGCTTGCCGAGCAGTCGGGCGTCGGAGTCGACCACAGCCACGTCGTGGTGGTCCTCCGCCCAGTCAATTCCGCAGGTCACGTGCATCACGTGCTCCCTTCGAGCCTTCGCTGTCCCTCGGCGTCGAGCCGAGGCGGGACCACACAGCGACCTAATAGAAGCGCTCGCCGGCGCACCACCCCATCAGCCGTCCGTGGCCCCAGCTGAGCCCAGGGTCCTCGCTCTCGTGAAGAGCTCCACGGCTCCGGCTGTTCGGGAGGTGGCCCTGGGAACGGCTCGAACCACGGCACGGTATGCCGACCGAATTCGACACGGCAGGGGCCGCGTATGCGTCCCTCTTGTCGAAGCGCTCCCAGGCGCTGCGTACAGACCAGACGTCTCACCCGGCCCCTGCCAGGACTGGCCTAACAGCCAACCCACGGCGCCTATTAGGCGTACGACTCCCGAAAGAACCGCTCCTACCTGCGGCGACGCGGGATCAAGGCCACGATCCCGGTTCCGGCGGACCGGGTCCGCAACCGGCAGAACCTCGGCTTCAAGGGTGGCCGGCCGCCCAAGTTCGACAAGACCGACTACCGCAAGCGGCATGCAGTCGAGTGCGGGATCAACCGCCTCAAGCGCCACCGAGCCGTGGCGACTCGATACGACAAACTCGCCGTGCGCTACGAAGCGACCGTGCTGATCGCAGCCATCAACGAGTGGCTCTGACGTCCGTAAACGCTTCGGCGGCACCAACGGTCGAGCACTAACGTGCCCTCATGGGGATCAGCGTTCAGGTTCGGACATTCGCAGGCACGGTCGAAGCCACGTGCGCGCATCCTGCCATCGCTGCCCTGTGCGGACGGGCGGCGAGCCAGAACCTGCCCCTGCTCGGATGCGTCGATCCCTACGACGACACCGTGTTCAACCGGTTGCAGCTCAGGGTCCTCATTCCGGAACTCCGGGCCTTGACGGACGGCTCAGCCGCCGAGGAAGCCGAGGCGGTGCACGAAATCCTCGCTCTGACTGCTCAAGTCGAGCGCAGGGCTCACCGATACCTCGTCTTCAACGGCGACTGACGACGCCACTTTCACAACAGGCCCTAGCCGAATCGGACGACCCCGAGGGCACAGAACTCATCGCCGAGATGCTGGCGGAGGTCAGCCGCGAGCGGTCGCCTCTGCCTGACGTCGAGGAGACGAGGCGGCGCCTGAACGCCGGCCAGGACCTCATCGGCAGCCTGACAGTGAGTGAGTGGCTCGACCGGTGGCTGGCCGGTAAGCGCATACGCAAGTCCGGCCTCAACCGCTACGAGACCGACATTCGCGTGCACTTGAAGCCGCGCATCGGTAACCGGCGGCTGGACCGGCTGCGCGTCAGCCACCTCAGCGAGATGTTCACGGACATCCGCGACGCCAACGCCCAGGTTTTGGAGGACAACGCCCAGCGCCGAGCCGCGATCGAGGAGCTGGCGACCGTACCGTGGAAGGGCGTGGAGAACCGTGCCCGCCGCAAAGCGATGAAGGCCGCGATCGACGAGATGCCGCGCTTCCGTCGCATCACCGGCCCCGCCACGCGTCAGCACGTCAAGGCCACTCTCCGCGCGGCCCTGAACGACGCGATCGGGCAGCAGATCATCACGTTCAACCCGGCCGCCCACGTCGAGATCGATCCCGTACGCAAGCCGAAGGCGCTCGTGTGGACGGACGAGCGGGTTGCCAAGTGGGAGCAGACGGGCGAGAAACCGTCGCCGGGGATGGTCTGGACGCCTCAGCAGACCGGCGCCTTCCTCGACTTCGTCGCCGAGGACCGGCTGTACGCGATGTGGCACCTGATCGCGTTCCGTGGCCTGCGCCGTGGTGAGGCGTGCGGGCAGCCGTGGTCTGAGACGAACCTCGACACCCACTCCCTCACCGTCTCCTCCCAACTCGTGCAGGACGGATGGGAGATCGAGGCGTCCGATCCCAAGACGGACAGCGGCTATCGCGTGGTCGCACTCGACGACGACACCGTCAACGTCCTCAAGCGGCACCGCGAGCGGCAGGAAGCGGACCGCGCGGAGTGGGGCTCGGCCTGGGTCGAGACCGGCCATGTCTTCACTCAGGAAGACGGCTCCTGGCTCCACCCGGGCAAGGTGACCGACCTCTTCGAGCGCCTCGTCGCCGCCTCCGGCCTTCCGCCGATCCGGCTGCACGATCTGCGTCATGGCGCGGCCACCCTCATGCTGACCGCCGACATCGACATCAAGATCGTGTCGGACACGCTCGGACACAGTGACACCCGCATCACGCGAGACATCTACCAGAGCGTCCTGCCCCAGGTCGGCAAGAGCGCCGCCGAGGCGACGGCGAAGCTGGTTCCGCTTCAGCGCAAGGCCGAGGCGCAGAAGGCGGCCCGCAAGGCCGCGAAGAAGGAGAAGGCCAAGAAGGCCGCGGCGAAGAACGCCGGCAAGGGCAAGGGCGGCAAGCCGAGGACCAAGGCGAAAGCCCAGCCCAAGGCCGACAAGAAGGCCGAGCTCCGGAAGCCCAAGAAGTAGGTCTCTGAGCACCCCCGCTCACGCAAGCCATCTCACAGCACCACGGCCGTGTGACGCGTCATGCCCTGAGCAACGCAAAAGGCCAGGCCACGGGATATGTGACCTGGCCGGACAACTGGCAGCACCGATCAGGACACGCGATTGCCGAACGGAGACAATCGGGGCTCGGCGCTACTGCCCCTCCCTCACCAGCGCCTTCCGGATCAGCCAGTCATAATCGCAGACCGCAGGCAACTCTCTTTATGTGTCTGTTTCCGTGAGGTGCTCCTCGATGGCTTGCCTCACCGAGGAAGGTGTGGACGCATCCCGGGGGTTGTTCATACCTAGCAGCGGAAGAGAAAAGATTACTCTTCGAACCACCTGCTCGCCTTCCGCGTTGAGAGCGTCAATCACCTTGAGCGTGTGTGAAATTGCGTAATAAGCCGGACTCACTTCCGTATAGTCAGGATGAACAACCGGCCTTTTCTCTGAATTGAGGATCACGGGCAGGCTTGGCGGAATAATAACGACGCCAGGAAGTCCGTCGCCCGTTGTGTTGGTGACGACCTGCGCTGCGGTCGTGTTCGGACGACCACCGTACCGCTCAAATGCGTAGATCCCAGCGATGGCAACGGCGTCAGCCGCGATATGTACAGCTCGCTCCTTGGTGAATGAAACCTCCGCAAGCGGAGAAAGGTGCGCTTCCCAGAGCGCGAGCGTCGAATCATTATCCGAGGCAATGATGATGTTCATATTCATTCGAGTCACCGATGCGGCAGGGACGGCATGATCCTCACGCGCCCCGCATGCCTGAGTTGGTCGGAGTTAAGGATAAACGGGCTATCCACGCCCTCATCTGCCAGGTGATGCAGGTAATTTTCCGGCGGAATGACGTCGCGACGGATCACCGCCCGGGTCAGCGTATACGGCTGATAGCCATCATGCGCCCCGAAATCGCGGTAGGCGCCTCGTGCGTAGGCTGCCGCTCCTTCCGGAGTTTCAGAGAAGTACTTGACTTCTTGGCCGGGGCCGTTGCGGTAACGACGGTTGGCCGGCCCCATGATGTCTCCCAACTCTCCTGGCATGACAGCACGGTAGATATACATCTCGCCGGTTTTGAGCCGATCAGGGCACCCCTCTTCGGGCGCCAGCCCCAGAGGGTCGGCCCATGTGTGCGGGTTGGCGACGTAGGTGGCGGGGTTGGGTGCAGGCTTGAGACCCAACGGATCCGTTGTGATGTAACGAGCTGTCTCTGGGTCGTAGTAGCGGTGAAAGTTGTAGTGGAGCCCGGTTTCGGCATCGAAGTACTGTCCGGGGAATCGCAGCGGCGTGTAGGCAGTGCTGCTGCTCGTCCACGTCGTGGTTCCCCACAATGTGCTGCGGGTTCGCCAGGCGGTTTCACCTCGGAGATCGACCAGTTCGGTCGGTGTGCCGACCAGGTCGGTGACAATCGCGAAGAATCGCTGGTCGATGTCCTCTTGGGAGCCATTGGGTGCCGTGATGCGTTCGGTCTGCGTTAGGGGGCGTAGCCCGTCGTGGTCCCAGCTGAGCGTGACGGGGTACTTGTGCGTCGGCGAGGAGGTGGTCTGCTCGGCGAGGTTGGCGCCGTCCCAGGTGAAAGCGGTCTCCTCAGCCGTTTCCCCCACGGCTGTCAAGCGGCGCTTGGCGATGCGTCTGCCGAGGGGGTCGTGAATATAGCGCCATCGCGTGCCGTCAGGTGTGGTAACTGCGATGAGGCGGTCTTCGCCGTCCCACTCGTAACGCCAGGTCTCGGGACGGCGGGACAGACGAGTCTTCTGCCTGAGAGTGATGCGTCCTTGCGCATCGTGCTCGTAGCGGACATTGCCAGCTCGGCCGACCCTGGTGCCAGCGACGGTGCGCGAGCCGCGAGCCTCCGCACCGGGGTGTTTGGCCGGCCAGTCGGCGCTGGTCTGGTTTCCTGCCTCGTCGTAAGCGTAGGACTCTGTCCAGTTGTGGGCGTGCACCCCAGTGACGCGGCCCATTTCATCGACGTCGAAGCGACGTGTACCGCTCAGACTGTCCTCAAGCGCGGTCAGATGGCCATCGGGCCTGTAGGTGTACTGACGCTGCTGGAGTGTCAGGGATGCGGTTGTCACCGTTTGGCTTATGAGGCGACCGGCGGGGCCCCAAGAGGAATTGAAGGAGAGATCATCGCCGAGGCGACGGCTGATCTCATGACCAGCCGCATCGTGCCGGAAGGTGACATCACGGCCGGAGGCGGTCAGCTGGACGGGATTACCCACGGCGTCATATCGCCAGTGCGACTCTGCTCCCATGGGGGTACGCCGGGAAGTACGACGTCCCAGGATGTCGTAGGTGTGCGAGAGAGTGCGGCCGTTGGTGGTCTCGGATATGACGCGCCCCATCACGTCGCGCTCCAGTGACATCGTGGCGTCGGCTGAGCCCGCGTGTACCAGGTCTCCGGCCAGGTTGTACGCGAAGGTGGTCCGCGCACCATCGAGCACCTTTTCGATGACCTGACCCAGCACGTCGTGGCCATAGGTGATGGTTTGTCCGAGTGAATTGGTACGGCTGGTCAATTTTCCGGCAGCATCATAAGAGTAGGTAATAGTGCTGCCGTCGAAGTCGGTCTCAGATATCAGCCGACCTGCCGGGTCATAGGTGTATGACCACTCCAAGCCCTGAGGATTGGTTACCTTGACCAGCTGGAGTTCGGCGTCGTATGAGTACGTGGTCCGCGCTCCGTCAGGGCCGGTTTTGGTTGCCAGCTTGTCGAAGTGTGTATACGTGTACCGCGTAACACCGCCGATGGCATCAACGTGTGATGTGCAGTTGCCTTCACCGTCGTAGGCCCATGACTCGCGTGCGCCGTCCGGTTTGATGCGGGCCGAGAGCTTGCCTTCCACGGTCCACACCAGTTGAGTGGTGGCCCCGAGAGGATCAATAAAAGCCGTGATACGGCCGAAGGAATCGCGCTCGTACCGGGTGATCGCACCTTGCGGATTTGTTTCGGCGACCGGCAGCCCAGCGCGATTGCTTTCTATTCGGGTGACGTTTCCCAGCGCGTCGGTGACTGCGGAAAGGTTTCCACGACTGTCATAGGTGTACTGGGTGCGTGCCCCGCTGGGATCGGTAGCGGAGGTGCGGTTGCCACGTTCATCGTAGCTGTAACGCCATGTACCGCCATCGGGACCCACAATCTGAACCGGCAGATTGAGCTCGTTGTACGCCACAGTGGCTGTGCGACCATCGGGGCGCGTCGCCGAAGCGGTGTTTCCTGCCTCATCGTACGTAAAGCTAGTGGTCCGCCCAAGTGGGTCGGTCGTGCTCAGCAAGTGGTTATAGCGGTCACGTTCGCTGCGTGTGACACCACCAGTAGCGTCGACCTCTGCGACCACCTGGTTCACCCGGTTGATATGGAATTGCTGAATGTGGCCAGATCCGCTGGTCGTTGTGGTGACCCTCAGCCCTGTGGCCTCATCGGGCTCGCCGTAGTCGATAGACAGGCTCATGTGCCCGGCTTCGCCGCTCTCTGCGACACATCGGTCCTGGTCATCGTACCTGTAGTGGTAGCTGCTGTTGTTGGTATCGGTCCAGGATTCGACTCGGTTGAGATGGTCGTAGCTGAACTGCAACGGCAACCCGGATGAATTGGCGACCGAGGTGAGGGTGCCATTCGTGTAGCTGTAGCTGGTAAGAAGCTGGTCACCCTCGTCTGGGGAGGCTCTCGCAAGGTACAGGCCAGTTATCCGGCCTCCTTCCGTTGCAATCTTCAGGTGATAACCGGCGCCGTGCTGGACGTCTGTAGGGACGCCGTCAGCGTCATATCCGAAGACGATGAAGTTCCCGTTACGGTCGGAGATCTCATCCAGCAGGGCCACGGACTCGCTGTAGTCGCTGAAGCACCAGGTGATACCGCTGGCCGGATCGCTGACGACGTAGCCCCCATCATCCGTGCGCTCCAAGGGCCAGCGCGGCCCCTCAGAGGGCAGCACCGGGGTACTGTCTTGTGGGTGGGGGTAGGCCAGCAGCAGGCCGTCCTCGTGGACGAAGATGAGGCCCTGCGAGTCGATTTCCAGACGCTGGTCGGCCGTACTCGTCCATGACGGCCCGAACCATTTGCCAGCGCGGTATCCGGATTCGACGCGTCGGCGAAACACCAGTGGGAGCGCACCGGGCAGCTCTACGTCAGTCTGCGGCAGGTACATCTTCCCAGTCGCCAGGTCGATGGGGTCGGTGCCGTTGGAACAGACACTGTCCTGGGTGCGGCTGTTGCCATGAGGATCGCTGTCGGTTGCTTGACGGGCCGGCCCCTTGGAGCCGCTGGCGCCCTTCGAGCCTGGCCCCTTGGCGCCGCTGCCGTTCGGTGCTTTCGGGTCCTTCTTGCCGTCCTTGCCGAGGCCCTTGAAGTGGTCAGCCAGGTGCTTGTCGTTCTCGTCATGGTTCTTGGCCATCTGCTTGATGCCACGGGTCATGTTGTCGTCGAGGTGCTTGGCGGTCTTCTTGACGCCGTCCTCGATGCCCTCGATGACCTTGTCGAGCATCGTGTTCGCCGCATCGGCAATGAAGTCCTTGCCGCGGGTGCGACCGTGGTGGCTCTTGGCCCGGCCGATCTTGCCTCCGGCCTTGTTGCGGAACGTGCCGCCTGCGCTCTCCAGACTGGTGACGACGCGGTCGTGTTCGTCCTTGTCGAAGCTGAACCCGCCACCGCCGCCGGAGCTGCTGCCGCCTCCACCGAGACCTCCGCCGCCTCCGCGGCTACCAGCGGCGCTGAGGAGTTCCATCTGGCCACTGGCGGCTGACTTGGTGGCGCCCTTGGCATCCTGCACGCCCTGGCTGAAGCCCTCGTTGCCGGCCTTCGCTGCGTGCCCCAGATCCACTCCGTCCTGGACTCCGAGGGCATTGGCGCCGAGCTGGACGACCAAGTCGCCGACCATCGCACCGAGGGCCTCCTCGACGGGGGTCAGCGCGATGCTGATGACCTGCTCGGCGACCTGCTGGCACACCTCTTTGAAGAGGCGTTTGACGATCATTCTGGTCGCCTGGGTGGCGCCGAGCGCACCGACTTCGGATAGGCCCAGGGTGAAGGGGGCGGCTGCTTGCGCGGCGATCACTTCTGCCGCGAGGATGCCGAGTTGGACGAGCGCAGCGATCTTCGCGCCCTCGATGAGGATGGCGACGCCGTCCATGGCGGTACCTGCCATACGCCCGCATTCGGCAAGGCCCTTGAGGTGCGTACCGTTGATTTTGCTCCAGTGCGCGTTTAGCGCCTCCACCGCAAGGGAGCCGCCCGCCGAACCCACCAGACCCTGAATCGCGGTGTGGGCCTCGTTCGCCCCCTCGTCGATGTCGTCGGCGAACTCCCGCATAGCATTCGCCATTTCGCGGTAGTCGTCCTCGTCCACGTTCGGCCACGAGACACCGATCAGATCGAGCAGCTCGTCCGCCCAGCCCGGCAGCACAACACCCACGCGAAACACGCCCCCCATACGCAAGCTGAAGATCTCCGACGAAAGACGCTCCCACCCCGGCAGACGGTTCCTCAAGCCGGAAGCTGCCGAACTACCGGTATATGTAAAAGACGGTTGAGGTCGACACTGCAAGCGGCAGGACGCCGAGCGCGTGGAGACGGCCTGGCCTCCACCCAAGAAGACCGGATCCTGGCGCCCTGGCAAGGTGGAGACCGCTGGCTGGTCCCACTCCAACGGAAGACCGAGGCTGAGAAGGCCATCAAGGCCGCCAAGACAACGAAGAACGCAGCGGAAGCCCAGGCCAGAGGGAAGAGGAAGATCAAGCGGAGAAAGCCCCAAAGGGAGATCGCCGGACGCTCCGCTCACGCATCGCTCACGCAAGCCATCTCGCGGCACCGCTGCCGCGCGACACGTCATGCCCCGAGCAACGCAAAAGGCCAGGTCACGGGCTGTGTGACCTGGCCTTTTTACTGAGCCGCCTTCGGGATTCGAACCCGAGACCTACGCATTACGAGTTGTCCGATCTTGGTCCGGGGACGTCCATCCTGGTCCATTTCCGCTGGTCAGCGGGCACGCCAGACGACTACCGATACCCCCGGACTGTGGTGGCGAATGCGGCAATCGAGACCATCACTGAGACCACGGGCCCGAGCGGCGCCCTCGTGTACGGCACCGTCCCGACCACAAGATCACCGTACGGAGATGCATGAGACGAAAGCTGCGACAGCCCGGCATCCCGGGAGAACCCCGCCGGCGTCCTGCACTGAAGACTGTCAGCGCTCAATCTCACCGCTCTTGGAGCCGCCCGCAGCACCTGCCCGCCGAGCGGTCCCCTGATACCCGTTGTGCGACGCTTGGCCATGCGGCACATCAGAGGGTGAGAGGGGACCAGATGCCGGGTGCGAGTCCGCGCGGGACGTATTTGCTGATCGCAGATGCTCTGCGCAAGGAGATCGGGAAAGGACGCTTCGCTGAGACGGGACTCCCCTCCGAAGCCGCGCTGATGCGTGAGCACGGGGTGGCGCGGACCACGGTACGACGCGCCTTGGAGATCTTGGAGCAGGAAGGTCTCATCCACTCCGCGCCGGGAGTCGGCCGCGTGGTCAGCGACGGCAGCGAGCGTCGCCCCTTGACGCAAAGGATGACCGACATGATCGCGGAACGCGGTTTCGCAGTCGGTGACGCGTTCCCATCCGAGGCCCGGCTCTGCGAGGAATTCGCAGTCTCGCGGACAGCCCTGCGCAGCGCTCTCTCAGCGCTGGAAGGCCGGGGACTCCTGGAAGCCGTGCACGGGAAGGGGCGGTTCGTTCGTGCCCTCCCGGCAAGCACACACGATTCGTAGGCTGGAGCTCATGGGACTCACAGAGCAGGCATTTGCCCTCTCGGAATCGATGCTGGCCGAACCCCTCCCGCGCCGCTGGGCTCATTCCCTCGGGGTGGCCAAGCGTGCAGCGGCCTTGCGCCCCATCCTCGGCCGCGACGCCGACGTCCTGGAGGCCGCCGCGGTCCTCCACGACGTCGGCTACTCGCCGTCGATCGCCACGACAGGGTTCCATCCACTCGACGGCGCCCGGTTCCTCCGTGAGCAGGAGTCGGTTGACGAACGGGTGGTTCGTCTGGTGGCCCACCACTCCTGCGCACTGCTTGAGGCGGAAGAGCGGGGACTGCGTGACGAGCTGGCGAATGAGTTCGAGATGGAGCGTCCGGAGCTCGTAGACGCCCTGATCTTCTGCGACATGACGACGACCCCGGACGGCGGCCACACCGCGCCGGCCGACCGACTGAACGAGATCGTGGCCCGCTACGGTCCTGACACCATCGTGGGCCGCTTCATCCAGCGGGCGGCACCCGAGATTCACGCTGCCGCAAGCCGGGTCGAACAGCGGATGGCCGCCGCGGGCGCAGGTCAGCCGACATGAGGCACCGTCCGTGTGGCATCCAGACCGTGCTCAATGCGCAACCGCATCGAGGGGTGGATGTCGAGCCGGTCGAGGTCCGCTGGAGAGACCCAGCGGACCTCTTTTGATTCGTCGCTGGTGCGCAGGGAGCCGCCTGTCAGGTGCGCACGGAAGCAGATGGAGAACTGCTGCCGCACTTCTCCATCGTCGTACGCCATGACGTGGCGCGGGTCCGTGTAGAGGCCGCTGATCCCGTCCACATCGACCGTAAAGCCGGTCTCTTCCTCGACTTCCCGTACGACAGTCTCGGCGATCGACTCGCCGACGTCATGGCCGCCCCCAGGGAGTGCCCACAGATCGTTGTCAGTCTTGTGGATGAGCAGGAGTCGCCCGTCCTCATCCCGGACGACAGCGGTAACCGAAGGCACCACCGAGTTGGCTTTCGGGGCGTCCGGATCGTTGAAGTAGTCCCTGCGGCTCATGCGTGAACCTCCGCGAAGTCGGTGGGTGAGGTGATCACGCGGGCGGATTCCCACACGCGGTCAACGCTCTCGGCGTATGTGTCGAACAGCTCGCCACCAGGGACGCGCTGTAGGTGGAGGACAGGGGCAAGGTAAGCACCGACTCCGTATACGTGGCCGTTCGCGAGCAGTTCATTGTCAGCACGGTAGATGGAGTTGTAGAGGGTCGTGCTGTGCAAGCGGAACTCGACGCCCGGCAGGCCGAAGAGCCCGCGGTAGTTCATCAGCGCGTTGCGGATCTTGCTGGCCATCGCAGTGCCGATTCCCTCGTCTGCACCACGGGTCGCAACCTCCCGGCTGTCCGGGTCGCCAAGCATGAAGCGAACCCGTACGCCGTCCGCCGACTTCTCTTTGACCAGGCGAAGGAACTCGGCATCTTCGGTCAGCCAGAACCCGGAGTAGACCAGCACATCGAAGTGCGTCCGGGACGACGAGTAGAGCTGTGGCCAAAGACGCGGGGGAACCGCTGAACGGTGTGGGTACAGCTTCACCAGCTCTGCGCTGCCAGCTGACGTGACCTCGGCCATCGTGCGCTCGTCAGGCCATAGGTAGGACACCTCGTAGCGGAGCAGCGAAGCCACCGCGTACTGGAAGCGGCGATAGGGCTTGCGGCCCTGATTGATCCACCGTTCGACTGTCTTGCTGGCCACCCCGAGGCGCTCGGCGACCGTCTCGATGGTGAGCCCGCGTTCGGTGATCGCGCCACGAAGTCGCTCGTTCGCCATCTCCCCTTCTCCCCCTCCGTGTTGGGACGTCTTGGGACGACTTCGACCCTAGCCAGCCGTCCCGGAGTCGTCCATGAGGGCGGTCGTACGTCTACCGCTCAGGCAGCAATCTGGAAGCACGCCAAGAGAACGCCCTCCTGAGGGCGGGTTCTTGACAGCGCAAGAGATACAGGTATTACATGTATCTCACGACGCCGGGCGCCACACCACTGGGCTCCGGAAGTCGCATTGCTTGACCTGCACAAATGCGTGACCTGTACCGCCCGGACGCCCCGGTGAGAGGGGGCGAAAGGAAGCAATCGTTTGCTTGAGAACTGAACAGTGATCGTGCGGGGCTGACGCGGGAGCGGCGGTCGCGGTAGGTGCCTAGGGCGAGGGCCCGGGGGCAAACCGCCGTGATGGACGACGTTCTCCTTCTAGCGCTCGGCAAGCGGTAGGAGCAGTACAGCGGGGCCCCAACGCACGTGGCGAGATGAGACAGATCGCCCCCGAGACGACCGGGTGAAGTCGTCGGCGGCACCACATGCCACCTGCACCGGCTCTGGAGAACACCCCTAACTGTGCCACCCCGTGCAGCCGCCCTGCTGGCGTCAGAGCAGCGACGATGACGCGCCCGATTACCCGGCTCGGGACCGACGCTCCGTGGCAACGGCGCACCGGTGAAGCCGTATCCCTGCTGATTGTGGGAGGTCGGTGTGAACCGACGACATACCTAGGCGCCGTCCTGATGGACCGGCCGGCGGCGCCTGCACGAGATCCGGTCCGCTTCTACCTGGTTCCGCCGCACTTGATGCGGCGGCCGGTTGCCTCCTCCGCCCGTCCGGCGCCTTTGCGCTGTACGGGCGGGGCTGAGGGGAGCCGGAAAGCCCGGCCCCGAGAGGGGGAGTTCGATGGAGATCGCTGCCGCCGTTGTCGCGGTCATCGGCACCGTGCTGGGTGCTGGTGTCGTCGGAGTCCAGCAGTACTGCGCGGCTCGGTCGCAGCGCCGTGAGGCTCTGCGGGACCGGGCCTTGAAGGCCCTGTGCGAGCTGAGCACCGCGCTGGCCGATCATCGCCGCGCGATGTGGGTGCGCGAGGAGCTGCGGCTGTCCGGTGCGGCGCCGACTGACGTGGCTGCCGCCCGTGAAGCCAGCCACGTCACCCGGTCCGCCGTCACCGCCCCGCAGATCGCCCTGACGGCGCTGCTGCCGCAACTCCGCACCGACGTGGACACCGCGGTGCGCGCCGCGTACGAGATGCGCGGCGCCTCGAATGCTGTCGTTCTGACGGCTCGGCGTGAGTCGGCCATCGATGCGGCCGACTGCCTGGCCGGCACGGCGGCGCGCGTCCTGTCCCGTCCCTGATCCACCACCTGCAAAGGCCTGCACCCCCCGGAGTAGCCGCTCCGGGGGGTGCCTTTGGGCCGTCCATCGTTGAAGGAGATCACGACCCATGAAGACCATCGCTGCACTTCAGGCTGTTGTTACCGCCAACCCGCCCGTCGGCGGCCCGACGGCCGCGGAGCTGGAGGCGATCGAGGCGGAGATGCCGCTCATCTCGGCCGAGGTCGAGCTGCTGGACGTACAGATCAGCGTGTTGGACCGCCCGGTCACGGAGACGGACGCGCGGCGGCTGCGCCGGGCGCGTCGCAAGGTGCTGGCGGCCCGTCGGGAGCTGGCCAACCGCAGCGCCGCTGGTGCGCCGGAGGTGGCGTGATGGGGGAGACCTTCACAGCACAGATGGCGGCCTACGGCCCCGGCTCTGGGGCCTGGCGGCTGTATGTCGTGCGCTTCGGCGAGAGCGACTGGCCCGAGCACAACTGGGCCCGCACCACGCCGGTCCCGACGCCGGTCGAGCGCGCCGAGGCGCTCGCCGACCTGGGGTATGAGGTGGCGGGGGCTGAGTGGGAGTGGCTGGAGTACAGCACTGTCCCCGACGACCCCGCGAGCCCGGTGCGGCTGCTGGCTGCGGTCAGCGTCCGCGCGACCACGGGCGGAGGCGTGACGTGAAGATGCACGCGTTGCCTGCGATGCAGCAGGTCACGGCGCTGCTGGAGCTTCAGTCGCGGCTGACGAAGGTTCTCGTCGCAGTTGGGTTGGTGGCGATGGCGTTCACCGCGACGAACGTGACGCTGTTCGCCACCGAGCATCACATCAACCCGTGGATTGCCTGGCTGCTGGATCCGATGGTGGCGGTGGCGCTCGGCACGGTGCTGATCGTGGACGGCCGCCTGTCCGAGTACGGGGTGCACCCCTCTGGGTGGGCCTCAGGGCTGCGCTGGTTCGCCGGCATCGGCACCTGGGTCATGAACTGCTGGAGCTCCCTGTGGCCGAACGGAGCCCCCTTCGGCATCCCCCGCGACGTGGACCCCGCAGGGCTTGTCCTCCACTCCATCCCCCCGGTCCTCCTGATCGTTCTCGCCGAGGCGATCACGTTCTACCGGCGCGCGATCCTCGGCAAAATCGCCGAACTCCACGCCCTGGTGGACACGGCAGAAGCCGGGGTGGACACCACAGCCCTCCACCCGGCCTCCACCACACCGTCCGCTCCCGCCCCTGAGCCGTCGCAAGCTGAGCGCCCGGCCGTGGCGGAGTGGAAGGCATCACTGGTCATCTGCGGTGACCGGGCGGTGTATCCCCTCACCGTTCCCCCGGCGTCCACCTTGGGCGGCGAGGAGGAGCCGCAGGAGGTGAAGCTGTCCGCCGATGAGGCGCTGAACGTCATCCGCGCCTGCTGGGCGATGGGCGACACGATCGCGGAAGCAGCGAAGAAGTCCACCCGTTCCACCTCCTACGTCCACAAGGTCTACCAACGCCTCAAGGACACCGTCGAGGCGTCCACCCGGGCGCCGTCCAAGGCGCTGGTGCCGGTCGGATCAGGCGTGGCGCGGTGAGCCGCCCGCGCTTCTGGGACCCCGACGGGGCCCGCTACGGCATCCCCACCTTCCCCTACCGCCTCGCCCCCGACGGCTTGGCCACCCGCCGACAGCTCCGCGCGGCGGGACTGCGGCCCGGTGGCCAGCCGGTCGTAGCGCAGATTCTGTGGCGCTCGCGCCGCTGCCGCACCGGCATCCGCGCGGCCTACCTGTACCGGGTCGAACTGGCTCTGCCGGTCCGGCCGATGACGGCGGCCAAGCGGGCGGCGCTGGCCAAGGCGAACACCGCCCGTCGCACCTGCCCCGGCTGCGGTCGGGATGCGGGCTACGTCATCCCCACTTCTCTTGGCATCTGCGCGACTTGCCCGCCCTGGCTGGCTGCGTGATCTGCGCGGATGACTCCGGAATTTCCGTCTGAGGAGACACATGCAGCGTCGCTATCTCGCCCTGTCCGCCTCTGTGATCGTCGGTGCGGCGGCCGGTATCACTTACGCCGTCCGCCTGGCCGACTACGGGGTTCCCATCTCGCTGAGCCTGTCGTGTGCCTTGTCCGTCTTCGCGGTCACCATGTGGCTGGCGGGCCGCGTCGCCGACGCGCTCAGCCCCGCCACCACCCACCGGTGCGCCGCCGCCGGATGTGACTTCCAGGTGCGGCTGCAAGGCACGGGTGCGGCGGAGAGCCGCAAGTGGCAGGAGATCGCCGCTTCTCACCCTGACCACAACTACCTGCCCTGACCTGGGCCGTTCCTACGGCGCCCCCGGCCTGCTTTCCAGGGCCCGGCCGGGGGCGCCGCTCTGACTCCTTGAGAGGAGCCCGTTCAGCATGCCGGAAAACACCACCACGGCCGAGCAGGCCGAGGAGATCACCCCCACCCCCGCCCCCGCAGCGGACGACACCGAGCTCCTGCCGCAGCAGGAGGCGGATGGACAGGTGCTGAACCTGCCCGCCCCCGGCCCGTCCGACGACGAGCCGAACCCGCCGGACGACGACGAGCCGGAGGAAGAGGAAGAACAGGACGCCCCCGAGGGAGGTCTCCCGGCGGCGCCGCTGCTGGCCAATGCCGTGAACCTGTCCACGGTCGGGGTGTGCGGGGCCTTGAGCACCGCGGGCCCAGTGGCCGCCCTGGTGGCCGGTGGGATGGCGGCGGTCGGTGTCGGCGCCCTCAGCGTCTCGGCAGTCCGCTCCGCGCGCAGCACCGCTCAGCGCCGCTCGGCAGCAGCGACCACGACCGGCGCCGGACGCGCCGGACGCCTCGGACGAGCCTCCCGTGGCAGCGCCGCCGGGGGTGTCTCCGGTGGGGGCCGTGGCGGGACCGCGGGCCGTCGGGCACGTTCCGGTGCGGCTTCGGGCGGGCCTGCTGGACACGGTGGCGGCGGTGGTGGTCTGTTCGGCCGCAGCGGCGCGGGCGGACCTTCGAGCGGCTCCGGCGCTGGTCGCGGCAGTGCGCAGCGCCAGGCCGCAGCGTCCGGCGGTCCGGGCCGGGGCCGTGCGGGGGCCGCGGCTGGTCACGGCGCGGCCGGGCTTGGTTCCGTCGGCCTCAGCAAGCGCCCCGCCGGGACATCCGGTGCGGGTGCGAACTCCCGTGACGGGCGCCCGGGTTCGTTCTCCGGTGGGGCTGGGCGCGGTTCGCGTCGGGGCTCCGCGTGGGGCGGCAGGCGCCATGGCGCCGCGGGCGCAGGCAGCGCTCTTGGCGGTGGCCGTCGCGGGAAGTCAGCGGCTGGAGTGTCCGGCGCCGGTGCCGGAACTGCGGGTCAGGGCCGGTCGCACGGCAGCGGCCGGGAGACCGTGGCCGCCGCGCAGGGCCGCGCCGCTCGCCTGGCAGCGTCCGCCGGGGAGCAGCTTGCCCGGTGGCGGGAGTCCGCTGGGACGTGGCTGCGGGCCTGGGGCTCGAAGGCCGGGGCCTGGATGAGGTCCAAGCTCGCCTGGGCCTGGGGCGCTACGAAGGGGTTGCGGCGTCGGGCCTATGCCCGCTTGCGCCACTACCTGCGGCTGGCGGCCGCGGCGTTCTTCGCCACGGTCGCCGCGCTCGCCGTGATGCCCGCCTCCCTGTTCGTCGGGATCGTGGCCAACATCCCGGCCGCGGTCAGCAAGCGGTTCCGCTTCACCGGCACCGGGATGTCGTGGCCGGGGCGGGTGGCCCGCAAGGTCTTCGGCAAGCTCGCCGACGCCTCCCGCCGCCGCCTGAACGCGCAACTGGCCGACATGGCCACCCCGATCACCTCCGACGCCGACCACGTCGGGCACGTCTGCGACGACCCCGGCGCCACGAACGGCCCGGTCACCGAGGAACCCACGATGAAGGGAGCGCACGTGAGCGTCTTCGCCACCAGTGCGGAGGAGGTCGCCAACGCCTACGCCGCCTACGACCCGCCCGCCATGGCCGCTGTGGCGGCCGAGTACAAGGGCCTGCCGGACGCGATCCGCTTCGTGAATGACGCGGTGATGGCGCTGGCGGAGAACTCCGCGACCGTCTACCCGATGGACCCGGCGATGGCCGAGGGCGTCGCGCAGGTCTCGCAGGTCCTGGAGGCCACCGCCGCCTACGCGGACGACATCGAGCCCACCTTCCGCCAGGTGCATGAGCACGACGTGATGCGGCTGGAGAATCCGCGGGTCAACGAGCACTGGTGGAACGTCGGCGGCATCGACGGTGACGGCGCCCTGTGGGCGACCGCGTCCGTCCTGGCCACTGCCGCCGAGGAAGTCCGCGGCGTCTACCAGTCCTGGTCACCTGAAGGCATGGGCGACAGCGCCGCCATGGCGGTGGGCGCCGAGTACGAGGGGCTGCCCGTGGGCCTGGAGCACCTCGCCGACGCGGTCACCTCGCTGGCCACGCGGTCCGCGGACACCTACCCGGTCGATCCGTGCATCGCCGAGATGGTCGCCGACGTCGTCCACGGCCTGCGCAAGGCCATCTCCGCGGCGATGGAGTTGCAGCCTGCCTTCCGGCGGCTGCACTCCGAGGAGATCGACCACAACGAGAACCCCCGCAACGGCGAGCACATGTGGGCCGCACCCAAGAACGGAGGAGCACATGCCTGACCTGGACTGGCACGGCCAGCACACGCTCAACACCGCCACCGCCACGGCTGTGACGTCCGCGCTCGCAGCCTCATCGCTGACATATGCGACGGGCGTGCATCCGGTGTGGGACATGGCCGTTGCCGCGGGCGGCGCCGTCGGGGCCGCGATCGACGGAGCCCGGCGGGGACGACTGGGCGGGACGCTCGCCTACCGGGCCGGTCTGTGGCTGGCGGCCGGCGGCTGGTCCTCGTGGGCCGCCGCGGGCGGCCCACCCTGGTCCCTGCACACCCTGGCCGCACTCGCTGGTGCAGCCGTGGCCGGGCGGCTGTCCTGGAACGGTGTCGGGCGTTACGAGAGCGCGGAGAAGCTGCGCCGCCGCAAGGCCGCCGAGGTGGCCGAGCAGGCGGAGCGGCAGGAGCGGCACGACGCGTGGGGCGCGCAGTGGAAGGACCGCCTGGCCCGGATCGCGAAGTTGGAGGGCTGCAAGGTCGTCGCGATCCAGCCGTGGGCGGCGAACACGGGCTACACCGTGGAGACGGACCTGCCCGGCGGCGCCACCTGGGGCCAGCTCAAGCGGTTCGAGGATGCCCTCGGCTCCGACCTGCGCCTGGACGAAGGCTGCGGCGTCGAAGTCACGGGCGGGCGCCGCAAGGGCACGGCCATCATCCGGGTCTCTACCGTCAACGTCATGCAGCAGGACATTCCGTTCCCGCTGGATCTGTCGCCGACCAGCATCGATGACGAGTTCGCCATCGGCCTGCACCGCGACGGCACCCCCGCCCTCGGGTCGCTCGCATTCATCTGCGGCCTGGGCATCGGCGACACCGGGTCGGGCAAGACCAACACCCTCAACGTCATCAACGCCCAGCTCCTGCGCACCGTGGACGCTCTGGTGTGGCACATCGACACCACCGGCGCAGGCCTGTCCCTGCCGTGGCTGAACTCCTGGGCCATCGACGGCACTCACACCCGACCGGTCATCGACTGGAGCGCCCACACCCTCGACGAGACCCGCGCCATGCTCACCATGGCCCTCCAGATCATCGAGACCCGAAAGCGCCGCTACCAGCAGCTCATGCGCAAGGCCAACGACACCAAGCTCCCCGCCCGCGTGGATGTTCCCGAGATCGTCATCGTGGTCGACGAGACCGCCGATCTGCCCGGCGGCATCAAGCAGCAGATCGAGACCGTCATGAACACCGGCCGCGCGGTGCGGGTGCGGATCAAGGTCTCCTCCCTGCGTGCCACCTCCGACTCCATCCCGGTGCCAGTCAAGAAGCGTGCCAAGTGGCGCTGGGGCATGTACGTCACCGACCCCGAAGAACTCTCCTACCTCTTCTCCGGCTTCCAGCAGGTCGACCCCGCCGACGCCCCGTGGCCGGGGTGCGGCTTCAACGCCTACGGCACCACCAAGCCCCGCCCCTTCAAGGCATTCGTGCTGGAGCCAGACCGTATGGACCAGATCGCCGCCGCCGTCTCCGAACGGCGCCCGGTGCTCGATGAGATCTCCCGCAGCGTCCCCTACGGGCGCTACTACGAGTCCCGTTGGGCCCGCGTCCTGCCCGCCCTCTACGAGGGCGAGACCCTCCACCCCGTCACCCGGCCCTACACCGACGTACCCCTCGTCCCCGTCCCCACCGCAAGCGCCCCCGGCCCGGTCCGCACCAACCCGGCGACGGGGGCCACTGCGGGCGGGCCGGGCGCAGGGATCAAGCCCGGCAGCCCCGAATGGGCCCGCCTCTTCCCCAACCGCACCACCAACAGCACCTCGCCCGTGTCCCTGGCGAAGGAGGCCGGGGCAGACAAGGGCCTGCGGCTGGTGGTCGACAACACCGGCCCGACGCCCCAGGAGCCGAAGGACACTTCGGAGAAGGCGCCGCCGGCCGACGAGCATCAGCCCGAGGAGGCCGCACCGGCCGCCGAGCCGCGCGCCGCGTCCTCGCCCGCGCCGATGCCGTCGGCTCAGGACGCCGCGATGCGCCTGCTGCTCGACGCCGGGCCGGACGGCACCGGACCTTCCCGCATGGAAGCCGACCTGAAGAACCTCGGCTACCGCACCCATCGCACCACCATCTCCGGATGGCTGCGCGTGTGGGCAGCCTCCGCCGAAGTCCGCCAGATGGGCACCGGAACACAGGCGTACTACGTCCACCGCAGCTACGCCACGAACCAGCCGGGCGGCAACTGAGCGTCACCAATGTGTGCTTGTTGTCGCTTGTAGCGACAACAAGCACACCCCCTCCAACCCCTCTCAGGGGCACTGAGCCCCCTCTTTCCTTGTTGTTGCTACAAGCGACAACAAGGCCGCTACAAGCACGCACCGTCACCACGTGAGCCCCGGACCGGACCGGACCACCGGCCCGGGGTTCACGCCTCCGATCATGACGGGAGCCTCATGGCCCTGACCATCTCCGCTGTCGTCCTCTTCGGCATCCTCGCCGTCGTCCTGCTCCGCGGCCGGCACGTCAGCCTCGGCACCGCGAGCGTGCTGTTCCTCTTCGGGTTCTTCGTCGCCGGAACCGGCGCCTACAAGCCCATCTACAACCTCTGCCAGGCCATAGCCGAAGCCCTCACCCACCTCGCCACCTGAACCGGCCTGCGGCCGCCGAGGAGGAACCGTGCACACCGAACACCCCCACCCGGCCACGCAGGCGCTTCCGGCGATGCGCGCCGAGGAGATCCCGCCCGGCGTCCAGGAGGTCATCCTCCCCAGCGGCGAACGCGCCCTCGCCTACAGCACCGGCCCCACCAGCCCCCCGTCGGCGCCCGCCGCTCCGGTGGTGCCGATCGCCCAGCCGATCCCGGCCTGGGCCAAGACCACCGCCCTGCTCGCACCGACCGTGGGCGGCGGTATCGGCATGGCTGCCGTCGGCCTCTCCACCGCAGCACCGGGACTGATCGCCATGAGCCACGCCCTGTGGTCCGCCGTCGCCGCCATCGCCGCCGGCGGCACCGCCGCAGCCGTGGTCATCGGCCGGGTCCGGGCCCGCATCACCGCCGCGCAACGGCCCCACATCACCCAACACATCACCGCGACCGGATGGTTCGGCCGCGCCAACGGCACCATCAACCACCGCTGAGAGGACCTCATGCGACGCCCCCGCCTCGCCCTGCGCTACCACCCCGGCTGGTACTCCCACCCCGCCGGCGGCCGGCCGATCGGCCCGCGCCCCATGCTCGCCCTGCACCGCACCCCGGACCCCAACTGCCGCATCTGCGGGGGCGACGGCTGCGTCATGACCCGCAGCGCATCGGACCCGGAAGAGCCGAACTTCGTGGACTGCCTCTGCGCACCGTTCCTGCCCCTGGTGACGATCTGGCTCCCCAAGTGGGCCGACACCACCCGCTACCGCCGCGGCACCCCCGGCTCCATCGACGAACCGCCCTTCTAGACACACCAGGGGCGGCCCCTCTCACGCCAATGAACGGGCCGCCCCTGCTCTCCAGTCCTCAACAGACCAATGGAGGTCTCCAGCATGACGCATTACGTCGAAGGTATGGGCAATCCCTTCTACAGCTCGGCCCTCGCCGCCGCCAACCGCGGCTGGAAGGTCTTCCCGTTGCGGCCCGGTGCCAAGCAGCCCGCCCTGCACGGCGAGCAGCACTGCCCCCGCACCGGTGACTGCACCGGCGGCCACGCCAAGTGGGAGCAGCGCGCCACCGACAAGCCCCTGCAGCTCGAACGAGCCTGGGAGCACGGCGCCGAGTACAACGTCGGGATCGCCACCGGCCCCTCCGGGCTCGTCGTCGTCGACCTCGACATGCCCAAGGACCACAGCACGAGCGACATGCCTGACGGCATGGCGACCTTCCAGGCGCTCTGCGAGCGCGCCGGGCAGCCCGTCCCCTCCACCTACACCGTCCGGACCGCGAGCAGCGGATGGCACCTGTACTTCACCGCCCCGGCCGGTGTGCGACTGGGCAACACGGCGGGCAAGCTCGCCCCGCTCATCGACACCCGCGCCTGGGGCGGCTACGTCGTCGCCGAAGGCAGCGTCGTCTCCAGCGGCTTCTACCAGGGCAACCACGCGCCCGCCGCACCCCTGCCTCAGTGGCTGGCACAGGCCCTGACCGCCTCGCCCAAGCCGCAGCGCCCGGCGCCCGTACCGCAGCCGGGGCGCGGGTCGGCGTACGCGGAAGCCGCCCTGCGCAACGAGACCGCGAACGTCGAACACGCACCGGAAGGGAGCCGGAACGCGGCTCTCGTACGGGCTGCGCGGGCTCTGGGGCGGCTGATCGCGTCCGGCGACCTCGACCGCACACGGGTTGAAGAGGCTCTTAATTGGGCGGGGATCTCGGCCGGCCTGCGAGAGCGCGAGTGCACCTCGGCGCTTACCAGCGCCCTGAACTGGTCCATCGCCCACAACACCGGTCGGCGGACCGCATGACCCGCCCCGGCCCTCCCCCAATTAAGAGCTTCACCGCCACCACGGACCGCTCCAGCTCCGCCGAACCGGCCCGCACCCCGTCCGGCAGTGGTGCGCCGAAGGGCGGCGCCGAAGGCGTCCTTTCAGCAGTTCGCCTTGACTCGCACACCGACAGCCCCGCCGGCACCGAGCGGGTGTTCTTCGGGCTGCACATCATCGCCCCGCCCAGCTTTTCGGCTGCCACCAGCGCCACTGCTGCGTGCCGGTGTGGCTACCGCCGCAGCGCCAAGGGCCGGTCGGGCGTGCTGCAACTCGTCGCCGACTACACCGACCACAAGACCGCCTGCCCCCGCTTCGCGGGCATCGCCGAGAAGAGGAACGTCGCATGAGCGCGCCAGAGACGGATCTGTGGGCCGGATTCGACAACGAGGCCGCCGAGGACATGACGGGGCCGGTGTGGGACGAGCCGGTACCGCTCAAGGAGCGCCCGGCCCTGCCCGCCTTCCCCGTGGATGCGCTGCCTGGATGGCTGGCCGGCATGGTGCGCGGAGTTGCCGAGGAGACGCAAACGCCCGCCGACCTGGCCGGCTGCCTGGCCTTGGCGGTCATCGCCACGGCGGCCGGCGGCAGGGTGAAGGTGTGTGTACGGGGTCACTGGCGCGAGCCGGTGAACATCTACACCGCTGTGGCCCTGGACCCCGGCAACCGCAAGTCCGCCGTGTTCGACCTGATGGTGCGGCCCCTGCTGGCCGCAGAGAAAGCCCTCATCGAACTCTCCGGGCCCCTGCGAGCCGAAGCCGAGACCACGCAGCGTCTGGCCAAGGCCGCAGCCGATAAGGCAGCGGGCAAGGCCTCGAACGCCACCCCGGAGGAGCGCGACCAGCTCACCACCGAAGCCGTCTCGCTCGCGCAGGCCGCCGAGGAAATCACCGTGCCCGCTGTGCCACAGCTCGTGGCGGACGACGTGACGCCGGAGAATGTGGGAACCCTGCTCGACCAACAGGGCGGCCGTATCGCCTGCTTGAGCGCCGAGGGCGAGCTGTTCGACATCATCGCCGGGCGCTACACCGGCAAGCCGAACATGGGCATGTTCCTCAAGGGCCACGCAGGCGACATGATCCGCGTCAACCGGCAGGGCCGCGAAGCCCAGCACATCGACGCACCCGCAGTCACCATCGGCCTGGCCGTACAGCCGGAAGTCCTCGACGCACTCAACCGCATCGACGGAGCCGACGGGCGCGGCCTGCTCGCCCGGTTCCTGTACTCCAGGCCCGTTTCCCTGGTCGGCCGCCGCAACCTCACCCCAGACCTGCTGGACGAGCAAGTGGCCGCCACCTACACGAAACACCTGGGCGGACTCACCCTCGCACTGGCCGACTGGACGGACCCCGCCCTCCTCCAGCTCTCTCCGGAAGCCGACGCGGTGCTGCTGGCCTTCCAGAAGGTCACCGAATCGAGGCTCGGGCCGGACGGAGCGCTCGCGCCGGTCGTGAAGTGGGCTTCCAAACGGGACGGAGCCGTAGCCCGGATCGCCGGGCTGCTGCACCTGGCCGCCCACCCCGAAGACGGCTGGCACAAGCCGATTGAAGCGGCCACCATGGCCGCCGCCACCGAGCTGGGCAACTACTTCACCGCCCACGCCCTCGACGTGTTCAGCGTCATGAGCGCCGACCCCGCCCACGATGCGGCCCTGACCGTCCTGTCACAGCTCGTGAGCAACCACCCCCAGCAGTTCACCAAGCGGGAACTGTTCCGGATGCTGCGCCGGGCCGACTTCCCAGCCATCAGCGACCTCGACCCCGCGCTGGCCCTGTTGGAGGAGCACGGCTGGATCAGACAACTCCCCGCGCCGCCGCGCACCGGACGGGGCGGCCGGCCACCGTCCCCGCGCTACGAGACCCACCCCCGCATCACGCGGGCCGCCTGACACAACCCCAACCCCGCTGACAGAACTGACAGAACCCCCTACACAAGCAGCTGACCTGGACATACGGCCGTGATCACAGTTTTGACAGAACTGAATTAAAACTCGACAGAACCCCCCGGGCCTCTGCCGAGCCTCGCTGACAGAACCCCCGCCCCGGAGGTTCTGTCAGGTTTTAATTCAGTTCTGTCAAAGATCACGGACGCCTCGAAAGTGCAGGTCAGCGGCCTGCCGGGGAGGTTCTGTCAATTCTGTCAGCGGATTCCCCCTTCACCGCCTGAGGAGGCATCCCGGATGAGCACCGCGATCGCTGCTCCCGTCGCCCGACTTCTCTACAAGCCGGAGGAGGCGGCCGAAGCACTCGCCATCGGCCGCTCCACCGTCTACGAGCTGATGGCCGAAGGCGCCCTGAAGTACATCAAGTTGGGCCGGACGCGCCGGATTCGCCGTATGGACCTTGAGGCCTACGTGGAGAGCCTCGCGCCGCTGCCCAACTGAACAGAGCCCGCCCCGAGGCGCCCCGAGCTTCCGCTCGGGGCGCCTTCCCCATGGAGGAGTACATGAGCCCCCGCAAGCCCAACATGGAGTCGTCCGTCTATCTCGGTGGCGACGGCTGGTGGCACGGACGCGTCACGATGGGCGTGAAGAACGACGGCAGCCCCGATCGTCGCCACCGACGCGCCAGGACGGAGCCCGAACTACGCCGCAAGGTGAAGGAGTTGGAGCGCCTTCGCAACGAGGGGCAAGCGCCCGCCGCCGGCCGCAAGCCGACCGTGGCCAAGTGGATGGAGACGTACCTCACCGACATCGCCAGCCTGAAACTGAAGCCGCGTTCGCTGGACGACTACTGGTCCAAGACCCGCAACGACATCGTTCCGGGGGTCGGCCAGCACCGCATCGACAAGCTTCAGCCGGAGCATCTGGAACGGATGTACCGGGCCATGCTCGACGCGGGCCACGCTCCGTCGCACGTGGTCAAGGTGCACCGCATCCTGTCTCGCGCCCTGAAGATCGCCCACCGCCGTCGAATGATCGGCGAGAACGTTGCCACGCTCGTGGATCCGCCGACCGTCGAGGAGACGGAGGCGAACCCGTTCACGCGGGAGGAGGCGGCGGCCTTCTTGGCGGCCGCGGCCAAACGCCCCACGTTCATGCGGTGGATCGTGGGCGTGGGCATGGGCTTCCGGCAGGGCGAGACACTGGGCCTGCGGTGGCCTTACGTCGACCTTGAGGCGGAGCTGTTCCATCCCCAGTGGCAGTTGCAGCGCCTCACATGGCGGCATGGCTGCCCGGATCCTCACGCCTGCGGGGTGCGCCTTCACCGATTCGAGGCTTGCCAGCCGGACTGCACCACCCACAAGAGCTACAGGCGCGGCTGCCCGAAGCCGTGCCCGAAGGGCTGCACCAAGCACGCGAGCGCTTGCCCTGAACGAAAGGGCGGCGGCCTGGTCTTCACTCGGCCCAAGACGAAGAAGAGTACGAACCCCGTGCCCATCCCTCCGGCGTTCCTTCCCTACCTGGCGGAACACCGGGCGGCGCAAGAGGAGATGCGAGCCGCGGCCGGAGAGCTGTGGCAGGAGCACAAGGTCGTGTTCTCACGGCCGGACGGCCGGCCGCTCGACCCGCGGGCCGATTGGGAAGAGTTCAAGGAGCTGTTGGCGGAGGCAGGCATCGATGACCGTCGGCTGTACGACGGGAGCCGCCACACCGCAGGCACGATCCTCAACGAGCTGGGCGTGGACATGCCCACGATCATGGAGATCCTGCGGCACACCCAGATCAGCCAGACCCGCCGCTACGTGAAGGGACGGTCGCACCTGTCGAAGGACGCGATGACCCGGATGGGGAACACCTTCCTGCCTCGACAGGACCCCGCATCTGAGACCAGAACTGAGACCGTGGGCAGCAAGGCCGCACGTTCCCGGCGACGTCGCCGTATCCAGTAAAAGCAAAAGCCCCAGGTCACGGCGAGTGAGTCCTAGGGCTTCCACAGAGCCGCCTTCGGGATTCGAACCCGAGACCTACGCATTACGAGTGCGTTGCTCTGGCCAACTGAGCTAAGGCGGCTTGGTGCGCGGCCCAGTCTACACATCGTGGAGGGGTGCTCCGTCACCGGATTATGGGCTGGTCAGGGGTTGGGGGGCGGGTGTGGTGAGGGTCACTTGCAGTGTTTGCCCTTGGGGGGGACGGTGCCGTGGAGGAGGTAGTTGTTGATCGTCTTGTCGATGCAGGTGCTGCCGCGGCCGTAGGCGGTGTGGCCGTCGCCCTCGTAGGTGAGGAGGGTGGCGCTGGAGAGCTGGGCGGCGAGGGCCTTGGCCCAGATGTACGGGGTGGCCGGGTCGCGGGTGGTGCCGACGACGAGGATCGGGGCGGCGCCCTTGGCCTGGATGCGCTGGGTCGTGCCGGTGGGCTTGACCGGCCAGTACGCGCAGTTCAGGGCGGCCCAGGCGAAGTTTTCGCCGAAGACCGGGGAGGCCTTGCGGAAGCTGGGCAGGGCGGCGCGGACCTGGGCGGGGCTGTTGAAGGAGGAGGCGAGGTCGAGGCAGTTGACGGCGGGGTTGGCGTACATCTGGTTGGCGTAGGTGCCGTTCGGGTCGCGCTCGTAGTAGCTGTCGGAGAGCGTGAGCAGGCCGCGGCCGTTGCCCGCCTCGGCCTGGGCGAGGTACTCGCGCAGGATGGGCCAGGCGCGCTGGTCGTACATGGCGGCGACGACGCCCGTAGTGGCGAGGGATTCGGTGAGCTTGCGCTCCTCGCCCGTGGCCACCGGGTGGGCGTCCAGCTTCTTGAAGAGGGCGGAGAGCTGGCGGCCGGCGTCGTCGACGCTCTTGGTGCCGAGCGGGCAGTCCTCGTGCTTGATGCAGTCCGCGGCGAACGCCCGGAACGCGGTGTCGAAGCCGGCGGCCTGGTTGAGGTTGACGGTGCGGGAGTTGATCTCCGGGTTCATCGCGCCGTCCAGGACCATCCGGCCGACGCGGGAGGGGTAGAGGCCGGCGTTGGTCGCGCCGAGGAAGGTGCCGTAGGAGGCGCCCACGAAGGTGATCTTCTTGTCGCCCAGGGCGGCGCGCAGCACGTCCATGTCCCGGGCGGCCTCGATGGTGGAGACATGGCGGAGCAGTTGGCCGGCGCGGGCGGCGCAGCCCTTGGCGAAGCTGCGGTAGGCGCTGGTGAGCTGGTTGACCTCGGCCGGTGAGTCCGGGGTCACATCGGTCTGGGTGTAGCGGTCCATCTGCTTGCTGGTCAGGCACTCGACCGGTTCGCTGCGGCCCACGCCGCGGGGATCCATCGCCACCATGTCGTAGCGCGCGCGGACCGCGGCGGGCTGGGGCGCGTACTGCTGGAGGTACTCGATCGCCGACGCGCCGGGGCCGCCCGGATTGATCTGGAGGGAGCCGATCTTGCTACCGGGGCCGGTCGCCTTCTTGCGGGCCACCGCGAGCTTGAGGTCGGTGTCCGCACTGGGCTTGGAGTAGTCGAGGGGCGCCTTCATCGTGGCGCACTCGAAGCCCGCCACCCCACAGGGATGCCAGCTCAGCTTCTGTTCGTAATACGGGCGGAGGGCGGCCGGGGTGGCGGCCGGGAGGGGCGCGAGGGAGGCGTTCTCGGCGGGGCGCTGGGCGCCGGCCGCCGTTCCGCGGCCCGGGGACGCCTCGCCACCCGGGGACGAACTCCCCGAGGAGCAGCCGGAGATCAGCAGAGCGGTGGCCGCGAGGGCGGCGGCAGAGGTGCGGAGCAGGCGGCTGGTGGCCATTGGGCGGTCCCTTGGTCTCGGTCCCCGGAGCGTGGGGTGGAGTCTGGAGTGCGGTGTCGGTCCTTGGGGTGGGGTGCGGTGGAGCCCGTACGTACTGGCGGTGGGTAGGGCGTGGAGTGGTGTGGGGTGCGGGGTGGGCCTGAGCGGCGGGCCGGCCGGGGTGGCGGCCGGGGAACGGCTCCGGCCGGAGTCGGCTGGAGAGAGGCGGCGGAGGTCGGATAGCGGACGGCGGCGGCAGGCGGCAGGTGATCAGCAGCCCTCCCGCACGGAGCGTATCCGGCCGAGGACGTGGTGTGTGCGTCTCCTGGAGTGGACGGTCTGGCGGGCGGCGAGGCCCGCGCCTTGGCTGGTAGGGGTCGGAGCGGCCGTCGGGAGCCACTGCCGCGAGTGGAGGTCGGGCGGCCCTCGGGGGCTGCCGCGGGTGGAGGTCGGGCGCCCGGCGGCCCCGGCGCCATGGGTGGGTGGGGGTCAGCCCGCCCGGAGAGCCACCGTCATCGCCTCGACCGCGAGGAGGGGGGCCACATTGCGGTCCAGGGCCTCGCGGCAGGCGATGACGGCTTCTATCCGGCGGAGGGTGCGTTCGGGGGTCGAGGCGGTGGCGATGCGCTGGACGCTGTCGCGGACCTCGTCGTTGGCGAGGGGTACCGAGGCGCCCATCTGGAGGGCGAGGACGTCGCGGTAGAAGCCGGTGAGGTCGACCAGGGCCAGGTCGAGGCTGTCGCGCTGGGTACGGGTCGAGCGGCGCTTCTGCTTGTCCTGGAGTTCCTTCATGGCGCCGGCCGTGCCGCGCGGCAGCCGTCCGTTGGTGCCGGCCGCGGCGCCGAGGGCGGCGCGCAGTTCTTCGGTCTCCTTGGTGTCGACCTCCTCGGCGACCTGCTTGGCGTCCTCCCCCGCGGCGTCGATCAGCTCCTGGGCGGCCTTGAGGCAGCCGCCGATGTCGTCGACGCGGAGCGGGAGTTTGAGTACGGCGGCCCGGCGGGCGCGGGCGCGCTCGTCGGTGGCGAGGCGGCGGGCCCGGCCGATGTGCCCCTGGGTGGCGCGGGCGGCCCGGCCGGCGGCGTCCGGCTCGATGCCGTCCCGCCGGACGAGGACGTCGGCGACCGCGTCGACCGGTGGCGTACGCAGCGAGAGGAGGCGGCAGCGCGAGCGGATGGTGGGGAGGACGTCCTCCACGGAGGGGGCGCAGAGCAGCCAGACCGTACGGGGCGCGGGTTCCTCGACGGCCTTGAGGAGGACGTTGCCGGCGCCTTCGGTGAGGCGGTCGGCGTCCTCGAGGACGATCACCTGCCAGCGGCCGCCGGACGGGGAGAGCGAGGACCGGCGGACCAGGTCGCGGGTCTCCTTGACGCCGATGGACAGCAGGTCCGTACGGACGATCTCGACATCGGCGTGGGTGCCGATCAGGGCCGTGTGGCAGCCGTCGCAGAAGCCGCAGCCGGGTCCGCCGCCGAGGGCGCGGTCCGGGCTGACGCACTGGAGGGCGGCGGCGAAGGCGCGGGCCGCGGTGGAGCAGCCGGAGCCGGGCGGGCCGGTGAACAGCCAGGCGTGCGTCATCTGGGAGGCGCCGCCGGGGTCCGCGGAAGGCGCCGCCTCACCGCGCGCAGGCTCCCGCCCGGCCTGCCCCGCGGAGACCAGGGCGTCCGCATCGCGCGCGGCCGCGGCCAGCTGCGCCGTCACCCGGCCCTGGCCGACCACGTCGTCCCATACCGCCATCGCTGTCCGCCGTTCCTGTGCCGTTCCGTCTGCCGTGCCGCGCGAAGTGCGGGTGTGCCCGGCCCCGCACACCGCGCAGTGCTCCGCGCCCGACCCATTGTGGTGCAACCCACTGACAAACGAATCCGGAAGCCGGCGCCGGGCGGCCGGACGGCGCCCTCCGGACGCGGAAAACGGCCGCGGCCGCAGCGGGGAAGCTGCGGCCACGGCCGTTCGTACGAGGGCGTCCCGGACGGCTAGCCGCGCCGTCCCCGGCCGCCGCGGCGGCCGTTCCCGCCCCTGCCGTCCGCGTCCTCGTCGGCGCGCGAGCCCAGCAGCTCATCGGCGAGCGTGGGCAGATCATCCAGCGGGGTCTCCTCCGCCCATTCGGGGCGGGGGCGGGCGCGCTGCGGGATCTCGACGGGGTGGCCGGTCTCCGGGTCGATCTGCGGGAGTTCGCGGGTGCGCTCGGCGCGCGACTCCGCGGGGGCGGACGCCGCGCCGTTCCTCCCGGCCGCCGCGTCCGGCGTCTCCTTGCGGAACATCCATGGCGGCACTCGGTCGGCGGGGTCACCGCTCCGCGCGTGCTCGCCGCGGGCCTGGTCGTCCCGTACGGACGGCAGTACGGCGGTCTCCTCGGCGTCCCGTACGGGCGGCAGCACGGCCGTCTCCTCCGGGTCCGCGCCGGTGTCCAGGCCGTGCCAGGGGTCCTGCGTGTCCCGTACCGGAGGCAGCACCGCCGTCTCGTCCGCCGCACGGGAGCCCGGGGCGTCCGGAGTTCCGGGCCGCGGCAGCGACTCCTCGGTCCGCTCGCCGTCCGAGCCGGACGCGGAGGCGTCGTCGGACGTGCCGCCCAGCCGCTTCCGCAGGTCCGCGACGTAGGTCTCCGCCGTGGGCGCGTCGGCCGCCTCCGCCGCCTGCGCCGCCTCGGCCGCGGCCTTGGCCTCGGCCGCCGCAGCCGACTCGGCGGCCGCCTTCCGGGCCTCCTCGGCGCGCACCAGTGCCGCCTCGGCCTTGCGCTGCTTCTCCAGGCGGCGCTCCTCAGCCTCCTTGCGCAGCCGCGCCTCTTCCTCGTGCTGCTTGCGCAGCCGCTCCTGCTCGGCCTGGCGGGCGCGTTCCTCGGCCTCGCGGCGGGCCCGCTCCGCCTCCGCGGCCTGCCGGGCCTCCTCGGCGCGCTTCCGGGCCTCGTCGGCCTGGTGGGCCTCCTCGCGCGCCCTGGCCTCCTCGGCGTCGCGGCGCTTGCGCTCTTCCTCCTCGGCGCGCAGCTTGGCCAGCTGCTCCTGGCGCTCGCGCTCCAGGCGCTCCTCCTCCGCCTTGTGCGCCGCTTCCTCCTCGGCCTTGCGGCGGACCTCTTCCTCGGCGGCCTTACGGGCCTCGGCCTGCGCCTGGACCTCGGTCTCGGACAGCGGGAGCACCTGGTCGAGGCGGTGCCGTACGACGGTGGTGACGGCTTCCGGTTCCTGACCGGCGTCGACGACCAGATAGCGGGCGGGGTCGGCGGCGGCCAGTGTGAGGAAGCCGGACCGTACCCGCTGGTGGAAGGCGGCGGGCTCGGACTCCAGCCGGTCCGGTGCCTCGGTGAAGCGCTCCCGCGCCGTCTCCGGGGAGACGTCGAGCAGCACCGTCAGATGCGGCACCAGGCCGTCCGTGGCCCAGCGCGAGATCCGGGCGATCTCCGTGGGGGCGAGGTTGCGCCCGGCGCCCTGGTAGGCGACCGAGGAGTCGATGTACCGGTCGGTGATGACGACCGCACCGCGCTCCAGGGCCGGCCGGATGACGCTGTTGACGTGCTCGGCCCGGTCGGCGGCGAACATCAGCGCCTCGGCACGGTCCGAGAGCCCGGACGTCGAGACGTCCAGGATGATCGAGCGCAGCCGCTTGCCGATGGCGGTGGCGCCCGGCTCGCGGGTCACCACGACCTCGTGGCCCTTGCCGCGGATCCACTCCGCGAGCGCCTCGACCTGCGTGGACTTACCGGCGCCGTCGCCGCCTTCCAGGGCGATGAAGAAGCCGGTGGGGGCGGGCGCCTGCGCCGGGTCGGCGCCGCGCAGCGCCTCCCACAGATCACTCCGCAGCGGTACGCCCTGCCGGTCGTCGGCCTTGCCGAGCACCAGGGCGGCGACCGGCAGCAGCAACGCACCGGCCAGCATCAGGGTGTAGGCGGCGCCGCCGTACGCGAAGTTGAAGGCACCGTCGCCGAGGTGGTGCGGGCCGATGACGGCCGCCAGCAGCGGCGCGACGATGACGGCCGCGGCGATGGAGAGCCGGACCACGGCGTGCAGATGCTCGGTCGTACGGGCGGCACGGGGCTCCTCGGACTCCTGGTCCAGCAGCACGTGCCCCGTATTGGCGGCGATCCCGGCACTGATACCGGCCAGCAGGGCGAGCAGCAGCACCGTCGTCTGGTCCGGGACCAGACCCATGGCCAGCAGCGCGAGGCCGGTGGCGGCCACCGCGAGGGCGAGCAGCCGGCGCCGGGAGAGCGTGGGCAGCACCCGGTGGGCGCCGCGGATGCCGACGGCCGTACCGCCGGTCAGTGCGAGCACCAGCAGCGCGTAGGCGGCCGGGCCGCCGCTCAGGTCGTAGCCGTGCAGGACGGCGAGCGAGACGGCGGCGGCGAGGGCCGCGGCCACCGCGGCACAGGCGGCCACCAGCAGCGGGATCGCGCCCGTGCGGCCCTTGTCGGCGGCCGTACGGGCGGTGCCGTTCTCCGCCTTCTCGCCCTGGGCCGGCTGTCCGGCGGCCGCTGCTGCGGCCTTGGGGCGGCGCAGTCCCTCCAGAGGGGAGCGCGGCCGCGGCGTCGGCACACCGGGGAACTCGATGAAGTAGAGGATCGATACGGAGGCTGCGAAGAGCCCGGCGGCCACATAGGAGCCGAGCGCGGCCTGGTGGAGGCGGAACCAGTCGATGCCGGTGCCCAGCAGCTTGCTGACGAGCGTGACGACCACCAGGGCGGCGGCCGCGATCGGCAGCGAGACGAAGCTGGTGCGCAGCGAGAGGCGGCGCAGGGCGTCCATGTTGTCGGGCAGCGGGCGGACCGTGGCGCCATCGGGGGGCGGGGTGGGCAGCAGCCCGGGTGCGGCGCTCTCCCGCGCGACGGTCCAGAAGCGTTCGGCGACGCCGGTGACGAAGACCGTGACCAGGAGCCAGGCCAGCGCGTTGTCCGGCGTCCAGCCGAGCCAGAGGGGGGCGATGACCAGCAGCGCGAGCCGCAGCACATCCGCGCCGATCATCGTCCAGCGCCGGTCCAGTGGTCCGGCGGATGGGGGTCCCCCCGCGCGTCGAGCAGCGGGGGAGGTCAGCGCGGACAGCGGGCCCAGCAGAACGGCTCCGAAGAGCAGCATCGCCAGCATCCGGGCCGCGAAGACCGCGGTGACCGCGAGGGCGGCTCCCCGATAACCGCCGCCGAAGGCGGCCTCGCCGCCCAGGGGGACGTACAGCGCCGCCTGTAGGGCGAGCAGTACGAGGACAAGCATGGACAGGGCATCGCCGATGCCCCCGACAAATTGGGCGCTCCACAGCCGCTTCAGTGGGGGGAAGCGGAGCAGGGCTCGCACGGCGCGCTCGCGGGAATCCGCCGCTAGGGCGCCTGAAGTGGGGGTCACGACCGTTGGCTGCTCGGCACGCGTCATCTCGCCAGCCTATCGATACGGTGCGGGGCGTCGAGCGCCTGCCCGAACAAATGGGCGGGCACGACGGAACGTGTCCGCCTTGCCCGCCCTTGTCCTGCGGTTCCGCCGGCCGGGGCCGGCGGTGCCGCCTCAGTCCTCGGCCGACGCCGCCGTCTTCTTCGCCGCCGTCTTCGCGGTGGCCTTCTTGGCGGTGGTCTTCTTCGCCGTGGTCGTCTTCTTCGCCGCGGTCTTCTTGGCGGCCGTCTTCTTCGCGGTGGTCTTCTTCGCCGCCGTCTTCTTCGCCGCCGTCTTCTTCGCCGCCGTCTTCTTCGCCGGCGCCTTCTTGGCCGGCGCCTTCTTCGCGGTCTTCTTCGCCGGCCCCTTGGCGCGCTTCTCCGCCAGCAGCTCGTAGCCCCGCTCGGCGGTGACCGTCTCGACGTCGTCGTC
The DNA here is from genome assembly GCF_030406865.1 of Streptomyces sp. P9-2B-2. Lineage (NCBI taxonomy): Bacteria > Bacillati > Actinomycetota > Actinomycetes > Kitasatosporales > Streptomycetaceae > Streptomyces > Streptomyces sp. P9-2B-2. Next base: position 5,002,539 of record NZ_CP129126.1, on the reverse strand, counting down.
GCGCCGCAGCGTCGCGTTGGTCTCGCCGTCGGTGACATACGCACCGAAGCGGCCGTCCTTGACCACCACCGGCTTACCGCTCACCGGGTCCGTACCCAGCTCCTTCAGCGGCGGCTTGGCGGCGGCCCGCCCGCGCTGCTTGGGCTGGGCGTAGATCGCCAGCGCCTCCTCGACGGTGATCGAGAAGAGCTGATCCTCGGTCTCCAGGGAGCGCGAGTCGGTGCCCTTCTTCAGATACGGGCCGTAGCGGCCGTTCTGCGCGGTGATCTCCACGCCCTCGGGGTCCTTGCCGACGACGCGCGGCAGCGACATCAGCTTGAGCGCGTCCGCCAGCGTCACCGTGTCCAGGGCCATCGACTTGAAGAGCGAGGCGGTGCGCGGCTTGACCGCGTTCTTGCCGGTCTTCGGGGTGCCCTCGGGCAGGATCTCGGTGACGTACGGGCCGTAGCGGCCGTCCTTGGCGACGATCTGGTGGCCGCTGGCCGGGTCCATGCCCAGCTCGAAGTCGCCGCTCGGCTTGGCGAGCAGCTCCTCCGCGTACTCCACGGTCAGCTCGTCGGGCGCCAGGTCGTCGGGCACGTCGGCGCGCTGGTGGCCCTCGGCATCCTTCTCACCGCGCTCCACATACGGGCCGTAGCGGCCGACCCGCAGCTTGATGTCGTCGCTGACCGGGAAGGACGAGATCTCCCGGGCGTCGATCGCGCCGAGGTCCTCGACCAGTTCCTTGAGCCCGCCGAGGTGGTCGCCGTCGCCGTTGCCGGCGTCCGCGGCACCGCCCTCGCCGTGGCCCTCGCCGAAGTAGAAGCGCCGCAGCCACGGCACGGACTGCGCCTCACCACGGGCGATGCGGTCGAGGTCGTCCTCCATCTTGGCGGTGAAGCTGTAGTCGACCAGCCGGCCGAAGTGCTTCTCCAGGAGGTTGACCACCGCGAAGGACAGGAAGGAGGGGACCAGCGCGGTGCCCTTCTTGAAGACATAGCCGCGGTCGAGGATCGTGCCGATGATCGACGCGTAGGTCGACGGGCGGCCGATCTCGCGCTCTTCCAGCTCCTTGACCAGCGTGGCCTCGGTGTAGCGGGCGGGCGGCTTGGTGGCGTGCCCGTCGGCGGTGATCTCCCGCGCGGCCAGCGCGTCGCCCTCGGCGACCTGCGGCAGCCGGCGCTCGCGGTCGTCGAGCTCGGCGTTGGGGTCGTCGGCGCCCTCCACATAGGCCTTCAGGAAGCCGTGGAAGGTGATGGTCTTGCCGGACGCGCTGAACTCGGCGTCCCGGCCGTCGCTGGCCCGGCCACCGATCTTGACCGTGACGGAGTTACCGGTCGCGTCCTTCATCTGGGAGGCGACGGTCCGCTTCCAGATCAGCTCGTAGAGCCGGAACTGGTCGCCGGTCAGCCCCGTCTCGGCCGGGGTGCGGAAGCGGTCGCCGGACGGGCGGATCGCCTCGTGCGCCTCCTGGGCGTTCTTGACCTTGCCGGCGTAGGTGCGCGGCTTGTCCGGCAGGTAGTTCGCGCCGTACAGATGCGTCACCTGCGCCCGGGCCGCGGCGATCGCGGTGTCCGAGAGCGTGGTGGAGTCCGTACGCATATAGGTGATGAAGCCGTTCTCGTACAGCTTCTGCGCCACCTGCATGGTGGCCTTGGCGCCGAAGCCGAGCTTGCGGCTGGCCTCCTGCTGGAGGGTGGTCGTACGGAACGGGGCGTACGGCGAGCGGCGGTAGGGCTTGGACTCGACCGAGCGCACCGCGAAGTCGGTGTTCTCCAGGGCGGCGGCGAGCGCGCGGGCGTTCGCCTCGTCCAGATGGAGCACATCGTTCTTGAGCTGCCCGTTGGAGCCGAAGTCCCGGCCCTGGGCGATACGGCGGCCGTCGACGGTGTTCAGGCGGGCGGTCAGCGTCGAGGGGTCGCTGGCGTCCCCGGCCCGGCCGGTGGAGAAGGTGCCGGTCAGGTCCCAGTACTCGGCGGAGCGGAAGGCGATGCGCTCGCGCTCCCGCTCGACGACGAGACGGGTCGCGACGGACTGCACCCGGCCGGCCGACAGCCGCGGCATGACCTTCTTCCACAGGACCGGCGAGACCTCGTAGCCGTAGAGGCGGTCGAGGATGCGGCGGGTCTCCTGGGCGTCGACCAGCTTCTGGTTCAGATCGCGCGGATTGGCGACGGCCTCGCGGATCGCGTCCTTGGTGATCTCGTGGAAGACCATCCGGTGGACGGGGACCTTGGGCTTGAGGATCTCCTGGAGGTGCCAGGCGATGGCCTCGCCCTCGCGGTCCTCATCTGTGGCGAGGTAGAGCTCATCGGACTCGGCCAGCAGCTCCTTGAGCTTCTTGACCTGGTCCTTCTTGTCACTGTTGACGACGTAGATCGGCTGGAATTCGGCGTCGACATTCACGCCGAGCCGGGCCCAGGGCTCGCCCTTGTACTTCGCCGGGACCTCTGCGGCGCCGTTCGGCAGGTCGCGGATGTGTCCGACGCTGGCCTCGACCACGTAGCCAGGGCCGAGGTAGCCCTTGATCGTCTTCGCCTTGGCGGGCGACTCGACGATGACGAGTCGGCGGCGGCCGCCGTCTGTGGTCTCGCTGGTCGGGGACAACTTCGCTCTTCTCTCCGGTCGACGCTGGGACTGCTCCCCGGCCGGACGCCGGGTCGCACTGCGGTGACGCTTGACGCTGCGGAGTGTGACGGTACCTCCCGGCCCCGTGTCAAACGGAAAAACCCCGCAACGCCACTCGAACGGTAACCCGACTACATGCCTTCATGCCGCCCGGACCGCATCAGGCGCCCGCCACGGGCCCAGGGGGCGGTCCTATGGATCATGACGGGGCCGTCCTGCTCCCCGGTGTCCACACCGGCCGTTCCCCGCGCGCCGCAGCCCCGGCACCTTCGGTGATCTCACACAGTGACGGACCCCCGACGGTTCATCGCTCGCCCGGGGCCGCACACCGCACCGTCCGCCGGCCGGCGACTGTCACAAGGCGGCGCCGGATGCCGTCATTGCCTTGATACAGCACGTGAGCGGGCTGGCAGGATGGACACGGCACGGCTCGCCGTTCGAGCCGGGTACTGCCGTCGTCACGCACACTCGGGGGGATCACCACCCATGGCCAACCAGCACCCCGGACCTCCTCCGGAACAGCCGCCCGGCCAGCCCGGTCAGAACCCTTACGCCACACCGGAGAGCGCTCAGCCCGCCGACCCCGGCTACGGCTATCCGCAGGGCGGCCACCCAGGGGAGCCCGGCTACGGCTATCCCCAGACGCCCGCGCAGCCGCAGCCCGGTTACGGCTTTCCCCAGGCCGGCGCCCAGCCGACGCCCCCGCCCGGTTTCCCGCCGGGCATGCCGCAGCAGCCGGCGCCCGTCGGCTTCCAGCCCGGGGCCCAGCCCGGCGGGATGGCGCTGTCGCTCGGCGATATCGCGGTGACCGGCGACACGGTCATGACGCCCGCCGGGCCGATGCCGCTCCGGGGCGCGGTGTGGACGGCGACCGACATGTCGCGGACGGAGGAGAAGATTCCGGCGCACGCGGTCGTGCTCGCCATCGTCTTCTTCCTCTTCTGTCTGCTGGGGCTGCTCTTCCTCCTGATGAAGGAGCGGGTGACGACCGGGTTCGTCCAGGTCACCGTGAACAGCGGCGGCCGGCACCACGCCACGATGATCCCGGTGCAGTCCCGCGAGCAGGTGATGTTCGTGCTCAACCAGGTCAACTACGCCCGGTCGCTGAGCGTGTGAGCACCGGGGAGTCCTGGGGTCCCGCCGAGCCCGTGGGCCCCACCGGGGCGGCGGTCCGGAGGCGCACCCTCCGCCGGGCGGCGCTCACGCTCGGCCCCGGCGCGGCGGCCGCCGTCTATCTCTGGCACACCGATCCGCACCAGCCGGGGCAGCTGCTGATCCCCTGCCCGTTCAAATGGATCACCGGGCTGCTGTGCCCGCTGTGCGGCGGGACCCGGATGGCGTACGACCTGATGCACGGCGAGGTCGTGACGGCCTTTCACGACAACGCCGTGCTGCTGACGCTGGGCGGGCCGGTCGTGGCGTACGCCGTCGTGCGCTGGCTGGTCGCCGGCCTCCGCGGCCGGGTGTACCGGCCCCGGCTGTCGGGCCGCGGCAACGCCGTGGTGCTCGGCATCGCCGCGGTGTGGATGCTGGCCCGCAATCTCGTGGGCTAGACGACGCGCCACGGGGCTGCCTGACGGTCCGGCCTCGGTCCGGACCGTCAGGCGTCCGTGCGCCGCGTCAGGGCGTCACCGCCTCGACGCGTCAGCACCTCAACGCGTCAGCAACTCGACGCGTCAGAGCCTCAGCGAACGGTGACCGAGACCACCGGCGAGACGGTGCTGCCGGTGGCCATGCGGAGCTGGTTGACGCCCTTGAGGCCGAGCTTGACCCGCACCGCGTACGCACCGCTGGAGTTGACCGGCGTCTGCGCGGGCAGCGAGACCCACTTCGTGCCCTGCTTCTGCTGGACGGTGAGCTTGGTGCCGGCCTTGATGCCCTTGGCCACGCCGGTGATGCGGAACTGCTCCCACGCCTTGACCGTCGTCGCACTGGCCTTGGCCGTCAGGGAGGCGGCGGCCGGAGCGGTAGCCACGGTCGGCGCGGACGTGTGCAGGTCCTGCGGCGCGGCGAAGGCCGCGGCCGAGCCGCCGGCGAGCAGGGAGACGGCGATGGCGCCGACGGTGGCGTAGCGGAGTGCACGGTTCATTGGGGTTCCTCCCTGAGGGGGCCGGCCCGTGGGCCGACCGGCCTGTTGGTGACCTTCACTGAGGGAGATGCCCTGATGGCACCGGAAAGTTCCCGCGTACCGGCACACACCGGCCATTTATGACAGAACTGGCCGGAAGTGAACGGAACGCCTTCCGACGGCAGTTGAGGACGCCGTCCCGTCACCAGGGTGCCGAACGGGCGGGCGGCAGGACGACGGGGTGACGCGGGCGGCTACAACGCCATCAGCAGCCAGCAGCCGGTGGCCAGGAACACCAGCCCGGACAGCAGCGCCGTCACCGTGGCGACCGGACGGCTGACACCGTCGGCGACCGGGGAACCGGTCCGCGCGCACACGCCCGTCCACACCAGAAGTCCGGCGCCGAACAGCGCGAACGCCACACCGGCGAATGCCTCGGGTCCACTCTCCATGCGCGCAGCGTGGCACCCCGGGGCGGCATCCCGGCGAACGCCGGATGAACGACGCCGGTATGTCGTCGGCCGCTCCCCCGTCCGCATCAGCCGTCCACGTCAACGGTCCACATCAACCGCCCGCATCAGCCGCCCGCGGCCACCGGCTCCAGGAACCCCTGCTCGACCAGCATCCGGATCGAGGCCGGGGTACGGTCCCGCAGCAGGACCGGGTCCTCGCCGACGAGTTGGGCGATGGCGTCCAGAATCCGCCCGGCGGGCAGGGTGCCGTCGCACACCCCGGCGAAGCCCGCGCCGACCGTGTCCACCTTCGTGGCGCGCCGCATACCGCGGTTCTGACGCAGCACCACATGCTCCGGGTCCTCCGCCCCGGGCAGCCCGACCTGCTCCTGGACCACCCCATCGGCGAGCCGGAAATGAGCGGCCAGCAGCGCCGCGTCGTCCGTGGACCGCAGATAGTCCTGGCGCTCGAAGTGCGCCACGACCGTCTCCCCCAGCGGCTGCTCGACCGGATGCGGCCATTCCTCGACGGTGATGGAGGAGTTCTCCGAACCGGACTTGCGCAGCGTGATCCAGCCGAAGCCGATGGCCTTGGTCCCGCGCGCCTCGAACTCGTCGAGCCAGGCGTCGTACCGCGCGGCGTACGCCTCGTCGCCCGCCCGGTGGTCGCCCGCGTCGCGCAGCCACAGCTCGGCGTACTGGGTGATGTCCTGCACCTCGCGCTGCACGATCCAGGCGTCACAGCCGCGCGGCACCCAGGACCGCAGCCGGTCCTGCCACTCCTCGCCCGCCACATGCTGCCAATTGGCCAGCAGCTGGCAGTAGCCGCCGTCGTTGAGATACGCGGCGGACTGCTGGACCAGCGTCCGGCACAGGTCGTCGCCGCCCATGCCGCCGTCCCGGTAGGTGAGGCGGGCGCCCGGGGAGATGACGAACGGCGGGTTGGACACGATCAGGTCGTACGTCTCGTCACCGGCCGGCTCGAACAGCGAGCCCTCCCGCAGATCCGCCGCCTCCGCCCCGGAGAGCGCCAGCGTCAGCGCGGTGATCCGCAGCGCCCGGGGGTTGAGGTCGGTGGCCGTGACGCGGGTGGCGTGCTGGGCGGCGTGCAGCGCCTGGATGCCGGAGCCGGTGCCGAGGTCGAGCGCCTTGCCGACCGGGCGGCGCACGGTGAGCCCGGCCAGGGTCGTGGACGCCCCGCCGACGCCGAGCACCAGCTCCGCGCGGTCCGCCTCCCCGACGCCCCGGATACCGCCGGCCCCGCCGACCGCACAGCCCAGGTCGGAGACGATCCACCAGTCCTGCCCCTCGGGGCCGCCGTACGGCCGCACGTCCACACTGGCGCGCAGCTCGTCGCCGTCCTGCACCAGCCAGCCGTCGGCGAGGCAGTCCGCGACCGGCAGCGCGGCCTGTGCGCGCCGCCGCTCCACCGGGCGCTGGAGCAGGAACAGCCGCACCAGGGTCTCCAGCGGGCTGTCACCGCGGGTCGCCCGCAGGGCGGGGACGGTCTCGCTGCGCGCCAGCGCGGCATAGGCGGGCGCGCCGAGCAGCTCCAGCAGCCCGTCGGCGGTGAAGGCGGCGGCCAGCAGCGCCGCGCGCAGCCGGGCGGTACGGGCGTGGCTCTCGGGGTCCTGGGCATCTGCGGTGGGGAGGTGCGTACTCACGCCCACCATTGTCGGCCCTGCCACTGACAAACGGCGACGGCCCGGCGCCACGCCCGCTCCGGGCGCGTCGCCGGGCCGTCGGAGCCGGTGCCGGTCCGCGGCTTCCCGGCCCGTCCGACTCCCGTGGCCGTTACGACTTCTTGGACTGTGTCGGCGCCGGGGAACCGGACGCGGCGGGGTTCTGACACCCCTTCTGGGCGGCCATCGCCGTACCGACGTCACCGGCCTCCAGGTTCTTGAAGGCGGCCTCGCTCTGCTTGTTGAGCTTGTTGATGCCGTTGGACAGGTCGCGCAGACCGTCCGCGAACTTCAGCTTGTCCGAGGTGTCGAGGCTGTCGACCTGCTTCTGGAGGTCCGCGTAGCCCTTGGAGAGCGAGTTGAGCTCCTTGACGGCGTTCTGCTGGGCCTGCTTGCCCTGTTCGGTCGGCGGCGGCCCGGCCTTCTCCAGGGACTTGGCCAGCGAGGCGTAGGCGCCGGAAATCTTCTCGAAGGCGGCCGAGTCGGTCTGCTGGACCTTCTTGGAGTCCGTGCTGCCGTTATCGGCCGTCTGCATGGCGCCGTTGGCGTCCTGGATCTTCTTGAACTGAGCCTGCGCAGGGTCGCAGAAACTCTTCGCCCAGTCATTGAGCTTTTTGTTGCTGTCGTCGCTGCAACCGGTCAGCGCGAGCACCAGTGCGGCACCGCCGGACAGTGCAGCCACAAGCTTCTTGTTCACCGGATTGGTCCCTTCCATGGCTCTCGGCCCCGGAACATACACGCCGAAAGGGCCTCGCCCACCGGTCGGGCATCCCGCCCTGCCCTCATTGCAGCCATTTGCACCAAGGACCGCAGGGCCACCCGGGCACACGGAAGGCGGGTGGCCGGCGTCTGCAAAATACGCCGTCCACCCGCCCAGTTGAGCGGTCCGCGCGCCCTGTTGGTGCTCCTCGACGGCTAGGAAGCCACTGCCGTCTTGGCCGACTTGGCGATGCTTTCCGGATCTTCGGAGTTGTCTTCGTCACCCACGGCGATTCCACGCCGCTTCGAGACGTAGACCGCACCGACGATGACGGCGATCGCCAGCAGCGCGACCACGAGCCGGACACCCGTGCTCTTGTCCTGGCCGTAGGAGAACTGGACCACCGCGGGGGCGATCAGCAGCGCCACCAGGTTCATGACCTTCAGCAGCGGATTGATCGCCGGTCCCGCGGTGTCCTTGAACGGATCGCCGACGGTGTCACCGATGACCGTCGCGGCATGCGCCTCGCTGCCCTTGCCGCCGTGGTGCCCGTCCTCGACCAGCTTCTTGGCGTTGTCCCACGCGCCACCGGAGTTGGCGAGGAAGACCGCCATCAGCGTGCCGGTGCCGATCGCACCCGCCAGGAACGAGCCGAGCGCGCCGACGCCGAGCGAGAAGCCGACCGCGATCGGGGTGAGCACGGCCAGCAGCCCGGGAGTGGCCAGCTCACGCAGCGCGTCCTTGGTGCAGATGTCCACGACCCGCCCGTACTCGGGCTTCTCGCTGTAGTCCATGATCCCGGGGTGCTCCCGGAACTGCCGACGCACCTCGAAGACCACCGCTCCCGCCGACCGCGACACCGCGTTGATCGCCAGCCCGGAGAACAGGAAGACGACCGAGGCGCCGAGGATCAGCCCGACCAGGTTGTTGGGCTGCGAGATGTCCAGGCTGAGCCCCATGCCGGTGGCGGCGCTGCCGACGCCCCGTACGGCGGTGGCGATCGCGTCCCGGTACGAGCCGAAGAGCGCGGCCGCGGCCAATACGGCCGTCGCGATGGCGATGCCCTTGGTGATGGCCTTGGTCGTGTTGCCGACCGCGTCCAGGTCGGTCAGCACCTTCGCGCCGGCACCGGTGACATCACCGGACATCTCGGCGATGCCCTGCGCGTTGTCGGAGACCGGGCCGAAGGTGTCCATCGCCACGATCACGCCGACAGTGGTCAGCAGGCCGGTGCCGGCCAGCGCCACCGCGAACAGCGCCAGCATGATGGAGGCGCCGCCCAGCAGGAACGCTCCGTAGACGGCCAGGCCGATCAGCACCGCCGAGTAGACGGCCGACTCCAGGCCGATCGAGATACCGGAGAGGATGACGGTGGCCGGGCCGGTCAGCGAGGTCTTCCCGATGTCCCGCACGGGCCGCCGGTTGGTCTCGGTGAAGTAGCCGGTCAGCTGCTGGATCAGCGCGGCCAGCACGATGCCGATGGCGACCGCCACCAGCGCCAGCATCCGCGGGTCGCCGGCGCGGCTCAGGATCTCGACGTCGGTGACGCCCTTCAGGCCCTGGTAGCTGGACGGCAGGTAGGTGAACACCGCGACGGCCACCAGGACCAGCGAGATGCCCGCGGAGATGAAGAAGCCGCGGTTGATGGCCGTCATGCCGCTGCGGTCGCTGCGCCGGGGCGCGACCACGAAGATGCCGATCATCGCGGTGAGCACACCGATGGCCGGGACCAGCAGCGGGAAGGCGAGCCCGGCGTCGCCGAAGGCCGCCATGCCCAGGATGAGCGCGGCGACCAGGGTGACCGCGTACGACTCGAAGAGGTCGGCGGCCATACCGGCGCAGTCACCGACGTTGTCGCCCACGTTGTCCGCGATGGTCGCGGCGTTGCGCGGGTCGTCCTCGGGGATGCCCTGCTCGACCTTGCCGACGAGGTCGGCGCCGACGTCCGCGGCCTTGGTGAAGATGCCGCCGCCGACCCTCATGAACATCGCGATCAGCGCGGCGCCGAGACCGAAGCCCTCCAGCACCTTGGGCGCGTCGACCGCGTACACGAGCACCACGCAGGAGGCACCGAGCAGTCCCAGCCCCACGGTGAACATTCCGACGACGCCACCCGTACGGAAAGCGATCTTCATCGCCTTGTGCGAGACGGCCGTAAGATCCTTTTCCTTGGTTTCGCCCTCGGCCGGAGTGGCTTCCCGGGCGGCCGCCGCGACGCGCACATTGCTGCGTACGGCGAGCCACATGCCGATATAGCCGGTGGCCGCCGAGAATCCGGCGCCGATCAAGAAGAAGGCGCTGCGTCCGGCGCGCTGCGTCCAATTCTCCGCAGGCAGCAGCATGAGCAGGAAGAACACCACGACGGCGAATACGCCGAGGGTCCGCAACTGCCGGGCCAGGTAGGCATTTGCGCCTTCCTGCACGGCCGCCGCGATCTTCTTCATACTGTCGGTTCCCTCACCGGCCGCGAGCACTTGGCGGACCAGCACCGCCGCGACAGCCAGCGCCGCCAGGGCGACCACGGCGATCACCAGCACGATGCCGCGGTTGCCCGCCGTAAGTGACGGCCCGGCCAGAAAAGTGGGGGTGTCAAGCAACTGAGGGGTGTAAGGCCCCGCCATTCGTCCTCCTTGACGTTTGGCACATGGGCGCGCGGAAGCACGCTCAGGCGTCCTGAGCAAGATGTGGACGGATTGTAGGGAGCCGCGGTTGATCAAAACAGTACGCGTCAAAGGGAATTCGCCGTGAGCGGCGAAGATCAAAAGGCCGACGCGGTACGGAATTCGCCCGGACGAAGGAAAGCCACGAATTCGCTGACCACTGCCCGATGATCTCTCTGTCGTACTGATCGCCTATGGACCGCCCACTGATCGCCGCTGCTCAAGGACGCCGCCTCGACGACTGGGCCGATTGAGGTGCGCGTGACACCGGAGAGAATTGATCCACCCCACTACGGCCGAACGGGTGACCCGGGCCGCGCGACCCCCTCCCCGGCACCCCATGAAGCACCGTCAGATCGAGTCCGGATCGCAACGCATGCGACGGGAGCGATGACCGGGATGAGGTGGTGAGGGGGAGGCTGTGGCGGGGGCGCGGGGGAGGCTGTGGCGCGGCGTGCGAGGCGTGCGAGGCGGTCCGGGAGTGCGCCGGGGCGGTCTGGGGATGGGCGCGCCGGGCGGTCCGGGCAGGGCGCGGGGGCGGTCCGGTGGGGCTGCGAGAGCGGCCCGAGGGTGCGCCGGGGCGGTCCGGGGCGGGGCGCAGGGTCGGCAGCGTCCCAGCGCCTCAGGCGAACGGGGGCGGAGCCCTCACCGGGCCGGAGCCATCGGGGGACCTCAGGGGCCGGGACCGGCGGCAGCATGGGGTCTGAGGGCGGCAGAGGGCCGTATGGGCGCCTCTCCGGCGATCTCGTGGCCGGGGACATCACCCTCGTGGAGCGGGCCCGCCACAACCGCTGCCCTCGCCGCCATCGCCCTCGGGGCCTTCGGCGCGTGGATGGGTGAATGAGTGGAAGAACTGTGGGCCGGTGGACGTGACGGTTCGTGCCGCGTCACCTACGGACAGCGCGGCTCGGAGACATCCCGCTGAAGGGGCCGTCGGATCGAAGCCCTACGGCAGAACCGCGGCCGTCGTCGTGGGCCAGGTCATGCGGATCAGCCCGCCGTCCTTGCCGGCGGTGACCTCGACATCGTCGACCAGCCCGCTGATCACGGCGAGGCCCATTTCGTCCTCGCCCTCGGCGTCGCTCTCCGCGACGCCCTCGGCCTCGTCGGCACCCCGCGCCGTACCGGAGTCGCCGGTCACCCCGTCGCCCACCTCGATCGAGAACTTCTTCTCGTCCTCGATCAGCAGGACCCGGACCGGCGAGGTGATGTCATGGCTCTCGTGCAGGCCCACGGCCCGGCTGCACGCCTCACCGACGGCGAGCCGCACCTCGTCCAGCACGGCCTCGTCCACTCCCGCGCGCCGTGCCACAGCAGCCGCGACCAGACGCGCGGTGCGGACATGCTCGGGAAGGGCGCTGAAGCGAAGTTCGACGGTGGCCATGCCATCCCCCTCGATATGCGGGCGTGCGACGCAGGGGGCCGGACCTCCGTCCGGTACCCCCCACTTCTTCCTCCCCCGCGCCTGGTGGCGCGGGGGACCGGCAAGACCGTCAGTCAGTCGCTGAGACGGCTTCCTCGACCGAGGTGTGAATCGGGAACACCTTGGTCAGTCCGGTGATACGGAAGATCTTGAGAATGCGCTCCTGGTTGCAGACCAGGCGCAGCGAGCCCTCATGGGCACGCACCCGCTTGAGCCCGCCGACCAGCACGCCGAGCCCAGTGGAGTCCAGGAAGTCGACACGTTCCATGTCCACCACGAGGTGGTAGCTTCCGTCGTTCACAAGCTCGACCAGCTGCTCCCGCAGCTTGGGCGCGGTGTATACATCAATCTCGCCACCGACCTCGACGACCGTACGGTCGCCAACGGTCCGGGTCGACAGGGACAGGTCCACGGATCCTCCAGCACCTTGCTATCGAGCGGTCGCCCCCCTGGGGCCTCCCCACCGAAGGTAGGGGCGGATCTGGCAGCCGCCATGGCATTCAATCACTTACCAGCGGGCGTGCACGACGCCCTTTCAGCATTGTCCGTCACTCCGGTGACACACTCGGTGCCGATGGCCTCCATTCCACTCCCGCCGGATGCGGGCGCACGCACGTCCCCAGGCATGATTCTCGAACGTCTCGCCCGGGGCGCGACCCGCGCTGCGCGCATCACTCATACGGAGCACTTGCCCCCGCGCATCGGCCGCCATGCCGACTGGCCGGAACAGATCCGGCCGGAAGTGATCGCTGCCATCCGCTCAGCCGGAATCGAGCGCCCCTGGGCCCACCAGGCACGGACGTCCGAACACGCACTGCGCGGCGAATCGGTCGTCGTCGCCACCGGCACCGCCTCGGGGAAGTCCCTGGCGTATCTGGCGCCGGTCCTCTCCACGCTCCTGGACGGCTCCGAGGCCCCGAACGGGAGAGGGGCCACGGCCCTGTATCTGGCCCCCACGAAGGCGCTGGCGGCCGATCAGCGGCGCGCCGTCCGTGAACTGGCCGCCCCGCTGGGCACCGCCGTCCGGCCGGCGGTCTACGACGGCGACACCCCCGTCGAGGAGCGCGAATGGGTCCGCCAATACGGCAACTACGTCCTGACCAACCCCGACATGCTGCATCGCGGCATCCTGCCGTCGCACCCCCGCTGGTCCTCCTTCCTGCGGGCGCTGCGCTATGTCGTCATCGATGAATGCCACAGCTACCGCGGCGTTTTCGGCTCCCATGTCGCGCAGGTCGTCCGCCGACTGCGCCGTATCTGCGCGCGATACGGCTCCGAACCGGTCTTTCTGCTCGCCTCCGCCACGGCCGCGGAGCCGGGCCAGGCCGCGACCCGGCTCACCGGGCTGCCCGTGGTGGAGATCACCGAGGACACCTCGCCGCGCGGCGAGTTGGTCTTCGCGCTGTGGGAGCCGCCGCTGACCGAACTCCACGGCGAGCAGGGCGCCCCGGTCCGCCGGACCGCCACCGCCGAGAGCGCGGATCTGCTCACCGATCTCGCCGTCCAGGGCGTACGCACCGTCGCCTTCGTCCGCTCCCGGCGCGGCGCCGAACTGATCGCCCTCATCGCGCAGGAGCGGCTCGCGGAGGTGGACCGCTCGCTGCCCGGCCGGGTCGCCGCCTACCGGGGCGGCTACCTGCCCGAGGAACGCCGCGCCCTGGAACGTGCCCTGCACAGCGGTGAGCTGCTCGGCCTGGCCGCCACCACCGCGCTCGAACTGGGTGTGGACGTCTCCGGTCTGGACGCCGTGGTCATCGCCGGATATCCAGGGACCCGGGCGTCGTTGTGGCAGCAGGCCGGCCGGGCGGGCCGCTCCGGGCAGGGCGCGCTCGCCGTGCTCGTGGCCCGCGACGACCCGCTGGACACCTATCTCGTCCACCATCCCGAGGCGCTCTTCGACCAGCCCGTCGAGTCCACCGTCCTGGACCCCGACAACCCGTACGTGCTCGCCCCGCACCTGTGCGCGGCCGCCGCCGAACTCCCGCTCACCGCATCCGACTTCCCGCTCTTCGGGCCCACGGCCGGCGGGCTGATGCCGCAGCTGGAGGCCGCGAATCTGCTGCGCCGGCGGGCCAAGGCCTGGCACTGGACGCGCCGCGAGCGCGCCGCCGACCTCACCGACATCCGCGGGCAGGGCGGCTCGCCGGTGCAGATCGTGGAGGCCGGTACGGGGCGACTGCTGGGCACCGTGGACGCCGCCGCCGCGCACACCACCGTCCATGACGGCGCGGTGCACCTCCACCAGGGCCGTACCTATGTCGTGCAGCAGCTCGATCTCGCCGACGACGTGGCGCTCGTCGAGGAGGCCGCCCCGCCCTATTCCACGACCGCCCGGGACACCACCGCGATCAGCATCCTGGAGACCGACACCGAGATCCCCTGGGGCGACGCCCGGTTGTGCTTCGGGTCCGTCGAGGTCACCAACCAGGTCGTCTCCTTCCTGCGCCGCAAGCTGATCACCGGCGAGGTCCTCGGTGAGACCAAGCTCGATCTGCCGCCCCGTACGCTGCGCACCCGCGCGGTGTGGTGGACCGTCACCGAGGACCAACTCGACGCCGCCCGCGTCAATCCCGAGCAGCTGGGCGGCGCCCTGCACGCCGCGGAACACGCCTCCATCGGCATGCTGCCGCTCTTCGCCACCTGCGACCGCTGGGACATCGGCGGCGTCTCCGTGCCGCTCCACCCGGACACCCTGCTGCCGACCGTCTTCGTCTACGACGGCCACCCGGGCGGCGCCGGATTCGCCGAACGCGCCTTCCACACGGCCGCCGACTGGCTCACCGCCACCCGCCACGCCATCGCCTCCTGCGAATGCGAGGCCGGCTGCCCTTCCTGCATCCAGTCCCCCAAGTGCGGCAACGGCAACGACCCGCTCCACAAGCGCGGAGCCATCCGGTTGCTGAGCGAGCTGCTGCGGGGGGCGCGGCAGGGGGCGTAGGTGGGGCGCTGGTGTGGCCCGGGCGCGGGCCGTGGTGGCCGGAGCCGGTTCGGCTCGGGGCAGCGCCGGGTCGCCGGGCCCCGGTGGTCCCGCCCGTGCCCGTACCTGCGCGGTGAACGGGCGGCTGCCCGCCTCGGCCGAGACATCGGCGATCTGCCCGGTCACCGCGCAGCGCACCAGGCGGGTGTGCTGCGCGGCCGCCACCCGGCGGGCCGCCGCACAGGCCACGGCCGGGCCCTGAAGGGCCTGATCCGCGGCGGCCAGCGCAGCCAGGTCCGCGGCGCCACCCGCCCGGTGCCGCGCCGCAACGGCCTGGCCCACGCCGACCAGGGCCACGAAGACCGCGCAGAGCGCCGCCACGGCGAAGACCGTCCAGACCGTCGCCGAGCCCTCATCGCCGTACCGTCTCTTCCGCAAGAGCCACCGCCTCCCCCGTGACCTGCGCCGTCAGCCGCCATACGCCGGGCAGCTCGGCCGCGACCCGCACACGCACCAGAGCGCCCTCCCGTGCCAGGGCGATCCGCGCGCCCCGTGGTGCCGCGCTCCGGGCCGCCGAGATCACCGCCGCCCGTGGTTCCGACCGCGCCGCGGCACGCGCCCCGGCCCGCGCCGCGTCCACACACTCGATACGGGCGCAGACCGCCATCAACCCCCAGATGAGCGCCATCACCACCGCCACCAGGACGGGTATGACCACTGCCGTCTCCGCCGTCACAAAACCGGCGTCGCGAGTCCGCAGGACGCCCCGAGCCCGCAGGCCCGGGGCACCGCCGTCAGAACTGCACATTGATCGCCCTCTCGAGCGTCGACCGCAGCAATGCCTGAACCGGTCCACTCGTCACGACCTTGTAGAGCACCGCGGCCAGGGCACACGCCGCGAGCGTCCCGACGGCGTACTCCGCCGTGGTCATCCCCCGGTCGTCGCCCGCGACCGCGCGCAGCTTCGCCCACCACCGTCGCAACATTCCGCCCCGAAACATTCGAACCCCCTTTGAACGGCCCCTAGGAAGGGCCACTGATCTTTGACCTCTGGTGAATGGCTTCTTCTGATGAGTGACTTCTGAGAGCACGACTCGCCAACTCACCCCGCCGTGCCCCCCCCGTGCACCGACCCACGAACGCAGCCCGCCCGCCGCTCAGTTACGTCCCAGCAACCCGCCTGCCAGGCCGATCAGCACAGGCGCGACCCCGAGCGTCAGGAACGCCGGCAGGAAGCATGCCGACAGCGGCAGGGTGACCAGCACCCCGGCCCGTCGGGCCTGTGCGGTCGCCGTCCGGGCCTGCTCCGCCCGGAGTTCGGCGGCGATCCGGGACGCCGACTCGACGGCCGGTACCCCAGATATCCCGGCGCGCTCCATACAGCGCGCCAGCCCTTCCGCACCGGGGAGCGCGGCCAACCGTGGCCACACGACCGCCGGTTCACCGCCCAGGCGCAGTTCCGCCGCAATTTGGCGCAGCCGCTCGGCGACCGGCCCGTCGAGCGACCGACCCACCGCCTCGGCCGATTCCCGTGGTCCGGCCCCGGCCGCGAGGCAGGCCGCCAGCAGATCGCCGGCCGGCGCCAGCTCCGCCCGTACCTCGGCGGCCGCCGACCGGACCGCCTCCGCACCCCGTTGCCGCACCAGGTGACGATGCGCCCCGTAGCCCACGGCGAGTCCCACCAGGACTCCCGTCATGCCACCGACGAGGATGAACACGAGTCCGGCCGCCCCCAGGGGCCCGGCCCAGTCCAACGGGCGGCCATTCCGTGGCGTGCCGTTCGCGACCGTGGCTGTCCGCCGCCACCAGGCGCGGGCGGACGACCTGGTCCCGGCCCCGGCCCTCCCTCTCCGGTCCTGTCCGTCGGCCCACACCGCCGAGAGCCGTCTCCGCACGGCACGTCCGTCGCGTGCTTCCCGCACCAGCGCGAGGGCGCACAGCACCGCCGCCACGGCGGTGACCGCCATCCCCACCCTGTGGACAACTTCCGCACTCACACCGATCCCCTCCTACGCGCCTTCCGCGGCCGCGACGATCCGGGCCGTCCAGGCCACCCCGCCCCACTCCAGTAGCCCGCCGACCACCAGGCAGCCCCACCCGGCCGGGGTGTGCAGCAGCACCCGCAGTGGGTCGGCGCCCAGTGCGCTGCCCATCAGGAGCCCGGCCGCCGGCAGCAGTGCCAGCATCAGCGCGGTGGCCCGAGGGCCCGCCAACTGGGCCTGCAGCTCCTCGCGTTGATCCCGCTGCGCCCTGAGACCGGCCGCGATCCGCTCCAGCCCCGCGGCCAGTCCCGCGCCGCCCTCCACGGCCACCTGCCAGCACGCGGCCATACCGGTCAGCCCCGCGGCCCCCGGCTGCCGCGCCGCCACACGCAGCGCCTGGGAGACGTCCCCGCCGTACCGCGCGGCCGCCAGCACCGCCGAGCCCGACGCACCGAGTCCGGTCGCTCCCGCTGCGAGCAGGGCCTGCGCGGGCTGCCGCCCGGCCCGCAGCTCCCCCGCCACGGCCGCGCACAGCGCGATCACCGCGGCGGCCTGCCGGTCGCGCACCCGCCCCGCGCCGCGGGTGACCAGCCACCGGCGGACGAGGAACACCGTGACCACGGATGCGGCCACCGGGAACACGGATTCGCCCAGCATCCCCAGCGCCAGCCCCGCCGGCAGACACCAGATCTCCTGCCCGATGTCTCCCCTGCGGCCGAGCCTCCAGCGGCGCCCCGCGTCCCCCTCGACCAGCCGCCCCGCGCACCACTTCCGCACCCCCTCGCCGCGCAGCCGGGCCGGCCATCCGCCTTCCGGGTCCGCTGCTCCGCACCCGCCGAGCAGCGCCCGGGCCCGCCGCCGTACGTCGTCCGGCCTGCCACCGGCCGACCGGAGGGCGGCGCCCGCGCAGAGCACCGCGACCAGCAGCGCCACCCCGGCCACACTCATCCGGACACACCCCCGCCCCGCTCACACAGCTGCCTCAACCGCTCCCAGCCGCGCCCTTCTTGGAACCCGTCCGGGCCCCAGACGGCGGCCGGGACGGTCACCACGAAGCCGTCGCGGTCCCGCTCCAGGACATGGACCTCGGCGATCCGGCGCCGCCCGATCCGGTCGCGTACGAGATGCAGCACGACCGAGAGCGCGGCCGCCAGCTGGCTGTGCAGCGCGGCACGGTCCAGGCCCGCCGTCGAACCGAGGGCCTCCAGGCGCGCGGGAACATCGCAGGCGGCGTTGGCATGGACCGTGCCGCAGCCGCCCTCATGGCCCGTATTCAGAGCCGCCAGCAGGTCCGTCACCTCGGCACCGCGCACCTCGCCGACCACCAGCCGGTCCGGGCGCATCCGCAGCGCCTGCCGTACGAGGTCCCGCAGCGTCACCCGGCCGACGCCCTCCTGGTTGGCGGGCCGGCTCTCCAGCCGCACCACATGGGGATGGTCCGGCCGCAGCTCCGCCGAATCCTCGGCGAGGACGATCCGCTCGGCGGGGCCGACCAGGCCGAGCAGCGTGCTGAGCAGAGTGGTCTTGCCGCTGCCCGTACCGCCACTGATCAGGAAAGACAGCCGGGCCGCCAGTAGCGCCCGGAGCAGCCGGTCGCCACCCGGCGGGACCGTGCCGGCCGCCACCAGCTCCGCGAGGCTGAAGGCCCGCGGCCGCAGCACCCGTAGGGACAGACAGGTTCCGGCGACGGCCACCGGGGGCAACACGGCATGCAGCCGGGTGCCGTCCGGGAGTCGGGCGTCCACCCATGGCCGGGCATCGTCCAGCCGCCGGCCGGCCACCGCCGCCAGCCGCTGGGCGAGTCTGCGCACCTCCGCCGCGTCCCGGAAGCGGACGTCCGTACGCTCCAGCCCGCCACCGCGGTCCACCCACACCTCGTCCGGCGCGGTGACCAGGACATCCGTGACATCGGGCGCGGCCAGCAGCGGCTCCAGCGGCCCGCTGCCCACCATCTCGGACCGCAACGCGGCCACCACGCCCAGCACTTCGGCATCGCCCAGCAGCCGCCCCTGCTCGCGTAATGCCACGGCCACCCGGGCGGGCGTCGGCTCCGCCCCGGCCTCGGCGAGCCGCCGGCGCACCATCTCCAGCAGGTCCGTTCCGTGGCTCATCCCCGGCCTCCGCCCCGGCCGACAGCAGGTTCCCTCACACCGGCCCCGTACTCCGTGCTCTCCCCCGGCCCGCGGCCCGGTCCCGCCCCCGCGACAGACGCCGGGCCGCCGCCGTCGACCCCGCTCTCCGTCAACCGCTCCCAGAACGCCGTGCAGAACCGCGCCAGCGGCCCGCGCACCTGCGCCCCCGGTGGCACCCCTCGCGAGAGATCGGCCAACAGACCGGCCTCCCAGGGCACTTCACCGGCCAAGGGCAGCTCCATGAGGCGGGCGATCTCGTCCGGCGGCAGGCCGTGTCCATGCCGTCCGGGAGCCCCGCGCGCCACCACGCGCAGATCACCGAGCACCTTCTGCACCCCGGCGGCCACCCGCTGCGCCGCCGCGACCGCGCGCAGCTCCGTAGGGACGAGCAGCAGGCCCATGTCCACCTGGGCCAGGGCCTCCGCCACCGCTGCGTCGACCCTGCGCGGCAGGTCCACGACCACGACACCGCCGCGCCGCCGCGCCGCGGCCATGACCGCGCGCATGGCCGGGGGCGGGATGGTGACATCGGAGCCCCGGTCCCAGCTGAGGACCCGGAACGAGTGGAGCCGCGGGAGCGACTCGGCCAGGGCTCCGCAGGCGACCCGGCCCCGTGATTCGGCGAACGCGGGCCAGCGCAGGCCCTTTTCCTTCTCGCCGCCCAGCAGGACGTCCAGCCCACCGCCCAGCGGGTCACCGTCGACGAGCAGCGTGCGCCGTCCCGTACGGGCCGCGGTGACGGCCAGCGCGCCGGCCAGGGTGCTCGCTCCGGCGCCGCCGCAGCCGCCGATGACGCCGACCGTCAAGGCCGGCGGCCCGACGCCCTCGACCGCATCGGCGATCCGGTCCGCGAGCCAGCGCTCGCCGTCGGGGAGGGCCAGCACGCGCTCGGCGCCAAGGGCGACGGCCAGCCGCAGGACGGCCGGATCGTCCGCGTCCT
This sequence comes from Streptomyces sp. P9-2B-2, assembly GCF_030406865.1. Taxonomy (NCBI): domain Bacteria; kingdom Bacillati; phylum Actinomycetota; class Actinomycetes; order Kitasatosporales; family Streptomycetaceae; genus Streptomyces; species Streptomyces sp. P9-2B-2. The sequence goes on along the minus strand of NZ_CP129126.1, from coordinate 4,982,976 downwards.
GCCCCGTGAGGATGACGCCCGCCCGGCGTCCGGCCCCGCGCATCCGGGGCGCGCAGTCAGCGCCGACGATCACCAGAGGCGGTGCTTCCCAGTCCCCTTTACGGGCCGGCGGGCCGTGCGCCACTTCGGGCAGCGCCCCGGCCGCCGCACACAGCCGCAGAAGATCGTCGAGGAGTCTTTCGTCCTCGGTGATGATCAGCGGACCGCCCCGCTCCTCGCCGGTATGGACCGGCCGTTCCGATGGCGTCATTCCGGCCACGTTCCGTCCCCCTATCGCTACACAACTCGCGCATCCGCGAACTCGCGGACTTTTACGCTGCACCGATCGGGAAAATCTTGGGGATCTTGACCCAAAATTGTGGACAACTCCGGGGCTGTGAATATCCCTGTCACCTATTCCAGCGACGGGCGGCTACTTCTGGGGCTCAAGAGAGCCTTCCATAGAGCAGCACACTGGCTACGGTGCGTAATGAGGTGGGAGCGGAGAGACCGCGGGCGCCGAGCAGGCAAGGGGAAGTGCGGATCAGCGTCCGGCGGCGGAAAATGCGTCCGGACATGCGACGACCCCCGCCGGGGGGGAGAGCGGGGGTCGTCCCCACGGCCGACTCGGGGGGGGAGGAGCCGGACCGGGTTAGCACGGTCGCGAACGATCCGTGACTTCCATGGTGTACCCGAGAGCCTTCTCAGGCAAACCCACGCGCCACACCTTACGCCGAATGGTGGGCGCCTATGCTCGCCCCGTGGAAAACCACTCCGTGCCTCACTCGACTCCCCGTACTGCCGCGTTCTTCGACTTGGACAAGACCGTCATTGCTAAGTCAAGCACGCTGACCTTCAGCAAGTCGTTCTACCAAGGCGGCCTGATCAATCGGCGGGCCGTACTGCGCACCGCGTACGCCCAGTTCGTGTTCCTGGCGGGCGGCGCCGACCACGATCAGATGGAGCGGATGCGGGAATATCTCTCCTCGCTGTGCCGCGGCTGGGACGTGGCCCAGGTGCGGGAGATCGTCGCCGAGACGCTGCACGATCTGATCGACCCCATCATTTACGACGAGGCGGCCTCGCTCATCGAGGAACATCACGCCGCGGGGCGGGACGTCGTGATCGTCTCCACCTCGGGCGCCGAGGTCGTCGAACCGATCGGTGAACTCCTGGGCGCGGACCGGGTGGTGGCCACGCGCATGGTCGTCGGCGAGGACGGCCGTTTCACCGGCGAGGTGGAGTACTACGCCTACGGCCCGACCAAGGAGGAGGCCGTGCGGGAACTCGCCGCGTCCGAGGGCTACGACCTCGAGCGCTGCTACGCCTACAGCGATTCGGCCACCGACGTCCCGATGCTCTCGGCGGTCGGCCACCCCTTCGCCGTCAACCCGGACCGGGCGCTGCGCCGCGAGGCGGTCGCGCGGGGTTGGCCGGTTCTCTCCTTCAATCGGCCGGTCCCGCTCAAGCAGCGGCTGCCGACGCTGTCGATGCCCTCACGACCGGCGCTCGCCGTGATGGCCGCAGTGGGCGCGGCCATGGCGACCGCGACGCTGGTCTGGTACGCGAGCCGGCGGAAAACTCCAAAGCCACGCCTCGGTCTTATTGGCCGGAGCGGCCGCGTCGCCCGTAATGCCCGCGTTTGAAGTCAAACGTAAAGATCTGAGGCACGGGGTTCCGCTTCCCCCGCCCGAGGAGTACAAAGGACTTAACGGCCCGCGAGACCAAGGACATCCGAGAGGAACACCTTTAACGCAGGAAGTGGCCCACGGACCGATGCATGAATGTCGGGAACCCACGCGACGTCGACCCGTCGATTGCGGGCCAGCCGCACCAGGTAACCGGACAAAGATTCCGGCCTGATGGGCAAATATTCGAGCACGCTTGGTAACCCGGCAGACATGCCAGCGGCGGTACCACAGACTGGTACCGCCGCAACCCTTGTTCAGGGGCGAAGGAAGCAATCCTTCCGGAATTCTCCGAGCACCGCCCAAAGGGCTTCACCCGGCCGCCCGTTATGCCGCGCCGCGCTGGAGCGCCTCACAGACAGCGGTGCTCTCCCGTACGCCGAGTTCCACCGCGCGTCCACAGTGCGCGATCCACGCGGCAACGCCCTCCGGGGTACCCGAGACATAGCCCTCCAGGGCCGCGACATACGCCGCGCGCCCCAGTTCGGCGTGCCCGACCTCGGCGGGGCAGATGGACTTCGGGTCCAGTCCGCTGCCGATCAGCACGATCCGCTCGGCGGCCCGCGCGACCAGCCCGTTGCACGTGGCGAACGGCCGCAGGGCGAGCAGCTCACCGTGCACCACCGCCGCGGTCACCAGCGCCGGCGCCTCGCTGCCCGCGAGGAGCAGCCGCGCCAGCCCGTCCAGCCGCCCGGCGACCTCGTCGGCACCCGGCAGCGGCAGCTCGATCAGCGGTTCGTCCACCGGTTCGGCGCCCAGCCGGGGCCGCCCCACGGTCTCGTCGGCCACCCGGCCGGCCTCATCGGCACCGCGCCCCCCGCTGGACGCGGCCACCAGATGGAGCCGCGCCAGCACCCGCAGCGGCGACTGCCGCCACACGCTGAGCAGCTGTCCGGCCTCCGCGGTCAGCCGCAGGGCCGCGCCGACCGTGCGCGGCTCGCCCTCGACGCCGAAGTCGGTGCGGCGCCGGACCTCTTCGAGCGCCCAGTCGGCCCCTGAAAGCGCCGCGGAACCACGCGCTCCGCGCAGCGCCGCCTCGGACGTCACCTCGTTGCTGCGGCGTCGCATGACCCGGTGCCCGTAGACCCGGTCGACGCCCTTGCGTACGGAGTCCACGGAGTCGGCGACTCCCGGGAGCGAGGCCAGGGTCACGAGCGGGTCGGCGCTCGCCTGTGGGGGTTCGGGGGGCGTCCCCCGGGAGATTCCAGCCATGGGTACGACCCTACGCACCACCAGGCCGGACCCCTCGAAGGAGTGGTCTTCCTCACGCAGCCCTCTCACCCTGAGCGAGATCAAGATTACCCTTGGTGAACATGAAGATCGCTTTCGTAGGCAAGGGCGGCAGCGGCAAAACCACCCTGTCCTCCCTGTTCATCCGGCATCTCGCCGCTTCCCGGGTCCCCGTGATCGCCGTGGATGCCGATATCAACCAGCACCTGGGCGCCGCGCTCGGCCTCGACGAGGCGGAGGCCGCCACGCTTCCCGCGATGGGTGCCCAGCTGCCACTGATCAAGGACTACTTGCGCGGCAGCAATCCCCGGATCCCGTCCGCCGAATCAATGATCAAGACCACCCCGCCCGGCGAGGGCTCGCGGCTGCTGCGGGTCGGCGAGGACAACCCCGTCTACGACGCCTGCGTCCGGCCGGTGGAGCTCGACGGGGCCGCCGTGCGGCTGATGGCGACCGGCCCGTTCACCGAGTCCGATCTCGGCGTGGCCTGTTACCACTCCAAGGTCGGTGCCGTGGAGCTGTGCCTGAACCACCTCGTGGACGGCCGGGAGGAGTATGTCGTCGTCGACATGACGGCCGGTTCCGACTCCTTCGCCTCCGGGATGTTCACCCGCTTCGACATGACCTTCCTGGTCGCCGAGCCGACCCGTAAGGGCATCGCCGTCTACCGCCAGTACAAGGAGTACGCACGGGACTTCGGCGTCCCCTTGAAGGTCGTGGGCAACAAGGTGCAGGGCCCGGAGGACCTGGCCTTCCTGCGCGAGGAGACCGGCGACGACCTGCTGGTCACCGTCGGCCACTCCGACTGGGTGCGGGCCATGGAGAAGGGCCGCCCGGCCCGCTTCGACCAGCTGGAGGAGGCCAACCGGCGCGCCCTGGAAGCGCTGCACCACACCGCCGACGCCGCCTACGCGCGCCGCGACTGGGAGCGCTACACCCGGCAGATGGTGCACTTCCACCTGAAGAACGCGGAGAGCTGGGGCAATGCGAAGACCGGAGTCGATCTCGCCGCCCAGGTCGACCCCGCCTTCGTGCTCTCCGAGGGAGCTGCCACCCCACAGCCCGCCTGACCTGCCGGACGACGCGGGCGGGCGCCACCGGTTCGGCCGGTCCAGCCGGGCGGCAGCCCGTTCCGCGTCGCGACTCAGCAGCCGCCGACGTTCTTCGCGGTGCCGGTGAGCGCCGTCCCGGTGAGGGAGCGGAATCACCGCGCACCACCTTGAGACGTCAAGAAATTGAGATGTCAAGAAAAGGACGGAAAACCGCAAGCCGAAAGTCCCCACGTTCACCGGATAGGGGGATGAATTGCGGCGAATGACCGCAAAAGCTTCTCCTTGCCTTTACCTCTCATTACGGTTCATTTACCGATGCTTGAGAGTCACCGGACCATCGCCCAACAGTGATACCCGCCGGTCGGCTCACGTCCCGCCGCAGTACACCGCCGCCCCACGATCGCGCCCCGCGCGACCGCGTCGCCCCGGAGGAGACGGGAATGCCGCAGACCGAGAAGTTGCCGCCGCAGCCGCCGCGCACATCGCACCGCACCGACATCCCTCCCGAGCCCCGTACACCGTCCGATCTCGGCTCCCCGGCGAAAAAGGGCCGGGCCGCCCGCCGGGACCTCTCCGCCTCGGTCGTCGTCTTCCTGCTCGCCGTCCCGCTGTCCCTGGGCCTCGCCCTGGCCACCGGCGCCCCGCTCCAGGCCGGTCTGGTCTCCGCGGTCGTCGGCGGCATCGTCGCCGGTCTCCTCGGGGGCGCTCCGCTCCAGGTGAGCGGCGCGGCAACCGGCCTCCTGGTGGTCACCGCCGATCTGGTCCAGCGCTACGGCTGGCGCGCCACCTGCGCCCTCACGGTGCTGGCCGGCCTCACCCAACTCGCCCTCGGCGCCCTGCGCGTGGCCCGCGCGGCGCTGGCCATCAGCCCGGCGATCGTGCACGGCATGCTGGCCGGCATCGGGGCCACCATCGCCCTCGGCCAGCTCCATGTGGTGCTCGGCGGCAGCCCGGACAGCTCGGCGCTCGACAACGCCGCCGCGCTGCCCGGCCAGTTGGCGCACCCCCACGCCGTCGCGCTGCTGATCGGCGCCGTCACCGTCACCGTGCTCCTCGGCTGGGGACGGCTGCCGGGCCGCGCCGGGCGGTGGGCGCGGGTGCTGCCCGCCCCGCTGGCCGCCGTGCTCGCCGCGACGGCCGTCAGCGCGGGAACGGAGGTGGCGCGGGTGGAGCTGCCGTCCTGGCGGATGCCCGAGCTGCCGGTGCTTCCGGACGACTCCCTTCCGGCCCTTGCCGCCGCGGTACTGACCGTCACCCTCGTCGCCAGCATGGAGTCGCTGCTGTCGGCGGTGGCCGTGGACCGGCTGGCGGCCGATCGTCCGGACGCCCCCACGGGGCGCGCGCGGCTCAACCGTGAGCTGGCGGGCCAGGGCGTGGCCAATACGGTCTCCGGGCTGCTGGGCGGGCTGCCGATCTCCGGGGGCGCGATCCGCGGCTCGGCCAATGTGCGGGCCGGCGCGGTCACCCGCCGCGCCACCGTGCTGCACGGCGTCTGGGTGCTGCTGTGCGCGGGCCTGCTGGCCACGGCGCTGGAGCTGATTCCGCTGGCCGCACTGGCCGCGCTGGTGATGGTCGTCGGCGTACGGATGGTGAGCTTCGCGCACATCCGGCACGTCCAGCGGCACCGGGAATTCCCGGTGTACGCGGCCACGTTGGGCGGTGTGGTCCTGTTGGGTGTGCTCCAGGGTGTGGTGACGGGCATCGCGGTCGCGGTCTTCCTGGCGCTGCGCCGCCTGACGCACACCCGTGTCACGGTCACGGAGGAGGCGGACGGCCACCGGGTGCGGGTCAGCGGGCAGTTGACGTTCCTGGCGGTGCCGCGGCTGAGCCGGGCGCTGGCGCAGGTGCCGGCGCACACCGATGTCGTCGTCGAGCTGTGCGGTTCGTTCATGGATCACGCCGCCTACGAGGCGCTTCAGTCCTGGTCGGCCACCCACCGGGCGCACGGAGGCCGGGTGACGCTCGGCGGCCGCTCGGGGCGGCCGCTCGCCGCGCAGGCCGGTGCGCACTCCTGCCGTCCGTGGACGCCCTGGCGCAATCATCACTGCACCCGGCCCGCCCCGGACCCGGCGGCGGTCCCGGAGAGCAGCGGCAGCCAACTCATGGGCGGGGTCTCGGCATTCCAGCGCCATACGGCTCCGCTGGTGCGCGAGGAGCTGTCCCGGCTGGCGCGCGAGGGTCAGCGGCCCACCCAGCTGTTTCTGACCTGCGCCGACTCCCGGCTGGTCACGAGCATGATCACGTCCAGCGGGCCGGGCGATCTGTTCACCGTGCGCAATGTCGGCAATCTGGTGCCGCCGACCGGCTCCGACGCCTCCTGCGACTCCGTGGGCGCGGCGATCGAGTACGCGGTGGAGGTGCTGCGGGTCGGCTCGATCACGGTCTGTGGGCACTCGGGGTGCGGCGCCATGGGGGCGCTGCTGGGCGCGGCCGCACCGGCAGACGCCGAGCCGACCCCGCTCTCCCGCTGGCTGCGGCACGGCCGGCCGAGTCTGGCCCGTATGCAGCGCATCGGACGGCTGGGCCGGGGCGAAGTCGCCCTCAGCGGGCGGCCGGTGAGTGATGACCAGGAACGGCTCGCGCTCGTCAACGTCATGCAACAGCTCGACCACCTCCGGGCCCACCCGTGTGTGGCCCGCCGGGCGGCCGAGGGCACACTGACCTTGCACGGCATGTATTTCCATGTCGGCGAGGCCCAGGCATATGTGCTCGACGAGGCCGCCGGGCGGTTCTGCGCGGTGCGCGGCGAACCTGCGCCGGTCACGGTCTGACCTGCGCGGCGTCTCCTCAACAGCCCTTGAACACGCCCTGAACGAAAGGTCTACACCAATAACTGTCCACAGCCCTTGTCAGGGCCGGGCGCGGGCTGATGAGCTATGGCCTGGGGACACATCGGACGCCCTGGGATTGGGAGATGTCGTGAGCAACGAAAGCCTGGCCAACCTGCTCAAGGAGGAGCGGCGGTTCCCGCCGCCCGCCGATCTGGCCGCGAACGCCAACGTCACGGCTGCCGCGTATGAGCAGGCCGCGGCAGACCGGCTGGGCTTCTGGGCCGAGCAGGCCGAACGCCTGTCCTGGGAGACCGCGCCGACCCAGACCCTCGACTGGTCCAACGCACCCTTCGCGAAGTGGTTCGCGGACGGCAAGCTCAATGTCGCGTACAACTGCGTGGACCGGCATGTGGAGAACGGCCTGGGTGACCGGGTCGCCATCCACTTCGAGGGCGAGCCCGGCGACACCCGCGCGATCACCTACGCCGAGCTCCAGCGCGAGGTCTCCAAGGCCGCCCATGCGCTGACCGAGCTGGGCGTGCGCAGCGGCGACCGGGTCGCCATCTACCTGCCGATGATCCCGGAAGCGGTCATCGCCATGCTGGCCTGTGCGCGGCTGGGCGCTCCGCACTCGGTCGTCTTCGGCGGCTTCTCCGCGGACGCCCTGGCGACCCGCATCAACGACGCGGACGCCCGTGTGGTGATCACCGCCGACGGTGGTTACCGCCGCGGCAAGCCGTCCGCCCTCAAGCCCGCCGTCGACGCCGCACTGACCAAGCCCGGCACGGAGAACGTCCGCAGCGTCCTCGTCGTACGCCGCACCGGCCAGGAGGACGTCGACTGGCACGAGGGCCGCGACGTGTGGTGGCACGAGATCGTCGACCGGCAGAGCGACCAGCACACGCCCGAGGCCTTCGACGCCGAGCACCCGCTGTTCATCCTCTACACCTCCGGCACGACAGGTAAGCCCAAGGGCATCCTGCACACCACCGGCGGCTACCTCACCCAGGTGTCGTACACCCACCACGCCGTCTTCGACCTCAAGCCGGAGACCGACGTCTTCTGGTGCACCGCCGACGTCGGCTGGGTGACCGGCCACTCGTACATCACCTACGGCCCGCTCTCCAACGGCGCGACCGAGGTGCTCTACGAGGGCACGCCCGACTCCCCGCACCAGGGCCGCTGGTGGGAGATCGTGCAGAAGTACGGCGTGACGGTCCTCTACACCGCGCCGACCGCGATCCGCGCCTGCATGAAGTGGGGCGACGACATCCCGGCGAAGTTCGATCTGTCGTCGCTGCGCGTCCTCGGGTCGGTGGGCGAGCCCATCAACCCCGAGGCGTGGATGTGGTACCGCAAGCACATCGGGGCCGACAAGACACCGATCGTCGACACCTGGTGGCAGACCGAGACCGGCGGGATGATGCTGAGCCCGCTGCCGGGCGTCACGACGACCAAGCCCGGTTCGGCCCAGATGGCGCTGCCCGGTATCGCCGCGACGGTCGTGGACGACGACGCGCGCGAGGTCCCCGACGGCGCCGGCGGCTACCTCGTCCTGACCGAGCCCTGGCCGGCCATGCTCCGCACGATCTGGGGCGACGACCAGCGCTATCTCGACACGTACTGGTCCCGCTTCGAGGGCAAGTACTTCGCCGGTGACGGTGCCAAGAAGGACGACGACGGCGACATCTGGCTGCTCGGCCGGGTGGACGACGTGATGCTGGTGTCCGGCCACAACATCTCCACCACCGAGGTCGAGTCGGCGCTGGTGTCGCATCCGAAGGTGGCCGAGGCCGCGGTCGTCGGCGCCGCCGACCCGCAGACCACCCAGGCCATCTGCGCCTTTGTCATCCTGCGCGGCGGTGCGGCGGAGGACGAGGGCCTGGTCGAGGAGCTGCGCGCCCATGTCGCCCAGCAGCTCGGCCCGATCGCCAAGCCCAAGCGGATCCTGCCGGTCGCGGAGCTGCCCAAGACCCGGTCCGGCAAGATCATGCGGCGGCTGCTGCGCGATGTCGCCGAGAACCGCGACCTCGGTGATGTCACCACCCTCACCGACTCCTCGGTCATGGACCTGATCCAGGCGAAGCTGCCGAGCGCGTCCAGCGAGGACTGAGCGGGACGGCGTACGCAGGGGCATCCGGCCGACGCGGCCGGGTGCCCCCTTGCCGTGGGCCGGCCGCCCCTCCCCAGCGGCCCCTCGTCCGAATTGACCGTAAAGTGAGGTCACCGGATAGCCGCTTGCGCCCGCCCGGTACAGTGGGACACGCGTCAATGACACGCTAAAACTCTGGGTGCGCCGGGAAGTCTGGTCGGCAACTGCAACAGCCGTACACAGCTGCCGAAAGCCGGAGGTCATCCAGTGAGCGCGCCAAGCAATCAAACGATCAAGAAGTGTGCGCCGCGCGCCCACCGTCCCGCCGAGCGCGACGAGGCCCGCGCATGAGCGCCCCCCGGAACCGCCGCACCCCGTTCCTCGGACGGATGTCGCTGCCCGAGCGGAACTTCATCGCGGAGGCGCTACGTGCCGAAACCGTCGGCGGCGTCCTCCTCCTCGCCGCCGCCGTAGCCGCTCTGATCTGGGCAAACACCCTCGGCAAGAGCTACGAGACGGTCCGCGGCTTCCACCTGGGGCCGGCCGCGCTGGGCCTGGACCTGTCCCTCCAGCACTGGGCCGCCAACGGGCTGCTCGCGATCTTCTTCTTCGTCGCCGGTATCGAGCTCAAGCGCGAACTGGTCGCCGGCGAGCTCCGTGACCCCAAGGCCGCCGCCCTCCCCGTGGTCGCCGCGCTCTGCGGCATGGCGATGCCGGCGGTCGTCTACTTCGCGGTCAACAGCATCGGCGGCGGCTCGCTCCAGGGCTGGGCGGTCCCCACCGCCACCGACATCGCCTTCGCGCTCGCCGTACTCGCCGTGATCGGCACATCCCTGCCCGCCGCGCTGCGCGCCTTCCTGCTCACCCTCGCCGTCGTCGACGACCTCTTCGCGATCCTGATCATCGCGATCTTCTTCACCTCGAAGATCAACTTTCTGGCGCTCGGCCTCGCCCTCGCCGGCCTGGTGCTCTTTTACCTGCTGCTGCGCAAGGGTGTCCGCGGCTGGTACGTCTACGTCCCGCTCGCCCTGGTCATCTGGGGCCTGATGGAGAACAGCGGGGTGCACGCCACCATCGCCGGCGTCGCCATGGGCCTGATGCTGCGCTGCACCCGGCACGACGGTGAGACGCAGTCCCCGGGCGAACACATCGAGCATCTGGTCCGCCCGCTCTCGGCCGGCTTCGCCGTGCCGCTGTTCGCCCTGTTCTCCGCGGGCGTGTCCATATCCGGCGGTGCGGTCCACGAGGTCTTCACCCGGCCGGAGACGCTCGGGGTCGTGCTCGGCCTGGTGGTGGGCAAGGCGCTCGGCATCTTCGGCGGCACGTGGTGCGCCGCCCGCTTCACCCGGGCCGAGCTCAACCCCGACCTCAAGTGGCCGGATGTCTTCGCCGTCGCCTCCCTGGCCGGCATCGGCTTCACGGTCTCCCTGCTCATCGGCGAACTCGCCTTCGCCGGAGACCTGGTGCTGACCGACGAGATCAAGGCGTCGGTGCTGATCGGCTCGCTGCTGGCGGCCGTCCTCGCCGGCATCCTCCTCAAGGTCCGCAACACCAAGTACAAGAAGCTGTGCGAGGACGAGGAGCGGGACGAGGACCAGGACGGCATCCCCGACATCTACGAACTCGACAAGCCGGAGTACCACCTGCGGATGGCGGCGATCCACGAAGCCAAGGCCGCCGAGCACCGGCGGCTTGCCGAAGTGGCCTCCGACTCGCATGCCGGAGACGATGGTCCGGCATGATCTGAGAGGCTTTGCATCCGGGTGAAGAGAAGAGGGAGACGGCGATGAGCGCAGTCCACGACGGCACGGACCGCAGCCTCGGACAGCTGGTGGCCACGGCCACGGCCGAAATGTCCGCGCTGGTGCACGACGAGATCGCGCTGGCCAAGGCGGAGTTCCGGCAGGACGCCAAGCGCGCGGGCATCGGCAGTGCCGCGTTCATGGTGGCCGGTGCGCTGGCGCTGTTCGCGCTGCCGGTGCTGAGCTTCGCGGCGGCGTACGGCATCCACAACCTCGGCCTCGGGCTCGCCTGGTCCTTCCTGATCGTCGGGGGCGCCTTCCTGGTCCTCGCCGGACTGCTGGCCCTCATCGCGATGGCCAAGATGAAGAAGATCAAGAAGCCGGAGAAGTCGATCAACTCCGCCAAGGAGACCGCAGCCGTACTCCAGAAGGCCAAGCCGCACCCGCGTGTGGCGCCCGTGGAGCACCCGGTGCTGGAGTCTGTGACACGCTCATCGGTATGACAGCCCCTGACAGCACCGCCGCGGTCGTACGGCTCGGCATCCCCAGCGGGGAAGAGGTGTCGCACCGCGACGTCGCGGCCAACGGCGCCCGCTTCCACATCGCGGAGATGGGCGACGGCCCCCTGGTGCTGCTGCTGCACGGCTTTCCACAGTTCTGGTGGACCTGGCGGCACCAGATGCCGGCGCTCGCCGAGGCGGGCTTCCGGGCGGTCGCGATGGATCTGCGGGGCGTCGGCGGCAGCGACCGCACCCCGCGCGGCTACGACCCGGCGAACCTCGCTCTGGACATCACGGGCGTCATACGGTCCCTGGGAGAGCCGGACGCCGCCCTCGTCGGCCACGACCTGGGCGGCTATCTCGCCTGGACGGCGGCGGTGATGCGGCCCAAGCTGGTGCGCCGGCTGGCGGTGTCCTCGATGCCGCATCCGCGGCGCTGGCGCTCGGCGATGCTCGCCGACGTCCGGCAGAGCGCCCGGAGTTCGCACATCTGGAACTTCCAGCGCCCCTGGCTGCCGGAGCGCGCGCTGACGGCGGACGACGCGGCGCTGGTGGGCCGGATGATCCGCGACTGGTCCGGCCCCCGGCTGCCGGACGACGACGACCTGATGGTCTACCGCCGGGCGATGGGCATCCCCTCGACGGCGCACTGCTCGATCGAGCCGTACCGCTGGATGGTGCGCTCGATGGCCCGCCCCGACGGTCTCCAGTTCAACCGCCGGATGAAGATGCCCGTACGGGTCCCGACGCTGCATCTGCACGGCTCGCTCGACCCGGTGATGCGCACCCGCAGCGCGGCCGGCTCCGGCGAGTACGTCGAGGCGCCGTACCGCTGGCGGCTCTTCGACGGGCTGGGGCACTTCCCGCACGAGGAGGACCCGGTGGCGTTCTCCACGGAGCTGATCAACTGGCTGAAGGACCCGGAACCGGACCGGTGACGAACCGCCGTCCCGGGGCCGGGCAGAGCGCAACGCCGCCCCGGGACGGGCTGTTGAACCCACCACGCGAACCGGTTCTTCCACGCTCCCCGCGCACCTCTCAGCGGGCTTTCCGTACCGCTCGGCGGCGCGGCCGCACACCGCACTCGAACGTGCATCTGACGAACAGCCACTTGCCCGGCGCATAGGCCAATTGGCGGTCCCCGGGGCGGTTACGGACCTTGGGCCACGGGCAGAGTCGAGGGTATGGGCTGGACGCACGACTACCGTGACGTGGCACGCAACCGCCGCAGCAGTACCGTTGCCGTGGGTACTCAGGAAAGGGGCCCGGACCTCAGGTCCGGCGCAGCCCCCGACCCGGCGCACCCGATGGGGATTCCGCGCATCCTGCGCCGCAGAGCGCGCTGGATGAGCGCGCGACTACGCCATCCCCGCACCTGATTCCTCGGCCCGCCGACGGGCGCGGGACTTCCCCCGCCGGACGTCGACGGGCGGCAGCGCTTCTCCGAACCGCCAGGACCTCTCCGGTGGCCGGGCCCACGCCCGCCCACCGGAGTGGCTCTAGATCGCGCAGCCCTGGCTGTCGACCTGCTGCTGGGCCTTGCGCCCCCTGATGGCGTCCTCACGGACCTCGTCGGCGGTCAGCGCGTAGCCGGTGCGCGAGTCGTCCCGCGACTTCGCGAAGACGACGCCGTAGACCTTGCCCTGCGGGGTGAGCAGCGGGCCGCCGGAGTTGCCCTGCCGGACCGTGGCGTAGAGCGAGTAGACATCGCGGCCGACCGTGCCGCGGTTGTAGATGTCCGCGCCGTTTGCCTGGACACGGCCGCGGACCCGGGCCGCGCGGACGTCGTAGCCGCCGTTCTCCGGGAAGCCGGCGACGATGGCGCTGTTGCCGCTGCTCGCGTCGGTACCGGTGAACTGGAGCGCCGGGGCCTGGAGCGAGGGCACGTCCAGGACCGCGATATCGCGCCGCCAGTCGTAGAGCACGACCTTGGCGTCGTACGTACGGCCCACGCCGCCCACCTGGACGGTCGGCTCGCGCACTCCGCCGACGACATGGGCGTTGGTCATCACACGGTGCCGGCCGAAGACGAAACCGCTGCCTTCCAGGACCTTGCCGCAACTGGGGGCCGTGCCGACGACCTTGACGATGCTGCGCTTGGCCTGCGCCGCGACCGGGCTGGTGGCCAGCCGGGGATCGGGCGCCGGGACATTGTTGATCGGCTCGTTGGAGAACGGCGTGAAGACCTGCGGGAAGCCGTTCTGGGCGAGGACCGAGGAGAAGTCCGCGAACCAGGTGCCGGCCTGCGGGGGCAGCACCCGGGACACCCCGAGCAGCACCCTGGAGTTGCGGACCTCCTTGCCGAGCGTCGGCAGGGAGGTGCCGGCCAGCGCCGAGCCGATCAGCCAGGCGACCAGCAGCATCGCCAGGACGTTGACCAGCGCCCCGCCGGTGGCGTCCAGCGCTCTCGCCGGTGACCACGTGATGTGGCGGCGCAGTTTGTTGCCCAGATGGGTGGTGAGCGCCTGGCCCACGGATGCGCACACGATCACGATGGCGACCGCCGCGATGGCCGCGAAGGTGCCGGGAGTCGCCTCCCCGGTGATCTCGTTCCAGATCACCGGCAGCAGATAGACCGCGATCAGGCCGCCCCCGAGGAAGCCGATCACGGACAGGATGCCGACGACAAAGCCTTGCCGATAGCCGATGATGGCGAACCACACGGCCGCGACCAGCAGCAAAATGTCCAGGACGTTCACGCCGGACACCGTCTCACGAGCGCCAGTCGAGCGGGACGGCCTTGTCACGGTCCCACGGAATCTCCCAGCCCGCGTAGTGCAGGATCCGGTCGATGACTCCGGCCGTAAACCCCCAGACCAGGGCGTTCTCGACAAGGAAAGCAGGCCCGATGTGGCCGCTGGGATGGCGGGTTGTCACGCGGTGGGCCGGGTCCGTGAGATCCGCCACGGGAACCGTGAACACCCGGGCGGTCTCCGCCTGGTCGACCGCGCCGACCGGGCTCGGCCGGCGCCACCACCCCAGGACGGGCGTCACCACGAAGCCGCTGACGGGGATGTAGAGCCGCGGCAGCACGCCGAAGACCTGCACACCGGAGGGATCGAGTCCGGTCTCCTCCTCGGCCTCGCGCAGCGCCGCCTGGACCGGACCGGAGCCCTCCGGGTCGCCGTCCTCCGGGTCGAGGGCGCCACCGGGGAAGGAGGGCTGGCCTGCATGGGAGCGCAGGGTGCCGGCGCGCTCCATCAGGAGCAGCTCGGGGCCGCGGGGGCCGTGGCCGAAGAGGATCAGTACCGCGGACTGCCGGCCACCGCTCTCGGGCGGCAGAAAGCGGCTGAGCTGGGGCGGCTCGATCGTGGCGGCCACCCGGGCCACCGGGGCCAGCCACTCGGGCAGGCCCTCGGCCGTGACCGCCGCCTCCCGGCCGGACGCCTCCCCGGCGTCCTCCTTGCCGTACCGCTGCTCCCGTGCACTCCGCATCCGCGCCCCCTCAGGCCTGGCATCGATCGTCGGTCACCTCTGGGCGGCGGTCGTCAGGACGCGGCCACCGGGGGCGCCATCGGCGGCGCGGGCCGCCCCGGATAGTCGGCCGGTGGCTTCAGGCGCTGCCCCGGCTGGCCGCCCAGCTCGTACTTCAGCAGCTTCCTGGCCTTCTCCGGGTCCGTCTCGCCCTCGCCGTACGCGGGGCACAGCGGGGCGATGGCGCAGGCTCCGCAGGCGGGCTTGCGGGAGTGGCAGACGCGGCGGCCGTGGAAGACGACGCGGTGCGAGAGCATCGTCCACTCGCTCTTGGGGAAGATCTCGGCGACATCCGCCTCGACCTTCTCGGCGTCCTCGGCGGTGGTCCAGCCGAAGCGGCGGGCCAGCCGGCCGAAGTGGGTGTCGACGGTGATACCCGGGACGCCGAAGGCGTTGCCCAGCACCACGTTGGCGGTCTTGCGGCCGACTCCGGGGAGGGTGACGAGGTCCTCCAGGCGGCCCGGGACCTCACCGCCGAAGCGGTCGCGGAGCGCCGCCGACAGGCCGATCAGCGACTTCGTCTTGGCCCGGAAGAAGCCGGTCGGCCGGATCAGCTCCTCCAGCTTCTCCGGAGGCATCGCCGCCATGTCCTCGGGCGTCGGGCAGACCGCGAAGAGGCGCGGGGTGGTCTGGTTGACCCTCAGGTCGGTGGTCTGCGCGGACAGGACCGTCGCGACCAGCAGCTCGAAGGGGTTGGTGAAGTCCAGCTCGGGGTGGGCGTACGGATACAGCTCGGCCAGCTCGCGGTTGATCCGGCGGGCCCGCCGCACCATGGCGACCCGGGACTCGGGCTTGCGCGCGGGCGCCTTCTTGGCGGGCGTCTTGGCGGGCGTCTTCCCGGCGGCCGTCTTGGCGGGCGTCTTCGCCGTCGCCTTCTTGGCCGTCGACTTCTTGGCAGGCGCCTTCTTGGCCAGGGCGGTCTTCCCGGCGGCCGTCTTCTTGGCGGGGGCCTGCCCGGCGACCGCGGTGGCCTTCTTCGCGACAGGCTTTTTGGCGGTGGCCTTCTTCGTGACGGCCTTCTTGGCCGCCGCCGGCTTCTCGGGGGTTGCGTTCACGGGGCGGCCTTCTTCCCTGCCGAGGTCTTGCCTGCCGGAGTCGTCCTCGCGGCGGTCTGCACGGTCGTGTCCTGCGCCGGCGGTCGCGACGCGCCGGTTTTCCGGACCGGCGGCTTCCGGTGGGGCGCCACCCCGGAGAGGGATTTGTTACATTTATCCGAATCCGATGCGCGGCCGGACGGCTGTTCGCCCACAGCGGAATCCCGCCCTGCGCTCACTCTTCCGGCCCCCCAGTCCTCTGCTCTCACCGGCGTATTGGACACTCGGCCAGACTAAGGCCAGCCACTGACATCCGGCTTGATCGCTGTGATTCCTGACCCCAATCGGCCCCCTGCCTTATGGCTCGGGGCACCGGTCCGGCAAACTTGTGATTGATCGCACTGTTTTGCATTCCGGCATGATGGGGACCACAGTCCCCCGGAGCATGTCGACAAGGAGAGATCTCGTGGACGACGTTCTGCGGCGCGCACCGCTCTTCGCGGCGCTCGATGACGAGCAGGCGGCGGAGCTGCGCGCCTCAATGGGAGAGGTCACGCTCGCCCGCGGCGACGCCCTGTTCCACGAAGGGGACCCCGGCGACCGCCTCTACGTGGTCACCGAGGGCAAGGTGAAGCTGCACCGCACTTCCCCCGACGGACGAGAGAACATGCTCGCCGTCCTCGGCCCCGGAGAGCTGATCGGTGAGCTCTCGCTCTTCGACCCCGGCCCCCGTACGGCCACGGCTTCCGCCCTCACCGAGGTCAAGCTCCTCGGTCTGGGGCACGGCGACCTTCAGCCCTGGCTGAACGCCCGCCCCGAGGTGGCCACGGCCCTGCTGCGGGCGGTCGCCCGGCGGCTGCGCAAGACCAACGACCAGATGTCCGACCTGGTGTTCTCGGACGTACCGGGCCGCGTGGCCCGCGCCCTGCTCGACCTGTCGCGCCGCTTCGGTGTGCAGTCCGAGGAAGGCATCCACGTGGTCCACGACCTGACGCAGGAAGAGCTGGCCCAGTTGGTCGGCGCCTCCCGCGAGACGGTCAACAAGGCGCTCGCGGACTTCGCGGGCCGCGGCTGGCTGCGCCTGGAGGCGCGCGCCGTGATCCTGCTGGACGTCGAGCGGCTGGCCAAGCGCTCGCGCTGAGCCGCCCGCAGACAGCCTGGAAGGGCCCCGCTCCGGCGGGGCCCTTCGTCATGGGCGCCCGCAGGACCGCCGACGGCCCGAGGGCCCGCCACGGCCCGCTAATTCGCTCGCCGGACCACCGCGGTCCGCGCCATGGTGGCGCCATGACCCACAGCACGGGACTGGACCGGGACGGCTGCTTTCTACGGGAGGGGGCGCTGGACCGGGTGTCCGCGCCGTTCGCGCCCGTAGTGGCGGAGCTGGGCGCCCGGCTCGGCGACCACTTCGGCCCCGCCAGGCTGCACAGCGGCTATCTCTACGGCAGCGTCCCCCGTGGCACCGCCGTCCCCGGCGTCTCCGACCTCGATGTGCTGCTCGCCCTGCGGGACGCGCCCACCGAGGGCGACCGGGCCGCCGCCCGCGCCGTAGAGGACTGCCTCGACGCCGCCTTCCCCCAGGTCGACGGCGTCGGGATCCTGCTGTTCGGCGTGCAGCGCCTGCTGAGCGCGCCGGAGCGGTACGACCTGGGGTGGTTCGTGGCCTGCCTGTGCACGCCGCTCAGCGGCCCCGATCTCGCCGCTCGGCTGCCCCGCTACCGCCCCACCCCGCTCCTCGCCCGCGAGACCAACGGCGACCTCTTCCGCGGCCTGCCCGGTCTGCGCGCACAGGCCGCGGCGGCCACTACGGAAGCCGAGCGCACCCGGCTGACCCGGAGTGTGGCGCGCCGACTCGTCCGTACCGGATTCACCCTGGTCATGCCGCGCTGGCGCGGCTGGACCAGCGACCTCACCGAGTCCGCCGAGGTGTTCGGCCGCTACTACCCGGCGTACGCCGAGCAGATGCGCGCCGCGGCGCGCGCTGCCCGGACGCCGGCCGCGCACCCGGAGCTGCTGGACGAGCTGCTGTCCGGCCTCGCCCCCTGGCTGGCCGACGAGTATCTGGCCGTCCACGGGGCGAAGGCTCCCCGCCCGTAGGCGCCCTGACGGGGCCTCTCGGCGACCCGGGGCCGCCCGGCGGCCGGTCCGCCGCGTCAGTCCTCGATCAGCCCGTGCTCGCCCAGGTAGTCCAGCTGCGCGCGCACGGACAGCTCAGCGGCCGGCCACAGGGAGCGGTCGACATCGGAGTACACGTTCGCCACGACCTCGCCGGGCGTCCGGTGGCCGGCCTCGACGGCGGTCTCCACCTGGGCGAGCCGGTGCGCCCGGTGCGCCAGATAGAACTCCACCATCCCCTGGGCGTCGTTCAGCACCGGCCCGTGGCCCGGCAGGACCGTCGCCACCCCGTCGTCGACCGTGAGCGAGCGCAGCCGGCGCAGCGAGTCCAGGTAGTCGCCCAGCCGCCCGTCGGGGTGGGCGACCACCGTGGTGCCGCGCCCCAGGATCGTGTCGCCGGTGAGCACCGCACGGTCGGCCGGGAGGTGGAAGGAGAGCGAGTCCGCGGTGTGGCCCGGGGTGGGCACCACCCGCATCTCCAGGCCCCCGGTGGTGATGACATCGCCCGCTTCGAGCCCCTCGTCCCCCAGGCGCAGCGCCGGATCCAGCGCCCGTACGGAGGAACCGGTCAGCTCGGCGAAGCGGACGGCGCCGTCGGAGTGGTCCGGGTGACCGTGGGTCAGCAGCGTCAGCGCGACGCGCTTGCCGGCCCGCTCGGCGGTGTCGATGACGGCGCGCAGGTGGCTCTCGTCGAGCGGCCCGGGGTCGATGACGACGGCGAGGTCGGAGTCCGGCTCGGCGACGATCCAGGTGTTGGTGCCGTCCAGCGTCATCGGCGACGGGTTCGGCGCCAGGACGCAATGGGCGCGCGCGGTCGCGGGCCCCGAGAGCACTCCGCCGCGGGGCTGACCGGGAAGGGCGGCTGCGTCGGTCATGCGGGGGTCCCTCCCGAGGGGCCGGCGCCGTCCGCGGGCCCGTCGGGCACGTCGCCCCCAGGGGCACCGGTTCCGGCGTCCGTCCGTGTGATGTGCTTGGTGAACTCGTCGTGCCCCGGCCAGCTCAGCTCGATCTCGCCGCCCACGAGGCGGGCCCTGGCCAGTACGGGCGTCAGATCCTGGGCCTCCGCGGCGGCCAGCGCGTCCGCGGCGGTGGCGTACGGCTGGAGCCCGCGCAGGGTCGCGATGGTCGGCGGCATCATCAGCAGCTCACCGCGGTCGTAGCCGGCGGCCGCCTCCTCGGGCCGGATCCACACCGCGAGGTCGGCCTCCGTGGTGGCGAGGCGGGCCCCCTCCGGACCGGAGCCGGCCGGCGGCTCCTGTGGGAGGGTGCGCTGGCCCTCGGGCAGTGCGGCGACGAAGAACCAGGTGTCGTAGCGCCGTGGTTCGAACTCCGGGGTGATCCAGCGGGCCCAGGCGCCCAGCAGGTCGGAGCGCAGCACCAGGCCGCGGCGGCCCAGGAAGTCGGCGAAGGACAGCTCATGGGCGACCAGGGCGGCGCGGTCCGCCTCCCAGTCCTCGCCCGTGGTGTCCGCGACGACCGTGTCGGCCGAGGCACCGGCGAGCAGCACGCCCGCCTCCTCGAACGTCTCGCGGACCGCCGCGCAGACGATGGCCTGCGCGGTGGCCGGATCGACGCCCATACGGACCGCCCACTGGGCGCGCGACGGACCGGCCCAGGCCACCGGCCGCTCGTCACGGGGATCGACGGAGCCGCCCGGATAGGCGTACGCACCTCCGGCGAAGGCCATGGAGGTGCGTCTGCGCAGCATGTGGACGGCGGGGCCGGAGCCGGAGTCCCGCAGCAGCAGGACGGTGGCGGCCCGCCGGGGCTCGGCAGGGGTCAGCTCGCCGTTCGCGAGCGCCCGGATACGGTCCGGCCACTCCGGCGGGTACCACTGGCCATTGGTCGTGGACGACATGGCCGGATGCTATGCGCTCGCGCGCGGATGTTCGAGGGCCACTTTCGCGCCGGAGGGCCCCTGCTGACGCGGGGCCCTCCGGCGCACGGCACGCCACCACGGGGGCGGCGTCCCTACGGGTGCCTATTCGGCGATCTCGACCTGGATCTCGACCTCGACCGGCGCGTCGAGCGGCAGCACCGCCACGCCGACCGCGGACCGGGCGTGCACGCCCTTGTCGCCGAGGATCTCGCCCAGCAGCTCGCTGGCGCCGTTGAGGACGCCCGGCTGGCCGGTGAAGTCCGGCGCGGAGGCCACGAAGCCGACGACCTTGACGACCCGCTGGATCTTGTCGAGGTCGCCGATGACGGACTTCACGGCGGCCAGCGCGTTGAGCGCGCAGGTCGCGGCGAGTTCCTTGGCCTGCTCGGCGCTGACCTCGGCGCCGACCTTGCCGGTGGCCGGCAGTGCGCCGTCCACCATCGGCAGCTGGCCGGAGGTGTACACATAGGCGCCGGAGCGCACCGCGGGCTGGTAGGAGGCCAGCGGCGGCACGACCTGGGGCAGCTTCAGCCCGAGCGCCGCGATCTTGTCTTCCACCGCGCTCATGCCTGCTTCTCCCGCTTCAGGTAGGCCACCAGCTGCTCGGGGTTGTTCGGGCCCGGAACGACCTGGACCAGCTCCCAGCCGTCCTCGCCCCAGGTGTCCAGAATCTGCTTCGTCGCGTGCACGAGGAGCGGCACGGTCGCGTATTCCCACTTGGTCATGGGCCGAGCGTAATGCCTGTCCAGGGCCGCGCCGGACCCCGTCCACCCCGGCCCGCCCGCACCGGCCCCGGACGGCGTTCAGCGGCCCGGGACGCCGGGCCCCTACGGATCATCCCTGACCCGTCCCCGACGGATCGCGGGCAGATATCCGGGGCTTCCCAGGTGTATCCCGTGCGTAGCCGGGACGCGGACTGGTTAGGCTCCTTGGCGTGAGCAGGCTCCATGTCGTCAGCGGCAAGGGCGGCACCGGCAAGACCACGGTCGCCGCTGCCCTCGCCCTCGCCCTGGCCACCGAGGGTCGCCGTACCCTCCTGGTCGAGGTCGAGGGCCGGCAGGGCATTGCCCAGTTGTTCGAGACCGAAGCGCTTCCTTACGAGGAACGCAAGATCGCCGTGGGTCCGGCATCGGAAGGTGCCGCCCCGTGGGGTGCATCCGGCGCGCCGTCCGCCGGGGATCCCCCGCGCGGCAGTGGCGGGAGACGGGCGGGCGGCGAGGTCCATGCCCTCGCCATCGACGCCGAACGCGCCCTTCTGGACTACCTCCAGATGTTCTACAAGCTGGGCAGCGCGGGCCGGGCGCTGAAGAAGCTCGGCGCGATCGACTTCGCCACGACCATCGCACCGGGGCTGCGGGACGTCCTGCTGACCGGCAAGGCGTGCGAGGCGGTCCGCCGCAAGGACAAGAACGGCAAGTTCGTCTACGACGCGGTCGTGATGGACGCCCCGCCGACCGGCCGCATCACCCGCTTCCTGAACGTCAATGACGAGGTGGCCGGGCTGGCGAAGATCGGCCCGATCCACAATCAGGCGCAGGCCGTGATGCGGGTCCTCAAGTCGCCCGAGACCGCGGTGCACCTGGTCACGCTCCTGGAGGAGATGCCCGTCCAGGAGACCGCCGACGGGGTCGAGGAGCTGCGCGCCGCCGGCATCCCGGTGGGCGGCATCGTCATCAACATGACCCGCCCGGCGCTGCTGGACAACGGCGATCTCGACATCGCCGCCCGGGACGCCCGCGGCGGCGTCGCCAAGGCGCTCTCCCAGGCCGGTCTGGGCGGCGCCCGCCGCGGCGGCCTGGCGGAACGGCTGATCGACCCCTTGCTGGAGCAGGCCCGCGAACACGCCGAGCGGGTCGAGCTGGAGCGTGCCGAGCACGCCGAGCTGACCGCCCTCGGCCTGCCCACCTACGAGTTGGAGCTGCTCCCCGAGGGAGTGGACCTCGCCGGGCTCTATCACCTGGCGAGAGACCTGCGGAAACAGGGGCCCATATGACCTCGGACAACACGACGCTGGACGCCTCGGCCCCGCGGCTCGAGGTCGATGCGCTGCTCGACGACCCGCACACCCGCATCGTGGTGTGCTGCGGCTCGGGCGGCGTCGGCAAGACCACGACCGCCGCGGCGCTGGGTGTGCGCGCCGCCGAGCGCGGCCGCAAGGTCGTGGTGCTCACCATCGACCCGGCCCGCCGGCTGGCGCAGTCCATGGGCATCTCCGAGCTCGACAACGTCCCGCGTCAGGTCAAGGGCGTAGACGAGACATCGGGCGGCGAACTGCACGCGATGATGCTGGACATGAAGCGCACCTTCGACGAGATCGTCGAGGGCCATGCGGACGCCGACCGGGCCCGCGCGATCCTGGAGAACCCCTTCTACCAGTCCCTGTCGGCCGGTTTCGCGGGCACGCAGGAGTACATGGCCATGGAGAAGCTGGGCCAGCTCCGCGCGAACGACGAGTGGGACCTGATCATCGTCGACACCCCGCCGAGCCGCTCCGCGCTGGACTTCCTGGACGCGCCCAAGCGCCTGGGCTCCTTCCTGGACGGCAAGTTCATCCGGGTGCTGATGGCGCCGGCGAAGGTCGGCGGCCGGGCCGGCATGAAGTTCCTCAACGTCGGCATGTCGATGATGACCGGCACCCTCAGCAAGCTCATGGGCGGTCAACTGCTGCGCGATGTGCAGACGTTCGTGGCCGCGATGGACACCATGTTCGGCGGCTTCCGCACCCGCGCGGACGCCACCTACCGCCTGCTTCAGGCGCCCGGTACGGCGTTTCTCGTGGTGGCCGCGCCGGAGCGGGACGCCCTGCGCGAGGCGGCGTACTTCGTCGAGCGGCTGGCCGCCGAGCAGATGCCGCTGGCCGGCCTGGTGCTGAACCGTGTCCACGGCAGCGGCGCCGCCCAACTGAGCGCCGAGCGCGCGCTGGCCGCCGCGGAGGCCCTCACGGACCGTATGGCGGAGGACACCCACGCGGACCCGCCCGCGGACGCCGACGCGGAGGCCGGGTCGGCCCCGGACACCGTGGCCGGTCCCGCCGCCGACCGCACAGAAAATAATCTTGAAGCAAACGGCATTGTGGATCTCGACGGCGGGAAGGCTGGATCACGTACCGCCGGCGGCCTCTCCCCCGCTGCCGCGGCGGAGCATGTGACACCCACCTCGGCCTCAGCGGCGCAACTGGCCGCCGGGCTGCTTCGACTGCACGCAGAACGCATGCAGGTCCTCGCGCGCGAACGGCGCACGCGGGACCGCTTCACCGCGCTGCACCCCGAGGTTCCGGTGACGGAGGTCGCCGCGCTGCCCGGCGATGTCCATGACCTCGCGGGACTGCGTGCCATCGGCGACCGTCTGGCGCTGAACCCCACGGACACCGACGACTGAGCCGTACGGCGACTCGGCTGTACAACGACTCAGCCGTACGCCCACCCGGCCCGGTCGTTCACACGCCGAACCCTTCACACACCGACGAAGCGCCCGCACCACACCCCGGGCGCCGCACCACGTCTTCACCGGGCGCGCCGGATCAGCGCGCCCACCCCCATCCCTGCCTCCAACTCCGGTGCCGCGCACCGTGACTGATGGCACATCGCGTCTGTCGGACCGATCAGACCGCGCCATCAACCGAACCTTCTCGGCCGACTTCTCCCGGCCGGTGCCCGTGGCTAACCGACCGCCGCGAACTCGTCGAAGGCCTCGTCCTCACAGTCCACCGGCAGGATGCCCGTGCTGTGCTCATATTCCGTACGCGCTGTCTCCAGCAGCCGGCGCCATGACGTCACGGTCGGGCGGCGACGCAGCAGCGCCCTCCGCTCGCGTTCGGTCATTCCGCCCCACACGCCGAACTCCACCCGGTTGTCCAGGGCATCGGCCAGGCACTCCGTGCGCACCGGACACCCGGTGCACACCGCCTTGGCGCGGTTCTGGGCCGCCCCTTGAACGAACAGTTCATCCGGATCGGTAGTGCGGCAGGCTGCCTGTGCACTCCAGTCGGTTACCCAGCTCATGCTGGCGCCGTCCTCTCCCGAATCGAGGCTCCCCCACGGCGGCAAGCGGCATATTCACCGTTGCCAGTTGAGGACGTTACGGAAAGCAGGCAGGGCGCAACACCCCCTTCGGGCCCAATCTTGGATGGCCCGAACGGACTATGCGTATGCGGCAGATCACCCAACGGAGTGACCGGACGACATACGTCACTTTGCGCGCAAGACGGGACAGTTCACCGGCCTGACACGGGGTTTTCTTCGACGCCTGCGGTCACGTGGGGGTGCGTACCGCGGGGAGTGGGGGTTGACGAACTCGGGCGTAACCGTTCGGCTGTGGTAGCTGAGGACAGGCTAAACGAACACGTGCGCCCCTGTCCGGCGGATGGAGAACGTAGGCTGCCCTCATGCCTAAGAAGCGCGATGGCGGAGGTCTGTCCAAGACGCAGCAGGCCGCCAAGTTCCTCGGTGTCAGCGTCCTGGCCGGAGCGGTACTCGCCGGTCTTGCGCTCCCTGCGGCCGGGGCGCTCGGTCTGACCGCCAAGGGATCGGTCGAGGGCTTCGACGACATTCCCGCGAACCTCAAGACGCCGCCGCTCAGTCAGCGGACCAGGATTCTGGACGCGAAGGGCGGCGAGATCGCCAAGGTCTACTCCCGTGACCGCACGGTCGTCGGCCTCAAGGACATGTCGCCGTACGTCCGGCAGGCGATCGTCGCGATCGAGGACGCGCGCTTCTACGAGCACGGCGCGATCGACATGAAGGGCATCCTGCGGGCGGTCAACAAGAACGCCCAGTCGGGCGGCGTCTCCGAGGGCGCCTCGACGCTGACCCAGCAGTATGTGAAGAACGTCTTCATCGAGGAGGCCGGCGACAACGCGGACAAGGTCGCGCAGGCCACCCAGCAGACCCTCGGCCGCAAGGTCAGGGAGCTGAAGTACGCGATCCAGGTCGAGAAGGAACTGGGCAAGCGCAAGATCCTTCAGAACTACCTCAACATCACGTTCTTCGGGCAGCAGGCCTACGGCGTCGAGGCGGCCGCCCAGCGCTACTTCAGCAAGCACGCCAAGGACCTGAATCTGGAGGAGTCGGCGCTACTGGCCGGCATCGTCCAGTCGCCCACCCGCTACGACCCGGTCACCGCCCCGCAGGAGGCCACCCGGCGGCGCAACACCGTCCTCCAGCGGATGGCCGATCTGAAGGACGTCACCCAGGCGCAGGCCGACGCTGCCGCCAAGAAGCCGATCAAGCTGGCGGTCAGCCGTCCCAAGAACGGCTGCATCACCGCCACCGACGGCGCCGGCTTCTTCTGCGACTACATCCGCAAGGTGTTCCTCACCGACAAGCACTTCGGCAAGAGCCGGAAGGCCCGTCTGCAACGCTGGAACGAGGGCGGGATGACCATCCGCACCACCCTCGATCCGCAGTCCCAGAAGTCGGTCCAGGCCTCGCTGAAGGATCACGTCTACGAGGACGACCCGGTCGCCGGTGCGGCCACCCTCGTCGAGCCGGGCACCGGCAAGATCCTCGGCATGGGCCAGTCGCGCCCGTACGGCTTCGGCGAGAACCAGACCGTGATCAACCTCTCGGTCGATCACGACATGGGCGGCGGTGCCGGCTACCAGCCCGGGTCGACCTTCAAGCCGCTGATCGCGGCGGCCGCGCTGGAGCAGGGGACGAACCCGGAGCAGGAGTACCCCTCGCCGTACCGGATGCCGTACCCGAGCCCGGTGCAGACCTGCGACGGCGAGTGGCAGGGCAGCGCCATGACGCAGAACGAGAACCGGGAAGAGGTCGGCCCGTACGCCATGAAGGAGGCGACCGCGAAGTCGGTCAACACCTACTTCGTGCAGCTGATCAGCGATATGGGCATCTGCCCCGCGGTGAAGATGGCCCAGAAGATGGGCATCGAGCGGGCGGACGGCAAGCCGTTGGAGGAGGTCCCGTCGATGACGCTCGGTGTGCAGGAGATGTCGCCGCTGACCATGGCGGCCGGGTACGCCGCGTTCGCCAACGGCGGTGAGTACTGCTCCCCCGTCGCCATCGAGTCGATCACCGACGCACGCGGCCGGGCGCTGAAGGTCCCGCAGACCAGCTGCCGCAGCGCGATGTCCAAGAGGACCGCCGACACGATCAACACCCTCCTCAAGGGCGTGGTCGAGGACGGCACCGGCAAGGAAGCCGGTCTCCAGGGCCGTGACAGCGCCGGTAAGACGGGTACCAGCGACAGCCGCTACGCCGCCTGGTTCGTCGGCTACACCCCGAACGCGGCCGGTGCGGTCTGGGTCGGCGACCCGATGCACAAGCGCAAGATGTACGACATCACCATCGGCGGGGTCCCGCACGACAAGGTCTACGGCGCCGACACCCCCGGCCCCATCTGGCGCGATGCGATGAGCGGCGCCCTCGACGGCCGGCCCGCGCCCGGGCTGCCCACCGTCCCGATCGACGATCCCGCCAAGGACCGGCCCCAGGGCGACGACAAGGGCCACGGCAAGCACAAGCCCGGCCGGGGCCACGGCGGCGACAACAAGCCGGGCGGCTGGAGCATCCCGGGCTTCCCCGACATCCTGGGCGGCGGCAACGGCGGCTGGTAGGCGGCCGATTGGCCCGTACGGCAACGGCTGAGGGGCGCCCCACCACGGGGGCGCCCCTCAGCCGTCTTTCCGGGACCCGGTCCGGCCGCTCAGCCGGCCAGCAGCTTCTTCACCACGGCGGCCACCCGGCCGCCCTCGGCGCGGCCCGCCACCTGAGGATTGACGATCTTCATGACGGCGCCCATCGCCCGCGGGCCCTCGGCGCCGGCGCCCTTGGCCTCCGCCACGGCCGCCGCGACCAGCTGCTCCAGCTCGTCATCGGACAGCTGCTTGGGGAGATAGTCCGCGAGGATCTCGCCCTCGGCGCGCTCCCGCTCGGCCTGCGCGGCCCGGCCGCCCTGCTCGAAGGCTTCCGCGGCCTCCCGGCGCTTCTTCGCCTCCCGCGCGATGATCTTCTCGACCTCGCTGTCGGACAGCTCCCGTGCCTCGGTGCCCGCGACCTCCTCCTTCTGGACGGCGGTCAGCGTGAGACGGAGGGTGGAGGAGCGCAGCTCGTCGCGCGCCTTGATCGCGACGGTGAGGTCGTCCTTGAGCTTGGACTTGAGCGTGGTCATGCCGTTGAGTATGCCTCCCCCCACCGACAACCGCCGAGCCTTTTCCTCCCGGCCCGCCACGCCCGCCGCACGACGGCGCCGCTCCGCCGCTGCATCCACCCCCCGCACTCTGCGACGATGGGACGCATGCGCGCGCGATACGGAGTACCCCTGACCCTGACGGCAGTCGGCGCGGCCGGCCTGGCCTACGCCGCCGGCTTCGAAGTCCGCTCCTTCCGCCTCCGGCGCGTCACCGTGCCCGTACTGCCCCGCGGAATGCGGCCGTTGCGCGTCCTCCAGGTCTCCGACATCCACATGGTCAGCGGGCAGCGCAAGAAGCAGCGCTGGCTCCAGTCGCTCGCCGGGCTGCGCCCCGACTTCGTCATCAACACCGGCGACAACCTCTCCGACACCGAGGGCGTCCCCGAGACCCTGGACGCGCTCGGCCCGCTGATGGAGTTCCCCGGCGCCTACGTCTTCGGCTCGAACGACTACTACGGCCCCAAGCTCCGCAACCCTGCCCGCTACCTGATCGAGCGGGCCCAGGGCCGGCACGGCCTCAACGGCAACGCACCCGCGGTGGGCGTCGTCCACAACCCGTGGGAAGAACTGCGGGACGCGTTCGACGCGGCCGGCTGGGTCGGCCTGTCCAATTCCCGCGGCCGCCTGAAGCTGGAGGGCATCGAGATCGCCCTGACCGGCCTGGACGACCCGCACATCAAGCGGGACCGGTACGCCGAGGTGGCCGGCGGCCCGGAATCCGGCGCGGATCTCTCGCTGGCCGTCGTCCACGCCCCCTACCTGCGCTCGCTGGACGCCTTCACCGCCGACGGCTATCCGCTGATCCTGGCCGGTCACACCCACGGCGGCCAGCTCTGCATCCCCTTCTACGGCGCCCTCGTCACCAACTGCGACATCGACACCGACCGTGTGAAGGGCCTGTCCACCCACACCGCCGCCGGTCACACCTCGTTCCTCCATGTCTCCGCCGGCTGCGGCACCAACCGCTACACCCCGGTCCGCTTCGCCTGCCCCCCGGAGGCGACCCTGCTGACCCTGACGGCGCGGGACTGACGGCTCAGGGCCGAACTCAGGGGCGGGGCCGGGAACCGGCCCGGGGGCTCAGGGCCGAGGCCGGGCCCCTAGGAGGCGGGGACCCGGGGACGACGCGCGGATTTGCCGGATCGGGTCTCCCCGCCCGCTGATCATCCCCCCTAACGTGGAGGAATGTCCGACCCCACCCGGACCTCGCAGTCCACCCGCCACGCCACCGACCCCGCCGCTGCCGCCGCCCGCACCCCGGCCGCAGCCGTCGCCCCCACGATCCGCCGCCCCCTGGCGGCCGCCTTCCGCGCCGCCCTCGCCGCGGCCGCCCTGACGGGCCTGGTCCTCGCCGCCCTCGGCGACCCCGCCCCGGCCCACCTCCTCACCCGCTTCACCGTGCAGGCCAACCTCGCCGTGGCGCTGGTCTCCGCCGGTTCCGCCTATCGCGCCTGGACCGGCCGCCGCCCCGTGAGCCCCCGCCTCACCGGCGCGCTCCTCTGCTTCCTCGCCCTCCCCGCGCTCGTCCACTACGCCCTCCCCGCCGCCGACAGCACCGCCTTCACCCTGCCGGGCACCGGCACCCCCACCGCCGCCCAGGCCCTCTCGCACCTCCTCCTCCACGGCCTCACCCCGCTCGCCGCCCTCGCCGACTGGCTGCTGCTCACCGCCCCCCGCGGCTTCCGCCTGCCCTGCGCCTGGCAGTGGCCGGCCTACCCGCTCCTCTACCTCGCGTTCACCCTCGTCTCCCCCGCCACGGCCGGTGCCCCGCCGCCCACCGTCCCCACCGCGCTCACCCTCGCCTTGGCGGTCTTCCTGCTCCCCCTGATCGCCATCGGGATCGACCAGGTCAGGCCCTCTCCCCAGCTCCGCAGGAACCGGATTTCACCTACAGGGATCAGTCCGCTAAAGTAGAGCTCGTTGCTTCGGGGTGTAGCGCAGCTTGGCAGCGCGCTTCGTTCGGGACGAAGAGGTCGTGGGTTCAAATCCCGCCACCCCGACTGAAGGAACAACAGGTCAGGCCCGGCCTTCCGTCAAGGAAGACCGGGCCTGAGTTGTTTCCCGGGGCAGCTCGAGAGCGGGCGATGAGGGGTTCTTGACTTCGCACGGGACGGGCGCCGCCCGCTGACGCCCCTTCAAGGGCTTTTCTCTGCCCGGCAGACGCAATCTCGCATGTGATTCGGGCCACAGGTGGCGGTGTTCCCGCACTGCCTGGTCGCCCCGGCGGACTGCCCCCGGGCTCCACCTCCCCCACGGACGGGTCGGCAGAAGGCCCCTCCGGGTCGTACGGCGGGAACTACGCCGCGCCGTTCGCCACCGGTCCCTCCCCTGTGAGGACCGGTGCCGAACGGCGCGGGCGGCGGTGATCCGCGCCCCCCGTACCGGCGCGGATCCAGGAAGGGCCGGACCCGTGGTCGACGCGGCGGCAGTCCGGCGGGGACCGTTTCCACGGTTCCCTCGCGTGAGCGCGCCAGGACCCTCACCACTGGCTCGTGACTCCGGCGGAGAATGACCGCCAACGTGTCTCTGGAGTGGTCTGCGAGCGCTGCGCCGGTGAGCTGTCCGGGTGAGCCCGGTTGCTGTGCCGCTGCGAGGGGATCCTGCCAGCTGGGGGTCCCCACGGGGAGGTTCCGGTCTCAGTCGGACGGTGTCTCCACAGGTCAGGCAGCTAAGGTGAGTTTTCCGGTCCGGATGTCCAAGTGCGGGGGACGTAGGGGGTGGAAGCCTTGAGTTCCGACTCAGGGGCACGTACAGCCTTCGCGGAACGTCTCGCGCTGCTGTACAAGGAAGCCGGCAACCCTCCGCTCAAGAAGGTGGCCGAGGCGGTCGTCCGGCTCCAGCGGGTCGACGAACGAGGGCGCCCCGTACGGGTGTCCGTGCAGCGGATCAGTGACTGGCGACGGGCCAAGAACGTACCCGCTCAGTTCGCCGCGCTCGCCGCGGTGCTGCACATCCTGATTCCGCAGGCGCGACGGCTGCGGCCCACGCCGGTGTCGCCGGGCCTGTACGACCTGGCGCAGTGGCAGCGGCTGTGGGAGCGAGCGGTCGCCGGGCCGGTCGGCGAGCGTGCCGCGGGAGCGGGGCAGGAGGAGGAACGCCCTCCGGTCGACGCCGCGGCGGTGCCCGGTGTGTGCCCGTACCGGGGGCTGGCTTCGTATCGTCAGCAGGACGCCGGGTGGTTCTTCGGGCGGGAGCGGAGCACGGAGGCGCTCGTCGCGCAGCTGTGCACGGCGGAGGAGACCGGCGGCCTGGTCATGCTGGTGGGCGCCTCGGGGGCGGGAAAGTCCTCGCTGCTGAACGCCGGCTTGGTACCGGCGTTGCAGAACGGCGCACCGGGTGACGAGAACGGCCCGAAGCGGGAGGTTATCCAGTTCGTGCCGGGCGGTGATCCGCTCGCGGAGCTGGCACGCCGGATCCCTGAGCTGGCCGGGGTCATCTCCGCCGCGGCGGGCTCGGCGGCGACGGAGCCCGGTACTCCGCATTTCGCGCAGGCGGTGCGGGAGGCCGCCGCGGCATGGGCGGAACGCGAGGCGGCATCCTCCGCCGCCCGTCCGGTCGTGCTCGTGGATCAATTCGAGGAGGCCTTCACCCTCTGCTCCGACGAGGCGAGCACCCGCACCTTCATCCAGACCCTGCACGCCGCGTGCACGCCCTCCGATGCGGGCGAACCCGCCCCCGTGCTCGTCGTCCTCGGCATACGGGCCGACTTCTACGAGCAGTGCCTCGGGCATCCCGAACTGGCCGATGCGCTCCAGCACCGGCACATGGTGCTGGGGCCGCTGACCACCGCGGAGCTGCGCGAGGCGGTGACCGGCCCGGCCAAGGCCGTGGGCCTGGAACTCGAACCGGGGCTGACGGAACTCATCGTCCGGGAAGTCAGCGCCGACGGCGCGGGCGGGGCGCACGACGCGGGGGTGCTGCCGCTCCTCTCGCACGCCCTGCTCGCCACCTGGCAGCGGCGGAAGGCGGGACGGCTGACGATGTCCGGTTACCGCGCGGCGGGCGGGATCCAGGGGGCGGTGGCGGCGACCGCCGAGCGGGCCTGGTCCGGTCTCGACCCGACGGCGCGTACGGCCGCGCGGCTGCTCCTGCTCCGGCTGGTCCGGCTGGGCGAGGACACCCAGGCCACTCGCAGGCGGGGAAAGCGTCACCAGCTGGCGGATGAGTCGACGGACCCGGGCAAGACGGAGGAATCGCTCGAAGCGCTGGTGCACGCCCGGCTGGTGACCCTCGACGCGGAGGCGGTCGAGATCACCCATGAGGCGCTGCTGCACGCCTGGCCGCGCCTGCGCGACTGGATCGACGAGGACCGGAACGGCAATCTGCTGCGCCAGCGGCTGGAGGAGGACGGCCGGGCCTGGGAGGACTCGGACCGCGACACCTCCATGCTCTACCGGGGCTCCCGTCTGGAGCAGGCCCGCACCTGGGCCGACTCCGCCGGTGACACCTTTCTGACCCGCAGCGCGGTGGAGTTCCTGGCCGCCTCGGTCCGGCTGCGCAAGCGCACCGTCCTGCTGAGCCGTGGTGCGGTGGCGGCGCTGGTCGTCATGACGCTGCTGGCGGTCGGTTCGGCGGTGATCGCGCGGCAGCAGCGGGACGACACCGTTTTCGAGCAGGTGCTCGCCCAGGCCGACCGCGCCCAGTACACGGATCCGTCCCTGTCGGCGCAACTCGATCTGGTGGCCCACGGCTTGCGGCCCGACGACGCGGGCACGAACAACCGCTTGATCTCGATGGTGAACGCGCCGCTGGCCACACCGCTGCTGGGCCACACCGGCGCCGTCTACCTCACCTCGTTCAGCCCGAACGGACGGATCCTGGCCACCGCCAGCTACGACCGGACCGTGCGGCTGTGGGACGTGGCGGACCCGACGCATCCGAAACCCCTGGGCAAGCCCCTCACCGGCCACACGAGTTGGGTGAGCACCGCGGTCTTCAGCCCGGACGGCCGCACCCTCGCCAGCGCCGCGGACGACGGCACGGTCCGGCTGTGGGACGTGCGGGATCCCGCCCATCCGCACCGGCTCGGGGCGCCGTTGTCCGGTCACAACGGCACGGTCTTCCTGCTCGCCTTCAGCCCCGACGGGCAGACGCTGGCCGCCGCCGACGAGGACCACACCGTGCGCCTGTGGGACGTCCGCGATCCCCGGCGGCCGAAGGCGCTCGGTACGCTGACCGGCCCCACCGCCGCCGTACGCTCCGTGGCGTTCAGCCCCGACGGGCGGACGCTGGCAGCCGGCAGCGATGACAACATGGTCCGGCTGTGGGACGTGGCCGACCGGCGTCACCCGACGCCGATCGGCAAGGGGCTGACCGGGCACACGGACACGGTGCACTCCGTGGCCTTCAGCCCGGACGGCCATACGCTGGCCAGTGGCAGCGACGACAACACCATCAGGCTCTGGAACGTGTCCTCCCCCCGGCACGCGGCACCGCTCGGCGCGCCGCTCACCGGACACACCGGCCCCCTGTGGTCCGTGGCCTTCAGCCCCGACGGCAACATGCTCGCCGCCGGCAGCGCGGACAGCACGGCGAGCCTGTGGAACGTCAGCGATCCGGCGTACCCGTCGCAGGTCGGCGAGCCCCTCGCGGGCAGCAGCGGTGAGATGTACGCGGTGGGCTTCAGCCCCGACGGGCGGACCCTGGCCACGGGGAGCGGCGACAGCAAGGTCCGTCTCTGGTCGATTCCGACGTCCAACATGGTCGGCCGGATCGGAGCGTTCCGCCCGGACGGGCGGGTGCTCGCCACGGGTGCCCGCGACCGGAGGGTGCGGCTGTGGAACGTGCAGCGTCCCCACCGGCCCGTGGTGCTGGGCAAGCCGTTCGCGCCCGGCAAGGGCGATGTGCGTTCCCTGGCGTTCTTCCCCGACGGCCGCACCCTCGCGGTGCTGATGGGAAGCCAGGCCGTGGAGCTGTGGAACGTCACCGACCCGGCGCACCCGGTCCGCTACGGGAAACCCGCCAGGCTGCGGACCCGCTTCGTGGGCCCCGACGCGCTGGCCATCAGCCCCGACGGGCGCACGATGGCGAGCGCGTACGAGGACCACACCATCCAGCTGTGGGACGTCACCGCCCCGTCCCGCGTCCGTCCGCTCGGCGGGCCGCTCACCGGGCACAAGGGGTACGTCAACTCCCTCGTCTTCAGCCCGGACGGGCACACGCTGGCGAGTGGCAGCGCGGACGACACCGTACGGCTCTGGAACACCACCGACCCCCGTCATGCCGTCCTCTCCGGCAAGCCGCTCACCGGGCACCTGGGGCCCGTCAACGCGCTCGCCTACAGCCCGGACGGCCACACGCTGGCCAGTGGCAGCGACGACGACACCGTACGGCTCTGGAACACCACCGATCCCCGTAAGGCGACCCGGCTGGGCTCCCCGCTCATGGGCCACACCGAAGCGGTGGTGTCGCTGACGTTCAGCAAGGGCGGCCACACCCTGGCGAGTGGCGGAAACGACAACACGGTCCGGTTCTGGGACGTCACCCCGCCGTCCGGGGCCACGCCCATCGGACAATCGACGAGTCCCAACGCCAAGACCGGCAATTTCCTGTCGTTCAGTCCGCAAAGCCAGATGCTCGGAGTGTCGAGCGGGGCGGGAACCGTCCGGCTGTGGAACCTGGACGCCGACAAGGCCATTCGCCGCATTTGCTCGACCACCCGGGGCGTGCTGACACCGGAGAAATGGCGCGAGTATCTGCCCCATCTCGCGTACGCGCCCCCGTGCGACAAGTAACGGCGCCGGGCCCCTGTCGGACGGCAGGAGCCCGGCCGCCGGACGGGCCGCCCCCACCCGGCTGCGCGGCGACCGCGGCCCTCCGTTTCCCCTTCCGGCGGACCGCGCCACGTGACTCCAACCACAACTCCGCGTTCCACTTCCGCAGTTATCTCCCACTGCACGGCCGGCCTTGCTACTCTTGGCCACAGCCCGATCGCTGGTGCATCCCCCGTCGCCAGCGATCGGGTCCTTTCATGCCCTGTCCCCTCATGCCCTGTCCCCATTGCGCGGCGCTTTGCGCACCGGAAGAGACCGGAGACCCGAATTCCGGGCAAGGGGCCTCTCGGGCGAATGGTCTCGGTTTCACATACCGTTGCGGCCACTCAGGAAAGAGCACTCGGGCCGCCCGATTTCCCGCAGGGGAAAGCGGAGCTGATGGACTTCGCGGTGCTTCCCGGTGCTTCCCGGTGCTCTGAGGACGCCCGCCATTGCGGCACGTACGCCTCCTCGCCTCCACACTCGTCAACACCTCTTGAGGAGTCGTAAGGTGGGGCCGTCCGGCGGGGACGAGCCGTCCGGGCGCCAGGGAACGGAACGGTGAGCACCCATGGCAGTGGCGTACGAGCGGATCGCGGACGAGCTCCGCGCGGCCATCCGTGCGGGTGAGCTGAAGCCCGGGGACAGACTGCCGGCCGAGTCGAAGCTCGCCGAACGGTTCCGGCGCAGCGTGCCGACCATCCGCGAGGCACTCCGCGCCCTCCGGGACGAAGGGCTGATCGAGAAGCAGCACGGCCGCGGCAACTTCGTCCGCCGGCCACGCACCCCGGCACTGCGCTCGAACCTCCGCCACCAGTGGGAGAAGGGCCGGGCCCGCGAGCCGCTGGCGGAACGGGCCCAGACCGGCGCCACCGAGCACGACACCGGCCTGACCGTCGGCGACCTGGTCTTCCACGCGTCGTACCGCACGATCGAGGCGCACCGGGACCTCGCCGAAGCCTTCGGCCTCCCCGAGGGCACCGCCCTCCTCGAACGCACCTACCGCACCCGCTACGCGGCCGAGAACGCGCCCTTCAGCCTGGTGACCTCGTATCTGGTCCACGATCTGATCGCGCGGAACCCCGCTCTCCTGGACGAGGCGAACGAGCCGTGGCCCGGGGGCTCGCAGAGCCAGCTCCACAGCGTCGGCATCGAGCTCGACCGCGTCGAGGAGCGTGTCACCGCCCGCCCGCCGACGCCGGAGGAGGCCGCGGAGCTGGAACTCCCGCCCGGCACCTCGGTCCTCGCCCTCCGGAAGACCTCGATCGACCTCGACGACCGGGTCGTCGACGTCTCTGACGTCGTTCTGCCCGGCGACCGCACGGAATTGCTGTTCACCACTCCCCTGGAAAGGTGGTGAGTGCCGTGCGCCGGCGCATCATCATCGTCACCGCCGTCCATCCGCCCTCGGCACACTTCCTGCCGGACGCCTACCGGTCGCTCTGCCAACAGGAGCTCCCCGAGGGGTGGGAGTGGCACTGGGTCATCCAGGAGGACGGCACGAGCGACGCGGTCGCCCCTCATGTCCCCGACGACGAGCGGGTGACGTTCCGACAGGGGCGGGCCGGTGGCCCCGGCGTCGCCCGCACCATCGCCCTCGCGCACGCGGAGGGCGAGTACCTCAAGGTCCTGGACGCCGATGACCAGTTGGCGCCCGGCGCGCTGACCCGTGACCTGGC
The DNA here is from genome assembly GCF_030406865.1 of Streptomyces sp. P9-2B-2. Taxonomy (NCBI): domain Bacteria; kingdom Bacillati; phylum Actinomycetota; class Actinomycetes; order Kitasatosporales; family Streptomycetaceae; genus Streptomyces; species Streptomyces sp. P9-2B-2. The sequence goes on along the minus strand of NZ_CP129126.1, from coordinate 4,947,843 downwards.
CGCCCTCGAAGGCGACCCCGGCCTCGGCTGGGCGACGTCCCGCGTCCTGGATCTGCTGCCCGACGGCTCCACCGCCGGCTTCCCCGGCGACCCCGAGCCCGGGCCGGTCGAGCGCGGAGCCGTGCTCGCCTACTGGAAGGCGAACGGCTTCCGCGCCCAGGTCCACCCGGCGACGCTCTTCATGCGCCGCGACCTGGTGCTGGCCCTCGGCGGCTGGATGGCACTGCCGGCCTCGGAGGACACCGGCCTGCTGCTCGCCCTCAGCGCCACGAGCCGCGGCTGGTTCTCCTCCGAGGTGGGCCTCCACTACCGGAAGTGGCCCGGCCAGGCGACCAGCCAGGCGTCCCACACCGAGACCGCCGAACGTGCGGCCCGTATGGCCGTCGTGGAGGCCAGGGCACGGGAGCTGGCGCGGCTGAACTGGGGGTATCCGGGGGTGGGTTGAGGGTCCCCTCAGGGCAGCGTTTCCGCGTCGACCCGCGAGAAGATCAGATCGCTCTCCTCGACCACCGGGTGCCGCCACCGCACCGGCACGCCCCCGGACCGGCGCATCGCCGCCGGATAGCTCCCCGGGTCATAGCTGTTGGGGAGGCGGTAGACGTGAAACCCGTGCTCCCGCATCGTCGTGAGCAGTTCCTCGGGCGACTCCCCCAGCGCCGCCATCCGCTCCGGGGTCACCTCCACGGTGATCTCCGCGTCCGGCCGGAGGGTGTCGAGCAGGGGGGCCAGGCCGCGGATCACGCCGCCCTCGGCGCCCTCCACATCGATTTTGATCACCCTGGCGGACGCGACCTCGGCCGGATCGAGAAGGTCGGGGAGCGGGCGTGCCTCGATCTCGCGGATGTCCTCAGCGGGGCCCCCGTACGGGACGATGCTGGCCGCCCCCATGTTGTTCGAGCTCGCAAGGATGAGGGTCACCGTTTTCCGCTCGTCGGCGACAGCGGCGTTGACGGCGCGGAGGTGGTGGCAGTCGTTGAGTTCGGCATGCCGGAGGATTCTGGCGTGAAAGGTAGGCGAGGCCTCGATCGCCACCACCCGGCCCTTCTCCCCCACGAGCTGTGCGGCGAGCAGACTGAAGTAGCCGACATTGGCGCCGACGTCGATATACGTATCCCCGGGGCGGAGCCGGCGCTTCAGCCACTGCGTCATATGCGGCTCCCACACGCCGAACATATAGACAAAGCGCTGGATCAGATCCTGGGTGTCCACGGCCATCGCGGCGCCGAATCGGGTGCGGACGACCCGCCGGCGCGGGTGCTGCCGTAACCACGGATTGAGGCAGCGCGTGGCGAGCGCCGCTTTGCCCAGCGATCCGGGGGCGTCCCTCAGATATCCGCGCCCGAGGGTGATCAGGGTCTCCCTCAGGGTGTCTCTCAGGGTCTTGCTCATCCATTCGCCTTTCCGCCGGTTCGCTCGGCGCCGTGGCGCGCCGCTGCCTCCCTGCAATCCTTATCTCCGCGGCCACGGCGCCTACTCCGCGTACGAGGGAATCGGACACCGCTCTGGTCTGTTGCGGCCCGGCGTGCCACCCTGCGCGACACCCACGGCGCGGCCTCGGCACACACGGTGCCCGGCCCCGCCAGGGGACACCCAGTCAACGCAGCACTGTCGCTCTGACAGACAAGGAGACGGCAATGAGCGAGTCCCATGGAGACGCGTCGCAACAGGGCGCCTTACCGGACCGAGCCACCCTGAGCCCCGGAACAGCGGTCCTGAGCACCGAAGAAGCGCTCAGAAAGCGGCACACCGCGCGTGCGCGAAGCGCCGCCGACCGCACCAGGGCCGCCTGCCGCGCCGCCGGGGTCGAAGCGGACCCGGCGGCCGTGATCGCCGTCCCCACGGAGGCGGCGGCGAAGGCCGCCAACGCCCTTCGCCTGTCCGCCGACGCGCTCGCCGCGCTGGCCAAGGGAGCCCCGGACCCCGCGGCCGACGCCCGGCAGGCCCGGAACGCCGCCGCTGCCGCCGTCCTCGCCGCCCAGATCGCGCAGTCCCACGGCACCGGCGCACTCGCCGATGCCGCATACGACGCCGCCCTCAGGGCCTCGCAAGCCGCCGGTACGGCCGCGGGGAGGGACGGCATGGGCAGGAGCGAGGCGCTGAACGCCGAGGCGGAGACGGCCGAGGCAGCCGCCGTCGCCGCTGCCGGGGCCGCGGGCTGGCGGTAGCACGCACCGCGACGGCCTGTCCGGCACCGCCGGCCACCAGGTGGCCGGTGCCGGTGCCGGACAGGCCGGTGGGCGGGTTGCGGCCGCTCAGCCCTGGTCGACCGGGCCGGTCTCCGGGGCGCCGCCGCTCAGCCCCGGTCGAAGGGCAGATCCAGCATCCGGATGGCATTGCCACGCAGCAGCTTGTACGTCACCTCATCCGAAAGGCCCGCCACATGCTCGGCCGCGACCTGCTTCGTATGCGGCCAGGTCGAGTCGACATGCGGGTAGTCGGTCTCGAAGGTGGCGTTGTCCACGCCCACGGTCTCGATCGACTCGACTCCGTGCTTGTCGCGGAAGAAGCAGCAGAAGATCTGCCGGTAGTAGTACGTGGACGGCGGCTCGGGGATCAGGTCCTTCACCCCGCCCCACGCCCGGTGCTCCTCCCAGACGTCGTCGGCGCGCTCCAGGGCGTACGGGATCCACCCCATCTGGCCCTCGCTGTAGGCGAGTTTGAGCCGCGGGAACTTCACGAGGACGCCGCTGAACAGGAAGTCCATCATCGACGCCATGGCGTTGTTGAAGCTCAGGGACGCCTGCACGGCGGGCGGTGCGTCCGGTGACGCCGCGGGCATCTGTGACGACGAGCCGATGTGCATGTTCACGACCGTGCCCGTCTCCTCGCACGCGGCGAAGAACGGGTCCCAGTAGCCGGAGTGGATCGACGGCAGCCCCAGGTACGTGGGAATCTCGCTGAAGGTCACCGCCCGCACCCCGCGCGCGGCATTGCGCCGGATCTCGGCGACCGCCAGATCGATGTCCCACAACGGGATGAGGCACAGCGGAATCAGCCGGCCACCGCTGTCCCCGCACCACTCCTCCACCATCCAGTCGTTGTACGCCCGCACACAGGCCAGCCCGACCTCCTTGTCCTCGGCCTCGGCGAAGGTCTGCCCGCAGAACCGCGGGAACGTCGGAAAGCAGAGCGACGCCTCGACATGGTTGAGGTCCATGTCCGCCAGCCGGGCCTTGGGGTCCCAGCATCCGCGCCGCATCTGCTCGCGGGTGATCCCGTCCAGCGTCATCTCGTCGCGGGAGAAGCCCACGGCCGCGATGATGCGCTTGTACGGGAAGATCAGCCCCTCGTACTCCCACCAGTCCGTGATCTGGCCCTCGGGGTCGGTCGTGAACCGGTACTTGCCCCCGACGTACGCCAGCTCACCGATACCGGCGGTGAAGGGCTTCGGGCCCTTGTCCTGGTACTTCTTCGGAAGCCAGGTCCTGAAGAGGTGCGCGGGCTCGATCACGTGATCATCCACGCTGATGACCCTGGGAAGCTCCGCCGTGCCGCTCTGGTTGCTGATCACGCTGTACCCCCAACTGCCTGCCGGATGGTCACGCCGCCGGACCGATATCTGACGACCCATCAGTTCGGAGGTTATGGGCTCACCCTTCTGACGACAAGGCGAGGCCGGGAACTCCACCCCTTGCGGTATCGCGCGGCGTCCGCTGAACTGACGCATCGTCAGTTCAGGTTGAGGAGTCGAGGAGGCAGCATGCAAACGATCTGGCTCAGCGGTGCCGAGTGGTTCGCCGTCCTCCGCATCGGCCTCGGCCTGTGGTGGCTGGAGAGCTGGCGCCACAAGGACAAGAAGACCTGGTTCACCGGCGGCGGCATCACCTGGGCCGCCGGAATCGCCGCCGACCACCGGTGGCCCGTGATCCGCAAGAGCTTCGACCGCCTGGTGAAGCCCCACCCCCGCCTGATGGCCTACGTCGTCGCCTACGCGGAACTGGCCCTCGGCCTCGGCCTGATCGCCGGCTTCCTGACCCCGATAGCCCTGGTCGCCGGCGCCGTCCTCAACCTGATCTACCTCGTCCTGATGATCCACGACTGGGCGGAACAGGGCCAGAACCTGATGATGGTCCTGATCTCCCTCACCGCCCTCCTCGCCATGAGCTGGCAGAGCTGGTCGCTCGATGGGGCTTGGGGGTTGTTCTTGTAGCCGGGGGCTCGGCGACCCACGGGCGACCTCGATCCGGCCACCCGCCCCCACTTGTATGATCGCCAGGCATTTTTCAGGAGTGCGTGTACCGGGGGGACGCATGAATGCCGGTGAGCAGTGGGTGACGATTGCAGCGGTGTTGCTGGGGTCGGTCTCCACGCATCTGACCACCTACGCGATGGAACGCCAGCGCAAGAGGCACGAGTTGGTGACGCGCTGGGACAGCAAGAAGCTGGAGGCGTACGAGGGGTACGTCGACAGTGTGCGGGCGTGCATCTTCCTGGCGGTGCAGCTCTTCGAGCACCGGGAAGGGCTGCGGGCCTGCGAGATGAGCGAGCCGGACATGCTGGTGGAGATGGCGGCGGCGGGCCGGTTACGGGGACGGGCTTTCGAGCGGATCATGCTGCTCGGCGGAGATGACGTCGTCGAGGCGGGGCACGATCTCAACGCCCTGGCGCTCAAGGTCGACTGGCAGGCGAACGGCCGGATCGGCGGCACCCTGGAGGAGTGGCGGGAGCGGCATCGCGCCGTGTTCCGGGGGATCAACGACTTCCATGAGGCGGCCCGTTCGGACCTGGGCGTCGACGGTGGCGTCACGGGCGAGAAGCACCCTGAACGCGATCTCCTGCTCCCGCCGGCCCAGCGCGAGGCGGGCGGCGGGTCGTAGAGCGGGGATTCGTAGGGCGGGCATAGGGGCCGGGCACCGGGGGCCGCGGCATCAGGGGCCGGGGCGTCGTAGGCCCGGTGTTCCGTCCTGCCCACCCGGGCCGTGGGGGCGCCCGGGTGGTCAGGTGCGGTCAGCCCTTCTTCCCCACGGTCACCGGGCGGTCGCTGTTCAGCTCGGTGAAGAGCTGTTGCGCCTGGCGGGCGTTCCACTGCACGGCGCTGCCCTTAGGGGTTTGCAGGGCGAGGTTCGAGACGGGGACGTTGAGCCTCTTGCCGTCACCATCGGTGACCGCCTTCATCGCCTTGAAGAGCGAGGTGAGGTTCGGCAGGCCGGTGTCCTTGTCGACGATGAGGGTGCCGAGGCCCGCGCTCATCGTCGGGTAGACCGTGCCGGGGTCGAGCAGGACGCCCGGGGTGGCGGCCTTGTGGGCGAGGGCGGCCAGGAACTTCTGCTGGTTCTGACTGCGGCCCAGATCGCCCTGGGCCTCCTGGTGGCGCTGGCGGACGAAGGCGAGCGCCGTACGGCCGTCGAGCGTGTGGCAGCCCTTCTTCAGGTTCGCGCCCGACTTCTCGTCCTTGATGTCCCGGTCCAGGCACATCGGGACGCCGCCGACCGCGTTCACGATGCCGACGAAGCCGGCGAAGCCGATCTCCGTGTAGTGGTCGACGTGCACGCCTGTGTTGGCCTCGATGGTCCGGACCAGCAGGTCGGGGCCGCCGAACGAGAACGCCGCGTTGAGCTTGTTCTTCGTCGCGCGGTAGTGCTTGCCGGTCTCGGGGCGGATGTGCGCCGGGATGGTCACCCACGAGTCACGCGGCAGGCTCACCATGGTCGTGCCGTGGGCGCCGGTGTGCAGCAGGATCATCGAGTCGGTGCGCCGGCCCGCGTCGGCCGAACCGCCGGTGTGCAGGTCCTTCCTGGCGCGTTCGGAGAGGCCCACCCGGCTGTCGGAGCCCACGATCAGGTAGTTGGTTCCCTGGCCCTGCGCCGGGCGGTCCGCGATCTTGCCGAGATCGACCTCGCGGTGGAGCTCGGTGTCGGCCCAGACGTAGGTGCCCACGGAGCCGAGGGCCAGCACGGTGGACAGGACGATCAGCGCCCGGGTGATCCGGCGGCGCCGGCTGGGCGGCTCCGCGGCGCGCCGGCCCCGGACGGTGGTGCCGCCGCCCGGGCCCGTACCGCCGGTGCGGGCAACGGGGCGTCCGTTGTCGGGGTGACCGTCGTCGGGGTGGCCGTCGCTGAGGTGGCCGTTGGTGACGTGGCCGTTGGTGAGGTAACCGTTGCTGACGTGGCCGTTGCTGAGGTGCCCGTTGCTGAGGTACCCATCGCTGAGCTGACCGTCGCTGAGGTAACCGTTGTCGAGGTAACCATCGCCGACGTGACCGTTTAAGCGGGGTGGTGGCACCAGGGTCTGCGGGCCGGTGTCGTACCCGTCGTAGGGGTTGGGTGGCCGTGCCGGGTGCACCTGAGGCGCGTATTCAGCCGGGTACGCCTGAGGCGCGTATGCGCCTGACTGCGCCTGAGACGCGTACTCACCCGGGTACGCCTGAGGCACGTATGCCCCTGGCTGCACCTGAGACGCGTACTCACCCGGGTACACGTGAGACGCATACTCGCCCGGGTGCACCTGAGGCGCGTACTCGCCCGGGTGCCATATCTGCCCGGTGCCGATGTGGTCCTGTGCGTGGCCGTCGCTCCAGTTCCCGTCGAGCGGCCTCTCCAGCCAGTCATTCATGCGCGGAAATCTCCATGCTCGTCTCTTCTCCACCAAATAGGGTGCGGATCTGCACAAGCGAACGTGGGGAACGTGGGGAACGCGGGGAACGCGCGGTCCGGCGGCGGCGTACGGGGCCACGGCCGGGCTCGCGGGCGCAGGCACGGCGGCGGGCGGGGAGCGCCCGGCCTCGCCGCGCGGGATGTCCGTCCGGTCCATGGCCGGGCGGACACCCTGGGGCCGCACTGCCGACGGTCATCACGACGGCAAACTCTCGTACGCGACCGGCTGGCCGAGCTCCGGCTGGCCGATGTGCTGCGCGGCGGTGCCGGAGCGGTGCATGCGCTGCCACTTCAGCCGGGTGCCGAGCAGGAAGGCCACCACGGACTGGATGACCACCAGGTACATCAGCTGCCGGTAGACGAAGAGCTGGAGCGGCATCGCCCACAGCTCCCGCACCGGCTCGCCGTCGAGCCGCAGGGCGTAGCCGGCGCAGGCCAGTTGGAGGGCGAGGAAGCCGACCCACACCCCGGCCGAGAACACCAGCCCCTGGAAGAGCGCCCCGTAGAGGGCGAAGACGTCGACGATCGGTGCGAACAGCGGCAGGGCGACCTGGAAGAGCGTGAGGTAGCTCAGTCCGCGGCGTCCGAAGCGGCCGGCCGGGCCCACTTCGATGACGGCACGGCGGTGCTTCCACATGGCCTGGAGCGTGCCGTAGCACCAGCGGTAGCGCTGCCGCCACAGCTGGCTGAGCGAGGTGGGCACCTCGGTCCAGGCGATCGCGGTCTCCTCGTAGACCACCCGCCAGCCCGCCTGCCACAGGGCCATGGTCAGGTCGGTGTCCTCGGCGAGGGTGTCCTCGCTGACCCCGCCGACGCCCATCAGCGCGTCCCGGCGGAAGGCGCCGATGGCGCCGGGGACCGTCGGCATGCACTCCAGCACCTCGAACATCCGCCGGTCGAGGTTGAACCCGAAGACGTACTCCAGGTGCTGCCATCTGCCCAGCAGATGGCGCCGGTTGCCGACCTTGGTGTTGCCGCTGACGGCGCCGACGGCCGGGTGGGCGAGCGGCTGGACGAGCCGGTAGATGGCGTCCGGCTCGAAGACGGTGTCGGCGTCGACCATGACGACGATGTCGCATCGCGAGTGGGCCAGACCGGTGTTGAGGGCGGCCGCCTTGCCCGCGTTGGGCTGGCGGATGACCTCCACCCGGGGGTCGTCGATGGCGGCGGCGAGGTCCGCGGTGTCGTCCGTCGACCCGTCGTCGATCACGATGATCTGTAGTTGCGGGTGGTCGGAGGCGAGCAGCGAACGGACGGTGGACTCGATGCCCGCCGCTTCGTTGTAGGCGGGGACCAGGACCGTCACCGGGTCGGTGATCTCGCGTAGCCAGGGGGAGCCCGGCCGGATGCGTACCAGCCGCCGGACGTGGGCACGGGCGAAGAAGACGAGGGAGGCCAGCCGCAGCACGCCCAGGGCGCCGGCGATGCCCAGCACCCAGGTCATCCCGTGCACGAACCCGTACCCGAGGGCCTTGATCCAGACCAGGGCCGTGCCCAGCCATCGCTCCGGGGCGGGGGCCGGGGTGTCGGCCGCGGGCAGTCCGGCCCCCCACGTCACCGTGGTGAATTTGTCGATTCTGGGGTTGTTGAGCAGTTTTTCGGTGTCGTGGTAGGCGACATCGTTGTGGGTGAACTGCCGGACCACGCCCTGGGACGGCTTACGGAACCACCGGTCGGCGGCCACCAGCGTGTAGCCGTCCTCGGCGGCCTGTTGGGCGGCCTTCCACTCCGGGCCGCACATGGTGTCCACCGCGGTGGTCTGCGGCAGCCTCAGCAGGTCGGTGTGGATGCCCGCGGTGCCCGCCAGCGCCTTCTGCGTCAGCGCCAGTTCCAGCCGGGCCCGGAAGGGCGAGGCCGCGCCCATGACCGCGCCGGTGTAGGTGTTCGACCCGATCTCATGCCCTTCGGCCTTGATGCGGCGCACCAGGTCCGGATACTGGGCGGCCTTGGCGCCCTGCACGAAGAAGGTGGCGTGCGCATGGTGCTTGTGCAGCAGATCGAGCAGGCGTGGCGTCCATACGGGGTCGGGCCCCCCGTCGTAGGTGAGGGCCACGTTGCGGGCGGGCATCCCGGCGGACTTCACCTTGCCGCCGTCGAAGCGCACCACCGGACCGCCCTTGTCCACCGCGCTCGGCACCGGCGTGGTGCAGTCGCTCCGGGTCTTCGCGGCGTCGACCTCATGGGTGGTCCAACCCTCGAAGAGCAGGGCGCCGAAGGCGAGCGGGAGGATGAGGCTCAGCAGCAGCCAGTGACCCCGGGGATCACGGGACTGCGCGTGCCGGCGACGGCTCGTGCGGCGGCTCACGTCGCTCCCGGGGTGACCTCGGTCATCGGGGGGATGAGCTGTCTTCGGACGGAGCCGCCGACGGCCGCCGAGGGCGCACCCGCGGCGTGGGTGAGGAACGTCGGGACGTCGCCGGCAGCCGCGGCGGCCGCCCGGCGGGGGGCGCCTCCGACGGCGGCGACCGACTTCCGCAGCACGTTTCCGTGCCGGACGGAAGCGTCGGCACATGGCTGGGGAAGACGTATTTTCTGCCGTTTTGCGTTCCGGCTGGCCTCACACATGGTCGGCGAGTGTACTCACCGGAAACATCGCGTAACGGTGTCCGCTCAAGATCCCTTACGACGGTGACAAGCCTCCGAGCCGACGTCCCGGCGCCGCAGCCGCGCGACATTTGCCCAGGTCAGACGGATTTCTCCCGAGGCCTTTGCCCGGTATTGCGACCTCTGCAACGCGGCACACCACCCCCTCGGCCTGAGAGTGTTGTAACACCTGACCCCACCGGGGCGCCGCCCCCGCCGGTGACTGAAAACACCCTTATCTCCGGACCGTGTCCGATCTAACTTTGACTGTGTGACCGGATTCGAAATCTGGTCACGGAGCCGGAGGGGGCCACGGCATGGAACGCGCGCAGCGCGCTGACCGCATCCTGGACGCGGCAGGGGAGTTGCTGCTCGCCTGGGGCTACCGGCGGGTGACGATCGATGAGATCGCCCGCCGCGCCAACGTCGGCAAGGGCACGGTCTATCTGCACTGGAAGACCAAGGACTCGCTGCTCCTCGCCGTGATGCTGAAGGCTCAATCCCGAATGCAAACCCGGCAGTTGGAGCGCCTGCGGGCGGATCCGCTGGAGATTCTGCCGAGCCGGATGATGAGCCGGCTCTTCCTCGAATTCCAGGCCGAACCGGTATTGCGTGCGGCCTACACCGACGACGCCGATATCCTCGGCCGGCTCAACGAGACCGCGAAGCAGGAGTTCGCGGAGCTGATCGTCGCGGGTGACCGGAATCTGCGTCACCATCTCGAAGTGCTGCGCGAGCACGGCCTGGTGCGCCGCGACACCGACGTACAACACCAGCAATACGCCTTGTTGGCGACATCCAGCGGATTCTTCACGTCCGAGGCGCTGCTCATCGACCGCGCCCCGGACGGCCTGGAGGTACGCGCCGGCATACTCGCCCACACCATCCGCAGCACGCTGGAGGTGCCGGCCGACGCCGACGCCCATCCCGGCTCCGACCTGGGATCCGACGCCGGGCCGGCCGCCGCTTCGGCCCGTCTGCGCGCCGCCGCGACCGCGGCCGCTCCCGAAATCATCGCCCGCTACGAGCGCTTCACCGAACTCTGCGCACAGGAGATGCGCCGGCAGATACGCGACTGAGGCCGCGGCGGATTTTCCGTGGGGCGGATTCCGACGATGAATTCGAACAGAGATTCCTCTCCCGCCGGATTCGGGGAGGGCTCCCTACGAGGGCCGGCACGCGACCGGCCGCCCGCCACCGGCTCCACGAAGCGGAATCCACCCGGCCCGACTCCACCCGGCGGAATATCCGGCCACGACTGCTGACACACGTTCCACCAAGGAAAAGAGCCACGTCCAAGCCCTGGCCCGGCCGGGCCCCACCCTGGTCCGCGGGCCGACTCCCAACCCGGAGGAGATCGAAAGATGTCGGCATTATCCAACTCCCCGCTCGCCGCACATGTCGGGAAACACCCTGGCGAGCCGAATGTGATGGACCCGGCGCTGATCACCGACCCGTTCGGCGGCTACGGCGCACTGCGCGAGCAAGGCCCGGTCGTACGGGGCCGGTTCATGGACGACTCGCCCGTCTGGCTGGTGACGCGCTTCGAAGAGGTCCGCCAAGTCCTGCGCGATCAGCGGTTCGTGAACAACCCGGCCGCACCGTCCCTGGGACGCTCGATCGACGAAAGCCCCGCGGTCAGACTTTTGGAAATGTTGGGGTTGCCCGACCATTTCCGGCCGTATCTGCTCGGGTCGATCCTCAACTACGACGCACCCGACCACACCCGGCTCCGCCGACTGGTCTCGCGCGCCTTCACGGCACGCAAGATCACCGACCTGCGGCCGCGGGTCGAGCAGATCACCGACGACCTGCTGACCCGGCTTCCCGAGCACGCCGAGGACGGTGTGGTCGACCTCATCCAGCACTTCGCCTACCCCCTGCCGATCACCGTGATCTGCGAACTGGTCGGCATCGCCGAAGCGGACCGCCCGCAATGGCGGAAGTGGGGAGCCGACCTCGTCTCGCTGGAGCCGGGGCGGCTGAGCACCGCGTTCCCGGCGATGGTCGAGCACATCCATGAGCTGATCCGCGAGCGGCGCGGCGCGCTCACCGACGATCTGCTCAGCGAGCTGATCCGCACCCATGACGACGACGGCGGCCGGCTCAGCGACATCGAGATGGTCACCATGATCCTCACGATCGTCCTGGCCGGCCACGAGACCACCGCCCACCTCATAGGCAACGGCACGGCGGCGCTGCTCACCCACCCCGACCAGCTGCGCCTGCTCAAGGACGATCCGGCGCTGCTGCCGCGCGCCGTCCACGAGCTGATGCGCTGGTGCGGGCCGGTGCACATGACCCAGCTGCGGTTCGCGTCCGAGGACGTCGAGGTCGCCGGGACACCGATCCACAAGGGCGACGCCGTACAACTCATCCTGGTATCGGCGAACTTCGACCCCCGCCACTACACCGACCCCAACCGTCTCGACCTGACCCGCCACCCCGCCGGCCACGCCGAGAACCATGTGGGCTTCGGCCACGGAATGCACTACTGCCTGGGTGCCACCCTCGCCAAACAGGAAGGCGAAGTCGCCTTCTCCCGCCTCTTCACGCACTACCCGGAACTGTCCCTGGGCGTCGCGGCGGACCAGCTGGCGCGGACACAGGTACCCGGCAGCTGGCGGCTGGACACCCTGCCGCTGCGACTGGGGTGACCGCCCCGTAGCCGCTGCGGCTGTGGTGACTGCTCCGTACGGCTAGCGCGCGGCGGCCGTCATCGGACAGGAGCCGACGCAACGAGGGCCCCGTGCGGGCGAGTTCTCCGCACGGGGCCCTCTCTTGCCGACGGTCCTGCCGTCCTCAACTCGGGCGACTGGCTCGCAGCGAGTACATGAGGGGGATACGGGGGCGGTCGGCGGGGAAACGGTGGTAGCCGTCGCCGCTACGGCTCAGAGCGGTGAAGCGCTGGAACATCGTCATGTCGTGCTCGTGCAGGAAGTCGATGCGCAGGCCGGTGGCGGCCAGGGCGGAGACGACGTCGCCGAGCGGGTGCTGCCATTCGACGCTGCGGTTGTTGACCGTCGGTGCGCCGAAGTCCGTGTAGGAACCGGGGGCTTCTTCCACCCAGGCGTCGCGGCGGAAGTAGTCGTGGACGATGCGTGAGCCGGTCTCGTCGTCCAGGGCGTCGCAGAGCGGATGGAATTCGGCGAGGTAGAGGAAGCCGCCGGGGGCGACGAGGGCGGCGGCGGTGTCGGCCCAGCGTTCCAGGTCCGGGAGCCAGTTCAGGGCGCCGAGGCCGGTGTAGACGATGTCGTACGCGGCTTCGGGGACGGCTTCGGCGGCGTCATAGACATCGGCGGCGACGAACGCCGCGCGGTCGGGGCCGTAGCCGAGCTCGGCGGCGAGCGTACGGGCCGTGTCGATGGCCGGTTCGGAGAAGTCCAGGCCGACGACGCGGGCCGCGCCGCGGTGGGCCCAGGAGAGGGTGTCCTGGCCGAAGTGACACTGGAGGTGGAGGAGCGACCGGCCGGTGACATCCCCGACCTCCGCGACTTCGAAGTCACGGAGCACGTCCCGGTCCCGGCGGAACCTGTCCTGGTCGTAAAAATCACTCGCGGTGTGGAGGGCGACGCGCTCGTCCCACCTCGCACGATTCGCTTCCCGCCAGTCCTCGGCACCTGAAATTCTGCGCATTCGGCGAAGTTATCCACAGCCTTGCGGCCCTCGCCAACGGTTTTCCCGCCCCGGGCGCAGAATGGGCCCATGACTGACGAGACGACCCCAGCCCCAGGCCCCGACGCCACCGCTCCGCACCCTTCGACCCCCGACACCCGGCCCGCAGCCGGCACGAGGACCGGCTCGGCCGGCCCGATAGCAGGGGCGGACGGATCGACGGCGGGCGCGACAGGCTCGGCGGACCCCGGCGGCGCGGACGCCTCGATGCCGGACTGGGAGAAGCGCTTCCGCGCACCGCGGATCGGGCTGCCGGACTGGGCCGAGGACGCCCCGGACCGTTCCCTGTTCGTCTCGAACGCCACCGGCACCTTCGAGCTCTACACCTGGGACCGGGCCACCGGTAAGCAGCGGCAGGCCACGGACCGGCCGAACGGCACGACGGACGGCACGCTGTCGCCGGACGGCCGCTCGATCTGGTGGTTCTCGGACACCGACGGGGACGAGTTCGGTGTCTGGATGCGGCAGCCCTTCGAGGGCGGCCCGGATGAGCCGGCGACCCCCGGTCTCGCCCCCTCGTACCCGGGAGGGCTGGCGATCGGCCGGGACGGCACGGCGGTCGTCGGATGCTCCACGGACGAGGAGGGCTCGACGGTCCATGTCGTGCGGCCGGGCGAGGCGCCGGTGGAGATCTACCGGCACCGCGAGTCCGCGGGCGTCGGCGATCTCTCGCACGACGGCTCGCTGATCGCCCTCGAACACACCGAGCACGGCGATGCGATGCACTCCGCGATCCGCGTCGTACGGCCCGACGGCTCCACGGTCGCGGAGCTGGACGACACCAAGGGCGGGACCGAGGAGCTGGGCCTGTCGGTGATGGGCTTCGCACCGGTGGACGGGGACGCCCGGCTGCTGGTCGGCCACCAGCGGCGGGGCCGCTGGGAGCCGATGATCTGGGACCCGCTGACCGGGGTGGAGACCGCCCTGGACATCGAACTCCCCGGAGACGTGGGCGCCGACTGGTATCCCGACGGGTCGGCGCTGCTGGTGGAGCACGAGTACCAGGCCCGGAGCGAGCTGTGGCGCTACGAGCTGGGCACGCCGGGCGGCCACGGCGCCGCGGGCGGCGCCGGTTCCGGAGCCGGTGACGGTGACGGTGACGCGGCCGCCGGGGCCACTGGGGCCGCCGGTCCGCTGACCCGGGTCGAGACCCCGGCCGGCACGGTCTCGGGGGCCACCGCGCGGCCGGACGGCACGGTGGAGTTCCTGTGGTCGTCGGCGGCGCAGCCCCCGGAGGTGCGGTCGACGAGCGGCGAGGTCGTACTGGACCCGCCCGGGATGAAGGCGCCCGGGTCGGTGCCGGTACGGGACGTGTGGGTGGAGGGCCCCGGTGGCCGTATCCACGCCCTGGTGCAGCAGCCGGCGGGCGAGGGCCCCTTCCCGACGGTCTTCGACATCCACGGCGGTCCGACCTGGCACGACAGCGACGCGTTCGCCTCGGCCCCCGCGGCCTGGGTGGACCACGGCTTCGCGGTTGTACGCGTCAACTACCGCGGCTCGACCGGCTACGGCCGCGCCTGGACGGATGCCCTCAAGCACCGCGTCGGGCTGATCGAGCTGGAAGACATCGCCGCGGTGCGCGCATGGGCCGTCTCGTCCGGTCTGGCCGACCCGGAACGGCTGGTGCTGTCGGGCGGCTCATGGGGCGGCTATCTGACGCTGCTCGGGCTCGGTACCCAGCCGGACGCCTGGGCCGTGGGCCTGGCGGCGGTTCCGGTCGCGGACTACGTCACGGCGTACAACGACGAGATGGAAGCCCTCAAGGCGATGGACCGGACGCTGCTCGGCGGCACGCCCGAGGAGGTCCCGGAGCGCTTCGCGGCGTCCTCCCCGCTGACGTATGTGGACGCGGTGCGGGCCCCGGTCTATATCTCCGCGGGCGTCAACGACCCACGCTGCCCGATCCAGCAGGTGGAGAACTACGTCCAGCGCCTGGCCGGCCGCAGCCATCCGCACGAGGTCTACCGCTACGACGCCGGCCACGGCTCCCTCGTGGTCGAGGAACGCATCAAGCAGGTCCGCCTGGAACTCGACTTCGCCCAGCGGCATGTGAACGAGAGGAGCTAGAGGGTTCCTGCGGGGAGCGGCGGGAGCGGCCGGGACGGTCATTGGTCCGTCGTGCGTCTGCGGCTGCGTTGTGGCTGGTCGCGCCGTTCCCCGTGGCCCTGGGGGCGGGCTGTGAACGCGACTGCGGCGGGAGGACGCAGGAGCGGCGCCGGGGCGGGGGCGTGAGCGCGGGTGCGGGAGCAGGGTGCACCCGCGGGACGGGGCCACCGGCGCGGCGCCAGGGCAGGCGGGGCCGCGGGTGCGGCGCCAAAGCAGGTGGGGCTCGTGGGAGCGGGGCGCGAGCGCAGGTACGGCGGGGGTGCCTTGGTGTGAGCGTGGCTGCGGAGGCCGGGCGTGGCCGCGTGGGCTGGGCGTGGCCGCCGAGGCCGGGCCCGGCCGTAGGCACGGCGTTGAGCTGTGGGTGGGTGGTGGTGAGGGGAGGGGTGGGGCGGGGGGGGAGGGGCCCCCGGGGGGAGAGGGCAGGAAGGTCAGGGGGTCATGTGGTGGGTCAGGGCCGCGTGGGGGTTCCGGCCCTCGGGCGTGTTGTCCGGGGTGTGGTCCGTGTGGACGGTGGCGGCGGTGAGGCGGGGGATGGCGTGGATGAGGGCGTGTTCGGCGGCGACTGCGAGGGCGTGGGCCCGGACCACGGTCAGGCGGGAGTCGACGACGATGTCCGCCTCGGCCCGCAGGGTGTGGCCGATCCAGCGCATACGGACCTGCCCGACGCCGTGGACGCCGTCCACCCCGCGTAGTGCGGTCTCGGCGGCGTCGATGAGCGCGGGGTCGACGGAGTCCATCAGCCGCCGGTAGACCTCCCGGGCGGCGTCGCGCAGCACCATGAGGATGGCGGCGGTGATCAACAGGCCGATGAGCGGGTCGGCCTGCTGCCAGCCGAGCGCCGCGCCGCCCGCGCCGAGCAGGACGGCGAGGGAGGTGAAGCCGTCGGTCCGGGCATGCAGGCCGTCGGCGACGAGCGCGGCCGAGCCGATCCTGCGGCCGGTGCGGATGCGGTAGCGGGCGACCCATTCGTTGCCGAGGAACCCGATCACGGCGGCCACGGCCACGGCCCACAGGTGAGTGACATCGCGCGGGTGCAGCAGCCGGTCCACGGACTCGTACGCGGCCCATACCGCGGAGGCGGAGATCGTCAGCACGATGGCGATGCCGGCGAGGTCCTCGGCGCGGCCGTAGCCGTAGGTGTAGCGGCGGTTCGCGGCCCGGCGTCCGAGGAGGAAGGCGATGCCCAGCGGTACGGCGGTCAGTGCGTCGGCGGCGTTGTGGATCGTGTCGCCGAGCAGCGCGACCGAGCCGGACAGGGCGACGATCACCAGTTGGATGAGGCTGGTGAGGCCGAGGATGCCGAGCGAGATCCAGAGCGTGCGCAGGCCCTCGCGGGAGGTCTCCAGCGCGGTGTCGACCTTGTCCACGGCCGCATGGCTGTGCGGGGTGATGAGGTGGGCGAGCCGGTGCCGCATCCGCGCCAAGCGGCCGTAGTGGTGCGGGGGGTGCGGGTGCTGAACGGCATGGCCTTGCTCGTGGCCGTGACCTTGCCTGTGGCCGTGACCTTGCGCGTGCTCGCGGCCGGAACCGTGGCGCTGCGCGTCCTCGCGGCCAGGTGCAGCACCGTGCCCCTGCAAGTGGCCGTGACCCTGCGCGGCCCCCCGCCCCTCCGCAGAACCACGCCCCCGCACACGGCCATGCCCCTGCCCCCGCACATGGCCGTACCCCTCCGCCTGCCCCTGGCCGGGCAGTCGGTCATCGCCCTGCGGCTGCGTGCCTTTGCCTGCCATAGCCCTACCGTGGCACGCCGATCCGATTGCGGCTACCAGCGTGATACGTCCGCTGACCAGGTGCGACCTCGTTGCAGAAGCAGGTTCCGTGCGGGTCGCGCGGCGGTGCCGGATTCAGGCCATACCGGCCCGCGCCGCCTCGCCCTGGCCTTCGCCACTGCCCTCGTCCCGGCCGTCTTCAGCCCGGCCCGACGCCCCCCGGCTCACAGCCCCCGCGGAGCCCTCCGACCTCACGTCCCCATCAGCCCCCACAGCGGCCACGCCGCCGTCGGCCCCCTCAACCCCCACCCCGATCCCCAAAGCCGCATCCCTGGCGGCCTCGGACTCGCGGCGGAAGAGGCGGAACCACATGAAGACGACGAAGCCGGCGAAGACGAACCACTCGCCGGTGTAGCCGAGGTTCTGGAAGGCCTTGAGGTCCAGTCCGCTGCCCTCGGCCGCGGCCGGGGGGACGGCGCGCAGCGGGGCCTGGGTGTCGGTGAGCGTGATCCAGGCGTCGTAGACGTCGTACGGCACGATGTTGACCAGGGACGCCGCGCTGATCATGGCGAGCCGGCCCGGTGCCGGCCCGCCGGCGCCCGGTACGCCGTCGCTGCCCTGGCTCTCGGAGGCCTGGAGTGCGCCGGTGACCGTCACCTCGCCCTTGGGCGGTGCGGGCACCTTCGCCGTGTCGGCCTTGGCGCCGGCGTCGCCGGGCAGCCAGCCCCGGACGACCGGCAGGGCCTTGCCGCCGTCCGTGCGGAGCAGCGTGAGGACGTAGAAGCCCTGCCGCTCGCCGTGTTTGTCCTTCAACGTGCGGCCCGGTACGAGCAGTTGGTGTCCGGTGTCGTAGTGGCCGCGGGCGCTGGCCTGGCGGCCGGAGGTCACCTGGTCGACGGGCAGCAGCCGTTCCAGGGGGCGGGCGGCCGCGGTCTTGGCCCGGGCGGAGCGGTCCTCCTGCTGCCGGTGGCTGTCGACGCGGTCCTCGAAGCGGCTCAGCTGCCAGCTGCCCATGAAGATGCAGACGGGGATCGCCAGTACGGCGAAGACGTTGATTCCCCACCACCGCGGGGTCAGCAGGAACCGGTACACGCCCTCAACGGTACGGGGCCCGGCCCACGGGGCCGCACCGGCCCCTCCACGGTCCGGCCCCGGCGGCCGGGACCTGGGCCGTCGGTGTCACGGCGCCGCGAGCGCCTCGGTGCGGTAGACCGTTCCCGCGCAGGCGTCGGTGACCTTGGCGTCGGCCGCGGCGGGTTCCCCGGCCTCCGGTGTGTGGCTGAGCACGATGCTGCCGGGTGCGGAGCCGCCGTCGCCGGGGCCCTCACCGCCGCCCGCCTCGCCGCCGCCGTCGCCGGGCGGGGTCGCGGCGTCCGGGGACTGCCCCGGGTCCTTGGAGGCCTCGGGCGTCGGCGACGGGCCCGGATTGGCGCATCCGGTGGTGCCGCCGCCGGACTCCGGGATCCAGGCGAACTTGACCTCGTACGCCTGCCCCGGCTTGAGAACCAGCTGGTCAGGGGTGGTGGCCGGGTCGGGCAGTCCGGTGGCCTCGTCGCCTGAGGTGTGGTCGACGACATGGACGCGGTCGGGACTGGTGGAGCCCTGGGCGACCAGGCCGATGCTGCCGCCGCCCTCGACGGAGCATGCGGCGCCGGAGGTGTTGACCACCCGGAACGCGCCGTAGACGCGGCCCGTGGCGTCCGCCGTGCCGACCGTGCTGGTGCCCTGGCCGAGCTGTTCGCGCCCGCAGACCGGCGAGGTGACATCCATGGTCTCGTCCGGGGCGGGGGTGCCGGCGCCCGCGCCGTGGCCCGCGCCGCGCTTCCCCGGGTTCCTGCCCTTGTCCGCGGGCTTGTCCTCGCCGCGCTTCTCGCCGTCCTTGCCGGCCGGCACCGGACCGGCCTGCTCGGTGCCTTCGCCGTGCGCCCCCTCGGCGCCGCCCTGGGGGAGCGTGCTGCCCGCCGCGTTGGCGGGCCGCTCCTCCGAGCTGCCGGCGAGGTGGGCCACATGGACCATGGCGGGGATGGATGTGCCGCCGAGCAGCAGCGCGGCCGCGGCGCCCACGACGGCGTGCCGGCGGCGCTGGCGCCGGGCGGGCACCGCGCGGCGCAGCTGCTCCAGCGCGTCCGGCGCGGGTTCGAGGTCGGCGACGCGGGAGTGCAGCAGCCGCCGGAGATCGTCCTCGCCGCCGAAGTCGCCACCGGTGGGGTGGCTTCGGCCGGGGCCGTCGCCGTCGCGGCCGCCGTTGCCGGTGCCGCCGCCGAAGCCGGAGCCGGTGGGCCCGTCAGTGCCGTACGCATGGCTGTCGGGCTCGTCACCGGCGCCCGGGGCACCCTCCGTGGCGCCGGTCGCACTGTCCGTGACAGCGATGTCATCGCCGCTGCCGGATACTTGGCCGGATTTCGCTCCCGGCCCGCAGGGGTCGTCGGGCTGACGGCCGCCATCCGGCGCACCGTCGGGGCGCTCTTGCGCCGCACGCGCCGCAGGGAGCCCACGCGCCCCATCGGCGGACCGCGCGCGCCTGCCGTCCGGTTCGTCCGCGTCGCGCCGCGCCCCGAGGCCGGGAGCGCCGCGCACGCCGGGCGCTTCGTGACTCCGGTCGTACGGGGTGCCGGGGCGGGCCGAGTGGAGCGGGCCGGGCCCGGGGGTGGTGCTGTGGTTCATGAGGTCGATCGAGGTGCTGGGGGAAATCGGGGTGTTCGGGTGGAGAGTGTCGTACGGGCCGCAGGCGTCGTACGGGTGGTGCCGGCCAAACGTCGTGCCACTCATGCCGGAGCCTCCATCGCGACGCGGAGCGCCGCGATGCCCCGCGACCCGTAGGCCTTCACGGAACCGAGCGATATGCCCAGCGTCTCGGCGACCTGCGCCTCGGTCATATCGGCGAAGTAGCGCAGCACCAGCACTTCGCGCTGCCGGCGCTGGAGTCCCCGCATCGCCTTGATCAGCTGGTCCCGCTCCAGCAGGTCGTACGCGCCCTCCTCGGCGCTCGCCATGTCGGGCATCGGCTTGGAGAGCAGCTTGAGCCCGAGGATGCGCCGACGCAGCGCGGAGCGCGAGAGGTTGACGACGGTCTGCCGGAGGTAGGCGAGGGTCTTCTCGGGTTCGCGCACCCGTCCGCGCGCGGAGTGCACGCGGATGAAGGCCTCTTGGACGACGTCCTCGCAGGAGGCGGTGTCGTCGAGGAGCAGCGCGGCGAGACCTAGCAGCGAGCGGTAGTGCGCGCGGTAGGTCTCGGTGAGGTGGTCGACTGTGGTGCCCGCTGCCATCGCGTCGTCAGTGTCCCCACGCTGAGGGGGAATCTGTGCGGGACGCGTGGTGGGCCAGGGAGCGATCACCGGCATGCCCCCGGACACACGGGACCGCGGTGGGTGCACTGCCGCGCCGGCTGCGCCCGCTGGGGCGATGGTGAATCCGAGTACCTCTGCCACGCCTGTTGGACACGCTTCCCCCTATAAGGGTTGTACGCGCAAGGCACCGCTTTTGACGATGCATCAAATGCCCTCATGCGTACCAGCTCTTCCTGAATGCCCCGATTTGCCCCTACGTGAAGACCCCGACGCCCGAGGGCTCACCCCGTGACTCGCGGGCACCCCTGAGGGCGGCGACAAAGACGCTCCCCACCCAACTGCCGGTTGCAGTACGGCGGGGAGCGAATGGTCGAACGGATCGTCAGCCCAGATCAAGAGGTGCGGACCGGCAATTCGCTCACAGAATCTTCACACGCTCCACAAAGTATCTCCCAGGCGGGTGATGCACGACGGCCGATCTCGCCAACTCTCCCACCACGGCGCCCTGCACGACGGAACGCACGGCAGCAGAACGCGGGGAGACCGGGAAAGCGGGAACGGCGGAGCACCGGGCCAGCAAGACAGTAAGGCACGCGGGGACCGGTCCGGGACCGGGCCTACCCCTGGAGTTCGGCCGCCACCAACTCGCCGATCTGCGCGGTGTTGAGAGCCGCCCCCTTGCGCAGGTTGTCCCCGCACACGAACAGCTCCAGCGCCCGCGGATCGTCCAGCGAACGCCGCACCCGCCCGACCCAGGTCGGATCCGTCCCGACGACATCGGCCGGGGTGGGGTACTCGTCCTGGGCCGGGTCGTCACTGAGGACGACACCGGGGGCCGCGGCCAGGATCTCGTGCGCACCGGCGACCGAGACCTCGTTCTCGAACCGGGCGTGCACGGTCAGCGAGTGGGTGGTGATCACCGGCACCCGCACACAGGTCGCGGTGACCGGCAGCTCCGGCAGCCCCAGGATCTTGCGGGACTCGTCACGGATCTTGAGCTCCTCGGAGGACCAGCCGTCCTCCCGGAGCGAGCCGGCCCAGGGCACCACATTGAGGGCGATCGGCGCGGGAAACGGCCCCAGGGTGTCTCCGACGGCCCGCCGCACATCGCCGGGCGTGTTCCCCAGCTCCGTACCGGACACCGCGGACAGCTGCGCCCGCAGGGTGTCGACGCCGGCTTTGCCCGACCCGGAAACGGCCTGGTACGAGGAGACGATCAGCTCGCTCAGCCCGTACTCGGCGTGCAGGGCGCCCAGCGCGACGATCATCGAGAGCGTCGTGCAGTTCGGGTTGGCGATGATGCCGCGCGGGCGGACCCGGGCGGCGTGCGCGTTGACCTCGGGCACGACGAGGGGCACGTCCGGGTCCAGCCGGAACGTGCCCGCGTTGTCGATGACCACCGCGCCCTTGGCGACCGCGACCGGCACCCACTGCGCGGAGACCTCGTCGGGGACGTCGAACATCGCGACGTCGATCCCGTCGAAGGCCTCCTCGCTCAGCGCGACGACCTCGACCTCCGCGCCCCGCACGGTCAGCTTGCGGCCGGCCGAGCGGGGGGAGGCGATCAGTCGGATCTCGCCCCAGATGTCGGCCCGCTCGGACAGGATGCCCAGCAGGACCGAGCCGACGGCGCCGGTGGCACCGACGACGGCGAGCTGCGGCTTGGCGGCCGTACGGGCGTCCGCCCCCAGCGTGTCAGCGAGGGACGGACGGCCCGCCTCGGCCGGAATCATCGACCGGTGCCGCCATAGACCACGGCTTCGTCACTGTCGGTGTCGAGACCGAAGGCGGTGTGCACGGCGCACACGGCCTCGTTGACGTCATCGGCACGGGTGACGACCGAGATGCGGATCTCGGAGGTCGAGATGAGCTCGATGTTCACGCCGGCGTTCGACAGCGCCTCGAAGAACGTCGCGGTGACGCCCGGGTTGGTCTTCATCCCCGCGCCGACCAGCGAGATCTTGGCGATCTGGTCGTCGTAGCGCAGCGAGTCGAAGCCGACCGCGGCCCGGGTCTTCTCCAGAGCGGCGACGGCCTTGCGGCCCTCGGCCTTGGGCAGCGTGAAGGAGATGTCGGTCAGACCGGTCGACGCCGCCGACACGTTCTGCACGACCATGTCGATGTTGACCTCGGAGTCCGCGATCGCACGGAAGATGCGCGCGGCCTCGCCCGGCTTGTCCGGGACTCCGACGACCGTGACCTTCGCCTCGGAGGTGTCATGTGCGACGCCCGAGATGATTGCCTGCTCCATCGGCTGGTCCCCTTGCGGTTCGTTGCTGACCCAGGTGCCCTTCAGTCCCGAGAAGGACGAGCGGACATGGATCGGGATGTTGTAACGGCGTGCGTATTCGACGCAACGGTGCAGCAGCACCTTGGAGCCGGAGCTGGCCAGCTCCAGCATGTCCTCGAAGGAGATCCAGTCGATCTTCCGGGCCTTCTTCACGACCCGCGGGTCGGCGGTGAAGACACCGTCCACATCGGTGTAGATCTCACAGACATCGGCGTCCAGGGCGGCCGCCAGCGCGACAGCGGTCGTGTCCGACCCACCGCGCCCCAGCGTCGTGATGTCCTTCTTGTCCTGGGACACACCCTGGAACCCGGCGACGATGGCGATATTGCCCTCGTCGACGGAGGTCTTGATGCGGCCCGGGGTGACGTCGATGATCCGTGCCTTGTTGTGCACGGAATCGGTGATGACACCGGCCTGGCTGCCCGTGAAGGACTGCGCCTCATGGCCGAGGTTTTTGATCGCCATCGCCAGCAGGGCCATGGAGATCCGCTCTCCGGCGGTCAGCAGCATGTCGAACTCGCGCCCCGATGGAATCGGGGACACTTCCTGCGCGAGATCGATCAGCTCGTCCGTCGTGTCGCCCATCGCCGAAACCACTACGACAACCTGGTTGCCGTTCTTCTTGGCTTCGACGACTCGCTTGGCAACGCGCTTGATGCCCTCGGCATCCGCAACGGATGAGCCGCCGTACTTCTGCACGACAAGGCCCACGTGCGCTCCTCGCAACTGTCTCTTCGGGAGTTTCCTCCCGGACCCCCGGAAATGGGGGTACTGCGGTCGGCTCAGTCTATCGAGCAGGCGGAGTCCGCCCTGCTGATACCACATCGTGAGACATGGGACTCACCCATTGATCACGGCAATCTCACCGTGCTCACCTGGCTCGTGCGTTCCACGTCCCGCGGCGGCTCCACAAGGCGCACCGTTGCGCCCGCTCGGCGAGCACATGCCCGCTCCAGGCCGGTACACACGGAAACGTAACCCAGGTCACAGGGTCCGGCCACGGCGAGGACGTCCATGGAGCCGGAGAATCCCGCCCCGGCGGCCGTCCCTGGGGCTCACGTCGCCCGCAGTCCCAGCGGCCCGGCGATCTCCGCCGCCATGACCTTCCCGGCCTCCTCGGCGAGCCGCTCCTCGTCGCCGCTGACGTCGCTGTCGGTGTCCAGGCCGTCCAGCTCCACCAGCGGCTGGTCGAGGCGTACGTGGGCGACCAGCGACTGCAGCGCCCGCAGGGCGGCCGAGGCGGTCGGGCCCCAGTTGGAGAGGTAGGAGAACTGCCACCACCACAGGGCCTCGCTGACCCGGCCCGCGCGGTAGTGCGCCAGGCCGTGCCGCAGATCGGTGATGATGTCGGCCAGGTCGTCGGAGATCCGGCTGGCGACCGGCTCACTGCGCGGCACATACGGGTCGAAGACCTCGGAGTACACGTCCACCGGGTCGAGCAGGTTCGCGAAGCGCTCGCGCAGCTCGTCGACGTCCGGCTCCGGGCCGATGTCCGGCTCGTACCGCTCGTCGGGGACGAAGTCCTCATGAGCGCCCAGACGGCCGCCGGTGAGCAGCAGCTGGGAGATCTCCAGCAGCAGGAAGGGCACCGCGCTGTCCGGCTCGTCGCCCTTGGCGACTTCCGTCACGGCGACGATGAAGCTCTCGATCGAATCGGAGATCGATACCGCGAAGTCGTCCGGGTCCTGTGTCGCGTTGTGCAGCGTGGCATCAGACATCGAGAAGTCTCCTCCCTTCGAAGGCCCGCCCCAGCGTGACCTCGTCCGCGTACTCCAGATCGCCGCCGACCGGCAGACCGCTCGCCAGTCGCGTCACCCTCAGGCCCATGGGTTTGATCATGCGGGCCAGATACGTGGCCGTGGCCTCGCCCTCCAGATTCGGGTCGGTGGCCAGGATCAGCTCGGTGACGGTTCCGTCCGCGAGCCTGGCCAGCAGTTCCCTGATCCGCAGGTCGTCGGGGCCCACGCCCTCGATCGGGCTGATCGCCCCACCGAGGACGTGGTAGCGACCGCGGAACTCGCGGGTCCGCTCGATCGCCACGACGTCCTTGGGCTCCTCCACGACGCAGATGACCGCCAGATCGCGCCTCGGGTCCAGGCAGACCCGGCACTGCTCCTCCTGCGCCACATTGCCGCAGGTACCGCAGAACCGGACCTTCGCCTTGACCTCCATCAGCGCGTTCGCGAGCCGGCGGACATCGGTCGGCTCGGCCTGAAGAATGTGGAAGGCGATCCGCTGCGCGCTCTTGGGACCGACGCCGGGCAGCCTGCCCAACTCGTCGATCAGGTCCTGGACCACGCCTTCATACACGGAACGTCTTCTTTCTCTTCTGCCGTGTTGCGTACGCTAGTTGGCTACTCCTCAGAAGGGGAGACCAGGGATTCCGCCACCGCCCAGACCCTGGGCGAGCGGGCCGAGCTTCTGCTGCTGGAGCTGCTGGGCACTGGCGTTGGCGTCCCGGACCGCCGCCAGCACGAGGTCGGCGATCGTCTCGGCCGTCTCCTGCGCGGAGTCGGTGTCGACCGCCTTCGGGTCGATGACCAGGCCCTGGAGCTCTCCGGAGCCGGTCACCGTCGCCTTGACCAGACCGCCGCCCGCGGAACCCTCGACGGGTGTCTCCGCCAGTTCCTGCTGGGCTGCCGCGAGGTCCTGCTGCATCTTCTGAGCCTGCTGAAGCAGCTGCTGCATATTGGGCTGACCACCGGGGATCACGACGTGACTCCTGCCATACGACAACGATTGGTGCGGTAGCCCGAGCCTACGTGTTTCACGGGCCCCGCGCCCTACGCCGTAGGAAGGAGCACGGGTGTACGCCGGGTGTACGCCCGGTTACCCGCTTTCGCCCCTGCCACCCCGCCTACGCGGTGCCGGGTGGCGCCTACTCGTTGTTGAACTCCTCCACCACCGTCGCGCCCAGTTCGCGCACGATCAGGTCGTGTCCGCTGAGCGCGGAGTCGACGAGATCGGCGTCGTCCTCGGCCGGCATGTCGTACTCGATGGACGCCGGCGGGGGCTCCGGCGCGCGGTACGAGGACTCCGCCGCGGGCGCGCTCTGTCCGCCCCCGGAGGACGGGGCGGAGACGGCCTCCCGGGCCAGCCGCGCGCCCTGGCTTCCGCCACCGCTGCCGCCGCTGCCACCCTCCTGCCCGTACTGGCCGCCGGACGACGGGGGCGCCGACGGGCCGCTCTGCTGGGGCGGGGACTGCGGCGCGCTCTGCTGCGGCGCGGCGGGCGCACCGCCGCCGAAGCCACCGCCCCCGCCACGGGGGCCACCGCCGGTCGCGGGACCGGCGCCGCCCGACGGGTCGACGATCGCCTCGACCCGCCACTGCACCTGGAACCGCTCGGCCAGCACGTCCTTGAGGACGTCCTCGCTGCCGCCGTTGGCGAAGCTGTCGCGGGCACCGGCATTGGGGAAGCCGATCTGGAGCGTGGTGCCGTCGAAGCCGGAGACCTGGGCATTCTGGCTCAGCAGGATCCAGGTGAAACGGCGGCGGTCCTTCACCGCCTCCAGGATGTCCGGCCACATCTGCCGCACCTGGGCGGCACCCTGCGCCGCCCCCGGGGCCACGGCGGCCGCGGACGGCTGCGGGGACGCGGGCGCGGGCGCCCCGGCCGGCGGTCCGGACGCGGCCGGCGGCGCGGCGGGAGCCCCGCCCTGCGGCGCCTGACCGCCCTGCCCCGGCGCCACGGCCGTGGGCCAGCCACCGGGCTGCCGTCCGGCACCACCGCCATTACCGGCCGCGGGGCCACCGCCGGGGGCGTTACCCGCGCTTCCGGGCCAGGCGCCGGGCCGGGGGGCCGCTGCCTCACTGCTCTGGGCGGCCTGGCCGCCCTGCGGAGCCTCCGTCGGGGCGCCGCCGGTCCCACTGCCCGCGCTTCCGGGCCAGGCACCGGGCCGCGGGGCCGCTGCCTCACCGCTCTGGCCGCCCTGGCCGCCCTGGCCGCCCTGGGGAGCGTCCGCCGGACCGCCCTGGGGCGCACCCGGGCCACCGCTGTCGCCTTGCTGCTGCCCGCCACCGGGCGCGGCCACCGGCCCGCCGGGGGCCCCGGCATCGGCCGTCGGCGCCGCCGGGGCGGCGGCCGGAGCCCCTGCTCCACCGGCCGGGCCGCCGCTCACCGCGCCCCGCACCGCGGCCCGCGCGGCCGCCGGGCCGGACGGGCCAGCGGGCATCGGCGGATGAGCCTCCGGCCCCGGCACATAACCGGCCGCGGGCCCGCCACCGGACGCCACCACGGGCGGCGCCCCGACCCCGGGACCTCCCCCGGAGCCCGCACCGCCGCCCATACCGCCGGCCCCGCCCAGCAGCGCGCCACCCGCACCGCGCTCCAGACGGTCGAGCCGCGCCTGCACCGACCGCTCGTCGTCGTACGCCGCGGGCAGCAGCACCCGGGCACAGATCAGCTCCAGCTGGAGCCGCGGCGAGGTCGCCCCGCGCATCTCCGTCAGGCCCGCGTTGACCAGGTCGGCGGCCCGGCTCAGCTCGGCCGCCCCGAAGACGGACGCCTGCGCAGTCATCCGCTCCACGACATCGGCGGGGGCGTCGATCAGCCCCTTCTCCCCCGCGTCCGGCACGGCCGCCAGGATCACCAGGTCCCGCAGCCGCTCCAGCAGGTCCGCGACGAAGCGCCGCGGGTCGTTGCCGCCCTCGATGACCCGTTCCACGACCTCGAAGGCCGCCGCGCCGTCCCCCGCGGCGAACGCCTCCACGATCGAATCCAGCAGCGACCCGTCGGTGTACCCGAGCAGCGCCGTCGCCATGGCATACGTCACACCGTCCGTACCGGCACCGGCGAGCAGCTGGTCCATCACGGACATCGAGTCCCGCACCGAACCGGCCCCGGCCCGCACCACCAGCGGCAGCACCCCGTCCTCGACCAGGCTGGCCTCGCGGCCGCACACCTCTGCCAGGTAGTCCCGCAGCGTCCCCGGCGGCACCAGGCGGAAGGGGTAGTGATGCGTACGCGACCGAATCGTCCCGATGACCTTCTCGGGCTCGGTCGTGGCGAAGATGAACTTCAGATGCTCCGGCGGCTCCTCGACGACCTTCAGCAGGGCGTTGAAGCCCGCGGAGGTCACCATGTGCGCCTCATCGATGATGTAGATCTTGTAGCGGCTGCTGGCCGGCCCGAAGAACGCCTTCTCCCGAAGCTCACGGGCGTCGTCCACACCACCGTGCGACGCCGCGTCGATCTCGATCACATCGATGGAGCCCCGGCCGTTCCTGGCCAGGTCCACACACGACTGGCAGGTGCCACAGGGTGTGGGGGTGGGACCTTCCTCACAGTTGAGGCAGCGCGCCAGGATCCGCGCACTCGTCGTCTTGCCGCAGCCGCGCGGGCCGCTGAACAAATAGGCGTGGTTGACCCGGTTGTTCCGCAGAGCCTGCTGGAGCGGATCGGTCACGTGCTCTTGCCCGATGACCTCGGCGAAGGTCTCGGGCCGGTAGCGGCGGTACAGCGCAAGGGACGACACGCATACGACGATATCGGGCCGCACTGACAACCGACGGGGCCCCGCAAACGCAAGCGCCCCCCACGCACCCGCCAGAGCCAACCTACCCTTGCTGCCTTCCGGCCCTGGGGGAGTTCAGTCAGATAGCGCCACGTGAGGGGCTGCGCACCACACTAGCGGATCCCCCGCCCAAGAAACGAACCCGGACCCACCCCGGACCCGATCCCCACCCCCGCCATCCCCTCGCGAAGGATCATGGTCGCGAGCACTCCCCAACGTCTTGTATTGTTTGCGGCGGAGGATTCGCCTAGTGGCCTAGGGCGCACGCTTGGAAAGCGTGTTGGGGGCAACCCCTCACGAGTTCGAATCTCGTATCCTCCGCCATTGCTCTCACCGGGCAATACGTCGAAGGCCCCGACCGGGAAACCGGCCGGGGCCTTCTGCGTTCTCTGGTCGCAAGTGCCGCGGAGGCAACCCCGTCGGATTTGTGGCGCGGCGGCTGTGTGCGGATGTGCCTATGGGCCCGACGTCGTTTCGGACCCACAGGCACGGAACGCCTCGGCGGGGGTCAGCGGCACAAGGCGGTATCCACCGCGCGTTCGAGACTCCTCCGGGCCGCCTCGCCGGTGAACTGCATGGTGACCGCGACATTGGCGGCGCGGCCGTCGTCGGTGGCGCCGCCGCGGGTCTCGTACCCCGGAAAACTGCCGCCGTGGCCCCAGGCCAGGCCGCCGCACGGCAGCGGCCTGCTGACGAGTCCCAGACCGTAGCGGGCGCCCGGGCCGAAGGTCGCTTCGGCCGGGACCGTGGAGCGCATCTGGACAAGCTGGGCCGCGGGCAGGAGGCGGCCGGCCAGGAGCGCGGTGAAGAAGCGGTTGAGGTCGGAGTTGGTGGAGATCATCTGTCCTGCCGCCCAGCCCCAGGAAGGGTCCATCTCTGTGATGTCGCGCAGCGGCGTCCCCGCCGGCTCCTGGTAGTAGCCGTGCGGGTGAGGCTCTCGGATGCGCGCGTCACCCGGAGCGGGGAAGTAGGTGTGGCGCAGCCCCATGTGCTTGATGATGCGGCGGTCGATCTCGTCGGCGAGAGGGCGGCCGGTGACCTTCTGGACGATCAGGCCGGCGAGCACGTAGTTGGTGTTGCTGTACTTCCAGCTCTTCCCGGGGACGAATTCGGCCGGGTGGCGGAGAGCTGTGGCGAGCAGTTCACGGGGGTCGTAGTACCGGACGTCGTCCCCGA
Source organism: Streptomyces sp. P9-2B-2 (assembly GCF_030406865.1). Lineage (NCBI taxonomy): Bacteria > Bacillati > Actinomycetota > Actinomycetes > Kitasatosporales > Streptomycetaceae > Streptomyces > Streptomyces sp. P9-2B-2. Next base: position 4,918,909 of record NZ_CP129126.1, on the reverse strand, counting down.
GGCGGTTGCTGTAGTCGGGAAGTCCGCTGGTGTGCTGGAGGAGTTGGCGGACGGTGATGTGCCGTCCGTCGATGCCCTCTCCGCGGACGAGGCCGGGCAAGTAGGTGTCGACGGTGGCGTCCAGGCCCAGTCTCCTCTCCGCGACGAGCTGGAGAACGACGACCGCGACGAAGGTCTTGGTGTTGCTGCCGATCCGCACCTGCCCGTCGACGGGTACCGGCGCGCCTGTGGCCAGGTCACCGATCCCAGCGGTGTAGGTCCGATTGCGGCCGCCAGGGCCCTTGACGCTCGCCAGCGCGGAGGGCGTCCCGCCTTCGCGCACCAGCGCGTTCAGGCTCTGCTGGACGGCGTCCGGCCTGGCTGCTGAGGCGGCGGGCGGGACCAGGGCCCCCAGCGTCATCACACCGATGGTCACTGCGGCTGCGGCAGGCAGGATCTGTCGCCGCGTGCCGTGCTGCCGGCCCGTCGAGCGGAATACTCGCCGCTTCTGTCCACCCATGAGTCAACTCCCGAGGAATCGTTGGATCGTCGTTCGGGTTGCCCTTTGAGTGATTCAGCCGCACAGGGCCCTGTCCACGGCGTCCTTCACGTGCTGCGTGGCTGCCTCGTCCGTCGGGATGCTGGTGACCGCGACGTTGGCGGCGCGGCCGTCGTCGGTGACACCGCCCCGCGTCTCGTACCCCGCGATGTCACCGCCGTGGCCCCAGTAGACGCCGCCGCACGACAGTGGCCTGCTCGTGAGCCCCAGCCCGTAGCGGAGGCCGGAGGTCCCGGCGGGGACGGTCGTGCGCATCTCGGCGAGCTGGGCCGCCGGGAGGAGGCGGCCGGCGAGGAGCGCGGTGAAGAAGCGGTTGAGGTCGGAGTTGGTGGAGATCAACTGGCCTGCGGCCCAGCCTGCGGAGGGGTCCATCTCCGTGAAGTCGCGCAGCGGTGTGTTCGCCGGGTTGCGGTGGTAACCGTGGGGGTGCGGCTCTCGGATGGTCATCTCGCCGGGGGTGGGGAAGTAGGTGTGGCGCAGCCCGATGCGCTTGATGATGCGCCGGTCCATCTCCTCGGCGAGGGGGCGGCCGGTGACCTTCTGGACGATCAGGCCGGCCAGGACGTAGTTGGTGTTGCTGTACCCCCAGGTCTCCCCCGGAGCCGCGTCGGCCTGGTGCTTGAGCGCGAGGTCAAGCAGCTCGCGGGGCTCGAAATACCGGTTCCTGATCTCGTCGTCGTCGAGGTGGATGCCGTAATCGGGGAGTCCGCTGGTGTGCTGGAGGAGCTGGCGGACCGTGATGCGGCGCCCGTCGATACCCTTGCCGCGGACGAGGCCGGGCAGGTAGGTGTCCACGAAGGCCTTGAGGTCGATCTTTCCCTCGCCGACGAGCTGCAGCACCACAACCGCCGTGAACGCCTTGGTGTTACTGCCGATCCGCACCTGGCCGTCCCTGGGCACTTTCGAGCCGGTGGTCAGGTCGCCGACTCCCGCGGTGTAACTGCGGGTGCGGCCGTTTCGGCCCTGGACGCTCGCCAGCGCGGCGGGCATCCCATCGTCGCGCACCAGCGTGTTCAGGGCCTGCTGGACGGCGTCCGGCCTGGCGGCGGCATCAGCGGAGGCGGCGGGCGGGGCGAGGGCACCCAGCGTCATGACACCGATGGCCACCGCGACCGCGGCCGGAACGGCTCGTCGACGCCGACCGCCCTGCCGGGTCGAGGAACGAAGGCTCTGCCCTGTCTGAGCACGCATGAGTCAACTCCTGGGAAATCGTTTCGTCTTGGGCACGATCCTTGCTTCCAGGGCCCTCTGAACGCATCGCGGGAAAGCGGGAGGAATAGCTCCCCCGATGGGGGGAGGCCGCATGTGGGCCGCCCGGTGATACTGGCGACCATGATCAGGGGAATTCGGCTGCTGCTGCGCGGCTCCACGTACTCAGGTGTGCTGTTCGCCTATTGCGGCGCGTTGGCGAGCCTTCCGCTGCTGCCTTTCGCCCTGCTGCCGGCGCTGTCGTGGCGATCCGCACCTGAGAGCGTGCAGATCGTCCTGGTCCTGCTGATCTGGGCGGTACTGGTCGGCGTGGTCGGACTGGCGGGCCCCGTACGGCGAGCACTGGTCGTGTCCGCCCGCCGGCTGCTGCGGGTACCGCTGCCGAATCCGGTGGCCGGTCACCGAACCTCCGGTTCACTCGGCCTCGACCGCTGGCGGACCCCGCTCTGGCTGGTGCTGCACGTGGCCGTCGGGTGGACGGGGGCACTGGCGAGCGGGGTGCTGTTCATCATGGGCCTCTCCCTGCCGGCGAACTGGCTCGGCGGCGAGGTGCGGGCGAGCCTGTTCGGCACGTCGGTCCGGGTGTCGGGCGGATGGAGCTGGGCGGCGGCGGCCGTGTGCATCCTGCTGGCGGTCGCTGTCTGCGTACTGGTGACGAAGGCCCTGCGGTGGTCGGCGCCACGGCTGCTGGGGCCGTCGGCGGCCGAACGGCTCGCGCTGGCCGCCGAGCGGGAACTGCTGCTGGCCGAACGTAACCGGATTGCCCACGAGTTGCACGACTCGATCGGGCACACGCTGACGGCGGCCACCATCCAGGCGGCGGTGGCGGGCGAGGTGCTCTCCGCCGACCCGGCGGCGGCGCGGGCCGCCATGCGCAGCATCGAGGAGTCGACGCGGGCCGCGCTGGAGGACCTGGACTACGTGCTCGGAGTGCTGCGCGAGGAACAGTCGGGGACGGCACCGACCCGGACCCTGGCCGACCTCCCCGAGCTGCTGGACCGCCTGCAGCACGCGGGGGCGATGGTGGAACCGGAGCTGTCAGGCGAGCTGGCGCAGGTACAGGGGACGCTCTCCCGGGCGGCGTACCGGATCCTCCAGGAGGGGCTGACGAACGCGCTGCGCCACGGGGCGGGCGGCCCGATCGAGGTCCGGGTGGCGGCCGGGCCGAACGGTCTGGACCTCACGGTGGTCAACCGGACCGGGGCACGGACGGGGCCGGGCACGGGAGCCTTCCCGACGTCCGGCCACGGTCTGTCCGGACTGGCCGAGCGCGTCCGGCTGCTGCACGGTGAGTTCCAGGCCGGCCCGGACGGGATGCAGCACTGGCGGCTGGCCGTCCGGTTGCCGGTACGGATGTCGGCGTGAGTGGATCCGACGCGGGCGAAGGCACGGCCCTCCCCGCAGTCGCCGGCCCCGCCGTCACCCTCCTGATCGCGGACGACGACGACGTGACCCGCAGCGGCCTGGGCATGCTGCTCGCCGCGCAGCCGGGGATCACGGTGGTCGGCGAGGCCGCCGACGGCGTCGAGGCGGTCGACCGGGCGCGGAGCCTGCGGCCGGACGTGGTCCTGATGGACGTCCGCATGCCGCGTCTCAACGGGATCGACGCCACCCGGCAACTGCTGGCCGAAGCGGCCGACCCGCCGAGGATCGTGGTGATCACCACCTTCGAGAACGACGGCTACGTCACCGCCGCCCTCAGCGCGGGCGCCAGCGGCTTCGTCCTCAAACGCCTCCCGGTCCGCCAGATCGCCGAGGCGGTACGGGTGGTGGCGGCGGGCGAAGCGGTCCTCTTCCCGGCCGCACTGGGCCGCATGGTCGCCGCCCGTCCGCTGGGCTCCGCCGAGGCCCTGCCGCAGGCTGCCCTGACCGGCCGGGAGGAGGAGGTGCTGCGCCTGATGTCCACCGGGCTCTCCAATCCGGAGATCGCGGAGTCCCTCACGGTGAGCCTGGAGACGATCAAGACCCACGTCGGAAACGTGCTGACCAAGCTCGGCGCGCAGAACCGGACCCATGCTGTGGTGATCGCGTACGAGTCCGGCCTGGTGGTCCCGGGCTTCGCCGGCTGACCGGCTTCCGCTCCTCTTCACGGTCGCCCGCACGGATCTCCGGTCTCAGTCCTGGTCTCATCCAACCCCGTCCGGAGCCTCCGCCAGTGCTCTCACCGGGCACAACGCTGAAGGGCCCCACCGCTTGCGGTGGGGCCCTTCGCGGTTCTCCGGCTCGGTTCCCGTGGGGCGGCGGCGCTCGCGCTCCGGGTCTTGAGGTCAGTTCTGGGCGTCGTCGGCTTCTACGGGCTCCGGTGTGACCGGATCGCCGGTGACGGCATCGATGAAGACCGTGGACTCGGCCCTCTGTTGTGGTCCCGGCGCGAGGGCGACCATCCATACCGGCCGCCAGGCGTGGTCGACGCGCTGCGCGAGGAGCTTCACCGGGTTCGCCACGGAGTTGCCGACTCCGCGTTCGGCCTGTTTCTTCGCGGCGGCTTTCGTGACGGTGGCCTCCGGGAGCTTCGGGTCCGGCGCACTGCGCGCAGCCAGGCTCGTGACGCGACCGGTGGACGAAACGCTCACATCCAGCCGCATCGGCATCATTACTCCCTTCACATAGCGGCGGTAAGTCAGTACGAAGGGGCCTTGTTTACCGTGAAGAGCGGTAGCGGTGACCTTGGCGCCCGCCACCTCGCCGGGAAACCACTTTTCGGCGAACCGCTCCCCGGCTGCGCGCCGCTCGGCCACCGAGAGAGATCCGGTGCCGCTTTCTCCCCTGTTCGGGGTGAGGCGTTCGAGTTTTCTGTCCGGCCACAGAGCGGCGACGGTCCCCCGTGAGGTTTCCACGGTCAGGCGCCAGTGCCCGTCTTTCAGCTTTTCGCTGGAGCTCTGTGTGGCCCGTGCTTCCTTGCCGTACAGCTCGGCCACCGTGCGTTCCATCCAGGCGTCTTGCGCGAGCATTTCCGTAGCCCGCGCCCGCAGGCGCTGTGTTTTCTCTTCCCCGTGCATCGGTTTCACCGCGAGGGCGAAGGATGCAGTGAACAGCAGAGCCCCGAGCGCGCCCGCACCGGCACCCCACACGAAATCTTTGCGGGAGAAAGGTGGGCGGCGCTTATGAATCCACAGGGCTGCGATGCCGAGAACGACGCCGAGGAGGCCCCCGAGGCTGTTCGCCTTGATGTCGTCATAGCTGCATGCACGGCCCATATCTGTCCAGGACTGCACCCATTCGATACCGCCCGTGAGCGCCAGGATACCGGCGAGGGTCATCACCGGGCGCCGGAAGAGCAGTACGGCGAAACAACTCACGGGGACGAACAGCAGGACATTGAGGCGCGCGGATTCGGATGCCAGGAAGGCCCCGTCGGGCAGGCCGACATCGCAGATGCCGGCCTGCCCTGAGCCTCCGCCTCCTGGCATGAGTGTCACGGTGAGCACGCCGGCCAGGGCCACTGCGAACAGCAGCGCCAGGCTGACGGATTCCCCCCTGGCCTTCGCCAGCAGGGCCGTCGGAACGCCCAGCAGCACCGCGATGACCAGGACTGCCGGGATCAGGCCAGGGAGTGCACCGATGGATGCGTCAATCACCAGGTCTGTCTTTCAGGAGAGCGGAAGGGGTGATCTAGCAAAGGTGATGGACCCAAGGGGTTTCGTACCATTCGCCATTCGCACGCATGACACCGACAGCTTTGCAATCCGGTGCGTCACTTACGGGACTGGACCAGCCGGCCTTGATCGACTGCCCCTTCTTGACCGTCCTGACCTTGCCCTTCAGGACGATATTTTCCGTGTGGAGTTGCAGCTGCGCAGTCACCGCACCTCCACCGGTCTTCGTGTACTTGATGCCGGTGAAGAACTTCGAGGACGACTGGCCGATATCCCGCCCGTTATGAGCCTCGAAGTAGAGCCGGCCATTGTCCAGCTCGGTGCTCGTGGAGCCACCGGCGTACGCCGCCGTGGCCCCCATGGCGGCAAGCAGAGCTCCGCCGACAGCAATACTGCGAACCGTGTTCCGCGAGAAGAAACTCACGCGTACATCCCCCTTGTTCCCCCGGGCATCTCGGCGGTCAAACCGAGATGCCATATTCCCCGAATTCGGCAAGCGCCTACCGGCGCTTAACCATGAGATGATCTTACGCGGAGCCAACCACCCGGACAAGCGCTTTTCAAGCCGCGGGCGACGGCCTGAATCACCGATACCGAACTGGTCAAAGTCTGGCCAGTTCCTGTGACTGCGGAGAGTCGAGTTGCCATGCGCTCGCCGATCGTGCGGGTCAGGCGTACCCATGTCCCGAATTTCCGTCCGGGGCGGGGAAGAATTTTCGAGCTCAGGGGAATTGCCCGGCAGCGCTCATCCCGTAGCCAAGGACGGTCGGAAGGTGGGGAGCCGGCGGTGCGTGGCGCAGTCGTGAAATTACCGGCATGCGGCAAGGGGGTGCTCGGCGGTGCGGACGGAGGCTCGACCGGAGCGCGGGAAAGCGGGTGGTCGCTGATGATGCCGAGTGGTTATCGAATCGCAGGCAGAAGGGTGGTTTCGCTTACCCGGCCCCGGCAAACACGAAGACATGAACAACACCCACGAACCCATACCCACAAACCACTCCTATGACGGCTATGGACACAACCGGTCCGGTCTCGGCGCAAATCGGGCTGCGCTGATCATCCACACGATCGGCGATGTGGCCGCCGGCTTCCTGGGCCTGTGGATACTGCTGTACCTGCTCGAAGCGAACCAGGGAAATGTCTTCGTCGATTTCGTCCATGGCGTGGCCGACGCGCTCGCTTGGTGGTCGCAGGACATCTTCACCATGGACGGCGAAGGGGTGCGGGTATTCCTCAATTACGGTCTGCCTGCGGGGCTTTACCTGCTGCTGGGGCATGGGATCGCCGCTCGGGTTCGTCGTATCTGACCGGTTTCCGTCACCAAGTGGGCGGCTGGGTCGCGGGCCCTGGGCTGAGCGGCTTCCCTTGGGGGAGCCGCTCGTTCGCGTCTTTCGGCTGCTGCCTAGCATGAGGGCGTGAAGTCCAGCCGCCTGTTCATCCCGCCACGGGCCGCCGCACGGCGGTGGCGTGTGTGGTGTGTGCTCGGGCTGCTGGCGGGGCTGTTGGGTATGCACGGACTCGGCTCCGCCGTTGCCGCGCCCTCGCCCGCGTCCTCGCACGAGCACCGGATGACCGTGGTGACCACGGTCCAGGCGCACTGCCCCGGGGACGGTGACTGTGGTGGCACCGGACATGTCCATCACGCGGACTCGACCTGTGCGTCCGCCGCGCTGCACGGGCCGCCCGCGCCCCCGGCGCTGACCCCCTCGCTCGACTGCCCCGTACAGCCCGCCGCCGCGGCAGGCGTGGGCGCACCGGGCAAGCGGGACGGCGGGCGGGCGCCGCCCGATCTGGCCGAACTCCAACTCCTGCGGATCTAGGAACACCCCGACGGCACGCACGCCCCGATCAAGGGCGCGGTGCCGCCGTTCGGCATGTTCCGAATACCGCTGCTTTTTCCAGGAGTTCAGCCGCATGAGTAGGTCCAAGTCCCACCGTTCGTTCTCGCGCCGCCTCGTCGTCGTGGCCGCAACCGCCGCCTCCGCGGTGGTGCTGGCCGCCTGTGGCGGCAATGACAGCGGCAGCCACACCGCGCACCGCTCCCCGTCACCGTCCGCCTCTTCGCCCAGCGCCTCGGCCGGCGCGCACAATGCGGCCGATGTGGCGTTCGCGAAGGGGATGATTCCGCACCACCGGCAGGCCGTGGAGATGGCCGACCTCGCTGCCGGACGGGCCTCGTCGAGCCAGGTGAAGGAACTCGCCGCCAAGATCAAGCAAGCGCAGGACCCGGAGATCAAGACCATGTCCGGGTGGCTGACGGCCTGGGGCGAGCAGGTGCCGCAGGAGATGCCCGGCATGGATCACTCCGAGCACTCCGGCTCCTCCGATATGCCCGGCATGGATCACTCGGTCATGCCCGGAATGATGAGCGCGAAGGCGATGGCCGCGCTGAAGAAGAAGTCCGGCAAGGACTTCGACAGGGCCTTCATGGAGATGATGGTCGGGCATCACCAGGGCGCGGTGAACATGGCGGGCACCGAGAAGGCGAAGGGCGCCTACGGCCCGGCGAAGACGCTGGCCGACGCCGTCATCAAGGCCCAGGAGGCGGAGATCGCGCGGATGAACCGGTTGCTGGGGAAGGGGTGAGCCGCCCGCCACTTCCGGTGCGGCAGCCGGTGGCTGCCAGTGCGCCTGGTGGTGGCGGCCGGCGGCAGGCCGTAACTGCCGGTGGTTGGACGTGGCTGCCGGTGGTTACGGCAGCCGGCGCCCGGCATCGGCCGTAGCCACCGGCAGGCCGTAAGCCGCCTGACCGTTGTCCGTCGGCCCTCCGTGCAGACGGCGGGCCGATGGGCGACGGTCAGGCATCGGCGGCGGAGTGCCCCTCAAGGCGAAGCCCCACCCGGCGGTGCCCCACCCGGCGGTGCCCCCCGGAGCGTGGCCAGTCGGCGGCGGTACTCCTCCTCGTCGATCTCACCGCGGGCGTACCGCTCCGCGAGGATCTGTTCGGCGTGCGGTCCGCCGCGGTGCGCCGGGGGCTCGCCGCGGGCGGGGGCCGCGTGGCTCAGGGCCCGGACGATCAGCAGAGCGATGACGAAGAGCAGCGCCAGGAACAGGAAGATGCTGATCGACATCGCGAGCCAGGCCCACCCGCCGCCATGGCGGCCGTACCAACACCACATCGCCCTCCACCTCCCGCGCGCCGCGGGGTGCGGGCCCGGTGCCCGCAGGGGACCTCGGCTTCGTGCCCTTCCATGGTCTCTCGGTCGGGGGCGGGGGGCCATGGGTTCGTCGTGGAGGCGGAGGGCGCGGGAATTCCGTCGGCCGGGGCGGTCGTCGTTCCTCGTCAGGCCCCTTTCTTCACATCATCTCGGCGTCCGCCCGCCGTGAGCGCTACGGTGCAATCCGTGCGCAGCGAGTACACGTTGCGTCACGGATCGACATGTCGTGGCTGCCTGGGCATGCCCGAGTGCCGCCGCGCGTCTGGGGGACTGCATGCACGAGATGACCAAGGGCTCCAATGTCGGCCTGGCAGCCCTGAGCGACGACACCGGCTCCGTGATCGTGAGTCTGGGCTGGAGCAGCGCGGCGGGGGCGGGGGACGCCGATGTGTCCGTACTGCTGCTGGGCGGCAACGGCAAGGTGCGCAGCGACGCCGACTTCTTCTTCTACAACAACCCGGCCTCCCCCGACGGCAGTGTGCAGCTGCTGGGCAAGACACCGACCGGCAGTGGCAGCGAGGACCGCATCAGCCTCGATCTGACCGCGATGCCGCCCGAGGTGGACCGCGCGGTGCTGGCGGCCAGTCAGTACGGCGACGCCCGCTTCGGGGAGCTGGACGATCTGCGGCTGACGCTCGCCGATCGTGCGGGTGAGGCGCTGCTGGGCTACACCATCGCCGGGGCCACCACGGAGAGCGCGTTCCTGTTCGGTGAGCTCTACCGACGGGGCGAGGAGTGGAAGTTCCGGGCCATCGGCCAGGGTTACGAGACCGGGCTGGCAGGGCTCGCCACGGACTTCGGAATCGACGTGGACGAGGGGAGCGAGGAGAGCGGCGAGAGCGACGGCCTGCCCGCGGAGGGGGCCGCCGTGAAGGCGGCGTCCGCGGGCAAGGTGCTGCAAGCGCCGGCTGCCGCGCCGGGGGTGGCACTGCCCGCACAGGCGGCACGTGCGACGGCGCCGGACGGGGGCGCGGCGGCCCGCGCCCGGCGTCCGCGTACCGCCAAGAAGAAGGTCACGCTGCCCAAGGCGGAGAAGAAGTCGCTGGCCGAGAACGACAGTTGGCAGGCCGCACGGCTCTTCCCCGCGGGCTCGCTGAAGAGCGACCGGGAGCGGGAGGGCCGGGCCACGTCCGTGCTGCTGTCGGTCATGGCCGAGGTTCCGGAGTTCGGCCGGCGGCTCATCGCTGCGTTCGGCGCGCCGGCCGGCCGGATGCAGACGTTCACCGAGGTCGCGCTGCCGCACGGGGACAGCCCCAAGCGGCCGGACGGGGTGATCCGGGTGGAGCGCGCGGGCAAGTTGTGGACCGCGCTGGTGGAGACGAAGACGACCGGGAATCCGCTGCGGTCCGAGCAGGTCCAGAACTACCTGGACATCGCGGCCCGTCGGGGCTACGAGGCGGTGATCACGCTCTCCAACGACGTGGCCCTGGAAGGCCGTCCGCTGGTGCAGGTCAAGACGGACGGGCGGCGTAAGCACAAGGTGGCGCTGTGGCACCTGTCGTGGGCCGAGGTCACCTACCAGGCGCAGACGCTGATCCGGCACGAGGGCGTCGGCAATGCCGCCCATGCCTGGCTCCTTCAGGAACTTCTGCACTATCTCCAGCACGAGAACTCCGGCTGCCACGGCTTTCAGAACATGGGCCCGGCCTGGGTGCCGGTGCGCAACGGCATCGACACGGAGACGCTCTGCCGGGGGGACGCCCGCGCAGTGGAGGTCGTGGAGAGCTGGGAGCGGCTCATCCGGCAGGTCTGCCTCCGGCTGGGCGGGGAACTCGGCCAGAAGGCGCTGCCGGTACAGCGCGGCAGGCGCGGCACCGATCCGCAGGACCGGCGGGCCGTGCTCGCCGACCGGCTGTGTGACGAGGGCCGGCTGTCCGCCGAATTGCGCGTCGACGGTGCGCCGGGGGTGCTCGCCCTCGCCGCCGATCTGCGGACCGGCAAGCTCCGCACCTCCATCGACGTCCCGGCTCCTGAAGGCGGTTATCCGCTCACGTCCGCCAAGCGGCTGATCCGGCTCCTGGCCAAGGCGCCCGCGGACCTCCATGTCGAGACCCTCATGGAGGGGGACAACGGGCCCCGCGGCACCCTGGAACGGCTGCGTCCGGAACCGGCCGACATGCTGCCCAAGGGAGGGGACCTGATCACCGGTTTCCGGCTGTCGCTGTTCAAGGGCATGGGCGCCACGCGGGGCAGCGCCGCCTCCGGATTCATCCGTAGCGTCGATGAGGCCGTGGATCAGTTCTACGCGAGCGTGGTCGCTCATCTGCCGCCGCCCGAACGGCGGGCCGCCCGCGCTTCGGACGGGGTGGGCTGACCTCGGCAGGGTCTCTGGGCCGCGGATCCGGTCGTCAGCGCCCGGAACCCCCCTGCGACTCCGGCACCGACTCGTCCGCTTCCTCGTGCTGTACGGCTGCGTTCACGGCCTCGGGGGGCATGGCGAGGTGAACTGCGGTGTAGTGGATGGCCAGGCTGAAGACGACCACGATGACCAGGTCCCACCAGTCGGGGAGTGTCTCGGTGCCGCCGTAGCGACCGAGGCGGCCGATGAGGATCATGCCGGCCAGCCAGGGCCAGACCCACAGGGCGGAGCGGGCGCGCAGGCCGCTGCGTTCGGCTGCCGGGATGCCGCGGCGGGTGAGGGCGAGGAAGACGAAGCCGAGCAGGGCGGCGATGCCGAGTTTCCAGTCGGCCTCGTAGCCGGACCAGTAGAAGATCAGGTTGGCGAAGACGAAGCCGAGCGGGGCCATTACCGGTCCGGCGGGCAGCCGGTAGGGGCGGTTGCGGCCGCCGTCCTGGAGGCGGAGGGCGTGCAGTGACACCGGGGCGAACGCGTACATGATCGCCGCTGCCGAGGTGACCAGGCCCACCAGGGCCTGCCAGCTGGGGAACGGCAGGAAGGCGAGTTCGCCGACCACGAAGGCGAGCAGGGTCGAGACGACGGGGACCCGGCTGCGGCCGACCTGGGTGAGGGGCTGGGGCAGCACCCGCTCGCGTCCCATGGCGTAGGAGAGGCGCGCGGCGCCCGCCATGTAGACGAGGCCGGTGCCTGCCGGGGAGATGACGGCGTCGACGTAGAGGATGGTCGCCAGCCAGCCGGCGCCGACGGTGGTGGCGAGCGTGGCGTAGGGGCCGAAGTTGCCGGCTCCTACGGGGTTGTCCCAGCTGCGGGACAGGGCGTCGGGGGCCAGGGCGGCGATGAAGGCGATCTGGAGCAGGAGGTAGAGCGCGGTGCCGACGGCCATGGCCACGACCACCGCGCGGGAGATGTCGCGCTGTGGATTGCGGGCCTCACCGGCCAGCTGGATGGCCTGCTCGAAGCCCAGCAGGGCGAACACCACTCCGGCGGGCAGGGCCGCGAAGACACCGTGTGCCCCGTGGGGGGCGAAGCCGCCGCCGGCGGTGAAGTTCGAGGCGTGGAAGGACAGCGTCATCAGGACGATGACGGTCAGCAGGGGTACGGCCGTCTTGAACACGGCGGTGACCGAGTTGATCCCGGACATCAGCCGGACCCCGAGGACGTTGATCACCGTGAAGATCATCATGAAGACGGTGGCGATCAGCAGGCCCGGGGTGGTGAGGGTGCCGTTGGGGTGCAACAGCTGCACCCGGTCGTGGATCCAGCCGATGCGGTCCAGGTAGGAGAGCGTGGCCTCGACCTCGATGGGGGAGATCAGCGCCGACCGCAGCCAGGACATCCAGCCCGCGGTGAAGCCGGTCAGCGGGCCGAAGGCGAAGAACGGGAACCGGGCGGTGCCGCCCGCGATCGGGTAGGTGGCGCCCAGCTCCGCGTGGGCCAGCGCGAGCACGGCGAGCATCGCGGAGGCGAGCACCCAGGAGATCAGCGAGGCCGGGCCGGCGATGACGGCGGTGGTGAGCGCGCCCAGTAGCCAGCCGGAGCCGATGATCGACCCCAGGGAGAGGAACATCAGCCCCCAGAATCCGACCGCCCGGCGCAGATGACGGCTACCGCCCGCGCTCTCGCTCCCCGCTACGGCTGCCTTGCTCACGCGCGCTCCTGGTTCACCGGGCCGGCTTCGTCCTGGGACGCGGGCCTCGCGCTGCCGGCGCGCGGCGCGTCGCCCGTATACGGAGAGTCAACGCGCGGTGGCGCGTCAGGTTCCGGTCTGGGCGGGGAGTTCCCTCGTCGGGCCGTGTGGGCCGGTGCCGGGTGGGAGGGCGCTGTGGGGCGGTTGCGGGGCTGTGTGGGCGCTTGTCCGGTGTGGAGCGCGGGGTGGGAGCGGGGCCCCGGCGGGCTGGGCGCGGCGCCGCTTCTGGTTACCGCCGGTGACTGCTGGACGGGTGGGCGAGGGGGTGGGGGGAGCCGTTGTGGGGCGGGGGGTGAGTGTGGAAGAGGGTGGCGTAGAGGCCGTGGCGGGCGAGGAGCCGGTCGTGGGTGCCCGACTCCACCAGGCGTCCCTCGTCCAGGACCAGGATGCGGTCGGCGTCCGTGGCGAGGTCCAGGTCGTGCGTGATCACGATGGTGGTGCGGCCCTCGGCGAGGCGCCGCAGGGGCCCGAGGATGCGCTGGGTGGCGAGGGTGTCCAGGCCGGTGGTGGGCTCGTCGAGGATGAGCACGGGGGCGTCGCGCAGCATGGCCCGCGCGATGGCGACGCGCTGGAGCTGGCCGCCGGAGAGCCGGGAGGTGCCGGGCGCGATGACGGTCTGGTAGCCGTCGGGGAGGGCGGCGATGAACAGCTCGGCGTCGGCGGCGCGGGCGGCGCGGACGACATCGCCGTGGGTCACGTCGTCCCGCCCGCAGGCGATGTTCTCCTCCACGGTGTCGTGCAGGACGAGGGTCTCCTGGGGCAGCAGGGTGATGTTGCGGCGGAGCCGGTCGAGCGGCGTCCGGTTCACGGGGATGCCGTCGAGCCGGATGCTGCCGGCGTCCGGGTCGTAGAACCGCAGCAGCAGGGCGGCGAGCGTCGACTTGCCCGCGCCGCTGGGCCCGGTGATCACCACCAGTTCCCCGGGGACCGCGCTGAACGAGAAGTCCTGGAGGACCTCGTTCTCGCTGCCGGGGTAGTGGAAGTGCACCTGGCAGGCTTCCACCGCGCCGACCGCGCGGCTCGGTGCCGGGACGACGGTGGCGGGGTCCGGGTCGGTGACGGCGGGGCGGGAGTCGAGGATCTCCAGCAGCCGCTCGGACCCGGCGGTCGCCTCGGTGACCGTCAGCCCCAGCTGGCCGAGGTCGCGGATCGGCGGGTAGAGGTAGCCGACGAAGGCGGCGAAGGCCAGCAGCTCGCCGAGCGTCATCCGACCCGTGGAGATCTCCCACGCGCCGAGGCCGATGATCGCCAGGACGCAGAGCGTTTCGAGGACCTCGACGATCTGCTCGTACAGCTCGTTGAGGCGGGCGCTGGTCACCGACGCCCGCAGCCAGCTGCGGGCCTCGCGGCGGAGCCGTTCCTGCTCGTCGTGCTGCCGGTTGTAGGCCTGGGTCAGGACGACGTTGACCAGCCCTTCCTCGACCACCGAGGTGATGGCGCCGTCGGCCGCGCGCTCCCGGCGGGAGACCTCCTTGACCCGGCCGGTGAAACGGCGGGTGGCGATCCAGAAGAGCGGGGCCAGGGCGAAGGTGACCAGGGCCATGTCCCAGCGCAGCCAGAACGCGGCGCCGGCGTAGAAGATGACGCCGAATACGGCGGTGGCCGCCTGGACCAGCCCGGTGACCACCAGCTGCTCGATGGCGTCCACATCGCCGGTCATCCGCTCGACCAGGTCACCGCGGCGATTGCGCTGGAAGAAGTGCGGCGGGAGCTTCTGGAGGTGGGCGAAGACGCGGGCCCGCAGCCGCATCACGAAGCGCTCGGCCGTCCATGCGGCGAGCGAGTTGCCCAGATACCCCACCACCCCGCCGGCGACGGCCACGCCCAGCCACAGGCCGGCCGGTGCCCAGAAGGCGCTGACCGAGCCCTTCTGGAGAGCGTTGTCGGTGAGGTTGGCGAAGACCAGGATGGCCACGGTCTCCGTGAACGCGGCCAGGATGGCGCTCAGACAGACCAGGAGGATCCAGCGCCGGTCGCCCCGGGTCAGCGGCCAGAAGCGCCGTACCGATTCCTTGAACCCCACCCGCCTGGTGCGGATCGGGGCATCCGCCACGAGGCCGCTGCCCAGGACCCGGTCCGCACCGGACTTCAGGAGCGGCTGCGCCGCTGCCCGCGGGCCGACCGCAGGGATGGCGGACGCGTCAGTGCCCTGCTTCGACAGCGACGAACCCTGTCCAACAGGCGGTGGTTCCGTGCCTCGTTGAGGCGACGCCGCACGGCGCTCCGCGCGCCGGCGCGAGCTGCGGAGGTACATGGTCGCTACTCATATCGTCGCTGCTCGGGCGGTGGGCCGGGACCGGAACGGGCCCCTCAAACCAACGAGGCGGACCCGCGCGGTACGCGAGCCTGCCTCGGACTCAGGTTTTTGAGTCAGTAGCCACGACGCCTGCGCAGATACCTGCGTCCGCGCCTCCTGCGGCGCCGGCGACCGTGGTCGTGGTCGTAGCCATGGTCGTGGTCGTGGTCGCGGTTACGCCTTCTAGGGAAGACATTCCGGAAGCTCATTCTCGCCTCCTAGGATTTTGTTCCTTGTTTGTCGAACCGTTACCGGTGACGACAACTCCCAAGCTACGACGCTCACCTGTCCCCAACAAGCCGATTTGCGTGAAAATTCAGACATAAGCCAAGATTCTTGGAAAATATGTCAAAGCGTGCCGAATCGTCACTCTCTGGATACCGTGGAAGGAGAGCGCGACGGGCCGGAGCGAGCGCCCCCGATGACGCCCGCTCCGGCCCGTCCGAGCACCGCAGACCGGCACCGTCGGCCTCGGTCAGGTCGCGCTGAGCGCCACCGTCGGATGCAGCCGGGAGGCCCGTACGGCCGGGTAGAGGCCGGCGACGACCCCGATCACCAAAGTGGCGCCCAGTCCACCGGCCAGGGACCAGGGCGGTACGACGGCGGTCCACCCCTGAGCACGGGCGAAGGCGACGGTGGCGGCGGCACCCAGGGCCGCGCCCGCCAGTCCGCCGAGGGCCGACAACAGCAGCGACTCGGTGAGGAATTGGATCCGGATCGAGCCTCGCGTCGCCCCCAGGGCGCGGCGCAGCCCGATCTCCTGGCGGCGCTCCAGCACCGAGATCACCATGGTGTTGGCCACGCCCACACCGCCGACGAGCAGCGCCACCGCACCCAGGCCCAGCATCAGGCTGGTCAGCCCCTTGTCGGTGGCGGCCTTGGCCGCGAGGGCGTCGGAGGGGCGGGAGACCTTCACCGAGGTCGCGTCGCTCGGGTTGACCGTACGGGCCAGGACCCCCTGGACCGCCTCCACCGAGGCGTCCGGCGAACGCTCGAAGATGACGCTCGGGTGGCCGCCGAAGCCCAAGTAGCGCTCGGCGGACGGGTATCCGACCAGCGCCGTACGGTCCAGGGTCGGCACCAGCTCGATGGGCGCCAGGATTCCGGTGACGACGTACCAGCGGTCGTCCAGCAGGATCTTGGCGCCGGGCGCGGTGATCCCGAGACGGTCGGCGGCCACCGAGCCCAGCACGACGGTGGGCAGTCGTTCACTGGCGCGGTTCAGCCAACTGCCCTGATCGATACGAGCGTTGAGGGTGTCGAGCAGATCGGTACGGGCCGCCTGCACCGTGACGCCCGCCGCCATCTCCTCCGGCACGGCGTCGCTGCGCCGCACCCGGGCGTCGACGGTGCCGATGGAGGTGGCGTGCTGGACCGGGCCGATCCGCTCGACCATCGACACCGCGTTCTTGGGGAGTTTGGCGTCCTGGCCCATGGCGTCCTGGCCCGCCTCGGCGGTGAGCAGATTGGTGCCGAGCCGGTCCAGCCGGTTCATGAGGTCGGCGCGGCTGGAGGTGGACAGCCCGATGACCGCGACCATCGTCGCGATGCCGATCGCGATGCCGAGGGCGGACAGCACGACGCGGGTGCGGCGGCTGCGCAGGCCCTCGGCGCCGACCCGCAGCACATCGGCCGGGGAGAGCCGGGCCGACCGGAGTGCGGGGCCGCTCATCGGGTCACCTCCTCGGTGGGCTCCGCGGGGGAGCCGGGTGCGGCAGGAGCGGCACCGGAGTCGTCGACGATCTCGCCGTCGCGGAAGCGGATCCGGCGGGGCAGCGAGTCGGCGATGTCGTTGTCATGGGTGATGACGCAGACGGTCGTCCCGGCCGCGTGCAGCTCGCGGATGAGGTTCATGACCAGCTCGCCGGAGGCGGTGTCCAGCGCACCGGTCGGCTCGTCCGCGAGCAGCAGATCGGGGTCGCCGACCAGCGCGCGGGCAATGGCGACCCGCTGCTTCTCGCCGCCGGAGAGCTGGTGGGCGAGGTGGCCGATGCGGTGGGCGAGCCCCACCTCTTCCAGGGCCGTACGGGCCCGCGCGCGGCGCTCCCGCAGCCCCGTACCGCCGTACAGCAGCCCGTCCGCGACATTGTCCTGGGCGCTGCGGCCGGGGGCGAGGTGGAAGTGCTGGAAGACGAAGCCGATGTGCCGGGCGCGCAGCGCGGAGAGCTGGGCGTCGGACAGCGTGCTCACGTCGTACCCGGCCACCCGGACCTCGCCCGAGGTGGCCCGGTCGAGGGTGCCGAGCAGGTTGAGCAGGGTGGATTTGCCGGAGCCGGACGGACCGACGATGGCGGTCAGTTCGCCGCGCTCCACCCGGAGGTCCACGCCCCGCAGGGCGTGCACCCCGCCCGGGTACGACTTGGTGGCCGCCCGCAGTTCGATCACGGGTGGGGTCATTGCTCGGCCGCTCCGACCTTCATGCCCTCAGCCAGGCCGGTCCCGCTGACCTCGATCCGGCCGTCGGCCGTCAGCCCCGTCTCGACCGCCACCATGCGGGTCTTGGAGCCCTGGACCAGCTCCAGCCCGTAGCCGCCCTCGCGCAGCGCGACGATCGCCTCGACCGGCACCGTCAGCACGTCCTTGCGGCTTTCACTGACGAACTTCACCCGGAGGGTGCCCTGACGGTCCTTCTCCTGGACCTTGGCGCCGTCGTCGAGCGTGATCTCCACGTTGATGGCGTCCCCGGACGAGCCACCGGAGTCGGCCGCCCCGCCCTCGGCGGACTCGGATTCCTCGGGGGTCACCACTCCGCTGACCTTGCCGCGCCGGTTGCCTCCGCCGGGCATGGCGATCTCCACCTTGGTGCCCTTGGCGGCCAGCGCCCCGTCGGCCGCGTCCAGCTCGGCCCGGACGACCGGCTTGGTGGAGGCGACCGTCAGGACCTTGGTGTCCGGGCCGATGCTGTCGGCGAGGGCGGCGTCGGCGGACACCACCCGCACGGGGCCGCGCTGGAAGACGACGTCCCCCTGGCCGATCTCTCCGTTGGAGGTCACGTCGAGGGACTTCTGCCACTGCTTGACGGCGGCCTTGGTCGCCTCGTCAAAGCGGACGTCCACATACAGCCCCGCCCCGAAGCCCAGGTCGCGGAGGTTGCGCTCCAGCTGGAGGACGTCCGGGCCGCGGGCGCCGACCTTCATCGTGCGGAACATCGGTGTCGCGCCGTAGAGGAGGGTCACCGGCCGGGCGTCCCGCTCGTACAGGCGCTGCCCGAGCGACACGGTCTTCCCCGATGTGGCGGCCTTGGTGACCGTGCCCTCCACGGGGGACTTCACCACCCGGCGCTGCGCGTAGTCCAGCTTCCCGTCGACGGTCTTGCTCTGGACCAGATCGGTGCGGGTGATCTCGGTCGTGGTGGGCGGCCCCTTCGGCTTCCCGGCCGAGGCGCCCTTGCCGGGGTCGGTGAGGATCATGACCCCGGCGGTCGCCGCGGTCGCGGTGACCGCAGCCGCTAGGGCGATGAGGCCCCGACGGCGCTTTGGTGCGGGGCTCACTGCATGCCGTCCAGGCCGTCGAGGAGCTTGCCCTTGCAGGCCTGGCGAGCCTGCTTGTAGGTGGAGGAGTCCTGCGAGACCTCGGGCGAGGTGGGGTTCGGGTCACCGCCGGGCATGACGTTGCCGTCCTGGAGCTGCGGGTTGGTGAACTTCGATACGCCGTTGGCGCGCATGCACTTGGCGTGCGCGAGCATCGACTCGTATTCCTTCTGGGTGTCGCGGGGCGGCTCCAGGCTCGAAGCCTTTTGCATCTCGGGCGTACAAGCTCCCTTCCGGCCGCCCTTGACGATGCTGTCGTCGCCCGTCTTCTCCTGCAGCGCGTCGATCTTCGTCCAGTCGAGATAGCCGCTCAGCTTGGGATCGGGGAAGTCCTTGTTGATCTTCTTGCGCATGCACTGGACGAACTTCATCTGTGCGTCATAGAAGGCGCTCTTGCCCTTGGGTGCACCGCCCTTGGACGAGTCGGCGGCGTCCTTGGTCCGGTCGGTGGAGGGCGCCTTGCTGACGGAGGCGACCCCTTCGTCGGACGACCCGGCAGCGCCGCCGCAGGCCGTGGTCAGGGCGAGGGCGGGTACGGCGATCAGCAGCGCGAGGCGTGCGGCACGGGAGCGGGAGCGTGTCTTCTGCGTCATGCGGACAATGTCAGGGGCGGAGTTGGTGGCCGCTCCATGGCCGGATGATGAGAACGTAACAATGCCACGGACCGGCCATCTCACCCTGTGGATAACTCCTGAGCTGCACAAACCCTCGCCCATAATCGGCAGCATGCCGCATGTGCTGCTGATCGAGGACGACACCTCCGTACGGGACGGAATGGAGCTGGTGCTGCGCCGGCACGGCCACGAGGTCGACGCCGTCGCCACCGGCGAGGCGGGCCTGGAGCTGCTGTCCCGCCCGGGCGGCGGCGGCATCGAGCTCGCGGTGGTCGACCTGATGCTGCCCGGTATCGACGGCTTCGAGGTCTGCCGCCGCATCCGGGGCCGGGGCCAGCTGCCGATCATCATGCTCACCTCCCGCGGTGACGATCTGGACGTGGTCAGCGGGCTGGAGGCGGGCGCCGACGACTATGTGGTCAAGCCGATCACCGGCCGGGTGCTGGAGGCCCGTATCCGGGCGGCCCTGCGCCGGGCCGGACCGGTGACCCGTACGAACAGCGACAACTTCGCCGGACTCGCCATCGACCGAGCCGGCCTGACCGTCACCAAGCACGGCACCCCCGTCCCCCTCCCGCCCACCGAACTGCGGCTGCTGCTGGAGCTGTCGGCGGCCCCCGGCCGGGTCTTCAGCCGGGAGCAACTCCTCGAATCCGTCTGGGAGCACGACTTCCTGGGCGACTCCCGGCTGGTGGACGCGGCGGTCGGGCGGCTGCGCGCCAAGCTGGAGGACCTCCCCGCCAGGCCGCGCTACATCCAGACGGTGCGCGGCTTCGGCTATCGCTTCGGGCCGCTGTGAGTGTGCGATGAGGACCACGGCCGAGTCCGCTCCCACAAAGCCCGAGAGGACCGCGGTGCGGGCCCGTTTGCGGCTCCCGCGTCTCGACGGGCTCCGCGGCCGGCTCATCATCACCGTCGTCGTGGTCGCCCTGATCAGCGCGGTCACCGCCACCGCACTGGCGTACCGGGACTCGCGCAACGCGGTCCTCAAGCGGGCCCAGAACGCCGCCGTCGATGACTTCCACAACCGCGTCGAGCAGCTGGCACCGGAGCTCGATGTCCCGCCCGACCTGCGCTCCCTGACCCGGTTCGCCACCAATGTCTCCTCCGGCTTGCGCAGTGCGCCGGTCATCGCCCGGTACCGCGACTACACCGCCTCCTCCGACTCGCTGGCGGACCGCACCCGGATCACTCCCGAGCTGCGTGCGGCCGTGCACACCGACAACCGGCTCTCGCTCCAGCGGGTGGAGTACAGCGGCGAGCCCTGGCTGGTGCTCGGCGCCCCGGTCGTCCTGGACGGCAGCTCCGCAAAGCCGTCCGGGGTCGAGATCTTCGCGATCGTCTCCCTGGAGGAGGAGGAACGCGACACCGCCGACCTGGTGCGCAGTGTGCAGGGCGGCCTGGTACCCGTGGTGCTGCTGGCCGCCGTCCTGGCGCTGCTCGCGGCCCGTACGGTGCTGCGGCCGGTGCGCAGACTGGCACGGGCCACCCGCCGGCTGGCCACCGGCGAGCTGAGTACCCGGGTCGAGGAGAAGGGCCGCGACGAACTGGCCGAGCTCGCCCATACCTTCAACGAAACGGCCGGCGCGCTGGAGCACACCGTCGGCGAGCTGCGCGAGCAGGAGGCCCTGGCCCGCCGTTTCGTCGCCGATGTCTCCCATGAGCTGCGCACCCCGCTCGCCGCCATGACCATGGTGTCCAGCGTCCTGGAGGAGGACGCCGACCAGCTCACCCCCGACACCGCACACGCGGCCCGTACGGTCAGCGCGGAAACCGCCAAGCTGGCCCGGCTGGTCGACGACCTCATCGAGATATCCCGCTTCGACGCCCGCGCCGTGGCGCTCACGGTGCACGAAGTGGACATGGCCGAGGTGGTGCGCGCCTCACTCGCGGCCCGCGGCTGGACCGACCGGGTCGAGGCCGATCTCCCCCCGGGCATACGGGCCCGGCTCGACCGCCGCCGACTCGATGTCATCGTCGCCAACCTCGTCGGCAACGCCCTGCGGCACGGCGCACCGCCGGTGACCGTCACCGTCCGGGCGGCGGAAGAGTGGCTGACCGTCTCGGTCTCCGACCGCGGCCCGGGGCTGGCCCCCGAGGTCGCCCGCCATGTCTTCGACCGCTTCTACAAGGCCGACAACGCCCGCACCCGCTCCGAGGGCAGCGGTCTGGGTATGGCCATCGCCCTGGAGAACGCCCGTCTGCACGGTGGCACCATCGAGCTCGCGCCCCCGGCACCGGACGCCGGCGCCGTCTTCACCCTCCGCATCCCCCTCCGTACGGAATCCGCCTCATGACGCGTCCCCGCACCGCCCTCATCTGCTGTGTGCTCGCCCTGGCCGCCACGGGCTGCGGCATACGTCCCACCGGCGTCATGGACTTCGGCACCGCCCCCTCCGGCATCTCGCAGGGCATGCGGGTCTACTTCGTCTCCGACCGCGGCCTGCGGGGAGTGTCCCGGCCCGGCACGAAGGTCGACCACTTCCAGCTCGCCTACCGGCTGTTGCTCAACGGGCCGACCGAAGAAGAGCGGGCCGACGGGCTGGCCAATCTCGTCCGCCCCGACAAGTGGCTCAAGGTCACCGCCCACCACGGCAATGTCACCGTCAGGACTCCCGGTTACACCGCCGAATCCCCCGGGGACCAGAGCACCGGCCAGCTGGTCTGCACCTTCGCTCGTGCCGAGGTCCTCCTCCACGGCACCCGCCCGGACAAGGTCCAGGTGACCCTCGTGACCGGCAAGGAGCGCGCCGGGCCGTACCAGTGCCAGCAGTTCCTGTCGCACTGAGCACCGGACCGGGCCGTGTCCGACGGCCGGCGTGGTCCCGCGGCGACCCGCCCGTCCCGCTGGTCCCGCCCTACGGCGTATCGGCCCGCACACCGCCGACCCCGCCGCCGGCGTCCAGGCGGGGGATGCGCCGCTGGGCGGCGAACGCGGCGGCGGGATAGCGGGGATCGGGCCGCAGGGCGTATTCGCGCAGGCAGGCCTCGGTGAACTTGATGACGTGCTCGTCGCCGTGCTCGGCGGCCCGGGCGCCGAGTTCACCCAGCGGTGGCAGGTCGCCGAGCGATGACCGCCAGGCCGCCGTGCCCTCGTCGCGCCGGTCGGTGGTGAAGGCCAGCAGAAAGGCCGTCTGTACTTGCCACAGCCGGTCCAGCGTCGGCTCGTACAGCTCGGGCGGCAGATGCGGAAGCACCAGGCGTACGGCGGCGGGCGCGGTGACGCCGTGGATCAGCGGAACCGGGTACACCTCCGGGTGGCCGAGGTAGACATCGGCGAACTGGGCGGTCATCTCGGACAGCATCCGGGGCGCCGGTTCCTGGGCGGGCCACTCCAGCGCGTCCTGGTAGCCGGGCAGTTCGGCGAGGGTGTCCAGACGGTGCCGGGCGGTGCCGGGCCCCAGTCCGCCGTCCTGCGGCACCCGGGGCAGCGCGGCGACCGCGGCCGGCAGGTCGTAGCGGCCGCGCAGCCGGGGCCGGCCGGGCAGCGCGGTGTAGCGGGCGGCCCAGTACGCCAGCCCGCGCGCGAGTTCGTTCAGCTGGAGCCGGGTGGGCTTGCCGGCGGCGTACAGGCCCCGAACCGCGTGGGCGGTGCGGATCAGGCCGTGGGTCAGTCCGGCGAACAGGCCCGGGATCAGGCGCGGCCACCACCGGACGAGGACCTCGCGCCAGTGCGCCTCGGCCAGTTCGCGGGCGAAGAGCCGCTCCCAGTCCCCGGCGCGGGGGAAGTCGCCGAGCGCGGGGCGCCAGGAGGACTCGTCCGCGGGGTCCAGGGCGAAGCGGGCGGCGGGCGGCTCATGGTGCTCCATCGCCCGCCGGTAGCGCCGGACCCAGGAGGCGACCGCGTCCTCCTGCCCCAGCAGGGCGAGCGCCTCGGCGCCCATCGGGCCGTGGTTGGCGAGATCGACGCCCTGCCCGCGTTCGTATCCGAGGTCGTCCATGCGCTCCAGCGCGTCATTGAGCGCCTCGTGGTAGCTGATCGACGGCATAGGGGCTTCACCTTTCGAATGTCCCAACAGTTTGGAAATCCAAACCATCTAGACTGCGCAGTATGCCGCACATGCACGAGGCCGGGAAGGCGCCCCGGGTACCGACCCCCGACGAGGTCGAAATCGTCGGCCTGGTACCGCTGTTGGAGCCGTTCTTCCGTGGCGGAGTGGTGCGGGAGCTGATGCCGGCGCCGCTGCGTGAGGCGATGGAGACCAACGGGCTGACCCCGCGCCACGGCGCCGTCCTCCCACAGCTGCTGGCCGGGCAGCCGCTGACCGTCAGCGAGATCGCCCGGCGGCTCCATGTGTCGCTGCCCACCGCCAGCGAGCTGGTCGGCGGCCTGAGCCGGGCCGGGATCGTGGAGCGCGCCGAGGACCCGGCCAACCGCCGCCGGATCCTGGTGTCCCTGGCCGAGGACTTCCGCCCGCCGCTCGAAACCTTCGTCGCCCGCCGGACCGAGCCGCTGCTGCGCGCCCTGGACGGGCTGTCGCCGGGCGAACGGGCCGGGTTCCTGGCGGGCCTGACGGGCTGGGTCCGCGAGGTCCAGGGCGAGCGGTAACTCTGCGACAACCAGGGGCTCTTCCACGCCTGCGGCACCTGGATGGCGCGCTGGTCAGCGGGGCGGCCCGGCCGCCTCAGGACCGCTTGGTCCGCCTCAGGACCACTCGCCCGCCTCAGCACCGCTTGGTGCGCATCAGGAACAGGCCCACCCCCGACCCGATCACCACGACCCCGCTGCCGACGCTGACCAGCACCTGCTGCACCCCGTCGAAGGCGAAGCTGGTGGCGACGTTGAAGAGGAGGGCGAGCACGAGCACGCACCAGAGCAGGGCCTTCATGGGAGCTCTTCCTTCCGGAGGGTCACCCGCCGCACCGAGCTGAGGCGGGTATCGCTGCGCCCCAGACTGCCCGCCGCTGACCGCCGGTTCGAGGGAGCGCCCTCCCGAATGCGGGGTGTAGCGCGCTACACCCCGGCCGGGGAGCACCCGCCCGCGCCCCCGGTGGCGGTCCCTTAGCCTGAGCCCCATGGGGGAGACGATGCGGCGGGCGGGGCGGGCCACGGCTCAGCTGATGACGGCGGGCGGGCTGGCGCTGCTGTCGTATCTCTTCCTCGCGCTGCTGTTGTTCACCGCCGTGGTGACGGTCATCGTGGTCGGCGCGGGGGTGCTGCCCGAGACGGTTCTGCTGCTGCGCAGGATGGCCGGGTTCAAGCGGCGGCGGGTGGCGGCCTGGTCGGGGGTGCCGGTGCCGGAGGCGTATCTGCCGCTCACCGGGGCGCTGTCCGAGCGGGTGCGTACCGCGCTCGCGGACCCCGGTACCTACCGGGATCTGCGCTGGCTCGCCGCCCACTTCGGCTACGGCTGGCTGCTGGCGTATCTCGCGCTGCCGCTGTGGGCCGTCGGGCTGCTCGTCGACGGGGTGTGGTGCGGGCTGCTGGGGCGCCGGGCCGTCGTCCTGCCGCTGATCGGGCGCCTCGCCGACCTCGACGCGGCCTGGTCGCACGCGCTGCTGCGGCCGTCGCCGGACGGCGGGCACCGGGCCGGGCTCGCCGAGCGGGTCGAGGAGCTGACCGTGACCCGGGCCGGCGCCGTCGCCGCGCACGGCGCCGAACTGCGGCGTATCGAACGGGATCTGCACGACGGCACCCAGGCCCGGCTGGTGGCGCTCTCGATGCGGGTGGGACTGGCCCGGCGGGCCTACGACAAGGACCCCGAGGCGGCCCGCACGCTCCTCGACGACGCCCAGAACCAGGCCGAGGAGGCCCTCACCGAGCTGCGCCAGGTGGTCCGCGGCATCCATCCGCCGATCCTCACCGACCGGGGCCTGGTGGGGGCGGTGCGGGCGCTCGCGGCGAGCAGCGGCCTGGAGGTGGCGGTGTGCGAGGAGGGGCTGGCGGAGGGCCCGCGCGCACCGGCGGCGGTCGAGGCGGCCGCGTACTTCGTCGTCGCCGAGGCCCTGACCAACGCCGCCAAACACAGCGGGGCGGACCGGGCCCGGGTGGAACTGGCCCGCAGGCCCGGCGGGTTGACGCTGTCGGTGCGTGACGAGGGGCGCGGCGGCGCGGAGACCGGCTCCCCGGGGGCCGCGGGCGGCAGTGGGCTGCTCGGCATCCGGCGCCGGGTCGCGGCGCTCGACGGGACCGTGGAAGTGACCAGCCCCGCCGGGGGCCCGACCGTGATCGATGTGGAGCTGCCGTGCGTGTGGTGATCGCCGAGGACAACGCCCTGCTCAGAGAGGGCCTGGTGCTGCTGCTGACCTCCGCCGGGCACGAGGTGGCCGCGGTGGCGGCCAGCGGGCCCGAGGTGCTGCCCGCGCTCCTCGAACACCGCCCGGACGCCGCCGTACTGGACGTCCGGATGCCGCCCGGCTTCCGCGACGAGGGGCTGCGGGCGGCGCTGGCGGCCCGCCGGGAGATCCCCGGGCTGCCGGTGCTGGTGCTGTCCCAGTACGTGGAGGAGGCCTACGCCGCGGAGTTGCTGGGCGGCGGTGCGAGCGGGGTCGGCTATCTGCTGAAGGACCGGGTGGGCCGGGTCGACGAGTTCCTGGACGCGCTGGAACGCGTCGCGGCGGGCGGTACCGCGCTGGACCCGGAGGTCGTCACGGAGCTGATGACCCGGCGCCGCGACGATCCGCTCGACACCCTGACCCCGCGCGAGCGGGAGGTGCTGCACCTGATGGCGGAGGGCCGGGACAACACCACGATCGCCCGGCTGCTGGTGGTGTCGGACCGGGCGGTCAGCAAACACATCGGCAATGTCTTCACGAAGCTGGGCCTGCCGGCCGGCGACAGCGGCCATCGGCGGGTGCTGGCCGTGCTGGCGTATCTGAACGGGGGGTAGGGCGGGGGCGGGACGTCCCGCCCGGCCCGCGACGGCCGGGGCTTCGCGGACCCGCCCTGGCGCACTCACCGGCGGCTGCCCGCCCCCTCACCCACCCGCCGCCCCGCTCCCCGGATACCGCCCCCGCAGCACCGCCCGTGCCGGCAGCAGCGTCCCCGCGCCCGTCGTCGCGGCCACCACGGCGACGATCACCACGGCGGGTACCGGCGGCAGATGCGGCACCGTACGGGCCACCCCCAGGCTGAACGCCAGCAGCGGCACCATGGCCACCGCGGCTCCCACGGCCAGCCCGGTCAGTGCCAGGGCCGCCGCCTCCAGCCGCAGCATCCGCCGCAGGGTGCGCCGCCCCGCCCCCGCCAGCCGCAGCAGCCGCAGCTCGGGGCGGCGGCCGACCGCGATCAGCGACAGGGTGCTCAGCACCGCGATCACCGTGAAGCCCCCGATCACCGATACCGCCGCCATCGTGACCACTTCGACGAGCGCCTGGTGCTCCGCCGCGACCCGTACCGGTGCGGGTGTCGTCTCCACCCGCGCCCCCGGCACCGCCGCCGCCAGCGCCGCCGCGACCGCCGTGCGGTCCCCTCCCGGTGCCACCGTGACCAGCACCCGTGCGCCGTCCGGCCGCGACCCGTGCCGCAGCAGCTCGTCCCGGGAGAAGAGGAAGTCCCCCAGGGCCAGCGACCGTTCGTAGACCGCGACGACCCGGAGCCGGGCCGGAGCCCCGTCGCCGAAGCGCAGGGTCACCGTCGCGCCGGGCCGCAGATCGAGCGAGCGCGCCCGGTCGGCACCGACTGCGACCGTGCCGGGCCGTAGTTGCCGTACGGTCCCCTCGCGCACCCCCGGGTCGAGGGTCCGCGTCAGCCGCTGCGGGGTGACGCCGAGGACCGGCAGCCGGTCGAGCCGGGGCTCGCCGGTCTCGCGCCGGGCCAGTACCACCGTGCCGGGCACCACGTCCGTCGCCGCCCGCACCCCTGGCACGCCGCGGATCCGCTCCATGGCACCGGCCGGCAGCCCGCCGTCCGCCCGTACCGCGAGACCGGCCCGCAGCGCCTCGCGGGCCTGCGCCGCCCCCGCGTGGGTGAGGGTCGCCCCCGCCGAGAGCTGGACGCCGATGAACGCGGTGACCAGTACGACGGGCGTCAGGGCGGCTCCCGAACGACGGGCCGCGGCCCGGCAGTTGGCGGCGGCGAGATGGCCGGCCGGACCGCAGTACCGCCGCAGCGGCGCCCCCAGCACCCGCATCGCACCGTCCGCGATCCACGGCCCGAGCAGCGCACAGGCGCTCACCATCGTCACCGCCGCCGCCCCGGCCGCGGCCCCGGCGGCCGCCCCGCTCTGGAGGGCCGCGGTGCCCGCCGAGCTGACGCCGGCGAGCAGCAGCACCAGCCCGGTGACCTTGCGGGCCGTGCCGGGCGCCGCCTCGTGCAGCGCCTCCGCCGGGCGCAGCTTCGCGGCCCCGGCCCCGGCGAACACCGCCGCGAGCCGCGCCATCAGGACCGTCACCGCGGCGCCGACCAGCGGCGCGGACCACAGCCAGGGCGGAAGGGGGAGTTCGAGCCCAGCCGGGAGCGCGCCGCGGGCGTCCAGCACCCCGCGCAGCGCGAGAAACGCCGGGACCGCGCCGACGGCCCCCACCAGCGCGGCCCCGACCGCGACCCGTCCCACCTCCTTCCCCACCACCCCGCGCACCTGCCGCGGCGTCGCCCCGACCGCCCGCAACAGCCCCAGCTCACCCGCGCGTTGCCGCAGCGCCTGCACCACCGTCGACGACACCACCAGCAGGGCGGTCAGCACGACGGTGGCGGCCACCGAGCCGAGCAGCTCCAGCAGCCCCACACGGGCCGGTGCGGCATCGAGGAACTCGGCGGCGCCGCGCCCGTTCCCGGTCAGTACGCGCAGGCCGGCCGCATCCCCGTCCGCCCGCGGTCCGACGCTCCGGGCCCCCGCCGCGTCCAGCGCCGCCCGCACCCGGGCGGCCAGCTCCTCGGTCGCCACACCGGGCCGGGCGAGCACCCCGATCGCGTCCAGGGAGCCCGGATGCCCGGCCAGGCGGCGGGCTTCGCCTTCCGTGAAGTAGACGGCGTCCCGCGGCCCGTCGGCGACACCGACGACGGTGTACGCCGTGTCGGCGCCCCGCACCCGCAGCACCGTGCGCGCCCCGACCCGGGCCGCGCCACCCACCACGACCTCGTGCGCACCCCGCGGCGCACGGCCGTCCCGTACGGCACGGGGCGCCAGCCGCGCGGCAGTCCAGGGCCGTCCGACGGCGGCGCGCCCGGCCCGCCCCACCGGGAACCCCGCGTCGGCGACCGCCGCCCGCACCCCGGGCACTTTCCGCACCACCCCGAGGGCGGCCGCCGGGACACGCACCCGCTCGGTGAGCCCGGCCTCGGTGGTCCGGGGTTCGCTGCCCCACGGCGTGGCGGTGAAGCGGGTGTACTGGTCCCCGGCCACGACGAGCGGCGCCGCCGCGTAGCGCGCCACCCGCGGATGTCCGAGCCCGGCCGAGGCGAGGGTGAGCGCGAGGGCGCCGAGCAGCAGGGAGGTGACGGCGAGCGCGGCGAAGACGGCGGCCCAGGCCCTGCGGTGCGTACGCGCGGCGCGGGCGGCCAGGAACGTGGTCACCTTCATGCCGCGCGACCCCCGTCCGACCCCGCGTGCCGTCCGCCTCCGACCCGCTCGTCTCCCCCGTCCGGATCCGCGCCCTCCCCGCGCCCCAAGCCCCGCATGATGCGGCTCACTTGGGCCACTTCAGGAGATGTCACGCTCCCGACGACCCGTCCCCCGGCGAGGAAGAGAGCCTCATCCGTCCAGGCCGCGGCGGCCGGATCGTGCGTGACCATGACGACGGTGTGGCCGTCCCGGTCGACGGCCTGGCGCAGCAGGACCAGCACGTCGTGCGCGGCGGCGGGATCGAGGGACCCCGTGGGCTCGTCGGCGAAGACGATGTCGGGCCCGGTGACCAGCGCGCGGGCGATCGCGACCCGCTGGCACTGCCCGCCGGACAGCTCCGCCGGCGCGGCGTCCCCCCGCTCCCCCAGCCCGACGTCCGCGAGCCCCTGCCGCACCCGCTCCGGCCCGGTCGTACCGCCGAGCAGCAGCGGCAGCGCGACGTTCTCCGCGACGGTCAGCGACGGCACGAGATGGTGGGCCTGGAACACGAACCCGACGCGCTCGCGCCGCAGCCGGGTCAGCGCGGCCTCCGAGAGCGCGGACACGTCCGTACCGCCGATGCGCACCGTCCCCGCCGTCGGCCGGTCGAGCCCCGCCGCGCACTGCAACAGGGTCGACTTCCCCGAGCCGGACGGCCCCATGACCGCGAGGAACCGCCCCCGGGGCACCGCGAGATCGACGGGGTGCAGGGCGACCGCCCCGCGCCGGTACTCCCGGCCGACCCCTTCCAGGGTGAGCGCGTCGGACACCCCCTCCGCCACCACCCGCTCTGCGGTAGCAGTCGCCGCACCTCGCCGCCGCCGGAACATACGCACGCCCTCTCAGTGGGTCGGATGGATCACCGGGCCACTGATGACGCTAGAAACGGCGGGGCGCGCGGAGGAGAGAGCACGGTCCCGTCTTGAGGGTGGAGCGCACTCCACCACGGGCGGGGGGCGAGCGGGCGAGTGCCGTGACCGGACACCGGAGCGGCGCCCCGGTTTCTCAACCCGGCGAGGTGAGCGGCGCCAGCGTGGTGGGCCGCACCGCGTCGGCCGCCGCCGAGGCGCGCAGGAGTTCCGTCAGGTCGTGCGGCTGCGCCTGCTCCGTAGTGGGAGCCGCCGCGGTGATGCGGTCCAGCCGGAAGCCCCGGCCGGCCTGGCGCGTGCGGCACCAGGCGATGAGGTACCACCTGCCCTTGGCGGTGAGCAGCCCGGCCGGTTCCACCACGCGGTCGCTCACGCGTCCCGCCGCGTCGGTGTAGGACAGCCGCAGCACCGTGTGGGTGGTGAGGGCCTGTTCCACCGCGGTGCGGACCGTGGCGTGGGCGGGCGAGGGCAGCGCGACGATCCGTGCGGCGAGTTCCTGTGCGGCCGCCGAGGCGGGGCCGGGCATCGAGGCCGCGATCTTCTGGGCCGCCGTGCGGGCCGCGGCGGCGTACGGGGCGGCGGCGTCGGCCGCGGCGAGGGCGACGGCCAGGGCCGAGGCTTCCTCGGTGGTGAAGTGGATCGGGGGCAGGGTCATGTCCGGGTCGATCGACCAGCCGCCGCCCCGCCCGGGTGTGGTGCGTACCGGGACACCGGCCTCCATCAGCGCCTGGAGGTCGCGCTGCACCGTACGCGTGCTCACCTCGCACCGCGCGGCGAGCGCCGCGACCGTCAGCGGCCGCGGCGCCGCCGCGCGCAACTCTTCGACCAGCGCATAGAGCCGGGCAGTGCGATTCATCCGGGCGACGCTACCGTCCCGTGGTGGACAGGAATTCCCGCTGGCGCCGCAGTTCCCGCTCAGTGATGGTCAGCGGGAACAGGGTGAAGCCGTGCATGGCGCCGGCGACGACTCCGAGGTGCACGGGCGCGCCGGCCGCCTGCCACCGCCCGGCCAGGAACAGCGAGTCGTCCAGCAGCGGATCCTCGGTGCCGACGACGATCCGTGCGGGCGGCAGACCGGCGAGGTCGGCGAAAAGCGGTGAGACCTCGGGATCGCGGCGCTGTTCCGGCCCCGTGCCGGGTGTGAACAGCTCGTAGGTCCGCCGCAGCGTGTCCGTATTACTCAGCAGCCGCCTGGATCCGAAAGAGCGCTGGCTCGGCGTCATGGACAGGTCGTAGGGGCCGAAGAGCAGATGGGCCGCCCGGAACGCGCCGGTGATGCCGTGCCGGTCACGAAGGCGCAGCAGCGTCACGACACTGAGGTGGGCACCGGCCGATTCACCGCCGATCAGCAGCCGTTGGGTGCCGAACTCGGTCGCGGCGTGCCGCACCAGCCACCGGGCGGCGGCCTCGCAGTCGTCGGGCCCGGCGGGGTACGGGTGTTCCGGCGCGAGGCGGTACTCCACGCTGACCACGGCCAGCCGTGCCCCCTCGGCGAGCTGCCACAGCCGCTCGTCCTGCCCGTCCGCCGCACCGAACACCCAGCCGCCGCCGTGAATGTGCAGGTACACGCCCTCCACGCGGTCCGGTACGAAGACCCGTACCTTCACCCCGCCCTCAATGACGCGGTCCTGGCCCTCCGGCAGCCTGACCGGTGGCGTGTCGCCACCGAGCCGGTTGCGCCGAAGACTGGCCAGCAGGGCTGCGTCCGGCGCCCCTTCGCGCGCCGGGCGGCTCGCGGCAGTGGTCTCGAATTGCTTGTTGAATGCCTGAGTTTCAGCGAGGCAGTCCTCATCGGTGAGCGTCATGCACCCACGCTCGCAGCGGTCCGCGACAACGCCCTGTCACCCTTTTCCGGTGAGCCGCGTCACACCCCACCAGCCGAACGAGGAGACGCTGCCCGGAAGTTCGCGCCCCCCTTGGCCTCCTCCCCCTCCTCATCAACGTGTTAGCCGGGTGTTAGCGGAGCGGCAGCCTTGCGCTAGTGGCCTCGCCCAGAGTGGGTGACGTACCGAGGAGACCACGTCACCAACTGTCCTTGGGGGGACCCCGAAATGAGCTCCAGCACCACTGCCCGCACCGCCCGTCGCCGCACTCTGCGGATCGCCGCCGCATCCCTGGTCGCGGCCGCCGGCCTCACCCTGACCGCCTGCGCAGGCTCGAACGCCGCCGACGCGAAGTCCGCGGGCCACACGAACTCGGCCGCCGCCGAGTCCAGCGCCTCGGGCTGGTCCGGGTTGCAGAGCACCGGCGCCAAGGCCGAGGTCAAGGCGGGCGTCGCGGGCAAGCAGTCGGCCGGCGCGCACGCCACCAACAGTGGCAAGGCGACCTCCGCGGTCCGCACCCAGCGCCTGGCGGACGGCATCAGCACGGCCGAGATCACCAAGCTCGGCGACCAGCAGTACCGCGCCAAGATCGTCGCCCACGGTTCGGTCCTGGCCACGCTGGAGACGAACGGGCACGACGACGGGCTCGACGCCAACGACATGTTCGTCACCCTCACACTGGACGGCCAGGTCCACTCCTGGATGGGCGGCGGCCACCAGGGACCGGGCACCTTCAAGCTCGCGGGCGGCTGGACGGCCAAGGTCACGAAGGTCGGCGAGCTGAAGTACCGCGCGCAGATCATCGGCCATGACGGCGTGGCCGCCACCCTGGAGACGAACCAGCACGACGTCGGCCTCAACGCCAACGGCATCTACATCGTGCTCAGCAGCGGCGGCGTGATCAGCGCCCACGCGTAACGCCCACCCGGCTACGGCGGTGGTGCCCGCTCTTCCACCAGCTGGGCCCCCACCCGGCCCTCTTCGTCAGCCCCATCGGTTGACCACCTCGGTACCGCCGTGGACAGGGGCCAAGAAGATCTCCGAGCGGGACCAGCTCGGAGAAGTAGAGACAAGCAAGGAGAACACCATGAAGTCGTGGCGTACCCGTATCGGTGTCGGTCTCGCTGTCAGTGCGGCAGCGATCGCCATCCCCCTGACCGCCACCACCGCCTCCGCCGCCCCGCCGCCCGGCGACGGCTGGGTCCCCGTCGGCGCCCTCAAGTACCCGTCAAAGGCCGAGTGCGAAGCCAAGGAACTCCCGCAGGCCCAGGCGAACGGCTACCACGAGGTGTGGTGCGACGACAGCGAAACCATCATGCCCATCTACAGCCGCTGACCACTCCCCACCCGGCGAGCCGACGGGACCCGTCCCGCCGACACTGCGCCAAGAAGCCCGCTGCCCCGGTGTCCCACACCGGGGCAGCGGGCTTTCCGCTGCCCGGTTCGTCACCCGCCGGTCCCCGGGGGCGCGGTGCCGGGCCCGAGGGCGCGCAGGCCCTGGAGCAGCAGCCCCAGCCCGAATTCGAAGTGGGCGGTGAAATCCGTACTGGTCACCACCGGCAACGCGGTGGCGAGATGAGGGTATTGCCCCGGCGTCACCGCCGCGCGCAGCCGTTCCGGGTCGGCCGGTCCGGCGTCCGCACCCTGGCGGGCGGCCTGCTCCTCCAGGGTGTGGCCGAGGGTGAAGTGGACGACCGTGAGCGCGGCCCGGCCCGCGTCGTCGGCGGTGAAGCCCGCCTCCCGCAGGACGCCGATGAGGGCGTCGGCGAAGCCGAGGGTGTGCGCGCCGGTGGCGTGCGTACCGGCGTAGACGCGCGCGCCGTCGCGGTGACCCAGGAGCGCCGTACGCATCCGGCGGGCCAATTCGGCCACGCGCTCGCTCCAGTCCGGCGACCGGAACGGCCGGCCGAGACAGTCGGCCAGCAGCACCTCGGCCATCGCGGTCAGCAGCTCGTGCTTGGTGGCGAAGTAGCGGTAGAGCGCACCGGCCCGTACGTCCATGGCCTCGGCCAGCCGCCGCATGGTCAGCGCGTCCAGCCCGACCTCGTCCAGCAGAGCCAGGGCGACCTCGACGGTCCGCGCCTGGTCGAGCTTCGGGGGCCGGCCCCGCCCCGTGGTGGCGGGCCGGGCGCCGGAAGGGCTGGACGGGCCGGACGGGCTGGGGGTTGACGCGGCGCTCATGGACCTCATTATAGTGAACAACGTTCACGTGAACATCGTTCACTAAATACGTAGAGGGCAGGAGGCAGCCGATGGACGCCGCTACCGAAGTGGCCGACGAGGTCGATGTTCTCGTGGTGGGTGCGGGGCCGACCGGGCTGATGCTCGGTACCGAACTGGCGCTGGGCGGCGTACGGGTGCAGATCCTTGAGCGGCGGACCGCGGCACAGCGGGATTCACGGGCATTGACCCTGCACCCGCGCAGTATCGAGGTGATGGACCAACGCGGCCTGGTGGAACGCTTCCTGGCGCGCGGCCGCGCCGTACCGGAGTGGCACTTCGCCGGACTGGCCACCCGGCTGGACTTCAGCACGCTGGACACCCGGCACGGCTACACCCTGTTCCTCGCCCAGGCCCGCACCGAGCAGCTGCTGACGGAGCGCGCCCACGAACTCGACGTACCGGTCCGGCGCGGATACGAGGTGGTCGGGCTGCGCCAGGCCGCCGACGGCGACGGGGGCCGCGACGGCGAGCAGGGCGGGCGCGCGGCGGCGGACGGAGTAGAGGTGGACGTCCGCGGGCCCGACGGCGGCCTGCGGACCGTCCGCGCACGGTATGTGGTCGGCTGCGACGGCGGACGGAGCGCGGTACGGCGGGCCGCCGGTATCGCGTTCCCCGGCACCGACGAGACCCTGACCGGCGCCCTGGGGGATTTCGCGGTTGTCGACCCGGCGGCCCTCGACCATGCCCGCGCCGCCGGCGTCCTGGTCGCCCCACTGGAGGCGGACGGACCGACGGACGGACCCGCAAACGGCCCCTCAGAGGGGCGCACGGGCGGCCTCACCCGCCTCGTCCTCATCGACCCGCGGCGGATGCGCACACCGTCCACCGAACCGCTGACACCGGAGGAGTTCCGCAGCTCCCTGGTGGATATCTGCGGCACCGACTGCGGGGTGGCGCGGCCCCGTTGGCTGTCGCGGTTCGGCAACGCCACCCGCCTCGCCGCCCGTTACCGGGCCGGACGCGTCCTGCTGGCCGGCGACGCCGCCCATATCCACTTCCCGGCCGCCGGACAGGGCCTCAACACCGGACTCCAGGACGCGATGAACCTCGGCTGGAAACTCGCCGCCGAGATCAACGGCTGGGCCCCGCCCGGACTGCTCGACAGCTACCACGCCGAGCGGCATCCCGTCGGACAGGCGGTCACCGAGAACACCGAGGTCCAGACGCTGCTGATGGAGCTGACCCTGCTCCCCCCGTATCAGCGCCCGGCCGCCGCGCTACGCACGCTGCTGACGGAACTCCTGGGCATCGAGGAGGTCAACCGCCGTCTGGCCGGACGGATTTCCGCGCTCGACACGGTCTATCCGCCCACCGCCGCCGACGCCGACCCCCTGACGGGACGACGGATGCCCGATATCGCCCTGACGGCGGACGGTTCCGCGGCGCTCCGCGTCCACGAGCTCCTCCCGCACGGCCGGTTCGTCCTGCTGGACCTCGCGGGCGACGAGCAGCTACGGCAGACCGTCACCCCGGGCTGGGGCCCCCGGGTGACCGCCCTGACCGTCACCCGCCACGACCACCACGCCGACCTCGACGGGGTACGGGAGATCCTCATCCGCCCCGACGGCCATATCGCCTGGGCCACCCGCACACCGTCCCTGCCGGACCGCCGCATCGAGCGCCACCGCGCCCTGACCGACTGGGCGGGCACCCCGGCGCGCCTGCGACGGCCCCACGAGCCCGCCCCCTCAGCCCGTCTCAGCCCGCGACCCCCGGGCGTCCCGGCCGTCCATGGCGTCCCGGGGTCCCCGCATTGACCGGGTCCACCGGGCTTGCCGAACTTGCGGGCCGGTCGCGGTCCTCCGAGCGGTCGGGGTCCTGCGTGTCACCCGGGTGGTCGGAGTGGTCCAGGTCGTCCGAGGGGTCGGAGCTGCCGGAGGAGTCCCGGGTGTCGGAGCGGTCCGGACGGTCCGCGGGGTCCTGGCCGTCGGAGCGGTTCGGGCGGTCGTTGGTGGCCGGGTCCCGGTCGTTGTCGGCGGGGTCGCGGTCGTTGGCGGCCGGATCCCGGTCATCGGCGGCGGGGTCGCGGTCGTCGGAGCGGTCCGGGTTGTCCGAGCGGTCCGGGTCCTCGGGGCGGTCCTCATCAGCGGAGGGGACCTCTTCGCGGGGACCGTCCGAGCTCAGCTGGAGGCTGCCGAACCTCGCGGTGAGCCAGCCGCGGGCGCGCACGACGGTCACCACGGAGCCGGTGCAGTCGCGGCCGTTGTACAGGACGAGGTCGGTGGGGGTGTCGTTGTCCACCTCGCCGTAGCCGTCCCCCACTCCGTAGCAGTGGTCGTCGCCGGGGTCGAGGATCTCGTGCGGCCGGTTGTCGGGCCGGGTGTGGTACGTGATGACGCCGGTGATGGCATGCGCGCCGGAGGGAGCGAACGCGACGAGCCCCCCGGTGAGAGCCAGCGCACCAAGGAAAGCGATCTTGCGTCGCACAGTCGGAACTCCTGTCAGCCATGGCGGCGGGCCGGTCCTGGGCCAGGCCCCTACGGGATGTCGCCATGTGGGGTTCCCGACGCCCTCCCGGGATATTCCCGCCAAAGGGGAGATTCACCGTGCAGAAGGACATTACGGGCGGCATCGGCCGGCTCGGGGAGGGTGCGTCGGGGCGGACGCCGCCTCCCGTCGCTCAGTTCTCCCGTACCGGCCGGACGCTGCCCAGCCAGAGGACGTCGCGGGCGCGGGTCATGGCGACGTAGAGCTGACTGCGAGCCAGTTCGGCGCGCTCAGCGGCGGTTTCGGCGGGGGTGCGGCCGTCCGGGGTGCCCGTGGGCGGCGGGGTGTCGTGCTGCGGCAGATAGACGCGCTTGAATTCCAGACCCTTGGCACGGCGGTAGCTGCCGAGTTTCACCGCCTCCACCGGGTGTCCGTCGTAGCGGTCCAGTGAGCAGACCCGCAGGCCGGCCCGGGTGAGCAGGCGCTGGTAGTGCTCGATGGCGCGCTTCGCGGGGCACAGGACGGCGGATCCGGCGAGCTCCTGCGGGGTCAGGCCGCGCAGCGCGGTCAGCAGCGCCTCGTCGTGCGCGGCAGGGGTGGGCAGGACCGCGCGCTGCACCTCGCCGTCGTGGTAGGTCAGGTCGATGTCCCGCCGGCCCGGGGTGCGCAGCCCGTCGAGGTCCTCGAAGGCGTCCTCGGCGACGACGGAGAGCGCGGTGTCCACGATCTCCTTGCTGTTGCGGTAGTTGGCGCGCAGTACCTGGGCGCGGTCGCCGCGGATGTCGATGCCCGCGTCCGAGAGACGGAACCCGCCCGGGTAGACGGCCTGTTGGCCGTCGCCCACCAGGAGGAGACCGTTGGGGGTGTCGCCCACCAGGGCGTGGAGCAGGCGCACCCCGACGAGGGTCAGGTCCTGGACCTCGTCCACGACGACGGCCGTGTAGGCGCTGTGCCCGATCCGGCCGGCCGCCTCGGCGAGCGCGAGGGAGAGCACATCGTTGAAGTCGTGCACGGCGCGCTCGGTGCGCTGCGCCTCGTACGCCTCGTACAGGGACCAGACGGCCTGCCGGTGCGGGCGGCGCAGCCCGGCGCGGCGGCGACGGCGCGGCAGCGCGGCGTACTCCTCGAAGGAGGTGATGCCGCGGCCCTTGATGACGTAGTCGATCTCCTCCCGCCAATACGGGTGCAGCGGATCGATCTCGGTCAGGCAGCTGTTCCGGCCGACGTGTTTCCAGGCGAAGCTGAAGGCCGTCTCCGCCTTCTCCTTGTGCAGATGGACCGGTACGCCCCGGTCGCGCAGATAGTCCTGTGCCCAGGAGTGCAGGCTGCGGAAGTCGACCCGGTCGGCCACCGCGGGGGCCATCGTCTTCAGGAAGGTGGCCTGGACGCGGGGCAGGTTGTTGGCGAACGTGACGTACAGGATGCGGCCGTTGGTGCGCTGGGCCAGGTAGGCGGCGCGGTGCAGGGCGATGACCGTCTTGCCGGTGCCGGCCGGGCCGCTGATCCTGGCCGGGCCCGCCCAGTTGCGCCGTACGAGGGCGAGCTGATCGGGGTCGAGGAAAGTCATCCACTGCTCGATGGGGGCCCGCCGCGCCTCGTCGAGGGCGGCGTCCCGCAGTCCGTCGAGGTCGAAGAGGCCGTCGGACGTGGCGTCCGGTATTCGGGAAGCGGTGTCCGATGTGGCGGCGTCCGGGGTGTCGGCGGGCGGGGTGTCGGCGGCGGGCGGTGCCTCGTACTCGGGGAAGACCCGTTCCAGATGCTCGGTGAGAGCGCGGACGGACTGGGCCGACAGCCGGGTGCGCTCCGACAGCAGCGCCGGTCCGATCTCCCGCTCGCCCAGCAGTCGCACCCGGCCCAGCTCCGCGTCGACCCGATGCCCCGCGAACGCCAGCAGCGGACGCACCGCCACCGGGGACATCCCCAGGGACGCCACCGCGCTCTCGGCGGCCTTGGTGACCGCGAGCAGCTTGCGGCGGTGCTCGTCACGGGAGAAGCCACCGGCCCGCAGCCGGCCGGCCGAGGCCTCCGGCGCGGCCCGCCAGTTCTTGACGTCGATGACGAAGACTCCGCCGGGGCCGATCAGCAGCATGTCCACATTGGCCGCGCGGGTGCCCGGCCAGCGCCGGTCCACCAGCAGCCGCCAGCCCCGCTCGGCCAGCATCAGCAGCTGGGCGGCGACCCGCTGCTCCCCCTCGCTCGCCGCCTCCCAGCGCTCGGCCCGCGCTCGGGCGGCCTGCCACTGTTCCCGTAACAGGCGCTCCTGCCGACGGGCCTGCTGCGCCCGCCGGGCCGCCGACGCACCCGCCGACCCGCCCGGTGCACTCCCTGCCGCCATCGTTCGCCCCCTCACCGCTCGCCCCCGAACGCATGGGCCACGCACCACATGGGTCATGACCCACATGAGTCGTGAACCACATGAGTCATGAACCATAGGTCGATGGCACATGACGCGGAAGTGCGCACGGGCG
This sequence comes from Streptomyces sp. P9-2B-2, assembly GCF_030406865.1. Lineage (NCBI taxonomy): Bacteria > Bacillati > Actinomycetota > Actinomycetes > Kitasatosporales > Streptomycetaceae > Streptomyces > Streptomyces sp. P9-2B-2. The sequence goes on along the minus strand of NZ_CP129126.1, from coordinate 4,880,633 downwards.
GGGCACGGGCGCATCGGGCGCGGAGCCCACGACGGCCCGGCCCCGGCCCCGGCGGCAGCGAGCCGGACCGGGCCGGGCCGCCGCCCGTCTACCCGACCCGCGCGACCGACCGGAAGAGACCGGCCGCGGAGGTGCCCAGGCCGGTCGGCGCGCCCAGCCGGCCCGGCGAACCCGCCGGGTGGCACAGCTCGGAGGCCCGGTAGCGCCGGCAGCCGCGGTGCCAGATGAGGATGCCGGCCATCCAGTGCTCCAGCTCGCGGACATAGCCGTCCAGCACCTCGCGCGCCTCCGGCGAGAGCTGGAAATCGTCGTAGACGACGGGGAGTTCATGGGCCGCGACATGCTGGAACTCCCGCATGCGCGAGGTCATGAGGTCGTCGACGATATGCAGCGCGGTCGGGTAGTCGCAGCCGAAGAAGGTCTGGACGACCAGGATGCCGTTGTGGACCTCGCCCTCGTACTCGATCTCCTTCTGGTAGGAGAAGACGTCGTTCATCAGGCCCGCGTAGTCGGCGGCGGCGTTCTCCAGTGAGCGCAGCGGGCCGGTGCGGTAGATCTCCGGCGGGACCCGCCGGCCGTGGGCGAGCCGGCTCAGGCTCATGGTGAGGTCGGCGCCGAAGGTCGCCCGGCGCATCTCGATGTAGTCGACCGGGTCGGGGATGCGGTTCTGGATCTGGTTGCCGATCTCCCAGAGCCAGCTGGCGGTCATGGTGTCGATGGTTTCGCGGAACGCGCGGCGCGCCTCGGGAGCCATACCGGCCGTCGTACGGGGCCACAGGTCCGCCAGCCCGCGTTCGAGGGCGTTGACCGGCTCCGGTACGGGCGTCGCGGAGTCGAGCGGCATGAAGGCCGACAGCCGCTCGGTGCACACCTTGGCCGCTGCGATGTCGCGGGTGCGGCCGAAGACCGCCGGGTAGTAGTCGTCGGCGTAGGTGCCCCAGGCCAGCCAGGCGGCGTCCAGGTCCAGTTGCTCCGGGGTGGCGTCCGGGTGGATGCCGGCCGCGCACAGCGCCAGGTCGTACCGGATCATCGCGGGCTCGTCCCAGACGTCGGAGAGCGGCACACCGGGCTGCGGCCGGAGGAGGCCCATCCGGTGCGCCCAGTCGATGACGCGGCCGCGGGCGCCCTCCAGGTGAGGGCTGAGCGTGGTGGTGAACGGCATGTAGAAGGCGGGTAGTTGGGACGGGCCGACCTTCTGGTGCGGCAGGTGGGTGCCGCTGCGGAGGCGGAGGGCACCGGCCGTGGCCAGGGCGGTCTTCAGGTCCGCCGCCGAGGTGCCGAGACCGCCGAAGGAGAAGGGCGACCAGGGCTGCGAGCTGCCGGCCGCCGCCCCGCCGCCGTTCATGTAGCGGCTGGAGCGCATATGCCATTCGTGACCGCCGGACTGCCAGTCCTGGAGCCCCTTGGCGTACGCCAGCACCTTCACGCAGGAGGCCGGATCGAGCCCCTTCTCCAGGAAGAGCGCGGGGAGTTCGGCGAGGACGGTGTCCTCGAACTGCTGGAGCCGGGAGGTGATCAGATCGTTGACGGCGTCCGCCGCCTCCTGGGTGGTGCAGTCCAGGAAATTCTCCAGCACCAGGACGCCATTGCTCAGCTCGCCCTCGTCCTCCGTCTCGCGCTGATAGGAGAAGAGGTCGTTGCGCAGATGGACGGCGTCGGAAAAGGTGTCCCGCAGTACCCGCAGCGGCCGGGACGCGGCGACGGACGCGGGCACCTCGGCGCCGGTCGCGTACTCCACCAGGCCCGCCGACCAGGGCGCGCCACCGACCTTGCGGCGCATCTCGATGTATTCAACGGGGTTGGGCACCCGGTGGATATTGATATTGGACAGTTCCCACAGCGACTCATTGAGCAGATGCTCGGTGCTTTCGGCGAACCTCCGCCGCCAGTCCATGGACATCTGCGGCACCGTGCGCAGCCACAGGTCGGCGAGCCCGGCCTCGACCGGGTTGGCCGGCTCCGGAAGGGGCGCGGTCAGGTCCATCGGCATAAACGCGGGCAGCCGGTCCAAATACTCCTTGCCGCCCTTCCGGTCCAGCGTCCGCTTGAATTTCTCCAGGAAGTGGTCGTCGAAGAAGAAGACCCAGACATACCAGTCGGTCACCAGCGACAGCGCGTCGGCGTCGCAGTCCGGGTGGGTATAGGAACACAGCAGGGCGTAATCGTGGGCGTCGAGATCCTGCTCCTCCCAGATGCCCGAGCCCTCCAGCATTCCCATCTCGCGGGCCCACTTCCTGGAATGCGTACGCGCCGTCTCCAGATGCGGGTTCAGGCGCGCCGGATGAGGCGTATAGAAGTGGGGCAATTCGAATGGCTGTGTCACCGTTACCGGCCTCTCCCCATACGTACGGAAGGAAGGCGCGGTGGATCACGCCCCCTGACGGGGCTGCGCTACCCCGGGGCCCGGCCCCTTAGGCCTTACGGAGGAGGCGCTTCCGCCTCCACTTCCCTTCGGTTCGGAGCGGCACCAACCGGGTTCATTTCTCGCTGACTTGTGGCACTTTTCTTTCGCCCGCGCTTCCTTCGTCCAGCCTTCTTTCGTCCGGCCTTCTTTCGTCCGTGCCGCCGGCCCGCCCGCGCTCCGCCGTCCGCAGGGCGAGCGCCGCCAGCGCCTCCGGGGCACCGGCCTGGCCACGGATCCCGGGAAAGGCGTTGATGTCCACGATGAGCGGCGCACCGCCCCCGGCGTCGAGCAGATCCACCCCGTAGACGTCCAGGCCGAAGACCTCGCCCACCCGGAGCGCGGCGGCGGTCCAGCTCGCGGGCAGTTCGCCGACCGGAAGCGGCAGGTTCGGACCGCGGCCGTCCGGGGCCAGCTCCGAGCGGCGCAGCGCGGCGAAGAGCTGCCCGTCGACCACCCACAGCTTGTGGTCCCAGCCGCTGTTGGGGGTGAAGTCCTGGACCACCACCAGCTCCTCGGCCCAGTCGGCGGCCAGTTCCCGCAGCCGTACGGCGCTGTCGGCGCGGGTCACCAGGTCCCGGCGGCGGCTGAACCGGCTCTTGATCACCAGCGGGCCGTCCGGGGCACCGGCCGCGGCCAGCTCCCCCAGGGTGGCCACGGAGCGGGTAGCGGCGAACGGCAGCCCCGCCGCGCGGGCCACCGCGGCCATCGCCACCCGGTCCTGGCACCGGGCGGTCGCCGCCGCCGAGTTGAGCACCGGGGCGCCGTGCTCCTCCAGGAGCGCGGCGAGCGCCAGCGCCCGGGGCGTCCGCGCCTTGAGGAGATAGACATCGGCGAGCGAAGAGAGGTCCGGCCCCGGCCCCCCGGCACCCGGGTCCAGGCATTCAACCCGGTGATCCGGCGCCAGCAGCCCGGTGACCGCGGCCAGCAGCGGATGCCCCGGATCCGCGGTGAGCAGACAAACCCTCACCGGCCGCCGCCGATCGACGCCGCGGGCCGGGTGGGACGGGGAACGGACGACGCGGTGAACGGGGACGGCGGGGCGGCCGCCGCGCCAGTCTGCCTGGTGGCGAACGCGTCCCGCCCCTGCGCCCCGTTCCGGGCCAGCTCCAGGACCGCGGCGGACACCCGGGCGACCGCGTCCGGCACCTGACGGAAGCTGGGGAAGTCATTGATGTCGACGACCACCGGGCCGTCCGGCCCGAGCAGGATGTCGACCCCGTAGAGGTCGAGGCCGAAGACGGCGCCTATCTCGGCGGTGATCCGGGCGACTTCGGGCGTCAGCGGCACCTGCCGTTCCCGTACGGCGTGTGCCGGGTGCAGCGGGGAGCACCGCTCGGTCGCGTAGAGCTCCCCGGCGACGCTGTAGACCTTCAGATCCGTACCGGAGTTGGGGACATAGGGCTGGGCGATCAGCAGCCCGCCGGCCGACCCATCAGGGCCCGCCGGGCCGCCCGGCTCCAGCAGCCGGTCCGGCGTCGCCACCAGCCGCACGGCGCGCCCGGAACTGCCGTCGGCGGGCTTCACCACGAGCGGGAACTCCGCCTCGGCTATCTCCGCGAACTCCTCGGGACGGGCCGCCGCATACGTCACCGGGACCGGCAGCCCCTTGCCGCGGGCGATCACCGCGGCCAGCGCCTTGTCCCGTACGCCACGGATGGCCCGGACGTCGTTCACCGTCATCAGCCCGACGGAAGCGGCCGCTTCCAGGAGCGTCAGGCCCGGACCGCCGGAGACGGTCTTGAGGACCCAGGCGTCGTGGCTGCCCGCCTGGATCGCCTCGGATATCCGGATCAGCGAGCGGCCGGGCCACAGCACGTCCACCCGGTGGCCCCAGGCGCGGAGTTGGTGGATCACCTCCAGCGGCATGCCGTCATGGCGGTACTGCTCCTCCACCAGGAAGCAGAGTCTCATCGGGCACCCTCGTCATCGCCGCACGTCCACCGACCGTCCGGCAGATCCTCGACACACCAGGATCCCATGCGGAGCCCGCCGGGGACGGTGCACCCACGCACCGGGCTCCGGCCCGGGTGCGTCAGTTCTGGTGCGCGAAGAGGGCGGGCAGCGCCAGCCCGACCGTCCGGTTGAAGAGGTCCGGCCGCTCCATGTTGGGGTAGTGCCCGGTGCCGTCGATGGTGGCGGCACGGCCGTGCGCGACGGACCGCACGAGGCGTTCGGCCATACCGATGCAGTCGTCCGAGTCGAGGCCGCCGTGGACGGCCAGCACCGGGACCGTGATCTTCGCGGCCCGCGCCCAGGTATCGGCCACCGGCACCCGCCAGTCCGGTTCGGCGCCGGTGTGCTTGGCCAACGTCCGCTCCGCCATGTCCCGTACGCGTCCTATGACCTGCGGATCGACCGCGTCGACCGTGCGGTGCGGGCCGGCCGCGAGCATCAGGAAGGCGTCGATCCAACCCTCGATGTCGCCGGCGGCCATCGCGCGGGCCTGGGCGGTCATCACGCCCCGGGCCCAGGGGTGGTGGTACTCCGGCTCACTGGTCCCGGCGCCGCTGACCACCAGCGCGCGCACCAGACCGGGATGTTCCAGCGCGGTGTCCACCGCCGTGGCCGCGCCCATCGACAGTCCCACCAGGACGGCGGGGCCGGTGTCGAGGTGGCGCAGCAGCGCGGCGACATCGTCGGCGGGGCGGAAGGCCCGGGTCGCGTTGGCGGACGCGCCGTGCCCCCGGGCGTCCGGCACGATCACCCGGTGGTCCCGTGCGAAGTACGGAAGTTGGTCGTCCCACATCCCGCCGTCCACGAACCCGCCGTGCAGCAGCACCACGGGCGGGCCGCTGCCGAGTTCGCGATAGGCGAGAAGTCCGTCCGGCGTCTCTAACGTGCGCACATCAAGAGCATCAGTCATGACAACCAAGGTGCCATTCTCCGAGAGACTTGGCAACCAAGGTGTCATGATGGTCCCGTGACCGACACCGACCCACCCCTGCCGCCCGATGACCTCGCCCACCGGCTCACGGAGGTGTTCGACCTCGTGGGCCCGCTGTACCGGCGGGTCCAGCGCAAGGTCGAACAGACCGCTCCGATCGAGGGCCTGTCCGTCGGCGTCCGCGCCGTCCTGGACCTGCTCCGCGAGAACGGCCCGATGACCGTCCCGCAGATGGGCCGCGCACAGGCGCTCAGCCGGCAGTTCGTGCAGCGCATGGTGCACGACGCCGCGGCCCGGCACCTGGTCGAGATCACCCCCAACCCCGTCCATCAGCGCTCCTCGCTGATCCGGCTGACCGACGACGGCAGGGCCGCCATCACCGCGGTGCTCCTGCGCGAGCATGCGCTGCTACGCCAGGTCGACGGCGATCTGACCGACGCCGAGGTCACGGCGTGCGTGCGGGTGCTCACCAGGATGCTGGCGCTCTTCGACCACGTCGACGTGGGCTGACCACTCTCCCGCTACCGTGAGGCACCCGCGACGACGCGGGACCGGGACGGGATCGGGAGGCCCAGTGACCCATAAGGCCGTGCCCTTCGACGACCTCGACCGCAAGATCGTGGCGGCGCTGATCGACAACGGCCGGGCGAGCTTCGCGGAGATCGGGGCGGCGATCGGGCTGTCGTCCACCGCGGTGAAGCGGCGGGTGGACCGGATGCGGGAGAACAACGTGATCACGGGGTTCACCGCCACCGTTCGCCCGGCCGCGCTGGGGTGGCTGACCGAGGCGTATGTCGAGGTGTACTGCGACAGCGCGGCGCCGCCCCGGCGGCTCGCGGAGGTGGTGCGCAACCACCCGGAGATCGCGGCGGCGATGACGGTCACCGGTGGCGCGGATGCGCTGCTGCACGTACGGGCGACCGATGTGGAGCACTTCGAGGAGGTGCTCGAACGCATCCGGGCCGAGCCGTTCATCCGCAAGACGATCAGTTACATGGTGCTGTCCCATCTGCTGCCGGACAGCCCGGAGGCGGGCGCCCGGCAGCCCTCCGGCGGGACCGTCGGCTGAGGCGCCGGATGCGCGTGGCCCGTCTTAGCCGCCGGAAGCTGCGCGCTCCCTCCGGGGAAGCGGAATCCGGGACGGAAGCGCGCAGCAAAGCTGCGTAAGAGGTCACAGACACGCAGCATTGCTGCGCCGATCAGCAGCATTTGTTGCTTGTGGCCCGAATCCCTCGCTCCTTACCTTGGAAGCCATCGGGGTGACGCTCTGTGACCCCCGGTCACCCCGCATTGCCCGAGGAAGCGAAGGGATCGTCCCGTGCCGATGAGTCGTGAATCCCGCCCCCGGCGCTATCTGGTCTGCGAGCCCAGACACTTCGCCGTGCATTACGCCATCAATCCCTGGATGCGGGCGGACGTGCCCGTGGACACCGCGCTCGCGGGGCGCCAGTGGGAGGCGCTGATGGGCACCTACCGCGCCCATGGGCACACCGTGGAGTCGGTGCCCCCGGTGCCCGGTCTGCCGGACATGGTGTTCGCGGCCAACTCCGCGCTGGTCGTGGGCGGCCGGGTCTTCGGCTCGCACTTCCACGCGCCGCAGCGGCGGCCGGAGTCCACGGAGTACGAGACCTGGTTCAAGGCGGCCGGCTACGACGTCTACCGGCCGGAGTCGGCGTGCGAGGGCGAGGGCGATCTCGTCCCGGCCGGCCGCTTCATCCTGGCGGGCACCGGCTTTCGCACCACCCCGGCGGCGCACCGCGAGGTGCAGGAGTTCTTCGGGGTGCCGACGATCGGCCTCCAGCTGGTGGACCCGTACTTCTACCACCTGGACACCGCGCTCTTCGTCCTCGGCGAATCGCCGGAGACGGGCGAGGCGCATATCGCCTATTACCCCGAGGCGTTCTCGTCCGGCAGCCGTGAGGTGCTGCGGCGGCTGTTCCCCGACGCGGTGCTCGCCACCCGGGAGGACGCGATGGCCTTCGGCCTCAACTCCGTCTCCGACGGCCGCCATGTCTTCGTCGCCCCGCAGGCATCCGGCCTGATCGCTCAGCTCCTCGCGCACGGCTATGTCCCCGTCCCCGTCGACCTGTCGGAGTTCCACAAGGCCGGCGGCGGCATCAAGTGCTGCACCCAGGAGATCCGCTCATGACCGCTCCCACCCGTACCGCCCAGGTTGGCGCTCCCCGTTCGTCCGCGGAGCTCATCCAGGCCGAGAGCCCGGTTCTGGCGCACAACTACCACCCGCTGCCCGTGGTGGTCGCGCGCGCCGAAGGGGTCTGGGTCGAGGACGTCGAGGGGCGCCGCTACCTCGACATGCTGGCCGGTTACTCGGCCCTCAACTTCGGCCATCGCCACCCGGCCCTGGCCGAGGCCGCGCACCGCCAGCTCGACCAGCTCACCCTCACTTCACGGGCGTTCCACAACGACCGGCTCGCCGGTTTCGCCGAGGGCCTCGCCGAGCTGACCGGCCTGGACATGGTGCTTCCGATGAACACCGGCGCCGAGGCGGTGGAGAGCGGCATCAAGGTCGCCCGCAAGTGGGCGTACGACGTCAAGGGCGTCCCGGCGGACCGTGCGACGATCGTGGTGGCGGGCGGCAACTTCCACGGCCGGACGACCACCATCGTCGGCTTCTCCGACGACGACACCGCCCGGGTCGGCTTCGGCCCCTTCGCCCCCGGCTTCCGCACCGTCCCGTACAACGACCTCGCCGCGCTGGAGGCGGCCCTGGACGAGACGACGGCCGCCGTGCTGATCGAGCCCATCCAGGGCGAGGCGGGCGTCCTGATCCCCGACGACGGCTACCTCACCGGCGTACGCGAACTGACCCGGCGCAACGGCTGTCTGTTCATCGCCGACGAGATCCAGTCCGGGCTGGGCCGCACCGGCACCACCCTCGCGGTCGAGCACGAGTCCGTGGTGCCGGACATGCTGCTGCTCGGCAAGGCGCTCGGCGGCGGCATCGTCCCGGTCTCCGCGGTCGTCGCCCGCCGCGACGTGCTCGGCGTGATCGGCCCCGGCCAGCACGGCTCGACCTTCGGCGGCAACCCGCTGGCGGCGGCGGTCGGTTCGGCCGTCATCGAGCTGCTCGCCACCGGGGAGTTCCAGCGCCGCGCCACCGAACTCGGCGCCGTACTGCGCGACGGCCTGGCCGCACTGACCGGGAAGGGTGTGACCGGTTTCCGCGCCCGCGGCCTGTGGGCCGGTGTCGACATCGACCCCGCCCTGGGCACCGGCCGGGAGATCAGCGAACGTCTGCTGAAGGAAGGCGTCCTGGTCAAGGACACCCATGGCTCGACGATCCGGCTGGCCCCGCCGCTGACCATCACCGCCGAGGAACTGACCTCGGCGCTCGGCAGCCTGGAGCGGGCGCTGGGCTGACCCGGCACCCCGCCGAACGGCCGACGCGGCCGCAGCTCGGGTGAGCTGCGGCCGCGTCGTGTCCGCGTGCGCTAGAACGAGCCGTTGCGGTTGATCATCTCCAGGCAGGCCTTGTGCGAGCTGCCCTTGAAACGGACACAGAGCGTGCTGCCGCTCGGCTGGATCCCCGGGGCGGTGTGGCCGACGATCTGGTCACCGGACCGCTTCGCCTTGAAGGAGTAGTTGCTCCCGCCGTCCGTAGTGGTGAGGTAGACGGTCGCGGACTGCCGACTCTTGGACGGGTTGGTCCAGGTCGCGGTGACGGTGCCGGGCTGGGGCGTGCCGTCCTGGCCATCGGTCTCGATGCAGATCTGCGGCCCCGACCAGTCGTGGGTGCAGGAGGAGGCGGCGGCGTGCGCGGCCGGGGTGGTGGCGACGGCGCTCAGCGCGATCGTTCCGGCGACGGTCAGCGCGCGGAGCAGCTTCGAACGGGTCATGTGTGGGGGGAGTCCTCTCCTCGAAATACCGGCGGAAGACGCGAAAAATCCCGCCACGAAATGGGGCGTGGCGGGCACCGCGTGCACGAAGTTGATCTTAGTTGGTTTTCGAACTCATGTGCCATCAGGTTCCGTTGCGCGCCGCCCCTGACCCCGCCACACTCCCCGCCGCCTCCAGGAGCGCGGCGGCGGCGGTACGGGCCTGCCGGGCGGCGGACGGCTCACCCAGGAGGGCGGCACCCGCGATCGCCCCGTCGATCAGCAGCGCCAACTGCCCGGCCAGCACCTCCGGTTCGGCCACCGGCAGCGCGCGCACCAGACCGGCCACATACCCCCGCAGCGCCTCCTTGTGCTCCCGCGCGACCCGGCCGACCCGGTCGGAGGTCGCCCCCAGCTCCCCGTACGCGTGGACGAAGGCGCAGCCGCGGAAGCCGTCCTCCGCGAACCACTCACCCAGCCAGTCGAAGACCGCGAGCGGCCGGTCCGCGGGGCCGTCGGCGTGCGCGTCGACGTACTCGGCGAGTGCGGTGCGCCAGCGGGTGTCACGGCGGCGCAGATACGCCTCGACGAGGTCGTGCTTGGCGGGGAAGCACTGATAGAGCCGCTTGAGCGACACCCCGGCGGCGGTGCGGAGTTCATCCATCCCGACGGCCTGGATGCCGCGGTCGTAGAACAGCTCCTCCGCGGCGTCGAGTATCCGCGTACGGGCTTCATCGAGGTCCATGGCACTTCCGGGGCTTTCCAGGAGAACGGTCGTTCTCTACACTAGCCGACCAAGCGAGAACGACCGTTCTCCGATCTTGGTGAAAGGGAGCACGCCATGGCGCCACGACCGCCCTTCCCGCCGTTCGACGAGCAGAGCGCACAACAGAAGGTGCAGGCGGCCGAGGACGCCTGGAACACCCGCGACCCGGAGCGGGTCGCCCTCGCCTACACCGAGGACTCGGTCTGGCGGAACCGCGACACCTTCGTCACCGGCCGCGCCGAGATCGTCGACTTCCTGCGCCGGAAGTGGACCCGCGAACTGGACTACGCGCTGCGCAAGGAGCTCTGGTCGTACAGCGGCAACCGCATCGCGGTGCGCTTCCAGTACGAGTCCCATGACGCGGCCGGCCAGTGGTGGCGCAGCTACGGCAACGAGCTCTGGGAGTTCGACGAGAACGGCCTGATGCGCCGCCGGGAGGCCGGCATCCACGATGTCGCGATCACCGGCGACGAACGCCGCATCTTCGGCCCCCGCCCGGAGGAGGAGCGGGGCCACCCGCTCCCGTTCCGCTGATCAGCCGGAGCCGGGGAACTCCCCCCTCCTTGCGGGCGGCTCGCCCGCACCGGACGACCTGGATGCCGACGGGTGAAAGCGCCGGTCACGGGCAAGCATGTGCGAATGTTTCGCTTCCCCGCAGCATGGGGAAAAAGGGCGATAACCGAACTACTGGGCTGCCCATCCCTCCTCGGGGATGGGCAGCCCGCGTCGCTTTTGTGACGCGCGGTCTGTGGTTGTGGTGCCCCGGAGCGGGATATGGACGGCCCCCACAGAAGGGGTCCACATGAGTACGCAAGTTCAGTCGCCGATGCTGGAACTGCTGCTGCAGACAGCCGCGCTCCCCAGCCAGGCGGCGCAGGTGAGCCCGGTGGCAGCCTCGGCGCAAGTCTTCCTGGCCGTCACGTCGATCCCCGTCGGCAACAACCCGGTCGGGCTGGCGATCGCCCCCAGCAGCGACCTCTACGTCGCCAACTCCGGGTCGGCCAACGTGTCGGCGATCAACACCACCACGGACACCGTCATCGGTGGCCCGATCGGCGTCGGCGGTACGCCGGTCTGGCTGACGGTCGCCCCCAACGGCAACGCCTACGTCCCCAACAGCGGGTCGAACACCGTGTCGGTGATCAACACCGCCACCAACACCGTCGTCGGCGCCCCGATCGCCGTCGGCAACCAGCCGGCCGTGGTGGCGGCCGTCCCCGGCGGACGTGTCTACGTCACCAACTTCGCCGCGAACACCGTGACGGTGATCGACACCACCACGAACACCGTGATCGGCGCCCCGATCGCCGTCGGCGCCCAGCCGGTCGGGGTCGCGGTCGCCTCCAACGGCAACGCCTACGTCACCAACCGGGGATCGAACACCGTGACGGTGATCAACACCGCCACCAACACCGTCATCGGCGCCCCGATCCCCGTCGGCGCCCAGCCGAACTTCGTGGCGATCGCACCCAACGGCAACGCCTACGTCGCCAACATCGGGTCGAACACCGTGACGGTGATCAACACCATCAGCAACACCGTCGTCGGCGCCCCGATCGCCGTCGGCAACCAGCCGTGGGGCATCGCGGTCGGCGCCGACGGGATGGCCTACACGTCCAACCGGGCGGCCAACAACGTGACGGTGTTCGACACCGCCACCAACACCGTCGTCGGCGCCCCGATCCCCGTCGGCGCCGGACCGATCGCCGTGACGGTCGCCCCCAACAACAAGGTCTACGTCAGCAACATCAACGGGAACAACGTCAGCGTCATCCAATTCGACCCGACGCTGACCAGCATCACCCCCAACAGCGGGCCCATCGCGGGCGGCACGCCGGTGACGATCACCGGCACCAACCTGACCGGGGCGAGCGTCACCATCGGCGGCAACCCCGCCACCGGCGTGATGGTCAACGCCACCGGAACGCAGCTCACCGCGATCACTCCGCCCGGTGCGGCCGGCCCGGCGGACGTCACCGTCACCACCCCTGGCGGCAGCGCCACGCTGGTGGGCGGCTTCACCTACCTGCTGCCCGTCCACGCCACCTCGCTGGTCGCGACCCCGGCGCTGTCGAAGCTGTTCCCGCCGCACGTGTACTTCCCGTTCCTGACCGCCACGCTGACCGACCAGGTCACCGGGCTGCCCGTGCCCGGCCAGACCATCCTCTTCAAGATCGGCAGCAACCTCGTGGGCATCGCCACCACCGACGCCCAAGGCGTCGCCCGGTTCAACGAGACGCTCATCCTGACGCTCATCCTCGCCAACGGCGGCTATGACGCCGAGTTCGTCGGCGGCTCCACCGGGTCGGCGATCCTGTCGCCGTCCAGCGACCACGCGGGAGTCATCGAACCCTGACCCCCGCCCGGTCACCGGCCGACCCGGCGGCACCGGCGGGCACCCGCCCAACTACCCCGCCACGCCGAGCCCTGGCAGCCGCCGGATCTCCAGGGCAGCACCCCACCATTCCGTGCGCTCCGAGAGGAGGAGCGCACGGAATGGTCTGCTGCTCGGGGTGGCGCGCAGTGCGCCCGCAGCCCCGTCACCCGCCGGTCAGCGCCTCACCGATGACGGCCACGCCCTGCGTGATCTCGTCCGGGGTGCGGGCGGCGTAGCCGAGGACCAGGCCCGGCGGGGCCGGGAGTTGGCTGTGCCAGGACAGCGGGTGGACCTTGACGCCGTGAGCGAGGGCGGCCGCGGCCAGGTCCGTGTCGGAGCCCCGGTAGCCGTCCGGTCCGAAGGTGAGCGTCAGATGCAGGCCCGCCGCGGCACCGTGCACGGTCGCGCCCGGCAGATGCGCGCGGATCGCCGCGATCATGGCGTCCCGGCGACGGCGATGGCGGCGGCGCAGCAGCCGCAACCGACGCTCCAGCTCACCGGACTCCATCAGCCGGGCCAGGACGAGTTGGGGCAGTGCGGCGTTGCCGAGGTCGGCGAACCGCTTGGCGTCGACCAGCGCCTTCCGGTACTTCCGCGGCGGCAGCAGCCAGCCCACCCGCAGGGCGGGGGCCAGCAGCTTGGAGACGCTGCCCGCGTAGCAGACCTGCTCGGGGAGGAGCGAGCGCAGGGCGGGGACCGGTGCGCGGTCGTAGCGGTGCTCGGCGTCGTAGTCGTCCTCGATGATCAGGCCACCGTCGGCCGCCCAGCGCATCAGCTCACGGCGCCGTCCGCCACCGAGCACCACCCCGGTGGGGAACTGGTGCGCCGGGGTGAGCAGAACGGCCCGCGCACCGCTCGCCCGCAGCGCGTCGACCCGTATCCCGTCGTCGTCCACCGGAACCGGCGGCGTCGACATCCGCCAGTGCTGGAGATGCTGTCGCGCGCCCAGCGATCCGGGGTCCTCGACCGCGATCTCCGGAATCCCGTCGCGGTGCAGCACCTGGGCGATCAGTCCGAGCGCCTGCACGGTGCCGACGACGATCACCACCTCGTCCGGGTCCGTCCTGATCCCGCGGTTGCGGGCCAGCCAGTTGGCGACGGCCCGGCGCAGTGCGACGGTGCCGCGTGGGTCCCCGTATCCGAAGTCGGCCGACGGGAGGTCCGCCAGCACCGCGCGTTCGGCGCGCAGCCAGGCCGCACGGGGGAAGGCGGCCAGGTCCGGCACGCCGGGCGAGAGGTCGATCCGTGCGGGTGCGGTGCGCAGCTCGTCGAAGATCTCCGGGCCGGGCGGTGCGGCGAACGGAGCGGGCGGCCGGTGGGCGCCGAGCGCCCCTCCCGTGGTCCTCGCGACGGCCGTCACGGGCGCGGCGACAACGACCGTGCCGCCCCTCCCCCGCCCGGCAAGCTGCCCGTCCTCGGTCAGCCGCTGATAGGCCTCGGTGACCACCCCCCGCGACACCCGCAGATCAGCGGCGAGCGTCCGAGTCGCGGGCAGCCTGCTCCCGACCGGCAGCCGGCCATCCGCGACGGCCCGCCGCAACTCCTGAGCCAGCCAGTCCGACCGGCCGCCCACGGGCGCGTCGCCGAGGTTCAGCTGAAGGAAGTCGGAGGAACCGGGGGAGGTGTGACGGGGCGGGGAGGCCGGGGGCGAGGGGGGTGGCGGAGCCGTAGGAGAGGGGGGCGGAGGGCTCGGGGGCGGCGAGGAGGTTATGGACCGGTTGGCAGGGTGCTCTTTGGACCTGTGCACCGGACCATTGTCGCGGCACGGTGAAGGCATGAAGACGAACACGGCCTATGTGCACGGCTATTCACCGCAGGAGGCACGTCGCCTCGGCGACCAGGCGGACACCCTGGCCGCGTTGCTGCACGCGGGTACGGCGTACGCCGCCGGCAGCCGGGTGCTGGAGGTCGGCTGCGGGGTGGGCGCACAGACCGTGCATCTGGCCAGGAACAGCCCGGGGGCGCGCATCGTCGCCATCGACCGGTCCGCGGAGTCGCTGGCGCAGGCCCGCGCCTATGTGACGGCGCAAGAACCCGGGGCCGACGTGGAGTGGCGCACCGCCGACCTCCACCACCTCCCCTTCGGCACGGCCGAGTTCGACCATGTCTTCGCCTGCTTCGTGCTGGAGCACCTGCCGGATCCGGACCAGGCACTGGCCGCGCTACGACACGTCCTGCGCCCCGGCGGCACCCTGACCGTGATCGAAGGTGACCACGGCTCGGTGGTCCTCCACCCGGACAGCATCCACGCCCATGAGGTGATCGGCCACCAGGTACGACTACAGGCCGCGGCCGGCGGAAACGCGCTGCTCGGACGGGCGTTGCAGCCACTGCTCACTGGCGCCGGATTCGACCAGGTGGTGGTCCGGCCGAGGACGGCCTACGCCGACGCCACCCGCCCCGCGCTGGTGGACGGCCTCACCCGGAAGACCTTCATCGCCATGGTCGAAGCGGTCCGGGACAAGGCGCTGAGCACCGGCCTGACCACCGCCGCGGACTGGGACCGCGGCATCGCCGACCTACGACTGGCCGCGGACGAGGGCGGGACCTTCCACTACACCTTCTTCAAGGCGGTGGGGGTCAACCCGTAGGGGTGGGCGGGGGCGCGCCGGGGGGGGCGTCCCGTGGCCGGTGCCCGGGGGCGTCGGGGCCGAGCCCCGCCCTCCGCACCTGCCCTTGGCCTCCCCCGGACCGGACGGCCAGGTTCCAGAAGTTTCCCCAGCCGATTCCCCCAACTCCTTGGCAGGGAAGGGCAGTCGGCGTATCTTGGAATAACCGTTCCAAGATACGTGAGCGGGACCGAGCGACCCTGCATTCCTTCCTCCGGCGACGGCGAAACGAGCGGCACAGCCATGCCCGACATCAAGCACTTCAACCCCGAGCTCGTGCTCGACGAAGCGATCCAGGTCTTCTGGCGGCACGGCCTCCCGACGACCGGCATCCAGGCGCTGGTGAGCGCAACCGGAGTGAGCCGCTCCAGCCTCTATGCGACCTTCGGCAACAAGGACGGCCTCTACGCCGCGGCGCTGGACCGCTATATAGCGCAGCACTCGACACCGGCCTTCGCCCACCTGGCGCAGGCTTCCGCGGGGCTGACCTCGATAGAGGAGTTCTTCGCCGGGCTGATCGAGGTGCGCTGTTCGGGCCCGGTCGCGGGCTGGGGCTGCATGGTCACCAATGCCTACGCCGGCCCGGAGTGCGCCGACACCGGCATCCGCACGCTGCTCGAAGACCACCACCACATGCTCCAGTCAGCCATGCGCACGGCCCTGACCAACGCCGCTGACCTGGGTCAACTCCAGCCGTCCTGCGATCTCGACGCCTCCGCCGCCGTGCTGGCGACCCTCGCGTACGGCGTCAATCTGCGCTCCCGTGCCGGTACCGACGCCCAGGCGCTGACCGACACGGTGGCCGCTGCCCTCGCGCCACTGCGCGCCCCTCTCACACCTCAGGAGCAACCCCCGCGATGAACTACGCCGAGGGACTCACCGCCTTCCTGCGCGAGCACTACCCCCACCTCCAGATCCCCGACGCCGAGCGCGCGGTGATGGAACGGGCCGGCCGTGAGCTCGCCGCCTCCGGACTGGCCGAGCGCGCCCTGCGGACCGGAGACACCGCCCCGGGCTTCAGCCTCCCCACCTCGACCGGTCGCACCGTCACGCTGGACGGACTGCTGTCGGCGGGCCCGGTCGTGCTCACCTTCTACCGCGGCGCCTGGTGCCCCTTCTGCAACTTCGCCCTGCGCGTCCTCCAGCAGCGACACGCCGACATCACCGCCCGCGGCGCCCAGTTGGTGGCCATATCGCCGCAGATCCCCGACGAATCCCTCACCCTCACCGAAAAGCACTCGCTCGCCTTCGACGTCCTCAGCGACCTCGGCTCGGACACCGCCAAGCAGTTCGGCCTCAGCTTCGACCTGCCCGACGACCTGGCCGCGGTGTACGAGTCCTTCGGCTTCGACCTCCAGCGGGTCAACGGCGGCCATGCACGCACCCTCCCGGTACCCGCCACCTACGTCATCGACCGGAACGCCACCATCCGCTGGTCCTTCATCGACACCGATTACACCGCCCGCGCCGAACCGTCCGACATAATCGCCGCCCTCGGCGCCCTCCCTGCGGCGCACTGAAGCACCGGCCGCCGGAAATTCCGCACCGCATTCGGCATTCGGTTCCCTTCTTTGCGAGAAATTGACGGGGCCGCGCCGATAGCCCAACTCGCCGCCCACCCCCCATAGGCCGCCGCGCATCGGAGCGCTAAGGTCGAATTTCCAGGAACGTAAACGGGGGAGGGCAGCCGCCAATGGCACAGGACGATGCCGTGATCGGCTGTACGGGAGTGCTTCTGATCGGCACTCGTGGGGCTGCCGGTCCCGGTGAGGTTCTGGTGCGGATCAGGGGCGGCTCCGAGGCCTTTCTCGCCTGGTCCGCCGAGCCCCTTCCGGTAGGGGCGACCGTGCTCGTCATCGAGTCCCGTGGCAGTCGCCAGGTCGACGTCATGGAGTGGGCCGATCCGTTGGACGCGTTGACCGGCGGGGCCGGCGACGCAGGCTGAGGAGATAAAGGATGTTCGGTTACCGCGTTCCTGCCCCCGATCAAGCCATGCTGATTTCGGGCGGCAGGCGTGGACAAGGGGGCGCACCATTCCGAGTGGTGACCGGGCACGGCAAGTTCGTGCTGCCGGTCTTTCGCAAGGTCCGCTTTCTGACCCTGGCGATGTGTGAGGCGGAGGTCGCCGAGACCTGTGTGACCCGGCAGGGCATCGCGCTGACGGTCCGCGCCGTGATCGCGTTCAAGGTCGGCAACGACACCGAGAGCGTGGTCAATGCCGGTCAGCGGTTCCTGTCCGACCAGGACCAGATGTCGGTACTGACCGGCCGGATCTTCGCCGGTCATCTGCGCTCCATCATCGGTTCGATGACGGTCGAGGAGATCGTCACCGAGCGGCAGAAGCTGGCCACCGAGGTCCTGGAAACGTCCAAGACCGAGATGGCGAAGATCGGTCTGATCGTCGACTCGTTGCAGATCCAGTCGATCGACGACGGCGAGACCGGCTATATCGAGGCGATGTCCGCGCCGCACAAGGCCGCCATCCAGCGGCAGGCGCAGATCGCCCAGGCCAAGGCCACCCAGGCCTCGGTCGAGGCACAGCAGGAGGCCGCGCGTAATCAGGCCGAGTACTCCCGGCAGACCGCCGTGGTCCAGGCCGAGTACAACGCCGAGGTGGACCGCGCCCAGGCCCACGCCGCCCAGGCCGGCCCGCTCGCCCAGGCCCACGCCCAGCAGGAAGTCCTCGCCGCGCAGACCGAACTCGCCGAGCGCGCCGCCCGGTTGCGTCAGCAGGAGCTGGTGGCCGAGGTGGTCAAGCCCGCCGAGGCGGAGGCCGAGCGGATCCGTCTGCTGGCGCTGGCCGAGGCCGAGCGGATGAAGATCCAGGCCGAGGCCGCCGCCTCGCACGACCGGGTGGCCCTGGACCGGATGCTCATCGACCAGCTCCCGCAGATCGTCAAGGAGGCCTCCGCGGGTCTGGCCAACGCCAACGTCAATGTCCTCAACGGCACCGACGGTCTCGGCGAGATCGCCGCCGGCCTGGTCGGCCAGGGCCTGACCATCCTCGACTCGGTCCGCCGCAACCTCGGCACCCCCGACGGTCAGGACAACAACGCCGACAAGAACGGCGGCTCCGGAACGGCCAACGGCCACAGCGGCCGCGTCGAGATCGAGTAGCAGTAGCAGTAGCAGTAGCAGCAACGGGGCGGGGACGGAAACCGGGGCCGGTCAGAGGCGGAGTCGGAGGCGGGCAGAGGGCTCCCCTACTCCCCCGCCCCACTCCACCCCCGCCCCTTCACATCCCCCGCCCCCGCTGCCGTTCCTCGTCCGTGTGCTTGTGGCGGGCGTAGGCCACCAGGTGGTTGAGGACGGCGACGGTGGTGGCGATGTCGGTGTCGTCGAATCCGGCGAGGGCCTCGTGGAGACCGGCATGGCTGGTTTGCTGCAGACGGCTGAGGACGGCCCTGCCGTGCGGGGTGATCGCCACTTTGCGGGCGCGGCGGTCGAGCGAGTCCGGGGTCCGTTCGACCAGGTCCTGGGACTCCAACTGGCCGATCTGGCGGGTGACATGCGGCGGCTCGACCATCAGCAGCGCGGCCAGATCACCGACCCTGCTGATGCCTCCGCTGTCCTCCAGGGCCATCAGCAGCCACAGATCGGAGCGGGCCGCCGTGACGCCCGCCTCGGCCGCCTGGCGTTCGTGCGCCCGGGAGCGGGTGAGCAGGTAGGACAGCGTGGCCAGCACTCTTTGCAGTGCGACGGTGGGGTCCTGGTCTCTTCCGGGGTCCGGCATGCAGGCACTTTAGCGGCCCGCGCGACGCGGCGATCCGCCCCGTGACCTGCCCGTTCCGTACGGGCGTCGGATCGGTTTGAGCCAACCTCGTGTGCACCACGCTCTCCCCTTCCCGCCCCCTCCGAAGGTGAGTTAGCGTAGACACAACTTAGTTGCTTAAGTTAGGTAACTAGCTGTCGCCGACAGTGATCTCCGCTGGTCACCGCGGCCGCCGAGTCGACCACCGAATCGGCCGCCGAGTTCGTCTGTCCCGTCAAGGAGTGGCGCCACCCGCACCGTTCGCCACGGCACCGCCGTGTCCCGATCGTGGAAGGACCAGCCGCATGACGACCACAGAACGCATCGCGAGGGAGCAGGACACCGGACCGGACACCGGCCGCTCCCCCGTCGCCGTCCCCGCCGCACGGGCCACCGGCTGCCCCTTCGACCCGGCACCCGAGATCACCCGGGCCCACCGCGAGGAGCCGATCACCCGGGCCACACTGTGGGACGGCTCCTCCTGTTGGCTGGTGACCCGGCATCAGGACGTACGGGAGGTGCTCGGCGATCCGCGGTTCAGTGCCGATGCGACCCGTCCGGGATTCCCGTTCCTGACCGCCGGCGGACGTCAATTCGCCACCGGCAACCCCTCGTTCATCCGCCAGGACGACCCCGAGCACGCCCGGCTGCGCCGGATGCTCACCGCCGATTTCATGGTGAAGAAGATGGCGGCGATGCGCCCCGAGGTGCAGCGCATCGCCGACGAGCTGCTCGACCGGATGACCGAGGGGCGGCACGCGGCCGACCTGGTCGCGGAGTTCGCGCTGCCGCTGCCGTCCCTGGTGATCTGTCTGCTGCTCGGCGTCCCCTATGACGACCACGCGTTCTTCCAGAAGTGCAGCAGCGTGCTGCTCAGCCTCCGGTCGACCGTCGAGCAGGTACGCGTCGCGCAGGAGGAGCTTCAGGACTTCCTGAGCCGGCTCGCCGAGTCCAAACGGCGTACGCCCGATGACGGCATCGTCAGCCGGCTGGTCGCCCGCGGCGAACTCGGCGACGCGGACATCGCCTCCATGGGACGGCTGTTACTGGTCGCGGGCCATGAGACCACCGCCAACATGACCGCGCTGTCCACCCTCACGCTGCTGCGCAACCCCGACCAGCTGGCGCGGCTGCGCGCGGAGCCGTCGCTCATCACGGGCGCCGTCGAGGAGCTGCTGCGCTATCTGACGATCGTCCACAACGGTCTCCCGCGGATCGCCGACGAGGACGTCACCATCGGCGGCCGCACCATCCGCGCCGGTGAGGGCGTGCTGTGCGTGCTCAACACGGCCAACCGCGACGAGGAGATCTTCCCCGGGGGCGCCGCACTCGACGTCGGCCGCGATGCCCGCCGTCATGTCGCCTTCGGCTTCGGCGTCCACCAGTGCCTGGGCCAGCCGCTCGCCCGGGTGGAACTCCAGATCGCCCTCGAAACGCTGCTGCGCCGGCTGCCCGGCCTGCGGCTCGACATTCCCTTCGAGGACATCCCGTTCCGTCATGACATGGGGATTTACGGGGTGCACGCGCTGCCCGTCGCGTGGTGAGCATCCGCGCCCGGCAGCGCCACCCCGGCCGTTCCCGTCCTCCCGTTCCAGCCCGTCCGTCCATGGCCGTCAGGGGCCGGGCGGCCCATCTTGGAGAGAACCATGCGCGTAACCATTGACCAGGACAAGTGCTGCGGCGCCGGAAGCTGTGTGCTGTCCGCGCCGGAGGTGTTCGACCAGCGTGAGGAGGACGGCATCGTGCTGCTGCTCGACGCCGAACCACCGGCCGCACTGCACGGCGCGGTGCACGAGGCGGCGGCCATCTGCCCGGCCGCGGCGATCACGGTCGATCAAGCGGAGCGGGTCTAGGGCCTCTCCGGGCCCGCCCCGCCACGGCATCCGTGCACGAGGCGGGCCGCCGTCCGGCCGCGGCCACCCCTCCACCAGTGGCCGCCCGGCCGGGCCGCCCTACGCCTGGGGCACCAGTCCGTCCTCGACCAGCCCGGCCAGCACCGCCTCGCCCAGCGCATGCACCGCGGACTGCGGGCGCACCATCACCGTGAACTCCTTGATCCGGCCCGCCTCGTCGAACTGGAGCAGGTCGATGCCATGGATCTCCTTGCCGTTCACGGTGGCCCGGAAGATCAGGACCGTGGAGTCGGCGGAGCCGCCGTCCGGGCCCGCCGCCGTCTGTGCGCTGCCCGTCAGCTCGCCGACGTAGCGGAAGTCCTCGAAGGTGCGCAGCAGCACCCCGAACAGCCCGAGCACCATCGGCCGCCCCTCGAAGGGCGTGAACTTCACCGGGCTGTAGAGGCGGATGTCCTCGGTGAACAGCTCCTCCACCGCATCGAGTTGCTTCGCCTCCACCGCCGCCTTGAAGCGGTCCGCGGTCGTCCCCATGACTTTCCTCCTCGCCTCGGCCGGGCAGCGGTCCGGGCGACCCCGGCCATACCCCGGCCGCGGCGATGGACCTCGCCCTCATAGTCGCGACTATGATTAGTCATATTCTTGAGTATGGGAAGGGGTGGCCGGACATGGCCCTCAGGCATGCGGTGCTGGCGGCGCTGCTGGACGGCGAGTACAGCGGCTATCAGCTGGCCAAGGCGTTCGATGCCGGAGTCGCCAATTTCTGGCACGCCCTGCCGCAGCAGCTCTACGCGGAGCTGACCAAACTGGAGGCGGACGGGCTGGTCGCCGGCCGCCAGGTGATCCAGGAGACCCGGCCCAACAAGCGGCTGTTCCAGGTCACCGAGGAGGGCCTGGCCGAGCTGGAGCGGTTCGCGGCGACCACGGCCAAACCGTCGTTCATCCGCGACGACCTGCTGGTCAAGGTGCAGGCCGTGGACCGGATCGAGGCCGCGCCGGTGATCGACCAACTGGCCGCGCGGGCCCGGACCGCCGCCGCCAAGGCCGGGATCCTCGAACAGCTGGCGGCGCGGCTGCGCGGCGGGAGGGACGAGGCGGATTTCCTGGCCCACGGCACACGGCTCGGCCCGTATCTGACCTGTCTGCGCGGTCTGGCCTTCGAACGGGAGACCCGCGACTGGTGCGAGCGGAGCGCCGATATCTTGCGGGCACGGTACGACGGGGGCCAGCGGGACTGACGCCCCTGCGCAGCGCGGCGGACGCGGCCCGACCCGGACCACCGGGCCGCACCCCGAACAACCGCCGAGGGATCGTTTCGCCGCAACTCCTTCGTGTGACGACGCACATCACCGGGCGGCAGGCCGGGAAGCACACATTCCGCACAGAACCGGAACGGAAGGAATGTCTGTATGCGTCTTCGCCACACCGCCGCCGTCGCCGTCAGCGCGCTCGCGCTCACCCTGTCCCTGCCCGCCTCCCCGGCGGGCGCGGCCACCGGCCCCTTCACCTACGTCTACACCGACCAGACCGGCACTCCGCACGTGGGACTGCTGCCCGACCCGGTGAGCCGGGTGTGCATCACCCTGCCCGAGGTGGCCGACCCGGCCGTACCGCCCGCGCACACCCCGAAGAACTACACCGCGTCCGTCGCCACGCTGTTCACGGGCGTCGACTGCACCGGCGACTACTTCACCCTCCGGCCGAACGGCGGTCATGGCTCGGAGCGGCTGAAGGTGCGTTCGGTGGTCTTCGCCTGATCCGACGCCGGCCGCCGGAGCGCACGGCCGGCGGCCGCCTACCGGCCGGCCCCGGAGGGGGGTTCGGTCAGTACTAGGCACACCATGCATATGTTGAAGGGGGCACTGGCTGGGGCATGCGGAGCACCGCATGCTCGGTGGCATGACCCACACCTCTGTCTTCGCGTACGCCGCACCCGCCCCGAAAGCACCGCTGGAGCGGACCACGATTCCGCGCCGCGAGCTGGGTGCCCACGACATCCTGATCGACATCAAGTACGCCGGTATCTGCCACTCCGACATCCACACCGTGCGCGCCGAGTGGGGCGACGGCGGGGCCTTCCCGATCGTCCCCGGCCATGAGATCGCCGGTGTGGTCGCCGAGGTCGGCGCCGAGGCCACCCGCTACCGGGCGGGCGACCGGGTCGGCGTCGGCTGCTTCGTCGACTCCTGCCGGGAGTGCGCGAACTGCCGTGCCGGGCTTGAGCAGTACTGCACCGGCGAGCTCGGCAACGTCGGCACGTACAACGCCACCGGCCGGGACGGCGAGACCACCTACGGCGGCTACTCCACCCATATCGTCGTCGACGAGAACTACGCCCTGCGCATCCCCGAGAGCATCCCGCTGGACGCCGCGGCCCCGCTGCTGTGCGCCGGGATCACCCTCTACTCGCCGCTCGCCCACTGGCAGGCCGGTCCCGGCAAGAAGGTCGCCATCGTCGGCCTGGGCGGCCTCGGCCACATGGGCGTGAAGATCGCGCACGCGATGGGCGCGGAGGTCACCGTGCTGAGCCAGTCGCTGCGCAAGAAGGACGACGGGCTGCGGCTGGGCGCGGACCACTACTACGCGACGTCCGACCCGGCGACCTTCGAGGAGCTGGCGGGCACCTTCGACCTGATCGTCAACACCGTCTCGGCCAACCTGGACCTGAACGCCTACCTCGGGCTGCTGCGCACCGACGGCACGCTGGTGCAGGTCGGCGCACCGGAAAGCCCGCTGCCGGTCGCGCCGTTCGCGCTGATACCGCAGCGCAAGTCGATCGCCGGCTCGATGATCGGCGGCATCCCGGAGACCCAGGAGATGCTCGACTTCTGCGGGGAGCACGGGCTGGCCGCGGACATCGAGGTGATCGGCGCGGACCAGATCAACGAGGCGTACGAGCGGGTCATGGCGAGCGATGTGCGCTACCGCTTCGTGATCGACACCGCGACGATCTGACGCCGCCGGGGAGCTTTCCGCCCGGTCGCAACCGCCGCCCGGGGTGGCCTGCTGCGGGCCGCCCCGGGCGGGCGCGTGCGCGGCCGTCGGCGGACGGAACGGCCCGCGTCCCCGCCCTCGCCCTGGACTTAATTGAAAACGGTACCCATTTTCATATAGCCTCCCGACGACGTCCGCCGGTGCACCGTGCCGGCACCCGCCCGTCCCGTAGGAGGCCCGCCCCATGGCCGTACCCAAGCGCAAGCTCTCCCGCAGCAACACCCGCCACCGCCGCGCCCAGTGGAAGGCGACCACGCCCCAGCTGGTGCCGGTCACCGTCGACGGCTCCGTCTACCAGGTGCCGCGCCGTCTGGCGAAGGCCTACCGGCTCGGCCTGATCGACCCGAAGGGCTGACCGGCCATGGCGCACCCCCGGCCCGGGCCACGGCACCCCCCGGCTACGACACCCCCCGCACAGCCACCGCCTCCTGTGCCCGCCGCATCGTCCGGGACGGCCACCAGCTGGCCCGCCCCAGGAGGGTCAGCGCCGACGGCAGGATCACGACTCGGATGACGAAGGCGTCCAGCAGGACGGCCACCGCGAGGCTGAAGCCGATCTGCTTCATCTCCGCGAGGTGCAGGAACATGAAGGCCGCGAAGACCGTCACCATGACCGCCGCCGCGCTGGTGACGACCTTGGCGGAGGCCCCGACGCCGTGCAGCACCGCCTCCCGGGTCGGCACCCCGCCCAGCGCCGCCTCCCGTATCCGGCTGACGACGAAGATCTGGTAGTCCATCGACAGGCCGAAGAGGATCACGAACAGGAAGAGCGGTACGCGGGAGCCGATGGCACTGGTCGCCGCGGTGTCGAACCCGAACAACGTGCTGGCCAGGCCGTGTTGGAAGAAGACCACGACCAGCCCGAACGCCGCGGCCGCGGAGAGCAGATTGAGCGCGACCCCGAGCAGGCCGATGACGACGGAGCGGAAGACCAGCGTCGTCATGAGGAAGGTCAGGAGCAGCAGGGCGCCGATGACCAGCGGCAGCTTGCCGTCCTGGTGGGCGAGGTAGTCGGTGTCGTGGGCGACATCGCCGCTGACCGCGAACTCCGCCCCGGGCACCGCGCCCACGGTGTCCGGCAGATAGTCCCGGCGGAGGCGGTCGAGGGAGGCGATCGCCTCGGGGGAGCTGACCTTGTGCGGCGTCGACAGCTCCATGGTGGTGGTGCGGTGGTCCCGCGAGGTCTTCACGAGCGGGGTGACGCCCTTGGCGTAGAGCGGATCGGACTGCGCCCGCGCGCTCAACTGCCGTAGTGCTGCCGTCACTTCGGAGGATTCCGCGGCGGGCGCCCGGACCACGATCTGATGCTGGACGCGCAGCTCGGGGAAGGCCGTGGTGAGCCGGTCGTAGGTCTGGAGGGCGGGGATCTCGCGGGAGTGGCTGTCCTTGTTGAGGACGCGTAGTTGCATGCCCAGCGCGGGTGCCGCGAGCGCCAGCATCAGCAGGACGGACACGCACAGGGTGCGGGCCGGGTGCTCGGTCGCCGGACGCAGCAGGGCGCGCCAGAGGCGGCCGGTGCCCTCCGCGCGCTCCCGCGGTGCCGGGCGTCGGCCGGTCCGCTGCGCACGGCGGTCCGCGCGGCGTTCGGCGCGTTGGGCGATCTTGACCAGCAGTGCGGGCAGCGCCGTCAGCGAGCTGAGGACCGCGGCCAGAACGACGATGACGGTGCTGGTCGCGAGCGAGGAGAAGACCACATCGGTGGCCAGGTACAGGGTGGCGGTGGAGACGATCACCGCGAGGCCGGAGACCACGATCGCCCGGCCGGAGGTGGCGGCGGCCAGTTCCACCAGCGCCTCGGCGCCGAGCCGGCCGCCCGCGCGGGCCCGTTCCTCCCGTTCGCGCTTGAGGTAGAAGAGCGTGTAGTCGACGCCGACGGCCATGCCGATCAGCAGGATGATGTTGGCGCCCACCCCGGCGTCCGGCTGGAGGTGCGAGACCACCATCGACAGGCCCATGGCGGCCGCGATCGAGGTCAGCGCGAGCAGCAGCGGCACCGCCGCCATCAGCGCGGACCCGAAGACGACCAGCAGCGTCAGCAGTGTGACGGGCAGCGCGATGGCCTCGGAGAGCGCCAGGTCCTGGCCGCGCTGGGTGTTGACGCCGACGCTGACCGACGGGCTGCCGGTCTCCGCCACCCGTAGTTCCGGGTGGCTGCGCTGGACCGCCGCGGTGCGGGCGGCGAGCGGTGCCACATGGTCCTTGGCGTCCGCCTCCACGCCCTTCATGACCACCGCGACCCGCAGCGACGCCCCGTCGGCCGAACGGACCGGGGGCTCGACCCGCGCCACCTCGGGCAGCGTCCGCATCCGGGCGGTGAGGTCGCGGACGGCCGCGTCGGCGGCGGTCTGCTCCAGCGGGCCGGACCGGGCGGAGATCAGCACCTGTTCGACCGGTTCCCGGTCCAGTCGGGCCTCGGCGGCCAGGGTCTCGGCGCGGCCCGCCTCACCGACGCGGTAGTCCTCGCCGGTGGCGTTGTGGGTGCCCATCGCCAGGCCCACGCCCAGGCACAGCACCACGAACGCCAGCCAGCCGGCCAGCGCGCGCCAGGGATGCCGTGCGCTCCAGACCGCCAATCGCACGGTGACCGGCCTTTTTTCTCTCGACTGCGGCTCCCACGGCCGCGTTCGTACCGCCACGTTCACTTGCCCCGCCCCTTCGGCATCGTGTCGCGTCCCCCCACTGGTACGCATGTAAGTCGAGAATTACAGGTGTCGCATCAGACCGTCAACCGTAAGATTGTGGTGGCCGGAGGGCGCCGGGCTGTTTGACAGTCCGTCGCGGCATACGAAAACCTCCGCTGACACACGTCCGGAACAGCAAGAAGGTGGGCCATGAACAGCGAGCAGCTGCTGGCCCTGCTGTCCGCCGTGGGCCATGCGCAGCGGCTGCGAGTGATCGGCGAACTGGCCGACGGGCGGCTGTACGTCAGCGAGCTGGCCCGCCGGCTGGAGATGTCCCGGCCGCTGCTCTATATGCACCTGGACCGGCTGGAAAAGGCCGGCCTGGTGGTCGGCCGGCTGGAGCTGTCCGAGGACGGCAAGGCGCTGAAGTACTTCGAACTGGCGCCGTTCGAGCTGAAGCTGAACGTGGCCACCGTGCTCGCCGCCCTCCAGGAGGACCGGTCCGCGGCGCCGCCCGAAGAGGCCGGGGACGCGGGCGGCGCGGTGCAGCCGTCGGCCGCGAAGGGACCGAACGACCCTAGGGGGACGCGTACTTGAATCCTCCCCCAGCTAAAGCAGGGGATTCCTAGCTCACGTCGCCTGCGGCCCGGCGGGCCGGCAGGTCTTACACGATCAGCACCAGCCGGGTTGAAGACCAGCCCGGACGAGCATCACACGGGCGGAGTTCTTGTCTCTGGGCGAGACCACTCCGCACGCGGTGCACGTATACGTTCTTTCTGAGAGAGGCAGCGCGTGCTTGGTTCTCGCTCCGCACTGCGCACAGTCCATCGTGGTGTGCGCGGGGTGGACCAGGTGCACGGCCCTGCCGTGCTTGCGGCCCATCTCGACCAGCGCCGCCTTGGTCGCGCCGACCGCGGCGTCAGCGGCCTTCCGGGCCATCGTGGACTTCGCGAGGAACTTCGGGCGGAAGTCCTCCACCGCCAAAGCGTCATGGTCACGGACAATGCGCTTAGCCCACTTGCGAGCAGTGTCCTGACGCTGCCGGGACACCTTCTTGTGCAGCTTGGCCGCTTGATGCTTCGCGGCCTGGTAGCCCTTCGAGGCGGGCTGCCCACGCTTGGGCTGCTTCCTGCGCGCCATCATCCGCTGGTAGTGCGCCAGGCGCTGCGCAGCCTTCTTCCCGTGCTGCGGGTGGGGAAGGTCGTGGGCGTCGGATGTAGTGGTCGCGGTCTGCGTCACGCCCCAGTCGATGCCGATCACCGCACCGGTCTCCGGCAGAGCCTGGGTCACGGTGGGGACGACAAAGGACGCGTACCAGTGTCCGATGCTGTCGCGGCAGAGGCGCACGCTGGACGGCAGCTCGGGCAACTCCCGCGACCACACAACCGTCACGACGATGCCCCCAGCGAGGTGCAAACGGCCGTCTTCCAAACGGAAGCCGCGCCGGGTGTATTCGAGGGTGGGGAGCGCTTCGTGCTTCTTCTTGTACTTCGGCATCCCGGCGCGCTGCCGCATAGGAAGCCGTGCCCTGATGTCCTTGAGGGCTTTGGCGCGGGACCTGCCGAAGTCGCGTATCAGCTGTCCCCCAGCTACCGCTGGGAGGTGCCCCCAGCTGCGGAACGCATGCGCCTTCACGCAGCCACTCGGTACGGGCGCGGGCCTCGGTCAGCATCGCGGCGAGCTGCACCGGCCCGCACGTACGCTTCTCCGCGCCTTCGGGACGGGTCTTGTTCCACGCCGACTTGCCTGGACTTGGCCACACACTCGTTCCACAGCCACCGGCACCGGTCCCACTCGGCTTCGAGTACGGCGCGGGCAGTAGACGACACGCGAAGACGATAGGTGAACCTGGCATGCCCACTCTCCCCGCTCGTCTTCGCTTCCGCCGTCATACACAGCAACCCATCCGGGAGGTACGACAGTTGAGAGCTCTCACCCGGCGTGGGTCGCCTCACCACCATTGCTGGTGGGCCCCGATCCGCCCTGGCAGCGAATCGGCTTTCCCTGCCCCGCTCACGCGGGAGCTTCCCTTCCTCACCCGGCTGAAGCCGGGCGTATCCACGAAGGAGACTCGATGACCGGCAGCATCATCATCCCGATCGCCGTCCTGGTGATCATCTTTGCCTCGGTCACCACGATCGTGGCGTCGTACTTCAAGCTCCAGCGGCATCGCGCGGACGCCGCGGCGCTCGCCGAGTACCGCGGCCTCGCGGAGCGGGTCACCGCCCAGCAGGAGACCATGAGCGCGCAGTTGGCCGAGCTGGGCGACCGGGTCAAGGCCGTGGAGAAGCTGCTCCAGAGCGTGGGCTGAGGCCCGGCGGCGGGCGGGGAGCGGCCCGTCGGCGGACGGGTGCGGGCCCGGCGGCGGACGGGTGCGGGCCCGGCGGAAGTTTTTTCGCACCGACCGGCAACCCCCGCCCCCGCCGCACGTCGTCAGGGGTGAGGGCGCCATCCGGCGCCGCCCCGTCGAAGAACGTGGAGCAGCCGACCGTGAAGTCCACCCGTACCGTCCGCACCCCCGCCGCCGCCCGGCCGTCCGCCGCCCGCCCCCGTCTGCGCGGTGCGGCCGGCGCCGGAGTGGTCGCGGCGCTCGCGCTGGCCGCGCTGTCGGCCGGCACCGCGCACGCCGAGAACCACGCGCCCCCGTCCCCGCGCCCGGCCCAGGAGTCCCCGTCCGCGCCGCCGTCCGACGGCACCGCGCGGCCCACCCCCGGCACCAGCGTCACCCCGGAGCCCAGCGCCCCGCCCACCGCTCCGCCCACCCCCGGCGCCCCGCGGCCCTCCGAGAGCCCCACCGAGCCGCCGCGGCCGAGCCAGACCCCGCCGCACCCGAGCGCCGAGCCGTCCTCCCCCGGCAAGCCCACCCCTGCCAACGGACAGGGAGGCGGGAAGGAACTCGCGCGCACCGGCGCCTCCGACACGACCACCATGGCGCTCGGCGGCGCCGCCGCGGCCCTGATCGCCGCGGGCGGCGGCACCGTCTACGTGGTCCGCCGCCGGCGCGGCTGAACCACCGCACCAGGCCCCGCCGAAGGAAGCGATGGAGTACTCCGCCGCCCCGCCCGCCCCGGTACGGTTCGCCCTGCCGGGGCGCCGGCCTGCCCTGTGGCGGTGGCTGCTGCGCACCGCCCGCGCGACGGCCGCCCGCCGCGAGACACCGCGCCCGGGCCATGCGCCGCCGCCTGTCGCGTACGGCCGACCCGCGGGCTCCCGGCCCCGGTTGCCGGACGGCGTGGGCGCCGCACCGCCCGAACCCGCGCCCACGATCAGCGAGCTGTACCACGCCCACCGGCTGACCATGGTCCGGCTGGCCGTGCTGCTCGTCGACGACCGCGCCACCGCGGAGGACGTCGTCCAGGACGCGTTCGCCGCGCTCTACAAGCGGCACGGCGAACAGCTCGACGAGGTCGACAACGCGCTCGCCTATCTGCGCACCGCGGTGGTCAACGCGGCCCGTTCGGTACTGCGGCGCCGCCGGACCGCGCGCAACTACACCCCGCCGTACGAGGCGGACGCGCCGTCCGCCGAGGAGCGGATCGTGCTGGACGAGGAGCACCGGGAGGTGTTCGCCGCGCTCAGCGGGCTGACCGCCCGCCGCCGGGAGGTGCTCGTGCTGCGCTACTGGGGCGATCTGACGGAGGCGCAGATCGCGACGACACTGGGCATCAGCCGCGGCGCGGTGAAGTCCCTCGCCAGCCGCGCCCTGGACTCGCTGGAGAAGATCTTGGAGGCGCGGTCATGAACGGCCCCGGCACGGGATACGGCCGCACCGGAGACGCCCCGGAGGACCGCCCGGGTGACGGTGGGGGCGGCGCGGGCGGTGTCGGCCCCGGACCCGGCCTCGACGGCACGGTGTCCGGGCGCCCCGTGGAGGACCGGCTGCGCCGGGCCTTCGCGGCCCGCGCCGAGAGCATCGCCATCCGGGATCTGCGGCCCGCCGCGCCCCCGCGCCCCACACCGCGCCGCGGCCTGCTCGGTCCGCCGCGGCCCTGGCTGCGCCGTTTCGGGCTGCCGCTGGCAGCGGCCGCCGCAGCCGCCGCCGTCGCACTCGGCTATCTGGCGACCGCCCCCGACGGCCCGCCGGACCGGCCGCTGCCCGCCCGGCCACCGCACTCCGTCGACCCGTCACCGGACCCGACGCCTACGGAGCCGAACACCACGCCGTCGCCGAGCGCGTCGCGGCCGGGCAGCCACCGGCCCCCCGGCCCCTCCGGCTCGCCGCCCCCCTCCCGGCCGCCGCGGGACACCCCCACGCCCCCCGCCACGCCCCAGCCGTCCGACCGCCCGGACGGCCGGCCCTCCGGGACCAACCAGCCGCCCTCCACACCCCCGTCACCCACCCCCACCCCGGAAGGCGGCGACCGGAGCACCGCCCCTACGGCGTCCGCGAGTTGAGGGGGTTACGGACGCTCGCCACCGGCCCCGGGAGCACCGGCCCGGGCCCGCCACCCCCGCACCCCGAGCGCCGCGACCAGCAGCGTCCCGCCGGTGCACAGCAGCGCGAACAGATCACCGGTCCGGCTGTAGAGGGTGTCCGTCCGCGGCTGCACCGGCACCTCGGCGATCAGCGTCTGCCGGTCCGCGGTGAAGTAGTCCGCGCGGCCGCGGATACGGCCCTGGTGGTCCACCGCGGTGGCGACACCGTGCACGGACTGCCGGACCATGGCGTAGCCGTACTCGACGGACCGGAAGACGGCCCGCTGCGCGTGCAGCGACTCGAAGCCCGCCCAGTCGTTGGCGGGCACCATGATCAGTGCGGTGCCCTGGTCCGCCGCCCGCCGCATCAGCCCGGGGAAGTCGGCGTCGTAGCAGATCACCGTCGCCAGCCGCCCGTACGGCGAGCCGGTGACGGGTACCGCCCCCTTGCCGGGCGTCATCGGCTCCATCGGGGTGGGGTGCGTCTTGTCGTAGGTCCAGGCGACCTTCCCCTCCGGTGTCACCAGGGCGGCGACATTGCGCACATAGGGCGGCCGCGGAGTGGAGAGGGCGAAGGCGGTGTTGACGTAGACCTGGCGCTTGCGGGCGATCCCGGCGACCCGGCCGAGCAGCCGCTGCCGGTCGTCCGACAGCACCCGCGCCTGGGTCTCCGGCCACACCACGATCCGCGCCCCGGCCCGCGCCTCCCGGTCGGTGGCCGCCACCAGCTCGTCGGTCACCGGCGCCAGCGCGGCCCGCACCCGCCGCGGATCGGCCCGCACCAGATTCCGCGGCCGCCACAGCTCCTCCCCGGCCTGGTGCAGCGCCCGTTCAGTGGCCCGTTCCGCGGCACGGCCGGCGCTGATACCCGCGACCCGTACGGTCTCCGTCGTCGGCGCACAGCACACCAGCCGTACGCCACCGGCGCCCAGCACCAGCGCCAGCACCGCGGCCCACACCAGCGCGCCGCGCCGGATCTCCCGCCACCGGAATCCGCGCCGCCATGCCCAGTGCGCGACCGAGGCCGTCCACGCCACCACGAAGCTGACGCCGTACACACCGGTGACGGAGGCGAGTTGGACCAGCGGCAGAAAGCCGTGCTGGGTGAAGCCGAGCGCCCCGTAATCGCCGAAGTCGGCCAGCCGCGTGAAGAGATACTCCCCGCAGACCAGCACCACCGGAAAGACCAGCGTCGAGCACACCGAGCCGGTGCGCGCCGCGACCAGCCGGTCGGCGGCGAACGGCAGCGTCTGCACCAGGGCGAGCACCGCGAACACCGCCACTACGGACGGCACGAACACCATCCCGGTCGAGATCAGCCACGCCAACTGGGCCAGCCCCAGCGCGTATCCGACCCGCGGCAGCCCGTGCCGGGCCGGCCGCAGCCGGGCGTAGCGCAGCAGAAAGACCGGAAACAGCCAGGCGGCCGCCGCGAGATGCCAGTTGCTGTGCACGGCGAGCAGCAGCAGCGCGGTACCCACTCCCCACAGCCACCGCCCGGCCGGCCGCGCCCTCCGCGCCCCTTCTTCCGGCCCCCTCCCCGGGGCTTCCCCTCCCCCTGCACCCGCTCCCGCTCCCCCGCGCTCCCGTATGCCGAGCACACCGCTCTCCTCTCCCCGTACGCCTCGCTTACCGCGTACCGGGACGCTAGGAGCGGCGACCCCCTCGGCGCCGCTGCCGTTCGGCAGGGACGACCCCCGACTTTCGTCAGGTCCCGGGGGCGGCGGACACCCCGCCGGGGGCAGCCCCGCAGGCGTTAGCCGTGCGTTAGTGGATCGCCAGCACCCCCGCCGAAGGTCGTATACACGCCACCGTCCGGGGAGCACCCATGCCCATCACCGCCCTCGCCACCATCCGCCGGGCCGCCGCCGCAGCTCTCCTCGTCACCGCCACCCTGGCCCTGACCGCCGGCTGCCACGACGGCACCGGCCACAAAGCCGGGGGCTCCGTCACGGCCGTGTCGCCGGCTCCCGTCCCGCCCTCGCACGACGGCGGCGCCCCGCCCACCGGCCCGGACGGCCGGGCCGCCTGCACCCCCGAGATGCTCAAGTTCCAGGCCGGCGCGATGCCCCGGCGGGCACACCGCATGCTGCTGACGGTCACCAACTTCTCCGACCGGCCCTGCACTTTCGCCGCCCAGCCCTACCCCCTGCTGCACTTCGGCGACGACCGGCGGGCCCCGCTCCCGGCGATCGGCGCCAGCGCACCGCCGGGCGTGGTCTCGCTGGCGCCCAACCGGACCGCGTACGCCCTGATCACCACCTCCGCCGCCCACGGGCCGGACGGCTCGCACCACCGGGGCGGAAAGATCTCCCAGTTCGGCGTCGCCCTGTCGGCCCGGGCCACCCCCACCCAGGTCGGTCTGGACGGCCGCGCCCCGGTCCATGTCGACCCGCACACCGCCCAGGTCACCTACTGGCAGTCGAGCCTGGCGGCCATCAGGAAGTGGTGACGCCCGGACCCGTCCCGTGCTCCGGCGCCCGCCGCGGTAGGCCGTTCGGGTCGCATCCGGCCATATCTGCGAGGCCTCCGCTCCCCAAAGATCCAACTTTGCCGCCAATGATCCTTTTGCACTGCTGCGGCATGGCTGCGCCCGATGCCGCTCGCCCGGTAGGCTTTCCGTGTGATCTTCAAGCGCATCGGAAACGGCCGGCCGTACCCGGACCACGGCCGGGAGAGCACCCGCCAGTGGGCGGACGTCGCTCCGCGCCCGGTACGCCTCGACCAGTTGGTGACGACCAAGCAGCAGCTCGATCTCGAAACGCTGCTCGCCGAGGACTCCACGTTCTACGGCGACCTCTTCGCGCATGTCGTGAAGTGGGAGGGCGACCTCTATCTGGAGGACGGGCTGCACCGCGCGGTGCGCGCGGCCCTTCAGCAGCGCCAGGTGCTGCACGCGCGCGTGCTCGAACTGGGCTGACGCCCGGCCCGCTCGCCGCCCAACAGGCCGGAAATCGCCCTTACCCGCCTGACACCACCCAACCCACCCCGCCCGAATTGACCCTTTTGGGTTGGGTCTCGCACGACGCGTTGATCATCTAGTAGGCACGGACCGCCGCCCGCACTACGCTGCGCCCATGAGCATGCTGACGCCCCCAGGCATGGGCGGTAGGAAGTACCGCATCACGGGCGACAGGTATCCGCGGATGCGCCGTCCCCGCCACCGTCGCCGGATCGTTCTCACCCTCGTCGCCGCCGCCTGCGCCCTCGGCCTGGCCGGCTGGGGCACCTTGCAGCTCATCGACGTCTTCGGCGGCCGGGCGGGTACCGCCCACGCCGCCCAGGACAAACAGCACTGCCAGGACGGCGCCAAGACGGAAGCCGCCCAGGCGAAGACCGCCGCCCGGAAGCTGCCCGCGCCCGGCACCCTGACCGTCAATGTCTTCAACGCCACCCCGCGCTCCGGCCTCGCCAAGCGCACCGCCGACGAACTCCAGAAGCGCGGCTTCAAGATCGGCAAGGTGGGCAACGCCCCCGCCGCCTACGACAAGAAGATCAAGGGCGCCGGAATACTGCTCGGCCCCAGGGCGGCCGACGGCCCGCTGAAGGTGCTCGCCACCCAGCTCGCCGGCGCCCAGCAGAAGACCGACGACCGCAAGGGCGCCGAGCTCGACCTGATCATCGGCGACACCTTCAAGGCGCTGGCCACCCAGCAGGCCGCGACCAAGTCCCTCTCCGTGCTGACCCATCCGTCCCCGGCCCCCGCCGCCGGCGACGCCAAGTGCTGACCGCATAGCAAGGGCCCTGCACCAACCGTGGTGCAGGGCCCGAACAATGATCAGGTGGGAAAGGCGGGTCCGGTCAGCCGGCCGTGCCGTACATCCGGTCGCCCGCGTCGCCGAGGCCCGGCACGATGTAACGCGCCTCGTTCAGCCGCTCGTCGACCGCCGCGGTGACCACCGTCACCGGCGCCCCGGCCAGCTCCTTCTCCATGACCTCGACGCCTTCCGGCGCGGCCAGCAGGCAGATCGCGGTGACATCGTCCGCACCGCGCTGGATCAGCTCACGGATCGCCGCGACCAGCGTGCCGCCGGTGGCGAGCATCGGGTCGACGACGTACACCTGACGGCCCGAGAGGTCGTCGGGCATCCGCGTGGCGTAGGTGTGCGCCTCGTAGGTCTCCTCGTTGCGGACCATGCCCATGAAGCCGACCTCGGCGGTGGGCAGCAGCCGGACCATGCCGTCCAGCATGCCCAGACCGGCCCGCAGGATCGGCACGACCAGGGGGCGCGGGTGCGAGAGCCGCACACCGGTGGTCGCCGTCACCGGCGTCTCGATGTCGACCCGCTCGGTGCGCACATCGCGGGTGGCCTCGTACGCGAGCAGGGTGACCAGCTCGTCGGCGAGCCGCCGGAACGTGGGGGAGTCGGTGCGCTTGTCGCGCAGAGTGGTGAGTTTGTGCGCCACCAGCGGGTGGTCGACGACGTGGATCCGCATGACATCGACACTAACCGAGCCGGAAGGCCCCGGCGCCCGCCGTGCAGTGCCCGGCGGCAGCAGGCGGCCGTGCGAGGTGGCCGGCATCAAACCACTGAAAGGAGGGAAAGGGGGCACGTACGCCCGATTGGCCGTTCCGTCCTCGGGCGAGGAGCTCGCCCGAGGTGGTGTGCGTGTGCCCGACCGTAAGCGGACCGATGACACGAACGACGCCGTCTCCGGTAGCCAGGGCCCGTCCCCGGACGCCGGGAACGAAGCGGCGCGCCGACGGCGCCGTGCACAATTTCTGCGGGAACTGCACGAGGCCAAGGAGTTGCGGGACCGCGTCCAGCCACGCCGCGCGCGGGCCGAGCGGATGCGCCAGGCCGTGCGGATGCGCACATTCCGCTGGTAGCGGAGCCCTGTGCGCCGGTAGCGGAACGCCTTCACGCCCCCGCTCGCGCTGCGGCACGTGAGCGACATCTCTCACAACCTCCGCACGACGCAGCGCCGAAGACCCCGCGCGAACGCGTTGTTTCTGCCACGATTCCGAAGGGGCGGGACCAACGGCGTGCAGCGCCGCCCCGCCCGGCCCGGCACGCCTCATGACCAGTGGGAGAGTCACGGTGTACTTCGCCGCACTGCTCGCGCGCACCGAAGACGGGTGGGAAGCGAGCGATACGGAGCTCGACGATGTGGAGACGCTGACCGATCTGGCCGATCTGGCCCGAGAGGCGGCGGTCGACGACGACACGGTGGTGGCCTTCATCGAGCAGGAGGACGCCTGGTTCGGCGTCATCCGGGTGGACGGCGAGGAAGACCCGCGGGTCTTCCTCTCCAACGCCGCCATCGCCGCCAGAAGCTCGTACGGCGCCATGCTGACCGACGAGCTGCTCGGCCGCGACGAGGACGACGCGACCGACGACCTCGACAGCCTCGACCTGGACGGCACGGAGGACGGCGAACCCGAATCGGACAACAACGTGGACGACGACCCCCTGGAGGCGGTGAACGGCTCGGACGGCCCGCCGCACGGCCCGCTCGGCGATTCCGCCCTGCTGGCCGACCTGGGGGTCAGCGACAAGGAACTGCTGGCCCTCAACGGTGATGCGCTGAGCACCATCGCGGACTCGCTGGGCTGCACGGAAGTCCTCGAAGCCGTGCGCTGAGCCGGCCCGGCCGGACTCCTGCCCCGGGGCCTGCGGCCCCGCCCCGGTCACGTCCCCGACACTGGGGACATGACCGTCCCCCCATCCGCCTCTCTTCCCTCCCCCCCGCCCGACCCGCTGCGCGATCCCTGGACCGCGGCGATGCGGCAGGCGCTGGGCGAGGCCGCCCGCGCCCCCGGGACCGGTGACGTCCCGGTGGGCGCCATCGTGCTGTCCGCGGACGGCACGGTCCTGGGCGCCGGCCACAACGAACGCGAGGCCACCGGCGACCCGACCGCCCACGCCGAGGTCCTCGCGCTGCGCGCCGCGGCCCGGGCCCTCGGAAAGTGGCGGCTGACCGACTGCACGCTGGTCGTCACCCTCGAACCGTGCACGATGTGCGCCGGGGCGATCGTGCTCTCCCGGATCGACCGCGTCGTCTACGGCGCCCGCGACGCGAAGGCCGGGGCGGCCGGCTCCCTCTGGGACGTCATCCGTGACCGGCGTCTCAACCACCGCCCCGAAGTCATCACCGGCGTCCTCGAAGCCGAGTGTGCGGCCCTGCTCACCGACTTCTTCCGCGAGCGCTGACCGGCGTCCGGAGCCCGTGGCGGCCGCCGCCCGGAATCCGATTTCGGCGCACGGCCACCCTTGGGCTAAGCTCTCTCTCGGTAGCGTGTCCGAGCGGCCGAAGGAGCGCGCCTCGAAAGCGCGTGAGGGGGCAACTCCTCCGTGGGTTCAAATCCCACCGCTACCGCTCTGAGGGCGAAGGCCCCGATCCCCACCAGGATCGGGGCCTTTGTCATGTCCGGCGGCCGCGAGGACCGACGGCGCGGCGCGGGTTCCGCGCCCGGCCGAAGCGCAGGTTCCGCGCCACGCACCCGCCACAGAGATCTCGCCACAGAAAAGCGGCGCGCCCGCCGGGACGGGCGCGCCGCTGAGCCGGGGTGGCCGGGCGGGCGTCTACTGGGCGCTGCGCCTGGTGCGCGAGCGGACGAAGCGCACGAGCAGCCAGATCGCCACGATCACCAGCACCAGGAAGACGACGAACAGCACGATCAGCACGATGCCGAGCTTCTTGAAGAAGCTGCCCTTCTTCTTCGCCTTCTTCTTCCACTTCGACACCTTGGACTTGGACACCGTCGTGAAGTGCGGCGCGTGGTGTGCCCGGTGGTGGCGGAACGAGACGGGCTGCGCGGGAGCGGCGGCGAGCCGTACGGAGGCGTCTGCGCCCCGGCTCGGAGCGCTCGCGGCGGCGACCGGGCGGGTGGTGTCCCCCGTGCCGGCCGCGGCTGCCGGTGCGATGGCCGCGGCCAGCAGACCGGCCAGCAGGGCCAGCACGATGGCCGACCGCCGCCGCGTCAGGGGCGGGCGGGCACCGCTCCGGGCGGTCCGGGCGGCTCGGTACGACGAATCGGGCGCGGGTGAGGCGGAGTTCATGGGCATCTTCGGTTCCCCCTTGGGACGAGCGTCCCGCCATTATGTGCCGCGGCCCGGCGCCTGTCGCCGTACACGACGGGAGCCCCGCCGCCGGGCTTTTCCTGGTTTCCCCCGTGGTCACCAGGGGCGGCTCGGCGACAGGGCTCCCGTCCAGGGGAAGCGGCGTTCGCGGACGGCCGCGTCCTCCCGAGAAGGACCACACCTCGAGTCCACGCCACTGTCCGGGGGGCGGTCGTGACGTGAACCCCGCAGCGAGGCTCCGGTCCAGGGGCCGGGATTCCTGCCAGGATCACCGGCCCACGTCTCTCAGGGTGCCTCCCGGGAGCCGTCCCAACAGGCAGGCGAAGGGCCCGCTTTGGTGGGCCTTTGGTCCATAAAGTCCGGATCAGTGCCGGGCTGGAGCGGACGCACTCGGCCCGCAACCTCGGCTCCCGAGATCGAACACCTGTGGTTACACTCGCCCGACTGCAACCGGGAAGTGCAGGCACCGCCGTGGGGGCCTGCGTAGGGGAGACGGGACTGATGGCGCAGGCGAAGAAGATCGCGTTGTACATGATCATTGTCTTCGTGCTGTACACGATCATCACCTCCCCGCAGCGGGCCGCCGAGATGGTGCAGATAGGCTTCGAGGGCATCTCGTCCGCCGCTCAGGGCGTCGGCGAGTTCATGACCCAGCTGATCAAGTAGGGACCGCCCGCCCCGGCCGGCGAACCCTGGGGGCCGCCCGCGACCGGGCCGGCC
This sequence comes from Streptomyces sp. P9-2B-2, assembly GCF_030406865.1. Classification (NCBI taxonomy): domain Bacteria; kingdom Bacillati; phylum Actinomycetota; class Actinomycetes; order Kitasatosporales; family Streptomycetaceae; genus Streptomyces; species Streptomyces sp. P9-2B-2. The sequence goes on along the minus strand of NZ_CP129126.1, from coordinate 4,842,380 downwards.
CACGGTCGGCCGGTGCCCCAGCCCCGGCCCAGCCCGCCCGACGACCGGACCGGCTGCGCCCCGTCCGCCGCACGGAGGCTCCCGTGATCCGCCACCTGGTCCTGTTCAAGCTCAATGAAGGTGTCTCCCGCGACGAGGAGCGGGTGCAGGCCGGCGTCCGCGCGTTCGCGGCGCTGGAGGGCGAGATTCCGGAGCTGGCGTTCTGGGAGTGCGCCTGGAACATCACCGACCGGCCGATCGCCTACGACTACGCGATCAACTCGGCGGTGGCCGACAAGGACGCCCTCAAGCGCTATATCGAGCACCCGGCCCACCAGGCGGCCGCTGCCCAGTGGCGTGAATTCGCCACCTGGGTGATCGCCGACTACGAATTCTGAGCCGCGGCACTCCCCCGGCCCGCTCCGCCGAGCCCCTCACCCCTCGTGGGTGGGGGGCTTTGCCGTACCCCGGCCCCGACCGCCTACCACCCACCCGCCTCACGCCACCCCGCAGCCACTCAACTCTCTGTTCAACACGGCGTTATGAGGTGCTTGCACACAGTGCACATGTCTTGTGATGCTATGACCGCTTTTGCCGGATACATGCACTGTGAAGGGTGGCGTGACCGTGACGGCCCGTACTGCGCCCAAGGCTCCATCCCGCGAGAGCCGAAGCGCGGACACGCGGGCGCTCACGCAGGTGCTGTTCGCGGAGCTGACGGACCTCGACCCCGGCACCCCGGAGCACACCCGGGTCCGCGCCGCCCTGATCGAGGCCAATCTGCCGCTGGTCCGCTATGCCGCGGCGCGCTTCCGCAGCCGCAATGAGCCGATGGAGGACGTCATCCAGGTCGGCACCATCGGCCTGATCAACGCGATCGACCGGTTCGATCCGGACCGCGGCGTCCAGTTCCCCACCTTCGCGATGCCTACCGTCGTCGGCGAGATCAAACGCTACTTTCGAGACAATGTCCGCACGGTCCATGTGCCACGCCGTCTCCACGAGCTCTGGGTCCAGGTCAACGGCGCGACCGAGGACCTGACGGTGCTGCACGGCCGCTCCCCCACCACCGCCGAGATCGCCGAGCGACTGAAGATCGGCGAGGACGAGGTACTGGCCTGCCTGGAGGCGGGCCGTTCGTATCACGCCACCTCACTGGAGGCCGCACAGGAGGGCGACGGCCTGCCCGGTCTGCTCGACCGCCTCGGATACGAGGACCCGGAGCTGGCCGGCGTCGAGCACCGGGACCTCGTACGGCATCTCCTGGTCCAGCTGCCGGAGCGCGAGCAGCGGATCCTTCTGCTGCGTTACTACAGCAATCTGACGCAGTCACAGATCAGTGCGGAACTAGGGGTGTCGCAGATGCATGTCTCGCGGCTACTGTCGCGGAGCTTCGCTCGGCTGCGATCCGCAAACAGGATCGACGCGTAGCCGGGACGAGCGACCCGATCCGGCACAGATATGTCGACATGGCGCTACAGCGTGTTGCCGACATGTGACATTCTGCTGGAACCGCGTTTGCCGCGGCGCTGCCTCCGGTATTCAGGTGGAGGCATCACTCCTCGGTCCACCCCGGTCCGAGGACGCCGCAGCGACCCGACCGCGACCTCAAGGGGGTGGCATGTCCGTAGAACTGGGCAGCTCGAAGGTGCTTCCCGCGATTCCCGCGCCCGCACCGCACGTGCATGACGACGACGCCATCAACACCCGCACGCTCTCCCGCTCCCTGTTCCTGCGGCTGGCCTCGCTCGACAAGGACTGCGCGGAGCGTACGTACGTACGCGACACGCTCATCGAGCTGAACCTCCCGCTGGTCCGCTATGCGGCGGCCCGGTTCCGCAGCCGCAACGAGCCGATGGAGGACATCGTCCAGGTCGGCACGATCGGTCTGATCAAGGCGATCGACCGTTTCGATTGCGAACGCGGCGTGGAATTCCCGACGTTCGCGATGCCTACCGTGGTCGGCGAGATCAAGCGGTTCTTCCGCGACACCTCGTGGTCGGTGCGGGTCCCGCGCCGCCTCCAGGAGCTCCGGCTCGCCCTCACCAAGGCCAGTGACGAGCTCTCCCAGAAGCTGGACCGCTCCCCGACCGTTCCCGAACTGGCCCTGTGCCTGGGGGTGTCGGAGGAGGACGTGGTCGACGGTCTCGCCGTCGGCAACGCCTACACCGCCTCCTCGCTCGACTCCCCCTCCCCCGAGGACGACGGCGGTGAGGGCTCCCTCGCGGACCGCCTCGGCTACGAGGACACCGCCCTGGAGGGCGTGGAGTACCGCGAGTCCCTCAAGCCGCTGCTGGCCAAACTCCCGGCCCGCGAGCGCCAGATCATCATGCTGCGCTTCTTCGCCAACATGACGCAGTCCCAGATCGGCGAGGAGGTCGGCATCTCCCAGATGCATGTCTCCCGGCTGCTCACCCGCACCCTGGCACAGCTGCGCGAGGGCCTCATCTCCGACTGAGGAACGGTCCGCCGGGGGGCTGTACGGCGCTTCGTGCCGCTCGGCGGACAGTCACAAGAGGAGCCAGGAGGACGGCTCCCCCGTCATACCCTCAGGGACTTTGCACGTGCCCCGTCGAAACGGGACTTGATACGGGCCGCAGCCGCCCGTCCGCCGTACGTGCTGTCCGCCGGCCGACGACGTCGACGCCGTACCCCCAAGTGGCAGCTGACGCCCCGGCAATGGCGGCTATCGACCCACCTTCCGCACCCCGGCGTCCGGCACCTGTACATCTGACGCACTGTCAGCAACACTGCCCCGATGCGACGGACGACGACTGTGGCCTCCGCTTCTGCGGCCGTGCTGTGTCTGGGTGTCCTGCTGACCGGCTGCGGGAGCGCGGCCGGTGCGGGCCATGCCGCGGTGGGTGCGGCCGGTCCCGGCGACGGCCGGGTGCCGACACACGCCGTACCGCCCCGGGACGGCGTCCAGCTGACGCCTCTGGACGGCGACGGGAGCCAGACGCGGAACGGCGGCAAAGACGGCAGCGGTGGCGGCATGGAGTCCGGGCGGGCCGGTACGGGGGCGTCCGAGGGCTCCGGCAAGGAGGACACGGCCGACGGCGCACGGCTCTCCGGCAGCCCCGGTGCGTCCGGTGCCCGGCACGGCTCATCGGCGCCCACCACAGGAGCCCACCCCGGCCACGGGGGCGCCACCACGCCCCCGACGTCACCGGGCTCCCCCAACTCCCCCTCGCGCCCCGGCCATCCCACCCCGCCGCACGGCACCCCCGCCCCCGAACCGCCCTCCCCCACCCTCCCGGGCGGCCCGGACACCCCCGACGGCCTGCTGATCGGTGTGCCCGGCCGGTCCGGTACCGACGTCCGCTGGTGCGAGCGGGTCACCCTGGAGTTCCTCAACACCGGTGACCGGCCCGTCACGTCCGGCACGGTCACCTTCGGGACACACATCATCGGCGGCCTCGGCATCGACTGGGCCACCCTCCACTCCACCCACAAGCTGCCGCTGCCGCTGGCGCCGGGGAAGAAGAAGACCGGCAGCTGGCGGGTGTGTGTGGACGGCTGGCGGGTGCCGGCGGGCATGCACATCGAGACGAAGGATGTGGCCTTCACCTGGAAGTGAGGGAGCTGGGCAGGGGTGCCGGGTCCCGCGGCCGGGCGGGCCGCGCCGTTCCCCCATCAGCGCGGGGAAACCTCTCCCTGGATAGCGATGAGTTCCCAGCGGTGCGACGGTCTATAGAGGCACAGACGCAGCCACCGGCCGCGAACCGTCCCAGGGAGAGACCATGCCCAAGATCACCCCCAACCTCTGGTTCGACACCCAAGGCAAGGAAGCCGCCGAGTTCTACTGCTCGGTGTTCCCGAACTCGAAGATCACCGACGTCACGTATTACAACGCGGCGGGCCCGCGGGAGGCCGGCACCGTACTGACGGTGGAGTTCCAGCTCGACGGCCAGGAGTACCTCGCGATCAACGGTGGCCCGGAGTTCACCTTCACCGAGGCCATCTCCCTGATGATCACCTGCGCCGACCAGGACGAGATCGACTACTACTGGGCCAAGCTCTCCGAGGGCGGCGAAGAGGGTCCCTGCGGCTGGCTGAAGGACAAGTACGGGCTGTCCTGGCAGGTGGCGCCCGGCGGTATGACGGAGCTGCTCAACGATCCGGACCAGGAGCGGGCGGCCCGTGCCATGAAGGCCATGTTCGGCATGAAGAAGATCGATATCGCGGCGCTCCAGGCGGCGGCCGACCAGGCCTGAGGCGCCTTCCCGGCCAGTTTCCGCGGGTGTATCGGAGCCCCGGGCCCGCCGCGGTCCGGGGCCCGCCGCGGTCCGGGGCCCGTCGCCGCGCCGTGGGCCGCGGCCTCAGGAGCGGCTGGGATTCCGTCCGGTCCGTATCGGGCGCGGGGCGGGACTGTGGCGTATGTCCACGTCGCGCAGGGCCCGGGTGGCCGCGTCCACGACCGTGGGGGACGCCTCGGCGAAGACGGCCTCATGCGCGTCGGCGTTGGTGCGGACGGCGCGCTCGGCCGTCCGCACCCCGTCCGGCGTCAGGCTGATCATGGTGCTTCGGCCGTCGTCCGGCGAGGGCTCGCGGCGGACGAAGCCACGCTCGGCGAGGTGGTTGACGACGTTGCTGATGCCGCCGGAGGACAGCAGCAGGGCGCGGGCCAGTTCGTTCGGCTTCATACGGTACGGCTCGCCCGCCCGGCGCAGGGCGACCAGGATGTCGAACTCGGCGACGGTCAGGCCGAGTTCGGGCAGCACGCCACGGGTGGCCTGATCCAGGGCGCGGGCGAGCTGGGCTATGCGCTTCGAGAGTTCCGTCGTCGGGCGGAGCACGTCCGGCAGCTCGGTGTGCCAGGCGTCCATCAGCGCGTCGACGGGATCAGGGCGCGGTCCGGGTGGTGCGGTCACGTCGGCAGGATAGATCAGCATCATGATAGCTTTCTATAAAGCTTTCTTCCGAACGTGTAGAGGGTGACTTGCCATGGGAATCGAGCGCCATCACTCACCGCGCCTGCTTCTGCGCGGCGGCCTGGTCATCGACACCGCCCCCCACCCCGTCGTCCACCCGCACACCGATGTCCTCGTCGAGGAGGGCCGAATCGCCGCCGTGGGCCGCGGGCTGCCCTTCGACGAGACCGATACCGGCCTGGAAGTGATCGACGCCCGCGCGCTGATCGTGCTGCCGGGATTCGTCGACACCCACCGGCACGTGTGGCAGGCCGTGCTGCGGTCCGCCGCGGTCGACGAGAGCCTCGACAGCTATCTCGGCCGGATCCTCGGCGACCTCTCCGGCCGCTTCACACCCGCCGATGTGTACACCGGCAACCTCCTCGGCGCGCTGGAGTGCCTGGACACCGGCGTCACCACCGTGCAGGACTTCTCGCACGTCCAGTACACGCCGGAGCACAGCGCGGCGGCCGTCGAGGCGCTGGAGGAGGCCGGTATCCGCGCCGTCTTCGGCTACGGCTACCCCGTCTTCGACGACACCGCCCGACGGGCCGACTGGGTGCGGGACGTCCGCACGAAGTACTTCCCGTCGCGCGAGGCCCTGCTCACGATGGCGCTGGCCCCCGTCGGCCCCTCCTTCGCCCCGCCGGAGACCGTGCGGGAGGACTGGCTGCTCGCCCGTGAGCTGGGGCTGCCGATCGCCGTGCATGTGACCGCCGGGCCGGTGGCGATGCGGCCGATCGCCGCCCTCCAGGAGCAGGGGCTGCTCACCGCCGGCACCCTCTACGTACACGGCAATTCACTGCCCGACTCCGAGCTGCGGCTGATCGCCGAGTCCGGCGGCGCGGTGGCGATCACGCCGGCGATCGAGGCCTCGATGCGGTTCGGCGCACCGATGGCGGGCCGGCTGCGTCGGGCCGGCATCCCGACGGGGCTGGGCGCGGACGCGGTCACCTCGGCGCCGGGCGACATGTTCTCCCAGATGCGCGCCGCCCTGATGAGCAGTCACTTCGACGGCAACGGCGACGGCGAGGCCGACGCGCCCACGGTCAAGGCGGCCGATGTCCTGCGGATGGCCACCGCGGAGGGCGCCGCGGCCCTCGGCCTGGCCGACGAGGTGGGCTCACTCGGCATCGGCAAACGCGCCGACCTCGTCCTGCTGCGCGCCGACGCCCTCAACCTCGCCCCGGTCGCCCACGACCCGATCGGCGCCGTGGTGACCGCCGCCCACCCCGGGAACATCGACACGGTCCTGGTGGACGGGCGGCCGGTCAAGCGCCACGGGCAACTGCTGTACGGGGAGCTGGGCAGCGTACTGGACACGGCGCACCGGGCGGCGGAGCGGTTGGTGGCCACGGGCTGAGGGCTGAGCAGCGTCAGACTTCCGGCCGCCGCTGCGTGACGAAAGACCCCATGCCAGGCGTGGTGACGATGAGCCCTTCTTCCCGGAGGGCAGCGGTGACCTTGCGGACGGTCATTCGCGCGACGCCAAACTCCTGCTCCATCCGCACCTCAGAAATGAGCTGGCGGGATGGGTACGTACCGTCCGCGATCCGCGCACGGATCACGTCGGCAATCTGCGTCCACTTGGGCGCTGTCGGGTCGAACTCCACGGCGTCAGGAGTCGTCGGCAGGCCGGGCCGCCGCTTTGAGGATGTCAGCGGCGTTCTTCGCGACGAACGACCCCATGCCGGGTTCGGTGTAGATCAGCCCCTCGGCACGCAGCCCGCGGTGCACCTTCTGCCCCGTGGTCGTGGCGATGCCGAATTCCTCCAGCATCTCGACCACTGACGGGACGCGGGTGCCGGGCTGGTACGTGCCGTCGGCGATGCGCTGGCGGATCACGTCGGCGACCTGGCGCCATCGAGGCCGGTCCGGTGCAAATTCGATCACCTGAACAAGGTAGGCACGCCACACCATGGCAAGCGAGAGGCACTAAGGTGTGCCATGGGGTACCAGACTGCACTAGGCTCGCCATCGAAAGAGCCCCGGCGGGTGCGCCAACACCCCCGGGGCACGGCCAACGCTGACCAAGGAGCGTCGACATGCAGAACCCTATGCGCAGCCTTCTTCCCCGGCTGAGGAAGCGCCGGACCCACCGCGCGACGGCGGTCGCCTCATGAGCGACGGGATGCGGCTGCTGCCGTGGAACGGGCCGGACGGGAAGCCTTGCCACCTCTCCACTGACGAGAGCGGCGGGTATCTGTCAGAACTCGCCGACGACATGGAAGCCGCGCAGCTCGACACCGCCGAGGAGGTGCTCCGGCACACGACCGAGTTGCTGAACGGGTCGGCGGAGGCGACCGCCAGGGAACTCCGCTTTCTGTGTCCACAGGCCGTGCGAAGCACTGCGGGACGTGCTGCGGATCGCGGAAAGCAGGGGCGGGCGGGTGACATAACCCGCGCACCGGAACGATCAGGGGCCCGGCATCGTGGATGCCGGGCCCCGTACGACGAGGAAGCGCTTAGGCCAGCGCCAGCCACGCCGCGCCCGCGACGACCAGGAGGGCGACGATGACGCCGACGATGAGGCCCACGCGGGGGCCGGTGGACTGCTGGGGGGCCGGGGCGCGGCGGCCGCCGGTCTGGGGGGTACCGCCCTCGTCCACGAAGGCGCGGAACATCTGCGTGCTGCCGGCCGGGTCTTGGTTGCCGCCGGCCTGGTTCTGCGGGTTGGTCGCCATGGGCAAGGACCCTAGCGAACCGGAGGCGGAGCGGCACCGTTGGGGCGCGTGTGGAGCGACCGTGAAGGCGCCTACGGAGCGAGGTCGGGGCGGGTACGGCGCGTGGGCGGGAGCGTGGGCGGGCCGTCCGGGGGTGTCCCGTTACCGGCCGGTATTGGGTGGCGCCGGCGATACCGGCTCCGACCTGCGGGTTTGCGGGTCGCCGTCGGGTCATTGACTCATTCGTTGACCAATGCCCGGTGGAGACTTTTGGCTGCCTTTACTTCAAGCCTGGACGAATCATTTGCCTTCAGCAACCAACTTGCTTATGGTTGCCCCAAGCAACAAAAGATGTGTGTGGATACGTGGAGGAGCCGGTGGCAGCTCACAGTCAGTACGAGGAGCTGGCCAGGCAGCTCAGTGCCATCGGCGCCGTCAAGCGGGAGATGGGGCGGATGCTGCCGCAGGAGTGCCCGCCCGCCTCGGCGGGGGTGCTCACCCTTCTCGACCGGCACGGTGAGATGCGGATGAGTCAGCTCGCGGAGCTGCTGGCGATCGATATGTCGGTGACCAGCCGGCACGTGGCCCATGCCGCCGAGCGCGGCTGGATCGAGCGGAAGCCCGATCCGGCGGACAAGCGGTCGCGGCTGCTGCGCCTGACCCCGAGCGGGACGGAGCTCCTGGAGGAGCTCGCCGAGCGCTACACGGCCGCGCTCGCCCGGTACTTGGACGACTGGTCCGACGCCGACGTCGGGCAGCTCACCGAACTCCTCGCCAGGCTCCGCACGAGCTTCGGCGACTGCCGTACCCGGGCACATCACGACTTCACCACCCGTACACCCGCAGGATGAAAAGGAACTACATGGCTACGACCACACCAGCCGGTGTGCGGGGCGGCCACGCCAGGCACGGAGGCGGACAGCACGCCTCCGACGGAGCCCCTATGACGCACCGTCAGATCATGGAGGCGCTGTCCGGGCTGCTGCTCGGCATGTTCGTCGCCATCCTGTCGTCGACGATCGTCTCCAACGCGCTGCCCGAGATCATTCATGACCTCGACGGCGGACAGAGCGCCTACACCTGGGTCGTCACCGCTTCGCTGCTCGCGATGACCGCGACCACCCCGCTGTGGGGCAAGCTCTCCGACCTGTTCAGCAAGAAGCTGCTGGTGCAGATCTCGCTGATCATTTACGTGGCGGGCTCGGTCGTCGCCGGGCTGTCGCAGAACACCGGCATGCTGATCGCCTGCCGGGTCGTGCAGGGCATAGGCGTGGGCGGGCTGTCCGCCCTGGCCCAGATCGTGATGGCCGCCATGATCTCCCCGCGGGAGCGCGGGCGTTACAGCGGCTACCTCGGCGCCACCTTCGCCGTCGCCACCGTCGGCGGCCCGCTGCTCGGCGGCGTCATCACCGACACCGACTGGCTCGGCTGGCGCTGGTGCTTCTACGTCGGCGTCCCGTTCGCCGTCATCGCGCTGATCGTGCTCCAGAAGACCCTGAAGCTGCCCGTCGTCAAGCGCGAGGGCGTCAAGGTCGACTGGGCGGGCGCGTTCTTCATCAGCGCGGCGGTCTCGCTGCTGCTGGTGTGGGTGACGCTGGCCGGTGACAAGTACGACTGGATGTCGTGGCAGACCGCCGCGATGGTCGGCGGTGCGGTCGTGCTCGGCGCGATCTTCGCCTTCGTGGAGACCAAGGCCAAGGAGCCGATCATCCCGTTGCGGCTGTTCCGCAACAAGACGATCACCCTGGCGTCGGTGGCCTCGCTGTTCGTCGGCATCGCGATGTTCACCGGAACTGTCTTCTTCAGCCAGTACTTCCAGCTGGCGCGCGGCGAGTCGCCGACGATGTCCGGGGTCATGACGATCCCGATGATCGGCGGACTGTTCATCTCGTCCACCGTCTCCGGCCAGGTCATCACCAAGACCGGCCGCTGGAAGGCCTGGCTGGTCACCGGTGGTGCGCTGGTGACCGCGGGTCTCGGCCTGCTGGGCACCATCCGCTACGACACCGAGTACTGGCACATCGCGATCTTCATGGCGCTGATGGGCCTGGGCATCGGCATGATGATGCAGAACCTGGTGCTCGCCACGCAGAACCAGGTGGCCCCGGAGGACCTCGGCTCCGCCTCGTCCGTCGTGACCTTCTTCCGCTCCCTCGGTGGTGCGGTCGGCGTCTCGGCGCTCGGTGCGGTGCTCGCCAACCGCGTCACCCACTACGTCAAGGACGGCCTGGCCGAGCTCGGCCCCAAGGGCGCGAAGGCCGCCGCGCACGCCGCCGGTAACAGCGGCGGCGGCATCCCCGACCTGGACTCCCTCCCGGCGCCGCTGCGCACCGTCATGGAGAGCGCCTACGGCCACGGTGTCGCCGACGTCTTCCTCTACGCGGCGCCCTGCGCGCTGCTCGCTTTCCTCTTGACCCTGTTCATCAAGGAGGTCGCGTTGAAGACGCGTGGCGGACTGGCCCAGAGCTCCGAGGACGCACCGGCCGCGGCCACCCCGTCGGCCGTTCCGTCGGCCGCCTCCGCGGAGGCCGTCATCCCGGCGCAGGCCGAGGAGCGGGAGCCCGCCCTGGTGGGCGCCGCGCCGGTGGCCCCGGACGACGAGGCGCACACGCCCACCTGGGCACGCCCGGCCGTGGCGACGGCCACCCAGCCGCTGGCCGCGTACGCCTCGGCCGGCGGCGGGGACGCCACCCCGTCCGGCCCGTCGGTGCACGGCTTCGTCCGCAACGCCGAGGGCAGCCCCGTACCGCGCTCCGCGGTCACGCTGATCTCGCTCAGCGGGCGGCAGCTGGGCCGCGCGGTCGCCCAGGCCAACGGCTCGTACGCGCTCAGCGCCCCCGGCGCCGGCTCGTATGTGCTGATCGCCGCGGCCGACGGCCACCAGCCGCAGGCCTCCACGGTCGTCATCGGCGAGGCGCCGCACGCCTACGACATCCTGCTCAGCGGCACCAGCGGCCTCGGCGGCCAGGTCCGCAGCGCGGCCACCGGCGCACCGGTCGACGGGGCGATGGTCGTCGTCACCGACGTCCGCGGCGAGGTGCTGGCCACCGGAAAGACCGGCGCCGAGGGCCACTTCGCCTTCGACGAGCTGGCGCCCGGCACCTTCACCGTCGCCGTGAACGCCCCGAACCACCGCCCGGCCGCACTGCCGGTCGAGATCGGCGGCCAGGGCACCACGCGGATCGAGATCGAGCTGCTGTCCGGCGCGCGGGTGCAGGGCGTCGTGCGGGCCGGTGCGCAGCGCCGGCCGCTGCCCGACGCACGGGTCACGCTGGTGGACGCGGCGGGCAATGTCGTGGCCACCTCGACGACCGGGGAGGACGGCGCCTACGCCTTCACCGACCTGGACGCCGGTGACTACACGGTCATCGCGAGCGGCTACCCGCCCGTCGCCACCGGCCTCGCGGTCGATGCCCGCGGGGTCGACGGTTACGACGTCGAGCTGGCCCACCCCGGGGACTGAAATCAACCGGGCCCGGGGATCTCACCCGGGAGCAATACTCCGGTCCGGGGCGCGCGTTGAGCGGAGGCGCGGCCCGGACCGGACCGAAGGGCTCCGGCGGCGGCGCTGCGCACAGGCAGGGGACGGCCTGCACGCCGCCGCCGGACCCGACACTTCCCCACGCTCGCGGCCCGGCTCGTACGGGCCCCATGAGCAGGGGGCACCATCAGGCAACAAACGGGAGAGGCAATGACTTCGACGGGCGCGGGAGCTGCGGGACTGAGGGCGCAGGTCCGCACACGGGACGGCTGGGCGGTCCAGCACGCCGTACTGACCGTCACCGATATGACCGGCGCGCAGGTGCTGCGGGCCGCGGCGGACGACGAGGGCGCCATCCGCAGCGCGGAGCCGCTGCCGGCCGGCCCGTACACGGTCATCGTGACGGCCGTCGGCTACGCACCGGTCGCCTCCAGCGCGATCGTGACGGCCAGCGGCCGGATGGACGTGGGCGGCGTCGTCCTGGCCCGGCAGGGCGGGGCCGAGCTGCCGCCGCCCGGTGTCTGGACCATCGACCCGATGCACTCGACGGTGGCGGCGGTCGCCCAGCACCTGGGGATCTCCAGCGTGCACGGCCGGTTCACCGAGTTCGGCGGCCGGATCGAGATCGCCGAGGACCTGCACGCCTCGCGGGTCGAGGCGGACATCAAGGCCGCCTCCATCGACACCGGCAACGGGATGCGCGACGGCCATCTGCGCTCCGAGGACTTCCTGAACGTCGAGGAGTACCCGGAGCTCACCTACCGCAGCGCCGGCCTGTCCCCGGCCGGCCCGGACCGCTGGACCGTGCACGGTGAGCTGTCGCTGCACGGTGTCGTTCGGCCGGTGGACCTCGAACTGAGCTACCTCGGCACCGGCCCCGACCCGTGGGGCGGGGTGCGCGCCGCGTTCCGCGCCACCGCGGAACTGCGCCGCGAGGACTTCAAGATGAACTACAACCAGGTCGTCGCGGCCGGTGTCGCGGCCATCGGGACCACGCTCAGGGTCGAGCTGGACATCCAGGCCGTGCAGGGGGAGAGCCTGCCGATGGGGTGAGGACCCGGCCCCGCGGGCACGGCCGGGCGGGGCGTCAGTCCGCCGCCCGGTCCCGCATCGCCTCGATCCCCGCGATCTGCAGATCGAGGGCGAAGGTGAAGTCCCGGTCCAGCATCTCCACGACGCTCTGGCCCTGGCGCGTGTACCCGGTGCGGGTGGACAGCTCCAGCGTCTCGGCGAACTCCGGCCGCTCCGCGAGCGCGGCGAGAACCTGCTCGAAGTAGTCGTCGAGGGTCATGCCCGCGGCCCGGCACCGCTCCTCGTGCGTGGCCCGGATCGTGGCGAAGCCGTAGACGAAGTGGAAGAGCGACGCCAGCGCGCCGGAGGTGCGGTCCGGCGTCAGGCCGCTGCGCCGCATCACCCGCTGGGTGGCGTTGGAGAAGGCCGTCGAATGCGGGCCGATGTTCATCAGCTGGCCCAGCAGCCGGGCCGCCCAGGGGTGGCGCAGCAGCATGTCGCGGTAGCCGACGGCGAGGGCGCGCAGCTGGTCGCGCCAGTCGGCGCCGGTGTCCGACTCGTCCGGCAGCGCCATCTCGCCGGCCACCGCGTCCACGGCCAGTTCCAGCAGGTCGTCCTTGGTGTCGACGTACCAGTAGACGGACATCGCGGTGACGCCGAGCTCGGCCGCGAGCCTGCGCATCGAGAATTTCGACAGGCCCTCGGCGTCCAGCAGCCGGACCGTCGCCGCGACGATCTTGTCGAGGTCGAGTCCGGCCGGCTGGTCCGCCTTGCGCTTGAGCGGGGGGCGTTCGGTCAGCCAGACGCTGTTCGGCCGCTTCCCGGTGCGGCCGTCCGTCGCTGCCATGGCGCCCCTCCCTTGCCCTGAGCGTCTGCCGCGTCAGGGCGTCGTCCTCGGTGTGGTCGTCGGTGTCGTTTTCGGTGCACGGCACGTACGGCTGGTCATACGTGCCGTCGGTACGTGCCGTTCACGATCACGTACCCGCCGATGCTATTCCGCCCCGGCGGCCGCCGGCTCCGCACCGGCGGGCGTGGCCGGCGCCTCCGGGTCCCGGCCGGTGCGCTCAGCCCGGCTCAGCAGCACGGCGGCGACCAGCCCGCCGAGGAACACCGCGGCCGCGCCGACCAGCTGACTGGTGCCGATACCGGCGGCGAAGGCGTCCTGCACGGCGCTGCGTTCGGCGTCCGTACGGGTCCTGGCGAGCGCCGCGGGCAGCGAACCGGCGCCCGCGGCGGCCAGCGGAAGCAGCGCGACGAAGCGGGAATTGAGGACCGCGCCGAGGACGGCGACACCGAGCCCCTGGCCGAACTCCATCAGCGTGCCGTTGACGCCCGCCCCCACTCCGGCCTTGGCGGGCGGGATCGCGGACATGATGGCGTTGGCCATCGTCGGCATGGCGAGCGCGACACCGACACCCATCACGAGCAGACCGGCCAGCATGCCGCCATAGCTGTCGCCACCGAACAGCGAGATGGCGGCGAGACCGGCCGCGAGCAGCGACATCCCCGAGACGATCGTTCCGGGGGTGCCGAGCCGGGGCAGCAGGCGCGCGCTGAGGCCGGTGAAGTTGATCAGTATGACGGTGACGGCGAGCGGCGCCATCCGCAGTCCGGCGTCCAACGGGCCGTAGCCGAGCACCAGTTGCAGATGCTGGGTGAGCAGGAACATCGAGCCGCCCATCCCGAAGGCGACGAGGATGCCGCCGGAGACAGCCCCGATGAAGCGGCGGTTGCGGAAGAAGTGCATGTCCAGCATCGGATACGGGACGCGCAGCTCCCACAGCGCGAAGACCGCGAGACCGGCCAGGCCGAGGGCGGCGGAGATCAGCACCCGCCCGGACAGCCAGCCGGTGACCGGCCCGGAGATGATCGCGAAGACCACGCCGACCATGCCGATCATGGACAGCAGGGCGCCCATCAGGTCCATGGGGGTCCCCCCTGCTCGATCGCCGTTGAGAGCTTGGGGGAGTTCGCCACCACGACTCCGGGACTCGGGCACAAGGGCGACGACGGCCAGCAGCGCCACGACGGCGACCGGCAGATTGACCAGGAACAGCGAGCCCCACCAGAAGTGGTCGAGCAGCGAACCGCCGATCAGCGGCCCGGCCGCGAACCCGAGCGAGTTGACCGAGCTCCAGATGCCGATGGCCTTGGGGCGCTCCTCGTCGTCGAAGATCTGCATGACGACGGCGAGGGTGGTGGTCATCAGCAGCGCGCCGCCGACCCCCATCCCGGCCCGGGCGGCGATCAGCTGGCCGGGCGACTGGGCGAGCGCCGCGCCGAGCGAGGCGACGCCGAAGAGCACCAGGCCGGTGGCGAGCATCCTCTTGCGGCCGTAGCGGTCGGCGGAATTGCCGGCGGTGAGCAGCAGACCGGACTGGACCAGCGAATAAGCGTTGATCATCCACTGGACGTCGGCGGTGGTCGCCCCCAGGTCCTCGGTGAGGGAGGGGATGGCGACATTGAGGACGGTGTTGTCGAGGATGACCGTCAGCTGGGCGAGGCAGATGACGGCCAGGATCAGCCAGCGGGTGGCGGTCCGGCCCGGCGGCTGGAGTGTGGTGGTGGCGTCGGAGGCCACGGGGGACATACGGGCTCCCTGTACGGGGTGGGCGTCGTTGACTTACACCGTACAGGGAGCGTTATACGCCGTACGTTTTATTTTTCGGTCGGGTCGGGGGTGCCGGCGGTCAGCAGTAGTCCGGCAGGCTGGTGCCGGTCTTGCTGACCCACAGCCCGTTCCCCTTGTCGCCACCGCCGAGGGCGATCTTGGCCACGGCCGGGTTGCTGCTGTCGTCCCCGTAGGTCCACTGGCCCCAGCCGTTCAGGTCGAAGGTGAAGTGCCCGGTCACGTCCTGGACCCGGGGCTGCTCCTCCACCCAGCCGTACTGGCCGGTGGGAACGGTGACGGCCACCTTCTCCGACCAGGTCTTCTGGGTACCGGTGGTGCGGGCGTAGTTGCTCTGCCAGGAGTGGCTGAACTTCGAGCCCACCTGCGCCGAGAAGACGTCCTTCACGCCCAGGGTCAGGGTGACGCCCACTTCGGCGGTGTCCTGGATCGCCGAGCCCGTCGTGGTGGACTCGATACTGGTCTCGGTCTGGGTCAGCTCCTTCGTCAGATCTCCGCCCGTCTCGTTCTTGTCGGTGTGACCGCGGCAGATCGGGGTGCCGTACGTGGGCTCGGAACGGTCGGTGATCTCCCACTGGCAATACGACTGGTCCTTGTCGCACTTGGTCATCGCATAGGTCGCCGCGAGGCTGTACATCGCCGGGGTCTCCCGCGCGTCCCCGGCGGCCGGGTCGTGGATGCTGAAG
Organism: Streptomyces sp. P9-2B-2; assembly: GCF_030406865.1. Lineage (NCBI taxonomy): Bacteria > Bacillati > Actinomycetota > Actinomycetes > Kitasatosporales > Streptomycetaceae > Streptomyces > Streptomyces sp. P9-2B-2. Next base: position 4,827,018 of record NZ_CP129126.1, on the reverse strand, counting down.
AAGGACGCCTGGTCGCCGGAGGAGCAGCCGTAGGTCGCCACCTGGTTCGAGTGGAAGACGAAGTTCTGCCCGCTGTACCCGCCCCGGGCATTCATGCAGGTGTCGTCCACGACCGAGCGGATCATGAAGCCGTCGGAGGGCGTCGGCTGGAGGTACCACTTCTGGGCGTCGACGTTCGCGCAGTCGGTCTCGGCCAGCCAGGAGGCGTTCTGGCCGTCGCGGGTGATGCACTTGCCGCCGTCGTTGACCACCATCTGGAAACTGCCGTCGCCGGTGTCCCGCAGCTGGAACTTCTCGTTGCCGCCGGGCGGGTCGCCCTTCGGCCAGACGTTGAGGTGACCCCAGTTCGCGGCGCCGTCGCCGCCCCAGCCCCGTCCGACGTCCAGCACCCGCCAGTTGGGCGCCTCCAGCTTGCTGTAGATCGTCACGCACTGGAGTGGCTGGCTACAGTCCGGCCCGCCCTCGGCCCGCGCCTGCCCCGTCCCGAACGGCGTGACGATGAGCCCGAGGCACATCATGAAGGCGATCGCCACCGCCGTGCCCAAGCGCCCACACAGACGGCCGGGTCTTCCGGCCCATCCTGCAGTCATGTCCGCTGCCCCACTTCTTCTTGCTCGTCGTGGTGAGGGGGGGCACCCGACCGGCACCACTCCCCCTGCTCACCCGCGCGCAGCGGAACGCGCCACCGTACGCGGGACGGTGCCGGCGAGCCGGGCGACCCGTCCGGCGGACCGGGCGGGTCGCCGCCCGACGCGGCGACCGGCACCACGATCGCCGTCGCGGCCCGCACCGGGATAGCGGAGAACTACCTGTATACGGGTACGTGTTTCCTGGCCGACCGCGCCGCCCGGCGGGACGGTCAGGGTGCCGCAGCACCCTGTGCGACGGCCCAGACGGCCACCTGGGTGCGGGAACTGAAGCCGAGTTTGGCCAGGATGCGCTGCACATGCCCTTCCGCCGTGCGGGCGGAGATGACGAGCTCGGCGGCGATCTCCCTGTCGGTCAGTCCTGCCACGAGCAGCGCGACGACCTGGTGCTCCCGCCGGGTCAGTGACGTCGGCGCGCCCGCGCCGGCCGGCGGCTCCGCGGCCGGGCCCCCGAGCGCGCAGGCGATCGCCTCGTCAAGGGGGAGGCCGGCGCCGTCCCGTACCGCGGTGTCGAACGGCGCGTCGCCGAGCGCGCTCCGCAGCCGCAGCTCGCACTCGGTGTGATGGTGCAGCAGGCGGCCCAGGCCGGGCAGCGCGGCCCCCAGCGACACCCAGAGCGTCTGCGCCGCCCCGAGCAGTCGGGCCGATTGCAGCGGGCTGCCGTCCCGCGCGGTGGCCCAGGCGAGCACCTCCAGGCACTGGGCCGTGGCCAGGAGGTTGTGGGTGGGACTCTCCACCCGCAGCCCGTCCTGGAGCAGGGCGATCGCCTCCTCGGTGCTCCCGGACAGCCAGCGCTGGAGCCCGAGCGCCCACAGCGCGTACGAACGGGACCAGCGCGCGTCATGGGTGTCGCACAGGGCCAGGCACTCCTCGCCGAGCGGGGTGGCCCGGGGATCGTCGGCCAGACAGCAGGAGAGGGTGAGCAGGAACAGCGTCGCCCACTGGGCCCCCAGATCCCCGTTGGCGCGATGCCGGCCGAGGGCGTCCTCCAGCAGGGGTATGGCCCGGCGGAACTCGTCCTGGAAGAGCGCGGCGAGGCCGGCGAACTGCACCGCGTCGGCGAGCGGCCCGGGCTCGCCCAGGGTGTCCGCGAGCTCCTGGCAGGCAGCCAGCCGGGCGTGCCCGGTCGCCACGTCCCCGCGCAGGAAGGCGAGCCAGCCGTCGACCCACAGCGCCCTGGCGCGGGCGGGGCTGGGGCCGGTGTCCAGCGCCAGGGCCCGGCCGAGCCAGCGGCGCTGCTCCTCCACTCCGCTCACCCCGAGCCGGTGGCTCCACAACGAGGTGACCAGCTGCAACCCGGCGCGGTGCTCCCCCGGCGTTCCGAGACAGAACTCCAGCGCCGCCCGGAGGTTGGCGTTCTCCAGGCGCAGGCGGGCGAACCATGCCAGCTGCCGGGGGCCGAACCACTCGGCCTCCGCACGGGTGGCCAGTTCCTGGTAGTGGTCGCGGTGGCGGCGGCGTACGGTCTCCCGCTGCAGGTCGGTGACGCCGTCCTCCAGGAGGGCACGACCGTACTGCCGGATGGTCTCCAGCATCCGGTACCGCACCTGCCCCTGCTGGTCCTCGCGGCTCAGGATCGACTTGTCCACCAGCTCGGTCACCACATCGAGCACCGTCTCGCGGGGCATCCCCTCCCCGGCGCAGACCTCTTCGACCGCCTCCAGGTCGAACCCTCCGGAGAAGACGGACAGCCACGCCCACAGCCGCTGCTCGGGCGGCGTGCACAGCTCGTAACTCCAGTCGATCGCCGCCCGCAGGGTCTGCCAACGGGGCAGGGTCGCGCGGCTGCCGCGGGTCAGCAGCTCGAAGCGGTTGTCGAGCCGGTCGAGTATCTGGCGGGGCGAGAGGACCCGCAGCCGGGCCGCCGCCAGCTCGATGGCCAGCGGAATGCCCTCCAGCCGCTGGCAGATCCTGGCGACCGTCAGCAGGTTGTCCGGACCGAGGGTGAAGGCGCCGTACACCGCCACGGCCCGGTCGGCGAACAGCCGCACGGCCTCGTATTCGGCCAGTTCCCCGGGCGGCAGCGGGTCGTCCGGATCAGGTGTCGACAGCGGCGGGACGACCATCAGGTACTCACCGTCGACCCGCAGCGCCTGCCGGCTGGTGGCCAGCACCCGCATACCGGGCACCGCCGCCAGCAGCGTCCTGATCAGCTCCGCGCAGGCGTCCAGGAGGTGTTCGCAGTTGTTCAGCACCAGCAGCAGCCGCCGGTCCTGGAGATGGTCGGCCAGCGTCCGCATCGGCGGCCGGGCCGAATCGTGGTCCAGCCCCAGCGCGGCCAGCACCGTCTGCGCGAGCAGCGCGTCGTCCTCCAGCGGCGCCAGGTCCACCACCCACACCCCGCCGGGGAAGGAACGCCGCACCTCCGAGGCCACCCGCAGCGCCAGCCGGGTCTTGCCGATGCCACCCGCCCCGGTCAGCGTCACCATCCGGGTACGGGTGAGCAGTTGGCGCGCTCCGGCCACCTCCCGCCGGCGCCCGACGAAGCTCGTCAGCTCCGCCTGCACCTCCCCGTCCGCCGGGCCCGGACCCGACCCCGTGGACGTGCGGTTCGTCCGCCCGGTGAGATGACAGTCGCTGACCCGATAGTCGTTGTCCATGCTGCGTCGCGCCTCTCGCTCATGTGCCGCGATCCGGATGGCCGGGACAGGCTCCATTTTCGGCCATCCGGAACGCTCGCCCTCGCGTCGAGGGGTAGCGGACCGAGCGGGAGGCGGTGCAGAGAACGGACGTCGGCGGGGTGAACGTCCGGGGGCGGGGCCCGGCGTCCTTAGGCCGGACCGGCCGTGTCAGCCCTTCTTCGTACGGTCCTGAGTGACCCGGTCACCCGGGCCGCGTCAGGTCGTAGAAGGTGGCGCCGCCGACCGTGACCTTCGTGAAGTTCTTCTTCACCCAGGACTCGATCTGCGACGCGCCGCCCCAGCTGCTCCCGGGGCCGCCACCGGGGCCGCCCTGCCCGCCCGCGAGGAAGTAGTGGATCTTCCCGGCCGCGACGTACTCCTTGAACCGGGCGAGGGTCGGCGACGGGTCGCTCCCGTTGAAGCCGCCGATCGCCATCACCGGCTTCTCGGTGGCCAGTTGGTAGCTCGCGGCGTTCTGGGAGCCGATGGCCGCGGCGGCCCAGGTGTACTCGTCCGCGTCCTTCTCCAGCAGCGCCTTGGCCCGGTCGCTCACCTTGCTGCCGTTGAGCAGACCGCCCATCCGGCCGGCGCCGCGCTCACCGAAGCCGCCCCTGCCGCCGGGGAACCCCGTCCGTCCGGTCTGCCGCCCGCGGGCGCCCGGCGCCGGGAGCTGCCCCTGCTTGCCGGCCTGCTGCGGGGGCGGGTTGGCGCCCTGTGTGCCGCCCGGCATCCGGCCCCGGCCACCTTGGCCCGGGCCCGGGGGAAGGGCCTGGCCGGCTACCCCGCCCTGGCCGGCGCCCGGCATCCCGCCGTTGCGGCCCCGCATCCGGCCGCCCGGGAAGCCGCCACCGGGACCGCCCCTACCGCCCTGCACCGTGGGGCCGGCCGTGATGATCGAACCGCCCTTGGGCGTGTTGACCGTATCGAGGGTGTACGCGACCGGCCCGGCCAGCGCCGTCACCACCCCGAGCCCCGCCGCGAGCACCGCCGGCCGCCGGCTCGCCCGTAGCGATGCCCGTACCGGCGCTCGGCCTCCTGGCGTCGCTCCCTCCTTCCGGGCCGCCGCCCCCGCCCATACCGCCAGCAGCAGCCCCAGCGACGCCAGGAGGCCGAGCGCCGCCACCGTCCAGCGCAGCCAGGGCAGCCAGTCCGGCGAGCGGTTCAGCAGCACGAACGACCATCCGGCGGTCACCGCCACCGTCCCGGCCAGGACGAGCGCGGCGGACCGGCCGCCGCGCCGCCACCACAGCGCCGCGCCCATCCCGACCAGCGCCGCGATATACGGGGCCAGTGCGATGTTGTAGTACTGATGGAAGATCCCGGACATGAAGCTGAAGGTCGTGAAGGTCATCAGCAGCGCGCCGCCCCAGACCAGGAACTCCGCCCGCTGACCGGCCCGTTCGGCGGCGACCGCACGTCGCGCCCGCCACAGCACCGTCACGGCCGCGACCAGCAGGATCAGCGCCGCGGGCAGCAGCCAGGAGATCTGCCCGCCCATGTCGGACGAGAACAGCCGGGTGAGGCCGGTCTCCCCCCAGCCGCCGCCACCGGGACGGCCACCGCCCCCGCCGACGCTGCCGGTCTCGTTGCCGGTGATCCGCCCGAAGCCGTTGTAGCCGAAGGTCAGCTCCAGGAAGCTGTTGTGCTGCGAGCCGCCGAAGTACGGGCGGGAGGCCGCCGGCCACAGTTCGACGAGCGCCACCCACCAGCCGGCGGACACCACGATCGCCAGCCCGGCGAGCAGCAGTTGACCGAACCGGCGGCGCAGCGCGACCGGCGCACAGCAGGCGTGGACGACGGCGAGCGGCGGCAGGATCAGCCACGCCTGGAGCGTCTTGGTGAGAAACCCGAGCCCGAAGCAGACCCCGGCCAGCACCAGCCACTTCGTCCGGCCGTCCGCCAGGGCGCGCAGGACACAGGCGATCGCGCAGACCATCAGCAGGCACAGCAGCGCATCGGGGTTGTTGAACCGGAACATCAGCGCGGCGACCGGCGTCACCGCGAGCACGCCGCCCGCGAGCAGCCCCGCGCCCGCACCGAACCGCCGCCGTACGGCCCCGTGGAGCACCCCGACCACCGCCACGCCCATCAGCGCCTCGGGCACCAGGATCGCCCAGGAGCTGAGCCCGAAGAGCCGTACGGACAGCGCCATCGGCCACAGCGCGGCGGGCGGCTTGTCGACGGTGATGGAGTTCGCCGCGTCGGACGAACCGAAGAAGAATGCCTTCCAGCTCTCGCCGCCGGCCTGTACGGCGGCCGAGTAGAACTGGTTGGCGTAGCCGGAAGCGGACAGGCTCCAGAGGTAGAGAGCGGCCGTGACCAGCAACAACGCCAGCAGTGCGGGCCGCTCCCAGCGGGCCGCCGGCTCCGGTGCCACGGGCGTCCGGGGGGCGGTGGGCGACGCCGGGGCGCCCTCCTGTGCGGCGGACGGCGGCGGGGCCGGGGTGCCGGGCCGTTGGTGCGGGGTCATCGAGCGCTCCTGGTGAGATCGTTCCGGTCGTGCGAAGGGTGCGGCGGCGCGGTGAGGTCGTCCCGGTGCTCGCGGTCGGGGAAGACCCAGGCGCGGAAGAGCAGAAACCGCAGCACCGTGGCCGCGAGGTTGGCGGCCACCAGCACCGCGAGTTCGGTGCCGTGCGAGGCGGTGCCCCCGGCGGCGTCGAGAGCCGCGAGCGAGCCGCTGGTCAGCACCAGTCCGACGGCGAAGACCACCAGCCCCTGCGCCTGATGGCGGACCGCCCGGTCCCGGCCCCGTACCCCGAAGGTCAGCCGCCGGTTGGCGGCCGTATTGGCGAGCGCCGACACCAACAGGGCGGCGGCATTGGCCAGTTGGGCGCCCGTCCCGAGGCGGAAGAGGGAGAAGAGCGCGAGGTAGAGCAGTGTGCTCAGCCCGCCGACGACACAGAAGCCGACCAGCTGACGGGCCAGCCCGCCGGGCACACCGGTCAGCTCACGGTCCCGCGGATCGTCCCCGAAGGGCCGGGCCAGCCGGTCCAGCGGCAGCCCGCCGGTCGCCAGCGCCCGCCCCACCCGCCAGACGCCCTTGAGGTCATCGGCGGCCGTCCGCACGATATGCACGGTGCTGTGGGGATCGTCGATCCAGTCCACCGGCACCTCGTGGATCCGCAGCCCGGCCCGCTCCGCGAGCACCAGCAGCTCGGTGTCGAAGAACCACCCGGTGTCCTCGACCATCGGCAGCAGCCGCTCCGCGACATCGCCGCGAATGGCCTTGAACCCGCACTGCGCGTCGGAGAACCGTGCCGCGAGCGAGCCCCGCAGGATGAGGTTGTACACCCGCGAGAGGAACTCCCGCTTCGGCCCCCGCACCACCCGTGCGCTCCGGCTGAGCCGGGAGCCGATCGCCAGATCCGAGTGCCCGGAGATCAGCGGCGCCACCAGCGGCAGCAGCGCGTTGAGGTCGGTGGACAGATCGACGTCCATATAGGCCAGCACCGGCGCCTCGGACAGCGACCACACGGTGCGCAGCGCCCGCCCGCGCCCCTTCTGCTCCAGCCGTACCGCCGTGACCTCGTCGATCGCATCGTCGAGCCGGGCGGCGACATCCGGCGTACGGTCCGTGCTCGCGTTGTCGGCGATGGTGATCCGGAACCCGTACGGGAAGGTGCGGGCGAGATGCTCACGCAGCCGCCGCACACACGGTTCGAGGTCGCGCTCCTCGTTGTGGACGGGAATCACCACATCGAGGACGGTCGCGCTCTGACCGAGCCGCAGATGCTCGCGTGGAGGCAGGTAGCCCAGCGGGGTGCGGGGCGGCGGTGTCGTCGTCATGCCATGACGTTCGCCAAACCTGCTGTCATGGGGGTGTGTTGCGGCTGTGGTGGGGCTGTGAGTGCGCAGCGGGTGGAGTGACCTGGGTTTTGGGGAGTGCGGGCAGCGTCACCGTGAAGACCGTCCGCCCCGGCACACTGCCGACCCCGACCGTGCCGCCGTGCGCGGCCACCACCGCCTGCACGATGGCGAGGCCGAGCCCGGTGCTCCCGGCGCCGCGCGAGCGCGAGGCATCACCCCGGGCGAAGCGCTCGAAGACATGCGGGAGCAGCTCCGCCGGTATGCCCGGCCCGTCGTCCCGCACCTCCAGCTGGACGCCCCCGTCGCCACCGGCGGCAGCATCCGTCGCGGCCCGCACCCTGGCGGTCACCGTGGTCCCCTCCGGCGTATGCGTACGGGCATTGGCCAGCAGGTTCACCAATATCTGGTGCAGCCGCCCGGCATCCCCGTACACCACCGCCGGCTCATCGGGCAGCTCCAGCCGCCACCGGTGACCGGCCCCCGCCACCCGGGCGTCGCTCACCGCATCGACCACCAGCGGCGACAGATCTATTCGCTCGTACGCGAGCGGACGCCCGGAATCCAGCCGGGCGAGCAGGAGCAGGTCCTCCACCAGCCCCGTCATCCGCTCGGCCTCCGACTCGATCCGGCCCAGGGCATGCCGGGTCTCCGGCCCCGGCTGCTCCCGCCCGCGCCGGGTCAGCTCGGCGTATCCACGGATCGACGCGAGCGGGGTACGCAGCTCATGGCTGGCATCGGCGACGAACCGCCGTACCCGCGTCTCGCTCTCCTGACGGGCCGAGAGCGCCGAACCGACATGCCCCAGCATCCGGTTCAGCGCCGCACCGACCTGCCCGACCTCCGTACGCCCGTCCGACTCGGACGCCGGCACCCGGACATGCAGCGCCACATCGCCCTGGTGGAGCGGGAGTTCGGAGACCCGGGTGGCGGTGGCGGCGACCCGGCGCAGCGGCCGCAGCGCGATCCCGACCATGGCGGAGCCCGCGAGCCCGACCGCCGCCAGCCCGGCGGCCGTCACACACGCCTCGATGAGGACGAGCCTGCCGACGGTCTTCTGCACATAGGCGAGCGGCAGGCCGAGCACCAGGGAGCCGTCCTTGGCGGACTCCACCCGGTAGTCGCCGAGTCCGGGCAGCTCCGCGGTGTGTGACCGGCCGTCCCTCGGCACCCTGTTCAGCGCCGCGACCTGCGCCGTGGTCAGGTCCGTCAGCCGTTCCTCGGGCAGCCGGCCGGTCGGGTTGGTCAGCTTCGCCCCGGCCTCGGCCGTCCCGTCGGGCCCGACCCGCGCCCCCACCGCGCGGAGGGGCTGACCCGCCATCGCCACAAAGTCCAGGCTGCCCTGGGGACGGCTCGGTTCATGAGGGCGCGGCATCTGGGCACGCACCACGAAATCCTGCACCTGCCGGTCCAACTCCCCCTGCATATAGGCGTGCAGCGCAATGGTCGTGACCGTCCCGATAACGGCCCCGACGACGGCGATCAGCGCCACCGCGGACACCACGAGCCGGGTCCGGAGGGACCATCGGCGACGGGAGGCGGGGGGCCGGGGGGCTTCCGGCGGGGTCGGCGGACCGGGGTGGGTCGGGCGCTCGGGCGGGGCGGGCGGCTGCTGGGGACGGGCCTGATCGGGCCCGGCCGGCCACTCGGATTGCTCGGGCCGGTCGAATTGCTCGGGCCGGTCGGGCTGCTCGGGCGCCGTCGCGGGCTTCCCGCTCACGGCCCGCTACCCGCCCGGCTTGATCAGATAGCCCGCGCCCCGCCGGGTGTGAATCATCGGCGCCCGCCCCACGTCGATCTTCCGCCGCAGATACGAGATATACAGCTCCACGACATTGGCCTGGCCGCCGAAGTCATAGCTCCAGACCCGGTCGAGGATCTGGGTCTTGCTCAGCACCCGCCGCGGATTGCGCATCAGATAGCGCAGCAGCTCGAACTCGGTGGCCGTCAGATGGATCTCCTGGCCCTCCCGCCACACCTCATGGCTGTCCTCGTCGAGCACCAGATCGCCCACCGTCAGCCGCGATTCGCTCCGCGCGGCGGCCGCCCCGGCCCGGCGCAGCAGCCCCCGCAGCCTGGCCACCACCTCTTCCAGGCTGAACGGCTTGGTGACGTAGTCGTCGCCGCCCGCCGTCAGCCCGGCGATCCGGTCCTCGACCGCGTCCTTGGCGGTCAGGAACAGCACCGGCACATCCGGCAGTTCCCGCCGCAGCCGCCCGAGCACCGTCAGCCCGTCCATGTCCGGCAGCATGACGTCGAGCAGCACCGCATCCGGCCGCCAGCTACGGGCACAGCGCAGCGCACCGGCGCCGTCCCCCTCCGCGCGGATGTCCCAGCCCTCGTAGCGCAGCGCGAGCGACAGCAGATCGGCGAGCGAGGACTCATCGTCCACGACCAGCACCCGCACGGGGCTCCCGTCGGCCCGCAACAGCTCCGGCTGCTTCCCCGGCGCACCCCTGGAGGACGACGCCGGAGCCGGCAGACGAAACGACGCTGAGGACGAGGAAGTCACGGTCATGCCACGGAGCTTGGTCCGCCCCCGTGAGAGCTCCCTTGCGCCATTCTGTGAATCTCCTGAGAATCCCCCATGCCGCTCCCCTCCCCCCCCGGGGCCCCACTCCTGCCCGCCTCCGCCGCCCGCGCGCCACTAGCGACCCGAGTCGGTTGCGCGGTCCCGCTGCCCGTGCAGCCGCGCGTACACCCCGCCCAGGGCCAGCAGTTCCCGGTGCGTCCCGGTCTCCACCACCCGCCCGTGGTCGAGGACGAGGATGCGGTCGGCGTCCGGCGCCAGGTTCAGATCGTGCGTGATCGTGAGCGTCGTACGGCCGGTCATCAGCCGCCTCAGCGGTCCGATCACCTGCCGCGCGGACAGCGCGTCAAGACCGGTGGTGGGCTCGTCCAGGACCAGGACGGGCGCGTTCCGCAGCATGGCCCGGGCGATCGCCACACGCTGCAACTGGCCGCCGGACAGCCGCGCGGTGTGCGGGTCGATCCGGGTGTCGTAGCCCTCGGGGAGGGCGGTGATGAAGTCGTGGGCCGCCGCGTCCCGGGCAGCCCGGACGATCTCGTGGTCGGTGGCCCCCGGCCGCCCGCAGGCGATGTTCTCGCGGAGGGTGCCGTGCAGGATGGGCGTCTCCTGCGGCAGGAGCGTGACGTTCTCGCGGAGGAAGGAGAGCGGCATGGAGTGCAGCGGCACCCCGTCCAGGCATACGGAGCCTTCGGCGGGGTCGTAGAAGCGCAGCAGCAGCTTCGCGACGGTCGACTTGCCCGCCCCGCTCGCGCCGGTGATCAGCACGAACTCCCCGGGGCCGGCGGTGAGCGCGACTCCGGCCAGGGTGCGCTTCCCGGCGCCCGGGTAGCGGAAGCCCACCTGGTCGAACTCCACCGTGCCGTGCACCCGCCAGGGCGCGACGGCCGTCCCCGGCGGCGGGTCGGCCACGGCGGGCTCGGCGTCGAGGATGTCCAGCAGCCGCTCGGCGCCCGCGGTCGCGGCGGTGAGGGTGAGGCCGAGCTGTCCGAGGTTGCGGATCGGCGGGTAGAGGTAGCCGAGGAAGGCGGCGAAGGCCAGGAGCTGGCCGATGGTCATCCGGTCCTGGGAGATCTCCCAGGCGCCGAGCCCGATGACGGCGAGGACGCACAGCGTCTCGATGACCTGGACCAGTTGCTCGTACAGCTCGCTCATCCGCGCCCCGGCCACCGACGCGCGCATCCAGGCGCCCGCTTCCCGCCGCAGCCGCTTCTCCTCGGCGGCCTTCCGGTTGTAGGCCTGGGTGAGCACGATGTTGCCCAGCGACTCCTCGACCACCGAGGTGATCGCGCCGTCGGCGATGCGCTCCTCCCGCGCGACGGCCTTGATCCGGCCGGAGAAGCTCCGCGCGGCCAGCCAGAACAGCGGCGCCAGCACAAACGTGGCCAGCGCCAGGTCCCAGCGCAGCCAGAAGGCGGCGGTGGCGAAGAAGACCGTGCTGAACAGGGCGGACACGGTTCCCACGACCCCGGAGACCACCATCTGCTCGATGGCCTCGACGTCCCCGGTGAGGCGCTCGACCAGGTCTCCTTGGCGGTGGCGCTGGAAGAAGTGCGGCGGCAGGTCCTGGACATGGCCGAAGACGCGGGCGCGCAGGCGCAGGACGAAGCGCTCGGCGGTCCACACCGCGAGCGAGTTGCCGGTGTACCCGACTGCCGCACCTAGGACCGCCACGGCGAACCACTGTCCGGCGGGGGACCAGAAGGCGCTGAGCGAGCCCTGCTGCAGGGCATGGTCCGTCAGGTTCGAGAACAGCAGGATCGCGGCCGTCTCGGCGAGCGCGGCGGAGACCACACAGAGGCAGATCAGCACCAGCCAGCGGCGGTCGCCCCGAGCCAGCGGCCAGAAGCGGCGGAAGGCCATCCGCGCCGGCAGGTGCGGGGCGGCCGGCTCGCCCTCGCAGCCCCTGCCGCCTATACGGCCGGGGGCGGGCTCGGCTCCGACCGCCCGCAGCCGCACCGTCGGCGGGTCGCCGTGGCTGGGCGCTGTGGGCGCTGTGGGCGCTGTGGGCGCTGTGCGTGCGGGGGGCACCGAGGGCACTGTCGAGGTCACGGTCGCTGTCTCTTCCGCTCTGGCATCGTCCGGCTGCCGGGGGCGTGCCGGGCTCGGACATGGCCGAAGCGGGCCCGCGGCACAGTGCCACGGGCCCGCCTCCGGTCTGTGGCTCAGAAACCGATCGGGCGACGGCGCTGGTGCTTCTTGTGCGCCGGCTTCGGGTGGTGGTGCCGGTTCCTCTTCCCCTCGGGCTTGCAGGCGGGCTTGACCGGAAGGACCTTGCGGATGCTCATGGCGATTCTCTTTCAGTTGTTTCTTTTCCGATGTCGCGCCTTTCGACTTCGACGTGGAAAACATTAGGAGGGGTTTCTGTGAGTGGGATCAGCGGAGCCTGTGCATACCCCAAGGGCCGCATGCTCGATCGGGCGCCGTCCAGGGCCTCTTGGGGTCCTTCTTCGGCCTCGGCAGCGGCTTCCGGAGCGGCTGCGTGAGCGCGTGGGGTGGCTGGGTGAACTTCTTGAAGCTCACTTCAATTCAGCCTTCGCCTGTTTTCACTGCGCCTGTCCGGTGCGGCGAGAATGACGCCACCGAGGAATTCGGTGGAGAGATGAATTCCTCGGTGAGGCTCGGTCAAGGAAATGAGGGTGACGCCGACGGAACTCGCTCGGCCGGGGTCGGCATAGCCGTCGGCCATCTGCTGCCAACGGCAGCCCTCCAGCGCCCGGACCCCCCGAACCGGCCGCCCCCGTCCCCTACTTCACCGCCGTCGGAGCCGGACCGCCGCCGCGCCCGACGGCCGTAACCGACCTGGGCCGCCCCCCGCGCGGTCCAGGTCGATCACCACTTCTTAAGCATCGCACCTGCCACTGACAATCACCCTGACCAGCACTTTCCCTGCCCCAGACCGCGCGGCCGACTCCCGCACCGACCCGGCGGACGGCTCCCCGCGAGCCCCTCCCCGGCCTCTCCCCACCCGCTCCGGACCGCCGTCTCACCCATCTCTCCCGCCCCCTCCACCCCGGGCGCGTACCGTCACCGGCATGAGACTCCTCGCCCTCTCCGGCAGTCTGCGTGCGCGCTCCTCCAATGGGGCGGTGCTGCGCTCCGCGCTCACCTTCTGGGACGGTCCGGCCGCCACCGCGGACATCGGCGCGCTCCCGCACTTCAACCCCGACCTGGACGGCGAGGGCGCCATCCCCCCGGCCCCGGTCGCCGCCCTGCGCACCGCCGCAGCGGCCGCCGACGCCCTGCTCGTCGTCAGCCCCGAATACGCGCACGGAGTCCCGGGCGTCCTCAAGAACGCCCTCGACTGGCTGGTCAGCAGCGGTGAATGCGTCGGCAAACCGGTCGCGGTGATCACCGCCTCGCCGTTCCCCACCGGCGGCGACCACGCCAACGCCCAACTACGCGAGGTCCTGCGCATGATGTCCGGCGAGGTCGTGACGGCGGCCTGCCGCGAAATCCCCGCCATCGGACCGAAGGTCGACCCCACTACGGAGCGGGTGAAGGACGAGGCCACCCTCACCGATCTGGGCATGACCATGGCTCAGCTGGCCGAAGCTGCGGCGGCCGCCGCAGCCGCCGCCCCGCTCACCACACCCTGAAGGCGGCGGCCCGCACCGCCCTCGGGCGCGCTCAGACGCCGAACAACCGCGCCGCGTTCCCGTAACAGACCCCGCGCAGCCAGTCCTCCCCGAGCTCCAGCCCGGTGAGCACCTCCAGCGCATGTGCGTACCCGTAGGGGATGTTGGGGAAGTCGCTGCCGAACAGCACCCGTTCGCCGAGATCCCTGAGCCGGCCGCGTTCCGCCCGTGGGAACGGCGCGATCCGCTCCGCGAAGTCCGTGAACGCCATGGTCGTATCGAGATGCACGCCCGGATAGCGCTGCGCGAGGTCAAGGAAGTCGTTGTACTCCGGCATCCCCATGTGCGCGATGATCAGCCGCAGCCGGGGGTGGCGGGCCAGCAGCCGTGCGATCGGTTCCGGCCCGGTGTGCTTGCCCGGCGCCGGGCCCGAGCCGCAGTGGATGACGACCGGCACCCCGGCCTCCGCGAGGGCTCCCCACACCGGGTCGAGCAGCACATCGGCCGGGTCGTACCCGCCCACCTGCACATGCGCCTTGAAAACCCGTGCCCCGTCGGCCAGTTCGGCGCGCACATACTTCGCGGCCCCGTCCTCCGGGAAGAATGTCGCGGTCCGCAGACAGTCCGGCGTACGGGACGCGAAGTCGGCCGCCCAGCCGTTCAGCCACCGCGCCATCCCCGGCTTGTGCGGATAGATCATCGACGTGAAGGCGCGTACGCCGAAGCCGCGCAGCACCGCCAGCCGCTCGTCCTCCTCGAACCGGTACGTGATCGGCCACGCCCGCCCCACCAGCGGCCCGGCCGCGTCGAAGTACGCCCAGACCTTCGCCATCACCCGCTCGGGCATGAAGTGCGTATGCACATCGATCAGCCCCGGCAGCCCCAACTCCCGCCAGAACGCGCCAACCCGCTCATCCCCGTCCGCCACACCGGGCCCCTCCCTTACGGGCGACCCACTACGGACTCGCCCCTACGGCCTCGCCTACGGCCCCGACCGGCACGGCACGGCCCCGTGGCCCGCCGAACCACCAGCCTGCACCCACCGCGCACATCTGCCTGCACACATCTGCCTGCACGCATCCCTCTGCGCATCTACCTGCACGCAGCATCTAAACGCCCCCACCCCCTCAGAACAACCCCTCCTGCCCCCTCGCCCCCTCCCGCTCCCGTTCTCCCGCCCCGCGTCCCGAGGCCCGCACCGGCACCGTCGTCACCCGCCCCGCAGCAGCCCCCAGGACCCACCCGGACAACAGCCGCGCATCCATCACCGCAACCACACCCGCCTCAACACCTGCACCTGCACCTGCACCCGGACCCGCACCCCCACCGAACCCACCGGCCCCCGTCTGCTCCCCGCCCCCGTGGGCGTCCCCGCCCTCACCCCCGACTCCGCCCCTCTCCCCGACCCCGACCCCGACCACGCCCCCCTCCCCCGCCAACCGCAGATACACATCAGCCCCCACCCCCGTCAGCACCTCCCCCACGATCTCCGCCCCGGCCGTCATCCCGCCCAGCTCCGCCACCTCACCCGGAATCCGGTCGAGGCCGAACAGGTCCGAATGGTCAGCAAAGGCGAATTCCACCGGCTCCAGCGTCTCCGGCCAGCCCGCCAACTCCCGTGCCGCGTGGTGCAGTTGAGCCAGCTCGGCGGCCCGCTCCGATACCGGGGGCAGCGCCCCGCGCGCGGCCCGCTTGGCCGCCTTCGTGAACCGGTCGGGCACCGCCAGCGCACTCCCCAGCAGCGCCTCCGCCCGCCGCGCCGCCATCAACGGCCCCCGCCCCAGCCATGCGTACGCCACCGCCCCCTGCTCCACCAGCCGGGCGGGTCCGCGCTCGGCGGCCGTGATCCCCACCTTGAGCAGCCCGGGACCGAAGTACGCGAGATAGACGCCGTACGGCCGCGGATCGTCGGCCATGGTGTCCGCGGCCACCGAACGCGACCGGTCCAACTGGGCGCACCGCGCACACTGATCCCTGGCACTCGCCCCGTCGAGCACCGCCCCATACGGGCACACGATCCAGCGGCCGGCCCGCCACACCCCCAGACACAGCCGCTCGCCCCGCGCGGCGAAGGCCAGCCGCTTGCCCGCGGGGAGCAGGCTCACCCGCGCCTCGCCCCGCTCGGCGCAATACCAGCCGAGCCGCTGCCCGAACCGCCCCACCGGCCCCGGCCCGCCGCCCGACCAGCGCGGTCCCGTACATCGCCACACACCGCCAGCGTACGACCACCCACTGACAACGCCACCCGCCCGCCGCCGCCCCCGGCCCCCGCACGCCCGCCCCGCAACCTGCACCCTCACGCACGCCCCCGCACCCACCTGGCCCGGCCCCGGCCCGCACCCTCACACGCGGCCGGCTCCCACCCGGCCCCGCGCCCCTCACCTGCCCCTCAGCCACCGACTCCCCTCAGGCCGCCCACTCCCTCACCCCGCTCCCTCACCCCACCGCCTCCCCCTCAAGCCACCAGCCCGCCCCCACTCCCCGGCCCCCGAAACGTGCTCCGATACGCCCGCGGCGACACCCCCAGCGCCGACTGGAGATGCTGCCGCAGCGAGGACGCCGTCCCGAAGCCCGCCTCGGCCGCGATCCGGTCCACCGTCAGCTCGGTCTCCTCCAGCAACTGCCGTGCCCGCTCGATCCGTTGCTGCGTCAGCCACTGGAGCGGCGAGATGCCGACCTCCTCCCGGAACCGCCGGGTGAAGGTCCGTACGCTCATCGACTCCCGCGCCGCCAGCTCCCGCAGGCTCAGCGGCCGGTCCAGGTGCTCCAGCGCCCAGGTCCGCGCCACCCCGGTGGACGAGATCTGCGGCTCCGGCATCGGCCGCCGGATGTACTGCGCCTGCCCGCCCTCCCGGTGTGGCGGCACGACCGTCCGACGCGCCACATCGTTGGCCACCGCCGCCCCGTGATCACACCGGACCATGTGCAGACACAGATCGATCCCGGAGGCGACCCCGGCCGCCGTCAGCACCTCGCCCTCGTCCGTGTACAGCACCTCCGCGTCCAGCTCGACGGCCGGGAACAACCGGCGGAAGTGCTCCACCGACCGCCAGTGGGTGGTCGCCCGCCGCCCGTCCAGCAGCCCGGCCGCGGCCAGCACGAACGCGCCCGTGCAGATCGACGCGATCCGGGCCCCGGGCCGGATCCGGCCCAGCGCGTCGGCCATCGCCGGACTCAGCCGCCCGGCGCTCCGCTCCGCCCCCAGGTCGTAGTCCATCCCGGACGCCGGTACGACCACGGTGTCGGCCTCCGCCAGCGCCTCCGGCCCGTGCGCGACATTCACCGTGAAATCCGTGTCCGTCCGCACCTCACCGGGCTCCAACGCGCAGGTCACCAGCTCGTACAGCCGCTCCCCGGCCGCCGACCGGGCCTCCCCGAAGATCCGGTGCACGATGCCCACCTCGATCGGCAGCATCCCGTCCCGCACCAGCACCGCCACCCGATGCCGCCGCCCGCTCCCCGGAACGGCCCGCACCGCCCCGGCCCCACCACTGCCCCCGCTACCACTTCCGCTCTCCACTACACCCATGGCCCGATCCTTGCACACTATGGCCATCGGGCCACTCGTCCGGCGCCCCGCTCCCGCGGAGGGTGGAGGACATGAAGGTCCTCTGGCTGTTCGCCCACCCCGACCAGCGCTCCCTGAGCGGCGCCCTGAGGGACGAGGGCCTCCGCGCCCTCGACGCCCAGGGCCACCAGCACCACGTCTCCGACCTCTACGCCATGAAGTGGAACCCGGTGGTCGACGCCGCCGACTACGGCCACGACCCGGCCGACCGCCTACTCATCGGCGCGGCCTCGGAACGCGCCTACACGGACGGCCACTTGGCCCCCGACATCCGCGCCGAACAGGACAAGCTCGACTGGGCCGACACCTTGATCGTCCAGTTCCCCCTCTGGTGGTACGGAATGCCGGCCATCCTCAAGGGCTGGTTCGACCGCGTCTTCGTCAAGGGCTTCGCCTTCGGCCTCACCGACCCGGCCACCGGCCGCCCCCAGCGTTACGGCGACGGCAAACTCACCGGCAAACGGGCCATGGTCATCACCACCGCCGGCGCCCGCGCCGCCACCCTCGGCCCGCGCGGCGTCAACGGAGACCTCAACGATCTCCTCTTCCCCCTCCAGCACGGCACCCTCTGGTACACGGGGATGTCCGTCGTCCCGCCCCTTCTGATCCCCGGCGCGGACCGCACCACCCCGACCGCCTACGCGACCGCCGCCACCCGCCTGCGGGAGCGCCTGCGCACACTTCCCACCACCGAGCCGCTCCCGTTCCGCCACCAGAACAGCGGCGACTACGACGACGAGCTCCTGCTCCACCCCGGCCTGGCCCGGCTGCCCCCGCCCCGCACCGGCCCGGCCGTCCACTACACGGCCCCGCCGCCACCGGTCCACGGATGAACCACACGCACAAAAAGCCGCAGGCCCGGTGGAATGAATCCACCAGGCCTGCGGCGTCAGTAGCGGGGACAGGATTTGAACCTGCGACCTCTGGGTTATGAGCCCAGCGAGCTACCGAGCTGCTCCACCCCGCGTCGGTGAAATGAACACTACGCGACTCCCCCGCCAATACCTAATCGCTTTCCGACCACCACCCCGCCCACACCCAACTACCGCCAAGCGCACCCCCGTTGAATCTCCCTTTGAAAAACTCCCCCCATGACACCCACCCACCACCCCACAGCCCCCGACCGCCCCGCACGCCCCACCCACCTGATCGCCGTCGCCGGCAACAGCCCCGGGGTCGGCAAATCCACCCTCTGCCGCACCCTGGCCGACTGGATAAGGACCACCGGCGCCACCGTCGACCACTTCGAAGAGGCCGACATCCTCACCCGTCCCGCCTTCCGCCCCGTGGCCGAGGAATTCGCCGACGGCGCCCACAGCGTCCACCCCGAGACCCTGGTGGCCGCCACCCGCGCCTACGTCACCGAGTCCCGCACCGCCGGCACCGACGTCCTGGTCACCGACGCCCTGCTCCCGTTCATCCCGTCCCTGGTGGCCTGGGGCCATGACGAGCCCACCATCGCCGACGTCCTACGGGAATTGGCCACCGCCGTCGAACCGGCCCGGGTGACGGTCATCTACCTCCACGACGACCCCGCAACCGCACTCCGCCGCGCCGTAGACCGCGAGGGCCCCGCCTGGGCGACCTGGTACATCACCAAGCTCGCCACCTCCCCCGGCACCCGCTCCGCCGTCCACGACCTCCCCTCAGCCGCCACCCACCTCCACCACGAGGCCACCCTGACCAGCCGCCTACTGGCCACCACCCCCTGGAACGTCCTCACCGTGGAGGTCACCAACCGCGACGCCCACCAAACGGCCCAGCACGTCCGCCGTCACCTGGCCGCGGTCTTGGACGTCACCGCCTGAGGACGTACACACGCACGGCGCATGACCGACACAGCCCTGCCGCCGCCCGCCCGCCCCGCAACCGGCCGCCACACCCCAGCGAGCAAGGCCCGGCCAGCCCCGCCCCTCACCCCCGCTCAATCCCATCCGTATCGAGCAACAACCCCCGGCGGCCGTCCGAGCACTGCGCGAGCAGCGCCGGCCCCCGCTGCTCGACGGCGAGGTACCACGTACCCGGCGCCAACTCCCCCACCGGCTCCAGCGAACCGTCCTCGCTCAGCACCTCGCGGGCAGCCGGGACGGCGAACCAGAACGGCTGGAAGCCCGGCTCCGGGTCGGCCACCACGGCACCGGCCATACGCTCGGCCTTGCGCAGCGTCTGCCGGGCATGGCTCTCCGCCACGTCACTGCCCCCGCGCTGGATGCCGTCCGTATCGCGCAGCAGCCCCCGGCGACCGTACTCAGTCCGCGCGACGAGCGCCCCGTCCCTCTGCCCGACGGCGAGGTACCAGGTGCCCGGCACCAACTCCCCCACCGGCTCCGGCGAACCGTCCTCGCTCAACATCGCGCGGGCAGCCGGAACCGCAAACCAAAACGGCTCGAAGCCCGGATCCTCAGCCACCCCGTGGTCCACGTAGTACCCACGCTCGATGCCATCCGCGTCGAGGAGCAACCCCCGCCGACCGTCCTCGGTCTGCACGACGAGCGCCTTGCCCCGCTGCTCGACGGCGAGGTACCAGGTACCCGGCACCAACTCCCCCACCGGCTCCAGCGAACCGTCCTGCCCCATGAGCGGACGGGTGGCCGGCACGGCGAACCAGAACGGCTGGACACCCCGGTCCGGGGAGGCGGCCAACGCATTCGCCAGCCGCTGCGCACTCTCCACCGTCTGAAGAGCCCGCCGCTCCGCCTCCTGCCGCAGCACCTCGCTCTCCAGACGCAACAGCTCCGCACGCCGCTCCATCTCCGCGAGCCGCCGCTCGGCTTCGCTCTGCCGGTCGGCGAGGCTCGCCGGATCGGACACGCCCCCGTACGGCGCAGCCCCGTCCGATCCGACCCCCTCCGATACGGCCCGGTTGCGCGCGATCGCGATCCGCCCACCGGTATTGCGATTGCGCTGCTGCGGCACCGGCCGGGACCTGCTCGCCAGCCTCACGCGAAGATGCCGGTAGAGGGTGTCCATGTCGATCGGATCGGGCCGCTCCGGAATGCCCTCGGTCAGCGTCGCGATCAGCTCACCGGTGAACGCCGTATAGGTCTCCCCGGGCGGCGACAGCGCGGGCCGGGTCTCCGCGGAGGCCGTCAGCAGGCAAGTCCCCTCGACAACGGCCTGGTCCGCGATGTGCGCACTGGCACTCATCCGCCCGAGCAGCGCACGTCCGCTGTAACAACAGTCGAGGATCACCACGGTCCGCTGGGCACTTGCCTGCGGATCCAGCACCGCCCGCCGCAGATACTCGTACCGCAGCGACGTGTACTCGCGTTCGCGGTCCGAGTCTGGCAGGGCGAGAAAGAGCTCGTCGGTGTGCGGATCCGTGAGCCCGTGCCCGGCGTAGTAGATGACCAGCGTGTCTTGTGCCTTACGGGCCCGGTCCCGCACCGTGTCCAGCACCTGCCCGGCACTGCCGGGCTGCGAGAGCACCGTGCAGGCCTCGGCGGGCAGCCCCCACACCGCGGGATCGGTCAGCGCCTCCCGCAGCCCCGCCAGATTCCGGGCGACCGCGGGCAGCTTCTCCAGGTTGACGTAGTCATGGATGCCCACCAATACGGCCTCCGAGCGGCCCGGGTCCGACAAGACGGCCACGGCTACTCGCCGTCTCCGTCCGCCGCCACCGGAGCGGACGCACCGCCCTCATTCCAGACCCGCAGAATCCGCTCGACCGCCTCGGGAGAGCTGTCACGCAGCGTCACCACCACACCATCCCGCTCCAGCCGGACCTGCGGCGGCCGCGGCCGCGAGCCCCGCCAGGTGGCCACAGCGGTGATCAGACTGCCCAGAGCAATGCTGTTGGCAACCACGACATTGACGAGATCCAACCCCCCGCCCATATGCCCCGGTTCCGACTCCCCCACCCCAAGCGAAGCCCTCACCTGCCCCCGCAACTCAGGCTCAGCCACCAACCACCGATACAACGACACCGCCCCCTCGGCATCCCCCACCCCACCCCCGACCGACAGCCTGACCTCCACCCACCCAGCCCCTTCCACCGCCACCACTCCCAGGCCCCCACCTTAGAAGCGCACCGTCTACCCCGACGGGGTTTTCCCCGCTCTTCCCCGCCAAGGCGGGCGGCGGGATGGTGGCGTGCACAGGCGTACCGGCACCTTCACGAGCCGCTCAGGCCCTCTGCGGTTCACCGCCGTTGATGTCAGCCGGAAACGATCGACAACACCTCAGAAACGCCGAAGACACCGAGCAAGCCAACGAGCGCGACACCGACCAGGGCCAGAACGCACATCACCGCAATGGCCACCATGACCCACGAACGCCCAACCGCCGCGTGATACTCAGCGTCGTCGTCCCAGTCCTGCACGAGCCCCTCCACATCAGCCGCTCCCGTGAGCGGCCTCAGACAGCCCGGAGGCGGCCGCCTACTGGACCGGCTCCCCTGCTTGCGCCTCTTCCTCCCATTCAACGTCCACATCCGGGTAATGGGCGGAGGTTTCGGCCCAGCGGTAGTCCCAAGTCATGCGGCTCTCGACTCATCGGAGGGTGCGCTCAGCACTACTCAGCCCGCTGTCCGAAGTGATGGGGGGCGCCGGCTGACCCGGTTGCTGTACTTCGCGGCTGTACGGCACGACAAAGCCCCCGTCCGGATTACCCGGCGGGGGCTTTGACTGCTGTGCGCTCGGCAGGATTCGAACCTGCAACCTTCTGATCCGTAGTCAGATGCTCTATCCGTTAAGCTACGAGCGCTTGGCTTTCCGGCGGTTTTTCTTGCCGGTCGGCGTTGCGGGAACAACATTACATGACCTGCGGCGTGAGGCGAAATCCATTGCCCGCAACCCCTCTGACCTGCGGAAACGCCCTTGTGGTGGGGGTTGGGGAGTTACTCGGGCCAGGGGGAGTCCTCGATGATCCGGACGAAGTTCGGGCGGGTGTAGTGGTCTTCGCAGTGATCCGGGGGCATCGGCCTTCGTATTGCCGGAAGTGGCCTGGGGGCGGCGGGCCGGGTCGGCGTGGAAGACGCGGAGGGGGCGGCGCCTGAAGTCTGGGCGCGGGACGGCGGAGACGGTGGCCTCGCGGATTTCCGCGGGGAGGGTCTTGAGTGTGACGGGGGCCACTTCCGGGGTCGGATGTCTGAGGGTTCCGGGGTGGTGGGTAGGGCGGTGGCCTCCCGGACGAGGTGGGGGCCGGTAGCCCGCCCGCGCCGCCGGTCACCGAGGACCTCGGCCGCTCCCCGGCGGGGCTCCCGCCGCCGGGCCGCCTTCAGGCCCCGCACTCCCCCCAGACCTGCACTACTAGGCCACCCAGCCGCCCGACCCCGCCGTCGCCCCAGCGACCGACGAGGCAGCCAGGAAGCGAGGTAGCGAGGAAGCCGGGGACTCCCGTAGGGGAGATCCGGTCCCGGGCCCGCCCCACCTCACCCGTAGCCACCACGCAGCCATGCCCGGCCGACCAGGTCGACCCGGCCGGCCGAGCTCGGCCCGCGCCCTGAAACGTCCCAAAACGCGTTCAGGCCCCGATCTTGGGAGATCGGGGCCTGGACGAAGAGGAGCGGAGGCGGAGGGATTTGAACCCTCGATGGGGGGTAAGCCCCAAACCGCATTAGCAGTGCGGCGCCATAGACCGGACTAGGCGACGCCTCCACACACCCCACGCGCGCATGCACGCTGTGGTGTGTCCAGATGATGGCACAGCTCCAAGGGCTGTCACCAATCGCCCCCTACGGTACTAGGCGCGTGGGCCACCCGGCAAAGACGTTTTTGCAGCGCAACGTCGGGGGCGGCAGCGCGTTAGAGGTGTCGGGGCCGCGACGACGCGCGTTGTCGTGCGCCCCCGGCGTGTACGTACCGCGTACCGCCCCGCACTCGCCTCTCTGGAGCCTGTGATGCCGTACCGCCGGACGTCGTCCCTCTTCGCCGCGGCCACCAGTGCCGCCACCGCCACAGCCGTGCTCTCCGCCGCCGTGTCCGTCGTCTCCGCCGCCACCGCGCTGGCCCTGGCGGCGCCCGCCGCGTCGGCCGCCCCGATCCCGCTGCCCCACTACCGGACCGTGGACGGCATCACCGGCGCCGGCCACCACGCCCCGTCCGGCAGACAGGGCGGCCTGCCAGACGGTGCCGATCACCACACCGTCGACGGGGATCAGCGCCGCCCGGCCAGCCACGCCGCCTCGGCCGACCACCGCGGCCCGGCCAGCCACCACACCTCGGCCGGAGACCAGCACAGCCCGGCCGACCGCCACAGCCCAGCAGGCCACCCCGCCTCGACCGCGAAGCAGCACCGCCCGTCCAACCACGACCTCCCGGCCGACCGCCTCACCTCAGCCGACCGCCTCACCCCCACCGGCCACCGCACCCCCGCCGACAAGGACACCCCCGCCCTCAACCTCTCCACCCCCTCCGTCCCCGCCCCCGCCTCCGTGGACCACCTCACCGTCACCGTCCGGGGGTCCGGGTCGGGGCGGACGGATGGGACGTTCGAGCTGTATTGCCATCCCGCGCGGGGCAACCATCCGCACGCCAAGGCGGCGTGCAAGAAGTTGGATGGGATGACGCGGTGGGGGCGGGATCCGTTTGCGCCGGTGCCGCAGGGGGCGAACTGCACGATGATTTACGGCGGGCCGGCGACCGCGCATATCACCGGGACCTGGGCGGGGCGGCCCGTCAACGCGGATTTCCGGCGCACCAATGGGTGTGAGATCAGCCGCTGGAGCAGCTTCGAACCCCTGCTCCCGTCGACCAGTTCATGACCCGGTTCATGCCCTAGTAGCGGGCCAGGTCAGGACGATGGGGCACATGTCGGGCGTGCGGTGAGTCGCACACGGCCGTGGCATTACCTCCTCGTCATCCGCCTCCGCGTCCCGGGCAAGTGCCCGTAGACTCCATCCCAGCGACCCGCCACGGTGGGTCGGCAAGGTGCGGTAACAGGGAGGAAGCGTCGTCGTGAGCAGCAGGCCATCCCGAGGCGCTGCTCGCCTCGCAGCCATACTCGACGCCCTCCCCGACGCGCTGTTGCTCGTCAACTGCAACGGCACCGTCGTCAACGCCAACACCATCGCGCTGGAGACCTTCGAGGCGCCGGGCACGGCCCTGGTGGGGCGCGGGCTGCTCGATCTGCTGCCGTCCTTCGACTCCAAGCGCATCCCGGGGTCCATGCGGCGCCTGGACGAGGAGGAGGAGCGGACCCGGACGAAGCCGACGCGGATGGTCGCGCGGCGGACGGACGGGACCGAGCTGCTGGTCGAGGTGACCAGCGCCAATCTGGAGGACGGCCGGACGCCGTACGAGTCGGCCTTCGAGGCCGCGTACGCCGATCACCGGAACGGCTATACGGGCAATGAGCTGCTGATGCTCGTCGTCCGTGACCTGACCGGGACGCTGGACACCGAGACCGAGCTGGCCCGTCAGCAGCGGCAGACCGAGATGATTCTGCGGGCCGCGGCCGAGGGTGTGGTCGGGGTCGACGCCGACGGCAAGGTCGTGCTCGTCAATCCGTCCGCGGCGCAGATCCTCGGCTACCGGGCGAGTGAGCTGGGCGGCAAGGAGCTGCATCCGCTCATTCATCACTCGCGGGCGGACGGTTCGGCGCTGCCGTGGGAGGACACCCCGCTGGCCGACACGCTCAAGTCGGGGCGCAAGCACCGGGTGCGTGGGCAGGCGCTGTGGGCGAAGGACGGCCGGGCGGTATCCGTCGATCTGACGACGGCGCCGGTGCGGGACGGCGATCAGCTCGTCGGCGCGGTGATGACCTTCACCGACCGCCGGGCGTTCGACTCGCTGGCGGCCCGGCACACCCAGCTGCTGGCGGTGCTCGACCAGGCGCTGCGCGGGCCGCTGGAGGAGCTGAAGGGCGAGCTGGGCACGCTCGCGTCGGACCCGGCGGGCCAGCTCTGGCCCGAGGCGAACCAGATCCTGCACCATCTCGCGGCGGGCCATGCCCGGATGACGACGCTGGTGGACAACGTTCTGAGCTATCAGCGGCTGGACTCCGGCAAGGAGAAGCTCAACCGCACGAAGGTTTCGCTGGACGGTGTGGTCGCGGCCGGTGTGGAGGGCGCGATCGAGCTGATCGGTCCGGGCCGGGCGCAGTTCGCGGTGCATGCGCCGCCGATAGAGGCGACGGTCGACGCGGAGCGGATCGCGCAGGCGCTGTCGCATCTGATCGCGGATGTCGCGGGGGTCGACTCGACGGGCCGGATGCCGGCCGGTGAGGCCGCCCTGGGCGGGCGCTCGGGGCCGGTCCCGGGCGATTCGACGATCGTGGTGGCGGCGGCCAAGCGCGGTGATGTCGTACGGATCGAGGTGCGCGGCCCGTTCAATGGCGGCGATCCGGTCCATGAGCCGATCGTCCGCGGCATCGTGCGGCAGCACGGCGGGCTGATGCAGACGCACGAGGTGCCCGGTGGCGGGCCCGGTGCGGGCGGCAGCGCGTATGTGCTGGAGCTCCCGGTGGCGGGGGACGGCGTGTCCCCGGACAGCACGTCCGAGGACGGTGCGACGGCCGGGGCGGACGCGCCGACCGGCAACGAGACGACGGTGATGCCGGTACCGGCGGCCCGTGCGCGCGGCACCCAGGGCAACGCGGCGGACACGGGCGCGGCCGGCGGCGGCCAGGGGCCGGACGACGAAGGACACGAGGGCGGCGAGGGGCCGTCCGGGGGTGACGGCGGGCCGGGCGGTTCCGGCGGGTCCGGTGCGCCGCTCGGTGGCGGTGGTGCCGGGACCGGCCTGGCGGTGCCGGAGCAGACGGGCGGGGCGCAGCCGACCGGTCGTCGGCGGGCGCGGCACTCGGGTACGGAGCAGGGCGCGCTTCCCGGCGGCCAGGAAGCCGGGGTGCAGCAGGCCGGTGTGCCGCGTGGTGTCGTGTCCGATGGTGCACAGGGTGCCACCGGGCCGGGAGCGGTGGACGGCGGTCCGGGGGCTCGTCCCGGGCAGGGTGACGCCGCGCAGGGGGCCCAGGGTGGCCCCGTCACGGACGGCCGGGGGCTGCCGCCCGGTATGGCGGGGGCCGAGGCCGTACCGCCGACAGGACGGCGCCGGGCCCGGCAGGGCGCTACGGAGGGCGGCGGACTGCCCGCGCTTCCCCCTGGGGCGAGCCCGGCTCCGGAGCGGCCGCACGGGCCCGCGACGGGACCGCAGGGCCAAGCGCCGCAGGGCCGGACACCGCAGGGCCAGGGACCGGCCGCCGGTCCGCAAGGGCCCGCGGCGCCGTCGGCCAACGGGGCGTCGCCGGTGCCGGCCTCCGCCTCGGCGCCCCGGCGGACGAGCCCGCAGATTCCAGGTCAGAGCCCGGCTCCGGGGCAGACTCCGGCGCCGGGCCGGCCGCATGTTCCGGGGCAGGCCACGGGCCCCGGCCAGACACCGCCCCCGGGTCCCCAGGGGCTCGCGCCCGTCCAGGCGGGTGGCCGACGGGCGCGCCGGGCGCTGGCCGAGGCACCCGAGCGGACCGCCCCGGGTGAGCGGAACGGGGCAGCCGCGGCCTCCGGGGCGCAGCAGCAGACGGGTGCGCGTACCGCCTTCGCGCTGCCGCCCGCAGCCGCGGACCGGACCCCAGAGTCGTCGGTGCCGGCGCTGCCCGCGCCCGCCGACCAGGTGCCCGCGCAGTCGGCCGGTCCGCAGGAGGCCGCCGGTACGGGACGCCGCAGGGCGCGTCGGCCGGTGGCCGGGGGCCCGGAGACGGCGGTTCCCGGCGGTCCGGAGGCGTCGGTGCCGGGCGGTCCGAACGCCGCGCTGCCCGGCGGCCCGAACGCGTCCATGCCCGGCGCACCGCACGGCCACGAGCTCGAAGGGGCCGTCAGCTCCGGTGCGCCGCAAGGCGAGTGGGACGGCGAGCCGACCGGCAGACGGCGGGCCCGGCGGGCCGCGGCCGAGGAGCGTGCGGCGGCCGCGATGGCCGACGCCGAGTCGTCCGGCACCTTTGTCGCGGGCCCGGAGGGGCTCGTGGCGCAGCCCACGGAGCCCAGCGAGCCCGCCGAGGCGACGGGTACGGCCGGTGGCACGGCGCCCGGTATCGCCCCCGCGCCGGAGGCCGGTCCGGCCCAGGCGCCCGCCGCACCGCAGCCGTCCCCCGCTCCCGTGGCGCCTCAGGAACCTCAGAGCCCGCAGGCCCCGCAGGCCCCTACCGGCCGTCGGCGGGGCCGTCCCAGCCCTGCCGAGGAGGCTGCGGGCCCGCCGCCCGTGCCGCCGCAGGGCGCGCCCGCCGCGGCGGCGCACCGGCAGCCGCTGCCGCCGGCCGCCGAGGACGACGGGCATGCCGCGGGGCACTCCCAGGGGCGGGCGTTCAGCGTGCGGACGCTCGGTCAGGGGGTGCCGTTCGCCCAGCAGATCGCCGATCAGCAGCGCCCGCCGGTGCCGCCCGGCAGCACCCCGCCGGGCGGTACGTCCGCCGGTTCGGGCCGCCGCCGTAAGCTCGCCGCGCCGCCGGAGGACCGGCGTGCGGCGGGCGCCGAGCCCACGCCGGCCGAGGCGCCCGCGCACCCCGGTGCCCCGCAGCCCAAGCCGCAGGCCCCGGACCGGCCGCAGTCCCCGGCGCAGCCGCAGCCGCAGCCGCATCTGATGGATGCCAGTGAGGGCCGGGCCTTTGCGATCTCCGCGCCCGATGAGGGCAGCGAGGGCCCCGAGCCGCTGGACGGCCCGAACGGCGCCATAGAGGTGATGGACCGGCAGCCGATGCCGATGGACGACGAGTTGCCGCCGGAGCCACTGGACAATCCGCGCCGGCTGCTGGTCTGGCCGGCGCCGGATGTCGCCACCCAGCAGGCGCTGAGCGACCGCGGCTACCGCCCGGTGATCGTCAACTCCCGCGAGGAGGTGGACGCCCAGATCGCCGCGTATCCGGCGGCGCTCTTCGTCGACCCGCTGACCGGGCCGATCACCCGTACCGCGCTTCAGTCGCTGCGTCAGGCGGCGGGCGCGGCCGAGGTCCCCGTTCTGGTGACCGCCGGTCTGGGGCAGGCCACCCGGGAGGCGGCGTACGGTGCCGACCCGGCCGTGCTGCTCAAGGCGCTGGCCCCGCGCGACAGTGACGTGCACCCGCCGCGGGTGCTGCTGATCGAGCAGAACGACGACATCGCGGGCGCCCTGACCGCGTCGCTGGAGCGGCGCGGGATGCAGGTCGCCCGGGCCGGCGGGGATGCCGACGCGGTCACCCTCGCGTCGCAGATGCGGCCGAATCTGGTCGTGATGGATCTGATGCAGGTGCGGCGCCGCCGGGCCGGCATCGTCGACTGGCTGCGCGCCAACGGGCTGCTCGACCACACGCCGCTGGTCGTCTACACCTCCGCCGACATGGACCCGGCGCAGCTGCCCCGACTGGCGGCCGGGGAGACGGTGCTCTTCCTGGCGGAGCGCTCCACGAGCGCCGAGGTGCAGGGCCGGATCGTCGACCTGCTCGCCAAGATCGGCACGAACTGACCCGTGGTGGGGCCCGGACCACCGGGCCCCACCGCATGGGCGTCTACGCCAGCAGCGTCACGTCCAGCTCGCCCTCCGCGTACTGCCTGCGCAGCACCTTCTTGTCGAACTTGCCCACGCTCGTCTTGGGCACCGCCGGGATCACCGCCCACCGCTCCGGCAGCTGCCAGCGCGCGATCCGCTCGCCGAGGAACGCCTTCAGCTCCTCGT
The DNA here is from genome assembly GCF_030406865.1 of Streptomyces sp. P9-2B-2. Taxonomy (NCBI): domain Bacteria; kingdom Bacillati; phylum Actinomycetota; class Actinomycetes; order Kitasatosporales; family Streptomycetaceae; genus Streptomyces; species Streptomyces sp. P9-2B-2. The sequence goes on along the minus strand of NZ_CP129126.1, from coordinate 4,798,697 downwards.
AGCCGATGGTCGCGCCGTCGTTGAGCACCACCGTCGCCAGCGGCCGCTCGCCCCACTTGTCGTCCGGGACGGCGACCACCGCGGCCTCGACGACATGCGGGTGCGCCATCAGATGGTTCTCCAGCTCGACCGAGGAGATCCATTCGCCGCCGGACTTGATGACGTCCTTGGCGCGGTCGGTCAGCGTGAGGTAGCCGTTCGGGGTGATGGTGCCGACGTCGCCGGTGCGCAGCCAGCCGTCGGGGCTGAACTTGTCCTCGGGGCGCAGCGGGTCGCCCTGTGCGCCGCCGTAGTAGGCGCCCGCGATCCACGGCCCGCGGATCTCCAGTTCGCCCGCGGCCCGGCCGTCCCAGGGCAGCTGCTCGCCGTCGGGGCCGATCAGCCGGGCCTCGACGGAGGCGGGGAAGCGGCCCTGGGTGGCGCGGTAGGTCCACTCCTCGTCGCCGCTGACGCCGGCCGGCGGGTGGGCGACGCTGCCGAGCGGGGAGGTCTCGGTCATGCCCCAGGCGTGCACGACGCGGATGCCGTGCCGCTCCTCGAAGCCGCGCATCAGGGCGGGCGGGCAGGCGGAGCCGCCGATGACGACCGTCCGCAGACAGGCCACTCCCCCAGCCTCCGGCCGGGAGGTACCCCCACCGCGCTGTCGTGAGTCCAGTTCGGCGAGCAGGCCCTGCCAGATGGTGGGGACGGCGGCGCCGATGGTGGGCCGGACGGTCTCGATCATCTCGGCGAGCGGCGCGGGCTGGAGGAAGCGGTCCGGCATCAGCAGCGAGGCACCGGCCATGAACGCGGCGTGCGGCAGGCCCCAGGCGTTGACGTGGAACATCGGCACGACCGGCAGGGTGATGTCGCGGGAGCTGAGCGCGAACGCCTCGGCGGTGTTGACCTGCATCGAGTGCAGGTAGAGCGAACGGTGGCTGTAGAGGACGCCCTTGGGGTCGCCGGTGGTGCCGGAGGTGTAGCAGAGCGCCGCGGCCTCCCGCTCGTCGGTCTCCGGCCAGGCGTAGCTCTCCGGGCGGTCGGCGATCAGCTCTTCGTAGTCGTGCACCCGGGCCTGCGCGCCGTCGAGGACCGAGCGGTCGCCGGGGCCCGCGACGACGATGTGACGGAGCTTCGGCAGCTGCGGGAGCAGCGGGGCGAGCAGCGGGAGCAGGGTGCCGTTGACGAGTACGACGCGGTCCTCGGCGTGGTTGATGATCCACACCAGCTGTTCGTCGGGCAGCCGCAGATTGAGGGTGTGCAGCACCGCCCCCATGGAGGGGATCGCGAGATAGGCCTCCATGTGTTCCGCGTTGTTCCACATGAGCGTGCCGACCCGTTCCTCGCCGGCCACCGACAGCTCGTCGCGCAGCGCATGGGCGAGCTGGGCGGCCCGGCGGCCGATCTCGGCGAAGCTGCGCCGGTGCGGGTCCCCCTCGGTCCAGGTGATGACCTGCGATTCACCGTGAACCGTCGACCCGTGGGTCAGGATTCGCGAGACGGTGAGCGGTACGTCCTGCATCGTGCTGAGCACCGGGTGCCTCCGCTGTGTACGGGCGGGTAATGGTGCTGAGATTGTCGACGCATACCGCTTGGTATGTCACGCCCCCAGCGGTGTGTTCTTGCCCGCTCATGGCGGCATATGGCCGGGAGCGGGGCGGGGCACGGGGCGGGCCGCCGCGGGCCGCGCCACCCCGCCCGGCAGTTTTCCGGCGCCGCCGCCCCGCCCGGCCGCCCCCACCCCCGTTCCCCCAGGTCAAAGGGCGGGCAGCCGCCGTTCACCCGGAGGGATGGCCCTTACGGCACGTTGCTTGTGCGGTGTCCGGACGGAGCAGCACGCTGACGAGCGTCCGGATTTCCCGGTTCCTCTTCTGACAGGAGCGTCTTATGCGCCCCCACCTCGGTCGTTGCCTCGTCGTTGCCGCCCTGGGCGGTGTCGGTGTCCTGGCCTGCGGCACCGCTCAGGCGGCACCCTCGGCCGCCCCGGCCCCGCGGGCCTCCGTCGACGGCCCCTCCCTCGGCCGCCCGCTGTTCGGCGGGCAGTTGGGCACCGTCGCCGGGCTGGGCGGCGGCGTGATCTCCGGTGGCGGACGGCCGGTGGCCACCCAGGCGGGCGGCGGGCGGTGAGGCCGCGGCGCTGACCGCCGGCCACCGGCGGGCCGGCCGGCCGCTCACGGGCGCCGATCGGCCACCGGGGTCACCGCCTGGAGGACCAGCACCGACAGATCGTCCTCGACCGGGCCGGTGCCGAAGTCGTGGGCGGCGCGCCGGACATGCTCGGCGAGGGCCTTGGCGCCCAGCCCCGTCCCGTCCCGCAGTACCTCGATCAGGCCGTCGTTGTCGTCCAGCTGCCAGTTGCCGCAGCGGCGTTCGGTGACCCCGTCGGTCACACACAGCAGCGTCTCGCCCGGGGCGAGGGCGAAGGAGCTGGCCCGGAATTCGGTGCCCTCGTCGATGCCGAGCAGCATCTGGGGGTCGGAGGCCGCCTCGACCCTGCCGTCGACGAACATGTGCAGCGGCGGCGGATGGCCGGCGGTGGCGACCGTACAGCGGGCCCCGGGGGTGCCCGGATCGACCTCCAGCTCGCCGTACAGCAGGCTCAGAAAGCGGGAGCTGGCCTGTTCGCCGCCGAGCTCCACCGCCTCCGCGCTCTCCTCGGCCATGGCCAGATTCAGCCTGTCGAGCACCGACTCGACGCCGTGCCCCTCGCGGGCCAGCAGCCGCACCAGATGGCGGGCCAGGCCGGTGACGGACATCGCCTCCGGGTCCTTGCCCTGGACGTCGCCGAGCAGGAAGCACCAGCGCCGGTCGCCCATCGGGAAGACGTCGTAGAAGTCGCCGCCGACGGTCTGGCCCTCGCCGTGCGGCTCGTAGACGATCGCCGTGTCGACGCCGGGGATGCTGGCGAGCGTCGCGGGCAGCTGCCGCCGCTGGAGCGCCAGGCTGATCGTGGTCTGCCGGGTGTACTTCCGGGCGGTGAACACGGCCTGCGCGACCCGGCGCGCCACATCCTCGACCATCCGCACCACGGTGTCGGTCATCTGGAGGTGTCCCGCCCGGCCGAGCAGCAGCATGCCCTGGTCGGTGTCCCGGGCGACCAGCGGGAAGGCCAGCGCGGACCCGCCCGAGGAGGTCGCGCCGGCGCATTCCGGCCAGGGCCAGGGGGTCCCGGCGGTGCGGATGAGGTCGGCCGGCGGGTCCAGCTCCAGGTCGGCGCGGAGCGGCGCGATCCGCCGCTCATCGACGTGCCAGACCCGGGAGAGCTGCATCGTGCCGCTGTCGGTGGTCAGCCAGATCGCGCACCAGTCGGCGAGCCGGGGCACCAGCAGCTGGGCGGCGAGCGCGGTGACCATGTCCTGGTCGAGTTGCCCGGCCAGCAGTTCGCTGGTCTCGGCGAGGAAGGACGGGCCGCCGCGGTCGGCCCACTCGGCGGCGTAGCCGTGCGGACGGCGGCGCTGGGCGGCGGGCTGGGCGACGGGCTGGTCCGGCGGCGCGACGGCCCGCGTCTCGGGCCGCGGCACGGAGCCGATCGTGCCGGGTTGGCCCTCGGTGGCCTCCAGCCGGAACCACACGGTCTTCACCGACTTGCGGTAGGTCACGCCCCACGATTCCGCCAGTGCGCTCACCAGCTGGAGGCCGTATCCCGGCTCGCCGGTGCGGGCGTCCACCCCGCCCCGTACGCGCCGGGCCGGATGGCGGTCGGAGACCTCCATGACCAGGCCCAGCCTGGCCCGGCGGCGTTCCCCGTCGCCCTCGGCGGGGTCCTGGTCGTGCTCCAGCCGGCAGGTCACGTCGATCTCGGTACCGGCGTACATCACGGCATTGGTGACCAGCTCGCTGGTGAGCAGGACGGCGTCGTGGATGAGTTCCGCGTTGATCGCTGCCGAGCCGGGCCCTGCGGTGGCGGGTGGTGCGGCGGCCCGTTCGGTGAGCAGCGCGCGCACGAATTTGCGTGCGCCGGCGGCCGCGAGCTGGTTCGCGGGCAGGCCTTTCCGGGACACGGATTCCGTCGTGTGCGGGGAGGACAGCGGTACCACTGCGCCCCCTGGATATGCCGGGAAAAAGTGATTACGAGCGCTTTATACTATGTCATACCTGCCTAAATGGATCACTCTGCCCGATGGGATTTCCCCGCTTCGATCACTGGGGGATGGTGTGCCATGGCGCTCGACCCCGCCCGGCCCGAGCCTCCCGAGCCCGCTCCGCCCGCCAAACCCTCCGAACCGTCCGAGCCGCCGCCCGAGCAGCCCGGGACCGCCGCGCATGTCCGGCCCGTGCCGCCCGCCGCGCCCCCGCCCGACGGCCAGTGGGTACGCACGAGTGAGCTGCGGCCGCTGCTCGCGGCGATGAACGCGGTGCGCGACGGGGACTTCACCACGCGTGTGGAGAGCCCGCCGGCCGGCGGCTCCACCGATGGGGTGCTGGCCGACATGGCCGGCGTCTTCAACCAGATCATCGCCCGCAACGCCCATCTCGCCTCCGAGCTCCAGCGCGTCCGCGGCGAGATCATCCGGCAGGGCCGGCTGGACGAGCGGATCTCCGCGAGCCCCGGCCAGGGGACCTGGACGACGAACATCGTGGCGGCCAACACCGTGCTGGAGGCGCTGGTGGTCCCGCTCGCCAAGGCCACCCGGGTGCTGGACGCGGTGGCCGACGGCGATCTGACCCAGCGGGTCGATCTGCACGACGGCAACCGCCAGCTCCGCGGCGATCTGCGCCGCCTGGGCAACGGCGTCAACCGGATGGTCGACCAGCTGTCGCTGTTCACCGGCGAGGTCACCCGGGTCGCCCGCGAGGTCGGCACCGAGGGCCGGCTGGGCGGCCGGGCCAAGGTCCAGGGGCTGTCCGGCGACTGGCTGCATGTGACCGAGGCGGTCAACACCATGGCGTCCCGGCTGACGGCGCAGGTCCGGGACATCGCCGTGGTGACCACCGCGGTGGCCACCGGCGACCTGACCCAGCAGGTGACGGTCGAGGCGACCGGCGAGCTGCTGGAGCTGAAGCTCACCGTCAACAAGATGGTGGACCAGCTGCGGGCCTTCGCCGACGAGGTCACCCGCGTCGCCCGCGAGGTCGGCACCGAAGGCCAGCTGGGCGGCCGGGCGCAGGTCAGGGGCGTCTCCGGGGTCTGGAAAGACCTCACCGACAACGTGAACTTCATGGCGTCCAACCTGACCTGGCAGGTCCGCAACATCGCCCAGGTGACCACGGCGGTGGCCAACGGCGACCTGAGCCAGAAGATCACCGTGGACGCCCGGGGCGAGATCCTGCAGCTGAAGTCGACGATCAACACCATGGTCGACCAGCTCTCCGCCTTCGCCGACGAGGTCACCCGCGTCGCCCGCGAGGTCGGCACCGAGGGGCGGCTGGGCGGCCGGGCGCAAGTGCGGGGCGTCTCCGGCGTCTGGAAGGACCTGACCGAGAGCGTCAACTTCATGGCGGACAACCTGACGTCCCAGGTCCGCAACATCGCCCTGGTCGCCACCGCCGTCGCGGAGGGCGACCTCGGCAAGACGATCACTGTCGAGGCCAAGGGCGAGATCCTGGAGCTGAAGTCGACGATCAACACCATGGTCGACCAGCTCTCCGCCTTCGCCGACGAGGTCACCCGCGTCGCCCGCGAAGTCGGCACCGAAGGCAACCTGGGCGGTCAGGCGCAGGTCAGGGGCGTCTCCGGGGTCTGGAAAGACCTCACCGAGAGCGTCAACTCCATGGCGCTCAACCTGACGTCCCAGGTCCGCAACATCGCCCAGGTGACCACGTCCGTGGCCAACGGCGACCTGTCCAAGAAGATCGATGTGGACGCCCGCGGCGAGGTCCTGGAGCTGAAGGACACCGTCAACACGATGGTCCAGCAGCTGCGGGCCTTCGCCGACGAGGTCACCCGCGTCGCCCGCGAGGTCGGCACCGAGGGCCGGCTCGGCGGCCGGGCCCAGGTCCACGGCGTATCCGGCGTCTGGAAGAACCTCACCGACAACGTCAACTCCATGGCGGACAACCTGACCTCCCAGGTCCGCAACATCGCCCAGGTCGCCACCGCCGTCGCGAAGGGCGATCTGTCCAAGAAGATCGACGTCGACGCCCGCGGCGAGATCCTCGAACTGAAGACGACGATCAACACGATGGTCGACACCCTGTCCTCGTTCTCGTCCGAGGTCACCCGTGTCGCCCGCGAGGTCGGCAGTGAGGGCCAGCTCGGCGGCCAGGCCCGGGTCGAGGGCGTCTACGGCACCTGGAAGCGGCTCACCACCAGCGTCAATGAGCTGGCGCTGAACCTGACCACGCAGGTGCGGGCGATCGCCGAGGTGGCCAGCGCGGTCACCCAGGGCGATATGTCCGGCTCGATCACCGTGGACGCCCAGGGCGAGGTCGCCGCCCTGAAGAACAACATCAACCTGATGGTCGCCAACCTCCGCGAGACCACCCGCGCCAAGGACTGGCTGGAGTCCAACCTGGCCCGTATCGCCAGCCTGATGCAGGGCCACCGCGACCTGGTCGAGGTCGCGGACCTGATCCTGCGCGAGCTGACCCCGCTGGTGAACGCGCAGTTCGGCGCGTTCTTCCTGGCCGAGGCGGGCGCCGAGCCGGGCGAGGGCCTGGAGCTGATCGCCGGTTATGGCACCGGCCAGCCCGAGGGCCGCCGTTCCCTGCCGCGGCTGCGGCTGGGCACGCCCGGCTGGGGCCTGATCACCCAGGCCGCCATGGAGAAGAAGCGCATCGTCGTCGACGCCGCCCCGCCGGACTACATCACCATCAGCTCCGGACTCGGCGCCTCGGCCCCGGCCAGCATCGTCATCCTGCCCGTCCTCTTCGAGGACCAGGTGCTCGGTGTCATCGAGCTGGCCTCGTTCAGCCGGTTCAGCGAGGTCCACCTCGCCTTCATCGACCAGTTCGTGAACACCATCGGCGTCTCCATCAACACCATCATCGCCAACTCCCGTACGGAATCCCTCCTTTCGGAATCCCAGCGGCTGACCGCCGAACTCCGCCAGCGCTCCGACGAACTCCAGCTGACGAACGCCGAGTTGGAGGAAAAGGCGGCCCTGCTCGCGACCTCATCGCAATACAAGTCGGAATTCCTGGCGAATATGTCGCACGAACTGCGCACCCCGCTGAATTCCCTGCTGGTGCTCTCCCGGCTGCTCGCCGACAACCCCGACGGCCGCCTCTCCCCGCAGGAGGTGGAGTTCGCCGTCACCATCCACCGCGCGGGCTCCGACCTGCTCCAGCTCATCAACGACATCCTCGATCTGTCGAAGATCGAGGCCGGCCGGATGGACGTCCACCCCAAGACCCTGCCGCTGATCAAACTCCTCGACTACGTCCGCGCCACCTTCCGGCCGCTCACCGTCGACCGCGGTCTCACCTTCGACGTCACGGTTGGCGAGAACGTCCCCAAGGAACTCTTCTCCGACGAACAGCGCCTCCAGCAGATCCTGCGCAATCTGCTGTCCAACGCGGTGAAGTTCACCTCCTCCGGCAGTGTGGAACTCATCGTCCAGCGGGTACCGGGCTCGGATTTCGAGGAGGAGTCCCTGCGGACCGCCGACGATGTCATCGCCCTCTCCGTCAAGGACACCGGCATCGGCATCTCGCCGGAGAAACTCGACGGCATCTTCGAGGCGTTCCAGCAGTCCGACGGCACCACCAACCGCAAATACGGCGGTACCGGCCTCGGCCTGTCCATCAGCCGCGATATGGCCGCACTGCTCGGCGGCCGGATCATCGCCGAGAGCGAGCCGGGCGTCGGCTCCACCTTCACCCTGTACGTGCCCGCGCGCTATACGGGCCCGTTCCCCGCCCCGAGCCCCACCGCCGCCACCCGCCCCGCGGACAGTACCGCCCAGTCCAACCCCGTCCTGGCCGAACAGCTCACGGCCGAGCGCGAACCTCAGCGGAGCGCACCGACCGGTGACCTCTTCCCCACCCCGGCGGCGGACCAGGAGCTCTTGTCCCCCACAGGAGAGCGCTCCCCCGACGGCGCCGCCGTCACCTGGCCCGAAACCACCCGCCTCAAGGACTGGCTCAGCGGACGCGCCGGCGAGGTGCTGGCCGCGCGCCGGATCCTCATCGTCGACGACGACATCCGCAATGTCTTCGCGCTCACGCATGTACTGGGCCGGGTCGGTATCAGCGTGAAGTACGCGGAAAACGGCCGGGAGGGCCTGGAAGTCCTCGACCGGACACCGGATGTCTCGCTGGTGCTGATGGACATCATGATGCCCGAAATGGATGGTTACGAGATGATCAAGGCGATCCGGCAAGCGCCTCGATTCGCCGACCTGCCGGTGATCGCCCTCACCGCGAAGGCCATGCCCGGCGACCGGGAAAAGGCGATCGAGAGCGGGGCCAATGACTACATCCCCAAACCGGTCGATGTGGACCGGCTGCTGTCCGTGATCTGCCGCCTTCTCGACCCGGAGCACGGTGAGCCGTCGCCGCACCCCGAGACCGGTGACCCCGAGCCCGGTGACCCCGGTCCCGCTGACCCCGATATCCCCCATGCCTCCGAAGACAGCGTCGGCATCGGCCAGGACGACCAGGGAACGACGGGGCAGGAATCATGACGACCACACCCGATACCTCACCCAGCATCCTCATCGTCGACGACATGGAGGAGAACCTCGTCGCGCTGGAGGCCGTTCTGAGCTCCCTCACCCAGAAGGTGGTCCGTGCACGTTCCGGCGAAGAGGCCCTCAAGGCCATGCTCCGCGAGGAATTCGCGGTGGTGCTCATCGACGTGATGATGCCGGGCATGAACGGTTTCGAGACCGCCGCCAATATCAAGGGCCTCGACCAGACCAAGGACGTCCCGATCATTCTCCTCACCGGTGCCTCGGTCGACCCCAATTACGCCTATCGCGGCTACACGGTCGGCGCCGCAGACTTCCTCATCAAGCCCTTCGACCCCTGGCTGCTGCGCACCAAGGTGAACGTCTTCCTGGAACTGCACCGCAAGAACCGCCAACTGGCCGCCCAGGCCGAGCAGTTGAAACGCCTGCTGACCTCGGACGAACAGCCCCGCGGCGAGGGCACACCGGCCGCCCCGCCGCCGGGTGCCGCGCACCCACCACTGCCCGCGACGACGGTGTCGGCCTCGGCCGCCCCGCACCCGCCGGTGGAAACCGAAGGCGCCCGGGAGGCCCAGGAAGCCGGGGGATCAGGAGCGGCCGGGGGAGCCGGGGAGGCCGTAGCGCCTGGGGAGGCCGGAGCCCCCGGGCAGTCCGCCGCACCCCCCGAAAGCCAGGAATTCCGGGCGCATTCCGAGCCCCCGCCGCCGCCCGTTTCCCCCGAGGCCGGCGACGCCTCCCGGCTGGCCGAGATCGCCGGTCAGCTCGCCGAGGTCGAACTCCTCCTGCGTGACGCCCAGGGCACCGACAAGGCCCGCCTGGCCGACCGCATCGCGGAATTGGAACAGGCGGTGGGCAGGCTCCTGGTGAGCCGGGGCACCTGAATCCCCGCGCCGCACAGCAGTGCCGGCGGCGCCCGGTGGACACCGCCGGCACAACCAGCTCTTCCCGTTCGGCTCGCTGCCGCGTGACGCCGAGAGCGCTACGCTTCCGGGCCTTCTTGGGCCCTCTTGCCCCGGACCCCCCGAACCTTGTTGACGGTAAAGGCGTACACGCCCCCGAGGGCGAATATCGCCAGATACTGAGCCCAGGTGACGTCATCGAGCGCTCTGTTCACCACAGCGACCACACCGGCCCAGAGAACAGTGAATGCAACAAGGCTCTTCATTGACTTTCCCCGATTCAACGTTCATATGCGGCGCGGGTATGGGTCAGATACCGCGCCCTCTTTGCCGCCCACGAACGTAGCTGCCGATACGCGCCCAGGGAAACCCCGTCGAACCGATCTTGAGCTTGATTGGGCTTGACGATTTTGTGAAACTCGCACGCGGCAATAGATGTTCACGTTTCGGTCGACTGATACGCAATATCCAAGTATCTGCGGACGCGGGAACGTTGCGAAGCAGGGGCCGGGAACCCCGGTCCCTTACGACCGTCCGCCGAACTGCCAGTTGTGCACCTCGATATCGGTGTACCGGTACCGGTACCGGTCCTGGGCCAGGACGGCGCGTGCCGTCTCCGGGTCCGCCGCCCGCACCAGCGCCGCCGTCCCCAGCCGGCTGGCGCCGTCGTCGGACAGCAGCGGCCCGTACGCGATCAACTCGTCCTGCTCGGGCGGCACGTCGAGGTCAGCGGCCTTCCCTGCGCCGAGGCCGAGCACCAGATACCGGTTGCCGTCGGTCTCGCCACCAGGGAAGTCCCACATGGTGCGCCCGAGAATGTTGCGCCACCGGCGCAACATCACGTCGCGGTACACGCCCGCCTGGTAGCCGGGCTCGTCGAAGGCGAACGCGCGGGCGGCGGCCGGATCCGGCAGGTCGACGATGTGCACACTGCCGGTGGGCGTCTCGCCGTCGACGGCCATGGTCGGCCCACGGGCGATCATCTCCGCCCCGTACCCGTCCATATAGGACCAGTGCTCTTCCAGCAGCTCGTCACGCAGCGCCAGGGAATCGGTCCGGTCCCGGTGATAGCAGAAGAATTCCATGCCCACAGTCTTCATCACCTTGCGCACTCCTCGCTCAACAAGCAGGAATAGGCGCCTAGTTCGGAGATCTGGTGCGGCCCGGCGCTCCCTATCCTGGCCGCATGACTGAGACGCACACGTATGACGTAGCGATCGAATGGACCGGCAACCTCGGCTCGGGTACGGATACTTACCGTTCCTTCAGCCGTGCCCATGAAGTCCTGGCGACGGGAAAGCCGCCCATCGCGGCCTCCGCCGACCCCGCCTTTCGCGGCGACCCGTCCCGCTGGAATCCTGAGGAGCTGCTCGTGGCCTCGGTGGCCCAGTGCCACATGCTCTGGTACCTCCACCTCTGCACGGTCGGCGGAGTGACCGTCGTCGACTACGAGGACCGCGCTCACGGGGTCATGACCATGGACGCGACCGGCGGCGGAGGCCGGCTCACCGAGGTCGTGCTCCGCCCCGAGGTGACCGTTGCCGAGGCATCGATGGTGGACACGGCCCGCTCGCTGCACGGTGACGTGCATGCGGTGTGCTTCATCGCGCGCTCGGTGAACTTCCCCATCCGGCACGAGCCGGTCATCCGGGTCCAGTAGGGAGGCGCTCGGCTGCCGCCGGGTGGCGGCAGCCGCGGCAGTCGCGGGGCGGCCCACTACGGGTAACGCGGCAGATCCTGCGTCGGGATGGTCCACTCCGCGATGGTCACGTCCTCGCCGTAGACGAACTCCTTACGGGTCGCATAACGGGGGCCGCTCGGCGTCGGATGGATGTCGGAGAGCACTGCGCCCGAGCCGCTACGCGGGTCAAAGATCACGTACACAGGAACGCCCAGCAGCGGATAGTCGCGCATCTTGCTCACCCAGTCGTTGTCCGGGTTGGAGCGGGAGACCACTTCGATGGCCTGGAAGGGTGTCGTCCATGGACTGAACGAACTCCCGCATGGCCTGGTACAGAAGGGCGTCCCGTCGCGCGTCGTCGGGGGCCATGGTCATGGCGCTCGCTCCTTGTCTCTGTCGATCTCTGTCGGCATTTCTGCCGACGTGCCGGCCGGAGTCCTCGGCGTCTTGCTAAGCGGCACCCCGCTCCCTCGCCGGGTGGCGGCAGTCGCGGCAGCAGCCCGGGGTGGGGGCGCGGAAGGCGCGCTCGCAGCCGTCGCAGGTTTGCAGCGGGGCCGGGCGGGCGCGGGCGGGGGCGGGGGCGGCCGGTGATGCGGCCGGGAGGGGCGGCGGGAGCAGTTCCGTGAGGCGGTGGGTGAGCAGGGCCGCCGGGTGGCGGAGGGTGGGTGGCAGGCCGGTGGTCAGGGCGTTGCGTACGGCTTCCGGGGAGGCCCCGCGTTCCAGCCAGGCGGCGACGGCCGGGGTGAGCCGGTGGATATCCCGTACGGAGAGCAGCAGGCGGGGGTCCTCGTACCGGAGGTTCGCGAGGAGGGCGGCGGCCGGGGTGTGGTGTGCGCGGGTGCGGGGCTCGGGCGGTGGGGGCGGGGGCTCGGGTCGTGCGTGGGGAGGGTCGACACGTGCGCAGGGAGGCTCGGTACGTGCGCGGGGAGGCTCGGGGGCCGGTGCGGGTGCGGGTGCGGGTGTGCGGGAGGCGTTCGTCGGGGCGGCCGGCGGCGGGGCGACGGCGGCACGGCGTTTGGCCTGCTCGGCGGACTCGCGGGCGCGGCGGGCGCGGGTGGCTGCCGGGTTGTTGTACGAGAGCGTGAGCGTCACCATCCGCCCGTCGTCCGTACGCCGCCGGACCCGCTCCAGGTAGCCATGCGCCTCCAATTCCCGTAAGGCGGCGGCGATCCGGCCCCGCCCCTCGGGGAAGCGCTTGGCCAGCGTCCGGATGTCGACCGGCGCGCCCTCGGGCAGCGACTGGATGTACGCGGCGAGCCCGATCGCCAGGCCCGACAGCGAACGGTGCTGGGTGAGGTGGTTGCCGACGATCGTGTAGCCGGGGTCCTGGAACTCGGTGACCTGGTGGACGCCGGCCGGGTGGGGCGACGGTGATCGGCGATTCACGTACTGGGCGCGCGCAGGCGCATTAGGCTTCTCTTCAGCCATCGGGAAGGTCCGTCTTCCTCGTTGGTCAGGCCCTCGATCGGGATGCCAGTCCCGGCCGGGGGCCGTCGCATGTGTGCGGGTTTTTGGGGTTGTTGTTGCCGAGAGTGCATGCACGGCGGCTGCGGAAGCCAGTCCTCCGGTCATGGATCACCCAAGTGAGTGACGGCGGGTGCATCGGGGCGGGGCTGGGCTGGGTGGGATCGGTTTCTCTGCCTGCGGTTATGGGTCTTTTACGGGCCGAAACCCCGGCGTTCGGCGCACCGGCGCCCGGTTTTCCGGCCTCCGGTTGACGAGCGGCCGACCTCCCTCCCCTCATCGGCCCCACATCGGCAGGTCGAACTCCGCCCACACCGTTTTGCAGGGGAACGGCCCCCGACAGGTGCCCCAGCGGTCGGCGAACGCGTCGACAAGGATCAGGCCGTGCCCGGATTCCCGTAGCCCCATGGCTTGTTGCACCGGATGCCGGTCACCGCGCGCATCGGTCACCTCGACACGGAGCGTGTCCACGTCAGACGACATCACGAGCCGGAAGTCCCGCCCCGGCACCCTCCCGTGCGAGGCCGCGTTCGCGGCGAGCTCGGCAAGAACCTGAGCCGGAACCTCGAACGGCATTCCCCAGGACCGGAGTTGCTCGGTCCCGAGCAGCCGCGCGAGACGTGCGCCCCGGCGGGTGGCGGACAGCTGAACGTGGAAGTGGAGCTTGTGCTCGGCGATTTCCTGATTCATGTCACTCAGCGTGGTCGCGCGTGCTTACGCTGGATAGTGATGACGCCAGTACTCATGGTGATGTCCATGGGTTGTCCAGAGGTGTCCCCGCTGTCCAGGAGGTGGAAGTGGATGCATGTTGACGGTGCGGAAGACGGGGGTTGGGAACTCGACCCGGAAGACGACGCCCAGGCGACCGTTGAGGCGGTCGGGCGCCAGCTCAAAATGTGGCGGGAGGCGGCGGGGCTACGTCCGGCAGAGTTCGGGGCGGCCGTGGGGTACGGGGAGAACCTGATCTACAAGATCGAGCGTGGTGTGCGTATCCCGCGTCCCGAGTTCCTCGACAAGGCCGATGAGGTCTTGGACGCAGGCGGGAAGATCGCCGCGATGAAGAAGGACGTGGAGCGGGCTCGGTACCCGAAGCGGATTCGAGACCTGACGAGGTGGGAGTCCGAGGTCGTCGAGCTGGGTGCGTACGGCAATCACAACCTGCATGGGCTGTTGCAGACGAAGGAGTACGCGCACGCACTGTTCGAGATGCGACGCCCTGCCTACTCGCCAGACAAAGTAGAACGCGAGGTGGGCGCGCGCATGGCTCGTCAGTCAATCTTCGCCCGGACTCCCGCCCCGGCGCTCATGTTTGTCCAGGAAGAAGTGACACTGCGCCGCCCCATCGGGGGCACAATGGTTCTGCGACAGCAACTCGAACACCTGTTGGAGGTTGGTAAGTTGCGGAACGTCGAGATCCAAGTGATGCCGACGAACCTCGACGACCATGCTGGGATGGGCGGCGAGATCGAGATTCTGAAGTTCGGGGACGGTTCAGTAGTGGGGCGCCCCGATGACCCGTTCAGCAGCCGTCTGATCTCCGGCCCGAAAGAGACCCGGATCCTCGAACTGCGGTATGGCATCATCCGGGCCCAGGCTCTCACGCCCCGGGAGTCGCTGGCCTTCATCGAGAAAGTGCTGGGAGAGACATGACCCTCAAGCCCTCTGCCGGAGGCGATTCCGAGCTGGAGTGGACCAAGAGCAGCTACAGCGGCCAGGGCAACGGCAACGAATGCCTCGAAGTCGCCTGGCAGAAGAGCAGCTACAGCGGCGACAGCGACAGCAACGAGTGCCTCGAAGTCGCGGCCTGCCAGGACACCATCCACATCCGCGACTCCAAGAACCCCCACGGGCCGCAACTGCACCTCAGGCCGACCGCCTGGGCCGACTTCGTCGCGTACGCCGCCGACCAGGGCTGAGTCAGGCGAGGGGCTCGGGCGCCTTGCTCCTGGGCCCTCCCGCATCGCCCGTGTTGAGCGTGCCGACCGGTTCGAGGAGAAGGATGGCGGTCTCCTCCTCCGCCACCGGACAGTGCTCGACACCTTGCGGCACCACGTACAGCTCGCCGGGCCCGAGCGTCACCTCACCGTCCCTGAGCTGGATGGTGAGCCGGCCGCTGACGACCATGATCAGTTCGTCGGTGTCTTCGTGCGTGTGCCAGACGAACTCCCCCTTCAGTTTGGCGAGTTTGACCTCGTAGTCATTGACGTCGGCGATCTTCTTCTGCGACCACAGGTCACTGAACTGCGAGAGTTTGTCGGCGAGATTCACGGCCACGGGAGAGTTGGTCATGCCTTGAGACTGCCGTGACCGGAATCCGGCGGTCTTGTACGTTCCTGGCATGACAGACGGCCCGCCCCGTACGACGATCAGCGCCTGGCGCCCGTCCGTGCCAGGAATCGCCGAGGTCTTCCACGCCCACTTCACCGAGCACGCGTATCCGTCCCACACCCATGACACCTGGGCGCTGATGATCCTCAACGACGGAGCGGTCGACTTCGCCCTGGACCGCCACCGTCATGACGCGACCGGCAGCGGCACCGTCGTCCTGCTGCCGCCAGGTGTCTCCCACGACGGCAGAACGGTCACCGCGAACGGCTTCCGCAAGCGCGTGCTCTACCTGGACGCGTCCGTACTGCCCGAGGAGCTGACCGGCCGGGCGGTGGACGGCCCGGTGTTCGGCGACGAGCTGCTGCGCCACCGCATCCACCAGCTGCACACGGCCCTGGGGCACGCGGGCGACGGGTTCGAGGCGGAGTCCCGGCTGGCCTTCATCCGGGAACGGCTGCACGGGCACCTGGACGCGCTGCGGCCGCCGCGTACACCGGGCAGGGAGGCGAACCGGCTGGCCACCGCGTTGCGCGAGCTGCTGGACGCCCGGCTGCCGGCCGGCCTCTCCCTCCAGGAGGCGGCCGCCGCCCTGCACGCCCACCCCACCCACCTGATCCGCTGCTTCAAGCAAACCTACGGCCTGCCGCCACACGCCTACCTCACCGGCAAACGCATCGACCGGGCCCGGAGACTCCTGCTCGACGGCCACCGCCCGGCCGAGGTCGCGGCAGACGTCGGCTTCCACGACCAGGCCCATCTGCACCGGCACTTCACCCGCCACGTGGGCACGACCCCGGCGCGCTACGCGGGCCGGCCGATCAGGCCGGGACGCTCACCTCAAGGCGCGTGCTCCGGCCGTCCGGGATGAGGCGCAGCCGGTGCCGGTGCACGCCGGGACGGCCGGCGGCCACGTACTCCTCGTACGCCCTCGTCACCTCGTCCCACAGCTTCCTGGCGCCATACTGGGCCACGGCGAAGGCCGACGTCTGCCGTCCGTCGTAGTCCACGCAGGCCCAGCTGGACGTCCGGCCGTCGGCCAGCCGGAGCCGCGTATGGGCCTCGTCCACTTCGGTGTCCCACACGTGCCAGGCTCCCGGCACGCGGAGGCCGATGTACATCTGTGCGTCGAGGTCGTTCCCGGCAACGGCCCAGGGGGACACCGCCGTCACGGACCGCTCGGGCTCCTGACCCGTAGGGGGCATACCGGCTCGTAGCTCGGCGTCGACCTGCTGGGCGCGCAGGAGCATGAACGACCCGTAGGGGGCGAGCGTGCCCTCGGCGGTTCCGTCCGCCTGCTTGGTGGCGTGGAGCATCCCGAAGTTGCACCAGGGGGTGTCCCACGGGATGACGAGGAGACCGCCGGTCACGGTCTGCTCCAGCCACGGGAGCGGCACGGTCCGGACGGAGCAGGTGGCGATGATCCGGTCGTAGGGGGCGTTCGGCTGCCAGCCGCCCGCGCCATCCGCGCAGACCACCTCGGGCTGCCGGCCGCAGGCCTTCAGCGCCCGCTGTGCGCGGCGCGTCAGCTCGGGGTCGACGTCGAGCGAGGTCACGTTCTCCGGGCCGCAGAGGAAGGCGAGCAAAGCCGCGTTGAACCCGGTGCCGGTGCCGATCTCCAGCACCGAGTGCCCCGCCTCCGCGCTCAGCGCCCGCAGCATCCGTACGACCACGCTGGGCATCGACGCGGAGGAGGACGGGAAGCGGTCGCCGTCGGAGCTCTCCGTGAAATGGGTGACCAGGGGGGCGTCGCTGTATGCCGCGCGCCACCAGCGGTCGGGTTCGTCCTCCCGGTCAGCCGGCTCGTGGCCGCCGTTCCCGTCACGCAGCCACAGGGTGGGCGGCAGAAAGAGGTGGCGGGGTACGGCGCGCAGGGCGGCTTGCAGGTGAGCGGGGACGGGGGAACCGAGCTGCTCGGCGATCTGGTCCAGCAGATCGCCGAGGGCTTCATCAGGGGCCAGAGGGTTCTCGGGTTCCGGAGAATGCGAAGTCAACGGGCCTGCTCGGGCTTCGGCGGCGGAGTCGGCTCCGGGGCCGGTGGGCGCGGAGGGTGCATGCGCCGAGTGTGCCCGATCGGGCCGTTACGGGTGTCCCGATCAGACCGAGATCATCGCCAGCTCCGGGTCTTCCCGGAGTTTGGCCAGGGCGCGGGAGACGGCGCTCTTGACCGTGCCGATCGAGACCTCCATGATCTCGGCGGTCTGGGCCTCGCTCAGGTCCTCGTAATACCTGAGGACGACCATGGCCCGCTGACGGGCGGGCAGTCGCATCACGGCGCGCCACATCGCGTCGCGCAGGCTCTGGAGTTCGGCCGGGTCGGGGGCCGGCAGCGGGTCCGGCTCCGGCATCTCGTCGACGGCGAATTCCTCGACCTTGCGCTTGCGCCACTGGGAGGTACGGGTGTTGATCAGCGCGCGGCGGACGTAGCCGTCCAGGGCGCGGTGGTCCTCGATCCGGTCCCAGGCCACATAGGTCTTGGTCAGCGCCGTCTGGAGGAGGTCCTCGGCGTCGTTCGGGTTGGGAGACATCGACCGCGCGGCGCGCAGCAGGACCGGCCCCCGGGCCCGTACATAGGACGAGAACGTCGGGAACACAGCGACGGTCGAAGCGCTGGTGCACACTGGCGTGGTCATGGGCACCACGCTAAGAGCGAGGGTGGGGTGGACGGATCGCCCCCAGGTGCCGAAGCCCTATCAGCCTGAAGTTGTACGGGTGGGGTCTGCCTCACCTCCTCAGGGGGGACAGGGGGCAGAGAAGAACGTGACCTGCGGCGGACGGCCGTCCTCCGGACCGCCCCGCCTCAGCCCTCGGCCCAGGCGGCCTCTTCGTCCCGCGCGGTGTCATACGCCTGGCGTGCGGCGATGACCTGCGGGAGGTGCGACTCCGACCAGCCGTGGAGGGTCTGGAAGACCGGTACCAGAGTGCGGCCCAGCTCGCTGATCTCGTATTCCACCCTGGGCGGGATCTCCGCGTGGTAGGTGCGGACCACCAGGCCGTCGCGCTCCAGCTGACGCAGTCGCTGGGTGAGGACCTTGGGGGTGATGGACGGCACCAGTCGCTGCAACTCGTTGAAGCGCAGCCGTCCGTGGTGTTCGAGCACCCACACGATCGGTGTGGTCCAGCGGCTGAACAGCAGGTCCACCACCGGATTGATCGGACATGGCTGCTCGTTCGGCCCGGTCATGGTCCCTCCCGATCCGCCCGGCCCGCCATGGGCGCAGGGCACTTTCCTGGAGGTAACCACTATACCGAGGAAAGTAGCGTGGAGGGAGCGGGCCGGTACCGGACGGACCGCCGGCACGACCGCCACCTGAGGCGCAGGCGCGCGCCCCCTACGAAGGAGCATCACCATGACTTTCCCGGCACTCCCCGAGCGGGCGGGCGAACGGCCCGAGACCGGGCCCGAGGTCCCGCACCTCCAGCTCACCCAGACCAGCCCGCCCCCGATCAGGGAAGAACTGCGCCAGTGGATGGCCACCACGCTGCCGTACACCACCACGGGCCGCAGCAAGATCTCCGCCCCGAGCAGCTGGGCGGTGTTCCTCGACGCTGTCGCACCGGCCGAAGGGGCCCGACTCCTGCCGCCGCGAGGCGACTCGGAGTTCGCGCATCTGCACGCCGACGGCAGCCTGCACCTGGCCCTGGACCCGGCCGACCACGCCACCTTCCTCGCCTCCGGGTGGGGCGAGCGGCACCCGCTCTCCCACCTCGGCATCAACGTCCTCATGCTCTACGCCCCGCGCGACTTGGCGGAGCTGGAGGTGGCCAAGAAGGTCGTTGCCGCCTCCTACCGCTATGCGACCGGTCAGGCACCGGCCGCCACCGCCGCGGCCTGACACCGGCAGCGGCACCGCCCCCCACCCCCAGGCACCCAACTCCCTTGAAAGGAAAGGCTTTACCGATGTCCAGCAACTCCGCCGACCGCGCCTCCGACAGCGAGCGGGGCACCAAGACCCGGGCATTGTCCGGAAAGGCGATGCTCACTGTGGTCGCGGTCTTCACCGGGATCTCGCCGTACGTCGCCGA
Organism: Streptomyces sp. P9-2B-2; assembly: GCF_030406865.1. Lineage (NCBI taxonomy): Bacteria > Bacillati > Actinomycetota > Actinomycetes > Kitasatosporales > Streptomycetaceae > Streptomyces > Streptomyces sp. P9-2B-2. Next base: position 4,779,750 of record NZ_CP129126.1, on the reverse strand, counting down.
CTGGAACGAAACCCACGTACTGAATCCGCTCTGGCCCCCGCATGCCAAGTTCCACAACGGCCAGACCATGGCGATGGGCACATTGCTCGCCCTGGCCACCCTGTACTTCGTCTGGCGCCGCCGCGGTGACACCCGCACCAATCTCTACGCCGCCACCGGATTCGCCGGCCTCTACTGGGTCAGCCAGGCAGCGGCCATCCTCTACCCCGGGGCGGCGTACTTCGACCGCCCCTTCGACACACCGGACATGCACGTCATGGGGCTGCCCGTGCAGGCCGTCATCGAGATCGTCATGCTCGGCCTCATCGCGGCCGCGGTGGCGCTGAGCCGCCCGGCGCCGCCTCCCGGCCGTCCGGTGCTGCCGCAGGGCCGTCCGGTGCTGCCGCAGGGCCGCCCGGACGCCGGATGACGACGGTCACGCAGCGTCCGCGCCGAGGACCAGCCCCGAGGTCGGCACGCCGGTACCCGCGGTGACCAGCACATGCGCGGGGGTGCCCGCCTGGTTGACGGAGGTGCCGCGGAGCTGGCGGACGGCCTCGGCGATGCCGTTCATCCCGTGCAGGTAGGCCTCGCCGAGCTGGCCGCCGTGGGTGTTCAGGGGGAGCATGTCCGCGGCGACGAAGTCCGAGGCCTCGCCGGGCGCGCAGAAGCCGAACTCCTCCAGCTGCATCAGCACGAACGGGGTGAAGTGGTCGTAGAGGATCGCGACGTCGATATCGGCGGGGGTGAGGCCGGCGGTGCGCCAGAGCTGGCGGGCGACCACGGTCATCTCGGGGAGGCCGGTCAGACCGTCGCGGTAGAAGCTGGTCATCTGCTCCTGGGCGCGGCCCGCGCCCTGTGCCGCGGCCGTGATCAGCGCCGGTGGGTGCGGCAGCGTACGGGCCCGCTCGGGCGAGGTGACCACGATCGCCTGGGCGCCGTCCGTCTCCTGGCAGCAGTCCAGCAGCCGTAGGGGTTCGACGATCCAGCGGGCGGCGGCGTGGTCGGCGAGGGTGATGGGCTTGCCGTAGAAGTACGCGGCCGGATTGCGGGCGGCGTGGCGGCGGTCGGTGACCGCGACCGGGCCGAAGGCGTCCGGGGTCAGCCCGTAGGTGTGGAGGTAGCGCTGGGCGGCCATGGCGACCCAGGAGGCCGGGGTGAGCAGGCCGAAGGGGAGGTTCCAGCCGAGCGCCGCGCCCTCGGCGGACGGCTCCCGCTGCTGCACGCCGGAGCCGAAGCGGCGGCCGGAGCGCTCGTTGAACGCCCGGTAGCAGACGACGACTTCGGCGATTCCGGTGGCGACCGCGAGAGCCGCCTGCTGGACGGTGGCACAGGCCGCGCCGCCCCCGTAGTGGACCCGGGAGAAGAACGAGAGCTCGCCGATACCGGCCGCCTGGGCGACGGTGATCTCCGGGTTGGTGTCCATGGTGAAGGTGACCAGCCCGTCGACGTCCGCGGGGGTCAGCCCGGCGTCGTCGAGCGCGGCGCGTACCGCCTCGACGGCCAGTTGCAGCTCACTGCGGCCGGAGTCCTTGGAGAACTCGGTCGCGCCGATGCCGGCGATGGCGGCCCGGCCACCTAGGGAGTCGGGGCGGCGGACGCTCATGCCTTGTCCTCCGGGGAGTCTTCGGGGAGGGCGTCCGGGGCGCGTTCGGGGGCGCCTTCGGGGATCCCTTCCAGGATGCCCTCCGGGGCGCCTTCGGGGATGCTCTCCGGGACGCCATCCGGGAGGGCTACGGTGACCGTGCCGGTGACGTGGTGGCCGATGCCGTTCGTGCCGACGACCCGCACCACCGCCGTGCCGTCCGTCACTTCGGTGACGGTGCCGCGCAACACCATGGTGTCGCCCGGGTAGTTCGGGGCGCCCAGACGGATGGCGACCTTGCGCAGGGTGCAGCGCGGGCCGAAGTGGTCGGTGATGTAGCGGCCGACGAGCCCGTTGGTGGTGAGGATGTTCATGAAGATCTCCGGAGAGCCTTTTGCGCGGGCCGCCTCGGGGTCGTGGTGGACGTCCTGGTAATCGCGGGAGGCGAGCGCTCCGGCGACGATCAGGGTGCGGGTCAGGGGGATGGTCAGGGCGGGGAGCTCGTCGCCGGGGTGTGGGGCGGCGGGTCTGGTGTCGCCGGGTTTCGTGGCACCGGTCGTCATGGGGCCTCCGTCCGGGGTGAGGGGGTCGGGCGGTCGGCAGGCGCCGGGCACGCCGTGGTGAGCAACTCGCCCAGTTCCTCCAGGACTTCGGCGCCAGAGCCGAGGTATCCGGCGAGCTGTCTGCCCCAGAGGAAGTGCCGGTGGACGGGGTGGTCGAGGTCGGCGCCGATGCCGCCGTGCAGATGCTGGCCGGTGTGCACCACGCGGGTGCCCGCCTCGGATGCCCACCAGGCGGCGGTCAGCGCATGCGGTCCGGCGTCCAGGCCCGCGTCCCGGCGCCAGGCCGCCTCATAGGCCGTGACCCGGATGGCCTCGATGTCCATGTGGGCGTCGGCGGCGCGCAGCAGCACACCCTGGTTCGTGGAGAGCGGGCGGCCGAACTGCTCGCGGATGGTGGTGTGGGCCACCGCACGGGCCAGGGAGCCGGCCGCGACTCCGGCCTGGAGCCCGGCGAAGGCCGTCCGGGCGAGGGCCAGGATGTCGGCGTAGCCGTCGCGGACGGCGGGCCCGGTGGGGTGGGGGAGGGCGCTGGGGGCCGGGACCAGGCGTTCGGCAGCGGCTTCCGCGCCCAGCCGTTCAGCCGGAGCGCCGTCCAGGGTGAGGCGGCCCGCCGACCACGGTGCGGTGGTCTCGACGGGGTCCCGCCGCACCCCGGCGGCATCGGTGCGTACGAGCCACAGCGTCCGCGTGGCACCGTCCGGCACCAGCACATGGCTGGCCGCGCACAACCACGGCACCACGGGCACGACGCCGGTCAGCCGCCCCGTCCCGTTCGGCGTCCCGTCCGACGTCGGGTCAGCCGTCGGGTCCGCCGTCCCGCCCGCCGTGCCCTCGGCCCGTACGCCGCCGCGTCGCGCCGGGAAGGCGCCGGTGGCGACCGCCTCGCCGGTCCGCAGCGGCGGCAGCAGCCGCGCCCGCTGCTCCGCGCTGCCGTGAGCGCCGATCGCCAGCAGGCCGTACACGCAGGTCGCGGCGAACGGCACCTGCGCCGTCGTACGGCCCTGCTCCTCCAGCATCAGGACGAGTCCGAGCAGGCCGGTCTCCTCCGCGGCGCCTGGTAGGCCGGCCGCACACAGCGCCTTCCACAGGGCGGCGTCGGTACCGCTGCCGCCGGCGGCGAGGCGCTCCGGTGTGGACAGGTCGCCGAAGATCTCCGCGGCCAGCTCACGGGCCGCCGACTGTTCCGGGGTGGGCGTGAAGTCCACTTCACCCCTCACCCCCCTCGGCCACCCGGAAGACCGGAAGCTCCAACTCCTCATCCGCGCACAGAAATTCGAGCCGTACCGCCATCCCGATCCGGACCTTGTCGTAGGGGACGCCGACGATGTTGCTGACCATCCGCACGCCCTCCGCGAGCTCGATCAACCCGACCGCGTAGGGACTCGCCGTGCCGGAGCCTGCTGCGTCGGGGGCCGTCGCGCCCGGGCCGGGCGCCTCCGAGCCCGTCCCGTACGGGCCCGTCCCGTCGGCCGGTGCGTCGGGCACCGTGAAGGCGGGAAAGGGCGGATGGTGCATCACGACGTAGGAGAAGACCGTCCCCGCGCCGCTCGCCTCGACGGTGTCCCACTCCGGTGACCCACAGGTGTTGCACCCCGGCAACCAGGGGAAGCGCAGCGTCCGGCAGCCCGTACAGCGCTGAATCAGCAGCCGGTGCCCACGAACGCCCTCCCAGAAGCCGGCGTTGTCGCGATTGATGACGGGGCGGGGGCGACGGGGGCGGGGGTGCTGGGGGGCTTGGGGCTGCTGGGGTGCCGCGAGCCGCTCGCCCGTCTTGGAGGGCAGGTCCGCCGTCTCGGGGCGCCGCTCGTCCGTCTTGGACGACCGATCGGCCGCCTCTTGAGACCGCTCCTCCGTCTTGGGCAACCCCGCCGCCGGGGCGTACTTGAGGACCCGGAAGCGATGCGTCCCGGCCGGTTCGCCGTCCGCCCGGATATCCATCCGCGTCGTGATGAAGTGCCCGACCCCCAGCTTCGTGGTCTTGCACTCCGACACCGACTCGATCACCGAGTCGAAGGTGATCCGGTCACCGGGCCGCAGCGGCCGCAGATACTCCTGCTCGCAGTCGGTGGCCACGATCGAGGTGTACCCGGCGCCGTCCAGCAGCCCGGACAGCTCGTCGTACGCCCCCGAGCGGTCCGCGTGGCCGGAGAGACCGCCCATCGTCCAGGCCTGAAGCATGGTCGGCGGAGCGACGGCATCCGGCCCCCGGTAGGCGGGGTTGGCGTCGCCCACGGCCTCGCACCAGTGCCGGATCATCGGCTCATTGACCAGGTCCTTGCCCACGCCGGGGGCCGAGGTCGGCCGGCCCTCATAGGCATTGAGCTGCTCGTATGCGAGCTGCACCGGGCTCATCGCCGCCCCCTCCGCATCCCCAGCCGCATCGTCGCGACGATCTCCCGCTGGACCTCGCTCACGCCGCCCCCGAAGGTGTTGATCTGCGCCGCACGGTTCATCCGCTCCAGCTCCCCGTCCCCGAAGACGCCCGGCGAACCGGCCCGTACCAGGGCGGCGTCACCGGCCACCTCCTGGCACATCCGGTAGACCTCGACGGTGCTCTCCGTCCCCGCGAACTTGACGCCGCTGGCGTCCCCGGGGCTGAGCGTCCCGGCACCGACCTCGTCGACCAGCCGCCAGTTCAGCAGCCGGGTGGCGGCCAGCCGGGCGTGCGCCTCGGCGAGCCGGGACCGCGCCCAGGGGCGGTCGGCGGGCCGCTCGCCGGTCTCCGGGTCCGGCGTACGGGCGTAGGCCAGCGCCGCGTCCAGGGCGTCCTCGGCCTGCATACCGAGGGCGGCCAACGCGACGCGCTCATGGTTGAGCTGATTGGTGATCAGCTGCCAGCCGGCGTTCTCCTCCCCTACGAGGTTCCCGGCCGGGACGCGTATGCCGTCGTAGTACGTGGCGGTGGTCGTCAGCCCGCCGAGGGTTTCAATCGGCGTCCACGAGAAACCGGGGGCGTCGGTCGGCACCAGGATGATCGAAATCCCCCGGTGCTTGGGCGCGTCGGGGTCGGTGCGACAGGCGAGCCAGATCCAGTCGGCCCGGTGGGCGTTACTGGTGAAGCTCTTGGTGCCGTTGATCAGCCAGTGGGCGGCCTCAGCGGTGCCACTAGCGGCCTCGGCGTCGTCGGTGGTGCCGTCGATGCCCTCGGCGTCCTTGGTGGCGGCGCCGATGGCCGCGGCGCTTCCGATGACCTCGGCGCCCCCGGTGTCACCCGCGGCGCCCGGCTGCTTCACCGCGCGGGTGCGGAGGGCGGCGAGGTCGGTACCGGCCTCGGGCTCCGTATAGCCGATCGCGAAGACGAGCTCGCCGCTGAGGATGCGCGGCAGGAAGTAGTCCTTCTGCTGCTGGGTGCCGTACTTCATCAGGGTCGGGCCGACGGTGTTGAGCGTGACCATCGAGACCGGCGCGCCCGCGCGGTACGCCTCGTCGAAGAAGACGAACTGCTCGTCGGGGCCGCGGCCCTGCCCGCCGTACGCGGTCGGCCAGCCCAGGCCCAGCATGCCGTCGGCGCCGATCCGGCGCAGTACCGCACGCTGCGCCGCGGCGTCCTCGACCGGCCCGTCCGGCAGCAGCTCCCGGAAGTACGAACGAAGTGCGGCGCGCAGCCGCTCCTGGCGCGCGGTGGGGGCGAGGTGCACGTCGGCGGCCTCCCCTTCTGGTGGCCGTACGCCCGGTGCGCTGGGTCCGGACACACGAACGAGCGAGCGGGTTTCTGACTGTCCGTCAGAAACCCGCTCGCTGTCAAGGTCGGCGCAGTGAACCCCGGAGAAGCCCATTCTCTCCGTGCCGACCCTGACGTCTCCCCTACCGGCCTGCCGCCGCGCCCCCTGCGCAGCGGGCCGGATCACTCGAAGTTGTTGAAGGTGACGGTGGAGTTGGTCTGGTCGATGTCCGTGGGACCGGAGGAGCCGTTCACGCTCGCGGTGTTGTTCTGGTTGGAGGCGCCGGCACCGTTGGCGACCTGCTGGCCGGTGGTCGAATTGCCGAGGTTGTCGCCACCGACACCGGTCCCCGTCTGGCTCGTCGCCGCCGAACTCGACCCACTGGTCGCGTAGCCGCCGTTGTCGGCCTGCGCGACGCCGGTGAAAAGGGTGGCCGCAAAGGGCAGTGCGGCGGCAACGGCGAGGACGCGGGCGGTACGGGTGCTTGCCATGTCTCTTCTCCTCCTACGGAACACGACTACTGAACTCCGCTTTCTCATCAGGTGGTTGGCCGACCACCGCGATGCTTGTCTCGACGTCGCGAACTCAGCTTTGCCCACGAACCCCCGGCGAACCCGTCGCGAGGCGGCGATTCCCCCGCAAGCATGAGGAACCCCGCGTAAACCCCTGTCACACACGTACCCCCGGTCACACCCTTGCGGCGACACCAGGTCTCGCGGGCAGGCCGTTCGCGGCGCGGCCGACGAGCCCACCCCGGCGCATCGACGCACCCGGCGCGCGGGTCAATGCGAACACGCCCCCTTCCTTTCCTCGAACGTTCGTACGAAAATAGAGCCATGGCCATGCACCGCCGCCATGCCGGAAGACCGACCGACCATCCGCCCGACCCATGCGCCGACCTGCGCCCCGCCCGGCCCATGCAGGCGCCCACCACCGCACCCATGGATCGGCCCGCCATCACGCCCATGGACCCGACCACCGCCATGGACGCACCCACCGCCGCCATGGACACACACGCCTCCGCGCTCACGGACCCGCCCGCCGCCGCGCTCACCCAGGCACTCCTCGCCGCCGAGGCCGGCTACCCCGTCATGCCGCTGACCCGCAGCAAACTCCCCGCCATCCGGTCCCCGCACCGCGGGCACCCCGAGAAGCCGCCCTGCCGCGGCGCCTGCGGCCGGCTCGGGCACGGCGTACACGACGCGAGCACCGACCCGCTCACCGTCCGCCGTATGTTCGCCGCCGCCCCTTGGGCCACCGGCTACGGCATCGCCTGCGGACGCCCTCCGCACCACCTCATCGGCATCGACCTCGACACCAAGAACGGCGCCGACGGCCTGACCGCCCTCCGGTTCCTCGCCGAACAGCACGGCTTCCCGCTCCCGCCGACCGTCACGGTCCTGACCCCCAGCGGCGGCCGCCACCTCTGGTTCACCGGCCCGCCGTCCCTGCCCGTACCGAATTCGGTCGGCCGGCTCGCCCCGGGCATCGACGTCCGCGGCGCGGGCGGCTATCTCGTCGGCCCCGGCTCGCTCACCACCCACGGCCGGTATGTCCTCGCAGCGGACACACCACGCCACCCCGCCCCCGTGCCGAACACCCTGCTCACCCTGCTCACGACCCCGCCGCCACCCGCCCACCGCGAGCCGCCGTACGGCGTCCCGCCCCAGCCCGCCGCGGCGCTCATACGCTTCGTCCGGTCCTCCCCGCGCGGCCAGCGCAATGCCCGCCTCTTCTGGGCGGCCTGCCGCGCCCAGGAATCCGGCCTCGGCCAGGAACTCGCCGCCAGGCTGACCGACGCCGCCTGCCACACCGGCCTGTCCGCAGAGGAAGCCCGCGCGACGATCGCCTCTGCGGCCCGCCGGGGCTAGGGGGCACCCGTCAGCCGACAGCCCATCCAGAAGGGGCACCCTGAGGAGGCGGCCCGGGGCGAGTTCGAAGAGCCCTACCCCTTCCGCGCCTCGATCAGAAACCGGGTCGTCTGTGCCACGAACGGCCCCTCCTTGCGGATCAGCTCATCCAACTCCCGCAGCCGATCCCGGTATTGGTCGACCGTGAAGCCGGGCACCATCCACACCACCTTCCGCAGGAAGTAGATGACCGCCCCGATGTCGAAGAACTCGGTCCGCAGCGACTCCGCGCGCAGAGCGACCACCTCAAGGCCCGCCGCCTCCGCCGCCCGGCGCGCGTCCTCGGGATGGCGGCCCCGCCGTACGTGCTCCGGCTGCGGCCCCAGGAAGTACTCCACCAGCTCGAACACACTGGCCGGACCGACCTGTTGGGAGAAGTACGTGCCCCCGGGCCGCAGCACCCGGGCGATCTCCTCCCACCACACCGTCACCGGATGCCGGCTCGTCACCAGGTCGAATGCCTCATCGGCGAACGGCAGCGGCGGCTCATCCGCATCGGCCACCACCGCCGCACCGAGCGGATGCAGCAGCGCGGTGGCCTTGGCGACATTGGGCGGCCAGGACTCCGTGGCCACCATCACCGGCGGTAGCTTCGCCGCCCCGGCGAGCACCTCGCCGCCGCCCGTCTGGAGGTCCAACGCGGCCGACGCACCCGCCAACCGCTCACTCATCGCCCGCTGGTATCCCCACGAGGGCCGCTCCTCCGTGGCCCGCCCCGCCAGCCACGAGAAGTCCCACCCCTCGACCGATACGGCCTCGGCCTCGGCCACCAGGTCCTCAAATGATCGCGTCATACCCCCACAGTCACTGCAAAAGCGCCTACTCGGCCAGCGATTTCCCCCGCCCTGCCCGCAGCCTGCCATCCCGCCCCGCGCGCCCTGCACACAGGTCCGCGCCCCCGCCCCCCGCACTCCACACAGGTCCGCGCCCCTGCCCCGAACACGCTGCCCCGAACACGCTGCCCCAGGCCCGCACCCTGCCCCGCGACCACAGGGTCAGCACTCCTCGCCGGGCTCCACCAGGAAGGCCAGCTCCGGCCGGTCCCACATCACCGCGGGCGGATTGGCCCGCACCGTACCGACCGGCCGGGCGCCCATGCTGCGGTAGAAACCCTCGGCGGGCGGATGCGACACCACGCGCACGCGGTCGAGCCCGGCCCGCCGCGCCTCGTCCCGCATGTGCGCGATCAGCCGGCGCCCGATGCCGTACCCCTGCGCCTGGTCCGCCACAAACATCAGATCCAGTTCGGCCGGCTCCACCATGAGCGCATAGAAGCCCCACACCCGCTCCTGCTCACTGGGGCCACCACCGGCGGCCTCCTCCACGGCAACGAACACCCGATGCGCCGCGATGTAGTCCGGCCCCACCCGATACCCCTCGACCATCGAGGAATACCGCCCCTCGTACGCGCGAGAACTCCGCACCAGCCGAGTGAGCCGCCCGGCATCCCGCCCCTCGGCCCGCCGGATCACCACAGCCCCCCGCCGTGACCCGCCCACTCCCCCCGCCCTCCGAGCACCCACCGTGACCCCTGCCCACTTTCCGCATCATGCCGGGAAGATAATTCCGAATTCCACCACCACTTTACCGTGCCCCTCTCACGACAATCCCCGCCCCACAGCCGCCACTCTTCTCCCCGGCAGCCACACGACAGGGATTCCACGTGATGCACGCTATTGCACCAACGCCCCTCATTGGGCGCCATAGTCCTCCTCCGGGAACGGAACACGCAGCTGGTCCCAGGACTTACGCCCCGGCCAGCCGTCCGCATCCGATCCCGAGTATCCCAGCGCACTCTGGAAGGAGGAATATGCCTGACGGTGCTTTTCATTCCACTTCGGCCCGGGACCGCTGAACCCGTAAGCAGCGCCGCACCCTTCCTCCACAAGGCGCAGCCCCATCATCTGGATGATCGGGCTGGTCGGCAGGGTCTTGAACCATTCGCCGCCGGGGAACGGAACGAAGCTGGGGTCGCCCGGCTGCGGCTCTCCCGTGGTGGCCTTGGCGACAAGAAGCCGCTGACCTACCTTGATGACGTTCGGATCCGGAATGTTGTTCCAGATCTGAAGCTGCTTCACAGTGGTACGGAAACGGGAAGCGATACCGGAAAGCGTGTCATCGGCAACCACGACGTAGTACTTGTCCTGTGTTGTCTGTTGAGTACCCATGACACTCACGCTAGAAGCGTTTCCAGACACCCGCATGTTTTCCCACGGAAGCCACCGACCGCACAACTCCCTCCCTCAACCCCCACTTCACCGGGGTCATTTTACCGCCACCGCACACCACTTGCAGGACAGAACCGAAAGAAGGAACGCCTCAATAAAAAGTGACACATTAAAAAGTGGCGCCATAAACCAATACCACCGGATGGCGCCCCGGACCGGTGATCACCGAGATCACCGGTCCGGGTCAATCGCCGTGAACGCCCCGTCAAAGGCTCGACAACTCAAAGGCGTTGGCAATGGCCTGGTATCCGGCGTCGTTGGGGTGCAGCCCGTCCTCGTAGACATAGCCCGGCCGCGGCCGCTCCGGATGGGCCGGATCCGCCAGGGCCTTGTCGAAGTCCACGATCGCGTCATACGCCCCGCTGGTCCGTATCCAGTGGTTGACCTGCGTACGCAACCGCTCGACCTTGGCGGCATGGCCCGGGTAGCCGGGATAGCCGCTCAGCGGCACCAGAGTGGCCCCGATGGCCTTGATCCCCCGCGCGTGCGCGGCGCGGATCAACGCCCGGTATCCCTCGGTGATCTGGCGCGCCGAGACCGGCTTGTGCGACGACGGAAAGCAGGGGCCCGTGGACCAGTTGGCCCCGACGTCATTGGCCCCCAGCTCGACAATCACCGTACGCACCCCCGGCCGGTCCAGAACGTCCCGCCGGAACCGCGCGATGCCCTTCTCCCCGAAACACGGACTGCTGGTCAACAGCATGCTCCCGGCAATACCGGCATTGACCACACCAAGGTTCCGGCGGCCGGCGACCAGCCGCTCACCGAGGACATCCGTATACCGGCCATTGGCCTCAACTGTGGCCCCCACCCCATCGGTAGCCGAATCCCCCAACGCCACCACCGTGTTCCGCTGCGCCCGGAACGACCCGGAGACATCGACCCCACTGAGGAAGTAAGACGACTGCGAGGACTGGCGATACGCCCGGGCCAACACATCGTCGAGGTGATTCCCGTCAGCCCGGTAGGACGTCGCCAGCCCAACTCGGTGGAAGGTCGCCGGTCCGGTCTCGCCGGCGAAGTACAGCGTGACCACCAGATTCTCCAACGGGGACGTGGACAGCGGGACCGCATCCCCGACCGCCTCCCCGCCCGCCGGGATCACCGTCGAACGGGCGCCCCGGAAGGTCACCTTCTTCGCGGTCCCGGGCCATGCCTGCGCCCCTCCCCCGGACCGCGCGATCACCGCCCCGTCCACCCGCAGCGGCGTCCTGCCGTACCGATTGGACAGCCTGATCCGCACCCGGTCCCCGCCGACACCGACCCGCACGACCTGACGCACCGACTGATGACGAAACCCCCGCCTCGACCAGTTAGGAACGTCATCCACATCCCCCTCAAGTGGCTGCTGCACCGCGGCTCCCCACGCCTGCGCCCATCGCGCCCCCCGCTCCCCCGCGGCGTACGCCTCGCCCCCGGCCCCACCCCCCACCGGCACCACCACGCCCACCAGCGCCATGACCATCACCATCGCCCTCGCCACCCCAGGAACCCCACACCTGGCAGTCGGCACGCACCGAAGGAGCCTCATAAACCGCTCCCCTTCCCCTCGTCAGCAAATGCGCCCCGTTCGACCACGACAGCAAGCCGACTTCGGCCGCTCCCCCGGGGCACCTCCGCAGTCTCGGCCCGGCCCAAGGACCTCCACATCTGCCATTCGGCAGAGAAGCCACCCGTTCCGCTTCTCCGGAAAACGGAACGGTTCGTCGCGACGCCGAGCCCTCGGACTGGACTATTTCTGTGAACGAGGTTCCAACTCCCCACCCATGCACGGCCGTTACCACTCCCCCCCACAACCGACCGAGATACGGTCTCAGCCATGGACATCAGCGAAGACGAGTACGCGGAATTGCTCCGGCTCGACCGGCTCAGGTCCGACAACTCGGTCCTGAATGCCTGGCTGACCATCCAGCACGCCGAGTTCCCCGGTTGGGCCGAACAGGTCCCCGGTGCATGGGACTTCAGTCTCGACTCGCTCGTCCGCCTCGAAGACCTGATCCGCGGCCGCTACGCCAGCACCGGGCAGGCCCACCAGGACGAAGGAGGCGACTTCCTCCAGACCGCCTCCTGTCACGTCGGCGAAGTCCACAACCGGCACTTCGGCACGGCGTGGCAGTACCACCCCGATTCGACGGAGATCCCCGGCGCCTGGCCGTTCGCCACCGTGCCCTTCGACCGGCTCTTCGAGTTTCCCGACGAGGACGGCATCGAACCCGACGCCCGGCCCCTCTACACGCCCGTGAAACGGCTCTGCGGAATCCTCACCCCCGACAATGGCCACCTCGCCACCGACCCGGACATCTACACCCCCACCTGCGCAGACGCCTAAGGGCTGTCCCGTACCCAACAGCCAGCGCTCGCCCCGTCGCGACGCGCAAACACGGCCGCTCGCCACCCCGGACGCCACTCCTTGACGTGACGACAGGCCTCGCCGCACCAGGCAGGGACTTGCCTGCCGTCATCCCGGCTGTCATCATTGATGACAACGCTGATGACGGGAGCGCTATGACGGACAGGAAGCGGACGGTACGGCTGTCGCCTGAGGTGATCATTGATGCGGCCGTGCGGGTCGCCGCACGCGCAGAGCCGGATGGACTGACCGGAAAGGCGCTCGGGAATGAGCTCGGCGTGGACCGCTCGGCGGTGTGGCGGCATTTCGCGGACCGGGACGCGTTGCTGCTCGCCGTGGGTGATCGGCTGCTGCAAATGGCGGTGGACGGCGTTCCGCAGGGGCTGCCGCCGCGCGAGCGGCTCGTACACCTGGCCGGCAGTGTCGTGGAGCTCTACGTCGCCCACCCGTACGTGGGCGCTGCCGTCGCCTGCCGAACCTTGCGGGGCCCGGGGGAGCTCGCCGCTATCGAGATGACGCTCGCCGGTTTGCAGGAGCTGGGCCTGCCCAAGGAGACGACCGCTCGCTTCCAGCGGATGTTCGCCGACACGGTCCTGTCCTACGCCGGCATGCAGGCCGGCTACGCAGTCCTACCCCAGCAGATCAGGGACGCCGACGAACAGCTCTGGGCCGGCGCCTACGCCACGGTCTCTCCCGAGCGCTACCCCGCCCTCGCCGCTCACCTGCCCTACCTGGCCCAGCAGGACGACGACAGCGTTCTCGCGTCCCTGCTGGACGCCTTCTGGCTCGCTGTCGCGCACGACGCTTCCTCGCAAGGCCCCGCCCAGTGAGAGAACAGCGCTGCGCCAGGCACCCCTGAACCGCGTGTCTGCCCTCGCTGCGGCCCGATGGGCCGCGGTGCACAAGCTCCCGGGACGGACGGCTTCGGCGTCCAAACCAGTCCGGCCGTCCCGGGCCCCATCCCGTACGAAACGAGCAGGGAGACCCCAGTATGAATCACCCACAGCACACCGACCGAGCACACCCCTCGCGGGCGGCCGGCGCTGCCGAACCGGCCGCGGCATCCCGGCGGCGCGGCGGCCTGCTGCCCAGGAGCCGCCCCGCCCGGCGGACCCTGATCGCCGCGGGAACGGCATTGGCCGTGCTCTTGGGCGGGTCGTACGCCGCGACCTCGATCATGAACATCCCCTCGCCCCTCGACCTGGTCCGGCTCCAGACCACGCCGCCCTCCGGGTGGGGCGAACTGTTCCCCGCGCGCAGCATCGCCAAGGCCGGGCACACCACCGCGCTGCCGACTTCCCTACAGGCAGCACCGGAGCACGTGCCGTGGAAGGGCAAGCGGATCACGTTCAAGGATTTCCTGTCCAAGACCCGCACGAACGCCTTCCTGGTGCTGCGGGACGGCAAGGTGACCTACGAGTGGTACGGCGACGGCTTCACGGCCGACACCCGCATGCCGTCCTGGTCCGTGGCCAAGTCGGTCGTGTCGCTGCTGGTCGGCCAGGCCATAGAGCGCGGCAAGCTCCGCGAGAGCGACCGCCTGGTCGACCTGCTGCCGGAACTGCGCTCCAAGGGCACCTACGACACCATCACGGTCCGGAACCTGCTGGACATGACCTCCGGCATCGACGTGGACGAGAACTACAGCCCCTGGCGGCCCTTCACCGGTACCGCCCGCATGATGCTCACCCGCGACCTGCGCACGTTCGTCAAGGATCACCGTGACCTGACCTACACCCCCGGCAGCCAGGCCAGTTACCGCAGCGTCGACACCATGATGCTGGGCCTGATCCTGATGCGCGTCGAGAAGAAGCCACTGGCCGAACTGCTCAGTGAGGGCATCTGGAAGCCCGTGGGCGCCACGCACACGGCGACCTGGAACCTCGACCGCGAAGACGGCGTGGAAAAGGCATTCTGCGGACTCAACGCCACTGCCCGCGACTTCGCCAAAATCGGCCAGCTCGTCCTCGACAAGGGCAGTGCCAACGGTCAGCAGATCATTCCCGAGAAGTGGGTCATCCGCCTGGCCACGCCCGCACCCCATCGGATCGACAACTGGGGCTACTCCGCCCAGTGGTGGCGCCCCTCCGGCGGCAACGGCAAGGACTTCTCGGCCATCGGCATCTACGGCCAGTACGTCTACGTAGCCCCCGACGCCCGGACCGTCATCGTCAAGATGAGCGACCACGGCACCCAACAGGACGAACAGGAGACCGTCGACGCCCTGCGCTCCATCGCCCAGCACAACGACTGAAGAGACCGGCATCGAGTTGGCTTGACGCCAACCCCGCAGCGGTCGACCCCGCGAAACACACGGCCCCGGTTCGCGATGCGATGGCCGGGGCCGTGTCTCACTTCTGCGGGTGCTGAGTGACTCCTAGCCGGAGGTCACGGGCCAATGACCGCGATGGACTTGATGGTCGCCCCCGGCTTGGTCTGCCCCCAGTGGCCACTCTTGATGTCGACGCGCTTGCCGTAGCACGAGGTGTCGCTGTACACCCGGATCGTCCTCTTGGTCTGGTTGGAGACCGTCTTGCCGTTCCACGGGTAACAGCCCGGCGAGGGGTTCAAGCCGCTGGTGCGCTTCGTGCCGCCGAAGTCATTCTTCGACCACGTGCAGACCGAGCCCTTCCGGCAGACGGACGAGGCGGATGCGGTTCCGGCGGTGGCGATCGGCAGCGTCGCGATGAGCGCGGCGCCACCGAGCGCGATGAGCTTCGTCTTCAAGATGGATGCTCCCCGTTCTTTTATGGATCTTGGTCAGTAACGAGCATCCCAACGCTTGATGGGCACAGCCAATCGATTTTCAGCCAAGCTGGCGGCACCGCGCCTGGCGCTACTGCTTCGCCCAGCACATGGCCGGCCACATAGTGCCAGGCAGGCGGCCCCGGGCAGGCCGCAGCTGTCGGTCATGGCGAATGGCCTGCGGGTCGGAGCACCGAGCAAAACCAGCTCATTTGACGACGCGCAGGAGGCAAGCAACCGCGGAAGCCGACGCCGCCGAGGGCTGACGGACTCCTACGGGGCGAACCCTGGCCGCAGGCCGGCCACACTCACTGGCCAGGAGGGGATCCAGGGGAACGAAGCCAGACGGCAAACGCGGCCGGAGCGGGCCCGGACGATTCCGGAACCCGCTCCGACCCACATGTTCTTCTACCCCTGCGGAGGCTGTGGGATTTGAACCCACGGTGACGTTGCCGCCACGACAGTTTTCAAGAGCGTTCCGGCGACGGGGGCCATAGGCACACTGACCTGCAACTATCGATCTGGAAAGGGCCAAGCTGCCGCCGCTGGCCCGCACATGGCCCACCGTGCTGCTGTCGGACACTCACAGATCCGCATCACCGAGGCTCTGGTGCCAGCCGAGGGCTACGGCTGTGTGGCGACCATCGCTTTAGGAGTTGGGTCCAGCTTCCAAAGCCTCGCCCACATGGTCCAACCCCGGCCGCGAGTGCCCTCAGCGATCGCCGACAGCCACCGTTGTTGATGTCAGCGGCTGATGTCAGGAGCTTCTGATCCGTAGCTCTACAGATCGGTCGGGGACGGTCATACCGGTTGCTCAGGAGTGTCTGAGGGAGGTTGATAGTCGAGTGTGGTTGACGGGGTTGCTGTATCTGGTTGCTGTAGGGCTGCCGCAGCCTCGCGGGTGCGGGCGAGGTTGTTGCGGGCGTTGAGGGTGTCGGGGTGGTCGGAGCCCAGGACCCGCTCCCGGTCGGCCAGGACCCGCTCGCAGAGGTCGAAGGCCTCCTGGACCCGCCCGGTATCACGGTAGGAGACGGCAAGGTTGTTGCGGGCGTTGAGGGTGGCGGGGTGTTCGGGGCCCAGGACCCGCTCGTAATCGGCGAGGGCCCGCTCGCCGAGGTCGAGGGCGTCTTGGACCCGCCCGGCATCGCTGTAGGAGTTGGCGAGGTTGTGGCGGGCGCTGAGGGTGGCGGGGTGGTCGGGGCCCAGGACCCGCTCCCGGTCAGCGAGGACCCGCTCACCGAGGTCAAGGGCGTCTTGGACCCGCCCAGCATCGCCGTAGGAGTTGGCGAGGTTGTTGCGGGCGGTGAGGGTGGCGGGGTGGTCGGGGCCCAGGACCCGCTCGTAATCGGCGAGGGCCCGCTCGCGCAGGTCGAGGGCGTCTTGGACCCGCCCGGCATCGCTGTAGGAGTTGGCGAGGTTGTGGCGGGCGCTGAAGGTGTCGGGGTGGTCGGGGCCCAGGACCCGCTCGTAATCGGCGAGGACCCGCTCACCGAGGTCAAGGGCCTCCTGAACCCGCCCGGCATCGCCGTAGGAGACGGCGAGGTTGTGGCGGGCGGTGAGGGTGTCGGGGTGGTCGGGGCCCAGGACCCGCTCGCAATCGGCGAGGGCCCGCTCGCCGAGGTCGAGGGCGTCTTGGACCCGCCCGGCATCGCTGTAGGAGTTGGCGAGGTTGTGGCGGGCGCTGAAGGTGTCGGGGTGGTCGGGGCCCAGGACCCGCTCCCGGTCAGCGAGGACCCGCTCGCGCAGGTCGAGGGCGTCTTGGACCCGCCCAGCATCGCCGTAGGAGTTGGCGAGGTTGTGGCGGGCCCTGAGAGTGGCGGGGTGGTCGGGCCCTAGGACCCGCTCGTAATCGGCGAGGACCCGCTCACCGAGGTCAAGGGCCTCCTGAACCCGCCCGGCATCGCAGTAGGAGACGGCGAGGTTGTTGCGGGCGTCAAGGGTGTCGGGGTGGTCGGGGCCGTGGATGCTGCTGCTCAGGCGGACGGCCGTTTCGTCGTACTCGATCGCCTGATGGTAGAGGCCCGCTTCGGAGAGGCTGCGGCTGGCCGTGTAGATGCATGGGTGGGCTGTGGGCTGCCACAGGGCCGGGCGGGTGAGCTGGTCGAGGTGGACCACGTTGGCGCGCAGCAGGGCGGCCAGTTCTCGTTCCTCGTGGTCGTGGCGAGGCCACAGGCTGGTGATGGCGTCGGCGGCGGTGCGGGCTGTGGCGGGCAGCGTGCCGGGCGGGATGATCTCCCGCACGGCGCGGGCGGTCAGGGCGTGCATGCGCAGGGGGGCGGTGGCGGTGTCCTGGGTGATCAGGGCGTAGGTGCGCAGGTATTCGAGCGCGTTGTGCACCTCTGTTTCGGCGACGGGCGGGTGGTGTTTGCGCAGCCGGCGGCGTTGCGGCGGGCGTGCGGTGCGCAGGTGGTCGAGCGCTTCCGGTGTGGTCCATGCGGTGGCGGGGTGGCCGAGGGGGTCCATGAGGGAGGCGAGGTGCAGCAGGGGCCGGGCCAGTTGGCTGGTGTCGGCTTCCTCGACTGCGTCAAGGGAGAGCAGCAGTGAGGCGGTGACGGGCTGGCCGTAGCCTTCGGTGTCCGCGCTCGCCGGCAGCAGGTCGCCCAGCCGACTGCTGGTGTCGCGCAGCCGGGTGAGGTAGTCGGCCATCGTGGGCCGCTTGTTGATGAGATACGCGGCAGCATGGCCGAGTGCAAGGGGGAGATGACCGAGTTCGGCGGCTATCTCGCCTGCCTGGGCGGGGTCGTGCAGGTGGGCGTGACCGGCCTTGGTGAGCCGTTGCTGGAGGTACGCGCGGGCCTCGGAGACCGTGTAGAGGCCGATCCTGATCAGGGCGCGGCCCTCTCCGCTGAGCTGGGCGTCCTCACGCCGGCTGGTGGCCAGGACCCAACCGCGGCTGGTCCCGCTGTCGGGCCACCACTCCCGGATGGCAGCCGGGTCGGTGACATCGTCCAGCACCACAAGCCACCGCCGCCCGCTTGCTGCCATCCACCGCAGAAACAGCCGCGCTGCCCCGTCCTCGTCATCCGGGGACGCTCCGGGAATGTGCAACCGGCCGGCCGCTTCCGCGTACGCGCTGATGACTTGGTCGGTGCCGGTGGCACGCACCCACACCAGCACATCCAGCCCCGCCTCATCGGACCGCTCCTGATCTCGCAGCTCCCGCGCCAACGACGCCGCAAGCTGGCTTTTGCCCACCCCTCCAAGACCGGACAGCACCACATCACTGCCGCCGGCACGCGCGGCCTCCACCTCCTTGCGTACCTGTGTGCGCGGCTGGAATGCCGCGGCTGGACGGGGGACATCGCCCACCCACACCGGCCACTCAACTGACGGACCCTGCACCGGCGCAGGATGCACATGCATGTCACCTGCCACCTGCGTCACATCCCTGTGCGCCTGCGCCGCCTGACGCGCACGCCGCTGCCCCGAACTCCCCACCACTGTCCCTGGCCCCCTTGCTTCAGACCCGGTTCCCGCCGACCTGATCGATGTCCCCCGTTCCGTCGGAACGGGCCTTCTGTCGCACGTCCTCACGCGCCGCAGCACCCGGTGCCCCGGCCCCTACAGCCTGGCTACCCCCCGTCTGCCGGATGCGGCCCCCGCCGCGTGCCGACTGCCGCACTCGACGCGCCCCAGCCCCACCAGCCTGCGACGCCCACCAGCCCAGAGCAGTCAACACTCCCGCCGCCACCACACCCGCCACCGGACCGATCACATCCCACGGGTCATCACCCCCCTTCGAAAGCACCGCCCACGGCACCGCCACCACAGCGAACGACAGAACCGAACCCGCCACCGCCACCAACCACCGCAGAGCAGCCTGCACAACCCACCCCCAAGATTCAGGTCTCAGCTTCCGGACCGACCATGCTGGCACGCGGATACCCCCACCCACCGCACAAACCAGCAATCCCCCACCAGCTGATCGCACCGGTCCACACTGCTCTGGGAGGCGAGCTGGTGATCATGTCTCCAGCCATTCCATGATTACTCGCAAGACCTGGCAGGCCTCTCCTCTTCGATACGAGTGCGGTTGAACTGCCGCAACCCATATCGGCCGAGGACCGCCCACTCCAGAAGCGGCAGTAGTAAAATGCTGGTGCATGGAACCTGCATTTAGGGGAAAATCACAGTCGATGACAGAGCCAGTGAGCGCCACCACCGACGCATTAATTGAGCACCGCCGTAAGGTAGCCGACCTCCAGCAGCGCATCAAGAACCGACGCCTGCAGGCCCTCGGACTCTACGGGACCTCAATTGCCGCACTTCTCACGGCCCTTGTGTGGCCGGCCCTTAAGATCTTCTTTTGGCTGAATGCAGACATGCCGAGCGCGATTAACATCACCCTTGGTGGGCTCCTGCTTTTCTTAGTACTCGCCACTGCCGCGCAGATAGCAGCCGAATTCTACATCGACCCCTCTCCCTGGAGAGATAACGAGACTCCAGTCAAAGATCTCAAGCTCGACCTCGAACTGGCTGAGGAGCAACGTGTCCTTGAGGCCAGGCGGCTCACCCCTCCCACGCCGGAAAGGCAGGCTTCCTATAAGGAGCGCGTCCCTGGGGAAATAGCCCGGTTGCGCCTGGAGTCCCAACACTACCGGCGTCTGCATCTTTTCATGCAGTGGATGCTGTTCCTCAGCTCAGCCGCTATTTCCGCAGTCACAGCTTGGTACGATCCGCCTCAACCCGCAAAAGGTGTTCTTATTGCCTTGGGCTTCACCGTTACTGTAATCACAGCGGCGGCTGGCTACTTTAAGCCACGAGAACGCGCATTCAATCTGCAGCAGACCGCCGACAGCATGGAGCAGCACGCCACCGCCCTTGAGCTAGGTATCGCGCCGTACACCGAGGTCGACGACAGGCTTAATCTCGCTTCATTCGCTACCACCGTAGAAGCGCTACGTGCGGAGCAGAGAATGCGTGAACAGCAACTCGACCAACCCCAACAGGCCAGCAAGACGTAATTTAACTATCCACCGCCGTGATGCATGTCGAGATGGTCCGCGAAATATGCGCTTCACTGGCCATCCGGCAGCTACGGACGCCACGCTCGGCAGCACGCTCGTGAGATCCGGGCGGCCCCCTTCTGCGCACACCGATCACGCCCCGCCGGCTTCGCCGTCAGGAGCCGCCTGCCCCGAGCGCGCGGCGGCGTGCAGGCGAGGCATGGCCATGGGGCAACACGGACGAGTGGGGGCCAGGTGCAAGGCAGGGGCGAGTTCGTCAATAGCCGAGCAAGCATCACCCACGGTGCGATACAAGTTGGTTCTGGTACTCGCGCTTGGGCTTCGGCGAAGCATGTGACTGGAACTTGGGTGGCCTCATAGCGGCCGAGGGAAGAGGGGGAAAAATGATCAGCTTGGAACAGTCTCGAAAGTCATTTCATGAAGTCCGCGGGCTCCCTGTGCAGAACTTCTGGAAGACGGTATTCCAGGCGCAGGGGCGCAACGATATTCTTAGGACGCCCAGGTTTCAAGAGTGGTTGAACTGGGCTCCTAACCGCTCAAACTGTCCGGAGCTTGAAGTGTTGATGGAGAACCTCACCGACTCCATTCCAGAGGAATGGCGAGCACGGGGGCGACGCATTTTCGCTGGCAGGAACTTGCAGGGACAGGCGAATGCTGAGGCGTGGCAGTCGGGGGAGGTGGGGGTGATTGAATTGAACTACGGATTCACGTCCGCCTCGATGATTTACATGGTCCTATATTCTAAATATTTCGAAATGATCCACACTCTAGGGACTGAAGTAGACTTCAGCGACGACGACGAAGAGATAATTCTTATGGTGCTTGAGGAGATCGGCAAAGATGGGTTCGAGCCGATCTTGATAGCAGAAGAAGAGCGGAGGGCATGGACTGCTAACGGTATGGTTTTCCCGGCGCATCGCCTTCTTCGAGAAATTCCGAGCTCGCGCAGCGAGGATTCTTATCATGAAGGTGTCCGCGCCATTGAGGAATTCGCGATAGCGCACGAATATGCGCATCACCTCTTGGGGCACACGGATGACGAGTACCCCAGGTCTCGCTACGTCAACGGAAGAGTGGATGCAGAACTCACCAGGATGGGGGTCAATGTCTCTTCTTACGATCTAAACGAAGCTCAAGTTGACGAGCTTCGCGCCGATTCGCTTGCGCTACTCATGATGACCGGTAGGCTAACAGGTCAAGTTAGTGCATCGAGTATTTATCGAAGCATGGCTGGGGCCATCATGGGGCTAACGGTTCTGGCGCACATCAACGAATCCTGGGTGGTTTCCAATGAGGCAGGGGAAACTCACCCTGATTTCCTTACCCGGTATGACGTGGCCACGACAGTCATCAGGGAAATGTCGAAGCCAATGCCGATTGGCCCGGAAGGTGGCCATCCATTCGGGTTCTTGGCGCAGCTATCAGGATTCGTGTCGCTTATTTTGGATCGATGGTTGTCCAGTCGCGTCGAGGGGCATTCTCCTGCAAACGTTCTCAGCCTGACTTCCTGGCTGTTTGAGCGGTCGGCAGAGATTCAAGAAGAATTGGACAAGCTCAAGGCCGGAGCCGCATCCAAGCCCGTTCAGCGGGGCTCATAGGGCAGGCAGCCATGCAGCCCCCTGGCGCTCTTCTACCTGGACAACGCCCTCAGAGACCCGTGAACGTTGCGCCCCCGATGGTGATGAGCAACGTCCTGCGGTCCGGCCAGTCATGCCGCGTGCTGAGCCTCACGCCCATGCTCCAGGTAGGCCACCCTTCCAGCGCTCCTGGCCTGCACGGCTGCCTCGATTCGGCGCGCGAGCCGAGGGATCGTGAGGTCCGCCAGGGCGGAAGTAGGGTGGAAGTCGTACGAGCCGATTTCCGAGGATTGCAGTCGGATCTGTCCCTGCAACTCTGGGGTCAGAACGCCGCCGTCGAAGATGTAGAGAACCTTGTCGCCCTCCGATGGGTTGGGAGCCCAGTCCACCGCGAGGAGTCGCCCAATCCCCGGCTCAATGCCCAGCTCCTCGCGCACCTCCCGGACGCAAGCCTGGCGCGGCGACTCGCCGACCTCTACATAGCCCCCGGGAATCTCCCGGTAGTCCTTGTACGTCGGCTCCAGCATCATGACCTGACCCTGATCATCAAAGAACAACGCGCCCGAGGCCATCCTCGGGCGCGCCATCTTCGCCTCGTGCTCGTTGTCGCTCATGCGACCGAGCCTAACCAGCTCACACCACTCGTAGCCGCTCGGCCAGGTCGGCGATCGGTCGGCTCGGGCGTCCGCGGGTTCCCCGGACCCAGCCGAGGACAAGATCTCGGCTCATGTAGTGGTGCCTGACCTGCTCAGGGGCAAGCCGCTCGGCCTCCAGCACGGCGGCGAGCGCGTCGTCGGTGCGGTTCCAGGCGCTAAGCGCCCGCGCGACCTCCAGGTCATGCCGGACCTGCCGCTCCACCGGGAGGCCGCTGGTGTTCACCTGTGGGCCGAGATCTAGTGCGACCTGTACGTCGCCCAGCTCGCCGGCAGCGGCTACGCGGTGGATCGCCACGTTCGTCGGGCCGAAGGCCGTCCACATGTGGTTGGCGTCGGTGCCGAGCCGGGAAGCGGCGTTGT
Organism: Streptomyces sp. P9-2B-2; assembly: GCF_030406865.1. Taxonomy (NCBI): domain Bacteria; kingdom Bacillati; phylum Actinomycetota; class Actinomycetes; order Kitasatosporales; family Streptomycetaceae; genus Streptomyces; species Streptomyces sp. P9-2B-2. The sequence continues at coordinate 4,757,168 of NZ_CP129126.1, read as the reverse complement.
CCGCCTCCTGGAGGAAGTCCTGAGCCGTCGCTCGGTCTTCCGCTCGGGCCGCGGCCATGGCGCCGGTGAGGAACAGCGTCCCGTAGACGGACAAGTACGCCGGTGTCGGTTCGCCGAGGCCCGGTTCGAGGAAGCCGACCGCATCCTTCACGAGCTGCGCTGCCGTCTCGAAGCGTCCTGCGGAAAGCAGGCAGTGGGTAACCGACCGGAACAGCGACCCAATGATCACCTTGTTCCCACTCAGCTGCGCCGCGGCGAGTCCCCGGTCTGCGGCGATCCAGGCCAGCTCGTTCTCGCCGAGCTTGCCGAGCACCAGAGCGGCACCCTGGTAGGTCATGGCGAGCAGGCCGTTCGCTTCCTCGCGCTCGTCACCGGAGCAGGACCGGGCCACGAGCAGCGCGTCGGACAGGAGCGATGGGAGTTGCCGGGCGGCGAATCCGTACCGGGAGTCCTGGTAGGCGTCCCAGACTTCGCCCACATCAGAGCGGAGCGCCGCGAGCGTCGGAGGTTCGCCGGCGTCCGGCGTCCCGATGAGCGGGGCGAGCTGCCGGTAGTCCATGAGCGCTTCGCGGAGAGCGGGCAGGGTGCGCCGGCCGCTGTCCTTCGACCACTCCAGCAGGGTGGGTTCGCCGATCAGATCGCCGATGGACACGTCGAGCGCGTGGGCGAGCGTCCGGATCACCGAGAGCCGATCCAGCTCGATGCGGTTGTTCTCCGCCTTGCCGAGCCAGTCGGCCGTGCGGCCAACCAGCCCAGCCAGTACGTCCTGGGACAGACCACGGCGATGGCGGTACCAGGCAACGCGCTCGCCGGTTGTTAGGTGCTGCGTCATTCCTCGCATGGTTACAGCCTCAGCTCGCTTCGGCACGGGTCCCCGGAAGGATTTTCCGGGGTCTTCCCGGACACGCGCCATAGCGTCAAGGGCGTACAGGGTGAGATGCGCTGAGACAGCAACTAGGGGGTTCAGCAGTGGGGTTGACGGTACGTGAGCGACAGCAGGTGATTGCCGAGATCAGGCAGCTCACCGCGCAGGTAGACGCACTGTCCCGCAGGGCTCAACGCCTCCCTGAGGGGATCACTCCGGATGCTTCGTCTCTTCCAGTTGATGGAGACGGTCGTCCAGGCGCGCCAGATGAGCCTGGATCGCCTCAATCTCCTTCATGATCGCCACGAATTCCGGGCTGGGCTCCGTTCCCTCCGGCTTCTCCGCCTGGCTGTTCACGAAGTAGCCACGTGTCGAGTCGGGGCGTACGACACCCCGCTGAGCGAGCAGCTGCAGCGCCTTGGTCGCGGTGCCTGCAGCCACCCCGAAGTCGCTCGCGATCGACCGGACCGCCGGCAGCTTCTCACCTGCTTTGAGCTTGCCTGACTCGATGTCCCTCTGCAGGGCGTCCGCGATCTGCTCGTTCACTCTGCGCGAGGCATCAGCGGTGGGCGTCATACCGCGATGCTATCCGCCCCTTGAACCAGTCCAACCGGCACACACAGCACAACACATTGTGCTGGTTGTATCAGTCGTGCTAGAACAGTCTCACTACTGGTCATCCCGTCCGGGGTGACCACGGCCAGCAGGACATTGCTTTGACCTGCAAAGAAGCTCCATCAGCACCGCCCGGACGCCCCGGTGACAGGGGGTGAAAGAAAGCGGTCGTTGCTTGAGAACTGAACAGCGTGCCGCCCCAGCCACCTGTACACGGTGGTCGATGGGGCCGCCTCCGGCCCAGCGAAAACGGGCCCGGGAGGCCGCCTCCAGCCCTCGCAAGGTTCGGGAGGCGCCCGGAGCGATCCGGGCAACAGGACGCCGCCCCCTGCATAGGGCGGTCCGGGGCCACTCACCTCCCCGGGGTGAAAAAGGAGCGCCGTCCACTGACCTTCGGGAGTGGGCGGGGCCCGTCGCCACCCCGGCCTTCCGGCCGGCGGAGTCCGACGGCTACGGGGCACCCGAGACCCGAATCACTGAGAGGAGACCCGTCATGGGTCGCCGACATACGGGGGCGCTGCCGGGCTGGACCGGCGCGGCAGCTCGCCCACCGCGTCACTTGCGATGCCGGCCCCGCCGATCTCGTCGGCGGGGCCGGCATCGCCGCCTGAGCACCAGTGCTCACGGTCCCCGCCACCACTGGCTTCGAGCTGGTGGTGCCGAGGGCCGTGGTCACTCGTGACGAGCGACCGAAACAGGTGCGGGCCCCGGGGTTGCAGCCCCGAGACCCGCGCACAGGCCACCTAGTTGGAGGCAGTCCTGTGGTTCCCAGTTTCGCATTCCTGATCGCTGCTGAGTCCAGCGATTCGGATCAGATGGATGAGTTCCTGCGTCGCGCCCGGCAGGCCGACGCGACGCGCTCCGGGGGTGGTTCCCGGTGAGCGAGATCGCCGAGCAGCAGGCCGCCGACGCGCTCGCCCGGCAGCGCATCGAGGAAGCCCAACGAGCGGCTGCAGCGGCGGCCGCGGCCGCCGCTCAGGCGGCAGCCCTCAAGGGAGGTGGCTCGTGAGCGAGCCCGAGCCCCAGCACGACCGCGCACCGGACACCACCGACCAGTTGCCGCCGCTGCCCAAGCGTGAGCCGGGCGGCTCGCTGTAGCACCACCCACCGGGCGCCCGCCGGCCACGAGCCGCTGCGGGCGCCCCGGCCTTCGTCCACACACCGACTTCGGAGTACCCCTGATGAAGACGTACATCGGCCGCCTGGCGGCCCTGCACCGCACCGGCCGCGGTCCCTTCCGCCGTGGCCACGAGGGCGCCCTCGCCGCGGTCCTCCCGCTGCGCACCCGCCGCTCCACCGGCAGCACCTGCGGGATGGGGGAGGCGGCATGAGCCAGTCCCTGAGCCCCGCCGAGCACCTGCAAGCCGCATCCGAGGCGGTGCGCCAGCACAACCACGCCGCCATGGCCGGCGGGTACGACAGCACGCCCGAGGCCAGCCGTGCCGTGATCGCCCTGGTGGAGATGTGCGCACGGCTGCAGCAGGCGATCGACCACATGGACGGGCGTGTGCTGCGCGACCTGGCCGCCGGAAGGCTCGCCCCGGACGACGGGACGGCGCCCGGGATTCACACCTACAGCGCCCAGGCAGCGTTCGCGGATGCGCGCGTCGCCCTCGACGAGCTGCGCGGCCATCTCCAGGAGGCCAGCGGCCACCTGTGGCACCTGGGCATGGTCTACGAGCCCGAGGAGACCGAGGCATGAGTTACGAAGTCTCCGCCGCCGATGCTGGTGCGTCGACGGGCGTCGAGGGCCGGTCGACGGGCGTCAACGCGCCCTCGACGCCCGTCGACATCGGCTATGTCATCGCCGTGCTGGCGGGCGTCTTGACCGTGCTCCTGACCGCTGCGGCGTTCTGGCTGTCCTACGAGCACCTGCAGGAGGTCGCCGCCCGTCACGGCATGGCCGACGCGACCGCCCGTTCCTGGGCCTGGCCCGCCACTGTCGACCTGTTCATCGTCATCGGCGAGCTCCTCATCCTGCGCGCCTCCCTGGCCCACCGGGTCGACGGATGGGCAATCCTCCTGGCCGCAGCCGGATCCGGCGGCTCCATCGCCCTGAACGTGGCAGGCGTCGGCGACCACGCCCAAGGCCTCGACTACGTCGTAGCCGCCGTTCCACCGGTCGCGGCCCTCCTGGCCTTCGGCGCCCTGATGCGGCAGGTCCACGCCTATCTCGCCGCCCGCATCACGATGCCCGGCGACGCAGATGCCGACGCCGTCGACCGCCCGTCGACGCCCGTCGAAAAGGCGCCCGATCAGACCGCCGAGCCGGTCACCGAGTCCGCCCCGGCGGCGGACCTCCCGCTACCGGAACCGCTCCTAGAGGCAGCAGACACCAAGGCACCGTCGACGCCCGTCGACGCACCGGCCGACCCCGTCGAGGAGACCTCGACGCCCGTCGACCTGTGCACGCCAGTGATCTACCCCAACCGTGTCGACCAACTGATCCGCGCCCTGTACGGCACGGACTTCACCCAGCCGAACACCGCCCGAATGACCGAGGCCATGGCCGTCGCCGGCCTTGGCACCTCCGAGTCCACCGCCCGCACCGCACGCGCCCGAGTCCGCACCCGCGAACCCCAGCTGGCCGCCTTTCCCACCGCCATCGCGAGCTGACATCGCCAGCCTCAAGGAGGACGAACAATGCGCACTAACACCTGGCCCTCCCCGCGGCAGCGCCCCGGGCGTCCCTCCAGCCAGCCGTTCGTCGTCGACATCCCCGAACGCCCCTCCCACGCCGGCCAGATGGCCACGCCGCTGAGGGAGGTGGCATGAGCGAGCCCATCGTGCTGACGCGCACGATCCTGCCGGTACAGGGCTGGTGGCGGGACGTCGAGCCCGCCCCGACCAGCCTCCCGCCCGGGTACGTGGCCGCCCGGCGGCCGGTCATCGCCGGTCCCGACGGTGACGAACTGCGGGTGCGGGCCTGGCTGCTGCGCCGGATCGGGGGCCTCGGATGACTGCCGTCCCCCCGCTGCCGGAGGCTGCGCCGACTGTCCACCTGCCTGTCCAGGCCCCGCAGCCGGTCACCCCGAGCCGGGTGATCCCGGCGGAGGCGTGGCCGTTCCGTCCGGGCCTGCCGTCCGCCGCTGAGGAGCCGGTGTCCTCCCCGGCCGCGTCGGCTGTCCCCCAGGTGGCCACCGACGCTGGAGGGTCCGGCGATTGGCTGTGGCGCCTGCCGCCGTCCCCACCCGTCCCGCCCGGTGGTGGAGGGATGGCGCCGTGGCTGCCGCCGCAGCCGCCGGCCCCGGCCCAGCCGCAGCAGATCGACATCCACGTCACCGTCCACCAGCCAGTCCCGGTCGAGCCGGACCTGAGGTGGTGGCAGCGCCTCGCGCGGGCGGTGCGCTACCGGGTGTCCCTGCCGGTGGCGGTGACCGCGACGGCGGCCGCGATCATCCCGCTGCCGCACCTCGGATACGGCGTCGGCCGGGTCTGGGGGTCGCTGCTGGACCACATCGGCACCGACATCCACCCCGGGGCGTCGCACGTCGCGGCGGTCGTCGCGGTGGTCGTGGTGGCCGCGCGCATCCACCGGCCCTGCCGCCTGCGCCCCACCCTCGCCGGCGGCTGGGTCCGGCAACTCAACTGGCTCGACGCATTCGGCGTCGTCACCACCTTCATCGGCGGCAGCTGGGGCGTCCTCGTCCCGGACATCGTCGCCGCCACGACAGGAGTTCGCGCATGAACACCTCACTGACCCTTGCCGGAGCCACCGTCTCCGTCGCCATCCTGATCATCAACATTCGATCCTGGTGGAAGGGCACCCGCGAGCTCAAAGCGCTGTTGCCGTTCGGCGGCGCGCTGATCACCGGCGCGGGCTGGACCATGTGCCTCGGCGGTCTCTTCGGCTGGTTCGCCGTCCAGGCCGTCACGGCGAGCAACAAGGTCGGCGACAAGGGCGTCAGCGCCACGACCGGCGCGGAGGGCGGCGGAACTCTGGCCCACGGCTCCCTCGGCCAGCTCACCTACCCCGGCGCCTGCGCGGTCCTCGTCACCGCGATCATCGGCGGGATCATCCTCAAGGCGGCGGGCAAGCAGGACAAAAAGCGCATGATCGGCGGGCTGTTCGCGGGCCTGACGCTGTGTGCCACGGCGGGATTCGCCGAGCTGATGCAGTGGGTGCCCCAGATGTACGACGCGATGGGTGACGCTGGCCGGAGCGTTCTGAACGGGGAGGTGTCCCTGTGAGCGCCGACACCGCGCCGGAGGCCGGCGCACTCGCCGACCGCGCCGACGAGCTGAAGGTCAAGGCGGCACAGGCGGAGGAGAAGGTGAAGGCGGCCCGCGCCTGGGCGGTGCAGGTGATGAACACGCTGGGGGAGGGGACCAGCCTCCTGGGCAAGCGGCTCGCCGACCGGCTCAAGGGCTGGTGCCTGGAGGCCCACCGGTCAGACCTCAAGGGCCTGTCGGCGGACCTCGGCATCTACGTGCGCGGTGCCCTGCTCCTGGGTGCCGGGGCCGGTCTGTGCTGGCTGGTCTACCGGCACAACGCCCTGATGTGGCCGCTGGCCGCCGGGTGGTCCGCCGCGGCTCTGCGCACCAAGGTCAGCGCGGACAAAGCGACGGCCGCCAAGGAAGCCCCGGCCGACGGCGGTTCGGAGGGCGGCGGCAAGCGCGCTCCGGGCCCCTCCCCGGAGACGTTCCTCCACCTCCTCCACGACCTCGTCCAAGAGCACTCGGAGGGGAGCAAGGACACCCCCGGTTTGCACTGGCCTCAGGTGGTCGCGGGGCTCTCCTCCCGCTACCCCGATGGGGGGTCGTCCGGGGGGTGGTCCGCGGCCGACTGCCGGGCCCTGTGTGAGGCCGCTGCGGTGCCCATCTCCCGGGGCACCCGGGCGCGCGGTGTGGGGGCTGGCAAGGGGGTCTCCACCGGGGTCCGTGTTGAGGACCTCCCGGACCGCCCGCCGCTCCCCTCCCCCAGCCCCTCTCAAGAGGGGACCCAGGCCCCCGCTGTTGCTGTTGTTGTCGCAGGTCAGAACGAACAACAAGCCAGCAACAACAACAGCAACAGTGGCGGCAACAACACCGGGGAAGGGGCCGCGCAGATCGTCCAAGACGCGGAGAACCCCGCCCGCTGGCACGTGCTGAAGAAGGCCGGCTGACGGCTGCCTGTCCGCCCTGGGCCATCCCGGCCGGGGCGGGCGGGGAGCAGTCAGCCGACGCTCCACACAAGCGCGGGCCCGGTCGTCATCCCGCGAAGAAGTCCGACCGAGCCCGCTCCATCTCCGAAGAGACGGAGCCATCGTGGCACTCCGCAAGAGCATGCCGACCCGCGACCCCGAGAAGGCCCGCCCGCAGGACGTACGCGAGTACAGCGCGAGCGCCGGCGGGTGGACCCGCGCCCCCTCCACCCGCCCCGTCCCCGGCGCCCCGAAGGGAGCCCGGTGATGGACCAGGAACAGCGCGAGCGGATGGAGCGCGACCTGCTCGACCGGAACAACAAGTCCGGAAAGAACCCGAGGTTGCACGCCCAACAGGGCGCCAGCCCCGAACCTTCCCACCCCTAGTCATGGCTAGGGCGGGCCGCGGTCTTTGGCGAGAAGCGGCCCGCCCTGGTCTCCCAGCCCTCACAACAGAACTGGAGACATCCAGCATGACTCAACCGACCCCCGAATCGCACCGCTCCGGCGGTGGGTTCGCCAGCGTCCACCCACTGAGGGAGGGACCGCACGATCACGCCATTGAGGCTGAACAAGCAGCGCTCGGAGCAATGCTGCTCTCCCCCGCCGTGATCCCAGAGATCACAGCCGTTCTCGACGCGGTTGACTACTACCGCCCCGCGCACGAAACGATCCATCGCGCCATCACCGCCATGCACGAGCGCGACGAGCCCGTGGACCCCATCACCGTGACCGCCTATCTCGGCACGACCGGTGATTTGAACCGGGTCGGCGGTGCCTCCTACCTCCACTCCCTCGTCCAGCAGGTGCCCACCGCCAGCAACGGCGAGTACTACGCCGCCATCGCCCGCGACGCGGCCGACAACCGGCGCCTGGACGCCACGGGCCTCCGCCTGAGCCAACGCGCCCGCACCGGCGAACTGACCGCCGACGCCACCCGCGCCGAAGCTCTGGCCGCCCTGGAAGCCGCGGAGCAACGCACCTGGAGCGAGCCGACCCCCCTGGGAGAGAACGGTCCGCTGCCCCGCTTCCCCGTCGATGCACTGCCCGGCTGGATGCGCGAACAAGTAGTCGCGCTGGCGGAGTTCACCCAGACCCCTCCGGACATGGCCGCCACCATGGGGCTGGCAGCCCTGTCCACCGCAGCCGGCGGCCGGGTCCACGTCCAGATCCGTCCCGGCTGGACCGAGCAGTCCAACCTCTATCTCGTCTGCGCGATGCCGCCCGCCTCCCGCAAGTCGGACGTCTTCTCCGCGATGACCGCCCCGATCTACCGGATCGAAGACGAACTGGCCCAACAGGCCAAGCCCGCCATCATCGAGGCCCAGACCGCCAAGGAGGCCGCCGAAGCCGAGGTCGACGCCCTGCTGTCCAAGGCCCGCAAGTGCGACACCATGGACCGCCAGCAGCTCGTCGCCGAAGCCTCCGCGGCCCGCATGCTCGCCGACGAGATCCACGTACCACCCGCCCCGCGGCTGACGGTCTCCGGAGACATCACCCCCGAACCGCTCACGCACCTGCTGGCCACTCACCGGTGTCTGGCCGCTCTCTCCCCCGAAGGCGACCTCTTCGACATCATCGCTGGCCGCTACAGCGCCCGCCCCAACCTGGGTGTCTTCCTCCAGGCGCACAAGGGCGAACGCCTCCAGACCGACCGCATCACCCGCGACCAGCCCACCGTCGACCGCCCTGCCCTGACCATTGGCGTCACCCCCCAGCCCGCCGTCCTCCAGGACCTGGCCGCCACACCCGGCGCCCGCGACCGCGGGCTCCTGGCCCGCTTCCTGTTCGCCCTGCCGCCCTCCAACCTCGGCTACCGCAAGATCCGCACCCATCCCATCCCCGACGCCGTCAGCAGCACATACGACGCCCGGCTCGAAGCGATGGTGCGCACCTTCACCGACCTGCCCGACCCCGTCACCGTGCCCCTGTCCGCGCAGGCCGACGCGGTCGTCGAGCGCCTCCAGGAAGAAGTCGAGCAGAAGCTGCGCCCCGACCAGCCGCTGTCCCACGTCACCGACTGGGCCGGAAAGCTCGTCGGCGCCACCGTCCGCATCGCCTGCCTGCTCCACCTCGCCGACCGCATCACCACCGGCTGGGGCGACCCCGTCAGCGCCGCCTGCGTCGAACGCGCCGCCGTCATCGCCGCCTACTACACCGCCCACGCGCTGGCCGTCTTCGACCTCATCGCCGCCGACCCCGCCACCGAGGACGCCCGCCACATCCTCACCTGGCTCCAGCGCCCCAAGCAGAACGGCACCCACCGAACCACCGTCAAACGCCGAGACGTCGTAGCCGCCCACCGCCGCTTCCGCGGACGTACCGACGCCATCGACCCCGCCCTGCGCCTCCTGGAGGAACACGGCTACGTCCGCCCCGACGCACCCCCGGCCCAGGGCGGAAAAGGCCGCAGCGCCAGCATCACATTCCGTGTCCACCCCGCCGTGAAGGCGTCGCTGGACGCTCCGTAGCCCCCACAGAACGTCAGCAATGTCAGCAAAAATCGTTGACCTGCTTCTTTACCCCGCTGACACGCGTCAGCAGGCGTCAGCAACGTCAGCAGAAAGCTGGTTTTTGCTGACACTGCTGACACCCGCTGACAGGGCTGCCAACACCGTTCTCGCAGGTCAGCGATTTTCGCTGACGCTGCTGACACTTTCCGCGCCGTGACGGCGTCCGGACCACATCACACTCACGCTGCGTGTACACGCAGCCAGGCGCAATCCGCCTCGAAGGAGATGCAACTGTGCCCCGCACCCAGATGCTCAAGCTCCCCGAAGTCCTCGACGAGATCGGCATGAGCCGCGCCGCCTTCTACCGCATGCGCGCCCGCGGCAAGGCCCCCAGGCTCATCAAGCTCCCCAACGGCCAGCTGCGCGTCCGGAGGACGGACCTCGACGCCTGGTGGGCGGAGTGCGAGCAATCCGCCGCCTGATCCCGTGACCACTCTGAAGGGGCCCGCCACTCGGCGAGCCCCTTCTTCACGCCCCTGTGGAGAGCTGTGCTGACCTACGAAGTCGAAATCTGGTCCATCCGCTCGCGCAAGAACCGTCCCAAGCCGTTCGAGCTACGGTGGCGCGTCGGCACTCGGCCGCACTCGAAGAGCTACAAGACCAAGGCACAGGCCGACGGTCGCAGATCCGAATTGCTGTCTGCCCTCCGAGACCGGCAGCAGTTCGACGAGGAAAGCGGCCTGCCGGCCAATGAGCTGGACGCGCTCAACAGCCCGACCTGGTACGACCACAGCGTCGCGTACGCACTCATGAAGTGGCCGCAGGCTGCGGCGAAGCAGCGAGCGAACATCGCAGAGTCTCTCGCAACGGTCACCCCCGTCTTTGTCTCCGCCTCACGCGGCGCCCCTGCCCCGGCCATGATGCGCATGGCGTTGCATCAGTGGGCCTATCGAGCCATGCGTACATCCGAAGGCGAGTTGGCCCTCAGGACTCAGGTCGAAACGCCACCCGACGAAGTCCAGGCAGCGCTTGTGTGGTTGGCGAAGAACTCGCTGAAGTTGAACGAGGCGGCGAAGCCCGACCAGCTCCGGAAGGCCCTCGATGCGCTCTCCCTCAAGCTCGACGGCGACACTGCAGCTCAGACCACGATTCGGCGCAAGCGCACGGTCCTGAATAACGCTCTGCGCTTCGCCGTTGAGAGGGGCAAGCTCCCCGCCAACCCTTTGCAGAGAGTCGACTGGGCTGCCCCTCCGAACGACGACGAAGTCGACTTCCGCTTCGTACCTGACGCCCGGCTCGCCCGTGCACTGCTTGAGGCGGTTCGCGGTCAAGGCGACCGTGGGGAACACCTCTCCGGCTTCTTCGGGTGCGTGTACTACGCCGGCATGCGACCGTCCGAAGTCGCTGCACTGGACGAGAAAGCCTGCACGCTCCCGGCGGACGGGTGGGGCGAGCTGGTCCTGGCGAACAGCCGACCAGAGGTCGGCTCCGGGTGGACGAACGACGGAAAGTCCTACGAGGCACGTGGGTTGAAACGGCGGGCCCGCAACACCACTCGCTCCATCCCCATCCCACCCGAGCTGGTGAGAGCGCTCAGGCAGCACCTGAAGCAGTTCGGAACGGCTGAGGACGGCCGTCTCTTCCGCGCAGCGCAGGGCGGCCGTATCCGATCCACGGAGTACACGGCCGTCTGGCAACGAGCGCGTGAGAAGGCGCTCACGCCGGCGGAGCTGGCCTCTCCGCTCGCGGCCGTTCCGTACTCCCTCAGGCACGCGATCGTCTCGCTGTGGATCAAGGCGGGCGTGGACCCGGTGGAGGTTGCCCGGCGGGCCGGCCACAGCGTGGCTGTGCTCTACCGCTTCTACGCCAAGGTGCTGCACGGAACGCAGACGCGAGCGAACGCCTTGATCGAGCAGGAGCTGGACGGGTGAGGGTGCCTGCCACCCTCGGAATCCTGGCCCGCCACTGGCCCGTACGTCCTGGTCAGCGCCGGGATACAGGCGAACCGGGGTGAGACAGGACGAACGAAGAAGGGGTGCCCCGCCGAAGCGAAGCACCCCTTCTGACCAGCTACATCGCTGACCCCTGCGGAGGCTGTGGGATTTGAACCCACGGTGACGTTGCCGCCACGACAGTTTTCAAGACTGTTCCCTTAGGCCGCTCGGGCAAGCCTCCCCGCGGCACCTGTGCGCGGGGCGCGTGGGTGTCGCGGGATCAGACTAGCGCGTCACTTGTCGCCCGTGCGCTGGCCCAGGGTGACGTGGGCGGTGCGCTCCTTGCCGTCGCGCTTGTAGGTGAGGGTGACGTCGTCGCCGGGCTTGTGCTGCCAGATCTCGCTGATGAGGGTGGGGCCGCTGTCGACCACCGTGTCGTCGAGCTTGGTGATGGTGTCGCCGGGGCGGAGGCCGGCCTTGTCGGCGGGGCCGTTCGGGGTGACGGCCTTGGAGCCGTTGTTGCCGGTCTGGGCGATGGTCGCGCCGTCGCCGCTTTCCCGCATGCCGACCTGGACGCCGATCTGGGGGTAGACCGGCTTGCCGGTCCGGATCAGGTCCTGGGCGACCCGCTTGGCCTGGTCGATGGGGATCGCGAAGCCCAGGCCGATGCTGCCGGACTGCTGGGACTCGCCGCCCAGGCCGCCGCCGTTGCCCGCCGACTGGATCGCGGAGTTGATGCCGATGACATTGCCGGCGGCGTCCATCAGCGGGCCGCCGGAGTTGCCGGGGTTTATCGAGGCGTCGGTCTGGAGGGCGCTCATGTACGAGGCGCTGCTGCCGCCGCCGTCGCTGGAGGCCACCGGGCGGTCCTTGGCGCTGATGATGCCGGTGGTGACCGTGCCGGACAGGCCGAAGGGGGCGCCGATGGCGATGGTGGCGTCGCCGACCTGGACGTTGGAGGACTTGCCGAGCGGGAGCGGGTTGAGCGGGGCGCCGGAGGCGTTCTTGAGCTTGATCACGGCGACGTCGTAGCCCTTGGCGTTGCCGACGACCTCGGCGTCGTACTTCTTGCCGTTGGAGAACGTCGCGGTGAGCTTGCCGCCGCCGGCCGCGCTGGCGACGACGTGGTTGTTGGTGAGGATGTGGCCCTGCTTGTCGTAGACGAAGCCGGTGCCGGTGCCGCCCTCGCCGGTGGCACCCTGCGCCTCGATCGTCACGACGCTCGGCAGCGCCTTCTGCGCTATCCCGGAGACGGAGGTGGGCTTGCGGTTCAGCGCCCCGGGGTCGCCGGACGCGGAGACCGTCGTCGAGGCGCTGTCGTTCTGGCCCGCGGCCCAGAAGCCGATGCCGCCGCCGACACCGCCGGCCACCAGCGCAGCCACCAGGACGGCCGCGATCAGGCCGCCGTTACGCCGCTTGGGCGGGGGACTGCCGACGCCCCAGGGGTCGCCGCCGTACGGAGGCTGCTGGCCCCAGCCGCCGCCCGCGCCGGGAGTGCCCTGGCCGGCGCCCGGGTACGGCGGGAGCTGGGTGGTCTGCTCCGTCGTGGGGGCGTCGCCGGGGTGGCCGTAGCCGGGCTGCGGAGGGTGGCCGTAGCCGGGGGCCGAGCCGGCGGTCGGGGCGAAGCCCGGCGGGGGCGGCGCGTACGGGGCGTCGGGAGCCTGGGCGCCGGAGGCGGACGCGGGGGCGCTGTCCGGCTGCGGCCCGGTCGGCGGCTTGGCCTCCGACGGGACGGCGGCTCCCTCGTTCTCGGTGCTCACAGCTCTCTCCTCAGCTTCATGACTGTTCGGCTCCCACGGCCTTGGCAGGCTGCTTCCCTGTCGCCTCGGATCTCATCCATGTCCGAGGTCCGGGGCGGGCCGTTTCTTCCGGGGCTTGCAGGTCGGCCGGACCCTGGGGGTGCGTCCGGGTGGTGCGGTACTCCTGGGCCGGCGGGCCTCGCGGTCCGCCGGGTGATGCGGTTGTTCCGGTCCGGCGGGCCTGAGGGCCCTCCGGGTCGTACAGCTCCTCGTGCCGGTGGACGGGGAACCCGGTACTCCAGGATCAAGGATCCCGGCGATACGGGCGAGTCCCGGTCCGCCGGTCCGGGGCCGCCGGCCGTGTCCGCGGGTCCCGTCCCGCACACCCGGCCGTGCGCGACCCCGACCGCGGGCCCGTCCGGTGATCCGGGCGGGGCGACACGGGCGGAGCCTCCCTACCACCCTTTCCCACTGCGCGTCAGAGCACCGTAAGTCGAGGCTGTGACTGTCCCCTCATCCTTTATGCCGGACAAAACCGGCGCATCCCCTGTTCCGGCACCTTGGGTAAGCGCCCGGCGGCCCCTCGGTGGCGGATGGCACGATAACGCGGTGACCTATGCACGCCCTGCCCAGGACGCCCGTCCGGGCCGTCCCGCCATTTCCGTCATCGCCCATCGCGGCGCCTCGGAGGACGCCCCGGAACACACCCTCGCGGCTTACCGCAAGGCGATCGAGGACGGGGCGGACGCCCTGGAGTGCGATGTCCGGCTGACCGCGGACGGGCATCTGGTCTGCGTGCACGACCGGCGGGTGAACCGCACGTCCAACGGGCGCGGCTCGGTCTCCGCCCTGGAGCTCGCCGACCTGGCCATGCTCGACTTCGGCTCCTGGAAGGGCGACGGCTCCGCGAACTACGGATTCGCGAACGAGGCGCCGGACCGGCAGCACGAGGACCCCGAGCGGACCTCCGTCCTCACACTGGAGCGGCTGCTGGAGCTGGTCGCCGACGCGGACCGCCGGGTCGAGCTGGCCATCGAGACCAAACACCCGACGCGCTGGGCCGGACAGGTGGAGGAGCGGCTGGTCGAGCTGCTGACCCGGTTCGGGCACACGAATCCGGCCATGCGCCCCGACTGGACGCCCTCGGTCCGGGTCATGAGCTTCTCGGCGCGCTCACTGCACCGCGTACGGGCCGCGGCGCCCTGCATCCCCGGCGTCTACCTGATGCAATTCCTCACGCCGCGGCACCGCGACGGCCGGCTCCCGCCCGGCGTCGGCATCGCGGGCCCCGGGATACGCATCCTCCGCTCGCACCCCGACTACGTCGCCAAGGCGCATCGCGCGGGCCACCGCGTCCACGTCTGGACCGTCAATGACACCGCCGATGTCGAGCTGTGCCAGGAGTTGGGGGTGGATGCGGTCATTACGAATCGCCCCAAGCAGGTACGAATCCAACTCGGCCTTGGGTAGAGCCCCTCACAGGGTGTGCACCGGCGCATTCGGCCCGTATTCGATCGTGTCCAATGCGTCACCATGTGCGGCTTGGCCGGTTTCCGGTCCAGTCCATTGGGGCATTCATCCCGTGGCGTGGGGCAAAGGAGGTCTCGGGGGTGGCGTTGGTGGTGGCACAAGAGGTGCCGACGTCGTCGATCATGGCCGTACCCCATGGTCCTGTGGGTGTCGGCATGGCCAGGCGGCGCATGCGTGAAGAGCTGTTGGCAAGTGGAGTTCAGGACACAGTCGTCGATGACGCGGTCCTCATTCTTTCGGAGCTGCTGAGCAATTCGTGTCGCCATGCGCGTCCGATATACGAAAACGGATCACCGGGCTCCGCAACGACCGAGACACACGAGGCTCCGGTGGCCTCCGTCCGCGCGTCCTGGCGCATTGACGCGCAGGGCCGACTGACCGTCGCGGTCACGGACGGCGGCGGCCCGACCCGGCCACTTCCGGCCACTCCCTCGGTCACGGCGCGCGGCGGCCGCGGGCTGGCGATCATCCGCTCGCTCGCCAAGGACTGGGGCGTCCACGACACCGTCGTCGGCGAAGTCACGGTCTGGGCGGCCCTTTCCCTGCAAGGCGCATTCGCTACGCGCGTGGAACTGACGCCCGATCTGCCGCCCTCGCTCAGCACGGGAGCCGGGTTGCGCACGGGGCTGCCGCTGCCGGGCTTCCCGGACTTCGACGATCTGCCATAGCGGCACGGCGGGACACGGCGGGCGCGCGGCCGAGCGCGACCTCGTACGCAATCCTCTAGGCTCGCGCCGAAACGCGTCCGTACCGCCCAGGATCGACCAGGAGACTCCGTCGCCATGGCCAAGAAGCGCCGTCCCCAGCCCCAGGCCGCAGCATCGCAGATCAAGGACGGCGAGGTGCCGGTCGTAGGCGCCCGTGAGCCCTGCCCGTGCGGCTCCGGCCGCCGGTACAAGGCCTGTCACGGGCGTCAGGCGGCGCATGCCGCCACCGAGCTGGTGCAGCGCCCCTTCGAGGGCCTGCCCGGTGAGTGCGACTGGGTGGCGCTGCGCGAGCTGGTGCCCGCCGCCACCGCCGAGTTGACGCTGAAGGGCGGGCTGCCCGAGGGCGTCCCGTCCGTGACGCTGGGGACCGTGCTGCCGATGGCGTGGCCCGCGCTGCGCCGCGACAACGGCGCGGTGATGATCGGCCTCCAGAACGACACCGCCTCCGGCGACCTCAGCCGCGACCTCGCCGACACCCTCCAGCGCGCGCTGATCGCCGAGCCCGGCACCCCGGTCGCCGCCGGGCGCCCGGCCCCCGACGGTCCGCGGCTCCAGGACCTGCTCGACCCGGACGCGGTCTTCGAACCGGCCGTCCACACCGGCTTCGAGTTCTGGGTGGAGAACGCCGAGAACGCCACCGGCGAGGTCGCCGCCTCTCTGGAGCGGGCCAACGCGGCGGCCATTCCCACCGCCCGGATCCCCGGCCTGGAGGGCGCGTACTGGTGCGAGGCCCCGGAGAAGAACCACCTGCGCTGGGTCACCGGGTACCCCGAGGAGCAGCTGCTGGACGCGCTCGCCCGGCTGCACGCCGCGGGCGCCTCCTCGCTCGGTGAAGGCACCCGGCTGGTGGGTTCGTTCCGCGCCCACGGCCTGGTCGTGCCGGTCTGGGACCTGCCCTCGTCGATGAGCGCCGAGGACGTCGCCAAGCCGGCCGAGGCGTTCGCCGAGCGGCTGACCGAGGCGCTCGCGGCGGACGCCCCGCTGACCCCCGAGGAGCGCCGGGCGCGCGGCGGGCTCACCAACCGCCAGGTCACCCTGAGCTGACCGGACCGGCCGATCGTGCGGACCGGACGCCTCCGGGGACCCCAGGAGTGACACCTGTCACAACTCCCCGTACCTGCCGGTAAATAGGCGTCCGGAATTCCACGATCGAATTTGCGAACCGCCGATCTCTTGTTACGGTTCTAGAAGCCCGGTCGCTGGTGCATCCCCCGTCGCCAGCGACCGGGCGCTTCCATGCCTGGAGTCAGGTACTCCGCCTGACCGGCCCCGGCCGCCTGCGGCCCGGCGCCCTCAGCGGCCCGAACCCCTGCCTCCCACGGACGAGTTGCTGCCGGAGCGCAGCAGCAGCCGCTCCCCCGCCGCGTCGGAGAACTCCGCCACCGCGCGGTACGGCCCGCCCCGGCGCACGGTCGCCCCGGTCGGCGTCTCGCACAGGCCCGGCGCGTCGGCCGCCGAGACCTCGCAGTTCACCTGGACGGTCGTGCCGTCCGGCCGCAGCAGCGTCAGCGCGGCGCGCAGCGGACCGCCGGTGCGGTTGCGGTAGTACGTGCGCCCCCAGGTCAGACCGTCCTCGGCGAGCACACAGGTCTGGGCCTCGATCCGCTGGGGAGCGGTGAGTTGCGGGCCGCAGCGGGAGGTACGGGCGGAGCGGGGCGGCAGGCCCGGGCCGGTGAGGGAAGCGGTGGTGGTCCGGGCGCGGGCAGTGGCGGGACGCATGTCCGACTTGGCACCGCTATCAAGCCTGATATCCCTTTTGGCCGTAGAGCGTTTTTCGGACGTGGCGGCGGTCCCGGATGCCGCGAGGTCGGCCGGACCGGCCATTGCGGCGCCCAGCGGCACGGCGATGGCGAGCACCACCGCTCCGGCGAGACCGGTCATGCGGAGTTTCTGCGCACGCTGCATGGCCCCCACCTGCGATTGAGATGCCGCTGACGGCGGCTCGACGGTGGGCCGAACCTATCGGGCGGTGGAGGTGCCGCCGGGCACCCGGACGCTGCTTCCCCGTAGTTGTCCGGGCAGGTCACACCCGAACGGGTGATCCGCCCGCGCGTTGTTTCCGCTCATCCGCCGGCCGGGCGGGACGAGCACACGGGCGCATCCGCCGGGTCAGTACGCGAGCCGGCTGCCGCCGTCGGGAGTGCTGGTGCTCGCCATGACCAGGGCGTCCACGATCGTGCTCACCTTCGGCAGCCAGGGCGCGGCCGAGGATGGGGGTCCCCCCTGCTCGAACGAAGTTGAGAGCTTGGGGGACGCCGGCGGCCGCTCCCAGCGGACCCGGCCCGCGCCGATCTGGGAGGGCGGGAGCACCAGATAGCCGCCCTCGCCGTGGAACCGCAGCGAGCTGGGCACCCAGTCCTGGGAGTGCAGCAGCTCGCCCAACTCCGCCAGGTCGTACGGCGATACGAGCAGGGACCAGCGGGTGGGCGTGGCCACCACGGGGCCGAGGCGTACGCCGAAGTGGTCCAGGGCCGCCAGGGCGCGGGCGCCGGCGACGGCGGGCAGGCTCACCGCGCAGGGCGCGCTGCCGCCGGTGGCCAGCACGATCGGGGCATCGGGGCGGTTCGTCCACCACCAACGCACCATCCGGGCATCGGTCGTGGCGGCCATCAGGCCGGGGTCGAAGGGGTGCGCGCCGGGCACCACACAATCGGGGTCGGGGCAGCTGCACCGGCGGCCGGTCCGCTCGCCGAGGCCGAGCCGGGCGCCGGCCGGCTGCCGGCCGGCGGGCCTGGTCCCCACACCGGGAAGTACGGGCCACTGCCACTCGGTGGCGCAGTGGAGCGCCGCACCGAGCAGCGCCGACCTTCCGCCGCGCCGGAACAGGAGCTTGCGTCGCCTTCCGAGGATCTCGCGCATGAGCGCTCGTTCCTTTCCGTTAACGCCGAGGGCTTCGTCCATCGCACTACATGGCACTTCTTGCCGGTTCGCCGTTGTCCGTGCCGTGCCGCTTCAAGCCGTGGTGGGGCGTTTTCTGCGGCCCGGCCGTGCAACCCGGGGTCGATCGCATCTCGATCACGCCACGTGGATCACTGGTCACCGCGTGTACAAGGCAGCGCATCACGCCGTACGCCGAGCGTGGAACATGGCGGGGGGTGGCGCGCACATGGCGATTGCGCCTTTGTGGTGCAGCCCCCGCCTCTTGGGAGTGCGTCGCGGTCGTCGCCGTATTAGACGCCGGTGTCCGCCGGAGAGTTCCGGTGCGGCCCCAACTGGCCCCGCACCTTTCCGAGTACGTACCCGCCACTGTGGTGAAGACGCGCTGCTGATCGCCGTCAGTCGACCTCAAATTGACGCTTGGGGGGCTTTTTTCAGGCCAATCTACAGACCTCGCAGACACCACAAACCCCATGGGGAGAGTGCTGGACATCACATCGTTGATGCGTGTACATCTGGAGGCATTGATAGCGGAGCAGCATGACATGGGGGTTTGCGATGCTATTGAGGAAATTGGGCGGCCAACCGCACCGCACAACAGCACTCAACAAAATGCCGCACTCCCTACCAAAAAGCGGCCTGACCTGGGGCACCACCTGGCGCACCGAAAGATGCCAGCCATGACCGCCCCGCACGTACCGAAAGTGGCTGGATTCGAACCAGCCCTTCCTGCCCCCACGCACACTGTCGACGCGCGCGTGGGGAAAGCCTCCGCGGACCCCGCCGTCGGCACCCCGTCCGACGGCTCGCCGCCCACCCCGCAGGGCGCCCCTAAGGGTCCCGCACTCGACGCCGCGTCAGACGCCGCCCCCGGCGACGCCCCCGATGCCTCCGTCGTCGACCAACTCGCCGCCGTGCAGGACCGGCTGGCCGGCTGGATCTCCGACCTCAGCACCCTGCACGACCTGACCGAACAGCTCGCGCGCACCCGCACGGTGGAGGACGCCCTCCACGAGCTGCTGCGCGCCGGCGCCTCCCTGGTCGGGGCGCGGCGCGGGCTGGTCGTCCTCGCCCCGGCCGACGGTTTCGGCCCGGAGACCACGGTCGGCCTCGGCCTCGGCCACGCCGAGATCGGCACCATCGAGACCATCCCGCGCCGCGCCCTGTCGTACGCGCGGATACTGGACGGCCTCCCGGAGCCGGGCGCCACCGGCGACGACACCCGGACCGGACCGCTCGACGACATCCGGCACCCGGCGGGCGACGCGGACCGTCCCCCCGGGGCCCGCGGCGCGGCGGCGGCCGGACCGTGCACCGAGATCTCCGAACCCGACATCCCCGGCGAGAAGGACCTCGACCCGCGCCTGCGCGAGGTCGCGGCCCGGCTCGGGTACGCCGCCAGCTACGCGGTGCCGCTCACCGCCGAGCCCATCGGCCGGACCGGCGCCGCGGTCTGGCTCTACGACGAACCGGCCGCGCCCACCGAACGGCAGCGCCATCTCATCGGCCTCTACCGGGCGCACGCCGCCGAACACCTCGCCCGCCTCCTGGAGCTGCACCGCACCCGGCAGGCCGTCCGGATCCTGCGCGAGGAGCTGCTGCCGCACCGGCTGCCGCGGGTCCCCGGCGTCCGGCTCGCGGTGCGGCACAGCAGCGGGCCGCGCGGCGGCGGCGACTGGTACGACGCGCTGCCGCTGCCCGACGGCGCGCTGGGACTGGCCATCGGTTCGGTGACCGGCTCCGGGCCGAGCGCGGTGGCGGCCATGGGGCGGCTGCGGGCGTCCCTGCGCGCCTACGCCGTCATGGAGGGCGAGGATCCGGTCGCGGTCCTCTCCGATCTCGAACTGCTGCTGCGGCTGACCGAGCCGGCCCGCAGCGCCACCGCGCTGTTCGCCTTCACCGAGCCGCCGCCCGGCGCACCGGGCGGGCCGCCCGCACCCCCGATGCCGGGCGGTATCCCCGACCCCTTCGCCCGCAAGATCGTGCTGGCCGGGGCCGGCCACTGCCCGCCGCTGATCCTCGGCGATCTGCGGACCGAGTACGTGGAGACCTCGCTGTCCGCGCCGCTGGGCATGCTGGCCTGCTGGGAAGCGCCGAGCGTGGAGATCGAACCGGCCGGCGGCGAGACCCTGCTGCTCTACAGCGACGGGCTGCTGCACCGCACCGGTGAGCCAATGGACCGCGCCTTCACCCGGCTGCACGCGGCCGCCGCGGGCGTCCCCAGGGCCGCCCGGCACGATCCCGAGGCGGTCGTCGACCACATCGTGCGCACGATGCTGCCGCAGGGTCTGGACGACCCGCTGTCGGAGGAGGACGTCGTGCTGCTCGCGGCGTACTTCGAGGAGTAGGGCGTGTCTTTTGGATCAGCCCGGATCAGGCCGCGGCGTCTGGTGCGGTGCATCGCAAGGCGGAGCCTCTGCCGCGTACTGGACGTACTCGGGTGAGGCGACAACGCCGCGAGGTGCCGTGCCAGACGTCGCGGCCCCGGGGTGATCCGAAAGACACGCCCTAGCCCCGGTCCGGCGGCTCGGGGCCGGTCCGCGGCCCCCGGCCCTGGTCGCAGGGCCGGCCCTGAGCACGCCCCTAGGTGTGTTGTCCCGGGACGTTGGTGACAGGCGACATGCACCGTGGTGGTGCTTGAACGGGTGAGGGCCTTCTGGGATTGGTGTGGATTGCGACATCTCCACCGGTTCTCAGGAGGCCCTCGTGTCCCACCGTAATGCCCCGCTGACCCCAACCGGCAGGCTGCGTCTGGCCCGGTGCGTCGTTGACGACGGCTGGCCGCTTCGCCGGGCCGCGGAACGCTTCCAGGTCAGCCACACCACCGCTGCCCGCTGGGCCGGCCGTTACCGACTGCACGGCCCAGCGGGCATGGACGACCGCTCCAGCCGCCCCCACCACCAGCCACGACGCACCTCCCCAGCCGTCGAGGAGCACGTTCTGCGGATGCGGCATGAACACCGCATCGGCCCACTGCGACTCGCAGGCCGCGCCGGCATCGCAGCCTCCACCGCCCACCGCATCCTCCAGCGCCACCACACACCACCCCTGGCCACGCTGGACCGGGCCACCGGCGAACCCGTCCGCCGCTACGAGCGCTCCCGCCCCGGCGAACTGGTCCACATCGACGTCAAAAAGCTCGGCCGCATCCCCGACGGCGGCGGCCACAAAGCCCTCGGCAGGGCCGCCTCCAGCCCGAACAAGGACCGCCGCAACGGCGCCGGATACGCCTACCTGCACACCGCACTCGACGACCACTCCCGCCTCGCCTACACCGAAGACCTGCCCGACGAGACAGCCCCGACCTGCGCCGCCTTCCTGACCCGCGCCACGGCATGGTTCGCCGGACAAGGCGTCTTCACCGAACGCGTGCTGACCGACAACGCCTGGGCCTACACCAAGAACACCTGGCGCCAGACCTGCCGTGACCTGGGCATCAGCCCCCGCTGGACGCGGCCCTGGCGACCCCAGACCAACGGCAAAGTCGAACGCTTCCACCGCACCCTGCTCGACGAATGGGCCTACCACCGGCCCTACACCTCAGACGCCGAGCGCCAAGCAGCGTTTCCCAACTGGCTGGACTGGTACAACTACCACCGACCCCACACCGGAATCAGCGGCCACACCCCAGCCAGCCGCGTCACCAACCTGTCCGGACAACACACCTAGGGCGTGTCCTGCCCGCGCGCCCGTTCACCCCCGCGCCGGGCGCCATGCCTCCTATGGCCGGAGTGCCGGAGAGGTCACACCTTCCTGCCCCTGGACCGTTTTCGATCCGCACATACGATGGAATGCGGTTCAGTCTTTTATAGGAGGCATGGTGACCGACGAGCTCACTCCGGAGACCCCGGACGAGGACGAGCAGCCGATCAAGCAGCGCAAGAACGGCCTTTACCCGGGCGTCTCGGACGAGCTCGCGGAGAACATGAAGAGCGGCTGGGCCGACACCGAGCTGCACGGTCTGGAGCCGATCGGGCAGGCGCCGCACGCCGCCCGGCGCCGGGCCGCGCTGTCCGCGCGCTTCCCTGGTGAGCGGCTGGTGATCCCGGCGGGCAACCTGAAGACCCGCTCCAACGACACCGAGTACCAGTTCCGCGCCTCGACGGAGTACGTCTACCTCACCGGCGACCAGACCGACGACAGCGTCCTGGTCCTGGAGCCGACCGGCGACACGCACGAGGCGACGCTCTACCGGCTGCCCCGCTCCAACCGTGAGAACGGCGAGTTCTGGCTCAACGGCATGGGCGAGCTGTGGGTCGGCCGGCGCCACAGCCTCCAGGAGGCCGAGGCACTGCTCGGCGTCCCCTGCAACGACGTCCGCGAGCTGGCCGACGCGCTCAAGGAGGCCACCGGCCCGGTCCGTGTGGTGCGCGGCCATGACGCCGGTATCGAGGCCGCGCTGACCGACAAGGTCACCGCGGAGCGGGACGAGGAGCTGCGCGTCTATCTCTCCGAAGCGCGCGCGGTGAAGGACGAGTTCGAGATCGGCGAGCTCCAGAAGGCCGTCGACTCGACGGTGCGCGGCTTCGAGGACGTCGTGAAGGTCCTGGACAAGGCCGAGGCGACCAGCGAGCGCTACATCGAGGGAACGTTCTTCCTCCGCGCCCGCGTCGAGGGCAACGACATCGGCTACGGCTCGATCTGCGCCGCCGGCCCGCACGCCACCACCCTGCACTGGGTCCGTAACGACGGCGCGGTCCGCTCCGGCGAACTGCTCCTGCTGGACGCCGGTGTGGAGACCCACACCCTGTACACCGCGGACGTCACCCGCACCCTGCCGGTCAACGGCCGCTACACCGACCTCCAGCGCAAGATCTACGACGCGGTGTACGAGGCCCAGGAGGCGGGCATCGCGGCGGTCAAGCCGGGCGCGGCCTACCGCGACTTCCACGACGCGGCGCAGCGGGTGCTCGCCGAGAAGCTGGTCGAGTGGGGCCTGGTCGAGGGCCCGGTCGAGCGGGTGCTGGAGCTGGGGCTCCAGCGCCGCTGGACCCTGCACGGCACCGGCCACATGCTCGGCCTCGACGTCCACGACTGCGCCGCGGCCCGCACCGAGCACTATGTCAACGGCACGCTGGAGCCCGGCATGGTGCTGACCGTCGAGCCCGGACTGTACTTCCAGGCGGACGATCTGACGGTGCCCGAGGAGTACCGGGGCATCGGCGTCCGCATCGAGGACGACCTCCTCGTGACGGCCGACGGCAACCGGAACCTGTCGGCCGGTCTGCCGCGGCGGTCGGACGAGGTCGAGGCCTGGATGGCCGGGCTGCTCGGCGGCGGCAAGTAGCAGCGCGGAGCGCGTAGGCGTACGTCCCCCGGTGGCATCAACTGCCGCCGGGGGACGCGTCATTGGAGGGGACGGTCGGGCCGGAGGCCGTGCCGTCGGCGGCCTCGTCACCGCCGGGGGACGTGTCGTCGGCGAGGTCGCAGCCGCCATTGGTCCCGTAGGCGCCCGCGCGGGCCGCCGCCCAGACGGCGGTGGCGGCGGACTCGGCGAGGCGCCGGTCGACGGGCCGGCGGGCGATCAGGATCCGGTAGTAGAACGGCGCCCCGAGCGCCGACATCAGTTCCTCCGGGTCGGTGTCCGCGGGCAGTTCGCCGCGGTCGACGGCCCGCCGCACCATCTGGCCGGCCAGCGTCAGCCGTTCGCCGAAGAAGGACCGCAGCACGGCCGCCGCCTGCGGGTCGCGCGCCGCGGCGGAGACGACCGCTTCGATCAGCGCGCTCATCCGCACCTCATCGAAGAAGGCGGCCACCGAGCGGGCCAGCGCCCGCAGATCCTCGGGCAGGCTGCCGGTGTCCGGCAGCGGCACATCAGAGCTCAGCTCGGTCAGCAGCTCGCACACCAGGCCCTCGATGCAGCGCCAGCGGCGATAGAGCGTCGCCACATGAATCCCGGAGCGCTGCGCGACCTTCTCCATGGTCAGCCCGGCGAAGCCGCCCTCGTCCAACTCCTGGAAAACGGCGGCCAGTACGGCCTGGCGGGTACGGGCCGTACGCCCGCCGGGACGGGCCTCGCCCGGGGTTTGGTGCGCTGTCGTCACGGCGGCTCCGTATTGCAGTGCGGGTTCACGCCAAGTATTGTCCAAGACGAGTTAACGCGAGCAACTTCGCGTTAATGATGGTGCGCGCTGGTCTCGCAGGGACAGGGGACGCCGCGGGGGAGGTCCTCCCACCGCGAGACCGCGTTGCCCATCGCCCCCGACAGGTGATTTCCGGCCAATTGCCCCACTGCCGACGTTCGCCCGGATTGACACCTCACGTCCCGGTACTCACATGCCCCGACCGCCAAGCGGGCGAGGGGACTTCGCGGACCCGCCCTGGGGCCTGTCCTGCGCACCGTGTGACGGGTCCGTCGCCGCCCCCGAAGTCGTCCGCAGCGGCGCCTCGCGGATCAGGCAGGCGGCCGCGAAGGTGACGGCGCACAGCGCGGCGGTGCCGAGCATGACGCCGTGCAGGCCGCCGGTGACCCCGGACCGGACGGCGTCCCGTACGGGCTCGGGCAGGGCGCGCAGCACCGCGGGCGTCAGGTCGTGGCCGCCCGCGAGGCGTTCGCCGGTCCGGCCGAGCCGGTCCGTGAGGGTGGCGGTCATCCGGCCGGTGTAGACGGAGCCGAGCACGGCGACACCGAGCGAGCCGCCGAGGGTGCGCAGGAGCGTGGTCGTGCCGCCGGCCGCGCCCATGTCGCGGGGTTCCGCGCTGTTCATCGTGAGGAGCATCGAGGGCTGCATCAGGCAGCCGAGGCCCACGCCGAGAACGAACGTCAGCGCGGAGGTCACGGCCGTGGGCGTGTCCGCGCCGACCATGAGCAGGGCCAGGGCACCCGCCGTGGCGACCGCGCCGCCCGCGAGCGGGTACCCGCGGTACCCGCCGCCGTTGCCGACCGCCCGCCCGATGAACAGCTGCGCGCCCATCATGCCGAGCATCAGCGGGAGCAGCAGCAGCCCGCTCGCCGTCGACGACATGCCCCGTACGAACTGCATGTACTGCGGCAGATAGCTCGCCGCTGCCAACATCGCCGCGCCTACCAGGAAGCTCAGCACCTGGGCGAGGGTGAAGTTGCGGTCGCGGAACAGCCGCGGCGGGATGAGGGGTTCGGGCGCCCGCCGCTCCACACGGACGAACCAGCCGAGCGCGGCCACCGAGAGCGCGGCGAGCCCCGCGATCTGCGGTGAGTCCCAGCCGTACGCCGTGCCGCCCAGGGTCCCGATCAGGGTGAGCGCCAGGATGCCGGTGGTCAGGAGTGCGGCGCCCAGGTAGTCGATGCGGGCTCTGGTGCGTACGGCGGGCAGCCGGATGCGGAGCCCGACGATCAGGAGCGCGGCGGCGCCGACGGGCACATTGACGTAGAAGACCCAGCGCCAGTCCAGCTGGTCGGTGAGGAAGCCGCCGAGCAGCGGGCCGCCGATCATGGCCATCGGCAGCAGCACGCCGATCATCGACTGCGAGCGCCCCGCCTGCGCGGGCGGCAGGAGCGTCCCGAGCAGGGCGAGCGCGCCCACGAAGAGGCCGCCCGCGCCGAGCCCCTGGAGCGCGCGGAACGCGATCAACTGCCCCATGTCCTGGGCGAGGCCGCAGAGCACCGAGCTGACGAGGAAGAGCGCGATCGAGGCCAGATAGCTGCCCTTACGGCCGTAGAGGTCGCCGAGCTTGCCCCAGATCGGGGTGGCGACGGCGGTGGTGAGCAGGTAGGCCGTCACCACCCAGGAGAGGTGACTGATGCCGCCCAGGTCGCCGACGATGACCGGCAGGGCGGTGCCGACGACCGTGCCGTCGAGGGTCGCCAGGATGATGCCGAGCAGCAGCCCCAGGATGGCGAGACGTGAGGGCGGCGCCGGGTCCGGCGGGTGGTTGTTACCGGGCTCCGCGACCCCGGTCGCGGCTGCTTCCGTCCGCTGATGCATGGCTTCTCCCAGGCTTCCGGCGGGGCGTCAGGCGGCGTACGGACGGACGGTCCTGGCATCGCGAAGCGCCTGGGCCCACCAGGCGAGCTGGTCCAGCATCGCCTTGGCCGCGGCGTCGCACTCGGCGTCCTTCATCGTGTGCTGCTCGTCGAACAGGCCCCAGGCGTGCTGGAGGCTGACCGTGTTGCGGATGGTGGTCGCGTGCAACTCGGCCATGACCAGCCGGAGTTGTTCGACCGCGCGCAGGCCGCCCGAGATGCCGCCGTAGGAGACGAAGCCGACCGGCTTGGCGTGCCACTGCTCGTTGTGCCAGTCGATGGCGTTCTTCAGGGACGCCGGGAAGCTGTGGTTGTACTCCGGCGTGACGAACACGAACGCGTCGGCCGCCGCCAGGCGCGGGGAGACCGCGGCGAGGGCCTCCACGGTGCCGGGCGCCGGCGGCTGCCCGAACGCCGGGAAGACGGTGGGCAGCGCGGTCTCGCCCAGGTCGACGACGTCGACGCCCATGTCGTCGCGCTGGTCGAGGTGGCCCTTGATCCATTGGGTGACGACGGGCGCGAAGCGGCCCTCCCGGGTGCTGCCGACGACCACCGCGACGCGGAGCTGCTGCTCGCTCATGGAACCCCCTGATGTGTACGACGTATCCAGACGCGTACAACGTACACGTAGGTGTGTACGTCGTCTACTGGGGATACGCTGTACACGAACAGTCGGCCGGAGAGGAGCTCACGCATGGCAGCCCGGAAGAAGAGCGGCGGTGCGGAGGCGCCCGTGCTGTGGGAGCGCCTGGAGCGCCCCACCGCGGCCCCCCGCGCCGCACTGACGCCGCAGAAGATCGCCGCCGTGGCCGTGCGGGTCGCCGACGCCGAGGGCTTCGCCGCCGTCACGATGCGCCGCCTCGCCACCGAGCTGGGCGTCGCCCCGATGGCCGCCTACCGCCATGTCGCGGGCAAGGACGACCTGTGGGCGCTGATGGTCGACCAGGTCATGACCGAACTCACCGTCCCCGACGAGGTGACCGGCTGGCGTGACGTCCTGCGCGGCTACGCGCTGGGCAGCCGCGCGATGATGCTGCGGCACCCCTGGCTGGCCCAACTGCCCGCGCCGCACTTCGTCCTGACGCCGAACCGGATGGCGGCCGCCGAACGCCAGCTGGCCGCGCTCGACGGCCACGGCATGGACACCGACACGATGATGGCCGCCTTCCGCGCGGTCAACGCCTATGTGCACGGCGCGACGCAGTCCGAGGTGGCGCTGGGCCGGTACATGGAGGACAACGGCTGGGCCGACGGCGACGCGTCACGGCGCGCACTCGCCCCGCAGATGACCTATCTGATGGAGACCGGCCGCTACCCGACCTACCGGCGCTACGCCCTCGGGGCCCGGCGCAAGGACGACGCGGCCTGGCAGTTCGAGACGGGGCTCGACTGCGTGCTCGACGGCATCGCGGTCAGGGTCGGCGACCAGGGGCGGTGATCAGGTCCGGTGATCAGGTCCGGTGATCACGACGCCATCGGGAGCGCCGCGCCCTCGCGCCACTTGAGGATCTTGTCGAAGCTGACCACTGCGCCGGGGCGGCCCGTGCGGTTGCGGTAGCGGACGTGATCGGTGAGGGCCTCGATCAGAAAGAGCCCCCGGCCGTCCTCGGCAAACTCGGGAGCCTGCGCGGGGGTGGGCACGGGGGCCGCCGGAGGGAGGGGGCGGTCCGCGGCCGTATGGGGCGGCGCGGGGGGTGCGGCGCGGTGGTGGAAACCGGGGCCCGAGTCGGTGACTTCGATGCGGCAGGTGTCGCCGTCGATGAAGGCGGTGACGCGGTAGTCCTCGGTGGTGTCGCCCCCGTGCTCGACGGCGTTGGCGCAGGCTTCGGAGAGGGCCACCGACAGGTCGTAACAGATGTCCGGGTCCACGCCCGCGGTCTCCATCGTGCCCAGCAGCAGACGACGGGCCAGCGGCACGCTCGCAGCCTCGCGCCGCAAATGGAGTGACCACCAGATGCTCATCGCTCCAGCCTCCTGGCCGCGGCTCGACATATCGATACCTATTGCCGCGCCGCAAGGTCCGTAAGCATGTCCGGGACGTGATACCGCTCATTCGGCGGATGCGAAGAGTGAGCGCATCGGTGTAGGTGCCGCGCTGCCCGTGCGCCGTCACGCGCCCTGGCTGCCTCCTCGGACGCCCCGCGGGGCGCCCCTTGGCTCCGACCTGCCGTCGGAGATCCGCGAGACCAGTGGGATGATGGCGCGGCCATGACTCCACCGCCCGCCTCCACAGCGCGCGCAGCCGCCGATCTCCGGCTGTTGAGGGCCGCGGTTTTCACCGCGGTCTGCGTCGCGCTGTCCGCGGGCGGGCACATCCTCGCCTCGTGCGCCACCGTCCCGCTGTGGACGCTGGGCGTCGCCGCCGCCGCGGTGTTCGCGGTCGCGGCGACGCTGGCCGGACGGGAACGCACCCTGCCGGGTATCGCCGTCGGGCTCGCCCTGGGACAGCTCGCTCTGCACGCGCTGTTCGCCTGGGGCCAGCAGCCGCCGCCCTCCGTGGCGCGGAGCGGATCCGGCGTCGCCGGACTCTCGGACCAGGCCGCGATCAGCCTGGCCCGGCATCTGACCTGCGGGCTCGGCACGGGCCGGCTGGACGGTGCGCAGGCGCGCCGGGCACTCGGCTCGGGTGGCCTCGACACGGCCTCCGCCGCCGGGGTGGCCGCACCGGCGGGCCACGGGACGGCCGGGGCCACGGCCACCGCCGACCCGGTGGTGCACGGTCTGCTGCCGTCGCTGCCCATGCTGCTCGGGCATCTGCTGGCGGCGCTCGCCGTCGGCTGGCTGCTGCGGCGGGGCGAGGCCGCGCTGTGGCGGCTGGTGCGGCTGTCGGCCCCGGCGGCGTACGAGATGACCGTACGGACCCTGGCCGGTGCGGTGCGCACGGCGCTCGTGCTGGTCCGCGCCCTGCTCACGGGGCTCGGAGCGGCGCACGACGAGGCGCGGCGCGCCCCCGTTTCGTACGGGGATGACAAACCCGGCCCGAAGGACCTCGCACTCCACCACAGTGTCGTCAGGCGAGGGCCACCCACCCTGGCCCTCGCGGCCTGACATCGCGCGAAGCACGCTCCCACAGGACGGGGTACGGGCTCGCGCGCCGTCACCGCAGCGCGCCAGCTACACCGTCACCAGCACCTTTCTCCTTCCTGTGGAGTGTTTTTCCGATGTCGAAGATCTCGAAGATGACGCAGATGCCGCAGCAGCAGTCGGACGTGTCGCGTACGCGGCGGCTCGCCCGGCGGCTGCCGCTCGTGGGCGCCGCCGCGGTCGGCAGTGTGGTGCTGCTCGCAGCCCCGGCCTTCGCCCACGTCAGCGTGCAGCCCGCGGGCCCCGCCCCCAAGGGCGGCTATGCGACCGTCAACTTCAAGGTGCCCAATGAGCGGGACGACGCGTCGACGGTGAAGCTGGAGGTCACGCTGCCGACCGACCACCCGCTGGCGTCGGTCATGCCGCAGCCGGTGCCGGGCTGGAAGGTGGACGTCAAGAAGTCCAAGCTGGCCAAGCCGCTCGAAATGCACGGCGAGAAGATCAACGAGGTCCCCTCGAAGATCACCTGGACCGCGGAGGACAAGGGCGTCGAGGCCGGTCAGTTCCAGCAGTTCCCGGTCTCCGTCGGCATGCTGCCCGAGGACGCCGACCAGGTCGTCTTCAAGGCTCTCCAGACGTACGACGACAAGGAGGTCGTGCGCTGGATCGAGCCGACGAAGGAGGGCGCCCCGGAGCCGGAGAACCCGGCGCCGGTCCTCAAGCTCACCGCGGCCGAGGAAGACGGCCACGGCGCCGCCGGCGCGGACGACAAGAGCGGCGGCAAGGACCACCTCAAGAGCGCCGCGGCCACCGCCCCCGCCGGCGACACCACGGCCCGCGTCCTGGGTGCCATCGGCATCGTCGTCGGCATCATCGGAGTCGGCTTCGGCGTGTTCGCCGGCCGGCGCCGCAGCGCCTGAGCACCGACGGGCCGGCGCCCGACGCGCGCCGGCCCGACGCCCCTTCCCGGACACCCGGGACACAACTCACGGGATTTATCTGCAATGCGTAGAACGACCCTTTTCGCGTCCGCCCTCACAGCGGCCGCGGCCCTCAGCCTGACCGCCTGCGGCGGGGACGACAGCAAGCCCGCCGCGGAGGTGTCCGGGGGCACCTCCGCCAAGCCGATCGTCACGCTCGACAGCCCGATCGCGAAGCCGGACCTGGTGCTGACCGACACCCACGGCGCCAAGTACGACCTGCTGGAGAAGACCAAGGGCCACCCGACCCTGATCTACTTCGGCTACACCAACTGCCCGGACGTCTGCCCGCTGACGATGGCCAACATCGCGGTCGCGGTGAAGCAGCTGCCCCAGGCCGAACAGAAGGACCTGCGGGTCGTCTTCGTCACCTCCGACCCGGAGCGCGACACCTCGGCCGCCCTCAAGAAGTGGCTCGGCGGCATCAACAAGGACTTCATCGGGCTGACCGGCAAGTTCGACACCATCCAGGCCGGTGCCCGCAGCGCGAACATCGGGATCGAGAAGCCGGTCAAGAAGAAGAACGGCGATGTCGTCTCCACCCATGGCGCGCAGGTGCTGCTGACCTCCCCCAAGGACGACAAGATCCACTGGATGGGCATGCAGGACGCCACCTCCGACAACTACACCAAGGCACTTCCGAAGATCACCAAGGGACAGAACCCGTGAACCGCCGCAGCACCCTGGCCACCGCCCTCACCCTCACTACCGGCCTCGCGCTGGCGGGCTGCGGCGGGGACGGCGCCCCGAAGCTCGAGGTCGCCGACGCGTACATGCCGCAGCCGGTCAGCCAGCAGATGGCCGGCGCGTACTTCACCGTCAAGAACAGCGGCGACACCGCCGACAAGCTCACCTCGGTCACCAGCAACCTGGCCAAGGACATCTCGATCCACAAAACCGTGGGCACCAAGATGGAGCGCGTCGAATCCCTGCCCATCCCGGCCAACGGCACCCTCCAGCTCGGCCACGGCGGCAACCACCTGATGTTCATGGGGCTGAAGAGCAAGCCGACCAAGGACGACGTCATCACCATCCGGCTGCACTTCGCCCACGCCGATCCGATCCGGGTGGCCGTCACGGTCAAGGCCGCCGACTACCAGCCGAAGCACTGACCGAACCACCAGCCGCACCACTAGCCAACCACTAGTCGGAGAACACACAGGTCCGGAGAGAACAGCCGCGGCCGGGAGCACCGCACCGGCCGGCCGCGACAAGGGAGTAAGGGGAGCGATCACTATGGTCACCACCGGGCTTCGGCCGCGACGGTCCGCCGTGCTGCGCCTGCTGGTCGTCGCGCTCGCGCTGGCCGGCGCGCTGCTCGGCGGGCTCGGCGGTGCCGCACCGGCCTCGGCGCATGCCGCGCTGACCGGCAGCACCCCCGCGCAGGGCTCGGTGGCGGACCGCGCCCCCGAGCAGGTGACGCTCACCTTCTCCGAGGGCGTCGCGATGGGCGACGACTCGATCCGGGTGCTGGACCCGCAGGGCAAGCGGGTGGACGACGAGAAGCTGCGGAATCTGAGCAGCGACCGCGTCGTCAAATACGGCGCGGGGCTGCCGTCCGGGCTGCGCGACGGCACCTACACCGTCGCCTGGCAGGTGGTCTCCGCCGACAGCCACCCGGTGTCCGGTGCCTTCACCTTCTCCATCGGCGCGCCCTCCAAGACCAGCGCCCCCGTTCCCCAACAGGAGGCCGGCGGCGGCCTGGTGGGCGCGCTCTACGGCGTCGCCCGCTACCTGGCCTACGCCGGGTTCGTGCTGCTGGCCGGCGGCGCCGCCTTCGTGGTGGCCTGCCGGCCCGCCGCGGCCCTCGTACGGTCCGTACAGCGGCTGGTGGTGTACGGCTGGGCGCTGCTGACCGGCACCACCGTCGTGATGCTCCTGCTGCGCACCCCGTACACGGGCTCCGGCGATCTCGCCGATGTCTTCGACCTCGGCGGCCTCCAGCAGGTCCTGATCACCAAGCCGGGCGCGGCGCTGGTCTCCCGGCTGCTGCTGCTCGCCGCCGCGGCGCTGTTCGTGGCGGTGCTCTTCGGGGCGTATGCGCGGGCGCATCAGGCGGCGGGGGCGGAGGAGACGGGGGAGACGGGGGAGGTGGCTGAGCGCGGTCGGCGAGGGGAGGCTGACGAGCGTGGTGCGTCGGAGGCTGCGGATACGGCCGAGGGGGCGGATGCGGCCGAGGAGGCCAGGCGGCGCAAGGATCTCACCTTCGGTCTCGGCTTCGGCGGCGTGATCGTCGCCACCGGGCTCGCCGCGACCTGGGCGATGGCCGAACACGCCTCGACCGGGCTTCAGCCCGCCGTGGCGATGCCGGTCGATGTGCTGCATCTGCTGGCGGTCGCGGCCTGGCTCGGCGGGCTGGCGGCGCTGGTGGTGTCCCTGTACTGGGGCCCGCCCGTCGAGCGGGCCGCCGTCCGCCGCTTCTCCCGGATCGCGTTCGGCTCCGTAGTGGTGCTGGTGGCCACCGGCCTCTACCAGTCCTGGCGGCAGGTCGGCACCTGGCGCGCGCTGACCGACACCGCCTACGGGCGGCTGCTGCTGATCAAGGTGGCGCTGGTCGTGGTGCTCGTCGGGATCGCCTGGCTGTCGCGGCAGTGGACGGGGCGGCTGGCGGAGGTACCGGCGGGAGAGGCAGCGGCGGCGGAACTCCGGGCGACGGAGGACGCCGAGCGGGATGCCGAGCGGGAAGCGGAGCAGGACGCCGCGAAGACAGCCGGGCAGGAAGAGCCGGAAGCGGCGGAGGAGCAGGAAGAGGAGGGGCGGGAAGCGGAGAAGGCGACCGTCGGGGCCTCGGCCACCACGGCCACCGCTGCCACCGCGGGCCCGGCTCCGAAGAGCGGCCCAGCCCCGAAGAGCGGCTCCTCCCCCGTCTCCGACCCCCACACATCGGCCCCCCAAGACACCCCCGCTACCGACGACGACCCATCGGCCGACGACGACGCCCCCGACCCCGCCCGCGCCGCCCAACTCGCCAGGCAGCAGGCCGCGGTGCGTACGGCCCGGACCAAGCGGCAGCGTGACGCCGACCCCGAGCGGCTGGGGCTGCGCCGGTCCGTGCTGGCCGAGGCGGCGGTCGCGGTCGTCGTGCTCGTGGTCACCACGGTGCTGACCGCCACCGAGCCGGGCCGCACCGAAGCGGCGGTCAAGGCCACCTCGGGCGGGCAGTCCGCCGAGGCCGGGCGGCCGCAGACGCTGACCATCCCGTTCGACACCGGTGGCCCGGACGGCAAGGGCACCGCGCGCGTCCGCCTCGCCCCCGGCAGCAGCGGCCGCGCCAATACGCTTCAGCTGCGGATCACCGACCCGTCGGGGAAGGTCAGGGATGTCCCCGAGGTGAAGGTCTCCTTCACGCAGAAGGCCAAGAAGCTCGGCCCGCTGTCGGTCACCACCCGGCACACCGCCAAGGGCCAGTGGCGCGCGAGCGGGATCCAGCTGCCGGTTCCCGGCAAGTGGCAGTTGTCGCTGGTCGTCCGCACCTCTGACATCGACCAGGTGACCGAGATCAAGAACGTGAAGATCGGCTCATGAGCAAGCAGACCCCCCGTAAGCAGTCCGCCCGCAAGCCGTCCGCCGCGCAGCAGGCGGCAGCGCAGCAGACCACGTCGCAGCAGGCGGCGACGAAGCAACCGGCGGCGAAGCAGGCCACCGGCCGGAAGGCCCCCGGTACGGACTCCGCCGCCGGGTCCGCCAAGGCGGGTGGCGGGCGCGTCCCCGCCCCGGCCACCGCCCCGGCACCGGAGACGGACGGGTCGCCCGCCAAGGAACAGCTCTCCCGCCGCCGGCTGCTCGGCACCGTCGGTGCGGCGGGCGCGGCCGGGCTGGTCGTCGGCGCGGCCGGGGGCGCCGCCGGGCTCTCGGCCGTACAGGACGACGCCCCCGAGGCCCTGACCACCGTCGGCTCGACCCGGGTTCCGTTCCGGCCGGCGGGCGGCGGGCACCAGGCGGGGATCACCACCCCGTTGCAGGCCAAGGGCCATCTCGTCGCCTTCGACCTGGCACCGGGCACCGGGCGCAAGGCCGCCGCCGCGCTGCTGCGCCGCTGGTCGCGCACGGCCGAGGAGCTGATGGCCGGCCGGGCCCCGGACGCCGACACGGGGGTCGCCCTCGACGCGGGCCCGTCCTCGCTGACCGTCACCTTCGGCTTCGGCCACAGCTTCTTCGGCCGTACGGGCCTGACGAAGCGGCGCCCCCTCGCGCTCGACCCGCTGCCCGACTTCTCCGCCGACGCCCTGGACCCCGCCCGCAGCAACGGCGATCTGTGGATCCAGATCGGCGCCGATGACGCGCTGGTCGCCTTCCACGCGCTGCGGGCGCTCCAGAAGGACGCGGCCGGCCGGGCGCGGCTGCGCTGGCAGATGAACGGCTTCCACCGCACGCCGGGCGCCACCGCGCACCCGATGACCACCCGCAATCTGATGGGCCAGATCGACGGCACCAACAACCCCAAGCCGTCGGACCGGGACTTCGATGAGCGGATCTTCGTGGGGCGGGACGCCGACCAGACGTGGATGCGCGGCGGCTCATACGCCGTCGTACGCCGGATCCGGATGCTGCTGGACGACTGGGAGAAGCGTTCCCGGCACGATCAGGAGAAGGTCATCGGGCGCCGCAAGGACAACGGGGCTCCGCTGACCGGCGGTTCCGAGTCCACCCCGATGCGGCTGGACGCGAACCGCCCGGACGGGCTGCCGGTCATCCCGGCCAACGCGCATGCGCGGATCGCGGCGCCGGAGTCCAACCAGGGCGCGGCGATGCTGCGCCGCCCGTTCTCCTACCACGACGGGTTCCGGGAGGACGGCGCCCCGGACGCCGGGCTGCTCTTCATCTGCTGGCAGGCCGATCCGCTGCGCGCCTTCACCCAGGTCCAGCGGAAGCTGGACCGCGGGGACGCGCTGTCGCCGTTCCTGCGGCACGAGGCGAGCGGACTGTTCGCGGTGCCGCCGGCCGCGGAGCGGGGCGGCTACGTGGGGCAGCCGCTGCTGGAGGAGTAGACGCCCTGGGGTCTGGAGCCCGGGGGCTGGGGCCTGGGACCTGGGGTCCGGAGGGGTGCCCCCTGAGGCCGGGGCGGGCGGCGGGCAGCGGGCCCTAGGGAGGGCTCGAACGGATGCCGTAGGGGAGGGGAGCGCCCCCTCGGGGCCGGCAACGGGATGAGGGGTGGCGGTATTCCCGTGTACCGGCCGGGCGCCGGAGCGGCTGGGTATCGTGGCAGGACAGGGAGAAGATCGGCGGGGTGCCCCCGCAGTTACGCGAGGGAGTCCTTATCCATGTCGGCCAGCCGCTATACCTATCTGGGCCCCGAGGGCACGTTCACGGAGGCCGCGCTGCGCACCCTGCCCGAGGCGGCGACGCGTGAGCTGACGCCGATGGTCTCGGTGCCCGCAGCCCTGGACGCGGTGCGGGCCGGTGAGGCCGCCGCGGCTCTGGTGCCGATCGAGAACTCCGTCGAGGGCGGGGTGACCACCACCCTCGACGAACTGGCCTCCGGCGAGCAGTTGATGATCTACCGCGAGGTGCTGCTGCCGATCGCCTTCGCCCTGCTCGTGCGCCCCGGTACGGCGCTCGGCGACGTGAAGACGGTGACCGGGCACCCGGTCGCCCAGCCGCAGGTGCGCAAGTGGCTGGCGGCGCAACTCCCGGAAGCCGTATGGGAGTCGGCGGCGTCGAACGCCGATGGCGCGCGGCTGGTGCAGGAGGGCCGCTACGACGGCGCGTTCGCGGGCGAGTTCGCGGCGGCGACGTACGGCCTGACGCCGCTGGTCACCGACATCCATGACGCGCAGAACGCGGCCACCCGCTTCGTGCTGGTGGGCCGCCCGGCCCGGCCCGCCGCGCCCACCGGCGCGGACAAGACCTCGGTCGTGCTGTGGCTGCGCGCCGACCACCCCGGTGCGCTGCTCGAACTGCTTCAGGAGTACGCGGTGCGCGGGGTGAACATGATGCGCATCGAGTCCCGGCCGACGGGCGAGGGCATCGGCCGCTACTGCTTCTCCGTGGACTGCGAGGGGCACATCACCGACCGGCGGGTCAGCGAGGTGCTGATGGGCCTCAAGCGGGTCTGCCGGGAGGTGCGGTTCCTCGGCTCGTATCCCCGGGCGGACGAGGTGACGGCGAGCGTACGGCCGGAGATGACCGACGCGGCGTTCACCACCGCGTCGGACTGGCTGACGCGCTGCATGGACGGGCGGAGCTGAGCCGCAGACCGGGCTGCCCGGCCGGGCCGGCGGGCGCTGCGGAAGAGCACGACCTGCGGCTTTGGAAGGCCTCCGGGTTATCCACAAAGTTATCCACAGGGCCGGTTCTCGACCTGTGGGTAAGTCGACACGGGAGTCGGACACAGTCGACATATCGCCCTACTGACCTCACACCGTTCCACAGCACCCCACCTCGGACACCGTCAGCGCAATTCACCTGATCAATCCTTTAGGGCGAGGCAATCCCACACGAAAGAGTGCGTGAACAACGTTTGCGCAGGGAATCCATAGCCGAGCATTTCGGGAGCGGAATGATCAGCTCCGACTTCCACAGATCTCACACACAGCCTGTGGATAAGAATCCCGAAACTCCCGCCCCCTGTGGACAACCGGCGGTTCACGGGGGATAACTCAGGGTCCGCACCCCGCCCCGGCGCCCGCTCAACTCCCGTTGTCCACACAGTGGATCATCCTCGCGGATGCCGCGAAAACCCCGTCACGGACGCTGTGAAGGAGTCGCAACGGACGGTCGAAGGGGGCGCGCCGACCACTCCCGCGGCACGGAATGCACCGGAATTCCACGCCGCCTTTCGTGCCCCACCCCTAAGGGAATAAACAACCTCAAAACGGACAAACTGGGATGCCGGGGAATATGGCGTCGAGTGGCGGGGCGTGGCCCCGGTAGCCTGGGGGGGTGATTGACCTTCGCCTGCTCCGTGAAGACCCCGACCGTGTGCGCGCGTCCCAGCGCGCCCGTGGAGAGGACGTCGAGCTCGTCGACGCGCTTCTCTCCGCCGACGAGCGGCGCAGGTCGTCCAGCGTCCGCTTCGACGAGCTGCGTGCCGAGCAGAAGTCGCTCGGCAAGCTCATCCCCAAGGCCGCCGGCGACGAGAAGGCCGAGCTGCTGAAGAAGGCCGGTGAGCTGTCCGCCGCCGTCAAGGCCGCCGACGCCGCCCAGGACGAGGCCAAGGAAGAGACGCAGGCGCTGCTGCGGAAGCTCGGCAACCTCGTCCACCCCGACGTTCCCGTCGGCGGCGAGGAGGACTTCCGGGTCCTGGAGACGCACGGCACGATCCGGGACTTCACCGCCGAGGGCTTCGAGCCCAAGGACCACCTGGAGATCGGCGAGCTGCTCGGCGCCATCGACGTCGAGCGCGGCGCCAAGGTCTCCGGCTCCCGCTTCTACTACCTCACGGGCGTCGGCGCGCTGCTGGAGCTCGCGCTGGTCAACGCCGCCATCGCGCAGGCCACCGCGGCCGGTTTCACGCCGATGCTGACCCCCGCCCTGGTGCGCCCGCGCGCCATGGAGGGCACCGGCTTCCTCGGCCAGGCCGCGGAGAACGTCTACCACCTGGAGAAGGACGACTACTACCTGGTCGGCACCTCCGAGGTCCCGCTCGCCGCGTACCACATGGACGAGATCGTGGACGCCGCCAAGCTGCCGCTGCGCTACGCCGGTTTCTCGCCGTGCTTCCGCCGCGAGGCCGGCACCTACGGCAAGGACACCCGCGGCATCTTCCGGGTCCACCAGTTCGACAAGGTCGAGATGTTCTCCTACGTCGCGCCGGAGGACGCCCAGGCCGAGCACCAGCGGCTGCTGGACTGGGAGAAGCAGTGGCTGACCGGCCTGGAGCTGCCCTTCCAGGTCATCGACGTCGCCACCGGTGACCTCGGCGCCTCCGCCTCCCGCAAGTTCGACTGCGAGGCGTGGATCCCCACCCAGGGCAAGTACCGCGAGCTGACCTCGGCGTCGAACTGCGACGAGTTCCAGGCCCGCCGCCTCTCGGTCCGGATGCGGGAGAACGTCGACGGCAAGCAGAAGGTCTCGCCGCTGGCGACGCTGAACGGCACGCTCTGCGCCATCCCGCGCACCATCGTGGCGCTCTTCGAGAACCACCAGCAGGCGGACGGCTCGGTGCGCGTCCCCGAGGTGCTCCGCCCCTACCTGGGCGGCCGGGAGATCCTGGAGCCCGTCGCCAAGTGAGCGCACCCGTTCCTGCCGCGGGCGCCCCGCTGCCGTACAAGCTCATCGCGACGGACCTCGACGGGACGCTGCTGCGCGCCGACGAGACCGTCTCCGAGCGCACCCGCCGGGCGCTCGCCGCGGCCACCGCGGCGGGCGCGGCCCATATCGTCGTCACCGGCCGGGCCGTGCCCTGGACCCGGCACATCCTCGACGCCCTGGACTACCAGGGCCTCGCGGTGTGCGGGCAGGGCGGTCAGGTCTACCACGCCGGGGAACACCGGCTGCTGACGTCGGTGACGCTCGACCGGCAGCTCGCCGGTCTCGCGCTGGCCAAGATCGAGGCCGAGGTCGGCCCGCTGTATCTGGCGGCGAGCCGGGACGGCCTGGCGGGCGAGGTGCTGGTCGGCCCCGGCTACCGCGTCCAGGAAGGCCCGCTGCCGAACGTCCTGATGGACGACCCCGGCGACCTGTGGACGGCCCCGATCAACAAGGTCTACATCCAGCACCCGACCCTGGACGACGATGCGCTGGCCCTGGCCGCACGTCAGGTCGCCGGGGATCTGGTCGGGGTGACGGTGGCCGGCGAGGGCATCGTCGAACTGCTGCCGCTGGGCCTGTCGAAGGCCACCGGACTGTCGCTGGCCGCCCGCCGGCTGGGCCTCACCGCCAAGGACACCATCGCCTTCGGTGACATGCCCAACGACATCCCGATGTTCGGCTGGGCCGCGCACGGGGTGGCGATGGACAACGCCCATGCCGAACTGAAGGCCGTCGCGGACGAGTTCACCGCCTCCCACGAGGACGACGGCGTCGCGGTGGTGCTGGAGCGGCTCTACCTCTCCTGAGGGCTTTCCGGCCGCCGCTCCGGCGGCGGCCCGTCGGCCCGGTCCGCGGGGCCCGTCCCGTCCTCCGGCGGCAGCTTCTCGGCAGCCGCCGCCGGAGTCAATGGCCAGGCCGCGAAGCCCATGGCCAGCGCGATGGCATGGCCGAAGTCGGTGAAGGTCGCGCCGGTCAGCAGCGGAATGCCGAAGAAGACCAGCACCCCGGCCAGGTAGCCGTAGCGCCAGGGCGGCCGCAGCCGGTACGTCAGCACCCCGGCGGCCGCCGCCAGCCCGTACGAGACCCCGATGTCCACGACATGGGTCATCGAACGCGGCAGCCGGTGCCCCTCGATGGCCAGCAGGACCAGCTCCTGGCTGGCGAGGGTGGCCGCGATATGCGCGCCGCCGACGGTCAGCAGCCAGCGCGCGGTGCCCATCCAGCGCTCCACGTTGGCGTGCAGCAGCTCGAACATCACCGCATAGAGCAGAAACGACTCGGGACGCTCGATCCAGAAGCCGCTGATCAGCAGCGACGGCAGCGGATGCTCGTTCAGCTCGTGGATATTGCTGCTGGTGCGGTGGACCAGGAACTGTCCCAGCCCCTCGGAGGCGGCGGCGATGACCAGGCTGGTGATGCCGATGACCAGCAGCCAGATATGGGTGCCGGGGCTGCTGCGTACCCAGTCCTTCGCCCAGGTCAGGGGGTTGACGGGGGACGGGCGGCGGCCGCGCGGCGGCTCGGCCGGCGGCCTCACCGGCGGCGCCCCGGGGCGCCGGAGAACAGCGGTCCCGGCCCCTTGAGGTGCCGGATGCGGGGCGCGCTCTCCATGGCCCGTACGCCGGGCAGCGCCGCCACCCGGGTCGTCAGATAGCGGTAGACGGCGCCGACGTCGCGGCAGAGGACCGAGGCGAAGAGGTTGTGCGGGCCGGTGGTGGCGCAGGCGTAGCCGACTTCCGGGTGGGCCGCCATCGCCTCGCCGGCGGCGGCGAGCCGGGCGGGTTCGACGGACAGCCAGAGGGCCACCATCACGCCGTACCCGAACTGCCCCAGGTCGTAGTCGACGTCGTAATACAGGGCGCCGGTGGCCCGCAGTTCCGTGAAGCGGCGGCGGACCGTGGTGGGTGACCAGCCGGTGGCGGTGGCGAGTTCGGCCAGGGGGGTGCGGCCGTCCCGGGCGAGGGCGTCGAAGAGCCGGCGGTCGGCGTCGGTGAGCGTGACGGGGGCGGCGGCCGGCTCCGGTGGCGGTGGGCTCAGCCGGGCGATCTGCTCGCCGGTCAGCGCCCCGGACTTGTTGATCAGCCCCTGGGGGCCGCCGAAGAACTGGTGCAGCTGGCAGTGGGCGGTCACCCCGATGACGCTCGGGGTGCGGGGCAGTTTCTGGAGCAGCAGCACATCGCTGTGGTCACTGTCCGGCGCCCGGCACACCGCGGTGATCTCGGTGCCGCCGGACATCAGGCTGACCCAGGAGGTGTCCGGGCGGCGGGCCAGCGCCTCGGCGACGGCGACCGCGGCGTCCGGTGCGCACTGGACCCGCACCAGCCACTGCACCTCGCCGACCGCCTGGGCGCCGGGCAGCCCCAGTACCTTGAGCGCGCCGCGGGTGCGGTGCCGGGTGTAGCGCCGGGCGACGGTCTGGTCGGAGACCCCGAGCACGGCGGCGATCCGGCTGAACGGCGCCCGCCCGTCGAGCTGAAGCGCATGGATCAGCCGGTGGTCGAGGTCGTCGAAACCGGTGGGGCCGCCGAGGGCCGTACCGGTGCCGCTCCCCCGGTCCGCCGCCCCGGGCTTCGCGTCGGATTTCACCGTTCGAGGCTAACCCGTGTCGGATTGCGCCGCCGGGCGCGCGGTGGCTGGGAGCGCGGCCGGTGCCGCCCGCACCGTGGCGTCGGCAATACGGGACGCCGGCCGGCGAACCGGCGGGCCGGGCCGGACCTTCGGGCGGCGCCGGGCGCGCCGTACCGGCCGCTACGAACGGAGGAAGAACATGCGGAGCGCACCCGAGAGGGGGACCGCGGCGGGCGGCCGGGCGCCGGACGCGGGCGGGGAGCCGGGCGGCGGACCGGCCGGGAAGTGGTGGCCGCTGGCCGCCATCACCCTCGGCAACTTCCTGCTGCTGGTCGATGTGACGATCGTGAACACCGCGCTGCCCCGGATAGCCGACGGCCTGGGCGCCACCTTCACCTCGCTCCAGTGGGTGATGGACATCTACGCGCTGGCGCTCGCCGCGCTGCTGATGGTGGCGGGCTCGGCAGCGGACCGCTACGGGCGGCGGCGGCTGTATGTCGCCGGGCTGACGCTGTTCGCGCTGGCCTCGCTGGTCTGCGGGCTGGCCCCGGACGCGGGCGTGCTGGTCGCGGCCCGCGCCGTGCAGGGGGTGGGCGCGGCGGCGATGTTCGCCACCAACACCCCGCTGCTGATGGCCGCTTACCAGGGCCGGGACCGGGGCGTGGCGTTCGGCGTCTGGGGCGGCACCAGCGGCGCCGCGGCCGCGATCGGCCCCGTACTGGGCGGCCTGCTCACCGAGTATGTGGACTGGCGGGCGATCTTCCTGGTCAATCTGCCGCTGACCGCCGTCGCGGTGTGGATCACGGTGCGCCGGGTCCCCGAGTCGCATGGCGACCCCACCGCCCGGATCGACTGGCCGGGCGCCGCGTCCTTCACGGCCTGCGCGGGCGCGCTGACGTACGGGCTGATCCGCGGCGGCGAGGAGGGCTGGACGGAGTCCGGGACGCTCGCCGCGCTCGGCGGCGCGGCGCTCGCCCTGCTGGTGTTCCTCGTCGTCGAACGGCGGGTGCACCGGCCGCTGCTGGACCTGGGGCTGCTGCGCCGCCCGTCGTTCGCGGCGCTGATGGCGGCGGCTCTGCTGCTTCAGGCCGCGGCCTTCCCGTATCTCACCTTCGTGGGGCTGTGGGTGCAGAACATCCTCGGTCTGAGCCCCGTGCAGGCGGGCCTGGCGGTGACGCCGATGGCGCTGATGTCCCTGCTGGTGGGTGCGCTGGGCGGCCGTCCACTACAGCGGGTGGCACCCCAATTCCCTCTCGGTATCGGCCTGTTGCTGGTGGGCGCCGGGGCGCTGCTGGAGTACGCCCTGCTGGACGACGGGGCCGGCTGGGCGGCACTCGTCCCCGGCCTCGCGCTGAGCGGGCTGGGCATCGGGGCGGCCATGCCGGTCCTGGTCTCGGCGGCGCTCGGCGCGGCGCCCCCGCAGCGGGCGGGGATGGCGAGCGGTGCCGTGAACACCTTCCGGCAGCTGGGCTACGCACTGGGCATCGCGGTCCTCGGCACCGTCTTCGCCGACGCGCTGCACGGCCTCCGGCCCGGGGCCTCCCGTACGGCCGTGGCCGCCGCCCATGTCGCCGGGCTGACCGACATCCTGCTGATCTCGGGGGCGGTGGCATCGGCGGGCGGGGTGCTGGTGCTGGCCGTCGTCCGGGGTCACCGGCCGGAGGCGGACGGGCGGCCGGGCCGGGTCCGGGATGCGGATCGGGGTGGGCTCGGGGGACGGCCCGGGGTCGCGTCAGGGACGGCTCAGGGTCGGGCGGAGTAAAACGCCGGGCATACGGGTCGGCACCCGGAACCGTACGGCCGTACGCGGTTCCGGGTTGCCGCCCTGGGCCCTGTGGCGATCTTCGCCGTGCCCTCACACCCAAGTCAATCCTCTGATCTCCTTTCACATCCCTTAGCAATAACTTGGGTTGGCGCTACCGTGTGCCGGTGACCCTCGATGACCTGCGCGCTTTCGTGGCCGTGTGCGAGGCGGGCAACCTCAGCGCCGTCGCCCGCGATCTCGGCTGCACCCAGTCGGCCGTCAGCCAGCGCATCAAGCGCGTCGAACGGGCGGCGGGCATCGGCCTGTTGGAGCGCCGACCGCGCGGTGTGGCACCGACCCAGGCGGGCCGGATCCTGCACCGCGCGGCCGCCGACGGCCTCAGCGGGCTGGATGTGGCGCTGCGGCGGCTGGCCGATCTGCGCGCGGGCGACGGCGGCACGGTCCGGGTGACCACCGGCGCCACGACCGTGCGGCACTTCATGGCCGACGCGGTGGTCGCCTTCCGCGCCCGCCATCCGCGCGTCAACCTGGAGTTCCAGACCGAGAGTTCCAGCCGCCGCTGCTTCGAGGCGGTCGCGGACGGCAGCTCCGAACTGGCCTGGATCACCATCGGCCCACCGGTACGCGGTATCGAGCAGCATCCGGTGGTCCGCCTGCCGTGGGTGCTCGCCGTCCCCGCCGACGACCCGCTCGCCGACCGGGAGTGCATCGAGCCCGGCGAACTGGCCGGCATCCGGCACATAAGGCTGCCGGAGAACTCCACCTCCCGGATGCGCCTCGACGGCCACCTCGGCCACCAGGACACCGGCCCCGTGCCACCCCCGAGCACCACCAGCGTCGCCGACTGGGACACCGCCCTGCTGCTGGCCGAACTCGGCGTCGGCCACGCGGTCGTACCCCAGCTGCCCGGCCTCCAGGCCACCGCCCGGCCCGCCCTGCGGCTGCTCCCGATCACCGGCCTGCCCCCGCTGGCCACCGGCTGGGCGGTCCGCCGGTGGGCGGCGCTGAGCCCGGCGGCGGTGGCCTTCGCGGAGACGGTCACCGCGGGTCTGGGCGGGGCGGAGGCGGCAGGAGAGGTGGTGGGCTGAGGGTGGTGGGGGCGTGCCCAGGTGGTGAGGGTGTGGCGGGCACGCCGTGGCCTGGTTCCGCCCCGCCTCAGGCCCTGACCACCGGCTCCTGGATCTCCGTGACCCACTTCTCCTGGTCCGGCGGGCACTCCAGATACAGCTCGCGGGCGTATCCGGCGGAGCGATAGCCGTTGGCGTCGATCCAGTGCGCGAGATTCTGGGCGGTCGGCAGAATCCGGCTCATCGGGCCGCGGTGCACCACCGTGGCGGCGCTGTCCAGGCCGGGGAGGGTGACGACGTCGAAGCCGAGGCCGGTGGCGGTGGGGGCCCCGGGGCGGCCGGAGGTGTCGGCGGCCGGGCGGCCGGAGGCAGCGCCGGCCGTCGCACCCGCCTTCGCCAGCGCCTCCTCGGTGATCACCATCCCCGCGTGCACGACGATGGCGTCCCTTCCGTCGCTCCTCTCGGCCGGCTGCCCGCTGCCCCCGCTCGGCTCCGGTACGTCCTCGTAGTACGCCAGCCCCGGCCCCGCCGGCGTCACCCCCGCCGTCTCCAGCAGCCGGCACAGCTCGGCGTAGAGCGGCGTGATCACCGGGCCGATGTCCTCCGGCCCGTAACTGGCGGCGGTTCCGCTCAGCTCGGCGAGCAGTACCGTTCCGGTGCGCTTGACCACCACATCGTCGGCAGACATGCGTCCCTCACTCTCGATCGTCCGGAGCCTCGCCTCGACCTGCGCCAGCCGCGCCTCCGCCGCCGTCCGCGCCGCCTCCAGTTCCGCCTGCCGCAGCCGCAGCATGCCGCGCAGCTCCGGCACGCTCACCTCCTCGGCCAGGATCGCCCCCACCTGCTGGAGGCTGAATCCGAGGTCCTTGAGCGCGATGATGCGGTTGAGCCGGGCGAGCTGGGCCGCCTCGTAGAAGCGGTAGCCGCTGACGGGGTCCGTACGGGCCGGGCGCAGCAGCCCGATCGCGTCGTAGTGGCGCAGCATGCGGGCCGACACGCGGCCGTACTGGGCGAAGTCTCCGATGGTGAACATGACGCCTTCCAGTGGAGTGCTTTCCACAGTGTCAAGGTCAAGCGCGGCGGTCCACGGACGATGGACCGGGTGGCGGACGGGGCTACCGGGCGGGCGGAGAGCGGTCCCGGCGGGTGTCGGCCCGGCCCGTGCCGGGCAGCGGAGGCCGGATGTCTGAGGCCGGGGGCCTGAGGCCGATGGCCGGTGGGGGTGGCCGGTGACCTGAGGCGAACGGGGTGGCCGGTGCCCGGATGCCCGGAGTCACCGCCGCCGCACAATCGGCCACCGGGCGGCAGCATCGC
Source organism: Streptomyces sp. P9-2B-2 (assembly GCF_030406865.1). Taxonomy (NCBI): domain Bacteria; kingdom Bacillati; phylum Actinomycetota; class Actinomycetes; order Kitasatosporales; family Streptomycetaceae; genus Streptomyces; species Streptomyces sp. P9-2B-2. The sequence continues at coordinate 4,712,472 of NZ_CP129126.1, read as the reverse complement.
GTCAAGTAGCGGCCGCAACCCGTCAATGACGCGTCAGCGACCGGCGGAGGGTCCGGTTCACCGGGCATAGCGTCAGAGCCGAGCCCCGGCGTACGCGTTTCCCACCGGTCCGGGGCCGAGTTCCGTCCGAGGAGCAACGCCGTGTCCCACCATCTGTACGCGGAAGATCCCGAGCCTGCCGATCGTGTCCCGGCCGGACCGCTGTTCGTCCCCGTCCGGTCGGGCCCCGCGGGCTGCACGGCCCGCCTGTTCCGCACTCCGCTCGGCGGCCGTACCGCCGTCGCCTTCACCTCACGCCAGCGGCTGGCCGCGGCCCTCGGCGGCGGCCAGCCCTGGGTCAGGCTCTCCGAGCCCGCGCTGCGGGCACTGGCCGAACCCGTGGGTGCGACGGCCCTGACCGTCGATCCCCGATACATCCCCGACGTACCCCGTGGCCGTCACCTACGGGCCGCTTGAGGGAGGGGTGACCGCGATGAGTCACAGCACTCTGCCGCCGACCGGCCACGAGGCCGGCCCCCCGCCACCGGCCACCGCCGTGGCGCTCCCGCCCCGCACCGCCTCCCGGCCCCTGTCCGGCAGTGAACCGCGCTCCATCTGGCCCGCGTCCACGGCGCCGGTCGGCCGTGATGACCTGGCCGTCGGCGGTGTCCCGCTCACCGAGCTGGCCGACCGCTTCGGCACCCCCGCCTACGTCCTGGACGAGGACGAAGTGCGCCACCGCTGCCGCGCCTACCTACGGGCCTTCCCTGACGCCGAGGTCTACTACGCGGCCAAGGCGTTCCTGTGCCGCGCGATGGTGCACTGGGTGCAGGAGGAGGGCCTGGGGCTGGACGTCTGCTCCGCCGGCGAGCTGGAACTGGCCGTCACCACCGGCTTTCCGCCCGAGCGGATCGTGCTGCACGGCAACGCCAAGAGCCCCGCCGACCTGCGGGCCGCCCTGCGGCTGGGCGTCGGCCGGATCGTCATCGACAGCACCTCGGAGATCGCCCGGCTGGCCGCCGCGGTCCCGGCGGGCAGCCGCCAGAAGGTACTGATCCGGGTCGTGCCGGGGATCGCGGCCGGCGGCCACGCCAAGATCCGTACCGGGACCGACGACCAGAAGTTCGGCCTGTCGATCGCCGACGGCTCCGCACAGCACGCCATCGCCCGGGTACTCAGCCAGCCACGCCTCGAACTGACTGGCCTGCACTGCCACTTGGGCTCGCAGATCACCACCGTCAAGCCCTATCTGTCGGCGGTACGACGGCTGATCGGCCTGCTGGCCCGCATCCGGGAGCACCACGGCAGCACCCTGCCCGAACTGGACCTCGGCGGCGGTCATGGCGTCGCCTACCGCCCCGGCGAACCCGCGCTCGACCCCGGCGCCCTCGGCATCAAGATCCGCGCCGAACTGGCCCGCGGCTGCGCGGCGGCCGGGCTGCCGATGCCCCGGCTCGCCATCGAACCGGGCCGCGCCATCGCGGGCCCGGCCGGGGTCGTCCTCTACCGGGTGCTGTCCGTCAAACGGACCGGCGCCCGCACCTTCGTGGCGGTGGACGGCGGGATGAGCGACAACCCGCGGCCGGCGCTCTACGGGGTGCGCTACGCGCCACGGCTGGTCGGCCGCGCCTCGGCCGCCGCACCGGAACCCGTGACCGTCGTCGGGCGGCACTGCGAGGCCGGCGATGTCCTCGCCCCCGATGCCCCGCTCCCCGGCGACATCCGCCCCGGCGACCTGCTGGCCGTCCCCGTCGCCGGCGCGTACCACCTCTCGATGGCCTCCGGCTACAACCTCGTCGGCCGCCCACCGGTCATCGCCGTCACGGGAGGCCATGCCCGCCTTCTCGTACGGCGCGAATCCCTCGCGGACATCCAGGAGCGGGATATCGGGGTGTGAGGGTGGGGCAGGGGTTGCGGGTGGGGTGAGAAGGGGCCCGGGGCTGGGGCGAGCCACGGGCCGCGCCCTTGCCCGTCGCCGTACCCGCACCCTTACCCGTGACCGTGCGCGCATTGGCATCCGTGTACGATGAATCGATCAGTTGTAGGATGACTGGGCAACTGGCCCGGGACGGGGGCCGGACCTACGGGTCAGGGTCCCTAGAAGCCTTACGGGTCCCTACGGGTCCTACGGGCCCTACTGGTCCTAGGGCCCCTACGGGCTCCACCGGCCCTACGGCACCTACTGGTTCATCGGCGCGGACGGGATGGAAATGGCACTTCAGGCAGCAGGACGGCAGTCCCTGGTGGACACCGTCGTCGACGCCCTGCGGTCCCAGCTGACGGCCGGGGAGTGGAAGGTGGGGGCCCGGATCCCCACCGAGCACGCGCTCGCCGAGCAGCTCCAGGTCGGCCGGAACACCGTGCGCGAGGCGGTGCGGGTCCTCGTCCACGCCGGGATGCTGCGCTCACGCCAGGGCGAAGGCACCTTCGTCGTCTCCACCACGGACCCGGGCGACATCATGCGCGGCATCCAGCGGGCCGGCATCCGCGACGTACTGGAGCTGCGGATCGCGCTGGAGGCGGAGGCCGCCCGGCTGGCCGCGCTGCGCCACCGGCCCGAGGATCTGGACCGGATGCGCGCCGCGCTGGACGCCGTGGCCGACCTGGCGGACGCGGAGGGAGTGCCCGGCTCGGGCGATCTGGAGCTCTACGCCGATCATGACGTCGCCTTCCACAAGGCCGTCGTCGAAGCCGCGCACAACGCCGCGCTGACGGCGACGTACGGCTGGTTCAGCAGCTCGGTACGGGAGGCCCTGGTCAGCGCGCTCGACGACCAGGCGATGCCGAGGATCGTGCACGGCGATCACCGTGCGGTCCTGGACGCCATCGCGGCCGGCGACCCGGAAGCGGCGGAGCGCGCGACCCGCGCCCTGCTGGACAAGCCGAAGCGGGCCGTGGAGGCCCTGCTGGCCGACGACTGAGGCCCGTCCCCCTTCCCCCTCCCTCAGTTCCGGCCCATTCCTCCCCCCCCAACACCCACCCCCCTTCTTTCTCCTTCCCGATCCATCACCGGATCCCGACACGTGACGAGGTATGCGCGTATGGCAGGGCCCAGGTCCGAAGCACCCTTGATCGACGCCGAGGAGGATCTGGTCCCGGCACCGCCGGTCGCCACGGCCCGCCGCCGGCTGCGGGCCCATCCGGTGCTGGTCATGGCCGGGATCGTGCTCGCCGCGCTCAATATGCGTACGGCGCTGGCCGGGGTCTCCCCGCTGCTCGGCGAGATCGGCGCGCACTACCGTCTGACCGCCACCGCCAGCAGCCTGGTGACGACCATCCCGCTGATCTTCATGGGTCTCGGCTCGATCCTCGCGCCGAAGCTGGCACGGCGCTGGGGGACCGAGACGGCGCTCTGCGGGGCGCTGGTGGCGCTGTGCGGCGGCATCGTGCTGCGGATCGCTCCGCCGGTGGTCGCGCTGTTCGCCGGGTGTGCGGTGGTCGGCGGCTCCATAGCCCTGCTGAATGTGCTGATGCCGGGCCTGATCAAGCGGGACTTCCCGGAGCGGGCCGCGGGCATGACGGCGCTGTACTCGACCGCGATGATCCTGGGCGCGACCGTCTCCGCCGCCTCCGCGGTGCCGATGGAGAACGCGCTCGGCAGCTGGCAGGGCGCACTGGTCTCCTGGGCGCTGCTGGCCGCCGTCGCCGCGGTCGTCTGGATCCCGCAGACGCTGATGACCCGGCGGGGCACCCGCCACGGCGCCGCCGCGGCCACCCCCGCGCACCTCGCCGGGGACGGGCCGCGGCTGAGCCGCTCCCCGCTGGCCTGGCAGGTCACGCTGTTCATGGGCTCGCAGTCGCTGATCGCGTATGTGAGCATCGCCTGGATGCCGACGATCTTCACCGACCACGGCATGGGCAAGGGCGAGGCGGGCCTGGTCTTCGCCTTCAGCACGCTGGTGCAGATGGTCGGTTCGTTCGTGGTGCCGATGCTGGCGGGGCGGATGCGGCAGCAGCGGCTGCTGGGGGTGGCGGTGTCCGCGCTGATGGCCTGCGGCGTCTCGGGTCTGCTGGTGGCACCGGTGGCCGGGGCCTGGCTGTGGGCCGCGCTCCTCGGCATCGGGCAGGGCGGCGCGCTGGGCCTGGCCCTGACGATGATGGTCCTGCGCTCGGGCGACGCCCACACCGCGGCCCGCCTCTCCGGCATGGCCCAGACCGGCGGCTACCTCCTGGCCGCCGTCGGCCCCCTGGCCCTCGGCGCCGTCCACCAGGCCACCAACGGCTGGACCGTCCCCCTCGCCCTGCTCCTCGCCGTCTGTGCCGGTCTGGCGCTGCTGGGCCTGGGCGCGGGGCGGGATCGTCGGATCGGCTGACGGACGTGTGAGTGCTGGGCGGGGGGGCCGCCGGGCGCGGGCCTGGGGCGGGTAGGCACGGCAACGTCGCAGGTGGCGGGGCATGGCGAGGTGGTGAAGGATCTTCGCGGTGGGCAACGATCCGGCGGCGGCCGCCCCCGCGTCCGGCGGGGTCGCCTACCGTGCTCCCCATGAGCGATGTTCCGCACACCGTTCGCTGGCCAGGCCCGCGGCTCTCCCGCACCGGCCGGCTGCTTCTTGTTGCCCTGCTGTGTGTCCTGGTCGTGCTGGCCGTTCTGCTGCTGCCGCGCTTGCTGCGCGGGCAGCCCGAACGGACGCTGATCGTCCCGGAGGGGCAGCGGGCCGCCCAGGTCTACGCCGCCGCCGACAAGGCCCTGCACGTGCCCGCCGGGTCCACCGCGAAGGCGGCCAAGCGCGCACATCTGCCGCTGCCGGCCGAGGCGAAGGGCAATCCGGAGGGCTACCTCTTCCCGGCGACCTATCCGATCAGCTCGGACACCACCCCGGCGTCCTTGCTCACCTACATGGTGAAAACCGCCAAGGAGCGCCTCGCCGCCGATGGCGTCCGCTCCTACCGGACGGTCCTCATCGCCAGCATCGTGCAGGCCGAGGCGGACCGGCCAGCCGATATGGGCAGGGTCGCCCGGGTCATCGACAACCGGCTCGCGCACCATATGCCGCTTCAGATGGACTCGACGATCAACTACGCGCTGGGCCGCAGCACGCTCCACACCAGCCACGCCGACACCAGGACCAAGAGCCCGTACAACACCTACCGCTACCAGGGCCTGCCGCCGACGCCGATCGACAATCCCGGTGCGGACGCGCTGAAGGCGGCCGGTGCGCCGCCCGCCGGCGACTGGCTCTACTTCGTCACCGTCAAACCGGGCGACACCCGCTTCACCGCCGATTACCAGAAGCATCTGCGCAATGTGCGGGAGTTCAACGAAGCGGCGGCGCGACGCCGGTAGCAGCGTAAGCGCCAGGTGTGGCGGGAGCGGCGGAGGCAAGGCTCAGGGCCCGCCTCCGCCCCCCGGACGTCCTTACTCCTCGCCCGCCAGGGTGAGCGCCTTCAGACGACGGCTGGCATACCAGGTGGCGACGCCGGTGAGCCCCACCAGCAGGCAGAGGGCGAGCGGCAGTTGGACATCGGAGCTGAGCGCACCCTCCGCGGCCGCCTTCTGGCCGACCGCCAGCGCCCACTGCTGGATGCTGAGGGTCTTCGCGCCCGGGATGAGCGTCCCCACGAACGTCTCCCAGATCAGGGCATAGACCAGGCCGAACACGACGGCATGCCGGGTGATCGTGCCGAAGAGCAGGAAGAGGGCGCTGTAGGCGACCGAGGCGACGGCCGCCGCCACCGCGTATCCCACGGCCATCTGCTGGCTGTTGCCGTTGAGGAGGAAGCCGGCGAGCAGGACGGGGAGGGCGGAGAAGGCGACCGTCACGCCTATCGCGACCAGGAGTTTGGTGAAGATGATCGTCGGCCGGGGCACCGGCTTGGCCAGCAGATAGACCACCGAGCCGTCGTCGATCTCCGGGCCGATCGCGCCCGTACCGGCGATGACACCGATCAGCGGCACCATCGTGCCCAGCGCGAAGCCGCCCAGGATGCCGCCGGCGGTGGCATCGTCGGCACCGGCCAGCACACGGACGGCCACCGAGAGCAGCACCAGCAGGGCGGGCAGCGCGAAGAGGATCAGCGCCCGCCGCCGGCCGAGCAGGGCGCGGTAGGTGAGCCGGGCGACGGTCGGGTGGAACAGGGTGACCTTGGGTGCACCGGGGGGTGCGGTCCGGGCCGCCGGAGTGGTCGTGGACATGCGTCAGGGCTCCTTTCAGGCCTCAGGCCGCTACGAGGTAGGAGAAGACGGATTCCAGCGACTCGTCGGAGGGCGAGACCGTCAGAAGGCGGATGCCGTGGTCGCGGGCGACCCTCGGCAGGAGTTCGGTGAACCGGCCGAAGTCGATCGCCTGGATGCGCAGCGCGCCTTCGGTGAAGTCCACCTCGATGCCGGCCGTCGAGGGGTCGGCGATCAGCGCACCGGCCAGCGCCCGGTCGTTGTCGGACCGGACGAGATAGCGGTGCGGGCGGTCCGTCATCAGCCGGCGGATCTTGCGGAAGTCTCCGGACGCGGCATGCCGCCCGGCGACCACCACCTCGATGTGCGCGGCGAGTTGCTCGACCTCTTCGAGGATGTGCGAGGAGAACAGGACCGTACGGCCCTCGTCTCCCATCCGCCGCAGCAGCTCCATCAGCTGCATCCGCTGGCGGGGGTCCATCCCGTTGAACGGCTCGTCCAGCAGCAGCACCGACGGGTCGTGGACCAGCGCGGACGCCATCTTCACCCGCTGCCGCATGCCCTTGCTGTACGTCGAGATCTTGCGGTCCTGGGCGTACTCCATCTCGACGGTGGCCAGCGCCCTGGCCGCCTCTTTCCGCCCGAGGCCGTGCAACTCGGCGTTGGCGAGCACGAATTCGCGGCCCGTGAGGAAGTCGTACATCGCCTCGCGCTCCGGGACGATGCCGATGTGGCGGTAGATGCCGGCGTTACGCCAGATCGTCGTCCCGTCGAGGGTGACGGAGCCGTTGGAGGGCGCGAGGAAGCCGCCCATCATGTTGATGAGGGTGGACTTGCCGGCGCCGTTGGGGCCGAGCAGGCCGGTCACGCCGGGGCCGATGGTCATGGTGATGTCGTTGACGGCAACGACATTGCCGAACCAGCGGGAGACACGGTCGATGTGCACAGTCGTCATGGGCGCGGCCCATTCCTTCGGAGGGTGGTGGCGGGCGACAGACAGAAGGCGCGTGGGCGCAGCCCATCCCTGGGAACGGCGGTGGTGGGTGACGGGTGGGAGGTCACAGGCCGGCCTTTCGGTAGCGGCGCATCAGGAGGGCGTAGCAGCCGACGATGACGGCCAGCGTCACCAGGAGATAGACGAAACCGGCGCCGGTGGTCGGGGCCAGGCCGTTGGGGAAGGAGCTGCTGCCACCGAGGAACGTCGACTGCACCCCGTCGATCAGCGTGATGGGGGAGAACAGCCCCAGCCAGCTGACGGCGGACTCATGGCCCTGGACGAAGGCGATGCCCTGGACCGCGCTCACCGCGCCGTACGGGATGGTGAGGACGGCGATCACGGCGGCGACACCGAAGCCGCGGCGCGGGGTGACCGCGGAGACGACCAGGCCGATCCCGGCGAACAGCAGCGAGAGCAGCACCACGGCGACCAGCCCTTGCGCCAGACCCTTGGTCTGCTCGAGGAAGTCCAGCTTCGCCAGCAGCGCCCCGACGTAGAGGATCAGCAGCGGTAGGCCGCTGAGGATGAACAGGGCGGCGGCCATGGCCGCGAACTTCGAGACCACGTAGTCGACCCGCTCGATGGGCCGGGAGAAATACAGCGGTATGGACTTGAACCGCAGATCGCGGGAGACCGACTGCGGGGCCTGCGCGGCCAGATACAGGCCGATGACGGCCTGGAGGAAGACGGCGTAGCGGGAGTAGCCGACCGGGAGGGCCTGGGCCTTGGTGACCACCGCCACCGCCACCATGATCGCGGCGGGCAGGCACATCGCGACGAGGAGCAGCAGCGGCAGCACCTTGCTCTTGGCCGAACGGCCCAGACCGTAGGAGCCGCGCAGGCTCTGCGAGAAGAGCGACCGGCGGGCGTAGGCGCGGCCCAGGCGGGGGCCGTCGTAGTGGCGGTAGCCGATGTTGTGGATATAGGCGTCGGCCGGTGCGCCGGAGGGGGACGCCGGGTGCGCGGACGTCATGGGCTCAGGCGACATCGTGGGCGCCTCCGTCCTGGGTGGCATACGGGGCGCCCGGGGCGCCTGCGGTGGCGGTGGCGGCCTGCGCCGCATCCGCGTCGCGGAAGACCTCGGCGATCTGGTGGCGGCGCTGTTCCATCCGGATCAGGCCGAGCCCGAGTCCGGCGACGGTGTCCCGCACCAGGTCGTACGTCTCCTCGCCGGCCGCCTCGACATACAGGAGGTGGCCGGAGGCGGCGAGGCCCTCGGAGCCGGCCGGGCGGGCGGTCACCGCGGCGCCGGCCGCAGCCAGGGCCGCACGCAGCGCTTCGGTGCCGTCGGGGTGGGCGTCGGTGTCCGTGACCTCGACCGCCAGCGAGGCGGTGACCTGCGTGAACTCATCGGTTGAGGAGGACCGCAGGAGCTTTCCGCCGTCGATGACGACGACATGGTCACAGGTGCGCTCCAGCTCACCGAGGAGGTGGGAGGTCACCAGGACGGAGATCCCGAAGTCGCTGTGGACACGCCGGATCAGGCCGAGCATCTCGTCCCGCCCGGCCGGGTCGAGGCCGTTGGTGGGCTCGTCGAGGAACACCAGCTGCGGGTCGTGGACCAGTGCCTGGGCCAGTTTCACCCGCTGCTTCATGCCGGTTGAGTAGCCGCCGATGGGGCGGTAGCGCTCCTCGTAGAGGCCGACATGGCGCAGGGTGTCCGCGGTGCGCTCGCGGGCGGCGGTCGGCGGCAGCCCGGACATCCGGGCCATGTGCACGACGAACTCCGTCGCCGAGACATCCGGCGGCAGGCAGTCGTGCTCGGGCATGTAGCCGACCCGCTCACGGATGGCGCCGCCGTCCGTGGTCACATCCAGGCCGAGGACATGCGCCGTCCCTTCGGTCGCCGGGGCCAGCCCGAGGAGGATCTTGATCAGGGTGGACTTTCCGGCACCGTTGGCACCCACCAGGCCCGTTACGCCGGGGGCGATGTCAACGGAGAGCCGGTCCAAGGCGGTCACCCGCGGGAACCGCTTGCTCAGGCTTTCGGTCACGATCACAGTCACGTCATCGACGGTAGTGGCAGCCGCCACACCGGTCGTCAACCCAAACGATGGGATGCGCCTCCCCCTGCGGTATTACGTGCCCGTAGGGGTCTCCTGCTGTGAGCTGCCCCCGCCTCAGGGCTGCCGGTGCATATATGCGGCCCTCTTGACGCAGCCGCCGGTCATTGTCACATTCATCAGTGTCAAGTTACGGGCACGTACCGCGATGGACGTCTCACGGACGGACGGTTGGCGATGGCCTCAGTCACCTCAGCGACCCCACCAGGAGCAGCCGGAGAACTCACCGCCGGGCTAAGGGGCTTCAGAGAGGTCCAGCGGCTCGCCTATGCCTGTGCGGAAGCGGTGGCCGCCCAGCTCAAGCCCGGGGTGACCGAGCGTGCGGCGGCACGGATGCAGCGCGAGTGGCTGCGTGAGCGCGGCGTACGGGACTGGTTCCATCTGCCCTTCGCCTGGTTCGGCGACCGCACCGCCTTCGTGAACTTCCGGGTGCCGCTCCAGTTCTTCCCCACCCAGCGTGAGCTGGAGCCCGGGATGGCCTTCATCCTCGACCTGGCCCCCATCCACAACGGCTACACGGCCGACATCGGCTACTCCGGCTGCCTGGGCCTCAACCCCGTGCACGACCGGCTGCTCGCCGACCTCGAAGCGCACCGGGAGCTGATCCTGCGCGAGGTGCGCGAACGACGCCCGCTGCGGGAGATCTACGCGGACGTCGACCGGCTGATGGCGCGGCAGGGCTACGCCAACCGCCACCGCGCCTACCCCTTCGGCGTCATCGCGCACAAGGTCGACCGGGTGCGGCAGCGCCGCTGGTCCCCCACGCTCTTCGGGTTCGGCACCCGGTCCCTGAGGGGCCTGGCCTCCGACGCACTGCACGGCCACCGCGACGGCTGGTCCCCGCTGTGGAGCCCGTACCGCTTCTCCGACCATCCGCCGCAGCCCGGACTGTGGGCGGTCGAACCCCACCTCGGCTTCCGGGGAACGGGCGCGAAGTTCGAGGAGATCCTGGTCGTCACGGACTCCAAGGACCCGCAGGAAAGCGCTTTCTGGCTGGACGACGATCTGCCGCATGTGCGGCGCCGGCAGGAGGAGAAGGCCGCGTGAACACGGGACGTGGATGGGGAAAGGGCAGCGGCCGGGGGATGGGCGACGGCCGGGGGACGGGGAAGGGCCGGGGCACGGGGAAGGGCCGGGGTCCGCGGAACGGGCGGGGCTCGGGGCGGGGGCAGCGGCCAGGGTCCGGAGCGGTGTCCGAGGCCGGGGCCGGGGCCTCGGCTGAGGCCGGGGCCGGGGTCGCTGTGGGGCTGGCCGGGGCGCGGGAGCGCTGGGTGCGGACCGGTGGCATCGAGCTGTGCGTCGCCGAGCTGGGCGATCCGGCGCAGCCCACGGTGCTGCTCGTGCACGGCTACCCGGACAGCAAGGAGGTGTGGTCCGAGGTCGCCCGCGGTCTGGCCGACCGCTTCCATGTGGTGCTCTACGACGTCCGGGGCTGCGGCCGGTCCACCGCCCCGCAGCCGCTGCGGGGCGGCTTCACCCTGGAGAAGGTGACGGACGACTTCCTGGCCGTCGCCGACGCCGTCAGCCCCGACCGCCCGGTCCATCTGGTCGGTCATGACTGGGGCTCGGTGCAGGGCTGGGAGTTCGCCACGGTGCGGCGTACGGAGAGCCGGATCGCCTCCTTCACCTCCATGTCGGGCCCGTCCCTGGACCACTTCGGCCACTGGATCAAGAAGCGGACGGTGCGCCCCACCCCCCGGCGCGCCGCCCAGCTCCTCAACCAGAGCGCCAAGTCCTGGTACGTCTACATGCTGCACACCCCCGTGCTGCCCGAGCTGGCGTGGAAGGGCCCCCTCGGCAAGCGCTGGCCGAAGATCCTCCAGCGGGTGGAGAAGGTGCCGGGTGGTGACTACCCGACCGCGTCGCTGCCCACCGACGCGGCCCATGGCGCCTGGCTCTACCGCGACAATGTCCTCCCCCGGCTCCGCCGCCCGCGCGCCGACGCCTATGCGCACTGCCCGGTCCAGCTCATCACCCCCACCGGCGACGCCTTCCTCTCGCCGCGACTTTACGACGATCTGGAGCAGTGGGCGCCGCAGCTGGTACGCCGCACCCTCCCGGCCAAGCACTGGGTGCCCCGCACCCGCCCCGACCAGCTCGTCTCCTGGATCGGCGAGTTCATCACCGCCAAGGAGGAGGGCGATCCGGCGCGGCAGGTCGTGGCGAACGGCGCCTACGCCGACCGGTTCGGCGGGCAGCTGGTGCTGGTCACCGGCGCGGCCGGCGGCATCGGCCGGGCAACGGCGTTCGCCTTCGCGGAGGCCGGCGCACGGGTCATCGCCGTCGACCGGGACGCCGAGGGCGCGGCCCGGACCGCCGAGATGTCCCGGCTGATCGGTGCACCACAGGCCTGGGCGGAGGTCGTCGATGTCTCCGACGAGACGGCGATGGAGAAGCTCGCCGACAAGGTGCACGCGGAGTACGGAACCGTCGATGTGCTGGTGAACAACGCCGGCATCGGCCTGTCCGGCTCCTTTCTCCAGACCGGGACCGAGGACTGGAAGAAGGTCCTGGACGTCAATCTGTGGGGCGTCATCCACGGCTGCCGGATCTTCGGCCAACGGATGGCGGACCGCGGCCAGGGCGGCCATATCGTCAACACCGCCTCGGCAGCCGCCTTCCAGCCGTCGAAGCTGCTGCCCGCCTACAGCACCTCCAAGGCGGCGGTCCTGATGCTCAGCGAGTGTCTGCGCGCCGAACTGGCAGGTCAGGACATCGGCGTCTCGGCCATCTGCCCCGGACTGGTCAACACCGGCATCACCAGCACCGCCCGTTTCGCCGGAGTCTCGGCCGACGAGGAGAAGCGCCGCCAGGCCAGGGCCGCGCGGCTGTACGGGCTGCGCAACTACCCGCCGGAGAAGGTCGCCGACGCCATCCTGCGCGCGGTCGTCCGCAACCAGGCGGTGGTACCGGTCACTCCCGAAGCCCGCGGCGCCCACCTGCTCTCCCGCTTCGCCCCACGCGTCCTCCGCGCCCTCGCCCGCTTCGAGCCACGGCTGTAGGGAGCGGCGGGACCCTGCGTGGGGGCGGGGCTCCGGACGCAGGGTCCCGTCCGGCCGTTACGCCGCCCCTTGGCCTCCGGGCCGGAGCCTCGGCCCCGGCCCGGAGGGGGAGCCGGACGCAACGAATCCGCAGGACGAGGCGGCCGTACCATCCCTCGCAGGAAGGGTCGCTGCGGACGGCCGTCGCGCCTACTTGGCGTCCCTCCCCGGCCGCACTGGGCCAGGGTGGGCCGGGGCGGGCGCGATTGAGCACGTGGCCGGCCCGGCTCGTAGCGCGCGGCCATCTCGTAAGGAGCACCACAGTGAACGAGCAGCCGCCCACAGGCGAAGCCCGCACCGCCGAATACCGCATCGAGGATCTGGCGCACCTCAGCGGCGCCACGGTACGCACCATCCGCGCCTACCAGGACCGCGGACTGCTTCCCCGCCCGGAACGCCGCGGCCGGGCCAATGTCTACGGCGCTGCCCACCTGGCCCGGCTGCGCCAGATCGCCGATCTGCTGGACCGCGGCTACACCCTCGCCAGCATCAAGGAACTCCTCGAGGCCTGGGACGCGGGCCGTGACCTCGGCGGGGTCCTGGGCCTGGTCGCCGAGATCGACGGGCCGTGGACCGACGAGGAGGCGTCCCGCATCAGCCGCACCGAGCTGAACGCCGCCTTCGGGGGCAGCCCCGATGAGACGGCGCTCGCCGAGGCCGTCGAACTGGGCGTCCTGGAACGCATCCCCGGCCGGGACGACGAGTTCCTCGTCCCCAGCCCGCAGGAACTCGCCGTCGCCGCCGAACTGCACTCCGCCGGTGTCCCGTTGACGGCGATCGCCGGTCATCTGCGGGAGGTGCGCGGCCAGGTCGAGCACATCGCCGCCCGCTTCCTGGACTTCACCACCGAGCATGTCTTCCAGCAGTTCCTGGACCACCCGCCCACCGAGGCCGAGGCCGCGGAGGCCGCCACCCTCGTACGCCGCCTCCGCCCCCTGGCCCAACAGACCATCGACGCCGAACTCGCCCGCGCCATGCGCTCCCTGGCCGCCCGCTATCTACGCCATCACCTCAGCGAGGCACTGCCACCCGAGACACGGAGACCCACCGAAACGACTGCCGGGGCAGGTGCAGGGGCAGGGGCAGCGGGTGAGGCCGGGGCAACGGGGGAGGCCGGGACATCAGCTGGTGCGGGGGCCGGACCCGGGGCAGGGGCAGCAGCCGGGGTCAAGGCGAAGCCCGGAGCCGGGGCAGGGCCCGGGAGCGTCCCCACGCCTCGGGCCGCTTCCGGCCGGCCGCCCGCCCCGCCGCCCGCGCCCGGGCCGGTCGCGGACCCCCGTACCGCGGCCGCCCCGGCGCCCCACCCGACGGCCGCCCCGGAGACGGTGCTGCTCCCCGCCGGTGCAGTACAGGCCGTGCGGGAACTGGTCGGTACGGATAACACAGCCGCCTTCATCGCCGCCGCCGCACACCGGGAGGTACAGGCCCGCACCATGGACGCCCTGGTGGCGGGCGACACCGGCGCCAACACCAGCAGCCACACCGGCACCGGCCCTGGTTGCGGCACCGCATCGGCGGGCGACGCGGGCAGCACCTGACGGCCCCCAAAGGCAGGAGACGGGCCACAGACCACGGCCTCGACCAGCCCATAGACGAGCCCCCAGACCAGCCCCACGCCCCGAGCCCGCCCCCACCCCATCCCCACTCTTCAGCTATCAAGCATCAATCGATCCGCAGCCCCCTGCCGCGCCCTCCCCCCACTCACACGTCAACCCACCGAATCCGGCAACCAGTTGCCATGAAATCCATACGGCACCCGCTGCGGAAGATGGACCGTGGCGACCGGGTCGGCGGAGATGTCCTCCGAGTCGAGTACGACGAGGTCGCTGGTGTCGGTGGAGGCGTCGTAGACATAGGTGATCAGCCAGCCCGGCCCGCCGGGACGGTCGTCCGCCGGGGCGAAGACCGCCTCGCCTGGTGTGCGTCCCGGGCCGAAGTCATGCCGGACGGCCACACCGGTCTGGAGGTCGTAGCGGAGCAGGGCGCCGGGTATGTGGCCGGTGCCCGGCAACTCGCCGACGGTGGCATGGCCGAAGCGGGCCGGCTGTCCGGTGAGGCGGTCATCCACCCGGGGGAACTCACAGAACTGGTCGTCCAGTTGCTCTTCGGCGACCGTGCCCGTCACCAGGTCGATCGTCCAGCGCCAGAGGTGGGCAGGGGTCCGGCCGCCGTAATCGGCGTAGCGGGAGACATGGAGGACGATCCGCTGGTCGCCGTCGTCGTGGGCGTTCAGAGCGTGGAAGACATAGCAGGGGTCGATGGGCAGCCAGCGGACCTCTCCGTAGGGATCATCGCGGCGCAGCACACCGAGCCGGGCGCCGTACTCCGGGTTCCACTGATACGGCATACCGGGGCGGCTGCGGTCGAAGACGACCGGGAGGTCCATGAAGATGACATGGCGGGCGGTCAGATGGAAGTCATGCATCATCGTGTGCCCCGGAACGTCGATGGGGCGGCTGATCACCAACTCCCCTGCGGCATCGGCGCGGTGGTAGGTCAGATAGGGCGGAGTGGGCCCGCCGTATCCGAAGAAATGCAGCTCGCCGGTGGTGGGGCAGGTCTTGGGGTGGGCGGTCATGGCGGTGGTGAGCCGGCCGCCGAAGTCATGGGCGCCGAGGGTCTCCAGCTCATGGCCGGGGCGGCAGTCGATTTCGTACGGGAACGACGACTCGACCAGGGCGAGGGTGCGTCCGGCGTGCCGGACGATATGGGTGTTGGCCACGCCCGCCGCCAGATTGCGGCGGCCCTGCGCGTCCACCGGACGCACGCCGTCGGTGAAGGTGGCGGTGCGGACCCAGCGGTTGCGGTAGGAGATGGCCCGGCCGCCCTCCAGGCGCAGGCCGTGGACCATTCCGTCGCCGAAGAACCAGTGGGGAGTGGCGGCGTCCCTCGGGTTGGGGCCGTTGCGCAGGAACCAGCCGCTGAGTTCGGGCGGGATCGCGCCCGTCACCGGCAGGTCGTAGGCGGTCAGTTCGTCCGTCACCGGGGCGAAGTTGCCGGCCATGTGCGGTGCGGGGGCGTGTGATGCGGATGCGGTGGTCGGGGAGGTGGGGGTCATGAGGTCAGGCCTCCTTGGATGTCGGCCCGCGCGCCGGAGCTCTCCATGAAGCGGGCACGGGCTCGCTCCGGGTAGGAAGCCGTGAAGCGGGCGGGAAGGATGAATCCGGCGAGCTGAAGGGCGATCGAGAAGGCCACATGCCACCCGTAGGCGGAGGCGGCGGTCTGGGCGAGCGCGGTGAGGGTGAAGGACAGTGCCCACGCGGCCGTGAGCACCACATTGATCCGGCGGA
This sequence comes from Streptomyces sp. P9-2B-2, assembly GCF_030406865.1. NCBI lineage: Bacteria > Bacillati > Actinomycetota > Actinomycetes > Kitasatosporales > Streptomycetaceae > Streptomyces > Streptomyces sp. P9-2B-2. The sequence continues at coordinate 4,696,990 of NZ_CP129126.1, read as the reverse complement.
ACAGCGGGGTGTGCCAGACCTCCGGCGGGGCCATCCGGCGCGCGATCCCCATCGTGAAGGGCCGTCGCACAGCGATCGACACCCAGGCGATGAGCGCCAGCCATCCCATCGACAGGGCGCTGCCGTACATCTTGAGACCGCTGTCGGGGCGGACGAAGGCCAGCACGCCGAGGGCCGCGAAGAACACGATCGTGCCGTACTCCAGCAGGCGCAGGTCGAGCGAGAGACCGCCGGCGCGGTCGGCGATGAGCAGCGCGACGGCTGACACCAGACCGGCGAGCGCGCCCCACTGCCAGCCGAACGAGGACACCCCCGCGAAGACCAGCCACGGGATGAAGCCCCGTAGATAGTTCATGATTCCCCCTCTTCGCTCGCGGCCGTCATCCGAACCGCGCCCACATTCCAACTTCGACATGTCGAACATAGAAGCTCCACCTTTGACATGTCAACAGTGGAAGGTAAAGTGCGGGTCATGAGCCTGAGACATGCCGTGCTGGGCCTGCTGGCCGAATCCCCCGCGAGCGGCTACGACCTGATGAAGCTGTTCAACGCCTCGCTCGCCAGCGCCTGGCCGGCCACCCAGAGCCAGGTCTACGGCGAGCTCACCAAACTCACGACCGCCGGCCTGGTCGAGGTCGCCGCCCACGGCCCCCGCGGCCGCAAGGAATACGCGATCACCGATGACGGCCTGGCGGAGCTGCGCCACTGGCTGACCGAAGTCGAACCCAGCGGTCCCCCGCGCCATGACGGCCTGCTGCGCGTCTTCTTCCTCGGCATCGTCACGCCGCTCGAAGCGCAGACGTTCCTCCTGCATCAGGCCGAGCGCGCCGCGCGTACCCACGCCACGCTGGAGCACCTCGAAGAGACCACCGAGTGGGACACGGAAATGATTTCGGTCTACGGGCGGATCGCGCTGGAGTACGGCCTGCGGATATCGGCGATGCAGGAGGAGTGGGCCCGTTGGGCCGCCGACGAGGTGACCGGCGCGAAGGCACGCAAGGCGAGCGAACTCGCGCGGGCGCGGCACAAGGGGCAGGAGGGCCAGGACGGGGAAGTCCGGCCCGGCGAAGGGGAGTGACGCGCCGGGAGCCCCGCCGGAGGACCACCGGACTCCCGGCGCCAAGGCTCCCGGCCCCAGGCCACAGGACTCCCCACCCCATGGCTCCCGACCTCAAGGCCCCCACACCTCCCCCCAACAGGAATTCAGGTGCCACCCCACCGCCCTGCGCGGCACTCTGGAGGCATGAACACCCAGCGCTCCGTGCGCCTCTCGAAGTACCTGGCGAAGCATCTGCGCCATGAACCGGAACGGATCGGCATCACCCTCGATGCCCAGGGCTGGGTGCCCGTCGCCGAGCTGATGGCCGCGGCCGCACAGCACGGATTCCCGTTCACCCAGGAAGAGTTGGCGGCCGTGGTGGCCGACAACGACAAGCAGCGTTACGCCCTCGACGGCGACCGGATCCGCGCCAACCAGGGCCATTCGGTACCGGTCGACCTCGATCTGCCGCCGTCCGTGCCTCCCGCCCATCTCTTCCACGGGACAGTGGCCCGCAGCGTGGCCGCCATACGGGAGGAGGGGCTGCGGCCGATGTCGCGGCATGCCGTCCATCTCTCCCCGGACCGCGAGACCGCGACCCGGGTGGGCGCGCGACGCGGCAAGCCCGTGGTCCTGACCGTCGACGCGGGCGCCATGCACCGCGCCGGCCATGTCTTCCGGGTCAGCGCCAACGGGGTCTGGCTCACCAGCCGCGTACCGGCCTCATTCCTGCGTTTCCCGGGCTGACCACCGCGCCCGGAAGGCCGCGGTTCAGAGCCCCGGCGCACCCCACACCGGGAACCACCGCGTCAGATCCTTCTCGATCGTCAGATCGTCCCCGAGCATCGCCCGCACCTGTAGTTCGAGCGGGTTGTCGCGCTTCTCGCCGCCCTCCCGCTGGGGCGCGAAGGGGTAGAACGTGCCCCGCTTGTAGAGGTAGACCAGCGCCAGCGACCGCTGCTGCTCCTCCCGGAAGCCGACCAGCGAGCACAGCAGCTGGGGGCCGAAGCCCGCCTCCTCCAGGGAGGTGTTGACCGCATGCAGGTCGTTGACCAGGCCCGCCACATCCTCCGGCGGATGCCGTACGAGCAGCCAGGTATAGCCGTACGCGTCCTGGGTGAGCTCCACGGAGCCGTCCAGCAGGGACCGTGCCTCCTCCTGGATACGGGCGAACGCCCCGCCCTCGACGCTCGCGAAGCACACCGATCCCCGTCCGGTGGGGACGAAACCGGCCGCGGCCTGGAGGGTCACCGCGGCGGACGGCAGCGCGAACAGCTGGTCGAGGTCGGGACGGACCGGCTTGGTGCGGCCGAGGATGGCATCCAGAAATCCCATGTGCTGCTTACTCCTTGCTCGTCACGACCGACCGGTCACCAGCGGGACACCACGCGCTCCGCGCCTCACGCCCGCCCCAGCTCTGTCGAGATCCGGGCCAGCTGGTCCAGCCGCTGGTCCAGCGTCGGGTGGGAGGACAGCAGCCGGCTGAAGCTCTCCTTGTTGAACGCGGGGGCGAAGTAGAAGGCGTTGAACGGCTGGGCCTTGCGCAGATCTTCGGTCGGGATCCTCGCCATCTGGCCGGTGACCTTGGTCAGCGCGGCGGCCAGTGCGGACGGCCGTCCGGTCAGCAGGGCGGCGGCCCGGTCGGCGGACAGCTCGCGGTAACGGGACAGCAGCCGGGTCAGCAGGAAGCTGATCGCGTAGACGACCACGCTGACGGCGGTCACGATGAGCACGGCGATGGCCGCGTTCTGGTCCCGGTTGTTGCGGCCGATACCGCTCCACAGGGCGGCCCGGGTGATGATCCCGGCCAATACGCCGAGGAACGAGGCGATGGTCATCACGGCGACATCGCGGTGCGCGACATGCGAGAGCTCGTGGGCCAGCACCCCCTCCAGCTCGGCCGGCTCCAGCCGCCGGAGCAGCCCCGTGGTGGCGCACACCAGCGAGTTCTTCTGACCACGGCCGGTGGCGAACGCGTTCGGCACATCCGACTCGGCGATCGCGACCCGCGGCTTGGGCATGTCGGCCAGCGCGCACAGCCGGTCGACGGCGCCGTGCAGTTCGGGCGCCTGCTCCGGGGTGACCTCACGCGCGCCCATGCTGAATGCAGCGATCCGGTCGCTGAACCAGAACTGCGCGATGAACAGGGCACCCGCGATCACCAGCACCACCACCCAGGCGCCCTTGAGCAGCACCACCAGCACGCCGACGACCACGACGTAGAGCAGTCCGATGAAGAACATCGTCGTGACCATGCGTGAGGTCAGCCCGCGATCCGGGGCGAATCGGGTCCGTGCCATGGCTCCTCCACAACGCCGCACTTCGCGCAGTGCGCCGACCGCCCGCGCGCCGTCTTGGCACCGCGCGTCGCGTGCGGCCCACTGCGCCGCTGTCCCGATTCTCCCTCTTCAGGGCTATATGCGGGGTAAAGCCCAGGTCAGGGGACGACCGGGCGCGTCGGGCGCACCGGAGGGATGGGGCGCACCGGCCCCGTAGGGAGCACCGGGCCGGGAGCCGTCTACCGGGCGCCCAGTTGCGCCAGCCCCTCCGTGGCGATCCGCTCGAAGACCGCGACATCGGCCTCGAAGAGCGAATCGGCGATCGGCCAGTGGAGGACCAGTTCGTCGATACCCAGCTCGGCGTGGTGGCCGGCGAAGTCGACGAAGGCGTCCACGGAGTCCAGCGGACGGTCCGGGGTGAAGCCGGTCAGCATGATCTTCTGTAGGTCGGCGACCTCGCGGCCCTGGTCGGCACAGGCCTTCCCCAGCCGCTCGAACTGCCTGCGGATCGCCTCGTGCGACTCCGCCGGGGTGCCGCCCCCGTTGGACACCTTGGGATCACCGGTCGTCACCCAGGCCTGGCCGTACCGGGCCGCCAGATTCAGCCCGCGCGGGCCGGTGGCCGCCACCGCGAACGGCAGCCGCGGCCGCTGCACACACCCGGGAATGTTGCGCACCTCGTGCGCGGAGTAGTGCACGCCCTCGTGGGAGACGACGTCCTCGCTCAGCAGCCGGTCCAGCAGCGCGACGAACTCGCCGAAGTGGTCGGCCCGTTCGCGCGGCGCCCAGGGCTCCTGGCCGAGCGCGGTGGCGTCGAAGCCATTGCCGCCGGCGCCGACGCCGAGGGTGATCCGGCCGTCGCTGATGTCGTCGAGCGAGATCAGCTCCTTGGCGAGGGTGACCGGGTGCCGGAAGTTCGGCGAGGTGACGAGGGTGCCAAGGCGCATCCGGGAGGTGACGCCGGCCGCCGCGGTCAGCGTCGGTACGGCGCCGAACCAGGTCCGGTCGCGGAAGGTGCGCCACGAGAGGTGGTCATAGGTGTACGCGGCGTGGAAGCCCAGCTCCTCGGCGCGCTGCCACACCTCCCGCCCGCCTTCGGACCAGCGGCGGACGGGGAGTATCAGGGTGCTCAGTCGCATACTCCGAGCGTACGGCCGTCCGAAGCACCCGACGATTCTCCCTCGGTGCACCGGACGGCTCAGCCCACCTGCCCATACGCCCTCGGACCAACGGCGCGCGGGCTCATCCGCGCAACCCACCGCACTCCTGTGCACAGCGGTACGGGAAGATGGCCCCGTGACTGATGCCTCCGCCCCACCGTCCCGGGCGCCCGAAACGGCCGTGACGCCCCGGCTGATCGCCACCGATCTCGACGGCACCCTGCTGCACGACGACAAGACGGTGTCCGACCGCACGATCGCCGCGCTCGCCGCCGCGGAACGGGCCGGCCTGGAGGTCTTCTTCGTCACCGGACGCCCGGCCCGCTGGATGGGCGTGGTCAGCGACCATGTGCACGGCCACGGCCTGGCGATCTGCGCCAACGGCGCGGCCGTCGTCGATCTGCACCGCGGCGGCCGGATCGTCGAGGTCAGCCCGCTGGAGCGGACCACCGCCCGCCAGGTCGTGGACGCGCTGCGCAGCGCCGCGCCCGGCACCTCGTTCGCGGTCGAGCGGACCGGCGGCATCCACTACGAGCCGCAGTACCCGCCGCTGCTCCTCGATCCGGCCGCGGTCGTCGCCCCGGTGGAGAAGCTGCTCGCCGACGACTTCGTCCCGCCGCTGGGCCCGGAGGACACCGAGCCGGACGGCCCGGACGGCGGCAGCGCCCCCGCCTTCCCCGACCAGCCCGTGATCAAGCTGCTCGCGCACCACCCCGAGCTGGACCCCGACACCTTCCTCGCCCTGGCCCATACGGCGGCCGGCGAACTTGCGACCTTCACCCGGTCCAGCCCCACCGCCCTCCTGGAGATCAGCGGGCCCGGCGTAAGCAAGGCCGGCACCCTGGCCCGCTGCTGTGCGGAGCGCGGTATCGCGCCGGAAGAGGTCGTCGCCTTCGGGGACATGCCGAACGACATAGCGATGCTGTCCTGGGCCGGCACCTCGTACGCCATGGCCAACGCGCACCCGGATGTACTGGCCGCCACGACGCGCCGTACGGCGTCCAACAACGACGACGGTGTCGCGGCGGTCATCGAGCGGATCCTTCAGGACGGCCACCTCTAGGGCCGCCTGTCCGGCGTCGGACCGTCTTACAGCGGCGCCTGCCACCGCACCATCGTGCCCGTGCCGCCCTCGCCCAGCCCCGGGCCGTATGTGCTGGAGCCGCCCAGCGCCTCCGCCCGGTTGGCGAGGTTCTTGAGGCCACTGCGGCGGCCGCTGTCCGGGATACCGATGCCGTCGTCGGCAACGGTAAGACGGACGCCGTCGGTGCCGTCCGGGAGCCGGATCGTGGCATCGACGACGACCTCGATCCGGGTGGCCTGGGCGTGCCGGAAGGCGTTCGACAGCGCCTCCCGCAGCGCGGCGATCAGGTTCTTGCCGGTCAGCTCGCCGACCCGGGTGTCGACCGGGCCGACGAAGTGGGCCGAGGGCTGGAAGCCGAGCGGTACGGCGGCGGTGCCGATCTCGCGCAGGACCCGGGTCCGCAGCCCGGACGGCGCCTCGGCCGGGCCCTGTTGGAGGGCGAAGATCGCGGTGCGGATCTCCTGGATGGTCACATCCAGCTCGTCGACGGCCTTGCCGACGCCGTGGGACACCTCCGGCACGATGGTCCGGCGCTGTGCGCTCTCCAGGATCATGCCCGTCGCGAACAGCCGCTGGATCACGAGATCGTGCAGGTCACGGGCGATCCGGTCGCGGTCCTCGTAGACGGCGAGCCGCTCGCGGTCACGCTGGGCATCGGCCAGCACCAGCGCCAGCGCGGCCTGCGCCGCGAACTGGGTGGCCAGCGTCCGCTCCGCGGCGGTGAACGGGCGGGCACCCCGGGACCGCGGCGTCGCGAGAGTGCCCAGCACCCGGCCGCCGCTCTTGAGCGGCAGCATCATGCTGGGGCCGAAGCGCTGCGCGATATCGGTGACCATGCGCGGATCGGAGGCCGAGTCGTCCACGAACACCGGCTCCCCGGCGAGGAGTTGTTCCACCACCGGGCTGTCGGTCGGGATCTGTGTCCCCATGATCCCGGCGGGCTCGTCGGCCGACACCGCGACGATCTCCAGACCGCCCTCCTCATCGGGCAGCAGCACGATGCCGGCCGCCGAGTCCGCCAGCTTCCGGGCCTGCTCGGCAACCACGGCCAGCGCATCGTCCACATCGCTGCCGGCGAGGAGTTCGGTGGTCACCGCCACCGAGCCGTCGATCCACCGCTCCCGCTGCCGGGTCGCCGCGTACAGCCGGGCGTTGCCGATCGCGATCCCGGCCTCGGTGGCCAGCACCCGCACCATGTGCAGGTCCTCCTCGCTGAACACCCCGCCGTCGCGCTTCTCCGTCAGATAGAGGTTGCCGAAGATGTCGCCCTGGACGCGGATCGGCACCCCGAGGAACGTCCGCATCGGTGGGTGCCCCGGCGGGAAACCGGCCGAGCGGGCGTCCTTCGTGAGGTCGTCGAGGCGCAGCGGCTTGGGGTCGTGGATGAGGGCACCCAGCAGCCCCTTGTGGCCGTCGGGCAGCGCGCCGATCCGTTCGTGCTGCTGCGGGGTCACGCCGTACGTCACGAAGTCCGACAGCCCCTCGCGGGCCTCGTCGATAATCCCGATCGCCGCATAGCGGGCATCGGCGAGCTCGGCGGCGGTCTCCACGATCCGGTCGAGGGTGCTGTGCAGATCGAGCCCCGCGCCGACCGTGCGCATCGCCTCCAGCAACTGCGGCACCCGGGCGGTCAGCTCGGTCGACAGACCACGCAGACTGCGGGTCGCCTCGGTGGCGGCGTCCATGGGGTCGGGGACCGCACCCGGGCCACCGCTCCCGAGGTCCCTGGGGTCTGAGGGTGGTGGTCCTGCCGTGGCTGCCATGCCATGAGCCTAATAAGGGCGGTTTTCTGGGGAAAGTCCAGTTTGCGAAGGCGGCGGTCGGCCGGGCCCTGCACTCCACCGACCGGCACCCGCAGGCGACCGGCCGGCCGCCGCTCCCCGCCGCCGCCCGGCCCCGGCGCTACCCCACCGGCTGGGCCTCGCCGTACGCCGCGTCCACCGCCCGCTCGCGCTCCAGCATCCGCCGGAACGGGCCGTCGGCCGCGGCCAGCTCCGCGTACGTCCCGCGCTGCACGGCCCGCCCGCCGTCCAGGACCAGTACCTCGTCGACCGCGTCGAGGCCGGTGAGCCGGTGGGTGATCAGGACCGTCGTACGGCCCTCGGTCGCGGTCAGCAGATCGGCGGTCAGCGCGTCGGCGGTGGCCAGGTCGAGATGCTCGGCGGGCTCGTCCAGGACGAGCACCGGGAAGTCCGCGAGCAGCGCACGGGCCAGCGCCAGCCGCTGCCGCTGGCCACCGGACAGCCGGGCGCCGCGCTCCCCGATCATGGTGTCCAGCCCGGCGGGCAGCCCGCGCACCCAGTCCGCGAGCCGCGCCCGGCCGAGGGCCTCCCACAGATCCTGGTCGGCGCCCGCGGCGCCCCGCCCCTCCGGGCGGGCGAGCCTGAGATTCTCCCGCAGCGAGCTGTCGAAGAGGTGCGCGTCCTGCGCACACAGCCCCACCAGCCGCCGCACCGCGTCACCGGCCATCTCCCGGGCGGCCGTGCCGCCCAGCGTGTAGGTGCCCGACTCCTCGTCCAGGAAGCGCAGCAGCACCTGCGCCAAAGTGGTCTTCCCGGAGCCGGACGCGCCCACGACGGCCAGCCGGTGCCCGGCCGTCAGCGTGAAGCCGACGCCGTCCAGCGCCGGGCGGTCCTGTCCCGGGTGGCGCGCGGTCAGCTCCCGTACGGCCAGCGGGAACGGCGTCGCGGGAGCGGCGGCCGGGGTGACCGGCTCGGACACCGGCTCCGGCGCGTCCAGCACCTCGAAGACCCGCTCGGCGGCGTGCCGGGTGCGCCGGCGGTACTGCACGGCGAGCGGCAGCCCCGCCACCGCCTCGAACGCGGCCAGCGGCGTCAGCACGACGACCGCCAGCGCCACCCCCGTCAGCCGGCCCGCGTGCACGGCCTGGACACCGGCCACCGCCGACGCCGCGACCGTCAGCCCGCACAGCAGCGCCGACAGCCCGGCGCCGGCCCCGGCCACGGTGGCCGAGCGGGAGGCGATCCGGGTCAGCTCCCGGTCCGCGCGCCGCACCGACTCCGTACGGGCCCCCAGGGCGCCGGCCACCGTCAACTCGGCGGTACCGGTGAGCACATCGACGACCCGGGTGGCGAGCCGTCCGCGGGCGGGCGCCAGCCGGCGCTCCGCACGGCGGGCCAGCGCACCGGAGAGCACCGGCACCGCCACTCCCGTGAGCAGCAGCCCGCCGGCGAGAATCGCCCCGGCCTCCGGCAACAGCCATCCGGTGAAACCGACCGCACCGGCGCCGACCAGCACCGCCGCACCGACGGGCAGCAGCCAGCGCAGAAAGTAGTCCTGCACCGCGTCGACATCGGCCACCAGCCGCGACAGCAGATCGCCCCGGCTGCGCTCCCTGAGCCCGGCGGGCGCCAGTCGCTCCAGCCGCTGGAAGACGGCGACGCGCACATCGGCGAGCATCCGGAACACCGTGTCGTGGGCGACCAGCCGCTCCGCGTACCGGAACACCGCGCGCCCGATGCCGAACGCCCTGGTCGCGGTCACCGCCACCATCAGATACAGCACCGGCGGCTGCTGCGCCGCGCGCGAGATCAGCCAGCCGGACGTCGCCATCAGGCCCACCGCGCTGCCCAGCGCGAGGCTGCCGAGCAGCAGCGCCAGCGCGAACCGCGCCCGGTGGGCACGGGCCAACCGCCGCAGCCGGGTGAGCGCCGCACCGCGGGCGGCCCCGGCAGCAGTCTCGGACGCGAGGTCCGCGGAAGCGGCCCCAGTGGCTCCGCCGTCCCCGGAAACCGCGTCCCCTGCCGTATCGGGACGCACGGCCACCGACGCGTCCGCCCCGGCGCGCCGCACCGCACCCGATGCCTCGGACGTTGCGGCCCCCGCCACCGGTCCCGGCAGCCGCACCACCCGGTCCGCCACCGCCAGCAGCGCCGGACGGTGGACGACGAGCAGCACCGTACGGCCGACCGCGAGGCGGCGAACCGCGGCCACGATCGCCTCCTCCGTGGCGCCGTCCAGGTTCGCGGTGGGTTCGTCCAGGAGCAGGATCGGGCGGTCAGCGAGGAAGGCGCGGGCGAGCGCGAGGCGCTGCCGCTGACCGGCGGAAAGCCCGGCACCGGACTCGCCGAGCCGGGTCGCCATCCCGTCCGGGAGCGCGTCGACGAAGTCCAGCGCGCCCGCGTCGCCCAGGGCGGTGCGCACCGCGGAGTCCTCCGCGTCCGGCCGCGCCAGCCGTACGTTCTCGGCGATGGTCCCGGCGAAGAGATGCGGGTGCTGCGGCACCCAGGCGATCCGCTGCCACCAGCTCTCGGGGGCGAGGGACGCGATGTCGTGGCCGTCGGCCAGGGCCCGGCCCTCGGACGGTGCGGTGAAGCCGAGCAACACGCTCAGCAGGGTGGACTTGCCGGCGCCGGAGGGCCCGACCAGCGCGACGGTCTCCCCGGGCCGGACCTCGAACGAGGTCGCGGGGAGCGAGTCGGCGGTCCGTCCCGGGTGGCGGACCACGAGTTCCTCGACGGCCAGCGCGGTGCCCCGCGGCGCGGGCGCGGTGCCGGGCGTCCGCAGCGGGGTCTCCAGGACGGCGAAGATCTCTTCCGCGGCCGACAGCCCCTCGGCCGCGGCGTGGTACTGCGCACCGACCTGCCGCAGCGGCAGATACGCCTCGGGCGCCAGCACCAGCACCATCAGGCCGGTGTAGAGGTCGAGTTCACCGTGCACCAGCCGCATGCCGATGCCGACCGCGACCAGTGCGACGGAGATGGTGGCGAGGAGTTCGAGCGCGAAGGAGGAGAGAAAGGCGATCCGCAGGGTGCGCAGCGTCGCCTGGCGGTACTCCCCGGTGATGGACCGGATGGCGGCGGCCTGGGCCTTGGCCCGGCCGAAGACCTTCAGGGTGGGCAGGCCCTCGACGACATCGAGGAAGTGGCCCGACAGCTGGGCGAGCAGCCGCCACTGACGGTCCATCCGCGACTGGGTGGCCCAGCCGATCAGGACCATGAACAGCGGGATCAGCGGCAGGGTGAGCACGATCGTGAGTGCCGAGAGCCAGTCGCCGGTGACGATCCGGGCCAGCACCGCGAGGGGAACGACGACCGCCAGCCCCAGCTGCGGCAGATAGCGGGCGAAGTAGTCGTCCAGGGCGTCGATGCCGCGGGTGGCGAGGGCGGTGAGTTCGCCGGTGCGCATCTCCAGGGTGCCCGTACCGGAAGCGGCGGCCGCTTCCGCCCCGGCCGCCTCCGGGACCTGCGCGCCGCCGTCCGTACGGCCGATCACCGCGCCCGGACCCAGCCGCGCCGCCCGCTCGATCAGCCGCCTCCGCAGCTCGGACTTGGCCGCCGCACCGGCGCGATGGGCGGCCAGTTCGGTCAGCCAGGAGACCAGGCCGCGTCCGGCGGAGACCGCGGCGAGCAACACCAGGGGTGTGGTCAGGGCGCCGAGGGCGAGATCGTGCTGGAACGCTCCGACCACGACCTCGGCGATCAGCATCGCCTGGCCCACGACCAGGCCCGCTCCGGCAAGCCCGAGCACCACCACCGCGATCAGGAAGCCGCGGGTGGCGTGGGCGTAGCGGAGCAGACGCGGGTCGACGGGTTTCACGTGAAACATTCCCTCCTGCTGAGGCCGCCCCGAGGGGCGGCAGCTCAACTAGTGGGCCTCGGCGATGTGTTGGGTGCCGATGCGCTTGCGGAACACCCAGTACGTCCACCCTTGGTAGAGCATCACGAGCGGTGCGGCGAAACCGGCACCCCACGTCATGATCTTCAGGGTGTAGGCGCTGGAGGCGGCGTTGCTGACCGTGAGGTTCCAGCTCTCGTTCAGCGTGGACGGCATGACGTTCGGAAAGAGCGTCAGGAAGAGCATCGTGACCGCGGCCACGACGGTGAGGCCGGAGAAGGCGAACGCCCAGCCCTCGCGCCCGAGCCGGTTGGCCCCGAGCGCCGCGACCAGCGCGACCACCGCCACGATCATGGCGACCAGGCTGGTGCTGTCGCCCTTGTCGGCCTGCGTCCAGCCGAGGAACCCGACCGCCACCACCGCGGCGATCGGCCCCAGAACGGCCGCCATCCTGCGCGCCCGCTCCCGGATGTCCCCCACCGTCTTCAGCGAGGCGAACACCGCGCCATGGAAGGTGAACAGCGTCAGCGTGACCAGACCGCCGAGGAGCGCGTACGGGTTCAGCAGATCGAGCAGGCTCCCCACGTACTCCTTGTGGGCATCGATCTTGACCCCGTGCACGAGGTTGCCGAAGATCACGCCCCACAGCACCGCGGGCAGCAGCGAGGTCCAGAAGATCGTGTGCTCCCAGTTCCGCTGCCAGCGCTCCTCGGGCCGCTTGACGCGGTACTCGAAGGCGACACCGCGCAGGATCAGGCAGATGAGGATCAGCAGCAGCGGCAGATAGAAGCCGGAGAAAAGGGTGGCGTACCACTCCGGGAAGGCGGCGAAGGTCGCACCGGCCGCACTGATCAGCCAGACCTCGTTGCCGTCCCAGACCGGCCCGATGGTGTTGATCAGTACCCGCTTCTCCTTCCGGTCACGGGCGAGGAGCTTGGTGAGGACGCCGATTCCGAAGTCGAATCCTTCGAGGAAGAAGTACCCGGTCCAGAGAAAGGCGATAAGGACGAACCAGACGTCGTGGAGTTGCACAGTCGCCTCCTAGTACGAGAAGGCCATCGGCCGGTCGGCGTCCGTGCTGTCGCCGCCGATCTTGGTGGGCGGGTTGAGGTCGGAGTCGTTGAGCTCCGGGGGGCCGGCCTTGATGTACTTCACCAGCAGCTTGACCTCGACCACGGCGAGGATGGCGTAGAGCGTGGTGAAGACGATCATCGAGGTGAGGACCTCGCCCTGCGAGACGCCCGGGGACACCGCGTCCGAGGTGCGCAGCACGCCGTAGACGGCCCAGGGCTGGCGGCCCATCTCGGTGAAGATCCAGCCCCAGGAGTTGGCGAGGAGCGGGAAGCCGAGGGTGACGAAGGCGAGCGACCAGTACCACTTGCTCAGCCGGGCACCGAGCTCCCTGTTCTTGGTGAGCGCGAGCCGGGGTGGTTCCTCGTCCCCCGTACGCAGCCCCGGCGCCAGCCAGAACTTCTTACGGGTGAGCCACAGCCCGGCAAGTCCGATGGCGAACGACGACATCCCGAAGCCGATCATCCAGCGGAAGCCCCAGTAGGCGACCGGGATGTTGGGCCGGTAGTCACCGGGCCCGAACTTCTGCTGCTCGGACCGGTTGACGTCGTTGATGCCGGGGACCGGCGAGGTGAAGTCGCTGTGGGCGAGGAAGGAGAGCAGACCGGGAACCTCGATGGCGACCTTGTTGTGGCCCTTGTCGACATCCCCGTAGGCGAAGATCGAGAACGGCGCCGGCTTCTCCGTTTCCCAGAGCGCCTCGGCGGCGGCCATCTTCATCGGCTGCTGCTTGAACATGACCTTGCCGAGCGAGTCACCGCTGATCGCGGTGAGGACGCCGGCGATGACCAGCGTGATCAGCCCGAGCCGCAGCGAGGTCCGCATGACCTTGATGTGCTTCTTGCGCATCAGGTGGAAGGCGGAGATGCCGACCATGAACGCGGCGCCGGTCAGGAAGGCCGCGGTCAGCGTATGGAAGACGACGACCAGGGTGGTGTCCTGGGTCAGCACCTTCCAGAAGTCGGTCAGCTCGGCACGGCCGTTCGCGGCGTTGTACTTGTAGCCGACCGGGTGCTGCATCCAGGAGTTCGCCGCCAGGATGAAGTACGAGGAGAGCAGTGTGCCGATCGAGACCATCCACATGCAGAAGCAGTGGATCTTCTTCGGCAGCTTGTCCCAGCCGAAGATCCACAGGCCGATGAAGGTGGACTCGAAGAAGAACGCGATCAGCGCCTCAAAGGCCAGTGGAGCACCGAAGACGTCGCCGACGAACCGCGAGTAGTCGGACCAGTTCATACCGAACTGGAACTCCTGGACGATGCCGGTGACGACACCCATCGCGATGTTGATCAGAAACAGCTTGCCCCAGAACTTGGTGGCCTTGAGGTACTTCTCCTTACCCGTACGCACCCATGCGGTCTCGAGTCCGGCCACCAGAGCCGCGAGGGAGATCGTCAGGGGGACGAACAGGAAGTGGTAGACGGTCGTGATGCCGAATTGCCATCGCGCCAGAGTCTCTGGCGCCAACGCCAGTTCCATGTCGTGCTCCTTACGTCGCCGTGTGGCACCACGGCAATGCCCCTTATGCACCCAATAAAAGGCGCATAACGGATGGGCTTGTGAACGCGTTCACATTCACAAGCAATTATCTCCTATGACTTTTCGGCCAATCCCCGGGGGGTACGTGACCGCGGTCACGTCGGCGCAAAAACGCACCGAGGCCGCGGGTCGGGCAGACCCACGGCCTCGGTGCGGCGTCCTTGCCGCGGGCCTACAGCGCCTTGCGGAACTCCTCCGCGGCCTGCAGGAACAGATCCATCGCCGAGCTCTCGCCGATCGTCACCCGCACCCCCTCACCGGGGAACGGCCGCACGACGACCCCGCCCCGCTCGCAGGCCGCGGCGAAGTCGACCGTACGGTCCCCCAGCCGCAGCCAGACGAAGTTGGCCTGCGACTCCGGGACCGTCCAGCCCTGCCCGAGCAGCCCGTCCACCACCCGCGCCCGCTCGGCCACCAGCGCATCGACCCGCTCCAGCAGCGCGCCCTCGCTGCGCAGCGACGCCACCGCCGCCTCCTGCGCGAGCTGGCTGACCCCGAACGGCACCGCCGTCTTACGCAGCGCGGCAGCCACCGGCTCATGGGCCACCGCGAAACCGACCCGCAGCCCCGCCAGGCCGTACGCCTTGGAGAAGGTCCGCAGCACACACACATTGGGGCGGTCGCGGTAGAGATCGATTCCGTCCGGCACCTCGGCGTCCCGGATGAACTCGCGGTAGGCCTCGTCCAGCACCACCAGCACATCGGCCGGCACCCGGTCCAGGAAGGACTCCAGCTCGGCACGGCGCACGACGGTGCCGGTGGGGTTGTTCGGGTTGCAGACGAAGATCAACCGAGTCCGGTCGGTGATCGCGGCCAGCATCGCGTCCAGGTCGTGCACCTCACCGGAGGTCAGCGGGACCTGCACGGACGTGGCACCGGAGACCTGGGTGATGATCGGGTACGCCTCGAACGAACGCCAGGCGTAGATCACTTCATCACCGGGCCCGGACGTCGCCTGGACCAACTGCTGCGCCACCCCGACCGAACCGGTGCCCGTCGCCAGATGCTCCACCGGCACCGAGAACCGCTCGGACAGCTCCGCCATCAGGCCCGTGCAGGCCATGTCCGGGTAGCGGTTGAACGACCCGGCAGCGGTCACCGCGCTCTCCAGGACCCCCGGCAGCGGCGGATAGGGGTTCTCGTTGGAGGACAGCTTGTATGTGACGGGGCCGCCGACCGCCGCCGGCCGGCCCGGCTTGTAGGTGGGGACGCCGTCCAGCGCAGCACGCAGCTTCGGGATCTTCTCGCTCACCGCAGGTCCTCCTCGACCGTCCACTCATCTCCAATACTGCACACCTTATGAGGATTAACCCGTTCGGCGGCAGCCCCGACCCGCCGGCGGTGCCTCCCCACCGCCCGGACGGGCCCTCCGGCGAACCCCGCGCAATCCCTCCTGGGAGCGCTCCCCGGACCGACGCACGCCGGTGGCTTACGCCGTGGCGCGCATCCCCCGTCAAGGTGACTTGAGACCACTTCGGGACCGGAACGGATCGACAGGCGAAGGCCGAATTTCTCCCCCGGAATGATCATCGTGCACACCAACTCCCTTTACTTTGCAGGGAATTGGCCACGGATCACCGTGCAGAAACGTGCCTTTCCACAGCCGTTGGTCGACCCCCGTGAATTGCCGCGCCGAGCCCTACTATCGGCTCGCCATGACAGCAGCAGGGAAGCACCAGGTGAGCCGGTCCACCGGCCGCCGGCTGGGGCGGGCGGGCATCCGGGACGTGGCCGCCGCAGCCGGTGTGTCGATCACGACTGTCTCCGACGCGCTCAACGGCAAGGGCCGGCTTCCGGATGCCACCCGTAGCCATGTCCGCGAGGTGGCCGACCGGCTGGGCTACCGCCCGTCCGCAGCCGCCCGCACGCTCCGTACCGGCAAGTCAGGCCTCCTCGGCCTGACCGTGACCACATACGGGGACGAACCCTTCACCTTCACCGAATTCGCCTACTTCGCCGAGATGGCCAGAGCCGCCACGTCCGCGGCCCTGGCCCGCGGCTATGCGCTGGTCATCCTCCCGGCGACCTCCCGCCACGACGTGTGGTCCAACGTCGCCCTCGACGGCACGGTCGTCATCGACCCCGCCGACGGCGACCCGGTCGTCACCGAACTCGTCCGGCACGGCATCCCCGTCGTCTCCGACGGCCGCCCCGGCGGCACGCTGCCCGTCACGGGCTGGGTCGACAACGATCACGAGGCGGCCGTCCTCGGCCTGCTCGACCATCTCGCCGACGCCGGCGCCCGCCGCATCGGACTCCTCACAGGCAACACCACCGACACCTACACCCGGCTGTCGACCACCGCCTATCTGCACTGGTGCGAGCGGGTCGGCCAGGATCCGGTCTACGAGTCCTACCCGGCACACGACCCCTGCGCCGGAGCCGTCGCCGCCGACCGGCTGCTGGCCCGCCCGGACCGCCCGGACGCCGTCTACGGGCTCTTCGACCCCAACGGCACGGACCTGCTCGCCGCCGCCCGGCGCTACGGCCTGCGGGTTCCGGAGGACCTGCTGCTGGTCTGCTGCAGCGAGTCCACCCTCTACGCCGCCACCGAACCGCCGATCACCACACTGTCCCTCAAACCGCGCCGCATCGGCACCGCCGTCATCCAGATCCTCATCGACGCCATCGAAGGGCTGGACACCGGGCGGCCCATCGAACAGGTCATACCTACCGATCTCATCGTCCGTGCCTCGTCCCAGCGACGGTCGCCGAGAACGACCGTCAGTCCGCCACGGGGACCGACCGGCGACTGAGGGTGCTCCCACATACGGACGACCCGGCGATCTCTTCTCCGCGGAAAAAACAGCACGATCCCGGGGCAAATCAGCCGCGAACGCCGGGCTCTGGCGGATTGACCACCCCCGGGTGCGTCACAACCCGCGACCAGCATTCCTATGATGGGCGCACGACACCGCGGACCGCCGTCGACCAGGCAAAGGTCCGAGAGGTGCACGGCGGCGCGACGGTGGAGGGGTCGATGACTCAGGGGGCCAGTCTGGGACCCATGGTGCAAACCATGGCGGGAGAAACTCCGGCGCCTGCTCCGCCGCCCGGAGTGCCTTCCGGCACGCCCGCCGGGTCCCCCGTGCCGCCTGCCGGCCCGCCGCTGCATCTGCCCGCCGGTGCCCCCGCCGCACCTCCGGCCGCGCCCCCCGCGGCGCCGCCGGTCGAGCTGCCCGAGGAGTACACCCCGACCGCGCGGGACCTCCCGGTCATCAGCCGTACGGACACCCTCATCGACCGCCCAGCGGTCGTCCCGGTGCCCGAACCGGCCATGGACCCCGACGCGCCCGAGGGCATGGGCCCGCTGTACGTCGTCGGCGATGTGCACGGCTACTACGACGAGCTGCGCGAGGCGCTGGCCGCCGAGGGGCTGATCGACGCCGACGGCAACTGGGCGGCGGGCAACGCCCGGCTCTGGTTCCTCGGCGACTTCACCGACCGCGGCCCGGACGGGATCGGCGTCATCGACCTCGTCATGCAGCTCTCCGCCGAGGCCGCGGCGGCCGGCGGCTACTGCAAGGCCCTGATGGGCAACCACGAACTCCTGCTGCTGGGCGCCAAGCGGTTCGGCGACACCCCCGTGCAGTCCGGCGCCGGTACCGCGTCCTTCCAGGCCGCCTGGCTCCTCAACGGCGGCCAGAAGAACGATATGGACCGCCTGGAGGACCACCACCTCCAGTGGATGGCCCGGCTGGACGCGGTGATGGAGGAGGACGGGCATCTGCTCGTGCACTCCGACACCACCGCCTACCTCGAATACGGCGACTCCATCGAGGCCGTCAACGACACCGTCCACGACGTGCTCACCCGCAGCGAAGCGGATGAAGTCTGGGATCTGTTCCGCAAGTTCACCAAGCGCTTCGCCTTCCGCGACGAGGCCGGTTCGGACGCCGTCCGGGAACTGCTCGACGCCTACGGCGGCGACCGCGTGGTCCACGGTCACAGCCCGATCCCGTATCTGCTGGGCGAGGTCGGTGCGGAGGACGGCGAGAGCGACACCGTCGCGGTCGACGGCCCGCATGTCTACGCCGACGGTCTGGCCATCGCCATGGACGGCGGGGTCACGATGGCCGGAAAGCTGCTGGTCGTGCAACTTCCGCTGGCCGGCTGAGGGTTGGCCGAGGATTCGTACTGCTGACCGGCCGACGGGCGGTCAGCACGAAAAAGGGAGCGGCACCGGCGGAAACCGGTCGTCGCATTACTCAATTTCCGCAAACTCTCTGTCACGCCGTGCCCGAGTCGCTCTACCATCGGTCTATCCGTAGCAGGCTCTCCTCCGTTTCCGCCCACTGCCCGGCCCACGCCGGCCTTACGGCCCTACGGAGCATCGGGGGATGCACATGAACAGCGCTCCGCACCTGCTGAACGAGGATCGCGCGGAATTCGCGCGGCTCCTCGACGAGGCACTGCGTACCGCCCCATACCGCCCGGACGACCTGACCACCGCCGCAGAAAACCCTTTCAACACCGAGCAGTTGCGCACGATGGCGCTCAGCGCGACCACCGCCATCGCCGCCTGCGCCACGGCCGAATATCAACGCTATGTGCAGCTCCGCGCCGAGTTGCGCGCGCCGGCCCCCCTCGCTGCCGTCGCCGACGCGGACCGCGAGGAGCAGAACTCGGCCGCCGACGGGAGACCGGGACCGGACAGCGCCGCGGCCCTCGACGAGGCCGAAACCACCGGTGCCGGGCTGACCGCCATGATCGCCGTGCTCGCCCCTGTGCTCGCCGGTATCGCCGCCGTGCTCTTCCTCCTCCTCGGGTATGTGCTGCGCGCCGTCAGCCCCGACAAGTCCCTGGCCCAGCCGCTGATCAGCGTCGGCTGGATCTTCGCGGCGCTGACCGCGGCGGGCGCCCTGATCGCCATGGCCGGTCTGGTCGTCACGGCGCTCCGCAACGGCGCCTCCGCCCAGTCCGCCGGAGCGCAGGAGTCGTCCGAGGCGCTGGACCAGGCCCACGAGGCCTGGTGCCGCGCCCTCCTGGAGCGCGGTCTGCTGCCCTTTCTCCGTACGGCCCTGACCGACCCCACCGCCACCCCGGACGACGACCCCGCCCGCTACGTCCCCCGCCACACGTCCCCGGAGAGCCGGATCCCGACCCTCGGCTACACCCGCCCCCAGTTCAGCAGCCCCGACAGCGGCTCCTCGGGGTCCCGCCCGCGCTACTCCAGCCCGGACTTCACCAGCCCGGATTACGGCGGGCCGGATCAACGGACGGATTAGAGCGGCTCTTTCGCATCAGAGGCGGTGGGGGTAGCACCAAGGAAGGCCCCCGCCCGTCGGGCAGGGGCCTTCCACCGGATGCGTCCGGACGGACCGACTAGTCCGCGATCGGGAGATACACGCGGTTGCCCGCCGCCGCGAACTCCTTCGACTTCTCGGCCATTCCGGCCTCGGGGTCGAGGGCCAGGTCGCCACCGTGTTCCCGGCGGATGTCCTGGCTGATCTTCATCGAGCAGAACTTCGGGCCGCACATCGAGCAGAAGTGGGCCGTCTTCGCCGGTTCGGCGGGCAGCGTCGCGTCATGGAAGGCGCGGGCCGTGTCCGGGTCGAGGGCCAGGTTGAACTGGTCCTCCCAGCGGAACTCGAAGCGGGCGTCGGAGAGCGCGTCATCCCATTCCTGGGCGCCCGGGTGGCCCTTGGCCAGGTCTGCCGCATGGGCCGCGATCTTGTACGTGATGACGCCGGTCTTGACGTCGTCGCGGTCCGGCAGGCCCAGGTGCTCCTTGGGCGTGACGTAGCAGAGCATCGCGGTGCCCCACCACGCGATCATCGCCGCGCCGATACCGGAGGTGATGTGGTCGTAGGCGGGCGCGATGTCGGTCGTCAGCGGGCCGAGCGTGTAGAACGGCGCCTCTTCGCAGATCTCCTGCTGGAGGTCGATGTTCTCCTTGATCTTGTGCATCGGGACATGCCCCGGGCCCTCGATCATGGTCTGGACGCCGTGCCGCTTGGCGATGGTGTTCAGCTCACCGAGCGTCCGCAGCTCCGCGAACTGCGCCTCGTCGTTGGCGTCCGCGATGGAGCCGGGGCGCAGACCGTCACCGAGCGAGTAGGTGACGTCGTAGGAGGCGAGAATCTCGCAGAGCTCCTCGAAGTGCGTGTAGAGGAACGACTCCTGATGGTGGGCCAGGCACCAGGCGGCCATGATCGAACCGCCGCGGGAGACGATGCCGGTCTTACGGCGGGCCGTGAGCGGCACATAGCGGAGCAGCACACCGGCGTGCACCGTCATGTAGTCGACGCCCTGTTCCGCCTGCTCGATGACGGTGTCCTTGTAGATCTCCCAGGTCAGTTCCTCGGCCTTGCCGTCGACCTTCTCCAGCGCCTGGTAGAGGGGGACGGTGCCGATGGGGACGGGGGAGTTGCGCAGTACCCACTCGCGGGTGGTGTGGATATTGCGGCCGGTGGACAGATCCATCACCGTGTCGGCGCCCCAGCGGGTCGCCCAGGTCATCTTCTCCACCTCCTCCTCGATGGAGGAAGTGACCGCCGAATTGCCGATGTTGGCGTTCACCTTCACCAGGAAGTTCTTGCCGATGATCATCGGCTCGATCTCCGGGTGGTTGATGTTCACCGGCAGCACCGCGCGGCCGGCCGCGATCTCGTCGCGGACGAACTCGGGCGTGACCTTCTCGCGGACGGCGACGTACTCCATCTCCGCGGTGATCTCGCCGCGCTGGGCGTACGCGAGCTGGGTGACCGGGGCACCCGCACGGCCGCGGCGCGGCTGGCGGGGACGGCCCGGGAAGACCGCGTCGAGGTTCTTGAGGCCGCCGCGCGGCGAGGTGTGCTTGAGGCCGTCGTCCTCCGGCCGCATGGGGCGGCCCGCGTACTCGTCGGTGTCGCCGCGGCCGATGATCCAGTTCTCCCGCAGCGGCGCCAGACCGCGGCGGACGTCGGTATCGATATTCGGGTCGGTGTACGGCCCTGACGTGTCGTAGAGCGTCACGTCCTTGCCGTTGGTGAGGTGCACCCGCCGGACCGGCACCCGAAGATCGGGGCGCGATCCGGAGACATAGCCCTTGTGCCAGCCGATCTGCGGCTTTTCGCCACCGTTGGCACCGTTTTCGGGCGTGCGTGCATCCTGCAGAGTCATGAGACCCAACTCCCTACGCCGGCATTACCCGGTAACAGGTTCGGCGGTCGACGCAGCGGCTTCCGTCCGCCAGCGTTTCACGTGAAACGCCGCTGGGACGGAGGTCAGCGCCCTCTCAGCCCGGTGCTCCGAGCTCCCGCGATTGCAAAGGTGCCACCACGGTAGCGGCCGATGTGGCGCGGTGAACAGTGGGCCCCTGGAGTTCTTGCGATGATCGGGCGGTGTCCGCTCACGAGTCCCACCACCACCCCGCCGCGCACTCCCATGGGCACGGCCATGGCCCCGCCGCACCCGTCTCCCGGCATCTGCGCAAGGTCATCGCGGCCGTACTGATCCCGTTCGCGGCCGCAGTGGCGGTCGGTCTGGTCGTGCTCTGGCCGGGCGGTGCACCTCCGCACAAGCCATCCGGGGTCGGCTTCGATCAGCCCACGGAGAGCGCCCGCGTGGTCAAAGTGGCGGAGGTGAACTGTGCGGACGTCCATGCCGAACAGCAGCCCCAGCCCCCGTCACCGACGGGGCAGCCACCGGCCGGGGGAGCGGACAAGGGCAAGCCCTGTCAGCAGACCACGATCGAAGTCACCACCGGGGAGCACAAGGGGCGCACCTTCCAGACGGTGGTGACCCCGGACGCCCTGCGGCACTACACCACCGGCCAGGAGGTGGTGGTGGCGTACTCCCCCAAGGCGCCGAAGGAGTTGCAGTACTCGGTCAGCGATGTCGACCGGTCGCTCCCGATGTGGCTGCTGGCGGCAATCTTCGCCTTCGCAGTGGTGATCGTCGGCCGGCTGCGTGGCGTACTCGCGCTGGTGGCACTGGCGGCCAGCTTCGTGGTCCTGACCCTGTTCATCCTTCCGGCGATCTTGCAGGGCTCCAATCCGCTGGTGGTGGCGGTGGTCGGGGGCAGCGCGATCATGCTGATCGCGCTGTACCTGTGCCATGGACTGACGGCCCGTACGTCCGTGGCCGTGCTCGGCACCCTGGCGTCACTGCTGCTGATCGGGCTGCTCGGATCGGTCTTCATCGGCTGGGCACTGCTGACCGGCAATACGGACGACACGACCGGCCTGGTGCACGGCCTGTACCCGGACATCGAGATCCGCGGTCTGCTGCTGGCAGGGATCATCATCGGTTCGCTGGGCGTGCTCGACGATGTGACGGTGACCCAGACCGCCGCGGTCTGGGAGCTCAAGGAGGCGGATCCGTCGGCGGGCTGGCGCAAGCTGTACGGCGCCGCGATGCGCATCGGCCGGGACCACATCGCGTCCGTCGTCAACACCCTGGTGCTGGCCTACGCGGGTGCCGCACTGCCGCTGCTTTTGCTGTTCTCGATCGCACAGAGCAGCGTCGGAACGGTCGCGTCGAGCGAAGTGGTCGCGGAGGAGATCGTCCGTACGCTCGTGGGCAGCATCGGGCTGGTCGCCGCGGTGCCGCTGACCACACTGCTGGCCGCGCTGGTCGTCTCGGCGGACCGGAAGGAGCAGACCGCGCCGACGGGCGGCGGCACAGGAGCCGGACAAGGGGCCGGGGCCGGGGTCACGGTGGGTGCCGGGGTCAGTGGCGGCGTGCCGACGAGCCCCACGGGTGGCCGACAAGGACACCGTGGGGGACGCGGTAAGCGACGTAAGCAGGGATGACGGGGAGGCGGGAACAGGGGAGGGGAACGACGGGCAGGGTCAGCCGGCCGGGGCTTCCGTGAGGATCTGGTCGAGCACGGCCTCCAGGGTGTCGCAGACCTCTTCCTTGCCCAGCGGCACCAGCCGGTCCGTACGGTCCAGGAAAGCGACCAGCGGCGCCGCGCTCACCCGGAACAGCGCACGCTCGGCGCCGACTTGCAGGCTGATGAGGACATCGCTGAGGTGCTCGGGGGAGGCCGGCTCGATACGAACATCACCCTCACCGGACGGCCGGCTCAGCCCGTCCAACAGCAGCTCCCGGCCGAACGCCCAGGTCACCGGCGCATCGCCGGGAAGATCGAAGGTGAGACGGACGGCGTACGGATCGGCGCTGGCAAAGTCCAGCTCCACCGGGATCCGGAACGCAAGCTCCTCCGAGACGACGAAGCTCATGATCACTTCTGCCTGAACTGTGTCGGTCATCAACCACTGCCCCGCACTTGATCGGAGATGGCCGGGAAACAACGCCCGTAGCCCTGTTGGCGCCATCGTCTGCCACGTGCCAGCAGATCACAAGGAGTGAGTTTTCAGATACTGATAGAGAAGGCGAGTGTCGTTAGTGTCGCCTCCGCCATTTTCCGTAGTCGGTCTGTAACGGACCGCAATCGACGCAGTTCGTCCACGGGCAGAGATACCGCCAACGTCGCCACAGCGGCCCCGACCTGGACGGGAATGGCGGCGCACACCGTGCCCAGGGCATATTCCTGGCGCTCATAAGCAACATGGCGGCGACGCACCGTATCCAAACGATGCAGCAATTCGTCCTCAGTTCGCACGGAAAAGGGCGTTATCGACTGGACGGGATGGCGCGCCAGATGCTCTCTCCTCGTTGCCTCGTCGAGCTGCGCGAGCAGACATTGCCCGATCGCATGGGTGTGGGCGGTGGTACGGAAGTCGACCCACTCCACCACCGGCGGCCGCGCCGGGTCATCGGTCACCGCCACCACCTCGACTTCACCCTCCCGGTAGACAGCGAAGTAGACGGCGGCGCCCAGTTCCTGGCCCGCCACGGCCAGCGCTTCGGAGAGATGGGCCCGTTGCCGGTGCCTGGCTCCGGCCCGCCCGATGACCTCGGCCGCCGCACCGAGGACGAAGACCCCGTTCTCCCGCTGGAGATAGCCCTCGTGGGTCAGGGTCCGCAACAGGTGGTACGCCGTCGGCAGTGGCAGTCCCGCCTCTCTGGCCAGCTGCTTGGCGGGCGCACCGTCGACATGCGCGCCCACCGCCTCCAGGAGCCGGAGCGCCCGCTGCACCGATCCGATCAAGGTGGGGTGGGAGCCGGATTCGCCGTTCACGATTGCCAACGCCAACCCCCAGGTCCGCTCGCGGCGGGGCACGGGCCCCGGTCACGGGACCAACTCCCGTGACCGCGCGCGTCTCCCAGGCACCCGATGACGCCCGGACCGGGCTCATCGCACCCGGGTTTCCGGAACGCCACCGTCCGGAAGACGCCTGCGATCGGCACTCTAGCCCGGGAAGTCGGGGCGAAAGACCGAAAGCCGGAGGAGTTACCCCGCCCGCACACCACCACACGGGGCTGTACGGGCTGGGTTCGACATCGGCCCCAACTGCGGCGCGATGAGGTGTTTTTGGGCGATTTGCGAGGTGACTCGCCGGTCCGAGCGAGCCCCGGCCCGACGACCGCCGGTGGTCGAGCACCGGCGGTCGGGGGTGCCGGCTGTGGCCTACCAGTCGCTCTTCGACGAGGAAGAGGACGAGCCGCTGACCCTGCGGACGAGGTAGATGACTCCGGCGATCAGGGCCGCCGCGATGAGGACCTTGAACAGCACGCCGATCAGGAAGCCGAGTGCGGTGGCGATCAGTCCGCCGAAGACGACGATCACGACGACGGGCACCACGACCCAGGTGACCCACCACGGAAGCCCTGCGAATATCCCCTTACCGGCCACTGCTCTCCCCTGCTCTCTGTCTTTCGCGCTGCCGTTGTCCGTACCGCGCTATCTGTCCGCCGCGCTGTGTTCGCGCCGATGGCACCGTCCGCGTGCTGCGGGTCCGCCGCCTCACGCCTCACGTTTCCCTTCACCAACGATGCTAGGACGCGGACCACGGCCGTGGGGGCCTCGCAGCCCCGGTCCTCCCCTGACGCTTCCCCTACGGGTCCCGGGGTCCGACCCTTAGCTCTCAGGAGGAGAGAAGACCACCATCACCCGGAGGTCCTCGCTGATGTGGTGGAACTTGTGGGGCACTCCGGCCGGCACGTAGACCACGCTGCCCCGTGCCACCGACTGCGTCTCCTGCCCGACGGTGATCGCCGCCCGGCCGCTGACCACGAAATACACCTCGTCCTGCGCGTGCGGCTGCTGTGGATCGACGCTGCCGGCATCCAGCGCGTACAGCCCGGCCGACATGTTGCGCTCCCGGAGGAACTGAAGATACGCACCGTCGTTCGCGGCCCGCTCCGCTTCCAGCTCTTCCAGTCGGAAAGCCTTCATGCCGTTCGCACCCCTCGATGATTCAGACTCGTCTGCGACGATCTCACCATGAAGCATTTTCTGGTCAAGACGATCGCCAACGCCGCGGCGCTTGCCGTGGCCATCTGGCTGCTCAAGGACATCACACTCACCGGTGAGAACACCGGCCGCCAAATATTGACCCTGATCCTCGTCGCGCTGATCTTCGGGCTGGTGAATTTCCTGGTCAAGCCCCTGGTGAAGTTGCTCTCCTTCCCCCTGTTCATCCTCACACTCGGCCTGATCACGCTGGTCGTGAACGCGCTGATGCTGATGCTGACCTCCTGGCTCGCCGGCCAGGCCGATCTCGCCTTCCATGTGGACGGCTTCTGGACGGCACTGCTCGGCGGCGTGATCATCTCCATCGTCGCCTGGGCGATGCATGTGATCCTTCCCGACGAGGACTGACCCTTGACCGCCCCCTTCCGCATCTGCTTCGTCTGCACCGGCAACATCTGCCGGTCGCCGATGGCGGAGTCCGTCTTCCGTGCCCGCGTCACGGAAGCCGGGCTCGACGGCCTGGTCGAGGTCGACAGCGCGGGGACCGGCGGCTGGCACGAGGGCGATGGAGCCGACCCGCGCACGGTCGCCGTACTGCGCGCGGGCGGCTATGAACACGCTCACACCGCCCGTCAGTTCCAGGCCTCCTGGTTCGACCGCCTCGACCTGGTCATCGCGCTCGACTCCGGCCATCTGCGCGAGCTGCGCCGGCTCGCCCCCACCGCGCGGGACGCCGCCAAGGTCCAGCTGCTGCGTGCGTACTGGACGGGCACGGCATCGGGCGGGGTGGCGGGCGGCGCCCCGGGCTTGGTGCCCACCCCCGCCTCCGGCCCCGGCCTCTCCGACGATCTCGACGTACCCGATCCGTACTACGGCGGTTTCGAGGGCTTCGAGGAGTGCCTGGACATGGTCGAGACGGCGAGCGACGGCCTGCTGGCCGCGCTCAGCGCCACGCTCCCGACCCCTACCGTCGTCACGGCCCAGGTCCCTGACCACGACCACCGCCGCGCTGCCCAGGAACCACAGCAGCCGCAGGAGAAGGAGAGCGCATGACGGGCGACGGCACCCGCGCCGTACGAGCCGGGCTCCCGGGCCCCGAGGCCTATGAGCCGGCCCTCCCCGGGCCGGTTTTCGCGGCCCACTACCACCTCCCCGGCGACGCCGTCGGCCCCTACACCTACGGCCGCGACGCCAACCCGACGTGGACCCGCCTGGAAGAGGCCATCAGCGCACTCGAATCGCCGGACGAGAGCGCCCACACCGTCGCCTTCGCCTCCGGAATGGCGGCGATCAGCGCGGTGCTCTTCTCCCACCTGCGCTCCGGCGACGCGGTGGTGCTCCCCAGCGACGGCTATCAGCTGCTCCCTGCCGTGCGCACGCGCCTGGAGAGCTATGGCATCGAGGTCCGTACCGCGCCGACCGCACATGACGCACAGCTCGATGCGCTGGACGGCGCCCGGCTGCTGTGGATCGAGACACCCTCCAACCCCGGCCTCGATGTCTGCGACATCCGGCGGCTGGCCGACGCGGCGCACCGCCGGGGCGCGCTGGTCGCCGTCGACAACACCCTCGCCACCCCGCTCGGCCAGCGCCCCCTCGACCTCGGCGCGGACTTCTCGGTGGCCAGCGGCACCAAGGGGCTGACCGGCCATGGCGACGTCCTGCTGGGCTATGCCAGCACCCGCGATGCCGCGCTCGCCGACTCCGTACGGCTGTGGCGCAAGACCGTGGGAGCGATCCCCGGCCCCATGGAGAGCTGGCTCGCGCATCGCTCACTCGCCACCCTCGCGCTGCGCGTCCGCCAGCAGTCGGCCGGTGCCCTGGCGCTGGCCACGGCGCTGGCCGACCGCCCGGAGGTCACCGGCCTGCGCCATCCCGGGCTGCCGTCCGATCCGTCCCATGAGCTCGCCACCCGGCAGATGCGCACGGGCCGCTTCGGCTCCGTCGTGTCCTTCATGCTGCCCGACAAGTCCTTCGCAGAGCGGTTCCTGGACGCGCTGACCTTGGTCGACGATGCGACCAGCTTCGGGGGCGTACGGTCCAGCGCGGAGCGGCGGGCCCGTTGGGGCGGAGACGCGGTGCCGGAGGGCTTCATCCGCTTCTCGGTCGGCGTCGAGGAGCCGGAGGATCTGGTCGCGGATGTTTTCCGGGCGCTGGACCTGGCCGCACAGAACTGACCCGACGAACCCGGATGAACCGCGCCATCGGCATGAGTCGAACAAGCGGAGCGCACCGCCGCATCCGGCACGCCTGAAGACACAAGGAAGGCCGGCAGGGTATCCCCCCTCGTCACCCTGCCGGCCTGCGGTTCCACATGGCCCCGAGTCCACGCGTTTCACGTGAAACCAGATGTTCCACGTGAAACCCAACCGCTCGAACAAGGCTAGTTGACCGAGCGTCAGTGTCCAATCACGCTAGCGACACAACCCTATCGACGAATTTATAGCTGGCCCGCGACCAGGCTTCCGAGGGGCGCAGGAGGTACACGATGGATCTGGCTCTGCTGCGCACCTTTGTCACGGTGCACCGAGCCGGCTCCTTCACCCGCGCCGCGGCCTTACTCGGCCTCTCCCAGCCTGCGGTGACCAGCCAGATCCGGGCGCTGGAACGCCAGTTGGGCCGCCCGCTCTTCCTCCGGTACGCCCGCGGGGTCACCCCCACCACCATCGGCGACGAACTCGCCCACAAGGTGGCGCCGCACCTGGACGCGCTCACGGAGATCACCGAGGCGGGCCTGGACCGGGAGTCCGTCACCCGCACTCTCCATCTCGCCGGTCCCCCAGAGTTCCTCGCCGAGCGCGCGCTCCCGGCGCTGGCCCCGCTGATATCCCAGGGCCTGTCCATCCGCACCTCCTTCGGCCCTGCGGAGGAGATGCTGACCGGTCTGGCGGACGGTCACCACGATCTGACCGTCACCACGACCCGGCCGCGCGGCGGGCTGCTCACCGCCACCCCGCTGTGCGACGAGGAGCATGCACTGATCGCCGCGCCGCACTGGGCGGATCAGCTGGGCGGCCCCGCGGTACTGGAGGCCGGTGGCGTCCGCCTGCTGGACCCCGTACCGATCGTCGAGGTACACGAAAGCCTGCCGCTGATCGCCCGCTACTGGTCCACGGTCTTCGACGCCAAGCCCACGGCTTCCGCGGCCGTGATCGCCGGCGATCTGCGGGCGGTGCTGTCCTGCGTCACGGCCGGCGCCGGGCTCGCCGTCCTGCCCCGCTATCTGTGCGCCGCCGCGCTCGCGGGCGGCGACGTCATCACCCTGCTCGACCCGCCGGTGCCCCCGCTGCGGACCTACTTCCTGACCGTACGGAGCGGGACGCTCGGCCTGCCGCATATCGCGCGGGCGCAGGAATGGCTGCTGCGCACCGCTGTCGACTGGTGACCGAGGGGCGAGGGTTTCACCAGGCCGTGACTGCGGCATCTGTCCCCTATGAACGAACGGCCAGTCGTCAAACGCACCGCCCGCGCGATCCTGCTCGACGGCGCGGACCTCGTTCTGATCAAGCGCACCAAGCCGGGCCGGGCGCCGTACTGGATCACTCCCGGCGGCGGCGTCGAGCCCGAGGACGCCACGGTCATCGACGCCCTCCACCGTGAACTGGACGAAGAGCTGGGCGCGAAGATCAAGGACGTGGTGCCGGTCTTCGTGGACACCGTCGAGCACTTCAGCGACGGCGGGGTGGACGGCGTGAAGGTCCAGCACTTCTTCGTCTGCCGGCTCGACTCGATGGACCTCGCACGCCGGCACGGCCCCGAGGTCGAGGAGCCCTGCGGGGACTACGAAATCGTGCGGGTGCCCTTCACCCGCGTCGGTATCGCCTCCGTCGAGGTTGTACCGCTGTCGCTGCGGCATTATCTGGACGGCAACATCGAGGGCGTACGGGCCATGCACGCCCCTGACCTGGGCTGAGTGGCCGCCGAGTCACCGCGACGGCCGCTGCCTCGGGCGCCGTGTCAGCCGTCACGCCGGTCGAACCAGCCGCGGAATTCGGCCTCGTCCTCCGCGGCACGGCGGGGCTGGGCGCGGGCGAGCACCCGCTCGACCCGGTCGAGGAACTCCGCGTTCAGCTCCTCCACGAAGTCCCGCCGGCCGGAGACCGCTGTCCCGGCGCCATATCCGGGCTCGGCCTGTGGGGCATGGGGCAGGCCGACGTGCGCGGGATCGCCGCCATACACCGCGGCCGCGCCCTGGTAGACCGACTCGCCCGTGTCCTCGTGCAGTCCGCCCCGCAGATGCACGTTCGCGCGCGCCGCGCGCTGGAACAGCGGCCGCTCGCTCGCCTCGGCCGCCGCGCCGAAGAAGTCGCCGCCCTTGCGCTTGCTGTCGTCGGTGCCCCACGCCCGCGCCCCGCGCTGCTGCGCCGGGACCTTCTGAAGATGCGGGATGTGCTTGGCGCAGTGGATGTACGCCTCTTC
The DNA here is from genome assembly GCF_030406865.1 of Streptomyces sp. P9-2B-2. NCBI lineage: Bacteria > Bacillati > Actinomycetota > Actinomycetes > Kitasatosporales > Streptomycetaceae > Streptomyces > Streptomyces sp. P9-2B-2. The sequence continues at coordinate 4,667,574 of NZ_CP129126.1, read as the reverse complement.
GACCTCGACCGTGACCCACAGCTGGGCGCGCCGTCCGGGGATCGGGTCGACCGGCAGATCGGAGTGGTGCGCCCGCATCTCCTCGTCCATGACGACCCGCGCGCGGCCGTTGATGTGCAGGCCGATGCGGTCCCGGGTGAAGTCGATCATCAGGATGCCCAGGCGCGGATTCTCCGAGATATTGCCGATGGACGCCATGACACCGTTGCCACGGTATTCCGGATACGCCAGCGTCCGGTCGTCGAGCACCCGGACGAAGCCCGGCGGGCCGGCCCGGAAGGTCGAGTCGCAATCGCCGTGCCGGTCGGCCGTGGCCAGGAAGAACATCTCCTGGCGGGCCACGAACTCCCGCATCCGGTCATTGAGATGGTCCAAGACCTGATCCCCGTAGAAGCGGTCGGCGCGCTCGGTCGTACCGAGTCGCTGCTGCACCAAGTGCTCGCCGTCGCTCCCGGGGCGCTCCTGACTCGGCATGCCCCACCCCTCCCCTGTTGGACCGTCTTCGCCCTGCACTGCCAAGACGTCAGTCTCCTGCTGAGACCAGCTCTTCGATGGAGTCGTGCCGTATGCGGTCCGTCGGGATGCCGACCCCCACCAGAGCGTCCACACCACTGCGGATCAACCCGGGCGGCCCGGACAGGTAGGCGTCGTATTCCCGGTATGGACCGTATTGCCGTACTGCGTCCGGAAGTTGCCCGGTTTCGCTGCTCGTCCCGCCCCGTACGGCCGGTCCGGTGGCGACGACCGGGCGGACGGAGAGCCAGGGGTGAGCCTGTTCCAGTCGCAGCATGGTGTCGAGGTCGTAGAGGTCCTGATCGCTGCGGGCGCCGTAGAAGACCTCGACGGGGCGCCGGACGCCGTGTTCCGCGACGTCCTCGACCAGGGCCTTGATGGGCGCGATTCCGGTACCGCCACCGACACACAGCAGACCGCTGCGCGTGGTGTGGTCGATGGTCATCGAGCCGCCGGGGGCCCCGAGCCGGATGACATCGCCGGGGCGGGCGCGATGGACCATGGCGTTGGAGACCCAGCCGGCCGGGATCGCCTTGACATGGAAGGAGAGCAGACCGTCGGAGCGGGGCGCGGAGGCGAAGGAGTAGTGCCGCCAGATCCGCGGCCACCAGGGGGTTTCCACGCTGGTGTACTGCCCCGCGAGGAACGGGTAGGGCTGGTCGGGGCGGACCGTGACCACCGCGATATCGGGCGTACGCAGCTCATGCGAGACGACCTCGGCCTGCCACCAGGCGGGGGCCACGGCCTCGTTCTCGGCGGCCGCGTCGATCATGATCTGCGAGATCGCCGTGTAGGCACGCACCCAGGCGGCCTGGGTCTCCGGCCCCCAACTGGACGTCGCATAGCGCGCGAGCGCGCTGAGCAGGCACTCGCCGACCGCCGGGTAGTGGTCGGGCTGGGTGCCGTATTTGCGGTGTCCGCGGCCGAGGTTCGCGAGGTAGGCGGTGAGCACCTCGGCGTCGTCGACGTGCTGGGCCGCGGTAAGCAGCGCCTTGAAGAGGCGGTCGCGCTGGGTGTCCATCGAGGCGGGGAACAGCGCCCGCAGATCCGGGTACTGGACGAAGAGCAGCGCGTAGAAGTACGAGGTGACCTTGTCGGCCACGGGCTCGATTTCCGCCATGGTGCGACGGATGAGAACCGCGTCGGGAGAGGCGGGTTCCGCGGAGGACGCCGAGGCGGTCACGGCCTCCAGAGAGGGCTCCGGTGCGGGAGCGGCGGGACGGGTCCTGGGGGTGAAAGCGGAGGGCGCGGGGGCCGCGCTCTGGGCAGGCGGTGCCGGGGCGGCGCTGCCCGTGGACGCTCCCGTGGCGCGCGCCGATTGGTGTACGGGCTCGGGCTCCCGTTCGCTGGCGGGCACGCGCTCCCAGGCCGGCTGACCTCCCCGGGGCGGCTGACGGTCCCAGGAGGGCTCGGCCTCGCGGCGCGGCGGTGCGGGGGCCGGGGCGGCGTACCCGGAGGCGGCCGCGTGCTGTTCGGCGGAGGCGGGTGCGGTGGGCGCTCCGCCCGGGTGCCGTGCGGGCGGGGCCTGCGGCGGCTCCGGCTCGCGCACCCGCTCGGCGGCGGTGCCTACCGGCCGGATCGGATTGACCGGCCGACTGGGTATCTGTTCCCGGTCGTTCGGCTCGTCTCGCGCGTCGTGGTCTCTGTGGTCACCGCGGTCGGGGTGTGCACTCCGGTCGTCCGGCTCGGCCCGGCCGTCCTGGCCTTGTTGCCGGTCCTGGCTGTTTTGCCGCTCCTGCTGTTCATCGGAGGACTTCTTTGCCGGCGGAGTGAACCAACCCCAATCGCCACTGCTCCCGCCGGAAGAGCCGTTATCGGCCGACGTAGTGGTCGGAGCGTCCATGGTCTGCCTCGCCTCGAACGTCTTTCGGTCGTCTTCGCACTTCCGTGGATCGGAACTGCCGGAATTCCCCCGCCCTGCCCCGGAATTCTTCATCGACTCAAGCGATTCCGGCAACATCCTCCAAAGCGGACAAATCTCACTTCCTTGCGACATTGTGGAGCAGATGCCGTGTCAGCAGCATGCCACTCCTGCTCACGACAGTGGACAAATAGTCGGAAGTGCGGGTGCCGCGGGCCGCTTCGCCGCTAAGCTGACGAGCTTTGCCCGCTCTTCGCGTACCCGCGGAAGCCCTCACTCCGCAAAGCCGGACTCGACCATACCGGCAGTAGTTGAAACCACAAGTCCTGATCTTGGAACACTGTGCACGGCCCTTCCGATAACAGTGATCCTCCCCACAGACTGCAATTTCAGCGCACACAGCGGACGAATCCTCCGTGGAAAATACGGAATTACTGGCCAGTACGCACCAGTGCGTATGCCTCGCGCAGATCACGTCCCGCATACGCATATGAGGCCAGGTCACTGACATGGTGATCCGCATTCACGGCCACGGACCGCGGAACTGCCGCGAACAGTTCGGTATCCGACAGGGAGTCGCCGTACGCCACGCAGTCGGCGCGGGTCAGTCCGTACCGCACGCAGAGTTCATCTGCGATACGTACCTTCGCCGCCGAGGTGAGGATGCCGGCCGGCTCCACAGCCTGCCGGATCGGCACCGCCGGCCAGCGGGAACCGTGCGCCGCGTCGGCGCCCCAGGCCAGCAGCCGTTCGACAAAGAAGGCCGGGGACAGGGAAATCACCGCGCACCGTTCGCCCCGCGCCCGGATATCCGCCCAGACCTCCCGGATACCGGTCAGCCACGGGGCGCCGTCAAAGGCCGCGGCCACCTGAAGTTCGGTCAGCTCGGCGGCCCATAGCTCACACGCCCGCTGTGCGAACTGCACGGGCGTCAACTGACCCGCCGCGAATCCGCGCTCCAGCTCGCCGATCTCCCGGTCCAGCCCGAGCTGCCGGGAGATCTCGACCGCCGCCGCGGATCCGTGGAGCAGGGTCCCGTCCATGTCGAACAGATGCAGCTTGCTCATGGCCCGGAGCCTAGGGCGCCCGGCGGCGGGAGGCGTGGGCGGGAGGGGGTATGGGTGCAACTGGGTTCGTACGACCCCAAAACCGGCGAAGCGAGTGCCCGGCTGCGTCGTGACGGGGTAGGTACTCAAGGCCGCGTACCCGCGGATACTCCCGCCGGCAGATGTACCGCGCGGCGCGGGACCGTGGCGGTATGCAGCAGCTCAACCGCCCCGCCCGCCGGGCCGTCCTCGTCCTTCACCTCGCCGTCTCCGTCAGCTGGCTCGGTCTCACCCTCGGGCTGCTCACACTCGGCATCACCGGTTACACCACCGGCTCCCCCGAGCTGGCGACGGTCGCCTACCGGGCGATGAAGATTTTCGGTGACTGGCTGGTCCTCCCGCTCGCCTTCGCCTCGCTGGTCAGTGGGCTGGTGCTGTCCCTGGGCACCGCCTGGGGGCTGGCCCGGCACCGCTGGGTCGTCGTGAAGTTCTGGCTGACGCTCATCACCGTGCTGCTGTCGGTCTTCTCGCTCCGGCCCGGCATCAACCACCTCGCCGCCGAGGCTGCCGCGGGCACTCCGGTCGCCGACATCAGCCTCGTCGTCGCGCCGTCTGTCGCCACGGCCACCTATCTCTTCCTCACCGCGATCTCCGTCCTCAAGCCCTGGGGACCGACCGCACGCGGCAGCCGGCTGCGCCGGGCACAGACGGCCGAGGCCCGCGCCGGCCGGGCACGAAGGCACGGCATCAAGGGCGCGGGCGTCCGCTAGCACGGGACGGGGCCGGGGTCAGGCGAGGTCGGCCTCCGCTATCGCCGCGGTGACGATCCGGTGGTCCTGTTCGGGGGCGCCGCCGCCGAAGCCGAGTGCGCCGATCAGCCGGCAGTCCCGGTGGAGCGGCACCCCGCCCGCGAGGAAGAGCAGCGGCCGGTCCAGCGCCGTGGGCAGGGTGTGGAAGAGCCCGTCAGGGCGTACGAGGTCGACGAGGTCGGCGGTCGGCGCGTCCAACTGGAGGGCGGTGTACGCCTTGCGGGTGCTGGTCTCGCCGGAGATCAGCACGGCCGAGTCGTCCCGCCGGAAGCCGAGCAGCTGACCGCCCGCATCGAGGACGGTGACGCTGCCCCGCACCCCGAGCGCCTCGGCGGCGCGGACGGCGGCCTCGATCAGAGACTCGGCCTCGCGGGTGGTGAGGGTGCGGACGGTGGGTGCGGTGGTGGGGGTGGCGGTGGGAGCGCTCATGGGAGGGGTCCTTGGGGTGTGGTGACCACGGCCGCGCCGGGGGAGATCGGAGCGCCGGTGGTACGGGGGATACGGGGCTTCGGGTGGTGCGGGTGCTTCGGGGTGGTGCGGTACGGACGCAGGCGTCAGCCGTGTGCTGCCGGTACGGGCTCGTCGGCGACCACGGTGGATCCGTCGGCGGCGACCAGCTGGCCACGGCCCGCCTTCCGCCGCTCCAGGGCGGAGGCGAATATCGCCACTCCGAGCGCCGCGACGGTCATCAGCGCACCGACCCAGTTGGGCGCGGTGTAGCCCAGGCCCGCCGAGATGACGATCCCGCCGAGCCAAGCGGCCAGTGCGTTACCGAAGTTGAAGGCCGCGATATTGCCGGCCGAGGCGAGGGTGGGCGCCGAGGCCGCCTGGTCCATCACCCGTTTCTGTAGCGGCGGCACGGTGGCGAAGCCGAAGATGCCGATCAGCGCGATGGTCACGGTGGCGGCGATCTTGTCGTGCGCGGTGAAGGTGAACGCGGCCAGCGAGAGCGCCAGACCGGTCAGCGACACATAGAGCATCGGCATCATGGCGCGGTCGGTGAAGCGGCCGGAGACCAGGTTTCCGCCGACCATGCCGAGACCGAAGACGGCCGTCAGCCAGATCACGGAGGACGGTGCGAAGCCGGTGACCTCGGTCATCATCGAGGCGAGGTAGGTGACGGCCGCGAAGACGCCACCGAAGCCCAGGATCGTCATCAGCATCGCGAGGCCGACCTGCGGGTTGCGGAACACCGCGAGTTCGCTGCCCATGGGAGAGGCCGCCTTCGCCCGCTGTGCGGGGATCAGCTTGACGATCCCCAGCAGGCCGATCACACCGAGCGCGGTGATGGCGTAGAAGGTGGTGCGCCAGTCGAAGTGCTGGCTGAGCATGGTGCCGGCCGGTACGCCCACGACGTTGGCGACGGTCAGGCCGCTGAACATGAGCGAGAGGGCGGTGGCCCGCTTCTGGGGCGCGACGAGATCGGCGGCCACCAGCGCGCCGATGCCGAAGAACGCGCCATGCGTGAACGCGGCCACGATGCGCCCGGCCAGCATGATCCCGAAGTTGGGCGCGATGCCCGTGAACAGATTGCCCACGATGAACAGGCCCATCAGCAGCATCAGCATCTGCTTGCGGGTGAAGCGCGTGCCGAGAGCGGTCATCAGCGGCGCCCCGATGACCACACCGAGGGCATAGAGGGTGGTCGCGTATCCGGCGAGGGGGATGGAGACCCCGAAGCCGGCCGCCATGTCGGGCAGCAGGCCCATGACCGCGAACTCGGTCGTTCCGATCCCGAAGGCACCGATGGCGAGAGCCAGGAGTGCGAGTGGCATGACGGATCCCTTCAGATCATTGCGTCCGTCCTTTACGAGCGTCCACAATAATTGCAGACGCGGGTTAATTGCAAGCGCCGTATATTTCGGAGGTGGCCTATCCTGGGCGTGCGCCCTGAGGAGGTCGTCGATGACGCAGCAGACACGGGAAACGCGGGAGACGCCGGAGACGGCCGTCCCGCAATCGGCAGCGGACGCGCCCGCCTGCCCCCCGGCGGAGCCCCCCGGGCTGGCGCAGGGATGGTGTGCCCTGTCCGCACTGCACGGCCGTATCGAGTCGCACATCGAGCGCGCGCTTCAGGCCACACACGACCTCAGCGTCCGGGAGTTCTCGGTCCTCAACGTGCTCAGCGAGCAGCACGACGGGCCGGGCGGTCATCTGCGGATGAACCAGGTAGCGGACTCCGTCGTCCTCAGCCAGAGCGCCACGACCCGTCTGGTCACCCGGCTCGAGGAGCGCGGGCTGCTCTCGCGCTTCCTGTGCCCCGACGACCGGCGCGGCATCTACACCAACGTGACGCCCGACGGCCTCGCGCTCCTGGTGGAGGCCCGGCCCACCCATGACGGCGCACTGCGCGAAGCCCTCAAGGACGCCGCCCAGCGCCCCGAACTGGCCCCCCTGGTCACCGCCTTCGAGACGCTCGCACCGCCGGAGTGACGTCGAGGGGCGCATGAGAGGCGGGCGCGCGAAGGGTACGGACGCCTGGGCCGCCTCCCGCCGCCCCTGTGATCGCACGGCATAAGGTCGCGCCCATGAGCGATATCGAGATACGCCGCGCGACCGAAGCCGATCTTGCCGCCATCGTCGCGATGCTCGCCGACGACCCCCTGGGCGCCACCCGCGAGTCACCGGACGACCTGACGCCGTACCGTGCCGCCTTCGAAACGCTGGTCGCCGACCCGCAGCAGCACCTGGTCGTCGCCGTCCGCGCGGGGCAGACGGTCGGCACGCTCCAGCTCACCGTCATTCCCGGCCTGTCCCGGCGCGGCGCCACCCGCTCGATCATCGAGGGCGTCCGGATCCACCGCGACGAGCGCGGCGGGGGTCTCGGCACCCAGCTCATCGAGTGGGCGGTGGCGGAATCCCGCACGCTCGGCTGCCAGATGGTGCAGCTGACCTCGGACGCGACCCGGATCGACGCGCACCGCTTCTATGAGCACCTCGGGTTCGAGGCCTCGCACCTGGGCTTCAAGCTCCCGCTCTGAGGAACGGGCCGGCCGCCACCCGACCGGGTCCGGTCACGTCCGGCGCGTACGCTCCCGCACTCGGTGTGCCTTCTGCCGGCAGGCACCACCGCAGTAGCGCGCGGGTCGGCCCGTACGCGCCGCCGCGATCACCGCACCGCACACCTCACACGGCGATTCGTTACGTTTCACCGGCCCGGCTTCAAGTTCCGTTACGGCGCGTTCCCTCCGCAGGGCATCACACATCAGCACCGTCATCCGGCCCGGAGCCGCGCTCCCGAAACCGGTTTCCGGCACGGCTCGCTCCATAGAAAGACAGCCGACCAGCAGCGCCCTGAGGTCCGTTATTCCGACGTCCGGCCGGACGTCGCCCGCCTCTTGGGCCCTTCTGAGCAGCACTTCCAGCGCATCGTCGAAGTTTTGCCCGACCCCCGGCGACGGCTCGAAGCGGCCCGCGCCGGCCTCCTCCAGCGCGTCACACAGCGCCTTGTTCCGCGCCGCGAGCCGCACCACAGAGGACAGAAAGCGAAAGAAGACCGGACCGGGATCCTCGACTTCGGCCAAGTCCCTTGCGGTATCGGTGAAGAGCTCGATCCGGTCCACAATCGTCGCCCTGAACAGGGCTTCCTTGGACGGGAAATGGCGATAGACGGTCCCGGCGCCGACCCCAGCACGGCGTGCGATCTCCCCGAGCGGAACCGCCAACCCCTGCTCCTCGAAGGCGAATCGGGCCGCCTGGAGCACCAGCGCCCTGTTACGCCGCGCATCCGCACGAGCGGGCGCCACACCACCGTCCGTCACTGCCGGGCCTCCTGGGGAACGTTTGACACCGGTCAGGCGCGCCGGAATTTTAACCGGGTCGCTGGTTCCGATTATACGGGGAGGCCTGAACAAGATCGTTAATGGCTTGGTCGTGGCGGTGGCCGGTTCCACGGGCGGGCAAGGCGATGCGGTGGCCCGCCCATGGAACCGGCAGACGGCTGGACCGTGCAGGCACTCACCCGCGATCCGACGAATCCCGGAGCGCGTGCCCCAGCCGACGCCGACACGGACGTACGAGCCGTCGACATGACCAACCCCGCCGCACCGAAGCCCTCGATCGACGACACACATACGGCGTCTTCCGCGTCCAGCCTGCCGCCGGGGCCCCGGGCACGCCACCGGACTACTCCCGGCAGGACGAGATCGCCGCCGGCCGCAATGTCGCCGCCGCGGCCGCCGCAAGCGTGCGCCACCCCCGACGCCCGGATGCCCGGATGCTCGACAGATTCCCATCGCACATGCCACACAGCAGCGCGTGAGGCTCAACAGCGCCTGCGTACAAGGTGTTTCACGTGAAACGGCGTCGTTTCCCGGCATGCGAAGGGGGTCGCGTTTCACGTGAAACGCGACCCCACATCGACAACGCGCCTGGAGCCAGGCGCTCGCTCGGCTCAGCCGGCGACCACCGCGTCCCACGCCGCGCCCGCCGCCTGGGCCGCGCCCTCGGCGTCCACGGACACGCCCAGGGCGCGCAGCCCACCCGCCAGTGCCACCAGGGAGGCCGTGACCACGGCTCGGTCGGCGGCGCGGCCATAGTGGTTCACCCGGATCATCTCCTTGGCCAGAGCGCCCGCCGCGGCCTGCACCGGCACCGCCGCGTCCACCGCGATCGCGGCAGTCACGACCTCCCGGGCATCCACTCCCTCGGGGGCGCGGAGCGTCGTGGCGGCCGGCGCCGCGTCCTCGTCGCGCACGACATACGGGGCGAGCCCGCCCAGCGCCCGCACACCGGCCCGGGTCGCCGCGGCCGCTGCCCGGTGCCGGGTGAGGACCGTATCCAGGCCCTCGGCCTCCAGACGGTCCGCGGCCTGCTCCAGCGCGAGCATCTCCAGCTGCGCCGGAGCGTGCGGAAGCGCGGTGCGTCCGCCATCGATCCAGCGCTCCTTCCAGTCCAGCAGCGAGAGGTACGAGCGCCGCGGAGCCTGCTCGTTGGCGGCAATCCGCTCCCAGGCACGGGCGCTGACCGATGCCACCGACACCCCGGCAGGCCCGGCCATCGCCTTCTGCCCGCCGATCACACAGAGGTCCACGCCCCACTCGTCGGTGAGCAGCGGCTCGGCGCCCACCGAGGCGACCGCGTCCAGCATCAGCAGCGCGCCGTGCTCCCGCACCACCGCGCCGATCTCGGCCACAGGGTTGGTGTTACCGGTGGCCGCCTCGGCGTGCACCAGGCTCACAAAGTCGATCTCAGGGCGCTCGCGCAACGCCTCGGCCACCTGCTGCGGGGTGACCGCACCCGTGAACGGCGCGGTGACGGTGACCACCTCGGCGCCACAGGACCGCAGCCAGCCGCCGAAGGTCTCGCCGTACGGGCCGGTGATGATGTTGAGCGCGGTGCTGCCGGGCCGTACGGCCGAGCGGATACAGGCCTCCAGCGGCAGCAGTGCCTCGCCCTGCATCGCCACGACATCGCAGCGGGTACGTATCAGGGCCGCGACCTTGTCCTCGATCCGCGCGAAGTGGGCCGCGGTCAGCGCAGGCAGGTCGAGCAGGTCCGGAGTGGCGGGGTTCGCGCTCGGGTCAGACACAGCAGTCACAGGGCCTTCCAGCGGTAGCGAGCCGGCTCGGTGCGTGCGGCTCCTGACATCGGCATCGACTGTACGTCCGTGCGCCAAACCCCCGCCGTACGGGCCTCAGACCCGCCAACCGTCCGGATCCACACCACCGGGCACCGGCGCCGACGGCTCGTACGGCTCCCGGGTGAACACGAAGGTGCCGAGGTCCAGATGGCTCACCGCACCGTCCCGGTCCCGCCCCACCCGCAGCGTCTCCCCCGCGTAATAGCCGTCCAGCCCGGTCCAGGTGCCGTCCTTCTCGGCCCGGAACCGCGAGGCGCGCCCCGCCCCGGACAGCGGGGTGAGCTCCAGCCCGCGCTCGGCCCGCAGCCGCAGGGCATGGGGGTTCGCGCCCCAGTACCAGGGCCCGGTCAGCGCCAGCAGCTCCGGATCCAGCGGACCGGGCAGCGGACGCCAGGGCTCGGAAATCCGGGGCTCGTGCGCGATGACGATCCCGGTGAGATCGGTGGCGACGGCCCCGGCCGCCGGGCCCGAGGTGCAGTTGGTGAGGACGACCGCGGCCACGTCCTCCTCGACATCGGCCCACAGCGCCGCCAGGAAGCCGGGCATCGAGCCGTGGTGCCCGACCAGCAGCCGACCCTCCCGCCGCAGGAGCTGCACCCCCAGCCCGTACCCCGCATCCCACGCACCGTTCTCCGGCGGCACGGCCGGTGTCCGCAGCTCCGCCAGACTCGCCGTGCCGAGCACCCGCCCGTCGCCCCGCAGCAGGAAGGCCGCCCAGCGGCAGAGGTCCTGGAGCGTCGACCACAGCTGGCCCGCCGGGCCCATCAGGCCGGTGTCCGCGGCCGGTTCGGGCAGCAGCGCGTCGGCCCACGGGTGCACCGCCCAGCCATTCGCGTACGGCCGCTCCGGGCTCAGCGTCGTACGGCTCATGCCCAGCGGCGCCAGCACCTCGCGCCGCAGCACCTCGCCCCACGGCACACCGCCCCGCAGCCGTTCGACCAGTGCGCCGAGCAGTGCATAACCGACGTTGGAGTAATGGTGCCGCCGACCGGCCGGATGCCGCTGCGGGCGCTCGTCGAAGAGGTCGGCCGGCTCGGGCCGCAGCTCGCCCGCGGTCCGCTCCCACCACGGCCCCCGCGGCTCGGCCGCCAACCCCGCACTGTGGGAGAGCAGTTGCGCGATCGTCGCGTCCGGCACGGGAGTGTCCGCCAGATGCGCGCCGACCGGGTCCGACAGCCGCAGCAGCCCCTCGTCCCGCAACCTCAGCACCAGCACGGCGACGAAGGTCTTGGTGAGCGAACCGATCCGGTACTGCACATCGCCGTGCGGTACCTCCCCTTCCACCGAGCCCCGGGCCCCGGTCCACACCGCTCGTCCGCCACGGACGACCGCGCCCGTCATCGACGGTGCGCGCCCCTCGGCCTGCCCGACCGCCAGCCGGTGCAGCAAGGCCCGCCGGGTCTGCGGCAGCAGCTCCGCGCATTCGTCGGGTGCACCGGCCGTGTCCGGCTCCTGGCCGACGGCCTCGGAAAGGGAAATCTCCGTGGACTCTGCGATGGTCATGGCGCTCCTCAACAGCGGATCCGGCTCGGCCGGGCCCCATCCTCGCCGCATCACCGGAGCGCCGCCGACCCGACCACCGCCCCCAGTTCCGTCTGCTCGTCCGCCGGCAGCCGGCGCGCCGCATGCACCATGTGCAGCGCGGACCGCAGCCGCACGCGGTCGGCGTCCGCGCCGAGGTATCCGAGGTACGCGGGAAGCGCCAGGCCCAGCGCCATGAGATCGCCCCGTGCACACCACCGTGACACCAACGCCCGCACCCGCCCGTCGACCGTCTCGTCGAGGCTCCACGGCGCCCCCTCCGCACCGGCTTTGTACGCCGCGGAGTCGTCGCGCGCACCGGCCGTCTCCCGCAGGCCCGCCGCGATGGCGAAGCGGTTCCAGTCGCCGTACTGACCGTCGGGAGCCTGTGCCGCTCGCTCCGCGGCGCGCGCGAAATACGTGCGCGCCAGGGCAGACCGGCCGAGCTGTCGCCAGGCGTGCGCCATGTTCAGGTACAGCGACGCATAGAACCCGGCCACCCGCTCGTCCCCCACCCGGTCGGCGCGGTCCAGGCACTCCTGGTTCCAACGGAGCGTCTCTTCGGGCGAGTTCTGGTGCCGGGCGAGATAGTGCGCGGCGATGCATGCTTCGTAGTCGTCGGCGGCGCTGTCCCAGGCCTGCTGGAAGAGGGCGCGCGCCGCATCGGCCCGCCCCTCCGCCTCGGCCTGCATCCCCGCCACGCACAGTCGCACCACAGGCAGTTCCGGATCCACCGGTCCGCTCCCCTCATCCATCCTCGGTGACCGGTTCTCGGTCCATGGCCTCAGCCGTCGGTGCGCTCGGCAGCGCCTTCCGCCGCTCCGGTGCCCTCGCGCACCGGCATCACCAACGTCGTGAAACTCCCCTGGTCGGCGGACCGGACCAGGACGGGCCGGTCCGGCGCGGCGATCTCCAGCAGCGCGTCCGGCCCGACCCCGGCCTCCAGCGCCGGCACGAGTACGGCCGGGTCGAAGGCGATCCGCAGCCCCGGCCCGGTGTGCACCACCCGCATCCGGACGGGCTCCCGGCCCCCGCCCGTCACCTCCAGCACCGGCCCGGCCGCGCGATCCGCCGCCGTGACCGGAACCGCCGAGCCGCCCGCGTCCGCCACATCCCCGTGCCCCGCGCCGACGACCGCCAACGACACCGGCCCCGCGCGCCCGGTCATCGCGTCCCGCAGCCCCACCCGGTCGACGATCACCCGATGCCGCCCCGTCTCCAGGCCGGTCAGCATCAGTCGGTAGTCCGGAAACCCGTCGGCATCCCCGCTACCGCTCGGCCCGGCGCCCTCCGGCACCTCCCGGCAGTCCGCCCCGCTCCGCAGCCGGATCCCCGCCGCGTCTCCCGCGCACTCGATATCGACCGTCACCTGCCGTACGGCCCACTCCGCCAGGCCCCGCGCCGTGTCCGCGCCGATCAGCACCCGCCGCGGACCGCCCTCGAACCCGTCCGGCCGCAGCACCCGCACCGCCAGCCGATAGCGGTCCGTCGCCACCCAGCGCACCTCGCCGTCGACGAGTTCCAGCAGCACACAGCCCAGGACCGGAAACTCCTCGCGGGCCGCCCCGGTCGCGGCGGCGGGCGCCACCTGCCGTACCGCGCTGGCGAGTTCGGCGCCGCCCACCCGCGCCCATGCCCAGCTCCCGCGGTCCTCCGGGGCGCCGGACGTCTCCCGCAGGAGCCCCTCCACCACGACCCGTGCCTCGTCGGCCGTCCGCCGTGTGCGCTCCAAGTGGGCCCGCAGTACGCCATGCGCCGCGTCCTCGGGACCGTCCAGCACCACCGCGGCATCCACCAGCGGCAGCCCCGCCGCACGCAGTTGCCGCAGCTTCACCGCCCGCGCCGCCTGCCCCGCCCCGTAGCGCCGGTACCCCGTCACGGCATCCACCCGCGCCGGCCGCAGCAGCCCGCAGTCGTCGTAGAACCGCAGAGCACTCGGCGCGAGACCCACCCGGCGCGCGAAGACACCGATGGTCAACAGCTGTTCGGGGTCGTCCATGGACGCGATTGTGGGGCTTCGACCAGCCTGAAGGTCAACGCCGAGGGGGCTGCATACGGGCTCCGGTGCGGCGCCGTCTCAGGCGGTCAGCGCCGTGGCGCTCCGGAACGTCCGCCGGTAGGCCAGCGGTGCCACCCCCACCGCGCTGTGCAGATGCTGGCGCAGAGACGTCCCGGTGCCGAAGCCCGCGTGATGGGCGACGAGGTCGATCGACCAGTCCGTGGTCTCCAGCAGATGCCGGGCGCGCTCGATGCGCTGTCCGGCGAGCCACTGACCAGGGCTCATACCGACCTCGTCGCGGAAACGCCGGGTGAGGGTGCGCACGCTGACCCGAGCGTGCCCGGCGAGATCGGTCAGGGTGAGCGGCTCGCCGAGACGCTCCAGGGCCCAGGCGCGGGTGGCCGCGGTGCCGCCCGCCGAGGGCTCCGGTACGGGCTGCCGGATGAACTGGGCCTGCCCGCCGTCCCGCCACGGCGGCACCACACACAACCGGGCCACCTCATTGGCGACGGCGCTGCCGTGGTCCCGGCGCACGATATGCACACACAGATCCACCCCCGCGGCCGCACCGGCCGAGGTGAGGACATCGCCGTCATCGACGAACAGCACATTGGGGTCGACACGGACGGTCGTGAAGAGGCGTTGCAGCTGGGTGGCTTCGCACCAGTGCGTGGTGGCCGGGCGGTGATCGAGCAGCCCGGCCGCGGCCAGCACGAAGGCACCGGTGCAGATGGCCACCATCCGGGTCCCGGGCCGGACGTGCGCCAGCGCCGCCCGCACCTCGTCCGACAGCCGGCCGTCCTTCCGGAGCATGTCCGACGCATGGGCCGAAGCGTGGGCCGGCGGGATGACGACGGTGTCGACGTGCGCGAGCACCGAGGCGTCCGCGGCGACCGCGATGTCGTAGTCGGCATCCGTGCGCACCGGGCGCCCGTCCGGGCTACAGGTGACGACGGAGTAGAGCGGATCGCCGGCGGTATCCCGTGCGGCGCCGAAGATCCGCGCGGGAATCCCCAGCTCGAAGGGGACGACACCATCCAGGGCGAGCACTCCGACGCGATGCATGACCCGATTCTTTCAAACGTTGGCCATTAGGACACCGCCGGGCTCCCGGTCGCCGCGCAAAGCTGACAGCACCTCGGGAAACGCGGCTGCCAGGCGGCGCGTGCACCCGACCCCCGCCATGTGCACAGACGAAGGAGTCTCAATGACGAAGTCAAGCCGCTTGCGTGACCGGCAGGGCGGGGGTGAAGACCCGGTTGTCGCGCAGGAGTGCCCACAGAACGCTGGCGCGTCGGCGGGCCAGGGCGATGACGGCCTGGACGTGTTTGCAGCCCTCGCCGCGCTTCTTGAGGTAGAAGTCCCGGTTCGGGCCCTCGCGGATGATGCTGGTCTGCGCGGACATGTAGAACACTCGTCGCAGGCGGCGGCTGTAGCGCTTGGGGCGGTGCAGGTTGCCGGTGCGGCGTCCGGAGTCGCGTGGGACGGGCACGAGCCCGGCCGCGGAGGCCAGGTGGCCGGCGTCGGCGTAGGCCGACAGGTCGCCGGCGGCGACGACGAACTCGGCTCCGAGTATCGGCCCCATGCCGGGCAGGGACTCAATGATCTCCGTCTGCGGGTGGCTGCGGAATGTCTCGCGGATCTGCTTGTCGATGCGCTTGAGCCGGTCGTCCAGGGCCAGGATCTGTGCCGCGAGGTCGGCGACGATCTGGGCGGCGACGTCCTCGCCGGGCAGCGCGGTCTGCTGGGCCTGGGCCGCCTCCAAGGCAGTCGCGGCGACGGTGTCCGCGTTGCGGACGCCGCGGTTGGCGAGCCAGGCCGTCAGGCGGGCCCGGCCACGGCGGCGGATCACGGCCGGAGTCTGGTAGCCCGTCAACAGGACCAGCGCGCCCTTCCGCGAGCTGTAGTCGAAGGCCCGTTCCAGCGCGGGAAAGATCCCGGTGAGCACGTCGCGCAGCCGGTTGATCATCCTCGTGCGGTCGGCCACCAGGTCGGAGCGGTGGGCGGTCAGCAGCGCGAGGTCAGCAGCCAGCTGCGCGGGCACGTCGATCGCGGCGAAGTCGCTGCGGTGCCTAGCCGTCTCGGCGATCACATAGGCGTCCCGGGCATCGGTCTTCGCCTCGCCCCGGTAGGCGCCCGACATGCGGTTGACGGTGCGGCCGGGCACATAGACGGCCCGCTGACCGTGAGCTGCGAGCATGGCCAGCAGCAATGCGGAGGAAGTACCGGAGATGTCCACAGCCCAGTGAACCTCGTCCGCCAGGCCAAGGATCTCCCCGAGCGCGGTCAGGATGGCCGACTCGTCGTTCTCGATCTTCTTCGAGCACAGAGTCGCGCCGGTCTCATCGACCACCGCCGCCCAGTGGTGGCCCTTGCCCGCGTCGACGCCGGCCCAGACCTGGGTCTTCCGCTCGTTCACTCGCCCCTCCTCGCACCATCCGGCATGCCGTTGGCCCGAGGAACACCCCGCTGTCATCTCCGTAATCAGCGACCGCACGAAGCGCGCACATCTCAATCAGCAGCCAGGGCGCCCCGGAGAGCCGGACGGCCACTCCTTCGGAGCCACAACTGGCAAGACCCCATCAGCCACATCCGGCCCTCCCGGGCCGCCTAACAACTTACGGAGACACCATGTCCGAGACCGGGACCCCGCAGATGCGGGCCGTCAGCCAGGACACCGCCGGAGGGCCGGAGGTCCTCAAGGTGATCACGACCGACCGGCCGGTGCCCGGCCCCACGGAGATCCTGGTCCGGGTGCACGCCGCGGGCGTCAACCCGGCCGACTGGAAGACGCGGAACGACGGCCGGTTCCTCGACGGCAGCGAGCCGCCGGTCATCCTGGGCTTCGATGTCTCTGGTGTGGTCGAGGCCGTCGGCCTCGGAGTGACCCTCTTCGAGCCGGGCGACAAGGTCTTCGGCATGCCGCACTTCCCGCGCCCCGCCGGGGCCTACGCCGAGTACGTCACCGCCCCGGCGCGCCAGTTCGCCCACCTCCCCGAGGGCCTGGACCACGTCCGGGGCGCCGCCCTCCCGCTCGCGGCACTGACCGCCTGGCAGGCCCTGGTCGACACCGCGAATGTGCGGCCCGGCGCACGGGTGCTGATCCATGCCGCGGCGGGCGGCGTCGGTCATCTCGCGGTGCAGATCGCCAAGTCCCGCGGTGCGTATGTGATCGGCACCGCCCGGCGGGCCAAGCACGACTTCCTGCGCGGTCTGGGCGCCGATGAGCTCATCGACTACACGGAGGTGGACTTCGCGACCGCGGTACGCGACGTCGACGTCGTACTCGACACCATCGCAGGCGACTACGGCGCCCGCTCCCTGCGCACCCTGCGTCCCGGCGGTTCGCTGGTCTCGATCCTGCCGCTGGACGACGCCTTCCCCGCCGACCAGGCGCGCGAGGCAGGGGTACGCGCCGTGTTCGTCCTCGTCGAGCCCGACCGGTCCGGCCTGCAAGCCATCGCCGGCCTGGTGGACTCCGGAGAACTGAAGGTCAACATCGACACGGTCGTCCCGCTGGAGGAGGCCGCGAAGGCCCAGACACTGGGCGAGACGGGCCGCACCACCGGCAAGATCGTCCTCTCGGTCGCGCCCTGACGACGGCCATCGAGACCCGCCTGTCCCTGGGGCAACGGGCTCACGGCGGGGGCCGCCGACAGGACAACGGCCCCCGTAAGCCTGTCCGTCCTAGGGGCGCGGGTCTCGTGCCGTCTGCCGCCGGGTGGCGCTGAGGGCGCCGAGCAGGGACAGCGCTTCGGCGCTGGGGCTGCCGGGTTCGGCGTGGTAGATGACGAGTTGCTGGCCGGGTGCGTCGCGGACGTCGAAGGCTTGGTAGGTGAGGGTGAGCGGCCCGACATCGGGGTGGTTGAACAGCTTGGCGTCCTGGGTCTTGCCGCGCACGGAATGGGCCCGCCACAAATCCGCGAAGGCGGTGCTCTGCTCGGTCAGGGTGGCGACGAGCGCGTTCAGCCGGGGGTCGTCGGGAGCGAAACCGGCCGCCTGACGAAGGTTGGCCACGGTGGCCTGCGCGGTCCAGTCCCAGCGGGTGTAGAAGTCCCCGGCGGCCGGATCGAGGAAGGTCATACGGGCGAGGTTGTCGGCGGGGTCGAAGGGTGAGTACAGCGCGTCGGCCAGGGCGTTGGCGGCCAGGATGTCCAAGGCGCCGTTGACGACGAAGGCCGGGGTGTGCGGGTAGCCATCCATGAGCTGACGCAGCGCCGGGCTGACCACGTTCCGCTGCCGCGCCGGCCGGTCGTTCGGGGCGATACCGGCCAGCCGGTGGAGGTGGGCGCGGGCGTCGGTATCAAGGTGGAGGGCCCGGCTGAGGGCGTCCAGGACCTGCGGCGAGGGGTGGCGCTCGCGGCCCTGTTCGAGCCGGGTGTAGTAGTCGACGTTCACTCCGGCCAGCACCGCGACCTCCTCACGGCGCAGCCCGGCGACTCTGCGCACGCCGTAGCTCGTCATACCGACGTCTTCGGGCCGCAGGCCGGAGCGCCGGGCGCGCAGGAAGTCTCCCAGGGTGTTGTCGGGCATGCCCCCCAGGTTAGGGAGGAGAGCGGTGCGCTGCCTGGGTGTGTGGCACCCAGGCAGCAAGCGTCCTGGTCACCGGCTTCCGACGCGTCCAGGCTCGGTGGCCCAAGGGGACGACACCAGCCCGGTGCTGCCCGACGGATTCCGGTTCCGCACCGCCGACGAGGCCGGGCCGGAGGCCGCGGTCCGGGCCCATCTGGACGCCTGGGCTCCGTCGACATACACAACCGAGAGCTACCAGGGCGTCCGGCAGACGGCGGGGTACCGCGGCGACCTGCACCTCCTGGTGGAGGCGCCGGACGGAACGATGGCGTCCTCGACGATCATGTGGCTCGACGAGGCGAACAGGACCGCTGAGTTCGAGCCGGTCGGAACGCATCCGGACTACCGGCGTCTGGGGCTGGCAAGGGCGACGCTTCTGCACGGGATGCATCTGGCCCGGGCGGCCGGGGCCACTCAGATGACGGTCGCCTGCCTCGGTGCGCCGGGACACCCCCAGGCGCGCGGGCTGTACTACAGCGTCGGGTTCCGGGAGTTCCCCCGGGACGCGCCGCTCATCAAAACCAGGACAGAACGGCCCGTCGGGCAGGGCAAGTAGGCGCGTCCACGGCCTTGACCAGCAAAGACATCTGCACGATTGTAGGATCTCGCCGCCCGTGTCATAAGTGAACGCTTGTGACCTGCTACTTTCCGCTGTGTCTCACGGCATGGCGGAGGGGTTCCGTCTCACGGCGGTGGCATTTCCTATTGCCCATCGGCAGGACAGATACCAAGTCAGTCCGCCAGCCAGAGGCAGAAGGGGTGTCCTGCCGGGTCGATGTAGACGCGGACGTCTTCTTGAGGCTGGTGATCGGCGAGCGTCGCTCCCAGCGCGGCGGCCTTCGCTCCAGCGCGCTCAAGGTCGTCGACGCGGATTTCGAGGTGCATCATCATCTGCTGGTCGGAAGGCCCAGCAGGCCAGCGTGGCCGGATGTAGTTCTCCTCACGCTGGACCGCGAGCCCCACTCCGCCGTCGGCCGCCTTCAACAGGATCCAGTCTGGTTCCTCGGCTTTGATTTCCCAGTCGAGTAGTTGCTGGTAGAAGCGTGCGAGAACACCTGGGTCCGATGCGCTGATGTTGACGGTCGTGAGTGTCAATCCGCGAGCTTCAGCCATGCTGGTTCATGCCTTCCAGGTGTGGGACCGCGGCCTCGGTCGGCCGTAACCGGGCCATCGTGTCAGGAACCTGTCGGCGAGATCCGTGCCTCCTCAGTTTTCAGCACAGCTCCCGACTCAGTGACCACGCGTCTGCCGAAGGTGGTCAGTTTCATGGCCCGGCCGCGCTCAGCACGTTCGAGTAGGGGTTGTCCGAGATCTCGCTCAAGCCGGGCGATCTGTGTCGTCAGGGTGGACTGGTGGAGGCCGAGGGCTTGAGCAGCCTCGCTGACGGTGGGGTAGTCGATGGCGGCCAGAAAGCGCTCGATTCGCTGCCATGCGTATGGGCTGGTCAGCGCCATCCGCAGGATGGCGGCCGTGTGGGCGGCCTTGTCTGAAGTGCGGAGGCTGGCGTCGTGGCTTCCTCCGCCGCGGGGCCGAAGGGGAATGTTGTGGGTGTGGGCCCACCGGGCCATGTTCGCGGTGCTCATACCCATCTCGCGGGCGAGGTCGGGCAGCGTCCGGCGGCGGATGACGTACTGCTCGATCAGCCATTCCCGTTCGACGGTCCCGCAGCGCTTGTAGTCCTGTGGTCCGTCGCGGAGCGGGATGTCGTACTCCCGTGCGAGCTCGGTCAGCACCTTGCGGGAGAAGCCGGTGAGGTCAGCGATCTGCCGAAGTGAGCGGCGTTCATCCAGGTAGAGGCGGGAGAGAGTCGCTCTTGGTACTTCCTGGCGGGCCCTGAAGCGGGTATGGCCCATGGCCTTGGCCACCGCCTCAGTCGGTGGGAGGGCAGGGGCTGGCTGTTCGTCCAGGACGAGTCGGATGGCCTCGACACTGGTGCTGAAGGTCTCGGCGGCGTGCTGGACCGGGTTCTTGCGCTGGCGGATGAGTTGGTGCAGGCGGGGAACGTCGATCTGGTCCGGATCGGGGCCGGGAAGTTCCAGCCCGTTCAGCAGGGTGAGAGGGGGCTGCCAGGTCACCGGTTCGCGGCGGATGTGGTGGCCGGCAAGAAAGTTCCGGGCTTCCTCCGTCAGCGCTTGGGCAAGCTCGGGAGTCTGGAGGGCGGCATAGCGGGTGCTCGTTGCTCGGAACTCTGCCTCGTTGACGCCGAGGTGGCCGGGGGCGGATTCGGCTGGAAGGCCGCTGATGCGCTGGAAGAGATGGCAACGCGCGATCGCCTCGCGGCGGCCGGTGCCGGGCGAAGTACCGGTGCTGCGGCAGATCTCGCGCCAGCGTTCGTGCGGCAGCAATCCGCTGTAATCCAGGCGGCGTCGCCGCTGGTAGTCAATGGGAACGCCGACGGTGTCGAGGTGATCGGCCAGTCGGACGAGAGCGGTGGTCATGGCTGACCAGCGCGGATGATCGCCCAGTCTCTGGAATACGCGGGAGATGTTGATGCCGTCGGTGACTGCTCCGAGGTGTTCGGCAGCGCCCTCAAGGGTGATGCCGCTTCCAATGATCAGCAGCGAGGCAGCCAGCACGGGGGCAAGAACGCGGGGATAGGTCCCGTCGGACGGAGTGAGCCGGACTACCCAGGAAGGCCAGAACATGCTGGGGACCTTCCGGGCTCGCCGCACCGTCTCGCGACCAGTCGTCCTCGGGCGGCTCGGCAGAGGTGTGACCGTGCGGTAGCGGAGCTGTTCGCTGGGACGAAGCGATGGGGCGAGGGCCGCCAGGTGCACTGCGTTCAGAACAGGGGTAAGGCCCCGGCCCCAGCTGTCAATGCTGGTGGCGCTGATCTGCCAGAGCTCCTCGCGCATGGACTCCAGCAGGACCCGCATCCTCTCGCCGGCCCGGTGGACATCGCGCTGTTCGAGAACATGCAGGGCGATGATCACTGCGACGGCCGTACTCACGGCTCGCGGTGGGGCCATGAAGCCGGGCCTGTCACTCGCTTGCAGAGCGACCTCGGAGCCGGGCTCGATGGTGAAGTGCTCATCGGCAATGTCCGCCGGCACCCGGTTCCTGATGTCTGGTGCCGGAAGGTCTGCCAGCACCCGCCCGCCGATGGCCCGGACGTCAGCCAGTGCCGCCTGCGAGGGCTGCGGGCAGATCGCGTAGGGGCCGCAGGCTGCAGCGCCGGTCTCGATCATGCCCATCAGCCATTGCTGGGCTGTGAGCGCGGGGTGCGCTGCGGGCAGTTGGAGCGTACGGGTATGGGTCAGATCGAATCCGCAGCCGCTTGTTCGAGGTCCGCCCGGGACTGAAGGTGGGTTTCCGCAGATCGCGGCAAGGGGGATGACTCGGCCGGAGCGGGGCCGCTGTCGCTGAACACGTCCGCAGTTCGGGCAGCAGTCTGCCAGGAGCCGGCCATGGAGGACGCAGGCGTATGACCAGCCCAGCCGCCAGGCCAACTGCCACCGACCATTGCTGTCGCGCAGGCAGTCTGGGCAGAACCGGGATCCGCTGCCGCGGCCCCAAAGCACCCAGCGGTTGACGTACCGACGCTCGAAGTTGATGCGGAGAGCCCGCTGGTCATAGCTGGCCAGGGTCATGCTGGTGACCGTCTGCGGATCGAGCCCGCTTGCGTGCGCGATGGTCATGGTCTCCTGCTCGCTGAGCAGGATCGTCCAGTCCGGCGGGATGCCTTTGAGATGGTCCCCTCGCCCCAATCGTGCCGGGAATCCGAGGTGCCGCAGCACCTCTCCGAGCGGGGTGTGCAGCCGCCGGGCGAGTGCTTCCAGCCAGGAGTCCAGTGCCTCACCGGGCAGCGGGGCCAGCCGGACGGGCAGAGTGCGGGCAGCCGCAGTCATGCCGCCTTCTTGCGTGTGGAGCGGGGGCGACTGGTCAGGCGCCGTTTTTCCAGGGCGGCTTCGAGTTCCTTGCGGGCTGCTTCGGATGCCTCGTCGTTCTTCACCCGGTCGAGCAAGTCACGGGTGAGGCATTCCGTGCCGCTGCGGACCGCGCGCTGGCAGCCGCGGTTGATCAGTGTCATCAGGGAGCCGATGTGGCCGGTGCTGCGGGCGAAGAGGTAGTCGGATAGATCGTCCGCGAGCATGCCGGGGTGCCTGTCGGCGAGGACCACGCGTTGTTCGAGGGCCAGCAGCATCTGCCGCCATTCGCGGCGATCCGCTTCGGACTCGATCGTGAACGGCCTCATGCCCAGCCGGGTCGTGCGGCGGCCGGTCTGCGCCAGTGCCTCATCACCGTGGGCGCTTCCCTCGCAGAACAGCCCCTTGTCAGCGAGACCGACCCCGATCATCAGCAGGGTCACGGGGAACTCGTTGGCGATCCACTTGAGGTGGTTGCTGACCTCAATGCCGTTCGACTGCTTCCACTTCAGGAAGTGCAGATCGTCGAGCGCGAGAAGGCGGACCTCGCAGGACAACACGCAGTCCAGGGCCCGCTGGCCAAACTGGGCGGTGGTCCCGCGATTGCGTCCGGGGTGACCGAAGAACTCCAGCAGGGACCGGTTGAGCTCCTTCATGCCGGTATTGCCGGTCAGCCCGACCCGACAAACCGGCAGCCGCTCGTGCCCATCGGCGGTGAGGACGCCCTGCTCGGCGATCTCCCTGCGGTGGAACTCGCGAGCGAACGCCAGGACGGAGGTGGTTTTGCCCAGGCCGGGGAAGGCATCAACGGCCACGGCGCCCTTGGCCTTGTCGCCGTCCTGCACGTTGCTGTCGACGATGTCCCACAGATCTTCGTGGAGCTCAGCCAGTTGCGGAGTCTTGATC
The DNA here is from genome assembly GCF_030406865.1 of Streptomyces sp. P9-2B-2. Taxonomy (NCBI): domain Bacteria; kingdom Bacillati; phylum Actinomycetota; class Actinomycetes; order Kitasatosporales; family Streptomycetaceae; genus Streptomyces; species Streptomyces sp. P9-2B-2. The sequence continues at coordinate 4,644,900 of NZ_CP129126.1, read as the reverse complement.
GGTCCGAGGTTGGCATGCCATTCCCGCCGCTGCCGGTCATAGTCGGCCTTCGCGTCTTCTCCCAGGGCTCTCAACTGGGTGCGGGTCAGCAGCTCGGGCCGGCTGCGGCGCGAAGCCTCGGCGAACGCCTTCCAGTCCTCCTTCCGCGACAGCGCCAGATTGCCCAGGATCGGCGGACTGGAAGTGCTCACACGTCCTCCAGGGCGTCCGCGTAGAAGTCGTCGTCACCGAGGTCTTCCAGATCGACCTCGTCGTCATCGCCCACCTCGGGCACCTCCACCAAAACCTCTTCCGCAGGCTCGTCCGGCTCCGCGTTCTGGCCGAGGGCCTTGCGTACGGACGGAAGGGAGACAACCGTCTCCTCCTCGGTCTGCGGCAGCTCGATGGCCGCCTGTTCGCGCGACAGCCGTAGGGCCATGCGCCGCTCGGCGAGCGTGGTGCCCAGCCCGAGGTTCCAACGCTCCAGCAGGTCGGCGACGGCCAGCCGGTCGTCGGGATAGCGGTATTTCGCGGCAGCCAGCTTCCGGGCGAACACCAGCGCGTCTTCGCTCAGCGGCATCGAAGCAGAGGGCGCGTGTTCCCAGAGCAGGGGATGCCAGCTGCGGTCAGCGGGGTCACGGAAGTAGATCCGGGTGATGTCGTCGGAGTCGACCTGGAACGGCCAGCCGTTCTTCACCGGGCCCTCGTAAGGGCTCTTCGTGGTGCGATAGGCGTTGAGAGCAGGGCCGTTGTAGCGTCGGCGGCCGATCTCGACGCCGTAGTGCTGGATCGTGCGCCACTCCGTCTTCAGGAATTCGAAAGCCAGGTCCGGGTCCCGAGGTACTTCGATGTAGCCGGCCCTCGCCATGCCGTGCTCGAACATCGCTGCCGGAGACATCCGCAGCCCCGGCAGGCCGGGGTCGACCAGACTCGTGTGGGACCGCCGTTGGTAGACCGTCGCGGTCCACTCCCGGATGATCGTCTCCAGTTCGTCGAGGAAGAAGAACGCGTCGTCCTCCGGGCTCTCACCGCGGGAGTGAATGTCGGGGCCCTTGTAGCCGGGCAGGACCTGCAGCAGGTCCTCCCGCAGGGTGCGGAAGAACCTCTCGACCGGGCCCTTGTCGCGGCCCGTCCGCAGCCTCGCTGGCTGGATCGAGATGCCCATCCGGCGGCAGACGCTGGTCAGATGCTCCGAGACGTAGACCTTGCCGTGATCGACCACCAGGGTCTCCGGCACCACGGGCGGAGAGGCAAGACCGGGCCCCTCTGCCGCGTCGACGTCCACCAGCACCGCCCTGGGGATGCCGTGCTCCGGCCAGGCCGCGTGCCGAGGCCAATCCCGCCCAGCCCGGCGGGGCCGAAACGACTGAAAGAGAACCGCGCTGACATCCACCGCCTTCGTGGAGACCGGAGTGATCCGGATCCCGGTGATGCAGCGGGTGTACCAGTCCATCCCGACAGAGAGTTCGGCCTGCACCCACTTCAGCGTGATCGGATCGAACGCGAACACATCCAGCCGGGTGGAGTCCATCAGCAAGTACTCGCCCGGTCGCGTCGGCCGCAGCTTGCCGTAAGCCCCCTCCGGTCGGCCAGCGATATCCCGGTTCCGCTTCGTACTCAGCCGGAAGAGGGGGTGCCGCCGCTCTAACTCCTCCAGCAGCCGAAACGCCGTCGCCCGGCTCGGCTGCGGCACCACATCCGGACCGAAACGCGCGACCACACGGGCCCGGGTCCGCTCGATCACCATCGTCCGCGACGGCTTCGACTCCCCGGTGTGCTCGACCATCACCTCCAGCGCGGTCTCCACCCACCGGTCATCAACTCCGGAGTGGGGCTTTTCTGTTGCCTTCTTCGGCGCGAGCCCAGCCTCTCCGCGACGACGAAAATCGGCGACCCACTGCTTCACGGCACGAGGTGATACCCCCAGCTCATCGGCCTTGGCCGTGTATCGCGCCTCCCACGGTCGCTCCGGGCGATAGTCCGGGCGGGGCTCACCGTCGCGTGCTAGTTCCGGAGCTCCAGACCGGTATCCCGTCAGAACCTCCCGGACGTGCTCGGCACGTTCAAGAACTTTCGCCCTTGCTGAGCTGTCGAGCTGCCCCAGTACGACCGAAGCGATCTCCTCTTCGTCGTCAGCTGACGGTCCCGGGCCGTCTGGACTGACAGCGGCACGGTCCGAGAACAAGAGTTCCTTGAGTGACAGCCGCAACAATCGACCCCGGCCGTCCTTCAAGACCACCTCGTTGCCTGCCGTGGTCGCGGCCATCTCCACCACCTCGACGGTCTCTCCGTCGTAGCGGAAGCGCGTACCGACCCCGACCCGAGCCCCCGCCCTGCTCATGCCGCCCACCTCAGAACGTGCGACGGGCTCAGCGGCCGATCGAGGTCGGTAACGAGAGACTGCGTCCAGAGCAAATGATGGATGGCGGAGCGGACTTGAGGCTCCGGACGATCCGGCAGACAGCACGCGGCCTGCCCCAGAGAGACACCATCGAGCTCAGCTCCCCGAAGCTCTTCCAGGACCTCGGGACTGAACAGCCAGTCCCGGCGGTAGCCCGCCAGGAACCGGATGTTCTCCAGCTCCACGGCCGGAGGCTCGCTCCGGACCTCGTATTTCCATCCCCGTGATTCCACCGCCCGCCGAGTCCAGCCGAAGGTGAACGCCACCTCCGGCTTGGACAACCGGTGCAGCGGCTTGACGTCGACGACCACCGGCACCCGCCCGGTGAGCAGGAGATAGTCCGGGATGTGCCTGCGGACCTTCCCCTCCAGCACCGTCTTCAGCAAGAAGGGCTGGGCCACGATGCCGCGTACGGACAGATCGAAATCAGCGAACAGCAACCGCGACAGCTCCAGTCGCGACTCGTAGATCACATGATCGCGCATCGTCGCCGACCAGTAGGTGCCCGAGTAGTGCTTCTGACCCTTGTACCAGCGGAACGTCCGCCAGGGAATGGCCGAAGCCAAAGAATTGATTGGCTCCGTGCCCCAGAAGCGATCTTCGACAACCTGACCGTTATGACGACGCACGCTCACAGTCGCAGCGTTGTCCACCGCACCCCCAGCCCACGAGTGACTGCCCGTATAGCCAAGGTGCCAACGCTGGCTTCCCGCGTGGAGGGATCTCCCCTTGCGTCACTCGGAAGAGTGAACGCTCCGAGCTGCGAGTCTCACGATGGCTGCATAAATGCCACCCATATGCAGCTGGTCCTGAGATTATGAAGCCGGATTTGAGACCCTACAACGATCCCGCTCACGTCTGCGCCATATCCACAAACCGCGAGTAGTGGCCCTGGAACGCCACCGTGATCGTGGCCGTGGGGCCGTTTCGGTGCTTGGCCACGATCAGGTCGGCCTCGCCGGCGCGCGGGGACTCCTTCTCGTAGGCGTCCTCGCGGTGCAGCAGGATGACCATGTCCGCGTCCTGCTCGATCGACCCGGACTCACGGAGGTCGGAGACCATCGGCTTCTTGTCCGTGCGCTGCTCGGGGCCACGGTTCAGCTGGGAGAGCGCGATGACGGGGAGCTCCAGCTCCTTCGCCAGCAGCTTGAGATTTCGGGACATGTCCGAGACCTCCTGCTGACGGCTCTCGGCGCGCTTCGAGCCACCGGACTGCATCAGCTGGAGATAGTCGATGACGACCAGCTTGAGGTCATTGCGCTGCTTGAGGCGGCGGCACTTCGCGCGGATCTCCATCATCGACAGGTTCGGCGAATCGTCGATGTACAACGGCGCGGCCGAGACATCCGGCATCCGGCGCGCCAGCCGCGTCCAGTCCTCGTCCGTCATGCTGCCGGAACGCATGTGATGCAGCGCGACCCGCGCCTCGGCGGACAGCAGACGCATCGCGATCTCGTTGCGCCCCATTTCCAGCGAGAAGATCACGCTCGGCAGATTGCTCTTGATCGAGCAGGCCCGCGCGAAGTCCAGCGCGAGGGTCGACTTACCCATGGCGGGACGGGCCGCGATCACGATCATCTGGCCCGGGTGCAGACCGTTGGTCAGGGAATCCAGGTCGGTGAAGCCCGTCGGCACACCCGTCATCTGGCCCTGGCGCGAGCCGATCGCCTCGATCTCGTCGAGCGCGCCTTCCATGATGTCGCCGAGCGGAAGGTAGTCCTCGCTGGTCCGCTGCTCGGTGACGGCGTAGATCTCCGCCTGGGCGCTGTTGACGATCTCGTCGACATCGCCGTCCGCGGCGTATCCCATCTGCGTGATCCGGGTGCCGGCCTCGACCAGGCGGCGCAGCACGGCCCGCTCATGGACGATCTCGGCGTAGTACTCGGCGTTCGCGGCGGTCGGTACGGACTGGACGAGGGTGTGCAGATACGAGGCACCGCCGACCCGTGCGATCTCGCCGCGCTTGGTGAGCTCCGCGGCGATGGTGATCGGGTCGGCCGGCTCGCCCTTGGCGTACAGGTCGAGGATCGCCTGATAGACGAGCTCATGGGCGGGGCGGTAGAAATCTTCGCCCTTGAGGACCTCGACGACGTCCGCGATGGCGTCCTTGGACAGCAGCATGCCGCCGAGCACGGACTGCTCGGCGTCCAGGTCCTGCGGAGGGACCCGCTCGAAGCCGCCGTTCCAGGAACCGCCGCCACCGTCGTCGTCGCGGTCCTGCCGGTCGCCGCGGCCGCGGCCCTTGCCCTCGCCCCGCCGGGAGCGGGCGGCCGGCAGCAGGTCGCTGGGACCGGAGTCCGCCCAGGGGTCTTCCATGGGCTCGGGAATGCTCACCCCGGCACCTCCTCCCGTCCGCGACGCGGACCTTGCTGTGCTGTTCTTTCTTACGGCACAGCTCTGACAATCGAGACGCCCGACTCCGGTTACGGCGCGTCGAGTTCGGACGATTTCTCAGGCCGGAACAGGCGGCGGGTGCCGGACCACGGTAGGCCCGCGGGCACCGTCCGCCAATCTGGTTATCCACAGGCCATGTGGATGACTGCCCTTCAGCTGTGGAGAAGTCCCCGGATCCTGTGCACGGCCCGGGGGAAACTGCTGTGGACAAGCACACAATCACCCCATCCCCAACCCTCTGACCTGCACTTTTCTCATCCATAGCCTGTGGGGGAGAAAAACTTCTGCCAGCGGTTCAAGATCGCGACAAACGGCGCAGGGGAGTGGACTCCGCACAGCGGAAAGTAAGGACTGTATAGGGTTTGCATCTCTTACCTGTGGAAGATTAGATTGCGCGCATGACCCAGGCTCCCGCGCCACCACGCCGCACCGGCCGCCGCCACGACCGCGAGATCATCGCCCTCGCGCTGCCCGCCTTCGGCTCCCTGGTCGCGGAACCCCTCTTCGTCATGGTCGACAGCGCCGTCATCGGCCACCTCGGCACCCCCCAGCTCGCCGGCCTCGGCGTAGCCGCCGCCCTGCTGACCACCGCCGTCTCCGTCTTCGTCTTCCTCGCCTACGCCACCACCGCCGCGGTCGCCCGCCGGGTCGGCGCCGGCGACCTGCCCGCCGCCATCCGCCAGGGCATGGACGGCATCTGGCTCGCCCTGCTGCTCGGCGCCGCCGTCATCGCGACGGTGCTGCTCACCGCACCCTGGCTCGTCGAGGTCTTCGGCGCATCCGGCACCGCCGCCCCGTACGCCACGACCTACCTCCGCATCAGCGCACTCGGCATCCCCGCGATGCTCGTCGTGCTCGCCGCCACCGGCGTGCTCCGCGGCCTCCAGGACACCCGGACCCCGCTCCATGTCGCCGTCGGCGGCTTCTCCGCCAACGCCGCGCTCAACATCGGCCTGGTCTACGGCGCCGGCCTCGGCATCGCCGGCTCCGCCTGGGGCACGGTCCTCGCCCAGTGCGGCATGGCCGCGGCCTACCTCGTCGTAGTCGTCCGCGGCGCCCGACGGCACGGGGCCACGCTGCGCCCCGACGCCGCGGGCATCCGTGCCTCGGCCCAGGCCGGCGTGCCGCTGCTGGTCCGTACGCTCTCGCTGCGCGCGGTGCTGATGATCGCCACCGCCGTCGCCGCCCGGCTCGGCGACGCGGAGATCGCCGCCCACCAGATCGTGCTCACGCTGTGGTCCCTGCTGGCCTTCGCACTGGACGCGATCGCCATCGCCGGGCAAGCCATCATAGGCCGCTACCTCGGCGCGGGGGACCGCGACGGCGCCCGGGCCGCCTGCCGCCGCATGGTCGAGTGGGGCATCGCCGCGGGCCTGGTCCTCGGTGCGCTGGTCGCGCTCGCCCGGCCGCTGTTCATCCCACTGTTCACGTCCGACCCGGCCGTGCAGGGCCCGCTGCTCAGCACGCTCCTGGTCGTGGCCGTGACCCAGCCGGTCTCCGGCATCGTCTTCATCCTCGACGGTGTGCTGATGGGAGCGGGGGACGGCCGCTATCTCGCCTGGGCCATGGTCGTGACGCTGGCCCTGTTCGCACCGGTGGCGCTGGCGGTCCCGCTGCTCGGCGGCGGACTGGTCGCCCTGTGGTGGGCGATGGCCCTGATGATGACCGTCCGGATGCTGACCCTGTGGCTCCGCACCCGGTCGGGCCGGTGGATTGTGACCGGAGCCTCTCGTTGAAGCATCTCCCGTAACACGCAGTGCGTGCTGATAATGACCCTGTGCGCTCGATTGCCAGGAATTCCGTGCTGCCCCTGACGTGCGTCGTCATGGTGGCCGCTGCTGTGGTGGGGTACGCCACTGAGGAAGCCGATACGAACAGCGGCAGCGGCGGCGGTGGCCGCAGCAGCTTCGGCAAATCCGGCGAGGCGGGCCAGGACCCCCAGGACCAGGATCCCGCCGCGACGGCCCCGGCCGGTGACGGCAATGCCTACACCCCGCGCCGGACCGAGCAGAACGCCCGGGTCGGTGCGGTCTTCGAGAAGGACGACAAGGGCGACCACTTCTGCACCGCGAGCGTGGTGCAGAGTCCGGGCCGGAACATGCTCATCACCGCGGCGCACTGTGCCTTCGACAGCGATGGCAAGACCCCGGTGGACGACTTGGTCTTCGCCCCCGACTACCGCGACGGTGACGAGCCCAGCGGCCTGTGGAAGGTCAAGAAGGTGGTCCTCGACGACCGCTGGGCCCAGTCCAACGACGAAGATCTCGATGTCGCCTTCCTCATCCTCGACAAGAAGAAGGACAAGCAGATCCAGGACGTCCTGGGCGGAAACACCCTCGGGATCGACCGCGGCTTCCACAACGAGGTCAAGATCACCGGCTACCCCACCAGCCGCGACACCCCGATCTCCTGCCAGAACCGCACCACGAAGTTCAGCAACACTCAGCTGCGCATCCGGTGCACCGACTTCGAGGGCGGTACGAGCGGCAGCCCCTGGCTCGCCGATTACGACCCGAGGAGCCACACCGGCACGGTCATCGGCGTCCTGGGCGGCCACGAAGGCGGCGGCGACGAGGACGATGTCTCCTACGCCGCGTACTTCGACGACGACATCGCCGCGCTCTACAAGCGCGCCCAGGACGCGGACTGACACAGTCCGTCCGCGGTCCGCACACGGCGAAGGGCCGCATCCCGGTGACGGGATGCGGCCCTTCGGCTGGGTACTGCGATTACGCGGCGATGACCTCGACGCCGAGCTTCGCGACGACCTCGGCGTGCAGACGCACGGAGATCTGGTGCGCGCCCAGGGTCTTGATCGGCGAACCGAGCTCGACACGACGCTTGTCGACGTCCGGACCACCGGCAGCCTTGATCGCCGAGGCGATGTCGGCCGGGGTGACGGAGCCGAACAGGCGGCCCGCGTCGCCGGCACGGACGGCCAGCTTCACGTTGACGCCCTCGAGCCGGCCCTTGATCTCGGTGGCCTGCTCGATCGTGGCGATCTCGCGGATCTTGCGACCGCGACGGATCTGCTCGACGTCCTTCTCGCCACCCTTGGTCCAGCGGATCGCGAAACCACGCGGGACCAGGTAGTTACGGGCGTATCCGTCCTTGACGTCAACGACGTCGCCGGCGGTGCCGAGGCCGGAGACCTCGTGGGTGAGGATGATCTTCATGATTCGGTCACCCTTCCCTTATCGCGCGGTGGACGTGTAGGGCAGCAGCGCCATCTCACGGCTGTTCTTCACGGCCGTGGCGACGTCACGCTGGTGCTGAGTGCAGTTGCCGGTGACCCGGCGGGCACGGATCTTGCCGCGGTCGGAGATGAACTTCCGCAGCAGGTTCGTGTCCTTGTAGTCCACGTAGGAGATCTTCTCCTTGCAGAACACGCAAACCTTCTTCTTAGGCTTGCGAGCAGGCGGCTTCGCCATTATCTCTCTCCAATGAGTTCAAGAAGTTTGTGCTGACGCCCTCAAGGCCGTCGGCCGTCGCACGGCGCGGTTTCACGTGAAACCGCGCACGGTCGGGCCGCTGTACGGACCTAGAAGGGCGGCTCGTCCGAGTAGCCGCCGCCGGAGCTACCGCCCCAGCCACCGCCGCCGCCACCCTGCTGGCCACCGCCGGCCGGGCCGCCGGTCGCCCACGGGTCGTCGGCAGGAGCTCCGCCGCCCTGCTGACCGCCGCCGGGGCCGCCGCCCCAGCCGCCGCCACCCTGGCTGCCGCCCTGCTGACCGCCGCCGAAGCCGCCGCCACCCTGGCCACCACGACCGCTGGTCTTGGTGATCTTGGCCGTAGCGTTCTTGAGACTCGCGCCCACTTCCTCGACGTCGAGCTCGTAGACCGTGCGCTTCACGCCCTCGCGGTCCTCGTACGACCGCTGCTTGAGGCGGCCCTGGACGACCACGCGGGTACCCCGCGTAAGGGACTCGGCGACGTTTTCCGCCGCCTGACGCCACACCGAGCAGGTCAGGAACAGGCTCTCGCCGTCCTTCCACTCATTGGTCTGACGGTCGAAGGTGCGGGGAGTGGACGCGACGCGGAACTTCGCGACCGCCGCACCGGACGGGGTGAAGCGCAGCTCGGGGTCGTCGACAAGATTGCCGACAACCGTGATGACGGTCTCGCCTGCCATTAGGGGAACCTCTCGGCGGGTGTGCTGCTGGCTGCTGGTGTTGCTGCTACTCGAACCCGGTTACCGCTGGACGCTGACGCGTTCAGTGGGTCTCGGGACGGAGGACCTTGGTCCGGAGGACCGACTCGTTCAGGTTCATCTGACGGTCGAGCTCCTTGACGACCGCAGGCTCGGCCTGAAGGTCGATGACCGAGTAGATGCCCTCGGGCTTCTTCTTGATCTCGTAAGAGAGACGACGACGGCCCCAGGTGTCGACCTTCTCAACCTTTCCGTTGCCCTCACGGACAACGGAGAGGAAGTTCTCGATCAGCGGGGAGACAGCGCGCTCCTCGAGATCGGGGTCGAGGATGACCATCACCTCGTAGTGACGCATGTAGAACCCACCTCCTTTGGACTCAGCGGCCACGGTCGTTCCGTGGCAGGAGGGTCGTATGCGTTCCGCACCCGGTCCGTCCGGTGCTTCGGACAGACATAGGCGCAGACCGTACAGAGTACCTGCCTGATGCCTTCCGGTTGAAATCCGTCCGCTCCACCCCTCAATCTGGAACACAACGGGTGTGAGCGGCGTTACAGTGCGCCGCCCTGTCATCGGAGGTGCCGCATGGCACAGGCACGGACCCAGCGCAATCTGCTGTCGCTTCTCAACAGCGACGGCAAGGACCATCCCGTCGAGAACACCTTCGCCATCGTCACCGTGGTGCTCGGCGCGATCGCCATCTTCACCACGCTCTCTCCCAGCCTGCACCTGGTCAGTTCCTGGGTCGGTCTGATCGGGATCGGCACCGGCCTGTGGGGCCAGTTCATCTCGTCGACCACCGGCGAACGCTTCCTGTTGATCATCGGCCTCGGGGCAGCGGCCGTCGGCTTCTACCTCGGCCTGGCACACGGCGGCCTCTTCGGCGGTCTCGTCGACTAGCCGATACGGCATACGGGGCCCCAGCCCGTATGGCCCAGACGGGGCGCTCCACGGTCACAGTAGGCTTCGGCGCGAGAGCCGGAGCCCCGACCATGGGGACACACCTGCCGAGGAGCGCCCCGCATGAGCCTGACCCTGAGGACCATCAGCCGAGAGCAGCATCTGGCATATATCCAGAGTCTGCCCGCGGCCAGCCACATGCAGGTCCCTGCCTGGGCAGACGTCAAGGCCGAATGGCGTTCGGAGAGCCTGGGCTGGTTCGACCCGAGCGGTGAGATGGTCGGTGCCGGGCTGGTCCTTTACCGCCAGGTCCCCAAGGTCAAGCGCTACCTCGCGTACCTGCCCGAGGGCCCGGTCATCAACTGGTACGCGCCGAACCTGGAGGACTGGCTGCAGCCGATGCTCGCGCATCTCAAGCAGCAGGGTGCCTTCACGGTGAAGATGGGCCCGCCGGTCATCATCCGCCGCTGGGACTCCCCGGCGATCAAGGCCGGCATCCAGAACCCGGACGTCAAGCGGCTGCGGGACGTCGAGGCGACCCATATCGAGCCGCGCGCCTTCGAGGTGGCCGACAAGCTGCGCCGCATGGGCTGGCAGCAGGGCGAGGACGGCGGCGCCGGCTTCGCCGACGTACAGCCCCGCTATGTCTTCCAGGTGCCGCTGGCCGACCGTTCGCTGGAAGAGGTCCACAAGGGCTTCAACCAGCTGTGGCGCCGCAACATCAAGAAGGCCGAGAAGGCCGGTGTCGAGGTGGTCCAGGGCGGCTACGACGACCTGGCCGAGTGGCAGCGTCTCTACGAGATCACCGCGGTGCGTGACCAGTTCCGGCCGCGTCCGCTGGGCTACTTCCAGCGCATGTGGTCGGCCCTCAACGCCGAGGACCCCGGCCGCATGCGGCTGTACTTCGCCCGTCATAACGGCGTGAACCTGTCGGCCGCGACGATGCTCGTCGTCGGCGGGCACGTCTGGTACTCCTACGGCGCCTCGGACAACATCGGCCGTGAGGTCCGGCCCTCCAACGCGATGCAGTGGAAGATGCTGCAGGACTCCTACGCGCTCGGCGCCTCGGTCTACGACCTCCGCGGCATCAGCGACTCGCTGGACGAGAACGACCACCTCTTCGGCCTGATCCAGTTCAAGGTCGGCACGGGTGGGCAGGCAGCGGAGTACCTCGGTGAGTGGGACTTCCCGCTCAACAAGCTTCTGCACAAGGCATTCGACTACTACATGGCGCGCCGCTGACGCTCCACCGCACCGTTCGTCCCCCTGAGACACCAGCTACGAGAAAGGTTCCGGGCCCGGCCATGGCGCTCACCCTCTACGTCGACACCGCGCGCTGGCGGGCGCATCAGCAGAGCGTTCTCCAGCAGTTCCCCGGGTTGGTCCCGGTCTGCAAAGGCAACGGCTACGGCTTCGGCCATGAGCGCCTCGCCGACGAGGCGACCCGCCTCGGTGCCGACATCCTCGCGGTCGGCACGACCTACGAAGCGGCCCGCATCAAGGACTTCTTCAGCGGCGATCTGCTCGTTCTGACCCCGTTCCGCCACGGTGAGGAGCCGGTGCCGCTGCCCGACCGGGCGATCCGCTCGGTGTCGTCGGTCGAGGGTGTGGGCGGCCTGGTCGGAGCCCGGGTCGTCATCGAGGTCATGAGCAGCATGAAGCGCCATGGCGTCAAGCCGGAGGACCTGCCGAAGCTGGCCGCGGCCATCGAGGACGTCCGGCTCGAAGGCTTCGCGATCCACCTGCCGCTGGACCGCGCCGACGGATCCGACGCGGTCGAGGAGGTCATCGGCTGGATGGACCAGCTCCGCTCCGCCCGCCTCCCGCTGCACACCATGTTCGTCAGCCACCTCAAGGCCGATGAACTCGCCCGTCTCCAGCAGCAGTTCCCCCAGACGCGCTTCCGGGCTCGGATCGGAACCCGGCTGTGGCTCGGCGATCACGAGGCCACCGAGTACCGCGGTTCGGTACTCGATGTCACCCGGGTCGCCAAGGGCGAGCGCTTCGGCTACCGCCAGCAGAAGGCGGCCTCCGACGGCTACCTGGTCGTGGTGGCGGGCGGTACCTCGCACGGTGTCGGGCTGGAGTCGCCCAAGGCACTGCACGGGGTGATGCCCCGCGCCAAGGGCGTGGCCCGGGCCGGGCTGGCGACCGTGAACCGTAATCTCGCGCCTTATGTGTGGGCCGGGAAGCAGCGCTGGTTCGCGGAGCCCCCGCACATGCAGGTGTCGATCCTGTTCGTGCCGGGCGATGCCCCGGAGCCGCAGGTCGGCGAGGAGCTGGTGGCCCATCTGCGGCACACCACCACACAGTTCGACCGCCTCGTGGACCGCTGAGCCGGCCGAGCCACGGCGCAGACACACCAAGGGCCCGGTGCCGCAGACCTCCTCTGCGGCACCGGGCCCGGTGCGTGGACGGCGGGGGCCGCTCAGTCCCGTACGGCGCCCCAGCGCACCCGCGGCGTCGCCTGGAACTGCACCGCGTGCCGGGGCGGGTGGTAGGCCCGCCCGAGCACGAACGCATCGGGGTTGCGGTCCAGGACGCCGCCCGAAGGATCGTCGTCCCCGTCGCGGCGGACCACATCGCGCTCCGGCATCAGGATGTCGCGTACGACCAGAGCGCACAGGTAGAGAGTGCCCAAGAGGTGCAGGGCGATGGCCAGTTGATAGCCCTCCGTCGGCAGCCCCTGGTGCTTGTCGCCGCTTCCGGTGTAGGCGAGGTACGTCCAGATCCCGAGGAAGTACATGACCTCGCAGGCCTGCCAGATCAGGAAGTCCCGCCAGCGCGGCCGGGCCAGCGCGGCGAGCGGGGTCAGCCACAGGACGTACTGCGGCGAGTAGACCTTGTTGGTGAGGATGAACAGCGCGACGACGAGGAACGCGAGCTGTGCGAAGCGCGGCCGGCGCGGTGCGTAGAGAGTCAGCAGGCCGATGGCGGCGCAGCCCACGATCATCAGCAGCGTGGCGTAGGTATTGGCGTCCTCCAGGGGGTTCCCGGTGCGCTGCGAGATCAGCAGCCAGATCGAACCGAAGTCGATGGGCCGTTCCTGGCTGAAGGTGTAGAACTTCGCCCAGCCCTCCCGGATGTGGAACCCACCGGCATCATGCGTGATCATCACCGGCAGGTTCACCACCAGCCAGGACACGACGGTACCGGCCAGCGCCTTCCGGAACGCACGCCAGGCGCCCGCGCGCCAGCACAGCACCAGCAGCGGCCCCAGCAGCAGCACCGGGTACAGCTTCGCCGCGGTGGCCAGCCCGATCAGGACGCCGGCCGCCAGCGGACGGCTTCGTGACCACATCAGCATCCCGGCGGCCGTCAGGGCGATCGCCAGGAGATCCCAGTTGATGGTGGCCGTGAGGGCGGCGGCGGGCGCCAGGGCGACCAGGAGGCCGTCCCAGGGGCGGCGGCCGTGGGTGCGGGCCACACACACCGCGACGACGGCGGCGCAGATCATCAGCATGCCGGCGTTGACCAGCCAGTAGATCTGTTCGCGGTGCTGGATTCCCCCGCCGTGCGGAGTCATCCAGGAGGCGACCTCCATGAAGACTCCGGTGAGCACGGGGTACTCGAGGTACTCCATATCGCCGGGCAGCCGGTCGAAATACGGGATCAGGCCATCGGCGAAGCCCCGCCCCGCATAGAGGTGCGGGATGTCGGAGTAGCAGGCATGCGTGTACTGGCTCGTGGCGCCGAAGAACCAGCCGCCGTTGTAGCAGGGCAGCTTCTGCACCATGCCGAGCGCGAACATGCCGATGGCGATGAGCGCGATGATCCGCACCGGCGTCAGCCAGTGCATCCCGAGCAGCGCGTGTCGGCCGATCGGCCCCCCGATCAGCTCGCTGCCGGCCGACGCCACCTCATCCTGCTTCGTCGGCCGTACCGGATCATCCCGTCGCACGCTCGTCATGGCCCCATCCTGCCGTACGGCCGTGGGCAGAAAACGGCGAAGCCCCCGCCCGGTCAATCCGGGCGGGGGCTTCGTTGCTCCACGTTTCACGTGAAACCTTCAGCGTGTTTCACGTGAAACGGTCAGCCGTTCGGGCCGCCGAGCCAGCCTCCACCGTCTGTCGGCTCCGTCGGATCAGGCGTCGGGCTCGTGCCACCGGGGCCGCCACCGGGGCCACCCGCGCCATTTCCGTTACCGCCGCCGTTGCCGGCCCCACCGTTGTTCCGGCAGTTCAGGTCCCAGGGGGAACAGCTGTCGGTCGGGGTCGGGCTCGGAGAGTTCGTCGGGGGAGCGGACTTGCTGGGAGACGCCGACGGCGTGTCCGACGGCGTCTCAGACGGCGTGGGAGTCGGCGTCGGCGTCGGCATGCCCTCCTGATCGAACCGCTGTCCGACAGGCGTGGCCGGCGGGAAGGACTCCGGGGTGACGCCCTTCATCGCCTGGAGCATGTACTCGGTCCAGACCTCGGTGGGCAGCGCACCACCGTGGATCGAGTCGAAGCCGCCGACACCGTTCATGGACAGCTGGCGCGGATTCCCCGCATCCTCACGGAACATCGTGATGGCCGTCGACAGCTGCTTGGTGTAGCCCACGAACCAGGCCGACTTGTTCTCGTCGGTGGTACCGGTCTTACCAGCGGCCGGCATGCCCAGCCGCTTGGCTTCCTTCGCCGTGCCGTTGTCGATGACGTTTTCCAGCACCTTGGTCACGTTGTTGGCGACGTTGGCATCCATCGCCGTTTCGCTCTGGGGCTTGTCGAAGCCGTCGAGGTCCTGGCCCTTGTACGTCACCTTCGTCACGGAATAGGGCTCCACCTTCGTCCCGGACTGGGCGAACGTGGCATACGCATCGGCCATACGGATCGCGCTCGGTGTGGAGGTGCCCAGCGCGAAGGACGGGTTCAGGTTCTTGTCGAAGCTGGCCTCCGAGATGCCCGCGGCCTCCGCCATGTCCCGGACCTTCTTCATCCCGACATCCATGCCGAGCTGCACGAACGGCGTGTTGACGGACTGCTCCATCGCCTTGGTCAGCGGGATATAGCCCCAGGGATGGTTGCTCTCGTTCTCCTGATAGAAGAGCGAGTTGTCCCGCCTCCGGACGTAATTGCCCAGAGCGTCCTTCACCTTGAGGTGGTCGTCGCCGTTGTAACGGCTGTCCGGCCTGATCGGCACCCCATGGCTCTTAACTGTCCCGTTCTTCATCGCTGCCGCGAGCACGAACGGCTTCCAGGTCGAGCCCACCGGGACACCGAACGTGTCCGCGTTGTTGCTGAAGTGCCCCTTGTCGTAGCCCTCACCGCCGTACAGAGCGACGATCTTGCCGTCTCCCGGCACCACTGAGGCCCCGCCGAACTGGACGAATTTGTCCTTCGCACGCTTATCGGGGTCGATGTACCGCTTGTTGACCTTCTTGACCGCGGCCTCGAGGTCGTTGGTCTTCTTCGAGCTGAAGGTCGTGCGGATCGTGTAGCCGCCCTTGTCGAACTGGGCCTCACTGAGACCCGAGTGCTTCAGCACGTACTTCTTCGCGGTGTCCATCATGTAGCCGATCTGGCCGCTCTTGCCGGCGACCGGCTTCGGCAGCTTCGGCTTGGGGAAGCGCCCCCGGTACTTCTCCCGTTCCGCCTTGGTCATGAGGTGGTTCTCGACCTCCCGGTCGAGGATCCAGGACCACCGCGCCTTGGCGCGCTTGGTGTTCGCCGCCTTCGAGGCCCCCGGGCTGGTACCACCCGCCGGGTCGTACAGATCCGCGCCCTTGAGCACGGTGGCCAGGAAGGCGCTCTCGTTCGCGTCCAGCTTCTCGGCGTCCTTGCCGTAGTACGCCTGAGCCGCCGCCTGGATCCCGTACGCCCCACGGCCGTAGTAGCTGGTGTTCAGGTACCCCTGAAGGATCTGGTCCTTGCTCTTCGACCAGCCGACCTTGATCGCGATGAACAGCTCCTTGAACTTGCGGTCAAGGGTCTGCTCCTGGCTCAGCATCGCGTTCTTCACGTACTGCTGAGTGATGGTCGAGCCACCCTGGGTCTCGCCACCCCTGGCCATGTTGACCAGCGCACGGGCAATACCCATCGGGTCCACACCCGAGTCCGTCCGGAACGATGCGTTCTCCGCGGCGATCGCCGCCTTCTGCATCTCGAGCGGAATCTCGTTGATCGTGACGTTCTGCCGGTTCGTCTCACCGTCACGCGCCATGACCTTGCCGTCAGACCAGAGGTAGACGTTGTTCTGCGACTTGGCGGCGTCACTCTCGCTGGGCACGTTCACCAAGGCCAGTGCGACGCCGGAGGCACCCACGATCAACCCTATGAACCCGACGCACAGGGTCGTGACCTGCTTCCACGACGGCACAAAGCGCCGCCAGCCCACGCGGTTGGCACGCGGGTAGTCGATGAAACGCTTCTTGGCAGGCTTCCCGCCGCCGCGACCGCGGCCGCGGCCTCCCTCGGGACCACCGCCGCCACCACCTCGGCGGCCACCGCCACCACGGCCCCCGGCGCCATCACCGGAGGCCATCTCGGCATCGGACGACCGCCGGCGGCCGCCGCGCTGGGCGGCTCTCCGGGCATCGGCGCGCCCACCCTGCCGCGGCTCGTAGCCGGACGACTCGGAGTGAGAGGCGGGACCGGCAGCGGAGCCACGGGAAGGGGCGGCACGGCGCCCTGATGGCTGCTGTACGGCGCGTCGGGCCGCGGCACGTCCGCCACTCTGCGGCTGTGGCGGTTTGCGACGGTGCTCGCTCATGGAACGAATACTCCTCGGGCAGGCGCGCTTTCTCGTCGCCTGAAGGCGGCAGTTGTCTTCAGGTCCCCCCGATGCACGACCCGCTCCTGAGGCGCGAGCCGCACTACACCGAGGACGAGGACGCCAGATATCGGCCCACGGTTCCCGGCAGTCTGCATGCCGCACAGACTACGCACGGCCAAAACCTGCCCAGTGTTGAAATTCACTCCAAATCAGTCAGGTTGATGAGAACGATTCGGTGATGTGATGCCGTTCACCGTGCCCCCTCTTGTTCCGACCAGGTGGCCGTTCTATCGTCTGGATGTATCGAGTCGATACATCAGCACGACATAAAGAACGCACCGGACCAAGGAGGCGGAGGATGAGCAGACGCTCCGGCATCCTCGAGTTCGCCGTCCTCGGCCTGCTCCGCGAGTCCCCGATGCACGGCTATGAGCTGCGAAA
The DNA here is from genome assembly GCF_030406865.1 of Streptomyces sp. P9-2B-2. NCBI lineage: Bacteria > Bacillati > Actinomycetota > Actinomycetes > Kitasatosporales > Streptomycetaceae > Streptomyces > Streptomyces sp. P9-2B-2. Next base: position 4,627,944 of record NZ_CP129126.1, on the reverse strand, counting down.
ACGGCTCAACACCTCGCTCGGGGTCTTCCGTGCGTTCAGCTATGGCACCCTCTACCCCTGCCTCAAGGCGCTGGTCGCGAGCGGCTGGCTGATGGAGGAGACGGACGGCGCCCCGGAGGGCGTACCCGCCGCGGCTCTGACAGGGCGCCGAGCCAAAATCGTCTACCGATTGACCGCAGCGGGCAAAGAACACTTCGAGGAGCTGCTCGCCCACTCCGGCCCGGATGCGTGGGAGGACGAGCACTTCGGTGTCCGCTTCGCGTTTTTCGGCCAGACCTCGCGGGACGTACGGATGCGCGTGCTGGAAGGCCGCCGCAGCCGGCTGGAGGAGCGTCTTGAGAGGATGCGTACCTCCTTGGCCAGGTCCCGCGAGCGCATGGACGACTACACCCTCGAACTTCAGCGGCACGGTATGGAATCCGTGGAGCGCGAAGTGCGTTGGCTGAACGAGCTCATCGAGAGTGAGCGCGCCGGGCGTGATCAGCGCCCCACGGATTCCGCAGCGCAGGACAAGAACCAGTCAGGAGATACGGGCGGCCTGCCCCGGCACCGGGGTGGATCCCGGCCGGATCCGTCCGATGACACCACCACATGAGGCTCTGCTGTGCAGATCCTCATCGAGAACACAGGGAGCAACCGGAATGGGTTCGGTTCGCGTAGCCATCGTCGGCGTGGGCAACTGCGCCGCCTCGCTGGTACAGGGCGTCGAGTACTACAAGGACGCCGACCCGAAGAGCCGCGTGCCCGGCCTCATGCACGTGCAGTTCGGCGACTACCACGTGCGTGACATCGAGTTCGTGGCTGCCTTCGACGTCGACGCCAAGAAGGTCGGGCTCGACCTCGCGGATGCCATCGGCGCCAGCGAGAACAACACCATCAAGATCTGCGACGTGCCGAACGCCGGCGTGCAGGTCCAGCGCGGTCACACCCTCGACGGCCTGGGCAAGTACTACCGCCTGACGATCGAGGAGTCCCCCGAGGCCCCGGTCGACATCGTCCAGGTCCTCAAGGACACGCAGGCCGATGTGCTGGTCTGCTACCTCCCGGTGGGCTCCGAGGACGCCGCGAAGTACTACGCCCAGTGCGCCATCGACGCCAAGGTCGCCTTCGTCAACGCCCTCCCGGTCTTCATCGCCGGCACCAAGGAGTGGGCGGACAAGTTCACCGAGGCCGGTGTCCCGATCATCGGTGACGACATCAAGTCGCAGGTCGGCGCCACGATCACGCACCGTGTGATGGCCAAGCTCTTCGAGGACCGGGGCGTCATCCTGGACCGCACGATGCAGCTGAACGTCGGCGGCAACATGGACTTCAAGAACATGCTCGAGCGCGAGCGCCTGGAGTCCAAGAAGATCTCCAAGACGCAGGCCGTCACCTCCCAGATCCGGGACCGGGAGATGGGCGAGGACAACGTCCACATCGGCCCCTCGGACTTCGTGGCCTGGCTGGACGACCGCAAGTGGGCCTACGTCCGTCTTGAGGGCCGCGCCTTCGGTGACGTCCCGCTGAACCTGGAGTACAAGCTCGAGGTCTGGGACTCCCCGAACTCCGCGGGTGTCATCATCGACGCCCTGCGCGCCGCGAAGATCGCCAAGGACCGCGGCATCGGTGGCCCGGTGCTCTCCGCGTCCTCGTACTTCATGAAGTCGCCGCCGGTGCAGTACTTCGACGACGAGGCACGGGAGAACGTCGAGAAGTTCATCAACGGCGACATCGAGCGCTGAGCCGCCCGACGCACGCTCCCTCCGCAGGCCCCCGGGTATTCCGCCCGGGGGCCTGCGGGCTGTGTGAGGCTGTGCCTCATGCATGCTGTGCGCGTCCTTCGCGTATTACTCCGGCTACGCGACTTCCGTTCGCTCCTTGCCGCACGGCTCCTGTCCCAGGCGGCCGACGGGGTGTTCCAGGTCGCGCTCGCCACCTTCGTCGTCTTCTCGCCCGAGAAGCAGACGTCGCCCGCGGCCATCGCCTCCGCCATGGCGATCCTGCTGCTCCCGTACTCCCTCCTCGGGCCGTTCACCGGCGTGCTGCTCGACCGCTGGCGGCGCCGGCAGGTCCTGCTGTACGGCAATCTGCTGCGCACGCTGCTGGCCATGGCCACCGCGACGCTGATCGCGTCGGAGGCCCCCGACTGGCTCTTCTATGCCTCGGCCCTCGCCGTGACCGCCGTGAACCGCTTTGTCCTGGCCGGGCTCTCGGCCGCGCTCCCACGCGTGGTCGACGGTGAGCGGCAGCTGGTCATGGCCAACTCCCTGACTCCCACGGCCGGGACGCTCGCCGCGACGGCGGGCGGTGGGCTCGCGTTCGCCATCCGGCTGGCCGGCACTGAGGTGGACGCCTTCGTCGTGCTGCTCGCCGCGGCCCTCTACTTCTGTTCGGCCCTGACCGCGCTGCGCATGGGCCCGCAGCTGCTCGGTCCCGACCCCTCCCGCCTCCAACCGCACCTGCGGGAAGCCCTGTTGAGCACCGCGCGCGGGCTGTGGGAAGGGCTGCGCCATCTCGCCGAGCGGCGCACCCCGGCCCGTGCACTGATCGCCATGGCCCTGATGCGTTTCTGCTACGGGGCGCTGACGGTGATGGTGCTGATGCTCTGCCGGTACTCCTGGGCCGAGACCGAGTCCGAGGGCCTGGCGCTGCTCGGGATCACCCTCGGCGTCTCGGGGGCGGGCTTCTTCTCGGCCGCGATCGTCACGCCGTGGGCCGTCGAGCGGCTCACCGCGTTCGGCTGGATCGCGGGCTGTGCGGCACTGGGCGCGGTACTGCTGCCGTCCCTCGGGCTGTTCTTCACGCCGGGTCCGATGCTGGCCGCCGCGTTCGTACTCGGTCTGAGCACCCAGGGAACCAAGATCTCCACGGACACGATCGTCCAGTCGACGGTCGACGACGCCTTCCGTGGCCGGTCCTTCGCCATCTACGACGTGCTCTTCAACGTCGCCTTCGTCGGTGCCGCCGCGGTCGCGGCCCTCATGCTGCCTCCGGACGGCCGGTCCGCCGCCCTGCTCGCCATGGTGACGGTGCTCTACGCACTGATCGCCGTGGCCACGGTCCGCTCGGGGCGCGTTTAAGGCGACGTCCTCGCCGCTCAGCCCCCGGGCCCTGCAACAGGGCGCGCACGGAGCCGGTACCTTACGGGCTTCGAGCACGAGCCTGTACACATCAATAACGGGGGACTCCCATGACCACGCCGCCTCAGGGCCCGAATCCGTACGGCCAGGCGCCGTACGGGCAGCAGCCATACGGACAGCAGCCGTACGGCCAGAGCCCCTATCCGCAGGCACCGCAAGCACCTCAGGCGCCCTATGGCCAGCCCCAGGGCTATGCCCACCCTCCGCAGCCGCAGGCTCCGTACGGGCAGCAGCCGCCGCAGGGTTACCCCATGGCGCCCCAGCCGCAGCAGCCCTACATGCAGGGCGGAGCTCCGGTGCCGCCGCAGCAGCCCGCCAAACGCCGGTCCCCCAAGGCGATCCTGCGGGCCATCGGCCTCGTCATCGCGGTGATCGCCTTCGCGTTCTTCTGGATCAACAGCCTGGACGACGCAGAGAGCGCTGAGGCCGGCGACTGTGTGCAGAAGTCAAGCAGTTCACTCGACGACGGTCTCAAGGTGGTGGACTGCGGCAGCTCGGAAGCCGATTACAAGGTGAGCACCGTGCACAACGACACCACGGACCCGACGGTGTGCTCCGAGGGAGAGTCGGCCTACGTCAAGGACGTGCACCGTCGCAGGAGCGGCAGCACCCGCATGGTGCTCTGCCTGACCACGGTGAAGTAGCGCGCGCCGGACGCGCCGGAAGACAAAGGAGCGGTGTTTCACGTGAAACACCGCTCCTTGTTTCACGTGAAACACCGCACGTTTCACGCTCAGCTCTGAGCGGCCCACCACTCCTTCAGCGCAGCGACCGCCGCCTCCCGCTCCATGGGCCCGTGCTCCAGCCGCAGCTCCAGCATCTGCTTGTACGCCTTGCCGACCTCGGGCCCCGGGCCGATGCCCAGAATCTGCATGATCTCGTTGCCGTCCAGGTCCGGGCGGATCGCTTCCAGCTCTTCCTGCTCCTGCAGCAGCGCGATGCGCTCCTCGAGCCCGTCATAGGCGCGCGACAGGGCACCGGCCTTGCGCTTGTTGCGGGTCGTGCAGTCCGAGCGGGTCAGCTTGTGCAGCCGCTCCAGCTGCGGACCGGCGTCCCGCACATAGCGACGGACCGCGGAGTCCGTCCACTCTCCCGTCCCGTAGCCGTGGAAGCGCAGATGCAGCTCCACCAGCCGTGAGACGTCCTTCACCAGGTCGTTGGAGTACTTCAGAGCGGTCATCCGCTTCTTGGTCATCTTCGCGCCCACCATCTCGTGGTGATGGAAGGAGACCCGGCCGTCCTTCTCGAAGCGCCGCGTCCGGGGCTTGCCGATGTCGTGGAGGAGCGCCGCCAGCCGCAGCACGAGATCGGGCCCGTTCTCCTCCAGGTCGATCGCCTGCTCCAGCACCGTCAGCGAGTGCTCGTAGACGTCCTTGTGACGGTGATGCTCATCACTTTCCAGCCGCAGTGCGGGCAGCTCGGGCAGGACATGGCCGGCCAGGCCCGAATCGACCAGCAGCCGCAGTCCCTCGCGCGGGTGCGCCGCCAGGAGCAGCTTGTTCAGCTCGTCCCGTACGCGCTCCGCGGAGACGATCTCGATGCGGTCCGACATCGCCTTCATCGCGGCGAAGACTGCGGGGTCCACCTCGAAGTCCAGCTGGGCGGCGAAGCGGGCTGCGCGCATCATCCGCAGCGGATCGTCGGAGAACGACTCCTCCGGCGTCCCCGGCGTCCGCAGCACCTGCGCTGCCAGGTCCTCCAGACCGTCGTGCGGGTCGACGAACTCCTTCTGCGGGAGCAGCACCGCCATGGCGTTCACCGTGAAGTCCCGGCGCACCAGATCCTGCTCGATGGAGTCGCCGTACGACACCTCGGGCTTGCGGGAGGTGCGGTCGTACGCCTCGGACCGGTAGGTCGTGACCTCGATGTCGAAGGAGTCCTTCTTGCAGCCGACGGTGCCGAAGGCGATGCCGACCTCCCAGACCGCGTCCGCCCACGGCCGGACGATCTTCAGAACGTCCTCAGGGCGGGCATCGGTGGTGAAGTCCAGGTCGTTGCCGAGCCGCCCCAGCAGCGCGTCCCGGACCGAGCCGCCGACCAGGGCAAGTGTGAACCCGGCCTCCTGGAATCGACGGGCCAGGTCATCCGCGACGGGGGAAACCCGCAGCAGCTCGCTCACAGCGCGGCGCTGGACATGGTTCAGCGCGTTCGTCGACTGCGGTGTCTGCTCGGCGAGCGGGGCGGGGAGGTCATTGTTGGCGTTCGGCACAACAAAACAGGGTACGTGGCCGCGCAGCGCGGGGCGCCACGTAATAAAGGGGTCAGGCCGGGCACCCGGGTCTCCGCGCCGCGATCATGTGGAGCAGTCCCTGGCACTCCGGCGCGGCGGGCCTCGTTACCATTCGTGGACGCACATTCCGACGACCACTGACGACGACGAGGGACGGACGAGCGCGTGGCCGAGGCGGCAGGGTTCCAGGGGACTGAACGGCCGCGTGGTCGATGGCTGCGAAGGACCGTGACGCTGCTCACTGGGTTGCTCCTGCTCGTGGGCCTGCTTCAGGTTCCGCACGTCCCCACCGCCCAGGCGGCCCCGACGGGCTCCCGCACGGTCGACGTCACCATCGACTCGATGTCCCCGTCCGCTCCCTCCAAGAGCGACTCGGTCACTGTCTCCGGGACGCTGACCAACGACGGCCGCGGCACGATCACCGACGCGCATCTCGGCATGCACCGTGGGGACGCGCTCGGCGGCCGTAGCTCCATCGACAATGTGTCGCGTCGCACCGGCTATGTGCCCGGCGCGGACGGCGAGGAGATCAAGGGCAGCGCGAAGAAGATCGGCAAGCTGGAGCCTGGTGTCAGCCGCACCTTTACGCTCAGCGTGCCCGTCAAGGACCTCCGTCTCGATGAGAACGGTGTGTACCAGCTCGGTGTCTCCGTGTCAGGGCGCTCGCAGGCCTCGTCCTACAGCCAGGTCCTCGGTTTCGACCGGACGCTGCTGCCCTGGCAGGAGGCCGACGCCGAGAAGAAGCCGCAGCTCACGTACATGTGGCCGCTGATCTCCTCCACCCACCTCACCGCCGAGACCGACGCCGACGCCCAGCAGACGCCGGTCTTCCGCAACGACGACCTCGCCGCCGAGCTCGCACCGGGCGGCCGGCTCCAGCAGATGGTCGCGCTCAGCAAGAACCTGCCGGTGACCTACGTCATCGACCCTGATCTGCTCGCGACCGTCGACGCGATGACCAAGTCGTACCGGGTCAACGGCCCGGACGGGCCCATGGGCAAGAACCAGGCGGTCGCCAAGCAGTGGCTGCACGAGCTCGAAGACGCGGCCAAGGCGCATGAGGTCGTCGCGCTGCCCTTCGCCGACCCCGACCTCGCCTCGCTCGCCCACCACGGCAAGCACGTGCCCAGCGCGCTCAGCCACCTCGGCCCGGCCACCGACCTCGCCGAGAAGACCGTGGACACGATCCTCGGTGTGAAGCCGCGCACGGACTTCGCCTGGCCCGTAGACGGTGCGATCGACTCCTCGGTCGTGGACGTCGCGACCTCGGCCGGAGCGCACAATGTGATCACCCGCAGCGACAGCCTGCGGGAGACCGGGGGACTGTCCTACACCCCGACGGCGGCCCGCCCCATCGGCGGCGGCAACACCGCGGTCGTCGCGGACGCACAGCTCTCCCGGGCCTTCGAAGGCGATATGTCGAAGGCCGGAAACTCCGCCCACGCGGTCCAGGACTTCCTCGCCCAGACCCAGATGATCAGCCTGGAGGACCCCGGCCGGCAGCGCAGCGTCGTCGTCGCGCCGCAGCGCATGCCGTCGGTCAGCCAGGCCCACGCCATGGCCACCGCGCTGCGGACGCTGGACGACTCCGGACGCTGGAGCCAGCCGCTGAGCCTCGGCAAGGCGGCCAAGGCCAAGCCCGACCCCTCGGCCACCCGCCGGGTGCCGAGCGGCGGCGCCTACCCGTCCTCGCTGCGCCGGCAGGAGCTCCCCACCTCCGCCTTCCGCCAGATCCGGGGCACCCAGGCCGCACTGGACGACTACCGCGTGATCCTGGCCCAGCCGGAGCGTGTGGTGACCCCGTTCGGCAGCGCCATAATGCGGGAGATGTCGACGGAGTGGCGCGGCGACACCGCCGGTGCCGCGAGCTTCCGGCGCTCCGTACGCAGCTACCTCGACGGTCTGACCAAGAAGGTGCACCTGATCCAGAAGTCGGGGGCGACGCTCTCCGGGCGCAGCGCCACGATTCCGGTGACGGTCCAGAACAACCTGGTCCAGGGCGTCAAGGACATGACGCTGAAGCTCACCTCGTCCCAGCCCAACCGACTGGACGTGGGCAAGGCGCAGCAGATCACGGTGGACGGCGGCCACAGCCAGTCGTTCAAGTTCGCCACCACGGCGAACGCCAACGGCCGGGCCTGGGTGACCGCCCAGCTCTACACGGCGGACGGAAAGCCCTACGGTGACCGCATGACGTTCCAGGTGAACGTCACGGAGATCACCGCCACGGTGATGCTCGTCATCGCCGGCGGTGTGCTGCTGCTCGTCCTCGCCGGCGTGCGGATCTACCTTCAGCGCAAGCGGGCGACCGCCCGGCGCACCGAGGGCGGGTCCGACGACGAGGGGCCCGATGGTGACACAGGTACGGACGGCGACAACGGCGGCACGGACGGCGACGAGCCCGAGCAGCCGAGTGACCCCAGCCCGGACACCGGATCGGAAAGCTCCGACCCGTCCGGCTCAGGTGAGAAAGTGGACCGTTGATAGTTGGCGGGGCCGGATGGCCGGCGACGGATGAGGTGGGGCAGCGATGAATGCGCCGTATGACGGTGACCGGGGCCGGGGCGCCAGTGGCGACCCCACGGGCCCGGTCCCTCCGACGCCCCCGTTGCCCGCGGACCAGGACCCCTACGTCCAGGACGCCTACCGCAACGATCCGTACCGCGCCCAGGACCCGACCGCTCAGGACCCGGTGACCGAGGCGCGCTACGACCGCGCGGCGCACCCACCGCCGCCCCCGGGACAGCCCGCGCCCCCGCTCTACCAGCAGCCTCCCGCGGGCCGTCACACGCCCGACCCGCAGCGGTGGGCTCCGTCCCCGCCGCCCGAGCAGCGGGGTCCGACCGCCGACCTCCCGTACGGCGAGGCCGACAAAACGACACAGTTCCTGGGCCTCGACAGCCTCCGGACCCAGGCCGCCGGCGAGCGTCCGGAGTCCGATGCCTTCGCGCATCTCTACCGGGACCAGCAGCACTACGAGCCCCAGCAGCCCGCTCCGGTGCCTCCGGGCCCCGCGGCGGCCGGTGCGGCGCCCGGCCCGGAGGCCGTGCCCCAGCAGCCCGCGCCGACGCCGGAGCCCGCCCCCGTGGCGGCGGCCGGCAAGCCCGCCGCCGGCCGGTCCGGCGGTCTGTTCAAGTCCAGCGCGGTGATGGCCGCCGGCACGATGGTGTCGCGTCTCACGGGCTTCGTCCGCTCGGCACTGATCGTCGCGGCGCTCGGCGGCGCGGTGCTCGGTGACTCCTGGCAGGTCGCCTACCAGCTTCCGACGATGATCTTCATCCTGACCATCGGCGGCGGTCTGAACTCCGTCTTCGTCCCGCAGCTGGTGCGCGCGATGAAGGAGGACGACGACGGCGGCGAGGCCTATGCCAACCGGCTGCTGACGCTGGTCATGGTGATCCTCGGCGTGCTCACGGTGCTGGCGGTCTTCGCGGCGCCTTTGCTGGTGAAGTTGGTCTCCCTCGACATCTCCCGCGACCCGGCGGCCAACGAGGTCGCGGTCGCCTTCACCCGTTACTGCGTGCCCACAATCTTCTTCATGGGTCTGCACGTCGTGATGGGCCAGATCCTCAACGCCCGCGGCCGCTTCGGCGCGATGATGTGGACCCCGGTCCTCAACAACATCGTCATGATCGCCACCTTCGGCCTGTTCATCTGGGTCTACGGCTCGGCGGAGACCTCGCACATCGGCGTCACCACGATCCCCGACGAGGGCATCCGGCTCCTGGGCATCGGCACCCTCCTCGGGCTCGTCGTCCAGTCGCTGGCGATGATCCCGTATCTGCGCGACGCCGACTTCAAGCTCCGGCTCCGCTTCGACTGGCGCGGCCACGGCCTGGGCAAGGCCGCCAAGCTCGCCAAGTGGACGGTGCTGTTCGTGCTCGCCAACCAGGCGGGCGTCCTCGTCGTCACCCAGCTCTCCACCTGGGCCGGCAACACCGCCAACGACCAGGGCCACCCGGGCACCGGCTTCATCTCCTACGCCAGCGCCCAGCTGATCTGGAACATGCCGCAGGCGATCATCACCGTCTCCGTGATGGCGGCGCTGCTGCCGCGGCTGGCCCGGTCCGCACACGACGGTGACACCGGAGCCGTCCGCGACGACATCTCGCAGGGCCTGCGCACCTCCGCCGTCGCCATCGTCCCGATCTCCTTCGGCTTCCTCTCCCTCGGCATCCCGCTGTGCACGCTGGTCTACGGCTCGTCCGGCGCCGGCGTCCCGATGGGCTACATGCTGATGGCCTTCGGTGTGGGCCTGATCCCGTTCTCGGTGCAGTACGTCGTCCTGCGCGCCTTCTACGCGTACGAGGACACCCGCACCCCCTTCTACAACACGGTGATCGTCGCCGCCGTCAACGCGGCGGCTTCCGGCCTCTGCTTCCTGGTCCTGCCCGCCCGCTGGGCCGTGGTCGGCATGGCGGCGTCCTACGGCCTGGCGTACATCATCGGCGTCGGGGTGGCCTGGCGCCGGCTGAGCAAGCGCATGGACGGCGATCTCGACACCGCCCATGTCGTCCGGACCTACGCGCGGCTGGCCGGCGCCAGCATCCCGGCCACGATCATCTCGGGGGCCGCGGTGTACGGGATCATGCAGACACTCGGCAGCGGATTCCTCGGGTCGATCACCGCTTTGATCGCCGGCATCGGCGCACTTCTGGGCGTGTTCTACGTCGCCGCACGCAAAATGCGCATCCAGGAACTGAACGCCCTGGTCGGCATGGTCCGGTCGAAGCTTGGACGTTAGTTGAGCACAACCATCGACTGCCACCGTGTGTCGTGCATAGTGGCGGACTGTGGGCACAATTGTCTTGGCTCATTGAGCCTGCAACGGATGGGGAGGCAGGAACGACGGTGGCGGAACGGAGCACGGCTGCCGTCGACGTGGCTGACACGAGCGGTGAGGAACCGCTGACCGCCAAGGCGGGTAAGGCCACGGACGACGGTGCTAAGGCCGAGAAGGTATCCGGCAGGGAACAGGACGCCGCAGGCACCGATGAGGAGCGTGCCGAGGCGATCGAAGCCCAGCCACCGGAACTGCACAGCGGCCACAAGCTTGCCAGACGCTACCGCCTCGAAGAGTGCGTCACCCGTCTGGACGGATTCAGCAGCTGGCGTGCGGTCGACGAGAAGCTGCGCCGCGCGGTCGGCGTGCATATCCTGCCCGCCGACCATCCCAGAGGCCGGCCGGTGCTGTCCGCGGCCCGCTCGTCGGCTCTGCTCGGCGACCCCCGGTTCGTCCAGGTCCTGGACGCCGTCGAGGAGAACGACCTCGTCTACGTCGTCCACGAATGGCTGCCGGACGCCACCGAGCTCACCACGGTGCTCGCCAACGGCCCGCTGGAGCCACACGACGCCTACCAGCTCGTCAGCCAGGTCTCCCAGGCCATGGCCGCCGCGCACCGCGAGGGTCTCTCCCATCTGCGGATCACCCCCGGCTCGGTGCTGCGTACGGAGTCCGGGCAGTACCGCATCCGCGGCCTGGCCGTCATGGCGGCACTGCGCGGCATCACCTGCGAGTCCCCGCAGCGCGCCGACACCGAGGCGATCGGTGCGCTGCTGTACGCAGCCCTGACCCAGCGCTGGCCGTACGAGAACGACGCCCATGGCCTCACCGGCCTGCCCAAGGGCGTCGGGCTGATCGCGCCCGACCAGGTGCGGGCCGGCGTGCATCGCGGGCTCTCCGAGCTGGCCATGCGCGCGCTGATCAACGATGGCGCGACGGCCTCCCGCCAGGAGCCGGCGTGCACCACCCCGGAGGAGCTGGCCAAGGCCGTCGCGGCCATGCCCCGCATCCGGCCCCCGGAGACCACCTTCTCCACGCCTCCGCCGTACCAGCGCACGGGCTACCAGCAGGGCAGCTACCGGCAGTCGTCGGGCGCCGCACAGGCGACCCGGGCGACGCAGCCGGTCCCCACTCCGCCGCCCCCGCTCCAGAGCCGCACCGGGCGGGCCCTGAAGTGGTCCGTCTCCGCTCTGCTCATCACGGCACTGGGACTGGGCAGCTGGCAGCTGGCGGACACCCTGCTGAAGCGGGAGAAAGACCAGGACGCCCCGGGGAACTCACAGCCGGCCGGCGGTCCGAAGAAGCACACAGGAAAGGCGCTCTCAGTCAAGGGCGCCACAGAGTTCTCGCCCCTGGCCGAGCCTTTCAAGGAGGAAGACGCTCACAATGTCACGGACGGCAGTCCGAGTACTGCTTGGGTGACAGGACGGTTCAAGGGCTGGCCCAACTTCGGGAACCTGCCGACGCGTGCAGATGGCAGCGGGATCATCGTGGACCTCGGGAGCACCAAGGACATCTCCGGGATACAGGCCACCATGTATCGGCCAGGCCAGACCGTAGAAATCCGCGCAGCAGCATCCTCCGCAGCGAATCCGACCACACTCGGTGACTTCTCCCAACGCATTTCCAAGCTGGGAGAAGCCGGCGACAAGCTGGATGTGAAGCTGGACCAGTCGGTGAAGTCCCGCTATGTCCTGGTCCACATCACGAAGCTTGCCTCTGATGGAGCATCGGATTGGTTCCGCGGCGGTATTTCAGAAATCAAAATCTTCAGCTGACTCACCAGCATTAACTCAGCGCACCGGGAAACCGTGGAAATACGAGGTCGAGAACGCCCCGTCAGCCTTTGGGCCGGCGGGGCGACTTCGTGTGGCAGACCAGGCTGATGCGTTACGGCGCGTGGACCGGCCGCGGAACGTGGAGGTTCGGCGGCGACTGCGGCAAGCACTTCGTCGTCGCCCAGGACACCCAGGGCCGCAACTAGCCCACCAAGGCCTGATGGCCTGCTGAAGAATCAGCAGGCCATCAGGCCTTTTTCGTACGACTCCAGCCCTTTCGCGGCGCAAGTCGACCCGGACCAGCGATCACGCCCGTCGGCGGGCAGCCCACTCTCAAGGTCAAAAGCGGCACCTGAGAAGCACTCCCCTGAGAAGCAAAAGCAGCAACGCATCATTTGGCGCTCTCGGGCAAGAAGGTCACTTGTCCATGAGTCAATGAGTTCCGTAGTGGTTCTCCACGCACCTGCCTACGATGAACAGTGACGCATTGTTGCTGCACGTCAGGAGACCCTTACGTCAGGTAGCAGCAGGTTGGCGATCTTTACGCCGATGTCCCACAGGGGGCAAGATTCCCAGGAGTCGGCGCTAGGTGAGGGGGCATGGGTGGGTCTGCTGGAGGACTCTAGTGATCAAGACCTCATCGCTCGCCATGTCGCCGGTGACCCCGATGCCTTCGGGGAGATAGTCCGGCGCCATCGCGACCGGCTCTGGGCGGTGGCGCTGCGCACCCTGGGGGATCGCGAAGAGGCCGCCGATGCCGTGCAGGACGCCTTGGTCTCCGCCTACCGATCGGCGCACACCTTCCGCGGTCAGTCCGCGGTCACCACGTGGCTGCACCGCATCACGGTCAATGCCTGTCTGGACCGGGCCCGCAAGGCCGCCTCGCGGCGCACCTCACCCATCGCCGAGACCGAGCGGCTGGAGCAGCTGCTGGAGCCCGAGGAATCCGCCGCGGCACCCGCCGAGCGCCAGGATCTGCACCGGGAGCTGCTCAGTGCCCTGCGCACCCTTCCCGAAGAACAACGGGCCGCGCTCGTCCTCGTCGATATGCAGGGCTACCCCGTCGCGGAGGCCGCGTCGATCCTCGATATCCCGACCGGAACGGTGAAAAGCCGCTGCGCACGGGGCCGGGCTCGGCTCCTGCCCTTGGTCACCCATCTGCGCGCTGACAACGGGGATAGCAAACCCGTGAGCGGGGGAAGGAACCGGGCGCAGGGGACATCCGTCCCACCGACGGCAGGGCCGAAGGACACAGGTGCCGTGAAGGGCGGAGGTGGGCGAGCGTGACGTCGACAACCGGCACGGGTGAGCACCCCACAGGTGAGCACCCGGAGGTCTCCGAAATCTCCGAGCTCACGGACGGGCTGCTTTCTCCCTCGCGCACCACAGAACTGCGCGACCACCTAGCCACTTGTCCCCTGTGTGACGACGTCTATGCGTCCCTGGAGGAAATCCGGTCGCTGCTCGGCACGCTCCCCGGCCCGCTGCGGATGCCTGCCGATGTCGCCGGTCGCATCGATGCCGCCCTCGCCGCCGAAGCGCTGCTGGACGCCACCACTCCTGTCGCCACAGCTCAGGTTTCACGTGAAACAGCCACCGTCCCCGTCGTGGTTTCACGTGAAACCGACGAAGAGACACCTCGCCGAGGGGCACCGGCCGCCCGGCCCGCCGGACGCCCCCGGGGCTCCTCGGGACCGGGACGGCAGACGCCTGCCGGCCGTGCGTCCCGTGCGCGGCGCTGGCCACGGATTCTGCTCGGCACCGCGGCGGCCGCGGCCGTCTTCAGCTTCGGCGGCCTGCTCATTCAGAACGCCGCTCTCGACGGCACCCAGGCGAGCAAACAGGACCGAACCACCGCCACCCCCGAGAAGAAGACCGGCGAAGCGGGTGCCCTCACCGCGGCGAGTCTCGAATCACATGTGGACGAACTGCTGACGTCGAAGGGGCACAAGTCCCCCGGCATCGGGACCCGGAGCTCCCCCGACACCCCGATGAGCGGCAGCGCCGACACCATTCCGTCCTGCGTCCGCCATGGCACCGCCCGTCCGGAGACTCCGCTGGCGACCAGCCACACCCGCTACCAGGGCAAGGACGCCTACCTCGTGGTGCTGCCGCATCCGACCGATCCCCAGCGCGTCTCTGCGTATGTCATCGCTTCCTCATGCGTCTCTGCCACACCACCGGCTCCCGGAAGGGTTCTGCTGTCGCACTCGTTCCAGCGAGACTGAGCGACGAGAAGTGCGCTGTGACACTCCGGGAATGCTCGCCCCGTAGGATCCGTTGGGTGGGGTGAGAGAACCGAGAGCCCCAGCAAGCAGTCGGCAGAGACAAGGAAGACACCCGTGAGCGACGTCCGCAACGTGATCATCATCGGCTCCGGGCCCGCGGGCTACACCGCAGCGCTCTACACCGCCCGCGCGTCCCTGAAGCCGCTGGTCTTCGAAGGTGCCGTCACCGCCGGAGGCGCCCTGATGAACACCACCGACGTGGAGAACTTCCCCGGTTTCCGCGACGGCATCATGGGGCCGGACCTCATGGACAACATGCGTGCCCAGGCGGAGCGCTTCGGCGCCGAGCTGGTGCCGGACGACATTGTCGCGGTCGATCTCTCCGACGAGATCAAGACCGTCACCGACACCGCCGGCAATGTGCACCGCGCGAAGACCGTGGTCGTCAGCACCGGCTCCCAGCACCGCAAGCTCGGCCTGCCCCGTGAGGACGAGCTGTCCGGTCGCGGCGTCTCGTGGTGCGCCACCTGCGACGGGTTCTTCTTCAAGGACCAGGACATCGCCGTCATCGGCGGAGGCGACACCGCGATGGAGGAGGCCACCTTCCTCTCCCGCTTCGCCAAGTCGGTCACGGTCGTCCACCGCCGCGACACCCTGCGAGCCAGCAAGGCGATGCAGGAGCGTGCATTCGCCGACCCGAAGATCAAGTTCGTGTGGGACAGCGAGGTCGCCGAGATCCACGGCGAGAGCAAGCTCTCGGGTCTGACGCTGCGCAACCTCAAGACCGGCGAGACCTCCGAGCTCCCCGTCACCGGCCTCTTCATCGCGATCGGCCACGACCCGCGGACCGAGCTGTTCAAGGGCCAGCTGAACCTCGACGACGACGGCTACCTCAAGGTCGACGCCCCCAGCACGCGCACCAACCTGACGGGCGTCTTCGCCGCCGGCGACGTTGTCGACCACACCTACCGTCAGGCGATCACCGCGGCCGGCACGGGCTGTTCCGCCGCCCTCGACGCCGAGCGGTTCCTCGCCGCGCTGTCGGACGGCGAGTCGACGCCCGAGCCGGAGAAGACCCCCGCCGCCTGACCCGCGCACCCAGCTTTCCCACCACCCACCCAGTAAGGAGATTCCCATGGCCGGCGCCACGGTGACCGTCACGGACGACAACTTCGAAGAGGTCGTCCTCAAGAGCGACAAGCCCGTTCTCGTGGACTTCTGGGCCACCTGGTGCGGCCCGTGCCGCCAGATCGCCCCCTCCCTGGAGGCGATTGCCGCCGAGCACGACGGGATCGTCATCGCCAAGCTGAACACCGACGAGAACCCGGCCACCACCGCCAAGTACGGCGTCATGTCGATCCCGACCATGAACGTCTACCAGGGCGGCGAGGTCGTGAAGACCATCGTCGGTGCCAAGCCGAAGGCCGCGATCGAGCGCGACCTGGCGGACTTCCTCGGCTGAGCCACGCCGCCACGTTTCACGGGAAACGGGCCCGTCCCCACGAGGGGGCGGGCCCGTTCTCTGTTTCACGGGAAACATCGGCTCGGCGCTACAGCGGTCGCAGTGCGGGTTCCTTCTGGACAGCTCCCAGCAAGCGGTCGAGCGCCAGCTCCACATCTTCCTTCCACGAGATCGTGGTACGCAGCTCAAGCCGCAGTCGAGGAAAGCGGGGGTGGGGACGCACGGTCTTGAAGCCCACCGCGAGCAGATGATCGGCGGGCAGCACACAGGCCGGCTCACTCCACCGGGCATCTCCGAAGGCCTCGATGGCTTTGAAGCCGCGCTGGATAAGGTCCTTGGCGACCGTCTGGACCATCACCCGCCCCAGCCCCTGCCCTTGATAGCCGGGGATCAGCCACGCCGTCAGCAGCTGCACCGCGTCCGGTGAGACCGGGCTGGTGGGGAAGGCCGTGGAGCGCGGCACATAAGCCGGCGGGGCGTACATCACGAACCCGACCGGCACCTCATCGACATAGACCACCCGCCCACAGGACCCCCACTCCAGCAGTACTGCCGAGATCCAGGCTTCCTTCTCGAGCTCAGGGCGACCCGCTTTTACCGCGGCCTCGCCGCTGACGGGGTCGAGCTCCCAGAAGACACAGGAGCGGCAGCGCTTGGGGAGGTCCGGAAGGTTGTCCAGCGTGAGCGGTACGAGCCGACGGCCCATGAACTCAGGTCCTCGCTTTCCTCGCCTGCCACACCTCGCAGCGCCGTCAGCGCCACCTGCTCTCTGAGCAGACCACCAACGAACCCTCCGACGGCTGCGAGACCGAAGCCCGCTGCCAGCAGTCCGGTGCGGCTCACCGATCGCATGGCCTCTCCTCGGTGTGAGATGTCTCCACATGGATGCGTGCCATACCCGAACGCATCGTATCCACCCTTTACGGGCGCGGGTACCGCAAGAGCGCAAAGGGCGGGCACGTGTTCCGGTAAGGGCTCCGGAACACGGCCCGCCCGGGAGCCGAGATCGTCAGCTCACTCCTCTTCGTCGTTCTCCTCGGCCAGGGACTGGCCCAGGACACGGCCCTCACCCGGGGCGAGGGTGCCGAGAATGCGCTCCAGATCGTCCATCGAGGCGAACTCAACGACGATCTTTCCCTTCTTCTGTCCCAGGTCGACCTTCACCCGGGTCTCGAAGCGGTCGGACAGCCGGGAAGCGAGGCCCGTGAGCGCGGGGGAGACCAGGGTGCCGGCACGCGGCCCCTTGGCCTTGCTCGCGCCCTTGGGGGTCGACCCCATGAGCGTCACGATCTCCTCGACGGAACGGACCGAGAGTCCCTCCGCGACGATGCGGCGCGCCAGGTGGTCCTGCTCCTCCGAGTCCTCCACGGAGAGCAGGGCACGGGCATGGCCCGCGGAGAGCACACCCGCGGCAAGCCGCTTCTGCACAGACGGCGAGAGCTTCAGCAGTCGCAGCGTGTTGGAGACCTGCGGGCGCGAACGCCCGATCCGGTCGGCCAGCTCGTCATGCGTGCACTGGAAGTCCTTCAGCAACTGGTCATAGGCGGCTGCCTCTTCCAGCGGGTTGAGCTGGGCCCGGTGGAGGTTCTCCAGAAGCGCATCGAGCAGCAGCTTCTCGTCGTCCGTGGCCCGGACGATCGCGGGAATCTTCTCCAGTCCGGCCTCACGGCACGCCCGCCAGCGGCGCTCACCCATGATGAGCTCATACCGCCCCGGCCCCGTCTGACGGACCACCACCGGCTGGAGCAGGCCCACCTCCTTGATGGAGGTGACCAACTCGGCCAGGGCGTCCTCGTCGAAGACCTCACGCGGCTGCCGCGGGTTCGGCTTGATCGCGTCCAGCGGCACCTCGGCGAAGTGCGCGCCGGCCACCTCCGAGATACCCGCCGTCTCCGTCGCGGCCGGTGCTTCCGTTTCACGTGAAACACCGTGCGCCGGCAGCGACGTCACCTTGGCGGCCGCCACCCCACGCTCCGGGGCCAGGACCGGTACGGACGACGGTGATGTCGCTCCCTGTCCTGCGGGTCCGGCATGATCCGTGCTCTGCGGTGCTGCGGGGATCAGCGCACCGAGCCCACGGCCCAGGCCTCTACGTCGTTCACTCACTGATTCCCCTCCGAGATGCTGTGCTGTGCTTCATAGTTGACGCTGAGGCCCTGGCCCCCGGTCTGCGGGACCCCGCGCAAGGCGATCTCTCGGGCCGCTTCGAGATAGGACAGCGAGCCGCTGGATCCCGGGTCATAGGTGAGCACCGTCTGCCCATAGCTGGGTGCCTCGGAGATGCGCACCGAGCGGGGGATGCTCGTACGGAGCACCTCATGGCCGAAGTGGCTGCGGACCTCATCGGCGACCTGGGACGCAAGCCGGGTGCGCCCGTCGTACATGGTGAGCAGAATCGTCGAGACATGGAGCTTGGGGTTGAGATGGCCCCGCACCAGATCGACGTTCCGCAGCAGCTGTCCCAGCCCCTCCAGCGCGTAGTACTCGCACTGGATCGGGATCAGCACCTCGGCGCCGGCGACCAGAGCGTTGACCGTCAGCAGGCCGAGGGAGGGCGGGCAGTCGATGAAGATGTAGTCCAGCGGCTGTTCGTACGCCTTGATGGCGCGGTCCAGCCGGCTCTCCCGCGCCACCAGCGAGACCAGCTCGATCTCCGCACCGGCCAGATCGATCGTGGCGGGCGCACAGAACAGGCCCTCCACATCAGCGACCGGCTGCACCACATCGGAGAGGGGCCTGCTGTCCACCAGCACGTCATAGATGGAGGGCACTTCGGAGTGGTGGTCGATACCCAGTGCCGTTGAGGCATTGCCCTGGGGATCGAGGTCGATCACCAGGACCCGGGCACCGTGCAGGGCCAAGGAGGCCGCCAGGTTCACCGTGGTCGTGGTCTTGCCGACCCCGCCCTTCTGGTTGGCAACCACCATGACCCGAGTCTGTTCAGGCCGGGGCAGCCCCTCACCCGCGCGGCCAAGTGCCTCCACCGCAAGCTGAGCTGCACGACCGATCGGGGTGTCGTCCATCGGGGGCGGCGTTTCACGTGAAACGTCGTCCCCGAACGACTCGCTACGGGGACCGGGGACCGGATCGGTCATCGGTCCCGCGATGTTGGCGTCGGACCGCAAGGATTCACTCTCCTCGACATCAGGCTCGCAATGTTCAGAGCCTGCCATGCTTTCGGTGTCGTGAACCAGTGAGGTCCGTTCTCCTGTGGACGAATCCACTTCTGTGGATACTTCGCTGACCCTTGTGGGTCTACGGTCGCGCGGCACGGCGGCCGCACGACCACGGTCGATGATCCCTTGCAGCAGAGAACGACGTTTCACGTGAAACACGATGCCAGCGTCGCGCCTGAATGAGCCGCGACACTCCGTCTTGTGTCGTTTTGATGGCATTTACGGAATTCGCCCGTCCTGCTGTCGCGGAACGGAATCCCCTCATGCCGATGCCGACTTCTCGCGCGCCGGCAGCAGAGCCTCAGCGCCGGCGCCCCCTCGACGCACGGCTCACGCGCGCCGCCTTCGCCCGCTTGGCCGCAAAGCGCACACCGCCGGGGCTCTCGCCCACCTCGACGCGCACCACGGTCGACAGCGGATCCACCACGCCCTCGCCCACATGCACCACCGAGGTCTCCACCACACCGAGCTTGCTCAGTGCCGCCCGAGCCGCCTTGAGCTCCTCCTCAGCGGTATCGCCCTTGAGCGCCAGCATCTCGCCGTAGGGACGGAGCAGCGGCACGCCCCAGCCGGCCAGCCGGTCGAGCGGGGCAACAGCACGCGCCGTCACCACATGCACCTGGGGGAGCTTGCCCATGACCTCTTCGGCCCGCCCGCGCACGACCGTGACATGGTCCAGCCCGAGCAGCTCGACGACCTCCTGAAGGAAGTTCGTACGCCGCAGCAGCGGCTCCAGCAGCGTGATCTTCAGATCCGGGCGCACCAGCGCCAGCGGGATACCGGGCAGTCCGGCCCCCGAGCCCACATCGCAGACCGAGACGCCCTCGGGCACCACCTCGGAGAGCACCGCGCAGTTCAACAGATGCCGCTCCCACAGCCGCGGCACCTCACGCGGGCCGATGAGCCCCCGCCTCACCCCGGCGTCGGCGAGCAGTTCGCCGTACCGCACGGCTTCCGCATAGCGCTCACCGAATACCTCCTCCGCCGCCTTCGGCGCAGGAGGGAGCTCCGCTGCTTCCTCCGTCACGGGAACCGCCCTTCCTCTGGACTGCTACTTCTGCCGGGAACCCGGGTTACGCCCCGGGATAACACAGAACGCTGACAACTTTTGGCCCCGCCTGCGAGCAGACGGGGCCAAAGAAAAACGGGAGCGCTGAGCGGTCAGGCCGGGAGGACGACCACTCGACGCTGCGGCTCCTCGCCCTCGGACTCGCTCCGGAGCCCGGCCGCCGCCACCGCGTCGTGGACGACCTTGCGCTCGAAGGGCGTCATCGGGTCGAGCTTCACCGGCTGTCCGGTGCCCTTCGCCTCCTCCGCCGCCTTCGCGCCGATCTCCGAGAGCTCTTCACGCTTACGCGCCCGGAAGCCGGCGATGTCCAGCATCAGACGGCTGCGGTCACCGGTTTCACGGTGAACGGCCAGCCGGGTCAGCTCCTGAAGGGCCTCCAGCACCTCACCGTCGCGGCCCACCAGCTTCTGGAGATCACGGCTGGTCGAGTCGCTGATGATCGACACCGCGGCGCGGTCGGCCTCGACATCCATGTCAATGTCACCGTCGAGGTCGGCGATGTCCAGCAGACCCTCGAGGTAGTCGGCCGCGATCTCGCCTTCCTGCTCCAGGCGGGTCAGGGTGTCGGTGCCCTTGGTGGCAGGGGTCGTGTCCGTCACGAAAGGACTCCTTCTTACTTCTTGGTCGGGTGCTTGGGGCGCTGCTGGCCCTTGCGCTGTCCGGACTTGGTCGTGCGGGAGCCGGAGGCGCCGCCCTTGCCCTTGCCGTCCTGCGCGTCCGTCTTCTCCAGCGAAGGCTTCTTCGCCGCACCCTCACCGGAGCCCGAGTCATCCGACGCCGATCCGGCACGCGTACGGTTCTGCGCACCGCCGGCCGGAGCACCACCGGTCTGCCGCTTGCTCTTCGTCTGGCGCTTGGGCTGCTGGCGGTTCTGGCGCGCTTCCTCCGCGGCCTGCTTCGCAGCGACCTCGGCCGGCGCCTCGACGATCTTGCCCGCGGCCCGCAGCCGCTCCTGGCGCTCCTCGAAGGCCTTGCTGCCCGGCGTCGGGTTACGACGGATGACGAACATCTGCTGGCCCATGGTCCACACGTTGGTGGTCAGCCAGTAGACGAGAACACCGACGGGGAAGTTGATGCCGAAGACGGCGAACATGATGGGGAAGACGTACATCAGCATCTTCTGCTGCTGCATGAACGGCGTCTTCACCGTGAGGTCGACGTTCTTGGTCATCAGCTGGCGCTGCGTGTAGAACTGCGACGCCGACATCAGGACGATCATGATGATCGTGACCACGCGGACGTCGACCACAGAAGCACCCAGGCTCTGGATCTTCTCCGCGCTGTCCATGAACTTCGCCGCCAGCGGCGCACCGAAGATGTGGGCCTTCTGCGCGCTCTCCAGAAGCGGCTGGTCGATGACACCGACCACCTTGTTCTGGGCGATGTGGTTCAGGACCTGGTACAGCGAGATGAAGAACGGCGACTGGGCCAGAATCGGGAGACAGCTCGAGAGCGGGTTGGTGCCCGTCTCCTTGTAGAGCTTCATCATCTCTTCGGACTGGCGCTGCTTGTCGCTCTTGTAGCGCTCCTGGATCGCCTTCATCTTCGGCTGAAGCGCCTGCATGTTCCGCGTCGACTTGATCTGCTTCACGAAGAGCGGGATCAGGCAGATACGGATCAGCACCACCAGCGAGACGATGGACAGACCCCACGCCGCGCCACTGTCCTTGTCAAAGATGAGGCCATAGAACGAGTGGAACTGGACGATGATCCAGGAAACAGCGATATAGAGGGGACTGAGGATCGTGTCCACGAATCAGGCTCCTTGGACGTTGGGCTGAGTCTCGGGCTGGGCGACAGGCTCAGGGACGGTGGGCCCGCCCAGGCGGCTCCTCAGCCGCTGATGCCAAACCGGACGCTTCCGGGGAGGGACGTGGTCGACGCCCCCGAGCGACCACGGATTGCACCGCAGGATGCGCCAGGCTGTCAGCGCAGTCCCTTTCACCGCGCCGTGCCGGTCGATGGCCGTGTAGCCATAGTGCGAGCACGACGGGTAGTACTTGCAGACCGGTCCCAGCAGGGGGCTGATGGTCCACTGATAAATCTTGATCAAAAGCAGCAGCGGGTACTTCACTGTGCGCTCCCTCCCGGGTCCCGTCCGGGGTTCCGGGGGCCCGCGGGGCAGCTGCTGTCGGTCGCAGCCCCCGGGGGATTGCAGCCTCTCGGCGCCCCTCCCAGCAGCCGCTCGAAGGCGGCGTCCAGGTCGCGGGCCAGCTGATCGTGATCCGCGTCACCCGCACCGGGCAGGGCCCGTACGACAACCAGGCTACCGGCGGGCAGCCGGTCCAGCCGATCGCGCACGAGATGACGGAGTCTGCGCTTGACCTTGCTGCGCACGACAGCGTTACCCACTGCCTTGCTCACGACGAAACCCGCACGTGCCGGGGAAACACTTTCCCCCGACCCGTGCGGGTCCGTTGAACCGCTGCGAAGATGAACGACAAGGAGCGGGCGCCCGGCCCTGCGTCCCCGGCGTACCGCGGTCGCAAAGTCCTCGCGCCGCCTCAGCCGATACTCGGTAGGCAGCACGTCATGGACCTAGGTTGCTGCTCAGGCCGACAGGCGGGCGCGACCCTTGCCACGGCGGGACGCGAGGATCGCGCGGCCGGCACGGGTCCGCATGCGCAGACGGAAACCGTGGGTCTTCGCGCGACGGCGGTTGTTCGGCTGGAAGGTGCGCTTGCTCACTCGGGGGCTCCAGGAATACTTGTTGTCTCAGGAGAGACAGATGTGGGGCGTCGACTGGCTGTCACCGTGCGCCCACGAGTAGCTCGCAACGCCTAAGTGCACCGCTACACGATCACTTCGAGCGTGATCTTTGCCCATCGGAGGCAGGCGGCAGCAGCCATCGACAACTCGACCTGGTCACGGTACGCGCGGCTACGCCATCCGGTCAAACCGGCTCCTCGGCATCGCCCACCGACCCCTTGTCAGGACACACTATGCACAGCCTGTGGACAACAACTTGAATCCCCAGGCCCGCCCTGACTACCGTGGCTGAACTTCGATTCCTTCCCGCCCGTCCTGAGAATCACACATTCGTGGACTGCTGAGAGAGCGTGCCCTGTGGCTGATGTACCTGCCGATCTTGCCGCAGTGTGGCCCCGCGTGCTCGATCACCTCCTTCGTGCGGAGGCCGACGGCATCAAGCCCACGCACCAGGACTGGCTCAGGCGCACCCAGCCACTGGCGCTGGTCGCCGACACCGCGCTGCTCGCCGTGCCCAATGAACGCGCCAAGACCGTGCTCGAGGGCCAGCTGGCGCCACTGATCGGCGAGGCCCTCAGCCATGAGTGCGGCCGCCCGATCCGGATCGCGATCACCGTGGACGACTCCGCCGAGGAGCCTCCGGCGCAGTCCACGCCGCCGGCGCCTCAGCACCAGTCGTCCCAGCAGCACCACCAGCAGACACATCAGTCTCAGCAGCAGCACGATGCGTACGACGGCTACGAAGCCCGGCACGAGTCCCGGCACGACAGCCGGCAGGGTTACGGGCGCCAGGGCGAGGACCTGCCCGGCGTCCGGCCCGCCTACCCGGACTATCAGCAGCCCCGGCACGAGCCCGGCGGCTGGCCGCAGATGGGCGGGGCCCCGGGTCCGCGCGACGACTACGGCTGGCAGCAGCAGCACCTCGGCGGCTACCCCGAGCGTGACCCGTACGCCTCCCCGTCGTCCCATGTCTCGCAGCATCAGCAGCGGCAGAACGACTACCGTCCGCAGGCGCCCGACCGCAACGGTCCGCCGCAGCACTCCGACGGTCCGCGCTCCCCGTACGACCAGCCGCGCCGCGACCTCTCCGAGCACCAGCCCGGTGGGCACGGCCGCTCGGGCAACCCCGGGTCCGGCCCCGGCGCCATGCTTCCCGCGCCCAGCGGTGCGCCCGGTCCGCTCGCCGCGCAGCCCGCGCCGGCGACCGGCCCCGGTGAGCCGACCGCGCGGCTGAACCCGAAGTACCTCTTCGACACCTTCGTCATCGGTGCCTCGAACCGCTTCGCGCACGCCGCCGCGGTGGCCGTCGCCGAGGCGCCGGCCAAGGCGTACAACCCGCTGTTCATCTACGGGGAATCGGGGCTGGGCAAGACCCACCTGCTGCACGCGATCGGGCACTACGCGCGGAGCCTGTATCCGGGCACCCGGGTGCGGTATGTGAGCTCGGAGGAGTTCACCAACGAGTTCATCAACTCCATCCGCGACGGCAAGGCGGACGCGTTCCGCAAGCGCTACCGCGACATGGACATCCTGCTGGTCGACGACATCCAGTTCCTGGCGAGCAAGGAGTCGACGCAGGAGGAGTTCTTCCACACCTTCAATACGCTGCACAACGCGAACAAGCAGATCGTGCTCTCCAGTGACCGGCCGCCCAAGCAGCTGGTCACCCTGGAGGACCGGCTGCGCAACCGCTTCGAGTGGGGTCTGATCACCGACGTCCAGCCGCCCGAGCTGGAGACCCGGATCGCGATCCTCCGCAAGAAGGCGGTCCAGGAGCAGCTGAACGCGCCGCCGGAGGTGCTGGAGTTCATCGCGTCCCGGATCTCGCGGAACATCCGTGAGCTGGAGGGCGCGCTGATCCGGGTCACGGCGTTCGCCTCGCTCAACCGGCAGCCGGTGGACCTGGGGCTGACCGAGATCGTGCTGAAGGATCTGATCCCCGGCGGCGAGGATGCCGCGCCGGAGATCACCGCGACCGCGATCATGGCCTCCACCGCGGACTACTTCGGGCTGACCATCGACGACCTGTGCGGCTCCTCGCGCAGCCGGGTCCTGGTGACCGCCCGCCAGATCGCCATGTATCTGTGCCGCGAGCTGACCGACCTCTCGCTGCCGAAGATCGGCGCGCAGTTCGGCGGCCGGGACCATACGACCGTGATGCACGCCGACCGCAAGATCCGCGCGCTGATGGCCGAGCGGCGGTCGATCTACAACCAGGTCACCGAGCTGACCAACCGCATCAAGAACGGCTGAGGCCGGCCCACAGGACGCCCAGGGCGCTCCGGGATCCGCTCCCGGAGCGCCCTTCGTCGTACGGGGACCGCCGACCGGCGAGCGCCCCGGCCGCACCGCCTCTCCCGGCTGCTCCCCGCTCCCTCCGCCTCTCTCTGCGGCATCCTGCGCGCTCCCGTCGAGCGCGTCCGATCGCGGAACGCACCTCTCCCGGACCCGCTTTGAGGCACCCGACCCACCACTCCGAGACGCCCCGACGCCATCCAAAACCTGTGGAGCGCGCCTGCTGTGTTCGATTCCGCGGCGGGACACGGCCTCTCTCCACAGATTGGGCAAGAATCTTCCGTCCACATCCTGGGGAGGGGAAAGTTATCCCTGTGGGATCCACAGGCCGGTGTACTGACGGGGCATCGGAGGAGGTCAGCCGCATGTGGATTTGTGGCCAACCTTCTTCCACAGGGTGTGGACAGAGGATTCGTCCACAGGGCGGCCGACGTCTTGTCCACCGCCCGCCCACAGGCAAGCAGCTGTTGTCCCCAGCGATCCGCAGCTTCTCCACACCGCTGTCCACTGTTCGGCAACACGACACCCGCCCTCACCGGGCCGAGTGAAAGCCGTCACACCAAGGTGGTCGGTTGGGCTGTGGGGAACGTGGGTAAAGCTGGGGATGGCACTGGGGAGAAGTACCTGTCTCCTGTGCATCGGGTGTGCAGAACTTTCGGCGGTCCACAGAACCGCCCGCTTATCCACGGCCTCCACCCACAGGGGCGGTGGACAAAAAATCCGCGTTGACCTGCGCAAAAGCGGTTGTCCACGGTTTCCACAGCCCCTACTACTACGACCACGGATATCTACCGGGGAACTCGTTCGGAAACGGGGCCTGTGCACAACTTGGCCGCCGGGTGTCCGCCCTCGGCCGAGTCGACTTGACCCCGAGCCGCACCGACTGCCGGTGGCGTGCGTCAGACTGGTCTCCGGCAACCCAGCCGACGACGAAGGCCAGCAGGGCGAAAAGCCAGCAACAGCAGGAGGCGGTTTCCGGTGAAGATCCGGGTGGAGCGCGATGTACTCGCGGAGGCAGTGGCCTGGGCGGCCAAGAGCCTCCCGGCCCGTCCGCCGGTGCCCGTCCTCGCGGGCCTGCTGCTGAAGACGGAGGACGGCACGCTGAGCCTCTCCGGCTTCGACTACGAGGTCTCCGCACGGGTCTCGGTGGACGCGGAGGTGGAAGAGGAGGGCACGGTCCTCGTCTCCGGCCGGCTGCTCGCCGACATCTGCCGTGCGCTCCCCAACCGCCCGGTGGAGATTTCCACCGACGGTGTACGGGTCACCGTCGTCTGCGGCTCCTCGCGGTTCACCCTCCACACCCTTCCGGTGGAGGAGTACCCGTCCCTGCCGACCATGCCCACCGCCACCGGCACCGTCCCCGGTGAGGTCTTCGCCGCTGCCGCCGCCCAGGTAGCCATCGCCGCCGGCCGTGACGACACCCTTCCGGTGCTCACCGGCGTACGCATCGAGATCGAGGGCGACACGGTCACCCTGGCCTCCACCGACCGCTACCGCTTCGCCGTGCGTGAGTTCCTGTGGAAGCCGGAGAGCCCGGACGCCTCCGCGGTCGCGCTGGTCCCCGCCAAGACGCTGCTGGACACCGCCAAGTCCCTGAGCAGCGGCGACACTGTCACGCTGGCGCTGTCCGGCTCGGGCCAGGGCGAGGGCTTGATCGGTTTCGAGGGTGCCGGGCGCCGGACGACGACCCGTCTGCTGGAAGGCGACCTGCCGAAGTACCGCACGCTCTTCCCGACCGAGTTCAATTCGGTCGCCGTGATCGAGACCGCCCCGTTCGTCGAGGCCGTCAAGCGTGTGGCCCTGGTGGCCGAGCGGAACACCCCGGTCCGGCTGAGCTTCGAGCAGGGTGTGCTGATCCTGGAGGCCGGCTCCAGCGACGATGCACAGGCTGTGGAGAGGGTCGACGCGGATCTGGACGGCGACGACATCTCGATCGCCTTCAACCCCGGCTTCCTCCTGGAGGGCCTGTCGGCCATCGACTCCCCCGTGGCGCAGCTGTCCTTCACGACCTCGACCAAGCCCGCGCTGCTGAGCGGCCGGCCGGCCAAGGACGCCGAGGCGGACGACGCGTACAAGTACCTGATCATGCCGGTGCGCCTGTCGGGCTGACGGCCGGGAGAGCGCGGGCCACGCGGGTGGCGGTCCACCGGTCCGTCCGGTAGGCCGCCACCGCACAACGGCCCAGGCCACGGGCCTTGTGGCGACCGGCGGACCGGGCCCTGATGAGCGGCTGAGCCCACAGGTGTGCGCGGACCTGCGGGCGTAGGCTCGGTCCCGGGTACACCAGCAACGTCTACGTGCAAAGAGGGTCTCTGATGGAGCTCGGTCTCGTCGGTCTCGGCAAGATGGGCGGCAATATGCGTGAGCGCATTCGCCGCGCCGGCCACACCGTCATCGGATTCGACCGCAACCCGGACCTGGCGGATGTCAACAGCCTCCAGGGGCTTGTGGACAAGCTCAAGGGTCGGCGGGTGGTCTGGGTCATGGTGCCGGCCGGTGCCGCCACCCAGTCCACGATCGACGAGCTGGCCGAGCTGCTCTCGCCGGGCGACATCGTCGTGGACGGCGGCAACTCCCGCTGGACCGACGACGAGAAGCACGCCGAGGAGCTGAAGGCCAAGGGCATCGGCTTCGTCGACTGCGGTGTCTCCGGCGGAGTCTGGGGCCTGGAGAACGGCTACGCCCTGATGTACGGCGGCGACAAGGACGATGTCGCCAAGGTGCAGCCGATCTTCGACGCGCTCAAGCCCGAGGGCGACTTCGGTTCGGTGCACGCCGGCAAGGTCGGCGCCGGCCACTTCGCGAAGATGGTCCACAACGGCATCGAGTACGCGATGATGCAGGCCTTCGCCGAGGGCTGGGAGCTGCTGGAGAAGGTCGACTCCGTCACGGACGTCCGCGAGATCTTCCGCTCCTGGCAGGAGGGCACGGTCATCCGTTCCTGGCTGCTCGACCTGGCCGTCAACGCGCTCGACGACGACGAGCACCTGGAGAAGCTGCGCGGCTTCGCCGCCGACTCCGGTGAGGGCCGCTGGACGGTCGAGGCCGCGATCGACAACGCCGTGCCGCTGCCCGCGATCACGGCCTCGCTCTTCGCGCGGTTCGCGTCCCGTCAGGACGACTCCCCGCAGATGAAGATGATCGCCGCGCTGCGCAACCAGTTCGGTGGCCACGCGGTCGAGAGCAAGAAGTAGCGGACACCGCTCACACCGCAGTAACCAGAAGCAGCAGTCAGCCACAGTAAGAAGCAGCCGGGGGAGGTCGGCGCCCAGCCATGCACGTATCGCATCTGTCCCTCGCCGACTTCCGCTCGTACGCCCGGGTCGAGGTGCCGCTCGATCCGGGCGTCACGGCCTTCGTGGGCCCCAACGGGCAGGGCAAGACCAATCTGGTCGAGGCGGTCGGCTATCTCGCCACGCTCGGCAGCCACCGGGTCTCCTCGGATGCCCCGCTGGTGCGGATGGGCGCGGAACGGGCCATCGTCCGGGCCGCGGTCGTTCAGGGCGAGCGGCAGCAGCTGATCGAGCTGGAGCTCAACCCGGGCAAGGCGAACCGCGCCAGGATCAACAGGTCTTCTCAGGTCAGGCCGCGGGACGTACTCGGGATCGTGCGGACGGTGCTGTTCGCGCCGGAGGATCTGGCGCTGGTCAAGGGCGATCCGGGGGAGCGCCGGCGGTTCCTGGACGAGCTGATCACCGCGCGCTCGCCGCGGATGGCCGGGGTGCGCTCGGACTACGACCGGGTCCTCAAGCAGCGCAACACCCTGTTGAAAACCGCCGCGTTGGCGCGGCGGCACGGCGGCCGGCAGATGGATCTGTCCACCCTCGACGTGTGGGACCAGCATCTGGCCCGCGCGGGCGCCGAACTGCTGGCGCAGCGGCTCGATCTGATCGCCACGCTGCGCCCGCTCGCGGACAAGGCCTACGACCAACTGGCGCCGGGCGGCGGTCCGCTGGCGCTGGAGTACCGCGGTTCGGCGGGCGAGGCGATGGCCGACGCCACCACCCGCGAGGACCTGTACGGCGTGCTGCTGGCGGCGCTCGGCGAGGCCCGTAAGGGAGAGATCGAGCGCGGGGTGACGCTGGTCGGCCCGCACCGCGACGATCTGGTGCTCAAGCTGGGCCAGCTCCCGGCGAAGGGCTACGCCAGCCATGGCGAGTCCTGGTCGTACGCGCTGGCGTTGCGGCTGGCCTCGTACGACCTGCTGCGGGCGGAGGGCAACGAGCCGGTGCTGGTGCTGGACGATGTCTTCGCCGAGCTGGACGCGCGCCGTCGTGAGCGGCTGGCGGAGCTGGTGGCCCCGGGCGAGCAGGTGCTGGTGACGGCCGCGGTGGACGACGATGTGCCGGGCATCCTGACCGGGGCGCGCTACGCGGTGGCCGACGGCGCCGTGGAGAAGGTGACCCCGTGAGCGAGGAGCAGCCCGAGCGGCCGAAGGCACCGGAACTCTCCGGGGTGGATCTGGCCCGTCAGGCGCTGGTGGCCGCGAAGGAGCAGGCGCGGGCGCGGGGCGCGGCCGCGCAGCAGAAGAAGCAGGCCAGGCGCGGCGGCCTGCGCTCGGGGGCGCGCGCGGACGGCCGCGATCCGCTGCCGCTCGGTGCGGCGATCAACCGGCTGATCACGGAGCGCGGCTGGGAGACCCCGGCGGCGGTCGGCGGGGTGATGGGGCGCTGGCCGCAGCTGGTCGGGCCCGAGGTGGCGCAGCACTGTGAGCCGCAGAAGTACGACGAGGACGCCCGCGTGCTGACGGTGCAGTGCGATTCGACGGCGTGGGCGACGCAGCTGCGGCTGCTGGCCCCGACGCTGGTGGCCCGCCTCAACGAGGACCTGGGGCACGGCACCGTAAAGGTGATCAAGGTGCTGGGCCCCGGTGGTCCGGCACGGCGCTACGGATCGCTGCGCGCACCGGGCAGCAAGGGCCCCGGCGACACCTACGGATGAGCCCCCGCCCCCATGGGTGACCTGCGCAAGACGCCTGTATACGGGTGAGGCGGATGAGACTCCGCTCACGGTAGCCGCCGGTTGACAGTCCGAAGCGCTGAGTGCCCGCGTGAGCGCCCTGAGGCCCCTTCTCGGATATGGGGAGTCGGCGGACGCCAGTTCAGGGCGGCACATGACGACTCAGGTACCTGCAAACCCCCATGAGTGTCAGTGCCACCGGTACACTGGTAGCAATCCCGCCCACTCGCGGAACATGTCGAACGACGCAGCCGCTCCCGCCTGTCCTCCTGGGGTGACCCTTACAGGCGCGGAAGGGCTTGTGCTGTGCCAGAAAGGGCGCTTCGTGGCCGACTCCGGCGACCTCAACGAGAACAACACGGCTTCTACTGAAGAGGGGGTTCCTGTCGGTCCGACGGGCGACTCCGCGGTGGAGAAGTCGTACGACGCCAGCGCGATCACCGTCCTCGAAGGCCTGGACGCGGTCCGCAAGCGTCCCGGCATGTACATCGGCTCCACCGGTGAGCGCGGTCTGCACCACCTCGTACAGGAGGTCGTCGACAACTCCGTCGACGAGGCGCTGGCCGGTCACGCCGACACCATCGACGTGACGATCCTGGCCGACGGCGGCGTGCGCGTCGTCGACAACGGCCGCGGTATCCCCGTCGGCATCGTGCCGTCGGAGAACAAGCCGGCCGTCGAGGTCGTGATGACGGTGCTGCACGCGGGCGGCAAGTTCGGCGGCGGCGGCTACGCGGTCTCCGGTGGTCTGCACGGCGTGGGTGTGTCCGTCGTGAACGCGCTGTCGCAGCGGGTGGCGGTCGAGGTCCGCACGGACGGCTACCGCTGGACCCAGGAGTACAAGCAGGGCGTGCCGACCGCCCCGCTGGCCCAGCACGAGGCCACCGAAGAGTCCGGCACCGCGGTCACCTTCTGGGCCGACGGCGAGATCTTCGAGACCACCACGTACAGCTTCGAGACGCTGTCGCGGCGCTTCCAGGAGATGGCGTTCCTCAACAAGGGACTGACCATCTCGCTCAAGGACGAGCGCCCGGACCACGTGGACGAGGACGGCAAGCCGCTCTCGGTGCGGTACCACTACGAGGGCGGCATCGTCGACTTCGTGAAGTACCTCAACTCCCGCAAGGGCGAGCTGGTGCACCCGACGGTGGTCTCGGTGGAGGCCGAGGACAGGGAGCGGCACCTCTCCGTCGACCTCGCGATGCAGTGGAACACCCAGTACAGCGAGGGTGTCTACAGCTTCGCGAACATCATCCACACCCATGAGGGCGGTACCCACGAGGAGGGCTTCCGCGCCGCGCTGACCGGTCTGATCAACCGTTATGCGCGCGACAAGAAGCTGCTGCGCGAGAAGGACGACAACCTCACGGGTGAGGACATCCGCGAGGGTCTGACGGCGATCATCTCGGTCAAGCTCGCCGAGCCGCAGTTCGAGGGCCAGACGAAGACCAAGCTGGGCAACACCGAGGTCAAGACCTTCGTTCAGAAGGTGGTGCACGAGCACCTCAACGACTGGCTGGACCGCAACCCCAACGAGGCCGCGGACATCATCCGCAAGGGCATCCAGGCGGCCACCGCGCGCGTGGCGGCCCGTAAGGCGCGCGATCTGACGCGCCGCAAGGGTCTGCTGGAGACCGCGTCGCTGCCCGGCAAGCTGAGCGACTGCCAGTCCAACGACCCCACCAAGTGCGAGATCTTCATCGTCGAGGGTGACTCCGCCGGCGGCTCGGCCAAGTCCGGCCGTAACCCGGAGTACCAGGCGATCCTGCCGATCCGAGGCAAGATCCTCAACGTCGAGAAGGCCCGGGTCGACAAGATCCTCCAGAACAACGAGGTCCAGGCGCTGATCTCGGCGTTCGGCACGGGTGTGCACGAGGACTTCGACATCGAGAAGCTCCGCTATCACAAGATCATCCTGATGGCGGACGCCGACGTCGACGGGCAGCACATCAACACCCTGCTGCTCACCTTCCTCTTCCGCTTCATGCGGCCGCTGGTCGAGGCCGGGCACGTCTACCTCTCCCGCCCGCCGCTGTACAAGATCAAGTGGGGTCGGGACGACTTCGAGTACGCCTACTCCGACCCGGAGCGGGACGCGCTGATCGAGCTCGGCAAGCAGAACGGCAAGCGGATCCGCGAGGACTCGATCCAGCGGTTCAAGGGTCTCGGTGAGATGAACGCCGAGGAGCTGCGCATCACGACCATGGACACCGACCACCGGGTCCTCGGTCAGGTCTCCCTGGACGACGCGGCCCGCGCGGACGACCTGTTCTCCGTGCTGATGGGCGAGGACGTCGAGGCACGCCGCTCGTTCATCCAGCGCAACGCCAAGGACGTCCGCTTCCTCGACATCTGAGCCCTGTCGGCCCGTACAACAGCCGCAGCTCGAAAGGACTTTGAACCACCATGGCCGACGAGAACCCCCCTGTGACCCCGGACGGCGTGACCGCCGAGGGCGCGCCCGCCACCATCGAAGGTGTCGGGATGCGCGTCGAGCCCGTCGGGCTCGAAACGGAGATGCAGCGCTCCTACCTCGACTACGCGATGTCCGTCATCGTCTCGCGTGCGCTCCCGGACGTCCGGGACGGCCTCAAGCCCGTCCACCGCCGCGTCCTGTACGCGATGTACGACGGCGGCTACCGCCCGGAGAAGGGCTTCTACAAGTGCGCCCGCGTCGTCGGCGACGTCATGGGTACGTACCACCCGCACGGCGACTCCTCGATCTACGACGCCCTGGTGCGTCTGGCGCAGCCCTGGTCGATGCGGATGCCGCTGGTCGACTCCAACGGCAACTTCGGCTCTCCGGGCAACGACCCGGCCGCGGCCATGCGGTACACCGAGTGCAAGATGAAGTCGCTGTCCATGGAGATGCTCCGGGACATCGACGAGGAGACCGTCGACTTCCAGGACAACTACGACGGCCGTAACCAGGAGCCGACGGTCCTGCCGGCGCGCTTCCCGAACCTGCTGATCAACGGCTCGGCCGGTATCGCGGTCGGTATGGCGACGAACATCCCGCCGCACAACCTGCGCGAGGTCGCGGCCGGTGCCCAGTGGGCGCTGGAGCACCCCGAGGCATCCAGCGAGGAGCTGCTGGACGCGCTGATCGAGCGCATCAAGGGCCCCGACTTCCCCACCGGCGCACTGGTCGTGGGCCGCAAGGGCATCGAGGAGGCCTACCGCACGGGCCGTGGCTCGATCACGATGCGCGCGGTGGTGGCGGTCGAGGAGATCCAGAACCGCCAGTGCCTGGTGGTCACCGAGCTGCCGTACCAGGTCAACCCGGACAACCTCGCGCAGAAGATCGCCGACCTGGTCAAGGACGGCAGGGTCGGCGGCATCGCGGACGTCCGCGACGAGACCTCCTCCCGTACGGGCCAGCGTCTGGTCATCGTCCTCAAGCGGGACGCGGTCGCCAAGGTCGTCCTCAACAACCTCTACAAGCACACCGACCTCCAGACCAACTTCGGCGCGAACATGCTCGCGCTGGTCGACGGGGTGCCGCGCACGCTCTCGCTGGACGCCTTCATCCGCAACTGGGTGACGCACCAGGTCGAGGTCATCGTCCGCCGGACGAAGTTCCGCCTGCGCAAGGCCGAGGAGCGGGCGCACATCCTGCGCGGTCTGCTCAAGGCGCTGGACGCCATCGACGAGGTCATCGCGCTGATCCGGCGCAGTGAGACGGTCGAGGTCGCGCGCGAGGGCCTGATGGGCCTGCTGACGATCGACGAGATCCAGGCGAACGCGATCCTGGAGATGCAGCTGCGCCGGCTGGCCGCCCTGGAGCGCCAGAAGATCACCGCCGAGCACGACGAGCTCCAGCGCAAGATCAACGAGTACAACGCGATCCTGGCCTCCCCGGAGCGGCAGCGCCAGATCATCAGCGAGGAACTCGCCGCGATCGTCGAGAAGTTCGGCGACGACCGGCGCAGCAAGCTGGTGCCCTTCGAGGGCGACATGTCCATCGAGGACCTGATCGCCGAGGAGGACATCGTCGTCACGATCAGCCGTGGCGGCTATGTGAAGCGGACGAAGACCGACGACTACCGCTCGCAGAAGCGCGGCGGCAAGGGCGTCCGGGGCACCAAGCTCAAGGAAGACGACATCGTCGACCACTTCTTCGTCTCCACGACCCACCACTGGCTGTTGTTCTTCACGAACAAGGGCCGGGTCTACCGCGCCAAGGCGTACGAACTCCCCGACGCGGGACGGGACGCGCGGGGTCAGCATGTGGCCAATCTCCTCGCCTTCCAGCCGGACGAGCAGATCGCGCAGATCCTGGCGATCCGCGACTACGAGGCCATGCCGTATCTGGTGCTCGCCACCAAGGCCGGCCTGGTGAAGAAGACGCCGCTCAAGGACTACGACTCGCCCCGTTCCGGCGGTGTCATCGCGATCAACCTGCGCGAGCAGGAGGACGGCACGGACGACGAGCTGATCGGCGCCGAGCTGGTGTCGGAGACCGACGATCTGCTGCTCATCAGCAAGAAGGCCCAGTCGATCCGCTTCACGGCGACCGACGAGGCGCTCCGCCCGATGGGCCGGGCCACCTCCGGTGTGAAGGGCATGAGCTTCCGCGAGGGCGACGAGCTGCTCTCCATGAACGTGGTTCGCGCCAACACCTTCGTCTTCACCGCCACGGACGGCGGCTACGCCAAGCGCACCGCGGTCGACGAGTACCGCGTCCAGGGCCGCGGCGGTCTGGGCATCAAGGCCGCCAAGATCGTGGAGGACCGGGGTTCGCTGGTCGGCGCGCTGGTCGTCGAGGAGACGGATGAGATCCTCGCGGTGACGCTCGGGGGTGGCGTGATCCGTACGCGGGTCAACGAGGTGCGGGAAACCGGCCGTGACACCATGGGCGTCCAACTGATCAACCTGGGCAAGCGTGATGCCGTCGTCGGCATCGCATGGAACGCCGAGGCCAGCCGCGAAGCCGAAGAGGTCGACGGGGGCGACGAGCCCGACGAGACCGAGGCGGACGGTGCCGTGGCCGCGGAGACCGAGGGCGAGCAGCCCGCGGCGGAGTAACACGAGGAGTAGATCGTGAGTGGAGCCACGGGCGCTGCGGCGGGTGGATCGGGAGCTGAGAAGGGCTCCTCGTCCGGACCCGCGACCGTGACGGAGGACAGCGCCCGTGGCTCCGCCGATTCCGACACCGGCGCCCGGGACGAGGGCTCACATCAAGGGGAACCCGTGACCGATACCCGCCAGCCGCAGCCGCAGCCCCAGGGGAAGGCCGGGAGCGGCGCCGAGCAGCCGTATCAGCCGCCTCAGGCGTATCCCACCGAGGCCGGGCAGAGTGGCGAGCAGGCGGTGCGCCGGCCCCGTACGGGCGCCACCACGGCCCCGCGGACCCGCAAGGCCCGGCTGCGGGTGGCCCGCGCCGATCCGTGGTCGGTGATGAAGGTCAGCTTCCTGCTCTCCATCGCGCTGGGGATCTGCACGGTCGTGGCCGTCGCGGTGCTGTGGATGGTCATGAACGCGATGGGCGTCTTCTCCACGGTCGGCGCGACGATCAGCGAGGCCACCGGTTCCAGTGACGGCGGCGGCTTCGATCTCCAGTCGTTCCTGTCGCTGCCGCGGGCGCTGCTGTTCACCTCGATCATCGCGGTGATCGACGTGGTGCTGGCGACGGCCCTGGCCACGCTCGGTGCCTTCATCTACAACCTGTCGGCCGGGTTCGTCGGAGGCGTGGAGCTCACCCTCGCCGAGGACGAGTGAGTCCCTCGTGAGAGGGCGTTCGGGAGGCCCCGTGAACCGATTTTGGGAACGCCTCTGAAGTGCGCTAATCTTCTGGTGCAGCGAGCGCGCGGCTATAGCTCAGACGGTTAGAGCGCTTCCCTGATAAGGAAGAGGCCCCAGGTTCAAGTCCTGGTAGCCGCACTGCACAATCGGCCCGGCCGGGGAACTCCCCGGCCGGGCCGATTCGTTGTACGGAGGCGGAAGTTGGCTCGCGGTGCGTGCCTCGGAAGAGGTGTTGCCGACCGCGGGCTAGGTAACCGATCGGTATCGGTCGGTGTGTATCATCGGCCGACATAGGTCCCCTACGTCAACGAAAGACGAGGTCGCGCGGTGAAGAAGCTTCTCCTGGTCGCACTGGCCGCCATCGGCGGGCTCCTCGTGTACCGCCAGATCCAGGCGGATCGCGCCGAGCAGGATCTGTGGACGGAGGCGACCGACTCCGTGCCCGCAGGTTCGGGTGTCTGAGACCCCACAAACGCACAGCAGGTTCGTACGGACCCCGATTGCCTCCGGGCGGTCGGGGTTTCGTGCGTCCTGGGGCGGGCGGGGCGAGCTGGGGCCCCGGGGCAGCGGTGGTGCCGGGAGTGGCTGATTGTCGTTGCCGGACCGTGACGGCGATCCTCTTGTGTTTGCTATAGCACACCATTAGCTTGCAATAGCAAAGATTCTGACTGTGGTGTGACCAGCAGGACACAAGGGGGAACGGGGCATGGCACGACGACCACGCCGGGGGGTGGTGGCGTTGCTCGGGGGGCTGGTGCTGGCCCTGACCGCCCCCTCACTTCAGGCCACCGCCGCCACACCGGCCAGGGCGCCGGCCGCCGAGGGCACCGGGATGGTGATGGTGCTCGACTCGTCCGGCTCGATGGCCGGGAAGGACGGCTCCGGCAGCACCCGCATCGCCGCCGCCCGCAAGGCCGTCGGCACGGTCGTCGACGCACTCCCCGACGGCTACCCCACCGGTCTGCGCGTCTACGACGCCGACAAGCCCCGCGGCTGTGACGACACCCGGCTCGCCCAGCCGGTCGCCGCCCTCGACCGGGCGGACCTCAAACGGGCCGTCGCACGTGTCGAACCCAAGGGCGACACCCCCATCGGGCTCTCCTTGCGCAAGGCGGCGGCCGATCTGCCCCGCCCGTCCGGCGGCTCGATCGGCAAGCGCACCATCCTGCTGATCTCCGACGGCGAGGACACCTGCCGGACGCCACCGCCCTGCGAGGTCGCCGCCCAACTCGCCGCGTCCGGCGTGGATCTGCACATCGACGCCATCGGCTTCCAGGTCGCGGGCAAGGCCCGCGCGCAGCTGGAGTGCATCGCCAAGGCCGGCAACGGGCAGTACTACGACGCCCCGGACGCCCGGTCGCTCGCCCGCCAGCTCCAGCGGGCCGGTCAACTCTCCGCGGACGGCTACCGCTTCAAGGGCAAGCAGCTCCATGGCACGGCGACCAGGAGCGGTGCGCCCGCGACGGCCCCCGGGCAGTACCTCGACTCCATCGGACCCAACGAGGCGCGCTACTACGCCACCGAGCTGGATGCCGCCTCGACGGCCAACTTCTCGGCGACCGTGGTGCCCCAGCCCGGCGCGGCCCTCGACGCCCTCGACGCCCTGCACACCCGGATCGCGTACGGCACCGACGGCGTCTGTCAGTCCACGACCGAGATGTTCGGGCAGCAGGAGGGCGCGACGCCGCTGACCTCGGGTGTCAGCCGGGTCCCTGCGCAGAGCGGTACCGGCGTCTGCGACCAGGCCGGACGGTACTGGCTGGTCGTCGAGCGCAAGGCCGCCAAGGGCTCGGACGCCGCCCGGTGGCCGATGGAGCTGACGTTTCACGTGGAACATCCGTTGAAGAAGGGCGTCACGCCCGCGCAATCGGAGCCGGAGTACGGCGCGGGCGGCAAGGACGCCACGCTGCCCACCACCGCCCCCAAGGACGTCACCGGCGGCACCGGCTTCAATGACGCCCGTACGCTGCACCAGGGCGTCTGGCGGGACAAGGTCCTGCCCGCGCAGACCCTTTGGTACAAGGTACCGGTCGGCTGGGGCCAGCAGCTGCGCTACGACGTGGAGTTCGCCAACGAGCCGACGGTCCGGGGCTACGGCGCCCCTACGTCCTTCGGCGGCACCCAGGTCTACACACCGTTCCGGGCGCCGGTCGGCAGCGGCACCACCGAATTCAGCCCGCAGGTGCCCTACAGCGGGCGGCCGGCCTCGCTCAGCATGGGCACGGTGCCGGTCGCCTGGACCAACCGCTACGAGAGCCACCCGGACGTCATCCCCGTGCACCGCAAGGGCGACTTCTACCTGGCGGTGACGCTGGGCGCCCAGGCCTCCCGGATCGCGGAGAACCCGCAGATCGGCGTGGTGCTGCGGATCGCCGTGCCGGGCAAGGAGAAGAGCGGCCCGCAGGCCGGGGCCGCCGTGGTCGCGGCCGATACCTCCCGGGGCGATTCCGGCTCCTCGGCGGACGAAACGCCGGGTGGCGGTGGAGGATGGTCCACAGGACGTGTGGTGGCGGTCGCGGTCGGCGGTGCGGGCGTACTGCTGCTGGCCGGTCTCGCGGTCGCCTACGGGCGGGCGCGCCGGCGGCCGCGTGCCGACGGCGGGAATTCGGATCCGATGAGGGGTGGCTCGTGGTGACGGGGCGCACGACGTACAGGGGCATAGCCGTGCTGGCGGCGCTCGCCGCGGTGCCGATCCTGCCGGGGGCGGTGGGCGTGGCCTCCGCCGAGAACGTGCCCCGCTACCGCATGGCGGAGGGCGCCACGAAGATCGCGGGCAGCCCCAAGTCCACGGACGCGCCGTCGCTCCGGCCCGGTCTGCACACCGATGCCATCAAGCGCGGCGAGCAGAAGTGGTATGCCGTCAACCTGGACGCCAGGACCAATGCGTACTTCTCTGCCGTCGCGGCGCCCACGCCCGGCACCAAGGTCGAGGACTACGGCGACAAGCTGACCCTCAGCGTCCAGGACAGCAGCGGCACGACCTGCGGCTCGGAGGCGCGGCCGTCCTTCAACGGCGGCGGCATGGCGTACCCGATCGCCGACTACGTCACCCGCCGCATCGGCGCCGACCGTACGGAGTGCCAGAAGGCCGGCCCGTACTACCTCGTGATCACCCGCGAGGGATCGGCGACCTCCGGACCCGACACCTGGCCGCTGGAGATCAACTACCTCAACGAGCCCCGGCTGGAGGGCAGCACCCCCGCCAAGCCCGGCCACGGCACCTGGAGCACCGCGACCCCGGCACCGCGTACGGACGCCACCAAGCGCGGCGCCCGGGGCGGCACCGGCTTCAATGACGCGGGCTCGGTCACCTCGGGGGTCTGGAAGGACCGGGTCAGGCCGGGCGAGACGCGCTTCTACCGCGTACCGGTGGACTGGGGGCAGCGGCTCAACCTGAGCGCCGAGCTGCCGAACGCGACATCGTCCCGAACCTCCGCCTTCCTCGCCAGGGTGCTCGGGCTGGCCGTCTACAACCCGGCGCGCGGTGCGGTCGGCGACCCCAGCTTCGTCTCGTACACCGGGAAGCCGGCCGCCGCCAAGGAGTTCACCGCGCCGGTCGACTACGGCAACCGCTTGGACTCCACCGGCTCGGTCAACGCGATGCGGTTCGCGGGCTGGTACTACCTCGCGGTGAGCCTGCACCCCGATGCCGCGCAGTACTTCCCCAAGGGCGCGGAGCTCACCCTCCGGGTGGATGTCCGGGGCACCGCCAAGGCGGGGCCCGGCTACGCCGGACCGGCCGGCGCCTTCTCCGTCACGCCCGAGGACCGGGAGACGGCGCGGAAGGGCCAGACCGCACAGGAGGCGGCGAAGAGCGGCACCTTGATGACGGTGGCCTACGCCGGGATCGGCACGGGCGTGGTGCTGCTGCTGGGCCTGGGAGCTTGGACGCTGGTGGCACGGCGGTCC
The DNA here is from genome assembly GCF_030406865.1 of Streptomyces sp. P9-2B-2. Taxonomy (NCBI): domain Bacteria; kingdom Bacillati; phylum Actinomycetota; class Actinomycetes; order Kitasatosporales; family Streptomycetaceae; genus Streptomyces; species Streptomyces sp. P9-2B-2. The sequence continues at coordinate 4,588,479 of NZ_CP129126.1, read as the reverse complement.
GCGGCCGGTGCGGCGGCCTCGCAGGCTGGACCGGCTACGGCGAGCGGGCCGGGCGGCCGTCGGCCCTCGCTGCCGGGACAGTCGACGGACTCGACCCAACAGGCTTCACAGAAACCCCCGTTCGGGCCGCCACAGGGCTGGTAGCGGTCCCCGGCGGGGCCGGGTGCACCTCGGCCCCACCGGCCCCGTGGCGGCGCGTCAGGCGGCGATCAGGGCCCATACGCCGACCGCGATGCACAGCAACGCCACGATCAGCACCGGGACCGCGACCTTCGCGGGCGGGCCCGGCTTTCTGTACGGGGCGGGGTGTGCCGGGGACGGCATGGTGACGGCGGTGCCTGCCGGGGGCTGCCCGGGGACCGGGAGCGGGCCCGCCGTGTAGGGGCGGGTCGCGGACCGTTCCGGGTGCGCGGCGGCCGTCGGCTCGTACGCGGGCGCCGGGGGCGGCGCCGGTGCCGGGAGCGGCATGCCGGACGAGGCGGGCTGTCCGGCCGGGGTGCCGTAGCCGGTGGGCGCACCGCCGTGGCCGAGGACGGCCTCGCCGTGGCCCGTGAAGGTGCCGCTGTGGCCCGTGGGGGTGTCGCCGTGACCGGTGGGCGTGCTGCCATGGCCCGTGTACGTGCCGCCGTGGCCTGTGTACGTGCTGCCCGGCGTGGCCATCGGCATCGGGGTGGGCGTGGGTGTCGGCGGGGTGCTCGGCTCCGGCGGGGCGAGCTGGAAGCTGCCGGTGTCCGACATGGAGACCTGTCCGGTGGCCCCGGTGCCCGTGGTGGCGCCGGCCGTCGCGGGTCCCGCCGGGCCCCTGGGACGCAGCGGCCCGTCCGGCCCGAAGCCGGCCGGCAGCGGCCCTATGTGGTCGAAGACCTCGACGATCTCTTCCTCGATCGTCGCGTCCGGCAGCAGCTCGACGGCCGACAGCATCGCCTTCCGCGCCCCGGTGGCCGTCTTGAACCGCGCTTCCGGATCCGGGTGCACCAGGGAGGCCAGCACCTGCCACAGCGGCTCCGGGACGCCCTCGGGCGCGTTCGGGATGCCGTGCTGGGTGAAGTGCCGGCTCATCGCCTCGGCGTCCGGCTTGGTGCCGGTGATCAGATAGAGCGCGACCAGGCCGACCGCGAACAGGTCCGCCGGGAAGTCCGGCTCGGCGCCCAGCAGTTGCTCGGGGGCGAAGTAACCGGGCGTGCCCACCACGTAGTTGGCCTCGGTGAGCCGTGGCTCGCCCTTGCGCATCGCGATACCGAAGTCGGACAGCCGCAGATGCGGCCGCCCGGTGCCGGTGGCCTCCAGCAGCACGTTCGCCGGCTTGATGTCGCGGTGTACCACCCCCTCCGCGTGCACCGCGGTCAGCCCGGCCAGCAGCTGATCCAGGAGCGTGCACACGAACCGCGGCGGCAACGGGCCGTAATCCCCGATCAGATGCGCCAGCGAGCCGCCGTTCACCAGATCCATGGTGAACAGCACCTTGTCGTCGTCCGCCGCCCAGCTCGCCGGGGCCAGCACATGCGGATGGTCGATCCGCAGTGCCTGTTCGCGGACGAAGCGCAGCAGGGTGTGCGCGTCGCTCTGTTGCAGCACCTTGGCGGCGACGTAGCGGCGGCGCCGGGCGTCCCAGGCGCGCCAGACCGCGCCCACCCCACCCCGCCCGATCGGGTCGATCAGCTCATACCGACCGGCGAAGACCTCACCCATTGCGCCCCGTCCGCTGTCCGAATCCGCGACGTCCCCTGTGGCTAACTCTGGTGCGCCTCGTAATGGGCGACCGCGTCCGCGGTGCGACCGGCACCGTAGACCCGGAGGAACTCTGCCAGTTCGGGGTGAGCCGGGGCGAGGGTGTTCGCCGCATCGATGATGTCCCCGGCGTCGGCGACCGACCGCAGCAGCGACTGGATCTCCCGCACCACGCGCCGCACGGTGGTCGCCCCCGTCGACGACGTCTGCTGCGCGGTGTTGTTCAGCACCGAACCGCCCGCCGTCTTCTTGATCTCTTCCATGCGGTCGGTGGCCTCGGCGGCGCTGACGCTGCCGTCGGCGACCTGTCCGGCCAGGTCTTGCAGCGCCTGCACCCGCTGCACCACGGCCGGGTTGCCTATCTTCGCGCGCTGCCCGCTCATCAGCTGGGACAGCATCGGGGCGGACAGGCCGAGCACAGCGGCCAGCCGGGCCTGGTTCAGACCGAGATCGTCGATGAGACGGCGGAACAGCGCACCCAGAGGCTCCCCGTACCAACTGCGCTGGAGCTCCCGGGCCCGCGCGGTGGCTTCCTGCTGTGCTGAGTCCATACCGTCTCCCCTGTCTCCCCGATCGCTTCGCTGCCGCGAATCTCGCGAAGCATCCTACGGAGAGCAACGGTGCGCGGCGATACCCGGTCGGGAAAGCGGTCGGACACCGGGTACCCTGGTCCGCGAAGGGGCCTTAGCTCAGTTGGTAGAGCGCTGTCTTTGCATGGCAGATGTCAGGGGTTCGACTCCCCTAGGCTCCACTCCTCAAAGCCTTTCCGATCGGCGAAATCGCTGGTCAGGAGGGCTTTTCTGGTTCTGACGGAGAGTTGGCCGCGCTTGGCGCCGGCGGCGTCCGCCGTACGCGACCGGGCCGGGACCGCCGCCCTCGCTGGGGTGACGGGCCCGGCCCGGTGAGGTGTCCGGCGCTCCGGTGTCAGGCCGTGCCGCCGCGTCGTTCATCGGCCTCGGCCTGCTTGGCCTGGACGTCGGGGTCCAGCGCGGCGCCCTCGCTGCCGTCGACCGCGCTCAGCCGGCCGCGGTCGCTGACCTCGGTGGGAGCCGGCGGCTCGACCAGCCAGTCCGGGTTGGCCTGCTTGTCCCACCACTTCCAGGCGGCGATCGCCCCGCCGGCCAGGATGCCCAGCACGGTGAGGCGCTTGGCGAGCTTGCCGCACTTGGCCCGGCGGCTGTGCTTCTTCTGGAGCTTGGCGATCTCGGCGGCCGTCACCTGGCCGCGGAGTGCGGCGAGCGCGGCGGCACCGCGGGCGACGGCCTCGTCGCGGACCGGCTCGGCCGCGGCGCGGGCGTGGGTCACCGCGTGCTCCAGCCGCGGTGCCGTGTAGTCGGCAGCCTGGCGGGCCGCCTTACGGGTCCGGCAGGCGGCCCGGGTCGCCGCGGCGTCCACCTTGGGCGGCAGCGTGCCTCGGGCGTGCTCGATACGCGGGTGCAGATGCGCTTCGTACTGCGCACGTGCCTGATGAGCGGCCTCGGCCACCTTGGGAGCCGTTCGTGTGCGGGCCTCGTGAGCGAAGTGCACGGCGGCTTCCTTGGCCGTACCGGCATACGGAGCCACCACCTCCGCTGCGTGCCGCACGCTGTCCTTGGCCGTATCGGTCGCGGCGCGCACGCTTTTCTTGCGGGTCACGGGATCCTCCTCCTCGGTGGCGTGTCCGGGGCTTGGGGGTTGGTCCCCCGTGTCTTCTCTGTCGCCTGTCCACCCGTTTGAAGATCATGCCCGCTCATGGGTCGTACGGCATGTGCGAGCGGGCATCCGGGTCATTGCGGACCTTCCGGAGTCTTGGTGACGACAATGCCACGATTTGCCGCTCCGGGCGCTGGAAATCCGCACGAAAACCGGCAAGAGGTGCGGGCCGGACGGCGCGCACGGGCCGCGCGGAGGCCTTCGGCGGGCCGGTCCATGCGAGGATCAGGAACCGTCAGCGAAGACTTATGGAAGGTAGAACGTGGCTGAGCAGCTCTACGCCACCCTGAAGACGAATCAGGGCGACATCGAGATTCGGCTCCTGCCGAACCATGCACCGAAGACGGTCAAGAACTTCGTCGAGCTCGCCCAGGGCGAGCGGGAGTGGACCCACCCGGCGACCGGGAAGAAGTCCACGGACCGGCTCTACGACGGCACCGTCTTCCACCGGGTGATCAGCGGCTTCATGATCCAGGGCGGCGACCCGCTGGGCAACGGCACCGGCGGCCCCGGCTACGAGTTCGGGGACGAGTTCCACCCCGACCTGGCCTTCAACAAGCCGTACCTGCTGGCCATGGCCAACGCCGGGCCGGGCACCAACGGCTCGCAGTTCTTCATCACCGTCGGGGCCACCGCGTGGCTGACCGGCAAGCACACCATCTTCGGTGAGGTCAGCAGCGAGGCGGGCAAGAAGGTCGTCGACGCCATCGCCGCCACCCAGACCAACCCGCGCACCGACCGTCCGCTTCAGGACGTCGTGATCGAGTCGGTGGCCATCGAGTCCCGCTGACCCGCGTCGTCGGCCCCGGACGGATCCGGGGAACCATTGCGCCCCGCCCGGTCGTACATCAGGCGGGGCGCGACGCTCGTCCACGGGCGAAGGCCGGGCGGAAGGCGCAGCGCTGACGCGCCCGGACGGAGAAGAGGACGAGGGACGGATGGACCAGGTGCCAGGCAGCCCGAAGGAGCCGCAGGACGCGCGGGATGACGATGGCCTGCCAGGCTGCCACCGCCACCCGGATCGCCCCACCGGCATCCGCTGCACCCGCTGTGACCGGCCCATATGCCCCGAGTGCATGGTCAGTGCCTCGGTCGGCTTCCAGTGCCCGGAGTGTGTACGGGGCGGTGCCGGCACCGGTCACGCACCGCAGGCCGCCGCACCGCGCACGATCGCGGGCGGCACCATCGCGGCCGATCCGCGGCTGATCACCAAGATCCTGCTGGGCCTCAACGCCGCCGTGTTCGTCGCCGTGCTGGCGACGGGCGGCGACCTGAGTCCGCTGGTCAACCGGCTCGATCTGCTCGGGCTGGCCGCCGACCCGAGCCGGTATCAGCTCATCGGTGTCGCCGAGGGCGAGTGGTACCGCCTGCTGACCGCGATGTTCCTGCACCAGCAGATCGCGCACTTCGCGTTCAACATGCTCTCGCTGTGGTGGCTGGGCCCGCCGCTGGAGGCGGCGCTCGGTCGGGTGCGGTTCATCGCGCTCTATCTGCTCGCCGGTCTGGGCGGCAGCGCCCTGTCGTATCTCCTCGCCGCGCCGGGCCAGCCCTCGCTGGGCGCCTCCGGCGCGATCTTCGGGCTGCTCGGTGCGACGGCCGTACTCCTGCGGCGGCTGAATTACGACATGAAGCCGGTGCTGATCCTGCTCGGCATCAACCTGGCCTTCACGTTCCTGTGGCCGAACATCGCCTGGCAGGCCCATGTCGGCGGCCTGGTGGTGGGCGCCGCGGTGGCGTTCGGAATGGTGCATGCGCCGCGCGACCGCCGGACGCTGGTGCACGCCGCGACCTGCGCGGTGGCGTTCCTGGCGGTCATCGCGGTGGTGTGGGTACGGACTCTTCAGCTGGTGGGCTGAGAGTCCGTACCGGCACGTTGTCCACAGTGCGTGGCCGATCTTGTGCATGCTGTGCGGAACTTTCCTTCCGCTCCGCTCCGGGCTGCGTTTCCCCAGCAAGGAACGGGGGAGCCGCAGCCTGGCAGCGGGTGCCGCCGATCACACCGGCGTCAACCTCCGGAGGGTTATCCACAGATCTTCTGAAGTTTTCCCCGGCTGTGGATAACCGTGTGGATGGCCTTGGGCAGGGCTTGCGCTACTTCCACTGCGTGGATACGCCGAAGCCCACCGCGATGAAGCCGAAGCCGCACACGATGTTCCAGTTGCCCATGGCGGCGATGGGCAGATCGCCCTCGGAGACGTAGAACATCACGATCCACACCAGCCCGATGAGGAACATCGCCAACATCAGTGGCGCCACCCAGCCACGGCCTGAGTTCATCTTCAGGGTGGTGGTCTTCGCCGGCGGCGGCGTGAAGTCGTCCTTCTTGCGGATCCGTGACTTCGGCACGAGGAACTCTCCTGTCGATGCGCTGCTCCCCCGCCCTCGTGGTCGCTCGAGCGGGCGGTGCCCCCATCCGCGGGGGAGGTACGAGGTGTACGCCAGGGCACGGACGTGGTGGGGAGCGGATTCCTTTCCCGGGCGTCCGTTAGCGTAGTGCTTCCGTGGCGTCGTAAGGAGTAAGGGTACGTTGAGCAATTCCGCTGACTCCCCCGACCGCCCCACCCGTTCCCGCCTGCGGCCCGTACGGCTCCTCACTCTGGTCGTGTTCGCGCTCGCCGGGCTGCTGTTCTGGCTGAGCTTCGACACCGCGCGGGGCACGAATCTGCGCTCGGACGATTCGATGCTGCGGCTGTCCGACCTCATCCAGGAACGCAGCCACAAAAACGGTGCCCAGGACGACCGTAACGCCACTCTGCGGGACGAGGTCGACGCGCTCGCACAGCGCGACAACGGCAGCTCCCGGGCCGAGGAGGCCAAGCTCAAGGCGCTGGAGAAGAACGCCGGCACCAAGCCGGTGAAGGGGCAGGGCGTGACGGTCACGCTCACCGATGCCCCGCCCAACGCCACCGCCAAGATCCCCGGGCTGCCCGAGCCGCAGCCCAACGACCTGGTCATCCACCAGCAGGACCTCCAGGCCGTGGTGAACGCCCTGTGGCACGGCGGCGCCAAGGGCATCAAGGTCATGGACCAGCGGCTGATCTCCACCAGCGCGGTGCGCTGCGTCGGCAACACCCTGATCCTCCAGGGCCGGGTCTACTCCCCGCCGTACAAGGTCACCGCCGTCGGCAACCGCGAGGCCCTCATCAACGCGCTGACCGCGTCCCCCGCCATCCAGAACTATCTCCAGTACGTGAACGCCTACGGCCTGGGCTGGAAAGTCGACCAGCACGAGGCGGTGACTCTTCCCGGCTACTCCGGCACAGTGGATCTCCACTACGCACAGCCTGTGAAGCCGTAGCCCGCACGCCGCGGGCGCCGGGGAGGGGCGGGGCCGGATGACGCTGCGGGGCCGGACAACGGTGCGGTGGATCGTGCGGACGCTCAGCGAGATCTGTGTGACCGTCGGCGCGCTGATCGTGCTCTTCGTGGCCTACCTCCTCTTCTGGACCGGCGTACAGGCCGACAGCGCCATGGACGGCGAGATCGGCAGGCTCCGGGACCAGTGGTCCGCGGGCCGGGTCACCGCCCCCGACCGCACACCGGCCCCCGACGGCGACGCCACTCCGGTGGAGCCGCCCCGCCGCTCCACCCCGGGCACCTCGTTCGCCGTCATGTACATCCCGCGCCTGGGCGCCGACTGGACCAAGCCCGTCCTGGAAGGCACCGCGACCGACACCCTCAAGCGGGGCCTCGGCCACTACGCCCGCACCGCCCGTCTCGGCGAGATCGGCAACTTCGCCGTCGCCGGCCACCGCCGCACCTATGGCGACCCCTTCAAGGACTTCCCGCGGCTGCGCCCCGGCGACGCGGTGGTGCTGACCGACGGCACGACCTGGTTCACCTACCGCATCGACCACCGGCCCTACACGACGCTGCCCGGCGACACCGGGGTGATCGACCCGGTACCGCGGAAGTCCGGCTTCAACGGCCCCGGGCGCTATCTCACGCTGACCACCTGCGAGCCGGAATGGGGCCACAGCCACCGGCTGATCGCCTGGGCACACCTGGATTCCACCCAACCCGTGGCACAGGGAAGGCCATCGGCTTTGACCGGCTGACCCACCTGGGCCCGCCCTCGCCCCTTACTCTGGTGTCGCAATCGACATCGTCATCGGCATCGGCAAGGGGACAGCGACAGCATGTACGGCTGGATCTGGCGGCATCTGCCGGGCAACACATGGGTGAAAGCGCTGATTTCCCTGGTGCTCGCGCTGGCGGTCGTCTTCGTGCTTTTCCAGTACGTCTTTCCGTGGGCGGAGCCGCTGCTCCCCTTCAATGACGTCACTGTCGATGAAGGGATGGCCGCCCGATGACCGCACGGATTCTCGTCGTCGACAACTACGACAGCTTCGTCTTCAACCTCGTCCAGTACCTCTACCAACTCGGTGCCGAATGCGAGGTGCTGCGCAACGACGAGGTCGCGACGCGGCACGCCCAGGACGGCTTCGATGGGGTGCTGCTGTCGCCCGGCCCCGGTACCCCCGAGCAGGCCGGCGTCTGCGTCGACATGGTCCGGCACTGCGCGGACACCGGCGTCCCGGTCTTCGGCGTCTGCCTGGGCATGCAGTCGATGGCGGTCGCGTACGGCGGCGTGGTGGACCGCGCCCCTGAGCTGCTGCACGGCAAGACCTCGCTGGTCCACCACGACGACGTCGGCGTCTTCTCCGGGCTGCCGTCTCCCTTCACCGCCACCCGCTATCACTCCCTGGCCGTCGAGCCGGACACCGTCCCCGACGAACTGATCGTCACGTCCTGGACGGAGGCCGAGGACGTCCCCGGCGGACGGATCGTCATGGGCTTGCGGCACCGCGAACTCCCGGTCGAGGGCGTCCAGTTCCACCCCGAGTCGGTCCTGACGGAGTGGGGGCACCGAATGCTGGCCAACTGGCTCGTCGAATGCGGTGACAAGGGGGCGGTGGAGCGCTCGACGGGGCTGGCCCCGGTGGTCGGCAAGGCAGGCGGGTGACCGCTCTGCGCCCGGAACGTGAAGGGAGATCCTACGAGCCGAACGAGCCGGACCGGTCGTCCACTCCGCAGGACCCGTACCGGCAGCCCGATCCGTTCGAGGCGGCGGTGGAGGGGCTGGCCGACCCGCTGACCGATCCGCTGCCGGGCCAGGCGCCCCCGGCACCCGCACCCGGTCCGTACGGACAGCCGGGCCGTGGCCGCCGACGGGGCAAACCCGCCCAGGAGGGCGGGAGGCCGGGCTCACCGTGGTTCCGGCCGCATCTGGAGCCCGAAGGGCCGTCCCGGCCGGATCCGCAGGCGTACGGCCCTCAGACGGCCGCCCAGGGCCAGGCGTACGGTTCCGGCTACGTCCCCCGCCCCGCCACCGCCGAGTCGATATCCCGGCGCGAAGCCGCCCCGGAGGCACCGGCGTCACCGGCCCCCGCTCCGCGGGTGGGCCCGACTCCGGCCGTGAGCCCCGCTCCGACCGGGCCCGCTGCCCCCGCGTCGCGGCGGGACGACGAGACCATGGCGCTGCGGCAGGCGGAGAAGCCCGACGGAGACGGCGTTTCACGTGAAACCGTCGCGCCGGTTTCACGTGAAACCGCGACCGGGACCCCGGCGCCCGGGGGCCGGGCGGCCCGGCGCAAGGCCGCTCAGGAGGCCGCCAAGCGGGGCGGCAGACGCGGACGCCACGGGGGAGCCGCCGCCGCTACAGCCGCCGCTGCTTCCACTTCCGAACCGGCCTCCGCCCCCATGTCCCGGCTGGAGGCCCGGCAGGCCGCACGAGCCGCCAAGGACAGCCCCAGCCTGATCGCCAGCCGCGCGCTGGGCGAGGTGTTCATCACCCTCGGCGTGCTGATGCTGCTGTTCGTCACCTATCAGCTCTGGTGGACGAATGTGCTGGCCGAGCAGGAGGCCGGCGGCGCCGCCAACAACCTGCAGCACGAATGGGACAAGGGCGGCGGCGAGAAGAAGAACCTCGCGGACGGCGAGCGCTTCGGGATCATGTATATCCCCAAGCTGGATGTGAAGGCGCCGATAGCCGAGGGCATCGACAAGCACAAGGTGCTGGACCACGGCCTGATCGGTCACTACGACAAGAACAGCGGGATCAAGACCGCGATGCCCTGGGACAAGAAGGGCAACTTCGCGGTGGCCGCCCACCGCAACACGCATGGTGAGCCGTTCCGCTACGTCAACCGGCTGACCAAGGGCGACAAGATCATCGTCGAGACGAAGAGCTCGTACTACACGTACGAGATGGAGAGCATCCTCCCGCAGACGTCGCCGAGCAACACCAGCGTGATCGGCCCGGTGCCGCCCGGCTCGGGATTCACCGGGCCCGGCCGCTACATCACCCTGACGACCTGCACCCCCGAGTTCACCAGTACCTATCGGATGATCGTCTGGGGCAAGATGGTCGACGAGCGGCCGCGGAGCAAGGGCAAACCGGATGCGCTCGCCGGCTGAGCAAACATAAGAGGGGTGCTACGCGGTGACTGCCACCGGAAACGACGAGGCATGCGACCGGTCCGCGCCGCCACTCAAGCCGCGCCGGGTGCGCCGGGCCATCGCCTCCATCGTCAGCGTCATCGGTGAGCTGCTGATCACGGTCGGGCTGATCCTGGGCCTGTTCGTCGCCTACTCGCTGTGGTGGACCAACGTCCTCGCCGACCGCGAAGCGCACAAGCAGGGTGACCAGGTGCGCCGGCACTGGGCGAGCCACGGGCCCAAGGGGCCGGGCGAGCTGGACACCAAGGACGGCATCGGCTTCCTGCACGTACCGGCGATGAATAACGGCGAGGTGCTGGTCGAGAAGGGCACCGACTCCGAGATCCTCAACGAGGGGGTGGCCGGCTATTACACCAAGCCGGTCAAGTCGGGGCTGCCCGAGGACAAGAAGGGCAACTTCACCCTCGCCGCGCACCGCGACGGCCACGGCGCGAAGTTCCACAACATCGACAAGCTCAAGGACGGCGACCCGATCGTCTTCGAGACCAAGGACACCTGGTACGTCTACAAGGTCTTCGCGACCCTGCCGGAGACCTCGAAGTACAACGTGGACGTCCTCGACGACATCCCGAAGGAATCCGGCAAGCGCAAGGCGGGCCGCTTCATCACCCTCACGACCTGCACCCCGGTCTACACCTCGAACTACCGCTATATCGTCTGGGGCGAACTGGAGCGGACCGAGAAGGTCGACGCGGAGCGCACGCCCCCGAAGGAACTCCGCTAGGCCGCGCGGGCCGCAGAGCTTCCCAGGAGGCTCCGGCGCTCCCCGGCAGAGCCCCGGCACTTCCCGGCAGGGCCAGGAACCTCCGCCTCCGCGCAGCAGAAAGCCCCGGCGCCCTCTGAGGGGCTGCCGGGGCTTCGTGTCTGCCGGGCCGAAGCGGCCGGGCTGCTAGCCGAACGGTCCGCCGATGAAGCCGCCGCCGTCATCGCCGCCGTTGCCGCCATTCCCGTTGCCGCCCCCGCCACCGATGGTGGTCAGCGTCACGGTGGTGGTCTTGGGGTCGGACGGGGTCGTCGGCTGCGGGTCCTGGGCGGCCACGCGGGCGTTGTCGTCCGGCGAACTGCCGCCGGCGAACTGGATGTTGGTGAAGCCGGCCTGCTGGAGCGCCTTCTTCGCGTCCTTCACCGTCTGGCCGACGACACCCGGGACCGGCGTCTGCGCCCCCGCCTTGCCGACCGTGAGGGTCACGGTGGAGCCGAGCTTGGCCGGGGTGTTTCCGTCGGGGCTCTGGCTCTGGACCTTGCCGACCTGGGTCGGGTCCGGGACGTCCTGTTCGATCTTTTCGACCTTGAAGCCGATGGTGGTCAGCTGCTTCTCGGCAGCCGCGAAGTCCTGGCCCTTGACGTCCGGGACGTTTGCCTTCGGGGACTCCTGAGCAACGGTGAGGACGATCTGCGTGCTCTTGGCCGCCTCGCTCTGGGGCTCGGGATTCTGGGCGATCACGGTGCCCGGGTTCCGGTCGGATTCCTTCTTGACCTGCCGGACGTTCGTGAAGCCCTTGCGCTTGAGGCGGTCGACGGCCTCTTTGTAGGAGAAGTCCTCCACGTCCGGAACGGTGACCTTGACGGGCCCGGTGCACAGCGTGACCTTGACCGCCTCATCCTTGTCGACCTCGCCGCCGGCCTCCGGGGTCTGCGCGGTGACCTGGCCCTTCTTGACGTTGTCGCAGGCCTTGCGGCCCCCCTCGGACACCTTGAAGCCGCCGTTCCGGCCGGACGCCTTGGCTTCCTTGAAGTACTTGCCGATGAGGCTGGGCACCGGTGTGCTGCCGCCCCCATTGGTCTTGCTGAACATCGCCTTGCCGATGAAGATCGCACCGATCAGGACGAGGACGGCCGCGATCACCAGCAGGATCGTCGAGGTGTTGCTCTTCTTCTGGCCGCCACCGCGGCGGCGGTCGCCGCGGTCGTCATAGCCGTAGCCCCCGTCGTCCTGGTTCATCGGCGGAAGCATGGAGGTCTGGCCGGCCGGGTCCTGCGGACGCAGCATGGTGGTCGGCTGGTCCTGGTCGTAGCCGGCCGCGCCCATCGCGGAGGCCGCCGCGACCGGCTGGCCGTCCAGCGCCGCCTCGATGTCGGCACGCATTTCGTCGGCCGACTGATAGCGGTAGTCCGGGTCCTTGACCAGCGCCTTCAGGACGATGGCGTCCATCTCCGGCGTGATCTCGGGGTCGAAGTTGCTCGGCTTCTGCGGCTCCTCGCGGACATGCTGATAGGCCACCGCGACCGGTGAGTCACCGACGAACGGCGGCCGTACCGTGAGCAGCTCGTAGAGCAGACAGCCGGTGGAGTACAGGTCGGAGCGGGCGTCGACCTGCTCGCCCTTGGCCTGCTCGGGCGAGAGGTACTGGGCCGTACCGATGACCGCCGCGGTCTGCGTCATGGTCATCCCGGCATCACCCATGGCCCGGGCGATACCGAAGTCCATGACCTTGACCTGGCCGGTGCGCGTCAGCATGACGTTGGCCGGCTTGATGTCGCGGTGGACGATGCCGGCCCGGTGGGAGTACTCCAGCGCCTGGAGGACACCGGTGGTCATCTCCAGCGAGCGCTCGGGCAGCAGCTTTCTGCCGGAGTGCAGCAGCTCACGGAGTGTGGAGCCGTCCACGTACTCCATGACGATGTACGGGATCGAGACACCGTCGACGTAGTCCTCGCCGGTGTCGTAGACCGCGACGATCGACGGATGGTTCAGCGAGGCGGCCGACTGGGCCTCACGGCGGAACCGGGCCTGGAAGGACGGGTCACGGGCGAGGTCCACCCGCAGCGTCTTCACAGCCACGGTGCGGCCCAGGCGGGTGTCATGGCCGAGGTACACCTCGGCCATGCCACCGCGGCCGAGCACCGAGCCCAGCTCGTACCGGCCGCCGAGGCGACGCGGCTCTTCCATAAGCTTCTCCAGCCCTCTCCGTCAGTCCCGACCGCACCGGTGTGTGGTCCGGCGGTGTGCTGTCCGGGCATACCGTACCCGCCACGCCGTACCGGACCGGGCCGGAGCCGCAACCTGATACGTGACCGGTATTGGCATGATCCGCGTCACTTCTCGCCTTCGAGTACCGCCCGCATGACGTCCTTCGCGACCGGAGCTGCGAGCCTGCCGCCGGCGATGTCATCGCGGAGCGTGTCGGATCCCTCAATGACGACGGCCACCGCGACCGGGGTGCCCTTGTCGGTCTTCGCGTAGGAGATGAACCAGGCGTACGGATTGTCCTTGTTGTCCTCGCCGTGCTGCGCGGTACCGGTCTTACCGCCGACTGTGACGCCCGGGAGTTGGGCGGCGGTTCCCGTGCCCGACTTGACCACGGTCTCCATGATGCTCTGGACCTTCTGCGCGTTCTCCGGGCTGAGCGGCTGGCTCATCTCCTGCGGAGTGTGCTGCTGGACCACATTGAGGTTCGGCGCCACCAGCGAGTCGACCATGTACGGCTTCATCAGCTTGCCGCCGTTGGCGACCGCCGAGGCGACCATGGCCATCTGAAGCGGCGTGGCGCGGTTGGAGGCCTGGCCGATGCCCGCCATCGCGTTCTGCGGCCGGTTGTCCTTGGGGAAGATGCTCTCCGAGGCACGGACCGGGGTGTTGATCCCCGGGTTGTTGAAGCCGAACTTCTCCGCCTCGGCCATCATCTTCTTGTTGCCGAGGTCGGCGCTGATCTTGCCGAACACGGTGTTGCAGGACACCCGCAGCGCTTCCCGCAGGGTGGCGTTCTTGCAGGGGATGTTGCCCTCGTTCTTCAGCTCGATGCCCGAGGTGTCGGGGAGCGTGTAGGGCAGCGGCGACCGGGTGTTGGAGTCGACGCCGTCGTAGAGACCGTTCTCCAGAGCGGCCGAGGCCGTGACGACCTTGAAGGTGGAGCCGGGCGGGTAGGTCTGGCGCAGCGCCCGGTTGAGCATCGGCTCGTCGGGGTTCTTGTTCTTCTGGAGCGCGAGGTACGCCTCGGCGTCCTTGTTGCTCATCCCGGCGAACGTGGACGGGTCGTAGGACGGGGTGCTGGCCAGGGCCAGGATCGCGCCGGTCTCCGGGTTGATCGCGGCGACCGCGCCCTTCTGGTTGCCGAGACCGTCGAAGGCGGCCTTCTGGGCCTTGGCGTCAAGGGTGGTCACCACGTTGCCGCCCTTCTGCTTGCTGCCGGTGAACATGTCGACCGTGCGGCTGAAGAAGAGCCTGTCGTCGGTGCCGCTGAGAATGCCGTCGTTGAGCTTCTCGAGCTGGTTGGCGTCGAAGGCCTGCGAGGCGTAGCCGGTGACCGGCGCCCACATCTTGCCGTTCTTGTACGTCCGCTTGTACTTGAAGTCGCCGCTGTCGGTGGTCGTGGAGCCGGTGATGGCCTTGCCGTCCACGATGATGTTGCCGCGCGGGGTGCTGTAGCGCTCGATGGCGACCCGGCGGTTGTGCGGGTCGTTCTTGAGCTCGTCACCCTGGACGAACTGCACCCAGTTGACGCGGACCAGCAGGGCGAGGACGAGCAGGCCGCAGAAGATCGCGACCCGGCGCAGGGGCTTGTTCACGGACGGACCACCTGGGTCATCTCGGCGTCGGTGGAGGGGGCGGGGGCCGGCGCCGGGCGGCGCGCGGTGTCACTGATCCGCAGCAGGATGGCGACCAGTGCCCAGTTGGCGATCACGGACGAGCCACCCTGGGCGAGGAACGGCATCGTCATACCCGTCAGCGGGATCAGGCCCGTCACACCGCCGGCGACGACGAAGACCTGAAGGGCGAAGGCACCGGACAGGCCGATCGCCAGCAGCTTGCCGAACGGGTCGCGGGCCGCCAGCGCCGTACGGATACCGCGCTCGATCAGCAGGCCGTACAGCAGCAGGATGGCCATCAGTCCGGCGAGCCCGACCTCCTCGCCGACCGTGGCGAGGATGTAGTCACTCTTCGGCGCGATACCGAGGATGAGGCGGGAGTAGCCCTGGCCCAGTCCGGAGCCGAGGATGCCGCCGGAGCCGAAGGAGTACATGGCCTGGGCGGTCTCGGTGACACCGCCGTTGAGCAGCTCCAGCGGGTTGAGCCAGTTGTGGACACGGGTCTGGACGTGCGACTCGAAGGTCGCCACCGCGACCGCGCCGCCCGCGCTGAGCAGCAGACCGAACACGATCCAGCTGGTCCGCTCGGTCGCCACGTACAGCATCACGACGAACAGGCCGAAGAACAGCAGCGAGGTACCGAGGTCGGTCTCGAAGACCAGGATCATCAGGCTCAGCGCCCAGATGACGAGGATCGGGCCGAGGTCGCGGCCGCGGGGGAGGTAGAGCCCCATGAAGCGGCGGCTGGCCAGTGCCAGCGCGTCCCGCTTCACCATCAGATAGCCGGCGAAGAAGATCGCGATGATGATCTTCGCGAACTCACCGGGCTGGAGCGAGCCGAGACCCGGGATCGTGATCCAGATCTTCGCGCCGTTCACGCCGGGGAAGAACATCGGCGCCACCAGCAGCACCAGCGCGACCACCATCGAGATGTAGGTGTAGCGCTGGAGGACGCGGTGGTCCTTGAGGAAGATCAGGATGGCGAGGAAGAAGGCGACGCCGAGGGTCGACCACATCAGCTGGTTGGGCGCCATCGCCTTGCCCAGCGACGGCTCCTGGTCCAGCCGCCAGATGAAGATCAGGCCCAGGCCGTTGAGCAGGGTGGAGATGGGCAGCATCAGCGGGTCGGCGTACGGCGCCCACTTGCGGACGACGAGATGCGCGACGCCCGCCAGCAGGCCCAGCCCGAGGCTGTAGCCCAGCACACCGGCCGGCACCGTACCGTCCTTCGCCAGACCGACGTTGATGTACGCGAACACCGGAATCAGCACCGCGAAGATGAGCATCGCGAGTTCGGTGTTGCGGCGGCTCGGGGCTCCGATGGTGCCGATGGTGGTGGTGTTGGTGGTGCTGCTGCTCATGAGATCTACGGCCCCCTACGCCCTCACTGCTGGGTGCTGCAATTCTTTTCCAGCTTCTGCTGCTCCTGGGAAGGGGCCTGGCTGGGAGTGGCTGTGGGAGACGGAGACGTGGTCGCCGCCAGCGGGCTGGCCGTGCCGGTACCGCTGTTCCCGCCGGTGCTGCCGGGCCGGTGGCTCGGCGACGCGGACGGGGAACCCGGCTTGCTCGGCGTGCCCGTCTGGCCGTGGCCAGGGTGGCGCGCCGCATCACGCTCGGCGGCTTCCCGCTGCTCCTTACTACGGCAGGCGTTGGCCTGCTTACTCAACTCGGTGACTTTTTCGCCCGCTTGCGTGCGATTGTCGACCGCGATCGTCTCCTTGACCTGGTTGCGCTGATACAGCGGCAGGTACTTGAGTTCGATCTCGGGGTGGTCCTCGTCCACATCATTGAGCCTGATCCACGCGAGATCCTGGCTGATACCCCGGTAGAGCGCGATGTGGTCGTCCTTGGCACCGACGAAGTACTGGGTCTGCGTCCAGTTGTAGCCCGCGTAGCAGCCGCCGCCCACGACGGCCAGCGCCAGCGCGATGAGCAGCGACCGCTTGATCCACCGCCCGCGCCGCCGCGGCTTGACGAAGTCCTCGTCCATGAACGCGCCGAACGAGCCCTGCGGCGGTCCGCCGACCTCCTGGTCACCGCTGCCGGGCGGCCCGAAGGCGCCACCGGGCGCACCCGGGTTCGACCCGCCGGGCCGGCCGAGTTCGGCGGCCCGGGCGGCGGGTGTCTGCATCGTGCTCGGGTCGCTGAGCTGGTTCTGGTTCTCCGCGACGGCACCGACGATGACCGGGGTGTCGTTGAGCTGGCCGGCCAGCGTCTCGTTGCCGTCCACGTCCAGGACGTCGGCGACGATGCAGGTGATGTTGTCGGGTCCGCCGCCGCGCAGCGCGAGCTGGATCAGCTCCTGCACCGTCTCCTGCGGACCGTGGTAGCTGGCGAGGGTCTCCTCCAGCGTCTGGTGGCTGACCACCCCGGACAGCCCGTCCGAGCAGATCAGATACCGGTCGCCGGCCCGCACCTCGCGGATCGACAGATCGGGCTCGACATGATCGCCGCTGCCCAGCGCCCGCATCAGCAGCGACCGCTGCGGATGGGTGGTGGCTTCCTCTTCGGTGATCCGGCCCTCGTCGACCAGCCGCTGCACCCAGGTGTGGTCCTGGGTGATCTGGGTCAGGACGCCGTCGCGCAGCAGGTACGCCCGCGAGTCGCCGACGTGGACGAGGCCGAGCCGCTGCCCGGTCCACAGCAGGGCGGTCAGGGTCGTGCCCATGCCCTCCAGCTGGGGGTCCTCCTCGACCATCTCCCGCAGCTGGTCATTGGCGCGTGTGACGGCCGTGCCCAGCGAGGTGAGGAGGTCGGAGCCGGGGACGTCGTCGTCGAGCTGGACGAGGGTGGAGATCACCTCGGAGGAGGCGACCTCACCGGCGGCCTGGCCGCCCATGCCGTCGGCGATGGCGAGCAGCCGGGGCCCGGCGTAGCCGGAGTCCTCGTTGCCCTCGCGGATCATGCCCTTGTGCGATCCGGCGGCGAAGCGCAGTGACAGACTCATGCGCACCTCACCCGTCGGCTCGGGGTACAGCCGGTCTCTTCGAGCCACACTGCCCACCCTCCGGTCGGGAGCCCGCCCGGGTCCGCCGAGTGGACCGTCGCGGCTCGCTCGCTCCGCTCGCTCATTGTCGTACTACTTCCGCAGCTCGATGACGGTCTTGCCGATGCGGATCGGGGCTCCCAGCGGAATCGGTGTCGGGGTCGTCAGTCGGGTCCGGTCCAGGTACGTACCGTTGGTGGAACCGAGGTCCTCGACGATCCACTGGCCGTCACGGTCCGGGTAGATCCTGGCATGCCTGCTGGATGCGTAGTCGTCGTCCAGCACGATGGTGGAGTCGTGCGCTCGGCCCAGAGAGATGGTCTGGCCCTGGAGGGCGACGGTGGTGCCGGTCAGCGAGCCTTCGGAGACCACGAGCTTCGTGGGCGCTCCGCGGCGCTGCCGGTTGTTGTTGCCGCGGCCGCCTTCCTGGCGGCGCTGCTGTTGTGGCGGCGCGGCAGCCTGGCGCTGCGCACGCGCTTCCTGACCGCCGCGACGGGCGGCACCGCGTTGTGTGACGCGTGTGCCGAACAGATCGCTGCGGATGACCTGAACGGCCACGATGACGAACAGCCACAGTACGGCGAGGAAACCCAACCGCATGACCGTGAGGGTCAGCTCTGACATTGCCCCCGCTTCACCCTTCGGCTTGCCGGTAAACGATGGTGGTACTGCCCACGACAATCCGCGAGCCGTCGCGGAGATTAGCGCGAGTGGTGTGCTGCCCGTCCACCACGATGCCGTTCGTGGAGCCCAGGTCCTGGACCATGGGGGGCGTTCCGACCCGGATCTCACAGTGACGCCGGGAGACACCCGGGTCGTCGATCCGTACGTCGGCGTCGGTGCTGCGACCCAGCACGAGTGTGGGTCGCGAGATCTGGTGGCGGGTGCCGTTGATCTCGATCCAGCGCCTGGTTTGCGCGTGGGGCTGCGGTCCTGCACCGGGCGGTGCCGTACGGGGTACGGACTGTGCGCCGCCGGGAGGCGGGGACGAAGGCATGGGGGGCGGGCTCACATGGCCGCCGCCGGGCTGGCCGCCGCGGGGCGCCGCGGTGGAGCGCCGGTCGGCCGCCGCCGGGCCCGGCTGCTCCTGCGACGAGCTGGAGGCGAGCGTGCGGCTGCGCACGCGGTACAGGCCGGTGTCGAGATCGTCGGCCTTCTCCAGATGGACCTTGATCGAGCCCATGAAGGTGTACCGCTGCTGCTTGGCGTAGTCGCGGACCATGCTGGAGAGCTCGTCGCCGAGCTGCCCGCTGTAGGGGCTCAGCCGCTCGTAGTCGGGGGTGCTCAGCTCGACGATGAAGTCGTTGGGGACGACCGTGCGGTCGCGGTTCCAGATGGTGGCGTTGTTGTCGCACTCGCGCTGCAGCGCGCCGGCGATCTCAACGGGCTGCACCTCGGACTTGAACACCTTGGCGAAGGTGCCGTTGACGAGACCTTCGAGACGCTGCTCGAAACGCTTCAGTACTCCCACGGGGCACCTCCTTCCTCAGTCTTCGTCGGGGTCGTCCTGATCGAGTCGTCCTGATACTGCTTACTGATCGTATCCACGCGTAGGGAAATCGGCTGGTTCCCCTTTCCCGCCTTGAGGACGAGTGTCGCCCCTCACAGGGTTGCCCGGTGCTTGTCTGCTCCTTGTCCAGTGCTCGTGCACTGCGATCGTAGATGTGCCCCGAAGACAGTGTCCCGCAACCGCCGACCACTCCGGCCGGGCGGGGCCCGGAGTCGGACATCACGCGGGACCGGCCGGGTCGGCCGGCCCCGAGGCGGACCGGTCGGCCCGCACCCTGATTGCGGCTACGGCGAGTGTGACCCCTAGGGGCAGCGCGCGGCGAATGCCCGGGGTGAGGAGGGGTGCCGCCCCGGGTTGCCGCAGGGCGGGGACCGGGGAAAAGGCGTGTGAAGTCCCCCCTGACAGCGTGCTAGTGTTCTGGATGTCGGAAGGCGCTCGCACAAGACCCGGACGGAACAGCCCGGATCACGTGAGAGAATCAATCGGCAGCACCCATGCGCGGGTGGCGGAATAGGCAGACGCGCTGGATTCAGGTTCCAGTGCCCGAAAGGGCGTGGGGGTTCAACTCCCCCCTCGCGCACAGATGAGACCCCCGGTCTCCGGAGAAATCCGGCGACCGGGGGTCTTTCGTTGTGTTCGTCACTTGTTGCCTATGTCACGGGTGCGGGGCTCTGCCGGCAGCCCTCAGCCAGGCTGTTGAGGCCTACGTCACATCCGCACCCTTCCGGCGCCCTCGCCGGACCCGTTGCCGCCCTCGCCGTTGCCTCCGTTACCCGGCGAAATCGGTGACGGCCGTACGGAAGGCGCGGACGCGGGTGTTTTCCCGGGCGGTGTGGTGGGCCAGGCCCAGGACCGAGCCCGGCAGGCCGGTGATGGGGACGAAGGTGAGGTCGCGGGCGCCGGGGTAGTCGGCGGTGGGGCGGCGCAGCAGCATGCCGCCGCGGTCGGCCGCGGCGAGAGTGAGGCCTTCCTGAAGTGTGCACGCGGGGGTCGGACTTCGGCGCCCCAGGGCGGGCGTGAGGTGGGGCGACTGGGCGGCGCGCTCTCCCGGTGGGCGCCCGCCGGGAGGTGGCTGCATCGGGCGCGGGCAGCCGTGCGCCGCCCGCGCCCCGCTCGGTGTACCGGCCGGGCTCAGGCGGCGAGGCGCGCGACGAGGGCCTTGGCCTTGGCCGCCGCGTCCTCGCGTGCCTTGTCGCGGGAGGTCTCGTACAGCGGGACCAGCTCGGCCATCGCCGGGTTGTTCGGGGCCATGGTCAGCTCCGGGACGATGAAGTCGACGTCCAGGCCCATCCCGCCGTTCAACACGGCCGCCAGGTAGTTCTGCACGTACTCGAAGGACTCACGGGGCGTGCCCGGGGCGTAGGAACCGCCACGGCTGGCGACGACGGTGACCGGGGTGCCCTTGGCCGACGGCTGCTCACCCGCCGTGCGTCCCATGATGATCACCTGGTCGAGCCACGCCTTGAGCGTGGAGGGGATCGTGAAGTTGTACATCGGCGCGCCGATGACGATCGCGTCGGCCCGCTCCAGCTCCTCGGCGAGCTCGACGCGCAGGGCGAAGGCCGCCTGCTGCTCGGGGGTGTGGGTGGCCGGGTCGGAGAAGGCGGCGGAGGCGCCGGCACCGTCGAGGTGCGGCAGCGGATCGGCGGCCAGATCGCGGTGGATCACAGTGCCGTCGGGGTGCTGCTCCTCCCAGGCCTTGCGGAAGGCCGCGGTGATCGAACGGGAGGCGGAGCCGCCCTCGGGAAATACGGACGAGTCGATGAGCAGAAGCGTGGCCATGGGATCGGTCCTTCCATAGGCGGCCGGGCTGGGCTCGACCACTGGTTGAATTCCGTACGTCACTATTGATAGCACAGTAACTTACTTTTCCGCAGTAGCCAACGAGAAGGCGGTACTCTGGGTGTATGGCGGACCACGGCGAGGCGATGTGCAGGCAGGTCGACGGCAAGATGACGCGCGTCTTCGAGCTGTTCGGGAAGCGCTGGACGGGGTTGATCGTCGCCACCCTGATGCCGGGCCCGGTCCACTTCGCCGATCTGCGGCGGGCCATCCCCGGGATCAGTGAGCGGATGCTCTCCGACCGCCTCATGGAGCTGGCGTCCACGGGCCTGCTCGTCCGCGAGGTGGACGCGGGGCCGCCGCTGCGCGTCTCCTACCGGCTGACGGAGGCCGGTCTGGCGATGGAGCCCGCGCTCAAGGAGCTGGGGCGCTGGGCGGAGACCTATCTCGCCGAGGGCGGGCAGTGTCCGGAGCGGTTCCGGAAGTAGGCGTCGCGGGTCGAGGCGGCCGACGGGTCGTGTGGCGGCCTCCGCTTTTGGGCGCGTGCTCGGGCGGGTGTCCTTAGGCAGGCGCCTTACCCCAGTCGTTCCTGGGCGGCGTTGTAGCGGCGCAGGTAGGTCGCGAAGCGGTCGAGATCTTCCTCGTCCCAGTCGGCCAGCCGCTCGTGGAATGCCCGGCGCCGGCTGGCGGTGACGTTGGCGAGCACCCGGTCGCCCTTCTCGGTGGGGTGCAGCACCTGGACGCGGTGGTCCTCCGGGTCGACGCGGCGTTCGACGAATCCGAGCCTCTCCAGCGCGGCGATCTGCCGGCTGACCGTGGACTTGTCCAGGAAGTAGTGCGCCGCGAGGTCCGTGGCGCGGCATCCCTGCTGGTCATCGAGGTGCGCAAGCAGGGTGTAGGAGACCAGTGACAGCTCGGGATGCATCCGGGCGGCGGTCGCGCGGGCCCGGCGGGCGAACGCGGTCATCTCCTGCTGGATGGTCTCGACGGAGTCCTCGCGGTGAGCCACGGGTTGCCTTTCGTAGAGGTAGTTGTATAGTACAACGCAATTAGAGAGTTGTAATTGCCAACTGCTGGCTACTGGCTCGCGGCCCCTCCAGGTGTCGCGGGTCCGGGGGATGCGAAAACCGGCCCCTGTGGCGACCGCTGAGCCGACGGACAGCTGAGCCGACGAGCGGAAGGCCTGGCCCATGAGCACGGTCCGACGTCCCGACCACCGAAGCGCGCACCGTCCCGCGCGCGCCGCCCACGCCAACGGGCTGCGTCACGTCCTGACGCACCTGATCACGCCGCTGCTGATGTGCATCGGGATGGGTCTGGCGTACCTGGGGGCCTTCGCTCACCCCGCGCCGCACCATCTGCCCGTGGCGGTCGTCGGATCCGGCCGGAGCGCCCAACTGCTCGCCCAGTCGATCAACGACAAGGCGGGCGGTGACCTGGAGGTACGGACCGTCGGCGATCGGGCGGCGGCGGTGGATCGGCTCAAGCATCAGGACATCTTTGGCGCGTATGTGATCCCTGCGGAGGGGGCGCAGGGTGCGAAGGGCACGAAGGGTGCGTCTGACGCGGTGGATGCGTCGGGGGCGGAGGGCCCGTCGGGTGGGTCGACTACGTCGCGTGGGTCGGTGGGCAGGGACAGGGGCGGTGGGGCGGCGCGCTCCGGGAAGCCGGTGCCCGAGCTGCTGGTGGCGACGGCCGGTTCCGACACCAGCGCAACCGTCGTCCAGAAGGTCTTCACCCCGATCGCGGCGCAACAGGGCGCGCCGCTGAAGGTCACGGACGTGGCGCCCACCGCCGAGGAGGACCCGACCGGTCAGGGCGTCTTCTTCCTGCTGGTCGCCATCAGCATCGGCTCATACGCGTCGGTCGCGGTGATCGGCGGCGCCGGAGCCGTGCTGCCGCTCCGGCTGCGGACGGCGCTGGCCATCGGCACCTCCTTCGTCGTCGGCCTCATCGGGACGGCGTTCGCCGGTCCCGTCTTCCACCTGGTCGACCACGGTCTCGGCGGGCTGTGGGGCGTGGCCTGGCTCTACTCGGCGGGCGTTCTGCTGATCGGCACCGGCCTGCACATCTTCCTCAAGCGCTGGACGACGCTCGGGGTGATGATCCTCTTCGTGATGCTCAACTTCACGTCCTCCGGTGGGATTTACCGCCCCGAGATGCAGAACGGATTCTTCGCAGCGCTGCACGCCTTCTGGAACGGTGCGGGCTTCGTGGAAGGCGTCCGCAGCCATGTCTACTTCGACGGCCACGGCCTGGCGGGACACGTCTGGACGCTGGTGGGGTGGCTGATCGCGGGCTTGGCGGTGATCGGTGTGGCGGCGCTGGCAGAGAAGCGGCGGCGTACCGCGGAGGCGGAGACGGCGGCCCGTGCCGCGGCGGTGGCGGCGGCCGCGGTGGCGGCGACGGTGCCGGAACCGGTTCGGAGCGGCCGGTCGGCCGGCGGCGCGGAGACGGGAGCGGGCCACGGGTCCGCGCATGCCACCGCAGCACTGGAAGGGGAGTTGGAAGAGGAACTGGAAGAGGCGGTGGGCGTGTAGCGGTCCGAAGAGTTATCCACAGGCTCTGCGGGCCGCGCGGGGACGTCGGTAACGTCATGGGCGTCGGAAGCCGGCAGCGCCCGGCGCGCGGACGAGCGCAGAACACAGCGACACTGAAGCGCAGGGACATCAAGAACACAGGTCGTGAAGGGGGAGGTGGCCCGCTATGCCGCGTGTGCCGTACGTACCGGGGTTTGCCCGTCAGGATGCCCAGGGACCGTCGCCCAAGGCGGTGGGGCGGGCGCTGCGGGAGCGGCTCCCGCGTGCCGAGCAGGCCGGGCTGTCGATCGCGGACGGGCGGCCGGACGCGGTCGCGGCGGTCGAGGAGTCCAACGCCGGCCGGCTGCCCGAGCTGACGCCGATACGGGTCGGCCGGATGGCCGCGAGCCCCTTCGCCTTCCTCCGCGGCTCCGCCGGCCTGATGGCGTACGACCTGGCCGTCGACCCGGTGACCGGCATCGGCACACAGATTTGCGGGGACGCGCACGCCGCCAACTTCGGCCTCTACGGCGACGCACGCGGCGGCCTCGTCATCGACCTCAACGACTTCGACGAGACCCTGCACGGGCCGTGGGAGTGGGATGTGAAGCGGCTCGCGGCGTCGGTGGTGCTGGCGGGCCGGGAAGCGGGCGCCGACGAGGACGACTGCCGTAAGGCGGCGCAGGACGCGGCGGGCTCCTATCGGCGCACGATGCGGCTGCTGGCCAAGCTGCCGGCCGTCGAGGCGTGGAACGCGATCGCCGACGAAGAACTGGTCTCGCACACCGACGCCCGGGATCTGCTGGGAACGCTGGAGCAGGTCGCGGAGAAGGCCCGTAAGAACACCAGCGCGCGGTTCGCGGCCAAGGCGACGGAGCCGACGGCGGACGGCGGCCGCCGTTTCGTGGACGCGCAGCCGGTACTGCGGCGGGTGCCGGACGCGGAGGCCGCAGCCGTGGCCGCGTCCCTCACCGGCTATCTGGACACGATCGCCGAGCACCGGCTGCCCCTGCTGGCCCGGTACGCGGTGCACGATGTCGCCTTCCGTGTGGTCGGCACGGGCAGCGTGGGCCTGCGGTCGTATGTCGTGCTGCTGCTGGACCACCGGGGCGAACCGCTGGTCCTTCAGATGAAGGAGGCACGCGGTTCGGTGCTGGCTCCGTTCGTGGAGAAGGCCGGCTTCCCGGTGCCGTCGGTGGTGCACGAGGGCCGCCGGGTGGTCCTCGGCCAGCGCCGGATGCAGGTGGTCAGCGACATCCTGCTGGGCTGGACGACGGTGCCGGGCATGGCGTCGTCGGGGGTTGGTGGCCCGGGTGGCACGGGCGGCGCTGGCGGTGCGGACGTGGCCAACGGCCTGCGGGACGGGCTGCCCTTCCAGGTCCGCCAGTTCAGAAACCGCAAGGGCAGCGTGGACCCGACGCAGCTCTCCGGCGACCAGATGGACGACTACGCCCGGATGACCGGCGCCCTCCTGGCCCGAGCGCACTCACACAGCGTCGACCCGCGCCTGCTGGCCGGCTACTGCGGCAAGAACGAAGAACTCGACGAGTCCATAGCGACCTTCGCGGTCTCCTACGCAAACCGCACGGAAGCAGACCACACGGCCCTGACCACAGCGGTGAAGAACGGACGGATCGCGGCAGAGATGGGGGTGTGAGGGGAGAGCGGGGCGAGGCGGGGCTCGGGGCGGGGCTGGGGTTGGTCGGGGCGCGCGGCTAGCGGTGGGGCTGTTGTCCGGTGGGGGCCGGGTGGCGCAGCTTGGTGGTCGAGTGGCCGGGGGCGGGTTCGGGGGCCGTGGGCTCGGTAAGCGCGGGCCTGCTGTGGGCGCGTGGGCTGGTTGCGCCTGGGGCCCCGTTAGGGCCGGGGCGGTCTGGGGCGCGGTGTGGACGCCGCTCGGTATTTTGGGTGGGGGGAGACAGGAGGGGGTGGGTGGGCTAGGGGGGAGGCCCCCAGCCCAGCAGGCAGCGAGCGAATGGCCGTGGAGGGCCGTGCCCGGCGGGGCCGTACGCTGGCCGGGTGACGAACTCGCACGCGGAGAACGCGCAGGACGGCCAGCACCGACCGGACGTACCGGGCACCTCGGACGCCCAGGCCGACCCGCAGGCAGAGGGAGAGCCCGAGCAGGGCGCCGACCGGTCTGGGGCAGGGCCAGAGTCGGGCATCGGTGACGCCAGGGCGGCCGCCGAGTCGGGCGGAGTGGCCGACGAGCAAGCGGCCGCGGCTCAGGATGAGGCGACCCGGCGGCTGGCGAAGGCGGTGTTGGCCGCGGAGCAGGCGCTGATCGAGTTCGAGATCGCGGTGGAGACCTTCCGGGTGGAGGTGGATAACTTCTCCCGCCTGCACCACCAGCGGCTCGGCCCCATGTACGCACGGCTGGACGAGCTGGACGCGCAGATCGCCGAGGCGGTGGCGGCGCGTACGGGCGACCCCGCGGACATCCGTAAGGCGCGGGAGGCGCGGGCGTCGGTGCTGCCGATGCCGGAGGTCGAGGAGCTGTTCCACGGCTGGATGGGATCCGACGGGCTGTTTCCGGAGGCCCAGGCGATGCTCACCGAGCAGTCGGTGCGGCCCCCGCAGAAGGTGCGGCCCAGCGAAGAGGCTCGCAAGGTCTACCGCGACCTGGTGCGCAAGGCCCACCCGGACCTGGCGCGGGACGACGCGGAGCGTGCCCGGCGGGACGCGTTCATCGCACGGGTCAACGCGGCGTACGCCCAGGGCGACGCGGCGGTGCTGCGCGAGCTGGCGCGCGAGTGGGAGGCCGGCCCCGCACCGGTCGAGGAGCGGCTCAGCGAGAGCGAGGAGCTCTACGCGCGGCTGGAGTGGCTCGCCGAGCGCAAGGAGTTGCTGGCCGCGATGGCCGCTGAGCTGGAGGAGAGCGCGATCGGCGCGATGATCAAGATGGCGCCGGAGGACCCGGACGCGCTGCTGGAGGAGATCGCCGAGAAGCTGCTCGCCGATGTCGCGGAACGCGAGACGTACCTCGCGCAGCTGGTCCGGTAGCGTCGGCACCATGCAATTTGGTTCTGTGCCCACGGTCGGTGTCGACGCTCTCACGTCGGAGGACTTCCTCCTGGACGTGCGCGAGGACGACGAGTGGGAGGCCGGGCACGCCGAGGGTGCGCTGCACATCCCGATGAGTGAATTCGTCGCCCGCTACGGTGAGTTGACCGAGGCCGCGCCGGACGCCGGCAAGGTGTATGTGCTGTGCCGGGTCGGCGGGCGCTCGGCGCAGGTGGCCCAATACCTGCTTCAGCAGGGCGTCGAGGCGGTGAACGTCGCGGGCGGCATGCAGGCATGGGAGGCCGCCGGCCGCCCCGTCTCGGACGGCAAGGGCGGCTCGGGTTCGGTCATCTAGCCGCGGAGACGGAGAGCCGGGCTGCTGGGCAGCTTGGTTGGCTGGAGGGTTGTCCGGTCGGGCAGTGGGAACTGCCCCCGGACTGCCGTCATCTCTGAACGCTCGTCAGCCCCCTACTCCCGGATGCTCGGCAGAGGCCGCTCCAGTTGATCTTCCGGGGTGCTGAGCAATCACTCGGCACCGGCGGCCGACTTCCGGGACGCGTGGGGCAGTGGCCACATTCCTGAACCCCGGCGCCCTTACGGCACCCCGCCCGCCCCACTCCGCCCCGACGCTCCGGCCGCTCCCGCCTCACCCCAGCGGATGTGCCGCGATCAGCTCGCCGAGGGACTCCTCGTGGGCGGCGGCCGGGCCGAGGGAGAGTTCGAGCTGTTTGGCCCAGGCGTGGTAGCGGTGCAGCGGGTAGTCGGTGTCGGCGCCGAAGCCGCCGTGCAGATGCTGCGCGGTCTGGACGACCCGGCGTACGCCCTCCGAGGCCCAGATCTTGGCCACCGCCACATCTCCGGCGAGCGGTAGCGGGCCGGTTGCTTCGGCGGTGAGGCGCCAGGCGGCCTGCCAGAGGGTGGCCTCCATGGCGCGCAGATCGATGAAGCGATCGGCGGCCTGGCAGGCGACGGCCTGGAAGGTGGCCACCGGGTACCCGAACTGTTCGCGCTTGCTGGTGTAGTCGCTGGTCATGTCCAGTACGCGCGCGCCGACTCCCAGAGCGAGCGCGCAGGTGCCGGTGGTCAGCACGTTGCGCAGCCATTTCCAGGCGGCGGGGTCGGTGATCATTTCCCGGTCGCT
This sequence comes from Streptomyces sp. P9-2B-2, assembly GCF_030406865.1. Lineage (NCBI taxonomy): Bacteria > Bacillati > Actinomycetota > Actinomycetes > Kitasatosporales > Streptomycetaceae > Streptomyces > Streptomyces sp. P9-2B-2. The sequence continues at coordinate 4,561,132 of NZ_CP129126.1, read as the reverse complement.
GATATGTACGGAGTCCAGCCGGACCTCGGCGTGCGGCTCTCCGCTGGTGGATATCTGGTCGTCGAGCGTGACGCCCGGGTGGGTGCGGGGGACAAGGGCGAGTACGGCGTGGCCGTCGGGGGTGTGGGCCGGGAGCAGGATCCGGTCCGTGGTCCGGGCCCAGGGGACAGCGGTCTGGACGCCGTCGAGGACCCACTCGGAGCCTTCCTGATGGGCTGCCACGGCGAGGTCGGCCGGTTCGTGCCCGGTGCGGCCATGGGCGGCGACGGTCACGACGAGGTCCCCGGTGCCGATCGCGGGGAGCACCTCCGCACAGAGTTCTTCGGTCGCATAACGCTGGATGGTCAGCGCGGCGGCACCGGACTCCAGCAGGGGTACCCGTGCCAGCACCTTGGCCGACTCGCGGAGTACGAGGCAGAGCGCGATCGGGTCCAGGCCCGCGCCGCCGTGTTCGGGCGCGATCGGCAGGCTCAGCAGATCGGCGTCGGCGAGCTTGCGCCACAGCGCGCGGTCGAAGTCGTCGGCGACCGCACCGGGGGTGAGCGCCGGGCTGGGCACACTGTCCGGAGCGACCCCCGAGAAGACGGCCTTCGCCGCTTCGACGGCGGCCTGCTGCTCCTCGGTGAAGGTGAAGTCCACTGCTCTGTCCTCCCACGCGGCGCCTCGATCTGACGAAGCGTCAAGGTAGAACAGGTTGCAGGAATTGGGAATGGTGGAAGCGGTGGAGGGACGAGGGATTTGAGGGCGGCGGGGAGCGATTGGGGAGTGGGAGAACGTGCCTGTGGGCGTCGTCCGGCACTGGCTCCGGAGTCCGCCTCACGCCTCGGCGTCTGCCTCACGCCCCGGAGCCCGCATCACGCCCCCGCGTACTGCCTGTGCCGGTGTCCCGCAGGAACGAAGTCGAAGCGGAAGCCAGGAGCCGATGCCCGTGCCGGTTGCTGACGCCGACCTTCGCCAACACGGCTCAGCCCCCGGTCCTCGGCGTTGAGGACGGACCTCGCGGTACGCCGCGAAGCGGCGCGGATGGTGGCTGGTGTGGCATCGGCAGCCCCGGATCGTGCGGCCGGTGCGCTCGGGTCCGCCCTATCGATCGAAGTCCAGCTCCACCTTCTCCGTGGCCGGGTGGGACTGGCAGGCCAGGACGTAGCCCGCGTGGACCTCGTCGGATTCCAGGGCGAAGTTGCGGTCCATGCGGACCTCGCCGGAGACCAGGAAGGCGCGGCAGGTGCCGCAGACGCCGCCCTTGCAGGCGTACGGGGCGTCCGCGCGGTTGCGCAGGACCGCTTCGAGCAGTGATTCGCCGTCGTGGACGGGCCAGTTGCCGGAGCGGCCGTCGAGGGTGGCGGTCACGGTGCTGTGCGCGGGGGTGGCGGCTATGGGGGCGGTCGGGGTGCCGTTGTCGACGTGGAAGATCTCTTCGTGGATGCGGGTGCGGGGCACATCGAGGGCGCGCAGGGCCCGCTCGGCGCCCTGGACCAGGCCGTAGGGGCCGCAGAGGTACCAGCCGTCGACGGAGTCGGTCTTCAGAAGCGCGGGCAGGAGGGAGCGGAGACGGGTCTCGTCCAGCCGGCCGGAGGGCAGGCCGGCCTGTTGTTCCTCGCGGGAGAGGGTGTGGATGAGCTGGAAGCGCTGGGGATAGCGGTCCTTGAGGTCGGCCACCTCCTCCAGAAACATCGTCGACGCCGCCGTCCGGTCGCTGCGGATCAGGCAGAAGCGGGCGTCCGGCTGCTGGGCGAGCAGGGTGGCGGCGATGGACAGCACCGGGGTGATGCCGCTGCCGCCGACGATGCCGACGAAGTGGCCGGGGCGCGGTTCGAGGGTGAAGCGGCCTGCCGGGGCCATGACGTCCACCGTGTCGCCGACCGCCAGTTCCTTGAGCGCGTACGTCGAGAACGCACCCTCCTCGACCAGCCGGATGCCCACGCGTAGTACGGGCTCGTCGGTGGCCGGGGTGCAGATGGAGTACGTACGGCGGATCTCCTGGCCGTCGACCGATCTGCGCAGCGCGATGTGCTGCCCGGGGGTGTGCCGGAAGGTCGTGCGCAGCTCGGGCGGGACCGCAAAGGTGACGGCCACCGCGTCGTCCGTGAGCCGCTCGATCTCCCGGACCTGGAGCGGGTGGAACATCACAACTCCTTGAAGTGGTCGAAGGGTTCGCGGCAGGACTCGCAGCGGCGCAGGGCCTTGCATGCCGTGGAGGAGAACCGGCTCAGCAGGGTGGTGTCGGTCGATCCGCAGTGGGGACAGCGGATGGTGAGGTCGATGGCGACGGGTCCGCCGGCCGGGCCGGTGGGGCGTGGCGGTGCGATACCGAATTCGGCGAGCTTGCGGCGGCCCTCGGCGGTGATCGCGTCCGTGGTCCATGGCGGGCTGAGGACCGTGCGGACCTCGACCTCGGGTACGCCGTGGTCGTGCAGCACCCGCTCTATATCGGCCGACATCGCCTCGATGGCGGGGCAGCCGGTGTACGTCGGGGTGAGCTGCACCTCGACCCGGCCCGGTGCGGTGAGCTGCACACCGCGCAGCACGCCCAGCTCGGCGAGGGTGAGCACCGGTAGCTCGGGGTCGGGAACGGAGCCGGCCAGCGCCAGCAGTTCCTCTTCGAGGGCGGTGGTGGTCACCATGTCGCCCCCGGGTGGCTGCGGTGGAGGTGCTGCATCTCGGCGAGCAGCCGTCCGAATGATTCGGTGTGCAGGCCCTGGCGGCCCGCGCCGGCCCGCCAGGCGCCGTGCCTGGGGCCTTCGGGGACGGTGAGCGTGGCCTGCTCCAGGGTGGCGGTGATGCGGGTGGTCCAGCCGTCGTGCAGGGCGGACCACGGCACCGTTTCCAGTCCTTCCACCGGCTCGAAGAGTTCGCCGGTGAACTGCCACAGGGAATCCAGGGCGCGCTGCATCCGGGTGTGGCTCTCGTCGGTGCCGTCGCCGAGGCGCAGTGTCCACTGGTGGGCGTGGTCCCGGTGGTAGGCGACCTCCTTGACGGCCTTTCCGGCCAGGGGTGCCAACTCGCTCTCGGTCGGGGCGAGGTGGTCGAACAGCAGCTCCTGGTAGGTGGAGAAGTAGAGCTGGCGGGCGATGGTGTGGGCGAAGTCGCCGTTGGGCTGTTCCACGAGCTGGAGATTGCGGAACTGCCGCTCCTCGCGCAGATAGGCCAGCTCGTCCTCGTCACCGGCCAGTGAGAGCAGCACGCGGGCCTGGCCGAGGAGGTCCAGCGCGATATTGGCCAGTGCGACCTCCTCCTCCAGGACCGGGGCGTGGCCGGCCCACTCGCCCAGGCGGTGGGAGAGGATCAGGGCGTCGTCCCCGAGGATCAGGGCCGGGGTGGCGGTGATGTTCATCAAAGGTGATGCACCCCGTCCGGGATCTCGTAGAAGGTCGGGTGGCGGTAGGGCTTGTCGCCGGCCGGCTCGAAGAAGGAGTCCTTCTCGTCCGGCGAGGAGGCGGTGACCTGCGCCGAGGGCACCACCCAGATGGAGACGCCCTCCGAGCGGCGGGTGTAGAGGTCGCGGGCGTTGCGCAGCGCCATTTCGGCGTCCGGGGCGTGCAGGCTGCCGGCATGGGTGTGCGAGAGACCGCGGCGGCTGCGGACGAAGACCTCCCACAGCGGCCAGTCGGTGGGCGCCGCGGCGGTCGCGGCCGCGTCGGCGGGGCGTGGTGTCGTCATCGGGTGGCCTTCCCGTGCTTGGCCGCGTGGGCGGCGGCTGCCTCGCGGACCCAGGCTCCGTCCTCATGGGCCTGTCGCCGGCGGCTGATCCGTTGTGCGTTGCAGGGGCCGTTGCCCTTGAGGACCTCACGGAACTCGGCCCAGTCGATCGGGCCGAAGTTCCAGTGACCGCGCTCGTCGTTCCAGGTCAGATCCGGGTCGGGGAGCGTCAGCCCGAGGGCCTCGGCCTGGGGGACGCAGATGTCCACGAAGCGCTGGCGCAGCTCGTCGTTGGAGTGCCGCTTGATCTTCCAGGCCATGGACTGCGCGGAGTGCGACGACTCGTCGTCCGGCGGGCCGAACATCATCAGGGAGGGCCACCACCAGCGGTCCACCGCGTCCTGCGCCATGGCGTGCTGTGCCTCGGTGCCACGGCTGAGGGCCAGCAGGAGCTCGTAGCCCTGGCGCTGGTGGAAGGACTCCTCCTTGCAGATACGGACCATGGCGCGGGCGTAGGGACCGTACGAACACCGGCACAGCGGGACTTGGTTGGTGATCGCCGCGCCGTCCACCAGCCAGCCGATGGCTCCGACGTCGGCCCAGGTCAGGGTCGGGTAGTTGAAGATCGAGGAGTACTTCTGGCGGCCGGAGTGCAGCTTGTCCAGCAGTTCGTCGCGGCTGGTGCCCAGGGTCTCGGCGGCGCTGTAGAGATACAGGCCGTGGCCTGCCTCGTCCTGCACCTTCGCCATCAGGATCGCCTTGCGGCGCAGGGACGGCGCCCGGGTGATCCAGTTGGCCTCCGGCTGCATGCCGATGATCTCGGAGTGGGCGTGCTGCGCTATCTGCCGCACGAGTGTCGAGCGGTAGGCGTCCGGCATCCAGTCCCGCGGTTCGATGCGCTCTTCCGCGGCCACGGTGGCGTCGAATACGGCCTCTCGGGCCGTCTCTTCCGGCGCGATCGTCGTCATGTGGTGCCCCCTCGCTGCTCCCGACCGACCGATCGTTCGGTTCAATGGTGAGTGGGCGGACCTCGGGTGTCAAGCCTGTGGATAACTCGGGAGAGGTGTGCCCGGCCGGGCCGCCTAGGTACGGTTCCGAAGCGGAGTTGGCCGCATGGATTCTGGGAACGGGGCGGGAATGCAGTCATACGGGGACGAATCGCGGCCACTGGCCGCGCTCTCGCTGCCCTCGCGGATCGTCATAGGAGTGGCGGCCTGTGCCATCGCGGTCGCCGTCGCGATTCATCTCGCGATGATGTTCCTGCATGTCGCACCGTCGAACACGCTCAGCAAACAGCAGGGCGCCCTGATCAGCGACTATGTCTATCCCGAGTACGAGCAGAACTGGAAGCTGTTCGCACCCAATCCCCTCCAGCAGAACAACGCGGTCCAGGTCCGCGCACAGCTGCGCACCGAGGACGGCACCGCGCGGACCACCGGCTGGACCGATCTGACCGCCCGCGACGGCCAGGCCATCCGCCACAACCCGATGCCCAGCCACACCCAGCAGAACCAGCTGCGCCGCGGGTGGGAGCTCTTCGTCAACACCCACAACGCGCAGAACCGCCCGGTCGGCCTGCGCGGTGAGCTGTCCGAGCGGTACATCCGGCGGCTCGTGCTGTTCCGGATGGACGACGAGTGGACCAGGGGCGGCGGCCGGGTCGAGCAGATCCAGGTCCGCTCGCAGACGACGGCGGTCCGCCCGCCGCCGTGGAGTACCGAGAAGATCAGCGACAAGCCCGTGTTCCGCGTGCTGCCCTGGTGGCAGGTCACCGCAGCCGACCTGCCCGAGGGGGCGACCCACCAGTGACGTCACCGACGCCCCAGCAGCCCCAGCAGACGCCCGGCGCACAGCAGCCCGAGCACCCCACCGAGCCGGCCGACGTGCCTCAGCAAGCGCCGGCATCCCCGGCGCCCCAGGAGCCCGAGCCCTACGAAGAGACCCGTATCGAGCGCGCCATCGGCCGCGGCTTCCGGTACGCCACCAGCCGGGCGCTGGCCCCGTACCAGACGGCCGTGATCCGGATCGGCTTCTCGGCGACCTGGCTGCTGTTCCTGCTGCGGGAGTGGCCGCACCGCGCGGTTCTCTACGGGCCCGACAGTCCCTGGAGCCTGGACATGGCGCGCCGGCTGCTGGGCGGCAACCATGCCTTCTCCGTACTGCCCTGGTCCGACGGCCGCGGCTGGTTCGAGGGCGTCTACCTGCTGGCCATCGTGGCCGCCGCGCTGCTGATGCTCGGCTGGCGCACCCGCACCATGTCGGTGCTCTTCATGGTCGGCGTGATCTCGCTCCAGAACCGCAGCATCTTCATAGGGGACGGCGGCGACAACGTCATCCACCTGATGTCGATGTATCTCGTGCTGACCCGGTGCGGGCAGGTCTGGTCGCTGGACGCGCGCCGTGCGAAGCGGGCCGCGGCCGCCGCGGACGGAACCGACGGCGCGGCCGCCGGCTCCCGTGATCTGCCCGGCGTCATCCTGTGGGCCGTGCTAGGCCTCGCCCTGGCCGCCGCCCAGGTGGGTGGCAACTACGGCCTCAGCTGGTTCGACCACGGCCCGTTCCCGCACATCGGCTGGAGCCTGGTGCTGTGGGGGCTGTGGGCGACACACGGACTGTGGTGGGCGGTGCAGCGGTACGCGCCCGGCGAGCCGCGCGTCGTACTGGACACCGTCACCAAGCTCGCCCACAACGGCGCACTGCTGGTGATCATGGTCGAGGTCTGCCTGATCTACGCCACCGCCGGCTGGTACAAGATCCAGGGAAGCCGCTGGCAGGACGGCACCGCCGTCTACTTCCCGATGCACCTGGACTACTTCTCCCCGTGGCCGGCGCTGTCCGAGCTGCTGGGCAGCAACGGCGTGATGATCATGCTGATCACCTACGGCACGGTGATCGTGCAGGTCGCCTTCCCGTTCACGCTCTTCAACCGGCGGCTGAAGAATGTGCTGCTGGTCGTGATGATCTGTGAGCACCTCTCGATCGCGATCCTGCTGGGGCTGCCGTTCTTCTCGCTCGCGATGATCACCGCGGACGCGGTCTTCCTGCCGACGAACTTCCTGACCTGGCTCTCCGCGCGCCTCTCCGGCCTGCGGGAACGGCTGTTCTCGCGCGGCGGACCGGCCCGCCCGGCCGGCGATGAGCCGGATACCCGTACGGAGCACAGTGGCGGTGGCCATACGCTCGTGGGGTGAGCAGCGAGAACACCGCCCCCGCCGAGCCCCTCCAGTACGACGAGGGGTACGGGCCGCAGATCGGCGTCGGGCCGCACCCGGAGCCCTGGCCGCAGGACGAGCGGTTCGACCTCGAGCTGCTCGCCCATGGCGACCGCCGGAATGTCGTCGACCAGTACCGCTACTGGACGCGCGAGGCGATCGTCGCCGACCTCGACACCCGCCGCCATGACTTCCATGTGGCCGTCGAGAACTGGGGCCACGACTTCAACATCGGCTCGGTGGTCCGGACCGCGAACGCGTTCCTGGCCAAGGAGATCCATATCGTCGGGCAGCGGCGCTGGAACCGCCGGGGCGCGATGGTGACCGACCGCTATCAGCACGTCCGCCACCACCCGGACACCGCCGACCTCACCGCCTGGGCGGCGGCCGAGGAGCTGCCGATCATCGGGATCGACAACCTGCCCGGCTCCGTCCCGCTGGAGACGACCGAGCTGCCGCGCCGCTGTGTGCTGCTCTTCGGCCAGGAGGGGCCGGGGCTGACCGAGGAAGCGCGCCGGCACGTCTCGCTGGTCTGCTCGATCGCGCAGTTCGGCTCGACCCGCTCGATCAACGCGGGGGCCGCGGCCGCCATCGCGATGCATGCCTGGATCGGCCGCCATGCGCGGATCGAGGGGCCGGCCGCCCCCTGACGGACCCTGGGCCCGCCGATGCCCGGCCGGGGCCCAGGAACAGGTCCCGGGCCCCACCCGCACCGGTCACGCCGGGCGGCGTACCTCCACCGTCCGGAAGCGGTTCGCCACGAAGGCGCCGTCGCACAGCACCGCATTGGCCGCCGGGTTACCGCCCGAGCCATGGAAGTCCGAGAACGCCGCGGTTTGGTTCACATAGACCCCGCCGGTCAGATTCAGCGACAGCTGGGCGCACTCCTCCAGGCAGGCCTCCTCCACCAGCTTCTCGACATCCGGCGAGGTGGTGTACGCGCCGACCGTCATCGCGCCCTGGTCGCGGACCGTGCGCCGCAGCAGATCCACCGCGTCGGCCGCGGAGTCGACGGCCACCGCGAAGGACACCGGGCCGAAGCACTCCGACAGATAGGCCGCCTCGTCGTCCGGCTTGGCACCGTCCAGCTTGACGATCACCGGCGTACGGACCGTGGCTCCGGGGAACTCGGGGTTGGTCACCTCACGGGAGGCCAGTGCCACCTCGCCGAGCCCGGAAGCCGCGTCGATCCGCTCCTTGACCTGCGGATTGACGATGGCGCCCAGCAGGGCGTTGGCCCGTGCGTCATCGCCCAGCAGGCCGCTCACCGCGCCCGCGAGATCGCTGACCACCTCGTCGTACGACTTCGGTCCGGCGTCCGTGCCGATGCCGTCGCGCGGGATCAGCAGATTCTGCGGGGTGGTGCACATCTGGCCGCTGTAGAGCGACAGGGAGAAGGCGAGGTTGCTGAGCATGCCCTTGTAGTCGTCGGTGGAGTCGATGACGACGGTGTTGACGCCGGCCTTCTCCGTGAAGACCTGCGCCTGCCGGGCGTGCGTCTCCAGCCAGTCGCCGAAGGCGGTCGAGCCGGTGTAGTCGATGACGCGGACCTCGGGGCGGACGGCCAGCGTCTTGGCCAGGCCTTCACCCGGTTTGTCCACGGCTAGGCACACCAGGTCGGCGGGGAAACCGGCCTCGGCGAGCACCTCGCGGGCCACCTTGACGGTCATCGCCAGCGGCAGCACTGCGCGCGGATGCGGCTTGACCAGCACCGGGTTGCCGGTCGCCAGAGAGGCGAACAGGCCCGGGTAGCCGTTCCACGTCGGGAAGGTGTTGCAGCCGATCACCAGGGCGACACCGCGCGGCACGGTCGTGAAGCTCTTGCTCAGTTCGAGCGGGTCACGCTTGCCCTGCGGCTTGGACCACGGCGCCTGCTCCGGGGTGCGGACCTGCTCGGCGTACGCATACGCCACCGCCTCCATGCCGCGGTCCTGGGCATGCGGGCCGCCCGCCTGGAACGCCATCATGAAGGCCTGTCCGCTGGTGTGCATCACGGCCTGGGCGAACTCATGGGTGCGCGCACTGATCCGGGCCAGGATCTCCAGGCACACCGCCGCCCGCGCCTCGGGACCGGCGTCCCGCCAGACGGGGAGCGCGGCGCGCATGGCCGGCAGCAGCTCGTCCACATCCGGATGCGGATAGCTGATGCCCAACTCCGGGCCGTACGGCGAGACTTCCTCGCCCGTCCAGTCGTCCGTGCCGGGCTGGTCGAGCTCGAACCGCTTGCCGCGCAGCGCCTCGAAGGCGGCCAGCCCGTCGGGTGCGGCGGTCTCGCCGTACGCCTTCGGGTGCTCGGGGTGCGGGGACCAGTAGGCACGGGTGCGGATCGCCTCCAGCGCCTGGTCGAGGGTCGGGCGGTGCTTCTCGATCAACTGCGCTGCGGTCATTTCGGCGGCCATCGATGACCAACTCCTCGTCGAGCTGGGCGGAAGTGGATAGGGGCTGGGAGCGGACAAGGCAACGGAGTTAGAGTAACCGAACGATCGGTCGGGGCAAGAGGGCCCGGCCGGCCTGTGGAAAAGTCGGTCGGAGAGGATCAGCGGGCATGACGGCACTCGGGACCAGCAGCACCGTGGCAGTGGTGGGCACCGGCACCATGGGACAGGGCATCGCGCAGGTGGCGCTGGTCGCCGGCCACCGCGTACTCCTCTATGACACCGCCCCCGGACGCGCCGCGCAGGCGGCCGAGGCGATCAGAGGCCGGCTGGACCGGCTCGTCGAAAAAGGCCGGATCTCGGCGGACGCGCGGGACGCCGCCCGCGCGCGCCTCTCCCCCGCCACCGCCCTCGCGGAGCTGGCCGACGCCGCACTGGTCATCGAGGCGATTCTGGAGCAACTTCCGGCCAAACAGGAGCTGTTCACCGCCCTGGAGGACATCGTCACGGCGGACTGCCTGCTGGCCACCAACACCTCCTCGCTGTCCGTGACGGCGGTCGCGGGCCGGCTGCGCCACCCCGGCCGCTGCGTCGGCCTGCACTTCTTCAACCCCGCGCCACTGCTCCCCCTGGTCGAGGTGATCAACGGCTTCGCCACCGACCAAGCGGCGGCCACCACGGCGTACGACACCGCCTCGGCCTGGGGGAAGCAGCCGGTGCGCTGCGCCGACACCCCCGGTTTCATTGTCAACCGCATCGCCCGCCCCTTCTACGCCGAGGCCCTGCGGGTGTACGAGGAGCGGGTCGCCGACCCCGCCACCATCGATGCGGTGCTGCGCGAGGGCACCGGATTCAAGATGGGGCCCTTCGAGCTGACCGACCTCATCGGGCAGGACGTGAACGAGGCGGTCACCCACTCCGTGTGGCAGGCGTTCTTCCAGGACCCGAAGTTCACCCCCTCCCTGGCGCAGCGCCGGCTGGTCGAGTCCGGGCTGCACGGCCGCAAGGCGGGGCGCGGATGGTTCGACTACTCCGAGGGCGCGCCGCGGCCGGAACCGCGGACGGCGGAGCCCTGCCCGGTGCCCGCATCCGTCGGGCTGCACGGGGAGCTGCCCGGCCCCGCGGCGGTGCTGCGCGAGCTCATCGAGGAGGCGGGCATCAAGGTCACCGGCGACCGCACGCCGGGGGAGGTGGAAGGCTTCCTCCGTCTTCCCGGCGGGGCCCGCCTGGCGCTGACCAATGGCTCTCCGGCCACGGCGCCCGCCCAGGAGAACTGCATCCGCTTCGACCTGTCCCTGGACTATCGCGCCGCGACCCGCATCGCCCTGGCGGCCTCGGCGGCGGTCTCCGAGGAGGATCTGGCGGAGGCCGTCGGGCTGTTCCAGGCACTGGGCAAGCAGGTCAGCGTGATCGAAGACGTCCCCGGCATGATCGTCGCCCGGACGGTCGCGATGATCATCGACTTCGCCGTGGACGCCGCGGCCCGCGGCGTCGCCACCCCCGACGACATCGACACGGCCATGCGGCTCGGCGTGAACTACCCCGGCGGCCCCATGGAATGGGTCGAGCGGCTGGGCGCCCGTTGGGTAGGGGATCTGCTGGATTCGATGCACCACCAAAATGCCGGTGGACGCTACGTACCGTCCTGGGCGCTGCGGCGCCGTGCAGACCTCGAGGAATTGGTGCTCTAATCATGACCATGGCCAAGCGCGACACCTATACGCCCGATTCGCTGCTCGCGGTCGCCGTCGAGGTGTTCATCGAGCGCGGCTACGACGGCACGTCCATGGAGCACCTCTCCAAGGCGGCCGGTATCTCGAAATCCTCGATCTACCACCATGTGCGCAGCAAGGAAGAGCTGCTGCACCGCGCCATAAGCCGGGCGCTGGACGGGCTGTTCGGCGTGCTGGAGGAGCCGGGCGCCGTCCAGGGGCGGGCGATCGAGCGGCTGGAGCATGTCACCCGGCGCGTGGCCGAGGTGCTGATGGACGAACTCCCCTATGTGACGCTGCTGTTGCGGGTGCGCGGAAACACGGACACCGAGCGGTGGGCCATGGAACGCCGCCGGGAGTTCGACCACGAGGTGTCCGACCTGCTCAAGCAGGCCGCCGCCGACGGCGACCTACGGGACGACGTGGACATCCGGCTGGCCACCCGGCTGCTCTTCGGCATGATCAACTCGATTGTGGAGTGGTACCGGCCGGGGCGGGGCGGCTCGGCGAGCCGTGACGAGGTCGCCGAAGCCGTGGTGCGTACGGCGTTCGCGGGGCTGCGGAAGGCCTGATCCGCGCGATCGGACGGCTCCTGGGAACCGTGATCCAGGGGCGCAATCCCGGCCTCCCCTGAGGGACGGCGCCCTCGGTGAGCCCCGGCGGCGGCCCGGCCGGTCATTCCTCTTCGGGGCCGAGATCGGTCTCCTCGAAGACCAGCAGCGTGCGGGTGCTCAGGACCTCCGGTATCGACTGGATACGAGTGAGGACCAGTTCGCGCAGCTCGCGGTTGTCCTTGGTGTGGACCAGCAGCAGTACATCGAAATCGCCGCTGACCAGCGCGATATGTGTGGCCCCCGGCAGCGCCGTGAGCTGCTTGCGCACGGTCCGCCAGGAGTTCTGCACGATCTTCAGCGTGATGTAGGCGGAGGCGCCCTGACCTGCCCGCTCCTGGTCGACGAGGGCGCTGAAGCCGCGGATCACCCCGTCGTCGATCAGCCGGTTGATCCGGGCGTAGGCATTGGCGCGTGAGACATGCACCCGCTCGGCCACGGAGCGTATCGAGGCCCGGCCGTCGGTCTGGAGCATGCGCAGGATCGAGCGGTCGATGGTGTCCAGCGGGCGTGCGGCCGGAGAGGGCGGGGCGGAGGGCGTCGGTGGCGGGCCGGCTGCCGTCGCCGGATGCCCGCCGGAATTGGCCATCTGTTCGTCCGGCATATGGTCCCGCCTCCCCTTGGTGGACGCCCTGGCTTCATCTCAAGCTGTGGAGAACCGTTTGTCCACAGGCTGAGCCCGCCTGTAGCCAAAATGCATCAGCGACCGAACAATCGGTAGGGCAGGGCGTACCCGCCCTGGCCGATTCCATCCTGCCCGCCCGCCGCCCGCCCACCACCCCTATGAGGCGCCTGGCGCCACCCCCTTCGAATCGAGGAGGTGCTCGACATGACGGTCCTTGAGCAGCCCGGCAGCAGCAGGAACAAGAGCAGCCTGGCCGGTCCGCCGCCCGCCTGGCAGCCGCGCGTCGACCCCACGCCCCTCCTGCCCGACGCGGAGCCCTACCGCCTCCTGGGCACGGACGCCGCCGCCCGGCTCGACTCCGGACTGCTGACCCGGCTCTACACCCAGCTGGTCCGCGGCCGCCGGTACAACGCCCAGGCCACGGCGCTGACCCGGCAGGGACGCCTGGCGGTCTACCCGTCCTCCACCGGCCAGGAGGCCTGCGAGGTCGCCGCCGCACTGGCCCTCGAGGACCGGGACTGGCTCTTCCCCAGTTACCGCGACACCCTCGCCGCCGTGGCCCGCGGGCTCGACCCCGTACAGGCCCTGACCCTGCTGCGCGGCGACTGGCACAACGGCTACGACCCCCACGAACACCGCATCGCCCCCCTGTGCACCCCGCTCGCCACCCAGCTCCCGCATGCCGTGGGCCTGGCGCACGCCGCCCGCCTCAAGGGCGACGAGGTGGTCGCGCTGGCCATGGTCGGCGACGGCGGCACGAGCGAGGGCGACTTCCACGAGGCGCTGAATTTCGCGGCGGTCTGGCAGGCTCCGGTCGTCTTCCTTGTCCAGAACAACGGCTTCGCGATCTCCGTGCCGCTCGCCAAGCAGACCGCCGCGCCGTCCCTCGCCCACAAGGCGGTCGGATACGGCATGCCGGGCCGCCTGGTCGACGGCAACGACGCCCCCGCGATGCATGAGGTGCTCACCGAGGCCGTGGCGCGCGCCCGCAGGGGCGGCGGTCCCACCCTCATCGAGGCCGTCACCTACCGCATCGAGGCGCACACCAACGCCGATGACGCCACCCGCTACCGCAGCGACGCCGAGGTCGAGACCTGGAAGGCACACGACCCGATAGCCCTTCTGGAGCGCGAGCTGGCCGCCCGCGATCTGCTGACCGATGATTTCGTCGGCGCCACCCGGGACGGTGCCGAGCACATGGCCGCCGACCTCCGCGAGCGGATGAACGCCGACCCGGAAGTGGACCCGATGGACCTGTTCACCCACGTATTCGCCGAGCAGACCAGCCAACTGCGTGCCCAGGCCGCACAACTGCGTGCCGAGCTGGACGCCGAGGCCGCCGGACACCCCGACGACGCAGCGGGCACCAACGGGTCCGCCGAGGAGGCCAGGCCATGACGACCACCGCTCCGGTGACCGCGCGCAAGCCCGCCACCATGGCGCAGGCGCTGACCCGCGCGCTGCGCGACGCCATGGCCGACGACCCGTCCGTGCATGTCATGGGCGAGGACGTCGGCGCCCTGGGCGGCGTCTTCCGGGTCACCGACGGCCTCGCCAAGGAATTCGGCGAGGACCGCTGCACGGACACCGCGCTCGCCGAGGCCGGAATCCTGGGCACCGCCGTCGGCATGGCGATGTACGGGCTGCGGCCGGTCGTCGAGATGCAGTTCGACGCCTTCGCCTACCCGGCGTTCGAGCAGCTGATCAGCCATGTCGCCCGGACGCGCAACCGCACCCGCGGCGCGCTCACCATGCCGCTGACCATCCGCGTCCCCTATGGCGGCGGAATCGGCGGCGTCGAGCACCACAGCGACTCCTCCGAGGCGTACTACCTCGCCACCCCGGGGCTCCAGGTCGTCACCCCGGCGACCGTCGAGGACGCCTACGGACTGCTGCGCGCCGCGATCGCCTCCGACGACCCGGTCGTCTTCCTCGAACCCAAGCGGCTGTACTGGTCCAAGGCGGACTGGTCGCCCGACGCACCCACCGAGGTCGCGCCCCTGGGCCGGGCCGTGATCCGGCGCCGCGGCAGCAGTGCCACGCTGATCACTTACGGCCCGTCGCTCCCGGTCTGTATGGAGGCCGCCGAGGCCGCCCGCGCCGAGGGCTGGGACCTGGAAGTGGTCGATCTGCGGTCCCTGATGCCGTTCGACGACGAGACGGTCTGTGCCTCGGTGCGGCGGACCGGCCGGGCCGTGGTCGTCCATGAGTCCAACGGATTCGGCGGCCCCGGCGGCGAGATCGCCGCCCGTATCACCGAACGCTGCTTCCACCACCTGGAGGCGCCGGTGCTGCGCGTCGCCGGCTTCGACATCCCGTATCCGCCGCCGATGCTGGAACGGCACCACCTTCCGGGCGTCGACCGGATTCTGGACACCGTCGCCCGCCTCCAGTGGGAGTCGGACTGGACCGAGGGACGTGGTGAGTGATGGCCGTGGTCCGCGAATTCACCCTGCCCGACCTGGGGGAGGGCCTCACCGAGGCGACGATCGTGCACTGGATGGTCGAGGTCGGCGAGGTGGTGGCCATTGACCAGCCGGTGGTGGAGGTCGAGACCGCCAAGGCGATGGTGGAGGTGCCGTGCCCGTATGGGGGCGTGGTGACCGCCCGCTTCGGCGAGGAAGGGGCCGAAGTCCCGGTCGGGGCACCGCTGGTGACCGTCGCCGTGGGGGCCGTGCCGGATGACCTCGCGGAGGCCGGTCCTGGGACGGGGCCGGATGCCGGGGCGGGTGCGGAAGGCGGTACGCCCGATGCCGGTGGAGCCTCGGGGGCGCCCGCGAACGGTGCGGCGGATGCCGGGTCCGGGAATGTGCTCGTCGGGTACGGCACGAGTGCGGCGGCGGCGCGTCGGCGCCGTATCCGGCCGGGGCCCGGAGCGGGCCCCATGGCGGGAGTGCCACGGCCGCCCGGCGGGGTGGCGGACGGCTCGGCCGGGACCGGAGCGGCCGAGGGGACGACCGGTGGTTCAGAGGCGGTTGCCGCCGGGGCGACGGCCGTGGGGGCGATCGGCGTCACCGCGGCAGCCGGGACCTCCGGGGCAGCTGGCCCGGCCGGGGCCGGTGTGGTGGAGGACGACGGCCGTACGGTGGCCGTCATCTCCCCGCTGGTGCGCCGGATGGCGCGGGAGAACGGCCTGGATCTGCGGGAGTTGACGGGGTCCGGACGGGATGGACTGATCCTCCGTACGGACGTCGAGTGCGCGATCCGGGCGCGGCAGGAGCGGGAGACCGCCGGTGCCGCCGGAGCAGCCACCACCACGGTCGGCGCCGACAGGACGACCGGTGCCGGTGTGACGGGCGTGGCGCGGGCCGGGGCCGTGACAGCCGTCGGGGCCGCGACCGGCGCCGCGGCGGGTGAAGAGCGGATCCCGCTGAAGGGGATGCTCGGCGCGGCCGCCGAGAAGTTCAGCCGCAGCCGCCGGGAGATCCCGGAGGCGACCTGCTGGGTGGAGGCCGATGCCACCGAGCTGCTCGCCGCCCGTAGGGCGATGAATGTGCCGGGCGCCCCCAAGGTGTCGCTGCTGGCAGTGCTGGCCCGGATCTGTACGGCCGCGCTCGCCAGGTTCCCGGCGCTCAACTCCACCGTCGACACCGAGGCCCAGGAGATAGTCCGGCTGCCCGCCGTCCATCTGGGCTTCGCGGCGCAGACCGACCGCGGCCTGGTGGTGCCGGTCCTACGGGATGCCCATGCCCGTACGGTCGAGGAGCTGTCCGCCGAGATCGCCAGGCTCACCGAAAGGGCCAGGGCCGGCGGGCTCTCCCTGGCCGAGCTGACCCATGGCACCTTCACCCTCAACAACTACGGCGTGTTCGGCGTCGACGGCTCCACGCCGATCATCAACCACCCCGAGGCGGCGATGCTCGGCGTCGGCCGGATAGCGGCCAAACCCTGGGTGCACGAAGGCGAGTTGGCCGTCCGGCAGGTCGTCCAGCTCTCGCTCACCTTCGATCACCGGGTGTGCGACGGCGGCACCGCCGGGGGCTTCCTCCGGTTCGTGGCCGACTGCGTCGAGCAGCCCGCGCTGTTGCTCCGGACGCTGTGACGGGAGCGCGGCCGGAGGCAGCAGTGATGCCACTGGCCGCACCGGCGCGCCCGCTGTGGCGGAGCTGACATCCGCTGTCGCTCCGGCAGCGGTGTGAACCGGGTGCCCCCGGCGATACTCAAGGGGTGAACGAGCTCACCGACCACGATCTCGTCGTGCTGGCCGGCGGCGCGGCCCGGCGGCTCGGCGGGGCGGACAAGCCCGCCCTGTCCGTCGGCGGCCGTCCGCTGCTGGACCGGGTGCTTGCCGCCTGCCCCGACGCCGCGACGACCGTCGTCGTCGGCCCCGCACGCCCGACCACCCGCGCCGTCGTCCACGCCCTGGAGGACCCGCCCGGCGGCGGCCCGCTCGCCGCACTGGACGCCGGCCTGCGCCACACCACCGCCCCCACGGTGCTCGTCCTCTCCGCCGACCTCCCGTTTCTGACAGCGGCGACGGTACGGGCCCTCCTGGCGGCGGCGACGCGCACGACAGTCGCTGCCGGACCGGGCGGGAGTCCCGCGCCGCCCGACGGGGCGATGCTCCGGGACGCCTCGGGGCGGGACCAATCGCTGGTGGCGGCCTACCGGGCCGAGCCGCTGCGCCGTGCACTGACACGGATCCGGGCCGCACACGGCAGCCTCGCCGGGCTCCCGCTGCGCGCGCTGCTGGCCGAGTTGGTGCTCGAACGGGTTCCGGACCCCACCGCCACGGCTTCCTTCGACTGCGACACCTGGGAAGACATCAGCGCGGCACGCGCCCGTATCAGGGAGCATGGGAACGTGTTGGACGAATGGATCACCGCAGTCAAGGCCGAACTGGGCATCGAGCTCGATGTCGACACGGCGGCGCTTCTCGATCTCGCGCGGGACGCGGCCCATGGCGTGGCCCGCCCCGCCGCGCCGCTGACGACCTTTCTGATCGGTTATGCGGCGGGCCGCCAGGACCGGGACGTGCAGGAACTGGCCGACCGGGCCGCCGCGCTGGCCCACCGCTGGGCGGCCGAGACCGAGGACGCGTCCGACGCCGCCGGCGCCACGGGTGCCGAAGCGAAGCCCGCGGAATGACCGACGGGGAGTGGGGCGGGGAGGCCGGCGGCGTGGTGGGCCGACCGTGGGACGAACCCTCGGCCGAGGGCCGCGGCGACCCCTTCGACGATGCGCTCGCGCTGGCCAACGGCACGGCACCGCAGTGCGTACGGCCCGGGTCGGGGCCCGGGATCACGGCCGTCACCGCGCCGTACGCCGCCGGAGGGGCCATGGCAGCAGCCTCCTCCGCGACCGGCGGCGGCGACGCCCCGTACACACCGGACGACCCCTTCGCGCCGGACGACCCCGCCGCCCGGAGCGGCCCCTCCGGCCCCGTGGACCCCATGCCTCCCACCGGCCCCGGCCCGCGTCCCACCCCGGCCGCCGTCCCCTGGCACACCGCCCGCCGTCTCGCCGAGCGCGCCGCCCCCGGGCCGCTCGCGCCCGAGACCTCGGCGCTCGGCGAGACACTCGGCCGTACGCTCGCCGCCCCCCTCACCGCGCTCACCGATCTGCCGTCGTTCGACACCTCCGCGATGGACGGCTGGGCGGTCGCCGGCCCCGGCCCCTGGCGCCTGGTCCGGCCCGGCGACGCATCCGAGGCGGGCCCCCCGTCCGGCATCCTCGCCGGTCATGCCCCCACCGAGGTGCTCCTCGACGGCCATGCGATCCCGATCGCCACCGGCGCGCGCGTACCGTCCGGCGCCACCGCCGTACTGCGCAGCGAGCACGGTGAGGTCCGTGAGCTGAGCGACGGCGGACGACGGCTGTACGCACCGCGGCCCGCGCCGCCCGGTCAGGACATCCGCCCGCGCGGCCAGGAGTGCCGCCGCGGCGACCAACTGCTGCCCGCGGGCGCCCTGGTGACCCCCGCCGTCCTCGGCCTGGCCGCGGCGGCCGGCTACGACGAGCTGACCGCCTACCGCCGCCCACGTGCCGAAATCTTCGTCCTGGGCGACGAGTTGCTGGACGAGGGGCTGCCGCGGGACGGCCGGATCCGCGACGCCCTCGGCCCGATGCTCGCCCCCTGGCTGCATGCGCTGGGCGTCGAGGCGGCGGCGCCCCGCCACCTCGCCGACGAGGCCGACACGCTGTACGCCGCCCTCGCGGAGTCCACCGCCGACGTGGTGATCACGACGGGCGGTACCGCGTCGGGCCCCGTCGACCATGTGCACCCCACCCTGCGCCGGCTCGACGCGGAGGTGCTGGTGGACGGGGTGGCGGTACGCCCTGGGCACCCCATGCTGCTGGCCCGCCTGGCCCCGCGCCGGTACCTCGTCGGCCTGCCCGGCAACCCCCTCGCCGCCGTCTCCGGCCTGCTCACCCTCGCCGAACCGCTGCTCCGTACGCTCGCCGCCCGCCGGCCCGCCGCGCCGTACCGTACGCCGCTGGCCGCCGCGGTCACCGGGCATCCGCAGGACACCCGGCTCGTCCCGGTGGCCTACCGCGACGACGAGCGGCACGGGCTGACGGCGGTACCGCTGCGCTTCCACGGCCCGGCCATGCTGCGCGGGATCGCCGCCGCCGATGCGCTGGCCGTCGTCCCGCCCGGGGGCGCGGCGCGCGGCACCGAACTCGAAATCCTGGAACTCCCCTGGTCGGCGGGCTGGTCAGCGGGCTGGTCCGCGGGCTGGACGCCCGGCTGGGCCGCCCCCGGGGACCCGTACGACCCCCCTGAGGCCACCGGAGGCCGCGCGTGAAGCTCCCGTCCCAGGACGCCGCGGCGCGGGAGGTGCCCGAGGACCGTTCGCACCGGGTGCTGCTGCCGCGCCGCGCCCCCAAGCCGCCGCTGCGGCAGGTCGCCCGCCGGCTGCTGATGGCCCTGTTCGTGCTGCTCGCGACGGTCTTCATCGTCTGGATCGACCGCAACGAGTACCACGACAACGCCGATGGCAAGGTCGATCTGCTCGACTGCTTCTACTACGCGACCGTCACGCTCTCGACCACGGGCTACGGCGACATCGTCCCGTACGGCGACAGCGCGCGGCTGCTGAACATCCTGCTCATCACGCCGCTCCGGGTGCTGTTCCTGATCATCCTGGTCGGCACCACACTGGAAGTGCTCACCGAGCGCACCCGCGAGCAGTGGCAACTGAAACGCTGGAGAAACGCCTTGCGCGACCACACCGTCATCGTCGGCTTCGGGACGAAGGGCCGTTCCGCCGCCCAGACCCTGTGCGCGACGGGGCTGCACCGCGACCGCATCGTCATCGTCGACCCCAGCAGCAAAGTGATCGACGCGGCGGTGGCCGACGGGTTCGCGGGGGTGGTCGGCGACGCGACCCGCAGCGATGTGCTCCTCCGGGCCGAGGTCCAGCGCGCCCACCAGGTCGTGATCGCCACACAGCGCGATGACACCGCCGTGCTGGTCTCGTTGACCGCCCGTCAGCTCAACAAGCGGGCGAACATCGTCGCCGCGGTGCGGGAGGAGGAGAACGCCCCGCTGCTGCGGCAGTCCGGCGCCAACTCCGTGATCACGTCGGCCAGCGCGGCCGGCCGGCTGCTCGGGCTGTCCGTGCACAGCCCCAGCGCGGGCACCGTCATGGAGGACCTGATCCAGCAGGGCAGCGGCCTCGACCTGGTGGAACGCACGGTGGTGAAGGCGGAGGTCGGCAAGTCCGTACGGGAGACCGACGACTTGGTGGTGTCCGTGCTGCGTGGCCACCGGCTCATCGGCTACGACGATCCGGAGGCCAGTCCGCTGCAGAGCACGGACCGTCTGATCACCATCGTGCGGGCGGCTCCGGCGGAGGCGGTGGACCACTCCGGCAAGCCGTCCACCAAGCCGACCCTCCCCGGTACCGGCGTCGCCCCGATGCGCCGCGTGGATGAATAACCGCACGTCGTGCGGGGGTGGATGGCCGACCCGGTGGTAGTTGTCGGCCCCCGCACCTTCGCTCCGTGCGCGGTCGGCGAGTAGCCTCGCGCCCATGCGAGCGATCACTATCCCGGAGCCCGGTGGCCCCGAAGCACTTGTCTGGGCGGACGTGCCCGATCCGCAGCCCGCCGAGGGCGAGGTCCTGATCGAGGTCGCGGCCAGCGCCGTGAACCGCGCGGACCTGCTCCAGCGCCAGGGCTTCTACGACCCGCCGCCCGGCTCGTCCCCCTATCCGGGGCTGGAGTGTTCGGGACGGATCAGCGCGCTCGGCCCCGGGGTGCACGGCTGGGCCGTCGGCGACGAGGTGTGTGCGCTGCTGGCGGGCGGCGGCTACGCGGAGAAGGTCGCGGTCCCGGCCGGTCAGGTGCTGCCGGTGCCGTCCGGTGTGGACCTGGTCACCGCCGCTGCGCTGCCCGAGGTGACCTGCACGGTCTGGTCGAACGTCTTCATGATCGCGCACCTGCGGCCCGGCGAGACGCTGCTGGTCCACGGCGGTGCCAGCGGCATCGGCACGATGGCGATCCAGCTCGCCAAGGCCGTCGGCGCACGGGTCGCGGTGACCGCGGGCGGCCCCGAGAAGCTGTCCCGCTGCGCCGAACTGGGCGCGGACATCCTCATCGACTACCGCGAACAGGACTTCGTCCAGGAGATCCGCAAGGCCACCGACGGCACGGGCGCGGATGTCATCCTCGACATCATCGGCGCCAAGTACCTCCAGCGGAACGTCAAGGCGCTGGCGGTGAGCGGCCGGCTGGCCATCATCGGGCTTCAGGGCGGGGTCAAGGCGGAGCTGAATCTCGCGGCACTGATGGCCAAGCGCGCCGCGATCACCGGCGCCGGGCTGCGCGCCCGCCCGCTGAACGAGAAGGCGGCCATCGTCGCCGCGGTACGCGAACACGTCTGGCCGCTGATCGCCAACGGCCAGGTCCGGCCGATCGTGGACCGCCTCCTCCCGATGGCGGACGCCGCCGAGGCACACCGGGTCGTGGACGCGAGTGCCCATGTCGGCAAGGTCGTCCTGACGGTCTGAGCCCCCGCCTGACCCCGGCCCCGCGCGCTGTCCGCGCCCGCCCCTCCCCCCTGTGCGCCCGATAACCCGCCCGACATGTCCAAGATGCCGTGAATCTCATCACATGTGACGCTGGGCAGGTCACTCGACGGCTCGGCACGGGAGGGGCACTGTGGTCGCTCCAGGATTCCGTTCGCGCATCGCCACCGGTCTGCTGGTGGCTGCCGTCGTGCTGCCCGTACCGATAGGAGCCACCTCCGCCGCGGCCGCGGACCGGCGGGCCACTCCCGTCGACCGTCCCCCGCTTCTCGCCCGCCCGGGCGACCAGCCCGACGACGTCCCCGGCGCCGACGGCTTCGGCCTGGACGGGCTGGATGACTTCGCGATCGGCCCGCCGCCGGTCGACGGGCCCGGGGCCGGAGGGGGCCGGGTGCGTGCCGGGCACCGGGGCCACCCCGGGGCTCCGGCGCTGCCGGACCGCTACCCCGGCCTGCCGGACGCCCTTCCGGGCGTCCCGCACCGGCCGTCGCATCACCACCACTTCGGGGGGCTCCGCGGGCACGGACGGTGGCACCACCACCCGCATCACCCGTTCGGCCCAGATTTCCCGCCGTACTCCCTCCCCGACGACGGCAGTGCCGACTTCACCGGGCCCGGCAGGCATCGGCACCCGGACGTGGCGTCCGACGCCGACCGTGCGCACGCACGGCCCGGCCGGCGCGCCCCGAAGAAGCACCACAAGCCAGCGGCGTCCGCATCTCACGAGGCAGCGGCCACCCCGTCACGGCCCGCTCCTTCCCGCCGCTACGACGTCGCGGACCGGTTCAGCCGGCGCACCTACGAGGCTTTGCCGCCCCTCCCGACGCCCACCCCGAAGGGCGGCTCCGTGCCGGAGAGCACGGCTGACGACGCGGCGGCCACGGCGACCCCGTACGCCATGGACACTCCCGTGGCGCCGGTCGAGCGGGTTCTCCCGATGGGCGCCGGCCTTGCTCTCACCGGTCTGGGGCTGGCCTTCTTCGCCCTGCGGCTGCGCCGGGGCTGATGATTTCGGTGGTTTCACGTGAAACGGCGAGAATCCGCTGTTTCACGTGAAACAGCGGCGGCCGGGTCCGCGCCGAAGGGTGGATCACCTTCTCCCCGGGGCACCACTTGCCTGGAGCCCGCGTACGAGAGAATGGCGGCATGGATATGCCGATGAATGAACGGTCGCAGGAGAATCCGCACGTCCTGGTGGTCGGCCCGGACGGCATGGCGCTCGGCGGCGCGGGCTCCGGCGGCGGGGAAGACGGCGAAGAGTCCCGGGAGACCCCCTTGACGGACATGGTCGAACAGCCTGCGAAGGTCATGCGCATCGGCAGCATGATCAAGCAGCTGCTGGAAGAGGTGAAGGCCGCTCCTCTGGACGAGGCGAGCCGGGTACGGCTCAAGGAGATCCACTCCAGCTCGGTCAAGGAGCTGGAGGACGGCCTGGCGCCCGAGCTGGTCGAGGAGCTGGAACGGCTGTCGCTGCCGTTCACCGATGAATCGGTGCCGACGGATGCGGAGCTGCGGATCGCCCAGGCCCAGCTGGTCGGCTGGCTGGAGGGTCTCTTCCACGGCATCCAGACCGCACTGTTCGCCCAGCAGATGGCGGCCCGCGCCCAGCTGGAGTCGATGCGCCGTGCGCTGCCGCCCGGTGCCGTTCCGATGGACGGCGAGGAGGGCACGCCCGGTCACGGCGGCGCCCGCTCGGGCCCGTATCTCTGATCCGGGCTTGTTTTCTCCAGCGACCCGCAGCAAGCAGCAGGGGCCGGCACGCAGCGCGCGTGCCGGCCCCTCGTACGTGTCCGGGTTTAGTAGTGACCCGTCGAGACGGTCAGTTCGATCGTCTCGCCGCTCTTCGGGTCCCAGCGCTCCAGGCTCGCCGGCTTCGTCTGTATGACCGTGTTCTTGGCCGTGTACCCACGGTCCTCTTCAGTGACCTTGTACTTCCACCCCGCCGCGTCGAGGCAGGCCTTCACCGAGTCCAGATTCTTGTAGGTGAGGAAGGGGAAGTAGACCTTCTTCGGTTCGCTGTAGGGAGAGTCCGGCTTGGTGCACTCGGTGGAATCGACCGTCTTCGTCTTGTCCTCAGGCATCACGCTCTGGGTGGGTGACGCCGAGTACGCGTAGGTCGATGTCGAGCTGGGGTCCGGGTCGTCGCTGCCACCGGCGCTCAGCCCGATGCCGATGGCGATCGCGGTGACCACGATGACCCCGATGATCGCTGAGACGACGATCACCGCGGAGTTATTCTTCCGCGGGGCGGGACGGCCGGTCGACGGCATCGAGGCCGTCACCGGGGGCGGTGTGTAGGCCGGGGGCTGCTGGTAGCCACCCGTATTGAACGGCGCCGGACCCGGAACGGGGCCCGGCGCGGGCGTCGGGTAGGCGTTGTTCGGCGGCAGGGGCAGGGGCGGGGGCGTCGAGGGACCGAAGGCGGCTGCCTGCGTCGGCTGGTAGGGCTGCTGCACGCTCGGCGGGGCCGGGGTGTGCGGGTTGCCGGAGGCGCTGGGGAAGACCGCGGAGGAGACCGACGCACCGCTGGTGCGGGCCCGCGGGCCCTCGCTGATGATCAGCGGCGTCGCACCGGACTGCCCGGACCCGACGATCCGCAGACACTCGTCCCGCATCGCCTCGGAGGTGGGGAACCGTTCGTTGGGGTTCTTCTTCAGCGCACGGGCCACCAGCGCGTCCACGGCCGGCGGCAGCGAGCTGTTGATGCTCGACGGGACCGGGGGCTCTTCCTGGACATGCGCGTAGGCGATGGCGAGCGGGGAGTCCGCGTCGAACGGCAGCTGGCCGGTCAGCAGCTCGAAGAGCATGATGCCGACGGAGTAGAGGTCGGAGCGGGCATCCACACTGCGGCCCAGCGCCTGCTCGGGCGACAGATACTGCGGAGTGCCGACGACCATGCCGGTCTGCGTCATGGACGTCACACCGGACTGCATGGCACGGGCGATACCGAAGTCCATGACCTTGACGACGCCGCGCTTGTTCAGCATCACATTGCCGGGCTTGATGTCCCGGTGGACCAGGCCCATTTCATGGCTGACCTCGAGCGCGGCCAGAACATCGGCCGTGATCTTCAAGGCCTTATCCGTCGGCATCGCGCCATGTTGCGCGACATCGGTGTCCAGATCCGAGCGCAGCGGCTGACCCGCGACGTACTCCATGACGATGTACGGCACCATAGCGCCGTCGAGCTCGTCCTCACCGGAGTCGAAGACGGAGACGATATTGGTGTGCGTGAGCTTCGCCACGGACTGGGCCTCACGGCGGAAGCGCTCACGGAAGGCCTGCTCGCGGCCGAGCTCGGTGTGCAGCGTCTTGATCGCGACCTCGCGGTCCAGCACGCTGTCGTAGGCGAGGTGTACGGAAGCCATTCCGCCCGCGCCGAGAAGATCACGAAGCTGGTAACGTCCTCCGCCGACCGAACGGCCCTCGAATTGGCCCTGAGCGCCGTCCTGGCTCATCGTTCCGCTTCCCCCTAGGCCGCACTACCCGTACGTATAGCGATCAAAATCTGGAATTTCGCAGCCAAGTCTGCCCCAGGCCTCGGACACGTCAAGCCGTGTGCCCGTTCCGTGACCAGATGTGCAAGATCCCGTCACGGCGGTGCGACGTTTTGGCGCCCGATTACCCCCGGTGAACTTGCGATCTTTGACTTCCGGCGGGTGTGATGACCGGTCCACGACGGACCGGTGGGTGTCGCGGAACCTGTAGCGTGCTCTAGCGAAGACCGATGACCTTACCGCTCTCATGCGGATCGATTCGACGGCGAGGACCGATGGCACCGACGCAGAGCCCCCAGGGCCCGTCCGACCATGAGGCCACCGGCTCCAATATCCCCGACGCACCGGAGATGTGGGGCAACGGCGGGCTGGTCGGCGATGGCCGCTACCGGCTCACGCGACGGCTCGGCCGCGGTGGCATGGCGGAGGTGTTCGCAGCCGAGGACGTACGTCTCGGCCGTACCGTCGCCGTGAAGCTGCTGCGCTCCGACCTCGCCGAGGACCCGGTCTCCAAGGCCCGGTTCACGCGGGAGGCACAGTCCGTGGCCGGACTGAACCACCACGCCGTGGTCGCGGTCTACGACTCCGGCGAGGACCTGGTCGGCGGCAACACCGTGCCGTACATCGTGATGGAGCTGGTCGAGGGCCACACCATCCGCGATCTGCTGCTCAACGCCGACGCCCCGCCGCCGGACCAGGCGCTGATCATCGTCTCCGGTGTGCTGGAGGCGCTGGCCTACAGCCACCAGCACGGCATCGTGCACCGTGACATCAAGCCCGCGAACGTGATCATCACGAACAGCGGCGCCGTCAAGGTCATGGACTTCGGCATCGCCCGTGCGCTGCACGGCGCCCAGTCGACCATGACCCAGACCGGCATGGTCATGGGCACCCCTCAGTACCTCTCCCCGGAGCAGGCGCTCGGCAAGACCGTCGACACCCGCTCCGACCTCTACGCCACCGGCTGTCTGCTCTACGAACTCCTCGCGCTGCGGCCGCCGTTCACCGGCGAGACCCCGCTCTCGGTCGTTTACCAGCATGTCCAGGACATGCCGGTGGCGCCGTCGCAGGTCGCCGACGCGGTGCCGCCGGAGCTGGACGGCCTGGTCATGCGGTCGCTGGCGAAGGACCCCGACGACCGCTTCCAGTCCGCCGAGGAGATGCGCGGCCTGGTCCAGTACTCCCTCCAGATGCTGCATGAGCAGGGCGGCCACACCGGCACGTGGAGCACCGGCCCGGTCGCCCTGCATGAGGGCGGCCTCTCCCCGGCCATGGGCGCCGCGGCCACCACGGCGCTGCCGCACCCCGACGCCGGCCAGACCACGGCGCAGCCGATTCTGTCCCCCGGTATGCGGGCCGACGACGGCGGTTTCGACGGCGGGCCCCGGGGGACCAAGAGCGGCCGCGGCAAGATCTGGCTGATCGCGGCGATGGCGGTGATCGCCATCGCGGCGGGTGTGGCTTTCGCGCTGCAGAACACCGGCGGTGAGGGCAAGAAGCACGAGACGCCCACCTCGCAGTCGCCGACGCCGTCGGAGGACGACAAGACGAGCGAGCCGCCGACGGAGGAGCCGAGCACTCCGGAGACCGCGCCCGAAGACACCGGTGACACCGGCACCTACTCCGAGCCGCCGAGCCAGCAGCCCAGCACGCCGCCGTCGTCACAGCCGCCGACGTCCCAGCCGCCGACCTCGGAGCCGCCGACGTCCGAGCCGCCGACGTCGCAGCCGCCGACCGATCCCACCGATCCCACCGACCCCACCGGCGGGACCGCTGACGGGGGCACCGGCGACGGGGGCACCGCCGACGGCGGCTCGGACACCGGACTGACCTCGGGCGCGACCGGCTGACGGGCGTCCCCCGCCTCAGCGGGTGAACGCGTTCCGAACGGCCCGGTACTCGCGGGTCCACCAGACGGCCAGGGCGGCCGCCGCCGGGAATTGTGGATCGGTGCGGCGGTCGCCCAGCTGGTAGCGCCAGGTGAGCATCCAGAAGTCGTTCAGCCGCTCCCACCACACCCGGTGGACGGCCGCCGCGAGTTCCTCGGCACCGGCCCCGCAGGCCCTGCGGTAGGCGCCCGCGTACGCCGCCACCTTGCCCAGATCCAGCGTGCCGCAGGGGCGTACGAAGAAGATCGCGGCGGCGCGTACCGCCTCCTCGGCGCGCGGCTGGACGCCCAGCCGGTCCCAGTCGACGATCGCGGTCGGTTCCGTGCCCCGGTAGAGCACATTCAGCGGGTGGAAGTCGCCGTGCACCCAGCCCGCGGGGGGCTCCGCGCCCGGGGCCGGCCGGCGGTGCGCCTGCTGCGTCAGCAGGGCCCGGCGCTCCAGCAGACGGTGTTCGGCGAGTTCGTCGAAGCTGGTCCGCGGCCGGGCTCCCCGGGCCAGGGCCAGCAGCTCGTCGATCATCTCGAAGGTCCGCTCGGGGTCGGCGCCGGCGTCCGCGCAGGGGGGCCGGGGCGGATGCGGCTCGTCCGCCATGACCTCCTCCAACGCGTTGTGCACGAGCCCGAGCAGGGCGCCGAGCCGCCGGGACTGGTCGCGGGTCAGGGCGGCGCCGCCGAGGTGGCGGCCTTCGACCCAGGGGTGCAGCGCGTAGCAGCGGCCGTCGAGGACGGTGACGGTGCGGCCGTCCGTATGGGCGACGGGTGGGGCGACCGGCAGCCCCAGCGCGGCGAGGCGGTAGGTGGCGCGGTGCTGGCGGGTGAGGGCTGCGTGGTCGCCGTCGAGGTGGTGCTTGAGGAAGTAGCGGCCGCGGGTGGTGGCGAGGAAGTAGCCGTGGTTGAGCAGGCCCTCGGCGACGGGTTCACAGGACAGCGGCGCACCGGCGCCTGCGTAATGGCGGAGCAGGGATCCGAGGGTGTCTCTGTCGGGCGTCGCCGCCGTCCGGACTACAGATGAGCGCAGCACGCGCCAGATGTTAGATCAACTACGCCCGTCGGAGTGGGTGTGCCGGAAGGCCTTACGCAGAGTGCGCAGAGGGGTGGAGTGCACCTCGGCGCCCGTTCGGCGGGGTCTGCCGGTGGCGGTAATCGCAGGGAATCCGCGGGATGGTGCGCCGGGGTGCGCGCCGGTATTCCGTGAGCTGTTCAGTGCCGTTCCGCCTGCATTCGGGCGACATAGGCGGCGGCCTGGGAGCGCCGCTCCATTCCGAGCTTGGACAGCAGACTGGAAACGTAATTCTTGATCGTTTTCTCGGCGAGATGGAGCCGTTCGCCGATAGCGCGATTGGTCATTCCCTCGCCGATCAGATCGAGGATCCTGCGCTCCTGGTCGGTGAGGCTCGCCAGCCGGTCGTCGCCCTTCGCATTGTTGCCGTCGCGCAGCCGCTCCAGCACCCGGGCGGTGGCCACGGGGTCGAGCAGGGACTTGCCGGCCGCCACCTCGCGGACCGCGGAGAGCAGTTCGTTCCCTCGGATGGCCTTGAGGACATAACCGGACGCACCGGCCATGATCGCATCGAAAAGGGCCTCGTCATCCGCGAACGAGGTGAGCATCAGGCATTTGATGTCCTCGTCCTGCGAACGGATCTCGCGGCAGACCTCGACACCGCTCCCGTCCGGCAGCCGGACGTCGAGCACCGCCACGTCCGGACGGGTCGCCGGGATCCTGACCAGGGCATCTGCGGCAGTGCCGGCCTCGCCGACCACCTCGATGTCCTCCTCGACCGAGAGCATTTCGTGGACGCCGCGCCGGACAACTTCGTGGTCGTCGAGCAGGAATACCGTGATTTTTCCGTCTTCGCGCACCCCGCCAGTCTCACACATCAACCCTTCCCGTGCTCCAGGTCACCGATATAACGTGCCGTTGTCCCGGCGGCCTGCAACGCTGTGACCAGGAGTTGTTCCAAGCCTTCGCGATTTACTTGGAAATCCAAGCAAAATCGCAGGTCAGCGCCGTTTCCACTTCGGCTTTGACAATGGGTAACGTGCAATGAGCAGGCCACTGTCCGGGAGCTTTGTTCCACCCGGAGCCGGGCCGCGATCGCACACACCCCGTGCGCCGTATCGGATACCGGGTGAGCCGCAATACGGCCACCGGCGGACCCCGGGGGCCGGACAGACGGAGGAGCAGCACGTGACCGTGGAAGGCACTGCGCAGCGGAAAAACGCCCGCGGCAGCAGCAAGCGCACCACCGCCAAAAAGGCGACGTCGGCCAAGAAGGCGTCCCCGGCCAAGGCCCGGAACTCCGGCCGGCCCGACGAGGCGGAGCAGGATCAGCTCGTACAACTGCTGACGCCCGAAGGCAAGCGGATCGAGCACCCGGATTACTCGATCGACCTTTCCGCCGAAGAGCTGCGCGGCCTCTACCGCGACATGGTGCTGACGCGGAAGTTCGATGCCGAGGCGACCACCCTCCAGCGCCAGGGCGAACTGGGCCTGTGGGCCTCGCTGCTGGGCCAGGAGGCCGCTCAGATCGGCTCGGGCCGCGCGCTGCGCGATGACGACTACGTCTTTCCGACCTACCGCGAGCACGGCGTGGCGTGGTGCCGCGGCGTCGACCCGACGAACCTGCTGGGCATGTTCCGCGGGGTCAATCACGGCGGCTGGGACCCCAACAGCAACAACTTCCACCTGTACACGATCGTCATCGGTTCGCAGACGCTGCACGCGACCGGCTATGCGATGGGCGTGCAGAAGGACGGCGCGGATTCCGCGGTCATCGCCTATTTCGGTGACGGTGCTTCCAGCCAGGGAGATGTCGCGGAATCCTTCACCTTCTCCGCGGTCTACAACGCCCCGGTCGTGTTCTTCTGCCAGAACAACCAGTGGGCGATTTCCGAACCCACCGAGAAGCAGACCCGGGTGCCGCTCTACCAGCGCGCCCGCGGATTCGGCTTCCCCGGCGTACGGGTCGACGGCAATGACGTCCTGGCCTGTCTGGCGGTGACCAAGGCGGCGCTGGAGCGGGCGCGCACCGGCCAGGGTCCGATGCTGATCGAGGCGTTCACGTACCGCATGGGTGCGCACACCACCTCCGACGACCCGACAAAGTACCGGGAGGACGAGGAGCGGGTGGCCTGGGAGGCCAAGGACCCGATCCTGCGGCTGCGGACGTACCTGGAGGCCGAGGGCCTGGTCGACGAGGCGTACCTCGCGTCGATCGACGAGGAGAGCGAGGCCCTGGGCAAGCGGGTCCGCGATGCCGTGCGTGCCATGCCCGACCCGGACGACATGGCGATCTTCGAGAATGTCTATGCCGACGGGCATGCGCTCGTCGATGAGGAGCGCGCGCAGTTCGCCGCGTACCAGGCGTCGTTCGCCGACGCCGATGCCGCCGCGGAGGGGAACTGACCATGGCCGTCTTCGAGAAGATCACCATCGCCAAGGCGATCAATGAGTCGCTGCGTGCCTCCATGGAGGCCGACCCCAAGGTCCTCGTCATGGGCGAGGACGTCGGCAAGCTCGGCGGCGTCTTCCGTGTCACCGACGGACTCCAGAAGGACTTCGGCGAGGACCGGGTGATCGACACCCCGCTCGCCGAGTCCGGCATCGTCGGCACCGCGATCGGTATGGCGCTGCGCGGCTACCGCCCGGTCGTCGAGATCCAGTTCGACGGCTTCGTCTTCCCGGCTTACGACCAGATCGTCACCCAGCTCGCGAAGATGCACGCCCGCGCGCTGGGCAAGGTCAAGGTGCCGGTCGTCATCCGCATCCCGTACGCGGGCGGTATCGGTGCGGTCGAGCACCACTCCGAGTCCCCCGAGGCGCTCTTCGCGCATGTCGCGGGCCTCAAGATCGTTTCTCCCTCGAACTCCTCCGACGCCTACTGGATGCTCCAGCAGGCCATCGCGGGCGATGACCCGGTCATCTACTTCGAGCCCAAGCGCCGCTACCACGACAAGTCGCGGCTGGACACCGAGTCGATCCCGGACCCGCTGCACAAGGCCCGGATCGCCCGGACCGGCTCCGACCTCACGCTGGCCGCATACGGTCCGATGGTCAAGGTCTGCCAGGACGTCGCCAATGTCGCGGCCGAGGAGGGCAAGTCGCTCGAGGTCGTCGACCTGCGCTCGCTCTCCCCGATCGACTTCGACACCGTGCAGTCCTCGGTGCAGAAGACCGGCCGGCTCGTCGTCGTCCACGAAGCCCCGGTCTTCTTCGGCGCCGGTGCCGAGATCGCCGCCCGGATCACCGAGCGGTGCTTCTACCACCTGGAGGCCCCGGTCCTGCGGGTCGGCGGTTTCCACTCCCCGTATCCGCCCTCCCGTCTGGAGGACGAGTACCTTCCGGGACTGGACCGGGTGCTCGACGCCGTTGATCGTGCGTTGGCGTACTGAGGGTTTGAGGAGAGTTCGTGACCATGACTGCAAGTACCGCCAACGCTCAGCGCTTCCGCGAGTTCAAGATGCCCGACGTCGGCGAGGGGCTGACCGAGGCAGAGATCCTCAAGTGGTACGTCAAGCCGGGCGACACCGTCACCGACGGCCAGGTCGTCTGTGAGGTCGAGACCGCCAAGGCCGCCGTCGAACTGCCCATTCCCTACGACGGGGTGGTGCACGAGCTGAACTTCGGTGAGGGCGTCACCGTCGACGTCGGCACCGTCATCATCTCCGTGGACACCGACCCCGGAGCCGGGCCCGCCACGGCACCGGCCGCGGTCGAGGCGCCGCCGGAGGCCGCCAAGGCCGAGGAGGAGGCCGAGCCGCAGGGCCGGCAGGCGGTGCTGGTCGGCTACGGCGCAGCGCCGTCCTCGACCAAGCGCCGGGCCCGCAAGCCCCAGCCGGGGGTGCCGGCCCAGCCGGAGCCCGTGAGCGCCGCGCTCCAGGCCGAGCTGAACGGCCGCACGGCGCCCGCGCCGGTCGCGCCCGTGGCTCCGGTCGCGAACGGCACGAGTGCCGGGGCCGCCGGCCGGCCGCTGGCCAAGCCGCCGGTGCGCAAGCTGGCCAAGGACCTCGGGATCGATCTGGCGACGATCGTCCCGAGCGGGCCGGACGGCATCATCACCCGCGAGGACGTGCACGCGGCCGCCGCCCCGGCAGCGGCTCCGGCCGCACCGGCCCAGGTTCCGGCCCCCGTCGCCGAGGCGGTCGCCCCGGCGGAGACCGGCGTCGTCAACGCCGCCGCCCGTGAGCGGCGGGTGCCCGTCAAGGGCGTACGCAAGGCCACCGCTCAGGCGATGGTCGCCAGTGCCTTCACCGCGCCGCATGTCACGGAGTTCATCACCGTCGATGTGACCCGCACGATGAAGCTCGTCCAGGAGCTCAAGCAGGACCCGGACATGGCGGGGCTGCGGGTCAACCCGCTGCTGCTGGTCGCCCGGGCCTTCCTGGTGGCCCTCAAGCGCCACCCCGAGGTCAATGCGGCCTGGGACGAGGCGCGGCAGGAGATCGTCTACAAGGACTACGTGAACCTCGGAATCGCGGCGGCCACCCCCCGTGGGCTGATCGTCCCGAACATCAAGGACGCCGGAGTCAAGACGCTGCCCCAACTCGCAGCGGAACTGGGCGATCTGGTCGCCACCGCCCGCGAGGGCAAGACCTCGCCGGCGGCGATGACCGGTGGCACGGTCACCATCACCAACGTCGGCGTCTTCGGCGTCGACACCGGTACGCCGATCCTCAACCCGGGGGAGTCGGCGATCCTCGCCTTCGGCGCGGTCAAGCTCCAGCCGTGGGTCCACAAGGGCAAGGTGAAGGCGCGCCAGGTCACCACGCTCGCGCTGTCCTTCGACCACCGGCTCGTCGACGGCGAGCTGGGCTCCAAGCTCCTCGCGGATATCGCTGCGGTGCTGGAGCGGCCCAAGCGGCTCATCACCTGGGGATGAGCCGGTATGCGGGGCCGGGCGGTTCGGAGCGGCGTTTCACGTGAAACGCCGGCTCGGGTCCGCACCGGCCCTGTGGACGAGCAGTCGTGGGTCCGCCCCGCGCCGCCGCTCCGCCCCTACATCAGCGACTACGCCGGATACCGGCAGGCCGGGCTGCCGCCGGGCCGGCACCGTGGGCTCCCCTCGCCCCGGCTGACCCTGATCTTCACCCTCGATGAGCCGCTCACGCTGGCCGGTCATCCCGACCCCGGGCAGGCCCCCGGCACGTACGACACCCTCATCGGCGGTCTGCACACCCGCCCTGCGCTGATCGACCACCAGGGCCGTCAGTCCGGCATCCAGATCGGTCTGCATCCACTGGGCGCCCGCGCCCTGCTGGGGCTGCCGGCCGGTGAGCTGGCGAGCCTCGACCTTCCCGCGGAAGCCGTCCTCGGACGGTTTGGCGCAGACCTCGGTGAGCGGCTGCGGACGGCCCGCGGCTGGCCGGAGCGGTTCGCGCTGCTGGATGCCGCTCTGCTGCAACGCCTGTCGCGCGAACCGGGCGGCTCCGTCCCCGCCCCCGGTCCGTCGCCCGAAATCGTCCGCGCCTGGCAGCTGCTGGCGTGTTCGCGGGGCGCCGCCCCGGTGGCCACGCTCGCCGAGGACGTCGGCTGGAGCGCGCGCCATCTGACCGCCCGCTTCCGGCAGGAAACCGGGCTGACGCCCAAGACCGCCGCCCGGGTCATCCGCTTCGACCGGGCACGGCGGCTGCTCGGCGCCGGGGCCCGTACCGGCCGCCCACCGCTGCTGGCCGATCTGGCCGTGCGCTGCGGCTACTTCGACCAGGCCCATCTCGCCCGGGAGTTCCGCTCGCTGGCCGGCTGTCCGCCCAGCCAGTGGCTCGCCGAGGAGTTCCGAAACGTCCAAGCCGCCGGGGACGCCGTCGGGGAACGCTGAAGTCGGCGGCCCATCGGGGGCCACCCACCGACCAGGAGGTCCGGCGATATGCCCGAGAACCAGTCCGACACCACCCCCGCCCCGCAGGTATGGCCGACGCTGCGGGCTCGCGATGCCCGTGGGCTGATCCGTTTCCTGGTCGAGGCGTTCGGCTTCGAGGAGACCGTGGTCTTTGGAGAGGGCGAGCGCGTTGAGCATGCCCAGCTTTCCTGGCCGGAAGGCGGTGGCATCATGCTCGGCTCCGTCAGGGAGGCCGAGGACGACCGCTGGCCGCTGCGGCCCGGGACGTTCGGGGGCTATGTCGTCACCGACCGCCCCGATGAGCTGTGCGCCCGCGCCAGAGCTGCCGGAGCGGAGATCATCGAGGAGCTGAACGACACCGACTACGGCTCGCGGAGCTTCGGCGCCCGCGATCCCGAGGGCAACCTCTGGTCGTTCGGTACGTATCGCGGTGAGCCGCGCAAGGTGTAGCCGGGGCCGCGCGCGACCGGCGGGCCGGTCAGCCGCGGATGAGCTCCACCGCGCGGCTGAAGTGGCCCACCGGCCCGGCCGGACCGGAGCCATCGGCGCGGGCGGCGCCGCGGGTCAGGGCGATGCCCGCCCACAGACCGGCGACGATCAATGCCAGCACGACGGTATTCCGCGTACGGCGGCCGGCGTTCGTCCTGGGCTGCATGGTCCACTCCCCTTGGGTGTCGGAGCCTCCCCGACTCCGTGCCTCTATTCACCCATGAGATTCACCGTGGTCCGTACGCGGCAGGTACGGACTCCTGTCAGACTTGAGGCGGACCCGACATCCCTCTGGAGTGTCCCTTCCGCCGGTGCCCGGGAAAGGGTTTGCCGCGGTCGGCCGCGCTGTTTACGGTCGGCGAAATGAGCAGCGAAATGATCATCCGGCCCTACCAGCCCTCCGACCAGGACGTGGTCACCGATCTGTGGTCCCGGGCTGCACGGCAGGCGTACCCGTTCCTCGACGGGGAGGGCGCGGGCGAGCGGGCCAGGCTCCTCCGTGAGATGTACCTCGTCCAGGCGGAGAACTGGGTGGCCGAACGCGAGGGCCGCGTCATCGGGCTGCTCGGACTGCTGCCCGGCGGATCCGGGGACGGTGAGCGGTCCGGGACCGAGGTCGGCGGGCTGTGCGTGGCGCCGGAGGCCCAAGGCGGCGGAACCGGGCGGGAGTTGCTGGAGCATGCGGCGGCCCTGCACGGCGCGCTGACCCTGGAGGTCTTCGAGGGCAACGACCGGGCCCGCCGCTTCTACGTGCACCTGGGCTTCACGGAGCGCGGGCGGCGGACGGACGAGGAGACCGGCCATCCGCTGATCTCCATGGAGCGCGGCGCACCGTTGAAGTCGGTGAGCTGGCTGCATCTGCGCGAGGGGCGGCTGCTGAGCGTACGGACGCGTGGGAACGACACGTTCTATCTCCCGGGCGGCAAGTACGAGCCCGGCGAGACCGCCCGGGAGGCGCTGTCCCGCGAGCTCGGTGAGGAACTCGGCCTGGTGGTGCCCGCCGACGAGCTGTCGGAAGCCTTCGTCATCCATGCCGTCGCCCACGGGAAGAACGGGCGTCGGCTGCACATGACCTGCTTCACCGGCGGGCCCCAGGCCATCGCACCGGCCCCCGGCCGGGAGATCGCCGAATACGCCTGGTTCGATCGCCAGGAAGCGCGGGAGCGCTGTGCCCCCGCCCACGCACAGGTCGTGAACCGGTTGGTCGCACAGGGGCGGATGCCGGGCTGAGGGTGCCGCCGGGCGGCGGACGGGCCGGGGCGCACACCGGGCGCTGACCGGCCCCCCCCGCCGCTATGACGGGCCCACAACGCCTCCACCAGCGAAAACGTGACCACCCTGTCCGCATCTCGGACTGCGGTGTTGAACGCATACCTGTTGTATCTATCCTGTGCGCATGCCCTCAGCGTCCACGCCCACCGCGCCTGCCAGAGAGTCCGCCGTCAAGCAGCCGCCCGCCGCCGAGCGGGTCTACGCCCATATCAAGGACGCCGTCCTGGACCGCCGCTACGAGGGCGGCATGCTGCTCACCGAGGGCGAGCTGGCCGACGCCGTGGGGGTGTCACGGACACCGGTGCGCGAGGCCCTGCTGCGGCTGGAGGTCGAGGGGCTGATCAGGCTCTACCCCAAGAAGGGCGCGCTGGTGCTGCCGGTCTCCGCGCAGGAGATCGCCGATGTCGTCGAGACCCGGCTGCTGGTGGAGAAGCACGCCGCGGCCAAGGCGGTCCCCGCCAGCGAGGCGCTGGTCGGCGAGCTGACCGAGCTGCTGGAGACGATGCGGGAGCAGGCCGCGTCCGGCGATCTGGCCGCCGTGTCCGTCACCGACCGCGCCTTCCACGCCGCCATCGTGCGCAGCGCAGGCAACCAGATCCTGGACCGGCTCTATGAGCAGCTGCGCGACCGTCAGCTGCGGATGGGTGTCGCGGTGATGCATGCCCATCCGGACCGGATCGCCAAGAACATCACCGAGCATGCGGAGATCCTGGAGGCGCTGCGCGCCGGTGACGCGGACGCCGCGACCGAGGTCGTGCAGCGCCATGTCAGCTGGGTCCGTAACCTCGCCCAGGGCGACGTGCGATGAGCGCCGGCAGCGGAAGCGCCGGTGGCTCCCTCGGCTCGGACGGTGCCGGCGGCTCCGGTATACGCGGCGGCTCCGCCCGGCTGATGCCCGCGGACCCGCCCGGCGGCCGGCGGGCGATGGCGGTCTGGGGCATCGGTGTCGCGGTCTACTTCGTCGCGATCACCTACCGCACCAGCCTCGGCGTGGCCGGGCTGGACGCCGCCGACCGCTTCCACATCAACGCCTCGGCGCTGTCGACGTTCTCCATCCTCCAGCTGCTGGTGTACGCGGGGATGCAGATCCCCGTCGGTCTGCTGGTCGACCGGCTCGGCGCCAAGAAGGTGCTGACGATCGGCGTGGTGCTCTACACCGCCGGCCAGTTCGGCTTCGCGCTCTCCTCGTCGTACGCCATGGCGCTCGGCTCGCGTGCACTGCTCGGCTGCGGGGACGCGATGACCTTCATCAGTGTGCTGCGGCTGGGTGCCCGGTGGTTCCCGGCCCGCCGCGGCCCGATGATCGCTCAGATCGCCGCGCTGGTCGGGATGGCGGGCAACCTCGTCTCCACGCTCGTCCTCGCCCGCTTCCTGCACTCCTTCGGCTGGACCCCGACCTTCGCCGCCAGCGCGGCCGGCGGCATCGTCGTGCTGATCGTGCTGCTGCTCTTCCTCAAGGACCACCCCGAGGGCTTCGAGCCGCCGCCCGCGTCCGCCGCGCACACCGGCACCGGATTCGTGCGCCGGCAGATCGGGGACGCCTGGCGGGAGCCCGGTACCCGGCTGGGCATGTGGGTGCACTTCACCACCCAGTTCCCCGCGATGGTGTTCCTGCTGCTCTGGGGCCTGCCGTTCCTCGTCGAGGCACAGGGGCTGTCCCGCGGCACCGCCGGTGAACTGCTCACCCTCGTGGTGCTCTCCAACATGGCGGTGGGCCTGGTCTTCGGCCAGGTCATCGCCCGCCATCACGCGGCCCGTACGCCACTGGCACTGGGCACCGTGGCCGCCACGGCGCTGATGTGGGCGCTCGTACTGGCCTGGCCGGCCGATCATGCCCCGATGGCGCTGCTGATCGTGCTGTGTGCGGTGCTGGGCGCCTGCGGCCCCGCCTCGATGATCGGCTTCGACTTCGCGCGGCCCGCCAACCCGCCCGAGCGCCAGGGCACCGCCTCCGGCATCGTCAACATGGGCGGCTTCACCGCCTCGATGACGACCCTGCTCGCCGTCGGAGTGCTGCTGGACGCGACCGGCGACAACTACCGGATCGCCTTCGCCTCGATATTCGTCCTGGAGGCGCTCGGCGTCTCGCAGATCCTGCGGCTGCGTCGGCGTGCGGCGCGACGCGAGCGCGAACGGCTGGTCGTCAGCCGGGTCGAGGCGGTGCACGTGCCGGCCTGAGGCGGCCGAGCGGTTGGCGGCCGGGTCCGTTTCACGTGGAACGGACAGGGCTGTTTCACGTGAAACGGCTCATACTCCGGGGCCGGCTCTCGTTCTCCGGCCGGCTGACGGGCATCGGCGCGGAGAGGCGGATACCCGCCGGGACGCTGTCCGCCTGGCCCTGGTGCTACGGCGTGACCGCGAAGTGGTCCAGGATCGCCGCGGCCAGTTCGGCGTCGCCGTCGATCTTGATCTGCTCGGTGACCGCCGCCGGACGCACCCGGCCGCAGGCCAGCTGGTGGAAGGTGTCCCAGTCCAGGGCGAGCGTCAGGGTCGGACCGAGCGAGACGCTGCCGTCGATCGTGGCGTTGCCCTCGGCGTTGATCCGGACCGTCCGCAGGAATTCCAGCGGACCGCTGACGTCGAAGACCACCGCTGAATCGGCGGGCGCCTGGGCCCGCTTGGCGACGATGCCGGGCAGCGCCTTCACCAGCAGATCGCGCGTCACCTGCGCGCCGGGGGAGTCGAGATTGCCGGGCTTGCCGAGCGCCCGGCGCAGGTCCTGCTCATGCACCCAGACATCGAACGCCCGCTGCTGGAGCACGAATTCCAGCGTACGGTCCTCGCCGAGCGGGCTGCGTACCTCGGCGTCCGGCTGGCGGGACTCGTTGCGCAGCTGGCGGGAGCGGCGGATGACGGTGTATTCGAGCTCGCTGAGCATCTCCGGCGCGGTGTGGTGCCGACGGACGTCGACCTGCACCTCCATGCGTCGCGCCGACTCGCTGCGTACGTGGTAGAGATCGCGCGGCAGCGTGTGAATCGGCCGCGGGTCGCCCAGCATCTCGCATTCCAGGCCGATGACATGGGAGACCACATCACGCACAGACCATCCTGGGAGGCCCGTCGCCCTGTTCCACTCGCCTTCGACGAGCGGAGTCACCAGCTCGGTTATCGCTTCTATGGAGTGAGTCCAGGCATCGATGGAGGACTGAAGGCTGGGATGGACGGTCACGGGACCCCTCGGACGGTTCGTACGCGGGCTGCTGTCTGTGCAGTTAAGTTACGCTGCGCACGGGCACCCCGGCAGTGCTTTCGGACGACCATCGTAGGCCGATGTCTCCCGGCCGCAGAGGGGTGCGCCGTACGCCCGGAACGCGTGCTTCTCAGTCCTCGCCGCGCTCCCGCTCCGCCAGCCGGATCACACACACCGCGATGGCGATCAGCAGCGGCGGGTCCGCGTCCTCCCGGACGACGTTGACCGCATAGGTGTCGCGCACGGTCAGCCAGCGCCGCGAGATCTCGGCGAGCAGTTCGCCGTCGTACTCGATCGCGAACTCCCGGTCCAGGATCTTTCCGCTGACGTCCAGCTCGGTGCCGTCCACCAGCTCGACGCGGTAGTGGTTGCGCAGCAGTGAGAGCCGTTTGCGCTTGATGGTGGCCAGCGGCTCGTCGCCCCGCTCGATGGTCATCGTGTCGCGCAGGCTGAGCATCTTCTTGCGGATGGTGATCAGCACCCGCCGTTCGGGGTCCTTCAGCTCGAAGGTCTCCCGCAGCCGCAGTGCCTTCCCGTCCACCAGGTAGGCGTGCCGCCCGTGCTCGTCCTCGATCCAGTAGTCGTCACCGATGCCGAAGATGCGGTCACGTACCACGTACTTGCCCGTGCGCGGGGACGTGTCCCCGGGAGATCGCTGCATGGCTGACGTGTTCCCCCGGGGCCCTGCGGAATGCGCACGCACCCGAGTGACGTTGAATGTCCACATGGCTTCACGTGCACGCGTCCGCGCCCCCGAGCTGACCGGCAAGGGCGGCTGGCTGAACACCGGCAACAAGGATCTGACCCTCTCCGACCTGCGAGGACGCATTGTCGTCCTGGATTTCTGGACCTTTTGCTGTGTGAACTGTCTGCATGTCCTGGATGAGCTGCGGGAGCTGGAGGAGCGGCACCGCGACACCGTCGTGATCATCGGCGTGCACTCCCCGAAGTTCGTGCACGAGGCCGAGCACCAGGCCGTCGTGGACGCCGTGGAGCGCTACGGCGTCGAGCACCCGGTCCTCGACGACCCCGAGCTCACCACCTGGAAGCAGTACGCGGTACGGGCCTGGCCGACGCTCGTGGTGATCGACCCCGAGGGGTATGTCGTCGCCCAGCACGCCGGTGAGGGCCATGCGCACGCCATCGAGAAGCTCGTCGAGGAGCTGGAGGCCGAGCACGAGGCGAAGGGCACCCTGCACCGCGGCGACGGTCCCTACGTACCGCCGGAGCCGGTGGCCACCGATCTGCGCTTCCCCGGCAAGGCGGTCCGGCTGCCGGGCGGCAGCTTCCTCGTCTCGGACACCACCCGGCATCAGCTGGTGGAGCTGGCGGCGGACGGCGAGCAGGTGCTGCGCCGGATCGGCACCGGCGAACGCGGGCTGACCGCGGACACCTTCAACGAGCCGCAGGGCCTGGCGCTGCTGCCGGACGGCAAGGTGGCCGTCGCCGACACGGTCAACCACGCCATCCGCGTCCTCGACCCGGACAGCGGCACGCTGGAGACGGTGGCCGGCACCGGCAAGCAGTGGTGGCAGGGCTCGCCGACCTCGGGGCCGGCGCGCGAGGTGGACCTCTCCTCGCCGTGGGACCTCGCCTGGTGGCAGGACCGGCTGTGGATCGCGATGGCCGGGGTGCACCAGCTGTGGACGTACGACCCGGCCACCGGCACGGTCGAGGTCGCGGCCGGCACCACCAACGAGGGCCTGGTGGACGGCCCGGCCGCCGAGGCGTGGTTCGCCCAGCCGTCCGGGCTCGCGGCGGCCGGCGACCGGCTGTGGATCGCGGACTCGGAGACCAGCGCGGTCCGCTGGGTGGAGCCCGCCGAAGCGGGCGACGGCTATGTCATCCGGACGGCCGTCGGCACCGGCCTGTTCGACTTCGGGCACCGCGACGGCGCCGCCGACCAGGCACTGCTCCAGCACCCGCTGGGAGTGACCGCGCTCCCCGACGGCTCGGTCGCCATCGCGGACACCTACAACCACGCCCTGCGCCGCTTCGACCCCGCGAGCGGCGAGGTGACGACGCTGGCGAAGGATCTGCGCGAGCCGTCCGACGCGGTGCTCGTCGACGGCGACCTCGTGGTGGTGGAGTCGGCGCGGCACCGGCTGACCCGGCTGCGGCTGCCGGAGGAGGCCATTCGCGTCGAGTCGGTGGCACATCGCACCCGGCGCGCGGCCACCGGGGTTGCCCCGGGCGCGCTGCGGCTGGAGGTGGTCTTCCAGGCCCCGGCCGGACAGAAGCTCGACACCCGCTACGGTCCCTCGACGCGGCTGCTGGTCAGTGCGACACCGCCGGGGCTGCTCGCCGACGGTGCGGGCGCCGGGACCGACCTCACCCGGGATCTGGTGCTCGCGGACGGTGTGACCGAGGGCGTACTGCATGTCTCGGCGATGGCCGCGTCCTGTGACGACGCCCCGGACATCGAGTACCCCGCCTGCCATGTACACCAGCAGGACTGGGGCGTCCCGGTCGAGATCGCCGAGGGCGGGGTGGCCCGGCTGGGTCTCGTCCTGGCCGGGATGGACGCCGAGTAGGAGCGCGACGCCCGGGCCCGTCGACCGGGCCCGGGCCGAAGCCAACCGCCGGCCGTCACCCCGGGCCGGTCGGCGCCGCGGCTAGTTGCCGACGCCGCCCGCCAGCTGCGCCCCGTGAATGCTGGAGCTCCAGTTGGTGACCTTGCTCGCGCCGACGGAGATGTGGAGCCGCTTCTCCGCGAAGTCGACGGTGACCGGACCGTGCGTGACGGAGCTCGCGGAGATCCCCATGAAGTCGATGGCCACCGACTTCTGCTCGGTGCCCTTGGTGGCCGCGGTGTTGGTGGGGATGACCGCGTAGGCGTAGCCGTGGGCGGGCACCGTGATGCGGGTGCCGTCGAGGTGGCCGGGCGTGCCCTGGAGCAGCGGCAGCGGCTTGTTTGCGTTGTTGAAGCGCAGCAGCGGCGCGTTGTAGAGCTTGCAGTCGCGGCTGGTGGAGTTCTTGAACTTCACGGCCACATGGCTCTTCGGGCCGGTCTGCTGAGAGAACGTGACCTTGTACGTGCTGGGGTAGCAGTCGGGCACCCGCCGCGATGCCGCTCCCGCGCCCGCCGCAGCCGCACCGCCACCGATGATCTTGCGCTTCTTGCTCTTGGAAGACGAGGAGGACGACTTCTTCGACTTCTTCGAGGAGTGGCTGTTGCAGCCGGTCAGCGCGAGCGAACCAGCCAGCCCGAGGGCCAGGGCGGCGTATGCGGCGGAGCGGTGGCGGGAGCGGCGTGCGGTCATGGGTGGTTCCCCCAGTGAGGTGCTGCGTATCAGCGAGGTGTGTCTGTCATGGCACGGCCACGATATCCACTGCCGGTCGATGCGCCAGGGTGGGTTCGTCGCGGGCCCTGGCGATATGGCGTTATCGCAGCTCATAGGGGGTGTGCGGAGGTCGGTGCCGGCCCGTTACGGGGGTGAAGATCAACCTCTGGGTGACGAAATTCCGGTCCCGGACGGGACGCCGGAGCGTCAGCCCGGACAGCCGGGCAACGTGGTGTTCTCGACCTGTTCCGGGCGAATACGGATGGCCGGCATCCACACCTGATCGCCGTCGTGCTCGACCCGGAACCACATGCTGCTGTGCCCGCCCACCTCATCCGTGACCGTGATCCCGTTGGCGATCCGGCAGACCGCGCGCAGCACCTCGCCGTGCCAGACATGGCCCACGACATTGGAGCGGCGATAGAGCCGGTACGGATCGCGGGCCAGCCCGAGTGCGCAGTTCTCGGTCCGCCGGTGCTGACAGTCCCGTTCGACGTTGTGGACGGTGAGCCGGGCGGACCCGGTGGCCGACGCCGCGCTCTTCGCGCCCGGCGCCCGGCCGTCACTGCCGCTGTCCGGCGACCCGTTCGAGCTGATCAGCGCCGGTACGGCCAGCGCTGCGGCGATGAGCACCGCGGCGGTCCCGAGCCCGGCGAGCACCAGCCGCCCTCGCCGCCCGCCCGTCGCCGCGGCCTCGGTTTCCGCCCCGGCGCCGGGCGAAGCGTCGGTGTCCACCCGGGTCTCCCCGTCGGGCGTACCGTCCCGCTCCGTCGCCCGCGCTCCCGCGTCCGCCGCCTCCTGGGCGCGGTGCAGCAGGTCGACGAGGGCGGGCAGCCGGTCCTCGCCGGTGAAGGAGAGCGTGCACCACTGCACCAGCAGCCGTTCGTCGGGCAGGCTCTGCCCGCGCAGATAGCGGGAGAGCGAGGAGCGGCTGGCGGGCAGCCGGCTCTCCAACTCCTTCAGGCTGTAGCCGAGTTCGCCGTGCATGCGGCGTAAGGAGCTGACGAAGTCCCGTACCGGGCCGGA
This sequence comes from Streptomyces sp. P9-2B-2, assembly GCF_030406865.1. Taxonomy (NCBI): domain Bacteria; kingdom Bacillati; phylum Actinomycetota; class Actinomycetes; order Kitasatosporales; family Streptomycetaceae; genus Streptomyces; species Streptomyces sp. P9-2B-2. The sequence continues at coordinate 4,518,501 of NZ_CP129126.1, read as the reverse complement.
GAGTTCGTCGGGCAGCGGGGCCAATGGCTTACGGCGGACATGATCGGCGTGGTTCTGATGGCCAGGCACGTCTCGCATTCCAGCACAGCGGGCATGCGCGCGCGAGGGGCACTTCCGCTCCCCTGTGCCGGAAGTGCCCCTCGTTACACGATCCGGATCGCGCCCGGATCAGATAGTGACGTTTCACGTGAAACAGCGTGAGATCTTCCGTCGGACCTCAGGCCGCACGCCCCGGGTGGCGGCCCGGTGCGACGGAGTCAGTCGCCGAACTTCACCGGACGGTAGGGCTTGAACTCGGCGTCACCGCCGGGCAGTCCGTAGGTCAGCGTCCGGTGGTCGGTGCCGTGGTCACCGCGCTGCTCATACGCGGTGTACGAGGAGTGGGCGTCGTTGTTCCACTTCTCGAAGATCACCACATGGCGGGTGTTGTTGTCGCCGGAGGCGTCGATGAGCAGGTCGCCGGGCTTGAGCTCGCCGAGCGAGACCGGCCGGGTGATGCCGCGGTTGGTGGCCAGCCCCACGGTGTTGGTGCCGGGCGTCGGCAGCCCGAGCGCCATCGACACATAGCCCGAGCAGTCCTGGCGGTAGCCGTCCTTCCAGACCTTGGCCTGGCTGTACGGGACCTGGGCGCCATTGTTGGCGGTCAGCCAGGTGGCGGCGCGGTTCAGCATCTCCGCACGCGAACCGCCGGGCTGCGGTTGCGGCTGCCCTCCGCCGCCCTGGACCGGTACGCCCGGCAGCCGGTCCTGCGGGATGTCCACCGCGACCACGCTGAGGAAGCCGCTGACCGGCCCGGTGAGGTGTGCCATGAACGTGGAGCAGGAGCTGCCTTCGCAGACCTTGCGGCCGGTGTCGACCTGGTAGTCGGCGGTGATCCGGTCCTGACCCGGCGCCGTCTTGTTGATCATTCCGACGGTGGGGGAGCCGGTGTCCGCGGTGGCGTGCACCGCCCAACGGGTGCCCCACGTGGGGAAGTCGGCAGCGGCGGCCTGCCGTACGGAGCCGTTGCCCGCGGCGCGGAAGGCGCGGGCGGAGCCGTCGTGGGAGATCCCGGTGGCGGTCGCGGACTGCCCGCCGGTGGTCGCGCTGCCCACCTCACTGCCGTGGGCGAGCCCCGCGAACCCGGTGACGCCGATGCCGGCCGCAGCCACCGTGGGCAGGACCCCGCGCCACACGGTCCTGCGGAACGGGGACCGCCGACGCGTCGTGCGGGCGGTCTGGTCCGTGGGGGTGGTGTCCGCCGGGTGGGTGCTGCTGTGCTCGTACATGCCGATTCCCCTCCGTTTACGGCCGGTTGGCCGGTCGGTGCGCCGCCGGACGGTCTGCTCACGGCGACGGAGACCATCGTGGAGCGGGGCACCGGGGCGGCCCGGAGGTTCCTCGTCCCTTGGGATGTCCCGGCCCTGCACACGGCTGTGAGCTGCAATGACGTCAGCAGCCCGGGACAGGGCGGAGCGCGGGACGAGACATGACGGGACAGCGGAAGGCGGACAATGAAAAGGGCGCCCGCTGGGGGATGCGGGCGCCCTGGTTCAAGAGGGCTCTGCGGCCGGTCCTTTCAGCCTGCGTCAGACGGCTGACGGCCTGCCGGGCACCGGGTGACCGGACCACGGCTCACAGAGCGCGGAGTGACGCGTTACCGGACGGGGTTCACCACGCCGTCGCGTCGCTCATGTCCGACTGCCAGTACGTCACCCAGGCACTGTCGTCGAGGTACACGGAGCCGCCGGGCAGCGCCACCGTCCGCGACCCGCCGATGCTGCCCTTGCCGTCGCGGCCGGGGAGGCTGACGGACAGCGAGGTCATGGTGCCGCCGTTCGTGCCGGAACCGTCGGCGGACGAGGTCATCACCGCGGCGTAGCCGGACTGGCCGGGGGCGAGGGTGACCACGGACTGCGGCTTGCTGTCCGGCAGTTCGGCCAGCGGGCTCTGGGCCTCGTCGAAGCGCAGGTAGGGGGAGAAGTAGAGGTCGCAGGTGGCGCCGGAGGTGTTGGTGGCTTCCAGCAGCAGATGGTTGACCGGCCGCTTCAGCGGCTTGGCGACAATCTGGATCTTCGCGGCGTCGCAGGCGGTGTGCCGGATGCCGGCGGTATTGCTGCTCTTGCCCGCCGCCTTGCCGGTGCTCGCCCCGGTGCCGCTTGCCCTGGTGCCGCTCGCCTCGGTGCCGCTCGCTCCGGCACCCGCGCCGGAGGCGCCGTGCTGGACCGAGGTCCGCTCCGCGCGGCCGCCGTCGGGCCGGGGACCACCCTGGGGGCCGCCGTCGCCCTTCGCCACCGGCTCCTCGACGCCCTGCGGCACCGGGTTGTACGGTTTGGCGGCGCCGGTCTGGAGCGGGTTGTCCTGGCCGCCGCAGGCGGTGAGCGTGAGCGCGGCGACGGCGGTGAGTCCCGCCGCGGCGATCCGCAGCGTACGGCGGCGGACCGCACGGGACGGGCGGGAGGCGCCGGACTCGATGACGGGCTCGGCGTGATGGTGGCTGCGCGGCATTCCGGTCTCCCCCGGTCGGTGGCCCCTACCGTGCCGGCGCTACGCCCTGCGGTCTGGCCTGTGGTCTGTCCTGCGGTGTGACCACTACCTTGCCGCTCGCCGCTGGCGTACCACTAACGTGCGCCTAACGTCCCGCGCACAAGGACGGCCAGGGGCTCGGCCGCGCCCGTCACTCCTTGCTCCCGTCACCCGTACCGTGCTTGCCCCCTTCGCCGCTCTCCCCGCGCTCGTCCCGTGCGAACAGTTGGGTCAGCGTGCTGATCGTGTAGACATCGGTGGCCTCCTCGTCCACCAGATGCATCTCCGCGAGGCGGTCCAGGCCGTCCTGGGTGCGCTCCGGGTCGTATCCGGCGAGCGCCGCCGCCAGCGACGCGTTGAGGTGTCCGTCCGCGCTGGTCGCCAGCGCGCTGAGCAGCTGTGCGTCGTCGGCCGACAGCCGGGCGACGGACATCCGCAGGGCCGCCGCGATGCCGGTGTCCTCCGCGGACAGCAGCGCCAGCCGCCGCCGTTCGTCCCGCAGCGCCGAGGCCAGCCGGGCCAGCCGCCAGCGCGGCCGGGCGGTCAGCTGGGCGGCCGCCGCCCGCAGCGCCAGCGGCAGCCCGTCGCACAGATCGACCAGCTCGCGTGCGGCCGCCGGGTCCTCGGCGACCCGCTCCGGGCCGAGCATGGCACCGAGCAGCGCCGCGCCTTCCTCGTGGCCGAGCGTCTGGAGGCCGACCGGCCGGGCGCAGTCGGTGGCGACCAGCCCGTCGAGACGGCTGCGGCTGGTGACGACCGTGGCGCAGTGCGGGCCGCCGGGCAGCAGCGGCCGTACCTGCGCCGAGCTGCGCGCGTTGTCGAGGACGACCAGCAGCCGGCGCTCCGCCACCAGCGACCTGAACAGCGCCGACGCGGCCTGCGCCGAACCGGGCACCCGCTCCGGCGGCGTGCCCAGCGCCAGCAGGAAGTCGCGCAGGATCTCGGCCGGCGCCGCCTCGTCGCCCTCACCGAAGCCGCGCAGATCGGCGAACAGCTGGCCGTCGGGGAAGGCACCGGCACACAGATGCGCCCACTGCACGGCGCAGGCGGTCTTGCCGACACCGGCCGGCCCCGCCACCACCGCGAGCGGACTCTCCCCGGTCCCACCGTCCGTCAACACGGCCGTCAGGGCGGCCAGTTCCCGCTCCCGTCCCAGGAAGCGGGCCGGCGCCCGGGGCAGCAGCCGCGGCGCCGCACCGGCCCGTCCCGACCCGGCCCGGGTGCCGTCCGTCGCGCCCGTCCGCGCCCCGTCGCCGCCGGGCACGGCCGCGCCACCACGGGTGTCCACCGTGCCGGTGCCGTCCGGTACGGGTCCCCGGTCGGCGCCCGCAACGGGCTGCGGCCCACGGTCTGCCGCGGAACGGCTTCCTCCGGGAGCCCCGGCGGAAGCGGGACCTGCCGGACGCGCCCCGCCCGCGGGCTTGGCCCGTCCCCCACCGGCCGCCTCCGCGCGCAGAATCTCCTCGTAGGCACCGCGCAGCCGCTCGCCGGGATCGACGCCCAGCTCCTCGTTGAGCAGCCGGCGGGTGCGGTGGAACCACTCCAGTGCGTCGGACTGCCGTCCCGTGCGGAACAGCGCCCGCATCAGCCCGGCGATCAGGCCCTCCCGCAGCGGGTGGTTGACCGCCGCGGAGTAGAGGATGGCCGCGGCCTGTTCGTGCTCGCCGAGCACGCCGTGCGCCCGGCCCAGCGCCTCCACGGCCGTCAGCCGCCGCTCCTCCAGCGCATGGGCGGCGGCCGCGAACGGCGGGCTGGTGACCGTGCCGGTCAGCGCCGGCCCGTGCCACAGGCCGAGCGCCTCGCGCAGCAGGGGTACGGCATCGCCCGGCGCCACCTCGGGGCGCGCCAGCGCCACCAGCTCACCGAACCGGTGAGCGTCGATCAGTTCCTCCGGCAGCCGCAGGAGGTAGGCGGAGCCGTGCGTGGTCAGCTCGATGCCGTACGCCTCCGCGCCGCCCTCGGCGAGCGTGGCGCGCAGCCGCGAGACATGACCCTGGACGACCGTACGGGCGTGTTCGGGTGGCTCGTCCTCCCACAGGGAGTCGATCAACTGCTCCAGTGGGACGGTGGTGTTGGGCTGCAACAGCAGCAGCGCAAGCACACTGCGCCGTTTGGCGGGCCCGAGCGACAGCTCCGCGGAGCCGGTCGTCACGGCGATCGGGCCGAGCAGTGAGAACTCCAACTCAGCCCTCCAAGAAGGCCGTCAGGGCGTTCGCCAGCAGATACGGGTCCTCGGCGCCGCACAGCTCACGCGCCGAGTGCATGGACAGGATCGCCACACCGATGTCGACCGTCGAGATGCCGTGCCGGGCCGCGGTGATCGGACCGATGGTGGTCCCGCAGGGCATCGAGTTGTTGGACACAAAGCTCTGCCAGGGGACCCCGGCCCGCTCGCAGGCCGCCGCGAAGACGGCCCGTCCGCTGCCGTCCGTGGCATAGCGCTGATTGACGTTGACCTTGAGGATCGGTCCTCCGTTGGGCATCGGGTGGTGGCCAGGGTCGTGCCGCTCACCGTAGTTGGGGTGTACGGCGTGCCCGGTGTCGGACGACAGGCAGAGCGTGCCGGCGAAGGCGCGCGCCCGGTCCTCGTACGAGCCGCCGCGGGCGAAGACGGAGCGCTCCAGGACGGTGCCGAGCAGCGGGCCGTCCGCACCGGTGTCGGACTGGCTGCCATTCTCCTCGTGATCGAAGGCGGCCAGCACCGGAATGCTGCTCAGCGCGCTCCCGGCGGCCGCCGCGGCGGTGAGCGCGGCCGTACCGGCGTGCACGGAGAGCAGGTTGTCCATCCGTGGGCCGGCCAACAGCTCGCGGTCGCGGCCCAGGTAGGCGGGTGGTTCGATGCTGTGGACCATCAGGTCCCAACCCTTGATGCCGCCGGCCGGCACGCCGGTCTCCTCGGCGACGAAGGAGATCAGATCGCCCTCGGCCACCTCGCCCAGGCCCCAGATCGGCGTCATATGACGCTGCTTGTCGAGCTTCAGCCCCTCGGAGTTCACCGAGCGGTCGAGGTGCACGGCCAGCTGCGGCACCCGCAGCAGCGCCCGGTCGACATGGACGAGCCGGTGGCTGCCGTCCGCCAGCGTCACCCGCCCGCTCAGCCCCAGATCGCGGTCGAGCCAGGTGTTGAGCAGGGTGCCGCCGTAGATCTCGACGGCGACCTGCCGCCAGCCGCGGGCGCCGGTGTCCGGAATCGGTTTCACCCGCAGATTGGGAGAGTCGGTGTGAGCCCCCACAATTCGGTACGGAGTGGCCGCGTTCGCGCCCTCCGGCACGTACCAGGCGACGATCGCGCCGCCGCGCAGAACGTACTTGCCGCCGCTCTCGCCGTCCCACGCGTCGACCTCGGCGACCTGCCGGAAACCGGCCTTCTCCAGCCGCTCCGCCGCGTTTGCCACTGCGTGGTAGGGCGACGGACTGGCGGCGAGATAGGTCATCAGGTCGTCGGTGTGGCCGCGATCGAAGCGGGCGGAGTTGGTCATGGATTCAGCATAAGGAGCCGGACCCCCCATTCCTCGTGCGCATGCGGCGCGACTGCGCACCCTTCCGGCCAGGATTTCTGCCTTCCGGGCCGGGAAGTGTTGCGGAGTGGTGGATTCCGGGTGTAACGGGCCGCCTAACCGGCATACGGAGGTGCGCCCGCTGCGCTGTCGTGACATCCGGCCCGCCTTTCCGGACATGACAGAGCCCGTCTCTCCGGGGGAAGAGAGACGGGCCCCGTCAGTCTGAACGGTCAATCTGAGAGACCTCTAAGAGAAACGCCGCAGCCGGGCCACGGAATTCCCTCTTAGAACGCGGACTCGTCGAGCTCCATCAGCGACTGGTCGACGGACTCGGCCAGACCGCGCTCGAGGGAGACGCCCGGCAGGACGTGGTGCGCGAAGAACTTCGCCGCGGCGATCTTGCCGGTGTAGAAGGGCTTGTCCTTCGCCGAGGCGCCGGCCAGCTTCTCCGCGGCCACGGCCGCACCCTTGAGCAGGAGGTAGCCGATGACGACATCGCCGGAGGCCATCAGCACACGGGTGGTGTTCAGGCCGACCTTGTAGATGGACTTGACGTCCTTCTCGGTCGCCGCGAGGTCGGTCAGCATGGCGCCGACGATCGCCTCCAGGTCGGCGGCGGCCGTGGCCAGCTCGCCGCGGGCCTGCTCCAGCTCCGCGCCGCCGGTGTTGTCGGCGAGGAACTTCTTGATCTCGTCGGAGAGGGCGGTGAGGGCCTGGCCCTGGTCGCGGACGATCTTCCGGAAGAAGAAGTCCTGGCCCTGGATCGCGGTGGTGCCCTCGTAGAGGGTGTCGATCTTGGCGTCCCGGATGTACTGCTCGATCGGGTATTCCTGGAGGTACCCGGAGCCGCCGAAGGTCTGGAGCGACTGCGCCAGCTGCTCGTAGGACTTCTCCGAGCCGTAGCCCTTGACGATCGGCAGCAGCAGGTCGTTCAGGCGGATCGCGGCGCTCGCGTCCTCGCCCGCGGTCTCCTTGACGAGGATCTCGTCCTGGACCGTGGCGGTGTAGAGCACCAGGGCGCGCATGCCCTCGGCGTACGCCTTCTGCGTCATCAGCGAGCGGCGCACATCGGGGTGGTGGGTGATGGTGACGCGCGGGGCGCTCTTGTCGGTGAAGGCCGCCAGGTCCGGGCCCTGCACGCGCTCCTTGGCGTACTCCAGCGCGTTGAGGTAGCCGGTGGAGAGGGTGGCGATGGCCTTCGTGCCGACCATCATCCGGGCGAACTCGATGATCTTGAACATCTGGCGGATGCCGTCGTGCTTCTCGCCCAGCAGCCAGCCCTTGGCCGGGTGGTTGGCGCCGAAGGTCATCTCGCAGGTGTTGGAGGCCTTCAGGCCCATCTTGTGCTCGACGTTGGTGGCGTAGGCGCCGTTGCGCTCGCCCAGCTCGCCGGTCTCCCAGTCGAAGTCGTACTTCGGCACGATGAAGAGCGACAGACCCTTGGTGCCCGGACCGGCACCCTCGGGACGGGCGAGGACGAAGTGCACGATGTTCTCGGACATGTCGTGCTCACCGGAGGTGATGAAGCGCTTGACGCCCTCGATGTGCCAGGTGCCGTCCGCCTGCTGCACGGCCTTGGTGCGGCCGGCGCCGACGTCCGAACCGGCGTCCGGCTCGGTGAGCACCATCGTGGAGCCCCACTGCTTGTCCACCATCAGCTGGGCTATGCGGTGCTGCTCCTCGGTGCCCTCCTCGTGGAGGACGCCGGCGAAGGCGGGGCCGGACGCGTACATCCACACGGCCGGGTTGGCGCCCAGGATCGTCTCGGCGAAGCCCCACAGGAGGGAGCGCGGCGCGGTGGTGCCACCGAGCTCCTCCGGGATGCCCAGCCGCCACCACTCGGCGTCCATGAAGGCCTGGTAGCTCTTCTTGAAGCTGTCCGGCACCGGCGCGGTGTTGGTGTCCGGGTCGAAGACCGGGGGGTTCCGGTCGGTGTCGGCGAAGGACTCGGCCAGCTCGTTCTCGGACAGCCGGGCGATCTCGGACAGCACGCTCTTGGCGGTGTCGACATCCATCTCCGCGAACGGTCCGGTGCCGTACACGCTGTCCCGGCCGAGCACCTCGAAGAGGTTGAACTCGATGTCGCGGAGATTCGACTTGTAGTGCCCCATGGATACGGCTCCGTAAGGGTTCGGGAGGGAGGACCTCAAACGCAATACCAGCAAGTAGCAAGTGCCTACGATGATGCTACCCACCGGTAATAAGAATCAACCCCTACCGCCCATCTGTGACGAGCGTCCCCCGGAGAATCGCTGACTCAGTACGCTGTGGCGCATGTACGGCTACGACCAGAACGCGGGTGCCGGGCAGCAGCAGTACGGAGCGCCCCCGCCGCAACAACCGGCCCCCGGGGGTTACGGCGAGCAGCCGCTGTATCCCGAGCCGTCCCCGCCCTCCCTCGCCGACGCGGTGCGCGCCTTCACCACCGGCTCGATGTCCGCCGAGGACTTCCAGGGCATCTTCTCCACGTCCAAGGTCTACTGCCCGCGCGGTGAGAACCCCGGCTTCCTGGCGCTGCACAACACCCAGCAGCCGGTGATCCCGATGTTCACCTCGCTCAAGGAGCTGCGGCGGTACGCGGGCAAGGAGTCCAAGTACTTCGTGATCACCGGTGCCGAGGTGCTCGACCTGCTGCCGACCGGCTATGGCTTCGTCCTCGACATGGAGGGTGACCACCGGATGGTCTTCGACGCGAAGGCCGTGGAGCAGATGGTCGACTTCGCGATGCGGCGAATGTACGGCTAGCCGTCCCGGTGTGCGGCGGGCCGGTGTCCGCTGCCGCCGCTGAGTCACGGGCCGGTCCCTCGGAGGGGCCGGCCCGAGGTGTGTGTGGGTGCCCTTATCGACTCAGGGAGCCCCTTCGACCTGGGGAAACGTGGGCGGGAATGCCGTGGGCCTTGCGGGTTGTTCACCATTCAACTAAGTTGGTTGCGACCGAGGAGGCCGTCATGCCCGCAGTGACCGTTGAGAATCCGCTGACCCTGCCGCGTGTGGCGGCGCCCGTCGCGGCGCCCGCCCGCCCCGTGCTGGCCGTAGCCACCGCTCCGAGCGGGTTCGAGGGCGAGGGATTCCCGGTGCGCCGTGCGTTCGCCGGGATCGACTACAAGCACCTCGACCCGTTCATCATGATGGACCAGATGGGTGAGGTGGAGTACGCGCCGGGAGAGCCCAAGGGCACGCCCTGGCACCCGCACCGGGGCTTCGAGACGGTGACGTATCTGATCGACGGCACCTTCGTGCACCGTGACTCGCACGGCGGCGGTGGCGTCATCAACGACGGTGACACCCAGTGGATGACGGCCGGTTCGGGGCTGCTGCACATCGAGGCGCCGCCGGAGTCGCTCGTCCTGTCCGGTGGTCTCTTCCACGGCCTCCAGCTGTGGGTGAACCTGCCGAAGAGCGACAAGATGATGGCCCCCCGCTACCAGGACATCGGTGGCGGCAACGTCAAGCTGCTGACCTCGGCCGATGGTGGCGCGCTGCTGCGGCTGATCGCCGGTGACCTCGACGGCCACCAGGGGCCGGGCGTCACGCATACGCCGATCACGATGATGCATGTGACGGTGAACCCGGGCGCCGAGCTGACCCTGCCCTGGCGCAAGGACTTCAACGCCCTTGCCTACGCCCTGGCCGGACGCGGTACGGCCGGTGCGGAGGGACGCCCGTTCCGTATGGGGCAGGCAGTCGTGTTCGGGAGCGGGGACTCGCTCACGATCCGGGCGGACGAGTCCCAGGAGTCGCGCAGCCCCAACTTCGAGGTGGTCCTGCTGGGCGGGCTGCCGATCCGCGAGCCGATGATGCATTACGGCCCGTTCGTGATGAACACCCACGCCGAACTGGCGCAGGCCTTCGAGGACTTCCAGGCCGGCCGGCTCGGGACCATCCCCGCCGACGAGCGCTGACGCCACGTCGGCAGCGGGGCGGCGTTTCACGTGAAACGCCGCCCCCGATGCCTTCCCGGAGCCGCCCCGGGCCTGCGGCCGTGGTGGACTGTCCGGGTGCGAAACGACTCGGAGGAGAACCGGCGCGGCGCCGAGGGTGAACGGCCGCAGCCTTCCAGCCCGTTGCTGCCGATCGAGGCCCGCCGTGCCGGGGCCTGGTGCCTGGTGGCGTTGCTGATCGCGGCCGTGCTGGCCCTCGGGGTATGGCTGTGCGTCGAACTGAGCGCGGCCGTGACCCCCGTACTGCTGGCACTGCTCGGCAGCGGGCTGCTCGGGCCGCTCTACCGGCGGCTGGTGGCGATGAAGCTCAACCGTTCCCTGGCGGCCGGACTGACCTGTGCGGTCCTCGTGGTGGTGGTCGGTGGCGCCGGATACATCGTCGTCAGCGCACTGGTCGACACCGGGGACCAGATCATCGCCTCGCTCCGGAACGCCGCCCACGACCTCTCCCAGCACTTCGGGGCGGCCGGTACCTCGCTCGACGATCTCGCCGCCAAGTCCAAGGACCTGGTCGCCAAGTTCGGAGGTACCGCGGCGTCCGGGCTGCTGGCCGGGGTCAGCGTCGTCGGCCAGTTCCTCGCCGCCTCGGTCCTGGCCCTGCTGCTGACCTTCTTCTTCCTGCGCGACTCCGACAAGGCCGTACGCGCCCTGCGGGCCTGGGCGCCCGGCACCTCGGCACCGCAGCTGGAGCGGATGGCCCGCCGCGGCTTCCAGAGCATCGAGGGCTTTATGCGCGGCACCACCTTCATCGCGCTGATCGACGCCATCTGCATCACCGTCGGACTGCTGATCCTCCAGGTGCCGGGCGCCGTCGGACTGGGCGCACTGGTCTTCGTCGGCGCCTACATCCCCTACCTCGGCGCCTTCATCTCCGGCGCGGTGGCGATCCTGGTCGCGCTGGCCGACCGCGGCTTCGTGATCGCGCTGTGGGCGCTCGGCGTCGTCCTGGCCGTGCAGGTGCTGGAGGGCCATGTACTCCAGCCGATGATCCAGAGCCGTACGGTCCAGATGCATCCGGCGACCGTGATGCTGGCGATCACCGCGGGCGCCAGCGTCGCCGGCATCCTCGGCATGCTGCTGTCCGTACCGCTGACCGCCGCCGCGACCGGCGTGCTCCACGAGCTACGGGTGCACTACGCCGCGGACTCGGACTCGGACTCGGACTCCGACTCGGACTCCGACGACAGCGGGCCCGCGGCCTCGGCCGCCTCCTCGTAGAGCTCGAACCACGTCGACTTGCCGTCCCCGCGCGGATCCACGCCCCACGCCCCGGCCAGCAGCTCCAGCAGCATCAGACCGCGCCCTGACGACGCCAGTTCGCCGGGGCTGCGGCGGTGCGGCAGCTCGTCGCTGCTGTCGGCGACATCGACGCGGATACGCCGGGCGCCCCGCTCACCGGTGATCTCGGCGACCAGCAGCGCGTCCCCGTCGGTGTGCAGCAGGACATTGGTGACCATCTCGGAGACCATCAGCACCGCCGAGTCCACCTGGTCCGGGTCGGCCCAGTCGTGCAGCACGTCCCGGACCTGCCGGCGCGCCTCGGCTATCCGCTCCGGCTCGGCCTGGGCGACGGAGAGCACGGTGCGCCGGACGGGCTGCGGCGTCAGCAGGCCGCCGGTGCCGACCCCGCAGGCGGCGCCCTCGCGGCGCAGCAGCAGTACGGCGATGTCGTCCTCGCGGCGGTCCACCAGCGGCCCGGTGGTGTGGTGCGACGGCGGCCCGTGCACGGCCTGGACCAGCGCGTCGGCCAGCCGCTCCAGACTCTCGCCGTCCTCGTCGGCCTCCCATGCCTCCAGGACGTCGCGCAGCCGCTCCCAGCCGGTGTCCAGATCGTGGCCGCCGGTCTCGATCAGCCCGTCGGTGCACACCATCATGGTCTCGCCGGGCTCCAGGACGAGCCGGGTGGTGGGGTAGTCGGTGTCCGGGATGATGCCCAGCGGCAGTCCGCCCGCGGTGGGCCGGACCAGCATCGTGCCGTCGCTCATCCGGATCGCCGGCTCGGGGTGGCCGGCCCGCGCGATGTCCAGCAGCCCCGTCGCCGGGTCCACCTCGATGTAGAGGCAGGTCGCAAAGCGCTGGTCCTCGCCGTGGCCGCGGAGCTCGGTCTCATTGATCCCGGCCAGGAAGCGGGAGGCGCGGGAGAGCACCGCGTCGGGGTGATGGCCCTCGGACGCGTACGCCCGCAGCGCGATCCGCAGCTGCCCCATCAGGCCCGCGGCCCGTACGTCGTGCCCCTGGACATCCCCGATGACCAGCGCGATCCGGCCGGACGGCAGCGGGATCATGTCGTACCAGTCGCCGCCGACCTCCAGTCCGCCGCCGGTCGGGACGTAGCGGGCCGCGACCGTCATCCCCGGGATGTCCGGCTGCACCGTCGGCATCATGCTGCGCTGTAGAGCCAGCGCCAGTTCCTGCTGTTCCTCCTGCATCACGGCCCGGGCCAGTGCCTGGGCCAGCATCCGGGCGACGGTGGTCAGCACCGAGCGCTCATCGGGGGTGAACGCCACCGGCTGGGCGAACGCCGCCATCCAGGCGCCGATCGTCCGGCCCGCGTTCACCAGAGGCAGGAACGCCCAGGACGTCCGGCGGAAACGGGCGGCCAGCGGCCAGGTGGCGGGGTAGCGGCGGCGGTACTCCTCCGGGGTGGGCAGATAGCTGGCCCGGCCGGTGCGGACGACCTCGGCGGCGGGGTGGTCGGCCGTCAGCGTCATGTCGGCGAACGGCCGCTCGTCGCCGGACGCGTAGCCGTGCTGGCCGATGACCGGTAGCCGGTCGCCGTCGATGCCGAAGACCGCCAGCCCGTCGGGCATGAACCCCGGCATGGACAGCCCGGCCGCGACCCGCAGCACCTCGGCGGTGGACCGCGCCTCGGCCAGCGCCCGGCCCGCGTCCAGTAGGAACGCCTCACGGGAGCGGCGCCAGTCACCGGTTATCGGGGTGTGCGCGGCAGAGGTCCCGGGCTGTGGTTCGGGCACCTCCTGGAGGGTGCCGACCATCTCGAGGTCGCCGTCGACGACCCGGGGGCGGGAGCGGGAGCGGACGATGCGCTGCACCCGCCCCTGCTCGTCCACGATGCGCAGCCGGGACTCGGCGAGCGTCTGCTCGGCGACCGCGAGCTGCACGATCCCCATGACCTCGGCGAAGTCGACGGGATGAAAACGGGAGCGCACCGCGGCCTGGGTCAGTTCCGCCGGTGCGGCGGGCAGCCCGAGCAGCCGGGCCGCTTCGGCGTCGAGGGTCACCCGTTCCGATGTGTGGTCCCAGCGCCACATGCCGGTCGCGACGGCGGCCAGGAGATCCTCGGTGCGCATTGCCTCACTTTAGGTGCGTTTGGCGGCGCCTCACCAGCGAGCCGGAACGTGACCATCGTCCCAGTCGGGAGGCCCCGGGCCGGTCCTCACGGCGCTGATGCGTATATGTCAACGAAGACGTGCTGGCCGGGACGGTAACCTGGAGCGGTTATGTCAATCCTGGGGTGGCCTTTCGGGTGATCCACGGGGAGAGCGACCGGGCGCGTGAGCCCGTACTCCTTTTCCTCTCCCTCTCCCGACAACTCCTCACCTCGACACTCGCGACGACTTGGATGAGCGATGCATCGGTACCGGTCCCATAACTGCGGCGAGCTCCGAGCCACGGACGTCGACACCGACGTCCGCCTCAGCGGCTGGCTGCACAATCGACGTGACCTGGGCGGCATCCTCTTCATCGATCTGCGCGACCACTACGGTCTGGTCCAGCTCGTCGCCCGCCCCGGCACACCGGCCAACGAGGCCCTCAGCTCGCTGACCAAGGAGACCGTCGTCCGCATCGACGGCAAGGTCAGCGCGCGCGGTGCCGACAACGTCAACCCCGATCTGCCGACCGGTGAGGTCGAGATCGAGGTCTCCGACGTCGAGGTGCTCGGCGCCGCCGACCAGATCCCCTTCACGATCAACGCGGACGACGGTGTCAACGAGGAGAAGCGCCTCGAATACCGCTTCCTCGACCTGCGCCGCGAGCGGATGCACCGCAACATCATGCTGCGCACCGCGGTCATCTCCGCCATCCGTCACAAGATGGTGGCCCTCGGCTTCAACGAGATGGCGACCCCGATCCTGTCCGCGACCTCCCCCGAGGGCGCCCGCGACTTCCTGGTCCCCTCCCGTCTGCACGCCGGCAAGTTCTATGCGCTGCCGCAGGCCCCGCAGCAGTTCAAGCAGCTGCTGATGATCGCCGGGTTCGACCGCTACTTCCAGATCGCGCCCTGCTTCCGTGACGAGGACGCCCGCGCGGACCGCTCGCCGGGCGAGTTCTACCAGCTCGACGTCGAGATGAGCTTCGTCGAGCAGGAGGATGTCTTCCAGCCCGTCGAGAAGCTGATGACCGAGCTGTTCACGGAGTTCGGTAACGGCCGCACGGTCACCTCCCCGTTCCCGCGCATCCCGTTCCGCGAGGCGATGCTCAAGTACGGCTCCGACAAGCCGGACCTGCGCGCCGAGCTGGAGCTGGTGGATGTCTCCGACGTCTTCGCGGGCTCCGGCTTCAAGGCCTTCGCCGACAAGCACGTCCGCGCGCTGGCCGTGCCGGACACCGCCGACCAGCCGCGCAAGTTCTTCGACCAGCTGGGCGACTTCGCCGTCCAGCAGGGCGCCAAGGGCCTGGCCTGGGTCCGCGTCGGCGAGGACAACGCGCTGACCGGCCCGATCGCCAAGTTCCTCACCGAGGACGACATCAAGTCGCTGGTCGTCGCCCTGGACCTCAAGCCCGGCCACGCCGTCTTCTTCGGCGCCGGTGAGTTCGACGAGGTCTCCAAGATCATGGGCGCGGTCCGCGTCGAGGTCGCCAAGCGCGCCGGCCACTTCGTCGAGGACGAGTTCCGCTTCTGCTGGATCGTCGACTTCCCGATGTTCGAGAAGGACGAGGACACCGGCAAGATCGAGTTCTCGCACAACCCGTTCTCCATGCCGCAGGGCGGCCTGGAGGCGCTGGAGACCAAGGACCCGCTGGACATCCTGGCCTGGCAGTACGACATCGTCTGCAACGGCACCGAGCTGTCCTCCGGCGCGATCCGTAACCACGAGCCCGAGGTCATGTACAAGGCCTTCGCGATCGCCGGCTACGACAAGGAGACGGTCGAGGCCGAGTTCGGCGGCATGCTCCGGGCCTTCAAGTTCGGCGCTCCGCCGCACGGTGGCATCGCCCCCGGCGTCGACCGCATCGTCATGCTGCTGGCCGACGAGCCCAACATCCGCGAGACCATCGCCTTCCCGCTCAACGGCAACGCCCAGGACCTGCTGATGGGCGCCCCGAGCGAGGTCGAGGAGGCCCGCCTCAAGGAGCTGCACCTCTCCCTGCGCAAGCCGCCGGTGAAGTAGGCGCCACTGACGGCGAGGGGCCTCGGACAGGCTGAGGGGCGGCGTTTCACGTGAAACGCCGCCCCGGCCCGTTCGGGGCCTCTGTGCTGCCGGGCGGTCGTCGGCGGCCCGGCGGTCCCGGGACGGGAACGGACGCCGCAGGGCGGCCCGGGTGCCCCGACCGCTCCACTCGTGTGGCCGGGCTCCGGCAGCGCCCGCACTGTGGTGCTCATGCAGCAAGCCAGCCTCCTCTCCGCTCCGGCCGGCCCGGGGCCGCGGGCCCGCGCGACGCGCTCCGCCGCGGCCCATGACCTTTGGTGGCTCACCGCCGTGGCCGCCGTCTTCACCGCCCTCCTGGTCTATGGCGCCCTGACCACCCCGGGCCTGGGATGGGACGAGACGGTCTACGTCAGCCAGGTCGACCGCGATACGCCGGCCGCGTTCTTCAGCGCGCCGCGCGCCCGCGGCGTCAGCTTCCTGCTCGCCCCGGCTGCCGCGCTGACGACCTCGGCCACCGTGCTGCACTGCTACCTGGCGGTGCTCTCCGGCGCCGGGTTCCTGCTCAGCCTGTGCGTCTGGCGGCGACTGCTGCCCGCCCCCGTACCGGCGCTGGGCGGCGCGCTGTTCGCCGGTCTGTGGATCACGCTCTTCTACGGCCCGCAGGCGATGCCCAACCTGTGGGTCGCCTACGCCGCGCTCGTCGCCACCGGCTGCTTTCTGCGCGCCGTACGGCAGCCGTCCCGCCAACTGGCCCCCCGCGCCGGCCGGGGCGCGGCGGCCGGACTCGGCGTCGCGGTGGCGGTGGCCGCGCTGATGCGCCCCACCGACGCCGTCTGGCTGGCCGTGCCGCTCTTCGCCGCGGCGCTGTGCGTCCCGTCCTGGCGGCGCCCCGCCGTGCTGCTGGCGCTGCCCGCCGGGCTGGCCCTGGGGTGCGCCGAGTGGGTCGCGGAGGCGTATCTGTCCTACGGCGGGCTGGTGGCCCGGCTGCGGGAGGCCGGGCGGATCCAGGGCGGTCTGGGCTGGCATCTGTCCTTCGACGACCATGCCCGCTCGCTTCAGGGAAAGACCCTGTGCCGGCCCTGCCATCTGGCCTGGGACCACCCGGTGACGGCGGTGTGGTGGTTCCTGCTGCCCCTGGCGGTCATCGGGGCGGTATGGGTGGCGCTGCGCTCCCGTGAGTCCGGTGGTGCGCTGCACCGCTACGGTCCGGCCTGGGCGTCCGCGGAGCGCGGTGGGGGCCCGCAGCCACTCGGGCTGGCGCCGGTCCGGCCGGGCAGCCGTGAGCCGGTCGGCGAGCCGGACCACCACGGCCCGGTGTGGCCCGCGGTGCGGCTGCGCGATCCGGTCGGCCCGCTGCACCGCAACGGACCGGCTCCGCTCGTCGTCCCGGCGCTGGCCGGCCTCTGCCTCGCCGCGCCCTACCTGCTGACGGTGAATTACGCCGCGCCGCGCTTCCTGCTGCCCGCGTACGCCCTGCTGCTGATGCCCGCCGCGTGGTTCCTGTACTGGCTGACCCGGCTGCCGCGCCGCCGGCACGCCTGGGCGGTGGCCGTCCTCGTCCTCGCGCTGACCAGCCATGAAGCCATCCAGCTGGTGATTCTGCACAAGATGGTGCGGAGCACCGCACGCGCCCAGGCCGGTATCGACCGGATCTCCGGGACGCTGAAGGAGGCCGGTTTGCGGCCGCCCTGTGTGGTGAGCGGCGAGGAGGCGGTACGGGTGGCGTACCAGGCGGGCTGTGCGTCCCGCCAGCCGCGGGGCCACGACGCCGGTATCACTCCCGCGGGCCTGGCCCGGCTGGCCGCGGCCAGGCCCACCGTCGTCCTGGTCGACGGCCGTAAGCCGCCGGCCTACGCCCGTGGCTGGCGCCCGGTCCCGCTGCCGCCGACGCCGGGCCTGAAGCCACTGCACGCCTTTGTGTCCCCGCCGACCCGGCCCTGAGCCGCGGCGTCCGGGCCATCGGGGCCCACACATGCGGACGCCCGCCCGGCCTGAGGGCCGGACGGGCGTGCATGCGTGCTGTTCTGGCCGCGGAGAGACCCGCGGTCAGGCGGGGATCACTGCTCCGCGCCGCCGAAGCGCTCGCGGTAGGCCTCCAGGTCGTCCTCGGTGATCTTCGCGAAGAGCACCGGCGGCACGGTGAAGGGAGTTCCGGCCGGCACCGAGGCCAGCGCCTTCGCCTCCTCCTGGGAGACCCACACCGCGGTGTCGTTCTCCAGCGCGAAGGCACTCCGCATCGCCTTGGCCGACGACGGGATGAACGGCTCGGAGACGATCGCGTACAGGTGGATGAGGTTCATCGCCGTACGCAGCGTCAGCGCCGCCGCTTCCTTGTCGGTCTTGATCTCCAGCCACGGGGCCTTCTCCTCCAGGTAGGAGTTGCCCGCGCTCCACAGGGCGCGCAGCGAGGCCGAGGCCTTGCGGAACTGGAGGGCCTCCATGTGGCCCTCGTACTCCGCCAGCAGCCCGGCGATCTCCTCGCCCAGCTTCTGCTCCGCGGCCCCGGCCTCGGCGCCCGCGGGCACGTCGTCACCGAACCGCTTCCGGGAGAACGACAGCACCCGGTTGACGAAGTTGCCGAGGGTGTCGGCCAGGTCCTTGTTGACCGAGGACGCGAACAGCTCCCAGGTGAAGGAGGTGTCGTCGGACTCCGGGGCGTTGGCGATCAGGAAGTAGCGCCAGTAGTCGGCCGGCAGCAGCTCCAGGGCCGCGTCGGTGAAGATGCCGCGCCGCTGGGAGGTGGAGAACTTCCCGCCGTAGTAGTTGAGCCAGTTGAAGGCCTTGAGGAAGTCGACCTTCTTCCACGGCTCGCGGGTGCCCAGCTGGGTCGCCGGGAACATCACGGAGTGGAACGGCACATTGTCCTTGGCCATGAACTCCGTGTACCGGACGTCCTCGGCCTCGTACCACCACGACTTCCAGTCGCGGTTCTCCGGGTCGGCGTCCGCCCACTCCTTCGTGGAGCCGATGTACTCGATCGGCGCGTCGAACCAGACGTAGAAGACCTTGCCCTCGGCCGCCAGCTCCGGCCACACATCGGCCGGCACCGGCACGCCCCAGTCCAGGTCACGGGTGATCGCCCGGTCCTGGAGGCCCTCCGTCAGCCACTTGTGCGCGATGGACGAGGCCAGCGTGGGCCAGTCCTTGCTGCCGTTGCCCTCCAGCCAGCCCTCGACCTCGTGCTGAAGCTTCGACTGGAGCAGGAAGAGGTGCTTGGTCTCGCGCACTTCCAGGTCACCGCTGCCGCTGATCGCCGAGCGGGCGTCGATCAGATCGGTCGGGTCGAGCACCCGGGTGCAGTTCTCGCACTGGTCGCCGCGCGCCTTGTCGTAGCCGCAGTGCGGGCACGTGCCGACGATGTAGCGGTCCGGCAGGAAGCGGTCGTCGGCGATCGAGAAGACCTGGCGGATCGCCCGCTCCTCGATGAAGCCGTTCTCGTGGAGCTTGCGCGCGAAGTGCTGCGTCAGCTCCAGGTTCTCCGGCGACGAGCTCCGGCCGAAGTAGTCGAATGCGAGGCTGAAGCCCTCGTAGATGGCCTTCTGCTTGTCGTGCTGCTCCGCGCAGAACGCGTCGACCGACTGGCCCGCGTCCTTCGCCGCGAGCTCGGCAGGGGTCCCGTGCTCGTCCGTCGCGCAGATGTAGAGGACATCGTGCCCGCGCTGCCGCATATACCGGGCATAGACGTCGGCCGGGAGCATGGACCCCACCATGTTGCCCAGGTGCTTGATCCCGTTGATATACGGAAGGGCGCTGGTGATGAGGTGTCGAGCCATTGCCGGCTGCTCCCAAGTCGCTACGGTGAGTGAGGATTTGCTTTACGGAACGTCAATATCGTACTGGACGGGGCAGGGGGGACCGCGCGGGTATTTCGGTGCCGGACCGCGCCCCCGCTCACCCCCGCTGCCGCCCGCCGCGGCCCGCGCTCACACCGCCGCGTCCGCCGACTCGGCGCCGTCCGCCGCCGGGGACCGGCCCTGCTTCGGCGCCCGGCCGTTGACCAGGAGTCCGGCGACGAGCGCGGCCAGCAGCATGATCGCCGACGCCACCCCGATGGCGACGTTGAACCCGTGCACCACCCCGTTCTTGACGATCTGGTCCCGCACCGCCGGGGTGAGCCCGAGCCCGCCGCCCTTCCGGGCCGCGTCCGCCAGGTGGTCCGCGATGAACACCGCACTCGCCGAGGTGGCGATGGTGTTCAGCAGCGCCGTACCGATCGAACCGCCCACCTGCTGCGCCGTGTTGACGGTCGCGGAGGTGACCCCGGAGTCGTGCGGGGCCACCCCGGACGTGGCCGTCGCCATCACCGGCATGAAGATCAGGCCCATGCCGAGCCCGACGAGCAGCATGGCCGGCAGCACATGCGACACATACGCCGGTTCGGCCGTCAGATACCGCAGGGTGAAGAGCCCCGCGGCGGCCAGCAGCGCGCCCGGGACCATCAGGAACCGTGGCGGGATGCGGTGCAGCAGCCGCGCCGAGATCTGCGTCGAGCCGATCACGATCGCCGCCACCATCGGCAGGAAGGCCATGCCGGTCCGGACCGGTGAATAGCCGAGCACGGTCTGGAGGTAGTAGGTCATGAACAGGAACATCCCGAACATCGCGATGACCGCCAGCGCCATGGTCAGGAAGGCGCCGCCGCGATTGCGGTCCCGCACGATGTGCAGCGGCAGGAGGGGATGCGGCGCCCGCGACTGCCACCAGCCGAAGACGGCCAGCAGCGCCACCCCGCCCGCCAGCAGCCCGATGACCAGCCCGTCGCCCCAGCCCCGTGGCTCCGCCTCGCTGCACCCGTAGACGATCGCGACCAGGCCGCCGCAGCCCAGCACCGCACCTGGAATGTCCAGGTGCACCCGGCCCCGCTCCGGCTTGTCGTGCAGGAACACCGCCGCGCCCAGGAAGGCGATCACCGCGATCGGCACGTTCACATACAGGCACCAGCGCCAGTTCAGGTACTCGGTCAGCAGCCCGCCGGCGATCAGTCCGATGGCCGCGCCGCCGCCCGCGATGGCCCCGTAGATCCCGAAGGCCTTGCTTCGCTCCTTCCCGATGGTGAACGTCGTGGTGAGCAGCGACAGCGCGGACGGTGCCAGCAGCGCCCCGAAGGCGCCCTGGAGTGCCCGCGCCCCGAACAGCAGCCCGGACCCGGTGGCCGCACCGCCCAGACCCGACGCGACCGCGAACCCGACCAGCCCGATCATGAACGTCTTCTTCCGTCCCACCAGGTCGGCGATCCGCCCGCCGAGCAGCAGCAGCCCGCCGAACGCCAGCGTGTACGCGGTGATCACCCACTGCCGGTTGGCGTCCGACATCCCCAGATCCCGCTGGGCCGACGGCAGGGCGATGTTCACGATCGTCGCGTCCAGCACCACCATCAACTGCGCGATCGCAATCACCACGAGGCCCCACCAGCGCCGCGGATCGGGCTTCGCCGGAGTGGCCCAGCTGGGAGTAGTGGTCCGGGGAGGGGTAGCGGGTCCTCCCTCTTGGCTCGCGTCACTCATCACGGCCCGCCTCGCTCGGCTGGTACGGCCACCCCGGCCACCCCGCCGCTCCCACCCGGAGCAACCGGATCAAACGGAGCACTTCACCCATTCAGCGTAGGGAGGGGCGCGGGGCCTCGCCTCTTGTGGTGCGCGTCGGCGCCGAGGCCAGGGGGCGCACACGACGGCGGCCGCGGCCGGGCCCGGGGGCGCCCGGCCGCGGCCGGTGAGGTGTCGGGTGTGGTGGAGGCGAGAGCGGTCAGCTGTCCTTGAGGACGCCGGCCGCGCGGGCCTCGGTGAGCCACTCGGGGAACTCGACCATCAGCTGCTGGTAGAGCTCGTCGTGGGAGAGGCTGCGCGGGTCGCGGCCGGCGTGGAAGAAGCCGGCGTTGTCGACGGTGCGCTTCTCCGGTACGGCCAGGTCGTCGAGCTTGCGGAGGAAGTCGAAGCCCTTGGCGTCCGGGTCACCGAAGCCGATGAACTGCCAGAAGATGGGGAGCCCGGCCGCCTCGCAGAGCGCCTTCTCGGCGGCCGGCTTGGAGGTCGGGGCGCCGTCCGTCTGGAAGATGACGAAGGCCGGGGCGGTGGCGCCGGACTTCTTGTAGTGGTCGACGACCGCGTTGATGGCCCAGTGGTAGTTCGTACGGCCCATGTGGCCCAGACCGGCGTGCAGTTCCTCGATGCGGCCCTCGTAGGTGGCGAGGTCGAGGTCGGCGGTGCCGTCGATGTCGGTGGAGAAGAAGATCACCGGCACGGTGGCGTCGTCGTCGAGGTGCGCGGAGAGGCCCAGGGCCTGCTCGGCGAGGTTCTGGACGGTGCCGTCCTTGTAGTAGGGACGCATCGAGCCGGAGCGGTCCAGGACCAGGTAGACGGCGGCGCGCTGGGTGGCGAGGCCGTGCTTCTCCAGGGTGCTGCCCGCGGCCTTGTAGAGGCTGACGAGGGCGGGCGCGGTAGTGGGGAGCGAGGCCGCGGCGGCGGAGGGGGCTACGGCCTCGGCCTTGGGCTCGTCGGCGGCCGGCCGGTCCGCGGCCGGCTGGTCGGCCTTCGGCGCTGCGGGCTGCGGCTCGGCCGTCTTGGGAGCCTCCGTCTTGGGGGCGTCCGTCGTGGGCGCTGCGGCCTTCGGCTCGTCCTTCGGCTCCGCCTCGGCCGCGGGCTCCGCCGCCACCTCGGGCTCCGCCTCGACGACGTCGGCCGCCGGCTCGGCCTTCGCGGCCGGCTTCGCCTCGGGCTCTGCGACGACCTCCGCCTTTGCCTCGACCTCGGGCTCCGCCTTCGTCTCGGCGGCCTCGGCCTTGGGCTCCGGCTCGGCGTCGGCCTCCGGCTCGGCCTCGGCCGGCGCCGCCGCGCTCGGGCTGTCGAAAGCCTGGCTCACGAGATCGGCGACGGTGTCGCCGGCGGCCGGCTCGGTGGCGGTGGCCGGTGCGACGTCCGCCGCGGGCTCGTCCTTGTCGCTCGTACCGGCCGCAACGGCCTGCTCGGCGGCGTCCTCGGCAGAGTCCGACGTGGCCTCGGCCGCGGCCGCCTCCGCCGCAGGCTCCTCAACCGCTTCAACCGCCACGACGGGCTCAGCCGCCTCGACCGCCTCGATGGCCTCGCCCGATACGGCCGCCGCGGCCGCCGCAGTCGCGTCGTCGGCAGTCGGCTCGTCCCGCACCTCGGCCGCATCCCGACCGGCGGCCTCTTCAGAAACCGCGGCCTCCTCGGATACCGCGGCCTCCTCCCGTACCGGGGAGCTGTCCGCCGCCCGCTCCGCCCGCTCCGTGCGGTCGACGCGGCTGCCCTGGGCGGGGAGCGTCGGGGTCGTCGGTGCCGGGTCGGTGGCGGGGGTCTCCGTGGGGGCCGTCCGGGCGGCCGGGACCTCGGCTTCCGGGGCGGCGGGGGCCGGTGTGGACTCCTCGCGGGCCTCCGGGATGGTCGCGGACTCCGGCTTGTCGGCGCCGCTCGGGGCCGCGCCGGTTTCTTCACGGGTCGCCTTGGAGCGACCGAAAGCGTTGCGCAGCAGACTCCGAATGCCCATCGGCGAACCTCTCTTGCGGGTGGTGGGTGCGGCGTATGTCCGTGACGCACGGACATGTCCCTGACCAGGACGGATACGTAAGGGTAGCGGCCGGGACCGGCCTCATCGTGGGACCCCGCGCCTTGTGTGGTGGGCCATCCGGGGGCTGTGGCGGGTCAGTGGGTTTCGGCCGGGGCGCCGGAGTTCCGCCGCGGAGACATCGGTCCTGCGTACGAGGTTGCTCAGCCGTGCGGACACCGGCGCGGCAGGCGACCCCGTGCGGAATTTTCGATACCGGACTGAATCCTTTCCGTGCTCCGGGCCACCGTCGTAGGCAGCTCTTTGCCCTCCCTGGAACCGGGATTGACCCCTCGTACGGTGCCGGGCGGGCCTGCCGTCCCCCCGGATTCACCGGCTGTTCATGTTTGCGTCGTCATGTGGCGGATCGGCCCGTTTAGCGTCACGGCGAACCATGACCGCGAACCGGACTACGGCGCTCGCATCCTTTCGTCGCGCCGCACACCGTTCGGCCTCGTTCGACTCCGCTAAAGAGGGGGAAATGTGCGCAAGTTCCTGCCGTTGATCGGCTCGCATCCTGGTGGGCGTTCGGCCATGACGTGCCGTTACCGCTGTGGTGACGCCTGCTTTCACGAGACGCCGAACACGAGCGACAACGCCTACGTCGGTGACGTCATCGCCGGTGCGCTGTCCCGGCGTGCGATGGTGCGGGCCGCCGCGGTCGTGACGGTGGCGGCGGCAGCCGGCGGCGCAATGGGCGGCGTGGGGGCGACGCCGGCCGTCGCGGCGCCGGGGGCCGGTGAGGCGTCCCGGGCGGGGAAGGGCCACAAGGCGGCGCGCGGGCTGCGGTTCGCCACCGTGGCGCCGAACAAGGCCGACGCGGTGGTCGTCCCCGAGGGGCACGCGCAGAACATCGTCATCCGGTGGGGCGACCCGATTCTGCGCGGGGCGCCGGCCTTCGACCCGGACCGTCAGTCGGCGAAGGCGCAGGCGGCGCAGTTCGGTTACAACAACGACTACATGGCCGTACTGGACCTGCCGGGCGAGCGGCACCGGCAGCTGATGGTGATCAACCACGAGTACACCGACGAGCAGCTGATGTTCGCCGGGTACGACGCGGAGGCGCCGACGCGGGAGCAGGCCGAGATCGGCTGGGCGGCGCACGGGCTGTCCGTACTGGTCGTCCAGGAGGAGCGGCACAGCGGGCGGCTGACGGCGGTGTCCCGGCACCGGCTCAACCGGCGGATCACCGGCACCACGCCGTTCGAGGTCACCGGCCCCGCGGCGGGCAGCGACCTGCTGAAGACGTCCGCCGACCCCGAGGGGACGCGGATTCTGGGGACGCTCAACAACTGCGGCGGCGGCATCACACCGTGGGGGACGGTGCTGTCCGGCGAGGAGAATTTCAACCAGTATTTCGCCAACGGGGGCAATGTCACCGATCCGACGGCGGCGGCCCGTCTCAAGCGGTACGGCATTACCGGCGCCGCGAGCCAGCGTAAGTGGGAGCGTTTCGACAAGCGCTTCGATGTGACGCGGGAGCCGAATGAGCCGCACCGCTTCGGCTGGGTCGTGGAAATCGACCCCCACGACCCCGAGTCGACACCGCGAAAGCTGACGGCGCTGGGACGGTTCAAGCACGAGGCGGCCGAACCGCGGCTGACCGCGGACGGCCGGCCCGTTCTCTACATGGGCGATGACGAGAAGTTCGATTACTTCTACAAGTTCGTCTCCGCCCGGCGGATGAAGCGGGGAACGTCCCGGGCCGCGCGGGAGCACAACCGGACGCTGCTGGACGAGGGGACGCTCTATGTCGCCAAGTTCACCGGTGACAGTGCGGCGGGGGAGATCGA
The DNA here is from genome assembly GCF_030406865.1 of Streptomyces sp. P9-2B-2. Taxonomy (NCBI): domain Bacteria; kingdom Bacillati; phylum Actinomycetota; class Actinomycetes; order Kitasatosporales; family Streptomycetaceae; genus Streptomyces; species Streptomyces sp. P9-2B-2. Next base: position 4,493,872 of record NZ_CP129126.1, on the reverse strand, counting down.
CGGGTCGGGCAAGCTGCCGAAGGACGGCGAGTTCGACGGGTCGGGGGAGTGGATTCCGCTGGCGAGCGGGGACACCTCGCATGTGCCGGGAATGACGGCGGAAGAGGTCTATGTCTTCACCCGGATGGCCGCCGACAAGGTGGGCGCCACGAAGATGGACCGGCCCGAGGATGTCGAGCCCAGCCCGCGGACCGGGCGGGTCTATATCGCCCTGACCAATAACAGCGACCGGGGGAAGACGGGCAAGGCTCCGGCGGACGAGCCCAATCCGCGCAAGGAGAACAAGCACGGGCAGATTCTGGAACTGAGCGAGCGGTGGGACGATCCGGCGGCGGACCGTTTCGACTGGCGGCTGTTCCTGGTCTGCGGTGACCCGGAGGACCCGGCCACCTATTTCGGCGGATTCCCCAAGGACCAGGTCAGCCCGATTTCCTGCCCGGACAACATCACCTTTGATGTGCACGGAAATCTCTGGATATCGACCGACGGAAATGCGCTGGGCAGTCATGACGGGCTGTTCGGCGTGGCGACCGCGGGCGAACGGCGGGGTGAGGTCCGGCAGTTCCTGACGGTGCCCACGGGGGCCGAGACCTGCGGGCCGGTCGTACAGGAGCGGCGGGTGATGGTCGCCGTGCAGCACCCGGGTGAGGTGGACGGCGCCAGTGTGGAGCGGCCCGCGTCGCAATGGCCGGACGGGGAAGGCGCGTTGGTCCGCCCCTCCGTGGTGAGCGTATGGCGGAAGGACGGGCGGGACATCGGCATGTGAGGGAAGGCAGGCGCCCATGGGGGCGGGGACCGGCTCCCCGTCCCCAGGGGCGCTGTCACATCCCGCGGCCCACGCTCCGTCCCGCGACGCGCCCCGGCGGTATCTCCCGTCCCGCCACATCACGCCGCGGAAACGATGTGGCAAGAGCAGGGTAAGAAGTGTGTCGCTCAGGTATCCGATGCGCAGGTGTGCCCGTCTTCTCCGGTGACCATTGTCCGGAGCCGTCCGTTGTGCCTAAGGCGGCCGGTTAAGAAGGCAAGAACCCTTCCGAGGGTGACGGGAGATGTGGGCGCATGGGGCTGACCAGTCAGTCGCTCGAATACACGGTGATCGTGCTGGCGGTGCTCTGTGTCGCCGCCACGGTCTGGCTCTGGCCCCGGCTGGCGCGGCGCGGCGTGACGGCCGTCCTCGGCCGGCTGGGCGCGATCGTGGTCACCCAGGTGTCGATCGTGTGTGCGCTCGCCCTCGCCGTGAACACGAACTACGAGTTCTACGGCAACTGGGACGAACTGCTGGGCAACACCGATGAGGCGCCGGCATCCCTGAGCCAGGGCGGCGGGCAGTACGCCTCGGTCGGCAACCTCAAGGGCGGACTGGTCCAGCCGGCCGGTGCGCAGGGGCTCGACCGGGTGAGCGGACTGCCCAAGGGGCCAGCCGACCGGGTGGGCAAGGTCGAGTCCGTGAAGATCATCGGCCGTCGCAGCCGGGCCATCAACCCGGGCTTCGTCTATCTCCCGCCGCAGTACTTCCAGCAGCAGTTCCGCCGCCAGCGGTTCCCCGTCATGGTCGTCATCAGCGGCTACCCCGGCGGGATCATGAACCTCGCACAGCACCTCCAGGTGCCGCAGAACGCCGGCCGGCTGATCGCGCAGGGCAAGATGCAGCCGACGGTGATCGTGATGGTCCGGCCGACGATCGCCCCGCCGCGCGACACCGAGTGTGTGGATGTGCCGGGCGGTCCGCAGGCCGAGACCTTCTTCACCAAGGATCTGCCGGACGCCATGAAGTCGGCCTACCGGGTGGGCCGTGACCCCAGCGCCTGGGGCGCGTTCGGCTATTCGTCCGGCGGCACCTGCTCGTTGCAGCTGGCGATGCGCAACCCGAAGGTCTACACCTCGGCGGTCTCGCTCTCCGGTGACTACGCGATCAAGGACGACCTGACCACCGGCAGCCTCTTCGGCCCCGGTCCGGAGGGCGCCCGGCGCGAGCGCGAGCACGACCTGCTGTGGCGGCTGAAGAACCTCCCCGCGCCGCAGATCTCCGCGCTGGTCGCCAGCAGCCGTAAGGGCGAGGCGGACTACGGCGACACCATGAAGTTCCTGCGGGCGGCCAAGTCGCCGATGACGACCGAGTCGATCATCCTGCCGCAGGGCAGCCACCAGTTCACGACCTGGCGGCGGGAGGTCGTGCCGGCCCTCCAGTGGCAGAGCCAGCAGCTGACGTTCCCCCAGGACACCGAGGCGCTCCCGCAGCGCAAGCCGGGCGTGGGCAAGGGCGGCGCCCCGGGGCAGCGGACCACGCCGTCCCCGGCACCGTCCGCGTCCGACGACAACAAGGGCCGCCGACGGGTGGAGGCGGAGCGCCCCCAGCAGTGAGCCGCGAGTGAGCTGAAAAGGGGCGCCGGAGCTGTCCGGCGCCCCTTTTGCATGCCTGCGCCGAGCGCCGGCGGCGGGCGGGGAGCGGACCGTTCCGCATGATCCGGGGGGCCTCGGGTAACCGGAATTTCCTCGGACGCACCGTCCGTCACGCACACCGGGGAGTTCTCATGGCGCGTACGCGAGAGGGCGGGGAGGCGGCCTGGTCACCGGTGGCCGCACGGGCCCCGCTGGCCGTCCGGATCCTGCTGCTGGTGCTGGCCTTCGCCGCGATGGTGGCGTTCGCGGCGGCGCTGGCACGGGTCACGCTGACCCCGTCGGCGGCGTCGGTGCCGCTGACCCACCCCAACCTCCGCCCCGGTGACTCGATCCGGGGCTATCTGGCGCAGCCGCACCTGGCCGACACCGTCAAACAGCTCGGCGGCAATGTCGTGCTGGGCCTGCCGTTCGGGGTGCTGCTGCCCGTACTGGAGCCGCGGGCCCGCGGGCTGCTGCGGGTGGGGGCGGCGACCGCCCTGGTGATGCTGCTGGTGGAGCTGGTGCAGGGGGCGCTGATCACCGGGCGGGCGTTCGACATCGACGATGTGATCCTCAACTGCGCCGGTGCGCTGCTCGGCTATCTGCTGCTGGGGCGGTGGCTGGGCCGGGCCGTGCATCCGCGGCGCCGGCACTGGTGGCACCGGCTCACCGGCAAGGGGGCGGCGGGGCCGGTCAAGGCATCCGGGGCCGGGCCGGGGTGACGCAGCGCCCGGTCGGCACCGGCGGTGGCGCGCGCCCCGTGGCGCGCGCCCGGCCGCGCTACGGGCGGTAGACCATGCCCGGCTGCGGCTTCGCCGGGGAGAGCAGCTGGGAGACCGTGACGATCGTGTAGCCGCGCTGCTTCAGCTCCTTGAGGATGCCGGGGACGGCCGGCACGGTGCCCCGGTAGATGTCGTGCAGCAGGATGATGCCGTCGCGCTCGGTCTGTTCGAGCACCCGCTTGGTGATCAGGGCCGAGTCGTTGGTCTGGTAGTCCTTGGCGGTCACGCTCCACAGGACCTGCGCCAGGCCGAGGTCCTTGCTGATTTTGGAGACCGACTCATCGGTCCGGCCCTGCGGCGGGCGCATCAGCTTCGGCGTCTTACCGGTGATCTTGCGGACCGCGTCCTGGAGGCGGGACATCTCGCGCTTGGCCTCGCCGGGCCCGATGTCGGTCAGGATCTGGTGCGACCAGGTGTGGTTGGCCAGCTCATGGCCCTCGGCGTCGATCCGCTTCACCTCGGCGGGGCGCTTTTCCACGTGGTTCTCGCCGAGCATGAAGAACGTCGCGTGGACCTTCTCCTTCTTGAGGATGTCCAGCAGGCGGTTGGTGTTCTCGCTGGGGCCCGCGTCGAAGGTGAGCGCGACGCACTTGGCCTTGCGGCAGTCGACGGCGTCACCGGCCTTACCCCGCGGGGCCTTGCCGTCCTCGGCCGCGGCGACCGCGGCGTCCTTCGCCTTGACGTCGGCCGCCGGTGCCTCGGCGCGGGCGTCGGCCGGGGCCGTGACGTCGTAGGTGGCGCAGCCGCTGAGGGCCAGGACCAGGGACGTGGCCGTCAGCAGACCGGCGATCAAGGTACGGCGGGCCACGGATATCGACTTCGGCATGCGGGTCTCTCTTCGGGTGCGGTGGATCCGACAGCGAGCCCGTGACCTGCACTTTTGGGCATGACGAAGTCGACGCCTACAGGGCGTTGCCCTGCCGCGCCGACCGCTCGGGAACAGCTGTCGTAGGGACTCTGGGGACTATACATAGGCAGTACACACTGGATGTGTACGTGGGGTGTGTACGTGCCGGGAGCACGGGAAGGGGGCGCGGACGGAGGGGCGCGGGAGCGGGTGGGAGGGACGGCGGCGGAGGCTGTCCGCGTCCACCCCGATCGGACGCGTCCGCCGCGACACCCCGCCCCCGCCGCGATGGACTCGTACCGTGACCGCACCGCCGCCGGACGACTGCCTGGCGCACAACGACTGGATCTGCGGCGACTACCTGAGCACCCGTCGGCAGATCCTCCTCGACGCGCTCCTCCAGCACCTCCAGCTGACGGTGTTCTCGGTGGCGCTCGGGCTGGTGATCGCGGTCCCGCTGGCGCTGCTGGCCCGGCGCAGACGCTGGACGGTCGGGCCGGTGCTCGGCATCACGACCGTCCTCTACACGATCCCGTCACTGGCGATGTTCTCGCTGCTGCTGCCGCTCTACGGGCTGTCCGCCACCCTCGTGGTGGTCGGCCTCGCGCTCTACTCGCTCACCCTGCTCGTACGGAACATCCTGGCGGGGCTGGACGGGGTGCCCGCCGAGGCCACGGAAGCCGCCCGGGGCATGGGGTACGGGCCGATGCGCCAACTGCTGACCGTCGAACTGCCACTGGCCGTGCCGGCGGCGATGGCCGGGCTGCGGATCGCCACGGTCTCGGCGGTCGCGCTCACCACCGTCGGCGCCATCGTCGGATACGGCGGACTGGGCAACCTCATCTACGCCGGGATGAACGCGTTCTTCAAGGCACAGGTGCTCACCGCGTCCGTGCTCTGTGTGCTTCTCGCGGTGGTCTTCGATCTGCTGCTGCTCGGCGTGGAACGGCTGCTGACGCCCTGGCGCCGGGCGAGCCGGCGGGCGGTGCGGTCCCGGGCCGCCACCGGGCCGAAGCGCCTGGTCGCGGCCCTCGGGCGGCGGACGTGAACACCGTCTCCGCGGTGTGGAGTTGGCTGACCACCGCCGCCAACTGGTCCGGAGAGAACGGCGTCTGGCACCGCCTCGAACAGCACCTCGTGCTCACCTTCTCCTGTCTGGTCATCAGCGCCCTGATCGCGCTGCCGGTCGCCCTGACCCTCGGCCATCTCGGCCGCGGCGGGGCGCTGGCCGTCAACCTCGCCAACATCGGCCGCGCGGTGCCGACCTTCGCTGTCCTCGTCCTGCTGCTGCTCACCCCGATTGGACGGCACGGGCAGTGGCCGACCATCATCGCGCTGGTGTTGTTCGCGATTCCGCCGCTGCTGACCAATGCGTATGTCGGGATGCGTGAGGTGGACCAGAACGTGGTGCGGGCCGCCCGGGGCATGGGGATGACCGGCACCCAGCTGGTGTGGCGGGTCGAGGTGCCGCTCGCCGCTCCGCTCGTCCTGACCGGTATCCGGATCGCCGCGGTCCAGCTGGTGGCCACCGCCACCCTCGCCGCGCTGGTGGGCGGCGGAGGGCTCGGCCGGATCATCACCGCCGGGTTCAACCTCGCCAGCACCCCGCAGGTGGTCGCCGGAGCGGTGCTGGTCGCGGTGTTCGCGCTGCTGATGGAGGCCGCCTTCGAGCTGGCCCAGCGGTGGGCACCGGGGTGGGCCCGCGGACGGGCGCGATGAGGGCCGCTGGTGCGGCCGTGGCGGCCGTCGTCTTCCTCGGACTCGCGGGCTGCGCCAGCGGCCCCTCTCTGGAGACCCGCGCCGCGATCACCGCCTCCCCCGGCGACAGCCACGAACTCACCATCGGCTCGGCCGGCTTCACCGAGAGCGAGCTGCTCGCCCAGATGTACGCGGCGCTGCTCGACCACGCCGGGTACCGGACCCATGTGGTGACCGTCGGCAACCGCGAGCTGTACGAACCCGCCCTGGAGGTGGGGCAGATCGATGTCGTACCCGAGTACGCCGCCACCTTCGCGGACTGGCTCAACGCCAAGAACAAGGGCTCCAAGGCGCCCCCGGTGGCCTCGCCCGACATCGAAACCACCATGGCGGCGCTGCGCAGGCTCGCCGGCCCACGCGGTCTGACCGTGCTCCCGGCCGGCCGGGCCGTCGACCAGAACGCCTTCGCGGTGAGCGCCGACTACGCCCGCAAGCACCACCTCAAGACCCTCAGTGATCTGGGCCGCGCCAAGCTGCCGGTGCGTCTGGCCGCGGGCGATGAGTGCGTCCAGCGGCCGTTCTGCGCGCCGGGGCTGAAGAAGCGCTACGGGATCAACATCACCGCCATCGACCCGAAGGGCGTCGGCACCACACCCGCCAAGCAGGCCGTGCAGAACGGGCAGGACCAGATGGTGCTCACCACCAGCACCGATGCCACCCTCGACCGGTTCGGGCTGGTACTGCTCACCGACGACAAGAAGCTTCAGAACGCCGATTACGTCCTCCCCGTCGTCAACCGCGCCCGGGCGGGCGGCGCGGGGCCGGCCGCCGCGCTCAACCGCCTCAACAAGGTGCTGACCACCGCCGATCTGATGTATCTCAACGAGCAGGTGGACAGCTGGCGGCGGCTCCCGGCGGATGTGGCGCGCAACTACCTGAAGTCCAAAGGGCTGTTGCCGAAGAGCTGAACCCGCGCGGGAGGTGTGGCCGGTGCTGGACAGTGACCGTGCCCGTGACGCGAGCGGTGACCGGGCCGGTGTTTCACGTGAAACGCCGCGCAGGGAGGCAGGCCGGGCGTTTCACGTGAAACGCCCCTCCCGCCCTCACTCCGTGGGCACCGATTCCACCTCGGCCCGCTCCCGCGGTACCCCCTGCTCGTCCGAACCGATGGTGCGGCGCAAGGCCTCATGGAGCTTGGTGGGGGTGAAGACGCCCAGGAACCGGTGGCCGTCCAGGACCGCGATCCAGCCGGCGTCGTGCTTGAGCATCTCGCTGAAGGCCGCCTTGAGGGTGCCGGTCACCGGCACCCACGCCTCCATCCGGCGGGCATGACCGGCGACCGTGCCCTCCCCGCCGGCCAGTTCCTCGGTGGCCACCCAGCCGTGCAGCGTGCCGTCCTCGTCGAGCACCACCGCCCAGCGGGCGCCCTCGGTCCGCAGCCGTGCCCTGGCGTCCGCGGCGGGTTCGCCGAGCCGGACGAACGGCGGGCGTTCGAGGTCACCACGGTCGATACCGGTGACCGACAGCTGCTTCAACGCACGGTCGGTACCGACGAATTCGGCGACATAGGGGGTCGCGGGGGCGCCGAGGACGCTGGCGGGGGTGTCGTACTGCTCGATCCGGCCGGCTCCGTAGACCGCGATCCGGTCGCCGAGCCGGATGGCCTCCTCGATGTCATGGGTGACCAGCAGCACCGTCTTGTGCAGATCGGCCTGAAGCCGCAGGAACTCCTTCTGCAGCCGGTCGCGGACCACCGGGTCGACCGCGCCAAACGGCTCGTCCATCAACAGCACCGGCGGGTCGGCGGCGAGCGCACGGGCCACCCCGACCCGCTGCCGCTGGCCGCCGGAGAGCTGCTCGGGGTAGCGCGGGCCGTAGACGGCCGGGTCCAGGCCGACCAGATCCAGGAGTTCGGCGGCCCGTGCACGGGCCTTGGCCTTCTTCCAGCCGGTCAGAACGGGCACGGTCGCGGTGTTGTCGAGGACGGTGCGGTGCGGGAAGAGCCCGGTCTGCTGGATGACATAGCCGATTCCCCGGCGCAGGGTGACCGGGTCGACGCCGGCGATGTCCGCACCGTCGACGTAGATCCGCCCGTGCGTGGGGTCGATCAGCCGGTTGACCATCATCATGGTCGTCGTCTTGCCGCAGCCGGACGGCCCGACCAGCGTCACCAACTCCCCCTGGCCGACCTCGAAGGAGAGGCCGTCGACGGCGGTGGTCCCGTCGGGGTAGCGCTTGGTGACCGAGTCGAACCGGATCATCGCCCCATTGAATCCCGCGGCCCGCGACCGGACCCGTCATGCGGGCAATCGGGTGGGTGCGCCCGGCGCCCACCGTCCTGTTCCCAGCGCCCAGCGCCGGATGCGGAGTGACGGCCCCTCAGACCTTCGCCCGCCGGGCACCCGGCTCCGGCTCGCCGCCCGCCCCCGGGCTTTCCGTCGTCCCTTCCGCCCCCGGCCCTTCCGCCCCCGCCCCCTCGGCCATCCGGTACCCGCCGCCCGGTACCGCCTCGATCACCGGCGGGTCGCCGAGCTTGGCCCGCAGGGCGCCGAGGGTGACGCGTACGGCGTTGCCGCCGTAGCGGGTGTGCTCCTCCCACACCTCCTCGATCAGCTCATCGCCGCTGACCACCGCGCCCTGTGCGCGCAGCAGCACTTCGAGCACCCCGAACTCCGTACGCGACAGCGCCAGCGGGCGGCCGTCGCGGGCGGCCACCCCGTGCGCGGTGTCGACGGTGACGCCGGCCCGCTCGATGACCTGCGGCTCCGCGACGCGCGCTGGCCGGCCCAGCGAGACGACCCGGGCGAGCAAGTCCTCGGGGGCGAACGGCTTGGCCAGCCAGTCGTCCGCGGCCGGCGCCGGGTCCGCCGCCCGGTCGTCCGGGCCGGCCGCGGTGAGCAGCAGCACCCGGGTCGGCAGCCGCTCTGCCACCACATACCGGCGGAGGGCGTCGCCGTGCGGTGCGGGCAGCTCGCCGTCCAGGACGAGCACGTCGTACCCGCCGAGCCGCAGTCCGGCCAGTGCCGCGCGGCCGTCGTGGGCGATGTCCACCACGATCGCGGCGCGGCGCAGCTCCGCGGCGATCATGTCCGCGAGGCACTCCTCGTCCTCCACCACCAGAACGCGCATGGCGTCATATGTACCCGAGGCGAAGCCGCCGACGAGCCGAACTCCGTGCGCCGCGACGCCGGGAGCTGGGGAATTCACCAGGCTGGCGCCGAGCGGCACCCGGCACGGGCCCGCTGCACCGCACCGGTGACGTGGACCGCCGACCCTGCCGGGGCGGCCCGGGCGACCGCCCGACGGCGAACCTGGGCCGGACAGCCCCGGGGCGCGGGGCCGTACGAGTTGCTTCCGCCGCACCGCCTCTCCTCCTGCCGCCTCCGGCCCGGCCGGCGTGCTTACGATCCACTTCGGCCACCGGTCGGAAGGTGGAAGGGAGCGCCACGATGAGAGCCGTAGCAGTCAGCGCATTCGGTGAACAGCCGCAGCTCATGGAGCTGCCGCAGCCCGAACCAGGGCCCGGTGAGGTCCTGGTGCGGCTGGCCGCCGCCGGACTCAACCCCGTCGACTGGAAGCTCGCCGACGGGATGTTCGGCGATGCCGTGCCGGCCGAGTTCCCCCTCGTCCTGGGGTCGGACGGGGCGGGCGAGGTGCTCGCCATCGGCAGCGGGGTGCGGCGGTTCACCATCGGCGACGCGGTGTTCGGCCAGTTCCAGCGGCCGGAGCAGGGCGGCGGGTCGTACTGCGAGCTCGCCGTCGCCGACGAGGAGCGGATCGCGCACGCCGCCCGCAGCGTCACCTACGCCACCTCAGCGGCCGTGCCGACGGCCGGTATGACCGCGTACAACCTGGTCGAGGAGACCCGGATCGCCGAGGGCCGAAGGGTGCTGATCGTCGGCGCGACCGGCGGCGTCGGGACCTTCGTCACCCAGCTCGCCGCTGGCCGCGGTGCCGAGGTGATCGCCACCGCCCGCCCGGCCAAGGCCGAGCTGATGCGCACGCTGGGCGCCGCCGAGACCGTCGACCACACCGCGGGCCCGATCGCCGACCAGGTCCTCGCGCACCATCCGGACGGTGTCGATGTGCTGATCGACATGACCAGCGGCCCCACCGAGTTCGCCGGTCTGACCCGGACCGTGCGCGACGGGGGCACCGCCGTCTCGCTGATCGGCTCGGCCGACGCGGACGAGCTCACCGAGCACAACCTCCGCGGCTTCAACTTCGTCAACCGCCCCTCCCCGCAGCTGCTGGAGATCCTCGCCGGTCATGTCGACGCGGGCCGTCTGACGGTCCTCGTGGGCCGTGAGGTCTCCCTGGAAGAGGCGCCGGACGCCCTGGCGACCAGCCGCACCGGCCGGGCACAGGGGAAGACGGTCCTGGCGATCTGAGCGGCGGTCAGGAGCGGGCGCGGGCCGCGGACCGGCGGGCACGCAGCGCCCGGACCGCCGGCGGCCCCGCCGCGGCCAGCGCAGCGGTCAGCGTCCCCGCGCCGATGACCAGCCAGACCCCGGTGCGCAGCGGTCCGGTGAGGGCGTCGGCGTAGGCCCCCGCGGCGGGCCGGGAGACCATGGCGGGCAGCGCGTCCAGGGTGCGGCTGCGGGCCAGCGCCAGCGCCGCGGCCAGCAGCCCGGCGGCCGCCGCACAGCTCAACCCGGCCCAGATCAGCGCCCGCCGCCGGCGCCGCGCCAGCAGCAGCCCGCCGGTCAGGCACAGTGCCGCGGCCGGCGGCAGCAGCAGCGCCCCGGTGCGGACGACCTCGTAGACCGCCCGGATCCGGGGCACGTCCGGGGCCTTGAGCAGCACGATCTCCACTCCGGCCCGCGGCACCCGCCGCAGGAGGTCGAGTCCCATGCCGTTGTGGGACAGCTGCCGTTTGACGCGTTCCACGACCGGGGTGAGGTCCAGCGTGACCGGGGACCGGCCGGACGCGGCCAGCCGGCCGTCCAGCGTCCGGTGGGCGGTCCGGTGCACCCCGTTCCACACCGTGCGGAAGCCGCGGCCGGTGACGACCTGCCGCACCTGCTTCTCCACGAACTGGCGGATCCCGCGGGTGAAGTGCCGGCGCACCGCGGGACGCTCGGCGGGCGGTACGGCCTTCAGCAGCCCGCCGAGCCGGACATGAGCCATCACGGCGTCCGTCACATCGTCGACGACCGCCTCCTGGACGGCGGCGTTCCCGGCCAGCGGCGCCACCGCCGCCACATAGCCGTCGGTCTCGGTCAGCTCGGCCCGGGCCCAGATCGCGGCCAGGCTCAACGGCAGCAGCAACGCCCCCACCAGCAGCAACACCCCGCCGGCCAGCGCCCGCACACGCTGTCGCGGCCCGTGCGGGGACCGCGGTGTCATCCGCCCGCCCGCGCGTACGGGTGCGCTCGCTGACATCGCGTCCGGTCCTTCCTGCACGGCGGCTGGGGCGCGTTCCACGGACCGGCCGGGCCGGCGGAGCTCCGCAGGACGCGCGCTACGGCCTCTCCCAGGCAACGGGGAACCTCCGCCGCCCGCGACCGGGGCCGGTGCCAATGGGTGACCGGGCGCGGCCCTCGCCCCGGCCCCGCCGCGCGGCCCTCGCCCCGGCCCCGCCCGCGCGGCCCCCGCGTCAGCCCGCCCGCGCGACGCGCCGCCGCCGGACCGCCCGCACCACCCCCGGCCCGAGCAGCGCGGTGGCCCCGGCGCCCACCGCCCACCCCATCCAGCTGCCGCCCTCGCTCTCCGGGGTGCTCTCCGGCAGGTCGTCCACATCGCCCGAGCAGGCCGTGGGGGCGAAGGACTCGCCGACGTAGACACAGACCGTGGCGGCGGGGCGCCGGGTGCCGGGGGCGGTGGACGCGGCGGGGTCGGCGGGCGCGGCGCGGCCGCCGAGCACGGCTGTGGCGGTGAAGACCTGGATGTCGTGCGCGGGCAGATCGGCGCGCCAGATCACCTTCTGCTCGCCCACACCGTGCCCTTCGACCCGGCCGCGGGGTGCGGTCGCCGAGGTCGTGGTGGCCGGCATCCGCTGCTCGATCCGGGCGCCGTGCACCTCCGAGGCGCCCAGGTTGTGCACGGTGACGCGGTAGTCGAGCCGTTTGCCGGACTCGGGGTCGTCGGCGCCGTCGGTCACCGACACCGTGACCGAGACGGCGGGCGGGGCCTTATGGGCGGACGCGGCGGCGGACGGTGCGTGGAGCGTGGCGGCGCACAGCAGCGCGCAGACAACGGCGGTTCTCATGCCGTCATCCGAGCATCGCGGCCCCCGCGACCGGCGGCAGGCGGCCCGCTCCCGGGCCGGGTTCACCCGAGTGACGGGGACGAGGGAGCGGCGCCGCGGCTCCGACCGCCGCGGCGCACCCACAGCCGGAGGCCGCTCAGTGCCGGTGCGGCCCCGGCCGGTGCACCGGACCGTGCGCGTCCTCGCAGTGGCCGGCCGGCTGCTCCGGGCCGGGACCGGGCCGCGGACTCAGCGTCAGCAGCTCATCGGGTGCGCCCTGTTCGCCGACATGATCGACCTGGAGGGTGGCGTGGGTGACGCCGTACTCCCCGCTCAGCAGTTCCTGAAGACCGCGGCGGACCTTGTGGCAGTCGCCGCCCGGCGCCACCAGGATGTGCGCGGAGAGCGCCGGCTGCCCGGAGGTGATCAGCCAGATGTGCAGGTCATGCACCTCGACGACCTCGTCCGCGGCCGCCAGATGATCGCCCAGCGCGTCCGGGTCGATGCCGGCCGGCGCGGCCTCCATGAAGATCCGGCCGGACTCCCGCACCAGTCCCGTACCGGCCCGCAGCATCAGCGCGACGACCACCAGCGAGGCGATCGCGTCCGCCCGCTCGAAGCCCGTGGTCAGCACGACCAGACCGGCGACGGCGGTGGCGACGAACCCGAACAGGTCGGTGAGGATGTGCTGATAGGCGCCCTCGACGTTCAGGCTGGAGCGGTTGGCCCTGGACAGCAGCCAGGTGCAGATCAGATTGACCACGATCCCGGCCAGCGCGGTGATCAGCACCAGCCCGCCGGTCACCTTCGGCGGTGAGATCAGCCGCTCGACCGCCTCGTACGCCAGCCAGACCGACAGCAGCAGCAAGGTGATGCCGTTGGCCTGCGCGGAGAGGATCTCGGCGCGCTTGAGCCCGTAGGTGAAGCCACCGCGGGCCGGCCGCGCGGCCAGCCGCATCGCGATCAGCGCCAGCACGATCGAGACCGCGTCGGTGAGCATATGGGCGGCGTCCGAGATCAGCGCCAGGGACTGCGCCACCACACCGATGACGACCTCGACCGCCATGTACGCGGTGAGCAGGATCAGCGCGGCCCGCAGCCAGCGCCGGTCCGCGTCCGGTGAGACACCGTGCGCATGGCTGTGGCTGTGCCCGTGACTATGGGCGTGCTCGGTCATCGGCGCGCTCCTTCCTGGCTCCTCGCTGCGAAGCAAACCGCACTTCGACGAAAGATCCAAAGGCTGCACCGGTGACCGTTGTCATTACCGTCGAACGGACGATCGCGCCTGGTCAGAGCGGTGCGGAGGAGGGCGGGAGCGGAAGCGGGAAACGGAGTCCGGTCATCCGCTCCGGCGGGCGCGGTGAGCCGCCGCGGGCCCTCCTGCCGGGTAGCATCCGGCGCCATGAGCAACGCTACGGGGGAGACCCGGCGGCCCGCACCCGGCACGGGACAGCTGCTGGCGCCGCTCGGCCTGCTGGCCGCCGTCGCCATCCTGTCCACCCACCACGACGGCCTCACGTTCTGGCTGGGCGCCCTGCTCGGCACCGTCGCCGTCCTCGGCTACCTGGCCTGCTTCGACTCCCCGCGCGGCATCTGGCAGTGGCTGCCGGCGCTGGTGGGCTTCTGCGCGGCGTTCCTGTTCGCGGGCCAGTTCCTGATCGCCCTGCTGGCGTGAGGGCGGGGGGCCTCCCCGCGGGACGGTGCGAGACGACCGGTCAGTAAAGTTCGGCTCCCGTCCCCCGGACCGGTCCCCGTCCCCTCCCGACCTCGAGGTATCCGGCAGTGAGCCCCGCACCACCCGCCCCGGCCGCTCCTGAACCCCTGTCCGTCGTCGGCATCGGGGCCGACGGCTGGGACGGACTGCCGCCCGCCTCCCGGCAGGCCCTGAGCGCCGCCGAGGTGCTGATCGGCGGCGCCCGCCAGCTCGCGCTGCTGCCCGCGGAGTGCACCGGCGAGCGCGTCCCGTGGCCGTCGCCGCTGCGCCCCGCCGTCCCCGGCCTGCTCGCCGCGTACGCCGGACGCCGGGTGTGCGTGCTGGCCAGCGGCGACCCGATGTTCTACGGCATCGGACGGACGCTGACCGAGGTGATCCAGGAGCAGACGGCCACCGGCGCGGGAGCGGCGGCGGGCGGGCCCGCGGCCCCTGAGCTGTGCGTCTTCCCGCACCCCTCCGCCGTCTCCCACGCCTGCGCCCGCCTGGGCTGGCCGCTGGAGGACACCGAGGTCGTCACGCTCGTCGGACGGCCCGCCGAGAACCTCCTCCGCGTGCTGTACGACGGCCGCCGGGTGCTGGTGCTGTCCGCCGGTGCCCGGACCCCCGCCGAGGTCGCGGCCCTGCTGCGGGCCCACGGCTTCGGCCCGACCCGGATACGCGTACTGGAGCAGCTCGGCGGCCCCCGGGAGAAGACGGCCGAGGGCACCGCCGAGGACTGGGACCTGCCGCCCGGCGATCCCCTCAACGTCCTCGCCCTCGACTGCCGCCGTGCCCCCGGCGCCGCGCCGCTCTCCGCCGTCCCCGGCCTCCCCGACGCCGCCTACGAGCACGACGGCCAGCTCACCAAGCGCCATGTCCGCGCCGCCACCCTCGCCGCCCTGGCGCCCGCCCCCGGTGAACTCCTCTGGGACGTCGGCGGCGGCTCCGGCTCCATCGCCATCGAGTGGCTGCGGGCGCACCGCGGCTGCCGCGCCGTCAGCGTCGAGCGCGACCCCGTACGGGCCGAGCGGATCGGGCGGAACGCGCGCACGCTCGGCGTACCCGGACTGCGCGTCGTCACCGGCCCCGCGCCCGCCGCGCTGGACGGTCTGCCGACGCCGGACGCGGTCTTCATCGGCGGCGGGCTGACCGCCCCCGGCCTGCTGGCCGCGTGCTGGGCGGCGCTGCCCGTGGGCGGCCGGCTGGTGGCGAACACCGTGACGCTGGAGTCCGAGGCGCTGCTCGCCGACTGGTACCGGCAGCACGGCGGCGAGCTGGTCCGGCTCGCGGTCGCGCACGCCGTGCCGGTCGGCGGTTTCACCGGCTGGCGGCAGGCGATGCCGGTCACCCAGTGGTCGGCCGTGAAACCGCAGGCCGCCTCCCCGTCCCCGTCCTCCCCTCCCCAGGAGACCGAGCAACCATGACCGTCCACTTCATCGGCGCGGGTCCAGGCGCCGCCGACCTGATCACCGTGCGCGGCGCCCGTACGCTCGCGTCCTGCGGGGTCTGTCTGTACGCGGGCAGCCTGGTGCCGCGGGAGCTGCTCGCCGAATGCCCGCCCGGTGCCCGGCTCATCGACACCGCGCAGCTGGACCTCGACACGATCACCGCCGAGATGGTGCGCGCCCATGAGGAGGGCCACGACGTGGCCCGGCTGCACTCCGGTGACCCGTCCGTCTTCAGCGCGGTCGCCGAGCAGATGCGCCGGCTGGACGCGGCCGGTGTGCCGTACGACGTGGTGCCGGGCGTCCCCGCGTTCGCCGCGGCGGCGGCCGCCCTCAAGCGCGAACTGACCGTCCCCACCGTCGGCCAGACCGTCATCCTCACCCGCGTCGCCCAGCGGGCCACCCCCATGCCGGAGGGCGAGGACCTGGCCACCCTCGGGCGCAGCGGTGCGCTGCTGGTGCTCCACCTGGCCGCCATGTACGCCGACCGGGTCGTCGCCGAACTCCTGCCGCACTACGGCGCCGACTGCCCCGCCGCGGTCGTCGCGATGGCCTCCCGCCCCGACGAACTCGTGCTGCGCGGCACCCTCGCCGATATCGCGGAGCAGGTGAAGGCCGCGGGCGTGGTCCGTACGGCCGTCATCATGGTCGGCCGCACCCTGGGCGCCGAGCAGTTCCGCGACAGCCATCTCTACTCGGCGGACCGCGAGCGGCCGCACCTGCCGTGTGACGGGCCGTCGGACACCGCGCCCGTCACGCCGTCGGAGCCGCCGGTCACGCCGCCGGTCACGGAGACCCCGTAGCGGACGCGTACGAGGCGTACGCCCGCGCCCGCGGACATGCGTGAACCCCGGAACTGGCAGTTCCGGGGTTCACGTATGTCAGGACGGCCCGTCGGGCCGGAAAGCGGTGCCGCTCAGAGGCTGGTGGCCTGCACGCCGGCGCCGGCGCCGAGGTGCGCACCGGGCAGGTCCGCCGTGATGGACCCGCCGGCGCCGACGGTGCTGACGACATTGCCGACGTTCACGGCGGCACCGTGGCCGGCAACCTCGGCGCCGGCGCCGGCGAGCCCACCGGCAATGTTGTCGAGCTCGGTGTCGGCGATCTCGCAGGTGTCGATCTCAGAGGTGAAGCCGTGACGCATGGCGTGCCCTTCCCTTCAAAGCTATGGATTCCGAACGCACACGGCCCCAATTGCCGATAAAGCGAATAGGGCCGTAAACGGGCCCTGGGCGCCGGAAATGTGACGCCTCGGTGACGGCCCGTGTGCAGGTGAAATGCAATCACGCCGCAGTGTGGCGCGGCAACTGGCGATTCATTTTTCCACCGGTATGCAATTGTCGGCAGCTATCGCCCTGACCTGCATCTTTGTCCGCTTCTTGGTGGTGAATCAGCCATGCGGAGGCTATCGGGAAACTGTCCCGGGAAAGTCCTGCATGAGCGCCCGCCGGGTATATCTGCGGGTACCGTCCGCGGAATCCTCGGTGAGCGCGATGAGGCGAGATGTCGGCATTCCCGGATTTCCGTGGCGGCGTGCCGCTTCGGGTGATTACCGAGCCCGCCCGAGGCGCCGCCGTCCGACGAGCCGCTCGCGACGTGCCGCCACCGACCGCGCGCCACGCCCCCGTCGGGCCCGTCCGGATGGCTCTGCGACCGCATCAGGGTGAATACCCGTTAGCCGCCCACCAGGGGCCGGTAAGGAAGCTGCGACACCCAAGGGGGGCCGAAGCAAAGGAGTACGCCACGATGCGTACCAGACTGGCCGCCGGCGTCGTCGGCGCCGCAGCCCTGCTGACGCTCCTCGGCGGCAACGTCGCCGCGGCCGACGGCAAGGACCATGTCGCACAGGCGACGGACACCCCGGGGCAGGCGCACGACAGCTCCCCGTGGATGCACGACACCCCGCTCCGGACGAACGACCGGCCGGGCCGCCTGCACGACCGCCGCGAAGGGCGCTACGACCGCCGGGAGGGCCGTTACGAGCGCCCCGGACGGTTCCGCGACAACCCGCTGCGGCTGACCACCTGCGCCCTCGGCACGGCGCTGGGATCGCTCACCGGCAGCTCGGAGGACTGCCTGGGCGGCCGGTCCAGCCGCGGCGACCGGGACTGACGGCTCACGCCGACTCGGGGGAAGCCCGTCACCGCTGCGGGCTTCCCTGCCGGTCCTCCCCCGGACCCCGCGGTTCCGCCCGCCCCACCACCATCCCGGCCCGGTCGATGCAGATGACATCGACCGCGACCGGCGCGCCCCGCAGCACGGCCAGCGACTCGTCCCGCGCCGTCGCCGCCACCAGATCCCCCAGGGGAACCCCCGCCGCGGTGCACAACTGGAGTGCCGCCAGGCCCGTGTTGGCCTCCGCGACCGCCCCCGCCAGCGCCTCGTCCGCGCCGCCCCGCCGCGCGAGCTCCGCCAGGAACCCCTTGTCCACCTGGGACCGCGCCGAGTGCAGATCCAGATGCCCGGCCGCCAGCTTGGACAGCTTGGCGAAGCCGCCGCAGATGGTGAGCCGCTCCACGGGATGACGCCGGATGTACTTCAGCACCGCCCCCGCGAAGTCGCCCATGTCCAGCAGCGCGTCCTCCGGCAGATGGTGCAGCGCGACGGCCACCTTCTCCGACGTCGACCCCGTACACCCGGCCACATGCCGCCGGCCCGCCGCGAGTGCCACGTCCACCCCCCGCCGGATGGAGTCGATCCACGCCGAGCAGGAGTACGGGACCACGATTCCGGTGGTCCCCAGGATCGACAGTCCGCCCAGGATGCCCAGCCGCGGATTCCAGGTGCTCCGGGCGATCTCCTCCCCGTGATCGACCGAGATCTCCACCTCGACATCGGCCGTCGCCCCCGCACCGCCGTGGCGCGCGGCGACCTCCGCGAGATGCTCCCGCATCAGCTGCCGCGGCACGGGATTGATCGCCGGTTCCCCCACGTCCAGCGGCAGCCCGGGCCGCGTCACCGTCCCGACCCCCGGCCCGGCCTTGAAGACGACCCCCGAGCCCGCGGGCAGCGCCCGCACGGTGGCCCGGACGAGCGCCCCGTGGGTGACGTCCGGATCGTCGCCCGCGTCCTTGACGACACCCGCCATGGCCGTCGTCCGCCCCGGCGCCAGCTCCTCCACCGCCAGTGCGAAGGACGGCGTCTGCCCCTTCGGCAGCGTGATCGTCACCGGGTCGGGGAAGTCGCCTGTGAGTAGTGCCGTGTACGCGGCCGTGCTCGCCGCCGTCGCACAGGCACCGGTCGTCCAGCCGGGCCGCAGCCCGGTGTGCGCGAGCTGCGCACTCCGCCCGCCCACGGCCTTGCCCGTACCCTGCGGCCCCGTACCCTGCGGTTGCGCCTCAGCCACGGAGGAACCCACATCCCATGCCCGACGCAGCTCGCCCGCCACGCCACGTACTGATCCTCGGCGGTACCACGGAGGCCCGCCGCCTGGCCGCCACCCTGGCGCCGGAGCCCGCCCTGCGCGTGACGACCTCGCTCGCCGGCCGGGTCGCCGCACCACGGCTGCCCGACGGGGAGATACGCATCGGCGGGTTCGGCGGCCCCGAGGGCCTCACCCGCTGGCTGCGCGAGCACGCGGTGGACGCGCTCATCGACGCCACCCATCCTTTCGCCGGCACGATCAGTTTCAGCGCGGCCCGGGCCGCCGCCACCGCCCATGTTCCCCTGCTGGCGCTCCGCCGGCCCGGCTGGGTGCCGGGACCCGGCGACGACTGGCACCAGGTCACCTCCCTGGACGAGGCCGCCGCCGCGCTCCCCGCCCTCGGCAGCCGCATCTTCCTCACCACCGGCCGCATGGGCCTCGCCCACTTCGCCCACCTCACCGACCCCTGGTTCCTGGTCCGCTCCGTCGACGCCCCCGAGCCCCCGTACCCGCCCCGTATGGAGGTGCTGCTCGACCGGGGCCCCTTCACGGTGGAGGGCGAGCGCGCACTGCTCCGGGCCCACCGCATCGACGTCCTCGTGACGAAGGACAGCGGCGCCGCCGCGACCGCCGCCAAGCTGACGGCGGCCCGGGAGGCCGGGATCCCCGTGGTGGTCGTACGGCGCCCACCGGTGCCCGACGGAGTGCCGGTGGCCGCGAATCCGGCCGAGGCCGTGGAGTGGATCCACGCCGTTACCGCCCCGCTTTCAGCGCGGCCGATTCACACTGAGCCGATTGGCTTCCCGCACCCTCTCCACTAATTCCTCCCGCCGCTTTACGGATTCCTCCGCCTCCTCCTCCGCACCCCGGTCATGGGCGGCGGCGGATTCGGCCCTCTCCTCGTTCCTCGAACTCACCCCCGCACCACCTCCGCGAGCGGTCGCGCGCGCTGCGGCGTACCCCGCCCGAGGTCCACCGGCGGCCGCGGGAAGTCCCCCACCAGCGACACCCCGTCCAGGGCCGGGGACGGCAAGGTGCTGCCGGCCCCCTTCAGCGCCGCCCGCAGCCCGCCCCGCGCCCGCTCGGCATCCCTGCTCCTCCCGGCCGCCGCAGACCGCTCCGTCATTCCCATTCTCTTCTCCATTCGAGTCCTGACTGGCCTGTCAAGGCCCTTTCCCCGTCCTGGAGTTGTCACTCCGAGCCGCTCTCAAAAGGGGAGTTGGCGTTGTCGTCGACACGGGCAACGGGGGGGCGGCGAATGGTCGAAATCAATTCGCGAGCGCGGCCGGACAGGGCGACGTCCTCGCGTCACCGTCCTGGACTCGACGCCTGACCGCACCCTTCGGCGCATCCATCCGGGGTCACCCGCGGCTGCGCTGCCCACGGGTAGCCGCCACGATCACGAACGTGACGCTGATCAGGAGCGCCCAGGAGCCGAACTTTTCCAGGGCGACCGGTTGCCACCCGTGGAGTTGGTGCGGGTAGCGCCAGGCGCCCAGGTAGGTGGCGATGTTCTCGGCCAGCCACAGGAAGAAGCCGATCAGCGCGAAGGACAGCGCCAGCGGCATGCGGTAGCGCGCCTTGCCCACGGTGAACCGCACCGACGTGCCTCCCGTGACCGCGATGAGCAGTGCGGCGAGGGGCCAGCGCAGGTCGGGCAGCCAGTGGTGGCTGAAGAAGTTCACGTAGATGGCCACGGCCAGGGCCGTAGTGGCGCGGGGGCGGTAGCGGACGAGTTCCAGGTCCATGAGCTGCCATGCGCGGCAGACATAGCTGCCCACTGCCGCGTAGAGAAAGCCCCCGTACAGGGGCACGCCCGCGAACTTGAACACCGCGGGCTCCGGATAGCTCCAGGAGCCGAGTGAGACCTTCACCAGCTCGAAGGCCAGCCCGATCGCATGACACACGGCGATGACCAGGACATCCCTGCCGCTGTCCCACCCGCGCAGCCGGAACACCAGCGTCAGCAGCAGTCCGTAGACGAGCAACAGGTCGTATCTGGCCACCGGCAACTGCGGCAGCACGGTGGACAGCGCGACCCCCGCGAGCAGCGCGACGGCGAACGCGCAGCTGCTCGTCTGGAGCCGGGTGAAGAGCAGTAGTTGCTGTACGCGGGCCATATTCGCGTGCATGTCGCGAGAGACGCGCCCCATGAGGGAGGGGTTGCCAGAGGTGGGGGCCGGCGCCGGGCCCACGCCCCGTACGGGTCCCCGTGCGGCCCCCGTAGGGACCCACGGTCCGGCCGGGACCATGCCCCGGCCGGGGCACGGGCACCTGTCACGGCGCGGGCCGGAGCCCCTCACCTGGCGGGTCGGCTCACCCCTCCGGGTACCTACGCGGCGTCCACACGACCTCGGTGCCGTTGTCGCGCCGTACCGCCTGGGTCTGGGACGAGCCGATGATCAGGAGGGTGCGCATATCGACCTGGGTGGGGTCCAGGTCGGCGAGGCGGACGGTGCGGACGGACTCCTCGGGGCCGCCGATGTCGCGGGCGAGGATGACGGGGGTGTCGGGGGCGCGGTGCTCCAGGAGGAGTTCGCGGGTCTTGCCGACCTGCCAGGTGCGGCTGCGGGAGCCGGGGTTGTAGAGGGCGAGGACCAGGTCGGCGCCGGCCGCGGCATGCAGGCGTTCGGCGATGACCTCCCAGGGCTTGAGGCGGTCGGAGAGGGAGATGACCGCGTAGTCGTGGCCGAGCGGGGCGCCGGCGCGGGCGGCGGCCGCGTTGGCGGCGGTGACGCCCGGGAGAACCCGTACGGGGATGGCGCGGTACGGGTCCTGGCAGGCGACCTCCAGGACGGCGGTGGCCATCGCGAAGACGCCCGGGTCGCCGCCGGAGACCACGGCCACCCGGCGGCCGCGCCGGGCCAGGTCGAGGGCGAGTTCGGCGCGTTCGGACTCGACCTTGTTGTCGGAGGCGTGGCGGCGCTGGCCGGGGCGCAGCGGGACGCGGTCCAGGTAGGTGGTGTAGCCGACGAGGTCCTCGGCGGCGGTTAGGGCACCGCGTGACTCGGGCGTCAGCCAGAGCGGACCGGCCGGACCGGTACCGACGACCACGACCTCGCCGGGGTGGGGGGACTCCGTTTCGCCGGCGTCGGATGGTTCGTCGGCCGTGGTCGTGCCCGCGGTGGTGGCTGTACCCGTGGTCGTGCCCGCCGGGGGCAGGTCCGCGATGCGGCTCGGTACGACGCTGACGGAGAAGTACGGGACCGTCTCCGCGTCGATGTCCGCCAGCCGCTCGGTGCGTTCGCCGGACATCGTCGCGCGCTCGACGTAGTGGGCCTCCGGGAGGCGGCCGGCGCGTTCCATGGCGCGGCGGACGGTGGGGAAGGTGCGGCCCAGCTTCATGACGACGGCGGTGTCGGTCGAGGTCAGGCGGGCGGTCAGTTCCTCCTCCGGGAGTGTGCCGGGGAGGATCGTCAGGACCTCGTCGGCCTCGGCGAGCGGCTTGCCGAGGCGGGCCGCGGCGGCGCTGATGGAGGTGACGCCGGGGATGACCTCGGTCGGATAGCGGTGGGCCAGCCGCTTGTGCATGTGCTGGTAGGAGCCGTAGAAGAGCGGGTCACCCTCGGAGATGACGGCGACCGTGCGGCCGGCGTCGAGGTGCACGGCGAGGCGGGCGGCCGCGGTTTCGTAGAACTCGTCCAGCGCGCCCCGGTAGCCGCCGGGGTGATCGGTCGACTCCGTGGTGACCGGGTAGATCAGCGCTTCCTCGATGTGGTCGGCACGGAGGTGCTTGGCGGCGATGGAGCGCGCGATGGAGCGTCCGTGCCGGGCGCTGTGGTAGGCGATGACGTCGGCCTCGGCGATGACCTCGACCGCCCGGACCGTCATGAGGGACGGGTCGCCGGGGCCGAGGCCCACACCGTAGAGGCGACCGGTCAGCTGCTGCTCGCTCACGCTCACTCTTCCTCGCTTGCCAGGGCGTTGATCGCGGCGGCGGCCATGGCGCTGCCGCCCCGGCGCCCGCGCACGACGATGTGGTCCAGCTCCGACGGGTGGGCGATCAGCGCGTCCTTGGACTCCGCGGCGCCGATGAAACCGACGGGTATGCCGATGACGGCGGCGGGGCGGGGCGCGCCCTCCTCGATCATTTCGAGGAACCGGAAGAGGGCGGTCGGGGCGTTGCCGAACGCGACCACCGCGCCGTCCATCCGGTCCCGCCACAGCTCCAGGGCCGCGGCGCTGCGGGTCGTCCCCATCCGGGCGGCCAGGTCCGGGACGGACGGATCGGCGAGGGTGCACAGCACCTCGTTGTCGGCCGGCAGCCGCTTACGGGTGACGCCGCTGGCCACCATGTTGGCGTCGCAGAGGATCGGCGCACCGGCGCGCAGCGCCTCGCGGGCGCGGGCCACCACCTCGGGGGTGAAGGCGAGATCGCGTACCAGGTCGACCATGCCGCAGGCGTGGATCATCCGGACCGCGACCCGGCTGACGTCGGCGGGCAGGCCGCCGAGGTCCGCCTCGGCGCGGATGGTGGCGAAGGACTGGCGATAGATCGCCGCACCGTCCTTCTCGTAGTCGAACGCGGTCACTGTGGCCTCGGGGTTGTCGGGTACGGGACGGTTCTGGAGGTGGGGCATGGCGCTGTGGGTCCGGGGTGGTTCACGGGGCGGTTCATGGGTGGTTCATGGGGTGGGGCCTGGCGCTGTGGGGCGAGCAGTTCTGGAGTTGGAGCAGGGGACTGCGGGTCCGGGGGTTCATGAGGTGGGGCAGGGGGCTGCGGGGGATGCCGCCGGGGCGGGTGGGGTCTTCGGCCGGACGACCGACACCCGGTAGCCGTCCGCCGTCGCCAGCACATCGACCCAGGCACCGTGCGGGTGCCCACAACGGCGCTCACATCCGGACCAGTAGACGGGGAGGGGGTGGCGGGGGGCCGGGGTGTCCGGTCCTGGTTCCGGCACCGGCCCCAGTTTTGGTTCCGGGCCCGGTTTCGGCCCCGGCTCCGGTTCGCTGAGGAGGCGGACGGGATCGGGGCAGGCGTCGGGGCCGGACCCGGACACGGATACGGGGACGGGGGTGCCCGCCGTGACCGCGGCCGTCGCGTCGGCCCGTACATCGGTACGGGACTTGGCGCAGCCGGGACGGCCGGTGCAGGCCCCGATGCGGTGCCAGGGGGAGTCCGGGTCGGTGATCAGCCCGGCGGCGGCCAGTTCACGCAGGCGGGCGGCCGCGACGTCGGCGGACAGCCCCGGGATGACGAGGCCGCGCCAGGGAGTGAGCCGGAGAACGCCGTCCCCCTCCGCCGCGGCGACGCCGACCAGCAACCGCCACTGCGCGACGGACAGTCGCCCCAGCGGCGCGAGAACGGAGAGCGCCCGGACGCCGTCGCGCCCCTCGATGATGCCGGGGGCGGAGGAGTCGGCGGCTGTGGTCCTCGTCCCAGTCGCGGTCTCAGCCACATGGACCGCCCTGATACCCGCCGCGTGCAGCCGCTCCGCGACCACCTGGGCCGTCAGGGCATGGCCGGCCGGGAGTTCACGGACCCGCCAGGCGCCGGTGCCGCTCGTCTCGGCGGCGGACAGGAAGGCATCAGCGGCGGTGAGGGCGGCGCGTGGGACGTCCGGGCCGGCGATGCGCAGGGCCGCCGGGTCGTCGCCGACCCGCAGCAGGGCAGTGCATCCGGGCCGGGCGGGGTGGCCGGGCCCCGACTGGTCCCCGTGGTCCGCCGGCGCCCCGGCCCCGGTCGGTTCTGCGACCAAGCTCACATCGCCGCCGAGCGCCGCCACATCGCCCCGGCCGTCGTCCAGGACGAAGAGGAAGCGGCCCGACAGCGCGGTCGCGGACTCGCTCGTGCAGAGCAGTCCGTCCAGCTCACGGGCCCACAACCGCACGTCAGAAGGGGTGTGCCGGTCCAGTCCGGCCAGGGGGGAGGCGAGGATGTTGCGGATGCGTTCGTGGCGCTCGGAGGGCAGCAGGTCGGCGTCGCGCAGCAGGGCGGCGAGCCGGCTGCCGCAGTCGTCCGGGAGGCCGCGGAGTTCCGCGTTGCCGCGGGAGGTGAGGGAGAGATGGCCGTCCCCGAGCTGGTCCGCGGCGTCGGCCAGCCCCTCGGCCTGACGCACCGTCAAGTCTCCGGCGGGCAGTCGCACTCGGGCGAGATGCCCGTCGGCGGCGGAGTGCAGCCGCAGCGCTCCCGGGCAGGCGTCACCGCGGTCCCGTATGGGCGGTTCGGACCCGTGGGGCCGTGTCGAGGGGGAGGGCGGCATGGCCGCGAGCATACCCACGGGGGCGGGTGGCCCATCCGGGCCGGATCCGGCCAAGCTCGTGCCCCGGATCCGCGTACGGAGGCCCGCGCGCCCGTCCCGATACGGGAGGTCCGGAGGCCCGCTTACCTCGCTCGGCCGCAGCCCTTACTATGCAGGTCGGTGGGTCGGACGGCCCGCCGACGCCAGCGACGGCGCAGGGCCTTACGGCCCCAGGGAGGAAGCCCGGTGTGAATCCGGCGCGGTCCCGCCACTGTGAACCCGGCAGCTGCCGGGTGAGCCAGGAACTCCCGCCGTCCATACGACCACCCGGGGCGCGGATACCCCGAGGAAGGCCTGCGCTCGCATGCTTCTGCTGCTGTCGACCTCCGACACCGACCTGCTCAGCGCCCGCGCGGCCACGGGTCCCGTGCCGTACCGGCTCGCCAACCCCGCCCGCCTCGACGTGGCCGAACTCCCCGCGCTGCTGGAGGGCACCGACCTCGTCGTCGTACGCCTCCTCGGCGGCATCCGCGCCTGGGAGGAGGGCCTGGAGGTGCTGCTCGCCGAGGACCAGCACCGGCCGGTCGTCGTGCTCACCGGTGAACAGGCCCCCGACGCCCAGCTCATGGAGCAGTCCACGGTCCCGGTCGGTATCGCGGCCGAGGCGCACGCCTATCTCGCGCACGGCGGTCCCGCCAACCTCGACCAGCTCGCCCGCTTCCTCTCCGACACCGTGCTGCTGACCGGTCACGGCTTCGAGCCGCCGGAGCCCGCCCCGTCCTGGGGACCGCTGGACTGGGAAGGGCGCAACGAGAGCGGCCCGCTGATCGCCGTGCTCTACTACCGCGCCCACCACATGAGCGGTAACACCGCTTTCGTCCGGACCCTGTGCGAGCAGATCGAGGCGGCCGGCGGACGCGCCCGGCCGCTGTTCGTGGCCTCCCTCCGGGCCCCCGAGCCGGAGCTGATCGAGGCGCTGGGGAGCGCCGACGCCCTGGTCACCACGGTTCTCGCGGCGGGCGGCAGCAAGCCCGCCGAGGCCTCCGCGGGCGGCGACGACGAGTCTTGGGACGCGGGCGCGCTGGCCGCCCTGGACGTGCCGATCCTTCAGGCCCTGTGCCTGACCGGGCCGCGCAGCGCCTGGGAGGAGAACGACGAGGGGCTCTCTCCGCTGGACGCCGCCTCGCAGATCGCGGTCCCCGAGTTCGACGGCCGGCTGATCACCGTCCCGTTCTCCTTCAAGGAGGTCGACGAGGACGGACTGCCGGTCTACGTCGCCGACCCCGAGCGCGCCGCCAGGGTCGCCGGGATCGCCATCCGGCACGCCCGGCTGCGCCACATCCCGGCCGCGGAGAAGCGCCTCGCGCTGGTGCTGTCCGCCTACCCGACCAAGCACTCCCGCATCGGCAACGCGGTGGGGCTGGACACCCCGGCCAGCGCCGTGGCCCTGCTGCGCCGCCTCAGGGCGGACGGCTACGACTTCGGCGACGAGACCGCCGAGCCGGTACCGGGCCTGGAGTCCGGCGACGGTGACGAGCTGATCTACGCCCTCATCGAGGCCGGCGGCCACGACCAGGAGTGGCTCACCGAGGAACAGCTCGCCCGTAACCCGGTCCGCATTCCGGCCGCCGACTACAAGCGCTGGTACGCCACGCTGCCGCAGGAACTCCGGGACTCCGTCGAGCAGCATTGGGGGCCGCCGCCCGGCGAGATGTTCGTCGACCGCAGCCGGAACCCCGACGGCGACATCGTGCTGGCCGCGCTGCGCCGCGGCAATCTCCTGATCCTCATCCAGCCGCCGCGCGGCTTCGGCGAGAACCCGATCGCGATCTACCACGACCCCGATCTGCCGCCCTCGCACCACTACTTGGCGGCGTACCGCTGGATCGCGGCCTCCGCCGACGACGGCGGTTTCGGCGCGGACGCCATGGTCCACCTGGGCAAGCACGGCAACCTGGAGTGGCTGCCCGGCAAGAACGCGGGCCTGTCCGCGGCCTGCGGTCCGGACGCCGCCCTCGGTGATCTGCCGCTCGTCTACCCCTTCCTGGTCAACGACCCCGGCGAGGGCACCCAGGCCAAGCGCCGGGTGCACGCCACCCTCGTCGACCACCTCGTCCCGCCGATGGCCCGCGCCGAGTCCTACGGCGACATCGCGCGCCTGGAGCAGCTCCTCGACGAGTACGCGGCCATCTCCTCGATGGACCCGGCCAAGCTGCCCGCGATCCGCGCCCAGATCTGGACGCTGATCCAGGCCGCCAAGCTCGACCACGACCTGGGGATGGACGAACGCCCCGACGACGACGGCTTCGACGACTTCCTGCTGCACGTCGACGGCTGGCTGTGTGAGGTCAAGGACGCCCAGATCCGCGACGGCCTGCACGTGCTGGGCGGCGCGCCGAGCGGCGAGGCACGGGTCAACCTCGTGCTGTCCATCCTGCGCGCCCGCCAGATCTGGGGCGGTACGTCCGCCCTGCCCGGACTGCGGGAGGCGCTCGGACTGGACGAGTCCGCGGCCACCCGCACGACCGCCGACGAGGCCGAGGCCACCGCCCGTGGCCTGGTGCAGGCGATGGAGGACGCGGACTGGGACCCGGCAGCGGTGGCCAAGGCCGCCGAGGGACACCCGGCCGCGGTCGCCGACATCCTTGACTTCGCCTGCCGTCAGGTCGTCCCGCGTCTCGCCGCCACCACCGACGAGATCGACCACGCCGTGCACGCCCTCAACGGCGGCTTCGTCCCGGCCGGCCCCTCCGGCTCCCCGCTCCGTGGCCTGGTCAACGTGCTGCCGACGGGCCGGAACTTCTACTCCGTCGACCCCAAGGCCGTGCCCTCCCGCCTCGCCTGGGAGACCGGCCAGGCCCTCGCCGACTCCCTGCTGACGCGCTACCGCGAGGACAACGGCGACTGGCCGCAGTCCGTCGGTCTGTCGCTGTGGGGCACCAGCGCCATGCGGACGTCCGGCGACGACGTGGCCGAGGCGCTGGCGCTGCTGGGTGTCCGCCCCGTATGGGACGACGCCTCGCGCCGGGTCAATGGGCTGGAGCCGATCCCCCTCGCCGAGCTCGGCCGCCCCCGTGTCGATGTCACGCTGCGCATCTCCGGCTTCTTCCGGGACGCCTTCCCGCATGTCATCGGCCTGCTCGACGACGCCGTACGGCTCGCCGCCGGACTGGACGAGCCGGCCGCGGAGAACTTCGTCCGCGCCCACACCCAGGCCGACCTCGCCGATCACGGCGACGAGCGCCGCGCCACCACCCGCATCTTCGGCTCCCGACCGGGGACGTACGGCGCGGGTCTGCTCCAGCTGATCGACTCCCGTGACTGGCGCACCGACGCCGACCTGGCCGAGGTCTACACGGTCTGGGGCGGCTACGCCTACGGCCGCGGCCTCGAAGGCCGCCCGGCCCGGGACGAGATGGAGACCGCCTACAAGCGCATCGCGGTCGCCGCCAAGAACACCGACACCCGCGAGCACGACATCGCGGACTCCGACGACTACTTCCAGTACCACGGCGGCATGGTCGCCACCGTCAAGGCGCTCAAGGGCAAGGCTCCCGAGGCGTACATCGGTGACTCCACCCGCCCGGAGACGGTCCGCACCCGCACCCTGGTCGAGGAGACCTCCCGGGTCTTCCGTGCCCGGGTGGTCAACCCCCGCTGGATCGAGGCGATGCGCCGCCACGGCTACAAGGGCGCCTTCGAACTCGCCGCCACCGTGGACTACTTGTTCGGCTACGACGCCACCACGGGAGTGGTCGCCGACTGGATGTACGACAAGCTCGCCCAGACCTACGTCCTCGACCCCGAGAACCGGGCCTTCCTGGAGGAGGCCAACCCCTGGGCCCTGCACGGGATCGCCGAACGCCTCCTGGAGGCGGAATCCCGCGGCATGTGGGAGAAGCCGGACGCCGAGACGCTGGCGGCGCTGCGCCAGGCCTTCCTGGAGACCGAAGGGGAGCTGGAGGGCGAGGGCTGACCCACCGCGGGGCGGGCCGGCAATGGCGCGCCCCGGCGGGAGGCCGTGGCCGGCCACGACGGGTGGCCGCGGCCGGAGTCCGGCAGCTGACCGGGGTGGTGGCCGGCTGTCGGACCGGACCACCGGCTCCGTCAGGCGGGCTTCGCGGTGATGTCCCCGTTGCTGGTGGTCAGCTCCAGGCGGTAGCGGGCCGCCGGGTCCTGGGCGATGCCTATGTGCTCCTCCCCGTTGCCGGTCTCGGCGGCGACCCGGTACGGGCCCTTCGGCAGTTGCAGCCTGATGGCGCCGTTGGAGGTCTTCGCGCGGACGTTCTGCGCGGTGGCGGGGGTGAGGTCGATCGCCCCGTTGGACGTCTCGACCGCGATCCGCGCGCCCGACAGTCCGCGTCCGGTGATCTGGCCGTTGGTGGTCCGGGCATCGACCGCGCCGCTCACCCCGTCCAGCCGGATGTCCCCTGAGCTGGTGGTCAGCTTCACCGGGCCGACCTTGGCCAGCTCCACCGCACCGGACGAGGTCTTCCCGCTGACCGGGATACCGGCCGGCAGCTCGACCGTGTAGTCCACGGTGCAGTTCTGGCCGCAGCCGGCGAGCACCAGCACACCGTCCTCGACGCGGTGGGTGGCGCCCTGCGGACGGTCGCCGTGGTACGAGACCGCGCGGTGGACCGAGACCGTGCCGCCGCCCTTGCCGCCGTGCACCGTGAGGCCGCCCGAGCCACTGTCCAGCCGGACCGCCGTGATCTTCTTCGAGACCTTGGCGTCGTCCTTGAAGGTCTTCCCGGGCAGCACCCCACAGGCGCTGAGGCTGCCTGCCCCGATGGCGGCCACCGCGACGACGCCGATGAAACGGACCCGCATACGCATGAACTCCCCCGGAAAAGTCGCTGGTTGGCGAGGTGCGGGCCTGCGTCCCGCAAGCTCCCCCGCTGTGTCGAGGCTATGACCGCGACCGCGCCCGGACCATGAGGAAAACCCCCGGATCGAGGTGTGGTGAGCCCCAGGTGCGACCCGCGGGCGCCGGTGCGACGATTTTTGTGGGGGCGGTTCCTGTGCTGCTCATGGGGTGGACGAGGAGGCTTCCGGTGACTGCCACGAAGACATGGAACGCCGAGATCAGCATCACCGAGACCGACAGCGAGGTCAGAGCCGAGGCCAGGCTGCGTGGCAAGGAAGGCGGGCAGATGGTCGGCCAGGGAGCGGCTCGCTGCAATCCCACCGATGAGAACGTCCCGGCCATCGGCGACGAGCTGGCGGTGGCACGGGCGATGTCGGACCTCAGCCATCAGCTGCTCCAGCGGGCCGCGCACGACATCGAAGTGCACACGGCCCGGCCGGTGGAACGGCTGCGCGCCTGAGGCCCCGGCACACCGGGCGCAGGCCGGACAGACCCGGCCGGCGCCGCATCGGCATGCCGGGACGCGCCTGCCCTGTCGGCATGGCATGGCTCACCGCTTGCTGCCCGCCGCCCATGTAATGGTTGAATGTATTTGACCCATGACCGCACCCTGGCGGACATGGCACGACTCCCAGATACGCAGTGTGAACCGTGGTGGTGTCCCGCATGCGGCCTCCCCTCCGCATCCTGCCGGCCGGTATCGGAACACCTCACGTCCGAAGGAATGGTGCGGTACCTGTGGTGCCACACCAGTGGCTGGCTCATCGCCTGCTCCGACATTCAGCTGATCCAGGTGAGCCCGGGTGGAAAGCGCCACACCGCGGAGAACGGGGTTCCGTAACGCCCGGGAAGGTCACATGAAACAGAACGACTACGGCCGTCTCGGGGCGGTACTGTCGGCCGATTTGATCAATCTGCCCGAGATGACGGCGGCAAGCGTGCAAAGCCTGCTCGAGGCGCACGAGATTCGTCGCCCGGCAGTCGCCGATGCCGATGTGGACGGCTTTCGGTCCTGGCGGGACCAACTGGCCCGCGTTTTCGGTGCCACCGAATCCGCCGAGCAGTGCTCAGCCGTGAACGAACTGCTGGTGGCGGCGACCATCCGTCCCTGGGTGACCACCCATGACGGCCTCCAGCCCCATCTTCACTTCGTACCCGACTCGGCCGACGTGCTCTCCCGGGTCAAGGCGGTCACCGCCGGTGGCCTTGCCTTCGTCCTGTGCTGGGAAGGGGGAGCACGGCTCGGGCGGTGCCTGCGCGCCGCGTGCTCCCGCGCCTATGTGGACACGTCCAGGAACGGGCGACGGCGGTATTGCACGGCACGCTGCGGGAACACCGAAGCGGTGCTGCGCCATCGTTCCCGGCACCCGGGCGGCAAGCGGTAGCGGCCGTTCAGTTTCCCTGGGGCTTGCCCGCCGCGAAGTCCGGCCCGATCGTCAGCGTCACCGCGCCCGGAGCCGCGTCGGCCGATTCCTTCGCCTTGATGCCGGGGAGGCGTCCGGTGACGACCGAGCTCCGGTCCTTGAGGGCGGCCGGGTAGGTGAGCGTGGTCTTGTCCGTCGCCGGGGCGTTGCCGGTGCCGATGACCGTGAAGCCGAACTTGCGCAGCTGCTCGGCGGCGGCCGCCGCCCGGCCGGGAGTGCCGGTGCCGTTGAGCACCCGGACCTGCACGGAACGGGCGGTCACCGGATTCTTGGCGGCCTCGGCGAGCTTCTTCTTCCCGGCGGCGCCGATCTCCCGGTCGTGCGCGAGGTCGCTGAACAGCCCGCCGGCCTGCGGGTATTGCCAGACGACATTGGCCTTGTCGGTGGGGACGTCGGCCTCGCGGTAGTAGTTGGGGACGGTCAGGAAGGTGAGGCGGTCGCTGGGGATGCCCTTGACCGTCGCGGCCAGGTCGTACAGCGGTTTGAGGCCGGCCAGGTCCTTGTCGGTGGTGATGGACTCGGTGGCCGCCTTGAGGAAGTCGTAGAGCTCGCCGGGGCTGGTGAGCTTGGACTGGGCCTTGGCGCCGAGCGCCTTCATGAACTCCTGCTGGCGGCCGATACGGCCGAGGTCGGAGCCGTCACCGACGCTGTAGCGGGTGCGGACGTAGCCGAGCGCCTTCTCGTCCCGGACGTTCTGGCAGCCCGCCTCCATGTCGAGGTGGGCCTTCTTGTCGTGGATGGCGTGCTCGGGGCAGACCTCTATGCCGCCGAGGGCGTTGACCATCCCCTTGAAGCCCTGGAAGTCGACCGAGGTGAAGTGGTCGATCCGCAGTCCGGTGTTCTTCTCGACGGTCTTGATGGTGCAGGCCGCGGCCTTGCGGATATCGCCGGAGTCACCGCCGATCGAGAACGCCTCGTTGATCTTGAAGTGGTGGGGCGACGACTTCGAGCCGTTGCCACGGGTGCAGGCGGGGATCTGCACCCAGGAGTCCCGGGGGAAGGACAGCGCGGTGGCCCACTTACGGTTGGCGGCGATGTGCAGCACCATCAGCGTGTCCGACTGCATGGTGGTCAGGTCCTTGCCGTACTTGGCGTTGGCACCCGCGCGGCTGTCGGAGCCGACCACCAGGACGTTCTTGGAGCCGGGGCTGAGGTTGGCCGGCCGGTCGCCGTCGACGCCGATGTCCACGCCGCGGATGTTGCCGTCCAGTTCCTGGTAGACCCACGCCCCGACGCCCGCCGTGGCGAGCACCAGGACACCGAGCACACCGCCGGTCCAGGCGAGGATGCGGCCCCGCCGGGTGATCCGGAGCTTGCCTGTCCCGCCTGCCTTACGGGAGCCCTCCCCGGCCGGGCGGTCGGAGCCGGAGGGTTTACGGCGCGAGCCGGGGACGGACGCGCGGGAGCCGCCGGGCGCGCGGGAGCCCTCGCCGGTGGGAGAGGACGAGCCGGGTGCGCCGTCGGCGCCCCGTTGGGCCGTCTGCTGGTGCGTCTTCCTGTCATGCACGCCGATGGCCCTTCTGGTCCTTCTGATGCTGGTGATGCGGGCGGTGCGGTACGGAGGTGGGGGTGAACCCGCCCATGGCCCCGGCTCCGGCGGTCGGCGGGACCGGCGGTGTCTGCGGGGCGAGGCGGATCAGATACCGGCGCTGGGCAGCAGCAGGATGGACTCGGGGTCGTAACGCCGCCACTGCGGACACGCGCCGGGCAGGGTGCGCAGCCGGCACCACAGCTCGCCCGCGCCGTCCGTCCACCAGGCGTTGATCCGGCCCAACGTCCATCCGCCGTCCGGGTATTGGACCTCCACGGGCTGATAGACCCATCGCACCTCCGCCTCTGGAGGCGGGCAGTCCCTGGTCAGGAGTCCGCACCTCGTCGCCATCTCCCCCTCCGGCCACGCCCGTTGCGTATGTGTGCGCACTCTACCGGCAGGGTCTACAGCCTTGTAGAAGTTGTCCGATGTGGAGCGCGCAGGGTCCGGTGGGCCGTGTCCGGCCCGGTGAGGTCAGGCATCAGTGTGCACTCAGAGCGGCGTTGCCGCCTTCAGAACGACGAACAGCGCAACCGCTGCGTTGAGCGCGGAGATGGCGGAGGCGGCCGTGCCCGCCGCGGTGACCAGCGCCGCCCGGCCCACGGCACGCGCGGTCAGCCGCCGGTCGCCGACCACCCGCGCCGCCCCCTCGTCCGCCCAGCGCTCGGTGGCGAAGGCGACCGCGGAACGCAGCGGCAGCAGCAGCGGGTTGACGCAGCCGGCCAGGCTTACGACGAGCAGCGAGCAGTGGTGACGGCAGCTCAGATGTGCCCGCTCATGGGCGAACAGGGCGCGCCGCTCGTCCTCGTCCAGGCTGCGCAGCATGCCGCGGGAGACCACGATCCGGCCGGGGCGGGCCGAGCACCGCGGCGAGCAGGGTCAGCAGCCGGGTGGTGGCGCGCGGGTGGAGGTGCTGTTCGGCGAGCCGGGCGATCGGCAGCGCGGTGAGCGGCAGGACCAGCGGCAGGAAGACGAAGACGCCCACCGGTCAGCCTCCGTGGGCTTCGTCCGAGGGGTGGGGGCGGTGCGGGGCCGGGCCCGTGCCGGGCTCCGCGGACGCGGCCGGGCCGCCGGTGGTCGCCGGGTCGTCGGCCGGGGCGGGGCCGTCGGCCGGGGCGTGGTCGAGGAGCGCGCGCAACAACTGCTCGTCGTGCGCGGACAGCGCGGAGACAAAGCTGGTCAGTACGGCGTCCCGGTCCGGTTCGCCGTCCAGTACGCGGCGCATCCGCAGCGCCGCGAGACCGGCCTCGTCGGCGGCCGGGATCCAGACGTACGCACGGCCGGACCGCTCACGGGTGACGGCCTGTTTGGCGTGCAGCCGGGACAGGATCGTCATCACGGTCGTGTACGCGAGGTCGCCGCCGAGCCGTTCCTGTACCCAGGCGGCGGTGGCCGGGCCCGATGCCTCGTGCAGTGCGGCCAGCACCTGGGCCTCCAGCTGGCCCTGGCCGCGCCGGCGGGCGCGCTCCCGTCCGGAGCCGTCGCATTCCCCCGGACCAGGGGTGTCCCCGCCGTCCGGCGCCTTCCCGAAGGACTGCCCGCCCACTGTCGTCGCCTCCCGTCGCGCCGGGTGTCCCGCCGTCCGGGACGCCCGGCATCTTACTGAGTGGCCGAATCCGGGCGGTGGTTCGTCCGGCCCGGAGCCTGCCGCGCCGATCCCCGGCGCTCTACTTCTACACTCCTGTAGATTTTGAGGCTCACCCGGAATGCAGGCAACACCTGGAGGGAAGCCATGGGAGTCTCGCTGGGCAAGGGCGGCAACGTCTCCTTGTCGAAGGAAGCACCCGGACTGACCGCGGTCACGGTCGGCCTCGGCTGGGACGTCCGCACGACCACGGGCGCGGACTACGACCTGGACGCCAGCGCGCTGCTGTGCACCGAGGCGGGCAAGGTCGCCTCGGACGCGCACTTCGTCTTCTACAACAACCTCACCAGCCCGGACGGCTCGGTGCAGCACACCGGCGACAACCTGACCGGCGAGGGCGAGGGGGACGACGAGTCCATCGACGTCACGCTGTCGGGAGTGCCCGCCGAGATCGCGAAGATCGTCTTTCCGGTCTCCATCCACGAGGCGGAGAGCCGGGGGCAGAGTTTCGGCCAGGTCCGCAATGCGTTCATCCGCGTGGTCAACCAGGCGGACGGGGTGGAGCTGGCCCGCTACGACCTGAGCGAGGACGCCTCGGCCGAGACGGCGATGGTCTTCGGCGAGCTCTACCGGCACGGCGAGGAGTGGAAGTTCCGCGCGGTCGGCCAGGGCTATGCGTCGGGTCTGGCGGGCATCGCGACGGACTTCGGCGTCAACGTCTGAGGCCGGACCGCGGGCGGGGGTGGGCGGCCGCCGCCGGCGCCGCCCCTCTCCGGTCCTCTGGCCGGGGCGCCCTCGCACACGTCCCACGGCTAGCGCCGTCTACAGCCCTGTAGAAGATGCCTGGCCGCAGCCCCTTTGCCGGGGAGTGCCGGGCTATCACCGTCTATAACGGGATTTGCCCGGTCGGTGCGGGGTACCGTGAAGACACCAAGGGACTCGGGGACCACAACACCGGGCGCGTCGCTGCTGCGGCCCGCCCGAGTGAGGTGAGCACCATGCAGACTCTGTGGACCGTGGTCGTGCTGCTGGCGCTGGTGGCGCTGGGAGCGCTGTTCATCGCCCGGGTCAATGCCCAGGGGGCCGGGCGGATGCAGACCCATCGGTACGCGGACTGGAAGCAGTCCGTACGGCAGCGGATGCACAAGCGGCCGCATGACCAGGCCGCCCCCGAAGCACCTGCGGCCGGCCCACCGCCGCCCACGGGCAAGGCGGGAAGCGACCTGTGACGTCCACCGCCCGCTCCGTTCCGTCGGCCCAGGACTACGACGGGACCTCCCCGTTCCCTGACGACCGCACCGAGTCCCCGCCGAGCAGCGGCCGGCGGATGTACGTCACCGTGACCGGCATCATCGTCGTCGCCCCGTTCGTCGGCCTGGCCGTCGCGATTCCGCTCCTCTGGGGCAGCGTCGTCCACCTCACCGATCTCGTCCTCCTGGCCGTCTTCTACGTCGTCAGCGGTCTGGGCGTCACCATCGGCTTCCACCGCGGCCTCACCCACGGCAGCTATACGGCCGCACCCGCGCTGCGTATCGCGCTCGCCCTCGCCGGCTCGCTCAGCTTCCAGGGCGATGTCATCGGCTGGGTCGCCACCCACCGCCGCCACCACGCTTACACCGACCGCCCCGGCGATCCGCACTCCCCCTACCGCTACGGCACCAGCCTGCGTGGTCAGCTGCGCGGACTGGTCCACTCGCACATCGGCTGGCTGTTCGGCGACGACCCCACCTCGCACCGCCGCTTCGCGCCCGATCTGCTCGCCGACCGCGGCATCCGCGCGGTGGACCGGGCGTTCCCGGTGCTGTGTCTGCTCACGCTCGGCCTGCCGTTCGCGCTGGGCTGGGCGCTCGGCGGCTCCTGGGTCACCGCGCTGACCGCCCTGCTGTGGGCCGGGTTCATCCGGATCGCGCTGCTGCACCACGTCACCTGGAGCGTCAATTCGCTCTGCCATGTCATCGGCGAGCGGCCCTTCCGCACCCGCCGCCATGACCGGGCGACGAATCTGTGGCCGCTGGCCCTGCTGTCGTTCGGCGAGAGCTGGCACAACCTGCACCACGCCGACCCGACCTGCGCCCGGCACGGCGTCGACCGCGGCCAGGTCGATGTATCCGCCGCCGTCATCCGGTTCTTCGAGCGTCTCGGCTGGGTCCGGGACGTGCGCTGGCCCGATCCTGAACGGGTGGCGGCCCGCCGCCTCAGGAGCACCGCATGACCACCGCCGGGGACCCTCCCCACCCCGCTCACGCCGAGCACCACGCACCACCGCCCGTCGCCCGCCTGACCATCGCCCCCCACACCGATACGACCCGGCGCCTGGACGGTCTCTGGTGGCCGCACTCGACGGATCTGCTGGCCGAACTCCCGGAGCTGCTGACCGCGTTGCCCTTCGACTGGCCCCGGATCACCCATGCCACGGTGAACGGCACCGGCTGGCCCGCCCTCCCCTCCCACACCCTCGTCGCCGGCCATGTCGTCCGCCTCCGCAGAACCGCCGGCCGCCAAGGCCCGGACACCATCTGCCTGGTCTCCTCCGGCCACGGCCGCTGGGACCTGCTGATCATCCCGCCCACCACCCCTGAGCCCGAGGCCGTCCGCATGATGGCGGAGATGGCCCGCACGGGGGAGCCGACACCGGCCTGAGGGGGAGGCGCGGCGAGCGGGGCACGGCCCCCAGAGCCCTCAACTCGCCTTCATCTGCGGCCGTTTCACGTGAAACCGCAATAGCGGCCTGGGGCGATGCGAGGCGGGCCGGAGACGCCCCCAGGTGATACGGGGCGGAGTGAGGACACCACGGGTGAGAACGCCGTACGGCCCTTGGTGGTCGGCCCCTGACGGCCTCAATCCCGGCCTCGACTACTGCGTACGGGTGGTGTTCATCAGAAGAACGCCGATCCGGGGGCGTCGGTACGTGAATCCGCTCATTACGTACTCATCATAAGAAAACGCAACAGAAGCGACGCCATCCAAGTGGTGCACCGGTAGCGGCGCAACTGAAGCGAAGCAACAGAGGAAGCACTACGCAGTAGACGCAACGGATCTCTCGGGGAGATCCCGACCGAAAGTGAGGGGCCATGGCTGCGACCAAGGTCATGAAGTTCTGGGCGGTATGCCTTGCCGTGCTCGGCAAGCTGCTGGCATCACTGGGAGTCTCCGCGGCGGCGTCGGCCGCGCGCCGGGACGCCGCACTGTACGAGCGGACCCTGGGCAAGGGGAACGCGGGCACCGAGACCCCGGGCGGTGATGCCTCGGAGGCGGAGCGCGCCGCAGTACCGGAGCATCATCCGGAACGGCGGACTCATGCCGTGCCCGCCCCGCGCACCGTACCGCTGTACGGCCAAGCCACCCCGGCCCGGCGGAGGTTCGCCCGTCCGGAGCTGCCGC
Source organism: Streptomyces sp. P9-2B-2 (assembly GCF_030406865.1). Classification (NCBI taxonomy): domain Bacteria; kingdom Bacillati; phylum Actinomycetota; class Actinomycetes; order Kitasatosporales; family Streptomycetaceae; genus Streptomyces; species Streptomyces sp. P9-2B-2. Next base: position 4,456,501 of record NZ_CP129126.1, on the reverse strand, counting down.
CGACGATCAAGCAGCGCATCAGGGCCGAAGCGCATGGCACCTCGCCGGGGATGCGCAGTCGTCTCGCCACCAGTACCGAGTCGCTGACCGACGCCGGTCAGACCGACCCGGCCGAGACCACGCCGGACGCCGACGGTGCCGACGCGCACGCGCGCTCCGCGGTCATTCCGGCGGCCCGCGACCGTGCGCACACCGCCCGCTACGTCTGAGCCGGACGGCGCACACACGGCGTGATCCACGCGGCTGCGCACGCACACCAACGCGGCAGCCCGGAGACATGAGTCATCGCAGCGGCACGGAGCGGTGATCCTCAGAAACTGACGCTGTGAGTAGAGACCTACACAGCAGCAGACGCAGACATTGCGGCAGAGACTGACGCACGCGCAGAGATAGACGCACGCGCGGAGGCAGCCACAGAGGCGGACCGCAGTTCGTACAGACCTGGATGCAGGTGTGGACGAGCACGCAGGAGCCGACATGTTCCACGTGAAACCTACGCAGAGGTGAACGAGCCGAAGGCGCCGGGATGGACGAAGACCCGCAGCAACGGGCGACCCGGTCGGCGACAGCCGTAGCCAGAGCAGTAGTGACCACCTGAGAGACCGCACGACCACAGACCTGAACCACTCGTCACACTCCCGGAGTTCTACCGCTCCGCCCCGACCGGGGCACCGGTGTCCGGACCTCCACCCAGCTCCCGCCCGAGCTCCGCACGTGACGCACGCGTGTCGGGCTTCCGTCGGCAGTGAGCGGGAATTGTCTCCGTTGCGCACCTTCGCTGCGCACCTCCGTCGCGCACCCCCACGCGCCCGTGATGTGTCTCCGGGCGGCGGTGCGACGCCGATGAGTGCCCCCGCGGGCCCCGGCGACCGTGCGTACGCGTGCACCGGCTGACCGCCTTTTCGCTGCGGTGCGCCGGCCCCCTGTGGGCGGTGTCCGCATTGCGCGCATCCCGCTAAATGATCTCCGCATGCCCGGCGAAGGCCGGTGGAGGAATCCCCATATTGGTCGACTTCCTCTTGACCGCTTGGTAAAGTCCGAGCACTCATTGTGACTCGGCGATTTGAAGCAGCCGCCCGGGGTCATCCACCGTTCGAAAACCGGAGGGTTTGTGGAATGCCTGAGCTGGCGGACACGGGGAGGCGAATCAAAGAGTTGCGGGTCAGTGCCGGAATGACGCAGCACGACCTGGCCGGGCCCGAAATGTCATCCAGTTATATCTCGCTGGTCGAACACGGGAAGCGTATTCCCAGTGGCCGGGCGCTCAAGATCCTGGCCGAACGCCTCGGGGTCGGAGTGGCGGAAATATCCGGGGACCCCGCGCCCGCCGAAAACACCGGTGTCCGCCGGCTCGACCTCGTCGGACGACTGGTGGCGGCCCGCCGGCAATGGGACGGCGGCGACGTCGAAGGGGCCCTGTCGGAATTCCGGGCACTCGCCGACATGGAGCCGGCCCATCGGCAGGACGATGTCTTCACCGAGGCCCAGCTCGCCATCGCGGAAATCCTCGGCACGCTCGGCCGCCCCGACGAGGGCGCCGAGGTCCTGGAGCGGATGCTGACGGAGCTCGCCCCCGAGCCGTACGCCGAGCCCCGGCTGCGCACCCTGATCGCGCTCGCCGATCTGCTGGAGTCGGCCGGCCGGGTCCATGACGGACTGCGCCATGCGCTGACCGGTCACCTCGAATGCACCGCCCGGCGCCCCGGCACCGGGTTTCACTCGCTGCTCGCTCTCGATGTGCTCACCCGCTGCGCCTATTGGAGCGGCTGTCCGGACTGGGCGCCCGATACCGACCACGGCCGGCCCTCGGCGGACGGGGTGCTCCCCGGGCCGCGTGCCTCCGTCGATCTGCACCGGGCGCTCGACCTGCGCGACCGGGGCGAGCCGGAGCGCGCCACCGCGCTGCTGGGCGAGTGCGCGCGCCGGGTCACCCCCGCCGCCGGATTCCCGCTGTGGGAGAAGATCAACGGCCATTACGCGCTGCTGTTGCTGCGCCGCGGCGAGACGGCGGCGGCCCGCAGCCTCGTCGAACGCGGGCTGGTGGTCGCCTCGGTGGCTCAGGAGCCGGGCTTTCCGCTGTGGCTGACGACGGCGGAGGCCGCCGGGGCGGAGGCGGCCGGTGACCCCGCGCGGCTCTTCGCCCTCGGCGAGGAGCTGGCCGCGCTCCCGGACACCGGCCGCAGCCATGAGAAGGCCGCCGCGCTCGGCGAGATCGCGGCGGCGTGTGCGCGGGCGGGCGACCGGGACAGGGCCGCCGGATACTTCCGCGCTTCCGCGGAGCTCTTCCGGCGGGCCCAGGCATACCGCCATGCCGAGCGGGCCCGGGAACGACTGACGGAGTTCATCGAAATGCGGGACTGACGGCCGCCGGGGCAAAGCGCCGCGGCGGCGCATATTCCGTTGTTCCGCGTGATGCGCGCTATTTCTTCGTCTTCTTGCCGAGTCCCAGTAAGGCGAAAAGGGCCTCCGCGGCGCCGATGATCGCCAAAATCATCCCGGCCTTGTGGAGTGAGATGACCGAGTTCTCCACTTCCTCTGTGCTCAGCCAGAGGGCCAGACCTACGATCGCCACAACAATGCCTATGGCAATACCCTTCATGGGTTTTCCCCGTCCCGTGTGATGGTGTCGGATTCCGTGGGCGGATTCCGTGTCGGACTCCGCATCGGACTCCTTGTACGACCAGGTTCCCGTCCCGCCGGCGCATTTGGATCATCCGCAGGTAGGCACTTTCCGCCCGCCGACTGCCACTTTCTATGTACTACCGCTCCGGTCAGGGGCGGCTAGGGGACGGATAGGGGAGGCCCGGGGGGAAATCAGGGGCCGGGTGGGGGCAGCTCTCCTGAGAGCGCTCCCTTTTACCCCCGCCCGGCTATCCCGTGCTGCTGCGCCAGAATCGCCGCCTGCACCCGGCTGCGCAGCTTCAGCTTCGACAGGATGCGGCTGGTGTGGGTCTTGACGGTGCCCTCCGCGAGATCGAGGGTCTCCGCGATGGCGCTGTTGGCCAGCCCGCGTCCGATACAGGCCAGCACCTCCAACTCCCGTTTGGTGAGGGTGTCGAGGGCCTGCGCGGTGTCGGCCGGAAGGGTGGGGCCGGCGGCCGGCCGGCCGGCGAACTCGCTGATCAGCCGCCGGGCGATGGCCGGGGTGAGGAAGCCCTCCCCGTGTGCCACCGCCCGTACCGCGCCGACCAGTACGGCCGGTTCGGCGTTCTTGAGGAGGAAGCCGCCGGCCCCGGCCCGCAGCGCCCCGTAGAGGTACTCATTGAGGTCGAAGGTGGTCAGCACCAGCACCTCGGCGAGGCCGCGCTCCACGATGCCGCGGGTGGCGGCGACCCCGTTGAGCTGCGGCATCTGTATGTCCATCAGCACGACATCGGGCCGCAGTTCCTCGGCCAGACGGACCGCCGTCGCACCGTCGCCGGCCTCCCCGACCACGGTGATGCCCGGGTCGGTCTGGAGCAGCAGGACCAGCCCGGACCGTACGGCCGCCTGGTCATCGGCCACCACCACCCGGATGCCCGGGGGCCGGCCCGCCGGATCTTCCGCCGATGCCGTCGCCGGTCCGCCCCTCGGTTCGTCCGCCGCTGACTCCCTCACTGGCTGCGCCACCTTTCTCGTCTCCTAAGGGTTCTGGGCCAGCGGGAGCACCGCCCGCACCCGCCACCGGCCGGGGGCGGTGCGGTCGGGCCCCGCGTCGAAGCTGCCGCCGACCAGGGCGGCCCGCTCGGACATCCCGGCGAGCCCGGCGCCCGCACCGGTCATCAGCTGCTCCACGGGGCGCTGCCGGGCCCGGCCGTCGGGGCGGGCCAGCGGGCTGTCGACCGAGATGGTCAGCTGCTCGCCGCCGGCCTCGCAGCAGATCCGCACCCGCCCCGCCGACGCGTGCTTGAGGACATTGGTCAGCGCCTCCTGCACGATCCGGTACGCCGTCACCTCGATCACCGACGACACCTCGGGGAAGGTCTCGGGGAGGTCGGTGTGCAGGGTCAGGGCCGCCGCGTCGGCGGCCGGCCGGGCCTGTTCGACCAGCGCCCCCAGCGCGTTCAACTGCGGCCGGTCCCAGTCGTCGGCCACCCCCCGGTCGGACCGCAGCAGCACCACCATCCGCCGCATTTCGGCCAGCCCCTGCACACTGTTCTCCCGGATCACCGAGAGCGCCTGGAGCACCGGATCCTCCTCCGCCGTACCGTCCTTCTCCCGCTGTGACTCGGTCAGGGAGAGCACGGCGCTGGAGTGGATGGCGATGGCGCTGAGGTGGTTGGCCACCAGATCGTGCAGCTCACGGGCCATCCGGGTGCGCTCGGTCTGGAGCACGGTCTTGCGGTCCAGCTCCGCCAGCCGGTCGATCTGGGCGGCCCGCTGCCGCTCGGCATCCGCCCGCTCCTTGTGGTTCCGGATCAGCACCGCGGTCCATACGGGCGAGATGAGGACCAGCGCGATGAGGACACCGGTCGTCACGCCCTCGGACCGGTCGCCCAGGAGGACCAGGGCGACGGTGGCCGCCAGAGTGGCCGCGATGGTCCCGAACTGAAGGACCCGGCACAGCCACGGGGCTCCGTACAGGGCGGCCGCATAGAGCAGATCTGTATAGACGAGTAGCGGGCCCAGTCCACCGCCGGCGGCCATCTGCACGCCGACGGTGAGCGTGCCGACGGCGACCGCGACCAGCGGCACGGTGCTGCGGAAAGCCGTCGCGGCGCACAGCACGAGCACCGGCAGCACGGCCTGCCAGGCGGGGAGATCGCCCCCCATGACCCGTGGCCCGCCCAGGACGTACAGGATCAGGCAGCCGGCGAAGAAGCCCACTGCCAGTCGCAGGTCACGGAGCGGCAGGGGGCGGCCGCGCGCGTGCGCATTGGTGAAGGGACGTAACCACACACCAGGACAGTACGACGGCGCATGACCCGTTCTCCTGGCCCTGGCGCCGGAATTCGGGCCGGTCCGCCCTACATCGAAGTATGTAGCCGGACATCAGCAGGAGGGATGACCCGAACGCTCCGGGGGGCTGGAAACCTGGGGCTGTCCCGTCCGGTCGATGGAGGCGGAAGAGGGGGGAGGGGCCATCGATATGGCGGGAAGTCACTGACCCGGTAAGGCCTCGGCACCGCTCAACTGCGGAGGACGGAAAGTACGTGGAAACGAACGCCGCTCTTCTCGAACTCTGTCCCCAATCCCCTGACCAGGACGTGGTCGCCCCCCGGCCGCGCCCCGGCCGGGCCCGCCCGGCCCTGCTCGCTCCCGGTCACCCGGACCCCGTCGCCACCCCCGTCCCGGTCTTCGTCGTCCCCGTAGGGCCCGCCGCCGCTCCCCACGGCCCGGGCACGGGGCTCTCCCCCGACGACTGTGCGGGCCTCAACGGCCATTCCCGGGCCACCCTCGGCGGCGCGGCCGGCCGCCGGCTGCGCGACCGGCTCCCCGAGCGCGTGAGCGCCGCGATGGCCGCCGCCGGCCACTGGGAGCTGTACGGAACCCGCGGCCTGCTGGTCGTGGCCTGCGGCGATGACGCCCGCCGGATGGGGTTCTCGGTGGAATCCGTCCGCCCCGAGACCTCGCCCCCGTACACCCCGTACGAGGTACTGACCGCCCATGAGGCGGGCCTGGTGGCCGACTGCCCCGCCGCCGGGCGCGACCGCCTCGTCACCCGTTTCTGGGTCCGTAAGGACGCCGCCCTCCAGGCGGTCGGCCATGGGCTGTCCCTCGCGCCGGAGCGCATCGAGGCGGGCTTTCCCGGCGACCACGGAACGGTCCGGGTCCCCGGATTCCAGGGCGGTGAAGTCCTGGTAGCGGTACGGAACTTCGCCTTTTCCCCCGCGTACGAATGCGCCGTGGCCGTCCCGGAATCCCTCGCGCTCACCCCGGCCTTCTGCTATTCGGCCGGGTAATCGCCGGATTTCGCAGGGATCCCGCGGCCACCCGGGTGAAACCTCCGCATGTCGCGGCGCCGCGTCACGGCAAAAACCATATTGCCGGGTTAGTTGGTGCGTGCCCACCGGTCGTGGCGAGTACCGCGTCACGGCGTTGCCGGAGCACTGCGGAGGATTGCCGTCATGCCGTCGCCCCTCGCCAAACGGTCCGTCGAAACGCTCCTGTCCGTGCTGCTGGTCGTGCTGACTGTCCTGGGGGCGGCCGGCCCGAGTGCCGCGGCGGCCGGTTCACCGGCCGGGCCGGGGCCGGACTGGGAGCGCATCGCCGCCTGTGAAAGCAACGGCCGCTGGCACATCAACACCGGCAACGGCTACCACGGCGGGCTCCAGATCGACCCCGCCACCTGGCGCGCCTACGGGGGCCGCCGTTACGCCCCGCGCGCCGACCTCGCCACCCGCGACGAGCAGATCGCCATCGGCGAGCGCATCGTCCGGGACCGCGGGCTGTCCGCCTGGCCCAACTGCGCCCGGACCACCGACAGCGGTGACAGCACCTCCCGTGCCGCGGAGCAGACCCCGCCGGACGATCCGGCCCCGCAAGCGGCCCCCCGCACCCGCAGCCTCACCTCACCCGGCCACACCACCGCCCGCACCTATGTGGTGCAGCCCGGCGACTGCCTCTCCGTCATCGCCGACCGCACCCACACCCCGGGCGGCACCAAGGCCCTGTACGACCTGAACAAGGACACCCTCGACCAGGGTCCTGACCACATTTACCCCGGGCAGCGGCTGCGGCTGCGGGCCTGAGGGCGGCGCAACACTCCGCTGCCGGGTGCTCCGGAGGGCCGTCACGGTGAATCCGCTGATCGGTGCGGGTGAATGCGCGGGACGGGCCGTTGCTCAGGCTTGGTGGATGGGGGCATGGCCGGTAGCAAGACCGCGGGGTACCAACCGCGAGGTGCAGGAGCACACAGTGAAGAACATGGCACGCATCAATGTTGTGATCGCAGGAGCTTGCGGTTTGCTCCTGGCCGTCGGCGGGGCGTCGCCCGCCCAGGCCTGGGACGGGCCGTTCGACGGGGACGGTGTGTGGAACAGCGACACCTTCGCCAACTTCCATGCCGGATTCAGCTGCCGCAACCGCGCCAGAATCTGCATCAATGGGCCGCTGAACAGCGGAAACGTCCGGAACTCGCAGAACGTTCACCTGTCCGGCAACGTCAGCAACAGCGGTAGCCCGACCAACGTCAACGGCAACACCAACGACGATGCCGGCGGCACGACCGGAGCCGAGAACAAGACCAGCAACAACCTCCAGCACGTCGGCCGCGGCGGCAGGCAGAAGCTGTGACCCGCCGCTGATGCGGTCCTCCGGCCCCGGCGCGTCCGGGGCCGGAGTCGTGTCCGGACCGCGGGCCGGCCCCGGGGCGCCGCACGGCCGCGGGCACACGGCGAGCGCCCGGCGGAATCCGCCGGGCGCTCGGGGAACGGCTGTCGAAGAGGGGCCGTAGCCGTAGGAGAGGCCGTCCGTATCAGTGGAGGAAGCCTCCCAGGATGCGCTGCACGCTGTTGCCGCTGCCCCGCGAGGCGCCGGTGACGGCGTTGCCGCTGTTGGTCGACCCGTTGGTGTTGGCGATGTTGCCGCTGGCGTTCGGGTTGCCGTGGTTGAGGAAGTTGCCGCTGTTGAGGCTGTTCCCGCTGTGTACCGGCCCGTTGATGCAGGGGTGCGGCGAACGGAACACCGGCGACTTGTAGTTGAAGTCGGCGAGGCGGTTGTTGCAGACCACTCCGGAGACCATGCCGGCCACGGTGCCGACGTCCGCGCCCACGACGGCGGCGAGCAGGGAGTCGCTGGGAATCGCCTGGGCCCGGGCCACCCCGCTGCCGAGCAGCACCAGCCCGCACGCCCCGACGATGCTGCCCGCCTGCGCAATTTTTCTCACGTCGCTCCTCGCCTCTTCGTCCTTCGGATGCCAGACGTATCGTGCTGCCGCGGCCGGTCCGCATCGGCGTTCAACCCGCGGGAGTGAAACCCCCGGCGGCCACAATCAGCCGGGTGGCCCAACACTTCGCGGGGCTCTCGGAGGGGGGCCGGCCGGGCGCGGGCAGACGCCCGGGCGTGTGCGGGCAGGCGAGGAACAACGGTGGCGCTGCCGGGGCGGGCGCGGGCCGCGGCCGGGCGTGCCACCGGGAGCCGGCCGGTCATCCGGCGGCCGGCACACCGGGGCTCAGAGCACCAGCCGCTCCGGCATGGGCTGCTCCACACCGTCCAGCTCCAGCGTGCACCGGGGCACGGAGGGGACGAGATGCGGCTGGCGCAGCAGGACCCGGAAGGGGTGGGCGGGCTCTTCGGGGAGTTCGCCGGTCAGCACGTTCATTCCGGCGCGGTGTTCCTTCTGGTACGCGACCACCTTGCCGTCGACCAGGAGCTCGATCTCGCCGGACCGGCCGGGTCCGACGTTCACGGTGATCGAGTGGTCCCCCTGATCCAGATGGAAGTGGTGTCTTTGCCCCATGACGACCTCCGGCAGTTCGTCGGTCACGACCGGCCGTGCCGTCGGTACCCACCGCGAGCCGGTCCGTCCTTCCAGCGTAAAGGGCCTCCCCCCGGGTTTCGCGAGCGACAATTGGGGTGAGTGCCGGGCGGCCGGTTCACGGAGCGCGGGTCGGCGAGACCTGCCCGGGAAACGGGCGCCGGGCCGGCAGGAGACGACCATGAACGGCTCGGTCCGGGTGGGGCAGGTGGTCGGGGTACCGCTGCGTATGCACTGGAGCGTGCCGCTGCTGGTGGGCCTGTTCGCGTACGGACTCGGCCGGCAGGGCCTGCCCGTCTGGACGCCGGGCCGCTCGGACGCCGTGTACGCCGTCGGCGGGGTCGTGGGGGCCGCGCTGCTGATGGGCAGCCTGCTGCTGCACGAGACGGCGCACGCCGCGACCGCCCTGCGGAAGAAGATCTCGGTGCAGGACGTGACGCTGTGGGCGCTGGGCGGAACGACCCGGATGGGGCGGCCGCCCACCGCGGCGGCGGCCTTCGCGGTGGCGGTCAGCGGGCCGCTGATCAGCCTGGTCATCGGCGGTGTCGCGCTGGGGGCCGGGATCGGGCTGCACGGGCTGTCCGGCTGGGCGGTGCCCTCCGTCGTGCTGGCCTGGCTGGGCTGGGCGAATCTGTTCCTGGGAGTGTTCAATCTGCTGCCCGCCGTGCCGCTGGACGGCGGCCGGGTGGTGCAGGCGGTGCTGTGGTGGCGCACGGGGGACCGGGAGCGTGCGGACCTGGCGGCCTCCCGGGGCGGCCAGATCATGGGGCTGCTGCTGGTGGCCGCCGGCTGGATCTCCGTGCTGCGCGGGGCGCCGGGCGGGCTGTGGATCGTCTTCATCGGGCTCTTCATCATGATCGTCGCCGGTGCGGAGCGGCGCCGCGCGGCCCTGCACCGGGCCCTGCGGGGACTCCGGGTCGGCGAGGCGATGACCGGTCCGGTGGCCACCGGCGCCGACTGGCTGACCGTCCAGCGCTTCATCGACGAGGTGGCCGTGCACTCCCGGTACTCCGTGCTGCCGCTGCTGGACTTCGAGGGCCGCCCCAGCGGCATCGTGCAGCTGCGCCGGCTCGCGACGGTACCGGCCGCCGGACGGGAGACGCGGCGGGTGCGCGAGGTCGCGACCCCGCTGTCCCAGTGCGCGGTCGCCGCACCGGACGATCTGCTGACCGAGGCGCTGGACAAGCTCAGTCTGCGGACCGGCGCCCGCATCCTCGTCGTGGACGCGGGGCATCTCGTCGGGATCGTCACCGGGAAGGACATCTCCCGTCTGATGCGGCGCGAGACCCTGGGCGGCAAAGAGAGCGCCTGACCGGCCTACCGGGGCGTCGCGGCGGGCGCGCGCCGCCGCCCGCCGGCGCCCACAATGGTGGTACGGAACGCCCCCGGGGGATACTGGGGCCTGCCGGAGCGGAGGCCCGGAACGGGACAGGGGTATGGAGTACGTCACCGTGACCGCGCTGAGCCACCCCGGGCTGCTCCGCGAGCACAACGAGGACAGCCTGGTGGCCGGTCCCTGGACGCTCTGCGCCACCATGACCGAGAACCCGCAGACCCTGGTCTTCCCGCTCGGCACCCCGCTGGTCGTCGCGGTCGCCGACGGCATCGGCGGGCAGCCGGCCGGTGAAGTGGCCAGTGCCCTGGCCGTGCGCCAACTGGCGGCGCTGGGCCCGTCACTGGACACCGAGGAAGCGGTCCGGGACGCCCTGAACCTCTGCAACGACGCGGTGTACGCGGCCGGCCGGGACCCGGAGCTGAGCACCATGGGCACCACGGTCGCCGGCGCCGTCGTCCTGGCGGAGTCGCTGCTGGTGTTCAACGTCGGCGACAGCCGGGTGCTCGACGCGACGGCGGACGGGCTGCGCCAGGTGAGCGTGGACGACAGCCCGCCGCTGTCGCCGGGGCGGCGCACCACCTCGCTCGTCACCCAGGCGCTCGGCGGCACCCCGGACTTCAGCGCCATCACCCCGCATGTCCGGGAAACGCCGCTGTCCGCGGGCGACCGCTATCTGGTGTGCACCGACGGGCTGACCGACCCCGTCCCGGAGGACGCCCTCAACGACCTGCTGCAACTACACAGCGGCGGCCGGGCCGCCTTCGAGCTGTGGAAGTCCGCCATCGAGGCGGGCGGCCCCGACAACATCACGCTGGCGCTGATCACCATCGGCGAGTAGCACGACCGGACCGGCCCGAACGGTCCGCGGCCCCGCATCCTCGGGCTAACCCCACCCCCGAGGTCATGGCTGCCGGATGGGCAGCGGTGAACCGCTCAACCACCCTTGGCCCATGAGGACTTACACCCACCGCACCCTTCTTCTGGCGCTATCCGTCGCCACCCTCGCCACCACGGTGACCGCGGCCGCCCCGGTGGCCCGCGCCGACGCTCCCGGCACCAACGGGCCCGCCCTCACCTGGCGGCCCTGTGCCGAGCCCGGCGGCCTCAGCGGCCAGGAGTGCGCCCGGCTGCCCGTACCGCTCGACTACCGCGACCCGGACGGCCAGCAGATCGGCCTCGCCGTGACCCGGGTGCGCAGCGAGCGGCCCGCGGCGCGGCGGGGGACGCTGCTGGTGATCCCCGGCGGACCGGGCGGGTCCGGGGTGCGCCAGCTGAAGACCAAGGGGCCGGCCCTCCGGAAGGCGATGGCGGGGGCGTACGACCTGGTCAGCTTCGACCCGCGGGGGGTGGGCGGGAGCACCAGGGCGGGCTGCGCGCTCGACGAAGCCGACCGGCATCTGGTGACCCTGCGGTCCTGGCCGGGGCCGGACGGCGAGATCGCGGCGAATGCCGCCCGCTCCCGGCGGATCGCCGAGGCGTGCCGCCACCACGGCGGCGCAGTGGTGCGCAGCTTCAGCACGGCGAACGAGGTGCGCGACATCGACCGCCTCCGCGCGGCCCTGGGTGAGGAGAATCTGTCGGCGTGGGCGTCCTCGTACGGGACCTACGTCGGGGCGGTGTACGCGCAGAAGTACCCGCGGCGCACCGACCGTTGGGTACTGGAAAGCATCGATGACCCCGACCCGTCCCGTGTGGGGCGCGGGTGGCTGGCGAACATGGCGGTGGGTGCGGACGACCGCTTCCCCGACTTCGCGGCCTGGGCCGCCGATCCGGCACGGGAGAGCGAGGGGCTGCGGCTGGCGCGGCGGCCCGGGGACGTCCGGCCGCTGTTCCTCGCGCTGGCGGCGAAGCTGGACCGCGAGCCGAAGGAGTCCGGTACGCCGGGCGTCCCGCTGACCGGCAACCGGCTGCGGCAGGCGCTGCAGAACGCCCTGGCAAGCGACGGTCTGTTCGCCGAGGTGGGCCGGCTCGTCCGGCAGGCCCAGGAACCGGCCGCCGTGCCGGTGCTGCCCGCCGCCGTCGCCGGGCCGATGCCGGACCAGGACGCGGCGGTCGTGATGGCGACCGTCTGCAACGATGTGCGCTGGCCGGCGCCGTCGGTTCCCGCCCATAGGCGCGCGGTGACCGCCGACCGCGTCCGGCACCCGCTCACGGCCGGAATGCCGGTCAACATCACGCCCTGTAACTTCTGGAAGGCCCCGGCGGAACGGCCCACCCGTATTACCGCCGACGGCCCGTCCAACATCCTGATGGTGCAGAACCGCCGCGACCCCTACACGCCGTACTCCGGCGCGCTGAAGATGCGCCGGTCCCTCGGCGACCGGGCCCGGCTCGTCACGCTCGAACACGGGGGCCACGGTGCCTACTTGTCCCACGGCACCGCCTGCGGCGACCGCACCGTCACGGCCTTCCTGACGACGGGCCGCCGCCCGCAGGCGGACACCCGCTGCACCGACTGAGCCGGGGCCGGGGATGCTGCGACGGACAGGGCTCTAGGCGCGGAGCCGGACGCCCTCAAGGGCGGTGTCGAAGACCGGCCGGTACCGGCTCCACTGGTCGTTCGGCGCGCACAGGTAGACCACGTACTGGGTGCCGTCGGAGCCGCTGAAGGCCACCTCCACCGCCCGGAACTCCCGTGCCGAGCCGTTGAAGGTGAACTCCCAGTAGCCCGCGGTCCGGCCGCGGAACGTCGTGGGGTCCATCCGGACCCGCTCATAGCCCGGGTTTTCCCGGCGCGTCTGGTCCTCTTCGGTCTCCCGCCAGTGCTGGACCGGATCCTTCGCCCCGGCGAACGGGACGATGTTGATCCGCAGGCCGACCTTTCCGGACGGGTCCACGTAGGCGACATCGCCGCCCGGAGGATGCTTGCGGGTCCAGCCGTCCGGTACTGGGAGGGAGAAGCCCTTGCCCAGCTTCTGGACGTGGTATCCGGAGGGCACCGGCGGAGGCGCGGAGGGGCGGGGAACCGACGGGTGGCCGGAGGTCTTGGAGCCGGGCGGGGTGGCGCTCGTCGCATCGGCACCGCCCCAGGGCCACAGGAGCACGCCACCGGTCACGGAAGCGGCGACCGCCAGGGCCGCGGCACTCCACAGCGCCGTGCGGCGGCCGCGCCTGCCCTTCGGGGCGGGAACCGCGGGGGCCTCGGCGCGCTGTGGCCTGGTGGGCTGGTCGTCGAGCAGGATCCCGGTGCCGGCCGTATGGCCGCCCAGGAGGCGCTCGGCCTCATGGGCGTCCATGCGCTCCCCGGGTTCCTTCACGAGCAGACCCTCGATCACCGGGGCCAGGTCACCGGCGTTGCGCGGGGGCGGGTACTCCTCGGCGGCGATGGCGTACGCCGTCTCGATGGCGGTGTCCCGGCTGAACGGGGGCCGCCCCTCGACCGCCTGGTAGAGCGTCGCCCCGAGGGACCACAGGTCACAGGCCGGGCCGGGTTCGGCGATGTTGCTGCGGAGGCGTTCCGGCGCGAGGTACTGGATCGACCCGACCAGTTCGCCGGTGCGGGTCAGGGAGGGCGTGCCGGACTGCACGGCGATACCGAAGTCGGTCAGCACGATCCGCCCGTCGTTCCCGAGCAGCACATTGGCGGGCTTGACGTCCCGGTGCAGCACCCCGGCATCGTGGGCGGCACGCAGCGCGGCGGCCATGCTGGAGCCGATCCGGGCCGCTTCGGCGGGCGGCAGTGCCCCCTTGCTCTTCACCAGGTCGCCCAGGGTGACCGAGGGGATGTACTCCATGACGATGCAGGGCAGGCCCTCGTCGTCGACGACGTCGTGCACCACGATCACATGGGGGTGGGTGATCCGGGCGGCGCTGCGGGCCTCGCGGCGGGTGCGCTCGTAGAGCGTCTCGATCTCGTCGTCGTTCAGATGTGGCGGTACCAGCAGCTTCTTCACCGCGACCGGCCGCCCGAGCAGCTCGTCCTCGGCCCGCCACACCGTGCCCATGCCGCCACGGCCGACCCGCTCCACCAGCCGGTACCGCCCGGCTACGAGCCGTCCCAGATCGGACACCGTGAGTTCGCCTCCCCCGCACGGGTTGAACAGTCTGCGGGAGCACCATAGCCCGCCTGTTCGACGCTGCCGAGGGGCGGCGTTCCCGCGTTCCGGAGCCGTGGGGCGGGGCCTGCCCGGCAAGGCCGCCGGGGCGCGGGGCAACTGCCGCGGGAGCCGCCCTCGTTCGTCACCGGGACGGAGGGCGCGGCGACGCCGGCGCCGCACGAAGGGCGGTGCGCGGAAGGCGCGTGGTGCCGTGTGTGACGCCACGATGGCGCCAGAGGTGCCATTCATGCGCCAAGGTGGCTTGCGGTGGTGCCATCGTGGTGCCATGATGGCGTCATGGACCTCACGCCCTACGTCGACAATCTCCGGCACGAGCTCGCGGTCGCCGCGGACACGGGCGGAGAAGAAGCCCGCGCCCTGGCCGAGCGGCTCACCACCCCCCTGGAGTCGGCCGTCCGGCTCACCCTGCTGAACGCCCTCTCCTCCGCCATGACCGAGATCACCCGCGATCTGGCCCCCGGATCGGTCGATCTGCGGCTGCGCGGGCTCGACCCCGAGTTCGTGGTGACCGCACCGCCGGTCCAGGAGCCGTACGGGCAGCCGGAGTTGCCCGAGTCTGCGGCGAGCGAGCCGCGGGCGGTCACGACCCCGGCCGCCGCGGACGCCGACGAGGGTGGCACCGCCCGGATCAACTTCCGCCTTCCCGCCCCGCTCAAGGCACGGGTCGAGGAGGCCGCAGGACAGGAAGGCCTCTCGGTCAACGCCTGGCTGGTGCGGGCCGTCGCCTCGGCCCTGGAGCCCGGCGCCCCCAGTCGCCCGGGCGGCCGCGGCCCCCGCTATGCGGGCAAGCAGGGCTACACGGGGTGGGTCCGCTAGGGCGGGCCGGGACGGGTGCCGGGCCGCCTACGGGGCCGGGGGTTTCGGCCCGTCACCCAAAGGCCGGGGGCCGGACCGCCCCCGCACCGACGCACGGCACCACCTCCCACCCGCCCACTGATCCCACCCGCTGACTCACCCACTCACCGCTGACCCGCTGACCCACTCACTCACTCCACTCCTTCACCCGCCCGTTCGGCGGGAACTCCCACCAGTCATGAGGACGGCACAGCCATGCCTGCTTTCGACACACCCGAACCGCTCTCCGTCACCGTTGAGATCGACCTCGGCTCCGTCCGGATCGCCGCGAGCAAGCGCACCGACACCGTGGTCGAGGTGCTGCCGGGCGACGCCACCGCGGAGGCCGATGTACGGGCCGCGCAGCAGACCAAGGTCACCTGCTCCGGCGGCAAGCTGCTCGTCAAGGGCCCCAAGAAGCGCTCCCTCTTCGGCAAGTCCGGCTCCGTCGCCGTCACCATCGAGCTGCCGACCGGGTCGGATGTCCTGGGCACCTCGCCCATGGCGGACTTCACCGTGGAAGGCCGGCTCGGCGAGTGCCGGCTCAAGACCTCGCTCGGAGACCTCCAGGTCGACGTGGCGGAGGCCGCCAACCTGCGGACCCAGTACGGCGACATCCGGCTGGACCGCGTGGCGGGCGACGCCGAGATCTTCGGCTCGGGCCGGATCGAGGTCGGCGAGATCGCGGGCACGGCGCTGGTCAAGAACAGCAACGGCGCGACCATGATCGGCGAGGTCACCGGCGCCCTGCGGGCGAGCGCGTCCAACGGCCTCATCTCCGTCGGTGTCGCCCACGCCGGAGTTGACGCCAAGTCGGCCAACGGTGCCATCCGGATCGGCGAAGTGGCCCGTGGCCAGGTTGTTCTCCAAGCCGCCGCCGGCGATCTGGAGGTCGGCATCCGGGCGTCCACCGCCGCCTGGCTGGACGTGACCACCGGCCTCGGCAGGGTGCACAACGACCTCGGCGCCGCGGAGGGCCCCGGGGACAGCGCCGAGACCGTGGAGGTACGCGCCCACACCAGCATCGGCGACATCCTGATCCGCCGCTCCTGAGCTCCTGACCAGGTCCGGCCGATGGCGGCCGGCCACCACATCCAGAACGGGGAACTCTCATGATCACGACGTCCACGACCGCCGTCGCGACGGCGATCGACGCCACGGGGTTATCCAAGTCCTACGGCGACAAGGTGGTGCTCGACGGCATCGACCTGCGCATCCCCGAAGGCACGGTCTTCGCCCTGCTCGGGCCCAACGGCGCGGGCAAGACCACCACCGTGCAGATCCTCTCCACCCTCATCCCCGCCACCGCCGGCCAGGCACGGGTCGCCGGCCATGACGTGGTCCGCGAGGCGGACGCCGTACGTGCCGCGATCGGTGTCACCGGCCAGTTCGCCGCGGTGGACAACCTGCTCACCGCCCGGGAGAACCTGCTCCTCATGGCGGACCTGCACCATCTCGACCGCCGCGAAGGCCGACGGCGCGCCACCGAGCTGCTGCGCCGCTTCGATCTCACCGAGGCCGCCACCAAGCCCGTCGCCACCTTCTCGGGCGGTATGCGCCGCAAGCTCGACCTCGCGATGACCCTGGTCGGGAATCCGCGCATCATCTTCCTCGACGAGCCGACCACCGGACTCGATCCACGCAGCCGGCGCACCATGTGGGAGATCATCCGCAGCCTGGTCGCCGACGACGGCGTCACCATCTTCCTGACCACGCAATATCTGGAAGAGGCCGACCAACTCGCCGACCGTATCGCCGTCCTGGACCACGGAAAGCTGGTCGCCGAAGGCACCGCGGACGAGCTGAAGCGACGGATCCCCGGCGGCCATATCCGCCTCCGCTTCGCCGACACGTCCCAACTCGACGCGGCCGCCGCCCTCTTCAGCGCCACCGCACACGACAGCGAAGCGCTCACCCTGCACGTCCCCGGCGACGGCAGTGTCCCCGCCCTCCGCGCCGTCCTCGACACCCTGGACCAGGCGTCGGTCCGCGCCGAGGAACTGACCGTGCACACCCCCGATCTCGACGACGTCTTCCTCACCCTCACCGGCCGCGACCGGTCCGCCAGCGAGGCCAACTCCCCGAAGGAGAACGCCCGATGACCACCCTGACCTACGCGGCCCGCGATGCCCGGACGATGCTGCGGCGCAATCTGAAGCACGCCCTGCGCTACCCCTCCATGACGATCTCGGTCGTCGCCATGCCTGTCCTGATGCTGCTGCTCTTCACCTATGTCTTCGGCGGCGCCCTGGGGAGCGGTATCGGCGGGACGACCGGCGGCAGCGCCGACTACATCGACTATGTGGCCCCCGGCATCATCCTCATGGCCGCGACCTCGGGCGCCCTGGTCACCGCGGTCGGCGTCTGTTCCGATATGACCGAGGGCATCGTCAACCGCTTCCGCACCATGGCGATATCCCGGGCCTCGTTCCTGACTGGGCATGTCGTCGGCAGTGTGCTCCAGACGCTGGTCAGCATCGCCTTCGTCATCGGCGTCGCGCTCCTCATGGGCTTCCGGCCGCACGCCACCCCGCTCGGATGGCTCGCCGCCGCCGGCCTGCTCACGCTGCTCACCCTGGCGCTGACCTGGCTGTCGGCAGCCATCGGTCTGGTGGCCAAGAACGTCGAGACGGCCAGCAACATCCCCTTGCCGATGCAGTTCCTCCCGTTCCTCGGCAGCGCCATCGTCCCCCCGGAGTCCATGCCCACCGGGCTGCGCTGGTTCGCCGAGTACCAGCCCTTCACCCCGGTCATCGAGACCCTGCGGGGCCTGCTGATGGGCACCGAGGTCGGCGGCGCCGCGATAGGCGCCGTGGCCTGGTGCCTCGGCCTCACCCTGGTCGGCTACCTGTGGGCCCGTACGGCCTTCCGCCGCAGCGCCACCCGCTGAACGGCCGCTCCACAGCCCGCTCCACCAGCTTCTTCGCGCGCAGGCACCGCTCTTCACCGCGCCCCTGACCGCGCGCTGCACCGCACTCTTCATCGCGCTCTTCACCCTGCACTCCGCCCGGCAACGCTTCGCCGTGCCGTCATCCTTCATCGGAGGACCTCATGCAGCACGAACAGTCCGCACCGTCTGAACAGTCCGCACCGTCCCAACTGTCCCCACGCTCTGAACCGTCCGCACCCGCGACAGAGCAGACCGCGCATCAAGCGGCGGCGCAGCCCGAGCCGGTGACCCTGCCGCTGACCCGCGCCGCGGGCTGCCCCTTCGACCCGCCCGCCGAGCTGGCGGAACTGCGCGAGCAGCAGCCGCTGCGCCCGATGCAATACCCGGACGGGCACGTCGGCTGGCTGGCCACCGGTCACGCCGTGACCCGAGCGATCGCCGCCGACCCCCGCTTCAGCTCCCGGTACGAGCTGTTGCGCCTCCCCGTGCCGGGAGGGCCTTCCGGTCCGCTGCCCCCGGCACCGATCGGCGACCTCACCGGGATCGACGCACCGGAGCACACCCGCTACCGGCGACTGCTCGCGGGCAAGTTCACCGTTCGCCGGATGCGTCTGCTCACCGAGCGGGTCGAGCAGATCACCGCCGACCACCTCGACGCCATGGAGCGCCAGGGACCCGTGGTCGATCTGGTGCAGGCGTTCGCGCACCCGGTCCCGGCCCTGATGATCTGCGAACTGCTCGGTGTGCCGCAGTCCGACCGCGCGGGATTCCAGGAGCACGCCGCGATGCTGAGCAGTCCGGATGCTGGCCTGGAGGAGCAGATGGCCGCCCTGACCGCGCTCACGGAATGCGTCGGTGAACTGGTGCCGGCCAAGCGCGCCCACCCTACCGATGACTTGCTCAGCGATCTGACCACCACTGACCTGACCGATGACGAACTCGCCGGTATCGGCGGCTTCCTGCTCGCCGCCGGTCTCGACACCACCGCGAACATGCTCGGGCTCGGCACCTTCGCCCTGCTGAGCCACCCCGAGCAGGCCGCCGCCCTGCGCGCCGATCCCGGCCTCGCCGACCAGGCGGTCGAGGAACTGCTCCGCTATCTGAGCATCGCCCACACCGGCATACGGGCGGCCCTGGAGGACGTCGAGCTGGACGGCCAACTGATCAAGGCCGGCGACACCGTCACCGTGTCCGTGTCGGCTGCCAACCGCGACCCGCTGAAGTTCCCCGACCCCGACACCCTCGATCTTCAGCGGAAGGCGACCGGGCATCTGGCCTTCGGCCACGGCGCCCACCAGTGCCTGGGCCAGCAGCTGGCGCGGGTCGAGATGCGGGTCGCCTTCCCGGCGCTCTTCCGCCGCTTCCCGACGCTGCGGCTGGCCGTCCCGCCCGAGGACGTACCGCTGCGCGATGCCATGAACATCCACGGGGTGCACCAACTCCCCGTGACCTGGGACAAGGAGTAGTCCGGTGCATCTGAGCATCGACCGCGACCGCTGTATCGGCGCCGGGATGTGCGCCCTGACCGCCCCCGAGGTGTTCGACCAGGACGCCGAGGACGGCCTGGTCGTGCTCCGTACCGCCGCGTCGCCACCCGGGCTGCGCGCCGGGGCCCGGCTGGCCGCCGGACTCTGCCCGGCAGCCGCCCTCACCGTCACCGAGCAGGACGGCGCGGGCAGTTCGCCTCCGGGCGAGCAGTAGTAGTCCGGTACCGCGTCGCACGCCGCCCGCTCGCGGGGCGGGGAACCCGTCCGCTCTCCCGTACGTCTTCCGGCGTGTTGGCGTGATCGGTCCCTGGAGGAACCCGGTGGAACACAGGATGTTGGGGCAGCGGTACGAGCTGGTGGAGCAGCTCGGGCACGGCGGGATGGGAACGGTGTACCGCGCCGTCGACCACCGGCTGCGCCGCACCGTCGCTGTCAAGACCCTCTCCGCCGAGCTGGCGATGCAGCCCGAGTTCCTCACCCGCTTCCAGCGGGAGGCGCATGCCGCCGCCGCGCTCAACCACCCCGGTGTGGCCACCGTTCATGACGTGGGTGAGGACGCCGGCGGTGGTGCGGCCGAGCCCTATCTGGTCATGGAGTACGTGGCGGGCCGGACCCTCAGCCAGGTGCTGAGGGACGGCCCGCTGGCCGTGGCGCAGGCCGTCGACATCACGGGTCAGGTGCTGGCGGCGCTGGACCACAGCCACCAGCACGCCATCGTCCACCGGGACATCAAGCCCGCGAACGTCATGCTCACCGCTTCCGGCGCGGTCAAGGTCGTCGACTTCGGCATCGCCAAGGCACTGAGCGAGGTGGCCACCCGGCTGACCGGGACGGGCGTGGCGGTCGGCACCCCCGCCTACCTCGCCCCCGAGCAGATCAACGGGGCCGCGACCGACCACCGCACCGATCTGTACGCCGTGGGCTGTCTGCTGTACGAGCTGCTGACGGGGCGTCCCCCGTATACCGGCGACTCCCCGTTCTCCGTCATGCATCAGCATCTGGCCGCGGAACCGGTACCGCCCTCCCGGCTCCGCCCGGAACTCCCGCCCGCAGTGGACGCGGTGATCGCCCGTGCACTCCACAAGCGCCGGGAAGACCGCTTCCCGGACGCCGCCACCATGCGCACAGCCCTCACCACGGCCCCCCACGCCGCCCCAACGCCCCCTGCCCCCAACCCGACCCCCACCGCACTCGATCCCGCGGCGGCGGGGCCTGCCCTGGCGGCGGCTCACGGCCCGGCGGTGGGGCCCGGCCTGGTGGGACCTGCCCAGCTCGCGCGGCCCACCCCCAACGCAGCCTCCGCCTCAGCCGTCGGCCCCGCCCCTGCCATTGGCCCTGCTGCCCCGGCAGCGGCTCCGCCCGCGCACGCCGGGAGCGCACCGTCGCCGCGGCCCGTCCGCCGCCGACCGGCGCGCGTGGTGTTCCGGCCGACGGCCGAAGGCGCGGTCGCTCTGCTCGGCTGCCTGCTGTGCCTGGTGATATCCCGGACCGACATGATCGAGGTCGGCCAGTTCTCCCGGGTCGCGCTGCTCGCCGCCGTCGCCGGTTCGGTGCTGCTGCTGTGGTCGGCACGGCTCGCCTGCGCGGTGGCCTGGGGCCCGGTGGCGGAGGCCGTGGCCGTGTGGTCCGAGCTGGCCCGCGCCAACATCGGCTGGGAAACCCACTACGTCATCATCGCCCTGGTCCTGGGCGTGGTCTCCGCACTGTGCCTCGCCGCCGGCTACAAGGACGAACACACCGGCGGCTTCGCGCTCATCGCCTTCTGGTTCACGTCCCTGGCCGCCCTCTGGTTCTTCCTCGACGACCTCCGCAAAATCGGCGTCTTCTACGTCCTGCTCCTGGCCGTCACACTCGCCATCGCCGCCCAGGTCCTCAAGACCCGCACCCGGCCGACGCCGTCAGAGGGCACCGACGCGGCCGGTCCGCCCGGCGCGAAGGCGCCCGGGGGCGCCGTACCTGCGGGCGCCCCGGCCGCAGCGGCCTCCGGGGGGCGGGGAAGGCGGCGGGCCGGTTAGCCAACCGGGAGCCGCCCCCTCACCTCTCCCCCCACTCACAAACCACCGCCTCCACCTGAGCGCCGCGCAGTCCCTTGAGCTTCACTTCTTCCGTCGGTGCCAGGGTGAGGCAGGTGAGCGGGTCGGCGATGATGCGCAATGTCGGGCGTCCCAGGCCTTGTTCGAGGTATGACGCGATCACCAGCGAGAACCTTTCGCGCTCGGCGAGGGCGCGCCGGAGTTCGGCACCAGTGAGCGAGATCTCCGTGGGCTCCGGGCCGCCGTGCGCCTTCAGCTCGTAGAAGTGGCCGTTCGAGGCCATGGCATCGGCACCCAGCCCCGCGTGCGCGCGGTGGTCCTCCACCGTCAGCCCCTCCGCCTCCAGTGCCTGCGTCAGCATCCGTAGGGCCAGCGTCTCCTTCTCCTGGTCGCGCGGCCCGGCCACGCCCAGCGGTGACTGCGGTGCGGACCCGCCTGGCCGGGGCTGCGGCAGCGACGAGGTGCGCCGGGACGGCCGCGGGCGGGCGGTGCCGAGCGGCGCGGCGGGGGCCGCGGCCGTGGGCCGGGTGACGGCCGGCGCGTTCGTCAGGAGGACCGCGGCGTCGACCAGCCGCCGTGGAGCCGGGGGCCGCGGCCGGGGGAGCGAGCCGCCCACTGGCGTCGGCTGTGGAGTAGGGGCCGTCGCCGGGACGGGCACTGTGGGCCGGGCCGCCGCGCCCGGCGAGCGGCGGGAACCCGTGGGCCCGGGCAGCGAGGAGAGCGCCGCGGCCTCCCGGCGCTCCCGGAGCAGGGCCTGGTGCCGCTCCCGCTCCTCGTGGTCCCGCTGCTCGGCGGAGACCAGTGGGCTCTCGGGGGCCCCGTCCAGTTCGCCGCTCTCCCAGATGTCCCGCCACCGGTGACCGACATGGGTCCGCTCACCGGAGAAGACGGACGCCACGGCCTGCCCGCCGCCCCGCGTCGTGCCGAGCTCCTCCGGCGCCGCAACATAGAGCACTCCCGCCGCAGGGTCCAGCTGAGCCCCCACGTCGAGCTCGACCGTCTCGCGCCCCTCGTCCAGCACCACCCGCACCCGCAGACCGGCCAGCACCCGTACGTCCACCTGCGCCAGCCATGACCAGCCGGTGAAGGCGCGGGCGGCCCGCGGCTCGTCCCGGACCAGCGTGTCCTGGAGCGCGGCCACCGCCCGCCGGAACCCCTCCGTCAGACCGGTGTCGGGGCGGGCCTGCGCTGCACCGAGCACCTGCGCCCCGGCCGCCTCCACCCGGTCGATCTTCAGGAGCCCGAGCAGCGGACCGAACTGCTGGAGATCGCCGCCCGGCTGCCACACCGGCAGCCGCTGCGCGACCGCGGCGGCGAGCACCGGATGGTCCACCGCATGCACCGGACGCTGCTTCGTCCAGCCGGAGCTGGTCCACAGCGGCAGCGACCGCAGCCGCGCGCGCAGTCCGATGGGGACCGGCCTCTCCGCCTCGCCGATCATCTTGGCGAGCTGCCGCAGTGCCTCCAGCATCACCCGCTGCCGCTCACCGACCGGCCGGGCACCGTCCAGCGCGATCTCCTTCAGTACCTCCGCGAGATCCTCCTCCCGCGGCTCCAGAATGCCGAGCACGTTCCACAGCGGAAGCAGCGCCGGCTCCGGCAGGACGAAGGGGCGGTGCCCGCGCAGGATCGTGGCGCCGCGGAAGACACTCCCCGGCCGCTGCCAGCCCTGGTCGGTGAGCACCAGATCCTCACGACCCTGGAACGCAGCGCGGATCCGGCGCTCGGCCGTGGCCCGCGGCGTCTCCGCCGAGGTGGCGTCGAGCCGTCGGGCCAGCGCCCCGTAGACGAGGTGGACGTCCGCGGCGAGGTCATCGGGTACCGGCCCGGGGGCCGCCAGGCGCGCCCGGAGCTGGCGCAACCGCCCGATCAGGGCCGGTACATCAGGGTTCTCCGAGATCCCGAGGGTGTGCAGCACCTCCGCGCGGCCTTGCACATCGCGCTGGATCTCGGGGTGCAGATAGCCAGGGTCGTCCGGCCCGTATAGCGCCAGCGTGTCGGCCGTACGGAGATGCAGCTCACCGGGCCGCCGCAAGGTACCCGTGGCATCCTCCAGCCACGGCACGTCAAGCAGCCGCCACACCCACTGCGCCTTCGTAAGGCCCTGATGCTTCCACCCGTGGTGCCCGAACACCGCCTGCTTCTCACGGTTCTCACGGGACACCAGCAGCCCCTGTTTGCCCAAGGTGTGCAGAAGCGCGACGGTGCGTTTGCGCCGCTCCTGGACATCCCGTTCGGCCACGAGATCGGCCAGGACCGCATCGAGCTGCGGGCTGCACAGATCGTCCAGGGTGTAGTGGGCCTTCAGCCGGTCGAGTTCGAGCCTGCGGTCGGGTGTGGAGAGGAAGCCGACACGGGGCAGACCGCGTCGGCGGTCGGTGGTGTATTTCCCCTCCGTCAGGGATCGTGGCGGGGCTTCGAGGCGCGGTGCGTCGGCCACGCCGAGGAGCCGCAGGAACGCCGTACGGCTCAGCGGATTGTTCGGTGAGGTCGCCAGCAGCGAGCGGGCGTACGCGCGGTCGGCCCAGGTGATGCCCGGCGTCCTGCGCGCGGCCACGGCGAACCGGCCGCGGTCCGCGGTGTCGAGGGCCAGAGGCAGTGCGCAGTCGCCAGGGGCGGCGGTGCACGGCTCCTCCTGCCCGTCCCGGCCGTATCGGAAGGCGCTGAGCAGCACCGCCTTCCCGACATCGCGGCCCAGCTTCTTGCGCTGCTTGTCAGATATATCGCCGAATGCCCTTTGTAGGGCGGTCAGTTGAACGCCATCCGTGACTCCGTCGGAGCCCATCCGCAGGCCCGCCCGGCCGAGCTGAGCCACCCGGCCGAGCACCGCGAGAGTGTCCTCCTGGTTGACCAGACAGCCCTCGGTACGCAGCCAGGACACCACCGCTCGGGCGTGCTCGGTCTCTTCCCAGTACGCGGCGTCGAGCTCCTGCACGATGCCGAGCGCCGCGAGACGCGCGCCGCCGTGCCCGGTGGCCGCGCCGGCCTCGTCCGCGCGGTCCGCGAAGGCCCGCCCGGTGACGGGAGGAAGCAGCCGTCGCCCGTCCGACGCCAGCACACAGGCGGTGGACAACAACTGGCTGTCCAGCTCCGCCTCGATGGCGACGGCCGTGAGCCGGAGGGTCCGGCCGACCGGGTAGTCCGGGCGCTTCAGCAGCACCAGCGCATCGGCGATCTGCACCTCGTCGGCCAGCGCCGCACCCCCGGCCGCCCGCCAGTCGGTCAGCACCTGCCGCCAGCGCCCGGCCGCATCGCGCGCGGAGTGCGGGAACGTCGCGGTGAGACCGGCCAGTTCGGCGAGGTGCTCGTCCGTCACCACCCCGGTCAGCCGCCGGTCCTCCACCGCCAGGGACGCCAGCGGCGTACGGCTGCCGTCCGGCCCCGGCGGCGCCAGCCGGGCCGCCACCCACGTACGGGCCCGAGCCGTCAGGGCGTCACGGATCCGGTCCGGAAGTTTGGCCGCTGAGCCGGCCGGGGGCTCTGCGGGCGCCAGGGGAATCAGATGCCAGGCGTCGGGCGCGCAGCTCTCCAGCACGTCGAGGACGCCCAGGGCCCACAGATCGGCGACCAGTGGGGCCAGCCGGTTGTTCCAAGGGCGCGAGGCGAACCCCTCCCTGCTGGCCACCGGGTCGAACTGGGCGTGCACCCGCGCCGCGACCTCCAGCGGGGCCACGGGTAGCCCGGCGTGTACGCTCCCCGCCGTGACCGTCGGCGACAGCGGCAGTGCCACGGCCAGCGGCACGGTCTCCGCGGTGGCCTTGTGCAGCCGCTTCGCGCCGGGCGGCGTCGGCACCCGGGTGTCGTACACCAGCCACTCCGACCCGTCGGAGGTCCGCGCCCGGCGCATCCGCACCTCGGTGTGCCCGCCGCCGATCTCCGCGGGCCTGGTCCCGAGGTCGTGCCAAGTAAGCCCCAGCGTGCGCACGACCGACGCCGCCGCACCGGCCGGCCCGCTCCCGTCCCGCTCGAGCAGGGTGACCCGCCGCAGACTGCCGAGAAAGACCAGCGAGCTGTCGTGCCAGCTCTCGAACCACTCGGTCAGCTCGTCGAGCGTCAGCGTCCCCGGCGCGAGCGGAATCCGGAACACCGTCCACCGGGGGCCCGCCGCGTTCGCCGGCAGCAGCGGGGCCGGAACCGGCTGCATGCTCAGACCGGCGAACCGCACGTGGAACGGATGACAGTGCGCCTCCCATGCGGTGGACAGCGCACGCAGCGTGGTCAGCCCGATGCCGAACCGTCCCGTGGACTCGGCATCCAGGCTCTTGCCGCTGAGCCACGGCAGACCGAGCAGCAGCACATCGGCCAGCCGCATCCCGTGGCCGTCGTGTGCGACCAGCAGTTCGTCGCTCCCCCAGGTGAGCCGGATTTCGGTGGCCCTCGCGTCATCGGCGTTCTGCACCATCTCCGACAGGACCTGGAGGCGATCGGAGGAGAGCGTCTCGGCACCTGCCTGCGCCTGTTCCAGCGCCAGCCGATAGACCCCCGCTTCCTCCTTGAGCCGCTCGTCGATAAGCCGTACGGCACGCGCCGCCTGCCGCTCGTCCTCGATGACAGGCCCCGGCCCGGACCGCGGATCCTTCAACAACCCGCTGATCGCCTCGACCAGTTCCTCGTCCCGCGCATCCATCGCCGCCCCCTCGCCCGCATTCCCCGGCCTCCTGCGCTCCGACGCGCAGTGAGCAGAAGAATCCATCCCGGACAGGGAAGGAGCCGCCCCCGGGTACAGATTCCGGACAATGGCCGCACTGACATGACCGCCTGTCAGCAGGGCTCCGCTTCCCCGGCAACGGCCTAATCCGGCCACTGCGTTGAGGTCGCCTCGCGATGGGTGCGCGCGGTACGCGGCTCAAAAAAGATGCCCGGCGGGCGGTTTTGTCATACCCAGCTGGTAGGGGAGCCTCCGCGCGCGGTTGACGGCAGGGGGTCTCTTGGCGTGTACGTCGGCCTGTCCGAGCGGCCCTGAGACGCCGACTTGAGTCGACGCAGACCACTTCCGCCGGGTGCCCGTTGGGCCCGCGCGGTCTGTTCGGCCGTGTACTCGGTCCGACTGGGGGGAGGCCATGAGCGGTTGGCATCAGCCGACGCACACCGCTCCTGCCGGACGCCCGTTGGCGGGAGAGCGCCCTCTCCGGCTACATACGCCCGCTCACCGAACGGCCCCCGACCCGTCGGCTCAGCCGACGCACACCAACCCCAGCAGACACACATCCGTCGGGGTGGACGGCTCCGCCCCCGGTGCGGACGGGCTGGTCGGTGCCGTATGCGACGGCGAGTTGTTCCCGCCGGAGCTGCCAGAACCTCCGGAGCTACCGGAGCTGCCGGAACCTCCGGACGCCGCCGGGGCGCTCGTCGCGGGTGCCGCGGCGTCGGTGTGGGCGGGGTGCGCCGCCCTGTCCTGCGTGGCCTCGGTGGGTGCGGCCGGGCGCGGGGGTGCGGCGGTGTGTGACGGGGTGACGGACTGCGGCTGCCGGGCCGTCGTGGCGGGCGGCGGTGTATTGGCGTCGCGGCGTGCGTGCCGGCCGGACGGGAGCGACGGGCGGGCGCCGGGGTGCCGGGAGGCCTCGCTGTCCGACCGGTCCGTCGATGAGGCGGCGGGCTCCGTCCGGGGCGTGGTCACGCTCTCCGGCTCCGGCATCGAGGACGCCTGGGTGCCGTTGGTGGCGGGCTTGTTCTGGAGCATGCTGACGGTCAGACCGCCGCCGACCAGCGCGAAGGCAGTGGCGGCCGCGGCCCGGCGCCGGTGCTTCTTCCACCGCGCCAGCTGCCGGCGCCGGGCCGCCCGGCCCTGCCCGGTGGGCGCGGGGATCTCGGCGTCGCCGGGCGCCTCCGCGTCCGCGACGGCAGCGATTTCCGCCGTATCCGCCGGCGCGGCTCCGGAGGCGCCACCGGCGAACGGCGCGCCACCGGCGAACGGCGCGCCACCGGCCAACGGCGAGCCACCGGCGAACGGCGCGGCATCGTCGTCCCGACCCTGCCGGGGCCCCGGGGCGGGGGCTTCCTCCGGCGGCCAGGACTCCCACATCGCGGCGGCGCCCGTCGCGCTCTGCCGACGGTGGCTGGGAGGGGCTATGTCAGGAGCGTAATCGCCACATCCCGGACATACGAGCGCCCCGTTGAGACTTCGGCGGCACGACGAGCAGTAGTCCATCTGCGATCTTTCTGTGCTGGCTGCGCCGCCAGGGACGCCGGCGATCTGATCGAGCTGATCCAGTTCGCACGCGGGATCGAGCGGGCAGTAACGCTAACGACACCCGTCGAGGGCGACGCGAAGGCCGTGTGACGCTTCGGTGCAGATTGCCGGGCGCCCCCTCCCGCACTCCGGACATGTCACGACGCGCCCCCGGCCGAGGGTCGCACCCCCAGCCGGCTGGACGGAATCGAAACCCCTAATCAAGTTTGACTAAAGCTGCGACGGGACATACCCTCCATCACCGCCACTAGTCAAACTTGACGACTGGTTTTGGGGCCGGGTTGGGGCTCTCGCCCACGCGCCACGCCCCCGGCCGCCGAACCGAAGACCGTGAGGAGTCCGTATGACCTTTCTGCCGGATGCCGGCTACGTCCCGACCGCCGAGGACCGCGCGAGCCTGGACGCCTGGTTCGCGGAGTACGACGCACAGAGCGCCAAGCGCGACGTCCAGCACATGGCCGACATGGCGGTGTTCCCCCTCAACCTCGTGAGTGACGACGCGGCCGGCAACGCCCGGTCGGCACAGTGGGACCGCGAGCAGTACATCGCGACGATGACGCAGGTCATGGGCGATGGCAGCGCGGACATCAGCTTCGAGTCCACGCGGACGCCCGTCTTCCTCTCCGCCGCCATGGCCGTGGTCTTCTCGGACTCGACCATGACGATGGACGGTGAGACCCGGCAGCTGCGCTACGCCGACATCCTGGTCAGGCGGGACGGCAAGTGGGCCTTCCAGACCATGATCCAGGGCGGTTGGGGCGACAACCTGTAACGCCGGGGCCGCTAAGGCACCACCTACCCGCCCCCTTTTTCCCGGCCCGCCCGGGAACAGGGGGCGGGGGCGCTTCCCGCACCGAATGAGCCGGAACGCCGCCTGCACCCGCTGCACCGTTTCCACGAGCGGGCGACGCCGCATGAGCGGCTTGTGAGCCGAATGTGAGCCATGTGGCCGAATCTCGGTGTTGTGCCGGTCGCAGCGGCAGTCCCTCAGGGGCGCGTGGCCGGCGGCACTCCGTTCCTGGCCGGTTCGGAGCTGCTGCACACCTCGCTCACGACGGGTGCCGCCTTCCCGGGACGGCAACACCCGGAGTCGTGAACGGATTCGCAGGACGCAATCCGCGCTTCAGGTGGAAAGTAAGGGACGCAAAAAATGAACATTCGTGTACGCAATGTTCTCCCGTCCGGCAGAGGCCGACGGGTAAAGGCGCTCGCGGTGGGATCGATGGCCCTCGCGGCGACGCTGTGCCTGTCCATCACCCCGGCGCAGGCGGACGGCGGCGGAGGCGGTTGGATAACCGACCCGCCGGACGTGCCCGTTTCCCAGGGCGACGGCATCTGGAGCACCCCCGAGAAAGTCGCGGAGTTCCTCGCCGACTGCGGCGGGGACTGCACCTTCACCCCCACCGAATGGGTCGGGGAGCCGACCGAGGGCACGCCGACGCTGGTGGGGGACTATCGCGACAACTGCACCACCGAGAACGCCGATTTCAAGCAGGGCGAGGCGGAGACCACCGGCGAAACGACGGTCATCGGCATGTCGGTCGGCGCGAACCCCGTCTCGGTGCTGCCGAAGATCGAGCACACCTGGTTCAAGCAGAACACGGAGAGCAGCGATACCACGGGCACTCTGAAGCCCGGCGAGATCGGTTGGGTCGACGAGGTCTCGGTCACCCGGAAGGCAAAGGGCAACTGGCACCTCGACGGCATCGACCAGTCGAACCCCTTCGCTCCCGTGAACGAGCACAACTCCCATGGTCCTCACGACTTCACCGATGTCGAGGGGGACATCACCTACAAGATCATCAGGATCCAGTCCCGCCCCATGGCCGACGAAGAGCGCACCAGCCGCTGCGGCAACTCAAGCCCCAGCTAGCCGAGTTGGCGCGGAATCCGGTGCCCACCGACATTCCGTGAACGGCCCCAACTCGGGGCGAGGGCCTGCCGCCCCGGTGTCGATCGCGAGCCCTGCACCGGCAAACAGGAGCCCTCACCCCCCGGCTACCTCCTCGGCCGGGAACACACCAGCCCCAGGTCACCGACCTGGGGCTGGTGCCGTGGAGCGGCTGCGGAGCGCGGCCCGGCCCGCGGGGTCAGCGCTTCCAGTACTTCGCCACCGCCTGGGCGTACGCCACCCGGTGGTCGAGCCCGTCGCCCCGGACCCGGAACCGGCCGCCCGCGGACTCGGTCAGGGCCGCTCGGCCGAACAGCTTCCCCGGCCGCTTCCAGGCCGCCTGCAGCGGGTCGGTGGGCACGTCGCCGGGAGAGTCGGAGAGCGCCAGGGCAACGCGCTGGTCTACGTCCGTGCGACACCGCCGACGCCACCCGGACCGTACGAGACGTGCCCTCGGGCTACGACGCCGACTTGGGTGCGACCGGTGACTCCGGCCCTTCGTCGCCGGCGGGTCCGGTGGCATCGGCGGTGTCGTCGTCCTTCGGTTTCTCGGAGGCCAGGTGGAGGCCGACCACGCCGCCGATGATGACGAGAATGCAGAGCATTTTGCCGAGCGTGATCTGTTCGCCGTAGAGCAGCGCGGCGAAGAGGACGGAGCCGACGGTGCCGATGCCCGTCCAGACCGTGTAGCCGATACCGACATCGAGGGTTTTCAAGGCGAGGCTGAGCAGATAGACCCCGCCGCCGCCCGCTACGACGGTGATGACGGACGGCACCAGCTTGGTGAAGCCGCCGTTCGCGGCCGAGCCGAGCGCGAAGATCACCTCGAAGACGGCGGCGACCAACAGCCAGGCCCAGGCGACCGGAAGGCTCTGCTTCTTCTCCGCGCCCGCGTTCTCCCTGGTCATCGTCACACTCCCGCCAGCGACTTGAGACCGACGACCCCGCCGATGATGGCGATGAAGCAGACCACCTTGGCCGGCGTGATCTTCTCCTTGAAGATCAGTGCTCCGAAGATCACCGTGCCGACCGCCCCGGCCCCGGTCCAGATCGGATAGCCGACCCCGACATCCAGCGTCTTGAGGGCAAGGCTGATGAAGTAGATGCCGCCCACGACGCCGACCACGGTGATCAGGGAGATCTTCAGCTTGGTGAAGCCGTGGGAGGCGCTCGCGCCGAGCGCGAAGACGATCTCGAAGACGACCGCGAGGGATAAGTAGATCCAGGCCATGGTGGAAGTAAGTCCTCTCCATCCGGTGTAGGTCGGGCCGGGGGCTCATCGGCCGGTGCCCCGCTGCCCGCCACCGCGCCGCGATCGGCGAACCCCTGGGGTGCTCGGCGCGCATCCGCTCCAACAGGAGTCGAAGGGGACGTCGTCATACGCGCCGTGGTTCTTGAGGAATTCCATCCGGGTGGCGCCACGCGCACCGCGCCTCCCGCATGCGTGATCAAGAACCACGTCCGCTCCAACAGCGCCTGACGCCACCGGATTCCCAGCCGGAAGCCGGGCGGTGCCTTCAGACGCGAGGCAGGAAGGGCTGCCTGCCCTCTGCGGCCACAACTGTTGTCCACACTACGAGATGCGATTCCCAGATCCCGAGACGCATTCTAAAGTCGTCCATAACCGTCACGGCGGCCCCACGTCTTCCGGGGCTTGCCGTATCGCCGGCCCGCGACCGCGGGGACGGATGACGACGGCGTGGCCCGGTGCCGGTGTCCATCGGCCGTGACCCAACGGCCCCCGGCCGGGCAGGACGAGGGGAGAGACGGGTATGGCCACGTACACCCACGGACACTATGAATCGGTACTGCGCTCGCACCGCTGGCGCACCGCGCAGAACTCCGCGGCGTATCTGCTCGGCCATCTGCGTCCGGGAGCGCGGCTCCTGGACGTCGGCTGCGGGCCGGGCACCATCACCGCCGACCTGGCCGAGCTGGTCGCCCCCGGCCGGGTGACCGCCGTCGACGCGGCGGCGGGCGTGGTGGAGTCGGCGGCGCAGGTCGCCGCCGAACGCGGCCTGGAAAACATCGAGTTCGGCACCGCCGATGTGCACGCGCTGGAGTTCGCCGACGACACCTTCGACGTGGTCCACGCCCATCAGGTGCTCCAGCATGTGGCCGACCCGGTCCAGGCGCTGCGCGAGATGCGCCGGGTGTGCAAGCCGGGCGGCATCGTGGCGGCCCGGGACGGGGACTACCGCGGGTTCGTGTGGTACCCCCAACTGCCCGCCCTGGACGAGTGGATGGACCTCTACCAGCGGTGCGCACGGGCCAACGGCGGCGAGCCGGACGCCGGGCGGCGCCTGCCGGCCTGGGCGCGGGCCGCCGGGTTCACCGACATCACCCCGAGCGCCAGCACCTGGTGTCACGCCGACGACGCGGACCGCGCCCACTGGGGCGGGATGTGGGCCGACCGCATCCTGGACTCGGCCATCGCCGACCAGGCCCGCCGCGACGGCCTCGCCACCGATGACGATCTGCGCCGCATCTCGGCGGCCTGGCGCACCTGGGCCGCCGACCCGGACGGCTGGCTGAGCGTCCTGCACGGCGAGATCATCTGCCGAGCCTGAGCCGCTCCGGACAGCGCACGAGGCCCAGGTCCCCGACCTGGGCCTCAACTACTGCATCACCATGGCGCGGAGGCCTGCGCCGCCGAATCGGCCCGCCTCCGCTAAAACCCGCGCCTCCCACGCCCCGTCAGGTCGCAGCCGAACCCGATGCGGACGCCTCCTGGAACGCGGCGAGCATCTCCGGGGACCAGGTCAGGCTGCCGTCCCGCAGATCGCTGAGCACTCCCTGCAGCCAGCGTTCCTCGGCGACGAGGACGGCGAGCCGGTATTCGTTCTCGATCAGTGTGATGCGCGGCAGCCCTGTGGGGGCTTCGGCGGACTGCCGCTCCAGTTCGGCGCGTTCGCCGGCGAGCCGCGCGGCCCGTCGTTCCAGGATCGGTGCCGCCTCGTCCGGGCTGAGCAGCAGCATGTTCGACAGCGCCGCCGGGAACACGGGGAACTCCGCCTTGGGCACCGCCAGCATCTGCTCCAGCCATTCACGGGTGACCGCCCGGCCCTCCTCGGTGACCTCGTAGACGGTCCGCTCGGGGTACTGCTGGTCGCGCTCGGTCTGCCGGACGGTGATCAGCCCGCCGGTCTGCAGCCGCTCGATGGTGCGGTACAGCCCGGCCCGCTGGCCGACGTTGACGACCTGCTCCTTGCCCCACTGCCTGAGCAGTTGCTGGATGCCGTAGGGGTGCAGCGGCCGGTGGTGCAGCAGCGCCAGCACGGCCAGTCCCAGCGGCGAGCTCTTCACGGAGGCGGTCATGCAGGCATCGTAGGCAATGGAGAACTAGTTGCATTGCTACTAGTTCATTTGCCACTATGGGTGCGGCGTTCATACGGCGCATCCACATGACCCATGGGAGGGGTTATGAGCGACAACCACGGCCACGGCTCCGGCGTACGGTCGGCACTGGTCATCGGGGGAGGTGTGGCGGGCCCGGTCACGGCACTCGCGCTGCGCAAGGCGGGCATCGCGGCGACGGTCCACGAGGCGTATCCGAGTGCGGCGGACGGCGTCGGGGCCTGGCTGGGGCTGGCGCCGAACGGGCAGGCGGCGCTGGCGGCGGTCGGTGCCGACGCGGCGGTGACGGCCCTCGGACAGCCGGTGCCCGGCATGGTGATGGCAGACGGCCTCGGCAATCAGCTCACCGGCTTCGGCGGCTTCCCGGAACTGCCCGCCACACTGACGCTGCCGCGCGACCGGCTCTACCGTGCGCTGACCGACCACGCGGCCGCCGCCGGGATCCGGTTCGCGTACGGCAAGCGGCTGGTCGCCGCCGAGGAGACCCCCGAGGGCGTCACCGCCCACTTCGCCGACGGGACCTCCGCGACCGCCGACATCCTGATCGGCGCCGACGGCATCCGCTCCACCGTCCGCACCGTCATCGACCCGCACGCACCCGGTCCCGAGTACGGCGGCGTGCTGAGCTTCGGCGGCTACGCCGCGGTGGGCAGTGCGGCCGGGGCCGCACCGGGCACCATGTACTTCGCGTTCGGCCGCGCCTTCATGGGCTACTGGCAGGGCCCGGACGGGCGGATGATCTGGTTCGCGGGTCTGCCCACGGACACCCCGCCGAGCCCGGCCGACCTGGCGCGGGTACCCGGCGCCGAGTGGCTGGGCAGGCTACGCGATCTCTACACCGGTCATGTCCCGGGCGAGCGGCTGCTGCGGCACACCGGCCCCGACGACCTGATGGTGGTCGGCCGGATGGAGCGCATGCCGTCCGTACCGCACTGGTACCGCGGCCGGATGGTGCTGGTCGGGGACTCGGCGCACGCCCCCTCCTCCAGCTCCGGGCAGGGCGCCTCGCTCGCCATCGAGAGCGCGGTCGAACTGGCCCGCTGCCTGCGCGATCTGCCGTCGCCGGGCGAGGCGTTCGCCGCCTACGAGGCCCTGCGCCGCCGGCGTGTGGAGGCGATCGGCCGCAACGCCGCGGCCGTCAACAAGGTCAAGTCCGGCAAGAGCGACGCTCCCGTCCCGGCGTTCCCCAGCCTTGCGGAAACCCTCCGCCCGCTGCACTTCCATCGCATCGAGTGGGAGGCGAAGGTGACAGGAACGGTGACCGCCACGGACTGACGGCATCGGAAACGGAAAGTGCCGCCGGGCAGCCGCAGATCCCGACGGTGGAAGAGAACGAATTCCCGCGCGCTGAGCAGTGGCGCTCCGGCACGATGGGCCGCGTGACATATGTGGTGAGCGTGGACACGCGCCTTCCGGCCGGTGCAGCGGAACTGGACGCTCTTCAGCGGGAGGGCGTCATCTTCCTGCTCCGGAAGGGCCTCGATGCGATCGAGGCCGTCGAGGGGCCGGACGACGTGGAAATCGAGATCTTCGATTCCATCCTGGCCGCTCACCCCGGTGGGGTCCTGCTGAAGCTGTTCGTGGACGCGCCTGCCCTGGAGGTCGCCGAGGACGCCATGCGGGAAGTCGTGGGCGAGATCCTGGAGCAGTCGGAGTTGCTCAGCGAATGGCAGATCACCAAGTGCGAGGTCGAGCTGCACCCGGAATTCGCTCAGCAGAGTCTGGATGCCGCGGACGGCCCGGACGCGCCGCCGGCCGATCCGGTGGTACGCGCTGCTCAACACGCTGAGGCGCGGGCCGAGGCCACTGCCGTGCGGCTTCCCGACGAAGAGGTCGAAGCGATGCGCGTCACGGTCCGCGCCATGGCGCCCCGCCTCACCGCATTCGGACTCGACTCCTTCGGCTGGTGCGAGGACGACGAAGAGTCCGGCGTCGACCGGGAACACGCGGAACTGGCCGCCGGGGCATTGGTGTACGCCATCGATCTCCTGGTGGACCAGCTTTTCCACGATGTGCAGACGCTCAGCGAAGCGAAGAAATCCGTCGAGGAATGCGACGGTCTCCTTTGGTACCTCGATGATCTGCCGGAACAGTTCGCCGCGCAGTACACCGTCCTCTTCGCCCGCCGCTTCCTCGTCACCGCCGTCTCACTCACCGCTCGCCTCACCCGCGACGACTTCGTGCAATTGGGCTGTGTGGCCGAGCAATTCCTGCTGAATTTCCTGCTGCGGGAGGCCGGGGTGGTACTGGATGGCTACGGCCTTTTGAGCGACGGGGTCGCCGCCGCCTGGGAATCCTTTGCGGATGAGATGCTGGAAGAATTCGGTTACGAGCTGCGGTACGAGACGGCCGGTGATGGCGACGGGGAAACCGACGCAATGACGTCAGAAGGCGGGGCGTTGGACGTCGATCGCTGGTTCACGCCATTCGATGCGAGGTGCTTCATCCACCCGTACGCGGCTAATGAAGCCGGGGGGCAGGAGGGTTCGGTATAGCGGGCGCCTGCCCTCCGCCGTGCGCTCCGCGGTGGAGACGTCGGTGGAGTCCGCCGCTCTCGCCGTGGCCTAGCGGGCCGTGCCGGGACGCCGTGCGCGGCTCCATCCTCGGCGTCGTCGGGGCCTGCACGGCGGCCCGGCGCCGCAGCCGGGTGTGACACTTTCGCGCGGCGCGCCGCAGTGGGTGGTGCCGATCGTTTTCGGTCGCGCGGTGCCTTGATGTTTGCGGTCCCCCCCCGCTTCAAGTCGCCGTGCGTGGCACGGGCGGCCCCCAGCCGGGCCGCCCGCGCCATCGGCCTGCCGACTGCGAAGTGGCGGACCGAGGACAACGATGTGAATTAGCCGTGAAGGGAGTTTCGGAATCGGTCAACGGGAAATGCGCGGCACCGTGAGCTACCTCAATGACGGCACGCCGCAAAATCGTCCATACGGCCCCAGTTCAAACTCTCCCTACCACGGCGGAGCACACTCGCCGGAGGCCGGTGATACGGCTCCGCTGCCGAATATCGGGGCGCAGGCTCCGTATCCCAGCAATTCACCCTCGCCGTACCCTCCCGGCCCCGCCGACCCGTACCACGCCGCTCCGCCTCCGGCCCCCCAAAGCAGCAGGGGGAGTGGGCGAGGAAACCGGAGAGGTGTCGGAGCGGACCGACTCGCTTTGATCATTCACAGCCTCGCGGATATCGCCGCGGCATTTCTCGGGCTGTGGATCCTGCTGTATCTGCTCGAAGCCAATCATGCGAATGTCTTCGTCGACTTCGTGCACGGTATGGCCGACTGGCTCGCCGGCTGGTCGCAGGACATCTTCATGATGGACACGGAAGGGCTGCGGGTCTTCTTCAACTACGGCCTCCCCGCGCTGATTTACCTGGCCGTCGGCCATGGCGCAGCCGCCTGGCTGCGACGCCTCTGACGGCGCCTCGCCGAGCTCAGGGGGCGCAGCCCGCCCCGTGTCCCCTGAGTGACGGGGTTCAGCTGCCGGCGGTCACCGGCGGGCAGGTGCGGTTTCGGACCCAGGCGGCGCCGGCCGCGGCGGCACCGATCATTCCGGCCAGCGCCACGGGGACGATGAAGAAGAGCTGGTACGTCCCGACCGCGAAGTCCGCGAAGTAGCCGATCGCGACGGCCAGTACGGCCGCTGCCGCGAGAATGACGGGAAGCGCCTTGGTCAGGGTCCGCATGGTCGCTTCGATCACGGGGGCGTGATGGTGCTGGAGCGTCCCGCGCACGGCGCGCCGGATCAAGAAGAAGGCGGCAACCACGCACAGGGGCAGGCCCAGCCACATCAAAGGGACGCCGGGATTGGCGAACTGGCGTATCTCCCACACCGCTCGCCCGTCGAGCGTGGTCGTTGGGTGGGGGTCTCACGGACGGGCTCGAAGCCGTGCTGGTCGAGCATCCGCTCGCAGACGCTCAGTCCGCGTTCCGCGCCGAGCCGGCCGGGACGGGTCTCTTTCCGCTCGCTCTCGCCCGTCAGCACCGCCGCCGAGCAGTAGCCACGGAGAGGCTTACGGGGGGGTTACGGGTGGTACTTCTCCTCGACCGTCTCGGCGGCGCCGGACTTGGTGTCCATGGTGACGCGGACGGTCACGCTGCCGGTCTTCGCGGCCTTCTCCAGCTGCTCCACGGTGCACTTCGAGGTGCCGTAGCCGTCCCCGCCGATGGACACGCTGCCCGAGTCACCGGAGCAGATCGCGGCCGCGCCGAGGACCGTGGTGGCGTTGGCGACAAAGAATGCCTGGTCCGTGCCGCCGCCCTGGGGCTTGACGATCAGCTTGCCGGGCGCGAGGTACTCCAGCGTGCCGACGAGTGTGCGGCGGTTGCCCGCGTGGGCGACGCCGCCCCCGTCGGAGCCGGACCCGCCGCCACTCGTGGCGGACTTGCCGCCGTTCCGGCCCTGCGAACCGGGCTGGCCCTTCGAGCCGTTCTGACCCTGCGAACCGGACTGGCCCGAGGTGGATCCGCTGGTGGGCTGGGCCGCGTCCGGTGCGTGCTGTGCGTCGGACGCGGCCGACGAGTCCGAGGAACCGCCGCCGCCCGCAGCCCCGGTGCCTTCCCCGCAGGCCGTGGCCCCCAGGCCCAGCGCCGCCGCGGCGACGATCGCGGTGGCGAGGCGGCGGCCGGCGCGGCCGCGGAAGCGCTGGGTGAAGGTGGCGGTGCTCATCGGATCTCCTGTAGCTGTGTTCTCTCGTCCTGCTCCCGGACGATCATCAGCTTCGAAGACCGAGTTGGCGTTCCACTAACAGACGACTAATACGGTCCAGCTGCGTACCGCACCGCACCTGCCGCACCTGCCGCCGACGGCCTCGCCGCCGTGAGAGGTCTGCCCGGCGGGCGGCTACTGCACGTCCACGAAGTCACCGGTCGCCTTGACGGCCGGGGTGGTGGAGGTCCCGGCGAAGTTCCAGCGCCAGTAGCCGTCCTCCGAGGCGGCGACCGTCGTCGTGAGGCCGCCGGTGCTGGAGGTGTTCACGGTCTTGACGGTGGTGTAGGTCGTGGTGCCCGCCTTGCGGAACTGGAGCCGGACCGGCTGGCTGGTGTAGCCCCGGTGGTCGAGGGTGTCCCAGTTGGCCCGGGTGAGCTTGCCGGTGACCGTGAGAGTCCTGCCCTTGGCGACCGGCTCCGGGCCCGCGTTCACGGTCAGTTCGGCGTGCCGCTGCAAGCGGGTCGTGGTGTAGTCCGCCGTGTGGGTCCCGCTGTCGTCGTTGGCCACCCCCTGCACACTGACCTTCCAGGTGCCGGCGTCGGTGTTCGCCAGCGTCCAGTCCGGCTCGAAGGTGAACGTCTGCGAGCACGTGGAGGTCGTGGCACTGGAGGCGACGCAGTCCGCGTGGACGTAGTACTCGTTCGAGATGATGCGGTCGTCGTAGGTCGCGTAGGGGTTCGCGCCGTCCGGTCCCCGCCACAGGACGAAGTCCGCGTCCTGGATGCCCGAGGGGTGGGTGAAGGTTCCCGAAACCGTGACCGTCTTGTCGTAGGTGTCGACCACGACGTTCTTGCCACCGTCGAGGACGACATTGCTTATCTCGACCTCCCGCTGGCCCTCGCCCGCGTAGGCACCGGGGATGGCGAAGCCGGCCAGCGCGGCGACGGCGGTGAGCACGGCAAAGGCAGCGCGCTTGCGCATGTGTCTCCCTCACGGAGTGACAAGAGGCCCCGCCGAACGGGCAGGCGGGATAGTTGAAGCGCAAAGCTTAAGGCGGGCCCTTCGCTCTCCGGCGTCGAGGGCATCCGGACCTTTGGCCGGCCCCACTGGACGTTGCACACAGGGCCCCATCTTTGGACGTATCGCTCGGCCGGGTAACGCGACGGCGCCCCGCGACGCAGAACCGCATACGGGCGCGCGAGCGCCCTACGACGCGATCACGGCCGGGGTGACTCCTGTGGGGGGTGGCCACCCTGGCCGTGACCGCTTTCCCCGCTTCCGGGCACCGGTCCGGGCGCTGTTGTGCTCAGCAAACCAGTCCCAGGCCACTGACCTGGGGCGCACGTTTTGGAGCGGGTGACGGGAACCGAACCCGCGCTCTGAGCTTGGGAATCTCTGGGGCGTGCATGCCTCATTGTGCGTCTGACCTGCGTAAACGTGGACTGCGAGGCAGAGCGAAGAAGGTCAGTGGGGGCCCGTGTTGACCGTGCTTTACCGCCCGTTGAGGCACGCGGAGGGCATGGGCGTCTTCGGGAGGCAACTGCTTCCCGTCAGGATTCCCTTGCCTGCGGAGCCTGGACGGCAGCCGTTGAGGTCGACGCATTTCCGTCGAATAGGGGTGAGCGCCGATGCTGAATATCTCATGCCGCAACTGCAGAAATGGCCGCTGCTGCGGTAGGGGTTTTTTACCCTCTCGAAAGCGTCGGGATCATGCGCCGCGCATGGCCGCCGGTACCGTGCTACCGTCGATCCCAGTTGCAGTTGTGGTTCCCAAGACTTCAAGCGTGCTCGCTGTCGTACAGGCGGAGCGCTTTCGTATTTCCGGTGTTTATTTCCGGACGGGCAATCAACGCAGCGACACGGAGCCCGCACGGTGTGGGTTCCGGGCACTGCCCCGAAGGAGATATGACATGGCTACTGGCACCGTGAAGTGGTTCAACGCGGAAAAGGGTTTCGGCTTCATCGAGCAGGAGGGTGGCGGCGCCGACGTCTTCGCCCACTACTCGAACATCGCCGCCCAGGGCTTCCGTGAGCTGCAGGAAGGCCAGAAGGTGAACTTCGACGTCACGCAGGGCCAGAAGGGCCCGCAGGCCGAGAACATCGTTCCCGCCTGACGCTGACGCGTACACCGTAGCTGGGGCCCGCACCTTGGGTGCGGGCCCCAGCTCGTTGCTTTTCGGTATTTCCCGTGTGCCCCACAACGGGCCACGCAAGCGGTATGTGGGCAGCCAGTTCGACTTCCCGACCGCTATGACACGGCGGGCAATCCGCCCGGATTCGCGATCTGGCAACTGTCCCGCTTTTCTTTGCGGCGTTTCCGGTCCCGCTTCGGCGTGCGGGGTCGACGTAGTTCCGCCCCGCTTCGTTTCATCTCATTTCATCGGTTCGTTCTTGCGATTCTTTGTGTGCGGTTCATTGCCGCCGGGAATTCCTCGACGTACCGCATCGAGGAAGGTTCTCCATGAACCGCACAGCTCGCACGAATGACCGCTACTCCCGCTCTGCCGGCTCGTCCGGCTCAGGCCGCGGCGGCTACCGCTCCGGTGGGCCGAACCGCGCGGGCACGGGCCGTTCCGGGGGCCCCGGACGGCGTCCCGCGGCACTGCAGGGAGAGTTCGCCCTGCCCGTCACCCACACTCCCGCCCTGCCCCCGGCCGAGAGGTTCGCCGAGCTGGACATGCCGTCGGCGCTGCTGGCGGCCCTCAGCGCGGAAGGTGTGTCCGCCCCGTTCCCCATCCAGGCCGCCACGCTGCCGAACTCGCTGGCCGGACGCGACGTTCTCGGCCGCGGACGCACCGGATCGGGTAAGACGCTGGCCTTCGGTCTGGCCCTGCTGGCCCGCACCGCCGGACAGCGCGCCGAGCCCCGTCAGCCGCTGGCCCTGGTCCTGGTCCCCACCCGGGAGCTGGCCCAGCAGGTCACCGACGCACTCACCCCGTACGCCCGGTCGTTGAAATTGCGGCTGGCCACCGTCGTCGGCGGGATGTCGATCGGCCGGCAGTCCAGCGCACTGCGCGGTGGGGCCGAAGTGGTCGTCGCCACGCCGGGACGGCTCAAGGACCTCATCGAGCGCGGCGACTGCCGACTGAACCAGGTTGCCATCACCGTGCTGGACGAGGCCGACCAGATGGCCGACATGGGCTTCATGCCTCAGGTCACCGCCCTGCTCGACCAGGTCCGGCCCGAGGGGCAGCGCATGCTCTTCTCGGCCACCCTGGACCGCAACGTGGACCTCTTGGTCCGGCGCTACCTCACCGACCCGGTGGTCCACTCCGTCGATCCCTCGGCGGGCGCGGTCACCACGATGGAGCACCACGTGCTGCACGTTCACGGTGCCGACAAGCACGCCGCCACCACCGAGATCGCGGCCCGCGAAGGCCGGTCGATCATGTTCCTGGACACCAAGCACGCCGTGGACAACCTCACCAAACACCTGCTGAACAGCGGCGTCCGTGCCGCGGCCCTGCACGGTGGCAAGTCCCAGCCCCAGCGCACGCGCACTCTGGCCCAGTTCAAGACCGGGCATGTCACCGTCCTGGTGGCCACCAACGTCGCGGCCCGCGGCATCCACGTCGACAACCTCGACCTCGTCGTCAACGTCGACCCGCCGAGCGATCACAAGGACTACCTGCACCGCGGGGGACGCACCGCCCGCGCCGGCGAGTCCGGCAGCGTCGTCACCCTCGTCCTGCCCAACCAGCGCCGCACCATGAATCGCCTGATGGCGGACGCGGGCATCACCCCGCAGTCCACCCAGGTACGCTCCGGCGAGGCCGAACTGAGCCGCATCACCGGCGCCCAGGCACCGTCCGGTATCCCGGTCACCATCGCTGCACCGGTCGTGGAACGCGCCAAGCGCAGCGGCTCTTCCACGCGCGGCCGCCGCAGCCGCCCCGCCCAGGCTCGCCGTGCCGCCGGATCATCCCGAACCGCGACACCGACTGCGCGGCAGACCCCCTCGGCCCCGGCCGCCTAGGCCGGTCCCGGACGATCACGCTCAGCTTGCCGGATCAC
The DNA here is from genome assembly GCF_030406865.1 of Streptomyces sp. P9-2B-2. Classification (NCBI taxonomy): domain Bacteria; kingdom Bacillati; phylum Actinomycetota; class Actinomycetes; order Kitasatosporales; family Streptomycetaceae; genus Streptomyces; species Streptomyces sp. P9-2B-2. Next base: position 4,415,372 of record NZ_CP129126.1, on the reverse strand, counting down.
CCTCGTCACGGAGACTGCCGTTGATGCTTCAGAGCTACCCCCAGGCGGACTGCTCCGGCAAGGTAGCCGGCGACGTCATGTCGTCGCCGGGACCACAGGTCGGCGACGACATGATCGTCGACCTGGCGCTGTCCGTCCTCATCGGGGCCCGTGCCGACCATCTCCTCGTCCGTGACGAGGACGGGCGGTGCACGGGCCTGATCACCCGTTCCGAGATGACAGCCCACCACCAAGGCTCCTGGTACACCGAGGAGACCCGGTTGCGGGACCTCACCTACGACCGTGGGCCCTTCACTTCGCCCGTGATGTCTGTACGCGACGCGGAACGCGCCATGCGCCAACGCGCGCTGCGGGCCTCACCCGTGATCGGTGAGGACGGGCACGCCCTGGGCGTCGTCGTCCTCACCTGTTGACCCCTCTCCGCCCGGGCCGGCGATCCGTTTCCGGCTTCTCTTCGACCTTGTGGAGGCACTATGCGCGTCGTCATCGCCCGTTTCCCCTTCGACCTGCTCAAGACCGAGGTGCAGGATGCGATGAAGGGCATCAAACCCGAACCCGTCACGGGTGAGTCCGTGCTCATCGGACGCCACCATTACCCCGTCAAGCAGGTCGGGGAGATCATCACCCGGCAGGACCGCCGTGACTTCTCCGCGGGTGAAGTGACCCGAGCCCTGAGCCGCCTCGGCTTCGTGTGCCGCCCGGCTGCCGCGCTCGTGCCACCGACCAATCTCACACCACTGGAGACGGCCTCGGCCTTGCTGGGGCACCCGGCCCAGGCCTGACCGCACCGCTGTGGGCAGAGAATCCGCCCACAGCGGCCACCTCAGGGGTCGGAACAGCCCAAGGTTTCTCAACTGATTGCTCTGCTCCGACTCCACCCTGCCGGCGACGTGGTGACAGTCCATGCCCGGCAAGCAGGCCCCGCGGTCCGGTGCAGACCTCCCCAAACGCTGTTGCGGGAGACTCCTGCCGTGGCTACCCGGTGGAGGCCCAACAGTCCGAAGGAGGGCGGAAGCTGTGTCCCGCGAAGCCGCCGAATCCGGAAGTGCGCCCCTCGCCCCGGTGAGGGGAGAACGTGCTCCAGCGGGCCAACCCAGCGGAGCGCACCGTGACAGGCCCGGGGGAGGGCTCTCACCCGGCTGCTGCTCTGGTGGAGCGGGCGGCCGACCTGGTGGAGCCGCTGAAGCCGAAGCTTCGTGGCAGGCTTCACCACGCACTACCTCGCCATTTCCCTTGCCGCCTGCTGACCACCGCGGTGTCCGGGCTCGTGGGCCTCGTCTGTCCCGTGTCCCGATGGCCCACCCGGCCCCGATGGCCCACCCGGCCCCGATGAGGCGCGAAGCCTCGGACGCTGCCGCGAGATCAGGGACACCTCGACCGTGGTGCTCGGCCCGGTTGGCGTCAGGCTGACGGCGGAGTTCAGATGTCGGTCTTGAGGCGGGGCCCGGAGGATGAAATGCGCAGTTCTTCGTTGATGCGCCGAGCTTCGTCGAGCTGGTCTTCGAGGATGATGATGCGGCAGGCGGCGTCGACGGGGTTTCCCTGGTCGACGAGTTCGCGGGCGCGTGCGGCGATACGCAACTGGTAGCGGGAGTAGCGGCGGTGACCGCCCTCGGAACGCAAAGGCGTGATCAGCTTCGCTTCACCGAGGGCCCGCAGGAAGGCGGGGGTGGTGCCGAGCATTTCGGCGGCTCGCCCCATGGTGTAGGCGGGGTAGTCCTCGTCGTTGAGACGGTCGTGAGAGTTTTCTGCGGTCATTTGCACCTCTGATCGGGGAATGCATCGTGGGGCCCTGGTGCCGAACACGCACCAGGGCCCCGAGGGATTTGAACACCATCTGCCGGCTACTGCGATGCCGGCCTTCTGTTTCCGCACCGTCGCCCGGGAGAGGGCGGGGAGTGCGGGGATCGCGGATGCGTGACCGGGGACCACCTTCCAATCCGGGGCCTGCGGTACCCGGGCGGACTCACTTCCTCGCCCGGGCGATCCTGATGGCGTCTGCCTCCTTCTCTTCCTTCTGCTGACCTGCTTGCTACTGCGGATCCTGCTCGCGGCCCCAGGGGCCGCCACCAGGCCCGGCAGTCAGTCGCGGGGCCCACCTGCATACCCTTTGGCCCCGCGGCTCCACTGCCGTGCCTCTTCTGGCACTGCATGCGCGGCAGTTCGACCTCTGCCGCGCCTTTCGATCTCTTGGCTACGACGAAAAGCCTAACCCCCGAGGCGGCGCATGTCTACTGCCGACATGACAGGTTTTCTGCGAAGGTGATGGTCGCGCTTCTGTCGTCCACGCCTGATGGAAACTGCACTGGGAAGCGCGTTGCCGAGGTGTGGGAACCGAAGGGGCGGGCACACTGCCTGCCACGGCAAAAGGCGCAACGGGTCACAGGTGGGGTGTACACGCATGAACGGTACGAAGATCATCAGCGCCCCTCACCCCGTGCCGACCGTGGTGCGGGGCGAAAGCCCGGAAAGCATTCACCGGGCCCGCGTGGCGGCCCGATCATTCACTGACAACCTCACACCAGTACCGGACCCCGAGCGCGCGGACGCTTTCCTCCTGGTGGTCTCCGAACTCGCCACCAACGCCGTGCGCCACGGCGGCGGCCGGTACACCCTCCAACTCTTTGCCGGCCCGGACACGCTGACCGCCGCGGTCAGCGACCTCAGCTCAGCGGCCCCCCGAGAACGCACGCCTGACCTCAACGGTGGCAGCGGTGGCTTCGGCTGGCACATGATCCGCCACCTCACCAGCCACCTGGCCATCACCCCCGCCCCAGGGACCGGCAAAACTATCCATGCCCAACTCCCCCGGTAGCGGGCCCTGCGCTTCCGCTACCGGGGCTTCGTTTACGCCGACGACCCGGAGAATGCCGTCATCGACCTCCCCTCCGCGCACATCTGGGACACCTCGTTTCGGTGCCTCCTGGTCGCGGCTGGTGGTGAGCGGCAGATCCGCCGGAACCCCTGCCGCGGATAGGGCACGCGGAGGGCACGCCATCCCGCAAGAGTTCCGGACAACGAACAAGGCCCAGGTCGCCGACCTGGGCCTCAACTATGGAGCGGGTGACGGGAATGGAACCCGCGACGACCGGTATGCCCGTCCCTACGCAGTGGATGAACCCTTCGCTTGCCGGCCCCCGGGGGTCCGGCGAGGACGATTCGCATCAGCGGAGGAATCCTTCGTAGTTGCGCTGCTGAAGCTGGCTCTCGATCTGCTTCACGGTCTCCAGGCCCACGCTCACGATGATGAGGATGCTCGTCCCGCCGAACGGGAAGTTCTGGTTCGCGTGGAAGAGCACCAACTCCATTGTTGGTACGAGCGCGATCAGCCCCAGGTACAGCGAGCCCGGCCACGTGATCCGGTTGAGCACGTAGCTGAGGTACTCGGCCGTCGGGCGACCAGCCCGGATGCCCGGGATGAAGCCACCGTGCTTCTTCATGTTGTCGGCGACTTCTTCGGGGTCGAAGCTGATAGCGACGTAGAAGAAGGCGAAGAACACGATGAGCAAGACGTACGCGGCGAGGTAAACGGGGTGGTCCCCCTTGGTGAAGGTGGTGGCGATCCAGGTCGCCCATGCCGCCTTCGACCCGCTGAACTGTGCGATGAGCGCCGGGAGGGAGAGCAGCGATGACGCGAAGATGACGGGAACCACACCCGCCTGGTTCACCTTGAGCGGGATGTAGGTGGACGTACCGCCGTAGGACCGGCGCCCGATCATGCGCTTCGCGTACTGCACCGGGATCCGCCGCTGAGCCTGCTCGACGAAGACCACCAGGGCGACCATCGCCAGGCCCACCGCGATCACCGCGAAGAACTCGATCCAGCCGCCGGCGAGCTCGCCCTGGAGCTTGACCTGCCACAGCGCGCTCGGGAAGCGGGCGGCGATCGAGATGAACATCAGGATCGACATGCCGTTGCCGATACCGCGGTCGGTGACCAGCTCACCGAGCCACATGGTCAGGCAGGTGCCGGCGGTCATCGTGATGACCATCGTGATGGTGGTGAAGACCGAGCCGTTGGGCACGATGTGGCGCGTGCAGCCCTGGAAGAGCGAACCGGCGCGGGCGGCATTTACGAGGGCGGTGCCCTCTACGGCGGCGAGCGTCACGGTCAGATAGCGGGTGTACTGGGTGATCTTCGCCTGGCCGGACTGGCCCTCTTTCTTGAGGGCCTCGAGTCGCGGGATCACGACGGTCAGCAGCTGGAGGATGATGCTCGCCGTGATGTACGGCATGATCCCCAGCGCGAAGATCGTGATCTGCAGCAGCGCTCCACCGCTGAACATGTTCACCAGGCCGAACAACCCGCTGTCGGCGTGGGGCCGTTCCATGCAGAACTCGACGTTCGCGTAGTTCACCCCTGGGATCGGGATGTGCGCTCCGATCTGGTAGAGCACGATGATGCCCAATGTGAACAGCAGCTCCTTGCGCAGGTCGGGCGTCTTGAACGCTCGGGCGAACGCGGTGAGCACGGTGCCTCCTGCGCCTCCCGCCACTTTCAGGGCAGGGGGGCGACGGTCTTGAGGATCGACGAATACGTAAGCGGCTGTACTGTGCGGAGTTCGCCCGCACGGCGGGTTCTGAGGCAGGACCCCGTGGCCGACTTGGTTGCGCAGGGTGCGGTGCGCGCAAACGAAGTCGCCGTCTCTCTCGCCCAGGTGTACGGGCACTGGGCTTCCGTACACACCCAGCGGGACCGCTTGAATGCGGCCAGGGCGCTACCTGGCGGTCGAGGTTTGTGCCGGCGTCGGAACCGGCTCGGCGGTTGAGGGACGGTACGGCATCGGCACCGGACCGGTGGTTGAGGCGCAGGTCGGCATCGGAACCGGCTTGGGGGGTGAGGTGCGGGTGGGCATCGGAGGCTCGGGGGGCGAGGAGCGATACGGCGTAGGCACCGGCCGGGTGGTTGACGTGCAGGTCGGCATCGGCGCCTTCGTGGCACTGGGCACGGAGCGGGGTGTCGACGGGACCGATTCGGCGGGGGTGCCGGGGCGGCGCTGAGGGCCGGTGGGGCCGTCCTGAGCGAAGGAGCTTGGCAGGACCATCAGTCCGACTCCGAGCCCGGCAGCGGTCAGTACTGATCCCGTGGCCGTCCAGGCCGCTCGAGCCCGCCGGCGTGCGCGAACGCCAGCCTGCAGCCGGTCTCGGTGCCGGTCCTCATAGAGCGTGTCCTCCTGGCTGTCGCGCATCATCCGCGCCAGCTCCTGCTCGAAGTGATCCATGGCTCCCTCCTCACTCCACCGGCTCTGCCTCAGCCAGAAGCTGACGCAACCGTGCAACGCCGCGTGCCGTCAGTGAACGGGCGGTACCCACCGGACAGCCCAGTGCCTCCGCGACATCCCGCTCGGGCAGGTCCTGGTAGTAGCGCAGCACCACCGCAGCCCGCTGCCGCGCCGGCAGCAACGCCAACACGGCCTCCAACCGGGTCTGCTCGTCCACGGCAGCGGTCTCATCTGCCACCTCGGGCGGGTCAGGCAGCTGGTCCACAGGGTGCTCGCCCCACCAGCGACGCCGTGCCGAGCGAGCCGCAGCACGGGCCAAGACCCTGCGCACATACGCCTCGGGCGCCTCATTGGCCACCTTCGGCCAGGCAAACCACAGTTTGACAAGCGCTTCCTGCAGCAGATCCTCGGCCCGGTGCCGGTCTCCACCGGTGAACAGCCGCGCCAGGTGAAGCAACGCCGACCACCGAGCCGCCACGAACCGGTCGAACTCATCGGCCCGCAACTGCCCCATCAGCGTTGGCCGTGGTTGACCGTTCCCACTGGTGCGGCCCCCCCCAGAACGATGGACCCTGTTAGTCAATTCCGCCCTGCTGGATCTCATCCAGCAGGGCGGAGTGCCGCGAAGGGTGAGACGCAGGTGCCGCTTCCCGCCGGACCTGGAGGCAGCCAAGCTGCAATACCTCGCTGCTCCTCCAGGAGACCGCCGTGATGAACCGGTCCGGCTGCGCGGGGTGCGTGACGCCGCAGGCCGGCACCAGGGCGCGGCGGCAGCGGACCGAGGACGGCTTGACACCACGCGCACTCCAGACACGCACGATTCCCGAACACGCTATTCGGCAGTCACAGTTCGGGTAGTCACAGTTCCGGCGTCACGGATCGGCAGTCGCATGTTCGGCAATCGCACTTCAGGCATGCACACTTCGGCCTCGTAGAAGCCTGACAAATGTCATCAGTGTTGATGAGAAGGGTCGTTCAGCGGGAGGACGGCGGGGACGGCGGTCGGTCGAGATAATCGAGACGACCAAGATCGCTTATGTGATCGACCGCAGTACAGGAAGTTGTCACGGGAGACTCCATGCCCCTGCCCCGCCCGGCCCGCCGTCGTACCCGGGTCGCCACTACCGCCACGGCCGTTCTGCTCTCTCTGACGGCAGCGGCGGTGCCCGCACAGGCCGCAACCGCCCCCGCGCCCGGCGCCCACGCCGCCGCGGGAACGACGGCCCACCCGGGCCATCTCGACCACAAGGCACTGGACGAGAGGCTGGCGGCGCTGCACACAGCAGGTATGTACGGCAGTTACGCGGCTGTCCGGGAGGGCCGGGACGAATGGCGGGGCGCGGCCGGTGTCGCCGACATCGCCACCAACCGCCCGGTCGGGCCGCAGATGCGGCAGCGCGTGGGCAGCATCACCAAGGCGTTCACCTCCGTCGCCGTACTGCAGCAGGTCGGCGCGGGCCGGATCGATCTGGACGCCCCCATCGCCCGCTACCTCCCCGACCTCGTCCCCGGTGAACGCGGCCGGCAGATCACCGTCCGCATGCTGCTCAACCACACCAGCGGCATCGCCGATTACATACCCGGCGCCTTTCCCTCCCTTCTCAAGGGGAGCACCGAGAGCATCGACGCCAACCGTTACCGGCACTTCGACCCCGAGGAACTGGTCCGCTTCGGCCTGCAGGCGGCACCCACGGGCAAGCCCGGCGAGAAGTGGTCCTACGCCAACACCAATTACGTCATCGCGGGGATGCTGCTCCAGAAGGTCACCGGCGAGAATCCTCAGGAGTACATCACCCGCAACGTCATCCGTAAGGCCGGGCTGAAGCACACCTACTTCCCGGCCTCCGCACGGATATCCGGGCCGCACTCCAAGATGTACGAATCCTTCTTCGGGCTGATCAGCCCGGCCCGCGACTACAGCACGTACGACCTTTCCTGGGCCGGCACCGCCGGGGCGCTGGTCGCGACAATGGAGGACGTGAACGGCTTCTACCGGGTGCTGCTGACCGGCAAGTTGCTCGCCCCCGCCGAACTCCGCCAGATGCAGACCACCGTCGAGGCCAAGGACGAAAAGGGCGATGTGCTGATGCACTACGGCCTCGGCATCGGTGCGATCGACACCGTGTGCGGGCGCTTCTGGGGACACACCGGCTCGGTGTGGGGCGCCGAGACGGTGACGTACTCGACGCCCGACGGCAAGCGCCAGATGACGATCGGGTTCAATCGCGCCAAGTACCAGCAGGTCGACGCGACGGGGCGGGTCAAGCCGGGGCCGATCGACGCCGCGATCGGAGCCTTCCAGGCAAAGGCGATGTGCGACAACGATGCGCCCGCCGAGCCGGGCACCGAACCGGGACCGTCCGCGCCCCCGGCCGCACCCGCACTGAAGACTCTCGCGGAGCAGCCCGTCCCGCTCACCCAGCCGCGGGCTCTGGTGTTGCCGGGCCGCTGACCCCGGCGACATCCCGCTGACTGCCGTACCTCATACGGGGGTTGGGGTGCGGCAGGCGGCGGCCCGGGCGGGCGCCGCGGGGCGCGGTCAAACGTGCTCCGGAGACATCGGCTGCTCCTGGGCGGCTTCGTGCTGCCCGCGGCCGAGGCGCGCCTAACGCGGGACGACAAGAGGCCCAGGTCTCCGACCTGGGCCTTCGCTATGGAGCGGGTGACGGGAATCGAACCCGCGCTCTGAGCTTGGGAAGCAACGGGGTCTGGGCCGATCGTTCAGCTCTGACCTGCGGAAATGATGCTTTCCTCATTGTCCGGCGGTGTCCCGTCGCGCCCCTCGTGACCGGTGTTGACCGGGCTGAAGGGCATGGATGGGGCACGGTCGTTCGCGACGCTTGTGGAGTAGTGCTTTTGGCCGCCGATCCGTGTGGAAACGTGGCTTCCAGGAGTCCGCCGTACCGTCAGATTGCGCACGCACCGCTGGGCAAAGTTCCCGGGGCTTCCGCATCGTCCCGCCAGCTCCTTCTCCGGGGCCGCCTGATCGCAACTGGTGCTCGGGCGCGGCGCTCACGCGGTGGCCCCGACGGCCTATATCTCGGCCGAGGTGCCCAAGGTGCTCACCCCCGAGGCCGTGCAGGCGACCGAAGTCGTCATCAGGATGGGCTGCGGCGACACCTGCCCCGTCTTCCCCGGCAAGCGGCGCCTCGACCGGCAGTTGCCCGATCCCGCCGGTCAGGGTGTCGAGGCCGGGCGGCCACCCGTGACGGGATCGGGCAGCGCGTTCGCGGACTGCTCGACGAGATCGCCCTGAGGGGAAGGCGTGAGCATGCTGTCGGGTCACCGGCGCCGAGCCGCCAATGCGCCGGGACAGTGCACCTAATGCGGTATCGAATGTGCTGTTCACCGCCACTCGTTGATGGCTGTTACGAGGACGGTCGCCTCGTAAGGGACTGCGAGCTTGCCGTGTGGGGCGCCACGGCCCGGTGCCTCTCGGGGTCAGGTCTCGTCGGGGTGTGAGGGGCGCGGCCAGGTGCGTCCGTCGATGCGTTCGATACTGGTGTTGAACCGGCGGAGGTAGCCGGCGAAAGCGGCGATCTCTCCCTCTGGCCAGTCAGCCATGACGAGGTCCAGGGCGCGGATATGGGCCTCGCGCTCTTCGGTGAGGCGGCGGGTGCCTTCTTCGGTGATACGGAACTTGCGGGCCATGCCTCCTTCGGGGTCGGGGATCCGGTCGACGAGGCCGGCGCTTTTTATGGCGGCGGTGCGACGGTTCAGGGTGGAGACGTCGAGGCCGAAGGCGTCGCTGAGCTCGCCGATGGACATCGGGCCCTGGGCCGCGATGCGGCTGAGCAGGATGTAGACGCTGCGTTCCATCTGGCTGCCCGCGGGACGGCTGTCGGTATCGCTGAGGTACCGATGCCGACCGAATACGAGGTATTCGAGCTCGACCAGATACGTGGGGCCGCCCATGGCGAATGTCCTTCCCATTACTGCGGTGACCTGCGAGTTCCGTGGGTCCGGTCTCAAGAATGACAGAGATGTGTCGCGTGAACACGTTATGCGCGGCACACATTGTGTGCGATTCGCAATCTTTGTGCGTGATGCACGTCATGTGTATGGTGCACATCAGTCGTCGGCCCTGCACCCCTGAGGAGCCTGTCATCTCTCCCGAACAGACCACTTCGCGCACCGGCGGGATCGTCGCCACGCTCGCCTTCACCGGCACCGTGGCCGCGATCATGCAGACCTTGGTGACCCCGCTGATCAGCGAGCTGCCCCAGTTGCTGCACACCTCCCCGGCCAACGCCTCCTGGGTCATCACCGCGACGCTGCTCTCGGCCGCCGTGTTCGTGCCGATCAGCGGACGCCTCGGTGACCTGCTGGGCAAGCGGCGCATGCTGCTGGCCTGCTGCATACCGCTGCTGATCGGGTCGGTGCTGTGCGCCCTGACCTCCTCCGTCGTGCCGATGATCATCGGCCGGGCGCTGCAGGGCATGGGCATGGGCCTGGTGCCGCTGGGCATCAGCCTGCTGCGCGATGTCCTGCCGCCCCAGCGTCTGGGCTCCGCGATCGCGCTGGTCAGCGCGTCCATGGGGATCGGCGGCGGCCTCGGCCTGCCCATCGCCGCGGCGGTTGCCGACTACGCCAGCTGGCGTGCGCTGTTCTGGGGCGCCGGCGTCCTGACCGTAGCCATCATCGTGATGATCTGGTCCCTGGTGCCCGCCCCCGCCACCCGCGCTGTGGCCGGGGGGCGCTTCGACTTCGTCGGCGCCCTGGGCCTTGGGGCGGGGCTGGTCTGCCTGCTGCTGCCGGTCTCCAAGGGTGGCGACTGGGGCTGGGGCAGCGCCCGGACCCTCGGCCTGTTCACCGTCGCCGCAGCCATCCTGCTGCTGTGGGGGCGGTGGGAGCTGCGCAGCGCGGACCCGCTGGTGGACCTGCGGGTGACGGCCCGACCGCGGGTGCTGCTGACCAATGGTGCGTCGGTGCTGGTGGGCTTCGGCATGTACGCCCAGGCGCTGATCATGCCGCAGCTGTTGCAGCTGCCCGAGGCCACCGGCTACGGCCTGGGGCAGTCGATGCTGGCGATGGGCCTGTGGCTGGCGCCCGGCGGTCTGATGATGATGGCCGTGTCCCCGCTGGGCGGTCGGCTCTCGGCCGCGCGCGGCCCGAAGGTCACGCTCATCGCCGGATCGTTGGCCATCGCCGTCGGCTACGGCCTCTCGATCGCGCTGATGGGATCCACCTGGGGCGTGCTGGCCGCGACCCTGGTCGCCAACGCCGGGGTGGGCCTGGCCTACGGCGCGATGCCCGCGCTGATCATGAGCGGTGTCCCGCTGTCCGAGACTGCGTCGGCCAACAGCTTCAACACCCTCATGCGCTCGCTGGGCACCTCCGTGTCGGCCGCGGTCGTGGCCGCCGTGCTCTCGCAGATGACCGTCACCATGGGCGGCTACCCCCTCCCCTCGGAGAACGGCTTCCGTGTCGGCCTGCTGATCGGCTGCGGCGTCGCCCTCGTCGCGGCCGCGGTCGCCGCCGCGATCCCCGCCCCGCCCGCCAGTACTGAGGCGGGCGGCACCGCGCAGGCCGTGGCCGCGAAGGACGCCGTCACGGCCTGATCCGGCCCGGACAGCGCCGGGGGATCGCACGCACACCGCACCACGAGGAGGCCCACTTTGTCGCAGGTTGACGCCGGGTACGCAGGTCAGACCGAGGCGGAACAGGCCCATGTCTCCGCCATGTACAAGCTGCTCGACCAGCAGCTCACCGACGTGCGCGAGGAGCTCAGGCGGGTACGGAAGGCACCCGCCGAGAACGCCGGCGAGGTGTATGCGCGCGATATCGCCGTTGAGTACCTGACCGGCCGGCTGGGCCGTCTCGAAGAGGCCGAGGAGGGGCTGTGCTTCGGCCGGATCGACCACGCCGACGGCACGGTCCTGCACATCGGGCGGCTCGGCCTGCACACCGAGGACCGGGAGCTGCCCCTGCTGGTGGACTGGCGCGCGGATGCGGCACGCCCCTTCTATACGGCCACCCCCGTCCATCCGCTGGGACTGCGCCGACGCCGCCACCTGCGCCTGGAAGAACGCACGGTGGGCGAGGTCAGGGATGAAGTGCTCGACGGCTCCGCACCCACCGCCGGTGACGTCGTCGGCGACAGCCCGCTGGTGGCGGCACTGGAGGCGCAGCGCACCGGACGGATGGGCACAGCGGTGTCGACGCTCCAGGTGGAGCAGGATGAGATCGTGCGCTCCTCGCACCGGGGTGTGACCGTGGTGCAGGGCGGCCCCGGCACCGGCAAGACCGTGGTCGCCCTGCACCGGGCGGCGTACGTGCTCTACGCCTTCCCCCGGGCCGCCGAGCAGGGCGTCCTGGTGCTCGGCCCGAACACCCGCTTCCTCGACTACATCGCCCACGTCCTGCCCTCACTCGGCGAGAACGACGTCGTCCTGGCGACCACCGCGGACCTGACCGGGACGCAACCCACCGCCGGCGTCCCGGCCGACGTGGCACGCCTCAAGGGCAACGCCCCCATGGCCCAGGCGCTGGCCGGTCTGGTGCGCGCCCTCCAGGCGCCCAGCGGCGACTTCGCCGTGCAGGTCGGCCAGGAATGGATCCGCCTGGACCGCCAGGAAGTCGCAGAGGCCCGGGACGAGGCCGTCCGGGGCGGATTGGCGCACAACCGGGCGCGGGAGGTGTTCAAGGAACAGCTCATCGACGCGGTCATCGACGCGGTGGAGCGTGGCGCCGTCGACGCGCTGGAGCGCATCGATGCCGAGGTCGCCCAGAGCACCGGCCTGGACCTCGACCGGGCCACCCAGGCCGACCTGCGCACCCTCGGATTCGACGGCCCGGCCGCACACGTGGCCGACGAGTTCGACCGGGACACCGTGCGAGCGGAGCTGGCAGAGAGCGTCCAGGTGGACCGCGCCGTCGGACTGCTGTGGCCGTGGCTGACGCCCGAGGCCGTCGTCAACGCTCTGCTCACCGACGCGGACGTGCTGGCAGCACGGCTGCCGTCGCTGACCGGCCACGAGCACGAACGTCTGCTGCGTAGGGTGGACGCGCCGTGGACCGGCGCCGATCTGCCGCTGCTGGACGAGGCCACGAGCCTGGTGGACGGCCCGCCCGCGCGCACCTTCGGACATGTCGTGGTCGACGAGGCCCAGGAGCTGAGCGCCATGCAGTGGCGCATGGTCGTCCGCCGCTGCCCGGCTCGGTCCATGACCCTGGTCGGCGACTTCGCCCAGGCGGGCCCTGCTGCCACCGCCCGCGACTGGACCGAGGCATTGGGCCCGCACCTGGGCACCCGATTCGCCCTGCACACCCTGACCGTCAGCTACCGCACCACCCAGGAAATCCTGGCGTCCACCCGCGACCTGCTCGCACGGATCGCCCCCGACCAGAGCCCCAGTACCTCGATCCGCCACGGCGATGCGCCACGCAGCCTCACCGCCCATCCCCGCACCCTCGCCACCGCCATCGCCGGGGAACTCAAGGCGCAGGCTGCGGCGAACCCGGGTGACCTGTGCGGAGTGATCTGCGCCGACCCCAGGATGGAGGAACTGGCCGCCGCCGGGATCACCGAGTGGGCGACCCTCGTGCCCGCCTCCGAGGCACGAGGCCTGGAGTTCGACACCGTCATCGTCGCTGCCCCCGAGGAGATCGCTTCGGCCCGTCCCTGCGGCGAGCGGGACCTCTACGTCGCCCTCACCCGGGCCACCAAACGGCTCTGCACCATCACCTGACCGACCGCACGCTCACCATCCGACGCATGCCCACCTGCCCCGGACACCTCCGGGACTGCACAGACGGCGGAGCCGACATGATCGGGCTGCGCTGGCGGCTGATGATCCTCCTTGGCGCCTTCGCCTCGATGCGTCCCGAGGAACTCGCGGAGTTGCGTCGCAAGGACGTCGACCTGGAACTGAGGCAGGTAGCCGAAGCCTCGCCGTCCGCGGGTACGGTCCTGCGCGGAATCCTGGGAGATCCCGTACCGGCGTAGGTCTGGCGCTGAGGCCGCCGGCGCCGACCACGAGGGCGACCAGCGTGGCCGGCCCGCCTACCCTGGCGGCCCCGCGGCCCGCGCCCCGCGCGGCGGTGTGGCTTCAGCTGATGACGTTCAGGCCGAGGGCGGTGCAGATTTGGGCGGCCTGGTCCGGGGAGATGACCGCGCCGCGGAACTGTGCGGCGATGGCGATGGTGAGTTCGCCGAGGTCGGCGCCGCGTAGATCGGCGCCGGTGAAGTCGGCGGCCCGTAGGTTGGTTTCGGCGAGTCGGCAGTCTTCGAGGATGCAGTCACGGAAGTCGACGCCGCCGAGGTCGGCTTCGGTGAAGCGGATGCCGACGAGGTGGGTGCCGCGCAGGTTGGCTTCGGTGAAGGTGCAGCGGGTGAACGTCCGTGGGCGCGGATCACGGCGCAGTGCCGGGCGCAGGTCCAGGCCGGTGAAGTCGAGTCCGGTCAGGTCGGTTTCGGTGGCGAGCAGCGTCAGCGGGTCTCCCGGCGGACCGGCCGGGTCGGCGTCATGGCCGTGGTGGCGGAACGGCGGTGGTACTGAACTATCCCGGCCGGGTCCTCCGCCAGCTCCTTGCCCTCCCGAGAGACTCGTCGGAAGGCGTCGGCCTGCGTGTGGTCTCGTGACAGCAGGGCGCGTGACTCCAGCCACGTCTAAGCGTCCGCAAGCCCGTCCAGTAGTGCGTCTTCATTGGGCTCGCTCTGGAAAGCCTGGCGTGCCGAATTGACCAGCCCGCCGAACTGAAGATGTCGGCTGTTGCTGTCCGTGAGGTGCTGCAGGAGGAGGAGCGCGACGTCTCTGGTGGGCAGTTGGCGGATCTGCTCCGCAGGGACCGGCGGCACGTACATGAAGGTCATGGCCGCACGCTAGAGCCGCGCACTGACAGCGCACCTGGACTTTCGCAGTTCTCGCGCAACCAGAGGGCGCTCGACGCTCGATGGCATGCGTTCAACCGCAGACGGTGCAGAACGGTCTCGGCCGTGGCTATTCGCAGGTGCATCGTTGCAGGCCACCCAGCGGTATGTGACGCAGGACACGTAGATCGCGTCTCGCGATTCGAGATGGCGGACGATCAAGTCGCTGCAGAGGAGGTTGCGGGCGCCAATTCGGCGCGGTAATCGGTGCGTTATGGCACGCGAATGGCACGCGGTCGCGAAATGGTCTAGACAACAAACAGGCCCCAGGTCGCTGACCTGGGGCTTCCATATGGAGCGGGTGACGGGAATCGAACCCGCGCTCTGAGCTTGGGAAGCTCATGTTCTACCATTAAACTACACCCGCGTAATCCCGCCTCGGATCGAGAGCGGAACATCGTCGCACACTCTACCCCATCGCCGCCCTGCGGTGCATTTGGCGTGCCCGGATGCCGTGAGACGGGTGTTCGGTGGGGGTGTCGGGCGGGGTGTGAGCCCGTGGTCTCGGGGGTGGGATGCGGGTGCGGGGTGCGGGAGTTGGGGCGTACGGTTGGGCGTCGGGGTGCCGCTTGTGAGAGCGCCCAGTTCATCCCCTAATGTGGCTTTTGTTGTCCACGCAGTTGGGAGAGGGACTTGATGGAGCGCACCGTCGTACGTTGTGCCGAGGGCCACGTGTTCAGCACCGCTTCGTTCCCGATGCAGACCACCGACCGGCTCGGTCCCGGACGGCTGTTGCGCTGCCCGCGCTGTGCTCGGCTGCGGCACTCGGTGCCCGTCGAGCACGCGAAGCGGTAGTGAGTAGCGAGCAGGGAAGAGCGATAGCGATCAAGGGGAGTGCCGTGGCGGTCATGAAGGCCGCGGCGCTTCGCTGAGAGCGGCGGTCCGCCTCGGGTGAGAGGCAGTGGCCGGCAGTAGACGAGAAGTGGGCGAGGCCCGGCTTCCCTGATGGGGGGCCGGGCCCTCGCCGTGCGGGCGCGTATCCTCGTCTCGTGCTTCTCTCAGACAAGGACATCCGGGCCGAGATCGATGCCGGCCGGGTGCGCATCGACCCCTACGAAGAGTCGATGGTGCAGCCGTCCAGCATCGACGTACGCCTCGACCGCTACTTCCGGGTGTTCGAGAACCACCGCTACCCGCACATCGACCCCGCCGTCGAGCAGCAGGACCTGACCCGTGAGGTCGTGCCCGAGGGCGAAGAGGCGTTCATCCTGCACCCGGGTGAGTTTGTGCTCGCCTCGACGTACGAGGTCATCACGCTGCCCGATGATCTCGCGTCCCGGCTGGAGGGGAAGAGCTCGCTGGGGCGGCTGGGGCTGCTGACGCATTCGACCGCCGGTTTCATCGACCCGGGGTTCAGCGGCCACGTGACGCTGGAGCTGAGCAATGTAGCCACGCTGCCGATCAAGCTGTGGCCGGGGATGAAGATCGGGCAGCTGTGCATGTTCCGGCTGACCTCGCCGACCGAGCACCCGTACGGCAGTGAGAAGTACGGCTCCCGCTACCAGGGGCAGCGCGGTCCGACGCCGTCCCGGTCGTTCAAGAACTTCCACCGCACGCAGGTATGACACAGCCGCGGCGGTGTGGGCGGCGCGCTCTACAGGGCGGGCGCGCGGCAGAGGGTGTGGACACAGAAGGTCTGAGAGAGATACGTGAGTGACGTGCGGGAGAACCTGACGTACGAGCGGTTCGGCGGGGCGATCCGTGAGCTGGCGCAGACGATCGCGGATGACGGGTACGAGCCCGATGTCGTGCTGTCGATCGCCCGTGGCGGGGTGTTCGTCGCCGGGGGGCTGGCGTACGCGCTGGACTGCAAGAACATCCACCTGGTGAATGTGGAGTTCTACACCGGGGTGGGCACCACCCTGGAGATGCCGGTCATGCTGGCGCCGGTGCCGAACGCGATCGACTTCTCCGACAAGAAGGTCCTGATCGCGGACGATGTCGCAGACACTGGCAAGACGCTGAAGCTGGTGCACGACTTCTGCCAGGGGACGGTGGCGGAGGTCCGCAGCGCGGTGATCTATGAGAAGCCGCACTCGCTGGTGAAGTGCGAGTACGTCTGGAAGCGCACGGACGAGTGGATCAACTTCCCGTGGAGCGTCGAGCCCCCGGTGGTGCGGCGCGCGGGGCAGGTTCTCGACGCCTGAGGTGTCTCCGGTCGGCCGATCGCCGCTCCCCGTAAGGGAGTTGGTGGCCGGCCGGCTTTTTGTTGTGTCGCTTTCGGCCAATCGTGTTGCGGGTGTTCCGCCGTTGCTTACCTCCGACTAGAACCCGCGGTAACTGGAGACCGGAGGGGAGGCCTCATGGTGCGTGTGAGACGTGGGCGATGGGCGTTAGGCGGGCGGAGTGCGGGTTACGGGGCGCGTGCGGGGGGTGGGCGGCGGCTGAGGGCTGTCGTGGTGACCTCGGCGGCGGCCTTGAGCATGGTGTGCACCGTGGCGGTGGGTGGGGCGAGCGCTGCCCCCGGGGCCGCGACTGCCGACGGTGCCACGGCCGCCAAGCCGCTGTCGGACGGGCTGGAGAAGATCCGGGCGCGGGAGGCGGACCGGCTCTACGGGGATCCGGCCGTGCGGCCGCTCGGGGAGCGCAAGACCTCGTTGATCTCGCTGGGGGACAGTGAGATCTCGGGGGAGGGCGTCGGGACGTACGAGCCGGGGACGGACGGGCCGGACAACTGGTGCCACCGGTCGCCGGACGCGGCGATCCACCGGACCGGGATCGGCGCGGACGTCACGTACAACGCCGCCTGCTCGGGTGCGGGCAGCGGCAACATCGTGATCGGCGGCAGCAAGCAGTACGCCGATGAGCTGGTGCAGAGCGACAGTCTCGCCATCGCGGCCCGTAACACCCGGCTGAAGATGGTGCTCCTGGTGGCGGGCGCCAACGACGATCTCCAATTCGGGCCGGTGATGACGGACTGCGTCACCCGGTGGTTCCTGTTCCAGGGGACCTGCGAGCCGAAGTACCAGCCGGGCTGGCAGGCGCGGGTCGAGGGGCTGGTGCCGAAGGTCGAGCGGACGGTCGGTGATCTGCGGACCGTGATGCGGGACGCGGGGTACGCCGACGGCGACTACCGGCTCGTGGTGATGTCGTATCCGAGCCCGATCGGGCCGGATGTGGAGGACAACCCGCGGTATCCGGGGAAGCTGCTGGGCGGCTGCACCGGCTACACCTCCGATGCGGGCTGGGGGCGCAATGCCGCCGTGCCGGCGTTCGAGAAGGGGGTGCGGAAGGCCGCGCGGGACAGCGGCGCGACCTATCTGGACGCCTCGCGACTGTTCCACGGGCACGAGGTCTGCATGGAGGACACCTGGGCCCGCGGGCTGTATGTGAACCTCACCAACCCCTTCCCGCCGAACTCGAATTCGGTGCGGCAGTCCTTCCACCCGAACGCCCGCGGGCACGGCGCGTTCGCGTCCTGTCTGACCCAGCTGTACGCGTCCGGGCTGCGTGAGGCGGCCTGTGCCGACCCGGCGAGCACCGGGCAGCCGAAGCTGTACCCGGAAGCCTGGGACGACGCGTACCGGCCGCTGAAGAACGCCGGGACGGGGAGCTGTGTGGATGCGACCGGGGCCGCCAGCCGTAATGGCACGGTGGTCGGCGGCTGGGACTGTCATGGTCAGCGCAGCCAGGGCTGGTGGTACGACCCGGAGCAGCGGTCGCTGCATGTGGAGCTGACCCAGGACCGGTGTCTGGATGTGCCGGGCGGGCGGTATGCGGCCGGGGCCGGGCTGGTGCTGTGGAACTGCTCCGGCGCCGGCAACCAGCGGTTCGTACGGGCCGACGGCGGCACCCTCCGGCCGGCCGCCGCGCCGTCGCTGTGCCTGACGCTGGCCGGGGCGAAGGAGCCGCTGCGGTTGCAGGGCTGCGACGGGTCGGCCGGGCAGCGGTTCGCCTGAGGGGTGAGCCGAGCGGCTGAGGGCCGGGCGGTTCGCCTGAGGGGTCGGGAGGTGCGGCTGAGGCCCGCGTGGTGAGGGCCGGGTGGTGTGGCTGAGCGGGCGGTGTGCCTGAAGCCCGAGCGGTGCGCCGGACGGCCGGGGGAGCGTCCCCCGTACGGCAAGGGGCCCGCTCCGGAGCCGAGTGCTCCGGGGCGGGCCCCTTGCCGTGGCCGGTGTGGTCCTACAGCGTGCCGAGCTTCACCAGGGCGAGCAGCGCGACCAGCTGGATCGCGGCGGAGCCGAGCGCCTTGGGCCACGGAAGATCGTGCGACTTGCTGACCATGGAGGTGAGCAGATAGCCGGTGGCGAGCCAGGTCAGCCAGCCCAGGACCTGGACCAGGGTGCTGTCGCCGCCGAGGAACATCGCGAACAGCAGCCGGGGCGCGTCCGAGATCGTCATGATCAGCATGGCCAGGCCGATGGTCGGCTGCCAGGCGCCGTCACCGCCCAGCTGGCGGGCCATGGTGTGGGTGACCGCGCCCAGGATCAGGCTGCCGATGATGAACATCACAGCGGTGATCAGCAGCCAGATGATGCTGTTGGAGAGCGTGGAGTTGAGCACGTCCTCGCGGGCCTTGTCGAAGCCGAAGACCGCGAGCAGGCCGTAGATGAAGGTGACGATCAGCGCCGGGGCCCAGACCTGGTGGTCCCGCATCTGCCAGAACGTGGCGTCGGGGCGCAGCACGATGCCGGGCAGCAGCTGCTTCCAGTGCAGCCGGGGGCCGGCCGGGGGCGCGCTGGTCTGGCCGGCGCGGTAGGTGCCGCCCGCCCCGTACTCGTCGGAGCCGCCGTCGTACCGGTCGGTGGGCGCACCGTAGGCGTCCGGGGCGTCACCGATGCTGAACTGCTGGGTGTGACCAGCGTTGTTGTCGTTCGAATACGGTGCGTAGGACTGCTGGGGTTGGTAGCCGCCGTCGCCGAAGTACTCGGGCTCGCCGTGCTGCCCGTGCGGCTGCGGCTGCCCCTGCGGCCCGCCGCCGAACTGCTGCGGTGCCTGCTGCCATTGCCCAGGCTGCGAAGGGGGCTGCTGCCCGTACGGCCCTTGCTGCCCGTACGGAGCCTGCTGCCCCTGCTGTCCCTGCTGTCCGTTCTGCGCGGGGCGGGCATCCCGTCCGCGACCCATCCTGAATCCAGCCACGTACTCGAAAGTACCTGGTCTGCGTGGATCGAGTGGCGGAGCCGGGGGATCGGGCCCCGCTTTGCTGCTGACCTGTGACATCCCCTAGGGGGTTCCCCGAGGGGGTACGGGGCCGGGGGCCGGGGTCCAGCGGAGGGTGAGGTCCGGCAGGTTCTCCATGTTGGCGCTGCCGTCGTTGACGGCCACGACCCGGAAACCGTGGTGGGCGTAGAACGCCCTTGCCCCGGTGTTGAGTTGAAAGACATGCAGGTACAAGCCGTCGGGGCGGTGCCGTCGCGACTCGGCGAGGAGAAGGGAGCCGATGCCCGCGCGCCGGACATCGGGACGGAGGTAGAGCTGTTCGAGCAGCTCGCCCTGGAGGGACGCATAGCCGAGCAGCTCCGCGCCACGGATGGCGACGAGGGTGTGACTCTGCGGCAGCACGATCTCCCGTATCCAGCGGGTGACCTCCTCGTGGGTACGGCGCTGGGGCGGCAGGTAGGGCATGGTGGCCTGCCGTGACGCCTGGTGGACTGCGGCGATCGCGGGGGCGTCGGTGGGGAGGGCGAGCCGGACCCTGACGGGCGGGGCGGGCGGCGTCTCGCGTGCGGCGGGGCGTGCGAACGCGCTCGGATCGTCGGCCGTGGCCCTGCCCGTGTCTGTGTTCATGGCGACATGCTCGGATGCGGTCCGCGCCGGGACAAGTGTATTAGCCACCGGCCACAAATCAGCTGGCGGGCCGTCAGGGAGCCCTGAAATCCGCCGTGGTGAAGGAGAAGGCTGGCCGCGTGGCGAGTCCTGACGGACCGCCGGGCAGCACCGTCACCTTGTCGTGGGTGCCGTCGCGCCGGGTGAGCAGGACGAGGTCGGCCCGGTGGTCGCCGTCGAAGTCGGCGAGGGCGAGAACCGTGGAGTGCGGGCGTCCCGAACCGGGCAGACGGGGCACGGGCAGGCGGCGGGCGGTCGTGGAGAGCCCGTTCGCGGTGCCGCTCAGCAGGGCAGGGCGGCTGCCGGCCACGACCAGATCCAGGTTTCCGTCGTGGTCCACATCACCGGCGGCGAGGGTGGGTATCCCGCCCGTGCCGGTACGGATTCTGCCCGGGCGGCCGCCGATGGAGAGCAGACCGTCGGTGTCGGCGGTGACGGACGTCACCGCACGGGCGCCCCTGGTGAAGCGGCCGAAGACCGTGGCGTAGCCGGGCGGGTAGGCGCCCTGGCCCGCGCGGACCGGGCCCCGGGGGCCGCCGAGGGCGAGCCGGCCGCGGGCGCGGCGGCCGGGGTCGGCGGCCCGTACGAGGAGGTCGTCGGCGCCGTTGCCGTCGAGGTCGGACGACGACAGGGGCGCGGTGGGCGCGAGGGCGGTCCCGGGGATGTCGACGGGCGCGCCGGCCGCTTTGGGGGCGCCGCCGCGGGTGAACGGGCCGCGCAGATAGCTGATCCGGGGGCCGGAGGCGGTGACGGCCAGGTCGGGTGCGCCGTCGCCGTCGAAATCGCCGCAGACCGGCTGGTCGGGCCATTCGTTGCCGAATCTCGCCCGGTCCGGGATGCGGAGCTTCACGGCGCGGGCGGCGCCGAGGCCGTGCGGTGAACCGAAGAGGAGCTGGACGGGGACCGGCGGGCGGCCGACGCCGTCGTAGGGCGGGTCGGTGGTGACGACCAGATCGCTGAAGCCGTCCCGGTCGAGGTCGCAGACGGTCTCGGCGTCGAAGGACGCGGGGACGGTGCCCGAGGTGGGGGCGGCATGGCGGGCCGGGGTGAGCAACTCCCGGGTGGCCGGGGCGAGTCCGCGCGCGGAGCCGTAGACGATGCCGATGCCCGGGTCGTCGTCATGGCCGCGGGCCCGCGCGAGCAGGCTGTCGAGGACGAGATCGGGGTGGCCGTCGCCGTTGAAGTCCTGGGCGGTCCGGCTGCCGTGGCCGGCTGGCACGGGGCGCGCCCGCGGCAGGGTGGAGGCGCGATGGGGCGCGGCGGGACGCGCGTCGCCCGAAGGGGAGAGCAGCCCGCAGGAGCTGAGCAGGAGCGCCAGCCCGAGCCCCGCCGTCGCGGCAATCCGTCGTCCCATGCCGTCTCCCACCCCACCCGTAACCCTGTTGTCGTCGTCCATCGCAGCTTCCGATGCTTCCCGGTCGCCCGCCGTCCCGCAACGTCCACGCACAGCCTGTGGACAACGCCGGCGGCCGGCCCCTGCGAGGGGACCGGCCGCCGGTCAACGCTGCTTCCCGGGCCGCTACTTCACCGGCTCGGGCTCCGGGGTGTCTTCCTGCTCCGTCTCGCCCGCCGGGTCGACGGGGGTCTTGACGGAGTCCAGCAGCAGCTGGGCCACGTCGACGACCTGGATGGATTCCTTCGCCTTGCCGTCGTTCTTCTTGCCGTTGACCGAGTCGGTCAGCATCACGAGGCAGAAGGGGCAGGCCGTCGAGACGATGTCGGGGTTGAGCGACAGGGCCTCGTCGACGCGCTCGTTGTTGATGCGCTTGCCGATGCGCTCTTCCATCCACATCCGGGCACCGCCGGCGCCACAGCAGAAGCCGCGCTCCTTGTGGCGGTGCATCTCCTCGTTCCGCAGGCCCGGCACCTTGGCGATGATCTCGCGCGGGGGCGTGTAGACCTTGTTGTGGCGGCCCAGGTAGCAGGGGTCGTGGTAGGTGATCAGACCCTCGACCGGGGTGACGGGAGTGAGCTTGCCCTCGTCCACCAGGTGCTGGAGCAGCTGGGTGTGGTGGATGACCTCGTACTCGCCGCCCAGCTGGGGGTACTCGTTCGCGATCGTGTTGAAGCAGTGCGGGCAGGTCGCGACGATCTTCTTCGAGGACTTCGGCTTCTTGGTCGACTCGTCCTCGTCGTCCTCACCGAAGGCCGCGTTCAGCGTCGCGACGTTCTCCGCGCCGAGCTGCTGGAAGAGGAACTCGTTGCCCAGACGGCGCGGCGAGTCACCGGTGCACTTCTCGTCGCCGCCCATGATCGCGAACTTCACGCCCGCGATGTGCAGCAGCTCCGCGAAGGCCTTGGTGGTCTTCTTGGCGCGGTCCTCCAGGGCACCGGCGCAGCCGACCCAGTAGAGGTACTCGACCTCGGTGAGGTCCTCGACGTCCTGGCCGACGACCGGAACCTCGAAGTCGACCTCCTTGGCCCAGGCCAGACGCTGCTTCTTGGCCAGGCCCCAGGGGTTGCCCTTCTTCTCCAGGTTCTTGAGCATCGTGCCCGCCTCGGACGGGAACGAGGACTCGATCATGACCTGGTAGCGGCGCATGTCGACGATGTGGTCGATGTGCTCGATGTCGACCGGGCACTGCTCGACACAGGCGCCGCAGGTGGTGCAGGACCACAGGACGTCGGGGTCGATGACGCCGTTCTCTTCGAGGGTGCCGATCAGCGGGCGCTCGGCCTCGGCCAGCGCGGCCGCCGGCACGTCCTTGAGCTGTTCGGCGGTCGCCAGCTCGTTGCCCTCCATGTCCTTGCCGCCGCCGGCCAGCAGATACGGCGCCTTGGCGTGCGCGTGGTCGCGCAGCGACATGATCAGGAGCTTCGGGGAGAGCGGCTTGCCGGTGTTCCACGCGGGGCACTGCGACTGGCAGCGGCCGCACTCGGTGCAGGTGGAGAAGTCGAGCAGGCCCTTCCAGGAGAAGTGCTCGACCTGGGAGACGCCGAACTGGTCGTCCTCGCCCGGGTCCTCGAAGTCGATCGGCTTGCCCTCGCTGGTCATCGGCTGCAGCGCGCCGAGCGCCACGCCGCCGTCCGCCTCACGCTTGAACCAGATATTGGGGAAGGCGAGGAAGCGGTGCCAGGCCACACCCATGTCGGTCTTGAGCGAGACCGTGATCATCCAGATGAAGGAAGTTGCGATCTTGAGGGCGGCGAAGAAGTAGGTGAGGTTCTGGACGGTGCCCAGGCTCATCCCCTTGAAGGCCACGACCAGCGGATACGAGACGAAGTAGGCGGCCTCGTAGTGGTCGACGCCGTGCTGGGCGCCCTCCAGGGCGTGCAGCGTCACGATGCAGAAGCCGACGATGAGGATGACGGTCTCGACGAAGTACGCCTGGCCCGTGTTGGAGCCCGCGAAGCGGGACTTGCGGCCCGCGTTGCCGGGCCGGCTCAGCTGCCGGATGACGATCAGGACGATGATGCCGACGGTCGTCAGCGTGCCCATCGCCTCGACGTACATCTCCCACGGCAGCCAGTCGCCGATGAACGGGATCAGCCAGTCGGCCTGGAAGAGCTGGCCGATGGCGTTGACGATCGTCAGCAGCAGGGTGAGGAAGCCCACCGCCACGAACCAGTGCGCCACGCCGACGACGCCCCAGCGGTTCATGCGGGTGTGGCCGACGAACTCCTTGGCCAGCGTGACGGTCCGCTGGGCGGGCGCGTCGGTCCGGGTGCCCGCGGGCACCCGCTGACCCAGTCGCATGTGCCGGTAGATCTGGAGGAGGGCGCGGCCGAACAGCGCCGCGGCGACCGCGATGAGCACCAGCGACACGATGATCGCGGCGAGTTGCATGGGAGGCTCCTCGTACCTGCGAGAGCGGAAAACAGTGGGGACTACTAAGCGGTAACTTTTTTGGTCTGCCGCTGAGGTTACCCATTCTCCTCCGCCCCATGAAGCCGCCCGGCCGGTGATCTGCGTCGCGAAGGCAACCCTGTGCGGGGCCCCGGCGTCCTGTGGTGCAGCCGTGGTGACGATAAGAGCGATATAAAACTTGAGCGCGCCCGACTCAGGTCTGTTGACAGGTTTTCTTTGGTCCTGCACTCTTGAGCCTGTTCCACTCAAGTCAGCTGGAGGAATTGAAATGGCACGTGCGGTCGGCATCGACCTGGGCACGACGAACTCCGTCGTCAGTGTTCTCGAAGGCGGTGAGCCCACCGTCATCACCAACGCCGAGGGCGCCAGGACCACGCCGTCCGTTGTCGCCTTCGCCAAGAACGGCGAGGTGCTGGTCGGCGAGGTGGCCAAGCGTCAGGCGGTCACCAACGTCGACAGGACCATCCGGTCGGTCAAGCGCCACATGGGCACCGACTGGAAGATCGACATCGACGGCAAGGGCTTCAACCCGCAGCAGATGAGCGCCTTCATCCTGCAGAAGCTCAAGCGCGACGCCGAGGCGTACCTCGGCGAGAAGGTCGTCGACGCGGTCATCACCGTTCCGGCCTACTTCAACGACTCCGAGCGCCAGGCCACCAAGGAGGCCGGTGAGATCGCGGGCCTCAACGTCCTGCGTATCGTCAACGAGCCCACCGCGGCCGCCCTGGCCTACGGCCTGGAGAAGGACGACCAGACCATTCTGGTCTTCGACCTCGGTGGCGGCACCTTCGACGTCTCGCTCCTGGAGATCGGCGACGGCGTCGTCGAGGTGAAGGCCACCAACGGTGACAACCACCTCGGTGGTGACGACTGGGACCAGCGCGTCGTCGACTACCTGGTCAAGCAGTTCCAGAACGGCCACGGCGTCGACCTGGCCAAGGACAAGATGGCGCTCCAGCGCCTGCGCGAGGCTGCCGAGAAGGCGAAGATCGAGCTGTCGTCCTCCACCGAGACGACGATCAACCTTCCCTACATCACCGCCTCCGCCGAGGGCCCGCTGCACCTGGACGAGAAGCTCACGCGCTCGCAGTTCCAGCAGCTCACCTCGGACCTCCTGGACCGCTGCAAGACGCCGTTCCACAACGTGATCAAGGACGCGGGTATCAACCTGTCCGAGATCGACCACGTGGTCCTGGTCGGCGGCTCCACCCGTATGCCCGCCGTCGCCGAGCTCGTCAAGGAGCTGACCGGCGGCAAGGATGCCAACAAGGGCGTCAACCCGGACGAGGTCGTCGCCATCGGCGCCACCCTCCAGGCCGGTGTGCTCAAGGGTGAGGTCAAGGACGTCCTCCTGCTGGACGTCACCCCGCTGTCTCTCGGTATCGAGACCAAGGGCGGCATCATGACCAAGCTCATCGAGCGCAACACCACGATCCCGACCAAGCGCTCCGAGATCTTCACGACGGCCGAGGACAACCAGCCGTCCGTGCAGATCCAGGTCTACCAGGGCGAGCGCGAGATCGCGGCGTACAACAAGAAGCTCGGGATGTTCGAGCTGACCGGTCTGCCGCCGGCCCCCCGCGGGGTCCCGCAGATCGAGGTGTCCTTCGACATCGACGCCAACGGCATCATGCACGTGACCGCGAAGGACCTGGGCACGGGCAAGGAGCAGAAGATGACCGTCACCGGCGGCTCCTCGCTGCCGAAGGACGAGGTCGACCGGATGCGCCAGGAGGCCGAGAAGTACGCGGACGAGGACCACGCCCGCCGCGAGGCCGCCGAGGCCCGTAACCAGGGCGAGCAGCTCGTCTACCAGACGGAGAAGTTCCTCAAGGACAACGAGGACAAGGTCCCGGGCGAGGTCAAGACCGAGGTCGAGGAAGCCCTCACCGAGCTGAAGGAAAAGCTCAAGGGCGAGGACACCGCCGAGATCCGCACCGCCACCGAGAAGGTCGCCGCCGTCTCGCAGAAGCTGGGCCAGGCCATGTACGCCGACGCCCAGGGTGGTGCCGAGGGCGCTGCCGGTGCCGAGGGTGCCGAGCAGGCCAAGGCCGATGACGATGTCGTCGACGCCGAGATCGTCGACGACGAGAAGCCGAAGAAGGATGGTGCCGCGTGACGGAGGAGACCCCGGGCTTCGACGAGAAGCCCGACGTCCCTTCCGACGCCGCTCCCGAAGACGCGGCGCAGGCCGAGTCCGCCGACAAGGCGGGCTCGGCCCCGGCCGGGGACGTACCGGACGTAGCGCTCCAGGCGCAGCTGGACCAGGTGCGTACGGCGCTCAACGAGCGCACGACGGACCTCCAGCGGCTCCAGGCGGAGTACCAGAACTACCGCCGTCGGGTGGAACGGGACCGGATCACGGTCAAGGAGATCGCCGCGGCGAACCTCCTGTCCGAGCTCCTTCCCACCCTCGACGACGTCGGCCGGGCCCGCGAGCACGGCGAACTGGTCGGCGGCTTCAAGTCGGTGGCCGAATCGCTGGAGACCGTGGTCGCCAAGCTCGGTCTGCAGCAGTTCGGCAAGGAGGGCGAGCCCTTCGACCCGACGATCCACGAGGCGCTGATGCACTCGTACGCACCGGACGTCACCGAGACGACGTGCGTGGCGATCCTTCAGCCCGGGTATCGCATCGGTGAACGAACGATCCGCCCCGCGCGGGTCGCCGTCGCCGAGCCGCAGCCGGGCGCGCAGGGCCCCAAGTCCGGATCCGATGACGACGCCAAGGGTGCCAAGGCTTCGGACGAGGAGAGCGGTGGCCCGGAAGAGGGCTGACGTGAGGACAGAAACAAAAACCGCGCGGAAGGAGGGACGTCGGGGATGAGCACCAAGGACTTCGTCGAGAAGGACTACTACAAGGTCCTCGGCGTCCCGAAGGACGCCACCGAAGCGGAGATCAAGAAGGCGTACCGGAAGCTCGCCCGCGAGTTCCACCCGGACGCCAACAAGGGCGACGCCAAGGCCGAGGAGCGCTTCAAGGAGATCTCCGAGGCCAACGACGTCCTGGGTGACGCCAAGCGCCGCAAGGAGTACGACGAGGCGCGCGCGCTGTTCGGCAACGGCGGCTACCGGCCGGGGCCGGGCGGCGGCGGCAACTTCAACTTCGACCTGGGCGACCTCTTCGGGGGTTCGCAGGGCCAGGGCGGCGGCGGAGGCTTCGGCGGCGGGCTCGGGGACGTCTTCGGCGGCCTGTTCAACCGCGGCGGCGCCGGTACCCGTACCCATGCGCGCCGGGGCCAGGACATCGAGTCCGAGGTGACGCTCAGCTTCACCGAGGCGGTCGACGGGGCCACGGTCCCGCTGCGGATGTCCAGCCAGGCGCCGTGCAAGGCGTGTTCCGGCACCGGCGACAAGAACGGTACGCCGCGGGTCTGCCCGACCTGTGTCGGCACCGGCCAGGTCAGCCGGGGCGCGGGTGGCGGCTTCTCGCTCACCGACCCGTGCGCCGACTGCAAGGGCCGGGGCCTGATCGCCCAGGACGCCTGCGAGGTCTGCAAGGGCAGCGGGCGGGCGACCAGCGCGCGCACGATGCAGGTCCGTATCCCCGCGGGTGTCTCGGACGGGCAGCGCATCCGGCTGCGCGGCAAGGGCGCCCCGGGCGAGCAGGGCGGCCCGGCGGGCGATCTGTATGTGGTCGTGCATGTCGACGCCCACCCGGTCTTCGGCCGCAAGGGCGACAACCTCACCATCACGGTGCCGGTCACCTTCCCGGAGGCCGCGCTCGGCGGGGAGGTCAAGGTGCCGACACTGGGCGGTCCGCCGGTGACGCTGAAGCTGCCGGCCGGTACCCCCAACGGACGCACCATGCGGGCCCGTGGCAAGGGTGCGGCCCGGAAGGACGGCACCCGGGGGGATCTGCTGGTCACCATAGAGGTGCTGGTCCCCGGTGACCTCAGCGACAAGGCGAAGGAGTCGCTGGAGTCCTATCGCGAGGCGACCGCGGGCCCGGACCCGCGGGCAGAGCTGTTCCAGGCCGCGAAGGGAGCTTGAGATGGACAGCCGGGGCGGGCAGCGTCGTAACCCCTATGAACTGACCGATGAGTCGCCGGTGTACGTCATCTCCGTCGCGGCTCAGCTCTCCGGCCTGCATCCGCAGACCCTCCGTCAGTACGACCGGCTGGGGCTGGTCTCGCCCGACCGCACGGCCGGGCGGGGCCGCCGCTATTCGGCCCGGGACATCGAACTGCTCCGTGCGGTGCAGCAGTTGTCCCAGGACGAGGGCATCAACCTCGCCGGCATCAAGCGCATCATCGAGCTGGAAAACCAGGTCACGGCCCTCCAGCAGCGGGTCGTCGAGCTCCAGGGCGCCCTGGAGGGCGCGGCCAGCGCGATGCAGCAGCGGGAGGCGGCGGTGCACGCCTCCTATCGGCGCGATCTGGTGCCGTATCAGGATGTGCAGCAGACCAGCGCGCTGGTGGTCTGGCGCCCCAAGCGGCCGGAGTGACGGCCGCGGCCGGGGCGTGGACACCCGGCGTATGACGTGACGGAGGGCCGGGGAGCCCCGGCCCTTCTCGCGTTTCCGTATCCGCCCGCGCGCCCGGCGGCGGGCCGTTCAGCAGCCGTTGTATCCGGCCGTCGGCATCGACAGCCGCCGGTGCACCTGCGACTTCATCGCCAGGGTGTAGACCGGCTCGTCGAGGTCGGCGGTCTCCAGGCGGACGCCGGCCGCGGCGCAACGCTTGGTGAACTCGTCCGCGCCGGCGATGGCGTTCTCCAGCGCCCGGCGGTTGGGCGCCACGAACACATCGACCAGGCCCTCTTCGACGTCCGACCACAGCGCGCTGTGGTCGGCGCGCAGCTGGTGCAGGCTGAGCTGGCAGGTCAGGTGGTAGTCACGGGCCGCCGCCCACTGCTTGCACATGTCGTGCTGGCTGCGGTCATCGACCAGGAACGGATCCTCGTCCAGCTCGGACAGCGGCATCAGGCAGGCGATCGCCGTGACTCGGACCGAGTTCATCGTGCCCTCCGGGGCGTGGCGACTGTGGGGGCGACGATACCCCCGCGAGCGGCCCGTGGAGGAGGGGCTGTACCGGGCGGCGAGGCATAGCCGCAGGCGTGGCAGATCTTCCAGCCGTCCTGATTGACCGCGAGCTGGCCGCCGCAGCGCGGGCAGAGCTCGGCGTGCGGATGCGGCCGGGCGGGGGACGGACGGCGCGGAACCGTTGTCACGTTGCACACTGCCGACGCCATACGGCCTCCAGCTGCTGTCTTTTGCAGGGGACAGGTCCGATGTCGTCCGTGATTGCGCGGAGCTGTTCGGTTCCCGTCGCTCTTGAGTACCAGGTGGGTGGCCCGGAGCAGATCCGGAGGGACCGTTTCCGGCCAGCGGGCGAGTGGGGCGCCGTCAGCGGGGCGGAGGCGTCCGTTCGGGAGGGGGAGCGGCTCTCGGGCCGGTGCTCAGGCCCGGCCCATCGCCTTGGTCACCGCGATCTCGATCATGACGCGGTCGGGGTTGGGCGTCGGCGTCCGGCCGTACCGCTCGGCGTACCGGCGCACCGCGTCGGCCACCGACTCGGCGTCCGTACGCACCCGGGCCCGGCCCTCCAGCGTCGCCCAGCGCCCCTTGTCGACCTGGCACACGGCGACGGTGGCACCGTCCGCCCCGGCGGCGAGGATGTTCTTGACCTTGGCACTGTCCTTGCGGGTGATGATCCGCGCGATCCGCTGCCCGGCGTCGTAGGTGACGCCTACCGGAACGACATGGGGCGTCCCGTCCGTACGCAGCGTGGTGAGTGTCGGCATCAGATACTCGCCCCAGAAGGCGAGATATTCCGGGCTGAGGGCACTGAGGTCATGGGCCATGGGGGCCAGGGTAGTTCGGGGCCCGGGGGTCAGAGGAAGTCGATGGTTTCCAAGTCGAAGGAGAAGGGGGCGGGGAGGGGGAGGGATTTGCCGATGGGGGCGGTGTTGTGCCCTGCGTAGTCGTCCCCGGACGGCTCGCTGAACAGCGTGAGGGTGGACTTGCCGCGGTCCACGAGCAGGTAGAGCGGGATGCCGGCGCGGGCGTAGCAGTGCCGCTTGGCCTTCCGGTCGCGTTCCGGATTGCTCGATGTCACTTCGACGACCATGGCGACTCCGTCGCTGGGCATCCAGGGTTCCGCGCCGCGGAACAGGCGGATCTCGCTGGGGGCGATGGTGGCATCCGGGATCACATGATTCTTGGGACACCTACCGCCGCGCGGCATGGCGAGCCCCTTGTAGCCGGAGACATCCATGTCCACCGCGGACTTTCGCATGATCTGCGAGACCACCCTGCTGAAGCAGTGCTCATGTGTGCCGTCCGTGGGTGGTGTCACGACGATCTCCCCCTCGATCAGCTCGGCTCGGAAGCCCGTGGGCGTCTCCAAGGCGAGGAAGTAATCCAGGAGGGTTTCTTCGTCGGTGGGCATAGGCGCGTGTGCCATAGCCGTCATGCTGCACCTCCTTGTGGTCGAAGGCCAGTGTCGGCGGGCGGCGCGGGCAGTGGCGGGGCGATCGGCCCTGATTCCCTCGCACGAGTGAGCGAGCAGTGGGCGAGGGGGCTCGCTTCCGCAGCCTTGAGTGGAATAGACTCAACTTATCGCACGTTGGTATGTGCAGGATGTGCCGGAGTGGGTCCAGACTGGGCGCTGAGGCCGGGCAGGACGAGTCGAGGAGGATCGCGAGGACGTGGACGCCGAGCTGACCAACAAGAGCCGGGAGGCACTGAGCGCCGCCAATGATCGGGCGGTCACCTCCGGGCACGCGGACATGACATCCGCGCATCTCCTGCTCGCGCTGCTGGCCGGGCAGGACAACGAGAACATCATGGACCTGCTGGCCGACGTCGAGGCGGACGCCGCCGCGCTGCGCAACGGCGCCGAGCGTCAGCTGGCCGCGCTGCCCAGCGTGCAGGGCTCGACGGTCGCACCGCCGCAGCCGGACCGCGATCTGCTCTCCGCCATCGCCGACGCCACCCAGCGCGCCAAGGACCTCGGTGACGCGTATGTCTCCACCGAGCACCTCCTCATCGGCATCGCCGCCAAGGGCGGGCGCACCGGCGAGCTGCTGGAGCAGCAGGGCGCCTCCGCCAAGAAGCTGCTGGCCGCCTTCGAGGCGAACCGCGGGGGGCAGCGGGTGACCAACGCCGACCCGGAGGGCACGTACAAGGCGCTGGAGAAGTTCGGTACGGACTTCACCGCGGCCGCCCGCGAGGGCAAGCTCGACCCGGTCATCGGCCGGGACCACGAGATCCGCCGCGTGGTGCAGGTGCTCTCCCGCCGTACGAAGAACAACCCGGTGCTGATCGGTGAGCCGGGCGTCGGCAAGACCGCCGTCGTCGAGGGGCTGGCGCAGCGGATCGTCAAGGGCGACGTGCCCGAGTCGCTGCGCAACAAGCGGCTGGTCGCGCTGGACCTGGGGGCGATGGTCGCGGGTGCCAAGTACCGCGGTGAGTTCGAGGAGCGGCTGAAGACCGTCCTGGCGGAGATCAAGTCCAGCGAGGGCCAGATCATCACCTTCATCGACGAGCTGCACACCGTCGTCGGCGCGGGTGCCGGCGGCGACTCGTCCATGGACGCGGGCAACATGCTCAAGCCGATGCTGGCCCGCGGTGAGCTGCGGATGGTCGGCGCGACGACGCTGGACGAGTACCGCGAGCGGATCGAGAAGGATCCGGCGCTGGAGCGGCGCTTCCAGCAGGTGCTGGTCTCCGAGCCGACCGTCGAGGACACGGTGGCCATCCTGCGCGGGCTCAAGGGCCGCTACGAGGCCCACCACAAGGTGCAGATCGCGGACTCCGCGCTGGTCGCCGCCGCTTCGCTCTCCGACCGCTACATCACCTCCCGCTTCCTGCCCGACAAGGCCATCGACCTGGTCGACGAGGCCGCCTCCCGCCTCCGTATGGAGATCGACTCCTCGCCCGTGGAGATCGACGAGCTCCAGCGCGCCGTCGACCGGCTCAAGATGGAGGAGCTGGCGCTGCGCAACGAGACCGACGCCGGCTCCGTCCAGCGGCTGGAGAAGCTGCGCAAGGACCTCGCCGACAAGGAGGAGGAGCTGCGCGGCCTGACCGCCCGCTGGGAGAAGGAGAAGCAGAGCCTCAACCGCGTCGGTGCGCTCAAGGAGAAGCTCGACGAGCTGCGCGGCCAGGCGGAGCGCGCCCAGCGCGACGGCGACTTCGACACCGCCTCCAAGCTGCTCTACGGCGAGATCCCGGGCGTGGAGCACGAGCTGGAGGAGGCGGCCGCCGCCGAGGCCGAGCAGGAGGCGTCCAAGGAGTCCATGGTCAAGGAGGAGGTCGGGCCGGACGACATCGCGGATGTGGTCGGCGCCTGGACCGGTATCCCGGCCGGCCGCCTCCTGGAGGGCGAGACCCAGAAGCTGCTGCGGATGGAGGAGGAGCTCGGCAAGCGGCTGATCGGCCAGACCGAGGCCGTCCGCGCCGTCTCCGACGCCGTACGCCGCACCCGCGCCGGTATCGCCGACCCGGACCGCCCCACCGGCTCGTTCCTCTTCCTCGGCCCGACCGGCGTCGGCAAGACGGAGCTGGCCAAGGCGCTCGCGGACTTCCTCTTCGACGACGAGCGGGCGATGGTCCGGATCGACATGTCGGAGTACAGCGAGAAGCACAGCGTCGCGCGGCTGGTTGGCGCGCCGCCCGGCTATGTCGGCTACGAGGAGGGCGGCCAGCTGACGGAGGCGGTCCGCCGCCGCCCCTACTCCGTCATCCTGCTGGACGAGGTGGAGAAGGCCCACCACGAGGTCTTCGACATCCTGCTCCAGGTCCTCGACGACGGCCGGCTCACGGACGGCCAGGGCCGCACCGTCGACTTCCGCAACACCATCCTCATCCTGACCTCCAACCTCGGGTCGAATTTCCTCATGGACCCGCTGCTCAAGGAGGACCAGAAGAAGGAGAAGGTGCTGGAGACCGTCCGGGCCGCCTTCCGGCCCGAATTCCTCAACCGGCTCGACGACGTGGTGGTCTTCCACCCGCTCGGCACGGACCAGCTCCAGCGGATCGCCCGTATCCAGCTCGGCCATCTCCAGCGCCGCCTCGGCGACCGCCGGCTGACGCTGGACGTCACCGACCGCGCCCTGACCTGGCTCGCCCGGCTCGGCCTGGGGGTACCTCCCAGCCCGCCAGGGCTAGGGGGAGAACCGCTCGTCGACGCCCCCGCCCCGGACATGTCCTACGGTGCCCGGCCGCTGCGCCGCCTGATCCAGACGGCCATCGGCGACCAGCTCGCCCGCGCCATCCTGGCGGGCGAGGTGCTGGAGGGGGACACCGTGCGGGTGGACGTGGACGGCGATCAGCTGTCGGTGGAGGCGGCCGGGAGGCCCACGGGCTGACCGTGGCGGTGGCCGGGTGCCTACCTGCCCGGCCCCGCGGGCCGACCGCCGCCATGGCCACGCGCCCGGCCCGCCCGGCCGATCGTTGCCCCGGGCGAGGGCGACACCTCGCCCGCCTCCTCCCCGGCCGGGTTGCCACGACGGGGCGGATGTGGGGGAGGATGGCAGGGACCATACGAAGGGAATTCCACGGTGAGCATCGACCCGTCCTCGATTCCGAATTTCGGGGGCCAGCCCGAACCCGAGCCGTCGGGGCCTGATGGTCCCGTCGTGCCAGACCAGGACCTGGTCAAGCAGCTCCTCGACCAGATGGAGCTGAAGTACGTAGTCGACGAGGAGGGTGACCTCGCCGCCCCGTGGGAGCAGTTCCGCACGTACTTCATGTTCCGGGGCGAGGAGGAGCAGCAGATCTTCTCCGTCCGTACGTTCTATGACCGCGCCCACGGCATCGACGAGAAGTCGAAGCTGCTGGAGGCGATCGACGACTGGAACCGCCGGACGCTGTGGCCCAAGGCCTACACCCACACCCACGACGACGGCACGGTCCGTCTGATCGGTGAGGCATCGATGCTGATCGGCACCGGTGTCTCGCTCGAACACTTTGTGTCGAGCACGGTCAGCTGGGTCCGCGCCTCCATCGAATTCGACAAGTGGATCGTCGAGCAGCTCGGCCTGGAAGCCGAGATCGAAGGCGACTCCGACGAAAAGCCGGGTGACGACGAGGCCTGAGCCCCGTCCGTCCCACACCCACCCTGCTGCGCGGGCCCCGGAGCTGTACGGCTCCGGGGCCCGCGTCTGTTTGCGCCCGGGGGAGGCCGGGGACGCGGCTGGCGCTCCAGGCCTGAGGGCGGCTTCGTCCGAGGGCCGTTACAGCCGCTTCAAGCGGTCCGCCGCCTCCTGGAGGACGTCCGTGCGCTTGCAGAAGGCGAAGCGGACGTAGGGGGCGCCCTGGTCCTTGTGGTCGTAGAAGACGGCGTTGGGGATGGCGACGACGCCGGCGCGCTCGGGGAGGGTGCGGCAGAAGGCGAAGCCGTCGTCGTGGCCGAGGGGGCGGATGTCGGTGGTGATGAAGTAGGTGCCCGAGGGGCGGAAGACCTGGAAGCCGGCGTCGGTGAGGCCGGTGGCGAGGATGTCGCGCTTGGTGCGCAGGTCGTCGCGGAGTTCCGTGAAGTAGCTGTCGGGGAGGGCGAGTGCCTCGGCGACGGCGTACTGGAAGGGGCCGGCGGAGACGTAGGTGAGGAACTGCTTGGCGGAGCGGACCGCGCTCACCAGTTCCGCCGTTGCGGTGACCCAGCCGACTTTCCAACCCGTGAACGAAAAAGTCTTGCCTGCTGAGCCGATGGTGACGGTGCGTTCGCGCATTCCGGGGAACGACGCGAGCGGGAGGTGCTCGCCCTCGAAGACGAGGTGCTCGTAGACCTCGTCGGTGATGACGAGGAGGTCGCGCTCGCAGGCGAGGCGGGCGATCTCGGCGAGCTCGTCGCGGGTCAGGACGGTGCCGGTGGGGTTGTGCGGGGTGTTGAGGAGGATCAGGCGGGTTTTGCTGGTGACGGCGTCGCGCAGTTCGTCCAGGTCGAGGCGGTAGCTGCCGGATTCCGGGTCCGCGCGCAGGGTCACCGGGACGCGGCGGCCGCCCGCCAGCGCGATACCGGCGGCGTACGAGTCGTAGTACGGCTCCAGCGCGATGACCTCGTCGCCGGGCTCCAGCAGCGCCAGCAGGGAGGCCGCGAGCGCCTCGGTGGCGCCCGCCGTGATCAGGACCTCGGTGTCGGGGTCGTAGGAGAGGCCGAGCCGGCCGTAGAAGCGCTGCTGATGGGCGGCGACGGCGGTGCGGAGTTCGGGGATGCCGGGGCCGGGCGGGTACTGGTTGCCGCGGCCGTCGCGCAGCGCGCGCACCGCCGCCTCCCTGACCTCTTCGGGCCCGTCGGCGTCGGGGAAACCCTGGCCGAGGTTGATGGAGCCGGTGCGTACGGCGAGCGCCGACATCTCGGCGAAGATCGTCGTGCCGAATTCGGCGAGGCGGCGGTTGAGCAGCGGTCGGTCCATGGACGCCATCCTCCGCCGAACCTCTGGACTTCCTCAACTGTGCTTTGAGACGCCGGGGCCGGGGCATCAGCCCCGCACGAAGGAATGAGACGGCCGTCGACGAAGACGGCTCACGGTGCCGGACGGCGCCGGAGCGGCGCACCGGGCGCCGGACGGAGCGGATGCGCCCCCACTGCCTCAAGGGCGTGGGAGGTGCCCCCACGCTTCGGGGGATGAAAAGGAGTGTGAGGCATATGGGGATTGTGGTTTTCCTGGTGATCTGCGCGGGGGTAATCGGCCTGGTGGCCCTGGCCTCGCGGAGCGGTTCGGGCGGCAGGGGCGGACGGGGCTCCGGCGGCGCGGGCGGCGGCAGCTGGTGGGCCGGCGGTGACGGGGGTTCGGGCGGCCACCACCACGGTGGATGCGGCGGCGGATCCTCCTGTGGCGGGTCCTCCTGCGGTGGCGGCGGCGGTGGTGGCGGCTGCGGCGGTGGCGGTGGCGGCGGCTCCTGAGCCGAGGGCGCGCCGCGCCAACTCCATATGTGCGGATGGCTAGTTGCTTGTCGCATATGCGCCCGGCGGGTGCTGGTCGAAGGGCCAACACCCGCCGGGCGCTTGGTCGTTGAACAACTGAACTGCAAGGCCCCCGAGCGGATGGAAACCCGGAGGAGATGGGTAAAAGCGCTGTGGGCGACGGGCCTTTCATGATTGCCTCTCCCCAGAGAATCCCCCACGTTCTCCGACCCCACGTGGGCACGAGCCGGCAGGCAGTCGTACATCCCTGATCCTTTTCGGGCGGGCCGGCCCACCATTCCACTGCGTGCTTGCGGAGCCGACCCATGCTCACCTCTTTGACGACGGCGTACACCGATACCCGTGCCTCCGACCTGGCCTGGGCGCTGGGCAGGGAACCCCTGCCCGCCCTCGCCGTACTCGATCTCCAACTCCAGGACGCCCAGGTGCAGTTGAGGCTGCTCGGCGCTTCTCACCAGGTGCTTCTCGAGGAGGAGCACGGCACCTGTTCCGAAACGGTCGCCTGTATGCCGGGCAGCAGCACTCCGCTGCCGCTCGGGGTGGCGAAGCGGCTGGGGGACTGGGAGTACGAATTCGCCGCCCATGTGGAGACCCTCTCGCGCGGCTCGTTCGCCGGGCGGGCGCAGGAGCTGCTCGCGCTGGTGGCGGAGCATCCGCACGGTCTCGCCGGTACGTTCCCCGGCTCGCCGCACGCCTTCACCGCGATGCTGGCGCAGCGTCAGCAGGGGCAGGTGCGCTGGCGGACCTGGCACGCGTATCCGCAGGAGGGCCGCCTGGTGGCCACCCGTACCCGCGTGGGCGTACGGGCGAGGGTCGCGGCGGTCTAGCGGGGGCGGTCGCCGGTGACCGGTCCGGTCGGCCGGAGGGCGTGGGGAAGTGTGGGATGCGAGGGGCGCGGGGGCTGTGCGCCGGGGGCGTGGAGGTTCGGGAGGGCGCGGAGGGTGCGGCGCGCGCGGCCGGTGCGATGCGATGTGCCCTCGCGGCCCACGGTTCGGCAATGCCCCGACCGAGGGGTGTAGCCCGCGAGGTCTACTCGTGTGGGTGACGGAGCGCCACAGAACCGTCACGTAGCGTTCATTTTATGATCGACCCGTCAGAGTCCGCCCGCGTCGGCGCTCCCGGCCCGCCGGACGAC
This sequence comes from Streptomyces sp. P9-2B-2, assembly GCF_030406865.1. Lineage (NCBI taxonomy): Bacteria > Bacillati > Actinomycetota > Actinomycetes > Kitasatosporales > Streptomycetaceae > Streptomyces > Streptomyces sp. P9-2B-2. Next base: position 4,378,702 of record NZ_CP129126.1, on the reverse strand, counting down.
ATGACACCGGCGCGACTGCCCGTGCCGGCCGGGCTCGGCCGGCTGCTCGTCCTCGCCGTCGTCTTCGTCTGCGCCGCCTGCGGTCTGGTCTACGAACTCGAACTGGTCGCCCTGGCAACGTACTTGGTGGGCGACTCCGTCACCCAGGCATCGGTCGTGCTGTCCGTCATGGTCTTCGCGATGGGCATCGGCGCGCTGCTCGCCAAGCGGCTGCGCTGCCGGGCGGCGGTCGGCTTCGGCGCGGTGGAGGCCGGTCTCGCGCTGGTCGGCGGCACCTCCGCGATGGCGCTCTACGCCTGCTTCGCCTGGTTCGGGCAGTCCCGCTCCGCGCTCGTCGGCTTCTCGCTGGCCATCGGCATCCTGATCGGCGCCGAGGTGCCGCTGCTGATGACGCTGATCCAGCGGGTACGCCGGCAGGACGCGGGCGGCGCGGTCGCCGATCTCTTCGCCGCGGACTATGTCGGCGCGCTCGTCGGCGGGCTGGCCTTTCCGTTTCTGCTGCTGCCGGGCTTCGGCCAGCTGACCGGTGCGCTGCTCACCGGCGCCGTCAACGCGGTGGCCGGCGCCGTGCTGGTGCTGTGGCTGTTCCGCCGCGACCTCAGCGCCCGTGCCCGCTGGGCGCTCTTCGGTGCCAATGCCCTGGTCCTCGCGCTGCTCGCCGCGGGCGTGGTGCTGGCGACGCCCTTCGAACGGGCCGCCCGGCTGGCGGTGTACGGCTCCTCGGCCCGGGTCGCGGTGCAGACCGGCGTCCAGGAAGTGGTGATGACCGGCGGGACGGGCGCCGGAGCCGGTGCGGGACACGAGAGGAAAGGTTCCGGCGGACCGCTGGCGCTGTATCTCGACGGCCGGCTCCGCGTCAGCGCGGAGAACGAGTTCCGCTACCACGAGGCGCTGGTGCACCCGGCGATGGCGGGCGGCCCGCACGGCCGGGTGCTGGTGCTCGGCGGTGGCGACGGCCTCGCGGTGCGCGAGATCCTCCGCTACCGCGCGGTCCGCTCGGTGACCGTCGTCGAACTCGACCCCGGCGTCCTGCGGTTGGCGCGCACCGACCCCGGCCTCACCCGCCTCAACCGACACTCGCTCGTCGACCCCCGGGTGCGGACGGTGACCGCCGACGCCTTCGACTGGCTGCGGCAGCGGGGCGTCCGCGGCCCCGGCCGCCGGGCGGCGCCGTACGACGTCATCGTCTCCGACCTTCCCGACGCCGGGATCACCGCGTGCACCAAGCTCTACTCGCAGGAGTTCTACGGCCTGGCGGCGCAGTTGCTGGCCCGCGACGGGCGGCTGGTGGTGCACGCCGGGCCGCCGATCGAGCGCGCGCGGATGTACTGGACGGTGGAGTCGACGGTCCGGTCGGTGGGCCTGGCGACGGTGCCGTACCGGCTGTCCGGCCGGCCCGCGGCCTTCTCCGGCGGCCCGGATCGCTCGGCGGGCACCGTCCCGGCCGAGGGTGATCCCCCGGCTGACGCCGGGAGGTCCCCCCGGGACCCGGCCGCCGCGGCGCCGCCCGGGACCCGGTACTGGGGCTTCGTGCTGGCCGCGCGGCACCGTCCGGCGTTCGGGCTGGCCCCCGACGCTCCCCCGCTGGCCGGTCTCAGCGCCGAGGAACTGTGGGCCGGGCGGCGCGCGGAGACCCGTGAGCGGAGGGCCGGGCTGCCGGCGTCGACGCTGATGCATCCGCGGTATCAGGACTGAGCGGGCCCGGCGCGGGGCGGTGCCTGGGCGGCGGGCACCCGCTGCGGATCTCGGGGGGTGCGGGCGGCGGGCAGCGGCGCGGCGGTTCCGGCCTGGTGGTTCCTGCCCGGCGGTTCCGGCCCGGTGGCAGAAAGTTCCGCGTGGGCGGGCACGGGTTCCCGGGCGCTGGGTAGGCTCCCATGTCATGGAGCATGAGGTGTACGTTCCGTTTCCCGTCGGGACCGTGCGGCAGGCGCTCACCGAGCCGGAGCGGGTGGCGCGCTGTGTGCCAGGAGTCCAGCTCGACGCCGATGCGGCCCCGGGTTGTCCGGAGGGCCGGCTGCGCCTGCGTATCGGAAGCTCCACCATCACCTATCGCGGCACGCTGACGGTCGGCGCCGCCGCCGACGACGCAACCGGCGACGACGGTGCGGCCGCCGTGACCGTCGAGGCGAAGGGGACCGAGGCGCGGGGCGACGGGGCGGTCGCGCTGACCCTGGCCGTACGGCTCTCCCCGGCCACCGAGCCCGGCCCCGGCACGACGCTGCGCTGTTCCGGCACGGTCCACCGCGACGGCCGGCTCGCCGAGGCCACCGACCGGTCCGCCGCCTCCGTGGGCCGCCGGCTGCTGGACCGTTTCGCGGAGAACCTGGCGGCGGACCTGTGGCGGCGGCCGGTGACCGGCGAGGCCGGAGCGGCCGACGACGGTGGACCGGACGACGCCGCCGCACCGGCCGGTGACGCCCAGGACGCGGCCGGATCCCGGGTGTTCGACACCGAGGTGCCGCCGCCGTCCCTGGACCCCAGCAGCGATGAGGACGACGGCGAGACGGCGGATCTCGATGCCGCGGACGAGGCCGGTGCGGACCTCGACGCGGGCGAGGCGGCGGACACGTTCTCCGCTGCGCACCCCGAGCACGCCTACGGGGACGACGCGGACCGGCTCGCCCCCGCCGAGGCCGCGCACGCCCGCCGCACGATGATCGGCCGCAGCGCGGAAGAGGTCGACCACGCCCCGCCGCGCGGCCGGTACGCGCCGGTGCCCGCGCCCGAGTCGAACGGCACCTCGCTGACCCTGCGCTGGGCGGCGCCCGCCGCCGCGGTGGTGCTGGCGTCCGCGGTGGTCGTCGGCCGGGTCCTGCGCCGGCGCCGCTGACCCGGGGCCGCGGCCCACGGTGGCCGTGGCCCGTACGGCGTCCCACGATGCGCGCGGTGCGTCGCTAGGGGGTGTCTCTCCGATCTCCGTGGGCCTGCGGTGTCTGGCACCGCACCTCGCGGCGTTGTCGCATCACCCACGGACACCCAGTCCGAGGGAGACGCTCCGCCTTGCGATGCACGGCACCAGACACCGCAGGCTGATCCACGGACATCGAAGAGACACCCCCTAGGCTCGGTCCCGTGAGCACTGACAACACCACGCAGGGCGCGGCGCGGACGCAGGCGCCGGAGGGCGTACGGCTGGCCGCCGGAGACACCGAACTGACCGTCCGGCCGGACCTCGGCTGCCGGATCGCGAGTCTGCGCATCGGCGGTACGGAACTGCTGCGGCAGGGCCCGAAATACGGCTGTTTCCCGATGGTGCCGTGGTGCGGCCGGCTCGCCCACGGGGAGTTCCGCAACGGCAGCGAGCTGCACCACATGCCGCTCAACGCCGCGCCGCACGCCATCCACGGCACCGGCCGCGACCTGCGCTGGCGCACGGTGCGGACGAGCGCCACGGAGGGCGTCTTCACCTACGACCTCAGGGACCCGGCGGCGCCCTGGCCGTACCCGGGGCAGGTCACCCAGCTCGTCGAGCTCGCCGAGGACGGCGGTTCGCTCACCCTCACCATGGGCGTCGAGGCGACCGCCGACTCCTTCCCCGCGCAGGCCGGCTGGCACCCCTGGTTCCTGCGGAACCTCGGGGAGGGCGGCAAGGACGTCCACCTCGACTTCGGGCCCGAGTGGCAGGAGGAGCGGGGCGCGGACCATCTTCCGACCGGCCGCCGGATCCCGCCGAAGCCGGGCCCCTGGGACGACTGCTTCGGCATGCCGCAGGGCGTGGCGGCCACGCTCACCTGGCCGGGCCGCCTGGAGCTGAAGATCGCCAGCCGCGCCGAATGGGCCGTGGTCTACGACGAGCAGGAGGCCGCGGTCTGTGTCGAGCCGCAGACCGGCCCGCCGAACGGCCTCAACACCCTGCCGCGCCTGGTCACGCCGATCGACCCGCTGGAGATCTCCGTGACCTGGAGCTGGCGGAACCTGTCCCGGGGCACCGCCTAAGCTCGTGCGCATGAGTGACGACGTGCGCGGCGAGCTGCTGCGCCAGATCAAGGACAAGGCCGTGGTGCACGGCAAGGTGACGCTTTCTTCCGGCAAGGAGGCCGACTACTACATCGACCTGCGCCGGATCACCCTGGACGGCGAGGCCGCGCCGCTGGTCGGTCAGCTGATGCTCGACATCACCGCCGACCTGGACTACGAGGCGGTCGGCGGGCTGACGCTCGGCGCCGATCCGGTCGCGACCTCGATGCTGCACGCCTCCGCGGCGCGCGGCGGCCGGCTGGACTCCTTCGTCGTCCGCAAGGCGCAGAAGGCGCACGGCATGCAGCGCCGTATCGAGGGTCCGGACATCAAGGGCCGCCGGGTCCTGATCGTCGAGGACACCTCCACCACCGGTGGCTCGCCGCTGACCGCCGTCGAGGCGGCGCGTGAGGCGGGCGCCGAGGTCGTCGCGGTGGCAACGATCGTGGACCGCGGTGCCGCCCCGGCCATCGCCGAGGCCGGTCTGCCCTATATCACGGGCTACCAGCTGGGCGACCTCGACCTGGGCTGAGACCGGCGCGACAGCCGCACCGGAAGCGGGCATTCCGCACTGACCTGCGGCTTTGCCGAAGGGCAGTCGGTTTCACGTGAAACCGACTGCCCAGGGAGTGGGACGGCCGGACAGGCAATGTGGAGCGAAGGGCCTTGTCTGGGAAGATGTGCTCGGCGAAGTCCTCGCCCCCTGGTCAGGGCCAAGAACGCACACCCGCATACACAAGGAGCGGACAGATGCCCATCGCAACCCCCGACGTCTACAACGAGATGCTCGACCGGGCGAAGGCAGGCAAGTTCGCCTACCCGGCCATCAACGTCACGTCGACGCAGACGCTGCACGCCGCGCTGCGGGGCTTCGCCGAGGCCGAGAGCGACGGCATCATCCAGATCTCCACCGGTGGTGCGGAGTTCCTGGGCGGCCAGTACAACAAGGACATGGTCACCGGTGCGGTGGCGCTCGCCGAGTTCGCGCACGTCGTCGCCGCCAAGTACGACATCACCGTCGCGCTGCACACCGACCACTGCCCCAAGGACAAGCTGGACGGCTACGTACGCCCGCTGCTGGACATCTCCGCGGAGCGCGTCGCCAAGGGCCAGAACCCGCTGTTCCAGTCCCACATGTGGGACGGTTCGGCCGAGAACCTGGCCGACAACCTGGCCATCGGCCAGGAGCTGCTGGCCAAGGCCGCCGCCGCCAAGATCATCCTTGAGGTCGAGATCACCCCGACCGGTGGCGAGGAGGACGGCGTCACCCACGAGATCAACGACGAGCTCTACACCACGGTCGACGACGCGCTGCGCACCGCCGAGGCGCTGGGCCTGGGCGAGAAGGGCCGCTACCTGCTCGCCGCCTCCTTCGGCAACGTCCACGGCGTCTACAAGCCGGGCAACGTCGTGCTCCGTCCCGAGCTGCTGAAGGACCTTCAGGAGGGCGTGGGCGCCAAGTACGGCAAGGCCGCCCCGTTCGACTTCGTCTTCCACGGCGGCTCCGGCTCCACCGAGCAGGAGATCGCCACCGCGCTGGAGAACGGCGTGGTCAAGATGAACCTGGACACCGACACCCAGTACGCCTTCACCCGCCCGGTCGCGGACCACATGTTCCGTAACTACGACGGTGTGCTGAAGGTCGACGGCGAGGTCGGCGACAAGAAGACCTACGACCCGCGCAGCTGGGGCAAGCTGGCCGAGGCCGGGATGGCCAAGCGGGTCACCGAGGCCTGCGCCAACCTGCGCTCCACCGGCACCAAGATCAAGTAACCGGCGGGCCGCACCAGCGGCCACCGCGCACCAGGGCTCCGCATCCGTCCGGGATGCGGAGCCTTTGTGCGCCCGGCCAGCCGCAGGGCGGGCGAGCGGGCGCGGGGGCGGGCATGCTCGCGGTATGAGCGAACCGAGTGCGCCCGGCGCGGTCCGGCTGGCCTCGGCACAGGGCCGGTGGGTGCTGCTGACGGCCGTGCTGGGGTCCGGGATGGCGCTGCTCGACGGCACGGTCGTCAATGTCGCCCTGCCCCGGATCGGCGAGGACCTCAACGCGGATCTGGCGGTCCTCCAGTGGACCGTCACCGCCTACCTGCTCACCCTCTCCTCACTGATCCTGCTGGGCGGCGCGCTCGGCGACCGCTTCGGCCGGCGCCGGGTGTTCGTGATCGGCGTGGTCTGGTTCGCTACCGCCTCGCTGCTGTGCGGACTCGCTCCGCATGCCGGGGTGCTGATCGCGGCCCGTGCGCTCCAGGGCGTCGGCGGGGCGCTGCTCACGCCCGGTTCACTGGCACTGATCCAGGCCGTCCTCCGCCCCGAGGACCGGGCCCGCGGGGTTGGCGCCTGGTCGGGGCTCGGCGGGGTGGCCGCGGCGGTGGGCCCGTTCATCGGCGGCTGGCTGGTGGACGGCGCCGGCTGGCGCTGGGTGTTCTTCCTGAATGTGCCGCTGGCCGCGGTGTGCGTCCCGGTGGCGCTGCGGCACGTACCCGAGACCCGGGAGCGCGGTGCCCGCGGGCGCCGCGGCTTCGATGTACTGGGCGCGGTGCTGGGTGCGCTGGCGCTGGCCGGGGTGACCTACGCACTGATCGCCGCACCGAACGGGGGCGCCGGGCCCGGCGTGCTCGTTCCCGCGGTGGCCGGGGTGCTGCTCGGCGTGCTCTTCGTCCAGGTCGAACGGCGCCGGGCCGATCCGATGCTGCCGCCCGCCATCTTCCGTATCCGCCAGTTCTCCGCCATCAACGCGGTGACGGTCTGCGTCTACGCCGCCTTCAGCGGCTTCTTTTTCCTCTCCGTGCTCCAGCTCCAGGTCGTGGTGGGGTACTCGGCCCTCCAGGCCGGGACCGCGCTGCTGCCCACCACCGTGCTGATGCTGCTGCTCTCCGCCCGCTCCGGAGAACTGGGCCAGCGCACCGGCCCACGGCTCCCGCTCACCGTCGGACCGCTGCTGTGCGCCGCGGGCCTGCTGCTGATGATGCGGGTGGGCCGGGGCGCGTCCTACTTCACCGATGTGCTGCCCGCACTGGTGGTGCTGGGCGCGGGAATGGTGACCCTGGTCGCCCCGCTCACCGCGACCGTCCTGGCCTCGGTGGACGTCGACCGGGCGGGCCTGGCCAGCGGCATCAACAACGCGGCCGCCCGGGCCGCGGGCCTGATGGCGGTAGCGGCACTCCCCCTGCTGGCAGGCTTCGGCCCCGAGGCCTACCGCTCCCCCGACGCCTTCGCCGCCGCCTTCCTCCGCGCCATGCCACTGTGCGCCGCCGTCCTGGTGGCCGGCTCCCTGATCGCCTGGCTCACCGTACGCACCGACGCCCTACGCCCCGAACCAGGCGCCCAGGAGCCGTGCCACGCCAAAACGACCTACCACTGCGGGGTGAGCGCACCCCCATTGGACCCGGGCGAGGAACCCCGGACACCGGAGGGATAACACCAGCCCCCACACGCCCCTCCACCCACCACAACGGGAGGGGACGGGCCGGAGGGGCAGGGGTGTGGGACGTAAAGCGAAGCAGTCCCACCCCCCTGCCCCGGAGGCCCGTCACCGCACCCCGACAGCCCCGCGCAGCGGACAAGGCCCGCCGCCAGGCGCAACGGCGAGAAACCACCACGGCGGGACAGCCAAAAACGTGGGACGGGCCGCGCGGCGGAGCGCGCTGGCAAACTAGACCCATGCCCATTCACGAAAACCTCCTCGGGGGCCCGCCCCCGACCCATCTGCCCGACGATCCCGAGCCGCGCGAACTGCTCGCCGCGGGCACGGCACCGTCCGATGTCGCCGCGAAGTACCCGACCTCGTCCCTGGCCTGGGCGCAGCTCGCGGACGACGCGTTCGAGGGGGGCCGGGTCGTCGAGTCGTACGCCTACGCCCGCACCGGCTACCACCGCGGCCTGGACTCGCTGCGCCGGGCCGGCTGGAAGGGCCACGGTCCGGTGCCCTTCGAGCACGAGCCCAACCGGGGCTTCCTCCGGGCGCTGCACGCCCTCGCCCGCGCCGCCCAGTCCATCGGCGAGCAGGACGAGTACGAGCGCTGCATGAGCTTCCTGCGGGACTCCTCGCCGACCGCGGCCGACACCCTGTCCTGACGGGCCGCCGACGGGCCCCGCGCCGGGTCCGTCCGCGCTCCTGCCCAGGAGCGCCCAGGTCAAAGGGCCGGCCGCGATCGCGGCCGGCCCTTGCGCGGTCGCTGCCCAGCACCGATGATTTCCATGGGCCGGGCCATCCCGCGCCCGAGGGGACCGGGGCTCCCGAGCCGACAAGGAAGGGGCGGACCGCTACCCGGTAGTTCGCACCTGAGGAGTCCCTCATGTCGCAGCCGTCTCCCATCGAACCTCCGGACCGCGGAGCGACCGCGCCCGCCGGGTGTCCTCTCTCGGCCGGTACCGCCGAGTCGGACCCGCCGTTCGCCCCGGATCTGAGCATCGGCAGCAGCCGTACGACCCCGTACGAGGACTATGTCCAGGCGGGCGTGCTCACCCATCTACAGCACCCGCTCTCCGACGACCCCGGCGAGATGGTCTTCCTGGTGACCACCCAGGTCATGGAGCTGTGGTTCACGGTCATCGTCCATGAGTGGCGCACCGCCGCCGAGGCGCTGCGGCGCGACGATCTGCCGGTGGCGATGGCGGCGCTGCGCCGCTCCGCGTACGAGCTGGAGGCGCTGAACGCCGCCTGGAAGCCGCTGGCCCGGCTGACTCCGGCGCAGTTCAACGCCTACCGCAGCGCGCTCGGCGAAGGCTCCGGTTTCCAGTCGGCGATGTACCGGCGGATGGAGTTCCTGCTGGGCGAGAAGTCCGCGTCCATGCTGGTGCCGCACCGGGGCGCGCCGCGGGAGCACGCGGAGCTGGCGAAGGCCCTCCAGGAGCCGAGCCTGTGGGACGAGGTGCTGCGGATGCTGGCCCGGCGCGGCTGGGCGGTCCCCGAGGCGGTGCTGGAGCGGGATCCGGCGCTGCGTTACGAACCGGATCCGGCCGTCGAGGCCGTCTGGGCCGAGATCTACGCCGGTTCGCAGGAGTCCGAGCTGGTGCGGCTCGGCGAGGTGTTGACCGATGTCGGCGAGCTGGTCCTGCGCTGGCGCAACGACCATCTGATCGCGACGTGGCGGGCGATGGGAGCGAAAATGGGTACCGGCGGTTCCGCGGGGGTGGCCTGGCTGGAGAAGCGGGCCCGCAAGAACGTCTTCCCCGAGCTGTGGACGGCGCGAAGCCATGTCTGAGATCCCCGAATTCCCCGAGACGACCGGCACCGAGCTCGCCGGTGACCGTGAACAGGCGGTGCGGGCCGCGGAGTTGGACGCCGCCGATCCGCTCGCCGCGGTCCGTGAGCGCTTCGTCCTGGACCCCGCGCCCGATCACGCGTCCGGCGACGCGGACGTCTACCTGGACGGCAACTCCCTCGGGGTGCTGCCCCGCGGGGTCTCCGACCGCATAGCCGATGTCATCACCCGTGAATGGGGCCGGCTGCGCATCCGGTCCTGGAACGAGTCCGGCTGGTGGACCGCGCCCGAGCGGATCGGCGACAAGATCGCCCCGCTGATCGGGGCGGGTCCGGGCCGGGTGGTGGTCGGCGATTCGACCAGCGTCAACATCTTCAAGGCCCTGATCGGCGGCGTCCGTATGGCCGGGAAGGGCTGCACGGAGATCCTCGTCGATGCCACCACGTTCCCGACCGACGGCTATATCGCCCGCTCGGCGGCCCGGATGACCGGTCTCGCGGTGCGCCCGGTCGAGCCCGCGCGGATCGCCGACGAGGTCACCGAGCGGACCGCGCTGGCGCTGGTCAACCACGTCGACTACCGCACCGGCCGGCTCAACGACCTGCCCGGCATCACCCGCGCGCTGCACTCCGCTGGCGCGCTGGCCGTCTGGGACCTGTGCCACAGCGCCGGTGCGCTGCCGGTCGGCCTCGACGCGCACCATGTCGATCTCGCCGTCGGCTGTACGTACAAGTACCTCAACGGCGGCCCGGGCGCGCCCGCGTACCTCTACATCCGCGAGAGCCTCCAGGAGCGGTTCGAATCGCCGCTGCCGGGCTGGAACTCGCATGCCGAGCCGTTCGCCATGGACCCCGCCTACGAACCGGCCGCCGGCATTCTGCGCGGCCGGGTCGGCACCCCGGACATCCTGTCGCTGCTCGCCCTGGAGGCGGCGCTGGAGGCCTGGGACGGGGTGGCCATCGAGGAGGTGCGCACCAAGAGCCTCGCACTGACCGACTTCTTCCTGGAGTGTGTGGCGGCCTATGTGCCGCCGGGCCGGGTGCGTTCCGTCACCCCGTCCGACCATCAGTGGCGGGGCAGCCAGGTGTCGCTGGCGTGCTCTCCCCAGCTCGCCGCGGACCGGCAGGGCGGCATCCCGCTCGCCGGCGAGGTGATGGACGAGCTGATCCGGCGCGGGGTGGTCGGCGACTTCCGCCACCCCGACGTGCTGCGCTTCGGCTTCACCCCGCTCTACACCTCCTTCGCGGACGCGGAGCGGGCCGCCCGGGTCCTCGGTGAGGTGCTGGGCGCGCTGCCGGATGTGGAGTCCGGGGCCGCCGGGTGAGCGTGGCGGACGAGGAACCGGCGCTGCTGGGGCTCGCCCCGGTGGCGCCGGACCGGACGGTGGCCTACGGGCCGCATCCGGACCAGATCGTCGACGTCTACGAGCCGCGGGCGGGCGACGGCGGGCGGGCGGCGGCCCGCGGCCCGCTGGTCGTCCTGCTGCACGGCGGGTTCTGGCGCGCGGCCTACGACCGCCGGCATCTCTCGCCGCTCGCCGCCGAGCTGGCCGGGCGGGGGCTGCCGGTCGCGCTGGCCGAGTACCGCAGGGTCGGCGCGGGCGGCGGGGCGCCGCAGACCTTCGAGGACGTCACGGCCGCCATCGGAGCCGCCCACGCGGCCCTGGCGAAGGACGCGGCGGACCCCGGTGTGGTCGTGGCCGGGCACTCCGCGGGCGGCCATCTCGCGCTGCTCGCCGCCGCCCGGCCCGGCACCCCGGTGACCCGCGTCCTCGCGGTCGCACCGGTCGCCGACCTGGCCCGCGCCCATGAACTGGGGCTGAGCGACGGCGCCGTCGCCGAGCTGCTGGGCGACGCCCCCGGCCTTCCGGAGCGCCTCGCCGCGGCCGACCCGGTGCGCCATCCGTCACCGGGCATCCCGGTGACGATCCTGCACGGCACCGAGGACCCGGAGGTGCCGGTGGAGCTCTCCCGCCGCTACGCCGCGCGGCATCCCGGCAGCACGGAGCTGCGCGAGCTGCCCGGCGTCGGCCACTACGCCCCCGTGACCCCCGGCAGCCCCAGCTGTCACACGCTCGTCGGCTGTCTGGGGCCACCCGTACCGACCACGTAGTACTTGAGGCGGACGCCCGCAGATCCCCACTGGTGAGGACGCCGTGGGGGCCCTGCGTTGCTTACCGTTGTCAGCGTGAACGAGACGACCCAGTCGCAGGACGCCCTGCGCTCGGAGGCACGGATAGCCCATGGCGCGCTGCACCGGCTGCGCCAGGACCTGTTCGTCGACGCCTTTGCCTTCCGCCCGCTGCCGCCGCTGGAGGACGCCAAGATCTCCCGCTGGGTGCCCTGGCTGCCGGAGCGGCTGCGGCGCTGGGCGCGCTGGCTGCCGCACCTGACCGTCGGTTTCTTCTCGGTGCTGGTGTTCCTGGCCGGGATGGCCGACTCCGGAGCCGGATCGCTGCAAGGCCTCCTGGCCGCCGGCTTCGCCGCGCTGGTCGCCGCGCCGCCGCTGCTCACCCTCTTCCGCCCGGTGGGCGCCTACTGGCTGTCGCTGCTGGCGTTCGTCGTCCTGGGGTTCGCCGAGGCGGTCTTCTCCTCGTACCCCACCATGTACGCCACCCTCTTCGGGAGCGGCGCATTTCCCACCCTCCTCGCGGTGATGGTCCTCGTGGTGCTGCGCACCCGGCCGCGGCTGGCCGTGGAGATGTGGCTGGTCACTTTTGGCCTGGCGGGGATCCTCACGGTGCTCGTCGGCGCGGACCCGGGCGATATACCGGTGGTGGCGGTCTTCTGCGGAGCGGTGCTGATCGCCGCCGCCGCGGTCCGGGCCTGGCGCGAGGAGCGCCGGCAGGTCGTCGAGACGCAGTCGGTCACCCAGGAGGAGCGCACCCGGCGCACGCTGCTGGAGGAGCGGGCCCTGATCGCCCGTGAACTGCACGACGTCGTCGCCCACCACATGTCCGTCATCGCCATCCAGGCCGAGGCGGCGCCCTACCGCGTCAAGGACACCCCGCCCGAGCTCGCCACGTCCTTCGCCACCATCCGGGAGAACGCCGTCGCCGCGCTCGCCGAGCTGCGCCGCATCCTCGGTGTGGTGCGCTCCGCCGACCCGGACGCCTTCGCCGAGAGCGACCCGGAGGCCCCGCAGCCGACGCTCGGCAGCCTCGACTCGCTGCTGGACAGCGTGCGCGGCGCCGGACTGGTCGTCGAGGCCGTGGTCACCGGTTCGCCCCGGCCGCTGCCGCAGGGCGTCGAGCTGTCCGCGTACCGGATCGTGCAGGAGGGGCTGAGCAACGCGCTGCGGCACTCGCCGGGCGCCGAGGCCCGGGTCGAGATCTCGTATGTGCTGGGCGGACTGGGCGTACGGATCGTCAACGGTGCGGCGAGCCGGCTGGCCAAGCCGTCCCCGGGGGCGGGGCACGGTGTGCTGGGAATGCGCGAGCGGGTACAAATGCTGGGCGGCGAGATGACCGCCGAGCCCACCGAGGACGGCGGCTTCGAGGTCGCGGCATTCATCCCGGTGGCGAACACGGCCGGGCAGACCAAGACGGGGGGAAACCGGTCATGATCCGGGTATTGATCGTCGACGACCAGGTGATGGTCCGGGAGGGCTTCTCGGTCCTGCTCAACGCCATGCCGGACATCGAGGTCGTCGGGGAGGCGGTCGACGGCCGCGAGGCGGTGCGCAAGGTCGCCGTCCTCAAGCCCGATGTCGTCCTGATGGACATCCGGATGCCGGAGATGAACGGCCTGGAGGCGACCCGCGAGATCGTGGCCGCCGACGAGAGCGCCAAGGTCCTCGTGCTGACCACCTTCGACCTGGACGAATACGTCTACCAGGCGCTGCGTTCCGGGGCCAGCGGCTTCCTGCTCAAGGACGCCTCGGCCGGCCAGCTCGCCGACGGCGTCCGGATCGTCGCCTCCGGCGAGGCGCTGCTCGCCCCGACGGTCACCAAGCGCCTGATCTCCGAGTTCTCCCGCCTCGGCACCCCCCGCGCCCCGGCCCAGGAGCGGATCGCCGACCTCACGGAGCGCGAGACCGAGGTCCTGGTGCTGGTCGCCCAGGGCCTGTCGAACGGGGAGATCGCCGAGCATCTGGTGGTCGCCGAGTCCACGGTGAAGACGCATGTCAGCCGCATCCTGGTGAAGCTGGGGCTGCGCGACCGCACCCAGGCCGCGGTGTTCGCGTACGAGGCGCGCCTGGTGACGCCGGGCGGCTGACCGCCCCGGGCGGGACGCGCGCGGGCCGCCGGCGGGGGAGACCCGGCCGGCGGCCCGGCACACCGCCCTACGGCTGGGGGATCTCCCGCACCAGCTCCGAGCTCCAGGGGCACCAGACCAGTCCGGGCAGGAACGGGCCGCCGGCCTCGTCCAGATGGTCCTCGACATAGGGCGTGGTGGCGTCGCAGACCTCGATGGCGAAGTCGAAGAAGTCGATGGTCTCCGGGCGGAGATGGAAGCTCCAGCGCCAGTTGTACGGGGCGGTGCGCTTGTCGATCCGGCCGATGACATGGGGCTCGGAGCTGGTCGCGCCGCTCAGCAGATCCCGGGCGTGCTGGATCTTGCGCGGGTCGGTGATCTTGATGACGAATTCCGCGCGGGTGACATCGGTCATCACGAAGTAGGCCGCCGCGTCGGTGCCGGTGCGCCCGGCGCCGCCGGTCTGCTTCCCCTGGGCCGGTCCGGCCGCCGCGACGGCGAGCAGTGCCGCCGCCGCGAGAATGCCGAGCTTGGTGGTGATACGTCGCATGAACCCCTCCGGTGCCGCGGGTCGTGGTCACGACCGTGCGCACGGAAAGTAACTGGTGGACTACCAAAAGCTCCAGAGTTACTGCGAGTTAACACACCGCCAGGTGAAATGGCGAACAGTGACTGGCGGTTGGTCACGGCATGTGCTGTATCCACAGGCTGTGGACAGTGCGGTGCCGATGCGCCACCGCACCCGGCAGTGCGCCGCCGGAGTCCGCTACGGCTCCGACGGCGCACGTCTTCCGGGGCGGCCGGGCGACCGGCCGCCGGGGGATCAGCCGAGGTCCCGCCGCCGCACGCCCACCAGGCCCACGGCGGCGAAGAGGACGGACAGCGCCAGCAGCCAGAGAAACGGGGCGGCGGTGGCGTCGGCGCCGGGCAGCTTGGGGAGATGGCTGTACGGCGACAGATTCATCGCCCACGCGGGCAACTTGAGCGAGGGGCCGAGCCAGCCGAGGGCCAGACAGCCGCCGACGAGCGCCCAGACGGCGGGGGTGGCCTTCGGGAGCAGGCCGAAGACGAGGACCGCCAGCCCCGTGAGCGTCCAGACCGCCGGGACCTGGGAGAGCGCCGCGGCCAGCACCGGGCCCAGTTGGCCGCCGGGGTCGTCGACCGAGAGGCCGTAGGTCAGGCCCAGGGCCAGTCCGCCGGCGGCCAGGATGACGACGGTGCCCCCGTAGGCGAGCGCCAGATGGCTGCCGGCCCAGCGGAGCCGGCTCACCGCGCCGGCCAGCACCGGCTCCGCGCGCTCCCCGGTCTCCTCACCGCGCAGCCGCAGCACCGCACCGGCCGCGTAGAGCGCCGCGACCATGCCGAGCAGCCCGGTCATGGTGGCCAGGAAGGCCTCGGTCAGGCCCTGTTGGCCACCCATCCGCTCGACGATCTCGCGGGTCTGCCGATTGCCGCCGACCAGGTCGGCGGCGCCCTTGGCGATCCCGCCGAACAGTGCGCCCGCGCCGAGGAAACCGCCCGTCCAGCCCAGTAAGGTGGTCCGCTGGAGGCGCCAGGCCAGTCCGAAGGGGCCGCTCAGCGAGCGCGGTGCGACGGCCGGTCCGGGACGGGCGGGCAGGAAGCTCATGCCCAGGTCCCGGCGGGCGGTCAGGGCGTAGGCGCCGGAGGCGGCCAGGGCGGTCGCCGCGAGGAACAGCAGCAGAATCCACCAGCGTTCACCGGCGTACGGGCGGAGGTTCTCCGACCAGCCGATCGGTGAGGCCCAGGTGAGCGGGGAGCCGGACCCGGCCGTCGCGGCGTCGCCCGCGGCGCGCACCGCGAAGGCGAGGCCCAGGGCCGCGCCGGTCAGCCCCTTCGCCAGCCGTGCGCTCTCGGTGAGTTGGGCGGCGACGGCGGCCAGGGCGGCGAAGAGGGTGCCGGTGCCGCCGAGGGCCAGGCCGAGCGCGAGCGAACCGGCGGCGGGGCGCCCGGACAGCACCGATCCGCCCGCGATCAGCGCCGCCAGCAGGGCGTTGGCGAGCAGCGCGGTCAGCAGGGCCGCGGTCAGCGGTGCCCGGCGGCCCACCATGGCGGCGGAGAGCAGTTCCTGACGGCCCGTCTCCTCCTCCTCGCGGGTGTGCCGGACCACGATCAGCAGGCTCATCACCGCGGCGAGGACGGCACCGAAACCGGCCATCCGCCAGGCGACCAGGCCGCCGACGGAGTCGCTGAAGACCGGCCCGTACAACGCGCGCATCGAGCCGTTGTGGTTCATCGAGGCGGCCAGTCCGGCGCGCTGGGCGGCGGTGTCGTAGACCGCCTCGAAGGACGCGCCCATACCGGCGACGGACAGGCCCAGGGCCAGTACCCAGGCCGGGATCAGCAGCCGGTCGCGGCGCAGTGCGAGGCGCAACAGGGCGCCGGTGCCCGCCAGATGACGGGGGCGGGCGGTGCGGGCGGGCGGGGCCGCGGTCACGGCGGTCATCGCGCGACCGCCCCGTCGGTGCGGGCGTCGTCCTGGTAGTGCCGCAGAAAGAGCTCTTCCAGTGTGGGCGGGGTGCTGATGAGGCTGCGGACGCCGGAGGTGCCGAGCGAGCGGAGCACGGCGTCGAGCTTGTCGGTGTCGACCTGGAGGCGGACGCGGTGACCCTGGCTCCCCGGGAGCGGCCGGCTGGACAGGCCGTGGACGCCGGGCAGCGTGGCCAGCCCGTTGGGCGGGCCGGTGAGTTCGCCGGTGACCGAGGTGCGGGTCAGATGCCGCAGCTCGCCCAGGGAGCCGGATTCGACGGTCCGCCCCTTGCGGATGATGCTGACGCGGTCGCAGAGCGCCTCGACCTCGGACAGCACATGGCTGGAGAGCAGGACCGTACGGCCGCGGTCGCGCTCCTCGGCGACACAGCTCTGGAAGACCTCCTCCATCAGCGGGTCGAGCCCGGAGGTCGGCTCGTCGAGGATCAGCAGCTCGACCTCGGGGGCGGAGGCGAAGGCGGCGACCAGGGCGACCTTCTGGCGGTTGCCCTTGGAGTAGGTCCGCCCCTTCTTGGTGGGGTCGAGTTCGAACCGCTCCAGGAGCTCGGCCCGGCGCGCGGCGTCCAGCCCGCCGCGCAGCCGGCCGTAGAGGTCGATGACCTCCCCGCCGGACAGATTGCGCCACAGGGTCACGTCGCCGGGGACGTACGCGATCCGGCGGTGCAGCTCGACGGCGTCCTGCCAGGGGTCCTTGCCCAGCAGCCGGGCCGTGCCGCCGTCGGCGCGCAGCAGGCCGAGCAGCACACGGAGGGTCGTGGACTTGCCGGCGCCGTTGGGGCCGAGGAAGCCGTGCACCTCACCGGCCGCCACCTGGAGATCGAGGCCGTCCAGCGCGTGGGTGCGGCCGAAGGACTTGCGGAGACCGTCGACCCGGATCGCGGGGGCGGACGTCATTGCCGTGGTCATGTTTTGGAAGCTACGCTAGATTCACAAATTTGTGAAGTTAAGAAAGCATATAAACTTGGGGTGGGTGGCTCTGAGCAGGGGAGATGATGCGGATATGAGTGAGCAGCCAGCGCAGAGTGCGCACCGGACCGACGACGCCCGTCAGGACAGCGGCGAGGGCACCCGCGACGACGGAGCGGTCTCGCAGTTCGTCGAGCGGTTCGCCTCCCAGCTCGTCGACGCCGGGATGCAGCGGATGTCCGCCCGGGTCTTCGCCTGTCTGCTGGCCTCCGACTCCGGTGTGCTGACCTCGGCCGAACTCGGCGAGCGCCTCCAGGTCAGCCCGGCCGCCGTCTCCGGCGCGATCCGCTACCTCTCCCAGGTCGACATGGTCAGCCGGGAACGCGAGCCCGGCTCCCGCCGCGACCGCTACCGCGTGCACAGCGACCAGTGGTACGAGGCGCTGGCCCGCCGCGACAACGTCCTCACCCGCTGGGAGGGCACCCTGCGCGAGGGCGTCGACAGCCTCGGCGAGGACTCCCCGGCCGGCCGCCGGATCGCCGAGACGCTGATCTTCTTCGAGTTCCTCCAGACGGAACTCACCGGGCTGCTCCAGCGCTGGCGCGAGCACCGCGACCAGCTGCGGGCCGACCTCGGAAGCGCCGACCGCTGAGCCGCCGGCCGGGCCTCAGCCCCGCGGCAGCTGGAGCCGCCAGGCGGCCGGCTGCACGGTCCACGTACGGGTCCTGACCGGCCCGCCGACCAGGGCGTCCGCCCGGTAGTGGAAGTCCGCGCCGGACACCGTCACCGCCCGCGCCCGGGCCCGCACCGGCCGCCCGCCGCCCGGCCAGTGCACCACGACCTCCGCCAGCTCCCGGCCGTCCGCGGCCCCCGTCCGCGGCCCCTCCGCCCCGGTCCGTCCGCCGGGCACCACCGACACCCCGCGCACCGGCCGGTCCAGATCCGCCAGCAGCACCCCGTCCGCCTCGATCCGCAGCCGCTGCCCCGGCACCCGGCCCCGCCGGGCGCCCAGCCCCGCCGCCGGCGCGGCCAGCATCGCCAGCGCCGTACGGGCCGTCTTGGCGGCCGGCTTCCACCACGGCCGGGCACCGTCCAGGCCGTCCGCCAGACCGCCCCGGCCGCCCAGGGCCTCGGCCGGGTCCACGGGAGCCGGCGGCGGCGCCGGGGCCGGCACATACGCCCCGTGCCCCAGCCGGGTCGCCGCGCTCCCGCAGGGGATGCGCAGGCCGCCCAGCACGATGCCGTCGCTGTCGTCCGTGAGCAGATCCATCGGCCGCTCCCCGCCGTCCAGGACGGCCCGCGCGGCGGCCACCGTGTCCGTGGGGACGCCCAGCGCGCGGCTCAGCGCGACCGCGGCCGGCGCCCCCACCGGGACCATCGACAGCGGCACCGCGGCCAGCTCGCGTTCCTTGTGCAGCAGGCCCACCACCCGCAGCAGTGTCCGGTCGTCACCGATCACCACCGGCCGACGGTGGCCCCGCCGGGCCAGCATCCGCCCGAATTCCTCCGGCCCCTCCGGCAGGCAGATTTTCGCGCCCGCGCCCGCACACAGGACATCCTTCGCGATCCGCACGGACTCGCCGTCCGTACTGCGGGCGACCGGGTCGATGACCACGAGCAGGGGGTACCCCCGAACGGAGTCCACAGGAGAGTGCCCAGAAGGCTGCGCCGACACCTCGGTCCTTCCTCAGGTAGCATCTCGGTGCAAGAGCCCCTTGCGCTATTGCGCCAGGGGCTTCGTCTATTCCGGGGCACCGGTCCGACGGCTCTAGCGATGACGTACGCGTGAACAGGCACGCCGACGCCATCCACGCACGTTGGACATGCCCCGCCCGGAAGGGGTGTACGCCTGTGCCCGCACTTGTGCTGCTCGGTGCTCAGTGGGGTGATGAGGGCAAGGGAAAGGCCACCGACCTGCTCGGTGGATCCGTGGACTATGTGGTGCGCTACCAGGGCGGCAACAACGCCGGCCACACGGTCGTCGTCGGCGACCAGAAGTACGCACTGCACCTTCTCCCTTCCGGAATCCTCTCGCCGGGGTGCACCCCGGTCATCGGCAACGGCGTCGTCGTGGACCCGGCGGTCCTGCTCTCCGAGCTGAGCGGACTCAACGAGCGCGGCGTCGACACGTCCAAGCTGATGCTCAGCGGTAACGCGCATCTGATCACGCCGTACAACATCACCGTCGACAAGGTGACGGAACGGTTCCTCGGCAAGCGGAAGATCGGCACCACCGGCCGCGGCATCGGCCCGACCTACGCCGACAAGATCAACCGCGTCGGCATCCGCGTCCAGGACCTCTACGACGAGTCGATCCTCATCCAGAAGGTCGAGGCGGCCCTCGAGGTCAAGAACCAGCTGCTCACCAAGCTCTACAACCGCCGCGCCATCGAGGCCGGCCAGGTCGTCGAGGAGCTGCTGGGCTACGCCGACCAGATCAAGGGCTATGTCGCCGACACCACCCTGATCCTCAACAAGGCGCTCGACGACGACAAGGTCGTGCTCTTCGAGGGCGGCCAGGGCACGCTGCTGGACATCGACCACGGCACGTACCCCTTCGTCACGTCCTCGAACCCGACCGCGGGCGGCGCCTGCACGGGTGCGGGCGTCGGTCCCACGAAGATCAGCCGCGTCATCGGCATCCTCAAGGCCTATACGACGCGCGTCGGCGCCGGTCCGTTCCCGACCGAGCTCTTCGACGAGGACGGCGAGGCACTGCGCCGCATCGGCGGCGAGCGCGGCGTCACCACCGGCCGGGACCGCCGCTGCGGCTGGTTCGACGCGGTCATCGCCCGCTACGCCACCCGCGTCAACGGTCTGACGGACTTCTTCCTCACCAAGCTCGACGTGCTCACCGGCTGGGAGCAGATCCCGGTCTGTGTCGCGTACGAGATCGACGGCGAGCGCGTCGAGGAGCTGCCGTACTCGCAGTCCGACTTCCACCACGCGAAGCCGGTCTACGAGATGCTGCCGGGCTGGTCCGAGGACATCACCAAGGCCAAGACCTTCGCGGACCTCCCCAAGAACGCCCAGGCGTACGTCAAGGCGCTGGAGGAGATGTCCGGCGCCCCGATCTCCGCGATCGGCGTCGGCCCCGGCCGCGACGAGACGATCGAGATCAACTCGTTCCTGTCGTAGGACTGTTGTCCACCGATACTGTGCCCGTCTGCTTCGCAAGAGGCAGGCGGGCACTGGGCAACATCGTTACGCTGTGCTCCATGAAGGAGACGGAATGCTGCTGAGATTCCGGACGGCAAATGTACGGTCCCTGCGCGAGGAGCAGGAGCTGTCGTTTGCTGTGCCCGAGGAAGAGGAGAGCGCGGCCGCACGGCCGCTTCGGCTCTCCGACGGCAAGCAGCTCACTGTCTACCCGGTCCTCGGCATCTTCGGTGCCAACGCCTCCGGCAAGTCGAATGTCATCACCGCCCTGAAGAAGATGCGGGAGGCCGTTCTCAGTTCGTACGCGGCGTGGACGTCGTACGAGGGCATCCCGCGTGAGGAGTTCGCGCTAGACCCCAAGGCAGCGGCGGAGACCACCCTCTACGAGGTGGATTTCGTCATGGAGGACGGTGTCCGCTGGTCGTACGGCTTCGAGCTGGGCGAGCGCCGGGTGGAGTCGGAGTGGCTCTTCGCCTATCCCAAGGGACGGCGGCAGGTCTGGTTCGACCGGGATGCTTCTCGCGAGAAGGAATTCGACTTCCCCGGCGATCGGCTGCAGGACCGCGCCCTGCTGGCGCGCATGACCCGCCCCAACGCCCTGCTGCTGACCCGAGCGGCCAACGACGCGCATCCGCAGCTGACCCCCCTCTACGACTGGTTCAAGCACAACCTCTGGGACGTCACCCCGGAGACCGAGCGGCGGCAGCGCGAGGCGTACACCGCACAGCGTCTCCTGGAGAACGAGGAGTCGCGGCGGCGGGTGGAGGAGCTGCTGCGCGTCGCCGACCTCGGTATCTCGGGGGCCGAGGTGGAACGCGACTCCGGAGGCCGCCCGAGGGTCCGGCTGATCCACTCCGGCAGCGGCGAGGAGACCGTACTGGACTGGGAGGCGGAGTCCTTCGGTACCCGTTCTTGGTTCGCCCTGATCGGGCCGCTGCTGCTCGCCCTCGACACGGGCGCGGTCCTCCTCGTCGACGAACTGGACGCCAGCCTGCACTCCCGCTTCGCAGCCGAGGTCGTGCGGCTCTTCCAAGCGCCGTGGGTGAACCCCAAGGGCGCGCAACTGATCTTCACCGCGCATGACCCCTCACTGCTGAGGGTTCCCGGCGGCGGGCGTCTGCTGGAGCCGGGACAGCTCTGGCTGACAGAGAAGGACGCGGGCGGCGCCACGGAATTGTTCCCGGTCTCCGACTGGGAGCCGGGAGAGGACGAAGACCTGATGGCGTCCTATCTGGCGGGCGCCTTCGGCGGTGTGCCCAAGGTGTCGGAGGGCCAGGTCGGACGGCAGTTGCTGCAGACGGACGAGACGGCGGAGCTGGAGGCGGAAGAGATCTGATGGCGAGAGCCAAGGGAGGGGACCAGGTCCACCGCCGCAAGAACGGGGCAAAGGGGCGCCAGAACCGTGCGCGGCAGGTCTATGTCTTCATCGAGGGAGAGGTCACCGAGAAGCAGTACATCGACCTCATCGTCAAGCACGGACAGCGGGCCGATCCCCGGCAAGGTGTCGAGTACCACATAGAGAACGCCACGGCCACGGGCAAGCACCGCAAGCCTCTTCCCATGGTGCAGGACGCCGTCCGTGTGCTGCGCAAGGTCGAGCGGGAGGCGAAGGACGCCGGGCTGGACAAGAAGAAGGACTGGAACTGGCCACAGGTGTGGGTCCTCTTCGACCGTGACGACCACCTGGGCATTCCGGAGGCGAGGAAACTTGCCGACGAGTACGGCGTGAGGATCGCCTACTCCCACCCCTGCTTCGAACTCTGGCGCCTGCTGCACTACCAGAACTACACCAGCACTTTCGGCGGCGTCTGCGGCGATGCGAATGGCCGGCTGCGTCAGCAGCCCGGCTTCGCGCAGACGTACGGCAAGAACGCGAGGACCGTCTCCGAGCAGCAGTCGAAACACATGAAGCCGGAGCAGATCCTGGGTGACGGCAAGTACGCCACCGCCAAGAAGCACGCCCAGAAGATCAACAAGCAGCACAGCGGCGGGAACCCGAACCACTGGGACCCGTACACCGACGTGTGGAGCTTCGTGGAGGATGGCTTGCTGCTCAGCGGCTACTAGGCTGCTCGGCGCGCCGACACCGGGCGCGCCATGAGAGCCGGATCCACACCACCCGCCTCACCCCCCAGACCGCCCTCTTCTTCGGACCAAGGAATCAGGGAGCCGTACGTGGCCAAGCTCACGCTCGCCCAACTGGAGCGCCACCTCTTCGCGGCGGCCGACATCCTGCGCGGCACCATGGACGCCGCCGAGTACCGCGACTTCATCCTGGTCCTCCTCTTCCTCAAGCGGGTCAACGACGAGTACGAGGCCGCGCGTGAGGCGATCCTCGACGAGGCACGGGAGAAGGGCTACTCCGAGGAAGAAGTCGCAGAAGAGGCCGAGGAGCCCCGGAACTACAGGGTCCGTAAGGTCATGTACGTCCCGAAGGAGGCGCGCTGGGCCGAGCTCGCGGGCGCTGTCGACGACGTCGCCACCCGGCACCTCCAGCCCGCGCTCGCCGAACTGGAGGTCCACAACCAGGGACTTCGCGGCCTGTTCACCCACGTCAACTTCAACCGCATCGGTGGCGGCGGTGGCAGCGGTGCCTCGGCTGCCAAGCTCGCTGACAAGCGTCTTGCAGCGCTGATCGAGCACTTCGGCAGCCTGCGGCTGAGGGGTGGGGACTTCGAGTTCCCGGACATGATCGGTGCGGCTTACGAGTACCTGCTCAAGGACTTCGCGGACTCGGCCGGAGCCAAGGGCGGCGAGTTCTATACGCCGCGTGCCGTCGTGCGCATGATGGTCGAGCTGGCCCAGCCCAAGGCCGGCCAGCATGTCTACGACCCGTGCGTCGGCTCCGGTGGCATGCTGATCCACGCCAAGGAGTACATCGACGAGCACGGCGGCGACTCCGACAACCTGGAGCTCGCCGGCCAGGATGCCAACGGCGGGTCCTGGGTCATGGCCACCATGAACATGCTCTTCCACAGCGCCCGCCACTTCAGCCTGAAGACCGGTGACACGCTCAGCAACCCGCAGCACCTGGACAAGTCGTACGACATCGTCCTGAGCAACCCGCCGTTCTCCATGGACTACACGGCGGACGAGGTCGAGCTGCTGGAGGAGCGGATGCCGTATGGCGCGACCTCTGAGCGCGGCAAGGCCGACCTGATGTTCCTACAGCACATGCTGTACATGGTCGGCGGGCGGGGCGGCTCGGTCTTCACGGTCATGCCACACGGCGTGCTCTTCCGCGGCGGCGCCGAGCAGGCCATCCGGTCGAAGCTGATCGAGCAGGACCTGTTGGAGGCCGTGATCGGCCTGGCGCCCAACCTCTTTTACGGGACCGGCATTCCGGCGTGTGTGCTGGTGCTGCGTGCTCCCGGGCGGAAGGTACCGGAGCGCCGCGGCAAGGTCCTCTTCATCAACGCGGACCGCGAGTGCCACGCCGAGCGGGCGCAGAACGTCCTGCTGCCGGAGCATGTGGAGAAGATCGTCTCTACCTTCCACCTGCCGATCGACACCTGCGAGGTCGACCGCTTCTCCCGTGTGGTCAGCAAGGAAGACCTGGCCGCCAACGACTACAACCTCAACATCCGCCGGTACGTGGACAACACCCCGCCGCCGGAACCGCAGGACGTGCGCGCTCACCTGGTGGGCGGCGTACCGCGTGCGGAGGTCGAGGCGAAGAAGCCGCTGCTCGATGCGTACGGGGTGCGCATCGGCGACCTGTTCGCGGAGCGTGCGGACGACCCTGCGTATGTCGATTTTCTGCCGGAGGACCGGCGCCCCGACGCCGACCGGCTCGCTCAGCTGGCCGAGGCCCGGGAACGGGTGCTCTGGGAAGCCTTCGAGAAGTGGTGGACGTCCGAGACCGAGCAGATCGAGGCGCTCGCCCCGTACGACGAGGACGACCGCACGGAGTTCGAGAAGCGCGGCCAACTTGCCCGTCTCCGGGACGACTTGATCACCTCGTTCCGTGACCGTCTGCTCGGCGTCGGCCTCCTCGACCAGCATGCGCTGGCAGGCGCGGTGGCGGGCTGGTGGCAGGAGGCCCGCAACGACCTCAAGGCTCTCTCCACGAACGGTTTCCGTGGCGTGGTGGAAGGCTGGATCGAGATCGTCGAAACGCTCCTGTCCCCCGAGCCGAATTCGCGCACGGGCGGCGCGCGCAAGCGCTCGGCCGCCGAGCGCCGTCAGGCGTACGACCACAAGGTGGTCGCCAAGATCGCCCCGGACTTCCTGCGGGAGCTGGCGGAGGCCGACCGCAAGAAGGCGGAATTGGACGCCAAGCTGAAGATCGCGGAGGAGGCGGAGGCCGCGCGGGCGGCGGCTGCGGCGGGGGTGGCTGCCGAGGACGGCGACGAGGCGGCGGAGGACGTGGCGTCGGACGCGCCGACCGCCCTTGACACGGCCGTGGCGGAGAACCTGCTCAGCGACGCCGAGTTGAAGAAGTTGAAGAAGGACCGCACGGCGGCCGGCAAGGTCGTCAAGGAACTCGAAGACGACTTCTGGCCGTTGGAAAGCGGTCGCCGATCGGCCAAGCCGAAGAAGACGGCGGCGAAGGGGAAGCGGGCGGTGGCGACGGAGTCCGATGCCGCTGGGGCGGCTGCACAAACGACGCTGGACATCGTTCTTGCTGAGGACAGCGACGGCGGCGGGGAAAAGATCCCCGATCCCCGCTTGTACCGGGCCCGAGACGCCCTGGGTGATGCGGGCCGCCGCGAGACGGTGCTGGGCATTCTCCGGGACGATCTCGCCTCGAAGCTGGAGGGGCATGTCGTACGGCGACGCCGTGAGTTGATCGATGCGTATTACGTCTGGGAGGACAAGTACGCGGTGTCGCTCAGCGATATCGAGAGCTGGCGAGCGGGGGCCTCTGAGCGGCTGGACGGGTTCTTGAAGGAGCTGGGTTATGCCAGGTGAGCAGACGGTGCCTGTTCCACTCAGCCATTACCTGGATGGTCCAATTCGCAACGGGTTCTCGCCGCCCGAGAGCGCAGAATGGACCGGCGTTCAGATGCTGGGGCTCGGATGTTTGACACCTGACGGTTTCCAGCCGCGTCAGCTAAAGAACGCTCCCACCGGAATTGGGTTGGGTCACGCAGCTCTACTGAAGGGCGGAGACCTGCTTATGAGTCGGGCCAACACCCGGGATCTTGTCGGGCTGGCCGGTAGATATAGGGACGTTGGTAATCCCTGTATCTATCCCGACCTCATGATGCGGCTTCGTCCCGCTGCGAATTGTCTCCCGGTTTTTTTGGAGCAGTTGTTGCGTTCTGCTTCTGTGCGGCGCGGAATTATGGCCGCAGCCCAAGGCACCTCCGAGAGTATGGTCAAGATCTCGGCCCCTATGGTGGCCGGGTTGAGGGTCCCCTCGTTCTCCTTGGGAAACCAGCGGCGCATCGTTGAGCTGCTGGACGCGGTCACCGAGGCGGAGGGGGCTGTCGAGGTGGCCAGTGAAAAGCTGCGCACGATGCGAACGGGAATCCTGACAGACGCTATGCAGTCGGTGATGGCTGTCCAACCCGCACCGGGCTGGGTTCGTGTGCCGCTAAAGGAAGTCGTTCCGTCGGTCGAGTATGGGATCTCGGAGGCGCTGAACCAGGACAGCCGCGGAGTACCAACGCTCAGGATGAACAACCTGCGTGATGGCCTGCCAGAGCTCCGTGATCTGCGCTATTGCCCCACTCCAGTGCGGGCGAACATCCTCCTGCGGCCGGGAGATGTGCTGTTCAATCGCACCAACAGCATCGACCACGTGGGCCGTGCCGGCATTTGGAACGGTGAACTGCCCGAGGCGACATTCGCTTCGTACCTGGTGCGACTGAACCCGGACACCAGCCGACTGACGCCGGAATACTTGGTCGAGTGGCTGTTGCATCCAGTGGTTCGTCAGCGAGTGAAATGCATTGCAACCATTGCGGTTCAGCAGGTGAACGTCAATCCATCACGTCTCCGTGAGCTTTCGATTGACTTTCCGGAGGATCTCGATGAGCAGCGACGGTTGACGGCCGGACTTGCCGCGTGCGACCGGAGTATTGCGCAGGAGAATGACGAGTTGAGCAAGCTGCGCACTTTGAAGCAAGGCTTGGCTGACGACCTGCTCAGCGGAAGAGTGCGGGTAGACGGCGCAGTAGCGTAGGCAGCCTTTCCGTTTTGCGGGGAGGCCGACAGGCCGGCATCGGGACCGGGCCCAGACGGGCGGGGCGAGGAGGGCGACTGATGGTGGCGAGAAAGCCTCCGACCGAGCGGCAGCGGCGGTTGGGTGCTGAGCTGCGCAAGATGCGTGAGCACGTCGGGCTGTCGCTGACCGAGGCTGCCGCGCTGCACCGGACGGACAAGACCACGATCAGCAACACGGAGTCCGGCCGCTTCGGCGTCAGTGCGGACCGGGTGCGGGTGTGGGGAGCCAACTACACGTGTCCGGATCACGAGTACATCGACGCGCTGACCGACATGGCGAGGGAGCGGCGCGCTTCTGCCACCTACTGGTGGGACGAGTACCGAGATCTACTCGTCGCGACGGTTCTTGACCTCGCCGAGATGGAGCATCACGCGGTAGCGCTTCGCGCCGCACAGATCACGCATATGCCTGGACTTCTTCAGCATGAGGACTACACGCGCGCGGTCTTCGCAGAGGCCGTGCCACCTCTCCAGCCGGAGGACCTTGAGCGCAAGCTGGAGTTCCGCATCAGGCGCAGTGCTGTACTCGATCGTCCTGAGCCTCCGAAGTGCACGTTCGTCATCCACGAGGCTGCGCTGCGGATGACGTTCGGTGGCAGGCGTGTGACGAAGTTGCAGCTGGCGAGTCTGTTGGAGCAGACCGAGCGAGACCATGTCACCGTTCGCATCCTGCCGTTCGCGGCCGGTGGATTCCCGAGTGCGGGAGCCTCAGCGCACTACGCGTACGGGACGGTCGCCCAGCTCGATACGGTGCAGATCGACTCACGCGCGGGGTCGATGTTCCTTCACGCCGAGACTCATCTCGCCAACTACCGTGCGGTGCTGGATCGTATGGAGGAGCGCTCGCTCGATCCGAACCGTTCGCGTGACTTCATTCGCAAGGCAATACAGGAACTCTGAAGGCGTGAGAACAGTGGCGATTCAGTGGCGGAAGTCTTCGTTCTCGGACGATACGGAGGGTGGCAACTGCCTCGAACTCGCCGTGCACAGGGGCGAGATACTCATGCGGGAGAGCGATCACCCAGAGGTGATCGTCAGGACCACGCAGCAGAAGCTTCGTGCGTTTCTGGCCGCCGCCAAGGCCGGCGAGTTCGATGACTTGATGTAGTCGCGCGCCTTCGACTGGTCCAGCCCCGCGCCCAGCGGCGAGGGGCTTTTTGATGCTCTCGGCGCCGGCATATGCCACCCTCCACACTCGTGAGTTACAAACGTTGATGAGTGATGAAGGTTCGCGCTATGGTCGCAACTCCACGCTGTAGTCGCATGGTTGCAGCGTGAAGGGCCCCGGCGGTGTGTCCGCACCCCGGGGCATGGCCAACGCTTGTAAGGAGCGTCTGCGTGACCCACCGTATCTGGTCGGTTCTCCAGCGAACACTTGCCCGTGTCATTGAGTTGCTCATGCCTTTTGCTGAGGGGAGGCACCGTGCAGCCCCCGGCACCCGCCCGCCCCGCCCCACCCGCACCTCGCGGACATCCCCCCGTACGCCCACCACACCCCGGCGCCAAGCATCAGCGCCCCGCCCTCGCGCCACATCCCCCGCTGATGCTGCCGTCCTGGACGGCCCCAGCCCACTCGTCCGCCCCTACCTCCTCGCGCACGAACAGCACGCCCGCCGTACCGCCTTGACTCTCGCGCTCGACGGCATCGACGTCGGCCCGTGGGTCATCCACGGGCACCTCGTCGGCGCCCCGGGCGCACCCCGCTCCGCCCCGGGCGCACGTCGCCCCGTCATGGCGGGGGTGGCGGCCTGATGGAAAGCCGTACACCGGCGACACGTACCGCCGGCACCCTTCGCGGACTGCGGATCAGCCGGGTGCCCAGCAAGCCCGTACAGCGTGAGGACGACGGGCAGATTGCGATCCACCTGTGGCTGCGGCGGGACGGCGAGTTCGACGGCGATGTCGCGCTGCGGCTCGCGCCCGGCGAGGCCGAACTCCTGCATGCGCAGCTGTGTTACGCGCTCGATGACCCGCCGGTGACGGTGGCCGGACCGTTCGCTGGCAGCCCGGCCGTCGACGGGCCGCTCCCGGACTGTCGGAAGAGCGTCCAAAAAAGCCAGGGAGTACGTCACTTGTAAGCCAAGTTTTTGGCGGACGCGGAAGGCTACGACATCCCGCGAGCGCCTTATAGCCCGTCCGGCCCCGCCGTCTTTCTCTCCGGGGCCGGACGGGCAATTCCCTTGCGCGCGACGGGAACACGCGGCCAAGGCGCACAATGGATCGGCGGGTGGCACAGCCGGTCCAGGGGAGAGGCGCGTACGCATGGTGGTCAGGGGAACGACCGAGCGGGACGAGGCTGAGCTGCCGCTTCTGACGCACCTCAAGAAGATGGGGTGGCGGCACGTCCACGGGCCGGACCTCCAGATTGCCGAGGAGCGTGCGTACGGCGACATCTTTCTGGCCAAGCGGACGATGTCCGCGTTGCGGCGTACGAACAGGCTGCCCGGTGCCGCGAGCGGTTGGATGAGCGAGACCGACGCGCTCCGCTCCCTCGACCGACTGAAGCAGGCCGCGCGGAACGTGGTCACACGGACGCTCGAAGATGCCAACGAGGAAGTCACCACGCTGCTGCTGCACGGCGCCCTGGAGAAGGGGCCCGACGAGCGCGATGTGAAAGTGCAGTTCGCCGACTGGGGGACAGAGGCGCTGGAAGGCGGCCGGGACGAGGCGCTGGCGCGCAACGATTTTCTTGTCGTCGATCAGCTGTGCGTCCGCAATACCGATGGCAAGGACGTGTTTCTCGACCTGGTCCTGTACGTCAACGGCATCCCGGTCGTGGTGATCGAGTGCAAGTCTCCCGACCGGCAGGATCCTCTGGGCGAGGCCATCCGGGATCTGCGGGGGTACACGGGCAGGCCGCTGGATGACGACATACGGGAGCGCGGAAGCGTCCCGCGTGGCATTCCGGAGTTCTTCGCGCCCGTGCAGCTGTTGGTGGCCGCCGATGGCAAGGATGCCGTGCTGGGGACGATCTCGTCCGAGGAGGAGCATTACGCGCTGTGGCGTAGCACCGAGCCGGACTACGAAAAACTGGACGCACTCCGGCAGGAGCTGCGCGGCTGGAGGCTCCTCGGCCCCGAGGAACAGCCCACTCTTCAGCACCAGTTGACCGCGATGGTCCTGAAGCCGCAGAACCTGCTCAACATCATCCGCCACTATGTCTTCGAGATGCCGCTCAAGAGCCGGAAGGGCGCGAAGGGCAGGAAGGGCGCGGGAGCACGGTCGGTCGGCAAGGCCAGGGCCGGGACCTCTGCGCAGAAGGCGAAGACCGCCAAGGTGGTCTGCCGGCACCAGCAGTACCGGGCCACGGAGAAGATCGTCCGCAAGCTGCGTACCGGGCGTAGCCGGCTGGACCCCGGCGCGGAGCGGGACGAGCGTGGTGGCGTGATCTGGCATACGCAGGGCGCGGGCAAGAGCTTCACGATGAAGTTCCTGGCCCGGCGGCTGCACATGAGCCGGGATCCGCAACTGAACCAGATCACCCTCGTGGCGATCACCGATCGCAGGGATCTCCAGCGGCAGCTCAAGAAGTCCGTCGCGCTGAGCGGCAGCGATGTGCGGGAGGCCACGTCCCGGTCGGATCTGGAGGGCATGCTGCGGCGGGCCGGGCAGCAGGGCGGCCGGGCGGTGATCTTCGCGACCATTCAGAAGTTCCTCGGAGACCTGCCGGGGATCCCCCGGGAGACGGAGGGTGCGGACGGCGTCGGTGCGGAGGCTTCGGACGGGCCGGAGCAGACCCCGGGTACGGCTGCGGGTACGGCTGGAGGTGAGGAGCAGTCGCTCGCTGCGGAATTCGAGCGCGCACGCGACCGTATCGACGCCGGTGCGAGCCCCGAGGAAGTGGCGGATCCGTCGCCGGACGAAAAGACGCTGAAGGCCGCTGCCCGGGTATTCCCCGAGTGCAGTGACTCGGTGAAGGTGCTGGTCCTTGTCGACGAAGCGCACCGCTCGCACACCTCCGTCCTGCACGCCTGTCTGCGCAAGGCGCTGCCGAACGCCGCCCGGGTCGGCTTCACCGGTACGCCGCTGATGCAGGGGCGACTGACCGACACCGGCCGGATCTTCGGGCTGGAGCCGAGTCGGGAGGCGGGCGGCAGGCCGGCGTTCCTCGATACGTACCGGATGGACGAGGCGGAGAAGGACAAGGTGATTGTCCCCGTCCGCTACGAGGGACGTGCCACCTCGGCCGAGGTCCGCGAGAAGCAGAAGCTGGATGAGTGCTTCGCCGACCTCATCGAGCCGCTGGACGAAGCGGAACAGCAGCGCGTACGGGACGCGTACGGAACGCCTTCGGGCCGGGATGTGGCCGAGTCAGCGCCGCTGATCCGGAGCAAGGCGTACAACATGCTCGCGCACTATGTGACAGGACCGCTGACCGGAGGCTTCAAGGCGCAGCTGGCCGTCGTCAGCAGGCGTGCGGCCGTGTGGTACCGGCACGCTCTGAGGGACGCCCGCGCTCAACTCCTCGCGGAAGTGCAGGAGTTCGACAGGTCCGGTCGGCGCGAGGGGCTGCGCGGACGAGACCCCGAGTCGTATACCGAGGAGGAAATGCGCCTGCTGCGTGCCTGGCAGTACCAGGAGGTGCTGCGGCGGATGGACTTCGTCCCCGTCATCTCCGCCGGATCGGAGCGGAAGGCGGGCACCTGGCGGGAGTGGACCGATGAGACGTGCCAGCGTGACCACATCGAGCGATTCCTCCAGCCTTTCCCGGAGCTGCCGCCGGACAACCCGTGGATGGTCACGCATGTACCGGAACCCGACCCGGTGCTCGCCGGAAGGGTCGCCAGCATGAATCCCTGGAGTGAACTGGCACCGCACCAAGGGGCGGAAGACGGCGAGCTCCCCGTCGCCTTCCTGATCGTGAAGTCCATGCTGCTCACAGGCTTCGACGCGCCGATCGAGCAGGCGCTGTACCTGGACCGGCCGATCCAGGATGCCGAGCTCCTGCAGGCGATCGCCCGCGTCAACCGGCCCGCCCCTGAGAAGAAGGAAGGGCTGGTCGTTGACTACTACGGCGTGCTGAACAACCTGGGCACCACCCTCGCCGCGTACAGGAACGATCCGCCTGTGGTCGAATCGCTGCGGGACCTGACCGACGAGGCACGGAACATGGAGCACGCGGCCGAGGAGGTCGCGCAGTTCTTCGCCGAGGCGGGCATCGACAAGGAGGATCTCGGCACGCGGGGCGGTCTCTCGCGCGCCATGCTCGCCCTGCACGAACCGGCTCGGCGGGCCGAGTTCGACCGGCAGCTGGGAACCTTCCTGGACACGGTGGACCGCGTATTGCCGCATGAGAAGGCGCTTGACCAGATCCCGAACGTCCGTCGCTGGAGTGTGCTCCAGATGCGTGTACGCCGGCATTACCGGGACGCCCCGGGGGGTGGCTTCTCGATGCGGGGATATGGCCGGAAGGTCCGTGCGCTGATCGCCGACCATCTGGAGGTCCAGAAGATCGAGCAGGTCGTCGCGCCCGTTTCGATTCTGGCTCCGGACTTCGACGAGATCGTGGACCGACTACCGGTACGGGAGGCCGCGGCGGAACAGGTGCAGGCGCTCCGGTACCACCTGGAGGAGCGGATCGCGCAGGAGCAGGAGAGCCGCACGGTGTACCGGCAGCTCTCCGAGGAGCTGGAGCGGGTCCTGGAAGAGTTCGACGGGCGCTGGGAGGACATCAGGCGGGAGGTAGGCCCCCTCGTCGAACGCGCCCGGCGAGCAGAGGAGGCGGACCCCGAGGCCGTCGGTCTGTCGGTGATGGAGCAGCGGCTGTACGTGCTCCTGAAAGAGAAGCTGGAGCAGGACTCCCGCTTCGATGATCCGGCACCGGAACTCCTCCGCCAGCTCGTCGTCGAGGTCAAGGACGTGATCGTCGGCCATGTCACCCGGGCCTCGTTCGCAGCGGAGGCTGCCCACGTCAGTGAGCTCGACGCGCACATCTGGCAATGCCTGCGAAAGTCGGGGTTGCGCCCGGTCAGCGGAGGCCGTGCCGCGCTCGGGGAGCTGTCGGAGCTGCTGGCGGGCTACGGCGCACAGCAGCATGCGGGCTTCCAGGCCGAGGGCAGGGGACAATAGCTGGGTGACCTTGCCGTCTGCTCCTGCCGCCGTGGGCCCCGGCGACGATTGTCTCGCCGAGGGGCAGACGCTCGTCGTGGACGGGCTGTCTCTCCACGTGCGTGTCAGTGCGCGCCGTGCGCGGCTGGGGCTGACGGTCGAGAGGGATGCCTCGCTCACCTTGCGCACTCCCAAGGATTGCAGCCTTCACCGGGCGGAGAAGTTCGTCCGGGACAACAGGCGGTGGATCGAGAGCAAGCTGCTGCTGAGCAAGGAACGACGGCAACTGCACCCCGTGAGGTCGCTGTACGACGGCGAAATTCACCGTTATCTCGGGCGGGATTACAAGCTGCTGTTGGTGGATGGGCCGGTGGGTGAGGGGGACGAAGGTCACGACAGGCGGGGGCGCTCGGATGTGCCGGTGCGACTGGTGGCGGGCCGACTGCGGCTGAGCCGGTCCGTGGCCGCAGACCCACAGCATGCGCGCAAGGCAATCGCCGCCTGGTACAGCAGAGCGGGTCAGCGTTGGGTACAGGGGCGGTTGCAGCCATGGGCTGCGCGTATGGACGTGACTGAGCCGCCCGTAGAGGTGCGGGACCTCGGCCAACGCTGGGGCACATACCGGGTCGGGCCGGACGGCGGCGGCCGCGTGGCACTGCACTGGGCCGTGTTCCAGCTACCGATCCATCTCATCGACTATGTGATCGCTCACGAACTGGCTCACGTTCGTGTGGCCGGACACGGCTCTGGCTATTGGCGGTTGTTGGGCAGAGCGCTACCGGAGTGCCAGGAATTGAAGGCCGAGCTGGACGAGCTGGGACGGCGTGTATGGATGGGGGATGTGGGGACGCTGCCTCAGCGGGCATGAAGGCGGGAGTGCCGCGCGGCTACTTCACCCTGGAGTAGCCGCGCGGCTGTTTGTCGTCGCCGAGGAACGCGCGGTGCAGGGTGCCGTCGGGGCCCAGGCTGAGCACGGAGGTGCTGCTCGGTGCGCAGCCGGGCGCGGCCCGGTCGACGACCGACGGGCCGACGGTCAGCTTGCCGCCCTCGGCCGCGTAGAGGGCGGCGTGCGCCGTGCAGCGGCCGCCGCGGCCGATGACGACGGCGGTGAGGACCGTGCTGCCCGCCGGGGCCTGTTTGACGGTCAGCTGCTGGGTGCCGTAGCCGTCGTCGTCCGGCCGCTGCCAGGTGCCGAGGAAGCCTGCGGGGACGGCGCTGTCGGCCGGGGCGACGCGGTGCAGGGTCGCGGTGCGTCCGGCCGCGGCCCAGTTCAGGGTGCCGTCGGCGCCCTCCTCCAGGGTGTGTTCGCCCAGCGCGGCGCAGCGGCCGGCCGGCACGGACCGGACGACCGTGGTGTCCAGCCGCAGCGCCGGGTGCCCGTCCTGCCGGTTCACGGACACCAGCTTGGCGTCGCTGCGGCATTCGTAGGTCGCGCCGAGGCTGGTGCTGTTCGCGACCACCTCGCCGACCTTGCCGCGGGTGATCACGAACCGCCGCTGCTGCCCGGTGGGTTCCCCGTCCCGCAGCACCGGCCCCGACCAGGTGCCGATATAGCCGGCCGGGATGTCGGACGCGCTGTCCTCGGCGCCGGCGCCCTCGCTCAGCAGCGGC
This sequence comes from Streptomyces sp. P9-2B-2, assembly GCF_030406865.1. Taxonomy (NCBI): domain Bacteria; kingdom Bacillati; phylum Actinomycetota; class Actinomycetes; order Kitasatosporales; family Streptomycetaceae; genus Streptomyces; species Streptomyces sp. P9-2B-2. The sequence goes on along the minus strand of NZ_CP129126.1, from coordinate 4,344,939 downwards.
ACCGCGGCGGCGGCCGTGGCGGCCGCGAACACGGCGGTGGCGATGACCGGAAGCCATCGACGGCGGCGGCGCCGCTCGGTCGGGGTGGGCGGCGGGGGCACCGCCGGGGTGGGCGCGACCTTGGTGGTCACCATCGTCGGCGGGTGGCCTCCGGGCGGGGTGTCGGTGTCCAGGAGGAGGACGGCGTGCTGCCCCAGGCGCGCGATCAGCTCGGCCGGCAGCCAGGGAGCCGCCGACCGGCCGCCGGGCTCCGGCCCGAGGCGCTCGGCGAGCTCCCCGGGCGTGGGCCGCGCCGCCGGGTCCTTGGCCAGGCAGTCCAGGATCAGCCCGCGGATCCCGTCCGGTGTCGCGGCCAGGTCGGGCTCCTCCCGCGCGATCTTGAACATCACCGCATGCACGCCCGAAGCCGGATTGCCGAACGGCTGCCGCCCGGTGGCCGCGTACGCCAGCACCGACCCCACACAGAACACATCGCTGGCCGGGCCGACGCGGTGCCCCTGGACCTGCTCGGGCGACATGAAGCTGGGCGAGCCGACCACCGTGCCGGCCCGCGTCTGGGTCTGCTCCCCGACGGCGTCCAGGGCCCGCGCGATCCCGAAGTCGATGACCCGCGGCCCGTCGATGGTCAGCAGCACGTTGGACGGCTTGAGGTCGCGGTGCACCAGGCCGACGCCATGGATGTCGCGCAGTGCGCAGGCCAGCCCATAGGCCAGCCGCCGCAGCGAATCCTCCGGCAGCGGGCCGTAGTCGCCCTGGCGGACGTACGACCCGACGACCTGGCTCAGGGTGGGGCCCGCGATGTAACCGGTGGCGACCCAGGGGACATCGGCCTCGGTGTCGGCGTCCAGCACCGGCGCGGTCCAGCGCCCGCCGACCCGCCGCGCGGCCGCGACCTCGGCACGGAACCGGTCCCGGAACTCCTCCTCCGCGGCGAGTTCGGCCTTCACCAGCTTCACGGCGACGGTCCTGCCGCCCTCGGAACGGGCGAGGTAGACCCGCCCCATCCCGCCACTGCCGAGACGGCTGAGCAGCCGGTAGTCCCCGATCCACGACGGATCGTCGGCGGTCAGCCCGCACAGGCCGTCCATCCGGGCACCCTCCCCTTTTTGTTCCGCTGCCGGAGACGCGTTCCGGCAGCGGCTTTCCTCTGAGCCTAGGCGGACCGGGATCGCGCCACGGCCCACAGCGCGTTACGACGGGAGAACGATCGAGCGGTGACGGGGGAACGACGGGCGGGTGACCAGGGAGGACTGCTGAACTGCCGGTGTCGGCGGGCAGCCGGACGCCGCGTCAGCTCGCCCCGGCGGCCGTCGCGCTGCCCAACACCCACTGAGATATCGCCCGTTGGCCGCCCGGACGGCCGTCGCCTCACCCTGGCGACCCACCCCGTTTCTCCGGGCGGCCTCACCCCGTCTTCGTGGGTGTCATCCCGGTCCTGTGGTACGTCAGCGCCTTCCCGTCGTCGGAGACGCGGCGCAGCTTTCCGCCCACCATCTCCAGGGTGCTCGGCTCGCCGGGGCTGCAGCCGTCCGTTCCGGAGACCACCGTGGACGGGCCGAGGCGGACCGGGGGACCGGCGCTGGTCAGGGTGGCCGCGAAGGTGCAGCGGAAGGAGGGTCCGGTCGCCGTCATGGTCAGCACGGTGTCGCCGGTCGTGCCCTGGGTGAGCGTGAGGCGCCGCCCGTTGAGGGCGGAGCCGCCGACCGTCGTCTCCCAGGTGCCCAAGTAGTCGGCGGGGAGGCCCCCGTGCACGGAGGACTGCGACGCGGCGCCGCGGTCCCCGTCCTCGGTCCGTACGCCGTCACCGCCGTTGTTGAGCACGGCGTACGCGGTGACCGCGCCGGCCCCGGCCAGCGCCAGCGCGACCGCGGTGACCAGGGCGGCCCGGGCACCCCGGCGGCGGCGCGGCGCCGTGGCGATCGCGGCCGCCGGGACCGCCGCCGCGTGGCCGTGCTGCTGGTGGGAGCCCTGCGGCGCGTACGAAGCCGGCCCCGGAGTGACGGGACCGGGCGGCGGCGTGCGGTCGTCCGCGCCGGTACGCGAGACGGCGGTGGGCAGCGCATGCACCCCGGGGGCCTCGGAGGCGGGCGACGGCGCCGCGGCGCCGGCCCGGTCGCCGCCCTCCGCCGTGAAGTCCTGCGGGTCCTCCGCCTCCAGCAGCTCCACGGCATGCCGTCCCAGCCGGGCGATCAGTGCCCCCGGCAGCCACGGTTCGCCGTCCGCGCCCGGCCCGTCCCCGGCGCCGCTCTCCGCCCGCGCCACCAACTCCGCGGGCGTGGGCCGCTGTTCCGGATCCTTGGCCAGGCAGGCGGAGATCAGCGCGCGCAGACCCTCGGGTATCGCGGAGAGGTCCGGCTCCTCCTGGGCGATGCGGTACATCATGGCGGCCGCGATGCTGTCGGCCGTGCCGAACGGCTGCCGCCCGGTCGCCGCGAAGGCCAGCACGGAGCCGAGGCTGAAGACATCGCAGGCCGGGGTCAGCGGTGCGCCGCGCACCTGCTCCGGCGACATGAAGCCCGGCGAGCCGACCGATGCGCCGGTACGCGTCACCCCGCTGCCGGTGACCGCCTCCAGGGCCCGCGCGATCCCGAAGTCGATGACCCGCGGTCCGTCGATGGTGAGCAGCACATTGGACGGTTTGAGGTCGCGGTGGATGATCCCCGCCTCATGGATCGCGCCCAGCGCACGGGCCAGCCCGGCGGCCAGGATCCGCACGCTCCGCTCGGGCAGCGGAATGCCGCGGGCGCCGATGACCTGCTGGAGCGAGGGGCCCGCGATGTACCCCGTGGCGACCCAGGGGGTCTCGGCCTCGGTGTCCGCGTCCAATACGGGCGCCGTCCACTCCCCGCCGACCTGCTGCGCGGCCCGTACCTCCTGCCGGAAGCGGGTCCGGAACTCCTCCTGACCGGCCAGTTCCGCACGCACCAGTTTGACCGCGACCGTACGGCCACGGTCCGAACGGGCCAGGAACACCCGGCCCATACCGCCCTCACCGAGCCGCCCCAGCAGCCGGTAGTCGCCGATCCGCCCCGGATCCTGCGCCCTCAGCGGCCGCAGCCCTCCGGGCCGCCCGGCCCATCCCTGCTTCCCCGTCCGTATCAGCCGTTCCATCGTCCCGTCGCCCTTTCCCCCGCAGCCGCCCCACGGGCGCGTGGACGCCGGCGCCTTGGCGCCCGGTGCTGTCCACTGCCCGCTCCCCCGCGGTGGAGGATACCGAGCAGCCGCCGCGCCCCCATAGGCCGTCGGCCCTTACGCCCCGGCGTCCGGCGGCGAATCGGTCGGGCCGGGCAACGCGTCCAGCGCCGCCGACAGCTCCTCCAGCGCCGCCGTGACCCGCCGGAACACGTCCGCGCCGCCGAGCTGTTCATGCAGCCGGGCGGCGAACTCCCCGTGGCCGGGGGTGATCCGGGCGACCGCGGCCCGGCCCTCCTCGGTCGGGGCGAGGAGCTTCGCGCGGCGGTGCGCCGGATTCGGCCGGTAGACGGCCAGCCCGCGGTCCACCAGGAGGTCGGCGATGCGCTGCACGCTCTGACGGGTGATGCCCATGACGCGGGCGATCCCGGCGACGGACAGCGGCTCGGGCAGTACGGCGCCCAGGACCTGCCACCAGGCCGCGGTCAGCCCGGCCGGACGGGCCAGGCCGTCCGCGACGGAAAGGAACTGGCCGTTGAGCCGGAAGACGGCAAGGGCGGTACGGCTGAGGAGTTCCGGAGCCTCGGGGCCCTCGGGCGCCGGGGACCCGTCGGTCCGGGGCCCGCTCATACGGACCCGTCCTCGGAGCCGTCCGTTCCCGCCGTCATCAAAACGGGGAAGGCCTCGGCGTCGGAGTGGGCGAACAGGCGGTACCAGGCGTCGAGGATCCGCGGCTCCATGACGCCGAGTTCGGCGAAGATCTCCCGGGCGAAGGCCACCGGCTCGGTCGGCCCCGCGGTGATCAGACCGCCGGCGCGCACCGCATCGGCCTCGGCGTAGTGGTCGCCGCCCCGGTAGCCCGGCTGCGCGGCGAGGTACGGGGCGGCGCCGCTGGTGTGCGGACGGTCGTCCAGCAGGCCCTCCCGGGCCAGCCCCGCGGTCGCCCCGCAGATCGCCGCGACCGGCACCCCGGCGGCCAGGAACTCCCGGGCCTTGGCGGCGAACGGCAGCAACTCCTCGCCGGAGTCCCACAGTTGGGCGCCCGGCAGGATCAGCAGCGCACTGTCCTCGGGGCGCAGCGCGTCGAGCGCGAGACCGGGCACGATCCGCTGCCCGCCCATGGTCGTCACCGGCCGTCCGGCGGCGGCCGCGACGGTGACCACGTCGTACGGTCCCTGCGCCGCACGGAAGTAACTGCCGCTGCGGAGATGGCCGATGGCATGGCCGTACTCCCAGTCCGCGAGCGTGTCGTAGGCGGCGAGATGCACGGTGCGCGAATTCATGAGAGCTCCCTCGGCCGACGGTGGACTCCCGGCCCACCGTTCCCTGTTGCCTCTATGACAGCATCCTGTCCTTAAGGCAGCATGCTGTCAACATGCACTACGCGCACCAGGCCGACTTTGGCCGGGATGCGTCGCCGACGGATGTCTCTTTCCACGTCCCGGAACTTCCCAGGGGGTGCAGCACGTAGAACGCCTACCGAGCCACCCAGCGCGCCCCACCAGCTCCCACCCCGACGACAGCACAGCGCCACCCCGGCCCCCCGCACGCTCCCCCTCCTTCCCACCCGCCGTCCCCAAGGAGCCCGTGTGATCCCCGCCGTCCGCGCCCTCGCCCGTGCCGCCATGGCCGCGCGCCCCGTGCCGCTCGCCGAGGTCCAGGCCCGCGCCGAACTCCGCACCCGCTTCGACCGCAGCTATCTCGTCCCGGTCGAGGTCTTCACCGCCTTCGCGGCCGAACTCACCGGCCGCCGCCGGCCGGGCGGCCCGTTCGCGGCGCTGTGCGTCAACGGGCGCCGCTGGTTCCGCTACCACTCCGTCCACTACGACACCCCCGATCTGCGGTCCTTCCACGACGCCCGGCAGGGCCGCGGCCGGCGCTACCGGATCCGCGAGCGCCGCTACGCGGACACCGGGGAGCGGCAGTTCGAGATCAAGCTGACGGGGCGGCGCGGCGAGACGGTCACCCACCGGCAGCCGCTGCTGCCGGACGCCGCGGCCCTCGACGCGGCCCCGCGCGGCTTCCTCGCCGCCGTACTGGACCGCTCCTACGGCCTCGCGGCCCCCGCCCACCTGCTCCGCACCGTCGAGACCGAATACCTCCGGGCCACCTTCGTCGCGGACGGCCAGCGCATCACCTGCGATGCGGCGCTGCTCTGCCGGGACCCGGCGACCGGCCGGACGTTACGGGCCGACGGCGGGCTGCTCCTCGTCGGGACCCGGACCGCCGGCCGGCCGACGGAGGCGGACCGGCTGCTGGCCGGCTTCGGCATCCCGGCCGCCGGATTCACCAAGTACTGCGGGGGGTTGTCGGCGCTGCGCCCGGATCTGGTCGACGGGCACTGGCCGAGCGCGGTCCGGACGGCGTTCCCCGCCGCGGCCCGGCGGCTGCCGCCCGGGCCGCCCCCTGGAGTTTCCTCCAGCCCGTAGACACTCTGTCCGTGCGCGTGGTGAGCGCCATACACACTGTCGGTACCGGGCGCCGGGGCGTGCTCCCTAGGCTGAGCGCGTTCGCCGCGACCGTTCCCACGGCGGACCCGAGCGACCCGATCCGAGGTACTGACCGTGACCACGACGCCCTCCGCTTCCGCCGCCGACCCCGCTGCCGGCGAAAACAACAGCAGCGCGCAGCGCTACCAGGGAAGGGTGGTGGCGGGCGACGGGCGGGACGTGAAGGCCGCCGACCGCGCGCACGTCTTCCACTCCTGGTCCGCGCAGGGCCTGATCGACCCGCTGCCGATCGCCGGCGCCGAGGGGTCGTACTTCTGGGACTACGACGGCAACCGCTACCTGGACTTCTCCTCGCAGCTGGTCAACACCAACATCGGCCACCAGCACCCCAAGGTCGTCGCGGCGATCCAGGAGCAGGCCGCGAAGCTGTGCACCATCGCGCCCGGATTCGCGGTGGACGTACGGTCCGAGGCCGCCCGGCTGGTCGCCGAGCGCACCCCCGGCGACCTCGACAAGATCTTCTTCACCAACGGCGGCGCGGAGGCCGTCGAGAACGCGGTCCGGATGGCCCGGCTGCACACCGGCCGCACCAAGGTCCTGTCGACCTACCGCTCGTACCACGGTGCCACCGCCACCGCGATCAACCTGACCGGCGACCCCCGCCGCTGGCCCTCCGACACCGCCTCGGCAGGCGTGATCCACTTCTGGGGCCCGTTCCTCTACCGCTCCGCCTTCCATGCCGAGAACGAGCAGCAGGAGTGCGAGCGCGCCCTCGCGCACCTGGAACAGACCATCGCCTTCGAGGGCCCGCAGTCGATCGCGGCGATCATCCTGGAGACCGTCCCGGGCACCGCCGGGATCATGGTCCCGCCGGCCGGCTACCTCGCCGGGGTCCGCGAGATCTGCGACCGCCACGGCATCGTCTTCATCCTCGACGAGGTCATGGCGGGCTTCGGCCGCACCGGCCACTGGTTCGCCGCCGACCACTTCGGCGTCACCCCCGACCTGCTGACCTTCGCCAAGGGCGTCAACTCCGGCTATGTCCCGCTGGGCGGCGTCGCGATCAGCGCCGAGATCGCCGCCACCTTCGACCAGCGCCCCTACCCGGGCGGCCTGACCTACTCCGGTCACCCGCTGGCCTGCGCCTCCGCCGTCGCCACCATGAACGCGATGGCCGAGGAGCGGATCGTGGAGAACGCCGCCGACATCGGCGAGCGGGTCATCGGCCCCGCGCTCCGCGAGATCGCCGAGCGCCACCCGTCCGTCGGCGAGGTCCGCGGCCTGGGCGTCTTCTGGGCCCTGGACCTGGTCAAGAACAAGGAGACCCGCGAACCGCTGGTCCCCTACAACGCCGCCGGCGCCGCCAACGCCCCGATGGCCGAATTCGCGGCGGCCTGCAAGCGCGGCGGTCTGTGGCCGTTCGTGAACATGAACCGGACGCATGTCGTCCCGGCCTGCACGGTCACCGAGGCCGAGGCCAAGGAGGGCCTGGCCGCCCTCGACGAGGCCCTGACGACGGCCGACGCCCACACCGTCTGACCGTTCGGCCAACGGCCGGAACCGCAGGTCACGGGCGTGCCGCAGGGCATGCCCACGGCAACCTCGGGCAGCGAACCGGAGCGGCCCTCGCCTATCGTGGGCGGGGGCCGCACCCATCTGCGCGGTCAGGCACGTCGAAGGAGACGCACACGATGGCCGCCGGCGGAGACAGCTCAGTCATACGACGCAGCACCCTGCGCCAGCAGATCGCCGACGCCCTGCGCGACGAGGTCCTGGCCGCCCGGCTGCCGTCCGGCCACCCGTTCACCGTCAAGGAGATCGCCGAGCAGTACGGCGTCTCCGCCACACCGGTGCGCGAGGCGCTGCTCGACCTGTGCGCCCAGGGCCTGCTCGACGTCGAACAGCACCGCGGCTTCAAGGTGCACGCCTTCACCGCCGACGACTTCCGCGCCATGGTCGAGGCCCGCACCCTGATCATCGAGGGCATCTTCCGCAGCGGCGCCGACCAGGCCCTGCGCGCCACCGCCGCCGGGGTGCTGATCTCCATCCGGCGCCGCGCCGACGAGGCCGAACGGGCCGCGCGGGCCGGCGACCTGGACGTGCTGATCGGCTACGACCTGCGCTTCTGGCGCGAGCTGAGCGGCATCGTGAACAACGCCTACATCAGCGACTTCCTCGACCGGATCCGCGTACAGACCTGGATGTTCGCGGTGCCCCTGCTGCGCCGCGAAGCCGACCTCAAGGGGCTGCTGTGGCACGGCCACAGCGCGCTGGCCGACGCCCTGATCCAGCACGACCTGGCCGCCGCCCAGCGGCTGATCGCCGAGTACAACGAGCACTCCCTCGCTCTCGTCGGAACGCGCGGCTAGCACTACGCTGTCCCGACCATCGGCCGTAATGGGCCGTACCCGTAGCTGTACGTGCGCCGGTGTCCCCGTCCCCGACCGGAAGCGAGCCCACACTCGTGGCATGTGACCTGTGGCTGGTACCCCTCGTCGATGTGCTGTGCCACAGCCCCGACAACCCGTTCTCCGAAGAGATCGCCGCCTACGACAAGGCCCTGACGGAAGCGGGCCTGCCACCGGTCCCGGTCTTCAGCTATATGCCCGGCCTCTCCGGTGACGTCGCCCCGGTCGCCGGCTTCGACTACGACGCCCTGCACTTCCTGCGCCGCGCCTACCTACTGCGGCTGTGCGGCCTGGAGGTGACCCCGGTCGACGAACTGGGCGGCGACTACGAGCAGTTGCTGGAGATGTTCGAGGCCACCGCCCAGCAGTCCCACCTGGTGTGGCACTACGACCACGCGGGCGCGTACGTCCCCGTCGACTTCCCGCACCCCCTGGCCAACGACGAGCTCCTGGAGGGCGGCGGCCCGCTCGGCTCCTCCCACGGCCTGCTGCGCGACCTCGAACTGGTCGCGCCATCCCTGGGCATCGATCCGGCCAATCCCCCGCCGCCCCCGCCCCACCGGCCGGCCCCACCTCCCTGGAGGAACGGGCCACCGCCACCCCCCTGGAAAGCAGCCCCTTCGCCCGAGAACGCCACGTCTGGCTAGGCCTCCACGCCGCCGCCACCCGAAGCCTCGGCCAAGGCTCCATGATCGTCTTCAGCTGACCCACCCCACCACCACCCGCTGCCACCCATCCACGAACACCCCCACCGGCCCCCACCCACCACAACGGGAGGGGACGGGCCGGAGGGGCAGGGGTGTGGGACGTAAAGCGAAGCAGTCCCACACCCCTACCCCGGAGGCCCGTCACCGCACCCAACAGCCCCGCGCAGCGGACCCCGGCCCGCCGCAGGCGCAACGGCGAGAAAGCCAACCCGCAACCAAGCCACAGCCCCGCGCAGCGGACAAGGCCCGCCGCAGGCGCACCCGGGGCAGCAAAGCGCAGCGGACCGGCGCAGCGGACAAGGCCCGCCGCAGGCGCAACGGCGGGGGCACCGCGCAGCGGGCCACACACGTCGAGCAACCCCCACGGCGGGAAAGCCGAAATCGTGGGAGGCCTCACTCCGGCGGCCGCTGCCGAGGCATATTCGGCCGCGGCCGATACCCCGTGAACCGCCCCGGCGCAGCCGGCTCGGGGCGCGGCACCACGGCGGGAGAGCCGACCACGTGGTCCGCGGCGAACCGCAGAGAGCCGGCCCGGAACTCCGCCATCCAGTCCGCCGTTTCGGCCCGCACCAGCTCGCCGAGGTCCTCGTTGAAGCGCCGCAGTACGCCCAGGCAGCGCTCCGCCGCCTCGCCCGCCGTGCCCTCGGCCGGCCCGAGCACTTCCCGTACGCTCTCGGTCGCCCAGTCGAACTGGAGCGCCTCCAGCCGCCGCTGAATCGCCTGCGCGGTCGCCAGGTCCCGCATCCATCCGGCGGTGACCCCGAAATACCGGTCGCCGCCCACGCACACCGCGGCCAGCAGCAGCGACAGACAGCCCCAGGACGCGCCGCCCTCCCAGACCCCGGCGAGATCCAGCAGCGGCAGCGCCCCGCCGACCGTCGCCGCGGCCGCGGCGCCCAGCCGTAGTAACCGTGCGCCGCGGCGCTTGGCCACCCGGTCGTGCAGGTACCAGTCGGCGGCGCGCAGTGCGCCTTGCTCGGTCCAGAGATAGAGCGCGTCCAGACGGTCGGCCGGTTCGCCCCAGTCGCCGAGCGGGAAGACCCGTCCGGCGAGATCCCGGCGGCCGGGCCCGCCGCTCTCCCTCTGTGGGCGGCGGCTCTCCCGAGGGGGTCCCTCGGGCTGCATCTCCGGCTGACTCACCCGTGCACTCCCTCTCTACGCTCTCTGCAGATACGTGCGGTGCACGCGTGACATCCGGGACGGCCGTTGCGCGCAGTCCCCCTTCCTACCGCCGAACGGCTGGCGTCGGCCCCACGATTGCGCTCTTTCCGCCCGGAAGTGGTGCGGGATCGGGTATAAGGCCGCCGGGCATCTCACCCGAAAGAGTGGCCAACGCGGTGACGCACAGTTTCCGGCCGCCGCGGCGCCGTCCCCCTGCCGGGCCCGGCCGACGTCGGGACGGCCGGGGCTCTCGTCTAGGCTGCCCCCGTGAAGGTCCTCGTCATCGGCGGCGGCGCCCGCGAACACGCCCTGTGCCGCTCTCTGTCCCTCGACCCCGACGTCACCGCGCTGCACTGCGCTCCCGGCAACGCCGGTATCGCCGAGGTGGCCGAATTGCACGGGGTCAACGCCCTCGACGGCCAGGCCGTCGCCGAACTCGCGGTCGGCCTGGAGGCCGACCTGGTCGTGGTCGGTCCCGAGGCCCCCCTGGTGGCGGGCGTCGCGGACGCCGTACGCGACCGCGGCATCCCGGTCTTCGGCCCCTCGGCCGAGGCCGCCCAGCTGGAGGGCTCCAAGGCCTTCGCCAAGGACGTGATGGCCGCCGCGGCCGTCCCCACGGCCCGCAGCTATGTCTGCACCACCCCGGAAGAGATCGACGAGGCCCTGGACGCCTTCGGTGCGCCGTACGTCGTCAAGGACGACGGGCTGGCGGCGGGCAAGGGCGTTGTCGTCACCGAGGACGTCGAGGCCGCCCGCGCCCACGCGCTGGCCTGCGACCGGGTCGTCATCGAGGAGTTCCTCGACGGCCCCGAGGTCTCCCTCTTCGCGGTCACCGACGGCGAGACCGTCGTCCCGCTCCAGCCCGCCCAGGACTTCAAGCGGGCCTACGACGGCGACGAGGGCCCCAACACCGGCGGCATGGGTGCGTACAGCCCGCTGCCCTGGGCCGACCCCAAGCTGGTCGACGAGGTCATGGCCACCGTGCTCCAGCCCACCGTCGACGAGCTGCACCGCCGCGGCACCCCGTTCTCCGGGCTGCTCTACGCGGGCCTGGCGATCACCTCGCGCGGCGTGCGCGTGATCGAGTTCAACGCGCGCTTCGGCGACCCGGAGACCCAGGTCGTCCTCGCCCGCCTCAAGACCCCGCTGGCCGGCCTGCTGCACGCCGCGGCCACCGGCACCCTCGCCACCTTCCCGTCGCTGCGCTGGAGCGACGGCGCGGCGGTCACCGTCGTCATCGCGTCCCACAACTACCCGGACACCCCGCGCACCGGCGACCCGATCGACGGTCTCGCCGACGTCGTGGCGCAGGACGCCCCCAAGGCGTACGTGCTGCACGCCGGTACCAAGCGCGACGACTCCGGCGCGGTGCTCAGCGCGGGCGGCCGGGTGCTGTCCGTCACCGCCACCGGCTCCGACCTCACCACCGCCCGGCAGCGCGCCTACCGCGCCGTCGACCGGATCTCCCTGGACGGTTCCCAGCACCGCACGGACATCGCCGCCAAGGTCGCGGACGAGGCCGCGGGCTCCTAGCGCACAGGGCCGTGACGACGCGCGGGGTGCCCGGACGGGCCCCGCGCGTTTTTCGCGGCCGGTGACATCTCCCCTGGGACACATGGCACATACCGTGGCATATGCCTCAGGCCTGTGGGTGCAGACCGGGCCGAATCGCCCGCGGCCCGTACCCTTCCGACACCGGTTCCCGGCTTTGCCCAAAGCCATTCCATCGAGTGACCGCACCCGGTAACCGGCTGACGAGACGAAAACCCCCAACTAGGGTGCCGCGCAAGCGTCCTGTGGTGGCCGGGCCGGATTCCGGCACGGCGATCACGGTGGCGTCCGGCAAGTGGCTCACCGGCATTGCGATGTCAGTGGCCGGTGCCACAGTGGGTGGGGAGTGAGCTCGCTCCGCACAACGCGCAATTCTCGTACGTCCGTCCCGTGTTCTCTCCGTCCGGATCTTCAGGACAGCAGGGGGTGTACAGGCTCGTGGCAAGTCCGGAAACAGGCGTCCTGGCGGCGCGTGCCCGCGCCCTCGCGGTGCTGCGGATCCGCAGCACCGCGCTGGCCGTGGCACTGCTGCCCGCGGCCGTGGCCGTGGTGCTGCTCGCCGGCCGGGCGACCGGCCATCTCGGCGCGGGCCCGGGCTGGGACCTCGCCCGCTGGATCGCCGGCGGCCTCGCGGTGCTCAGCCTGCTGCTGGCCGCGCTGGTCGCCGTGGTCGTCGCGCGCGCCCGGCCCGCCCTCAGCCCGTCCGTCCCGATCTCCGAGAAGTCGGCCCCCGATCTCTACCGCCTGGTGCGTGATCTCGCCGACCGCCTGGAGGTCCCCGCGCCCTCCGCCATAGCGCTCACCCCGGACTGCGACAGCTGGCTGGAGGACCGTACGCACCGCGCGCACGGCCCGCCCCGCCGCGGCAAAGGACGGGCCGACGGGGAACGCCGGGTGCCCGAGGCGCCGGTCCTGGTCATCGGCTCGCCGTTCCTGTGGTGGATGCGGGTCGCCGAGCTGCGCGCCCTGCTGGCCCCCGTCGTCGCCGGCACCGGCCCGTCCGCACACCCCGACATAGCTGCCGCCCGCCGCTTCATCCGTGGTCTGGACGCCGCGGTCGCGGTCTCCGCCCGCGCCCGGCGCCCGGTGCGGGGCCTGCCGCTCCGCTTCGTCGGCCGGGTGGCGCGGCTGCTGCTGCGAGCCGGCCGCGAACACGCCACGATCATGGAACGGGCCGTCGCGGCCGCCGCCTCCGAGCGCGCCCAGACCGTGGACTACGGCCTGCGGATCGTCGCCCAGGAGCAGGTCGGCCTCGCCTACGCGGGCTGGGACCGGCTGCTGACCCGGGTCGCGCTGCCCGCCTGGCGGATGGGCCGCTGGCCGTCCCGGCTGGACGCCGGAGTGGTCTCCGCGCTCACCGAGCTCTCCCGCCGGGACCGCCTCGCCGACGGTTTCGCCTCCCGTCTCGGCGAGCGCCCCGCCTGCGACCTCCTGGAGGAGCCGGGCGCCATCGACCGTGCCGCCTCGCTGCTGGCCGCCCGCCTCTTCCACGGCGGCCCGGCCGAGCCGGGGCCCGACTGGTCACCGGTCGGCTGGAACCAGTACCCGGAAGAGGTCGTGGACCGGAAATGGCGCCTGGAGGCCGCCCGCCTCCACCGCGTACTCGACAACCTCCCCGCGACCGCGCTCCCGGTGGCCCCACCCGCACCGGCGGCGGCCCCGGTCCAGGACCCGGCCCCCGCCGCCCCGCCCTTCTCGTACGCCCGCACCGCCGCCCGTACGCCCGGCCACCACACGGCTGAGCACCCGCCCGCCGACGAGCCCCCCACCGGCCCGCTCGCCGACGAGCCCGCCATGGGCCCGCCCGCCACCGGCCGCCGCGAGGAACAGCCGCTCGCCCCGGCCCCCGGCCCGACCCTGGCCCGGGTCATCGACCGGCTCACCCATGACGCGTGCGCGGGCGATCTCCTGGCCGCACGGCTGGGTGCGGAGGTCGAGCGCGAGGAGCGGGAGGAGGCGGCCCGCCAGGCCGCCCGCGGCACCTCGCCGCAGGACGCCGCCATCGGCGTGGCCTGGGGCGACGGCATGGCCGAGGGCGGCCTCCCGCTGTTCCCGCTGCAACCGCCCCGTACGGGCCGCGAGCTGCTCGCCGACCACGTCACCGCCATGGTCTGCTGCGCCGCCGTCGACACCGCCGGTGCCACCCCGGGCCTGGACTGGCTCGACGGTCCGGCGCTGCTGGTCGACGGCGCCCGCCGGTCCGACCTCGGCCGCCCGGTGCTCAGCCTGGTCGACGACGGCGACGCGGAGCCGCTGCGCGGCTGGCTGACGACGATCGGCGTACGCCCGGAAAAGCCGGTCCGGCTGGTATGACACCGGTCCGCGGCGGCCGGCCGGGCGCCGGACGTCCCGGACCGCTCGCTCCATCGGCTGAATGTTCCCTTCCAGTTCGCATTTCGGGGGCGGTTGCATCTAAATTCACGACGAAGGGTGACGGAGTGGGTGCGTAATGTGATGTGCTGGGGGGCGGCCGGCCGGGTTGGTCCCGCCGGCGCAGCACCGGCCCGAGGGGCCGCGGCCGATGGGGGACGCGGGAGGGGAGTGGAAGGTGGCGACGGATCAGATCAGGCGCTGGGAGTCGGGCGCCCTCGCCCACGCGGTCACGGACCCGTTCGGCCAGGGCCCGCTGCCCTGGCTGCGCGGCAGCGAGAACTACTTCGACTCCGGCCGCATCATCCCCTGGTACGTCGACCCCGCCGTCGCCCAGGGCGATCTGAGCGTGCCCGCACCTCACAAGCACAACGGCCCGCGCACCGCCGATGACGTCCACCGCCAGATCAAGGGCTTCGCCGGCCCCGGCGCGGTGGCCCCCGGCGAGGCCATCGACTTCCGGGTCTCGGTCGACCCGCCCCAGCCGTTCAGCATCGACATCTACCGCATCGGCCACTACGGCGGCACCGGCGCCCACAAGGTCACCACCAGCCCGCGGCTGGCCGGCATCGTCCAGCCGCCCCCGCTGACCGCTGAGCGCACGGTCTCCTGCCACCACTGGTGGCTCTCCTGGCGCCTCCAGGTCCCCACCTTCTGGAACCTCGGCGCCTATGTCGCCGTGCTCACCACCGCCGACGGCCGCTACCGCTCCCACATCCCCTTCACCGTCCGCGACCACGAGCCCGCCGATCTCCTCCTGCTGCTGCCCGACATCACCTGGCAGGCCTACAACCTCTACCCGGAGGACGGCCGCACCGGCGCCAGCCTCTACCACGCCTGGGACGAGACGGGCGCCCTGCTCGGCGAGCGGGACGCCGCCACCACCGTCTCCTTCGAACGCCCCTTCGCCGGCGCCGGCCTGCCCCTCCATGTCGGCCACGCCTACGACTTCATCCGCTGGGCCGAGCGCTACGGCTACGACCTCGCCTACGCCGACGCCCGCGATCTGCACGCCGGACGGGTCGACCCGTCCCGCTACCGCGGCCTGGTCTTCCCCGGCCACGACGAATACTGGTCGGTGCCCATGCGCCGCACGGTCGAGGCCGCCCGGGACACCGGCACCTCCCTGGTCTTCCTCTCCGCCAACACCATGTACTGGCAGGTCGACCTCTCCCCGTCGCCCTCGGGCCCGGACTCCCTGCTCCACTGCCGCAAACGCCAGGGCCCCGGCCGCCCCGTGCTCTGGCGGGAGAACGGCGACCCCGAACAGCGGCTGATGGGGATCCAGTACGCCGGGCGGGTCCCCGAACCGGCCCCCCTGGTCGTCCGCAACGGCAGCCACTGGCTGTGGGAGGCCACCGGCGCCCACGAAGGCGATGAGCTCCCCGGCCTGGTCGCCGGTGAGGCCGACCGCTACTTCCCGCGCACCAGCCTCCCCAAGCACACCGAACGCATCCTGCTCGCCCACTCCCCGTACCGCGACAGCGAGGGCACCCGCCGCCATCAGGAGACCTCGCTCTACCGCGCCCCCAGCGGCGCCTGGGTCTTCGCCTCCGGCACCTTCGCCTGGTCCCCCGCCCTCGACCGCCCCGGCCACGTCGACCAGCGAGTCCAGCGCGCCACGGCCAACCTCCTCGACCGGATCTGCAAACGCGACTGAGCGCCGCCGTCGTACGCCTGGCGCGCGGCGGCCGGGAGCCGGGGCCGGGGCCTCAACTCCGGCCGAGTTCCTGCTCGCCGCCGTCGTCCCGACCGCGGCCACCCTCGCGCTGACTGCCCGCCGGGGCACCCGCCGCACCGGCTGAACACCGGGCTCCGGGGGCGCACCCGGCCCCCGTCCGTCACCTCCGGCGTGCGTGAGGGAGAATCGGTAGGACTCCTGGATCAACCTACGCGGAGGAAGCGTGCCCGGTTTTGTAGAAAAGCCTGAGCCGGTGGAGGTCCCCGGGCTCACCCACCTCCACACCGGCAAGGTGCGCGACCTCTACCGGAATGCCGCCGGTGACCTGGTCATGGTCGCCAGCGACCGGACCTCGGTCTACGACTGGGTGCTGCCCACCGAGATCCCGGACAAGGGCCGCGTCCTCACCCAGCTGTCCCTGTGGTGGTTCGACCAGCTCTCCGACCTGGTCCCGCACCACGTCCTCGGCACCGATGTCCCGGCCGGCGCCCCCGCCGACTGGGCGGGCCGCACCCTGGTCTGCAAGTCGCTGGACATGGTCCCCGTGGAGTGCGTGGCCCGCGGCTACCTCACCGGCTCCGGCCTCGCCGAATACCGGCAGACCCGTACGGTCTGCGGACTGGCTCTCCCCGAGGGCCTCGTCGACGGCTCCGAGCTGCCCGCGCCGATCTTCACCCCGGCCACCAAGGCCGCCGTCGGCGACCACGACGAGAACGTCTCCTACGAGGAGGTCGCCCACCAGGTCGGCGCCGAGGTCGCCGCCGAACTGCGGCAGACCACCCTCGCCGTCTACGGCCGGGCCCGCGACATCGCCCGCGAGCGCGGCATCATCCTGGCGGACACCAAGTTCGAGTTCGGCTTCGCCGGTGGGCAGCTGACCCTGGCCGACGAGGTCCTGACGCCCGACTCCTCGCGCTTCTGGCCGGCCGACCTGTGGCAGCCGGGCCGCGCCCAGCCGTCCTTCGACAAGCAGTTCGTGCGCGACTGGCTGACCTCTCCCGCCGCGGACTGGGACCGTACGGGCGAGGAGCCGCCGCCGGCCCTCCCGCACGAGATCGTGGAGAGCACCCGCGCCAAGTACATCGAGGCCTACCAGCGCCTCACCGGCCTCAGCTGGGCATAACGAACGCTGGGCAGGACGAAAAGGACCCCGGTCACCGACCGGGGTCCCTTTTCCTTGAGCGGACGACGAGGCTCGAACTCGCGACCTCAACCTTGGCAAGGTTGCGCTCTACCAACTGAGCTACGTCCGCACGCTCCGCGCAAAGCCCCTGGAATCAGGCGCCGCCGCGCGGTGCGGGGTCCACTATAGCCAACCCCGCTCGCGGGCGAGGCGCGCCGCGGCATGGCGGTTCTCCGCGCCCAGCTTCGCGGTCGCCGACGAGAGATAGTTCCGCACCGTCCCCGGCGACAGTGACGCCCGCGCCGCGATCTCCGTGACCGGCGCCCCGGCCTCGGCGCATTCCAGTACCTCCGCCTCCCGAACCGTCAGCGGGGACTCCCCGGCGCTTATCGCGTCCGCCGCCAACTCCGGGTCCACATAACGGTTTCCGGCGTGCACCGTGCGGATGATCTCCGCCAGCCGCTGCGCCGACACGGTCTTCGGCACGAACCCCCGCACCCCGGCCTCCAGCGCCCGCTTCAGATGCCCCGGCCGCCCGTGACTCGTCACGATCATCGACCGGCACCCCGGCACCTCACCCCGCAACGATGTGGCCACCGCCACACCATCAGCCCCCGGCATCTGGAGATCCAGCACCGCCACATCCGGCTCATGCGCCCGCGCCATCGCCCGCGCCTCCGGCCCGGTCGCCGCCTCGGCCACCACCAGCAGATCGTCCTCCAGCGACAGCAACGCCGCCAGCGCCCCACGGATCAGGTGCTCGTCATCCGCCAGCAACACCCGGATCGCCCGCTCACTCACTCCGCCACCCCGCCTCTCCTCCACCACAGACCCCCTTCCGGCACGCTCCCCGCCCCGCCCGCGCTACCCACTCGCCGCCCCCACCGGGAGTTCGACCGTCAGCCGGAAGCCGCCGTTCGGGACCCGGCCCGACGTCAGGCTCCCGCCCAAGGGACGGAGGCGTTCCCGCAGTCCCTTGAGGCCGCTGCCGGAGACCGACCCGGCGACCGCCCCGTCCGGCGGGTGGGTGACGCCGTCGTTCTCCATGGTCATCACGAGCACCGAGCGGAGCGGATCGATCCGGGTCCGCACCGCGCAGCGCCGCACCTCCGCCGCATGCCGCAGGACGTTCGTGGTGCCTTCGCGGACGACCCAGCCGAGCGCCGACTCCACCTCCGGCGACAGCTGCGCCCCCTCCTCGCCCTCGATACGGCAGTCCACCCCGGCCGCCCGCAGTATGGAACGGGCCCCCGCCAACTCCGCCTGGAGATCGGCCTTCCGGTAGCCCCGCACCACCTCCCGGACCTCCCGCTGGGCCTCCTGGGCGATCCGCTGCACCTCCACCATCTGCTCCACGGCCTCCGGCCGCTCCCGCCGCGCCAGCTGGACCGCCAGCTCGCCCTTGAGGGCGATCACCGCCAGATTCCGGCCCATCACATCGTGCAGATCCCGGCTGAACCTCAGCCGCTCCTCGGCGACCGCGAGCCGTGTCTCGGTGCTGCGGGCCGCATCCAGCTTCCAGATCACACCGAGCAGCCAGCCCGTGGGCCGCGCCAGCCCGAAGCTCCAGATACCGGCGAAGAGCAACAGGAACGCCATGGCCCCCGAACTCAGCCAGGAATGCGTGAGCAGGAAGAGCAGCGCCATGGACGCCACGGCGCTGCCGGCCAGCGCGGCCAGAAACTTCCGCTTGGACACCACCAGGCTGTGGGCCATGAAGAACGGTGTGAGGGTCGCGCCGATCGCCAGCCCCGTCGCGCCCGCACTCTCTTTGTCGGCGTGCCAGCTGACGGTGATCAGCGCGAACAGCGCGACCTCGGCGACGAGGGTCAGCACCCCCGAGACCAGCAACAGGGTGCGCGGTGTCGCCCCCCGTTCCAGATAGCGGTTCACCGCGCGGTTCAACAGTGGTACGGCCAGCGCGGCCTGAGCCACGTTCAGCCCCATGGCGACACCGGCCAGAGTGACCGGCAACGGGCTGCTGCCCGCCCGGCCCATGACGGGAGTCACCCCGCTGAGCACGGGAAGCCAGGGGAGCAGGTACAGACTGCTCCGGAAGTAGGCGTCGATCATGGCCATCTGGCCCCGCCGCCGCCACATCGCCCGTAGCTTGCCGATCATCGCTGCCGCCCCCGCCGTCCCGATCAGTCCTGCGCCGCTAGCGCCTCGGCTCCCAGTGGAACCACCGCTGGACAGCAAACAACGCGAGCCCCGCCCAGACCAAGCCGGTGATCAGCTGCCCCAGGGTCTCCTTGAGACCCTCGCCCCCGGTCCAGCCGGCCCGTATCAGCTCCATCGCCGGTGACAGCGGAAGCAGTTCGAGGAGGGAGGCCACCCGCTCCGGAAGGATGTCCAGCGGGACGACCATCCCGGACCCCGCCAGCGACACCATCATGAAGGGGAGCACGACGAGCTGAGCGCCCTCGGCCGACTTGGCGAGAACGGAGGACAACGCGGCGAACCCCACGGTCGCGGCCATGCCGAGCACCACACCGGCGATCAGGAGATGCGGCGCGGTGGGCAGACCGGCATCCAGGAGCACGCCGCCCAGGACCACCAGCAGGACACATTGCACCAGCCCCAGCAGTACCGCCGGAAGCGCGGTGCCCGCCAGTATTTCCAGGTCCCGCAGCTCACCGGTACGCAGCCGTTTCAGGACCAGCTCTTCACGCCGGGCGGTGTACGAGCCGGTGAGGCTGGAGTAGACGGCGAAGACCAGGACGTATCCGAGGGTCGCGGGCAGCAGCGCCGAGCCGACCGACAGCCCGGTGCCGGCCACCATGTTCTCGACCGCCCCTTGCATGGCGAACGCCAGGGCGACCGGGATGATCAGAGAGGTCGTCAGCGCGGCCTTGTTGCGGCCGAGAAGGATCAACTCGGCTCGCCCCACGGCGAGGAGACGCGCCGCGGTGCCGGTCTCCGCGGGGGTTCCGGCGCGCTCGATACGGCCGGCTTCCCGCACGCTTGCACTCATGAGTTCTCCAGCCCCTTTGCGATGTGCAGAAATGCCTCTTCCAGGGATGCGGACCTGACGTCCAGGTTGCCCAGCGCTATCCCCTTGTCCTGTGCCCAGACCAGGACGCCGGTCGCGGCCCGCTGGAGGTCGTCCGTCCGCAGCCGGACCGTGCGCCCATCCGTCTCATGGCCGAGGACGCCCAGTTCTCCCAGCGGCGGGAGATCACCGAGATGGAATCCGGTGGGCAGCTCGAAGGAGATGTGCGAGGGGTGTGCGGCGACGACGTCAGCCACATGCCCCGCCGCCGCGATCCGCCCCTCGTGCAAGATCGCCAGCCGGTCGGCCAGCTCCTCGGCCTCTTCGAGATAGTGCGTGGTCAGCACGATGGTGGTCCCTGAGTCCCGCAGCTCGCGGACCAATTCCCACGTGGCATGACGCGCTTCGGAGTCCAGACCGGTCGTCGGCTCGTCCAGGAACAGCACCTCGGGCCTTCCCAGCAGCGCCAGGGCGAGATCCAGCCGCCGGCGCTCGCCACCGGACAGCTGCTTGACCCGCACATCCCTGCGCCGCTCCAGCCCCACGGAGCCCAGGGCTTCGTCGACCGGGCGCGCCCCGCTGGTGCACCCCGCCCACATCCGTACGGTCTCCGCGGGCGTCAGTTCGGCGGGGAAGCCGCCCTCCTGGAGCATGACGCCCATCCGGGGCCGCACCTTGCGCCGCTCCCGGAACGGGTCATGGCCGAGGATCCGGACCTGCCCGGCCGTGGGCAGGGCCAGGCCCTCCAGCAGTTCGAGAGTGGAGGTCTTGCCCGCCCCGTTGGTCCCCAGAAGCGCGAACAGCTCCCCACGTTCGACGGAGAAGTCGATACCGCGTACGGCCTCGAAGCTCCGCTGCCCGCTGTGCCCCTTGTCCTCGCCCCGTCCTTGCGGACCCTTCGTGCGCCGGCCGCCGGCGCCGTAGCTCCTGCGCAGCCCGGTGACTTCGATCACATCGGCCCCGGAACCGGCGCTTCGTGCGCCGCCGCGGCCGACACCCCCGTTGGTTTTCTCCCCGGTGTTCATGAGTCCAGCGTTCCGCCGGATCACGGTTCCCGGCAGTGCGGGCTGTCATCGCAGCTGATGACAAATGTCAGTTGCCCTGGTGCGGAAGGGGGGAAGGGGGAGAGGTGATGCCATAGAAAGAAGGCCCCGGTCGCAATGACCGGGGCCTTCTTTATCTGAGCGGACGACGAGGCTCGAACTCGCGACCTCAACCTTGGCAAGGTTGCGCTCTACCAACTGAGCTACGTCCGCAGGCATCCACTCGGCTTTCACCGAGCGGCGCGACAGCTACTCTACCTGATCCTTTAGGAAGGTCGAGCAGTCAGAGCGGGTGACAGGGATTGCACACTGCGCCTCCCTCTTGGAAAGAGGGCGCTCTACTACTGAGCTACACCCGCGTGACTCCGTGAGGTCCGGCCTTTCGGCCTCGCCCCTCGGCGTGCTCCAGACTCTAGCTGATCAGTAGGGGTGCTGTGCAAGTCGGCTGCGCGCGGGCCGAGGGATGCCGGCAACTCCGTCAGTGATTGGCGGCGTTGAAGGCCTCGTAGACCTTCTTGGGGATCCGGCCGCGCGGCGGGACGTCCATCTGGTTGGAGCGGGCCCAGGCGCGGACGGCCGCGGGGTCGGGGTTCACCGCGGTCCGGTGGTAGGCCTTGCCGGACTTGGCCCGCTTGCGGCCGGCCTCGACGAACGGAGCGAGGGCACCGCGCAGTTTCTTCGCATTGGCGGGATTGAGGTCGATCTCGTACGACTTCCCGTCCAATCCGAAGGTGACCGTCTCTGCGGCTTCTCCTCCGTCGATGTCATCGGAGAGCGTTACTACTACGCGCTGCGCCACGGATATCGGTCCTTTCGGGGAGCAACCCCTTGTTGACATGGGGTGATGCTCCGGATCCGGCTGATTGGGATCAATGCTTTTTCATTTGTACAGCGATGGGCATTGCATTGTGAAGCCCAGTTAATTTTGTCAGCGTGTCTTCCCGCAATCCGGACCCCGGATCTTTTCGAGGATTTTTCCTGCGGTGCACTCCTGCCGATACCGGACCGTGATCCGGTGCACTGTATATCTATGCGCGTAGATTTTCGAACACGGTACTGTGAGGACACCGCCTTACGCACCACACCACCGGGAGTGCCAGTGGCACGCGTCGTAGTCGACGTCATGCTCAAGCCGGAGATCCTCGACCCGCAGGGGCAGGCGGTGCAGCGCGCACTGCCACGCCTGGGATTCGAGGGGATCGCCGACGTCCGTCAGGGCAAGCGTTTCGAACTTGAGGTGGAGGGTCCGGTCGACGAAGCCGCCCTCGCTCGCATCCATGAGATGGCCGAGACCTTCCTCGCCAACACCGTCATCGAAGACTTCACCGTGCGGGTCGACTCATGACCTCGCGGATCGGAGTCGTTACCTTCCCCGGCACGCTCGACGACCGCGACACCCAGCGCGCGGTCCGGGTGGCCGGCGCCGAAGCGGTGCCGCTGTGGCACCGCGACAAGGACCTCAAGCAGGTCGACGCCGTGGTGCTGCCCGGCGGCTTCTCGTACGGCGACTATCTGCGGGCCGGGGCCATCTCCCGTTTCTCGCCGGTGATGGAGTCCGTTATCGAGCAGGCCAAGGCCGGTATGCCCGTCCTGGGTATCTGCAATGGCTTCCAGGTGCTCACCGAGAGCCACCTGCTGCCCGGCGCCATGCTGCGCAACAACCATCTGCACTTCATCTGCCGCGACCAGAAGCTGCGGGTGGAGAACGCGGAGACTTCCTGGACCGTGGACTACACCTCCGGCCAGGAGATCAGCGTTCCGCTGAAGAACATCGACGGCCGGTACGTCGCCGACGAGCGCACGCTCGACATGCTCGAGGCCGAGGGCCGGGTCGCCTTCCGCTACCTGGACGGCAACCCCAACGGTTCGCTCCGCGATATCGCCGGCATCACCAATGAGGCGGGCAATGTCGTCGGCCTCATGCCGCATCCCGAGCACGCCGTGGAGCCGCTGATCGGTACGGGCCGTACCGACGGCCTCGGATTCTTCACCTCGATCCTGAAGAAGCTGGTCAACGCATGACTCTCGACACCGTCAAGCACGCAGCCGAGACGC
Organism: Streptomyces sp. P9-2B-2; assembly: GCF_030406865.1. Lineage (NCBI taxonomy): Bacteria > Bacillati > Actinomycetota > Actinomycetes > Kitasatosporales > Streptomycetaceae > Streptomyces > Streptomyces sp. P9-2B-2. The sequence continues at coordinate 4,322,266 of NZ_CP129126.1, read as the reverse complement.
CGGACACCGACCAGCCGTGGGCCGAACTCGGCCTGAAGCAGGACGAGTACCAGCGCATCCGGGAGATTCTCGGCCGCCGTCCCACCGGCGCCGAACTCGCCATGTATTCGGTGATGTGGTCCGAGCACTGCTCCTACAAGAGCAGCAAGGTCCATCTGAAGCAGTTCGGTGAGAAGGCCCCCGAGAACGACGCGATGCTCGTCGGCATCGGCGAGAACGCCGGTGTCGTCGACGTCGGCCAGGGCTACGCCGTCACCTTCAAGGTGGAGTCCCACAACCACCCCTCGTACATCGAGCCCTACCAGGGCGCGGCCACCGGCGTCGGCGGCATCGTCCGCGACATCCTCGCCATGGGTGCCCGCCCGGTCGCCGTCGTCGACCCGCTGCGGTTCGGCGCCGCCGACCACCCCGACACCAAGCGCGTCCTGCCGGGCGTGGTGGCCGGGATCGGCGGTTACGGCAACTGCCTGGGGCTGCCCAACATCGGCGGCGAGGTCGTCTTCGACGCCTGCTACCAGGGCAACCCGCTGGTCAACGCCGGCTGTATCGGCGTCATGAAGCACGAGGACATCCACCTGGCCAAGGCGTCCGGCTCGGGCAACAAGGTCATCCTCTACGGCGCCCGCACCGGCGGCGACGGCATCGGCGGCGTCTCCGTGCTGGCCTCGGAGACCTTCGACGACTCCAAGCCGACCAAGCGCCCCGCCGTCCAGGTCGGTGACCCCTTCCAGGAGAAGCTGCTCATCGAGTGCACCCTGGAGATCTTCAAGGAAGACCTGGTCGACGGCATCCAGGACCTCGGCGGCGCCGGGCTGTCCTGCGCCACCAGCGAGCTGGCCTCGGCCGGTTCCGGCGGTATGCGCGTCGAGCTGGACACCGTGCCGCTGCGCGACTCCTCCCTCTCGCCCGAGGAAATCCTCATGAGCGAGTCCCAGGAGCGCATGTGCGCGATCGTCGAGCCCGGGAAGGTCGACCGCTTCCTGGAGATCTGCGAGAAGTGGGATGTCATCGCCACCGTCATCGGTGAGGTGACGGACGGCTCCCAGCTGGAGATCTTCTGGCACGGCGAGCAGATCGTGGACGTGCCGCCGCGCACCGTCGCCCACGAGGGCCCGGTCTACGAGCGCCCGTATGCCCGCCCCGACTGGCAGGACGCCCTCCAGGCCGACGACGCCGCCAAGCTGGCCCGCCCGGCGAACGCGGAGGAACTGCGGGCGCAGGTCCTGCGGCTGGTGGCCTCGCCCAACCAGGCCTCCAAGGCGTGGATCACCGACCAGTACGACCGGTTCGTGCAGGGCAACACCGTCCTCGCGCAGCCGGAGGACGCCGGGATGGTCCGCATCGACGCGGACAGCAACCTCGGTGTCGCCCTCGCCACCGACGGCAACGGGCGCTACGCCAAGCTCGACCCCTACGCGGGCGCGCAGCTGGCGCTGGCCGAGGCGTATCGCAATGTCGCCGCGTCCGGTGCCAAGCCGCTGGCGGTCTCCGACTGCCTGAACTTCGGTTCGCCCGAGGACCCCGCGGTGATGTGGCAGTTCGCCGAGGCCACCCGTGGTCTCGCCGACGCCTGCCAGACCCTGGGCACGCCCGTCACCGGCGGCAATGTCTCGCTGTACAACCAGACCGGCGAGGTGGCCATCCACCCGACCCCGGTCGTCGCGGTGCTCGGTGTCATCGACGATGTGAACCGCCGTACGCCGATCGCCTTCGCCGAAGAGGGCCAGCTGGTCTACCTCCTGGGTGACACCCGCGAGGAGCTCGGCGGCTCGGCCTGGTCGCAGGTCGTGCACGACCACCTCGGCGGTCTGCCGCCGAAGGTGGACCTGGAGCGCGAGCGGCTGCTGGCGGAGGTGCTGATCTCGGCCTCCCGTGACGGCATGATCGACGCCGCGCACGACCTCTCCGACGGCGGTCTGATCCAGGCGCTGGTGGAGTCCTGCCTGCGCGGCGGCAAGGGCGCCCGCCTCGTCGTTCCCGACGGGCTGGACCCCTTCGTCCTGCTGTTCTCCGAGTCGGCGGGCCGTGCGGTCGTCGCCGTCCCGCGCAGCGAGGAGCTCCGCTTCACGGACATGTGCGGTGCCCGGGGGCTGCCGGCCACCCGCATCGGTGTGATCGACGGCGCGGAGATCGACATCCAGGGGCAGTTCAGCATCCCGCTGAGCGAGCTGAAGGAGTCGCACGAGGCGACGATCCCGGGCCTGATCGCCTGAGGTCGCGCCGGGCGGTGCACACCGCCCCCGTATGACGGTCCGACGGCCCGTCCCCACCAGGGGGCGGGCCGTCGCCGCTTTCCGTGGTGGCCGCCGCCATTGCCAATGATTACGTAATTACGTAATCTCTCACCATGGATCTGGAGCAGCGGGTGGCCGAGCTGGAGCGACGGCTGGCCGTCCTGGAGCAGGCCGCCGACCGGCCGGCACCCCCGCCCGAGCGCGAGCCCGATGACGAGCTGTGGGCCCTGCGGGGCCTGAAGTCCCAGCTCGCCGAACTGGGCGCCGACAACGGCGGAGTGCTCTTCACCGGTGCCGTACGGATTCCGGCCGGGCAGCGCTACGAGTGGCAGTACGGCCTGGTCACCGACACCGTGCTGGACCGTGACTGGGGCGCCGCCGCCGAGTCGTTCGCGGCCCTCGGCCAGCCCGTACGGCTGCGGCTGCTGCGCGAGATCCTCGGTGGCCGCTGCACCGCCGCCGAACTCACCGAGCTCGACGGCACCGGCACCACCGGCCAGATCTACCACCACCTGCGGCAACTGACCGCCGCCGGCTGGCTGCACACGGCCGCCCGCGGCCGCTACGAGGTACCCGCCGACCGCGTCGTACCGCTGCTGGTGATGCTGACCGCCGCCGGGCACTGACAACCGCCCGGCCGACCCAGGGGGAAACACATGGCGTCCACGTCCATACGGAAGCTCTCCGCACTCGCCGCCCGCCTCTGCCTGCTGACCTTCCTCGGGATGGTCATCGCGCAGTTCTTCCTCGACTTCTCGTACTGGTGGGCCTGGATTCCGCTCGGCCTGTGGGTGCTGATCGGATTCGGCATCAACCGCTCCACGGCCCGCGCGGAGTCCGAGGGCGCCAACGGGCCCGCTGCCGAGCCGGTGCTGACCGCCGCCCCGGTCACCGGTCGCTGGAAGGCGCAGAACAGCCCCGCCGACAAGGTCCCCAGCCACGGCACCCGGGCCTATGGGCAGGCGTACGCCATCGACATCGTGGCCGAACCGGCGTCCGGCGCCCGGCCCGGCTTCGGCTGGTGGCCCCTCGCCCGCCGCGGTGCGGACTTCCCGGCGTTCGGCGCGCCCCTGCTGGCCGTCGCCGACGCCACCGTCGTCCACGCCGACGACCGCCAGCGCGACCACCTCAGCCGCACGTCCTGGCCCGCACTGGTCTACTTCCTCGTCGTCGAAGCGGTCGTCCGCTCCCTGGGCGGTGCCCGGCGGGTCATCGGCAACCACGTGATCCTCGACCTGGGCGGCGGCACCTACGCGCTCTACGCCCATGTCCGCCGCGGCTCGCTCACCGTCCGTACGGGGGACCGGGTGCGGGCCGGGCAGCCGATCGGCCAGTGCGGCAACTCGGGCAACAGCACCGAGCCGCATGTCCACTTCCAGCTGATGGACGCCGCCGACCCCGACGCCGCCGACGGGCTGCCCTTCACCTGGCAGGGCGTCGGTGTCCCGGCCACCGGCGAGATCTTCGAGGTGGCCGAGGCGCCGGTGACGGACTCCGACGGCGTTGTCAGTGGCCCCGCCTAGGCTGATCACCATGCCGCCTGCCGCCCGGAAGCCGCGTCCCCGCCGGTACGACCCGAAGAAGACCCGCGCCGCCGTCACGGCCCAGCTCGATCATGTCCGGGACGCCGTACGCGGCCTCACGCCCGAGCAGTGCGCGCTGCCGACCCGGCTCGGCGACTGGACGGTGCGGGAGCTGGTGGCGCATCTGGCCATGACGCTGGGCGCGGTGGCGCGCGGCCTCGCGGAGCCGGCCCCGCCGCAGCCGGAGGCGACCCTCCTGGAGTGGCCGTCCGCGTCCGCCCCGTTCGCCTCCGCCATCGACGAGCGCACCCGCGCCCTGGCCGCCGCCCACGAGCCGGTGGACCTGCTGGAGCGCACCGCGGCCGAGTTCGCCGGGCTCGTCGGGGCGGAACGGGACGACCGGGTGGTGGCCGCCCGCCCCGGCGCGATGCGGCTGTCCGACCTCCTGGTCACCCGCTGCCTCGAACTCGTCGTGCACAGCGACGATCTGGCGGCGGCGACCGGCCGGGAGATCCCGTACGACCGCCAGGCCCTGGCCACCACGACCCGGCTGCTGGCCGATGTGCTGGCCGCCCGGGCGCCCGGTGGCTCGGTCGAGGTCCGGGTGCCGCCGTTCGCCGTGGTGCAGTGCGTCGAGGGCCCGAGACACACCCGCGGCACCCCGCCGAACGTCGTCGAGACCGACCCGCTGACCTGGATACGGCTGGCCACCGGCCGTACGACCTGGGCCGCGGAGCTGGACGCGGCGCATGTCAGCGCCAGCGGCGAGCGGGCCGACCTCGGCGGCCATCTGCCCGTCATGAGCTGACCCGGGCGACGAGCCGGCGGGGGCGGTTTCCGGCCGCGAGGGGCACGTCGCGTATCTCACACGGGAGGGAGAGCACCGACGGGCGACAAAGCCGATGAAAGCGACGCCATGACCGCACAACGGGCGGGTGGTGAAGCGACGGGAAGCGGAGCGCCGTAATCCGTTCAGCGCTGAGAAAGCGCAGTTCAGCGGGGCGGCCGGAGGGGTGCACGGCCCCAGCGGAGGCGGCATCCCGGCCCGTCGCCCGCCGGTCCGGTGACCATGGCCGCGTCACGTACTCCGGGCGCCGCATTCATGCACTTCTCCAGTTTCGCGACCATCCCCGGTTCGGATGAATGCGCGACCTGCCCTAGACTCGGTGCCGTGCCACGTGGTGACGGACGACTCAACCACGACCTGCTCCCCGGTGAGAAGGGCCCCCAGGACGCTTGCGGCGTCTTCGGTGTCTGGGCTCCGGGTGAAGAGGTCGCCAAACTCACCTATTTCGGGCTGTATGCGCTGCAGCACCGTGGACAGGAGTCCGCGGGCATCGCGGTGAGCAACGGCTCCCAGATCCTCGTCTTCAAGGACATGGGCCTGGTATCCCAGGTCTTCGACGAGACTTCGCTCGGTTCCCTCCAGGGCCATATCGCCGTGGGCCATGCCCGCTACTCCACCACCGGTGCCTCGGTGTGGGAGAACGCCCAGCCGACGTTCCGTGCGACCGCGCACGGCTCGATCGCGCTCGGCCACAACGGCAACCTGGTCAACACCGCCGAGCTGGCGGACATGGTCGCCGCGCTGCCCCGCGAGGGCGGCCGCGCGACGCAGGTCGCGGCCACCAACGACACCGACCTGGTGACGGCCCTGCTCGCCGGCCAGGTCGACGAAGAGGGCAAGCCGCTGACCGTCGAGGAGGCCGCCCCGCGCGTCCTGCCGAAGGTCAAGGGCGCCTTCTCGCTCTGCTTCATGGACGAGCACACGCTCTACGCCGCCCGCGACCCGCAGGGCATCCGCCCGCTGGTCCTCGGCCGCCTGGAGCGCGGCTGGGTGGTGGCCTCCGAGTCCGCCGCCCTCGACATCTGCGGCGCCAGCTTCATCCGGGAGATCGAGCCCGGCGAGATGGTCGCCATCGATGAGGACGGCCTGCGCAGCACCCGCTTCGCCGAGGCCCGCCCCAAGGGCTGTGTCTTCGAGTACGTCTACCTGGCCCGCCCGGACACCGACATCGCCGGCCGCAATGTGTACCTCTCCCGTGTGGAGATGGGCCGCAAGCTGGCCGCCGAGGCGCCGGCCGACGCGGACCTGGTGATAGCGACCCCGGAGTCCGGCACCCCCGCCGCGGTCGGCTACGCCGAGGCCAGTGGCATCCCCTACGGCTCCGGCCTGGTCAAGAACTCCTACGTCGGCCGGACCTTCATCCAGCCCTCGCAGACCATCCGCCAGCTCGGTATCCGCCTCAAGCTCAACCCGCTCAAGGAAGTCATCCGCGGCAAGCGCCTGGTGGTCGTCGACGACTCGATCGTCCGCGGCAACACCCAGCGCGCCCTGGTCCGGATGCTGCGCGAGGCCGGCGCCGCCGAGATCCACATCCGGATCTCGTCCCCGCCGATCAAGTGGCCGTGCTTCTTCGGCATCGACTTCGCCACCCGCGCGGAGCTGATCGCCAACGGGCTGAGCGTGGCGGAGATCGGCAAGTCGCTGGGCGCCGACTCCCTCGCGTACATCTCCATCGACGGCATGATCGAGGCGACCACGATCGCCAAGCCGAATCTGTGCCGCGCCTGCTTCGACGGCGAGTACCCGATGGAGCTGCCCGACCCGGAGCTGCTGGGCAAGCACCTCCTGGAGGCGGAGACCAAGGCACCGGCGAAGTCCGACGTGGACGGCGTCCAGACGCTCACGGCCGGGGTCGGCGGCGCCGACGCACTGCGTCGCCCGTAGAGCTCGTACACACACGACACGAAAGTTCTCAGCATGTCCGCTGAATCATCTGAGCGTGCTCCGCACACGGGCACCGGTGCCAGCTACGCGAGCGCGGGCGTCGACATCGAAGCCGGCGACCGCGCCGTGGACCTGATGAAGGAGTGGGTGAAGAAGGCCACCCGCCCCGAGGTCGTCGGCGGGCTCGGCGGCTTCGCCGGCCTCTTCGACGCCTCGGCGCTGAAGCGGTACGAGCGTCCGCTGCTGGCCTCCGCCACCGACGGCGTCGGCACCAAGGTCGACATCGCCCGCAAGATGGGCGTCTACGACAGCATCGGCCACGACCTCGTCGGCATGGTCGTCGACGACCTGGTCGTCTGCGGCGCCGAACCGCTGTTCATGACCGACTACATCTGCGTGGGCAAGGTCTACCCGGAGCGGGTCGCCGCGATCGTCAAGGGCATCGCCGAGGGCTGTGTGCTGGCCGGCTGCGCGCTGGTCGGCGGCGAGACCGCGGAGCACCCGGGGCTGCTGGGCGCGGACGAGTTCGATGTCGCCGGTGCCGGTACGGGCGTCGTCGAGGCGGACCGGGTCCTGGGCGCGGATCGCATCCGTACGGGGGACGCGGTGATCGCCATGGCGTCCTCCGGCCTTCACTCGAACGGGTACTCGCTGGTCCGCCACGTGCTGTTCGACCGCGCGGGAATGGCCCTGGACCGGGAGATCCCGGAGTTCGGCCGCACCCTGGGCGAGGAGCTCCTGGAGCCCACCAAGATCTACTCGCTGGACTGCCTGGCGCTGACCCGTACGACCGAGGTGCACGCCTTCTCGCACATCACCGGCGGCGGCCTGGCCAACAACCTCGCCCGGGTCATCCCGGACGGTCTGCACGCCACGGTCGACCGCACCACCTGGACCCCGGGCCCGGTCTTCGACCTGGTCGGCTCGGCGGGCTCGGTGGAGCGCGGAGAGCTGGAGAAGACCCTGAACATGGGCGTCGGCATGATCGCCGTCGTCCCGCAGGGGTCGGTGGAGGCCGCCCTGACCACGCTCGCCGACCGCGGTGTGGACGCCTGGGTCAGCGGCGAGATCGTCGAGCGCGGTGACCACGCCGAGGCAGTGACCCTGACCGGTGACTACGCCGGCTGATCAGTTGGGCCGCACCGGCAGTCGTCGGTGCGGCCGCCGCACCAGCGGTTCACGCTGCGTCGGCAGTCACTGCTGTGGCCGCCGACTTCTGGGCAGCACAGAACCCGGTCCGGGCAATGCCCAGGACCGGGTCCGTGATGCTGTTATGGGTGCCGCGAGCGCGCAGAGAGTCAAGCGCGACGACGCTGCTGGGACGAGTCGCCCTCGTCCTCGTCGTCGTCGCTGTTGTACAGATCTGCGTACTGTGCGTACGGGTCGTCGTCCTCGTCCTCTTCGAACGGCTCTGCGTTCGGAGGCTGCTGGTTCGACGGTGATGCACCCAGCTCGTCGGCCAGTCGTGAGAGATCCGTCCCACCGCTGCTGTACTTCAGCTGGCGGGCGACCTTTGTCTGCTTGGCCTTGGCCCGGCCGCGCCCCATGGGTCGACCCCCTCAATGACGGGGCTCGATGGCCCCAGAGTCTTGACAAGCGTTCATGGATCAGAGCGGACTCTCGACAGAGAGACCGGCCCGTAGGGCTTTAACGGTACCTGCTTCCGCGGCCATACGGTACGTCGCCCGCATCACCCGCCGCTCGGCACGACCTGCAAGGTGCCCCGTCCCCGCTGGTCAACTGCGATTTTAACCTGTCCTGTACGGCGACCCGCCGACGGGTGGTGAGGGATGTCTCCCTGATCACCCGTGGCGGGCCGCCCAAGGCACGCTTTCCGGCCGACAAGGCCGCAATTCCGGCCGCTTCAGGCGCGCCGGGCCTCCGCCATCCGCTGCTCGGCCAGGCGATCGGCGGCCGCGGCGGGCGGAATGCCGTCGGCCTTCGCACGAGCGAATATCGCCAGGGTGGTGTCGAAAATCTTCGCCGCCTTGGTCTTGCAGCGGTCGAAGTCGAAGCCGTGCAGCTCGTCGGCCACCTGGATGACACCGCCCGCGTTCACGACGTAATCGGGGGCGTAGAGGATGCCGCGGTCGGACAGATCCTTCTCGACGCCGGGGTGGGCGAGCTGGTTGTTGGCCGCGCCGCACACCACCTTCGCGGTCAGCACCGGCAGCGACTCATCGCTCAGCGCACCGCCCAGCGCACACGGCGCATAGACGTCCAGGCCCTCGGTGCGGATCAGCGCCTCGGTGTCGGCGACCGCGGTGACCTGTGGGTACTTGGCGCGTACCCGGTCCACCGACTCGGCCCGGACATCCGTGATCACGACCTCGGCACCGTCCTGGAGGAGGTGCTCGACGAGGAGGTGACCGACCTTGCCGACGCCCGCGATGCCCACCTTGCGGCCGCGCAGCGTCGGGTCGCCCCAGGCGTGCTGGGCGGAGGCGCGCATGCCCTGGAAGACGCCGTAGGCGGTCAGGACGGAGGAGTCGCCCGCGCCGCCGCTGGCGGGGGAGCGGCCGGTGGTCCACTTGTTCGTACGGGCGACGACGTCCATGTCGGCGACGTACGTACCGACGTCGCACGCGGTGACATAGCGGCCCCCGAGGGAGGCCACGAACCGGCCGTAGGCGAGCAGGAGTTCCTCGGACTTGATGAGGTCGGGGTCACCGATGATCACGGCTTTACCGCCGCCGTGGTCCAGTCCGGCCAGGGCGTTCTTGTAGGACATGCCGCGCGACAGGTTCAGGGCGTCCAGCACGGCCTCCTCCTCGGAGGCGTAGGCATGGAAGCGGGTACCACCCAGGGCGGGGCCCAGGGCGGTGTTGTGGATGGCGATCACGGCCTTGAGGCCGCTGGCACGGTCCTGGCAGAGAACGACCTGCTCATGGCCCCCCTGCTCCGAGCGGAACAGGGTGTGCAGAACGCCGCCGTCGGTGCCGGCGGAGGCCGGACGTACGTCAGTCACTGTGGTGACTCCCATAAGTCGCGAAGGACGCCCTCCTTCGGGTGGGGAGGGCCGGTTGAAAAGAGCGTAAGACCTGCGGGGCCGGTTGATCCGTCGGGTGCCGAGGATCACCCTCTCCCGGGGGACGGGCATGGGACGATCTGGTCGTATCGCAGGCCGGCGGGGGCCCTCGGGATCTCCCGGCGGTGGACTTCCCTTTGAAGGAGCGGGCGTGGCCCTGGCGTCGTCGGTGAAGGTCCCGTACATGGCATATCTACGGGTCTACGAGCCGCTGGCTGCGTTCCCTGAACCGGAGCGCTCTCACTGGGCCCGCTATGCCAAGCGGGCGAAGACCCCTACCGCCCAGGACGAGCAGCGGCGGGCCCTGGCAGATCTGCTGCCGACCCCGCCGGTGCCGGTGCCGGTCCACGAGAGCGCGGACGCCTTCATCGCCGAGGTGAACGAGGTGACCTGCGTCTGCCCCTGGCGCACCCGGCTGCGCGGCTGGCAGGCCCTGGAGTCGCTGGACGAGCTGCTGCCGGCCTCGGTGCTGGACGCGGCGCTGCCCCCCGTGGTGCGCCGGCAGGCGGCCACCGACTACGAGCAGTGGCGGGAGCGCAACCCGGACGCCCGGCCCTGGATCCGCGGGGCGGCCTGGCACGTCCCCGTCCGCTGGTTCGTGCTGTTCTCCGACGGCGAGCGGGAGTACACGAAGGGTGAGCAGGAGCCGGTGATGCGTTACCGGACGCCGATGGTGCAGGCGCGGCGGCGGGTCGCCCGGGGCCTGCGGACGCTGCGGGACGCCCTGGAAGAGGGGACCTTGATCGACGGCCTGGTAGATGTGGGGCGCTGGCTCGAGGAATTCCATCCGCGTTCGCTCGTGGAGCTGGACTACGGCGGGCTGGTGCACGCGGTGCCCGAAGCGCAGCTCGCCGAGGACCGTTCCGCCGCCGAGGTGGCGGAGGGGATGGCGGCGCTGCGCGACGGGGACGGCGAGCGGGCCGGGGTCGCGTACGAGAAGCTTTCCCAGCGGTGGCGTGCGGTGCGGGAACGCCAGTTCTCCAGCTGAGGCGCCGGTGCGGTGCCGAAGGTTGCCGGCGTGGCAGCGCGGTGTTCGCTTTTCGGTGGTCGGGCGGTAAAGGACGTAGGTCCTGATCCGGGCGATTGCCTCAAGCGTGACCTAAAGCACTGACATCGGGTCTTGCTCCCAAGCCATACCCTCGTGCCAAAATAGGACAAGGAGCCCGACCTGGGCTCCTTCCGTCCAACTAAGGGCGGATAGATCGGTATTGCGTTCCTTGAGGGGTCTCGTGGCGGCTGATCACGCTGTGACTGATCGTCACGGACGGGTGACTGTCCGCTATGGCACGGTCCATCGGCATCCGCCGAGGTTGAACACCTGAGAGGGCAATTCCATCGGTTTGGCCGACGTGGCTGGACAGATGGTGTAGTTGTAGTGCCGAGGACAAGCCGTTCGTCCTATAACCGACTCGGCCCGCGTCCGCCATTTCGGGCAACGTGGGTCAAGGTGCAGAATTTAGAGGAAAGAACCGTGATGGTTCGGTTCTCCCGAGGAGGCCGCTCATGACCGCTCGCACCCCTGACGCCGAGCCGCTGCTTACCCCTGCTGAGGTCGCCACGATGTTCCGCGTGGACCCGAAGACGGTGACCCGCTGGGCCAAGGCAGGCAAGCTCACGTCCATCCGCACGCTCGGAGGACACCGGCGTTACCGCGAGGCTGAGGTCCGCGCACTGCTCGCGGGCATTCCGCAGCAGCGCAGCGAGGCCTGAACAACCGCATAACCAGGTCGTTTTCGGGGCCCCCAACCCGAAAGCGCCCGCTTTGCGCCACATAGCTCGACCGCTTCACCACGCTTCACACAGCTTCATACGACGCGGCGCCTGCCCCACAGGCTCCACGCCCGCTCCCTTTGGGTACGTCGTCGATCGCGCTGGACTCCGCCGGGTCCAGCGCGATTTTTTTGTGTGCGCCCGCTTCAGGGCCCGTTGGAGCGGTCGGGTCGGCCTGGCGCCGCCGCCGTCCCGGACGGCGGCCAGCGGGTCTTCACGGGCCCTCTGAGGGGCTTTCCGCGGAGACCCTGAGCCCCCTCCCGGAAGCCGCTCCGGGGGAGGTGCAATTGCACATATTAAATTGACTGGTTGTAGGGCGGGTGTAAGTTCCTCATCGGGCCAAACTTGTTCGGTGACACCCGTCACACGACGTGGCGCTTGAAGACGATACGTCCGCTGCGATAGAGAACTCCGCCCGCCACACCCAACAGCCTGTCACCGCACCGTGGCTGACACAGGCGCCGGTGGTCACCGGCTTGCGGGACCTTCGTCCTCGTCCGCCGGCGGCTCACAGGCAGCCCCGGACGACGCGGAGGCGGACGCGGGCGTCACAGGCCCGGAGCGGGCCGTGTGCGGCTCCATGACGAGCCGTTGCAGCTGATGACAGACAGGGCAGTGCCGCGTCAGATGGCGATAGCCCGTGGCGGCTGACAGATGCGCCCGCAACAGCGCCCTGGTCTCGTGCCGTACCGCAGTCGTCATGCGCATACCTCCCCGGCCCCCACACCTTCCTCAGTGAGTACCCGCGGTACGTGCCGCCGTCAATACAGCGGGCGGCAATCCGGCTACGGTCCGCATCCGTCGGAAAGGAACCGGCCGGTGCTGTGGCCGGCGTGTGACGGGGTGCGGGCCGGGCCGGAAGGTGATCGGCGCCACGCCCATCGGCGCGTGACAGGGATCGGGGAGCGGGACCTGACGGGGTGTGGGGTGCGGTGGTGGCTTCGCGCGGGGCGCGGCCCGAGTGCGGACAGCAGAAAGGCCCGCATCCGAGGGATGCGGGCCTTTCTCTATGCGGTCCTGACGGGATTTGAACCCGCGGCCTCCACCTTGACAGGGTGGCGAGCACTCCAAACTGCTCCACAGGACCTTGCGTTTCGCTTTCCGCTTGCGGCGGGCTGCGAAGCAAGACTCTACAGCAGGTCAGGGGGTGCGGTCGAACTCGATACCGGCAGGCCGGATTCCTACGGCGCGGCGGCGTCCACCGCCTTCACGATGCGCTTGTCGGAGACCGGGTACGCGGTGCCCAGAGCATGGGCGAAGTAGCTCACCCGGAGCTCCTCGATCATCCAGCGGATCTCCAGGGCAGCGGCCGGCACCGGGCGGCCCGGCGGGAACTGCTCCAGCAGCCAGGCGTATTCGTCCTGCATCTCCTTCACCTTCGCCATCCGGGTGCGGTCCCGCTCGGCGTTGGTGGGCAGCTGCTGGAGACGGCGGTCGGCGGCCACCAGATAGCGCATCAGGTCCGGCAGCCGCTTGGCGCCGTGCGCCGTCACGAAGCCCGGCTTGATCAGCGCCGCCAGCTGCTCCCTGAGGTCCGTGAGGGACGGCAGCAGCGAGGGGAAGGCCGTCTCCTTCAGCCGGCGCTCGCACGCCTGCCAGGCGGCCAGCACCTCCTGGACCTGCTGGATGGTCTTCAGGGTGACGTCCACCAGATCCGCGCGGACCTGGTCGAACAGCTTCCGGAAGGACTCCTCGTCCCACGCCGGACCGCCCCGGGCCGCGATCAGCCGGTCCGCGGCGGCGGTGACGCAGTCCTCGAAGAGCGCGGCGATGGAGCCGTGCGGATTACGGGACAGCGCGAGCTTCTGCTGATTGCTCAGCTTCCCCTGGGCGAACTTGGCCGGATTGGACGGGATGTTCAGCAGGATGAGCCGTCGGGTGCCCGCCCACATCGCCGTGAGCTGCTCGGCCTCGGTGTCGAAGAGGCGTACGGCGACGCTGCTGCCCTCGTCGACCAGCGCCGGGTAGGCCTTCAGCGGCTGGCCCGCACGCCGGGTCTCGAAGGTGCGCGGCAGTGTGCCGATCGTCCAGGACGTCAGCCCGGTCCGCTGCTCGGGGCCGGCCGGTGCCGGTCCGCCGTCCGCGCCGCCCTTGCGGTCCCTGGCGGGCCGCTCGGCGGCCTCCTCGAAGGCCTTGGAGATGGCCGCCCGGGTCTTCGGCTTGAGCTGCAGCCGCAGCGCCTCCAGGTCCTTGGCCTCGGCGAGCTTGCGGCGCCGCTCGTCGACCACCCGGAAGGTGATCTTGAGGTGGTCCGGGACCTTCTCCGGGTCGAAGTCCGCGGCCTCCACGGGCACGCCCACCATCCGCTGGAGCCCCGCGGCCAGAGACGTCGTCAGGGCGCCCTGGAGGGGGACCGTGGAGTCCAGGAAGCGGGCCGCGAAGTTCGGTGCCGGGACGTAGTTGCGGCGGATCGGCTTGGGCAGCGAACGGATCAGCTCCGTCACCAGCTGCTCGCGCAGGCCCGGGATCTGCCATTCGAAGCCCTCGGAGGAGACCTGGTTGAGGACCTGGAGGGGGATGTGGACGGTCACACCGTCCGCGTCCGCGCCCGGCTCGAACTGGTAGGTGACCTTGAACTTCAGCTTTCCCTGCCGCCAGGAGTCCGGGTAGTCGTCCTTCGTGACGGCCTCGGCGGACTCGTTGATGAGCATCGAGTGCTCGAAGTTCAGCAGCTCCGGCTCGTCGCGGTGCTTCTTCTTCCACCAGGCGTCGAAATGGGCGCCGGAGACCACGTCCGACGGAATGCGCTGGTCGTAGAAGTCGAAGAGCGTCTCGTCGTCCACGAGGATGTCGCGGCGCCGGGCGCGGTGCTCCAACTCCTCGACCTCGCCGAGGAGTTTGCGGTTGTCATGGAAGAACTGGTGGTGGGTGCGCCAGTCGCCCTCGACCAGGGCGTTGCGGATGAACAGATCGCGGGAGGTCTCCGGATCGATCCGGCCGTAGGCGATCTTGCGCTGGGCGACGATCGGGACGCCGTAGAGCGTCACCCGCTCGTACGCCATCACCGCGGCCATCTTCTGTTCCCAGTGCGGCTCGCTGTACGTGCGTTTGACCAGGTGCTGGGCGAGCGGCTCGATCCACTCCGGCTCGATCCTGGCGTTCACCCGCGCCCACAGCCGGGACGTCTCGACCAGCTCGGCGGACATCACCCAGCGCGGTGGCTTCTTGAAGAGCGCGGAGCCCGGGAAGACCGCGAACTTGGCGCTGCGGGCGCCCAGATACTCGCTTTTGGTGTCGGTGTCCTTGAGGCCGATGTGCGAAAGCAAACCGGAAAGCAGCGAGGTGTGGATGTGATCCGGCGCCGCGTCCTCCTCGCTGAGGTGGATGCCCATGGTCTTGGCGACCGAACGCAGCTGCGAGTAGATGTCCTGCCACTCGCGTATCCGGAGGTAGTTCAGGAACTCACCGCGGCACATCCGGCGGAAGGCCGAGGAGGACAGCTCCTTCTGCTGCTCACGGACGTAGCGCCAGAGGTTGAGGAAGGCGAGGAAGTCGGAGGTCTCGTCCTTGAAGCGGGCATGCTGCTGATCGGCCTGCTGCTGCTTGTCCGCGGGCCGCTCGCGCGGGTCCTGGATGGACAGCGCGGCCGCGATGACCATGACCTCGCGGACACAGCCGTTGCGGTCCGCCTCCAGCACCATCCGCGCCAGCCGCGGGTCGACCGGCAGCTGGGAGAGCTTGCGGCCGAGCGGGGTCAGCCGCTTCTTGGGGTCCTTCTGCCGGGCGTCGAGCGCGCCGAGTTCACTCAGCAGATCGACGCCGTCCTTGATGTTGCGGCGGTCCGGCGGGTCGATGAACGGGAACTTCTCGATATCGCCGAGGCCGGCCGCGGTCATCTGGAGGATGACGGAGGCGAGGTTCGTCCGGAGGATCTCCGCGTCCGTGAACTCGGGGCGGGAGAGGAAGTCGTCCTCGGAGTAGAGGCGGATGCAGATGCCGTCGCTGGTACGGCCGCAGCGGCCCTTGCGCTGATTGGCGCTGGCCTGCGAGACCGGCTCGATGGGCAGCCGCTGGACCTTGGTGCGGTAGCTGTAGCGGGAGAGCCGGGCCATGCCGGGGTCGATGACGTACTTGATGCCCGGGACGGTCAGCGAGGTCTCGGCGACGTTCGTGGCCAGCACGATCCGTCTGCCCGTGTGCCGCTGGAAGACGCGGTGCTGCTCGGCGTGCGACAGCCGCGCGTACAGGGGGAGGACCTCGGTGAACGGGAGGGCCTTCTTGTTGAGCGCGTCGGCGGTGTCGCGGATCTCCCGCTCGCCGGAGAGAAAGACCAGGATGTCGCCGGGCCCGGCGGACTGGAGCTCGTCCACGGCGTCGCAGATCGCGGTGATCTGGTCGCGGTCGGCGTCCTGGCCGCCCTCCTCCAGCAGGGGGCGGTAGCGCACCTCCACCGGATACGTCCGGCCGGAGACCTCGACGATCGGTGCGCTCGCCTTCGCTTCCCCGTCGCTCCCGGAGCCGTCCGCGGCGGCCGAGGGGGCGGTACGGTCCGGCGCCGCTCCTACGGACGCGAAGCTGCCGAAGTGCCGGGCGAACCGCTCCGGGTCGATGGTCGCCGAAGTGATGACGATCTTGAGGTCCGGGCGCCGGGGCAGCAGCTGGGCGAGGTAGCCGAGGATGAAGTCGATGTTGAGGCTGCGCTCGTGCGCCTCGTCGATGATGATCGTGTCGTACTGGCGCAGCTCCCGGTCCGTCTGGATCTCGGCGAGCAGGATGCCGTCCGTCATCAGCTTGACGAGGGTGTCCCCGCCGACCTGGTCCGTGAAGCGGACCTTCCAGCCGACCGCCTCGCCCAGCGGGGTCTTCAGCTCCTCGGCGACCCGCTCGGCGACCGTACGGGCCGCGATCCGGCGCGGCTGGGTGTGCCCGATCAGGCCCCGGATGCCCCGGCCGAGCTCCAGGCAGATCTTGGGGATCTGCGTCGTCTTGCCGGAGCCGGTCTCCCCGGCGACGATCACGACCTGGTGGTCGCGGATCGCGGCGAGGATCTCGTCCTTCTTCTGGCTGACCGGCAGCTCTTCCGGATACGTGATCTCGGGCACCGCGGCGCGCCGCTGCTCGACGCGCAGCTCCGCCTCGTCGATGCCGTCGGAGATCTCGGAGAGCACGGCCGTCCGGGCTTCCGGCTTACGGATACGGCGCGCGCCGTCGAGCCGGCGCCCCAGCCGCTGCTGATCGCGCAGCATCAGCTCGGGCAGACGTTCCAGCAGGTCGGAGAGGCCGGGAGCGGCGGTGCCGGGCAGCGCGGTAGCAGAGCCGTCGGGCAGGGCGGAGGCAGGCTGACTGGACATACGTCCCCCAGGATCTCACCTCGGATAAACGACTGGCGAACCATTTGCCCGCGCGGACGGCGCCCCGCGCTCCCCGGCAGCCCGCCGGGAACCTCCTCCGCGCCCCGGCCGGTGCACGTGGCCGCCCGATTCCGATGCGGCGGCACCGCCGTCCGGGTGGCCGCGGGGAGAGCGGGCGGGCGCCCGAAAACCGCATTACGACATGATCGCCGGTCAGCGAGAATGCCCGTATGGACAAGGGAATACGACGGATTGCGGGCATCGTCATGATGGTCGCCGGTATCGCGCTCGGCGCCTGGCTGGTCTTCGGCGCGCCGCACGACTGGGAAGGCAACGTGCGGCTGGTGAAGATGGCGATGGGCCTGGCGGCGACGGGGATGATCACCGGCGGTGCCCGGCTGATTTTCTGGCAGCCGGAGGACGGGCCCGCCGGGGCCGCCCGGGAAGCCGGCGTCGGATAACGACGAAAAAGGCCCCGATTCGAGGAATCGGGGCCTTCTCCCAAAGGGTGTGGCTGGGGCCGGGGTCGAACCGGCGACCTATCGCTTTTCAGGCGATCGCTCGTACCAACTGAGCTACCCAGCCGCAGCGGTCCTGACGGGATTTGAACCCGCGGCCTCCACCTTGACAGGGTGGCGAGCACTCCAAACTGCTCCACAGGACCTTGCATTGTGCGAAAGCGGCGCAAGCCATTCTCACACACGATGTTGCGTGCCCCCAACGGGATTCGAACCCGTGCTACCGCCTTGAAAGGGCGGCGTCCTGGGCCACTAGACGATGAGGGCTGGTGGCCACCTTGGCGTCGTTACCGGCGCCGTCGGGGACGTGAGAAGCATATGGGATGGGAGGACCGTTCGCCAAAACGGTTTAGCGGGGGTGTGCGGACGGGCTCCTGGCCGGGCGTCCGGAAGGGTGGGACGAGGGCCCGGAGGACGGGCCGGACGAGGGCGGTGAACCGGACGGCGCGGGCGTGGCGCCGGGTTGGTTCTCATGGGGGAGGTGGCGGCTGACCTCGGCCCGGGACAGGCCCAGTCCGCCGAGGGTGATCTCGTCCCACGCCTGGAGCCGTTTCGTCCTCCGGTCCAGATAGAGCACCGAGGCCAGGACCGGCTCGGGCTTCTTGTTGTGCACCGCGCGCAGTCCGCCGCCGCCCGTCGAGCCCTCGACCATCAGCCGGGTGCCCTGGGGGAGCAGGGTGTTCTCCCGGTGGTGGACATGGCCGGCCAGCGCCAGCGGGGCCAGGCCGTCCGCCTCGCGCACCGCGGCGGGGTTGTGGGCCAGCGCGAGGTCGACGGGGGTGCCGGCCAGCCGCTGGGTGCGCAGCGCGTCGGCGAGGCGGCCGCCGGCGGTGCGCTCGGCGGGGTCGCCGGCCGCCACCACGGAGCGGTCCGGGGTGAACTGCGGATCGCCGACGCCCGCGATACGTACGCCGGCGACCTGGGTGACCGTGCCGTGGTCGAGGACGGTGACCTGGCGGCGGCCGGTCAGGTACTTCTGCGTGCCCCGGGAATCGTGGTTGCCGCGTACCCATACGTAGGGGGCGCCGAGGGTGGAGACCGGGTCCAGGAAGTGGTTCTCGGCGGCCGAGCCGTGGTCCATGGTGTCGCCGGTGTCGACGATCACGTTGATCCGGTACTGCTTCACCAGGGAGGCGATGATCCGCCAGGCGCCCGGGTTCAGGTGGATGTCGGAGACGTGCAGGACGCGGATGGTGGTGGGGTCCGGCTGGTAGACGGGCAGCGTCGAGGTGGCGTCGTAGAGCTTGGTGACGTTGGTCACCAGGCGCGCCAACTCCTGCTGGTAGACGTTGAATTCGCTGACGATGCTGCGCGCGTTGCCGACCACCGAGGGCGCCGAGGTGAGCAGGCCGGAGAACTTCGGCTCCAGTACGGACTCGGGGTTCCAGGTGGCGTACGCGGTTCCCGCGCAGGCGCCGAGCAGGGTGAGCGCCAGACCGCCGGCGGCCAGTGCGCGGCGCGGGCGGCGGTAGATGGCCAGGCCCAGCGCGGTGGCGCCGGACGCCACGGCGACGCAGGAGTGCAGTGCCAGCCCCAGAGCGCCGCGGGTGACGTCGTGGGTGACCTCGGCCTGGAGACCGGCGAACCGTTCGGGGTGGTCCACCAGCGCCTGGGAGCGGACCGGGTCCAACCGGTCGACGTCGACATCGAGCCGTACGGGCGCGTGGTGGCTGCTCAGTTCCAGATCGCCGAGCGGCGCGACCTCGATCCGGGTGCCGCCGGACAGTGAGGGGCGCAGCGCCATGCTGGTGTCCATCGGGCCGACGGGGACACGGAGGCTGCCGATCAGCAGCAGCCCCAGCCAGGCGCCGACGACGGTGACGGCCATCAGGCCGAGGGCGGACGCCAGGGGGCGGTGCGGGGCGTCGTCCACCAGGGTGGCGGTGGGGGCCGTACGGCGGGAGCGGTAGCCGCGGCGGACGGCTGCCGGGAGGGCGCGTACGCCGGCGAGGCCGGTATGGAGCAGCCGGTGCGGGTGGCTTTGCGGGGCGTCGGGGTGCGGTGTCCGGGAGCGCGCTGCGCGGGCCATTGGTCCCGTATGCCCGTCCGGGGTGCCGTTAAGCGAGGAGGGGCCGCCTCCGGTTGGGCTGCGGTGCGGCGGGCGAACCGCGACGATCGGTGGGGAGGCGCCGTGGCGGAGAATGGTGGTGTGCTGGAAATGACGCGCGAGGAGTTCGAGGAACTGGTCGCCGAGGCGCTGGACCGGATCCCGCCGGAGCTGACCCGGCTGATGGACAACGTGGCGGTCTTCGTCGAGGACGAACCCCCCGCCGACGACCCCGAGCTGCTCGGGCTCTACGAGGGGACGCCGCTGACCGACCGGGGGGAGTGGTACGCCGGTGTGCTGCCGGACCGGATCACTGTCTACCGGGGGCCGACGCTGCGGATGTGCGACACCCGCGAGGACGTGGTCGCGGAGACCGAAGTGACGGTCGTTCATGAGATCGCGCACCACTTCGGGATCGACGACGAGCGGCTGCACGCGCTGGGCTACGGCTGAGGGCTGTCCCGGCACCCGAAGGGCCGCGGCCCGGCGGGAGGGCGTTCCGGAACCCGTGCCCGGTGTGATCGGCCGGGCCTGGTGCGTGTCCTCAGGTGGGGGGCGGGAGTTGGGCAGGGCGTCCGTGCCGCCGTCCCTGCGTTCCGGATCCGGAGGTCCCGCCGTGCGCCCGAGCCCACATCGCCCGTCCCTGACGCCGACACCGTCCCCGTCGTCGTCCCCTGCCCCTTCGTCGCGCCCGCCGTCGGCCCGGGCGCGTTCCCGGGCCGCCGCCGCGGCCGTGACCGTCTCCGCGCTGGCCGCGGCGCTGGCCGGCTGTATGAGCGTGAGCGACCCGGAGGAGCCGAAACCCTCCGGCAGCACCGTGCGGCACGACGGGAAGGACGGCTGGTCCGGCCCCAACGGGGTGACCGTGGACGGGCGCGGCGACGGCCCGCGGCGGTTGGGGCGCGACGGCGCGGCGCACCCGGCCGGCGGCAAGGGCAAGAAGGCGGGCAAGGCGTCGAAGAGCGCGGCACCGGAGCCGTCCGGGCCCGGTACGCCGTCCCGGCCGGTGCGGCCCTCGGGCCCCGAGCCGGGTGCGGGCGGCGCCCACGGCGGCTCCGGCGGCTCTGGCGGGCGGCCTCATCCCGAGCCCTCGCCGACGCACCCCGACCGCCCGGCCACCCCGCCGGCCTCGTCCGCGCCCAGTACGCCCCCCGCGCAGCCGACCGCGCCGCCGAGCAGCCCCCCGCCACCGCCGAGCTCCCATGCCTCCGGCCCGTCCCCCGTCTCGCCGATGGCGTCGCAGTCGGAGCTCTACGACGAGGAGGCGTGAGGGGTTCCGGGCGGGGCGGGTGGCTTTGTCCGGGGCAGCGGAGGGCCTGGCCAGACGGTCATTTGCCATCCGGGGGGCGGAGTGCGTATGGTGGTAGATCGTTTGATCCCATTTGCCCGGCGCCAGAACAGAAGCGCGCCGCGTGGCGCGTTCTCTCCCTTGCCGTGGCTGACCGCATAGAGGCGGTCTTTGTGAAACACACGGAGTTTGGGCGCGTGCCGAGACTCCGGAAGGTTTCGCATTTCGCATGTCCATTTCCACTGAGCAGTCCGTCATGCCCGCAATCGACGAGCAGACGGCCCCCGAGGTGACGGCGGTCGACGAGTCGCCCGAGACCGAGACCGACACCATCACCTTCGCCGACCTCGGACTGCCCGAGGGCGTCGTCCGCAAGCTCGCGCAGAACGGCGTCACCACCCCCTTCCCCATCCAGGCCGCGACCATTCCGGACGCGCTGGCCGGCAAGGACATCCTCGGCCGCGGCCGCACCGGCTCCGGCAAGACGCTCTCCTTCGGTCTGCCGGCCCTGGCGCAGCTCGCCGGCGGCAGCACCGAGAAGAAGAAGCCCCGCGCGATCATCCTCACCCCGACCCGTGAGCTCGCGATGCAGGTCGCGGACGCGCTCCAGCCCTACGGCGACGTGCTCGGCCTGAAGATGAAGGTCGTCTGCGGCGGTACGTCCATGGGCAACCAGATCTACGCCCTGGAGCGCGGTGTCGACGTCCTCGTCGCCACCCCGGGCCGGCTGCGCGACATCATCAACCGTGGCGCCTGCTCCCTGGAGAACGTCCAGGTCGCGGTCCTCGACGAGGCCGACCAGATGTCCGACCTGGGCTTCCTGCCCGAGGTCACCGAGCTGCTCGACCAGATCCCCGGCGGCGGCCAGCGGATGCTCTTCTCCGCCACCATGGAGAACGAGATCGGCACCCTGGTCAAGCGCTACCTGACCAACCCGGTCACCCACGAGGTCGACAGCGCCCAGGGCAACGTCACGACCATGACCCACCACGTCCTCGTCGTGAAGCCGAAGGACAAGGCGCCGGTCACCGCCGCCATCGCCGCCCGCAAGGGCCGCACCATCATCTTCGTCCGCACCCAGCTGGGCGCCGACCGCATCGCCGAGCAGCTCGTCGAGTCCGGTGTGAAGGCCGACGCACTGCACGGCGGCATGACGCAGGGCGCGCGCACCCGGGTGCTCGCGGACTTCAAGGACGGCTACGTCAACGCGCTGGTCGCCACCGACGTCGCCGCCCGCGGTATCCACGTCGACGGCATCGACCTGGTCCTGAACGTCGACCCGGCCGGTGACCACAAGGACTACCTGCACCGCTCGGGCCGTACGGCCCGCGCCGGCCAGTCCGGCACGGTCGTCTCGCTGTCGCTGCCGCACCAGCGCCGGCAGATCTTCCGGCTGATGGAGGACGCGGGCGTGGACGCCTCGCGCCACATCGTCGGCGGCTCCGGCGCCTTCGACGAGGACGTCGCCAAGATCACCGGTGCGCGCTCGCTCACCGAGGTCCAGGCCGACGGTGCCAACAACTCCGCCAAGCAGGCCGAGCGCGAGGTGGCCGAGCTCACCCGTGAGCTGGAGCGCCTTCAGCGCCGCGCCACCGAGCTGCGCGAGGAGGCCGACCGGCTGACCGCCCGGGCCGCCCGCGAGCGCGGTGAGGACCCGGCCGAGGCGCTCGCCGCCGCTGCCGAGACCGCCGCCGCCGAGGTGGCCGAGGCCGCCGTTCCGGCGCAGGCCGACGCGGCCGACGAGCGCCGCGACGACCGGGGCAACTTCGAGCGCCGCGACCGTCGTGACGACCGCTCCGGTGGCCGTTCCTTCGACCGTGACCGTCGTGACGACCGGGGCGGTTTCAGCCGTGACCGTCGTGATGACCGTTCCGGTGGTGGGTTCAACCGTGACCGTCGTGATGACCGTTCCGGTGGTGGGTTCAACCGTGACCGTCGTGATGACCGTTCCGGCGGCGGCTTCAACCGCGACCGTCGCGATGACCGTTCCGGTGGTGGGTTCAACCGTGACCGTCGTGATGACCGTTCCGGCGGCGGCTTCAACCGCGACCGCCGCGACGACCGTTCCGGTGGCCGTTCCTTCGAGCGTCGTGACGAGCGTTCCGGTGGCGGCTTCAACCGCGACCGCGGCGACCGTCCGAGCCGCCCGTTCAACCGCGACGACCGCTCCGGCGGCCGTACCCCGGGCCGTTCCACCGGTGGCTTCCGTTCCACCGGCGGCGACCGTCCCTTCAACCGTGACGACCGCTCCGGCGGCCGTCCGGCCACCGGTGGCCACCGCTCCGGCGGCGACCGCCCCTACGGCCGTCGTGACGACCACCGTGGCGCCGCCCCGTCCGGCTCCTTCGGCCGTCGCGAGGACAAGCCGCGCTGGAAGCGCAACGGCTGATCACCGACGCTGATCCGCGGGGCCCGTACGCACTCAAGTGCCGTGCGGGCCCCGCGCGTTGTACGGTCCACCGCGGGCCCCGCACGGCCCGCGGACCGGCCATGTGGCACCCCGCCGAATGGCTTGATCCGTAATGCCTTCGGGCTGCGGCACAACCTCGGGCTATGCTGCTCGGTGCGGGCCATTAGCTCAATTGGCAGAGCAGTGGACTTTTAATCCATTGGTTCAGGGTTCGAGCCCCTGATGGCCCACCATCATCGGTCGAGGAGAACTCCTCTGACCTGCAAGGCAGCGCTCCCATCGGCTCAGGCCGGTCGGGGCGCTGTTTCGTTTTCGGCTTGTGCGTGAGCGATGCGTGAGCGGGAGCGCCTGAGTCCTCGCCAATGGGCGTTGCCCGGCGGGTCCTCGGGACGAGCTGCGCCGCCTTCTCGGCTATCTCGCGGTCGAGTTCGGGCAGCAGGCTCGTGTACGTGTCCGAGGTCAGGGCGATGGTCGAGTGGCGCAGGACCTCCTTCACCGTGTGGATGTCCCCGCCGCCTCCGTGCGTCAGGGTGGCCGCGACGTGGCGCAGATCGCGAAGCGTGATCGGCGGGAGGGTCGTTGACGCCAGAATGCGGCGGAAGGTCTCGGAGACGGTTTCCGGGTGCAGGGGCGAGCCGTCCTCCTGAGTGAAGACCTTGCCCGAGTCCTGCCACGCCGAGCCCCATGCCAGGCGCTCCGCGTCCTGCCGGGCCTTGTGGGCCCGCAGGACGGCCAGATTCAGGCTGTCGAGCGCGATCGTGCCGGCGCTGCCGTCGGTCTTGGGTTCGGACTCGTACGGGGCCCAGCCGTCCACCACGATCTCCTTGGCGGGAGTGATCAGCCCCGCCTCCAGATCGATGTCCGTCCATTCCTGACCGACGCCCTCACCGCGCCGCAGGCCGCGGGCGCCGACGAGGTGGAAGAACGGGTAGAGGCGGTCGCCCTCGGCGGCGTCGAGGAAGACACCGAACTGTGCCGGTGTCCACACCATGACGGGGCTCGGCAGCTTGTCCGTCTCGCGCCAGCGGCGAACGCGCTCCTCCGTCCAGAGCAAGGGCTTCGGCCGCTTGCCGGATTCGAGTTCGACGTGGGCCGCCGGGTTGAACGTGATGAGTTGCTGGGCGATGGCCGCGTTCAGGGCAGCGCGCAGGGTCCGGCGGATGGCCTGCCGGGTGGCAGGGCCGTTCAGCTTCCGGAACGGCTTCATCTCGGCCAGCTTTTGCTGCTCCTCGGCCAAGCGTGTCCGCTCGGCGGCGGTGGGCCGCCCCGGCTTGCTCGGCTTGCAGCGCGCGATCTGCTCACTGCGGGCCTGGTTCTCGGTCTCGATCACCTCGTTCTGGAGCACCATGGCATCGAACATCTCCACCAAGTGGCCGACGTGGAGACGGTCGAGGCGGATGTGCCCGATGCGCGGCTTGAGGTGGACGCGGATGTGCGACGCGTAGCCGTTGAGCGTCGTCTTGCGCCGCTTCTTGGAGGCGAACCACGAGTCGAGCCACTCCCCGACGGTGACGGTGCCACGAAGAGCCAGCCCCGCCCTCAGACGTCGGCGGGTCTCCTCCGGCTCGGGAAGCGGCGCCTTCTCGTCGGCGATCTCCTCCAACATGGCGGTCAGCCGCTCAGTGCTGTCCGGGTCGTCCTGGTCGACGAGAGCGAGGAGCGCGCGTATGTGGTCCAGGTCGGCCTGGGCGGCCTTGAGGGTCTCGTAGCCGGCGCGGCTGAAGGAGCGGCGGGTGCCGTCTTCGCGGGGCGGGAGTTCCTGGCGTATCGAGTAGGAGCCGTGCTTGCGGCTGATGAGCTTGGGGCAGTTCTTGCCGAGCGGCTTGCCGGTCTTGGGGTCGCGGCAGTAGCAACGGCGGTGCGTGGAGCCCTTCAAAGGCGTTCCTCCGATGTGGTGTGGGTGTCGTCCTCGGGCGGGTCGACGTCGGCCAGTGCGGGCGGCAGGTCGGGTGGGGTGGCTCCGTTGTCGCGGAGGTCCCGGCGGAGATAGCGGAGGTTGTACTTGGCGGAGAGGCCCTGGTCGGCGTACTTGGCCCGCCTGCCTTCGGCTTCTTCCTGCTGAGCGGGGCTGGTTGCTGCTTCGGCCGTGAACCGCGCCCGTTCTTCCTCTTCGATTGCGGTCAGGGCGGTGCTGACGAGGTCGGCGTGGGCCTCGAAGTCGGGCGCTAGGCCCGCGTCATGGCCGGGCACGTCCTGTTCGCCGGTGAAGCGCCGCAGGGCGTCCCAGGTGGGTACGAGGTCCTGGAAGGGCAGTTCCTGGGTCTGGTCGACGTAGCCGACCGGGAAGATCAGGGAGCCCGGGTACGTCTTCAGGGCGGCTGCCAGGACCATGACGTCCACCAGCGGGAGGCTGGCCCGGCGACCGGACTCCATGTTGGCGATCACGTTGCGCGGGATGGGGTGCCCGAGCCGCTCGCACTGGTCGGCCAGTTCCTGAGCGCTCCACCCCATCTCCTTCCTTCTCCGCCGGACTTCGCCGGCCACGTTGGCCTTGATGCGGTCCTCCCACTCAGGGAAGCCATCCTCTTCATCATCAATACCGTGTTGTGTCATGTAGACACATTAACTTGAGGATCCTGGTTGGTAGACGCCTGGAGCCGGACGTGAGGGCCACGTTCGCCGAGGGCTGTACCGAAAGGGATGTCGTATGCGCGAAAGCGTCGCAGTCGGACGAATGAACGGGATGAGCCGGGAAGATCTGCTTGCGCTTCCGGTAGCCGTTGACCTGGAGACCAGTAATCGCGCCTTGGGGCTCGGGCGCAGCAAGGGTTACGAGCTGGCGAAGCGGGGTGCGTACCCCTGCAAGGTCCTGCGGCTCGGCAACGCCTACCGGGTGGTGACCGCGGATCTGCTGGATCTGCTCGGGTTGGCGGCGTGAAAGGGCGGCAGCGTAGCAGGCGATTCTGCGTTGAGCTGACACAGAATCGCTGGACTGTTGGCGGGCGTGGACGTACGGTCCGTGTTCCCTCGCGATGCCCTGGTGCCCGCGAGACGGGAAAGGGCCCCCGGCGGTGCAACGCCGGAGGCCCCAGCAACCCCGAACGGCCCGTCAAGAACCAACCCGGCGGCAAGGGCGCGCAAGCCCGCCACCGCCAGACGAGGAGCTGCCCTGTGGAACATGCGGGAGCCGAGCCCTATTCCGACTCCAACAAGCCCGTATGGCCGCCTGTCGCCGTCCCCGGCCAGCCGAGTGGCGACCCATCTCTGCCGTCACCGGAAGAGCCGCCCACCGTCATACCCGACTCCGCTCCGGTATCCGAAGGCGAGCAGGTGCTGACAGAACTGCGGGAGCAGATCCGTCGATACGTCGTGCTGCCGAGCGAGGAAGCCCTCACGGCGGTCACTCTGTGGGTGGCGGCGACCCATCTGCAGACCGCATGGCAGCACGCCCCGAGGCTGGCCATCGTCGGGCCGGCCAAGCGGTGCGGCAAGTCGCGGCTCCTGGACGTGATTACCGAGAGTGTCCATGACCCGCTGATCACGGTCAATGCCTCGGCTGCCGCGGTGTTCCGGTCGATCACGGACACCCCGCCGACCCTGTTGGTCGACGAGGCCGACACGCTCTTCGGCTCCGTGAAGGTCGCGGAGAAGAACGAAGAGATGCGCGGCCTGCTCAACGCGGGACACCAGCGCAACAGGCCCACCCTCCGGGTCTCCGGCCCCAACCACGAGGTCGCGAAGTTTCCCACCTTCGCGATGGCAGCCCTCGCGGGCATCGGCGACCTGCCCGACACGATCATGGACCGGTCGATCGTCATCCGGATGCGGCGCCGCAGGCCGGGCGAGAAGGTGGCGGAATTCCGCACCTTCCGCGATACCCCGACCCTCCACGCGCTGCGCGACCGGCTCGCCGCCTGGCTGGCGCCGCTCCACGCCGAGGCGATGGAGCTGACACCGGACATGCCGGTCGAAGACCGGGCGGCTGATACCTGGCAGCCGCTGGTGTCCGTCGCCGACCTCGCCGGGGGCCAGTGGCCCGACCTCGCCCGCACCGCCTGCCGGGTCATGGCCAAGCACGAGGCCGAGCACGACCAGGACAGCAGCAGCCTGGGCATCCGCCTCCTGGCCGACATCCGCCGGGCCTTCGCCGTTATCTGGACCGTTCGGGAGCCGCGCGCCCTACCGACGCTGTAACGGGCCGAGCATCGAGGCGAGTTGCCCCACGCACGCCCTTCCGCGGCGCGTCGGTCGGTACGTCAGAGCCGGTGGGCTCTCCCTGTGCAGCGGTAGGGCGGTGGACCGGCGTACGGCATCGGCCTCCGTGGCCACCATGGGCCACCGGCTGGTGTGGTCGATGTCGCGGGCCACGGTGCAGCCGGTGCGGTGCGCGCCGTGGCACGGTCTCGGGCCGCTCGGGCCGCTCGGGCCGCTCGGGCCGCTCGGGCCGCTCGGCTCAGCTCGACTGGATCGACTGGAGCATGTTCAGGCGGGCCGCCCGGCGGGCCGGCCAGATCGCTGCCAGGACACCGATCACCAGTGCCAGCGCCAGGAATATCCCCAGCTCGCCCCATGGCAGGAGGGTCTCGTACGTGTCCATCGTCGAACTCACCAGGCCGCCGCCGGCCCAGGCCAGGAAGATGCCGGTGCCGATGCCGAGCGCCGCGCCGAACAGTGAGATGACCACCGACTCCAGCCGGACCATCTGCTTGATCCCGGTGCGGTCGAGGCCGATGGCCCGCAGCATTCCGATCTCGCGGGTGCGCTCGAAGACTGACATGGCCAGGGTGTTGACGACGCCGACGACCGAGATGAGGAGGGCCATGCCGAGCAGCCCGTACATCATCTTGAGGACCGTGCCGATGTCCGCGCCGCCGTCCTTGATGGCCTGCTCGTGGGTTTGGACCTCCATCAGCGGGCTGTCGCCGAGTGCGGCACGGATCTTCCGCTCAAGGCCCGCAGTCTGGCCGGGTTCGGCCTTGACCAGCACTTTTTCGAGCTTCTTGGTGTCGGAGTACGGGAGGGTGTCGGCGAGCGTGCCCAGTGCTTCCTCCGTGGTGGGGGTCGAGGCGTAGACGCCGACGACCTTCAGCTTCCGCTTCACCTCCTTCTCGCTCCGGCCGGTGGTTACGCCGACGTCGAGGGTGCTGCCGACCTTGAGCCCGGCCTTGGTGGCGAACTCGTCGGAGACCGCGATCTTCCCGGGGCCGATGTCGCGCAGCGAGCCGGCGCGGAAGTCGAGATTCGCGGCCTTGCCGTAGGTCTTGGGGTCCGTGCCGGTGATCCCGATGAAGTTGAGCCCCCCGGTGCTGACCGCCGCCGTGGTGGTGGGGACGGCCGTGGCGACGCCGGGCACCTGCGCGATCTTGGCGGCCGCGTCCACTTCGAGCCCGGTGGTGATGGTGTTGGCGACCGTGTAGTCGGCGGTCAGGCCCTGGGTGGCATCCGCGATCAGGGCGCGCTCGGTGGAGTGCCCGACCACGGTCAGACCGCTGACCAGGGCGAGTCCGACCATCAGGGCGGATGCGGTGGCGGCGGTGCGGCGCGGGTTGCGCAGCGCGTTCTCCTTGGCCAGCTTGCCGGTGACGCCGAAGAGGCGGGTGGTGGCCTTGCCGGCCAGGGTGATCAGCGGGCGGGAGAGCAGCGGTGCCTGCACGATGATGCCGACGATGGTCAGCGCGGAGCCGAGCATCGCGATCATCAGGTAGGTCTGGTCGGTGGAATCGACCGTGTAGATGTACAGCATCAGCAGCGCCCCGGACCCGGTGAGCAGGGTGCCGAGCACATTGCGGACCACCAGGGCACGGGCGGGCGGGGCCTGGTCGATGCTGCTGAGCGCCGCCACGGGGGCGATCTTCGCGGCCTTGCGGGAGGGCAGCCAGGCGGCCAGGACGGTGATCAGGACGCCGACCACGAGCGACCAGATGACCGTCCCTTGCGAGATGACCAGCGGTCCGGCGGGCAGCCCGGCGCCGCTTGCGTTCAGCAGCGGGCGCATGACGGTGGCGATGCCGATGCCGAGGACGAATCCGACGGCGGAGGCACCGAGCCCGAGGAGGGCGGCCTCGATGAGAACGGCCCGTACGACCTGGCGTCGCGAGGCGCCCACGGCCCGCATCAGCGCGATTTCCCGGCTGCGCTGGGCGATGAGCATGGTGAAGGTGTTGGCGATGATGAACGCGCCGATGAACAGCGCGATGCCGGCGAAGCCGAGCAGCGTCTTGGTGAGAAACCCGGTCTGCTCGCCGATCTGCTCGGCCTGCTCGGCGGCCAGGTCTTCGCGGCTGGTGGCCCTGGCGCCCTTGTCGGGGAGCAGTGCCCGCACCCGGTCGGTCAGCTCGCTGGAATCGGTACCGGGCTTGGCCGCGACCGCGATCTCGTGGAACTGGCCGGGGTGGAGGAAGAGCTTCTGTGCGGTCCTGGTGTCGAAGAGCGTGAGCGTGCCCCCGGCGTTGACCCGCGGGTCGTCGGTGGCGACGGTGCCGACCAGCTTCTTGGCCAGGCCGGGCCCGTCGATGGCGAAGCGGACGGTGTCACCGATCCGGTAGCCGGCCTTCGCTGCGGTCCTGGCGTCCAGCGCCAGTTCGCCCTCGGCGGCGGGTCCGCGGCCTTCCTTCAGCGAGATGCGGCTGTCCTTGCCGGGCAGGTAGTTGGTGGCCAGGTTCAGCCGGGCCTTGTCGGTGTTGACCGGCAGGCCGTCCTTGCCGGCCACGGTGACCATGCCGTTGACGGTGGGGCGCACCGCGGCGACGCCGGGCAGCGCGCGGATCTTGTCTGCCAGCGCGGTGTCGAGCGTGCTGGACGGCGTGCCGTCCGGGCCGCCCGTTCCCGCGACGCTTGGGCGCACCTGGGACTGTACGGAGACGGCCACGCCCTTGAGGCTTGTGCCGGCGGCCGTGCGGTAGGCGTTCGCGGTGGTGTCGCCGAAGATGAGGGTGCCGGAGACGAAGGCGACGCCCAGCAGGACCGCGAGCGCGGTCATGACCAATCGGGCTTTGTGCGCAAAAACGTTGCGCAGAGCTATTCGCAGCATGTCGGTTTCAGTCCTGGAGTGGTGCGGGGGGGGACAGGGAGCCGTGCGGGAGGGCGCGTCAGCTCGCCGGTCCGCTGGTGTCGAGGAGCCGCATACGGTCGAGCACGGACTCGGCGGTGGGGGCGGCCAGTTCGTCGGTGATCTGCCCGTCGGCGAGGAAGACCACGTGGTCCGCGTAGGAGGCGGCCACCGGGTCGTGGGTGACCATCACGACCGTCTGCCCCAGCCCGCGTACGGACTCCTGCAGAAAGCCCAGCACCTCGGCGCCGGAACGGGAGTCGAGGTTGCCGGTCGGCTCGTCGGCGAAGATGATCTCCGGTCGGCCGGCCAGCGCGCGGGCCACCGCGACGCGCTGCTGCTGGCCGCCGGAGAGCTGCGAGGGACGGTGCTGCAGCCGCCCGGAGAGGCCGACGGTCCGCACGATCAGATCCAGCCACTGCCGGTCGGGCTTGCGGCCGGCGACATCCATCGGCAGCGTGATGTTCTCCATCGCGTTGAGCGTGGGCAGCAGGTTGAACGCCTGGAAGACGAAGCCGATCTTCTCCCGGCGGAGCTTGGTGAGCCGTCGGTCGTCCAGGCCGGACAGCTCGGTGTCACCGACGTGGGCAGAGCCCTCGGAGAGCGAGTCGAGCCCCGCCATGCAGTGCATCAGCGTCGACTTGCCGGAGCCGGACGGCCCCATGATCGCGGTGAACCGGCCGCGCCCGAACTCCACGCAGACCGAGTCGAGGGCAACGACGCGGGTATCGCCCTCGCCGTAGACCTTGGTCAGTCCCGTGGCGCGGGCGGCGGCACCGGAGGGGGCCCTCAGGCGGGTGGTACGGGTGGTGGACTGCGACATGGCTGCTCCTGGAAGGGGTGCGGGACTCCCGACCATCGTGGCCGCGGCGCACCCCCCAACTCGTCGCTCTCAGGGCGGGGATGTGCCGCCTGCCGAAGGTCAGACCCGCCCCGGCCATGTCGCCCTCACGGACCACGGCCTCTCTGCCCAAAGACAGAGTCGACGGCCGTCCTGGGCTCAGCTCATGAGCCCGGCCCGGTACGCCAGCAGCGCCGCCTGCACCCGGCTTTCGCACCCCGTCTTCCCCAGGATCGACCCGACATGGGTCTTGACCGTCCCCACCCCGATGCCGAGCTGCGAGCCGATCTCCAGGTTCGACAGCCCCGCCCCCAGCATGACCAGCACCTCCCGCTCCCGGTCCGTCAGCCCCGCCACCCTGCTGTCCGGAGCGGCGGCCCCGGCACCCGCCGAGCCGCCGCCCAGCATCCGGCGGATGACCGACCCGGTGACGCCGGGCGAGAGCACCGCGTCCCCCACGGCCGCGGCCCGTACCGCGCTGATCAGCTCCTGCGGCCCCTCGTCCTTGAGCAGGAAGCCCATGGCGCCCGCCCGCAGCGCCCGGATGACGTTGTCCTCGTCACCGAAGGTGGTGAGCATGACGACCTGCGGCCCGGGGTCGAGGGCGACCAGTGGTCCGACGGCCGCGAGCCCGTCGAGAACCGGCATACGGACGTCGAGGAGCACCACATCGGGCCGGTGCTCGGCGGCGAGCCGCACGGCCTCGGCGCCGTTGGCCGCCTCACCCACCACCTCGATGCCGTCGGCGTGCTGGAGGATCACCCGGACACCGTGCCGGATCATCTGCTCGTCGTCGGCGAGCAGCACCCGGATCACGGAATCCTCCCGGGAGCCCGCCGAGTTGGCCTGTTCAGTCATGTGCCGTGCTCCCAGCGGGCGGTTCGGTCACCATCGGAACGGTAATACGGTCGATCGCGATCAAAGAGTCGGACCGGAAGCAGTAGCGGACGATCTCCAGCCGCCCGCTCTTGGGCTCCTCGCTCGTGTGCTGATAAATGCAGTCCGTGGCGGAACCCGGCCGCCTCGGCTCGTGCCCGGTGGCGGCCGCGCGCGACGCGGTGTCGTCCCATCCCACGGCGCGCTTCACCCGCTCCCTCGTCATCCCCAACCGGGGCTCCTCGCCGCTCGCGGGCAGGGACGTGAACTGCGCCTGGTCCACCAGCACGAGCCCGAACATCATCAGCACGACCACCCCCACCAGGCCGAGCAGCCCCGTCACGGCGCCGCCGAGGCGCCGCTGGAGGGCGGAGAGCCCACTGCCGGGCTCGTCGACGGCCACCGGCCCGTTGTCGTCCGACGCCGTGTCCGCCGTCTCCGCCCCGGGCCCGGGGTCGGCGGGGATGTCGGCCGCCACGGCGAAGCCGCCACCGGGCGTCCGCTCCGCCTCCAGGGCGCCGCCGAGCAGCGCCACCCGCTCCCGGAGCCCGATCAGCCCCTGTCCGGAGCCGAGCCCGGTCGCGGCGGCGGGCGCGACGGGCGGCACGCCGTTGCGCACCTGGACCACCACCCGCTCGTCGGTATGGCGGACGGCGACAGTCACATGGGCCCCGGCCGCATACCGGTGGACGTTGGTGAGCGACTCGCGCACCACCCGGTGGACCGCCCGCCGCACCCGGGCCGGCCGGCCGTCGAGGTCGGGCCCCTCCCAGGAAAACGCGACGGGAATACCACCGCCCTGCGACTCCTCGACCAACGCCTCGACATCCGCGCGAGTGCCCGTCGCATCGGTCAGCACATCCGTACCGGTGTCCCTCTCCACCGGGCCGAGGACCCCCAGCGCCTCCCGCAGCTCCTGCATCGCATCGCGTGTGGCACTCCGTACCAGCGCGGCCTCGTTTTGCAGCGCGGGCGCCTCCTTGAGCAGCGCCATCTCCAGCCCGCCCGCATGCAGGGAGACCAGGCTCAGCCGGTGCCCCACCAGATCGTGCATCTCCGCGGCGATACGCGACCGCTCACGCATACGCGACTCGCTGTCCGCCAGCCGCCGCGCCTCCTCGGCGGCGGCAGCCCGCTCCCGCAACGCCCGCAGCAGCCGGTCCTGCTGCCCCACGGAGGTGCCGACCAGCCCCGGCACGACGACCGTGACGGTGGCGAGCACCGCACCAAGGGCGAGACCGAACTCCCATCTGGACAACCCCATCCAGGGCGCGAACATCACGCAGGTCACCGGTGC
The DNA here is from genome assembly GCF_030406865.1 of Streptomyces sp. P9-2B-2. Lineage (NCBI taxonomy): Bacteria > Bacillati > Actinomycetota > Actinomycetes > Kitasatosporales > Streptomycetaceae > Streptomyces > Streptomyces sp. P9-2B-2. The sequence goes on along the minus strand of NZ_CP129126.1, from coordinate 4,289,424 downwards.
CAAGGCGACCGCCGCGAGCAGCACCCCGGCACGCCGCCGCGGCGTCTTGATCTGCCGGGCCGCGGTGTAGGCGGCCACCGCGGTCAACGGCGCCACAACGGGCACCACCCCCATCAGCGCCGCCAGCCCGACCACACCGGCCACCGGGAACCGGCGCCGCACCAACACCAGCACCACTGCGACGCCGATGAGCCCCAGGGTCGCCGCGCCGCCCTCCAGCTTGAGGTAGCTCACACCGCCGCCGCCCTTGTACATCACCAGCACCAGCGCCCCGGCCAGGACCACCTCACCCGCCGCCCGCCACAGCAGCCACCGCCCCTGCTCCCCGGGCCCCGCAAAGAGGCTTCGGACGGGACTGTTCTCGGTGACAGGCGAAGCGCTGAACGACATAACGCCGATTATCACGCTCCCGTAGCGGGGGTTCCCTGGTCCTTCAGGGCGACCCCGCCTCTACCAAAAGGCGGAGGGCCTGACGGAAGACGGAGGAACGGGTACGGGCGGGGTGAGGGCCGAAGGCGCCCCGGCTGGGCCGACGCTCAGGTGCTGCATGCGGGCCGCCCGCCGCTCTCGGTGAATGGATGACGCATGAGTGATGACCATGAGTATGGAGAAGTGCTGCCGCAAACCGCCTGCACAGACTCGACCGTGAATCACGATCCATCGCCGATCGCCAAGCCTCTGCCGCTGCGCGATCAGCACCACAGCCGGGCGTGCCCCATCCGTGCCCTTCAGCCCGGTCAACAGCGGTCACGAGGGGTACCACGGACACCCTTCGAACGACCAAGGAGAGCAGCGTTTGCCCAGGTCAGACGACACCTGACCGCCCTGGACCCCGTTGATTCCCAAGCTCAGAGCGCGGGTTCGATTCCCGTCACCCGCTCCATAGTTGAGGCCCAGGTCAGCGACCTGGGCCTTGTTCGTTGCCTGGACCAGTTCAGGCGTCCCGCACCAGATCCGCACCAGAAGGCCGACTCCCTCGCCCAGACCTTCCTCGGAGCTGCACGGCACGAACTGCGAGAAGCAGCACGGCATTTCGAGCGTGCCACTCGCTCCCACGTCCGCGCCAAAGACGCTGAAATGTACGCGCTGCGCCGCTAGGCCCACCAGATCGTCCACTCCGGGCCCGCCCTCGGCCGCGGTCAGGACGGTGCCGCCACGATCCGTACCACACTTCCCCACCGTGCCGACCGCCGGCAAGCCGAACCTGGCCGGGACGCGCTGGCTGCTGTACTCGGCCAAGCCGAGCGCGCCGGCCACGACACCGTCGCCCTGCTGACCCAGGCCGCAGCGCGGCGCGAGTAAGCCTGTCAGGAGGTGAGGACGGAGATGCCGTCTCCGAGCAGTTTCAACCCGAGGACGAAGAACAGGACCGCCATCACGGCGACATTGTGCTGGGCTGCCCAGTCTTTCCAGCTGCCGAGCGTGGTGTGCGCCCGCTCTCCTCCAACGAGGAAGACTCCTAGTGGGGCCAGCAGGCCGAGGGTGGCGATCAGCACGAAGATTGCCAGCGAGGCGATCTGCTGCCCGACCGGCAGTCCGGCTGAGCCGATCGAGGCGCCCGCGGCGATGGTCAGCGGAGCGTTCTTGGCGTTGAGCGCGGCCAGGGCCAGTCCGAGCCCGAAGACCTTGACCGGCGTGAGGCGGTCGATCGCGCCCATCCACTTCGGCAGCTGGGCTTGCGAGGGATCCTTCGGGCGTCGGTGCCACTGCCGGGCGCCGAAGAGGACGAGGAACACGCCCAGAGCGAGTTTGAGGGCTCCCACCCAGGTGGCCGGGTGATGGTGGGCGGAGGCACCTGCCGGGGAAGCGATCGCCAGCATCACCGCGCCCAGTGCCGAGAGTCCCAGAACCCAGCCGACGGCGAACAGCTGTCCGTTGAGACGTCCCCGAGGCGTGGCGAGAATGAGGATGATGGCGATGATCGGCAGCGGGCTGATCGCAACGCCGGCCGCAAGACCCAGCACGTCACCGAGAACTCTGCCCATGGTTACCTCCAGGGGGTGGGCCCGGGCGGTGATCAGGTCGGGCCAGGAGGGGCGGGAGTGGGTGCTCCGATCGCCTGGGCGGGCGCCCGCGGGTCTGCCGTGTGCGTGCCCCGGGCCTTCGCCAGCCCCGGAAGCGCCCCTCTGAACAGCGAACTCCCCGGTGATCAGCACCCGCCCTGCAGCCGTCCGGACGTTCCTGACTGCTGAGCGCTTGCATCACTAAACCGCTCACGGTGCGGCCGGGACGGCGCCGGGGCGCAGCGGCGCACTGTTACGCGGCTGGCTTCTCGGCCACGCAGAAGCGGCTGCCCGGAAGCGTGACGACGCCGTTCTCCGGACATCCCATCTCATCTTCCTGCGTCTTTACGGATCTGTCCTCGGGAGCTCCTCAGAACGCGAGGCCCCGTCCTGTTGCCTGCCGGCCGCTCGCATTGCTGCCTTCCCGGAACTGGAGAAGCCAGCCGGCACCCGAGGCTGCTTTCCGCATCCCCAGGGCCGAAGATGCGTGGCCGCGCACGGGCAGTCAGGATGAAGACGTGAGGGCGACGGCGCCCCATATTCGGGTGCTTGGCGACCCTCGCACCGATCCGTGGCAGGAGAGTCATGCGATGACTGCGACGACAGGTGCAACTCCGGCGGCTCAGCCCGAACGCCCGGGCAAGTCGGATGGGGTCTGTAGCGAGTTCACCGTCTTTACCAAGATCAAGCCGGGCGAGGCCGATGCGCTGCGTGCGGATCTCGCCGCGCTCGCCAGCGGGTCGGATGATGTGAAGGGCCGTGCGGCGCTGCGCCAGATCGGCACCCTGCACGACGCACGACACGTGATCTTCGACAACGACACCCGGTTCATGTTCGCCAGCGTCTTCGACGGCTCCTGGGACACCTACATCGACGACTTCGCCAAGACGGTAATCGGGTCCCACTTCGACACAATCTTCTCGCACAGCGAAGGGTTCCCTGGCATCAGCGATCCAGGAGTGAAGGACTGGTTCGTCGCCCACCAGGCGCCCGCGAAGAGCTTCGTCAGCTCCTATCCCGACCTGACCGTTCAGCAGATCTGGAAGGACCACCGAGTGGACGAGGCGTTCGAGGAGGTGCTGGACACCCCTGAATTCCGGGCGGCGCTGGACAACCCGGCCAACGCCGAGTTGCTGGCCACGCCCGCCTTCCAGAAGCTGCTGGAGGAAGCCGCGGCCTAGAACCCGGACACACCACGCAGAGCCGACCCCACATCGGTGACCCGCGGCGGCGGGGTGCGGGCCGGCCGGCGTAGGGCTGCCCGGGCAGAGACCGATGTGGAGGCACAAGCGATCATGAACACGGCGGACAGCAGCAGCGCAGCGGGCGTGCGCGTCGAGATCGACGACGTCCAAAGCGGGGCCCTGCGTCCACGGCCCGTGCCGTACGAGGGAAAGTTTCTCTTTCTGCGGGTCGACGACCGTCACGCCGGGCGCGCCCTGCTGCGGCGGCTGCTCCCGTTGACTGCAGGTGGTCTGCCCAGCGTGGACCGGAGCCAGGATGCCTGGGTGGCGGTGGCATTCACCTACCAGGGGCTGAGGGCGCTGGGAGTGCCCCAGGAGTCGCTGGACAGCTTTCCGCGGGCGTTTCGTGAGGGCATGGCTGCACGCGCGGACCTGATCGGCGACGTGGGCGAGAGCGCCCCGGCCCACTGGGAGACACCGTTCGGAACGGGCGAGGTCCATATCGCCTTGAGCGCCCTCGCCTCCGAGGCTGCGCAGCTGGACAAAGCGCTGGAACAGGCCCGCGTCGCCTACCAGGACACGCCCGGTGTCCAGGTGATCTGGCAGCAGGACGTCCACCAGCTCCCGACCGGGCGCACCACCTTCGGCTTCCGCGACGGCATCAGCCAACCGAACATCGAGGGCGTCGGACTGCCCGGCTCCAACCCGCAGGAAGCCCCCATCAAGGCCGGCGAGTTCATCCTCGGCTACCCCGACGAGACCGGCAGCCCGCCGCCCATGCCCAGCCCCGATGTGCTGGGGCGCAACGGGACCTACGCGGCCGTGCGCAAGGTCCACACCAACGTGGCGGCCTGGCGCCGTTACCTGCGCGCGAACACCTCCAGCGCCGAGGAGGAGGCGCTCCTGGCGGCGAAGATGGTCGGGCGCTGGCCCAGCGGGGCGCCGCTGGCGCTGGCGCCGGAGCACGATGACCCGGAACTGGCGGCCGATCCGCACCGCGTCAACAACTTCCTGTACCGGGAGAACGACGACCGGGGGTTCCGGTGCCCTGCCGGTGCGCACATCCGGCGCATCAACCCCCGCGATTCCACCATCATCGGCGACGCGCGGATGCACCGGCTCATCCGCCGCGGCACCACCTACGGCCCGCCGCTGCCGGAGGGCGTGCTGGAGGACGACGGCGCCGACCGGGGCCTGGTCGGCGTCTTCCTCGGAGCCCACCTTGAACGGCAATTCGAGTTCATCAAGGCCGAGTGGGTCAACGACGGCAACTTCATCGGCCACCCCGGCGAGAAGGACCCGGTGGCCGGGCATCACGACGGAACCGGCAGCGCCACCATCCCGGAGAAACCGGTCCGGCGCCGCCTCCAGAATCTGCCCAGCTTCGTGGTCACCCGCGGCGGCGAGTACTGCTTCCTGCCGGGTTTGCGTGCCCTGCGCTGGATCGCGGAGCTGGAGGGCTGAGGGCGATTCTTGCCCCTGAGGCCCCACCACGGTTCTCGAAAAGAGGTCGAAGTCATGGCAGCACAGTTCGTCCGCTACACGCCTGACGTCGAAGACGATGACCCGCACTTCGACCAGCATCTGCAAACGGTGATCGAAAAGACCGAGAGCTACATCACCGAGTCAGTGAAGGCCGGTGGCACCGGACGGGCCCTCCGCGACGCCCACGCCAAGGGCTACGGGCTGGTCCGAGGGGAAGTGGAGATCCTGGACGGGCTTCCCCCCGAGTACGCCCAAGGCATCTACGCGACTCCGGGAACCCACGATGCGCTCATCCGCTTCTCCAACGGCTCGCCGCACGCCGGAGCCGACGCGCGACTGGGCGCCGCCACCGGGCTGGCACTGAAGATCTTCGACATCGACGGCCCGACCCTGCTGGAAGACGAACCGGACACCGGCACCTTCGACTACGCCAACATCAACGCACCGATCTTCTTCTGCAACACGGTCGAGCACTACCTGTTCATCCAGGAATTGTTCCTGGACGCCCCGTCCTACTTCTCTCACGGCCGACCCGGCGCGCATCGTTTCTTCACCGAGTTCGTGACCGGAAAGGGAACCCTCGACCAGGACAACTGGGCATGGGACGAGTTCCTGGCCTTCCTCAGCCTGTCCAAGATCCCCCCGGTCAACGTACTGCTGTCGAGCTACTGGACGATGGGCGCGGTCCGGCACGGGGACTACATCGCCAAGGTGCGCATCACCCCCGATCCGCACTTCGCCGCCGCGGTGGTCCGGCGCGACATCGACCCGACCTCCGCACCGGAGGTCTTCCGACCGGCCCTGCAAGCCGAACTGCAGGAGCGCCCCTACGCCTTCGACATCCAGGTCCAACTCTGCACCGACCTGGAACGCATGCCGGTGGAGGACACCACCGTGGAGTGGCCCGAGCAGCTCTCGCCGTCCGTCACCGTGGCCAGGCTGCGGCTGCCACAGCAGGACATCTCCGGCCCGGAAAACCTGGAGAAGATGGACGCACTGTCCTTCACCCCCTGGCGGGTCACCGCCGACCACGCGCCCCTGGGCAACATCATGCGGGTCCGCAAGGAGGTCTACCGGCACTCCTCCATCGAACGCCACAAGCTCAACCAACAGCCGCGCACAGAGCCGCGCAGCGCCGACGAGGTACTTGGCCCGGCTCGCCATGGCGACTACGCCGGGGGCGAGTAGGGGAGGGCGCTCCTCACGCCTGTACCTCCCCGCGACTCAGGCTCCTGGCAGACGCGGCCCGTGGCCTCAGGTTTTCCGGGTCGAACCACCTTCCACCCTGGGCCTCTTGTCATGCCAGAACCTGCTCATCGCGCGTGAGCCCGGCCGATTCCCGGATCTCTCTCAGCATGGCGCCGATGCCGTCTGGTGCCATCATGCCCATCCCCCAAGCGTCTGACAGTCCCGAGCCCATTCCTGGCCCCCAACGTGGCCCCCACGCGAAATCGCACTCCTCGCTGGCACCGGACCGGTCTGCCACAGGCGAGTTGACAGCCCCACCGAACAACTCGAAGTCCAGCTCGGCTTCCCCGCCGACCTGGTGCGTACCGCCGCGCCAGGGGTGCCCAGCCCCCTGCCGCCGTCCCGGCACAGGTCACCGGGAGTACGCGGCCAAGTGCCTGACCAGCCCGACCAGTGTGAGCACCCAGGCGGCGACGGAAGCCCAGAGCAGTACCTGACCCGGCGTCCGCAGCCAGCCCACGGCCGCGGCGTCAGCGACAGCGACGGACAGGGTGGCAACGGCCGTCGTGCCCATCGGGAAGACCGTCGCCCAGCGACCCATGTCGTAGTGCGGACGCAGCCAGCGCACCTCGGCGAAGACGAGTACGAGGTACCAGCACACGGACAGCGCGAGCATGACCAGCGTGAGCGTACGCAGCGCGTCGTGCAGAGTGGTGCCGCGCCAGGCGGGCACGGCCAGCAACTTCGCCCCGGCGAGCGCGGAGATCGCCAGCGTCCCGCCCGCCACCCACTGGTCGCCTGTGCCGGACCGCACCTGACCGAGGTCGAAGCGGAGGAAGGCGACCGCGTAGAGCGCCAGCCCGAGCACGAAGCCGCCCAGCGCCGGCCAGGCGAGCCACCCGGACGGCAGCGAGACGACCAGCGTTCCGCTCAGCACGGCCAGGCCCTGCGTCGCGACACACACCAGGAATACCGTTCCCGGCAAGCGCCGCCGCCAGTGCCGCACCACCGCCGTCAGCAGCACCGGCCAGATCAGCACCGCGACGACCAGCGCGGCGACGGCGACACCCGACCGCCCCTGTAGTGCGCACCAGGTCCCGAGGAGGGTCGTCGCGGCCACTGCGGTCAGCGCGGGCGGTGTGTCCGCCTCCTCCGCCCACCGGTCCCGGTCGCGCAGCAGCCGCCGCGCGAAGTCGACGGCGAGCGCGAGCCACGTGATGGCGGCGAGGACGAACAGGATCCATGAGAGCACTTCCCGTCCGACCAGGTGCAGCCCGATGGAGACGATCCCGGTCGCCATCACCGCTGTTCCTGCTCCCGGGGGCAGCTCCACCCACCAGCCGGCCAGCCCGCTCTCGGTCGGCGCACGATCACCCATCCCCCGACAGTGTGCGGCGGTGGGGGGAGCCGCAACTTCAACGCGGTGTCCGACGGGCGAACGGGCGTCAGTCCAGCGGATGTCACCGCGACGGCCGGCCTGCGCTCATGCCTTCGCCCCGCTCCAGCCTGGGCCGCCCCGTGCCGCACGAGCCGCGGCCCGCCGGGAGCTCGACACCGCCGACTCCATCAGCGATGTCGTCGTCTGGCGCCTGCGCTCAGGTGGCAGCGTGATGGCGTGTGCGGTGGCGCTGGGCCTTGGCCCGGTTGCCACACAGTGCCATCGAGCACCAGCGCCTTTCCCCCTTGCGTGAAGTGTCGACGAAATGCAGCACACAGGGCGGATTGGCGCACTTCCGTACGCGCCCCGGTGCCTCGGTCATCACACGGGCCAGGTCGCGTGCGCACATCCAGGCGGCATAGCGTGCCGGGTCCGCTACCTCTGGTGTTTCGACCGCCCCTTCGGCATCGAGGGACAGCCTGATGCGTCCACGATCGAGGATGCGGTTCAGGGCGGCCGTGTCTGAGGGATCCGCCACCGTAGCGGCGAGGGCGGACCGCGCCTCACGCAGGTGACGGCGGACGTCTGCCACAGCAGCCCCCGTGTCCAGGCCGTGCTTGTCCAGCCAGGCCAGGGTGAGTACGTCCTCCTCCAGTAGATCGTATTCATCCGTCCCCGCCAGCCACCGCGAATTGAGGACGTCGGCGGCCAGCGGCTCTTCCGTGAGAGGGCGTCCGGGCCACCCACGCGCCTCCAGCTGAGCCGTCAACGCGGTCTCGCTCTGCTGCATCACGATCACTACATCTCCTGGATAACCACTCAAGCTCACTTGACAGGTTAGCAGAGGCGTGCTCTCCTCGAATCGAGCTAACCAGTAAAAGTGTCCGAAGGGGTTACGATGTTGTTGAAGCGTCGACATGTTGCGCTTCTGGCGGGGCTTGCCTGCATGACCGCAGCCTTCGGCGTGAACTTTGCAGCCGGCGCCCTGTTCCCCTTCCTCGCGGCCGAGCACGGATGGAGCACGGCGGCCCTGGGCGCTGTCGCGGGCCTCAACACGGCGCTCACCGGGCTTCTGCAGCCACTCGTGGGCCGGGCGCTGGATGCGTGGGGCGCTCGCAGGGTCCTGCTCATCGGCATGTCTTTGCTGGTCGCGGCCCAGCTGCTGCTGTCAGTGACGTCGCAGCTGTGGCAGTTCGTGCTGGCCTACGGCGTTCTCGGCGCTGCGGGTTTCGCCGCCTCCAGCACGCCGCCCGTGTCCGCGCTGGTGAGCCGTTGGTTCCCCCGCCGGAAGGCGTCAGCTCTGACGGTCATCACCGCCGGTATCAACCTCGGACAGCTGCTCGTCGTACCGGCAGCGGCCTTCCTCGCCGGTGCGGAGGGCGTCCCGACGTCCTACACCTTCCTCGGAGCGGGCGCCGCCGTGCTGGTCATCCCTCTGCTGCTGGCAACACCCACAGAGCCCCCCGTCCCATCCGCTCCCTCCGCACCCGCGAAGGCGACCAGCGCGGCGGCACGGTCGGGCTCCCTGACGCTGACCATCACCTTCGGCCTGCACGCTCTCTCGCTGTACATGGTCATGCTGGCCCTGCCCCAGTACGCGATCGACCACGGCACAGCCCCGGCCGCCAGCGGAAACCTGGCAGCGCTCGCCGCCGCCGCAAGCCTCGCAGCCATGATCGCCACCGGCGCCCTGCTGCGCCGTGCAGCACCCCGCAGCCTGCTGTACGCACTTCATGCACTACGTACGCTCGCGCTGCTCCTGCTGGCCTTCGCGCCCGGCCCCGCCCTGGTTCTCGCCGGAACAGTCCTGTTCGGTCTCTCCAGCTTTGCGACCATCCCCCTCACGGTCGCAGCACTCACCGAGAAAACCCCTGCGAGCCGGCTGGGCCGGTCGATGGCGCGCGCATGGCTCGTCCATCAGACGGCCGCAGCCCTTGGTGTCGCCGCCGGCGGCGCCGTGCACGCCTGGACGGGCAGCTACACCCCGCTGCTCGCCGGTATCGCCGCGGCACCGCTTCTTGCCCTGGTGCTGTTGCTGCGCAGCCGCACGGCCGACTCCGACGCCGGCGCCGGCGCCGGCGCCACGACGCAGCCGGTCCCCACCCACACGTCCGACACCTCTGTGCCGGATCTCCCCACCAGCCTGACAACGAAAGGCATGTCATGACCACCCACCACAAGTTCGCCGACATCGAAGGCCAGACGGTCTTCTACCGCGAGGCCGGACCCGCCGATGCCCCCACCCTGGTTCTGCTCCACGGCTTCCCGACCAGCTCACACATGTTCCGCGAGCTGATCCCCGCCCTCGCCGACCGCTACCACGTCATCGCACCGGACCACATCGGCTTCGGACGCAGCTCCGCCCCCTCGGCCGACACGTACGACTACACCTTCGACAACCTCACCGCCGTCACACTCGCACTGCTCGACCATCTCGGGCTGCAGAACTTCGCCCTGTACATCCAGGACTACGGCGCACCCATCGGCCTCAAGATCGCCCAGGCCCGCCCCGACCGGGTGACCGCGATCATCACCCAGTCCGGCAACGCCTACACCGAAGGCTTCACGCCCTTCTGGGAGCCGCTGTTCGCCTACGCCACCGAGCCGGGCCCCGACACCGAGCCCGCCGTACGAGCCCTGCTGACCGCTGATGCCACGCACTGGCAGTACACCCACGGCGTCAAGGACACCACCCTGATCAGTCCCGACACCTGGACGCACGACCAGGCACTTCTCGACCGGCCCGGCAACGCCGAGATCCAGCTCGCACTCTTCCGCGACTACAAGAACAATCTCGACGCCTACCCCGCCTTCCAGGAGTACTTCCGCACCACCCAGGTGCCCCTGCTGGCCGTCTGGGGCCGCAACGACGAAATCTTCGGCCCTGACGGAGCCGAGGCCTACCGTCGCGATCTGCCCGACGCCGAGATCCACCTCCTGAACGCCGGCCACTTCGCCCTCGAAGACCAGCTCGACACCATCGCCGGCTACATCCGCGGCTTCCTCGGACGCGTCCTGAACTAACAAAACCGCCGCGCTGGGCAGGCCGGCACCCGCCGGCCTGCCCACCCCACACCGTCACCCACCATCGCCGCCCGACTGCGCGCCGCACACCGACACGTCAACTCACCACGCTGCAACCACCAAGGAGAGCGCATGCCTCAGCACTACGCACGCATCGCCTTCACCGACGAGGTCAAAGAAACACAGCAGGCGAACGGCAGCAGACGCGCCATGCAGCGCTTCGAGGAAGCCGACTTCGCCAACGACGCCCTGGGACCCGCCGAAGAACAATTCATCGCCGAACGCGACGGCTTCTACCTCGCCACCGCCAGCAGCAGCGGATGGCCCTACGTGCAGTACCGGGGCGGCCCCCCAGGATTCGTGCACGTCATCGACGAAACCACACTCGCCTGGGCCGAACTGCGAGGAAACCGGCAGTACATCAGCCACGGCAACCTCACCACGGACAAGCGGGCCTCTGTGTTCCTCATGGACTACGCCCGCCAGCAGCGCCTGAAAATCTTCGGCAGCATCCAACTCCTCGATCCGGACCATCACCCCGAACTCCGCGTCCGGACCATGCCCTCAACCCCACGCACCCAGCTCCAGCGACTCGCGCTGCTGCACGTCCACGCCTACGACTGGAACTGCCCACAGCACATCACCCCCCGGTACACGGCAGCCGAGCTTCAGGAGACCTTGCTCCCGGTGCGAGAAGAACTCCAACGCTTGAGAACCGAGAACGACAGACTGCGCTCGGAGTTGGCCCGCCGCCCCACCGAAGCAACATGACCCTCCTTCACCGCCTGCAAGCCGACCCCGGAGTCCCGGCTCAGACACCAGCCGCAAGGCAGCTGCGTGTCACGCTCCGGCCAAGGCCGGCGGCTCGGCTACCCGGTCGCCCGGGTTGCGGTTCGACTCCCCCGGGCCCGACCTGTGGTGCAATGGTTGAGTGAAGTTTGAGCATGACAACATGGTCGGGGTCCACCTGGCTGTGTGCCTGGTGAATCTCGAATCGAGTGGTTCCTGGGGGCCCGAGGCACTGGAACGGGCGCTGCAGGAGCATGCGATCCGCCGTTCGCGTGTCACCGGCTCGGCCGGTGAGGAGATCCGAGCGTGGTCGCGGCTTTTGCGGCCCGTTTTCGAGGCTTCCTCCCAGGACCAACGGTGCGAGAAGATCAACGCTCTGCTCGCGGACGGCGCCGGAAGCGTGTACCTCACCACGCACGACGACTTGCGGCCGCATCTGCACTTCGCACCGGACGCCCAGGACGTCCAGAGCCGTGTGAAAGCCGTGACCGCGGGAGCTCTGGCCATCTTCACCATGGAGGCCGAGGGGGAACGGCTGGGCGTCTGCGCGCTGGACTCCTGCCGGACCGCCTTCGTCGACACCAGCCGCAGCGGTCGCCGCGCCTACTGCTGCGCGCGCTGCGCCAACACCGATGCGGTCCGCCGCCACCGCATGAAGCGGCGCTAGGGCCCGTCTTCATACCGAGACCGGTGCGGCGTCATGCCGAGACCAGTGCCAGGACGAACGGGACGGCGGCGATGCCCAGGAGTGTCTGCGTCGCGGTGATGCCGGCCATCAGCGGTGCGTCGCCGCCGAGTTGTCTCGCCATGATGTACGAGGACGATGCCGTGGGCAGAGCCTGGAAGAGCACGGCGATGATCAGCGCGTGGGAGCCCAGGCCGGCCATCTGAGCCGCCAGGAGGGTCGCGGCGGGCATGAGGGCGAACTTGACGGACGACGACGTGAGGATCGGCGCCGCCCACGAGCGTGCCGCACCAAAGCGCAGCGCGGCGCCGATGCACAGCAGCCCCAGCGGCATCGAGGCGGCTCCGAGTGCCTGGAGCGCCGGCTCGATGCCCGGCGGCAGGCGCAGATCGAGTGCCTGAAGGAGGATGCCTCCCACACAGGCGAGGATGAGCGGGTTGGTCACGAGCTGTTTGACGATGCCCGTAAGGCGCAGGCGTGCGCTCCCGAACCGCGCGAAGACCAGCACGCACAAGACATTGACCGTGGGCACGATCACCGCGTTGCAGACGGCGGCGGTGGCGACTCCCTGGGTGCCGTACAGACCGGCAGCAATCGTCACGCCGATGTAGTTGTTGAACCTGATGCTGCCCTGGAAGACGGAGGTAAAGCCGTCGTCCTTCAGTCGCATCATGGGCCTGAAGGCGATGACCAGTACGGCGACTGCCACCGTGGAGGCGACCAGAGTGCCTGCCAGGGCCGCTACCGGCAGATCGTCGGTGTCGGCCGTCGCCAGGCTGTGCAGGAACAGAGCCGGGAGCAGCACGTGATAGCTCAGGCGCTCGGCTTCGGACCAGAATCGCTCGGTGGTGATCATCGAGCGCTTGAGCGCGTAGCCCAGCGCGATCAGCAGGACGACCGGAATCAGCGCCTTGATGGTCAGCGCGATCACGCCGGACTCCCGTCCAGCGTGGCGACGATGATGCGGCAGCCCTCTTCCAGGGTGGCGATGTCGGTGGCGAAGGAGATCCGCAGGTGGCCCGGCGCACCGAAGGCGCTGCCCGGGACGGTCGCGCATCCCGCTTCGAGGAGGGTGTCCGCTGCTGCGAGGTCGTCGCCGGTCGCAAGGCGCGGCAAGAGGTAGAACGCGCCGTCTGGTTCCAGCGTGTCCAGGTGCCGGCTCTGCCGCAGAATCGCCAGAGCCGCATCGCGCCGTCGGCGGTACGTTTCACCTCGTTCCGCCAGAATCCCCTGGTCCCCCTCCAGGGCGGCAACCGCGGCGATCTGGCTCACGGTCGCCGTCTGCGTGCAGTTCTGTGTCTGTACGGCGGTGATACGACGGACAAGTTCGGCCGGGCCGAATCCCCAGCCGACCCGCCAGCCGGTCATCGCGTACGCCTTGGAGACGCCGTCGACGAGCAGGATCCGCTCGCGCAGGTCGGGCGCGACCTGCGCGATGCTGAGGTACTCGCCTTCGCCGTAACGGATGTGGGCGTAGATCTCGTCCGAAAGGATCATCGCCGAGGGGTGCCGTCGCAGGACCTCGGCGAGACCGGCCAGGGCGTCATGGCTGTAGGTGGCGCCCGAGGGGTTTCCGGGAGCGTTGAGCACGACCCAGCGCGTGCATGCGGTCATGGCCGCTTCCAGGGCGTCGGGAGCGAGTCTGAACCCCGAGTCGGCCGAGCAGGGAACGATCACGGGCACGGCGCCGCACAGGCGAACCATGTCCGGGTAACTTGCCCAGTAGGGCGCCGGGATGATCACCTCGTCGCCCGGGGCGAGGGTGGCGAAGAGCGCGTTGAAGATGACCTGCTTGGCACCGCATCCCACGGCCACCTCGGCATCCGTGTACCTCAGGGAGCGGTCTCGTTCCACTGCGCGTCGTGCGGCACGGCGCAGTTCCGGTATCCCGTTGGCGGGGGCGTAGCCCAACGGGCGGGCAGCGGCCTCCTGGGCGGCGAGAACCGCGTGCGCAGGCGGGGCGAAGTCGGGCTCGCCGAGCGTGAGGTCGACGATACGACGGCCTTCCGCGCGATACTCGGCCGCGCGGCGGGCCATCTCCAGAATGGGTGAGCCGGAAGGCGTCACCGGGCAGCCAGTCACCGGTCAGCCCTCCCCATGACGAACGGAACCTCCGTAGAACCGGTGGCCGTTCTGTCTCGCTGGTGGGTGTGGGAAGAGTCAGTGCCCTGGGCACCGGGCGTCGAAGAGCGCATACCGCCAGGCTGATGTAACACCCCGAGGCATGACAACCATTACAGGGTTCCAGGGATCAGGCTCCGGCTCCGGACCGGCTCCTCCACAGGGATGACCGGACGCGGCCACGGATACGACCCAGGGGTGGTCGAGGAATGGCAGATGGATGGACGCCCTCCCTCCGCTCTCTGGCACACGATGGCAAGCGTCCGCCTCCCGTTCGCGGCCGGACCCTTCGTGGCCGCGGCGGATCAGGTTCTTCCTACCTGCCGACAGGAGCACCCTCCCGTGACCACCCACCACTCCGGCGTCGCCACCGCCCCCCGCGCCACCGCGGCGGCCGCCCGCGCCACGGACCTCTCCAAGGTCTACGGACAGGGCGAGACCCAGGTGGTCGCCCTGGACGCGGTCTCCGTCGAGTTCCACCAGGCCCAGTTCACCGCGATCATGGGCCCCTCCGGGTCCGGCAAGTCGACGCTGATGCACTGCATGGCCGGGCTGGACGCGATCTCCGGCGGCTCCGCCACCATCGGCGGCATCGAACTGACCGGCCTCAAGGACAAGAAGCTCACCCAACTCCGGCGCGACAAGATCGGCTTCATCTTCCAGGCGTTCAACCTGCTGCCGACGCTGATCGCCCTGGAGAACATCACGCTGCCGATGGACATCGCGGGCCGTAAGCCGGACCGCGCCTGGCTGGACCGCGTCGTGCAGACCGTCGGCCTGGCCGACCGCCTCAAGCACCGCCCCAGCCAGCTCTCCGGCGGCCAGCAGCAGCGCGTCGCGGTCGCCCGCGCGCTCGCCTCCCGGCCCGAGATCATCTTCGCCGACGAGCCCACCGGCAACCTCGACTCCCGCTCCGGCGCCGAGGTCCTCGGCTTCCTGCGCAACTCCGTACGCGAACTGGGCCAGACCGTGGTGATGGTGACCCACGACCCGGTCGCCGCCTCCTACGCGGACCGCGTGGTCTTCCTCGCCGACGGCCGGATCGTCGACGACATGCCCGGCCCGACCGCCGACACGGTGCTGGAGCGGATGCGGCACCTTTCCGGGGGTTCCGCCCGGCCCCCCGGCACCGGCGCCCACGGCCGTACGACCTGACCAGCAGCCGCCGCCCTCACTTCGGACCACTCCTCCAGGACTGAACCACCATGTTCCGTACCGCCTTGCGCAATGTGCTTGCGCACAAGGCCCGGCTGCTGATGACCGTGCTCGCCGTGATGCTCGGCGTGGCCTTCGTCTCCGGCACCCTGGTCTTCACCTCGACCCTCTCCGACGCCTACCGGGCCAGTTCCCAAAAGGGCTACGACAACGTCGACGTCGCCATCCTGGCGAAGTCCCCGGACAGCGGTAGCGGCGCGCCCGGCACGGCCCCCCGGCTGGACCGCAAGCTGCTCGATGAAACCGCCCAGGTGCCCGGCGCCGCCTCCGTCACCGGCACCGTCTCCGGCTTCACCGTCATCGCCGACAAGCAGGGCAAGCCGATCGGCGACGGGTCCCTCACCCTCGGCGGCAACTACTTCCCCGGCAAGGACGGCAGGGACGCCCGCTACCCGCTGCGCGACGGCACCGCCCCCCACGGCGCGCACGAGGTCGCGCTGGACGCCCGCACCGCGGACCAGTCCGGCTACAAGGTCGGCGACACCGTCCGGATCTCCGTCGACGGACCGGTCCGCGAGCAGAAGCTGACCGGCATCTTCACCACCGACGACGGCGCGGTCGCGGCCGGCGGCAGCCTCGCGCTGTTCGACACCCCGACCGCACAGAAGCTGTTCGCCGCGCCCGGCACGTTCAGCGAGATCGATGTCAAGGCCGCACCGGGCACCTCCCAGACGGCCCTGAAGACCGCGATCGACGCGATTCTGCCCAAGGGCAGCGCCGAAGCCATCACCGGCAAGGAACTCGCCGACAGCCAGGCCGAGATGACCACCAAGAGGATGGAGGTCATCGAGACCGGCCTGCTCGCCTTCGCTGGTATCTCCCTGTTCGTCGGCGTCTTCATCATCGCCAACACCTTCACCATGCTGGTCGCCCAGCGCACCAAGGAGCTGGCGCTGCTGCGCGCGGTCGGCGCCAGCCGCCGTCAGGTCACCCGCTCGGTGCTGATCGAGGCGTTCGTGGTCGGCGCGGTCGCCGCGGTCACGGGTCTGGCCGCCGGTATCGGCATCGGCGCCGGACTGCGCGCACTGATAAGCGCTACCGGCGGGACCGTCCCCGACGGGCCGCTGGTGGTCTCGCCGTCCACGATCCTGGTCTCCCTGCTGGTCGGCATCGTGGTCACCATGCTGGCCGCCTGGCTGCCGGGCCGCCGCGCCGCGAAGATCCCGCCGGTCGCCGCGATGAACAGCGTGCACGCCACCGCCACCACCAAGTCCCTGGTCGTCCGCAACACCATCGGGGCGCTCTTCGCGGGCGCCGGTGCCGCCGGTGTACTGGTCGCCACCGGCATGGAAGACGGCCAGGCCATGATGGGCGGCGGCACGCTCCTGCTGATGATCGGCGTGTTCGTCC
Organism: Streptomyces sp. P9-2B-2; assembly: GCF_030406865.1. NCBI lineage: Bacteria > Bacillati > Actinomycetota > Actinomycetes > Kitasatosporales > Streptomycetaceae > Streptomyces > Streptomyces sp. P9-2B-2. The sequence goes on along the minus strand of NZ_CP129126.1, from coordinate 4,273,002 downwards.
TGACGCCGCTGCTGTCCCGCCCGCTGATCGCGCTGGCCACACCCCTACTGCGCGCCTTCGGTACCCCGGGCACCCTCGCCCGGCAGAACGCGGTCCGCAATCCGCGCCGCACGGCCACCACCGCGTCCGCGCTGATGGTCGGGCTGACCCTGATCACCGGCCTGACGGTGATCGCGAGCGGCGTGCAGAAGGGCCAGGACAAGCAGATCACCGGCGTGCTCAAGGCGGACTATGTCGTCTCCATGGCCACCCATACGCCGCTCTCGCCCGACGTGGCGAAGAAGCTCGGCAGCAACGACGAGGTCATAGCGTCCAGCGCCATGCGTGTCTCCCAGGCGCGGATCGGCACCGGGACCGAGGACCTGACCGGCGTCAACGGCAAGGACTTCGGCACGCTCACCCAGCTCGACTTCACCAAGGGCTCGCTCGGCGAGCTGCACGGCGACCGGGCCGTGGTGGACGAGTTCACCGCCCAGGAGAGGGGGTGGCAGCCCGGCTCCCGCATCCCGGTGACGTTCGAGGACGGCACAAAGGACACCCTGACCGTCTCGGGCGTCTACCAGGCCGATGACATGTTCAACGGCGTCATCCTGGACGACGCCACCCTGGCCCCGCACCAGAAGCAGACCACCGATCAGCGGGTACTGCTCAAGACCAGGGACGGTGCCACCGAGGCCACCAAGGACTCGCTGGTCACGGCGCTCGGCAAGAACCCGGCGATCACCATCGCCGACAAGCAGGACATCTCCGACAGTGAGTCGGAGAGGCTCACCCTGATGCTGAACATGCTCTACGGGCTGCTGGCCATGGCCGTGATCGTCGCGGTGCTCGGCGTCATCAACACCCTGGCGATGTCGGTCTTCGAACGGGCGCCGGAGATCGGCATGCTGCGCGCCATCGGCCTGGACCGGCGCGGCGTCAAGCGCATGGTGCGGCTGGAGTCACTGGTGATCTCGCTGTTCGGCGGAGTGCTCGGTATCGGCCTGGGCGTGTTCTTCGGCTGGGCGGCCGGTGAGCTGATCGCCGTCGACTTCAAGAACTACGAACTGGTCCTGCCCTGGGGCCGGATGGGCCTCTTCTTCGCCCTGGCCGCACTCGTCGGCGTCCTGGCCGCACTGTGGCCGGCCCGCCGCGCGGCCAAGCTGAACATGCTCGCCGCCATCAAGGCCGAATAGCGCGCCAGGGGCACCGGTGCCGCTCACCGGGCCTGTTTCCTGTTCCCCGCCCGCCTGCTCCCTCCCAGGGAGCAGGCGGGCGAGCCCGCACGCCAGGTAGGAGCGGCGGCGGGAGCCGTGCATCTCCTGGACGAGCGCGACGCCTGACGCTACGCCTCAAGAGAGCCCGGCATCGTAGGCAAGGATCGCGGCCTGGACGCGGTTGGTGCACTCAAGCTTGGCGAGAAGCCGGGTCATGTGGGTCTTCACCGTGGACTCGCTCATGTGCAGAGAGCCGCCGATCTCCGCGTTGGACATGCCCCCGCCGGCCAGTCGCAGTACCTCAACCTCGCGTTCGGTCAGGGCCGAGATGCGGCGGCGCGCCTCGGTGGCCCGCAACGTGCCGCGGGTGGAGAAGGCGGAGATCAGTCTGCGGGTCACCGAAGGGGCCAGCATGGCCTCCCCCTCGTGGACGGTCCGGACGGCGCGCGTGAGGTCGTGGGGCGGGATGTTCTTGAGCAGGAAGCCCATCGCTCCCGCTTCCAGGGCCGCGTGCACGTACTCATCGAGATCGAAGGTGGTGAGCACCACTACTTTGGGCGAGCAGGACAGCTTGGCGATCTCCACGGTCGCGGCCAGCCCGTCCATCACCGGCATCCGGATATCCATCAGCACCACATCGGGCCGGTGCACACGGGTCAGATGCACGGCCTCCACCCCGTTGCCCGCCTCGGCCACCATGCTGATGCCCGGATCAGCCTGCAGGATCATGCTCAAGCCGGACCGGACCAGGACCTCGTCGTCGGCCAGCAGGACGCGAATGCTCATGGTGCTTCTTCCCTCGTGGGTATCACGGCCGAGACCCGGAACCCGCCGTCCGGCCTCGGGCCCGCCTCGAAGGCTCCGCCCAGGACGGTGACGCGTTCACGGAGCCCGACCAGGCCGTGGCCACCACTGGGCAGACGCGCGGTCGACGGCGCGCCGGGCACTTCATTGTCCACGGTGAGGTGCAGCTCGCCGGGCACGGACCGCAGCCGGACGTGGGTGGCGGCTCCCCCCGCGTGCTTGTGCACATTGGTCAGCGCCTCTTGGACCAGCCGGTACGCGGTGCGCTCGGCCGTCGCGTCCAGCGGCCGGAAGGTGCCGGACGTGGTCAGTTCGACCCGCATGCCGGCCGCGCGCGACTCGTCGACCAGTCTGGACAGGTCGGTCAGGGTCGGCTGCGGCGCACGCGGCGCGGACTCCTCGCCTTCGTCGACCCGCAGCACGCCGAGTACCTGGCGCAACTCGTCCAGTGCCTGTCGGCCGATCTCGCCGATGAGCCGGACCTGGCCGGTGTGCTCGCCATCCGCCATGCCGACTTCCAGGGCGCCGGAGTGGATGATCATCAGGCTGACCCGATGGGCGACCACGTCATGCATCTCCCGCGCGATCCGCGCCCGCTCTTCCATACGGGTCTGCGACGCCAGCAAGTGCTGCTCACGTTCGAGCCGTTCGGACTTCTCCCGCAGGTTCAGCACCACCGTCCGTCGCGCCCCCACATACATGCCGGCCAGGACCGGCACGACCGTGAGAAACCCCACGTTCGGAAGGCGGAACACCAGGTCCACGACGGTGGGCTCACTCTGGCCGGCGAAGAGTGCCTGGGCGGCAGTGGCGAGGGTGGCAACGACGGACAACACCGCCAGGGTGCGCCGACTGCGGCCGTACTTCGCCAGGGAGTACAGGCCGACGGGAAGCGCCTGGACGCAGATGTCGGCAGGTATGAGCAGGATCACCGCGACACACAACCCCGCCGGCCAGCGCCGCCGCGCCACCACCGCCAGCCCGGTCAAAGTCGACAGCGCGAAGAAGGCCGGTCCGGAAAGCCCGAGCGGATAGTCCACCGGGACGTCAAAGAGGAGGATGGGGAGCAGGGCATAGCCCAGCACGCCCAGCGCGACCAGGATGTCGAAGACCATGCTCCGGCGGTTGTCCCACCGCAGCGGCCGCTCCGGAAGGAAGCCCGGGAGCCGTCGACTCCTCGGCGCCTTTGCGGGCGGGGGTGACGGCTCGGGAGGCGGTCCGGGAATGCGCGGCTCGGCCCGTGCGACATCGCGAAGTCGCATGGCGGCTCCATCCTTCATGGGTGTGAGGGGGGCGTCACCGGCAGTGGGACCGTGCACTGCCCCGTCCGCCTGGTCGCCCATAGGTGGTTCAGTTCTCAACCAATTGCTAGGCCGGTTGGACCAGCATGCAGCACTTCGGCTACCCATGCATCAATCGCTCCTCGCACCCGCCAGTACGAGGAGCGTGCCATCGACGCAGGCGCGCCGGATCAGCTTGTCCACCAGCCGGCCGCCCACAGGAGTGCGGCCACCGTGGCCACCGCCCACGGGACCGTCGAGCAGGAGAAGCCGGACTCAGCAGCCGCAGGAGCACCCGCCGCTGATCATCGCTTCCGCGATCACTTCTCGCCGGACAGCGGCGGGACGTCGGACTACAACCGGCCGACGGTAGTCACCGCCAGGACGGTCAAGGCGGCGCAGATGCTCAGATTGACCTTCTTGTGTTCCCAGAACACGGCGACGAACTCGCGGATGGTGGCGCTGGGCCAGAAGTACTTCGCTGTCGGCGAGCCGAGCACCTGACCGTTGACCCCGGTCTGGCGGGCGGTCATGGCGGCGCGGAAGGCGTGGAAGTTGTTGGTCACGACCACGCAACGGTAGTCCGTCTTGCCGGCCGTCATGATCTCGCGGCTGAAGTGAAGGTTCTCGTCGGTGGTGCGGGAGCGGCTCTCCTCTTGGATGTGCCCGGCCGGGGCGCCCTGCTGGATGAGCCAGCGCGACATCGCCGTGGCCTCGGGCAGCTTTTCGTCCGGGCCCTGGCCGCCGGAGGCGAGCAGGATCGGGGCCGGGCCGCCGCGCGCGACCTGCGCGTCGTGGATCTCCAGGCCCTTACGCAGCCGGGAAGCCAGCAGCGGCGGCATTCGCTCGCCGCCGATCAGACCGGAGCCCAGCATGACCACGAAGTCCACGTCGCCCCGGACTCTGATCCGCCCGTAGAGGAAGGCGTAAGTGAGGAAACAAAGGAAGAGGAAGGAGACGTAGAGGGAGAGGAGGAGCACAGCACGGGCGAAGGCGGCGTAGGCGGGCACCTCGTCGTTCACTGACCACAGTAGGAAGATCACGCCGAAGACCGATACGCCCAGCATGCCGGAGAGCAGGTTTGCCGGGCGGCACCCCTCCTTCTTGATCATGGTGAGCCCGTTGGCGATCAGGAAGCCGCCGAGCGGCACCACGCCGAGGGCGGGGAGCAGGGAGACCAGCGTGTAGACCATCCCGGCCAGGACCACGGGCAGGTGGTGGGCCTCGACGAGCAGGGCGATGGAAAGGCTGATCAGAGTCAGCCCGAAGAGGACCGCGTTGCGGAAACGCCGACGGTCCTGCCGCACACTGATACAGAAAAGAACGAGGAAGACAGCGGTCGGGACGAAGGAGAGCATCGGTGTCTTTCTGTTCAGCTGTTTCGGCTCGGCCCGTGGACGAGTCCGTGGTGGTGGGTGGTGGGGATCTGGGAAGCCCGTGCCGGCGAATCGGCGGTCACCGTGCCCGAATCACCGCGCACTTGGGGGCACAGTGCCGATCCTGCACTCCGCGCCATGCGAAACCATCACACCTGCGTACCCTTCGGTGTCCTCCTCGAGTCGTACACGGATCTCCACCGAACCCCGACCGGTCCAGGATGTGGCGGCGGCGGTTTCCATGGCTGCGGCCGGCAGCGCCGACTCCGCCCCGGTAGAGGGGACTTGCCAGAGCCTGTCAGCCCAGAGGGCGATCGTGCTGCTGGCTTTACCCCCAGAGTCTGACCCGGAACTGGCGCATGGGTGGATGCTCCGTGACCTGGCGCCCGGAAGCATTCGCACTGGCTGAGAACCCTGCAACGAGAGGACCCGCCCGTGCGAAGCAGAAGGATGTTCGCCCTTCTGGCCGGAGGCACCATGGCCACCGTGGCTGCCGGCCTGTATCCCGTCACCGTCTCAGCCGCACCCCCACTGGAGGACTATCTTCACCAGAAGCCCGCGTGGAAGCGCTGCTATCCCACGGCCCCCGCGAACTTCCAGTGTGCGAAGGTCAAGGTTCCGCTGGACTACCGGCGTCCCGACGGGAAGAAAATCGAGCTGGCGATCTCGCGGATCAAGGCGCAAGACCACGGCCAACGGCACGGCGTACTCCTGATGAACCCCGGCGGGCCTGGCGGCGACGACGACCACGCCACTCCTTTGGAATGGCACGAGCAGCTGCCGAAATCCGTGCGCGACCGGTTCGACCTGGTCGGGTTCGATCCCCGCGGCCAAGGCAAGAGCGCCCCCGTCCACTGCGGTCTGGCCAAGGACGAAGACACCGGAAAACGCCCTTACCGTCCGGGGACATTCGACCGGGACGTCGCATGGGCACGCTCCGTGGCGGACAAGTGCAGGGCTCGACAGGGCGACAAGCTGTCCCACATCACCACCCGCAATACTGCCCGGGACATGGACGTGATCCGCGCCGTGCTCGGCGAGAAGAAGATCTCCTACCTGGGCGTCTCCTACGGCACCTATCTCGGCGCCGTCTACACACAGATGTTCCCCGGTCGCGCCGACCGGTTCGTGCTTGACAGCGCAGTCGACCCCAACCGGGTGTGGCGGGGAATGGAGACCGTCAAATCACCTGACTATGAACGCGCGTTCACGCGATGGAGCAAATGGACCGCTCAGCGCGCGGCGCTCTACCACCTCGGCGACACCCCGGCCAAGGTCCGCAAGACCTTCTGGGACCTGGTGGCACGGGCCAACCGCACACCCATCAAGGTCGATGGGGAGATGCTCACAGGCGACGACCTCCGTACGAGCTCAAACATGTTCTTCATCGTCCGCAAGGGTGCCGAGCGGGTTGTCCAGTGGAAGAAGGCCGCCAAGGGCACAACAGCCAATCAGGCCCCGCCCGCCTCCAACCCGAAGTCACCTACGCCCCCTTCCCCCTCCGCAGACAGCACGACAACCGACTCATCCAACGACCACATGCCCGGCTTCTGGTCCATCGTGTGCAGCGACACCCGCACCTGGCCACGGGACCCCGAGAAGTACCGCCACGACGCGGCACGGGACAAAGCCCGGTATCCCCTCTACGGCGACATCGCCGCCAACATCACGCCCTGCGCCTTCTGGAGCAAGGGCAGCGAACCCGCCACCACCGTGAACAACACCGCCAGTGCCCTCATCCTCCAGAACGAATGGGACCCTGCCACCACCCTGACCAGCGGTCTGGGTCTGCACCGGGCCATGAAGGGCTCACGCATGGTGAAAGTCGCCGGAGGCGAGGGACACGGCGTCTACGGTGGGCCACACCAGTCATGCGCCAACCAGGCAGCCACCACCTACCTCACCACCGGCCGGCTCCCCGCCAAGGACATGACATGCCGGGCGTCCAACAACCCACCACGCTGAAAGCCTCGGCCGTCATCAGCTGCGCGAACCGCTCCGGCACCTCCGGCCCCGAGCGGGCGGGCACGGTGTCGAGCACCGCCTGGTTGCCGGGGCGGGGAGTGATGTTCTCCCCGCCCCTTTCCCCTTTGGGCACCATGCGATCGCTGACGCCGATTGCCGCGGCGAATCCGCGCACGGTCTTGCGCATCGCCTCGCGCAGAGCATTGATCTCACGCCCGCTCCAGCGAGCTTCCCCCGGTCGGTCCACGCAGGCCGTCCTACGACTGACCGTCGTCACCCTGCCCCGCCGCCCACGTCTGCTCAGGTCCGGCCCGCAATAGCGCAAACACGCCCCGCGCGACCATCCCTCCCGACCCGCCCGGACGGTCAGGTCTGTGCGCCGCGGTGGTCGGCGGCGGGCGGCCAGGTTCGCGGTGCGAGGACCCCGGTGGTGTAGGCGCGGGCCACCAGTGCTGCCCGGTTCGTCGTTCCCCAGCGTTGGGACAGAGTTCGGAAGTGGTAATTGACCCCGTCGGGGGTCAGGCCCAGCGCCGTGGCGATCTGGGCGGTCGTGGAGCCGCCCGCGGTCAGGGCGAGAATCCGCGCTTCCATGGCGCTTACCTGGGGGCGTTCGTCCGGGGCGGGGGCCGGCGGCGCGGCGGGTCGGTCCAGTACGCGCAGCATCAGCAGCAGGTTCGGTGGTGCGTCCGGCAGGTCGCTGACCACGTCGACGATCAGCGCGCCCTGCCGTTCGGCACCGCTCCCGCTGGTCCAGGACACCTCGATCACTATCCGCGACCTGCGGCGCAGCCGTACCGCTTCGGCGATCGGATCGAATTGGGTACTGGTCCGCGGGTGGAAGAACTCCAAGGCGTTGCGTCCGGTCAGGCGCCCGGGGAGGGTGCCCCACTCCGTGGCCATCGCGGGGTTCACCACCCGAATGCTGCCGTCCGCCTCGCAGAAGGCGGACGGCAGCGGTACGTGGTCGAACAGGACCAGGACGCGGTTGCGCCAGAAGATCGCTCGCTCGCGATCCGACATCGCGGCGTCCTGCGGCCGCCAGTCTGCCTGCTGTTCTTGGAGATCCATCGCGCGTTCCCGCCCCTCGCGTCGTAGCGCCGTTACGCCCCCGAGTTGCCGCACGCAAGTCCGGGACACCCCGGGGCCACTACAAAATTATGTAGGAGGAGGGGCGGGCATGGCGTTGCCGGGGCGCGACGGTGGAGACAGGCGCCGGCACCTTGGCGGCGTCAGCCGGTAAACCCCGATTTCGAAGGGCAGCCGCCATGGCCGATACCTTGCTTCCGCCACAGACGATCAGCGGCGCAGACGTGCCCGTCATCGACCTCTCCGCCTACGATCCGACCGGCACGCCCATCCTGGGGCTGATGAAGGCGGCCCGGCACCTGGGCCCGGTCTTCGCCATGCGTGCGAACGGACAGGACAACCTCTTCGTCTCCGGGCTGGACCTCGCCACCGAGCTCTCCGACGATCAGCGGTTCACCAAGAACGTCGGGCTCGGGGTGGGGCACCTGCGCCGGCTTCTGGGCGACGGGCTGTTCACCGCGTACACCCACGAGCCCAACTGGGCCAAGGCGCACGACATTCTCATGCCCGCCTTCGGCCTGGGGTCGATGCGTACCTACCAGCCGGCGATGCTGAAGGTCGCGCAACGGCTCGTCGAATCCTGGGACCGCCAGGCTGCCGCCGGACATCCGGTGGAGGTGGCCGACGACATGACACGGATGACGCTGGACACCATCGGGCTCGCCGGATTCGGCTTCGACTTCGGCTCCTTCGACCGCGACGAGCCGCACCCGTTCGTCAGCTCGATGGTCAGCTGCCTGGAGTGGGCGATGACCAGTGTCGGCCGCACCCCCGGTGTCGACCACAGCGAGCGCGACGCGGCGATGCGCGCCGACGCCGACTACCTGGCGGGTGTGGTCGATGAGGTCATCGCCGCCCGCACCGCCGCGCCGGCCACCGCCACCGGCCGGCCGCAGGACCTGCTGGGGCTGATGCTCACCGCGACGCATCCGTCCGACAGCACCACCCTGGACCTGGAGAACGTCCGCAAGCAGATCATCACCTTCCTGATCGCCGGGCACGAGACCACCTCAGGAGCGCTGGCCTTCGCCCTGTATTACCTGGTCAAGAACCCGGCCGTGCTGCGCCTCGCGCAGCGTGAGGTGGACGAGATGTGGGGCGACGCCCCCACCCCGGAGCCCACGTTCGAGGACGTCGGCCGCCTGCACTACACCCGCCAGGTGCTGAACGAGGCCCTGCGACTGTGGCCCACCGCCCCCGCGTTCGCGCGCGAGGCGCGCCACGACACCGTCCTGGGCGGCCGCATTCCGCTGCGGGCCGGGCAGGGCGTCCGAGTCGTGATCCCGACGCTCCACCGCGACCCGGTGTGGGGCGACAACCCCGAGCAGTTCGACCCCTCCCGCTTCGCGCCCGAAGCGGTGGCCGCGCGCTCCCCGCACGCGTACAAGCCGTTCGGAGCCGGTGAACGCGCCTGCATCGGGCGGCAGTTCGCGCTGCACGAGGCGACCATGGTGCTCGCCATGCTCATCCACCGCTACCGGCTGATCGACCACGCCCGCTACCAGTTGACGGTGAAGCAGTCGCTCACCATCAAGCCCGACGGGTTCACCCTCACCCTCGTTCCGCGTACCCCCGCCGACCGGGCCGCCAACCGCACCGCACTGCCGACCGCGAGTGCCGCACCCTCCGACAGCGCCCCGGCCGAGACCACCGACCTGCCCACCCGGGTACGCCAGGGCACCGGGCTGCTGCTGCTCCACGGCTCCAACTACGGAACCTGCCGCGACGTCGCCACCCAACTCGCGGACACCGCCGCGGAGCTGGGGTGCGACACCACCGTCGCCCCGCTCGACGCCCACCGTGGCGCACTGCCCACCGACCGGCCCGTCGTGATCACCGCCGCCTCGTACAACGGCCAACCCACCGACGACGCGGCAGAATTCGTCCGCTGGCTCCAGGAGGCCGAACCCGGCGCGGCCGAGGGCGTCGACTACACCGTCCTCGGCGTCGGTGACCGCAACTGGTCCGCCACCTACCAGCGCATCCCTACCCTCATCGACGACCGGCTCGCCGCCCTCGGCGCCACCCGCCTCCTCGACCGCGCCGAAGCCGATGCCTCCGGCGACCTGTCCGGCAGCGTCGCGGCGTTCACGGCCGCACTGCGCACCGCGCTGCTGGAGCACCACGGTGACCCCGCCACCGCGGGCGACCCGCCCCGGCGCGAGCAGGACGGCCCCGCCTACACCGTCACCGAGGTCACCGGTGGCGCGCTCGACGCCCTGACCGCCCGGCACGGCATGACGGCGATGACCGTCACCGGCACCGGCAGCCTCACCCACCCCGACTACCCGCGCGTCAAACGCCTGGTCCGCCTGGCCCTGCCCGAGGGAACGACCTACCGCACGGCCGACCACCTCACCGTGCTGCCCGCCAACGCCCCCGACCTCGTCGAGCGCGCCGCCCGGCTGCTCCACGCCGACCTCGACACCGTCCTGAGCATCGCCCCCCACCGCCCCCGCCGCGACGGCATCCCCGTCGACCGGCCACTGACCATCCGCCAGTTGCTCACCCACCACGTCGAGCTGCAGGACCGCCCGACCGCCGGACACCTCGCCACCCTGGCCGCCCTCAACCCCTGCCCACCCGAACAGGCCGCGCTCCACACCCTCGCCGAGAACGCCGACGCGCGCGCCGCCGACCAGCGCACCCTGCTGGACCTCATCGAGGACCACCCCGCCCTGCGCGAGACCCTGACCTGGCCCACGCTGCTGGAACTGCTGCCCCCGATCAGGCCCCGCCACTACTCCGTGTCCTCTTCACCGGCGGCGGACCCGCACCAGGTCGACCTCATGGTCTCCGTGTTGCAAGCCCCCGCGCGCTCCGGCCGCGGCACCTTCCGCGGCACCGGCTCCGGCTACCTCAGCGCCGTGCGACCCGGCGACACCGTGCTCGCCCGGCTCCAGCCGTGCCGCGAAGCCTTCCGCATCGGCCACGACACCGGCACCCCCGTCATCATGATCGCCGCCGGGACCGGGCTCGCCCCCTTCCGCGGCGTCATCGCCGACCGCCGCGCACTCCTGACCAGCGGCACCCCACTCGCCCCGGCACTGTGCTACTTCGGCTGCGACGCCCCCGACGCCGACTACCTCCACGCCGACGAACTGCACGCCGCTGAACGGGCCGGCGCAGTCGCCCTGCGCCCTGCCTTCAGCGAGGCCCCCATCGACGGCCGGCGCTTCGTGCAGGACCGCCTCACCGCCGAGGCCGACGAGGTGTGGGAGCTGCTGAACACCGGGGCCCGGGTCCACGTCTGCGGCGACGGCGCCCGCATGGCCCCCGGCGTCCGCGACGCCTTCCAGGCCATGTACCTGCGGCGCACCGAAGGCGCCGACCGCGCGGAAGCCCAGGACTGGCTCCGGACCCTGATGGATCAGGGCCGGTACATCGAGGACGTCTACAGCGGCTGACCCCACCGCGCCCGCGGCCCACCAAGAAGCGAACAGCAAACTGTCGAGGAGCCTGGAGCAGTTGTGGACCCTGCAGTACACGGCGAAGCCGGTGGTGAGGACGCCATCCGGTCCGCCATGCGCCATCGGCTACGCAATGCAGTGATCAATGTTGTGCCCGTTTTCGGATTCACCCTGAGCTTCGCGCTCTCCCACCGGCTTGCCGTCGCGCTGGCACTTGCCCTCGCGGCCGGGGCCGCGGTCTGCGTCTACCGAGCGGCGCGCAGAGAGCCTGTGTGGGGCGCCCTCGCGGCTCTCGGCCTCGTGTGTGTCGCGGGTGCTCTGGCCGCAGGGACCGGGCAGGCCACCAGCTTCTTCCTGCCGAGTCTGATGCTGCACGCCGTGATGGCCGTGGTGTCGGCCGTGATGCTGTTGCTCGGATGGCCGCCGATGGGCGTGGTGGTGGGGCTGATCACGAAGGAAGGGACCGGCTGGCGGCGGTGCAGGGTGCGCCGCCGGGCCCTCACCAGAGGCAACTTGGTCGTCCTCGCCGGGAATCTCAAGATGCTGGCGATCCAGATCCCGCTGTTCCTGTCCGGCCAGACCGTCGCCCTCGGCGCGGTCGATGTCCTCGGGCCGATTGTCATCGCGCTCGGCGCACTGCTGGGTTGGCGCGTCTACCGACGTGTCCTTGGAGGGCACCGCTGCGGCAGTCACGACCGTATGACGGTTGAAGTTCATCTTGAGGGGCCCGCCGGAGAGCACCTGGTTCCGGCGGCTGCTCACCGGCCCGTTCACCGTGCGCCGGATGCGCCAACTCCCGCGGTGGAGTAGATCGTCGCCGAGCGTCGGGCCTGACGTCGCCGGCTTCCTGACGTCGGGGCGGGGCCTACGGGTATGCGCGAGCTAACCCACTCCGGTCTCCTTTGGGCCGCGCATTCACAAAAGCGGCTTCTGGCAATGCAAGAACCCAACGACCGCATCGCCGCTGTGTCTGCGATGCGGGGGAGAGAGTAATTGTGGTTGATTCCGATACCGTCGCGCCCTTTGTGCTCGGCGTTTCCGACGAAGAGCTGGAGGATGTGCGCGACCGTTTGCGTCGTGTCCGGCTGCCCGAGGGCGAGACGGTCGATGACTGGTCACAGGGGATTCCGCGTTCCTACGTCCAGGAGTTGTGCCGTTACTGGCTGGAGGAGTACGACTGGCGCCGGCTCGAAGCCGAGCTCAATGACCGCGGCCAGTGGCGCACGGTGATCGACGGGCTGGGGATTCATTTCCTGCACGTCCGTTCCCCTCGTGCGGATGCGCGGCCCCTGCTGATGACTCACGGGTGGCCCGGTTCGGTGGTGGAGTTCCTCGATATTCTCGACGAGCTGGCCGATCCGCCGGCCGGTGAACCCGCATTTCACGTGGTGGCGCCTTCGCTGCCGGGATTCGGTTTCTCCGACAAGCCGGCCGGGACGGGCTGGGGGATCGAGCGTATTGCCGATGCCTGGGCCGAGCTGATGACCCGGCTCGGCTATGAACGTTTCCTTGCCCAGGGCGGCGACTGGGGTGCGTTCGTGACGACGGCACTGGGAGTCCGGCACCCTGACCGTGTCGAGGCGCTGCATACGACGATGCCGCCGGTCCAGCCGCCCTCGGGGTTCACCGAGGACGATCTCGGCGACGCCGAGCGCGCGGACCTGGCTGCGGCCAGGGAAGTGCTGGCGGCCGAGCGCGGGTACATGACTGTGCAGTCGACGCGCCCCCAGACGCTCGGGTACGGCCTGACGGATTCCCCGGCCGGGCAACTCGCGTGGATCGTGGAGAAGTTTCAGGGGTGGACCGACTGCGACGGGCACCCCGAGAACGCGGTGTCCCGTCAGCGGCTCCTGGACAACGCTGCGATCTATTGGTTCGGCGCGTGCGGCGCGTCGTCGGCGCGGTTGTACTGGGAGAGCCTCCCGCCCCGGAACTGGCGTCCGGTGACTGTCCCGTCAGCGGTGTCGAGGTTCCCGAAGGAGCCGTTCCGAGCACCCCGCGCCTGGGTCGAGGCGCGCTTCGAGGACCTGCGGTACTGGAACGTCCTGGACCGTGGCGGGCACTTCCCCTCCCTTGAGGTTCCGCACCTCTTCGTCTCCGAACTGCGAGCCGCCTTCGGACGCGAGTCCTGACGAGACGGGCCGCTGTCCTGCCGTGCAGGCACGGGCAATCGGCGGAGAAAAACGCACTGGTGAGCGGCGACGAAAACGTCGTTGTGCCAGCGCGATGGCGAATTCCACACCCACACCAGAAAGAGGAAATACGTTGTCAGAGCGGGAAATAATCGAGGTTGACTACCTGATCGTCGGGGCTGGAGCCATGGGCATGGCCTTCGCCGACACTCTGTTGACCGAGACGGACGCGACCGTGGCCATCGTCGATCGCTACGGTCGGCCCGGTGGCCACTGGACGGTCGCCTACCCGTTCGTGCGGCTGCATCAGCCTTCGTCGTTCTACGGCGTCAATTCCCGTGAACTGGGAACAGACGAAGTGGACCAGGACGGCTGGAACGCGGGACTCCACGAGCTGGCGTCGTCCGATGAGATCCTCACCTATTTCGACCAGGTGATGCGCAAAACCCTCTTGCCCAGCGGTCGTGTCTCGTACTTCCCCATGTCCCACTACGACGGCGCGGATCCCGCGCGACCGGATGTCCAGCGGTGTCACTCCCTCGTCTCCGGTGGCGAGTTCGACATCCGCGTGCGTCGGCGGACCGTGGACGCCACCTACATGAACGTCACGGTTCCTGCGATGTGCCCGCCGAAGTACGAGGTGGCTTCCGGGGTCCGGCTGATCACCCCCAACCAGCTGCCGGCCCTGGAGCAGCAGGCATCGCACTACACCGTGGTGGGAGCGGGAAAGACGGGCATCGACGCGTGCCTGTGGCTTCTGCAGCATGGCGTCGACCCGTCCGGCATCACCTGGATCATGCCGCGCGACTCGTGGCTGCTCGACCGTGCTCAGATCCAGCCCGGACCGGAGTCCGCCGCGAGCGACGCCGAGTCGTTCACCGCTCGCATCCGCGCGGTGCTGGAATCCCGCACGGTCGAGGAGCTTTTTCAGCGGCTGGAAGCCGGCGGCCTCCTGCTGAGGCTGTCTTCCGACGTCACGCCGACGGCGTATCGCTGCGCGACCGTCAGCCGGACCGAACTCGAACAGCTCCGGCGGATCACCGACATCGTCCGCCACGGCAGGGTCCGGCGCATCGGCGCCGACACGGTGGAACTCGGCGGGGCGACCGTCCCCGCCCGCCCCGGAACCCTCTACATCGACTGCACCGCGGACGGCCTCGAGGCGCGGCCGGTGGTGCCGATGTTCAGTGGCTCCCGCATCACGTTGCAGACGCTCGTCCCGTGCCAGCAGGTGTTCAGCGCCGCCTTCGCCGCCCACGTCGAGGCAACATATGAGGACGACGCCGAGAAGAACCGGATATGCGTCGCCGCGCCTCACCCCAACACCGCCCTGGACTGGCTCCGCAGCAGTGCGCACCTCGATGACCTGCTCCTGCGGTGGTTTGCGGACCGTGGGCTCCTCGAATGGTGCGACGCATCGCGTCTGACGAAATACTCGATCGGCTCGCTCCCCGACGAACTGCGGACCGCGCTCTTCGAGGGCCTGCACGCCGAGAGGAAGCAACTGCAGCAACTGCTGGCACACGAGGACCAGACCGTGGCAGTGACAGTGGCAGCGAACTGACCACCGTCACCGGGCGGTCCTGCGCGCCGAATTGAAGATCTGACGCAGGCGAGGGGCGACCCACACGGTCCGGTACGGTCGGCCTCGACCAGGTGTGATCTCTGCAGTTGTTCGACCAGCTCAGGAAGTCGCTGCTGGTCCAGCCGTGGATGCGCGATCTGGCCGTCACGGTCAGCTGCTTCGTCTTGTCCACCCCGGTGGCGGCCGCTGGCCGCCGTCGGGGCGGTCCTGTCATCGCACCTACCGCCTCGTGCCCCAACCGTGCCCTCCAGCACGGTCAACAACGGTCATAAACGGTGCTCAAGAGCCCTCCCGAACAGGCGGACTCAGCATCGTTTTCCCAGGTCAGAGACCATATCGAGCACTCATGCCCCCTTGATTCCCAAGCTCAGGGCACAGGATAGGTCCGCGTCGCGTGGCCAAAGCTGCTTGGCAACCAGTCATTACGGGGGCGGCAGAGGGTTCCGGAGGCACACGAAGCAATCGCCGGACTGGGGCTGAGGAAGGTGGGATGGTGATCCGACTTCACCAGCTCTCGTCTCACGGGACTTGGGTGAGGAGCCGGGCATCCGACAGGAGAGGACGACAGGCCGTGACGGAACAGCGCTGCGATCGCTGTGATCTCATCATCGGGGCGGGGTGCGCCTGCCCGTCCGAGGGTGTGGCTCCTCGCATGGTTGGCGGCCAAGCACCGAAACAGGCCAGCCGCCCCGGGCAGCCGCCCCACGCCATCATCGTGTCGCCCGCGGGGAACGCCCACCTGCCCGGCTGCAACCACCTCTCCGACAGCGAAATCGCTGGGCCGAAGTTCGGCTGGGTGGCCGGCCCCGATCCCGATGCCTGGTCCCGCATCTCGGAGTCGCAGCCGCTGCGAGCCACCGAGGGCAACACCGGGCGAGTGGCGACCCGTCGCTGCCTGACTTGCGATACCTACGGATAAGGCGCTGCGCCGAATGCCTGGTCAGCCGTCCGCCATGCGTGAGCGATGCGTGAGCGGACGGCGTGACACAGGCCGGTCCGGCGCTGGACCTGGCGTCAGCTGTAGGTGCTGTGACCAGGGAGAACTGGACTCCGGTGGACTACCTGGGACCGTCGGTCCCAGGTTCGTCGGGTCTTTTAATCCATTGGTTCAGGGTTCGAGCCCCTGATGGCCCACCAGAAGCGGGACGGCGAGACCGTCCGCCGGATGGAGTGCCCCGAGGGCCCGGACCGATTGCGGTCCGGGCCCTCGGGCGTGAGCGGGGTGTGGGGCGGGCCTCAAGTGCCTTTGACCGGAACGAGCTTGGGGGACTTCAGGCGGGCGCGGCGGCCGCTGCTTCCGCCCGGGCTTCCTCGGCCGCCCGCGTGCTGCCTCCCCCGGCCGGTCCCGTGACCCGTCCGGCCCCCGACGAGTCGCCGTCCCGGCCCGTACCGGCAAGCCTGGGGACGTCGAGGCGACCGGCACGACGGTCCCGTACGGACGGGCGGGAGTGGGGCGAGGCCGGTGCGGATGCTCCGAGGTGAGGCGCCCCCCGAGGGCGACGGGGAGCGCCGTGCCCGGCTGGTGTGGTCCGGCCGACTGCTGGTGCGCCGGCTTCCGGTCCTCCTGATCGTCGGCGGCGTCGCCTTCGGCGTGGGGACGCCCGCCGGATACACCGCCGCCCCCTTCTTCTCGGCCGCCCCACTGGTCGCCGCGCCGCTCTACGCACTGCGCGGCACCGTTCTCACGGCCCTGGCCGCCGTGCTCGGCGAGATCTGGGTCGTCCTCTACCGCAGCGGCGCCGCGCAGGACCACGGCGAGTCGGTGACGGAGACCGCCTTGGTCCTTGTTGTCGCCCTGTCGGCCGTCGGCATCAACCGGGTCGTCCGGAGCGCCGACATCCGCCCGGCCGCCATACAGGACGTCTCGGCGGCCGCCCAGCGCGCCGTCCTGCCCACGCCGCCCGAACGGCTCGCCGGGCTCGCCATCGCCGCCCGCTATGTGGGCGCGCGGGTGGCGGACCGGAGCGGCGGTGACCTCTACGCGGTGCAGGAGACCCCGCACGGCGTACGGCTGCTGGTCGGCGACGTACGGGGCAAGGGGCTGGACGCGGTGCGGACCGCGGTGATCGTCATCGGCGCCTTCCGTGAGGCGGCGGAACAGGAGCGCACCCTGGGGGCGGTGGCGGGCCGGCTGGAGCGGGCGCTGCGGCGGGAGGGCGGGCGGTGCGAGGGGGTGGAGCAGGCCGAGGGGTTCACCACTGCCGTACTGGCCGAGATCCCCGCCGACGGGCAGTCCGTTCTGCGGGTGCTCAACCGGGGGCACCCGTCCCCGCTGCTGCTCACCCCGGACGGCGGGCTGCGCGAACTGCTCCCCGAGGCGCCGGCGCCGCCCCTCGGGCTGGGCGAGATGGCGAGCCGGCCGGACCGGCCGGACGAGTCGTTCTTCCCGGCCGGGGCCCTGCTGCTCTTCTTCACCGACGGGGTGACCGGGGCCCGGGACCTGCTCGGCCGCTACTACAACCCGTCGGGCAAACTGCGCGGCTGCCGCTTCCCCGGCCCGGACGTCCTCGTGGACACCCTCGTCGAGGATGTGGCACGGCATACGGGCGGTGCGCCGGCCGACGACATGGCGCTGCTGGCGGTGCAGCGGCCCATGGGGGCGTAGGGGGCCCCGAGCCCGCTCAGCGCCGCAGGCTGTCCCTCGCGCCGGAGAGGCTGTGCAGGCTCTGCCCGTGGGGGCCGGTGAGTGCGACCGGGCGGCCGTCGAGTGCGAGGGTCAGATGCAGGGTGTCGTCCGGGCGGGGCGCGTGGGGTGCGGAGTCGGTGATCCACGGCAGCACGGAGTGGTGCTCGTGGGAGATCCAGTGGCCGCCGCCGGGCCGCCCGTCGAGCAGCGACCGTACGAGGCGCACGAACTCCTCGCGGCGGGCGGGCGGGAGATAAGGCAGCACGGCGCTGTGGAAGATGACCAGCGTCGCCTCGGGCGGTGCCTCGGCGGCGAGCGCGGGCAGCTCGTCGATCAGGTCGCCGCGCACCATCCGCGGCCGCGGCGCCGTCCGTACCGCGTCGACGGCCGCGGACAGCCGGGCCGCGCGTTCCTCGTCGCCCGGCCATACGAGCGCCTGGAGCCAGCGCAGATCGTCCCGTTCGTCCACCGGGTCGAGCGGGTCCAGGTCGATGCCGGCCCGCCAGACGATCTGCGGCAGCCGTTCGGGCAGCTCGTCGGCCGCCCCTCCCGTACGGCAGGTCAACACCAGCGGGCTCTCCGGGGCCCCCAGCTCGGCCCGGAGGACGCCGCCCGCCCGGTGGCCCGCGCCGTCCTCGCCGTCGGCCTCGTACCGGTAGCGGTAGCGGCCGGGGTGCAGACACAGCCCCGCGGACGTGCCGGCCTCCAGCAGCGCCAGCGGCTGCGGCAGACGGGCGAGCAGCGGCAGCAGGGGGGCGCAGTGGGCCGGTTCATTGGTCTGGGCGGCGCGCTGCATGATCACCGCGCGCACCTCGTCCCAGTGCCGGATCGTCCACTCGCGCCAGCGCCCGTACGCGGCCGCACCGCGCGGGCCCATTTCGGCGTGCGGGCCGTCGAGGTAGCGGACGGCGGCGAGCAGGAGGTCCGGCTGCTGTTTGCTGCCGGCGGGCAGCGAGCCGGACAGCAGATCGCAGAACTCCGGGTCCTGGCTGATCCGCGCGCTCAGCTCCTCGTGTGCGTCCGACCGGCCGCGCGCCTCCCACCAGGAGAACTCCCGGTACCGCTCCGCCACTCCCCACGCGTTACCGGCAGCCCGTCCGGCGTTCCCGGTGTTCCCGACGTTGACGACCATGATCCGACGTTACTGCTCTCACCCTCCGTAACTGAGGGGCACCCCTGTGCATAACAACTGGCACACAATCCGCGGGAGATCGTTTAGAGGTGGCGGGCCGACTCGCCCGGATTGCTGCCCTGCTGGCCGAAAAGGCCGCGCGGCGGCTTGCGCGGAGCGCATACGGATTCGTGGGAACGCTTGGAATTCGGTCGCCGTCTCTATTACTGTCCGATAACGCAGCGCGGTCGTCCCAGCCGTCGCCCGAGGCGGCACCGCGCGCCGACGCCGAATCCCGCACGCGCTTTTCACGCACCCCCAAGCACTTCGAACTGCACCTAGGGAACCGGGGAACCACTTCCTTGGGGTGAATCGGACGCCCTCCGCCAGTGGGCGTCCGTAGGAGACCTTCCTGCTCCGAACCCGTCAGCTAACCCGGTAGGCGAGAAGGAAGGAAAGGAGTGCGCCCCCGTGGCGTCCAACAGGCCTACCCCCGTGGACCCGTCCGCCTACGAGCTCGATGACCGAGGTGCCTTCCCCGGCCCCGGTGTCGATGACGGCGACGGACCGTGGGAGGAATGGAATCCCACCGAGGAATCCACCCGTTCCGTTCGAGGCAAGCACCGCGTCGCCAAGCAGCGCGGCGGCGGATTCGCCCGCAGCGGCACCGTCCTGGGTGTCGGCGTCATCGCGGCGGTCGGCGCGAGCGGCATGGCCTCGGCCGAGGGCCGTCCGCCGGTGCCGATCTCGATGCCCGACGTCGGCGGCATGGCCGACGACCTCTCCGAGAAACTGCCGGATGCCAAGGAGCTTCCCGGCATCGGCGACCTGATATCCGACGACGGCTCCGCGGCCGCCGACGCCGCCTCGGCTCCCGCCGACGGCACGGCCACCGCCGCTTCCATGGGGACGGGCGCGGACACGGGGAACGCCGCGGGCGCCGGTGAGGCGCTGCGCAGCCGCATCCTCCAGCAGGCCGACGCGCAGCAGGGCACCGCCGAGCAGGAGGCCCGCGAGGCCGCCGAGAAGGCCGCTGTCCAGCAGGCCGCAGCGGAAGCCGCCGCCCACCAGAAGTCGGCCGAGAAGGCCGCAGCAGCCAAGAAGGCGGCCGAGATGGAGGCCAAGCGCAAGGCGGAGGAAGCGGCCCGACGGAAGGCCGAGGCCGAACGCCTCGCCAAACTGGCGAAGAGCTTCATCACCCCCGTGTCCTCCTACACGCTCACCGCCGGCTTCGGCCAGGCCGGCGACCGCTGGGCCGCCGACCACACCGGACAGGACTTCGCCGCGCCGACCGGCACCCCCATCAAGGCGGTGCACTCCGGCACCATCACCCAGGCCGGCTGGGCCGGCTCGTACGGCTACCGCATCGTCCTCACCCTCGACGACGGCACCGAACTCTGGTTCTGCCACCTCTCCTCGATGGTGAAGACCTCCGGCAAGGTCAGCACCGGCGACGTCATCGGCCGCGTCGGCGCCACCGGCAACGTCACCGGCCCCCACCTCCACCTGGAGGTACGCCCCGGCGCCGGCGACCCGATCGACCCGATGCCGTGGCTGCGCGATCATGGGCTCAATGTGTGACCGAGGGCCTCGAAGCCTGAACTGCACCCTCAACCCGTAAGGGCCCGAGGGGAGTTGTCGTTCGGGGGAAGAGGAAGGAATAACTCCTCTTCCCCCGGCGCTGCAACGACGTATGACCGCGACACACAGCACCCCAGGCGCCCGCAGCACCCGCAAGCCCCTCGGCTCGCTCTCCGTCTCCCCGCTGTCCCTCGGGGGCAATGTCTTCGGCTGGACGGCCGACGAAGCCACGTCCTTCGCCGTCCTCGACGCGTATGTGGCGGGCGGCGGCAATTTCGTCGACACCGCCGACGCCTACTCGCACTGGGTCCCCGGCAACAAGGGCGGCGAATCCGAGACCGTCATCGGCAACTGGCTGGCCTCCCGCGGCAACCGCTCCGAGGTCGTCATAGCCACCAAGGTCGGCGCCCTCCCCGGCTACAAGGGCCTGTCCCCCGCCACCATCAAGTCCGCGGTCGACGCCTCCCTGACCCGTCTGCGCACCGACTACATCGACCTCTATTACACCCACTACGACGACGAGTCGGTCGAGGTCCCGGAGTTCCTCACCGCCCTCGACGACCTCGTCCGGGCCGGCAAGGTCCGCGAGATCGCCGCCTCCAACATCTCGGCGCAGCGCCTGGAGGAGTCCCTGGCCTGCTCAGCCCGCGAGGGCCTGGCCCGCTATGTCGCCCTCCAGCCCCACTACAACCTGGTCTCCCGCGACACCTACGAAGGCGAACTCGCCGAGGTCGCCGCCCGCCACGACCTGGCCGCCGTGCCGTATTACGCCCTCGCCTCCGGCTTCCTGACCGGCAAGTACCGCCCGGGGACCCACGTCGACAGCGCCCGCTCCGGAGGCGCCGCCAAGTACGTGGACACCGACCGCGGCCGCCGCGTCCTCCAGGCCCTCGACACCGTCGCCGCCGCCCACGGGGCCGAACTCGCCACCGTCGCCCTGGCCTGGCTCGCCGGCCGGCCCACCGTCGCGGCGCCGATCGCGAGCGCCCGGACGGTGTCCCAACTCCCGGCTCTGCTGGCGGTGGGGGATGTGGCGCTTACGGAGGACGAACTCAAGCTGCTGGACGAGGCTTCCGCCTGACCCAGTCCCTGAGGGGGAGAGAGCGAAGCGCGACCGTCCGCCCGCTTCCTCCCCCTCCTCCGTCCTACTTCCGGCGATCCACCACGGCCCACGACGCAGCGGCCACCCCACCCGCCACCGCGAACACCGAAGGCCACGCCCCGATCTTCTTCGCCAACGGATGCGACCCGGCAAACGCCGCCACGTACACCCCGCTCAACGCGGCCGCCGTCACATTCCCCGCCTTGCGCTGCCACTCCCGCGCCGCCACGGCCCCGGCCGCCGCCAGTGCCACTCCGCCCAGGGGGCGCTTCTTGGTCCAGCGGGCTACGGCGTAGCCGCCTACTAGGCCGGTGGCGGTTACTGCTGCGGTCGGAATACCAGCCATCACTAAGCCCTTCTGCAATCAAACAACTGAGCCTGTTCTTCTGCTGACTCTACGTCGCACCATCGGCGGCAGAGGGGCGTGCCGCAGCATTGTGACTTGGCAAGCACGGCAACGAGTTCATGCTGAACACGTACGCTGGCAGTGACGTTGAGTGTGCAGAGAGGGGCCGAACGTGTCATCTGACGCTACTCCGGAACTGCCTTACGAGCCGATCGCGTTTGGCCAGCGAATGCAGGTGCTTCGCCTCCGCCGCGGCATGAGCCGGACCGTCCTTGCTGGGCTATTGGGCAAGTCGCCGAGCTGGGTAAAGCAAGTTGAGGGGGGACGGCTCCAGATGCCGAAGCTCCCTATGGTTCTGCGGATCGCTGAGGCTCTCCGCGTACCGAACCTTGCCGATCTCGTTGGTGAGCACGCGACGGCGATCTCGCTCTTCGCGGGTCCCGGCCACGCCCGCCTTCCGCACGTACGGGACGCCCTCAACGAGTACCCGCTGACGACCGTGCGCCAGGCCCCGTCCGCCGCACATCTGAAGTACCGCATCGCCCATGCGTGGCAGGCCCGACACTCTGCTCCCCATCACCGCGACGTGATCGGCGAACTGCTCCCGCGCCTCATCCGCGACGCTCAAGCCTCTTTGGCTCAAGCGGAGTCGGGAACGGAAAGAAGGGCTGCACAGTCCGTGTTGTCCGAGGTCTACAGCCTCAGCCAGTTCTTCCTCGCTTACCAATCTGACGCACCGTTGCTGTGGCGGGTAGTGGAGCGCGGTTTGGTCTCCGCGCAAGAATCCGAGGATCCACACACCATCGGCGTCGCGGCGTGGCTTGCGGCACAGGCACATCGCGACAGTGGTCCCGCGCACTACGACGCCGCCGACGCCGTAAACCTGGCGACTCTCCGCTACCTCGAACCCCTCCTTCCTGAAGCCGACGATGACGTACTTGCCATCACGGGGGCGCTGAACTTCGAGGCCGGATATACCGCGGCCCGACGAGGAGACGCCGGCACCGCCTGGCGCTACTGGGATGTCGCGCGGTCCATGGCAGGGCGACTTCCCGCGAACTATTTCCACCCCGTGACCTCGTTCTCCAGGGCGATCATGGGTGCTCACGCGGTGACCGTAGCCGTGGAGCTGCACGCAGGCGGTGAAAGCGTCAGACAAGCCGCTGCCGCAGACGTGACGCTCATCCCGTCGCGGCCGCGGAGCGCTCGCCACCGTATTGAAGAGGCGCGTGGCTACTACCTCGACGGCCAGGCCGAAACTGCTCTGGCAGTTCTGGACAAGGCCCACCAGGCCGCTCCCGAAACCATCCGCTACAACGGATACGCGCGGCGGATCGTCTTGGAAGAGACCGAGTCGAGGAGCCCAGCGCAACGGCGTAGGGCAAGCGAACTCGCCGTGAAGATTGGTGCGTTGGCCGCATAAATGAAGGGGTACAAACTGTGCCCCTGACGCTCTCCAGATGGCCGTACGGTCAGTCTCGCCTGACCGTACGAAGACCCCCGCGACCGCTCCACACGGTCCGGGGGCAGGGCCAACCTGAGAAAGCAGGTCAACGTGTCGCACTGTATCGCCCGAATCTTCGAACCCATTTTGCGGGCACTGCTACCTCCATCGGGTCGGCGCAGGCCACTACAGCCGCGACGACGGGACGTACAGGTCATTGCCCGTCACGTGGACACCGGCGCCGGAGCGCGCTGCGCCATGAAGGGGGCGGGCTGATGAGTGTTCGGCAGTTGCTGCGTCTGCTGCCCTGGCCGAACTCAGCGGGCCACCCCTGCTACCTGTCCACCGACGGGACAGGGCTCTTGTCGCGCCTTGCTGACGATATGGAGCAGATGCAGCTCGACATGGGAAGCGACCTTCTCGACTTCGCGCGCGAACTGCTTAATGACAGCAAGGTCACGCACCATGAACTTCGCTTCCTCGTCCGCCGGTTGACAGAGGCCCTCAGCGACGCGTTACGCGTTGCTGAAAGCCGTGGCGCCAGGATTCCCGCACATGGTGGCGATGAGGCAGCGGAGGCTGGAGGGCGAGGCAACAGAACTGAATAACGCAGGTGTGTCCGTATGGCGGATGAGCCGCTGAAGGCCTGAGCGTCTAGCCGAACCTTCTAGGCAGCCCTTCAGGGGGTGTGGTGCTGACCACACCCCCTGGAGGCGCGCGCCATGGGAGGCGATGGGTTGACAGGATTCGGCTATGGCGAAGGCGCGGTCATCCAACCCAGTCCGTTTTGGCCCTCCGCAGGACGTCGAGGAGGGGCAGTGGTTCGCGGGACACACAGAGTTGCACGCAGCCGGTGTCCATCGTCGGTCTGGCCAGGGCATCTCTGGTACCGCGCATGAGGGCGTCGATTCCATCGTTCTCTCCGGCGGGTATATCGACGATGAGTACGGCGAGCAAGAGATCATCTACACAGGTGAGGGCGGTCGCGACAGGGATACCGGTCGCCTCTACGCAGACCAATCCCTGGCGGCGCCGGGTAATGCCGGCTTGCTGCTCAATGAGGGACTGGGGCACCCGGTGCGAGTGGTACGCGGTCTAAAAATTCGGGGAAAGAAGCGACCCCGTGCGACGGGGGGCTATGAGTACTGCGGGCTGTTTCGCGTCGCGGAGCACTGGACGACAGTCGGGAAGGAAGGTTTCCGCGTCTGTCAGTTCCGGCTGCTCAAGTTGGCACCGGGGGAGTCGGCACGGCCGCACCCCGTCTCGCCGGGGGAGAGTGCGGACACCACCACCGAAGAGCAGTTGCGTCGAATCGTCGCGTACGAGCGGCTGATCCGTGACTCCAAGGTGGCCCGGCGGGTGAAGGAGATCTACGACAACACCTGTCAGATCTGTGATTGCCGACTGGTGGTGTCGCCCGGTGGCGAGGCGTATAGCGAAGCGGCTCATATCCATGCACTGGGCAAACCCCACGGTGGCCCGGATGAACTGTGGAATGTGCTCTGTCTCTGTGCGAACTGCCATGCCCTCTTTGATCGAGGAGCGCTTCAGCTCAGTGATGATCTCGATGTGTTTGATGGCCTCACACAGCGATTCGTAGGGGCCTTGACCATGGCCAAGGAACACCAGGTCAAGGTGGACTGCGTGCGTCAGCATCGCGCGCGCTGGGCTGAGCGATTCACCGAGTAGGACGGCCCGCTGAGGCCCGTACGGCTACGCGCGCGGCAGGCCCTACCGCTCCTGCTGCGCCCCCCAAGCCTCCACCAACGCCCCCCGCCCCCAAGCCTGGTACTCCCGCAGATGCGTCAGCAGATGCCGTTCCCGGCTGGCGAAGTCCGGGGTGGGGCCCATGAGGTGGGCGCGGCGGCGGTGGAAGGAGAGGGCGGTGGCGATGGTGGTGTATTCGGTGACGGCGCGGGCGGCGGCGGGGCCCTGGGTGCGGCGGGCCAGGTCGCGGGCCAGGGCGCGGGTTCTGAGGGAGGAGAGGGCGGTGGGTTCGGTGGGGGTGAGCCAGCCGGCCGTGATGTAGGGGGCGAGGTATCCGCGCAGGGAGAGCAGTTCCTGGTTGCGGGCCCAGATCGCCAGCCAGGTCAGGGTGATGAGGACGGGGACCATGAAGAGGCCGTAGACGATGAGGAAGCCGGGGTCGCCCAGGGAGGAGGCGCCGTTCCAGATGGCGTGCAGGAGGACGGCGGTGAGCAGGCCGAGGAGGGCGAGGGCGCGGCGGGCGGCGCGGCGGCGGGGGTAGCGGGTGGCGGTGATGCCGAACGCGAGGCCGGTGAGGATGGTGAAGAGCGGGTGGGCGAAGGGGGAGACGATGATGCGGAGGAAGAAGGTGCCGGCGGTGAGTGAGTCCAGGCCGGAGTGGCCCAGGGACTGATCCTTGCCGAAGGCGTTGCCCAGGTAGAGGACGTTCTCGGTGAAGGCGAAACCGGTGGCGGTGATGCCGGCGATGACGATGCCGTCCGTGATGCCGTCGAAGTCGCGCCGCCGGAAGCGGTAGAGGAAGAGCACGGCGGCGGCCTTGACCACTTCCTCGACGACCGGGGCGATCACCGTCGCACCCCAGGCCTCGGCCTCGGAGGGCGAGGTGGACGCGATATTGGCGGCCAGCCAGTCGGTCGCGAAGCCGTTGGCGAGGAGCGCGACCAGGGTGGCGGCACAGGCACCCCAGGTGAAGGCGAACGCGAGGTTGCGCCAGGGCTCGGGTTCGACGCGGTCGAGCCAGCAGAACGCCGCCACCAGGAGCGGTACCGGGAAGACGGCCAGTCCGAGTCCGACCAGGAAACCCTCCGTGCCGGTCTCCTGGCGGACCATGCCGATGATGATCACGCCGGAGAGCGCCAGCAGCGACACCAGGGCGACCGCCCGGAGGGTCTTGCTGCGCCAGGGCGCCGTCCGGCGGCGGGCATGCGCGGCGGCCGGCTGGTGCGTATGCGGTGTGTACGGGGGCGGGGCGGGCGCGTGGGGCGGGTACGGGGGCGGCTGGGACGGGTACACCCATCGACCCTAACGAGGGGGCTTCGCGCTATGTGTCGCGGCGGCGGAAGAGGAGGTCGTGGACGATATGTCCCTTGTCCAGCCCCTGGCCCTCGAACCGGGTGAGGGGGCGGAAGTCCGGCCGCGGCGCGAAGCCCTGGTGGAGGTTCTCCAGCGTCGGCTCGGCGGAGAGCACCTCCAGCATCTGCTCGGCGTACGGCTCCCAGTCGGTCGCACAGTGGACCAGGGCGCCGGGCGCGAGCCGGGTCGTCGCCAGGGCGAGGAATTCCGGCTGGATGAGGCGCCGCTTGTGGTGGCGCTTCTTCGGCCAGGGGTCGGGGAAGTAGATGCGCAGACCGGCGAGGGAGGCGGGGGCCAGCATCTCGCGCAGCAGGATGATCGCGTCACCGTTGGCCACCCGGATGTTGGACAGGCCGTTCCGCTCTGCGAGACCGAGCAGATTGCCCTGTCCGGGGGTGTGCACATCGCAGGCGAGGATGCCGGTGTCCGGGTCGGCGGCGGCCATCTGTGCCGTGGCCTCGCCCATGCCGAAGCCGATCTCCAGGACGACCGGCCGCCCGTCGAAGAAGGCGTCGAGATCGATACGGGAGAGCCCGTCGATGTCCAGTCCCCAGGTCGCCCACCGGCGGCGCAGCGCATCGGCCTGGCTGGGCGAGACCCGGCTGCGGCGCGGCTGGAAGGAGCGGATCCGCCGCTCGTGATGGGAGCCCGCGGGGTCGGCCGCGGGCCCCGTCCCGTCGGGGAACATCGGCTCGCCGCGCCGGGGGGCGGCGGCCGAGACCGCGGTGGCCCCGAGGTCGGGTGCTTCCTGAGCGGCGGGTTCCCGGGGGGCGGTGGTCCGGACGGCTTCCGGAGCGTCTGATTCCGCGGCGGCGGGGGCGTGAGTGGTGGGGTTCTCGGACACAGTGCGTCCGATTCTACGGGGGCGGCAGGAGGCGGCGGAGGGGCCGGCGGCGAACCCAGACTTCCCAGGCGATGGCGGGGCGGAAGGGGGGAAATCCTCGGTGAAATGGAGGTTGGCGCGGTAAGTAGCGGCGTGCATACGATGCGGGGTCGTCGTGGCAAAACCAAACCAGGGGGTCTGTTCATCGTGTCGCAGGGTGGCCAGGGAAACGCTGAATATCCGCAGGGGCCGCCTCCGGCGGGTCAGGGGGCCGCGGGAATCCCACCCGCCGGCCACCCCGCACCGGGCCAGCCCGCACCCGGCCACCCCGCACCGCCCGTCCCGTCACAGGCACAGCAGCCCGGTCCGTACATGGGAGGCCCCGGGTATCAGCCGCAGGGACAGCCCGGACCCGGTGGCCCGCACTTTCCGCCGCCCGTAGGCCGGCCCCAGGGGCCGCCTCCTCAGGGCTACGCGGGAGGCCAGCAGCCGCCGTACCCGCAGCAGGGCCAGGCACCCGGGCAGTTCCCGGGGCAGCCGCCGTTTCCCGGCGGTCCCGTGGCGGCACCGTTCCCGGGCGGCCCGGGGCAGCCTCCCGGCGCGGGGCGGAGCGGGCCGCCCGTGGCGCTCATCCTGGTGATCGTGATGGTCCTGCTCATCGGGGCCGGTGTCGGCGGGTACTTCCTCCTCTCGGGGGAGGACTCCGCGGACCCGGCCGCGGACCGGCCCGCGAATGCCATGCCGCGGCTGTGGGAGGCGCCGTCGCCCGCGTCCGACCGCGAGGGGCAGGGCGAGAACAACCTGCGCTCGATGTGGTTCAACAACGACGACGTCGTCTTCGGAGACGCCCAGGGTGTACGGGCCTACAACCGCAAGACCGGTAAGAAGCAGTGGACGGCCAAGACGCCCAAGGGCGCGGGCGAGGTCTGCGCCATGTCCAAGGAACCGAGCGAGGACGGCGTGGGCGCCGTGGTCTTCGACGCGGGCGGCGACGACTGTTCCTTCCTCTCCGTCATCGACACGGACACCGGCCGGACGCTCTGGTCGAAGAACCTCAAGGGCGGGAACACCGAGGACACCCCGCAGATGGTGGTGAACTCGAAGGTCGTCGCCGTCGCGATCGGGGACACCTACGCCGGTTTCACCATCACCGGTGGCGCGAAGGTCTGGGAGCTGACCGCGCGCGGCCACGACTGCACCACCACGGTGGGGCTGAGCCCGCAGTACCGGGCCGTGGGCAGTGACTGCTCCGACGCGAAGCCGAAGAAGCAACTGGCCCTCCAGGACCTGGAGTACAGCGGCATCCACTCGACGGTGACGGGCGACGGCCGGGCAGTCGGGCAGATCCTGTCCGACCGGCCGCTGACGATCCGCATGAGCGAAGAAGCCAACGTGATCGATGCCGAGGGCACCCTCTCCACCTATACGAAGGAAGGGAAGCCGGACAAGACCTTCCAGCTCTCAGGTGAGCTGAAGGACCTGAGCCTCAAGCCCCGCGACACCTTCGTCGACGAGGACGAGCAGGTGCTGGTGTCCGGCTACGGCTCCGGTGGCATCGCTGCCGTGGACCTGAAGACCGGCGAACTGCTGTGGAAGAAGCGGTCCGCGGCGTCCGCCGCTCTGGACACCGAGGGGCTGATCGCGGTGACCGACGCGCCGGACACCGGCACCCCCGGCCAGGACCCGGTGCTGGTCTCGATCGGTGTGCGTGACGGCAAGGAGAAGGTGCTGGGCACGGTCTACGACCCGAAGCACGCGCTGGGCTCCCCGGAGCTCATGTCGCTGGCCTGGGACGGCCACACCAACACGCTCTTCATCCAGGGCGAGGGCCTCAACCA
Source organism: Streptomyces sp. P9-2B-2 (assembly GCF_030406865.1). Taxonomy (NCBI): domain Bacteria; kingdom Bacillati; phylum Actinomycetota; class Actinomycetes; order Kitasatosporales; family Streptomycetaceae; genus Streptomyces; species Streptomyces sp. P9-2B-2. Next base: position 4,244,237 of record NZ_CP129126.1, on the reverse strand, counting down.
CGACAAGTCCAGCATCCAGGCCTTCAAGGCCACGATCGGCTGACGGCCCCCGACGCGCGGGCGCTTCCGGCTCCCGGCCTCTCCGTTCTCCTGGTTTCCGGGGCGAGCGGAAGGCCGGGAGCCGTTTGCGTCAGCCGTACGGGCCGTACGGGCCGTACGCCGCCGGGTGCTCAGCCCGTAGGGCGCTGCCCTGCCCCCACCAGCCCCAGCGCTCTCCGCGCCACCTCCCGCCCAATGGGGAGGGAAGCCGTCGCGGCCGGGGACGGGGCGTTGAGGACGTGGATCATGCCGGGGGAGTCGGCGAAGAGGAAGTCGTCGACGAGGGTGCCGTCGGGGAGGACGGCCTGGGCGCGGACGCCGGCCGGGGAGGGGAGCAGGTCCTCCTCGCGGGCGGCCGGGAGCAGGCGGCGGACCGCGTCGGCGAAGGCGCGCCGGGACAGCGAACGGTGCAGCTCGCCGGCGCCGTAGCGCCAGTGGCGGCGGGCTATCCGCCAGGAGCCGGGGTAGGCGAGGGTGCCGGCCAGCTCGGCGGGGTGGAGGGTGCGCCAGTCGTAGCCCTCGCGGGCCAGGGCGGGGACGGCGTTCGGGCCGATGTGCACGGCGCCGTCGATGCCGCGGGTCAGATGCACGCCGAGGAAGGGGAAGGCCGGGTCGGGGACCGGGTAGACCAGCCCGCGGACCAGGGAGGCGCGGTCCGGGGCGAGGGTGAAGTACTCGCCGCGGAACGGGACGATCCGCATGCCCGGGGCGTCGCCGGCCAGCCGGGCGATCCGGTCGCTGTGCAGACCGGCGCAGTTGACCAGGGCGCGGGCGCGGTGGACCGTGCCGTCGGACGTACGGACCGCCACCCGGCCGGGGCGGCGGCCGATGGCCGTCACCTCGGAGCCGTACCGGATCCGGGCGCCGGCGTCCTCGGCGAGACGGGCGAAGCGGCGGGCGACGGCGCCGAAGTCACAGACGCCGGTCGTGCCGACATGGATGGCGGCCAGGCCGCGCACCTCGGGTTCGTACTCGGCTATCTGGGCGGGGCCCAGCTCGCGCACCGGCAGGCCGTGCTCGCGGCCGCGCTGGATGAGGCCGTGCAGCCGCGGCAGCTCGCTGCGGTCGGTGGCGACGATCAGCTTGCCGGTGACCTCGTGCGGGATGTCCTGCTCGGTGCAGAACTTCACCATCTCCGCCGAGCCCTGGAGGGCGAAGCGGGCCTTGAGCGAACCGGGCGGGTAATAGATGCCGCTGTGGATCACGCCGCTGTTGCGCCCGGTCTGATGGCGGGCCGGACCGGACTCCTTCTCCAGGACGACCACGCGCGTGCCGGGCGCGGCACGCGTGATCGCGTACGCCGTAGAGAGTCCGACGATGCCGGCACCGATCACCAGCACCTCGCAGTCGTACGCCGCCACTGCACCTCCCCAACCGCATGACCGCAGGCCGGCCCGTCGCCACAGACCCGCGCATCATCGCCGACGACGTATCCCATCATGACGGTCGGCACTGACAATGCCGATCGGGCGGCTCCGAGGGGGCATGATCCCGGCCGGGCCGGGAGCGGCCCGGGTGGCCGGACGAGCCGCTCCGGGCGCTCTCCGAGCCGGTGCCGAGCCGGTGTCGAGCCGCTCCGTCCGGCCCGGCCGAGCCGACCCCGCCACGACGCCGAGCCGACCCGGCCAAGACACTAAGCCGGCGCCGCCAGCAGCGGTCTCGCCCGCTCCCGCAGTTCGACCACCCGGGGCTCGTCGCCGTACGGCTCCAGGCGGTGCAGCAGATCGCGGACGTACTCGGTGGTGCGGGCGGAGGAGATCCGTCCGGCCACCTCGACCGCGCGGGTGCCCGCCGCGCAGGCCGCGTCCAGATTGCCGGACTCCAGTTCGGCGACCGCGGACACGACGAGGCGCAGCCCGTGGGAGCGGACGAATTCCTCGGTGGGCCGGGACAGCGCCTGCTCGGTGAAGCGGCGCACCTGGCGGGGCAGCCGCAGATCGCGGTAGCACTCGGCGGCGTCGGCGGCGAAGCGCTCGTACGAGTAGAAGTCCAGCCACGAGGGGTCGGGATCGCCGCCGCGGGAGCGCTCCAGCCAGCCCTCGGAGGCCTTCAGCGCCACCTCACAGGCGCGCGCCTCGCCGGCCTTGGCCTGCGCCCGCGCCTCGACCAGCCGGAAGAAGCTCATGGTCCGGGCCGTGGCCAGTCCGCGGTTGCGTTCCAGGGCGGCCTGGGCGAGGTCGACGCCCTCGTCGGCGAAGCCGCGGTAGGTCGCCTGGAGGGACATCGAGGCCAGGACATAGCCGCCCAACGGGACGTCGGCGGCCGCGCGGGCGAGCCGCAGCGCCTGGATGTAATACCGCTGCGCGGCCTCCTGCTGGCCCGTGTCGAAGGCCATCCACCCCGCGAGCCGGGTGAGTTCGGAGGTCGCGCCGAACAGCGCGCGGCCCACTTCATCGCTGTACGAGGCGAGAAGTAACGGGGCGGCGTCCACCCGGAGGCACTCCGGCACCATGGACGAACGCCAGTCGCCGCCGCCGTACTTGGAGTCCCAGCGGCGCGCGTCCTCGGCCGCCTCCCGCAGTTTGCTGACATCGCTGTGGCCCACGTGCTGCGGGATCCCGGCGTCACCGGCCGCCGCGGCGTCCTTGTCCCGGGCCTCGGCCGCCTCCCGCGCCACCGAACTGTCGGCCGGGGATATCAGCCAGCGCGAGGCGGGGGTGGCGTACGCGCTGACGGCGAAGGATCCGGCCAGGCTCTGCCAGATGCCGCCCCCGCCGGCCCGCCGTCCGGCCAGATCGAGACGGTAGAGCTCGGTCGCGGACCGCACCGCGGCGCCCACATCGCGGGGAAATGCCAGGCCGACCTCGGGTGCGGGGTCCGCGTCGGCCAGCCCGATCTCGTGCAGCGGGACCGGCCGGCCGAGCTTGCTGCCGATCGCGGACGCGATCAGATGGGGCGCGGCGCCCTGGGGCACCATCCCCTTGGAGACCCACCGCGCCACCGACGTCTTGTCATAACGAAGCGTCAGTCCGCGCTGCGCACCGAGGTCGTTGACCCGGCGCGCCAGTCCGGCATTGCTGATACCCGCGAGGGCGAGAACGGTGCCAAGCTTTTCGTTCGGCCCGCGTATATCCCTGGACATGCGCACCCCTCGACACAGCGACGGCCGCCCCGGTACCCCGGGGCATGCGTCCACCCAGAGTAGTTCGCCGGATCCCGACCGTTAAGAGTCGGTGTCCCGGATGGCGAGATTCGTGTTCAAACAGGGGTGCGGGAATTGGCATGTGCTCCGGGTACGTGTGCCCGTGCGCCCGTTCGTGCGCGCTGGCCGCCCGCTTTAGGGGGCGGTTGCATGGCTTCTGCGTGGGTCGGCCCGCTGCACTGGATCCAGTGGGCTGGGGGATACCGTCACCTCATTCCCCGCGGGTGACGGTCCGGTCCGGGGGGCGCAGCCCGCCTCCCGGACCGTCGCGAGAACCGGGCGCCGGCCCGTTGGGGCGCCGGTCGGCAGCGCGCCCGAAGGTGTCAACTGGGCTGTATGGAACGGAGTTTGGCCGAAAGTCGACGGGTGATGATTTCACGCCGCCGCACGTACGGAGCCGCCTCGGGGGCCACACGGGGGGCCTTCCGGGGCCGATGCGGCGGAGTGCCCGCGCCCGGCGTACGGGAGTGCCGCCGGGCCGGTCCGCGCGGCCTTCCGCCGCGTCCGCTCCGCCGCTCACGGGCCGCCCGCACGGTGCGTCCGCGCCCCTCTCCGGGCCGCGGACGGCCCCTCATTACCCCCGAGCCCCGCGAACTGCCCGTATACAGGCCCGCTCCACCGCCTCTCCCGCGCCGCTGTCATGGCAGCATGGTCCGCACAACAGCTCGGTGACGTCCGGGCGATCCGCTGACGGGGCGGCCGTTGGCCCCGGCGCACGGGGAATCGGGTGGAGGCGGCCATGCGCTGGTTGGTGGGGTGGAGCAGTGCCGCCACGGGGCCGGCCGGCGACGAGCGCCCCGCGGTCCTCCCCGTCGGCGCCCAGCTCCTGTGGGACGGCCCGGACCCTCTCTGGGCGGTCGGCGACTGGCGGCCGGACGAGGTCCGCGTCGTCCAGGCCGACCCCGGGACCCGGCTCGCGGTCTTCGGCGTCTGCGGCGCCACCGACGACCAGCTGAAGGTGGGCCTGTTCGCGGCGCGTGGCGGCGCACTGCGGCATCTCACGGTCTGGCCCGGCAGTTACACCGCCGTCGTCCAGGTGGGGCGGCGGATCACCGTCACCGGCGACCTGGCCGGCGCCCGCCCCGTATTCCACACCCCGTGGGCCGGCGGCACCGCCTACGCCACCGCCGCCCTCCCGCTCGCCGACCTCGTCGAGGCCGGCCTCGACATCGGCCACCTCGGTGCGCTGCTGGCCTGCCCGGACATCCCCGAGGCGCTCGGGGCGGGCACACCGTACGAAGGCGTCCGCCGGATCCCGCCCGGCCACGCCCTGGTGCTGCGCGGCGGCGCCGGTGACATCACCTCCTTCGAACCGACCGCCTCGCTCGCCGTCGCCGCGCCCCAACTCGCCCCGGAACAGGCCGTGGAGGGCGTCCGCGACGCTCTGGTCGAGGCCGTCCGCGCCCGGCTGGCCGGAGCCCGGCACGTCCCCGATCCGGACGGGCGCGACGGCCTCGACCCCGGCCCGGTGCCCGGTATGGGGCCCGCCGAGCGGCGCGCGGCGCGCGGGGCCCCGGCGCCCGGCATCGGCGCCGACCTCTCCGGAGGAAGCGCCTCCGGAACCCTCGCCCTGCTGGCCGCCGGTCTCCCCGGCCGCCCAGGAAGGCTCAACGGCCACGGCGAACGCCTCCTGGCCGTCACCTTCAACGACCGGGCCACCCATGACGGACAGGGCGGCCACGACGCCGAGTTGGAGCGCGCCCGCACCCTCGCCGACAATCCGCGGCTGCACCATGTCGTCGTCGCGGCCGGCGAAGAGGCCCTCCCGTACGCGGACCTCGGCACCGGCCCGCTCACGGACGAGCCGGGCCCCTCCCTCACCACCGCGGGCCGCCACCGCAGACGGCTGCTGGCCGGCAGCGCGGACCACTTCGTCGGACATGGCGCCCGCCAGGTCCTCGACGCCCACCCGGCCCGGCTCGCCGACCTCCTCATGGACCGCCGCCGACGCCATCTGCTGCGCCCGGTCACCGCGCTGGCTAAAGCGGACGGCGCCCTGGCGCAATCCGTCCTCGTGCCCTTCACCGTCTACCGCGCGGCCCGCAAGCTCGCCCGTATGCCGTACGCGGCCGGTATCGCCGATACGGCACGGCGCCTCCTGGAGCGGCAGTTCGCCGACGAGCCGGTGGCCGGCGGCGCCGTGGACGCCTCACTGGCCGCGCTCGCCTGGTGCCGGCCGGGGCCCGCGGCGCGCTGGCTCACGGGGGAGGCACTGGCTGAAGTATCGGTTCGGCTGAGCGACGCGGCGCACCGCTCGCCCGCCGTGGGCCGTCCCGGCGAGCGCCGCGCCCGGGCCGCGCTGGCCCGCCAGGCCGCCGACCACCGCGTCTTCGAGCAGGCCGCCGAGGTCCGCAACCAGCGGCTGCACGCCCCGTTCCTCGACAACCAGGTGGTGCTCGCCTGCCGCGCCCTGCCGGACACCCTGCGGGTGCAGCCGGGGGCGCGGGCCGCGGTGCTGCGCTCCGTACTGGCCGGGGCCGGCGTCCGGGACCTGCCGCCCGGATGGGGCGCCACCTCGCAGCTCACCCACGCGGCTGCGGTACGCGCCGGGCTGCGCGGCGCCGTCGGCGACCTGGTGGGACTCTTCGACACCCCGCTGCTGGCCGACGCGGGCCTGGTGGAGGCGCGGGTGGTCCGCAAGGCACTGCGGTCGGCGGCCGAGGGCGCCGCGCTGCCGCTGGACGGACTGGCCGAACTCGTTTCCACGGAGCTGTGGTTGCGGCGGCTGGTGGCCCGGCGAGGGACATGCTGGACGGGGGCCGGGGCGCCGCGCCAGAAGGCGGTCGCGGGCGGCGTCGTCCCACGGGCGCGGCTGGGCTGAGCGGGGCCGCGTGGCCTGCCGGGTGACCCGGCAGGCGGCCTCAGTGCCCGGGGAGCCGTCGGCGCCTAGCGGCACATGATCGTGGACTGCGCCCAGTCCGCCAGCGCGACCGTACCCACGGGATTCGCCGGATCGGTCACCAGCCGAAGCGTCGTACGGCCCGTCAGCGGGACATGCACCGGTACGGCCCGGTCCCCGCCGTGTACCGCCCCCGACTGCCACAGCGGCACACCGTCCGCATAGACGGAGAAGCGCACCGCGGCCGGCCCCGCACTGAGGTCGTCCACGCCCGCCACGGCGTCATAGGCGGTGCACCGGCGGTTGAGGTCGATGGTCACCGAGGACCGTCCGTGCACGGTCACCCCGTGCGCATACGTCGTCCCGGCGATCTGCGGTGACTGCCGCTGCCACAGCCAGCTGCTCCCCAGCGTGCGCACCTCCGGCTTGCTGCCGTCGCCCATGAAGTCGAGGGCGAGCCCATTGACCCGGTAGGCGGCCGGGGCGGGCGGCGTCGGCTTGGCGGTGGGCTTCGGCGGGGTCGGTCTCGGCGGGGTGGGCTTCGGAGGGGTGGGCCGGTGGGTCGGCGTCGAAGGCGGGGCCGGTGTCGAGGGCGAGGTCGGCGCGCGCGTCGGCTCCGGTGGGGTCGCCTTCGGGGTGGGCGTCGGCCGCGGGCTCCGCGTGCGGTCCGGGACCGGCTTCTGCGCCGGATCCTTCGGAGCGGGGGCGGCGCCGCCCGCCGGTGGCAGCCCGGGGTGCGACGAGCGGGGCGCCGGCTGCTGGGGTGCGGACACGGCCGGCCGGGGCGCCTGGGCCCGCGGTTCCGGCGCCGGCGCCTTCTGCGGGGAAGCGGTCAGCGCCAGCGAGAGCGTCGCGCCCGCCACCACCGCCGCCCCGACCCCGATCCCGGCCTTGACCGCCCCGCCCAGCCCCTTGCCGAGGGAGGCACCGGTGTTTCCCGTCGCACCGGAGCCGCCACTCCCGGCGGTCGCGGCCGCACCGGCCGCCACCCCCGCGGCACCCGCCACCGCCGTCTTGACGGCGTACCCGGCGGCGCACCAGCCGAGGAACGCGACCGGCAGCAGCGCACCGATCCGCTGATTGACGTCCGCGACCTCCAGCGCGGCCAGCCGGCACCGGGGACAGGCGTCCAGATGCTTGCGCAGCCCCCGTTCGGCCCGCATCCGCAGCCCGCCGCGCGCATAGGCGCCGAGCCGGTCGGCGTACCGGGCGCAGTCGCCGCCGTCGGTCAGCGACTGGCTGACATGCGCCTGGAGATACGCCTGCCGGAGGCCCTCGCGGGCGCGGTGCGCCAGTACGGCGGTGGCGTTCGCGGTCAGCCCGAGCAGCGGGGCGACCTCGCTCGGCGACTCGTCCTCGACCGTGGTGTGCCACAGCACCGTCTGATAGCGCTCCGGCAGACTGCGGAACGCCCGTACGGCCATCGACCGCTCGGCCTCCTGCATGGCGCGCACCTCCGCGCCCAGGTCCAGGGTGGCGTCGTCCTCCGGCGCCCCGGCCGAGGACACCGCGAACACCGCGAAGTCCTCCACCAGTTGCTCCCGCCGCGCGGTCTGCGCCCAGGACGCGGCCACCCGGCGGACGGTCGTCAGCAGATAGGCGCGGACCGCGGATTCCGGGCCCGCCCCGCCGCGCACCGCTTGCAGCGTGCGGGCGAAGACCTCGCCGGTCAGATCCTCCGCGGTGTGCGCGTCCCGGCAGCAGCTGCGGGCGTAGCGCCGGACCGCCGCGGCGTGCCTGCGGTACATCTCCTCGTACGCGCTGTCGTCGCCGGCCCGCAGGTCGGAGAGCAACTGGGCGTCGGACGGCGGGAGGTCGCGGTCCTCGGGACCGGTGGCCGCGCCCGCGCCGCGGGGCTCCCGCTGCGGCGGCACGCTGGGCCCCGCGTCCGCCGGAACCCCGGCACTCTCGTGCCGCCCGTCCGGGGAAGTCGCCCCCAACGGACCGCCCTGGCCGGGGACCTGCCCGGTCCGCGGTGCCGCCCGCTCACCCGCCCCGGCCTCGCCGTCGCGCCGCGCGTCCCGCCCGTCAACACCCATCGCCGAGGCTCCCGAAGCCGCTGTCCCAACGGAATACCGCGTAAGCGTGCCACACCGGGCCCCGGCGGTTGCGGGTCCTGCCCGCCCGCCACCCGTCCGGGGTGCACACGCGGACGACCGCACGGGCGTTCACCCGTACGGGCCATGCCGCGCAGACGGCCGATACCGTGCGCGGCCCTCGTACGGGTCCTGTCGCACGCGGCGCCCCGGCGGCGTGCGGACCGGAGCCGCCGCGGTCCGCGGACGGCACCGTTCCGCGGACCGGCCCCGCCCGGTGGACCCCACGATCGGGTTCACCCGGACGGAGCCGGCCACCGGACCTCAGCCGGCCGGGCGCGAGCGCAGCCCCTCCAGCAGAATCTCCAGCAGCCGCGCGGACGCGGCCTGCTGCTGCCCGGGATCGGGCAGCGTCGGCGCTCCCGTGGCGATTACTAAAAGGATGTCCGAGACCGTCACATCGGCGCGCAGCTCACCGGCCGCCCTGGCACGCTCCACGAGCCGCCCGACGACCTCCAGGAGCGCGTCGGCCCCGGCGGTCTCCTCGGCGGCGGCCGGCGCGGCCTCGGCCGGCCGGAGCTCCGCGGACGCCCCGTCCCCGCCGGGCGCCGTGCGCTGCTGCGGCACCCGCGCCTCGCTCAGGCCGTCCGGCATCCGGGGCCCGTCCGCGGCCTCCGCCGCCGGTTCCCCGGCCCGGCCGGCCGCGCTCACCCGCAGAATGCCCGGCGGCAGCAGCCGTCCGGCACCCGAGGCGACCGACGTCCGCAGGAAACGGGACAGCGCCGACCACGGGTCGTCCTCCTGACCCAGTGCCGTATGCGCCTGGTCCGTCAGCCGTGAGGTCTCCTCCTCGGCTATCCGGCGGACCAGCACGTCCTTGCTCGGGAACCGGCGATAGACCGTGCCGACTCCGACGCGGGCCCGCCGCGCCACATCCTCCATGGGAGCGCCGTACCCCAGCTCGCCGAACACCTCGCGAGCGGCCCGCAGTACGTGCTCCAGATTGCGCTGGGCGTCCACCCGAAGCGGTGTGCTCCGGCCGCCCGTCCCCGTGCCGGCACCGTTGGTCATCGCGGTGCCGTTGCTCTGGGGTCTGTTGTGCTCGTGAACGCTCCCGGCGCCGTCGGAGGCATGAGCCACAGCGACGGTGGCCGGCCATTGAGAGCCCTGAATGTGCATAGTGATCCCCCGGTAATGACGTCTCCCCCCGGAGACTCCCCGCCCTGACAGTCAGGGCGTACCGACGAGAGGGTGCACCCCAACGAGATACGAACATAGTTGAGCTGGGGTCAAGAATGAAGGGGGCGTTCCACACAATGCGCCCCCCGATCGGCCCAAGGCGTCTGATCCGCCCCGATTAATCCCCCGTTCCTGCTCCGCCACGCACCCCCTGACCAGCGCACCTCGGCCCGCATCCGCGGAATCCGTCGTTCCGTCCCCAGGGCCGCGCCCGGTCATACATTTCGACGGGCCTGTGGACAAAGGCGCTCCGGGGGTGCGTCATGGAACAGTGCTGTGCTTTCCCGGGGGTGCAGCGCCCGAAGCCGTCCGCGCGCCCGGCCGGCTTTCGGACCGGTGCCGCCCCGGGGCCTGGTCGACACCGCGAGGAGAACCTCTGTGAAGACTGTGTCTTCGGAAGACGTGACGCGCATTCTCGTGGTCGGCGGTGGCTACGTGGGGATGTATACCGCCCTGCGATTGCAGCGGAAACTGAAGCAGGAACTGCGGCAGGGCACCGTCGAGATCGTCGTGGTCGACCCCGAGCCGTATATGACATACCAGCCATTCCTGCCCGAGGCCGCGGCCGGTTCGATCTCCCCGCGCCATGTCGTCGTACCGCTGCGCCGGGTGCTGCCCCAGTGCAAGGTTGTCATCGGCGAGGTCACCGCCATCGACCACGACGACCGCCGGGCGACCATCACCACCCTGGCCGCGGAGGAGACCGGCGACGGCGCCATCGAGGTGGCGTACGACGAACTGGTCCTGGCGCCGGGCTCGGTCTCACGCGCCCTGCCCGTCCCGGGCCTGGCCGACGTCGGCATCGGTTTCAAGACCGTCGAGGAAGCCATCGGACTGCGCAACCATGTCCTCGGCCAGCTCGACATCGCCTCCTCCACCCGCGACCCCGCCGTCCGCGACGCCGCGCTGACCTTCATCTTCGTCGGCGGCGGCTACGCGGGCGTGGAGGCGCTGGCCGAACTGGAGGACATGGCCCGCTACGCCGTCCGCTACTACCACAACATCCAGCCCGAGGACATGAAGTGGATCCTGGTCGAGGCGACGGACCGGATCCTGCCCGAAGTGGGCCCGGAGATGGGCCGCTACGCCGTACGGGAGCTGCGGGCCCGCAATATCGACGTACGGCTGGAGACCCGGCTGGGATCCTGCGAGAAGAATGTCGCCCAGCTCAGCGACGGCTCCCGCTTCCCGACCCGGACCCTGGTGTGGACCGCGGGCGTCAAACCGCACCCCATCCTGGCCGCGGCCAAGCTGCCGCTCAACGCCCACGGCCGCCTCGTGTGCACCCCCGCCCTCCAGGTGGACGGCGTCGAACACGCCTGGTCCGCCGGGGACGCGGCCGCGGTCCCCGACCTCACGGCCGAACCGCCCGCTGGGCCTGACGAGCCCCGCCCCCTGTGCGCCCCCAACGCCCAGCACGCCGTCCGCCAGTCCAAGGTCCTCGCCGAGAACCTCGCGGCGGCGGTGCGCGGCGGCCCGATCGTGGACTACGCGCACAAGTACGCCGGCTCGGTGGCCTCGCTCGGCCTCCACAAGGGCGTCGCGCATATCTACGGGCGCAAGCTGAAGGGCTACCCGGCGTGGTTCATGCACCGCGTCTACCACCTCAGCCGGGTGCCGACCTTCAACCGCAAGGCGCGGGTGCTCGCCGAATGGACCCTCGCGGGCCTGTTCAAACGCGAGATCGTCTCGCTCGGCTCGCTGGAGAACCCGCGCGCCGAGTTCGAACTCGCCGCGGGAACCGGACGGCACAACGAAGCGAGCTGACGCGCCGTACCCCCACCGGAGTTGACGTGCCGTCAGCCCTGGAGGGGCCGGATGTTCCGGAGTGCGGAACTCCACAGCGCCACCCCGGCGTCTGACGGATGTCCGTCCGGTCGGCCACACTGGACGTGTGACCATGGGTGGGCTCGTATCTGCAAAGAGTGACAATCACGAGGATTCTGGACGTTTGCTGCATTCCGCAAGAGGGCGCCGAGAGTGTCCCCAGCCGACCGTCCCCCGGCCACCTGCCGGGAGATCCCGCCATGCCGACGGCCCGATCCCGCGCGACAACGCGAAGTAAGAGGTACCCCTCCGTGATCTTCACGCGCTGGAGCGCCAAACTCCCCGGCACACAGCGGCGCGCCGCCGCCCGGTCCGACCGCGCCGCACCCGGCACACCGGCCGTCCCGCCCACCGCGGCCCCGGCCCCGGCGCCGTCCGCCGTGCCCGCGGCGGCCGACGGCGCACCGTCCGCCCCGACGGCCGCCACCACCACCGGCTCGGTCCCCGCGGCCCGCGCCGAACACCCCGATCCGGCCCCCACCCAGGACCGCACCCCCGCGACCCTGCCGCCCACCGTCGACGCCCTGTCCGTCCACGACATCCTGGGCACCATCCCGGCCCTGGTCGCCGTCGTCTACGGCCCCGAGCACCGCCTCGCCTATGTGAACGGCGCCTACGCCGCCGTCTTCGGCCCGCGCCCGGCCGGCCACCCCGCCCGCGAAGCCCTCCCCGAGCTCGCCGCACTCGGCCTGCTCCCCCTGATGGACCAGGTCCTGCGCAGCGGCAAACCGCGCACGGTCAAGTCCCGCAAGGTCCCCGGCGGCGACCGCACCCGCGACGGCTACTACACCTTCACCTGCACCCCCATCGAGGTCGCCGCCAGCGGCCCGGCCCCTGACCCCGAGGTCGCCTGCGTCGCCCCGCACAAGGGCGTCCTGGTCTTCGGCGCCGAGGTCACCGACCAGATCGAGTCCGCCGAACGGCTGCGGGCCAGCGAGGCCCGCCAGCGCGAGGCCGCGGTCACCCTCCAGCGCTCCCTGCTGCCCCAGGAACTGGAGCAGCCCGACGACCTCTGCGTCGCCGCCACCTACCAGCCCGGCGGCACGGACGCCGCGGTCGGCGGCGACTGGTACGACGTCATCACCCTCGGCGCCGGCCGTACGGCCCTGGTCATCGGCGATGTCATGGGCCGCGGGGTGCGCGCCGCCGCCGTCATGGGCCAGCTGCGCACCGCGGTCCGCGCCTACGCCCGCCTCGACCTCCCGCCCCACGAGGTCCTCCAGCTCCTGGACGGCCTGGCCGCCGAGATCGACGCCAGCCAGATCGCCACCTGCGTCTACGCCGTCCACGACCCGAACGAGGGCCGCCTGGTTTACTCCTCGGCCGGCCACCTGCCCATCCTCGTCCGCGACCCCGACGGCACGGTCCACCGCGCCGCCGAACCGACCGGCCCGCCCCTGGGCACCGGCGGCTGGCTGCACACCTCCGGATCGGTCCCGCTCGGCCCCGGCAGCAGCGCCGTCCTCTACACCGACGGCCTCGTCGAGCGCCGCGACAAGGACATCGACCACGGCGTCGAGGCCCTGGAGCGCGCCTTCGCCGGCGCGGCCGGCGCCCCCGACATCGTCTGCGACCGCCTGCTGCGCTCCCTGGGCATCACGGCCACCCATGACGACGACGTCGCCATCCTCGTCCTCCAGCACCCCGCCCGCACCGGCCATGACGCCGAGCTGTTCCACAACGCCGCCCTCGAACTCCACGGCGGCACCGAAGCGGCCCCGCGCGCCCGCGCCTTCGCCTCCGGCGTCCTCGCCTCCTGGCGCTTCCCGCCCGAGCTGCACGACCTCGGTGTGCTGGCCGCCAGCGAACTGGTCGCCAACTCCCTCCAGCACGGCACCCCGCCGATGCGGCTGCGCCTGCGCCGCACGGACCGCCGGCTGATCGTCGAGGTCACCGACGGCGACGACCACCTCCCGCGCCGCCGCCGCGCCGAACCGGCCGACGAGGCAGGCCGGGGCATCTCCATCATCGCCACCATCGCCTCGTCCTGGGGCTCCCGCCGCACCCCGGGCGGCGGCAAGGCCGTCTGGTGCGAATTCGCACTGCCCCGCGGATAGCCGTACGCCGCCGGCCCCGGTCACATCGGACCGGGGCCGGCGGCGTACAGAAGTGGCATACAGGAGCAGCCGTCTTACGGCGCCGGGCCGCGGGCTCAGGCGCCGCAGGCCACGGCCTCCGCCTCGGCCGGCACCCGCGCCGCGGGCACCGCCGCCACCGCACGGTGCGGATTGTCCTGCGCCGGCCGCAGCGTCCGGCCCAGCCACAGCGACAGCCCGGTGATCCCCAGCGCGCACAGCACCAGCATCCCGATGTACGCGGCGTACATCCCGTGCCCCACCATCAGCGCACCCACCGCCGGACCAACCGCCAGCGCCAACTGCTTGACCAGCGCGAACGCCGAGTTGTACTGACCGATCAGCGAGGGCGGCGCCAGATCGGCCACCAGCGGCGCCACCGTCGGCGACAGCATCGACTCACCTATCCCGAACAGCGCATACGTCGAGATCAGCAGCGCCGTCGCCACCATCTGCGCGCCGTGCACCAGCCCGGACACCCCGGCGGCGATCCATGCCACCGTCCAGACCATCCCGACCAGCGCCATCACCCGGCTGCGCCGCCGCCCCTCGACCAGCTTGAGCACCACGAACTGCGCCGCCACGATCGCCGCCGTATTGGCCGCGAGCGCGATGCCCAGGCTCGACGGCGCGATCCGGGTGACCTCGGTGGCATACGCCGCCAGCCCCGACTCGAACTGCCCGTAGCAGGCGAAGAACAGCACAAAGCCCAGTACGCACAGCCACAGCATCCGCCGGTCGGCGAACATCGCTCGCCAGGCACCCTTGGCCCGCTCCTCGGTCGGCACCGGGTCCTCGACCTTCGGCCCCCGCGGCAGCCGTACGGTCGCCACCGCCGCGCCGAGCACCAGGAACATCACGGCCTCGATGGCGAACAGCCGCACAAAGCTCGACGCGTGCGTCTCATCGACCAGCAGCCCGCCGACCAGCCCGCCGACGCCCAGCCCCAGGTTGTTCAGAAAGAACTGGGTGGCGAACGCCCGCGACCTGGTCAGCGTCGTCGAGCACCACACGATCATCGTCGCGAGCGCCGGCTGAATGACCGCGATCCCCGCACCGAGCGCGATGGCCGACGCGATGACCAGCGGCTCCGTGGCGGACAGCCCCAGCCCCAGGGCACCCACGGCGGCGGAGACCGTACCGGCGATCGCCACCGGCAGCGGCCCGCGCCGGTCGATCGCCCGACCGGTCAGCGGCAGAACGACCAGTGCGGCCATCGCCAGCATCGCCAGCACCACACCGGCCGTGCTCGCACCGAGATCCCGCACCTTCGCCACGTAGACGTACAGATACGGAACGGTGAAGCCGTTCCCGAACGCGCTCAGCGCGTTCCCGAGCTGGATCCGGCGCAACGCGGCGCCCATCGCGGTGGTCACACTCACCTACCTAGGTCAGGTCGTCAGGAAGAGGGGGAGAACCAAGGAGCCGGACAGACGCCAGGGCGAGACCGGTCCGAGGCCGGACAGTCTCACCCTGAAGACTTCAACTCTAAAGTTCGAAGTTAAAGAGTACACCCCGAAGAACTTCAACGCCAATGACTTCCATGCCATACTGCGCCGCATGCCTGAGCCCTCCGATGCGGCCGCCGACGCTGCCGAGCCGAGCCTCGAGGAACAGATCGCCGCCTACCAGCGCGAATTCCAGGACCTCGACCCCCAGGTGGAGCAGGTCGTCTCCGCACTACAGCGCCTCAACCGACGGATGAACGTCGCCTACGGACGACAGACCTCCACGCTCGGCCTGAGCAACGCCGAATGGGAGGTCCTCAAGGCCCTCGTCGTCTCCGGAGCCCCCTACCAATTGGGCCCCGGCGAACTCGCCAAACGCCTCGGCCTCACGCCGGCGGCCATGACCCACCGCATCGACCGCATGGCGGGCGAGGGCCTGGTCACCCGGGACCGCGACGAGAACAACCGCGTCCGCGTCATCGTCGAGCTGACCCACGAGGGCCGCGAGAAGTGGCTCGAGGCGATGCGCCTGGCCTCCGTCTTTGAGGAGGACCTCCTCCAGGACCTCTCCGGCGAGGAACGCCAGCTCCTCGGCCAGGTATTGACCCGCCTCCTGCGCCGCGTCGAGGACGCCCAGCCGGACGCCGACGGGCGTCTGAGTGACCTTGACTGACGCGAGTTGACACGGCCTACCCCCATCCGTAGTGTTCTCCGAGTTGCCACGGAGCCGACAGGCCCGGGGCAGCCATCCCGCCGCTTCGCGGCACACCACTACAGCACGGCCCCTCACCGGGAACAATTTCGGCATGCCGAAATTCGCACCGCGACGTGATTATGCGTCAACGAGGAATTCCGCTAAAGTAGTGATCACGCCGAAAGGCACGGCAACGCAAATTGCCGGACCACGGCGTAACCCCCTCCGACGGGGATTCGGAAGCGAATTCGGACCGGCAACGGACCGAGAATCGGATCTGATAGAGTCGGAAAGGCCGGAAAGCGAAAGCTGAACGGCCGGCCCGCTCCAACAGGGCGCCAGAGACGGAAACCGATCTGGTAAGGTTGGAAACGCGAAGAAGCCGAAAGGCGGAAACGCACCGGCGAAAATCGGGCCCGCAAGGATCTGATAGAGTCGGAAACGCAAGACCGAAGGGAAGCGCCCGGAGAGCCCGGTACTGAGCAATCAGAACCGATAAGGCACAAAGGAAGCGTCCGTTCCTTGAGAACTCAACAGCGTGCCAAAAGTCAACGCCAGATATGTTGATACCCCGTCCACCGGAAACACTTCCGGAGGATGAGGTTCCTTTGAAAAGCCCACCACGGCCCATGCGGTCGGGGTGGCACACACAGCGAGGACGCTGTGAACGACCGGACCTATTCCGTCTGGTTGTTCCGCTCTCGTGTGTGTTTCACCGGATTACCGGTAAACATTCACGGAGAGTTTGATCCTGGCTCAGGACGAACGCTGGCGGCGTGCTTAACACATGCAAGTCGAACGATGAACCTCCTTCGGGAGGGGATTAGTGGCGAACGGGTGAGTAACACGTGGGCAATCTGCCCTTCACTCTGGGACAAGCCCTGGAAACGGGGTCTAATACCGGATACGACCACCGACCGCATGGTCTGGTGGTGGAAAGCTCCGGCGGTGAAGGATGAGCCCGCGGCCTATCAGCTTGTTGGTGGGGTGATGGCCTACCAAGGCGACGACGGGTAGCCGGCCTGAGAGGGCGACCGGCCACACTGGGACTGAGACACGGCCCAGACTCCTACGGGAGGCAGCAGTGGGGAATATTGCACAATGGGCGAAAGCCTGATGCAGCGACGCCGCGTGAGGGATGACGGCCTTCGGGTTGTAAACCTCTTTCAGCAGGGAAGAAGCGAGAGTGACGGTACCTGCAGAAGAAGCGCCGGCTAACTACGTGCCAGCAGCCGCGGTAATACGTAGGGCGCAAGCGTTGTCCGGAATTATTGGGCGTAAAGAGCTCGTAGGCGGCTTGTCACGTCGGATGTGAAAGCCCGGGGCTTAACCCCGGGTCTGCATTCGATACGGGCAGGCTAGAGTTCGGTAGGGGAGATCGGAATTCCTGGTGTAGCGGTGAAATGCGCAGATATCAGGAGGAACACCGGTGGCGAAGGCGGATCTCTGGGCCGATACTGACGCTGAGGAGCGAAAGCGTGGGGAGCGAACAGGATTAGATACCCTGGTAGTCCACGCCGTAAACGTTGGGAACTAGGTGTGGGCGACATTCCACGTCGTCCGTGCCGCAGCTAACGCATTAAGTTCCCCGCCTGGGGAGTACGGCCGCAAGGCTAAAACTCAAAGGAATTGACGGGGGCCCGCACAAGCAGCGGAGCATGTGGCTTAATTCGACGCAACGCGAAGAACCTTACCAAGGCTTGACATACACCGGAAACGTCTGGAGACAGGCGCCCCCTTGTGGTCGGTGTACAGGTGGTGCATGGCTGTCGTCAGCTCGTGTCGTGAGATGTTGGGTTAAGTCCCGCAACGAGCGCAACCCTTGTTCTGTGTTGCCAGCATGCCCTTCGGGGTGATGGGGACTCACAGGAGACTGCCGGGGTCAACTCGGAGGAAGGTGGGGACGACGTCAAGTCATCATGCCCCTTATGTCTTGGGCTGCACACGTGCTACAATGGCCGGTACAATGAGCTGCGATACCGCGAGGTGGAGCGAATCTCAAAAAGCCGGTCTCAGTTCGGATTGGGGTCTGCAACTCGACCCCATGAAGTCGGAGTTGCTAGTAATCGCAGATCAGCATTGCTGCGGTGAATACGTTCCCGGGCCTTGTACACACCGCCCGTCACGTCACGAAAGTCGGTAACACCCGAAGCCGGTGGCCCAACCCCTTGTGGGAGGGAATCGTCGAAGGTGGGACTGGCGATTGGGACGAAGTCGTAACAAGGTAGCCGTACCGGAAGGTGCGGCTGGATCACCTCCTTTCTAAGGAGCATCTAGATCTCGTAAGAGATCCAGAGCCACTACGTCGGCAAATGTTCGACGGTGGTTAGCTCATGGGTGGAACGTTGACTATTCGGCGCACTTGATTGGTTGTCACTAGTACTGCTTCGGCGTGGAACGTGGTGATGGATCGAGTGGGCCGGGCACGTTGTTGGGTATCTGAGGGTACGGACCGTTGAGTCTGGACCTTCGCGATGCCGGCCCCAGTGAACTCAGCCTTCGGGTTGGGGTGGTGGGTGGCTGGTCGTTGCTTGAGAACTGCACAGTGGACGCGAGCATCTGTGGCCAAGTTTTTAAGGGCGCACGGTGGATGCCTTGGCACCAGGAACCGATGAAGGACGTGGGAGGCCACGATAGGCCCCGGGGAGCTGTCAACCGAGCTTTGATCCGGGGGTGTCCGAATGGGGAAACCCGGCAGTCGTCATGGGCTGTCACCCGCTGCTGAACACATAGGCAGTGTGGAGGGAACGCGGGGAAGTGAAACATCTCAGTACCCGCAGGAAGAGAAAACAACCGTGATTCCGGGAGTAGTGGCGAGCGAAACCGGATGAGGCCAAACCAGTCACGTGTGATACCCGGCAGGGGTTGCGTGGTTGGGGTTGTGGGATCTCTCTTTTACAGTCTGCCGGCTGTGAGACGAGTCAGAAACCGTTGATGTAGGCGAAGGACATGCGAAAGGTCCGGCGTAGAGGGTAAGACCCCCGTAGCTGAAACATTAGCGGCTCGTTTGAGAGACACCCAAGTAGCACGGGGCCCGAGAAATCCCGTGTGAATCTGGCGGGACCACCCGTTAAGCCTAAATATTCCCTGGTGACCGATAGCGGATAGTACCGTGAGGGAATGGTGAAAAGTACCGCGGGAGCGGAGTGAAATAGTACCTGAAACCGTGTGCCTACAAGCCGTGGGAGCGTCGCTGTATGTGCTTGCACATGCAGTCGTGACTGCGTGCCTTTTGAAGAATGAGCCTGCGAGTTTGCGGTATGTTGCGAGGTTAACCCGTGTGGGGAAGCCGTAGCGAAAGCGAGTCCGAATAGGGCGTTGAGTAGCGTGCCCAAGACCCGAAGCGGAGTGATCTAGCCATGGGCAGGTTGAAGCGGAGGTAAGACTTCGTGGAGGACCGAACCCACCAGGGTTGAAAACCTGGGGGATGACCTGTGGTTAGGGGTGAAAGGCCAATCAAACTCCGTGATAGCTGGTTCTCCCCGAAATGCATTTAGGTGCAGCGTCGTGTGTTTCTTGCCGGAGGTAGAGCACTGGATAGGCGATGGGCCCTACCGGGTTACTGACCTTAGCCAAACTCCGAATGCCGGTAAGTGAGAGCGCGGCAGTGAGACTGTGGGGGATAAGCTCCATGGTCGAGAGGGAAACAGCCCAGAGCATCGACTAAGGCCCCTAAGCGTGTGCTAAGTGGGAAAGGATGTGGAGTCGCAGAGACAACCAGGAGGTTGGCTTAGAAGCAGCCATCCTTGAAAGAGTGCGTAATAGCTCACTGGTCAAGTGATTCCGCGCCGACAATGTAGCGGGGCTCAAGCACACCGCCGAAGTCATGTCATTGCAGCAATACTCCCAACGGAGGCTGTGATGGGTAGGGGAGCGTCGTGTGCCGGGTGAAGCAGCCGTGGAAACGAGTTGTGGACGGTTCACGAGTGAGAATGCAGGCATGAGTAGCGATACACACGTGGGAAACGTGTGCGCCGATTGACTAAGGGTTCCTGGGTCAAGCTGATCTGCCCAGGGTAAGTCGGGACCTAAGGCGAGGCCGACAGGCGTAGTCGATGGACAACCGGTTGATATTCCGGTACCCGCTTTGAAACGCCCAATATCGAATCCATTAATGCTAAGGCCGTGAAGCCGGCCTGGAGTCTTCGGACAAAGGGACGTGGTGGAGCCGCCGATCCAAGGTGGTAGTAGGTAAGCGATGGGGTGACGCAGGAAGGTAGTCCAGCCCGGGCGGTGGTTGTCCCGGGGTAAGGGTGTAGCCCGTCATCTAGGCAAATCCGGATGACGTTAAGGGTGAGACCTGATGCCGAGCCGATTGTGGTGAAGTGGATGATCCTATGCTGTCGAGAAAAGCCTCTAGCGAGTTTCATGGCGGCCCGTACCCTAAACCGACTCAGGTGGTCAGGTAGAGAATACCGAGGCGTTCGGGTGAACTATGGTTAAGGAACTCGGCAAAATGCCCCCGTAACTTCGGGAGAAGGGGGGCCATTGCTGGTGATGGAATTTACTTCCTGAGCTGGTGGTGGCCGCAGAGACCAGCGAGAAGCGACTGTTTACTAAAAACACAGGTCCGTGCGAAGCCGTAAGGCGATGTATACGGACTGACGCCTGCCCGGTGCTGGAACGTTAAGGGGACCGGTTAGTCACATTTCGGTGTGGCGAAGCTGAGAACTTAAGCGCCAGTAAACGGCGGTGGTAACTATAACCATCCTAAGGTAGCGAAATTCCTTGTCGGGTAAGTTCCGACCTGCACGAATGGCGTAACGACTTCTCGACTGTCTCAACCATAGGCCCGGTGAAATTGCATTACGAGTAAAGATGCTCGTTTCGCGCAGCAGGACGGAAAGACCCCGGGACCTTTACTATAGCTTGATATTGGTGTTCGGTTCGGCTTGTGTAGGATAGGTGGGAGACTTTGAAGCGGCCACGCCAGTGGTTGTGGAGTCATTGTTGAAATACCACTCTGGTCGTGCTGGATGTCTAACCTGGGTCCGTGATCCGGATCAGGGACAGTGTCTGGTGGGTAGTTTAACTGGGGCGGTTGCCTCCTAAAGAGTAACGGAGGCGCCCAAAGGTTCCCTCAGCCTGGTTGGCAATCAGGTGTTGAGTGTAAGTGCACAAGGGAGCTTGACTGTGAGACTGACGGGTCGAGCAGGTACGAAAGTAGGGACTAGTGATCCGGCGGTGGCTTGTGGAAGCGCCGTCGCTCAACGGATAAAAGGTACCCCGGGGATAACAGGCTGATCTTCCCCAAGAGTCCATATCGACGGGATGGTTTGGCACCTCGATGTCGGCTCGTCGCATCCTGGGGCTGGAGTCGGTCCCAAGGGTTGGGCTGTTCGCCCATTAAAGCGGTACGCGAGCTGGGTTTAGAACGTCGTGAGACAGTTCGGTCCCTATCCGCTGTGCGCGTAGGAGTATTGAGAAGGGCTGTCCCTAGTACGAGAGGACCGGGACGGACGAACCTCTGGTGTGCCAGTTGTCCTGCCAAGGGCATGGCTGGTTGGCTACGTTCGGAAAGGATAACCGCTGAAAGCATCTAAGCGGGAAGCCTGCTTCGAGATGAGTACTCCCACCCCCTTTGAGGGGTTAAGGCTCCCAGTAGACGACTGGGTTGATAGGCCAGATATGGAAGCCTGGTAACGGGTGGAGTTGACTGGTACTAATAGGCCGAGGGCTTGTCCTCAGTTGCTCGCGTCCACTGTGTAGGTTCTGAAGTAACGACCTGTGTTTATGCCGGGTTGGTTAACTTCATAGTGTTTCGGTGGTCATAGCGTTAGGGAAACGCCCGGTTACATTTCGAACCCGGAAGCTAAGCCTTTCAGCGCCGATGGTACTGCAGGGGGGACCCTGTGGGAGAGTAGGACGCCGCCGAACAAATTTTGTTAAAGCCCCTCGGGAACGAAAGTTCCCGGGGGGCTTTTTCGCGTTTCCGGCCGCTCGGTACGCTCGTGGTATGCGCTACGACCTGGTCATTTTCGATAACGATGGTGTCCTGGTGGACAGCGAGCCGATCTCCAATCGGATTCTTGCCGGCTACCTCACCGAATTGGGTCATCCGACCAGTTACGAAGACTCGCTGCGGGATTACATGGGCGGTGCGATGCACCGCATTCATGAGGCCGTGCTTCAGCGGTCCGGGAAGCGGTTGCCGGTCGGGTTCGACGACAGTTTTCATGCGCGGGTCTTCGACGAGTTCCGTCGGCGGCTGGAGCCGGTGGCGGGCGTGCGCGAGGTGCTGGAGAAGCTGGCCGCGGACGGGGTGCCGTACTGCGTCGGGTCGTCGGGCAGCCATGAGCGTATTCGGGTGGCGTTGACGAAGACCGGGCTGTGGGAGCGGTTCGCAGGGGCCGATGGGGGCGTCGGGGAGCGGATCTTCTCGTCGCAGGATGTGGGGCGGGGGAAGCCGGCGCCGGATCTCTTTCTGTATGCCGCGCAGGAGATGGGGGTGGCCCCGGAGCGGTGTGCGGTGGTCGAGGACAGTCCGCTGGGCGTGCGGGCCGCGGTTGCCGCGGGGATGGACGTCTACGGGTTCACGGCGATGACGTCGGCGGAGAAGCTGACGGAGGCCGGGGCCACTGGGCTGTTCGCCCATATGGCGGAGCTGCCGGCGCTGCTGCAGTAGGGGACACCGTCGGCGGTGCCCGTCGGACGCCGAGCGAAATCGGCGCTGTGATCCATCTACCCAGTGGTAGTGCGGAGTTCTAGGCTGAGCGGCCATGACGGCCCCTCGGGTACCAGGAGCGCAGCTGCGGCACGGCCGGGTCTCGCTCGCCCTGAGCTTCTTCATCCAGGGCGCGGTCTTCGCCCTCCTCGTGACCCGAATACCCGCGATCCAGGACCGCTACGGGATCTCGGACGGGCTGCTGCCGGTGTTCCTGGCGGCGGTGCCCGTTCTCGCGGGGGTCGGCAGCGTCGTCACCGAGCAGCTGGTGAAGCGGGTGCGGCCCGGTCTGGTGCTGCGAATGGTGCAGCCGGTGGTGTGTCTGGCGCTGGCGGCCGTCGGGTCGGTCGGCTCGATGGCGCAGGCGGCGCTGGCGCTGGCGGCGTTCGGGCTGACGGTGGGTGCGCTGGACGCCTCGATGAACATGCTCGGGGTGAGCCTCCAGCGGGCGTACGGGCGGAGCATCATGCTCGGGTTCCACGCCGCGTACAGCCTGGGCGGCATCGTGGGGGCTTCGCTGGCCTGGGCGGGGGCGCACTGGCAGCTGTCGCTGGCGCTGCTGTACGGGCCGGTGGTGGCGGTCCTGGTGCCGCTGGCGCTGCTCGTGGGCCGGTGGTTCGTGGACCGGAGCCGGGAGGCTCAGGGTGGCAGCGAGGAGGGGACGGCGGGAGCCGTCGTGCCCCTCGCGATGCGGCTGTTGTTGCCGCTGTGTCTGGTGATGGCGTTCGCCTACATCGGGGACTCGACCGTTTCCAACTGGAGCGCCAAGTATCTCCAGGACGTCCTGGGGAGTTCCGAGCAGCTCGCCACCGTCCCGTACAACGTCTACATGGTCACCACGCTGCTCGGGCGGGCGGTTGGAGACCTGGGTGTGCGGCGCTTCGGGGCGGTCGCGGTGGTGCGGGCCGGGGCGGTGGTCGCGGCGGGCGGTTTCGCGGTGGTGGCGGCGGCGCCGGGGGCGTGGGCCGGGATGGCGGGGTTCACGCTGCTGGGGTTCGGGCTGAGTGTGCTCGTGCCCCAGACGTTCGCGGCGGCGGGGCGCTTCGCCTTCGAGCGGCACGGTCCGGCGGCCGCGGACATGGCCGTCGCGCGGCTGAACATCTTCAATTACGTGGGCTTCTTGATCGGCTCTCCGCTGGTCGGTGCGCTGGGTGATGCCTGGAGCTATCGGGGGGCGATGCTCGTACCGATGGCCCTGGTGCTGGTGACGCTGGTGTATGCCCGCTCGTTCGGGGCGCCGGCGGCCCGATACGGTGACGGGCATGAGCGGCCGCGCACAGCTGATGTGGGATGAGGCAGTAACGGGCTACGACTTCGGGTCCGGGCATCCGATGGACCCGGTCCGGCTCGCGCTGACCATGCGTTTGGTGGAGGCGTTCGAGCTGGACCGCGGGCCGCTGGAGGTGGTCGCGGCCAAGCCTGCCGGGGATTCCACGCTGCGGCTGGTGCATCGCGAGGACTACATCGCCGCGGTCCGCAGCGCCTCGGCGGACCCGGCGGCCGCGGACCTGTCGTACGGGCTGGGGACGGCGGACGATCCGGCGTTCCCGCGGATGCACGAGGCGTCCGCGCTGATCGCCGGGCAGTCGGTGGGCGCGGCGGAGGCCGTCTGGCGCGGCGACGCGGCGCATGCGGTGAACTTCGCCGGCGGGCTGCACCACGCGATGCCGGGCGGCGCCGCCGGATTCTGCATCTACAACGACGCGTCGCTGGCGATCGCCCGGCTGCTGGAGCTGGGGGCCGAACGCGTCGCGTATGTGGATGTGGACGTCCACCACGGAGACGGGGTGCAGGCGGCGTTCTGGGAGGACCCGCGGGTACTGACGATCTCGCTGCACGAGCATCCCCGGACGCTCTTCCCGCAGACCGGCTGGCCGGAGGAGACCGGCGGGGCGGGCGCGGAGGGCACCGCGGTGAATGTGGCGCTGCCCGCCGGGACCGGGGACGAGGGCTGGCTGCGGGCGTTCCACGCGGTGGTCCCGGAGCTGCTGGGTGCCTTCCGGCCGCAGGTGATCGTGACGCAGCACGGCGCGGACACCCACTTCGAGGATCCGCTGGCGCATCTCGCGGTGAGCCTGGACGCCCAGCGTGCGGTGGCGGAGGCCTGTCACGACCTGGCGCATGAGCACGCCGACGGCCGGTGGGTCGCGCTCGGCGGGGGCGGCTACGCGGTGGTGGACGTGGTGCCGCGCAGCTGGACGCATCTGGTCGCGATCGCGGCGGGCCGGCCGATCGAGCCGACCGCGATGGTGCCGGAGGCCTGGCGGCACGAAGTGTTCCGCCGGACCCGGCAGTTGGCGCCGCACCGGATGACGGACGGCCGTACGCCGCAGTGGCGGGACTTCATCGACGAGGGCTACGACCCGGCCGACCGGCTGGACCAGGCGGTGCTGGCGACCCGTCGGGCGGTCTTTCCGGCACACGGGTTGCTGCCGTAGGGCCGGTCTCCTGTCGGTCCCTGTAACGCTGTTACGGCACCCCGGGAGTGGGTATTCCGCGGGCCCGACGGTCCGCAGGTGACCGTCGCCCTGCACCGCCGTCCGCCCCTCCCGTACGGCCGTATCCGGCACCGCGCCCCACGGATGTGTGATGTCCCGTCGGTCCGGGCACCCGAAGGCCGACCAACCGGACAGTATGGGAAGCGTGTTGGGAACCGGGGCGCTGCGGGCGCACCTGATCGAGGCGCGGCTCGCGGGGACGATCGCGACCACGCGGGAGAAGAGTCTGGCGCGCTACCGGCTCTTCGCGGCACGCGATCCCAGGGCGCTGCTGGGGCTGGATCCCGAACGGGACTGGCCGCTGAGTGAAGTACTGCGACTGATGGGGCGGAAGTGCGGGGTTTCGGCCGATCCCGCGCACACTTCCGGCCCGGATGTGATCGACCCCGACCGTACGGTCGCCGCGCTGGACGGGTTCGCCGAACGGGTCGCCACCGCGGCCGGCCGCCGGGCGCCGGTACTGATCGGCACCGGCCATCCGCACCGGCTGCTGGAGTTCTACGCCGCCCTCGCAGACGCTCTCTCGTCGGCGGGCTGCACCGTTCTCACCCCGGCGTATGGCGCCCGTGTCGACATAGCGACCCGGTTCGGGGTACGTCCCTGCACCCTTGAGTACGTACGGGGAGTCGCGCTGATGCGAGAAACCGGCGTGCGGGGTGCACCCGGGGCCGGGGGCGTACACACCCATTCCCCGCTCCCGGTACGGACCGCTCTGGCGGCCGCGGCGGACGCTGCGGGGCCGCTGCCGGGGCTGGTCATCGGGGACCACGGTTGGGTCTGCGGGGCAGGTCAGCTGGGCTTTGAGGTGATCGGGCTGGCGGACACGGACGACCCGGCGCCGTTCGTCGGCCAGGCCGAGGGACGGGTGTCCGTGGTGGTGCCGCTCGACGACGCCGTGCCAGCGGCGGACTATCAGCCGCTGGCCCGCTATGTATTGAATCGGTCAGGTCTGTCCCGATAGGCGGCTGTTCGCTGCTCCTCTTCCCCACTCGCATCACCCGCCCCTAATCTGGGGAGTGAGCGCATAGCGACGAAGAGTCACCGGAGGGGAAGCCGGTGACCGTCTTATGCGGAAGGTGCAGGTGTGACATGGCGGCAGACCAGAGGCCTCTGAACGAGGTCGTGTTCCTGACAGTGGCGGAGGTCGCCACGGTGATGCGAGTGTCGAAGATGACCGTGTACCGCCTGGTGCACAGCGGTCATCTGCCCGCGATTCGCGTGGGGAGGTCATTCCGGGTTCCGGAGCAGGCGGTGCACGACTACCTCCGGGAGTCCTTTGTGGGGGTGGAATCAGCCTGACAGGTCCGTCGCCGACCCTCGGATTACGCCGTTCGCCCGGCGGCGGGTAGGCTGGCCCGATGTAGGTAGTGTGGGCTCGGACGCCCCGCACCGAGTGATTCGAAGTAAGCGAGGGTAGTCGTGGGCTCTGTTATCAAGAAGCGGCGCAAGCGGATGGCGAAGAAGAAGCACCGCAAGCTGCTCAAGCGCACCCGTGTTCAGCGTCGTAACAAGAAGTAAGCGACGCTGATCGCGAATTCGCAGCCCCTCATCGCCTTGGCGCGATGGGGGGCTGCGGTGCGTTGTGGGCCGTATGGACGGTGGTCGGACGGAAATATGGCCACGGGCATCCTGCGGTCATCACTGCGCAACACCGACCCGATAGCGTGGCCTGCACAGCTTGGCCATTCGTGGTCGCGGCGGGAAGGAAGGGCTGATCTTGGGCAAGGTCGTGCTCGTCACGGGAGTCGCACGGCAATTGGGCGGCCGGTTCGTCCGCCGTATCCAGCGTGATCCCGACGTCGACCGGGTGATCGGGGTCGACGCCGTGCCACCGGAGCACCATCTGGGCGGCGCTGAATTCCTCAAAGCCGATATCCGGCATCCGGCCATTGCCCGGGTCCTGGCCGAGACGGGCGTCGACACCGTCGTCCATATGGACATCAACGGCACGCCGTTGGGTAAGCGCGGCGGCCGCGCCTCGGTGAAGGAAACCAACGTCATCGGGACGATGCAGCTGCTCGGCGCCTGCCAGAAGGCCCCGAAGGTGCAGCGGCTGGTCATCAAGTCCAGCACCAGCGTCTACGGCTCAGCGCCCCGCGACCCGGCCGTCTTCACCGAGACCACCACCCCGAAGTCACTGCCCAGTGGTGGCTTCGCGAAGGACATCGTCGAGGTCGAGGGGTACGTCCGCGGCTTCGCCCGCCGCCGGCCCGATGTGGCGGTGTGTGTGCTGCGCTTCGCCAACATCCTCGGGCCGTGCGCGGATTCCCCGCTCGCCGAGTACTTCTCGCTGCCCGTATGGCCGACCGTGCTCGGTTACGATCCGCGGCTCCAGTTCGTCCACGAGGACGACGCCATCGAGGTGCTGCGGATCACCGCCGCCGCGCCGCGCCGCGGCACGCTCAACAGCGGCACGTTCAATATCGCCGGAGACGGTGTGCTGCTGCTCTCGCAGACCTCCCGGCGGCTGGGGCGGCCGACCGTCCCGCTGCTGCTGCCGACCGTCACCTGGGCCGGTACGGCGCTGCGGTCCATCGGCATCACGGACTTCTCGCCGGAACAGATCCGGCTGCTCACGCACGGCAGGGTCGTCGAAACGACGCAGATGCGCGAGACACTGGGATTCCACCCGAAGTACACGACGGCGGAGACCTTCGCGGAATTCGCCCGCAGCCGCGGACCCGGGCTGCTGCCGCCCGAGTCCCTCGCCCGCACCGTCGACCGGCTCGCCGGCGTGCTGCCCGCACGCGGCGGCCCGACCCAGTGAGGAGTTCATCCACGATGGCGGACGCCAAGGTCATTCCCTTCGGCGAGGAGCCCCGGGCGCGCAGGAAGGCCCGGCGGGCCGGGCGCGCGGGATGCGATGCGGCGCTGGCGCCCGTACCGGAGGCACGGACCGAGCATCCGCCGGCGGCGCCCCCGCGGCCGAGTCCCGGGCGGTCCCTGGACGAGCGGATCGCGGGCGGGCTGGCCTTTCTGCGGCGGCGGATCACCGGCGACTACGAGGTCGACGACTTCGGGTACGACGAGGAGCTGACCGACCAGGTCCTGATGTCGCTGCTGCGGCCCTTCTACGAGAAGTACTTCCGGGTCGAGGTGAAGGGGGTGGAGAACATCCCCTCCGACGGCGGTGCGCTGATCGTCGCCAACCACTCCGGGACGCTCCCGCTGGACGGCCTGATGCTCCAGGTCGCGGTGCACGACAATCACCCGGCGCAGCGTCATCTCCGGCTGCTGGCGGCCGATTTGGTGTTCGTCCTGCCGGTGATAAACGAACTGGCCCGCAAGGCCGGGCACACCCTCGCCTGCGCGGAGGACGCCCAGCGGCTGCTGGAGCGCGGTGAGATCGTCGGGGTGATGCCGGAGGGCTTCAAGGGCATCGGCAAGCCCTTCGCGGACCGCTACAAGCTCCAGCGCTTCGGGCGGGGCGGTTTCGTCTCGACGGCGCTGAAGGCCGGGGTGCCGATCGTGCCGTGCTCGATCGTGGGCGCGGAGGAGATCTACCCGATGATCGGGAACTCCAAGACGCTGGCGCGGGTGCTGGGGCTGCCGTATTTCCCGATCACGCCGACCTTCCCGTGGCTGGGGGCGCTGGGTGCGGTGCCGCTGCCGACGAAGTGGACGATCCAGTTCGGCGAGCCGATCCAGACGGCCGGCTATCCGGCGGAGGCGGCGGACGATCCGATGCTGATGTTCAACCTGACCGACCAGGTACGGGAAACGATTCAGCACACCCTCTACAAGCTCCTGGTACAGCGACGCTCGGTGTTCTTCTGAGGGAAGGACCAGAAGAACACCGAGCGGGCCGGCACCGGAGAGCTGAGCTACTTCGGCAGATCCTCGCCGTCGATCCCCAGACCGGGCAGCAGCCCCGGGATCAGCGGCGGGAGGGTGACATCGGGGCGGCCGCCGGTGTCCTTGCGGCCGCCGTGGCCCCCGTCGTGCGGCGACGGGCTGTCGCCCTTGGACGGCGGGTCGAGCAGCCCGCCCGTGTTGCCGCCGAGCAGGCCGTCCTCCTGGGAGGGTGAGGCCGACGGGCGCGGGGCGTGCGAACCGCCGCGGTGCTTGCCGTGGGCGGACTTGCTGCCGGACGGCGCCGGGCGGTCGTCGGAGCCGGAGCCGGTGCCCACGGAGGGGGGCGTGTCGCGGTGGTGGCGCCTGCTGTCCGGGGTGGGCGGCAGCAGCGAGCGGAGCGGACCGACCTCTTTGTCTATGGCGTCGAAGACCGAGCTGACCTCGTCGCGGACGTCGGTGAGCTGCACCGGGAGCTTGTCGCGCAGATGCGACCAGGTGCCTCGATGGGACTTGGTGAAGGAGTTCAGCGCCTGGATGGGGCCGAGCGAGCCATCGCGCTCATACGCCGCGTGCAGCAGGCGGTGGCCCTCGCCCGCGTCGTGCCGGATGCCGGCGAGCGCCTTGCGGATCTCGCCGAGCGCCTCGTGGTCGAGGTCGGCGAGCCGGGCGCGCTCCATCATCCGGCGGACCTCCATCATGCGGGTGGAGGCCTGGTCGAGAAAGAGCTGACCACGGTCGGAGTCATCGTCGGCCATGCCGAGCCGGAGGTCCTCCATGCCGCGCTTGAGGCCGTAGAGGGAGTCGCCGGGGAGGGCGTCGGAGCTGGCCGCGGCGACGCCGCTGAACGCGCCGGCGGCGACGCCGACCGTCAGCCCGCCGGCCGCCAGCCCCTTGGAGAGGCGGGAGCGCGGGCGCAGCCGGCCGATCGATTTCGTGGCGCGGTGCGCGCCCTTGTGTGTGCGCTGCTCGGGCACCCTGGCACCGTCGGACGGAGCGCCTTCGGCGAAGGCGGCCTCCATCGCGGCGATGAGCTGGGCGCGCTGGACAGTCTTGACCTCGGTGGCCATCTCGGGCCCCGGGAGTCTCCCGAGGCCGTCGGCGACCGCCAACAGCCGTGCTTCGCCCGGCGCTTGCGCCGGATTGTCGACCTGGTCCTCGGCCGCCGCGCCGTCGAGGACCTGCTCCTCCAGCGCCTGGGCGAAGGCGTTGGCCCGCCGGTGCACCGAGACATTTGCGATCACGGGCGGCACCTCCTCTCGTCATCCCGCTCGACTCCCCGGACTGGCTTTGACTGTCCAGATGGACCGGATGGTTGCACGTCGTGCTCCGCGGCCACTCGATCGAGTGAGTGGCCGCGGGCATGGCGTGACCGCATGGAGCCTGCATCCCGCACAACGAGCGGCGCGGCACTCGGGTTACGCACTCACGATGATCTGACCGACCGGGTGCGAGTGATCACCAAGAGTGAGCGAATGACGGCGTGGGACGGGGTATCGGTTCCTGTGGACAGGGGGTCAGCGGGCGTCTTCGGGGAGCAGCCGCGCGAGGGTGCGGACCGCGCGGTACTGGAGGGTCTTGATCGCGCCCTCGTTCTTGCCCATGACGCGGGCGGTCTCGGCGACCGAGAGGCCCTGGAGGAAGCGCAGCGTGACGCACTCCTGCTGTTGGGGGTTGAGCTTGCGTACCGCCTCCAGGAGGGCGGCGTTGGAGAGCGATTCGAGGACCGAGTCCTCGGGGCTGCGCTCGACCTCGTTGGCGTCGAGCATCTCTCCGGTGGTGACTTCCAGGCGGAAGCGGGAGGACTTGAAGTGGTCGGCGACGAGGTTGCGGGCGATGGTCACCAGCCAGGCGCCGAAGTCACGGCCCTGCCAGGTGAACGTGCCGATCCGGCGCAGGGCGCGCAGAAAGGTCTCGCTGGTCAGGTCCTCGGCCGTGGCACGGCCGCCCACGCGGTAGTAGATGTACCGGTAGACCGTGTCGGCGTACTGGTCGTAGAGGCGGCCGAAGGCTTCGGCCTCGCCGGCCTGGGCTCGTTCGACGAGGTCCATCATGCGACGGCTGTCGCTGTCGGCGGGGCGACGGGCGGTGGTCGTGCCGGTGCCGGAGCGGCGGGTTCTGCCGGCGGCCTTTCCGACCGCAGCACTCCCGTCGGCCAGGGCGTAGCAGGGTCCGGCGGCGGGGACGGCTGAGGCGAATGCGGGGACGGCGTACGCGGTGGGGACAAAACTGCGCAGGTGGTCGACGAGTGTCGTACGCAGCGTAGCCAGGCCCGAGGCGTCAACCCCGACGTGTGGGTACACGGGACTCCCAGAGGCAGAGCTTCCATCACGTGCAGTGCGGGACCGTTCACTCGTCGTAGGGACGTGTGGGTTCCGGATTGCGTCTGAGGAGAATAACGCTTCGTACAGGCAGCGCTACACCCAGTTGCTCAAATCATCGATTAGTTACGGTCCGTGCCGGGTTGGTGGCAGATCAAGTATCGATTACTGAGCAACTATTGATCGGAAGGGAACGCAATCTGCCTGGTTGGAAGGCGTGTTGTGGCTGACCGAGAGCAGCGCGACTGAGGGGACGGCACGGGGGGTAGGGAGAGGGGATGGCCGTCCCGTCGGTTTGGTGATCAGGCCTGGTCAGCGGCGTCGGCGCTGGAGCGCGACCGCGGCCGCGGCGCCGCCGGCGAGGGCGCCGACCCCGGCCGCCGCCGGGATGCCGATCTTGGCCGCTTTCCGGCCGGTGCGGTAGTCGCGCAGCCGCCAGCCCTGCTCCCGGGCGTGCTTGCGCAGCCTGCTGTCGGGATTGATCGCATACGGGTGCCCGACGAGCGAGAGCATCGGGATGTCGTTGGCGGAGTCGCTGTAGGCGGCGCAGTGCGACAGGTCCAGGCCCTCGCCGGCCGCCAGTGCGCGGACCGCCTCGGCCTTGGCGGGGCCGTGCAGCGGCTCGCCGACCAGCTTGCCCGTGTAGACACCGCCGACGGATTCGGCGACGGTGCCCAGCGCGCCGGTCAGACCGAGGCGGCGGGCGATGATCGTGGCGGTCTCCACGGGGGCCGCGGTCACCAGCCAGACCTTCTGGCCGGCGTCGAGGTGGGCCTGGGCCAGGGCGCGGGTGCCGGGCCAGACCCGTTCGGCCATGTACTCGTCGTAGATCTCCTCGCCGATGGACATCAGCTCGGCGACGCGGTGGCCCTGGACGATGGACAGCGCGCTGTTGCGGACGTCCGCCATGTGCTCGGGGTTCTCCGAGCCGGCCAGCCGGAAGTAGATCTGCTGCCAGGCGAAGCGGGCCAGGTCGCGCTTGTGGAAGAAGTGCCGTTTGTAGAGGCCGCGGCCGAAGTGGAAGAGCGCGGCGCCCTGCATGACGGTGTTGTCCAGGTCGAAGAAGGCGGCGGCCGCCGTGTCCCCGACGACCGGGAATTCGGGCTCCGCCGGGGTCTCCTCGACGGGCGGTGCCTCCTGGGAGGACTTGCGGGCGGCCTCGGCCGCGGCCTCGCCGGCCAGCACGCTGCGGGCCGTGGCGGGGCGTCGGCGGCGAGGGATCCAGCCCAGGTCGAAGAGCGCCCCGGAGGGCATCCAGCCGGATCGGCGAGCGGGCGACATGCCGACAGCGTAGCCAGTTTGTTCGGTGCAGCCGGTTACGGGCGCGTGTCAGGAGGGCCGGGAGAGGGGGAAGGGTGCATTACGGCCACCTCGCGGGCGCTGCTGGGGGGCCGTAGGGGGTGGGCGAACACTTCCCGTAGGGGGTGGGCGAGCCCCCTGCGGGCCACAACGAGGCCGGGGGAGGGGGGATTCCCGGGGTGGGGCGCCGCGTGGCCGGGGAGGGGGGCTTCCCGGGGGGCGGGTTTTGGGGGCCGGGGTCAGGCGCCCAGGGCCGTACGCAGCCGTTTCGGGTCGACGCGCCAGAAGTCGTGCTGGGCGCCGTCGACGAGGATGACCGGAATCTGCTCCCAGTACTTGCGGTGCAGCTCGGGGTCCTCGGTGATGTCTTTCCGCTCCCACGACGCGCCGGTCTCGGCGCAGACCTTCTCGATCACGGCCTGGGCGTCGTCGCAGAGGTGGCAGCCCGGCTTGCCGACGAGGGTGACCAGCCGGTCGGCGGGGTTCTTGCGGGGGCTGCGGCTGAACAAGGGGGCCATGGAGCCATTGTGCCGGGTCACGGCGGTGCCCGGTGCGGCCGGATTCGATTACCATCGGTGGGCGATTTGTAGGTTTCCGGGGGTATGGCGGTGAGGAGTGAGGGCGCGTGCTCCCGTTGGTGCTCCCCGCTGAAACGGGTGGCGCGAGTGAACGGTGTGACGTGGGAGTTGGTTCCGCGGAGGCCGGTAATCGCCGCGTGACCCCGGTCACTTTGGGCGGACAAAACGGACACCATCTTTGTGCACGCGTTCACAAAGACATAGCCTGCACAAGACAGGGCGGTCGGGTTCCATGCGGTCGCCCGCAGCCCCGCTCTACCCGCAGGAGCACCGTGGCAACTGGCCGAACTCACCGACCGGCGACCCGAAGCCGAGGCATTCCCGAGGCCACCGTCGCCCGTCTTCCGCTGTATCTGCGTGCACTGACCGCGCTCTCCGAGCGCTCGGTACCCACGGTCTCCTCCGAGGAGCTCGCGGCCGCGGCGGGGGTCAACTCCGCCAAGCTGCGCAAGGACTTCTCCTACCTCGGCTCGTACGGAACCCGCGGCGTCGGCTACGACGTCGAGTACCTCGTCTACCAGATCTCGCGTGAACTGGGGCTGACCCAGGACTGGCCGGTTGTCATCGTCGGTATCGGTAATCTCGGCGCCGCCCTCGCCAACTACGGCGGCTTCGCCTCGCGCGGGTTCCGTGTCGCCGCGCTGATCGACGCCGACCCGGCCATGGCCGGCAAGCCCGTCGCGGGCATCGGGGTCCAGCACACCGATGAGCTGGAGCACATCATCGAGAGCAACGGCGTCTCGATCGGCGTCATCGCCACGCCGGCCGGGGCCGCCCAGCAGGTCTGCGACCGCCTGGTCGCGGCCGGTGTCACCTCGATCCTCAACTTCGCGCCGACCGTGCTGACCGTGCCCGACGGGGTGGACGTGCGCAAGGTCGACCTGTCGATAGAGCTCCAGATCCTCGCCTTCCACGAGCAGCGCAAGGCCGGCGAGGAGGGCGGGCCCGAGAGTGGTGGGCCGGCCGCCGCCGCCCGTGCCGCCGTGGCGGACGATCGCAAGGGACCTGACGGGGACATGCCCGCCGTGATGCCGGCATGACACTCCTGGTCGTCGGACTGAGCCATCGCAGCGCGCCGGTGAGCGTGCTGGAGCGGGCCGCGCTCGCCCCGGAGGCGCGCGGCAAGCTGCTTCAGGACGCGGTGTCGGCCGAACCCGTCACCGAGTCCGCGGTGCTCTCCACCTGCAACCGCATCGAGCTCTACGCCGACGTGGACAAGTTCCACGCCGGTGTCGCCGAGCTGTCCACCCTCCTGGCCCGGCACAGCGGCGCCGGTCTGGAGGAGCTCACCCCTTATCTCTACGTCCACTACGAGGACCGGGCGGTCCACCACCTCTTCTCGGTGGCCTGCGGCCTGGACTCGATGGTCGTCGGCGAGGGCCAGATCCTCGGGCAGATCAAGGACGCGCTGGCCGTCGCGCAGGAGCAGCACACCGCGGGCCGGCTGCTGAACGATCTGTTCCAGCAGGCCCTGCGGGTCGGCAAGCGGGCGCACAGCGAGACCGGTATCGACAAGGCCGGCCAGTCGCTGGTCACCTTCGGGCTGGAGCAGCTCGCGGCCGGCCGGGACGTCGAGGACTGGGCGCGCGGCAAGCGGGCGCTGGTCATCGGCGCCGGATCGATGTCGTCGCTGGCCGCCACCACCCTCGTACGGGCCGGTGTCGGTGAGCTGGCCGTCGCCAACCGCACCGTCGAGCGCGCCGAGCGGCTGGTGCAGATCCTCACCGAGCCGGGCGGGCCCGGCGCGGCGAACGGGCTGCGCGCCCGTTCGGCCGCCATGACCTCCGTCCCGGACGAGCTGGCGCTCGCCGACATCGTGGTCTCCTGCACCGGCGCGACCGGTCTGGTCCTGGCGGGCGAGATGGTCGCCGCCGCGCGCGACGGCCGGGCGGCCCCGCTGGCGCTGCTCGATCTCGCCATGCCGCGGGACATAGATGCCGCGGTGCACCGGATCGAGGGCGCGCACCTCGTCGACATCGAGTCGCTGGCCGACGCGTCCGCGGACGCGCCGATGGCGGCCGACGTGGACAAGGTGCGCGGCATCGTCTCCGACGAGGTCGCCGCGTTCGGCGCCGCCCAGCGGGCCGCGCACATCACCCCCAC
The DNA here is from genome assembly GCF_030406865.1 of Streptomyces sp. P9-2B-2. Lineage (NCBI taxonomy): Bacteria > Bacillati > Actinomycetota > Actinomycetes > Kitasatosporales > Streptomycetaceae > Streptomyces > Streptomyces sp. P9-2B-2. Next base: position 4,209,643 of record NZ_CP129126.1, on the reverse strand, counting down.
CGTGGTCGCCCTGCGCACCATGGCCGCGGACGTCGTCGCCGGTGAGATCTCCCGGCTCGACGGCCGCCTTCCGGACCTGGACGACAAGCAGCGCGCCGAGATCACCCAGACCGTGCGCCGCGTCGTCGACAAACTCCTGCACGCGCCCACTGTCCGGGTCAAGCAGCTGGCCAGCGAGCCCGGCGGCGCCGGGTACGCGGACGCCCTGCGGGAACTCTTCGACCTCGACCCCCAGACGGTCGCCGCCGTCAGCCGGGCCGACACGCGCGCCGACAGGCACGATGCACGGGAGCGGGCATGACCGACAGCACCACGAGAGCACTGCGGCTGGGCACGCGGCGCAGCAAGCTCGCCATGGCCCAGTCCGGGCAGGTCGCCGAGGCGGTGCGGGCGCTGACCGGCCGCCCCGTCGAGCTGGTGGAGATCACCACCTACGGCGACACCTCCCGCGAGCACCTCGCGCAGATCGGCGGGACCGGCGTGTTCGTCTCCGCGCTGCGGGACGCGCTGCTCGCCGGGGAGATCGACTTCGCCGTCCACTCGCTCAAGGACCTGCCCACCACGCAGCCCGAGGACCTGACCCTGGCCGCGATACCCGTACGGGAAGACCCCCGGGACGCGCTGATCGCCAGGGACGGGCTCACCTTTGAGCAGCTGACCGCCGACGAGGACCGGGTGGCCCGTATCGGCACCGGCTCGCCCCGGCGGATGGCGCAGCTGAACGCCTGGGCCAGGTCGCTGGGCCGGCGTGTGGAGACCGTGCCGATACGCGGGAACATCGACACCCGCATCGGCTTCGTCGAAAAGGGCGAACTGGACGCGGTCGTACTGGCCGCCGCCGGACTCACCCGCATCGGCCGGATCGACGAGGCGACGCAGCTGCTGTCGCCCGACGTGGTTTTGCCTGCCCCCGGCCAGGGGGCGCTGGCGATCGAGTGTGCCGCGGTCAACGCGGACCTCGCCGCCCGGCTCGCCGAGCTCGACGACCCGGACACCCGGGCCGCCGTGACCGCCGAGCGATCCCTGCTCGCCGCCCTGGAGGCCGGCTGTTCCGCCCCTGTCGGGGCGTTGGCCGACTTGGAGGCCGACGAGCAGGCTGTCACCGAATTGCATCTGCGTGGTGTCGTCGGCACGACCGACGGCAGCACGCTGGTGCAGATGTCCACCACCGGGCACGTACCCGCCTCTCCCGACGATGCCGCGACCCCGCTGAACATGGGCCGTGAACTCGCCGCCGAGATGCTCGCAAAGGGTGCGGCCGGTCTTATGGGGGAGCGAGCACTTTGAACCCCACCGCCCCAAACCACTCCGCCTCCGGTCAGGTCACCTTCCTGGGTGCCGGGCCGGGAGACCCGGGTCTGCTGACGCTGCGTGCCGTGGAGGCGCTGGCCTCCGCGGACGTACTGATCGCCGACCCGCAGGTGCTGGACGTCGTGCGCGTGCATGCCCGCGCACAGGTGGACACACCACTGCAGGCCTCAGCTGACGAGGCGTCAATCCCCGCCGGTGTCCCGGCTATTAGGGACACCGCCAATCTTGTCATGACGGCCGCCCGTGCGGGCAAGCGGGTCGTACGTGCTGTCAGCGGAGACCCCGGCCTCGACGGGTACGTCGCCGAGGAGATGCTGGCCTGCGCGGCCGAAGGCATCGTCTTCGAGGTCGTGCCCGGCATCGCCGCGGCCGTCGGCGTGCCCGCGTACGCCGGTGTCCCGCTGCGGGACGCGCAGGGCACCGACGTGCGCTTCATCGACGCCCGCACCGCCGACGCGCGCTGCTGGTCCGAAGTGGGTGCCAGCGACGCCACCACCGTCGTCTCCACCACCCTCGACACGGTGGCCGCGGCCGCCGGTGAGCTGGTGTCCGCGGGCCGCAAGCCCGACACCCCGCTGACCGTCACCGTCGCCGGCACCACCACCCGCCAGCGCACCTGGACCGCCACCCTCGGGTCGGTTGCGCAGGTGCTCAAGGCCGCCAAGGTGCTGCCGTCGCCGGACGGCGGCCAGCCGGTCATAGCCGTGGTCGGTGAGCGCAGTGCCGCCGCGCAGCGCGACCGCCTTTCGTGGTTCGAGTCCAAGCCGCTCTTCGGCTGGCGGGTGCTCGTGCCGCGTACGAAGGAGCAGGCCGCGTCGCTCTCCGACCAGCTCGTCTCGTACGGCGCGGTGTCGCACGAGGTCCCGACCATCGCCGTGGAACCGCCGCGCACGCCCCAGCAGATGGAGCGCGCGGTCAAGGGCCTGGTCACCGGCCGCTACGAGTGGATCGCCTTCACCTCGGTCAACGCCGTCAAGGCCGTCCGGGAGAAGTTCGAGGAGTACGGCCTCGATGCCCGCGCGTTCGCCGGGATCAAGGTCGCCGCGGTCGGCGAGCAGACCGCCAAGGCGCTGGTCGCCTTCGGTGTGAAGCCCGACCTGGTGCCGAGCGGTGAGCAGTCCGCCGCCGGTCTGCTGGAGGACTGGCCGCCCTACGACCCGGTCTTCGACCCGATCGACCGCGTCTTCCTGCCGCGTGCCGACATCGCCACCGAGACCCTGGTCGCCGGGCTGATCGAGCTGGGCTGGGAGGTCGACGACGTCACCGCCTACCGGACGGTGCGCGCCTCGCCGCCGCCGGCCGAGACCCGGGAAGCCATCAAGGGCGGCGGCTTCGACGCGGTGCTCTTCACGTCCTCGTCGACCGTGCGGAACCTCGTCGGGATCGCCGGCAAGCCGCACAACGTGACGGTGATCGCCTGTATCGGGCCGGCCACCGCCAAGACCGCCGAGGAGCACGGACTGCGGGTGGACGTCATGTCGCCCGAGCCGTCGGTGCACAAGCTGGCCGAGGCCCTCGCGGACTTCGGCGCGGCGCGGCGCGATGCGGCGATCGAGGCCGGTGACCCGGTCACACGGCCTAGCGAGCGGCGGCCGGGGGCGCGGCGGCGGGCTCGTAGCTGAGCGGACGGCAGTAGAACGGCTTGAAGGGCGCCTCTTTGGGGGCGCCCTTCTGCGTTACCGCTCGGCGGCGTACGGGAGGAAGGCGGCCCAGGTGGTGGGGGTGAAGGTGAGGCGGGGGCCGTCGGGGTTTTTGGAGTCGCGGATGAGGATGGTGCCGGGGGTGGTGGCGATCTCTACGCATTCCGGCCCGTCGCCGGTGCTGTAGCTGCTCTTTATCCATGCCAGGGCGGAGCCGTTCCCGCCGGAGGGCCTGAGGGTCATGTCTCTCCCCGCACTTTCTCGATGAAGGCAAGCGACTCGCGTGGAGTGAGCGCCTGCGCCCGGATCATGCCATAGCGCAATTCGAGGACCTGGATCTCTTTGGGGTTGGAGATCGTCCGGCTGATGAGCTGGCTTTCGTTGTGCCCGACGGTGGAGCCGTCCTTCAGCCTGAGTAGCTGGAACGGCCCTTCAAGCCCCGCGTTGTCTTCGCGGCTCAGGGGCAGCACCTGGATCGATACGTTCGACAACTGCCCGACCTCCAACAACCGTTCGAGCTGACTGCGCAGCACCATTGTGCCCCCGGTGCACCGTCGTAAGGTCGCTTCGCACTGTACGAAGTTGAGGACCGGCAGCCCCGTCTTGGTGCCGAGGATCCCCTGCCGGTCGATACGACCAGCCACGCGCCGCTCGACCTCGTTCTCCGGGAAGGGGGGTTGTCGGTTTCCGATCACCGCCCGCGCGTACTCATCCGTCTGCAACAACCCATGAATCACCGAGTTGTTGTACGCGCACAGCTCGACCGACTCCGCCTCCAGCTTCTTCAGGTCCCGTACCTTCTTCGGGTACCTGATCTCCGCCACATCCGTCTTCAGTGCCGCGAGTTTGCCGCCCGCCCCCGTGACCTCGTCCGCCCGGTCCAGGAACTCCGGCCGGGGAATCCGGCGGCCCCGTTCGACGGACGAGACCAGCTCCTCCCCGTAGCCGATCGCCGCCCCGAATTCCGCCTGGGTGAGACCGGCCGCCTCCCGCCACAGCTTCACCTGCCGTGCCACGGCCCTCATCACGGCCCCGGCCTCGTCGTCGTCCATGCCGGTGTCCCAGTCGTCCATGTGCGCTGCCCTCCGTCCAGCCGCTGGGGTTCAACTTCTGCCGCCGGAACGCCGTCACCCCGTACGGCCCGGACGGCGCCGGACCGCACCCGGACAGTCACCGTCAGCACGGCCTCCGGTACTTCTCAGGCTAGATACGCACGACCACTCTGTGTGACGTGAATCAGCGAATCACCCGAACCAGCAATTCCGTTACCGGTCTCGCCGTCGGCCCCGCCCCGGCGCTCCGGTTCTCCGTACCGCTCTCCGCCACCCCGCGCGGAGCACGGCTGGCCCGGCTTCTGGCCACCGAGCAACTGCGCTCGTGGGGGCTGCCGTTCGACCCCTCCCTGCTGCTCGTCGGTGAGCTGGCGGCGAACGCGGTGCTGCACGGCCGGGTCCCCGGGCGGTGCTTCCGCCTCGGCCTCGTCGTCCCCTCGCCCGCCACGCTCCGTATCGAAGTCACCGATACGCGCGGTGATCGCCTGCCCGTCCATGTGCCGGATGTCGGTGGCTCGCCGGCGGAGTCCGGGCACGGGCTGCTGCTCGTGGGGGAGTTGGCGGATCGATGGGGTGTTGAGGAGGGGCCGGTGCCGTGCAAGACGGTGTGGGCGGAGATCGATCTCGATGGCGGTCACTGAGCCCCGGACCGGCGCCCGGAAAGGCGGGACCCGGTGGGCCGGATGGCGGTGCGGCGGGCCGTCAAGAAGAAAGAACCCCGGGAGAGAACCTTCCAAACCCACCAAACCCCGCGTACATCACTCGTGGGGGTGAAACGGCTCAACTCGGCTGGCGCGCGGCCGACTTGGGTGGGCAGTCTCGGGCCTGACCACCGCAGACATGCGACGGCCCCCGCCGGGACTGCCATCCCAGAGCGAGGGCCTGACCACCAGAGGAAGAAAGCCCTTCCCGATGGCTGAACAGAACCCTAGCGCCGCCGTGCGCCCGCATTCCCGAGTTCGGCGAAGTGCCACCCACAGCGGGGTGACGCATATCCGGCAGTACCAGCCGGACCGGTACACGATCATCGGCAATCACCTCGCCCAGCACCGCGACCTGTCCCTGACCGCGATCGGGGTGGGCACCCACATCCTGTCGCTGCCCGAGGGCGCGTCCGTCGACATCCGTACGCTCGCGGCCCGTTTCCCCGAGGGGCGGGACCGGATCGCCTTCGCCCTAAGGGAGTTGGAGGCTCATGGTTACGTCGAGCGGGTGCGGGAGCGCACGGCTGAGGGGCGCGTGATCACGCGTACGTACGCCCATAGCGCTCCGGGCGTCACGGGGCCGAGTCAGGGGGACGAGGAGCGGGAGGACGCCCCGTCGCCGGTGGCAGCGGAGCCGCCCCGGCCGCAGACACCGACGACTCCCGCCGTCGAAGAGCCTTCCGCCTCCGGCGAGCACCGCACCGCCGCCCGCGCGCTCCTCGTGGCACTGCGCCGTACCGACGACCGGCTGACCCTCCCCGAACGGGACGTACGCCGTCTCGCCCCGGCCGTCGCCGCATGGTTCGAGAACGGCGCCACCACTGCGGCCGTCCACCGCACCCTGACCTCGGATCTCCCGCCGGACCTGAAGAACCCGGCGGGGCTGCTCGCCCACCGTCTCCGGGAGTTGCTTCCGCCACCGCTCCCGGCGGGCCCCGAGGCCCCGCCGGGCCCTGACAGGGCAGAGGGACGGCCACCCCGGCCGGACCCCTTCCAGACCTGCGACGGATGCGAGCGCGCCTTCCGGGGCCGGGAAGCGGGACTCTGCCGGGACTGCCGCGGTGAGTCGGAGTCCCGCGATCCCGCCATCGCGGCCTGAGCGGGCCCGGCGGGCAGGCTGCCGCCGGACCCTTCCCCTCCGACGGCCCGTCGGCAAAGGCAGGCACAAAGCGGGCGTAGCGTGGGCGGTATGACGAAGTACGGAAGCTTCCCAGGGGCGCGGCCGCGGCGCCTGCGCACCACTCCCGCCATGCGGCGGATGGTCGCGGAGCACCGGCTGCATCCGGCGGACCTGATCCTCCCGGCGTTCGTCCGGGAGGGGATCAGCGAGCCGGTGCCGATCTCCGCCATGCCGGGCGTCGTCCAGCACACCCGCGACACGCTGCGCAAGGCCGCCGTCGAGGCGGCGGAGGCCGGGGTCGCCGGGATCATGCTGTTCGGGGTGCCCGAGGACGCCAAGAAGGACGCGGCGGGTACGGCGGGCACCGACCCGGACGGCATCCTCCAGGTCGCCATCCGGGATGTGCGGGCCGAGGTCGGCGATGACCTCGTGATCATGTCGGACCTGTGCCTGGACGAGTCCACCGACCACGGGCACTGCGGTGTTCTGGACGCCGACGGCCGGGTCGACAACGACGCGACGCTGGAGCGCTATGCCGAGATGGCGCAGGTGCAGGCCGATGCGGGCGTCCATGTCGTGGGCCCCAGCGGGATGATGGACGGCCAGGTCGGGGTGATCCGGGACGCCCTGGACCAGACCGGTCACGAGGACGTGTCGATCCTCGCCTACACCGCGAAGTACTCCTCCGCCTTCTTCGGGCCGTTCCGCGAGGCCGTCGGCTCGTCCCTCAAGGGCGACCGCAAGACCTACCAGCAGGACCCGGCCAACCTCCGGGAGTCGCTGCGCGAGCTGGCGCTCGACCTGGAGGAGGGCGCCGACATGGTGATGGTCAAGCCGGCGCTGCCGTACCTGGACGTGCTGGCGAAGATCGCGGACGAGGTGGACGTGCCGGTGGCCGCGTACCAGGTCTCCGGTGAGTACGCGATGATCGAGGCGGCCGCCGAGAAGGGCTGGATCGACCGGGACAAGGCGATCCTGGAGGCGCTGACCGGCATCAAGCGGGCCGGGGCGAACATGATCCTCACGTACTGGGCGACGGAGGTGGCGCGGGGGCTGTGAGGCCCCGTCGGCCGTCCGCCGCTGCTGCTCCCGTCCCCGGGCTCCGGGGGCGGGAGCTTTGCTGTGTGACGGTGACGTTTTGTCCGGCTGGTTCCGGGCACGCACCGGTTGTCGGGGAAGACCGCGACCGGACCGAGGAGCGGGTCACCATGACTGCCAAGCGCAAGATGCAGGCCAAGGGCGCCCAGGTCATGGGCGCCATGAAGGAAGTCGTCGGCAAGGCGACGCACAACCGCAAGCTGGAGGCCGAGGGCAAGGCGGAGAAGACCGCCGGCCAGGGCCTCGATGTGAGCGAGAAGACCAAGGACGAGGTGCGTAAGCGCTGGCCGTGAGGGCCCCGGTGTCGCTGTCCCTCCCCTGGAGACCGGAACGGCCCCGTACCTCACCTGTGAGGTACGGGGCCGTCGTAGGAAGCGGTGGGCGGCCGGCCCGGCGTGCGCCGGTCAGAGGCGCTCGGGCGTCCGGATGCCGAGCAGGGCCATGCCCTGGTGGAGCGTGCGGGCGGTCAGCTCGCACAGGAACAGCCGGTTGGCGATCTGGTCCGGGCCGCCCTCGGCCTTCAGGACCGGGCACTGGTCGTAGAAGGTCGTGAAGAGCGAGGCGAGGCTGTAGAGGTACGCGGCGAGCTTGTGCGGTTCGTACCCGGCGGCGGCTTCGGCGACGGTCTCGCCGAACTGGTCGAGGTGCAGGCCCAGCGCCCGCTCCGCCGGGGCCAGCGGCAGCTCCGGGTGCGCCGCGGGGGCCGCGTCGCCGGCCTTGCGGAAGATCGACCGGATCCGGGCGTAGGCGTACTGGAGGTACACCGAGGTGTCGCCGTTCAGCGAGACCATCTGGTCCAGGTCGAACTTGTAGTCGCGGCTCGGCGAGGTCGACAGGTCCGCGTACTTCACCGCGCCGATGCCGACCTGCGCACCGTTCTCGGTGATTTCCTGCTCGGTCAGGCCGATCGACGCGCCCTTCTCGCGCACCACCGCGGTCGCCCGCTCGGCCGCCTCGTCGAGCAGGTCCTCCAGGCGCACGGTCTCGCCCGCACGGGTCTTGAACGGCTTGCCGTCCGCACCGAGGACCGTGCCGTAGCCCATGTTGTGCGCGGTGATGTCGTCGCTCAGCCAGCCCGCCCGGCGGGCCGTCTCGAAGACCATCCGGAAGTGCAGCGACTGGCGGACGTCGACGACGTACAGCAGCGTCGTCGCCTTGAGGTCGAGGACGCGGTTGCGGATCGCGGAGAGGTCGGAGGCCGCGTAGCCGAAGCCGCCGTCCGCCTTCTGCACGATCAGCGGCACCGGCTGGTCGTCCTTGCCGCGGATCTCGTCGAAGAAGACCACCAGGGCGCCCTCGGAGCGGACGGCGACGCCCGACTCCTCCAGCAGCCGCGCCGTCTCGGTCATCATGGCGTTGTACGCGGACTCGCCGACGATCTCCTCGTCGCGGACCTCCATGTCCAGCTTCTCGAAGACCGAGTAGAAGTAGACCTTCGACTCGTCCACGAACCGCTGCCACAGGTCGAGGGTCTCCGCGTCGCCGGACTGGAGCGCCACGACCCGCTTCCGGGCCCGCTCCTTGAACTGCTCGTCGGCGTCGAAGACGGCGCGCGAGGCCTTGTAGACGCGGTTGAGGTTGCTCATCGCCTGCTCGCCGTCGACGTCGGCCGCCGGGGCCAGCTCGCCGGGGTTCTCGATCAGGTACTGGATGAGCATGCCGAACTGGGTGCCCCAGTCGCCGATGTGGTGCCGGCCGATCGTCTGCTCACCGGTGAAGTCCAGGATGTGGCGCAGGGCGTCGCCGATGACCGCGGAGCGCAGGTGCCCGACGTGCATCTCCTTGGCGACGTTCGGCTGGGCGTAGTCGATGACCGTGACGCCGGGATTCTCCTTCAGCGGGACGCCGAGCCGGTCGTCGGCGGCGCGCGCGGCCAGCGTCTCGGTGATCGCCCGGTCGGCGATCGTGATGTTGAGGAAGCCGGGGCCGGAGACCTCGATCTCCTTGAGGAGGTCGTTCCCGCCGATCTCCGCGACGACCTTGGTGGCCAGCTCCCGCGGATTGCCCTTGAGCTTCTTCGCCAGCGCCAGCATGCCGTTGGCCTGGAAATCCGCCCGGTCGCTACGTCGCAGCAGCGGGTCGGCGGAGCCGGCCTCCGGCAGGGCTGCCGAGAGGGCGTCCGCGACGCGCTGGTGGACCGAAGCTGCGAGGGAGGTGACCGAGGCCATGGGGAGGTGCCGTTCCGTTGGAGTGGAAAGGGTTTGCCAATGAGTATCCCACGGCACTACCACTGATTTTCCGTCTGGGAGAATGGGCACCGTCAGGCTTTTGTGCGTCGAACGCGCAAGACGGCGCAACGAGGATCATTCAGGAAGAGGAAGGGCCGATCGTGGCTCAGCAGAGCACCGAGACCGACTGGGTCTCCAGGTTCGCGGACGAGGTCATTGCCGAGGCGGAGCGCCGCGCCCCCGGCAAACCAGTCGTCTGCGCCTCGGGCCTGAGCCCGTCCGGCCCGATCCACCTGGGCAACCTCCGCGAGGTCATGACCCCGCACCTGGTCGCCGACGAGGTCCGCCGCCGCGGCTACGAGGTCCGCCACCTCATCTCGTGGGACGACTACGACCGCTACCGCAAGGTCCCGGCCGGTGTCGCGGGCGTCGACGAGTCCTGGGCCGAGCACATCGGCAAGCCGCTGACCGCGGTGCCGGCTCCGGCCGGTTCGGCGTACCCGAACTGGGCCGAGCACTTCAAGGCCGCGATGAGCGAGGCGCTCGCCGAGCTGGGCGTCGAGTACGACGGCATCAGCCAGACCGAGCAGTACACCTCCGGGGTCTACCGCGAGCAGGTCCTGCACGCGATGAAGCACCGCGCGGACATCGACGCGATCCTGGCCCAGTACCGCACGAAGAAGGCCCCGGCGAAGAAGTCGCAGAAGCCGGTGGACGAGGCCGAGCTGGAGGCCGCCGAGGGCTCCGGCGCGGCCGGTGAGGACGACGGCAGCGGCGGCTCGGCGGGCTACTTCCCGTACAAGCCGTACTGCGGACAGTGCGCCAAGGACCTCACCACGGTCACCTCGTACGACGACGAGACCACCGAGCTCGCCTACACCTGCACCAAGTGCGGCTTCGGCGAGACGGTCCGGCTGAGCGAGTTCAACCGCGGCAAGCTGGTCTGGAAGGTCGACTGGCCGATGCGGTGGGCCTACGAGGGCGTGATCTTCGAGCCGTCCGGTGTCGACCACTCCTCGCCGGGCTCGTCCTTCGTCGTCGGCGGCCAGATCGTCCGGCAGATCTTCGGTGGCGACCAGCCCATCGGCCCCATGTACGCCTTCGTGGGCATCAGCGGCATGGCCAAGATGTCCTCGTCGCGCGGCGGGGTGCCGACCCCGGGCGATGCGCTGAAGATCATGGAGGCGCCGCTGCTGCGCTGGCTGTACGCGCGCCGCAAGCCCAACCAGTCCTTCAAGATCGCTTTTGACCAGGAGATCCAGCGGCTCTACGACGAGTGGGACAAGCTGGAGGCCAAGGTCGCGGACGGCACGGTGCTGCCGGCCGACGCCGCCGCCTACTCCCGCGCGGCCCGCACCGCCGCCGGTGAGCTGCCCCGTACGCCGCGCCCGCTGCCGTACCGCACCCTCGCCTCGGTCGCGGACATCACGGCCGGCCACGACGAGCAGACGCTCCGGATCCTGAGCGAACTGGACCCGGCCAACCCGGTCACGTCCCTGGACGAGACCCGGCCGCGGCTCGCCAAGGCCGAGTACTGGATCGCCACCCAGGTCCCGGCCGAGCAGCGCACCATCGTCCGCGACGAGCCCGACGCGGAGCTGCTCGGCACCCTCGACGAGCAGGCCCGTGGCTCGCTGCGGCTGCTGCTCGACGGCCTCGACGAGCACTGGTCGCTGGACGGTCTGACCACGCTCGTCTACGGCGTGCCGAAGGTCCAGGCGGGCCTGGAGCCGGACGCCAAGCCGACCCCGGAGCTGAAGACCGCCCAGCGCGCGTTCTTCGCCCTGCTCTACAACCTGCTGGTCGGCCGGGACACCGGGCCGCGGCTGCCCACCCTGCTGCTGGCCGTCGGCGCCGACCGGGTGCGCAAGCTGCTCGGCGGATGACGCCCGCCGGAGCGCCGCTGCCGTGGAGTCGTAGACACCCCGGCGCGCTCTCCGACTGAGGGAGGAGACGGGTTCGGCCCCGGGGACGAGGATTCCCGGGGCCGAACGCTGCACGCTGGAGCCATGAGAGGGTTAATCGGCTTCATCGTCATGATCCAGAGCGCGATGGCATTCATCGGACAGGTCTTCTTCGACGGTGTCTGGGGACTGCTGCCCCGTTGGTTCAACCTGCCGTCCCCCGCCTACGTCGGCCTCTTCGCGGCCGGTGCGGCGCTGGCCGTATGGGGCGACACCGCCAAGAAGCGCAAGCAGCAGCAGGAGGGGGCGGGGGCGGCGTAGGGGAGGCCCTACGGGATGTTGTTCCGTCCCCCGTGTGCGCGTTACGCGATGTGCTCGTCCATCATCTCCGCGTTGAGGCGGTCGCTGAACTGATCCATGTAGCGGTGCAGGTCCCGTGCCTGGAGGCGCAGCCCGTACTGGGCTTGCAGGTTCGCCGCGAACGCGCCGGGTGTCGGCATGCCTTCGCCCTCTATCGAGTGCCGGAACACCTGGTACAGGTCCTCATCGGTCGGGGCAGCGGCCGGTGCCTGGGCAGGCTGCGGGTCCGCCTCGGGAGTGCCCTTGCCGAGCGGACGGGTGCCACCTGCACCGGTCGGCACCGGGACCTGTGGCTCGGGCTCCGACGCGCGTGGCGCCGGTACGGGGAGCTGCTCGTGTGCCGGCGCCTGCTGGTGCTCGTCGTACGAGAGCTGATGCTCCGGCTCCGGGACGTACGCCGGGTCGTAGTCACCCTGATACGTCACCTGCGGCTGCGCCGCGAACCACTGGCTCGGCATCTCCTCGGCCGGCTCCTGGGCCGTCGGCTCCAGAGCGGGCGTCACCGACTGCCGCGGCGCCGGCATCAACTGCGGTTCGATGCCCGCCGCGGCCAGCCCCGCGGGAGCGGTCTCCGCCAGCGGTACCCCGTACCGGGCGAGCCGCAGTGGCATCAGGGACTCCACGGGAGCCTTACGACGCCAGGCCCGCCCGAAGCGCGAACGCAGGCGTGCCTGGTACACCAGCCGTTCCTGCTCCAGTTTGATCACCGCGTCGTAGGACCGCAGTTCCCACAGCTTCATCCGCCGCCACAACAGGAACGTCGGGACCGGCGACAGCAGCCAGCGCGTGAGGCGCACACCCTCCATGTGCTTGTCCGCCGTGATGTCGGCGATCCGGCCGACGGCGTGCCGGGCGGCCTCGACGGTGACGACGAACAGCACCGGGATGACGGCATGCATGCCCATGCCCAGGGGGTCGGTCGCCACGGCGGCGTTGAACGCCACCGTCGCGACCGTCAGCAGCCACGCTGCCTGGCGCAACAGCGGGAAGGGCATGCGGATCCAGGTCAGCAGCAGATCCAGCGACAGCAGGACACAGATGCCCGCGTCGATGCCGATGGGGAAGAAGTAGGCGAAGTCGCCGAAGCCCTTCTTGACGGCCAGTTCCCGCACGGCCGCGTAGGAGCCGGCGAAGCCGATGCCGGCGATGACGACCGCGCCGGCGATGACCACCCCGATGAGTATCCGGTGTGTGCGTGTCAGCTTCAGTGGCGCGGCCACCCGAGAACCCCTCTTAGTCGGTCTGTTGCGAGCGACAGCCTGGCACATGAGTACGGGCGGGCGAGTGCCGGTACGGAGGGGGCCGGGTCACGATTGGGCTCGGGCCGGAGACGGGCCGGGGCCGGGCCGGGGCGCTTCACCTCGATGGTGCGGCTATGGACGCACCCGTGCCCCCGGCCGGGGCCGGGGGCACGGGCGGTGTCGCTCGGGTCAGCCGTTGGCCTTGGCGGCGGCGGTGACCGCTTCCTTGGCGGCGGACTGGGCCTTCTTCAGCAGGTCGGCGCCCTTGGGGGTGTCCGCGCCCGCCAGGCCGGCACCGTTGTAGTTGAGCGTGACGACGATGTTGGAGGTGCGGGCTATGACGGTGGTGTTCTTGAAGTCATTGCCCTCCTTCTTCACGTCGTAGGTGATCGCGGTCGCCTCGTCGCCGGTGCCGGACGTCTTCACGGACGTCAGCTTCTTGGCGTCCTTGGTGTCCTTCACGTCGATGACCTGCTTGGTGTAGAAGTCCGTGGCGCGCTTCTCACCGGAGCCGATGCCCGGGTCGGAGTCGTAGCGCTGGTAGCCGACGTCCAGCCAGCGGAACTGGGTGCCGTCGACGCCGTTCTCGTCGGAGCTGCTCCAGGAGCAGGTGCCGTGCGCGGCGTTGTCCCTGGAGTTGCCGCGCTCCCCGGAGGCGTCCTTCGCCTTGGGCAGCATCTCCTTGACGGTGTCCTTGGAGAACGACTCGCACGGGTTCGGCAGCTTCTTGAACTTCGCCGGCGCGACGGTCGGGGAGGGCTTGGCCGCGCTGCTGGACTTGGCGGAGGCGGAGGCGTCACCGGAGCTGTCGCTGTCCGAACCGGAGCAGCCGGCGACGAGCAGCATCGGTACTGCTGCGCAGGTGAGAAGGCTGGCGAGTCGCTTGGCTGAACGGTGCATGGTTCCTTCGCTGTTCGTCGTCATCCGGCCGGCATGGCGCGCGACCGTGGCGGTGGCCCGCCTTTCCTCGCGTACGGGCTGGGGCGTGTCTGCCCTAGGGGCACGGTACGCGGCGTGGCGAGGGGGGTGACCGATTCCTGTCGATGAGCGCGACGCCCAAAACGGGCGCAGTTTCCCGTACTTATCGATTCGGGCAATGCGCTCGATCCGGACTATTCGCTGAGGCTCTCCGACAGCTCACCGGCCAGCGAACGGGCCTTGTCCTGCAATTCCTGGCTCTCCGGCAACATCGTCTTGTCCGTCGACCACTGGTCGTAGGTGAGCGTCACGATGACGTTCGACGTGCGAAAGACCACAGTGACGTCGCGGTGCACACCCGAGTCCGCTGTGACCAATTTGTCATTGAGGAAGGCCGCGTCCCCGAGGTCGTCCAGGACGCGCGGGGCGGTGGAGTCGCTCAGGCCCGCGCTGGGGTCCGCGCTGGGGTCCGTGGCGGGGGCGGACGACCCCGAGGGGCTCCCGGAGGGCGCCTTCTCCTTCTTGTCCGTCGAGCTGTTCGTGGTGGTGCCGGTGCCCTTGCCCTTGTCCCCGGTCTTGTCCTTGCTCGTGTCCTTGGTGGCGGACGGGCTCGGGGTGACGGGGGAGGGCGAACCATTGCCACCGGACGGGATCTTGGCGTCCACCGCCTTGGTGTCGTAGATCCCCTGCGCCTTGCTGTCATCGCTGACGGCGGCGTTGTACGACACCACGCGCTGGATGTCGAGGCTCAGGTGGCGGGTGCCCGCGGTGGTCTCACGGGTCCAGTGGCAGCCGACACGGCGGTCGGTGTCGTAGGTGATGTCGGGCTGGCCGTCGTAGATCTTCTTGGCCTCGTCGCGCGACAGCTGCTGGCCGTCGCCGGGCAGCATGCCTCGGAGGCTGCTGCGCGCGGGCAGCCCGCAGGCCTCGGGGAGGGTCTGATAGCGGCCCGGTTCGGCGGCCTGGCTCGACGTGGAGGTGCCGCCGCTCTTGGCGTCACCTTCCTCGCCGTCGGAGCCGGAGCCGCCGGTGCAGGCGGTGAGGCCGGCGGCCAGGGCCGCGGCCACCACCAGTGCGGCACCGGGTACGAACGGCTTGCGTGGCATCGTTCGCGGCTCCTTTCCCTGCGAAATGCGGTTGCCGCCGGTCAGCGGCCGATGGACACAATGTCTACCGCACGTCTTGCCGCGCACGCCGGTTCACCGTCCATGATCGGATAACTTGTCCGGCTTTTGCGTTTTTCATAAATTCGGGGGAATGAGGGAGTTATGTCGTACGTCGAGGTGCCGGGTGCCCAGGTACCGATACGGATGTGGACGGACCCGGCCACGGTCGAGGACGTCGCGATGCAGCAGCTGCGCAATGTCGCCACCCTGCCGTGGATCAAGGGCCTGGCCGTGATGCCGGATGTCCACTACGGGAAGGGCGCCACGGTCGGCTCGGTGATCGCCATGCGCGGCGCGGTCTGCCCGGCGGCGGTCGGCGTCGACATCGGCTGCGGGATGAGCGCGGTACGGACCTCGCTCACCGCCAATGACCTGCCCGGCGATCTGTCCCGGCTGCGCTCGAAGATCGAGCAGGCGATTCCGGTGGGCCGGGGGATGCATGACGACCCGGTCGACCCGGGGCGGCTCCACGGCTTCCCGACGGCCCGGTGGGACGACTTCTGGGCGCGGTTCGACGGGGTCGCCGAAGCGGTCAAGTTCCGTCAGGAGCGGGCCACGAAGCAGATGGGGTCGCTCGGCTCGGGCAACCACTTCATCGAGTTCTGCCTCGACGACGACGGTGTGGTGTGGCTGATGCTGCACTCCGGCTCCCGCAACATCGGCAAGGAGCTCGCCGAGTTCCACATGGGCCAGGCGCAGAAGCTGCCGCACAACCAGGGCCTGGTCGACCGTGACCTCGCCGTCTTCATCGCGGACACCCCGCCGATGGCGGCGTACCGCAACGACCTGTTCTGGGCGCAGGAGTACGCGCGGCACAACCGGGACGTGATGATGGCGCTCTTCCAGGACGTCGTCCGCAAGGAGTTCAAGAAGGCCAAGGTGACCTTCGACGAGGTGATCTCCTGCCACCACAACTATGTGGCGGAGGAGCAGTACGACGGCATGGACCTGCTGGTGACCCGTAAGGGTGCGATCCGGGCGGGCAGTGGCGAGTACGGGATCATCCCGGGGTCGATGGGCACCGGCTCCTACATCGTCAAGGGCCTGGGGAACGCCGCGTCCTTCAACTCCGCCTCCCACGGCGCCGGCCGCAAGATGAGCCGGAACCAGGCGAAGAAGCGGTTCTCCACCCGGGATCTGGAGGAGCAGACGCGGGGCGTGGAGTGCCGTAAGGATTCGGGTGTCGTCGATGAGATCCCGGGTGCCTACAAGCCGATCGAGAAGGTCATCGACCAGCAGCGGGACCTGGTCGAGGTCGTCGCCAAGCTCAAGCAGGTCATCTGCGTGAAGGGGTGAGCGCGGCGCTTCCCGTGATCGAGCGCCCCGGACCGCATGTGGTCCGGGGCGCTCGGTTTCTGACCGTCCATCACCGCCTGGAGCGCCCGCCGCCGGCCGGTACGCCGCCTTGCGGGAGCTGTGGTGACCACCGCTCCCGGCCTTGATTGGACAGAGCCGAGCCGGAACCAGAAGGATCGTCGGGCAGCAGTGCCGCAGGCATCGTCGGGGGCGGGCCGGTGAAACCTGATTTCCCTCCGAGTCACGCCGCGTCGTTCCCTGACACCTCGGAGGAGAACCACAGATGAGCTTCGGCGACCCGAACAACCCCTACGGTCAGCAACCGCCGCCGCCCCCGCACGGAGCTCCGCAGCAGCCGGCCCCATACGGGTACCCGCAGCAGTCCGCGCCGGGCTATGGCTACCCGCAGCAGCCAGCGCCGGGCTACGGCTTCCCGCAGCAGCCCGTGCCCGGCCACGGCTTCCCGCAGCAGCCCGTCATGCCCGCCGGGCCCGGGGCGTACGCGAGCTGGGGCAGCCGGTTCGGTGCCTTTTTGATCGACTTCCTGGTCGCCGGGCTGGTGCCGGTCATTGCCGTCATCGCCGCGCTCGTCATGGAGAAGACGTTGTATTCGGGCTGCCTCATGGAGCATGAGTGCTACGTGGCCAGGGAGAGGGTCAGAGTCCCGATCATCATCACCCTGCTGGTGCTCGCCCTGCTGTGGGCCGTCATCGCCAACATCGTCATCCTCGTCAAGGAGGGCAAGGGCGCCTCGCCGGGCAAGAAGGCCATGAAGATCCGGCTCATACGCGAGGAGAACGGTCAGCCGCTCGGCTTCGGCCGGGCCCTGCTGCGCCGGATGTGCCACGCGCTGGACAGCGCCCCGTGCAGCATCGGCTACCTGTGGCCGGCGTGGGACGCGAAGGGCCAGACCTTCGCGGACAAGGTCATGCGCACGGTGGTCGTCAGCACCGAGTGAGCCGGGCGGCCTGCCGGGTCAGTTGCGTCAAGGGGTGCCCCCGCCCGCCGAGCGGCCGCCGGCCTGGGAGACCCGGCCGGCCATCGCTCCGCCGCCCGTCGCGACACCGCCGCGGGGTAGGGGGGCGGCGAAGGGCGGGGTGTCCTGGCGGCACGCCGCGCCGGGGGGCGGGAGTGTGCCGTCGATGAGGTAGCGGCTCTCGTAGGCGTGGACGCAGGTGCTGGGGTTGCTCAGTTCGGTGTGCCCGTAGCCGTGGTGGGTGAGCAGGCGGGCATGGGCCAGTTCCTTGGCCAGGGCCTGGGCGCCCGAGTAGGGAGTGGCGGGGTCGTAGGTGGTGCCGATCACCAGGACGGGGTGCGCCGTCGGCTTGTTCCACGGGCCGCGGTAGCCGTTGGCGGCGACCGCCGGCCAGGTGGCACACGGCTCCCCCGCCCAGGCCCAGAAGCGTCCGGCGTCGCCCGCGCGGCGGGCGGATGCCTCCTCCAGGGCGTGATAGGCCCCGGGGTCACGCGGATTGGGGCTTTCGCCGCAGAACACCGCGGCGGCCTGTTCCTCGCCGGTGTACGGATTCGGGTTCGGGACCGGCGGTGCGGGGGGCGGCGGGGTCGGGTCCGGGGCGCGGCCCTGCCAGAGGGTCTGGAGCCGGGCGGCCAGGTAGCTCCATCCGGGGGCGACGTTGTAGAGGCTGTTCACCACGTCACCGACCGTACGGCCGTAGGTCCACGCGCCCACCGGATGCTCCCGGAGCCGCCGCATCAGCCGGTCGAACTTGTCCCGGGTCGCCTTCGGGCTGCCGGCGGAGAAGGCGCAGCGGGCCGTGGTGGTGGCGCCGCAGTGGCTGAGGAACTGGTCCAGGGTCGCGGCCGCGCCGAGGTCCGAGCCCATGCGCAGGAACGTCGGGAGCCGGGGGGCCTCGCGCGAGCCGTGGTTCGTCCAGGCCCGCGGGTCGATGGTGCTGTCGAGGACCATGGCGCGGACCCTGCCGGGGAACAGATTGGCGTAGGTGGCGCCCAGGAACGTGCCGTAGGAGACCCCGAGGTAGCTGAGCTGCGGTTCGCCCACCGCCTGGCGGAGTCCGTCGAGGTCGCGCGCGGTGTCGGCGGTCGACACATGGCGCAGGAGCTCGGGGTCGCGCTGCTGACAGCGCCGCCCCAGCTCCCGGTACGCGGCGATCCAGGCCGCCCGCTGCGCCGCGCCCACCGGGAAGCCGGCCGGTCTGCTGGCATTCCACGCGCGGGCCTCCGCGGGGGTGGCGAAGCAGTTCACCGCGGTGCTGCTGCCGATGCCGCGGGGATCCCAGCTGACGATGTCGAACCGCTCCCGCACCTCGCGCGGGAAGAACGGGTAGGACTGCGGCATCTGGATGGTGCCCGGCCCGCCGGGTCCGCCGGGGTTGAAGAACAGGGTGCCGAGGCGGCGCCGGGGGTCGGTCGCCTTCCGCTTGACGACGGCCAGTTCGATGGTGCGGCCGCCGGGGTTGCGGTAGTCCAGGGGCACCCTCGCGGTCGCGCAGTCGAACTGGCCGCCCTGGACGCAGGGGTGCCACGCCAGCCGCGGGACAGGCCCGGTGGGCGAGGGCGGACCGCCGGCCGTGGCGAGGCCCGGCCCGGCCAGGACCGTTGAGCAGGTCACGGCCGCGGTGACGACCGCGGCGTACCACCTACGGCCCGCCAGGGCCCCGGCTATGTGCATGCCTTGTCCTTCCACGGCTGAGCGCCCGGCGCCTCCGTACGCGGACGGGCGGCACGCTTCCGTGTCCACCACACCGTGGTCCGACACGGTGCGCGAGCCCACCGCGGCCGAATGGCCGAGCCCCGGATCTACGGCCCGACGAGCGTGCTCTGCCTGGCGGTGCGCCGGGGACTGGAGCGGAAGAAGGGCGCGTTCGGCCTTCGGCGCTTTGAGCTGCCGGTAGCGATCTGTGCGCTGGTGTGGATGCTCGTCGCGTTGTTCGTGCTGGTGGCGCCCGGGAGGCGCTGGTCTCCGTCGTGATCGTGGGCGGCCTGCTGCTCGCGGGCTGGGTGTGCTTCCTCCTCCTGCTGACGTTCGGCCGTGCGGCGCTGTAGACCGAGCCGCGGGGCGTCGGCGCCTTCATGCACTGACGTCAGAGGTGACTGGGGTGGGGGCGGAAGGCTGGGCCCGGTGCGGGGGTGCCGTGCGCGTCGCCCGTCGGCGGGCGGCCTTTCCGGCACGGCGCCGCAGCAGGCATTCGGCCGCGATCAGCTGGAGGACCAGGGCCGTCCAGGCGGTGGCGCCGGCGATGTCGTGTCCGGCGGCCAGGGCGTCGCCGGCGTAGGAGACGGGGTCGGTGAGCTGGGCGGCCACGAGGTACTCGAACAGCGGCTGGATCAGACGTGAGGTGACGGCCACGAGCGTGAGGGCGTAGTTGCGGATCATCCACACCCGGTGGTCGGCGTAGCGGCGCTGCCGGGCGGCGCGGTAGCCGGCGATGCCGGTGAGCAGCCAGAGGGCGTCGAGCACCGCCAGGGACGCCTGGTTGCTGAGGCCCAGAGGGGTGAGGACGATGACGGGGATGCCTACCAGGGCCGAGGGGAAGGCACCGGCGAAGAAGTAGGCGCGGCCCGTCCAGCGGTGGGCGGCCGGACTCCGGCGGCGCAGCCAGGGCCAGGACTGGGCGAGGCCGGTGAGCACGGCGACGGTGGCGGTGGCGATGTGCGCCACCAGCAGGGCGTAGTGGAGCTCGCCGCGGAGCGGGACCCGGCTGGTGTGCAGGTCGGGCGGGACGTAGGCGGTCAGCGCCCGCGCGGTGACGAGAACGGTCACGACGGCGAGCGGGAGCAGCCAGGCGGCGGTCCGGAGACGGCCGCGACGGCGCCGCCGGGCGGCGGAGGGGGGTTTGGTGGTGGGGTGGGTGACGGTGTTCGTGGTGATGGGGCGGGTGTTGGTGTGTGTGGTGGTGGGGTGGGTGTTGGGGTCTGTCGCGGCCGGGCGTGCGGCGCTGTCTGTGGTGGTGGGGCGCGCGCCGCTGTCCGTAGTGGTGCGGTGCGCGTCGGCCTCTGTAGTGGTGGGCCGGTCCCCGGCGGCGCCAGTGGCTCGGGCGGGGGGTTCTCCGTGTCCGGTGGCGGTCATGGGACCACTGTCGCGAGCGGAACGCCCCGGGACACGGGGCCCGGACACCCGGTGGGGGTGTACCCAGACCCCGTATTCGGGGTGACCGTACGGCGGGCGGCCGTGCCCGCCGGGTGGCTCAACCGGTGCGGTGCACCTTGGAGTTGGAGGCCTGGGCGCGGGGGCGGACCACCAGGAGGTCGACGTTGACGTGGGAGGGGCGGGTGATCGCCCAGGCGATGGTGTCGGCGACGTCCTCCGCGCTGAGCGGCTGGTCGACGCCCGCGTAGACCTTGGCGGCCTTGTCGGTGTCGCCACGGAAGCGGGTGGTGGCGAACTCGTCGGTCTTGACCATGCCCGGGGCCACCTCGATGACGCGCACGGGCTCGCCGCACAGCTCCAGGCGGAGGGTCTCGGCGATGACATGCGCGCCGTGCTTGGCCGCGACATAACCGCCGCCGCCCTCGTACGTGCCGTGGCCCGCGGTGGAGGAGAGCACGACGACGGTGCCGTCGCCGGAGGCGGTGAGCGCGGGCAGCAGCGCCTGGGTCATGTGGAGCACGCCCAGCACATTGACCTCGTACATGGTCCGCCAGTCGGCGGGGTCGCCGGTGGCCACCGGCTCCGCGCCGAGGGCACCGCCGGCGTTGTTGACCAGGACGTCGACGGAGGGGTGGCGGCCGAGGTCGGCGGCGAAGGCGTCGACGGCGGCGCGGTCGGTGACATCGAGGGCGTAGGCCTCGGCGTTCGGCAGCTCGGCGGCGAGCGCTTCGATGCGGTCCTTGCGGCGGGCGGTGAGCACCACGTGGTAGCCGGCCGCGGCCAGCGCTCGCGCGGTGGCGGCGCCGATGCCGCTGCTCGCTCCGGTGACGACGGCGGTACGGGCCTCGGCGGTCATGCACTCTCCTCGGGCGTGGGGCCCCTGCTCCTCATGAGCCGGGTGAGACGGTCCGCGGCCAGCATATGCAGGCCGGTCAACGGCCCCTGGGGGCGTACATGATCACTGCCATACCGGCCAGACAGACCAGCGCGCCGATCACGTCCCAGCGGTCGGGGCGGTAACCGTCGGCGACCATGCCCCAGGCCAGCGATCCGGCGACGAAGACACCGCCGTACGCGGCCAGGATCCGGCCGAATTCGGCGTCCGGCTGGAGCGTGGCGACAAAGCCGTACACCCCGAGCGCAAGCACTCCGGCGCCGATCCAGGCCCAGCCCCGGTGCTCCCGGACGCCCTGCCAGACCAGCCAGGCGCCGCCGATCTCGAAGAGGGCGGCGACGACGAAGAGGGCGGCGGAGCGGGCGATGAGCATGGGGGAAGCGTACGGACGGGAAGCGTGCGGAGGGGAAGCCCGGCTCCGGTGGGGGCGGGGGTGGCGGGGCGCGGGGACTGTCAGTGGGGTGTGGCAGCTTCGGAGGCATGCTGATCGAACGGGCTTACGTGGACGTGCCGGAGGGGACGGGGACGGCGGAGGACGGCTGGCCCTGGACGGTGCCGTGTGTGCGCCAGCTGGCAGAGGAGGGGCTCGCCTTCCGCGCTCCGGTCACTTTCCTGGTGGGGGAGAACGGTTCGGGGAAATCGACCCTGGCCGAGGCGCTGGCGGAGGGTTTCGGGCTGGATTCCTACGGAGGTTCGGCCGGATACAAGTACGCCAGCTCGCGGGAGAGGTCGCTGCTCGGCGGACTGATGCGGTTCGATCCGACGCGTGAGGGGCGGCGGATGGTGCGCGGGCCGCGGGTCCGCCGGCGGGGGTTCTTCCTGCGGGCCGAGACCGCGATGGAGGCGCTGAACGGGGAGCTGTCGCGGTCCCCGGACGACATGAGCCATGGGGAGGGCTTTCTGATGGCATTCCGGGAAAAGTTCGCGCAGCGCGGCCTGTATGTGATGGACGAGCCGGAGGCGGCCCTGTCCTTCTCCTCCTGCCTTGAACTGGTGGGACTGATGGACGAGTTGGGGAGCGGCGGCGCGCAGATCATCTGCGCCACCCACTCCCCGCTGCTGACCGCGCTGCCCGGCGCCGAGATCGTCGAGGTCGGCGAGCACGGGATGCGTCGCGTGGAGTGGGCGGAACTGGGGCTGGTCGACCACTGGCGGCGCTATCTCACCGACCCGCGGGCGTATCTGCGGCATGTGCTGGAGAGGTGAGAGCGGTGGCTATGGAGGCGCCGTCCTCGGTGCCGGTCCAGTGGGCGACGGCGCCCCGTAGCGCCGCGGTGCGTGCGGCGGGGGCGGTGGCGTCGGTGGCCCAGGCGATATAGCCGTCGGGGCGTACGAGCAGGGCCGTGCGGCGCTCGCTCCGCCAGGAGGCGGTCACCACGCGGTCATCGGCGGGCCGGGGGGAGTCCCCGCCGCTCGCCGGGGCCTGGGGCACACCGGGCTCACCGGCGGGGGTGATGAGGACGAACCGGCCCTGGCGGAGGAGCTCGTAGAGGCGGCTGCCGCCCGCCAGCCGGAAGTCGGGGGCGCGGTGGCCCGCGAGGGGGTGGGCGCCGGGCCCGGCCGGATAGGCGATGCCGATGCCGGAGATGGTGCGGATCGCCCGGCGGGACAGCGGCCGCACCCGGTTGACGAGCTGGGCGGCGAGCGCGCGGACGGCGGGCCCGGGGCCGGTGGGCAGCAGGGCGATCCGGATGAGGGCGCCGCTGCTGCGCAGCACCTGCTTGCCCACCGGGTGGCGCTCGGTCTGGTAGCTGTCCAGCAGGCTGTCGGGGGCCTGGCCCTGGAGCACCGCGGCCAGTTTCCAGCTGAGGTTGGCGGCGTCCTGCAGGCCGGTGTTCATGCCCATGCCGCCCGCGGGGGAGTGCACATGCGCGGCGTCGCCGGCGAGGAAGACACGACCGACCCGGTAGGTGGGGACCTGGCGCTCGTCGCTGTGGAAGCGGGAGACCCAGCGGGCGTCATGGATGCCGTAGTCACTGCCGAGGGCGAGCCGGGTCAGCTCGCGGACCTCGTCGAGGTCGGCCGGGGAGTCGTCGTCGGCCTGGTGGTGGCGGTTCCAGCCGATGACGCGGTACCAGCCGCCGCCGAACGAGGCGATCAGCGCGAAGGCCTCGCCGTTGGCATTGACCATGAGCGGGGAGTCGGGCTCCTGGGTCAGCCGGACATCGGCGAGCACCAGGGAGCGGATCACGGACTTGCCGGGGAAGGGCAGGCCGACGGCCTCCCGGATGGTGCTGCGGACGCCGTCGGTGCCGACCACATAGGCGGCGCGCACGGAGCCGAGGCCCTCGGCGGTCCGGAAGCGCACCGTCACACCCTCGGCGTCCTGGTCGAGGCCGAGCACCTCGGAGTCATGGCGGAAGGTGACACCGGCCCGGCGGGCTCGGCGCTCCAGGACCCGCTCGACCTCGAACTGCGGCGTGACCAGCACGAAGGGGAAGCGGGAGCGGAGCTGGGTCGGGTCGATGGTGGCCCGGCCGAAGAGGCGGAGGCCGGTGAGCGGATGGCCGCCGGCGACCAGCTCATCGGCGAGGCCGCGGGCGTCGAGCTGCTCCAGGGTGCGGGCGTGTACGACGAGGGCGCGGGTGAGGTTGCTGATCTCGGCGGGGCGGCGCTCCAGGAGCGTGACCCCCAGTCCCGCCTCGGCGAGGTCTCCGGCGAGCAGCAAACCGGTCGGCCCGGCGCCCACGACGATGACGTCCGTGTCGCGCGCCCCGCGGGGGTCGGCCCCCGTGCCGTCGCTCCGGTCGGTCCTGCGGTTCATGGCGTGCATGGCTTCCGCCTCCCGTGGCTGTGCCAACGCATGTTGGTCAACGCTTGTTGGCAAGCGTAGGGCTCCCGGGCCTGGCGTGTCAACAGGTGTTGGCCTACTGTTGTTGGCATGGCTGAACACGCCCCCTCCATGGACGCCGTACCGGGCGCCGCCCCCACCACGGCACCCGTCGCGCCGTCCGACGCACCCGCGGACACCGCCGCCCCCGCCACCGACGGCCTCGCGCCGGACGAAGCGGCCGACGCCGCCCGCCCCCGCCGCTCCGACGCCACCCGGGCCGCGATCCTCGCCGCCGCCAGGGACCGCTTCGCCGCGGACGGCTACGAGCGCGCCACCATCCGCGCCATCGCCAGGGACGCGGCGATCGACCCGTCGATGGTGATGCGCTACTACGGCAACAAGGCCGGCCTCTTCGCGGCCACCTCCGAGATCGAGGTGCACGCCCCGGACCTCACTCACTACCCGCGCGACGAGGCCGGCGCCCGGCTCGTGCGCCATTTCGTGGAGCGCTGGGAGAGCGACGAGACGCTGACGGCGATGATGCGGGTCGGCGTCACCAACGAGGCGGGCGCGGAGCGGATGCGGGGCGTGTTCGCCGAGCAGATCAAGCCGGTCCTCGCCGCGGTCTGCCCGGTGCCCGAGGAGGCGCCCACCCGCGCCGCGCTGATCGCCTCCCAGATACTCGGCATGGCGCTGTGCCGCTATGTGCTGCACCTTCCGCCGGCCGTCGACCTCGGCCGTGACGAGCTCATCGCCTGGCTGGCGCCCACCGTCCAGCGCTATCTGACGGCCGAACACCCCTGAGCACCGCCCGCACCGGGCGGCCTCCGGGGGGCGCTCACCGCACGTACGCGGTCGGCGGGACCCCGACCGTGGCGGTGACATCACGGACCAGATGCGCCTGGTCGCTGTAGCCCAGCTCGGCGGCGAGCGCGGCCCAGTCCACCGCGGCCTCGGAGGCGGCGCGCTCCAGGGCCTCGTGCACCCGGTAGCGCAGCAGCACCCACTTGGGGCTGACCCCCACATACCCGGCGAACAGCCGCTGGAGAGCCCGTACGGACAGGCCCTCGGCCCGCGCGAAGTCCGCGACCCGGCGGATCGTACGGTCCGTGCGGATCCGGTCGGCCAGCCCCATGGCGAGCTCGGCCTGGGCGAGAACGCGCGGCCCGGCCCGCAGCAGCGGGGTCAGGAAGGCGTCGAGCGCGGCGACCCGGGCGTCCTCGTCGGCCGGCTCCAGTACGGCGGCCGCGGCATCGGTGGGCCCGAAGGCGGCGGCCAGCGGCAGCCGGCGGTCCGTCCAGTCCGTGGCCGGCCGCTCCGGGGTGAGCGGACGGAACCCGCCCGGCCGGAACTGCACCCCGCACACCCGCCCGCGCCCCGCCAGCTTCTGCGCGAACAGCTCCAGCCCGACGCCCGCGACCTCGCCGAACCCGGGGCGGTCGGCGTACCGCTGGAAGACCAGGTTCACGCACGGATGCGGGACGACATGCGTGGCGTACGGCTCGGACAGATCCCAGTCGATCAGCCAGTAGTGCTCGACATACGGGCGCAGCGGTTCGGCGGGGGCGCGGCGGCGGAAGCGCACCCGCGTGAAGAGCCCGGGTGCGTCCACGATGCCCCGGGTATCGCGCCGTGGAGCGGCCATGCCTCGGATCCTAGGGTGGTCGCGGCGATTGTGAGCCGGCCGCCTGTCGCGTTTTTTCAAGCCGCCGTCGGCAGCGGCCCGTAGCGTCCTCGGCATGAACGACACATACGACATTCCGGATGAAACGCACCATGGCGCGCCGGCACACACGGCCCGACCGGCCGACGCGCCCCACCCGGCCCAGGCGCCCCACCCGGCCGACGCACCCCCACCCATCAGCGCCCTCCTCGACGCCGCGTCCCAGGCGGCGCTCCCGGTACTCCGCGCAGTACGCGACGACCAGCTGGGGCGGCCCACACCCTGCTCCGAGTACGACGTACGCGCACTGCTCAACCACCTCTTCCAGGTCGTCGTCGCCTTTCAGACACTGGCCGCCAAGAAGGACGTGGACTTCGGCCACACCCCTGACCGGCTCGGTGAATACGGGGCGCAGTGGCCCGACCGGTTCGCCGACGAGACCGTGCGGCTGGTCGAGGCGTGGGCGGCGCCGGGCGCGGAGGACGGGCTGACCGGCGGAATGCAGCTGCCCGCCCGGACCGTCGGCGCCATGGTGCTGCTGGATCTGACCGTGCACGCCTGGGACGTGGCCCGGGCGATCGGCCGGCCGTACGCGCCGGCCGCCGGCTGTGTGACCGAGCTGCGGGCGCTGGTCGCCAGGATGGCCCCGACGGCCCGCACGATGAACGTCTTCGCCGACCCGGTCCCCGTACCTCCCGGCGCCTCCGACCTGGACGTGCTGCTGGCGGAAACAGGCCGCGACCCGCACTGGACGGCCGGCTGACGGGGCGTCGGCCGGGGCCGCCGGACATGGCCCGATTGTGCCTGCGCCCAGCGGACTTCGTGCCTAGGGTGGAGCGACCGGCAGTCGCGGACGAGGCGGAGGCAGCCCGCAGATGGATGAGCACCGCACCGCCCGCGACCCCCTTCCCCAGGCGCTGATCGACTTCTACGGGCTGACGCCGCTGCCCCGTGAGGGTGGGCGCTACCGGAGTACCTGGGCGGGCCCCGAGCGCCCCGACGGACGGCCCGAGGGGACCGCGATCGTGATGCTGCTGACCGCCGAGCCGGGCGACTTCTCCGCCCTGCACCGGCTGCCGTCCGACGAGATCTGGCACTACTACCGGGGCGACCCGCTCACCCTGTTCCTCCTCCGGGAGGACCACGGCGGGGGCACGGCCCGTACGGTCGCCCTCGGGCCGGACGTCCTGGGCGGGCAGCACGTCCAGTTCACGGTGCCCGCCGGCACGTGGATGGCCGCCGAGGTCGCCGACGGCGGCGCCTGGACACTCTTCGGCTGCACGATGGCGCCCGGTTTCACCTTCGAGGACTACGAGCACGGGGACGCCGCCGCACTGGCCGCGCGCTTCCCCGGGGAGGCGGCGCGGATCACCGCGCTGAGCCGGCCATGACCACCACCCCGTCCGACCCCACCCGTCGCCCCGCTCCCACCGGCCTGCCCGACCTCCGGGGCCAGGTCGCCCTCGTCACCGGCGCCGCCGGCGTCCTCGGCCGCGGGATCGCGCTGCGGTTCGCCGCCGCCGGAGCGGCCGTCGTGGCGCACTACCGTACGGGCGCCGAGGCGGCACAGGAGCTGGTCGCGGAGATCGCGGCGGACGGCGGGAACGCGCTGGCCCTGCGCGCCGATCTGGCCGTCGAGGAGGAGTGCCACCGGCTGGTGGCGGAGGCGGCCGGCTGGCGCGGCCGGCTCACCGCGCTGGTCAACAACGCCGGGGTGCAGCCGACCCAGGAGCTGGCGGCGATGTCGCTCGCCGACTGGCGGGCGGTGACCGACCCGAATGTGCACAGCGTCTTCGCCTGCACCCAGGCCGCGGCGGCCGTGATGCGAGCCGCCGGCGGCGGCTCGGTGACCCATATCGCCTCGATCGAGGCGGACCGCCCGGCGCCGCGGCATGCCCACTACTGCGCGTCGAAGGCGGCGGTGGTGATGCACGCCCGCGCGGCGGCGCTCGAATACGGGCCGGACGGTATCCGCGTCAACAGCGTCTCGCCGGGCCTGATCGGCCGGCCTGGGCTGGCCGAGGACTGGCCGGAGGGGGTGCGCCGGTGGCAAGCGGCGGCCCCCGCCGGGCGGTTGGGCGCCCCGCAGGACGTGGGCGACGCCTGTGTCTTCCTCGCCTCACCGATGGCGTCCTGGATCACCGGTCACGACCTGGTCGTGGACGGCGGTGTCTCGGCCCGCCCGACGTGGTGACCGCCGGGGCCCGGCGCCGCCCGCGCTGAACCGTTACGGCCAGACCAGGCAGTACGCCTGGTGCCCCGCCTCGTGCAGCCGGTGGCTGAAGTCCTGCCACTCGTGCAGGAGCTGGTAGACGGTGAAGGCGTCCCGCGGGCCGCCCCGGTCGGGGACGGTGGACCAGATGAAGGCCGCCGCGCCGACCGACTCCTCGCCGACCCCGCGCAGCGGGTCGACCACGGTCATCGGCAGCTTGACGACGGCGTAGTCGGGGTGCAGAACGACGAGTTCGAGCGGCGGAACCTTATGGAGCGGTATGCCCTCTATACCGGTGAGGACCATGGCGGCCATCGTCTCCGGCTTGATCTTGCTGAACATGCCGCCCATGCCGAGCTCGTCACCGCCGAGCTCCTCGGGACGCATGGAGACCGGGACCCGGGCCGCGGTGGCGCCGTTGGGCGCACCGAAGTACCTGTACGTCACCCCCATGCGGCCGCCTCTGATTTCCCCGCCTGTGGTCCTGTCGCCCGTGGTCTCCTCGCGCGTGGTCCGGTCGCCCGTCGATTCCTCGCGCCGGTGACGGCCGCGCTGGGCGCGGTCGGGACCCCGGTCATTGGTTCCCTCGCCCAGTTCGCCACCGCGATGCATATCTCCACCCGACCACTCGCAGCCCCAGCCGCGCAACCCGATCATCGTCTCAGAGACCTCCCCCGTCACCGGCGTGTGAAACGCCCGGCCGCGCGCCCCCGTGCGCCTCTGAGACCATTGCTTGCGTGACTTACTCGTACGTCTCCACAGTTTCGCAGACGAGTGGGGGCTGACGCCCGGTCGAAAGCGAGAGGAATCAAAAAAGGATCGAGATTGAACCGAGCGGCGCCTGACGGCGTACCGCGAGGGGATTCCCGCACCGTTGTCAGCCGGGCCGTGCCCACGAGCCGCCGCCCTCCCTCCGTTTATGCAGGTCAGGATCGCCGTGTCTTTTCCGTATGAAGCCCCCGTTTCGCAGTCGCTCTTCGACCGCGCCTCCGTCGTGACGCCGGGCGGCGTCAACTCTCCGGTGCGGGCGTTCCGCGCCGTGGGCGGTACGCCCCGTTTCATGGTGTCCGGTACCGGTCCGTACCTCACCGACGCCGACGGCCGTGAGTATGTCGACCTCGTGTGCTCGTGGGGCCCGATGATTCTGGGCCACGCGCACCCCGAGGTGATCGCCGCCGTCCAGGAGGCCGTCGCCCGCGGTACGTCCTTCGGCACGCCCGGCGCGGGCGAGGTCGAGCTGGCCGAGGAGATCGTGGCCCGGATCGAGCCGGTCGAGCAGGTGCGGCTGGTCTCCAGCGGCACCGAGGCGACGATGTCGGCGATCCGGCTGGCGCGTGGGTTCACCGGCCGGCCGAAGGTGATCAAGTTCGCGGGCTGCTACCACGGGCACGTGGACGCCCTGCTGGCCGCCGCCGGATCCGGCGTGGCGACCCTCGGGCTGCCCGACACGCCGGGCGTGACGGGGGCGCAGGCCGGCGACACGATCGTGCTGCCGTACAACGACATCGAGGCGGTGCGGGCCGCGTTCGCCGCGCACCCGGGCGAGATCGCCTGTGTGATCACGGAGGCGGCGCCGGGAAACATGGGCGTGGTGCCGCCGCTGCCGGGCTTCAACCAGGGCCTGAAGGATCTGTGCACCGCCGACGGTGCGCTCTACATCTCCGACGAGGTGATGACCGGCTTCCGCGTCAGCAAGGCCGGCTGGTACGGCATTGATGGTGTTCGCCCGGATCTGATGACCTTCGGGAAGGTCATGGGCGGCGGCTTCCCCGCCGCGGCCTTCGGTGGCCGTGCGGACGTCATGGCGCATCTCGCCCCGGCCGGCCCGGTCTACCAGGCGGGCACTCTGTCCGGGAACCCGATCGCCACCGCCGCCGGTGTCGCGCAGCTGCGGCTGCTGGACGACGCCGCGTACGAGAAGGTCGACGCGGTCTCGGCGGAGGTGCGGGGCCTGGTCACCGCCGCGCTGGCCAAGGAGGGCGTGGCGCACCGGGTCCAGGCCGCGGGGAACATGTTCACGGTCTTCTTCACGGACGCCGAGGTGACCGACTACGAGGCGGCCAAGGCGCAGGAGTCGTTCCGCTTCACCGCCTTCTTCCACTCGATGCTGGAGCAGGGCGTCTACCTCCCGCCGTCCGCCTTCGAGTCGTGGTTCGTCTCGACCGCGCACGACACGGCGGCCGTCGAGCGGATCGCCGCCGCCCTCCCGGCCGCCGCCCGCGCCGCGGCCGGGGCGACGGCCTGACGGCTCCGGCGCACGGGCCGGCACCGCTTGAGACCACTGAATGAATGGGTGACATGAGCAGCGAAGAGATCACCGTCGTGCATCTGATGCGGCATGGCGAGGTGCACAACCCCGACGGCGTGCTCTACGGGCGCCGCCCCGGCTACCACCTCTCCGACCTGGGGCGGAAGATGGCCGACCGGGTGGCGGAGCATCTCGCGGAGCGGGACATCACCCATGTCGTCGCCTCGCCGCTGGAGCGTGCGCAGGAGACCGCGGTGCCGATCGCCGGTGTGCGGGGTCTGGATCTGGCCACCGACGAGCGGCTGATCGAGGCCGCCAATGTCTTCGAGGGGAAGACCTTCGGGGTCGGGGATGGTGCGCTGAAGAAGCCGGGGAACTGGAAGTACCTGACGAACCCGTTCCGGCCGTCCTGGGGCGAGCCGTACCTCGAGCAGGTCGTACGGATGATGGCGGCGCTGGGCGCGGCGCGCGACGCCGCACGGGGCCACGAGGCGGTGGCGGTCAGCCATCAGCTGCCGATCTGGATCGTGCGCAGCTTCGCGGAGCGGCGGCGGCTGTGGCACGACCCGCGGAAGCGGCAGTGCACGCTGGCCTCGCTGACGTCGTTCACCTTCCACGGCGACAAGATCGTTTCGGTGGGGTACAGCGAACCGGCGCGCGACCTGGTTCCCTCCCATCTTCTGGCGGGCGCCAAACCCGCCAAGGGAAAGAGCAAGGCCTTCGGGGCCTGACGGCGCATCACATGGCGCAACGTCAAAAGCGCGCGAAATCAAATATCTGAGCGACTGACCCGGAATCCCCGACGCTCAACATGCCCTCCCCTCAGTTGTCCGTTTATATGGATATTGAGTTCGGCGAGCACGAGGGGACGAGGGTATGCGCGCGATCAGTCGGCGAAACCTGCTGGGTATGGGAGTTGGGGCGGCCGTGGCGCCGGTCGTCGACGGCTGCTCCTCGCCGAACCCGGACGCGGGAGCCAACAAGCAGCGCGTAAAGAACGTCCAGGCCCGCCCCAAGCTCATCGGTGACGGTTCGACAGCGCATTTCGGAGCCCAGCCCCATCAGCCGAAATCCCCCGAACGGCTGGAGCCCGGTCAGACCCCGCCGCAGTTCGTGGTCTTCTCCTGGGATGGTGCGGGAGAGGTCGGAAACGGCCTCTTCCCCCGCTTTCTTCAACTCGCCCGGGACCACGGCGCGGCCATGACCTTCTTCCTCTCCGGGGTCTACCTCCTCCCCGAATCCCAAAGGCACCTCTACGAGCCGCCGAACAACCCCCAGGGCGCCTCCGACATCGGCTATCTCAGCGACGACCACATCAAGGAGACCCTCAGGTACGTGCGGGAGGCGTGGCTGGACGGCCACGAGATCGGCACCCACTTCAACGGGCACTTCTGCTCCGGCCGGGGCGCCGTCCGGCACTGGAGCCCACAGGAGTGGCAGTCCGAGATCGACCAGGTGATGGACTTCGTCACCAAGTGGCGCACCCACACCGGATTCACCGATCTGGAGCCACTGCCCTTCGACTACCGGCAGGAATTGGTCGGCAGCCGGACGCCCTGCCTCCTCGGGCAGCGAAACCTGCTGCCCACCGCCCGGGAACTCGGCTGGCGCTATGACGCCAGTTCACCCGGAGGAGTGCAGATGTGGCCGAAGAAGAAAATGGGGCTCTGGAACTTCCCGCTCCAGCAGATCCCCTTCCCGGGCCACTCTTTCGAGGTCCTCTCGATGGACTACAACATCCTCGCCAATCAGTCGAAGAACTCCACGAAGGCCCCGCCGGTCAACTACCCGGGCTGGCGGCAGCAGGCCACCGACGCCTATATCTCCGGATTCCGCCGGGCGTACGAGACCAACCGTGCGCCCTTCTTCGTCGGAAATCACTTCGAGCAGTGGAACGGCGGCATCTATATGGACGCCGTCGAGGAAGCGATCAAACACATCGCCAATGAGCAGAACCGGGATGTCCATCTGGTGTCGTTCCGGCAGTTCACCGACTGGATCGACGCCCAGGACCCGGAGGTGCTGTCCAAGCTCCAGCGGATCCCCGTCGGACAGCGGCCCGCCGGTGGCTGGAAGTCGTACCTGACAGCGGCCTGACAAGCCCCTTCGCGCGGGGACGCGGCCGGCGAGGGGGGCGTGGAAGATCCGGAATGGGCCCATGCGAAACTTTTCACATGAGTGCCTGCCGCGCCCCACGCCGCCTCACGAGCCGCCGTCGCGTCGCCCTGCTCGCCGCGGGGACGGCGGTCGCCGCGCTGACGCTGAGCGCCTGCGGCGACGGCGCCTCCGGCGGTTCCGCCCAGACCCGCTTCGTCCAGGGCAAGAACGGCGTCGACACCGTCAAGAAGGATCAGCGGCAGCCGGCGCCCGAGCTCTCCGGCGAGTCCACCACCGGCAAGAAGCTGGACGTCGCCGACTACAAGGGCAAGGTCGTCATCCTCAACGTCTGGGGATCATGGTGCGGCCCCTGCATCGCCGAGGCGCCGAACTTCTCCAAGGTCGCGAACGAGACCAAGGACAAGGGCGTCCAGTTCCTCGGGATCAACACCCGCGACTCCGAGAAGTCGCAGGCCACCAGCTTCGAGGAAGAGCACAAGGTGCCCTACCCGAGCCTGTTCGACCCGACCGGCCGGCTGATGCTGCGCTTCCCCAAGGGCAGCCTCAACCCGCAGTCCATCCCCTCCACGATCGCCATCGACCGGCACGGCAAGATCGCCGCGCGCTCGATCGGCCCGCTCGCGGAGGACGATCTGCGCAAGATGGTCGAACCGCTGATCGCCGAGAAGTGATCACGTGACCCTGCTCGCCGCCGCCGCGGAGAACCAGACCGTCCTCAACGGCACCCTGCTCGCCGCCGCCCCCATCGCGCTGCTCGCCGGGCTCGTCTCGTTCTTCTCGCCCTGCGTCCTGCCGCTGGTCCCGGGCTATATGTCGTACGTCACCGGCGTCACCGGCACCGACCTCGGCGAGGCCAAGCGCGGCCGGATGCTGGCCGGCGCCGGCCTCTTCGTGCTCGGCTTCACCGCTGTCTTCGTCTCCGGCGGCGCGCTCTTCGGCTTCGTCGGCCGGGACCTCCAGGAGTACAAGGACGTCATCTCGCGCGTCCTCGGCGTGCTGATGATCCTGCTCGGCCTGGCCTTCGCCGGCGTCCTCAAGAACTTCGGGCAGCGCGAATTCCGCTTCCACAAGAAGCCCGCCATGGGCCTGGCCGGCGCGCCGGTGCTCGGGGTGCTCTTCGGCGTCGGCTGGACGCCCTGCCTGAGCCCCACCTTCGCCGCCGTCAGCACGCTCACGTTCTACGATGCCAGCGCCGTCCGCGGCGCCCTGCTCACCGTGGCGTACTGCCTGGGCCTGGGCCTGCCGTTCATCGCCGTCGCGCTGGCCTTCCGCCGGGTGCTCGGCGCCTTCGGCTGGGTCAAGCGGCACTACGTCGGGGTCATGCGCCTCGGCGGCGGCATGATGATCGCGCTCGGCATCCTCCTCGTCACCGGCGTCTGGGACAGTCTGATGTCCGAGGTGCAGGCCTGGACGCAAAGCTCCACCGTTGGGATCTGATTGATGTCCACCAAGACCGGCACCCCCCGCGACCCGGGCCCCGCGGCCGACGGGGGCGGCGATCTCGGCGCGGCCGGGTCCCAGCTCTCGACCGCGCCCACCGAGGACGTCACCTTCCCCTCGCTCGGCCCCCTGGGCTGGGCGCGCTGGTTCTGGCGGCAGCTGACCTCGATGCGGATCGCGCTGCTGCTGCTCTTCCTGCTGTCGATCGGCGCCATCCCCGGCTCGCTGATCCCGCAGACCGGCATCGACCCGGTCAAGGTCGACCAGTTCAAGGCCGAGCACGGCACCCTCGCCGACATCTACGACAAGCTCGGGATGTTCCACGTCTACAGCTCGGTGTGGTTCTCGGCGATCTACCTGCTGCTGTTCATCTCGCTGATCGGCTGCATCGTGCCGCGCAGCTGGCAGTTCGTCGGACAGCTCCGCGGCCGCCCGCCGGGCGCCCCGCGCCGGCTGACCCGGCTGCCCGCCTACACCACCTGGCACACCGACGCGGCGCCCGAGGAGGTCCTCGGGGCGGCGCAGCGGCTGATGAAGAAGCGGCGGTTCCGCGCCCACCGGGACGGCACCGCGGTCGCCGCCGAGAAGGGCTATCTGCGGGAGGTCGGCAACCTCGTCTTCCACCTCGCGCTGATCGTGATGCTGGTGGCGTTCGCAGTCGGCAGCCTGTGGAAGTCCGAGGGCGGCAAGCTGATCACCGAGGGCGACGGCTTCGCCAACAGCCTCACCCAGTACGACGACTTCAAGTCCGGTGCCTTCTTCGACACCGACACCCTGGAGCCGTTCGGCTTCTCCCTCGACAAGTTCGAGGCGACCTACGAGCGGACCGGCCCGCAGAAGGGCACCCCGCGGGTCTTCCGCGCCCACATCAGGTACTTCTCCGGCGCGGACGGCAAGGAGCACAAGACCGCGATCGAGGTGAACACCCCCCTCGACATCGCCGGCTCCAAGGTCTACCTGCTCTCGCACGGCTACTCGCCGGAGGTCACCGTCAAGGACGGCCGCGGCAAGGTCGTCTACCAGGGCGCGGTGCCCTTCCTCCCGCAGGACCCCAAGAACTTCACCTCGACCGGTGTCGTCAAGGTCCCCGGCGCGCAGACCAAGGACGGCAAGCGCAATCAGCTCGGCTTCCAGGGCTTCTTCGTGCCGACGTTCGGCGGCAAGGGCTCCGGCTCGATGTTCTCCCAGTTCCCGGCGCTGGACTACCCGGTGCTGACGCTGACCGCCTACCACGGTGACCTGGGCGTCGGCTCCGGGCTGCCGCAGAACGTCTACCAGCTCGACAAGAAGCGCCTCAAGCAATACAAGGACAAGGGCGCCCCGGTCGCCAAGATGATGCTGCCCGGCGAGACGATGAAGCTGCCCAAC
Organism: Streptomyces sp. P9-2B-2; assembly: GCF_030406865.1. Taxonomy (NCBI): domain Bacteria; kingdom Bacillati; phylum Actinomycetota; class Actinomycetes; order Kitasatosporales; family Streptomycetaceae; genus Streptomyces; species Streptomyces sp. P9-2B-2. The sequence continues at coordinate 4,174,879 of NZ_CP129126.1, read as the reverse complement.
GGTGACGGCAGCATCAAGTTCACCGGCATCAAGAGCTGGGCCAGCTTCAAGATCAGCCACCAGCCCGGCAACGGCCTCGCGCTGACCGGCGCGGCCGCCGCCCTGATCGGCCTGGCCGGCTCGCTGTTCATCCAGCGCCGCCGGGTGTGGGTCCGCGCCGAGCCGGGCGAAGACGGCCGCACCGTCGTCGAGCTGGCCGGACTCGGCCGCAGCGAGTCCGCCCGGCTGCCGGAGGAGCTCGCCGAGCTCGCGCTGGCACTGGAGCCCGACGCCCCCCTCGCCGCGGCCGACGACACCGGCCCGGCCTCCGAACCGAAGCCCGACCCGAAGCCCGGACCGGCCGCGGACGCCGGCACCGACTCCGAAGACCCCGGGGAGCCCACCGACTCTGCCGGACCTGCTGACCCCTCTGAAGGAGCGCGCGCGTGAACCTCGCTGCCGCAGCCAACGAGACAATGGCGCACAACAGCAACCTGCTGGTCTATTCGGCGATGGCGGTCTACACGCTCGCCTTCCTCGCGCACATGGCCGAGTGGGTGTTCGGCAGCCGCAGCAAGGTCGGCCGCACCGCCGCCGCCCTCACCGTCCAGGCCAAGGCGCCCGCGACCGTGCCCGTCCGGGCCGGAGCGAGCGGCTCCACCGGGACCGCCGTACTGGAGCGCCCCAAGGTCGTCACCCGGTCCGTCGCCGGCAGCCGGGACGTCCCCGACGGGCCGGGCGCCGCGGGCGGCACCGAGAAGGGCGACCTCTACGGGCGGATCGCCATCTCGCTGACCGTGCTGGCCTGGGCGCTGCACGTGGGCGGCGTCATCACCCGCGCCCTGTCCGTGCAGCGTGCCCCCTGGGGCAACATGTACGAGTTCTCCACGACCTTCGCCGCGGTCGCGGTCGGCGTGTACCTGCTGCTGCTCGTGCTCAAGAAGAACGTCCGCTGGATCGGGCTCCCCCTGATCACCACCGTGCTGCTCGACCTCGGGCTGGCCGTCTCGGTGCTCTACACCGCCAGCGACCAGCTGGTGCCCGCGCTGCACTCGTACTGGCTGTGGATCCACGTCAGCTGCGCGATCATCTCCGGTGCGGTGCTCTACCTCGGCGCCGTCGCCACGCTGCTGTTCCTCTTCCGCGACCGCCACGAGGCCAAGCTCGCCGACCCGGCGGGCAAGCAGCCCGGCGCCTTCGCCACCTCCGTGCTGGAGCGGCTGCCCTCGGCCGCCTCGCTCGACAAGTTCGCCTACCGCATCAACGCCACCGTCTTCCCGCTGTGGACGTTCACCATCATCGCGGGCGCCATCTGGGCCGAGGCCGCCTGGGGCCGCTACTGGGGCTGGGACCCCAAGGAGGTCTGGTCCTTCATCACCTGGGTCGCCTACGCCGGCTACCTGCACGCCCGCGCCACCGCCGGCTGGAAGGGCCGCAAGGCCGCCTGGCTCGGCCTGATCGCCTTCGCCTGCTACCTGTTCAACTACTACGGCGTGAACATCTTCGTGACGGGTCTGCACTCCTACGCGGGGGTCTGACCGCAGGAGTCCACGCGCTCCGCGGCGGTTCGCGCCGTCGCCCCCGGTGCCGTACGGGAAGCCTCGCCCCGAGGCCGCCCGTACGGCACTGTCGTTCCCGGGCGCGCCCGGCCCGCGTCCGCGGCGCCGCCCGCCCCCTCAGCGTCTCCGCCCCTCAGCGCCGCCGGCGCCGCCCGCGCTCCTGGCGCGGCGGCCGCTGCCCGCCACCCGGCAGCGTCGGCTTCGGCAGATGCGCCACCTCCCACTGCGCCTCGGCCAGCTGCTCGGCGGTGTCGTCCGGCAGCCGCGGCGGCCGGTGCGCCCGGTGGCGGAAGCCGAACGCGGAGGTCAGATCGCCGAAGGCGGACCGCCGCCAGGCACTGATATTGGGCTCCGCGACCCCCGTCCAGCGCTCCAGGAACTGCAGCACCGACGTGTGGTCGAAGGGATCCCCGGCCGCCCAGCCGCCCACCGTCCACGGCGACACGATCAGACACGGCACCCGGAAGCCGCCGCCGATCGGCAGGCCGCGCACGAACTCGTCCGGCGTCCCCGCGGGCGGCACCGGCGGCGGCACATGGTCGAAGAGCCCGTCGTTCTCGTCGTAATTGAGGATGAAGGCGGTCTTCGCCCACACCTTCCGGTTGGCCGCGATCGCCTCGATCTTCTTCGCGACATAGTCGGCGCCGGCGGCCGGCAGATAGTCCGGGTGCTCGGACTGATGGCTGGTGGGGATCAGCCAGGACACCGCCGGCAGCCGGTCGGCGCGGGCGTCGTCCTCGAAGGTGCCGGCCGGCTGCGCCCGCATCCCCCGCTCGTACAGCGGCTCCCCGGGCTTGGCGTCCCGGAAGGTCTGGAACTGCTCCAGGAGGTTGCAGCCGTAGTCGTCCTCCTCCTGGTAGACCTTCCAGCTGATGCCCGCCGCCTCCAGCCGCTCCGCGTAGGTCGTCCAGCGGTACGGCTTGGGCGCGGTGTTGTTCAGCACCGGCCCGCCCCGGGTGCCGCCCGGGTCGAGGGTGCCGGTCATCCAGTAGAGCCGGTTGGGCCAGGTCGGGCCGAAGACCGAGCAGAAGTAGTTGTCGCAGAGCGTGAACGCCTCGGCCAGCGCGAACTGGAACGGGATGTCCCGACGGGTGTGATACCCCATCACATACGGTCCGTTGACGCCGTCGGCCTTGCGGTGCGCGGGCAGCCAGCGGTCCATCTTCCCGCCGTTCCACGCCTCGTGCTGCACCGACCAGGCATGGCTGGTGGAGGGGATGGCCTGCGCGCTGGAGGTGTGGGTGTTCAGACGGAACGGCAGCAGATAGCCGTCCGGGTTCTGCGCGTCCGGCTGATGAAAGACGGACCGGCCGTCCGGCAGCGTCAGCGCGTCCGGGTCGGCGAAGCCACGCACGCCGCGCAGCGTGCCGAAGTAGTGGTCGAACGAGCGGTTCTCCTGCATCAGCAGCACGACGTGCTCGATGTCGTGCAGCGAGCCGTGACGTGCGGGTCCGGCGGCGACGGCCTTCTGGACGCTGGGCGGCAGCAGCGACAGCGCGGCGGCGCCGCCGACCGTGCCGGCCGCGGAGCCGAGGAGTCTGCGTCGGGTCATGTCAGGCATATGAGCCACTCTCCCTGAGTCGCGGGAGCCCTCCGTGGGCCGACTTGACTGTGGCGGCGGCTGAGTTTCCCGGGGAGGGGGAGGTAGCTGAACGATCCATCAAATGGCTGTGAACGGCGCTCAGTTGGCCGGACCTCGCTACGTCCCGTACGCCACACGAAGCAGCGCACGGCGGACCCCGCGGTGGCGGGATTTACGCGTTTGCGCGGCGACGTCAGGACACGCGGCGCAGGCCCGGAGTTCCCTCGGGTGCAGGGTAGGGACGCTCCCCGGGCAGCAGCGCGGCGGCCGCCGCGGTCTCCCCGGCCCGCACCAGCGCACGGACCTCCCGCGCCAGCGGGGTGACATCCCGGATCGCCACCGTCCACTCATCCGCGTACCGCCGCGACGCCTCCCCCGACAGCCCCAGCTGAAGCGAACGGTACGGCAGCGCCCGCAACCCCAGATCGCGCTCCGGATCCCACTGCACCCGCGCGGGTGCCCCCTTCAGCTCCCGCCGCCACCCCTCGCGGTCGGCATGCTCATCGGCGTCGTAATGCGACAGACAGGCATTCCGCAGCGCCCAGTCGAACCCGTCCCGGTCGATCTCGATCGCCAGCACGGTCTCCTGATCGGCCTTCTCGCCCCACCCGCAGCGGTACATCATCCACAGGAACGACGGCTTGATCCACGTCATCCGCTCCCGCTTCCAGGCCGCCGGAAACCGCCCGTCCCGCGCAGCCGGAAGGCCGAGCGCGGGGGAGTAGGCCTGGTAGACGGTGACGGTCGTGTCCGTGTGCAGGGCGCGGATACGGCGCTGCGGCTCGGCGAGGGTCGCGGGAGCATCCGTGGCGGCGTCCACGGGGGTGCGGGGAGCCGGGACAGGGCCGGTGGGACCGCTGGGGCCGGCAGAACTGGTGGTCATGCCTGGTCATCCTGGCGGAGGGCCGGGCGGCGGGCCAGCGAATTGTGGGGGCGGGGGCCGGGGCCGGACGGGGGTGCCGGCCCGCCGCTCACTCCTCCCCGATGTCCTCCCGCCACAGCTCCGGATGGGCCCCGATGAAGTCGCGCATCATCGATGCGCAGTCCGGGTCGTCCAGGAGGATGATCCGGACGCCGTGCCGGGCGAGCCAGTCGTGGCCGCCGTGGAAGGTGCGGGCCTCGCCGATGACGACGCGGGAGATGCCGAACTGGCGGACCAGGCCGCTGCAGTACCAGCAGGGGGAGAGGGTGGTGACCATCGTCGTGCCGCGGTAGCTGCGCCGGCGGCCGGCCGCGCGGAAGGCCGCGGTCTCGGCGTGCAGGGTGGGGTCGTCGTCCTGGATGCGGCGGTTGTGGCCGCGGCCGAGGAGGGCGCCGTCGGGGCCGTAGAGGGCCGCGCCGATCGGGATGCCGCCCTCGGCGAGTCCGGTGCGCGCTTCGGCGATCGCTGTCGCCAGCATGGCGCGGGCCTGTTCCTGCACATGGGTGGGGTGGCCGGTCGGGTCGCTGTGGCCGTCGACGTGGCCGTGCAGCCGGAGTTCGTCGCGGTCCTGCCCCCAGTCCTGCGTACGGTCCATGCGCTCACCGTACGCCGCGCACCGGGCTTCAGCCCGTGGCCGGCGGGGTGTCCTCCGGGCCGTTCGCCTCGCCCGGCCCGGCCTCCTTGCGGCGCAGCTCCTCCTCGCGGCGGCGCAGATCGGCCTCCCAGTCCTTCAGCAGCGCCTCGTCCTTCTTGTTCTCGTTCTTGAGGGACTGGAGGAACTCGGGGTTGTCGTCCGGCGCGACGAACTTCGTACGGTGGTTGCGGTGCCACTGCGACGGCGTGCTGCCGCCGCCCGCCGGCTGCCGCTGCTTGCCCGCCACCAGCCAGGCGACCGGGCCGACCAGTACCTCGCCGAAGAGCAGGATGATCAGGACCCAGACGACCTTGGGCAGTCCGCGCACCTGCGATTCGGGGGTGTTGAGGCAGTCGATGAACGCGTAGATCCACAGCGCCAGCACCAGTAGGAACGGCAGATACCTGAGCATTGCGGAACGGTCCCCCTGCGCGCGACGGCGGGCCCTCGCCGGGGCCCGGTGACCCGTCCAGGGTAGTGCGTACCCGATACTGGAACGCATGGCTTATGACGATCTTCGCTCGTTCCTGCGCGCGCTTGAGCGGGAAGGCGACCTCAAGCGCATCAAGGCCGAGGTCGACCCGTATCTGGAAGTCGGCGAGATCGTGGACCGGGTGCAGAAGTCCGGCGGCCCGGCGCTGCTCTTCGAGAACGTCAAGGGCTCGGCGATGCCGCTCGCCATGAACGTCTACGGCACCGACCGCCGCCTGCTGAAGGCGCTGGACCTCAAGGCGTACGAGGACATCAGCGGCAAGATCGGCGGCCTGCTCAAGCCGGAGCTGCCGCACGGGTTCGTCGGCGTGCGCGAGGCGTTCGGCAAGCTCGCCGGCATGACGCACGTCCCGCCGAAGAAGGTCAAGGAAGCGCCCGTCCAGGAGGTCGTGCTCCGGGGCGACGACGTCGATCTGGACCAGCTCCCGGCGCTGTTCACCTGGCCCGAGGACGGCGGCTCCTTCTTCAACCTGGGGCTGACGCACACCAAGCACCCCGAGAGCGGGGTGCGCAACCTCGGCCTCTACCGCCTCCAGCGCCACGACAAGCGCACCATCGGCATGCACTGGCAGATCCACAAGGACAGCCGCAACCACTACCAGGTGGCGGCCAAGCGCGGCGAGAAGCTGCCCGTCGCCATCGCTTTCGGCTGCCCGCCGGCCGTCACGTACGCCTCGACCGCGCCGCTGCCCGGCGACATCGACGAGTACCTCTTCGCCGGCTTCCTCCAGGGCAAGCGGATCGAGATGGTCGACTGCAAGACCGTCCCGCTCCAGGTCCCGGCGAACGCCGAGGTCGTCATCGAGGGCTGGCTGGAGCCCGGCGAGATGCTGCCCGAGGGCCCGTTCGGTGACCACACCGGCTTCTACACGCCGCAGGAGCCGTTCCCGGCGCTGACCATCGACTGTGTGACGATGCGTAAGCGGCCGCTGCTCCAGTCGATCGTGGTCGGCCGCCCGCCGACGGAGGACGGACCGCTCGGCCGCGCGACCGAACGCTTCTTCCTCCCGCTCCTCAAGATCATCGTCCCGGACATCGTGGACTACCACCTCCCCGAGTCCGGCGGCTTCCACAACTGCGCGATCGTCTCGATCGACAAGAAGTACCCCAAGCACGCACAGAAGGTCATGCACGCCATCTGGGGCGCGCACATGATGTCGCTGACCAAGCTGATCGTGGTCGTGGACGCGGACTGCGATGTGCACAACCTCCACGAGGTGTCGTGGCGGGCGCTCGGCAACACCGACTACGCCCGCGACCTCACCGTCGTCGAAGGTCCCGTCGACCATCTCGACCACGCCTCCTACCAGCAGTTCTGGGGTGGCAAGGCGGGCATCGACGCGACGAAGAAGTGGCCCGAGGAGGGCTATACGAGGGACGGGGGCTGGCCGGAGATGGTCGAGTCCGACCCGCGGACGGCGGCGCTGGTCGACCGCCGCTGGAAGGAGTACGGCCTCTCGTGAGCAGCGCATCCGCAGCCGTCCCGCAGCCGGGCCGCACCAAGGCCTTCCTGCGCCTGGTGATGATCGAGCACTCGGTCTTCGCGCTGCCCTTCGCCTACATCGCCTCGCTGACCGCGATGTACCAGGCGGACCGGCACATCCAGTGGGGCCGCCTGCTCCTCGTCACCGTCGCCATGGTCGGCCTGCGGACCTTCGCGATGGCCGCGAACCGCATCATCGACCGCGAGATCGACGCCCGTAACCCGCGCACCGCGCAACGGGAACTGGTCACCGGCGCGGTCTCGGTGAAGTCCGCCTGGACCGGCGCGCTGATCGCGCTCGTCGTCTTCCTGGGCGCCGCCGCCCTGCTGAACCCCCTGTGCCTGGCGCTGGCACCCCTCGCCGTGGTGCCGATGGTGGTCTATCCGTACGGCAAGCGCTTCACCAACTTCCCGCAGGCGATCCTCGGCCTCGCCCAGGCGATGGGCCCGGTCGGCGCCTGGCTCGCGATCACCGGGGCCTGGTCATGGGAGGCCGCGATCCTCGGCCTCGCGGTCGGCATCTGGATCGGCGGCTTCGACCTGATCTACGCCTGCCAGGACGTGGAGACGGACCGCGAGATCGGCGTGAAGTCGGTCCCGGCCCGCTTCGGCATCCCGGCCGCGATCTGGGGCGCCCGCGGCTGCCACCTCGTCACGACGGGCCTCTTCGCCTGGTACGTCGTGGCCACCGGCGCGGGGCCGTTCCTCTGGCTCGGCCTGGTGATCGTGGCGGCGGCGTTCCTCTACGAGCACACGATCGTCAAGCCCCATGACCTGACCCGCCTGAACCGGGCGTTCTTCCAGGTCAATGGCTTCATCGGGATCGCGCTGTTCGTCTGTGCGCTGCTGGATCTGGTGGTGCGGGGGCTGACTGTTTGAGGGGTGGGGGCGGCTTGCGGCCGCCCCCGGCCGTACGAGCTGCGCCCCTGCCCTGCCCCGCCGTGCCTGCTGCCTCCCTCTTATCCGGCAACGATTACGTAGAGTAATCAGTTCCTTGCGGTGTGTCAGGGGTTGACGGTTGCTCAGCCGTTTCCGGTAGTGCTCAGTTCTTCTCGCGCTCAGCCCTTTTGACGGTCGCTCAGCCCTTGCTCAGGGGCCAGGCGATCAGGCGGGGGTAGGTCCACAGTTCGCCGCGGGTTGCCTTGACCGTGGCCATGACGGCGCAGATGACGCCGGACAGGGCGTAGGCGCCGAAGATGGCGATCACGGTGATCAGGGGGACCGCGAGGCCGGAGCTGTTGCGCTGTTCTTCCGTGGCGACCGCGGCGAAGGTGAGGGCGCTGGCGACGTACAGCATCAGGCCGAAGGCCGCCATGATGGCCTGGGTGATGCCATAGTTCACGGCCTGGGTGGCGTGGTGGCGGATGTAGGGGTCGTGCTGGTTGCGGTCGTTGCCGCGCAGGGACAGCGGGAAGATCCAGCCGAGGAAGGCGCCCAGGCCGCAGCACATCATCGTGCCCGCGGTGATGGTCAGCAGCGCGCCGAGGTGGGACCACATCGCGGGGCCCGACGAAGCGGCGGGCGGCCGGGAGCCGTAGCCGGGCTGCGGGGTGCCGTAGCCGCCGGGGTAGCCGTAACCGCCGGGCTGCGGCGTGCCGGGCCCGCCCTGCTGGGGTGTCCCGTACGGCTGCTGTGGTCCGCCGGCCGGTGGACCGTATCCGGGCTGGTGGTAGTCGGACATGCTGTGCTCCCCCGTGGTTGGTGCGTGGCGCCTCAGGCGCGGTGCGGCACGCGCGCGGCCGTTCGTCCGGCCCCCGCGACTCCCGTGGGGATCGAGGCTATGCGAGGGGGCGGACATCGGCGGCGGGCAGGGCGCCGGGAGCGCGCTCCCGGAAGGCGAAGGCCGCGAGCACCCCGCCTATCAGCCCGAAGAGATGCCCCTGCCAGCTGATGCCGCTGTCGGTCGGCAGCGCGCCCCACAGGATCGAGCCGTAGAGCACGCCCACCACCAGGCCGATGCCGATGTCGAGGAGTTTGCGCTCGATGAAGCCGCGCACCAGGAGATAGCCGAAGAGCCCGAAGACGACTCCGGAGGCGCCCGCGGTGTTGCTGTCCGGCGCGGCCGTGAACCAGACGCCCAGTCCGCTGGTGAGGATGATCAGCGCGGCGACGGCGAGGAAGCGGCGCACCCCGCTGCGCAGCGCGGCGACCAGGCCGAGCAGCAGCAACGGCAGGGTGTTCGCCACGAGATGCCCGAAGCCGAAGTGCAGGAAGGCGGCGGGTACGACATCGGCCAGCTCGGCGGGCTCGCGCGGGGTGATACCGAAGGTGTCCAGCGCGCCGCCGGTGACGAAGTCGACGCCCTCCAGCAGCCAGAGCAGGGCCACCCAGCCCAGCATCAGGCAGATCGCGGGCTTCGCGCGTGAGGTCATCTCCGGCCGTCCCTTCTCGTCCCCCGGTGGGGCGGTCCCCGGCGGAGGTCCGCGAGGGGCGCACAGGTAGGAACGGCCGTGAGGGGGTCCATGGTTCCGCCGGATAGGCTCGATGCGTGGAGCCGCCGCACAACGACACCAGTAAGCAGGGCCCCGGCCGCCGCCGTCCGTGGGTCGTGGGGATCTCCGGCGCGTCCGGGACGCCGTATGCCGCGTCCGTGCTGCGCGGGCTGCTCGCCGCCGGGGAGGCGGTGGATCTGATCGTCAGCCGGGCGTCGCGGCTGACCCTCCTGGACGAGACGGGGATCGCCTTCCGGGACGCTCACTGGCGCGCTGACCTGCGGGAATGGCTGGCGCGGGGAGCGGATGGCAAACCGGGGACGTTTCCGGTGACGGAAGAGGACCTGGCGGAGGTGCGGTACTGGCCGGCCGGTGATCTGGCGGCCGGGCCCTCGTCGGGCTCGTATCCGGTGAAGGGGATGCTGATCGTCCCGGCGAGCACGGCGTGTGTGGCCGGGGTGGCGCTCGGGCTCTCGAAGGATCTGCTCCAGCGGGTGGCGAGCGTGACGCTCAAGGAGCGGCGGCGGCTGGTGGTCGCGGTGCGCGAGACCCCGTTGAACGGGCCGACGCTGAAGCATCTGGTGACGCTGGACGAGGCGGGCGCCGTGGTGCTGCCCGCCTCACCGGCGTTCTATGCGGGCGCGACGCACATCCAGGATCTGGTGGACTTCGTCGCGGGCCGGGTGCTCGATGCGGCCGAGGTGCCGCACGGGCTGTACCGGCGCTGGGAAGGGGAGCTGCGGGGCGGCTCCAAAGCAGTGGAGGAGGCCCCGGAGGCTCCTTAGCGCTTCTTCGCTGCGGCGCGGCCGAAGAGGCGCCGGGTCCGCGGTGCCGCGGAGCGGTGGGCACGTGAACGATTGGCCTGGTCCTGAAGCTCGCGCATGCGGGCGTAGGCCATCTCGATCGAGTACACGGTGACAACTCCTGTGAGATCGTCTCTGAAAGATTTACAGGGCTAAGGCCCTGCGTGCCTTAGATTCTACAGGCAGAACCCGAAAATGCGTAAAGATTGGAAGGCTTGAGGGCATGGACGCGGTGGATAGGCAGCTCATCCAGGCACTTCGCGAGAACGGCCGGGCCTCGTATGCGGAGCTCGGCCGGCTCGTCGGCCTCTCCGGGCCCAGCGTCACGGACCGGATCAACCGCCTGGAGGCGGCCGGTGTGATCACCGGCTACCGCGCGACGGTCGACGCCGCCTCGCTCGGCCTCGGCGTCACGGCGCTGGTGGGCATCTCGCTGTCGGACGCCACCGACCACGAGGACGTCGCACAGCGGCTGCGCGACCTCGAAGAGATCGAGGACTGCTGGTTCATCGCCGGCGACGACTCGTACATGCTCAAGGTGCGGGTGGGCGACGTGGACGGCCTGGAGCGCACCATCCGGCGGCTGTCCGGCACCAAGGGCGTCTCCCGTACGCGCACCACGATCGTGCTCTCCACCAAGTGGGAGAACCGCGTCGGCCAGCTGCCCGAAGAGGCCGAATAGGCCACCGGGCGCCACCGGTACCCACCGGGGCGGACGGGCGCGCCAGGGGGCTCCGTCCGCCTCTCTTACGGGGGAGTACGCTCGGTGAAGCCCGTTTCCGGCTCCGCAAGGGCACCGGAACGGCACCGATACGGCAGAGACTGGGAGGCGACCGGATGGCTGCGTCGATGGATGTGGGCCTCAAGCGCGAGCTGGAGGCGAAGGTCCACGCCGGGGAGCGGCTGACCCGCGAGGACGGTATCGCCCTCTACGAGTCCGACGACCTGGCCTGGCTGGGCGGCCTCGCCCATGAGGTGCGTACCCGCAAGAACGGCGACGTCGTCCACTTCAACGTCAACCGTCACCTCAACATGACGAATGTGTGCACCGCGTCGTGCGCCTACTGCTCCTTCCAGCGCAAGCCGGGCGAGAAGGACGCGTACACGATGCGCATCGAGGAGGCCGTCCGCCTCGCCAAGGCGATGGAGAACGACAACCTCACCGAGCTGCACATCGTCAACGGACTGCACCCCAACCTGCCGTGGCGCTACTACCCCCGCTCGCTCAGCGAGCTGAAGAAGGCCCTGCCGAACGTCTCTCTGAAGGCCTTCACCGCCACCGAGATCCACCACTTCGAGACCATCTCCGGGCTCTCCGCCTCCGAGATCCTCGACGAGCTGATCGACGCCGGCCTGGAGTCGCTGACCGGCGGCGGCGCCGAGATCTTCGACTGGGAGATCCGGCAGCACATCGTCGACCACCGCACCCACTGGGAAGACTGGTCGCGCATCCACCGCCTCGCCCACGAAAAGGGCCTCAAGACCCCCTCGACGATGCTCTACGGGCACATCGAGGAGCACCGCCACCGCGTCGACCACGTGCTGCGGCTGCGTGAGCTCCAGGACGAGACCGGCGGCTTCCAGGTCTTCATCCCGCTGCGCTACCAGCACGACTTCGTCGACATGCAGGACGGCAAGGTCCGCAACAAGCTCCAGGCCCGGACGACGATGGCGACCGGCGCCGAGGCCCTGAAGACCTTCGCGGTCTCCCGCCTCCTCTTCGACAACGTCCCGCACGTCAAGTGCTTCTGGGTGATGCACGGTCTGCAGACCACCCAGCTCGCCCTTCAGCACGGCGCGGACGACATGGACGGCTCGGTCGTCGAGTACAAGATCACGCACGACGCGGACAACTACGGCACGCCGAACAAGCTGACCCGTGAGGACCTGCTGGAGCTGATCCGCGACGCCGGCTTCCGCCCCGTCGAGCGCAACACCCGCTACGAGGCCATCCGCGAGTACCCGGGCCCGGACCCGGACCGCCGCGAATCCCCGCAGGCGATGCGCGTCTGACCTGCTCGGGAGCACCGTCCGAGGGGAGCGTTAGGGTCCGGGTCATGAACGTGCGTTTCGACCTGGACCCTTCTGTCACCCCCGAACTCCATGACGGGATATGCGCGTTGTGGGCCGAGGTCTCCAACGCCGGGGGCGCCGTCGGGTTCGTCCCGCCGGTGACCCGCGAGGACGTCCGCCCGGAGCTGCGCAAGCATCTGACGGCCATGGCCGAGGGCCGCCAGCGCCTGGTGGCCGGGCGGGACGCGGACGGCCGGGTGCTGGCCACGGCGTTCCTCACCACCAACACCCACCGCCTGATGAAGCACTGGCTGTGGGTCTACACCGTCATGGTCCACCCCGCCCTCCAGGGGCAGGGCGCCGGCCGCCGGCTGATGTCGGCGGTCGCCGACGCCGCCCGCTCCGTCGAGGGGATCACCGCACTCCGCCTCACCTGCCGCGGCGGCTCCGGCGCCCGCCCCTTCTACGAGGCCTGCGGCTACCAGGAGGTCGGCCGGGTGCCCGGCGCGATCCGGGTGGCCGACGGCGACTACCGCGACGACATCACCATGTGGCTGGATCTGGGCTGAGGGAAGGCCGGGGCGCCGCGAGGGGCGGGCCGCGCCGGTGACCGGCTGTGGCGGGGGCCGGCTGCGGCGGGGGCCGCGAAGATCGCCCGAAGCGCTGTGCTTGACTGGATGCAGACCCTTTAGGTTGCCGTTGAGGAGAAGGTCCCATCCGTGAGTAGCCACAAGTTCGCCACGCTCCGCTACACCGCCCTTCGCATCGGCCTCTTCGTCGCCTCGTTCGCCGTGGTGTGGGTGCTGGCGTACGTCCACGTGATCCCGCTCGGGCTCGGCGCCTCCAACATCTTCTGGCTGCTGCTGCTCGCCGTCGTGATCTCCGCGCCGCTCAGCTTCGTGCTGCTGCGCAAGCAGCGGGACGCGATGGCCGAGCAGATCGCCCCCAGGGTCGACCGCCGGCGTGCGCGCTTCGCGGCCAGCGTCGGCCAGGAGGACGGCCTGAAGTAAGGCCGCCCCACCGGGGCCGCAGGACCCGTCATGTAACACGCCTCACAGCCGCTTCGTCGCGACAGGCGCCCGTCGCCGTGGACTTCGTTCCACGGCCGGGCGCCTGTCGCGTTTCTGACGGCGGGTCCGGTGCGCGGGCCGCCCCGGGAACCCAAAGATTTTCTTTGGGTTCCTCAAAGTTCAAGTGTTAACGTTCGTGGCATGAAGACAGCAGCCGCGCCTCCGTCCCCCATGAGCACTCCGCTCGTGGCGCGCCTGCATGTCGATCTCTGCCGCTGTATGTCCGCGGCCTGTTGCCGCCGCTGACCTCTCTCCTCCAGCGGCCGGAGATCCTTCTCCCCACCCCTCCGGGCGGGAGAGGCCCGCAACGCTGCTGCTCCGCAGCCGCTCGAGTTCCTGGCGCTTCTTTTCGCCGTCCCTGACGCCTGACCTGTCCCCGGAGTGTGTCCCTTGTCCCCGTCCGCCGAGACTTCCGAGTCCGCACCGGCGCCGCAGCGCCCCACGTCCTCCCGCATACCGAAGATCCCGTTCTGGGTGCAGATCCTGACCGGCCTCGCCCTGGGCGTGCTGCTCGGCTGGGTCGCCAAGAGCGGTGACGTCGGCTGGCTCACCACCACCCTCCAGCACATCGGCGACCTCTTCGTCCAGCTGCTGAAGCTGGCCGTGGCGCCGCTGGTCTTCTTCGCGATCCTGGTGTCGATCACCAACCTGCGGCAGGTCAACAACGCCGCCCGGCTGGCCTCCCGCACCCTGCTGTGGTTCATGGTCACCTCGCTGATCGCCGTCGCGATCGGCCTGGTCATCGGCCTGCTCAGCAACCCCGGCGCGGGCACCGGCCTGACCCCCAAGGACGGCAAGCTCCCCGACCACGCGGGCTCCTGGATCGACTTCCTGACCGGCATCGTCCCCACCGACATCATCACGCCGTTCACCGAGCTGAACGTCCTCCAGATCGTCTTCATGGCCGCCGTCGCCGGTATCGCGGCGCTCCAGCTCGGCGAGAAGGCCGAGCCGGTCCTCGCGATCAGCCGCTCGGTGCTGGAGCTGCTCCAGAAGGCCCTGTGGTGGGTCATCCGCCTCGCCCCGCTCGGCACCGTCGGCCTCATCGGCAACGCCATCGCGACGTACGGCTGGAACCTCATCGGCAAGTACGCGACCTTCACCGTCGACATCTACATCGGCTGCGCGCTCGTCCTCTTCGGCGTCTACCCGCTGCTGCTGTCGACCGTCGCCAAGGTCAACCCGCTCCAGTTCTTCCGCGGCGCCTGGCCCGCCATCCAGCTGGCCTTCGTCTCCCGCTCCTCGGTCGGCACCATGCCGGTCACCCAGCAGGTCACCCAGCGCCTCGGCGTGCCGCGTGAGTACGCCTCCTTCGCGGTGCCGTTCGGCTCGACGACCAAGATGGACGGCTGCGCCTCGATCTACCCGGCGATCGCCGCGATCTTCATCGCCCAGATCTTCGACGTCCAGCTGAGCATCGGCGACTACCTCCTGATCGCCTTCGTCTCCGTCATCGGCTCCGCCGCCACCGCCGGCCTGACCGGCGCCACGGTCATGCTGACGCTGACCCTCTCCACCCTGGGCCTCCCCCTGGAGGGCGTCGGCCTGCTGATGGCCATCGACCCGATCCTGGACATGATGCGCACCGCCACCAACGTGGCCGGTCAAGCTGTATGCACGTTGCTCGTGGCTGCGCGGGAGGGAATCCTCGACCGCGACGCGTACAACAGCACGAAGAGCATCAGCCTGAACGCGGCTACTGCTGGTGACGCGGAGGAGAAGGTCTCCGTGCCGGCCGCTGCATAGCCTGAGCTTGCCTTCCAACTGCGCCCCGATCTCCTTGAGGTCGGGGCGCAGACGTATACGGCATGTCACCGTGCCGCCGGTACCTGTCGAGGTCCGGGCCGTTTGCTTTTCACTCATCGCTGGGGCAGAAGGGGCTCACTTCTTCGAATGCTCAAGAATGCAAACGGACACCAGACACGTCCCGACGGCACCAATCGCCAGGCTGATGAGGGCGCTCGTTAGGCCGCGAGCCTCCGCAAGGCCCAATATGAATCCGCCGATACCCGCAAACGTTGCGATCCCGCCAAGGACGATCAGATGGAAGGACCTGAGGTTCAGGAATGAACCAAGCGCCTCGTTCAAGACCCACAGTGGAGCGAACCTCCTACGTTGAGATCTAGGCGATCGGTCCGCTTCC
The DNA here is from genome assembly GCF_030406865.1 of Streptomyces sp. P9-2B-2. NCBI lineage: Bacteria > Bacillati > Actinomycetota > Actinomycetes > Kitasatosporales > Streptomycetaceae > Streptomyces > Streptomyces sp. P9-2B-2. The sequence continues at coordinate 4,159,767 of NZ_CP129126.1, read as the reverse complement.
TCCACGAGATTTCCCCTCTCCGTACAATGGGTTGAACTTATCAGGGCCTACGTTCCGACTCTGCTGTTCCAGCTTCTTCGAATCGCTCTCGGGGGTGTAAGCGTAGTCGACAAACGTTGCGGCAATAGCGACAGGTACACCGAAAATCTTCCCTGCACCCTTGATGATCCCGCTGCCGATCTTGTTGACGACAGATTCGCCACCCGCGCCGAGCTTCCCGCCTGCAGTTTTGGCCATCCCCGCGACAGCGTTCGGCGGGGTGCCACCCACGAAGTAATTCCATGCTTCCCCGAACCTGCCGTGTAATGCGGAATCTCCAGCATTGATCCACGACTTATAGCTGAGGAATTCTGCCACCGGCTTGATGGTGTCACTGCCCCAGGGCTTAGCTCCCAGCGTGTGCGTGCCGACGCGGTCACCCTTTTGGAAAGCCTTCTTGTAAGAGCTAATTGAGGTGTACACCTTGCCCTTGAAGCCCTCTGCTGGCTTGCCGGCAGTGTTGCTATGGAGGGCCTGGGAGGCAAAGTTGTCCGTTTCTTCTGCGTCGGCGAGGATCTCCTGGATCCTTAGGCTGAACGCTTCGATCTTTTTCTTCTGTAGGGCACGTATCTCTTCGTTGTCGGGGTCGTCTTGGTTTGGGAGGTCCTGAGTGGTGTCATTGCGGGCCTCGACATGGCCAGTGCCGCTGATCACCAAACCCCGGTCCGGCGCCTCTACATCGGCGAGTTTATGGAGGTCCGCTTTGTTCTTTTTCAGCCTGCCGTGGGCGTCGCGTAAGATGTCACGGATGCCTTTCGCCTCAGTGACCGCATCCGTGATCTCCTTGTCTGCGTCCTCGATCTGGCTAGCTGCCACCGCCGAGGTGAGGTCGAGACTGTTCCAACCGGCCTGACTAAATGTCTTCGAGACATCCTGCGTGAATGCGTCGTCCAGAGCGTCGAGGTGGCGGGCCTGGGTGTCCCATGCCTCGATGGCACTCTCCAGCCTGCTCAGATCGAGGTGATAGAGCTGCTCATACGTCACCATGCACTGTCACCTCATCCGAAGGGCGTGGACTTGGGCGTGGACTTGAATTTCTCCGCGTTCTCGCCCTCCGTCCGCTCATAATTGTCGGCAGTATTGGTGCACTTGGCGTGTATGCCGCGTAATGTCCCGACGAGTCGCGCAACCTGATCGTCCCAGATATCTGCCGTCTGGCCCAGGGACTTGCCTAGACTTCCGTCCCATGAAGCGCTTTTGAAAGCTGCGGCCGCGTGCACGGTCTCATCCTTGGCGCCACGCCCCTTGGTGTGCAGCTCACCTGCGAGTTCCAAAGAGTTGTTTCCGGCCTGACGTAGTTTCGCCGGATTTTTGATCTGAGCAACTCCGGTTCCCCCCGTATTGGGAGGGGTGGGTGCGGTTCCCCAGTCCACTACATGATCCCCCTTCATGTCGATGCTCTCCCTGCGGGCGCCCCGTGTTGTCCGCGCAGAACTTTTGATCGTACATGCGTCCCAATGGTGATCCGATATGGGTGCCGCAGGTTGGCTGATAAGTGGTGACTCGGTTACCCCTTAGGGCTGCCCGTGCAGTATCCGGAGCATTAGCCGCTTAATTTGGCCTCAGCTATCAACGTAACTCGATTCGTACGTTTTCTTAACGCGTCCTTGAGGGCTAGGTCGCCTCAGCTATCCACTCAGAGGTTGAGTGGGTCGCGGCGGCTTCGGCCTACCTGCTGGTCGGCTGGAGCCGCATCCGCTCTAAGAGAGGCTTGATCCACTCAATCCGCTCGTTCAAAGCGGGCTCCGCTCGGTACGGTCGTGGTCGTGTCCGGCGCGCGTGGGTTGGTCGCCATAGCGTGTGCCGGTTGATCGCGCGCGACTAGGGGAGCTGGTTCGGGCATGGCGGTTGACGCTGCTCGGGGTTCGGAAGAGGGGTTCACGTCGGCGGGGCGGCGAGGGTGATGGCTGCCGCGTGCCGGGCTGCGGGGCTCGATGACAGAGGGGCGGAGCTGATCCGCTTTGGGGAGAACGGACTGTTTCGGCTGGCGTCGGCGCCGGTGATCGTGCGCGTGGCCCGTGGAGAAGAGTGGATGCCCAAGGCCCGTACGGAGGTGGCCGTTTCGCGGTGGCTGACGGGTGAAGGGTTCCCTGCTGCTCGCATCGTCGAGGGTCTGGAGCAACCGTTCCTGATAGACGGCCACCCCGTGACCTTCTGGCACCTGATCGTTGAGGGTGACCGGAAGGCTACGTATGGGGAGTTGGGCGGCATTCTGCGCGACCTTCACACCCTGTCCGTCCCGGAGGGCCTTGAACTGCCGTCGTTCAATCCCTTCGACAAGCAGGAACTGCGCCTGGACCGCGCCGTGATCCCGCAGGATGACAAGCTCTTCTTGCGGAAGCGGTGGCGGGAGCTGCGGGACAAGTTCAACGACTTGAGGTTCGAGACACCCAAGGGGCCCGTTCACGGTGATGCCCACGTGCAGAACCTCATGGTGGACGATCAAGGGCAAGTGATCCTGATCGACTTCGAAGCCTTCTGCTTCGATCACCCGGAGTGGGATCTGATGGTCACGGCCGTGGAACACCACAGCCTTGGGTGGCAGACCGATGAGCAGTACGCCGGCTTCGTGAGCGCATACGGGCGGGACCTGTACGACTGGCACGGGTACGAGACGCTCCGCGGCCTCCAGGAGTTCGGCATGACGACGTGGCTCATGCAGAACGTGCAGGAGGACGAAGTCACCGCGGCCGAGTACCGACGGCGCATCGCCGGCCTCCGGAATGACGACGGCCCTCGGGACTGGCGCCCCCGGTAGCTGCTACTCGTCGTCCAGGCGGGCAAGGGCGTCACGTACCTGGTCGTCGAAGGCGGCCACGGAGGGGTTCCCTACGTGGATGCCGACCTCCTGCTGGAAATCGGTGACGTAGCGCTGGAAGCGGGACGACTGGAGCGTGTCCCCGCTGTCGACCGCGAGGCTTGCGGTCTCCACGGCGGCTTCCAGCTCGCCGTTCAGAAGCTGGCTTTGGGCGAGGACCATCCGGCAGAACCCTAGGGTGCGGGCGTACTTCGGGTCGGTGTCGTCGACTGCTCGTTGTGCGGCCTCGATCGACTCGCGGCGCATCTTCAGGTCGCGGAAGCAGTGGCAGAGTTCGCCCATGAGTTCTGCTGAGTCGAAGTAGCCGAGCCATTCCGGGTCTTCGCCTGTGTCGGCTCGCTCGAAGTGGTGTTCTGCCTCGTTCATGGCTCGGCCGGCGCCGGTGGTGTCGCCCGTGTTCGCGTAGGCACGGGCCTCCATCGCTGCGTAGTTCGCCATCGCGCGTGGGGTGGCTCGGCCCTTGGCTCCCTCGACGGCGGCGCGGGCAAGTTGAATCGCCTGGGCGTGGTTGCCGAGGTAGTTCGCCTGATGGCTCAGGTTGCTGAGCTTGTTCCGCTTTGACGGACACCATCGGTGTGGTGGTCAGGCTGCGAGTGCGGTCTCGTATTCGGCGGGACTGCGGTAGCCGAGGCTGCTGTGTAGTCGCTGCAAGTTGTACCAGCCCTCGATGAAGTCGAAGATCGCAGTGCGGGCGGTGGCCCGGCTGGGCCAGGAACCCGTGTCGAGCAACTCCCGCTTGATGGTGGCGAAGAACGACTCGGCGAGCGCGTTGTCCCAGCACTGCCCGGTGCGGCCGACGGACAGGCGGACGCCGAACTCCGTTGCCAGGGTGGCGAATTGCTGACTCGTGTACTGACATCCACGATCCGAGTGGAAGATCACTGGCCGGGTGGGACGACGCTGGCGGCAGGCGGATGTGAGAGCGTCCGCGACCAGTTCGGTCCGCAGGTGGTCGGCGGTGGACCAGCCGACGACGCGGCGGGAGGCGATGTCGATGACGGTGGCCAGATAGAGCCAGCCCTCCTCGGTGGCAACGTAGGTGATGTCACCGCACCAGCGTGTGTCGACGCCGTCCGGGTCGGGGGCGAAGTCCCGGACGACGAGGTCGGGCCGGGACGTGGCCCGCGGGTCGGGGATCGTCGTCAGCTGCCGTCGTCTGCGGTGCCGGCCCTGCAGCCCGGCGTTGCGCATCAGTCTGGCGATGCGGCGTCGGCCGCAGTCCTCGCCCTGTCGTTGCAGGGCGGCGTGGACTCGCGGGGCTCCGTAGGTCCCGCGGGACCGCTCGTGAACTTCGGCGATCTTCTCGGTCAGCTCGGCATCGCGGACCGCCCGCGGACCGGTCCTGCCACTGCGGCGGGCGTAGAAGGCGGCTCGGGAGACCTGCAGCAGTTCACACGCGCGCTTGACGTTGTGACCGTCTCGCTTCTCCGCCTCGATGAACGGGTGCACCGTCACCGGGTCTCCTTCGCGAAGAAAGCCGTCGCCCGCTTGAGGACCTCCACGTCCTCCCGCAACCGGCGGTTCTCCCGCCGCAGCGCGGCCAACTCCTCACGTTCGCTGCTGGTCAGCCCATCGCGCTCGCCCGCGTCGACCTCGGCCTGGCTGACCCACAGCCGCACCGCGGTCTCGGTCAGGTCGAAGTCCTTGGCGACCTGACCGACCGAGCGGTCACCACGCCGGCACAGCTCGACGATCTCGGCCTTGAACTCCGACGTGAACGAACGGCGAGGCCGAGGCTTCTTCTTCCCCATGCTCTCCATGATGGACATCCTCCCGGGGCAGAACCCCTGATCTCAGATGTCCGTCAAAGCGCATCAAGCCCAGTTCGGCTCTGCACTGAGAAACGTACATACTCAGTGTGCAGTTACGAACGTCGCCGGCCAGGCAGTCATCCCGATCCTGGTCTCCGCCCGGGAGAAGATCCTGGACCGCGACGCGTACAACAGCGCCGAGAGCATCAGCCTGAACACGGCCGCTGCGGATGACGCGGAGGCGAAGATCTCCGTGACGGCCGCCGCATGACCTGAGCTCGTCCTTTGGCTGCGCCCTCGGGGAGGGTGTGCGAACGCGATCCGTGTGCATGGTCGCCCGATGTGGGCGGCCAGGAACACGGATCGCGTTCTTCGTGCACGGTGGAGGAGACCGGTGTGCCGTGCCGGCCGGTCCTTCTCTCACGGCGGGCCCATGGCCGTTGACCCCGGCTGTGGGTGGTGTGGGCTCTGCGCAGACGGGGCGGCGGGGGCAGGGTCAGAGGGCGATGAAGGGGGCGTGGGCGGTGGAGGGTTGGAGGGTGGGGGTACCGGCGAAGGTGGCGTCGTAACCGCCGTTGAGGATGATCAGCGGGAGGCTGAGGATCTCGACGAGGGTTGCGGTGCCGTTGGCGTCGGTGATGGCGGTGCCCAGGAAGTGTCCGCCGGTGCTGAAGGTGATGATCTGGCCGGGGACGGGCAGTCCGGTGACCGTGTCGGTCAGCGTGGCGGTCAGGAACGGGAAGTGGAGTTGGAGGGGGAAGAGCTGGATGAGGGCGGGGGTGGCGGTGAGGCTGGTGGCGTGCGGGGTGACCACGGCTTGGTAGGTGAAGCAGCAGGCCAGGGTGGCGGTGCCGCCGGGGGTGGTGATGGTGACGGCGGCGGTGCCGGGGCTGCCGGGCGGGGTGGTGGCAGTGATCTGGGTGCCGGCGGGGTTGACGGAGACCGCGGTGGCGGGGACGCCGTTGAAGGTGACGGTGGCACCGGTCAGCCCGGTGCCGGTGATCGTGACCACGGTGCCGCCGGCCGCGGGACCCTGTCCGGGGGTGATGCAGGTCAGCACCGGGATGGCGAGGTAGGTGAAGCCGCCCGGCACGGTGCTGGCGCCGCTCGGGGTGGTGACGACCACGGGGCAGGTGCCGGGGGTTCCGGGCGGGGTGATGGCGGTGATCTGGGTGCCGGCGGGGTTGACGATGACGTTGGAGGCCGGGCGGCCGCAGAGGGTGACGGTGGCGCCGGTCAGGTCGGTGCCGGTGATGGTGACCATCGTGCCGCCGGCGACCGGCCCTTGGGTGGGGGTGATGCCGGATGTGGTGGGGGCGGCGGCATAGGTGAATGCGCCGGGCAGGGTGACGGCGCCGACCGAGGTGGTCACCACCACGGTCGCCGGGCCGGGAACGCCGGCCGGGGTGGTCGCGATGATCTGCGTACCCGCGGCGTTGTAGAACAGGTTGGTTGCCGCATTGCCGTTGAACGTCACCGTGGCACCGGACAGATTCGTGCCGGTGATCGTCACCACTGTGCCACCCGTGGCCGGTCCCTGCGCCGGGCTGATCGAGGTCACCGTGGGGGCAAGCAGGATGACGCTGACAGTGTTCGAGCCGGTGTTGGTGACGTAGACGTTGCCGCTGGGCGCGACCGTCAGCGCTTCCGGGTCGGTGCCGACAGGGACTGTGTCGGTGACGGTGTTGGTGGCGCTGTTGATCACCGACACAGTGTTCGAGCCCGCGTTGGCGACGAAGACGTTGCCGTTGGGCGCGACCGCCACCGCGATGGGGATGTTGCCGGTGGGCACGGTGGCGATGACGGTGTTGGTGGCGCTGTTGATCACCGTCACGTTGGCCGAAGCGAAGTTGGCGACGTAGACGTTGCCGTTGGGTGCCACCGCCACCTTGAACGGGTTGGCGCCGACGGGCACCGTGGCGGTGACGGTGTTGGTGCCGCTGTTGATCACCGTCACGTTGTTCGAATTGGTGTTGCCGACGTAGACGTTGCCGTTGGGGGCCACTGCCACCGACTGCGGGCTGGTGCCGACAGGGACCGTGGCGATGACGGTGTTGGTGGCGCTGTTGATCACCGTCACGCTGTTCGAACCCTGGTTGGTGACGTAGACGTTGCCATTGGGTGCCACCGCCACCGCGTCCGGACCGGCGCCGGTGGGCACGGTGGTGATGACGGTGTTGGTGGTGCTGTTGATCACTGTCACATTGGCCGAAGCGACGTTGGTGACGTAGACGTTGCCATTGGGTGCCACCGCCACCGCGAACGGGTTGTTGCCGGTGGGCACGGTGGTGATGACGGTGTTGGTGGTGCTGTTGATCACCGTCACATTGGCCGAACTCTGGTTGGCGACATAGACGTTGCCGTTGGGCGCCACCGCCACAGAAGACGGGCTGTTGCCGGTGGGCACGGTGGCGATGACGGTGTTGGTGGCACTGTTGATCACCGACACATTGGCCGAACCGAAGTTGATGACGTAGAGGTTGCCGTTGGGCGCCGCCGCCACCCCGACCGGGGTCGTGCCGACGGGGATGGTGAGGGTCGCCAGGAGAAGAGTGAGCGACGGCTGGAGCGCCGAGACCCCCTGGGCACCGTGTGCCACGGTCGCGGCTGTGGGAAGCCCGCCCGGCGGGGTGCCCTGGGCGAGTGCGGCAGGAATCCGCGGCGTCACCCACGGCTGAATGGTTGTGCTCATGAGGAGCCCTCTCTTCGCGATGAAGGGGGCTGCCCTTGATCTTCGCCCGGCCCTGTGCGGCACCGGGCATCGCGGCCCTCACGCCGGAGGCGCACCCTCCTGGCAGGTGGCCACACAGGCATGGGCTGCTCATCCCCCGGGGAGGGATGGGCAGCCCACCGGTTTGCCTCAAGTAACCCATCGGAGTGACGGCTTGGCAACGTCCTTGACGGGAGCTCACCCGGATGGCCGTGCCTGCCAGGCGGCCGGGCCGTGCTCCGCCATCAGCCCCGTCATCGGCCCCGCCATCAGCTCCGTCACCAGGCGTCCGTGATCCTCGCGGCCGGAAGGCTCAAGTGCAGGCTGTGCGCGTGGTTCTCCGGCTCATCCGTCATGCCGGCGGTGCTCGCTGCCGTGCCGCGGAGGTGTGCGTGCGGCAGCTGCGGCGGACGCCGAGACCATCAGCAGCGAGGACACGGCTGCGGCGCCGGTGCCGGCCATCCGCGGCTTCCCCGGCCCCGGGCTCGGCCTCAGTCCGCCGCCGCTCCCGTATGGCCCAGGATCGCCGTGGCGAGCGGCTCCAGTACGGCGGGCGGCAGCGCATGCCCCATCCCCGGGATCTCGACGACGGATGCGCCGCGGACACACTGCGCGAGGTGCTGGGGGTGCGGCGGCGGGAAGACCGGTTCGGCGGGCGCGCAGACCACGAGCGTCGGCACCTCGTTCGCGGCGAGGCGGTCCGTGCGGAGCATGCCCTCGTGCTCCGCACGGCCGTGCGCGGTGCTGGTCCGGTGATGCCCCGCGTGCTCGATGACGCGGTGCTCAAGAGCGCGGAAATACTCGGTGTCGAAGGGAAGTTGGTCACCGGCGAGTACCCGCCAGTGTTCGATCCGGCGCTCCACCTCGGCCGACGGGCCATGATCCTCGACCGGACGGGCCCATAGCTCCAGGACCTCGGGCGCGATGCCCGGCAGCTCGTCGACCGGCACCGTGCTGCCGTCGGGGCGGGTGTACGGGGTGCTGCTGAGGGCGCTGGTGCCGATGAGAGTGGCGCTGAGCAGTCGGTCGGGGTGGTCGGCGAGCACCATCTGGGCCAGCATGCCGCCCAATGACATGCCGACGACATGCGCCCGGCCGACTCCCAGCCCGTCCAGTACCGCGATCGCGTCCTCGGCGAGGTCGGCGATCCGGTACGGCTGCTCCTCGAAGGGCCAGGTGGAACGGCCGGTGTCGCGGTGGTCGTAACGGATGACCCGGTGGTGCTCGGCAAGCGCGTCGACCAGTGGCTCCGGCCAGCCGACGCCGGTCGCCTGGGCACCCATGATCAGCAGCAAGGGGGCCGCGTCGGCGGCGCCGCGCTGCTCGGTCCACAGGCGGACGCCGGGGGCGGCGTCGATGAACTGCTGCATGGGGCTGTCCTCCAGGGGGAGTGGGCGCACGGGTATCACGTCCGTGCTGCGCTGCGCCGCGTAGCGCAGCACGCGCCGCGCTAGCACGACGAGACGTATCGTCTCGCTGTGGCGGGAACGTGTCAAGGGAGGGAGGTCTGGAGGCGAAGATCGTAAACTTACTTTGCAGTAAAGGGGCGGGATGGAGGGACATTCAGGGTGGGAGCTGTGAAGAGCAAGCGGGTGCCGCGCGCGGTCCGGGAGCAGCAGATGCTGGACGCCGCGGTGCTGACGTTCGCACGGCGTGGCTATCGGGCGGCCTCGATGGATGAGATCGCCGAAGTGGCCGGGGTCTCGAAGCCGCTGGTCTATCTCTACCTGAATTCGAAGGAAGACCTGTTCAGTACGGTGATCCGGCGGGAGTCGGAGGCGCTGGTGGCGGCCGTGACGGCGGCCGTGGAGCCAGGGGGAACGGCCGACCGGCAGCTGTGCAGCGGTCTGAAGGGCTTCTTCGCGCACACCGCCGAGCATCCGTACGGCTGGGCCGTACTCCACCAGCAGGCGCGGACGCACGGTGAGCCGTTCGCGCGCGAAGTGGCCGCGCTGCGGGCGGAAATCGTCGCATTCGTCACGGAGTTGCTCGGTGCAGCCGCAAAGGAGGCGGGTTGCGTCGGCGAACTGGCCGAACGGGAGGTCGCGGGGCTCGCCCATGCCCTGGTCGGCGCAGCCGAGTCACTCGCCGAGTGGGCCAATGTCCGTACGGATGAAGGGGCTTCGGGCGAGCACGAGCATCCGTCGGCGAAGGACACGGCGGCCACGATGATGAACTTGGCCTGGACGGGCCTCAATCAGCTCATGGGCGGAGAACGCTGGGCGCCGGGCGGCCTCGTCGACCACGAGGGCCGCTCCTGCGCCGGGCGCTGACACGACCTACGCGCCGCTTGCCGCCCCGGTCCCGGTTCTCCGGGGCCGGGGCGGCTCCGTAAATGACGGAACGAAGGTCGTGCGGGGTATTGGCCAACTCCCGGTCCTCGCATAAATTTACCTCGAAGTAAGGTTACTGCTGGGTCAGGAGCTGGGTCGAGGATGCGTGCCACGGGTTCCCCCCACTGCGAGCGAGCCGTTCCCCGCCGCCCGCCCTTGCCTTCGCCGTGCCGTCCCAACCCCTCCCGTGCCAGCCGGTGTTCGCGCCCGACGAGGTCGACGCCGCGAAGACGTGCGGTAGTTCGACGCGGCGAGGGGGCCGTTGGCGCTGCGCGTCGTTGGTTGTCTGCGGGTGGGGTGTGGCTGGGCGCGCTTCGGTGGCGCGGCCGATCCATCAACTGCCCTTGGTGCGGCTGTGTGGGGGCTGGCGCCGTTGCGGGGTCTGTGGTTGCCGCGGGGGTCGGAGGGGACGCACCGGAACCCTCCCCCAGCCTCCGGCCGGGAGGTGCCCCCACGGCGCGGGCGACGCGGCTACGTGCGATTGAGCACCCCGGTGTTTGCTCCGGTCCTGCGGGCGGGCCCCGGTACATCCCCTCCGACCGTCCCCCGTTGCCGACTGCCGGCCGGTGACACCGCCCGTCACCACCCACCTCCGCCCGCGCCCAAACTGTGCGGGTGGCCGGACCAGGTCCCTGCCAACGGGGTGCAGCGCATGGCCGCCGTAACGGTCATCGGTATGGCGGGTCGGCCGCGTACGGACGGTGGTCGGAGGGGATGTCCGGTGCCCCGCCCGCAGGACCGGAGCGAACGCCGGGGTGCCTTACCTCTGGGACCCGCGTCGCCCGCGCCGAGGACGGGGTACCGGGCGTCCCCTCCGACCCGCCACCCACCAGCCGAAGGCGAACCGGCGGCCAGCCACCGGCAACCCGCACAGGAAAACGAGGAGCCGCTCGTGTCCCACCAGGAAAGTGCACCCACCGGATCACTCACCGCCTCCACCGTCACCCCCACCCTCACCGAGCCGCAGAAAACCCTGGTCGACGGCACGGTCCGCGAGGTCTACGTCCCCCCGCTGGCCCCGCCCGTACGCAGCGGCTCGCTCGGGGACCTCCCCTTCGTCAACGCCCACGAGGCCCCCGGCGACGTCGTGCTCGCCCGTAAGCAGCCGAGCGGAATCTGGCGCGACATCAGCGCCGCGGAGTTCGCCGCAGAGGTGCGCGCCGTCGCCAAGGGCCTGCTCGCGTCCGGCCTCCGCCCCGGTGACCGGCTCGCGATCATGGCGCGTACGACCTACGAGTGGACCCTCGTCGACTTCGCCGCATGGGCGGCCGGCCTGGTCACCGTCCCCCTCTACCCCACGTCCTCCGCCCACCAGGCGCAGTGGATCCTGCACGACTCCGGCGCCCGCGCCTGCGTCGTGGAGGGCGTCGACGAGGCCCGTCTGATCAGCGGCCTCCGCGCCGAGCTCCCCGTCCTGGACCACCTCTGGCAGTTCGACACCGGCGCCGTCTCCCAACTCGTTGCGGCGGGCCGCGACATACCGGACGAGGCGGTCGACCAGTGCCGCGCAGCCACCGGCCCGTACGCCCTCGCCACCCTCATCTACACCTCCGGCACCACCGGCCGCCCCAAGGGCTGCGCCCTCACCCACGCCAACTTCTTCGCCGAGGTCGACAACGCCGTCGAGCTCCTCCACCCCGTCTTCAAGTCGGTCAGCGAGGAGCCTGCCGCCACCCTCCTCTTCCTGCCCCTCTCGCACGTCTTCGGCCGGATGGTCGCGGTCGGCTGTCTGCGCGCCCGGGTCCGCCTCGGCCACGCCCCCAGCATCCGGACCGACGACCTGCTGGCCGACCTGGCGGGCTTCCGGCCGACCTTCCTCCTCGCCATCCCGTACGTCCTGGAGAAGGTCTACAACACCGGCCGTGCCACCGCGGAGAAGATGGGGCGCAGCTCCTCCTTCGACCGCGCGGCCCGTATCGCCCGCTCCTACGGCGAGGCCATCGAGGCCAAGGAGCACGGGACGGGCGCCGGCCCCGGCGTCGCCCTCAAAGCCGCCCGCAAGCTCTATGACCCCCTCGTCTACCGCCGTATCCGCGCCGCCCTCGGCGGCAAGGTTCGCCACGTCCTCTGCGGCGGCTCACCCCTCGGCCGCCGCCTCGCCGCGTTCTACACCGGCGCCGGCATCGAGATCTTCGAGGGCTACGGCCTGACGGAGACCACCGCCGCCACCACCGTCACCCCGCCCCTCCGGCCCCGTATCGGCACGGTCGGCTGGCCGCTCCCCGGCACCGCCGTCCGCATCGCCGACGACGGCGAGATCCTGATCCACGGCGAGCACGTCTTCTCCGGCTACTGGGACGCGGCCCTCGGCGCGGCCCGCCCGGTCACCGATCAGGGCTGGCTGGCGACCGGCGACCTCGGGGCTCTCGACCCGGACGGCTACCTCACGATCACCGGCCGCAAGAAGGAGCTCATCGTGACGACGGGCGGCAAGAACGTCGCCCCGGCCCCCCTGGAGGACCGCCTCCGCTCGCACCCTCTCGTAGGCCAGTGCCTGGTCATCGGCGACAACCGGCCCTACATCACGGCCCTGATCACCCTGGAGCCGGACGGGCTCGCGCACTGGCGCCAGATGAACAAGAAGCAGGACCTGCCGCCCGAGCGCCTGGTCCGCGACGAGCGCCTGCTGGCCGACATCCAGCGCGCTGTCGACGACGCCAACGAACTGGTCTCCCGCGCCGAGTCCATCCGCCGCTTCGCGGTCCTCCCGGTGGACTTCACCGAGGAATCCGGGCACCTCACCCCGTCCCTGAAACTCCGCCGGGCCGCCGTGGTCCGCGATTTCGCCAAAGACATAGCGGCCCTTTACGAAAGCAGATGACCCCCGGTCTGGAGCAAAAGCCCTCGGCGCGTCAAACTGGAACCCCGTGTCACCTCTGTGGGGGAGGTGGCACGGGGTCTGACGTGCGATGCCGCGCCACGACATCTGGCTGACTTCCACCGGCCGGACCGGTGGCCGTCGGCGCGGCGCACCCCCAGGGGCCGGTCAACGGCGGCTGCTTCGGGGTGAGTTGTCCGGGTCTTCTCAGCGCGGCGGCAGGGCCACGGCCGTCTGCATATCGCAGGTGTTGCACCAGAACGCCCAGCCGTTGGCGTCGACGGACCGCGACCCGCAGGCCAGACACGGGTCGCCCACGAAACTCGCGGCGACCCAGGATCCGGCCGTCGCCGCGCGCCGCCCGGCGATCGCGCATTCGTCGGCGTAGCAGGGGATGCACAACCCGCCCTGCTGGCCGGGCAGTTTCATCGACCGTATCCCGCAGGTCGAGCACGGGAGCTTGCCGACGTACTGCTCGTCCAGGCCGACCGGCTTACCGTTCCTACTGGAGGCCGCCATGTCGCCTCTGCCTCCTCTATGCCAGGACGGTTCCGGTGCCGCCACAACCGGAGCACTGTGTGGTGACGCGGTCGCCGGTCGGCGTCTCCCAGTCCACGGTGCCTCTGCCGGCGCAGTCGGGGCAGGGCTTCTGCGGGGGCAAGTGCTCGCTCATTCTGCCCACGGTATGCCGGGTCATGTTCCGATGTGACCACTTTCCGTGATCGCTTCGGTACGGAGTTGCGCCGGCGCCGCCGGGGGGTGCGTGGGGCGGGCGGGACGGGCGGGACGCTCGGCAGGGGTAATCCGGGTATCCGGGCATTCCTTCCCCTGCGGTTCGTCCGGCCGGGGGCGAGGTGGCCTGCGAATCCGCGGTCATTCGCGGAAGAATTCCCTAATGCGTGCGACATTCGGGTGTGTCATGCGCCGGATGGCCGGAATTCAGGTGTCCGCCATTCGTGGCAGTGCGCGTGTCGGCGGCGAAAAGGCAGGAGCCCCGCTCGCCACCGAAGTGGCGGAGCGAGGCTCCTTGGGTACTGCTTAGGGGCGACCTGGAAGAAATTCCGGGCCGGGCAACTTAGACCGGCGTGACGTTCTCCGCCTGCGGACCCTTCGGGCCCTGCGTGACGTCGAAGTTCACCTGCTGGTTCTCCTCCAGGGAGCGGAAACCAGAGGCGTTGATCGCCGAGTAGTGGACGAAGACATCCGGGCCGCCGCCGTCCTGGGCGATGAAGCCGAAGCCCTTTTCAGCGTTGAACCACTTGACGGTTCCGGTAGCCATAAGCCCTCCTTGGGCCAAAGGGTTGCCCTGCTCCAGAACCTGCAAAGAAGTCTGAAACTACAAGAGCCTGCGGGGTCACATGCTCCGCAGGCTCTGTACTGCAAGGGAAACCAAACTGCAACTTGCGCTGAGCGTAGCATGTGCTGCTCCTGAGGCGGAAGAGCCAAAGATCACGTTTAACCGACCGCACTAACGTCCATACGGCGACCCGCCGCGCTGCCACTGGGGAGACAGGTCTAGCCTCCGCATGTGGACAATTCAACCTTCGGAGACGCACCCGCGGGCGCCGGCGCCGGACGCCGTCGCAGCCGGCCGCGAGTGGGCCACATCCAGTTCCTGAACTGCCTGCCCCTTTACTGGGGCCTGGCCCGTACGGGCACCCTGCTCGATCTGGATCTCACCAAGGACACGCCGGAGAAGCTCAGTGAGCAGCTGGTCCGCGGGGATCTCGATATCGCGCCGATCACGCTCGTGGAATTCCTGCGGGCCGCCGACGACCTCGTCGCCTTCCCCGACCTCGCCGTCGGCTGTGACGGCCCGGTGATGTCCTGCGTGATCGTCTCGCAGAAGCCGCTGGACCAGCTGGACGGTGCCCGGGTCGCGCTCGGCTCGACCTCGCGGACGTCCGTACGGCTGGCCCAGCTGCTGCTCGCCGAGAAGATCGGGGTGCGGCCCGACTACTACACCTGCCCGCCGGACCTCGGTCTGATGATGCAGGAGGCGGACGCGGCGGTGCTGATCGGCGATGCCGCGCTGCGCGCCAATCTGCACGACGGGCCGCGGCTGGGCCTGGAGGTGCACGACCTCGGCCAGATGTGGAAGGACTGGACGGGCCTGCCGTTCGTCTTCGCCGTCTGGGCGACCCGGCGCGAGTATCTGGAGCGCGAGCCGGCCGTGGTGCAGAAGGTGCACGAGGCGTTTCTCGCCTCGCGTGATGTGTCGCTGGAGGAGGTCGCCAAGGTCGCCGAGCAGGCGGCCCGCTGGGAGACCTTCGACGAACCGGTCCTGGAGCGCTACTTCACCACGCTGGACTTCCGCTTCGGGCCCGCGCAGCTCAAGGGCGTCACGGAATTCGCCCGGAGGGTCGGGCCGACGACCGGGTTCCCGGCGGATGTGACGGTGGAACTGCTGGAGTCGGCGGCCGCCCGGTAGCGAGCGGCGGCGCGGCGCGGCCGTACTGCCGAGGCGAAGGCGTACGGCCGCTACTCCTGAGCCCGGCCGTGGCCTCTCCCGTGCGCCGCGGGCAGCCGCCCGGCCGGGCGGCGAGGCTGTCACACCCCTGACGTACGCTGGTTCAGTTCGTGATGCCCGCCTGCGAAAGGGACGCCCCGGTGACCGAGAACGCCGACCTCCAGTCCGTACTCGACCGCGCCGCGCAGGGCGGCCGCATCACGCCGGAGGAAGCGCTCGACCTGTACCGCTCCGCTCCGCTGCACGCGCTGGGCAAGGCCGCCGACGCCGTCCGCCGCCGCCGCTACGCCGGCACCGAGCACATCGCGACGTACATCATCGAACGCAACATCAACTACACCAACGTGTGCGTGACGGCCTGCAAGTTCTGCGCCTTCTACGCCGCGCCCAAGGACACCGCCAAGGGCTGGACCCGCGACCTCGACGACATCCTGCGGCGCTGTGCGGAGACCGTCGAGCTGGGCGGCACCCAGATCATGTTCCAGGGCGGCCACCACCCGGACTATGGCGTCGAGTACTACGAAGAGCACTTCTCCGCCATCAAGAAGGCCTTCCCGCAGCTGGTCATCCACTCCCTCGGCGCCTCCGAGGTCGAGCACATGGCCCGGATCTCCAAGGTGTCCGTCGAGGAGGCCATCCAGCGCATCCACGCCGCCGGCCTGGACTCCTTCGCGGGTGCCGGTGCCGAGCTGCTGCCGGCGCGCCCCCGTAAGGCCATCGCCCCGCTGAAGGAGTCCGGCGAGCGCTGGCTGGAGATCATGGAGACGGCCCATGAGCTGGGCGTGGAGTCGACCTCCACGATGCTGATGGGCACCGGCGAGACCAACGCCGAGCGGATCGAGCATCTGCGGATGATCCGTGACGTCCAGGACCGTACGGGCGGCTTCCGCGCCTTCATCCCGTACACCTACCAGCCGGAGAACAACCACCTGAAGGGCCGGACGCAGGCCACCCTCTTCGAGTACCTGCGCATGATCGCCATCGGCCGGCTCTTCTTCGACAACGTCGCGCACATCCAGGGCTCGTGGCTGACCACCGGTAAGGAGATCGGCCAGCTGTCGCTGCACTACGGCGCGGACGACCTGGGCTCGATCATGCTGGAGGAGAACGTGGTCTCCTCGGCCGGCGCCAAGCACCGCTCCAACCGCATGGAGATCATCGACCTGATCCGCAAGGCGGGCCGGGTCCCGGCGCAGCGCGCGACGACGTACGAGCACCTGCTCGTGCACGACGACCCGGCCAACGACCCGGTCGACGACAAGGTCGTCTCGCATCTGTCGTCGACGGCGATCGAGGGCGGCACGGCCCATCCGGAACTGAAGCTGATCGACGCCAACTGAGCCGCGGATGCTGACACTTCACCGGGTCCGGGGTGTCCGGCCCGGCCATGACGGGGAGCCGATCGCCGGGTACGCGGTCCTCGTCGACGGCGCCCGTCTCGCCGCCATCGGCCCGTACGAGGAGCTGTCGGCGGCCTACGGAGACCGCGCGCGGGTCCGGGAGTGGGACGGTGTGCTGACTCCCGGCCGGTACGAGCCCGCGGGCGCCGCGCTGTTGGAATCCGCCTACCACCCCGACCCGCGCGAGGCCGACGAGCTCGGCAGTGACCCGCTCACCGGCGAGGCGCTCGCCGCCCTCGGGATGACCGAGACCCGCTGGGGCGCCAGTGCCCGCCGTGGTCTCCAGCGTCTGCTGGCCCTCGGGACGACGTCGCTGACCGGGCCGTTCACCCGGCCCGCGGTCCGTACGGCCGTCCAGCGGTCCGGGCTCGCCGAGCCGCCCGGCGGCCGCCCCCGTGCGCTGACCGTGGGCGGCGCGGCCGATTTCGCGGTCTTCGCCGAGGACGGCAGCTGTCTGGCCACCGTTCTCGCCGGCCGTCTGGTCTACCGCCGCCGCTGACGGCGGGCGTGCCGCGCCGTGCCCGGTGCGGCCCCGGGACCCGGCACGGTGGACAATGGCCGGGTGACCCGAGCATCCCTGGACAAGCAGCCGCACGAAGTCGCCGCGATGTTCGACGGCGTGGCGGCCCGGTACGACCTCACCAACGACGTGCTCTCCATGGGGCAGGCGCGGCTGTGGCGCAAGGAGGTGGAGCGTGCGGTGGCCGCACGGCCCGCCGAGCGGGTGCTCGACCTCGCGGCCGGTACCGGCACCTCCTCGCTGCCGTTCGCGCGGACCGGTGCGTATGTCGTGCCGTGCGACTTCTCCGTCGGCATGCTGGGGGAGGGCAAGAAGCGGCACCCGTGGCTGCCGTTCACGGCCGGTGACGGTACCCGGCTGCCGTTCGCGGACGCGGTGTTCGACGCCGTCACCATCTCCTTCGGGCTGCGCAACATCCAGGACACCGATGCCGCGCTGGCGGAGCTGTACCGGGTCACCAAGCCGGGGGGCCGGGTCGTGATCTGTGAGTTCAGCGAGCCGACCTGGGCGCCGTTCCGCACGGTCTACACCGAGTACCTGATGCGGGCCCTGCCGCCGGTCGCCCGCGCGGTCAGCAGCAACCCGGACGCCTACGTCTACCTCGCCGAGTCCATCCGCACCTGGCCCAACCAGCCCGAACTCGCCGCCCGGCTCCAGGGCGTGGGCTGGACCGAGGTGGCCTGGCGCAATCTGACCGGCGGCGTCGTGGCAATGCACCGGGGGACCAGGCCGGCCGGCTGAGCAGGGCCGGCCGAGCAGGCCCGACGTCCCGTCGCCTTCCACGGGCGGGACTTCGGACTCAAAGGTCCCGACAAGGTCCTGCCGTCACGGCTTCAGCTTGTCGGCCTCCCGGACTTCGCTGAGGTGGATGAGGACGTCGAAGTCCTTGGCGAGCGCGACGTCGCGCGGCTTCACGGGGAACTGCGTGCCGATGCTGAGCGTGGGCCGGGCGGTGTTCAGCCAGTCGCGCGCGGCGGCCGGGGCGTTGCGGACGTCGAGGTAGAAGTCCCGGTAGCGGACCTGGTCGAGGGTGTGCTCGTTGCTGCCGGGCTGCGCAGCGTCCACGGTGAACTTCTTCCAGTCGCCGCCGAGGGCGGTGTCCTTCGACAGGAACGAGCCCTGGTTGAAGGTGAAGCCGATGGGGAGGTAGTTCTTGCCCATCGTGTCGCGCAGGAACGACCCCTGCGTCTTGGGATAGAGCTCGGGATAGCTGGCGGCGTAGCCGACGTGGTCGTTGTGCGCCGACAGCAGGATCTTCTGGCCGGTGTGCTGCTGCCACCAGGTGACGTTCTGGGCCATCACCTCGTCGCGGAAGCGCTGGAAGGTGGGCAGCGAGTCCGAGTCGTCGGGGTTCATGGTGAGGAACTTGGCGGTCTGGGCGATGGAGCGGGCGTTCTGCTCGGCCCATGCGAACGCCTCGCCGGAGCCCTTCTGGCTGCTGACCAGTTCCAGGGCCTGCTGTGCCTTGGTGGCGAGCTGCTGCCGTTCCGCGAGCGGCTTGCGCAGGTAGTCGAGGAAGTCGTTGATCGGGCGCAGGCCGGTGTAGAGCTCGTTGAGCTTCGGCAGCGCCTCCGGGTGGTTCTGCTGCACGTAGCCGGTCACCCGGCCGAAGAACGCCTCGCTTATCGAGGGGGCACCGAGGTCGTCGCCCATGAAGTGGACGGTGCGGCCCGGGTGGCGGCTGTTGTAGTCACGCATCCACTCGATGAGGCTGACGAACTCCTCGCGTTCCCAGGGGGAGTTGGTGAGCGTCTCCTTGGCGATCTTGCGGGCGTCGCCCTTGCCGGTCTGGAGGTAGTCGTCGATCCGGAGTCCGGCGGACCAGCTCAGTTCGAGGGCGAAGGTGGTGAAGCCCTTCTCCTCGACCAGGTAGCGGAAGACCCGCTCCTTCATGGCGAAGAACTCGTGGGAGCCGTGGGTGGCCTCGCCGAGGCCGACCACCTCGGCGTCGCCGATCATCGAGCCCAGGGCTCGCAGGTCGGCCGTGTTCGTCCCGGGCTCGGCCGAGCGCAGCGGGTGGGCCGCCTGCTCCAGTGCGCGGACCGGGCTCTGCTTCCCGTCGGCGGTGTCGGCCGGGGCGGCCTGGACCGCCACCGGAACGAGGACGGCTCCCATCGCGGCCACCGCCGTGACCAGCAGCCCCCGGCGGCCGATGCGCTTCCGGTGTCTCACCATGTTCTTGACCTCTCTTGCGTACGGCGACTTGAGGGGAATCATCGCCAGTGATGCCCTTGCCGCGCAGTGGAGGCAGCTACCGAACTCTTCGGGGGGCATACCCCCCTCGGAGGGCAGCCGGCACGTGGACTCGCCGTACGCCGTGCCCGCCCGGCCCTCGCCTCGGGGAGCCCTGGGGCACGGCGCTCGGCACCTGGCCGGTCAGTGACGTGGACCGGTCCGAAAACCGACGGCCGGTGCCCTCATGCCGCGGATGAGGGCACCACGCACGGCTCACATATCCAAACGGTGGCAGTACGCCGTACGCCCCTTCGGCGTGATCACTGTCTCCGCGCGGCGCATCCCCAGCCGCCGGGTCACCGCGAGCGAGCGCTCGTTGCGTGCGTCCACCATCGCGACGACATGCCGGACGCCGGCCGTCCGTACGGACTCCAGTGCCGCCTGCGCGGCAGTGGTGGCGTAGCCCTTGCCCCAGTACGCGCGGCCGAGCCGCCAGCCGATCTCGATCTCGCCCGCCGGTCCCCAGTCGTGCGGCCAGGGCTGGGCGCCGGTGAAGCCGATTACCCCGCCGTCCGCCGGGTCCACCAGGGTGAACAGGCAGAAGCCCAGCTCCGCGTGGTGCCGGCGCTGACGGGCGGTGAGCTCGTCGTACTCCGAGAGTTCGGCGGGGGCGCCGCCGTGGAACTCCATCACATCCGGGTCGTTGAAGGCCCGGTGCCAGTGCCGCGCGTCCTCCTCGGTGGGCACGCGCAGTTCGACGGCGGGGAGTGGTGTGTGCACAGACTTCATGGGGGACAACCCTTCAGGTTCTGATCACCAAGGCCCCCATAGACTGCACATGCCCAGTGCCGGTCGGCACCCAGATATCCAGATATCGACTTCCGGGAGACAGCGCCGTGACCGAATCCGCGTCCGTGACCGATTCCGTGACCACCCCCCGATCGGAGCACAGCGCGGATGTGATCGTCGTCGGTGCCGGGCCGGCCGGCTCGGCCACCGCCTATCACCTCGCCAAGTCCGGTCTGGACGTGCTCCTTCTGGAGAAGACCGCGTTCCCGCGCGAGAAGGTCTGCGGCGACGGGCTGACCCCGCGCGCCACCAAGCAGCTCGTCGCGATGGGCATCGACATCTCCGAGGAGGCGGGCTGGCTGCGCAACAAGGGCCTGCGGATCATCGGCGGCGGCTCCCGGCTCCAGCTCGACTGGCCGGAACTGGCCTCGTACCCGGACTACGGCCTGGTCCGTAAGCGCGACGACTTCGACGAGCAGCTGGCCCGGCAGGCGCAGAAGGCCGGTGCCCGGCTGTATGAGCGCTGCAATGTGGGTGCGCCGATCGTCCACGAGCTGACCGGCCACATCACCGGCGTGCACGCCAAGCTCGGCGAGGCCGGGTCTGATTCAAAAGACACGACCCCGGTCACCTTCCACGCCCCGCTCGTCGTCGCCGCCGACGGCAACTCCACCCGGCTCTCGCTGGCCATGGGCCTGCACCGGCGTGAGGACCGCCCCATGGGCGTGGCCGTCCGTACGTACTTCACCTCGCCCCGCCACGACGACGACTACCTGGAGTCCTGGCTGGAGCTGTGGGACCGCCGCGGCGCCCAGGACCGGCTGCTGCCCGGCTACGGCTGGATCTTCGGCATGGGCGACGGGACGAGCAATGTCGGCCTCGGCATCCTCAACTCCAGCTCCGCGTTCAAGGAGCTGGACTGGCGCGAGATCCTCAAGGCGTGGTGCGCCTCGATGCCCGCCGACTGGGGCTACACGCCGGAGAACATGACCGGCCCGATCCGCGGCGCCGCGCTCCCCATGGCCTTCAACCGCCAGCCGCACTACACCAAGGGCCTGCTGCTGGTCGGTGACGCGGGCGGGCTGGTCAACCCGTTCAACGGCGAGGGCATCGCCTACGCGATGGAGTCCGGGGCGATCGCCGCCGAGGTCATCGTGCAGGCGCACGCCCGTGCCACGTATGCGCAGCGCGAACTGGCCCTGGCGCGCTACCCGAAGATCCTCAAGGACACCTACGGCGGCTACTACTCGCTGGGCCGCGCCTTCGTGAAGCTCATCGGCAACCCCAAGGTCATGAAGATCGCCACCCAGCGCGGTCTGACCCACCCGCTGCTGATGCGCTTCACCCTCAAGATGCTCGCCAACCTCACCGACCCCACGGGCGGCGACGCGATGGACCGCATCATCAACGGGCTGAGCAAGGTCGCCCCGAAGTCCTGACACCGGGGCCGGTCACCGGACGGGAGGTCCGGGACCGGCCCTGTCCGTGCTTCTGCGGCGCCGGGAAGAATTTTCCGGCGCCGCGGTCACACTCTCCGGCCGGGATCCGTCAGTGCGGTAACGACGGATTCTCTTAAGGAGAGCAGCGATGGAAGCACGGATGAAGAACCCCGCGGTGGTCCTGCCCGAGGCCATGCAGCCGCTCCTCGACGTGTTCCGGGCGACCCGCGGGGGCGGGGTGCCGGAGGCGACGCTGGAGCTGGTCCATCTGCGCGCGAGCCAGATCAACGGATGCAGCTTCTGCGTCGACGGGGGAGTGAAGAGCGCCCGGAAGTCGGGCGTCAGCGACGATCAGCTGTTCGCGGTCGCGGCCTGGCGGGAGGCGCCGTACTTCTCGGACGCCGAGCGCGCCGCCCTGGCGCTCACCGAGGTGGCCACCCGGCTCGCGGACAGCTCCGACCCGGTGCCGGACCACGTCTGGGACGCCGCCGCGGACCACTTCGACGAGCGCCAGCTGTCGGCGATCATCCTGACGATCGGCATCACCAACCTTTTCAACCGGCTCAACGCGACCACTCGGCAGCCGGCCGGCGCGGGCTGGTAAGTCCCGCCCGGCGGCGGCCGTGACGGCCGCCGCCGCAGGCCCCTGGCGGCCCGCCGGTGCATCCGGCGGGCCGCCGCTGCTGCGCCCGCGCTCCCGGGGGCCGGTGACCGGTCCGTCAGCCGGCGGGGGCGGGGGCCGGTACGGGGAGCCGGCGTGCCGGGTCCGGGGACAGCCGACGGGCCGGGGCGGTCAGCCGCTCGGCGCCCGGCGGGACCGGTACCGCCGCGAAGATCGCGTTCTGCTGCTCCTGGAGCTCCCGCACCTGCGCGGGCGGAGTGCCCGGCAGCCGCTGCTCCTCGTACAGCTTGTGCGTCTCCAGCTGGGCCGCCTTGCTCTCGGGGGTGTGGAACTGGACCTCGAAGAGCTGGCCGGACCGGGGTGCGCGCCAGACGGAGTTGATCGCCTTGTAGCCGGTCCGGTTCCAGGTGTTGGTCCAGCGGGCGGAGTCGTTGCCCCAGGTGGACAGCAGCCCGGCCGTGGTGTGGACGCCCTGGCTGTAGGTGCCGGCCGGCCACTGGAGGGTGAAGCGGACCGCGTCATTGATCGTGCGGAGCGCCGCGTCCACGGTCTGCCCCGGTGTCTCCCGCAGCCGGGTGGCGACCTTGCGCTTGAGCGAGTCCGGCGATTTCAGCCGCTGGTCGAAGCCGACCAGTTCGGCATGGCTGATCCTGGCGGCTGCCCGGACCGCGGGGCTGATGGTGCGCTCGGCCCGCCGGGCGCGGGCGGCGAAACCGTCCACCTTCTTGTTCTCGGCGGCCGTCAGATGCAGTCCGTCCTGGTGCCAGCCGCCGTCGAGGCCGGTGGGCCGGGCGGTGAGCGGTGCGGCGGACGGTGCGGCGGTCGCGGTGGGGACGGCGCCCAGGCCGAGCGCGGTGGCCAGGGCGGCGGCCGTCGCGGCCCGGCTGACGAGGCGGCGGGGGGTGCGATGCGTATTCATCGAAGCGCGGTTCCCTCTCTCTGCGGAGGCCGGACGACGCATGAGCGGCATCTACGGCATATGGCGAGAGGTGCAACGGCGCGCACCGCGAATCGGTGGCTCCACGGGGCGGCGTTCGGCCCGTACCTGGCTTGATCGTGGCGCCGGGCGGCGCGAATCATCCGTCGGACGACGGCGCGGGGGAACGGCCCGGCGACCCGGCCCACGCAAAAGGACCGCCTCTCCCGAGCGGCGAGAGAGACGGTCCTTGTGGTGTGCGTGTGCGCGGCGGTCCTAGAGGACGCGCACCGCGCCGCTGGGCATGTCGTAGTCGAGCGGGCGCTCGACGATGCCGGTGCTCGGGTTCTGGGCCCCGATGAACTTGCCGCCGCCGACGTAGACGCCGACGTGGTAGGCGCTGCCCGCGCTGCCCCAGTACAGGATGTCGCCGACCTGGAGGTTGTCCAGGCCGACCTGGGTGCCGGTGGTGGACTGGTCCTGCGAGACCCGCGGCAGGTCGATGCCGATCTGGTTGAACGCGGCCTGCGTCAGACCGGAGCAGTCGTACGACGAGGGGCCGCTGGAGCCCAGCACGTAGGCCTTGCCGAGCTGCGCCTTGAGGAAGGCGACGAGCGTGGCGGAGCTGCCGGTGGCGGTCGACGCCGAGGGGGCGGACAGCGTCGAACGCTCGGAGGAGCGCGAGGCACGGGCCTCGGCGGCCTCCTTGGCCTTACGAGCTTCCTCGGCCTTCTTCTTCGCCGCGGCCTTGGCCTTCTTCACGGCCTCGGCCTTGTGCTTCTCCGCGGCCTTGGCGGCGTGCGAGAAGGCGCTGTCCTGGAGCGCCTGATGCTCGTAGTTGAACGCGACCTGCTCGGCCGTGTCGGCGCTCCTGGCGGCACTGGTGGCCAGCGCCGTCGTGATCGTCGGCATCTCCTGGGTTTCGGAGACGGGCTTTTCCGCGGCGTTGGCCGGCACCGTGGCGCCGGTCACCGCGAGGGTGAGGAAGCCACCGGTCACGCCCGCCCGCAGCGCCCGCGAGGACGCGGAAGGACGGCGGGGCTTCCGGTGGCTGGGTATGAGTGCGTTCGGGGACATGGCAATAACGGCTATCAGGCGCCGCTGGTTGCTGCCAAGAAAGGTGCAGTGCGCCACACTTGACGCGTACGCGACGAACAAAACGGACTTTTGTCCGCTCGCTGCCCCCGCGGCGGGATGTCCGAATTTCGCGATCATGTTCCTACGCATGGCATTTGCTGCTCCACGCGGGCCCGGCGGGCGCCTACCACTTCCGCATCCGCCACGCCAAGGCTTCCCGGGCGTCAAGCACTTAGTGCTGGAAATAGCGTGGGATAGGTCACTCTTGAGTGTCCGTTATGTTCCCGTGATCTGACATCGGCCGGCCACTCGTGAACGGAAGCACGTACCGACGATCACGACCGGGTCACGACCGGGCCGGATCTACCGGCCCGCCGCATATAGCAGTTGGCCGTGTCCAGCACCAATTTGCTTGTAGCGGCAACTACTTGATATTGGCAACCCCGCACTGACCAGCGGTAACACCAGGGAATGTCACCTCTCGTGATCACTCGCGCGCTTCGCGTATGAAGATCACCGCTCATCCGACTTCATGATCCTTCGCCGGGTGGTGGAGATCACAAAGGCGTTGTTCACCCCCGTGTCGCAGATCACAGACCAGCGGGCATAAGATGCAGGCGGCTCGGGCTTGTGAACTGCCTCACATAGGCACGATCTCCATGGGGCAGCCGGAGGGCCCGGGCGGACCGCCATCCAGTCATCGTCGACTGAAGGGAGCGAGGACGGTGAACGCTTACGCGCCCATCCTCGTACTGGGAGCCCTCGGGGCAGGCTTTGCGATCTTCTCCGTCGTGATGGCCGCCCTCGTCGGGCCCAGGCGTTACAACCGGGCCAAGCTCGAGGCCTACGAGTGCGGTATCGAGCCGACGCCACAGCCGTCCGGTGGTGGTCGCTTCCCGATCAAGTACTACCTGACGGCGATGCTCTTCATCGTCTTCGACATCGAGATCGTCTTCCTCTATCCCTGGGCCGTCACCTTCGACGCCCTGGGGCTTTTCGGGCTCGTCGAGATGCTCCTCTTCGCGCTCACCGTCTTCGTCGCCTACGCCTATGTCTGGCGTCGTGGCGGCCTGGAATGGGACTAGGGGTCACACATGGGACTTGAAGAGAAGCTGCCGAGCGGCTTTTTGCTGACCACTGTCGAGCAGGCCGCGGGCTGGGTGCGGAAATCCTCGGTCTTCCCTGCGACCTTCGGGCTGGCCTGCTGCGCCATCGAGATGATGACCACCGGCGCCGGGCGCTACGACCTCGCCCGCTTCGGCATGGAGGTCTTCCGCGGCTCGCCGCGACAGGCGGATCTGATGATCGTGGCCGGCCGGGTGAGCCAGAAGATGGCGCCCGTGCTGCGGCAGGTCTATGACCAGATGCCGGACCCGAAGTGGGTGATTTCCATGGGGGTTTGCGCCTCGTCGGGCGGAATGTTCAATAACTATGCGATTGTGCAGGGCGTCGACCACATTGTGCCCGTTGACATTTATTTGCCGGGTTGCCCGCCGCGTCCCGAGATGCTGATGGACGCCATTCTCAAGCTCCACCAGAAGATCCAGGACACCAAGCTCGGGGTCCATCAGGAGCAGGCCGCCCGTGAGGCGGAGGAAGCGGCACTCAAGGCGCTGCCGCTGATCGAGATGCCCCTCTCGTCCGGGAAGAAAGGGCTGCTGCGGTGAGTGAGCAGAAGAACCCCGAGCGTCCCGAGCCGGAGGGCCCGGACGAGGCGGTGCCCGCGCAGCGCGAGGACACCGGCGAGGCGATCGCCACCCGCCGCGGCATGTTCGGCGCCAACAACGGCGGGGACACCACCGGCTACGGCGGCCTCGTCCGCACGGTCCGGCTGCCCGGCGCGGCCCAGCGGCCGTACGGCGGACCGCGCGGCAGGGCCGACGGCTACGGGGAGTTCGACGAGATCGCCGACGAGCTGGAGGGCGCCCTCGACGAACAGGGGCTGGTCCCCGAGAACGTCATCGAGAAGACCGTCGTGGACCGCGACGAGCTGACCTTCCACATCGAGCGCGCCCATCTGCCGGCCGTCGCCGGGATCCTGCGGGACGACCCGGCGCTGCGCTTCGAGCTGTGCACGGGGGTGAGCGGAGTGCACTTCCCCGGCGACAAGGGCCGTGAGCTGCACGCCGTCTACCACCTGCGCTCGATCACCCATAACCGGCTGATCCGGCTGGAGGTCTCCGCCCCGGACGCCGACCCGCATGTGCCCTCGCTCGTGGAGGTCTATCCGACCAACGACTGGCACGAGCGGGAGACCTACGACTTTTTCGGAATCGTCTTCGACGGCCACCCGGCGCTGACCCGGATCATGATGCCGGACGACTGGCAGGGCTTCCCGCAGCGCAAGGACTACCCGCTCGGCGGCATCCCCGTCGAGTACAAGGGCGCCCGGATTCCGGCTCCCGACCAGCGGAGGTCGTACAGCTGATGACTACTGCACCGCACTCCCACTCCTCGTCCGGCCACCGCACCTCGAGCGACTTCGACACCCAGGAGTCCCTGGCCCGCGAGACCACCGAGGGGACCGTCTACAACGTCTCCGGTGGCGACTGGGACGAGATCGCCGCGGCCGCCGTGAAGGCCGACGACGAGCGGATCATCGTCAACATGGGGCCGCAGCACCCGTCCACCCACGGGGTGCTCCGGCTGATCCTGGAGATCGACGGCGAGACCGTCACCGAGGCCCGCTGCGGGATCGGCTATCTGCACACCGGCATCGAGAAGAACCTCGAATTCCGGACCTGGACGCAGGGCACCACCTTCGTGACGCGGATGGATTACCTGACGCCCTTCTTCAACGAGACGGCCTACTGCCTGGCCGTGGAGAAGCTGCTCGGCATCACCGGCGACATCCCCGACCGGGCCTCGGTCATCCGCGTCATGCTGATGGAACTCAACCGGATGTCCTCCCACCTCGTGGCCATCGCCACCGGCGGGATGGAACTGGGCGCCACCACGATCATGATCTACGGCTTCCGCGACCGGGAACTCATCCTCGACCTCTACGAGCTGATCACCGGCCTGCGGATGAACCACGCCTACATCCGGCCCGGCGGCCTCGCCCAGGACCTGCCCCCGGGCGCGGTCGACCAGGTGCGTGAGTTCGTCAAGAAGATGCGGAAGAACGTCGGCGAGTACGACAAGCTCGCCACCGGCAACCCCGTCTTCAAGGGCCGGATGGAAGGCATCGGCTATCTCGACCTGGCCGGCTGCATGGCCACCGGCGCCACCGGGCCCATCGTGCGCTCCGCCGGACTGCCGCACGATCTGCGCAAGACCCAGCCGTACTGCGGCTACGAGGACTACGACTTCGAGGTGCCGACCGCCGACACCTGCGACTCCTACGGCCGGTTCCTGATCCGGCTGGAGGAGATGCGCCAGTCGCTGCGGATCGTCGAGCAGTGCCTGGACCGGCTGGCGCCCGGCCCGGTGATGGTCGCGGACAAGAAGATCGCCTGGCCCGCCCAACTGGCCCTCGGCCCGGACGGTCTGGGCAACTCCCTCGACCACATCAAGAAGATCATGGGCACCTCGATGGAGGCCCTGATCCACCACTTCAAGCTGGTGACCGAGGGCTTCCGGGTCCCGCCGGGCCAGACGTACGCGGCCGTCGAATCGCCCAAGGGCGAGCTGGGCGTGCACGCGGTCAGCGACGGCGGCACCCGCCCCTACCGGGTGCACTTCCGCGACCCCTCCTTCACCAACCTTCAGGCCATGGCGGCGATGTGCGAAGGCGGCCAGGTCGCTGACGTCATCGTCGCCGTCGCGTCCATCGACCCCGTGATGGGAGGCGTCGACCGGTGAACGCCACTCCGGCAAACCAGGACGTGCAGCTGGGGATGCCCGCACTCCCCGCCCCCGATTACCCGGCGGACGTACGGGCCCGGCTGGAGACGGACGCCAAGGAGGTGATCGCCCGCTACCCCGGCTCGCGGTCGGCGCTGCTGCCGCTGCTGCACCTCGTACAGGCCGAGGAAGGGCATGTCACCCGTACCGGCATCCGCTTCTGCGCCGAGATGCTCGACCTCACCACCGCCGAGGTCACCGCCGTCTCGACCTTCTACTCCATGTACCGCCGCAAGAGCAGCGGGGACTACCAGGTCGGGGTCTGCACCAACACGCTGTGCGCGGTGATGGGCGGCGACGCCATCTTCGAGGAGCTCAAGGAGCACCTCGGCGTCGGCAACGGCGAGACCACCGGGGACGGCGCGGTCACCCTCGAACACATCGAGTGCAACGCGGCCTGCGACTTCGCCCCGGTCGTGATGGTCAACTGGGAGTTCTTCGACAACCAGACGCCGGAGACCGCCCGGCAGCTGGTCGACGACCTGCGGGCCGGCCGGACCGTCGAGCCCACCCGCGGTGCGCCGCTGTGCACGTTCAAGGAGACGGCCCGGATGCTCGCCGGCTTCCCGGACGAGCGGCCGGGCGCCGTCGAGGCCACCGGTGGCGCCGGCCCCGCCTCGCTGATCGGGCTGCGGCTGGCCAAGGGCGAGGCCGCTCCCGGCCGCGGCGCCGACCATGTCGTCTCCCCGCGGACCACGGCCGACAGCGCGCCCTCCGACGAGCCCCCGTCCGGGCACCCCGCGGACGAGGCGCCCGCCGGCCACCCCAGCTCCCATGACGCACCGCAGGAGACCTCGGCCTCCGACCCGGCCGGCCCCTCTCCCACCACCACCCCGGATGGAGAGGCTCCGCCACGCAGTGACGATACGTCCGGTCCCACAGCAGAGGAGGGGGAGTGATGACAGTGGCAGCCGAACACGGGGGTGCCTCCCGGCGCGAGACCGGCGGGGACCACCCCGAGAAGCTTCTGACGCCCGTCCTGTCCGCCTTCTGGGACCAGTCCGCGTCCTGGACGCTGGAGACCTACCGCCGGCACGAGGGCTACGAGGGCCTGCGCAAGGCACTGGCGATGCCCCCGGACGACGTCATCGCCTACATCAAGGACTCCGGACTGCGCGGCCGCGGCGGCGCCGGCTTCCCGACCGGGATGAAGTGGCAGTTCATCCCGCAGGGCGACGGCAAACCGCACTACCTCGTCGTCAACGCCGATGAGTCCGAGCCCGGGACCTGCAAGGACATCCCGCTGCTCTTCGCGAACCCGCACTCCCTCATCGAGGGCATCGTGATCGCCTGCCATGCGATCCGGTCGAACCACGCCTTCATCTATCTGCGCGGCGAGGTCGTGCCCGTCCTGCGGCGGCTGCACGAGGCGGTGCGCGAGGCCTACGCGGCGGGCTTCCTCGGGAAGAACATCCTGGGCTCGGGGCTCGACCTGGACGTGATCGTGCACGCGGGCGCCGGCGCGTACATCTGCGGTGAGGAGACCGCGCTGCTCGACTCGCTGGAGGGCCGTCGCGGACAGCCCCGGCTGCGCCCTCCCTTCCCGGCGGTGGCGGGCCTGTACGCCTGCCCCACTGTCGTGAACAACGTCGAGTCCATCGCCTCGGTTCCCGCGATCATGAACCGGGGCAAGGACTGGTTCCGCTCGATGGGCAGCGAGAAGTCCCCGGGCTTCACGCTCTACTCGCTCAGCGGCCATGTGGCCAACCCCGGCCAGTACGAGGCCCCGTTGGGCATCACCCTGCGCCAGCTGCTGGACATGAGCGGCGGGATGCGCCGCGGCCACCGGCTGAAGTTCTGGACGCCGGGCGGCTCGTCGACGCCGATGTTCACCGACGAGCACCTCGATGTCCCCCTCGACTACGAGGGCGTCGGCGCGGCCGGCTCGATGCTCGGCACCAAGGCGCTCCAGTGCTTCGACGAGACCACCTGTGTGGTCCGGGCGGTCACCCGCTGGACCGAGTTCTACGCGCACGAGTCCTGCGGCAAGTGCACGCCCTGCCGTGAAGGGACGTACTGGCTGGTGCAGTTGCTGCGCGACATCGAGGCGGGCAAGGGGCGGCCGGGCGACCTCGACAAGATCGACGACATCGCCGACAACATCAACGGCAAGTCGTTCTGCGCCCTCGGCGACGGCGCCGCCTCGCCGATCTTCTCCTCGCTCAAGTACTTCCGCGAGGAGTACGAGCAGCACCTCAACGGCAGGGGCTGCCCCTTCGACCCGGCCAGGTCGACCCTCTGGGCCGACAACGACGCTCACCTGGGGGTGAAGGCATGACCGTCACGACCACGGGGTCGGACAGCGGCTCCGCCGCCCGTCCCTCGGGGGGCGGCGAGGCAGCGATCCCGCCGGAGGACCTCGTCACCCTGACGATCGACGGCATCGAGATCTCCGTCCCCAAGGGGACGCTGGTCATCCGCGCCGCCGAACTCCTCGGCATCGAGATCCCGCGCTTCTGCGACCACCCGCTGCTGGACCCGGCGGGCGCCTGCCGGCAGTGCATCGTCGAGGTCGAGGGCCAGCGCAAGCCGATGGCCTCCTGCACCATCACCTGCACCGACGGCATGGTGGTCAAGTCGCAGCTGACCTCCCCGGTGGCCGAGAAGGCCCAGCGCGGGGTGATGGAGCTGCTGCTGATCAACCACCCGCTGGACTGCCCGGTCTGCGACAAGGGCGGTGAGTGCCCGCTCCAGAACCAGGCGATGCAGGTCGGCGACCCGGAGTCGCGCTTCGAGGGCCGGAAGCGGACCTTCGAGAAGCCGGTGCCGATCTCCACGCAGGTGCTGCTGGACCGTGAGCGCTGTGTGCTGTGTGCGCGCTGCACCCGCTTCAGCAACCAGATCGCCGGCGACCCGATGATCGAGCTGCTCGAGCGCGGCGCCCTCCAGCAGGTCGGCACGGGGGAGGGCGACCCCTTCGAGTCGTACTTCTCCGGCAACACCATCCAGATCTGCCCGGTCGGCGCGCTCACCTCGGCCGCGTACCGCTTCCGCTCCCGCCCGTTCGACCTCGTCTCCTCGCCGTCGGTGTGCGAGCACTGCGCGGGCGGCTGCGCGACCCGTACGGACCACCGGCGCGGCAAGGTCATGCGGCGGCTGGCGGCCGACGACCCCGAGGTCAACGAGGAGTGGATCTGCGACAAGGGGCGGTTCGCCTTCCGGTACGCGCAGCAGCGCGACCGGCTGGAGCACCCCCTCGTGCGCAATCCGGAGTCCGGCGAACTGGAGCCGGCGAGCTGGCCCGCTGCCCTGGAGGCGGCGGCCCGCGGGCTGGCCGCGGCCAAGGGGCGCACCGGCGTGCTGACCGGCGGCCGGCTGACCGTCGAGGACGCCTACGCCTACGCCAAGTTCGCCCGGATCGCGCTGGGCACCAACGACATCGATTTCCGGGCCCGGGTGCACAGCGCCGAGGAGGCCGACTTCCTGGCGTCCCGGGTCGCCGGCCGCGGCCGTGACCTTGGGGGCACCTCCCGGACGGAGTCTGGGGGAGGCGGGGGTGTCACGTACACCGCGCTGGAGAAGGCACCGGCCGTACTGCTGGCCGGTATCGAGGCCGAGGAGGAGGCCCCGGGCGTCTTCCTGCGGCTGCGCAAGGCGCACCGCAAGAGCGGACAGCGCACCTACGGGCTGGCCGCCTACGCCTCGCGCGGGCTGATCAAGGCGGGCGGCACACTGCTGCCGGCCGCGCCCGGTACCGAGACCGAATGGCTGGACGCGCTCGCGGGCGGGGTCGGCCTGGAGGGTGAGGGCCGTACCGCGGCCGAGGCGCTGCGGGCCGAGGGTTCGGTGATCGTCGTCGGTGAGCGGCTGGCGGCCGCGCCCGGCGCGCTGACCGCCGCGCTACGGGTGGCGTCGGCCACCGGGGCCGGCCTGGTGTGGATCCCGCGGCGGGCCGGTGAGCGCGGCGCCGTCGAGGCGGGCGCGCTGCCCGGGCTGCTGCCGGGCGGCCGGCCGGCCACCGATCCGCGGGCCCGCGACGAGGTCGCCGCCGCCTGGGGCGTGGCCGCGCTGCCGCACCGGCACGGCCGGGACACCGGCCAGATCATCGAGTCCGCGGCGACCGGCGAGCTCAGTGCGCTCCTGGTGGCAGGCGTCGAGATCGCCGATCTGCCGGACCCGGCCGCCGCACTGGCCGCGCTGGACCAGGTCGGCTTCCTGGTCAGTCTGGAGCTGCGGCCCTCGCAGGTCACCGAGCGGGCGGATGTGGTCTTCCCGGTGGCGGCCGTGGTGGAGAAGGCCGGGACCTTCCTCAACTGGGAGGGCCGGGCGCGGCTGTTCGAGGCCGCGCTCAAACCGGACCAGATGACCCGCCGGCATCTGCTGCCGGACTCCCGGGTGCTGCACATGCTCGCCGACGCCCTCGACGTCCATCTGGCGCTGCCGGACCTCCGTGCCGTACGCCGTGAGCTGGACCGGCTCGGCGGCTGGGACGGGCCGTACGCGGGCGAGCCCGCGGAGACCGGGCGGGCGCTGCCCCGCCCCGACAGCGGGGAGGCCGTCCTCGCCGGCCACCGGCTCCTGCTGGACCAGGGGCGGCTCCAGGAAGGCGACCCGGCGCTGGCCGGTACCCGCCACCCCGCGGTCGCCCGGCTGTCGGAGACCACCGCGCAGGAGACCGGGGTCAAGGACGGCGATCTGCTGGCGGTCACCGGGCCGGCCGGGGCGGTCCGGCTGCCGCTCCAGGTCACGCCGATGCCCGACCGGGTGGTGTGGCTGCCGCTCAACTCCACGGGCGGTGGCCTCGCCGCCGATACCGGGGCCCGCCCCGGTGACCTGGTGAAGATCTCCGCCGCCCCGGGCACCCCGGAGCAGCCCGAGGAGGTGGACGCATGATGCAGCTCGATCAACTCGCCGCCGCCGGCAGCGCGCTGGCCCAGGAAGACCTGTCGATGTTCGGCCGCGACCCGTGGTGGCTCGTCGTCATCAAGGCGGTCTTCTGCTTCGCGTTCCTGATGCTGACGGTGCTGTTCTCGATCGTCTGGGAACGCAAGGTCGTCGCCTGGATGCAGCTGCGCATCGGCCCCAACCGGCACGGTCCCTGGGGGATGCTCCAGTCCCTCGCCGACGGCATCAAGCTGATGCTGAAGGAGGACCTGGTCGTCAAGCGGGCCGACAAGGTGGTCTATCTCCTCGCGCCGGTCGTGGCGGCCATCCCGGCCTTCATGGCGATCGCGGTGATCCCCTTCGGGCCCGCGGGCAACGAGATCTCGATCTTCGGTGTCCGCACCCCGATGCAGCTGACGGACCTGCCGATCGGCATCCTCTACATCCTGGCCACGGCCTCGGTCGGCATCTACGGCATCGTGCTGGCGGGCTGGTCCTCCGGCTCGACCTATCCGCTGCTGGGCGGGCTGCGCTCGTGCGCGCAGATGATCTCGTACGAGATCGCGATGGGGATGTCGTTCGCGGCGGTGTTCCTCTACAGCGGGTCGATGTCGACGTCGACCATCGTGGAGTCGCAGCAGAACCGGTGGTACATCCTGCTGCTGCCGGTGTCGTTCATCATCTACATCGTCGCGATGGTGGGGGAGACCAACCGCGCGCCGTTCGACATGCCGGAGTCCGAGGGCGACCTCGTCGGCGGCTTCAACACCGAGTACTCGTCCATCAAGTTCGCGATGTTCATGCTCGCCGAGTACATCAACATGGTGACCGTCTCGGCCGTCGCGATCACCCTGTTCCTGGGCGGCTGGCGGGCTCCCTGGCCGATCTCGACCTTCTGGGAAGGCGCGAACCACGGCTGGTGGCCGCTGCTCTGGTTCACCCTCAAGGTGCAGCTGCTGCTGTTCTTCTTCATCTGGCTGCGCGGCACCCTTCCGCGGGTGCGCTACGACCAGTTCATGAAGCTGGGCTGGAAGGTCCTCATCCCGGTCTCGCTGGTCTGGCTGATGCTGGTCGCCACCGTCCGGGCGCTGAAGAACGAGGGCTACGACTTCTCCCAGATCGTGCTGTACGTCGCCGGCGGCGCCGTCCTGCTGCTGCTGATCTCCCTGCTCGTGGACTTCTTCCGGCGCGCCGAGGTGGCGGAGGAGACGGACGGCGACGGGGCCTTCGACCCGATGGCGGGCGGCTTCCCCGTGCCGCCGCTGCCCGGACAGAGCCTGCCGCCGGTGCCGCGCCGCAGGCCGCGGCGGGAGCGGGAGCTGATTGTCAGTGGCGGGGCGGACACTGTCAGTGACGGAATCGGAAACGACGGAAAGGGGGGCGACGGTGCCTGAGTTCCAGAACCCCGTGGCCGGCTTCGGCGTGACCTTCAAGGCCATGTTCAAGAAGCGGCTGACCGAGCAGTATCCGGAGGAGAAGAAGCCGACGGCGCCGCGTTTCCACGGCCGCCACCAGCTCAACCGCCATCCGGACGGGCTGGAGAAGTGCATCGGCTGCGAGCTGTGCGCCTGGGCCTGCCCGGCGGACGCGATCTATGTCGAGGGCGCGGACAACACCGACGAGGAGCGCTACTCCCCGGGCGAGCGCTACGGCCGCGTCTACCAGATCAACTATCTGCGCTGCATCCTGTGCGGTCTGTGCGTGGAGGCCTGCCCGACCCGCGCGCTGACCATGACCAATGAGTACGAACTCGCCGACAGGTCCCGTGAATCGCTCATCTACACCAAGGAAGAGCTGCTCGCGGGCCTGGAGGAGACCATGGTCGACAGCCCGCATGCGATCTACCCCGGCATGACGGAGAAGGACTACTACAAGGGTCTGGTGACCGAGGCCGCGCCGGGGACCGTCCGCCAGACCGCCACCTCCAAGGGCGAGAAGGACGACGAGAACCCGCAGGCGAAGGGGGCGCACGCATGACCGGCCTGGCCGCCGCGGCCTCCATGACCTCCACGGGGGAGGCCGTGCAGTTCTGGATCCTGGGCAGTGTCGCCGTCATCGGCGCGCTGTGCACGATCCTGATGAAGCGCGCCGTGCACAGTGCGCTGTCGCTCGCCGGGACCATGATCGTCCTGGCGGTCTTCTACCTGGCCAACGGCGCCTACTTCCTCGGCGTCGTCCAGATCGTCGTCTATACGGGCGCGATCATGATGCTGTTCCTGTTCGTCGTCATGCTCGTCGGTGTCACCGCCGCCGACTCCCTCAAGGAGACGCTCAAGGGGCAGCGCTGGCTCGCCGCCGCGGCGGGCCTCGGCTTCGGCATCCTGCTGATCGCCGGGATCGGCAACGCCTCGCTCAAGGAGTTCAACGGCCTGGGCGAGGCCAATGCCGGCGGCAATGTGCAGGGCCTGGCGGCGCTCATCTTCACCAAGTACGTCTTCGCCTTCGAAGTCACCGGCGCGCTGCTGATCTCGGCGGTCGTCGGCGCGATGGTGCTCACCCACCGGGAGCGCACGGAGCGCGCCAAGACACAGCGTGAGCAGTCCGAGGCCCGGATCCGCGAGGGCAAGCAGGTACCGCCGCTGCCCGCCCCCGGTGTCTACGCCCGGCACAACGCCGTCGACATCCCGGGTCTGCTGCCCGACGGCACCGTGTCCGAGCTCAGCGTCAATCCGACGCTGCGGGAGCGCGGCCAGATGCGCGATGTCTCCAGTGCGTCGCTCGCCGAGCTGAAGGCGCTGGAGCGGCGCTCCGAGGACTGGCTGGGCCGGGGCTCCGAGGACGAGCCCGGCCCGTCGTCGTCCGGTGGCGCGCCGTCGACGGAGCGCAAGGAGGGGGCCAAGAAATGAACCCGGTCTACTACCTCTATCTCGCCGCCCTGTTGTTCACCATCGGCGCGGCCGGGGTGCTGATCAGGCGGAACGCCATCGTGGTGTTCATGTGCATCGAGCTGATGCTCAACGCCTGCAATCTCGCCTTCGTCACCTTCTCGCGGATGCACGGGAATCTGGACGGCCAGATCATCGCCTTCTTCACGATGGTCGTCGCCGCGGCCGAGGTCGTGGTCGGCCTGGCGATCATCGTGTCGATCTTCCGCACCCGTCATACGGCCTCGGTCGACGACGCCAGCCTGATGAAGCTGTAAGGGGTCGCACAAAGTGGAGAACTTGATCGCGCTGCTTGTCGCGGCACCGCTGGTCGGTGCGGCCCTGCTGCTGTGCGGCGGCAACCGACTCGACCGCACCGGCCACTTGATCGGCACGCTGTTCTCGGTGGCGTCGTTCGCCATCGGGGTGGCGCTCTTCGCCGACATGCTCGGCAGGGGCGCCGAGGACCGTGCCCTGCATCAGCATCTGTTCAGCTGGATCCCGGTCGGCGGCTTCCAGGCCGACGTCGCCTTCCAGCTCGACCAGCTGTCCATGACGTTCGTTCTGCTGATCACCGGTGTCGGCTCGCTGATCCACATCTATTCGATCGGCTATATGGAGCACGACGAGCGGCGCCGCCGCTTCTTCGGCTACCTCAATCTCTTCCTCGCGGCGATGCTGCTGCTCGTCCTCGCCGACAACTACCTTCTGCTGTACGTCGGCTGGGAGGGCGTCGGCCTCGCCTCGTACCTGCTCATCGGGTTCTGGCAGCACAAGCCGAGCGCGGCCACCGCCGCCAAGAAGGCGTTCCTGGTCAACCGCGTCGGCGATATGGGCCTGTCCATCGCGATCATGCTGATGTTCACGACGTTCGGGACCTTCGCCTTCGGCCCGGTGCTCGCCGCCACCGGCACGATGACATCAGGCGCTGCCGCGCCGGGCTCCGAGGGCAAACTGACCGCCATCGGGCTGATGCTGCTGCTGGCCGCCTGCGGTAAGTCGGCGCAGGTACCGCTCCAGTCCTGGCTCGGTGACGCGATGGAGGGCCCGACCCCGGTCTCGGCCCTGATCCACGCCGCCACGATGGTCACCGCCGGCGTGTATCTGATCACCCGCTCCGGGGCGATCTTCAACGCCGCGCCGACCGCCCAGCTGGCGGTCGTCGTGGTCGGTGCGGTCACGCTCCTCTTCGGTGCGATCGTCGGTTGCGCCAAGGACGACATCAAGAAGGCGCTGGCCGGTTCGACGATGTCGCAGATCGGCTACATGATCATGGCCGCCGGCCTCGGCCCGATCGGCTACGCCTTCGCGATCATGCACCTGGTCACCCACGGCTTCTTCAAGGCGGGCCTCTTC
Organism: Streptomyces sp. P9-2B-2; assembly: GCF_030406865.1. NCBI lineage: Bacteria > Bacillati > Actinomycetota > Actinomycetes > Kitasatosporales > Streptomycetaceae > Streptomyces > Streptomyces sp. P9-2B-2. The sequence continues at coordinate 4,123,000 of NZ_CP129126.1, read as the reverse complement.
CTCGGCGCCGGTTCCGTGATGCACGGGATGAACGACGAGGTGGACATGCGCCGTTACGGCGGCCTGCGGAAGTACATGCCGGTCACCTTCGTCACCTTCGGCCTGGGCTATCTGGCGATCATCGGCTTCCCCGGTCTGTCCGGCTTCTTCTCCAAGGACAAGATCATCGAGGCGGCGTTCGCCAAGGGCGGCACCGAGGGCTGGATCCTCGGCGGCGCGGCCCTGCTGGGCGCCGCGATCACCGCGTTCTACATGACGCGGGTGATGCTGATGACGTTCTTCGGGGAGAAGCGCTGGAACCCCGACGAGGTGCATCCGCACGAGTCGCCGAAGGTCATGACGCTCCCGATGGTCGTGCTGGCCGTCGGATCGGTCTTCGCGGGCGGGCTGTTCAGCGTCAACGAGGTCTTTGTGAAGTGGCTGGAGCCGGTCACCTCGTTCGCGCACGGCCACTCTCCGGTCAGCGCCACCACGGTCACCGCCGCGACGATGGTGGTGCTGGTCATCGGTGTCGGTATCGCCTGGCTGATGTACGGCCGCAAGCCGGTGCCGGTGCTGGCCCCGCGCGGTTCGCTGCTGACCCGGGCCGCCCGCCGCGATCTGCTCCAGGACGACTTCAACGACCTCGTCTTCGTACGCGGCGGCGAAGAGCTCACCGGCACCCTCGTCCAGCTCGACCGCACCCTGGTGGACGGCGCGGTCAACGGCACGGCGGCGTCGATGGGCGGACTCTCCGGCCTGCTGCGCCGGTTGCAGACCGGATTCGTCCGTTCGTACGCGGTCCAGATGCTGGGCGGCGCCGCCGTTCTCGTCGCCGCGACCCTGCTGATGAGGGGTGTCTGAGCCATGTCGTTTCCCCTGCTGACGGCGGTGGCCGCGGTCCCGGCGGTCGGTGCGATCGCCACCGCCGCGCTGCCCGCCGCCAAGCGCACCGTGGCCAAATGGCTCGCGCTGCTGTTCTCGCTGCTCACCTTCGCGCTGGCGCTGGTCGTCGCGTTCCGCTTCGACCCGGGTGCGAAGGGCCCCTTCCAGCTCACCGAGTCGCATGCCTGGATCAGCGACTTCGGCGTCCGCTACGAACTCGGCGTGGACGGCATCGCGGTCGCCCTGATCGCGCTGACCACCCTGCTGATCCCCTTCATCATCCTGGCCGGCTGGCATGACGCCGACCCCCTGGAAGAGGCCACGCCCAACCGGCGCTGGCGGCCCACCCAGGGCTTCTTCGCGCTGATCCTGGCCGTCGAGGCGATGGTGGTCCTCTCCTTCGAGGCCACCGATGTCTTCCTCTTCTACATCTTCTTCGAAGCCATGCTGATCCCGATGTACTTCCTCATCGGCGGCTTCGGGGACCGGGCGGGCGGGGACGGCGAGGACCAGGCCGCGAGCCGGCGCTCGTACGCCGCGGTGAAGTTCCTGCTCTACAACCTCGCCGGCGGACTGATCATGCTGGCCGCGGTGATCGGGCTGTACGCCGTCACCGCCGACCAGCTCGGCACCGGCACCTTCTCGCTCCAGCAGATCGTCGAGGCCCGGGCGGCCGGCAAGCTCGACATCGGCACCGGTACCGAACGGCTGCTCTTCCTCGGCTTCTTCTTCGCGTTCGCGGTGAAGGCGCCGCTGTGGCCGCTGCACACCTGGCTGCCGGGCGCCATGGGGGAATCCACCGCACCGGTCGCGGTGCTGATCACCGCGGTGGTCGACAAGGTCGGCACGTTCGCGATGCTCCGCTTCTGCCTCCAGCTCTTCCCGGAGGCCAGCAGCTGGGCGACGCCCGCCATCCTGGTGCTCGCCCTGATCAGCGTGCTCTACGGGGCGCTGCTGGCGGTCGCCCAGCGGGACATCAAGCGGCTGATCGCCTACGCCTCGATCTCCCACTTCGGCTTCATCATCCTGGGCATCTTCGCGATGACGTCCCAGGGCCAGAGCGGCGCGACGCTCTACATGGTCAACCACGGCATCTCGACCGCCGCGCTGATGCTGGTGGCCGGTTTCCTGATCAGCCGCCGCGGCTCCCGGCTCATCGCGGACTACGGCGGCGTCCAGAAGGTCGCCCCGGTCCTCGCCGGTACGTTCCTCATCGGCGGCCTGGCCACCCTGTCGCTGCCCGGTCTGGCGCCGTTCGTCAGCGAATTCCTGGTCCTGGTCGGCACGTTCAGCCGCTATCCGGTGATCGGCATCATCGCCACCCTCGGCATCGTCCTCGCCGCGCTGTACGTTCTCGTGCTCTACCAGCGGACGATGACCGGGCCGGTGAAGACCGAGGTGCGCGGCATGCCCGACCTCCGGGTGCGGGAGCTGCTGGTGGTGGCGCCGCTGGTGGCGCTGCTGCTCTTCCTCGGGGTCTATCCGAAGCCGCTCACCGACCTCGTGAATCCGGCGGTCGGCCACACCCTGTCCGTCGTGGACAAGAAGGACCCCAAGCCCACTGTGCAGGTGGACGCCGGGCCCGGTGGAGGCCGGGCCGGCCAGGCCGTGCAGGATCAAGACCGGGAGGCCGCGAAGTGAGTTCCGTGGCAAGTGTCCACAGCCTGTGGACGGTGGCGCACGGCGCACCGGGCAAGATCCCGGCGCCGCACATCGAGTACGCCCAGCTGTCTCCGACGCTGATCGTCCTGGGTGCGGCGGTGCTCGGCGTCGTCGTCGAGGCGTTCGTGCCGCGCCGGCACCGCTACTACTCCCAGCTGCTGCTGACCGTGGTGGCGCTGGCCGCCGCGTTCGCCGCGGTGATCGGTCTGGCGGCCGGCGGCTTCGGCTCGGCCAAGGCGCATATCGCCGCCATGGGCGCCCTCGCCGTCGACGGGCCCGCGCTGTTCCTCCAGGGCACCATCCTGCTGGTGTCCCTGGTCGCGATCTTCACCTTCGCCGAGCGGCGGCTCGATCCGGCGGCGCACGGCAAGCGTGTGGACTCCTTCGCCGCGCAGCCCGCGGCCGTGCCCGGTGGTGCGGCCGAACAGGCCGCGGTCAAGGCGGGGTTCACCACCACCGAGGTCTTTCCGATCGCGCTCTTCGCGGTCGGCGGCATGCTGGTCTTCCCGGCGGCCAATGACCTGCTGACCCTCTTCATCGCGCTGGAGGTCTTCTCCCTCCCGCTGTACATCCTGTGTGCGCTGGCCCGCCGCCAGCGGCTGCTGTCGCAGGAGGCCGCGGTGAAGTACTTCCTCCTGGGCGCCTTCTCGTCCGCCTTCCTGCTGTTCGGCGTGGCCCTGCTGTACGGCTACGCGGGCACGGTCACCTACGCCGGGATCGCCGAGGTGATCTCGGACGGTGCCAAGCAGATCGATCCGGCGCTGGCCGGCACGATGGGCAATGACGCACTGCTGCTGATCGGTGCCGCGCTGGTGCTGATGGGGCTGTTGTTCAAGGTCGGCGCGGTCCCGTTCCACATGTGGACCCCGGACGTCTACCAGGGCGCCCCGACCCCGGTGACGGGCTTCATGGCGGCCGCCACCAAGGTCGCGGCCTTCGGTGCGCTGCTGCGGCTGCTGTATGTCGTCCTGCCGGGCATGCGCTGGGACTGGCAGCCGGTGATGTGGGGCGTCGCGATCATCACGATGCTGGGCGGGGCGATCGTCGCCATCACCCAGACCGACATCAAACGGCTGCTGGCCTACTCCTCCATCGCGCACGCCGGCTTCATCCTCGCCGGTGTCATCGCCACCAGCGAGGAGGGCATCTCCTCGGTGCTCTTCTACCTCGCCGCCTACTCCTTCGTGACCCTCGGCGCCTTCGCCGTCGTCACCCTGGTGCGGGACGCCGGCGGGGAGGCCACCCAGCTGTCCAAGTGGGCCGGGCTCGGCCGGCGTTCGCCGCTGGTGGCCGCGGTCTTCGCGGTCTTCCTGCTGGCCTTCGCGGGCATCCCGCTGACCTCCGGGTTCGCCGGAAAGTTCGCGGTCTTCAAGGCGGCGGCGCAGAGCGGCGCGGGCTGGCTGGTGGTGGTCGGTGTGCTCTCGTCGGCCATCGCCGCGTTCTTCTACATCCGCGTGATCGTGCTGATGTTCTTCCAGGAGCCCAAGGAGGACGGCCCGACCGTCGCGGTGCCCAGCCCGCTGACGACCACGGCCATCGCCATCGGCGTCGCGGTCACCCTGGTGCTCGGCCTGGCGCCGCAGTACTTCCTCGATCTGGCCGGCCAGGCCGGGGTCTTCGTGCGCTGACCACGGCGGCGCGGTACGGCAACGGCCGCCGCCCGGAGCCCTCGGGGGGTTCCGGGCGGCGGCCGTTTTCCGCGTGGCGGGGCGGTCAGCTCTTGGGCATCCCGCTCGGCATCTCCGGCATGTCGGGGATCTTCACGCTGCCGTCGGTGGACTTGGTGTACTTCTCGGTGGGGCCGTTCTTCCAGTCGACGGTCAGGGTCTTGCCGTCCGCGCCGGGCTTGAGGGTGCCCATGGTGCGGGTGGTGTCCCCGTCCGTGCACTTGACCGCGGCCATGGTCATCCCGGCCATCTCCTGGACCTTGCCCAGACAGGCGGCCTTGTGGCCGTTGCTGAACGCGACGGTGCCCTTGGTGACCACCAGGATCAGCGGGTTGCTCTTCGGGCCGGACTTCCAGGCCCCCTCGAACGCGGCGGGGTCCGCGGGCTTGTCGCCGCCTTCCGGAGCCGACGGCGCGTCCGGCGACTTGCTCGGCGTGCTGTCCTTGCCGCTGTCGTTGCCGCCGCTGCTTCCGCAGCCGCTGAGCAGCATCGCGGCGATGGCTGCCGCCCCGGCGATCTGCGCTGCCTTGCGCACGTACGTCTCCTCCGTTGTGGGACCAGGAGACGTGAGGCTAGCAGCGGCCCCGGCACCCGTCCGAGCCGTCGCCCGGATTGCGGCAGCGCCGGTACGGAGTTGGTGTGCGGCTGTGACGTGGGAGCGCCGGTGAGGCGGCGGAAGGGATGCTCCGGGTGGGCCGGGCCGGCCTGGACCGGCCCGGCCCGGCGTACCCGGCGCTCCGCCCGGGTGTGTGAGCGGTGCGCCGTTCACCCCGTCGGCAGGATGCGGCCGGTGACCTCGCCCAGGCCGATGCGGGCGCCGTCGGGGCCGGGCGCCCAGGCGGTGAGGGTGACCTCGTCGCCGTCCTGGAGGTAGGGGCCCTTGCCCCGGGTGAGTTCCAGCAGGCAGCCGAGCTGGTCGGGGTCGGGCCCGGAGACGGTGCCGGAGGCGAACAGATCGCCGGTGCGCAGCGAGGCGCCGTTGACCGTCATATGGGCGAGCTGCTGGGCGGCCGTCCAGTACATGGCGGAGAACGGCGGCCGGGAGACCGTCTCGCCGTTGATCCGCACCTCGATACGGATGTCGATGCCGCCCGGCTCCGCACCCGCGTCGTCGAGGTAGGGCAGCAGCGGGAAGTCCCGGGCGGGCGGCGCCGTACGGGCCTCGTCGAGGGCGTCGAGCGGGGTGATCCAGGCGGAGACGGAGGTGGCGAAGGACTTGCCGAGGAACGGGCCGAGCGGCACGTACTCCCAGGCCTGGATGTCGCGGGCGGACCAGTCGTTGAGGAGGCAGACGCCGAAGACATGGTCGCGGAAGGCGCCCAGTCCGACCGGTTCGTGGAGCGTGGAGGGCGCCCCGACGACAAAGCCGACCTCGGCCTCGATGTCGAGACGGAGGGACGGGCCGAAGGCGGGCGCCTCGTCCGCGGGGGCCTTGCGCTGGCCGCTGGGCCGTACGACCGGGGTGCCGGTGACGACCACGGTGCCCGCCCGGCCGTGGTAACCGATCGGCAGATGCTTCCAGTTGGGGGTCAGCGCCGCGTCGTTCGGGCGGAAGATCCGGCCGACGTTGGTGGCGTGGTGTTCGCTGGCGTAGAAGTCGACATAGTCGGCGACCTCGAAGGGGAGGTGCAGCGTGACCTCGGCCAGCGGATGGAACAGCGGCGCCACTTCGCCGCGGTGCGCGGGGTCGGTCACGGCGCTGTGGACGGCCGCGCGGATCTGCCGCCATACGGGACGGCCCGCGGCCAGCAGCGGGTTGAGGGTCGGTGCCGCGAGCAGTTCGGCGTGCGGATGGATGGCGGCGGGCAGCGCGCTCGGCAGGGCGCTCAGATCGAGGACGCTGTCGCCGTAGCGGACGCCGAGGCGGCGCCGGTCGGGCGCGTCGGCGGTGCTGAAGACGCCGTAGGGGAGGTTGTGCGGGCCGAAGGGATCGCCTTCCGCCAGGTCGAACGGGCTCTGCTCGGGCATGGACAGCTCCTCGCGTGCGTCGTCGCCGGTGGGCGGCCGGGGCCGGGTGGCCCGCGGGCCGTGGGGCCGACGATCAGATTACGGCCGGGCGGTGATCAGCGGGGCGGTCTCGGGGCGCGCGGGCGCGCAGGCGTACGCAGACGGTGGGCGGTGGCGCGGTGCGCCGCGCCCCACGCATCGGTCATGTCCGGAAAAGCCTTGCCGCACCGCGCAATTCGGGCCTAACTTCCTTGCCTGACCGGCGGGAGGACGGCGCCACCGGGCGGGAGGGGCCGGACCGGCGGGTGACGGGGCTGTTGCTCCCCCTCGCCGAAGAGGCGGCCGGGCGGCCGTTCTTCACGCGAGGGAGGACCGAAGTGAGCACTCCGGTAGCGGTCATCGGGGCCGGTCCGTACGGGCTGTCGGCGGCCGCGCATCTACGGGCGTACGGCCTGCCGGTGCGGGTCTTCGGGCAGCCGATGGCGAGCTGGCGCACGGGGATGCCCGCGGGCATGCTGCTCACCTCGGCGCCCGCGGCCTCCGGCATCGGCGTCCCGCAGCCCGGCCACACCCTCGGCGACTTCTGCGCGGCTACGGGGGAGGGGCCTTACGTCACGGACCGGGACCTCGTCCCCGTGGAGACCTTCGTGCGGTACGGGCAGTGGGTGCAGCAGCGGCTGGTCCCCGGCCTGGAGCAGGTCCGGGTGGTGTCGGTCGACCGGCGGGCCGACGGCTTCGAGCTGAAGCTGGACAGCGGTGAGCAGGTCGGCGCGCGGGCGGTGGTCGTCGCCACCGGCCTGACCGGGCTGGCGCAGCTGCCGCCGGAACTGGCCGCCGCGCTCCCGGACGGCCCGTCCGCCACCGGGCCGGTCTCGCACAGCTCCCAGCACCGCGATCTGTCCGCGCTGGCCGGCCGGGACGTGGTCGTGATCGGCGCCGGGCAGTCGGCGCTGGAGAGCGCGGTGCTGCTCACCGAGGCGGGCGCGGCGGCCGTACGGGTGGTGGCGCGCGGCCCCGGCGCGGTGGGCTTCGGCGCGCCACCGGACCACCGGTCGCGGCGGCGCCCGCCGTCGCCGTTCGGCGCCTGGCCCCGGCACACGCCGGCGTACCGCGCCGGTGCCTTCCGGCGGCTGCCGGTGCCCGCCCGTCGCTATCTGGGGCGCCGGGTGCCCGTCCCACGGGGGGCGTGGTGGCTGCGGGAGCGCTTCACCGACCGGGTGCGGGTGACGCAGGGGCGCCGGATCGTACGGGCCACCGTCCGCGACGGCCGCCCCGTACTGGCGCTGCGCGGCGCCGACGGGCACGGCGGGGAGGTCGTCGCCGACCATGTGCTGGCCGCGACCGGCTACCGGATGGATCTGGCGGCGCTGGACTTCCTGGGAGCGGGGCTGTGCACCGGGATCGTGGTGCGGGCCGGCGGTCCGCTGCTGGACGGCGGCTTCCGCTCGTCCGTGCCGGGGCTGTATTTCACGGGGCTCCCGGCGGCCGCCTCCTTCGGGCCAGCGATGCGCTTTGTGTGCGGCACGGAGTTCGCCTCGCCGCGGCTGGCCAGGGCGGTGGCGCGGGCGTACGGGTGAGGCGGGGGCGCCCGCACGGGGCCGGGATCCGGTACGCCCGTATGCACGGTGTGCGCCTCAGTCGGCCATGACGGCCGGGGGCGTCGGCGCGGAAGTCGTCCTGCGCCACGGTGATTTCGCCCGTGGCGGTGACCGGTACGTCCGTCCCGGGGACGGGGCGGTGACCGGGGCGGGGCTTTCCGGCCATGGCCGGTCCGCGGGGCCTTGCCGGAGCGGAAGCGGACCGGGGATGCTGGCGGTTGCCGGTCCCGCTCTTCCCGTTCGCCGGTCCCGCTCTTCCGCGTCGCAGCGCGTCAACAGTTGATCCGGAACATCCCGGCCGAGGGGTCGCCGTGCTTCCCGGGCGGTTCGGGGGGCGGGCGCTCACGGTGATCGAACTGCGACCGGATACGCTGGCCAGTGGTGGAGACAGCGACAGATCGACATTCAGTTTGATCGTCAGCAGACAGGAGTACCCCTCGTGACCGTCGTCGGGCCCTTCGGGCTGAGCGTGCGGGACCAGGCTCTTGAGGCCGATGTCCAGGCCGGGTTGGCGGCTGTCGAGGAGGGCCTGCTGGAGGCCACCAAGAGCGACGTGCCGTTCATCACCGAGTCTGCGCAGCATCTCGTGCGCGCGGGCGGCAAGCGGTTCCGGCCGCTGCTGGTGATGCTGGCCGCGCAATTCGGTGACCCCTACAGCCCGGGTGTGGTGCCCTCCGCCGTCGTCGTGGAGCTCACGCACCTGGCGACGCTCTACCACGACGACGTGATGGACGAGGCCGATGTGCGCCGCGGGGTGGCCAGCGCCAACGCCCGCTGGGGCAACTCCGTCGCGGTGCTGACCGGCGACTTCCTGTTCGCCCGCGCCTCGCACATCCTCGCCGACCTCGGTCCCGAGGCGGTCCGGATCCAGGCCGAGGCGTTCGAACGCCTGGTGACCGGCCAGATCCTGGAGACCGCGGGCCCGCGCGACGGCCGGGACCCCATCGACCACTACCTGGACGTGCTGGCGGGCAAGACCGGCTCGCTGGTCGCCGTCGCCTGCCGCTTCGGCGCGATGATGTCGGGCGCCGAGGAGTCGACGGTCAACATCCTCACCCAGTACGGCGAGCGGCTCGGTACGGCCTTCCAGCTGGCCGACGACGTGCTGGACATCGCCAGCGACTCGCACGAATCGGGCAAGACGCCCGGGACGGACCTGCGCGAGGGCATTCCGACGCTCCCGGTGCTGCGGCTGCGGGCGCGGGCCGAGAGCGCCGCCGGTACCCCCGAGGACCGTGCGCTGTGCGAGCTGCTGGCCGGCGACCTCACCGATGACGCCCGGCACGCCGAGGCGCTGGCCGGTCTGCGCGCCCACCCGGCGCTCGAAGAGGCCCGCCGCGACACCGTGCGCTATGCGGAGGAGGCCCGCGCGATGCTGGCGCCGCTGCCCTCGTGCATGGCCAAGTCGGCCCTTGAGGGGCTCTGCGACGCGGTGGTGCACCGAGCGGGCTGAGACCGCCCGCCGTGCCGGTCCCTGAGGTCTCCCGCCCCGCCTGCCTCTGCGATGTGCCTCCGCGTCCCTGAGGGCATGTCCCCGCATCCCCTAGGGAGTGCTCCGCCTCCTGTGGTACGGCCTCCGACCTGAGGTGAGCGTGCGTCATACCTCAGCAGTACGACGAGTTGCTCCCGCGGGCTGACGTTTTCTGCCGGGCGGTTTGGTGAGATGGAACCACCTGAGCGCGGCGGACAGGTCACCATGGGCCCCAGGGGGGAATACGTGGACAGCACAGCAGCCGCCGCACACGACGGAGGTAGGGCAGATGCCACGGAACGAACCGACCGAGGTCACCGACGAATGGGGCGGGGAGCGTTCCCCGAAGCGCCGTAAGGCGGTGCGGTATGGCGTGCCGGTCGCGGTGGCGGGCTTGTCGGCGGCCATGATCGGGCTGGTCCCGGCGTTCGCCGGTTCCGCTCCGGACCTGCCGAAGATCTCGGCACAGGACCTGATAGCCAAGGTCGCCAAATCGGATGTCCAGCAGCTCTCCGGCACGGTCCGGGTCACCACGGACCTCGGCCTGCCGTCCCTGCCGGGCGCCGGAGCGGGCGCCTTCGGCGGCGCCCCGGGCGGCGGCGCGCAGGGCGGGGACGGTGCCTCCGCAGCGCCCCAGAACAAGCTGATGGAGCTGGCGTCCGGTGCGCACACGCTGCGCGTCGCGGCCGACGGCCCCGAGAAGCAGCGGGTCTCCATCGTGGACAAGGGCGCCGAGTACAGCCTCGTCCACAACGGCAAGGACGTCTGGGCGTACGACAGCGGCAGCAACACCGCCGTGCACAACACCGCCCCCGGCGAGCGGTCCGGCAAGCAGCACCGGGCGCCCGAGGGCCTGCCCAAGGACCTGAAGACCGCGACGCCGCAGGACCTCGCGAAGCAGGCCCTGGAGGCGGCCGGTGACACCACCTCGGTCACCGTCGACGGCACCGCCAAGGTCGCCGGACGGGACGCCTACCAGCTGCTGATCAAGCCCAAGCAGGCCGGTTCCACGGTCGGCTCGATCCGGGTCGCGGTGGACGCCGAGAACGGCACGCCGCTGAAGTTCACCCTGACCCCCAAGAGCGGTGGCGCGGCCGCCGTCGACGTCGGCTACACCAACGTCGACTTCGCCAAGCCCGCCGCGAGCACGTTCTCCTTCACCCCGCCCAAGGGTGCCAAGGTCGTCAACGGCGACAAGGAGCGCGCGACCGCGCAGCGCGGGCACGGCAAGGACGCCCCGTCCCGCAAGGAGCTCGCCAAGGGCATGGACGGGCTGAACGTCATCGGCAAGGGCTGGACGTCCATCGCCACCATCAAGGGTGACGGTCCCGGTCTGCCCTCCGGCAAGGACAAGGACAAGGCCAAGGGCGCCGGCGGTGACGTCGGCAACTTCCTGGACAGCATCGGCGACGAGGTCAACGGCAAGTTCGGCTCCGGCCGGGTCTTCAGCACCCGTCTGGTCAATGCCCTGATCACGGACAACGGCACGGTCTATGTCGGCGCCGTCGACAAGCAGACGCTGATCAACGCGGCCAACGCCGCCAAGTAAGGCACCACCGCGGCCTCGCGGGACCGCCGCGCCACCCCTTCGCGGAGGGGTGGCGCGGCGCAGCCCGTGGGCCTTCCGTACGACAGGGGGAAACCGATGCCGGCACCGCCCGCTCCGGGGTCCGGACCGGTGCGCCCGCCCGTCGACGAGCCCGCGGCCACGCCTGCACCCGCCGGGGAGTGGGCGATCGAGACCCAGGGGCTGACCAAGGCGTACCGCGGCGGGCGGCGCGCCGTCGACGGCCTCGATCTGGCCGTACCGCGCGGCAGCGTCTTCGGCTTCCTCGGCCCCAACGGCTGCGGCAAGACCACCACCATCCGCATGCTGATGGGCCTGATCGAGCCGACCGCCGGCCGCGCCCGGGTGCTCGGAGAGCCGATGCCCGCCGCGGGCCGCCGGGTGCTGCCCCGGGTCGGCGCGCTCATCGAGGGCCCGGCGCTCTACGGCTTCCTCAGCGGGCGGGACAACCTCCGCCGGTTCGACGCCGCCGACCCGGCCGCCGATCCCCGCACCCGCGAGGCGCGGGTCGGCCGGGCGCTGGAGCGGGTGGGCCTGGCCGCGGCGGCCGGCAAGAAGGCGCGCGCCTACTCCCTCGGCATGAAGCAGCGCCTCGGCCTGGCCGCGGCCCTGCTCCGGCCGCGTGAGCTGCTGGTGCTCGACGAGCCCACCAACGGCCTGGACCCGCAGGGCATGCGGGAGATCCGGGCCCTGGTCCGCGAGCTGGCGGCGGACGGCACGACCGTCTTTCTCTCCTCCCACCTCCTCGACGAGATCGAGCAGATCTGCACCCACGCCGCGGTGATGGCCCGCGGCCGGCTGCTCACCCAGGGCCCGGTCGCCGACCTCTCCGCCACGGTCCTCGGCCCGCGCGGCCGCGCCAGGCTGACGGTCACCACGCCCGACACCGCGGACGCGGCCCGGGTGCTCAAGGAGTGCGGCGTGACCGGTGTGGAGGTCACCGACGACCGGGTGACGGGCGAACTCCCGCCCCCGGACGCCCCCGTGGGCGGGACGGAGAACGGGGCGCCGCGGGAGGTCGCGGAGCTCAACGCCGCGCTGGTGCACGCCGGTGTGCGGGTCCGCGGCTTCGGCACGGCGCGCGCCTCGCTGGAGGATGTCTTCGTGTCGCTGACCGGGGAGGGCTTCGATGTCGCAGGCTGAGGCGGTGGCGCGGACGCCCCGGCCGTTGTGGTCGCTGGGGCTGCTGCGCAGCGAGATCGCCATGACGTTCCGGCGCTGGCGCACCCTCGCGCTGCTGGCGGTGCTCGCAGGGATACCCGTCCTGGTCGGTATCGCCGTCCGGATCGAGACCGGTGACGGCGGGCCGGACGGTGGCGGTGGCGGTGAGGGCGGCCCGGCCTTTCTCTCCCAGGTCACCCACAACGGCCTCTTCCTGGTCTTCGCCTCGCTGGCGGTGACGCTGCCGTTCTTCCTGCCGATGTCCGTCGGCGTGATCGCGGGCGACTCCCTCGCCGGCGAGGCATCCGGCGGGACGCTGCGCTATCTCCTGGTCGCCCCCGCCGGCCGCACCCGTCTGCTGCTGGTCAAATACGCCACGACCCTGACGTTCTGCCTGGTGAGCACCCTGATCGTGGCGCTCTCCGCACTGGCGACCGGCGCGCTGCTCTTCCCGCTGGGCGAGGTCACCCTGCTCTCGGGCACCTCCGTGTCCTTCGGCGAGGGGCTGCTGCGGGCGCTGGCCATCGCGGTCGCGGTGGCGGTGTCCCTGACCGGGGTGGCCGCCATCGGCCTGTTCGTCTCGGCGCTCACCACCAGCGGCATAGCGGCCATGGCGACCACGGTCGGCCTGCTGATCACCGTGCAGATACTGGACTCACTCCCGCAGCTGCACGCCCTCCAGCCCTACCTCTTCCCGCACTACTGGCTGTCCTTCGCGGATCTGCTCCGCGACCCCGTCTACTGGGACCAGCTGGAGAAGAACCTCGGCCTCCAGGCGCTGTACGCCGTGGTGTTCGGCTCGGCGGCCTGGGCGCGCTTCACCACCCGGGACATCACTGCGTGAGGCCGGTCGGCCGGGGCGTCTCCGGCTGTTCCGCGGTGGGCTGTGCAGCCGCGGCTGCCGGGGCCGCTTCCGTGGCCGCTTCCGGGGGCGGTGCCGCCGCGGCCGCCTGGGCCGCGGCCTCGGCCAGCGCGGCCCGCGCCCGCCCCGCGGTCCGCAGCGCGTCCCAGGTCAGCATCGCCAGCGCCAGCCACACCAGCGCGAACCCGGCCCAGCGCTCCGGCGGCATCGTCTCGTGGAAGACCGTGAGCCCCAGCAGGAACTGAAAGGTCGGCGCCAGATACTGGAGCATCCCGATCATCGTCAGCGGCAGCCGCACTGCCGAGGCGCCGAAGCAGATCAGCGGCACTGCCGTCGCGACCCCGCAGGCCGACAGCAGCAGCGCCTGGCCCGGCCCGGTGGTGAAGCTGGCGTCGCCGCGCAGGCCGAGGAAGACCAGAAAGCCCAGCGCGGGCAGCAGCTGGAGGGCCGTCTCGGCGCTGAAGCCCTCGATCCCGTCGAGCTTGATGCCCTTCTTGACCAGCCCGTACGTCGCGAACGAGAAGGCCAGCGCGAGCGCGATCCAGGGCATCCGGCCGTAGGCGACGGTCATCACCAGGACGGCCAGGGCACCGATCCCCACCGCCGCCCACTGGAGCGGCCGCAGCCGTTCGCGCAGCACCAGGACGCCGAAGGCGATGCTGACCAGCGGATTGATGAAGTAGCCGAGCGAGGCCTCCAGGACGTGCCCGGAGTTGACCGCCCAGATGTAGAGGAACCAGTTCGCCGAGATCACCAGGGTGCTGACCAGGATCAGCCCGAGCCGCCGGGGCTGCCGCAGCAGCGGACCGATCCAGGACCAGCGGCGGAGCACGGCCAGGAGGACGACCGCGACGGGCAGCGACCACACCATGCGATGGGCCAGGATCTCGGACGGCGCGGCGTCGTCCAGCAGGCGCCAGTAGAGCGGCAGCAGGCCCCACATGGTGTAGGCGGCGATGCCGTAGGCGAGTCCGGTGCGCTGCTCGCTTCGAGTCTGCAAAGGGACCCTCCTGGTGGTGCCGTGTCGCCCTGGTGAACGTAGCGCCGCCCGGAGCGCCTGTCATGCCCGTCTTGCCATACGGTCATGACGGTCCGTAGGGGCGGCTCCGGCGGGCCCGCTTCAGGCGGGCAGCCCGTTCGGCCCCTCCAGTCCCTTCAGCGCCTCCGCGATCGACTCGGCGACCGGTGTGGTCGGACGGCCGATGAGCCGGGACAGTTCGCCGGGCGTCGCGGACAGCTCGCCGCGGGCGATCCCGGTGTCCGCGTCGGCGACCAGCCGGGCGCCCAGCGCCGGTACGCCCGCCTCCACCAGCAGCGCCACATACTGCTCCGGCGGCAGATCGCGGTACGCGACGCGCCGCCCGGCCTGCCGTGAGACCTCGGCCGCGTACTCGGCCATCGTCCAGGCGGTGTCGCCGCTCAGCTCGTACACCGTGTTCTCGTGGCCGCTGCCGGTGAGCACGACGGCGGCCGCCTCGGCGTAGTCCCGGCGCGCGGCGGTGGCCACCCGGCCGCCGTCCGCGCTGCCCACGACGGCGCCGGTCCGGAGGGTGGTGGCGAGCGCGCCCGTGTAGTTCTCGTGGTACCAGCCGTTGCGCAGCAGGCAGTACGGCACCCCGGACGCGAGCAGCGCCTGCTCGGTGGCGAGGTGCTCCTCGGCGATCGAGAACGTGGCCGTCGGCCCGCCCAGCACGCTGGTGTACGCCAGCAGCCCGACGCCCGCCTCCCGTGCGGCGTCGATCACCGTGCGGTGCTGGGTGAGGCGCTGCCCCGCCTCGTTCCCGGAGATGAACAGCACCCGGTCACCGGCGGCGAAGGCGCCCTGGAGGGTTTCGGGGCGGCTGTAGTCCGCGGTCTTGATCTCCACCCCGCGGGCCGCGAGGCCGGCGGCCTTGGCCCGGTCGCGGGCGAGCGCGACGATCTCGCCGGGTGTGGTGCGCCGGAGCAGTTCCTCGATGACGAGCCGGCCGAGTGCCCCGGTGGCGCCGGTGACGACGAAGCTCATGAGTACCCCCTGTGGGCGTCGCTGGCTGAGGCCCCGACCGTATGCCTGCGCTAAACGATCGTCTATGACGGGTGTACGGATAGCTCGTGCGGGATCCCCTTCAGCATCGCCCGGCGGCGCGGCACCGGCACGGCGCAGGGGAGGGGCGGCCCGCCGTGAAGCACGGCCCACAACGAACGGGTGCCTCCGGGAACGCCGTATGACGCTTCCCGAGGCACCCGTTTCGGCACCGGTCGGTCAGCCGACGACCGTCCAGGTGTCGTTGCCCGTCAGCAGTGAGGCGAGGTCGCCCTTGCCCTTCTGCTCGATGGCGGCGTCCAGCTGGTCGGACATCAGGGTGTCGTAGACCGGCCGGTCGACGCTGCGCAGCACACCGATGGGGGTGTGGTGCAGGGTGTCGGCGTCGGCGAGCCGGGAGAGCGCGAAGGCCGTCGTGGGCGAGGGGTTGTGGGCGTCGTGCACCAGCACCCCGCCGGTCCCCTCCTCCCGGACGTCGATGACCTTGAGGTCGCCGGTGGCCGGGTCGCGGACCACGCCCTTGGAGCCGAAGCCGTCGGGGGCCAGCGCGCCGAAGCGGATCGGCTGCCCGTGCTCCAGCCGGATCACGGCCTCCTCGGCCTGCTCCTTGTCCTTGAGTGCCTCGAAGGCGCCGTCGTTGAAGATGTTGCAGTTCTGGTAGATCTCCACCAGGGCCGTGCCGGGGTGGGCGGCGGCCTCGCGCAGCACCGAGGTGAGGTGCTTGCGATCGGAGTCGACGGTGCGGGCCACGAAGGACGCCTCGGCGCCGAGCGCCAGCGAGACCGGGTTGAACGGCGCGTCCAGCGAGCCCATCGGCGTCGACTTGGTGATCTTGCCGACCTCGGAGGTGGGGCTGTACTGGCCCTTGGTCAGACCGTAGATCCGGTTGTTGAACAGCAGGATCTTGAGGTTGACGTTGCGCCGCAGGGCGTGGATGAGGTGGTTGCCGCCGATGGACAGCGCATCGCCGTCACCCGTGACGACCCAGACGGACAGATCGCGCCGCGAGGACGCCAGGCCGGTGGCGATCGCCGGGGCGCGGCCGTGGATGGAGTGCATCCCGTAGGTGTTCATGTAGTACGGGAAGCGGGACGAGCAGCCGATGCCGGAGACGAAGACGATGTTTTCCTTCGCCAGGCCGAGCTCGGGCATGAAGCCCTGCACGGCGGCGAGGACGGCGTAGTCACCGCAGCCGGGGCACCAGCGCACTTCCTGATCGGACTTGAAGTCCTTCATGGACTGCTTGGCGTCGGCCTTGGGCACCAGGGAGAGCGCCTCGATCTGCGAGGGCCTCTCCGAGATCGCCTCAGTCATTGATGGCCTCCTTAAAGACCTCCGCGAGCTGCTCGGCCTTGAACGGCATTCCGCTGACCTGGGTGTGCGACTGCGCGTCGACGAGGTACTTGGCGCGCAGCAGCATGGCGAGCTGTCCGAGGTTCATCTCCGGCACGATCACCTTGTCGTAACGCGCCAGGACCTCGCCGAGATTCCGCGGGAAGGGGTTGAGATGGCGCAGATGGGCCTGCGCGATGCGGTCTCCCGCACGCCGGACGCGCCGGACCGCCGCGGTGATCGGTCCGTACGTCGAACCCCAGCCCAGGGCAAGGGTCCGGGCGCCCTGGCCGCTCTCGTCGGCGGGGTCGTCGACCTCGAGGTCGGGAACCTCGATGCCGTCCACCTTCGCCTGGCGGGTGCGCACCATGAAGTCGTGGTTGGCGGGGTCATAGGAGATGTTGCCGGTGCCGTCCTGCTTCTCGATGCCGCCGATGCGGTGCTCAAGACCCGGCGTGCCCGGCACTGCCCAGGGGCGGGCCAGCGTCTGCTCATCGCGCTTGTACGGCCAGAACACCTCGGTGCCGTCCGCCAGCTGGTGGTTGGTGCCGGAGGCGAACTGGACCCGCAGATCGGGGAGTTCCTCGACATCGGGGATCCGCCACGGCTCGGAGCCGTTGGCCAGATAGCCGTCGGAGAGCAGGAAGACGGGGGTGCGGTAGGTGAGCGCGATACGGGCCGCGTCCAGCGCCGCGTCGAAGCAGTCGGCGGGCGTCTTCGGCGCCACGATCGGCACCGGCGCCTCGCCGTTGCGGCCGTACATCGCCTGGAGCAGGTCGGCCTGCTCGGTCTTGGTCGGCAGCCCCGTCGAGGGCCCGCCGCGCTGGATGTCCACGATCAGCAGCGGCAGCTCCAGGGACACCGCGAGACCGATGGTCTCCGACTTCAGCGCCACACCGGGGCCGGAGGTGGTCGTCACCCCCAGCGCACCGCCGAAGGCCGCGCCCAGCGCCGCGCCGATACCGGCGATCTCGTCCTCCGCCTGGAACGTCCGCACACCGAAGTTCTTGTGCTTGGACAGCTCGTGCAGGATGTCGGAGGCCGGGGTGATCGGGTACGAGCCCAGATACAGCGGCAGATCCGCCTGCCGGCCCGCCGCGACCAGCCCGTAGGACAGCGCGAGGTTCCCGGAGATGTTGCGGTAGGTGCCGGTGGGGAAGTCCTTGGTGGCCGGTGCGACCTCGTAGGAGACGGCGAAGTCCTCCGTCGTCTCACCGAAGTTCCAGCCCGCCCGGAAGGCGGTGACGTTCGCCTCCGCGATGTCCGGCTTCTTGGCGAACTTCGCCCGCAGGAACTTCTCGGTGCCCTCGGTCGGCCGGTGGTACATCCACGACAGCAGGCCCAGCGCGAACATGTTCTTGCTGCGCTCGGCCTCCTTGCGGGAGAGCCCGAACTCCTTGAGCGCCTCGATCGTCAGCGTGGTCAGCGGCACCGGGTGGACGTTGTACGCCTCCAGCGAGCCGTCCTCCAGCGGGCTGGTGGCATAGCCGACCTTCGCCATCGGGCGCTTGGTGAACTCATCGGTGTTGACGATGATGTCCGCGCCCCGCGGGACATCGGCGATGTTCGCCTTCAGCGCGGCGGGGTTCATCGCGACCAGCACGTTCGGCGCGTCACCGGGCGTGAGGATGTCGTGGTCGGCGAAGTGCAGCTGGAAGCTGGAGACGCCCGGCAGGGTCCCGGCAGGGGCCCGGATCTCGGCGGGGAAGTTGGGCAGCGTCGACAGGTCGTTGCCGAACGACGCCGTCTCGGAGGTGAACCGGTCGCCGGTGAGCTGCATACCGTCACCGGAGTCACCGGCAAACCGGATGATCACCCGGTCCAGACGTCGGACTTCTTTGCCTTCGCCGCCGTTACCGGACGCGCGTTGTTCCCCGACAAGCGCTGCGTCGGTCTGCTCGGCTGGGCTACTGACCTGGCTGGTCACTGCTTCGGACCTCCCTCGAGGGGTGCGGCGTCCCCGCCGGAGGCAGGGCTCGGGACGTGTCGTACCGACCGGTTGTCCCATAACCATCGTACGTGGGTAAGGGTGGCCTTCCTTGGGTCGATCGCATGGTGGACGTCGGCATGAGACAGCGATCTGGTGCGTTTGTCATGAAATCACCGCCCCCGTGGCCCCGTTCTTCATGACGCTCCGGACTCCCCCATTGGTTCTACGCCCAAAGTCCTCGACCTGGGCGGAAAACACCTCGAACAGCCCATCTGACAGAGTGTCAGATCCTCAGGAGTTGAGGTAGGTGAGCACTGCAAGCACTCTGCGGTGATCCCCGTCACTCTGCGCCAGACCCAGTTTCGAAAAGATATTGCTGACGTGCTTCTCGACCGCACCGTCGCTGACCACCAGCTGCCGGGCGACCGCGGAATTCGTCCGGCCCTCGGCCATCAGCCCCAGCACCTCCCGCTCCCGGGGTGTCAGATGGGCCAGCACATCCTGCTTACGGCTGCGGCCCAGCAGCTGGGCCACCACCTCCGGGTCCAGCGCGGTCCCGCCCCCGGCGACCCGGACCACCGCGTCGACGAACTCCCGCACCTCGGCCACCCGGTCCTTGAGCAGATAGCCGATACCCCGGGTCGAACCGGCCAGCAGCTCCGTCGCGTACTGCTCCTCGACGTACTGCGAGAGGACCAGCACACCGAGGCCCGGGTGGTCCCGGCGCAGCCGGATCGCGGCCCGCACCCCTTCGTCGGTGTGCGTCGGCGGCATCCGTACGTCCGCCACCACCACATCCGGCAGCGCCCCCTCGTCCGCCAGCTCCCCGATCACCTTGATCAGCGCCTCGGCGTCCCCCACACCGGCCACGACCTCGTGCCCCCGGTCGGTCAGCAGCCTGGTCAGGCCCTCGCGGAGCAGCACCGAATCCTCGGCGATGACCACCCGCACCTTGTCCTCCACGGCTCAGATCCCCCCATGTGTCACCCCGTCCCGCCCCTGCCGGACCCCAGCATCCCAGCATCCGGACGGAAGCGAGGCCGGTAAGGGGGGCCGGGGCGCAGACAGGGGTCCGAGGGGCGCCGGGTGTGGGGGTGGACGGGGCCCGGGTGCTGACCGGGCGGCTTGCCCAGTGCCGTCCGGTGGTCAGCCAGTGCTCTCCGATTGGCGCCGCAGGCGCCGCCCGGCGGTCCTCCGCCAGTGCCGTCCGGTGGTCAGCCGCGCCACGGCGGACAGCCGATGCTCTCCGGTGGTCATCCGCGCCACGGCAGCTCGGCGGTGATGCAGGTCGGGCCGCCGGCCGGGGAGTCCACTATCAGCAGGCCGTCGACGGCATCGAGCCGTTCGGCGAGGCCGGCCAGGCCGGTGCCGCTCTCCGTGTGCGCGCCGCCCTGCCCGTTGTCCGCGACCAGCACCATGAGCCGGTCCGCGTTGGTCCACACATCGAGCGTGGCGCTGGTGGCCCGGGCGTGCTTGGAGACGTTCTGGAGCAGTTCGGAGGCGGTGAAGTAGGCGATGCCCTCGATCGCCGCGGCCGGCCGGCGGTCCAGATCCACGGTCACCGTCACCGGAACCGTGCACCGCGCGGACAGTGCCGACAGCGCCGGGCCGAGGCCCCGGTCGGTGAGGATCGCCGGATGGATGCCGCGGGCCAGGTCACGCAGCTCCCGGAGTGCGGTCTTCACCTCGCCGTGTGCCTCGTCCACCATCTTGGCCGCGGCCTCCGGGTCCTCCGCCAGCTTCTCCTTGGCCAGGCCCAGGTCCATGGCGAGCGCTACCAGTCGCGCCTGGGCGCCGTCGTGCAGATCGCGCTCGATGCGGCGCAGGTCGGCCGCTGCGGTGTCCACCACCACCCCACGGTCCGACTCCAGCTGCGACACCCGGGTGGCGAGCAGGGAGGGCCCGAGCAGGCCGTGGACCATGACGCGGTCGACCTGCGTCAGCCCGTGGATCACCCACGGCCCGGCCAGCACCAGCAGCAGCCCGAACCCGCTGGTGAACCCGATCTCCGTCGGGGTGTCGAGATAGACGCCGTGGCCGTGGCCGTCGCCCCACATCAGGGCGCCCGGCTGGTCGAGATAAGCGGGGAACGTCCACCTCCACAGCGGATAGGCCAGCAGCGCCCAGCCGACGGTCCAGAGCGTCAGCGAGAAGACGAAGGAAAAGATCGCCCACGGCAGGTGCAGCAGGGAGTAGACGACGTGCCGCCAGGACGCACCGCTCTTGAGTACGGCTCCGACCCACCCCATCAGGCCCGGCCTGGAGGCCCGGGGCGGCTCCGGGGCGGCGACCTCCAGCCCCAGCAGGGCGCGGGCCCGCGCCCGCTCCAGACCGCCCAGCGCACGGCTGCCGGCCAGGCCGCCCGCCAGCACCGGGACGCCCAGGGTCGTCACCAGCAGACCGGTGCCCAGCGCGAGCATCGTTATCGCGTACGTGAACATCAGGACGGACATCGGGAGGCTGAGGAGGAGGTAGAGGAACTCCCGCCAGGTGCGCCCGGAGAACGGGGCGCGCAGCCCCACGGGCACCCGGGAGCCGCGAAGTCGCGGTGCGTATGCGGTATCCATCGTCTCGTCGTCCGTTCTGCCGGGCGCGGCCATGCCCTGTCGGCGCCGCTGTCTGCTCCGCCGCTCACTGCGGCTTTTCCGCCATGACAAGCGTCCGCGACCGGCGGCCCCCGCACCATGAGGGTTCTCGCAGTCTTCGCCGGGGGTTATCCCCACCCCCGGACCTGTGGTCGACCACAAGCGGCCGACCACAGCCGGCCGCGCGGCCCCACCCCGACGGCCCGCCGCGTCCTCAGGCCCTCGCCCCGCCGCGCCGACGCGCGGCCCCGACCCCGGCCCCGACTCCGACCCCGTCCCCCGTCCGCTCCCGCCACGGCAGCTCCGCCGTCACCCGCGTGGGCCCGCCCACCGGCGAATCCAGCACGAACAGCCCGTCCACCGACCCCAGTCGCTCGGCGAGCCCGGCCATCCCGCTGCCGCCGTCCAGCCGCGCCCCGCCCTTCCCGTTGTCCGACACCTGGATCAGCAGCCGTCCGCCCGCCCGTCGCCCACGGCCGCCCCTGTCCGAGGCCCCTGCGGGCCCGCCCTCCTGGACCCGCCACACCTCGACGGTGGCCTGCCGCGCCGCACTGTGCTTGGAGATGTTCTGAAGCAGCTCGGAGACGGTGAAGTAGACGATGCCCTCGATGGCGGGCGCGGGCCGCTCGGACAGGTCCACCGTCGTCGTGACCGGCACCGTGCAGCGCCCGGCCAGCGAGGTCAGCGCGGGCCCCAGCCCCCGGTCGGTGAGGATCGCCGGATGGATGCCCCGGGCCAGATCCCGCAGCTCCTGGAGCGCCAGCTTCACCTCGCCGTGCGCCTCGTCCACCATCGCCGCCACGCTTTCGTCCGCCCGGCCCTCCAGCAGCTTCTCCTTGGCCAGGCCGAGCCCCATGGCGAGGGCCACCAGCCGGGCCTGCGCGCCGTCGTGCAGATCCCGTTCGATGCGCCGCAGATCGGCGGCCGCGGTGTCGGTGACCGTCACCCGGTCCGTTTCCAGCTCGGCGATCCGCCGCTCCAACTCGTCGGACGGCGAGAGGAGCCCGCGCACCATCGCCCGGTCCACGTTGGTCAGCCAGCGCGCCACCCAGGGCAGCGCCGGCCACCCCAGGAAGAACAGCACGAAGACGACCAGGAACGTGAGGAGGGCCCACGGCAGCCGGACGAACATGAACAGCGCATGCCGCCAGGCGACCGGATCCTTCAGACTCGCCCACAACCACGCCAGGAACCCCGGGTGCCGCGCCCGCAGCCGGCTCGGCTCCTCGACCCGGACCCCGAGCAACGCCCGCGCCCGGGCCCGCTCCAGCCTCCCGTATTGCCGGCACGCCTGTAGCCCCGTGGCCAGCAGCGGCAGCGTGATCACGATGAGGGACAGCCCGATTCCCGCCACCACCCACACCATCAGCACCGCGAACGCCACACATCCCAAAGGGAAGTTGGCCAGCAGATAGGCGATCTCCCGCCACGTCGCGCCGCTGAGCGGTGCTCTGGGCGGCGGTGGTGTGGCGCCGTCAAGGGCGTCCTCGGCAGTACTGGGGCGGGAACTCTCCGTCATGCGCCCCAGCCTGCCCGGTGGCCGTGCGGGGTGCCATGGGGTAACTGGGCGGACCGGGGTGGGGTTTGCCCCATTCCGCTCCGCGCTTCGAGCCTCCCGACGCAGGTCAAGGCGGTTGCGCCGGGCCGGGGCGCAGCGCCTGTTCCGTTATCGGCGTGGTGGACACGGCGCGCCGACGGGACCGTAAGGTGTGGCGATGCACAACGGGAGGGGCGAGGGGCCATGGCGCGGGGTTACGACGGCCAGTTGCTGAAGCCGGACGACGCCGCGGACCGGCCGGAGTCCGCCACACGGGACCTCGCCGACGCGGTGGCCGCCCCCCTCGACGTCCGCGGCTGGGGCTGGGGCGAGCGGAGCCGGGTCTGGACGGCGGTGACGGCGAGTGTGCTGCTCGCGGCGGTCACCGGGGTGTGCGCGGGCAGTTGGTACGCCAACGGGGACGCGGCCCGCTGGCTGGGTGTCGCCGCAGTCCTCGTCACCGCCGCAGGTGCGGCCGTCGGCGCGCTCGCCGCGCGACACGGGCAGCACGCCCCGGGAGCCGCCCTGTTGCTCCTCGGCGGGGTGCTCGGGGTGGCCGCGGCCTGGCAGGCGGTCCCGGGCGGCGCGGCGCGGCTCGCCGCCGTCGGACTCACGGTGGCGGCCGTGCTCGCGCTCCTCGGGCTCTGTACGGGGCTGGGGCGCGGCGGCCTGACCGCCGCCGCGTCGCTCGCGCTCGCGGTCGGCGCCTGGGAGCTGGGCCTGGCCCTGACCACCCCCGCACGTACGGGAGTTGTGCTCGGCTTCGTCTCCGTCCTCGTCCTGGGCCAGCTGCCGCGCCTCGCACTGCGGGGTGCCGGCCTGACCCGGCTCGACGACCTGCACTCCGGCGGTACACCGGTCAGCCGGCACCAGGTGGCGGGCGCACTGGGCGCCACCCACCGGGAGCTGGCCCCGGCAACAACGGTCGCGGCGGCCTCGGCCGGAGCGGCCGGGGTGCTCGCGGTGCAGACACCCGGCCTCTGGACCGTGCTCGCCGCGCTGCTGCTGTGCGGCGTGCTGTGCTCACGGGCACGGGCGTATCCGCTGGCTGCGGAGGTCGTCGCGCTGCTGGCGGCCGGCCTGGCGGTCGGCGTACGGCTGGTGCTGCTCTGGGCCACCGACGGCGGGGCGGCGGCGCCCGCGCTGGTCGTGCTGGGCCTGCTGGCGGTGCTGCCGGTCGCGCTGCTCGCGGTGCGGATCCCGGAGCCCTCGCGCGCCCGGCTGCGCCGGTGGCTGGACCACGCCGAGTCGGTGGCCGTAGTGGCGCTGATCCCGGTCACTCTCGGGGCCTTCGGGCTCTACGGCGCGCTGTTCGGCGCATCCTGACCCGGAGAGGCGGTGGAGCGGACATGGCATCGGCGGAGCGCGATCCGGAGCGAGCGGGAACGGGAGCGGAAGGGGGAGGGGGTGTGGACGCGGTGCAGGCGATGAACCCGACTCCTGGGGCCTCTACGGCAAGGGAGTTGAGCGCGGCGGGAAATACGGGCGAGAGCGGCGAGTGGGGTATGACGGGCGAGGCGGGAGCGATGAGCGCGTCGGGGGCGATGAGCGAGTCGGACGGTGGTCCGGCGGGGCGGGGGACCGCTCCGGGGGCGCCGGGGATGCCAGGGATTCCGGGGGTGCCCGGGGGCATGCCCGGGGGCGGTGCGATGCCGCTGAGTACGCCGATGTCTTCGGCCGGGGCGCCGCCGCACGCTGAGCCGATGCCTCCGGCCGGGATAACGCCTCCCGCCGCTCCGCCGATGCCCGCCACCCCGGTCCAGCCGCCCGGCCCCGCCGCTACGTCGCCGGGCCCCGCGTCACCCACCCCGCCGCCTTCCGCGCCCCTGACCCCAGGAGCGCCCGCCCCAGGAGCGCCCACCTCCGGAGCCCCTGCCTCCGGAACGTCCGCCCCTGGAGCGCCCGCCCCCGCTCCCGGCCGCTACGGCCGATCCGGGCTGCCGGCGCGGACGCCGCTCTCGGTGCCCCTGCTGCCGCCGGAACTGGCCGACGGTCAGCCCCGGCCGCGTCGCGGCGACCCCGTGGCCCGGCGTGCGGGCCGGGCGCTGCGCAAGGTCTTCGCCTCGGCCCCGGCCGCCGAAACGGCCGCGGTCACCCAAGCCGCGCACGCCATCCAGCAGCCCGTGACCACGGGCCGGCAGATCGCCGTGTCCAGCATCCGCGGCGGCGCCGGCAAGTCCACCCTCGCTGCCCTGCTCGCGCTCACCTACGCGCACTACCGCTCCGACCCGGTGCTCGCCGTCGAGGCCGATCCGGCGCTCGGCACGCTGCCGCACCGGCTCGGCGCCCGCGAGGTGCGGTGGTCGGGCAGCGATCTGGCGCAGATCGTCGAGCCGTCGATGATGATCACGGATCTGACCGGCTATCTCCTCCCGTTCGCGGGCGGCGGCTGGCTGCTGCCCGGCAGCCAGGGCGCCATCGGCACCCGGCTGGATCTCGACACCTACCGCGTGGTGATGACCTCGCTGCGCCGCCACTTCGCGGCCACCGTCGTGGACTGCGAGACGCTGCCCGCCGAAGTGGCGCGCACCGCGCTGGTGACCACGCAGGCGCGAGTGGTGGCCACTCCGGCGACCCCGGAGGGCGTGGCCGCCACCCGCTCCGTACTGGACTGGATCGGCGGACTGCACTCCGGCCTGCTGCCCACCACCGTCGTCGTGCTCACCCACACCTCGCCCGACAGCGGCGTCGACGTCCGCCGGGCCGCCGAACACCTCGGCGCCGGTGGTGCGGCGGTACTGCCGCTGCCCTACGACCGGCATCTGGCGGCCGGCGGCGCCATCCGTACGGAGCTGCTCGGCGAACGCACGAGGGAGGCGGCGGCGCGCATCGCCGCCGAGGTGATGGACCGCGCGGTCTCACGGGAACCGGGCCGGCGGCAGCAGCAACGGCAGACGACGGTCCACCGCCCGGGACAGCCGCCGGTGTACGTCCCCGGACAGGCCACGGCCCCCGCGCCACCCCAGGAACCACAGCGGCCCCAGGGGCACACCGGTCAGCAAGCTCAAGCGCAGCCCCAGGCCGGTCCGCAGGCACTGGCGCAGCCGCAAGCCGGTCCGCATGCCCAGACCGTTCCGCAGCCCCAGCCCCCACACCAGCCCCAACCGGCTCCCCACTACTACCCGCCCCAGGCCATGCCCCCCGCGCCCGGAGCGCACCAGCCCCCACCGCACCCCCAGGCGCAGGCCGCCCCCACCCAGCCGTCCCCGTCGCCGCCGCAGCCCCTGCCGACGATGCCGCCAGGGCCCCAGCCGGCCGCCGGCCCGGAAGCCCCCGGCGCCCCCGCCGCCCCCGACCGCCGCAGCCCGTTCGACGGCGGCCCGGTGCACTGACGCCAAGCCCTCCCGGACCGTCTCCGTCCTACCGCCCGTCCGGTCCGTGAGACAGGTTCTGAGACAACTGGGCGCTGTGTCTACGCTGCCGGCCACCCAGGAAGGGCGAAGTGGGGACAACCCCACCGGCCGCGACGATGCGGCTGCTCACCGGGGCCGGGGCAGGGCCTAGACTCCGGTCCGTACAGATCGTCGAAGTCGTTGAACAATCACAGTCAGGGAGCGAGGGGCGGACGTGCCGGACGCGACCGTACGCACCACCGTCGCCGCGGACTACTTCCAGGGCTACTCGGTCGTCGGGCTCATCGCCGTGATCGGTGTGCTCTTCGTCGCCGTGGCCTTCGGTGCCGGGCGGCTGCTGCGGCCCGTGGTACCGACGCCGGAGAAGCTGCTGACGTATGAGTGCGGTGTGGATCCGGTCGGTGAGGGCTGGGCGCACACCCAGGTCCGCTACTACGTCTACGCCTTCCTCTACGTCATCTTCGCCGTGGACTCGATCTTCCTGTTCCCCTGGGCAACGATCTTCGCCGCCCCCGGTTTCGGCGGCGTGACGCTGGTGGAGATGTTCATCTTCCTCGGCTTCCTCACCGTCGGCCTGCTCTACGCATGGAAGAAGGGCGTCCTGGAATGGACGTGACCCCCGCCTCCAACGGCGCCGCGGCCGCGGGCGCCGCCCCCGAGTTCCTGCCGGAGCCGCGGCGCCTGGGCACCCTCGCCCGGCTCGCGCCCGAACCGATGAAGGTGGTCCTCAACTGGGGCCGCCGCTACAGCCTCTGGGTCTTCAACTTCGGCCTGGCCTGTTGTGCCATCGAGTTCATCGCCGCGTCCATGGCGCGCCACGACTTCATCCGGCTCGGCGTGATCCCGTTCGCGCCCGGCCCCCGCCAGGCCGACCTGATGGTCGTCTCCGGCACCGTCACCGACAAGATGGCGCCCGCGGTGAAGCGGCTCTACGAGCAGATGCCGGAGCCGAAGTACGTCATCTCCTTCGGGGCCTGCTCCAACTGCGGTGGCCCCTACTGGGACTCGTACTCCGTCACCAAGGGCGTCGACCAGATCATTCCGGTGGATGTGTACGTCCCCGGCTGCCCGCCGCGTCCGGAGGCGCTGCTCCAGGGCATCCTCAAGCTCCAGGAGAAGATCGCGCGCGAATCGCTGGGGGAGCGGTACGCGAAGGGCGGCACCGCCCGGCCCTCGGCGGCCGCGCTGCGCAGCGGACTCGTCACCCCGCCCGCGCCGCAGCCGGCGGCTGAGCCGAAGCCGGCCGGGGAGGAGCCCCGATGACCGAGCAGCCCGAGCAGCAGCCGGAAACCCCCGGGCAGCAGCCGGAAACCCCCGGGCAGCAGCCGGAGACCTCCGGTCAGACGACGCCTGCTGGTCAGACGACGCCCGCCGAGCAGACGACGCCCGCCGAGCAGGCCGAGGCCCCCGAGCAGTCGGCGGCGCCGGACCCGGGTGAGCAGCCCGGGGAGCCCCCGGCCGAGCCGGCCGTCGGCTGGCTGCCGCGCCCGGCGAGCGAGATCTTCGGCCCCGGGGCCACTGCGGAGCTGGCGTACGACCTGCTGACCGTCGACGTCCCCGCCGACGGCTGGCTCACCGCGCTGACCGCCGCCCGCGACACCCTGGGGTGCAGCTTCTTCGACTGGCTGAGCGCCGTCGACGAGCCCGGCACCGGCTTCCGGATCTGTGCCCACCTCGTGGAGGTGGCGCGCCCCGGCACCGTCCACCGGCTGATCGTGCGGACGACCGTGCCGCACGACGCGGCCGCGCTGCCCACCGCCGTCGGTGTGTACGCGGGCGCGGGCTGGCACGAGCGGGAGACCCACGAGATGTTCGGGGTCGACTTCACCGGCCACCCGCACCTCGAACCGCTGCTGCTCCCGGAGAACTTCGAAGGGCACCCGCTGCGCAAGGACTTCGTGCTGGCGGCCCGGGTCGCCAAGGCGTGGCCCGGCGCCAAGGAGCCGGGCGAGTCCGAGCACGGCGGCCCCAAGCGGCGCCAGATGCTGCCCCCGGGCGTCCCGGACCCGAACGAATGGGGCCCGCTGAAGGGCCAGTTGCCGCCCGCGCCCGCACGTCCGGCGCGGGGTGCGCGGGCGGCCGGCGGCGCCGCGGGCGAGCGTCCGGCACGCCGTACCCGTACGGCGGCCGCGGGTTCGGCCGGCCAGCAGGCGGCGGCGGAGGGGACCGGAACTCCGGCGGCTCCGGCGCGTACCGAGCGGCCCGAGCGCCCGGCACGGCGTACCCGTTCGGTCAGCGACGGGTCGGCCAGCCAGCAGCGCGCGGCGGCGGAGTCCGCTGCGGAGACGGCTGCGGCGGCAGAGGCGGCGCAGGCAGCCGCGGAGAAGCCCGCGGAGACCCCTGCGGAAGCGGCGCCCCCGACCTCCTCCGACGCGCCCTGGCACCACGCTCGTCCGGCCTTCGACGAGCCGGAACGGAAGCCGGACGAGCCGAAGGCGGCACCCGGACGGAAGCCGGAGCCGGCGCCGAAGGCGGAAGCGGATTCCGAGTCGAAGCCGGAGCCCCGTAAGGCGGCCGAGCCGGACGCGCCGGAAGAGAAGCCGGAACCGGCCACCACCACGGAGCCGGAGCCCGAACCGGCCGCCACCCCTGAGCCCGACCCCACCCCCCAGGACCCGGCAGGAGGCGACACCCCATGAGCGACGCTTTCGACATCGCGCTGCGTCTGCTCGCCGTCTTCGTCGTCTTTCTGGTCTTCCCCCTGGTCATCGGGCAGACCGAGCACAAGGTCATGGCCCATATGCAGGGCCGGCTCGGGCCGATGTACGCGGGCGGGTTCCACGGCTGGGCGCAGCTCGTCGCCGACGGTGTGAAGTTCGCGCAGAAGGAAGACATCGTGCCGGCCGGTGCCGACCGGCGGATCTTCCAGCTCGCGCCCGCCGTCGCGCTGCTGCCGTACCTCCTGGTCCTGGTCGCCATCCCGATAGGCCCGCACAACGCCGTGGGCCAAGAGCTGGATGCGGGGATCTTCTACGTCCTCGCCGTCATGGGTGTCGGGGTGCTCGGCTCGCTGATGGCGGGCTGGGCCTCGGCGAACAAGTTCTCGCTGCTCGGCGGTCTGCGGACGGCCGCGCAGCTGCTGGCGTACGAGCTGCCGATGCTGCTCGCCGCGGCCTCCGTCGCGATGGCGGCCGGCACGCTCTCGCTGCCCGGCATCCTGGAGGCCTTCCACTGGTGGTGGGTGCCGTGGCAGATCGTCGGCGGCGTGGTCTTCTTCACCGCGGGGCTCGCCGAGCTCCAGCGGCCGCCGTTCGATATGCCGGTCGCCGACTCGGAGATCATCTTCGGTGCGTACACCGAGTACACCGGTCTGCGCTTCGCCCTCTTCCTCCTCGCCGAGTACGCGGGCATCGTCGTCCTCTCCGCGCTGACCGCCGTCCTCTTCCTGGGCGGCTGGCACGGCCCGTTCGGCGCCGACGGTCTGGGCTGGCTGTGGACGCTGCTGAAGACCGTGCTCCTCGCCTTCGGTGTCATCTGGCTGCGGGTGACCTATCCGCGGCTGCGCGAGGACCAGTTGCAGAAGCTCGCCTGGACGGTCCTCATCCCGCTCGCCCTCGCCCAGATCGCCCTCACCGGCGTCATCAAGGTGGTGATCTCGTCATGAGCTTCCCCGGTTCGGGCCTCGCCAAGGGGCTGGCCGTCACCCTGCGGACGATGACGAAACGATCGGTCACCGCGCAATACCCGGACGTCCAGCCCGACCTCCCGCCCCGTACCCGCGGCGTCATCGGGCTGTTCGAGGAGAACTGCACGGTCTGCATGCTGTGCGCCCGCGAGTGCCCGGACTGGTGCATCTACATCGACTCCCACAAGGAGACGGTGCCGCCGGCCGCCCCCGGAGGCCGTGAGCGCAGCCGCAATGTGCTGGACCGCTTCGCGATCGACTTCGCGCTGTGCATGTACTGCGGTATCTGCATCGAGGTCTGCCCCTTCGACGCGCTCTTCTGGTCACCGGAGTTCGAGTACGCCGAGACGGACATCCGCGAGCTGACCCATGAGCGGGACAAGCTCCGCGAGTGGATGTGGACGGTGCCCGAGCCCCCGGCGCTCGACCCGGCGGCCGAGGAGCCCAAGGAACTGGCCGCCGCCCACAAGGCCGCGGACAAGCTCGCCGCCCAGCAGCAGGCCGAAGCCGAGGCCGCCCGGGCCGCGGCGGCCGAGCCGGACCAGGACCGACCGGACACCCCAGGGGAGGGACAGTGACGCTCGCCGCCACCGCAGCCGGCCAGGGCTTCCTCTCGCCCACGGGCGTCGAGGTCGCCTTCGTCCTCGTCGGCATCGCCACCCTCGGCGCGGCCGTCATCACCGTCACCACCAGGCAGCTGGTGCACGCCGCCCTCTGGCTGGTCGTCGCCCTCGGCGGGATCGCCGTCGAATACCTGCTCCTCACGGCCGAGTTCATCGCCTGGGTGCAGGTGCTGATCTACGTCGGTTCGGTCGTCGTCCTGCTGCTCTTCGGGCTGATGCTGACCAAGGCGCCCATCGGCCGCTCCCCGGACGCCGATTCGGGCAACCGCTGGGCCGCGCTCGCGGTGGCCCTCGCCTCGGCCGCCGCCCTGGTCTGGGTCGTCGTGGACGCCTTCCGGGCCACCTGGATCAGCTTCGAGGGCGCCGCCCAGGGCTCCACCGAAGCCTCCGGGCGCAGCCTCTTCCAGTACTGGGTGCTGCCCTTCGAGGCGCTGTCCGTGCTGCTGCTCGCCGCGCTCGTCGGGGCGATCGTGCTGTCCCGCAGGACGGGGGAGGGCAGGGCCGCGGCGGCGGACCTCAAGACCGGCGCCTTCCGTGCCCCCGCCCCGCGAGAGGAGCAGCGCTGATGCATCTCGTCTACCCGGCCGTCCTCGCCGTCCTCCTCTTCTGCACCGGGCTGTACGGCGTGCTCGCCCGCCGCAACGCGATCCTGGTGCTGATGTCGGTCGAGCTGATGCTCAACGCCGTCAACCTCAACCTCGTCGCCTTCGACGTCTGGCTGCGCGACACCCTGCACACCGGCCAGGCGCTCACCCTCTTCACCATCGCCATCGCCGCCGCCGAGATCGGCATCGGGCTGGCGATCGTGCTGCTCGTCTACCGCAACCGCGGCAGCTCCGACATCGACCGGCTCCGTGACCTCGCCGAGCAGGCGGGCGCCGGGGACGGGGACCCGCAGCCGGACACCACGGCGGAGGCCGCCGCGTGACCCTCACCACCACCGCCGTTCTCGTCCCCCTTCTGCCCTTCCTCGGGGCCGCCGCCGGCCTCCTCCTGGGCTGCCGGGCGCCCGGATTCGTCCGGCCGCTGGCCGTGCTGCCGACGCTGGCCGCGGCCGCGCTCGCGGTGACCGTCGCCGTCGGACAGGGCGGGGGCCCGGCCACCGACATCGCCACCCGGCTCACCCCGACCGGCTCGATCCCCATCGACCTGGCCCTGCACATCGACGGCTTCGCCGCGCTGCTCGCCGTCCTGGTGGGGGTGGTGGCGTCCTGTGTGCAGCTCTACTCCACCGCCTATCTGCGCGACGATCCGCGCTACCCCTCCTACGCCGCGCTGGTCTCGCTCTTCACCTCCGCGATGCTGCTGGTCGTCTACACCGGCGACCTGATGCTGCTGCTGGTCGGCTGGGAAGTCATGGGCATCTGCTCCTACTTCCTCGTCGGCCACTACTGGGAGACCGAGGCCGCCCGCGCCGCCTCCCTCAAGGCCTTCCTCGTCACCAAGCTCGGCGATGTCCCCTTCCTCTTCGGCATCTTCGCGCTGGCCGCCGACGCCGGAACCTTCCGCATTACCGGCATCCTCGGCACCGTCACCAACGGCGGCCTGGACCATCCGACGCTGATCGCGCTGCTGCTGCTCGCCGGTGTCGCGGGCAAGTCGGCGCAGTTCCCGCTGCACACCTGGCTCCCGGACGCGATGGCCGGTCCGACGCCCGTCTCGGCGCTGATCCACGCCGCGACGATGGTGGCGGCCGGTATCTATGTCGTGGCCCGTCTCCTCCCCGTCTTCGCCGCCTCCGCGGCCGCGCTGGTGGTGATGGCCGTCATGGCCGCGATCACCATGGTCGGCTCCGGTCTGGCCGCACTGGCCCAGGACGACATCAAGCGCGTCCTGGCCTATTCGACGGTCGGCCAGCTCGGCTACATGCTCGGCGCGCTGGCCGTCGGCGACCGCGGCGCCGCCGTCTTCCACCTCATCTCGCACGGTGCGTTCAAGGCCCTCCTCTTCCTCGGCGCGGGCGTGATCATCCACGCCGCGGGCACCAACTCGCTGGCCGCCATGTCCCGGATGAGCGGCCTGGCCCGGCGCATCCCGGATGCCTACTGGACCGTCACCGTCGGCCTGCTCGCGCTCGCCGCGATCCCCCCGTTCGCCGGCTTCTTCTCCAAGGAAGCCGTCCTGGGTGCCGCCGAGCACGCCGCCACCGGTGCGGCGCACGGCATCCCCGGCGCGGCCGGCTGGACCGTCCTGGTCTCCGGACTGCTCACCGCCCTCCTCACCGCGGCCTACGCCACCCGCCTGTGGCTGCTGGCCTTCAGGGGCACGGGCGTCGAGGTCCCCGACCACGGCCCGCAGCCGGTCGTCATGAACGCCGTGCTGTGGGTGCTCTTCCTCCCGACCGCCGCGCTCGGCCTCGCCGCCCCCCTCCTGCCCGGATGGTTCGACGGGCGGTCGCTCGCGCCGACCCTGACCACCTCCGTCCTGGGCACCGGTGTCGCCCTCGTCGGCGGCCTGGTCACCTATGCGGCCTGGCGCCACACCACCGCCCTGGCCGCCCGCACCCCGATCGGCGCGGTCGTCACCGACCCGGACGCCCCGCCCGGGCTCGCCGAGGAGACGGCCATCGCCACCCACGCCCCGGTCTACGGCAGCATCGCCGGCGCCCCGGACCCGGCCGACCCCGGTCGCCTCCTCCTCGGCCCGCTCCAGCCCCACGCCGCCGTCGGCTTCCACCTCGACGCCGTCTACTCCGCACTGTTCGTCCGGGCCGTACGCGCCGCCGCCTCGCTCGTCCGTTTCCTGGACCGCGAGGTCGTCGACACCTACGTCAGCGGTGCCGCCGCCGCCCCCCGGTGGCTGGGCGCCGCCGTCCGCCGCGCCCAGACCGGGAACGTGCAGACCTACCTCGGCGCCCTGCTCGCGGGCTCGCTCGTCCTGGCCGTCGCCGCCGTCCTCGTCGCCACGGGCACGGGGGCCTGACCGTGCTGCCATCCCCCGGGGGCCGACCCCCGCACCCCCAGCCGACAGCCTTCGTGGCCTGCCTCGCCGGAGCCGAACCCCTGAGGAGGGCCTGACCCGTGAATCACACCGCTATGCAGCTTCTCCTCGCGGCCGTCGTCGTCCTCCCCCTCGCCGGCGCGCTCGCCGCCCTGCTCCCGGCCCCGCCCGGACTGCGCGGCAAGAACCCCGACCAGGCCGTACTGCGCCACGGCGTGACCGTCACCGGTGTCGTGCTCGCCGCCTCGATCGCGCTGGCGATCGGCTTCGACCACGACAACCCGGCCCGTATGCAGGCCACCACCGACATCAGCTGGATCCCGGCGCTCGACATCCGCATCCACCTCGGCGTCGACGGCATCTCGCTCCCCCTCGTCGTCCTGACCGCGCTGCTGACCTTCCTCTGCGCGCTCTACTCCTACTTCCACATGCCGACGGGCCCGTCTCCCAAGGCATTTGTGGCCCTGCTGCTCACTCTTGAGGGCGGCACCCTCGCCACCTTCGCCGTCCTCGACCTGATGCTCTTCTTCCTCGCCTTCGAGATGGTCCTCATCCCGATGTACTTCCTCATCGCCCGCTGGGGCGGGGCGGGAAAGCAGGCGGCGGCCTGGAAGTTCATCCTCTACACGCTGCTCGGCTCCGTCGTGATGCTGCTCGGCCTCCTCCTCATCGGCGTGAAATCCGGCACTTTCGACATGGTGGCACTCGCCACTGACAACGGGCCGAAAGCCCAGCTCAGCCACACCGTTCAGCTGCTGGCGGTGCTCACGGTCGGCATCGGGCTGGCCGTCAAGTCCCCGATGTGGCCGCTGCACAGCTGGCTGCCCGACGCGCACACCGCCGCCCCCACCGTCGGCTCGGTGCTGCTGGCCGGCGTGCTGCTGAAGATGGGCACCTACGGCTTCGTGCGGATCGCGCTGCCCATCACGCCCGAGGGCATGCAGACCTTCGCGCCGTACCTCGCCGCGCTGGCCGCCGTCGGCATCATCTACGGCTCGCTCGCCTGCCTCGCCCTGGTCCGCAAGGGCGCCAAGGGCGACCTCAAGCGTCTGATCGCCTACAGCTCCGTCGGCCACATGGGCTTCGTCCTGCTCGGCATCGCCAGCATGACCCCCACCGGCGTCAACGGCGCGCTGTTCGCCAACATCGCGCACGGCCTGATCACCGGCCTGCTCTTCTTCATGGTCGGCGCCCTGAAGGACCGCACCGGAACCACCGACCTCGACGCCCTGGCCGGGACCACCGGTGCCGCCCTCTACGGCAAGGCACCCCGCTTCGGCGGTCTGCTCGCCTTCGGCGCCGTCGCCTCGCTGGGCCTCCCCGGACTCGCCGGGTTCTGGGGCGAGATGCTGGCCATGTTCGGCGCCTTCCAGCCGGCCGCCGGCCTCAGCCGCCCCGCCTTCCTGACGTTCATGGTGCTGGCCGGCCTCGGCACCCTGCTGACCGCCGCCTACCTGCTGCTCGTCGTCCGCCGCGTCTGTATGGGCGGCACTCCGCACCTCGCCCCGACCGCCCCGCTCGGCACCGCCGACCCGGCCGGCGAGGACCCGTCCGGAGAGCCCGCACCGGCCCCCGCCGTCCCCGACATCGCGCGCTACGAATACGCGGCCTGGTCCCCCCTCGCCGTCCTCACCGTCCTTGCCGGACTGTGGCCCGCGGCCCTCCTCGGCCTTACCGACCCGGCCGTCCAGCAGCTCCTCGGAGGCGGTAAGTGATGAGTTCGATCACGCCCCTGGTCCAGTCCGTCGACTGGCTCGCCCTCGCGCCGCCCACGGTCACCGCGGCCGTCGCCCTGGTGGTGCTCGTCGCCGACCTCTTCCTCCCGGCGGCCCGCAAGCCGCTGCTGGGCTGGATCGCCACGGCGGGGCTCGCCGCCTCCGCGCTGCTCCTGCTGCCCCTCCTGGGCGGCGGCCGCCGCACCTTCTGCCTGCCCGCCCACCCCGACGTGTGCAGCTATGTGGCCGACCCGTTCGCCCTGGTCATCCAGTTCCTGGTGCTCGGCGGGGCGCTGCTGACCGCCCTGCTGTCCATCGACACCGTCAAGGACCAGGGCCTGCCCACCGGCGAGTACTGGTTCCTGCTGCTCTCCTCGGCGGCCGGCGCCGCCCTGCTGCCCGCCTCCCGGGACCTCGCCACCCTCGTCATCGCCCTCGAAGTGGCCTCGCTGCCCGCCTTCGCCCTCGTCGGGCTGCGGCGCGACGACCGGCTCTCCTCCGAGGCGGCGCTGAAGTTCTTCCTGTCCTCGGTGGCCGCCACTGCGGTGATGCTGCTCGGCGTGAGCTTCCTGTACGCGGCCACCGGCAGCCTGCACCTCTCCCAGGTGGCGCACGCGCTCACCGCGCTCCCCGACCCGCGGCTGGCCACTCTGGCGAGCGCCGGCGTCGCGCTCACCCTGGTCGGCTTCGCCTTCAAGACCGCCGCCGCCCCGTTCCACTTCTGGGTGCCGGACACCTACGTCGGCGCACCGCTGCCCATCGCCGGCTACCTCTCCGTGGTCGGCAAGGCCGTCGGCTTCTCCGGCCTGATCCTCGTCACCGTCCAGGGCTTCCCGTCGTACGCGAACGTCTGGGGCCCGGCGCTGGCCGTCCTCGCCGCCCTCACCATGACCGTCGGCAATGTCGCGGCCGTCCGCCAGGACCCCCGCCGCGCGCACAGCGCCGTACGCCTGCTCGCCTGGTCGTCGGTCGGCCAGGCCGGCTACCTCCTGGTGCCGATCGCCGCGGCCGGCTACACCAGCGACCCGGCGCACGCCATCGGCTCCACCGTCGCCTACGCCCTGATGTACGCGGCCGTGAACCTCGGCGCCTTCGCCGTCGCCGCCCTGGTGGCCCGTACGAGCCCCGCCAACCGCATCACCGACTACCGGGGCCTGTACGCCCGCCGCCCGCTGGCCGCGCTCGCCCTGGGCTTCTTCCTGCTGTGCCTGGCCGGTCTGCCGCCGGGCATCATCGGCCTGTTCGCCAAGGTCACGGTCTTCTCGGTGGCCGTCGACGCGGGCCTGGCCTGGCTCGCGGTGATCATGGCGATCAATGTCGTGATCGCGCTCTACTACTACCTGAAGTGGACCACGGTGCTCTTCAGGGGAGCCGAGGCCGTGCCCGCGACCGCCCCGGCGGAGCAGCACCCGCCCCGCGCCGGGATCCCGGGCGCCCTCGCCACCGCCATCGCGCTCGCCACCGTCCTCGGCATCGTGCTCTCCGGCGCCCCGCAGCTCGTCCTGCGCTTCGCCTCCGGGGCGCTGCTCTAACCGGCCGGGCGGCGGATACCCGCCCGCTGCGGACCGCCCCCGGCGGCCCGCAGCGGCCCCCACGCCGCCCGTACGGCGGCGGGCCCCACCGGGCGCCGCTCCGTGCCCCGCCCGGCCCGCCACGCGCGCACCGGGGAACCAGGCTCGTTCATCTCGCGTTGACCAGTGAGTAAGGGTCCACTGGAGAGTGGAGAAACGCAGCACAGGGTTCCCCTGCCGCACCGCTTGGAGGGCGTACCGTGCACCGCCGGCACAACGGGCTCAGGACCGCCGTACTCCTCGGGGGACTGTCCGCCCTCATCATCGTCATCGGCAGCCTGTTCGGCCGTACGGGCCTGATCATCGCCGTCGTCGTCGCCCTGGGCACCAACGCCTACGCGTACTGGAACAGCGACAAGCTCGCCCTGCGGGCCATGCGCGCCCGCCCGGTCAGCGAGTTCGAGGCCCCACAGCTCTACCGCATGGTCCGCGAGCTCTCCACCACGGCCCGCCGGCCCATGCCGCGCCTGTACATCTCCCCGACCCAGGCGCCCAACGCCTTCGCCACCGGCCGCAACCCCCGCAACGCCGCGGTCTGCTGCACCGACGGCATCCTCCAGCTGCTCGACGAGCGTGAGCTGCGCGGCGTCATCGGCCATGAGCTCAGCCATGTCTACAACCGCGACATCCTCATCTCCTCGGTCGCGGGCGCACTGGCCTCCGTCGTGATGTTCCTCGTCAACTTCGCCTGGCTGATTCCCCTGGGCCGCTCCGACGACGACGAGGGCCCCGGCCTCCTGGGCATGCTGCTGATCATGATCCTCGGCCCGGTCGCGGCCGGGATCGTCCAGCTGGCCGTCAGCCGCTCCCGTGAGTACCAGGCGGACGCCTCGGGCGCCCAGCTCACGGGCGACCCGCTGGCCCTGGCCTCCGCCCTGCGCAAGCTGGAGACGGGCACCCGGCAGCTTCCGCTGCCGCCCGAGCCGCGGCTGGAGACCGCCGGACACATGATGATCGCCAATCCGTTCCGGGCGGGCGAGGGCATGACCCGGCTGTTCTCCACCCACCCCCCGATGCACGAGCGCATCGCCCGTCTGGAACGGATGGCGGGCCGGCGCCCCTGACGGACCACCGGCCCCGGGGGAGCGGTGGCCGCCGCGTGCCGCCCGCCGCATGATGAACGCAACGCAACGCTTTACCCGGCCCAGGGCGTCTTGCCCGGCAGTTACGTTCTCCGCCGTGCCCGTGGAAGGCTGCTGATCATGAAGTTCATCCTCAACATCATCTGGCTGGTTCTCAGCGGCTTCTGGATGGCGCTCGGCTATGTGGTCGCGGGCATCATCTGCTGCATCCTCATCATCACCATCCCGTTCGGCATCGCGTCCTTCCGGATCGCCGGCTACACCCTGTGGCCCTTCGGCCGGACGACCGTGGTGCGCCATGACGCCGGTGCCGGCTCGGCCATCGGCAACGTCATCTGGATCATCTTCGCGGGCTGGTGGCTGGCCCTGGGGCACATCGTCACCGGCCTCGCCCTGTGCGTGACGATCATCGGCATCCCCTTCGGCATCGCCAACTTCAAGCTGATCCCGGTCTCCCTGATGCCGCTGGGCCGCGACATCGTCCCCACGGACGAGCCCTTCGCAACGCGCTGACCGCCCGCCCCGCCAGGCCCCTCACCCTCGGCCCGTACGAGTCCCCGAGGGGCCCGCTGCCCCACAGGACCGCTCGGTTCGCCACCCGATACGCCGGTGGGGCGGCACGCCGCAGCGCGCCGCCCCATCCCGTGGCACCCGGAAACCGGGCTCCTACCGGTAGTTCACGAACTGGAGCGCGAAGTCCAGGTCCTTGCCCTTCAGCAGCTGCTGCACCGCCTGAAGGTCGTCCCGGCTCTTCGAGCTGACCCGCAGCTCGTCGCCCTGCACCTGCGCCTTGACGCCCTTCGGGCCCTCATCGCGGATGATCTTGGCGACCTTCTTCGCGTTGTCCTGCGAGATCCCCTCCTCGATAGAGGCGAAGATCTTGTACTCCTTGCCCGAGGCCTGCGGCTCGCCGGCGTCCAGCGCCTTCAGGGAGATCCCACGCTTGACCAGCTTGGACTGGAAGATGTCGAGTACGGCCTTCACTCGCTCCTCGGCGTTGGCCCGCATCTCGATCTTCTCGCCCGACCACTCGATCGACGCGCCCACGCCCTTGAAGTCGTAGCGCTGCGAGATCTCCTTGGCGGCCTGGTTGAGGGCGTTGTCGACCTCCTGCCGCTCTACCTTCGAGACGATGTCGAAACTGGAGTCGGCCATGTTGAGTTGGCTCCTCGTACCTAGATCCGTCAGGGGCGCGGCCCGTCCCCGGACCGCCTGCCAAGCCTAGCCACCCGGCCAAGATCCAGCGCTCCCGAATCGAGTGGCGAACCACCCCCAGCCATCGGGTATGGTTTACGTCGTTGCCACGGAGCACCGCCCAACAGCGGCTCTCCCGGCAGCAAACCCAGGCGGTGTGCCCGAGCGGCCAAAGGGAGCAGACTGTAAATCTGCCGGCTCAGCCTTCCCAGGTTCGAATCCTGGCGCCGCCACAGGTGAGAAGGGGCCCGTGACCAGCGTAAAAGCTGGTCACGGGCCCCTTTTTCGTTGCCGCCACCGGAAGATCCGCTATGGGCGGTATGCCCCACTCTGTCTCACCCTGTTTCGCGTGCTGACCAGCGCGAGTGGGGCACGTGTGGGGCAGTCCCAGGGCGCTGGCTCCCACCCTTCAAGGCAGCCTCGATGCGGGCATTCGCCGCGGCAGCCGCGCCATCCAGGCACTTTGCGTAGACGCGGAAGAGCACGGCCACGCTGTGGCCCGCACGTGCTGCCACCACCTGGGGCTCCACTCCCGTCTCACCCCGCCCGCGCGCACAGGCGGACGGAGCCGGTGGGTCACCGCCCACCCGGCGGGCCCGCCCCTCAGCGCCCGGCCACCGCCCGCACCGCATCCTCCACCGGTACCTCGCCGCCGATCAGCTCCAGCGTCCGGCCGATGGTGGCCGGCTCGTCGAGCAGCGCCACCAGGGCGGCCGCCACATCGTCCCGGGTCACCTCGCTGCGGCCGGTCGTGTCGGCCAGCGCCACCAGGCCGGTGCCGGGGTCGTTGGTCAGCCGCCCAGGCCGCAGGATCGTCCAGTCCAGCCCGGCGCGGGCCCGTACGTCCGCGTCCGCGGCGCCCTTGGCCCGCAGGTACGCGGCGAAGACCGGGTCGGTGCCCTCGGGGGGCACACGGTCCGCGCCCATGGACGAGACGACGAGGAAGCGCCGTACCCCGGCCGCCTCGGCCGCGTCCGCGAAGACCGCCGCCGCGCCGCGGTCCACCGTGTCCTTGCGTTCGATGCCGCTGCCCGGCCCCGCTCCCGCCGCGAAGACGGCCGCGTCGACGCCTTCCATGTGCCGGGCGACATCCTCGACCGACGCCGACTCCAGGTCGCAGACCACCGGTTCGGCCCCCGCGGCCAGCAGGTCACCGGCCTGTTCCGGCCGGCGGATGATGCCCGCCACCTCGTCCCCGCGCTTGGCGAGCAACCGCTCCAGCCGCAGCGCGATCTGACCATGTCCACCTGCGATGACAATGCGCATGATCCCGACCGTACGCCGAAGCGCCGCCGCGCAGTGCGGGACCGGCCGGGGGAGCGGCCGTTGTCCCCGCGCGCGGCTCAGCGCTGAGACTGCCGCGGCAGCTCCAGCGCCACCTCCGCCGCCGAGTCGCAGTACTCCCGCACCGCGCTGGTACGGGCGACCACCCGCCCGCGGTGGATCACGATCCGGCTGTACGCGAGCGAGAGCACCCCGGCGATCCGCTCGCCCCGCACCGCCAGCAGCTCCGCGGGAAAGCCCGCCTCGACCCGTACCTCCGGCAGCCCCAGGGTCGCCCGCGCCGCCGAACTCACGCTCTCGTAGGCCGCCTCCGGCGTGGCCTCACCCAGAGAAGCCAGCAAATACGCCGCCTCCAACGGGTCACCGCGCCCCACCGGATTCGCCACGTCCCGCAACGCCCCGCTGCCCGCCGCCACCTGGACACCGGCCGCCCGCAGCAGCCGTACGGGCGCCGGCCGCGACACCCGCGAGCCGTACCGCTCCAGGCCCGTGCAGTCGCCCTGCGGCAGACAGACGACGGCGACCCCGGCGGCCGCC
This sequence comes from Streptomyces sp. P9-2B-2, assembly GCF_030406865.1. Lineage (NCBI taxonomy): Bacteria > Bacillati > Actinomycetota > Actinomycetes > Kitasatosporales > Streptomycetaceae > Streptomyces > Streptomyces sp. P9-2B-2. Next base: position 4,082,870 of record NZ_CP129126.1, on the reverse strand, counting down.
AGCTGCTCGGCGACCCGCGCCGCCACGCTCCGCGGCATCCGCGCCATCCCGGCGCACGGCCCGAGCGCGACGCCCGGCCGCAGCCCGCCGGACATCGCCGCGAACCGCGCCAGCCGCGCCGGATCGTCCCCGTCGGTGTGCAGATCCACCGGGCAGCCGTGCTCCCCGGCCAGCTCCAGCACTGTCTCGACGTACCCGGCCGGATCGGGGTCGAGGTCCGGGCAGCCGCCGATGACCGAGGCGCCCATCTTCACCGCGTCCCGCAGCATCGCCAGCCCGTCCGCCCCGGCCACCCCGGTCAGCACCCGCGGCACCGCGACCGCCGCCAGATCGGCCAGCCCGCGCAGCGACCGGCGCGCCTGGAGCACCGCCTCCAGCGAGCGCAGCCCCTGTACGTCACCGATCCTGACGTGGCTGCGGGAGGCGGTGGCGCCGTGCCCCAACTGGAGCAGCGCGGCCTCGGTCGTCCGGCGCTGCACGTCCTCGGGTGAACGGGAGGCGGGGCCGTCGGAGTCGGCGGTCAGGGCGGTGTCGCAGTGCGCGTGGGGTTCGGCGGGTGCGGGGAGCAGGAGGTAGCCGGCGAGGTCGACGCGGGCGCCCTGCGGGGCGAGGCTGCCGGCCGTCCCGACGGCCTCGATGCGTCCGCCGCCGAGCCGTACGTCCACCATCCGCCCGTCGGCGAGCCGGGCGCCGCACAACACCAGCGCTCCGCTTTCCGACCTGGCGAACCGGCCGGGCCCGACGGGCTTTCCCGGCTGCGGCTGCGGCGAACTGCTGTCGGACATCGCGCTCCTCGAAGGCACCGGCGTGCAAGATCACGCAGCGTTCTTCCGAGCCTAGGCCGCTGCCGGGAGAGCGTTGCGCAGGCGCGAAATAGTCGTACCGGTGTGGTGCGCGGGGCCGCTGTGGCACGGCCCGGATACGGATTTCACGTTTGGCGGCGGGCCGTGTAATGTCTTCATCGCTCGCCCCAATAGCTCAGTCGGCAGAGCGTCTCCATGGTAAGGAGAAGGTCTACGGTTCGATTCCGTATTGGGGCTCTGATGTGTAAGGTTCCCGCCTTCGGGCGGGTTCCCCTCGCATCGCAGCGGTGTAGCTCAGTCGGTAGAGCAAGCGGCTCATAATCGCTGTGTCACCGGTTCAAGTCCGGTCACCGCTACTGACAGTAGCCGATTGTGGGGTCGGTCCTCCGATCGGCTACTCTTTTATGCGTTAATCCGACCACCCGTCCGTCCAAGGAGCACTCACGTGGCTGCCACCGACGTCCGCCCGAAGATCACGCTGGCCTGCGTGGAGTGCAAGGAGCGGAACTACATCACCAAGAAGAACCGGCGTAACGACCCGGACCGTCTTGAGATGAAGAAGCACTGCCCCCGTTGCAACTCGCACACCGCGCACCGCGAGACGCGATAACACAGGCTAGTCCGTGAGGCCGTCCCCATTCGTGGGGGCGGCCTCACGGCGTTGTCACCATCAGTACAGGGAGGTTGCGAGCCCATGGCGCTCGACCAGTCTTTTGTCGGACGCACGTACCCGCCCACCGACCCGTACGAGGTCGGCCGGGAAAAGATCCGCGAATTCGCCGAGGCGATCGGCGACTCCAACCCCGCTTACACCGACGCCGAAGCGGCCAAGGCACTCGGGTACTCCGATGTGATCGCACCGCCGACTTTTGTGTTCGCCATCACTTTCAAGGCCGCGGGACAGGTCATCGAGGACCCGCAACTGGGCCTGGACTACAGCCGGGTGGTGCACGGCGACCAGAAATTCGCCTACACCCGCCCGGTGCGCAGCGGTGACCGGCTGTCCGTCACCTCCACCATCGAGGCCATCAAGACCATGGCGGGCAACGACATCATCGATATCCGCGGCGAGGTGCACGACGAGGCGGGCGAACACGTCGTGACCGCGTTCACCAAGCTGGTGGCCCGTGCCGCGAAGGAGGCCTGAGATGACCGCGAAGATTTCCTATGGCGAGGTCGAGGTCGGCACGGAACTCCCGGCGCAGACCTTCCCGGTGAGCCGCGCCACACTCGTCCGGTACGCGGGCGCCTCCGGTGACTTCAACCCGATCCACTGGAACGAGAAGTTCGCCAAGGAGGTCGGGCTGCCGGACGTCATCGCGCACGGCATGTTCACCATGGCCGAGGCGATCCGGGTGGTCACCGACTGGGCCGGCGACCCGGGCGCGGTCGCCGAATACGGGGTGCGCTTCACCAAGCCCGTCATCGTCCCCAACGACGAGACCGGCGCACTGATCGAGGTCAGCGCCAAGGTCGCCGCCAAGCTGGACGACGACGACCGTACGGTCCGCGTCGACCTCACCGCGATGAGCGCCGGCCAGAAGGTGCTGGGCATGTCCCGCGCCGTGGTCCGCCTCGCCTGAGCCGGGGCCGCCGGGGGCGTCCGGCCGAGCACTGTCGGACCGCCCCCGTACCCTTGGGCGCGTGCAGGAACTCCACGACGCCCCCCTCGCCCCGCTGACCACCTTCCGCCTCGGCGGCCCGGCCACCCGCCTCGTCACGGCCACCACCGACGACGAGGTGATCGCCGCCGTCCGCGCGGCCGACGACACCGGCACCCCGCTGCTGATCATCGGCGGCGGCAGCAACCTCGTCATCGGCGACAAGGGCTTCGACGGCACCGCCCTGCGCATCGCCACCCGCGGCTTCGCGCTCGACGGCACGACCCTCACGCTCGCCGCGGGCGAGAACTGGTCCGACGCGGTCGCCCGCACGGTCGAGGCCGGACTGGCCGGTGTGGAGTGCCTGGCCGGTATCCCCGGGTCCGCGGGCGCCACCCCGATCCAGAACGTGGGCGCGTACGGCCAGGAGGTCTCCGCCACGATCACCGAGGTCGTCGCCTACGACCGCCGCCTCGGCGAGACCGTCACGATCCCCAGCGCGGAGTGCGGCTTCTCCTACCGCCACAGCCGCTTCAAGCAGCACCCCGACCGGTTCGTGGTGCTGCGGGTGCGCTTCGCCCTGGAGGACGCCGGGGGCCTCTCCGCGCCCCTGAAGTACCCCGAGACCGCCCGCGCCCTCGGCGTGGAGGCCGGCGACCGGGTCCCCGCCGCCGTCGCCCGGGAGACCGTGCTGGCGCTGCGCGCCGGCAAGGGCATGGTGCTGGACCCCGAGGACCACGACACCTGGTCGGCGGGCTCGTTCTTCACCAACCCGATCCTCACCGAGGCCGAGCACGCCGTCTTCCTCCGCCGCGTCCAGGACCGCCTCGGCCCCGACGTCGCCCCGCCCGCCTTCCCAGCCGGCGACGGCCTGGTGAAGACCTCCGCGGCCTGGCTCATCGACCGGGCCGGCTTCACCAAGGGCTACGGCAGCGGCCCCGCCCGCATCTCCACCAAGCACACCCTCGCGCTCACCAACCGCGGCACGGCCACCACCGAGGACCTGCTCGCGCTGGCCCGCGAGGTCCGCGACGGCGTGCACGCGGCCTTCGGCGTCACACTCGTCAACGAACCGGTCACGGTCGGCGTCAGCCTCTAGCCGGCCTCTGGCGGGCCTCTGGGCGGCCTCTGGCGCCCCTACGCGGCCAGCCAGGCGTCGATCTCCGCCAGCAGCCGCTGCTGCTCGTCCTGCGGCGCGCAGGAGCCGCGGACCGACTGCCGGGCCAGCTCGGCCAGTTCGGCGTCGGTGAAGCCGTGCGCGGTACGGGCGATCTCGTACTGCGCGGCCAGCCGCGCGCCGAACAGCAGCGGATCGTCCGCCCCCAGCGCCATCGGCACGCCCGCGTCGAAGAGCGCCCGCAGCGGCACGTCCTCCGGCTTCTCGTAGACCCCCAGCGCCACATTCGACGCGGGGCACACCTCGCAGGTCACCCCGCGCGAGGCCAGCCGGCTCAACAGCACGGGATCCTCCGCGGCCCGTACGCCGTGCCCCACCCGGCCGGCGTGCAGATCGTCCAGACAGTCCCGGACGCTCGCCGGCCCCGACAGCTCACCGCCGTGCGGCGCCGCCAGCAGGCCGCCCTCCCGGGCGATGGCGAAGGCGCGGTCGAAGTCCCGGGCGAAACCCCGGCGTTCGTCGTTGGACAGCCCGAAGCCGATCACCCCGCGGTCGGCGTAGCGCACCGCGAGACGCGCCAGCGTACGGGCGTCCAGGGGGTGCTTCATCCGGTTCGCGGCCACCAGGACACGGATACCGAGCCCGGTGTCCCGGGAGGCACTGTGCACCGCGTCCAGGATGATCTCCAGGGCCGGGATCAGCCCGCCCAGCCGCGGGGCGTACGAGGTCGGGTCGACCTGGATCTCCAGCCAGCGCGACCCGTCCCGGACATCCTCCTCGGCGGCCTCCCGCACCAGCCGCTGGATGTCCTCGGGCGTCCGCAGACACGACCGCGCGATGTCGTACAGCCGCTGGAAACGGAACCAGCCGCGCTCGTCCGTGGCTCTGAGCTGGGGAGGTTCACCGCTCCGCAGTGCCTCCGGCAGATGGACGCCGTACTTGTCGGCGAGGTCCAGCAGGGTCTCGGACCGCATCGAACCGGTGAAGTGCAGGTGCAGATGGGCCTTCGGCAATCGGCGCAGGTCTCGGATGGCGGCTTCGCCGCGGGCACGAACGCTCTCCATCCGAAGATCTTGCCGCATGCGAGCGGGCGCCGGTAGGGCCTTTCCCGAAGGGGTGTCCGGCGGAACGGGCGAGCGGGCGCCGGGAAGGTGTCCCGGCGCCCGCTCGCTCACCTCCGGATTTTCGGGGGTGCGGCCGTACTGGAGGCGCTACTTGGCCTCCGCCAGCAGCTTCTGGATCCGCGACACGCCCTCGACCAGGTCCTCGTCGCCCAGCGCATACGAAAGCCGCAGGTAGCCGGGGGTGCCGAAGGCCTCACCCGGGACGACGGCGACCTCCGCCTCCTCCAGGATCAGCTCGGCCAGCTCGACGCTGCTCTGCGGGCGCTTCCCGCGGATCTCCTTGCCCAGGAGCTCCTTGACCGACGGGTAGGCGTAGAACGCGCCCTCCGGCTCCGGGCACAGCACGCCGTCGATCTCGTTGAGCATCCGCACGATGGTCTTGCGGCGCCGGTCGAAGGCGACCTTCATCTCCTCGACGGCCGTCAGATCCCCGGAGACCGCCGCGATGGCCGCGGCCTGCGCGACGTTGGAGACGTTGGACGTGGCGTGCGACTGGAGGTTCGTGGCGGCCTTGATGACGTCCTTGGGGCCGATCGCCCAGCCCACCCGCCAGCCGGTCATCGCGTAGGTCTTCGCCACACCGTTGACGATGATGCACTTCTCGCGCAGCTCGGGCACGACCACCGGCAACGACGAGCTGGTGACATCAGCGCTGCCGCGCGCGGCGGCCTCGCCGTAGACCAGGTGCTCGTAGATCTCGTCGGTCAGCACCCACAGGCCGTGCTCGGCGGCCCAGCGGCCGACGGCCTCGACCTGCTCGCGGCCGTAGACCGCGCCGGTCGGGTTCGACGGCGAGACGAACAGCAGCACCTTGGTGCGGTCCGTGCGGGCGGCCTCCAGCTGCTCCACGGTCACCCGGTAGCCGGTGGTCTCGTCCGCGACGACATCGACCGGCACCCCGCCGGCCAGACGGATCGACTCGGGGTAGGTGGTCCAGTACGGCGCCGGGACGATGACCTCGTCGCCCGGGTCGAGGATCGCCGCGAACGCCTCGTAGATCGCCTGCTTGCCGCCGTTCGTCACCAGGACGTTCGCGGGCTCGATCTCGTAGCCGGAGTCGCGCAGCGTCTTCGCGACGATCGCGGACTTCAGCTCGGGGAGGCCGCCGGCCGGGGTGTAGCGGTGGTACTTCGGGTTGCGGCAGGCCTCGATCGCCGCCTCGACGATGTAGTCGGGCGTCGGGAAGTCGGGCTCACCGGCGCCGAAGCCGATCACCGGGCGCCCGGCGGCCTTGAGGGCCTTCGCCTTGGCGTCGACGGCGAGGGTCGCGGACTCGGAAATCGCACCGACCCGGGCCGATACGCGGCGGTCGGCAGGGGACGAAGCGGGAGGAGTGGCAGCGCTCATACCGGCATCGTCCCAGACCTCTGACAACCCCGGCGCACGCATCGGCGGGCACCACCCGGGACGTTTCTGTTCGACGCCCGGCTCTGAAGCACGTACACTCGCTGATCGTTGGCTCCCGACAGGTCGCCGCGGTGCACGCACGTAGTGCAGTCAGCCGCATGCGGTAGGTTGGGGGAACCACAAAGGGTCGTAGCTCAATTGGTAGAGCACTGGTCTCCAAAACCAGCGGTTGGGGGTTCAAGTCCCTCCGGCCCTGCTACACGCACTTCGTCACCACAGTGCGTGCACGCGTACGTATGAAATGCACCGCCGTGCGGCTCAACCGGGCGCGGCACGGCCACGACCCGGATTCAGGTGAGGACGAGTGACGGACGCCCTGGGCTCCATCGACATGCCTGAGCGCGGTCGTTCCGAGGATGAAGCCGCGGACTCCCAGAAGAAGCCCCGTCGCGGCGGCAAGCGCGGCAAGAAGGGCCCCTTCGCGCGCCTCGCGCTCTTCTACCGCCAGGTCGTGGCGGAACTCCGCAAGGTCGTCTGGCCCTCGCGCAGCCAGTTGTCGACGTACACCAGCGTGGTGATCGTCTTCGTTGTCATCATCATCGGTCTCGTAACCGTGATTGACTTGGGAATCAACCGAGTCGTCGGGTACGTCTTCGGCTGATCCCGCGGAGGGCGCCTCAGCGGGCGCCCGTTTCGCATGTTCAACCCCTTGAAGCCAGGAAGAAGCAGCCACCGTGTCTGACCCGAACCTGAACGACGCCGCCGACTCCGCCGAGACGGCAGCGGCCGACGTGGACGCGGCTGCCTCGGCCGAGGTCCAGGGCGACGACACCGAACTCGAGATCGTCCAGGCCGCCGACGAGATCGACGAGCTGGACGCCGAGGAAGCCGCCGCCGGTGAGCCCGCCGAGGTCGCCGCGGTGCACGTCGAGGACGAGGCCGAGGACGAGGACGTCGCTGAAGCCGCAGAGGAAGAGGAGCCGGTCGACCCGGTGGCCGCCCTCCGCGACGAACTCCGCGGCCTCCCCGGTGAGTGGTACGTCATCCACACCTACGCGGGTTACGAGAACCGCGTGAAGACCAACCTCGAGCAGCGTGCCGTTTCGCTGAACGTCGAGGACTACATCTTCCAGGCCGAGGTGCCGCAGGAAGAGGTCGCCCAGATCAAGAACGGCGAGCGCAAGACCATCCGCCAGAACAAGCTCCCGGGCTACGTTCTCGTGCGCATGGACCTGACGAACGAGTCCTGGGGCGTCGTCCGCAACACCCCGGGCGTCACGGGCTTCGTCGGCAACGCCTACGACCCCTACCCGCTGACGCTGGACGAGATCGTCAAGATGCTCGCCCCGGAGGCCGAGGAGAAGGCCGCCAAGGAGGCCGCCGCGGCCGAGGGCAAGCCGGCGCCGTCCCGCAAGGTCGAGGTCCAGGTGCTGGACTTCGAGGTGGGCGACTCCGTCACCGTCACCGACGGCCCGTTCGCGACGCTCCAGGCGACGATCAACGAGATCAACGCCGACTCGAAGAAGGTCAAGGGCCTCGTCGAGATCTTCGGCCGCGAGACCCCGGTCGAGCTGAGCTTCGACCAGATCCAGAAGAACTAGGTTCTTCCGGAACACCAGCCAAATCGACCAGGTCAGACGGGCTCACAGCCGGTCTGACCTGCTCGGTTTTTGGCCGCGCGACTATACCCGTTATCGTTGTGCGGTATGCCTCCATCCGGATGACCGGGTGGATCGGCGAAACACCTCTCACTAGGACCCGGAGAGAGCATGCCTCCCAAGAAGAAGAAGGTCACGGGGCTTATCAAGCTCCAGATCAGCGCCGGCGCCGCAAACCCGGCCCCGCCGGTCGGCCCCGCGCTGGGCCAGCACGGCGTCAACATCATGGAGTTCTGCAAGGCCTACAACGCCGCGACCGAGTCGCAGCGTGGCATGGTCGTGCCGGTGGAGATCACGGTCTACGAAGACCGTTCCTTCACCTTCATCACCAAGACCCCGCCGGCCGCGAAGCTCATCCTGAAGGCCGCGGGCGTGGAGAAGGGCTCCGGCGAGCCGCACAAGACCAAGGTCGCCAAGATCACCGAGGCGCAGGTCCGCGAGATCGCCACCACCAAGATGCCCGACCTGAACGCCAACGACCTGGACGCCGCGTCGAAGATCATCGCCGGCACCGCCCGTTCCATGGGCATCACGGTCGAGGGCTGATCCCAGCCCTTCAGGCACCACCCGTGGCAGGACCAGGCGCTGGTCCGCACCACGACTCCACCCCACTGCATCAGGAGCAGAAGTGAAGCGCAGCAAGACTCTTCGCACCGCGGACGCGAAGATCGACCGGGAGCGTCTGTACGCCCCCCTCGAGGCCGTCCGTCTCGCCAAGGACACCTCCCCGACCAAGTTCGACGCGACCGTCGAGGTTGCCATGCGCCTGGGTGTCGACCCGCGCAAGGCCGACCAGATGGTCCGTGGCACCGTGAACCTCCCGCACGGCACCGGTAAGACCGCCCGGGTCCTGGTCTTCGCGACCGGTGACCGTGCTGCGGCCGCGGAAGCCGCCGGCGCCGACATCGTCGGCTCGGACGAACTGATCGACGAGGTCGCCAAGGGCCGTCTGGACTTCGACGCCGTCGTCGCCACCCCGGACCTCATGGGCAAGGTCGGCCGTCTCGGCCGGGTGCTCGGTCCCCGTGGTCTGATGCCGAACCCGAAGACCGGCACCGTCACCCCCGATGTCGCCAAGGCTGTCACCGACATCAAGGGCGGCAAGATCGAGTTCCGCGTGGACAAGCACGCGAACCTCCACTTCATCATCGGCAAGGTCTCCTTCGACGAGACCAAGCTGGTGGAGAACTACGCCGCGGCGCTCGAGGAGATCAACCGCCTCAAGCCGTCCGCCGCCAAGGGCCGCTACATCAAGAAGGCCACCATCAGCACCACGATGGGCCCTGGCATCCCGCTGGACTCCAACCGCACCCGCAACCTCCTCGTCGAGGACGAGGCCGTCTGATCTTCCCGATCGGCGCCTCGTAGCGTGTGACCACTGTCGTCAGGCCCCGCTCTCCTGTGAGGAGGGCGGGGCCTGACGCATGCTGTGCCGCTCTTAGCGGCCGCGCCGGCCCCTGGGTGAGGAGCGGGGCGGAGGACGCGCTCCAGTGGCCGGGAGCGCGGCCGGTGCCCCCCTCTCGGTCGATTTGCCTGACGCAGGGCTCTCCCGTACCGTATGCGGAAGCCAAAGACCGCTGGTTGTCTCTGTGCGCCCGATCCCGGGTGTGCAGTGGCCGAAGGATCCGCTAGCTGCGGACGGCCTGCGCAGGTGTGTATGGATGAACTCCCAGGCAGATTTCTGCCTTGGTCGAGTACGCCCCGTGCGCCTGCGCCGGGGCGTTTGTTTTGCCCAGCCCCTTCTGCGCGGTCCTCATCACCCGGAAGGAGGCCGAGGCTCATGGCGACGTCTGACAAGATCGCAGCCGTTGAGGAGATCACTTCTAAGCTCCGTGACTCCAACGCAGCTGTTGTGACTTCTTACACCGGACTGACTGTGGCGCAGCTCAAGGAGCTGCGTCGTTCTCTCGGCGAGAACGCTCAGTACCGTGTGGTGAAGAACACGCTGACCAAGATCGCGGCCCAGGAGGCCGGGATTCAGCTGGACGAGCACCTCAAGGGCTCGACCGCTGTTGCTTTCGTGACCGGTGACCCGGTCACGGCGGCGAAGGGTCTGCGTGACTTCGCCAAGGAAAACCCCTCTCTCGTCATCAAGGGCGGTGTCCTTGAAGGTAAGGCGCTGTCCGCCGACGAGATCAAGAAGCTTGCGGACCTCGAGTCCCGTGAGGTTCTGCTCGCCAAGCTGGCGGGTGGCATGAAGGCGTCCATGGCCAAGGCCGCGGCGACCTTCCAGGCCCCGCTCACGAAGTTCGCCCGCACCGCGGACGCGCTTCGCAGCAAGGTCGAGCAGGGCGGTGCCGGTACGCCGGCTCCCGCCGAGGCTGCCGAGTAACCACTCGGACGCCCAGCGGGCCCGTAGTACGCCCGCCAGACATGTACATCCGGCACCAGCCGAATTAGTGGAAGGACCGCCACCATGGCGAAGCTCAGCCAGGAAGACCTGCTCGCGCAGTTCGAGGAGATGACCCTCATCGAGCTCTCTGAGTTCGTGAAGCTCTTCGAGGAGAAGTTCGACGTCGAGGCTGCCGCCCCGGTCGCCGTTGCCGCCGCCGGCGTCCCGGGTGCCCCGGCCGCCGAGGTCGAGGAGCAGGACGAGTTCGACGTCATCCTCACCGGTGCGGGCGACAAGAAGATCCAGGTCATCAAGGTCGTGCGTGAGCTGACCTCCCTGGGCCTGAAGGAGGCCAAGGACCTCGTCGACGGCACCCCGAAGCCCGTCCTCGAGAAGGTCGCCAAGGACGCCGCCGAGAAGGCCGCCGAGTCCCTCAAGGGCGCCGGCGCCTCCGTCGAGGTCAAGTGACCCCACGGAGTCTCTGACTCCCGTCCACGGCGCCTGAGGCGCTTCGGACACCAGCCAAGGGCGATCACCCATGCGGGTGGTCGCCCTTCGGCGTGCTCGCCACGGCTGCGTTGTCTCGCGCCTGCGTGCGAGTATGGTGATCATCGTTGCCCGGACGTGCCCCCATGTGACGATCTCGCCGAGGTGGGGGGCCTTGACGAACCGGACGCGGCGCGCAATTCTCGGGACGCGACGCAGAAGCGATCCAGGGTTCGAGGCATGGATCGCGGACGAAGAGGGAAGCATCGGTGTGCGCCACTGGCGCAGGGCTTTCGGCAGGCGCAGGGCATTGAGACGAACAAATGAGGGCTTCCTCCGGTGCGGAGGGCATGACCTCCCGGAGGGAGAAGATCGGTATCACGGTGCTGAACCGGTCTCCGGAATCTCGCTCTGGACATCAGTGTGCCAAGTGGCTACACTGACCCTTTGCGCTGCCTGTTAGCTGCTCCCTGCCCGTCACCAGGGGCATACCCGAGCCCGAGCAAACCTGAATGAACCGCCCTGATCTGGGCTTTTCCTCAGTCTGCTCGATTCGGGACCGGTACGCGCGTAGTGAGTCCGAGCCCTCGGAAGGACCCCCTCTTGGCCGCCTCGCGCAACGCCTCGACTGCCAATACGAACAACGGCGACAGCACCGCCCCGCTGCGCATCTCTTTTGCGAAGATCAAGGAGCCCCTCGGGGTTCCGAACCTCCTTGCGCTGCAGACCGAAAGCTTCGACTGGCTGCTCGGCAATGCCGCATGGAAGGGTCGCGTCGAGGCTGCGCTGGAGAGTGGGCAGGAAGTCCCCACCAAGTCCGGTCTTGAGGAGATCTTCGAAGAGATCTCCCCGATCGAGGACTTCTCCGGGTCGATGTCGCTGACGTTCCGCGACCACCGCTTCGAGCCCCCGAAGAACTCCATCGACGAGTGCAAGGAGCGCGACTTCACGTACGCGGCTCCGCTCTTCGTCACCGCCGAGTTCACCAACAACGAGACCGGCGAGATCAAGTCCCAGACGGTCTTCATGGGCGACTTCCCGCTCATGACGAACAAGGGCACCTTCTGCATCAACGGCACCGAGCGTGTCGTCGTCTCGCAGCTGGTGCGCTCGCCGGGCGTGTACTTCGACAGCTCCATCGACAAGACGTCCGACAAGGACATCTTCTCCGCCAAGATCATCCCGTCCCGGGGTGCCTGGCTGGAGATGGAGATCGACAAGCGCGACATGGTCGGTGTGCGCATCGACCGTAAGCGCAAGCAGTCCGTCACCGTCCTGCTCAAGGCGCTCGGGTGGACCACCGAGCAGATCCTCGAGGAGTTCGGCGAGTACGAGTCCATGCGCGCCACCCTGGAGAAGGACCACACCCAGGGCCAGGACGACGCGCTGCTCGACATCTACCGCAAGCTGCGTCCCGGCGAGCCGCCGACCCGCGAGGCCGCGCAGACGCTGCTGGAGAACCTGTACTTCAACCCCAAGCGCTACGACCTCGCGAAGGTCGGCCGCTACAAGGTCAACAAGAAGCTCGGTGGCGACGAGCCGCTCGACGCCGGTGTGCTGACCACCGATGACGTCATCGCGACGATCAAGTACCTGGTCAAGCTGCACGCGGGCGAGACCGAGACGATGGGCGAGTCGGGCCGTTCGATCGTTGTCGAGACCGACGACATCGACCACTTCGGCAACCGTCGTCTGCGCAACGTCGGCGAGCTCATCCAGAACCAGGTCCGCACGGGTCTGGCTCGTATGGAGCGCGTCGTGCGTGAGCGCATGACGACCCAGGACGTCGAGGCGATCACGCCGCAGACCCTGATCAACATCCGGCCGGTCGTCGCCTCCATCAAGGAGTTCTTCGGCACCAGCCAGCTGTCCCAGTTCATGGACCAGACCAACCCGCTGTCGGGTCTGACCCACAAGCGCCGTCTGTCGGCGCTGGGCCCGGGTGGTCTCTCCCGTGAGCGGGCCGGCCTGGACGTCCGTGACGTGCACCCCTCGCACTACGGCCGCATGTGCCCGATTGAGACCCCTGAAGGTCCCAACATCGGTCTGATCGGTTCGCTGGCCTCTTACGGCCGGGTCAACGTCTTCGGCTTCATCGAGACGCCGTACCGCAAGGTCGTCGACGGCCAGGTCACGGAGGAGGTGGACTACCTCACCGCTGATGAGGAGGACCGCTTCCTGATCGCCCAGGCCAACGCGAAGCTCTCCGAGGACATGCGGTTCTCCGAGCAGCGTGTCCTGGTCCGCCGTCGTGGCGGCGAGGTCGACCTCGTCCCCGCCGACGAGGTGGACTTCATGGACGTCTCGCCGCGCCAGATGGTGTCGGCCGCGACCGCCATGATTCCGTTCCTCGAGCACGACGACGCCAACCGCGCGCTCATGGGATCGAACATGATGCGCCAGGCCGTGCCGCTGATCAAGGCGGAGTCGCCGCTGGTCGGCACCGGCATGGAGTACCGCTGCGCGGTCGACGCCGGTGACGTCATCAAGGCCGAGAAGGACGGTGTGGTCCAGGAGGTCTCCGCGGACTACATCACCGTCGCCAACGACGACGGCACGTACACCACGTACCGCGTCGCCAAGTTCACCCGCTCCAACCAGGGCACCTCCTTCAACCAGAAGGTCGTCGTGGACGAGGGCGCGCGGGTCATCGAGGGCCAGGTCCTCGCCGACGGTCCGTCCACGGACGAAGGCGAGATGGCGCTCGGCAAGAACCTGCTCGTGGCGTTCATGCCGTGGGAGGGTCACAACTACGAGGACGCGATCATCCTGTCGCAGCGCCTCGTGCAGGACGACGTCCTCTCCTCGATCCACATCGAGGAGCACGAGGTCGACGCCCGTGACACCAAGCTGGGCCCCGAGGAGATCACCCGGGACATCCCGAACGTCTCCGAAGAGGTCCTCTCCGACCTCGACGAGCGCGGCATCATCCGTATCGGTGCCGAGGTCGTCGCCGGCGACATCCTCGTCGGCAAGGTCACGCCCAAGGGTGAGACCGAGCTGACCCCCGAGGAGCGCCTGCTCCGCGCGATCTTCGGTGAGAAGGCGCGCGAGGTGCGCGACACCTCGCTGAAGGTGCCGCACGGTGAGATCGGCAAGGTCATCGGCGTCCGCGTCTTCGACCGCGAAGAGGGCGACGAGCTGCCCCCGGGCGTGAACCAGCTGGTCCGCGTCTACGTCGCCCAGAAGCGCAAGATCACCGACGGTGACAAGCTCGCCGGCCGTCACGGCAACAAGGGCGTCATCTCGAAGATCCTGCCGGTCGAGGACATGCCGTTCCTCGAGGACGGCACCCCGGTCGACATCATCCTCAACCCGCTGGGTGTCCCGTCCCGAATGAACCCGGGACAGGTCCTGGAGATCCACCTCGGCTGGCTCGCCAGCCAGGGCTGGAAGGTCGAGGGTGTCGAGGAGGAGTGGAAGAAGCGTCTCCACTCGATCTCCGCCGACGAGGTCGCCCCCGGCTCCAACGTCGCCACCCCGGTGTTCGACGGTGCGCGCGAGGACGAGATCTCCGGTCTCTTCGAGTCGACGATCCCCAACCGCGACGGTGAGCGGATGGTCAAGGGCTCCGGTAAGGCGCGGCTGTTCGACGGCCGCTCCGGTGAGCCGTTCCCGGACCCGATCTCGATCGGGTACATGTACATCCTCAAGCTGCACCACCTGGTCGACGACAAGCTCCACGCGCGTTCGACCGGTCCGTACTCGATGATCACCCAGCAGCCGCTGGGTGGTAAGGCTCAGTTCGGTGGCCAGCGGTTCGGTGAGATGGAGGTGTGGGCGCTGGAGGCATACGGCGCCGCATACGCCCTCCAGGAGCTGCTGACGATCAAGTCCGACGACGTGACCGGCCGCGTGAAGGTCTACGAGGCCATCGTCAAGGGCGAGAACATCCCCGAGCCCGGCATTCCCGAGTCCTTCAAGGTGCTCATCAAGGAAATGCAGTCCCTGTGCCTCAACGTGGAGGTGCTGTCCTCGGACGGCATGTCCATCGAGATGCGCGACACCGACGAGGACGTCTTCCGCGCTGCGGAGGAGCTCGGCATCGACCTGTCCCGGCGCGAGCCGAGCAGCGTCGAAGAGGTCTGACGGGAGTTCGGCCGGGGAGCCAGTGATGGTTCCCCGGCCGGCCCCAGGACCCCCGTTTCAGACCCCTAAGACTTACAACCCTGAGAGGGATTGACGCATAGTGCTCGACGTCAACTTCTTCGATGAGCTCCGGATCGGTCTGGCCACCGCTGACGACATCCGTCAGTGGAGCCACGGCGAGGTCAAGAAGCCCGAGACCATCAACTACCGCACCCTCAAGCCCGAAAAGGACGGACTCTTCTGCGAGAAGATCTTCGGTCCGACCCGGGACTGGGAGTGCTACTGCGGTAAGTACAAGCGCGTCCGCTTCAAGGGCATCATCTGCGAGCGCTGCGGCGTCGAGGTCACTCGCGCCAAGGTGCGCCGTGAGCGGATGGGCCACATCGAGCTTGCCGCTCCCGTGACCCACATCTGGTACTTCAAGGGCGTGCCGAGCCGGCTGGGCTACCTGCTGGACCTCGCGCCCAAGGACCTCGAGAAGGTCATCTACTTCGCCGCCTACATGATCACGTGGGTGGACGAGGAGCGCCGTACGCGCGACCTGCCCTCGCTGGAGGCGCACGTCTCCGTCGAGCGTCAGCACATCGAGCAGCGCCGTGACTCCGACCTGGAGGCCCGCGCCAAGAAGCTCGAGACCGACCTGGCCGAGCTGGAGGCCGAGGGCGCCAAGGCGGACGTGCGCCGCAAGGTGCGCGAGGGTGCCGAGCGCGAGATGAAGCAGCTGCGCGACCGTGCGCAGCGCGAGATCGACCGTCTCGACGAGGTCTGGAACCGCTTCAAGAACCTCAAGGTCCAGGACCTCGAGGGCGACGAGCTGCTCTACCGCGAGCTGCGGGACCGCTTCGGCACGTACTTCGACGGCTCCATGGGTGCCGCTGCCCTGCAGAAGCGCCTGGAGACCTTCGACCTCGACGAGGAGGCCGAGCGCCTTCGCGAGATCATCCGTACCGGCAAGGGCCAGAAGAAGACCCGTGCGCTCAAGCGCCTCAAGGTCGTCTCCGCCTTCCTGCAGACCCGCAACAGCCCCAAGGGCATGGTGCTGGACTGCATCCCGGTGATCCCGCCGGACCTGCGTCCGATGGTGCAGCTGGACGGTGGCCGCTTCGCGACCTCCGACCTGAACGACCTGTACCGCCGTGTGATCAACCGCAACAACCGTCTGAAGCGGCTTCTCGACCTCGGTGCGCCCGAGATCATCGTGAACAACGAGAAGCGGATGCTCCAGGAGGCCGTCGACGCGCTGTTCGACAACGGCCGCCGTGGTCGCCCGGTCACCGGTCCCGGTAACCGTCCGCTGAAGTCCCTCAGCGACATGCTGAAGGGTAAGCAGGGCCGCTTCCGTCAGAACCTGCTCGGTAAGCGAGTCGACTACTCGGCGCGTTCCGTCATCGTCGTCGGCCCGCAGCTCAAGCTGCACCAGTGTGGTCTGCCCAAGGCCATGGCGCTGGAGCTCTTCAAGCCGTTCGTGATGAAGCGCCTGGTGGACCTCAACCACGCGCAGAACATCAAGAGCGCCAAGCGCATGGTCGAGCGCGGCCGCACGGTCGTCTACGACGTGCTCGAAGAGGTCATCGCCGAGCACCCGGTGCTGCTGAACCGTGCGCCCACGCTGCACCGTCTGGGCATCCAGGCCTTCGAGCCGCAGCTGGTCGAGGGCAAGGCCATTCAGATTCACCCGCTCGTCTGCACCGCGTTCAACGCGGACTTCGACGGTGACCAGATGGCCGTCCACCTCCCGCTGTCCGCGGAGGCCCAGGCCGAGGCCCGCATCCTGATGCTGTCCTCGAACAACATCCTCAAGCCGGCCGACGGCCGTCCGGTCACCATGCCGACCCAGGACATGGTGCTCGGTCTCTTCTTCCTCACCACGGATGAAGAGGAGCGCAAGGTCATCGGTGAGGGCCGCGCGTTCGGCTCGGCCGCCGAGGCGATCATGGCGTTCGACGCCAAGGAGCTCTCGCTCCAGGCGAAGGTCGACATCCGCTTCCCGATCGGCACCGTCCCGCCCCGCGGCTGGACCCCGCCGGTTCCGGAGGAGGGCGAGCCCGAGTGGCAGCAGGGTGACAGCTTCCGGCTGCGGACGACCCTGGGCCGTGCGCTCTTCAACGAGCTGCTGCCCGAGGACTACCCGTTCGTCGACTACTCGGTGGGCAAGAAGCAGCTCTCCGCGATCGTCAACGACCTGGCCGAGCGCTACCCCAAGGTCATCGTGGCGGCGACGCTCGACAACCTGAAGGCGGCCGGCTTCCACTGGGCGACCCGTTCCGGCGTCACCGTCGCCGTCTCGGACATCGTCGTGCCGGAGGCCAAGAAGGCCATCGTCGCGGGCTACGAGGCCCAGGACGAGAAGGTCCAGAAGCAGTACGAGCGCGGTCTGATCACCAAGGACGAGCGCACGCAGGAACTCATCAACATCTGGACCAAGGCGACCAACGAGGTCTCCGAGGCGATGAATGAGAACTTCCCCAAGACGAACCCCATCTTCATGATGGTTGACTCGGGTGCCCGAGGAAACATGATGCAGATGCGGCAGATCGCCGGTATGCGTGGTCTGGTGTCGAACGCGAAGAACGAGACCATCCCGCGTCCGATCAAGGCGTCGTTCCGCGAGGGTCTGTCCGTGCTGGAGTACTTCATCTCCACCCACGGTGCCCGTAAGGGTCTGGCGGACACCGCCCTTCGTACCGCCGACTCCGGTTACCTCACCCGTCGTCTGGTCGACGTCTCCCAGGACGTCATCATTCGCGAGGAGGACTGCGGCACCGAGCGCGGCCTCAAGCTGCGGATCGCCTCGAAGGACGCCGCCGGTGTCCTGCGCAAGGCGGACGACGTCGAGTCCAGCGTCTACGCCCGCATGCTCGCCGAGGATGTCGTCGTCGACGGCAAGGTCGTCGCCCCGGCGAACGTCGACCTCGGTGACGTGCTCATCGACGCGCTGGTCAACGCGGGCGTCGAGGAGGTCAAGACCCGTTCGGTCCTGACCTGTGAGTCCGCGGTCGGCACCTGTGCCTTCTGCTACGGCCGTTCGCTGGCCACCGGCAAGCTGGTCGACATCGGTGAGGCGGTCGGCATCATCGCCGCCCAGTCCATCGGTGAGCCCGGCACCCAGCTGACGATGCGTACCTTCCACACCGGTGGTGTGGCCGGTGACGACATCACCCTGGGTCTGCCGCGTGTCGTCGAGCTCTTCGAGGCCCGTACGCCCAAGGGTGTCGCCCCGATCTCGGAGGCGGCCGGCCGCGTCCGGATCGAGGAGACCGAGAAGACCAAGAAGGTCGTCGTCACCCCGGACGACGGCAGCGAGGAGATGGCCT
The DNA here is from genome assembly GCF_030406865.1 of Streptomyces sp. P9-2B-2. NCBI lineage: Bacteria > Bacillati > Actinomycetota > Actinomycetes > Kitasatosporales > Streptomycetaceae > Streptomyces > Streptomyces sp. P9-2B-2. The sequence goes on along the minus strand of NZ_CP129126.1, from coordinate 4,064,999 downwards.
ACGGCGTCTCCAAGCGTGCCCGTCTCCTGGTCGGCGAGGGTGACCACGTCACGGTCGGCCAGCCGATGACCGTGGGTGCCGTCAACCCGCACGACGTGCTGCGGATCCTCGGCCAGCGTGCCGTCCAGGTCCACCTGGTCGGCGAGGTCCAGAAGGTCTACAACAGCCAGGGCGTGGCGATCCACGACAAGCACATCGAGATCATCATCCGGCAGATGCTGCGCCGTGTGACGATCATCGAGTCCGGCGACGCGGAGCTGCTGCCGGGCGAGCTGGTGGAGCGCACGAAGTTCGAGGGCGAGAACCGTCGCGTCGTGGCGGAGGGTGGCCACCCGGCCTCCGGCCGTCCGCAGCTGATGGGTATCACCAAGGCTTCGCTGGCGACGGAATCCTGGCTGTCGGCCGCCTCCTTCCAGGAGACGACCCGAGTGCTGACGGACGCGGCAATCAACGCCAAGTCCGACTCGCTCATCGGCCTCAAGGAGAACGTCATCATCGGTAAGCTCATCCCGGCCGGTACGGGCCTGTCCCGCTACCGCAACATCCGGGTCGAGCCCACCGAAGAGGCCAAGGCCGCGATGTACTCGGCCGTCGGTTACGACGACATCGACTACTCGCCCTTCGGCACCGGCTCCGGCCAGGCGGTCCCGCTGGAGGACTACGACTACGGTCCGTACAACCAGTAATCCTGGTCCGTACGACAGCAACAGGGCGGTCATCCCTTACGGGGTGGCCGCCCTGCGGCGTTGCCGCGGCCCCTGTACCGGCCGTTTCCTCAGGTCGGTTGCCGCCCAGGGGAACTTGTCCTCCCATTGCTGCGTCTGTGATGAGAAGATGGGGGAACTGTCGAGCGGGGGGAGGTTCGCGAAGTGGCATTCCAGCCGTGGCAGGGTGGTCAGCCGGCTCAGCCGTCGAATCAGGTGCCTGCCATGCGTGCCTCGCACGCCGACCGTGAGCGGACGGTCGATGTGCTCAAGGCGGGATTCGCCGAGGGGCGGCTTCAGCAGCCGGAGTACGAGCAGCGGATCACACGGGCCTACAAGGCGCAGACGCACGCCGAGCTGCAGATGCTGGTAGCCGATCTGCCGCAGGGGCCGGTGCCGCAGGCACAGTTCGTGCCGCAGCGGCCGATGGTGCCGGCGACGTTCATGCCGATGCCCCTGCAGATGCCGGTTCCGGTGACGACGAACAGCTCGGCGACGGGCGCGCTGGTCTGCGGGATCATGACGCCGGTGACATGGGGGCTGACGGCGATTCCGGCGGTGATCCTGGGGCACAAGGCGCGGGCCGAGATCCGGCGGTCCGGTGAGCGCGGTGACGGCCAGGCGCTGACGGGGCTGATCCTGGGCTGGCTGGCGATCGGCGGCTGGGCGCTGTTCCTCCTGGTCTTCATCCTCTCCGCCGCGGTCAACCTCTAGGGGCCGTCCGGTGGAGCCGTCCGCGGTCGGGCGGCGGCTCCCGGGGCCGCCGGGGGAGGGCCGGCGCGGGGCCTGGTGCCTTCTTCCGTACGGCGGTGGATCCCACTACGGTGACCGCAACGCCGTGAGGAGTCCGGCGTGTCCTTCGCGTGTGCATTTGTTTTGACCGCAGCCCATGCGGTAGGTACGCTCTGACCTTGTGCCTGGGGTGTCCCTGGGCTGCCGTGCGCGCACTCTCCCGCTGGAGTACCTGCCGGGCCGTAAGGCCGCGGAAGGGCTTCGTCCGGAGTGCCATCAGCGCGGAAGCCGGGTTTTGACACCGCAATCTGCCGCCTCCTTCGTTCCAGCGAGGGACCGGACTGCAGTATTCGACACACCCGACCGCGTGGGTCGGGGAATGTTCCAGGTTAGCTTTACCGAGACTGGCACACAGAAACCGGAGAAACGGTGCCTACGATCCAGCAGCTGGTCCGAAAGGGCCGGCAGGACAAGGTCGAGAAGAACAAGACGCCCGCGCTCGAGGGTTCCCCCCAGCGCCGTGGCGTCTGCACGCGTGTTTTCACGACCACCCCGAAGAAGCCGAACTCGGCCCTGCGTAAGGTCGCGCGTGTGCGTCTGACCAGCGGGATCGAGGTCACCGCTTACATTCCGGGTGAGGGCCACAACCTCCAGGAGCACTCGATCGTGCTCGTGCGTGGCGGCCGTGTGAAGGACCTGCCGGGTGTTCGGTACAAGATCATCCGCGGCTCCCTCGACACGCAGGGCGTCAAGAACCGCAAGCAGGCTCGCAGCCGCTACGGCGCCAAGAAGGAGAAGTAAGAATGCCTCGTAAGGGCCCCGCCCCGAAGCGCCCGGTCATCATCGACCCGGTCTACGGTTCTCCTCTGGTGACCTCCCTCATCAACAAGGTGCTGCTGAACGGAAAGCGCTCCACCGCCGAGCGCATCGTTTACGGCGCCATGGAGGGTCTGCGCGAGAAGACCGGTAACGACCCGGTCATCACGCTCAAGCGCGCGCTCGAGAACATCAAGCCGACCCTCGAGGTCAAGTCCCGCCGTGTCGGTGGCGCGACCTACCAGGTTCCGATCGAGGTCAAGCCCGGCCGTGCCGGCACCCTCTCGCTCCGCTGGCTCGTGGGTTACTCCCGCGCCCGTCGTGAGAAGACCATGACCGAGCGCCTCATGAACGAACTGCTCGACGCCTCCAACGGCCTCGGCGCTTCGGTCAAGAAGCGTGAGGACACGCACAAGATGGCCGAGTCCAACAAGGCCTTCGCGCACTACCGCTGGTAGTCGCAACCCACATCGAGACCGAGAGAAGATTGAGCCACTATGGCCACCACTTCGCTTGACCTGGCCAAGGTCCGCAATATCGGGATCATGGCCCACATCGACGCGGGCAAGACGACCACCACCGAGCGGATCCTGTTCTACACCGGTGTTTCGTACAAGATCGGTGAGGTCCACGACGGCGCTGCCACGATGGACTGGATGGAGCAGGAGCAGGAGCGCGGCATCACGATCACGTCTGCCGCGACGACCTGCCACTGGCCGCTGGAAGACGTCGACAACACCATCAACATCATCGACACCCCGGGCCACGTCGACTTCACGGTCGAGGTGGAGCGCTCGCTGCGCGTCCTGGACGGTGCGGTGACGGTGTTCGACGGCGTTGCCGGTGTCGAGCCCCAGTCCGAGACCGTCTGGCGTCAGGCGGACCGCTACGGCGTGCCGCGTATCTGCTTCGTCAACAAGCTCGACCGCACGGGTGCCGAGTTCCACCGCTGCGTCGACATGATCGTGGACCGCCTGGGCGCGACCCCGATCGTGATGCAGCTGCCGATCGGCACCGAGGCGGACTTCAAGGGTGTCGTCGACCTCGTCACCATGAAGGCCCTGGTCTGGTCGGCCGAGGCCGCCAAGGGCGAGATGTACGACACCGTCGACATCCCGGACACTCACATCGAGGCTGCCGACGAGTGGCGCGGCAAGCTGCTCGAGGCCGTTGCCGAGAACGATGAAGAGGTCATGGAGCTGTACCTGGAGGGCCAGGAGCCCACCGTGGAGCAGCTCTACGCCGCGATCCGTCGGATCACCATCGCTTCGGGCAAGGCCGAGAACACCACCGTCACCCCGGTGTTCTGCGGTACCGCCTTCAAGAACAAGGGCGTGCAGCCCCTGCTCGACGCGGTCGTGCGCTACCTCCCCTCCCCCCTCGACGTCGAGGCCATCGAAGGCCACTCCGTCAAGGACCCGGAAGAGGTCATCAAGCGCCAGCCGTCCGCGGACGAGCCGCTGTCCGCTCTGGCGTTCAAGATTGCGAGCGACCCCCACCTGGGCAAGCTCACCTTCATCCGCATCTACTCGGGCCGCCTCGAGGCCGGCTCGCAGGTGCAGAACTCGGTGAAGGGCAAGAAGGAGCGCATCGGCAAGATCTACCGGATGCACGCGAACAAGCGTGAGGAGATCGAGTCGGTGGGTGCCGGTGACATCGTCGCCGTCATGGGTCTGAAGCAGACCACCACCGGTGAGACCCTCTGCGACGCGTCGAACCCGGTGATCCTGGAGTCGATGGAGTTCCCGGCCCCGGTCATCCAGGTCGCCATTGAGCCCAAGTCCAAGGGCGACCAGGAGAAGCTGGGTGTCGCCATCCAGCGCCTCGCCGAAGAGGACCCCTCGTTCCAGGTGCACACCGACGAGGAGACCGGCCAGACCATCATCGCGGGTATGGGCGAGCTGCACCTCGACGTGCTGGTCGACCGTATGAAGCGTGAGTTCCGGGTCGAGGCCAACGTCGGCAAGCCGCAGGTCGCCTACCGCGAGACCCTGCGCAAGGCCGTCGAGCGTCTCGACTACACGCACAAGAAGCAGACCGGTGGTTCCGGTCAGTTCGCCAAGGTGCAGATCGCGATCGCGCCGCTCGAGGGCGACGGGTACGAGTTCGAGAACAAGGTCACCGGTGGCCGTATCCCGCGGGAGTACATCCCGTCCGTGGACGCGGGCTGCCAGGAGGCCATGGAGTTCGGTGTTCTCGCCGGCTACCCGCTCACGGGCGTCAAGGTCACCCTGCTCGACGGTGCGTTCCACGAGGTCGACTCGTCGGAAATGGCCTTCAAGATCGCCGGTTCGATGGCCTTCAAGGAGGCCGCGCGCAAGGCCTCCCCGGCCCTGCTCGAGCCGATGATGAAGGTCGAGGTCACCACGCCCGAGGACTACATGGGCGACGTGATCGGCGACATCAACTCCCGCCGCGGTCAGATCCAGTCCATGGAAGAGCGCAGCGGCGCCAAGCTCGTCACGGGCCTGGTCCCCCTGTCGGAGATGTTCGGCTACGTCGGAGACCTCCGCAGCAAGACGTCGGGTCGCGCAAGCTACTCGATGCAGTTCGACTCCTACGCCGAGGTTCCCCGGAACGTCGCCGAGGAGATCATCGCGAAGGCCAAGGGCGAATAGGTCCGTCTCCCGAGAGCCGGAACACGCTTTAGGCTTGACACCGTCTGAGGGGGTAATCCCCGCAACCCGCGAGGATTGCCCCGTCAGCCGGCATCCCAGCAAAGATCACCTGGCGCCGATGAGTAAGGCGTACAGAACCACTCCAGGAGGAACCAGTGGCGAAGGCGAAGTTCGAGCGGACTAAGCCGCACGTCAACATCGGCACCATCGGTCACATTGACCACGGTAAGACGACCCTCACGGCCGCCATTACCAAGGTGCTGCACGACGCGTACCCGGACCTGAACGAGGCCTCGGCCTTCGACCAGATCGACAAGGCTCCTGAGGAGCGCCAGCGCGGTATCACGATCTCGATCGCGCACGTCGAGTACCAGACGGAGAACCGTCACTACGCCCACGTCGACTGCCCCGGTCACGCGGACTACATCAAGAACATGATCACGGGTGCGGCGCAGATGGACGGCGCCATCCTCGTTGTCGCCGCCACCGACGGCCCGATGCCGCAGACCAAGGAGCACGTGCTCCTGGCCCGCCAGGTCGGCGTTCCGTACATCGTTGTCGCCCTGAACAAGGCCGACATGGTGGACGACGAGGAGATCCTGGAGCTCGTTGAGCTCGAGGTCCGTGAGCTCCTCTCCGAGTACGAGTTCCCCGGCGACGACGTTCCGGTCGTCAAGGTCTCGGCGCTCAAGGCGCTCGAGGGCGACAAGGAGTGGGGCGACTCCGTCCTCAAGCTCATGGCCGCCGTCGACGAGTCGATCCCGCAGCCCGAGCGCGACGTCGACAAGCCGTTCCTGATGCCGATCGAGGACGTCTTCACGATCACCGGCCGTGGCACCGTTGTCACCGGTCGTATCGAGCGTGGTGTCCTCAAGGTCAACGAGACCGTCGACATCATCGGCATCAAGACCGAGAAGACCACCACCACGGTCACCGGCATCGAGATGTTCCGGAAGCTCCTCGACGAGGGCCAGGCCGGTGAGAACGTCGGTCTGCTGCTTCGCGGTATCAAGCGCGAGGACGTCGAGCGCGGCCAGGTCATCATCAAGCCGGGCTCGGTCACGCCGCACACCTCCTTCGAGGCCCAGGCGTACATCCTGTCGAAGGACGAGGGTGGCCGTCACACCCCGTTCTTCAACAACTACCGCCCGCAGTTCTACTTCCGTACCACGGACGTGACCGGCGTCGTGACCCTCCCCGAGGGCACCGAGATGGTCATGCCGGGCGACAACACTGAGATGACCGTTGAGCTCATCCAGCCCGTCGCGATGGAAGAGGGCCTGAAGTTCGCCATCCGTGAGGGTGGCCGGACCGTCGGCGCCGGCCAGGTCACCAAGATCACGAAGTAATTTCGCTGATCCGGTGATCCGGTAGCTCCCGGCCTTCGGGCCGGGGGTCCGGGGCGCTTGCCCCGGGAAAGCACGACAAGGAGCCCTGTCCGCCGTCAGGTGGGCGGGGCTCCTTGACAGTTGGGCCCCGATTAGCCTTACGCGTCCCAGGTGTGGCACACTGTCCAGGTTGCTCGGTTGAGTGCCGATGCTGCGCGCCTCTCGCCGGGAGGACTGGAAGCGAGTCCCAGGTATTCGTCGCCCCTTTTCAGGGTCGGAAATACGGGAATCTTCTGGGAAGCGTCAGCGGGGTGCCTCGACCAGGCGCCCGGTGGGTGTTCTTCCCCTGCTGACTCCTTCTGAAGGATCTCCTTTATGGAGATTTACGGGAAGGGGTGCGACACGCCCGACCGCGTGGGTCGGAGAAGAACAGTGTTTCCCAGGGAGCACAGCGCATCGGGTCCCAGAGCGTTTCGAGAGACAGGACTACTGAGTAGCCATGGCGGGACAGAAGATCCGCATCCGGCTCAAGGCCTACGACCACGAGGTCATCGACTCTTCGGCGAAGAAGATCGTCGAGACGGTGACCCGTACTGGTGCGTCGGTCGCGGGCCCGGTGCCGCTGCCCACTGAAAAGAACGTGTACTGCGTCATCAAGTCGCCGCACAAGTACAAGGACGCGCGCGAGCACTTCGAGATGCGCACGCACAAGCGCTTGATCGACATCCTCGACCCGACGCCCAAGACCGTTGACTCGCTGATGCGCCTGGACCTTCCGGCCGGCGTTGACATCGAGATCAAGCTCTGAGAGGCGCGGAACAGATGGCTAAGCAGATCAAGGGCATCCTGGGCGAGAAGCTCGGCATGACCCAGGTCTGGGACGAGAACAACCGTGTCGTCCCGGTCACTGTGGTCAAGGCCGGCCCCTGTGTCGTTACCCAGGTGCGCACCAATGACCAGGACGGTTACGACTCCGTCCAGATCGCCTTCGGCGAGATCGACCCGCGCAAGGTGAACAAGCCCCTCAAGGGCCACTTCGCGAAGGCCGACGTCACCCCCCGTCGTCACCTCGTCGAGGTCCGTACCACCGACGCCGGTGAGTACACCCTCGGCCAGGAGCTGACCGCTGAGACCTTCGAGTCCGGCGTCAAGGTGGACGTGACCGGCAAGAGCAAGGGCAAGGGCTTCGCCGGTGTCATGAAGCGTCACGGCTTCCATGGCGGCAAGGCCTCCCACGGTGCCCACCGCGTGCACCGTAAGCCTGGCTCCATCGGTGGCTGCGCCACCCCGGGCCGCGTGTTCAAGGGCATGCGGATGGCCGGCCGTATGGGCAATGAGCGGGTCACCACCCAGAACCTGACCGTCCATGCCGTTGACGCGGAGAAGGGCCTGCTGCTCATCAAGGGCGCAGTTCCTGGTCCGAACGGCGGCCTCGTCCTGGTCCGTACCGCGGCCAAGGGGGCCTGAGGTAACCGATGAGCACCATTGACATCCTTTCGCCGGCAGGCGACAAGGCCGGTAGCGTCGAGCTCCCCACGGAGATCTTCGACGCCAAGGTCAGCGTTCCGCTGATCCACCAGGTCGTTGTCGCGCAGCTGGCCGCTGCCCGTCAGGGCACGCACAAGACCAAGACTCGCGGCGAGGTCCGCGGCGGTGGCAAGAAGCCGTACCGCCAGAAGGGCACCGGCCGCGCGCGCCAGGGTTCGACCCGTGCGCCGCAGTTCGCCGGCGGTGGCATCGTCCACGGCCCGCAGCCGCGTGACTACTCGCAGCGGACGCCCAAGAAGATGAAGGTTGCCGCCCTGCGCGGTGCCCTCACCGACCGGGCCCGCAACGCGCGCATCCACGTCGTTTCCGGCGTGGTCGAGGGTGCGACCTCCACCAAGGCCGCCAAGGCTCTTCTCGGCAAGGTCAGCGAGCGCAAGAACGTGCTCCTGGTCGTCGAGCGCAGCGACGAGGCCGCGTGGCTGTCCGCCCGCAACCTGCCCCAGGTTCACATCCTGGAGCCGGGCCAGCTGAACACGTACGACGTGCTCGTCTCCGACGACGTGGTCTTCACCAAGGCCGCCTTCGAGTCCTTCGTGTCTGGCCCCAAGGCCGCTGAGACCGAAGGGAGCGACGCCTGATGAGTGAGGCCGTCGTCACCAGCAAGACCTTCTCGGACCCGCGCGACGTGCTCGTCAAGCCGGTTGTCTCGGAGAAGAGCTACGCCCTGCTGGACGAGAACAAGTACACGTTCATCGTCGCGCCGGGCTCGAACAAGACCCAGATCAAGCAGGCCGTCGAGGCGGTCTTCTCGGTCAAGGTCACCGGGGTCAACACGATCAACCGGCAGGGCAAGCGCAAGCGCACCCGCACCGGTTACGGCAAGCGCGCAGACACCAAGCGCGCCATCGTGACCCTCGCCGAGGGCGACCGTATCGACATCTTCGGCGGCCCGGTCTCCTAACGGAGTCCGAGTCGTCCGGAATCGGACGAGGACTGAGAAATGGGTATCCGCAAGTACAAGCCGACGACCCCGGGCCGTCGTGGCTCCAGCGTCGCCGACTTTGTCGAGATCACGCGGTCCACGCCGGAGAAGTCGCTGGTCCGCCCGCTGCACAGCAAGGGCGGCCGTAACAACGCCGGTCGTGTGACCGTTCGCCACCAGGGCGGTGGCCACAAGCGCGCCTACCGAGTGATCGACTTCCGTCGTCACGACAAGGACGGCGTGCCGGCCAAGGTCGCGCACATCGAGTACGACCCGAACCGCACCGCGCGCATCGCGCTGCTGCACTACGCAGACGGCGAGAAGCGCTACATCATCGCGCCCCGTGGCCTGGTCCAGGGTGCTCGGATTGAGAACGGCCCTGGCGCCGACATCAAGCCGGGCAACAACCTGCCGCTGCGCCACATCCCCGTGGGTACGACGATCCACGCGATCGAGCTGCGTCCGGGCGGCGGTGCGAAGTTCGCCCGCTCGGCCGGTGCCTCCGTACAGCTGCTGGCGAAGGAGGGCCGCATGGCCCACCTGCGCATGCCGTCCGGTGAGATCCGCCTGGTCGACGTCCGCTGCCGCGCCACTGTGGGCGAGGTCGGCAACGCCGAGCAGTCGAACATCAACTGGGGCAAGGCCGGCCGTATGCGCTGGAAGGGCGTCCGCCCGACCGTGCGTGGTGTCGTGATGAACCCCGTCGACCACCCGCACGGTGGTGGTGAGGGCAAGACCTCCGGTGGTCGCCACCCGGTCTCGCCGTGGGGTCAGAAGGAGGGTCGTACTCGCTCGCCGAAGAAGGCCAGCAACAAGTACATCGTCCGCCGCCGCAAGACGAACAAGAAGCGCTAGGAGCGGGTTTAGATGCCGCGCAGTCTCAAGAAGGGGCCCTTCGTCGACGACCACCTTTCCAAGAAGGTGGATGTTCAGAACGATGCCGGCACCAAGAACGTCATCAAGACCTGGTCCCGCCGCTCCATGATCGTCCCGGCCATGCTCGGCCACACGATCGCGGTGCACGACGGCCGCAAGCACGTCCCGGTGTTCGTCACCGAGTCGATGGTCGGCCACAAGCTCGGCGAGTTTGCGCCGACCCGCACCTTCCGCGGCCACGAGAAGGACGACCGCAAGTCGCGGCGTCGTTGATCGGCGGAGTGCGAAGACTATGACTGACACCGAAGGGACAACCATGGAAGCCAGGGCCCAGGCGCGGTACATCCGCGTCACGCCCATGAAGGCCCGCCGCGTGGTGGACCTTATCCGTGGCATGGATGCCACGGAGGCTCAGGCGGTCCTGCGTTTCGCCCCGCAGGCCGCGAGCGTGCCGGTTGGCAAGGTGCTGGACAGCGCCATTGCCAACGCTGCACACAACTACGACCACACGGACGCCTCCACGCTGGTTATCAGCGAGGCGTACGTCGACGAGGGCCCGACCCTGAAGCGGTTCCGTCCGCGTGCTCAGGGCCGTGCCTACCGGATCCGCAAGCGGACCAGCCACATCACCGTGGTCGTCAGCAGCAAGGAAGGAACCCGGTAATGGGCCAGAAGGTAAACCCGCACGGGTTCCGGCTCGGCATCACGACGGACTTCAAGTCCCGGTGGTACGCCGACAAGCTGTACAAGGACTACGTCAAGGAAGACGTCGCCATTCGTCGCATGATGACGAAGGGCATGGAGCGCGCCGGTATCTCCAAGGTGGAGATCGAGCGCACCCGTGAGCGCGTCCGCGTTGACATCCACACCGCTCGTCCGGGCATCGTCATCGGCCGCCGCGGCGCCGAGGCCGACCGCATCCGCGGCGAGCTGGAGAAGCTGACCGGCAAGCAGGTCCAGCTGAACATCCTCGAGGTCAAGAACCCCGAGACCGATGCTCAGCTCGTGGCCCAGGCCGTCGCCGAGCAGCTGTCCTCCCGCGTCTCCTTCCGTCGCGCCATGCGTAAGAGCATGCAGTCGACGATGAAGGCCGGCGCCAAGGGCATCAAGATCCAGTGTGGTGGCCGTCTCGGCGGCGCCGAGATGTCCCGCTCGGAGTTCTACCGCGAGGGCCGTGTGCCCCTGCACACGCTCCGTGCGAACGTCGACTACGGCTTCTTCGAGGCCAAGACCACCTTCGGCCGTATCGGCGTGAAGGTCTGGATCTACAAGGGCGACGTCAAGAACATCGCCGAGGTGCGTGCCGAGAACGCTGCCGCCCGTGCGGGTAACCGCCCGGCTCGCGGTGGCGGCAACGACCGCCCGCGCCGCGGTGGCGAGCGTGGCGGCCGTGGTGGCCGCAAGCCGCAGCAGCAGACCGCCGCTGCCGAGGCCCCCAAGGCCGAGGCCGCTGCCGCTGCTCCGGCGGAGACCCCCGGAACGGAGGCCTGACCGACATGCTGATCCCTCGCAGGGTCAAGCACCGCAAGCAGCACCACCCGAAGCGCAGCGGTATGGCCAAGGGTGGCACCGAGCTGGCCTTCGGTGAGTACGGCATTCAGGCCGTCACCCCGGCTTACGTGACGAACCGTCAGATCGAGTCCGCTCGTATCGCGATGACCCGTCACATCAAGCGTGGCGGCAAGGTCTGGATCAACATTTACCCGGACCGCCCGCTCACGAAGAAGCCGGCCGAAACCCGCATGGGTTCCGGTAAGGGTTCTCCGGAGTGGTGGGTCGCGAACGTCAAGCCCGGTCGGGTGATGTTCGAGCTGTCCTTCCCGAACGAAAAGGTTGCCAAGGAGGCGCTGACCCGCGCCGCCCACAAGCTTCCGATGAAGTGCCGCATTGTGCGGCGCGAGGCAGGTGAGTCGTGATGGCGGCCGGTATCAAGGCGACCGAGCTGCGCGAGCTGAATGACGAGGACCTCGTCGGAAAGCTTCGTGAGGCCAAGGAGGAGCTGTTCAACCTCCGCTTCCAGGCGGCGACCGGACAGCTTGAGAACCACGGTCGGCTCAAGTCCGTCCGTAAGGACATCGCCCGGATCTACACCCTGATGCGTGAGCGCGAGCTGGGCATCGAGACGGTGGAGAGCGCCTGATGAGCGAGAAGAATGTGACTGAGACGAACGAGCGCGGTTTCCGCAAGACCCGTGAGGGTCTCGTCGTCAGCGACAAGATGGACAAGACTGTCGTCGTCGCTGTCGAGGACCGCGTCAAGCACGCGCTGTACGGCAAGGTCATCCGCCGTACCAACAAGCTCAAGGCGCACGACGAGCAGAACGCTGCCGGCGTCGGCGACCGCGTCCTCCTGATGGAGACCCGGCCGCTGTCCGCCACCAAGCGCTGGCGCATCGTCGAGATCCTCGAGAAGGCCAAGTAATCCCTCCTAGGGGGACCCCCTAGGAACAGTTCCGCCAGGCTCGGCAGGGGCCCACTCGTCAGAGGAAAGCCCCTGCCGGGAACCGGCAGACAAACAGGAGATAGACGTGATCCAGCAGGAGTCGCGACTGCGTGTCGCCGACAACACTGGTGCGAAGGAAATCCTTTGCATTCGTGTTCTCGGTGGTTCCGGTCGCCGCTACGCGGGCATCGGTGACGTCATCGTCGCCACCGTGAAGGACGCGATCCCCGGTGGCAACGTGAAGAAGGGTGACGTCATCAAGGCCGTCATCGTTCGCACCGTCAAGGAGCGCCGCCGTCCGGACGGCTCGTACATCCGCTTCGACGAGAACGCGGCCGTCATCCTCAAGAACGATGGCGACCCCCGCGGCACCCGCATCTTCGGCCCCGTGGGCCGGGAGCTGCGCGAGAAGAAGTTCATGAAGATCATCTCGCTCGCGCCGGAGGTGCTGTAACCGATGAAGATCAAGAAGGGCGACCTGGTCCAGGTCATCACCGGTAAGGACAAGGGCAAGCAGGGCAAGGTCATCCAGGCCTTCCCCCGCGAGGACCGTGTCCTGGTCGAGGGTGTCAACCGGGTCAAGAAGCACACCAAGGCCGGCCAGACCGCTCGTGGTTCGAAGACCGGCGGCATCGTGACGACCGAGGCCCCTGTCCACGTCAGCAATGTTCAGCTGGTTGTGGAGAAGGACGGCAACAAGGTCGTTACCCGCGTCGGATACCGCTTCGACGACGAGGGCAACAAGATCCGCGTTGCCAAGCGGACCGGTGAGGACATCTGATGACTGCCACCACCAACGCGCCGCGTCTGAAGACGCGCTACCGCGAAGAGATCGCCGGGAAGCTGAAGGACGAGTTCTCGTACGAGAACGTCATGCAGATCCCCGGTCTGACCAAGATCGTGGTCAACATGGGTGTGGGCGACGCCGCCCGCGACTCCAAGCTGATCGAGGGCGCCATCCGCGACCTCACCACGATCACCGGCCAGAAGCCGGCCGTCACCAAGGCCCGTAAGTCCATCGCGCAGTTCAAGCTGCGTGAGGGCCAGCCGATCGGTGCCCACGTCACCCTCCGCGGTGACCGCATGTGGGAGTTCCTGGACCGCCTGCTGTCGCTCGCGCTGCCGCGCATCCGCGACTTCCGTGGTCTGTCCCCGAAGCAGTTCGACGGTCGGGGCAACTACACCTTCGGTCTCACCGAGCAGGTCATGTTCCACGAGATCGACCAGGACAAGATCGACCGTACCCGGGGTATGGACATCACCGTGGTCACCACGGCGACCAACGACGATGAGGGCCGCGCTCTCCTTCGTCACCTCGGCTTCCCGTTCAAGGAGGCGTGAGCGAGATGGCGAAGAAGGCTCTGATTGCCAAGGCTGCTCGCAAGCCGAAGTTCGGTGTGCGCGCGTACACCCGCTGCCAGCGCTGCGGCCGTCCGCACTCCGTTTACCGCAAGTTCGGCCTGTGCCGCGTGTGCCTTCGTGAGATGGCTCACCGTGGCGAGCTGCCGGGCGTGACCAAGAGCTCCTGGTAATCCCTTCATTGGGATGACCAGGGCTCTCGGTAAGCATTCGGTCGGTGGGCGCCCCGCCTCTTCTTCCCGTAGGGTAGAAGGGTTTGGGCGCCCCGCCGCCCGAGACCGACCGCGGGCCGAGCCCGCATAAAGTCGCTTACTACGCCGTAGGTCCCCGCGCCGCACCCGTCCCGACTCTGATCGGGGAGAGGGATGGCGCACATAGGAAACCCCGGCGAGAGAGGCCGAAGGCCAATTCATGACCATGACTGATCCCATCGCAGACATGCTGACCCGTCTGCGTAACGCGAACTCGGCGTACCACGACACCGTCGTGATGCCGCACAGCAAGATCAAGTCGCACATCGCGGAGATCCTCCAGCAGGAGGGCTACATCACCGGCTGGCGCGTCGAGGACGCCGAGGTTGGCAAGAACCTCGTCCTCGAGCTGAAGTTCGGCCCGAACCGCGAGCGCTCGATCGCCGGCATCAAGCGGATTTCGAAGCCGGGCCTGCGGGTCTACGCAAAGTCCACAAGTCTGCCGAAGGTCCTCGGCGGCCTGGGCGTGGCGATCATCTCCACGTCCCACGGTCTCCTGACCGGCCAGCAGGCCAGCAAGAAGGGCGTGGGTGGGGAAGTCCTCGCCTACGTCTGGTAACCAGGGAACGGAGGAATAGCTAATGTCGCGTATTGGCAAGCTGCCCATCCAGGTTCCCGCTGGTGTGGACGTCACCATCGAGGGCCGTACGGTCGCGGTGAAGGGCCCCAAGGGTTCCCTCTCGCACACCGTCGCGGCGCCCATCGAGGTCGCCAAGGGTGAGGACGGCGTGATCAACGTTGTCCGCCCGAACGACGAGCGTCAGAACAAGGCCCTGCACGGCCTGTCCCGCACGCTGGTGGCGAACATGATCACCGGCGTGACCCAGGGCTACAGCAAGGCGCTCGAGATCAGCGGTGTCGGTTACCGCGTCCAGGCGAAGGGCTCCAACCTGGAGTTCTCCCTGGGCTACAGCCACCCGATCCTGATCGAGGCCCCCGAGGGCATCTCCTTCAAGGTCGAGTCCCCGACCAAGCTCAGCGTCGAGGGCATCGACAAGCAGAAGGTCGGCGAGGTTGCGGCGAACATCCGCAAGCTGCGCAAGCCTGACCCGTACAAGGCCAAGGGCGTCAAGTACGCCGGCGAGGTCATCCGCCGCAAGGTCGGAAAGGCTGGTAAGTAAGCCATGGCATACGGTGTGAAGATCGCCAAGGGCGACGCTTACAAGCGGGCCGCTGCGAAGCGCCGCCACATCCGCATCCGTAAGCGGATTTCGGGTACCCCGGAGCGTCCGCGTCTGGTGGTGACGCGGTCCAACCGTGGCATCACCGCCCAGGTCATCGACGACATCGCCGGCCACACGCTGGCCTCGGCGTCGACCCTGGACGCGTCGATCCGTGGTGGCGAGGGCGACAAGAGCGCTCAGGCCAAGCAGGTCGGTTCCCTGGTCGCCGAGCGTGCCAAGGCCGCCGGTGTCGAGGCCGTCGTGTTCGACCGTGGTGGCAAGCAGTACGCCGGGCGGATTGCCGCTCTGGCCGACGCCGCCCGCGAAGCCGGGCTGAAGTTCTAAGCCCCGGTTCCGGAGCTAGCGGACGTAACAGAGAGAGGTAAATCCAATGGCTGGACCCCAGCGCCGCGGGAGCGGTGCCGGTGGCGGCGAGCGGCGGGACCGGAAGGGTCGCGACGGTGGCGCTGCCGCCGAGAAGACCGCATACGTTGAGCGCGTTGTCGCGATCAACCGTGTCGCCAAGGTTGTCAAGGGTGGCCGTCGCTTCAGCTTCACCGCGCTGGTCGTGGTGGGCGATGGTGACGGCACCGTAGGTGTCGGTTACGGCAAGGCCAAGGAAGTTCCGGCTGCCATCGCCAAGGGCGTGGAAGAGGCCAAGAAGAACTTCTTCAAGGTCCCCCGTATCCAGGGCACCATCCCTCACCCCATCCAGGGCGAGAAGGCTGCGGGCGTCGTCCTGCTCAAGCCGGCTTCCCCCGGTACCGGTGTGATCGCGGGTGGCCCCGTGCGTGCCGTTCTGGAGTGCGCGGGCATCCACGACGTGCTGAGCAAGTCGCTCGGTTCGTCGAACCCGATCAACATCGTGCACGCCACGGTGACCGCGCTTCAGGGCCTTCAGCGCCCCGAGGAGATCGCGGCCCGTCGTGGCCTGCCGCTGGAGGACGTTGCTCCCGCCGCTCTGCTGCGGGCGCGTGCAGGGGTGACCGCGTAATGGCGCACCTCAAGATCACGCAGACGAAGTCCTTCATCGGTAGCAAGCAGAATCACCGCGACACCCTCCGTTCGCTGGGCCTCAAGCGGCTCAACGACGTGGTTGTCAAGGAGGACCGTCCCGAGTTCCGCGGCATGGTGCACACCGTCCGCCACCTCGTGACGGTTGAGGAGGTCGACTGACATGGCGGAGAACAACCCGCTGAAGGTCCACAACCTCCGGCCCGCCCCGGGCGCCAAGACCGCCAAGACCCGTGTGGGTCGTGGTGAGGCGTCCAAGGGTAAGACCGCTGGTCGTGGTACCAAGGGCACGAAGGCCCGTTACCAGGTTCCGGAGCGCTTCGAGGGCGGGCAGATGCCCCTCCACATGCGCCTCCCGAAGCTGAAGGGCTTCAAGAACCCCGCTCACAAGCAGTTCCAGGTCGTGAACCTGGCGAAGCTGGCCGAGCTCTACCCGCAGGGTGGCGAGGTCACGGTGGCCGATCTGGTCGCCAAGGGCGCGGTGCGCAAGAACGAGCTCGTCAAGGTCCTGGGCCAGGGCGAGATCTCCGTGGCGATTCAGGTTTCGGTTGACGCCGTTTCCGGGTCCGCCAAGGAGAAGATCGCCGCTGCCGGCGGCACCGTCACCGAGCTCATCTGAGTTCGTTGGTTCAACTGACCGGGGATGCCCATTGATTGGGGCATCCCCGGTTGGTCGTTCCAAGGGGGTACGGTCGCCGGTAAGGTGGCGTGCAGTGTTGTTTTGTCCGGGACCAGTCCTCGGACGTTCGCCGCACAGGCCGTGCCTGTGCGGTTTTGGCCGCTAACTATTCGTCGATCCTCAAGACCGTCACCTCTCGCACAGGCGGGAGGCGCAGGAGGCACCGTGCTCACCGCGTTCGCCCGAGCGTTCAAGACGCCCGACCTGCGCAAAAAGCTGCTGTTCACATTGGGCATCATCGTGCTCTACCGGATCGGCGCGCATGTCCCGGTCCCCGGGGTGAATTACGCGAACGTCGAGACCTGCATGAAGCAGGCCGGCGGTAACAGCGGGTTGTTCGCCCTGGTGAACATGTTCAGCGGTGGTGCGCTGCTGCAGATCACGATCTTCGCGCTGGGGATCATGCCGTACATCACGGCGAGCATCATCCTCCAGCTGCTGACCGTCGTGATCCCCCGGCTGGAGGCCCTCAAGAAAGAGGGACAGTCCGGCCAGGCCAAGATCACCCAGTACACGCGCTATCTGACCGTGGCGCTCGCGATCCTCCAGGGCACCGGACTGGTGGCCACCGCCCGCAGCGGTGCGCTCTTCCAGAACTGCCAGGTCGCCAGCGAGATCGTGCCCAGTGACTCGATCTTCACCACCATCACGATGGTCATCACGATGACCGCCGGCACCGGCCTGATCATGTGGCTCGGCGAGCTGGTCACCGACCGCGGTATCGGCAACGGCATGTCGATCCTGATGTTCATCTCGATCGCCGCCGGCTTCCCGGGCGCGCTGTGGCAGATCAAGCTCACCGGCAAGCTGGCCGACGGCTGGATCGAGTTCTTCGCGGTGATCGCGGTGGGCCTGGCGATGGTCGCCCTGGTGGTCTTCGTCGAGCAGGCGCAGCGGCGGATCCCGGTGCAGTACGCGAAGCGGATGATCGGCCGCCGGTCCTACGGCGGTACGTCCACTTACATCCCGCTCAAGGTGAATCAGGCAGGTGTGATTCCTGTCATCTTCGCGTCATCGCTGCTCTACATTCCAGCCCTCATCGCACAGTTCAGCGGGTCGAAGGCGGCATGGGCGACGTGGATCGCCACCAACTTCACCAAGGGAAATCACCCGGTTTACATCGTTACGTACTTCCTGCTGATCGTGTTCTTCGCCTTCTTCTACGTGGCCATCAGCTTCAACCCCGAAGAAGTTGCCGACAACATGAAGAAGTATGGTGGCTTCATCCCGGGTATCCGGGCTGGTCGCCCGACGGCCGAGTACCTCAGCTACGTGCTCAACCGGATCACGTGGCCGGGCTCGCTGTACCTGGGGCTGATCGCGCTCGTACCAACAGTGGCGTTGGTGCTTTTCAACGCGAACCAGAACTTCCCGTTCGGCGGGACGAGCATCCTGATCATCGTGGGTGTGGGTCTGGAGACCGTGAAGCAGATCGAGAGCCAGCTTCAGCAGCGCAACTACGAAGGGTTCCTCCGCTGATGCGAATCGTCCTCGTCGGACCCCCGGGGGCCGGCAAGGGTACGCAGGCTGCGTACCTTGCCAAGAACCTCGCGATCCCGCACATCTCCACGGGGGACCTGTTCCGCGCCAACATCAGCCAGGGCACGCCCCTCGGCCGCGAGGCGAAGTCATACATGGACGCCGGCAATCTGGTGCCCGACTCGGTCACCATCGCGATGGCCGAGGACCGTATGGAGCAGCCCGACGCAGCCGACGGCTTCCTCCTGGACGGCTTCCCCCGCAACCTGGGCCAGGCCAAGGCGCTGGACGAGTACCTCAAGGACAAGAACCTCACGCTGGACGCCGTCCTGGACCTGGAGGTCCCCGAGGACGAGGTCGTGAAGCGGATCGCCGGCCGGCGTATCTGCCGCAACGACAGCAGCCACGTGTTCCACGCCGAGTACAACAAGCCGGAGACCGAGGGCGTCTGTGACGTCTGCGGCGGCGAGCTGTACCAGCGGGACGACGACCGTGAGGAGACCGTCCGCAAGCGCCTTGAGGTCTACCACACGGAGACCGAGCCGATCATCGACTACTACAAGGCTCAGGACCTGGTGGTCACGCTCCTGGCGATGGGCAAGGTCGACGAGGTCACCAAGCGCGCGATGGCGGCTCTGCCGTCCCGGGACGCGTAGCAGCAAGAACGGCGTGCCTACGGCCGCGGTGCCCGCAACGGGTACCGCGGCCGTATCGTGTACGGGGCGGTCGTGACGGCCGCCGGACAAGCGTTGTAGTCGGTTCAGGAAGGCGCCAGCCGTCATGGTGGAGATCAAGACCCCCGAGCAGATCGCGAAGATGCGCGAGGCGGGGCTGGTGGTCGCCGCCATTCACGCGGCGACCCGGAAGGTCGCGGTGCCCGGCGCCACGACCAAGGACCTGGACGACGCGGCACGCAAGGTGCTCGCCGAACACGGTGCGAAGTCGAACTTCCTCGGATACGGCGGCTTCCCCGCGACGATCTGCACTTCGGTCAACGATGTCGTGGTCCACGGCATCCCCGGCACCGACACCGTGCTCCAGGACGGCGACCTCATCTCGATCGACTGCGGCGCGATCATCGACGGCTGGCACGGCGACGCGGCGTACACCGCCTTCGTCGGGTCCGGTCACGCGCCGGAGCTGGTCGAGCTGAGCCGGGTCACCGAGGAGTCGATGTGGGCCGGCATCGCGGCGGTCGCCAAGGGCAACCGCCTGGTCGACATCTCCAAGGCGATCGAGGGCTACATCCGCCGCCAGCCCCGCCCGGCCGGCGGTAAGTACGGCATCGTCGAGGACTACGGCGGCCACGGCATCGGCTCGCAGATGCACATGGACCCGCATCTGCTGAACTACGTCGACCGCAAGCGCGGCCGCGGCCCGAAGCTGGTGCCCGGCTTCTGCATCGCGATCGAGCCGATGGTGAACCTCGGCACGGCCAAGACCCATGTCCTCGACGACGACTGGACGGTCAAGTCGAACGACGGCAGCTGGTCCTCGCACTGGGAGCACTCGGTCGCGCTGACCGAGGAGGGCCCGCTGGTGCTGACCGCGCCGGACGGCGGCAAGGCCAAGCTCGCCGAGCTCGGGATCACCGCGGCGCCCGACCCTTCCTCAAGGTCTTAAGGGCCAGGGGAGACCCCATCGCTTGAGCCGGACGGCCTCGACGTGAGCCGGACGGTCGGGGCGTAAGGATCACGCCTGATGGGCAATAATCCAGGATTCGTCTTTTCCTGGGCCCTGGCGTAGACTGACGCGTCGGCTCTCGTGCATCCGTATGCCCTCTTGGTTGAGGGTGTGGTGCGGGATAGTCGATCAAGGTAGCCGATTCGAAGGGCGAAGCGTGGCCAAGAAGCAAGGTGCCATCGAAATCGAGGGCACCGTGATCGAGTCCCTCCCGAACGCCATGTTCAAGGTGGAGCTCCAGAACGGTCACAAGGTCCTCGCGCACATCAGCGGCAAGATGCGGATGCACTACATCCGTATCCTCCCGGATGACCGGGTCGTCGTGGAGCTTTCTCCCTACGACCTGACGCGTGGCCGGATCGTCTACCGCTACAAGTAGATCTTGTCGGCGCCCCGCTCCCGTGGGGTGACGGCACTGACCCGGAGAACCTCACATCCCATGAAGGTCAAGCCGAGCGTCAAGAAGATCTGCGACAAGTGCAAGGTGATCCGCCGCCACGGCCGGGTCATGGTCATCTGCGACAACCTGCGCCACAAGCAGCGCCAGGGCTGACGCACGCCGACCACCTGCATTTCGCAGTTTTCGCGCGACGCAAGCACATACGTACATACGCAGTCACCCGACCCCCGCATCACTTGCGTGGGGACGACACCCCCGGCTCGGAGGCCGGGGACCCGGCTCGTAATTCTTCAGAGTCTTACGGGAACGGTGCTGCGGAAGACCTCCGAATAGCCATCAGGAGCCACATCAATGGCACGCCTCGCAGGCGTTGATCTCCCGCGCGAAAAGCGTGTGGAGGTCGCCCTCACCTACGTCTTCGGTATCGGGCGGACGCTGTCGCAGCAGACCCTCGCCGCCACCGGCGTGGACCCGAACACCCGTGTTCGCGACCTTGCTGAGGAAGACCTCGTCAAGATCCGCGAATTCGTGGACAACAACCTCAAGACCGAGGGTGACCTCCGTCGCGAGATTCAGGCCGACATCCGCCGCAAGGTCGAGATCGGCTGCTACCAGGGTCTGCGTCACCGCCGCGGTCTGCCGGTGCACGGTCAGCGCACCAGCACGAACGCCCGTACCCGCAAGGGCCCGCGTCGCGCGATCGCCGGCAAGAAGAAGCCGGGCAAGAAGTAGTCCTCAGCAGGACGCACTGTGTGCCCTGGGGGAGACCCCCAGGCCCCTGCAAGCGGTCTTCGCTGTAGGACCGACCACCTCCACGGGAGTAATGAATGCCTCCGAAGGGCCGTACGGCCGGCGCCAAGAAGGTGCGCCGCAAGGAGAAGAAGAACGTTGCCCACGGGCACGCTCACATCAAGAGCACGTTCAACAACACGATCGTCTCGATCACGGACCCCACGGGCAACGTGATCTCTTGGGCCTCTGCCGGCCACGTCGGCTTCAAGGGCTCGCGCAAGTCCACCCCCTTCGCCGCGCAGATGGCCGCCGAGTCGGCCGCCCGCCGCGCGCAGGAGCACGGCATGCGCAAGGTCGACGTCTTCGTCAAGGGTCCCGGCTCCGGCCGTGAGACCGCGATCCGCTCCCTCCAGGCCACCGGCCTCGAGGTGGGTTCGATCCAGGACGTCACCCCCACCCCGCACAACGGATGCCGCCCGCCCAAGCGTCGCCGCGTCTGACCACCTGAAGTAGGAGACAACACAATATGGCGCGTTACACCGGGGCCGACTGCAAGCGTTGCCGTCGGGAGAAGCAGAAGCTCTTCCTCAAGGGGAGCAAGTGCGAGAGCGCAAAGTGCCCGATCGAGATCCGTCCTTACCCCCCGGGTGAGCACGGTCGCGGGCGCACCAAGGACAGCGAGTACCTGCTCCAGCTTCGTGAGAAGCAGAAGTGCAGCCGTATCTACGGTGTCCTTGAGAAGCAGTTCGTGAACTACTACAAGGAAGCGAACCAGAAGACCGGCAAGACCGGTGAGAACCTTCTGCGCATCCTTGAGACCCGCCTCGACAACGTGGTCTACCGGGCCGGCTTTGCCAAGTCCCGCGACCACGCCCGTCAGCTGGTGCGTCACGGACACATCACTGTGAACGGCCGCAAGACCGACATCCCGTCGGCGCGGGTGGCCGTGAACGACATCGTCGAGGTCCGCGAGGGCTCTCGGAACCTGACCCCCTTCGAGGTGGCCAAGGCCGAGGCCGGCGAGAAGACGGTTCCGGCCTGGCTGGAAGCGATTCCGTCGAACCTGCGGATTCTCGTGCACAGCATGCCCGAGCGCCAGGTGATCGACACCCAGGTGCAGGAGCAGCTGATCGTTGAGCTCTACTCCAAGTAAGAGCTGACCGGTGGGGGCGGTACGGAGCCGATGGCGCCGTGCCGCCCGTACTCTTGTCAGTACAGCGGGCGTCAAATAGCGGGCGTCCACGACTGAAGGATCGAAGAACATGCTGATTGCTCAGCGTCCCTCGTTGACCGAAGAGGTCGTCGACGAATACCGCTCCCGGTTCGTGATCGAGCCGCTGGAGCCGGGCTTCGGCTACACCCTCGGTAACTCTCTGCGTCGTACCCTCCTGTCCTCGATCCCGGGTGCGGCGGTCACGTCCATCCGCATCGACGGTGTCCTGCACGAGTTCACCACCGTGCCGGGCGTCAAGGAGGACGTCACTGACCTCATCCTCAACATCAAGCAGCTGGTCGTCTCCTCGGAGCACGACGAGCCGGTCGTGATGTACCTGCGCAAGCAGGGTCCCGGCCTGGTCACCGCTGCTGACATCGCGCCCCCGGCCGGTGTCGAGGTGCACAACCCGGACCTGGTCCTCGCCACGCTCAACGGCAAGGGCAAGCTGGAGATGGAGCTGACCGTCGAGCGCGGTCGCGGCTACGTCTCCGCCGTCCAGAACAAGCAGGTGGGCCAGGAGATCGGCCGTATCCCGGTCGACTCCATCTACTCGCCGGTGCTCAAGGTCACGTACAAGGTCGAGGCGACCCGTGTCGAGCAGCGCACCGACTTCGACAAGCTGATCGTCGACGTCGAGACCAAGCAGGCCATGCGCCCGCGTGACGCCATGGCGTCCGCCGGTAAGACCCTGGTCGAGCTGTTCGGTCTGGCGCGCGAGCTCAACATCGACGCCGAGGGCATCGACATGGGCCCGTCCCCCACGGACGCCGCCCTCGCCGCCGACCTGGCGCTGCCGATCGAGGAGCTGGAGCTCACGGTCCGCTCGTACAACTGCCTCAAGCGTGAGGGCATCCACTCCGTGGGTGAGCTCGTGGCGCGCTCCGAGGCCGACCTGCTCGACATCCGCAACTTCGGTGCGAAGTCGATCGACGAGGTCAAGGCGAAGCTGGCCGGCATGGGCCTGGCCCTCAAGGACAGCCCGCCCGGATTCGACCCGACCGCCGCCGCCGACGCCTTTGGCGCGGACGACGACGCGGACGCGGGCTTCGTGGAGACCGAGCAGTACTGAGTTTGTCCGGCGGAGGTCCGGGGTGTCCCCCCCCCGGGCCTCCGCCGTGTGAGCCTTCCGCGGGGCGGCCGCCTCGTGGGAACTGACACCGGTACCTGATACGGCCGGTGCAGCAAAGAAGGAGATACACCATGCCGAAGCCCGCCAAGGGTGCCCGTCTGGGCGGCAGCGCTGCGCACGAGCGCCTCATGCTGCGCAACCTGGCCACCGCGCTCTTCGAGCACGGCCGCATCACGACGACCGAGGCCAAGGCCCGTCGTCTGCGTCCGTACGCGGAGCGCCTGGTGACCAAGGCGAAGAAGGGCGACCTTCACAACCGCCGTCAGGTCATGCAGCTGATCTCGGACAAGAGCGTCGTGCACACGCTCTTCACCGAGATCGCCCCGCGGTTCGAGAACCGCCCGGGTGGCTACACCCGTATCACCAAGATCGGTAACCGTCGTGGCGACAACGCTCCCATGGCCGTCATCGAGCTGGTGGAGGCGCTGACCGTGGCCCAGCAGGCCACCGGTGAGGCCGAGGCCGCGACCAAGCGTGCGGCCAAGGACGCGGAGGCGGCCCCGGCTGCCGAGGCGACCGAGGAGTCGAAGGACGCCTGAGTCCCGGCTTGAGCGTCAGCGGGTCCGCCCTTCGGGGCGGGCCCGCTTTCGTATGCGGGCGCGGGTGTCCCCGCGCGGCTTGAGAGGATTGCTGGTGTGAGCGACGAAGTGAAGCCGGGCGCTGTCCGGGTGCGGATGGACCTTTCGTACGACGGAAAGGACTTCTCCGGATGGGCGAAGCAGGCCGGCGGGCGGCGGACCGTCCAGGGGGAGATCGAGGACGCGCTGCGGACGGTGACCCGGTCCGCGGAGACGTATGAGCTCACTGTGGCCGGGCGGACGGACGCCGGGGTGCATGCGCGGGGGCAGGTGGCGCATGTGGATCTGCCCGCGGAGCTGTGGGCCGAGCACCAGGACAGGCTGCTGCGGCGGCTGGCCGGGCGGCTGCCGAAGGATGTGCGGGTGTGGCGGCTCGCCGAGGCGCCGTACGGCTTCAACGCGCGGTTCTCGGCGATCTGGCGGCGCTATGCGTACCGGGTCACCGATCACCACGGCGGGGTGGACCCGCTGCTGCGCGGCCATGTGCTGTGGCATGACTGGGAGCTGGACGTCGAGGCGATGAACGAGGCCTCCCGGCCGCTGCTGGGTGAGCACGACTTCGCGGCGTACTGCAAGCGGCGGGAGGGCGCGACGACGATCCGTACGCTCCAGGAGCTGAGCTGGGTGCGCGGGGCCGACGGGATCATCACGGCGACCGTGCGGGCCGATGCCTTCTGCCACAACATGGTGCGGTCGCTGGTGGGCGCGATGCTCTTCGTCGGGGACGGGCACCGGCCGGTGGAGTGGCCGGGCAAGGTGCTGGCCGCCGGGGTGCGGGACTCGGCCGTGCATGTCGTACGGCCCCATGGGCTGACGCTGGAGGAGGTCGGCTATCCGGCCGACGCGCTGCTGATGGCGCGCAACCAGGAGGCGCGGAACAAGCGGACGCTGCCGGCGGCCGGCTGCTGCTGAGCGGCGGCCCGGTGGTGGCGCCGCCGGATCGGCGGCGCCACCGGAGGCGTCAGGAGGTCTGGCCGGCCTTCCGCCGGGCTTCCTTCAGCTGCTGCTCGGCGGCCTTGGCGGCCTGGTCCTTGCCGCGCTGGGTGATCTGGCTGAACGCGTAGGCACCGCCGTCCCGGGCGATCTGCCGGGCCTTGGTCTCGGTGTTGATGACGTCCTTGCCGTTGAGGTAGCCGGCGATCGTGAAGTAGGCGTAGCGGCCGGTGGCGTTGGTCGCCATCCGGCACTTCGTGCCCTGGCAGAAGTTCCCGGGGACGCCGCCGCCGGGCAGCGGCATCAGGTTGGCCTTGCTCTCGTTCATGACCTTGGTGGCCTGGGCCGGGGAGTCGAAGACCGCGACGCCGATGGTGACCGCGACACCGCCCTTGGCGTACGTGGCCCGCAGCAGCTGCCGGCAGCCGTTGTGGGTCAGCGAGGAGACCAGCGGGCCCTGGGCGGCGGCGGTGCAGTCCTTGGTGCCGGCGGTCTTGGTGCGGGGGTAGGTGTGCTCACCGACGACCATGCTCTTCTGCGGGAAGAGGGTGGCGGGCGTCAGCGGCGCCTTGTCCTTCTTGGGGTCGGAGATGTAGTCCCGCGGGTTGGGCGGGGGCGGGACGGAGACGTCCGGGAACGACGGCTTGTCGTCCGGCGTCGCGGCGTCGTCGGACGCGCTGGGCGACGCCGTCGGACTGCCGCCCTTCGCGCCGCCGGTCATGGCGGCGGCGGTGACGATGCCGGCCACCGCGAGGGCCGCCAGCACGCCGCCGCCGATCCACAGCAGACGCTTGCGGCGGGACTGTGCCGCACTCTCCTCGGCGAGTGCGCCCCAGTCCGGCGTGGACGACGAAGAACCCCCGGGGCCGTCGAACGGCCCGCCTTGCCCAAAGCTCATGCCGCGCATCCTAATGGGGTTGGTAGAAGCCTTGGAGGCCGGTCACAATCCCGTTCATGGGACATCTTGAGGCCGGACATCTGGAGTACTACCTGCCGGACGGGAGGGTCCTGCTGGGAGATGTGTCCTTCCGCGTGGGGGAGGGCGCGTCGGTCGCACTGGTGGGGGCCAACGGGGCCGGGAAGACGACGCTGCTGCGGCTGATCGCGGGGGAGCTCCAGCCGCACGGCGGGGCGGTGACGGTCAGCGGCGGGCTGGGGGTGATGCCGCAGTTCGTGGGCTCCGTACGGGACGAGCGCACCGTGCGTGACCTGCTGATTTCCGTGGCGCAGCCGCGGATCAGGGAGGCGGCCGCTGCGGTGGACGCCGCCGAGCTGGCGATCATGACCGCCGAGGACGACGACGAGGCCGCGCAGATGGCCTACGCCCAGGCGCTCAGCGACTGGGCCGAGGCCCGCGGCTACGAGGCCGAGACCGCCTGGGACATCTGCACGACGGCGGCGCTGGGGATGCCGTACGAGAAGGCGCAGTGGCGCAAGGTGCGCACGCTGTCCGGCGGTGAGCAGAAGCGGCTGGTGCTGGAGTCGCTGCTGCGCGGCACCGACGAGGTGCTGCTGCTGGACGAACCGGACAACTATCTGGACGTGCCGGGCAAGCGGTGGCTGGAGGAGCAGCTGCGGCAGACCCGTAAGACGGTGCTGTTCGTCTCGCACGACCGGGAGCTGCTGGCCCGTGCCGCGGAGAAGATCGTCAGCGTGGAGCCGGGCCCGGCGGGCTCCGACGTCTGGGTGCACGGTGGCGGCTTCGGCACCTACCACCAGGCACGCAAGGAGCGCTTCGCCCGCTTCGAGGAGCTGCGGCGGCGCTGGGACGAGAAGCACGCCCAGCTGAAGAAGCTGGTGGTGTCGCTGCGGCAGGCCGCCTCGATCAGCCATGAGATGGCCTCGCGCTATGCCGCGGCGCAGACCCGGCTGCGGAAGTTCGAGGAGGCCGGGCCGCCGCCGGAGCCGCCGCGTGAGCAGGAGATCACCATGCGGCTGCGCGGCGGGCGCACCGGCGTGCGCGCGGTCACCTGCGAGAACCTGGAGCTCACCGGCCTGATGAGGCCCTTCTCCCTGGAGATCTTCTACGGCGAGCGGGTCGCGGTCCTCGGCTCCAACGGTTCCGGCAAGTCGCACTTCCTGCGGCTGCTGGCCGGGGACGAGGAGAATCCCGTCCCGCACACCGGCGCCTGGAAGCTGGGCGCCCGGGTCGTCCCCGGGCACTTCGCGCAGACGCATGCCCACCCCGAGCTGATGGGCCGCCCCCTGCTCGACATCCTGTGGACCGAACACGCCAAGGACAAGGGCCAGGCCATGTCCGCGCTGCGCCGCTATGAGCTGGAGAAACAGGCCGAGCAGCGCTTCGAGCGGCTCTCCGGCGGCCAGCAGGCGCGCTTCCAGATCCTGCTGCTGGAGCTGTCCGGGACGACCGCCCTGCTGCTCGACGAGCCGACCGACAACCTGGACCTGGAGTCGGCGGAGGCGCTTCAGGAGGGGCTGGAGGCGTACGACGGCACCGTGGTGGCGGTCACCCACGACCGGTGGTTCGCGAAGTCCTTCGACCGGTTCCTGGTCTTCGGCTCGGACGGGCTGGTGCGGGAGACGTCGGAGCCGGTGTGGGACGAGCGGCGGGTGGAGCGGAAGCGGTAGGCCGGGCCCCCGGACCGCACGCCGGTTCGGGGGGCGTTTTGACCCCGCTGGGGACGGCCCGGTATTCTGCTGGTTCGTTATGCGTATTGGCTTGCTCTATCTCACGTGAGGGGCCCTTACGCGGTCCCTGGGCCGATAACCAGCGGCGGACGATCGGGTTGCGTCACCCGTAGTGCCGCCCTGCTGCGGGATCGGTCACGGCGACCAGTACAGGACCCATTCACTTAAGAAGCGAAGGCTAAGACGTGCGTACGTTCAGCCCCAAGCCCGGCGATGTCCAGCGCCAGTGGCACATCATTGACGCGCAGGACGTTGTCCTGGGCCGTCTGGCCACCCAGGCCGCGTCCCTTCTGCGGGGCAAGCACAAGCCGGTCTACGCGCCGCACGTTGACATGGGTGACTTCGTCATCATCGTCAACGCCGACAAGGTGCACCTGTCCGGCAACAAGCGGACCCAGAAGATGGCCTACCGCCACTCGGGCTTCCCGGGCGGTCTGCGTTCGGTCCGTTACGACGAGCTGCTCGACAAGAACCCCGAGAAGGCCGTCGAGAAGGCCATCAAGGGCATGCTCCCCAAGAACACCCTCGGCCGTCAGATGCTCTCGAAGCTGAAGGTCTACGCAGGTGCCGAGCACCCGCACGCTGCGCAGCAGCCGGTCCCGTTCGAGATCACCCAGGTCGCGCAGTAAGTCCGGCCACCCCCTAAGACGACAGAGAATTCTGAGGAGCATCGTGGCCGAGACCACTCCCGAGACCGTCATCGAGAACGAGAACGAAGACGCCGTCGAGGAATACACCACCGAGACCGAGGTCGTGGAGTCGGAGTACACCTCCGAGTCCCTCGCCTCCCGCTTCGGCGACCCGCAGCCGGCCGCCGGCCTGGGCCGTCGCAAGAACGCCATCGCCCGCGTCCGGATCGTTCCGGGCACCGGTCAGTGGAAGATCAACGGTCGCACCCTTGAGGGCTACTTCCCCAACAAGGTGCACCAGCAGGAAGTCAACGAGCCCTTCAAGGTGCTCGAGCTCGACAACCGCTACGACGTCGTCGCCCGCATCTCCGGTGGCGGCATCTCCGGCCAGGCCGGTGCGCTGCGCCTGGGCGTGGCCCGTGCGCTGAACGAGGCGGACGTGGACAACAACCGCGGTGCGCTCAAGAAGGCCGGGTTCCTCAAGCGTGACGACCGTGCGGTCGAGCGCAAGAAGGCCGGTCTCAAGAAGGCCCGTAAGGCGCCGCAGTACAGCAAGCGCTAATCGCGCGTGCTGCACTGTGCAGCATCTTGGCGAACGCCCCGGTGGCACCTCCGTGCTGCCGGGGCGTTCGGCTATCCGGGACCAGGGGCGTATACCTGGACTTAATGCTCTGGTCCAAGCTCATCTACTCGGAGGACACCAGTGGGACGACTCTTCGGCACGGACGGTGTGCGCGGCGTCGCCAATGCGGATCTGACGGCGGAGCTGGCGCTCGGTCTGTCGGTCGCTGCGGCGCATGTGCTCGCGGAAGTCGGCACCTTCGAGGGGCACCGGCCGGTGGCGGTGGTCGGACGCGATCCCCGCGCGTCCGGTGAGTTCCTGGAGGCCGCGGTCGTCGCGGGCCTGGCCAGCGCCGGTGTGGACGTGCTGCGGGTGGGCGTGCTCCCGACCCCGGCGGTCGCGTATCTGACCGGCTCGCTCGGTGCGGACCTCGGCGTGATGCTCTCCGCCAGCCACAACCCGATGCCCGACAACGGCATCAAGTTCTTCGCCCGCGGCGGCCACAAGCTCGCCGACGAGCTGGAGGACCGGATCGAGCGGACCTACCGCGCGCACAGCTCCGGCGAGCCCTGGGAGCGGCCGACCGGTGCCGGTGTGGGCCGGGTCACCGTCTATGACGAGGGCTTCGACAACTATGTCGCGCACCTCGTCGGCGTGCTGCCCAACCGCCTGGACGGGCTGAAGATCGTCATCGATGGCGCCCACGGCGCGGCGGCGCGGGTCTCGCCCGAGGCGTTCGCCCGGGCCGGCGCCGACGTCATCACGATCGGCACCGACCCCGACGGCCTGAACATCAACGACGGCTGCGGCTCGACGCACCTGGAGCTGCTGCGGGCGGCCGTGGTCGAGCACGGCGCTGACCTGGGTGTCGCCCACGACGGCGACGCGGACCGCTGCCTGGCCGTGGACCACGCGGGCAACGAGATCGACGGTGACCAGATCCTGGCCGTCCTGGCGCTCGGGATGCGCGAGGCGGGCACGCTGCGCAAGAACATCGTGGTCGCCACCGTGATGTCGAACCTCGGCTTCAAGCTGGCCATGGAGGGCGCGGGCATCGACCTCGTCCAGACCGCGGTCGGCGACCGCTACGTCCTGGAGGAGATGAAGGCGCACGGCCTCGCGCTGGGCGGCGAGCAGTCCGGGCACGTCATCGTGCTGGACCACGCCACCACCGGCGACGGCACGCTGACCGGTCTGATGCTGGCCGCCCGGGTCGCCACGACCGGCAAGCCGCTGGCCGAGCTGGCGGGCGTCATGGAGCGGCTGCCGCAGATCCTGATCAACGTCCCCGACGTCGACAAGTCCCGGGTGGCCACCTCGCCCGAGGTGACCGCGGCGGTCGCGGAGGCGGAGCGCGAGCTGGGCGCCACCGGGCGGGTGCTGCTGCGGCCGTCCGGTACGGAGCCGCTGGTGCGGGTCATGGTGGAGGCGGCGGACATCGAGCAGGCCCGTGCGGTGGCCGAGCGGCTGGCGGACGCGGTCAAGTCGGCGCTGGGATGAGTGCCGCAGGCGGTGGCCGCGGCCGCCGTTGAGGCAAAAACGGCCTCGCCCCGGGGTGGCACCTTGCCGCCTCGGGGCGAGGCCGTTTCCGGTACGGGGCGGGGCCGTCCGCTGCGGGGGAGACCGTCTCCGGTCCGGGACGGGCCCGTTCCGGTCGCTAGCCGGCGACCGGGAGGGTGCCGTGCCGGGCCCACAGGAGCTTCTGGGTGGCCAGGGTGAGGGTGCCGGCGATCACGATGCCCACCATGTTCAGCCCGAGCTGGCCGACGGAGCCCCAGGTCTGCGCGTAGTCGCCGTAGGTGAAGGCGACGGCGGCGTTGGCGGCGGCGGGCACGGTCGTCACGGAGATCGCCACGCCCACCAGGGCGCCGGACTTCGCCGAGGTCAGCGAGAGGGTGCCGGCGACGCCGGCGAGGAAGGCCACCACGAACGACATCCAGTCCGGCTGCCAGATGAACGACGTATTGGGCCGCGGGCCCTTGACCCGGTGCTCGGTGAACAGCCCCACCGCATCCATGAAGTAGCTGAAGCCGCAGGTCAGCACCATGGCCACGACGAAGCCGACGACCAGCGCCACCAGCGAGCGCCAGGCCGGCCGCGGAGCGCGCCGGACCAGGGCCGTGGAGATGCCCGCCAGCGGGCCGAACTCGGGGCCGACCGCCATCGCGCCGACGATCAGGATGGCGTTGTCGAGGACCACACCGCAGGCCGCGATCATCGTCGCGAGGGTCAGGAACGCGAGGTAGGTGGCCGAGAGCGTCGACTCCTCGTGGGTGGCGTCGGTCAGCGACTCCCACAGCACGGCGTCCGCGCCCTCGCCGGGGGCCTCGTCCGCCGCCCGGTCGGCCCGCCGGGACAGCGACAGATCGATGTGCTCCAGCGCGATGGAACCACTCCGGTCGAGGCCCATCTCCCGCAGCTGGGCCAGCAGTCCGTCACCGGCCTCCCGGGCGACATCGCACAGCACCACATCGCCCCGCGGCTCCCGGGCCGCCCCGCTCAGCACGACGAGATGGGTGGTCCCGACGGTCCGCTCCAGCAGCTGGAGCACCTCGTCCGTACGGTCCGCGGGGACGATCAGGCGCAGATGCAGCACGGTGTTCGCACTCCCTAGAGTTTGCGCAACGACAGCCGTTGCACCTTGTGGTCCGGCCCCTTGCGGAGCACCAGGTTGGCGCGGCCGCGGGTCGGGGCCACATTCTGTTGCAGGTTGGGCTTGTTGATGGTCCGCCACATCTTCCGGGCGTAGTCGAGGGCCTCGTCCTCGGAGACCTGGGTGTACTTGCGGAAGTACGAGAACGGGTTCTGGAAGGCGGTCTCGCGCAGCTTGCGGAAGCGGCCGAGGTACCACTTCTCGATGTCCTCGGTGCGGGCGTCGACGTAGACGGAGAAGTCGAAGAAGTCGGCGAGCCCGAGGCGGGTGCGGCCGTCCTTGCCGGGCAGGGCCGGCTGGAGGACGTTCAGGCCCTCGACGATGAGGATGTCGGGGCGCTGCACGGTCAGCTGCTCGCCCGGCACGATGTCGTAGATCAGGTGGGAGTAGACCGGCGCGGTGACCTGGGCCTTGCCGGACTTCACCGCCGCGACGAAGCGGGTCAGCGCCCGCCGGTCGTAGGACTCGGGGAAGCCCTTACGGGACATCAGACCGCGCCGGTGCAGTTCGGCGTTGGGGAAGAGGAAGCCGTCGGTGGTGACCAGCTCGACGCGTGGGTGCTCGGGCCAGCGGGCCAGCAGCGCCTGGAGCAGCCGGGCGGTGGTGGACTTGCCGACCGCCACGCTGCCCGCGACCCCGATGACGAACGGGGTGCCGGGCTGGGGGCCGCCGCCCGCGTCGCCGAGGAAGGTGTTCAGCGCACCGCGCAGATTGCTGGTGGCGCCGACGTAGAGGTTGAGGAGCCGGGACAGCGGGAGATAGACATCGCGTACCTCGTCGAGGTCGATGACATCGCCCAGGCCACGCAGCTGTTCGACCTCATCGGCCGTCAGGGGCAGCGGGGTTTTCTCCCGCAGGGCGCTCCACTGTGCGCGCGTCAGATCGACGTACGGGGAGCTGTCGGCGCGGCGTCGTTGCTGCGGATCGGTCGTCTGGGGCACGCGCCCATTGTGCGCAGCCGCCACCCGCCGTTCATCTCGGGGTGGCCCGCCGGGCGCCGGAAGGTGGTCTTGTGGATGTCGGGGTGGGCTTGGGTGAATCTCAGCCACCCTGTCTGTACCGGGTTGATATTGCCCGGTACGGTCAGCGGCGGGGAAGGGCCCGGAGCCGGGCCGCGGACGAATCAGGGGGGTTCGGGTGCGCACGCGTAAGGCCGGTCTGCTGGGACATCGGCCGTGGGGGAGAAGCGCCGGCGCGGACCACACCGGTCCGGACTGCATGACGGACGGCTTCGCCGCCCAGGTGTACGCCGAGCTGGCCGAGGAACTGCCGGACGAGGACCTGGGCGAGGATCTCGCCGATTTCCTGGAGCGCTACGAGCCGGGCGGCGGGCCCGGCGGGGACGCCGAGGCGGACGAGGAGTCCTTGGAGACGGTGCGGGAGGCGCACGTGCGGATATCGCGGGGGTACTGAGGGGCCTGGGCGCGCGGGCCCTGCCGTGCGGTGCGGGGGTGCGTCCCCGGAACCGCGGAGTCATCGGCCATGCTCATGACCGGAAAGAGTGAGCCCGGCGGTCCGGTCGGCTCCTCGTGAGCGCGGCGTGAAGGACCTTTCAGATGACTCGGACCCGCGTGATCCCTGCCTGCTTCACGGTGGCCGCCGCGGGCGTACTGGCCGCCGTGGCGCGGGTGTTGATACGGCCCGCGGCGGCGCTGCCGCGCTGGGATCTGCTTGGCTGTCTCGCCCTGACCGTGGCGGGACTCGTGGGCGCGCTGGTGTGCCTGCGGCGCGGCCCGGTTCCGCGCGCGGCGGGGGCGGGGAGCAGCCGGTTCTGGTGGCCTGCCCGCAACTACGGGTGGTCCGTCGCCGGGTTGTGGGCGGCGGCGGTGCCCGTGGGGCTGTTCCTGTACGGGGCCCTCGCCTACTCACCCGAAGCCGCGCGGATCACCGAGGCCGACGGCGGCATCCGCGCGGTGTCCGTCCGGACGGTGCTCTCCGCCGAGTATGTGCGGCAGAAGCACTCCGGCCACTACGAGGTGGTCGCCCGGGTCGCCGTACCGTTCGACGCCGGAACCAGGTCCGAGCGGGCCGCCTTCAGCTCGGAGCGCCGTACGGAGCGCGGTGACCGGGTCTGGGCCCTCTTCGCGCCCTCCTCGGCGGAGCTCGGTGTGCTCGTCGACAGCGACCGGGACGCCCTGCGGGCGAAGGCGGGCGGGTCCGCGCCGGGCGGCGTCCTCGCCGTCGTGCTGGTGGCGGCGGGTCTGGCGCTGTGCCTGGGCACCGTCTTCGGCGGATTTTCCCGGGCGTCCCGGGGCTTGCGGCGTCCGCTGAAGAAGGGCTGGTGCCGGGCCGCGCCCGTCACCGTGCGGAGCGTGGCGGTGGCGGAGGACAGTACCAAGGGCTACCAGGGCGTGGTGTTCTGCCGGCTGCGGCCTGTGCTGAAGCTCGAAGGGGCCGGTGGGGAGCACCTGGATGTGCTGCTCGACCCGGTGATCGATCCGTCGCACCTGTCCCGGGAGATCAACGGCCTTCCGGCGCGGCTCTATTGGGAGCAACGGGCGGCAGAGCACCCCGGCCCGCTCCGGGCGCGCGCGATGGTGGTGCTGGAGGGGCAGCGGTGTCTGCGTGGTGATCTCACGGCCGGCCGGGCCTCGGACCGTCCGGAGGGCACCGCCGTGCCGACCGCCGCGTCCCTCCCCGGGGGAGACCGCCTGCGGGCGATCCGTACGTACCCGGCCTGGGATCCGAAGCTGCACGCCGAGGGGCTGTGGTGGGTGATGTCGGGGGTGCTCGCGCTCGGTGTCGTCGCCTTCGGTGTGGGGCGCTGGGTGTCGTTCGCGCTGGGCGTCGCCGCGTTCTGCGTGCTGTTCATGGCGCGCCTGGTGATGAATGACAGTCGTGCGCGGTATCTGAAGGGCTTCCTTCCGGAACCTGCGCCCCGCGGCGGGCGGTGACCTCGGGGCGGCGGTACGGGCGCGTTGCCGTACCGCCGTGGTGCGGGAGGTGGCGCGTACGCTGCCTCCATGTGCGGAATCGTGGGATATGTGGGCGGGCAGAGCGCCCTTGACGTCGTCCTGGCCGGGCTGAAGCGGCTGGAGTACCGCGGGTATGACTCGGCGGGGGTCGCCGTGCTGGCCGATGGTGGGCTGGCGGCGGCCAAGAAGGCCGGGAAACTGGCCAACCTGGAGAAGGAGCTGGCGGACCGTCCGCTGCCGGCCGGTTCGACGGGGATCGGGCACACCCGGTGGGCCACGCACGGCGGGCCCACCGACGAGAACGCCCATCCGCATCTGGACAACGCCGGCCGGGTCTCGGTCGTGCACAACGGCATCATCGAGAACTTCGCCGGGCTGCGCGCCGAACTCACCGACCGCGGGCACGAGTTGGCGTCCGAGACGGACACCGAGGTCGTGGCGCATCTGCTCGCCGAGTGCTATTCGTCGTGCGGTGAGCTGGCCGAGGCGATGCGGCAGGTGTGCCGGCGGCTGGAGGGCGCGTTCACGCTGGTCGCGGTGCATGCCGATGAGCCGGATGTGGTCGTCGGGGCGCGCCGGAACTCGCCGCTGGTGGTGGGCGTCGGGGACGGCGAGGCGTTCCTGGCCTCCGATGTGGCGGCGTTCATCGCGCACACCCGCGAGGCGATCGAGCTGGGCCAGGACCAGGTCGTGGAGCTGCGCCGGGAGGCCGTGACGGTCACCGACTTCGACGGGGCGCCCGCCGAGGTGCGCGAGTACCACGTCGACTGGGACGCCTCGGCCGCCGAGAAGGGCGGCTACGACTACTTCATGCTCAAGGAGATCGCCGAGCAGCCGAAGGCCGTCGCGGACACGCTGCTGGGGCGGATCGACGCGTCGGGCGTGCTGTCGCTGGACGAGGTGCGGATCCCGCCGGAGGTGCTGCGCGAGGTCGACAAGGTCGTCATCGTGGCCTGCGGGACGGCGTACCACGCGGGGATGATCGCCAAGTACGCGATCGAGCACTGGACGCGGATCCCCTGCGAGACCGAGCTGGCCAGCGAATTCCGCTACCGCGACCCGATCCTGGACCGGCACACGCTGGTGATCGCCATCAGCCAGTCCGGCGAGACGATGGACACCCTGATGGCGCTGAGGCACGCCCGTGAGCAGGGCGCGAAGGTGCTCGCCATCTGCAACACGAACGGCTCGACCATCCCGCGGGAGTCGGACGCGGTGCTGTACACGCACGCCGGGCCCGAGGTGGCGGTGGCGTCGACGAAGGCGTTCCTGACCCAGCTGGTGGCCTGCTACCTGGTGGCGCTGTACGTCGCGCAGGTGCGGGGCACGAAGTGGGGCGACGAGATCCGGGCGGTGGTGCGTGAACTGGCCGCCATCGGCACCCAGGTCGAGCAGGTGCTCGGCACGATGGAGCCGGTACGGGAGCTGGCGCGCTCGCTCGCCGACAAGAACACCGTGCTGTTCCTCGGGCGGCATGTGGGCTATCCGGTGGCGCTGGAGGGTGCGCTGAAGCTCAAGGAGCTGGCGTACATGCACGCGGAGGGCTTCGCGGCCGGGGAGCTCAAGCACGGGCCGATCGCGCTGATCGAGGACGATCTGCCGGTCGTCGTCGTGGTGCCGTCGCCGCGCGGGCGGTCCGTGCTGCACGACAAGATCGTGTCGAACATCCAGGAGATCCGGGCCCGGGGCGCGCGGACCATCGTCATCGCGGAGGAGGGCGACGAGACCGTCGTGCCCTACGCCGACCACCTCGTCCGGATCCCGCGGACGCCGGTGCTGCTCCAGCCGCTGGTGTCGACCGTCCCGTTGCAGGTCTTCGCCTGTGAGCTGGCCACCGCCCGTGGCAACGAGGTCGACCAGCCGCGCAACCTCGCCAAGTCGGTGACGGTGGAGTGATCATCGGGGTGGGGATCGATGTCGCCGAGATCGACCGCTTCGGCGCGGCGCTGGAGCGCACGCCGGAGCTGGCGCACCGGCTGTTCATCGAGGACGAGCTGATATTGCCGAGCGGCGAACGGCGGGGCATCGCCTCCCTGGCCGCGCGGTTCGCCGCCAAGGAGGCGCTGGCCAAGGCGCTCGGGGCACCGGCCGGGCTGCACTGGACCGATGCCGAGGTGTACGTCGAGGACAGCGGGCAGCCGCGGCTGCGGGTGCAGGGCACGGTCGAGGCGCGGGCGGCGGAGCTCGGGGTCCGGTCGTGGCATGTGTCGCTGAGCCATGACGCGGGGGTCGCCTCCGCCGTGGTGATCGCCGAGGGGTGAGCCGGTACGGCGCCTGTCCGGTCCGTCGTGGCGGGCGCCGTCCTCGGGCGGGGGGAAATCCCCCGCACCTGGCAGGTGAGGGGCGAGACTTGGCGGCATGAGGACTGCCTACAGCGTGGAGACCGTACGGGCCGCCGAGCGCGCGCTCATGGCCCGGCTGCCCGAAGGGGCCCTGATGCAGCGGGCGGCCGCCGGACTGGCCGTGGCCTGCGGGGAGTTGCTGGGCAAGGTGTACGGCAGCCGGGTGGTGCTGCTGGTGGGCAGCGGTGACAACGGCGGGGACGCGCTGTACGCCGGCGCCCGGCTGGCCCGGCGGGGAGCCGGGGTGGCGGCGGTGCTGCTCTCGCCCGAACGGGCCCACCAGGGTGGACTGGCCGCGCTGCGGGCCGCCGGGGGGCGTGTTTCGGGCGACGCACCGCGGGACATCGGCCGGGCCGACCTCGTCGTGGACGGCATCGTCGGGATCGGCGGGCGCGGCGGGCTGCGACCGGAGGCCGCGCAACTCGCGCGGGCGGCATGGGAGTCGGCGCCGGTGGTCGCGGTCGATCTGCCCAGCGGGGTGGACGCGGACAGCGGCGAGGTGCACGGGGACGCCGTACGGGCCGATGCGACGGTGACGTTCGGCGCGTACAAGCCGGGGCTGCTGATCGATCCGGCGCGGGACCGGGCCGGGGCGCTGCGGCTGGTCGACATCGGGCTCACGCTGCCGCAGGAGGCCGAACTGGAGGCGTTGCAGCACACGGACGTGGCGGAGCTGCTGCCGCGTCCGGCGCCCGAGAGCGACAAGTACCGGCGGGGCGTGGTCGGGGTGGTCGCCGGGTCCGCGCGGTATCCGGGGGCGGCGGTGCTCGCGGTGGCGGGCGCGCTGCGGGGCGGCGCGGGGGCCGTGCGGTATGTCGGCCCGGCCGCCGACGCGGTGCTGGCGCGCTTCCCGGAGACGCTGGTGCATCCCGGGCCGCCGGACAAGGCCGGCCGGGTGCAGGCGTGGGTGATCGGGCCCGGCATCGGGGACGAGGCGGACGCGCTGGAGGATGTGCTGGCGGCGGATGTGCCGCTGCTGGTGGACGCGGACGGCCTGCGCTTCCTGACGCCGGAGCGGGTCCGCGAGCGTAGGGCAGAGACCTTGCTGACGCCGCACGCGGGGGAGGCCGCCGCGCTGCTCGGGCGCGGGCGCGAGGAGGTCGAGGCGGCGCGGCTGGCCTCCGTACGGGAGTTGGCGGCGCGCTACGGGGCCACGGTGCTGCTCAAGGGCTCGACGACGCTGGTGGCGGAGGCGGACGGTCCCGTACGGGTCAACCCCACCGGGACCGGCTGGCTGGCGACGGCCGGGAGCGGGGATGTGCTCTCGGGGGTGACCGGGTCGTTGCTCGCCGCGGGACTGCCCGCGCGGGACGCCGGATCCGTCGGCGCGTATCTGCACGGGCTGGCGGCGCGCCGCGCGGCCGGGCCGGACGGCGCGCCCATCCTGGCCTCCGAGGTCGCCGCCCATCTGGGCACCGCCTGGCGTGATGTGACGCACTGACAGCTGCCGGGGCGGCGTTACGCCCCGCGGGGGAACGGTGCGGGCACCAGGGCGAACCTGGTGCCCGGCGGGCGGTATGGCCGCGCGCCCACGGCATGCGTGAGGGCATGAAACGCACCCTTTCGGCGTTGCTGGTCTGCGCCTCGCTCCTCGTTGCCGGGCAGCCCGCGGTGGCCGTGGCGCCGTCGCCCACCGTGGCGTCCCCGTCCGCCGCGTACCGTCTGCCCGCCCTGGTTCCCGGGCTGCCGCGCGCGGTACGGGAGACCACCCGGCCCCGGCACATCGAGTACGTGCCGCGGTCCGAAGTGGCGCCCGCCAACCGGGCGGCCCGGTGCAGCGCCTCCACCGGGCCCTACCAGCGGCAGGCGGAGCGCTACCTGGGGCGGCAGGTGGACGGGCGGCAGAGCACGGGGGACTGCCGGGCGATCCGGCGGTTCCAGCAGTCCCACCGCATCGCGCCGGCGACCGGTTTCGCGGGCCCGGTCACGGGGGCGATCGTGCGGGTGATGCGGGCCAGGAAGGACCCCAACCGGGCCGGGCACTGCCCCGCTCTCGCCCAGCGGACCGCGTGTGTCGACCTGAACCGGCAGCTGATGTGGGTGCAGCAGGGCGGCCAGGTGATCCTCGAACCGGTGGCGATCCGGTCCGGTGCGCCGACCATGGAGACCCGCACCGGCTCGTACCGGATCTATCTGCGCCACCGGCACCACATCTCGAACCTCTACGGCACGCGGATGCCCTACGCCCAGTTCTTCGACCGCGGAGAGGCGCTGCACGGCGTCTACGAGGACATCTTCTCGGGGGCCGGCTCGCACGGCTGCGTCAACCTCACCATGACGGACGCGCGGCGGGCGTGGGAAGTGCTGAGGCAGGGCGACACCGTGTACGTCTGGGGGCGGAAGCCCGGCGTGTGAGCACGCTTTCCGCGCCCGTCCCACGGGGCCCCGCGGCGTCGCCTGCGACACTGAGGGGGATGAACGAGACAGCGAAGCGCGCCCGCGCCACCATCGACCTCGCCGCCGTGCGGTCGAATGTGCGTGCCCTGCGGGATCGCGCACCCCGGGCAGAGCTGATGGCCGTGGTCAAGTCCGACGGCTATGGACACGGAGCGGTGCGCTGTGCGCGCGCCGCCCGTGAGGCCGGTGCGGGCTGGCTGGGTACGGCGCTGCCCGAGGAGGCGTTCGCGCTGCGGGCGGCCGGTGACACCGGGCGGCTGCTGTGCTGGCTGTGGACGCCGGGCGGCCCCTGGCGCCGGGCCATCGAGCAGGACATCGAGGTCGCGGTGAGCGGGCTGTGGGCGCTGCGCGAGGTGACCGCTGCGGCCCGGGAGTGCGGCCGTGCCGCCCGTGTCCAGCTCAAGATCGACACCGGGCTCGGCCGCAACGGCTGCGCCCCCGCCGACTGGCCGGAGCTGACCGCCGCCGCCCGGGCCGCTGAGGCCGAGGGTGTGCTGACGGTCAGCGGCGTCTGGTCGCACTTCGCCTGCGCCGACGAGCCCGGCCACCCCTCGATCGCCGCCCAGCTGGCCGTCTTCCAGGAGGGGTTGCGGACCGCCGAGCGGGCCGGGCTGCACCCCGAGGTGCGGCATATCGCCAACACCCCGGCGCTGCTGACCCTCCCCGAGGCGCACTTCGACCTGGTCCGTACCGGTATCGGCATCTACGGCATCTCGCCCAGCCCCGAGGTCGGCACCTCGCAGGACTTCGGGCTGCGGCCCGCGATGACGCTGGAGGCCTCGCTCGCCTCGGTCAAGCGCGTCCCGGGCGGCCACGGCGTGTCGTACGGGCACCACTACACGACGCCCGGGGAGACCTCCCTGGCGCTGGTCCCGCTCGGCTACGCGGACGGCATCCCGCGGCACGCCTCCGGCACCGGCCCGGTGCTGGTCGCCGGCAAGTGGCGGACGGTCGCCGGGCGGATCGCGATGGACCAGTTCGTGGTCGATCTGGGCGGCGACAGCGCCGAGCCGGGTGATCCGGCGGTGCTGTTCGGCCCGGGGGACCGCGGTGAGCCGACCGCGGAGGACTGGGCCAGGGTGGCCGGAACCATCGGCTACGAGATCGTCACCCGGATCGGAAGCCGGGTCCCGCGCGTCTATGTGGACAGCGGCATACGGAGCGAAGCCGAAGGGGACAGCGCGCTCACGGGGGGTACGGCATGACCGAGGGACAGGAGGCCGCCGCGCAGGCGGTCGAGACGGCCGTCGAGGCGGCCGGCAACTGGGCACGGGCGGGCCGGCACGCCGGCGTGGCCGGTGCCGCGATCGGAGTGGTCGCGGCGGGCGCCGCGGCCGGTGTGGCGATAGAGCGGATGACGGTCGGCCGCGGGATGCGCCGCCGGGCCCGGCTCGCACTGGACGCCGCCGGCCCGTACGGCACGCTGCGCGGCACCCCGGGCGCGGCGATCGCCGAGGACGGCACCGAGCTGTATTACGAGGTCGACGAGCCGGGCGTGGAGACGGGCCGGCCGGAGAAGGACGACCACCCGGGCAAGGGCAGGAACGGCAAGGGCGGCAAGGCCGACCGGTCCGCCAAGCCGGTGCGCGGCAAGGAGGCGCGGGCCGCGCAGGAGGCCCAGGGCGGTCTGCGCAAGCGGCTGTCGGCGGCGCTGGGCCGGCGCGCCCTGGCCCCCACGGTCGTCTTCAGCCACGGCTACTGCCTGAGCCAGGACTCCTGGCACTTCCAGCGCTCCGCGCTGCGCGGCGCGGTGCGCACCGTCCACTGGGACCAGCGCAGCCACGGCCGCTCCTCGCGCGGCCACGGCCAGATCGACGGCACGGAACCGGTCACCATCGATCTGCTGGGCCGGGACCTGAAGGCGGTGCTGGACGCCGCGGTGCCCGAGGGGCCGATCGTGCTGGTCGGGCACTCCATGGGCGGGATGACGGTGATGGCGCTGGCCGACCAGTTCCCCGAGTACGTCGCGGAGCGGGTGGTCGGGGTGGCCCTGATCGGCACGTCAGCGGGCCGGCTCAGCGAGGTCGGCTTCGGTCTGCCGTCCATGGGCGTCAAGGCCTTCCACTTGCTCGCGCCGGGCGTGCTGAAGGCGCTGGGCTGGCAGCGCGAGATCGTCGAGCGCGGACGGCGGGCCACCGCCGATCTGTTCGCCGGGATGATCAAGCGGTATTCGTTCGGGACGCCGGAGAAGGTGGACCCGGGCATCGCGCGGTTCGGCGAGCGGCTGATCGAGGCGACCCCGATCGATGTGGTCGCCGAGTTCTTCCCGGCGTTCGCGGTGCATGACAAGACCGAGGCGCTGGTGGCGTACGACGCGGTGCCCGCGCTGGTGCTCGCCGGGGAGAGCGATCTGATCACCCCGGCCGACCACAGCCGGTCGATCGCCGAGGTGCTGCCCGACGCGGAGCTGGTCTGTGTCCCCGGCGCCGGGCATCTGGTGATGCTGGAGCGGCCCGAGCTGGTCAATGAACATCTGGTGTCCCTGGTGGAACGGGCCGGCGCGGCGGCCCGCAGCTCCCGGCACGCCCGCGCCTGAGCGCCTGGCCTGGCCGGGGGCTCAGGCCACCCGGCAGGCCGGCGCGGCGGACCCTCGGTCACAGCGGCGTGGTCGGGGAGGTGCGGGCGGGACGTACCATTTGCGGCATGAGCACCACCGGCGCGATGGCGCACATCACCGTCAAGTCCCCCGAACAGATGCAGGAGTTGGGCCGCCGCCTGGCCCCGCTGCTGCGCCCCGGCGACCTGGTACTGCTCACCGGTGAGCTGGGGGCCGGCAAGACGACGCTGACCCGCGGCCTGGGCGAGGGCCTGGGTGTGCGCGGCGCCGTCACCTCTCCCACCTTCGTCATCGCCCGGGTCCACCCCTCGCTGGCCGGCGGCCCCCCGCTGGTGCATGTCGACGCCTACCGGCTCGGCGGCGGGCTGGACGAGATGGAGGACCTGGACCTCGATGTCTCGCTGCCGGAGTCGGTGGTGGTCGTGGAGTGGGGCGAGGGCAAGGTCGAGGAGCTGTCCGACGACCGGCTGCATGTGGTCATCGGCCGTGCCGTGGGCGACGACGGCCCGGCGGCCCTGGAGGCCGACGCGGACGACGTACGCGAGGTGACGGTCACCGGCTACGGCGCGCGCTGGGCGGACGCCGGGCTGCCCGCGCTGGAGACCTGCTGACGGCGGGGCGCGACGCCCGCTGCGGCGCCCCGGCCCGGCCCTGGATCCGGCCGGGCGTCCGGTAGTTTCCGACAAGCCGTCGGTAAGATGTTGCGCACCTGGTACCGGGCGTGGTCACATGGGTGGAGACCCCAGTTAGGTGAGCCTAAGTAGCCAGCCTAGCTTCTGTCGGTTGCCCCAGGAGCCCCGGGAGGCGTCCATGTCGGCCCACCAGCCCTTCCCCCCGTCTGACGGCCGCGAGGGCAGCCCCGTCGCGGCGGCCGGGCGCGCCGGCGAGACGCCGACGATGAACGAGCTGCTGGCGGCGGGCGCCGCGGCCAGCGCGGTCTCCACACCCCCCGACGCCGCCGAAGAGGCCCGTCAGGACAAGCCCGCGGAGCCGGCGGCGGAGGAGTCCGAGGAGCCGGCGTCCACCGGAGGCCGCGACGCGGCGTAGCCCGTAGGGGCGAAGAGCGGACCCGCCGGGCGCCGTGCGGTCAGGAGACGACGACGACCTTGGTGCCGGTGGGCGCGAAGTCCCACATGGCCTTGCCGTCCGCACGCGACTCACGGATTCCGCCGGTCTTCTTCCCCGTACCCGGGTCGGGCCGCGAGCCGTCCACGGCGGCGCTGAAGCCGACCGTGACCCCGCTGACACCGGCGAACCGCACCACGTGCTCGATCGCGATCCCGTCCGAGCCGGTGACGCTGACCGACCGCGAGGCGACCGCGTAGGAGCCCGGCGGCGGGCTGACGGTGCTCGGCGCGACCGTGAACGTCCGCAGCGCCTTGTCCTGCGCGGTGACCAGCCAGACCCGCTTGGCGCCGAGCGAGTAGACGATCCGCTGGCCCTTGCCGGACGCCGCCGGGACCGGGGCCGGAGCCGGGGTCTTGTGCTTCTTGCCCTGCTGGGCCGGGTGCTTCTCGGGGGCGCTGTGGCGGCCGTCGCTGCGGGCCCGGGTGAGGGTGTCCGGGGCGGACGCCGCGGCCTGGTAGCCGAGCACTCCGACCACGACCAGGGCCGCCGTGGTCAGCGCGGTGACGATCGTGCTGCTCTTACCGGGCACCGCTGTGCCACCTTTCCTCCCTCTCCCTGCCGCCGGCGGGGAGTCCCGGGCCTGGAGGCCGGGCTGCTTGCTGCTGGGCTACGGGGGCGACGGTAGCACCGGGAACGGGAACCACCCGCCGAGCCGTAGTCTTAAGGACGTGCTGCTGCTAGCTCTTGACACCGCCACCCCCGCCGTCACCGTCGCGCTCCATGACGGCACCCGCGTTCTCGCCGAGTCCCGCCAGGTGGACGCGCGCCGGCACGGCGAACTGCTGCTGCCCGCCGTCGACCGGGTGCTGGCCGAGGCCGGGCAGAAGCTCGACGCGGTCAGCGACATCGTGGTCGGCGTGGGCCCGGGCCCCTACACGGGGCTGCGCGTCGGCCTGGTGACCGCCGCCACCTTCGGGGCCGTGCTCGGCGTCCCCGTGCACGGTCTGTGCACGCTGGACGGCCTCGCCCACGCCTCCGGGCTGACCGAGCCCTTCGTCGTGGCCACCGACGCCCGCCGCAAAGAGGTCTACTGGGCGCGCTACGCCGATGCCCGCACAAGGCTGACCGACCCGGCCGTCGACCGTCCCGCGGACCTCGCCGACCAGGTGGCCGGCGTCCCGGCCGTGGGCGCGGGCGCGGTGCTCTACGACACGGTCTTCACCGGCGTACGGCGCGAGGCGCCCGAGCACCAGTCCGCCGGCGCGCTGGCCGACCTGGCCGCGCTGAAGCTCGCGGCGGGGGAGGAGCTGCTGCCGCCGCAGCCGCTGTATCTGCGGCGTCCGGACGCCCAGGTCCCCGCCAACTACAAGGTGGTCACTCCCCGGTGAGTTCCCGCCCGTCGTCCGAACCCCGCACCCCGGCGCCTCCCCCGGACGCTGTCCCGGGGGACCCCCGGCGCGGCGACGACGCCCGGCCGGCGGCCGCGCTGCGCGAGATGCGCTGGTGGGACCTGGCGCCGGTGCTGGAGCTGGAGCGCGAGCTGTTCCCCGAGGACGCCTGGTCGCCGGGCATGTTCTGGTCCGAGCTGGCGCACGCCCGCGGCCCGTCCGCCACCCGCCGGTATCTCGTCGCCGAGCAGGAGAGCCGGCTGGTGGGCTACGGCGGGCTGGCCGCCGTCGACGGCACCGGCGACATCCAGACCATCGCCACCGCCCGCGACCAGTGGGGCAGCGGCCTCGGCGCCCGGCTGCTGACCGAACTCCTGCACGCGGCAACGGACTTCGAATGCCATGAGGTGCTGCTGGAGGTCCGGGTCGACAACCTCCGCGCCCAGCGCCTCTACGAGCGCTTCGGCTTCGAGCCGATCGGCTTCCGCCGCGGCTACTACCAGCCCGGCAACCACGACGCCCTGGTGATGCGCCGCACCACCCAGACCTCCTCCGAAGCACCCTCCGTACAAGGAACTTGACAACCATGGCTGACTCACGCGGCGGACCGCTCGTCCTCGGCATCGAGACCTCCTGCGACGAGACCGGTGTCGGCATCGTCCGCGGCCACACCCTGCTGGCCGACGCGGTCGCCTCCAGCGTCGACGAGCACGCCCGCTTCGGCGGCGTGGTGCCGGAGGTGGCCTCCCGCGCCCACCTGGAGGCGATGGTCCCCACCATCCAGCGCGCCCTGAAGGACGCCGGGGTCGCGGCCTCCGACCTCGACGGGATCGCGGTCACCGCGGGACCGGGCCTGGCCGGCGCGCTGCTGGTCGGCGTCTCGGCCGCCAAGGCGTACGCCTACGCCCTCGGCAAGCCGCTCTACGGCGTCAACCACCTCGCCTCGCACATCTGCGTCGACCAGCTGGAGCACGGCCCGCTGCCCGAGCCGACGATGGCCCTGCTGGTCTCCGGCGGCCACTCCTCCCTCCTCCTCGCCCCCGACATCACCTCCGACGTGCGTCCGCTCGGCTCGACCATCGACGACGCGGCCGGTGAGGCGTTCGACAAGATCGCGCGGGTGCTGCACCTCGGCTTCCCGGGCGGCCCGGTCATCGACCGCTACGCCCGCGAGGGCAACCCCGACGCGATCCG
The DNA here is from genome assembly GCF_030406865.1 of Streptomyces sp. P9-2B-2. Lineage (NCBI taxonomy): Bacteria > Bacillati > Actinomycetota > Actinomycetes > Kitasatosporales > Streptomycetaceae > Streptomyces > Streptomyces sp. P9-2B-2. Next base: position 4,020,043 of record NZ_CP129126.1, on the reverse strand, counting down.
CTTCCCGCGCGGGCTGACCGGCCCCCGCGACCCGGTCTACGACTTCTCCTTCTCCGGCCTGAAGACGGCGGTGGCCCGCTGGATCGAGGCCAAGCGGGCGGCCGGCGAGGAGGTGCCGGTGGCGGATGTCTCGGCGTCGTTCCAGGAGGCCGTGGTGGACGTGCTGACCCGTAAGGCCGTCCGGGCCTGCAAGGACAACGGCGTGGACCACCTGATGATCGGCGGCGGGGTCGCGGCCAACTCGCGGCTGCGGGCGATGGCCCAGAGCCGCTGCGAGGACGCCGGGATCACCCTGCGGGTGCCGCGGCCCAAGCTGTGCACCGACAACGGTGCGATGGTCGCGGCCCTCGGCGCGGAGATGGTGGCCCGCAACCGGCCGGCCTCCGCCTGGGACCTCTCCGCGGACTCGTCCCTCCCGGTCACCGAGCCGCATGTGCCCGGCGAGGCCCCCGAGGACGCCGCCCACCCGCACGGCCACTCCCACGACCATGACCACGTCCACGAGATGAGCAAGCACAACCTCTACTCCTGAGGCCCGGCCAGGACTCGCTTTGTCCTTCTGCGAGTCCTTACGCCGCCCCCGGCCCGCTGTCCGGCCCCAGGTCTTACCCTGACTGGGGCACCGAGTGTGCGAGTGGGGAGGCGGCAGGCTGTGGACTGGTTCTGGTGGGTCTTCATCTTCTTCATGGCGGGCGGCTTCGCGAAGGTCGCCGACACCGCCCGCACCGCGCTGCGCACCCGGCACGAACGCAAGATGGAGCGCCTGGAGACCGCCCGCCAACAGCGGCAGGAGCTGGCCGCCGCCCAGAAGCCGCCGGAGCCGGTGTGCGGGTGCACCCACCACCTCGCCAAGCATGACAAAAAGGGCAAGTGCCATGAGCGGGTGGAGATGGCGGTCGCCTGGGACGCCGACCACAAGCCGGTGCAGTACGAGGCCGGCCAGTGCACCTGCCAGCAGTACATCGGCCCGCAGCCGCTCTCCCAGATCTACGCCGAGGACCTCACCGACCTGGCGTGACCGGGTCCGTGGCCGGGTGCCCCAGCAGCATCGTGGGGGCGCCGGCGACCCGGGTGAGGAAGATCGTGCAGGACGCGCGGCCGCCGCCGAGCTTCAGCTTCTTGCGCAGCTCCTCCGGCTCCACCGCCGAGCCGCGCTTCTTGATCACTGCGATCCCGACCCCGCGCTCCCGCAGCAGCGCCTTGAGCTTCTTGACGTGGAACGGCAGCACATCGGTGATCGCGTAGGCCGTCGCGTACGGGGTGGCCGTCAGCCGGTCCGCGGTGATGTACGCGATGGTCGGATCGAGCAGCCGGCCGTCGAGCTGCTCCGCGACATCCGCGACCAGATGGGCCCGGATCACCGCGCCGTCCGGCTCGTACAGCCAGTCGCCGACCGGCCCCGGCTCGGGGTCCGGCAGCCCCGCGCCCAGCAGCGAGTCCCCGGCCGGCAGCAGTGTGGCCCGGCGGCCGCCGGGCGTGACGCGGTCCGCCCCGTCCCCCGCCGCGCCGAACCACACCACGGCTTCCTTGACGTCGCCCCCGTCCGAGATCCACTCCGTCTCGGCGTCCTCCGGCAGCGCCTCGTGCGGCACCCCCGGCGCGATCTTCAACGCCGCGACCGGTGCCTTACGGGCCGCCTCGACGGCCCAGGACAGCGGCGGCGAGTACGCCTCGGGGTCAAAAATCCGGCCACCCCGCGCCTTGCTGCGCCGCGCCGGATCGACGAACACCGCGTCATACCCGGCCGTATCCACCTCCGTCACATCCGCACAGCGCACCTCGATCAGCTCCGCGAGCCCCAGCGCCTCCGCGTTGGCCCGCGCCGCCGCACAGGCCAGCGGGTCACGGTCGACCGCCAGCACCCGGATCCCGGCACGCGCCAGGGCGATCGCGTCCCCGCCGATACCGCAGCACAGATCGGCCAGCGAACGCACGCCCAGCGCGGCGAGCCGGGTCGCGCGGTGCGCCGCCACCGTGGCGCGGGTGGACTGCTCCACCCCGTTCGGCGTGAAGTACATCCGCCAGGCGTCCGCCCCGAACTTCGCCACCGCCCGCTGTCGCAACCGCGCCTGCCCCAGCGCGGCCGATACCAGCGCCGCGGGGTGCGCCCGCCGTAGCCGGGTGGCTGCCGCCAGCTCATCCGCCGGGTCGTGATCCCGCAACTCGGCCAGCAGGGCCTGTCCCTCCGGGGCGAGGAGGTCGGCGAAGGTGTCTCCGTCATTCACGGTGTCATTGTCCTCCCACGTTTTTGTCTTTCCCGCCGTGGGTGTTGCTCGCCGTTTGTGGCCCGCTTCGCGGTGCCCCCGCCGTTGCGCCTGCGGCGGGCTGGGTGGGTGTCGGGTGCGGTGACGGACCTCCGGGGCCGGTGTGTGGGACTGCTTCGCTTTACGTCCCACACACCGGCCCCTCCGGCCCGTCCCCTCCCGTTGGGGGAGTGAGTGACGGTGAGTGGGGGCGTGCCACTCGTAGCCAGTTCACTGCGACCGACAAGGCGCACCGGACCACCTACGGGAACCCCGATCAACGTTTCTCCCATCCCTCAACGGGAGGGGACGGGTCGGAGCGGGTGGGGGTTTCCGGACGTAAAGCGAAGCAGTCCGGAAACCCCCACCCGCGCAGGCCCGTCACCGCACCCCGACAGCCCCGCGCAGCGGACCCGGCCCGCCGCAGGCGCAACGGCGAGAGGCAAAGCGCAGCGGACCGGCGGGGGCACCGCGAAGCGGGCTACAAGCGGCGAGGTCCCAGACGGCGGGAAAGCCGAAAACGTGGGAATTAAAGCGGCTCACGCCGCCTTTGCGCACGGTCGCTGATCCGCAAAAGCAAGGCCACCATGACCCAATTGGCGACCAACGAGGAGCCCCCCTTGGCGAGGAAGGGGAGGGCCTTGCCCGTGAGGGGGATGAGGCCGGTGACGCCGCCGGAGACGACGAAGACCTGGAGGAGGAGCGCGCCGGAGAGGCCGACGGCCAGGAGTTTGCCGAAGGGGTCGCGGGCGCTCAGGCCGACGCGGAGGCCGCGCTGGGCCAGCAGGACGTAGAGCATGATCACGGCCATGACCCCGGCCAGGCCCAGCTCCTCGCCGACGGTGGTGAGGATGAAGTCGCTGTTGCCGGCGAAGCCGATCAGTTCGGGGTGGCCCTGGCCGAGGCCGCTGCCGCTGATGCCGCCGCTGCCGAAGCTGAGCAGGGCCTCGGCGAGCTGGTTGGACATGTGCTCGGCCTGGCCCTCCTTGGTGAAGGCCCGCATCGGGTCGAGCCAGGCGGTGACCCGGCCGTGGACATGTGGTTCGAGGGAGCCGACCACGGCCGCGCCGACCGTGGCCATCAGCAGGCCGCACACCACCCAACTGGTGCGGTCGGTGGCCATGTAGAGCATGATCACGAAGACGCCGAAGAAGATCAGCGAAGTGCCCAGGTCGCGTTCGAAGATCAGCACCAGCAGGCTGATCGCCCAGATCGTGAAGATCGGCGCGAGCTGCCGTCCCGGGGGCAGCTGGATGCCCATGACGCGGCGGCCGGCCAGTGCCAGGGCGTCGCGGTTGACGGTGAGATAGCCCGCGAAGAACACCGAGATCATGATCTTCACGAACTCGCCGGGCTGCAACGACAGCGGCCCCAGCAGGATCCAGCGCTTGGCGCCGTACATATCGGCGCCGAAGAAGGCCGGTGCCATCAGCAGCACCAGCGCGATCACCATCGTCAGATAGATGTAGCGCTGGAGGATGCGGTGGTCGCGCAGCAGCAGCAGGATGGCGAGGCAGACCATCACCCCGATCACCGTCCACAGCAGCTGGCCGTTGGCCGCCTGGGCGGTCTTCAGCCGGGGGGTCTGTGCGTAGGTGAGGTCGAGGCGGTGCAGCAGCACCAGGCCGATTCCGGTCAGCAGGGTGGCCAGCGGCAGGATCAGCGGATCGGCGCGGGGCGCGTAGCGGCGCAGGACCAGATGTGGGACCAGCGTCATGAACAGCATGCCGGCGGTGAAGACGGCCAGTCCGCCGGGGTGCAGGCCGCGCATCGACAGACCGGTGTAGGTGTAGCCGAAGACCGTGATCAGGACGACGAGGGCGAGCAGCCGGGCCTCGGTTCTCCGCCGGTCCGGTGCCTGGGCGAGGGCGGCGAACGTCATGGTGCGCTCGACATCCCGCTCCGGCACCCGGGCCTTCCGGGGAACTCTGGTCGGTGCACGCACGGCTATTCCTCCGCCATCTTGTCGGGGCCGCCGGCCGGCCGGGTGCGGGCCCGGTTCGTCGGCCCGTCAGTCGAGGGAAGAGACGAGGCAGCCGAGGGCGTGGTTGCGAGGAAGGGGAAGGCATGTCCGATTTGGCGGGAAGCTGCCTGCCTCGTAACCCGCCCCGCCCCCGCTGTAGATGGCCATGATCGCCGAAGCCGGGCCGCCGGGAAACCGGGCCCTGGCACGGCCGGTCAACCGGCGTCGCGGGAAGAGCTCCCCGCCGCGCTGGCACTCCGCTTGACCGAGTGCTAACCGCGTCATAGTCTCGGCGTTGGCACTCTCCAGTGGGGAGTGCCAGACACAGCGACGGGCAGGTCCGGCACCCGCGACGACGGATCCACCTGGTCGCCACCTCAGACAGTTAACCCCGTGAGATCTCCGAAGGGGGAGGTCGGATCGTGACGACCACCAGCTCCAAGGTTGCCATCAAGCCGCTTGAGGACCGCATTGTGGTCCAGCCGCTCGACGCCGAGCAGACCACGGCCTCGGGCCTGGTCATTCCGGACACCGCCAAGGAGAAGCCCCAGGAGGGCGTCGTCCTGGCCGTGGGCCCGGGCCGGGTCGAGGACGGCAAGCGCGTCGAGCTCGACGTGAAGGTCGGCGACGTCGTGCTCTACAGCAAGTACGGCGGCACCGAGGTGAAGTACAACAACGAGGACTACCTCGTTCTCTCGGCTCGCGACGTTCTCGCGATCGTCGAGAAGTAAGTCACCCAGTTTTGCCGTGATCTGCGCCCCTGGTTCCCGCGTCTAATCAACCCGGGGCAGGGGCGCAGTTCGTTTGAGCGACAGCGGTCCCCACGTCGTGGCCGAGGATCGCAATGAGAGGACTTGAAGCAACCCATGGCGAAGATCCTGAAGTTCGACGAGGACGCCCGTCGCGCCCTTGAGCGCGGCGTCAACAAGCTTGCCGACACCGTCAAGGTGACCATCGGCCCCAAGGGCCGCAACGTCGTCATCGACAAGAAGTTCGGCGCGCCGACCATCACCAACGACGGTGTCACCATCGCCCGTGAGGTAGAGGTCGACGACCCGTACGAGAACCTCGGCGCCCAGCTCGTCAAGGAGGTGGCGACCAAGACCAACGACATCGCGGGTGACGGCACCACCACCGCCACCGTGCTGGCCCAGGCGCTGGTCCGTGAGGGTCTGCGCAACGTCGCCGCCGGCGCCTCCCCCGCCGCCCTGAAGAAGGGCATCGACGCCGCCGTCAAGGCCGTCTCCGACGAGCTTCTCGCCACCGCCCGTCCGATCGACGACAAGTCCGACATCGCTGCCGTGGCCGGTCTGTCCGCGCAGGACAAGCAGGTCGGCGAGCTCATCGCCGAGGCGATGGACAAGGTCGGCAAGGACGGTGTCATCACCGTCGAGGAGTCCAACACCTTCGGTCTGGAGCTGGACTTCACCGAGGGCATGGCCTTCGACAAGGGCTACCTCTCGCCGTACATGGTCACCGACCAGGAGCGGATGGAGGCCGTCCTCGAGGACCCGTACATCCTGATCCACCAGGGCAAGATCTCCTCGATCCAGGACCTGCTGCCGCTGCTGGAGAAGGTCATCCAGGCCGGTGCCTCCAAGCCGCTGCTGATCATCGCCGAGGACGTCGAGGGCGAGGCCCTGTCGACCCTGGTCGTGAACAAGATCCGTGGCACCTTCAACGCCGTGGCCGTCAAGGCCCCCGGCTTCGGTGACCGCCGCAAGGCGATGCTCGGCGACATGGCCACCCTCACCGGTGCCACCGTCATCGCCGAGGAGGTCGGCCTCAAGCTCGACCAGGCCGGTCTGGACGTGCTCGGCACCGCCCGCCGGGTGACCGTCACCAAGGACGACACCACCATCGTCGACGGTGGCGGCAACTCCGAGGACGTCGTCGGCCGGGTCAACCAGATCAAGGCCGAGATCGAGTCCACCGACTCTGACTGGGACCGCGAGAAGCTCCAGGAGCGCCTCGCCAAGCTCGCCGGTGGCGTCTGCGTCATCCGCGTGGGTGCGGCCACCGAGGTCGAGCTCAAGGAGAAGAAGCACCGTCTGGAGGACGCCATCTCCGCGACCCGCGCCGCGGTCGAGGAGGGCATCGTCTCCGGTGGTGGCTCCGCGCTGGTCCACGCCGCCAAGGTGCTGGAGGGCTCCCTCGGCAAGGAGGGCGACGAGGCCACCGGTGTCGCCGTCGTCCGCCGCGCCGTCGTCGAGCCGCTGCGCTGGATCGCGGAGAACGCCGGCCTCGAGGGCTACGTCATCACCGCGAAGGTCGCCGAGCAGGACAAGGGCAACGGCTTCAACGCCGCCACCGGCGAGTACGGCGACCTGGTCAAGGCCGGCGTCATCGACCCGGTCAAGGTCACCCGCTCCGCCCTGGAGAACGCCGCGTCGATCGCCTCGCTGCTGCTGACGACCGAGACCCTGGTCGTCGAGAAGCCCGCCGAGGAGGAGCCGGAGGCCGGTCACGGTCACGGCCACGCGCACTGACGCGAGCTGTCCCGCACTGACGTGAGCCGTCGCATCGGCTGACGCGCCACGTCGGACTGCTTCACCCGAGACCCGGTTCCCGCATTGGCGGGGGCCGGGTCTTCGGGTTTCCGGCGGGCGCGCGGGGCCACGGCCGCCGGACTCCCCGCCGGCGGGGCCCGGTTCACGCCGAGTGGTGCAGCTCCTCCCGCCGTACGGGGGCGAGGAACGGGCGGCCCCGGCCGTAGCGTTCGAGTTCGTCGAGGGCGTGGTCGGCCAGGCGGTGCAGCTCGGTGCCCAGCGAACCCGCCACATGCGGGGTCAGCAGCACGTTCGGCAGGTCGTACAACGGCGAACCGGGGCGCGGGAGTTCGGGCTCGGTGACGTCGAGGACCGCGTGCAGCCGGCCGGTGATCAGCTCGGGCAGCAGGGCCGCCTCGTCGACCAGCGCGCCGCGGGCGGTGTTGACCAGGGTCGCGCCGTCCGGCATCAGGGCCAGCTGCCGGGCGCCGAGCAGATGCCGGGTGGCGGGCAGCTGCGGGGCGTGCAGGGTGACGATGTCGCTGTCGGCGCAGAGCGCGTCGAGCGGAACCGGGACCGCGCCGAGCCGGGTGGCCTCGGCGGCCTCCACATACGGGTCGTACAGCAGAACGCGCAGGTCGAACGGGCGCAGCAGCTCGATGACACGGCGGCCGACACGGGAGGCGCCGATGATGCCGACGGTGCGGCGGTAGTTGCCCGCCCCGGCGAGTTCGCCCGGCCAGTCGTGCGGCGCGCGCAGACCGCGGTATCGGTGGGCGGCGTGCAGCACGCGCTTGTTGGCGAAGAGGATCGCGGCGAGGGCGTACTCGGCGACCGGGAGGGCGTTGGCGGCGGCGGCCGAACTGACGGCGATACCGCGGTCCCAGCAGGCGTCGGTGAGGTGGTGCTTGACCGATCCGGCGGCGTGCACGACGGCCCGCAGCCGGGGGGCCGCGGCCAGCACCCGGTCGGTGAGCGGCGGCGCGCCCCAGCAGGTGAGCAGCACCTCGGCGCCGGCGAGGGCGGCGGCGACCTCGGGGGTGGGGTCGGCCAGATCGTGGGCGACCAGATGCGGGTCCGTACGGGCCAGGGCCGCGAGGCGGGTGTGGTGGCGGGCGGCGAGGAGCCGGCCGGCCACACCCGGCCCCATCGACAGCAGCAGACCGGGCCGGACCGGTGGCGTTTCCGCAGGTCCTGGGGGACTGTCAGAGGTGGGGTGCATAGTGCTGAACGGACCTCCTTCGCGGCCGTCCGCCGTCGCGCCTCGCTCGTCCCGCGTCGCGCGCCGCCGGCCGGTCCACGTCGTTGTGCGTCCTGTGCCGTTCCGCGGGGGACGGACCCGGGGGTGCACCGTCGCCGCACCCCACCGCCCCGCCCCGCGCGCCACGGCCATGGCACCACCCCGGCGCCGCCCCCGGCAACGGGCCGGGTGACGTGGCGTCAGCGGGGGCCGTATTTACGGCCGGTACGGGACGTCAGACCCCCCAGCACGCCACGGGGTGCCAGCTTCACCGCGCCCATGAGCGCCTTGTAGCGCGGATCCGGAACGGACAGCGACTTCCCCCGCGTCAGGTCCTTCATCGCGGCGTCGACCAGCTTGTCCGCGTCCAGCCACATCCACCCGGGGATGTTGTCCGTCCCCATCCCGGCCCGCTCGTGGAACTCGGTCCGTACGAACCCCGGGCACAGCGCCATCAACCGCACGCCGCTGCCCGCCAGATCGCGCGCCGCGCCCTGGGTGAACTGCACGACCCAGGCCTTGCTCGCGCCGTAGGTGCCCCGCGGTACGAACGCCGCCACCGACGCCACATTGACCACCGCGCCGCGCCGCCGGTCCCGCATCCCGCGCACCCCGGCCGTGGTCAGCCGCAGCACCGCCTCACAGTGCACCTTGAGCATCGTCAGCTCGTCGGCCATCGAGACTTCGAGGTACTCGCCCTTGTTGCCGAAACCGGCGTTGTTCACCAGCAGGTCCACCGGGTGCTTGGGGTCCGAGAGCCGGGCCTCGACGGCCGCGATGCCCTCCTCGGTGGCCAGATCGGCGCTCAGCACCTCCGCCTCGATGCCGTGCCGGTCGTGCAACTCGGTGGCCTGCTCGTGCAGTCGCTTCTCGTCGCGGGCCACCAGCACCACGCTGTGGCCGTCGCTCGCGAGCCGCCGGGCGAACGCCGCCCCGATACCCGCCGTCGATCCCGTGATCAATGCAGTCGTCATACGGGCACGCTATCCGCCCCGGGCACGACGCCTGAGCCCCAACCCCCGGTGGCGCGGCCGCCCCACGGCCCACCGGAGGCAGATCCTCCGCCGCCCGCTCCGGGCCCCACCGCCCCGGGCCCGGCGGGGCCGCTCAACCCACCGCCCGCTCCGCATACTTCCGGGCCTTCTGCCGCGCCTCCTCCGGCAGCGCCGCACCCGCCTCCAGCAGCCGCGGCAGCAGCTCCCGCCGGGTCGTCAGGGCCCGGAACATCAGCCCGATCGTCACCTCGTGGTCCGGCCGGTGCACCACCTCGACGGCGTCCCCGGCCCGGATCTCGCCCGGCTCGATCACCCGCAGATACGCACCGGGCACCGCGGCCTGGGTGAACCGCCTGATCCAGCCGCGCTCACCGAGCCACGCGTGGAACGTCCGGCACGGAATCCGCGGTGAGGTCACCTCCAGCAGCAGCCCCGGACCCACCCGCCAGCACTCGCCGATACGGGCACCGGTGACCTCGACGCCCCATGTGGTGAGGTTCTCGCCGAAGACCCCATTGGCCAGCTCGCGGCCCAGTTCCCGCTGCCAGGCGTCCAGATCCTCCCGGGCGTAGGCGTAAACGGCCTGGTCGTCGCCGCCGTGATGGCGCAGGTCGACCACCGCGTCCCCGGCCAGCCCGCTGCCCCCGACGCCCTGGGGGCCGGGCGCGGCCACCGCCACCGGCCCGTCCACGGGCCGCTTGTCGATCCCCGTACCGCCCTCCGCGGCGGTGTGCCGGCACGGGGTCGGCCGCCCCACATTCACGCTCAGCAGCTTCATACGGTGCTCCGTTGCTCGGTCGTGCGACGTGCTCCGGGGCCGGTTCCGCCGGCGTCACCCCAGCTCATGCGCGCCTTCGATCCACGTTAGGCATGTCCGACAGCCGTGTGCCCCAAAAGCAAGGACGCAATTTTTCCCGACCGGTCCAAGCGGCGCTTATGCTCGAAACATGATCGAGGCCCGTCACCTCCGTGTGCTGCGCGCCGTCGCCAGGAGCGGCTCGTTCTCCGCGGCCGCGCGCGAACTGGGCTGCACCCAGCCGGCCGTCAGCCAGCAGATGAAGGCGCTGGAACAGTCCGCCGGCACCCCGCTGCTGGTCCGCGCGGGCCGCGAGATGCGGCTGACCCAGGCGGGTGAGGCGCTCGTCCGGCACGCGGTCGGCATCCTGGCCGGGCTCACCGCCGCCGAGGAGGAGATCGCCGCCATCGCGGGCCTGCGTGCGGGACGGGTGCGGCTGGTGTCGTTCCCCTCCGGCAGCTCGACGCTGGTGCCGACGGCCCTGGCCACGATGCGGGCCGCGCACCCGGGCACCCGGGTCTCGCTGGTCGAGGCCGAGCCGCCGCGCTCGATCGAGATGCTGCGCAACGGTGACTGCGAGATCGCGCTGGCCTTCCGCTACCCCGAGGTGCGCGGTGCGGACCCGGCGGCCGGGGCGGAGTGGGACGACCTGGTGGTCCGCCCGATCCTGGCGGACCGGCTGGTCGGGCTGGTGCCGGCCGGGCACCGGCTGGCGAAGGCGGGCGTCGCGCGCTTCGACGAGCTGGCCGACGAACCGTGGATCGCGGGCTGTCCCCGCTGCCGCAGGCATCTCGTGGAGGTCTGTGAGAGCGCGGGCTTCACCCCGCGGATCGACTTCGCGACGGACGACTATCCGGCGGTCATCGGCCTGGTCGGGGCCGGTCTGGGAGTCGCCGCGCTGCCGGAACTCACCCTCGCGTCGGTGCGTCCCAAGGGGGCGACGGCGGTACGTCTGGAGCCTGCCGTCCACCGCGAGATCGTCGCGCTCACCCTGCCGGATCTGGCGCAGGTCCCCGCCGTCGAGGCGACGCTCGACAAGCTGGTGGACGCCGCGGGGCGCTGACGGCCCGGGGGCCGCGGCTTCGGCCGTCATTGCAGGAACGTTTCTTCAGGAGCGGTCCGCTCCGGGGTGTCAGGCGCCCGAGGCGCCCGGGTGGCCGGTCATGGAAGAGGCGGGGACCAGCCGGTGCCGGGCCCGCCCCATGAGTTCCTCGCGCTCGTCCTCCGTCAGCCCGCCCCACACCCCGTAGGGCTCACGAACGGCCAGTGCATGCGCCGCGCACTCGGCCCGTACCGGGCAGCGCATACAGACCTCCTTCGCCGATGTCTCACGCGCGCTGCGGGCCGCTCCGCGCTCACCTTCGGGATGGAAGAACAGCGAGCTGTCCACGCCACGGCAGGCAGCCAGCAGCTGCCAGTCCCAGAGGTCTGCGTTCGGGCCCGGGAGGCGGGAGAAATCTGCCATTGCTTGTCCCCTCGAAGCGATGCTGATTCGGGCTCGGTGCTCACGACGGTACATCTACTGTCGAAGTAGATGTAAATATGACTCATTGCGAATCTAGTCATAGTCACCACGAAAATGGAAGAAAGAGAGCCAAATAGGGCATAGGGTGCACGCGCGGATGCCGGTCGCCCATTGAGTCGTCTGCGTATCCGGCTCCTCACGGAGCGTGCTGAACTCGGTCGCCGAAGCCGTAACTCTTTCGAGTGACCGTCGTTGAGAGTGCGGAGGCGGTTGGCAGAGGTAGACCCCGGGCAAATGTCCGAGGGCCGTCAATCGCACAGGTGACGATACGTACCAGCCTGGAGGCTCAAGGTGACGCGCATCAGCTGCGGAGGGCGGTCATGACATCCGTCCTCGTCTGCGACGACTCCCCGCTTGCCCGAGAGGCGCTCCGTCGGGCGGTTGCGACCGTGCCCGGCGTCGAGCGTGTGACGACCGCGGCCAACGGCGAGGAAGTCCTCCGCCGCTGGGGTGCCGATCGTTCGGATCTGATTTTGATGGACGTACGGATGCCCGGTCTCGGCGGTGTCGAGACCGTGCGCCGGCTGCTGTCAGCGGACCCGGGCGCCCGGATCATCATGCTCACGGTGGCCGAGGATCTGGACGGGGTCGCGCTCGCGGTCGCCGCCGGTGCCCGCGGCTATCTGCACAAGGACGCCTCGCGCGCCGAGCTGCGGGCGACGGTGACCCAGGCGCTCGCGGATCCGACGTGGCGGCTCGCCCCGCGCCGGCTGCGGTCCGCCGAGATGGGTGCCGCGCCGACGCTCACCGCGCGGGAGATCCAGGTGCTGGAGGGCATGAGTCACGGCCGCTCGAACGCCGAGATCGGCCGTGAGCTGTTCCTCTCGGAGGACACGGTCAAGACCCATGCCCGGCGCCTTTTCAAGAAACTCGGCGCCTCGGACCGGGCGCATGCGGTGGCCCTGGGCTTCCGCTGGGGACTGGTCCGCTAAGGCGTTGTGACGTGCAGCGATGCGGGGGAGTGAAGATCCCCGCCCGCCGTGTGGCGGGCGGGGCGGCAGAGCGCCCCGTGCCCGTCGGCGTACGACGGCGGTCCGATTCGCCGCGCGGTGCCGCATCCTTGGGAGTATGGAGTTCCTCGGGGACGGGCCGGTCGGGCACGAGGGGAGGGCGCAGGACATGACATCAGCCGGCGCACCTGCCGCTCATAACGCTTCAGTGCACAAGTGCGGACCTGATGCCGCGGATCGCGCGGCGCCAAGGCACCATGGTCCGATGCGTGATGACGGGAAGCAGGAAATCGGCGATCTCGTCGCACGCGCAGTCGAGGGTGACCAGCGGGCCACCCACGATCTTCTGGCCCATGTGCACCCCCTCGCCCTGCGCTACTGCCGTACCCGGCTGTCGCGGCTGCCGGGTGATGCCCGGCACTTCGTCGAGGATCTGGCGCAGGAAGTATGTGTCGCGGTGCTCTGTGCGCTGCCGCGTTACCGCGACACCGGCAAGCCCTTCGAGGCCTTTGTCTTCGCGATCGCCGGCCACAAGGTCGCCGATCTCCAGCGGGCCGCCATGCGGCATCCGGGCAGCACGGCCGTGCCGTCCGACGAGATGCCCGAGCAGCCGGACGACTCCCTCGGCCCTGAGGAGCGGGCGCTGCTGAGCAGCGACGCCGAGTGGGCCAAGAAGCTGCTGGCGAATCTTCCGGAGAACCAGCGTGAGCTGGTGCTGCTGCGGGTCGCCGTCGGGCTGACGGCCGAGGAGACCGGGCAGATGCTGGGCATGTCGCCCGGTGCGGTGCGGGTGGCCCAGCACCGTGCGCTGAGCAGGCTGCGGGCGCTGGCCGAGCAGTAGCGGTGACCGGTCAAAAGCGGCCGGATGTCACCGTAGAAAAGCACAAGTGACGAGGCCCTCATCGCTCGTGGAATGGGCCACCCCATTAGGCCGTTAGCATGGGAGTCCGCGCTGAGGCAAGAGCATTGGGGAAGGTGTCATGAGTGACAACGTCGACGGTATGCCCGCCAAATTCGCCATGCTCGGGCTGACATACGACGACGTGCTGCTGCTGCCCGGTGCGTCGGAGGTGCTGCCGAACGCGGTGAGCACCGCGTCCCGGGTCTCGCGCAACGTCACGGTGAACATCCCGCTGCTGTCCGCGGCGATGGACAAGGTCACCGAGGCCCGGATGGCCATCGCCATGGCGCGGCAGGGCGGCGCGGGTGTGCTCCACCGCAATCTGTCCATCGAGGACCAGGCCAACCAGGTCGACCTGGTCAAGCGCTCCGAGTCCGGCATGGTCACCGACCCGATCACGGTCCGCCCGGACGCCTCGCTCGCCGACGCCGACGCGCTGTGCGCCAAGTTCCGCATCAGCGGGGTGCCGGTGACGGACGCCGCGGGCAAGCTGCTGGGCATCGTGACCAACCGCGACATGGCCTTCGAGATGGACCGCAGCCGTCAGGTCCGCGAGGTCATGACGCCGATGCCGCTGGTCACCGGCAAGGTCGGCATCTCCGGCGAGGACGCCATCGAGCTGCTGCGCCGCCACAAGATCGAGAAGCTGCCGCTGGTCGACGACGCGGGCGTGCTCAAGGGCCTGATCACCGTCAAGGACTTCGTCAAGGCGGAGAAGTACCCGAACGCCGCCAAGGACGCCGAGGGCCGGCTGGTCGTCGGTGCCGCGGTGGGCGTCGGCGGCGAGGCGTACGAGCGGGCGCAGGCGCTGGTCGAGGCCGGTGCCGACTTCCTCGTCGTCGACAGCGCGCACGGCCACAGCCGCGGCATCCTCGACATGATCGCCAAGGTCAAGTCCAACATCAGCGTCGATGTCGTCGGCGGCAATGTCGCCACCCGCGACGGTGCCCAGGCGCTGATCGACGCGGGCGCCGACGGCATCAAGGTCGGTGTCGGCCCCGGCTCCATCTGCACCACCCGCGTCGTCGCCGGTGTCGGCGTGCCGCAGGTCACCGCGATCTACGAGGCCGCGCAGGCCGCGAACGCCGCGGGGGTGCCGCTGATCGGTGACGGCGGCCTCCAGTTCTCCGGTGACATCGCCAAGGCCATCGCGGCCGGTGCGGACACCGTGATGCTGGGCTCGCTGCTGGCCGGCTGCGAGGAGTCGCCCGGCGAGATGGTCTTCATCAACGGCAAGCAGTTCAAGTCGTACCGCGGCATGGGTTCGCTGGGCGCGATGCAGTCCCGCGGCCAGGCCCGCTCCTTCTCCAAGGACCGCTACTTCCAGGACAACGTGCTCTCCGAGGACAAGCTGGTCCCCGAGGGCATCGAGGGCCAGGTGCCCTACCGCGGCCCGCTCGGCTCGGTCGCCCACCAGCTCATCGGCGGTCTGCGCGCCTCCATGGGCTACGTCGGCTCCGCCGACATCTCCGAGCTCAAGGAGAAGGGCCGCTTCGTCCGGATCACCGCGGCGGGGCTGAAGGAGAGCCACCCGCACGACGTCCAGATGGTGACCGAGGCGCCCAACTACTCTCGTCGCTGAGCGTCCCCGGTCGCCAGCGACCGGATGACAGCATGAGCACCGATGCCCGCGGCCGCTCCCCGGCCGCGGGCTTCGGTGTGTCGGGGATACTGGAACGGCAGACGTAGAGGGAAAGGCCACACACGTGACTGAGATCGAGATCGGGCGCGGCAAGCGCGGCCGCCGGGCATACGCATTCGACGACATCGCCGTCGTACCCAGTCGCCGCACCCGCGACCCGAAGGAGGTCTCGATCGCCTGGCAGATCGACGCCTACCGTTTCGAGCTGCCGTTCCTGGCCGCTCCCATGGACTCGGTGGTCTCGCCGCAGACCGCGATCCGCATCGGTGAGCTGGGCGGCCTGGGCGTCCTCAACCTGGAGGGTCTCTGGACCCGGTACGAGGACCCGGAGCCGCTGCTCGCCGAGATCGCGGAGCTGGACGGCCCCGCGGCCACCAAGCGGCTCCAGGAGATCTACGCCGCGCCGATCAAGGAAGAGCTGATCGGGCAGCGCATCAAGGAGGTGCGGGACGCCGGTGTGGTGACCGCCGCCGCGCTGTCGCCGCAGCGTACGGCGCAGTTCTCCAAGGCCGTCGTCGACGCGGGCGTGGACATCTTCGTGATCCGCGGCACCACCGTCTCGGCCGAGCATGTCTCCTCGGCGGCCGAGCCGCTGAACCTCAAGCAGTTCATCTACGAGCTGGATGTCCCGGTCATCGTCGGCGGCTGCGCCACGTACACCGCGGCGCTGCACCTGATGCGGACCGGCGCGGCCGGTGTGCTGGTGGGCTTCGGCGGCGGCGCCGCGCACACCACCCGTAACGTCCTCGGCATCCAGGTCCCGATGGCGACCGCGGTCGCCGATGTCGCGGCCGCCCGCCGCGACTACATGGACGAGTCCGGCGGCCGCTACGTCCACGTCATCGCCGACGGCGGCGTGGGCTGGTCCGGCGACCTCCCGAAGGCGATCGCCTGCGGCGCCGACGCCGTGATGATGGGCTCCCCGCTGGCCCGCGCCACCGACGCGCCGGGCCGTGGCCACCACTGGGGCATGGAAGCGGTCCACGAGGACGTGCCGCGCGGCAAGCGGATGGACCTCGGTGCGGTCGGCACGACGGAGGAGGTGCTGCTGGGCCCGTCCACGGTCCCCGACGGCTCCATGAACTTCTTCGGTGCGCTGCGCCGCGCGATGGCGACGACCGGGTACTCGGAGCTGAAGGAATTCCAGCGGGTCGAGGTGACGGTGGCGCCGTCCCAGCACGACAACCGCTGACGCACGACACCCGCCGAAGGGCCCGGACCAGGCACACGGTCCGGGCCCTTCGGCATGCGTCACAACCGGTGGGCCGCGCCGGTGGGTGTCGCCCCGCGGGTGTCCAGCAGCAGTTGCGCCTTCACGGACAGCCCCTGGAGGTCGTAGGTGCGGTGGGCCTGGAGCAGGACCGTCAGATCCGCGGCGGCGGCGGCCTCGTACAGGGAGTCGGCCCTGGGCACCGGCCGGTCCAGCACGTTCCACTGGGGGACGTACGGGTCGTGGTACGTGAGGTGCGCGCCCAGTTCCATCAGGCGGGAGGCGATCTCGCGGGACGGTGAGCCCGCCTGGTCGCCGATGTCCGGCTTGTAGGTGACGCCGAGCAGCAGGATGCGTGCGCCGCGGGCGGATTTGCCGTGTTCGTTGAGGAGGGTGGCGCAGCGCTGGATGACATAGCGCGGCATCCGGCCGTTGACCTCCTGGGCCAGTTCCACCATGCGGAGCGGGTGGCCCGGGGCACGGCCCTTGTACGCGAGGTAGTTGGGGTCGATGGGCGCGGCGTGGCCGCCCACTCCGGGGCCGGGGCGGAAGGCCTGGAAGCCGAACGGTTTGGTCTCGGCGCAGCGGATGACGTCCCACAGGTCGACGCCGATCTCATGGCAGAAGACGGCCATCTCGTTCATCAGGGCGATGTTGATGTGGCGGTAGTTGGTCTCCAGAAGCTTGGCGGTCTCGGCCTCGCGGGGGCCGCGGGCGCGGACGACCTTGTCGGTGAGGCGGCCGTAGAAGGCGGCGGCTGCTTCCGTGCAGGCGGGGGTGAGGCCGCCGATGACCTTCGGGGTGTTGGCGTAGCGGTGGGTGCGGTTACCGGGGTCGTGGCGGCCGGGGGAGCAGGCGAGGTGGAAGTCCCGTCCGGCGGTGAGGCCCGAGCCCTCCTCCAGGAGGGGGCGCAGGAATTCCTCGGTGGTGCCCGGGTAGGCGGTGGATTCGAGGATCACCGTGGTGTGCGGGCGCAGTTGTGCCGCCAGGGTGCGGGCGGCGTCGGCCAGGGCGGTGAGGTCCAGGGCGCGGTCCTCGCCGAGGGGCGTGGGCGTGCAGAGGACGGCGGTGCGGACCCGGCCGAGGGCGGTGGGGTCGGTGGTGGTGCGGAAGCCGGCGGAGAGCAGCCGGCGGAGTTCGGTGGCGGTCAGCGGCCCGTCGGCGCCGGAGAGTGCGGCGGTGGGCGGGTCGGGGTCGTAGCCGATGGTGCCGATGCCGGCGGCGGTGGCGGCCTGGGCGAGTGGGAGGCCGAGGTGACCGAGTCCGATGACGGCGAGGTCTGCGGGCATGCTGCGGCCGTCCTTCCCGAGCGACTGCGAATGGCGTGTGCGGCATGACGTGTGCGGAGGTCGCATAAATACACTAAGCGGATATTTGACCCAGAATAGGGATTGGTGGATCAAGGCGGCGGGGTGTTGCCGCCCGGAGCGAAGGGTGGATACCGGCACGCGGCGTGGACAGAATCGACGGACGGGGGGTGTGGCCCCGATCACAGCGGGAGGCAGCGGTGAAGACAGCGATACTGGGACCGGCGCAGCGGGCCGAGGCGCTCGCCCGAATGGCGGAGCGGGAGCTGGACATTCTCGTGGTCGGCGGCGGAGTCGTCGGCGCGGGGACCGCGCTGGACGCGGCGACCCGCGGACTGTCGACCGGACTGGTCGAGGCGCGGGACTGGGCCTCGGGCACGTCCAGCCGGTCGAGCAAGCTCATCCACGGTGGTCTGCGGTATCTGGAAATGCTGGACTTCGCGCTGGTCAGAGAGGCGTTGAAGGAGCGGGGGCTGCTGCTGGAGCGGCTGGCGCCGCATCTGGTCAAGCCGGTCCCGTTCCTGTATCCCCTTCAGCACAAGGGCTGGGAGCGCTGGTACGCGGGCTCCGGTGTGGCGCTGTACGACGCGATGTCGGTCTCCTCGGGGCACGGCCGCGGACTGCCCGTGCACCGGCATCTGTCGCAGAAGCGGGCGCTGCGGGTGGCGCCCTGTCTGAAGAGGGACGCGCTGGTCGGTGCGCTCCAGTACTACGACGCGCAGATGGACGACGCGCGCTATGTCGCCACCATGGTGCGGACCGCGGCCGCCTACGGGGCGCAGGTCGCCAACCGGGCACGCGTGGTGGGCTTTCTGCGCGAGGGCGAGCGGGTGGTCGGCGTACGGGTCGAGGACGTCGAGGGGGGCGGCGACTACGAGATCCGGGCGCAGCAGATCGTCAACGCCACCGGCGTGTGGACGGATGACACCCAGGCGCTGATCGGGGAGCGCGGGCAGTTCCACGTCCGGGCGTCGAAGGGGATTCACCTGGTGGTCCCCAAGGACCGGATCCACTCCACGACCGGGCTGATCCTGCGTACGGAGAAGAGCGTGCTGTTCGTCATCCCCTGGGGGCGGCACTGGATCGTGGGGACGACGGACACCGACTGGGATCTGGACAAGGCGCATCCGGCGGCCTCCAGCGCGGATATCGACTATCTGCTGGAGCATGTGAACGAGGTGCTCGCGACGCCGCTGACCAGGGACGACGTGGAGGGCGTGTACGCCGGGCTGCGGCCGCTGCTGGCCGGGGAGTCGGACGCCACCAGCAAGCTGTCCCGGGAGCACACCGTCGCGCATCCGCTGCCGGGGCTGGTCGTGGTGGCGGGCGGCAAGTACACGACGTACCGGGTGATGGCGAAGGACGCGGTGGACGAGGCGGTGCACGGCCTCGACCAGCGGGTCGCGGACTGTGTGACCGAGGACGTGCCGCTGGTCGGGGCCGAGGGCTACAAGGCGCTGTGGAACGCGCGGGCCCGGATCGCGGCGCGTACCGGACTGCATGTCGCCCGTATCGAGCATCTGCTGAACCGCTACGGCTCGCTGACCGAGGAGCTGCTGGAGCTGGTGGTGGCCGATCCGTCGCTGGGCGAACCGCTGGCCCACGCGGACGACTATCTGCGGGCCGAGGCGGTCTATGCCTGCACCCACGAGGGCGCCCGCCATCTCGACGACGTGCTGACCCGTCGCACCCGTATCTCCATCGAGACCTTCGACCGGGGCACCCGCAGCGCCCGCGAGGTCGCCGAGCTGATCGCGCCCGCGCTGGGCTGGGACGACGACCAGATCGAGAAGGAGATCGCGCATTACCAGAAGCGGGTCGAGGCGGAGCGCGAATCCCAGCGCCAGCCGGACGATCTGACGGCGGACGCGGCGCGGTTGGGGGCGCCGGACATCGTGCCGCTCTGAGGCGGCCCCGCCGCCGCACGTCGCGGGGAAGCCGTCAGCCGTGCAGGGCCACGGGGAGGGCGGTCAGCCGGCTTCCCTGGAGGCCGCCGATGCCGGTCAGCCGGAGTTCGGTGAGGGGGACGGTGAGCCGGGCGTCGGGAAAGTCGGTGCGCAGCACCGCGGCCACCGCGTGCAGTTCGAGGTGGGCGAGCTGGGCACCGACGCAGAAGTGCGGCCCGGCGCCGAAGGCCAGGTCCGGTCCCGGGGAGCGGGCGGGGTCGTTGCTGATGCCCTGGATGTCGACGAGCACCGGTGCCCGGGCGGGCAGCCGCGTCCCGGCGAGTTCCGTCTCGGCCGTGGTGAACCGCCAGAGCGTGAACGGGGCGGGCGGGTGCTGCCGCAGCGTCTCGCGGATCAGTGCGTCGGTGTCCGCCCGGTCCGCCGTGCCCTGGTGCCGGCCGGTGGCGAGTGCGCGGGCGATCAGGACGCCGAGGGCGGCGTCCGTGGTGAGCTGTCCGGCGAATATCAAGCCGAACAGGTGGTACCGCAGTTGGTCCGGGGAGGTGTGCGCGGGGACCCGGTCACGCAACTCCGCGGCCAGCCCCCGGCAGTCCTCGCCGAGCCCGGCGGCGGCGAGTCCGGTGAGCGCGGCGATCGCCCTGCCCTGCGCGCCGGGCTCGGTGCCGAACATCTGCCGGCAGCTGTCGGCGGCCCGGTCGACGCGGTCGAGGGGGATGTCGAGCAGGTCGAGCAGGACGGTGAGCGGATAGCGGGTGGTGAACCCGGCCATCAGGTCGACCGTGGTGCGGCCGGCGGCGAGTTCGGTGAGCAGCTGCCGGGCGAGGGTGTGGACCCGGCCGGACTGCGCGCGGATCCGCTGGGCGTTGAGGAGCGGAGCGTGGGCCCGTCGCAGAGCGGTGTGCTCGGGGCCGTCGAGGGTGGTGAGGGAGGGCTGTGCGGCGGCGGTCTGCTCCAGCCCCGCGGTGTCCC
The DNA here is from genome assembly GCF_030406865.1 of Streptomyces sp. P9-2B-2. NCBI lineage: Bacteria > Bacillati > Actinomycetota > Actinomycetes > Kitasatosporales > Streptomycetaceae > Streptomyces > Streptomyces sp. P9-2B-2. The sequence goes on along the minus strand of NZ_CP129126.1, from coordinate 3,999,906 downwards.
GGTCCCAGCCGGGCGGGGCGAACGCGGGGTCTTTGGTGATCCGGGGGTCGGTGAGCACCGCGCGTGCCAGGGCGTCGTCGGTCACGATCCAGGCCCGTCCCCCGGCCGGGGCGTCCACTTGCACGAGGGGGCCGGCGGCCCGCAGGGCGGCGCGGACCGGGTCGGGCTCGGTGAGGCCGCGAACGGTGGCGGCGAACGGGTCGATGCCGTCGAGGTAGGGAGCGTTCCGCATCAGGACTCCATCAGGCCATGAGGGATGGGGGCAGAGGGTCACACATGCCTCCGCCATCAAGTGACTCGTTGATGAAGTATCTCTATCATGAAGTAATTCCAGCAGGAAGCTATGGTGGGCCGCGGCAGGCTGTCCAGAGGTGCCACGGCGGTGGTGCCGGTGGCGTAGGGAAGGCGGAGGGGCCTCGTGGAGGAACCGGTGTCCGGCGGTGTCGGGGCGCAGCGGGAGCGGCTGGCGGAGGGGCTGCGGACCTACGGCGCGAGCTTCACCGAACTGGGCCGCCGCTTCGCCACCCGGATCGGCGTGCACTCCACCGACGCGTTCGCCCTGCTGGAGATCGCCTCGGCCGAGGAGCGCGGCGAACCCCTGTCCCCGGCCGCGCTCGGCAGACGTATCCCGCTGTCGTCGGGGGCCATGACCGCGCTGCTGAACCGGCTCGAAGAGGCCGGGTATGTCACCCGCACCCGCGGCCACGCCGACCGGCGGATGGTCACGCTGCACAGCAGCTCCCGGGTCAGGGAGCTTGCGGACGCGTTCTTCGGCCCCGCCAACGGGCGCCAGGACGCCGTCCTGTCCCGCTATCCGGCCGAGCTGCTGGCGCAGTTCGAAACCCTGCTGGCCGAGCTGACCTCCGCCATGGACGACGTGCCCTAGCGGACCGGGTGCCGCCCCGGCAGGACGTCCGTACGCCGTGACGGCACGGGGCGGCCGCCGTGCCCGGCGCAGAACTCCGCCGTCAGTACCGCCCTGTCGGGGACCGGGGCGGAGTGGGTGTCGGTGTTCACGCGGTAGCTGAGGACGTGGCGGCCGTCGGGGGTGGCGGCGGTGCGGGCGTGGGAGCCGTTGATCTCGCCGTTGTGGCCCCAGACGGTGACGCCGCAGGGCAGTTCGGTCGCGTAGAGGCCGAGGCCGTAGGTGCCGCCGGTGGGCCGCGCGTTGCGTATCTGCGCCATCTGGCGGGGCGCCAGGAACCGGCCGCCGAGGAGCGCGGAGAAGAAGCGGTTGAGGTCGCCGAGGGTGGTGACCATCTCGCCGGCCGCGCCCGCCCGGCTGGGGTTCAGCGCGGTGGCGTCCACCCGCCGGTGGCCGATGCGGGAGTACGCCCGGCCGTGCGGCCTCGGCAGTGCCGGGGCGGTGCCGGGGAACGAGGTGTGGTGGAGGCCGGCGGGGACGAGGAGGCGGCGGCGGATCTCGGTGGCGTACGGGTGTCCGGTGACGGCCTGGATGACCAGGCCCAGCACGAGGTAGTTGGTGTTGGAGTAGGAGTACCGGGCGCCCGGGGCGGCCGCCGGGGGATGGCGCAGGGCGGTGCGCAGCAGCTCGGCGGGGGTGTGGCGGTCGTAGCGGTGGGCGCGGAAGCCCGTGCCGAAGAGCTGCCTCGCGAGCCGGGGATCGTCGGTGTAGTTGAACAAGCCACTCGTATGGTCCAGCAGCTGGCGGATCGTCACCCGGCGGAGGCCGCCGCGGGTGCCGGGGCCCGTGACCCGCGTGCCCGGCGGGAGGTGGGCGGCGGCGCTGTCGTGGAGGGTCAGCCGGTGCTCGGCGGCCAACTGGAGGACGACCGTGGCGACCAGGGTTTTGGTGAGGCTGCCGGCCCGGAAGTGGTCCCGGGGGCCCATGGCGCGGCCACTGTGCAGGTCCGCCACCCCGGCCGTGGAGAACCGCGCGGCCGGGAAACCGGCGCGGGTGGTGAGGGCGGCCGCGCCCGGGATCCCGTCGCCGACCAGGCGGTGCAGCGCCGGTGCCGTCCGCGCGGGCGGCCGGGCGGGTTTCAGGGGCATGGGGGCGAGGCCGGATTGGCCGGTGGAGGCCGTCAGGAGCAGCGTGGCCAGGACCGCCAGGGCGCCCGTACGGAGCAGGGCGGGACGGTGGCCCGCCGGGGGCGCCGCCGGGCGGAGTGCGCGGGCCGCGGCCGGGCGACGCGGGCGCTTCGTCATCGGGACTCCCGTTCGTCGGGGCCATCATGACGGGTGCAGGGTGTTGTTCGGCACCGACCCGGGCCTTCCGCACGGCCGCGGATGAGGGAGAATGAAGGCTCTGCCAGGGTGGGTTGTCCGAGTTGGGCCAGTTTGGTGATCGATGGGACGTCGAAGCTGCCAACTCGGCTGGATTGCAGAGGGGATTCAGTGGGCGACGAGGTCGAGATGGACGGCAAGGAGGGCAGGCTGCTCGCCGGCCGGTACCGGCTCGCCGATGTTCTCGGCCGGGGCGGCATGGGCACCGTCTGGCGGGCACGTGACGAGGTCCTGGGCCGTACGGTCGCAGTCAAGGAACTGCGCTTCCCGGGCGGGGTCGAGGAGGACGAGAAGCGTCGTCTGATCACCCGCACGCTGCGCGAGGCCAAGGCGATCGCCCGGATCCGGAACAACGGCGCGGTGACGGTCTATGACGTGGTCGACGAGGACGACCGCCCGTGGATCGTGATGGAGCTGGTCGAGGGACGCTCGCTCGCCGAGGTCATCCGTGACGACGGCCCGCTTCCCCCGCGCCGTTCCGCCGAGGTCGGTCTGGCGGTGCTGGATGTGCTGCGCGCCGCCCACGCCGCGGGCATCCTGCACCGCGATGTGAAGCCGTCCAACGTCCTGATGTCCGATGACGGCCGGGTCGTGCTCACCGACTTCGGTATCGCCCAGGTCGAGGGCGACCCCTCGGTGACCTCGACCGGCATGCTCGTCGGCGCCCCTTCCTACATCTCCCCGGAGCGCGCCCGCGGCCAGAAGCCGGGCCCGCCGGCCGACCTGTGGTCGCTGGGCGGGCTGCTGTACGCCTGTGTCGAGGGCGTGCCGCCGTACGACAAGGGCTCGGCGATCGCCACGCTGACGGCGGTGATGACCGAGCCGGTCGAGCCGCCGAAGAGCGCCGGCGGGCTGGAAGAGGTCATCTACGGCCTGCTGGTGAAGGACCCGGCGGGCCGGCTGGACGACGCCGGGGCGCGGACGCTGCTGCTGGATGTGGTGCACGCCCCCGAGGCGCGCAAGCCCGAGCCCCCGCTGGACGAGACCCGGGCGATGGTGCTGCCGACGGTGCCCAAGGAGCGCGCCAAGGCGAAGCCGGACAGCGCGCCGAAGCCGAAGCCCGCCGCGAAGTCGCGGGTGGCGCGCAAGCCGAAGCCCGCTGTCGCCCCGGTGGCGGAGTCGCCGGCCAAGAGCGGGCCCGCGTCCGACGCTGCCACGGCGGGCAAGAGCAAGGCCGGTGCCGCCAAGGCCGGCGGCGCCAAGGCCGCCGCGACGAGCACCCCGGAGCGGACCGGGCGCCCGAAGACGGCCACCCCGGCCGCCGGGGAGAAGGCCGGCGCGGCCCCTGCCGCATCCGGCGCGTCCCGCCCCACGCTCACCCGTCCCGGGTTCGACACCGAGGCCGCCAAGGAGCGGCTGCGCGGTGCGCTGCGGACGGTCCGTGCGGCGGCCGCCGCGGCGAAGGCCCGTGCGGACTCCAGACCCGATGACGGAAGCCGTCCGGCGCCCCGCGCTTCGGTGACCGATGTCGTCCCGCGCCGCACCCTGGTCATCGTGGCCGTGGTCGTCGTCCTGGCGGTGCTGGGCACGGTCCTGGCCGTCGCGCTGAGCGGCGACGACGGCACGAAGAACAGCGGCAAGCCGGCCGGCAAGCCGGACAAGTCGTCGGCCGCGGCGAAGGCGAAGCCCTCCACGGAATCGGCCGACACGGACGAGGACACACCGCAGGGCGGGCCCGCCTCGCCGTCCCCGCAGCCCGGCGGTGTCAGCCCGGCCGAGGAGGAGGGCGACACCGGCGGCAAGGACGGCAAGGGGGGCAAGGCGGTGCCGGACGGCTTCGCCCGGATCTCCAACGGCCGCTTCCACTTCGGTATGGCGATGCCCAAGGGCTTCCATCAGACGGCCACCGCGGGGGAGGGCTCCGGCGTCATCTACAGCGCCTCGGGCGGCTTCCCCCGCGTCCAGGTGGACTACAACGCCCAGCCCGGCGACGACGCGGCGGCTTCCTGGCGCAGCCTGGAGCCGGCGGTGCGCGGCTCCACCGAGGACTACCACCGCATCAGCATCAAGCCGGTGAAGTGGCGGGGCTACCCGACCGTCGCCGACTGGTCCTTCACACGGCGTCAGAGCGGCCAGCAGGTCCGGGTCCTCGACCGCGGCTTCCGGGCCGACGACCAGCACGGCTACGCCATCATGATCACTTGTGAGAAGGGCAAGTGGCCGGACAAGGAGTGCCAGGACGTGGTCTCGGCCGCGTTCAAGTCCTTCGCGATCAAGGACTGAGCGCGGGACCGGGGCGCGGGCCGGGCGACGCACGGACAGAGTGCGCGTCGTTGCGCAGACCGGCCCGCAAGCCGCGGTGCGGGCACGTATCGTGAGACCGCGAAGACCGTACGCATCCGCAATCGGCGGGAATACGACCGGAAGTGACCGGAGGCGCCAGCGCCGAGGGCGTTCCGGCGCGGCGGTAGACACAGCGCGCGCTGCGGGGAGGCGTCGTGGACGAGTACGCGGGAAGGGTGCTCGCCGAGCGTTACCGCCTGCCGTTGCGGCCCCTCGGCGATGACGACTTCACCGAGTCCCGGGCGTTCGACACGTTCAGCGGACAGGAGGTCCTGGTCCGTCAGGTGCCGCTGCCCGAGGTGGTCGACGCGGAGGTCGTGGATGCGGAGCCGGCCGGGCCCGCCGAGCGGGGGACCGGCGGCGGCCGCTATGGTGCCGCACGGCTGACCGGCGGCGCGGGGGTGGCCGACCGCAGCCCCGGGGACCCCGCCGTACGACGCGCGCTGGAGGCCGCCACGACCGCGGCCCAGCTGGCCGATCACCCCCGGCTGGAGCAGGTCTTCGACGTCTTCGCGCAGGACGGCAGCCTGTGGATCGTCGCCGAACTCCTGCTCGCCCGCCCGCTGTCCGCGCTGCTCGCCGAGCGGACGCTGTCCCCGCACCGCGCCGCGGAGATCGCCGCGGATCTGCTCACCGTGCTGCGGGTACTGCACGCCGAGGGCATGCTGCACCGCAACATCACCGCCCGTACGGTCCTGGTCTGCGACGACGGCCGGGCCATCCTGACCGGTCTGGCGGCGGGCGCGGCCCAGGAAGCGCTGTGCGGGACCGAGCCGCCCACCGTCGCGGACCCGCCGGACGAGCCCGCGCCGGACGCCCCGGACGCCAAGACCTCGCTGACCAAGCCCGCACCGGACGACGAGGACAGCACCGGCCCCGCGTACGGCCGGCCCACCGCCGGGCTCGCCGCCGAACGGGCCCGGCAGGCGCGGCTGACCGTCGTCGGCCCGCTCACCGAGCGCTGGGCGCCGGAGCAGGCCGGACCGGTGCACGAGAACTGGCAGTTGGCGCCGCCGGTCGGCCCGGCCACCGATCTGTGGGCGGTCGGCGCGCTGCTCTACCGGAGCGTGCAGGGGCAGGCGCCGTTCCCCGAGGACAGCGCCGTGGAGCTGGCGCAGCTGGTCTGTTCGCAGCCGCCCGCGGACGCCGAGGAGTGCGGGGCGCTGCGGCCGGTCGTCGAGTCGCTGCTGCGCCAGGACCCGGCCGACCGCCCGGATGCCGAGGAGCTGAACGGCTGGCTGCGCTCCCTGATCCGTACGGCGCCGGAGCCGGCGGTCGGCAGCCGGCTGGTGACGATGCCGGCGGAGGGGGCCGATCCGCGGCGGCTGCCGATCGTGCGGCGCCGCGGCGAACTCGTACGGAAGGGCCGGCACAAGAAGACCCGGACGGCCCGCCGCACCCGGCCGCAGCCGGCCCCGGCCGCCGTGGGGGCCGCCGCGGCCGCACCGCCCGTTCCCCGGGCACCGGACCCGGAGCCCACCCCGCTCGTCTCCACCACCCGCCCGCCGCGCCCCCCGAAACAGCCGAAGCCGCTCCGGCAGTCCGGACCGGCCCGCCCGGCCCGGTCCGGTGGACCGGCGTCCGGACAGAGCGGGCCCGCGGACCGGGACCCGTACGACCAGCGGACACCGGCCCCGTCCGGCCCGGACGCCGCCCCCCGCCCGTCGCGCGGGCCGCGCCACCTCGGCCGGCTGCTGCTCACCGCGGTCCTGCTGCTGCTCGTCGGCGCGGTCGTCTATGCGCTGGCATTCCTGCCGAAGTCCGGTTCGGACTCCAAGGCGGGCGAGCGCGGCGGGGACCGTACGGGCAGCTCGGGTGCGGCGCCCGCCAGCCCGGCACCTTCCGGTGACCAGGAGGGCGACCACGCCGCGGCCGGCACCGGCGCACCGCAGACCACCGCGCCCGCCGAGGTCGCCAAGGGCTTCGGGGTACGCAACGACCCGGAGGGTTTCCAGGTCGCGGTCCGCGAGGGCTGGCAGCGGCGCGGCGCCAACGACCGGGGCCAGGTGCGGTACGTCGGCGGGGACTACGAGCTGGTGGTGGTGCCCGGCCGCGACACCACGGCGCGCTTCGGCACCGACCCGATGGCGTATCTCCAGAACAAGGAAGCCGAGCTGGCCCCGTACCGCTCCTCCGGCTGGGCCTCGGCCTCCGGCCTCCAGCGGATCGACGTCGGCAAGACGGCGATGGCCGAGGGCACCTTCTCCTGGCGCGACGGCAGCGGCCGCGAGGTGTACGTACGGAACCTCGCGATGATCCACAAGGGCCGCTACCACCTCGTCCTCGTCATCGGCCCGGACCGCGGCCGGCACGAGATCGACCAGCTCTACACCCAGGCGACGAGCGCCTACCGGCCGGGCTGAGGCGGCGGCATCACCCGGCCCCGCCGCCCCCGAACCGCTCCCGCAGCTCCTGTTTGAGGACCTTGCGCAGCGTGCCGCCGCGGGGCAGGGCGGGCAGCAGCTCCAGCTGTTCGGGGAGTTTGTGCCGGGCCAGGCCCTGGGCGAGGAGGTGCGCCGCGACGGTGGCGAGGGTCAACTCACCGGCAGACGGGGGCTGTTCGACGACCGCGCAGACGCGTTCGCCGCGCTCGGGGTCCGGCAGGCCGATGACGGCGGCGTCGGCGATGTCCGGGTGGCGGTAGAGGAGTTCCTCGATCTCCTGGGCGGAGATGTTCTCGCCCTTGCGGATGATGATGTCTTTGAGGCGGCCGGTGACGACGAGGTGCCCGGTGGGGGTGAGGTGGCCGAGGTCGCCGGTGCGGAGGAAGCCGTCGGCGTCGAAGGGGGCGGGCTCGTCGAGGTAGCCGCGGCAGACGGCCGGGCCGCGCAGTGCGATCTCCCCGCTCTCGGGGGCGATCCGGATCTCCATGCCCGCGGGCGGCCGCCCGTCGGTGTGGGCCAGGTGTCCGGGGCTGTCGTACGGGTCGCCCATGGTGACCATGGGGGCCTCCGTCATGGCGTAGCCGTGGGCGAGTTGGCAGCCGAGCTCGGCGGTGACCTCGTCATACAGCGCGGGCGGCTTGGGCGCGCCGCCGCCGGCCAGCAGCCGCAGTGACGGCAGCAGCCGGCGGCCGGGCGGCAGCTTGCGCGCCTCGGCGAGGAAGAGGGCGTAGAAGGCGGTGGAGCCGCCGGCGAGGGTGACCCGGTGACGGCGGTAGGCAGCGAGCGCGCCGGGCAGCGCGAAGTGTTCCAGGAGGACGGCGGGGATGCCGTGTTCCAGCAGCATGACGGTGTAGTCGGGCCCGGCGACATGGGCGTACGGGAAGGCCATCGAGCCGATGTCCGACGGGCCGAGGCGCAGGGCCGCGCCCAGCCAGTGCCCGGCCGTCCGCAGGCTGTGGTCGGTGTGCAGCACGCCCTTGGGGGCCGCGGTGGTGCCGGAGGTCCAGTAGATCCAGCGGACCGCGTCGTCGTCGGCCGGGGGCGGGGGCAGGACGGCCGGGTCGGCGTCGGGCAGGGTGTCGTAGGCGTCGATGACGGTGGGCGGACGGGGCAGGCCGGCGGCCAGGCGGTTCGCCATCGCGCGGTGGTCGAAGCCGCGCCAGACGCCGGGGACGGCGAAGAAGGCCGCGCGGGTGCGGCGCAGCACCTGGCCGGTCTCGTGTGCGCGGTAGAGCGGCAGCACCGGGCTCTGGACGGCGCCGATCCGGGCCAGCGCGAGGCTGAACAGCACGGTCTCGATCCGGGTCGGCAGCTGCCAGACGACCCGGCTGCCGGGCCGTACGCCCCGCTCGTACAGACCGGCCGCGACCCGTTCCGCGCGCCGGTGCAGGGCGCCGAAGCTGATCCGCCGTTCCTGCCGGGCGGACTCGGCGCCCTGGATGAGGGCCGGGGCGCCGGGGGTACGGGCGGCGCGCCAGGCCACCAGGTCCCAGAGGGTGGTGCCGGTCATCCGTCCCTCCCTTCGCCGTCTGCTGACGCATCGTCAGATTGCCTGCCGAGAGTAGAGGCCGGTGCCTTGTCGGTCCAGAGGGGCCGGGGCTAGCCTCGTTCTGACGGTGCATCAGATGCGAACGAGGGGCGACGATGGCGAATCCGGTGGAGGGCGTCGACGACGCGACGGGCCACCCGCCGCGGTGCGGCATCACGGTCCGCGGGCCCGGCCGCCCGGGCCTCGGCGAGTAGCCGCGCCATGGACCTCAGCTGCACACCCGAGGAGGAGGACTTCCGGGCCCGGCTGCGCCGGTGGCTCGGCGAGGTGCTGCCGAAGCTGCCCGCACCGCCCGCCGCGACCGACTGGCCCGGCCGCCGGGCGTACGACACCGCCTGGCAGCGGATGCTGTACGACGCCGGATACGCGGGCCTGCACTGGCCGCGGGACGCCGGCGGGCAGGGCGCCACCCCCGCCCAGCACCTGATCTTCCTGGAGGAGACCGAGCGCGCCGGCGCCCCCTATGTCGGCGCCAACTTCGTCGGACTGCTGCACGCCGGACCCACCCTCGCCGCCGAGGGCACCGCCGAACAGCGCGCCCGCTGGCTGCCGCCGATCCTGCGCGGCGAGGAGATCTGGTGCCAGGGCTTCAGCGAACCGGACGCCGGCTCCGACCTCGCCGCGCTGCGCACCCGGGCCGTCCGTGACGGGGACGACTACGTCATCAGCGGCGCCAAGATCTGGACCTCGCACGCCGAGGTCGCCGACTGGTGCGAACTCCTCGTCCGCACCGACCCGGCCGCGCCCCGGCACCGCGGCATCAGCTGGCTGGCGATGCCGATGGACGCGCCCGGGGTGACCGTCCGGCCGCTGCGCACCCTCGCCGGTTCGACGGAGTTCGCCGAGGTGTTCCTCGACGAGGTGCGGGTCCCGGTCACCCACCGGGTCGGCGCGGAGAACGACGGCTGGCGGGTGACGATGGTGACGCTGTCCTTCGAGCGCGGCACCGCCTTCGTCGGCGAAGTGGTCGCCTGCCGCCGGGTGCTCGGCGAGCTGGCCCGGGCCGCCCGCGCCAACGGCCGCTGGGGCGATGCCGTGCTGCGCCGCAGACTGGGCCGGCTGAGCGCGGAGTTCACGGCGCTGTGGCGGCTGACCCAGTGGAATGTGAGCGAGGCGATGCGGGGCGCCGCGCGCGGCGGGCAGCGGGGCGGCGGCGTCCCGGGCACCGGCGGCTCGGTCTTCAAGCTGCGCTATTCCCACGCCCGCCAGGAGCTGTACGACACGGCGGCCGAGGTGCTGGGCGCCGGTGCTCTGGACGCGGACCACACCTGGGTCGCGGACCGGCTGTCGTCCCTCTCGTACACCATCGCGGCCGGTACCTCGCAGATCCAGCAGAACATCGTCGCCGAGCGGATCCTCGGCCTGCCGAAGGGGCGGTGACCGGGCGGTGGACTTCCAACTCACGGATGACCAGCGGGCGTTGAAGGACGGCACCCGGGAGCTGCTGGCCGGGCGGTTCGGCCGGGACCGGCTGCGGGCGGCCGTCGAAGACCCCGCGCCGGACCGTGCGCTGTGGCGTGAGCTGGGCGCGGCCGGCTTCTTCGCGCTGCGGCTGCCGGAGCGGGACGGCGGGGTGGGGCTGGGTCTGCCGGAGGCGGTGCTGGCCCTGGAGGAGGCCGGGCGGGCGCTGCTGCCGGGACCGCTGGTGGCGTGCCAGCTGCTGGCCGGGGCGGTGGACGGGGTCGCGGCCGGTGAGCGGATCGCCGTGCTGTGCGACGGGGCGCGGGAGCCGCTGCTGTGGGAACATCCGGCCGGCTGCGATGAGTTGATCTTGCTGGAGGGCGGTAACGGCCCTGCCGGGGGTGAGGCCGACGGCAGGGCGGAGGGCGCACCGGGGCGCACGGGCGGTGCGTACCGGAGCACGCCGGACCGGGTGTCCTGCGCCCCGTTTGCTTCCGTCGACCCCCTCACTCCGCTCGCCCGCGTCCTGGACCTGCCGCGCACCGAACCCGTCGCCGTGGACGCGCCCCGGCTCCGCCGCGAGGCCGCCTTGCTCACCGCGGCCCAGCAGCTCGGCAGCGCCGTCCGCACGGTCGAGACGGCGGCCGCCTATGCCCGCGAACGCGAGCAGTTCGGCGTCCCCATCGGCTCGTTCCAGGCCGTCAAGCAGCTGTGCGCGCAGATGCTGGTACGGGCGGAAATCGCCCGAAGTGCGGTGTATGCGGCGGCGGTCACGGAGAGTGCTCTCGACATCACGGGCGCGAAACTGCTCGCCGACGAGGCCGCGGTGCGCAACGCCCGGGACTGTTTGCAGGTCCACGGCGGGATGGGCTTCACCTGGGAGGCCGATGTCCATCTGCACCTCAAGCGGGCCTGGTGGCATGCCGAACGCTGGGGGACGGCGGGCGAGGCCGAGGAAATGCTGGCCGCGGGCCTGATCGCCTGACGGCGCGGAGGCGGCGGCCGTTGCGGGGACCGTGGCGGCTGCCGCTGTCAGACTGTGGCACTCCGTGTACGGAATGTCGGACTCACTACGCAGAAGTGGTCACGGAGTGTCGATATCGGGTTGTGTCCTAGGCGTGACTCGTCACAGGGGGGAGTCGGCGTTCCGCTCGGGTACTCTCCGTTGGGTGCGAGTGGTTCTGTGGCGCAACGGACCCGGTGCCGTCGGTAGGACGGCTCCGGGGTACGGACTGCGCGCCGCTCGCCTCAGGCAGGGCCCGGGTCGCCCCCCTTGTTCGACTCCCCGCAAAGTGCGTCGCACAGTATGCAGGACGCATACTCCCTTGCGCTGGAATATGCCCGAAGCGCTTGTTGGGGTGACTCAACGTCAACCATGCTGTGCTTCGCCGGGGTCACGCACCGTGACTCCGTGGAGGCGCGAGGCGATGTTTCCGCCGGTTCGGATGGTGTGAGCGGTGCAGGTGCTTCAGGTGCAATTGGACGTACGGCCCGACCCCGCGGAGGTGGGGCGGGCCCGGCGGTGGGCCCGGTCGCGGCTCGTGGGTTCCGGCATAGGGGTCGATGAGCCACTCGCGGAGACGTTGATCCTGTTGATCTCCGAGCTCGTCACCAACGCCGTGGTGCACACCGGCGCGGCGGCCGAGCTGCGGATGTGCTTCTCCGGCTCGGGTGCCGTGGTGGGCACGGTCCGGGTCGAAGTGCTGGACGTCAGCGCCCGCCCGCCGCGCCAGCGGCACGCCGACGGCGACGACACCAACGGCCGTGGCCTGGAGCTGGTCGACGGTCTGGCCGACCGCTGGGGCTGGCAGCAGGAGGGCACCGGCAAGCGGATCTGGTGCGAGGTGGACCGCGGCCGCCCGCTGCTGATGGCGGCGGGGACCGACCTCGGGGCGTATGAGCCCTCTTGCGTGGTGTCACGCACCGTGACGCACCAGGCGTAAGCGATCCATCGGCGCACCACCGGCGCTCCTCCCTCAGATCCCGGCACCTGCCGCCTGACCGGCGGGTGCCGTCGAGTCGCCGGCCGGTGCGGTCGGCGACCCGATGCGGCCGCCTCAGAGGATCGCCACGGGGGCGACCGGCGCACCGGACCCGCCGACGAACGGTTCGGCCACCGCGGACAGGAAGAAGGCGAAGCGGCCCTCCTCCGCGCAGGCCGCCGACAGCTCCTCCAGATTCCAGTTCTGGCCCTGAAGCATGCCCATCTCCACGAGGTGGAGGGCGTGTACCGGCATCCACAGGTTCTCGATCTCCGGCGGGAAGATCTCGAAGGTCAGGGTGTCGTTGGCGACCGCCGCGACCTCGCGTGCGTGGAACCACTCCGGGGTGCGCAGCGACAGCCCGGGTGACGGGAAGGCGTAGCCCTGCCGGTCGCCGGCGAGATAGTGCCGCAGCTGTCCGGTCCGGACGAGGACGATATCCCCGGCCCGGACCCTCGTCCCGGCCAGTTCCTCGGCGGCGTCCAGGTCTTCCGGGGTGACGGCGTGCCCGCCGGGCAGCCCTTCGGTGCCGTGCGCCCGGGCCACGTCCAGGAGGACGCCGCGGGACACGATCGGGGGGACCTTCTCCACGCCGAGGGCGGTGGCGCCGCCGTGTGCGGTGACCGAGTCGGCGGGGCGGTTGTTGTAGAGCCGCCCGGAGTGGGAGACATGGGCCAGGCCGTCCCAGTGGGTGGCGGCCTGGAGGCCCATGGTGACCGCGTCGTCGGAGGTCGCGACCGTACCGGGGCCGAAGATCTCCTGGTTGATGGCGGTCATGGTGTGCAGCGGATTGACCCGGCCCGGGATCACGCCGGTCTGGACGCCGTCCTGCCGGAGGGGGAGGGCGAGCGGGATGCGGCGGCCGCTGCGGATGCCGGCGGCCGCCTCCCGGACGACCTGAGGGGTGATCAGGTTGAGGGTCCCGATCTCGTCGTCCGCGCCCCAACGACCCCAGTTGTTCACGCGTTTGGCGATGTCATGGAACTCCTGCGGCAGGGGCATGGGGCCTCCTCGGGGCGGCCGGGGCCGGTTCGGCCCGGGGTCTTGTGTTCGTACCGGGTCTGCTCAAAAATCTAACGGTCCGTCAGAAACTGCGGGAAGGGTCACGGCATGGGGAACTTCTTGGCCGGCAAAGTGATCGCCGTAACGGGGGCGGGCCGCGGCATCGGCCGGGCGGTCGCCCTGGCCTGCGCGGAACAGGGCGCGAAGGTGGTCGTCAACGACTACGGGGTCGCCCTCGACGGCGGTGCGCCCAGCAGCGAGATCGCCGAGTCCGTGGTGAAGGAGATCGAGGCGGCGGGCGGCGTCGCGACCGCGGTCGCCGACGATGTGTCGACCATGGCCGGCGGCCAGCGGATCGTCGACACCGCGCTGGCGCAGTACGGACGGATCGACGGTGTGGTGTGTGTGGCCGGGATCCTGCGCGAGCGGATGCTCTTCAACATGACCGAGGAGGAGTGGGACCCCGTCGTCGCCACCCATCTGAAGGGGACGTTCACGGTGTTCCGGGCGGCGGCCGCGGTGATGCGCCGGCAGAAATCCGGCACCCTGCTGGGCTTCACCAGCGGCAATCACCAGGGCTCCGTGTCCCAGGCCAACTACGCCTCCGCCAAGGGCGGGATCATCTCGCTCGTACGGAGCGCCGCGCTCGGGCTGCACAAATACGGGGTGACGGCCAACGCGGTGGCGCCCGTCGCCCGGACGCGGATGTCCGAGAAGGTGCCGATGGAGCTGACCGAGATCGGCGAGCCGGAGGATGTGGCGGCGCTCGTCGTCTATCTGCTGAGCGAGCGGGCGCGGGAGATCACCGGCCAGGTCTATACGGTCGCCGGGCCGAAGATCGCCGTGTGGGCCCAGCCGGTGGAGCTGCGCTCCGTGTATGCGGAGGGGGGCGGGTGGACGCCGGAGCGGGTGGCGGAGGTGTTGCCGGGGGCGGTGGGGGTGGATCCCATGCCGATGCTTTCGCGGGTGGCGGCGATGGCGGCTGCGGCTGCGGCTGCGGAGGCGCGGCCGAAGCGGTAGGTGGCCTGCGTGCGTTTTCGGCTGTCCCGCCGTGGGGGTTTCTCGCCGTTGCGCCTGCGGCGGGCCGGGTGGCTGTCGGGTGCGGTGACGGACCTCCGGGGCAGGGTGTCCGGACTGCTTCGCTTTACGTCCACACACCAGGCCCCTCCGGCCCGTCCCCTCCCGTTGAGGGAGTGAGTAACGGTGGGTGGGGGCGGGCGTCGGTGTCGGTGGGCGTCGGTGTGGGTGAGGGTGGGAGGGGCTCGTGGACTTTGGGTTCGGGTGTGCGGATGAGGAATTCCGGGCGGAGGCGCGGGAGTGGCTGACGGGCCATCTCGTCGGGGATTACGCCGCGTTGGCGGGGGTGGGGGGTCCCGGGAGTGAGCATGAGGGGGCCTTTGTGCGGCGGGAGTGGGAGCGGGAGTTGGGGAGTGGGGGGTGGATCGGGCTCGGGTGGGAGTGTGCGGAGGGGGCGTATGGGAACCGGGTGGGGAGTCTGACGCAGCAGGTCGTGTGGGCCGAGGAGTATGCGCGGGTCCGGGCGCCGGGGCGGGTGGGGCACATCGGGGAGAATTTGCTGGCGCCGACGCTGATCGCGGCGGGGGACGAGGCGCAGCGGCGGCGGTTTCTGCCGGCCATCGCCCGGGGGGAGGAGCTGTGGTGCCAGGGCTACAGCGAGCCGGGGGCGGGGTCGGATCTGGCGGGGTTGCGGACGGTGGCGGTCCGCGACGGTGGTGGCTATCGGGTCAGTGGGCAGAAGATCTGGACGTCGCTGGCGGGGGAGGCCGACTGGTGCTTCGTGCTGGCCCGGACCGATCCGGGGGAGCGGCGGCACCGGGGGCTCTCGTTCCTGCTGGTGCCGATGGATCAGCCGGGGCGGATCGAGGTGCGGCCGATCCGGCAGATGTCGGGGACGGCGGAGTTCAACGAGGTGTTCTTCGACGGGGCGCGGGCCCCGCATGTGGTGGGCGGGGAGGGCGCGGGCTGGCGGGTGGCGATGGGGCTGCTGGCGCGGGAGCGGGGGGTGTCCACGCTGGTGCAGCAGATCGGGTTCGCCGCGGAGCTGGCCGCCGTGGTCGCCGCCGCGGTCCGTGGCGGGGCGGTGCGGGATCCGGTGCTGCGGGAGCAACTCGTGCGGCAGTGGGCCGAGTTGAGAGTCATGCGGTGGAACGCGCTGCGGACCCTGGGCGCCGCCGGGGACGCGGGGGCGCCGAGTGTGGCGAAGCTGCTGTGGGGCGGCTGGCATCAGCGGCTCGGGGAGCTGGCGATGCGGGTGCGGGGCGCCGCGGCGGCGCTCGGGCCCGTCGACTGGAGTGCGGGGGCGCCGTACGAACTGGACGCGCTCCAGCGGCTGTTCCTGTTCACCCGGGCCGACACCCTCTACGGCGGCTCGGACGAGATCCAGCGCAACATCATCGCCGAGCGTGTGCTCGGCCTGCCCAGACTGGAGCGGTGATGAGAGGCGTCATATTCGACGGCGAGCAGCCCCGGGTCGTGGACGATCTGACCGTGCGGGACCCGGGGCCGGGTGAGGTGCTGGTCGGGATCCGGGCCGCGGGGCTGTGCCACAGCGATCTGTCGGTGATCGACGGGACCATTCCGTTCCCGGTGCCGGTGGTGCTGGGGCACGAGGGTGCGGGGGTGGTCGAGGCGGTCGGCGCGGGCGTCGGCCATGTGGTGCCCGGCGATCATGTCGCGCTGTCGACGCTGGCCAACTGCGGGGCGTGCGCGGAGTGCGACCGGGGGCGGCCGACGATGTGCCGGAAGGCGATCGGGATGCCGCAGAGGCCGTTCCGGCGGGGCGAGCGGGAGCTGTTCAGCTTCGCGTCGAACTCGGCGTTCGCGGAGCGTACGGTCGTCAAGGCGGTGCAGGCCGTCAAGATCGCCGAGGATATTCCGCTGACCTCCGCCGCGCTGATCGGGTGCGGGGTGCTGACCGGCGTCGGGGCGGTGCTCAACCGGGCGAAGGTGGACCGCGGGGACTCGGTCGTGGTGATCGGGGCCGGCGGGATCGGCCTCAATGTGCTCCAGGGGGCGCGGATCGCCGGGGCGTCGGTGATCGTGGCGGTGGACGCCAACCCGGCGAAGGAGGCGGTGGCCCGGCAGTTCGGGGCGACGCACTTCATCGACGCGTCGGCGGTGGCCGACAGCGTCAAGGCGGTGAAGGAGATCCTGCCGACCGGTGCCGACCACGCCTTCGAGTGTGTGGGCAGCACCCGGCTGATCCGGCAGGCCATCGATCTGCTGGACCGGCACGGCCAGGCGGTGCTGCTCGGGGTGCCGCCGGCCACCGCGGAGGCGTCGTTCCTGGTGTCGTCGATGTACCTGGACAAGTCGATCCTGGGCTGCCGTTACGGGTCGGCGCGGCCCCAGCGGGACATCGCGCTGTACGCCCGGCTGTACCGCGAAGGGCGGCTGCTGCTGGACGAGTTGGTGACCCGGACGTACCCGGTGGAGGACTTCGCGCGGGCGGCGGACGACGCGCATCACGGGCGGGTGGCCCGGGGGGTGCTGACCTTCGGGCCGGACCCCGGGGCGGCCCTGGCCCGATCCTGATGATCCCTGGCCTTCCGGCCACTCGTTCCGCCCGGGGTGACGGGCGAAGCTGCTCCGGTGACCCAGACACCCGAACTGCCCCTGCGCGAGGCGGCCCCCGCGCCTGCCCCCGTACCCGGTCGGCGGCGCCCGCACCGGGCCTGGTCCGTCGCCGCCGTCACCTTCCTCACCCTCATCGGCGCGGCGGGTTTCGCCTCCCTCCCCGGTCTGCTCATCGAGCCGCTGCACGCCGAGTTCCACTGGTCACGCGGCACCATCGGCTTCGCGGTGTCGGTGAACCTCGCGCTCTACGGGCTGACGGCGCCGTTCGCCGCGGCGCTGATGGACCGGTTCGGCATCCGGCGGGTGGTGGCGGTCGCCCTGATGGTGATCGCGGTCGGTGCCGGGCTGACCGTCTTCATGACCACGAGCTGGCAACTCGTCCTGTACTGGGGTGTGCTGGTGGGGCTGGGCAGCGGCTCGATGGCGCTGGCCTTCGCGGCGACGGTCACCAGTCGCTGGTTCACCGCCCGGCGCGGGCTGGTCACCGGCATCCTCACCGCGGCCGGCGCCTCCGGGCAGCTGATCTTCCTCCCGGCCCTCTCCTGGATCGTCGAGCGCTACGACTGGCGGCCGGCCGCGGTGACCGTCGCGCTCGCTGCGCTCGCCGTCGTCCCGCTGGTGTGGCTGCTGCTGCGCGACCATCCGGCGGATGTGGGGGTCGCGCCGTACGGGGCGGCGGAGTTCGTCCCCAAGCCGCCGCCGCAGCGGGGCGCGGCCCGGCGTGCCCTGCGCGCCCTGGTCTCGGCAGCCCTCCCCCACTCTCGGCTGCGCTCGAGCGGGGGGACCCCCACGGGTCCGTTCTGGCTGCTGGCGGGCACCTTCGCGATCTGCGGTGCCACGACGAACGGCCTGGTCAAGACGCACTTCGTGCCCGCGGCCCACGACCATGGCATGCCGATGACGGCGGCCGCCTCACTGCTCGCGGTGATCGGCATCTTCGATATCGCCGGAACCATCGCGTCCGGCTGGTTCACCGACCGCTTCCACACCCGCCGGCTGCTGGCCACCTACTACGGACTGCGCGGCCTGTCCTTGATGTTCCTGCCGCTGCTGCTGTCCGACACCGTCCACCCGCCGATGGTCTTCTTCATCGTCTTCTACGGTCTCGACTGGGTGGCCACCGTCCCGCCGACCCTCGCCCTGTGCCGTGAGCACTACGGGGACGACGCCGCGATCGTCTTCGGCTGGGTGCTGGCCGCCCACCAGGTGGGCGCCGCGCTGATCGCCTTCCTGGGCGGCCTGGCGCGCGATGCGTTCGGCACGTACAACCCGGTCTGGTACGCGTCGGGCGCACTGTGTGCCGTCGCGGCGCTGATGGCCCTGGTCATCCGGCAGGGGCGGGCAGGTGCCGGGGACGGGCGGGTGGTCGCTGCCGGGTAGGGCGCCGGCGGTGGCGGGGTGCCTGCCCGCCATTCCGGCCCGGCGCGGGGGCTGAAAGTGACGTGCGGGCTGCATCGGTTGGCAGGCGCTTACGGACGGAAGTGGCCGAAGGTCCCGCGGTGAAAGAGGAGCGGGCCGTGCTCGGCGGCGGCCGGGTCGGTGCCGAGTGCCTCGACCCGGCCGACCACGATGAGGTGGTCGCCGCCGGTGTGGACGGCCTGGACCGTGCAGTCGATCCAGGCGGGGACGTCCGCCAGCCGCGGCGAGCCGGTCACCGGCGCCGCCTCGTAGGGGACACCCGCGAACTTGTCGCCGCCGCTGACCGCGAACCCGCGGCAGAGATCGCCCTGCCCGGCGCCGAGCACATTGACGCAGAAGACCCCGGCGCGGGCGATCCTCGGCCAGGTGGTCGACGTACGCGCCACCATGAACGTGACCAGCGCCGGGTCGAGGGAGAGCGAGGCGAAGGACTGGCAGGCGAACCCGGCCGGGTCCGGCTCTCCGGGGGCCGTGATGATCGTGACGCCGCTGGCGAAGTGCCCCAGGACGGAGCGGAATTCCGCCGGGTCCAGCGGGGCGCGCTCGTCCTCGCGTACGGCGCGCAGCGCGGGCCGTGGCGGCGCGGTGGCGGGGGACGGCGCGGCCGCCGTGGTGGGCGCGCCGACGGAGCGTAGGTACCGCACGACCGTGGCCGCCATTCCCGCATGTCCCATCATGTCTCCCATTGAATCTGATGGAGCGTCAGATGTGAAGGCGTGCGGAGCGGCTGCCACCCGCAGGTGTGGTTTCCCGTGCTTCCGGGATGACCTGCGGTGGAATCGGGGGAGATTGGGGCGGGGTTCCTGATTGCGTGTCGTTCGCGCGGATAGCGTCCACTGCGGCCGCGTCCGTAGCCGAGCACGGGGGAGAGTTCCGGTACATGGCCGATGCGAGAGCGCCGTCAGCTTCGTCTGCCGCGTCACCCACCTTCGACGAGGTCTTCTGCGGGCTGCTGCCCCGGCTGTACCGACGGGCGGTGATGCTGGCCGGATCGCGACAGTCCGCGGAGGACGTGGTGCACGAGGCCTACCTCAGACTCGCGGCCCGCCCCCAGCGCTTCCTGGCTCATCCCGAGCCCTACGCCTATGCCTTCACCACCGTCCTCAACGTCGCCCGTGACGCCTACCGCAAGGACCGGCGCCAGGTGCTGGTCGACGGCTTGGAGGGCGTCGAGGAGGCCGGTGCGGGCGGAGCGCCCGGTGGGGCGCCGGGCGGCTGGGACGGCGGGGTGGCGCGGCGGCAGTCCGAGATCGAAGCGGTGCGCCTGCTGGGGAAGTTGTCGCACCGGCAGGCCGGCATCGTCATCCTCGTCGACCTCGACGGCTACACCATCGACCAGGCCGCCAAGATCATGAAGGTGCATCGTGGCACCGCCGCCCGCCATCGCGCCCGTGCGCTGGACAGGCTGCGCGCCTACCTCGTTGAATCGGAGCACGGGCAGGCCGGGAGGTGAGCGGCACGGTGGACGTGGGGCCACGGTACGACGGCGGTGCGGGCGCGGCGGGCGGTGACGGCCCGGGGTACGGCGGGGGCCGGGGCGACGGGGGCGGGGGCGATGCCGAAGCGCTGCTGCGTGCCCGACTCCGGCTTGCGGACGAACAGATCGAGACACCGCCCGGCCTGTGGGACCGCATCCGGGAGCCGGGCACCGCGCAGGCACCGGCCGTGGTGCCGCTGCCCCGGAGACGGCCGCGGATGGTCGTGCTCGTCGTGGCGGCGGCGGTGGCCGCGGTGGCACTGGGGGTGTGGTGGCTGGTGCGCCCCGGGCCCGTCTCCGTCCAGCCGGCGGGGCCGACACCGACGGTGAAGATCACGGTCTACAACAGCGAACAGGCCTGCCGTACGGGCCGTTCCCTGGAGTGCGCGCTGCGGCTGGCCAACGATCCGCGCGCCGAGTACGCCGCGCGCGGCAACTCCGCGGGCCGGGTCTGGCACGGCGACGCGCTGGCCGCGCGCTGTGTGGTGACCGACGGCCGGATGGTCCGCGACGAGGCGGGCGTCACCTCCACCCGCTGGTATCTGGTCACCAGCGGGCAGGGGGTGCGGGGCTGGCTGCCGGGGGTGCGGACGCGGAACACCCGTGAGGTACCGGAGTGCCCGGCGGAGGTGACGTAGGCCCACGGGGCGCCGGGAGGTCAGCGGCCCCGGAACGTCGGGCGGCGGCGCGCCACGAAGGAGGCGACGCCCTCCTGTGCGTCCGCCGTCGTCATATTGATCTCCTGGGCGGTGGCCTCGGCGGCGAAGGCGGTGCTCCGGTCCGCGTCGAGCGAGGCGTTGACCAGCTGTTTGGTCAGGGCCAGGGCGCGGGTCGGGCCGGCCGCGAGCCGCTCGGCCCACTCCCGGGCCGTCTTCGCCAGCTCGCCGTCCGGCACCACCCGGTTGACCAGACCCAGCCGTTCCGCTTCTGCGGCCGACAGGGCGTCCCCGAAGAACAGCAGCTCCTTGGCGCGCTGCGGGCCGATCAGCCGCGGCAGGAGGTAGGCGCCGCCGCCGTCCGGTACCAGGCCGCGGCGGACGAACACCTCGATGAACCGGGCCGATTCGGCCGCCAGCACCAGATCGCAGGCGAGCGCGAGATGGGCGCCGAGCCCGGCCGCGGTGCCGTTGACGGCGGCGATGACCGGCTTCTCGCAGTCCAGCACCGCCGTGATGAGCCGCTGGGCGCCGCCCCGGATCATCCGGGCGACATCCCCGGCGACCCGCTCGCCGGCCGGCGGCGCCCCGCGCAGATCGGCACCGGCGCAGAAACCCTTGCCGGTCGCGGTGAGCACGACGGCCCGGACACCGGGGTCGGCCGAGGCGTCGGCGAGCCGGCCGATGAGGCGTTCGCGCTGGTCCCAGGTGACGGCGTTCAGCGCGTCGGGCCGGTTCAGGGTCAGCCACGAGACGCCGTTGTCAGTGGCGTGCAGTACCAATGAATCGACGGTATCGACGGCGTTGACGGAGTCGACGGGGTCCGCGCGGGCGGACGGCTCGTCGGGATCGTCGGGCGCGGCGGGGGGAACGGAACCGGGGGACGGTGAGGGTGTCATGGGGGAGCGGCTCCAGGGGGTGCGGGCGGGGTGGGCACGGCGGCCGGGGGTCCGGTGGACGGCAGCCTGGGTGCGGGCCGTGGTGTGGGTGCGGTCGCGGGTGCGGGGGTGGTCAAGGGCAGACGGCGAGCGCGTCGAGGGCCACGGCGCCCTGTCCGCGCGGCAGCACCACCAGCGGATTGATGTCCAGCTCGGCCAGGTCGTCGCCGAGTTCGAGCGCCATCCGCTGCACTCGCAGGACGGTCTCCACCAGTGCGTCGAGGTCCGCGGGCGGCGCTCCGCGCACACCGTCCAGCAGGGCCCGGCCGCGGAGTTCGTCGAGCATCGCGCGCGCCTGGTCCTCCCCGAAGGGCGGTACACCCACCACGACGTCCCGCAGCACCTCCACCAGCACCCCGCCGAGGCCGACGGTCACGGTCGGCCCGAAGAGGCTGTCGCGGGTGACGCCGACGACCATCTCGACGCCGCGCTCGATCATCTGGCAGACCAGCACCCCGTCCAGCGGCACGTCCTCGTAGCGCGCGATGTCGGTGAGCTCGCGATAGGCGTCCCGGACCTGGCTGGCCGAGGTCAGCTGGACCTTGACCAGGCCGAGTTCGGTCTTGTGCGCGAGCTGCGGCCCGGAGGCCTTCATGACCACGGGATAGCCGACCTGGCTCGCGGCCCGTACGGCCGCCGCCGCGCTGGTCACCAGCTGCTCACGCGGGACCCGGATGCCGTAGGCGCGCAGCAGCTGCTTCGCCGCGTGCTCGCTGAGCTGCTGGCCCGGACGCATCAGGGCCTGTGCCTTGCGCGCGGACGGGGACAGCACGCGCGGGGCGTCGTCGAAGGGCGAGCGGTAGCCGTCGACGAAGCGGTGGTGGTCGAGGTAGGCGCGGACGGCGGTGATGCAGTTGGCGAAGGTGCGGAAGGTCGCCACCCGCGAGGAGCCGAGGAGGGTGCGGCGGTAGGCGTCCTCCGTACCGACCGGCGAGCCCCACACCACACACACCAGCTTGTCCGTCTGCTCCGCCGCGTCCACCAGGTCCTGCGCGAGCTTGTCGCTCATCGGAGGGAAGGGGCCGGTGATCGGGCAGATCAGTACGCCGATGGCGGGGTCGGCCAGGATCGCGTCGAGGATCTTGCGGCCGCGCCAGTCGCCGACCGGGTGCCCGCCGTTGTCGACCGGATTGGCGACGTGCAGGTACTCCGGTATCCACTGGTGCAGTTCGGCCTGCTTGGCGGGGCCGAGGGTGGGCAGCCGCAGACCGGCCGCGGTCGCCAGGTCGGAGAAGTGGGCACCGGTGCCACCGGAGATCGAATAGACGGCGACGCCCTCGGCGGTGGGCTTCCTGGCGCGGGCCAGCAGCGCCGCGGTGTCCTGAAGCTCGTCGAGCCCGTCGACCCGGATCACCCCGAACTGCCGCATCGCGGCGTCCACGACCTCGTCCGCGCCGGTGAGCTTGCCGGTGTGCGAGGCGGCCGTGCGGGCACCGGTCTCGGTGCGGCCGACCTTGACGGCGACGACGGGCACCTTGTTACGGGCGGCCCGGTCGGCGGCCAGCAGAAAACTGCGGCCGTCCTTGAGCCCTTCCACATACGCCGCGATGGCCCCGACCTCGGGGCGGGTGGCGAAGTAGGAGAGGAAGTCGGCGGTTTCCAGATCGGCCTCGTTGCCGGTGGGCGCCCAGTGCGAAAGGCGGATGCCCAGCTCCTGGAGGCTGAAGACGGGACGGCCCTGGTGGCCTGACTGGGTGATCAGGGCGATGGCCGGTCCGTCCAGGTCCGTACGGAACTTCTCGAAGGCGTTGAGGTTGGTGTTCGGGCCGAGCAGCCGGAGCCCGGAGCGGGCGACGGCCTCGGCCAGCCGCTCCTGGGCGGCCGCACCGCGCTCACCGGTCTCCGCGAACCCGGAGGCGAAGGCCACCGCGAACTTCACCTTGGCCTCGGCGAGTTGCTCGATGACCGGCAGTGGGTCGCCGACCAGGAGGACCGCGAGATCGACGGGTTCCGGCAGATCGGCGACGGAGGCATGGCAGGGCTGCCCGAAGACCTGGGCGCGTCCCGGGTTGACGGGGTGCAGCCGGGCGCCGACCCGTTCCGCCCAGGCGACCAGCTGACGGGTGATGCCGGTGTTGGGACGGCCCTCGCTGTCCGAGGCGCCGATCACCGCCACGGACTCGGGCCGGAAGAACCGGTCCAGGTCGGGCACCGGAGCGTGCAGCGGACGGCCGCTGACATCCCGGTCGACGGGGCAGGCGCCCTGGCCCCCGCCGTCGCGATGCGGTTCACTCATGCCGTGGACGGTGTGTGGTGGTTGCTCCCCACAGGCCACGACGCGGGCCGGCCGGGAGTGAGTGGTGAGGGTGCCGTGAGTCGATCCAAGCATCGCAGACGCCCGCTCCTGTGTGACGGCTCTCCATAACTGACGCATAGTCAGATTACTTGAACTGACGCTCTGTCAGGAATGGGGCTGCAGGGGAAAGCTTGCGTGATCCCCGGCCGTCGCTCCAGGGCTCGGGCGGATCGCGCGCCGCCCGCCTCGATGGCCGTGCGGTCCCCTTGCGCGCCCGGCCCGCTTCGGCTGAACTGACGTACCGTCAGGAGTGGATGTCGCCCTGTGCGCGAGGGGCGGGCAGACATGGTCGTTCGACGAGGTGCTGGGGGTGTTCCGGTGAGGGCCAGGGCTGATACGGAGACGCGGAGTGCGGAGGCTCGGGGCGGGGAGTCCCAGGGCGCGGCACGGAGCGTCGCGCGGTGCGATCTGCCGGAGGTGGATGACTTCACCCGGCCGTACTGGGACGCGGCGGCCGAGGGGCGGCTGCTGCTGCGCCGCTGCCGGGCGGTGGGCTGCGGTGCGGCCCACCACTACCCGCGCGAGTTCTGTCCGTACTGCTGGAGCGAGGACGTCGGCTGGGAGCCGGCCACCGGCCGCGCCACCCTCTACACCTGGTCCGTCGTGCACCGTAACGACCTCCCGCCGTTCGGCGACCGGGTCCCGTACGTCGCGGCCGTGGTCGATCTCGCCGAAGGCCCCCGGATGATGACCGAGATCACCGACTGCCCGGAGCCGGAGCTGCGGATCGGGATGCCGCTCGTGGTGCACTTCCGGGGAGTGGGGGAGGCCGGCGGCGAAGGTATCGGCGGGGCCGAGGGCAACGCCGGGGCCGAGGGCGCCGCGGTAGCCGTCCCCGTCTTCCGCCCGGCGTGAAGCCGCGCCCCCGGGTCCCGACTCCGCCCACGGCCCCACCCCGGAGTTCCGGCCTCGCCCCCGGCGCCCCGGCCCGGTCCACAGTGCCCCGCCCCCGACCACGGCACCCCGCCCCGCCCCCGCGTATTCCGGTGGCGCCCCCGCCGGGCCCGAGGCATGCTGTGGCCGTGCAGATCCGTGAGGCGACCGCGGCCGACTGGCCCGCCATCTGGCCCTTCTTCCACGCCATCGTGGCGGCCGGGGAGACCTATACCTATCCGCGGGACATGGACGAGGCGGCGGGCCGCGAGGCGTGGCTGCTGACGCCGCCCGGCCGCACGGTCGTCGCCGTCGACGACTCCGGCACGGTCCTCGGTACGGCCAAGATGAACCCCAACCACATGGGTGGCGCCTCGCACATCGCCAGTGCCAGCTTCATGGTCGACCCGCAGTGCGGCGGCCGCGGTGTCGGCCGGGCCCTGGGCGAACACGTCCTGACCTGGGCCCGCACCGAGGGCTACCGGGCGATGCAGTTCAACGCCGTCGTCGAGACCAACACCGGCGCCGTCGCGCTCTGGAAGTCGCTGGGCTTCCAGATCATGACGACCCTCCCCGAGGGCTTCCGGCACCCCACCAAGGGCTATGTGGGGCTGCACATCATGTATCAGCAGTTGTAAGGGCTAGCTGGTGCCACCCGCGCCGGCCGCGCCTCACGGCCGGAGCAGACCCTGCTCACGCCTCACGGCCAGAGCAGCTCCTGCGCCCAGCGCCCGTTCTCGTAGCGGTAGTTGAGCCGTACGTGCCGGCGCTGCGCATCGCCCTGGAAGAACTCGACCTCCTCGGGGCGCAGCACATACAGCGTCCAGCTCGGCACCGGCGCCGCCGGCTCGCGCCGGGCGCGCTCCCACGCCGCCTCCGAGGCGCGCGCCAGCTCCCCGACAGAGCCGAGCACCTCGCTCTGCCGGCCGACCAGCGCCGCGGCCAGCGCGCCCGTGGAGCGGTGGTGCAGATCGGCCGCGCTCTCCTCGGGCCCCGCCACGGTCACCGGCCCGCTGACCCGCACCTGGCGGCCGACCGCCGGCCAGTAGAAGCCGAGCGCCGCCCGCGGCCGCACGGCCAGTTCGCGGCCCTTGCGGCTGCCGCGGTGCGAGGCGAAGTGCCAGCCGCGCTCATCGGCGTCATGCAGCATCAGGGTTCGCACGGAGGGGTTGCCGGCCTCGTCCGCCGTGGCGAGCGTCATGGTGTGCGGCTCGGGGACACCGGCCTCGGCTGCCTCCCGCAGCCACTGCCGGAACAGGGGGAGCGGCTCGGCCGGGGCCGTCGCCGGGACGAACGACGGCAGTGCGACATCCCAGACCCGCAGCCCGCGCAGCAGCTCGCGGAACGCCTGGGCGTCCGCGTCGTCGGCGTGCTGCGCCGGGGCGCCGGCGGGGCGGGCGTCCGGAGAGTCCTGGTGCGCGCGGTGATCGCTCATGTCAGGCAGCGTACGTCGGGCTTCCGGCGGCCGGAGCGTGCCCGCTGGCCGGAGGGCGCCCGGTGGCTGGAGCGCGCCCAGTGGCCGGAGCGTGCCCCGTGGCCGCGACCAGTACGGGATGGTCCTTGAGGGTGATCGCGTTGGCGCCCCGCTGCACCTCCTCGGCAATCTTCTTCGCGACCAGGTTCTTCCACGGCATGTACGGCAGGATCCGCAGCATCAGATGCCGGAACCGGATCTGCCGCCGGGTGTCCGCCGTCATCTCCTTGGCGAACTTCTCGGCCAGCGCGTGATTGACCGCGACATAGCCGCGCATCTCCTTCTCGTAGGCGTCGAACGCCTCCTGCGGCTCGCGGCCGGCCACCGCGAGCTCCCCCGCCAGCACATACGCGCCGACCAGCGCCATCCCCGTGCCCTGCCCCGAGGCCGGTGAGGCGCAGTGTGCGGCGTCGCCGAGCAGCACCACCCGGCCGCGCGACCAGCGGTCCATCTCGATCAACTGGAGCCCGTCGAAGTAGAAGTCGTCCGCCGCACGGGCCGCTTCGAGCAGCCGCGGGATCTGCGTCCAGCCGTCGGACGGGCGGACGCCGACATCCTTGAACGCGGCGTCGAGCAGGGCCAGTTGCCGGTCGGGCTGCCGGTGGTCGTAGGCCAGCCGCGGCGAGCGGAAGGTGAGCAGTCCCTTGGCCGCCGGGTCCCCGGCCGAGCTGTAGACGCAGCTCAGCCTGCCGGGTACCGCGTGGTACAACTCCTCGCGGTCCAGGCCGAGTTCGTTCGGCAGTGAGAACGCGGAGATATATGCCCCGAGGTGCCGTACGAACTGCTCCTCCGGGCCGAAGGTCAGCCGCCGGACGTTCGAGTGCACCCCGTCCGCGCCGACGACGAGGTCGAAGCGGCGGGGCGCACCCCGCTCGAAAGTGACGTCGATGCCGCTGCGACCGTGGTCGTGCCCGTCCGCCCGCTCGGTGAGGGACGTGATCGAGTCGCCGAAGACGTACTCGACGTCCGCCCGGGTGCGTTCGTAGAGGATGCGCGCCAGGTCGCCCCGCATGATCTCGTCGTCCCGGCCGACCCGGGCGCCGAAGAGGGCGGCGGGGAGGGTGGCGATCCGCTTGCCGTCGTCGTTCACATACGCGCCGGTCCGCATGTCCGTACTGGCGCGATGGATGTCCGCCAGGATCCCCATCCGTTCGGCGACCTCGACCGCCGCACCCCGGATATCGACCTTGTAGCCGCCGGTCCGCAGCTCGGGGGCGCGCTCGACGACGGTCACCGCGAAGCCGTAGCGGTGCAGCCAGTGGGCGAGCGCCGGACCGGCGACGCTCGCGCCGGAAATCAGCACGGTCCGGGGGCGGGTGCGGGAGGGCGGCGAAACGGTGCCGGACATGGCGGGGTTCCCTTCGGGGTCGTGGTGCATTCGCTGACCGATGGCTCGAACTATACGAGCGTCTTAAACGCTTGTCTATGACGTTTGTTTAAGTCGCGCGGGGAGGGGCGTTCGGGCCTATGTCCCGCTCTAGGACGCATCCCGTCCTAGATGCTCACTAACGTCGGTACGGGCAATGGCACTGCGAAGGAGCAGACGTTGAGCGAGATCAGCATCAATCAGCCGCTCGGTACGCCGACGTGGATCGATCTCGGGGTTCCGGACCTCGACCGGGCGAAGGCGTTCTACCGCGCGCTGTTCGGCTGGGAGTACGAGGAACGGTCGGCGGCGACCGGCCCGTTCACCCTGTGTCTGCTGCGCGGCCGACGGGTGGCGGCGCTGCGGTCGGTGTCCGCCGCGGATGTCGAGGGCGAGTCGTGGTGGCTGCCGTATCTCGCCACGGACGACTGCGACGCCGTGGCGAAGCAGATCGCCGAGTGCGGCGGGACGGTGCTGCTGCCGCCCTCGGACGTGGCGGGGGCGGCCCGTACGGCCGTCGTCGAGGACCCCGTCGGCGCCCGCTTCGGCCTCTGGCAGGGACGCACGCTGCCGGGCTGTGAGCTGGTCAATGAGCCCAACACCCTGGTCCGCAACGACCTCGCGTCCCCGGACCCCGGGCCCGCCCGCCGGTTCTACACCGCCGTCTTCGGCTTCACCCTCGACGGCAACGACGATCTCCCCGGCTTCGACTTCACCTTCCTGCGCCGGCCCGACGGGCATGAGGTCGGCGGAGTCTTCGGCGATCCGGCGGCGCGGGCGTCCCGCTGGCAGACCGTGTTCGAGGTGGCGGACACCGATGACGTGGCGGCCCGCGCCGTTGCCGCCGGCGGAACGGCCGGTACCCCCGAGGACGCCCCCTACGGGCGCATGGCCGCACTCACCGACCCCTTCGGGACGTCCTTCAGCGTCATCACCCGCCCGCCCGCGGCCTGATCCGGGCCCGCCCCCCTCGGAGGTCCGTCACTCGCGCCCCAGCACCACCGTCCCCGACGAACAGAACCAGCCGCCCGTGCCGGAGGCGACCGCGAGCTGGGGCAGCCGGCCGCCGGGTCTATGGACCTGGCGGTCCGGGCCGGCCTCGCCGCGGAGCTGGCGCACCGCCTCGACCAGCAGGAACAGCCCCCGCATCCCGGGGTGGCAGGCAGCCAGCCCGCCGCCGTCGGTGTTGACCGGCAACGCCCCGTCCCGCAGCAGCCGCCCCTCCCCGACGAACGCCCCGCCCTCGCCCTTGGCGCAGAAGCCCAGGTCCTCCAGCGTCACCAGGGTCATATAGGTGAAGGCGTCGTAGATCTCGGCGAGGTCGATCTCGGCGGGGCGGACCCCGGCGCGGTCGAAGGCCAGCCGGCCGGAGACCGCGGCGGGGGAGACGGTGAAGTCGTCCCACTCCGACATGGTGGTGTGGGACACCGCGGTGCCCGAACCGAGCACCCATACCGGGGGTTTGGCCAGGTCGGGGACGTAGTCCTCGGCGACGAGCAGGACCGCGCAGCCGCCGTCGGAGCGGATGCAGCAGTGCAGTTTGGTGAACGGGTCGGCGATCACCGGTCCGTCGAGCACGTCGTCGACGGTGATCGGGTCGCGGTACAGGGCGTCCGGATTGGCCGCCGCGTTGGCGCGTGCCTGGACCGCGACCTGGGCCAACTGCTCCAGGGTGGTGCCGTATTGGTGCATATGGCGGCGGGCGGCCATGGCGTATTTGGCGATCAGGGTGTGCCCGTAGGGGACCTCGAACTGGAGCGGGCCACGGGCACCGAACGACAGGTTCGCGGTGCGCCGCCCGGCCTTGATGTCGGCGCGGGCGGTGGAGCCGTAGACCAGGAGTACGGCGTCGGCATGCCCGGCGGCGATCGCGTCGGCGGCGTGCGCGGCGAGCACTTCCCAGGTGGCGCCGCCGACCGAGGTCGAGTCGACCCAGGTGGGGCGCAGCCCCAGGTACTCGGCGACCTCGACGGGTGCGAGGGTGCCCAGACCGGCCGAGGCGAAGCCGTCGATCACCGCCCGGTCCAGCCCGCTGTCGGCGAGTGCCCGGCGGGCGGCCTGGGCGTGCAGGGCGTACGGGGTGGCCCGGTCCACGCGCCCGCAGTCGGACAGCGCGACTCCGGCGACGGCGACCTTGCGATTCCCGTAAGTGGTCCCTGAGGTCATGA
The DNA here is from genome assembly GCF_030406865.1 of Streptomyces sp. P9-2B-2. Lineage (NCBI taxonomy): Bacteria > Bacillati > Actinomycetota > Actinomycetes > Kitasatosporales > Streptomycetaceae > Streptomyces > Streptomyces sp. P9-2B-2. The sequence goes on along the minus strand of NZ_CP129126.1, from coordinate 3,970,794 downwards.
ATCTGACGGTACATCAGATCTCGTGGGGCGGGCAGGGCGCGGAGTGCGGAGCCGCCCGCCGCCCGCCGCCCGCCGCCCGCCGTCCGCCGCGCCCGGTGGCCGGAAGGTGACGGCTGCCCGGCGCGGACGCCGTCCGGGGCAGCCAACTTAAAGCGATTATCGGAGAATCAGAGATATGCCGCGGCCTTTAAAAGGCTTCCGGAGGACGGTATTCTCACATCGCTTTGTGCAATTCACCGGCCGCTTCCGGCCGGTTGACTGCTCGCTGTTTGCCCATGCGGTGAAGCAGACATTTCCGCGTGCGGGACAAAGATCGTCCCGCCTGCCTCAGGGAGTGTCATGTTCGCCTTTACACCACACATTCCGGTGCCGGCGCAGGCGCGGGGTTCCGGATTACGGGCCGAATTCGTGGCAGGGGCCGTTATTCCCGTGGGCACCATGCCCCAGGGAATTGCCCTTTCGCCCGACGGAACCCGTGTCTATGTCGCCAACCGGGGCTCGGACTCGGTCAGCGTGATCGACACCGCCACCAATACCGTCACGGCCACCATCCCCACGGGGGCCGGTCCCGGCGGCGTGGCGATTCTGCCGGACGGGACGCGCGCCTATGTGGGCCTCGCCGACTCCGGCCAGGTCAGCGTGGTCGACACCGCCACCAACGCCGTCCTCACGGACATCCCCGTAGGGGTGGGGGTGGCGATGGTGGCGATCACCCCGGACGGCGGCCGCGTCTATGTGTCGCGGCAGACCACCAACACGGTGACCGTGATCGACACGGCCACCAACACCGTCACCGACGTCATCACCGTCGGGGACGGGGCGACCGGCGTGGCCATCACGCCGGACGGGGCCCACGTCTACGTGGCATGTCTCGCCTCAGGGGCGGTCAGCGTGATCGACACCGCCACGAACACCGTCAGCAACACCATCCTCGCCGGCCCCGTCCCCATCCTGCTGGCGGTCGCCCCCGACGGGGCCCGGGTCTATGTCACCAACGTCGGCAACTCCACGCTGGGCGTGATCGATACGGCTCTCGGGGTCGTCACCGACACCATCGGCATCAGCGCTCAGCCGCGCTTCCCGGCGGTGAGCCCGGACGGCGCCCATGTGCTCGTGGGGAACTCCCTCCCGGACACGGTGAGTGTGATCGACACCGCCACCCTCACCGTCGTCGAGAACATCGGCGTGGGGGCCGGCCCCACCGGCCTCGTGTTCTCCTCCGACGGGACGCGCGCCTATGTGGTCAACTCCGAGGCCGACACCGTCAGCGTCCTCGCGACGACCGTGCTTCCCGACCAGGGGTCGACGGCGGGCGGTGGCGCCGTGACGGTGACCGGTCACCACTTGGCCAACGCCACCGCCGTGCGCTTCGGTACCGCGCAGGCCGGTATCACCGCCAATACGGATACCTCGCTGACCGTCACCGAGCCCGCCGGATCGGGTGCCGTCCCCGTGACGGTCACCACCGCGGGGGGCACCGGCATCCTCGGCACCTTCTACTACGTGGTGCCGCCCGCCCTCGCCGGCATCAGCCCCGCCTCGGGGCCGGTCGCCGGCAGCGACGAGGAGATCGTCATCACCGGCCGTAACCTGGCCGGAGCGATCGATGTGTACTTCGGCACCAGCCGCGCCGTGATCCAGAGCGCCTCCGACACCCAGCTCACCGTGCGGGCCACCGGTGCCCCGGCGCCGGGCGGCGTCGCGGTCACCGTGACCACCGCCGGCGGGAGTGCCGGGGGGCTGGCCTACACCTACGTCGGTTCCTCCACCGTCACCAACGTCAGCCCCAATACGGGCCCGACGTCCGGCGGCACGGTCGTGACGATCACCGGCACCGGTCTCGCCTACACCGAGCAGGTCACCTTCAACGGCACGCCGGCGCCCTTCGGGGTCCTCTCCGACACCACCGTGACCGCCACGTCCCCGCCCAGCGGCGCCGCCGGCACCGTCGGGGTCGTGCTCACCGGCCCCGCCGGCGACATGCCCAGCGGCTCGTTCACCTACGTCGCCGATCCCGAGATCTGACACCGGACATGCCGGACGGCCGGCCGGGCGGACCCGGCCGGCGCGGCACCGGCACACCGAGTTTCCGGCCGACCGGAAGTCCGGCCGACGGGCCGGGCGGACGGCGCGGGGCCATGCCGTCCACGCGCGAGCGGCCGGGAAGGAGTGCACCCCACGGCATCGCCGTCCGAGCAATTCCCTTCCAGTCCCAGAGGAGAAAACTGTGCGTCCCTTCAAGCAGATCGTGCTGACCGCGGCCACCGGAATGTCGGCCCTTCTTTTCTGCGCCCCCGCCGCGGCCGCGGCGAGCGGCGCCGGCGCCGATTCCTTTCCCCCGAGAGAGGAAGTCTTCCAGCTGGTCGCCAAGCAGACCCAGGGCACGTTCGTCGATGTGGACGGGTCGTCCGGGCCCAGCCAGGGCGACGAATTCGTCATCACCGGGGATCTCTTCCGCGGCGTCGTCCCGGTCGGCACCTACAGCCAGATCTGCACGTTGACCCGGACCGCGCCGAACGACGAGTTCGACCTCCAGTGCGCGGCCGATCTCGCGCTTCCCCTGGGGCAGATCACCGTGCAGGGCCGGTTCACCGTCACCTCCGCCGGCCCCGGCAACATCGACCTCGCGATCACCGGTGGCACCGGGCGCTACCGCACGGCCCACGGCAACGTTCACGGCGTCAACGTCAGTGACACGGAAACGAACCTCACCGTCCATCTCATCCGCTGACCGGCGGCGAGCCAGACGAGCCGGGTCGCGGTGACGTGACCCGGCTCCGTCCTGCGCTCCGCGGTCCGGAAGCCATGGTCTCCTGGCGCTCATTGCGAACCCGGCCTAGGAAAGTGCACCCCCCGTCCCTACTATGACGGCCCGTCAGATCGGAAGCGGGGGCCCGTCGGACCGGACGGGCGTTGTCGCACGGCCGGGAGGAGCCCGCCGATGGATGCCGCGTTCACCGAGGAGCAGCACGAGATCCGCCGCACGCTGCGCGAGCTGCTGCTCAAGCGCTGCGGTCCGGACGAGGTCAAGGCGGCGGTACGCACCCCACCGGGGTACGACACCCAGCTGTGGCAGCAGCTCGCCGGCCGGCTCGGGCTGCCCGGTCTGGCGCTGCCCACGGCGTACGGAGGGGTGGGCTGCGGGCCCACCGAACTCGCCCTGGCCTGCGAGGAAACCGGCCGCGTCGTCCTTCCCTCACCACTGGTCGCGACCGCCGCGCTGGCCGCTCCGCTCCTCCTCGCGCTGGGCAGCGAGCGCCAGCGCACCACCCTGCTCCCGGCCCTCGCCGCCGGGGAGCTGACCGCGACGCTGGCCGTCCCGGGCGGACAGCTCGCCACCGCACTGGCGCTGACCGGGCCGAACGACGGTGACTGGGCGGGTGGCGGCCGGGCCGGCGGCATCCAGGCGAGGAGGGTGCCGGAGGAGGGCGCGGACGCCCCTTCGCGCAACGGCGGGCGGCCGGGCGGCGGCTGGCGGCTGTACGGCGAGGCCGGGCAGGTGCTCAACGGGCACACCGCGGACGTGCTGGTGGTGGCCGCGCACACCGGCGGGTTCGCGCAGAGCCGCACCCTGCTCTTCCTCGTACGGGCGGGGGACGCGGGCGCGGTCCGGCCCGGCGCGGAGCCCGGTGTGCCCGGTCTGCTGCGGACCCGGCAGACCGCGCTGGACGAGACCCGGCCGCAGGCCCGCCTCGAACTGCGCGACGTACCGGCCGAGTTGCTGGGTGAGGGGGACGGCGACGCGGCGGCGGTGGCGCGGGCGCTCGCCGCGACGGGGGTGGTGGCGGCCGCGGCGCTGGCCGCCGAGGCGGTGGGCGCGGCCGATACGGCGCTGGCCCGTACCGTCGCTCACGTCCAGCAGCGGGTGCAGTTCGGCCGGCCCATCGGCTCCTTCCAGGCGGTGCAGCACCGGCTCGCCGATCTGTATGTGGCGCTCCAGGCGGCCCGCTCGGCGGCGTACTACGCGGCCTGGTCGGCGGGCGGCGGACGGGCCGCGCCCGGTGGCCCCGGGGCGGCCGAGCCCGGGGTGGGGGCGCTGGCGCTCGCCCAGGCGCTGGAGGCCCTGCGGGCGGTGGCGGCCGAGGCGGTGCAGCTGCACGGCGGTATCGGCTTCACCTGGGAGCACGAGGCGCATCTGTACTTCAAGCGCGCGGCCTGCGACGAACTGCTGCTGGGACCCGTGCACCGGCTGCGGGCACGGGCCGCCGAGGAGGCGGGGCTGTTCCCGGACGGGGCGGCGGAGCCGGGCGGTGCGCCGCTCGCGGGCCCAGCGCCGGAGACGGTGGAGGTCTGATGCGCCCGGGTGAGCGGCTGCTCATGAAGGTCTCCGCGACCCGTGCGTTCGCCCGGACCGCGCCGTACGTGATCCCCGCGCTGGACCGTGCGGTACACCGGCTGACCCGAGGAAAGGTGCTGCTCAGCGCCCGGATGCTGCCCGGAGTGGTGCTCACCGCGACCGGGGCCAGGAGCGGGCGGCCGCGGCGGACCCCGCTGGCGTGCGTACCGCAGGACGACGGCAGCTGGCTGCTGGTCGGCAGCAATTTCGGGCGGCCGGGGCATCCGGCCTGGACCGGGAATCTGCTCAAGAATCCGGAGGCCGAGGTGAGTTGGCGGGGCCGGGACATACCGGTGCGGGCCCGGCTGCTGTCCGGTGAGGAGCGGGCGCGGGCCTGGCGGGCGGCGCTGGCGCTCTGGCCTCCGTACGCCGCGTATCAGGCGCGGGTGACGCGGGAGATCCGGCTGTTCCGGCTGGAGCGGCGCTGACCGGACCGGTGCGCAACCCCGGCCGGTGGGCCGCCAACGCGCAGCGGGCGCCGTGCCGGACCCCGGAGGGCCGCGCGGCGCCCGCTGCGTGTGGTGTACAGCTATGGCAGGACGGACACAGGACCGATGGCGAACCGTCCCGGGAGCCCCGGGACTTCGAGGCGCGGCAGCTTCTCCGGCCGTTTCCCCGACTGCTATCGCGGTGGCTTCGTTATTTGGTCGGCTTCTTTCCGGTGACACCGAGGTGCACCAGCAGCGCCAGATTCGGCTTGAGCTCGGCCTGCTTGACGCCCCAGCTCTGGAAGCCCTTCTGGTGCGCGGCGACCGCCGCCAGCATGGCGACCATCGAGCCGGCAATGGCGGCCGGGCTCACGTCCTTGTCGACCTTGTTCTTGCTCTGGAGGTCCTTGATGGAGTCCGTAAGGGAGTTGGTGACGGCATTGAGGATCTTCATGCGGATCTTGTAGAAACGCTTGTCGCCCTCGGCCGCGCCCAGGTCGACGACGCGCAGAATCGCGTCGTGCTTGCGCCAGAAGGAGAGAAAGCCCTCGACCAGATCTTCCGCGGTCTGCCAGGCGGATTTGCCCACCCAGGAGCGTCCGGCGACAAGATCGGTCAGAGTGGCGCCTTCTTTGGCCATCTCCTCGGCGATTTCGAGGACGGCGCCCTCGACGTCCGGGAAGTACTGATAGAACGTTGCGGGTGAAGTCCCCGCTTTTCGGGCTACATCGATGACCTTGACGTCCCGATAGGGGGACGAACTGAGCATTTCACTGAGGCAGTCGAGAAGCTTTTGCCGCGTCGCCTGTCCGCGGCGGCCGGCAACTCTGCCGTCGACGGTTCGAACTTGTCCTGTCATGCCGTCAGCTTACCGAGGGGTGATCGGAGCGCGATTTGGCTGCCTGCAAATGGGGATGGGGGAGTTAAGGGTGCATGCCCCCGGGGAGTGCCCTGGTGGCGGGCCCGGGCGCGGTCACGGCTTATCCGGCGCCGCTTGGTCCGTACCGGTGAACGGTGTTATCAACAGCCTGTGGACAACTTTGGTGGATAAGCGGTCACCGTCCGTGCAACAAGTGCACGCCGACGACTGCCGGTTGGGCCTCCCGGCCTCGCTTCCGCCGGTCCCGCCGCCCTCTCCTCCGGTTGCCGGACTCGATTCCCCGTTCGATTTCCTGTCGGGCGGACTACGTGAACCGGCGCTAGCTTGGACATATCGCCGCCGCGACGGTGGCCGCTGTCCGCTGCCCGCACATCAATCAAGGCGCCACGCCCGGCGCGCTGGCACCGAAATGACCTTCGAACGCGCAGAATTGGGGCCTGGGGCCGCAAGCGGCGACGGGGAGGGCAGGGCCGGTGGGGGATGGGTGCGCGCGGTCGGTGGCACGGAATGGTTCCGGCCGCCGCGGCCACCGGATGCGCCGGGGACTCAACCGATTTCCTCATGTGCGCGTCAAACGGAATGGTGAACGTCCAGATAGTCGGCGGTGCCTCGCGCAGGGGACCCGGAACCGATCGGTAACCCTGTGGTCAATCGCCCGTCGGCGGACGTATCGGAGCACGTCAGGCGGGGTGGGGTGACATCGGGTAACGGGGCCGGTGCGGGCTACGGGAGGTATGCCGTGACACGACGGACAGGCCCCGGGTTCGCAACCGTCGGCTCGGCCAGGAAGAATCAGCACGCGTACGGCCGTTTCGGCCAGGCGGTGAGACGCTGCACGGGGCAGTGGCTCTCGGCGGCTCGTGGCTAGTGAGAGTCTCTTTTTATGCCCCACGGGGAGGTGGCAGGTAAGTGGTGGAGCAGCTGAAGCAGCTGACGCAGCACGATCCCCGGCGGATCGGCCCGTTCGAGGTACTCGGTCGTCTCGGGGCCGGCGGCATGGGACTGGTCTATCTCGCGCGCTCGGCGTCCGGGCGGCGGGTGGCGATCAAGACCGTGCGTACCGAGCTCGCCGAGGACCAGCTGTTCCGGGTCCGCTTCACCCGCGAGGTCGAGGCGGCCCGCGCGGTCAGCGGCTTCTACACGGCCGCGGTGGTGGATGCCGACCCGCGCGCGGCGGTGCCCTGGCTCGCGACGGCCTATGTTCCCGCGCCCTCCCTCGAGGAAATAGTCAATGAGTGCGGGCCGCTCCCGGCCCAGGCGGTGCGCTGGCTGGCGGCCGGGATCGCCGAGGCACTTCAGTCCATCCACGGCGCGGGCCTGGTGCACCGCGACCTGAAGCCGTCGAATGTGCTGGTCGTCGAGGACGGCCCGCGGGTGATCGACTTCGGTATCGCCTCCGGGGTGTCCAACACCCGGCTGACGATGACCAATGTGGCCGTCGGCACGCCCGCCTACATGTCGCCCGAGCAGGCCCGGGACTCGCGCAGTGTCACGGGCGCGAGCGATGTCTTCTCCCTCGGGTCGACGCTGGTCTTCGCCGCCACCGGACATGCGCCGTTCCATGGCGCCAACCCCGTCGAGACCGTCTTCATGCTGCTGCGGGAGGGCCCCGACCTGGCGGGCCTGCCGGACGAACTCCGTCCGCTCATGGAGTCCTGTATGCAGATGGAGGCCGGCCAGCGGCCGTCCCCCGCCGATCTCCAGTCCCAGCTCGCCCCGCACCTCTTCGGCTCCGGCAGCGACGACAGCGGTACCGCCTCGGCCTGGCTGCCGCCCGGCGCGGTGGGCCTCATCGAGAGCCGGCGCGGCGGCCGCACCACCGTGCCCGGCAACGGTCAGCGGGCCGGTTCCGGCCGTGGCGCCGTCCGCCCGGCGCCCGCCGCGCCGCCGGCCCCGCCCGCGTCACCCCCGATGCCCGCCGCGCAGCCCGTCCACGCGGCGCCGCGGCCGGAAAGCGTCTCCGCCGCCGCGGAGTCCGGCTGGCCCGGCCAGATCGGTGCGGGCCCCGGTGCGCACCGCGGCGGCGACCCGCGCAGTGGCCACCCCGGCCCGATGCCGCAGCCCGCGGTGCTCGGCCCGGACGCCTCGACGGCCCGTGCGACCCCGGTCTCCGCGCCGCCGCCCGCCGCCGCGCTGTCCTCCGCACCGCCCCTCCCGTCGACCGCCCCCGGGGACGGCGCCGCCGGTCCCGTACAGCTCGGTGGTTCGCCCGCTCCCATAGGGCCGGGGCCGCGCGCCGACGCCCCGCCGCCGCGTGCGCAGGCCGGTGCCGCGACGAACTGGGTACGGCCGCCCGGCGCCGGGCCCACGACCGGCGTGCCCCCGCAGGGCCCGGCCAACGGCGGGGAGAGCCCGCCCCGAGGTGAGGCCGCGCCGCCCCCGCCGCCCGAGGCACCGCCCGAGGCGGGCCGCTGGCGCCCCTGGCGGTTCCGGATGTCGAACGATGTGTGGGGCACCCCCGCCGTCGCCGACGACCTGCTCTATGTCACCTCCTTCGAGGTGCACGCGCTCGATGTGGCCAGCGGGCGCCGCAAGTTCAAGACCCGTGACGTCGCCTGGGCGATGGCCGTCGAGGACGGCCGGATCCACGCCTCGGACGGCCCGAGCCTGTACGCGCTGGACGCCAACGACGGCACCGAGCGCTGGCGGCTGAACACCGAGGGCTGGGTCTACGCCCTCAAGGTCGACCGCGGGACCGTCGTCACCAGCACCCGCGGCGGCGGCATCCAGGCATGGGAGGCCGCCAACGGCCAGCTGCTGTGGGAGACCGGCGGCGTCCAGACCGACTTCGAGACCGCCGAGGCCGGGCCCGTGGTGCACGAGGGCACGGTCTTCGTATGGGCCGACGCCCGGCTCAAGGCACTGGAGGCCCGGACCGGCGCCGAGCGCTGGTCGTATCCGGTGGGCGACGCCGCGGCCTGCGGCGGGGTGCCGATGCGGCTGCTGCCGGCGTCGGACGGCGCGGTCTATGTCGTGGCCGGAACCCGGGTGCTGGCGATCGACATCGCACGCGGCGATGTGCGCTGGCACTTCGAGGCGCCCGCGGTGTTCCTGAGCCCGCCCGCCTTCGCCCCCGGCCCGGCCGTCACCGGCGGCGGGGTCTATCTGGCGGACTACCTCGGCACGGTCTACGCGCTGGACCCGGCGGACGGCCGCGACCGCTGGCGGATCGCCACCGAGGCCCGGCAGTCCACCGAACCGGTCCTGGTCGCGCACGGCGCCGTCCATCTGGGCAGCGGCAAGGCGCTCTACACCCTCGACGCGGTGACCGGCACCCCGCGCTGGCGGTTCCAGGCCGGCGCGGAGGTCATCGGCGCACCGGTCGTCGCGGAGGGCCGGGTGCACTTCGGCTCCGCCGACCACTGTCTCTACACGCTCGACGCGATGGGCGGCCAGCTGCGCTGGAAGCTGGCGACCGGCGGCGAGATCACCGGCTCGCCGGTGGCGGTCGGCGGTGTGGTGTACGCGTGCAGCAAGGACCGCTGTGTGTACGCGCTGGACGCGGCCAAGGGGACGGGGCTGGCGCGGCGCTCGTGAGGCGGGGCCGGGCCGCGCGCCGCTTCCCTTAGGGGCCTGGGCTGCGGACCGACTTCCGTAGGGGACGGGCGCCGCTTCCCGTAGGGGACGGGCCGTTCGTCAGGGGACGGGCTGGGTCGCCGTCCTGCATCTGCCCGTCCCGTATCTGCCCGTGGGTCTACTCCCGTTCCTCCGGCGGGCGTTCACGCCGATCGGGCTGTTCGGGCGGCTCGGGCTGCTCGGGCTGTTCGGCCTGGGTGGGGCGCGGCTGACGGTGTTCCCTGCCCCACTCCACCGGGGGTGTGGGCGGCTGCTGATGGCCGGGCCGGGTCGGCGGCGGAGGGGGCGGCGGCCGCTGTTGCTGTTGCTGTTGCGGTTGCTGCGGGGGCGGTGGTGGGGGCGGGGTGACCGGCAGGGGAGTGGTGGGGGTGTCCTGCCCCTGCCCGTACGGGCCGCCTCCGGGGCCGCCGGGGCCGGCCGGGGGCCCGGCGGCGGGGGTGGGGCCGGTCGGGTACGGCTCCGGATTCCACTCCTCGGCCCCGGGGCGTCCCGCGTCCCACGGTTCGGGCGTCCCCGGGGGGTAGGGCGTGTAGGGGGCGTAGGGCCCGTGTTCGTCGTACCGCTCGTCGTACCGCTCGTCGTACCGCTCGTCGTACCGCTCGTCGTGCGGATAGCGGCCGTAGCGGCCGTCGTCGTACGGCCGGTCGTCGTAGTCCGAGCCGTAGACCCGGCTGGGGCGGCCCCGCATGATCAGGGCGCCGAGCAGCAGCAGCGCACCGCCGCCCAGGGCGTTGGCGACGCCCACCCCCAGGCCCCGGGCGCCGGCGGTCAGTTCGCTCGCGGCCTGGCCCTGGCGGACCATCCACAGAATGGTGAACCCCAGCACCACCAGGCCCGCGAGGGCGACCAGCCCCCGGGAGCGCAGGGCGACACCGATCAGGGTCAGCAGGGCGGCGAAGGCCATGGGGAGGAGGACGGAGCCGAAGAGTGCGGCGCTGTTGTGGGTGACCCCGTTGAAGAGGTCCTCGATCCGCACGTCACTGCCGTGACGGCCGTCGTACCAGGGACGGAAGGGGCTCCAGACGGCGGCCGCCGCTCCGGCGAGGGCGATCAGCGACCCGAGAACGTTGCGCACCACGGGCGTCGCCTCGCTTCGGGTCGTCCGGTCATCCTCCGGGACCGACGCTACGCCTGAGCCCTGGTGGGCGCGAGCCACGTACGTCCGCCCGCGTTGCCGGGGCCCGTAAGGGGTGTCACCTGTGCTTGCTAGGGTGCCGTGCACGCGTCAATTGAAGAGTGATGAGCTCAGAGTTTCCACGGGGGATGGGCAGAATGAAGCAGCGCATGCGCACGGGCATCCGCGGGGGTACCCGTACGGGTACCAGGGCAGCGGTCGCGGCCGGACTGGCGCTGGTGACGGTGGCGACGGTGAGCGGCTGTGCCTTCGGCCGGCCCCGGGTGAAGGTGCCGGTCTCCTTCCCGAGCCCCACGGACTCCAGCTCGTACGACGCGTCCGCGTCCGCGTCCCCGGCGTACGAGCCCACCTACTCGCCCTCGCCGACCCAGGAGACCTACGACCCGGACGGGCGGTCGGATGTCAGGGGCAGCAGCTGCGACTTCTCCGATTCGCTGCGTCAGTTCACCTACACGGTCTCCATCACCAACCCGTCCATGAGCGATTCCTTCTCCTATGACATGGCCGTCAACTGGATGAAGGCGAAGCCGGCCGACGGCAAGGCGTACGGGCTGCACGAGCGCTCGATCACCGTCGGTCCCGGCGACACCGAGACGTACACCGCCAAGTACACCGTCAACCAGTCCTCCATCGGGCAGTTCTGGTTCACCTGCGAGATCACCCGGGCGCACAAGACCCGGATGTGACGCCCAGGACCCCGTAGGTGAGGGGTCACCTGATCAGGGGGTGACCGCTCCGGCTACCGCCCGGCCCGCCGTCCTGGTCGCCGGGCCGTCCGTCCTCCCGCTTCCGGTCGGCGAACAGTCCGGCCTGGCGGTCCGGGGGCAGATTGCCCAGCGCGATCAGCTGGGGGGCGTGCGCCAGGGCCTGCGATCTGGCCGCCTCCTTGGCCGCCCACAGGGCGCGTACCGTGCCCTGGACCGCCCCGGTCGGCTGGGCGGCGAGCACGGCCGCGCGGCGCAGCGCCACCTCGGCCGCGGCGCCCGGTGCGGTCAGTTCGGAGACCAGACCGATCTGGTACGCCCGGGAGGCGCCCAGCCGCTCCGCCGTCCCCATCAGGGCCAGCCGGGCGGCCTCCCCGTAGGGCATCCGCTGCGCCATGAAGACCGACTCGTACGCGCTGACCATCCCGTAGGTGGTGTGCGGGTCGAAGAAGGTGGCGTTCTCGGCGGCGACGAGGAACTCGGCCTCGCCCAGGAGGTAGAAGGCGCCCCCGCAGGCCATGCCCTCGACGGCGGCGATGACCGGCTTCCACAGGTCGTTGGCCTTCGGGCCGATATGGAGCAGCGGATCGTCGACGGAGTAGGGGGAGGACGGCTGGGGGACATCGACGGAGCGGTCGATGCCGGTGCAGAAGGCCCGGCCGCCGGCGCCGGTGAGCACGGCGGCCCGTACGGTGTCGTCGAAGCGCAACTCCCGCCAGACGGCCGCGAGTTCGTCGGCGGTGGCGAGGTCGATGGCGTTGTGCCGCTCGGGCCGGTCGAGGGTGACCAGCGCGACCCCGTCGGCGCTCTCCGTGCGGACCGTCATGGCCGCTCCAGGAGCCAGCGGGGTACGGTCACGCCTCCTGGCATGGTGTGGAAGACGGCCTTCACCGGGGCGCCGATGCGCAGCCGGGCCGGGTCGACGGAGTTGAGCGGGGCGTCGGCGGCGGTGACGAGGTTGCCGACGAGCCGGATGCCCGGGGCCTCGGCCAGTTCCACGATGATCGCGTTGTAGCCCGGCTGCTCGGCGTACGCGGGCAGCAGCGGCGGGTGCGGCAGGACGTAGGACCAGATACGGCCGCGGCCGCTCATCCGCTGCCAGCGGGCGGCGAAGGACCGGCAGTGCGGGCAGCAGGGCCGGGGCGGGAAGCGCAGGGCGTCGCAGTCGGCGCAGGCCTGGATGCGCAGCTCGCCTTGGGCGGCGTACTCCCAGAAGGGCGCGCCGTCGTCGTCCGGGACGGGAAGCAGCAGGCCGGAGCCGCTGCCGGAGCGATTGTCAGTGGCGGGTGCCACGCTCGGTGTCATGGCATCGCGAACGGAATCCCGCACGGACTCACGAACGGATTCGCGCCCTGACTCACGAACGGGCTCCCGCACGCTTTCGCGCACGGACTCGGGTGCGGCATCACGAGGGCTCAAGGCGTATCAACTCCTCAGCAGCAGGGCCGAGGTGGGCACGCCCTCGCCCGCGGTGACCAGACAGGTGGCGGCGTCGGGGACCTGCGCGGTGCCGGTGCCGCGCAGCTGCTTGACGCCTTCATTGATCAGGTTGAAACCGTGCACATACGCCTCGGAGAGACCGCCGCCACCGGTGTTGAGCGGCAGCCGGCCGCCGATCTCCAGCGCGCCGCCCTCGGTGAAGGCCGCGCCCTCACCGCGTCCGCAGAAGCCGTAGCCCTCCAGCGAGAGGGGGATCAGGGGGGTGAAGGCGTCATAGATCTGCGCCACGTCGACGTCCTGCGGTCCGAGGTCGGCGGCTTTCCACAGGTGCCGGGCGGCGGTCCAGGCCGGGCCGGTGAGCGGGTCGTCGGTCCAGTAGTTGACCATGCCGTGGTGCTGGGCGGGCAGGCCCTGGGCGGCGGAGTGCACGTAGACGGGCCGCTGCCGGCAGTCGCGGGCGCGCTCGGCGGAGACCACGACGCAGGCCAGCGCGCCGTCGGTCTCCAGGCAGTTGTCGAACAGGCAGAGCGGCTCGCTGATCCAGCGGGCGGTCATATACATCTCGCGGGTCAGCGGGCGCTCGTACATCATCGCGGCGGGATTCTGGTTGGCCCGGTTGCGGCAGGCGAGGGCGACATTGAAGAGGTGGTCGCGGGTGGCGCCGTATTCGTGCATATAGCGGCGGGCCAGCATGCCGATCTCGTCGGCGGGGCGCAGCAGTCCGAAGGGGCGGGTCCACTGTCCCGGGGTGGGCAGCTGGACCTGGGTGTTCTTCCAGGGGCGCGGCCCCGAGCCGCGTTTACGGGACCGCCAGGCGACGCCGACGCTCGCCTGGCCGGTGGCGATGGCGGCGGCCAGATGCGCCACCGTCGCGCAGGAACCCCCGCCGCCGAAGCCGACCTTGGAGAAGTGGGTGAGGTCCCCGGCGCCGATGGCCTTGGCTATCTCGACCTCGTCGGTCTCCTCCATCGTGTAGGAGGCGAAGGCGTCCACCTCCGAGGGGGCGATTCCGGCGTCGTCCAGCGCCGCGACGATCGCCCGGCAGGCCAACGTCTTCTCCGATTCCGGGAGTTGCCGGGCGAACGGGGTCTGTCCGATACCGGCTATCGCCGTAGCGTCCTTGAGGGTCGCCCCCATCGCCACCTCCGTGGTCGGTCGCCAGTGCTGACAGCGGAGGAGGCTACCGCTAATCTGACGGTCAGTCAGCTAGTGGCGTACAGCTCTTCGCCGGGAGGCAGTGCGATGCACGACGACGTGGATGCGCGGGCGGACCTGGAGTACGGCGTCATCCCCCGTCTGGTGCGCACGGCCGCGCGGCGGTACGGCTCCCGGGAGGCCGTGGTCGAGGGCCGCACCCGCGTCTCGTACGCCGAGCTGGGCGAGCGGGTGGAGCGGGCGGCCGCCGCCTGTATCGCCTCCGGGGTCGCGCCCGGCGACCGGGTGGCCGTATGGGCGCCCAACACCCTGGACTGGATCGTCTCCGCCCTCGGGGCCGTCACCGCAGGCGCCGTCCTGGTCCCCGTCAACACCCGCTTCAAGGGCACCGAGGCCGCCTACGTCCTGCGCCGCACCCGCGCCAAGCTCCTCTTCATCACCGGCACCTTCCTCGGCACGTCCTACGTCGCCGCACTCCGCCGCGCCGCCCGGGAAGGCACCGGCCCCGGCCCGCTGCCCGGACTCCCGCGGCTGGAGAAGGTCGTGGTGCTCTCCGACGACGCCCCCGCCGACTTCTCCACCTGGCAGGAGTTCCTCGCCGACGGCGCCGCGGTGCCCGCGGAGACCGTCCGCGCCAGGGCCGACGCCCTCCGCCCCGACGCCCCCTCGGACCTCGTCTTCACCTCCGGCACCACCGGCCACCCCAAGGGCGCCGTGATCACCCATGCCCAGACCCTGCGCGCCTACGACGTCTGGAGCGAACTGGCCGGCCTCCGGGAGGGCGACCGCTACCTGATCATCAACCCGTTCTTCCACACCTTCGGCTACAAGGCCGGGATCATCGCCTGTCTGCTGCGCGGCGCGACGATGATCCCGCAGCCGGTCTTCAGCGTGGAGACCGCGCTCGCCAAGATCGCCGCCGAACGGATCTCCGTCCTCCCCGGCCCGCCCACCCTCCATCAGCAGCTCCTCGACCACCCGGCCCGCGGCCGGCACGACCTCTCCGCGCTGCGCCTGGTGGTCACCGGCGCCGCCGTCGTCCCCCTGGAGCTGGTCGAGCGGCTGCGCAGCGAGCTGAAGATCTCCACCGTCCTGACCGCCTACGGCCTTTCGGAGAGCTCCGGCGTCGTCACGATGTGCCGCCGCGGCGATCCGCCCGAGGTGATCGCCGCGACCTCCGGCCGGGCGCTCCCCGGCACCGAGGTCCGGATCGTCGACGCAGCGGACCGCCCGGTGCCGCCCGGCGACCCCGGCGAGGTGCTGGTCCGCGGCTACCACGTGATGTCCGGCTACTTCGAGGACCCGGCCGGCACCGCCCGCGCGCTCACCCCCGACGGCTGGCTGCGCACCGGCGACGTGGGCGTGCTCGACGCGGACGGCAACCTCCGGATCACCGACCGCATCAAGGACATGTTCATCGTCGGCGGCTTCAACGCCTATCCCGCCGAGATAGAGCAACTCCTCGGCCGCCACCCGGACATCGCCGAGGTCGCCGTCGTCGGCATCCCCGACCCCCGCCTCGGCGAGGTGGGCAGGGCCTACGCGGTCCGCCGCGCCGGCTCCCTGCTCACCGCCGACGATCTGATCGCCTGGTCCCGCCGCGAGATGGCCAACTACAAGGTCCCGCGGGAGGTCACCTTCGTCCCCGCCCTCCCGCGCAACGCCAGCGGCAAGATCCTCAAGACCCGGCTGCGGGAGGGCGCCCCGGGGCCCGCGCCCCCCGCGTGACCGAGCCGCCCGGCAGCCGTCCGGGGCCCGCGCCCGCCGTATGACCGGGCCCCGCCGGCCGTCCGGGAACCCCGGCTACGACGCCGGCGGCGTCCAGTCGGGCCGGCGGCCGCTGAGCGCCACCACCTGGTCGAGGAGCGGGGCATCCGCCGCCACCGCCACCGGCGGGCCGAACGGCCCGCGGTCCCCGCCCTCGGCCGAGGGCGCCAGCAGCGCGTACGAGACCCCGAGGCTCGCCGTGTCGGGCGCGTACTCCTGGCCGGTGGCCCGCGCCAGGTCCCAGCCGTGCAGCACCAGCTCGTTGAGCGCGATCCGGCCCGCGATGGCCGCGGGCAGGTCGACTCCGCCCGCCTGCGTCTCGCCCTCCCAGGCGTCCGGGGCGTGCCAGGCCTCCGTCATGCCCACCAGATTCCGGTCCAGCTCGGCGCGCCAGCCGGACTCCACATCGGGCACCGACGTGCCAGGGGAGACGTTCGTCATCGGCCCGAGGTCCTTGCGCGCCGCCGCCTGGAAGGCCGCGGTCAGGCCGACGAGATGGCCCAGCAGATGGCGCACCGCGTACGCCTCGCAGGGCGTGGGGGCTTCGAGCTGCTCATCGGCGGTGCGGGCCGCGAGCTGCGACACCAGCCGGGCCTGCGTCGCGAAGTCGATCGTCTCGGTCATCGTCCGGATCCTTCCGTCCTGCCGGTGCGTGTTGGCGGGCGACCACCGGTGCGGCCCGCCCCCACGCGCTGCCTCTCCCAGTGAAGACTCCACCGGACCCCGGAACTCATCGCCACACCGCGGCCCGGCCCCGGCCGGGGCTGTCTGGCGGAGCGGCGACGGGCTCGGGGGTGTGGGTGGTGACTCGGGCCGGTGCCTCAGCCGTTGGCCAGGGTGCGGCCGAGGAGCGGGAGCAGGCGGTCCCAGTGACGCTGAAGTGCGGCGGGGTCGAAGGCGTCGGTGTCGGACATGGTGAAGCCGTGGACGGTGCCGGGGTAGATCTCGGAGGTGTGGTCGACACCCGCGGCGTCCAGGGCCTGGTTGAGCTCGCCGAGGGTCTCGGGCGTCATATCGGATGCGGCGTGGCCGAGGTAGACCTGCGCGGTGATCTTGGCGAGGCTGTCCGGCCCGTCGGCGCCCACGGGGCCGTGGAATCCGGCGACGGCGGCCACCTGGAGGGGGTGGGCCGCGGCGGTGCGCATCGCCAGCAGGCCGCCTATGCAGTAGCCGGTCACTCCGACCGGCCCGGCGCTGACCTCGGGCTGGGCGGTGAGGAACCTGAGGTAGGCATCGGCGTCGCGCAGGACGCGTGCGGTGGTGTGCGCCTCGATCAGGGGCATCAACTGGGCGAAGACCGCGGGCCGGACCTCTTCTCCGATGTGCTCGGGAAGTTCGATCACCGGTGCCGGGCCGTGCCGGTAGAAGAGGTGGGGGACGAGCACGTAGTACCCGTGCCCGGCCAGTTCGCGGGCCATCGCCGTCAGCGCGGGCCGGAGGCCGAAGCCGTCCGCGTACATCAGCACCCCTGGGTGCCGCTCGCCGTCGTCGGGGAAGGCGGCGAAGGCGTCGGCCTGGCCGTCCGTGGTGGGAATCTGCAACATCTTGGCGGGAATAGCGGGTCTTCCTTCCTCGGTGTTCACCGAATTAACGTTTATGGCACTAACGTTTTCGGTGTGGGGTGACCGTATATCGTTAGTCGGACTAACGCAATGGGTAGGATGGGCGCCATGACCAGAGCCGAAGCCGCGGACCTGCCCGACGACGGAGCGCGCGAGACGCCCGACAGGCTGCGCGGCCGGGCAAGCCGACTGCTGTCGCAGCTGACCGTGCGGTCGGACCGGCTGATCAATGAGGGGCTGGACCGGGTCGACGCCCGCAAGTGGCACTACGCCGTGCTCGCCTCACTGGTGGAGTACGGTCCGGCCAGCCAGGCGACGCTGAGCCGGCGCACCGGCATCTACCGCAGCGACCTGGTCGGCGTACTCAACGAACTGGCCGAGCGCGGCCTCGTCGAGCGGGTCCCGGACCCCGACGACCGGCGCCGCAACATCATCACGATCTCCGCCCGCGGCCGCCGTCGCCTGCCCCGCCTCGACAAGGTCCTGGACGACCTCCACGACGAACTGCTCGCACCGCTGAGCCCGGCCGAACGCGACCAGCTCGTACAGCTGCTCACCCGCCTGCTGGACCACCACACCCGGACGTCCTGACCTCGCGAAGCGGCATCCGGCACCCACGCCCGCCCGGGCGCTGCTTCCCAGTCGGTCGTCCGTATCCGGGCCATGCCCTACTCCGCATACCGCTCCCGCAGCTCCGACTTGAGCACCTTGTGCAGCGGCCCGCCGCGCGGCAGTTCGCCGACGGTCTCCAGTTGCTCCGGCAGCTTCTGTGTCATCAGCCCGGCCGCCCGCAGATGCGCGGTCAGCCCGGCCAGGGTCAGCGGCGGTGCGGCCGGATCGGCGGGCGTGACCACCGCGCACACCCGCTCGCCGCGCTCCCGGTCCGGCAGCCCGATCACCGCGGCCTCCGCCACCGCCGGATGGGTGCGCACCAGCTCCTCGATCTCCTGCGCGGAGAGGTTCTCGCCCTTGCGGATGATGATGTCCTTGAGCCGCCCGGTCAGCACCAGATGCCCGTCGGGGCGCAGATATCCCAGGTCACCGGTGCGGAAGGCGCCGTCGGCGGTGAACGCCTCCGCGGTCAGCGCCGGATCGGTGTAGCGCCGGAACAGCATCGGCCCCTCGACCGTCACCTCACCGCTCTCCCCGTCCCCGGCCCCGGACCCGTCCGGCCGGACGATCCGCACCCGCGCACCCACCACCGGCCTGCCGACCGTCCGTGCGAGCTGCTCGTCGCTGTCGTACGGCGTCCCCATCGCGATCATCGGACACTCGGTCATCCCGTAGCCGTGCACGATCGCGCACTCCAGCTCCCGCCCCGCCGCCGCATACAGCTCCGGCGGCATCGGCGCCCCGCCACCGGACAGCAGCCGCAGCGAGGGGATCAGCCGCCCCGCGTGCGGCAGTTGCTGCCGGTAGCGGCGCGACTCGTCCAGGAACGCCTGGTAGAACGCGGTGCTGCCGCCCGCCATGGTGACCCCGTGCCGCCGGTAGACGGCGGCCGCGCGGCCCGGCTCGAAGGTGTCCAGGATGACCGCGGGAAAGCCGCTGACCAGCATGGCGATGACATAGTCCGGACCGGCGATATGCGCGTACGGAAAGGCGATCGAGCCGATGTCGTCCGCGGACATGCCGAGCGCGGTGGCCAGCCCGACGCCACCGGCGATGAGCGACGCATCGGTGTGCTCGACCCCCTTAGGGGCGGAGGTGGTGCCGGAGGTGTAGTAGATCCAGGTGGTGGCCCCGTTGCCCCCACCGGAGGGCGCTGCGGGCAGCCCGGCCGGGTCCGCCGTGGGCAGCCCGTCCCCGACCGGGAGCACCCGCACCCCGTCCCCGGCGAGCTTCCGGACCATCGCGGTGTGATCGAACCCCCGCCACACGCCCGGTACGAGCACGAACTCCGCCGCCGACTCCGCGAGGATGAAGCCGACTTCCCGCTCCCGGTGCAGCGGAATCACGGGCGTCTGCATGGCCCCCAGCCTGGCCAGCGCCAACGACACGACAACCGTCTCGATCCACGTCGGCAACTGCCACGCCACCCGCGTCCCGGCCCCGACCCCGAGCTCCCGGAACCCCGCCGCCACCCGCAGCGCCTCGTCCCGCACACCGTCGAAGGTGACCGCCCGCCCGTCCCCGTCGAAGAACATCGGCTTCCCGCCCGAGACCCGCGCGCGGTACTCGACCAGTTCCCAGAGCGTCCGTATACGGGCGGGGTCGAACATGGGGCGCCTCCTGGCTGCTGGCAGGGCAGATGAGTGCCGCGGCACTGTAACACCGGAACTGACGAATCGTCAGATGCGGGTCGGAGGAAAATTCGGCGACGAGGGCTGATCCGTCACGCGCCGGCCCATGGGGCGGAAAGAGACAACGGGGTCCGAGCGTCAGCCCGGCCCCCGCTCTGTCTGACGCCTCGCCTCAAGTACCGGCGGCCAGGGCGCTGGGCGATATACCGCGTGCGCGCCGTGGAGCGATCAGGGCATGTGGTTGTCCGCCGGCGACAGCGGGGCGTGCCGGTCCAGCGATATCGCCGGGGAGTGGTCGGCCTGGGCCGTCAGGGAGTGCGGCGGGCCGGGTATGTGGTTGTCGGCCGTGGCGGGCAGCGTGGCGACGCCCAGTGCGGCCGCCGCGATACCGGCGACAATAAAAGCCTTCTTTGTGTGGGTCATTCCAACTCCTCGGAGAAGGGGGAAGGTTGACGTTCCCGAAACACGCTAGCGGTAATTACGGGCAGATGTTCGATCATCATGGAAATGCGAGAAATATCGCCAGTTTGCCGCGGAAGGCAAAAAAGCCGCAGGGACCGGTTTTCGATGGCATCCCCTCCGCGCCATCGAAACCGGCCCCTGCGATCCCCCGAATACCCCCCCCGTTGGTTTGACGGGCCCTCACTCGGAGTCGTGGTGAACGGGCGTCAGTCCTTCTTGGAAACGCCGTTCCCCGGAGTGGGCTGGTGATTGTCGTCCGTCAGGGGCGTGGCGATCGGCTGGTGGTTGTCCATGGGCTTGAGGACGTCCCGGTCCTCGGACTTCTTCACCTGCGTGCCGACACCGGCCCCGCTGATGGGCTGGTGGTTGTCCATGGGCTTGAGGACATCCCGGTCTTCGGACTTCTTCACCTGCGTGCTGACGCCGGCTCCGCTGATGGGCTGGTGGTTGTCCATGGGCCGGATGATGTCCCGCTCACCTGGGACGGCGGCCTTGTTGTCGGCGTTCACTTGGATCAACTCCTGTGTGGGCGCTTACTGCTTGGTCACCCGGCCGGCGACTCCCCCGTGGGCCGCCGGACGGGCGTAGCATGGCCGCTCACGATAACTGTGCGGCCTGGGCACCGAGCCGCTTGCCCCCCGAGGCGGCGGATCGATGTTGATAAGAGTGGCCCGACGCGATGAACGATCGATAAACGTCGGAGTCCACCTCACGGTGAACGCGCTTATGCGACCACGGTGGGCGAGAGAAGTGCCTGCACAGCGGTGCCGTCCGAGGAACCCAGGCGCTCGAACGTAGCCAGTGCTTCCTGCCAGCACACCCTCGCACGGCCGGTCTGCCCGAGGGCGTGCAGAGCGCGCCCCAGGGTGGTCAGGACCGTGGCGCGCCAGGAATCGCCTCCGATGCCGCGCAGCGCGGTGAGCGCCTGTTCGGCATGGTTGGCGGCGGTGGCGGGACGGTGGGCGGCGAGTTCGACCTCGGCGAGCCGGAAGTTGGTCATCCCTTCCCAGAAGCGCTGCCGGCTGTCCCTGAAGATGGCCAGCGCGGCGGTCAGCTGCTCGGTCGCCTCCTCCAGGCGCATGGCCTGGGTGTACGCGAGAGCGAGGGCGTACATGCCGTTCGCGAGCCGGCGCTTGGCCCCCAGCCGGCGGTATATCGAGAGCCCCTCTTCCGCCAGGTCGATCGCGCTGTCCACGCGCCCGGTGTCCAGATGGACACGGGAGAGATTGCACAGGGCGCTGGCCTCGGCCTGCCGGTTCTTGTCGTCGCGGAAAGCGGACAGGGCCTGTCGCAGATAGCCCTCCGCGTCGGCATGCCGGTGCTGCGCGTTGGCGATGATCCCGCGGTCGTTGGGAGCGGACGACGAGACGTAGGGGTCCTCGGAGGCAAGGCCCAGCAGCATGGCGGACTTGGCGTTCTCATCGGCCTCGTCCAGCCGTCCCGACAGCGTGCGGACGTACGTGAGCGCCAGGTGGAAGCGCGCTTCCGCGTGCTGGTCCCCGGCCTCCCGGGCGGCCGTCAGCAGCGTGACGTTGGCCTGCTCGTACTGGAGCGCGTCGGCGCCGGATTCGGCCAGGTCCTTGGTGAGCAGTAACAGATCGGCGGCCCGCCGCAGGGTGTCCGGGCTGCTGGACTGCCGGGCGCAGGCGAGCAGGCATCCGGCCTCGTTGAACAGCCATTCCAGGGCCGCCGCACGGTCCGCGAAGACGAGGCCCGGGTAGTTGGTGGCCTCCATGTGGTCGATCAGACGGTCACCGGGACGTTCGAGCGCGTACATCCGTGCGGCGGTCGCCAGATAGAAGTCCAGCAGCCGGGAGATCGCCAGGTCCCGCTCCGACGGCGGGTGTTCATCCCGTTCGGCGCAGGCACGCGCGTAGAGCCGTACCAGGTCGTGATAGCGGTAGCGCCCCGGTGCGGCGGACTCCAGGAGCGAGCTGTCCACGAGGGATTCGAGGAGTTCCTCGGTGTCCTCTGTGTCCATGTCAAGCACAGCGGCGGCCGCGGTCAGCGAGATGTCCGGGCCGTCCGCCAGCCCCAGCAGCCTGAACGCGCGGGCCTGTGCGGGCTCCAGCTGCTTGTAGCCCAGCTCGAAGGTGGCCTTCACGGCGAGGTCGCCGGCCCGGAGTTCGTCCAGGCGGCGGCGCTCGTCGCCGAGCTTGCGGGCCAGGATGGAGACCGTCCACGTACGGCGCGCGGCCAGCCGCGAGGCGGCGATACGGATGGCGAGCGGGAGGAAGCCGCAGGCTCCGACGACGGCCATGGCGGCCTGCCGTTCCGAGGTGACACGTTCCTCGCCGACGATGCGGGTGAAGAGCGCGAGCGCTTCCTCCGGGCTCATCACGTCCAGGTCGACGAGATGGGCACCGGCCAGGTCGATCATGCGGGCGCGGCTGGTGATCAGGGCGGCGCAGCCCTCCGTGCCGGGCAGCAGCGGCCGGATCTGGGAGGCGTCCCGGGCGTTGTCCAGGAGGGTCAGCACCCGGCGGCCGGCCAGGATGGAGCGGAAGAGCGCCGAACGCTCCTCCAGGCCATCAGGGATGGAGGCGTCGGGTGTGCCCAGGGCGCGCAGGAAGGCGCCGAGGACGGCGACCGGTTCGGAGGGGTTGTGGCCGGCGCCCTGCAGGTCGACGTAGAGCTGCCCGTCGGGGAAGTGGTCGCGGGCGGCGTGGGCCACATGCACGGCGAGCGTGGTCTTGCCGACGCCGCCGATGCCGGTCAGCGCCGAGACGGCCATCACGCTGCCCTCGGCGGTGGCGAGTTGGTCGCCGAGCTCGGTGACGAAGGCGGCGCGGCCGGTGAAGTCGGCGACCGTGGCCGGAAGCTGCTGGGGACGCACCACCGCGGGGGCGGTGGGGTCGGTGTCGAAGCTGACGGCGGGCGCGTCCAGATCCGGGTCCGCCTGAAGAATCCGCTGCTGGAGATCGGAGAGCGAGGCGCACGGGTCGACCCCCAGCTCGTCGGCGAGCAGCCGGCGGGTGTCGGCGTAGACCGCGAGTGCCTCGGCCTGCCGTCCGCTGCGGTACAGCGCGAGCATGAGGAGTTCGCGCAGCCGTTCGCGCAGCGGGTGGGCGGCGGTGAGCGCGGTCAGCTCGGACACCGCGTCGGCGTGGCAGCCGGCTTCCAGTATGAATTCGAGGCGGGACTCCGTGAGGGACAGCCGCCACTCGTCGAGGCGGGTGCGCTGGGTGTCGGCGTACGGGCCCGCGAGGCCGGCCAGCGGTTCGCCCTCCCACAACGCCAGGGCCTTGTCGAGGAGTTCGCGGGCGCGGCTGCGGTCGCCGGTCGCCCGGGCCTTCTCCGCCTCGGCGGCGTACTGCTCGGCGTGATCGTGGTCGAGGTCCAGCGGGCGGCCGTCCACCGGGCGGATCGCATAGCCGCCGGACTCGCTGACCAGGGTGTCGGCGTCGTCGCCCAGGGCCTTGCGGAGCCGGGAGGCGTAGGTGCGCAGCGCGGCGAGCGCGGCATGCGGCGGCTCGTCGCCCCAGAGGGCGTCGACGAGTTCGGGCGCGGTGGCGGTGCGTCCGCCGCGCAGCAAGAGCGCGGCGAGCAGCGCCCGCTGCTGCGGGGAGCCCGCTGCCAGCGGTGTTGCGCCGCGCCAGGCCCGTACGGGACCGAGCACGGTGAAGCGGAGCCGCTCCCGCCCCGGACCGTCGTCCATGGTGCCCCCCTGCCGTGTGTGGCATCTGTTCGCGCTGTGCGCACTACCTCGCTGTGTGCAACGGCCAGTCTGCCTTGTCGCGGCTGCTTACGTCAGTAGGGGTCCGGACCGTCCACAAAGCCTCCTCGGACGATCGGTGACGGAGGCGGGGTGGCGCAGGGCAGGGGCGTGGAGGTGAAGCTTCCGTGCGCCCCCTGTCGTTCGGTCCGCCTTCCGCGCTAGCTGACGCATCGTCAGATCAGCGCTACCGTATCCGCCATGGAGACCTTCCCGAAGATCATCTCGGTGGACGACCACACGGTGGAACCCCCTAACGTCTGGCGGGACCGGCTCCCGTCGAAGTACCAGGACACCGGCCCGCGCATTGTTCGGGCGCCGGTGAAGGAAATGAGCTTCGTGGGCGGAAAATTCGCTCCAAAGATGGGTGCCGTCGGTGACGACGGGCCGATAGCCGACTGGTGGGTCTATGAAGATCTGCACCGTCCGCTGACCCGCCTCGACACGGCCGTCGGCTATGCGCGCGACGACATCAAACTCGAAGGCATCACCTACGAGCAGATGCGGCCGGGCTCCTTCAGCGTGCCCGACCGATTGGCCGACATGGATGTCAATCATGTCCAGTCGGCGCTCTGTTTCCCGACCTTTCCCCGTTTCTGCGGCCAGACGTTCACTGAGGCCAAGGACCACGAACTGGGGCTGCTGGGAGTGCGCGCCTACAACGACTGGATGGTGGAGGAGTGGTGCGGCCCGCAGGCGCGCGGGCGGCTGATCCCGCTCGGGCTCATCCCCCTGTGGGACGCCGAATTGGCCGCCGCGGAGGTACGGCGCAACGCGGCCCGCGGCGTCCGGGCCGTCTGCTTCAGCGAAATCCCGCCCCATCTGGGGCTGCCCAGCATCCACACCGACTACTGGGACCCGTTCCTGCGCGCCTGCGACGAGACCGGCACGGTCATCGCCATGCACATCGGCTCGTCCAGCAAGATGCCCTCGACCTCCGCCGACGCCCCGCCCGCCGTCGGCTCGACGATCACCTTCGCCAACTGCTGCTTCTCGATGGTCGACTGGCTGATGAGCGGAAAGTTCGACCGCTTCCCGGATCTGAAGATCATGTACGCCGAGGGGCAGATCGGCTGGATTCCGTATGTCCTGGAGCGCGCGGATGTGGTCTGGGAGGAGAACCGCGGCTGGGGCGGCGTCGCCGACAAGGTCCTCCGCCCGCCGTCCGAACTCTTCACCGAGCACATCTACGGCTGCTTCTTCGACGACGCCTTCGGCCTCAAGAACCTGGACGCGATCGGCGCGGGGAACGTGCTGTACGAGACGGACTACCCCCACTCCGACTCGACCTGGCCGAAGTCGCGGGAGGTCGGCGAGTCCCAGATGGGCCACCTGGCGCCGGACGTGGTGGAGCGGATCGTCCGCGGAAACGCGATCTCGCTGCTGGGGCTGACGGGGGAGGGGCTCTGGGCGGGAGGGGCGTGAGGGTGTAGGCGGGGGCCAGGGCCGGGCGGGGGCTCCGCCTCAGGGCACCCGGCCCGGCGCCGCCCCGGGATGCCCGGCGGACGCCCGCCCCACCCCTTGCCTGATGCCGCGCCAGGCGCCACGATGTCCCGCGCAAGCTATGTGACGGTGCGTCAGATATAGCTGGAGGGGCCTGTGGGCGGCGTGGGTGATGGGGTGTGGCGGCCGGAGGACGGGCGGCTGGTGTGTGGCATGCAGTTGCCGGTGCAGTCGCAGAGCACGCTGTTCGCGGAGAGCTGGGAGGCGGCCGCGGGGCCCGCTGATCTGGTCGAGATCGCGCGGGTGGCGGACCGGTGCGGGTTCGCGTATGTCGCCTGCTGTGAGCATCTGGCGATTCCGCGGCGGCTGGCCGAGGCGATGAGCACCGTCTGGTACGACCCGGTGGCCACGCTGGCGCATCTGGCCGCCGTGACGGAGCGGGTCCGGCTGCTGAGCCATGTCGCGGTGGCCGGGCTGCGGCATCCACTGATCACCGCCAAGCAGTACGCGACGCTGGACCGGCTCTCCGGCGGGCGGCTGATCCTCGGGGTCGGCGCCGGGCACGTGGCGGAGGAGTTCGAGGTGCTCGGGGTGGACTTCGGGCGGCGTGGGGCGGTGCTGGACGAGACCCTCGACGCGCTGAAGGTGGCGCTGGGGCCCGAGGAGTTCCCGAAGTTCGCGGGGGAGCGGTTCGCGTTCGAGGGGCTGGGGCAGGCGCCGCGGCCGGTACAGACGCCGCGGCCGCCGATCTGGGTGGGCGGCTCCTCGCCCGCCGCCGTACGCCGGGCCGCCGAGCGCGCCGACGGCTGGCTCCCGCAGGGCGACCGGCGGGATCAGCTGCCCGGTCAGATCACCAGGCTGCGGCGGCTGCGGGAGGCGGCCGGCGTCGGGGAGCCGGCCGTGATCGGCACCATCGCCGAGCCGCTGTACGTCGGCGAGCCGGGCTGGGAGGTCGGCCGGCGGACGCTGTCCGGGGCGGCGGAGCGGATCGCGGACTCGCTGCGGGAGTACCGCGCGATGGGTGTGCAGCAGATCCAGGTGCGGTTCCGCAGCCGGAGCCGCGGTGAACTGACCGATCAGATGGTGGCGTTCGGCTCGGAGGTCGCGCCGCTGCTGAACGGCTGACGGCCCGGACGGGCGCGGAGCAACTCACCAGCGGAGGAGTGCGGGTATGGGCAAGCTCGACGGGCGGGTCGTCATCATCACGGGTGCGGCGCGCGGGCAGGGTGAGCAGGAGGCGCGGCTGTTCGTCGCGGAGGGCGCGAAGGTCGTGCTCGGCGATGTGCTGGACGCGCAGGGCGAGGCGCTCGCCAAGGAACTGGGGGAGGCGTCCGCGCGGTACGTCCCGCTGGATGTGACGCGGGAGGCGGACTGGCAGGCCGCGGTCGTGGCGGCCAAGGACACCTTCGGGAAGATCGACGGGCTGGTCAACAACGCCGGGATTCTGCGCTTCAACGAGCTGGTGTCGACGCCGCTGGACGAGTTCCAGCAGGTGGTGCAGGTCAACCAGGTCGGCTGCTTTCTGGGGATCCGTACGGTGGCGCCGGAGATCGAGGCGGCCGGCGGCGGCACGATCGTCAACACCGCCTCGTACACGGCACTGACCGGGATGGCCTTCGTCGGCGCGTATGCCGCGACCAAGCATGCCGTCCTCGGGCTGACCCGGGTCGCCGCGGTGGAGCTGGCGGCCAGGAAGATCCGGGTCAACGCGGTGTGCCCGGGGGCGGTGGACACCCCGATGACCAACCCGGCCGCGCTCGATCCGGCCGTCGATCCGGCCGAGTCGAAGCGGGCCGTGGACGAGCTCTACCAGAAGCTGGTGCCGCTGGGGCGGATCGGGCAGCCCGAGGAGGTCGCCAAGCTGGCGCTCTTCCTGTCCTGCGAGGACTCGTCGTACATCACCGGGCAGCCGTTCGTCGTCGACGGCGGGTGGCTGGCGGGGGTCAGCGTCTTCTGACGGCATGTCAGGCAAGTGCGGTGACGGCTCTTGACGCTCTCCGGGCGCGGTGGAACAGTCGGCACATCGAATCTGACGATGCGTCAGATACCTGGTTCGGATACAGCCACAGGGACGGTGAACCTCCTTGGAATTCGGGCTCTTTGTACAGGGATATGTGGGCAAGCGGGCCGAGACCGACCCGCTCGCGGAGCACAAGGCGCTGATGGAGGAGACCGAGTACGTCATCCAGGCGGACAAGTCCGGCTTCAAGTACGCCTGGGCGTCCGAGCACCACTTCCTGGAGGAGTACTCACATCTCTCCGCCAATGACGTCTTCCTCGGCTATCTCGCCCACGCGACCGAACGCATCCATCTGGGCTCCGGGATCTTCAACCCCCTCGCCCAGGTCAACCACCCGGTGAAGGTCGCCGAGAAGGTCGCCATGCTCGACCATCTCAGCGAGGGCCGCTTCGAATTCGGCAGCGGCCGGGGCGCCGGCAGCCACGAGATCCTGGGGTTCCTGCCGGGCATCACCGATATGAACCACACCAAGGAGATCTGGGAAGAGACCATCGCCGAGTTCCCGAAGATGTGGCTCCAGGAGGAGTACGTCGGGTTCCAGGGCAAACACTGGCAGCTGCCGCCGCGCAAGATCTTCCCCAAGCCGTACGGGGCCTCGCACCCGGCGATGTGGTACGCGGCCGGCTCGCCGGCCTCGTACGCCATGGCGGCGAAGAAGGGCCTGGGAGTCCTCGGCTTCAGCGTCCAGAAGGTCTCCGACATGGAGTGGGTGCTGGAGCAGTACAAGACCGCGATCCGGGACGCCGAGCCGATCGGCGACTTCGTCAACGACAACGTGATGGTGACGTCCACGGCGATCTGCGCCGAGACGCACGACAAGGCCGTGGAGATCGCGGTCAACGGAGAGCTCAACTACCTCCAGTCGCTGGTCTTCCGCTACCACGACACCTTCCCGCGGCCCGAGGGCATCCCCGAGTGGCCCGAGCTGCTGCCCGACTACACCACCGAGATCATCGAGCTGCTGATCGCCGAGGAGCTGATG
Source organism: Streptomyces sp. P9-2B-2 (assembly GCF_030406865.1). Classification (NCBI taxonomy): domain Bacteria; kingdom Bacillati; phylum Actinomycetota; class Actinomycetes; order Kitasatosporales; family Streptomycetaceae; genus Streptomyces; species Streptomyces sp. P9-2B-2. The sequence continues at coordinate 3,942,946 of NZ_CP129126.1, read as the reverse complement.
ATCTGCGGCGACCCGGACGAGGTGCTCGGGCAGTGCAGGCGCTGGGAGCAGGCCGGCGCCGACCAGCTGAGCTTCGGGCTGCCGATCGGGGTCTCGTACGAGGACACCATGAACACCGTCAAGCTCATCGGCGAGCACGTGATCCCGAAGATCGACACCGATCCGGTGCACCGCACGGCCCGGTTCCGGCAGGCCACGGGCAGCTGAATTCCGCCGAGGGGAAGGGGGCGCACCCCATGCTCGACCACCTGATCAAGGGCGCGACCGTTGTGGACGGGACGGGCACGCCCTCGTACACCGCCGATGTCGGCCTCCGCGACGGCCGTATCGCCGTCATCGCGCCGCCCGGCACCATCACCGAAGAGGCGCGGAGCAGCGAGGACGCCACCGGGCTCGTCCTCGCCCCCGGCTTCGTCGATCCGCACACCCACTACGACGCCCAGCTCTTCTGGGACCCGTACGCCACGCCCTCGCTCAACCACGGGGTGACGACCGTGGCGGGCGGCAACTGCGGTTTCACGCTCGCCCCGCTGAACCCGGCGCGGCCCGCCGACGCCGACTACACCCGCCGGATGATGGCCAAGGTCGAGGGCATGTCCCTGGTGGCGCTCGAAGAGGGGGCGCCCTGGTCGTGGAGCTCGTTCGGCGAGTACCTCGATGCCCTGGAGGGGCGGATCGCCGTCAACGCGGGCTTCATGGTGGGGCATTGCGCACTGCGCCGCCATGTCATGGGCGAGGACGCCATCGGCGGGCAGCCGACGCCCGAGCAGCTGGAGCGGATGCTGGCGCTCTTCCACGAGGCGATGGCGGCCGGGGCGTGGGGCTTCTCCACCACCCAGTCCGCCACCCACTCCGACGGGGACGGGCAGCCGGTCGCCTCCCGGCACGCCGCGCCGGCGGAGCTGCTCGCGCTGTCGCGGGCCGTCGCCGCGCACGAGGGCACCCAGATCGAGGCGATCGTGGCCGGCTGCCTCGACCAGTTCAGCGACGCCGAGATCGAGCTGCTCGTCGAGATGAGCGCGGCCGCCGGGCGCCCGCTGAACTGGAATGTGCTGACCATCGACGCGGCGGTGCCCGAACGGGTGCCGCGGCAGCTGATCGCCAGCGAACGGGCCCGGGAGGCCGGCGGCCGGATCGTGGCCCTGACGATGCCGATCCTCACTCCGATGAACATGTCCCTGGGCACCTTCTGTGCCCTGAACCTGATCCCCGGATGGGGCGACATCCTGGGGCTGCCGGTCCCCGAACGGATCGCGAAGCTCCGCGACCCCGCGGTCCGGGCCGAGATGCTGCGGCGCGCCGACAGCAAGGAGGCGGGCGTCTTCCGGCGGCTCACCCACTTCGGCCGCTATGTCATCGGGGACACCTACTCCGCCGCGAACGAGGGCCTGACCGGCCGCGTCGTACGGGACATCGCGGCCGAGCGCGGCCAGGAGCCGTTCGCGTGCCTGGTGGAGATCTGCGCCAACGACGCGCTGCGCACCGTCCTGTGGCCGATGCCCACCGACAACGACCCGGACTCCTGGACGCTGCGCGCCGAGACCTGGCAGCACGAGGACGTCATGCTCGGCGGCTCGGACGCGGGCGCGCACCTGGACCGGATGTGCGGCGCCCCGTATACGACGCGCTTTCTCGGCGACTGCCTGCGGGGCCGGAAGCTGATGGGGCTGGAGCAGGCCGTGAAGATGCTCACCGACGACCCCGCCCAGCTCTTCGGGCTGCGGGAGCGGGGCCGCATCGAGGAGGGCTGGCACGCCGACCTCGTGCTCTTCGACCCGGTGCGGATCGACGCGGACAAGGCCACCCTCGTCCACGATCTGCCCGGCGACAGCCCGCGCCTGGATTCCCGGGCGATCGGCATCAACGCGGTCTGGGTCAACGGCGTCGAGACGATCCGCGAGGACGTGGTGACCGGCGCGGTCCCGGGCACGGTACTGCGCTCGGGGCGGGACACGAGGACGGTGAGCACGAAGTGAGCCACGCAGGCCGGCTGTTCATCGGTGGGGAATGGGCCGAGCCCGACGGCGGCCACTACGAGGTCATCGACCCGGCGACGGAGGAGGTCGTCGGGCTCGCGCCCGAGGCGAGCCGCGAGCAGGTGCACGCGGCGGCGTCCGCGGCGGCCGGGGCCTTCCCCGCCTGGTCCCGTACGCCGCCGCAGCGCCGCGCCGCGATCCTCGACCGGGCCGCGGAGGTGATGCAGCGCGACTTCGCGGCGCACGCCGAGGTGGCGCAGGCGGAGAGCGGCGCGACGACCGGCACGGCGCGCGGTATGCAGGTCGCGGTGGGGGTGGCGCGCTTCCGGCGGTATGCGAAGGGGGCTCTGGAGCCCGTGGAGCAGGGCCTGCCGCCGCAGATCAACGAGGCCGGGCCGATGGGGAAGGCGGGCGTGCTCGGCGCCCTGGCGGTACGGCAGCCGGTCGGCGTCGTCACCTGCATCACCTCGTACAACAACCCGTGGGCCAACCCGGCGGGCAAGATCGCCCCGGCGCTGGCGATGGGCAACACCGTCGTGGTGAAGCCCGCCCCGCAGGACCCGCTGTCGGTGTACCGGATGGCCGCGGCGCTGGCGGAGGCCGGGGCGCCGCCGGGCGTCGTGAACGTCGTCAGCGGAGCCTCCCCGGAGGTCGGCGCGGCGGCCGTGGACGCGGCGGACGTGGACATGGTGAGCTTCACCGGCTCCACGGCCGTCGGGCAGCGCATCGCCGAGGTGTGCGGCCGCGGGATGAAACGCCAGCTCATGGAGCTGGGCGGCAAGGGCGCCGCGGTGGTCTTCGACGACGCGGACCTGGACTCGGCGGTGGCCGGCATCGGCACGACGTACTCCTTCTACAGCGGGCAGATCTGTACGGCGCCGACCCGGGTGCTCGCCCAGCGAGGCGTGTACGAGGCACTGGTGGAGCGGCTGACGCGGTACCTCGGGCGGCTGACGGTCGGCGATCCGCGCGCGCCGGGCACGGTGGTCGGGCCGGTGATCTCGGCCGCACACCGCGACCGGATCGAGTCGTATGTGGAGCGGGGCCGGAAGGAAGGCGCCCGGGTCGTCGCGGGCGGCGAACGGCCGTCCGCTCCGGAGCGCGGCTTCTATGTCGCGCCGACGCTGCTGGCCGACTGCACCCCGGACATGCGGGTCGTACGGGAGGAGATCTTCGGCCCGGTCGTCGTCGTCCTGCCCTTCGACGAGGAGGACGAGGGGATCGCCCTCGCCAACGACAGCGACTACGGGCTGATCGACTACGTCTGGTCCGGCGATATCGCCCGCGCCTTCCGGGTGGCCCGGCAGCTGCGGGCCGGCGGGGTCGCGGTGAACACGGTCGGCCGGAACATGGAAGCGCCGTTCGGCGGCTTCAAGAAGAGCGGGGTGGGGCGCGACGTGGGCTCGTACGCGCTGCACGCGTACAGCGAGCTTCAGTCGATCGTCTGGCCGGGGTGAGGGGGCGGCCTGGCCGGGGGCGGGGCTTGGGGGCGAGGAGGGCGTGAGGGGCGGGCGCGCGGGGGGCTGCCCCTGGGCGCTGGGCTGACCTGGCTGCTCTCCGGATCTGGTCGCTCACCTGGCCAAGCTGCTCCGCCGCCGGACCGCCCCCCGCCCCCACGTTCGCCCGTGCGCTCCGCCGGGCTCAGCCCCAGCGGCCCAGGAAGACCGGGTTGGTCATCGCCGCCATGGGGCCCGGCAGGCCCGGTGTGGTCGAGGGGTGGCGGACTTCCGCGCGTATGTAGGCGGCGTAATCCGGGGTGGTCTGCCAGCTGACGGTGCCGTCGCCGGAGGGTGGCAGCGTGGTGGAGTACAGCCGGCCCTGGTCGGTGACGAAGGAGGCCGTGCAGCCGGGGGTGCCGGAGACCGTCAGCCGGGCGGTGACCTTCGCCGTACGGGAGACCGCCAGCCGCTCGCCGATTCCGGCGTGTTCGCCCCGCTCGCCGGTGACGGAGAACGCCAGGTCGACCTTCGACGACTCGGCGATCCAGACCCGGCCGGCCCGGATGCCGTTCTGTAGAGCCCGGCGCGAGAGATCGTCGGCGAGCACCACGGTCTGCGGCAGGCCGACGACATCGGGGTCGCGATGGGCGTCGCTGTGGCCGACGGCCGGCAGCCAGTCAGCGCGGCCCTGGACATGGGCGACCAGGGTGTTGTCCCACTCGGCGAGGGTGACCTCGTCATCGGGGGTGTACGGCCCGTTCCAGACCTCCACCGCATCGGCTTCATTGAGCCCGAACTTCCAGTTGCAGCCGATGCAGGTGGCGTGCGGATGCGCCGGGATGACCAGGCCCCCGGCCCGCCGGATGGCGCGGGCGTACTTCCCGAAGGCGTTGTCGCGGGCCCGGTAGCGCCAGTCGATGAAGACCTCCGGGTCGGTGCCCATCGCGACCACGTGCCCATTGCGGGTGGTGACTTCCTCGCCGGTCAGGATCAGCAGGTCGTCGCCCCACAGCCCCTCCCAGGCGCGGTGCGCGGAGGTGGTGTTGTGCTCGGAGGTGTTGATGAAGTCCAGCCCGGCGGCGCGGGCCAGCGCGGCGATCTCGGCGGGGGTGCGTTTGCCGTCGGAGTGCACGGAGTGCAGATGGCTGTCGCCGCGGTACCAGGCGCGGCCCCGGCCCCGGGCGCGCTCCGGCGGATGGACGGGCGCCGGTGTGTGCCCCTGGGGGCCGTACTTCAGAGTGATCGTGACGTCGTAGGACAGGCCCTGCGGCGCGACCGTGTACGGGCCGAGGGCGATATGCCAGGTGCCGGGGTTGACGGGGCCCGGGAGATAGCCGGGGGTGGCCTCGTCGGCGCGCAGGAAGAACTCCGTACGCGCCCCGCCCGACCAGCCGCGGAAGCCGGCGCCGCCGAGGTCGGTGCCCCGTTCGTCGAAGATGCCGATGTCGCAGGCGTTCCCGGCCGTGCCCTCCGGGACGGTGGGTTTGTCGTACCGGTAGGCCACGGCGATTTCGCGCACCCCGCCCGGCACTTCGACCGGCAGGTACACGAAGTCGGGTGAGCCCGTGGGCAGATGGCCGGTGACCCGCCGGGTCTGCTCGCCCGGCCCACCTCCGGACCGCCCGTCCGTGGGCACCGCGTCGGCGAAGCTCACACGTCCGAGCGTAAGCGCGCCCGTCGCGCCCGCAACCGCCGAAAGTCTCAGAACATCGCGTCGTTCCATCCCCGCCCCCGCGTCATGTCGTGTCGGATGAGTGCCGCGTCGCGGCCGGCTCGTCGCACCGCGTGAAAACTGTTGTACGCGGGTGTGACACCGAGGGAAAGGGCTGTGGATAACCGTCGGGCGGTGAGGCAACATGCGGTCACGCACACGCCCTACGCGGAGGTGTTCCCAGCATGCGGATCGCGACCACGATCTTCCTGACCGACGAGACGATCCGGCCGGACCGGCTGGCCCGCGAGCTGGAACAGCGCGGCTTCGCCGGCCTCTATCTCCCGGAGCACACCCACATCCCGGCCGGCCGGGACACCCCCGCCCCCATGGGCGAGCCGCTGCCCCGCGAGTACGGCCGCACCCTCGACCCGTTCATCGCCCTCGGCCAGGCCGCCGCTGTCACCGAGCGGCTCGCCCTCGGCACCGGCATCACCCTGGTCGCCCAGCACGATCCGGTCGACCTCGCCAAGCAGATCGCGACCCTCGACTTCCTCTCCGGCGGCCGCTTCACCCTGGGCATCGGCTACGGCTGGAACGTCGAAGAGGCCGCCGACCACGGGGTGGAGTGGTCGACCCGGCGGGAGCTGACCCGGGACCGGGTGGCGCTGATGCGCGCCCTGTGGGCCGCGGAACCGACCGCGTACAAGGGCGCCTTCGGGTCCGTACGGGCGTCCTTCGCGCACCCCAAGCCGGCCCACGGCGCGCCACGCATCCTCCTTGGCGGCGGAGCCGGACCCAAGCTCTTCGGGCAGATCGCCGCGTACGCGGACGGGTGGCTGCCGATCGGCGGTCGGGGGCTGACCGAGACCCTTCCGGTACTACGGCAGGCGTGGTCGGACGCCGGGCGCACGGGGGAGCCGGTGGTGGTCCCGTATGCGGTCCATCCGTCAGCCGGGAAGCTGGCGTACTACCGCGAGCTGGGACTGCAAGAGGTGGTCCTGCAACTGCCGCCGGCCGGGGAGGCGGAGGTACTGCGGACGCTCGACGACTTCGCGCAGTTCCTGTGACGTACGGCAGCGTGCCGTACCGGATGCGTGACGACGGCGGACGGGCCGCTTGACGGCTTGGTGGAGGGCGCCCGGACCGGACACGCCCTAGGACCAGCGGTGTAAGGCCCTCGCCCCCGGGACCGGTACCGGAGGCCGATTCGCGCCCGCCCCGTCCAGTCGTAGCGTCGGAGGTGAGGGCTGGTTGAACCACCCGCTTTCAACGGTCCACGGAGAACGGTCCACGGTCCCGGAAGAGCCACGGTCCGCACGATTCCGCAGATCAGGGGCCCACGCCGAGCACGGGACCAGAGAGATCAAGGAGACCCCATGCCTCGCCTCGACCACACGATCGTGCACAGCACCGACCGTTTCGCCTCCGCCCGGTTCCTGGCCGGTCTGCTCGGCGCGCCCGAGCCCAAGGCGTTCGGCCCCTTCGCCGCCCTCAAGCTGGACAACGGGGTGGCCCTCGACTACGCCGAGCATGTCGCGGGCGGCGAATTCGTCCCGACGCACTATGCGTTCCTGGTGACCGAGGAGGAGTTCGACGGGATCTTCGGCCGCATAGAGGAGCGCGGGCTCTCCTATTGGGCCGACCCCATGCACACCAAGCCTCAGGAGATCAACCACCACGACGGCGGCCGCGGTGTCTACATCCTTGACCCGGACGGCCACAACATGGAGTTCCTGACCAGGACGTACTCCGACGAGCTGCTGGCAAGCATGTAAGCGTGCGGTGCGCCGCCGCCGGGAAGTGCCCTCTCCATGCCCTGACGGAACCTCTGTCCGCAGTGATCAGCGGCACAGCAACGGCCCCTTCTCCGGCGGCGGGGCTGTCGGTGGGCGCTCGTATGCTCGGAGGATGACTTCCAGCGCGCAGGTACCCGGCCAGGCATCCGACCAAGGGACCGACCGCGAGACGAACGCCGGGGCCGCCGCCGCGGGCCGCCCCACGGCGAACGGCATGCGCCGCGCGCTCAAGCGGGCCCGCGACGGTGTCGCGCTGGACGCCGGCGAGGCCGCGGTGCTGCTTCAGGCGCGCGGCGAGGACCTCAGGGACCTGTGCGCCTCGGCGGCCCGGGTGCGGGACGCCGGTCTGGAGGCCGCGGGCCGCCCGGGGGTCATCACCTACTCGCGCGGTGTCTTCATCCCGTTGACGCGCCTGTGCCGGGACAAGTGCCACTACTGCACCTTCGTCACCGTCCCCGGCAAGCTGCGCCGGGACGGCCACGGGATGTTCATGTCGCCCGACGAGGTGCTGGACATCGCCCGCCGCGGCGCCGAAATGGGCTGCAAGGAAGCCCTCTTCACCCTGGGGGACAAGCCGGAGGACCGCTGGCCCGAGGCCCGCGAATGGCTGGAGGCGCACGGCTACGACGACACGCTCTCGTACGTCCGCGCCATGGCCATCCGCGTCCTGGAGGAGACCGGCCTGCTGCCGCACCTCAACCCCGGGGTGCTGTCCTGGACGGACTTCCAGCGGCTCAAGCCCGTCGCCCCGTCCCTGGGGATGATGCTGGAGACGACCGCCGAGCGGCTGTGGAGCGAGCCCGGCGGTCCCCACTACGGATCGCCCGACAAGGAACCGGCCGTCCGGCTGCGTGTCCTGGAGGACGCCGGCCGCTCCAACGTCCCCTTCACCACCGGGCTGCTCATCGGCATCGGCGAGACGTACGAGGAGCGCGCCGAGTCCCTGTTCGCGCTGCGCCGTATCCAGCGCGCCTACCACGGCATCCAAGAACTGATCATGCAGAACTTCCGCGCCAAGCCGGACACGGCGATGCGCGGAATGCCGGACGCCGAACTGGAGGAGCTGGCCGCGACAATCGCGGTGGCCCGGCACATCATGGGCCCCTCGACCCGTATCCAGGCACCGCCCAACCTGGTCGACGGCGAATACCAGCTGCTCATCGACGCCGGCATCGACGACTGGGGCGGCGTCTCCCCGCTGACCCGCGACCATGTGAACCCCGAGCGCCCCTGGCCGCAGATCGACGAGCTGACCGAGCGCTGCGCCGCGGCCGGCTTCGCACTGCGGGAACGGCTCCCCATCTACCCGGAGTTCCTCCAGCGCGGTGAGCCCTGGCTCGACCCCCGCCTGCTTCCGCACGTCCGCGCCCTCGCCGACCCGGAGACGGGCCTGGCCATCGAGGACGCCCCCGTGGTGGGCCGCCCCTGGCAGGAGCCCGACGAGGGCTTCACGATGAGCTCCTCGGGCCGTACGGACCTGCACCACACCATCGACACCGAAGGCCGCACCGCCGACCGGCGCGACGACTTCGACGAGGTCTACGGCGACTGGGAGGCGCTGCGCGAGGCCGCGGCCCCCGGGATGGCACCGGAGCGCATCGACTCCGACGTACGCCAGGCCCTGGCGCAGGCCGCCGACGACCCCACCCGGCTCACCGACGCGCAGGCCCTGGCGCTGCTGCACGCCGACGGGCCCGCCCTGGACACGCTCTGCACCATCGCCGACGAGCTGCGCCGCGACACCGTGGGCGACGACGTCACCTACATCGTCACCAGGAACATCAACTTCACCAACGTCTGCTACACGGGATGCCGCTTCTGCGCGTTCGCCCAGCGCCGCACGGACGCCGACGCCTACACCCTCTCCCTCTCCCAGGTCGCCGACCGCGCCCAACAGGCCTGGGATGTGGGCGCGGTGGAGGTGTGCATGCAGGGCGGCATCCACCCCGACCTGCCCGGCACCGCCTATTTCGACATCGCGCGCGCCGTCAAGGAACGCGTCCCCGGTATGCATGTGCACGCCTTCTCGCCCATGGAGGTCGTCAACGGTGCGACGCGCACCGGGCTGTCCGTCCGCGAGTGGCTCAGCGAGGCCAAGGCCGCGGGTCTGGACAGCATCCCCGGCACCGCCGCCGAGATCCTGGATGACGAGGTCCGCTGGATCCTCACCAAGGGCAAGCTGCCCACCGCCACCTGGGTCGAGGTCATCAAGACCGCCCATGAGCTGGGCATCCGCTCCTCCTCGACGATGATGTACGGCCATGTCGACCAGCCCCGCCACTGGCTGGGCCACCTCCGCCTGCTCGCCGAAATCCAGCAGGAGACCGGCGGCTTCACGGAGTTCGTCACCCTCCCCTTCATCCACACCAACGCCCCCGTCTACCTCGCCGGTATCGCCCGCCCCGGCCCCACCACCCGCGACAACCGCGCGGTGACGGCCATGGCCAGGGTGCTGCTGCACCCGCACATCACCAACATCCAGACCAGCTGGGTCAAGCTCGGCACGGACGGCGCCGCCGAGATGCTGCGCTCCGGCGCCAACGACCTGGGCGGCACCCTGATGGAGGAGACCATCTCCCGGATGGCGGGTTCGAGTTACGGCTCCTACCGCTCCATCCAGGACCTCATCGCCATCGCCGACCTCGCCGGCCGCCCGGCCCGCCCCCGCACCACGACCTACGCCCCGGTCAGCGAGGAACGCCAGGCCGCCGCCCTCGCGTCGGACGGACATCTGCCGGAGCTGCTGCCGGTCGTGGAGTAGCCGGTGGGGGCCGCCCTCCGCGGTTATCCACAGCCCCCTTCCCGCACCGCCGCCGGCGGCTAATCTGCGGGAGCAGGGCGGAATTGCCGGCACCGCGGCGAACGCCGGGCGGAGGGGGTGGACTCGATGGCACGCAACAGGCTCTCGCGGCAGGAGCTGATCCGGCTCCGGCGGCGGGAGGGGTTCGTCGGGCGGCGCGGCGAGATCGCCGCCTTCCGGGACAACTTCGCCCGCGCGGTGGAGGATCCGGCGCACCAGTTCCTCTTCCATGTGCACGGCCAGGCCGGCGTCGGCAAGACGTCACTGGTCCGGCAGTTCGAGGAGGCCGCGCGCGGGCAGGGCGCGCCGACCGCGTATGTCGACGAGGCGGTGCACGACGTCCCCGAGGCCATGGCGGCCATCAGTGGCCAACTCGCCGCGCAGGGCCACCCCTTGAAGGTCTTCGACAAGCTGCTCGCCACCTACCGGGAGCGCCGCCACGAGGCCGAAGCGGCGGCCGGCACCGCGGAGGCGGCGCCCGGCCCGGCGGACCAGGACGACCCCCAGGGGACCGCCCCGTCGCCCGGCAGCATGATCGCCGCCCAGGCCGGGCTGGCCGGCCTGGGGCTGTTACCCGGCGTCGGCGCCCTCACCGGAGGGCTGGACCCCCGCCAGGTGGCGCGCGGCGCCGACCGGCTGCGCGGTCTGCTCAGCGCCCGGCTGCGCAGCCATGACGAGGTGCAGCTGGTGATGGCGCCGCTGGAGGTCCTGACGCCCGTCTTCGTCCGTGAAGTGAGCGCCATCGCGGACGAGTCGCCCTCGGTGGCACTCTTCTTCGACACCTATGAGCGGACGGGCCCGCTGCTCGACATCTGGCTGTGTGACGTCCTGGTCAGCGATCGCTACGGCCCGCTGGCGCCCAACGTGGTGGTGACGCTGGCCGGCCAGACCGCGCTGGACCGCCGCTGCTGGGCCGACTGCCTGGACTGCGTGACGGATCTGCCGCTGGACGCCTTCACCGAGGACGAGGCACGCCAGTTCCTGGCCACCAGGGACATCACCGACGAGCGCGTCGTCGAGGTGATCCTGCGGCTGTCCGGCGGCCTGCCGGTGCTGGTCTCCACCCTCGCCGAGAACCGCCCGCGCGCCGTCGAGGCCGTCGACGACCCCAGCGACACCGCCGTCGAACGCTTTCTGAAATGGGAGACGGACCCGGTGCGCCGGGAGGCCGCACTGGCGGCCGCTCTGCCGCGCCACGTGGATGAGGACATCTTCCGGGCCGTGGTGGACGCGGCCGCCGCCGAACAGTTCGGCTGGCTGTGCGGGCTGCCGTTCGTCGCCGACCGGGCCGGGCGATGGCAGTACCACGAGGTGGTGCGGACGGCGATGCTGCGCCTCCAGCGCCGCAGATCACCGCAGACCTGGACGGCCCGGCACCGCCGTCTCGCCGAGGCCGCCCGGCGCCACCGCACGGACCACGCGCCCGGTGCGAATCCCGCGGACTCCTGGTCCGACGAACGCCAACTGGAGCACCGGCTCCGGGAGATCTACCACTCCCTCTGCGCGGACCCGCAGCCGTCCCTCACCCCGGCGCTGTCCGACACCCTGGACGCCGCCGAACACGCGCCGACCGCCGTGCGCAGAGTCACCGAGACCATCCGCCAGGCCGGTGAGGACGCCGGGGCTGTGGAGGTCCGTGACTGGGGCCACCGTATGACCACCGCGCTCACCGAGGACGGTGGCGGCCTGATCGCGATCCTCACCGCGCTGCTCGGCCACCCCGGCCTCGATGTGCACGGACAGGCCCGCATCCACCACGTCCGAGGCCGCGAACACCGTAAGGCCGAGGCCTGGCAACAGGCGTTCGCCGACTTCGACCGCTGCCTGGAACTCGATCCGCGCAACGCCTCCGCCCTGCTCGGCCGCGGTCTGACCCACCGCTATATGCGCTGCTTCGAGCGCGCCGCCGAGGACTACACCCGCGCCCTGGAGATCACCCCGGACTCCCTGGAAGCCGCCTCCCAACTCGGCGAGGCCTACCGCCTCCTGGGCCGCTATGAGCAGGCCATCACCGAGTTCGACCGGGCCCTTGCCCGGCAACCCCGTCACGCCTTCAGCATCGCCAGCCGCGCCGTCTGTCTGCGCCGCCTCGGCCGCCACGAGGAAGCGCTGGCCGGCCTGGAGCACGCCATCGAGATCAACGCGAACTACGCCTGGGCGATGGCCGAACGGGGCGCCGCCTACCGCGACACGGGACAGTACGACCTCGCCCTGGCCGAGTTCGACCGCGCCCTCGCCGCCAATCCCACCTACGTCTGGGCCCACGCCCGCCGGGGGATCACCCTGCGGGTGATGGGCCGCCACGACGAAGCCCTCGACGCCCTCGGACGCGCGGCCGAACTCCAGCCGAACGACCCCTGGGTATGGGCGGAGCGCTGCCACACCTGCCTGGAGAGCGGCCGGCACGAGCAAGCGCTCCTCGAGGCCGACCGGGCCCTCGCCGTCGACCCCGACTACGCCTGGGCCCACCGGGCCCGCGGCACCGCACTGCACGCCCTGGACCGCCACGACGACGCATTGGCAGCCCTTGACCGCTCCCTGGAACTCGACGCGGACGACGCCAGGGTGTGGCGATTGCGCGGCGCGGTATGCGGCCACCTCGGCCGCTACGAACAGGCCCTCACGGACCTCGACCGATCGATCGCTCTGGACCCCGTGGACGGCCACACCCACTGGCAACGCGCCCTGGCACTGACAGCTCTGCACCGCACCGAGGAGGCCCGCTCCGAACTCTCCACCGCCCTACGCCTCACCCCCGATTCGAGCCGGTTCACGGCCACCCGCGGAGCGATCAACCTGCTCACCGGCCGACTGACCGAAGCCCTGACGGACTTCGACCGAGCCCTCGAACTCGGCGACGCCCCCACCCACACCCTCGCCCGCCGCGCCAAAACCCACCTCCTACGAGGCGACACCCGCCGCGCCCTCACCGGCTTCAACCGCGCCCTCGCCGACGCCGACCCGTCCGCCACCGCCACCCTCCTGTCCCTCAAGGCGGGCTGCCTGCGCCGGACCGGCCACCTGGACGCGGCACGTGAGGCGCTCGAGGCCGCCTGGGAGGCCATGAATTCCACCTCGGGCGGCGATCCGGACGCCGGGCTGGTTGTCCGGTATGAGACGGCGCTGCTTGCCGCCATGCCTGGCGGAAGCGCGACTGGGCCAGGGGCCGGGGCCATGCTTGCGCCCGTGGACGGCAACGTGAATGCCGCCGCGTCCGCGTTCACGGCCGGAGGTGCCTGGGTGGCGCTGAGAGCCGACGAGCGCTTTACCCGGGCCTTCGGTGACGGCCCCACGGGGAGTGGCAGCGACAGCAACATCGGCACCGGTCGTGGCACCGGCACCATCCGTGTCACCGCCACCGCCCGCGTCACTGCCCCCGACCCTGACCGCGACGCCAACACCATCACCAACCCCGACCGCGCGTCCGCTCTGCACGGCAGCAATGCCCCCTCCGCGCCAACCCCTCTCCTGGAGACGGCTCTCATATCGACGGAGTCTGTCGCGATCCTCGTCCGATGTGCCCTCGGCGACTGGTCGGGGACCGAGGCCCTCATTGCGGAATTGTTGGACGGCGGCTCATGGGAGGCCATTGCCGAGACCGAACTCGGGCTGCGGGATCTCGTGCTTCTGCCGGGCGTGGATACTGAGCGACTGGAAGCGATACGCAGCGGGCTGATACGCCACCTGCGGGCGACGGCTGCCGTCCCGGAGTGACGGCGGCCCGGGGTGACCACGGCCCGGGTGACGGTCGGTCCCGGGCGAGCAGGCGGCCTGGGTGGGCGGTGCTACCCCCAGAGCCCACTGAACCGGACCCGTCCGGACCCTGCCACCGACCGGCCCCGCACCGACCCGGACCGTGCCTCCAGCCGCGACCGTGCCACCCGCCCGCCAAGACGGCCTCAGCGTCCGCGACTGCGGCCCCCGCTACTCAGTCCCCTACTCCGCCCTCGTACTCCGCCTCGTGCTGAAGGATGCACTGCTGCCACTGGGACAGGGCCTCCTCGCGGTCCCCTCCGCTGTCCTGGGCGGCGACGATCAGTGCGTCGGCGGCCATGGCGGCGAGCCGTACGGCGATATGGCACACATCGCTCTGGGGGAGCGGCCGAAGGAGTTCCACCGCGCCGTCGCTGTCTCCGGAGAGGGCGGAGGCGACGACAGCCATGGTGGTGCGATCCCACTCGTACTCGGACATGGGGAGAGCATGCCCAACGGGCGACGCCGCCATCATCGAACGGATGCGCGCCCAGGAAGGGGCGGGGGACGAAGGCGTCGGCCGAGGCCCGGCGGCCCGGTGCGGCGGCACGCTCTGCGTGCCCGGGGGTGGCCGGGTGAGTCCGGCCAGGACTGTCGGCCCGTGGGGTAGGTCCCACATCCGGATGACCGGTGCTGCCTCAGCCCAGTTGACGGATCGGGCCGCCCGCCAGAAAGGCCGCAATGCCTTCGACCGCCTGTTGGAAGTGGCCCCGCAATTACGGCGGGTGACATGGCCGAGGTGGGGGAGGGCCAGCACGTTCGGGAGTCTGCGCAGCGAGTGTTCGTCCGGCAGTGGCTCGTGGTCGAAGACGTCCAGGCCGGCGCCGGCGACCCCAGTTCTCGCGCACCGCCCGCCCCGCCCAGGAACCACTCCCGACCCACCGCCCCGACCTGCCCAGGAGTCACCCCGACCCACCGCCCGCCCCGCCCAGGAACCACCCCCGCCCCACCGCCCGACCCCGTACCCATCGGACGCCACCGGCTAAAAGCCTCCTTACGAATGACTATTCGCAATACCCTCCTGGCCAAAATTTGATCATTCTCGGTCGATTACAGTGCTGCGCCAGGGGCCCCACAAGGCCCCGGGACGTAGTGAGCTTCAGGAGGGCGCAGTGAGCGAGCGCAGCGAGCGTGCCGTTCAGAGGTGCGCGCCAGGCGGATGCGAGGCCAAGTGGAGCGAGGTTTCGGCATGAGCGCAGCGGGCGGCGGCGCCATCTGGGGGCGCGCGGAGCAGCAGGATTTCCGCAGCCGGGTACGCGGCTGTCTGCTCGGCGGCGCCATCGGCGACGCGCTCGGTGCCGGTATCGAATTCGACTCGCTCGACGCGATCCGTAAGGCGCACGGCCAAGAGGGCGTGACCGATCTGGTGCCCGCCTACGGGCGGCGCGGCGCGGTCACCGACGACACCCAGATGACGCTGTTCACCGTGGACGGCCTGATCCGGGCCCAGGTACGCCGCGACACCGGTGCCTGGCATCCGCCCACCGACGTCCACCGCGCCTATCTGCGCTGGTCCGCCACCCAGCGTGACTGGGGCCCGGACGAGCGCAGGAAGGACGACGGCTGGCTCGCCCGCGAGGAGTGGCTGTACTCCCGGCGGGCACCGGGCCGGGCCTGTCTGAGCGGTCTCGGCGACGAGGTGATGGGCACGCTCGACAGCCCCAAGAACCCGGACTCGAAGGGCTGCGGCGCGGTGATGCGCTCCGCGCCGTTCGGCCTGCTGGTCGGCTGGGAGCCGCAGCTGGTCTTCCAGCTCGCCGCCGAGTGCGCGGCGCAGACGCACGGCCACCCCACCGGCTATCTGGCGGCCGGCGCGTTCGCGGTGATCAGCCATTCGCTGGCCCGTGGCGACGACCTCGACAGCGCCGTACAGAAGTCGCTGGCCCATCTGGCCACCCGCCCCGGCCACGAGGAGACCACCGACGCCCTCAAGCGTGCGCTCGGCGCCGTACGGCAGGGCATGCCGACACCCGCCCGGGTCGAGTCCCTGGGCGAGGGCTGGACGGCCGAGGAGGCGCTGTCGATCGGCGTGTACTGCGCACTGGTCGCCGAGGACATCCGGCACGGCCTCCTGCTGGCCGTCAACCACGGCGGGGACAGCGATTCCACCGGCGCGATCTGCGGCAATCTGCTGGGCACCCTGCACGGCGAGACGGCACTGCCGCCGAACTGGCTGGTCGAGCTGGAGGGCCGGGACACGATCCTCCAGCTGGCCGACGACTTCTCGATGGAGATGACGCAGGGCGCCGTGCTGCACGGCCCGGCCGGATCATCGCCGGGCTGGCTCGTCCGTTACCCGCGCGCGTAAGGCGGCCGCAAACACAGAGGCTCAGGGGCCGCCCGGCGACGTGCACCTCATGCCACGACGGCCTGAGGGGGGCACCGGGCCCGGCCGCCGTACGCCTGCCACCCGCCCACCGGCCTGCGGAACACCCCCTACCGCATCACCTCCCCCGCATTGACCAACAGCGACTGCCCCGTGATGGCGCGCGCCCGGTCGGAGGCCAGAAAGACCACGGTCTCGGCCACATCCGCGTCCGTCGCCAGCTCGGGCAGCGCCATCCGCTCGGTGAGCCGGGCCAGCACCTCGGCCTCCGGGACGCCCTCACTCTGCGCCTGGAACCGTACGTACGCCTCCACCGGCGGGCCCCACATCCAGCCGGGCTGCACGGTGTTGACCCGTATCCGGTCCGGCCCCAGCTCGCGCGCCAATGAGTACATCGCCGAAACCAGTCCGCCCTTGGACGCCGCATACGCCGCCTGCTGGACCTGTGACGGCGCGGCGACCGACGACTGGGTGCCGATCAGGACCACCGAGCCGCCGCCGCGCGCCGTGAGCGACGGCAGGCAGGCGCGGGTCATCCGCAGCGTGCCGAAGAGATTGACGTCCACGACACGGTGCCAGGAGTCGAAGTCGGCCTCCCGCAGGCCCCCGAACAGCGAGTCCAGGGCGGCGACATGGACCACCGCGTCGATCCCGCCGAACCGCTCCACGGCCAGCGCGGCCAGCGCCGCGCACTGCGCCTCGTCGCCGATATCGGTCACCCGCCAGGCCGTACGCGCGCCCGAAGCATCCAGCTGCGCCGCCGACTTGGCGAGATTCGCCTCCGTACGGGAGCTCAGCACCACCGAGGCGCCCTCCCGCACACAGGCCGCCGCGACCTGATGGCCGAGCCCGGTGCCTACGCCCGAGATGACGACGGTCTTGTTCCGCAGCAGCATGTGTGCCTCCCGGCCGGGCCGCCCCGCTCACGCCTGATGGGGCGTCAGGTTAGGCCCCGCGCCCCGGGAAGACCAGAGCCGTTCGCCAAGACGGAGCCGCGCAGAGGCAGCCGCCTCCAAGGCACGTAACCACCAGGGGGCAGCACCGGCCCCGCAGGAGACAGAGGCCCCCGGCGCTCAGGCGTACCGCCGCCGCGCCTCCTCCAGCGCCCCCCTCAGCCGTGCTGCCGCCCCGCCCCGTCCAGCGCCTTCCTGAGCCGGTCGAGCCCCTCGCGGATCTCCTCCGGGGAGTGCGTCACGAACGACAGCCGGACGGCCGTGGCGTCCGGCGGCCCGGCGAAGAACGGCGCGCCGGGGACGTACGCGACGTCATGCCGCACCACCTCGGGCAGCAGCGCCGTCGCGTCATACCCCTCCGGCAGCGTCGCCCACACGAACATGCCGCCCGCCGGACGGTTCCACCGCGAGCCCTCGGGGAGTGCCGCTGCCAGCCCGTCGACCAGCGCGTTCCGCCGCTCACGGTAGGCGTCGCGCACCCGCCCCAGATGCGCGTCCAGATCCGCGACCGCCAAATACCGCGCCGCCGCGGCCTGATCGACGGTCGAGGTGTGCAGATCGGCGGCCTGCTTGGCGATGACACAGGCGCGCCGCAGCGCGGCCGGCGCACGCAGCGAACCCAGCCGCAGACCGGGCGCCATCACCTTGGAGAACGAGCCGAGCAGCGCCGTACGGTCCTCGGCCCCGGGGAACGACGCGACCCACGGCACCGGCTCACCCTCGAAGCGCAGCTCCCCGTACGGGTCGTCCTCAGCGATCCACAGCCCGCGCCGGGCGGCGACCTCGGCGACCGCGGCCCGGCGCTCGGCGGACAGCGTGCGGCCGGTCGGGTTCTGGAAGGTCGGCACGACATAGAGCAGCTTGGGCCGTTCCCGCGCGGTGATCTCGTCCAGCGCGACCGGGTCCAGCCCCTCGTCATCGGTCGGCACCGGCACCACCCTGGCACCGGCGAAGGAGAAGATCTGAAGCGCCGCGAGGTAACACGGATCCTCGACCAGCACCACGTCCCCCGGCTCCAGCAGGGCCGTGGCCAGCAGCGTCAGCCCCTGCTGCGAGCCGGTGGTCACCAGCAGGTCGTCGGCGTCGGTGGCCAGCCCACGCGCGGTGGTGCGCGCCGCGACGGCCGCACGCAGCGCCGGACTGCCCTCACTCGTGGAGTACTGAAGCGCCCGCCGCGGATCCTCCGCCAGCACATGCTGAAACGCGGCCGCCAGCCCCTCCGTATCGAACAGCTCGGGCGCGGGCAGCCCACCCGCGAACGAAATGACCTCCGGCCGCGCGGTGAGCGCCAGAATGTCCCGCACCGGCGAACTCCCGGTCCGCGCCGCCCGAGCGGCCAGCCCGGGGACGGGGGCGGTGGCACGGCCCACTATCGCGTCCGGCATGACGACTCCCCTCGCTCGTGTTCTGCGCCCGACCATCGCCGGCTACAGATGCCCAGCAGCTTAAGCGGCCGGGGGACGGGGCGCAGGGGTGATCGGATGATGAGCCGGGGCGGACAAGGGCAAGGACGAGGGTGCGGGGCGGGTGCGGCCGGGGCTGCGAAGCCGGCGCCGCGTACGGGCCGGGGCGGCCCCGCGCGCTCGATGCCTGACGATGCGCGCACCGATCCGCGCATCGAACCGCGCACCACCCCTCCCCATCTGACGATTCGTCAGCTACACCTGTCTGGCATGACCGCAGACAGCGAACGAACGCCAGAGGTCACCGCCGCCGCAGCCGTCGACACCGGGCCCGCCGCCTACGCCGAGCTGGCCGCCGTCGGCCCGTACGGCGTGCACCCCGGACATGCGCTGATCACCATGGTCGAACCGCATCCCGGCCATGAATACGCCTACAACCGCTGGTACGAGGACGACCACTACATCGCGGGCGCGATGGCGATGCCATGGATCTTCGCCGGCCGCCGCTGGGTCGCCACCCGCGAGCTGCAACTGCTGCGCCGCCCCGAGAAGTCCGCCGTCGCCCGGCCGGTCACGGCGGGCTGCTATCTCTCCACGTACTGGATCACCGCGGGCCGCTACGACGAGCACATGAAGTGGACCGTCGGCATCAACAAGCGCCTCAACCGGGACGGCCGGGTCTACCAGGACCGCACCCATGTCTTTACGGCCTTCCAGGACCACCTGGCGACGGTGTACCGGGACGGTGCGGCGGGTCCCCGCGACCTCCACGCGCTGGACCACCCGTACGCCGGGCTGGTGTTGGAGGTGATCGACACGGACGGTCCGGAGCGGCGGGACCAGCTGCTGGAGTGGCTCTGTGCCCGGCATCTGCCGCGGCGGCTGGCGGGCTCCCCGGCCGCGATGGTCACGGTCTTCCGCCCGACGCCGCTGCCGGGCGACCGGATGTCCTATGTGCGGCAGGTCGAGGGCGTCGACACCCGGCTGACCCTGCTGTGGTTCCTCCAGCAGGACCCGCGCGACGGCTGGCCGGAGCCGTTCGCCGGCCTGGAGGAGGAGGTCGCGGAGTCGGGGCTGGGGTGGGTGGAGCTGGTGGCACCGTTCCTGCCGACCGTGCCCGGGACGGACCGTTATGTGTCCGAGCTGCGCTGACGGCCACCGGTAGCGGCCGTACGAGGACTGCCGCAGGCCCGCCGGAACGGGGAGACCGGGCATGGCCGAGCCCCCTCGGCCGGGACGGCGATCCAGTCGAGAGGGCTCACAACTGCGAACTGCGGAGGGCGACGGCTCAGGTCACGCCGCGTCGAACGCGCCACCGGCGACGTCCGACAGGAAGTGGCGCCAGGAGGAGTTGTCGAAGGTGAGGCGCGGACCCTCGGGGTCCTTGGAGTCGCGCACAGCGATGGCTGCCGCGGTCGGCACGGCGATTTCCACGCAGGCGCCGTTGCCACCGGAGTACGAGGACTTGGTCCAGGAGAATGCGGAATTGGGCTGCACGGCCATGTTCACTCCAGCTCACTCTGAGTTACCGGGGATTCGGTACTGACGACGCTACGCGCCAACATCACGAGCCGCAGAGGCCGTTCACCCGTACGAAGGGCATATTTCTTGATCTCTTTTCATGGGAGCGACGGCAGGTGTACCGTGCGATCCCTTTCCCCGGAATCCTGGATTCCGCGCCAATGACTCCTGGTGGATGTCATCCCATGGCGTCCGCATGGGATTTCGCCGCAGCGGCGATGAACTCCCGGCTGTGCTCCGCACTCAACGCCTGCGCACGCAAATGCTCGTACATGATCGTGTATTTGTGCACATCGTTGGTCTTCTCCAGATAGAGGTCACTGGTGACGCCCTCGATGTACACCACGCTGGAATCGGCGGCATCGTCGAATTCCAGGATGGAGAACGTTCCCGACATTCCGGCATGCGCACCGGTGTTGTACGGCAGAACTTGCACCGTCACATGCGGCAATTGGCTCATCTCGACGAGATGGTCCAGCTGCTCGCGCATGATCAGATGGCTGCCGACCACCCGCCGCAGCGCGCTCTCGTCCAGCACCACCCACAGCCGCAGCGGGCGCTCGGGGTCGGTGACCCGCTCCTGGCGGCGCATCCGCACCTGGATGCGCTTGTCCAGATGGTCGGGCGCCAGCTCGGGGACCGTGCCGGGAATGACCGCCTCGGCGTAACCGGGGGTCTGGAGCAGACCGGGCACCAGCAGGGACTCGTAAATCCGCAGTGAGGCGGCCTCGGTCTCCAGGCCGATGTAGACGCTGTAGGGGATGTCGCCGAAGGCGTGCCACCAACCCTGCTGACGCGAATCCTTGGCCATCTGCATCAGCGAATCCACAATGCGGTGGTCCTCGACCTCGTAGACCCCGCACAGATCGCGGACATCGCGCTGACTGATGCTGCGGCGGCCGTTTTCCAGTCTGCTGATCTTCGACTGGGAGACCAGCAGCCGGTCGGCCACCTCTTCCGCCGTCATGCCTTTGAGCTCACGGAGCCTTCGTAGCTCCTGGCCCAACCGGCGTCGCCTGACGGTGGGATTGACATTGGACGCCACGGGACGTGCACCTCCGGCTCCGTACTGCTGTCGTTTTCTGTTCAGCAGACTGCCACTCCGAGGTGACGCCGCGCAGTGAAATGCACACAGAAGGCGAGCGAGCAGATGCGCGGGGTGGCAGGCCGGCCGTTGTCTGGAACGGCCGACCCGCCACCCCGCGCTTGGTGCTGCGGCTCCCGTACGGGACTTCGGGGACGGTGGTGCGGGTGATGCGTGGAACGAGTGCTGCGCTGGGTGGTGCGAGGTGTCGTACGCGTTCTACGGCGTCAGCGG
Organism: Streptomyces sp. P9-2B-2; assembly: GCF_030406865.1. NCBI lineage: Bacteria > Bacillati > Actinomycetota > Actinomycetes > Kitasatosporales > Streptomycetaceae > Streptomyces > Streptomyces sp. P9-2B-2. The sequence goes on along the minus strand of NZ_CP129126.1, from coordinate 3,922,007 downwards.
GCGCCTACCCGGGCCATCCGGCCGTGGCCGTGCCGCGACTGGACCGGCGCGCCGGCCGGGTCCGCCGTGGCCCGTGCCGCCGGTTGCCGGACCGGTCCCGCGACGGCCGCCTGCTGCCGCCGGGGCTGTACCGCGACACCGTTCTGCACATCCATGACGGCGTGTGCGACCAGCCCGCCCATCGGGTCGTGCCGGATCAGATCCCGGAGACGGGAGCGCGATGACCGCCCTTCGTTCCCTGGATACAGATGCTTGCCGAGGCCGACCGCATGGGCCAGCGCGGCGAGCGCCGCGGTCCGCGGGTCCGGGGGTACGCCGGTGCGGATCGCGTTGTCCAGCCGGGCCCTGATTTCCCGGCTGATGGCCGTCTCCGTCGCTTGGTAGCGCGTCGTCGGCAGCACCCCGCACATCTGTCCCGCCACGGCATGCACCATGCCGCACCGTTCGAGATGCGTGAGGTAGGTCTGGCGCAGCCCGAGTCGGGGCCCGCCGATCCAGTGGACCGCGCGCACCGGACTGCCGCGTCGGCGCAGCAGTTCGAGCGCGGAGTCCAGAGTTGGATCTCCTGTCGGCCGTGCCATCACCACGGCGATACGATCCCCGTCTGGGGCTATCCGTCCTGCCAGAGCCAGCTCTACTAGCTGTGCCCCGGCCAGGCCGAGGTCGAGCGACTGCGGCTGCGCTGTGGTGCCCGTGGTCGGGTCCAAAGCGAGCAGCAGAAGCTCCTCCGGAATTGTTCTGCGGCTCCTGCCCATCCATGCCTCCCCGCGTGGATGAATGACAGGGTGACCCCTCTCACATTCATCTGTCGAGAGTGCGTGGGGGGTTCGATATGGAACCGGTAGGTATGTCGTTCTCGTCTTGCACGTCGGCGACATCTTTCTGAGGGGTGCGGCGCCTACCGGTACGCGTGGCGGCGAGATGGGGCCACGTGGACACAGGACACTTGGGAACACTGGGCCAGGCAGCAGTGGGACGTATGAAGGAGACATCGGTGGCGGGCGAGTCCCCCGACAAGTCGGACAAGAAGCAGTCGTCGGGGAAGACGGCGCGGAACGAACGTGATCCGCGGCTGTCGGCCTTCCGCGGGGAGCCGGACGAATCGGCTCAGGCTTCGGATGCCGGGAAGCATCCGAAGCCTGCGGACGACGGGGCGGAGGCAGCGGCGGAGTCGAAGTCCGAGGCGAAGCCGGAACCGGTCGCCGCGGCGAAATCCGCGTCGGCGGGGAAGCCCGCCCCGGCGAGTGAGGCGGAGTCCTCGGCGGAGCCGGTGGGCGGGAGCGAGCCGGCGGCCGGGACGGAGGCGGAGCCCGGGGCCGGGTCGGCGTCCGAGGACGCGTCTGAGGAGCCTCAGGACGCCGCGGAGGGCGGTGCGGGCGCCGAGGGCGGGGATGCCCGTCTGCGCGCCGCTGTGGCCGCCTGGGTCGCGGGCACGGGCGATGAGGACGGCGAGGGCGGCGAGGGAGCCGAAGGCGCCGAGGCGGGTGAGGGTGGCGACGGTGATGCCGGTGCTGCTGCTGCGTCGGAGGCCGAGGTGAAGGCTGAGGCCGATGTCGATGCCGAGTCGGCCGCTGGGTCGGGTGAGGCTTCGGGGGCTGGTGCTGGTGCTGGTGCCGCCGCAAAGCCGGAAGCGAAGTCCGGTGCGAAGGCCGATGCAAAGGCCGACGCCGAGCCGGGCGCGAAGTCTGGTGCGAAGTCTGCTGCGAAGCAGTCGGTGAAGTCGGAGGCGAAGGCGGACGCCGACAGCGAGGCGGACGCCGACAGCGAGGCGGACGCCGACGGGGAGACGGACGCCGACGGGGATGCCGGTCGCGGTGGCTCCAAGGGCGGCGCGAAGTCCCAGTCCGAGGCGAAGTCCCAGCCCAAGGGCAAGGCCGAGCCTCAGAGCAAGGGCGGCCCTGAGGGCAAGTCCGACTCCGAGGACAAGCCCGCTTCGTCGTCCAAGGCCGAGGTTGTCGATCAGCCGACCGCCGTGTTCAAGACCGTCGGGCCGCAGAAGGGGAAGCCCGGTGCGGCGAGCGAGCGCAACGGGGACGGCACGGGCGGCGGCGAAGCGGCTGGGGCCGAGGAGCCGGCGGTCGATGAGGCGACGCGTGTCTTTGCGTTTGCGAAGTCGAAGAAGGGTGCGGAGGCGGAGGCCGTCGATCAGGCGACCACCGCGTTCAAGATCTCCCCGCCCGCCAAGGACGGCGACGCGGCCAAGAGCAAGGCCAAGGACAAGCCCGAGAGCAAGGGCAAGGCCGACGCCAAGACCGACGCCAAGGACAAGAACGCCGAGGGCAAGGACGCCGACGGCAAGAACGAGGCCAAGGCGGCGAAGGTCGCCGAGCGGGACTCGGAGCGGACCAGCCAGTTCGTGGCGCTGAAGTCGGCGGACGACGGCACGGCGGGCAAGTCGCTGGGCAAGACGGCGCCGAAGACGCCCGCCCGTACGCCCGACAAGGCCGCGGACAAGCCCGGGGACGAGGCAGCCGACAAGCCCGCGGACAAGTCGGCAGGCAAGTCGGCGGACAAGCCCGAGGGCAAGGTCGCGGACAAGGCGGCCGGCAAGGCCGACAAGGCCGGTGCCAAGCCGGCCGGCAAGGCCACCGGCGCGCTGCCGGCCGCCGAGCCCGCCAAGCCGGCCGCGGCGCCCAAGCCCAAGCCTGCGGACCGGCCGGGCACCAAGCCGTCCGCCACCACGGGCGCCACGGCCGCCGCCCCCGCCGAGTTGCCCGAGGCCGAGCGCACCAAGCAGCAGCCGCTGCCGCCGCTCGACCTCCTGGCGCAGCTCACCAACACCCCGCCGCCGCCCGAGACCCCGCTGCGTTCGGTCGTCCGCCGGTTCAAGATCTGGACACCGCTGGCGGTCCTGCTGGTGATCATCTTCGTGGTCGCCCAGGCGGTGCGCCCGCTGCCCGCCCCCGAGCTCGCCGTCGGCGGGTCGACCGGGTTCACCTTCGAGGGCGGCCAGCTCTCGATTCCGTGGCCCAACCAGGGCCAGGCCGCGGTCAAGGTCGTCGGCGTCGGCAACATGGGCACGTCCGGCGAGGCCAAGCCCGTACCGACCGCGAGTGTCGCCAAGGTGATGACCGCCTATGTGATCCTGCGCGACCACCCGCTCAAGAAGGGTGAGAAGGGCGAGACGATCAAGGTCGACGCACAGGCCGAGGCGGACTCACAGAAGCGGGACGAGTCGCGCGTGACGCTCAAGAAGGGGCAGAAGTTCACGCAGTATCAGATGCTCCAGATGCTGATGATCCCCTCCGGTAACAACGCCGCGCGGCAGCTGGCGCGTTGGGATGCCGGGTCCGAGAAGGCGTTCGCGAAGAAGATGCAGGCCGCCGCCAAGGACCTGGGGATGACCAAGACGACCTACACCGACCCCAGCGGCCTGGACGCGTCGACCAAGAGCACCGCGGTCGACCAGCTCAAGCTCGCCGAAGAGGTCATGAAGAACGACGCGTTCCGCGAGGTCGTGCGCACCGAGAACGTGCAGATCCAGGGCCTGCCGGAGAAGATCTACAACAACAACTCGCTGCTCACGACGATGGCGGGCAAGGTCGCCGGCATCAAGACGGGGTCGAGCACGCCGGCCGGTGGAACGTTCATGTGGGCCGGCTACCGCACCGTCGGCGACAAGACCCCCCTGCTGATCGGTGTGACGATGGATCAGCACGTCAGCGGCCCGGACCCCAACGGCTCCAGCTCGCTCCCGCTGGCCCTGAACAACACCTCGAAGGTGATCACGGGTGTCCGCGACGCGCTGACCTCGGCCACCGTGGTCAAGAAGGGCCAGGTCGTCGGCTACGTGGACGACGGGCTCGGCGGTGAGACGCCGGTCGTGGCGACCAAGAACCTGTCGGCCGTCGGCTGGGCCGGTATGAAGGCCAAGTTCTCCATGAGCGACGCCGGCAAGACCATCCCGCACACGGCGAAGGCCGGCACCGTGGTGGGCGTGCTGACGGTCGGCGACGGCGAGAGCGCGCAGAAGGTGCCGGTGGCCCTGAAGCAGGACCTCGCCGAGCCGGGCTTCGGCGCGAAGCTGATCCGCATCAGCTGAGCAGGCGGGCCGGGGGCCGGGGGCGTCGGGTTGGCTGAGGGGGAGCACCCCTGGCCACCGGCCGCCCTCGGCCTTCTGGCTTTCTGGGCCTCCGGCTTCCGGCCTCCGGCTTCCGGCCTCCGGCTTCCGGCCTCCGGCTTCCGGCCTCTGGCCTCTGGCCTCCGGCCGACCTTCCGCCCGTCTCGTCGTTCGACCCGTCGCCCGCCCCTCGCGTGACTCATCCTTGACCCATCTCCGACTGACCCGTTCGTTTGACCCGTTCGTCTGACCGTTCGTCTGTTTCGTCCGTTCCGTACGTGACCGGAGTCCGTCATCGACGTAGCGCAAGCGCAGAAGACGTATGTGTCCGCCGTCGCCGCCCGCGGTACCTGGGTGGCGCAGGGCGCGGTGGTGCTGATGCCCGCGGGGCTGATGCTGTTTCTGGGGGCGTGGGGGATCCGCCGCCAGGACGCCATATGGCGGGACGAGGCGGTCACCTACGACATGGCACACCGCGGCCTGACCGACCTGTGGCACACGCTTCAGCATGTCGATGTCGTGCACGGCCTGTATTACCTGCTGATGCACCTCTGGTTCGCCGGCTATGACGCCACCCTCCGCGGCACTTTCGGCGATGCGGTCGGTCTGCGGCTGCCGTCCGTAGTGGCGATGACGGTCGCTGCCGCCGGGGTCGCTCTACTGGGGCAGCGCCTGGTCGGCCGGCGGGCGGGGCTGCTGGCGGGCTTCACCTTCGCGCTGATCCCGGTCGTCCAGCAGTACGCGCAGGAGGGCCGCTCGTACGCGATGGTCTGCGCGCTGGTCGTCTGGGCCACGTATGTGCTGGTGTCGGCCGCGTCCCGGCCGAGCAGAGGCCTGTGGGCCGGCTATACGGCGCTGATGCTGGCCGCTTGCCTGCTGCATGAGTTCGCGTGTCTGGCGCTGCCTGCACACGGAGCCGCGGTGGTCCTGGCGCGGCTGCCCCGCCGCGTACTGCGCGCCTGGCTGCTCGCCTCGGCCACTGTCCTCGCCGGTCTGGCGCCGCTCGCGGTGTTCAGCACCCGGCAGTCGGCCCAGATCAGCTGGCTCATGTGGCCGGACCCCCTCCAGCTGCTGACGTTCGCCGTGCTCGCCGTCCTCGGCATCGCCTGCGCCCGCGTCCGGATCCGCTCGCGCGGCCCCATCGGGCTGCGGGCCCTCGGTGTCCCGCTGCTGCTTCTGCCCACCCTCCTCCTGCTGCTGCTCTCCCATGTCGAGCCGGCATATGTGGACCGCTATGTCCTCTACTACGTCGTCGGGTTCGCGTTGCTCGCGGGCGCCGCGCTGGCGCGGCTGCTGCGGCCGGCCGGCGAGCGGGGGCAGACCCGTGGCCGGCGGCTGCGGCGGGCGACGGCGGTGGCGCTGCTGCCGGCGGCGCTGCTGCCGGTGAATGTCCATCTGCGCAGCCCGGACAGCCGGGTCGACGATGTCACCGCGGTCGCGCACGCCGTACGCGCGATGGCCCTGCCCGGCGACGGGCTGCTGTTCGTGCCGTCCCGGCGGCGGATCTGGCGCGCGACCCTGCCGCACGAGTTCCGCGGGCTGCACGATCTCGCGCTCGCCAAGAGCCCGTTGGCCTCGCACACCCTCTACGGCACCGAGCGCTCCGGCGATGAGATCCGCGAGCGGATGCTGACCGCCCGCCGGATCGTCGTCGCCGGGGACCCGGACGGCCAGCCGGCCGACGACAGCGACCAGGAAATCGCCAAGCGGTCCACGTTGCGCGCCGCCTTCGAAATCTGCGGCATCAGGGAGGTCCGGGGGGCCAGGGTCACGGTGTATGGGCGGGCGGGGGCGTGTGGTGTAGATGGGGGGCGGTAGGCGGGGGCGCCGGGTCCTGGAGCCGGGGGAGGGTGCTGGTCCCCGCCCGGCATCCCCTGCGTTGCCGTTCGCTGCCCGGTCATTCCCCGTCCGGCCTTCGCCGCTCGGTCACTCCCTGCCGGTTGCTCCCTGCCTGGTCATTCCCTGTCCTGCGATGACTCCCCCTGAACCGGCCGGAAGCTGCGGACCAGCTCGATGCGCCCGACGATGTGCCGGTTGAACTCCGCCAGCTCCTCGGCGGGGACCCACAGTTCGAGGATCGTCTCGCCGCCTGCCTGCCGCACCGGATAGCGCGCGGCGAAGTCCGCCTCGATCTCGAAGCGGGTGACATGGCCGACGCCGGAGGCCGGCGGGGAGGGCACGGGCCGGGCGGCGGGAGGGGGCTGAGGGCACGGGCCGGCGGCGGTGAGGGAGCCGAGGGCGCGTACCGGGCGGCCATCCCGGGCGGCCATCGAGGAGCCGAGGCCACGGGCCGGGCGGTGGGTCGCGATTCCGCGGGCGGACGGGCGGTGGCGCACGGTGGCTGTACGCCGGAGTGGTCATGACTGCATCGTCCGCCGCGAGTCTTCGACCCCTACCGAAGGGACTCCGGCCTACGGTGCCCATATGAGCACCTCCCCGGAGTACGCCACCTTCCACTTCCACGCGCTGCACCACGCCGATCAGCCGCTGCTGCTGCCCAACGCCTGGGACGTCATCTCGGCGGTCGCACTCGCCGGGGCCGGGTACGCGGCAGTCGGCACCACGAGCCTGGGCGTCGCCGCGGCCCACGGCTGTCAGGACGGGCGCGGGCTCGCCGAGGTCCGGGACGCCACGGTCGCGCTCGCGCTGCGGCTCAACGGTCGGCTGGCCTGCCCCTACACGGTCGACGTGGAGGGTGGATTCGGCGGCGACGCCGGCCAAGTGGGGGACCTGGCCGCCGAGTTGGCGGCGGCGGGGGCGGCCGGGCTGAACCTGGAGGACGGGCTGCCCGGCGGCGAGGGGCTGAAGGATCCGGTGCAGCAGGCCGAATTGATCAGCGCGGTGAAGGAACGGGCACCGGGCTTGTTCCTCAACGCCAGGATCGACACCCACTGGCTGGCGGACAGTCCGCCGCCCCTCTCTGTGACGCTCTCGCGCGCCGAGACCTATCTGGCCGCGGGCGCGGACGGCGTCTTCGTACCGGGCGTCGTCGCCGACGAGGGCATCTCGACTCTGGTCGCTGGGATCCCGGCCCCGCTGAACATCCTCTTCGCTCCCGGCCGGCACACCGTCAGTCGTCTGGCGGAGCTCGGCGTACGCCGCATCAGCACCGGCTCCCTGCTCTTCCGGACCGCCCTCCAGGCCACTCTCACGGCGGCGGACGCCATCCGCACGGGCCGGCAGCCAACGGAAGCGGCCGGGACGGCCGGCGAGATCCTGGGCTACGCGGAGGTGCAGCGGCTGGTGGGGGAGGAGGAGTAGGTTCAGGCCTGCCGGCCGCGGCTTCCGTGGCGTCGGCGGTGGACGGTGAGGGCCGTCGCGGCCACGCCCAGCGCACCGGCGCCACCGATCAGGCCCGCCTTGGGCAGCTGGCCGGCCTTCTCCGCCAGTCCGGCCAGCCCGTCGTCGGGCAGCATGATCGAGGTCCGGCTCTCCGCGTGCGCGCTCGGCTCGGCCGCGAAGGCGATGCCCGTGGGGAGCAGCAGCACGGCCAGCGCACCGGTCGCGACGGTGGCGGTACGGATCACGGAGCGGTGCTGGGCCCGCATGGGTACTCCTCGTCGTGGGCGGCTCGGGCCGCCGTAGGGATGCGATAAAGAACGCGATGAGAATCAGCACGCTACGGAGCGTCCTTAACGGCGACCCATCCGTTGTGTAACAGTCACCAAGATCTCTGGGATCGGTCGTGTGAAGGAACGCCCGCGCAGGACGGTCCAAATCCACCGAATTCCCCCTCCGGTCGCCCTGCATGGCCTGGCCTGGGCCGTCACCGAACTCAGCCGTCGCCGTTCATCAGCCGGCCACCTTGATCAGCTCACCGAGCCGAGCCGCCGACCCTCACCGAGCCGAGCGCCCCCCGGCCGTCACCGGGCCGAGCCCAGCCGTCCGCCCACCCCGGCACCCCAGCCGCTCTCACCCCTCCGGCCGCTACGACACCCTCCCTCCAGCTCACCAATCGATGTCGTCCGGCGGCTCCGGCAGCTCCTCGTCCTCGGGCTCCGGTGCGGCGTGATGCTCCTCGGCCGCCCCAGCCACCTTCGCGGCACTGGCACTGGCACTAGCACCGGCACTGGCGGCTACGCGCACGTCCGCCCCCGCGCCTTCGCCCGCGCCCTCCGGAGTCTCCCGCCCGGCCAGCACATCCAGGATCGGCTGGCCGTACTTCGCGAGCTTGTTCTCGCCGACGCCGCTGACCGTGCCCAGTTCGTCCATCGTCGTCGGCCCGAGCGTGGCGATCTCCCGCAGCGTCGCATCGTGGAAGATCACGTACGCGGGCACGCCCTGCTCCTTGGCCGTGCGGCCCCGCCAGCCGCGCAGCGCCTCGAAGGCCGGCAGCGCCGCCTCCGGCAGGTCCGCCGGCGCCGCACGCTTGCCCTTCGTCTTCGCCTTGGCCGCCCGCGCCGCCTTCTCCGGCTCCCGCCGCATCGGCACCTCACGACGGCCGCCCAGCACCTCGCCGCTCGCTTCCGTGAGCACCAGCGTGCCGTAATCACCCTCGACGGCGAGCAGCCCCTGCGCCAGCAACTGCCGTACGACGCCCCGCCATTCGGCTTCCCGGAGGTCGGCGCCCACGCCGAAGACGCTCAGTCCGTCGTGGTCGAACTGGATGACCTTGGCGGTCTTCTTCCCCATCAGGATGTCGATGATCTGGCCCGCGCCGAACTTCTGCCCGCGCTCACGCTGGAGCCGTACGACCGTGGACAGCATTTTCTGCGCGGGCACCGTGCCGTCCCAGGTCTGCGGCGGAGCCAGGCACGTATCGCAGTTGCCGCAGGCGCTGCTCTCCTGCCCGAAGTAGGCCAGCAGCCGCACCCGCCGGCACTGCACCGTCTCGCAGAGCGCCAGCATCGCGTCGAGATGGGCCGACAGCCGCCGCCGGTGCGCCTCGTCGCCCTCCGACCCGTCGATCATCTTCCGCTGCTGCACCACATCCTGGAGCCCGTACGCCAGCCAGGCCGTCGACGGCTGCCCGTCCCGACCGGCGCGCCCCGTCTCCTGGTAATAGCCCTCGACGGACTTCGGCAGATCCAGGTGGGCCACGAACCGGACATCCGGCTTGTCGATGCCCATCCCGAACGCGATCGTGGCGACCACGACCAGCCCGTCCTCCCGCAGGAACCGGCCCTGGTGCTCGGCGCGCGTCCGCGCATCGAGCCCCGCGTGATACGGCACCGCCGCGATGCCGTTGTCCACCAGGAACTGCGCGGTCTTCTCCACCGACGCCCGCGACAGGCAGTAGATGATCCCGGCGTCTCCGACATGCTCGTTCCGCAGCAGCTCCAGCAACTGCTTCTTCGGTTCGCTCTTCGACGCGATCCGGTACTGGATGTTCGGCCGGTCGAAGCTCGCCACGAAATGCCGGGCGTCCGCCATCCGCAGCCGGGAGGTGATCTCCGTATGCGTGGCGTCGGTCGCGGTGGCGGTCAGCGCGATCCGCGGCACCTCGGGCCACCGCTCGTGCAGCATCGACAGCGCCAGATAGTCCGGCCGGAAGTCATGGCCCCACTGGGCGACACAGTGCGCCTCGTCGATCGCGAAGAGGGAGATCTTCCCGCGGTCGAGCAGATTCAGCGTCTGCTCGACCCGCAGCCGCTCGGGCGCCAGATACAGCAGATCCAGCTCACCGGCCAGGAACTCGGCCTCGACGAGCCGGCGCTCCTCCAGGTCCTGCGTCGAATTCAGGAACCCGGCCCGCACGCCGAGCGCCCGCAAGGCGTCGACCTGGTCCTGCATCAACGCGATCAGCGGCGAGATCACGATCCCCACACCGCTTCTGACCAGCGAGGGAATCTGATAGCAGAGCGATTTGCCGCCACCGGTAGGCATCAGGACGACCGCGTCCCCGCCCCCTATGACGTGCTCGATGATCTCCTGCTGGCTGCCGCGGAACGCGTCATACCCGAACACCCGGCGCAGCACCTGCACCGCCTCGCTTGCGTCCGAAGCGCCTTCCACATCCATGTCCACGACCACTTCCACGTCCGCCAGAGCCATTCCGAAAGCCTACGAGCTTCGCGGGGGTCCCCGTCGACCCTGTGGATAACTCACACCGTCCGGCGCCGTCATCCGCCCGGCGGCGCCGACGCCGATACGCCACCGTCACCCGCCCCAGACGCTGTCCCCAGGCCGGCAGAGGCAGAGAGCAGCGGCAGAGAGGAGACGGTTTATCACCCAGGCCGCCACGCCCTTCGGCACGGCGGGGTACGAGCGGGCGCACCCCGGGCGTCGTCATCGGGACCCGGCCCCGTCGGCCCGCTTCCCCCACCCCGCCGGCAGCGGTGGCAGCTCCGCATGCCTGACCTTGAAGCCGCCCTTCGTCACCGCGGCGAACGGAGCCGGACGTCGTCCTGGCGGACATCCGCATGCCCCGCCTCGGCGGCCTGGAACTCACCCGCCTGCTCGCCGGACCCGAGTCCACACTGCCGACCAAGGTCGTCGTCGTCACCACCTTCGACCTCGACGACTACGTCCACACCGCCCTGCACAACGCCGCCTGCGGCTTCCTGCTCAAACGCTCCGGCCCGAACCTGCTGATCGAGGGCGTCCGTGCGGCCATGGCGGGCGACGCCCTGATCAGCCCCCAGATCACCGTGCGACTCCTCTGCCAACTCTCCCCACCGACGCGCCCTCGCACCCCCACCCCGGTCCCGGCCCGGATGCCCTCACGGACCGCGAACGCGACATAGCCCGCCTGGTGGCCCGAGGTTTGACCAACCAGGAAATCGCCACCGGGCTCGTCATCTCACCGGGCACCGCGAAGACCCATCTCGCCAACATCCAGGCGAAGCTGAAACTCCGCAATCGCGTCGAAATCGCCGCATGGGCCTGGCATACAGGCCTCACCCCACCGGCCTCATAACCTCGCCGTCCCCTCCGGCGCACGTCTGCCGATCAGATCACCCACCCCCGGGTAGCCTGATCGTACGTACGTTCGAAGCAAGGTGAGGGAGTTCCGTTGTTCATGGTGCCGTGTGGTGATCGCCGATGACATCGACCGATATCTGCTTCCTGGATGCCACCGATCTGGCCGCTCGGATCCGGACGCGGGAGCTCTCCCCGCTGGAGGTCGTCCAGGCGCACCTCGACCGGATCGAGGAGGTCAATCCGAAGCTCAACGCCGTCGTGACGGTGACCGCCGAACAGGCCCTCGACGCTGCGAAGGCGGCACGGGAGGCGGTCTCCCACAACAGGCCGCTGGGACCGCTGCACGGCGTCCCGTTCACCATCAAGGACTCGCTCGATTCGGCCGGCGTCCGCACCATGCGTGGCTCGCACCTGTTCGCCGCACACGTCCCGGACCGGGACGCAACCACGGTGGCCCGCTTCCGGGCGGCCGGCGCGATCCCGATCGGGAAGACCAACCTGCCGGAGTTCTCCTACTGGACGGAGAGCGACAACCTCCTCTCCGGCCGCTCCCTCAACCCCTGGGACCCGGAGCGCACCCCCGGTGGGTCGAGCGGCGGGGAGTCGGCGGCCATCGCAGCGGGGCTGTCGCCGATCGGCCTCGGCAGCGACGTCGCGATCTCGATGCGCGGACCGGCCCACTACACCGGCATCGTCGCGCTCAAGGCGACCCACGGCCGGATCCCCTTCACCGGCCACTGGCCGGACATCCTGCGCCGCTACTGGCATGTGGGCCCGATGGCCCGCAGCGTCCGGGACATCGAGGCGGCCTACGCGGTACTCGCCGGCCCCGATGGACTGGACGGCTATGCCGTGGACGTCCCGGTCGCCGCCGGGTCCGCAGAGGCTCCGGCCGCGCGGGAGGGCTTGCGGGTCGGGTGGCTGGTGCAGCCCGGCTTCGGCCCGGTGGACCCCGCGGTGGCGGCGACCGTGACCGCCGCCGCGGAAGCGCTCGCTGACGCCGGCTGCGACGTGGAGGAAGTGCGCGTGCCGGAGCTGGAGGCCTGCGACTGCACGCAACTGAGCGCCACTCTCTTCCTGCCGGAGATCCTGCCGTACTTCAAGGAGCACACGGCGGGCCGGGAGGACGAGCTGCACGCGGTGCTCCAGCACACACTGTCGCTGCCGGACGTCCCGCTGGGCGATTACGTGACGGCGCAGCGCACCGTCGAAGCACTCAAGTCGGCGTTCTCGGCGTACTTCGAACGCTACGACGCACTCCTGTGCCCGGTCGTGACCATGCCCGCACCCCCGCACGGCCAGACCGAGTACGTCGTCGACGGGGAGACGGTGCCCGCCTGGAACGTCATGCGCGCCACCGTTCCCTTCAACCTGACCGGCCTGCCGGCACTCTCCGTCCCCTTCGGTGCAAGCCCCGAGGGACTGCCGATCGGCGTGCAGCTCGTGACCAAGTGGTACGCCGAGGACGCGCTGCTCCACCTCGGCGCCCTACTGGAGTCCGCCAGCCCGGTCCGCGAACGACACCCGGCCCTGTGAACCCCGCGCCATCAGCTGGTCGGCCAGGCAAGGAGGGTTGACGGGGCTTCATGCTCACTTGTCCGGCCGCCGTCCGGCCGGCACCGCGTCGACGAGTTCGCCGTTGATGCCGGACCTGGATGCCGAAAGGGCACCTACGGAAATCCGTAGGTGCCCTTCGCGCTGGTGCCCCCGGCAGGATTCGAACCTGCGACACCCGCTTTAGGAGAGCGGTGCTCTATCCCCTGAGCTACGGAGGCATGGGATTGGACCCCTGACAGCGTAGCTGATGCGTTCGTTGGAGATCGCTTGTGTGGGGGGATAGGGGGTGGTGGGCGTGGCCCGGGGGTGGGGGCGCCCACCGTCGCGGGGTCAGCCGCCGATGTGCCAGCTGACTGTGCCGTCCGTGGTGGCGAGGAGGGCGAGGAGCAGGAGGTCGGTGGCGCCGAGGGTGAGGCCGAGGAGGGCGCGGCCGCGGCGGGTGGTGCCGCGGGTCAGGGCCAGGGTGCCGAGGACCAGGGCGCAGGGGCCGAGGAGGAGGTTGAGGACCAGGGTGCCGAGCAGGCCGAGGATGAAGGAGGCCACGGCCATGCCGTCCGCGTGGCGGCGGAGGGGGGAGGTGGCCGGGTCGGCGGCCTGAGTCGGGTCGGCAGTCCGGGCCGGCTCGGCGGTCTGGGTCGCGTCGGCGGCGGCCTGGGACGGCTTGGCGGCCTCAGCAGGCTTGGTGGCCCGGTTCGGCTGGGCCGGCTGGGCCGGAGTTGTTGGCCGGAGGGCTTCGCTGAGCGTGGTCATCGGGAGGTCACCTCGTTGTTGTGGCGGCGTTCGCGGAGGAAGAAGACGAGCAGCCAGCCGGCGATGGCGGCGGCCGCGACGAGGGTGACCGGGACGGGGAGGTGTGCCGCGGTGCCCAGCAGGATCCCCATCAGGAGGAGGGCTGCGACGAGGAAGAGCATGATCTTCCTTTCCGATTCCAGAGGACAGTTGTTCACTCAGTTCCTCCAGTCTACGACCGCCGCCGGGTGGAGTAGTTCGGAGAACGGTTGTTTACTGGATGACATGAGTCACAGTCTTGGAGTCCGGCAGGCCCAGAAACAGAAGACCCGTCAGGCGTTGCTCGACGCGGCGCTCGGGCTGCTGGAGGAGCAGAGCCTGAGCAGCCTGGGGTTGCGGGAGGTCACGCGGGTGGTGGGGGTCGCCCCGACCGCGTTCTACCGGCACTTCCGGGACATGGGGGAGCTGGGCGTCGCCCTGGTCGAGGAGGCGTTGGGGAGTCTGCATGTGATGGTGCGGGCGATCCTCGCGGAGCAGGACGGGGCCGAGGAGCGGATCGACCGTACGGTCGCGGTCGTGCAGCAGCATGTGCGGCACCATCCGCTGCACATCCGGTTCGTGGCGCGCGAGCGGCATGGCGGGGTGCGGGATGTGCGGCTGGCCATCGCGGGGGAGCTGGACCGGTTCGCGGAGGAGGTCGCGGCGGCGCTCAAGTCCCAGCCGGTGTCGGAGGGCTGGCGCGATGATGATGTGCGGATGCTGGCCGAGCTGTATGTGGACCGGTTGGTGACGACGGCTGCGGCGCTGCTGGATGCCGAGGCGGACGGTGCGGAGGGGGCGGCCGAGCAGGTCGTACGGGTGGCGCGGCGTCAGCTGCGGCTGATCAGCGTCGGACGGCGGCACTGGCTGGCGGAGGGGAGGGGGAAGGGAGAGGAGGGCGCGGGGTAGGCGTTAGGCGCGTGCCGGGGTTACCCGTACGCGGTAGGTGCCGTCCGGGTTTTCGGTCAGGACCGTGATGGCTGCGCCGGTGGTGCGGTCGGTGTAGGTGTCGCCGGGGCGGAAGGTGGCGTCGGTCAGTTCCGGGTCGACGTATTTGTTGTCGCGGTAGCAGCCGCCGCTGTGCGGGGTGGCGTCCACGATGCGGAGGGGGCCGCGGCCCGAGGGGACGTGGGTGGCGACGCGGTAGATGAGGACGCCGGGGCGGCAGACCGTCGGGTCCAGCAGGCCGCGGGTGCGGGCCTCGGCCACCAGGGCGGTGTGCGGGGACGTCGGGATGACGACGATCTTTGTGCCGCCGCGGGCGGAGACCGGGGTGAGGGTGTGTTCGCCGGGTGTCCCGCGATGCGGGACGCAGTGCACCTGATCGGCGGAGAGCCAGCCGAGTTTCCACTTGTGCCAGCCGACGAAGTCATTGCTCGGCCCCCAGTCCTCGTCCATCGGGTCCCAGTGCCCCGCGGGGGGCGGGGCGTCGCGGCCGTCCGTGAAGTAGAGGTCGGGCAGGCCGAAGCTGTGGGCGTTCTCGTGGTTGAGGACACGGAAGGCGCTCAGCCCGGATTGCCGGCTCCAGATGAACGACGCGTTCCGGAACGGCACCCCGTCGGCGGTCCGCAGCCCCATGTCGCCACCGCTGAAGGTGACCGAAAGGACCGTACGGGTGGCGGGCGGCCCCGCGTTGGGGGTGGCGATGATGTTGATGACGTCGTAGTCGCGGAAGTCGACGAGGGGGTCGACGGCGCGTACGACTTCCCGGGAGAGGGCGTGGTAGCCGCCGTCCGAGGCCGGGTCGAAGCCGGCGCCGCGCTGGATGCCGTACGCCGCGACCGGCCGGGACATACGGATCCACCGGAGCAGCGGCCTGGGGCGGTAGGTCAGCCTGCCGTACGAGCTGGTGCGGAAGTAGTCCGTCGCGGCCGGGAAGAACTCGGCGAAGCGGTCGCCGGGGGACATCGTGGCGTGGGCGTCCGGGAAGTCGATGAAGAGGGTGAGGGCCTCCACGACGCCGGACGAGCGGGAGAAACCGGCGGGGGTCCCGGCGGATTCGGCGACGTCGTCGCTGATGCCGCGCAGCGCACACGGGCCGCGCGGCGGGGCGCCGGGCACCGAGGGTATGGCCACGGCGCTGGGCGGTGAGCCCAGGGCTATCGCCGCGGCGGCGGTGGCCGCGCCGGCGGCCAGGACCGCGGATACCTTGTGCTTCATACCGATCACCTTGGGTCGGCGGGTGATCGCTCGCGCGCGGGATTACGTCAACTGGAGTCATGGCGGGGTGGGGTGGGGTGCGCGGCACGTGGTCGCGCCCGGGAGGGACTCCGGGGTCGGCCCGGTGTGAGCGGAGCGCGGCGCCGGGGCAAGGGCGGACGCGACGAGAAGGGCTGGCCCCACGGCTGGGGCGGACGCGGCCGGCAAGGGCGGGCCCCACGGCTGGGGCGGACGCGGCCGGCAAGGGTGTGGTTCAGGTCACGTGCGCCCGTGAAATATCCGGGGACGGTGTCCCCGTTTAACCAGGCGTCCGGGTGAAACGGGGAGCCGGTCCCCGGTTCGTGCGGGTCGTCGAGACCGCACCCGGGCCGGCCGCCGAGAGGCACCGACAGATGAGGGGAGTGAGCTGCCGTGACCGCCGTCGCCGCATGCGTGAAGTCCGGGGAGCAGGAGCAGCAGCCCCGGCTGCGGGCCGATGCGCTGCGCAACCGGGAGCGGATCATCGCGGCCGCCCGCGAGACGATGGTCGAGTTCGGGGCCGAGGTCCCGCTCGATGAGATCGCCCGGCGCGCGGGTGTCGGCAATGCGACGCTCTATCGTCACTTCGCGGATCGCCTGGAGTTGATCCACCACGTCACGCTGTCCGTCATGTCCCGTACCGCGGACCGCGCGGAGAGCGCCCTCGCCGAGGAGTCCGATGCCTTCCAGGCGCTGAGGCGCTTCGTCCGCGCCGCGGTGGAGGAGCGGATCGGGGCGTTGTGCCCGCTGCTCGCCGACGGCGTCGACCGCGACCACCCCGATCTGTGCGCCGCACGGGATCGTCTGGAGGCGGGCGTCGAGGCCGTCATGGCCGCCGCCCGCGACAGCGGTCAGCTGCGCACCGACATCGCCGTCGGTGATCTGATGGTCGCGCTCACCCAGCTCACCCGGCCGCTGCCGGGCAGCCGCTGTGCGAACTTCGACCAGTTCGTGCACCGGCATCTGCAACTGTTCCTGGACGGTCTCCAGGCCCCCGCCCGCTCCGAACTTCCCGGCGCCGCCGCCACTTTGGATGACTTGAGGCGCCGTTCGTAAACCGGCGGGCCCTGCACCGCCGACCGTCACCCCCGTCCCGTCTTCGCTCCCTTTCGCTCACTGCACCAGTAGGTGGATCCCGCCATGCCTGAAACCGTCCCGTCCGTCGATCCCCGGCGCTGGAAAGCGCTGATATTCATCGCTCTCGCCCAGCTGATGGTCGTGCTCGACGCGACCATCGTGAACATCGCGCTGCCCTCCGCCCAGCAGGACCTCGGTATCACCGACGCCAACCGGCAGTGGGTGATCACCGCCTACGCACTGGCCTTCGGTGGGCTGCTGCTCTTCGGCGGGCGCGTCGCCGACCTGTGGGGACGGAAGCGGACCTTCATCATCGGGCTCGTCGGCTTCGCGGTCGCCTCCGCGCTCGGCGGGGCCGCGGCCAACCAGGAGATGCTGCTCGGCGCGCGTGCCCTCCAGGGTGTCTTCGGTGCGCTGCTGGCGCCGGCCGCGCTGTCGCTGCTCGCGGTGACCTTCACCGAGGCCAAGGAGCGGGCCAAGGCGTTCGGCATCTTCGGCGCGATCGCCGGTGGCGGCGGCGCCGTGGGGCTGATCCTCGGCGGGGTGCTGACCGAGTACATGAACTGGCGCTGGACCTTCTTCGTCAACATCCCGTTCGCCGTGGTCGCCGCGACCGGTGCCTACCTGGTCATCCGTGAGCCGGCCGGGAGCCGTAACCCGTCCCGGCTGGACATCCCCGGCGTCATCCTGGCCACCCTCGGCCTGGTCTCGCTGGTCTACGGGTTCACCCGCGCCGAGTCGGACGGCTGGCTGGCCGGCCCGACCCTCGGCCTGTTCGCCGCGGCGGCCGTGCTGCTGCTGGCGTTCGTGCTGGTCGAGGCCAGGGTGAAGGCCCCGCTGCTGCCGCTGCGGGTGCTCACCGACCGGAACCGCGCCGGTGTCTACGCCTCGCTGGGCCTGGCCGTGATCGGCATGTTCGGTCTCTTCCTCTTCCTGACCTACTACCTCCAGATCGTGAAGGGCTACACGCCGGTCACCACCGGTCTGGCCTTCCTCCCGATGATCGTCGGCATGGTCACCGGCTCCACGCAGATCGGCGCCCGGCTGATGACCCGCGTCCGGCCGCGGCTGCTGATGGCGCCCGGTTTCACGGTCGCCGCGCTCGGCATGCTGGTGCTGACCCAGATCGACCTGGACACGTCCTACCCGGCGCTGATCCTGCCCGGCTTCCTGCTGATGGGCCTGGGCATGGGTACGGCGTTCATGCCGGCCATGTCGCTGGCCACGCACGGTGTCCAGCCGCGCGACGCCGGTGTCGCCTCCGCCATGGTCAACACCTCGCAGCAGGTCGGCGGCGCGATCGGTACGGCCCTGCTGAACACCATCGCGGCCAGCGCCACCACCGCCTATGCCACCTCGCACGCGGCCGGTGCCCGCTCGGCCGACCTGCTCAAGCTCCAGTCGATGGTGCACGGCTACAGCACCGCCATCTGGTGGGCGGTCGGCATCCTGGCCCTGGCCGGCGTGATCGCCTTCACCTTCATCAACACCGGGCGGCCGGGTGCCGGTTCGCCGGCGGCTTCCTCGGCCGAGGGCGAGAGCACGGTCCTGGGCTCGTCGGAGGGTGAGGGCGAACTCCAGGTGCCGGTCATGGCGCACTGAGGGGGCGGTTACGGGCCGGACCGCAACGGCCTCGGGCCGGGGACTGGACCGTACGGCGCCGGGCGGGGGGCCGGGCCCGGCCGTGGCTTCTCCGCCCGCCGCGCGACCTGCCCCGGCCGCCCCACGCTCACCCAGGCGTCGGCCTCTCCCGGTTCCGCTGATCCGTCAGCGCAGCCAGGGGAGGTCGGCGCCTTTCGGTTGCAGTCCTTCGGTCATCACTTGGCATATCTCGGCGAGTTGGCCGACCTGCTCCGGGGAGAGGCGGTCGAAGATCGCGGAGCGTACGGCGGCGACATGTCCGGGGGCGGCCTTCTCCAGGACCCGCATCCCCTCATCCGTGAGAAGGGCGTTCTGGCCCCGCTTGTCGGACGGGCAGTTCTCGCGCCGTACCCAGCCGTTCTTCTCCAGGCGCGCGACCGCATGCGAGAGCCGGGAGCGGGTGATCTTGGCGTTCTGAGCCAGCTCGGTCATCCGCATCCGGCGCCGCGGTGCCCGGGAGAGCTGGACGAGCAGGCCGTAATAGACGTGCGGCATTCCCGCGTCCCGTTGCAGCTGGCGGTCGAGGTGGTCCTCCAGGAGCGTGGTGGCGTGGAGGTAGCACTGCCAAGCGAATTGCTCCTCGTCGCTGAGCCAGCGTGGCTCGGCTGCGGGTTCGTTGCTCATACCATCCACTCTCTCACCACTCGGAGAGTTATTTAAGTTTTAACAACGTCGAATTATGCCCAAATCCTGACACTTGAAACTTCAAGTATATGGTCCTGTCGATGCCGCGGTCATCCGCACCACCACTGCCCAGTGTGACGCTGTGAGGCGGTGATGTCCGTAACGGGCGGCCCACGATCTGGCGGCACCTGTGCTGCGACCGTCAGCCGGCCTTGTCGATCAGCGCCAGGGCGTTCACGGCGGCCGACAGGGCGCGGGTGTCGCCGTCCTCGGAGGTGGCTGCGACGTCCAGAGCGGTGTCGGCGAACTTGATCGCATGCGCGTCGCCGTGGGTGACCGCCCGCGCGAAGACCTCCTCGGGCGTGAGCCCCTCGGCGCCCGGTGCCGGGCGCGGGGTGTCCGCGGCGTAGAGCGCGGTGAGAGCGGAGGCCGCCGTCCAGGCCACCGCGAACGAGCTGGTCCACAGCTCCCGGGGGAGCGCGGGCAGGGTGCGCAGCACCGCGTTCGGCGCGGTGGCGGCGTGCACCAGCAGGATCGCGTCACCGTGGCCGTGGTCCGCGTAGTTGAGGGTGGCGGCCCGTACGAGCGCGGTCAGGCCCTCGCGTGCGGCTTCGGGGTCCTCGGGGACGTGCAGCGATTCGGTGGTGCTCAACCAGCCGGAGAGGTGCGGGAGTTGGGCGTAGCCGTTCAGGGGCGTCAGGTCCCGCTCGGTGATACGGGGGAGGGCGGCCAGGGCCTCGGCCGGGGTGGCGCTGCCCCGGGGGCGCACCGTGGTGGGCAGGAGCAGATGGCGGGCGGCCCAGTAGCCGAGGGCGTGCGCGAGCTCCGCGATCCGTGCCTCGTCCTCCCCCTCCGTCAGCAGGCTGCGTACGGCATGACCCACGCGGATCACGGGGTGGGTGGCGGCGCCGGCGATACCGGGCAGCAGCCGCGGCCACCACGCGGCGAGGAGCTCGCGCCAGGGGTGCTCGGCGATCTGCTCGGTGAAGTAGCCGGTCCAGTCGGTGACCCGGCCCGGATCGCCCAGCGCCTGCTGCCAGTTGGCGTCGGTGATACGGGCGCGGGGAACCGGTACGTCCTCCAGCCTCTGCGCGTAGGTGTCGAGCCAGCGGTGGACGGTCCGGGCCTGGCCGTTGCGGACCATGGCTTCGACGGCCATCGGACCGTGGTTGCTCAGATAGCCCCCGAACTCGGGGCCGGCGGTGTGCAGTCGTAACAGGGCTTCGTCGAGGGTGCCGTTCGTCGTCTCCATGGCCCGAGGCTAGGTCGGCGTGAAGGCGTCCCGTAACGGGCTTCCGGCCTACACCGGTGGTCTTCGCGGCCTACGCCACCGGCCTCGACGGCTTACGGCGCCGGTCGTAAGACTGCTGCTGAGGGCGGTCGCGGGGGGAGGGGGGCGTGCGCCTGCGGCGCGGTGCGGTGGTGTTCCGGGTCCGGTGTCCCGAGCCCGGTGCCCCGAGTCCCGTGTTCCGAGCCCGCGTTCCGGCTCCTGTGTCCCGCGAAGGACGGCGCACCGCGGCTCACCGGTCTGGAAGGCGGACTTCCGCCACGGGGAACTGTGGCTGGGGATGATGACCGGCTCGCGCAAGGTGGCCGATCTGCGGCGCGACCCCCGGTTCTCGCTGCATGCCAATCCGGGGCCGCGCACCATCCGGCGGACCTCCAACGACCCGGCGCAGCAGGGGGAGCGAGGGGGCGGGGGCTGGGCTCAGCGGACGTCGCGGGCCCCGGAGCGGCCGTCGTCCGGTGCGAGGTGCCAGCTGATGACGCGGCGCGGGTGGACGCGGATCACGTCGTTGCTGAAGAAGTCGGGGGCCATCGGCGGCGCGTCGAGGGTCAGTAGTTCGGCGCGGCCGCGGATCTCCACGCCGCGGCCCCAGCCGGGCGCGACCGGGTCGTCGGCCGGGGCCATGTCGTCGATGAGCAGGGAGACTTCGGGGCGGGCCTGGGCGTTGCGGTACTTCTGGCTGCGCCGCAGTGCGGGCCCGCCGATGTCGAGGGTGTCGTCGTCGTTCAGCACGAAGCCGACCGGGCGTACCTGGGGCCCGCCGTCCGGCCCTACGGTCGCCAGCCGGGCCAGCGGCTGACCGGCGAGGTAGGCGCGCTCCGTGGGAGTGAAGACCTTCCCGGTGGTACCGGGGGCGGACGCCGTCGCGGCGGGCGGGGCGGCGGCGGCCGGTGCCGGGGTGTTCGGTGCCGAGGTGTCGGGGGTGTGCGGCGTCGAGCCGTGGGAGGGCGTCGTCATATCGCTGACGCTAGGACCTCAAGTGCAATTGAGGTCAAGGGGCGGGCCCCTTCAGTGGGTGGCCACCGGCAGGCGGTGGGCCCGGTCGCCCCGGTGACGGTGGTGCTCGTGCGGCCGGTGGAGGCCGTGGGGCTCGCGGGTGCGGTGGGTGCGGAAGATGTACAGGGAGGCGACGAACATCACGGCGCCCATGGTGAGGCCGAAGGCGCACGACTTCAGGATGGCTTCGCCGCCGAGGCTGTAGACCCAGCCCATCGAGCAGCCGAAGAGCGCACCGTAGGCGGCCGCCCGGGTCTCGGTGATCAGGGTCGACTGGAAGTGGGCCACCAGCAGGCCCAGTACGCCCGACACCACCGCCCCGGCCAGCCCGTACAGCATGGCCGGGCCGCCCTTGATGCCGGCGGTGTGCGTGCGGAAGATGATGAAGCAGCCGAAGGCGAGCGCCGTGATGATCGGCAGCGTCACCGTCGCCGGGATGTGCCTGGCCCGCTCCTTCATGCCGGCCATCCCCGAGGCCCGCGGGAGCGCGGGGGCGTCGGTGGTCGCGCCGTGTTCGGGTTCGACGGTGCCGTGGGAGCGGGCGGCCCTCGCGCCGTGCCGCTGGGCGTGCTGGTCCATGGCGGGCTCCTCTCGGTTTCCCCCGCTGCCCCTCCCGTCCAGGCGACACCCGGGCGCCGCCCGCGGCAACCGGAACGGCGGGCGGCCGGGCCGGGGGCGGCGCGGGGAGCCGGTGACCGGCGGGTTCAGCCGAGGTCCTTCTGGTACCAGGCCACGTCCCAGTAGCGGTCGAACTTGCGGCCCACCTCCGTGAACGTACCGATGTGCCGGAAGCCGAAGCGGGTGTGAAGGCGGTGGGAGGCCTCGTTCGGCTGGGCTATCCCGGCGTAGGCGCGGTGCACGTCCTCGTCGGCCAGCGCCTCGAACAGGGCCGTGTACAGGAGCGTGCCGATGCCGCGGCCGGTGGCGCGCGGGGCGCAGTAGACGGTCACCTCGACGGACGGGGCGTAGGCCGCCTTGGGGCGGAACGCGCTGCTGGTGGCGTAGCCGAGCAGCGCACCGACGGGGTGTCCGGGCCCGGGGGCCGCCGAGCCTGCGGAGGGGCCGTGCGCCGGACCGTTGTGCGGGTTTTTCGTCCGTTCTGTCGCCTCTTGGGCAACCAGAAGGCGGTGCGGGCCGTCTTTGGGGTGGGAGAGCAGCCACGGGCGGCGCTGGTCCGGAGTGAAGGGCTCCAGGTCGAACGTGATGGAGGTCTCACGGATGAAGTGGTTGTAAAGATCGGTAAGGGCCGGCAGGTCCGCTTCGGTGCCCGCTCTGACCTGCGCTTCCCCGTGTCGTTGCAGCATCTGGCCTCCTAAATGGAGCCGCAGGGTACTGCATGATCAGAAAAATAGCGGGGCCTCCTGGGAATTCTGTCCGGATTCCAGCCGTTGTTTCCTTCGGACGGGCCACGCGGCGAGCATCGGTTTCGATGCCACCACCCGGCCCGCCCACCGTCCCGCGACCGACTCATCGCAAAGGGAGCACACGCATGGCAACCCGTGCCGTCGCCCGCCGTCAGGAAAGCCGCAGCGGTTCTGACGGGGCCAAGAGCGTTCGCGCCGTAGGCGGGGAGATCGCCGACCGCGACCTGGTCGGCATGTACCTCGACGAGATCGCGCGTACGCCACTGCTCGACGCGGCCAAGGAGGTGGAGCTGTCCCAGACCATCGAGGCGGGTGTCTACGCCCAGCAGATCCTGGACGGCGAAGTCACCGACGGCAATGCCGCAGGCGCCGGCCGCGAGGAGCTGGCCGCGCTGGTCGAGGAGAGTGCCCGGGCCAAGGACGTCTTCATCCGTTCCAACCTCCGCCTGGTGGTGGCCGTCGCCCGCCGCTACCCGCGCGCCGGGCTTCCCCTGCTGGACCTGATCCAGGAGGGCAACGCCGGTCTGGTGCGTGCCGTGGAGAAGTTCGACTACGCCAAGGGCTTCAAGTTCTCGACCTATGCGACGTGGTGGATCCGCCAGGCCATCACCCGCTCCATCGCCGACCAGTCGCGCACGATCCGGCTGCCCGTGCACCTCGTCGAGGAGCTGGGCCGGATACGCCGGGTGCAGCGCGAGTTCAACCGTGAGAACGGCCGGGACCCGGAGCCGGCGGAGGTCGCCGGCGAGCTGGGCTCCACGCCCGCCCGTGTCACCGACGTACTCGACTGGGCGCGCGACCCGGTCAGCCTCAACATGTCGGTGGACGACGACGGCGACACCCAGTTCGGCGATCTGCTGGAGGACACCTCCGCGGCCTCGCCCGAGCAGTCCGTGCTCACGCTGCTGCGCAGCGAGGAGCTGGAGGACCTGATCGACCGCCTCGACCACCGCACCGCCTCGATCATCAAGGCCCGCTACGGCATCGATGACGGCCGCGAGCGCACGCTGACCGAGGTCGGCAAGCAGCACGGCCTGACCCGCGAGCGGATCCGCCAGATCGAGAAGCATGCGCTGCTGGAGCTGAAGCGGATGGCGCACGACACGGGATTCGACGCGGCCGCGTAGCGAGCGCGCGGGTGCGCCCGCCGAGACCCGAGGCGCGGTCTGTGACGGACGAGCCCCGGCGCCCTTCGAGGCGCCGGGGCTCCGTTGCGTCCGGAGCCGCGGACAGCGCCGACCCGCCTCCGACGCGATGTCCGTTTGAGTCTGCCTGACGCCCGGATCTGTTTACTTTGCAGAAAACCGGGCGTAGTGTCGCGCTGGAACCACAGGCTCGGGCATGAACGGACACACGCTGATGTACGCACCGGAGCGCCAGCAGGAGATTCTGCGGCTCGCCCGTGAGGGCGGCCGGGTCGATGTGCTCTCCCTCGCGGAGGAGTTCCAGGTCACCGCCGAGACCGTGCGGCGCGATCTGAAGGCCCTGGACCGGGCCGGACTGGTGCGCAGGGTGCACGGCGGAGCCATCCCCGCCGGCCGGCTGGACTTCGAGCCCGACCTCGCCGAACGGGACGCCGTCGCCGCCGACGAGAAGCAGCGCATCGCCCGGGCCGCGCTCGCCGAGCTCCCCGGCGGCGAAGGCGGCATCGGCAGCTCCGGGAGCGTGATCCTGGACGCCGGCACCACCGCCGCCCGGCTCGCCGCCGAGATCCCGCTGGAGGCCGAGCTGACCGTCGTCACCCACGGTCTGCCGGTCGCCGCGCGGCTGGCCGACCACCCCGGGCTCACCCTGCACCTCGTGGGCGGCCGCATCCGGCGCCGTACGCGGGCCGCGGTCGACGACTGGGCGTTGCGTGCCTACCGCGAGATCAACGCAGATGTGCTGTTCCTCGCGACCAACGGCTTCTCCCCCGACGGCGGCCTGACCACCCCCGACCTCGCGGAGGCCGCCGTCAAGCGGACGCTGATCGCCGCCGCCCGCCGGGTCGTCCTCCTCGCCGACTCCGCCAAGTTCGGGCAGCAGCACTTCGCCCGCTTCGGCGAGCTGTCGGACGTGGACCTGCTCATCACCGACACCGGTCTGAGCCCCGACGACGCCCTCGCCATCGAGCGCGCGGGCACGGAAGTAGTACGCGCATGATCCTCACCGTCACCCCCAACCCGAGCCTGGACCGTACGTACGAGATCCCGGCGCTGGATCGCGGGGCCGTGCTCCGGGCCACCGGCGACCGGATCGACCCCGGCGGCAAGGGCGTCAATGTCTCGCGCGCGGTCGCCGCCGCCGGACACCGCACCCTCGCCGTACTCCCGGTCGGCGGACCCGCCGGCGGGGCGCTGGCCGGGCTGCTGAGCGCCGAGGGCATCGAGGTGGCGGGGGTGCCGGTGGCCGGCCAGACCCGTTCCAACATCTCCGTCGCCGAACCCGACGGCACCCTCACCAAGATCAACGCGACCGGCCCCGAGCTGTCCGCCGAGGAGTCGCAGGAGCTGCTCGCCACGGTCGGCGAACGGGCCGTGGGCGCCGACTGGATCGCCTGCTGCGGCAGCCTCCCGCGCGGTCTGGCCCCCGAGTGGTACGCGGAGCTGGTCGCCCGCACCCACCGGGTCGGCGCCCGGATCGCCCTGGACACCTCGGGCCCCTCGCTGACCGCGGCGCTGCGCGAACGCCCCGACGTCGTCAAGCCGAACGCCGAGGAGCTCGCCCAGGCCGTCGGCCGCCCGCTCACCACCCTCGGCGACGTGGTCAAGGCCGCCGAGGAACTGCGCGCCTGGGGCGCCCGCGCCGTACTGGCCTCCCTGGGGGCCGACGGCCAGCTCCTGGTCGACGAGGAAGGCGCCTACTACGGCAGCGCCCCGGTCGCCGCCGTCCGCAGCAATGTCGGCGCGGGCGACGCCTCACTGGCGGGCTTCCTCACCGCGGGCGGTACGGGCCCGCGGGCGCTGGCCGTCGCCCTGGCCCACGGCGCGGCCGCCGTCCAGCTCCCCGGCAGCCAGATGCCGACCCCCGCCGACCTGGACACCTCCGCGGTCCGCATCACCGACGCGATGCCGTTCGACCGCCTGCTGACGGAGCCGGTGCCGTGAGGGGGGTGGCGGGGGACGCGGGTGCGGTGACCGCTGCTTCTGCTGTCGTCCCGAACCCTCCGCCCCCCTGGGACCACCTGGTTCCTCGCGAACTCCTGGTCCCCTGCGCCCCCTCGGCACCTACCGGGCGCCGCCTCAGCCACCCCCCGTTCCGTCCCCGCCGCCCCCGCGGCGGTACCGCGCGCAAGGGAGCCCGTGATGAGTGAGCTGATCACCGCGGAACTGGTCGACCTCGACCTGTCCGCAGAAACGAAGCAAGCCGCCGCACGGTCCCTGGCCGAGCGGATGGCCGCCTCCGGTCGCGTCACCGATCTGGAGGGCTTCCTCGCGGATGTCGCCGCACGCGAGGCCCAGATGCCGACCGGCCTGGACGGCGGGATCGGCATTCCGCACTGCCGCAGCGCACACGTCCCGGAACCGACGCTGGCCTTCGGACGCAGCGCGGGGTGGCGTACGCCTTCGCGGTCGGCGGCCTCGCCAACCCCAACGAGGGCAGCCTCAAGGTCATGGCCGCGGTGATGGCAGCCGGGATGGTCCCGCCGCTGGCGATGGCGCTGGCCACGACCGTCCGGGGCCGGCTCTTCACCAAGGCCGAACGGGAGAACGGCAAGGCGGCCTGGGTGCTCGGGGCTTCCTTCATCACCGAGGGCGCGATCCCCTTCGCCGCAGCCGACCCGCTGCGCGTCATCCCCTCCGCGATGGCCGGCGGCGCGGTCACCGGCGCCCTGTCGATGGCCTTCGGCTGCACCCTCCGCGCCCCGCACGGCGGCATCTTCGTCGTCCCCCTGATCGGCCAGCCCTTCCTCTACCTGCTCGCCATCGCCGCGGGCACGGGCGTCAGCACGGCCCTCGTCATCCTCCTCAAGGGCCTGCGCAAGCCGTCCCCCACCCACCCGGCACCCGCACCGGCCGACGACGAGGCCGGGGTTCCGGCCGCCGCCTGATCCCTGCCGCCTCTGTCTGCCGTTTCCCTGCCCGGGCCCCTGGCGGACCACTACCGTGCGTATTCCGGCCCTTACGGGAATGGGCCAGGAATTGGGCGCGAATGCCGCTTGTAGGCGGTACTTCTGCGCCACGCACCGTTAGTTCCACACCTTCCACGGAGGAGGTCGCCATGCCGCCCAGGCGAGCGGTCACCGGTCGGAGCCAGGAGCCGCGCCGGCGCTACGTAGAAGAGCTGCGATTACTACGCACCGAGAAAGGCATCAGCCTCCGGCAGCTCGGCGAGGCGCTGGGGTGGGACTGGTCGTTGTTTGGGAAGATGGAGAGCGGGCAGGCGATCGGCGGCCCCGAGGTCGCCGAGGCGCTGGACCAGTACTACGGCACGCCGAGGTTGCTGCTGACACTGTGGGAGTTGGCGGCTGCCGATCCCACGCAGTTCAAGGAGCGGTACCGCCGCTATATGACCTTGGAAGCGGAAGCGCTGAGCTTGTGTCACTACGCGGTGAGCATTCTGCCTGGCCTGCTCCAGACGGAAGGTTACGCACACGACGTACTCGTGGTGGGTGGCACGAAAGGCGAAGAGCTGACACGGCAGGTCGAAGCTCGCGTGGGGCGCCGCAAGCTGCTCATGGGGGACGATGCGCCACCCTTCCGGACCATCCTGTCCGAGGCCGTGTTGCGAACACCGTTGGACGATGCCGAGGAGTGGCGAAAGCAGCTTACGCACTTGGCAGAGGCGGCTGAGCGCCCGAACCTCACCCTTCAGGTGCTCCCTCATGACGCTGGCCCGCACGGCTTGGTCAGTACCGCTGTGATGTTTCTGCGACTGCCGGACGGCCGCACGGTTGCCTATACGGAGAACGCCCACCGTGGCGAACTCATCGAGGAAACCAGCTCTGTTGAGCGTCTGCAACGCGCGTACGATGCGGTGCGTGACCTGGCAATGAGCCCGGCCGAATCGCGGAAATTCGTCATGCGGATGTTGGAGGAAGTGCCGTGCGAGCCATCGACCTGAGCAACATCACCTGGCGCAAGAGCACGTACAGCAACCCGGACGGCGGCGAGTGCATCGAGGTCTCAGACGACCTCCTGGCCACCGCCACCTGGCGCAAGTCCAGCCACAGCAACCAGGACGGGGGCAACTGCATCGAGGTGGCCGACGGCTTCCCCGCCCTCGTCCCCGTCCGTGACAGCAAGGACCCCCACGGCCCCGCCCTCCTCTTCGAGGCGCCCGCATGGGCATCCTTCGTCACCGCCGTGAAGCACGGCGCACTTCCCGGCGCCTGAACGTCACGCCCTCGGTCCCAGAAGACCGGCCCGCAGACCGGCCCCCGTCGCTCGCCCGCGACGGGGGCCGTGGCACGGTGGCGATGGCCGATGGGCAGCCGCTGACGGACTGCCCCGGCCAGCCGCCGACGGCCGTCCCCTCGCCTGGGCGGGGAGCGGTCCTGTACGGACAAGGCGGTGGCCGGCCCCCTACCAGGGACCGGCCACCGCCTTCAGCTGTGCTCCGCGGGTGCGCCGTCCGTCAGACCGCGCTGCCCTGCTGCCACTCGGACCAGGACATGTTCCAGCCGTTGAGGCCGTTGTCCGGCTTGACGGTCTCGTCCTTCGAGTTCTTCACGATGACGACATCGCCGATCAGCGACTCGTTGAAGAACCACTTGCCGTCGGTGTTGCCCCCGCCGCCCTTGTTGTCCTGTAGGCCGACGCAGCCGTGGCTGGTGCCGGCCTGGCCGAAGATGGACGGGGAGCCCCAGTAGTTGCCGTGGAGGAAGGTGCCGGAGGCCGAGAGCCGCATGGCGTGCGGGACGTCAGGGATGTCGTACTCGCCCTTGCCGTCCTTGTTCTTGAAGCCGACCGTGGAGCCGTCCATGCGGGTCTGCTCGAACTTCTCCGAGATCACCATCTGGCCGTTGTAGGTCGGGTTCTCGGGGCTGCCGCCGGAGATCGCGACGTTCTTGAGGGTCTTGCCGTCCCGCTTGACCGTCATGTGCTGGGTGTTCATGTCGACCGTGGAGACCTGCGAGCGCCCGATGGTGAAGGACACCGTCTTGGACTGCACACCGGTGATGCCCTGGCCGCCCTTCACCCCCTCCAGGTCGATCTTCATGGTGACCTTGGAGTTGGCCTGCCAGTAGTCCTCGGGACGGAAGTCCAGGCGCTGGGCGCCGAACCAGTGGCCGACGACCTTCTGGCCGCTGCTGGAGGTCACCGTGATGTGGGACTGGACGTCCTTCTTGTTGGTGATCGCCTTGTCGAAGTTGAAGGACACCGGCATGCCGACGCCGACGGTCTTGCCGTCGTCGGGGGTGTAGCTGCCGATGAAGCTGTTGGCCTGGGAGACCGTCGTGAAGGTGGCGTTCTCGGTGGCGGCGCGGCCCTTGGCGTCCTTGGCCTTCACCACGATCTTGTACTTGGTGCCGCGCTCCAGCTGGACGCCGGGCTTCCAGGACGTGCCGTCGGACGATATGGCACCGGCGACGTCCTTGCCGGATTCGGCTTCGGTGAGCTTCACCTCGGTCAGCTTGCCGCCGGTGGCCTTCACGCCGGTGTCGTTGATGCTGGCGTTGGTGGCGCCGTCGTCCGACGAGACCTTGATCTTGACGTCGGAGGCGTTCTTGGCGGCCGCGGCGTCCGCGCCGGCCTGGCCGTTCTTGCCGTCGTTGTTGCCACCGGCCGAGGCGTCCCCGCCACAGGCGGACAGGGTCAGCGCGCCGGCGGCGAACAGGGCCGTCACGGCGAGCGTGCGGCGCATCCGCCGGTTACGGCGCGGCGCGCCCGGCGCCGGCTGCTCGGCAGACGGGAGCAGCTGGTGGGGGGTGCGGGACCGAGCGGGCGCGGGGATGTCCGGCGTTGTCACGAGCTGCTCCATAACAGGGGTGTTGTGTTTCCGTGCTGCTAAACAGCACGAGCGGGCGGATTTGGTTGCGGGTACGGCTCTCTTGTGATGAAGGTCACATGCGCGGCGGCAAGGGGTCGTCGGACGGCCCCGACAGCCAGGTTCGCAGTGCCGTGCCGTGTTCGTCCAGGCGGGGTGGAGCGAAGGGTTGGGCCACCGGCGTCCCCGAAAGGCGGAGTGGGCTGGTGACTTGGGGGACGCGCCCCTCGCCGACCGGCGTCACCGGATCGAGACCGAGGCGCGCCGCCAACTCCAGGGCCTCGGAGACGGTGTTGACCGGACCGCACGGCACGGACACGGCGGTCAGCCGCTCGGTCCAGCCGTGCGGAGTGTCGGAGGCCAGCCGCCCTTCCAGCGCTTTGATGAGATTTGTGCGGTTTTGCACCCGGTCCTCGTTGCGGGCGAACCGGAGATCCTCGGCGAGTTCCGGGGCGCCCAGCGCCCGCGCCAGCTCCCGGAACTGACGGTCATTGCCCACCGCCACCGCCAGCAGCTGCCCGTCATGGCAGGCCAGCGTCTCGTACGGGGCGATGCTCGGATGGCGATTGCCCATCGGGCCCGGATCGCGGCCGGTGGCCAGATGGCCGGACGCCTGATTGACCAGCGAGCCCAGCAGCGACGAGAGCAGATTGACCTCGACCAGCTGGCCCTGACCGGTGCGATCGCGGTGGCGCAGTGCCGCCAGGATGCCCGTGGTGGCGTCCTTCGCGGTCAGCACGTCCACCAGCGCGACGCCTGCCTTCAGCGGGGTGCCGCCGGGCTCGCCGGTGATGCTCATCAGCCCGCCGACAGCCTGCACGACGAAGTCGTAGCCGGGCAGCTGAGCGCCCTCGCCGGAGCCGAAGCCGGTGATCGTGCAGTGCACCAGGCCCGGGTTGGCGGCGCGGGTGGCGGTGTGGTCCAGGCCGTAGCGGGCGAGCGAGCCGGGGCGGAAGTTCTCGATCAGTACGTCGGCCCGGCGCGCCAACTCGCGGGCCGCGGCCGCGTCGTCCGGGTCGCCGAGATCCAGTGCCAGGCCGCGCTTGGAGCGGTTCGCGGCGTCGAAGTACGCGGCCGTTCCGCGCCGCGGTGCGCCGCCCTCGCGCGAGGACGGTTCCACACCGGAGGGGGAGTCCGCACCGGACGGGAGGTCTGCGGCGAACGGGGGGTCCGCGCCGAACGGCGGGCCCCAGGCGCGGGTGTCGTCACCGATGCCCGGCCGCTCCACCTTGATCACCTCGGCGCCGAGGTCGGCGAGTGTCGCGGCGGCCAGCGGTCCGGCCAGCACCCGGCTGAAGTCTGCGACGAGGATGCCGTCCAGGGCGCGGGCGGGCGGTGCACCGGGCCGGGTGGCGTCGGCAGGCCCGGGGGCGGCGTCGGCGGGCGGCCGGGGCTGTGGCCGGTGCGGCTGCGGCACGTGCGTACTCCTCACGTCGCGGACGGGTGACGTCATCGTCCGGGACGATCTTCGCCGGGCGGAAGCTTCCGGGGTGTCCAACGGGGCAGGGGCAACCCTGCCGGGGCGGCCTCATGGGGTGGCGCCTTCATGGGTCGTGCCGGGAATGTGGCGATATGTCATAGGAGATGTGTCACTTCGGGACGTACGGCCCAAGATCTCCTGTCGGAAGTCCCGAAGCGTGGTGTCTACTGGCCTCCGGGCTGTTTCTTTCGGATCGGCCCGGATCAGTCCGC
The DNA here is from genome assembly GCF_030406865.1 of Streptomyces sp. P9-2B-2. Lineage (NCBI taxonomy): Bacteria > Bacillati > Actinomycetota > Actinomycetes > Kitasatosporales > Streptomycetaceae > Streptomyces > Streptomyces sp. P9-2B-2. The sequence continues at coordinate 3,890,989 of NZ_CP129126.1, read as the reverse complement.
GGCGTCCACCGACAAGTCCTGGCCCCCAGCGCCTCACCCCTCCGGGAGGACCACATGCTTCCCTCCGCTTCGATTCTCCAGCAGATCGGCCTCGGCGTCTTTGTCGCCGTGGGCGTCATCTGGGCCATCGGGATCACCAGACTGCTGCGACGGGGCCGGTACGAGGCCGCCCTGCGGCGGGACCAGCGGGAGATGCGGGCACGGTACGCGTCGCGGGGACGCTTCGCACCAGGTGGCTCGTTCGCCGCACCCGGGCCGGAGGAACTGCCCGGGGTGGGGCTGCCCGCACAGCCGGAGCTGCTCGGATCGGTACCGCGGCAGACCGGGCCGGGCGGGCCGCCGTCGGAGTGCGTGGAGCTGAGTGCCGCCGAGCGGGCGGCTTTCGAGGGGCTCGTACGGCAGCTCAGCAGCCGTAGTTGAGCCGGTTGTAGGGCGTCGGCTGTAGTGGCGCCAAGTCGTGGTGGCGTCGGCTGTAGTGGCGCCCGGTCGTGGTCGCGACGGCTGTAGTTGAGCCGGTCGTCTTCGAGCTGGTCGTCTGCGAGCCGGTCGTAGTTCTTGCGCCCGCCGTGGGGGGCCGGGTGGAGGGACCGGCCGCGTGGGCCGGCCCCGGGTTCAGCGGATCGGGCCCAGCCGCAGCAGGGCCAGGGCGGCCAGCATCTGTACGGAGACCGCGGCCGCCGACTTCCACGTCGACAGATGGTGCTGGCCCCGTATGAGCAATATCGCGAGGACATAGCCGAAGCCCCACGTCGTCCAGGTCGCGGCCTGGACGAAGGTGGCGTCGGTCGGCAGCCAGGCGGCGATCGCCAGCCGCGGCAGATCCGTCACCCAGAAGAGCACGATGAACAGGCTCGCGGTCGGCGCGAAGCGGCCTATGCCGCCCAGCGTGCGGGCGATCGCATGGGCAACCGCGCCCAGCACGAAGCTGGCGGCCAGCACCCCCGCCTCGGCCAGCCCGATGAGCTGGAGACCCGCGGTGTGGTCGACGGCCCACTGGGTGTGGAACGCGTCCACCGACAGCACCCCGATGGCGCCGCTGATCAGCGACAGCAGCACCGCCGCACCCCAGGCGCTGCGGTCCCGCGCCTCGTCCAGCACCTCCACCGGGCGGTACCAGAGCCCGAATATCAGCCGGTGCCACCACAGTCGGCGACGGGGCGCCGGCTTGCGGGGGGCCGACTGGACGAGCGTGGGCGGTGGCGGCGGGGGAGGCGGTGAGGGGGGCGGTGCGGACATAAGCCGTTTCTATCACCGGCCATTCCGGGGTGGCGCGGGGGCGTCGAGCGGGGCACGGCCGGTACGGGTGAGACGCTCGGCCGATGACCTTGCAGACACCGGACCACGACGAGGCGCACGGCGGCGGACTCGGCAGCCGGCTCAACTGGCTGCGGGCGGCGGTACTCGGGGCCAACGACGGCATCGTCTCCACCGCCGGACTCGTCGTCGGGGTCGCCGGAGCCACCGACGAACGGGGCGCGTTGCTGACGGCGGGGCTGGCGGGGCTGCTGGCCGGTTCCCTGTCGATGGCGGCCGGTGAGTATGTGTCGGTCTCCACTCAGCGCGATTCGGAGAAGGCCGCGCTGGCGCAGGAGAAGCGGGAGCTGGCGACCGAGCCGCAGGCGGAACTCATCGAGCTGACGCAGATGTTGGAGGGCAAGGGGCTGGACGCTCAGCTCGCCCGGGAGGTGGCCGAGCAGCTCACCGAGCACGATGCGCTGCGGGCCCATGCCGAGGTGGAGTTGGGCATCGACCCCGACGAACTCACCAATCCGTGGCACGCGGCGGGGGCGAGCTTTCTCGCCTTCACGGTGGGGGCGTTGCTGCCGTTGCTGGCGATTGTGCTGCCGCCGACCGCGTATCGGTTGTGGATCACGGTGGTTGCCGTGGTTGCGGCGCTGGGGTTGTGCGGGTGGAGCAGTGCGCGGATGGGGTTTGCGCCGGTGGGGCGGGCGGTGTTGCGGAATGTGGGGGGTGGGGTGGTGGCCATGGGGGTGACGTACGCGGCGGGGTCGGTGTTGGGGGCGGTGGGGGTTTGAGGATTTTGGGCGAGCGGGCGAGCGGGCGTGCGGGCGTGGGGGTGCCTGTTTCGCCGTCAGGCCGTTCCGTACAGGTCGCGGTAGGACGGGAAGATGCCGCCGGGACCGCGCACCGTTTCTGCTGCCAGGGCGGCGTTGATCACGGCGCGGGTCAGGACGTCTGCGCCGGCGGCGAGGATCTCGTTCAGGGCGCCGGCTTCGGTGTGGATACCGAAGGCGGGGTCGGTGAGGGGGGCTTCGGGGGTGAGGGGGCGGGTGGCGGTGGACAGGGCGAAGACCGTGTCGCCGTCGGAGAGGAGATGGACGGGGCGGAGGGCGCGGGCCAGGCCGTCGTGGGCGGTGCCGGCGAGTTTGTGGGCCTGGGCGCGGGTGAGGGTGGCGTCGGTGGCGACCACGGCGAGGGTGGTGTTGAGCGGGGGGCCGACGGACGCCGCCGAACGTGTCAGGGAGGTTTCCCGGGCCTCGGCCAGGCGGCGCAGGGCGGCGGCGTGGACCTCGGGGGGCGGCAGGGCGGTGGGGTCCTCGTACAGATGGCCGTAGAGGGCGCCGGTGCGCGGGTCGGTGACGGAGCCCGCGGCGTTGACGGCGGCCAGGGCGGCGACGGTGGCGCCCGAGGGGAGGACGGCGCTCGCGGTGCCGGTGCCGCCCTTGAGGCCGCCTGCTACCGCGCCCGTGCCGGCGCCCGTGTTGCCCCGGGCGACGGGGGCGCCGGGCTCGGTGGCCGCCGCGGCGGCGGCCGCCTCCCGGCCCAGGGCGGCGTCGGGGCGGGCCCGCCAGTTGCCGCCGCGGCCCAGGTCGAAGAGGGCCGCGGCCGGGACGACGGGGACGACCTGGGCGGGGTCCGGGCCGACGCGGAAGCCCCGGCCCTGGTCCTCCAGCCAGGCGGCGACACCGGACGCGGCGTCAAGACCGAAGGCGCTGCCGCCGGTCAGCACCAGTGCCTCGACGCGCTGGACGAGGTTGCGCGGGTCCAGCGCGTCGGTCTCCCGGGTGCCGGGGCCGCCACCGCGTACGTCGACGGCAGCGACGGCGCCGCCCTCGGGGGCCAGGACGACGGTGGTGCCGGTCAGGTAGCCGTCGCCGATGCGCTGGGCGTGGCCGACCCGGAGGCCGAGGACGTCGGTGAGGGCGTCCTGCGGCCCCGTGGGGTGCGGCCGGCCGGTCGGCTGCTCAGTAATCGGCCGGTCCCATCACGATGACCGGGTGCAGGTCGGGGTCGAGGGTGCGCAGCAGTTCCCGCATCACCTTCGGCTTGAGGCTGATGCAGCCCTGGGTGGGGCCGTCGTGGTCGACGTGCAGCCAGACGCCGCCGCCCTTGGCGGCGCCCCACGGGCGCTGCTGGTCCAGGGGGGAGGTCCCCGATGCGCGGTTGTAGTTGATGGCGATGACGTAGTCGAAGGCGCCGGCCAGCGGCTCGCCCTCGACGCCGGTGCCGTCGGCGACGAAGCTGCCGTTGCGGTCGTAGGGGAGTTTGGTGCCCCCGGGCGGGGCCAGCAGGCCGCCCGCGTCGGTGAGGGGGTAGACCCCGATGGGCGAGCGCAGATCGCCGTAGCGGTGGTCGGCGGTCCAGCCGCGGGCGGCGTTGTGCGCGGACCAGGTGGGGCCCGGCTCCCAGGCGTCCGAGCCCTCCTCGCGGGTGTAGAGGACGACGCGGGACTGGAAGGAGTCCATGTCCTTGCCCGTGACGACCAGTACCTGGCGGGAGTCGGCCGGTATGCGCTTCCTGGCCGCGTCACTGAGGCCCGGGATCGGCCGTCCGGCCGGGGCGTTCGGTGCGGCGTTCGGGGCGGTTTTCGGCGCGGACACGGGCGTACGTGGCGTGTCCGGGCCGGAAGCCGTCGTCGACATGGTGCTCTTGGCGTCGGTCCCGCTGTTGTGGTCGTCGCCCGAGGCCGGCCACGCCCACAGGGCGGTGCCGACCAGGGTGGAGAGGGCGAGACCGCTCACGGCCTTGCTGCGCCGGGACAGTCTTGTCCGCGGGGCGCGGGACTGAGCATGGCGGGCCATGGCTGGCGTCTCCTCAGGTACGGACGGCGGTCGGTCCCGGGGCTTCCTGCGGGTCTCCCACAAGGACACCCCCTGTCATAAAAAGGGCAATCTGCACCCTACCGCTTCCGCGTCCCTGCGCCTCCGCTGGCCTGTGTGAACAGTGGGGAACAAGAGCCCGAAGTGGCGGGAAGTGGGGTCCATTGGTAGGTAATTGACGGGCAATGGGGTGGGTTGGGGGCCGCGCCCGTGCTGATGACGGGGCCCTCGGCCGGCGGAAGGTGAAGATGGCCGAATCTGATGCGGGATCAGGGTCGGAACGGGGTGGGCACGGGGCTGGACGGGGCGTCAGGTCCGTCGGCGGGGGAGGACAACGGCGGCTCCGGAGGCTCGCGGGGGCGGGCGGCCGCACCTTCGGCGAGATCGGTGCCGGGGGGATCGTCGAGATGGGTGACGCCGGGCCGTTCACTCCACCAGGGCGGTGCCCTGACGGGAGGCGAGGGTGGCGCCGACCGCCACGGTGGCGGAGGCCACCAGCCCGGTCGCCAGGACCGCCCCGTGCCCGGCGAAGGTGCACGCCAGGACCAGCAGCGCCGACACCGGCAGCACCAGCTGCTGGGCCGGGCCGCGCTTCTGGTGCCGTGAGTGGATCAGCCACACCGTGAGCAGGAACAGCGCCGCCGGCACCGTGACACAGGCGGCCGCCGCGAACGCCGACAGCTGCGCCCGGCCGAACGACTCCGCCACCGCGACCTCGATGCCCGCGCCGACCGCGGCCACCGAGCCGAACACCAGGTAGTGCCCATAGCCCCACAGGAACGCCTGACGGTTCGAGCGGAGGTGCAGGTGGATGGGCACCGCGAAATAGATCCAGTACGCGGCGAAGACCAGCAGCAGCCCGCCGCCCGCGATCGGCAGCAGCGTGTCGAGCGCGTCGTTCCTGTCCAGCGCCGCCTGCACGGCCAAAGTGGCGGCCGCGATCGTCTCGCCCAGCACGATGATGGTGAACAGGCCGTAGCGCTCGGCGATGTGATGCGGATGCCAGGTCGTCTGCCGCTCCCGTTCGGCCAGCGCGGGGACCGCCAGCTCCAGGAGGCCCACGACCACGAACACCCAGGGGATGTCGTGCTCGGGCAGCACCAGCAGACCCAGCCAGCCGATCTGGCACACCGTCACCCCCAGGGCGTAGCGCAGCGCGGTACGCCGCCCGGCTCCCTGGCTGCCGTGGGCGGCCCGCAGCCACTGGGTGACCATCGCCAGCCGCATCACCAGGTACCCGAACCAGATGACGGTGAAGTCGCTGTGCGCGAAGGCCCGCGGCACGCCCGCGGCCAGGATCAGCACCCCCGCCATCTGGACGAGCGTCACCACGCGATAGAGCACGTCATCGGTGTCGTACGCCGAGGCGAACCAGCTGAAGTTCATCCAGGCCCACCAGACGGCGAAGAAGAGCATCAGATAGCCGGAGATGCCGTGCCCCGGATGCCCCTCGGCGAGCCCGTGCGCCAGCTGGCGGCCGGCCTGGGCGACCGCCACCACGAAGCACAGGTCGAAGAAGAGCTCCAGCGGCGTGGCGGCGCGGTGCCGCTCGTCGCGGCGGCGCGCCTGCATGAGGACCGGCACGTCAGCTCCTCTCGTCGGCCGATGAGGCCGCCCTCAGTAGAGCGCGGGCCGGCGGTACCGCCGACGAGGGGAGCGGGGCGCGGCGTGTCGTCCCGGGGCCGGCGGCTACTCGGCGACCGCCTCCACGATCGAGGGAAAGGCCGAGGTCGGCAGCACCCGCGTCAGCCGGAATCCGCCGGCCGACAGCAGCGTCGCGAACTCCTGCGCGGTGCGCTCCCGCCCGTCGAGCAGCGCCATCATCGCGACGTCCATGGTCTTGCCGAAGTGCGGGGCGTTGCCCGGCGGCAGCACGGATTCGATGACCAGCAGCCGGCTGCCGGCCGTCATCGCCCGGTGGCAGCTGCGCAGGATGCGCCGGCAGGGTTCGTCCGCCCAGTTGTGCAGCACGTGCTTGAGGACGTAGAGGTCACCGCCCTCCGGTACGGACGCGAAGAAGTCGCCCTCCTGGGTGCGCCAGCGGCCCTTCAACTCGTCGCCGTCCAGGAGATGGTGGGACAGCGGCGGCGCCTGGTCGAAGAGCACGCCGGTCAGCTGCGGGTAGCGGCTCAGCGCGGCGCGCAGCAGACCGCCGCGGCCGCCGCCGATGTCCACGACCGTGCCGGTCGCGGGGAAGGGGTAGGCGGCGGCCACCGCCTCGTCCACCGGGGCGGACAGCGATGACATCCCGTCGTCGAAGAGCCGGCGGTCGGCCGGATCCGACATCAGATGCGCGAAGAGCGGCGCCCCGAAGATCCGCTCGAAGGACGCGCCGCCGTGCTCCACGGCCTCCGGCATGGCGGCCGACGCGCGCAGGAACAGCTCGTCGGTCGTCATCAGCACGGCGGCGTGCAGCGAGTCGGGGACATCCGTACGCAGCGGCTGGGCGGCGGGCGTCAGATGGTAGGCGCCCGCGGCGTCCTCCCGGAAGATGCCGCGGGTGGCGAGGTAGCGCAGTACGCGGCGCAGATGCGGGGCATGGGTGCCGGTCGTCGCGGCCAGCTGCTCGGCGGTGCGCGGCCCCCCGGCGAGATGGTCGGCGAGGCGGTGGTGCGCCGCCGTGCGCAGGGCGGCGGAGAAGAGATGGCTCAGCGCCAGGTCCATCAGAGGAGCCATGAGGTCGCGGGGCTCGCCGGTCGGTCGGTCGGGGGAAGTGGCCAACGTCAGCCTCCAGTCATCGGCTCGGTCTCGCTGATCCCGGTCGCAGGCGGTGATCCACCGTTGCAGCCCCGGGCTCCGGTGTCACGAACGGAGGCAACGGCAACCGCGAAGTCCGGCCAGGGCGGGTCCGGTGCCCTTAGGGGCGGGCTCCGGGGAATGCCGGGGCCATCGCCCGGTGCCGGCGGGCGGTTTCATGGTCGAATGCATGTATGAGCGACAGCGATACGACAGGTACGACCGCTAACGCCGACCCCCGCGGCAGCTCCGCCCCCGCTGCCGTCCTGGCCCCGCTCGACGACCGTCTCGCGGACCTCGTGGCCCTCTACAAAGACCTGCACCGTCATCCCGAACTCGGCTTCCAGGAGACCCGTACGGCCGCCGAGGCCGCCCGCCGGCTGACCGCCTGCGGCTATGACGTCACCACCGGCATCGCCGAAACCGGCGTCGTCGGCGTACTGCGCAACGGCCCCGGGCCCGTGGTCCTGCTGCGCGCCGACATGGACGCGCTGCCCGTCACCGAGAACTCCGGCCTGGACTACGCCTCCACGGTCCCCGGCCGGATGCACGCCTGTGGGCACGACGTCCATGTGACCTGCCTGCTGGGCGCCGCCGACCTGCTCGCGGCGGGCCGGGACCACTGGTCCGGCACCCTGATCGCGCTCTTCCAGCCCGCCGAGGAGGTCGGCAGCGGCGCCCGCGCCATGCTCGACGCCGGCCTCTACAGCGACGGTCTGGTCCCCACCCCCGATGTCGTGCTGGCCCAGCATGTCGCCCCGCTCGGCGCCGGACTGATCGCCTACTGTCCCGGCCCCTGCATGGCGGCCGCCGACAGCCTGGAGATCACCTTCCACGGCACCGGCGGCCATGGCTCACGCCCCGAGACCACCACCGACCCGATCCTGATGGCGGCGTCCTTCGTCCAGCGGGTGCAGTCCGTAGTGGCCCGCGAAGTCGCCCCGAAGGACCAGGCGGTGGTCACGGTCGGCTCCTTCCACGCCGGGGACTCCGCCAATGTGATCCCCGACCGCGCCGTCGTACGGCTCAGCGTCCGCACCTTCGATGAAACGGTCCGCACCGCCGTGCTCGCCGCCATCGACCGCATCGCGCGCGCCGAGGCCGCCGCCTCCGGTGCCGACCGCGCACCCGACACCGAGCTCCTGGACTCCTTCCCCGTCACCGTCAACGACGCCACGACCCTGCGGGAGGTCAACGAGCAGTTCACCGAACTCTTCGGCGCACAGCGCCTGTTCGCCTACGAAGCGGCCACCGGCAGCGAGGACGCCGGCCTGCTGGCGACCGCCGCCGGGGCCCCGCTCTACTACTGGTGGCTGGGCGGCTGGGACCCGGAGCAGTTCCGGACAGCAATGGCGGCCGGGCGGCTCGCCCAGGACATCCCGTCGAACCATTCGCCGCACTTCGTTCCCGTGGTGCAGCCGACGCTCGGCATGGGCGTGGAGGCGTTGACGGCGGCGGCGCTCAGTCGGTTGGGGGGCGGGGGGAAGGGGTGACGGGGGCGGTGCTGCGGCGGGTGTGAGTGGGGGGCCGGGTCGGTTCGGGCGGGGCGTTGGCCGTGTTTGACCTTGCCCTTGGGGCAAGCCCCAGCATCGGGCGTGCCGGGCGAAGTGCCCGGTACGAGGAGGACGGACGGGTGGACGGAGACGGGCGCACGGCGCCGTACGACGACGCTGAGCTGCTGACCATCGGGGCGTTCGCACGGGCCTCCCGGCTCTCGCCGAAGGCGCTGCGCCTTTACGACGAGCTCGGCCTGCTGCCCCCGGCCCATGTCGACCCGCACAGCGGCTACCGCCACTACGCCCCCGCCCAGTTGGAGCGGGCCCGGCTGGTGGCCTGGCTGCGCCGGCTCGGTATGCCGCTGGCCCGTATACGCGAGGTGTGCGAGCTGGCACCGGACGCGGCGGCCGTGGCGGTCGCCGCGTACTGGGCGCAGGTCGAGGCCGACACCGCGGCCCGCCGGGACCTCGCCGCCTTCCTCGTCGACCAGTTGGAGAGGAAGAACACCGCCATGACCACACCACACACTCCCCTGACGATGCGCTGCGCCGCCCTGACCGACCAGGGGCTGGTGCGCCCGGCGCACCAGGACGCCGCGTACGCCGGACCACGGCTGCTGGCCGTGGCCGACGGCTACGGCCCGGACGGCGGCCAGGCCGCGAAGGCCGCCATCGACGCACTCAAGGGCCTGGAGGACCAGGACCTGACCTCGGCGGACCTGCTGGGCGCCCTGGAAGAGGCGGCCCACCGAGCCCACCGAGCCCATCGCGCCCACCGAGCCGGCGGCGACCATCGCGCGGCCCCGGCGGCGGAGGGAACGACCGGCTGCACCCTCACCGCGCTGCTCCGCTCCGGCACCCAGCTGGCGCTGCTGCACGTCGGGGACTCCCGCGCCTATGTCCTGCGCGACTCCGGCCTCCTCCAGATCACCCACGACCACAGCCTGGTCCAGTCGCTGATCGACGAGGGCCGGCTCACCCCCGAGGAAGCCGCCTCGCATCCGCAGCGCGCCCAGCTGCTGCGGTCGCTCGACGGGACCACCGAGTTCGCCCCCGATCTGCAACTCCTGGAGGCCCGGCCGGGGGAGCGCTATCTGCTGTGCACCGACGGCCTGACCGGGATGGTGCCGGCCGGGACCATCCAGCAGGTGCTGACCGCGGCCGACGGCCCCGACCAGGCCGTACGCGAACTGATCCGGCTGGCCCGCGAGGCGGGGGCGCCGGACAACGTGGCGTGTGTGGTGGCGGAGATGACGGGGGCTTAGGGCGGGGGTAGGGGGCGGTCCCCTAGGGGGGAGGTGCGCCCCTTGCATGAGCCCTGCCCGGTGGGGGGTGTGGTTACGCCAGGCCCTTGAGCATGCCCTTGAAGTAGAGCTGCGGCAGCCCGTAGCGCTTGAGGAACCACATGTCGGTGCGTTCCCGGGTGGTGTCGAGGAAGGGGATCGAAGGGGTGGGCTGAAGGTCGTAGTCGAACTCGGCGAGCAGCATCTTGTGCCGGGCGGTGACCAGCGGACAGGAGGTGTAGCCGTCGTAGCGGGCGGTCGCGGGACGGCCGCGCAGCCCGGCGAGGAGATTGGCGACCGCGACCGGAGCCTGTTTGCGGATCGCGGCGCCCGTCTTCGACGTCGGCAGATTGGCGACATCGCCGAGCACGAACACATTCGGGAAATCCGGGTGCTGGAGTGTTTCCCGGTCGGCCTTCACGTACCCGTACGGGGAGTCGGGGTCGGCGAGCGGGCCGTCCGCCAGCCACTGGGGGGCGCGCTGCGGCGGTACGGCGTGCAGCAGGTCGTAGTGCACGGTCTCGGCCTTGCCGGTGGTGTGATCGGTGATCACCGCCTCGCGCGCCGCACCGTCGAGGCGGGTCATCTCCGAACTCAGCCGCACCTCGATGCCGTACCGCCGGGCCGTCTCCGTCAGCGCACGGGAGAACACCGGCACCTTGAACATCGCGGGCTCCGGGAGCACCAGAATCGTGCGGATCGCCCCCAGCACCCCCCGCTTACGCCAGTGATCCGCCGCCAGATACGCGATCTTCTGCGGGGCGCCGCCGCACTTCACCGGCCCGGACGGCATGGTGAACACCGCCGTGCCGCTCCGCATCCGGCGGATCAAATCCCAGGTCAGCGGCGCGAGATCGGGCCGGTAGTTGCTGCTCACCCCGCCGTGGCCGAGGGCCTCGGCGAGACCAGGCACCCCGTCCCAGTCGAGCTGGAGACCCGGCGCGAGCACCAGCCGCCCGTAGGAGAGGACCCGGCCCGAGGCGGTGGTCACCGTCCGCGCGGTCGGGTCCACGGCGGTGGCACGCTCCCGCAGCCAGCGCACCCCCGGCGGTATGACCTCCGCCTCGGTGCGCAGCGAGGCACGCAGCGGCGCCTGACCGCCGCCGACCAGCGTCCACAACGGCTGGTACCAGTGCGTCTCGGACGGCTCCAGCAGCGCGATGTCCCGCACACCGGCACGGCGTAACCGGGCGGCGACGGTGATGCCTGCGGTGCCGCCGCCGACGATGAGGACCTGGTGATGGGACGGGGCGGCGGGTGCGGGGGCCATGTGCTTCCTCCTGGAGGTGGTGGGAATCGGGTGGTCGGTGACGGGGGACGGGGGCGAGGGACGGGGCGTGTGGCTACCAGAGACGGGGCAGTGCGGTGGCCGCCATGATGACGGCGAGGACGGTGACCAGGCAGGCGAAGGCCGTGGCCAGCACCTGCGGGCGCAGCCGGGTGGTGAGGCGGTTGCCGAGATGGCTGCCGAGCGCCGCACAGGCCGCGAAGCCGGCCAGCAGCGGCCAGTCCAGGGACCCGGTGCCGGCCCGGGTGGCCAGCGCCGTAAGGGAGTTGATGAGGATGACGAGAAGCGAGGTGCCGATCGCGACCGGCATCTCCAGCCCCAGCACCAGAGTGAGGGCCGGCACGACGACGAAACCGCCACCGACCCCGAAGAACCCGGTGAGCAGCCCGACGGCGGAGGCGGTCACGGCGAAGCGGACGGGCCGCGGGGGCGCGGGGCGGGCGAAGCCGTTCGTCTTGCTGGAGGGGGCCGGGACGGCGGTGTCCCGTAAGGGCGCGGTCTCCGAGGGCTTCTGCGAGGGGAGCGTCTCTGCGGGCTCTTGCGGGGACAACCTCTCCCCGGGCTCCGCCAAGGAATCCCTCTCCCCGGCCCCCCGTAAGGGCACAGCCTCCGGCGCGTCCCGTAACGGCGTGCCCTCCCTCGGTTCCCCTAAGGGACGGGTCTCGGCCGCCGTGCGCCGCTCGCCCCGCCCCCGTAACACCAACATCGCCGCCACCACGAGCAACAGCCCCGAGAACGCCGCCATCAACACCGTGGGGTCCATGGTCGCGCTCCACCGGGAGCCGAGGTAGCTGCCCGCCGTCCCCAGGGCGCCGAACGCCGCACCGGCCGCCCACCGGACCCGCCCGGCCCGGCCATGACACAGCAGCCCGGTCACCGCGCCGACCGTGACGACGACCAGCGCCCCCGCGGTCGCCTCGTGCGGCGACTGCCCCAGCAGATAGACCAGTGCCGGTACCGCCAGCACCGAACCGCCGCCGCCGAGCGCACCCAGCAGCAGCCCGATCAGCAACCCGCACGGCAGCGCCGCCAGGGCTACGAGGACGGACACGAGGCCCGCGGCGCAAGGGCGACGGCCCGGCTGTCGCCGGACCACTCCGCGACGAACGTGAACCGGTCGCCGCGCACCACCGTCTCGCGCCACTCCACCGGCCGCTCCCCGGCCTGCCCGAGCCGCTCGATGGCGAACGCCGCCTCCCGGTCGGCCAGCCCCAGCAGCCACGCCTGCCGGATGTCCGGCAGGAACGGCTGGATCCGCTCCTGGCCACCGGTGACCTTCACCTCGCAGCGCCGCGTCAGCTCGCCGTAGAGCGAGGTGTGCCCGAAGTCGGCCTCCAGCAGCGGCTCGGCAACCTCGGCGGGCAGATACGCGGTGTCGTGCGCGAGCGGCTCACCGTCCGCGAGCCGCAGCCGCTCCAGTACGACCAGCGGCGCCTCCGGGACCAGCCCCAGATGCCCGGCGACCGTCCCGTCCACGGTCCGCTCCAGCCGCAGCACCTCGCTGCGCTGCTCCACCCCCTGGCCCTCCAGCTCACGGAAGAGGCTGTAGAGCGAGCCCAGCGGCTGCTGGATGCGACGGGTGTCCAGCCGGCTGGCCCGGCCGCGTTCGGCGATCACCAGGCCCTCGGCGCGCAGTTTGCGCAGCGCCTCCCGGACGGTGTGCCGGCTGACCTCGTACTGGCCGGTGAGCCGGTGCTCGGCCGGGAACTCCGCCCGGAACGCGCCGGCTTCCATCCGGCGGCGCAGATCGGCGGAGAGCTGCGCCCACAGGGGCAGCGGCGAGCGCCGGTCCAGGGGACGCGGCCCGTGCGCGCCGTGCGGCGGCTCGGTCGTCATGGTGGATTCCTCCGCGGGCGTACGGGGGGTGCGGGGTGATGCCGGTGCGCTGGACGCCGCTCGCAAGCCTCGACCGGCCAGTTGATGCCCGATCAATTGATGACGGCTCCATACGGGATGACGGGGCGTCCAGGCCTGCGCGGCTTGTCGCCCGCCGTCCGGCTACCTAATGTACGTACATCCGTGCATCCGCACAACGCACCCTGCCCGAACGGGCCCCGGCCGCCGCGCACGGGCCCCGCGCACCCCTGGAGGCCGACCGTGCACTTCGCGCAGTACTACCTCGACTGCCTCTCCCAGGCGTCGTATCTGATCGGCGACAAGACCACCGGACGCGCCGTCCTCGTCGACCCGCGCCGCGACATCGACGACTACCTGCACGACGCCGAAGCCGCCGGCCTGCGGATCGAACTCGTCATCGAGACGCACATTCACGCCGACTTCCTCTCCGGCCACCTCGAACTCGCGCGGGCCACCGGCGCCACCATCGCCTTCGGTGAGGCCGCCGAAACCGGCTTCCCCGTACGGCGGTTACGGGACGGCGAGCGCATCTCACTGGGCGCGGACGACGGCCAGGGGGTCACCCTCACCGTTCTCGCCACCCCCGGCCACACCCTCGAATCCATCTGTCTGGTCCTGCGCGAACACCCCGATGACGACGTGCCGTTCGGCGTGCTCACGGGCGACACCCTCTTCGTCGGCGACGTCGGCCGCCCCGACCTGCTCTCCGCCGCCGGGCACACCCCGCAGGACATGGCCGCCCGTCTGCACCGCTCCCTGCACACCAAACTCCTCACCCTCCCGGACGCGACCCGGGTCTTTCCCGCACACGGCGCCGGCTCCGCCTGCGGCCGCAGCCTCTCCAGCGAAACCAGCTCCACCATCGGCGACCAGCGCCGGTACAACTACGCCCTCCAGCCCATGCCGGTGGACGACTTCATCCGCCTGGTCACCGCGGGACAGCCCGCCACCCCCGGCTACTTCGCCCACGACGCGGCACTCAACCGCGACGGCCACCCCCTCCTGGAGCCCGGCCCGCCGCCCGCCCTCACCCTGGACGAGGCCCTCGCGGCCCGCGACCGGCAGGGCGCCGTCCTCCTCGACTGCCGCCCACTGGCCGCCTACACCCGCGCGCACCTGACCGGCTCACTCCACACGAGCCTCGACACCCGCTTCGCCGAATACGCCGGCAGCGTGGTCACCCCGGGCACCCCCATCGTGCTGCTCGCCGACCCCGGCACCGAACAGGAAGCCCGCCTCCGCCTCGCCCGCATCGGCTACGACCACGTCCTCGGCCACCTCCCCGACCCGACCGCCGTACTGGACCGCATGCCGGAGCTCAGCAGCAGTAGCCGACGCATCCGCCATGAGGAACTGGGGTTGGGAGAGGCCCGGTTGGCGGGGGTGGCGGAGGCCGAGGGGGGCCGGATGGGCGGCGTCGCACAGACGGACGTGACGTCGGCCGACCCCACACCGTCGGGCTCCATACCGAAGGGCTCGCTGCCCACCGACTCCGTAACCACCGACTCCGTAACCACCGACATCCAGCTGATCGACGTCCGTAACCCGGCCGAGTACGAGGCAGGTGCTCTCCCCGGCGCCCGCAACCTCCCCCTGGCCGGCCTGGCCCACCGCATCGCCGAACTGGACCCGTCCCGCCCGGTGGTCCTGTACTGCCGCAGCGGCAACCGGTCGGTGATCGCGGCAGCACTGCTGGAGGCGCGCGGGTTCGCCGAAGTCTGCGACGTCATCGGTGGGTACGACGCGGTGGGTGCGGGCACGCAGTAAGCGCCTGGGCCGGTGCGCCCGTTCACCGGCGCCTTACTGCCTTACCGCCTCACTGCCTTACCGCCTCACCGCCGTACGGCGCTGTCCGCAGCATTGCCCCGTACGGCATCCGTCCCGTACGACACCCTCACCCGCGTCGGCCCGACGGGCGCTCGCTTGACCGGCGCTCGTCTGACCGGCGCGCCCCTGTCCCGCGCGCGCCGACCCCGCCGCTTACAGCCACCCGGGCGCGTGCACGTACGCGCACCCGCCCAAGTGTGAGGGCGAGCCCGAGCACCAGCACAAGCGCTGCGCCCGTGGCCAGGCAGACCGCGGCAGGCAGCAGCAGGGACGGGCGGGTGCCGCCGCCCGCCCCCGCGCCGGTGAGGGCGAGTCCGGCCCCCGCCGTGGCCGTCATCACGGCCTTGGTCACCCCGGACGCCTCGCCCGCCCGCGCGCGGCGCACCACCGCCTGCGTGCCGGTGAGCGCCAGCCCGCCTGCCACCCCGAGCGTGGCCGCGGCCACCGTCGAGGCCACCAGCAGGGCGGGCATACCCGTACGGGATGCGGCGGTGGCCGCCAGCGCGACCGCCGCGGCGGCGAGACAGGCCGCCATCACCGGCACCGCCACCGCCGGACGCACCCGCCCGGCCAGCGGGCCGCCGACGGCCAGCGCGCCCGCCGGAACGACAAGGGCCACCCCCGCGTCCCGCACCGACCACCCAGCGGCCTGCTGAAGCGTCCACGGGACCACGTACCAGAGCGCCACGGTCGCCGAGTTGGCGATCGCACCGGCCACCGTCAATGCCACATACGGGCGGTTGCGGAACAGGGCGAGGTCCACCAACGGGGCGGGCGAACGCCGCTCGGCCCCCACGAACAGCGCGCCCAGCAGCACCGCGCCGACCGCCCATCCCCAGGCCGCGACATGCTCCAACCAGCAGGCCAGGCAGGCCGGAACGCCCGTCGCGGCGACCGCACCGACGATGTCGAGGGACGCCCCGGCATCCGGATCGCGGGACTCCGCCGCCCGTCGGGCACCCATCGCGGCGACCACCACCAGCGGCACCGTCAGCCAGAAGACGGCCCGCCACGACACGGACCGGGCCAGCACACCGCCGATGAACGGACCGCAGACGGTGGCCAGTCCGGCCAGCCCCAGCGCCTGCCCCATCGCCCGGCGTCCGCGCCCCGGGGGACAGGCGTGCGTCAGCAGGGCCAGCCCCACGGGCATGATCAGCGCACCGCCCGCACCCTGCACCACCCGCGCCGCGACCAGCAGCGGCAGCGACGGCGCGAGCGCACACAGCGCAGCGGCGACACCGAACAGCATCAGCCCGGCCGTCAGCATCCGGCGCCGCCCGTACAGATCCCCGAGACGACCGGCGAGGGGCATCAGGGACCCCGCGGCGAGGAGATAGCCGCTGACGACCCAGGGGGTGGCCGTCGCGGAACCGTGCAGCGCGTCGCGGACGACCGGCAGCGCCGAATTCAGCGCGAAGGAGTCCAGTTGGACACAGAACGCGCCGAGGGCGACGGCAGTCAGCGCCCAACGGGCCCGCGCGTCCAGGTGGGAATGCGGTTCGGGTTTCGGCAAAACGGGCACAGGGCCGCCTCTCACGGGTCCGCCGCGCGCCGGCGGAGGAAAACGAGAAATGGGAGGGGAGAGGGGGATGAAGTGCACCGGAAAGGGGCAGGAACCCGGGAGCGGATTGCGCGCACGGCCAGGAACCGGAGAGATGAGCCGGGACGGCCGGTGCGGCGACCGAAAGCGGCCGGGCCCGCAGCGCTCTGCCGCGTGGTGCGGGAAGGGGTGGCGTCGACCCCGTACAACGGACGTTCAGCGATCGTTGATCGGTGATCTCCATGCTGAACCGCATGTTGAGCCGTGTGACTTCAGAGCATGCAGATGACGCCCGGGAAGTGCAAGAGCCGGAGGCGTCGCGGATCGCCCTCACCTGGAGTGGGGAGCCCGGACGCCAGGAGGAGCTGACGCACGGCATGCTCCTCGACCAGGCCGAACGCGCCGCCGCCGTCCTCAGGCGGCTCGGCGTACGGGCCGGTGACCGGGTCGCGGTGCATCTGCCGCTGGTGCCCGAGTCGGTGATCGCCACGCTCGCCTGCGGGCGGCTGGACGCGATACGCGCCACGCTGCCGGTCTCCCTGACGGTGCCCGAACTGGTCGCGCGGACCCGTGAGTCCTCGGCCCGGGTACTGATCACGGCCGACGCAGCGTTCTGGGACGGCGCCGTACGGCCGGTGAAGCCCCTGCTCGACCACGCCCTGGCCCGCAGCGCGGCCGCGGACGGCGCCATGGACCGAACCGTCCTGGTGGTGAACCGCTGCTCCCGCCCGGTCTCCTGGAAGCCGGGCCGCGACATGTGGTGGCACGAGGCACTGGGCGTCCCGTCCGCCGCCCACTGACCGCACCATCGCGGCAAGCGGGCGGCGGCCTGTTTTCTCCGCGAGACGCGGCCTGACGCCAAGGGGGGCCGTCAGGAGCGGGCGAGGCCCTTACAGGGGCTCGCGGGGGCGTGACCTTCTCGGGGGAGTCGGTTCACGGGGGCGGGGGCCCCAGCGGAACTCTTCGGGGGCGTGTGGTCTGGGGTGCGGGGCCTTTCGGGGAGTACGGCGCTTGGGGGAGAGCCGGCGGGGGATCTGGCGGGCTGGGGCGTGGCGGGGGCGCGGCGCGTCGGGGGAGTGCGGCGCGGGGGGAGGCCCGGTGGTTTCGGGGCATGGCGGGGGCCCAGGCTTTGGGGGCGCGGCGCTTGGGGAGCGTGGCGCGGGGGGAGCCTGGGGCCTTGGGTACGCGGTGGTCGGGGGCTCGGTGGGGCAGGGCAGGTGCTCCGGACGCGGCGCGGGTGCGGGGCTCGGGGGAAGCGCGCCCTCACCCACTCAGGTCACCAAACGGGCCATTCGCCTCATCCGCGCCTAGCCTGGAGCACGGGTGAAGCGCCGGCCCCAAGCATCCGGCACGGGCCTCTTCCCTCACCCCACCCCCGCCCCCACCGGAAAGGTCGCTGACCCATGGCTCGTCATGAGTACGCGCACCCCCGCCACCCCCTGCCCGGCAGCGATCGCAGGTGGCCCCTCAGGCGTAGCGGCGCGTCACAGGGACCGCCGACCCGGCCCCATGACGGACATCGCCCGCACCCCATACCCACCCACGACAAGGGCCGCTGAGACAGGGGGCGTTCGCTCAGCTCGATCCCGGGGCGTGCGATGCGCGGGACGGTGCCGCGCGGTGCAGCCGACGCCGGAGCCCGGCCGGCGAACCCTTGCGCACGTCGGTGGTGGCCCGCGGACTGCCGCTGCGCTACGCCGAGTTCAGCGCAGACGCTCCCCTGCGAGGGCGATCAGGAGCTTCGCCAGACGGCACCGCGCTGCTCGTACTCCATGACGGACTCGACGCCGGTGGCGAGGGAGGCTCCGCACTCGCGGGTGATCATCCAGAGCGCCAGATCGATGCCGCTGGTGACACCGCCCGCGGTCACCAGGTTCCCGTCGTCGACGACTCGGGCGTCGATCACCTTGCCTCCCTGGGCGGCCAGCTCGGCCTTCGCGAGGTGGTGTGTCGTGCACGGGCGGCCGCTGGTCAGGCCAGCCGCGGACAGCACCATGACTCCTGTGCAGACACCGGCGACGGTGACTCCGGCCTGCTGCGCCCGTACGAGGTTCCGCAGGACATCCGGATCGTGGATCAGCTGGTCGCCGCCGCCCGGCACGATCAGAAGATCGGCGTCGGTGGGCTCCCATGCGGCCGGCACCGTGACTTCGGTGCCGAAGAAGCAGGTCACCTTGCCAGGAGCCGATGGCCGCACCAGTGTCGTGTGTATCTGGCCGCCCGCACGCTCGGCGTGACCGAGAACGTCACGCGGCCCGATGAAGTCCTGCTCCTCCACCCCGTCGTACATGAGGATCTGTACGCGTAACGGCATCTGCTGTGTCTCCTTGGCTGGTGCGGCGTCCGCGGAAGCCGCGGATGCTCCGAGGGTCCCGACCGAACCAGGACCGGCAGTCGCGGCCGACGGCCTGGCTCACCCGAGAAGTCCGCTGCGTCGGTCGAATAGTTCCCTTGGTTCCCGTCCGGCCCCGACTTGTCCTCGCTCTCCGACGAACAGCGAACGGCGGGCGGCCGCGCTGTCCACCCGCCCCATTGCGAAAGTCCCAGGCCACTGGCCTGGGACTTTCACATGGACGGCCGGGGAGGCGGCCGGAGAACGTGCGGCCTCCCGGTCACCGGTGGCAGAACTCGCCGTTCACACCGGGCCGGAAGCCCGTGCCGCCCGCCTCGGGAGGGGAGAGGCGGACGGTGGGCTGTGTGTCCGGCAGCCTCAGGAGGGGCTGGCGTTGCCGCAGCGGGTGGTCTTCTCCTCTTCGGTCATCGGGCGGGACTGCTTCCGGTACGCGGTGTACGTCACGTCGGCCTCGACATCCGTGAACTCGCGCGCCGGGATGGCCTTGACGGAGTCCCCTTCGTACGACCAAGTCCCCTTCGTACGACCAAGTCCCCTTCAGGGTCTGGGTCATCGGAACCTTGTCCAGCCAGTAGATGGTGTAGGGCTGGTCCTGGTTGACCGTGTCGGTGATGCCCGTGGTCTTGGTGTGGACCTGGGAGTAGTCGATCTACTTTGGCAGCCGCACTGATGGGGCGCCCCGGCCGGGCCCACCGTCCGCCGTGGGCACCGGTGCCCCCGTCCCGCCGGAATGTCCGGCGGGCGGCAATGACACGATGGGGGAATGGTGACAATGCCCGAAGAATCCTCGGAGTGCCGGTCCGTAGTTCCCGAGCCCTGGCCGGAGGGGGAATCCCTGCATGCCGAGCTCCTCGCGGCGAAGAAGCGGGTTTACGACCCCTGCGGATTCACCTGCTCACGGCCGGTTCCCGAAGCGGAGAGCGCTGAGTACGCGGCACATGAATTCACTCTCGACGGCTCCGCCGTCCGGTTCCGGGTCGCCAAGACCACCCCGACAAAGGTCGGTCAGTTCGTCACGGTGTGGAAGCGGACCCCTGGCGGGCCGATTCAGCCGTTCGACGCCGCGGATCCGGTGGATCTTTTCGTCATCAGCACTCGCGAGGGCGATTACTTCGGGCACTTCGTCTTTCCGCGCGAGGTGCTCTGTGAGCGCGGCATCGTTTCCCGGAACGGCTCCGGCGGAAAGCGGGCGTTTCGCGTCTACCCGCCGTGGGTGGAGACCACCAATCGGCAGGCCCGCACCACCCAGGCGTGGCAGGTGAACCACTACCTCCAGATCCCTGAGGACGCGCCCCTCGACGCGGCCCGCGCCCGGGCGCTCCATCACCCCTGACCCCAGCACCAAGCCGCCAGCCGGTCCAAGCCCCCTGGCCCGACCTCAGTCGACCCCTCCCCGCGCCCGCCCCGCCCGTACCCTGGACACGTGAGCCCCACCCCCGAACCCGAGCCGACGCCCGCGCCCCACGAGGGCTCCGACGCCGAGCAGACGGCTGCCGTCCGCCCCGCGACCCCTCGCCCCGCAGCCAAGCTGATCTTCGACGACCCGCTGAGCCAGCAGTCCTCGGACGACACCGACCGTGGCTGGGGCGAGCGCCCGGCCGGGGGCGACAGTGCGGCCGACCTGGCCCGTTTCCTCGACGAGAAGCCGCCCCACCACCTCTGAGCGAGGTGAGGGGGCGGCGTGGGCCGACGGCCGCGGGCGGCGTCTGCTACTCGCGGGTCTTCTGGATGCCGATCGTGCCCGAGGTGGATACGGGCGCGGACGGTGCGGCCGTGCGCTGGGCGAGCAGTGCATCGCGGATTTCGGTGAGCAGCTCGATCTCGGTGGGGTCGGCGGGGGCCGCCTCCAGGGCCTGACGGGCCGCCTGGCGCTCCTTCCACTTGTTGATCGGAAGGATCATGAGGAAGTAGACGACCGCGGCGGTGATCACGAACGTCAGGGCGGCGCTGAGCACCGAGCCCCAGAGGATGTAGATCCCGTCGGTGAAGGCGCCCGTCTTCGGGTCCTTGGCGCAGGTGGCGGTCAGGCAGGCCTGGTAGTGATCGAGGTTCTGCGAGCCGAGCGCACCCACGATGGGGTTGATGATGCCCTTCACCACCGCGTTGACGATGTTGGTGAAGGCCGCACCGACGACGACCGCGACCGCGAGTTCGATGACGTTGCCGCGCATCAGGAATTCCTTGAATCCCTGAAGGACGCCCTTGCTCTCGCTCACCTGACAGCCTCTTTCCATGCTCACTACGGACGGTGCACCAACAATCAGCACCGCAACTTACGGCAGGGCAGGGCGGAGGTGTCCAGTCGTGTGACATGAACCATCCGGCAGCCGGTGCGTCGGCACGGAATCGGAGGTTCCGGGGGAGGGGTCCGAGCGTGCGGGCCGTAGGGACGGAAACCGCGGTACCGGTGCGGTGGGCGCGCCCCCATTGGCGCGCGGCGGGTGCCCCGCCATGCGCAGCAGTCTCGCGTGGGGTCGGCGTGGAGGCCACTTGATCTTGGAGCATGGTCACCGCCCGCCCGGGGTCGCCGCCGACGGGCAGCCGGGGGCCGGAGCGTCTCGTACGGCACCGTACGACGCCCCGCCGGCCAGTGCTGCGGCGGTCAGTGCCAGGCCGGCGGCCAGTAAGCGCTGCCGCGCGGGCCGTCCCCACCGGTGTCTGCCGCCGCGCGCCCGGACCGGTGCGAAGTGCGGCACGTCACACGGCGGGGGAGCGGGCAGCGGCGGGGAGAGGGGATCGGGGAGGGCCGGGGAAGCGGGAGCGGGCGTGGTCCGGAGCATGGGCACCGCCAGGGGGTGAGGGGTCGGGTGAACCGCTGATCACCACCGTGCCGGAAGACTCCGCCCGCCCGCTCCGGGCTGTGGACGGCCCCGCTCCTGTGGACAACTCGGCCACCCGGGAGGGGGAGGCCGAGCGCGTCCCGGGGCGTTACGGCAGCTCGATGCCCAGGTCCCAGCCGGCGTGGGCGCCGGTGCACAGGCAGTCGCGGGTGGAGTTGTCGGGCAGTGCGGCGACCGCGTCGAAGAGGACCTCGCGCAGCCGGCCGACGTTCTCGGCGAAGACCCGGAAGACCTCGTCGTGGGAGACGCCCTCACCGGTCTCGGTGCCCGCGTCCAGGTCGGTGACCAGGGTCAACGAGGTGTAGCAGAGGCTCAGTTCGCGGGCCAGGACGGCTTCGGGGTGGCCGGTCATGCCGACCACCGACCAGCCCTGTGCGGCGTGCCAGCGCGATTCGGCGCGGGTCGAGAAGCGGGGGCCCTCGATGACGACGAGGGTGCCGCCGTCGACCGGTTCCCAGTCCCGGCCGCGGGCCGCCGAGAGGGCGGCCTGTCGCCCCGTGGGGCAGTACGGGTCGGCGAAGGTCAGATGGACGACGTTGGGGACGCTGCCGTCGGGGAGCGGCTCGCCGTCGAAGTAGGTCTGGGTGCGGGCCTTGGTGCGGTCGACGAGCTGGTCGGGGACCAGCAGCGTGCCGGGGCCGTACTCGGGGCGCAGTCCGCCGACCGCGCACGGGCCGAGGACCTGGCGTACGCCGAGCGAGCGCAGGGCCCACAGATTGGCGCGGTAGTTGATGCGGTGCGGCGGGAGGTGGTGGTCGCGGCCGTGCCGGGGCAGGAACGCGACCTGGCGGCCGGCGACCTCTCCCAGGAACAGCGAATCGCTCGGGCGCCCGTACGGGGTGTCCACCGTGATCTCGGTCACGTCGTCGAGGAAGGAGTAGAAACCCGATCCGCCGATAACGCCAATCTCCGCGTCAGCCATGCCGATCACACTATCGGGGCGCGGCGGCGGGGGAAGGCGGGTGGCGGGAACGAAAGAAACCCGTAAGGCGACGGACCCCGCTAAGGCGACGGACCCCGCTAAGGCGACGGCGGGGTCCGGGCACGTGCGGAGTCAGGCGGCGGAGCTGGTGCCCGAGCTGCTGCCGGTGGACGAAGCGGCGGCCGGGGCGGAGGACTTGCTGTCGGAGCTGCCGGACGAGGAGCTCGACGAGTCCGAGGAGGACGTCGTGCCCGACGTGGAGGCGCTCTTGGCGGGGCTGCTGCTGGACGACGAGCCGCGGCTGTCGTTGCGGTAGAAGCCGGAGCCCTTGAAGACGATGCCGACCGCGGAGAACACCTTCTTGAGGCGTCCGTCGCAGGCCGGGCACTCCGTGAGCGCGTCGTCGGTGAACTTCTGCACCGCCTCGAGGCCCTCGCCGCACTCGGTGCACTGGTACTGGTAGGTCGGCACTTGTCTTCCTCCTGGCACTCTCACTCGATGAGTGCTAACGACGCTCCATATTGCAGTATTCCCGCCCGCCAGTCCACCGTGACCGGCGGACGGTGACCGACTCCACGCCGGGTCAGGCGCGCGCCAGCTCCCGTTCGCGGTCCTCGGAAACGGCCGTAACCGGGGCCTCGGCGCCGTCCGCCGGGGCGCCGGCGGCCACGGTCGAGGAGCGCGGCAGCAGGTGGGCGCGGAGCGCCAGCAGCACCGTCAGGGCCAGCGCCGTACCTGCCAGCGGCACCAGGAAACCCATACTCGGGCCGAAGCGGTCCGCCAGTTGGCCGGACGAGGTGGCCGCGGCGGCCTGGCCCAGCGCGACCGCGCCGGTCAGCCAGGTGAAGGCCTCGGTGCGGGCGGCGGCCGGCACCAGCGACTCCACGAGGGTGTAGCCGGTGATCAGGGCCGGGGCGATGCACAGGCCGACGACCAGGCCGACGGCGCCCAGCAGCGGCACCGCGGTGACCGTCCACAGCGGGGTGGTGGCCAGCGCCAGCAGCCCGTAAGCGACCAGCAGCCGGCGCCGCGGGCCGACCTTCCAGGCGATCGCGCCGCAGGCGATACCGGCGAGCATGTTGCCGCCTGCGAAGATCCCGTAGAGCACGCCGTTGATGCCGGGCTGCCCGATGTGCTCGGTGAAGGCCGTCAGCGAGACCTGCATCCCGCCGAAGACGGCGCCGATGCCGAGGAACGCCACGATCAGGACGCGTACGCCGGGCACCGACAGGGCCGAGACCCGCGGCCGGTCACCGGCCTGCGGCCGGTGCACCGCCGGCTGGCTGCGCCGCTGCGCGGCGAACAGCAGCCCGCCGGCCAGGGTCAGTACGGCCTCGGCGACCAGCCCGGCCGCCGGGTGGACGCCCGTGCACAGCGCGGTCGCCAGCACCGGGCCGACCACGAAGGTGAACTCGTCCGTCACCGACTCGAAGGCGGCGGCCGTCGGCATCAGCGGACTGCCGCCGAGCCGGGCGGCCCAGCGGGCCCGCACCATCGGGCCGACCTGCGGCGTCGAGGCGCCCGTGGGGACCGCCACCGCGAGCAGCGCCCACAGGGGGGCGTGGGCCAGGGCGAGGATGATCAGCGCCACGACGCCGGCGACATGCGCCAGGACGCCGGGGATCAGCACCGCGCGCTGCCCGAAGCGGTCGGCGAGCTTGCCGCTCTGCGGGGCGAACAGGGCCATCGCGACACCGGTCGTGGCGGACACCGCGCCCGCGGTGCCGTACGAGCCGGTGGTGGACTGGACGAGCAGCACGATGCCGATCGTCAGCATGGCGAAGGGCTGCCGGGCCAGAAAGCCGGGCAGCAGGAATGTCCATGCACCAGGGGTGCGGAGCAGTGGTCCGTATCCGGAACGGGAGTCCTTGACCGCGGATGCCACGGCCGGGCCTTTCTGCCGCCTGGTAGCGCGCCACCCGCGAGGTCGTCACGGGAACGCGCCGAGAGCTGTCCTCTCGCGCAGGACCGAGTGATACCGCGTGGTCCGCACCGGAGAGGTGGCTGCGTAAGGCAGGGGGACCGCGGCCGCCGAGCGGTCGCGCCAGCTCTGCATCAGGCAGAGTTGGTTCGTCGATGTGCCTCTTCATACTACAGGCCGCGGGGCGTGAAGCCCTGGGATAAGTCAGGGCTTCACGCGGAATCCCTTGGGATCCGTGGAGAGATGCAGCACATTCCCGTCCAGGGGGCGGACACGCCCTAGCGGTGGCGGTGGTGTGACCGTCCCGTGGGGCCGCCGGTGCCCAGCCAGCCGGCCAGCTTGCCGCCCTGGGAGACCGCCTGGAGCCGCCGCTCGGCCGCGTCCCGGACCGGATCGGTGGCGACCACCAGCAGCTCGTCGCCGCGCCGCAGCACCGTGGAGGGCGACGGCACGAAGCTGGAGCCGTCCCGGACGATGAGGGTGACCGCGGCGCCCGCGGGCATCCGGAGCTCGCCGACCTCGACGCCGTGCATACGGGACGCCGGGCCGATGGACGTGGACAGCAGATGGCCGCGCAGCCGCTCCAGGGGCGCCGATTCGATGCCCAGGTCGGCGGCCTCCTCGCCGTCGCCCAGCCGCAGGCGTCGGGCCAGCCAGGGCAGGGTCGGCCCCTGGATGAGGGTGTAGACCACGACCAGCACGAAGACGATGTTGAAGACCCGTTCGCTGCCGGGCACATCGCTCACCATCGGGATGGTGGCCAGCACGATCGGCACCGCACCGCGCAGCCCGGCCCACGACAGGAGGGTCTTCTCCCGCCACGGCACCCGGAACGGCAGCAGCGCCACGAACACGGACGTCGGCCGGGCCACCAGCGTGAGGATCATGCCGATCACCAGCGCCGGGACGATGTCGTCGAGCAGGTTGTGCGGGGTCACCAGCAGTCCCAGCAGGACGAACATGCCGATCTGGCCGAGCCAGCCGAGGCCCTCGGCGAAGCCGCGGGTGGCCGGGGCGTGCGGCAGTTTGGCGTTGCCGAGGATCACCGCGGCCAGGTAGACGGCGAGGAAGCCGGAGCCGTGCGCCAGGGCGCCGGCCGCGTAGGCGGAGACCGCGATGGCCATGACGGCGATCGGGTACAGACCGGACGCGGGCAGCGCCACATGCCGCATGGCGTACGCGCCGAGCCAGCCGATGGCCAGTCCGATGGCGGCGCCGATCGCCAGCTCCAGGGCGATCTCACCGAGCAGGGTGTACCAGTGCTCGACCGGTCCCGCGGCGGAGAAGGCGACGACGAGGATGACCACGGGGGCGTCGTTGAAGCCGGATTCGGCTTCCAGTACGCCGGTCAGGCGGGCCGGCAGCGGCACACTGCGCAGCACGGAGAAGACGGCCGCGGCGTCCGTGGAGGAGACCACGGCGCCGATCAGCAGCGCCTGGCGCCAGTCGAGCCCGGCCAGATAGTGCGCTCCGGCCGCGGTGACCCCCACGCTCACCGCGACGCCGACCGTCGAGAGCGCTGCCGCCCGGGGCAGCGCCGGTTTGATCTCTTTCCACTTGGTGCCCAGGCCGCCCTCGGCGAGGATCACGACCAGCGCGGTATAGCCCAGGAGTTGGGTCAGCTCGGCGTTGTCGAAGATGACGCCACCGGGCCCGTCCTGCCCTATGGCGACGCCTATCCCCAGGTAGATGAGCAGGCTGGGGAGCCCGCTGCGCGAGGAGAGCCGTACCGCGGCGACCGCGATGAGCAGTACGAGCGAGCAGATCAGCAGGAGTTCATTGAGGTGGTCGACAGACAGGAGCTGATCCTTCCTCGCACGGGTTCCGGGGGCGGCTTTCCTTACCGTATCTAGTTACTGAGGCTAACAATTTACCATTACTTGAATGTTGGCTGTGCTGGCGGTGACTCCGCGTAGGGGTCTTTGAACCCGTGCGCCTATGGTTGCTCCAGCACTCCCACCCTGCCCCTCGAAGGACAGAGATGCCCGCCAACAAGTCCGGCCCAGTCCCCAGGAAGAAGAAGGGGCGGCGCGGCCGCCTCGTCGCGATTACGGTCGTGCTGCTGCTCGTGGCGGGCATCGGCTTCGGCGCGTTCTGGGGTGTCAGTACCGTCCGCGCGTCGTTCCCGCAGACCACGGGCTCACTCAAACTCCCGGGACTGACCAACCCGGTGGACGTCACCCGCGATGCCCACGGCATTCCGCAGATCTACGCCGACACCGACGAAGACCTCTTCCGCGCCCAGGGGTACGTCCAGGCCCAGGACCGCTTCTGGGAGATGGATGTCCGGCGGCACATGACCGCCGGCCGGCTCTCGGAGATGTTCGGCAAGAGCCAGGTCAAGACCGACTCGTTCCTGCGCACCCTCGGCTGGCGCGAGGTGGCGCAGAAGGAGTACGACACCAAGCTGTCGCCCAGCACCAAGAAGTACCTCCAGTCCTACTCCGCGGGCGTCAACGCCTACCTCAAGGACCACGAGGGTTCGGCGGTCTCCCTGGAGTACGCGGCGCTGGACTTCGAGAACGACTACAAGCCCGAGAAGTGGACCCCGGTCGACTCGGTGGCCTGGCTCAAGGCGATGGCCTGGGACCTGCGCGGCAACATGAAGGAGGAGATCGACCGGTCGCTGATGACCAGCCGCTTCACCCCCGCGCAGATCGCCCAGCTCTACCCGGCATACCCGTACAAGCGGAACAAGCCGATCGTCGAGGGCGGCGCGGTCGACCCCGCCTCCAAGCGGTTCACGCCCGGCGCTTCGGCGAACGCCGCCCCGGCGAACCCCGGCGGGGTCACCGCCGGCCTCCAGTCGCAGCTGTCCTCGCTGTCCAAGACGATGGACGAGGTCCCGGCTCTGCTCGGTCCCAACGGCAACGGCATCGGCTCCAACTCCTGGGTCGTCTCCGGCGCCCACACGACCACCGGCAAGCCGCTGCTCGCCAACGACCCGCACCTGGCCCCCCAGATGCCGTCGCTCTGGTACCAGATGGGCCTGCACTGCCGCACCACGAGCGCCAAGTGCAACTACGACGCCTCCGGCTTCACCTTCTCCGGGATGCCCGGCGTCGTCATCGGCCACAACCAGGACATCTCCTGGGGCATGACCAACCTCGGCGCCGACGTCACCGACCTGTATCTGGAGAAGGTCAACGCCGACGGGTACTTCTACGACAACAAGCAGCAGCCCTTCATAACCCGCAAGGAGACCATCAAGGTCGCCGGCGGTGAGAGCCGCGAGATCACCGTGCGGTCCACCAGGAACGGGCCGCTGGTCTCCGACCGCGACGGCGAACTGGCCAACGTCGGCAAGGACGCCCCCGTCGGCAACGCCGCCCCGGACCGCGGTGACGGCTACGCCGTATCGCTGCGCTGGACCGCGCTGGACCCCGGCAAGTCCATGGACGCCGTCTTCGAGATGAACCGCGCCAAGGACTGGAACGAATTCCGCAAGGCCGCAGCCCACTTCGAGGTCCCGTCCCAGAACCTGGTCTACGCCGACACCAAGGGCAACATCGGCTACCAGGCCCCCGGCCGGATCCCGGTCCGCGGCAAGGGGGAGGGCCAGTTCGACGGCACCTACCCGGCGCCCGGCTGGAACCCGAAGTACCAGTGGACCGGCTACGTCCCGCAGAAGTCCCTGCCGTACGAGTACAACCCCAGGCGCGGCTACATCGTCACCGCCAACCAGGCCGTCACCGACGAGAAGTACCCCTACCTCCTCACCAAGGACTGGGGCTACGGCTCCCGCAGCCAGCGGATCAACGACCTGATCGAGTCGAAGATCAAGGACGGCGGCAAGGTCTCCACCGACGACATGCAGGCCTTCCAGAAGGACAACAGCAGCGAGATCGCCCGGCTGCTGACGCCCTACCTGACGAAGATCGACATCAAGGACAAGTACGTCCGCGACGCCCAGCAGCTGCTGGAGGGCTGGGACTTCACCCAGGAGCCCGACTCCGCCGCGGCCGCCTACTTCAACGCCGTCTGGCGCAACACCCTCAAGCTCGCCTTCGGCAACAAGATGCCCAAGGAGGTGCGCCCCGACGGGCAGTGCCTCACCGTCCGCCCGGCCGACGAGACCGGCCCCGCCGACGAGAACGACAAGTACATCCGCGAATGCGGCGAACGGGCCGGGGACACCGCCCAGCCCGACGGCGGCGACCGCTGGTACGAGGTTGTCCGCGGCATCCTCGACGACCCGGGCAACGCCTGGTGGAAGACCGAGGACCGGCCCAACCGCCCCGGTGACAAGAACCGCGACCAGCTCCTGGCACACGCCATGAAGGACGCGCGCTACGAGCTCACCTCCAAGCTGGGCAAGAACATCGACAACTGGAGCTGGGGACGGCTGCACCAGATGTTCCTGACGAACCAGACCCTGGGCACCGACGGACCCGGCATGCTCCAGGGCCTGTTCAACCGCGGACCCTGGAACCTCGGCGGCGGTGAGGCCGCGGTCGACGCCACCGGCTGGAACGCCGCCGGCGGCTACCAGGTCACCTGGGTCCCGTCGATGCGGATGGTCGTCAACCTCGCCGACCTCGACAAGTCCCGCTGGATCAACCTCACCGGCGCCTCCGGGCACGCCTACGACGCGCACTACTACGACCAGACCGACAAGTGGGCCAAGGGCGATCTGCTGCCCTGGGCGTACAGCGAGAAGGCCGTGAAGGACGCGGGCAAGGACACGCTGACGCTGTCCCCGTAGGGGCGGGCGGCGGGCACACCGCCGCCAGCCGATCGCCGAGCCGTCGGGCGGGCCGGAGGAATCCGGTCCGCCCGACGGCTTTCCGGCTCCTGCCCCCGGGCCGCGCGGCCCGGCCCGCCCGTATACGGCGGGTGCCCTGCCGCGCCGCTCGCCCGCCCGTATACCGCCCGCCTCAGTCCTCCGCAGACTCTCCCGGCTCCGTGAACCGGTGCACCCCCGACGGGGTCACCGCGGCATGCACATGCCGGTCGTGCGGCTCGCCCGGCACCTCCGCCAGCACCTCCGCGTCGTACAGCAGCACCACCAGCGACGCCCGCGCCCCGGCCCGCTCCAGCCGCGCCAGCACCCGGTCGTAGGAGCCGCCGCCGCGCCCCAGCCGCAGCCCGCTGCGGTCCACCGCGAGCCCCGGCAGCAGCACCACGTCCGCCTCCGTGACGGCCTCCGGGCCCAGCCGCTGCCCGTCCGGCTCCAGCAGCCCGCGGCCCGCCCGTACGAGCCCCTCGGCGCCCTCGTAGAGCGCCCAGTCCAAGTCGTTGTCCGGCAGCAGCACGGGCAGCAGCACCTGCACCCCGGCCGCCCGCAGCAGGTCGAGCAGCGGGCGGGTGGAGGGCTCGCCGCCCATCGAGACATACGCGGCGACGGTCGGCAGCGCCTCGGGCCGCGGCGTGACCGGCCAGACCAGCTCGTCCAGCTCCAGGGCACGCGTGGCCAGCGCCTCGCCCGTCGCCGCGACGACATCCGGCGGCAACGCTCTCCTCACCTGCAGGAGATCCCGCCGCAACCCGCGCTTCCTATCGTGATCCATGCTCACTGTGCGCCCTTGCTCCCGCTCTCATGCTCTATTCACCAGACCCTCATCATCGTGCCGATAGGGCCGGTTATGGTGTCGCGCATGACTCCATCGCACACACGGATCAGCAAGGCTGTCATCCCCGCAGCCGGCCTCGGCACCAGGTTTCTCCCCGCCACAAAGGCCACACCCAAGGAGATGCTCCCGGTAGTCGACAAGCCCGCCATCCAGTACGTGGTGGAGGAGGCCGCCGCCGCCGGGCTCTCCGACGTCCTGATGGTGACCGGCCGCAACAAGCGCCCGCTCGAAGACCACTTCGACCGCAATTACGAACTCGAAGAGGCCCTGCACCGCAAGGGCGACGAGTCCCGCCTCGCCAAGGTGCAGGAATCCAGCGACCTGGCGACCATGCACTACGTACGCCAGGGCGACCCCCGGGGTCTGGGCCACGCGGTGCTGTGTGCCGCACCCCACGTCGGCGACCAGCCCTTCGCGGTCCTCCTGGGCGACGACCTGATCGACCCCCGCGACCCGCTGCTCCAGCGCATGGTCGAGATACAGGAGCAGCACGGCGGCTCCGTCATCGCCCTCATGGAGGTCGACCCGGCGCAGATCCACCTCTACGGCTGCGCGGCCGCCGCCCCCACCGGCGACGACGATGTCGTGGTCGTCTCCGACCTGGTCGAGAAGCCCGACCCGGCCGACGCCCCCAGCAACCTCGCCATCATCGGCCGCTACGTCCTCGACCCGGCCGTCTTCGAGGTGCTGCGCAAGACCGCCCCGGGCCGCGGCGGCGAGATCCAGCTCACCGACGCCCTCCAGGCGCTGGCCGCCGACCCCGCCCTCGGCGGTCCGGTGCACGGCGTGATCTTCAAGGGCCGCCGCTATGACACCGGCGACCGCGGCGACTATCTGCGTGCCATTGTCCGACTGGCATGCGAACGTGAGGACCTGGGCCCGGACTTCCGGACCTGGCTTCGCAGTTACGTCACCGAGGAGATGTAAGACGTTGAACAACGCCACCGGCCGGACCAGCCACCAGGACCGCGTCTGGTCGGTGGCCGAGCATCTCGACGACGTACTGTCGAAGATCGCTCCGCTCGACCCGATCGAGCTGCAACTCCTCGACGCCCAGGGCTGCGTACTGGTCGAGGACGTCACGGTCCCGGTCGCCCTGCCGCCCTTCGACAACAGCTCGATGGACGGCTACGCGGTCCGGGCCGCCGATGTCGCGGACGCCACGGAGAGCGCCCCGGCCGCCCTCACGGTCATCGGCGATGTCGCGGCGGGCAGCGGCGAACTGCCCGCGATCGGGCCCGGCCAGGCCGCCCGCATCATGACCGGCGCCCCGGTACCGCCCGGCGCCGAGGCCGTCGTCCCCGTCGAGTGGACCGACGGCGGCACGGGCCAGGGGCCGGCCGCCACGATGCGCGCCCACAGCGCCGCCCCCGAGGACGCCGGCGGCGAGGTCCGCGTCCACCGCCCGGCCGCCGCCGGCGCCCATATCCGTGCCCGTGGCAGCGATGTCACCGAAGGCGAGTTGGCGCTCGCGGCGGGCACGGTCCTCGGCCCCTCCCAGATCGGCCTGCTCGCCGCCATCGGCCGCGGCACGGTCCGGGTCCGCCCCCGCCCCCGCGTCGTGGTGCTGTCGACCGGCAGTGAACTGGTCCAGCCCGGCGAGGCGTTGGGCCCCGGCCAGATCCACGACTCCAACAGCTTCCAGCTCACCGCCGCCGCCCGCGCGGCCGGTGCCATCGCCTACCGCGTCGGCGCCGTCGCCGACGACGCCGAGACCCTCCGGTCCACCCTGGAGGACCAGCTCATCCGGGCCGACATCCTTGTCACCAGCGGCGGTGTCAGCGTCGGCGCGTATGACGTCGTCAAGGAGACCCTGGTCGCCCTGTCCTCCACGGAGGACGACGGCTCGTCCCTCGCGGGCGGCACGGTCGAGTTCCGCAGGCTCGCCATGCAGCCCGGCAAGCCCCAGGGCTTCGGCCTCATCGGCCCCGACCGCATCCCGCTGCTCGCCCTGCCCGGCAACCCCGTCAGCTCGTATGTCTCCTTCGAGCTGTTCGTCCGCCCGGCCATCCGCGCCCTCATGGGCCTGTCCGAGGTCCACCGCTCCACCACTCCCGCCCGGTGCACCGAGGCCGTCGCCTCCTCGCCCAAGGGGAAGCGCCAGTTCCTGCGCGGCTCCTACGACGCCGAGGCCGGCACGGTCACCCCCGTCGGCGGCGCCGGCTCCCACCTGATCAAAGCCATGGCGCACGCCAACGCGCTGATCATCGTCCCCGAGGACACCACCGAGGTCCCCGCGGGCACGGACGTGGAGGTCGTCCTGCTCGGATAGCCCGCTGCCGCCGGGGGTACGGTGTCGTCCCACAGGCGGCAGTTTGGTACCGGGAGAACGATGAGCAGCGGCCAGCAACACCTCACCCATCTCGACGCGGCGGGAGCGGCGCGGATGGTCGACGTCTCCGGGAAGGACGTCACCGCCCGCACCGCCCGCGCCCGCGGCCGCGTCCTGGTGTCATCGCAGGTCATCGAGCTGCTGCGGGGCGAGGGCATGCCCAAGGGCGACGCCCTCGCCACCGCCCGGATCGCCGGCATCATGGGCGCCAAGCACACCCCCGACCTGATCCCGCTCTGCCATCCGCTGGCCGTCTCCGGCGTCAAGGTCGACCTCTCCGTCACCGACGACGCCGTCGAGATCACCGCCACGGTCAAGACCACCGACCGCACCGGCGTCGAAATGGAGGCGCTGACCGCGGTCTCCGTCGCCGCCCTCACCGTCGTCGACATGGTCAAGGCCGTCGACAAGGCCGCGGTGATCTCCGACATCCGCGTGGAGGAGAAGACCGGCGGCAAGTCCGGCGACTGGAGCCGGTCATGACACCCGCCCGCGCCCTCGTCGTCACCGCCTCCAACCGCGCCGCTGCCGGTTTGTACCCCGACAAGAGCGGCCCGCTGCTCGCCGAGGGCCTGGCGGCCATGGGCTTCGAGGTCGACGGCCCGCAGGTGGTGCCCGACGGCGAGCCGGTGGAGGCCGCCCTGCGCGGCGCCGTCTCCGCCGCCCACTACGCCGTCATCCTCACCACCGGCGGTACCGGCCTGTCACCCACCGACCGCACCCCCGAGGCCACCCGCCGGGTCCTGGACTACGAGGTCCCCGGGATCCCCGAGGCGATCCGCGCCGCCGGCCGGGCGAAGGTCCCCACCGCGGCGCTCTCCCGCGGCCTGGCGGGCGTCGCCGGGACGACCCTGATCGTCAACCTCCCCGGCTCCTCCGGCGGCGTCCGCGACGGCCTCGCCGTCCTCACCGGCCTGCTGCCGCACGCCGTCGACCAGATCCGCGGCGGCGACCACCCCAGACCCTCCGGGAGCCCGAGCTGAACGCGCCCTGGCCGGTGGTCCTGACGGACGGTGAGGTCACCCTCCGCCCGATAAGGGTGCGCGACCAACGGGAATGGCGTGAGGTCAACCGCCGTAACCGCGACTGGCTGCGCCCCTGGGAAGCCACCATCCCGCCGCCCCCGCCGGGCCTCGCGCCGCCGCACCGCCCCACGTTCCGTCAGATGGTCCGTCATCTCCGCGGCGAGGCGCACGCCGGCCGGATGCTGCCGTTCGTCGTCGAATACCGCGGCCGGCTCGTCGGCCAGCTGACGGTCGCGGGAATCACCTGGGGCTCCATGTGCTCCGCCCATATCGGCTATTGGGTCGACCAGGAAGTCGCCGGCCGCGGTGTCATCCCGACGGCCGTGGCGCTCGCCGTCGACCACTGCTTCCGGGCCGTGGGCCTGCACCGCATCGAGATCTGCATTCGCCCGGAGAACACCCCCAGCCGCCGGGTGGTCGAAAAGCTCGGTTTCCGCGAAGAGGGCATCCGCCCGCGCTACCTGCACATCGACGGCGCCTGGCGCGACCACGTGGTCTTCGTCCTCACCGCGGAAGAGGTGCCCGAAGGCATGCTCAACCGCTGGCGGCGGGGGAAACCCCGGACGCCCGGCGCACCCCACAAATAAAATAAATGTTCGAATGCATTCGCCGATTGACCGGATCGGCGGAGGACCTGATCTCTACGATCACAAAAAAGTTCGAGATATCAGCCAGATCGTGCGACACACCGGCCCAATTGGCGGATGGCCCCGTGCAAACCCCTCTACCGTGTGAGTCGTGAGAAGCAGCGGCCTCATCTACGCAGTCATCGTCGGGGCCTGGGCTGCCTATTTGGTGCCGATGTGGCTCCGTAGGCAGGACGAGCTCAACGAGGCCCGTCCGACCGAGCGCTTCAGCACCGCCATCCGGCTGCTGTCCGGACGCGCGGCGATGCAGCGCCGCTACGACAAGCGGCAAGGGGAGCACTCCGCCGACGATGCGGGCGACGAAGCGGACCCGGACGCTCCGGCCGACGAGGCCGCCGCCCGGGCCTTTGGCGACCCCGCCGCGGAGCCCGCCGAGGCCGGCCACACCCGGGTGCAGGCCGCCCCTCCGCGCCCCTCCGCCGCCGAGCGGACCAAGCGCGCCGAGGTCCTCGCCCGCCGCCGCCGCTCCATCACCATCCTGTTCCTCGCCTTCACCGTCGGCGCCATCGTCGCCGCGGTCGGCGGCCTCCCCTTCCTCTGGGCCCCCGCCCTCCCCGCCCTCCTCCTGACCGCGTACATCATTTATCTGCGCGCCCAGGAGCGGCGGCGCTTCACCTTCACCATGGACCGGCGCAAGGCGGAGGCCGCGGCCCAGCGACTGCGGGAGGGCCGGCGCCGCCCTCCCCAGGCGGCCGACCAGCCGCCCGCCGACGAGCACCCGGCCGAGACCGGCCCTGACATCCCGGCCGAGGCCGCCCCGGAACCGCCGCGCGCCGCGACCCCCGCCCACACCGCGGGCCGCCGCGCCCTGGTGGAGGAGACCGACCACGCCGAGTGGGTCGACCAGCAGCGCGAACGCGAGCGCCCCGCCCCCGGCAGCTGGGAGCCGGTCCCGGTCCCCCTCCCCACCTACGTCACCGCCCCGGTCGCCCCGCGCGCCACCAGCCACGTCGACCTGGACGCCGACGACGCCTGGAGCTCCGCCCGCTCCAGCGCCGCCGCCGACCGCCCCCACCACGACCCCCAGGCGGACCGCCCCACCCACCCCGGCCGCCGCGCCCGCGGCCGCACCCCCCTCTTCGACCAGTACGAGGACGAGGACCGCCCGCGCGCGGCGAACGAGTGACGGCCCTCCGCTGACCAGCACCGGAAGCGATTTCCGAGCACCGCGATCGAGATGCTAGAGTTTCATTCGTCGCAAGGGCCTGTGGCGCAGCTGGTAGCGCACCTCGTTCGCAACGAGGGGGTCAGGGGTTCGAATCCCCTCAGGTCCACACAGCAGGGCCGTTCGCGGGTTAGCCCGCGAACTGTTCACGAGATCCCGGTCAGACGGTCACCGTCTGACCGGGATCTCGGCGTTTGAGCTCCTGATTGTGTGAAAGTCAGCCTGCCGGGCCGCCGGGAAGCGCGGCGGCCCGCGTCGGAACGGACCGGGGGTCGGGATGCGGACATGCCGCGGGGACCGCAGGCGTGGAGGCAGGCTCCTGCGGTCTCGCGACGTGTCGATCTTCAATTACCCGGAACGTGCCCGTTCAGGGGCTACGGCTCAGCGCCTGGGAGCGGGGAGGGACCGTCAAACTGATGGTCGGGTAGGGCAGAAGGGCATCGTTCGGCCCGAGGTCGAGGCCGGTGATCGCGCTCTGCTTGCTCGCAGCCAGGTACTGCTCGAGTTCCTTGATGTTGTGGACCATGACGGTGATGGCGGACAGGAGGGCTTGGGCGACACGGCCACGGGGCTGACGTCTCTCGCGGGCGTGCAGGGCGGAGTCGACGGACTTCAGCCGCCCGTTGCCACCTTCGATGTGAGCACGCAACGTCTGGTAGGCCAGGGCCCAGGAGGGCGTCTGCCAAGGCAGCTCCTGACGCGTGCGGGGCATGACGTGCGCTTGCACGGTGACGGAGGACTGGCGGCAACATTTGGGGCGCTCGCCGAGCGGAATGGTCGGCGGCTCCACGGTGGGCCGACTGGCGGGGTGCGCGGTGCGCTCCCTACGGGCATCGAGGTTGATGACGACCGGTACGGGCCCCGTCTTCGGCGGTGTGCCGCGACCCTCACGCTCCTGCGCCCAAGGGCAGTTGAGCTTGGTGATGGGGCAGGCGAACCGCTCGGTGCCGCGATCGTCGAGCGTGTCCTTACGGGTGAGCGCGTACGCCTCGATCTCCTGCAGCCGCTCTCGGAGCGAGATGCGTTCACGCTCGTTCTTGGCGCTGCGGATCTGCGAGTACAGGTCGAGCAAACGGCGTGGGGTGAGGGGGCAGAAGAGCCGGCCGACTTTCGTGATCGCGCCCTGGTGATGGCCTTCCGCCTTGGCGGAGGTGACCTGGGGCTCAGTGAAGTCGAGCACGGGCATGTAGCCGAGGGCGCGCATCGGTCGGTGGAAGTTCTCGGGGAGGAGCTTGGTGTAAGCGCGGTCGGCCGCCGTGAAGCCACGGAGCTCGGTGAGTTGCGCCAGCACAGCGCTGACGTAGTGGGCGTGGCGGCCCATGTCCTTCTCGGGCGTGTGCAGCACCATGCCGAGGATCAGCTGGGGGTAGCGGCCGGCTCGGTCCGGGTCGGCGTGGGCCGCGATGGCGAGCGTGGCGCTGTAGCCGAACTCCCGGTCGCCGCCCCCCTTGTAATGCCAGTTGGCGCTCGCCTCCAGAGCCGAGCGCTTGCGTGTGTGGGGACGGGCCCAAGTTGGCACGCAGGTGGTGTCGATCGCAGTGTCGCCGCGCCAGTGACGCATCAGACCTTTCGCGAAGGCGATGCGGGCCGGGGCGGTGACCAGCCGGTTGGCGAGCTCTTCCAGACGGCGGAGCGCAGGCTGTCCGTGTTCACCGTTCCACTGAGAGGCCACTTTGCGACCTGCCGCCCTGGGCAGCCGACTGCGGCGCTGGTGCGGTGCAGCGTCCAGCAACCGGTTCATGCGGGTCCAGGCGCGGTGGAAGCGGTTGTAAAGCGCGTTGACCGCGTCCTGGTCCTCGATGTCGCAGGTCGGAATGGCGAGGTGGGCGCGCAGCCGCTCGCTGGTGCCGAACGTCATGATCTCGAAGGCGTCGTCGAGGTTGCTGCTGGTCCTTTCGTAGCTTGCACAGACCAAACCGAGCAGCACCAGACGGACGGGGTAGCCGGGCGGGCCTGGCAGCCCGGCAAACTGGGCCTCGATCATTTCAACGACGCCGCTCTGATGGAGCGTGCGCCGAAGCTTCATGACCTTGCTGTCGGCCATCTCGGACGGCTC
Organism: Streptomyces sp. P9-2B-2; assembly: GCF_030406865.1. NCBI lineage: Bacteria > Bacillati > Actinomycetota > Actinomycetes > Kitasatosporales > Streptomycetaceae > Streptomyces > Streptomyces sp. P9-2B-2. The sequence goes on along the minus strand of NZ_CP129126.1, from coordinate 3,854,064 downwards.
GTGTGAGCGCGGGTACGGGCGGCGGGGGCGGCCGTTGCCAGGTTGATAGCGGGGGTCATCGGCGGGAGTTCTCATGCCGAGCCGCGCAGCATGCGGGCGGTGGCCGCGGTGGTGAGCGGGGGGACCGAAGCCCGGTAGGGGGCCAGGGCGGCGGTCGACTTCATGCCCGCCGCCCTGGCGATGACATCTTCTGGGACACGTTGACGCAGGAGCTCAACGATCCAGGTGCTGCGCAGCCGGGCCAGCTTCAGTTCGGGAAGCCCCGATGCACCCTTCAGCGTCCGCTTGGCCCAGTTGGACACACCGTTCTTCGGGTCGGCGACCTGGCGTTGGGGCAGGAACAGGTATCCGTCACCTGCGGCACACGCCCTTGCGGCGAGGGCCTCCTCCCACATCGCTCGGCAGACCACCAGCCGGTCGCTGCCTGGTACTGCGACGACCACCGCCTCCGACGGCAGCACGGTGATGTCGGTGCCGCGGGTGGCCAGTACCTCGCTACGTGCCAGTCCGCAGCCGGCGCCGAGGGCCAGCAGGGCCAGGGCGCTGCCGCCGAGGGTGGACGTAGGGGGCAGTGTGCGGGTCCACATCAGGTAGCGGGCGAGTTCCGGCGGGGTGTACGGGGCGGCGCGCTGGCGCTTGGCGCTCATTCGGGGCGTGGGCTGCTGGCCGTACTCCAACCACAGCAAAGCCTCGCGGATGCGCAGGAGGATGCTCCGGTACGTCTGGACGGAACTGCCTTCGAGTTTCGTCCGTGCGAGCAGGTAACGCGTCATCACCTCCGGCGCCAGCCAGGCCAGCGGGTCGCGGGCAATGCCGACGCGCTCGGCGTACACAGCCAGACCGGAGAGCGCCAGCATCACTTTCGGCACTGGATATGGGACGGAATCGCAGGTCGCGGCTGCCACCATGCGAACGCCATCGGCGACCAAGGGCCACTCGGATGGCTTTTCCAACGGCTGGTAGCCGAGGATCGCGCCGCTCATAGCCGTCTCCAAAGGAACACACCACGAAAAGTGGCTACACAACTGGCCACCTGTTTCGTGAGTGTGCACTTCGACAGTCAGGAGCGCATGCGCATGACCGGAGGGCGAGGACGTAGTAGGCCGCCGCGGGAGCTGGCTCGGGACCCGGAGAACTGGCCCGAGGCGACGTTCGTTGATCAGCCCCAGGCCAGGGTGGTGCAGGCGGTCGCACAAGCCCTGACCAGGCAAATGACCCTTCAGGGTCTGGGGCTGCGACGCGTCGCCGCTCTCAGCGGCGTCAACCGCCAGGCGGTCGCGAATCTCCTCGCCGGCAGTAGCTGGCCTGACGTGGCGACGTTGAGCCGTCTGGAGGACGGGCTCGGCGTGGGTCTCTACCCGGGTGTCAACGATCCGGGATCGATGCATTGCTGAACCTCCGGAACCCGCACGTCATGTGTACGGGCAGGACGGATTGGGCTCAGCACGCCACAGGTGGCCCGACGGTGGGCTACCCTCAAAAACGGCATGCAGAAGCCCCTAACCGGACTCACATGCTCGGTGCCGCCGAGACTGATCCCTTGGCGGCACCACCAAATCACCGTCCAGCGCCGTGCTGATCCTTCACGGCATCGGACGTGCTGCTAGGCACTGCTGCTTATCGATCCACCTCCGCCCCGGTGTACAGCCCCCGTCCGACCTGCTTCAGGTATCCCTTGTCCACCAGGCGGTTGAGCCGGTGACGCATCCGCTCGATGTCTGCACGAGGCGCACCCTTGTCGACGAGGGGGATGACGACGTCCTTGGGGCTCATCGGCCGATCCGCCGAGGCCACCAGAGTTACCACCTTCCGGTTCAGCTCGGTCAGCTGGTCAGAGGGCTTCGAGGCCTGCCGCCCGTCCGTCCTGCGCTGCTGCTGAGGAACCGGCTGCCTGTCGGAGTCCGACTCAGCGGCTTCTGCAGCGCCATCCGTGGAGGACTGAGCATGACCCACCCTGTTGCTTTCGGCTGATCCCCCACTCGCAGTCGGCTTCTGGGCGGGAACCTCTTCGAGAAGTTGCGCTGCAGTACGCCGCGTGATTGCAAGTGCCGCCAGCCGCTCCTCGGTCTCGGCGATCTCAGCGCGCAGCCGGGCAACCAACTCCCGAGCAGCGTGTTCCTCCGCGTCGAGACGATGGAAGAGCATCTCGCTCATTGCCGACCTCCCATCAAACTCCCTATGCGCAACCGTTGTTGTGCGCAGGCTCGCCCGCAAGCTTGCGTGCAAGCGTCACTCTAAAGCCACCGTGTGCCATCGCGCGGCCCCTTGCGCGATCTCACCTTCGCAAGAGAGGGGGACGCGCAAACCATTGCGTCGAAGGGGAGCTTGCGTAACCACAGTGGTGATGCTCTTCGGGGCGCTCGTCGTTCCCTGCGTCCCCCGTAGGGGCAGGGGCGCACGGATCTCTTGGTTCCGGGGTTGCGCCTGGTGGACTGGCCCTGCTGTGCGGATGGGGGCTTGTGTGAGATGAACGCCAACATGCAGCTCAATCGAGGGTGATTGGACCATCGGGCAGCCAGCCGTCGAGGTAGCCGTCGATCAGGGTCGCCGTGCTGTCGAGGTGGGGCTCCTGCAGGAGTGACGAGAGCATTTCTCGTGCTGCCCACACGACAGCCATCCCAGGCCGTCCTCGTCCATGGATCGAGTTGGAGGCCAAGGGAGCCCTGGCGCGAGCGAGGAACACATGCTCCTCCATCCGCGCCCGTGGCGCGCTGCTCGAGGGAACGGTGGCCCATCTTCGTCCAACAACTGGGCCCCATCGGATGGCCGTGCCACGGAAGCAACGTGTTCCCAGCCTCAGGGCGGCCTCGGCATAGGACTCGACCAGCCGGACCGGGGCACGGGGCAAGGTCCAGGGCTTGTGGACGGAATCAGAGAGTGGAAAGAGGGCTACGCGTTCTTGTCCATCGATCACGACGAGAGTCACTGTGCGATGGAAGCGGGGGCCGGGGAGATGCATGGAATTACCATCAGTGGTGGCTATATGAATAGCCAGCTCGGCTGGGCTGGATGGCGGAGGGTGCTGCCGAAGGAGTAGGTCGGTCACCAGTCCCTGCTTCGGGCGGACGCGAATGCGCCTTCGCGATCGCTCTCCGCTGACCTCCCTACCGCTTTGCCGTGTGGTCTAGCAGGCGTCGGCGGGTTCCGTCGCGTTCAGCCCGGCAGCGGTGATCTCGTCGTGTGCGGTAGCGCCCATGAACATCCCTCCCCATGCGGCGCCCATGGACGCTGCGACGGTGAGCCGCTCGGCTCCGGTGAAAAACCATCAAGGCGTGTGGGTAGCCAACGCTCCGACCAACTCGCCGACCTCCGCTTGCCAGATGCGGACCTGGTCCTGTGTGGGTCCGATCTCGTATTGGTGGTAGTGGCACCCCAGGCAGAGGTGTGACCAGACGGCGTTGGTGCGGCGGGCGGTCTCCGCTGCGGTGTAGCAGCGGAGGCACAGCATCTTGGCCCGCATCGTGGTGTCGGCGAGCCCCGGCACCGCGGCGTCGACCGCGAGGTCGACGGAAATCTCCAGGGCGGTTCGAAGAGCGAGCGAGGCTCCGCGGTGGCAGCCGGCGGCCGTGGCACCCAGGCCGGCGACAAGCAACCGGTCAGCGGTCAGGAGGAACTCCTCGACAGAGGCAGTGGGAGTGCTCATCACGCGGTCACCTCCGGCTTGCGCACCTTCTGCGCCATGGTCTCGATGTCGTCGACGAATCGGTGGGGGGCGATGATCTGAGTCCCGGCGGCGTGGGCACCGCTCTGGCACTGCTTGAGGAGTTCCACCGCACGTGGCCCGCAAAGGGTGCGCAGTTCCCGGTAGACATCGCCGGTCCGCCCGGCGTCGCCGAACAGGGCCAGCGCCGCGACCTTCAGGAGCTTGTCGGCTTCGCCGACGGCCGCCTGCAGTGCGTGCTCGGGTGCGCCGGCGCGGTGGTGCCGGATCCAGGCGGCCTCGAGGAAGGCGTTCTCCAGAGCGATACGGCACAGGCTGGGCAGCACGTGGGTCCGTGCCGCCGTCGGCAGGTCACTGGTACTGGCGATGGCCCGCGCGTCGTCGAGCGCCTGCCGTACCGGGTCGGTCACCGGCTTGACCTTCACCTTGGACGATTTGGCCCGCTCGACCTCGAACACCGTCACGGGCAGATCCTGGCTGGTGAACGCTCGCTGGAGCCGGGTGTCGTGGGTGAACACGACGACCTGCCGATGCTCGCCGAGCTCGTGCAGGACTTGGGCGAGTCCGTTGACCTTGGCGGGGTCCATGGACTGCACGGGGTCGTCGATGACGATGAAGCCGAACGGACTGTCGGCGGTGGCGGCCCTGGGCAGAAACAGGGACAGCGCGAGGGAGTGCTGCTCGCCCTGGCTCATGACGCTGAGCGCCGAGGCCTCCTGGCCGTCGACGGAGACGTCCATGACGAGCTTGCGGACAGTGGCCTTCTCGCTGCCCTTCAGACTCACGGCCTTGAGATCAATGTTGCTCTCCTGGCGGAGCCGCTCCCAGATCCGCTGCGACTGGTCGGCGAAGCCTTCCATGCGCTGTTCCCGCAACCCGGCGGCCAGCGCCTTGATCCAGGTGCTCGCCTTCCGGATGTCCCGCAGCCGAGGCTTGTTCGCCGCCACGGCACGGGCCCCCTCCGCCCAGCCCGCCAGGCGGGTGACGAGCCTGCGCCAGCGTTCGTCCCGCTTCTCCAGCTCCCTGATGGCGTTCTCCTTGACCGCGGCGCAGGCATCGGCCAGGGGCGCGGCGGCCTCGTGGGTGCGCCGGGCGAGCTCGCCGGGATCACTGATCGTCCGGCAGGCGGTCCAGGCGCACCACGGGTCGGTGAGGGCGACGGGGATCCGCCGGGGCGTGTGAACGAGGTCCTGCACGGCCTGTGTGGCCGACCGGAGTTCGCTGCGCGCGCCCGCGGCTGCCTCTGCCTCCTGTCGCAGTGCGGCGATCTGGGCTATGGCCTCCGCGGCCCATGCCGCGTCCAGCATCCCGGCGGTCCCGCACACGGGGCAGTAGGCCGCGTCGGGGTGACGGTCGTTGTGCGCCACAGCCCGTTCGATAAGTTCTGCACGCTGCAGAGCGTCCTCGGCGCCGGTGCCGCGCAGGTCCTCGACGTCGGCGAGAGCCTTGCGCAGGCGGTCCACGGCCGTGCGGACCTGCGGCATCTCGGGTCCCTGTACGTCGGCCTCGGCGCGCAGCCCGGCGAGCAGGCCATCGTCCGTGTCGGCGGGCACACCGGCGACCAGGGCTTCAATGGTCGAGAAGTCGGGGGTTCCCGCCGTGTCGACGGCGACGAGTGCCTGGACCGCGCGGTCGTCGTCCTCCAGCTCGTACAGGGCCTCCTTGAGGCCCGGCAGCTCCGCCTTCGCCGCCTTCTCCGCGTCTTCGAGCGCCTTCGCCTCCTGACGGAGCCGGCCGTCGGCGGCGCTGAGCTGCCCCAGGCCGAGGATGGTGGCGATGGCGTCGTACATCTCGGAGGGCTTGCCACTGATCATGCGGTCGAGATCGACGTACGACAGGAAGGGTCGGAAGTCCCGCAGGGCCTGCTTCCAGTCCACCTGGTCCAGGTGTGCGCGCCCGTGTCCGGGCCGCTTGAGCTCGGCCTGGGAGTCGTCGAAGGCGTCGCCCTCCCAGGTGCGGGTAAGGGTGCTGCGGCCGGTGTCGCCCTCGATGGCGAGCTTGACCTCGATCTCCGGCCTGCCGTCGGTGTCATGGAGGTTGCGCCAGTTGCTGCTGCGCATCGCGTGCTGCCCCTGCCACCGCATGTTCACGCCGGTGAAGGCCGTCTCGATGCTCTCGGCGATGCTGGACTTGCCGGAGCCGTTGCGGCCGACGACCAGGTTCACGCCGGGCCGGGGGCTGAGCTTGAGCAAGGCGCGCGGTCCGATGCCGCGGAACCGGGCGACGGCGACGGACTCGAGGTAGATCCGGCCGATCGGGGAGGTCCCGCGAGTCTCGCTCTCGCCCAGTGCCTCCTTCAGGAGCGCCTTCACGGGCTCGGTGAGTGCCGCCTCTGCCAGGCGGGCTTCCACCAGACCGGCCACGGGCACGGGCTGGTCGGCGGGGGACGGCTGAGCAGGGTCGGTGGGGTCGTCCGCGTTCCGCTGGGGCTGTTCCGTCACAGTCATGTGCTGTCTCCTGGGGGCGGGATGCTGGTTCGGAGGATGGGGCGGACACCGGCACGCGGTCGGTGAGGTTGCCCCCGGCGTTCGCGTCGGGTGGGGCGGTGAGAAGCGATCGGGAGAGATCGGATGCGTGGCGCGGTACGGCGACAGGGCGCTCCACAGCGCGGTTGAGCAGTCGGCGCCCTGCCGCCACTCGGAAGCATGGCCAGATAAGCATGACACTGAAAGCACCGTCAAACGATTTGTCGAAGTTGACGACCGTTGTAATCTGTTAACCGTCCCCATCCGACTGGCCCGAGAGGTACGGAACCCCACGCCATGCCCCAGCAGCCACCAGCCCAACTGGCCCCCTCTGCGCACGTGACAGCCGCCGAAATCTCCCGCATCGCAGGGGTCACGCGCGCCACCGTCAGCAACTGGCGCCGCCGCCACGACGACTTCCCGGCCCCCAGCGCGGGCACAGAAACCAGCCCGCTCTACGACCTGCCGGCCGTCCAGGCATGGCTGCGGGGACGCGGGCACACCTCCACCGCCTCGCCGACCGAGGAGCTGCGTACGGCGCTACGGCTGCTGGGACCCGGCTCGGGAGTGGCCGCGCGACTGTTCCCGCTGGTAGCTGCCACGTCCCGTCGCACGCCGCAGGAGCTGGCAGAACTCGCCGCCGTGCCCGACGACCAGCTGATCGCCCGAGCGGAGAAGACCGCGGGCGAGTTCCCGGCTGCCGTGCCCGAGGCCGAGCCGGTCCGCTACGGCCCGGCCGACGCGGACGCGGTCCGCGCGCTGCTGGGTTGCGTCCGTGAGGCGGGGGCACAGGCCGCCGCCGACGTCCTCGCCGAACGCGAACTGGACGAGGGCGCCGCCAGCGGCGTTTACCAGACCCCGGAGGGCCTGGCCCTGCTCATGGCACGGCTACTGCCCGCCGGCACGTCCCGCGTCCTCGACCCCGCCTGCGGCAGCGGCACGCTCCTCGCCGCCGCCGCCCGGCAGGGCGCGCGGGAACTGTTCGGGCAGGACTCGCTCCCCGTCCAGGGCCGGCGCACCGCGGTCCGGCTGCTGCTCGCCGCACCCGAGGTTGAGACGGCGATCCGCGTCGGCGACAGCCTGCGCGCCGACGCCTTCCCCGACGTCACCGTGGACGCCGTCCTGTGCAACCCGCCGTTCGCCGACCGGGATTGGGGTCACGACGAGCTGGCCTACGACCCGAGGTGGGCGTACGGACTCCCACCACGCTTCGAATCCGAACTGGCCTGGGTGCAGCACGCCCTCGCGCACCTGGAGCCCGGCGGCCACGCGGTCATGCTGCTGCCGCCCGCGCTCGCCTTCCGCTCCTCCGGCCGCCGTGTCCGCGCGGAACTCATCCGCAGCGGGGCCCTGCGCGCCGTCGTCTCCCTTCCCGCACGTGCCGCGTATCCGCTCCACATCGGCCTGCAAATCTGGGTGTTCCAACGCCCCGAACCGGGCGGCACGGACCGTACAACGGTGCTGTTCGTCGACGGGGAGGGCGAGCAGCGGGACGGCGCCACGCACACGCCGACCGCCACCGATACGGCCACGGCCGGCGCCGGCACCCGCGGCGGCTCACGCCCCCGCCGATCCGGCTCCTCCTCTTCCGCCACCTCCTCCGCCCCTGCCTCTGCCGCCTCCGCCGCCTCCTTCGAATGGGCGGGGCTGACCGACCGGGTCCTCGGCCAGTGGGTCGCGTTCACCACCGCACCCGACACCTACGCCGACGAGCCCGGCGTCGCCCGCGCGGTGCCGCTCGTCGACCTTCTTGACGACGTCGTCGACGTCACCCCGGCCCGTCATGTGCGGGCGACCGCGGCCGACATCGACCCGGTCGCCCTGACCCGCCGCGTCCACGAACTGCACGAGCAACTGGCAGAACAGATCGACGCCTTGTCAGCCGCCTCCGCGTCCGGCGGGTGGCTGCCGTCCGGGGACTCGGCCCGCGAGTGGCGTACGGCCACCGTCTCCGATCTGGCACGCGGCGGGGCCCTGACCGTGCTGCGGGCGGCCCCGTCCGGCACACGAGGCTCCAAGGGCTCCGCCACCCCCACCGTGGACCGGCCGGTGCTCACCGCCTCGGACATCTCCGCCGGACGCCCCCCATCCAGCAGGGCCGTCGACCTCCACGCGGACGCTGCACAACCCGTCGCCGCCGGGGACGTCCTCGTACGCGCCGTCGCGGGCGGCGGCGACTCGACCGCGATGACCCGGGTCGCGGACGACCGGGACGCCGAAGCCCTGCTCGGTCAGCACATTCACCTCCTGCGCCCCGACCCGGCCCGCCTCGACCCGTGGTTCCTGGCCGGGTTCCTCGGCGCCGAGGACAACATCGCCTCCGCGTCCACCGGCTCCACCCTCGTGCACGTCACACCGGGCCGCCTGCGCGTACCACTGCTGCCCCTGGAGGAACAGCGGCGCTACGGGGAGGCCTTCCGCCGCGTGCACGAGCTCCGCGCGGCCGTCCGCCGAACCGCCGTCCTCGCCGCCGACACCGCGGCCACCCTGACCACCGGCATCACCGCCGGCGTACTCCTACCGCCGAACACCCCGGATACCCCAGACAGCCGTTCCACCTGAAAAGCCCCCCACGTCCGACCCCACACGACCACACTGGATCTCTGCCGTCCCCCGCCCGGACGGCGCTCTTCGGAAGGAAGCCGGGACCTCTTGAACAGCAGCAAGCACACGGAGTTGGCGAACCACGCCTGGTCCGTCGCCGATCTCCTGCGCGGCGACTACAAGCAGTCCGACTACGGCAAGGTCATCCTGCCGTTCACCGTGCTGCGCCGCCTGGAGTGCGTCCTGGAGCCGACGCGCGAGAAGGTCGTCGAGACCGTAGCCAGGTTCGCGGGCCAGGACATCGACACCGGCCACTTCCTGCGCAGGGCTTCGGGCCACTCCTTCTACAACAAGAGCGACCTCACGCTGCGGAAGATCGCGGCCGACCCACAGAACGCGGCGAAGAACCTGCAGATCTACGTCGGCGCCTTCTCCGACAACGCCCGTGAGGTCCTCGACAAGTACGAGTTCAACCAGCAAGTTAGGAAGCTCGACGGAGCGAACCTGCTCTACCAGGTCATCGGCACGTTCACCGACCTCGACCTGCACCCCGATGTCGTGCCCAACCACAACATGGGTTACATCTTCGAGGAGTTGATCCGCCGCTTCGCCGAGCAGTCGAACGAGACCGCGGGTGAGCACTTCACCCCGCGCGAGGTCATCAAACTGATGGTCAACCTGCTGGTGGCACCCGACGCGGACGCCCTCAGCGTGCCCGGTGTCGTCCGCACGGTCATGGACCCGGCCTGCGGCACGGGCGGCATGCTCAGCGCCGCCGACGACCGCATCAAGGCCCTCAACCCGGACGCGACGGTCGAGGTGTACGGGCAGGAGCTCAACCCCGAGTCCTGGGCGATCTGCCGCTCCGACCTCATGATCAAGGGCCAGGACCCGGAGAACATCCGCTTCGGCAACTCCTTCTCCGACGACGGCCACGCCCGCCGGAAGTTCGACTACATCCTCGCCAACCCGCCGTTCGGCGTGGAGTGGAAGAAGGTCAAGGAGGACGTCGAGTACGAGCACAAGTCGCTCGGCGACGCCGGCCGCTTCGGCGCGGGCCTGCCGCGCATCAACGACGGCTCGCTGCTCTTCCTCCAGCACATGATCTCCAAGATGAAGCCGGTGGACGTGAACGGCGGTGGCGGCTCCCGCATCGCCATCGTCTTCAACGGCTCACCGCTGTTCACGGGCGCGGCCGAGTCCGGCGAGTCCAACATCCGCCGCTGGATTCTCGAGAACGACTGGCTGGAGGCGGTCGTCGCCCTCCCGGACCAGCTCTTCTACAACACCGGCATCTCCACTTACTTCTGGATCCTCACCAACCGCAAGAACGCCGACCACAAGGGCAAGGTCGTCCTGCTGGACGCGCGCGACCAGTGGCAGAAGATGCGCAAGTCGCTCGGCGACAAGCGCAAGGAGCTCGGCGACGGGACGAACGGCCGCCCCGACCACATCGGCGCCATCACCCGGCTGTACGCGGAGGCCGTCCAGGTCGCCAAGGACCCCGAGCACCCGCTGCACGGCAAGGTCAAGGTCTTCGCCAACGAGGACTTCGGCTACCAGCGCATCACCGTCGAACGCCCGCTGAAGCTCCGCTTCGAGGTCACGGAGGAGACGTTGGCGGCGCTCGCGGAAGCCAAGCCGGTGGCGAAGCTGGAGCGGAGCGAAGAGTTCGTCGCGGCGGTGCGCACGGTGCTCGGCTCGTCCTGGACGACGAAGTCCGAGGCGCTCATCGCGCTCAAGGACGCGGTGGTCGCGGCCGGCCTGACCTGGCCGTCGGGAGCGTCGTTCGCGAAGGCGGTACGGGAGGCGGTCGGGGTCCGTGACCCCGAGGGCGAGGTCCAGAAGGTCAAGGGCGCGTCGGAGCCGGATACGGACCTGCGGGACTACGAGAACGTCCCGCTCGGCGAGGACGTCGAGGACTACCTCAAGCGCGAGGTGCTGCCGCACGTGCCGGACGCGTGGATCGACCACACGAAGACGAAGGTCGGCTACGAGGTCCCGTTCACGCGGCACTTCTACGTTTACAAGCCGCCGAGGCCGCTGGCGGAGATCGACGCGGAGTTGAAGTCGCTGGAAGCCGAGATTCAGGCGCTGTTGGGTGAGGTGACGGACTAGTGGTCGAGTACTCAGTGACACCGCTCCGGTATCTACTTCGTCCTGTAGAGCGGACGGGCTTTCCATCGGCCGATGTCTTGTCCGTCTATCGCGATCATGGGGTCATTCCGAAAGAATCACGCACTGACAACTACAACAAGACTCCTTTGAACCTCTCTCGCTACCAACTCGTACAGGCTGGCGACCTCGTAGTCAACAAGATGAAGGCGTGGCAAGGGTCGCTCGGTGTCTCCGCATACGGAGGCATCGTTAGTCCAGATTACTTGGTCTGCGAGGTGAGTCCCAGAGTTCACTCCCGGTACCTTCACCACTTGCTCAGGTCTCATTTTCTGATTGGCGAGTTCAAGTCGCGATCAAAGGGGATTCGCCCAGCGCAATGGCGTCTTTACTGGGAAGATTTGGCGAAGGTAGAAGTGTCCCTTCCTCCAGTGAAGGAGCAGCGCCGCATTGCCGATTTCCTCGACGCCGAGACCACCCGGCTGAGCCAGATTGAAGGCCTGGTAAAAAAGGCTGGGCAGCTGGCGGTAGCTCGCCGCACGGCCGTCATTGACGCGGAACTTGGAGCACTTTCCGACGACTGTGTCGCACCTGTGACCAGCGCATGCGAGCTGGTCTTGGACTGTGTCAACAAGACTGCCCCAATCGAAGCTGGCGAGACTCCATATCGCATGCTCCGAACGTCTAACGTCCGAGATGGGCAAGTAAACGTCGACGACACCTATCGGGTCTCGGAAGAGACGTTCAAAAAATGGAATCGGCGCGGTGCCCCTCAGATCGGTGATGTCCTGTTCACTAGGCAAGCCCCCGTCGGTGAAGCTGGACTCCTCAGTTCTGACGCACCTGTGTTCCTTGGGCAACAGGTCATGCTGTACCGCCCAAATGAACTACGTACGATCCCCGAGTTTCTCTTGTATAACTTTTTGAGTTCTTTCATGAAGCGGCAGTTCGAACTAGCCAGTGACGGTGCTGCGCACTCGCACATGCGAGTTCACGACTGCTTGAAGCTGCGCATCTACTACCCACCTCTCGACAAGCAGCGTCGAATCGTTGGTCGAGTAAGTAGAGCGCTGGATCATGCTGACAGGCTACGGGCAGCTACGGCGAAGCAGGCTGACCTGCTGGCGGAACGCCGCCAAGCCCTCATCACCGCCGCCGTAACCGGCCAGTTCGACGTCTCCACCGCCAGCGGACGCAACGTAACGGACGGAGTGAGCGCGTAGCCATGAGCCCCATCCACACGGAGTCCGCCTTCGGTGATGCCATCGTCGCCGCCATGATCGAGCGCGGCTGGCGCGAGGCGCGCCCGCAGGATTACCGGGCCGATCTCGGCCTGGACACCAATGAGTTGTTCACGTTCATCGGCGCGACCCAGCCGGACGAGTGGAGCGAGCTGCTCACCGTCTACGGCAGCGATCCGAACGAGGCGCAGCGCGGGTTCGCCGGCCGCCTCGACCAGGCCATCGCCACCAACGGGCTCCTAGATGTCCTCCGGAACGGCGTCAAGGACCGGGGGGTCTTACTCCGCGTTGCGTACTTCAAGCCGAACCTCGTCGCCCACGACTCCGTGCTCGACGGCTACCGGGCGAACCGCCTCACCGTCGTCCGCGAACTCGAGTACGCGACGAAGCAGGCCGACTGGGGCAACCGGCTCGACCTTGCCCTCTTCCTCAACGGAATCCCCGTCGCCACAGCCGAGTTGAAGAACCCGCTGACCAAGCAAGGGGTGGAGCAGGCGAAGGAGCAGTACCGCACTGACCGCGACCCCACCGAGCTGATCTTCACGCGTCGCGTCGTCGCGAACTTCGCCGTCGACCCGGATCTGGTCTTCGTCGCCACCCAGCTCAAGGGCAAGAACACCCGCTTCCTCCCCTTCAACACCGGCTCCAACGGCCCCGGCCAGCCGGGCGGCGCCGGAAACCCGGCCCCCACCGCCTACGGCACGCACGCGACCTCCTACCTCTGGGAGCAGGTCTGGCAGCCGGACAACTGGCTGGACCTGCTCCAGCGGTTCGTGCACCTGCACAAGAGCAAGACACCCGGCGGCGGCACCACCAAGACGATGGTCTTCCCCCGGTTCCAGCAGTGGGACGCGGTCAAGAAGCTCACCGCGCACGCCGCAACGCACGGCGCCGGCCACGACTACCTGGTCATGGCCTCGGCCGGCTCGGGCAAGTCGAACACCATCGGCTGGCTCGCGCACCGCCTCAGCGACCTGCACACCCCCACCGACCCGCGCGAACTCGACGCCGAGGCCATCGCCAAGGGCCTCAACCCGGGCGTGCCGGTCTTCGACAAGGTCATCGTCATCACCGACCGCCGCAACCTGGACGCGCAACTCCGGGAAACGATCGGCAATTTCGAGCAGACCGCGGGCCTCGTCGTGAAGATCGATGAGAAACACGGGGCGAAGGGCGAGCAGCTTGCCAAGGCCCTCTCCCGTGACGCCGGGAAGATCGTCACGGTCACCCTGCACTCGTTCCCGGCGCTGATCTCGTACATCGAGCGCAATCCCACCGAGATCCGGGGCAGCCACTTCGCGATCATCGTGGACGAGGCGCACTCCTCGCAGTCCGGCGACGCCGCCAAGGACGTACGGGCCGCCCTGCGTGACCTCGGCCTGGACGCCGACTCGGACGACACGGGCGCGACCACAGTCAAGGCCCCGGACACCACCCTCGACGAGCAGCTCAAGAAGAGGGCCGAGCAGCGTTCCCGCGCCGCGAACCTCTCCTACTTCGCGTTCACCGCCACGCCGAAGGCCAAGACCCTCGAACTCTTCGGCACGCTGCAGGACATCGACGGCAAGGCGGCCTACCGGCCCTTCCACACATACTCCATGCGGCAGGCGATCGAAGAGGGCTTCATCCTCGACCCGCTGCGCAACTACGTCACGTACAACACGTACTGGAAGCTGGTGAACCAGAACCCCGACGAGCGCGAGGTCGACCCGTCGAAGGCGAACGGCCTGCTCGCCCGGTACGCGCTCACCCATGACTCGACGGTCGCCCAGCACGCCCAGGTGATCGTGGAGCACTTCGTGGCGCACAGCCGGGGCCGTCTCGGCGGGCGGGCCAAGTCCATGGTGGTGACCGCCTCCCGGCAGTCCGCCGTGCAGATGGCACGCGCGATCAAGAGCTACCTCAAGGACCGGGACTACGACACCAAGTACCCCGACCTGGGCGTCCTCGTCGCCTTCTCCGGCTCGCTCACCGCCGACGGCGAGGAGACCACCGAGCCGAAGGAGAACGGCGGGCTGTCGGAGAGCGCGCTGCCGAAGGCGTTCGCGTACACGCGCGCCGACGACAAGGCCGCCCGAGCCGGCGGTGCGGGCCAGCGGGAGTACAAAATCCTGGTCGTGGCGGAGAAGTACCAGACCGGGTTCGACCAGCCGCTGCTGACGACGATGTACGTCAACAAGTCGCTGACCGGCATTTCCGCCGTCCAGACCCTGTCCCGGCTGAACCGGACCGTCGAGCGCAAGACCCAGGCGGACCTGGCGGTACTGGACTTCGTCAACGACGCCAACGACATACAGGAGTCCTTCCGCCCGTACTTCGAGGAGGCGAACACCCTCCCCTCCGACCCCAACCTGCTCTACACCGCGCAGAGCCGGGTCATGCAGGCGGCGATCCTGTCCGGGCAGGAGATGGACGAGTTCGCCGCCGCGTACTTCGCCGCCAAGGAGAAGGCGGCAGGCTCACAGTCCAAGTGGGAGAAGCTGCACGCCGAGCTGTACCGGCTGCTGTCTCCCGCGGTGGCCCGCTTCACCGCGTTGCAGGACAGCGAGGACGAGGACGACCAGGAGACGGCGGAGGGCTTCCGCGCCGACCTCAACGACTACGTCAGGAAGTACGGCTTCCTCGCGCAGATCGTCCCCTACCGGGACGCCGAGCTGGAGCGGCTGCACCTCTACGGCCGTTACCTGCTCAACCGGCTGCCGCGCCGCGCGGACGGCGGCGTGGACATTGGGGAGGTCGACCTCAGCCACATGCGGGTGGAGAAGACCGGCGAGTACGACGTCTCCCTCACCGCCGAGGGGCCGACTACGATGCAGGGCTTCGGCGACGGCTCGGGCGGCGCGAAGGAAGCTGAGAAATCGCTGCTCTCGCAGTTGATCGACAAGTTCAACGAACGCTTCGGCACCGAGTTCACCGAGCAGGACGTCATCCGCCCGTTCGAGGAGGCCAAGGCCGACCCGAAGGTGCGGGCGGCGGCCGTCGTCAACGACGAGGAGAACTTCGGCCTCGTCTTCGACAACATCTTCGCGGACAAGATGGCCGACCACATCGACACCATCGCGGGCATGGGCCGCCAGTACTTCGGCCCCGACAAGGGCTTCAAGTCCAGCCTGGACCGCAGCGCCCGCAAGGCCGCCTGGCGGATGATCCGCCGCGAGGAGGGCCTGGACGACGACGTCTGATCCGTACGCCCCGGCTGGATATGCCGGCCGGGGCACCCTTGGAGGACATCGTGCGCACACAGCCGGACCACGCACGGGGCGCTGGTGCGGGCTGCTGAAGTCTTCTACCTCCCCTCAACCACGAGAAGCCACCTCAGGAGCGGGCGATGGACAACGAGATTCAGCTGATCAGTGACGGTGACGGACTCGCGGTCATCGGGAACGCGACGGATGTCGACCGGTTCCTCGTCTCGGAGGGACTCTCGTCGAAGGACCTCGGACTGCAACGGCTCAAGTCCGTCTTCGGTACCGGGGCCGCAGCCGCGCAGGCAGGTTCAGAGATTGCCGCCAACTCCGGTCGCTGGGTGAAGCTGACTCCGAAGTCGGCAGCACTTGTCAAGAAGTACAGGCTGAGGGAAAGCTCGAAGACGGGTTTCAGCACAGGTGTGCTGAAGGGGCCCAAGGGCCAGATCAAGGGATTCGTCGAATTCGCGAAAGCGCCCCGATCGTTTCTGACCAACCCGGTGGTTCTCGCCAGTGCTGCGGGCATCATGGCGCAGTTGGCGATGCAGCAGACCATGGACGAGATCACCGACTACCTCGTCACGATCGACGAGAAGGTCGACGACGTGCTGCGCGCCCAGAAGGACACTGCGTTGGCCCGCATGATCGGAGTGGGCTTCGTCATCGAGGAAGCCATGACCATCCGGGAGAAGAGGGGCAGGGTCGACGAGATTACGTGGTCGAAGGTACAGACCGCGCCGACGACGATCGCGGAGACCCAGGCGTACGCATTACGTCAACTAGACGCTATCGCAGGCAAGTTGGAGGGCAAGGGCAAGATCGGTGATCTCGCCGCGACGGCCAAGGAAGCTGAGTCCATGGTTCGGGAGTGGCTCGCCGTTCTGGCTCGCTGCTTCCAGCTGCAGGACGCGATGGCCGTGCTCGAACTCGACCGGGTGCTGGACGCGTCCCCGGAGGAGCTGGACGGGCATCGCCTCGGACTGAAGGCCGCCCGGCAGGACCGGCTGGAACACATCTCGCGCAGCACCGAGCGTCTGGTGGCCCGGATGAATGCGGCTGCCGGCACGGCCAACACGAAGGTGCTGCTGCATCCGACCAAGTCCCCGGCCGTAGTCCAGTCGAGCAACCATGTCGTGTCCGGCGTCCATGACTTCCACGGGCGGCTCGGAATTGAGTCAGGTCGCCAGTCATCGGATGCGAGACGATGGGTGGAAGCGGCCGTGGAAGCGAGGGACAAGGCGCTCGAGACAGGAGCGAAGGGCGTCGATGCCGCCAGAAACCTCGGCAACGAGACCCTCGACCGGGCCAGCTCGGTCAAGGGCAAGCTCTCCATCGGGATCGCCGAGCGAGCGCGCCGTCGGCGCGGGCACGAGGAGGAATGCCACGAGGAAGGCTGAGTGAGCGCCGACCGTCAGCCACGAGCGCAGCCCGACTACACCCTCAACTTCGAAGAGCCACACATCGACAGCGGATTCTTCGTCTCCCTCGTCGTTCCCCGGCATGAATGCGTATACGCCTCCGCGACACCGGCCACGGCCTGCTCCTCGTGGAGCACCTCGCCGACCGCTGGGACTGGCACCCGCGCCAGGGCGGCCCCGGCAAGACGGTCTGGGCGGAGTACGTCCTGCCGTTGGGAGGCCGACAGGCCGCCCCACTCTCCTACCCGTCGTCCACCGCCGCGCCCGAGCCCACGTCGCACGCAATCGCTGGACGGCAGATCGACGCAGCGGTCACACTTGACCCCTGACCGTGACTGTTCATCACGCACACCGGGGGCAAGGTGCCGCAGGAGGAGATCTCCGACCGTTACGAACTCCTGGAGGAGCTCAGCCACGGCGGCATGGGCGACGTGTGGCGCGGCTACGACGCCGTGCTCGACCGGCCCGTCGCCGTGAAGCTCATCCGGCAGGCGTCGGTCACCTCCCCGCAACTGGCCGAGGAGTTCGCCAAGCGCTTCCGTCGCGAGGCCCGCATCACCGCGCGCATCCAGCACCCCGGCGTGCCGCAGGTGTACGACGCGGTGCTCGACGCGTCGTACGAGCGGCTGTTCCTGGTAATGGAGCTCGTCGACGGCGTACCGCTGTCCGCCTACCTCGACCCCGGCCGGCCGCTGCCGGTCAGTTGGGCGGCCGCCGTCGCCGCGCAGATCGCGACCGTGCTGTCGTACGCGCACGACGTGCCGGTCATCCACCGGGACCTCAAGCCGGGCAATATCCTCGTCGCACGCGACGGCACTGTGAAGGTCCTCGACTTCGGCATCGCGGCGATCCTGCGCACCGACGTCACCAAGCTGACCGCCACCGGCAGCCCCATCGGCACCCACCAGTACATGTCGCCCGAGCAGGTCCGCGGCGGACGCATCACCCCGCAGACCGACCTGTACGCGCTGGGTTGTGTGCTGCACGAACTCCTCAGCGGGCGCTTCGTGTTCGAGGCGGAGAGCGAGTACCTGCTGATGTACCAGCACGTCAACGCCGCCCCCACCCCCCTGCGACAGCTGCGGCCCGACGTCCCCGAGGCGCTGGAGGAACTGGTCCTGCACCTGCTGCGCAAGGCGCCCGAGGCGCGGCCCGCCGACACGCAGGAGGTGTACGCGCGGCTGCTGCCGTTCCTCCCGCCGCCAGGCCAGGAGCCTGGCACAGCCGATGCCGGGCCGGCCGGCGCACCCGACCCGACGGGCGTGTTCCGTCACCCTTTCGCGCCCCGCGCCCGGGCCCAGGCCCCCGCACCCGGTGGTTCGACGCCGACGGCCGTCCTCCCGGGGGCCCAGCCGGTGCCCGTCCCCGCTCAGCTGCGCGAGGACATCAAGGAGGCGTACGCACACTCCGACGCCCTGCTGGAGGAGGAGCGGTTTGCGCAGGCCGCCGAGGTGCTCGGCGAGGTCATCGAACCCGCGGCCCTCGCCCTCGGCTCCGAGAGCAAGCAGGTCCTGTCGCTGCTCCGCCAGCGGGCGGCGATCCGCCTCCTCGGCGGCGACTACCGGGCCGCCCTGCCCGAGTTCGAGGCCCTCGCCGACGCGTACGCCCGCATCGCCGGACCCACCGGCGAGCAGGCCCGCGCCTGCCGCGCCCAGGCGGCCCGGTGCCGCGCCGAACTCGGCCAGGTCACCGACGCGCTCGCTGCGCTCCAAGGCGTGCTGAACGTCGTGCGGGCCGTCGACAGCGACGTGAGCGAGGAAGCCGTGGAGCTACGGCACAACATCGGGATGCTGCTGCTCGCCCAGGGCCGGGCCGTCGAAGCCCGGCGGGTCCTCGAACCGCTCCACCAGGACATGTGCATGGTGTTCGGCCCCGACGACGAGATGACCGGCGAGATCGCCGAGGCGCTTGCCGTGATCCGCCTCGGCCTCGACGGCGACGGCGACGCCGTCGGATGAGCCGCTCGTAAACCTCGCAGGCACTCGTAGCCACTCCCAGCCACAGGACGCGGTCGGGATACGGGCTGTGCCGGGTAGTCCATTGCTCGGCTGACCGGCCTGCGCCTGGGTCACACCGCTCGATGCTTCGGACGTCTCGCGATGAAGCCCTCGTGCTAACGCAGTCGCTGGCGGCGTGTGCCTAGGCGGACCCGTCGGATGTGGACGGTCGGGCCCTCGGCGGCTGTGACGATGTACGGAGCCCTCTGCAGCTGCCGACAAGGCGTGACGATCATGGTGTGACCGATGGGGACCCGAGAATTTTCGTCGTCACCGATTCGATGAACGTGGCGGCTTCGATCTCTGTGATCTTGACATGGTCGACTTCGTTGTGACCGAGGTCGTACAGCTTGAGGTACTCGGTCGGCTCCCAGCGGAGGTGCCGGGTGAAAGCTTCGTCATATGTCTGGCCCTCGTCGATGCGACGCCGGACGATTCCGCGCGGGTTGTTCCGGGGGTAGCCCTCGCTGACCTTTGCGTAGTAGGTGATCTCACCTTCGGTATCGAGTGCATCGAGTGTGGCTGGGGCGAGCGTGAGGAAGGGCGTGACGGAAGCGTTGCTCTCCACGTTGCCGAGCCGGATCATCACGCCGTTGAGGTCGAGATACTCCTCCAGGAAGTACCCACCACCCCGTTCGTACATGAGGAGGAGTGGTTCATAGGGGTCCGGCAGATCGGCAGGCAGATCGTCACGGGTGTCACGGAGCGTCGCCCACCGGAGAGCGGCTCGGCAGGTCCGCTTCAGCGAAGTCGGGGCGAGCCCGGCCAGGACTTCTTCCACTTCGGCGGCGACATCCGGGGGCGTCTCGAGCTCCGCATCGACGTGCTCCGCGATGTCGAAGAAGGGCCAGGACTGCTCCGCCCTGCAAGCACGCGCCCAAAGTGCTGCCCGTCGCAGGTATTCGCGCATGAGCAGAGCACGCGAATTGGCGTGATCGGATGCCGCAAAGTCGTCGGCCCAGTCAATGGCACGCAGCCGCTCCAACACCCTGCGTGCAGAACTCTCCGTCACTTCAGGTCCACCCCCTTGGCTCGCAGTTCTTGCACAATATCCTTCACGAAGTCATCGATGTTGGACAAATCAGCGGCGAGATCCGTCTTGGGGTGCCTGAGGCCGAGCTTCTGCCACTGTGTCCCGAAACCACCCCGTGCGGGGTTCGGCGCCAGGTCGTGTGCGCCTGCTGCGGACAGGCTCTTCGGCGACCTCCTGCCTTCGAACTCCCCGTCGTCGCCCCACCTCCACAGGCCGGTCTCGTCGTGCAGATAGGGAAGGCCACCCTTCATCAGTCGGCTCTCCACGTACTCGTGCGTCATCAGGTTCCTGAATTCCGCGATCTGGTCCGTGTCCAGTGTGCCCTTGCGCGCTCCGTCCCACAGGGCCGCGAGGTCATCGCGTGGGGTGAAGAGACCGCGCCTCCACTCCCCGGGCCGGATGATCACGTCGTGCATTTGCTTGATCATGTGGGTCTTCACTTGCCGGATGACAGCCTCGTTGAGACCGGTGTTACGGGCCATTGTGGGGACGTCAACGTGGTTGGGCGTGGCCCGGAGCGAGTCGTACACGCCGGCCGCATACGTCGAGGGCTGCTCGACCCAACCGGCTCCTCCCCACCCGCCGTTGGGACCGTGGGTGTACGGATTTTCTGCGTCACCTGCGGTGTCCAGCGAGTCGTCGCCCAGGCTACCGGCGTCTGCCGCGTCGTCTCCCAAGCCCCCGACATCGTCGCCCACTGACCCGAGGTCATGAGCCGTCGAGTCGAGGTCCTTGCCGAGTGCCGCTGCCGCATCGTCGGCGCCGTGTGCATCGATCCTGATGGCGCCCGCATCATGCGGCACCGGCACCTTGCCGAACAGCTCGGCCTGCTCGGCCTTGATCGCGGAAGTCTCTTCCGGGGAGACACCGGGCAGGCGTTCCCTCTCGTACAAGACGTGGCCGTCCATCTTGGCCGCAAAGCTATCGGCCGTGTGGAACTGCAGCTCGAAGACCTTGCCACTGGCCGGGTCACGCCAGGTTGAGTTGATTCCCTTGTAGCTAACAGAGTCCCAGGTGTTCTTGAACGTGACGTTCTCGAATCCCTTGGTCTGCAGGTCGTTGATCGCCTGCTGCACTCCGCGGGTGTAACCGTTGCTCGGGACCTCCATCGTGTAGCGGATGGAGTCCTTGATGTCGCTGAGCGTCTGGCTGTGGTCCATGCCGATGTCTTCGAGCATGTCCGTGGCGAGCTTGCGCTTGAGGGATCCCTCCCCCTTGAGCCGGTACTCCAGGCCGAGCAACTTCCCGTCGTCGACCTTGCCAGCGATGTCTTGCATCGCCTCCGTGATGCGTGGCTCCGCCTCGGCGGACCTGCGTATGAAGTCGTCCGCGGCGGCGTTCGCCTCCCGGTCCAGGTGCAGGCCATTCTCGCCTGCCCAGGAACCATCGGGCAGATTGCCTCGCGAGCCGTCGGGCAGGGACGCACCGGGATTACCAAGCCCGCCTTCGTGGGGTGGGGGTGGCACGTCGGTTCCGGAGTCGCCCGGAACACGGTCTCCCCCAGCACTGCCTTGCGCGTGATCACCGCCGATAGACCCATCGTGACTGCTGCTGCCCGGGACGTCCCCGTGACCACCGGTCGCGGATCCGTGGCTGGCGTCTGGGCCCCGCCTGAGGTCGTCGGCGCGGCCCATGGGGGTGTTGTCGCTCGGCCCGGCTTGGCCGTGCCCCGCGTTGTCGCCCGCACGGGCCGGGTCGGAGATGTCCGAGCCGACGCGTGTGACATCGTCGCTCCGTCCGCCGACGCCGGCCGGGACCGGCTGTTCCTGGCGGACCGGAGTCTCGATCCTTGGGTTGTCGGCGCCCGCCGTCGGGTTCGGGGTCTTCTCCGGCTTGGCCTCGTCGCCCCTCTGCAGGAGGCTCCCGTCCTCCTTGTAGAGGGAGCCTTCGCCGTCCATGTACTTACCCGGGCCGTCGAAGGGCGACTTCACCGTGTGCGGCGGAAGGGTGACGGTGCCCTCAGGCAGCTTGATGTTGCCGTCCGGGAGCTTGATCGCCCCTTCCGGAATGGCGGCATCCTTGGGCAGCTGTACCGAGCCGTCCGGCATCTTTACGGCGCCCTCCGGCAGGCTGTAGGCGCCCTCGGAGATCTTTGGGGCCTCGACGTGGCCGAGGCCCTTGAGGTGGGCCATCACGTCGCCGATCTTCGATATACCGGCGCCCGCGCCCTTGAAGACGTACGTCATCGGGTCGATGGCGTGGCCCACCTTGCCGGCGATGGACACGGCCTTGGCCGCGGTGGCTGCCTTGCCTGTGCCCGACACTGCGGCGCCGCCGCCGCGGGTGAAGATGGCGGTGATGACGTTGAAGGTGACGGCGCCGGCGGCCCGGGAACCGTTCGATTCCCACTGGTCCCAGGCCACGAGGGCCTTGCCGGTCTCCTTCATCGCGGTACGCGAATCCCGCAGCCAGGAGGGCAGTTTGTCTCCCGGGATCATCAAGAACGCGGGGCCCACAAAGGGCAGGGTGGTGATCGCCACGCCGGTGGCGAGCTTGGCCAGACCGGTCCATGCCTGACCGGCGGCGTCCCAGCCGTCAACGCCGATCAGGGTGCCCAGGCCCTTGATGGTGCCCCACACGCCGTCGACGACGACGCCCTTGCCGAAGTCGTAGGCGTGCTCCCATACCTGCCACCAGGGAACGGACTCCTCAACCGCATCACCCCAGGGCAGGCTCTTGGAGGCCTTGAGGGCTTCGGCGTCATAGCCGTAGCCGGTCGGGTGGGAGCCGTCGATGGTGTGGAGTGCCTTGCCGCCGACCAGGCCGACGATCTTGGCATGGCAGTCGCGTTCGGCCTCCTGGAACGCGGCCCAGACCTCGGCGATCTTGTTGCGGCGGTTGAGGTTCTCGTCGACCAGGTCGCCGTCCTCGCGCCAGTCGTCGTCGGCGGCGTCCTTGGCCCGGAAATCGGCGGCGTCCTGCTTGAGTTGCTTCAGCTGCTCGACCAGCGGGGTGATCTCACGGGCGTAGGTGCCCAGAGCCCTGGCGATGGCATGCATGTCCTCGCCCAGGTCGTGCGCCTTGTCCGCCACCGGTTGGGTGACGCCGAACAGCTGCTCCGCCTCGGGCGCCTTGTAGAAGGCGGCGAGGCCGCCGAAGGACTTGTGGACGTCCGATCCGATGGTTTTGACCTGGGAGCCGCCGTGGGACAGCGCCTTCGCCTTGGATTCGAGAAGGTCCAGATCACCGGTGAAGACAGGTACCTCGGCCGGGTCGACCGGTGCGTTGCTCACTTCTGCTTCCCCCCGAAGTCCTTGAGAGCGTCCACCCGCACGGCCCGGGCGGCTGTCTGGGCGTTCCTGGCCGCCTCCAGGTCGCCCTCGACGTACTCATTGGTGGCTTTGGCTGCGCCCAGGACGGCGGCCTGGCAGCGATCGGCCATCGACTTGAAGTACGTCTGGCGCTGCGTCGCGTATTCGGACAGCGCCGCGGCGACCGGACCCGTCGCCTTCTGTGCGAACACCGACGGAGTCTTCTGCGGCACCACCGGCCCGTACGGCGCCACTGTGGCCTGTGAGCCCGGTACGGTCGTGCCCGCGGCCTGCGCCGCGTCCTTCATGTCCGTGAGCAGGGTGTTGAGGGCGTTCCCCAGATCTTCGGCATGCGTGCCGACGACCTTCAACTGGCCCTGTACTCCCTGCGGCTGAATGTCCCATGCCGCCATGAATGCCCCCCGCATTCCTTCTTGTTGCACCGCCGCCACCATCCCGGCGGCGCCGTCCCCCGACGGCCGGCAACCCGTGGGCGCACCCGGTGGAATACTGCTCCGCCCGGTGCGCCGTACTGGTTCAGCCGATGTTGTCGACCGCTGTCTTCGCGCGCGCGAGCGTTTGGTGCGCCGTCGCGTCGTTCTTCTCCAGCGTCGTCTTCAGCAGCTGGATAATGCTCTTGACCTCCTGCGACGCACGGTTCCAGCGCAGTTCCTTGCCGTGGTACTCGTCCGCGACACCGTCCGCCGCGAAGTCCGACATCGCTGCC
Organism: Streptomyces sp. P9-2B-2; assembly: GCF_030406865.1. Lineage (NCBI taxonomy): Bacteria > Bacillati > Actinomycetota > Actinomycetes > Kitasatosporales > Streptomycetaceae > Streptomyces > Streptomyces sp. P9-2B-2. The sequence continues at coordinate 3,830,427 of NZ_CP129126.1, read as the reverse complement.
TTCACCTGTGCATCACGCGCCGCGATCACCTGCTCCAGGCGCGCGATCACCGCCTGGATGTTGCCCTGTGCCTCCGCCGACGTGGCCGTGTCGTACGAACGGCGGTCACTGCCACCAGCCATCACAATCACTCCCCCTGAGATCTGAGTACTTCCGACGCAATCGGGCTGTCAGCGGCCCGAGAAGCGGGCCGCGTCGAAGTTCGCCGCCGACATCTGCGACCGGGCGTTGTCGGCCTGCTCCTGGTCACCGGAGCTGAACGCCGACTCCATGCCCGACTGTCCGCCCACGATCCCGGCCAGCGCACTGTTCAACGCCGCCGAGATCTCGTCCGCGCGCGACTTGAAGGAGTCGAACGCCACCTTGCCGGACCCGTTGAACTTGCCCTCCAACGGCTGTGCCGCCTGGACGAGTTGGCGGATCAGCGTCCCCAGTTCCGTACTCGACCCCTGCGACTGCGACCTCAGGGTCGAGAGCGTCTGTGCCCCCATGTCGAACTTCATCAGGCTCCCCCTGCCGGACTTGACGATCGTATGTACGGTCATGCCTATCAACTCGGACATCACCCGTGCAATTCACAATCCCGATGCTATGCCCGGGGTCTGACAACGGCTCAAAGTCGCCCGGTGCCCGCCGTTCCCCGCCTGCGGTGTGCTTGGCGTGAAGGCCCTCGGCCGACCCCACAGGTACCGGGCTTCATGCCCCTTTCAGATGCCGCATCAGGCGCTCGAAGTCCTGCCAGCCCGACAGGTCCGACGGATCGCCCGGCAGCAGGTAGTACAGCGCCGGGCGGGCCTTCGGGCCGAGGACGACAGGCGGCTGGGGCAGTGGCGTGTGGCGGGCTCGGTCGCCGGGAATCTGGCGGACCTCCTCAGCGCCGAGTACGAACGCAAGCGGTACGCCGGGTCCCTCGAAGCGGGGCGGCACCGCCAGGTCACGACGTGCCTTGCGGAGCTGTACGAGCATCGACTGGAGGTGGTGGCGGGTGGCGAGCAGCTCCGCCGCCCCGGCCAGGGCATCCACTGGCGGCTTTTCGTCGGGTCCGTAGCCGAAGGCCAGTGTGACGTGTTCCTCCACACCGGCTTTCGTACGGCTGACACGCACCGTGGCGAGGCCGGGCCGGTCCGGGGTGCCGACCACGACGAACCAGGTCGGTTCGGGCGACCTTTCGTGGGCGAGGTCGGTCATCCGGCGCGGCGACCAGGGGAGGTTGGCGGGCTCCGCGGTTCCCCATCCGGCCGGCGGCGCGCCGGTGAGTTCGCGCCATATCGACTCCAGTGCACCGCCGAGTACCAGACGATCGTCAGCGGGGTGGACCGTTCGGAACGTCACCGCGAGCTGATGCTCCCCGGTGATCGAGGCCTCCTGGTAAGAGGCGGCAACCGGGGTGCGGGGGTCGTCAGCGGTCGCGTCCGCCCCCGCTAGCGGCGCGAACATGCCGTCCTGCCAGCGCAGTACGGCGCCGGACAGTCCGTCGTAGTAGTCGTCCCCCTCGTCGCGTACCACCCATCGCGACGGCCAGTGGCTGAGGCTGTCGCGTACGGCCGGGGAGAGGGTGGTTCCGGCCGGGGTGACGATCTGGAGGCCCAGCTCGGCGTCGGCTGCGGTCCGGAAGGCGTCCGAGAGCCAGGCGGTCATGGCGACCACCGGGCGGTCCTGGATGACGACGGCGACCTTGTCGGTGAGGACGTCGACGGCAGGCTGTGCGGCGGCGGGTGCGGGCGCAACGTTTACCCGGTCGCTGTCCACTACGGCCAGGGAACGCGCGGCCTCCGGTGGCCAGGCAGAGCCGTCGGCCAAGACGGCCAGTCGGGCTGCAAAGGTGCCCGCGAGGCGCTCGGCCTCCTCGACACCGGTGGTGGCGCGGGCCTCCGTCCACCAGTACGGGACCGGCGGCGGAGTGGCTCCGAGCAGCCGCTCGGCCTCGCCGGGGACCTGCACGAGCAGCGGTGCCTCGACGGAGACGAGCGGTCGGCCCTCGTCGTCACACAGCCGCACGACGGCGCCGTCGCCTGCCGCGTCCATCAGCTTGTCGGGGCCCCCGGAGAGCAGTCCCGCGAGCATGGTCCACGGGTCGGGCATGCGCTGGGTGAGGGCGATGACGTCCTTGGTCATGTGGTCGTCCGGTCCTTCATCGTTTGTGGCATGGGTGTCGTGCCTCTCGTGGCTCGCGGGTGCGGCGGAGCCCCCGGGTGGGTCACTCGGCGGAGTACACGGCCTGGATCAGGCGGTTGGGCCGGCCCCTGCGGATCAGGACACCGCGGCCGGCCGGCTGCTGGGAGGCGTAGACGCCGGGGAACAGCTGGCCTTCGCTGCGGTCCCCCGCCATGAGGAGCGCCGAGGAGCCCGATTCGCGCAGGCCCTGCACCAGAGGCTCGTAGATGCCACGTGAGGCGCCCGCGACGCGACGCGTCAGGACGAAGTGGAGGCCGATGTCCACCGCGGACGGGATGTACGGCAGGAACGGGGCCAGCGGTTCCTGGCCGGCGGTAGTGAGCACGTCGTAGTCGTCGACGAGAACCACGATCCGCGGGCCGCCGCCCCAGCTGCCGGGCTCCAGATCCTCCAGGCGCGCGCTGTCTTCGGGCAGCCGCTTCTCCAATACGGTCGCGATACCCGCGGCGAGGCCCGCACACAGCTTGGCGTTGTGCGCGTAACCGCCGTTGAACTCCTCGGGGATCGCGCCGCGCAGACTGCGTCGGGGGTCCATGACGGCGAAGACCAGCTCGTCCTCGCTGTATCGCTCGATCAGGCCGTTTGCGATGGTCTTGAGGAGGTTGGTCTTGCCGCACTCACTGTCGCCCATGACCAGCAGGTGCTGGTCATGCCGGAACAGGTCGAGCAGAACGGGTTCGAGTGCCGTCTGGTCCAGGCCGATGGGCACCCGCTGGGGTTCGGCGACCGGGCCCGGCAGGAGCCGGGGCTCCAGAATGTGCGGCAGCACCCGTACCGGCTGGGCGACCTCGCCGCTCCAGGTGGCGCGGATCGTCCGGGCCGTGCGCTCCAGAACCGCGCCCATGTCCGTGGTGTCGGCGAGACCGTCCGTACGGGGAAGAGCGACCTGTGCGAAGAGTTTGCCGTCGGTCAGGACGCGGCCGGGCTCGTCGGGCGAAAGCGTCCGGGCGAGTTTGTGGTCGATGCTGGACTCGCCGGGGTCGTTCAGCCGCAGCTCGACGCGGGTGCCGAAGTTCGACTGGATGGCGAGACGTACGTCGTTCCAGCGGAGCATGCCGGCGACGACATGGATGCCGTAACCGCCGCCGCGTTTGAGGATGTCGGCGATGTCGTCGTCCAGGGCCTCGAAATCGTCGCGCAGGGCGCCGAAGCCGTCGATGACGAGCACGATCTCGGCGGAGGCCAGCTGGGGCAGCCGCCCCGCCGCGTGCAGGTCGCGCAGCTGCTCGACGGAGTCGATGCCGTGCTCGCGGAAGAGGTCTTCCCTGGCGGCGAGCATGTTCCGTACTTCCTCGACGGTGCGCGCCGCCCGCTCACGGTCGGCGCGGCCGGCGATACCGCCGACGTGTGGCAGCCCCGAGAGCGCCTGGAGACCGCCGCCGACCAGGTCGAGGCCGTAGACGCCGACCTCCTGCGGGGTGTGGGTCAGCGCGAGCGCGAGGACGAGGGTGCGCAGGAGTGTCGTCTTGCCGGACTGGGGGCCGCCGATGACGGCGGCGTGGCCACCCGCCACGGTGAGGTCCAGGTACCACTGGCCCTGCCATTGCCTGGCCGGATCGTCGAGCAGGCCGAGCGGGATCGCGAGCGGGCTGCGACGCTTGGCCAGCTGCATCCCGCGCGTACCCACCCCCAGCGGTCCGGCGACCCTGTCCAGGGCGACCGCACCGGGCAGCGGGGGCAGCCAGATACGGCGCACCGGACCGGCGGCGTTCACCAGCTGCTCGACCATGACGCCCAGCTCGGTCGGCCCGGTCTCGCGGCGCCGCATCGCCGGCTCCTGTGTGCTCGAATCCTCCGTTCCGGCCGTGGAGTTGAAGGTCTCGTAGGAGAGGGCGAGCGGCCCGGCGTCCTCTTCCTCCCCGCGCCGTACGGGGCCGCGGTAGGCGCCCGAGACATAGCTCGCCTTGAAGCGGTCGTAGTGGCTGGTGTCGACCTTGAGGTAGCCGAAACCGGGCAGCGGCGGCAGGTGGAAGGCGTCCGTGGTGTCCAGGACCGTACGGGATTCGTCGGCGGAGAAGGTGCGCAGGCCGAGCCGGTAGGAGAGGTAGGTGTCCAGGCCCTTGAGGTTGCCGCCCTCGATGCGCTGGCTGGACAGCAGCAGGTGCACGCCGATGGAGCGGCCGATGCGGCCGATGGACAGGAACAGGTCGATGAAGTCCGGCTTGGCGGTGAGCAGTTCGCCGAACTCGTCGATGACGACGAACAGGTGCGGCAGCGGGTCCAGGTCGGGCCGCTGGTGGGCGCGCAGTGCGGCGTAGTCACCGATGTCGGCGATGTTGCCCGCGTCCTTGAGGACCTGCTGACGGCGCTTGACCTCGCCGGCGAGTGAGGCATGCACGCGCTCGACCAGACCGGCCTGGTTCTCCAGATTGGTGATGACACCGGCGACGTGCGGCAGGTCCGCGAACGGGGCGAAGGTCGCACCGCCCTTGTAGTCGACCAGGACCAGGGCGAGGTCCTCCGGCGGGTGCGTGGCCACCAGGGCGAGGACGAGGGTGCGCAGGAGTTCCGACTTCCCGGAGCCGGTGGCGCCGACGCACAGACCGTGCGGGCCCATGCCGAGCTCGGAGGACTCCTTCAGGTCCAACAGCACCGGCTCGCGGGAGTCGTTGATGCCGATGGGGACGCGCAGGAAGGCGCGTTCGCCGCGTGGCGCCCACAGGCGCGACACGTCGAGCTGTGCCATGTCGTCGATGCCGAGCAGCTCGGCGAAGTCGACGGGCCCGGTCAGGGGTGCGTCGACGAGCGACTCGGCGGACAGGCGCAGCGGCGCCAGCATCCGGGCCAGGCCCTCGGCGAACGGGATGCCGGCCTCGTCCACGGTGCCGTGGGCGCTGACCGGCTCCGGCTCGCGCAGGTCCTCGATGAGCACTTGATCGCCGTCGACGGTTATCCGGACGCCGACCTGTCCGGGTTCCTGGACCCGCTGTTCGAGCAGGTGCAGGACGGTGACGCCCATGTCCCGCAGGCCGACCGCCTCGTCGGGACGCGGCAGTTCGACGGCGTCCTCGCCGTGTCCGTCGGCGACGACGAGCAGCCGGGAGGTCATGGACAGGGCGTCGTTGCCGGACAGGCCGCGGCGCACCTCGGCCGCGTAGGAGGCTCGGCGGCGCAGTTCGGGGCCGAGCAGCCGGGCGAGTTGGGGGGCGGAGGGGGCGATACGGCGAGCGGCTACGGGGCCGTCGTACTGCTCGGTGTCGAGCAGATGCGGCATCCACTTGGCCCACTCCCAGTCGGCGAGCCGGTCGCCGGGCGCGGCGAGCGCCATCGCCACGTCGTCGGGGGCGTGCAGGGCGGCGGTCTGGACGAGCAGGGCGCGGGCGACGCGCAGGCAGTCCTCGCGGGGGCCGATGACGCTGACGTTGCCGACGCGGTCGAGCGGGACGGTGAGCGGGAGTTCGGTGCCGGTGCGGAAGCGGGCCATCAGCGCCGACGCCTCGTTGAGCATGAAGCGGTCGGGCGGGGTGAGGACCGACGAACCCTGCTGGGCGATCTGCAACGTGCGCACGGGCATCTCACCGGTGCCCACCCGCACGCGCAGGAAGTCGCCGTCGACGCGGCGGCGCTCCCACAGGCGAGCCGGATCGCGCACGATGTCGTAGAGGGCGGCCGGCGGAGGGTTGAGGACGTCGTCGCGCTCGCGCCGCCGCCGCTCGTCGTCGGAGAGCTCCTCGCGCTGGTCTTCCAGATAGGCGAGATACGCCTCGCGCTGGGTGCGGCGGGTGCGCTGTGCCTTGCCGCGCTGCGAGAAGACGAGCGCGACGGAGCCGATGACCGTGACGACGAGAATGATCGCGCCGAGCCCGGCGAACTGACTGTTCCGCACGACGGTCATCATCACGACGGACGACATCACACCGGCGACGGGCAGCAGCGACATCGCGATGTTCCCCGACTTCCCCTCGGGGAGGTTGGGCGGGGCCTCGATGATGCGTGCGGCGGAGGTGGCCGGGGGCCTGGTGGTCCTGGCCGGGCGGTGGATCAGTCGGGTACTCATCGTCGTCCGTCATTCGCGATCGGGCTTGGCATCTGGGTCAGTGACGCTGCTGGGAGAGCTGGAAGACATCCGCGGCGAGACGGGCGGCGGCTTGCCTGGTCGGATGAGCGAGCAAATCGGTACGGATCCGGCCGCCGCCCGCCAAGTGCCGGTCGTACGGCAGGATCTGGACGCTCACCCCGGTGGACCTGAGCCGCTGGACGGCCTCACCGAGATCGAGCCCCGAGCGGGGCACCAATTCGGTGAGCACGACGACCGTGCCGGCGATCACATGCCGGGGCAGCCCCTGCATCCACTGGAGCACCGAGTGCGTACTGCTGATGCCTTCCGGTGTGGCAGGTGCGGTCAGAACACGGCCGTGAGTGGAGGCGAGAGCGACCCGGCCGACTTCGGCGGGCAGCGTCTCGCAGTCGATGACCATCACACCGAAATAGCGCCGCAGCGCGACCACGGCCCGCTCGTACGCCCGGCTGTCCAGCATCACACCGATCCGGCCCTGGCTCGCGGGCAGCAACCAGGCGTTGTCGGGGAGTTGGACGAGGTAGCCGGTGACGTCGAGCAGCGACATGTCCGGCTTGACGATGTCCGCGATCTCGCTGGTCGTCCAGCGCAGCGACTCGGCGCCGAGACGCAGCGGCAGCGAGCCGAGCGCCGGGTCGGCCTCCAAGAAGAGGACCGGGTCTTGCCGGTAGTGCGCGTACGTGGTGCCGAGCAGCGCGGCGACGGTCGATTTGCCGGACCCGCCCCGGATGGAGGTCACGGCGATCTGCCGGCCGGTCGTCACGGGCCGCTGGAGCACCTCGGCGGTACGGGTGATCTCGGCGACCTCCCGCGCGGCCGACGAGGAGAGCGTACGGCGCAGGGCGCGTACGGCACGCGCGGCGTAGGACTCGCCGTGCTGCGGCTTGTGGCGCACCGCACCGGCCGGCCCCTGGTCCACCACGGGTCGGGAGCCGGGTCCGCTGTGGGGCTGGGGGCCCGGGGTGTACGTGGCCGACGCCTGCTGCCGCTGCTCCTGGTAGCCGGCCTGCGGCGGCCTGGTGCCCTGATGGCCCGTCGGTTGTCCATGCTCCTGATACGGGTGGCCGACTTGCCAGGGCGAACCGCCGTCAGCGGCGGTGCCCGGCACCTGGGCGCTCTGCGCGGGAGGGCCCGGGGCGGGGGCGCGGTACGCCTGCCCGCCGGTCCCCTGCTGGGCGCCGCCCCTCATGTCGCGCAGCGCATCCCCCTGCCAGCCCTCTCCGTTCGGCATGCCTCCCCTTCTCCCCCCGCCTGCTGTCCGCCCTCGCAGCGCCGGCACATCGACTCAGAGCCGTCAGAACTGATTCAGCAGCTGCCCATACACACCGAAGACACCGAAGGCGAGCGGAAACAGTCCCACCATGCCAATGGATTCGGCCAGATCGGCCACGCGCCGCAACCGCACCTGCGCGTGCTCCGGCAGCTGCACCGCCAGCACGAGCAGCGGCAGCACCGCGGCCACACACAGCACGGCGAGCGGCCCGCCACCCCCCGCATGCTCCATCCACACCATCACCAGACGCACCACGAGGCACGACGCGGCGACGAAGAGCGCGACGACCTCGGCGACCAGCGGAAAGGCCCGCGCCCTCGAGACAAGCACCACGACGACGAGCGACGCCAGCAGCACGGTCCATACGGTCGGCTTCCCGGCCAGGGTGAGCAACCAGCCGGCGGAGGCCGCCGAAACCGCGGTGACAGTCGTCGAGAGGGCCAGGCCACGGTGCGTCGCCGCGAGCGCGGTACCCACCTGATGCCGGCTGACGGAGACACCGCCCGAACGCCGGTCGTCGAGTGCGGTGAGCCCCGACGCCATCAGGGCCAGTCGCGGCAGCACGCCGAGCAGCACCAGAGAGAACACGGCCATGACGGCACCGAGCCGGGCCGGGTCACCCTGTAGAGCGGCGGCGGCCTCCCATACGGCCGTGAGCGTGGCGGTGGTCACGGCACCGACGAGCCCGCCCTTGCCGAGCGGCGAGAAGTAGCCGAGAAACCCAAGCGCCAGGACGAACGCGCCTGCGACGGCGGCGAGCCGCGCCGTGCCCGGCCAGTCGTACGCGTCGGCCGCCGTCCACGCGGCGAGCACGCCGAGCCCGCCGGAAGCGACCAGCAGCGCGGTCGCCAGACCCCGGTTCCCCCGTCCGACCTTGTCGACAAGTGCACCGGCCACCAGGAGGACCAGCGTGAGGCCCGAGAGAACACCGGCCAGAGCGCCGAGCGCGAACTCACGGCGGGCGAGCAACGCGGCGATCACCACGAAGACGACGGTCGCCACACCCGCGCCGGCCCGGCGGGCGGCCGGACGCCAGCGCCAAGCCCGCAGATCGAGGTCGTCAGCCACCTGATCGGTGACATCGTGCACGACGGGGGCAGGCGGCGCGGAGTGGGTCCTGACAAGCCGGAGCACCGCGCCGTCGGCGACCCCGGACGACGCCAGGGTGCTGTCGTGCAGCAGGACGGAGCCGTCAGCTGTCATCAACTGACGGGACAACGGGCTTGATGCGGGACGGTCACCCAGCAACTTCAGAATATCCGGGAGCAGTTGCCCAATAGGGGTGTCGGACAGCAGCACGATGTCGGCCCGACGTCGCTCACCGACCAAGGTCACTCGGCTCAGTTGCGCCTGGGAAGTCGTTACTCTGCTCACCACTTGTGGGAACCTATCATCGCGACGTTGACGAACCTTGGGGGCAAACGGGGCGTACTTGTGGTGCTCATCTCCGCCCAGCCCCACCTCAGGGAACCCTTCTTCCACCCCCGGTAGCTCTTCGCGTAGTGCCCAGGAACGCCACAAAAACTGTCCGAATCCAATCTGTGGGCTCCTAGGATTTCGCCGACCTCGACGGCTGCTCATACTGCTGCACCTGACGCTGCTGCTTCTCCTGCTCAGCCTTCTGCTGCGCCAGGGTGTGCTGCAGGAACGACCACCCGACACATCCCGCGCACAGGACAGCCGTGATCGCGATCCCCGCGAATACCTTCCCAAGCCGCTCGTCCGCCATACGGCGTCCCCGCTGCGTGCCGAACAACAGGGCATCCCGCATCCTGCGCCGGCGAACTGCCACCGACTCCAGCAGTTGACTGTCGTAATCCCGCGTCATCTTGTCGTTTGTCGCCTCAGTCGTCCGTCGTTTCAGTCACGGTCTGAACCCTCGGCCATCGACGGTCACGCGCAGACCGCCCCTCCAAGGCGCCCGTGCGTCTGCCGCTGTGCAATCAACGTGTCGAGCACCGCAACTGAATGACGATATCCCCAGCCACCGACAACCGCAGGGGCAAGTTGTACGAGCCGCCAGGCCACCAGAAGGACCCGCCAGCTCGGCTCGCCGTCCCGGCGAGCGCGTGTCGGAGCCTTAGCGGGACCTTTCGGGGTCGGCACTGGGTTCTATTGCTCCGTGCAGCCGGAGGCGGGATCTTCGCTATGCGCGCTGGTGGGTGGCGTCTGTGATGGTCATGCCGACGGAGTAGGACAGCTGGCGGCCACACTGGGCGAGCCAAGCGGGTCGTCGGGTGCTCGCCTTCGGCGATTCGGGCCTCTTGCCGACTCCGGCGGCGGCACGCACGGGCTAGCCGGCCGAGGCACACACTGCGCCGGGGCGGCAGTTACACCATGAGCGCCAAAGGTCCTTCAGACGTGGGAGCCAGGCGCTTCGGCGAGATCACGTCGATGAGACAAAGGCTCGGTTCGTGCAGGAGCTGTCATTTGCCTCGCTGCGGCCATGCGTGCGCTGGCGGCGGTGCGGTACATGCATCATGCATTCGTATGGGGAATCCGCCCCCAAGCGCTGGGAAACCCCAGACATTCGTCCCCGTGGTCGCAGGTCAGACCCACCCGCGAACGGCCCACAGCACGTCAAAGCCCCCGCCGGGGATACTTCGGTTCTAGTGGTCGTTGCAACACCCCAGTTCAAGGGGTGCGATGGGCTTCGAGATCCGCAAGGTCCGTAAGGCTCAGGGGCCTGTGAAGCTCCGAGCCGAGCGGGAGGAATACTTCCGGCTCGTGCAGATGGGGCTGACCAACCGAGAGGCAAGCCGACGCGTCGGCGTCCATGAGCGGACTGGCCGCGAGTGGCGAAACGGCCGCTTGGACCCGAAGCGGCGGCGGGCTCCTGCTCTGCCAGAGCAGGAGCCCGTGCCCACGTCGACGAGGTATCTACGTGAAGACGAGCGCATCCACATAGCCGACCGGCTGCGGGAGAAGGCGTCCGTCCGTGCGATCGCCGCCGAGCTGGGCCGCAGCCCGTCCACGATCAGCCGGGAAATACGCCGCAACGGCCTACCCCTGCGCGGTGACCACGCCCGATGGGCCTACCGCCCCCACGCCGCCCAGCGCCGGGCCGATGCCCGCCGGCCCCGGCCCAAGCCCGGCAAGATCGGCCAGAACACCGAGCTGCGGGACTTCATCCAGGCCCACCTGGTGATGCGATGGAGCCCGGAACAGATCTGTCACGCTCTCCGCAAGAGGTTCCCCGACCGGCCGGAGATGCACGTGGTCCACGAGACGATCTACCAGGCCCTCTACGTCCAGGGCCGCGGCGAACTCCGGCGCGAGATGGCCAGAGCCCTGCGGACAGGGCGGGCCCGGCGCAAGCCGCACCACCAGGCCGCCGCCCGGCAGCCGCGCTTCTCCCACCCCATGGTCATGATCAGCGAACGGCCCGCAGAGGCAGACGACCGCGCCGTGCCCGGCCACTGGGAAGGCGACCTGATCATCGGCAAGGACAGCGCCTCCGCCATCGGCACCCTGGTCGAGCGGGCCACGCGCTACGTCATGCTCGTCCACCTGCCCCAGGGCCGCGGCGCGGAAGACGTCAGCACGGCCTTGCAGACCACCGTCCAGACCCTGCCACGGCACCTGACCAAGTCCTTGACCTGGGACCAGGGCTCGGAGATGGCCGCCCACCACGCCTTCACCGTCGCCACCGACATCCCGGTTTACTTCTGCGACCCGGCCAGCCCCTGGCAACGCGGATCGAACGAGAACACCAACGGCCTGCTGCGGCAGTACTTCCCCAAAGGCACCGACCTCTCCGCCCACGATCCCGAGCACCTGGCCGCCGTCGCCGCCGAACTCAACAGCCGCCCACGCAAAACGCTCGGCTGGGAAACCCCAGCCGAGCGCCTGCATAAACTGCTCGCGTCCTGATCAACACGACCACGTGTTGCAACGACCCCTGGAATCCGCCATATCCGGTGGGGGCTTTTTCGTATGTCAGCCGGTCCGTGTCGGCGGTGGCGGGGCGCCAACCGCCGCTCCCCGAACTGCCACTGCGCACCCTGCGGGAATCAGAGGGTGAAGAGCCAGGCCAGGACGCCGACGGGGGCGAGGGCCGCGGCCAGGGCGACGGTCAGGCAGACACCGGCCAGGAGCTTGAACGCCGGGTGGCGCTGGGCGCGGCATCCGGCGAAGCATGTGAAGCCGGCGATGGCGACGCACGGCAGCATGACGAAGACAAAGCCGAACGCTGCCACGGGTCCCCCAGCATGCTCATCCCACCCCTGCGTACAGCAGGAAAGTACAGCAACTGGTGGGGAGGGAGAGGGTCGCCGTCATCGGGCGGGGGGTGCGGGACCGGTCGGCCCCCGCGCAGCTGCGGCGACCGGCCGGGTGCGGCTGAAGGGCCGTCAAGGGGCTCTGAGTGGGGGCCTGTTGGCGGCGGGCTAGCGGTGGTGGTGGCGGTGAGGGTGGTGGTGACGATGGCTGTGGCTGTGGCTGTGGCTGTGGCTGTGGCTGTGGTGGTGGCGGGGTTTGTGGTGGGTGTGGTGGCGCTTGGGGTGTGAGGTGGGGGTGGGGTGGGTGAGGTGGATGCCGCGTTTGGCCAGGTAGGGGAGGGGGTTGATGTCCGAGCCGTAGTGGCGGCTGGTGCGGACCTCGAAGTGGAGGTGGGGGCCGGTGGCGCGGCCGGTGGCGCCGCTGTAGCCGATGTGGGTGTGGGCGCGGACCTGCTGGCCGAGGCGGACCGTGATGCGGGAGAGGTGGCCGAAGAGGGTGTAGTGGCCGTCGTTCATCCGGATCGTCACGGCCTTCCCGTAGGCGCCCGACCGTTTGGCGAGGACTACGGTGCCGGAGCCCACGGACCTGACCCCGGTCCCGGTGCGGACGGCGAGGTCTATGCCCGTGTGGTGACCGGCCTGCCAGCTGCCGCGGACGCCGTAGGGCGAGCTGATCAGGCGGTGGCGGGCCTTCGTGGGGTGGCCGCCCGAGGCGCCGGCCGGGGCGGCGAGGGCCACCTGGGAGGCCGCCAGGGCGAGGACGCAGCTCGTGGCCGTCGGGGCTATGGCGAGCAGCAGCATTCTGCGCAGCGAGGTGCTTTTGCGGAACGTGGTCATAGTTGCGAGCCCACGCCTGGTGGCGGGCGCGCGCATCCCGGGGCGGGGCACCGGGCCGCCGAACGGGTGGAGCAGCGTCCGCCGGGCGGGTCTAGTTCGGGCGGGCTGTGTCGGGGGGCTCAGTTCGGTGGGGGGTCGGTTTCTGTCAGGTGTGTGACTGCCTTGAGGACCTTGGTGGCGCCGTCTTCGGTGGCGAGACGGTGGGCGGCGGTGCGGGCGTGGTCGCGGCGGGCCGGGGTGGCGGTGGCCTGGGTGAGGGCCTGGGACAGGCGGGCGACGGCGTGGTCCCCGGACAGTTCCTTGAAGGGGATCGGGGCGGTGGCGACGCCCAGGGAGGTCAGGCGGGCGGCCCAGAAGGGCTGGTCGGCGGTGACCGGGACCGGGACGGTGGGGACTCCGGCGCGTACGCCCGCGGCGGCGGTGCCGGCGCCGCAGTGGTGCACCACTGCGGCCATCCGGGGGAAGAGGAGGGCGTGCGGGACCTCGCCGATGGTGAGCAGGTCGGCGTCCGCGGAGGTGTGCCCGGTGGACAGGCCGGCCCAGCCGGACTGGAGGATGCCGCGGAGCTTGGCGCGGCGCAGCGCGGCGGCCACGAGGGTGCTCAGGCGCTCGCCCTCGCCGCCCGCCATGCTGCCGAAGCCGATGAAGACCGGGGGCGGGCCGGCGGCCAGGAAGTCCTCGACGACGGGCGGGAGTTGGGCGTCCGGTGCGTGCCAGGGCCACCAGTTCCCCACGACGTCGAGGCCGGGGCGCCAGTCCGTGGGGCGGGGCACCAGGACCTCGCTGAAGCCGTGCAGGACCGGCCGGCCGGCGGCTTCGGCGCGGCGGCGGACCGTACGGGGCGTGGCGGGCGGCAGTCCGAGGCGGGCCCGGAGGTCGCGGGCCGCATCGGCGTAGAGGCGGTCGATGATGCGGAGGGAGAGCCGGCCGGCGGCGCGGTTGCCCCAGCGGCCCAGTGAGCGGCCGCCGCTGACCACCGGGGCGAAGTCGCCGGTGGGGGTGCCGGGCACGAGGGGCAGGTCCAGGAACGGGATGCCCCACGCCTCCGCGAGGTGATGGCCCAGCGGTGCGGTGGTGGCGGAGAGCAGAAGCAGACCGGTGTCCTCGCGGGCGGCGTCGGCGAGGCCGCCGCCCAGCTCCTTGATGAAGGCGGCGGCGTGGCGCATGAGGTCGTAGTTGCGGCCGGTGCCCGAGGGGCGGTCTGGCTGGGCGGGGTCCCGGGTGTCCGCGGTGGCGGCGTGGCGGTTGCGGGGGTCGGCCGGCAGTCGGCGGAACTCCAGGCCGGCGGCCCGTACGAGCGCGGCGTAGCTGTCGTGGGTGGCGAGGGCTACCTCGTGGCCGGCTGTGCGGAGGCGGGCACCCAGGCCGGTGTAGGGGGCGACGTCGCCGTAGGAGCCGGCGGCCGTGATGAGGATCTTTGTCATGGACGGTCAGCTTTCTTCGGGTCGGGTCGGGGCCGGTCGTGTCGGATCGGGGTGGGTTGGGTCTGGTCGGGTGGGCGGGCGCGTGCGCCTGAGGGGCGGGCATGGCGGGGACGGCTGCCGTGGCGGGTATGCCGTGCTTGGCGGGCGGCGTAGGCGTGGCGGGATGCCGCGCATGGCGGGCACGGCAGGCATGGCGATGTGGTGGATGCGATGAGCGTGGGGCCGCGGCGGAGGGGCGGCTGTGGCGGGTGGGTGCCGCTGTCTTTGCGCGGGGGCGGTGTACAGAGCCCGGTGGGGGCGAGATGCGGTCGCCGGGTATCCGGGCGCGCAGGCGAGGGGCCGGGCAGGGCGCGGCGCTCAGCCTTGTCCCGTGCTCAGCCTCGTGCTCGGCCTCGTGAGCCTCTCAGCCCTCCCGACCGGCAGCCGTCCGGCCCTTGCCCCCCTGGCGGGCAGCTGCCCGTACCCCCGTGACCGGCAGCTACCCGCCCCTCGCCCCCGTACCGCCAGCCCCCTCAGCCCCCGCTCCCCGGTGACTGCCGCACCCCATTGGCATATACGGCCGTCCGCAAATACGGGGCCAGGCCAGGGCGTTGTTCGGTGGGGGGTACGACCAGGGCGAAGGCGCGGGGGTCGGTGGTGAAGTCGTCGGCGATGCGGGTGTGCATGTCGGTGGGGCAGGGGGTGAACCAGCGGGTGATGTGCCGGCGGTGTTCCTCCGCGAGGTCCATGGCGCGCTCGCCGTCGGCCGGTTCCCCGGTGTCGAAGGCGGTCAGGAGCCGCAGGCGCCAGTCGGTGGCCTCGGTCATGATGGTTGCCCAGTCCTCCTTGGAATGTGCGGCGGCTCGGGCCATCGAGCGCTGATGGCCCTCGCGGTGCTGCCACTTGAGGTGGGCCTGGGTGGCGTAGGTGAGGTCGAAGGTCACCTCGCCGAAGACCTCGAACCGCTCCTCGGGGGTCAGCTCCACGCCGGTCTGCTGGACCTCCATGGCGTGTTCGGCGACCTCGACCAGCCGTCGTAGCTTGCTGATCTGGTCGTTGAGGAGGCGGTGCCGGGCGCGGAGGTGGTCCAGGGCGTTGGCCTGGGGGTACCTCCCAGCGGTAGCTGGGGGAGGGTCCTCCAGGATGGTGGCGATCTCGTCGAGGGGGAAGCCGAGTTCCCGGTAGAAGAGGATCTGCTGGAGGCGGGCGAGGTCGGCGTCGCTGTAGAGGCGGTAGCCGGCGGGGCTGCGGTCGCTGGGGGAGAGCAGCCCGGACTTGTCGTAGTGGTGCAGGGTCCGCACCGTGATCCCCGCGAAGCCGGAGACCTGCCCGACCGAGTAGCTCATCGCAGCGCCTTTCGTCCCGTCCTGTCCGGTCGGCCCGCCGTCGTCCGGTGGTGAGGTCACCGGTGGCCGGGGCCGTGCCGCGGCTTCAGAGTGGGGCCTGACGTTGCGTGAGGGTCAAGCGGGTAGGCAGGGGGAGGAGAGGCGGGACGGGTGCCGGGGCGACCCGCCCCGTCCGGGGCCGTGCGAGGAGGGCGGGCGCCGGGTCCGACCGGTTCAGCCGTCCGCCGGATACCGGTCCTGGAGTACCGAGGCCACCAGGGCCTGGACGTCCTCCCGGTCGAGGCCCTCCGTGCGGGCCCGGTCCATCCAGGAGCGGAGTTCCTCGCGGAGCAGGGCGTCCGCGGCGGATTCGGGGCGGGCGAGCGTACGGCTGACGAAGGTGCCGAGGCCGGGGCGTGGTTCGACCAGGCCCTCCCGCTCCAGTTCGCGGTAGGCCTTGAGGGTCGTATTGGGGTTGACCTTGGTCGTGGCGGCCACCTGGGCCGCGGTCGGCAGCCGGTCGCCCTCCACCAGGACGCCCAACCGCAGTGCCTGCTGGACCTGTTGGACGATCTGGAGGTAGGTGGCGACACCGCTGCGGCGGTCGATCCGGAACTCGACGACGCTCACCACCTCTCTGCTTCTTCCGCTTCTTCCGCCCGTGCCGCCCTGGGGGCCGCCGGGGCCGGGCTGCCCGACCGCTTGATGATCGGGCCGGCCGTCCCGGGTGTCAAAGCGCCGCCCGGGGCGTGCCCCGTACGGCGTGGACGCGCGGTCGGCCGCCCGTAGGGGCCGCCGCGCGGTGGCCCGTTCAGAGCGGCCGCCGTTGGGCCCGCCAGACGACGAACGCCAGCACCACGGCGGCCAGCGCCAGCAGGAGCGCCGCGCCCCGCCACTGCATACCGGCCAGCTGCCCGTAGTCGAAGTACTGGGTCACCCGGTTGACGATGCCCAGCTTGGCCCGGCAGGCCTCGGCGTCGCTGTGGACGCAGGTGCCGAAGCCGTAGAGCTTGCCGTCAGCGGTGGACACCCAGTCGTCCATCCGTACGGCGTCGAACGGCAGGCGGGGGCCGTTGTCGGAGTCGTACGGGTAGGTGACGCTGCGCAGGGTGCCGAGCCGGGGGCGTATCTGCTCGGCCCAGATCACACCGCCGACCACGGCGAGGACGGCGGTGGCCGCCATGGCCGGCACCACCCGCTTGATCAGCATGCCGAGGGCGATACCGCAGGCGGTCAGAAACAGCGTCATGGCGACCGGGACGGGGCCCGTGCTGTCGAAGGGGCCGCCCGCCAGCCAGTCGCCGGTGGCGATCAGCGCGTGGGCCGGGGTCCACAGCCAGGTGAAGAGGGCCGACAGCAGGGTGGTGCACAGCACCGCGACGGCCAGCGGCAGCCCGAGCGTGGCGGCGATCCAGCGGCCGCGGCTCACCGACTGGGTGGTGACCAGCGTGACGGTGCCGTGCTCCAGCTCGCCCGCGATCAGCGGGGCGCCGAGGAAGACGCCGACGACGACGGGCAGGGACTGCATGAAGTCCAGGTCGCCGTTGAACACCGAGCCGTAGTGGTTCTGGAACGCGTTGGCCAGCCGTCCGCCGAGGCCGGGCGAGGTGCCGTGGGTGTGCAGGAAGTCCTGTACGCCGATGCGCTGGTAGGCGAAGACGGCTGCGCCCACGACGGTGAGCAGCAGGGCGGTGCGCAGTACGGTGCGGTGCCGGTGCCAGACCAGCCAGGGCAGGCCGTGCAGCAGACCGCGGCGGCCGCCGTCCGTACCGGCCGGGCCGTGCCCCTCGGCCGCGGCGGTCGGGCCGGCGGTCCGGCCGGACGTGTCGGTCGTGCTCATGCCGCGGCTTCCTCCGCCCCGTCGGTCTCGTCCATGACCAGGGTGGGGGCGTCGGGCGCGCGCAGATAGGCCAGCAGGACCTCCTCCATGCTCGGCGACAGCACCTCCCAGCTGTCGGAGAACGGCCCGCCGGTGCGGACCAGGGCGCTGAACTGCCGCCCGGTGACCCGGGATTCGATGACGGTGTGGTGCCGGCGCAGTTCCTCGGGGACCCCGTCGTCCCCCTCGGCGACGCCCGTCACCAGCAGGTGGGCGGGGATCAGGTCGTCGGTCCGGCCGGTCATCCGCAGCCGGCCCTCGGCCAGGACGATGAGGTAGTCACACATGACCTCGATCTCGGAGAGCATGTGGGACGACATCAGGACGGTCGTGCCGTGTTCGGCGGCCTCGGCCATCAGCAGCCCGGACAGTTCGTGCCGGGCGAGCGGGTCGAGGTCGGACATCGGCTCGTCGAGCAGCAGCAGCTCGGGCCGCTTGCCGAAGGCGAGGGCGAAGGCGACACGGGTGCGCTGGCCGCCCGAGAGGGTGCCGATACGGGCGCTGAGCGGCACCTTGCCGGACCGGACGATGCGCTCGGCCAGCGCCTGGTCCCAGCGCGGGTTGAGCTCACGGCCCAGCCGCAGCGTCTCGGCCACCGTGAAGCGGGGGTAGAGCGGCTTGTCCTGGGCGAGGAAGGCGACCCGGGACAGTACGGCCGGGTCGGAGACGGGGACGCCGAACAGCTTCAGCGTGCCGGTGGTCGGCTGCACCAGCCGGGTCGCGGTGCCCAGGAAGGTGCTCTTGCCGGCGCCGTTGGGGCCGACGAGGGCGCAGATGTGGCCCGCCGGGAGCCGGAAGGAGCAGTCCCGCAGCGCCCAGCCGCGGTGGTACTTCTTCCCCAGTCCTTCGGCCTCGATGGCCCATGGGCTCGAGTCACTCACCCCGGATCCCCCCTTTAGCTAGTTGATTAGTGGAATGAGTATGGGGAGCGGTGCGGAGGCATGTCAACAAAGGGCGGGCAGGGGTGGCGGGGCCGGGGGGACCGTCCGCGCGGGGCGGCGGCCGCCCCGGCTCCCTCAGTCCTCCGCCACCAGCGCCTTCGCCATACAGCGGCTGTCGTCATACGTCCGGTACAGGCCGAACTTCTCGACCAGCGCATAGCCGCACGAGGCGTACAGCTCCAGCGCCTCCGGCTGCTTGATCCCGGTCTCCAGCACCATGCGGGAGCGCCCCGCGGCCCGGGCGTCGGCCTCCAGGGCGGCCAGGATCCGCCGGGCCAGCCCCTGTCCGCGCGCCTCCGGGAGCACGAACATCCGCTTGATCTCGGCGTCGCCGACCGCGTACCCCTCCGCGGTGTCCTCCTGCCGCCGCCATCCGCCGGTGGCCAGCGGGCGGCCGCCGTCGTACGCGATCAGATACGTGCCGTGCGGAGGGGTGAACATCTCCGGGGTGAGCGGGGTGATGTCGCCGTCGTCGCCGTAGCGCCGGGCGTACTCCTGCTGCACCAGCGCGTCGAGGGCGACCGCGTCGGGGTGGTCATAGCGGACGGGGCGTATCTCCATTCCGGAAAGCGTACGGGTGGGCGGGTGCCGGGCGCGACGAGGCGGGGGCCCGCGGCCCGCGGCCCCCGAGGACCGTGCGGCCGGGGATATGGGAGCCTGACCCCTGGCCCGAGGCGACGCCATGGGGCCGGGAAAGGGCTGGGTGAGGGTTGTGTACACCGTGACCTCGGTGAATGTGAACGGGCTGCGCGCCGCGGCCAAGAAGGGCTTCGTCCCGTGGCTGGCGGAGACCGCGGCGGATGTGCTGTGCCTGCAAGAGGTCCGGGCCGAGACCGCCCAGCTCCCGGACGAGGTGCGCGAGCCCGCGGGCTGGTACACCGTGCACGCCCCGGCGGCCGCCAAGGGCCGGGCCGGCGTCTCGCTCTACACCCGGCGGGAGCCGGACCGCGTCCGGATCGGCTTCGGTTCGGCGGAATTCGACACCAGCGGCCGCTATGTCGAGGCGGACCTGCCCGGTGTGACCGTCGCCAGCCTCTATCTGCCCTCCGGGGAGGTCGGCACGGAGCGGCAGGACGAGAAGGAACGCTTCATGGCGGAGTTCCTGCCCTACCTGGCCGGGCTGCGCGAGCGGGCCGCGGCGGACGGCCGTGAGGTGGTGGTGTGCGGTGACTGGAACATCGCGCACCAGGAGGCCGACCTGAAGAACTGGAAGGCCAACCAGAAGAAGTCCGGCTTCCTCCCGGAGGAGCGCGCCTGGCTGACCGACGTCCTGGACGGGACCCGCGGCGGCTACGTGGACGTCGTCCGCGCCCTGCACCCGGACACCGAGGGCCCGTACTCGTGGTGGTCGTACCGGGGCCGCGCCTTCGACAACGACGCCGGCTGGCGGATCGACTACGCCATGGCCACTCCCGGTCTCGCCGCGCGTGCGGTGAAGGCGTATGTGGAGCGGGCGGCCAGCTACGACCAGCGGTGGTCGGACCATGCGCCGGTGACGGTGGTCTTCGACCGGTAAGCCCCGGGCGGACGGTACGGACGCCAGGAGCCCGTGAGCCGGAAGTGGCCGGACCGCGGGCCCAACTGCGTTGTCAGTCCCCGCAGTTATTCTCCGGACCATGGGATATACCGAGGCTGAGACATACGACGGGGCGTGGGTCGACCACCCCGATCTCGTCAGGGCGTGGCGGGGCAGCACCACCCTGCTGACCTTGTCCTTCCCGCCGTTCCGCGAGCCGGCGGCAGCCGCCGGTCCATGGACTCCGGAACCGCACGATCCGGTGCGTGCCCGCCGCGTCGTCGAGTCGCTGGGCACCGTCGATGCGGTCCTGGAGGAGCTGCCGGCCCGCCGGACGGCGGACCTGGAGGATCCGGAGATGCGGGCCGACCTCGACTATGTCGCGGTCGGCTGCTGGGGCGACATCGTGTGGATCAGCGACCCGGCGCTGGGTGACTACGGCATGGGGTGCGGGATGGACGGGGAGGTCGGTGTGCAGCGCGCGCTGCATCCGGAGGCCCGGATCGTCGGGACGATGTCCATGGATTACGGGCTCACCTACTGCCAGCACGTGGTGGACCTGCCCGGGGGCCATCAGCTGGACGTCAGCGGGTGGACCGACGCCGAGGGTCTTGAGGTCACCGGTGACCCGGAGGGCATGCTGCGCGTCATCGGGATCGATCCCGCAACGGTGCGGGACACGTACACCGACCCCGACGAACCCGACAACATCGACTGGTGCGACTGGGACCGCTACACCGACTTCTTCGTCGGCGGCTTCGCCGACATCGACTGGAGTACCCACGAAGGCCTGCGGGCGTCCCTTTTCCGGGTCAGGCGCTCGGAAAGGGCCGTGGGTGACCTGGACGAGGTGTGGCTCGGGAAGTGAGCCGGATGCCTACCGGCCAGTTTATGTAAACGTCTGATTCCGCGGGGCATTCCCGTGTGTGCCGGGGTCGCCGGGGGAATTCCGGTGCCGGGGTGCGCGGCATTTCCCGGTGCCGGGTACGCACGAGAGGGCGGAGGGGGCCGCGGCGGCGGCGGACAGCAAAACGGCCCGCCGGAGATTCCGGCGGGCCGTCACGCTGGGGGGTGCTGCGACCGCTGGGTCAGGAGACGCGGGAGAACTTCACGTAGCCACCGTTGTCGGGACGCTCGAAGACGCCGCGGAAGGCCCAGTTGATGTAGCCGCCGTCGCCCTTGTTCGTGAACTCGCCGTCCTCGAACACCCAGATGCCGTAGACGACACCGTCATAGGTGGCGGTGCCGAACGACTGCACACCGTTGAAGTGGTCCTCGTACCCCTGGCTCAGGTTGTGGACCATGACGTTGTACTTGCCGCCGGCCGCGTAGAACGCCGACTCCATGAAGCTCTTGACGAAGCCCTCACGGTTCTGCGCGGTCTTGATCGACGCCTCGATCTTGTTGGCGATGCCGAGAACGTCGACGTTCATGTTGAGGTTCGCGTTGGCACCGACGCTGACCGGCGACTCGCCGGCCGCGGCGGCGGGAGCCGCGGGCGCCGCCGAGGCGGTCGCCGGGAAGGCGACGGCCGTGCCGGCCAGGGCTGCGCACAGGGCCGCCGTGGCAAGGCTCTTCTTCACGATGTTGGACATGGTTCTCCTCCATGGGTACGGATGGCAGGCCTCTCCGGCCCCCCATGCGGGTGGGAGGGGCCGGAGAGGTGGCCCGGACAGCCGCGGGGGAAAGCGGCGGTCACCGGCACGGAAGTGATGTTTCAAGGCGGCGCTCATGATCCGCTCACATCGTGATCATGGCCTCAGTCGACAGCCCGCGCTTTTCATTGACATTTCGTCAATTCACTGACGGTGTCCACATAGTGAGAGCGGCCGAGGCAAACGGAACCCTTGGTTCCCTTCGGCGGTCTTTCTGGAAAAAGAGGCGATTTGCCGTGCCTGCATCGGCGGCGTGAAGTCGGGGTCACAATGGTTCAGTTGCGGCTACTAGGGCCGGTTGAAATTGAAGTGAACAATGGGCGACTGCTGAGCCTCGGAACGGGCCGTCTGCGCACCGTGGCCGCGATTCTGATCAGCGAGGTCAATCAGGTGATCACGGTCGGCAGAATGATCGACCTGGCCTGGGACGCGGACCCGCCGGCCAGGGCGAGAGGTGTGGTCCACAACCATGTGCACCGCTTGCGGCGGCTGCTGGTCGGCCAGGCCGAGATCGCCACCCGCGGCCAGGGGTATGTGCTGCTCGCCGATCCGTATGCGGTGGACGTCAACCGGTTCCGGTATCTGGTGTCGGGTGCCCACGAGGCCGAGCCGCGGACCGCCGTCGCGAAGCTGCGCCAGGCGCTCGGGCTCTGGCGGGGCGAGGCGCTGGCGGATGTGCCCGGTGAACGGGTGCGGCGGGCGCTGGGCGTCGGACTGACCCAGGCAAGGGTGGCGGCGCTCCAGGAGCTCGGCGCCAAGCTGCTGCTGCTCGGCCGGTACGGGGAGCTGGTCACGGAGCTGATGGCCTGGCTCGCGGAGCATCCCCTGCACGAGGAGCTGACCGCGCTGCTGATGCGCGCGCTTCAGGCGAGCGGCAGACAGGCCGAGGCCCTCGACCACTATCACCGCACCCGACGGCATCTGAAGGACCAGTTGGGCATCGATCCCGGCCCGGCCCTCCGTGAGACCTATCTGGCGGTGCTGGGCGGGGAGCCCGCGGGCCCCCCGCTGTTCGCCGGTCGCACGTCGGTCGGTCCCGGTCCCGGTCCTCGTCCGGGTTCCGGTCCCCGTCCGGGTTCCGGTCCTCGTCCGGGCTCCGGCCCCGGCCCGGGTTCCGGCCCCCGCACGCGCTCCGGCCCCGGCCACGACCCGGGGACCTCGTCCGGCCCCGCCGTCCCGTACGGCTCCGGCTACCCGTCGGCTCCGACCCCGGCCGTGGCCCAACTCCCGCCCCGTATAGCCGACTTCTGCGGCCGGGTGCGGGAGACCGTCGCGCTGGACCAGCAGCTGGACCGGCTGCCGCGGCCGGACTGTGTGGTGCTCACGGGCGCCGGAGGGACCGGCAAGACCACGCTGGCGGTGCACTGGGCGCACTCCCACAAGGACGAGTTCCCCGACGGGCAGCTCTTCGCCGACCTGCGGGGCTTCGAGCGTCCCCCGATGCGCCCGGCCACCGTACTGGCCATGTTTCTGCGGGCGTTGGGAGTGCCGGAGGCAAAGGTTCCCGAACCCCTGGCGGAGCGCTCGGCGCTGTACCGCTCACTGCTCGCCGGCCGGCGGATGCTCGTCGTCCTGGACAACGCCGGCACGGCCGAACAGGCGCGCCCGCTGCTGCCCGCGACCCCGGGCTGCCTGGCGGTGGTGACCAGCCGGCGGCGGCTGAGCGGGCTGGTGGTCCGCGACGGGGCGGCCCTGCTCACGGTGGGGCCGTTCGCCGCGGAGGACGCCCTGGAGCTGCTGGGCAACGCGCTGGGCCGGTCCCGCGTCGCGGCGGACCGGGACGCCGCGAGGGTGCTCGTCGAGCGGTGCGACAGACTGCCGCTGGCGCTGCGGATCGCCGCGGCGCGGCTGATGGCGCACCCCGACTGGTCGCTGGTGCACTGGACGGCGAAGCTGGCCGATGAGCGGCGCCGGCTCCAGGAGCTGTCCGCACACGACGCCGATCTGGCGGTGGAGACCAGCCTCTATCTCAGCTATCGCGCGCTGTCGAGCGGGGCCGCCCGGCTGTTCCGCCTCCTCGGGCTGCATCCCGGCCCGGACGTGGACGCGCCCACCGCCGCGGCACTGGCCGGACGCGATCTGGAACGCACCCGCCGCCACCTCGCCGAACTGTGTGACGCGCACCTGGTCGAGGAGCAGGCGCAGGGGTCCTACCTGCGGACCGATCTGGTGCGCATCTACGCCGAGCAGCTCGTCGCGGTCGAGGAGACACCGACCGAGCGGGACCTGGCCCGGCAGCGGCTGCGCGACCACACGGCGCGGTACGGGCCGTGGCGCTGAGCCGCGGCCGCCCGGCGGCTCGCGGTCACTTCTCCTCCCGCCCCTCCTCGCGTCGCCACTGCGCCAGTTCCGCCCGGACCCGGCGGTCCATGGCCATGGAGAGCTCGGCCTCGACCACGCCCGCGGAGAGCGGGCGGAGCTTTTCGATGGTCTCGCCGATGTGGTCGGCCTCCCGGGGGCCGACGTCCTCGCACGCCGCGATGCGGCTGAGGACGTCGGAAAGGAGGTGGGTGCGGATGAGACCGGTGAAGACCTCGGCGAGGGCGTCGGCGTGGGCGCGTACCTGGCGGCCGGCTTCCAGGACGGCGGCCAACGGGATGCCCTGGTGGACGAGTTCGGTGGAGGCGTCCAGGAGACGGCGGCTGATGTGGACGAACTCGTCGCCGTCGACGGCGAGATAGCCGAGGTCCAGGGACGTGCTGAGGTTCTCGGCGGTGATGTCCTCGCTGAAGTGGTCGGCGAGTTCCTCGGGGGTGAGGCGGACCGGGGTCTCCTCGGACCAGGGCGGGACCAGGGGGTTCTCCAGGCCGAGGAGTTCGCCCACATCGCGGCCGGCGTCGAAGGCCGAGAGGAGCTCGGCGATGCCGCCGAGGGTGTGGCCGCGCTCCAGGAGGGCGCCGATGGTGCGCAGCCGGGCGAGGTGGTGTTCGTTGTACCAGGCGATCCGGCCCTCGCGGCGCGGTGGCGGGATGAGCTTGCGCTCGCGGTAGAAGCGCAGCGTACGGACCGTGATGCCGGCTTCCTCGGCCAGGTCGGCCATGCGGAATTCGCGCGCGGCGCGGTGGCCCGCGGGCTCCGTCCGCGCGTCCTGGGGGTTCTCGTTCGCTGCCACGGACTCAGCCTATGCCGGGGGTGTGAGGCGGGGGCCGGGGGCGACCGGCGGTAACTTCCTGCCGCCCGCCCCCTACCGCTCGGTACGTGGCTGCCCTACGCTCCCATTGCGCCAGTGATTGCTGGCGCAGTTGGGCGGGCGGCTGTGACGCCGAAGGTCATGGCACTGAAGATGGCAGGGAAGAACGTCGAAATCGGGAGGCGGCGGGATGGTCGAGCGCGAGCGCGGGCATGTGCGGGTTGCGGTGATCGGATCGGGTTTCGGTGGTCTGGGGGCGGCGGTCCGGCTGCGACGCCAGGGGATCACCGACTTCGTGGTCCTGGAGCGGGCCGATGCGGTGGGCGGCACCTGGCGGGACAACAGCTATCCGGGATGTGCGTGCGATGTGCCCTCGCACCTGTACTCCTTCTCCTTCGCGCCCAACCCGGAGTGGCCGCGGAACTTCTCCGGACAGCCGCATATCCGCGCGTACCTGGAGCGGGTCACCGACACCTTCGGGCTGCGCCCGCACCTCCGCTTCAACTCGGAGGTGCGCGCCCTGCGATGGAACGGGGACGCGCTGCACTGGGAGCTGGAGACGGCGAGCGGGCCGCTGACCGCGGATGTGGTGGTGTCGGCGACCGGACCGCTGTCGGACCCCAAGGTGCCCGACATTCCGGGGCTGGACACCTTCCCCGGCAAGGTCTCGCACTCCGCCCGCTGGGACCACGACTACGACCTGCGCGGCAAGCGCGTCGCCATGATCGGTACGGGCGCCTCGGCGATCCAGATCGTGCCCGCCATCCAGCCGGAGGTGGAGCGCCTCACGCTCTTCCAGCGCACCCCGCCCTGGGTGCTGCCGCGCGCCGACCGCGAGATCAGCGCGGCCGAGAAGTGGCTGCACACCAAGGTCCCGGCGACCCGGGCCGCGCGCCGCGGGCTGCTCTGGGGCCTCCGGGAGATGCAGGTCAGCGCCTTCACCAAGCGCCCCGATGAGCTGGGCCTGATCGAGTTCCTGGCCCGGAACCATATGAAGAAGGCCGTCAAGGACCCGGCGCTGCGGGCCGCGCTGACCCCGGACTACCGCATCGGCTGCAAGCGCATCCTGCTCTCCAACACCTATTACCCGGCCCTGGCGCAGCCGAATGTGGACCTGGTCGCCGCGGGGCTGACGGAGGTCCGCGGCAGCACCCTCGTCGGGTCCGACGGGAGCGAGGTGGAGGCCGATGCGATCGTCTTCGGCACCGGGTTCCATGTGACCGATATGCCGATCGCGCAGCGCGTCACGGGCGCCCACGGGACGACGCTGGCCGAGGAGTGGAAGGACGGCATGGAGGCGCTGCGCGGTGCCAGCGCGGCCGGCTTCCCCAACTTCCTCACCATCATCGGCCCCAACACCGGCCTCGGGAACAGCTCGATGATCCTGATGATCGAGGCGCAGCTGAACTACCTGGCCGACTTCATGCGCCAGCTGGACGTCCTCGGCGGGAAGATCGCGCTCGACGCCCGGCCGTCCGCGGTCCAGGACTGGAACCGCAAGGTCCAGGAGCGGATGACCCGCACGGTGTGGAACACCGGTGGCTGCGACAGCTGGTATCTGGACGCCAGCGGCCGCAACACCACCGTCTGGCCGGGCACCACCGGGGAGTTCAAGAAGGTCACCCGGCAGGTCGACCTCGCGGAGTACGAGGTGCTGCGGCCACCGAAGGCCGCGGGCACGAGCACCGGCGAGCGTGCGGAGGTGGCCGCATGAGCCGCCGGCCCGCCCATGTCACCAGCGGTCCGTACGCCCCGCCGGTGCCGCGCACGACCCGGACCGTCACCTCGGCCGACGGCGCCCGGTTGTACACCGAGATCCATGGCCCCGAGTCCGCCCCCGCCGTCGTCCTCGCGCACGGCTGGACCTGCTCGACCGCCTTCTGGGCCCCGGTCGTCCGCGAGCTGGCCACCGACCACAAGGTCGTCGTCTACGACCAGCGCGGCCACGGCCGCAGCCCCGCCGCCGGCCCGGCGGGCCACAGCACCCATGCCCTCGCCGACGACCTGGTCGCCGTACTGGAGGCGACCCTGGCGACGGGCGAACGCGCCGTGCTGGGCGGCCACTCCATGGGCGGTATGACGATCATGGCCGCCGCCGAGCGGCCCCAGCTGCGCGAGCGGGCCGCGGCCGCGCTGCTGTGCAGCACCGGCAGCGCCGATCTGCCCGCCGAATCACGGGTGTTCCCGCTGCGCAGCCCGCAGGCCCGCCGGCGCGCCCACCGGCTGATGCTGCGGTCACGGGCCCCGCTCGGCCCCGTATCGCCGCTCACCCGGCGCGCTCTGAAGTACGCCACGATGGGGCCGGCCGCCTCCGCCGAGCAGATCGAGGCCTGTGCCCGCATCGTGCACGGCTGTCCGACCGCGGTACGGGCCCGCTGGGGCACGGTGCTGGACGGCCTCGAACTGACCGGCGGCGCCGCCCGGCTGGAGCTGCCGACCGCGGTCCTCACGGGCACCGCCGACCGGCTCACCCCGCCGGTGCAGGCCCGCCGGCTGGCCTCCGTCCTGCCCGACTTCCGCGGGCTGACCGAGCTGCCGGGCCTGGGCCACATGACGCCGATCGAGGACCCCGGCGCGGTCTCCGGGCGACTGCGCGCCCTCGTACAGGACCACCTGCGGAGCACCGGCACCACGGGTGCCGTGACCGCCGAAGTCGCCGACGGCACCCGGCAGAAGAAGGAGAAGACGGTATGAGCGCGAGCAGGAGCCTGGCCGGGCAGGTCGTGGTGGTGACCGGTGCGGCGCGCGGGGTCGGTGCGCTGCTGGCCCGCAAGCTGTCGGCGCGCGGTGCGACGCTGGCACTGGTCGGCCTGGAGCCGGACGAGCTGCGCGGGGTGGCGGCCGCGCTGCACGGCCCGGCGCACCACTGGCACGCCGATGTCACCGACCACGAGGCGATGGCCCGGGTGGCGGGCGAGGTCAAGGACCGCTTCGGGAAGGTCGATGTGGTCGTCGCCAATGCCGGGGTGGCGACCGGCGGTCCTTTCGCCGACTCCGACCCGGTCGCCTGGAAGCGGGTCATCGAGGTCAACCTCATCGGCGGCGCTGTCACCGGCCGGGCCTTCCTGCCCCTCCTCACGGCGTCCCGCGGCTACTTCCTCCAGATCGCCTCGCTGGCCGCGATCACCCCGGCGCCGATGATGACCGCGTACTGCGCGTCCAAGTCGGGTGTCGAGGCCTTCGCGCACAGCCTGCGCGCCGAGGTCGGCCACCGGGGCGTACGGGTCGGCGTCGGCTATCTGAGCTGGACGGACACCGACATGGTGCGCGGCGCCGACCAGGACGACATCATGCGCGAGCTGCGCTCCCGGCTGCCCTGGCCGGCGAACAAGACCTATCCGCTGGGCCCCGCCGTCGACCGCATCGTCGCGGGCATCGAGCGCCGCTCCGCGCATGTCTACGGGCAGTGGTGGCTGCGCGGGATGCAGTCGGTCCGCGGCTACCTTCCCGGGCTCATCGGGACGGTGGGCCGACGGGAGATACGGCGCTTCGGGGACCGGCTGGACGGGATGCGGATCGGTCTGGTGGGCGCCGGCGGCGAGGCCGACGAGAAGGCGCGGGCGGACCGGTGACCCGCCGCCGCTGAGCGGCGATCCTCACGGACCGTAGTCAATCGTGATCGAAATGCGAGCAATGTCCGGGCGTGTCACGCTGAATCGGGGCCAAACCCCCCTTACACCCCACTAGGAGTGAACAGCATGGGCATCAAGGACCAGTTCCAGGACAAGGCCAACGAGCTCAAGGACCAGGCGAACAAGGCCAAGGGCGACGCTCGCGAGCAGGGTCACGAGCGCGGTCAGCGCCAGGACGAGCGTGGCGGTCAGCGCCCGGAGCGCGAGGGCGACCGGCGCCAGGGCGGCCAGGACCGTGGCCAGCAGCCCCGCGACCGCCAGCAGGGCCGCCGTCCGGCCCAGGACGCGATGGACGCCGCCGAGGGCCGCTCCCAGAGCTGACATGGCACGTCCTGAACACCACGCGCGGCGGCGTACGCGCCATGCGTGAGGGGCGCACCCGGTCGACCGGGTGCGCCCCACCGCTTTCCCCCTGTTGCTGCGTTCCCTCCCTGTGGAAACGGCCCCCACCTCCTGTTTCCCCAGGGTCAGTTGGTGCCTGCGGTCAGCTGACGACCTTGAGTTCGTCCGGCCAGCCGTAGCGCCCGGCCTTGGTGAAGAGGTTGTCGATGTCCGCCGGCTTCAGCTTGATGCAGCCCAGCGAGCGGTAGTCATCAGAGCCCTCCCAGCGGTAGGGGTTGTCCTGGCCGGGCCGAGGGGACGCCTGGCTGCCCTCGGGCCACATCTCGCTGTGCACGAACAGCTCGGCGCGGGTGGTCCGGCCGTTCTCGCACAC
This sequence comes from Streptomyces sp. P9-2B-2, assembly GCF_030406865.1. Lineage (NCBI taxonomy): Bacteria > Bacillati > Actinomycetota > Actinomycetes > Kitasatosporales > Streptomycetaceae > Streptomyces > Streptomyces sp. P9-2B-2. Next base: position 3,801,708 of record NZ_CP129126.1, on the reverse strand, counting down.
CTTGTCCTCGACGTGTATGACCTTGCCGTTCACCCCGAGGTCTCCGCCGTTGTAGTGGGCGTCGTGGGCCAGCACCTGGTAGGTGCCGTTCGGCAGCCAGCCCTGCGAACTGGCGCACTCGTCCTTGCCGTTGGGGCCGCCGTCGCCTGAGCCCGCGCGGTACTTGGCGAGCACCGTGTCCTTGGCGTTCGGAACGCTCTTCATCAGGTAGAGCCGCGAGTTGCCCGGGTTGCTCTGATTCTTGTTGAAGTAGAGGTACGTACCGTCGGCCGCGGCAGTTCCGGTGGTCTTCCCGGACGCCGGCTGGGCGGCCAGCGCGGGGGCAGCTGCGGTGGCCGCCAGGCCGCCGGCCAGAGCCAGCACGGCGGCCAGCGGCGCGATCCGGTGACGGATTCCCATGGGTGTATCTCCGTTGCGGTGGGGGTGTTGCCGGAGCTCGTGCGAATGCCCCGGCCGGTGACGCTACGACCCCCATGTAATGAGCACGTAACCGGAAGGTGATCGGTTGTCTCGATCGGCACCCGGCTGTCCGTGCAGGTCAGTTGGGTACCGGTCCGGTCGTGTGCCGTCGGTTGTGTGCTGTGCGGCGGCCGGTGACGCGGTCGCACTCGCCGCCTGAGGCAACAGCTCAGGGAACAGCCAGGGGTGACCTGCCGTCAGCTCGAACAGCGGGAATGGTGGAACGGGGCGCGTCAGGCCCCCGCCGCCTCCGCCGACGCGCCCCCGCTCCGCGGCGGCAACAGCGGCCGCCGCAGGTCCGGCACGTCCGACAGGTCCGGAGGCATCGCCGCCGGGTGCCGCTCCAGCAGCTCCAGCGCCGTACGGATCGCGACGCCCAGCTGGGGATGCCGGCCCTCGGCCCAGTGCAGCGGGGAGCGCAGCGCTTCGATGTCGACCTCGACGCCGTGGTTCTCCACGCCCCAGCCGTAGAGCCGGAACCAGGCGGCGTTCATCGGGACGGTGATCGCGGTGCCGTCGGCGAGCCGGTGCCGGCCGGTCATCCCGACCACCCCGCCCCAGGTGCGCATGCCGACCACCGGGCCGAGGCCCTGGAGTTTGAAGGCCGCGGTGATCATGTCGCCGTCGGAGGAGGTCATCTCGTCGGCGACCGCGACGACCGGGCCGCGCGGCGCGTTGCTGGTGTACGAGACGGGCTCGGCGTCCCGGGTCAGGTCCCAGCCCATGATGGTGCGGGTCAGCTTCTCGATCACCAGCTCGGAGATGTTGCCGCCCGCGTTGCCCCGGACGTCCACGATCAGCGCGGGCCGGGACACCTCCATCCGCAGATCGCGGTTGAACTGCGCCCAGCCGGAGCCGCCCATGTCGGGGATGTGCAGATAGCCGCACCGGCCGCTGCTCAACTCCCGTACCACCGCCCGGCGTTTGGCCACCCAGTCCTGGTAGCGCAGCGGCCGTTCGTCGACCAGCGGGACCACCGCGACCCGGCGGGCCGGGCCGTCGCCGTCCGGCGGGGAGAACGTGAGCTCCACGGTGGTGCCGCCGGCCGCGGCCAGCAGCGGTCCGGGACCGGCCACCGGGTCCACCGGGCGGCCGTCGACATGGGTGAGCGCGGTGCCCTCGCGGATGCCCGTACCGGCCAGCGGGGAACGGGCCTTGGAGTCCGAGGACTCACCGGGCAGGATCCGGGTGACCACCCAACGGCCGTCCCGGCACACCAGGTTGGCGCCGAGCAGGCCCATGGCGCGCTGGTAGTGCGGCGGCCCCTCGTTGCGCCGGGCGCCGGTGACGTACGCGTGCGAGGTCCCCAGTTCGCCCATCACCTCGCGCAGCAGATCGGCGAACTCGTCGGGGGAGGCGACCCGGTCGAGCAGCGGCCGGTACTGCGCCAGCACCGCGTCCCAGTCGATGCCGCACATCCGCGGCTCCCAGAAGTACGCCCGGGTGATCCGGCCCGCCTCCTCGAACGCCTGGTGCCACTCCGCCACCGGATCGACGTCGTGCAGGATGCGCCGAAGGTCCAGGAAGACGGTGGTGTCGCTGTCCGGCTGTTCGGCCGCCGGTACCGCGCGCAGTTCGCCCTCGTCGTTGACGACCAGCCGGGAGCCGTCGCCGCTGAGCGCGAACCCGTCCAGGGAGCTGGTGAGTTCGGTGCGCCGCGCCTTGGTCAGGTCGAAGTGTTCGAGGGTGGGGCGGCCCGAGGTCTCGGCCGGGTTGGCGAAGGTCTCGCCCAGCGCGCCGGAGATCGGCCAGCGTAGCCAGACCAGCCCGCCGCCGCTGACCGGCTCCAGGGAGGAGTACTTCGACGCCGCCACCGGGAACGGGGTGACCCGGTTCTCCAGCCCCTCCACCTCGACCAGCAGCGGCCCTTCGCCGGCCGGCGGGATCTCGTCCGGGTCCAGGCCGCCCGCCGCCGGCCGGCCCTCCGGGGACAGCGCGAAGGGGGACGGGGTCGCCGACGACAGCGGGACGAGATGGGGGCGGCAGCCCAGCGGGAACGACAGATCGCCGGTGTGCACGTCGTAGACCGGGTCGAAGCCGCGCCAGGACAGAAACGCCAGATAGCGGCCGTCGCGGGTGAACACCGGCTGCTCGTCCTCGAACCGGCCGTTGGTGACGTCCACGATGTGCCGGTCGGCCAGCCGGGCCATCTTGATCTGCCGCAGCGACCGGCCGATACCGGGGTGCGACCAGGTCAGCCAGCGGGAGTCGGGGGAGAACGCCAGGTCGCGGACCGGGCCGTTGACGGAGCGGATCAGCTCGGTGACCCCGCCGGAGGCGTCCTCCTCGCTCACCCCCTCCTCGGGCCGGGCCACGTCCACCAGCAGCAGCCGGCCGTCGTTCGAGGCCACCGCCAGCCGTTCGCCGTCCGGAGCGGCGGTCATCTCCTGGACCCGGCCCAGCTCACCGGCGGCCAGCCGGCGCGGCTCGCCCGGCGCGCTGGCCCGCGGCAGGTTGGTGATCTCGATCGCGTCCTCGCCCTCGGCGTCGGTGACGTAGGCGATCCGCCCGCTGCCGCCCAGCATTTCGGGGAGCCGGACCCGTACGCCCGGGACGTCGTGGATGGTCCGGGCCGGGCCGTCGCGGTGGGTGAGCCAGTACAGGCTGCCGCGGACACCGACCGCGCTGGCCCGCCCGGTGGTGTCCACCGCGAGCGCGGTGACATGCGCGGCGGCCGGGACCTGGTAGCTGCGCCGGCCGGCCCGCGGACCGCCCAGGCGCACCGCCAGCTTGCGCGGTACCGCGTCCGGGCCGAGGTCGTCGATCAGCCAGAGGTCACCGGCGCACTGGTAGACGATCCGCTCGCCGTCGGTCGAGGCGTGCCGGGCGTAGAAGTCGGTGTGGTCGGTGTGGCGGCGCAGGTCGGTGCTGTCGGGCAGACAGGAGTAGACATTGGCGATGCCCTCGTGGTCGGAGAGGAACGCGACCCGGCCGCCGACGAACATCACCGAGTCGAGATGCCCGTGCAGATCCGGCAGCAGCCGGGTGCCGTGCAGCCACATCCGGCCCATCGCGCCGCCCCGGTAGCGCTTCCAGGAGGCGGGCTCGTGCGGCGGTTTGCCGGTCAGCAGCAGGGTGCGGTGCTCCCCGTCGATGTCGGCGACCGCGATGTCGGAGACCGGCCCCCAGGGCAGCTGGCCGCCGGGGCTGCCGTCGGTGGTCAGGCTGTAGGCCCACGAGTAGTACGAGAACGGCTGGCCGTGCGAGGAGACCGCGAGGATGTGGGACCGGCCCTCGTGGTCCGGGGGTGCCCAGCCGCAGACCCGGGCGTCGGTGCTGCCCCAGTACGTCAGCCGGCGGGCCGGGCCGCCCTCGACCGCCGCGACATGGACCTCCGGGTCGAGGCTGCGCCAGGTGGTGAAGGCGATCTGCTGCCCGTCGGGGGAGAAGCGGGGGTGGCCGACGCGGGTGCGGTCCACGGTCAGCCGCCAGGCGCGGCCGGGTTCCGCGCCCTCCGGGGCGAGCGGGGCGATCCACAGATCGTCCTCGGCGGCGAAGCAGAGCAGCTCACCGTGCAGATGCGGAAAGCGCAGATACGAGCCGCCGGGCGGGTCCGGCCGGGCCGGCATGCGGCGCAGCCGCCCGCGGGGCTTCGCGGGGTTCGGCTCCGGGCGCGGCCCGACGTCCTCGGGTGCATCGCTCACGCACCCATCGTTTCGGGACGAGCGGGCGGCGGCAACTCGGTCGGGTGACACCGGCCCCTCGTCCGCGGCCGGGCGGCCCGGCTTCGGCCCGTTCGTACAGATGTGCCACCGGGGAAGGGTGCCCAGATGGGACCCCCCTTCGAGGGGCGCCGAGGCCGTTCCGCATCATGGGCGCTCTTGCAACTTATTTGCAGGAGGCCCCACCATTGGCGGGTTGCAGCACCTGAAGCGGAGAAGCCGAGATGCACGTACCCGATGGATTCATCAACGCGCCGGTGTCCGCGGCGACCGGAGTGGTCGCCGCGGTCGCGGTGGCCGTCAGCCTGCGCGGTGCCCGGCGTGAGCTGGCGGGTGCGGGGCCGGTCGGCGCGGCCGCCGCCGAGCGTACGGCGCCGCTGGCCGGACTGGTCGCGGCCTTCATCTTCGCCGTGCAGATGCTGAACTTCCCGGTCGCGGCCGGCACCAGCGGACATCTGCTGGGCGGCGCCCTCGCGGCGATCCTCGTCGGCCCGTACACCGGCGTGCTGTGCGTCTCGGTGGTGCTGCTGATGCAGGGCGTGCTGTTCGCCGACGGCGGGCTGACCGCGCTCGGCGTCAACATCACCGATATGGCGATCGTGACGACCGTGGTCGCCTACGGCCTGTTCCGGGGCCTGGTGAAGGTGCTGCCGCGGCGGCGCCGCTCGGTCACCGTCGCCTCCTTCGTCGCCGCGCTGCTCTCGGTGCCCGCGGCCGCGGTCGCCTTCACCGCGCTCTACGCGCTCGGCGGGACCGCGGACGTGCCGCTCGGCAAGGTCTTCACCGCCATGGTCGGCGTGCACCTGCTGATCGGGATCGGCGAGGCGGCGATCACCGCGCTGACCGTCGGCGCCGTGATCGCCGTGCGCCCCGACCTGGTCTACGGCGCGCGCGGCCTGACCGAGCCGCTGGAGCTGCGGACCTCACCGCTCGCCGGACCGGCCGACGGGGCCGCCCCCGCCGCCGAGCCGGCCCCCGTGCCCGCTGCCCCCACCCCGGCCCCCGCCCCGGCCCCCGCACGCAGCTCCGTCCGCCGCGTCTGGCTGGCCGGCCTCGCCGCCGCCCTGGTGTGCGCGGGCGGCATCAGCTACTACGCCTCCGCCAGCCCCGACGGCCTGGAGAAGGTCGCCCAGGACCACGGCATCGACCGCAAGGCCGAGGACCACGCCGCCAAGGACTCCCCGCTCGCCGACTACAGCGTCAAGGACATCACCGACCCGCGGCTGTCCGGCGGCCTCGCCGGGGTCATCGGCGTCGGCGCGACGCTGGCGGTGGGCACCGGTGTGTTCGTCGTGCTGCGCCGCCGCCGGAGCGCCGCCACCGCCGAGCGGTCCGACGCGGGTGCCGGGCGCCCGTCGGAGAGCGTCTGAGATGGGCGCCGGGCACGCGCACAAGCTCTACCGGCACGGGCACTCGGCGGTCCACGCGCTGCCGGCGCACTGCAAGATCGCGGCGGTCTTCGGCTTCGTCCTGGTCGTCGTCTCCACCCCGCGCGAGGCGGTCTGGGCGTTCGGGCTGTACGCGCTGCTGATCGCGGCCGCCGCCGGGGCCGCCCGGGTCCCGGCCGGGTTTCTGCTCAAGCGGCTGCTGATCGAGGTGCCGTTCGTCGCCTTCGCCGTGCTGATGCCGTTCGTCGCCGAGGGGCCGCGGGTCGCCGTCCTCGGCATGAGCCTGAGCGAGTCCGGGCTGTGGGGCGCCTGGAACATCCTCGCCAAGGGCACCCTCGGCGTCGCCGCGTCGGTGCTGCTCGCCTCCACCACCGAGCTGCGCGAACTCCTGCTGGGCCTCCAGCGGCTGCGGATGCCGCCGCTGCTCGTCCAGATCGCGTCCTTCATGATCCGCTACGGGGATGTGATCACCGACGAGATGCGGCGGATGCGGATCGCCCGGCTCTCCCGCGGCTTCGAGGCCCGGGGCGTCCGTCACTGGGGCGTGCTCGCCAAATCCGCCGGGGCGCTGTTCATCCGCTCCTACGAGCGCGGGGAGCGGGTCCACCTCGCGATGGTCAGCCGCGGCTACACCGGCACCATGCCCGTGGTCGACGCCGGCGCCGCCACCCGCACACAATGGACCCGCGCGGCCGCCCTCCCGCTGGCCGCGCTCGCCGTCTGCCTCCTGGGATGGACCCTTTGAGCACCACCACGCCCCCCTCCCTCGCCGTCTCCGGGCTCGCCTACGCCTACCCCGACGGCCACCAGGCGCTCTTCGGCGTCGACCTGACCGTCGGCCGTGGCGAGCGGGTCGCCCTGCTCGGGCCCAACGGCGCCGGCAAGACCACCCTCGTCCTGCACCTCAACGGCATCCTCGAAGCGGGCGCCGGCAGCGTCGCGGTCGCCGGGCTGCCGGTCGCCCGGGAACATCTCGCCGAGATCCGCCGCCGCGTCGGCATCGTCTTCCAGGACCCCGACGACCAGCTGTTCATGCCCACCGTCCGGGAGGACGTCGCCTTCGGACCGGCCTCCGCCGGGCTGCGCGGCGCCGAACTGGACGCACGGGTCACCGAGGCGCTCACCCGGGTCGGGATGGCGGAGTTCGCCGACCGGCCGCCGCACCATCTCTCGTTCGGCCAGCGCCGCCGGGTCGCGGTGGCGACCGTCCTGGCCATGCGCCCCGAGATCCTGGTCCTCGACGAACCGTCCTCCAACCTCGACCCCGCCTCCCGCCGGGAACTCGCCGACATCCTGCGGTCGTTGGACGTCACCGTCCTGATGGTCACCCACGATCTGCCCTACGCGCTGGAGCTCTGCCCGCGGTCCGTCGTCCTCTCCGGCGGGGTGCTGGTCGCCGACGGCACCACCCAGGACCTCCTGTGCGACGAGGAACTGATGCGCACCCACCGGCTGGAGCTGCCCTTCGGTTTCGATCCGCGGTCGGTCGACGTCCCGCTGTGACCCACCGCTGAGCCCTCCCCGTGCCCGGCCGCGCCGTTCGCATGTGACGAACACCACGGGCCGCGGTCCTGGTCATGAGCACTGATCCGCGCGTTGCACCATGGATGGGTCACGAAAGCGACGGATGAGTGGGAAGCGGGAGTCAGTGGTGGACGTCCAGGGCACGGTCGAGGACGGCTTCGAGCCGGTCCGGGACGCCTTCATGGCCAACTTCGCGCGGCGCGGGGAGCGGGGCGCGGCGGTCGCCGTCTACCGGCACGGGCGCAAGGTCGTCGACCTGTGGGGCGGCACGAGGGACGGCGACGCCGGCAAGCACGCGGCGGACGCGGCGCCCTGGGAGGCCGGTACCGCCCAGGTGATCCGTTCCGCGACCAAGGGCATCGCCGCCGTCGTCCCGCTGCTGCTGCACCAGCGCGGACAGCTCGACCTCGATGCGCCGGTCGGCACGTACTGGCCCGAGTTCAAGGCCGCCGGCAAGGAACGCGTCCTCGTCCGCCATCTGCTCTCGCACCGCGCCGGACTGCCCGTCCTCGACACCCCGCTCACCCCGGACCAGGCCATCGACGGCCTCAGCGGCCCCGCCGCGCTCGCCGCCCAGGCACCCGCCTGGGAACCCGGCACGGACCACGGCTACCACGCGCAGACCTACAGCTGGCTCCTCGGCGAGCTGGTGCTGCGGGTCACCGGCCGCAGCATCGGCAGCTGGATCGCCGACGAGATAGCCGGGCCGCTCGGCCTCGACCTGTGGGTCGGTCTGCCCGCGGCGGAGCGAGCCCGCGTCGGGCGGATCGCCGCCGTCGAGCCCCCCGCCCCGCCCGCCGCGGCCGGGCTCCGGGTCCGCCCGAAGCAAGCCGTCGCCGACGCGTACGCCGATCCGGACTCGCTCACCAGCCGCGCCTTCGGCGCGATTTCCCCCGCCCCCGACGAGAACGCGCCCGCGTACCGGGCCGCCGAGCTGCCCGCCTCCGGCGGCGTCGCCACCGCCCGTTCGCTGGCCCGCTGTTACGCCGCGCTCATCGGCCCCGTCGACGGCCGCTCCCGGCTCTTCGCGCCCGCGACCCTCACCCTCGCCCGCACCGAGGAGTCCGCCGGCCTCGACCGCACCCTCCTGGTCCACACCCGCTTCGGCCTGGGCTTCATGCTCCACGGGCCGGCCTCCCCGCTCCTCGCCCCCGGGTCCTTCGGCCACCCGGGCCGCGGGGGCGCGCTGGCCTGCGCCGACCCCGAGAGCGGGCTGGCGTTCGGCTATGTCACCAACGGGATGCAGCGGGGGGTTACGGCGGACCCGCGTGCGCAGGCGTTGTTGCGGGCTGTTTCCCACGTTGCCGGGTGACCCACCGTTTTTCTTCTGTGGGTTGAGCCTGCCTTCGGCGGGAGCGGGGGAGGGGTTGGGACGGCCCCCTGTGAGTGGTGGGTGCCGGGTGCGGGGCCTCCGGGGTGGTGGGGGAGGAGGGCATGTGGTGGGTTTCGGTGGGGAGTTGGGTGCCGCGGGAGCTCTGTTACGTCGCCATCATCTGGCCATGGAAGGGCCGCCATGTGGGGGCGTGAGGGTGTGCGGCATGAACGCTTCAGATTCCTTCTCCCGGCCCGAGGACGGGTCGGTCGAGAGCTTGGACGGTCGGGCGCGCTGGGTGCGCAGGGGTGTTGGCCTCACGGCTTCGGTGGGGGTGGCGGTGCTTGCCGGGTCGCTGCTCGTGCCGTCGAGTGCGGGGGCGAGTCCGTCGAGTCCGGGGCCAGGAACGGCTCCGGTGCGGTCGATCAAGTGGTCCGCCTGTCCCAAGGCCGAGCCGCCCTATCCCGCTCCGAGCAAGCGGACCCGGTGCGGAACGCTGGAGGTGCCGGTCGACTGGGCGAAGCCGGACGGGCCGACGATGAAGATCGCGGTGGCCCGCCAGAAGGCCACCGACCCGAAGAAGCGGATCGGGGTCCTGCTTTCGAACCCGGGCGGGCCCGGCACGAGCGGTCTGGACGATGCCTACTACGCCGACGACCCGGTCGAGGGCTACGACAAGAACATCAGGAGCCGCTTCGACATCATCGGCTTCGACCCGCGCGGCATCGGCCGCAGCGGACAGTTCCGGTGCGACGACAAGCTCGCCGCCAAGATCCCCACCCGCCCGAAGAACGCGGCCGAGTTCGAGCGGATGCGCAGCCTTGACAAGGAGCTCGCCGACAGTTGCCGTCAGCGCAGCGGTCCGGTCGTCGACCACATGGACAGCGTCAGTGTCGCGCGTGACATGGATGCGATCCGCGCCGCCCTCGGTGAGAAGAAGATCAGCTTCCTCGGGCACTCCTATGGCACGCTCATGGGCCGCCAATATGCCCGTCTCTTCCCGCAGAAGCTCCGGGCGCTGGCCCTCGACAGCGCCATGGACCCGTCCCGGCCGGACGCCGAGCGCTTCCTCGCGGAAGGTTCCGCCGCCGCCGAGAACGGGGTGCGGCAGCTCGCGGACTGGTGCGCGAAGGACACCTCCTGCGCACTGAAGGGCCAGGACGTGCAGGCCGTCGTCCGCGGGCTGTTCGCGCGCGCCGACGCGGGCAGGCTGTTCGAACCGGGACGGCACGGCCCCACGCGGAAGAAGGTCACCGCCGACCAGCTGTCCGGCTTCCTTTTCAACTACCTCCAGAAGTGGAACCCCCAGACAACCGCCGAGCAGCTGGGGGCCCTGAACAGCGGCAAGGGCAAGGTCTACTGGATCGACAGCTCTCCCGACCTCGCCTGGCGCACCGTGATGTGCCGGGACTACGACTTCCGCCTCCGCGACTATGCCCACTACCGGGAGCTGCGTCAGCGGACCCAGTCCGCCAACCCGCACATCCGCTACAACTCCCAGGCCCTGGACATGATCCTCGGCTGCCAGGGGTGGCCGGCCGCGCCCGAGCCGGAGCCGGCCCAGGCCAAGGGCCCACTGCCGCCGGTGCTCGTCGTGAACGCCAAGCACGATCTGGCGACCCCGCTGCCGGGTGCCCGGCGCATGGCGCAGGAGTTCCCGCAGGGCAGGCTCGCCGTTCTCGACGCGGTGGACCACTGGCTCTACCGCAAGTGCCAGTCGCCGCTTCCGGCACGGGCGATCGACAGCTATCTCCGTACGCTGCACACACCGCCGCCGGGCACGGTCTATCCGCACCGTTGACGGGACCGCCTGCGACGGCATCTGCTGGGGCCGGGTGTGGCACGTCCACACCCGGCAACAGGCGAAGCGGCCCGTGGGCGCGGTCCGATGTGGCATGAGGGAGCCCGATGAAGATAGTGATACCCGGCGGGACCGGCCAGGTGGGCGGCATTCTGCGCCGTGCGCTGGCCGCGGCGGGGCACGAGGTCGTGGTGCTGACCAGACGTCCCGTGCGGGCGGGGGAGGTGGCCTGGGACGGTGCGACGCCCGGGCCCTGGACGGCGGCGATCGAGGGCAGTGATGTCGTGATCAACCTGGCCGGGCGCAGCGTCAGTTGCCGCTACACCCGGGCCAACCTCCAGGAGATGAGGGATTCGCGGGTGGACTCCGCCCGGGTCGTGGGCGAGGCGATCGCGGCGGCCGCCCGGCCGCCCCGCGTCTGGCTACAGATGAGCACCGCCACCATCTACACCCACCGCTTCGACGCGCCCCACGATGAGGCGACCGGCGAGCTGGGCGGTGCGGAGTCCGGCGTCCCGGACTACTGGGCGTTCAGTGTGGAGATCGCCAAGGAGTGGGAGCGGGCGCAGGAGGAGGCCGCCACCCCGGATACCCGTAAGGTCGCGCTGCGTTCCGCGATGGTGATGAGTCCCGACCGCGGCGGGGTGTTCGACGTGCTGCTGCGGATGGTCCGGCTGGGGCTCGGCGGCCCGGTCGCGGGTGGCGCCCAGTACGTGTCCTGGATTCATGACCGGGACTTCGTGCGCGCGGTGGAGTTCCTGGTCGACCGGAACGACCTCAGCGGGCCGGTGAACCTCGCCGCGCCCGGTCCGCTGCCCCACCGGGACTTCATGCGTGCGCTGCGGGCCGCCTGGGGCGTCCCGGTGGGGCTGCCCGCCACGAAGTGGATGGCCGAGCTGGGCGCGTTCGCGCTGCGGTCCGACACCGAACTGCTGCTCAAGAGCCGCCGGGTGGTGCCCGGACGGCTGCGCGACGCGGGCTTCACCTTCGCGTACGACAGCTGGCCGGCGGCCGCGGACGACCTGGTGCGGCGCGTCCGTACCCGCTGAGCGGTCGGGGCGGCGCCCCTCAGCCGGTGTGCAGCATCAGGCCGATGCCGATGACCATCAGGCCCGCCGCGGCGATACGGGGGGCGCCGAAGCGTTCCTTGAAGAACAGCGCGCCGATGGCGGCGCCCACGATGATCGAGGACTCGCGCAGGGCGGCGATCGGTGCGAGGGGGGCGCGGGTCTGGGCCCACAGGACCAGGCCGTAGGCGAAGACGGAGAGCACCCCGCCGGCCAGCCCGCGCAGTGCGAACGGGCGGAGTTCGGTGAGGAGCCGGCCGCGGCGGGTGGCGAGCGCGTAGGCGGGGATCGCGATGCCTTCGAGGAGCATCAGCCAGCCGATGTAGCCGAGGGCGTTGCCGGAGGCCCGTACGCCCAGGCCGTCGACCGTCGTGTACGAGGCGATGGCGAGGCCGGTGGCGAGGGCGGCGACCAGGGCCGGCCAGTGCGGCCGGGTCCCGGAGCCGCGGATGCCCCAGAGGGCGACCCCGACCAGGCCCGCGGAGGCCAGGGCGACACCGGCCAGGGCCCAGCCGTTGGGGATCTCGTGGACGAAGACGGCAGCCAGGACGGTGACGGCCAGGGGCGCGGTGCCGCGGGCGATGGGGTACATCTGCCCGAAGTCGCCCAGCCGGAACGACTGCATCAGCAGGGCCTGGTAGACGATGTGCAGTACGGCGGAGGCCAGGAGGAAGGGCCAGGCGCCGGCGGCCGGGAGCGGGGTGACGGCGACCAGTGCGAGGCCGCAGACCGCACCGCCGCCGCCGACCAGGGTGAAGGCCAGCAGCTGGTCGCGGATGCCGTGCGCGATGGCGTTCCAGCTGGCGTGGGTGACGGCGGCCATCAGGACCGCGGCGACGACGAGCGGGGTCACGAGGTGCGCTCGCGCACGCCGGTCGGTAGGTCGGTCGGGGTTCCGGGGGCGGCGCCGGAAGCGGAATCGCTCATGGCCCGCACGCTAGCGAAAGCTGTACGGGCCATGCGAACCGGATTCGGTGACTGAGACGGGGCGCCCCCACGGCGCCCCGTCCTGTCAGCCTGCGGTGAGCAGCGCGCGGACCACCGGGCCCGCGTTGGAGCCGCCGTGGCCGCTCGCCGGGACGACGGCCGCCGCGGCGAGGTCGTTGCGGTAGGCGGTGAACCAGGCGTTGGGCTTCTTCTGGTTGTCGACCTCGGCCGAGCCGGTCTTGGCGCCGATGTCACCGCTGAGCCCGGACATCGCCTCGGCGGCCGTACCGGACGTCGCGGTCAGCTTCATCAGGGACTTCAGCCCGCTGAGGGTGGACGGCTTCATCGTGCGGGGCGCCTTGGCGAGCGTCCGGTGGTCCAGGTCCGGCGACACGAGGTACGGCTGGTGGAAGGAGCCGGACCGGACCGTCGCGGAGAGCGTGGCGACATTGAGCGGATTCATCCGCACGCCGCCCTGGCCGATCAGCGAGGCCGCCATCTGCGCGTCGCTCTGCACCGGCACCGCGCCGTCGAAAGTGGGGATGCCGGTCTGCCAGTTCAGCCCGATACCGAAGACGTCCCGGGCCTCCTTGGTCAGGTCGTCGTCCTTGAGGTGCTCGGCCTGCGAGATGAAGGCGTTGTTGCAGGACGCCGCGAAGCTCTGCGCGAACGTGCCGTGCTTGATCTCGGACTTGTCGAGGTTCTGGAACTTCCAGCCGCCGACCGTCACGTACTTGGGGCACGGGTGGGACTTGCCCGGCGAGGTCAGGCCCTTGTCCATCAGCAGCGCCGCGGTGACGACCTTCATCGTCGAGCCGGGGGCCAGCGACCCCTGGGTGGCCAGGTTGAAGCCCTTCTCCGGGGAGTTGGCGAGCGCCAGGATCTCGCCGGTGCTGGGCTTGACCGCGGCCACGGACGCGGACTTCTTGCCCTTGACCGCCCGCTCGGCCGCCGACTGCATCCCGGCGTCCAGGGTGGTCTTGAGCGTGCCCGGCGTCCCCTTGGACAGCACCTTCAGCGTCTTCTCGGGCAGCTGGTCGGCGGGCTTGGCGGCCTTGGCGCGGTGGATGAACAGCTCCACGCCCGGCTTGCCGTCGGTCTTGTCGCCGTACTTGTCCCGCAGGCTGTCCAGCACCCCGGCCAGCGCCGGATGCGCCTCGGGGGTCAGCGCGGCGCCCTTGCGGTCCACGGCCTTGATCGGCGGCGCCTCCGCCTCGCCGGTGCGCAGTTCGTCACCCTTGCCCAGGCCCGGGTGCATCATCGCCGGCTTCCAGGCGATCTGCGGCTTTCCGGTGGCCTTTTCGCGCTGCACGGTCGCGGAGGTGCGGTACGAGTACGCGGCCTTGGTGCCCTTGTAGTCGATCTGCGCGGCGACGGTGTACGGCACCTTGTCACCGGCCGGGGCGCCCGGGGTGAGCGTCACCTTCGAGAACCGCGCCTGCTTGCCGAGGGCCGCGAGCGCGCTCTTGCACTTCTCCGGGTCGTCGGTCAGCCCGGCCGCCTTGGCCGCGTCGCCGGACTGCCAGGCGGTGAGGAACTCCCGTGACGTCGTCTGTACTTCCTTGGCCGACAGCGGGCCGGTCGCCACCTTGGTCCCGTTGTTGCCCGACTTGGCATCCGCCGAGCTGACCTCCTGCGACGACTCGTCCGAGCCGCCGAACAGGGTGAAGCCGCCCACGACTCCTGCCACCAGGGCCACCGATCCGCCGATCAGCCCGTACTTCACCTCACGGCGCATGCCACTGAATCCCTCCAAGAGCCTCGTCCTTGAATACGCACACAAGAACGTGCCTCGCACTCTAAGGGACACGGGAGGGCTGTGAGTCTCGATACGGGCACGGTCCGGTGACGCGCTGTTGTACGGCTGTTACGGAACTGTCGAATTGGCGGGCTCACACCCAGGTGTCGAACCACATCCGGTGGTGCCAGGCCGACTTGGGGATCGGCATTCCCGTATAGAGGGGATAGAAGTAGATGAAATTCCATGCGATCAGGAGAACCAGGACACCGGCGCCGACCGCGCCGATCGTGCGGCGGCGCTCCGTCGAGCCCGGCGGCCCGACGATCGCGCCGAGCATCATCGCCAGCGCCAGACACAGGAACGGGACGAACACCACCGCGTAGAAGAGGAAGATGGTCCGCTCCTGGTAGAGGAACCACGGCAGATAGCCGGCCGCGACACCGCAGACGATCGCCCCGGCCCGCCAGTCCCGCTTGAACAGCCAGCGGTAGAGGACATAGAGGAGCGCGAAGCAGGCGGCCCACCACAACAGCGGGGTGCCCAGCGCCAGCACCTCGCGGGCGCAGCCCTCGGCCGCCGTGCAGCCGTCCTGGCCCACCTTGGGGTCCTCGTAGAAATAGGAGACCGGGCGGCCCAGGACCAGCCAGCTCCATGGGTTGGACTGGTAGGTGTGCGGGGTGGTCAGTCCGGTGTGGAAGGAGTAGACCTCGGTCTGGTAGTGCCACAGACTGCGCAGCCAGTCCGGCAGCCAGGTCCAGGCACCCGTACGGCCGTCCGGTGAGGTCGCCCAGTCGCGGTAGTAGCCGCCCTTGGTGGCGATCCAGCCCGACCACGACGCCAGATAGGTGGCGAGGGCCACCACGACGGTGGACCCGAAGGCGGGCAGCGCATCGCGGCGCACGGCCGAGCGGAAGGGGTGCCGGGCGCCTGCCGTACGCCGTGCCGCGACATCCCAGAGCACCGCCATCAGCGCGAACGCGGCGAGGTAGTACAGACCGTTCCACTTCGTCGCGGTGGCCAGGCCCAGGCACAGTCCGGCCGCGATCCGCCACGGCCGCCAGCCGAGCCGCAGCCGGTCACCGACCCCTTCGTCGGGTCGTGCGATGCCTCCCCCATTCTCGGCTTCGCTCGAACGGGAGGTGCCCCCATGCCCGACCGGCAGCGCCGCCGCCAGCCGCGCCCTGGTGCGGTCCCGGTCCACCAGCAGACAGCCGAACGCGGCGACCACCCAGAACATCACGATCAGATCGAGCAGCGCGGTGCGGCTCATCACGAAGTGCAGACCGTCCACCGCCAGCAGGCCGCCCGCGAGGCAGCCCAGCGCCGTCGAGCGCATCAGCCGGCGTCCGATACGGCACACCAGCAGCACCGACAGGGTGCCGAGCAGCGCCACCATGAACCGCCAGCCGAACGGGTTCATCCCGAACAGGCCCTCGCCGACCGCGATCAGCCACTTGCCCATCGGGGGGTGGACGACATACGAGTGCTCGGGCGAGAGCAGCAGCTGCGGCGGATGCCCGACCAGCGCGTCATTGGCGTTCTTGGCCCAGGTGCCCTCGTAGCCGTACTGGAGCAGCGACCAGGCGTCCTTCGGGTAGTACGTCTCGTCGAATATCACCTTCCGCGGGCTGCCCAGGTTCCAGAACCGCAGCACCCCGGCGAACAGCGCCACCAGCAGCGGACCCAGCCAGCCGGACCAGCGCGTCAGCCGGGCCGCGGCCTCCGGGCCCACGCCGAACACGGCCCACAGGCGACCGCTCGACTCGGGGAAGGCGGGCACCAGCCGCGCGCGGACATCGGTCTGCGGGCGGGCCGGAAGCCCGAAACGGCGCAGTCGCCGCTGCCACACGGGGGGCGCTCCGGGCGGCTCCGGGGCGTGCTGCGCGGCGGCGTCGGTCGCGGTGGTGTCACTCGTCACCCGGCCCATCGTAGGGAAGCCGCCTGTGGAGCGCCGTGGACCGCACCGGGGGAGACCGACCGGCCGGAGCACACCGGCGCCCTGGGAGGATGGGGAGGTGACTGGAACGCTGGTACTTGCAGGGACGCCCATCGGGGAGATCGCGGACGCGCCGCCGCGGCTCGCCACCGAGCTGGCCGCCGCCGATGTGATCGCCGCCGAGGACACCCGGCGGCTGCGCCGGCTGACCCAGGCCCTGGACGTCCAGCCGTCCGGGCGGATCGTGTCGTACTTCGAGGGCAATGAGGCGGCCCGGACGCCCGAGCTGGCCGAGGCGCTGGCCGGCGGGGCGCGGGTGCTGCTGGTCACCGACGCCGGGATGCCCTCGGTCTCCGACCCCGGCTACCGGCTGGTCGCCGCCGCCGTCGAACGGGACATCAAGGTCACCGCCGTCCCGGGCCCCAGCGCGGTGCTCACCGCCCTCGCCGTCTCCGGGCTGCCGGTGGACCGCTTCTGCTTCGAGGGGTTCCTGCCCCGCAAGGGCGGCGAGCGGCGCACCCGGCTGCGCGAGGTCGCCGACGAGCGCCGCACCCTCGTCTACTTCGAGGCGCCGCACCGGCTGGACGACACCCTCGCCGCGATGGCCGAGATCTTCGGCGCCGAGCGGCGCGCGGCGGTCTGCCGGGAGCTGACGAAGACGTACGAGGAGGTCAAGCGGGGCCCGCTGAGCGAGCTGGCGCCCTGGGCGGCCGAGGGCATACGCGGCGAGATCACCATCGTCGTCGAGGGCGCCCCCGACACCGGGCCGCAGGACCTGGGCCCCGAGGAGCTGGTGCGCCGGGTGCAGGTCCGCGAGGAGGCCGGGGAGCGCCGCAAGGAAGCCATCGCCGCGGTCGCCGCGGACGCCGGGCTGCCCAAGCGGGAGGTCTTCGATGCGGTGGTCGCGGCGAAGAACGCGGCGAAAACCGACCCATCAGAAGGTAAATGACCGGCCTGAAAGGTAAAGCTCAGGCCGGGATGGCGGGGACTTTTCCCTGCCCCCGGCCAAATCTGGGCCAATACGGTCGGCGAGCTGCTGCTTTGTGACCGGGAAAGGCGTCCACTGGACGTCGGGACGAACCCTTCCCGAAGACCTTGTCCAGCGGACAAGAGGAGCGCAGCACATGAGTGATTTCGCCAGGACCACCGGAGTTTCCACGACGACCACGGGCGCAGCACACCCCGATCCCCGGGCCGACGCCGCCGCGCACGAGGCGTACTCCTTCGCCTGTATGCGGTGCGGGCACGGCTGGGAGCAGGCGTACGACATAGTCCATCAGGTCGACGGCAAGGGGGAGCTGCATGTCGTCTACTACGCGGACGGCCAGCGCGTCCCCTCCCCGCTGACCCGCCCCACCTGTGTGAACTGCGGCACCGACATCGTCCGCATCATGCGTTCCGGCCAGGTCTCGATGGTCTCCGACGCGATGGCGAGCATGCATCAGCGCCAGCACGGCAACGGGAAGAAGGCATCCCCGGCGGCGGACCCGGACGCCGCCGGCACCAGCGACGGCAAGGACCCCGGCCGCCACCACTGGCACCTCTCCGACCTGCTGCATCCGTTCCAGCACCACCGCAAGTGAGCTCCGTGCCGCGGCCCTCGTAGGATCGCGGCCATGGCACCGCAGGACAAGAACACCCCGCCCCCGCTGCCCGAACCGCTTCGGGTGGCGGTCGCGGACTCGCACACCCACCTGGACATGCAGGACTCCTCCGTCGAGGAGGCGCTCACCAAGGCCGCCTCCGTCGGGGTGACCACCGTCGTCCAGGTGGGGTGCGACCTGGCCGGTTCACGCTGGGCCGCCGAGACCGCGGCGGCCCACGACAGCGTGCACGCCACCGTCGCCCTGCACCCCAACGAGGCGCCCCGGATCGTGCTGGGCGATCCGGACGGCTGGTCGCGGCAGGGCGCCCGGGAGCCCGGCGGCGACAGCGCCCTGGACGAGGCCCTCGCCGAGATCGACCGGCTGGCCGCCCTGCCGCAGGTCCGCGGCGTCGGCGAGACCGGCCTGGACTACTTCCGTACGGGCCCCGAGGGCATGGCCGCCCAGGAAGCCTCCTTCCGGGCGCATATCGAGATCGCCAAGCGGCACGACAAGGCCCTGGTCATCCACGACCGCGAGGCGCACGACGATGTGCTGCGCATCCTGCGCGAGGAGGGCGCGCCCGACCGGGTCGTCTTCCACTGCTACTCCGGCGACGCCGGGATGGCCAAGATCTGCGCCGCGGCCGGCTACTTCATGTCCTTCGCCGGCAACGTCACCTTCAAAAACGCCCAGCACCTGCGCGACGCCCTCGCCGTCGCCCCGCCGGAGCTGGTCCTCGTCGAGACCGACGCCCCCTTCCTCACACCCGCCCCGTACCGCGGACGGGCCAACGCCCCGTACCTCATTCCGGTCACGCTGCGGGCCATGGCCGAGGTGACGTCGCTGACGGAGGACGCGATGGCCACCGCCGTCGCGGCGAACACGGCGCGGGCCTTCGGTTACTGACGGTTCGCGGCGGCCCTCCGACGGCCCCCGGAGAGTCCGTACGCCCCACCGGAAAGCCCGCCCGCACTCCCGGATCCCGTCCACATCACTCCACTTCGCTCACTTTCCGTAGTGGGGCGACTTTGGAGAGTGACGAATACTCCGCTACATTCCGGCCGTCAACCGCAGCCGGGGCATGTGGAGCGCGCCGTGAGTCATTCGCAGAGCAGCCACCGCGCCGCGCGCGGCCGTCGCAGACGCCGCGCCGAAGGCCCCGAGGCGCTGCGCCAGCTGCTGCCGCGGGCCCTGGTCGTCGCGTTCCTCGCCGGCGGCACCACCGCCTTCATCGCCCACGACAAGGCGGTCCGGCTCACCGTCGACGGCACCCCGCGCACCCTGCACACCTTCGCCTCCGACGTCGACGACCTGCTGGCCGACGAACGGCTGGACATCGGCGCCCACGACATCGTCGCGCCCGCCCCCGGCACCGCCCTCAGCAGCGGTGACGAGGTCGTCGTCCGGCACGGCCGCCCGGTCGTGCTGAGCATCGACGGACAGCGCCGCACGGTGTGGACCACCGCCGACACCGTCGCCGGCGCCCTCCACCAGCTCGGCGTACGGGCCGACGGCGCCTATGTGTCCGCCTCCCGCTCGCGGCGCATCGGGCAGCGCGGCCTGGAGCTGGCGGTCCGTACCGAACGCTCGGTGACGATCGTCGCCGACGGCCGCGCGCACCGCCTCCGCACCAACGCCGCCACCGTCCGCGAGGCCCTGGCCGAGGCCGGGCTCGTGCTGCGCGACCAGGACACCACCTCGGTGCCGCCGGACAGCTTCCCGCACGACGGCCAGACCCTCTCGGTGCTGCGGATCACCGGCTCCAAGGAGGTCCGCGACCGGGCCATCCCCTTCCGCACGATCCACCGGGCCGACTCCGGCCTGGCCCGCGGCACCGTGGTTGTCGTCCAGCAGGGGCGCCCCGGAGTCCGGCGGGTCACCTACCGGGTGCGCACCGTCAACGGCGTCAGACAGCGGCCGAAGCGGCTGCACAGCGAGGTCGTGCGCGCCCCGCGCCCGCAGGTCGTGCACCTCGGCATCCGGGAGCTGCCCACCTCCGTGCGCGGCGCCGACCACCTCGCCTGGCACGCGCTGGCGCAGTGCGAGGCCGGCGGGCGGCCGCGCGCGGTGGACTCCTCCGGCACCTACGGCGGGCTCTACCAGTTCGATGTCGGCACCTGGCGGGCCCTCGGCGGCCACGGCCGCCCGCAGGACGCCACCCCCCAGGAACAGACCTACCGCGCCAAGAAGCTCTACATCAGAAGGGGGGCGAGCCCGTGGCCGGTCTGCGGCCGTAAGCTTCACGGGTGAACGAGCGCAACGAGGCTGTGGCATGAGCAAGAGCACCACCGACGATCCCGGCCCCCTGCTGGGCGCCGCCGACATCCGCGAGCTGGCCGCCGCGCTGGGCGTCCGCCCCACCAAGCAGCGCGGCCAGAACTTCGTCATCGACGCCAACACCGTCCGCCGGATCGTCCGGACCGCCGAGGTCCGGCCCGACGATGTCGTGGTCGAGATCGGCCCGGGCCTCGGCTCGCTGACCCTGGGCCTGCTGGAGGCCGCCGACCGGGTCACCGCCGTCGAGATCGACGAGGTGCTGGCCGCCGCGCTGCCGGACACCGTCGCGGCCCGGATGCCCGACCGCGCCGACCGCTTCGCGCTGGTGCACCGTGACGCGATGCACGTCACCGAGCTGCCCGGCCCCGCGCCCACCGCACTGGTCGCCAACCTCCCCTACAACGTCGCCGTGCCGGTGCTGCTGCACATGCTCGCGACCTTCCCCACCATCGACCGCACCCTGGTCATGGTGCAGTCCGAGGTCGCCGACCGGCTGGCCGCCCGCCCCGGCAACAAGGTCTACGGCGTGCCGTCGGTGAAGGCCAACTGGTACGCCGAGGTCAAGCGGGCCGGCGCCATCGGCCGCAACGTCTTCTGGCCCGCCCCCAACGTCGACTCCGGACTGGTCTCCCTCGTCCGCCGCGACCAGCCGATCGAGACCACGGCGAGCCGCGACGAGGTCTTCGCCGTCGTCGACGCGGCCTTCGCCCAGCGCCGCAAGACGCTGCGGGCCGCGCTGTCCGGGTGGGCCGGATCGGCCGCCGCCGCGGAGGCCGCCCTGGTCGCCGCCGGCGTCTCGCCGCAGGCCCGCGGCGAGGCACTGACCGTCGAGGAGTTCGCGCGGATCGCCGAGCACAAGGGACCGGGCGGGGCGCCGGGCATCCGTCAGGCACGGGGACAGCAAGCATCAGCGGGAGAGCAGGCATGACGACCACCTCGATCACCGTCCGCGTACCGGCCAAGGTCAACGTCCAGCTGGCCGTGGGCGCCGCCCGCCCCGACGGCTTCCACGACCTGGCCAACGTCTTCCTCGCCGTCGGCCTCTACGACGAGGTCACCGCCACCCCCGCCGACACCCTCCGGATCACCGCCGAGGGCCACGACGTCGACCAGATCCCCCTGGACCGCACCAACCTGGCAGCCCGCGCCGCCGAACTCCTCGCCGCCCGCCACGGCATCGAGCCACACGTCCACCTCCACATCCGCAAGGACATCCCCGTGGCAGGCGGCATGGCCGGCGGCAGCGCGGACGCCGCCGGGGCCCTGCTGGCCTGCGACACCCTCTGGTCGACGGGTGCGTCGCGGGATGAACTCCTGGCCATCTGTGCCGAGTTGGGCAGCGATGTGCCCTTCAGCCTGGTGGGCGGGGCGGCCCTGGGCCGCGGCCGCGGCGAGCTGCTGACGCCGCTGCCGGTCGGCGGCACCTTCCACTGGGTCTTCGCGGTCGCCGACGGCGGCCTGTCCACCCCAGCCGTCTACGGCGAGTTCGACCGGCTGACGGCGGGCACGGACGTGCCGGAGCCGGAGGCGTCCCCGGAGCTGCTGGCCGCCCTGGAGTCCGGCGACGCCACCGCCCTGGCCGGGGCCCTGGCCAACGACCTCCAGCCCGCGGCGCTGTCCCTGCGGCCGTCGCTGACCGCGACGTTGGCGGCCGGCACCGCCGCAGGTGCCCTGGCAGCCCTGGTCTCCGGCTCCGGCCCGACCACCGCCTTCCTGGTCAAGGACGCGGAGTCGGCCCAGCAGGTGGCCGCGGCGCTACTGGCGTCGGGGACCTGCCGGCAGGTGCGGGTGGCGGAGTCGCCGGCGGTGGGGGCGAGGGTTCTGTAGGGCGGGGACGGTTCTCAAAACCGTCTTGGCAGGGGAAGCCCCGGACTGCATGCAGCCCGGGGCAGGTTGGGGCGGCAGCCTGTGTGCGGCCTGGTACCCCTGCCGTCTCGCTACGGCGGTGCGCTATCGGTCTGACGGCGGGGTGGGCGGTGCCGGCGGGAACGAGGCGGGCGCCCCTGGCTGCTGCTGGTAGGGGCCAGGTGGGTAGGCGCCCGGCGCCCCCGGCGGCTGCTGATAGGCGCCGGGCGGGTAGGCGCCCGGCGCGCCGGCCTGTTGCTGGTAAGGACCGGGAGGCTGCGGCACAAAACCACCGGGGACGCCCGGCCCACCGGGGCCGCCATATCCGCCGATGCCACCCGGAGGCGGCCCATTACGGCGCTTCTTCTTCACGGTAACCATGACAACAACAAGCGCGATGACGGTGAGGAGGACGACCACACCGCCGACGGTGCTGATGATGGCGACCTTGTTGCCATGGAACTCGTATTCAGAGGCGGCTGCCGCACGCAGCGTGCGCGTGAAGTTCATCCCCGTCGTACCTCCCTTGCACCGGTGAGGCCCAGGCGTTTCCGCTGGGCCTCTGTTGGTGCGGCTGTGATAACCGGCACGGGCCGAGGTGCGCGGCCGGCTGTCGGTGGATTGGCTTGCCGGGCGGACTCAGACGCCAGGGAGGCCGGTGTCCTTGACGGCGGTGACGAAGGTCGACCAGGCGGTGTCCGGGAAGACGATGGCCGGGCCGTGGGGGTCCTTGGAGTCGCGGACGGGGACGATGCCGGCCATGCCGTCGACCACCTCGACGCAGTCCCCGCCGTCGCCGTTGCTGTAGCTGCTCTTGCGCCAGGCAACCGTGCTCAAGTCAATGTGGCTGTTTGCCATTTCGAGAATCCTCAGCCGCTTCGTCGATCATGGCGAGGGACGCCTTCGGCGGCAGCGCGGCGGCCCTGAGCCAATCGTATGCCTTGCGGTACTTCTGCACGAGGGCCGGATCATCGATCGTGTCACCGCTGTACTGCGACTCCAAGTAGGCCAGTGGCGGAGCATCCGCAAAGGTCATGATCTTGGCCAGGCCCACCACCATGAGGGGATGCGGTCCGCAGTTCCACGGAAGGATCTGTGGAACGATCCGGCGGCTCCGTGCCAGCGCTGAGATGTGGTCTAGCTGGTCGGCCGCAGTTTCCGGCGGGAGGATCGGGTGACGCAGCAGCGACTCATGCAGGATCACCCAATACTCTGGGGTCTTGTGGTCGGCCTCGAACAGGCAGGCGCGGGCCATGGAGGCGTTGACCTTCTCGTCCACCTCCGCGTCGGACGCCAGTGGACGCGCGGCCTGCGCCACTGCTCGTGTGTACGGCTCGGTCCGCAACAAACCAGGAATGACGGTAGGGGACCACTCCTCGATGCTCGCCGCGTACTTCTCCGCCTCCAATACGCGCTCGAAGTACTCGGCGTGGCCGGTGCGCCTCGCCTTCCGTACGTCCTCACAGCGCCGCGTGAAGAAGCCGTCCGTCTTCAGCACCTTGTCGACGTGCTCGGCCAGCTCCGCCGGCATCCGCCGTTCGCCGCGCTCGATTTCGCTGAGGTGGCTCGGGCCGTAGAAGCTGCCCTCGACCAGCTGCTGGAGCGTGAGGCCGGCCAACTCCCGCTGGTAGCGCAGTTCCTTGCCGTAGAAGGTGGGTACTCCCGCCGAGCCGTCAATGTCCTTGCGTTGTGCCACGGTTCACCGCCGTACGTGTAGCTGATTCTCAGTCGTTGCGGACGAGCCCCGGCGGTCCCCACATTTCCACCACGTCACACCGCGCATTCCCCGGACCGCGGCCGGGAGCCCAAACCCCTTTCACGCTACGCCGCGCCACATCACTCTGTAATGGATTCGTAGCTATGCGTAGAGAAAGGCGGGCCCGCCCATGGCCCTCGACCGCTCCCTCCCCGACGATGTGCACGACAGCGCCGAAGAGCTGCGTACCGCGCTGAAGGACCACGGCATCACGCTGCCGTCGCTCGGCGTCGACCTGCCCGGCTTCGCGGGCGTCTACGGCGTCTCGCTCGTCGCCCTCGGTAACTGCAACGCGGCCACCGCCCGCCGCCTCGCCGAGGTTCTCCGCAAGGCGGCCGCCCGTTGAAGGGAGTTCCTGGCCTCGTCCGAACAGTGTTGGGGAGGCTGCTGAGTTGGTTACTTCCGGGCCGTGGCGGCCATCGGGCGACCAGTAGTGCCGGTGCCCTCTCGCCCACTGCCTGGTTGTCGGAGGCCCCGGTGCGGCGGCGCCTCGTACGCGTCCGGCGGCTGCCGCCCGAACTGCTCCCGCTGTGCGGCGAGGACGGCCGCCTCGTCCGGCCGTACGTCCGCCCGGCGGAGGCGCAGAGGCACCCCGCGCCCGCGGATCAGGCCGCCCGGCGCCGGGAGCTGGAGGAGGCCGTACGGAGGCTCAACACCTGGTCGTCCGGTGGGGGCGGGCGCCGCTGAGCGGCCCACGGGCGGGCCGGTACTGAGGGGCCGCCGGGCACGGGCCAGGCGCTCCCGCGACGGCACCCCGCTCCTGCTACGCCCCGGCCGTCGCCGGCACCCCGTTCCCGCTAGCCCCGTTGCCGCCTATGCCCCAGCCGTCGCCAGCATCCCCGCCACCATCCGCCCCGCCCGTACCGCGTGCTCCTCGGACGGCGGGTACGGACGTCCCGGAGCCGGAGGCGGCCCCCGAGCTGCTCGCCGCCCTGGAGTCCGGCGACGTGGCCGAGAGGCTGGCCGGGCGTGGGGACAAGGCGCTCTCGACCCGCCATTGGGTCGCCTCGGTTCAAGCGGAGGCGCACGCGGGCCTGGGCGACCTTGAGGCATGCGAGCGTGCGTTGGGGCGCGCCGAAGAGGTCCGGGAACTCACCCCAGACAGCGTCAACGGCGGGTGGCTCAGGTTCGACGGATCCCGGCTCGCGGAGGAGCGCGGTGCGCGTTATGTGCGGCTGGGGCGCCTGGACCTGGCGGAGACAACACTGCGGGCGGCCTTGCAGCACACGGCGTTGGCGTCCGGACAGGTGCTGCGACGAAGGGGCGCGGTGCTGACGGATCTGGCGGCCATCGGCGTGAAGCGGCGCGACCCCGAGCAGGCGGTCTCCTATGGGAGGGAAGCCGTCGACCTGGCTCGTGCCTCATCCTCCGGTTACGTCGCCCGTAGACTCCGAGACCTGAGCGACGAGTTCGGCCCCCTGAGCCGCGACCACCGCGTGGCTGAGCTAGGGGCGAAGATCGCCACGCTGAGCACGCCGTGACGAGAGGGGATGACATGTCGCAGACCGAGGGTGCACGACTGTTCCGGGAAAGCTGGATCGCGGGTGTGCACCAGCACTTCCCCGGGGAGCCGAAGGCGGGCTACGTCACTCCGTGGGACGACACCCCGCAGTGGGAGCGCGAGGCCGCCGGGTCGGTCTATGCGCAGGTGCGCCAGTTCGTCGAGGTCAGCGACGGGCGCACCTCCAGGCTGTCCCGGGAACAGAAGGGCCGCTTCGTCGCGACCTGTTGGACGGCCCAGATGTTCAAGCACTTCGACGACCCGAAGCCGGGCTACGTCGCGGACTGGCCCGACCTTCCGGCCTGGCAGCAGGAGACCGACGCCGACATCTTCGAGGCCATCGAGAAGGCGCTGAGCTGACCACGTAGAGAGGCCCTCGGGGCCTCGTTCGGCGGTACGTCCGCCAGGCGGAGCAGGCGTGGGCGAGGCGCTTTCGCTACACCCCGCTCCCGCTACCCCCGGCCGTCGCCAGCACCCCCGCCACCATCCGCCCCGCCCCTACCGCGTGCTCGTCGGTGGTCGGGACGCAGCGGTCCGCCACCGGGTCGTACGCCGTCATGATCACGCCCGCGTGGTCGGTCTCCGGCTCCTGGAGGGTCACCGCCCGGCCCGGCGTCCGCAGCGCCTCCGTGAGGTCGCGGGAGTACCGGGCGTCCACGATGGTGTCGCGGGTGCCGTGCACCAGGTGGACCGGGACGCCCGGGTCCCGGCCCGCGGTGAGATCGTCCAGCGGCGGGGTCCCGGTGGTCCGCGCCGGCAGGTCGTAGCGGCCCGCCAGGCCCACCACCGCCGATGGCCGCCATTCGTCCGCGATCTCGGGCCGCAGCGCGACCCCCAGCGCGGCCCCGGCGCCCGCCGACCACCCGGCCAGGACGAGCGACTCCCCGTCGGCGCCCAGCCCACCCGCTTCCTTACGGGCGAAGGCCAGGGACTCCAGCAGATGCGACCGGCCACCGTCCGGGGCGTCCGAGCGCCAGTCCGGTACCAGGACCAGCGCCCCGTGCGCCGCCGTCGCCCGCGCCAGCGGCTCCAGCACGTCCCGCTCGTCGGGGCCGATGCCGTGCCAGAGCAACACGGTGGGCGTCGCGCCGGACGCCCCGGCCGGACGGTGGACGTCCAGCCGCTTGCCGCTCGGGCCGTAGACCAGCCCGCGTACCGTCTCCACTGTCGTGCCCGCCATGCCCATGTCCGGTGCCATGACGGCACGTTACAACGGGGGAGCGGTGCCTCAGGCGCCCGCGAGGGCCAGCGACACCACCCAGGACAGGACCAGCAGACACGGAGCCGCCAGGAGGCTGCCGATGCCGACGGCGTTCCTGTTGGCCATACCCACCACCGCAAGGAGGGCGGCCACGAAGGCGGCGGCGATCGGCAGGGTGCCGACGATCTGCTGGGTGCCCGCGGAGCAGATCATGCGGGCGTCACCCTCGTTGCAGCCGTCGCTCGCCATCACCATCAGCGGCGCGAACAGCCCGGTCACCCCGGCGAACGCCAGCACAAGCAGGCCGGCGAAGATCCGGCCCACGTCGGAACCCGTCACCGACGGTGCCTCGTCGCGCACGGGAAGGGCGCTCGGCGCCTGGTCGTTGATCATGCGGCTCACGCTAGGCCCGCCCGCAGCCCCTGCCATCAGTACGGCTACTCATCTCCCGGTACTCACCTCCCCGCACTTATCCACAGGTATTTATCTCCCGGCGGCTCTCCTTCGCACGACGACTAGGCTGGGAAGGTCGATCGATCTGAAGCGCAGGTCGGAAGCGCAGGTCTGAAGTGCAGGAGTGAGATGGCCGTCAACCTCGTCAATCTGGAAGCCGTCGGCAAGGTGTACGGGACCCGTGCCCTGCTCGACGGTGTCTCGCTCGGCGTCAACGAGGGGGACCGGATCGGCGTCGTCGGGCGCAACGGGGACGGCAAGACCACCCTGATCCGGATCCTCGCCAAGCTGGAGGACGCGGACAACGGCCGGGTCACCCACAACGGCGGCCTGCGTCTCGGCGTCCTCACCCAGCACGACTCCCTCGACCCGGCCGCCACCATCCGGCACGAGGTCATCGGCGATCTCGCCGACCACGAGTGGGCCGGCAACGCCAAGATCCGCGACGTCCTCACCGGCCTCTTCGGCGATCTGCACCTGCCGGGCTTCACCCAGGGCCTGGACACCGTCATCGGCCCGCTCTCCGGCGGTGAGCGCCGCCGCATCGCGCTCGCCAAGCTGCTGATCGCCGAGCAGGACCTGATCGTCCTCGACGAGCCCACCAACCACCTCGATGTCGAGGGCATCTCCTGGCTGGCCCGCCACCTCCGGGCCCGCCGCTCCGCCCTCGTGGTCGTCACCCACGACCGCTGGTTCCTCGACCAGGTCTGCACGCGCATGTGGGACGTCCAGCGCGGCGACGTCCATGAGTACGAGGGCGGCTACAGCGACTACGTCTTCGCCCGGGCCGAGCGGGAGCGGATCGCCGCCACCGAAGAGGTCAAGCGGCAGAACCTGATGCGCAAGGAGCTGGCGTGGCTGCGGCGCGGCGCCCCGGCCCGTACGAGCAAGCCGCGGTTCCGCATCGAGGCCGCCAACGAGCTGATCGCCGACGTGCCGCCGCCCCGCGACAACGCCGAGCTGATGAAGTTCGCCAGCTCCCGCCTCGGCAAGACCGTCTTCGAGCTGGAGGACGTCAGCGTCCAGGCCGGACCGAAGGTCCTCCTCAAGCACCTGACCTGGCAGCTGGGCCCCGGTGACCGGATCGGCCTGGTGGGCGTCAACGGCGCCGGCAAGACCTCGCTGCTGCGGGCGCTGGCCGAGGCCACCCGCACCCAGGGCGAGGTGCAGCCGGTGGCCGGCCGGATCGTGGTCGGCAAGACCGTCAAGCTGGCATACCTCTCCCAGGAGGTCGGCGAACTCCCCCCGACACTGCGGGTGCTGGAGGCCGTCCAGCAGGTGCGCGACCGGGTCGACCTGGGCAAGGGCCGGGAGATGACCGCCGGCCAGCTCTGCGAGAAGTTCGGCTTCACCAAGGAGAAGCAGTGGACCCCGGTCGGCGACCTCTCCGGCGGTGAGCGCCGCCGCCTCCAGATCCTGCGCCTCCTGATGGACGAGCCCAACGTCCTCTTCCTCGACGAGCCCACCAACGACCTCGACATCGAGACCCTGACCCAGCTGGAGGACGTCCTCGACAGCTGGCCCGGCTCCCTCATCGTCATCAGCCACGACCGCTACTTCATCGAGCGCACCACCGACCGCGTCCACGCCCTCCTCGGCGACGCCACGCTCCGGATGCTCCCCCGCGGCCTGGACGAGTACCTCGAACGCCGCCAACAGGTCATCGACGCCGCCACCCCGGCCCCCGCGCAACAGACCGCAGCGGCCCCCAAGAAGGCGGCCGCGGTCAACCGCGCCGCCCAGAAGGAACTCCAGAAGATCGAGCGCCAGCTGGAAAAGATCGGCGACAAGGAGACCAAGCTCCACGCCCAGATCGCCGAGAATGCGACGGACTTCGAGAAGGTCGCCGGGCTCGATGCTCAACTCCGCGAACTGAGCGCGGAGAAGGAGGAGTTGGAGATGCGGTGGCTGGAGTTGGCTGAGGAGGCGTAGGGGCGGCGGATGGTGGCGCCTCCTGGGCGACGCCGGTCATCGTGTGGTCACCGCGCCGATTTCCCGCGGTGACCA
The DNA here is from genome assembly GCF_030406865.1 of Streptomyces sp. P9-2B-2. Taxonomy (NCBI): domain Bacteria; kingdom Bacillati; phylum Actinomycetota; class Actinomycetes; order Kitasatosporales; family Streptomycetaceae; genus Streptomyces; species Streptomyces sp. P9-2B-2. Next base: position 3,773,265 of record NZ_CP129126.1, on the reverse strand, counting down.
CACAATGGTCGGCGCGTCCTTCAGGAGGTGCTCCGCGTGCGGCGGCGAAAAGCTATCCCACCGGTTTCCTGACCTCACTGCGAATCTTGCCCACCTTGTCGGCGAATTCCTGGAGGTCGACGGAGTACGGATCTTTCGACAGCTCCGAGGCATCGGTTTGGGCGACGCTCCCGCTCGTACTGGAATCCGCCCAGACGCAGAACGGCAGCGTGACCTTCTGCCCCATCTCCGTCCGCTCATCCACACCGCAGGTGAGCGATCCTCCGCCACCGCTGGGCGTGAACTCCGAGTCCGTCACGGCGACTTCCGTCTTGCCGTCGCGCGTCATGCCGCGGATGGTGTGGTCGACGGTCGTCTCGGGATCATCAATGACGCCGTAAAGCCCCAGCATCACCAGCGATTTGGTCCCGGACGAGTACTGCCCGCCCGCTGTCTTGACGTTGTGCTCATTGGCCCCGTCAGACGGCACCGCCCTGCCGGCCTGCTGGGATATGTCCTTGGCGAGCTTGTACTCCCCACCCGCCAGCGTCTGCGGCACCGTAATCCGATACCTCGGCCCGCTGTCGGATGCGCCCGACGAACTCCCTCCACCACGGAACACCCCCACCCCCGCCAGCGTCCCGATCACCAGCACCCCGGCCACGACCGCGATGATGGCCCCCGCCTTATTCCGCTTCGGCGGAATGGGCGGCGGCATCCCCGGCCCGCCGCCGTACCCGAACTGAGGTGCCTGCTGCGGCATTCCGTAGGGCGCCGGCTGGCCGTAGGGCGCTGGCCCGGGTTGGGGCTGCTGTCCGTACGGCACCGGCCCACCAGGCGCGGCCCCCGCCGGATACCCGGCCGGTGGCGAGCCGGGCTGCGGCATCCCTTGCGGCGCGCCGTAACCCGGTGCCTGCCCGAAACCACCTGGCGGCTGTTGCGGAGTGGTCATTTACTTCCTTCTTTTCCGACGCGCAGCCGAAGGCCCGAGTAGGGATTCTTGATCACGTTAGTTCACCCCGATGTCCCGCTCCTCCAACAGCACATCGATGACGCCCGACGACTGGGTCATCCTGAACCTTTATCACGTCAATTCCCTTTTTCATGCGACGGGTTCCGTAAGCTCTTGGCGAGCGGCATTGAGCGCACCACCGACCGGGGCCACGCCTGCTCGGCGATGCCACCCTGCGGATGCTGCCGTGCGGCCTGGACGAGTACCTGGAGCGCCGCCGGCAGGTCATCGAGGCTGCTACCCCGGCGTCGGCCCCGCAGGCCGCGGCGCTCAAGAAGGCCGCCGCGGTCAACCGCGGCGGTCAGAAGGAACTCCAGAAGATCGAGCGCCAGTTGGACAAGCTCGGCGACAAAGAGAGCAAGCTCCGCGCCCAGATCGCCGAAAACGTCACGAATTTCGAAAAGTCGCGGGCCTCGACGCCCAGCTCCGCGAACTGAGCGCGGAGAAGGATGAGTTGGAGATGCGGTGGCTGGAGTTGGCGGAGGAGGCGTAAGGCGCCAGGCGACTCCTGCTGCCGGTGTTCAGGACCGGTAGGAGGCGACGGTATATGTGCTGGGGCCGGGCAAGGGGCCGGCCCCAGATGCGCCCTCCACGGCCACCGAGGCTCGTTCTTTCTGAAGTGTGAAATCGTCTCTTATGGAATCCCCGTGTGCGGTTTGAGGATTTCCGCGTATCGCCCCGACCTCGCCCGTGACCTTCAGTCTGCCTCAATGGGTGCGAATTCAGAACTCGTGGCGCACGATCCAATAATCCTCATCTTCGACAGAAATTGCGCAGAGGTGGCGTCTATCTTCGGATAGAGCCAGGAACGTCGGCGAGCCCTTAGCCTCGACCAGGCGGGAGGCAATATTGTCGCCTCTCATTGGATCCTGAACTCTGAGCCATCCGACATCCGTAGGGCAGGTGGCAGGGGAGCAGACAAGGATCCCTCCACTCGCGGAGTACAGATGGGCTGCTTCGGACTGCTGCTTCCAGTGATGGTTCAGAAAATGCAACGAATCTGAAGAATTGCGGTCGACTGAAACCGTCGGTTCTGCGTCTATGCCATTTACGATGTGCAGGGCTGCCGTGGCTTCTGGGGCTCCCTGCGGAGGTTCTTGATTTGAAATCAGCATTCCTGCAGCGGTCAGATCGCTGATCCAGTCTGCGACGTCTTTCTTGGTGGTGGCCATGCTAATCCCTTCGCTGTTTCAATGTAACACCATCGCTAGTTGTAGAATAGGTGATGGTCTCCGCCTGGCTTATTGATCTTAGCGTATCTTTCCATTGAATCCTTGTAGCGCTTAATTCCTTCGCCTCTTTCGTTATCCCATCCAAAATTCACCTCGTTCCGCGTGGGGATCGACTTTGGCATGCCTGCGTGGAAATGTGGGCCCGCCGGGTCATGGGTATGCTCAACCACCACCCTCGATCCTGCCTCGGTTTCAAACTGCCGGAAGTGACCCCAATGCGACGGGTCGTTGCTGTAAAGGTGTCCGGGCGCATGCGCCAGATCCTTGTTTCCAGATACCGTCCACGCGGCATCGGGTGTGGTGCCATGTGGGACCCCAGCGAGCTCGTGTGCGGCTCTCTCTGCCTCGGATCTACTTTCAAATGGATTCGAAGCCTCACCCTTGGGTTTGCATTCGAACAAGCCAAGCGGGTCTGTGTGACTGTTTGGGTTAGCTACATATGTGCAGGTATTGGGGTCTGGGGCGATGCCGAGCGGGTCAGTGGATATGTATCGAGCTGTGGCGGTGTCATAATACCGGTGGAAGTTATAGTGGAGTTGAGTTTCATGGTCGAAATATTGCCCCAGAAATCGCAGTGGCGTATAAGCCGTTGCGCTGCTGTTCCAGGTTGTTGTGCCCCAAAGTGTGGCCTGCATTTTCCATGAGATATCACCTGATTCCGAGATGAGCTCATTAGGGGTGCCGACCGGATCGGTGATTACGGCGTAGAAGCGTTGGTCAATAAGATGTTGTGGGGCGCGAGACAAGTCAGGTGCTGAAGTCTTGCGTTCGGTTTGGGCTACGGGCGTCAGGCGTTGATGGTCCCAGGTGAGAGTGATGGATTTTGCGGTGTCCTGGGGCCGGGTGGTTTGTTCGGTGAGGGTGGGGCCGTCCCAGGTAAAGTCAGTTTGCTCAAAGGTTATTGATTCACCGGGGATAAGGCGTTGTTTGGCTATTCGGCGGCCGGAAGGGTCGTAGAGATAGCGCCAGGTGGTGCCGTCGGGGGTGGCGACGGATGTGAGGCGGCCCTCGGTGTTCCAGGAGTAGCGCCAGGTGTCGGGTTTGCGGGAGACGCGGGTCTTTTGGCGAAGGGTCACGCGGCCGAGGGCGTCGTGTTCGTAGCGGATGCGGCCGGCGCGGGTGATGTTGGTGCCGGTATAGGTGCGGTCGCCTCGGGCTGAGGGGTTGGGGTGGCGGTCGGGCCAGGTGGCGTGGGTTTGGTTGCCGGCTTCGTCGTAGGCGTAGGTCTCGGTCCAGTCGGTGGCGTGGACGGCGGTGACGCGGCCGGAGCAGTCGAGGTCGAAGGTGCGGCGGCCGGTGTGGGAGTCGTCGACCGTGGTGAGGTTGCCGTCGGGGCGGTAGGTGTAGCCGCGGTGGAGGACCCGTTGGGCTTCGGCTGCGGCAGGGTTCTGTGCCCGGGGCGTCCCGGTGGGGGGCGGGAGAGTGCCGGTGGCTGCTGCGGTGAGGGACTGGGCGGTGAGGCGGCCGGTGGGGTCCCAGGTGTGGGTGAGCTGGAGATGGTCGCCGATGGTGCGGGTGAGTTCCTGGCCGGCCGCGTCGTGGTCGAAGGTGAGGACGTGGCCGGCGATGTCCATGGCGGTGCGATTGCCCGCCGCGTCGTAGGTGTAAGTGGTGGTGTGGCCGGTAGGGGTGGTGCGGGAGGTGCGGCGGCCCAGGGCGTCGTAGGTGAACGTCATGGTGCGGCCGTTGACGGTTTCGGCGGTGACGCGGCCGAGAACGTCGTGGGTGTAGGTGACGGTGGCGTCCGGGTTGGCTGCTTGTTGCAGGTTGCCGCTGGTGTTGTGAACGTAGGTGGTGACGAGACCGGCGGCGTCCTTGTGTGTGATGCGGCCGAGGGTGTCGCGGGTGTAGGCGGTGACTTCGCCGAGAGTGTTGGTGCGGGTGGCGAGTTGGCTTGCGGCGTCGTGGGTGTAGGCCAGGATGCGGTCGTCGAAGTCCGTCTCGGAGATGAGGCGGCCGGCGCCGTCGTAGGTGTAGTTCCAGGTCAGGCCTTGGGGGTTGGTGACCTGGGTGAGGCGGAGTTCGGTGTCGTGGGTGAACTCGTGGCGGACGCCGTCGGGGTCGGTGCGGGCTGTGAGCAGGTCGAAGTGGCTGTACTCGAAGCGGGTGGTCTGGCCGATGGCGTCGGTGTGGGTGAGACGGTTGCCCTCGCCGTCGTAGGTCCACTCCTCGGTGGCGCCGGTCGCATCGATGCGGGCCGCCAGCTTCCCTTCGACGGTCCACACCATGTGAGTGGTCTCGCCGAGGGGGTCGGTAACCGATGTGGTGCGGCCGAAGGCATCGCGGCGGTAGTGGGTGGTGGCGCCCAGTGGGTCGGTGACGGTCAGGGGAAGCCCGGCCTCGTTGCAGTAGAGGCGGGTGGTGTTGCCGAGGGCGTCGGTGACCGAGGCGACGTGGCCGCGGGTGTCGTGGGTGTAGGTGGTGGTGGCGCCGGTGGGGTCGGTGGTGGAGGTCCGGTTGCCGTCGGCGTCGTAGGCGTGGGTCCAGGTGGTGCCGTCCGGACCGGTGGTGGTCAGGGGCAGGCCGAGGTCGTTGTAGCTGGTGGTGGCGGTGGAGCCGTCGGGGAGGGTGACGGTGGCGGGGCGGCCTGAGTCGTTGTAGGTGAAGCGAGTGGTGCGGCCCAGCGGGTCGGTGGTGGACTGGATGTGGTGCTTGGCGTCGCGGACCGTGCGGGTGGTGGCGCCCGTGGGGTCGGTCTCCGCGACGATCTGGTGGCGGTCATTGACCTCGTAGCGGCTGACCTGGCCGTGGGAGTTGTGGAAGAGGTTGGTGCGCAGGCCCGTTACGGGATCAGGTTTGCCCCAGGTGTACTGGGCACGGAGGTGGCCCGCTATGCCGCCCTGTGAGACGCAGCGGTCCTGGTCGTCATAGGCGTACGTGTAGCTGCTGTTGTTGGTGTCCGTCCAGGACGTGATGCGGCCGTGGTCGTCGTAAGTGAAGCGGAGGGGTAGGCCGGAGGAGTTGGTGGTGGTGATGAGGTTGCCGGCTTCGTCGTAGCCGTACGTCATCAGCAGTTGGTCGGAGCCGTCGGGGGCCGCGCCTGCCAGGTGGAGGGCGGTGATGCGGCCTTCGTCGGTGGTGAGCAGGAGGCGGTAGCCGGCGCTGTGGGTGATGGCGGTGGGGGTGCCGTCTTCGGTGTAGTCGAAGGTGTGGTGGTTGCCACGCCGGTCGGATATCTCGTCGAGGACGGCGAGATCTTCGGTGTAGGTGGTGAAGTAGCGGCGAGTGCCGGTGACCGGGTCGGTGAGGACGTAGTCGCCGTCCGGTGTGCGCTCCAGGGGGTGGCCGTCACCCTCGGCGGGGAGGGTGGGCACGCCGACGGCCGGGTGTGGGTAGAGGCGGAAATCGCCCTCGTCGCCGATGAGGATGACGCCCTCGGCGTCGATCTCCAGACGCTGGTCGACGGTGCTCATCCACGCCGGCCCGAACCAGCGGCCCTGGCGGTAGGACGACTCGAAGGTGCGGGTGAAGGAGAGGGGGAGGCTGCCGGGGAGGGCGATGTCGGTCTGCGGAAGGACCATCCGGCCGGTGGCCATGTCGATGGGGTCGCTTTCGCATTCCCTGGACCAGAGCTTACGGAAACGGTCCTTGATGGTGGTCTTGCCGCCGTCCTTGACGGCTGTCCGTGCGGCCCCCTTGGCCGCGTCCTTCGCCCCGGCCTTCACCAGGCCCTTGCCGACGGCACCGACACCCTTGGCGCCGATGAGGTTGCCAATGACGCCCCCGAGCGCATCCCCGGGGTCGCTGCCCCAGCCGTCTCCGAGCATCCCCTTGGCCAGGCGCCCGGGGTGGGCGGCCGTACTGGCCAGGCCTAGCGTGATCTTGGAGACGTTGGCCATGTACAGATGGGGGTGGGCGAGGTTGTACGGCTCCAGCGGGTTCACCATGCGGCCCAGATTGACCGTTTCGACCAGGGCCTTGCCCACACCGCCGACGACGTGCATCAGGTTCATGCCGCCGGCGGCGATGCCGTCAGTGACATCGAGCGTCGCCTCCGTGGTGAACTTCGGTGCCTGCGGGGCGTGTTCCAAGGCGCCTTTGAGGGCGTGCTGTGCTTTCTCCGCGGCCTCGTTGCGCTGGCTGCGGGCGTTCTTGAGGATTTCCTGTGCCGCCTCGCGATCCTGTTCAGCGGGGTCGTGGAAGTCACCGGGTTTCTCGGGCTTGGGGCCCGGGTCGGAACCCTCGTCCAGTGCTGCGTTGTACGTGTCTGCCTTGTCGTTGTACGTGTCGACCGCGTGGCTGTACGCCTTGAAGGCTTTCATGGTCTTCTTCTCGGCCGCGCGCCATGCGTCGATGGCCGCCTGAGCCTTCTTCTGGGCCCAGGAGACCGTATCCGCGTAGGAGTCGAGGGCCTTCCACGCCGTCTCACAGGCGTCCGCGGTGCGCATCCACTGCTTGGGGTGCACGTCGAATTTCTCGTGGAAGCTGTCGGCGGCCTTTCCCTTCCACGATCCGGCGTCGAGCTTGCGGATTCCCTGGCCGACGCGTTCGAAGGCCGCGTAGAAGTCCTTCAGATGGGCGGCGGATTCATTGATCTTCGCGACGTCCCCGTGGATCAGCTCCTTGGGGTCGTCGCTCTCGCCCAGTTGCCGTTCGTCGACCTGTGCGCCCAACGCATCGGCGACGTCGTCACCGGCCGAGCGGACGGTCTTGGCCGCGCCGTCCGCACCGACGTAGTCGAGTGCGTCGGCGGTCATGTCCGAGGCGGAGTCGACGGCCTCGCCGGCCGCCTCCTTGATGCCGTCGACAGCATTGCCAGCCTTTTCGGCTGCGGAATTGATGACGTCGCCGAGGCCCATCAGTTCCTAACCCCCCAGTGGTGCTCTACAACAGTGGTTGTGCGGTGGTGAAGGTGTGACGCGTCCTCAGGATCCGCCGTGGTCGTGTGCCTGTGCCTGTGCCTGTGCCTGCGCCCGGTGTTCCTGGGCGATTTTCAGCGGGCGCAGGGCCCAGTTGTGGTCCGCGTCGCCCGCCCACTTGGACGTCGAGAAGTCCTCGCCCGTTTGCTGTGCTGCCTCATCGACTTCGCGAAAAGCCTTTCGGGAGCTGGCCGAGGTGGGGTCCCAGTCCGCGTCGTCGAACTGGGTGATGGCGTTGTCGTCGCGGACCTGCTTCCACGTCCGGTTCTTGAGCTTTTCCTCCGTCATTGTCGGGTCCCCCATCAGCAGCGCATTCGCCCCGACCTTCAACGTCGTCGAAACGTACTGCTCCTGCTCGTGATAGAGCCCGGCCGACAAATCAAGGCGGCGCGCGAATTCGTTGGCCTCATGGATGAGCAGGCGAACGCCCCAGCCCCAGCGTTCACAGAACGAATCCAAGACGGAACTCATGCCGGCGTGCCCGCTCTCCATTCCGGAGAGAGCCAGCTTGTCGAATCCCTGGCCGAGTTGAGCGTTGGCGTCAAAGCCCAACTCCTTCAGCTCCGCAATGGCGTCGTGGATGCCCTTGGTGACCTGCTTCAGGGCATTCGGGTCGAGCTCGTAGCCCTCGGCGGATGTCATGCCGCACCCCCGGACACGGGTGCTCCGGACCCGCTTGCGGTTGGGTCCGGCTCGGTGAGGTCGATCGCCGCGGAGTCCGGCACGATGCCGCTGACCGGCGGAAACACCATCCCCTGCTCGCTTCCCGCGTCCAGTACCACGCCGGCCGGTCCCTCGATGGCGGGGATGACGACGTCCAAGAGGCGTGCGCCGACCGCGCGGGCGTAGGGCAGCTCGGCATCGGGAGCGGCGCCGCGGGACATCGCGAAGCGAGCCAGTTCCTGTTCGTCGGAGAACGCGTACAACCAGCGAATTCCGGACAACTCGGCGGACATGAGGGAGTCGTTGACGAGCGGTACCAATACCGGTGTCCGGCGGAACTCACCCACCAGTGCGGCCGGATTCGGTTCCCCTGCGTGTGCTGCCGCTACTTCGTCGGCCAATGACATGACGGCTGGCTCCCTCCCCGACCTCAGCTCAACTGTCGAACCCACTTTCGCATACGGCACTGACAATGCAGGGGATGGCGCTCCGCCTGAAAACCGGCCACCGGTTTCTTTTGAATTCAACCAGCATGGAGGGGGGTGGAGTTCGAAGAGCGACGATGGCGGGTGGCGCGCTCGGTGTGGACCGAGCTGTTTGCCATGGGGGGCGCCTCGGGGCAGGCCGGTCTCAACTCTGGCATGGGGCGGCCGGGTTATGGCGCTACGCCCTCGGCGCCCCGTGCGTCGGCAGGGCCCGGTCCGTGAAAGCCCCGCCTTCCCCCACCCCAACCAGCCCCGAATGGCCGGGATTCCAGCATTCCGGGGGGCTTCTTCCCGGTAGGGGGCGCGCTATGGCAGCCGAGCGTGTAGCTTCCCGGGGACAAGCGGCCCGGCCGGGGGCTGCGCCGGGGCCCGCCGGAGCGGGGGAGGTTGCTCGATGGGCGTGCGGCTCATGGTGGTCGACGATCATCGTCTGCTCGCGGAGGCGCTCGCCTCGGCGCTGAAACTGCGCGGGCACCGGGTGCTGGCGGCGGCCGCGCCGAGTGCGGGGGCCGCGGAGCTGGTGGTGAGCCGGGCGCCCGAGGTGTGTCTGCTGGGTACTGCCGCGCCGGCCCGCCCGGGTGCCTTCGACCCGGTCGTACGGATCAAGAAGGAGCGGCCGCAGGTCGCGGTGGTGGTGTTGGGGCCGGTGCCCAGTCCGCGGGGGATCGCCGCCGCCTTTGCCGCCGGGGCTTCGGGCTATGTCCGTAACGACGAGCGGATCGAGGGTGTGGAGCGCGCCATGATGAAGGCGCGGGCGGGGGAGTCGGCGGTGTCGCCGCAGTTGTTGCAGCAGGCCTTCGAGGAGTTGCTGCACCCCGCGGCTCAGCCGGACGACGAGGGGGCGCGGCTGCTGGAGCTGCTCACCCCGCGTGAGGTCGAGGTGCTGATGCGGGTCGCGGACGGGGAGGATACCCGGCTGATCGCGGCGGGGATGGATATCGCGCCCAGTACGGCGCGGACGCATGTTCAGCGGGTGTTGATGAAGCTGGAGGTGGGCTCCCGGCTGGAGGCCGCCGCGCTGGCGGCGCGTACGGGGCTGCTGGACCGGGCGGGCGGCCAGGCCGCGCCCACCACAGCGGCGGGACCGGACGCATCGACGGCGGGACCGGACGCACCGGTGCCGCCGCCCGGCTAACGCCGCGATCAGCCCTTCGCCGCCCCGCCGTCCACCGCATCCCCCTCATCCGCCATCTCCCCCGCCGTCGGCGGAACCGCCGGCCGCAGCTGTTGCCAGATGAGGAAGAACAGGCCCAGGGCGAGCATGCCCAGGCCCGTCCAGAGGTTGATGTTGATGTTCTGGGCCTTCTTCAGGTCCGCGTCGGTCGCCATCAGGCCGGCGATGGTGACGATGACGCCGTAGACGGTGAACAGGCCGCCGATGATGCGCCGTACGTCGAAGAGCCGCGCGGCGGTCGCCGATTCGCGTTCCAGCTCCTCGACCTCGTGCTGGTAGTCACTCATGGGTGCGTCAACTCCGCTGGTTCAGGCAGGTCAGAGGGAGAACGGGAGGTAGCAGAGGGCGGCGAGGACGACGGCGCCCCAGCCCAGCAGGGCGGGCCTGCGGTACCAGGCGTCGTCGCCCTCGGCGGGCAGCTCGGCCATGCCGGGGGACCTCGTGCCGTAGACCAGGCCGGCCAGCGACTCGGCGGACTTGGGCTCGGTGAACAGGGTGACCACGAACATCACGAGCGCGCCGACGACGAAGGCGACGATGGAGGAGACGAAGTTGGCGCCCTGGTCGGAGGGGATCGCGATGATGCCCTGCTTGTAGAGCCAGAAGTAGTTGACCATCGCGGCCGCGGTGCCCGAGAGCAGGCCCCAGAAGCCGGCCGCGGCGCTGGTGCGCTTCCAGAACATGCCGATGATGAAGACGACGAACAGCGGCACGTTGAAGAAGGAGAACAGCGTCTGGAGGTAGTTCATGATGTTGCTGAAGGACGAGGCGATGAAGGCCGTGCCCATGCCGATCAGCACGCCGACCGCGGTGACCACCCGGCCCGTCTTCAGGTAGTGCGCGTCATCGCGGCCCTTCTTCAGGTACGCCGCCCATATGTCGTTGGTGAAGACCGTGTTGAACGACGAGACGTTGGCGGCCATGCCGGCCATGAAGGCGGCGAGCAGGCCGGTGACGGCGATGCCCAGGACGCCGTTGGGGAGCAGATCGCGCATCAGCACCGGGATCGCGTCGTTGTACTGGAGCCCGTCCTTGGACTTGCCCAGCGTCGGCTCCATGACCAGCGCGATCAGGCCGGGGATGACCACCACCAGCGGGATGAAGATCTTGGGGAAGGCGGCGATCAGCGGGGTGCGCTTGGCGGCGGAGAGGTTCTTCGCGGACAGCGCGCGCTGCACCTCGGCGAAGTTGGTGGTCCAGTAGCCGAAGCTCATCACGAAGCCGAGGCCGAGCACGATGGTCAGCCAGTTCGCGCCGAGCGGGTTGGCCTCGCCGATGCCGGTGCCCTTCCAGGCGGTGAGGAAGGCGTCCCCGTGCGAGGAGTTGAGCGAGTCGGTCAGCCCGTCCCAGCCGCCGACGCGCTTGAGGCCGACGATGGTCAGCGGGATCAGCGCGGCCAGGATGACGAAGAACTGGAGAACCTCGTTGTAGATCGCCGAGGACAGGCCGCCGATGGTGATGTACGCGAGGACGAAGAAGCCGGCGACGACGATCGCGACCCACTGCGGCCAGCCGAGCAGCGCCTGGAGCACGATCGCCATGGCGTAGAGGTTCACGCCCGCGATCAGTACGGACGAGACGGCGAAGATCACGGAGCTGAGCAGGTGCGAGGAGGGGCCGAAGCGGTGCAGCAGGAACTCCGGCACCGATCGGACCTTGGAGCCGTAGTAGAACGGCATCATCACCAGGCCGAGGAAGACCATCGCCGGGATGGCGCCGATCCAGTACCAGTGGACGGTGTAGGCCCCGTACTGCGCGCCGTTGGCGGCCATACCGAGGATCTCGGTGGCGCCGAGGTTGGCGGCGACGAAGGCGAGACCGGTGACCCAGGCGGGCAGTGACCGCCCGGAGAGGAAGAAGTCCAGGCTCGTCTTCACGCTGCGTTTCGCCGCGAATCCGATGCCGAGGACGACGACGAAGTAGAGGGCCAGGATCGTGTAATCGAGCCCGTTGGTAGGGAGCCGTAGCCCCTCGGCCAAGGTGATCATGGTGGGAACTCGCTTCTCTGCGCGATCGGAATCCACAGAAAGCTACGCCCGGGCCTTCAGAAACTGAATACTTTTGTTTGGTTGAGTTGTTGATTCGTGATTGAGCTTGTCGATATGTCGCGAATATCCCCCGGAGATCCGTGCCGCATCCGGTGCCGCGCCTGACATTGACGACGCTGTTTAGTTGTGCTTCATTGTGTTTGTTTGTGTTTGGTCGGCGTGTGAGGAGCTCCGTGAAGAAGACGACGACCCGGCTGGCGGACGGCCGGGAGCTCATCTACTACGACCTGCGCGACGACGCGGTCCGCGGCGAGCGCGACCCCCGCCCCCTCGCCCCCGTCGCCACCGCCGCCGAGATCCGCCACGACCGGCTCCTCGGCGACTCCGTCGCCATCGCCTCGCACCGCCAGGCCCGCACCTACCACCCGCCGGCCGACGAGTGCCCGCTGTGCCCCTCCAGGGACGGCCGGCACTCCGAGATCCCCGCCCCCGACTACGACGTCGCCGTCTTCGAGAACCGCTTCCCGTCCCTCGCCGGTGACAGCGGCCGCTGCGAGGTCGTCTGCTTCACCCCCGACCACGACGCCTCCTTCGCCGACCTCACCGAGGAGCAGGCCGCCCTGGTCCTGGAGGCCTGGACCGACCGCACCGCGGAGCTCTCCCAACTCCCGGGCGTGGAACAGGTCTTCTGCTTCGAGAACCGCGGCGCGGAGATCGGCGTCACCCTCGGCCACCCGCACGGCCAGATCTACGCGTACCCCTTCGTCACCCCGCGCACCGCGCGCATGCTCACCTCGGTCGCCGCGCACCGCGAGGCCACCGGCCGCAACCTCTTCGACGACACGGTCGCCGACGAGCTGGCCGACGGCCGCCGGATCGTCCTGGAGGGCGAGCACTGGGTGGTCTTCGTCCCGTACGCCGCCCACTGGCCCTACGAGGTGCACCTCTACCCCAAGCGCCGGGTCCCCGACCTGCTCGCCCTCGACGACGCCGCGCGCACAGAATTCCCACAGCTCTATCTGGAAGTCTTGCGGCGCTTCGACCGGATCTTCGAGGGGCCCGGCGGCGGGAGCGGGGAGCCGGCGCCCGCCGCCCGCACGCCGTACATCGCCGCCTGGCACCAGGCGCCGCCGCGCGCGGAGCACCGTGAAGATTTCGCGCTTCACCTCGAGCTTTTCACCATCCGCCGTACTTCCGGCAAGCTGAAGTTTCTCGCGGGTTCCGAATCCGGCATGAACGTGTTCATCAATGACGTGCCGCCGGAGGCCGCGGCCGACCGACTGCGAGAGGTAGCGAGCGAGTGAGCAAGAAGTACCTGGTCACCGGTGGTGCGGGATACGTCGGCAGCGTCGTCGCGGCACATCTGCTCCAGGCCGGTCACGAGGTGACCGTGCTGGACGACCTGTCCACCGGCCACCGCGAGGGCATCCCCGCCGGTGCCCATTTCATCGAGGGCCGCATCCAGGACGCGGCGAAGTGGCTCGACCCCTCCTACGACGCGGTGCTGCACTTCGCCGCCTTCTCGCAGGTGGGCGAGTCCGTCGTCAACCCCGAGAAGTACTGGCGCAACAACGTCGGCGGCACCATGGACCTGCTCGCCGCGATGCGCGACGCCGGGGTCCGCACCCTCGTCTTCTCCTCCACCGCCGCCACCTACGGCGAGCCGCGGTCCACCCCGATCACCGAGACCGCCGAGACCGCGCCCACCAGCCCGTACGGCGCCAGCAAGCTCGCCGTCGACCACATGATCAGCGGCGAGGCCGCCGCCCACGGTCTGGCCGCCGTCTCGCTGCGCTACTTCAACGTCGCCGGTGCCTACGGCAGCTGCGGTGAGCGCCACGACCCCGAGTCGCACCTGATCCCGCTGGTCCTCCAGGTCGCCCAGGGCAAGCGCGCGGCGATCTCCGTCTTCGGCGAGGACTACCCCACCCCCGACGGCACCTGCGTCCGCGACTACATCCACGTCGCCGACCTCGCCGAGGCCCACCTCCTCGCCCTCGACGCGGCCACCGCCGGTGAGCATCTGATCTGCAACCTCGGCAATGGCAACGGCTTCTCCGTCCGCGAGGTCATCGAGACCGTCCGCAAGGTCACCGGGCACCCCATCCCGGAGGTGGTCGCCCCGCGCCGCGGCGGCGACCCCGCCGTGCTGGTGGCCTCCGCGCAGACCGCCACCGACCGCCTCGGCTGGCGGCCCGCCCGCGCCGACCTCGCCGGCATCGTCGCCGACGCCTGGGAGTTCGCGCAGCACCTCGACCGGACCAAGGAGTCCTGATGACCGCACACGGAGCCGCCGTCCCGGCCACCGAGCGCCCGCACCGCGCTCAGCACACCGCCGCGCAGTTCGCCGCGGTGTACGGCGCCGCCCCCACGGGCACCTGGGCGGCGCCCGGCCGGGTCAACCTGATCGGTGAACACACCGATTACAACGACGGTTTCGTGATGCCGCTCGCCCTCCCGCACACCACCCTCGCCGCCGCCTCGGCCCGCACCGACGGGGTGCTGCGGCTGCACTCCGGCGGCGCCGACGGCGGCATCGTCGAACTGCGCCTGGACGAGCTGCGGCCCGCCCCCCAGGGAGGCTGGGCCGCCTACCCGGCGGGCGTCGTCTGGGCGATGCGGGAGGCCGGTCTGCCCGTCGGCGGTGCGGATCTGCACTTCGAGAGCACGGTGCCGACCGGCGCCGGACTCTCCTCCTCCGCCGCCCTGGAGGTCGTCACCGCGCTCGCCCTCAACGACCTGTACGCGCTCGGCCAGGAGCCGCAGCGGCTGGCGCAGCTCGCCCAGCGGGCCGAGAACGCCTTCGTCGGCGTGCCCTGCGGAATCATGGACCAGACCGCCGCGGCCTGCTGCACCGAGGGCCACGCCCTGTTCCTGGACACCCGCGACCTCACCCGGCGCCAGGTCCCGTTCGACCTGGCGGGGGAGGGGCTGCGGCTCCTCGTGGTCGACACCCGGGTGAAGCATGAGCTGGGGGACGGCGCATACGCGGAGCGGCGCGCCGGCTGCGAGCGTGGCGCGCGGGCGCTCGGGGTGCGTGCCCTGCGCGAGGTGCCCTACGAGCATCTGCCCGAGGCGCTGGCCCGGCTGGCCGGCGAGCCCGTCGTCCAGGCCCTCGTCCGGCACATCGTCACCGAGAACCACCGCGTCGAAGAGGTCATCGGCTGCCTCGACGCGGGCCGCACCCGCGCCATCGGCCCGCTGCTGACGGCCGGTCACGCCTCGCTCCGCGACGACTTCAAGATCTCCTGCCGTGAACTCGATCTCGCCGTCGACTCCGCGCTGGCCGCGGGCGCCCTCGGGGCCCGGATGACCGGCGGCGGCTTCGGCGGCTCGGCCATCGTGCTCGTCGAGGAGGCGGCCGCCACGGCCGTCGGCGCGGCGGTCACCGAGGCGTTCGCGGCGGCCGGTCATGCCGCCCCGCGGATCTTCGACGCCGTCGCCGGCGCGGGGGCGCACCGCGTCGCGTAGGGCGCGCCGGACGGCGTGAAGCCGCCGGACAGGCACCGAATGGCCCGGCCGGCGGAGCAGTTTCGCCAATCACCTTCCCTCGCCGCACCCCGTCCGTACGCTGGGAACCTGCACCGGTGGGGGCCGGTGCCGATCAGGGGGCGAGACCGTTCGGGTACGGCGCCCGGGGTGGGGTAGTCATGTCGGCACGGCGGCGGCCGTGCGGCTGAGGCGATCTTCAATCCGGGCGTCGTGCCCGCTATGGTCCGTTCACCGAGACAGGGGGTCTCTGTGCAACGCATCCGGGTTCTGGTGGTCGACGACCACCGCATCTTCGCCGAATCCCTGGCGGCCGCGCTCGCCGCGGAACAGGACGTGGACGTCGCGGCCGCGGGCAGCGCCCCCGCTGCCCTGCGCAATCTGGACCGCGCGGCCACCGACGGCCGCCGCTTCGACGTGCTGCTCGCCGACGCCGATCTCGCCGCGCCGCTGCTCGCGGTGCCCGCCCAGGGAGCGGCCCGCGACGCGGTACCGCGCGCCGTGCCGCGGGACGGTATCGCGCTGGTCTCCGGCCTGCGCACCAGCCATCCGTATCTGCGCACCGTCGTCCTCGCCGACCGAGACGACCCGCGCCGCGCGGCCGCCGCCCTGCAGGCCGGTGCCTCCGGCTGGGTCGCCAAGGACTGCTCGCTGTCCCGGCTGCTCGCCGTCATCCGGGGCGTCCTCCGGGACGAGACGCATCTGCCGCCCGCGCTGCTGACCGGTGTGCTGCGGGAGCTGACGGCCGCGCGCAAGCACCGTTCGGAGAGCGAGCGGCTGGTGGAGTCCCTGACTCCGCGCGAGCGTGAGGTGCTGCGCTGCATGGTGGCCGGCCTGGGCCGCAAGGCGGTCGCCGAGCGGCTGTTCCTCTCCCCGCACACGGTCCGTACCCATATGCAGAACGTGCTCGGCAAGCTCGGCGTGCACTCCACCCTCGCGGCGGTGGCCCTGGCCCGCCGGGCCGGGGTCGGCCCGGTCGAGCTGGAGACGGCGGCCGCGGCGTCGGTGCCGGTGCCGTGACGGGGTGGGGTGGGGCGCGGCGGCGGTGAGGGACGCTCACCGCCCTGGCTCCGGCCCGTCGCCTCAGGGCTCCGTCAGCACGGCCACGCCCCGGGGGCCCAGCGTGATCCGGTCGACGGGACCGGCCCCGGCCCCAACTCCGGCCCCGGCCGCCCCGTCCGCTCCCGCGAGCGCGTCCCGCATCGGCGACGGCAGCCCGACCTCGACGGCCTCCGCCCCGTGGTGGAGCAGGAAGAGATAGCGTCCGCCGGTGCCCTCGCGGACGGTGGCCTGGACGCCCGGTGGCAGACCCGGCAGTACGGGGGCCACCCCGGCCGCCGCGCGGACATCGTCCAGCAGCGTCCGCATCAGCGCCGGTTCGAGTCGGGTGCCGACGTACCAGACCGTGCCGCGCCCGTAGGAGTGCCGGGTGACCGCGGGGCGGCCGGCCAGCTCCCCGTCCGTGAAGTGGGCGAGCGCCTCGGCCCCTTCGAGGTCGAGGGCCTCCGACCACAGGTCCGCCCGGCCCGTATAAGTCCCGCCGCCGACGCCCACTGACCGGCCCTCGTCCAGCGGCCAGAACTCCGCCACCCGCAGCCCCAGCAGCGCCCGCAGCGGCGCCGGGTAGCCGCCGGGGTGCACCCGGTCGTGCTCGTCGACGATGCCGGAGAAGAACGACACCAGCAGCTGTCCGCCGTCGCGTACATAGGCGGCCAGCCGCTCGGCATCCGGTGCGGTGAGCAGATACAGGCTGGGCGCCACGACCAGCCGGTAGCCGGACAGGTCGCGTTGCGGCGGGAGCACCTCGCAGGCCACGCCTGCCTCGAACAGCGGCCGGTAGTGGTCCAGCGCGATACGGGAGTGGTCCAGGGCGGTCGACGGCTTGGAGTCCAGCTCCAGCGCCCACCAGCTGTGCCAGTCCGCCAGCAGCGCCACCTCGGCCCGCGACCGGGTCCCCTCGATCCCCGGAAGCGATGCCAACTCCCGCCCCAATTCCGTCACTTCGCGAAAGAGGCGGGTGTCGGTCCCGCCGTGCGGCAGCATCGCCGAGTGGAACTTCTCCGCGCCGCCCAGCGACTGCCGCCACTGGAAGAACAGCACCGCGTCCGCGCCCTGGGCGACGGCCTGCCAGCTCCACAGCCGCATCGCGCCGGGTGGCTTGGGGCCGTTGCGGGGCCGCCAGTTGACCGCGCCCGGTGCCTGTTCCAGCAGCATCCAGGGCTGCCCGGAGCGCGCCGAGCGCATCAGATCGAAGACATAGCCGGCCCGGACGTGGTCGTCGGGCACATAGGGATCCTGGTAGAAGTCCAGCGCCATCGTGTCCATATGGGGCGACCAGGCGAAGGCGTCGACCGGCTTGTGCTGCGGCATCAGATTGGTGGTGGCCGGAATCGCTGGGGTGACGCGTTCCAGCACCTGCTTTTCGGCCAGATAGCAGGCGCGCAGCGCCTGGTCGCCGAAGCGCAGATAGTCCAGCTGCTGGGCGGGGTTGGGGAAGGTGGGCGCGGTGCGGGGCGGCAGCACCTCGTCGAAGTCGCCGTACGCCTGTGACCAGAAGGCCGTCGACCAGGCGGCGTTGAGCGCGTCGACGGTCCCGTACCGCTCACGCAGCCAGCGTCGGAAGTCCGCCGCCGACACGTCGCAGTAGCAGTGGCGGGTGTGGCAGCCGTACTCGTTGCCGATGTGCCACAGGGCGAGCGCGGGGTGATCGCCGTAGCGGGTGGCGAGCTGTTCGACGAGGCGTACGGCGTGGGCGCGGTAGACGGGGCTGGAGGGGCAGTAGTGCTGACGGCCGCCGGGCCAGCGGCGCCGGCCGTCGGCGTCCTCGGGCAGGATCTCCGGGTGCGCGCGGGAGAGCCACGGTGGTGGCGAGGCGGTCATGGTCGCCAGGCAGACGGCGATCCCGGCGCCCGCCAGCCCGTCCATGACGCGGTCGAACCAGCCGAAGTCCCAGGCCCCGGGCCGGGGTTCGACCTTTGCCCAGGAGAAGATCCCGGCGGTGACCATGGTGACATGGGCCGCCTTCATCAGCTTCAGATCCTCGGCCCACACCTCCTCGGGCCACTGCTCGGGGTTGTAGTCGCCGCCGAAATGGATGCCCATGGATTCCCCTACGGGTCGATGGATTCCCTACGGATCGAAGCCGGACAGGGCGCCGCCGCCGCGCCGCCGGCAGGCACGGCGCACACCTCACGAGGAGTTCTTGTACACGCTCCAGCCGCCGTCGACGACGAGGCTCGCCCCGGTGACGAAGGATGCCTCGGGGGAGAGCAGAAAGGCGATGACCGCGGCGACCTCCTCGGGCCGCCCCAGCCGTCGCGCCGCCGTCTCCGCGGCGCTGGCCTGCCGCTCCTCCTCGCCGATCCCGTCCCAGGCCGCGGTCAGCACGGGACCCGGCAGCACGCTGTTGACCCGCACCTCCGGCCCGTATTCGACGGCCAGTTGACGGCCCAGGCCGGTCAGCCCGGCCTTCGCCGCGGCGTAGGCGGGCCGCCCCGGCAGCCCCACCAGGGCGTGCACGGACGAGGTCAGTACCACCGCGCCGCCGCGCGCCCGCAGATCCGGCAGGGCGGCCCGTACGCCGAGGAACGAACCGGTGAGGTTGACCGCCAACTGCCGGTCCCAGTCGGCGAGCGAGGTGTGGTCCGCGGCCGCGACCTGCGCCAGGAAGGCGTTGCTGACCAGCCCGTCCACCGGGCCGTAGCGCCGCCGCGCCGCCTCGACGGCCCGCCGCCAGTCGTCCTCGGCCGCCACCTCGCAGTGCTCGTACGAGGCATGGCCGCCGGCCGCCCGGATGCGCCGCGCGGTGCGTTCGCCGCGCGCGTCGTCGATGTCCAGCAGCAGCACCCCGGCGCCCTCGGCCGCCAGCCGGTCGGCGGTGGCCGCCCCGATCCCGGCGGCGGCCCCGGTCACCAGGACCGTACGGCCCTCGAACCGCCTGCCGTACGGGCCGTTCGGCGGATGCGATGCGCGCTGCTGGCTCATGGCGCGATCCAAGCCCACGGGGCGAGCGGCGGGCAAGGGTGCAGAGGGGGAGAGGGGCGCACAAGGAGTCAGGGGGCGTGCGCCACCTTCTTTCGCGCCGCCAAATGCGGTGCGCCAACCGGTCGTACGCCGGTGCGGGAAGCCTCTCCGGACGCGCCCGGGGCGGCCGCGACTCTGAGCCGCTAGCCGGGGGTGTTGTCGAACGGGCCGGTCAACTTCCGCAGCAGCCCGGCGAGTTCACCGCGCTGCTGCCGGGAGAGCTCGGCGAGAATCGCGCGCTCCTGGATCAGCAGTCCGGCCAGCGACCGGTCGGCCTTGTCGCGGCCCTCCGCGGTCAGCCTGACCAGCACGCCGCGCCGGTCGCTGGGGTCGGGCAGCCGCTCGACGAGGTTCTTCTTGGCCAGCCGGTCGATGCGGTTGGTCATCGTCCCCGAGGTGACCAGTGTCTGTGTCAGCAGCGCCCCGGGGGAGAGTTGATACGGCGCCCCGGCGCGCCGCAGCGCGGTGAGCACATCGAACTCCCAGGGCTCCAGGCCCACCTCGGAAAAGGCGATACGGCGGGCCCGGTCAAGGTGTCTGGCCAGCCGGGAGACGCGGCTGAGGACCTCAAGCGGCTCCACGTCGAGGTCCGGGCGCTCGCGGCGCCATGCTGCGACCAGTCGGTCGACCTCGTCCTCCATGACGATCAGTGTAGAGGGTCTGTCGACATGAAGTCTCTTGACGTCGAGATATATTCCGCTGGACTATGGGGCATCGTCGGCGGGGGCTCGGTTTCCAGCCGAGACGGCCCGAACCAGACCGTGCCAGCCTTGTATCAGCCCTGCATCGGCAAAGGGGTTTCGAACATGCACGACGCACCAACCTGGGATCCGCAGCAATACCTCCGCCACTCCGGGCACCGTACCCGTCCGTTCCACGACCTGCTCAACCGGATACCCGACCTGCCCCGGCAGGACCGCGCCGCCCGCATCGCCGACCTCGGCTGCGGCCCCGGCAACGTCACCGCCCAGCTCACCACCCGCTGGCCCGACGCGCACATCACCGGATACGACAACTCCCCGGAGATGCTCAAGGAAGCCGAGACCTACGCCGGGCCCACCCCGGGCGGCGGCCACCTCGACTTCGCCCCCGCCGACGCCGCCGACTGGACGCCCGAGGAGACCTACGACCTGATCGTCTCCAACGCGGCCCTCCAGTGGGTCCCCAACCACCCGGACTCCTTCGCCCGCTGGATCGAGGCCCTCGCCCCCGGCGGCACCTTCGCCTTCCAGGTCCCCGGCAACTTCACCTCACCCAGCCACGCCCTCCTCGGCGAACTGTGTGACGCCCCCCAGTGGCGCGAGCGGCTCACCACCCACGGCCGCCGCTTCGTCCATGTCCTCGAACCGGGCGACTACCTGGAGCGCCTCGCCGACCTCGGCTGCGCCGCCGACGTATGGGAGACGACCTACGTCCAGCTCCTGGCGGGCGACGATCCGGTCCTCGACTGGGTCAAGGGCACCGCACTGCGCCCCGTCCTCACCGCCCTGGAGCACGACCCGGCCGCCCGCGAAGCCTTCCTCGCCGAATACCGCGACGCCCTCCGCAAGGCCTACCCCACCGGCCCGCACGGCACGGTCTTCCCGTTCCGCCGCATCTTCGCCGTGGCCCGCAAACCGGCTGACGGCTGAGGCCCGCCGCCCACGGTCACACCCCGACGCTCCCCCTCCGAGGTGACCCCACGCCGTGACCACCGGCCCCGACCACCTCCGGCTCGCCGCGCAGGACGCCGCCGGTACGGGGCCGGTACGGGGCCTCAGTTCTTCCGATGCCCTATCAACCGCGGCTTGGCCTCCAGATTGCCCAGGCCGTGCCAGGCCAGGTTGACCAGGTGGGCCGCCACCTCGGCCTTCTTCGGTTTGCGGGTGTCGACCCACCACTGTCCGGTGAGGGCGACCATGCCGACCAGGGCCTGGGCATACATGGGGGCGAGTTTCGGGTCGAAGCCGCGGGCCTTGAATTCCAGGCCCAGGATGTCCTCGACCTGGGTGGCGATATCGCTGATGAGAGAGGCGAAGGTGCCCGTCGACTGGGCCACGGGGGAATCGCGGACCAGGATGCGGAAACCGTCGGTGAAGGTCTCGATGTAGTCGAGCAGCGCGAAGGCGGCCTGTTCGAGGAGTTCGCGGGGATGGCCGGCGGTCAGTGCGCCCGTCACCATGTCCAGCAGCTGCCGCATCTCGCGGTCCACCACCACCGCGTACAGGCCCTCCTTGCCGCCGAAGTGCTCGTAGACCACCGGCTTGGACACCCCGGCCTTCGCCGCGATCTCCTCCACCGAGGTGCCCTCGTAGCCCCGCTCGGCAAAGAGCGTGCGACCGATGTCCAGCAGCTGCTCCCGGCGCTCCGCACCGGTCATCCGGACCCTGCGGGCCCGCCGCGTGCCCGCGGAGGAAGACTTGCCCTTGTTGCCGCTGGTACTGCTGTCGTCGATCGCCACCCGTCAATCATGCCTTCCTCGCTAGCGCCGGGCGGCACCCCCGGCGGCCTTCTCCGCGCGTCGGGCATCGAGACGCGACGCGTCCGGCCACCGGACGTCGTACGCCCAGCCCGCCTTCTCGAACCAGCGGATCAAGCGGGCGCTGGAGTCCAGCTGCCCCTTCAGCACCCCGTGCCGGGCGCTGGTCGGGTCCGCGTGGTGCAGGTTGTGCCAGGACTCGCCGCACGAGAGGACGGCCAGCCACCAGACGTTCCCGGAGCGGTCACGGGACTTGAAGGGGCGCTTTCCGACGGCGTGACAGATGGAGTTGATCGACCAGGTGACGTGGTGCAGCAGGGCCACCCGGACCAGGGAACCCCAGAAGAACGCGCTCAGCGCGCCCTGCCAGGACCAGGTCACCAGGCCGCCCACCAGCGGCGGGATCAGCAGCGAGACCGCGGTCCACAGCACGAACTGGCGGGAGACCGCCCGGATCGCCGGGTCCTTGACCAGGTCCGGTGCGTACTTCTGCTGCGGCGTCTGCTCCTCGTCGAACATCCAGCCGATGTGCGCCCACCACAGGCCCTTCATCAGGGCGGGCACCGTCTCGCCGAAGCGCCACGGCGAATGCGGGTCGCCCTCGGCGTCGGAGAACTTGTGGTGCTTGCGGTGATCCGCCACCCAGCGCACCAGCGGTCCCTCCACGGCCAGCGACCCCATGATCGCGAGCGCGATCCGCAGCGGCCGCTTCGCCTTGAACGAACCATGGGTGAAGTAGCGATGGAAGCCGATCGTGATGCCGTGGCAGCCGATGTAGTACATCGTCACCATCAGCGCCAGGTCGAGCCAGCTCACCCCCCAGCCCCAGGCAAGTGGCACCGCGGCCACCAGCGCCACGAACGGGACGGTGATGAACAGCAGGAGCGAGATCTGTTCGACCGACCTGCGCTGCTCACCGCCGAGCGTCGCGGACGCGGCCGGCGCACCGGCGGCCGCACCGACGGCGGAATCGGCGGGAATCGGGGGATCTTCTACGGCTTCAGGACCAGCGGTCATGGTGTCCCTCGTCGGGGGCTCGGGGGCACGGCTACGGCTACGGAACCGTAACCTACGGTCTCGTAAGTATGGCAGTGCCGCCACCCCCGGCAAGGCCGTGACAGGCGCCACACCCGCCCGGCTGTGACGCAGTGCCCACCCTGCGGACGGTGTGATCTGCGGAAGCTGGGCAGACCTATCCTGGGACGTCGGACAGCGCGGTCCGCAACCCGCCCGCATCAGACCCGCCCAACCCGTCGCCCGTTCCGACCCCACCCACGGGTCACGTGCGACGTCCCTGATCGCCGCAAGGAGCCGCACCTGTGAGCAGCGCCGACAACACTCCAGCCGAGATCGTGTCCATCGAAGGCCCCGAAGTCGGCCCGAGCGACAACGTCGCCCTGCGTGCCGACATCCGCCGCCTCGGTGATCTCCTCGGCGAGACCCTCGTCCGGCAGGAGGGGAAGGAACTGCTCGACCTGGTCGAGCAGGTACGCGCCCTGACCCGTTCCGACGGCGAGGCAGCTGCCGGGCTCCTGGGCGACACCGACCTGGCCACCGCCGCCAAGCTGGTGCGCGCCTTCTCCACGTACTTCCACCTCGCGAACGTCACCGAGCAGGTCCACCGCGGCCGCGAGCTGGGTGCCCGGCGTGCCGCCGAGGGCAGCATCCTCGCCCGCACCGCCGACATGCTGAAGGACGCCGACCCCGAGCACCTGCGCGCGACCGCCGCCAACCTCGGCGTACGCCCCGTCTTCACCGCGCACCCCACCGAGGCCGCCCGGCGCTCCGTCCTCACCAAGCTCCGCAAGGTCGCCGAGCTGCTGGACAGCCCCGACGGCGAGCGCCGTCGCGCCGACCTCCGCCTGGCCGAGAACATCGACCTCATCTGGCAGACGGACGAGCTGCGCGTCGCCCGCCCGGAGCCCACCGACGAGGCCCGCAACGCCATCTACTACCTCGACGAGCTGGGCCGCGGCGCGGTCGGCGACGTCCTGGAGGACCTCGCCGCCGAGCTGGAGCGGGCCGGCACCGAGCTGCCCGCCGGCACCCGCCCGCTGACCTTCGGCACCTGGATCGGCGGCGACCGCGACGGCAACCCCAACGTCACCCCGCAGGTGACCTGGGACGTCCTGCTGCTCCAGCACGAGCACGGCATCACCGACGCCCTGGAGCACGTCGACGAGCTGCGCGGCGCGCTGTCCAACTCCATCCGCAACTGCGGCGCCACCGACGAGCTGCTGGAGTCCCTCCAGCGCGACCTCGAGGTGCTGCCCGAGATCAGCCCCCGCTACAAGCGGCTGAACAGCGAAGAGCCCTACCGCCTCAAGGCCACCTGCATCCGGCAGAAGCTCGTCAACACCCGCGAGCGGCTGGCCGGCGACACCCCCCACGTACCCGGCCGCGACTACCTCGGCACCGCGGAGCTCCTCGACGACCTCGCGCTGATCCAGACCTCGCTGCGCGAACACCGCGGCGGCCTGGTCGCCGACGGCCGTCTGGAGCGCACCCTGCGCACCATCGCCGCGTTCGGCCTCCAGCTCGCCACCATGGACATCCGCGAGCACGCCGACGCGCACCACCACGCCCTCGGCCAGCTCTTCGACCGCCTCGGCGAGGAGTCCTGGCGTTACGTGGACATGCCGCGCGACTACCGCCGCAAGCTCCTCGCCAAGGAACTGCGCTCGCGCCGTCCGCTGGCCCCCACCCCGGCCCCGCTCGACGAGGCCGGCGCCAAGACGCTCGGCGTCTTCCGCACCATCCTCAAGGCCAAGGACACCTTCGGCCCCGAGGTCATCGAGTCCTACATCATCTCCATGTGCGCCGGCTCCGACGACGTCTTCGCGGCCGCCGTCCTCGCCCGTGAGGCCGGTCTGATCGACCTGCACGCCGGCTGGGCCAAGGTCGGCATCGTGCCGCTGCTGGAGACCACCGACGAGCTGAAGATCGCCGACCAGCTGCTCGACGAGATGCTCGCCGACCCCTCCTACCGGCGTCTGGTCGCCCTGCGCGGCGACGTCCAGGAAGTCATGCTCGGCTACTCCGACTCCTCCAAGTTCGGCGGCATCACCACCTCCCAGTGGGAGATCCACCGCGCCCAGCGCCTGCTGCGCGACGTCGCCCACCGGCACGGCGTACGGCTGCGCCTCTTCCACGGCCGCGGCGGCACCGTCGGCCGTGGCGGCGGCCCCTCGCACGACGCGATCCTCGCCCAGCCGTACGGCACCCTCGAAGGCGAGATCAAGGTCACCGAGCAGGGCGAGGTCATCTCCGACAAGTACCTGGTGCCGTCGCTGGCGCGGGAGAACCTGGAGCTGACGGTCGCCGCCACCCTCCAGGCCTCCGCCCTGCACACGGAGCCCCGGCAGTCCGACGAGGCGCTGGCCCGCTGGGACGCGGCCATGGAGAGGGTCTCGGAGGCCGCCCACGGCGCCTACCGCCGCCTCGTGGAGGACCCGGACCTGCCCGCGTACTTCTTCGCCGCCACCCCCGTCGACCAGCTCGCCGAGCTCCACCTGGGTTCGCGCCCGTCCCGCCGCCCCGACTCCGGCGCCGGCCTCGACGGACTGCGCGCCATCCCGTGGGTCTTCGGCTGGACCCAGTCCCGCCAGATCGTCCCCGGCTGGTTCGGCGTCGGCACCGGCCTCAAGGCCGCCCGCGAGGCCGGACTCGACAGCGTGCTGGACGAGATGCACGAGTACTGGCACTTCTTCCGCAACTTCCTGTCCAACGTCACCATGACGCTGGCCAAGACCGACCTGCGGATCGCCCAGCACTACGTCGACACCCTGGTCCCCGACGAGCTCAAGCACGTCTTCGACGTCATCAAGGCCGAGCACGAGCTCACCGTCGCCGAGGTCCTGCGCGTCACCGGCGAAAAGGAACTCCTGGACTCCAACCCGGTCCTCAAGCAGACCTTCCACATCCGCGACGCCTACCTGGACCCGATCTCCTACCTCCAGGTCTCGCTGCTGGACCGCCAGCGCAGCGCCGCCGAACGCGGCGAGGAGGCCGACCCGGTCCTCGCCCGCGCCCTGCTGCTGACCGTCAACGGCGTCGCCGCCGGACTGCGCAACACCGGCTGACCCGGCCCGGCACCACATACGGCGGCGGCCCGCCCTCCACCAAGGAGGACGGGCCGCCGCCGTATCAGCTTCTAGAGAGCCGCGAACGCCGCGCCCAGCAACACCGCGCCCAGCAGCCCCATCACCCATGCCGTACGCCGCAGCCGCATGCCCCCGGCCACCACCAGCGCCGCCAGCAGCAACGAGCCGGCGAACGGCACCCACGCATGCAGAATCCCGGCCGCCCCGGTCCGTATCGCGTGCGTCGTCCCCGGCTTGACCGTCACCTCGACCCGGGTGCCCTTGTCCGCGGCCCCCTCCGCGATCGACACCTTCGCCAGCCGCCCGGCGTCACCCGACGACGGCGCATACGGGCCCGTGCACCGCTCACCCGCACAGGCCGACACCGTCATCATGCCGCGGCTCCGCCCCTTGACGAGCATCGCGTACTGCGCCGTCTGCCAGGACGTCCACACCCCCGCCACCAGCAGGAGCGCCGCCAGCAGACCCATCAGCCCCACCCGGGCGACAAGCAGCGCCCCATAGGCGCTCTCACCGACCCGCCGGGAACGACTACGTCTGACCGAACGGGTGCGCGTGCTGCTTCTGGGCATGGCGGCGATCCTTGGCCATCCACCAGCACCCGGTCAACCTCCGAAAACGGTTCGTCAGAGCCTGACCACACCTGTCCCATTCAGGAGTTGTACGTACTCTGCGCCCGTTCCAGACCGTCGACGATCAGCGTCTCCACCGCATCCGCCGCACGGTCCACGAAATAGTCCAACTCCCGCCGCTCCGCTGCGGAAAAGTCCTTCAGCACGAAATCCGCCACCTGCATCCGGCCCGGCGGACGCCCGATGCCGAACCGCACCCGGTGATACTCCGCCCCCAGCGACTTCGTGATCGACTTCAGGCCGTTGTGACCGTTGTCACCGCCGCCCAGCTTCAGCCGCAGCGCACCGTAATCGATATCCAACTCATCGTGAATCGCCACGATGTTGGCCACCGGCACCTTGTAGAAATCCCGCAGCGCGGTCGTCGGCCCACCCGACAGATTCATGAAAGTCCCCGGCTTCGCCACCACCACACGACGGCTCGACGGACCCGGCGCACCACAGCGCCCCTCCACCACCTGCGCCCGTGATTTGTGCGCCTTGAAACGGCCGCCCATTCGCTCCGCCAGCAAATCCGCCACCATGAAGCCCACATTGTGGCGATTACGCGCATACTCCGGGCCCGGGTTACCCAGCCCCACCACCAGCCACGGATCAGCGTCCGCCATCTCAGCCACTCCCACATCCGCCGGCCACACCCGCCGGCCCCGACCGCAACTGCCCATGAAACAGCCCAACCGCCACCCCGCGCCCAAAGGCGCGCGGCAGCGGCTGGACAAAGCGCCGAGAACGCGTCTCAGCGAAAAACGACTCAGGCCTCGGAGCCCTCGGCGCCCTCACCCGCGGCGGCCTCCTCGGCCGGTGCCTCGGCCTGCGCGGCGACGACCTGGAGGACCACGGCGTCGTCCTCAACGGCCAGCGACACACCGGCCGGCAGTGCGATGTCCTTCGCCTGCACCGAGTGACCGGCGTCCAGGCCCGCGATGGAGACGGTGACCGACTCCGGGATGTGGGTGGCCTCGGCCTCGACCGGCAGGGTGTTCAGCGAGTACTCGAGCAGGTTGCCGCCCGGGGCCAGCTCGCCCTCGGTGTGGATCGGCAGCTCGACGTTGACCTTCTCGCCCTTCTTCACGGCCAGGAAGTCCGCGTGCACCAGGAAGCCACGGATGGCCTCACGCTGCACCGCCTTGGGGATGACCAGCTCGTTCTTGCCGTCGAACTCCAGGCGCAGCAGCACGTTCGGGGTCTTCAGGGCCATCATCAGCGCGTGGTTGTTGATCGCCACGTGCTGCGGCTCCGCACCGTGGCCGTAGATGACCGCGGGAACCAGGTCGGCGCGGCGCGCACGACGGGCGGCGCCCTTACCGAAGTCGGTACGGACCTGGGCGTCGAGCTTGACCTCAGCCATGACTGCACTCCTCGTATCTCAGAAACATCTGGTGGGCGTCACCCGGCCCACGACAGACCTGCTACGAAGAGCGCGTCGATAACGGACAGCCACCACAAAAGGGCGGCCTCCCTCGCCGAGCAACTCCACGAGTCTACCCGGCCGGAAGGCCGCCCCAAAGTCGATCAGACCCGGACTACCTCACAGGCCCGTCCGGTGCCGCTGACTCACTGCTCCTCGAAGAGGCTCGTCACCGAACCGTCCTCGAACACCTCACGCAGCGCACGGGCGATCGTCGGTGCCATCGACAGCACCGTGATCTTGTCCAGCTCCAGCTCCGAAGGCGTCGGCAGCGTATTCGTGAACACGAACTCGCTCACCTTCGAATTCTTCAGCCGGTCCGCCGCCGGACCCGACAGCACACCGTGCGTCGCCGTCACGATGACGTCCGAGGCGCCATTCGCGAACAGCGCGTCCGCCGCCGCGCAGATCGTGCCACCGGTGTCGATCATGTCGTCGACCAGGACACACACCCGGTCCTTCACATCGCCGACGACCTCATGGACGGTGACCTGGTTCGCCACGTCCTTGTCACGCCGCTTGTGCACGATCGCCAGCGGCGCGCCCAGACGGTCACACCAGCGGTCCGCCACCCGCACCCGGCCCGCGTCCGGCGACACGACCGTCAGCTTCTCGCGGTCGACCTTCGCGCCCACGTAGTCCGCGAGAACGGGCAGCGCGAAGAGGTGGTCCACAGGGCCGTCGAAGAAGCCCATGATCTGGTCGGTGTGCAGATCCACCGTCACGACACGGTCCGCACCCGCCGTCTTCATGAGGTCAGCGATCAGCCGCGCCGAAATCGGCTCACGGCCGCGGTGCTTCTTGTCCTGCCGCGCATAACCGTAGAACGGCACGACCACGGTGATGCTCCGGGCCGAGGCCCGCTTCAGCGCATCAATCATGATCAGCTGTTCCATGATCCACTTATTGATCGGAGCCGTGTGGCTCTGAATCAAAAAGCAGTCCGCGCCACGCGCCGACTCCTGATAGCGGACATAGATCTCGCCATTGGCGAAGTCGAATGCCTTCGTCGGGACCAGGCCCACACCCAGCTGGTGCGCGACCTCCTCGGCAAGCTCGGGGTGGGCGCGGCCGGAGAAGAGCATCAGCTTCTTCTCGCCGGTCGTCTTGATCCCGGTCACAGCAAATCTCCTCGAATCACAGTTTGCGTGCGCTCATCACGGTACGCCCCGCACGGCGTGCCCTCTGCACGATCACCGCTCGCCCTCGGACTCCTGGCGAGCAGACGAAGCCGCCTGCGCGGCGGCACTTCCAGGCCGCTTGCGCGCGACCCAACCCTCGATATTCCGCTGCTGGCCACGCGCGACCGCCAGCGAACCCGGGGGCACATCCTTGGTGATAACCGAGCCGGCCGCCGTATAAGCGCCGTCCCCGATCGTGACCGGAGCCACAAACATGTTGTCCGACCCCGTCCTGCAATGTGAACCGACCGTGGTGTGGTGCTTCGCCTCACCGTCGTAGTTCACAAAGACACTGGCCGCACCGATATTGGTGAACTCACCAATCGTCGCATCCCCCACATATGAAAGGTGCGGCACCTTCGTGCCTTCGCCGATCGACGCGTTCTTCATCTCCACGTACGCACCGGCCTTCGACTTCGGGCCAAGATCCGTTCCCGGACGCAGATAGGCGTAAGGCCCGACATTCGCCCCGGCGCCAATACGCGCGCCCTCGGCCACCGTGAACGACGCCACCGCGCCCGCGCCCACCGACGTATCCGTCAGCCGGGAATGCGGACCCACCTCGGCACCCGACGCGATATGCGTGGCACCCAGCAGCTGGGTCCCCGGGTGCACCGTCGCGTCCGGCTCGAAGGTCACCGACACGTCGATCAGGGTCGACGCCGGGTCCACCACGGTCACGCCGGCCAGCATCGCCTGCTCCAGCAGCCGGTCGTTCAGCAGCCGCTGCGCCTGCGCCAGCTGCACCCGGTTGTTGATCCCCAGGATCTCCCGGTGATCGACGGCCACCGCGGCACCGACCCGGTGCCCGGCCTCCCGCACGATGCCCAGCACGTCCGTGAGGTACTCCTCGCCCTGGCTGTTGTCCGTACGCACCTTGCCGAGCGCGTCGACCAGCAGCCGGCCGTCGAAGGCGAACACCCCGGAGTTGATCTCCCGGATCGCCCGCTGCGCCACGCTCGCGTCCTTGTGCTCGACGATCGCGGTCACCGCGCCGGAGCTCTCCTCGCGCACGATGCGCCCGTAGCCCGTGGCGTCCGGCACCTCGGCCGACAGCACCGTGACGGCGTTGCCGTCCGCGGCGTGCGTGTCACCGAGCAGCCGGAGCGTCTCGCCGGTCAGCAGCGGGGTGTCGCCGCAGACGACGATCACCGTGCCGTCGATGGCCACACCGCTCTGGCTCAGCTCCTCCAGAGCCGTCCGCACCGCGTGACCGGTGCCGTTCTGCTCGTGCTGCACGGCGGTGCGCACGTCGGGATCGACCTCGGAGAGATGTGCCTGCACCTGCTCACGGGCGTGGCCGACGACCACGACGAGATGCTCGGGGTCCAGCTCACGGGAGGCGGCGACGACATGGCCGACGAGGGAGCGGCCGGAGACGGTGTGCAGGACCTTTGGGGTCGCCGACTTCATGCGGGTGCCCTCACCCGCTGCGAGAACGACGACGGCTGCCGGGCGGTTGGCGCTCACGGGGATGCCCTTC
This sequence comes from Streptomyces sp. P9-2B-2, assembly GCF_030406865.1. Classification (NCBI taxonomy): domain Bacteria; kingdom Bacillati; phylum Actinomycetota; class Actinomycetes; order Kitasatosporales; family Streptomycetaceae; genus Streptomyces; species Streptomyces sp. P9-2B-2. Next base: position 3,743,096 of record NZ_CP129126.1, on the reverse strand, counting down.
GGCTTCTTGGCTACTTCGGGTGGTGGTCATCCGAAGGATACCGGTGCGTATTGCAGCCGAAACGCGGGCGGGTCCTGACGTGGTGGTCAGGACCCGGAAATTCGCCCGTTGTGCATGTGCTCCCCTGCCAGGACTCGAACCCGGACATAAGGCACCAAAAGCCTCAGTGCTGCCAATTACACCACAGGGGATAGTAGAGCGACCCAAACAGGACATCGCGTCGGTCCGGCCGCTCGGCACCCAACACTATGCCGTACCACCAGCCTTCGATGCGACGGTATAGCTCTGCGCTTTGCCGCACCCGGAGGAGCGGAGCGGCTCGGTCCGGATGCTCGTAACAGCCTGGCTGTGGCCGATAACGGGGCAGGGGAATCGGGGGCGGGCGCCCGTAGGCTGGTCGGTATGACCGCGACGGGGGCAAGTGAAGGTGTGGGCGCGCGGGGTGCGCCGGTGAGCGGGCCGTGGTGGTGGGCCCGGCGGCGGAGTGCCGTGCTGGACGTGGTGCTGGCGGCGGCGTCCGCGGTGGAGTGCGCGTTCGAGGGCGCGCGGTTCGCCTCGGGGGCACAGCTGCCCGAGCTGGTCGGGGTACTGCTCGGCCTGCTGGCGGGGCCGGTGCTGCTGGTGCGCCGCCGCTGGCCGGTGGTGGTGGTGCTGGTCTCGATAGCGGTGATCCCCGCGGAGATGGGCGGGCTGCTGAGCACGGTGGGGCTGTACACGCTCGCCGCGTCGGATGTGCCGCGCCGGATCACGGGGGTGCTGGCGGGGATGACCGTGGCGGGGACGTTGGTGACGACGTTCCTCAGCCTGCGGCAGGACGTGCTGGCGCAGGAGGACTTCCAGCCGCCGATGTGGCTGCTGCCGGCGATGTCGCTGGCGCTGGGCCTGGTGCTGACGGCGCCGCCGGTGCTGTGGGGGCTGTATGTCGGGGCCCGGCGCCGGCTCGTGGAGAGCCTCCGGGAGCGGGCGGACGGGCTGGAGCGCGAGCTGTCGCTGCTGGCGGACCGGGCCGAGGAGCGGGCGGAGTGGGCCCGTAACGAGGAGCGGACGCGCATCGCGCGGGAGATGCACGATGTGGTCGCCCACCGGGTGAGCCTGATGGTGGTGCATGCGGCGGCGCTGCAGGCGGTGGCGCTGAAGGACCCGGAGAAGGCGTCGAAGAACGCCGGGCTGGTCGGCGACATGGGGCGGCAGGCGCTGACCGAGCTGCGGGAGATGCTGGGGGTGCTGCGGACGGCCGACGGGGCGGCGGTGCGGGGTGCCGCGGCGTCCGGTGCGCCGGAGCGGCTGGCGGCGGTGGCGTCCCGGGCCGGGGCGCAGGCGACGGTGCAGGCGCGGTCGCCGGAGGCGTCCGAGGCGGCGGAGTCCGCGGGGGGCGCCGGTCCTGAGGACGGCGCGCCGGTGCCGGCGACGGCTGCCGCGGAGGCGGATTCCGAGGGGCCGCATCTGGCGGAGCTGGGGGATCTGGTGGGCCAGTCCCGGGCGGCCGGGATGGTCGTCGAGCTGACCGTGGACGGGGTGGCCGAGGGGGAGCCGACTGCCGTCGATGGGCAGCGGTATGCGCCGCCGGTGGAGCGGACCGTCTACCGGGTGGTGCAGGAGGCGCTCACGAATGTGCACAAGCATGCGCCGGGGGCGCGGGCGCGGGTGCGGCTGGCGCACCGGGAGGGGGAGCTCGCGGTGCAGGTGGAGAACGGCCCCTGTGAGGGCGGCGCGGCCGATGCGGGGCTGCCCAGCGGCGGCAACGGCCTGGTGGGGATGCGGGAGCGGGTGACGGCGCTGGGCGGGGTGTTCGTGTCGGGCCCGACGGAGGCCGGTGGCTTCCGGGTGTCGGCGGTGCTGCCGGCGGCCTCCGCGGTGAGCTGACCGCGCCGTACGCGGGGCCGCGGCGGCTCAGTCGCCGGTGTGGCCCGCGACGCCCAGCCGTACGGGCCGGGACCCCAGCACCAGGATCCCCAGCGCACTGTCGATGTCCGGTCCCAGGTACCAGTCGCCGGTGTGGTCGAGGCTGTAGACGCGGCCTTCGGCGTCGATGGCGAGGGTGGCCTGGCCGTAGGTGTCGCCGTCGTGGGTGGTGAGTTCTTCGCGGCCCAGGGGAGCCACGTCGGTCTCCAGGGCGCGGCCGAGGTCGCCGAGGGTGCGGGCGAGGTGGAGGCCGTGCAGCGGGTCTACGGCGAAGGGCGTGGGGGCGATGTGCCGGCCGGGGCCGGGCCCGGTGATGTGCAGTCCGCCGAATTCGGCCCAGGCCTCGACGGCGGCGGGGAAGACGGTGTGGCGGTGGCCCGCGGGGGAGGTGTGGGCGCGGAGGGTGTCGGCCCAGTGTTCCGCCTGCTTTATGTCCCAGCGGCCGGGGTGCCAGCCGGCTTCCTGGAGGGCGACGTCGACGGCGACGGGGAAGCGCGTCGAGTCGGTCCGGTCGTGGGCGGGGGTGCGGGGGCCGGGGGTGGTGGGCGGCATGGTGACGGTCAGCTTCCTGTGGGCGTGGTGCCGCTGATGGGCATGACGCCGAAGTGGGCGAGGAGGGCGTCGCAGGAGCGGCAGGGCGGGGCGTAGCTGCCGTGCCGGGGGTCGCCGTCCTCGCGGATGTGGCGTGCGGTGAGTTTGGAGTGCTTGAGGGAGCGGCGGGCTTCGCCGTTGGTGAGGGGTTTGCGGGAGGCGCGCTTGCCGCGGTTGCCCTCGACGGCGGTGAGGTGCCGGGAGAGCAGGACGGCTTCGGGGCAGCGTCCGGTGAAACGTTCGCGTTGTGCGGTGGCGAGGGTGTCGAGGAAGTCCTGGACGAGGGGGTGCAGGGCGGGGGGCTGCTCGGCCTTGCTCGCGGTACAGGTGAGCGTTTGTCCGCGTACTGACAGGGCGGCGCCGATGGTGGGGAGGATGCCGTCGCGGCGGTGGTGGAGGGCCGGTGCGCCGTCGGCGGGGCCGCTCCAGCCGATGCGGGGGTCGCCGGCGGCTGAGTTGTGGTGGCGTGCAGTGGTGCTCATGGTGGTGATTTCCCTCCCCGAATCCCCGTGTAGCTGGGGGTCCCCCCCGCCGTAGGTGGGGGAGGGTCAGCCTGCCAAATGTGCTGGGTGTTGCGGTAGTCGGGCGGGCTGTCGGTGATCTCACCGCGGGCTGACGGGGCGTCGGTCGTGGGGCAACGGGGCTGGTGGGCGGGGTGGTGCGCGGGGGGCTCGGGGGTGGTGGGGCGGTGGGTGACGTCGGTGTGTCGCGGGGCTGACGGACGGGGACGGGGGAGGGGGGACGGCGTAGCGGTACGGCTTAGGCTGTGCTCCAAAGCCAGCTTCAGCCAGGGGGCAAGCGCGATGACGACAGGTCGGCAAGGGCTGGGGGCACTCCCCGGCCCCCAGGCGGCGGGACATGCCGCGCCACCGAATTCGGCCTATGCCGGGCAGGTCGTGCATTTTCCGGATCCGGTCCGTGCCGCACGGTACCCCGCCGGTGTGCGGATGGACGAACGGGGATTCCCGGAGTTCTCGCCGTACGCGCGCGCGGCGGCGGAGATCGCCGAGCCGCCGGAGGGTTTCGGCGTCGATGAGCTGCGGCTGACGGACTATGTCTCGGCGAACGCGGCCCTGCACGCGCAGGGGCACGAGCTCTGGATAGATGTGCCGGCGGTGGCCACGCCGCACGGCTGGACCTGGCATCACGTGGCCGGCACCCGGCGGATGGAGCTGATCCCGGTCGAGGTGAAGGCGCTGCTGCGGCATCACGGCGGGCTGGCGACGGCCGCCGTGGCGCACGACAAGCGCGGTACCCGCCCGTTGCAGGAGACCCGGCCGGCGCACTTCGGGCTGCCGCACCGTGATCTGTCCGTGGGCGAGGAGCAGTTGGCGCAGGCCGAGGAGGCGCTGGGCTACCGGCTGCCGGGCGCCTACCGGGCGTTCCTGAAGGCGGCGGGCGGGTGCGCGCCCGTGGGAGCGGCGCTGGACGCGGAGTTGGGGCTGCTGGTCGACCAGCCGTTCTTCACGGTGCGCGACGACGCGGCGGTCAACGACCTGCTCTATGTGAACAAGTGTCTGCGGGACCACTTCACCAAGGACTATCTGGGCGTGGCGTTCGCGCAGGGCGGTGTGGTCGCGGTGAAGGTGCGCGGCGAGGCGCTCGGCTCGGTCTGGTTCTGCCCGTACGACGATGCGCGGGACCAGGACGGGTGGGCGGTGCAGGAGCGGGTCGAGCGGCTGTTGTTGCCGTGCGGCGCGGATTTCGATGACTTTCTCCAGCGGCTCGCGGGCAATCCGCCGGAGCTGGAGACGGTGGCGGATCTGATGGTCGACGGCGGTTTCGCGTACGCGGTCGCGGTGGGGGGTTGAGCGCGGTGGTGACGTTCGCGCAGGCGCAGGAGCGCGCCGAGCGGTGGGTGAACGGCGAGGTGCCGGCGGCGCTCCATCGTGAGGTGCGGGTGCGGGAGTTCGATCTGGGCTTCGTGGCCTGGGCCGAGGACCGGGAGGGTGGCCCGGCGACCGATGGCGGCCGGGCCCGGCTGGTGATCGCGCGGGACAGCGGGGAGACGACGCTGTGGCCGGGGCTGCCGGTGGGTGAGGTGATCCGGCGTTACGAGGAGGAGTACGGCGCTGCTGTGGACGGCGGCGCGGCCGAGGCGCCGCCGCAGCGGATCGACCTGGAGGCCACCTCGTTCCTGCTGACGCCGCCGGAGTGGTTGCAGGAGGCGGCGGACGCGCGGGGCGCGGGCGGCGAGCAGGCCCCGGTGGCTGTCCCGCCGTCCGTTCCCGCGCCTGCGCCCGGGCCCGCGGTGTCGGCGTCCGATGCCTGGGCCGAGGTGAGCGTCAACGGCACGGACGGTGTGGCCGCGCAGAGCGGTGCGCAGGCGGCGGAGACGGGCCCGGGGGCCGGTGCCGCCGGTGTGCCGACGCCGTGGGCCGACGCGGACACCACCTCCGGCGCGGGGGGTGAGGACCGTTCGGTGGGGCTGCCCGCGACGGTGTTCGCGCCGCCGCTGGCCGGTTTCGACGAGGAGGACGACGCCCCGTCGGTGCCGCGGGCCCGGCCGGAGGCCAAGACCGAACTTCTGCACGGCGGCAGTCAGTTGCCGCGTACGCAGGTCGCGCCCGCGCTGGATCTGCCGGAGGGCGGCACCCGGCCCGGCAGCGGTCCGCTGCCGCCGCCGATGCCGCCCCCGCCGCCGGCCGCCGCTCCGGCGCCGGATCTGCCGCCGCCGTCCGGCCCGCCGGTCACCGATGTGCCGCCCCCGCCGGGTGCCGGTACGCCCGCCGCGGCCGGGCCGGGTGTGCCGCCTCCGGCCGCGCCGCCCGCGCCGCCCGTGGGCGGTGGGGTGCACGCCGCCGCGACGATGCTGGCCGACGGCTCCGCGCTGCCCGGTATCGCCGCCGCGGGCCCGCCCCCGCCGCCCGCCGCGCCCGGTCCGCCGCAGCACGCCGACGGCGGCGGCGCCGGGGTGCGCCCGTCCGGCGGCCCCGCCGCGTCCGGCCCCGGTGCGCCCGGAGTGCCGGCCGGTGGTTATGTGCCGACGCAGATGGTGTCCCAACTGGACGCGGCGGAAATGGATCTCAGCGCGGTGGACGGGCCGGGGGACGGGTCCGGCTCCGGTGGCGCGGGTTCCCCCGCGGCCGGTGGTCCCGGGTCCGGCGGAGTGCATGCCGCCGCGACGATGCTCGCCGACGGCGCGTCCCTTCAGGCGTCCCTCGGGAATGCGGGCGGTGCCGCCGCCGGCCCCGGGGTGCCGCCGCCGCCCTCGCCGCCCGGCGTGCCGGGCGTACCCAAGCCTCCCGGCCCGCCCGGTAAGCCCGGGGTGCCCGCGGACGGCCGGAACTCCGGCGGCCAGGGCGGTCCGCCCCCGCCGCCCGCCCCGCCGCCCGCCGCGGGCGGTACCGGCGGCGTACACGCGGCCGCCACGATGCTGGCCGGCGGCGCGGTGCTGCCCGACGGCGGTCCCGGCGGGCCGGGTGTCCCCGGTGTCCCCCCGTCCGCCGGTCCCACGGCCCCGCCCGCGGCGCCGCCCGGTCCTCCGCAGGGCCCGCCCGCCGCGCCGGGCCCCGGCGGCGGTGCGTACGGCTATCCGCAGGCGCCGAGCGGTCAGCCGACGGTCGGTCCGGGCTATATGGCCGTGCTGAGCTATCGCGCGCCGGACGGGTCCGAGCAGAAGATCGTGCGCCGTTCCGCGCCCGGTACACCGCATCCGGAGTGGCAGCTGCTGCACGAGCTGCGCGGGATGAACGTCCCGCCGCAGCAGGTGCTGGAGCTGCACACCGAGCTGGAGTGCTGTGATCTGCCGGGTGGCTACTGCGCCCGGATGATCCGGGACAACTGGCCGCAGGTGCGGATCAGCCACACCGCCGCGTACGGCCGCGACCATGCCTCGCGCCAGCAGGGCGTACGGCATCTCGTCGAGCACCAGGGCGAGTTGCACCAGGTCGCGGACGGTCCGGCGCGGCCGGCGCCGGTGCGGGTGCCGCTGCCGCATCCGTCACAGGTGCCGCCCGTGCCGCCGGTGCCCCCGCAGGTGATCGGGCAGGAGCTGGAGCAGGCGTTCGGCCCGCAGGCCCTGTTCCGTTTCGACCAGCGGGCGGTCTCCCGGCACGGGGTGCCCGATGTGGTGGCGCAGATGCTGGTGTGGGCCGGGTTGCCGGTCGACTTCGGGCCGTTCTTCTGGGCGCAGGCGCAGCCGCAGCGTCCGGTGCCGACGCTGGCGGAGCTGGCGGCGGAGCGGATGGTGCAGCCGGCCGCGGACGCCGGTTCGTATCTGGTGATGGGCAACGACTTCGGCCGTCAGCTGTGTGTGCAGTACGGGACCGCGCACATCGTGGCGGTGCCCATGGAGGCCGGGCCGGGCGGCCAGCCGGCCACGCCGCAGTTCGTGAACTCGGGGCTGCCGGAGTTCGTGCGCTGTCTGGCGATGCTGGGACGGATGTGGCGGCTGCGGTACGGGCTGACGCCCGAGCAGGCGGGCCGCTGGACCGTCGACTTCCAGGCGCAGCTGGTCGCGCTGGACCCGCCCGCGCTCGGGTCGCCGGAGACCTGGTGGTCGGTCCTGCTGGAACAGATGTGGGACGGGCTGCTGTAGCGGTGCGTCACCGGCCCGGCGGCGGGTGCCGCCGGGCCGGGTCGGGGCGCTCGACCTGCGGGATGGGTCGGGCGCCCCGACCATGCCTATATGGGCCGTCCGATACCCCCGCTGTCGCAGACGTCGTCGACGACGCTGTACCGGGCAGGGCGCCCGCGGTGGTGGCACCGCGGGCCGTCGGGCCGGCCGCCGCGCAGGCCGGGGCCGCGCCGCCGCCGGCGGCCGTGGCTCACCTGGACCCTGGTGACGCTGCTGGTGCTGGTCGCCCTGGTGGTCGCGGGCGGCGCCTGGCTGTACGTCTCCGCGGGGCGGCAGCTCCAGCACGTGGACGCGCTGGGCGACTACGCCGGGCGCCCGGCCGCGGGCAAGGGCACGAACTGGCTGCTGGTCGGTACGGACAGCCGTTCCGCGCTGACCCCGGAGCAGCGCGAGGAGCTGCACGTCGGCAACAACGAGGTGCAGAACACCGACACGATCATGGTGCTGCACTCCGGTGAGCACGGCCCCACGCTGGTCAGCCTGCCGCGCGACAGCTACGTCCCGATACCCGGCCACGGCAGCCGGAAGATCAACGAGGCCTATGCGGACGGCGGCCCGCGGCTGCTCACCCGAACGGTGGAGCAGGCGACCGGACTGCGGATCGACCGCTATGCCGAGGTGAACTTCCTGGGGTTCGTCCAGGTCGTGGACGCGGTGGACGGGGTGCGGCTGTGTCTGGACGCCCCGCTGAAGGACGAGAAGTCGGGCGCGGACTTCACAGCCGGCTGCCATCGGATGAACGGCGCCGAGGCGCTGGCGTTCGTCCGTGCCCGGTATGCCGACCCGGAGGGTGACCTCGGACGGGTGAAGCGTCAGCGGCAGTTGCTCGGTGCGGTGGCGGAGGAGATGGCCGCCCCGTCGGTGCTCCTCGACCCGGGCCGGTTCCGGCGCGTGCTGGACGCCTCGCTGGCGGCGCTGGTCGTGGACGACGGCGCGGACATGGCGCGGGTGCTGGATATGGGCTGGTCGATGAAGCAGATCGCCGGGGGCGGCGGTACCGCGACGACGGTTCCGGTGAACCGGCCCGGGGTGATGGTCACTGGTGTCGGGTCGGTGCTGCCGTGGAACGAGAGCGGTGCACGGGAGTTGTTCGGGGCGCTGCGTCACGACGACCCGATTCCGACTTCTGGCACCAAATAACGCATCCTGGTGGGGTGGATGGGGTGAAGTGTCGCGAGGGTGCGATCTCGCACCGATTCCCAGGGAAGTGCACATAACGGCACAGACCTGCACATAACCATGCGAAAGAGCGCGGAGGCCGCGGATCGCACGACGGCCGCGCGGCGGAGAGGGGCTTGAGGATGAGTGCATCGGTTTCGCCTCACGGGTTCGAGACCGTACGAGGGCGTGGCTACCGGCCGGAGGACGTGGACCGCCGCGTCGAGGGGCTCTCGGTCGACCGGGACTCCTGCTGGGAGCGCGCCGCGCGGCTCACGGTCCTGTCCAACGAGATGGCGGCCGAACTCACCGAACTGCAGGAGCGGGTGGCGCAGTTGCCACCGCAGACGTATGCCTCGCTCGGCAGCGAGGCCCAGCTGATCCTGACGACCGCGGAGTCCGAGGCGGCGCGGCTGCGGACCGGGGCACAGCAGGCGGACGAGGAGATCCGGGACGCGGCCGCGGTGTACGCGGACGAGGTCCGGGAGGCGGCCGACCAGGCGGCGCACGCGCGGCGCGACGAGGCGGAGACCCGGGCCCGGCGCACGGTGGAGGCGGCGCGCGGAGAGGCCGCGGACCTGGTGACCGTGGCGACCGAGGAGGCCGGGACGCTGCGGGAGGAGGCGGCAGCGGAGCTGGCGGAGGTGCACCGGCGCACCGCGCAGCTGCTGCGCGACCAGGAGAAGCGGCAGGCCGACGAGTGGGACGCGGCCGGACGGGAGATCGCGGAGCGGGAGGCGGAGACCGACCGGCTCGTCGCGGAGCTGGACGCCCGTGGGAAGACCGCCCGTGCCGACAGCGAGCGGCTCTACGCGGAGGCCGAGGAGGCCGCCCGGCACCGTCAGGAGGACGCCGAGGACCGCGGCGCCGGACTGCTGGCCCAGGCCGAGGCCGAGGTGGAGCGCATCGAGCGCACCACGGCACGGATCCTGCGGGAGCACGACGCGGAGCGCGAAGAGGTCCGCACCCATATGGCCCATGTACGCAACAGCCTGGCCGCGCTCACCGGGAAGACGCCGGTACCGGACGAGGACGACGGGACGCCGGGCGGCGGGCGGGAAGCCGCCGCGCCGGAGGCCGCCGGCCCCGACGCGGAGGACACCTTGGAGACGCAGCTGCCCCGCGCGGGCGGCGGCGCGGGCGCCTGACGTACGGCCGCTCCACCGCCCCGGGCGCCTGACGTACGGTCACCGCCCCGCCACCGCCCGGACGCCGGTCTTCCGGTCAGGCCCCGGCCTGCCCGCCCTCGCCCGCGCCCGCGCCTGTGCCCTCACCTGCGCCCGTGCCGCCGGTTTCCGAGTGCACCGGGAAGCGCCGCGGTGCCAGCAGCAGGGCGAGCAGCGCGAGCGCGGCGGCCGCGGCGGCGCCGAGGTAGACGTGGTCGACCGTGGTGTCGACGGCGCGGCGGAGGTAGTCGGTGGCCTGCGCGGTGAGGCCGGCGGGGTGTTCCAGCGCGCGGGAGACCGCGTCGAGGTCGTCGGGCAGGCCGGCGCTGATGCCCGAAGGGGCGTGCGCGAGGCGGTCGTTGAGGGTGGCGTTGGCGAGGGCGCCGAACAGCGCGGCACCGAGCGACTGCCCGACCTGGCGGCAGAAGAGTATGGAGGCGGTGGCGGTACCGCGCTCCCGGTAGCCGACGGAGGACTGCACGCCGATGATCAGCGGGAGCTGGAAGAGGCCGAGGGCCGCACCGAGCGCCAGCATGATGAGCGCGGGCTGCCAGGCCGCGCCGGGGTAGGGCAGCAGGGGGAAGGCGAGCAGGACCAGACCGGCCGCGCCGATGCCGAGCATCGAGCAGGTGCGGATGCCGACCCGGTTGTAGACCTGGCTGCTGAGGGCGGCCGAGACCGGCCAGCTCAGCATCATCACCGACAGCACGAAGCCGGCCGCGGTCGGGCTCAGGCCCAGCACCGACTGGGCGTAGGTGGGCAGGAACGCCGTCGGGGCGACCATCAGCAGGCCCAGGGCGCCCAGCGCGAGGTTGACGGCGGAGATGGTGCGGCGGCGCCACACCCAGCCGGGAATGATCGGCTCCGCGGCCCGCCGTTCGATGAGGACGGTGAGCGCCGCGCACCCCGCGCTGCCGGCGAACAGCAGCAGCGACGGGGTGGAGAGCCAGGGCCACGCCACCCCGCCCTGGACCAGCGCGGTCAGCAGCAGCCCGCCGCAGGCGAAGATCGCCAGCGCACCGGGCCAATCCACCCGGGGGCGGGCGCCGGGCACCGGCCGCTGCCGCTGCGGCTCGGTGAAGTGCCGCCCGATCAGCCAGAGGGCGACCCCGCCCACCGGCACATTGATCAGGAAGATCCACCGCCAGTCGGCGTAGGTGGCGAGCAGTCCGCCCAGGGCGGGCCCGGCGACCGCCGAGGTGGCCCAGACGCTGGAGATCCTGGCCTGGATCTTGGGGCGTTCCTTCATCGGGTAGAGGTCGGCGGCGATGGTCTGGACGGTGCCCTGGAGGGCGCCGCCACCCAGGCCCTGCACCACCCGGAAGGCGATCAGCGAGGCCATGTCCCAGGCGCCGGCGCAGGCCAGTGAGCCGACGAGGAAGAGCACGATGCCGGTGATCAGGACGGGCTTGCGGCCGAAGGTGTCGGAGAGCTTGCCGTAGACCGGCAGGGTGACGGTGACGGCCAGCAGATAGCCGGAGAACAGCCAGGAGAAGACCGCGAAGCCGCCGAGGTCGCCGACGATCTGCGGGACGGCGGTGGCGAGGACCGTCGAGTCGAGCGCGGCGAGTGCCATACCGAGCATGAGGGCGGCGACGACGGGGCGGGGCGGCGGGCCCGTGGGTGGCGGGGCCGGCGTGCGCAGCGTGCCCCTGTCTCCGGTACGTCGCGTGCTTCCGCTCACCGTGCCCCCTCCTGAGATCCTTGTAAGGTGCACCCTTCCACGGGAGCGGGGGGTGCGGAACCACGGAGCCAGGTGGCACGGGGCGCGGGGGTGCCGTCCCCGGCTTCCGGCCCGGGCTGTCGGTGGGCGGGCGTACGCTTGGCAACCCCGGCCCGTGAGACGTGTCGGGCTGCTGCGTTGTTCGCCTCGCTGGGACGGAACCCTCACATGAGCCTGACTGGTCTGCTCGACGTCGTCGCAAAGGACCCGGCGCTCGCCGAAGCGGTGCAGGCCGCGACCGACGGGCACCGCCCCCGGGTGGATCTGGTGGGGCCGCCGGCCGCCCGCCCCTTCGCTATCGCCGCGCTCGCCCGGCAGGCCGGCCGCCCGGTGCTCGCGGTGACCGCCACCGGCCGGGAGGCCGAGGATCTCGCCGCCGCGCTGCGCAGCCTGGTGCCGGCCGGCGAGGACAACTCCGTCGTGGAGTTCCCGTCCTGGGAGACGCTGCCGCACGAGCGGCTCTCCCCGCGCTCGGACACCGTCGGCCGCCGCCTCGCGGTGCTGCGCCGGCTCGCCCACCCGCGCGAGGACGACCCCACCGCCGGTCCCGTCTCGGTCGTCGTCGCCCCCATCCGCTCGGTGCTCCAGCCGCAGGTCAAGGGCCTGGGCGACCTGGAGCCGGTCAGTCTGCGCACGGGGCATACCGCCGACCTCGAAGAGATCGTCGACGGGCTGGCGGCGGCCGCGTACGCACGGGTGGAGCTGGTCGAGAAGCGCGGCGAGTTCGCGGTCCGCGGCGGCATCCTGGACGTCTTCCCGCCGACCGAGGAGCACCCGCTCCGGGTCGAGTTCTGGGGCGACGACGTCGAGGAGATCCGCTACTTCAAGGTCGCCGACCAGCGGTCCCTGGAGGTCGCCGAGCACGGGCTGTGGGCGCCGCCCTGCCGTGAGCTGCTGCTGACCGCTGAGGTGCGGGAGCGGGCCGCGGTGCTCGCGGAGCAGCACCCCGAGCTGGGCGAACTGCTCGGCAAGATCGCCGAGGGGATCGCCGTCGAGGGCATGGAGTCACTGGCTCCGGTCCTGGTGGACGACATGGAGCTGCTGCTGGACGTGCTGCCCAAGGGCTCGATGGCCGTGGTGTGCGACCCGGAGCGGGTACGGACCCGGGCCGCCGATCTGGTGGCCACGAGCCAGGAGTTCCTCCAGGCGTCCTGGGCGGCGGCCGCGATGTCCGGCGCGGCCGACGGCGAAGCCGCCCCGATCGATGTCGGCGCGGCCTCCCTGTGGGGCATCGCGGACGTCCGGGACCGGGCGCGCGAGCTGGGGATGATGTGGTGGTCGGTCAGCCCGTTCGCAGCGGATGAGGACCTGGCGGCCGACGGCGACACCCTCAAGCTGGGCATGCACGCCCCCGACACCTACCGCGGCGACACCCAGCGGGCGCTGGCCGACACCAAGCAGTGGCTCGCGGACGGCTGGCGCACGGTCTTCCTCACCGAGGCGCACGGCCCGGCCGCCCGTACGGTCGAGGTCCTCGGCGCCGAGGGCATCCCCGCCCGCCTGGACGCCGAGCCGGCCGACCTCGCCCCGGCCCTCGTCCATGTCTCCTGCGGCTCCCTCGACAACGGCTTCATCGACCCCGCGCTCCGGCTCGCCGTCCTCACCGAGACCGACCTCTCCGGCCAGAAGGCGGCCGGCAAGGACGGTGCCCGGATGCCGGCCCGCCGCCGCAAGACCATCGACCCGCTCACCCTGGAAGCCGGCGACTTCATCGTCCACGAGCAGCACGGCGTGGGCCGCTACATCGAGATGGTGCAGCGCACGGTCCAGGGCGCCACCCGTGAGTACCTCCTCGTCGAGTACGCACCGGCCAAGCGCGGCCAGCCCGGCGACCGCCTCTACATCCCCACCGACCAGCTGGAACAGGTCACCAAGTACGTGGGTGGCGAGGCCCCGACGCTGCACCGTCTCGGCGGCGCCGACTGGACCAAGACCAAGGCGCGCGCCAAGAAGGCCGTCAAGGAGATCGCCGCCGACCTGATCAAGCTGTACTCCGCGCGGATGGCGGCGCCCGGCCACATCTTCGGCCCGGACACCCCCTGGCAGCGCGAGCTGGAGGACGCCTTCCCGTACGCGGAGACGCCCGACCAGCTCACCACCATCGCCGAGGTCAAGGAGGACATGGAGAAGTCGGTCCCGATGGACCGGCTGATCTGCGGCGATGTCGGCTACGGCAAGACGGAGATCGCGGTCCGTGCCGCCTTCAAGGCCGTCCAGGACGGCAAGCAGGTCGCCGTCCTCGTGCCGACCACCCTCCTCGTCCAGCAGCACCTCGGCACCTTCACCGAGCGCTACGGCCAGTTCCCGGTCAACGTCCGGGCGCTGTCCCGCTTCCAGACCGACACCGAGGCCAAGGCCGTCCTCGAAGGGCTGCGGGAGGGCTCCGTCGACCTCGTCATCGGCACCCACCGGCTGTTCTCCTCCGAGACCAAGTTCAAGGACCTGGGCCTGGTCATCGTCGACGAGGAGCAGCGGTTCGGCGTCGAGCACAAGGAGCAGCTGAAGAAGCTCCGCGCCAACGTCGACGTCCTCACCATGTCCGCCACCCCCATCCCCCGCACCCTGGAGATGGCGGTCACCGGCATCCGCGAGATGTCCACCATCACCACCCCGCCCGAGGAGCGGCACCCGGTCCTCACCTTCGTCGGCCCCTACGAGCAGAAGCAGATCGGCGCGGCCATCCGCCGTGAACTGCTGCGCGAGGGCCAGGTCTTCTACATCCACAACCGGGTCGAGTCCATCGACAGGGCCGCCGCCCGGCTCCGCGAGATCGTCCCCGAGGCCCGCATCCAGACCGCCCACGGCCAGATGGGCGAGTCCCAACTGGAGCAGGTCGTCGTCGACTTCTGGGAGAAGAAGTTCGACGTCCTGGTCTCGACCACGATCGTCGAATCCGGCATCGACATCTCCAACGCCAACACCCTGATCGTCGAGCGCGGCGACAACTTCGGCCTCTCCCAGCTCCACCAGCTGCGCGGCCGGGTCGGCCGCGGCCGCGAGCGCGGCTACGCCTACTTCCTCTACCCGCCGGAGAAGCCGCTCACCGAGACCGCCCACGAGCGGCTGGCGACCATCGCCCAGCACACCGAGATGGGCGCCGGTATGTACGTCGCCATGAAGGACCTGGAGATCCGCGGCGCGGGCAACCTCCTCGGCGGCGAGCAGTCCGGCCACATCGCCGGGGTCGGCTTCGACCTCTACGTCCGTATGGTCGGCGAGGCGGTCGCCGACTACCGCGCCTCCCTCGAAGGCGGCGTCGAGGAGGAGCCGCCCCTGGAGGTCAAGATCGAACTCCCGGTGGACGCGCATGTCCCGCACGACTACGCCCCCGGCGAGCGGCTGCGACTCCAGGCCTACCGCGCCATCGCCTCGGCCACATCGGAGGAGGACATCGCGGCCGTCCGCGAGGAACTCACCGACCGCTACGGCAAGCTGCCCGAGCCCGTCGAGAACCTCCTGCTGGTCGCCGGCCTGCGCATGCTGGCCCGCGCCTGCGGGGTCTCCGACATCACACTCCAGGGCGCCAACGTCCGCTTCGGCCCCGTGGAGTTGCGCGAATCCCAGGAACTGCGCCTCAAGCGGCTGTATCCCCGTACGGTCCTCAAGCCGGCCGCGCAACAAATTCTTGTTCCGCGGCCCACGACGGGGAAGGTCGGCGGCAAGCCGGTGGTTGGACGCGAGCTGCTCGCGTGGACAGGAGAGTTCCTCTCCACCATTTTGGGCTCGTAGCCCCGCTTCCCACGTTGCGGGTGGCGCCGCCGTGCCTTGTTTTCGCCTTCGGCGGGGGTGGGTGTGTTTGGGCGGGGGCCGCTTGTTGGCTGTGGTGGGTGCCGGGTTCGGTCCTCCGGGGCCTGTGTTGTGGACTGCTTCGCTTTACGTCCACAACACAGGCCCCGGAGGACCGCCCCCTCCCGTCCGGTGGGCGGCCTCCGTCCGGTGGGGGAGATGTTAAAGACCAGTAGTTCGGCCGTGTCGTGGCGCGGCTGTACCTACTGGTCTTTAACCATTCCCCCCACTGGGGTGGGGTTCCTCAACTCGCGGGAGGTGGTGGGGGTGGAGGGTGTGTTGCCGGACGTAAAGCGAAGCAGTCCGGCAACACACCCCGGAGCCCCCACCACCGGCACCCACCACAAACCGGGGCCCCACCCCTACACACCCCTCCCGCCGAAGGCGAAACAACAGAAGCGGCACGGCGGGCCACCCGACAACGTGGGCGTCAGGGCGTCACTTCGCGGACGTGCGGTGGAACACCAGCAGGTCCGTCGTGTCGCCGAGAACCACATACGTGGAGCGGGGGTGGCGAGCCTTGGTCTCCGCCAACACCTGCCGCGGGGTGCGGTCATCACGCAGCTGGACAGCGACGTACTGGGGCGCCAGCCCCCCCGTGTCGCCGATCCAGAAGACCTGGGTGCGGTGGGTGAGGCGGCTCAGCGGGCGGATGTCGGACTCCACGGTCGCGCCGTCGGGTATGCGCTCCAGCAGCTTCTCGTCGGCGGTGACGTTCGGTGGGGTGCGGTAGGTGGCGGCCTCGGTGAGCCGGGCGAGGGGCAGATTGGCGGTCAGCGCGAGGGCCGCGGCCAGGACGGCGGCCGGCAGATGGTGGGCGTACGAGCGGAGCCAGGGGCGGGCGGAGACCCGTATGCGCGGCAGGGCGTCGATCAGTGCGAGGAAGACGACCGGCATCAGGACGGCGTTGTAGTGCCAGTCGGTGCCCCAGTAGTGCGGCTCGTGGGAGAGGAAGCGCCAGCCGAGGGTGGGCAGTGCGACCAGGAGGAGGGGGGAGCGCAGTGCGAGCAGTCCGGTGGTGGGGAGCAGGACCCACAGGGTGGTGCGGACGGCGTCGTCGAGGGGGATGGTGGCGCCGCCGCCTTCGGCGCCGAACTTGGTCCAGTAGTCGTACGAGCCGGAGCCGTTGAAGCCGGGTATCAGCAGGCCGAGGGTGACGGCGGTGGCGGTGATGCCGAAGGCGACCAGACCGATGGCCAGGGGGCTGGCCCGGCGGGTGCGTATCAGGGCGAGCGCGCCGATGGTGGCCGCGGTCACCCCGAGGTCTTCCTTGACCAGCACCAGGGGCGCGGCCCAGCAGACCGCCGCGGTCCAGCGTCCGCGCAGCACCGCTTCGAGCGCGAAGGCGATCAGCGGCAGGGCGAAGGCGATTTCGTGGAAGTCGAAGTCGACGGCCTTCTGCACGCCCCAGGACATGCCGTAGGCGATGCCGAGGGCCAGGCCCGGGAGGCGGCCCAGGTGGCGGGCGGCGGCGCGGGTGACCGGCAGCACGGACAGCGCGAACAGCGCGGCCTGCGCGGTCAGCAGGGTCACGGGTGAGGGGAACACCCGGTAGAGGGGGGCGAGCACGATCAGTATGGGGCTGAAGTGGTCGCCGAGGATGTTCGTGCCGGGGCCCTTGAGGTCGACTATCGGCGCCTGGAAGTGCGCGTAGCCCCGTACGGCCTGTTCGAAGATGCCCAGGTCCCAGGAGGAGATGGACATGGTGCGGAACCGGAAGACGGACAGCAGCGCGAACGCGAGGAAGAAGAACCCGGCGGTCCAGTAGGGGTCCAGGTGCGGGGCGCGCAGGGGCGCGGTCCGGGTCCGCAGCCGGTCGGCGGTGTGCCGCAGCCGGCCGGGCGGGTCCGGTGGTGCGCCGGTGGTCGTGGTCGCGGCGGCGGCCGGCCCGGCGGTCCGGGGCGGCGGCACCGTGCCGCTGTGCTCTCCCAGAATCCGTCCGGGGGCGCCCCCAGCCGTTGCTGCGGCCGTTTCCATGCGGATCCTCACTCTCCCCGACCCGAAAAGATACTCGAACTGGCTGACCGGTCCGCCCGGTGGCCGCTGCGCCGCGACGGCCGGGCCGGCAGTGGGTCAGACGTGGTCCTGGGGCGGTGCGTTCCCGGAGAGGGACGGCCGCCGGCCCGGCACCGCGGGGTCGCGGTGCCGGGCCGGGGTCCGGAGCGGGGCGGGGAGCCGGTGGCTCAGAGGGCCAGCTTCCAGCTCACGGCGTCGAGCAGGAAGTCCGGCGTGACCTCGACGTCGAGCTGCTTGGCGGTCGGCGGCGCGTCGAAGACCATCTCCACGCTGGCGGACTCGCCGGGGCTGATCGCGTTGCCGAAGTCGTGGTGCAGGATGCCGTGCTTGTCGTCGTCGACCTCCTCGGCCTCCTTGCCGTTGGCCCGGGCCTTGGTCTGGACGAGGGGCTTGTCGAACGCCTTGCTGCCGGTGTTCTTGACCGTGACGGTGAACTTGTAGGCCTTGTTGCCCTGGGTGTGGCCGCTGACGACGGTGTTCGGGTCGACGGTGTAGGGGGCCGCCTTGGAGACGGTGACCTGGACGCCGTTGTTGTACTTCGCCGTCTCGCCCGGGCCGAGGTCCTTGGCGCTCTCGCCGGAGCCGTTCTTCGGCTGGCCGGAGCTCTGCTCCACCTGCTGGTGCACCTCGTCGACCGCCTTGTTGACGGCCAGCACGGTGACGATGACGCCGACGACCGCCAGGACGAGCGCGAGGGCGCCCAGGATCGTGCCGGTCACGGCCACGCCCTTGTTCGTGGCCTGGCCCTTCTTGGCGCGGCTGAGGCCCACCAGGCCGAAGATCAGGGCCAGCACGCCGAGTGGTCCGGCGAGCCAGAACAGGATCATCGGAATGCCGCTGAGCGCGCCGATGATGCCGAGGATCAGGGCGGCGACACCGAGCCCGTTGCGGGCCGCCTGAGGGGCCGGAGCGCCCGTGGGCCCCTGGGGTGCGGGCTGGTAGTGCGTCTGCTGAGACATGCGAAGGGGCCCCTTCCGGGCGCTCAAGAATCGATTGCTGCCGAAGCGATGGGTCAATAAGAGCAGAGGCTGTGAACCGAGTCAACATGAATGAGTGAGGGTGAGTAGTTCACGCTGTGAAGGGGGATGTGTATCGCTGCTGGGTATGCTTGCCGACACAGCGGTCGGGGGCCACGGATGGGAGTCAGCCAGGTGCCGGACAACGCATCACCGGACAACGCGACGGGCGGTGGAAGCGGGGCGGCCGCCGGCGCCACGGCCGAGGTGACCGCCGCCGGTATCGCCCGGCTCGCCGGGGTCGGCCGGGCCGCGGTCAGCAACTGGCGACGTCGGCACGCGGACTTCCCCAAGCCGGTCGGCGGCACCGAGACCAGTCCCGCCTTCGCCCTCCGCGACATCGAGCAATGGCTGCGCGACCAGGGCAAACTCGCCGAGGTCCCGCTCCGTGAACGGGTCTGGCAGCAGCTCGTCGGGCACCCGGCCGGCACCGCGACCGCACTGCGCCAGGCCGGTGCCGTGCTGCTGCTGGTGCATGAGCGGCCCGCGGTCTGGCAGCAGCTGCGCACCGCCGCCGACGACGCCGAACTGACCGGCGTACTCCCCGCGATGCTCGACGCCGTCCTCGCCGACCGACTCGGCCCCGAGCACCCCGTACGCGGACTGACCCGCGAGGCGCTCGCCCCGTCCGCCGCCCTGGTACGGGCCGCCGGTGACCTCGCGGCGGCGGACGGCGCCCCCCAGGCGTACACCTTCCTGCTGGGCCGTCACCTGGACGCCAACCCCCGGCAGTACACCCTCACCCCGCCGGGACCGGCCGCGCTGATGGCCGAACTGGCCGCGTCGGCCGGACCGTTGGGCAGCGTCCTCGACCCGGCCTGCGGCGCCGGTGCGCTGCTGACCGCCGCCCAGGAACGCGCCGGGCAGGAGCCCGCTGACGGGACGGAGGGCGGGGGCACTGCCGCCGCCCCCGTCACCCTGCACGGCCAGGAAGCCGACCCCGACCTCGCCGCGCTGACCGCGCTCCGCCTCGCCCTGAGCGCTCCCGGCGCCCCGGTCCGGGTCCGCGCCGGGGACACCCTGCGCGCCGATGCCTTCCCCGGCCTCGCCGCCGACGCCGTCCTGGCGCACCCGCCGTTCAACGAACGCAACTGGGGCCATGACGAACTCGCCTACGACCCCCGGTGGGAGTACGGCTTCCCGGCCCGTACCGAATCCGAACTGGCCTGGGTGCAGCACGCGCTGGCCCGGCTCCGGCCGGGCGGCACCGCCGTCCTCCTCATGCCGCCCGCCGCCGCCTCCCGCCGCTCCGGCCGCCGGATCCGCGCCGACCTGCTGCGCCGCGGCGCCCTGCGGGCCGTCATCGCGCTGCCCGCCGGGGCCGCCCCGCCCAACGGCGTCCCGCTGCACCTGTGGGTGCTGCGCAAGCCCGGCGGCGGCCAGCCGCCCGCCCCCCACCTCCTCGTCGTCGACACCGCCGACCTCGCCACCGGCACCCCCGCAGGCCGCGACCGGCCCGACTGGCAGAGCGTCCACACCACCGCCGTCGAGGCCTGGCAGACCTTCGACCGCGAGGGCGGCATCGAGGAACAGCCCGGCGTGCGCCGGTCGCTGGCCGCCATCGACCTCCTCGACGACGATGTCGACCTCGCCCCGGCCCGGCACCTCCCGCCGCCCGCGGCAGCCGGCGGCCCCGCCGCACTCGCCCGGGTCCGCGAGCGGCTGACCGCCACCCTCGCCCGTACGACGGAGCTCACCCCCCGGCCCGCGGCCGGCGACACCGACACCGACCCCGCCACCACCGCCCGCCGCCCGCTGACCACCGTCGGCGAACTCGCCCGCTCCGGCGCCCTGGTGCTGCGCGCGGGCGGCGCCGGCACCGTGGCGACGAGCGGGGGCACCCTGCCTACGGGCGCCACCCCGCCCGAGGGCGGCCGGGAGCCCGTGGAAGCGCCCGCGGTGCTCACCGACCATGACGTGCTCGGCGGCGGCGCCCCGTCCGGCGCCCTCCCCGAAGCGCCCGCCTCCGGGCCCGCGGAGGAGGCGGTGCTGCTCCGCGAGGGCGATGTGGTCGTCCCGGTCCTCGGCGGCGGCGCCGTCGCCCGGGTCGTCGACGAGGCCACCGCCGGCGCCGCCCTCGGCCGCAACCTCACCCTGCTGCGCCCCGACCCGGCCGCCCTCGACCCCTGGTTCCTCGCCGGCTTCCTCCGCGGCACCGCCAACACCCGCCAGGCCAGCAGCTATGCCTCCACCGCCACCCGCCTCGACGTCCGCCGACTGCACCTGCCCCGGCTACCCCTCGCCGACCAGCGCCGCTACGGGCAACGCTTCCGCGAACTGGCCGACTTCGAAGGCGCGTTGCGCCTGGCGTCGCGGCTCGGCGAACAACTGGTCCAGGGGCTGCACGACGGGCTGACGGAGGGGTCGGTGGCGCCGGACTGAGGAGGGCTGGGTGGGGCTGGGCTGACTCGGGCGGGCAGCGGCGGACGGGCCGGAGGGGGCCGTCGGACGGGCCGTGGCGGGCCATCGGACGGAGTCATCGGACAGGCCAGGAGCAGGCAGCCGGACGTGCCGAAAGAGGCGGCCGAGTGGCACGCTCCCGGCCCCCCAGATCCGATCGTCCAATCCGTACAACCCCGCACGCGCGGTCGGTGTCGTCTATACGCTCGCAAGCACGTATGCGCAGCCGGGCCCGCCCGCGCGAAGGGGTGGCGCCGCGGGCCGCCACGCCGCCGCCCCGCCCGCCCCGAACGATCCGTCAGGAGCAGCAATGCACGGCCCCGCCCCGGCCCCTCCGCCGTACCGTCCCCCGGCGCCGGGCACGGTCGTTCTGCTGCGGGTGCTCTTCGTGGCCGTCGCGGTGCTCAGCCTGGGCTTTCTGGCCTGGGCCACGCTGCTGCGGGCGGCGCTCGTCCAGCGCAGGCCGCTGGGGTGGTGGCTGTTCGGCGCCGATGTGGCCCTGCTCGGCGCCACCATCATGTGGTCCGGGGGCTATCCCGAGACGGACTGGCACACGGACGCCGCGGTGGCCGTGATCCTGCTCCAGATGGCCGGCGCCGTGGCCTACTACCTCGTGGTCGACCTGCGCTCGGCACGGACGGCCGGACCGGCGTACGGGCCGCCGGCCGGGCAACTGCCGGGCTTCGGGGCCGCGTACGGTGCCGGCCAGGCGGGCTATCCGGCCGGGGGACCGGCCGCCGGTGCGGCGCCGCACCCCTACGGCCCGGCGCCGGTCCCGCACCACGCCCCGGGGCCCCAGCCGTACGGCGGCGCACCGGGCGCTGCCCCCGTCAACCCGTACGCCCTGACCGAGACCCGGCTGCCTCAGCCCGGGGGACCGGCCGCACCGCCCCACCCCGCGCCGCCGCCCGCCGGCCCGTATGCCCCGCCACCGGACCGGCCCCGGCCGCCGCAGCGCATCGACCGGGTGCGGGCCGAACTCGATGAGCTCAGTGACTACCTCCGCAAGGAGGAGGGCCGGTGAACGGCCGGGTCATCGGCGGGCGTTACGAACTCTCCGCGCTGCTCGGCCAGGGCGGGATGGGCCAGGTCTGGATCGGCTACGACCGCCGTCTGGACCGCCGGGTCGGCGTCAAACTGCTGCGCCCCGACCGGGTCGCGGGCACCCCGGACGGCGAGGAGATGCGCCGCCGCTTCGTCCGCGAATGCCGGGTCACCGCACAGGTCGACCACCCCGGGCTGGTCACCGTCCATGACGCGGGCAGCGACGACGAGGACCTCTACCTCGTCATGCAGTACGTCGAGGGCGCCGACCTCTCCGACCATCTCGCCGAGCACGACCCCTACCCCTGGCCGTGGGCGGTCTCCGTCGCCGCTCAGCTCTGCGCCGTGCTGGCGTCGGTGCACGCGGTGCCGATCGTCCACCGCGACCTCAAGCCCCGCAATGTCATGATCCGGCCGGACGGCTCCGTGGTCGTCCTCGACCTGGGCATCGCCTCCGCCCTGGACACCGACACCACCCGCCTCACCCACACCGGTTCCCCCATCGGCAGCCCCGCCTACATGGCGCCCGAACAGGCGATGGGCGGCGCGGTCGGCCCGCACACCGACCTCTACGCCCTGGGGGTCCTGCTCCACGAACTCCTCAGCGGCGAGGTCCCGTTCGCCGGTTCCACGGCCCTCGGCGTGCTCCACCGCCACCTCCACGAGGAGCCCGTCCCGGTACGCACCCTGCGCCCCGACGTCCCCGAGGCCCTCGAAGCCCTCGTCCTCCGCCTCCTCCGCAAGGACCCCGAGGCCCGCCCCACCGACGCCCAAGAGGTCTACCAGGCCCTGGCCCCCCTGCTCCCCACCGCCACCACCGGCCCTCACGCGGCCCAACCTGCACCCGCCCTGGCCCCTCTGGACCCCACCCGCCCCTTCCGCCACCCGCAAGCCCCCTGGCCCACCCGCTCCGCAGGCCCCCCGGCCGCCGCCCCCACACCAACCGCCCTCGCCACCCCGCAAGTACAGCTGCCCTCCCGTCCCACCGGACCGGGCCTCGTACCCCGCCAAAGCACCTCCTCCCGCCCGGCCGCAACCCCGCACCCGACCCCGGACCCCCGCACCTCCGCCGTCCCCGCCACCCCGGCCACCTCCCGCCCCGGCGCCTGGACCTCCGCAGCCATCCCCCACACCCCCTCCACCGCTCCCCCTACTCCCACCCCCGCTTACGCCCCTGCCTCCACCCCCACGCCCAACTCCCTCTCCGCCTCTCCCTCCCCCTCCCCCTCCACCTCCGGACCGGACGTCGCCGCCGCCGTCGACGAGGTCAAGAGCCTGCTCGACCAGGGCCGGATCACCCGCGCCGTGGACATCCTCGGCGGCATCCTGCCGGCCGCCGCCGAACGCCACGGCGCCCACTCCCCGGTCGTCCGCACCCTGCGCAAGCAGTACGCCGCCACCCTCATGGACGACGGCCAGTACCGCCGCGCCCTGCCCGAACTCCGCCTGCTGGCCGAGGAGTTCGGCCAGGAATCCGGCGCCGGCGCCACCCGCCAGGCCCTCCAGTTCCACTACGAGGCCGCCCAGTGCCTGGAACAACTGGGCGAGGTCGCCCAGGCCCTGGACGAGTACCGCGCCCTCCTTCCCTACTTCGAGCACTACGCCGACGACCCCGTACGCCCCCTGGAGATCCGCCGCTCCATAGGCCACCTCCTCCTGGCCCAGGGCGAACGCGCCGCCGCCCACGAAACCCTCACCCGCCTCCTGTACGACGCCGAACGCCTCCACGGCCCCCACCACCCGTTCCCGGAGGAACTCCGCCGGACGCTGTACTGGCTGGGGAGGGTGCAGGGGTGAGCGGGGGCCCACCGCCCGAGACGTCGTGGCCGGACGCCCTCGCTACATCCCGGGGTGCGGCGGGGCGGGGGCTGACGCTGACGGACGAGAAGGACAGCGGACCAGAAACCGACCCCGGCACAGATCGTTGGCCGAAGCAGTGGCCTGGGCCACGCCGACTCCATAGCATCGATCAATCAAGGTCGAGACTCCGTCGCACGATCTGCCGGGAGGCCATGTGTTCCGCCGAAGGACAGCGCTCTCCGTATCCGCCACCGCCGCTCTGCTGGCCGCGACCCCGTTGCTGGCCGCGTGCGGCAACGATGCCCATCCCGGTGCCGCGGCCATCGTGGACGGGAAGCGGATCACCGTCTCGCAGCTTCAGGCGAAGGTGAAGGACGTGCGCGCCGCGCAGGCCAAGTCCCCGCAGGGCGGGCAGCTCGTCATGAACACCGGGCGGCTGAGCCTGGCCACCCTCAACGGCATGATCTTCGACGAGGTGCTGGCGCGCGGTGCGCAGGACGCCGGGGTGACGGTCAGCCGCGGTGACATCCAGAAGTGGCGCGGCCGGGCCGAGAAGCAGGCCGGCAGTGCCGAGCGGCTGAAGGCGATGTGGCTTCAGCAGGGTGTGGCCCCGGACGAGATCGATGCCATGGTCCGTAACCAGCTGCTGCTCGACGGCGTCGCCGAGCATCTGCACGCGGACCGCCGCGCGCCGCAGGGCCAGCAGAAGCTCGCCGGCGCGCTGGCCAAGACCTCCCGGTCCATGGGGATCGACGTCAATCCGCGGTTCGGCAAGTGGGACGACCAGCAGGTCATCCTCGGCGAGACCAAGGACCCGTGGATCACCCGGGAGCCCGCGAAGCAGCAGGCCTGACCGGAAGCCGGGCGGTCGGGCGGTGGGGCGGCTAGGCGGTTGGGCGGGTCGGGCCCGGGGCCGGAAGCCCGACCGCCGACCGGGGCCTGGCACCCGGCCGTCTCAGTCCCACCCGCCGACCGGCGCCCGGCCGTCTCGGCCCCGTCCGCCCACCGCCACCGATCACTGTCAGTGCCGTGCGTTACGTTCGAGGCGTGAACGCTGACGCCTCCGCCTCCGCCGCCGGTACCGGCGCCGACGCCCGTCCTGAGGGTGCCGGCACCGGACGCCTGGTTCTGCTCACCACCAGCCACCGGGTCGCCCCCGGGCTCCTGTCCTGGCCCGCCTGGCAGATATTGCGGGCGGCCGACCGTGTGGTGAGCGCCGATCCGGATCATCCGCAGCTGGCTTATCTGCGGGAGGCCGGTATCGAGGTGGAGACCGCCGCGCCCGCCGCCCGCGAACTGGTCGACTACTGCGTGCCGGAGGCCCGTACGGCCGTCGTGCTGACCTCGGCGGAGGGGGAGAGCGCACTGACCGACGGCCTGGCACGGCTGGCCGGTTCCGGGCGGGAGACCATGCCGGATCTTGAGCTGCTGCCCGGCTCCTACGACCTGCCCGGTGCCCGGCTGCTCGATCTCGTCCAGGTCATGGACCAGATCCGCGCCGAGTGCCCCTGGAGCAGCGTCCGTACGCACCGCGATCTAGCCAAGTACGGCATCGAGGAGGCGTATGAGCTGGTCGAGGCCATCGAGGAGGGCGACCGCGCGGAGCTGAGGGAGGAGCTCGGGGATGTGCTTCTCCAGGTCGTCTTCCATGCCCGGATCGCGCAGGACGATCCGGACGAGCCGTTCTCCATCGACGATGTGGCGGGCACGCTCGTGGAGAAGCTGCTGCACCGCCACCCCCATGTCTTCGGGGACGAGGACGCGGCCACCCCGGAGGACGTCAAGGCGCACTGGCTGCGGAAGAAGGCGGAGGAGAAGCAGCGGGAGTCGGTGACCGAGGGGATTCCGCTGGCGCAGCCGGGGCTGGCGCTCGCGGCGAAGCTGGCGTCGCGGGTGCGGACGGCGGGCATCGAGGTCGCGCCGCCGGCCGGTGAGGGCATCGGCTATGAACTGCTGGCGCTCGCCGTACGGGCGGAGGCGGAGGGCGTCGACCCGGAGGCCGCCCTGCGCGCGGCGGCCCGGGCCTACCGCGATGCGGTGGTGGCCGCCGAGGGCAGCGCCAAGTAGGCGCTGTCAACCAAGCGGGGCCGCTTAATACAGAGGGCGCGCGCCGGGTGGGCCGGCGCCGCTCAGCCACGACATCACCAGCGGCCCCGCTCAGTCAGCACCTGACCGACGGCGTCACCGCCTCGCTTTCCGCGACCGCCCCCTTCCGGCCCCCGCCGGCCGCACGCCGGCGCATGCGTTCCAGCGCCCACAGGGCCACGACCACGGCGGCCAGCGTCGCGCCCAGCACGCACACCCCGTGCCAGCCCGCGGCGCCCCAGACCGCGGAGGTCAGTGCGGAGCCGATCGCGCCGCCCACGAAGTAGCTGGTCATGTAGGCGGAGTTGAGGCGGTTACGGGATTCGGGGCGCACCGCGTAGACCAGGTTCTGGTTGCTGATGTGGACCGCCTGTGCGGACAGGTCCAGGATGATCACCCCGGCGAGCAGCGCGGCCAGGGACCAGGCGCCGCCCGCTCCGCCGAGGGCCAGCAAGCCCCACGAACCCAGCAGCAGGAACGCCGCCGCGCCGGTGACCCGGTGCGCCAGGCCGCGGTCCGCCAGCCGTCCGGCCACCGAGGCGGACAGTGAGCCGGCCGCGCCGACCAGGCCCAGCAGCCCGATGGCCGACTCCTGCCAGCCGTAGGAGGGCCCGGACATCAGGAACGCCAGCGCCGTCCACAGCACGCTGAAGCCCGCGAAGGTCAGGGCGCCCAGCGCGCCCCGCCACCGCAGCACCGGCTCCTGGCGGAACAGCGCCAGCGTGGAGCGCAGCAGCGCCGGATAGCGCAGCCCGGCGGTGGTGCGCAGGGCCGGCAGCCGGAGCCGCAGCAGTACCGCCATCAGCAGCATCAGCGCCGCGTTGACCCAGTACACGGTGCGCCAGCCGCCCAGTTCGGCGAGCAGCCCGGCGGCCGTACGGGCCAGCAGGATGCCGAGCAGCAGCCCGGTCATGACGGTGCCGACGGTCCGGCCGCGCTCGGCGGGTGCCGCGAGGGTCGCCGCGTACGGCACCACGACCTGGGCGGCGACCGAGGCGAGTCCGGTCAGGGCGGTGCCGGTGAGCAGGAGGGCGGCGTTGGGCGCGCTCGCCGTGACGGTGAGGAAGACCGCGGTCAGCGCGGTCAGGGTGACGGCCAGCCCGCGCCGCTCCAGCAGATCGCCGAGCGGGACGAGCAGCAGCAGACCGAGGCCGTAGCCGACCTGGGCGACGGTGACGACCAGCGCGGCGGTGGACGCGGACAGGTGCAGATCGCGGCCGATGACGTCCAGCAGCGGCTGGGCGAAGTAGTTGCCGGCGACGGAGAGTCCGGCGGCGACCGACATCAGCAGCAGGGTGCCGCGGCCCAGGCCCGGTCGCGTCGCGGCGGTGTCCCCGGCGGCCGGCTCCGGTATGTGCTCGGTCTCCATGACCTGACCTCCTCTGTGCGCCCACGGCCACCGCGGCGGCGGGCGCGTTCCAGCCTGGGGCCGGGCGATCGATGAGTCCAACACATCGTTGTCATCGCATCGATCGTGGATGCAGATCGATCGGTCTAGGGTCGGTTCGTATGGAGCTTCAGCAGATGCGGTATGTGGTCGCGGTC
Source organism: Streptomyces sp. P9-2B-2 (assembly GCF_030406865.1). NCBI lineage: Bacteria > Bacillati > Actinomycetota > Actinomycetes > Kitasatosporales > Streptomycetaceae > Streptomyces > Streptomyces sp. P9-2B-2. The sequence goes on along the minus strand of NZ_CP129126.1, from coordinate 3,716,285 downwards.
GCCGAGACCGGCGGGTTCACCCGGGCCGCCGAGCGCTGTCATGTGGTGCAGTCCGCGCTCAGCCATCAGATCGCCCGGCTGGAGAAGGAGCTCGGGGCCCGGCTCTTCGACCGGACCAGCCGCAGTGTCCGGCTGACCGCCGCCGGGGAGGCGTTCGTCCCGGTCGCCCGGCAGGCGCTGGAGGCGGCCGAGCGGGCCCGTGCCGAGGTGGCGGCGGCGACCGGGGAGGTGCGCGGCCGGCTCGCGGTCGGCGCGATCACCACCGTCGCGGCCGTGGACCTCGCCCGTGAGCTGGGGGCCTTCCGTACGCGGTGCCCGCAGGTGCGGATCAGTCTGCAGACCGACATGAGCGATGAGCTCATCGAGCAGGTGCGGCAGGGCGTGCTGGACGTCGCGTTCGTCGGGCTGGTGCCCGGGGCCCGCACCGTCGGCGTACGGGAGAAGGAGCTGGCGCGTGGCGAGCTGGTCGCCATCGTGCCGCCGGGGCATCCGCTGGCGGGGCGGGAGTGGACCACGCTGTCGCGGATGGCGCGGGAGACCTTCGTCGACTTCACGGCGGGGTCGGCGGCCCGGCGGCAGCGCGATGACGCGTTCCGGGCGGCGGGGCTGACCGCGGAGGTGGCGTTCGAGGTGACCACGGTCGAGTTCCTGGCGAAGCTGGTGCGGGCGGGCCTGGGCGTCGGCATGGTCCCGGAGGCCATCGCCTCCGAGCTGGCCGGGCTGCACATCGTGCGGGTGCGCCCGGCGCCCGAGCGCACCGAGCGGGTGGTGTGGAGCGGCCTCGGCCCGTCGCCGGCGGCGGTGGCCTTTCTGACCGGGCTGGGGGTGGAGGTCTCGTAGCCGGGCCCCCGCCCGGTGCGCGGGCGCGCCGTTGTGCGCCCAGCGGTTACGGTCGGAAGGTGCACGACAAGCCCCACACCCCCGCCGCCGACGCCCCGGCGGGCTGCCCCGCCGCCGGGCCCGCCCCCGCCCTGTTCACCTGGGAGTTCGCCGCCGACCCGTACCCCGCGTACGCCTGGCTGCGCGAGCATGCGCCGGTGCACCGGACCGAGCTGCCCAGCGGCGTCGAGGCCTGGCTGGTGACGCGGTACACCGAGGCGCGGCAGGCGCTCGCCGACGCCCGGCTGTCCAAGAACCCGGTCCACCACAGCGAGGCCGCGCACGGCAAGGGCAAGGTCGGCATCCCGGGGGAGCGCAGCGCGAACCTGATGACGCATCTGCTCAATATCGACCCCCCGGACCACACCCGGCTGCGCCGGCTGGTCTCGAAGGCGTTCACCCCGCGCCGGGTCGCCGCCTTCGCCCCGCGGGTCCAGGAGCTGACCGACCAGCTCATCGACGCCATGATCGCCAAGCCGGGCGGCGCGGGGCAGGCCGATCTGATCCATGAGTTCGCGTTCCCGCTGCCCATCTACGCGATCTGCGATCTGCTGGGGGTGCCGCGCGAGGACCAGGACGACTTCCGGGACTGGGCGGGCATGATGCTGCGACACACGAAAGCGGGGCACGGCGGTGGACCGCGCGGCGGCGTCGCAAAGTCGGTCAAGAAGATGCGCGGCTATCTCGCCGAGCTGATCCACCGCAAGCGCGCGTCGCTGGGCGACACCGCCGAGGCGGACGAGGATCTGATCTCCGCCCTGATCCGGGCCTCCGACCACGGGGAGCATCTGACCGAGAACGAGGCCGCAGCGATGGCCTTTATCCTGCTGTTCGCCGGTTTTGAGACCACCGTGAACTTGATCGGTAACGGCCTCTACGCGCTGCTGCGCCACCCCGCCCAGCGGGAGCTGCTCCAGAAGTCGATCGCGGCGGGCGACGCCGAGCTGCTCACCACCGGCATCGAGGAACTGCTCCGCTACGACGGCCCCGTGGAGCTGGCGACCTGGCGGTTCGCGACCGAGGAGCTGACGCTCGGCGGGCAGCGGATCGCGGAGGGGGACCCGGTCCTGGTGGTGCTGGCCGCCGCCGACCGCGACCCGGCGCGCTTCGAGGAGCCGGATGTGCTCGATCTGACCCGGCGTGACAACCAGCATCTGGGATACGGGCACGGCATCCACTACTGCCTGGGTGCGCCGCTCGCCCGGCTCGAAGGACAGACCGCGCTGGCGACCCTGCTGACCCGCCTCCCGGACATCCGGCTTGCGGCGGAACCGGACGATTTGCGCTGGCGCGGCGGGCTCATCATGCGCGGACTGCGTTCACTTCCGGTGGAGTTCACTCCGGATCGGCTCTGACCAGCGACAAGGCCATATGTGACGCAGAGTCAACTGCGTGACCTTTACGTGATCTCCGCTACACCGACTTGTGACTACCCGTGACCCCGGCTACCTTTCGACCCTACGATCGACAGGCTTCACTCGATCGGTCGAAGCGGCGATGTGGGGGACCGTTGTATACGGTGCCGCTCGCGTGCGTCGGCCGGCCGGAAGCCTCGTCGAGCAGCTCGAAGAGCTCGTCGACAACTCAACCGCCGCGCGAAAGGCATCCGCATGCGTTCCGGGAACGGCCGACATCGTCGCCCCCGTCAGGCACCGGCCATCTTTGTCACGGCGGGAGTGACCGGCGCCGGCTTCGCCCTCCCCCTCCTCGGGGCGAGCGGCGCACACGCCGCCGACACCGCGACCTGGGACAAGGTCGCCCAGTGCGAGAGTGCAGGCGTGTGGAGCGCCGCCTCGGGCAACGGCTACTACGGCGGCCTCCAGCTGACCCAGGAGATGTGGGACGACTACGGCGGCTCGGCCTACGCCTCGCGCCCCGACTACGCCAGTCGCTCCCAGCAGATCGCCGTGGCCGAGTCGATCCTCGACGACCGCGGGCCGGACGCCTGGCCGAGCTGCGCCGTGAACGCGGGGCTGACCGGCGACGGCAAGGCCCCGGAGGTCGACCCCGGCAGCACCAGCACCCCCGCGCCCGACCCGTCGGACTCGCAGGGCTCCCTCGACCCCTGGGACACCTCCGGTTCCCACGACCACGGGGACTCCGCCGGCAAGGACGACGCGCCGCGCGATGAGCAGGGCGACGAGCAGGACAGGCGGCCGTCCGACGCGACGCCCTCGCCCGACGCCTCGGACTCCGGCGAGCCCGGCGACGCGTCCACGAGCCCGGAGCCGTCCGACCCGGCCACGCCCGGCGACCGGGACGACGACCACGACCCGTCGCAGTCCGCCGACCCGTCCGACGACGCCCCGTCCGACGACGACGCGTCCGGCAGCCCCTCCACGGACCCGTCCGGGGACGGCAGCCGCACGGACAGCACCGGCACGCCCCGCGAGGTGCCCGCCAAGGGCAAGCACCGCGGTGAGGCGGGCGACGAGGGCGCCAAGGACGACGACGGCAGGTCCGGCGGCCGGCACGCCTCGCGCGGCGATGACGCGCACCGTACGGGCCCGGCGGCCGGCGGCGACTACACGGTGCGCCCGGGTGACAGCCTGTCAGCCATCGCCACGGCCCACCGGCTGCCCGGCGGCTGGGCCGCGCTCTACGACCGCAACGAGGGCGTCATCGGGTCCGACGCGGACCTGATCCAGCCCGGTCAGCAGCTCGATCTCGGGCGGAACGCAGGGTAGTTCGGCACCCTTCGCCCTCTTTTGGGAAAGTGAGACAAGGGTCTCGTTGACTCTCGTGGGGTCCGGTGTGCTCAACACCGGCATACCGGGCCCCACCTGCGGATACGTAATCAACCCGTGATCAAAAGCGGTCAACTTGGTTCAGATGGTGGGGTTTGAACCCCAGGGGTATTACTGCTTAACGTCAGGATCGCTCGCCAAAGCGAGCCCCTCGATCACGCGCCGAATCCTGCCGGTGGTCGAAGGCACTTGACGCGCAAGCGCCGAAGGCAGGAGCGGGGGACCCAAGGTAAGTGCCGGCCCCGCCCGTGAAAACGGGTCAACCGGCTTGGGGTGAAGCCAGGTGCGCTTGCGTACCGGGCCGGGCGACTCATCAGCCCGAACCCGACAGCTCACCTCGTAGGCGTCGGTGAGGAAACGAACGAACCATGCTGATCTTCAAGGGCAAGCACCGTCGTCCCTCCAAGGCCGTCCGCGTCGCCACCCTCGCCGGTGTGGCCAGTGCCGCCGTGGCCGTCCCGATGATGGGTGCCACCTCCGCCTCCGCCGCCTCCGTCGCCACCTGGGACAAGGTCGCCCAGTGCGAGTCCGGCGGCAACTGGTCGATCAACACCGGTAACGGCTACTTCGGTGGCCTCCAGTTCTCCAACTCCAGCTGGGCCGCCGCCGGTGGTACCAAGTACGCGCCGCGCGCCGACCTGGCCAGCAAGGCCCAGCAGATCTCCGCCGCCGAGAAGCTCCTCGCCATCCAGGGCCCGGGCGCCTGGTCCTGCGCCGGTGCGGGCAACCTGACCGCCGGTGGTCCGTCCCCCGACGTCGACACCTCCGCGCAGACCAAGTCCGCGCCGAAGCAGGAGTCGGCCAAGCCGGAGGTCAAGAAGGCCCCGTCCCAGGACCGTGCCTCGCGCTCCGCCGAGCGCAAGTCCACCGGCCACGGCAACTACACCGTCAAGGCGGGCGACACCCTCGCCAAGATCGCCAAGGCGCACGGCACCAACTGGAAGTCGGTCTACGAGGCCAACAAGTCGGTCATCGGCGGCAACCCGAACCTGATCATGCCGGGTCAGCAGCTCAACGTCTGAGCCGGAGCTCACCGGGGCTCCTGAGGGCCCGAGCGGCGGGCCCCCTTTCCCTCCGTGAGACCGCCCCGTCACGGCGCGCCCTTCCCCCCAGCGCGCCGTGGCGGGGCTTCTCCCGTTCCGGGCCGCACCGGGCCCGCACCCGGCGCGCGCCGCCCGGCGGCAGGCCGCTGACCGGCGCCGTTCCGCGACTTCTCCCGCTCGGCGAACAATGTGCCAAACGTCCCGCCCGCTGGGCCTTTGGGCAGGTTTTCGGGGGTGTTCCGTCCCACGGAGCGGGCCAAGGGCAGGCGGACGAGCCCGGGGCCGTTAGGCTCATGCGCAGAACGCCAGACACCCACGAAGGAGACAACGTGCCGTCGATCGACGTCGTCGTAGCCCGCGAAATTCTCGACTCGCGAGGTAATCCCACGGTCGAGGTCGAGGTCGGCCTCGACGACGGCAGCACCGGCCGTGCCGCCGTCCCGTCCGGCGCCTCCACCGGCGCCTTCGAGGCCATCGAGCTCCGCGACGGCGACCCGAACCGCTACCTCGGCAAGGGCGTCGAGAAGGCCGTCCTGGCCGTCATCGAGCAGATCGGCCCGGAGCTCGTCGGCTACGACGCGACCGAGCAGCGGCTGATCGACCAGGCGATGTTCGACCTGGACGCCACCGACAACAAGGGCTCGCTCGGCGCCAACGCCATCCTCGGCGTCTCCCTCGCCGTCGCGCACGCCGCCTCCGAGGCCAGCGACCTTCCGCTGTTCCGCTACCTCGGCGGCCCGAACGCGCACGTCCTGCCCGTCCCGATGATGAACATCCTCAACGGTGGGTCGCACGCCGACTCCAACGTGGACATCCAGGAGTTCATGATCGCCCCGATCGGCGCGGAGTCCTTCTCCGAGGCGCTGCGCTGGGGCACCGAGGTCTACCACACCCTCAAGAAGGTCCTGAAGGAGCGCGGCCTGTCCACCGGTCTCGGTGACGAGGGTGGCTTCGCCCCGAACCTGGGCTCCAACCGTGAGGCCCTCGACCTCATCCTGGAGGCCATCAAGCAGGCCGGTTACGCCCCCGGCCAGGACATCGCGCTCGCGCTGGACGTCGCCGCCTCCGAGTTCTACAAGGACGGCAAGTACCAGTTCGAGGGCAAGGACCGCTCGGCCGCCGAGATGACCGAGTACTACGAGGAGCTGGTCGCGGCCTACCCGCTGGTCTCCATCGAGGACCCGCTGTTCGAGGATGACTGGGCCGGCTGGAAGGTCATCACCGACAAGCTCGGCGCCAAGGTGCAGCTGGTCGGCGACGACCTGTTCGTCACCAACCCCGAGCGCCTGGCCCGCGGCATCGAGGAGGGCTCCGCCAACTCGCTGCTGGTGAAGGTCAACCAGATCGGCTCGCTGACCGAGACCCTGGACGCCGTCGAGCTGGCCCAGCGCAACGGCTTCAAGTGCATGATGTCGCACCGCTCCGGTGAGACCGAGGACGTCACCATCGCCGACCTCGCCGTCGCCACCAACTGCGGCCAGATCAAGACCGGCGCCCCGGCCCGCTCCGAGCGCGTCGCCAAGTACAACCAGCTGCTGCGCATCGAGGAGATCCTCGACGACGCCGCGGTCTACGCCGGCCGCTCCGCCTTCCCGCGCTTCCGCCACGGCAGCTGACGAAGACGGCCCGCTGCCAGGCCGGACAGGGCAGCAGGGGCTGAACGGGCGAGGCAATCGCCCCGCGCCCCGTACGTCCCCGGCGACGGTCCCGTACCGTTGCCGGGGACGTACCTGCTTGAAGCAGTCAGGCGTCCGTCAGTGAAGGGGAGACGACGTGCCCGCGGACCGGTTCTCGACCGCGACCCGACTCAAGGCGCTCGGCGAGCAGGCCGCCGCCCGCGTCTACCGCGCCCGGCCGCCCCGCCGCAACCGCCTCACCGGCCGTGCCGCCCTGCTGGCGCTGGTGATGTGCTCCCTGGTCGTCGCGCTCGCGTATCCCATAAGGCAGTACGTCTCCCAGCGCTCCGACATCGCCGAGCAGCGCCGTAAGGCCCAGGACGCCGGTGCGGCGCTGGACCGGCTGCGCGAGCAGAAGGCCCGCTGGCAGGACCCCGCGTTCGTACGCCAGCAGGCCCGCCGGCATCTGCACTACGTCCTGCCGGGCGAGGCCGGATACATCGTCCCGGACGGCTCCGGCACCGGCCCCGCACCCAAGGGGGCGCGGGCGGCGCAGCGCCCCTGGTACGAGAATCTGTGGGACGCCGTCGACGCCGCCGACAAGCGGTGACGCCGGCCCGTACCGCTCGCGGGCGGCAGCCCGTACCGTCGACAGCGGACGGCTCGCCGCGCCGCACCGTCCCCTCCACACCACTCACCTCATCGAAAGCGCACATGGACACGCCCCCGCCCCAGACCGAGCCCACCGAGCCCACCGCCGCGGACATCGCCGCCTTCAAGCAGCAGCTCGGCCGCCCGCCCCGCGGGCTGCGCGCCATCGCGCACCGCTGCCCCTGCGGCCAGCCGGATGTCGTCGAGACGGCGCCGCGCCTGGAGGACGGCACTCCCTTCCCCACGCTCTACTACCTCACCTGCCCGCGCGCGGCCTCCGCGATCGGCACGCTGGAGGCCAACGGCGTGATGAAGGAGATGTCCGAACGGCTGGCGACCGACCCTGCGCTTGCCGCCGCCTACCGGGCCGCCCACGAGGACTACATCCGGCGGCGGGACGCCATCGAGGTGCTGGCGGGCTTCCCGAGCGCGGGCGGTATGCCCGACCGGGTCAAGTGCCTGCACGTCCTCGTCGGCCATTCGCTGGCGGCCGGGCCGGGCGTCAACCCGCTCGGTGACGAGGCCCTCGCGATGCTGCCGGAGTGGTGGAAGAAGGGGCCGTGTGTGACCCCGTGCCAGGACACCACCGGAGACCGGGACACCCCCGAAGGAGACGCCACGTGAAGCGGGTCGCCGCCATCGACTGCGGTACGAACTCCATCCGGCTGCTGGTCGCGGACGCCGACCCGGCGACGGGTGAGCTGAAGGACCTCGACCGCCGGATGCAGATCGTCCGGCTGGGCCAGGGCGTGGACCGCACCGGGCGGCTGGCGCCCGAGGCGCTGGAGCGCACCTTCGCGGCCTGCCGGGAGTACGCCGCGGTGATCAAGGGCCTGGGCGCCGAACAGGTCCGCTTCGTGGCGACCTCCGCCTCCCGGGACGCGGAGAACCGCGACGACTTCGTCCGCGGCGTGGTGGACATCCTCGGGGTGGAGCCCGAGGTGATCACCGGCGACCAGGAGGCCGAGTTCTCCTTCAACGGCGCCACCAAGGAGCTCACCGGCATCGAGGCAGCAGGCGCGGAGCGCCTTCCCGGGAAGGGCGGTGGTGGGCGACGGGTGGGCCTGGAGCGGCCGTTCCTGGTGGTGGACATCGGCGGCGGCTCGACCGAGTTCGTCCTCGGCGCCGACTCGGTCCGCGCCGCCCGCTCGGTCGACGTCGGCTGCGTACGGATGACCGAGCGCCATCTGGTGCACGAGGGCGAGATCAGCGACCCGCCCACCCCGGGCCAGATCGCCGCGATAAAGGCCGATGTCGCCACGGCGCTGGACCAGGCCGAGGAGACCGTCCCGCTGCGCGAGGCGGCCACCCTGGTGGGCCTGGCCGGCTCGGTGACCACGGTCGCCGCGATCGCGCTGGGCCTGGACCGGTACGAGTCCGAGGCCATTCACCACTCCCGGATCTCCCTGGCGACGGTCCGCGAGATCACCGACCGGCTGCTGTCCTCCACCCACGCCGAGCGCGCGGCCATCCCCGTCATGCACCCGGGCCGGGTCGACGTGATCGCCGCGGGTGCGCTGGTGCTGCTGTCGATCATGGAACGGACCGGCGCCGAGGAGGTCGTCGTCAGCGAGCACGACATCCTGGACGGCATCGCCTGGAGTCTCGCCGGCTGAGATGAGCACGGGGCGGCAGAGGTCGGCAACGGCCTCTGCCGCCCGGCTTTTTGAGCGGACCCGCGGCCCGGCTGAGCGGCTTTCAGGGTGCTTCGGCGGGCTTCACAGCGGGCTCCGGGAAGAAAGTTCGTGAAATCCTTCACATGAAAAACCCTGTCGTTGGACGAACAATCTCAGTGTTCGGCCCTCAATCGAAGGTCCTAGGTCTTCTCGACCCGGTGAATGCGCGGTTCCGTAAGCCGCGCCGAAGCGCCCGTGGCGATGGCGGTTCGGCCGCTCGACGGGCCGTGACGCCGGAACAACGCCTGATCAACGCGGGTGTCCAACGCCTTGTGGTGCACAGTGGTTCCGCTTTGGACTATGGCGTCGGTCACGAAGCCGGCGGAGTGTAGCAGACACCCCTCCGGTGCTTGTGAAGGGGCTCACGAGCGACCCCCCATGTGGGGGTGGATACTCGATTGCATGAGCACCACGGAGCGTCCCAGGATCCTCGTTGTAGGCGGTGGGTACGTAGGCCTGTACGCGGCACGCCGCATCCTCAAGCAGATGCGGTACGGCGAGGCGACCGTCACGGTCGTCGACCCGCGCTCGTACATGACGTACCAGCCCTTCCTCCCCGAAGCTGCTGCCGGCAGCATCTCCCCCCGCCACGTCGTGGTGCCGCTACGACGCGTGCTCCCCAAGGCGGAGGTCCTCACCGGCCGGGTCACCACCATCGACCAGGATCGCAAGGTCGCCACGATCGCGCCGCTCGTCGGCGAGGCGTACGAGCTGCCCTTCGACTACCTGGTCATCGCGATGGGCGCGGTCTCCCGCACCTTCCCGATCCCCGGCCTGGCCGAGAACGGCATCGGCATGAAGGGCGTGGAAGAGGCCATCGGCCTGCGCAACCACGTGCTGGAGCAGCTGGACAAGGCCGACTCCACGACCGACGAGGAGGTCCGCCGCAAGGCGCTGACCTTCGTCTTCGTCGGCGGTGGCTTCGCGGGTGCGGAGACCATCGGTGAGGTCGAGGACATGGCCCGCGACGCCGCGAAGTACTACAACAACGTGAAGCGCGAGGACATGCGCTTCCTGCTGGTCGACGTCGCCGACAAGATCCTCCCCGAGGTCGGCCCGAAGCTCGGTGCGTACGGCAAGGAGCACCTGGAGAGCCGCGGCGTCGAGGTCTACCTCAAGACCGGCATGGACTCCTGCGTCGACGGCCACGTGAAGCTCAACAACGGCCTTGAGGTCGACTCCAACACCATCGTGTGGACCGCGGGCGTCAAGCCGAACCCGGCGCTGGCCCGCTTCGGTCTGCCGCTCGGCCCGCGCGGCCACGTCGACACCGGCACCACCCTCCAGGTGCAGGGCACCGACTACATCTGGGCCGCAGGCGACAACGCCCAGGTCCCGGACATGGTCGGCCGCAAGAACGGCAACGAGAACGCCTGGTGCCCGCCGAACGCGCAGCACGCGCTGCGGCAGGCCAAGGTCCTCGGCGACAACGTGCTCTCCGGTATGCGGGGCTTCCCGCAGAAGGAGTACAGCCACGCCAACAAGGGTGCGGTCGCCGGTCTGGGCCTGCACAAGGGCGTCGCGATGATCGTCATGGGCAAGGTGAAGATCAAGCTCAAGGGCCGTCTCGCCTGGTACATGCACCGCGCGTACCACGGCATGGCGATGCCGACGTTCAACCGCAAGATCCGGGTCTTCGCCGACTGGACGCTGGCCATGTTCCTCAAGCGCGAGGTCGTCTCGCTCGGCGCCATGGAGAACCCCCGCGAGGAGTTCTACGAGGCCGCCAAGCCGGCGCCGGCCCCGCCGACCGCCGCCGAGGCCGGGGACAAGACGAAGGCCAAGGCCTCCTGAATTCCCGGTCGGCTACTCCGACCAGCCCGAAGGGCGTCCGCCATCCGTGGGGCGGGCGCCCTTTGGCGTGTCCACTCTGGCGCAAAGCGGGCGGTGTGCGGTTCTCTTACGTGTGAACGGGACTAACTGGGCGCCCCATTGGCGTTTACGTGGTGGGTGAATCTTCTTCGCCCGACTCGTCAACACGGAGGTGTGCGACATGGCCGATGCCGCTGGACGGCTCACCAAGCTCGCCGAGGAGGTACTGGGAGCACCGCTCCCGGTACGCATCCGCGCCTGGGACCGCAGCGAGTCCGGCCCGCCGGGGGCACCCACCCTCGTCATCCGCCATCGCCGGGCCCTGCGCCGGCTGCTGTTCAGGCCGGGCGAACTCGGTCTGGCCCGCGCCTGGGTGGCCGGCGACCTCGACATCGAAGGCGATCTCTACGAGGCGCTGGACCGGCTCGCCGGGCTGATCTGGGAGCGCGACGACGCCCCCAAACCGCCGCGCGCCGCCCTCGTACGCGCCCTGGCCCGCCCCGAGATCCGCGCCGCCGCCCGGGAAATGCTCACCCTGGCCGGCGCCCCGGTGCCGCCGACGCCGCCCGCGGAAGAGCTCCGACGCCGCCGCGGACCGCTGCACACCCTGCGGCGCGACAAGGAAGCCATCAGCCACCACTACGACGTCGGCAACGACTTCTACGCCCTGGTGCTCGGACCGTCCATGGTCTACTCCTGCGCCTACTGGGAGAGCCCCCGGGCCACGCTGGAGGACGCCCAGCGCGACAAGCTCGACCTGATCTGCCGCAAGCTCGGCCTCCGCGAGGGGCAGCGGCTGCTGGACGTGGGCTGCGGCTGGGGCTCGATGGTGCTGCACGCGGCCCGCGAGTACGGCGTCCGGGCGGTCGGTATCACCCTCTCCGAGGAGCAGGCCGGCTTCGCCCGTAAGCGGATCGCCGAGGCCGGGCTCGCCGACCGGATCGAGATCCGGGTGCAGGACTACCGCGAGATCCATGACGAGCCGTTCGACGCGATCTCCTCGATCGGGATGGCCGAGCACGTCGGCCGCACCCAGTACGCGGAGTACGCCGACGCCCTGTACTCCCTGCTCAAGCCCGGTGGACGACTGCTCAACCACCAGATCGCCCGGCGACCGGTCGCGGACGAGGAGGCGTATCACGTCGATGAGTTCATCGACCGGTATGTGTTCCCGGACGGTGAGCTGGCGCCGGTCGGCCGGACCGTCGGCCAGCTGGAGGAGGCCGGGTTCGAGGTCCGGGACGTGGAAGCGATCCGGGAGCACTACGCGCTGACGCTGCGCAGCTGGGTCGCCAACCTGGAGCGGCACTGGGACGAGGCGGCGCGGCTCACCTCCCCCGGCCGGGCCCGGGTCTGGCGGCTGTACATGGCCGCGTGCGCGCTGTCCTTCGAGCGCAACCGCATAGGAGTCAACCAGGTGCTGGCGGTCCGGACCCCGGAGCCCGGGGACGCGGGGACGCCGCTGCGGGCGCGGGACTGGACCGGCTGACGCCCCCCTACCTCACCCACACACCCTCCCCCGCCCCCACCGGCCCTCCCCCCGAAGGGGGGAGGGCCGGTGACGGTGGGGGGGCGGGGGCGGGGGCGGAAGAGGCCGCCCCGACGGCGCCCGCCGGGGCCGCCTGAAACCGGGCGGCTAGTCGGCCTTGATCGCGCTGAGCATGTTCAGCCGGGCCGCGCGGCGGGCCGGCCACAGGGCGGCCAGCACTCCGACGAGCGCGGCCAGGCCGAGGAAGAGGCCCAACCGCCCCCACGGCAGCACCAGTTCGTAGCTCGGCATCGCAGCGCTGATCAGTTCACCGGCCGCCCAGCCGAAGAACACGCCCAGGCCGACGCCGAGCACCCCGCCGAACAGCGAGATCACCAGCGACTCCAGCCGCACCATGCGCTTGACCCCGCGCCGGTCCAGGCCGATGGCGCGCAGCATGCCGATCTCCTGGGAGCGTTCGAAGACCGACATCGCCAGGGTGTTGATGACGCCGAGGACCGCGACGATCACGGCCATGGCCAGCAGGCCGTAGAGCATGTTCAGCATCATCGTGACCGATCGGGAGATGCCCTCGGACACGTCCTTCTTGTCGGCGACGGTGATGGCCGGGTTGTTGCCGAGCGCCTTGGCCAGGGTGTCCTTGTTGCCGTCGGTGGCCCCGTCGGCCATCTTGACCAGGATCTGGTCGTCGGCGAGGTGCTTCTGGTGCGGTGCCAGGGTGGCGTTGTCGAGGACGAGGCCGCGGAACATGTCGTTGCCCTCGTAGACGCCGGAGAGGGTCAGCGTGGCCTTCTTGCCGTCGGGGAACGTCACCGGGACACGGGAGCCGGTCTTCCAGTGCTTGTTCTTCGCGGTGTCGCCGTCCACGACGGCCCGGGTGCCGCGCAGTTCGCCGAGCGCGCCCTCGGTGAAGTTCAGCTGGGTCAGGGCGTCGAACTCCCGGCCGTTGACGCCGTTCAGCATCTCGATCTCGTCGCCGCTCTGGGCCATCACCTTGCGCAGCGGGCTGCTGGCCACCACCCCGTCCGCCGCGTCGACCGCCTTCTCCAGCTGGGGGGAGAGCGGCTGCCCGCTGTCCATGGAGATGACGTAGTCGGCCTTCAGCGACTCGGTGGCCAGCTTGTCGACGCCCTTCTGGACACTGGTCGCGATCACCGTCAGTCCGGTGATCAGGGTCAGCCCGACCATCAGCGCCGAGGCGGTGGTGGCGGTACGGCGCGGATTGCGGAGCGCGTTCTGCCGGGCGAGGATGCCGGCGGTGCCGAACGTCCGCAGGACGGGGGCGGCCAGCGCGATCAGCGGGCGGGAGAGCAGCGGCGTCAGGATGAAGACGCCGATCAGCAGCAGCACCGCTCCCATACCCATGGTGCTGCGGCCGTCGTCCATACCGGTGGCGGCCAGCACAGCGGCGGTACCGAGACCCGCGAAGACCGCGCCGATGCTGTTGCGGACCACCAGCGACTTGGTGGTGGCGGGGACGTGCACACTGTTCATCGCGGCGACCGGCGGAATCTTCGCGGCGCGCCGGCCCGGCAGCCAGGCGGCCAGCACCGTGATGACGATGCCCACGGCCAGCGCGGTCAGCACCGTGGTCGGCGCCACCACCAGCGGTCCGTCCGGCAGCTGCCCGGTGGTGCTGCTCACCAGCGCGCGCAGGCCCGCACCGACGCCGATACCGGCCACCAGGCCCGTCGCACCGGCGATCGTGCCGACCAGGAACGCCTCGATCAGCACCGAGCGGGTGACCTGGCGGCGGGCGGCGCCGACCGCCCGCAGCAGCGCCAGTTCCCTGGTGCGCTGGGCGACCAGCATGGTGAAGGTGTTGGCGATGAGGAAGATGCCGACGAAGAGCGAGATACCGGCGAAGACCATCAGCCCGGTCTTCATCCCGTCCATCTGCTGCTCGATCATGTCGGCCTGCTCGTCGGCGAGTTGCTTGCCGGTGATGACCTCGGCACTGCCCGGGGGCAGCGCCCGCTCGACCGCGTGCTGCAGGGCGGTCTGGGACATCCCCGCCGCGGCGGTCACCTGGACCACGCTGTATCCGCCGGGCATCCGGAACAGCTTCTGCGCGGTCGGGGTGTCGAACAGCGTGAGGGTGCCGCCGGCCGAGGCCCGGGCGTCGTCGGTGGTGAAGATGCCGGTCAGCTTCGGCTCCCGGACCGGCCCGTCGACGGAGATCCGTACGGTGTCGCCGACCCGGTAGCCGGCCTTGTCGGCGGTGCGGGAGTCCAGCGCGATCTGGTCCGGGCCCTTGGGGGCGGCGCCGTCCCGCATCGGGTAGCGCGCGTCCTTGCCGTCCTTGCCCGGGAAGTAGTTGCTGCCGCGGGTCGAGAGGCCCGTGCCGAGCAGCTTGCCGTGCTTGTCGGCGACGCCGGTGTAGCCGGAGGCGAGGCCGGTGGTGGCCGCGACGCCGGGCACCCGGTTCACGGTGTCGAGCAGCTTCTGGTCGACCTGGGAGGTGTCTTCGGGGCTCCCGGGGCCCGCGTCGGACTGCGGCGGCTCAAGGGCCACGTCGACGTGTTCGAGGCTCTTCTGGGAGCTGCTGCGGAAGGCGTCGGAGAGGGTCGAGGTGAAGACCAGGGTGCCGGAGACGAAGGCCACGCCGAGCATCACGGCGAGCACGGTCATCAGCAGCCGGGCCTTGTGCGCAAGCACATTGCGCAAGGCGGTGCGGAACATGAGTCAGTCCTGGAGGAGTGGTGCGGAGCGCGGGTGGCTGCCGGTGATCAGCTGGTGCGGGCGGTGGCGTCGGAACCGGGGGTCCGCGGGCCGCCCCCGGAGAGGTTCCGCATGCGTTCCAGCACGCTGTCGGCGGTCGGGCCGGCGATGTCGTCGACGATCCGGCCGTCGGCGAGGAAGACCACGCGGTCCGCGTAGGAGGCGGCGACCGGGTCGTGGGTCACCATCACCACGGTCTGGCCCAGTTCGCGTACGGAGTTGCGCAGGAAGCCGAGGGCCTCGGCGCCGGAGCGGGAGTCGAGGTTGCCGGTGGGCTCGTCGGCGAAGATGATCTCGGGCTGGGAGGCGAGCGCGCGGGCGACCGCGACGCGCTGCTGCTGGCCGCCGGAGAGCTGGCTGGGGCGGTGCTTGAGGCGGTCGGCCAGGCCGACGGTCTGCACGACGCGGTCCAGCCAGGCGCGGTCCGGCTTACGGCCCGCGATGTCCATGGGCAGGGTGATGTTCTCCAGGGCGGTCAGGGTCGGCAGCAGGTTGAACGCCTGGAAGATGAAGCCGATCTTGTCGCGCCGGAGTTGGGTGAGCTTCTTGTCCTTGAGGCCGGTCAGTTCGGTGTCGCCGATCCGGGCGGAGCCGCCGGAGATGGCGTCCAGTCCGGCCATGCAGTGCATCAGCGTCGACTTGCCGGACCCCGAGGGGCCCATGATCGCGGTGAATTGGGCCTGCCGGAACTCGACGGAGACCGCGTCCAGGGCGACCACCTGGGTCTCGCCCTGTCCGTAGACCTTGGTGAGGTCCGTGGCGCGGGCGGCCGCCGTGGTGGCGCGGGGGGCGGTGGCGACGCCGGAGTGGTGGGTGGTCACGGGAGGGTGCTCCTGTCGTACGAGGGATCAGGCCCGCGGCGGCCCCGGGGACCCGGGTGGCGGACGGACCGCGGACGTTCTCCATCGTGGGCCCGGGGGAGGGGTGAGCACGTCAACCCCTGTGGTCGCTTTCGACCACCCCTGGGACGTATCGGGGGTCCGTCCGTCATCCCTGCGGAGGAGGCGACTCCAGATGCTGTTGCCTTGCTCACGGCCGCCGGAGGGTCGGCCGGACGGGGGCGACGGCCACCCCGGCGAGGCATCGAGTTTCCGTCAATTCGGGCATGAAAATGCGCCGGGGGGCTTCCCGCCGAAGGTGGGCTTCAGGCATGTGCCGAAGGCCCGTACCGGTCGCTGATGCTCACTCAGTTGCCAATAAAATAAGACAACCTCGGGAAGAGCGGCCGATGTGTGTCGTGCACTGCGGGCTACGCTCGTGCTGCCCTCTTTGAGGTGCCATGGGGGATCCCAGGCCCGGATGGTGGAATGCAGACACGGCGAGCTTAAACCTCGCTGGCCTACGGCCGTGCCGGTTCAAGTCCGGCTCCGGGCACTCCGCTCGCAGCGGAGCTTAACTGAATTTTCAACGAGAAGGGGCCGCCGGGGAAAGCCGGCGGCCCCTTCTCGCATTGTGAGTTGTCGGCTCAGCGCTCCACGAGCGCGAACAAGCTCTCCCAGCGGCCGACAATCTCCTCCGTGGAGAACCGCTGGATGTTCTCCCGGGCGGCTTCGCCCATCGTGTCCCGCAGCTCCTTGTCGGACATCAGGGCGTCGAGATGCCGGGCGAATTCGGTGATATTGCCCGGCGGGGCGAGGAAGCCGTCCACGCCGTCCGTGATGATCTCGTGGACGCCGGGCGCCACATCGAACGCCACACACGGCACGGCCGTCGCCATCGCCTCCATGGGCGCCAGCGGGAAGCCCTCACCCCGCGAACTGAGCGCGAACACCGCGCTCTTGCGCAGCGCCCCCGGCACATCGCCGGTCCGGCCCATCCACTCGACCGTGCCGGTGATCCCCAGCTCCGCGGCCTGCTTGCGCAGCGCCTCCTCCTCCTCACCGGAGCCGTAGACCCGCAGCGTCCAGTCGGGATGCTGCGGGGAGACCCTGGCCCAGGCCTCCAACAGCAGGTCCACGCCCTTCTCTTCGTGCAGCCGGCCGATGCTGACCACGCAGTTGCCGGAGCGGTCCGAGGGCACCTCGGGGAAGAAGGGCAGCGGGTTCGGCATGAAGCCGACGTTGTCCATCCGCTGCCGGATCCAGCGGTCCGCGTCTTCCCGGGTGAGCGTCAGCATTCGGTCGACGTCCTGGTAAAACCGCTTGACCCGGGCGAACCGGGAGGACTTGCGGCAGGTGTCGAAGGATTCATGGCTCATCCCGAACACCGTCAGCCCCGCGGTATCGGCCAGCGCGACCCACTCCATGGCCCACACCTGAGTGACGATCACCACCCCGCCGGGCTTCGCCGCCCGGAACAGCGCGCTCAACTTGGCCGCCTGCTCCCGCATTCCGGCTTCCCGGGCCGCCCGGCGGCGCTGCTCGACGAGGTTGAGTCTGTCCTTGAGGCCGCGTACCGGGGTCAGGGTCGGCGGGTGCTCGGCGTACAGCGTCGTGGTCCGGAACGGCACGTCGGGGGCCAGCTCCTGGACCCGTCCCTCAGGGGCCGGCACCACGCCGACGAGGTGCACCCGGTGGCCCCGCTCGCTGAACAGCCGCGCCATCTGGTGCGACCAACTGGTGATGCCACCCAGCTCGTTGACGCTGTTGGACACGAAGAAGATGTCCCGCGGCTCGGCTGCGTTCGACTTGGTCATCAACGGCTCCACTGGGCGAAAAACTGATCGACGATGCTCCGGGCGGCGTCGCCCCGGTCGTATTCGCCGAACTTGGCGACGAATTCCCTGCGGCACTTCGCGTATTCCAGCGCCTGCGACTCGAACGACTTGATCGTCTCGTGGAAATCGTCCTCGGTGCGGACCACCGGACCCGGTGCGTGCTCCAGCAGATCGAAGTAGGTGCCGCGCCCCTCGTGCACATACTCGTCGTAGTCGTAGGTGAAGAACACCAGGGGCCGGTCGAGCAGCGCATAGTCGAACATCACTGACGAATAGTCGGTGATCAGCCCGTCGGCCAGCTCCAGCAGCGGCGTCACATCGTGGCGCGCCGATACGTCGATGACCCGGCCCTGCACGGTCGGTGGCAGCACCACATGATTGAGGTAGTGCGAACGCACCAGGAGGACATAGCGGTCGCCGAACTGATCGGCGAAACGCTCCACGTCGAAGGGCAATTCGAAGCGCCCGTGGCGCCCGCCCGCCTTGCGGAACGTCGGCGCGTAAAGGAGTACGGTCCGGTCCTCGGGAATGCCCAACTCCGCGGCCAGCGGCCCGCGTTCACGCACCCCGCGCTCGGCCTCCCGCTCCCGGGCGTGCACCAGTGCGTCATTGCGCGGGTATCCCGCCCGCAGCAGCGTCTTCTCCTGGAGCCGGAACGCCTTGGCCAGGGTGTGCACATCGTGCTCGGAGCGGACCAGGAAGCGGTCGAAGCGGTCCAGCGAACGCTGCTGCTCCTCCTGCTGCCGGCGGGTCTGCGCCTTCAGCGCCGGCTGGTCGAAGCCCATGTTCTTCAGCGCCGAGCCGTGCCACGTCTGGAGGTAGGTGGTCTCCGGGCGCTTGGTGAGCTTGAGCGGGTAGCTCTGGTTGTCCACCCAGAACTCGGCCTGCGCCAGCGCCTTGAGATACGGCAGCGACCAGCGCCGTACGAGCGTGACGTCCTTGGGGAAGTCCTTCGGGGACCCGGCGTACGACCAGATCGCCTCGAACTCCAGGCCCTGCCGCCGCATCTCCTCGTAGAGGGCGCGCGGGCTGTCGCTGTACTGCTTGCCCAGGTGGCTCTCGAAGACCACCGTGCGCTTCTTGATCGGCAGCCGGCAGAACACCTCGTGGTAGGCGCGGAGCTTGTTGTCGCCGGAGGTGACCTTCTGGCGCAGCGCCTTCGCCTTGCGGAAGCCGGTCTTGGCCAGCGTCCCCGGCTTGCCGCGCACCCCGCGGTTGATCAGCTCCTGCACGCGCTCGGCGCTGCGGCCCTCGCTGACCAGGCGGAACGCCAGATGACCCTTGGCCGAGACATGCGGTGCGAGATGGTCGGCGACCATCCGCGTCAGCCGCGGCCGCACCGGCAGCGGCTCGGACAGCCCGGTGTCGGCGACGGTGAGCCGGGTCGTGGTGTGCACCCCGTCCACGTCCAGGCGCAGCCGTACGTCCCAGATGGTGTCGACGATGCCCAGCGGGCGCAGCTTCGCGGTGAGGTCCGCGGTGGCCTCCCAGTGGACGGTGTCGCCCTCGTGGCGCAGCTCCCGCACCGGGAACTGGAAGGACTGGAGGCTGCGCCGCCGGGCGCTGAACTCCAGCCGGCCCTTGAGGCGGGCACCGGGCGGGATGACGCCGAGCGGATTGGTGATCCGGCCGGCCAGCGAGACCGCCTTGCCGGACGCGCTGAAGCGGGTGAGCTGGTTGCGCAGGAACAGCTGGTTGACCGGTTTCTCGTGGTAGCCGATGTCGGTCACGTCCAGGATCTCGCGCCCGAAGGTGTCGTCGAGGTGGCCGTCGCACCAGTAGATCCGGCCGTCGTGCTCGGCAAGCGGCGAGGAGACCTTGTCGCGGTTGATGAGGGTGTCGACCGCCGGGATCAGGTTCTCCCAGTCACCCTGCTGGAGCAGGTAGGCGCAGATGGCCTGGATCGGCTGGACCCGCTCGTACGCCTCGGGGGCGATGCTCGCGAGGTATTCCCGGGAGAGCTCGCAGAATTCCTGCCGATAGGAATCGTCGCGGAACGGCAGATCCCGCAGATGCAGCACCAGATCGTGCTTGAGGAATTTCACGTCCTTGGCGAGCTTCAGCTCGTCCAGTCCGCGTTCCGCCAGCAATGCGTCGATGCGCCGGTGGATCTCCAGCCGGTGCGTGTAGTTGGTCATTTCGTGGCGCCGGTTCGTCACCGACTTCACGGCGGCCCGTTCGTATACGTGCCAGAAATAGACCTGATTGGGAATCAGGGTGATGCGTCCCGCCGCCAGATAAGCATCGGCGATAAACATCAGGTCCTCGTAGAACATCCCCTTGGGGAATCGGAGATTGTTCTCGACAAGGAAGTCCCGGCGATAGCACTTGTTGGTGGAAAGGGTGTCCCAGACGAACAGGTCCGGCAATTCTGTGACGGATTCCAGCGTGCGGGTCGTGGAGTACAGCCAGGCGTACCACTCGTCGCGCTTCTGATTGCGGGTGTCCTTGTGCAGCCGGACGCACAGACCGGAAACAATATCCGAGCCGGATTCCTCGGCGGCTTCCAGCATATTGCGGCACGCATTGATTTCCAGGACGTCATCGCTGTCCAGGAACATGACGTAGCGGCCTTCGGTGTGCTCGATGCCGACGTTCCGCGGCTCGCCTCCCGCACCGCTGTTCTCCGGCAGCTGGAAGGCTCTGACCCGTCCGGGGTGATCGGCCGCGAGCCGCTGCGCGACTTCGAAAGAACGGTCGGTGCTGCAATCGTCGACGATCACCACCTCGACGTCCCGGAGCGTTTGGTCCAGCACGGACTGAACCGCGGTCGGCAACCGGTCGGCGTCGTTGTAGACGATGACGACTACTGAGACGTCAGGCACAGGCACCTCAACCCTCTTTCGCTGCTGTTTCCCGCCAGAATAGCCCTATCTGTACCCTCGGATTACAACCGATCGCGCCCATAGCGCTACGGACGGTGAGGCGCGGGTGCATCGAGAAGGGGCACTCCGGGGTCGGATCTTGACCATGCGTCAGCCCTGCGGAACCACCCACCAGGGCAGTTCCGGCCGGCAGGGAAGACGGCCCCTCCCGCGAATCGGTTGCCTGCCGGGTCCGGTGACGTCCGTTGCGATCAGACATTTATCGGATTCCGTTCGGCGGCAGCGGGAAGAAGCCCCAGGCGGAGCAGAAGGGAAATCCCAGTTCGAGCCGTCGGCAGCGGATGACGGCAACGGACGATGACCACAGGACGACAAGAGGACGACAACAAGACGGCAAGGCGGTGGCCGGAGATCGAATACCCGGAATGCCCGGGACGGGACCGGGAGGTGTGACGGTGCGACAGCGGGCCGCCGCGGCGACGCGCCGCGGTCCGCATCCTGCTCCGGGCACGTCCGCGCCCTCCCGCACGTCCTCCTCATGGCGGATGTGC
Source organism: Streptomyces sp. P9-2B-2 (assembly GCF_030406865.1). Taxonomy (NCBI): domain Bacteria; kingdom Bacillati; phylum Actinomycetota; class Actinomycetes; order Kitasatosporales; family Streptomycetaceae; genus Streptomyces; species Streptomyces sp. P9-2B-2. Next base: position 3,695,619 of record NZ_CP129126.1, on the reverse strand, counting down.
CGTCCCGGGTTCAGGGAAAGATCCTGCTCAAGAACTAGCGACGCGCCTTTGCCAGGCCATTACGCTTGCCGTCAAGGCCGCGCAGGGCGGCCATGGAGGAGTGAGATGAGGAGCAGCAACCCGGTCTTCTCGCGACGGGGGTTCAGCCGCGACACCGGCTACGCGGGCTTCAACGCACCGCCGCAGGCCGGGGCCGCCGCGAACCCGTACGCCGGAGCGAACCCCTACGCGCAGGGCGGCAACCCCTACGCGGACCCGACCAACCCGTACGCCCAGGGCCAGGCCCCCACCCAGGCGCCGCCGCAGTACACCCCGCAGACCCGCCCGATGACGATGGACGATGTCGTCGCGCGCACGGGCATGACGCTCGGCACGGTCATCGCGGGCGCCACCGTCGGCTGGCTGTTCCTGACCCAGAGCCTCGGCTTCGCCATCGGGGCCGGTCTGGTCGCGATGGTGCTGGCGCTGGTGCAGTCCTTCAAGCGGAAGCCGTCGCCCGCGCTGATCCTGGGCTACGCGGCCCTGGAGGGCCTCTTCCTCGGTGCGCTGAGCGGCTACCTCAACGGCCTGCCGAACATGAACGGCGCCCCCATGCAGGCGGTGCTGGGCACCATGGCGGTGTTCGTCGCCATGCTGGTCGCCTACAAGACGCGGATCGTGCGGGTCACCGCGCGCTTCACCCGCTTCGTGATGATCGCGGCGATGGGCTTCGTCCTGCTGTCGCTGGTCAACGTGCTGTTCATGGCGTTCGCCGGCGGTGCGGGTCTGGGCTTCCGCAGCGGCGGTCTGGGCATCGTCTTCGGCATCGTCGGCGTGGTCCTCGGCGCGCTCTTCCTGGCGCTGGACTTCAAGCAGGTCGAGGACGGCATCGCCTACGGCGCTCCGCGCGAGGAGTCCTGGCTGGCCGCGTTCGGTCTGACGCTGACCCTGGTGTGGATCTACATGGAGATGCTGCGGCTGATCTCGATCCTCCGGGGCGACTGACGCCCCACGACGCCGGCGCCCCGTGCGCCGGCGCAACCGTCGAAGGGCCCGCGGGCGAACTGCCCGCGGGCCCTTCGACGTGCGGAGTGCCGGATGAGGGGAATGTTCTGAGCCGGACCGGCACGGTGTCCGGCGGCAGGGATCAGAACTTGCGCGCGGCGCGCCTGAGATCGTATTCGTGGACGATTGCCTTGGCGTGGCCGTAGGCGAGGTTGTGCTCGCCGCGGAGCCAGCTGACCTTCTCATCGAAGCGGAAGAGGGCGGGGCCCTCGTCAACGGTACGGAGCCAGTCGGAGATTTCCCGGCCGGTGCAGTGCGGGATACGGGAGAGCATGTTCCGGTGGGTCTCTTCGGAGAAGAGCTGAGACATCGGCGCCTCCGGACGCGGTCGATGCTGGTTCTTCAGGCCACCGTGCCTGAGCGTTCGGGCGTTGGCAACCACCCGGGAGTGGCGCATAGGCTCACGGCGTGCTTGACGTGACCCCCTTGCAGACCGCCGTGGACGCCCTCGCCGACCGCCTCCGATCGCTGCCCCAGAGCAGGCTCGGCCAGGGCGCCGCGGCCGAAGCGCTCGCACTGGCCCGGCAGTTGGCGACCCGGGCGCAGCTGATCGAGCGGCCGGGGGAGCCGCCGTACGAGCTGCCGGACGCCGGGATGTTCGCGGCGGGCGACCAACTGGCGGTGGCCGGGCACGATCTTGTCGAGGCACTGCGGGCCGCGGCGGCCCACTCGGCCGACGGCACGGCGAACTCTGACGCGAAAGTGGCCCCCGCCGACGAACTGGCGGAGGCCGTGCGGTGCGTGCGGGCGGTGGCGGACCGCTACTAGGCCCGCCGTGCCGGGGTCAGAGTGAGGCGATGACGCGGTCCGCGAGGATGTAGACGCTCTCCTCGCGGGTCTCGCCCCAGGAGAAGGTCAGCGCGTACGCCCCGGAGATACCGGAGCCGCCCAGCAGTACGGGGGTGCGCCCCGCGTGCAGTGCGTCGGCCACGCGCTCCGCGGTCTCGCGCTGCCCGGGGGTCAGGCAGAGCGTGGTGCCGTCGGCGAAGACGTAGACGTCCAGGGTGCCCAGGGGGCCGGGGCGGACGTCCGCGAGCGGGGTGGCGTCCTGCGCCAGTTCCTCCAGGCGGGCCACCGTGCGCTCATGATCACTGATCACCGGGGACGGGGAGAAGTCCGGGTGCGAGGGGTGGCGCCGGCGCGCGGCGGCCAGCTCGGCGGACTCGGTCTCCTCGACCGGCTCCAACTCCGGCGCGTCCAGGGCTTCCAGCGCCTCCAAGGACTCCAGGGAATCCATCGCCTCCAGGGCGTCCGGGCCCAGCAGCGGCTCCAGACCGGCCAGATCCGCCTGGCGGGGCAGGAACGGCTGGGTGTCGAGCCGGTCGGACTCCGGGCGCTCGAACGGCTCGCGATGGTCCGCGCGCGGGTCCAGCAGTCCCTCGTCGCCGAGGCCGACGAGCCCGCCGAGCAGGGACGGGGCGTCGGCGGCGTCCCGGGCCTCCTGCGCGGCCCAGAAGGCGCGCGCCTCGGCCAGTTCACGCTCCCGCTCCTCGGCCAGCGCGTCCGCGACGGCGGCACGTATGTCCGCGAGCGGGGTCTCGGCGGCCGGGACCGTGCGGGCGGCCGGGATGGCCGCGGTGGCCGGATGCGCCGTCGCGGCGCCGACCGCGGTGTCCTGACGGGCGGCGAGGAGCTCGGCGCGCAGCTCGGCGATCTGGCGGCGCAGGGCGCGGGCGGTGTGCAGGGCGGCGGCGCCCAGCGCGACGGCGGTGGCCGTGGCCACCAGCACGACGAGGGTGTTCACACTCATGCCGAAACCTCGCTTCGCTCGGCCCCGCATTCGCGAGGCGCGCCCCCTTCAATGGTTCGCTCGCAGAGCTCGCTCACGCCGAAACCTCGCTTCGCTCGGCCCCGCATCCGCGGGGCGCGCCCCCTTCGTTGGTTTGCTCGCTGGGCTCGCTCACGCCGAAACCTCTCTGTTCGGTGCCGCATGGGCGAGACGCGCACCTCTCGACCCGCTCGGGGCGCTCGCTCATGCGTCCTCCCCACTTCGCTCGGCGGCCCTGTTCCCAGGGGCCGCGCATCGGTACCCGGACTTCGCCCGGCCGTCCGGCCGGGCGACCCCCTTGATGCGCTCGCTCGGGATCACGCCTGGTAGCGGCTCGGTCACCGGCGTACTCCCGTTAGCAGATTGTTCTCCGACTTCCTACATCAGCCTGCGGGTGGTCGGCGACCGCACCTCGTGCCCTATGTCCCGAAATGGAGGGGAGTCAGGGCGCTGTATGGGCCGGTGCCCCCCTGCTGACCTGCAAGAACACTGCTCCCCCAGGGCGTTGGTCACAATCCTGGGGGAGATTGGGTCGCGATCTCGTTAACGAGTGGCCCAGGTCACGCCGTGTCGCCGCCCGTGTTCATGCGAGCGCGAAGGGTGTGCGCGGGGCGGAAGTTGGTCCGTTTTCCCGCGCACACCCGTGGAGTGCCGCCGAGGGGGCAGCCGGAAGCCCGGCCGCCACCCTTTGCTGAGGCTCAGCCCAGCCCGCTACGACTCAGCTCAGCCGCTCGTGCCTGTGGTCGCGCTGAGCTTCGCCTCCGCTGCGGGTGGAGGCCGGGCGCTCGTTCCTCGCACCCGGCCTCCACCCTTCGCTACGACTCAGCTCAGCCGCTCGATGACCATCGCCATGCCCTGGCCGCCGCCCACGCACATCGTCTCCAGGCCGAACTGCTTGTCGTGCCACTGGAGGGAGTTGATCAGGGTGGTGGTGATGCGGGCGCCGGTCATGCCGAAGGGGTGGCCGACGGCGATCGCGCCGCCGTTGACGTTCAGCCGGTCCAGGTCGATGCCCAAGTCCCGGTAGGACGGGATGACCTGGGCGGCGAACGCCTCGTTGATCTCGACCAGGTCGATATCGGAGACCGAGAGGCCGGCCCGGCGCAGTGCCTGCTTGCTGGCCTCGACCGGGCCGTAGCCCATGATCTCGGGGGAGAGGCCGGAGACGCCGGTGGAGACGATCCGGGCCAGCGGGGTCAGGCCCAGCTCGCGCGCCTTGGTGTCGGACATGATGACCAGCGCCGCGGCACCGTCGTTCAGCGGGCAGCAGTTGCCGGCGGTCACCAGGCCGTCGGGGCGGAAGACCGGCTTGAGGCCGGCGACGCCCTCGACGGTGACGCCCGCGCGCGGGCCGTCGTCCTTGGAGACGACCGTGCCGTCCGGCAGCGTCACCGGGGTGATCTCGCGCTCCCAGAACCCGTCGTTGATCGCCTTCTCGGCGAGGTTCTGGGACCGGACGCCGAACTCGTCCATGTCCTGGCGGGTGACGCCCTTGAGGCGGGCGAGGTTCTCCGCGGTCTGGCCCATCGAGATGTACGCGTCCGGGATCAGGCCGTCCTCGCGCGGGTCGTGCCAGTCGGCGCCCTCCTGCTCGGCGCGGGCCGCGGTGCGGGCCTCGGCGTCGGCGAAGAGCGGGTTGTGGGTGTCCGGCAGGCCGTCGGAGCTGCCCTTGATGCTGCGCGAGACGGTCTCGACACCGGCCGAGATGAAGACGTCGCCCTCACCGGCCTTGATGGCGTGCAGCGCCATACGGGTCGTCTGGAGCGAGGAGGAGCAGTAGCGGGTGATGGTGCACCCCGGGAGGTGGTCCATCCCCATCTGGACGGCCACGATGCGGCCGAGGTTGTGGCCCTGCTCGCCGCCCGGCAGACCGCAGCCGAGCATCAGGTCGTCGATGTCCTTCGGGTCCAGCTCGGGGACCTTGGCGAGCGCGGTCTCGATGATCTTCGCGGTCAGGTCGTCCGGCCGCAGATCCTTCAGTGAGCCCTTGAAGGCGCGGCCGATCGGGGAGCGGGCGGCTGAGACGATCACGGCTTCGGGCATCACACGGCTCCAGGTGCGCGGGAAATGGGCGGACTGTGAGGGAAGTTACCTGCACGTACAGCTGAGGTCACGGGGTGCGTGCTGTGATGCGGGCCTCTTTTCTAAGCGGGCGCTTATGGGAACGGGGCGGGGCCGCCGGGTATTCCCGTACGGCCCCGCCCCGCTCCTCCGCGCCCCGCTCACCGCCGCCCCGGCGCCCGCTCCCTCACGGGGTGACGGACGACGGTCCGGTCTTCTCCGCCGTGGGCAGCTGACGGCGCCTGCGGTGCTTGAGCAGCGCCCAGGGGGCGCGGGAGGCGGTGACCTCCGTGCCGCCCTCGGAAGCCGCCTCGGCGGCCGCCTGCTCGACCGGCAGCAGGCCCTCGCCCCGGGCGGGCTCCGGGCGCTCCCCCTCCGGCCACAGGCCGAGTGAGGCGCACAGCGTCGGCAGCAAGGCCATCGCGGCGGTGGCGTAGCCCTCGGCCGACGGGTGGTAGTTGTCCGGCCCGAACAGCTCCCGCGGCCGCGCCTCGAACTCGGGGCCGAGCAGATCGCCGAGGGAGACCGTACGGCCGCCGCTCTCGATCACCCCGATGGTCTGGGCGGCGGCCAGCTGCCGGGAGAGCCGCCGGGCCACCCAGCGCAGCGGCTGGTAGACCGGCTCGACGCTGCCCAGATCAGGGCAGGTGCCGACGACCACCTCGCAGCCCGCCGCGCGCAGCCGGCGCACCGCCTCGGCGAGATGGCGTACGGACTGTGCGGGCGGCATCCGGTGGGTGACGTCATTGGCGCCGATCATGATGACGCAGACGTCCGGGACCCCGGTGCCCGCCGCCAGCAACAGCTCCACCTGGCGTTCCAGGTCGTCGGACTGCGCGCCGGGCAGCGCCACATTGCGGAAGTCGACCGGCAGCTCGGAGAGCGCGGCCAGACCGGAGGCGAGCAGGGCGCCCGGCGTCTGGGAGGCGCGGTGCACCCCCTGGCCCGCGGCGGTGGAGTCCCCGAGGAAGCCCAGGCGCAGCGGCGGGCGGTCGGTGCGGTGGCCGAAGGGGGCGCCGTAGCGGCCGTCGGCGCACGGCGGGATGTCGCTGGAGCCGCCGACCGTCCGGCGGGCCAGCCGCACCTCGGTCAGCAGCACCCCGACGGCGGCGACGCCGAGCAGCCCGGCCCCGCCGCCGCCGAACGCGGCAGCGGTGGCGATCCGCCGGGCCACTCTCGCCCTGGACATCGGCATCGGCATGGGCCCAAGCACCTCCCCGTACAGTGCGGGCGCGCCGCGGCCCAGGGCCGGACGCGCTCTTGAAACGGCAAGAACTCCTACAACAGGGTGTTGCCCGTTCCCGCACGGAACGCAACGCGTCCTTCCTCCAACGGACCCGGGCAATAGGCTGGCCGCACCGGCGCAGGAGAGCGTGCCCCCGACCGCGGAGACCACCGTGCAGTTTTACGATTCGATGATTGAGCTTGTCGGCAACACCCCGCTCGTGCGGCTCAACAACGTCACCCGAGGAATCCAGGCCACCGTCCTGGCGAAGGTCGAGTACTTCAACCCCGGCGGATCGGTCAAGGACCGGATCGCCGTGCGGATGATCGAGGCCGCCGAGCAGTCGGGTGAGCTGAAGCCCGGCGGCACCATCGTCGAGCCCACCTCCGGCAACACCGGTGTGGGCCTGGCGATCGTCGCCCAGCAAAAGGGCTACAAGTGCATCTTCGTCTGCCCGGACAAGGTGTCCACGGACAAGATCAATGTGCTGCGGGCCTACGGTGCCGAGGTGGTGGTCTGCCCGACCGCCGTGGACCCCGAGCACCCGGACTCGTACTACAACGTCTCGGACCGGCTGGTCCGTGAGACGCCCGGCGCCTGGAAGCCCGACCAGTACAGCAACCCGAACAACCCGCGCTCCCACTACGAGACCACCGGTCCGGAGCTGTGGGAGCAGACGGGCGGGCGGCTCACCCACTTCGTGGCGGGTGTCGGCACCGGCGGCACGATCAGCGGCACCGGCCGCTATCTGAAGGACGCCAGCGAGGGCCGGGTCAGGGTCATCGGCGCCGACCCGGAGGGCTCGGTCTACAGCGGCGGCTCCGGGCGCCCGTATCTGATCGAGGGCGTCGGCGAGGACTTCTGGCCGACCGCCTACGACCGTACGGTCGCGGACGAGATCGTGGCGGTCTCGGACAAGGACGCCTTCCAGATGACCCGGCGGCTGGCCAAGGAGGAGGGCCTGCTGGTCGGCGGCTCCTGCGGAATGGCCGTCGTGGGCGCGCTGGAGGTCGCCTCGCAGCTCGGCCCGGACGACGTCGTCGTCGTGCTGCTGCCGGACAGCGGCCGCGGCTACCTTTCCAAGATCTTCAACGATGAGTGGATGGCCGACTACGGCTTCCTGGAGGAGGGCGGCGCCGCCGCCCGCGTCGGCGAGGTGCTCCAGCACAAGGAGGGCGCGCTGCCCTCGCTGGTGCATATGCACCCGGAGGAGACCGTCGGCGAGGCGATCGAGGTGCTGCGCGAGTACGGCGTCTCGCAGATGCCGATCGTGAAGCCGGGCGCCGGGCACCCCGATGTGATGGCCGCCGAGGTCGTCGGCTCGGTCGTCGAGCGCGAGCTGCTGGACGCGCTGTTCACCCAGCGCGCCTCGCTGACCGACCCGCTGGAGAAGCACATGTGCCCGCCGCTGCCGCAGGTCGGCTCGGGCGAGCCGGTCGCCGATCTGATGGCGGTGCTGGAGACGGCGGACGCCGCGATCGTCCTCGTCGAGGGCAAGCCGAAGGGCGTGGTGAGCCGGCAGGACCTGCTGGCCTACCTGGCGCGCGAGGCCGGCAAGTAGCAGGAGGTCCCGGCGGCCGTCCTTGTGGCGGGCGCCGGGCCGCCCGGCCGCGGACGGCCCCGGGTACCCGGCGGTGCGTCAAGTGGCCGTCAGGAAACGGGCCGCAGCCGCAAGGTGTACGCAGGCGTCATGTGCGCGCAGCACGCGCTTAACACTCGTCGGGCAGAGTGAACGTGTACGGCGAACGGACCTCCGGAGCGGCTCCCGGACCTCCACTCTCGCCGCCCGGACGCGACGGCCGGCCCTGACCCGGACGCGCGTCCCTTGCGGGGACCGCCGTCGTCCCGCCCCCGGCCCCGGCCGGGGTGCGGCGGTCCCCGCAACACTTCCCCCGGAGCCTCAGCTCCGCGCGGCGTCGCGACGGTCCGTACGCGCCCGCAGCGCCGGCCACCGGACGGCGCCGTGCACCGCGTTGACGCCGACGATGCCGGCCCAGGTCACCAGCAGGCCCGGCAGCCCGGTGTGCACCGCCGCGACCGTGGACAGCGGGATGGCCAGCACCAGCGAGAAGGCGGCGACCCCGAACCGCTCCCAGAACTCCCGGCCGTGGCCCGCGCTGCGGGGCGGCAGGGTGCCGCGCGCCACCTGGATCTGCTGCTCGGCCAGTTGCCGCCGCACCCGCCGGTCGACGTTCGCGTCCAGCTTCTCCAGGAAGGACTCCAGCAGCTCCGACTCGTACTCCGGGCCCAGCTCCTTGCGCGTCTGGAGAGTCGCGTCGAGTTCTTTCCGCAGATCGGGGTCGTGTGTCGCCATGCTGTCGAGATTACGGGCCGCGGGCGGGCGGCGCGCTGGGGTTAACCCCCCGATCCGGCGGGGGAGGGCTCCTCCTGGCGCGGGCCGGGCGCCACCGTGCGCGCGGTGTCGCGGCGGGCGGCGAGCCAGTACAGGACGGCCGGTACGGCGAGGCCGATAAGCCAGGAGATGTCGGCGCCGCCGAGCGGTGCCACCAGCGGGCCGGTGTAGAAGTGCGTGGCCAGGAACGGGAGCTGGGCGAGCACCCCGAGGACATAGACCGTCAGGGCCCGGACGTTCCAGGCCCCGTAGCGGCCCGCCGGGTCGCTGAGCGCCGGGATGTCGTAACGCTCCTTGGAGATCAGGTAGTAGTCGACGAGGTTGATCGCCGACCAGGGCGTGAAGAACGTCAGCAGGAAGAGCAGGAAGTCCTTGAAGGACGTCAGGAACGAGTCCTTGCCCAGGAGCGCGACGGCGGTGCCGGCCACCATGATCCCGGCGATGTAGGCGGAGCGGCCGCGGGGCGACAGGGTGCGCTGGCCACGGAAGCCGCTGACGCTGGTGACCAGCGACATGAAGCCGCCGTAGGTGTTGAGGATGTTGATGGTGAGCTTGCCGAGGGCGATGACGAAGTAGAGGCACGAGGCGATCAGTCCGGCGCCGCCCAGGCCCACGATGTAGGTGACCTCGTGGCCCACGAACGCGGCCGGCGCCGAGGCGGCCGCCAGCGCGCCGAACGTCATCGACCACTGCGAGCCGAGCACCGAGCCGGACAGCGTCCACCAGAAGGTGGCACGCGCCGAGGTGTGCCGCGGGAGGTAGCGCGAGTAGTCGGCGACGTACGGGCCGAACGCCAGCTGCCAGGAGGCCGAGAGCGAGACGGCGAGCAGAAAGACCGGCAGCCCGAAGCGGTGGTCGGCGAGGAGCGCGCCGAGGTCGGCGCGCTGCACCAGCCGGATGCCGAGGTAGACGAACGTCAGCGCGCAGATCAGGCCGGCGATCTTGCCGAGGGTGTGGATCAGGCGGTAGCCGACGGCCGCGGCGACGGCGGTGACCGCGGCGAAGAGCACGATCCCGGGCGTCTCGCCGAGGTGGGTCAGCTCGCCGACCGCCTGCCCGGCCAGCACGCTGCCGCTGGCGAAGAAGCCGATGTACATCACGATGACCAGCGCCAGCGGGACCACCGCCCCGCGCACCCCGAACTGGGCCCGGGAGGTGATCATCTGCGGCAGTCCGAGCCGCGGCCCCTGCGCCGAGTGCAGGGCCATCACCGCCCCGCCCAGGAGGTTGCCGAGCAGCAGCCCGATCAGCGACCAGAAGGCGTTCGCCCCGAAGACGACGGCCAGCGCGCCGGTGATGACGGCGGTGATCTGGAGGTTGGCGCCCAGCCAGAGCGTGAACTGGCTGACCGCGCTGCCGTGCCGTTCGTCGTCGGGGACGACGTCGATGGAGCGCTGTTCGACCACACCTGCCATGAATCCGCCTCGGGTCGCGCCTGTATGGATCCATGCAGGATCGACTCCGATGAATGGAAGGTCAATAGGTGGGATCGATTACCGCGGTTAATTGCTGGTAACGGCCGGGGCGGCGGTCCGCTCAGGCGGCCGCCGCCGCGTCCATCGGCCGCAGCTCATCGGCGTACGAGACCGACACCCGCCGCATCAGCCCGTCCTCGGTGATGTCGTACTGGCCCAGGCGCCACAGCGGGGGCGAGTAGGCGTGCACCGACACCGCGTCGTCGGTCGCGCCGGTGAGGCGGTGGATGTGGTCCGGCCCGAAGCAGAACGAGGAGCCCGCGCCGACCGGGGTGGCCAGATGCTCGCCGCCGATCCGCGGATTGGACTCGGTCAGGACGCCCTGGACGACGCGCACCGCCCCCGAGGAGAGGTCGTGGTCGTGCCAGCCGGTGTCGTTCTGCCGGGTCCAGCACAGCAGCCAGACGTCCACGAACTCGTCGCGGTGCAGCGAGGCGTAGTGCCGCTCCGTGTCGGAGAAGGCGACCTCCTCGCGCCACAGCTCCGGGCGCGCGGCCAGCTCGTCGACCAGGGCCTGGAGCTCACGTTTGTCGAGGTTGCGCTCGGGCAGTGCGGTGAACGGCTGCTCGCCGTCGGGGACCTCACGGGCGGTGTCGGCCTGGGAGGCGGTGTCCGTCATGGGCGGGCTCCTTTCGTCGGGCCCAGCAGGCGGGCCGGGTTGGCATGGCGCAGGGCGTGGACGGCGGCGTCCGCGCCGAGGTCGGGAAGGACGGGCGCGGCGTACGGGCGGTCGCTGCCGCTGACCACCACGTCGATGCCGACGGCCCGTACGAGCGCGTCCACCGCACGGGTTCCGTAGGACGAGGTCTCGTAGAAGGCGCGGTAGTCCACCCGGCCGCGGTCCCGGCCGCCCCCGCGGGCGACCAGCCGCTCCCCGTGCAGCGGCGCCAGACCGGCCAGCGCGGCGAAGCAGACCCGCAGATCCGGGTGGCGCGGCCGGCCGAAGGCGCGGAAGGCGAACCAGGAGGCGTGCAGCTGCTGGACGTACGGGACCAGGGCGGGCCACCAGGCGGGCGCGGTGGGCTGGGCAGTCGAAAGGGGCCGCGCAGCGTCGGCTCGGGGCGGTGGCGGGATGGGGGCACCTCCCAGCGGTAGCTGGGGGAGGGTGGGCGCCGCCCCGGGGTGCACGAACAGCGGTTTGTCGTGCTCCACGGCGACGTCCAGCAGAGGTGCGCAGTGGTCCCAGCCCGTGGCGTCGAGGAGTGCGGTGGCGGGGAGCTGGAGGCCCACGCAGCCGCGCGCCAGCTCGCGCCGCAGCGCCTCCGTGTCCGGCTCGGGGGCGGAGAGGCAGGCCGAGGCCCAGACGCCGAAGGGGGCCGGCAGCTCCAGCGCGCCGTCGTGGAACGCGGTGAGCAGCGGGGCGGCCTCCGTGGGCGGCAGATATTCGATGCCCAGCGGACTGGAGAGCGAGACCAGGGCGAGGTCCAGGCCGTCGGCGCGGGCGAGCCGGGTGCGGGCCGCGATGTCGTGGTCGGCGGGGTCGACGGCGTACGGCGGCTCACCGGGCAGATGCAGCGTCCAGCCGTCGAGCCGGGGCGGCGCGGTGCGGGACCGCAGCAGGGCGAGGAACTCGGGCGGCCAGATGTGCTGGTGGACGTCGGTGGCCACGGGCCTCCCTCCGGGACGGCGCGGTCGGACGGACCGCCGGGTGGTCGGGCGGGCGGCCGGCGTATGCGGAACGGCTGCCCGCCTGTCTGCCGCCCCTGAACCGCTTAACTTAACCGATTAACTGATGCGCTTAAGTGAAACGGTTAACAGCTTCCGCTGTCAAGGCCGTGCCCGAGCCGCCGGGCCGTGGACCCCACCGGGAAGGCCCGATCGTGGCCGGGTGCGGCGCCCTCCTTGGGTAGGCTTCCGGACATGGCCAGGCCCAATAAGCGCACCACCCTCCGCGAGGTGGCCGAGGCCACCGGACTCTCCACCGCCGCCGTCTCCTACGCACTGCGCGGCAAGCATGTCTCCAAGGAGACCGAGGAGCGGGTGCGCAGGGCCGCCGCCGAGCTCGGCTACGAGGCCGACCCGATCGCCCGCGCCCTCGCCAGCGGCCGTACGAGCACCGTCGGGGTGCTCGCCGGTGACCTTCAGGACCTGTGGCAGCAGCAGCTGATGGCGGCCATAGGGCGCGAGCTGCTGGCCGGTGACCGCTATGCGCTGATCCTCGACGCGGGCGGCGACCCCGAGCGCGAACTGGCCCTCGCCAAGCAGCTGCGCGACCAGCGGGTCGACGGTCTGCTGGTCTCGCCCGTCGACCCCTCCGCCGAGGGCTGGTCGAAGATCGCCGACGCGGTGCCCGTGGTGTCCATCGGCGACGCGCTGAGCCGGGCCCGTACGGCGGGTGAGGTGCTCTTCGACAACCGCGCGGGCATCGACGCCGTCCTCGACTACCTCCGCGGGCTGGGCCACCGCCGGATCACCGTGCTGACCCCCACCGGCCCCTCCACCCCCGACCGCCCCGCCGACGTCTATGTCCGCGAGGCCGCCGACCGTCTCGGTATCGAGGCCGAAGTCCTGCCCTGCCCCCAGGAGTTGGACGCGGCGACCGCGATGGCCCGCCGCGTCCTGGCCAACAGCCCGGACGGCCGCCGCCCGGCCGGTGCGCTCGCCCCGCCCACCGCCGTCTTCTGCTTCTCCGACTCCATCGCCTACGGCGTCTACGCGGCCGCCGCCGAGGCCGCCCTCACCGTCGGCCGCGACCTCTCCGTCGTCGGCTTCGACGACCACCCCGTCTCCCGGGTCCTCACCCCGCCCCTGACCACCGTCGACTGGGGCCTGGCCGAGATCGCCAAGGAGGCCGCCCGCCTTGCCGTCGCCGCCATCGAGGGCCGCCGCGTCCGCCGCAAACGCATCCTCTGCGCCCCCCGCCTCTCGGAACGGGGGTCGGCGGCAAAGCCAGGGCGGGGGTGAGCGGGCGGGCCGGACGCCCTTACCGCGCCCTGCCATCGCCCGCCCCCGGCTGCACGGTGCCCCGCCGGGGAGCAGACTGGTGCCGGGTGCTCCGGTACGGTCGGGGCGTGTGTGGCGGTGGTCGGCCGATGGGCGGAGGGGCGGGTCCTCGATGAAGCGGTCCTCGGTGGGTGAAGCCGTGGCGGGCGAGGGTGTCGTGACGGCTGAGGGTGCCGGGCGGGGCGTGCCGCAGGGGGAGCCGGTGGACCGGCTGGAGGCGCACCGTACCGAACTGACCGGCTACTGCTACCGGATGCTGGGGTCGGCGTTCGAGGCCGAGGACGCCGTGCAGGAGACGATGGTGCGGGCCTGGCGGAGCTACGACCGGTTCGAGGGGCGCTCCTCGCTGCGGTCCTGGCTCTACCGGATCGCCACGAACGTCTGCCTGGACCTGCTCAAGGGCAGCCAGCGCCGGGCCCGGCCGATGGATCTCGCCTCCCCGTCGAGCGTGGACGGCCCGATCACGGGGCTGCCCGAGACCACGTGGATCGGACCGGTCCCGGACCAGCGGGTGCTGGCGTCCGCCGGGGATCCGGCGGAGACCGCCGTCGCCCGGGAGTCGATCCGGCTCGCCTTCATCTCCGCGCTCCAGCGGCTGGCGCCCCGGCAGCGGGCGGTGCTGATCCTGCGGGAGGTGCTCAGCTGGTCGGCGAGCGAGGTCGCGGAGCTGCTGGGGAGTTCGGTCGCGTCGGTCAACAGCGCGCTTCAGCGGGCCCGGGCCACCCTCGCCGCGTCCGGTGACCATGCCGCCGACGCCGCGCCGCCGCCGTTGGACGACGCTCAGGAGGCGCTGCTGCGGCGCTATGTCGACGCCTTCGAGCGGTTCGACATGGACGCGCTCACCGCCGTGCTGCACGAGGACTCCACGCTGTCCATGCCGCCGTACGCCCTGTGGCTGCGCGGCCGCGCCGACATCCTGAAGTGGCTGCGCGGGCCGGGCGAGGGCTGTGAGGGGTCGCATCTGGTGCCGGTCCGGGCGAACGGCCGGCCGGCGTTCGGGCAGTACCGCGCGGACGGTGTGCCCTGGGCGATCCAGGTCATCGAGACGGCGGACGGCCGGGTCACCGCCCTCCAGTCCTTCCTGGACACCGAGCGGCTGTTCCCGCTGTTCGGCCTTCCGCCGCGTTACGGCGGCCCCGGGGTCAGTCCAGCTTCTGCTTCTTGAGCCAGGCCGCGGCGACCCGGTCCGGGTCCTGCTTCTCCTTGTCGACGAGGCGGTTGAGCTCGGTGAGGTGGGCGGTGGTGAGGGTGTTGCCCAGACGGGCCAGCGCCTTGCGGACCTGCGAGTCGGCCTTGCGGGCGGCGATCAGCGGCACGATGTGCTGGGCGGGGATGAGCTGCTTGGGGTCCTGGAGCAGCACCCAGCCGTTCTCCGCGGTGTCGACGTCGGTGGTGAAGACATTGGCGACATCGATGTCGCCCTTCTTCAGTGCGCCCTTGACCAGCGGACCGGACGAGTCCAGCGCCTTGAACTCCTTGAATTCCACGCCGTACTGCTCCTTGAGGCCGACGAGCCCGACGACCCGCTTCTTCATCTCGGCGGCGGCGCCGAAGACCAGCTTCCCGTTGACCTTGCGCAGATCGGCGAGCGTCTTCAGTCCGTAGTGGTCGGCGGTCTCCCGGGTCACGGCGAAGGTGTCGCGGTCCTCGGCGGCGGCGTACGGGAGGACTTCGAGGCCGTCGGGCAATACGGTGGCCAGCGCGTTCTGCATCGCCCCCGCCTCGGTCTCGGTGGCCTTCTTGTCGAGGTAGAGCAGCAGGCTGCCCTGGTATTCGGGGAGCAGATCGATATCGCCGGAGCGCAGTGCGGGGACCACGATCTCGCGGGAGCCGAGGTTGGGCTTGACGGTGGTCTCGACCCCGGCGGCGTTCAGCACGCCCGCGTAGAGGTAGCCGAGGATCTGGTTCTCGGTGAAGTTGGCGGTGCCGATGGTCAGGCCGCCGCTGCTGCTGCCGCTGTCGCCGCCGACGCCGTCCCCCTTGAGGGAGGTGATGCCGGAGGAGCAGGCGGCCAGCAGCGGGGCCGAGGCGCCGGCGAGGAGCGTGGTCAGGACGGTACGACGGTTCATGGGCGGGACTCCTCGGGACGTACGGAGGGGACGGGGCGGCGGATGCTCAGCGGGCGGCGGCGGGGCGGCCGCGGAACAGCAGCCGGGTCAGGCCGCCCAGCGCCAGGTCGGCGGCGACGGCGAGCACGGCCACCAGGACCGCGCCCCCGAGGACCTGCACCAGGTCGCGCTGCGCCAGGCCGTCGAAGACATAGCGGCCCAGCCCGCCGAAGCTGACATAGGCGGCGATGGTGGCGGTGGCGACGACCTGCACGGTCGCCAGCCGGACGCCGGTCATGATCAGCGGCAGCGCGAGCGGGAGTTCGACCTGCCAGAGGACCTGGCGGCCGCGCAGCCCCACCCCCTTGGCCGCGTCCTTGACCTCGGGGTCGACGGCGGCCATGCCCGCGTACGTATTGGTGATGATCACGGGCACGGCGAGCGCGACCAGCGACACATACACCGGCCAGACGCTCAGCCCGCCCGCCAGGAACACCAGGGTGACCAGGCCGACGGTGGGCAGCGCCCGGCCGAAGGAGGAGAGGTTCACGGCGAGGAAGGCGCCGCGGCCGGTGTGCCCGATGAGCAGGCCGACCGGCAGCGCGATCACGGCCGCGGCGAGGGTGGCCAGGAGCGAGTACTCCAGGTGCTCCAGGACGCGGGTGGCGATGCCCTCGGGGCCGGACCACTGGGCCGGACTGGTGAGCCAGGCGGCGAGGTTCTTCAGGAGTTCGAGCATCGGCGCGTCACGCTGCCTTCCGCCACTTGAAGGTGCGCTGCCGGGAGGTGGTGCCGCGCCGCCAGGGGGTGCACAGCCATTGGACGGTCACCAGCAGCGCGTCGGCGACCAGGGCGAGCAGCAGGGTCAGGGCCACACCGGCGATGACCGGGGTGGGGTAGTTGCGCTGGAAGCCGTCGGTGAAGAGCTGGCCGAGGCCGCCGTAGCCGATGTAACTGGCCACGCTGACCAGGGAGATCGACATGACGGTGGCGACGCGTACGCCCGCCATGATCACCGGGAGGGCGAGCGGCAGCTCGACGGTGAGCAGCGTGCGCAGCGGCCGGGTCCCCATCGCCTGGGATGCCTCGCGGGCCTTGGCCGGGACCGCGTCCAGGCCCTCGACGGTGTTCCGCACCAGCACGACCAGGGTGTACGCGGTCAGACCGACGATCGCGGTGGTGCGGGTCAGCCCGGTGACCGGCAGCAGCAGGACGAAGAAGGCCAGGGACGGGATCGTGTAGAGGATGTTGGACGCGCCGAGGACGAAGCCGCGCAGCGGCCGTACCCGGTGTGCGAGGACCGCCAGCGGCAGTGCGATCAGCAGGCCGAGGAGGACCGCGGGGACGGCGGTGGCGAGGTGGTCCGCGGTGAGCCGGGCCATCTCGTCGGCGTGGTCGGGGAACCAGCCCCACTCGATGGTCATGCGGAGGGCTCCGGGGCGGAGGCGGTCTTGCGGGGCGCGGCGTCCTCGGAGGCGGGCGGCTCCGGGGCGGACTCCGTGGCGGCCGCCGCCCGGCCCGCCTCCGCGTGGCTGCGGCCGGCCCGTTCGTGGATGGCGTCGCGGGAGGTGAGACCGGTCAGCACCCCGTCGGCGGTGACCCGGGCGACCGCGGCGGCCGGTGAGGAGACGGCCTCGTTGAGCGCCGAGAGGAGCGAGTCGGTGTCGCGCAGCGGCCGTACGGCCTCCAGGGGGGCCTCGCCGGCGGTGCCCCCGGCGGGCAGCGCGTCGGTGTCCAGCCAGCCCAGCGGTTCGCCGCGCGGGGAGGTCACCAGGCGCCAGCGGTCGCCGTCGCGGGATATCCCGCCGACCGGCTCGTCCGCGCGTATGGACCCGCCGGGCGCGTACGGCACGTCGGCGAGGCCGGTGAGCGAGAGCAGCTTGAGACCGCGCTCGGCGCCCAGGAAGCCGGCGACGAAGTCATCGGCTGGACGGGCCAGCAGCTCGGCGGGGGCGGCGCACTGGACGAGCCGGCCGCCGGTGCGGAAGACCGCGATCCGGTCGCCCAGCCGGACCGCCTCGTCGATGTCGTGGGTGACGAAGACGACGGTCTTGCGCAGCTCCTCCTGGAGCCGCAGCAGCTCGTTCTGGAGCTGGGTGCGGACGACCGGGTCGACCGCGCCGAACGGCTCGTCCATCAACAGGACGGGCGGGTCGGCGGCGAGCGCACGGGCCACGCCGACGCGCTGCTGCTGGCCGCCGGAGAGCTGGTGCGGATAGCGCTTGCCGGCGTCGGTGGGCAGGCCGACCAGCTCCAGCAGTTCGGCGGCGCGGGCGCGCGCCTTGCGCCTGCCCCAGCCCAGCAGCAGCGGGACCGTCGCGATGTTGTCCAGGATCGTACGGTGAGGGAAGAGACCGGACTGCTGGATGACGTAGCCGATGCCGCGGCGCAGCTCGGCGGCGTCCGCCTCCAGGATGTCGCGGCCGCCGACGCTGATCGTGCCGGAGGTCGGCTCGACCATGCGGTTGACCATCCGCAGGGTGGTCGTCTTGCCGCATCCCGACGAGCCGACGAGGACGGTGACGCCGCCCTCGGGCAGGTCCAGGGACAGCTTGTCCACGGCGGTGGTGCCATTCGGGTATCGCTTGCTGACTGCGTCGAACTTGATCATCCGCTGCCCCTTGCCCGGCCTGCATATGGTCATGCAGAGTCATAGGCGCGTGAATAGAAGTCAATAGGCGGAAGCGAATCGCCTGTTACCCCGCCGGTTACGTCGCCTCACCGTACGGAACGAGGTGTCGGACTTCCATCCATAAAGCGCGTTAAAAGAGGGAGTTGAACCCCTTGGTTTCTCACATGCTGGACAACGGCCGACGCATCACGCTCGACGGCAGCGCTCTGCGCACCACCGATATCGCCGCCCTCGCCGAGCGCACCGCACACCCCACGGCGCCCGACCCCAAGGCCTTCGCCCGCGCCGGGGAGTCCTGGGAAACCGCCCGCCGTCTCGCCGCCACCGGCCGGGTCTACGGGCGCAGCACCGGCGTCGGCGCCAACCGCACGCAGGACGTCGGGGCCGCCGACGCCGACCACGGACTGCGGCTGCTGCGCAGCCACGCCGGTGCGATCGGCGACCCGCTGCCCGGCCGCGAGGTCCGGGCCATGCTCGCGGTACGCGCCAACCAGCTGCTGGCGGGCGGCGCGGGCCTGAACCCCGCCGTCATCACCTCCCTGCTCACCGCCCTGGACGCCGGCGCCCACCCCGTCGTCAACGAACACGGCGCCGTCGGCACCGGCGACCTGGCCGCGCTCGCCCAGACCGGCCTCGCGCTGGCCGGCGAACACCCCTGGCACTGCGAGCCCGGCGGCCGGGCCCCCGCCCCCATCGCCCTCGACAACAACGACGCCCTCGCCCTGATCAGCAGCAACGCCCTCACCTTCGGCCAGTCCGCGCTCGCCCTCGACGAACTGCGCCGGCTGCTGGCCGCCTCGCTCCCGATCGCCGCGCTCTCCCTCCTCGCGGTCGGCGGCTCCTACGAACCCTTCGCCGAACCGGTCATGCTCGCCCGCCCGCACTCCGGCTCCACGGCCGCCGCCGCCCGGCTGCGCACCCTCTCCGGCATCCCGACCCGCCCCACCGCGCCCCTCGGCCGCATCCAGGACCCGTACGGCTTCCGCTGTCTGCCGCAGATCCACGGCCCGGCACTGGACGCCGCCGACACCCTGGACGGGGTGCTGACCGTCGAGGTGAACGCCGCCGCCGAGAACCCCCTGATCAGCATCGAGGACCAGGCCGCCTACCACCACGGCAACTTCTACGCCGCACATGCCGCGCTCGCCCTGGACACCTTCCGGCTGGCCGTCCTCCAGACCGCCCGGCTCTCCACCGCCCGGCTCGCCGCGCTCTCCGAGCCCGACCTCACCCGGCTGCGGCCGTTCCTGGGCGACGCGGCGCCCGCCAGCTCCGGCGTGATGATCCTCGAATACGCGGCCGGTGCGGCGCTCGGCGAGATGCGCGCGGTCTCCCACCCGGCCTCACTCGGCCACGCCGTCCTCTCCCGCGGCGTCGAGGAACAGGCCAGCTTCGCCTCCCTCGGCGCCCGCCAGGCCCTGCGCGCCTGCACCTACTACCGCCAGATCCTCGCCTGCGAACTGGTCGCCGCCCTACGCGCCTTGCGCATGCGCTCCCTGGAACCCGACCCGGGCCTGCCTCTCGCCACCGCCTTCTCGCTCGCCGCGGAAGCCCTCGACCCGCGGATGGAGGACCGCCCGCTGACTGATGATGTGGCGGTGGCGATGGGATTGCTGGATGGGATGGCGGGGGTGTGAGGGGGCTTTGGCGGGAGCTGTGTGAGGGGGTGTTGGTGGGAGTTGTGCGGGGCCGGGTGGGGACATGAGGGGCTTGGGCGTGGTCCCGTACGGACGGCTGGCGCCGCGGCCGCCGACGCCCGGGGCGCTCCAGTACGGACGGATCGCGTGGCGTACCCCGGACCGGAGCGGGCCAGGAATTCCGTACAGTCGGTCGACACAGGACAAGGCCCCCGACCGGGCCGGGAAGAAGAGGCGATGAGCGGGGACGCGGACAACGGCGGCGGCATCGGCGGAGCGGCCGGCGACGGGCCGCGGGACCGGGCCGGTACGACGCGGGGCACGCGGGCGGACGCGGGTGCGGATGCCGGGCGGGACGCCGGTGTGGAGAGCGGGCAGAACCCGGGTGCGGACGGTGGACGCGATGCCGGTGCGGGCGTCGGGCGGGATGCCGGTGCGGCCCCTGGCGTGGATGCGGGCGTGGCCCCTGGTGTGCAGGCCGGTGCGGAGACCGGTACGGACACCGGCACCGCCGCCCGGCTCCAGAAGCTCTTCGAGGGGCACCGGCTGACCCCCACCCAGCGGCGGATCGCCCACTGCATGGTGCGCCGGGCCGCCGACGCGCCCTTCCTCTCCAGCGTCGAACTGGCCGAACTGGCCGGTGTCAGCCAGCCGTCCGTCACCCGCTTCGCCGTCGCCCTCGGCTTCGACGGCTACCCGGCGCTCCGCCGCCATCTGCGCGAGGTCGCCCCCACGGACAAGCCCGACGACACCGGCTCCTACAACGAGTACCAGCAGGCCGTGCAGGCCGAGATCGACAACCTCCGCCATCTCGCCGCCGCCCTCGCCGACCCGTCCCCGGTGATCGAGGCCGGCCGCCTCTTCGCCGCCTCCCGCCCGCTCCCCGTCCTCGGCCTGCGCGCCGCCACCGCCCAGGCCGCCGGCTTCAGCTACTTCGCCCGCAAGGTCCACCCCGACGTCCGGCTGCTCGACGAGGGCGGCACCATGCTCACCGACCGCATCGACGCCGCCGTACGCGCCGGGGCGAGCGCCCTCCTCTGCTTCGCCCTGCCCCGCCATCCCCGCGAGGTCGTCGACGCGCTGGAGTACGCCCGCACCGCCGGTCTGACCGTCGTCACCGTCGCCGACAGCGCCTTCGCCCCCGTCGCCCACCACACCGACCTCCTCCTCCCGGCCCCCGTCGGCACCGGCCTGGCCTTCGACACGGCCTGCGCCCCCATGCTCCTGGGCCGCGTCCTCCTGGAAGCCATGTGCGACGCCCTGCCCGACGCCCAGGCCCGCCTGGAACAGTTCGACGCGAGGGCGGCGGCCCGGGGGTTGTTCGTGGAGTGAGGTAGGGGAGTGGGCGGGGCCGGGCGGGGCCGGGCTCACCCGTTTCGGTGGCGTCCCGTGGGGTGTGGGTGCTGTCCCCGATCCTGGATGTTGCCGGGTACGCCGCTCCCGGAAGCGGCTCCGGAACGTTGCTCCCGGACGGCAACCGCTGCTGGTCGGCGGGTGCCCGGCGTCGGCCTCCGGCCTCGGTCCCTGGGCCTCAGATCCCGGCTCTCGCTCCCCGGCTTTCGGTCCTGTCTCCCGGTCACGCCTCTCGGCGGCGACCCTTGGCCGTGGCTCCCTACCGTCCCTGCCGCCAGGGGCTCGGCTACGGCCGTCGGCCGAGGTCGTCGAGGGCTGCCGCGTGGTCCGAGCCGCTCTCCGTCGTGAGTTCCTCCAGGGTCTGCGGGGTGCGGATGGTCGCGAAGCGGATGGCGCCGTCGGAGTCCGGGGCGTAGCCGTAAATCCCGGGGCGGGGGAGGGAGTTGTAGGCGAAGTGGGTGGAGAAGTAGTACGCGCCGGTGTCCAGGAGGGCGGCGTGGTCGCCGGCCTCCAGGAGGGGGAGCGGCCGGTTCTCGGCGACCAGGTCACCCGCGAAGCAGCACGGCCCCGCGATGTCCTGGCCGACCGGAGTGCCCGTCTTGGGGCGCCCCTCGGCGTCGTAACCGGCGACCCGGATCGGCCAGGCCTCGGGGACGAAGACCGTACGGGTGGCGACCTGCGCGCCGGCGTGGGTGACCGCGATCGGCCGGCCGCCGGCCGACTTCGCGTACTCGACGCGGGCGAGGACCGTGCCGTGCTTGGCCAGCAGTGAGCGGCCGAACTCGGTGACGAGGCCGTAGCGTCCGGACAGCAGCCCCGGCACGGCCGAGTGCAGCAGCGCGGCGTACTCGCGGTAGGTCGGCGTCTGGGCGTCCGAGGAGAAATTCACCGGCAGACCGCCGCCGATGTCGAGGGTGTCGATCTGGCGCCGGCCGGCCTTCTCGTTGATCTCTTCGGCCAGCAGGTACAGAGCCCGTACGCCCGCGGTCATCAGCTCCAGCGGCATGCCCTGGGAGCCGACATGGGCGTGCAGCCGGGTCAGCCAGGGGCGGGCGAGGAAGGCGTTGACGACCCACTCGCGGGCGCCCTCGTCACGCAGCGCGACCCCGAATTTGGAGGTGTCGGTGGCGGTGCTCATCGCCCCGATGGTGCCGCCGCCGATCTGCGGATTGACCCGCACGCCGATGGGCGCGGAGCTCGGCGCGGAGGCCATCAGCGCGTCGATCCGCGCCAGTTCCTCCGGGTTGTCGGCATTGACGGCGATCCCGAGGGCCAGCGCCTCACGCAGCTCGGCGAGGGTCTTGGCGGGTGAGTCCAGGACGGTCCGCGCGACCGGCACCCCGGCGGCACGGGCCAGCGCCAGCTCACCGGGACTGGCTACCTCGCAGCCCAGCCCTTCCTGCGCGAGCAGCTTCAGTACGGGCACGAGCGAGGCGGCCTTCACCGCGAAGGCGTGCAGGACCGGGGTGCCCGGTGCGGTGAACTCCTCGAACGCGGCGCGGAGTTCACCTGCCGAACGCCGGATCCCGGCAATGTCCAGCAGCCCGGCCACGGGCTCCCCGGCCCCCACCAGCCCCCGCGCAACGGCTGCCTCTACGGCTCGGTCCCGGTCCGTGAACGTCATGACTCAACTCCATCATTGGCTGGGGGTACGACGCCAACGCACACCGGTGTCCTGCCAGCGGCGCCGGAGAAGACGCTGGTCAGGCCACTCCCGAGCCTCCGCGCGGGCCGCCGCCTCCGGCTTCGGTCCGGGCCCTGCCCCACCCGGCACCACTCCGGACCCGCCCGGCGTCCGCCTGTCTGGCCCCGGGAGCGCGCTGGGGCCGCCTGGCCAGGACCTGGCCGTCCGGGTCTCCGGAGCCGGTTCTGGCTGCGAGGAGGCGGCCCGGGCCCCAGCCACCCCGGCGCCAGGCTCCCGGCCCCGGGCTTCCGCCGCCCATCCCCCGCTCGGCCGCCCAAGCCACCGCTGAGACCGTCCGCCCCCCGTACGGACGGTCCCCGAGCCGCCCAGGCCGCCAGGCAGCCGCCGAGACCGTCCGCTCCCCCCCCCGTGCAGACAGTCCCCGCGCCGCCCAGGCGCCCGCAGCCTCGGTCGCAGGCCGCCCGGTCGGCGACACGGTCTGGGTGGGCGCTCTCCTCAGGCCCCCCGCCCCCCGCTCAGCGACGCCTTGCGGTGGCGTTCGGCGAGGCGGGAGCCGGATTCGCGGCGGGCGGCGCGGCGGAGGAGGGGGATGGCGAGGAGGAAGCCGAGGACGGCCCAGGCGGTGAGTATCAGGGCCACGGTCGGGAGTTCCCAGGAGCCGGCTGGTTCCGCGGCGCGGGCGGCGTCCGGCAGGAGGGCCGAGCGCAGGCCCTGCGCCATCCACTTCAGCGGGAAGACGGAGGCGATCTTCTGGACCGTCTCGGGCAGCGCGCTGAGCGGGAACATCGCCCCGGAGGTGATCAGCAGTGTCATGACGGGCAGCATGATCAGGGCAAGCGCCTCACGGGGGTTCGGGAGCACGGCGCCGATGGCCGCTCCCAGCGGCACCACGGCGAGCAGGCCGAGCACACTGACCCAGAGCAGCGTCAGCCAGCCTCCCGGCCCGTGCGGCAGCGGGCCGTCCACCAGCAGTGCGGCCGTTCCCAGCAGCAGGACCAGCGTGCCGAACGCCATCGCGACCACCAGCAGAGACTTGGCGACGAGGTAGGCCGGGATGCCGCCGGGGGTGGCACGCAGCCGCAGCAGCGCGCCCTCCTCGCGCTCGGTCACCAGGATCTGCGGGAGGTTGACCAGCCCGATCTGGAACAGCAGATAGGCGGCGAAGCCCGAGAGCGTCAGATGGGCCATCGGGACCTGGGTACCGGGCACCTTGTCGCTGAGGTAGCCGGCGAGCACCAGGGCCACGACGACATTGACCAGATGGCCGCTCAACTCCTTGGGGTTGCGCAGGAGATGGCGCAGCTCGATGCCGCCGCGCAGGACGCCGGCGCGCCAGTAGCGTCGGCGGGGGCGCGGGGCGGCGGCGTCCCCGGGCGCCGCCGCAGTCGGGCGGGCCGGGCCGGTGGTGCCCGCCGGGGGCGTGGTGCGTGTGGTGCCGGCCCCCTCGGTCGTGCCTGTCGTTGCTGTCGTGTCCGTCCCGGCTGTCACGTCGGTCCCCCTCATGCGGCTCGCTTCTCCCCGTCCGAGGCCCCGGCCTCGCTCGCGTCCGTGGTCCCGGTGCCGTCCCCGGCGTCCCGGTGGACCATGTGCAGATAGGTGTCCTCCAGCGTCGGCCGCCGGACCTCAAGGTCGGCGACCGGTCCCCCCGTCTCCTGGTGGAGTTCCCAGACCAGCTGGGACGGGTCCTCGGTGCGTTCGCGCCGGGCCGTACCGTCGGGTGCCGTCCAGCGGACCTCGGCCTGGGCGGCGGCCCTGCGGGCCAGTTCCGACGGCGTGCCGTGGGCCCGGATCCGGCCGTTGACCAGCATCGCTATCCGGTCGGCCAGCCGCTCGGCCTCGGCCAGATCGTGCGTGGTGAGCAGGATGGTGACGCCCTCGTCGCGGGCGAGCCGTTCGACCAGATCGTGGAAGTCGCGCCGGGCCTCGGGGTCGAAGCCGGTCGTCGGCTCGTCCAGGAAGAGGAGTTCGGGGCGGCCGACGATGGCGAGTGCGACGTCCAGACGGCGGCGCTGGCCGCCGGAGAGCCGGTCGACCTGCTGGCGGGCCTGCTCGGTGAGGCCCACCAGGGCGAGGAGTTCGGCCGGGTCGCGCGGCTGCGGGTAGTAGGTGGCGAAGTGCGTCAGCAGCTCGGCGACCTGCCAGCGGCGGTGGTCGCGCCAGGACTGGAGGACCAGGCCGATCCGCGCCCGCCAGGCGTCGTCGCCGCGCGCCGGGTCCGTGCCCAGGACGGCGACCTCGCCGGCGGAGCGCTGCCGGAAGCCCTCCAGGATCTCGACGGTGGTGGTCTTCCCGGCGCCGTTGGGGCCGAGCAGCGCGAAGATCTCGCCGCGGTGGATGTCCAGGTCGATGCCGTGCAGGACATGCGCGCCGCCGTACGACATCCGCAAGTCGCGTACCCGGATGACGGGTTGGGGGGTGGGTGAGCCCGTGGGCGCCGGAGTCGTCACGGCCTGGTCTGCGGGCTGGTGGTCGGTCGTCGTCATCGGCCCGCCTTCGCGTGGTGTTGCCGTTGCTGGGTGGTTGCTGCCGTCGCGTCGGCGGCCTGCGGCGTCTGCCCGGCAGCGGCGGCGGGCCCGGCGCCCTCGACGATGGCGCGGAGCGCGGCCACATGTCCCTCGAAGGCGGTCCGGCCGCGGCTCGTCAGCCGTACCTTGGTGCGGCGTTTGCGGCCGCCGCCCTCCTTGCGGATCTCCAGATATCCGGCTTCTTCCAGCGTGTGCAGCTGCTTGGAGAGCGCGGAGTCGCTGAGCGAGAGGCTGTCGCGGATGAAGGGGAAGTCGGCCCATTCCGTGGCGGCGAGCAGCGCCACCACGGACAGCCGGGTGGAGGGGTGGATCAGTTCGTCGAAGCCGCTCGGGGTGCTCATCGGACCCCCTTCTCGTGGGTGGCTCTGCCGGCCCGGTCGCGGAGCGTGCTGACCGCCCAGCGGTTCGCCGGGCCAATGAAGAGCAGGAAGGTGGCCGCCGAGACCGTGGCCTGGATCAGGCTGCCGAACGGCAGCGCCAGCCACTCGACCAAAAGGCCGGAGAGCAGGATGGCCACGAGAGTCACCACCATGCCCGCGAAGAAGGTCGCGAACGACCGCCAGCTGTGGCGCGAGCGGTGCAGCCGGATCCGCGTGCGGCGGTTGTAGACCACCGCCAGGGTGCCCAGCACGGCGACATAGGCGGTCAGCGTCAGCCAGAACGCCCACCCGGGCAGATCCAGGCCGGAGACGGCGAGGAACACCCACATGATGGCGGCGGTGGTGTACGACGCCCTGGTGTCGTCCTGGGCGGTTCTCTCGATTTCGTCGTACACCCGCTCCTGCGGCACCCGGATGCGCTGTAGATCCTGCCAAGCCTGTTCGGCATCCACGGTCGTGGTCATGGTCATCGCCTCCCCAAGGCGGTCGAGCCTTCCCCGTTAACTTGCCCACTAGGAAAGTTAACGCAGACTTTCCCGGTGGGCAAGTCGAAAATCTCGGACGGCTCGGCCGGTTCGCGCCGGTCGCCGGGAGTGGCGCGCCGCGCCCTGTTGACTAGCGCTATTCATCGACCCCAGTATGTGAATAGCTCAATCCAATCGACGTCAGGGAGGCACGGCCCATGTCGGGACCGCGACCCGTGCGGGCACCGCGCGGTACGGAGCTGAGTGCTCTGGGATGGCAGCAGGAAGCCGCGCTGCGCATGCTTCAGAACAACCTCGATCCGGAGGTGGCCGAACACCCGGACCAGCTCGTCGTCTACGGCGGCACCGGCAAGGCCGCGCGTGACTGGCGCTCCTTCGACGCGATGGTGCGCACGCTCACCACGCTCAAGCAGGACGAGACGATGCTCGTCCAGTCCGGCCGGCCGGTCGGCGTGATGCAGACGCACGAATGGGCCCCGCGGGTGCTCATCGCCAACTCCAACCTCGTCGGCGACTGGGCCAACTGGGAGGAGTTCCGCCGCCTGGAGGCCCTCGGCCTGACCATGTACGGGCAGATGACCGCCGGTTCGTGGATCTACATCGGCACCCAGGGGATCTTGCAGGGCACCTACGAGACCTTCTCGGCCGTCGCGGCGAAGAAGTTCGGCGGCACGCTGGCCGGGACGATCACCCTCACCGCCGGCCTCGGCGGCATGGGCGGCGCCCAGCCGCTCGCCGTCACCATGAACGACGGCGTCGCGATCTGCGTCGACGTCGACCCGCGCGCCATCGAGCGCCGGATCGAGCACCGCTACCTGGACGTGAAGGCGGACAGCCTCCAGCACGCCCTCCAGCTCGCCGTCGAGGCCCGTGACCAGCGCAAGCCGCTGTCCATCGGTCTGCTCGGCAACGCCGCCGAGCTGCTGCCGCAGATGCTCGCCGAGGGCGCGCCGATCGACATCGTCACCGACCAGACCAGCGCCCACGACCCGCTGGCCTATCTGCCGGTCGGTATCGACTTCGACGACATGGCCGCCTACGCGGCGGAGAAGCCCGCGGACTTCACCCAGCGGGCGCGCGAGTCGATGGCCCGGCACGTCGAGGCCATGGTCGGCTTCATGGACGCCGGCGCCGAGGTCTTCGACTACGGCAACTCGATCCGCGGCGAGGCCCAACTCGCCGGATACGGGCGGGCCTTCGACTTCCCCGGCTTCGTCCCCGCCTACATCCGGCCGCTGTTCGCCGAGGGCAAGGGCCCGTTCCGCTGGGCCGCGCTGTCCGGCGACGCCCGGGACATCGCCGCCACCGACAAGGCGATCCTGGACCTCTTCCCGGAGAACGAGTCGCTGGCCCGCTGGATGAAGATGGCCGGGGAGCGGGTCCACTTCCAGGGCCTGCCCGCCCGGATCTGCTGGCTCGGCTACGGCGAGCGCGACAAGGCCGGCGAGCGCTTCAACGAGATGGTCGCCGACGGCACCCTGCGCGCCCCGCTGGCCATCGGCCGCGACCACCTCGACTGCGGCTCCGTCGCCTCGCCCTACCGCGAGACCGAGGCCATGAAGGACGGCTCGGACGCGATCGCCGACTGGCCGCTGCTCAATGCCATGGTCAACGTCGCCTCCGGCGCCTCCTGGGTCTCGCTGCACCACGGCGGCGGCGTCGGCATGGGCCGCTCGATCCACGCCGGGCAGGTCACCGTCGCCGACGGCACCCCGCTGGCCGGCGAGAAGATCCGCCGGGTGCTCACCAACGACCCCGGCATGGGCGTCATCCGGCATGTCGACGCGGGCTACGAGCGCGCCGACGAGGTGGCCGCCGAGCGCGGCGTCCGCATCCCGATGCGCGAGGGCGAAGGCGAGGGCGCGTGACCTCCTCGTTCCACGAGATGTGGGAGGAGCTGCGGCCCCTGGGCCGTGACTCCTCCTCCGGGGGCTACCGCCGCTACGCCTGGACCGGCGCCGACGCCGACTGCCGCGCGTGGTTCCGGGCCCAGGCCGAGGCCCGCGGGCTCAGCTACGAACTGGACCGCAACGGCAACCAGTGGGCCTGGCTCGGCGCCGCCGGCTACCAGGACGTGGCCCCCGGCGACGCCGTCGTCACCGGCTCCCACCTGGACTCCGTACCGGACGGCGGCGCCTACGACGGCCCGCTCGGTGTTGTCTCCTCCTTCGCCGCGCTGGACGAACTGCGCGGCAGGGGAGCGGAGTTCGACAAGCCGCTGGCCATCGTCAACTTCGGCGACGAGGAAGGCGCCCGCTTCGGCCTGGCCTGCGTCGGCTCCCGGCTCGCCGCCGGGGCGCTGACCACCGAGGCCGCCCACCAACTGCGGGACGGCGACGGCACCACCCTCCCGCAGGCCATGGAGCGCGCCGGATACGACCCCGAGGCCATCGGCCCGGACCCCGAACGGCTCGCCCGGATCGGCGCGTTCGTCGAACTCCACGTCGAGCAGGGCCGCGCCCTGGACCTGTCCGGCGACCCGGTCGGCATCGCCTCCGCCATCTGGCCGCACGGCCGCTGGCGGTTCGACTTCCGGGGCGAGGCCAACCACGCCGGCACCACCCGGCTGGAGGACCGCCGGGACCCGATGCTCAGCTATGCCGCGACCGTGCTCGCCGCCCGCGAACAGGCCCGGCTGGCCGGGGCGCTGGCCACCTTCGGGAAGATCAGCGTGGAGCCGAACGGCGTCAACGCCATCCCCTCGCTGGTCCGCGGCTGGCTCGACTCCCGCGCCGCCGACCAGGAGACCCTCGACACGGTGATCACCGGTATCGAGCGGGCCGCCGCCGAGCGCGCCGCCCGCGACGGGGTGGACCTGACCGTCGTCCGGGAATCCTTCACCCCCGTCGTGGAGTTCCAGCACGCCCTGCGGGACGAGCTGAGCGCCATCCTCGGCAAGACGGGGGAGCGGGCCGTGCCCGTCCTGGGCACCGGCGCCGGGCACGACGCCGGTATTTTGTCCGGCACCGTCCCCACCGCGATGCTCTTCGTCCGCAACCCCACCGGGGTCTCGCACTCGCCCGCCGAAGCGGCCGACGAGGACGACTGCGTCGCCGGGGTCACCGCACTCGCCGACGTACTGGAGGGGCTGGCGTGCCACTGACGCCGCAGGCAACACCGACGACGTACTGGCTCGAACACGCCTGGCTCGGCACCCATGTCGAGCCGGGCGTGGCCGTGGACACCGCGGACGGACGGATCACCGCCGTCCGCACCGGGGTGGACACCCCGCCGCCCGGCGCCACCGCGCTGCGCGGCCTGACCCTCCCCGGTCTCGCCAACGCCCACTCGCACGCCTTCCACCGCGCCCTGCGGGGCACCGTCCAGGTCGGCACCGGGACCTTCTGGACCTGGCGCGAGATCATGTACAGCGTCGCCGACCGGCTGACCCCCGACACCTATTTCGCCCTCGCCCGCGCCGCCTACGCCGAGATGGCGCTGGCCGGCATCACCTGCGTCGGCGAATTCCACTACCTGCACCACGCGCCCGGCGGCACCCGCTACAGCGACCCCAACGCCATGGGCGAGGCGCTGCTCGCCGCCGCCGCCGAGGCCGGTATCCGCATCACCCTCCTCGACACCGCCTATCTCTCGGCCGGCTTCGGGGCCGCGCCCAACCACCACCAGCTGCGCTTCTCCGACGGCACCGCCGACCGCTGGGCCGAGCGGGCCGACGCGCTCAAGGAGCGCCCGCACGCCCGGATCGGCGCCGCCATCCACTCCGTACGCGCCGTCCCCGCCGGGCAGCTGGACACCGTCGCGGACTGGGCCCGCGGACGGCAGGCGCCGCTGCACGTCCACCTCTCGGAGCAGACCGCCGAGAACGACGCCTGCCGCGACGCCCACGGCGTCACCCCCACGCAACTGCTGGCCGACCACGGCGCGCTGGGCCCCCGCACCACCGCCGTGCACGCCACCCACCTCACCGATGAGGACATCGCGCTCCTCGGCGGCTCCCACACCGGCGTGTGTATGTGCCCCACCACCGAACGCGACCTCGCCGACGGCATCGGCCCGGCCGTCCGCGTCCAGCAGCAGGGCAGCCCGCTCTCCCTCGGCAGTGACAGCCACGCCGTCATCGACCTGCTCGAAGAGGCCCGCGCCATGGAGCTGGACGAACGGCTGCGCACCCGCACCCGCGGGCACTGGACGGCCGCCGCCCTGCTGCGCGCCGCGACCGCCGACGGTCACGCCGCCCTGGGCTGGGACGACGCCGGAAGCCTCGAAGCCGGGTCGCTCGCCGACCTCACCACGATCGCGCTGGACTCCGTACGCACCGCCGGGCCACCGCCCCGGCTGGCCGCCGAGACGGCAGTATTCGCCGCCTCCGCGGCGGACGTACGACACACCATCGTCGGCGGGCGGCAGATCGTCCGGGACGGTGTGCACACTCTTGTCCCCGACGTACCCACCGCCCTCGCCGCATCCATCGCCGCCGTACGCGGCTGAAGGAGAACACCCCCGCGATGACGACGACCTCCGCGCCCACCACCGCCATCACCCACATCGCCCAGCTCGTCACCAACGACCCCTCCCTCGGCGAAGGCCCCCTCGGTCTGATCCAGGACGCGGCGGTCGTCATCGACGGCGACCGCATCGCCTGGGTCGGTCCCTCCAGCAAAGCACCCGCCACCGACAACGCCGTCGACGCCGGCGGCCGGGCAGGCATCCCCGGTTTCGTCGACTCCCACTCCCACCTGGTCTTCGCCGGTGACCGTACCGCGGAGTTCAACGCCCGGATGTCCGGCCGCCCTTACTCCGCCGGCGGCATCCGCACCACCGTCGCCGCCACCCGCGCCGCCACCGACGAGGCCCTGCACGCGAACATCGCCCGCTACCTCGCCGAGGCGCTCCGCCAGGGCACCACCACCCAGGAGACCAAGTCCGGCTACGGGCTCACCGTCGACGACGAGGCCCGCGCACTGCGTATCGCCGCCGAGCACACCGACGAGGTCACCTTCCTCGGCGCGCACATCGTCTCGCCCGACTACGCCGACGACCCGGCCGGCTATGTCGACCTGGTCACCGGCCCGATGCTGGACGCCTGCGCCCCGCACGCCCGCTGGGTCGACGTCTTCTGCGAGAAGGGCGCCTTCGACGGCGACCAGGCCCGCGCCGTCCTCACCGCGGGCCGGGCCAAGGGCCTGGTGCCGCGGGTGCACGCCAACCAGCTCGGCCACGGCCCCGGCGTCCAGCTCGCCGTCGAACTCGGCGCCGCCTCCGCCGACCACTGCACCCACCTCAGCGCGGCCGACATCGACGCCCTCGCGCAGTCCGACACCGTCGCCACCCTGCTGCCGGGCGCCGAGTTCTCCACCCGCGCCCAGTGGCCCGACGCCCGTCCGCTCCTGGACGCCGGCGCCACCGTCGCGCTGTCCACGGACTGCAACCCCGGCTCGTCCTTCACGAGTTCGATGCCGTTCTGCATCGCGCTGGCCGTCCGCGACATGGGAATGATCCCCGACGAGGCCGTGTGGGCGGCCACCGCGGGCGGCGCACGCGCACTGCGCCGCACGGACGTCGGCCGGATCACTCCCGGCGCCCGCGCCGACCTCGCCCTCCTGGACGCGCCCTCGCACGTCCACCTCGCCTACCGGCCGGGCGTCCCGCTCGTATCGGCCGTGTGGCACAAGGGAGTGCGCGTCTGACGCCCTCGCAGCCCGTATGACGTCCGCCCCGGCTGCCACCAGCCGGGGCGGACGTCGTGCGGGCACCAGCAAAGGAGGGCCCGTCCCGAGTACCCCGGGGCAGGCCCTCCTCTGCGCGGGCGACTGCCGGCCGCGTGGGCCGGCAGGGACCGCGGTCCCTCACTCGTCGATCATCAGCCCCTTGCGGAGCCGGACGAGGGTGCGGGAGAGCAGACGGGAGACGTGCATCTGGGAGATGCCCAGCTCCTCGCCGATCTCGGACTGCGTCATATTGGCGACGAAGCGCAGCGAGAGGATCTTCCGGTCGCGCGGCGGCAGTTCGGCGATCAGCGGCTTGAGGGACTCCACGTACTCGATGCCCTCGAGCCCGTGGTCCTCGTAGCCGATGCGGTCCGCCAGCGCGCCCTCGCTGTCGTCCTCCTCGGGCTGGGCGTCCAGCGAGCTCGCGGTGTACGCGTTGCTCGCGGCCATCCCCTCGACGACCTCGTCACGGCTGATGTCGAGGCGCGTGGCGAGCTCGTGCACCGTGGGGGCGCGGTCCAGCTTCTGCGCGAGTTCATCGCCGGCCTTGGCGAGGTCCAGCCGCAGTTCCTGAAGCCGCCTCGGTACCCGCACCGACCAGCTGGTGTCGCGGAAGAAGCGCTTGATCTCGCCGACGATGGTCGGCATCGCGAACGTCGGGAACTCGACGCCACGGCTGAGTTCGAAGCGGTCGATCGCCTTGATCAGGCCGATCGTGCCGACCTGGACGATGTCCTCCATGGGCTCACTGCGGGAGCGGAACCGGGAGGCCGCGAACTTCACCAGCGCGAGGTTGAGCTCGACCAGGGTGTTGCGGACGTACGCGAATTCGTGGGTGCCTTCCTCGAGCGTTTCGAGTCGCTCGAAGAGGGTCTTGGACAGAGCCCTCGCGTCCACCGGGCCCACCTCGTCGAACGGCGGGATCTCGGGCAGATCATCGATCTCAGTCAGTCCTGCCAGATCTGATTCGGCAGGCTGCGGCTGGGAAGGGATCTGTCCGGTCGGGTCGGACGGGGGTGTCGACGATGCGGACTGCCGGGTGTCGTCGGTGCGCAATTCGTCGAGCCGGGGTGACATGGTCTCCTCCATCGTTCTCGGCATATGGCTGCCGATGCCTCTACGCGAAGCTGCGGTGTGCGGCGCCTCCAAAGCCGGCCGTTTCGAATGTGTGCTTCTACGCCTACCTGGCTTTGGCTGAAGATGGCAAGTGCGTGTTGTCCGTATATTGAGCAATATGCGGATTGTTCGGCTACCGAGGGGCGTCGGGAAGGCGTAGGGTTCGACGGAGCGCAGTCGGTAAGCAAACAGTCGTCTAGACAGCAAGAGGGGTGCGCGCGCATGGACCGCGGGACGGTCGGCAGTGCAAGCCGGGGCCGGCTTCACGTCGAGATCCGCCATCACGGCGCCAGCGCGGTGGTGACGGTCTCCGGTGAGCTGGATCACCATACGGCTGATCTGTTGCGTGAGTCACTGGAAGGCTGTGTGGACGACGGCTACGCACGCCTGGTGGTGGACTGCTCACCCCTTGAGTTCATGGACTCCACCGGTCTCAATGTGCTGCTCGGCGCGCGCCTGAAGGCGGAGGCCGAGGGGGGCGGGGTGCATTTGGCGGGGATGCAGCCGGTGGTGGCCCGGGTCTTCGAGATCACGGGCGCCGAGGCGGTCTTCACGGTGCACGACTCGCTCGACGCGGCGCTGGCCGACTGACGTGACAGCGGAGCCCGGAACGTTGCATTCCGGGCACGTAGTACGTGTCACAACTTCCGTACCCAAGAAGTGGGTGTTCTCACCGCCCGGTCGGGCAGGAGACATCTGAATCCTTGAATCAGTCAGTATCTGTTTTCCGTGAACAGGCGAATCGGTGAGGTGAAGCGCTGATGAGCACCACCCGGCCGTACCCGCCGGGCGATCTCGGCCCGGAGCCGGGCGGCGCCGGCGCTTCCGCCGCCCCGGCAGCAGCCCTTCCGGCGGGCCAGATCCGCCGGCTGCGCCTGGCGGGCGCCCGAGGGGCCGTGGCGCGCGGCCGTGACTTCGCCCGGCAGGCCCTGCACGACTGGGGCTGGCTGCCGGCGGCCGGTGCGGACCGGCGGGCCGCGGCGGAGGATGTGCTGCTCGTCGTCTCGGAGCTGGTCACCAACGCCTGTCTGCACGCCGAGGGGCCCGAGGAGCTGCGGCTGCGCTGCACCGGCAAAGTGCTGCGCTTGGAGGTCAGTGACCTCGGCGCGGGCCAGCCTGCGCCGCGCAGCCCCCACCGTCCGGGCCGTCCGGGCGGTCACGGCATGTTCATCGTGCAGCGGCTGTGTCTGGACTGGGGCGTGGTGCGCCACGCCGACGGTGCGGGCAAGACCGTATGGGCGGAGCTCGCCGCGCCGTCCTGAAGGGGCGGCTTCGCCGAGGAAGAGTTGAGCGCGGGCCGGTGGGCCCGCGCTTCGTCGTGTGCGGAATCCTCCGTTCGGCACCTCCGGGCCGCCGCGCTCCGGGCCGGTTTTCCCCGCCGCCCCGGCCCCGCGCCGATCGGGGCTGCGCATTGCCTTCCCTCGGCAAGGTCCCCGGCGTACCTTGAGCGCCCAATCTGATGTGCCGTCAGTTTCCTCCGGCGGCGCGCTCACGGGAGAAGGGGAACCGAGGTGGCCCGCTTCTACGAACAGCACGGCAGGCGCCCGGGCCGGGCGGCCGGTCTCGCGGTGGCCGTGGCGATGGCGGCGGGGTCCGCGGTGATGCTCACCGCACCGGCCGCCCATGCCCAGGTCGTCGACGTCAACTACCAGTGCAAAACGCCGATCGGCAACAAGGGCGCGGTCTCGCCCATCGACATCAAGAGCACCGCGAGCGGCGGCGCGTACAAGCTCGTCATGTCCTTCCAGAAGGGCGTCTCCTCCAGCCCGGTCGAGCTGGGCAAGGGCGCCATGAAGCCGACCGCGCTGATCCAGCTGGGCGGCGCGGAGAGCGGTACGGTGCCGGTCTCCGGGCCGCCGAACGACCAGGCCATTCCGGCCAACACCCCCATCAAGATCAGTGACTTGAGCGGCACCTACACGCCCAAGGGCAGCGGGAAGGTCACCTTCACGGCGTCCACCCTCACCATCAAGGCGCTGGGCACCACCACGACCTGTACGCCCAGCAACCATCCCCAGCCCGCGCTGAGCCTGGACGTGAAGGGGTCCGGCGGCGCCTCGGGGAGCACCGGCGGTTCCGCCACCGGCGGCGCCTCCGCCGGCGGGCAGCTGCCGCAGACCGGACCCGCGGACTCCGCCGTCGCGCTGGGCACCCTCGGCGGCACGGTGCTGCTGGCCGGTGCGGCCGGTGCGCTCTGGCTGACCCGCCGTCACCAGCGGGTGTGACCCGCCGCGCGGGAGGCCAGGACCCGCGCGGTGCCCCGCCGTTCCCCGTACGCCCCGCTTCCCCGGCCGGCACGGGGAGGTACCCCCTCGTACCAGGAGCCGCCGATGCCGTTCCGTACCCGCACAGCGGTCAGCGGTGCGATCCTCGCGACCGCCGCCGTGCTGCTGTGCCCCGCCGCGGCCCGGCCGGCCGCCGCACCGGGGGCGCCGCCGGGCTGGTCCGCCGCGCCCGCGCCCGCCGACGGCGCCGCACCGAGCGCCCGGGACCGCCCGTACTTCTACCTGGCGGGCGCGCCGGGCACCGTCATGAACGACCGGGTGTCCCTGCGCAACCCCGGCGGCCGGGCCGTCACGGTACGGCTGCGCGGCTCCGGCGGATGGCTCGCGTTCGCCGCCAAGGAGGTGACGGTCCCGCCGCGCACCCGGGCGACCGTCCCGTTCACGGTGACCGTGCCGCCGGACGCGGCCCCCGGTGAGCACTCCGCCGCGCTGGTCGCGACCGCGGGCGGCACGGGGCGCGGCGCGGCCGGGCGGGACACCGTACCGGTGCATCTGCGGGTGACCGGGCCGATGCTGGCCGCGCTGACCGTGGAGAACGTGGTGGTGCGCGGCCGGGGCGGGGCGGCGGTCATCCGGTACACGCTGGTCAACCGCGGCAACACGGTGCTCACCCCACGGCTCGCGGTGCGCGCCGACGGGTTCTTCGGCCCGGTGCTGCGGCGGGCCGCCCGCACCCTGCCGCACCGGCTGGCCCCCGGGCAGAGCGCCGATCTGACGGAGACCTGGGCCGATCCGCCCGGGCTGGACGCGGTGACGGTGCGGCTCACGGTGACCGCGGGCGGCGGTGCGCACGGGTCCGCCACCGCCTCGTACACCGCGCTCCCCTGGGGCGTCGTCGCCGGGCCGGTGTTCCTCCTGGCGGGCGCGGGTGGCTTGGTGGTCGTCCGCCGCCGACGCCGTGCCAAGGGGACGGGCGACGGGCAGGGCGGCGAACCCGTGGGCAGCGGGGACGGCGCGGCGCGGCCGCCCGCAGGAGAAGCGGCGGGCCCGGCAGCGGAGTTGGCGAGCAGCGGATCAGGAGCGCGCGCGTGAACGGTGAGACGGGTACGGGCAGGTGGGCGGGCAGCGGCGGGGCCCGTGTGGGGGCGCTCCGGGCGGCGGGGCGTGTCATACCGTTGGGGAGACGGCGGGCCGCGGCCGCGCTGGTGCTGGGTCTGGCCCTCGCCCCCGCCCTGCTGCCGGCCGCCGCGGCGCAGGCCGCCCCGTACGCCACCGCCGACGCCCGGTATGCGTCCGCCCAAGTCCCGTATGCCTCCGCCCCGTACGCCAGCGCCGCCGATGCCAAACCCAGCGTCCGGCTCTCCGCCAAGGAGGCGGGCAAGGGCGGCAGCGTCACCGTCACCGGCCGCGGCTGGCGGCCCAAGGCGCTGCTCACGCTGCTGATCTGCGGACAGAACATGATCGGCGGCACCAACGCCTGCGCCAACGGCGAGGGGCGGGCCGTCACCACCGATGCGCATGGCGCGTTCCGCCGGAAGCTTCCGGTCGCCGAACCGCCCAAGCCCTGCCCCTGTGTGGTGCATGTGGCGACCGTGACCGGTGCGGCGGCCGACGCGGAGGCGCCGTTCACCGTGGCCGGCCACCCGGTGGCGCCGCTGCCCAAGGAGCCCACCGGTGGCCGGCTGGCGGTCGTCGCCCAGCCCCGGCTGACGGGCAGCAGCAACCTGCTGACCTGGTTCGGCGCCCCGGCGCAGCGCGAGTTGCGGTTCACCGTCGGCAATCTCGGCCCGGCGCCGGCCAAGGACCCGGTCTTCCAGGTCGGCACCTCCCACGGGGTCTTCGCGCCCCAGTGGGCGGAGCAGCAGTGGCGGGGGACCGTCCCCGCCGGGAAGAAGGCCGAGGTCAGGCTGCCGGTCGAGCTGCCTGCCGGTGCGCACGGGGACTATCTGGTCTCCCTCAAATACGGCGGCAAGGTCCTGGTCGAGCAGCCCTGGGGGGCCGGCAGGCCCTGGGGCGTGACGCTGTTCTGGGTGCTGCTCTGCGTGGTGGTCCCGACGGCGGTGTTCCGCATCGGGATGGCCGTCGTGGACCGGGTCCGCCCGCACCTGCCGGGCCGGGACCACGGGTGCTCCGCGGGCCGGCCGCGGAGCGCCGGACGCACCCATGCCGCCGGCCGGCCGCCCGGCGCGGCCGGAAAACGCATCAGGAACCGAACCGCGCGGGAGCGCGCCGGGGACGGCACCGGTACGCCGGACGACTCCGCCGCGCTGCCGTGGTTCACCCCGGACACCGCACCGTCCACCACCACATCAACCGAACGACCTACGTCGAAAGGTTCTGCGTGATGAGGCAACGGAGGAGAGCCGCGGTGGCCGCGACGGCCGCGCTGGTGCTCGCGGGTGCGGGCATCATGACCGCGGCCGGGACCGCCCAGGCCGCGGAGGTGTCGTACAAGACGGAGTGTCTGCCGCCGCCGATATCCGGGCTGCCGCCGATCCAGGGCACCACGAAGGTGGCGGTCAGCGCGCCGGCGACGGCGAAGGTCGGCGAGGAGATCGAGGTGGTCTGGAAGACCGTCGAGGGGGCCTCCAAGAACCCCGACATCCTCGATCTGGGGGAGAACACCGTCCAGCCGACCGGCACGATCAAGGTGGCCGGGGCCCAGACCGGCGATCTGGCGATGCAGGGACCGCGGGAGAATCCGCCGATCCCCAAGGGCGGCGCGATGAAGCTGTCCGACATGAAGGGCAAGCTCAAGCTGGCGAAGCCGGGTGAGGTCACCCTGACGCCCGGCTTCTACAACATCAACGTCAACCAGCCGATCTCGACGGACACCAAGTGCTCGCCCAAGGAGACGGTGCAGCCCGCGGTGACCATCAAGGTGACCGACGGCGGGGGCGGTTCCGGCGGCACGACCGGCGGCAGCACGTCCGGGACCACGTCCGGCACCACGTCGGGCACCACCGGCGGCAGCACGACGGGGACGACCGGCGGCACCACGGGCGGCACCACCACGGGCGGCGGTTCGGCCGGGACGTCCTCCGGGGGCGGCACCGACGGCGGTACGTCCGCCGGCTCGTCCGGCGGTTCGACCTCCGGAGGCTCCGGCGGCGACCCCGACGGCACCGCGTACCAGGGCAAGGAGGTCGAGGTCCCCTACGCCTGCAAGACGCCGATCGGCGACAAGAAGGCGACCTCACCGGTCCGGATCAACGCCGTGAAGAAGGGCGGCGGTTACGACCTGACGGTCAAGTTCAGCAAGTCCGTCATGGACAGCCCGGCGGACATCCCCAAGGGCTCGGTCAAACCGTCGATGGCCGTCAAGGTCGGCGGCGCGGACAAGGGGTCGGTGAAGGTCGAGGGGCCGACGAACGCCGGGCCCATCAAGTCGGGCCAGCCGATCGAGATCCCTGACCTGAAGGGCACCTACAAGCCGGGGGCCACCGGCAAGGCCACGCTCACGCCGGGCGTGCTCACCGTCAACGCCCTCGGGACGACCACTACCTGCACCCCGGAAAAGGACCCGGGCGTCTCACTCGCCCTGGACACCTCGGCGCAGCCGGGCGGTACGTCCGGCGGTTCGGCGGGCGGCGCCGGCGGCGCGGCGGCCGCCGGCGGCAGCGCCGGACCGGCCAGTGTCTCGGGCGGCAGCAGCGGCGGCCTCGCCGAGACCGGTGCGAGTGACCACGGCGCGCTCACCGCGCTCGGTCTCGTCGCCGGCACCGTGATCCTGCTGGGCGGCGCGGTGTTCACGTTCCTGCCGCGGCGCCGGACACAGGTCCGCTGACCCGGTACCTCCACGGCACGCACGAAGGGGGCGCCGCACCGGTGGTGCGACGCCCCCTTCCGTTGTGCGGGGCCGGCCGGCGTCAGTTGACGCTGCCCATCATCTGCTTGACCCGCTTACGGGACGTCCAGATGCCGACGCCGGCGAGGACCGCGAGGCAGGCCTCCACGGCGACCGAGAACGAGGTGTTGAGGTCGACGTTCAGCTGCGGCGAGGTCAGCAGACCCGCCACCGAGTCGCCCGCGGTGACCGCGAGGAACCAGACACCCATCATCTGCGAGCCGTACTTGGCGGGCGCCATCTTCGTGGTGACCGACAGGCCGACCGGGGAGAGGCACAGCTCACCGACGGTCTGGACGAAGTAGATCGCCACCAGCCACATCGGGCTGACCTTGCCGCCGTTGGCAGCGGTGTCGATCAGCGGGATGAGGAAGACGCCGAACGAGACGCCGATCAGCGCGAGGCTGGACGCGAACTTGACGGCGGTGCTCGGCTCATTGCCGCGCTTGTTCAGCCACAGCCACGCCGAGGCGACCAGCGGGGCCAGCGCCATGATGAAGACCGGGTTCAGCGACTGGTACCAGGACGTCGGGAAGTGGAAGCCCAGCAGGTCGTTCGTCGTGGATTTCTCACCGAAGATCGACAGCGTCGAGCCGTTCTGGTCGTAGATCATCCAGAAGACGGCGGCGACCACGAAGAACCAGATGTAGCCCGAGAGCTTGGACTGTTCGAGGTCCGTGAGCTCCTTGTCGCGCTTCATACGGGCCAGCACCGCGACCGGGATGACCAGACCGGCGATGGTGATCGGCATCAGCGCCCAGTTGGCGAAGTTCCCGGTCAGCGCGAGCGCGGTGTAGAACACGGCCGCGACGATCAGCCAGATCAGGCCCTTGCGCAGTGCGGACGCCCGCTCCTGGGGCGTCGCGGGCTGGGCGACGACGCTGCTCTCCGCGCTCAGATGGCGGGTGCCGAGCAGGAACTGGGCGAGGCCGAGTGCCATGCCGACGGCGGCAAGCGTGAACCCGAAGTGCCAGTTGACCTTCTCGCCGACGGTGCCGATGCTCAGCGGGGCCAGGAAGGCGCCGAGGTTGATGCCGATGTAGAAGAGCGTGAAGCCACCGTCACGGCGCGGGTCCTCCGGGCCGTCATAGAGGTGGCCGACCATCGTGGAGATGTTCGCCTTCAGCAGGCCGGAGCCCAGCGCGACCAGTATGAGACCGGCGAAGAAGCTCGCCGAGGTGGGCAGGGCCAGCGTGATGTGGCCCGCGATGAC
This sequence comes from Streptomyces sp. P9-2B-2, assembly GCF_030406865.1. Classification (NCBI taxonomy): domain Bacteria; kingdom Bacillati; phylum Actinomycetota; class Actinomycetes; order Kitasatosporales; family Streptomycetaceae; genus Streptomyces; species Streptomyces sp. P9-2B-2. The sequence goes on along the minus strand of NZ_CP129126.1, from coordinate 3,655,975 downwards.
CACACCGGCGCCGATGGCGACCGTCTTGCGCGGTCCCCAGAAGCGGTCGGCCATCCAACCGCCGGGCATGGCCAGCAGATAGACCATCGCCATGTACACGGAGTAGATCGCGGTGGCCGTGGTGGCCGGCATATGCATGCCGCCGGGCGCGATCAGATACAGCGGGAGGAGTGCTTTCATGCCGTAGAAGCTGAAGCGCTCCCACATCTCGGTCATGAAGAGAGTGGCCAGTCCGCGGGGGTGGCCGAAGAAGGTTTTGCCGCCCTGCGCAGGGTTCCCCTGCTGAGCAGCGTCCTTCGTCAGGCTGGACGCCATGGATGCTTCCTTGCTGCTACGGGACGCGTTCGCAGGGCGATACGCGCCCGGGTGGGGGGTGACCGGCACCGGGTAGTCCCGCCCGCCTCCACGTCCGGGAGGTTCGGCACCCTCAAGGGCCGGCAGGACGGTCATACCCCAGAATCCACGCCCCCGTGGGGCAAGCGCGCCGGACCCGGTCGGCAGGTCGATCACTGTGTGACGGGGCCGTTGGTGGCGGTCCCGGACACAACGAGGGACCGATGACGTCAGTTGAGAGTCAAAGGTCCCGGAATGTGCGACGGACGTTCATCCACCATACGACTCGTTGTGTCAGGGAGGGGCCGCGTGAGACAACGGTCACACCGCCCCGGGGAACCATCGGCGCCGGCCGTTCGCTCACGCGCTCTCGCGCGCGCCCGGGGCTTGTGCAGCTCAGGGCGCTATCGGTGCAGGAACGGTCCGTCGTCGGCCATCCGCGCTGGTCCGCCCCTCGGCGCCGGTGCATCGGACTACCATCGGGCCATGACCCGTGTACTGCTCGCCGAGGATGACGCGTCCATCTCGGAGCCGCTCGCCCGCGCACTGCGCCGCGAGGGTTACGAAGTCGAGGTGCGTGAGGACGGCCCGACCGCCCTCGACGCCGGTCTCCAGGGGAACATCGACCTCGTCGTCCTGGACCTGGGGCTGCCCGGAATGGACGGCCTGGAGGTCGCCCGCCGGCTGCGCAACGAAGGCCACTCCTTCCCCATCCTGGTGCTGACCGCCCGCGCCGACGAGGTGGACACCGTGGTGGGCCTGGACGCCGGCGCCGACGACTACGTCACCAAGCCCTTCCGGCTCGCCGAACTCCTCGCCCGCGTACGGGCCCTGCTGCGCCGCGGCTCCACCGCCGAGCCCCAGCAGCCGCCGGCCACCCACGGGGTGCGGATCGACGTCGAGTCGCACCGCGCCTGGATGGGCGAGGAGGAACTCCAGCTCACGGCCAAGGAGTTCGACCTGCTGCGGGTCCTGGTGCGGGACGCCGGCCGGGTCGTCACCCGCGACCAGCTGATGCGCGAGGTCTGGGACACCACCTGGTGGTCCTCCACCAAGACGCTCGACATGCATATCTCCTGGCTGCGCAAGAAGCTCGGGGACGACGCCGCCAACCCCCGCTACATCGCCACCGTCCGCGGGGTCGGCTTCCGCTTCGAAAAAAGCTGAAAAGAGCCGCTGACCCGTGCGCCGCCGCCTGATCAACTCCACGCTCGCCGTGGTGCTCGTCGTGATCGCCGTCTTCGGTGTCTCGCTCGTCATCGTCGAGACCCGCACCATCGAGGCCGGTGCGCAGGAGAGCGTCGCGTCCGAGGCGATCCGGCTCGTCGGGATAGTGGAGAGCCGGCTGGGCAGCGGCGAGAAGATCACCCCGGACATCCTCTCCGAGCAGATCACCGCCAAGCGGTACGCGCGGATCTCGGTGCCCGGCAAGGCGCCGATCGAGATCGGGAAGCGGCCCTCGGGCGATGTCATCGAGTCCCGGGTGCGCGGCGACCGCGGTGAGTCCGTCGCGGTCCAGGAGTCCCGCTCCATGGTCAGCGCGGAGATCGGCCGGACGTTGCTGGTCATTCTCGCCGTGGCGCTGCTGGCGATCATCGCGGCGGTGATCCTGGCCGTCCGCCAGGGCCGCCGGCTGACCGCGCCGCTCACCGACCTCGCGGAGACCGCCGAGCGGCTGGGCTCCGGCGACCCCCGCCCGCGCCACCGCCGCTACGGCGTCCAGGAACTGGACCGGGTCGCCGATGTGCTGGACGCCAGCGCGGAGCGGATCGCCCGGATGCTGACCGCCGAGCGGCGGCTGGCCGCGGACGCCTCCCACCAGCTGCGGACGCCGCTGACCGCGCTGTCCATGCGGCTGGAGGAGATCACCCTCACCGACGATCCGGACACCGTGAAGGAAGAGGCCACCATCGCGCTGGCGCAGGTGGAGCGGCTGACGGATGTCGTCCAGCGGCTGCTGACCAACTCCCGGGACCCGCGCAGCGGCTCGGCGGTCGCCTTCGACCTGGACGAGGTGGTCAAGCAGCAGATCGAGGAGTGGCGGCCGGCCTACCGCAGCGCGGGACGGGCCATCGTGCGCTCCGGCAAGAAGGGGCTGCGGGCCGTCGGCACCCCCGGCGCGGTCGCCCAGGTACTGGCCACCCTGATCGAGAATTCCCTGATGCACGGCGACGGGACGGTCGCGCTGCGGACCCGGGTCACCGGCAACCAGGCGGTCGTCGAGGTCACCGACGCCGGGCCCGGAGTGCCGGCGGACCTCGGCTCGCGGGTCTTCGAGCGGACCGTGTCCGGCCGCAACTCCACCGGGCTGGGACTGGCCGTCGCACGGGATCTGGCCGAGGCGGACGGCGGCCGGCTGGAGCTGCTCCAGCAGCATCCGCCGGTCTTCGCGCTGTTCCTGGCCCGGGAGGCGGAGCCCACCGAGGAGTGAGCGGCGGGCGCGCGGCCGGGCCGGAGCGCGCCGGGCTACTTGCGGGAGGGGCTGCGCGGGCGCCGGGAGCCGTCGGCGAGGAAGGACTCGGCCGTCTCTATGGCCTCGCGCGCGGGCAGCGTACGGAAGACCCAGGTGCGGTAGGACCAGAAGCGGAAGAGCGTGGCGACGCCGATGCCGAGGAACTTGAAGACGTTGTTCTGAAGCGGGCTGTCCCAGTGGAAGCCGTAGGTCGCGACGTAGAGCAGGCCGTTCTCGATCACCAGGCCGATCGCGCTGAACAGCAGGAAGAGCGTCAGCTCCTTGGTGCGGCCCCGCTTGTCGCGGTCGCGGTAGGTGAAGTAGCGGTAGCCGAGGTAGTTGGTGCCGGTCGCCACGACCGTCGCGATGATGCTGGCCCGGACGACGGGCACCTCGGTCAGCTGCCGTACGAGGTTGAACACCGCGAAGTTGACCACGACCCCCGCGCCGCCGACCGCGCCGAACTTCACCAGTTCACGAGTGAGCGCCTCCAGCCGCGACCGCAGTGCCCGTTCACTCATGGTGATCGTTCAGCTCCCCGTCGTATGCGGTCTCCGCGGGCCGTCGACCCGGGTCCGCTCCCTCATGCTAACCACGCCCCGAGGCGGGCGCCTGCCACACGACGGGCCTGTGGACAACTCCCCGAGGGCCGTCCGGGTCAGCCGACGGTGACGCGGAAATTGAGGCTCCGGGCGCCCGCCTCGTCGGCCGCGCCGGGGCCGCAGCGCCGGCAGCGCAGCAGCCGTAAGTCCGTACGGCCCGCACGGACGGCCTCGAAGGCCAGGTAGCGGGCGGGCCCGGCGGGCGGCGGACCGCCGGTGGCCAGGTGTCCGCCGGTGGCCTTGAGGACGGCCGGGTCGGGGCGCGGCTCGGCGATGATCCAGCGGTAGCCGCCGGACGGGTCGTCGGTGACCCGCACGCTGAAGCGGTCACCGGGGGAGACCGCGATCTCGGTGTCGTCCGCGTCATAGACCTCCGGCGCGGACAACTGGCTGAAAACGGAGTGCAGGGCGATCAGCAGCGCGGTGATCGCGACGACGATCACCAGCGTCCTGGTGCCCCTCGGTATGCCGCTGTGCTCCATCCGGCCTCCCCTTGTGCCGGGCCCGCTCCGGGCGCCGGTCCCGCACCCCGGCACGGGCGCCGGGGCCGGTGTCGATCTTCCATCGACCCGCTTCGAACGCGCGAACTCAGAGGATCATCCAAGCCGGTATCGGGGCGGCGGAGCCGGGCGGATACCCTGGGGGGCGTGACATTCCCGGTAGTCGGCATGGTCGGCGGCGGTCAGCTCGCCCGTATGACCCACGAGGCGGGTATCCCCCTCGGCATCAAGTTCAAGCTCCTCAGCGACACTCCGCAGGATTCCGCGGCTCAGGTGGTCGGTGATGTCGTCATTGGCGACTACCGCGATCTGGACACGCTGCGCGCCTTCGCCCGTGGTTGCGATGTGATCACCTTTGATCACGAGCACGTTCCCACCGAGCATTTGCGGGCACTGGAGGCCGACGGCATCCCCGTCCGGCCCGGTCCCGACGCGCTGGTGCACGCCCAGGACAAGGGGGTGATGCGGGCGAAGCTGGACGCGATCGACGTGCCCTGCCCACGGCACCGCATCGTCTCCGACCCGGCGGATGTGGAGCGCTTCGCGGCCGAGGGTGACGGCTTCCCCGTGATCCTCAAGACCGTGCGCGGCGGCTATGACGGCAAGGGGGTCTGGGTCGTACGATCCTCTAAGGACGCCGCCGAGCCGTTCCGTGCCGGGGTGCCCGTCCTCGCGGAGGAAAAGGTCGATTTCGTCCGCGAACTGGCGGCCAACATCGTCCGCTCCCCGCACGGCCAGGCCGTCGCCTACCCGGTCGTGGAGTCCATCCAGGTCGACGGCGTCTGCGACACCGTGATCGCGCCCGCCCCCGGCCTCGACTCCGAGCTGGCCGGCCAGGCCCAGGAGCTGGCGCTGCGCATCGCCCAGGAGCTGGGAGTCGTCGGTCATCTGGCCGTCGAGCTCTTCGAGACCGCCGACGGCCGGATCCTCGTCAACGAGCTCGCCATGCGCCCGCACAATTCCGGCCACTGGACCCAGGACGGCGCGATCACCTCGCAGTTCGCCAACCACGTCCGGGCCGTGCTCGACCTCCCGCTCGGCGATCCGCGCCCCCGCGCCCGCTGGACGGTGATGGCCAACGTCCTCGGCGGCGACTACCCCGACATGTATTACGCGTACCTCCATTGCATGGCGCGGGACCCGCAGTTGAAGATCCATATGTACGGCAAGGACGTGAAGCCCGGCCGCAAGGTCGGACACGTCAACACCTACGGCGACGACCTGGCCGACGTGCGCGAGCGCGCCGCTCATGCCGCCGGCTACCTGCGAGGAACAATCACCGAATGACCTCCAGCCCCTCGCCCGAGACCCGCCCCACCGACCCGTCCCCCGTGGTCGGCATCGTCATGGGCTCCGACTCCGACTGGCCCGTCATGGAGGCCGCCGCCCAGGCCCTCGCCGAGTTCGAGATCCCCTACGAGGTCGATGTCGTCTCCGCGCACCGGATGCCGCGCGAGATGATCGCGTACGGCGAGGAGGCGGCCGGGCGCGGCCTGAAGGCGATCATCGCGGGCGCCGGGGGTGCGGCCCACCTCCCCGGGATGCTCGCCTCGGTCACCCCGCTGCCGGTCATCGGCGTCCCCGTCCCGCTCAAGTACCTGGACGGCATGGACTCCCTCCTCTCCATCGTCCAGATGCCGGCCGGCGTCCCGGTCGCCACCGTCTCGGTCGGCGGAGCCCGCAACGCCGGACTGCTGGCCGCCCGGATCCTCGCCACCCAGGACGCCGAACTCACGGCCCGGATGCGGGAGTTCCAGCAGGAGCTGAACGACCAGGCCACCGAGAAGGGCAAGCGGCTGCGCAGCAAGGTCGCCACCCCGAGCGGGTTCGGCTTCGGCGGCGCCAAGTGAGCTCCTCCCAGGAGGCGGCACGGGACCTGCTCGCCCGCTGGCCCGTCGTCGACGGTCACAACGACCTGCCCTGGGCACTGCGCGAGCAGGTCAGCTACGACCTCGACCAGCGCGATATCGCCACCGACCAGTCCGCGCACCTGCACACCGATCTGCCGCGGCTGCGGGCCGGCGGCGTCGGCGCGCAGTTCTGGTCCGTCTACGTCCGCTCCGACTACGCGGGCGACAAGGCCGTCACCGCCACCCTCGAACAGATCGACGTGGTCCGGCAGCTGGTCGCCCGCTACCCCGACGCGCTGCGGCTCGCCCGCACCGCCGACGACATGGAGGCGGCCCGCGCCGAAGGCCGGATCGCCTCCCTCATGGGCGCCGAGGGCGGCCACTCCATCAACAACTCGCTGGGCACCCTGCGCACGCTCCACGAGCTGGGCGTGCGCTACATGACGCTCACCCACAACGACACCATCGACTGGGCGGACTCCGCGACCGACGAGCCGCGCCACCACGGCCTCTCGCCCTTCGGCGAAGAGGTCGTCCGGGAGATGAACCGCTGCGGGATGCTGGTCGACCTCTCGCACGTCTCGGCCGACACCATGCGGGACGCGCTGCGCGTCAGCACCGCGCCGGTGATCTTCTCGCACTCCTCCGCGCGTGCGGTCTGCGACCACCCGCGCAACATCCCCGACGACGTGCTGGCCCAGCTGCCCGCCAACGGCGGCGTCGCGATGGCCACCTTCGTGCCGAAGTTCGTGCTGCCCGCCGCCGGTGAGTGGACGCTGCGCGCCGACGAGAACATGCGCGCCCACGGGCTGCACCACCTCGACACCACCGCGGCGGGCATGGCCGTCCAGCGGGCCTTCGAGGCGGCCAACCCCCGCCCGAAGGCCACCGCGGCGACCGTCGCGGACCACCTCGACCACATGCGGGAGGTCGCCGGCGTCGACCACCTCGGCATCGGCGGCGACTTCGACGGCACCGCGTTCACGCCTGACGGCCTGGCCGATGTCGCGGGCTACCCGAACTTGATCGCCGAACTCTTGGACCGGAAGTGGTCCGAGGAGGATCTGGCGAAGCTGACTTGGCGGAACGCGGTGCGGGTGGTGCGGGCGGCGGAAGCGGTAACCCTCGGCTGATTCCCACGTTTTTGGCTTTCCCGCCAGTCCGCTGCGCTTTGCCTACGGCCCACGTTTTCGGCTGTCCCGCCGTGGTGGTTTCTCGCCGTTGCGCCTGCGGCGGGCGGGTGGTTGTCGGGTGCGGTGACGGGCCTCCGGGGCCTGGTGTGTGGACTGCTTCGCTTTACGTCCACACACCAGGCCCCTCCGGCCCGTCCCCTCCCGTTGGGGGAAGTGTGACGGTGGGTGGGGGCTGGCCGCCGTGAGCTGTTTCGGTACGACCGCGAGGCAAGCTCGGCCACCTACGGGTCCCGAAGGCAAACGGCGGCGCCGGTGGGGTTACTTAAGGCAAAGACAGAACGGGTGCCCCGCCGGGTCCAGGTACACCCGCCAGTCGCGTCCCTCCGCGTCCCCCTGGACAAGCTTCGCGCCCAGGGCGACCACCTTGCGCTCGGCCTCGTCGATGTCTGCGCGGCGGACGTCGAAGTCGAGATGGAACTGCTGCGGCATCTCCTGGCCGGGCCACTGCGGTGGGCGGTAGTCCGCCTCCGGTACCTGCTGGAAGGCGAGGGTGCGACCCGTGGGGCCGGCGATTTCGATCCACTCGTCGTCGCCGCCGGTCACCTGCCAGTCGAGCACCTGGGCGTAGAAGTTGGCGAGTGCCCGGGGGTCGGGGCAGTCCAGTGCGACGACGCCCAGCTTGATCAGGCCCATGGCGTTACCTCCTCATCGACTCAACCGGTAACTTTGTTACCGCATGATGGCCGCGTATCGGTAACGTGGCAAGGGTGGCATCCCGAACAGCTCCGGATTTCCTGCGGTGTGTGCAGGATCTGGTGAACACCCTCGACATCGAGACCGGTGCGGACGCGCTGAGCGCGGACGGCGGTCCCGGCGCCCTGCTGCGTGCGTACGGGGTGGACGAACCCGGGCCGGGGGAGGGGGAGTTGGAAGCGCTCCAGGAGTTGCGGGAGGCGCTCCGGGAGGTGTGTCTGGCGCATACCGCCGGCACCGGCGTGCCGGAGCGGACGGCGCGGACGCTGGAGCGGCTGTTCGCCGCCGCGCCGCTGGTTCTGGCGGTGCGTCCCGAGGGCGGCGCCGCGCTGCGGCCGGCTCCGGGGCTCGGTGGCGCCGGGCAGTTCACCGCCCGGATCGCGGCGGGCATCGCGAGCGCGGTCGCGGACGGCACCTGGACGCGGCTCAAGGCCTGTGAAGCCCATGACTGCCGCTGGGTCTTCTACGACCGGAGCCCGGCCGGCCGCAGCCGCTGGTGCACCATGGCGGTCTGCGGCAGCCGGGCGAAGATGCGGACCTACCGCGCCCGGCGCGCGGAGTCCGAATAGGCGGGGCCGCTTACGCCTGGGGGCGGCCCAGTGCGCGGTACGTCCAGCCGGCCTTGCGCCACAGCGCCGGGTCCAGGGCGTTGCGGCCGTCCAGGATGCGGCGCTCGGCGACCACCTCGCCCAGGGCCGCCGGGTCCAGCTCACGGAACTCGCGCCACTCCGTCAGATGCAGCACGACGTCCGCGCCGCGCACCGCCTCCAGCGCGGTGTCCGCGTACGCCAGCGTCGGGAAGAGCCGCCGGGCGTTCTCCATGCCCTTGGGGTCGTAGACGGTGACCTGGCCGCCCTGGAGGTGGATCTGGCCGGCGACGTTGAGGGCGGGGGAGTCGCGGACGTCGTCCGAGTCCGGCTTGAAGGTCGCGCCCAGTACGGCGACCCGCTTGCCGAGGAAGCCGCCGCCGACCGCGTCCCGGGTCAGCTCGACCATGTGGCCGCGGCGCCGCATGTTGATGGAGTCGATCTCGCGGAGGAAGGTCAGGGCCTGGTCGGCGCCCAGCTCACCGGCGCGGGCCATGAACGCCCGCAGATCCTTGGGCAGGCAGCCGCCGCCGAAGCCGATACCGGCCCGGAGGAACTTCTTGCCGATCCGGTCGTCGTGCCCGATGGCCTCGGCCAGCTTCACCACATCGCCGTCGGCGGCCTCGCAGATCTCCGCCATCGCGTTGATGAAGGAGATCTTGGTCGCCAGGAAGGAGTTGGCGGAGGTCTTCACCAGCTCGGACGTCGGGTAGTCCATGACGATGAACGGCGAGCCCTCGGCGATCGGCTTGGCGTACACCTCCCGCAGCAGCCCCTCGGCCCGCTCCCCGGCCACACCGGCGACGATCCGGTCGGGGTGCAGGGTGTCCTTGACGGCCAGGCCCTCGCGCAGGAACTCCGGGTTCCAGGCCAGCTCGGCGGCCTCGCCCGCGGGGGCGGCCGCGGCCAGCCGCGCGGCGAGCCGGGCCGCGCTGCCCACCGGCACCGTGGACTTGCCGACCACCAGCGTGGGCCGGGTCAGATGCGGCGCCAGCGCGTCGAAGGCGCTCTCCACGTACGACATGTCGCAGGCGTACTCGCCGTGCTTCTGCGGGGTGTTCACGCAGACGAAGTGCACATCGCCGAAGGCCCCGGCCTCCTCGTAGGAGGTGGTGAAGCGCAGCCGGCCGCTGGACCCCTCGAACCCGGCGACATGGCGGCGCAGCAGATCCTCCAGACCGGGCTCGTACATGGGGACCTCGCCCCGCTGAAGCATCTCGATCTTCTCGGGGACCACGTCGAGACCCAGCACCTCGAAGCCCAGTTCGGCCATGGCCGCGGCGTGGGTGGCGCCGAGGTAGCCGGTGCCGATCACGGTGATCTTGAGGGGCATGGAGGCTCCAAACAGGGGGTGCGGCGCGAAGCGCCGGCGTTGAGGGGTGGTGGTCGGGCGACGGGCAGGCGGGAAAACGGCGCTGACCGAGCATAGTCGGGAGGGGAATGGCCTACTCCAGCCGCTTGCGGGCTGCGTGCGTAACTGTCGGCAACCTCACGTATCCGCAGCCGGGATCGGCGCCTAGAATCCGGAGAGGAATACGGGTTACTTAACGGTAGTTAGCACTAGTAGTTCAGCTCACAGGGGAGTGAGAAACCTTGGCGGGAACCGCTGATTTCGATCTGTACCGGCCGTCGGAGGAGCACGACATGCTCCGCGAGTCGGTGCGCTCGCTCGCCGAGGCGAAGATCGCGCCGTTTGCCGCCGCGGTGGACGAGGAGGCGCGCTTCCCGCAGGAGGCGCTCGACGCGCTGGTCGCCAACGACCTGCACGCCGTCCACGTACCGGAGACCTACGGCGGGGCCGGCGCCGACGCGCTGGCGACCGTCATCGTCATCGAGGAGGTCGCCCGCGTCTGTGCGTCGTCCTCCCTCATCCCGGCGGTCAACAAGCTCGGCTCGCTGCCGGTGATCCTCTCCGGCTCCGAGGAGCTGAAGGCGAAGTACCTGGGCCCGCTGGCCAAGGGCGACGCGATGTTCTCGTACTGCCTGAGCGAGCCGGACGCCGGTTCGGACGCGGCCGGGATGAAGACCAAGGCCGTCCGCGACGGCGACCACTACATCCTCAACGGCGTCAAGCGCTGGATCACCAACGCCGGCGTCAGCGAGTACTACACGGTGATGGCCGTCACCGACCCGGAGAAGCGCTCCAAGGGCATCTCGGCCTTCGTCGTCGAGAAGGGCGACGAGGGCGTCTCCTTCGGCGCCCCGGAGAAGAAGCTCGGCATCAAGGGCTCCCCGACCCGCGAGGTCTACCTCGACAACGTCCGGATCCCCGCCGACCGCATGATCGGCGCGGAGGGCACCGGCTTCGCCACCGCCATGAAGACCCTGGACCACACCCGCATCACCATCGCGGCCCAGGCGCTCGGCATCGCCCAGGGCGCCCTGGACTACGCCAAGGGCTACGTCCAGGAGCGCAAGCAGTTCGGCAAGCCGATCGGTGACTTCCAGGGCGTGCAGTTCATGCTCGCCGACATGGCCATGAAGGTCGAGGCGGCCCGTCAGCTGACCTACGCCGCGGCCGCCCGCTCGGAGCGGATATCGGCCGGCGGCAAGGGCGAGGACCTGACGTTCTTCGGCGCGGCGGCCAAGTGCTACGCCTCGGACGCGGCCATGGAGATCACCACGGACGCCGTCCAGCTGCTCGGCGGCTACGGCTACACCCGTGACTACCCGGTCGAGCGGATGATGCGGGACGCCAAGATCACCCAGATCTACGAGGGCACCAACCAGGTCCAGCGGATCGTGATGGCGCGCAACCTGCCGCAGTAGGCACACGGACAGGCAGAAGGGCCCCGGACCGCTACGGCGGTCCGGGGCCCCTTTGTCTCGCAGCCTCCGCGGTCTCCGTGGCCGGCCGTGGTCAGTTGCTGCTGACCGTGACCTTCTCGTCGTTGTTGAGCTGCTGCACCAGCTGGCGGAGCTTGGTCTTGTCCCAGACCAGGTTGCCGCCGTTGCTGCCGGAGACCGGCATGTTCATGGACTTGCCCTCGCCGCCGGTGACGCCCTTCATCGCGAAGAACATGTTGCCCAGGGACCACAGGCCCATGTCCTTGTCGACGATGAGCGTGTCCAGGCCGGCGCCCATCGTCGGGTAGAGCTTGAAGGGGTTGAGGACCGTGGCGGGGGTGGCGGTCTGGCTCGCCAGCGTCGCCAGGAACTTCTGCTGGTTCTTCGTCCGGTCCAGGTCCTGCTGGGCGAAGGCGTGCCGGGTGCGGACGTAGGCGAGCGCCTGCTGGCCGTTGAGGGTCTGCTTGCCGGCCGGGAAGTCGGCGCCGGAGTCCTTGTCCTTGATCGCCTTGGGGAGGTCCATCTCGACCCCACCGATGGCGTCCACGATGTTGGCGAAGCCGGCGAAGCCGATCTCGACGTAGTGGTCGATGTGCAGCTTGGTGTTGTACTCGATGGTGCGCACCAGCAGCTCCGGGCCGTCCTCGGCATAGGCCGCGTTGAGCTTGGTGTGCCGCCCGGTGCCCGGGTACTTCTTGCCGGAGTCGGAGCCGACGTAGGTGGGTATCTCCACGTCCGAGTCACGCGGCAGGGATATCAGCGTCGGGCCGTTGCTGCCGTCGTGCAGGATCATCATCGAGTCGGTGCGCTTGCCCTCGGCGGAGCCGGTGTGCAGCTTGCGCTTCTGCTCTGCGGTCATGCCCGCGCGGCTGTCCGAGCCGACGATCAGGTAGTTCGTGCCGTCGCCGGTCTCCGGGCGGTCGATGACCTTGCTCAGGTCGACCTTGCGGCGGAGCTTGCCGTCGGCCCAGAAGTAGGTGGCGACCGAGGTGACCGCCAGCACCGCGACCAGGGTGATGACCGTCCACTTGATGCGCTTGCCCCAGCGGGGGCGCGGCCGGCCGCGGTCGCCCGGGCCGTAGCCGTCGTCGTAGCCGCCACCGCCGCCGCGGCCGCCGCCGTAGACCTGGCCGGTGTTGTAGCCGTCGTCGTATGAATCGTCGTAGCCCTGGGACTGCTGCGGCGGTACGGACGCCCCCCTGCGCGGGGACATCGACGACGGCATCGGAGGCTCGTGCCGCTGATAGCCGGGGCCTGCGTCACGCCGCACCTGGGGCATGGCGCGCGCACCCTCCGGCTCGGCACTGCCGCTGCCGTATCCGTACCGGTTGCCGCTCTGGTCGCCGGACCACCCGCCCCCGTTCTCGGCTCCGCTCGAACGGGAGGTACCCCCTTGCCACTGATTCATAGGAGGAAGTGTGCACGCCGCAGGGGGGTGCTCCATAGGGCGGGTGCCGGATCGGGCCATTGCTGTTGCAGAGCTGATGCAAAGCTACGGCGGCCTTCCGCCGCATACCGCAAGCGCCCATGACCATTCCGACCTGCACTAATGGAAGCAACCATTCCGGATGGATTCCGGCGGCGGCCATGAGACCTGTGTCACGGACCTGCGCATATGGCGAGACCAGTCTCACGACGGGGGCGGGGTGGGGTCCTGTGGGTGCCGCTTAGGCTGGTTCCATGACCGAACTCGTCACCGACAACCCCGAGGACGAGGTGGTGGGCAAGCCCACTTCCGTGTCCCGCATCACACTCAGCCACATCATGACGGCCGGGGACACGAACCTCCTGGGAACGGTGCACGGCGGCGTGATCATGAAGCTCGTCGACGACGCGGCGGGCGCGGTGGCCGGCCGGCACTCCGGCGGGCCGGCCGTGACCGCCTCCATGGACGAGATGGCCTTCCTCGAACCGGTCCGGATCGGCGACCTCGTGCATGTCCGCGCCCAGGTCAACTGGACCGGGCGCTCCTCGATGGAGGTCGGCGTACGGGTCCTGGCCGAGCGCTGGAACGAATCCATCCCGGCCCAGCAGGTCGGCTCCGCCTACCTCGTCTTCGCCGCCGTCGACGAGCAGGGCAAGCCGCGCCGGGTGCCGCCGGTGCTCCCCGAGACCGAGCGTGACAAGCGCCGCTACCAGGAGGCTCAGATCCGCCGGACGCACCGCCTCGCCCGCCGGCGCGCGATCATGGAGCTGCGCGAACGGCGCGCCGCGGAAGGCCTCGACGACGCATAGCGGCGACCCCGAGCTGCGCCGCCAGCGCCAGCCCCGTACCGATGACGGTGCCGGCCGCCGCGCAGATCACATCGTCGATATCGGCGATCCGCCCGGCCCGCATCAGCAGCTGAGCCGTCTCGATGACCAGGCACAGCCCCACGCCCAGCAGGAACGTCCCGGCGGCCGACGTGCGGGGCGCGGCGAACCGCAGCAGCAGCGGTGCGGGCACGAACAGCGCGGCATTGGCGATCTGCCGCCGCACCAGCATCGCCAGCTCCCCGGGCTCCAGCTGGGCGCCCAGGTCGAACAGCCCCTCACCGGGCCGCCACCACACCGTCGCGTCCCCGGAGCCGACTGGCTGGCTCGGCGCGAGCGTCGCCAGCAGGAACAGCAGCAGCCAGCCGGCCAGCAGCGCGCGGGCTGTGGTCCGCGGTGCGCCGCTGTCGGGGGCGAGCGCCGTCCACAGGGCGAGCGCCACCGCGGCTGCCAGCGCCAGGACCAGGAAGAGCGCCACCGTGGTGGGGGTGATGCCCAGCACAACCTGCCACACAGTGCGCCCCTTTCAGGCAATCCCGTACATCGCATGCATCTCGCACGTCACGGGCATCAATCGCAGGTCCATTTTGTGACGTAGAGCGTCTCTCCCCGCTCCATGACGCCCCGGATGCACTCCTGCGCGAGCATCTCCACCCGGCCGCTCAGCCCGACCGCGCCGCCCTGGGTCCGCCGGGTGCCGAACCAGCCGGGGAAGGCGGTGATCCGGTCGTTCTTGCGCTGGTAGCCGAGCCGCACGGCGATCTCGCCGAGACCGGCCGCCGACCCGTTCCGCCGGTAGGTCGCCGTATACATCCCGTCGGCCCCCACCGGCCCCTGGAGACACAGCTGGCCGCGCACCAGCTCCCCGCAGCCGGTCGGCGCGGGGGGCGCCGGCGGCGCCGCGGCGGCGGTGGCCGCGACCAGGCACAGCGCGGCGGTGGCCACCGTGACCCGGCGGGCGCGGCGGCGGGCGGCCGGGCGGCGCACGGGCGGCCGGGGCGCGGTACGGCGGGGCGCGGGGACACTCATGCCGGACCCTCGCTTCGCCCGGCCCCGCAGGCGCGAGGCACGCACCCTCTGCTGACGGTCCCCCGGCCCGGGGGGACCCCCGTGCTCCGCTCATTCATGGGCACACCGCCTCGTCCCCGGTGATCGCCGAGATCCGGCCCGGCTTCTGCGGCGGCTCCTCGGCCCGCACCCGCTGCACCGCCCCCTGGCCTTGGCCCACCGTCACCTGCATCACCGGACCCCGCCCGGCCGCAGGGCGCAGCTCCGCGCCGGGCAGCGCGGCGGCCAGCGAGCGGGCCGAGCGGTCCCAGCGCGGGTCGTAGACGATGACGGTCCGGGGCACCGTGCCGTGGGCGGCGTTGCCGGGCACGCCGGTGGTGGCGAAGCCGGTGGCGTGCAGCTCCGTCGCCACCGTGGCGGCGAGACCGGTCCGGTCACTGCCGTTGTCGACCCGCACCTGGACCTGGCCCGGCGGGATGTCCACGACCCTGGCCCGCGGCTCGTCCCGGTCCCGGGGCACCGTGATCGGCTGGTCCTCGCGGATCGCCCGGAACAGCTTCGGCGCCTGCACCGGGTCCCAGCGCACGGTCGAGCCGACCCCCGGCACCGGCTGGGCCACATCGCCCAGCGGCACGGACGTGAACTCCGAGGACGACGGGGTGAAACCGCGCATCGCCTGCCCGAGGTCGACCAGGTCGTTGGCCCCGAAGCCCGAATCGGCCCGTACGGACCGGAGCATCGTGTCGGCGACGTCCCTGAAGCGGATGGGGTTCATCAGCACTCCGGAGGAGGTGATCTTGTGGATGAGAGCGGCCAGGAAGCGCTGCTGGCGCTGCATCCGGCCGAGGTCGGCGGAGCCGTCGACATGCCGCGAGCGCACGTACTGAAGCGCCTGGCCGCCGTTGAGCCGCGACTTGCCGACCGGCAGATCCAGCCCCGTGAAGCTGTCGCGCAGCGGCCGTACGGTGCAGATCTCCACCCCGCCGACCGCGTCCACGCTGCGCATGAAGCTGGTGAAGTCGACCTCCAGGTAGTGGTCGATATGCACCCCCGTCATGTGCTCGACGGTCCGCACGGTGAGGCTGGGGCCGCCCTCGGCATAGGCCGCGTTCAGCTTGATGGGGTGCTTGGCGCGCTGGCGGCCGGTGACGGCGTCCGTATGTGCGGGGACCTCGGCGTAGGAGTCGCGGGGCAGGCTGATCACGCTGGCGCGGTCCCGGTCGGCGGAGAGGTGCACCAGCATCAGAGTGTCGGTGCAGTGACAGGGCGCCCCGCCCAGGTGGTACTTCTGCTTCTCCGCGGCGCTGAGCCGGTCGCGCCCGTCCGTGCCGACGACCAGGAAGTTCAGCCCGTCGCCGCCCCCGGGCCGGTTGCTCATGCCCTTGAAGGCGTCCACCCGGCCGATACCGCTCTCCACCCCGGTGACCACGGCGTGCCCGACGCCGCTCGCGGCCAGCAGCAGCACGGACACGACCGCGCCGATCCGCGGCCCCCAGCGCGGGCCCGGCGGGCGCCGGCGCGTACCGGGCCGGGCGGCCCGGCGCCGGGCCGGACGGGGGGAGCGGAACGGCGCGGTCACGGGGGACACCTCCGCGGCTGGACGGCGTGAGCGGGGCCCGGCGGGGAGCGGGGCCGCACGGGAACGGGGCAGCAGGGGAGCGGGGCAAGCCGGGATCAATCGGACGAGGACACCGTAGGTCCATATGATCGGCTGCAAAGCACCACACGCCGGGCATCCGGCATCCGGCCACCCGGCTGCGTCCGAGGGCACCCCCCATTCGCGGTAACGTGGGCGCGATTCTGCAGTCTCCCGGCGGGCGCTGCCGTCGCTGGCGGCTCCGCCGCGGGCCGTACCCCCGAGGAACCATGCCGCAGCAGCAGCCCCCGGCCGTCTCCGTGATCATGCCGGTGCTCAATGAGGAACGTCACCTGCGCAATTCGGTCCGGCACATCCTGGAGCAGGAGTACGCCGGTGAGATGGAGGTGGTGATCGCCCTCGGCCCGTCCACGGACCGTACGGACGAGATCGCCGCCGAGCTCGTCGCCGAGGACGCCCGGGTGCACACGGTGCCCAACCCCACCGGCCGCACGCCCGCCGCGCTGAACGCCGCGATCAAGGCCTCCCGGCACCCGGTCGTGGTGCGCGTCGACGGCCACGGCATGCTCTCGCCGAATTACATCGCCACCGCCGTGCGCCTCCTGGAGGAGACCGGCGCCGCGAACGTCGGCGGCATCATGCACGCCGAGGGCGAGAACGCCTGGGAGGACGCGGTCGCCGCGGCGATGACCTCCAAGATCGGCGTGGGCAACGCCGCCTTCCACACGGGCGGGCAGGCCGGTCCCGCCGAGACCGTCTTCCTCGGCGTCTTCCGCCGCGAGGTGCTGGAGCAGCAGGGCGGCTACAACGAGGAGTTCATCCGCGCCCAGGACTGGGAGCTGAACTTCCGCATCCGGGAGGCCGGCGGCGCGATCTGGTTCTCGCCCGAGCTGAAGGTCCAGTACCGTCCGCGGCCGAGCGTCAAGGCGCTGGCCAAGCAGTACAAGGACTACGGCAAGTGGCGCCATGTCGTCGCCCGCTACCACGCCGGTTCGATCAACCTGCGCTACCTCGCGCCGCCGGCCGCGGTGTGCGCCATCGCGGCGGGCCTGGTGGTCGGCGCGGCCGTCACCCCCTGGGGCCTGGTCGTCCCGGCCGGCTATCTCGCCGCCATCACCGCGGGCTCGGTGCCGGCCGGCAAGGGACTGTCGCTCAAGGCCCGCGTCCAGATCCCGGTCGCCCTGGCCACCATGCACATGGCCTGGGGCGCGGGCTTCCTGACCAGCCCCCGCTCCCTCGCCAAGCGGGTCATCGCCAGCCGCCGCCCGGCGGTCATGGCCCCGGTGGCGGAAGCCGAGTAAGCGAGCATCTCGCACGGGGCGCCTGCCCTTTGCGGGGCCTGCGCCTCAGGCGACTGTGCTCCAGCGAGCCCAGCCCCAGGGGCTGCGCTTCGGCGCACCCCTGCCCTCTACACCCGCCCACCCCCCGAAGGGGGGTGGGCGGCGGGGAAAAAACCAACTGGGCCGCCGCGCAACGCCGACCGAGGCAGACCCGCCCCCGGCCTGGAAGCGGCCGCCCCCGCCTAGAAGGCGTACGACGGATTCACCTTCATACAGGCCTTGGTGTCCTCGCCGTTGAGCGCGTCGGCGCTGTCGGGGGCCTTGTCCGTGCCCTTCTCGTCGCCCGGCTGCTCCGGGTACGCCGAGCCGGTGCGCCAGTCGTTGCCGACGACCAGTCGCATGCCGGTGGCCGAACTCGACTCCCGGACCGCGTCCTTGGGGAGTCCGAGCGCCTTCGCCAGGGCCAGGGCGTCGCCCCGCTGGGCCTTGTCCCGGTACGTGACCGTGGTGTCGGCCTGGGTGGTGAGCGCGGAGTCGGTGCCGGCCGCGGTGTAGCCCAGCCCGGACAGCTGCTGCTGAAGGGCCGACGCGCGGCCGGAGACCGGGCCGTTCACGGTGCTGTTGGTGCCGTTCTGCACGACAACCTTCAGCTGGTCCTTGGGAGTTGACGGCTTGGGGGCCGGGGCGGCTTTCTTCTTCTTGTCCTTGCCGTCCAGCGCGGTGTCGTTGCGCAGCAGCCCGAAGGTCGCCTCCGCGTCGCCGGGCTTGGGCATGACATACGACTCGCCGGGGCCGTACTGCCAGGGCATGGTGACCATCGTGATGCGCTTGGTCGGCACCCGGCTGAGATCGCCGCCGAGGTCGTAGAGCTTCTTGACGGTGTCGAGCCCGTCGTCGACGGTCAGCGCGTTGGTCGCCGCCTCCGCCAGATCGCGCAGCTCCCCGGGGTTGGTGAGCTTGGCGTCCTTCTTCAGCTGACGGACCATCGAGTTCATGTACATGTGCTGGGCCTTGGCCCGGCCGATGTCGGTGTTGTCCTCGAAGCCGTAGCGGGTGCGCAGCCACTGGAGGGCCTGGACGCCCTTGACGGAGTGCGTGCCCTTGGTGAGCTTCAGCCCGCTGCCGTGGCCCTTGCTGTCGTGCGAGTAGACGTTCCCGTCGACGCAGACCGGTACGCCGCCGATGGCGTCCGCCATCTCCACCACGCCGCCGAAGTCGACCATCATGAAGTGGTCGATGTAGATGCCGGTCAGCTCCTGCCAGGTGGCGAGGGTGCAGCCCGGACCGCCGTGCTGGAGCGACTGGTTGATGGCCGCGGAGGTCTGCGGAAAGACCTCGTGGGTCTTCGGGTCGGTGCACCGGGGGATCGTCACCCGGGTGTCCCGCGGGATGGAGATCACCGACATGTTGCTGCGGTCCGCCGAGACGTGCAGCAGCATCTGCACATCGGCGAGCGGCTTGCGGTCCGCGTCCTGGCGGGCGCCGCCCAGCTCTATGTTCTTGGCGTTGTTCCGGCCGTCGGAGCCCAGCAGCAGGATGTTCAGCGGGCTCTGCCCGAAGGCGTTGGGGTCCGGCTTCTGCAGACCGCCGCCGCCCAGGGACCGCGGCGCCTTGCGGAGGTTGGCGTTGAGGTGCTCGTAGTACCAGTAGCCGGCACCCGCGCCGCCCACTATCAGGACGGCGAGGGTGAGGGCGGTCCACCGCAGCACCTTGCGGCCCTTGCGGCGCGGCTGTCCCCCTCCGCGGTGCCCGCCGCCGTCGGCGGGCACGTCCCCGTCCCCGTCCGCGGCGGGCACGGCGCCGCCTTCGGGCGGCGTCCAGCCGGGTGCGTCCGGGGGCAGCCCCTGGTCCTGGTAGCCGCCGTCGTCCCGGCCGGTCTCCGCTGCTTCCGGCCTGCGTCTCCGACGCGACCGGTCCCCGCGCACACTGCTCTGCCCCATTCGGCCCTCTCCCCGTTGTCAGTCGTGCGCTCGGCGCCTCGGCGGGGCGGCCGGATCCTGCTCAGATCACTTTGCGCAGACGTTCTTGTCATCTGCATTGACGTTCTGTACCCCGTCCGGGGTTTCGGTCGGCGCCTCGATCGGTGAACCCGGTGCCTTGAAGTCCTTGCCGAGGACCAGCTTCATCGGCTGGCGGTCACCGGCGTTCTGCCCGGACTTCTTCAGCGCGCTCTTGGGCAGCCCCATCCAGTCGGCCAGAGTGGATGCCTGGTCGGCCTGGTTGGGAGCGTATTCGAGGCGGGTGGCGGCCAGCTTCGCCGGCGCGTTGCCGGCGTTGGTGGAGAGCTTGGCGGCCTTGGTGTTCTGGAGCCAGTCGACGGTTTCCTGGGCCGAGCCGATCGGTCCGCCGCCGTTGGTGACATCGACCCGCACCTGCTCGGGCGGGGCCTTCTTCACCGGCGCGGACTTCTTGCCCTTGCCCTTCTTGCCCTTGGCCAGGGTGTGGTCCGCCCGCACCATCGCGAACAGCGGGTCCGCCGCGGTCTTGTTGAGGATGACGGTGGCCGGGTCCTTGGGGTTGTCCAGCACCGGCACCGTGGCGAAGGTGATCTTGTCGATGTCGACCTTCTTGAGGTCGTTGCCGAAGTCCAGCAGCTTGCCCGCCGTGCCGATACCGGTGTCGACGGTGAGCGCCTTGGTCGCCGCCTGGCTGACGTCGTAGAGCTTGCCCGGGCTGCTGAACGCGCTGGACTTCAGCTTGCGGATCAGCGAGCTGAGGAACTGCTGCTGCATCTTGATCCGGTCCAGGTCGCTGCCGAATCCGATGGCGTGCCGGGTACGGACGAACGCCAGCGCCTGCTCACCCTTGACGGTGTGCCGGCCGGCCTTCAACTTCAGGTGCGACTTGGGGTCGTTGAGGTCCTTGGCCGCGCACACCTCGACGCCGTCCACCGCGGTGGACAGCTCCTTGACGGCGTTGAAGTCGGCCATCATGAAGTGGTTGATCTTCAGCCCGGTCATCTTCTCGACGGTGCGCCAGGTGCAGCCGGGGTCCCGGCCCTCCTGGCCCAGGCTGGTGTTGAAGCGCACCTGGCTCTCGGCCCGGATGGTCTTCTTCGAGCCGTCCTTCTGCGTCGTGGGGCAGTTGGGGATGTCGGTGATCATGTCGCGCGGGATGCTCAGCGCGGTGGCGTTCGTCCGGTCCTTGGAGATGTGCATCAGGATCGTGGTGTCCGCGTGCCCCACGCTGCCCGCGTCGCCGTAGCCGTCGTTGCCCTTCCCGGAGCGGGAGTCGGTGCCGATGATCAGGAGGTTCACCGGGCCTTCGGACACCGCGTCGTTCTCCACGCCGACATCGACCTTGGAGATGTTGCCGTCCAGCTCTTGGTAGACGTAGTACGCGGCGCCGCAGCCGGCGACGAGCACGAAGCCCACCACACCGGCGGTCCAGTGCAGCGCCCGCTTCTTCCCCGACTTCTTCGGCTTGCGCTTCCGGCGGCCCGCCGGGCCCGCCTCCGCCGCCGTCGCTGTCGCCGTGCGGGCCGCGGCAGCACGGCGCGCCGCCCGGCCGCCGGCCGGGCGCTCACCGTCCCCGTCCGCGGCACTCTCGTCCCGGCGGCTGCGCTGGGTCGGCAGCGGCCGGGTGTCGGTGTCGCCGACCTCGGCGGCCCGCTTACGGGCGGCGCGTCTGCCGGCCGCAGTGCGGTCGGAGGGCCGAGCGGCGGCTTGACCAGGGTCAAGCCGCAGTTCGTAGTTGCCGGTGTCCGGATCGAACACCCACTGATCGGCGGGATCGACGTTGTTGTCGCCCGCCCGCCCACGGCCTTGCGCGTCCACGGTGCCTTGAGTCCTCCGTCGGTGCCACGCGGCGCCATCCCCTCAAGGCGCTCGGTAGGTCGATCGAGATTGCTGGTTCATCGGTCGGCTTGGTCGAGCGACCGGATCGCTCACACTATCCGCCCAGTTCAGCGCCCCGCGACGCTCGTGACAAATTCCACTTACCTACAACTGGGCAATCCGCCCAATCCATTCGAGTCGTCGGCTTGTTTTGCGGCCTCTTTATTCGCAGACCCCGTGTTCCGCCGTCGTCCCCGGAAACGCCGGACCCGAACTCGGCGCGGGCGCGGACGGGGAGTCCGGCCGGCCGTCCGATGATCCGTTTCCGGTGCGGACCGGTTCCTCCCCGGTGTCCTGCGGGGGCGTCACGGTCACCCGGAGATCCCTGTGCAGCCGCGCGAAGAGCCGCTCGGCGTCCGGCTGCCGCAGCTCATCGCGATTCGGGTCCAGGTGGTACTCCTGCCGCGGCACGGTCATGAACTGAACCCGGTCGGTAGGAATGCGGCGGGTGCTGCGCACCAATTCGTACAGCCCCCTCAGGGAAGCGAGCCCGCTGTCCGTGGTCAGTGAACTCGTCGCGGCATCCAGCACCGGATACAGCCGCGTCGGATTGAGTAGGACACCATTGCTCTGCACTTTCTTCACGAGTGCGCCAAGAAATCGCTGTTGCCTCTCCATGCGCTGGGTATCGCTGCCGTTGCCCAGACTCTTTCGTGCCCGTACGTAACCGAGCGCATCCTCACCGTGCAGGGTCTGCCGGCCCGCGGGCAGGGTGAGCTGCGCCTCGGGATCGTGCACCGGATGCGGCAGGCAGACCTCGACGCCGTCCACCGCGTCCACCATCTTCGTGAAACCGACGAAGTCGATGATCAAGTAGTGGTCGATCCGGATCCCGGTCAGCTTCTCGACCGTACGGATCGTGCAGGCCGGGCCGCCCGCCGCGAACGCCTCGTTGAACGGGGCCGGCAGGGGTGCGGTCTCCGTGCCGTTCGGGCGCTTGCAGTGCGGCAGCTCGACCATCAGATCGCGCGGGATGCTCACCGCGGTGGCGCTCTGCCGGTCCGCCGCGAGATGCAGCAGCATCGTGGTGTCCGAGCGCTGGCCGCGGCTGTGGCCGTAGCGGACATTGCCGCCGGTGCGGCTGTCGGAGCCGATCAGCAGCACGTTCCCGGCGTTCGGCGGGCCGGCCGGCGGCCGCTCGGACTCCCACTTCCGCAGCTCCCGCTCGGTGGCGCTGTCGGTGTGGATATTGCCGTTGAGCTTGGCGTACACCGCCCAGCCCGTGCCGGCCCCGGCCAGCACGAAACCGGCGATCCCGAGCGCGGCCCAGCGGCGCCAGTGCCACCGGTGCGGCGGGATGCGCGGCGGCCCCGGCCCGTCCGCTCCCCGGCGGCCCCCGGCCGGGCGCGCGGCCCAGCCGGTGAACCTGGGGGGTTCGGGGGTCTCGGTCACCTGTGCGTCCATCCCTCACGGAGTCGGCGTCGCGCCCGCACGCAGGCTCGGACGGAACAAGAGACGGACGAAACCCGCGCATGGTTGTACGTACTCAAGATCCTGGCCTGAAACGGACGTACCGGCCCGCCCTGAGGGCGTCCGGTCCGCCGGACGGGGGAGCTCCGCTTCCTCAGTGCGGCAGCGGCACCCGGAACGTGATCTTCTCGCTGTTCTCCCGGTCGGCCATGGCCTCGGCGCCCAGCCGGTCCAGGTGGCGGCACAGCACCACGGAGCCGCCCGTCGCCAGCGGCGCGTACAGCCCGTACGTCAGGCCCTGCCAGGTGTCGTAGCCCAGCCCCGACAGCACCCGCGGTGCCGCCGGCAGCCCGGCCGCTTCCGCGTCCGCCAGCGCGCGGGCCACCGTCCCGGCCCCGGTCAGCTCCTCGCCGCCGACGGCAAGCGCCGCGGCACCCGCGTCCACCGGCGCGAACGGCGCGAACCGGTCACCCTGGCCCGGCACCTCGACGGCGTAGTCCGCGAAACCCGCCGGCGGCTGCGGGAAGCGGCCGCCCAGCGGACGCAGCGCCAGCGCGACCCGCTCCCCGGAACAGGCCAGCGCCGCGTCCAGCCGGTCCGGCCCGGCGACCACGAGATCGGCGGCGGCCGTATCGCCGTCCACCTCCGCCACCACGCCCACGGACGAACAGGCCAGCAGCCAGACGGCGGTCTGCCAGTGCGCGGGCAGCAGCAGCGCGAGCCGGTCACCGGGCTCGGCGGCCAGATCGCCCTGGAGGTAGTTGGCGGTCTTGGCCACCCAATTGGCGAAGGTCGCGACGGACAGTTCCACGCGTTCGCCGGTGGCGTCGTCGTAGAAGGTCACCAGCGGGCGGGCCGGGTCCGCGGCGAGCGCGGAACTCAGCAGGTCGGCGGGGGTGCGATCGGTGGCGTTCATCGCGGCCAGGGTACGCGCGGCGGCGGTTTGCGGCGGGCCGGGCCCGGCGGGCCCGCGCCACCGGATCGGCCGATGCCCCGTCAGATCACCGTTGGCGCGTTCGGTCCGGACATGTCCAGGATTTTGACCATGCGCCCCTTCCTTGCGACCTGTCTCGGAGCCGTGTGCACCGCCGCCCTCGCCCTGCCCCTCGTGCCGGTGGCCGGTGCGAGCGCCGCCCCCGCCGCCGCGCCGCGCCCCACCCGCTCCGGTGAGCTGCCGGGCAGCACCCAGTCCCTGCCGGTGGCGGCGCTCGGCGCACCCGCCCCGAGCCCCGACGCCCGGGACGCCACCCCGGCGCCCACGCCCCAGTCGCTCGGCCTGCCGGCCCGCACCGTACGGCCGTTCTCGCTCCTCGGGGTCGTCTGGGACGACGCCGCCGCCGAACTACGGGGCCGGGTCCAGGTCCGCGCCCGCGCCACCGGCAGCGGCGACTGGTCCGGCTGGCAGGACGTCCAGGTCCACAACGACGACGCCCCCGACCTCGGCTCCGCCGAGCGGCGCGACAGCGCGGTACGCGGCAGCACCGCACCGCTGTGGGTCGGCGACTCCGACGCCGTCCAACTGCGCATCACCCCCGAGACCCGCCACCGCGCCCGGGCCACCCTCCCCGGCGGACTGCGGCTGGAACTCGTCGACCCCGGCAGGCCCCCGCGCGCCGTCCGCGGCGCACACGCCGACCCCCCGGCCCCGCTCACTCCCGAGGCCACCGCCGCCTCCGCCGCCAACACCAAGCTCGCCCCGCTCGGCGCCACCGAGATCCCGGCCCTCGACCAGGCCGCCTCCCAGGGCGATATCGACGCGGTGGACGGGTCGCCGCCGGCCCACACCTACGTCGGGCCGCGCCCCCGCATCGTCACCCGGGCCGGCTGGGGCGCCGACGAGCAGCTGCGCGAAAAGGCCTTCACCTACACCCGTACCGTCCGCGCCGCCTTCGTCCACCACAGCGGCTCGGGCAACAACTACGACTGCGCCCAGGCCCCTTCACTGATCCGCGCCATGTACCGCTTCCACGTCAAGAGCAACCACTGGCGCGACATCGGCTACAACTTCCTCATCGACAAGTGCGGAACGGTCTACGAGGGCCGCGCGGGCGGCGTCGCCAAAGCCGTCATGGGCGCCCACACCCTCGGCTTCAACACCGACAGCACCGGAATCGCCGTCCTCGGGACCTTCACCGACGACGAGCCGCCGCAGCCCGCCGTCGAGGCCATCGCCCGTCTGACGGCCTGGAAGCTCGGCCTCTACAGCGTCGATCCGCGCGCCACCACCCAGCTGCTGTCCGGCGGCGGCAACCGCTTCCCCAAGGGCACCAAGGTCCCGCTGCACGTCATTTCCGGCCACCGGGACGGCTTCACCACCGACTGCCCCGGCGTCCACCTCTACGACAAGCTGGCCGCCACCCGCCTCGCCGCGGCCGGACTTCAGGGCCGCTGAGCCGCTTCCCGTCCGGACACGACGGCATCTTCGACACCTTCGGCATCTTCCGGGTTTGCGCGGGTCTGTCACGGTGCAGGCTGCGGGGACCACTCAACCGTTCCCGCGGCCGGCTCGTCCCAGCTGCCACGACGTCCGCCCTCCCGGCCCGCGAGCCCCCGTGGCCTGAACGGCACGGGAGCGTCCCACCACCGGGGCCGCCCGGGAGCCCGTCTGCCTACACTGGTCCGCCGATCGGCCGACCCCAGCAGGAAGCAGAGAAGACAAGGTGACTGAAGCGATCCTCCTGGTCGGCGGCAAGGGCACCCGGCTGCGCCCGCTGACGGTGCATACGCCCAAGCCCATGGTCCCGGCGGCGGGCGTGCCGTTCCTCACCCACCAACTGGCCCGTGCCAGGGCGGCCGGTGTCGAGCACATCGTCCTCGCCACCTCCTACCTGGCCGAGGTCTTCGAGCCGTATTTCGGCGACGGCTCGGCGCTCGGCCTGCACCTGGAGTACGTCACCGAAGAGGAGCCGCTGGGCACCGGCGGCGCCATCCGCAATGTCGCCTCGCGGCTGCACTCCGCGCCCGACGACCCGGTGCTGATCTTCAACGGCGACATCCTCACCGGCCTGGACATCGCCGCCCTCGTCGGCACCCACCGCACCTCCGGCGCCGATGTCTCCCTGCACCTCACCCGGGTCGAGGACCCGCGCGCCTTCGGTCTGGTGCCCACCGACGACACCGGCCGGGTCACCGCCTTCCTGGAGAAGCCGCAGACCGCCGAGGAGATCGTCACCGACCAGATCAACGCCGGTGCCTATGTCTTCAACCGGTCGGTCATCGACACCATCCCGGCCGGCCGCCCGGTCTCCGTGGAACGCGAGACCTTCCCCGGCCTGCTCGCCGACGGCGCCCACCTCCAGGGCATGGTCGACTCCACCTACTGGCTCGACCTCGGCACCCCGCAGGCCTTCGTCCGCGGCTCCGCCGACCTGGTCCTCGGCCGCGCCCCGTCCCCGGCGGTGCCCGGCCGCTGCGGGGACCGCCTGATCCTGGAGACGGCCGAGGTCGCCACCGACGCCAAGCTCACCGGCGGCACCGTCGCCGGTCCGCGCACCGTCATCGGCGCCGGCGCCGAGATCGACGGCAGCGCCGTCCTCGACGGCGCGGTCATCGCACCGGGCGCCCGCATCCGTGACTCGCTGATCGGCGCCGGCGCACACATCGGGGCCCGCACGGTCCTGGACGGCGCGGTCATCGGCGACGGCGCCCGGATCGGCCCCGACAACGAACTGCGCGACGGCATCCGCATCTGGTGCGACGCCGACCTCCCCGCCGCCTCGGTGCGCTTCTCGTCGGACCAGTAGGCAGCTCCGGTCTTCCGGCCAGTGGGCGGCGTCCGGTGGCTCCGGGCGCGCCGTCACTCGTGGCGCGCGCCCCTCCGGCCCCGTCGCTCCTGCCGCACCCGCGGAGCACCACCCCCCCCGGGAATACCTCCCCACCCCACCCCGTTGTCGGCCCCGAGGGGGCGCTCCGTACCCCTACGGGATGTGTTCGCCCACCCCCTACGGCCCGCCCCCGCTGTCACCCCCATCGCCTAACCTGGCCGCATGCCCGCCCGTACCTGGGACCCGCCCGGCCCGCTCGACCTGCACCGCACGCTCGGTGTGCTCCAGCGCGGCCCGGGCGACCCCGCGTTCGGGGTGCGCGACGGTGAGTTGTGGCGCGCCTGCCGTACGCCCGAGGGGCCCGGCACGCTCCGTGTCGCGGCCCGTCCGGCCGCCGGCCAGGTCGAGGCCGAGGCCTGGGGGCCGGGCGCCGACTGGCTGCTGGACCGCCTCCCCGAGCTGCTGGGGGAGTCCGACGATCCGGCGCGGCTGACCGCCCGGCACCGCATCGTCCATGAGGCCCGCCGCCGCCACCCCGGCGTCCGGCTGGCGCGGACCGGCCTGGTCCTGGAGTCGCTGATCCCCTCGATCCTGGAGCAGAAGGTCACCAGCGACGAGGCCTACCGCGCCTGGCGCCTGCTGCTCCAGCGGCACGGCGAGCCCGCCCCCGGCCCCTGGGAGCGGATGCGGGTGATGCCGGATCCGCGCGGC
The DNA here is from genome assembly GCF_030406865.1 of Streptomyces sp. P9-2B-2. Taxonomy (NCBI): domain Bacteria; kingdom Bacillati; phylum Actinomycetota; class Actinomycetes; order Kitasatosporales; family Streptomycetaceae; genus Streptomyces; species Streptomyces sp. P9-2B-2. The sequence continues at coordinate 3,629,119 of NZ_CP129126.1, read as the reverse complement.
TGGGCGCTGATCCCCTCCTGGGAGTGGCACCGCGCGGGCGTCGACGCCAAGCGCTCGTCCGCGATCCTGCGCGCCGTACGGGCCGCCCGCCGGATGGAGGAGGCCGCGCGGATGGACCTCGCGGACGCCACCCGACGGCTCATGGCGCTGCCCGGCATCGGCCCCTGGACCGCCGCGGAGACGCTTCAGCGCACCCTCGGCGCCCCGGACGCGATCACGGTCGGCGATCTGCATCTGCCGAAGATCATCGGCTATGCCCTCACCGGCCGCCGCGGCACCACCGACGAGGAGATGCTCGAACTCCTCGCGCCCTACGAGGGCCAGCGGCACCGCGCCGCCCGGCTGATCCTGCTGTCCGGCCGCACGCCTCCGCGCCGCGCCCCGCGCTTCCCCGTAGGGGACATAGCCCGGCTGTGACCGGGGCGCGGGGGCGCGGAGCCGCGGGGTCGTGGGGCCGTGCGTCAGCGCACCACGACGAAGTCGTCGGCGGCCCGCGCCGGGCGCGGCGGCGGTGCGGTCGCCGGACGCCCGATGGCCACCGCCCCCATCGGCTCCCACTCCGCCGGCAGCCCGAGCACGTCCCTGACCACCTCCCGGCAGAACATCGTCGACGACACCCAGGCGGAGCCGAGCCGTTCGCCGGCCAGCGCGACCAGGAAGTTCTGAATCCCCGCGCCGTGGGCCACCAGGAACATCTCGCGTTCCGCCGTGCTCCGCCGCGCGTCGGGGTAGGGGTGCGAGCCGTCCGTCACCATGCACGGCACCGCCAGATACGGCGCGGCCCGCAGCACATCGCCGCGCCGGATCCGCTTGGCGATGGACTCCTCCGACTTGCCGTCCCGGCGCAGATCCGCGATCCAGGCGTCCCGCATCGCGTCCAGCAGCCGCTCCCGCGCCTCCGGTGTCTCCAGGAGCACGAACCGCCAGGGCGTGGTGTGGTGCGGCGCCGGCGCGGTGACCGCCGCCGCCACCGCGCGCCGGACCGCCCCCGGATCAACGGGGTCGTCGGTGAAGGCACGCACCGTACGCCGCGCCGTGACCGCTTCCCGTACGGCCTCCGAGGTGCCCAGCCGGAACATGTCGTCCTCGGGGCTGCGCACCATGACGCGCGCCCCGTCGCTCCCGCCGGTCTCCCCGACGACATGACCGAGCCCCCGCACCACCGCGACCGGCAGTCCGGCGGCCTTGCCCTTCACCAGGTCGCCCGCGGCGGCCAGTTCATCGGCGGTGGCCACCACCGTCGCGCTGAGCGGATTGCCGTACGCGTCCGTGCCGCCGCGCAGATCGTCCAGCACCCGCACCCCGGCCGCGCCGATGGCGACATCGGTGAGCCCGTTGCGCCAGGGCCGGCCGAAGGTGTCGCTGATGACGACGCCGACGTCGACGCCGAGCGCGCTGCGCAGGCCCGCGCGCAGGGCCCGCGCCGAGGCGTCCGGGTCCTCCGGCAGCAACAGCACCGTCCCCGAGGGGGTGTTGGAGGCATCGACACCGGCCGCGGCCATCACCAGCCCCTGCCGGTTCTGCACGATCCGCAGGGTGCCGCGGCGCGCCACCACCCGCACCGTCTCCTGATCGATCGCCGCCTCCCGGTCGGCGGCCTCGACCACCCGGCCCTCGGCCTTGCTGACGATCTTCGACGTCACCAACAGCACGTCGCCGTCGACGAGTTGGGGCACTCCGTCGGCGCTCACCGCGGCCACGATCAGCTTGACGAGGTCGTCGCCGGGCCGCACCTCGGGGACCCCCGGCAGCGCCCACACCCGGTAGGCGGGCGCCCCGTCGGCGTCGTTCACGCCCGGACCTCCGCGGCCAGCTCCAGCGCCTCGCGCACCATCGCGGCCGTGGCGTCCAGGTCCGTCATCATCAGCGGCACGGCCCGGCAGCGGATTCCGGCCGCCTCGACCTCGGCCACCGCCGCCGCGTCGACGGAGTCGACCAGCCAGCCGTCCAGCAGCCCGGACCCGTAGTGGCGGGCGACGGCCGCGGCGGTCGCCTCCACCCCTACGGCCGCCAGCACCTTGTCGGCCATACCGCGGACGGGGGCGTCACCGACGATCGGCGAGAGCCCGACCACCGGCACCCCGGCCTCCGCGATGGCCTCCCGGATACCCGGCACCGCCAGGATCGTGCCGATACTGACCACCGGATTGGACGGCGGGAACAGCACCACATCCGCCTCGGCGATGGCCTCCAGCACGCCCGGCGCGGGCTCGGCCTGATCGGCGCCGACCGGCACCACGGCATGGGCGGGCACCGAGGCCCGCAGCCGCACCCAGTACTCCTGGAAGTGGACCGCCCTGCGCTCGCCCTCCTCGTCGACGGCCACATGGGTCTCGACCCGGTCGTCGGACATCGGCAGCAGCCGCACACCGGGCTTCCAGCGCGCGCACAGCGCCTCGGTGACGGCGCTGAGCGGATACCCGGCGCCGAGCATCTGGGTTCGCACGATGTGGGTGGCGAAGTCCCGGTCGCCGAGGCCGAACCAGTCGGGGCCGACGCCGTAGGCGGCCAACTCCTCCTTCACCCGGAAGGTTTCGTCGGTGCGGCCCCAGCCCTGCTCCTCGTTGATGCCGCCGCCGAGCGTGTACATCACGGTGTCGAGGTCGGGGCACACCTTGAGCCCGAACAGATGGATGTCGTCACCGGTGTTCCCGATGACGGTGATGTCCGCGTCCGGAGCCGCTGCCTTGAGTCCCCGCAGAAAGCGGGCGCCGCCGATACCGCCGGCCAGAACCACGATTCGCATGGCCCCAGCATGGCAGGGCGGTGCGGGGCGGCGTGGCGTCAGGGGGCCGGTACCCCGGGCGGGGTGGTGGCGGCCCCGGCGTCCGTGGCCTGGCTGGGGTGCATCGGCATATCGGTCAGCCCCGGGAAGTACACATGCAGGCTGACGGCCGGTGTCAGGGCGTCGTTGACAACCTCGTGGACGTAGCCGGGGGCGAACACCCGCTGGGCGCCGGCCGTGAGCGTACGGGGCCCGCCCCCGACGTGCTCGGTCAACTCGCCTTCCAGGACGGTCAGCACACCGGAGGACGCCCCGTGGTCGTGCCGGCCGCTGCCCTGCCCGGGCACCCAGCTCAGCAGCCACACCTCGTAGCCCGGCCCGGTGCGGAGCCGGTGGTACCAGCGGGTGGTGGCGTCGTAGCGGACCAGCGGGGCCCAGGCGGCGCGGTCGGCGGCGATCGAGCGGGCCAGTCCCGCGAAGCCGGCGACGGTGGCCGGGTGGGCGGGGACGGGCGGCAGCAGGTGGGGGATGGCGAGCGGGTCGCCGGCGATCTGGACGTCGCTGTTCATGGCGTTTCGGTTCCTCGGCAAAAGTGCTGGGGTGACGCGGGGGAGGGCTGCGGCGCGGCGCGGGCTCTCCCTGTGGGGGGCACGGCGCGGCGGCGCGGAGCAGGGGCGCTGCGGGGTGGTGCGAGCGAAAAGGCTGGAGCTCAGTGGCTTCGACAGCTGGAACAGCGACAGCGGGCCTGCGCAGCGCAGAGCAACCCGTAGGCACGGGTCAGTCGGAGCGCGGCAGTCACTGGCATGGGGTCAAGGAGACCGGGTCGACGACGCGATGTCAACCGGATGTCTGGTTTGACGTAAATCTTTCACCTCATCCGGTTACTCCGCCCGGCGAAAGGTTTGTGCAGCTTCCGGCGCGGAGACATCGACCGGCAACCGCGCTTTCAAACGCCGTTGCGGTGCCGTGATCCGTCTGTGATCTCCCCCGCTTCGGCGGCGTGCGGTGCAACGTGAACGCCGCCTGGTCGCGTCTTGGTGAGTGAAGAGGACGTGCCGGGTGGCACGCCCGGGAAAGTGTCCTGGTTTTTACTGATTTGAACACTTTCTGCATCCGCTTGGTTCCGCCGAGTGAATAAGAGGCTCAATAGCAGATCTCGGCTTGACTGGCCCGGATCACCACACTTGTAATTTCACTCGTGTCGTTCAGCCGAAATCGATCACGGCTTGATCACGGGGACGTAAAGACAGACGAGGGGCGCACATGACCGAGCTGTTCCAGGAATTGCTGGTCGAGGAGGCGGATGAGGAGCTCGGCTGGCAGGAGCGCGCACTGTGCGCCCAGACCGACCCCGAGTCCTTCTTCCCGGAGAAGGGTGGCTCCACCCGCGAGGCCAAGAAGGTCTGTCTCGCCTGCGAAGTCCGGTCCGAATGCCTTGAGTACGCGCTCGCCAATGACGAGCGCTTCGGTATTTGGGGCGGGCTGTCCGAGCGCGAGCGGCGCCGGCTGAAGAAGGCCGCCGTCTGACGATGACAGCGCAGCCGGCCGGACCGACGGCGGGCGGCTCCGTGGACCACGCCGCCGCACCCCCTCAACTCCCCATATCCCCCTATAGCGAACACTCCGCCTCCTGCGACCCGCTCGCCGGAGGCGGACTGCTGTGTACGGACCCGGTCGGGGCACCGGCGCGAACCATTAGTGTGGGGCCCCGTCCGAGATGCGCCGCCGCCCCGCAGGCCGCGCGCGTCGCCTCGTAGTCCGTCGCAGTGTCTTCCGGGGGCGGGGGCCCAGCGCGACTTCGCCGCGGGCCTTCGAACTCCCGGGTCCGGAGGGCCCGTACCTCGATGTCCGTGCACAGCCAGTCGGCGGCCCAGGCCGCCTCATCCGCAGCCGCAGCCCCAGAGTTCCCACGGCACGTCGTCACCGCCGTGATCGTCTCCCACGACGGTGCCCGCTGGCTGCCCGACGCGCTCACCGGCCTGCTCGGCCAGGAGCGCCCGGTGCAGAACGTCATCGGCGCCGACACCGGCAGCGCGGACCACTCCGCCCAGCTGCTCGCCGAGGCCATCGGGGACCAGCGGGTGCTGCACCTCGCCCGCCGGTCCGGATTCGGCACCGCCGTCGACGAAGCGGTCCGCACGGCCCCCGTGCTCACCCCCGACGATCTTCCGTATCTGCGCCGGCCCAGCGGCTGGGACCCGGTCACCCGCACCTGGCGCGACGAGGCGTACGAGATGCCGGAGTTGCCGCACGGCGAACCGGTCCAGTGGCTGTGGCTGCTGCACGACGACTGCGCGCCCGAGCCGGACGCGCTCGCCGAGCTGCTGCGGGTCGCCGACGCCAGCCCCTCCACCGTCATCGTCGGCGCCAAGCTGCGCAGCTGGTACGACCGCCGGCAACTCCTGGAGGCCGGGGTCAGCATCGCGCGCAGCGGCCGCCGTTGGACCGGCCTGGACCGCCGCGAACAGGACCAGGGCCAGCACGACCAGGTGCGCTCGGTGCTGTCCGTCTCCACCGCCGGCATGCTCATCCGCCGTGACGTCTACGAGGAGTTGGGCGGCTTCGACCGCAGGCTGCCCCTGATGCGGGACGACGTCGACCTGTGCTGGCGCGCCCAGGCCGCCGGCCACCAGGTCCTGATCGCGCCCGAGGCCATCCTGCGGCACGCCGAGGCCTCCGCCCGCGAACGCCGCCCCATCGACTGCGTCGGCCGCTCGGTCGCCAACCCGCACCGCGTCGACAAGGCCGGCGCGGTCTACACCCTGCTCGCCAACACCCGCGGCGCGACCCTCCCGTACGTCCTGCTGCGGCTGCTGATCGGCACCTTCCTGCGGGTGCTCGCCTACCTCGTCGGCAAGGTCCCGGGCCAGGCGCTGGACGAACTCGCCGGACTCTTCGGCACGCTGCTGCGCCCCGGCAAGATCCTCGCCGCGCGCAAACGGAGAGGCCGGCCCGCGGTCGACGCGAGTGAGCTGCGGCCGCTGTTCCCGCCACCCGGCGCCACCGTCCGGGCCACCGTCGAGCAGGTCGCCGGCAACCTCGCCGGGCGGGCCGCACCGGATGTCGCGTCGGCCGGCCGGCACGGCGCGGTCGAGTCCGGGCCCGGCGGCGATGACGCCGACTTCCTGGAGATCGAGCAGTTCGCCCGGCTCAAGCGGATCGCCCGCAAACCGGCCCCGCTGCTCTTCCTCCTGCTGCTGGTGGTCTCGCTGGTCGCCTGCCGCGGACTGCTCGGCGCCGGCGCGCTGACCGGCGGGGCGATGCTGCCCGCGCCCGGCAGCGTGTCCGACCTGTGGTCGGCGTACCTCGACAGCTGGCATGCGGTCGGCGTCGGCGGCAGCGCCTCCGCGCCCCCCTACCTGGCGATCGTCGCCCTGGTGTCGAGCATCTTCTTCGGCAGCACCGGCTTCGCCGTCACCCTGCTGCTGGTCTGCTCCGTCCCACTGGCCGGACTCACCGCCTACTTCGCCTCCCGCCCGCTCGTCGCCTCCCGGCTGCTGCGGGCCTGGGGCAGCATCGCCTACGCCTTCCTGCCCGCGGCCGCCGGCGCGCTGGCGGGCGGCCGGCTGGGCACCGCGGTGCTCGCCGTCCTGCTGCCGCTGATGGCGCGTGCCGCGCTCGCCGCGAGCGGACTGCGGCTGCCCGTGGGCACCCGGCCCAGCTGGCGCGCCACCTGGGCGTATGCGCTGCTGATCACCTTCACCATGGCCTTCACCCCGGTCGTCTGGCCGATCGCGGTGCTGCTCGGCATCGGTCTGCTGGTGCTGCGCCTCCTGGATGGCAGCCGCGACCAACTGCTCGCCTACGGGCTGCGCTTCCTCGTCGTGGCCGTGGTGCCGTTCGTGGTGCTCGCGCCCTGGTCGCTGTCGTTGCTGAGCCGGCCGTCCGCCTTCTTCCAGGAGGCCGGGCTCGACTACGGCGCCGGATCCGCCTCCGTGCTCGACCTCATCGGGCTCAGCCCCGGCGGTCCCAAGGCCGCCGGCGGCGTGCTGCTCTTCGGCGTCGTCCTGGCCGCGCTCGCCGCGACACTGCGCGACGAGCGGCAGCGCGCGATCCGTACCGCCTGGGCGGTGGCGCTGACCGGGCTGCTGTTCGCGGCGCTGGGCAACGGCTCCGGCTGGACCGGGCCCGCGATGCTGGTCTACGGGCTGGCGCTGCTGTGTGCCGCGGCGATCGGCGCGGAGGGCATCCGGACCCGGATGGCCAGCCTCGGCTTCGGCTGGAAGCAGCCGGTCGCGGTGCTGATCGCGCTGGCGTCCGTGCTCGCCCCGCTCTACGCCGCGGTCAGCTGGATGATCACCGGCGCGTCCGGCCCGCTGGAGCGGCGTGACCCGGAGCAGGTCCCGGCGTTCGTCGCCGAGGAGTCCGGCTCCGCCGACCGGCCCCGCACCCTGGTCCTCGACGGCTCGCCCGGCCATGTCGACTACACCCTCGTCCGCGGCTCCGGCGCCCGGCTCGGCGACGCCGATCTGGCCGCCGCGGCGGGCGAGGACAAGCGGCTCGGCGGCATCGTCGCCCACCTGGTGGCCGGCTCCGGCGCCGACCAGTCCAACCAGCTCGGCGGCTATGCGGTCCGCTACGTCCTGGTCAGGGACGGGGCGCCGCGCGAAATGGGCCGGGTGCTGGACGCGACGCCGGGCCTGACCCGGCTCAGCCAGGACGACGGCAGCGCCCTGTGGCGCGTCGACCGCCGGGTCTCGCGGGTCTCCATCGTCCCGGGCGCGGCCAAGGACGGCACCAGCGCGGGCGAGGCCGCCGCGCCCATCGCCGTCCCCTCCGGCCCCGTCGAGGCGCACACCAAGGTGCCCGGCGGCGACAACGGCCGGGTGCTGCGCCTCGCGGACACCGCCGACGAGGGCTGGCAGGCCACCGTCGACGGCACCCCGCTCAAGCCGGTGACCGTCGACGGCTGGGCGCAGGGCTTCGCGCTCCCCGCGGGCGGCGGCACCCTCGACCTCACCCACGAGAACCCGATCGGCCACACCCTCTGGATGTGGGCCCAGGGCCTGCTCGCCGTTGTCCTGGTGGTGCTGGCGCTGCCCGGCCGCCGCCGGGAGATCGACGACGACCTGCCGGAGGACACGGCCGCCGCGCAGGCCGCCGCGGTGTCCGGCGACGGCCGCCGGGCGCGGCGCCTGCGGGCCCAGGCCGAGGCGGCCGGTGCCCCCGAGGCGGCCGGGCCCGGCGCCCCCGCCGCGCGCTCCGGCGAGCAGCCGTTCGACCCGGCCGACGACCCGGCGGCCGCACCGGTCCCCGGCCGGGACGCGGTCCAGGGCGCCGTCCCCGCCGCTCCCGGCGACCCGTATGCGGCGGTGCCGCAGCAGCCGTCCTACGAGGAGTGGCAGGCCGCCCAGCAGGGCGTACCGGACGGCACCGTGCCCCCGGGCGACCCCGGCGGACAGCAGCCCTACGCCCCCGCCGACCCGTTCCAGGCCGGGCAGTACGGCCAGCCGTACCCGCCGGCCGATCCCTACCAGGCCGCCGACCCGTACGCGGACCCCTACCAGGCGGGCGTCTACGACCCGTACGGGTACGGGCAGCAGCAGCAGCAGCAGTACGGCGACGGCGGGCCGCAGCACCAGCAGCCCTACGACGACGGCACCGAGTACCCGGGGTACTCCGGCTCCTACCCCGAGCCGCGCCGTGACGGGAGCGACCAGCAGTGAAGCGCACCATGATGTCCCTGATCGGCGTGGCCGTCGCGCTGGCCGCGGTCTCCGGCGTCGCCGCCGTGGCCGCCCCGGACGACGGCGGCCGGGACGCCCCGCGCGGCAGCAGCCGGCTGCCCGTCCAGCGCTCCGCGCTGCTCTGCCCGGCCCCGACCTCCTCCGAGGTCGGCGAGACCGCCTACACCGCCTTCGTTCCCAAGGGCGCGGCGGCCGGTGCGGACGGCAAGAAGGGCACCGCCGAGCTGCGGCCCGCCGGGACCGTGCGGGCCGCCGGCGACGGGGCCGGCGGCAAGGGCGGGAAGAAGGGCAAGGACAAGGGCAAGGGCGCCGCGGACGCCGCGGCCGGGCAGACCGTCGCCCCCCGCGACACCAAGCCCGTGGTGCCCCTCCAGGAGCCCGGCAAGCCGGTCGTCGCGACCACCGACAAGCCCGACGCCCCCGCCCTCGTGGGCTCCGCGGACGGCATGTTCGCGCCCGGCTGGACCGTGCAGCAGACCACTTCCGTCGCCGCCGGCGCGGGCCGCGGCCTCCTCGGGCTGAGCTGCACCACCCCCGACACCACGTTCTGGTTCCCCGGTGTCAGCACCGCCGCCGAACGCCAGGACTACGTCCACCTCACCAACCCCGACGGGGTCCCGGCCGTCGTGGACCTCGAACTCCACGGCAAGGACGGATCGTTGGCGGGCTCGGCGGGGGAGGACATCTCCGTACCGCCGCACACCACGGTCCCGGTGCTGCTCTCCACGCTGACCACCACCCCCACCACCAACGCCTCGCTGCATGTCGTCGCGCGGGAGGGCCGGGTCGGCGCCGCCGTCCAGGCGAGCGACGGCAAGCTCGGCAGCGACTGGCTGCCGCCCGCCGCCGACCCTGCGCCGAGCGTGGTGCTGCCCGGCATCCCGAAGGACGCCACCTCCGTGCGGCTGGTCGCCCTCGCGCCCGGTGAGTCCGACGCCGATCTGAAGGTCCAACTGGCCACCCCGACCGGGCTGATCACGCCCGCCGGGCTGGAGAGCCTGCACCTCAAGAGCGGGATGACCACCGCCGTGGACCTCAAGGACCTCACCAAGGGCGAGGCCGGTTCGCTGGTGCTCACGCCCTCCGACGGTGACTCCAGGGCCCCGGTCACGGCCGCGCTGCGGGTCACCCGCGGCAAGGGCGCCAAGCAGGAGATGGCGTTCATCCCCGCGACCCGGCCGGTCGAGAAGCGCGCCACCGCGGCCGACAACCGCGACCGCGGCAGCACCCTCTCGCTGGTCGCGCCGGAGAAGGGCAAGGACGCCAAGGTGAAGGTCACCGCCTCGGCGGGCAGCGGCGGCGGCACCCCGGTCAGCAAGACCTACATGGTCAAGGGCGGCCGCAGCCTCGATGTCGAGCCGCCCCGCCCGCAGGGCCTGAAGGGGACCTACGCCCTGACCGTGGAGCCGGAGCCCGGCAGCGGTCCCGTCTACGCGGCCCGGATGCTGGCCCGCCCCCAGGGCGGCGTGCCCGCGTTCACCGTCCAGCCGCTGCCCGACGACCGCGGCTCGGTCCTCGTCCCGGCCGCGGGCCAGGATCTGTCGCTGCTCACGGACTGAACCGCGCACCGCCCCCGGACCCGCGCGGCGGCCTCACTCCTGGCCGTAGCGCGGGTCCACCGACTCCGGGGACAGCCCCAGGAGTTCGGCGACCTGCTCGACCACGACCTCATGGACGAGCAGCGCCCGCTCGTCGCGGCCCTTCGTACGGATCTCCACAGGCCTGCGGTAGATCACGATCCGGTCGCGATGTCCGCCCGCGGCCGGCAGCATCCGCCCCAGCGGCACGGTCTCCGCGTCGGCGGTCGCGTCCGGCCCGTCGTCCGGGCCGAAACCGGGCACCTCCAGGATCAGGAAGTCGACCTGGGAGAGCTGCGGCCAGCGGCGCTCCAGCCGGTCCCGGGAGTCATACACAAGATCCACGAAGGCCTCGGCCCGGGTCACCGACAGCGGCACCTGGGGCGGCGCGATCGGGCCGCGCATGCCGCGGCCGTGGCGGTCGCGGCGGCGGAGCCGCGGCTCCGGCGGTCGGGGAGGTACAGGGCTGTCCATCAGCATCGAGCGTAGCCGTCACGGACCCGCGGGCACCGGGGAGCGCGGCAAGACGTGGCATGTCGTCGGCTGACCGTACCTGTCCGCGATGTGTTCGTTTGCATCCCTGCATGAGATCGCAGATCGACGCCGGAATGGCAGGAAATGCATCGAGTCGTGACGGGTTTCCGCGCCGCACACGGTCCGTCCCGGACCGGCCGGTCCAGGTCAGGTCGAGCGGGTGCAGGTCAGACGCATCGGACGAAGCGGGACGACACGGTTGGGTGAGCCGGGGGAGAGTCGTCGCGGCCCGCTCAAGAGTGCGGTACCGTCCAACGTCGTGAGCCCTGTACGTCGCTGTTCGCGCACTGCGTGCGGCCGCCCCGCCGTCGCAACGCTGACGTACGTCTATGCGGATTCGACCGCTGTGCTCGGTCCGCTCGCCACCTACGCCGAGCCGCACTGCTACGACCTGTGCGCCGAGCACTCCGAGCGGCTGACCGCGCCCCGCGGCTGGGAAGTCGTCCGCCTCGCCCTCGACTCCGGACCGGCCCGCCCCAGCGGCGACGATCTCGAAGCCCTGGCGAACGCCGTACGCGAAGCCGCCCGCCCCCAGGAACGTGCCGCCGGCGGTACCCACACCCCCGGCGACCGCGACACCCATCCCATGGAGGTCGCCCGCCGCGGCCACCTCCGGGTGCTGCGCTCACCGGATTCCTGAACCGCCCCGGCAGTCCCCGGCCCGTCACCGCACCCGCCCGCCGCATCCGGCCAACTACGGCGCCGCGGCGGCGTGCACACGGGGACAGCGGGCCACCGCACAGGGCCGCCCGGTAGGTTGGGAGGACATAGAGACTCTCCAGGAGGGCTGGCTGTGACTGATCTGTCGCAGATCGTGAAGGCGTACGACGTACGCGGTGTCGTCCCCGCCCAGTGGGACGAACCCCTGGCCGAGCTGTTCGGGGCGGCCTTCGTCGAGGTCACCGCCGCGGACGCGATCGTGATCGGACACGACATGCGGCCCTCCTCGCCCGGCCTGTCGGACGCCTTCGCCCGCGGTGCGGCGGCCCGCGGCGCGGACGTCACCCAGATCGGCCTCTGCTCGACCGACGAGCTGTACTTCGCCAGCGGCTCCCTCGGGCTGCCCGGCGCCATGTTCACCGCCTCGCACAACCCGGCCCAGTACAACGGCATCAAGATGTGCCGGGCCGGCGCGGCCCCCGTCGGCCAGGACACCGGCCTCGCCGACATCCGCGCACGGGTCGAGCGCTGGTCGGACGAGGGCGCCCCGGAACCGGCCGCCGCGCCCGGAACCATCACCCAGCGCGATGTCCTCGGCGACTACACCGCCCACCTGCGCGGCCTGGTGGACCTCAGCGGCATCCGCCCGCTCAAGGTCGTCGTCGACGCGGGCAACGGCATGGGCGGCCACACCGTACCGACCGTCTTCGCGGGCCTGCCCCTCGAACTCGACGCGATGTACTTCGAGTTGGACGGCTCCTTCCCCAACCACGAAGCCAACCCGCTGGACCCCAAGAACATCGTCGACCTCCAGGCCCGCGTCCGCGAGACCGGCGCCGACCTCGGCCTCGCCTTCGACGGCGACGCCGACCGCTGCTTCGTCGTCGACGAGAACGGCGACCCGGTCTCCCCGTCCGCGATCACCGCCCTGGTCGCGGCCCGCGAACTGGCCAAGCACCCCGGCGGCACGGTCATCCACAACCTGATCACCTCGTGGTCGGTACCGGAGGTCGTCAGGGAGAACGGCGGCGAGCCCGTCCGGACCCGCGTCGGGCACTCCTTCATCAAGGAGGAGATGGCCACCACCGGCGCCATCTTCGGCGGCGAGCACTCCGCGCACTACTACTTCCGCGACTTCTGGAACGCCGACACCGGCATGCTCGCCGCCATGCACGTCCTGGCGGCCCTCGGCGGCCAGCAGGGCCCGCTGTCGCAGCTGGTCGCGCAGTACGACCGGTACGCCGCCTCCGGCGAGATCAACAGCACCGTCGACGACCAGACCGGCCGGCTCGCCGCGATCAAGACCGCCTACCAGGGCCGCGACGGCGTCACCCTCGACGAGCTGGACGGGCTGACCGTCACCGCCGACAACTGGTGGTTCAACGTCCGCGCCTCCAACACCGAGCCGCTGCTCCGGCTGAACGTCGAGGCCCGCGACACCGCCACCGCCGACCGGATCCGCGACGAGGCCCTGGCGATCATCCGCGGCTGAGCCCCCGTGCCCGCCGCACAAAGGCCGCGGCGGGTGTCGGAGCACGTCGCCGAGGGGGCGGGCGGCAGCGGCATCCCCGCCGCCCGCACCCCCGTGCACCACCCGGAATCACCGCCGAGCACGCCTCCTGCCCCCGCCCGGCGGTACGCTGGCCAAGCCGCAACCGCCCCGAAGGAGCAGCCTCCATGCCGGTCGAAGCCAGCTTGATCCAGATCCTTGCCTGCCCGGCATGCCATGCCCCCCTCCAGGACCGGACCGCGGACTCCGCGTCCGACCCCGAGCTGATCTGCACCTCCGGCGACTGCGGCCTCGCCTACCCCGTCCGGGACGGCATCCCCGTACTCCTCGTCGACGAAGCACGCCGCCCCGCCTGACCGGTGCCGCCGGGCCCGCCCCGGCGCCACCCGGCACACCCCCGCCCGATCCGGCGATTCGGAGGCCGCGCCCACCATGCTCGACGAGTCACTCCTCGACACCCCTGACGCGCTGGCCGGAGCCGACCGCTTCGGCCTGCTGCGCGGCGTCGCCGAATCCGGCGCCCGGGTGCGCACCGCCGCCCGCAGCGCCGCCGAATCCGGCATCCCCGAGCTGACCCCCGACGGGCGGCCGCGCGCCGTCCTCGTCGCCGGCCCCGGCCCCGCCGCGGCCGGTGTGGCGGACCTCCTCAGGGCGCTCGGCGGCGGCAACTGCCCCGTCACCCTCATCCAGCCCACCGGCGTCGCCCCGCTGCCCGGCGCGCTGCGCTGGGCGCTGCCCGGCTGGGCCGGACCCCTGGACCTGCTGCTGCTCCCCGGCCCCGACGCCGCCGACCCCGGCCTCGCCGAGCTGGTCGAGCAGGCCTCCCGCCGCGGCTGCGCCGTCGTCGCCGTCACCCCCGCCGGCGGCCCGCTCGCCGACGCCGTCACCCAGGCCCGCGGCCTCGCCATCCCCCTGGCGACCACCCCCTACGACGCCGAATTCGACGTCGAGGGCGCGCCGCCGGCCGCCCCCGGCACCCTCTGGTCGGTGCTCATCCCGCTGCTCTCGCTCGCCGACCGGATCGGCCTGCTGAGCGCCCCGCCGGAGGCCCTGGGCAAGCTCGCCGACCGCCTCGACCAGCTCGCTGAGCGCTGCGGCCCTGCTATCCCCACGTACACCAACCCCGGCAAGACCCTGGCCGCCGACCTCGCCGACTCGCTCCCGCTGATCTGGACCGAAGGCACCATCGCCGGCGCCGTCGGCCGGCACTTCGCCACCGAGCTGGCCGGGCTGGCCGGCCGCCCCGCGCTCGCCGCCGAGCTGCCCGAGGCGCTCGCCACCCACCGCACCCTGCTGGCCGGCGCCCTGGCCGCCGGCGCCGACCCGGACGACTTCTTCCGCGACCGGGTCGAGCAGCCCGCCGCGATGCACGCCAGGGTCGTGCTGCTGCGCGAGGACGAGCCGGGGGCGCTGTCCGCCACCCGCGCCGCCCAGGCGCTCGCCGAGGAGCGCGACACCGCCGTCAGCGAGCTGGAGGCCGACACCGGCAGCGACCTGGAGAAGGCCGCTGAACTACTCGCCATCGTGGATTTCGCCGCCGTTTACCTGGCGCTCGCCGGGACCGAGTGATCTTTGACGGTCGGGCCCGCAGCCGCGGGCCCCTGGGAGTGAGCGCCGAGCCCCGCCCGGCTCGCGACGCCCCGGCCCCACCCCGCAGCACGTACCACCGTCAGGAAGCAGCCGCCCCATGGACCGCCTCGCCAATACCGTGCGCCCCTACGCCTGGGGCTCCACCACCGCCCTCCCGGAGCTCCTGGGCACCGCGCCGACCGGCGAACCCCAGGCCGAGATGTGGCTGGGCGCCCACCCCGGCGCCCCCTCCCGTATCGACCGCGGCGCCGGCCCCGTCTCCCTGGCCGAGGTCATCGACGCCGCCCCCGAGGCCGAACTGGGCGCCGACGCCGTCCGCGCCTTCGGCCCCCGGCTGCCCTTCCTGCTCAAGCTGCTCGCGGCCGGCTCCCCGCTCTCCCTCCAGGTCCACCCCGACCGGGCGCAGGCCGCCGAAGGCTTCGCCGACGAGGAGCGGCGCGGCATCCCGATCGACGCCGGCCACCGCAACTACAAGGACGCCAACCACAAGCCCGAACTGATCGTCGCGCTCACCCTCTTCGACGGTCTGTGCGGCTTCCGGCACCCGGCGCAGGCCGCGGACCTCCTGGCGGGCCTGGGCGTCGACGACCTCAAGCCGTACGTCGACATCCTGCGCGCCAGCCCCGAGGAGGACGCCCTGCGCGAGGTGCTCACCGCCGTCCTGAGCGCCGAGCACCACGCGATCGCCGGCACCGTCGAGCGCGCCGCCGTCGCCGCCGACCAGCTGGCCGCCCAGGGCGGACCGCACGCCGACGCCTACGCCGCCTACGCCGTCCTCGCCCACCACTACCCGGGCGACCCCGGCGTCCTCGCCGCCATGCTGCTCAACCACGTCCAACTCCAGCCCGGCGAGGCACTGTTCCTCGGCGCCGGCATCCCGCACGCCTACCTCGGCGGGCTCGGGGTCGAGCTGATGGCCAACTCCGACAACGTGCTGCGCTGCGGACTCACCCCCAAGCACGTGGACGTCCCGGAACTGCTGCGGGTGGTCCGCTTCGAGGCCGGTGACGCGGGCGTGCTGCGCCCCGAGGATGTCAACGGCGAGGAGGTCTACGAGACCCCCATCGACGAGTTCCGCCTCTCCCGCTTCGTGACGGCCCCCGGCGCCGCACCCCACGCACTCCCGTCCCGGACGCCGCAGATCCTGCTGTGCACGGGGGGCAGGGTGTGGCTGCGGGAGGCCGAAGGGGAGGCGGAGGCCGGTGACGTTGACGGGCTGGCTCTGGCGCCTGGCGAGTCCGTGTTCGTACCGGCCGGGGAGCGGATCACGCTCTCCGGAGACGGCACGCTGTTCCGCGCGACGGTGGTCGCGTAGCGGTCTCGGCAAGACCCCGTCCAGCTGGCGCCGCTCGCGCCCCGGTCCTCGGTCACGGTGCGGAGGCCGGGATAGCGCCACCGGCGGGCTCGTTTCTGGCGGCCGGAAACCGTCCGCCAGGTGGCCTCCTGGTCGCCGCCCCGGGCAGGGCTGCAACAATGACCGCCGCACAGCATTAAAGGGGCGGTAAAGCCCGGACGACGGAAGGGGTATGCGGCACCTATGAGCGCATCAGGCGGGACAAAGGCGATCGTTGCGGCGCTGGGCGCCAACCTGGCGATCGCCGCAGCGAAGTTCGTGGCCTTCGCCTTCAGCGGCTCGTCCTCGATGCTGGCGGAAGGCGTGCACTCCATCGCGGACTCCGGCAACCAGGGCCTGCTGCTGCTCGGCGGCAAGAAGGCGAAGCGCGCGGCGACCGCCGAGCACCCCTTCGGCTACGGCCGTGAGCGCTACATCTACGGCTTCCTGGTCTCCATCGTCCTCTTCACCATCGGCGGCGTCTTCGCGCTCTACGAGGGCTACGAGAAGATCCACGAACCGCATGAGCTGGACAACTGGTACTGGCCGGTCGGCGTCCTCGTCTTCGCGATCATCGCCGAGGGCTTCTCCTTCCGTACGGCCATCAAGGAGTCCAACGAGCTGCGCGGCCAGCAGACCTGGGCCCAGTTCGTCCGCCGCGCCAAGGCCCCCGAGCTGCCGGTCGTGCTGCTGGAGGACTTCGGCGCCCTGGTCGGTCTGGTCCTGGCGCTGGGCGGCGTCGGCCTGACCATGGCCACCGGCGACGGCGTCTGGGACGGCATCGGCACCATGTGCATCGGCGCGCTGCTGGTGCTGATCGCCCTGGTCCTGGCCGCGGAGACCAAGTCGCTGCTGCTGGGCGAGGCGGCCGGCCCCGAGCAGATCGCCAAGATCCGCGCCGCGGTCGTCGACGGCACGGTCGTCACCCGCGTCATCCACATGCGCACGCTCCACCTCGGCCCCGACGAACTGCTGGTCGCCGCCAAGATCGCGGTACAGCACGACGACACCGCCACCGAGATCGCCAACGCCATCAACGCCGCCGAGGCCCGCATCCGCGAGGCCGTCCCGATCGCCCGCGTCATCTACCTGGAACCGGACATCTACAACGAGGCCACAGCGGCCGCGGGGGCGGACCCGTCGAAGACACCGGGCGGGGAGTGAGCTGACCCGGCTTCCGGCCGGGGGCGCGGGCCGGGTAGTCCGGGTGACCGGTCACCGGTGGCCGGGTGGACTGCCGGGCGGCTGAGCCTCGGGCCCACGGGACGGCTGAGGCCCCAGCCTTACGGGACCGCAGGTCTCCAGCCCCACCGGACCACCGGACCCGCCGCAGGCCCACCCGCCCCCACCGCCACAGAGCGCGGCAAGGCCCCCACACTCCCCAGGAGTATGGGGGCCTTCGCTGTACGCCCCACGAGTACGGAGACCGACGCTGCACTCCGGGGGTATGTGGGGCCTCCGCCGTACTCCTGGGGCGCGTAGGGCCCTCGCCGCACGAGCCGAGCCTCACCAAGCTGCCCGGCCCCGTCCCGCCGATCACGCTGCGAGCCCCCGGGATCTCGGTGCCCCAGGGAGTCTCGGCGCCACGGAGGGGCTAGGTGCGGCGGGCAATCTGGGCGCCAAGGGGAATCTGGGCGTCCCGGGGAACTGGGGCGTCAGAGGGACCAGGGATGCCACGGGTACCGCGAGTGCCACGGGAATACCGCCCCCGGCCACCACACGGGAATACCGCCTCGGCCCACCACGTTGTGGGCCCCGAGAGGGCCCGCGCCACCCCTACGGGATGCGTTCGCCCCCGCCCTACTGGATCCCCCCGGTAACTACCGGATTCACGGCAACTACCGGATCTCCCCGAGAACGCGCAGAATCCCCAACTCGCCCTCCGCCCCCTGAAGCCGGGCCCGGAAGTCCGCGTCCATCAGCTTCCGCGACAGCAGCGCCAGGATGCGCAGATGCTCGTCCCCGGCCGCAGCCTCGGGCACCGCGATCAGGAAGACCAGCCGGGTACGTGTGCCGTCGAGCGAACCCCAGTCGATACCGTCCGCCGACCGTGCGAAGCCGACCAACGGAGCGGTCACCGCGTCCGTCTTGGCGTGCGGGATGGCGATCTCCTCACCGAGCCCGGTCGTGCCCTGCGCTTCACGGGCCAGCGCCACCCGGACCAGCTCGTCGACATCCGCCACCTTGCCGGTAGCGGCCACCAACTCGGCCATCTCCCGGATCGCCGCCTCCTTCTCGTGGGCGACGAGCTGGGTCTTGACGGTCTGCCCGGTGAGGTAGCCGGAGAGCACCTCAGGGCCGGGGTCCTCGTCGTGGCTGGCATCGCCGCCACCGCCGTCAACGCTGCCCTCGGCATCGACGTCGTCCCCGCCCGCACCCGCGTCCCGCCCCGGACCACCATCGGCCGCACGAACGGAACCCGCCGCCGCACCCGCACGCGACCCCACCCCGGCACCGCCACCACCGGCACCGCCGCCAACACCGACACCACCACCCACACCAACCCCAGCCACGACCGCCTCCACACCAGCGCCCACAACCGACCCCCCAGCGGCGGCAGCACCCGCACCCCCACCGGCACCCGGTTGCCCACCGCCCTTGCGCCGCTCCGCGACATCCACCAGCATCACCGTCGTCAGCGCCGTGACCACCGATCCCGCCACTACGGCGAGGAAGAACGCCGGCACCCCGCCGACGGCGCCCAGCACCGCCACGATCGGCCCGCCGTGCGGCACCGCGTCCGTGACCCCGATCGTCCCCGCGAGCGCACCGGCCACCGCACCGCCGAGCATGTTCGCCGGTATGACCTGCGCGGGCCGCGCCGCGGCGAACGGAATCGCGCCCTCCGAGATCCCGAAGAGCCCCATGAACAGCGCCGCCATGCCCGTCTCCCGCTCCTGCTCGGAATACAGGCGGCGGCGGACCAGCGTGGCCAGCCCCTGACCGAGCGGCATCACCGGGATCGCCGCGGCGCACATGCCCATCACCGTCTGGTTGCCGGACGCGATCAGCCCCGCACCGAACAGGAACGCGGTCTTGTTGACCGGACCTCCCATATCGAACGCGATCATGAGGCCGAGGAGCGCGCCGAGCAGAATCGCGCTGGACCCGGTCATCCCGCCGAGCCAGTCGGTGAGATGGGTGAACACCCAGGAGATGGGCTTGCCGATCACGTAGATGAAGAACAGCCCGAGCGCTGTCGTCGCCACGATCGGGATCACGATGATCGGCATGATCGGCCGGGCGAACCTGGGGACCTCCACCTTCTTGATCCACAGCACCAGATAGCCGGCCAGGAACCCGGTGACGATCGCGCCGATGAAGCCCGCGCCCGCCTTGGAGTCGTACAGCGAGCCGGTGTTGGCGATCCAGCCGCCGATCATGCCCGGCACCAGCGCGGGCCGGTCGCCGATCGCGTAGGCGATATAGCCGGACAGGATCGGCACCATCAGCGTGAAGCCGATGACGCCGATGTCGTTGACGTGCTTCCAGAACGAGCCGTCGGGGATGACCAGACCGCCGTCCGCCTGCGGATTCCCGCCCAGCGCCAGCGAGATCGCGATCAGCAGACCGCCGACGACCACGAACGGGATCATGTAACTGACGCCGTTCATCAGCGCCTTGTAGGCGACGCTGCGTTCCTTGCCGCCACCGGAGCCCCCGGGAGCCGGCGTGCCCTCGGAACCCGTACCGGCCCCGTCGCCCTCCGCGCGCCCGTACACCGGTGCGCTCCGCGCCCGTTCCATCAGCTGCTCGGGGTGGCGAATGCCCTCCGCGACCCCGACCGCCAGGACCCGCTTGCCGACGAACCGGCTGCGGTCGACGTCCTTGTCCGCGGCGATGATGATGGCGTCCGCGTCTCTGACATCGTTGTCAGAGAGGAGATTCTCAGCCCCGATGGAGCCCTGCGTCTCCACCTTGATCTCGTGCCCGAGGGACCGGGCCGCCTCGGTCAGCTTCTCCGCGGCCATGTACGTGTGGGCGATGCCGGTCGGGCAGGCGGTCACTGCGAGCAGCTTCAGCCCCTGCCCGCTCGTCCCCGCGTCCTTGAGGGGCTCAGCTGGACTGGTGGTCACGTGGCTCTCCTTCTGAACGTATGCGCGGTCGTGCCGGTGGTCCGCGCTCCCGGCATCCTGCATGACGGCACGGCGCCCGCAAAGCCCTCCGACGACGCCCTCCACGGCACCCGGAACGCCGGTCGCGGGGCCGCCGGACCCCAAGAATCACGTGCCGTCCCCGCGCCCCTCCGTGGCCGGGACCGCACTGGACCAGCCCCTCCGGGCTGTGGTGCACGGGGCTGATCGGTGTAGATTCGTGACCAGTGCCAGACGTCGCTGCTGATGGCGGTCGGGCGGCCCGCACCGCGGACCGGCCGAGGGAGAGAGGGCCTCCGACGGACTGCGCTGCGGCCGGGGGGAGAGGTGCGTCCGCTTCCGCGTACGCTCGATCTCGTCCAGTGGTAGCTGGGAGACCCCAGCCCGCGCCGCAGACTGCCCGCCCATCCACCTCGACGCTCGAGGAGCAGCCCGCATGACGACAGCAGCCACCGGTCAGGACTTCAAGGTCGCCGACCTGTCCCTCGCCGCTTTCGGCCGCAAGGAGATCACCCTCGCCGAGCACGAGATGCCCGGTCTGATGGCGATCCGCAAGGAGTACGCCGCCACCCAGCCGCTGGCCGGTGCCCGAGTCACCGGTTCTCTGCACATGACCGTGCAGACCGCGGTCCTGATCGAGACCCTGGCCGCGCTGGGTGCCGAGGTCCGCTGGGCCTCCTGCAACATCTTCTCCACCCAGGACCACGCCGCCGCGGCCATCGCGGTGGGCCCGAACGGCACGCCCGACGCGCCCCAGGGCATCCCGGTCTTCGCCTGGAAGGGCGAGTCCCTGGAGGAGTACTGGTGGTGCACGGAGCAGGCGCTGACCTGGCCCAACTCGCCCACCGGCGGCCCGAACATGATCCTCGACGACGGTGGCGACGCCACCCTCCTGGTCCACAAGGGCGTTGAGTACGAGAAGGCCGGCAAGGTCCCCGCGATCGAGACCGCGGAGAGCGACGAGCACCGCGCGATCCTGGAGCTGCTCACCCGCACGCTGGGCGAGGCGCCGCAGAAGTGGACGAACCTGGCCTCCGAGATCCGCGGTGTCACCGAGGAGACCACCACCGGCGTGCACCGTCTCTACGAGATGCACCGCGACGGCGACCTGCTCTTCCCGGCGATCAACGTGAACGACGCCGTGACGAAGTCGAAGTTCGACAACAAGTACGGCTGCCGCCACTCCCTGATCGACGGCATCAACCGCGCCACCGACGTTCTCATCGGCGGTAAGACCGCCGTGGTCTGCGGCTACGGCGACGTCGGCAAGGGCTGCGCCGAGTCGCTGCGCGGCCAGGGCGCCCGCGTCATCGTCACCGAGGTCGACCCGATCTGCGCCCTCCAGGCGGCGATGGACGGCTACCAGGTCACCACCCTGGAGGACGTCGTCGAGACCGCCGACATCTTCATCACCACCACGGGCAACAAGGACATCATCATGGCGTCCGACATGGCCCGGATGAAGCACCAGGCGATCGTCGGCAACATCGGTCACTTCGACAACGAGATCGACATGGCCGGTCTGGCCCAGCTCGACGGCATCGTCAAGGACGAGGTCAAGCCGCAGGTGCACACCTGGACCCACCCGGACGGCAAGGTCCTGATCGTGCTGTCCGAGGGCCGTCTGCTCAACCTGGGCAACGCCACCGGTCACCCCTCCTTCGTGATGTCCAACTCGTTCGCGGACCAGACGCTGGCCCAGATCGAGCTGTTCACCAAGCCCGCGGAGTACCCGACCGACGTCTATGTGCTCCCCAAGCACCTCGACGAGAAGGTCGCCCGGCTCCACCTCGACGCGCTCGGCGTCAAGCTCACCGAGCTGCGCCCCGAGCAGGCCGCCTACATCGGCGTCGAGGTCGAGGGCCCGTACAAGCCCGACCACTACCGCTACTGATCCAGCGGCGATCACCGGCCGGTCAGCTCCCCTGACCAGCTGGTGCTCACCCACAGCAGTCGGTGACACCAGGCCCTCGCCCTCCACGGCGGGGGCCTGGCCCATAAGGTCTCCATACAGCCCCGCCATCCCCAACGCACCGGCCCGTCGCCGGCCGAAGGACTGCCCCCGATGCCCCGCGGCCACTACTCCCTCCACGACCCGCACGATCACACCCCCCTGGGTGAAGAGCACTTCCACTGCGCCACCGGCCCCTCCGGCTGGCGCTATGTCTCCCAGATCGTCAACCCCGCCGGCGACCACACCGGCTCCGTCGACCTCACCCTCGACGAACTCGGCCGCCCCATCCGCCTCGAACTGCACGCCTCCGCCTGGCAGGTCCGCGGCGCCGCCCTGGACGGCGTCACCTGGGTACGCACCGACCCGACCGGTGAACACGCCACCGAAGGCAACGTCCCCGCCCACGCCTTCACCGGCGCGTCCCCCGCGTTCCTCATCGCCACCGCCCGCCTGCTGCGCCCCGCCCTCGGCGCCGGCGCCGTCCGCACCCGCCTCGTCGCCTTCACACCCCCCGTCCTCGCCCCCCGCACGCTCGACCAGTCCTGGGCCCTGCTGAAAAGCACACCACACGCCACTGACAACGCCCCGCTCGTCGCCGACGAATACCAGGTCAACGACCTGGAAACCGGCGAACAGCACACCGTCCACATCGCCGGCGACGTGGTTCTGTCCGCCCCAGGCATCGAACTCGAATCCCTCGAGTCCCCGCCGTCGACGTTCTCCTGACCCACTCCGGCCGGTCGGTCGGCCGCACCTGCCCGCGCGCAGCGTCATGCAGCGGGGCCAACGCCGACACCTAAGGGCGCGCAGGGTTAGTGCCGGGGCAGTGTCCCCAGCCGCGCGGGCAACAAGTCCGGCACCGCCGCCAGCGCACTCTGGCCGCACGGGCCTGTACGTCACGGCCACCCGGGGCCCGTACGGATCGGAGCAATCCCTGCACGGGACCTCTGATCCCGAAGCGTCACGCCACCGTTCCCCGACGCATCGCCCGCTGCCAGGTCCCAGCCGCCGTCCGCACCGCCACCCGCCGAGCATGGGACGGTCACCGCGGCGGAGGCCGACACTCGGCGCCCCACTGCCACGGGCCTACGTGGATGCCCCACGACTGCCATGACCCCGACGCCTACCCCGTCTCACGATCCGCTGCACCCACACCTCGTGGCTCCACCGCAACGCACGCCGGGGACACAGCGCCGCACACGCTCACTGACGGCACGGAGCGGGAGCCGGACCGGCCCCTCACCGCAAGCCGAGCCCAGCACACCCCGCGTCACACGCCCGCCCCCGGCCACCTCACACCGGCGGCGCAAACCCCGTACGCGGCGGCCGCCCTCCGCCACCGTCCCCCGCATCACCCGCACGCCCCTGCACCCCCACTGCCCCGGCACCGTCACCACGCGTCCTCCCGGCACCGGCCCCGGCCTCAGGAGCTCCGGCCCCACCCCCGGGCGAAGCCCAAGCCCCGCCCGCCGACGGCGCGTCATGATGCCCGCCCCCGGAGGTCACGACATCCCCCGCTGTCTCCACAGGCCGGTGCGACGTCCACGACCCGCCAGCCCCGGCCCCACCGCCACCGGCGCCAGGTTGCCCACCGGGAGCCCCCTCTCCCCACCCCACAGGCGCCGCCCCGACAGCTCCGATCAGCCCAGCCCCCGCCGACGACGGCGCCGAAGCCCCGAACGCCCGCTGCGACTCCCGCGCCTGCCGTTCCCCGGCCACCGCCGCCAGATACGCCGCCGGATGCACCCCCGCAGGCGCCGGCACCCCGGTGAACCCGCGCAGATCCTCCGCCAGCCGCCCTGCCATCGCCCCACCAACTTGCGGATCCAGCTGTCCCATCCGTGCCAGGTACTGCCGCACCGTCAGCCACCACCCATCGGGCACCCGCGAAAGGTCCAGCGCCCCGAGCTCCGCCACCAGCCACGGAGGCGGTGGCGGCAGCGCCGCCCCGGCCTCCGCCACGGGCATCCGCTCCCGTATGACCAGCGTCCCGGCGAACACGTCACCCAGCCGACGCCCTCGCGCCGACACCAGCGACGCAATGGCCGCCACCACCCCCATCGTCATCACGATCTCGATGGCACCCATCGCCCCGCGCACCAACGCATGCCGGAACCGGATCGGCCCGCCGTCCTCCCGCACGACGCGCAGTCCACAGACCAGCTTTCCCAGCGACCGGCCCTGACTCAGCGTCTCGATGACGATCGGGATCCCGACCTGCACCAGCACGAACGCCGCCACCGACACGGCTGCCACCGCCGCACTGTCCATGGACGAGGTCGCGCTGACCAGGATCAGCGAGATGCCGATGTAGGTCACCCAGGCCACGGCCACATCGACCGCCACCGCCAGCCCCCGGCTCGGCAGCCTGGCCGGCCGCAGCCCGAGCACCACCGCTTCACCCGTGACGAGTTCACTCACGCCGGGCCCCA
This sequence comes from Streptomyces sp. P9-2B-2, assembly GCF_030406865.1. Lineage (NCBI taxonomy): Bacteria > Bacillati > Actinomycetota > Actinomycetes > Kitasatosporales > Streptomycetaceae > Streptomyces > Streptomyces sp. P9-2B-2. Next base: position 3,605,023 of record NZ_CP129126.1, on the reverse strand, counting down.
CTCCCTCTCGATCCCCGAAATCCCGCCCACCCCACGCCGGACACGGCCAGTCTGCCAAGCTGACCCGGCACTCACCCACGGCGCTGCGAGGAGCGACACCCTATGGACCTCGATGTCTTCATCACGGCCCACAGCGCCGAATGGGATCGTCTCGAAACACTGCTGGGCCGCAAACGCCGCCTCACGGGAGCCGAGGCCGACGAACTGGTCGCCCTCTACCAACGCACCACCACGCACCTCTCCCTGCTCCTCTCCAGCGCTCCCGACCCCGCGCTGACCAGCCGCCTCACATCCCTCGTGGCCCGCGCCCGCAGTACGGTCACCGGCGCCCGCAAAGCCTCCTGGCGCGACACCGCCCGCTTCTTCACCACGGCCTTCCCGGCAGCCGTCTACCGCCTGCGCCACTGGTGGATCCCCACCGCGATCCTCTCCACCGCGGTAGCTGCCCTCATGGGCTGGTGGATAGCCGCACACCCCGAGGTCCAGGCAGCCATCGGCGCCCCGGAGGACCTCCGCGACATGACCCGCCCCGGCGGCCAGTACGAGACCTACTACTCCAGCCACCCCGCCGCGTCCTTCGCCGCCCAGGTATGGACGAACAACGCCCAGGCCGTCGCCCTGTGCCTCGTCCTCGGGGCCTTCGCCGGCCTCCCCGTCCTGTGGGTCCTCTTCCAGAACATGCTCAACCTCGGTGTCGGCATCGGGCTGATGTCCTCCGCGGGCCGCCTCGACACCTTCCTCGGCTTGATCCTCCCGCACGGCCTCCTCGAACTGACCGCCGTCTTTGTCGCCGCCGGCATCGGCCTCCGCCTGGGCTGGACCCTCATCGACCCCGGCCCGCGCACCCGCCGTACGGCCCTCGCCGAGGAAGGCCGCTCCGCCCTCGGCGTCGCCGTCGGACTCGCCGCCGTCCTCTTCATATCCGGCGCTCTCGAAGGCTTCGTCACCCCTTCCGGCCTCCCCACCTGGGCCCGCATCGGCATCGGAATCGCCGCCGAACTGGCCTTCCTCCTGTACGTCTACGTCCTGGGCGGCCGCGCCGTCCGCGCCGGAGCAACCGGCGATGTCGACCTCGCCGATCGCGAAGCCGCCCTGCCGACCGCCGCGTGATGTGCATCGAGCCCTGCTGACCTGCTAATCTCCTCTTCGCCCCCAAAACCCGTTGACACGGGCAGCAGGGGGAGGTAGATTTGAACGGTTGCAGCGAACTGGACAAGTTCATCCGCGACGGTTAGTCTCTTCTCCGCTTCGGCCGGAATTTCAATTCGGCGAAGCGCAACCGACCACTTATCGGAAGCCCCGGCCGATCAATTCGGCCGAACGCCTTCTGATAAAGTCGGAAAAGCCAAAAGGCAAACCCCCTCCGACGGGATTCGGAAACGAATTCGGACCGGCAACGGACCGAATCGGATCTGATAGAGTCGGAAAGGCCGGAAAGCGAAAGCCGAACGGCCAGCCCGCTCCAACAGGGCGCCAGAGACGGAAACGGATCTGGTAAGGTTGGAAACGCGAAGAAGCCGAAAGGCGGAAACGCACCGGCGAAAATCGGGCCCGCAAGGATCTGATAGAGTCGGAAACGCAAGACCGAAGGGAAGCGCCCGGAGAGCCCGGTACTGAGCAATCAGAACCGATAAGGCACAAAGGAAGCGTCCGTTCCTTGAGAACTCAACAGCGTGCCAAAAGTCAACGCCAGATATGTTGATACCCCGTCCACCGGAAACACTTCCGGAGGATGAGGTTCCTTTGAAAAGCCCACCACGGCCCATGCGGTCGGGGTGGCACACACAGCGAGGACGCTGTGAACGACCGGACCTATTCCGTCTGGTCGTTCCGCTCTCGTGTGTGTTTCACCGGATTACCGGTAAACATTCACGGAGAGTTTGATCCTGGCTCAGGACGAACGCTGGCGGCGTGCTTAACACATGCAAGTCGAACGATGAACCTCCTTCGGGAGGGGATTAGTGGCGAACGGGTGAGTAACACGTGGGCAATCTGCCCTTCACTCTGGGACAAGCCCTGGAAACGGGGTCTAATACCGGATACGACCACCGACCGCATGGTCTGGTGGTGGAAAGCTCCGGCGGTGAAGGATGAGCCCGCGGCCTATCAGCTTGTTGGTGGGGTGATGGCCTACCAAGGCGACGACGGGTAGCCGGCCTGAGAGGGCGACCGGCCACACTGGGACTGAGACACGGCCCAGACTCCTACGGGAGGCAGCAGTGGGGAATATTGCACAATGGGCGAAAGCCTGATGCAGCGACGCCGCGTGAGGGATGACGGCCTTCGGGTTGTAAACCTCTTTCAGCAGGGAAGAAGCGAGAGTGACGGTACCTGCAGAAGAAGCGCCGGCTAACTACGTGCCAGCAGCCGCGGTAATACGTAGGGCGCAAGCGTTGTCCGGAATTATTGGGCGTAAAGAGCTCGTAGGCGGCTTGTCACGTCGGATGTGAAAGCCCGGGGCTTAACCCCGGGTCTGCATTCGATACGGGCAGGCTAGAGTTCGGTAGGGGAGATCGGAATTCCTGGTGTAGCGGTGAAATGCGCAGATATCAGGAGGAACACCGGTGGCGAAGGCGGATCTCTGGGCCGATACTGACGCTGAGGAGCGAAAGCGTGGGGAGCGAACAGGATTAGATACCCTGGTAGTCCACGCCGTAAACGTTGGGAACTAGGTGTGGGCGACATTCCACGTCGTCCGTGCCGCAGCTAACGCATTAAGTTCCCCGCCTGGGGAGTACGGCCGCAAGGCTAAAACTCAAAGGAATTGACGGGGGCCCGCACAAGCAGCGGAGCATGTGGCTTAATTCGACGCAACGCGAAGAACCTTACCAAGGCTTGACATACACCGGAAACGTCTGGAGACAGGCGCCCCCTTGTGGTCGGTGTACAGGTGGTGCATGGCTGTCGTCAGCTCGTGTCGTGAGATGTTGGGTTAAGTCCCGCAACGAGCGCAACCCTTGTTCTGTGTTGCCAGCATGCCCTTCGGGGTGATGGGGACTCACAGGAGACTGCCGGGGTCAACTCGGAGGAAGGTGGGGACGACGTCAAGTCATCATGCCCCTTATGTCTTGGGCTGCACACGTGCTACAATGGCCGGTACAATGAGCTGCGATACCGCGAGGTGGAGCGAATCTCAAAAAGCCGGTCTCAGTTCGGATTGGGGTCTGCAACTCGACCCCATGAAGTCGGAGTTGCTAGTAATCGCAGATCAGCATTGCTGCGGTGAATACGTTCCCGGGCCTTGTACACACCGCCCGTCACGTCACGAAAGTCGGTAACACCCGAAGCCGGTGGCCCAACCCCTTGTGGGAGGGAATCGTCGAAGGTGGGACTGGCGATTGGGACGAAGTCGTAACAAGGTAGCCGTACCGGAAGGTGCGGCTGGATCACCTCCTTTCTAAGGAGCACTTCTTACCGACTTCGGTTGGTCAGAGGCCAGTACATCAGCGAATGTCTGATGCTGGTTGCTCATGGGTGGAACGTTGACTATTCGGCGCACTTGATTGGTTGTCACTAGTACTGCTTCGGCGTGGAACGTGAGGACGAGTGAAGTGGGCCGGGCACGTTGTTGGGTATCTGAGGGTACGGACCGTTGAGTCTGGACCTTCGCGATGCCGGCCCCAGTGAACTCAGCCTTCGGGTTGGGGTGGTGGGTGGCTGGTCGTTGCTTGAGAACTGCACAGTGGACGCGAGCATCTGTGGCCAAGTTTTTAAGGGCGCACGGTGGATGCCTTGGCACCAGGAACCGATGAAGGACGTGGGAGGCCACGATAGGCCCCGGGGAGCTGTCAACCGAGCTTTGATCCGGGGGTGTCCGAATGGGGAAACCCGGCAGTCGTCATGGGCTGTCACCCGCTGCTGAACACATAGGCAGTGTGGAGGGAACGCGGGGAAGTGAAACATCTCAGTACCCGCAGGAAGAGAAAACAACCGTGATTCCGGGAGTAGTGGCGAGCGAAACCGGATGAGGCCAAACCAGTCACGTGTGATACCCGGCAGGGGTTGCGTGGTTGGGGTTGTGGGATCTCTCTTTTACAGTCTGCCGGCTGTGAGACGAGTCAGAAACCGTTGATGTAGGCGAAGGACATGCGAAAGGTCCGGCGTAGAGGGTAAGACCCCCGTAGCTGAAACATTAGCGGCTCGTTTGAGAGACACCCAAGTAGCACGGGGCCCGAGAAATCCCGTGTGAATCTGGCGGGACCACCCGTTAAGCCTAAATATTCCCTGGTGACCGATAGCGGATAGTACCGTGAGGGAATGGTGAAAAGTACCGCGGGAGCGGAGTGAAATAGTACCTGAAACCGTGTGCCTACAAGCCGTGGGAGCGTCGCTGTATGTGCTTGCACATGCAGTCGTGACTGCGTGCCTTTTGAAGAATGAGCCTGCGAGTTTGCGGTATGTTGCGAGGTTAACCCGTGTGGGGAAGCCGTAGCGAAAGCGAGTCCGAATAGGGCGTTGAGTAGCGTGCCCAAGACCCGAAGCGGAGTGATCTAGCCATGGGCAGGTTGAAGCGGAGGTAAGACTTCGTGGAGGACCGAACCCACCAGGGTTGAAAACCTGGGGGATGACCTGTGGTTAGGGGTGAAAGGCCAATCAAACTCCGTGATAGCTGGTTCTCCCCGAAATGCATTTAGGTGCAGCGTCGTGTGTTTCTTGCCGGAGGTAGAGCACTGGATAGGCGATGGGCCCTACCGGGTTACTGACCTTAGCCAAACTCCGAATGCCGGTAAGTGAGAGCGCGGCAGTGAGACTGTGGGGGATAAGCTCCATGGTCGAGAGGGAAACAGCCCAGAGCATCGACTAAGGCCCCTAAGCGTGTGCTAAGTGGGAAAGGATGTGGAGTCGCAGAGACAACCAGGAGGTTGGCTTAGAAGCAGCCATCCTTGAAAGAGTGCGTAATAGCTCACTGGTCAAGTGATTCCGCGCCGACAATGTAGCGGGGCTCAAGCACACCGCCGAAGTCATGTCATTGCAGCAATACTCCCAACGGAGGCTGTGATGGGTAGGGGAGCGTCGTGTGCCGGGTGAAGCAGCCGTGGAAACGAGTTGTGGACGGTTCACGAGTGAGAATGCAGGCATGAGTAGCGATACACACGTGGGAAACGTGTGCGCCGATTGACTAAGGGTTCCTGGGTCAAGCTGATCTGCCCAGGGTAAGTCGGGACCTAAGGCGAGGCCGACAGGCGTAGTCGATGGACAACCGGTTGATATTCCGGTACCCGCTTTGAAACGCCCAATATCGAATCCATTAATGCTAAGGCCGTGAAGCCGGCCTGGAGTCTTCGGACAAAGGGACGTGGTGGAGCCGCCGATCCAAGGTGGTAGTAGGTAAGCGATGGGGTGACGCAGGAAGGTAGTCCAGCCCGGGCGGTGGTTGTCCCGGGGTAAGGGTGTAGCCCGTCATCTAGGCAAATCCGGATGACGTTAAGGGTGAGACCTGATGCCGAGCCGATTGTGGTGAAGTGGATGATCCTATGCTGTCGAGAAAAGCCTCTAGCGAGTTTCATGGCGGCCCGTACCCTAAACCGACTCAGGTGGTCAGGTAGAGAATACCGAGGCGTTCGGGTAAACTATGGTTAAGGAACTCGGCAAAATGCCCCCGTAACTTCGGGAGAAGGGGGGCCATTGCTGGTGATGGAATTTACTTCCTGAGCTGGTGGTGGCCGCAGAGACCAGCGAGAAGCGACTGTTTACTAAAAACACAGGTCCGTGCGAAGCCGTAAGGCGATGTATACGGACTGACGCCTGCCCGGTGCTGGAACGTTAAGGGGACCGGTTAGTCACATTTCGGTGTGGCGAAGCTGAGAACTTAAGCGCCAGTAAACGGCGGTGGTAACTATAACCATCCTAAGGTAGCGAAATTCCTTGTCGGGTAAGTTCCGACCTGCACGAATGGCGTAACGACTTCTCGACTGTCTCAACCATAGGCCCGGTGAAATTGCATTACGAGTAAAGATGCTCGTTTCGCGCAGCAGGACGGAAAGACCCCGGGACCTTTACTATAGCTTGATATTGGTGTTCGGTTCGGCTTGTGTAGGATAGGTGGGAGACTTTGAAGCGGCCACGCCAGTGGTTGTGGAGTCATTGTTGAAATACCACTCTGGTCGTGCTGGATGTCTAACCTGGGTCCGTGATCCGGATCAGGGACAGTGTCTGGTGGGTAGTTTAACTGGGGCGGTTGCCTCCTAAAGAGTAACGGAGGCGCCCAAAGGTTCCCTCAGCCTGGTTGGCAATCAGGTGTTGAGTGTAAGTGCACAAGGGAGCTTGACTGTGAGACTGACGGGTCGAGCAGGTACGAAAGTAGGGACTAGTGATCCGGCGGTGGCTTGTGGAAGCGCCGTCGCTCAACGGATAAAAGGTACCCCGGGGATAACAGGCTGATCTTCCCCAAGAGTCCATATCGACGGGATGGTTTGGCACCTCGATGTCGGCTCGTCGCATCCTGGGGCTGGAGTCGGTCCCAAGGGTTGGGCTGTTCGCCCATTAAAGCGGTACGCGAGCTGGGTTTAGAACGTCGTGAGACAGTTCGGTCCCTATCCGCTGTGCGCGTAGGAGTATTGAGAAGGGCTGTCCCTAGTACGAGAGGACCGGGACGGACGAACCTCTGGTGTGCCAGTTGTCCTGCCAAGGGCATGGCTGGTTGGCTACGTTCGGAAAGGATAACCGCTGAAAGCATCTAAGCGGGAAGCCTGCTTCGAGATGAGTACTCCCACCCCCTTTGAGGGGTTAAGGCTCCCAGTAGACGACTGGGTTGATAGGCCAGATATGGAAGCCTGGTAACGGGTGGAGTTGACTGGTACTAATAGGCCGAGGGCTTGTCCTCAGTTGCTCGCGTCCACTGTGTAGGTTCTGAAGTAACGACCTGTGTTTATGCCGGGTTGGTTAACTTCATAGTGTTTCGGTGGTCATAGCGTTAGGGAAACGCCCGGTTACATTTCGAACCCGGAAGCTAAGCCTTTCAGCGCCGATGGTACTGCAGGGGGGACCCTGTGGGAGAGTAGGACGCCGCCGAACAAATTTTGTTAAAGCCCCTCGGGAACGAAAGTTCCCGAGGGGCTTTTTCGCGTTTCCGGAGGGGCGAAAAGCGACCGATCGATGGGGTGGGGTTGCTTGTTGGCCCGGCTTGATCAGCGTGGTCGGGTGCTGGCAGAGAGGCCTTGTTGACGCCTTCTCCCGGTGACAGCCCTTCCCTTAGCACTGCTTAGGAGAGCATTCTTCCCAGGCCCGTAGTGCGGCCTTGAGGAGGTGCTCGCCCCCTGTAGCGCGGCGTCGCCAACCATATGACGGCATGCCCTTGCCATGCCACGTGTCCGGCGGATGTTTCTGCGGGCTCAGCCTCGGCCTACGTCCGAGGCTAGGAACGACCCGGTCCTACAGACGGCCGGAGGACTTCAGGGTGAGGTAGGCGTCGGCCAGGTCGGGGGCGAGATGGGCCGGGGTGGAGTCGATGACCGTGATGCCGTGGTGGCGGAGGCGGTCGGCGGTGTGGCGGCGGGCGGCGCGGGTTTGCTCCGCGGCGGCGGCTGCGTAGACGGCCTGGGGGGTGTGGCGGCCGGCGGCCATTTCCTCGATGCGGGGGTCCGCCACGGCCGCGACGATGAGTTCGTTGCGTTGGGTGAGGCTGGGAAGGACGGGCAGGAGAGCTTCCTCCACGGGGGCCGCGTCCAGGCCGGTGAAGAGCACGATCAGGGACCGGCGCGGGGTGCGGCGGTGGATGGTGGCGGCCAGGCCGCGGGCATCCGCCTCGATCAGTTCGGATTCGAGGGGAGCCAGGGCGTCGGTCAAGGCCGGGAGGAGGTCGCGGGCCGTGCGGCCCTGGACCGAGGCGCGTACGCGGCGGTCGTAGGCGAGCAGGTCCACGCGGTCACCGGCGCGGGCGGCAAGAGTGCCGAGCAGCAGGGCGGCGTCCATGGAGGCGTCGAGGCGGGGGATGTCGCCGACGCGGCCAGCTGAGGTACGGCCGGTCTCCAGGACGAGCAGGATGCGGCGGTCCCGCTCAGGGCGCCAGGTGCGGACGGCGAGGTTCTGCCGGCGGGCGGTGGCGCGCCAGTCGATGGAGCGGGTGTCGTCGCCGGGGGTGTAGTCGCGGAGGCTGTCGAACTCGGTGCCCTCGCCGCGGGTCAGGATGCTGGTGCGGCCATCGAGTTCTCGGAGCCGCGCGAGCTTGGCGGGGAGGTGCTTGCGGCTGGTGAAGGGGGGAAGGACGCGCAGCGTCCAGGGGACGTGGTGGCTTCCTTGCCGGGCTGCCAGGCCGAGTGGGCCGTAGGAGCGGACGGTGACGCGGACCGCGTGGTGGTCGCCGCGGCGGGTGGGGTGGAGCGTGGTGGTGAGGCGGCGGCGTTCGGCGGCGGGGATGCGCACGGTGTGGCGGGACGCGGGGATGTCCGAACCGGGGCGGAAGGAGCTCGGGGGCCAGGCGTCGCGGATCTGGGCGCGCAGGGTGCGGCGGCTCGGATTGGTGAGCGTGAGGTGGGTGTGGGCTTCGCCTGTTAGTCGAACTGTTGTGTCACCGGTTCGGGTGAAATGGAGCTTTCGCACTGGCGCGGCGAGCGCGAGATCGCACAAGATTGCTATCAGCAGGGCGAGTTGGACGAAGAGGATGCCGAACCAGCTGGGCAGCACGAAGCCGACGAAGAGGGCTCCGCATGCGGAGATGAGGGCGGTGCGTCCGGTGAGGGCCACGGTGTCGTCTCAGCGGGGGACGGGGAGATGAGCGAGCACGGCGTTGATCACGGAGTCCGCGGTGACCCCCTCCATCTCCGCTTCGGGGCGGAGCTGGACGCGATGTCGGAGCGTGGGAAGAGCAAGCGCCTTGACGTCGTCGGGGGTGACATAGTCCCGGCCGGTGAGCCAGGCCCAGGCTCGTGATGTGGAGAGCAGGGCGGTGGCGCCTCGGGGGGAGACGCCGAGAGAGAGCGAGGGGGATTCGCGGGTGGCACGGCAGATATCGACGATATAGCCGGTGACTTCGGGGGAGACGGCGGTCTTGGCGACCGCGTCTCGCGCGGCGTCGAGGTCAGCGGTGGAGGCGACAGGGCGCAGTCCTGCGGCACCGAGATCGCGGGGGCTGAAGCCGGCCGCGTGCCGGGTGAGGATGTCGATCTCGTCATGGCGGGCGGGGAGCGGCATGGTCAGCTTCAGCAGGAAGCGGTCGAGCTGGGCCTCGGGGAGCGGGTAAGTGCCCTCGTACTCCACAGGGTTCTGGGTGGCGGCCACCAGGAACGGCTCGGGGAGGGGACGGGCTGTGCCGTCGACGGTCACCTGGCGCTCTTCCATCGCTTCGAGCAGGGATGCCTGGGTTTTGGGAGGCGTGCGGTTGATCTCGTCGGCGAGCAGCAGGTTGGTGAAGACGGGACCGGGCTGGAAGGAGAACTCTGCGCTGCGGGCGTCGTAGACCAGCGAACCGGTGACATCGCTCGGCATCAGGTCAGGGGTGAACTGGACGCGCTTGGTGTCGAGTTCGAGAGCGGCTGACAAGGCGCGAACGAGCAGGGTCTTGGCGACTCCGGGGGCGCCTTCGAGGAGCACATGACCGCGGCAGAGGAGGGCGACGACCAAGCCGGTGACGGCGGGGTCCTGGCCTACAACGGCCTTGGCTATCTCGGTGCGCAGGTCCTCCAGGGAGGCTCGGGCGCTGTCAGCGGTCGGGGTGCTCACGGGGGGCGTGCCTCTCTTGGGAAACGATCGAGGTTTCGAGTGCGTCGAGTTGGTCGGCCAGGTGGACCAGGGCCTTGTCGTCCGCGGGGGACGCGCCGAAGAGCAGGTGGTGAAGGTCTGCGTCGACGCCGGGGGTGGAGGTCAAGTGGGCGTGCAGGGCTGGGAGAAGGACGTCGGGGGTGTGGGCGTGTGTCGGGGACACGCCGATGAGGGGGGCGAGTCGGGTGCGGGTCGCGGAGCGCAGCACGGCCGAGGCCCGGTCGCGGGCGTTGGCCTGCTCGTAGAGGCGGGCGTGGCCCTCGGTGGTTTCGGCGGCAGGGACGGTGACCGGGAGCTTTTCCGGTACCAGCGGGCCGAGGCGACGGGCGCGCCACACGGCCGCGAGGACGGCGGCGAAGGCGAGTTGGAGCAGGGCCCAGTACCAGCCGGACGGGATGAGATCGAGGAAGCCGCGTTCATTGTCCTGAGCGGCGGACGGGTCGCTCAGGGAGGGGAGGTACCAGACCAGATGCTTGTGCGCACCGAGGAGTTGAAGGGCCAGCGAGGCGTTGCCGTGCTCAGCAAGGTGGTGGTTGTAGAGGAAGTCGGGGGAGCCGAGGACCACGGTGTCGCGGCCGGTGCGGGGGGCCGGCAGACGCAGCAGGGTGGGCTGGTCGCCGTTGAGGTAGCAGCGATCGGCGCCTTGGACGGATGTGGTGTAACTGCGGCCGCCCAGCAAGGCGTTACCCGCGCGCCGGGCCTCCGGCAGGGAACAGGCGGGCCGGCGGGCCGAGAGGCCGGCCGGGGAATCCGTCCGGACGCCGGGGGCGAAGGTTTCGAGGGACGAGGCGTCGGGGGTGATGAGGACGGTGCGACCGGGGGTGTGGGTGGTCGCGGTGTGCAGACCCGTCAGCTGATCTTGCGTCAGCATGTCGGGACGGGTGACGAGGAGTGTGGTGCCGGGGCCGGCCGCCGCGGCGGCTTCCTCGGAGGTGGTCACGACCTGGGTGGAGACACCGTGAGAGGCCAGGAGTTGGGCGAGGGCCCGGCTACCGGTCCGGTCGGCGGATCGGGGGTCGAGCCGCCCGTGCTGTTCGCCGGACTGAAGGGCCGCGATCACCATGCCGCTGATGACGAGCAGCAGGAGCGCGAGCAGCGGTCCGCGGGACCGGGTCCACAGGCTGCGAACGGTGGGCGGGAGCGCGGAGGCGTCCGGGGCTGCCGTGGTCATCCGCGGCTCCTGGTCGGGGTGCCGGCCAGGTCGGGCTTGGCGTGTTGCAGGTCGGTGTCGAGGCTGGTCAGAAGGGCGTACGCCGGTTCCGTGCCGGGGCGGCCGCCGTATGTGACGTCGTCAAAGGTGCGGGCCGCGGTACGCAGCCGGTCGGCGTATGCAGGGAGGGCCCAACCCGCCTCGGTGGCCGCCTCGTCGGCGGTGCGGCCTGGGCCGGGGGTGAGCAGGGCCCGTTCTTCGAGGGCGAGGACGAGGGCGCGCATGCGGTCCTGGATCGCCTGGTTCCAGAGGCCCTCGGCGGCGTGCCGGTCGGCGGCCGCCCGGTGTGCGGCGGCGGTGCGGGGGGCGTCGGAGAAGAGCGCGCCGCTGGTGGTCGGCGTGCGCCGTACCGCCCCGAGCCGGAGCCGGAGGGCGACCAGGAGCAGCAGGACGCATGCCGCGATGACGAGAATCCCGATCCAGCCGCCCGGTGTGGCGTCGGCGGCCGCGTTGAAGAGTTCGTTGACGCGTTGCCAGAGCCAGTCGAGGGCACGCTGGATCGGGTTGGGGTCGTGCTGGTGGTACCGCGGATCGGACAGCTCGCGCTCGGCCGCCTCCCGGGCGGGGAGGCGCGGAGTCCGCACCGGTATGTCGTCATCGGGGCGCGCCATGAGTCGTCCGAGCGCGGCCCCGTTCCCCCCTGTGGTCACCGCATCAGCTTCCCGGAGTGGCGTTATCGGGGTCTTGCCCGGTGCCGTCGGCCGGAGTGGCCTTCGCCTGGGCGTCCTTGGCGGCCGTGGGCGCGGTGCCTGGCTCGGAGGTCTCCGTGCTGGCGCTCCCCGTCTCCGAGCCTGCTGTCGCGGTGTTGTCCGTGGTGGAGCTGCCGGCCGGTGCGCTGTCTGCCGGTGCCGGTGTGTCAGTGGCGGTCGGGCTGGCCGCCGCCGGTGCGTAACCCTGGGCCGGACCCGTGCCTGCGGGAGCGTGGGGCGCCGAGTGCGGGGCGTCGGCGCCGTAGCCGGGGAGGCCTGCGGCGCGGGCGAGTTCGAGGTCGAGCGCCTCGCGGCGGATGCGCTGGTCCATGTACAGGAGCGCGGTGATGCCGGCGCTGATCGGGAAGGTGATGGTGGAGCTGATGACGGCTCCGACGCCCAGCACGATCAGGAACGACCAGCCGGTGGTGCCGCTGGTGCCGTTCGCCCAGTCCATGAGGCTCTCGCCACCGACCACGAAGGCGACCAGGGTGGCCGGGATCTGGATGATGAACTCGACGATGCCGATCAGGAGGTAGGTGAGGAGCTGGGTGCCCAGCACTCGCCACCAGGCGCCCCGTACGAGCTTCGCGGACCGGCGCAGCGCGGTGATGACGCCCTGCTTCTCCAGCATCAGCGCGGGGGAGGCGAGGCTGTAGCGGACCCACAGCCAGACGGTCACCACGGTGGCGGCCAGCCCGCCGAACAGGGTGAGGAGCAGGCCCACCTCCGCGGAGCCCGAGGCGACGAGGAGAACGCCGGGCGCCACACCGACCGCGAGGATGGCCATGAGGAGCAGGGGGAACAGAACGAGCAGGCCGAGCAGGCGCGGGAGCTGGGGGCGGGCGTCGCGCCAGGCTTCCCCGGCGGTCACCGAGCGGCCCAGGACGGCCCGGCTCACGACCATGGTGAGCAGTCCCGTGGCGATGAGGGTGGCGAGCAGTCCGATCACCGAGGTGATACCGGTGACGGCGAGCGAATTGCCCATCTGTTGCATGGATTCGCGGAGCGGCGGCAGGTTGTCGCTCGACAGGGCGGGCTCGCGGCCGGCGTCCTGGAACCACAGTCCGGTAACCACGGTGACGGCGGTCTGCGCGACCACCGCGACGATCAGCGAGATGCCGAGGACGGTCCGCCAGTGGGCGCGCATGGTGGCGACCGCGCCGTCGAGTATTTCGCCGACGGCGAGCGGGCGCAGCGGGATGACGCCGGGCTTGGCGGCCTGGGGCGGCGGGGCCCAGGCGCCGCCCCAGGGAGGCTGCGTGCCCGGTCCCGGAGCGCCGCCCCAGCCGGGCCCGCCGTAGCCGGGCGCCGTGGCGCGGGTGCGGTCGCCCGCGCCCTGGTCAGGCCGTCCGTGCGGGCCGCTCTGTGCGGGGATGCCGGCGGGGGCCGACCACTGGCCGGCGGGCGGCTGTTCCTTGGACCAGTTCGGTGGGGAGGACTGCCCGGCCGGGCCGGTCGGGTCTGCCTGGGTGGGCTGCTCCTGGGTGCCGCGGGCCGGCTCGTCAGAGGGAGTGGATCCGGGCGAGGCCCAGCCCGGAGAGTTGTTCATCGTCGCTCCTTCTTGCTGCCCGTCCGCCGGGGCGGCGGGTGTCCGGGGTCCGCGGTGGCAGTCATCGTGTCATGGCCACCGGTGTTGTGTACCGGTGCCCGGAGTACGAGGGGACCTTCTGTTCGAGGGTCGATCGACGGCAGACTGAGTGAATGGGCGATCAGGACGAGGTATCAGAGACGGGCGCCGGGGCGCTCACGATTCCGTCGTTGCGTTGGGAGGAGCCGCCCGATGGGCCCGTATTGGTCCTGCTTGATCAGACGCGGCTGCCGGCGGAGGAGGTCGAGCTGGTCTGCACGGACGTTCCGGCCCTGGTGCAGGCGATCCGGACGCTGGCCGTGCGCGGGGCGCCGCTGCTGGGCATCGCGGGTGCGTATGGCGTCGCGCTGGCCGCGGCACGCGGCTTCGACGTGGAGGAGGCGGTGGAGGCGCTGGCGCAGGCCCGGCCGACCGCGGTCAATCTGGGGTACGGCGTGCGGCGGGCGGCTGCCGCGTACCGCCCGGCGTTCGCGGAGGGCGGGGCTCGGGCCGGCGCGGCCGCGGCGCTGGCCGAGGCGCGGGCCGTGCACGCCGAGGACATCGAGGCCAGCACCCGGATGGCGCAGCACGGGCTGGCGCTGCTGGGCGAGCTGCTGCCGGGCGGCGGTCACCGCATCCTCACGCACTGCAATACGGGTGCCCTGGTGTCGGGCGGCGAGGGCACCGCCCTGGCGGTGGCGCTGGCGGCACACCGGTCCGGCGAGCTGCGCCGGCTGTGGGTGGATGAGACGCGGCCGCTGTTGCAGGGCGCGCGGCTGACCGCCTACGAAGCGGCGCGGACGGGTATGGCGTACACGGTGCTCTCGGACGGTGCGGCAGGTTCGCTCTTCGCCGGGGGTGAGGTGGACGCGGTGCTGATCGGCGCGGACCGGATCGCGGCGGACGGGTCGGTGGCCAACAAGGTCGGCAGCTATCCGCTGGCGGTGCTGGCGCGGTACCACCACGTTCCGTTCGTGGTGGTGGCACCGACCAGCACGGTGGATCTGGAGACCGAGGAGGGGGCGGATATCGAGGTGGAGCAGCGTCCGGGCCAGGAAGTGACGGAGTTCTCGTTGCCGTTTGTTCAGGGGCCCGGGGCGGAGGCCGGCACCGGCATACCGGTGGCGCCGCTGGGCGCGCAGGCCTACAACCCGGCCTTCGACGTCACTCCGCCGGAGCTGGTGACGGCGATCGTCACGGAGGCGGGAGTGGTGTCTCCGGTGACCCGGGACGGGCTGGCAGAGGTGTGTTCCACGTCACGATGGAGTAAGTCACGATCAGGTAATGGGATGATGGCCGAATGAAGGGACGCGTCCTGGTCGTCGACGACGACACCGCACTGGCAGAGATGCTCGGCATCGTGCTGCGCGGCGAAGGTTTTGAGCCGTCGTTCGTGTCGGACGGTGACAAGGCCCTTGCGGCCTTCCGCGAGACCAAGCCCGATCTTGTGCTGCTGGACCTGATGCTGCCCGGACGGGACGGTATCGAGGTCTGCCGGCTGATCCGGGCCGAGTCCGGGGTGCCGATCGTCATGCTGACCGCCAAGAGCGACACGGTGGATGTGGTGGTCGGGCTCGAGTCGGGCGCGGACGACTACATCGTCAAGCCGTTCAAGCCCAAGGAGCTGGTGGCCCGGATCCGGGCGCGGCTGCGGCGTTCGGAGGAGCCCACGCCCGAGCAGCTGGCGATCGGTGACCTGGTCATCGACGTGGCCGGCCACTCGGTGAAGCGGGAAGGGCAGTCGATCGCGCTGACCCCGCTGGAGTTCGATCTGCTGGTGGCGCTGGCGCGTAAGCCGTGGCAGGTGTTCACGCGTGAGGTGCTGCTCGAGCAGGTCTGGGGCTATCGGCATGCCGCCGACACCCGGCTGGTCAATGTCCATGTGCAGCGGCTGCGCTCCAAGGTCGAGAAGGACCCGGAGCGGCCGGAGATCGTGGTGACCGTGCGCGGGGTCGGCTACAAGGCCGGGCCCAGCTGAGATGACCCGGGACGGTTCGGCCCCGGAGGGAAAGCGGGGGCGCACCGTCGACCCGGCGGGTGATATGTCCTTTTCGGGCAGGTTGTCGGCCTGGTTGCTGCGCGGTGGGCAGTTGCTGCCCGACGGCGCGGTGAGCGGGCCGGTCCACCCCCTGCTGCGGCTCTTCAGCCGCTGGGTGCGGCGGCCACTGCTGCCCGCCCTGCGGCTGTGGCGCCGCAATATCCAGCTGCGCGTGGTGGCGACCACCCTGCTGATGTCGCTCGCCGTGGTGCTGCTGCTCGGTGTCGTGGTCGTCGGGCAGGTCCGTAACGGCCTGCTCACGGCCAAGGCCCAGGCCGCGCAGAGTCAGGCCGTGGGCGGCTTCAGCGTCGCCCAGAAGATGGCGGACGGCGCCGACGACACCCGACCGGACGAAGGGGCCCGTACCGGGAACCGCGGCACCCAGGACTCCGCGACCTGGCTGACCGGCCTGGTCGAGCAGCTCGCCAGTGGTGGCCAGGGCGTCTTCTCCGTCGTGGCGCTCAGCTCCGACTCCGACGAACCGTTCGGAGACTCCAGCCCCGGCACTCGCGGGCCGCGCGCCTCCGGCGATGTCGACCCCGAGCGGAGCGTGCCCGCCGACCTGCGGCGGAAGCTCGACACCAAGGCCGGGACGTTCCGCCAGTACACCCAGATCAAGCGCATCGGGTCGGACGACGGTGTGTCGGCGCTCATCATCGGCAAGCGGCTCAACGACGCGAACAGCAATCAGTACCAGCTCTATTACCTCTTCCCGTTCACCCAGGAGGAGGAGTCGCTCAAGCTCGTGACGGGGACCCTCGCGACCGCCGGGGTGTTCGTCGTGATCCTGCTCGGCGCGATCGCCTGGCTGGTGGTGCGGCAGGTCGTCACGCCCGTACGGATGGCCGCCGGGATCTCCGAGCGGCTGGCCGCCGGCCTGCTCCAGGAACGGATGAAGGTCACCGGCGAGGACGACATCGCCCGGCTCGGTGAGTCCTTCAACAAGATGGCGCAGAACCTCCAGGTCAAGATCCAGCAGCTGGAGGAGCTGTCCCGGATGCAGCGCCGCTTCGTCTCCGACGTCTCGCACGAGCTGCGGACGCCGCTGACGACCGTACGGATGGCCGCAGACGTCATCCATGACGCACGGGACGAGTTCGATCCCGCCACCGCGCGCTCCGCCGAGCTGCTGTGGGGCCAGCTCGACCGCTTCGAATCGCTGCTCGCGGAGCTGCTGGAGATCAGCCGCTTCGACGCGGGTGCGGCCGCGCTGGAGGCCGAGCCGGTCGACCTGCGCGATGTGGTGCACCGCGTCATCGAGGGCGCCGAGCCGCTCGCCGAGCGCAAGGGCACCCGCATCGTGGTGCGCGGCGCCGAGCAGCCCGTCATCGCCGAGGCCGACCCCCGACGGGTGGAGCGGGTGCTGCGCAATCTCGTCGTCAACGCCGTCGAGCACGGCGAGGGCCGCGATGTGGTCGTGCGGCTGGCGTCCGCGGGCGGCAAGAGCGGCGGCGCGGTGGCCGTCGCGGTGCGTGACTACGGCGTCGGACTCAAGCCCGGCGAGGCCACCCGGGTCTTCAACCGTTTCTGGCGCGCGGACCCGGCCCGGGCCCGTACGACCGGCGGTACCGGACTCGGCCTGTCCATCGCCGTCGAGGACGCCCGGCTGCACGGCGGCTGGCTTCAGGCCTGGGGAGAGCCGGGCGGCGGCTCGCAGTTCCGGCTGACGCTGCCGCGGACGGCCGGTGAGACGCTGCGCGGGTCCCCGATCCCCCTGGAGCCGGAGGACTCGCGGCGCCATCGCGGACTGGACGAGACCGGGCAGCCGCGTGCCGGGGCGGGCCGCAAGGCGTCCACGATCCCCGTGCAGGCGCGCGCCGCGCAGGCGGGTGACGCGGCCTCCCCCGTACCGGAGCCGAAGGTGGCCCGCCCGGAGGCCGATCCGACGGCGCTGCCCGGCAGTGGTGCCCGTGTGGTGCCGCAGACCGGGGGCGTACGGAGCGAAGCGGCGGCGCGTGGCGACAGCGCGCGCACCGACGAGCCGGTCCGCGGGAGCGGGGCCGAGCAGGAAGCCGGACAGGGCGTGGAGCGGGAAGGCGGGCTGCGTGGACACTGAGCGCGGAGGCGAGCGCGGGGAGGGGACCGGATCCCGCCCCCGTGCGCGCAGGGGTGCCCGGCCGGCGCGGAAGTTTCTGCTGCTCGGCTGTGCGGCCGTGCTGCTGGCCGGCTGCGCGTCGATGCCGGACGGCGGGGAGGTCACCTCGGTCGACCAGTCGCCGCGCTCCGAAGGGGAGTCGCAGGTACGGGTCTACGGCGTGCCCCCGCAGGACGGTGCCCAGCCCACCAACATCGTGCGCAGCTTCCTCGACGCGACCACCAGCGACGAGGCGGATTTCCGTACGGCCACCCAGTATCTGGCCAAGTCGGCGAAGCGGACCTGGCGGCCGTTCCAGGCCACCAATGTGCTCCAGGAGCGTCCGAAGGCCGAGCCGAAGACGCAGCCCAACCGCGAGGACGCCAACGGCTACACGGTCACGCTCTCCGGCAGCCAGGTGGCGACGGTGGACGACAGCCACGCCTACACCCCGGAGGAGAAGCCGTACCGCCGGACGATCCACCTCATCAAGGAGGGCGGCCAGTGGCGTATCGACCGGCTGCCCAACGGGCTGGTGCTCGGGCTGTCCGACTTCCAGCGCATCTACCGCTCGGTCAACAAGTACTACTTCGCGTCCTACCACTCGGAGTCGCAGGAGCCGAAGGCGAACCGGAACGCGCTCGTCGCGGACCCGATCTATCTGCGGCAGCGGATAAAGCCGATCACGGCCAGTGTGGAGGCGCTGCTGTCCGGGCCCACCAACTGGCTGAATCAGGTGACGACTTCGGCGTTCCCGTCCGGCACCCGGCTCGCCGCAAGCGATCTGGCGCTGGACGACTCCAACGCGCTGCGGGTCAGGCTCAGCAAGCAGGCGGTGAGCACGGACACCGCCCAGTGCAAGCGGATGGCAGCTCAGCTCTTCTTCACCGTCCAGGACATGACGCGGGCTTCGAAGGTCAGCGAGGTGGAGCTCCAGGACAACAGTGGCAACTCGCTGTGTGAGCTGTCCCAGGAGCAGGCCGAGAGCGACTTCGCCCCGTCCCCGGGCACCGGGCGCGCCGCCAGGGAGTACTTCATCGACGCCGACCACAAGGTCGTCGCCATGTCGGACTCCGCGACCGAACCGACGCCGGTGCGCGGGCCGTTCGGAACGGGCCACACCCCGCTGCGTTCGATCGCCATCTCGCGGGGTGAGGACACCGCGGCCGGGGTGTCGAGCGACGGCCGGTCGCTGTATGTGGCCGGCATGGAGGACGAGGTCAAACGCGGTGAGCCGCTGCTGACCAGCTCCGGCCCGGCCAAGGGCGCCGACGGCGGGCTGACCGCGCCGAGCTGGGACGGGCTGGGCGATCTGTGGATCGCGGACGGCGCCGCACACGGTTCGCGGCTGCTGCGGATGCGCGAGGGCAAGGGCGACCCCGAAGAGGTGGCGGTGCCCGGCCTCGACGGGCGGCGGATCAAGGCGATCAAGGTGGCCGCGGACGGGATCCGGATCGCGCTCCTGGTGGAGGACAAGGGGCGTACGACGCTCCAGCTCGGCCGGGTGGAGCGGGGCGGAAGTTCGGCGCACCCGAAGCTGTCGGTGCAGGAACTGCGGCCGATCGCGCCCCAGTTGGAGGACGTGGTGGCCGCGTCCTGGGCGGGCGGCAGCCGGCTGGTGGTGGTCGGACGGGAGTCCGGCGGGGTGCAGCAGATGCAGTTCATGGAGACCGACGGTTCGGCGTCCAACGCGCAGACGCTGCCCGGCGTCAACGGTGTCAAGTCGGTGGCCGCCTCGGAGGACGAGACCAGGCCGCTGATCGCCGACGCCACGGAGGGCATCGTGCGGCTGCCGCCGGACGCGAACTGGAAGACCGTGGCGAAGGACGGGACGGCGCCGGTCTATCCCGGGTGACGCGGAGGGCGCGGTCGCTGCTACGCCTATGAGGTGAGCGCGGCGCCGGAGAGGGTGGCAGGTCCGGCCTGCCGTGATGCCCCCCCCGTGCGGCTGATCCACACGACCGCGGGCGCGGTTATCCACAGGGGTGGTGGCCGGGCGGGAACGGCGGGACAGTGGAGTCATGCAGGGGGTGTGGCGCGAACTGGCCGGTCTCGTGCTGCCGGTCGACTGCGCGGGGTGTGGTCGGCCGCGCACGGAACTGTGTGCCGAATGCCGTCGGGTGCTGGCGCGGGACGGGCGCGGGGCGCGGCGGGTACGACCGTGGCCGGAACCCGTGGGACTGCCCCGGGTGTGGGCGGGGACGCCGTACGCCGACGAGGCACGGGCGGTGCTGCTGGCTCACAAGGAGCGCGGTGCCCTGCGGCTGGCCGGGCCGCTGGGGGCGGTGCTGGCCGGGGCCGTGCGGGGGCTGCGGCCCGGCGGCGGGCCGCAGCTGCTGGTGCCCGTGCCGTCGGCACGAAGATCGGTGGCCGGGCGCGGGCACGATCCGGTGCGCAGGATCGCGCTGGCGGCGGCCGGGGAGCTGCGGCGGGCGGGACGGGGTGCCCGGGTGCTGGCGGTGCTGCGGCAGCGTCGGGCGGTGGCCGACCAGGCGGGGCTGAGCGCCCGGGAGCGGCTGGCGAATGTCGCCGGTGCACTGGAGGTGCGGCCCGGGGCGGGGAGGCTGCTGACGGCGCAGCCAGCGGTGCTGGTGGACGACCTGGTGACGACGGGGGCCACGCTCGCCGAGGCGGCGCGGGCGATCACGGCGGCCGGCGGACGGGTGGCCGGAGCCGCGGTGGTGGCGGCGCCGAGCAGTGCTTTCGCGTTCAACGGCGCGCGAAGCGGGGTTTTACCACGTCGCATGTAGCCGAGGAGGAAAAGTCACCCAAATGGAGCCGACGCCTCCGAGGGGGTGCCGACATCCGTCCGGGAGAGCTATGTTCGGTTGTGAGGACTTGGCGAGTGTTTTGCCTCGAATGTCGCGCTCAATGCGTTCAGGGGCGTTTTCGGCGACCCTGAAAACGGGGGGAATGGAGAGCTTGTCGTCGGGGGAGGAGGAGGTGAAAGTCGCCAAGTCCGAGGCTTCGGCAACCACCGGAGCCTGGTGCAAGAAGGAATTGCTCCGCTTGAAGAGCGGAGCGATCCGGGAACGGAGTTCTGCGTGGACATCGTCGTCAAGGGCCGCAAGACCGAGGTGCCCGAGCGGTTCCGCAAGCACGTGGCCGAGAAGCTGAAGCTGGACAAAGTCCAGAAGCTCGACGCCAAGGTGATCAGCCTGGACGTCGAGGTGTCCAAGGAGCCCAACCCGCGGCAGGCCGACCGTTCCGACCGAGTGGAGATCACCCTCCGCTCCCGTGGCCCGGTGGTCCGGGCCGAGGCGGCCGCAGCCGATCCGTACGCCGCGCTGGATCTGGCAACCGCCAAGCTCGAGGCGCGTCTGCGGAAGCAGCACGACAAGCGCTACTCGCGTCGCGGCAACGGCCGCATTCCGGCGAGTGAAGTCGCGGTCACCGTGCCCGACGCCGCAAGTCTGAACACCAACGGCGAACTCGCCGCCGAGGCCGAGCAGAAGGTGCCGACCACCAGGATGGGGTCGATCGACGTCCAGGGTGAAGGGCCCCTGATCGTCCGCGAGAAGACCCACTCGGCCGCGCCGATGCATCTCGACCAGGCGCTCAACGAGATGGAGTTGGTCGGACACGACTTCTACCTCTTCGTCGACGCCGACACCAAGCTGCCGAGCGTCGTCTACCGGCGGCACGCATACGACTACGGAGTCATCCACTTGAACCCCGACTTGTTCGGGGAGGAGGAGCCCGGCGGCGCAGGCGGCGCGCTGGGCGGCTGAACCCCACCCGCTCGGTGCCCCCGGCGTACGCCGGGGGCACCATCGTGCCCGGAGAGAGCAGGAGTTGAAGCCGTATAGTGTTTGTGCCGGTCAGGGAGTATGGGGACGCGAAACGGCGACGAGCCGGGGAGACAGTCGTATGGCATTGATCGGGCCGGCCGCAGGGGGCTGCTGTCAACCAGCCTTATTTCCAAGCTCCGGCCTCTCGGCCGAGTAGTTGACGGGGAGGATCAATGGGGGACAGTTTCGGGCCCGTGCGCGCCGACGCGGATGATGACCACCGCGGTGCCGGGGGTGATGACGGGGCCGGCCGGGGCGTGAGCGTGCCGCGCAAGGAGCCGATCCGGGTCCTGGTCGTGGATGATCACGCACTCTTCCGGCGGGGCCTGGAGATCGTGCTGGCCCAGGAGGAGGACATCCAGGTCGTCGGCGAGGCGGGGGACGGCGCGGAGGCGGTCGACAAGGCCGCGGATCTGCTGCCCGACATCGTGCTGATGGACGTCCGGATGCCCAAGCGCGGCGGTATCGAGGCCTGCACCTCCATCAAGGAAGTGGCCCCCAGCGCCAAGATCATCATGCTCACGATCAGCGACGAAGAGGCCGATCTCTACGACGCGATCAAGGCCGGCGCCACCGGCTACCTCCTCAAGGAGATCTCCACCGACGAGGTGGCGACCGCGATCCGCGCCGTCGCGGACGGCCAGTCGCAGATCAGCCCGTCGATGGCGTCCAAGCTCCTGACGGAGTTCAAGTCGATGATCCAGCGCACGGACGAGCGCAGGCTGGTGCCCGCGCCCAGGCTCACCGACCGTGAGCTGGAGGTCCTCAAGCTGGTCGCCACGGGCATGAACAACCGCGATATCGCCAAGGAACTCTTCATCTCCGAGAACACTGTGAAGAACCACGTCCGCAACATCCTGGAGAAGCTTCAGCTGCACTCCCGGATGGAGGCGGTGGTCTACGCGATGCGGGAGAAGATCCTCGAGATCCGGTGAGCGGCCGGCCGGGGGCGGTGTGCGCCCCCGGTACCGTCGTCCGGCGGTATCTACTCACTCATGTGGGTGAGTTCTGAGCGCAGGGCGGCGGCCAGCTTCCCATCGTCGCAGCGGTCGACGCGTACGGCGTCGCAGCCGACCCAGTCCGCGGCCTCCCGGAGGGCCCGGGCCATCGGGGCGACCGCTTTGGGGCCCTGCATCGAGACCTGGCGGGCCACGAGGGTGGTGCCCTCGCGGGCCGGGTCCACCCGGCCCATCAGCCGGCCGCCCGCCAGCAGGGGCATCGCGAAATAGCCGTGTATCCGCCGGGGACGCGGGACGTACGCCTCCAGGCGGTGGGTGAAGCCGAAGATCCGTTCCGTCCGCGGCCGGTCCCAGATCAGGGAGTCGAAGGGCGAGAGCAGGGTCGTGCGGTGCCGGCCGCGGGGCGGGTCGGACAGTGCGGCGGGGTCGGCCCAGGCGGGCTTGCCCCAGCCCTCGACCTCGACCGGGACCAGTCCGGAGTCCGCGACGACGGCATCGACCTGCTCGGCCTTGAGGCGGTGGTAGTCCGCCAGGTCGGCGCGGGTGGCGACGCCCATGGCGGCCCCGGCCTGGGCGACCAGGCGGCGGAGGCACTCGGCGTCGTCCAGATCGTCGTGGAGCAGGGCCTCCGGGACGGCGCGCTCGGCGAGGTCGTAGACCCGCTTCCAGGCGCGGCGTTCCGTACAGACCACCTGGCCGGTGTCGAGCAGCCACTCCACGGCGATCTTGGTCTCGGACCAGTCCCACCACTCGCCGCCGTTGCGGCCGCCGCCCAGCTCCGAAGTGGTCAGCGGGCCGTCGGCCTTCAGCCGGTCCACGACGGCGGCGCAGGAGCGGTCGGAGTCCTCCATGACGTGCCAGCGGTGGCCCTTGGCCCGCCGGGCGCGGCGGCGGAAGGCGAAGTGCGGCCACTCCTCGATGGGCAGGATGCAGGCGGCGTGCGACCAGTACTCGAAGCTGTGGGGTCGTGGCGCAGGAGCGTCAGAAGGCGCCGTGCCCCAGTAGGCGCTCTCGACGGCGGGGCGGCCCACGGCGCCGAGCCGGGCGTACGGCACCAGCTCATGGGAGCGGGCCAGCACCGAGATCGTGTCGAGCTGCACCGCGCCCAGGTGCCGCAGCACCCCGCGTACCCCCGCCCGGCGGTCCGGGGCGCCGAGCAGGCCCTGGGCCCGCAGCGCCATACGCCGGGCGTCGTCGCGGGAGAGGGTGGTCACGGGCGGGGGCTGGGGTGCTCGCTGCGTCACGGCGGTCATGCGGGAAAGCGTAGGGGCGGGCACTGACAACGGCCCCTGACCTGCGAGGACTGGTGATGGTGACGGTGGTTCGGCCCGGCTGAGGGGGCGCGGCGGGGTGCGGAGGGCGTGGTGCGGCCCGTGCCCGGACGGTGCTCAGCCCGGATACGGCAGATACGGCGTCGTGTCCCGGGCGGCCGGGCCCCGGGAGCCGGACGGGCCGGGCTGCCCGGTCAGGTCGGCGAGGTCGGCCAGGTCGGACGGGAGCAGGGAGCCGATCCAGACGTCCCGGCGGGTGCCTCCGCGCACCAGATGGGCACGCAGGGTGCCCTCCATATGGAAGCCGAGTCTGCGGGCCACCGCCCGGGAGCCTTCGTTGCCGGCCTCCGTGTGCCACTCCAGGCGCTCCACCCCCAGCTCGCGGAAGGCCCAGCGCAGCACCGCGCGGCCCGCTTCGACGGTGTACCCGCGGCCGCGCTGCTCCTTGGCGGTCCAGTAGCCCAGCTCGGCCTGCCGTTCAGGGGTGTGGAGCCGGCCGAGGCGTACCAGGCCCATCGCGCCCACCAGGGAGCCGTCCGCCCGGGAGACCACGGCGAAGTGGTAGGTGGTGTTGTCGCGCCAGCCGTCGGGCACGATCGTGCCGACGAAGTGTTCCGCATCCGCGACGCCGTACGGTGAGGGGACACCCGTCCAGCGCGGGATATCGGGCTCCTGGCACGCCGCGTGCACCGCCGACGCGTCGGAGGGTTCGAAAGAGCGCAGCACGAGGCGCTCGGTGGTGAGGGTGGCGGGCTCCATGACGTGAGTCTGCTGGCTCGCCGAAGCCATGGCGACGGGTTTTCGGCGTGATTCCGGCACCCGTCCGGCACCTTCTCGCGGCGTCGTGCGTTCACGTGGGGAAGGGACAGCGGCGTTCGCTGCGGCGTACCTCCCGGCCCGGCAGCGTCCTCCTTTACGATGGCCGTTGCGGCGGGGCCTGCCCCCTTGGAAAAATGCCGCGCCCGCGCACTCGACCGTGCAGGCCCGACCGGCAAGGAGACCAGCCCAAGTGTCCGTCTTGACGAAGATCATGCGTGCAGGCGAAGGAAAGATCCTGCGCAAACTGCACCGCATCGCGGGCCAGGTCAACTCCATCGAGGAGGACTTCGCGGTGCTCTCCGACGCGGAGCTGCGCGCCCTTACGGATGAGTACAAGGAGCGCTTCGCGGACGGCGAGAGCCTCGACGACCTGCTGCCCGAGGCGTTCGCCACGGTCCGAGAGGCCGCCCGGCGGGTGCTCGGCCAGCGTCCCTACGACGTCCAGCTGATGGGTGGCGCGGCCCTCCACATGGGGTTCGTCGCCGAGATGAAGACCGGTGAGGGCAAGACCCTGGTCGGCACCCTTCCGACGTATCTCAACGCGCTGTCCGGCAAGGGCGTCCACCTGATCACGGTGAACGACTACCTGGCCGAGCGCGACTCGGAGATGATGGGCCGGATCCACAAGTTCCTGGGTCTGACGGTCGGTTGCATCCTCGCCGACATGACGCCGGCCCAGCGCCGTGAGCAGTACAACTGCGATATCACCTACGGCACGAACAACGAGTTCGGCTTCGACTACCTGCGCGACAACATGGCCTGGTCGCAGGACGAACTCGTGCAGCGGGGCCACAACTTCGCGGTGGTCGACGAGGTCGACTCGATCCTCGTCGACGAGGCCCGTACGCCGCTGATCATCTCCGGCCCCGCCGACTCCGCCACCAAGTGGTACGGCGACTTCGCCAAGTTGGTGAAGCGTCTGAAGCGGGGCGAGACCGCCAACCCGCAGCGCGGCATCGAGGAGACCGGCGACTACGACGTCGACGAGAAGAAGCGCACCGTCGGCATCCATGAGTCCGGTGTCAGCAAGGTCGAGGACTGGCTGGGGATCGACAACCTGTACGAGTCGGTGAACACCCCGCTCGTCGGTTACCTCAACAACGCGATCAAGGCCAAGGAGCTCTTCAAGAACGACAAGGACTATGTCGTCATCGACGGCGAAGTCATGATCGTCGACGAGCACACCGGCCGTATCCTCGCCGGCCGCCGCTACAACGAGGGCATGCACCAGGCCATCGAGGCGAAGGAAGGAGTGGAGATCAAGGACGAGAACCAGACGCTCGCCACGATCACCCTCCAGAACTTCTTCCGTCTCTACGACAAGCTCTCCGGCATGACCGGTACGGCCATGACCGAGGCCGCCGAGTTCCACCAGATCTACAAGCTCGGCGTCGTCCCGATCCCGACCAACCGCCCGATGGTCCGGATGGACCAGGCGGACCTGATCTACCGCACCGAGACCGCGAAGTTCGACGCGGTCGTCGAGGACATCGTCGAGAAGCACGGGAAGGGCCAGCCGATCCTGGTCGGCACCACCTCGGTCGAGAAGTCCGAGTACCTCTCCCAGCAGCTCAACAAGCGCGGTGTCGCCCATGAGGTGCTCAACGCCAAGCAGCACGACCGTGAGGCGCCGATCATCGCGCAGGCCGGCCGCAAGGGCGCGGTGACGGTCGCCACGAACATGGCCGGCCGTGGTACGGACATCAAGCTCGGCGGCAACCCCGACGACCTGGCCGAGGCGGAGCTGCGCCAGCGCGGCCTGGACCCGGTCGAGCACGTCGAGGAGTGGGCGGCCGCGCTGCCCGCCGCCCTGGAGCGCGCCGAGGCCGCGGTCAAGGCGGAGTTCGAAGAGGTCAAGGAGCTCGGCGGGCTCTACGTCCTGGGCACCGAGCGGCATGAGTCGCGGCGGATCGACAACCAGCTGCGCGGTCGTTCCGGCCGTCAGGGTGACCCCGGCGAGTCGCGGTTCTACCTGTCCCTGGGCGACGACCTGATGCGGCTGTTCAAGGCGCAGATGGTCGAGCGGGTCATGGCGATGGCCAACGTCCCCGACGACGTGCCGATCGAGAACAAGATGGTGACCCGGGCGATCGCCTCCGCCCAGTCGCAGGTCGAGCAGCAGAACTTCGAGACGCGAAAGAACGTCCTGAAGTACGACGAGGTGCTCAACCGCCAGCGTGAGGTCATCTACGGCGAGCGCCGCCGCGTCCTGGAGGGCGAGGACTTGCAGGAGCAGGTCACGCACTTCATGGAGGGCACGATCGACGCCTACATCCACGCGGAGACCGTCGAGGGCTTCGCCGAGGAGTGGGACCTGGACCGCCTGTGGGGCGCGTTCAAGCAGCTCTACCCGGTCAAGGTGACCATCGAGGAGCTGGAGGAGGAGGCCGGCGACCGCGCGGGCATCACCTCCGACTTCATCGCCGAGGCCGTCAAGGACGACATCCACGAGCAGTACGCCGCCCGCGAGGAGCAGCTCAGCTCGGATGTGATGCGGGAGCTGGAGCGCCGGGTCGTGCTGTCCGTCCTGGACCGCAAGTGGCGTGAGCACCTCTACGAGATGGACTACCTCCAGGAGGGCATCGGCCTGCGGGCGATGGCCCAGAAGGACCCGCTGGTCGAGTACCAGCGCGAGGGCTTCGACATGTTCACCGCGATGATGGAGGGCATCAAGGAGGAGTCCGTCGGCTACCTGTTCAACCTGGAGGTCCAGGTCGAGCAGCAGGTCGAGGAGGTCCCGGTGCAGGAAGCGGTGGAGCCGACCTCGCTGGACAAGGGTGTGCAGGAGGCCGTGCCGGCCGCCGCGGGACGCCCGGAGATCCACGCCAAGGGCCTGGAGGCGCCGCAGCGTCCGGATCGGCTGCACTTCACCGCGCCCAAGGTGGACGGTGACGGCAGCGTCATCGAGGGCGACTTCATCAGCGACGAGGAGGCGGGCCCGGCCCGTTCCGAGGCGGACGGTCTGACCCGCGCCGAGCGGCGCAAGGCCCAGAAGAGCGCCGGGCGCCGCCGCAAGAAGTAAGAGAGCGCCGACGCGGCTCGGGCACGGGGTGCCCGGGTCGCGGCGCGGAGGGCGCCCCGGCCGGAGGACGGCCGGGGCGCCCTTCTGTGTGCCCGTCATGAGGCCGCGCACCGGAGGGCGGGGGTCGGACCGATGTCGAGGGCGGCGCAGCGCCAGCGGGAGTCGGCGCCCAGCTCCAGCCGGAAGGCCAGCGCCCGCAGCCGTTCGCCCGCCGCGATCCTGGCGAAGGCCTCGATGACCCCGCGGCGCGGCCGGCACAGTCCGCAGTCGCGCACCGTGGGGGCCGGGCCGCGCCGCCCGGGACCCGTGGCAGGCCGCAGCGGTGCCTGCGGGGCGAGCTCCGCCAGCCGGTCGTAGGCGGCGGGCAGCGCATGCCCCAGCAGGGCGTGTACGGGGCGCTGCCCGCTGAGCGCGAGCACCAGCTGCTGGGCGAACCAGTGGTGCGGCCGGCTCTCGTGGGCCCGCTGCCGGGCGCCGGCGGTCGGCAGGGGGGTACCGGCCGCGTCGACGGGGGTGCCGGTGCGGATCCGGCGGCTCTCGGCGGCGGCCGCCGCGGCGGAGGGGTGGGCGAGGCGTGGTGTGGTCCGGGTGGGGCCACGGCCGGCGGGGCCGGGGCCCCGGCCACCCGAGCTGCCTCGGCCGGCGGGACCCGCGGGGCCGCTCCGGCCGGACGATGCGGGGCCCCGCCCGGACGCGCCCGGACCGCTGCCGGCCGGGCCGAGGGGGCGGCGGTCGGCGGGGGACCGTCGCGGCCGGGGAACGGCCGGGACCGTGCCCGGGGCGACGGCGGGACTGGGGCGCGGGCCGCTGTCGGCCGTGGTGCCGTCGGGTGCCGAGAGTGGCGAGAGTGCCGAGAGTGCCGGGGGTGCCTGGGGCGTCGGGGGCGCGGTGGACCGGGTGATGCGCCCCGTGGCCGTGGCGGCGATGGGTGTGGACGTGGTGGGTGCCGGAGTGTGGTCGGTTCCGGTCATGCTGGTGATCGCCCCCGTGGTGCCGGGCCCGTGAATTACTGGGCGGTAGCTTTTTGTGGTGGGGATCTTCTATCGGCGGGGCCGGGACGGCAGCAAGGCGCGGAGGGGCCGGAATCAGGGGTGCGCAGAGTTCACCCGTCCGTGGCGCGGGCCCGGGATCAAGCCGTGGGAGCGGGGCGGTGGAGGGTCCCTGGGCGGACGGCGCGGGGGGCGCGGGGGCGCCACGATGGGGGACGCACGCCCGTATGCTGGCGGGACAATCTTCGGAGTCGAGTGAATCGAGCGGAAGCGGCTGCCATGCGCGTCTATGTCCCCCTGACCCTTTCCGGTCTCGCAGAGGCGCACAAGAACGGCGAGTTGGGCCCCGGCCCCCTCGACGCGTACGCCGTCACCCCGGCGCTGCGCGAGTGGTACGTCTCGGACGACATCGAGGAACTGGAGTACGCGGCACTCGGCCGCGCCGCCCAGGCGTCGCTGCGCCTGCTCGCCGGACACCCCGAGGCCGCGCGGCGGCGGGTCGTGGTGGCCGTGGACGTGCCGGACGGCGCCGCGGTGGCCGACCCGGACCGCGGGCTCGACCCGTCGGCGCTGGGTGAGGTGCGGGTCGCCGGGCCGGTGCCGCTGTCGAAGGCCGCGGCGGTGCATGTGGACGCCGACGACGCGGAGGCGGACATCGCGGCGGCCGCGGCGGCGCTCGGCGCGGCGGACCAGGGCGATGACGACGCCCGGTTCACGGTGGACGGTGCCGAGGACCACGACCTGATGTGGTTCGGGGTGCAGGAGATCCCGCAGCTGCTCGGCTGAACGGCGGGACGCGGGCCGGTCCGGACGCGTTGTCGGTGGGTGCGGGTACTTTTTCTTCATGGGGAAGCGCACCGGAACCGAGCTGGGGGACCGCATGGGGCAGCACGCCACGCACATCGTCTGGGACTGGAACGGCACGCTGTTCCACGACATCGACGCCGTCATCGGCGCGACGAACTCGGCCTTCGCGGAGATCGGGCTGGAGCCGATCACGCTGGATACGTACCGGGAGCTGTACTGCGTGCCCGTGCCGCGGTTCTACGAGCGGCTGATGGGGCGGCTGCCGACGGACGCGGAGTGGCTGGTGATGGACGAGGCGTTCCACCGCCACTACAGCACGCACCGGCTGGGCTGTGAGCTCGCCGAGGGGGTGCACGCGCTGCTGGAGGGGTGGCAGTCGGCCGGGCGCAGCCAGTCGATCCTCAGCATGTACGGGCACGACGAGCTGATACCGATCGTCCGCGACTTCGGGATCGCGTCGCGGTTCGTGCGGGTGCAGGGCCGGACCGGGCCGTCCGGGGGCACCAAGAGCGCGCACATGGTGCGGCATCTGGCGGCGATGGAGAGCGTCGATCCGGGCCGTACGGTCGTGATCGGTGACGCCGTGGACGATGCGGTGGCGGCGCAGGACGCGGGTGCGTACGCGGTGCTCTACACGGGCGGCTCGCACAGCCGCGGGAGCCTGGAGACCGCCGGGGTGCCGGTGGTGGACACGCTCGCCGAGGCGGTCGGGCTGGCGGGAGAGATCGTCCTCTAGGGCGGAAGACACCCCGGGCCGCTGGGTGTCTCCTGGCACGGCTTTCCCACACACCGGTCGTCCGGTGGTCCGCCGGGCATCCGGGCGCGGTGACGGCACGCACACCCCACCCCGGCGTTTCCTTGTCCAGAAGGTCTAAGTTCGGGCCGCGGATTTGTTCCCCCAAGGCCCATGACGGCACCCCTGTGGGGAGCGATAGCCTTGCACCGTGATCAGCGCGATAACCCGCGGGGGCATCGAGGCCCCTGCCGTGCGCCCGGGGCACCACCGTGACCGGGCGGTCGCTGGTCGTTGCGGCCATCCACCCGTGTCGGCATTGTCAAAGATTGCCGATAACGGCGCGGCCTTCTCTCCACGCGGCATAGCGTCGAAAGCGACGGGACACCCCACGTCGCGGCGTTGTGCGGCTTCCACCACGTTCTTCCACAACGTCACGCAACGGCGCGCGACAGGAGCCAGAGGACATGCAGAACAAGCTGGATGAAGCCAAAACCGAGCTGCTCGCCAGGGCCGCCCGGGTCGTTGAAAGCAGCCAGGCCGGGGGGAAGCACCCCGGACGCGGCCTCGACCCGGACACCCTTTCGGGATACCTCCAGCGTTACTACCTGCACACCGCCCCCGAGGACCTCACCGACCGTGACCCGGTGGATGTCGTCGGCGCCGCGCTCTCGCACTACCGCCTCGCGGAAATGCGCCCCCAGGGCACCGCGAACGTCCGGGTGCACACCCCGACCGTCGAGGAGAACGGCTGGACGTGCAGCCACTCCGTCGTCGAGGTCGTCACCGACGACATGCCCTTCCTGGTCGACTCGGTCACCAATGAGCTCTCCCGGCAGGGCCGCGGCATCCATGTCGTGATCCACCCGCAGGTGATCGTCCGCCGTGATGTGACCGGCAAGCTCATCGAGGTCTTCGACTCCAACTGCGACGCCCACGGCAAGTCCGGCAAGGGCAAGGCCACGAAGCTGCCGCACGACGCGGTGACCGAGTCCTGGATCCATGTCGAGATGGACCGCGAGACCGACCGCGAGGACCTCCAGCAGATCACCGCCGATCTGCTGCGGGTGCTGTCCGACGTCCGTGAGGCCGTCGAGGACTGGGAGAAGATGCGGGCCGCCGCCGGCCGCATCGCCGACGAGCTGCCCGCCGAGCCGGTCGCCGACGATCTGGGTGCCCAGGAGATCGAGGAGGCCCAGGAGCTGCTGCGGTGGCTGTCCGCCGACCACTTCACCTTCCTCGGCTACCGCGAGTACGAGCTGACCACCGCGCCCGGTGAGGGCGGCGCCGACGAGGACGTGCTGACCGCCGTGCCCGGCACCGGTCTGGGCATACTGCGCGCCGACCCGACGCACCGCGAGACCGCCGACGGCCACCCCGTCTCGCCGTCCTTCAACCGGCTGCCCGCCGACGCCCGCGCCAAGGCCCGTGAGCACAAGCTGCTCATCCTGACCAAGGCCAACAGCCGTGCCACCGTCCACCGCCCCTCCTACCTCGACTACGTCGGCGTCAAGAAGTTCGACGCCAAGGGCAATGTCGTCGGTGAGCGGCGCTTCCTGGGCCTGTTCTCCTCGGCCGCGTACACCGAGTCCGTGCGCCGGGTGCCGGTCATCCGCCGCAAGGTCGCCGAGGTCCTGGAAGGCGCGGGCTTCAGCGCCGACAGCCACGACGGCCGCGACCTGCTCCAGATCCTGGAGACGTACCCGCGCGACGAGCTGTTCCAGACGCCGGTCGACGAACTGCGGTCCATCGCCACCAGTGTCCTCTACCTGCAAGAGCGCCGCCGGCTGCGGCTCTACCTGCGCCAGGACGAGTACGGCCGCTACTACAGCGCGCTGGTCTACCTCCCGCGCGACCGCTACACCACCGGTGTGCGGCTGCGCCTGATCGACATCCTCAAGGAGGAACTGGGCGGCACCAGCGTCGACTTCACCGCCTGGAACACCGAGTCGATCCTCTCCCGGCTGCACTTCGTCATCCGCGTCGAGCCCGGCGCCAGCCTGCCCGAGCTCACCGACGCCGACGCCGACCGCCTGGAGAGCCGGCTGGTGGAGGCCGCCCGCTCCTGGGCCGACGGCTTCTCCGAGGCCCTCAACGCAGAGGTCGGCGAGGAGCGCGCAGCCGAGCTGCTGCGCCGTTACGGCCATGCCTTCCCCGAGGGCTACAAGGCCGACAACAGCCCGCGCAGCGCCGTCGCCGACGTCCAGCATCTGGAGAAGCTCACCGGCGAGCCCGGCCGCGACTTCTCCGTCAGCCTCTACGAGCCGGTCGACGCGGGCCCCGGCGAGCGCCGCTTCAAGATCTACCGCAGGGGCGAGCCGGTCTCGCTGTCCCGGGTGCTGCCCGGCCTGAACCGCCTGGGCGTCGAGGTCGTCGACGAGCGCCCGCACGAGCTGCGCTGCGCCGACGCCACCATCGCCTGGGTCTACGACTTCGGGCTGCGGATGCCGGAGCACGTCAAGGGCGACGACGCCCGCGAGCGCTTCCAGGACGCCTTCAGCGCCGTGTGGACCGGCGCCGCCGAGAGCGACAACTTCAATACGCTGGTGCTGTGCGCCGGCCTCAACTGGCGCCAGGCGATGGTGCTGCGGGCCTACGCCAAGTACCTGCGGCAGGCCGGTGCGACCTTCAGCCAGACGTACATGGAGGAGACGCTCGCCAACAACGTCCACACCACCCGGCTGCTGGTCTCGCTGTTCGAGGCGCGGATGTCCCCGGACCGGCAGCGGGCCGGCACGGAGCTGACCGACGGGCTGCTGGAGGAACTGGAAGGCGCGCTCGACCAGGTCGCCTCCCTGGACGAGGACCGGATCCTGCGGTCCTTCCTCACGGTCATCAAGGCCACGCTGCGCACCAACCACTACCAGAAGAACAGCCAGGGCAGCCCGCACAGCTACCTGTCCATGAAGCTGGACCCGCAGGCCATCCCCGACCTGCCCGCGCCCCGCCCGGCGTACGAGATCTGGGTGTACTCCCCGCAGGTCGAGGGCGTCCACCTGCGCTTCGGCAAGGTCGCCCGTGGTGGTCTGCGCTGGTCGGACCGCCGGGAGGACTTCCGTACGGAGATCCTCGGCCTGGTCAAGGCCCAGATGGTCAAGAACACCGTCATCGTGCCGGTCGGCGCGAAGGGCGGCTTCGTCGGCAAGCAGCTGCCGGACCCGTCGCAGGACCGCGACGCCTGGCTCGCCGAGGGCATCGCCTGCTACAAGACCTTCATCTCCGGTCTGCTGGACATCACCGACAACCTGGTCGGCGGCGAGGTCGAGCACCCCAAGGACGTCGTCCGGCACGACGAGGACGACACCTACCTCGTCGTCGCGGCCGACAAGGGCACCGCGACCTTCTCCGACATCGCCAACGAGGTCGCCGAGTCGTACGGCTTCTGGCTGGGCGACGCCTTCGCCTCCGGCGGCAGCGCCGGCTACGACCACAAGGGCATGGGCATCACCGCACGCGGCGCCTGGGAGTCGGTCAAGCGGCACTTCCGCGAGCTGGGCGTGGACACCCAGTCCGAGGACTTCACCGTCGTCGGCGTCGGCGACATGTCCGGTGACGTCTTCGGCAACGGCATGCTGCTCAGCGAGCACATCCGGCTGGTCGCCGCCTTCGACCACCGGCACATCTTCCTCGACCCGAACCCGGACGCGGCGACCTCGTACGCCGAGCGCCGCCGGCTCTTCGAGCTGAACCGCTCGTCCTGGGCGGACTACAACACCGAGCTGCTCTCGCAGGGCGGCGGCATCCACCCGCGCTCGGCCAAGTCCATCCAGATCAACGCGCAGGTCCGGGCCGCCCTCGGCATCGAGGCCGGGGTGAAGAAGATGACGCCCGCCGATCTGATGCAGGCCATCCTCAAGGCGCCGGTCGACCTGCTGTGGAACGGCGGCATCGGCACGTATGTGAAGTCCTCGGCGGAGTCCAACGCCGATGTGGGGGACAAGTCCAACGACGCCATCCGGGTCAACGGCGAGGACCTGCGGGTCAAGGCCGTCGGCGAGGGCGGCAACCTGGGCCTGACCCAGCTGGGCCGGATCGAGTTCGCCACCGCCGGCGGGAAGATCAACAACGACGCGATCGACAACAGCGCCGGTGTGGACACCTCCGACCACGAGGTGAACATCAAGATCCTGCTCAACGCCGTGGTCGGGGACGGCGACATGACGGTCAAGCAGCGCAACAAGCTGCTGGCCGAGATGACCGACGAGGTCGGCGCGCTGGTGCTGCGCAACAACTACGCGCAGAACACCGCACTGGCACTGGCCCTCGCCCAGTCCTCCAGCATGCTCAACGCCCAGCAGCGCTTCATGCGCCGCCTGGTGCGCGACGGCGATCTCAACCGGGCGCTGGAGTTCCTGCCCACCGACCGGCAGATCCGTGAGCGGCTGAACGCCGGCCGCGGGCTGACCCAGCCCGAGACCGCGGTGCTCCTCGCGTACACCAAGATCACGGTCTCCGAAGCGCTGATCCAGACCGGGCTGCCGGACGACGCCTACCTCCAGCGGCTGCTGCACGCCTACTTCCCCTCGGCGCTGCACGACCGGTTCCCCGAGCAGGTCGACGGGCATGCGCTGCGCCGCGAGATCGTCACGACGGTGCTGGTCAACGACACCGTCAACACCGGCGGTACGAGCTTCCTGCACCGCATGCGGGAGGAGACCGGCGCCTCCCTCGAAGAAGTCGTCCGGGCGCACACCGCGGCCCGCGTCATCTTCCGGCTCAACCAGGTCTGGGACGACGTCGAGGCGCTCGACAATGTCGTCGCGGCCGACGTCCAGACCCGGATCCGGCTGCACTCGCGGCGGCTGGTCGAGCGCGGCACCCGCTGGCTGCTCAACAACCGCCCGCAGCCGCTGGAGCTGTCCGAGACCATCGACTTCTTCGCGGACCGGGTCGCGCAGGTGTGGTCCGAGCTGCCGAAGCTGCTCCAGGGCGGCGACCTGGAGTGGTTCCAGGCGATCCTGGAGGAGCTGACCGACGCGGGCGTGCCCGAGCAGCTGGCCGTCCAGGTCTCCGGCTTCTCCTCGGTCTTCCCGGCGCTGGACATCGTCGCGGTCGCCGACCGGCTCGACAAGGAGCCGCTGGATGTCGCCGAGGTCTACTACGACCTGGGTGACCGGCTGCGGATCAACCAGCTCCTCGACCGCATCCTGGAGCTGCCGCGCAACGACCGCTGGCAGTCGATGGCCCGCGCCTCGATCCGCGAGGACCTCTTCGCCGCCCACGCGGCACTGACCTCGGACGTGCTGTCGGTGGGCAACGGCTCCTCGACGCCGGAGCAGCGGTTCAAGGCCTGGGAGCAGGCCAACGCGGCGATCCTCAGCCGCGCCCGCGCGACGCTGGAGGAGATCCACGGGTCGGAAGGCTTCGATCTGGCGAACCTGTCCGTGGCCATGCGGACGATGCGTACGCTGCTGCGCACGCACAACTGACGGAGCCGGGCCGCCCCGTGCGGCCCGGGTTCCGGTCACGGCAAAGGGGCGCACCCCTCACGGGTGCGCCCCTCCGTCGTGTCCGGGTGCGGACTACTTGCCCGTCTGCTTCTCGTACGCCGCGACGACCTCGTCCGTCGGGCCGTCCATGATCAGCTCACCGCGCTCCAGCCACAGGACGCGTTCGCAGGTGTTGCGGATGGACCTGTTGTTGTGGCTGACGAGGAAGACGGTGCCGGCTTCCTTGCGGAGTTCGCGGATGCGGGCCTCGGAGCGCTTCTGGAAGCTGCGGTCACCGGTGGCCAGCGCCTCATCGATCATCAGCACATCGTGGTCCTTGGCCGCGGCGATGGAGAACTTCAGCCGGGCCGACATGCCGGAGGAGTAGGTGCGCATCGGCAGCGAGATGAAGTCGCCCTTCTCGTTGATGCCGGAGAAGTCGACGATGCCGTCGTAGCGGTCCCGGACCTGGTCACGGGACATGCCCATCGCCAGGCCGCCGAGAAGGACGTTCTTCTCGCCGGTCAGATCGTTCATCAGGGCCGCGTTGACGCCCAGCAGCGAGGGCTGGCCGTGCGTGTAGACCTTGCCGCGCTCGGCGGGCAGCAGCCCGGCGACCGCCTTGAGCAGCGTCGACTTGCCCGAGCCGTTGGAACCGATCAGCCCGATCGACTCACCCCGGTACGCGGTGAAGGAGACGCCCTTGACCGCGTGCACCTCGCGCACGCCCGAGGAGGGCTTGCGGCGCACGATGCGGTTGAGGGCCGCGGTGGCGGTGCCCTTGCCCGCGCCGGTGCCGTAGACGCGGTAGACGATGTGCAGATCGTCCGCGATCACCGTCGGGATGCGGGCCCCGGCCGCCTCGGTGGCGCGGACGCCGTTGTTCTGCTCAGCCACGTCCATACCGCTCCTCAGCCTTCCAGAAGTACACAAAGCCCACGACACCCATCACCAGCGCCCAGCCCCCGGCGAGCGCCCACACATGCGGGGGCAGCTGCTGCGCGTGGAAGCTGTCGATCAGCGCGAACCGCATCAGGTCGATGTAGACGGCCGCCGGATTGAGGTCCAGCAGGACCTGGACGACGGTGGGCACGTGCTTGCCCGCGGTGACCGCGCTCATGCTGTACATGACGCCGGAGGCATACATCCACGTCCGCATGATGAACGGCATCAGCTGCGCCAGGTCCGGGGTCTTCGAACCCAGCCGCGCCATCACCATCGCCAGCCCCGTGTTGAACACGAACTGGAGCACCAGCGCCGGCACGACCAGCAGCCACGACCAGCCCGGCAGCTGGCCGGACGCCAGCAGGATGGCGATGAGGACGCCCATCGACATCAGCAGCTGCTGGAGCTGCATCAGGCAGAACGAGATCGGCAGACAGGCCCGCGGGAAGTGCAGTGCCCGCACCAGACCGAGGTTGCCGGAGACCGCCCGCGTACCGGCCATCACCGAGCTCTGCGTGAAGGTGAAGATGAAGACGCCGGTCACCAGGAACGGGATGTAGTCGTCCACGTTCCGGTTGGTGCCGATCAGCAGACCGAAGATCAAGTAGTAGACCAGCGCGTTGAGCAGCGGGGTCACCACCTGCCACAGCTGGCCCAGCTTCGCCTGGCTGTACTGCGCGGTGAGCTTGGCGCCGGCGAACGACCTGATGAAGTGCCGCCGCTGCCACAGCCGGCGGACGTACTCGGGCAGTGAGGGGCGGGCGCCGCTCACCGTGAGTCCATGGCGCTCGGCCAGGGCGCGCAGCTCCGGGTCGGGGGCCGCGCCGGGGGTGGCGGCCCCGGTGGGCGCCGGGGCCGGGGGAGCGAGGGTCTGGGGCATGGGGCCGCTTTCGCTGGCGTGACGGGGGAAGCGGAACGGAGTACGACGACGGGACGGGTCCGTATCGTCGCGACGCCGACACTAAAGGGAGCTCGCGTCGAAACGCAACCGTAGCGTCGTAACGGTAGGCTCCAGCCCATGGCAGAAGACGGCAGCGGGAGCGAACCCGCGGCGGCGCGCCGGACCCCGGCGGGCGCCGCCGTATTGCGCGAGGACAAGACCGCGGCGATCCGTGCCGCGGTCTTCGAGGAGCTGGCCGCGGCGGGCTTCGCCCGGATGTCGATCGAGGGCATCGCGCGGCGGGCGGGCGTCGGCAAGACCGCCGTCTACCGGCGGTGGCGCTCCAAGCTGCACCTCGTCCTGGACGTGGTCTCCGCGGTGGCCGCGGCAGGGATGCCGACGCCGGACACCGGGTCGCTGGCCGGTGACGTACGGATGCTGCTGGAGGTCGCGGCGCGGGCGCTGCGGCACCCGATGGCCTCGCAGATCATCCCGGACCTGCTGGCGGAGGCGGCCCGCAGCCCCGAACTGGCGCAGGCGCTCAAGGCGGCGCTGCACGACAGCCAGGAGGGCGTCGCGGCCGCGGTGGTGGCCCGGGCGGTGGAGCGCGGCGAGCTGCCGCAGGACGTGGACGCCCGCCTCGCCCTGGACCTGCTGACCGGGCCGCTGTACTGGCGGCTCCTGGTCGCCCGCGACGAACTGCCCAAGGGGTACCTCGACGCACTGACGTGCTCGGTGGTGGCGGCGCTCGGGGCGAAGTGAGGCGGGGCGGTAGGTAGGGCGTGCCCCTAGGGCGGGGGCGAACGGATCCCGTAGGGGGTGCGCGGGCCCCCTGCGAGGCCACAACGGGGCGGGGTGGGGCGGGTATTCCCGTCTGAGGTGGGACAGGCGTTCCCGTCTGGGGTGGGGCGGGTGTTCCTGTCGCCCCCGCCGGAATCCGGCCGGGGGCGGCAGTGTGCGCGCCGACTGACCGATCAGCCCGCCATCTCCACATCCGAGGTGCCCGACGTCCCCGCCGTCCCCGAGGTGCCGGACGTGCCCGGCGCCCCCGAAGCCCCCGCCATCCTCACCCCATCGTGCGCGCCCCTCCGAGGAGCCGGCAGCGCCACCAGACCGACCGCCGCGGCCGCGGCGCGCGGGCTTGGGGCGACCGTGCGCTCCTCCGGCGGCAGCGGCTCCGGGGTCGCCTCCTGGTCCAGGAAGACGCGGCGGACCACGCGCTCGGCGGCGTGGCCGTCGTCCCAGGGGCAGAAGCGGGCGCGGAACGCGGCGCGCAGTGCGGTGGCCTGTTCGTCGTCCCAGCGGCCGGTGCGGAACGCCTCGATCAGTTCGTCCTCCGTGGTGGCGAGCACGCCGGGGGTGTCGCCGGGGAGGCCCGAGAGCAGGTCGAAGGTGACGCCGCGGGAGCGGACGTAGGTGTCCCAGTCGTCGGCGTAGTTGATGATCGGCCGGTCGAGGTTGGCGTAGTCGAACATGATCGACGAATAGTCGGTGACCAGGGCGTCGGCGGCCAGGCACAGCTCCTCGACGACCGGGTGGCCGGACACGTCGATCAGCGCACCGCGCTCCTGGAGCTTCTGGAGGGCGGGGTCCCGGTCGTAGAAGTAGTGGGTGCGCACCAGCAGGACGAAGTGCTCGCCCAGGGCGCGGGAGATCCGCTCCAGGTCGAGCCGCGGGACATAGCCGACCTGGTAGTCGCGCATCGTCGGCGCGTACAGAACCGCCGTCTTACCGGGGGCGATGCCGAGGCGTTCACGGATGTCCAGGACGTCCTGGGCGGTGGCCCGGTAGTAGACGTCGTTACGGGGGTAACCGGCGTCCACCGAGGCGAAGTCGCAGGGGTAGACGCGTTCCCACTGCTCGGTGGTGTGCCGGTTGGCGGAGAGCGAGAAGTCCCAGCGGTCGGCGCGGGCCAGCAGCTTGCGGAAGCTCATGCCCTTGGCGGCGGCCGGGTAGCGCTTCTGGTCGGTGCCCATCGACTTCAGCGGGGTGCCGTGGTGGGTCTGGAGGTGGATCTGGCCCTCGCGCTTGACCACGTTGTCGGCGAAGTTGACGTTGTTGACGAGGTACTTGGCGCGGGCCATCACCTCCCAGTAGCGCGGGGAGTTCAGCACGACATGGTCGATACCGGCCGGGACCGTATCGGCGAGCTGCTTCTTGACGACCCAGACGCCGTGCACATCCGGCGCCAGCTCCCTGGCCTTCTCGTAGACCGCCAGCGGGTTGCAGGACGGCAGCCGGTTCCAGTACGCGGAGTAGACCGCGAGGTTCTCGTCCAGCGGCTGCCGCAGCAACGCCTGGTAACGCAGGTCCATGGCCTTGCGCTTGGCCTGCCGGACCCGCTTGCCGGCGTGCCTGCGCACCGTGCGCCGCACCTTGCCGGCGACCTTCAGAGCGGCCAGCGCCGGGTAGGCGTCCCTGGCGAGCAGCGCGTACTTGCCGCCCGCCACACCGGAGGGGCGGACGAAGCCGGCCGGCAGCCGACGGCGGTAGTCGCGGGCGGCGCGGTGGAAGAACTCGGCGGTGGCGTCGCGCGGCAACCGGCCGGGCTTGTCCAGGACGGTCAGATAGTGGTCCACCATCTTGCGGAACATGTGCACGCGCCAGTGCGCCAGTTCGGGGTGCGCGTCCAGGTAGGCGAAGACCCGGGCGTACTGGTCGAAGACGTCGAAGTGCTTGCGGCTGGTGGTGCGCAGGATGTTGCCGCCCTGCCGGCGCTGGCGGTAGTGCAGGCAGACCCGGTCGAGGACCGCGATCCGCGGTGCGGTGATCAGCGTGCAGAACGTCCAGGGGGCGTCCTCGTAGTAGCCCGGCGGGAAGGTGAAACCGTGCTCCTCGACGAAGTCGCGGCGGTAGGCCTTGTTCCAGACGATCTGGAGCAGGTCGAGGAGCCGGGGCCGTTCGGTGAGCGGGAAGGACGGTGCGCCGGACTCGTCGAGCAGTGCGGACAGGGTGTTGCGGCGGGTGGTGCCGTCCCAGTACGTCCGGGCGTAGTCGAAGAGCAGGATCTCGGGGTGCGCGGTGGCGGCCAGCCGTTCGGCGAGGGCGCCGAGCGCGCCGGGCACGAGGGTGTCATCGCTGTCGAGGAAGAGGAGGTAGTCGCCGGTGGCGCGGGCCAGGCCGGCGTTGCGGGCGGGGCCCAGGCCGGCGTTCTCCGGGAGGTGCAGGACCTGGACGCGGTCGTCGCGCGCGGCGTACTCGTCCAGGATGGCGCCGCTGCCGTCGGGCGAGCAGTCGTCGACGGCGAGCAGCTCGAAGTCCGGGAAATCCTGCGCCAGCACCGAGTCCAGGCACGCGCGCAGGAAGCCCCGCACGCGGAACACGGGCACGATGATGCTGAAGCGGGGTCCGGCGCCGGGGCCTGTCTCGGACATGTGGTGCTACTCCTCGTGGCGAGCTGCGTACAGAACACGGAAAAAGGCCTGAAGGGGCCTCCTGTGGTGTCAGCTTTCTGACCACTGTTCACCCGAAAAGGTTGTTGTCCGTTCACCGAAAATTTCTGTGCCGCTCCTCACAGATCTCGTCAAGTGGTGAATTTTCGGGCGGTGCTCTCCGCTGGGGCATTGATGCCGTGTGGTCGCGTAGGTGTGGAAAGGGGCGCGGACGCGCAACCTCCGGGGGCCGGACCGCCTCTAGGGGTGTGGCGGGCCCGGAGTCACCGGCAGTCCGCCGCCACGATCGGCGAACCTTCACCCCGCGTTATATGTCTGAGGAGTCCTCTCCGCCCCGCCGCGGCGCCGGGCGGTCCGGGGGACTGCCGAAAGAACGGAGGCACGGTGCCCGTCCCAGACGACCCCGAGGCCGAGGTCCCCACCGGATCCCGCGCCCCGGCGCCGACCGTCTCCGTGATCGTGCCGGTGCACAACACCCGGCGCTACCTCGACCGCAGCCTCGGCTCCGTCTTCGCCCAGACGCTGGACCGGCGCCACATCGAGGTGATCGCGGTCGACGACGGCTCCACCGACGGCAGCGCCGAGTGGCTGGCCGAACAGGCCCGCCGCCACCCCCATCTGACGGTGCTCCGCCAGGAGGCCTCCGGCGGCGCCGGCAAGCCGCGCAACGCCGGACTGGCCCGCGCCACCGGCGACTACGTCTTCTTCCTCGACTCCGACGACCGCCTCGACCCCGAAGCGCTGTTCTGGCTCACCCGGACGGCCCAGCAGTGCCGCTCGGACATCGTCTACGGCCGGATCGCCGGCGCCGACGGCCGCGCCGCCCCCGTCGACCTGCGCACCACCAGCGCACGCGTCTCCGTCTTCGACTCCCCGGTCTACTGGTCCCTGGCCGCCTACAAACTCTTCCGCCGGTCCTTCGTCGAACGCCACCGGCTGCGCTTCGTCGAGGGCCGGCTGCTCGCCGAGGACCTGCCGTTCGGCATCACCGCCCTGCTGCGCGCCGACGTCGTCTCCGTCTTCGCCGACCGCACCTGCTACTACCTGCACGGACGCGAGGACAACAGCAACGCCACCCGCCAGGACACCGACTGGTGCGAATACCTCGGCTACATCGGCACCGTCCTCGACCGGGTCGCCGCCGAGGTCCCGCCCGGCGCCGACCGCGACAAGCTGATGGTCCGGCACTTCCACGGCGAGATACTCATGCCCTTCGGGGCCCCCTACCTCGCCCGCGACCCGGCGGGCCGCACCGCGATGGCGGCCGCCGCCCGCCCACTCGTCGAGCGCCACCTCACCGACCGGGTACTGACCGCCCTGCCGCCCGGGCTCCGGCTGCGCGCCCACTGCCTGCGCGCCGGACTCGACGACGAACTGACCGCCGTCGTCCGCGCCGACACCGCGACCCGCCCGGACCCGCCGCACCTCGGCGGCGACGGCCGCGTCTACGCCGGCTACCCGTACTTCCGCGACCCGCGGCACGCCCTCCCCGACGCCTGCTACGACCTCACCGACCGTGTGGTGCTGCGCCAGCGGCTGCTCCGGCAGCACTGGGTGGGCGGCGTGCTGCACCTGCGGGGCACCGCCACCCTCCCCGACCTGGGCGGCGACACCGTCGAGATCCTGCTGCGCCGCAACGGCACCACCCACCGCGTCCCCGCCCGGTACGCGGACGGGGCCTGGCGGGCCGCCGTCGACCCGGCGACCGCGGCGGACGGCGGGCCGGTACCCGACGGCGTCTGGGGCCTCAAGATCGCGGTCACCGCGTACGGCCCGGGCGGCGCCGCGGGGCCCGCCCTGCGCCGCGAGGCCTGGCTGGTGCCGGACGGCGACGCGGAGGACGCGGGCGACCCCGGCTTCGTCCCGCGGATCGCCGGCCGGGGCGCGGCCGGCCCGGCCGTCGCCGCGCTCTTCCGCTCCCGGCCGCACGGCCATCTGAACCTCGACCTGGACGGCGACGGGGCGCGCCGGCCCCTCGGCGGTGATCTGCGCGGCACGGCGGGCCGCACCCGCTCCGGACGGGCCACCGTCACCGCCCGGCTCACCCTCCCCGGCTGCCCCGTGGACGCCGGACTGCGGCTGGTCCTCCAGGACGCGACCCGCACGGTGGCACTGCGCACCACGGCCGAGCGGGCCGCCGGCGACCGCTACACCGTGCGCTCCGTGCTGCGCGGCGGCCCGCCGGGCACCTGGCGGGTGGCGCTGCGGGTGACCGCGGGCCCGTTCCGCGGCGAGCTGCCGGTCCTCACGGCCGGGCACGGGGGCGGTGGGCCCACGCCGCTGACCCTCACCGTGCCGGGCGGCGGCTTCCGGGCGGGTCTCCGGCGGCGGGCGCGGCGGCTGCGCCGGGCGGGTCTCCTGCGCCGGGTGCGCCGCTGACCCTGCCGTACGCCCCCGCTTCCGCCCCCATTCCGCCCCGCGGCCCCAACTCCCGGCCCCGCGCGCCCCTTTCGGTGAGAGCCGAATGCCGTTGCCCGGCCCGCCCCCGCTGCCACAGGCTGACCGACTATCAGGCACCGGCCACGGTGCCCCCGCGAGCGAGAGCCTCGCGGGACCGTATGACAGGGGGAACAGATATGTCCGTCATCAAGCGCGCCGGGATAGCGGCCGCGGCCGTCGCGGCGCTGATCGTCCCGGCCGGCACGGTCGTCGCCACCGCCGGACCCGCCGCCGCCAAGGCCGCCACCACTCAGGGATGCCCCTACGGCGCGGTCTGCATCTACCCGCAGAACGCCGGCTGGAACGGCGGCCACCCGTCGCACTTCTACTACAGCTACGGGGCCCACAACCTCAGCAACATGGTCGGGACGCACCGCATCTACAACAACCAGTCCGGCGGCGCGACCATGCGGACCTGCACGGGCTACAACGGCACCGGCTGCCAGGGCTACCTGCCGGCCAACAACTACATCGACAAGAACATGACGCCGATCAACTCGATCACCCTCCAGCCGTAGCCGTGCGGCACCCCTAAGGGGCGCCGGGGCCGGGTCTCCCACCGGAGGCCCGGCCCCGGCACACCGTGCGGCGGACGGCAAGCGGGCGCACCCTGGAAACAGCGGCTCCGGAGGTGATCGTCATGTTGCAGACCGCTGTCGGATGGCATGTCGAGCTGGAATTCGAGGAGGACAAGCACCGCACTCGCGCCGCCGCCCTGGTACGGCTCCCCGACGGGACCGAGGTGCGGGCCCACGGGTACGCCAGCCGCCACCCCGTCGACTCCAACCAGCCGAGGGTCGGCGAAGAGGTCGCGGGCGCCAGAGCGCTCAACGAACTGGCGATGAAACTGCTGACCAAGGCCCACGACGAGATCGACGAGGCGTCCGGCCGGACGTCCCACCCGCTGAGCTGAGCGGCATCCGCCGCGCCCGGCCGGCGGCCCGGCGCCTGGAGTAGGGTGCCCGTCCGTGACCGAACCGGACTTCCTGCACACCACCCGGGCGTTCTACGACGCCATCGCCACCGACTACGACGCGCACTTCGGCGAGCACCTCGCGGCCCGGCCGATGGACCGGGCGGTACTCGCCGGATTCGCCGAACTCGTGCGGGCCGCGGACGCCGGACCGGTCGCCGACCTCGGCTGCGGCCCCGGCCGGGTGACGGCACACCTCGCCGGTCTGGGCCTGCCCGTCTTCGGCGTCGATCTCTCGCCGCAGATGGTGGCGCTGGCCCGGCGGACACATCCGCAGGTCCGGTTCGAGGTGGGGGCGATGACCGGCCTGGAGCTGCCGGACGGTGCCCTCGGCGCGATCGTGGCCTGGTACTCGATCATCCACACCCCGCAGGAGCGGCTGCCGGAGCTGTTCGCCGCGTTCCACCGGCTGCTGGCCCCGGGAGGCACGCTGCTGCTCGCCTTCCAGGTCGGGGACGAGCCGCTGCACGTGGCGCAGCCGTTCGGCCACCCCGTGGCGCTCGACTTCCGGCGGCGCCGGCCGGACCGGATCGCCGGGCTGCTGACCGCGGCCGGACTGGAGGTACGGACCCGGATGCTGCGGGAGCCGGACGAGGAGCTGGGGGAGTCCACCCCGCAGGGCTTTCTCCTGGCCCGCAAACCGGCCGGGGCCTGAGCCGGGACCGGAGGCCGGGGCCTGAGGCTGCCCCCCCATCGGATGCCCCCCCGCACGACGCGGCCGCCGGTACCGCTGAGCGCGGTGCCGGCGGCCGTACGCGGGGTACGCGGCCCTGTCAGGCCTGCGGGTGGTGGTACCGCCAGCCCTCCCAGGCCGAGGTGATCATGTCGCGGACGTCGTGCCGGGCCTTCCAGCCCAGCTCGTCGGCGATCCGGTCGGCGGACGCCACCACCCGGGCCGGGTCGCCCGCCCGGCGCGGGGTGACCTCGGCGGTGACGTCCTGATGCCCGGTGATTCCGGCGATCAGATCCACCATCTCGCGCACCGACACCCCCTCGCCCCGCCCGATGTTCAGCGTCAGATCGCGCACCGGACCCGGCTCGGCGAGCTTCCGGGCGGCCGCCACATGGGCCTCGGCGAGATCGGCGACATGGATGTAGTCGCGGATGCAGGTGCCGTCCGGGGTGTCGTAGTCATCGCCGAAGATGCGGGGCGCGGCGCCCGCGGTGAGCCGCTCGAAGACCATCGGGACGATGTTGTAGACCCCGGTGTCGGCCAGCT
Organism: Streptomyces sp. P9-2B-2; assembly: GCF_030406865.1. Classification (NCBI taxonomy): domain Bacteria; kingdom Bacillati; phylum Actinomycetota; class Actinomycetes; order Kitasatosporales; family Streptomycetaceae; genus Streptomyces; species Streptomyces sp. P9-2B-2. Next base: position 3,560,078 of record NZ_CP129126.1, on the reverse strand, counting down.
CCGGCGTGGCCGTCCCGGCGACGTTGAAGTAGCGCAGGCAGGCCGTGCTGATGCCGTGCGCCCGGCCCGCCGCACGGGCCATCCACTCGCCGACCAGCTTGGTCTCGCCGTACGGATTGATCGGCGTGCAAGGGGTGTCCTCGGTGACCAGGTCGACGTCCGGCATGCCGTAGACGGCGGCCGAGGAGGAGAACACCAGCCGGCCGACGCCGCCCGCGGCCATCGCCTCCAGCAGCGTCTGGAGACCGTGCACATTCTCGCGGTAGTAGAGCAGCGGCATCTCGACGGACTCGCCGACCTGCTTCTTTGCCGCCAGGTGGATGACATCGGTGATGCCGTGCTCGGCGAAGGTGGTGTCGAGCAGCTCACGGTTGAGGGTGGAGCCGACGACCAGCGGAACGTCCTCGGGGACCCGGGCGGGCACCCCCGTCGTCACGTCGTCGAGCACGACGACCGTCTCGCCCGCCTGGCGCAGGGCCCGTACGACATGGGAGCCGATGTAGCCGGCACCACCCGTGATCAAGTAAGACATGGCATCAATCCTAGGCTCGGGGACGAAGCGGATGGGAGTGGTCCGGGGCGGTCAGCTGTGCAGCCGCCGGGCGGCGATCCGCCAGACGCTGCGCAGACCCGACGCGACCCGCAGGGACAGCGCGCCGCCGGTCGTCGCATACGGCTGCACCAGCAGCAGGACATGGCGGCGGCTGGGCAGCACCCGGCGGCGCAGCCCCGGCCCGATGGCCCGCAGCGCGGCCCGGAAACCGGCCCCGTCCGCGCAGCTGACCCGCGCCATCAGATCCCACGGCTCGGGGTCGGCACGGTGCGCGCCGTCCCGCTCGACCAGCGCACCGAGATCCAGCACGATCTCCGCGGTCCAGCAGGTCTCCGAGCCGCCGGTGGCCGGGGCCGGGGTGAGCGCGGCGGTGTGCACCGGGCCGCGCCGGTCGTCCCGGCGGCGCCGCAGCTCGATATCGATGCTCTCCGGCCCGGCCGCGGCCAGCCGCCCGTACAGATCGTGCACCCGCAGCCGCAGCACACCGGGGCTGCTGACGGCGGGCTCCGCGTCTATCGTCACCGGCAGCCGGTGCATCGGCTTGGTGCCGAGCGCGTCCAGCTCCACCTCCGGCAGGTCCCCGGACCACACCGCGCGGCCCTCGGCCTCCGCGTACGGCGGCAGCAGCCGGCCGGGCCGGGCCGCCAGCTGGGTCAGCCGCCCCAGGTCCCGCGGGGCCGGCGAGGCCAGCACCACCCGGGCCAGCCAGCGCGCCGGAGCGCGCGCCGCCCGCAGATCGGGCTCCTCGAAACCGGCCAGATACTCCCGGGTCAGCCGCCACCACTCGGCGCGGTAGTCGGCGCCGCGGGTGTGCAGCTCCCGGACGTACATCCGCAGATCGTGGTCGAGGAACTTGGTGCGCGCGGCATGCGCCAGCGCCTGGTGCCCGGCCTCCTGGAAGATCTGCACACTGGCCCGGTGCGCCGCGATCCGCGCCTGCCAGTTGGCGACGTCCTTGCGGTCCAGCGAGATCGACTGCCGGGCGGCCGAGCGGCGCACATGCCAGACGTAGACCCGGTCGGGAATGGTGGCGAGCCGCGGGGCGGCGGCCAGCACCCGCGCGGTGAACACGAAGTCCTCGTAGGTGAAACGGCCCTCGGGGAAAGAGATCGCGTGCTTGTCGAGAAACGCCCGCTCGTAGAGCTTGTTGACGCACAACGTGTCCCGCACCAGCTGCGGGCCGGCCTCGGGCAAGTCATGGACGGCCGGCTCGCGGTAGAGGCCGGGCTGCCAGGGGACATCGCGGTGCGCGGGCAGCTCACGGCGGACACAGGCACCGGCCACGACCGGGGCGTCATGCTCCAGCGCGGCGGCCAGCAGCGCGCGGGCCGCACCCGGCGGCAGCACATCGTCGCTGTCGAGGAACATCACGAACCGCCCGGTGGCGGCCCGCAGCCCGTCATTGCGGGGGGTGCCGCAGCCGCCGCTGTTCTCGTCGCGGTGGATGACCCGCAGCCGCGGTTCGGTACGGGCGAGGGCATCCAGGGCGGCGCCGGTGCCGTCGGTGGACGCGTCGTTCACCGCGATCACTTCGGTGACCGTTTCACCGGGCGTTCCCTGCGCGAGGGCGGAGCGCACCGCCTCGCCGACATGGCCGACATCGTTGAAGGCGATGACGACGATGCTGACCTGCGCGGATGGCGTGATGGTGGGCCCCGGCAGTGGCTCAAGGGCTTCTTTCACAGTCACTGAAATCTACATTTCGTGTCGACAGCATCTCTTGGCGCGAGCGGGAATTCCGAACCCATTTCCGATGATTCAGAGGGCGAAATCCGTCGCACGGTTGCACCCGTCGCTCCGCTTTTCCGCCCTCTTGCCGTCTTCTTACCGGGCGGGAGCCGGGCTCGGGGTGTGCCGGGCCCGTAAGGGCACCTGCACATGCTGTAACGACGTGAGTGCCGCAGGATGCCGATCCAGCCACCCTCATCTTGCGGCGGACCGGCTCCGGTCACCGCTCCATCAGGTCCGCGACCCGGCCCGCCGCACCGCCGTCGTCCCGGTGGCAGAAGGCCGCCCGGAAATCCGCGTACGCGTCCGCGCCCGCCGCCACGATCGCCGTCAAGTCGCCCAGCGCGTCGATCAGTTCACCGGTCGAGCCGAGCAGCGGCCCCGGCACCCGGGCCTCGAAGTCCAGGGTGAAGCCCCGCAGGGTGTCCCGGTAATGCGGCAGATCGGGGGTCAGGAACAGCATCGGGCGGCCGGTGTTGGCGAAGTCCACGGCCAGCGACGAATAGTCGGTGACCAGCACATCCGCCGCCAGCAGCAGCTCGGTGGCGTCCGGGTGCGCGGACACATCGCGGGCGAACGGCGCATGGTGCGCCGGCAGCCGGTCGGCCACCAGCGGATGGCCGCGGACCAGCAGCACATGGTCCCCCTCCAGCTCCCGCCGCGCCAGGTCCAGATCGAGCGGCAGATGCAGCCGGTGGTGGCCCGCGTCGTACGCCAGATCGTCCCGCGGCGTCGGCGCGTACAGCACGACCTTCCTGCCCGGCTCGATGCCCAGCCGCTCCCGCACCGCGGCCGCCGTCAGCTCGCGGTCGGGCGCGAACAGGGCGTCGGTGCGCGGCAGTCCGGTCTCCACCAGCCGGCCGGAGTAGCCCAGCGCGGACCGCAGCACCGGGGTGCTGTGCGCGTTGGGCGACAGCAGCACACTCCACTGCCGGCTCACCCGCGGCCGCGGCGCCAGATGCGCCAGGCCCGCGCACAGCGTGCCCGCCAGATCGGCGCCGATCCGCTTGAGCGGGGTGCCGTGCCAGGTCTGGATGATCCGCTGGCCGCCCCGGCGGGTGAACCACCGCGGCAGATGCGTGTTGGTGACCACCCAGCGGCTGTGCGCCAGCGCCCCGTGCCACTCCGCGCTGCCCACCAGTACCGCACGGGCCGTCGCCGGCACCGCGGTCTGCGCGTCCCGCACCGCCCACAGATGCTCCACCTCCGTGCCCCGGCGGACCAGCTCCTCGTGCACCGCCCGCGGCGAATCCCCGTACGCGCGGCCGCCGAAGCTGCTGTAGAGGACGGTGTCGCGCAGCGGCCGGGAGCGGTGCAGCGAGTAATGCTGCTCGCGCAGCAGCCGGCGCCGGTACGGGCCGCGGTCGGTGGCCGGCAGCGCGGGCCCCGCCACCACGAGCGCCTCGTCGTGCCGGTGCCGGTCCAGGCTGAACGGCTTGCCGCGGACCGTACGGGTCGCCGGCAGCCCGTCGAGGACCGACGGCGCACAGCGGACCGGGGCGTCCAACGGGGAGCCGGGCGCGCCCCGTTCGCGCAGATGCAGCGTCCAGCGGCCCTCGCGCAGCGGCACCGCCCCGGCCAGCGAGGGCAGCCCGCCCAGCGGCAGCGTGCCGTGGAACCGGCCCTCGTCATGAGTGGTGGGGAAGGCCAGCTCGGTGGCGTGCGCCCCGTGCTTGAGGACCAGTTCGGTGGCGTGCGGCGCGGCGGCCGGCAGCCCGCCCGACAGGAGCAGGGTGCCGTCCGCGCGCCACAACAGCCGGTCCAGATACGGCTGCGGGACCCGGTCGTGCAGCACGAGCTGCCCGGCCGGGGTCGCGGCCACCACCAGCTCACGGCCGTGCGGCAGCGGATACGGCACCGGCGTCAGCCCGGGCGCGCAGGCGATCGGATCGGTGCCGCCGCCGGGCAGCACCAGCTCCGGCGCCCAGCTCTCGGTGTGCGCGGGCGGCACCGCCCGGGGCGCGCCGTCCCGGGTGGGCCGTGCGGCGGCGAGGGCGTCGAGCCGGATACGGAAGGTGTGCGGCGACGGCGGGCCGCCGGGCGCACCGCCGGACATCTCGCCCGCCTCCCCGGGCAGCGCCGTCTCCACCGGGAACGACACCACCGTGCCGGTCCCCTGGTGGGTCAGCCGCAGCGCGGCGGGCGGCGGGCCGGGCACGCCGACGGTCAGGTCCAGGTCACCGGCCGCGGCGGCACGGTGCCCGGCCAGCCGCCGGGTGCGCCGGTGCACCGACAGCCGCAGCCGCCCGCCCGCGTACCAGGGCGTGACCCGCAGCCCGTCGTCCGTGCCGTCCCCGGCCACGTCGTGGGTGCGCGGCGCGGCCCCCGAACCGGTGTCCGGTGCGTACAGCGCCCCGGCCCGCACCACGCCCGCCGACGCCAGCAGCACCCCGACCGTCCAGTCGCCCTCCTCCCAGCGGCCCCCCTTGCGCAGCCGCGCCGGATCGAGCCGCAGCTCGAAGCCCGACCAGTCGTAACAGTGCAGCTCCTGACCGGACTCGGCGGTCGCCTCCGGCATCGGGACCGGGCGCAGCGGCAGCAGGACCCGGCGCCGTCCGCACGACAGCACGGCCGTCCGCAGGTAACGGTGCCGGGCCGCGGCGTCCAGATTGCGGAGATAGGCGTACCCGCGCAGCACCAGCACCCCGCCCCGCCACACCGCCTCCCGCACCCGCGCCACCACGGGGAAGTCCGCCCGGTCCAGCCGGGTCACACCCGGCGGCAGCTCCAGCGGCGGAGTCAGCGGCAGCACCGCCCGCTTGCGCAGCGGCGGCCCGGCGACCGTGAACCCCGCCGGGTTACGGGCCTCATGGGTGAGCAGCGCCAGCAGATCCGCCAGCCGCCCGGCGCGGATCAGATACCAGCGCATCCGCAGCTCCACGGGCAGCGTGGCGAACAGCCGCGGATCCACGCCGGACAGGAAGTTGCGGGCGCAGTCCAGGAAAGCGGTCCGGCACTCCGGGGCGGCCCCCGGCAGCGCCTCCACCAGGTCGAGCAGCCCCTCGGTGAGCTGCGCGCGGTCGTAGTCGCGCCGGTGGCCGCTCAGCCCCGCGCGGGCCGGGTCGGCGAGGAACCGCCGGATACCGGCCACCGCCGCGAACCGGTCCCGTACGCCCCGGGCATCGAGCTGCCGTTGCCGGCCGGGCCCCTCCGGCAGCCGCCGGTAACAGACGTACTCGTGCAGCACATCGACCGCGTCGGCGAGAAAGAACGCGGGCAGCGTCACCGCCGCGTCATGGCACCACTCGCCCTCCGGGAAGGCCAGGGCGTGCCGGTCCCAGAAGGCGCGGCGGAAGACCTTGTTGCGGGCGACATGGTCGGACAGCAGCGTCAGATCGTCGCCGATCCGGGTCCGCAGCGCGGTCTCCCGGCCCGCCGGATGGTGGGCGGACTGGCTGCGGCCGGCCGTGCCCAGCCGGTAGACGTTGCCGGTCGCCAGATCCGACCCGGACCGGTCCAGCAGACCGACGAGATCCTCGTAGGCGCGCGGCAGCAGCACATCCTCCCCGGCGTCGAGGAAGGCGAGGTAGCCGGTGTGCGGATAGGCGTGCCGGGCACCGGTGTTGCGGGCCGCGCCACAGCCGGCGGCCGGGCCGCCCTCCTGGTGGTGGACGATCCGGAACCGCGGGTCACGGGCGGCGAACCGCCGGGCGAGAGCGGCGGGACCGGCCTCCGGGGCGGCGTCCCCGGACCCCGCCCCGGGTGGACCGGCCACCAGCACCACATCCAGCTCGGTCAGCGTCTGGGCCGCGACCGACTCCAGGCACTCCTCCACATTCCGCTCGGACCCCTCGGTGTGATGGACCGGGACGACGACGGTGAGCCGTGGCTTCATACGCGGACCAAGCCTTTCCGGACTGGCGATGCACAAGACCGGTCCGTTCAACTCGCCCACGGCGGCACGGTCACCGGATCTGCGCTGAAAGGGTGAGACGCGTCATCGACACTGCGTGTTCACATGATTACGCTCGGTGTGCGAAGTCGGCGCGCCGTAGCGCCGGGCCGCGCCCGATGCCGTAGACCCGTTGCACAGCTTCACGACGCCCCGCGCCGTGTCTCCCCAGGGAAGGTGACCGCGTCCCGATGCCCGGCCGAACCGACAGCTCCGCCGCCACCGACAGCCCCGACGCCGGGCCGCCCGGCAGCGACATCCGGACCGCTCGGCCCGCGCCCCCCGCGGGCACCGCCCCGTCCGCCTCCACCGCCCGGCTGCCGGTCGAACGCGGACGCCGCGGACCGGCCCGGCTGCTGCCCGCCCGGTCCCCGTTCCGCAGCCAGCTGCGGCGGATCGGCGGCGGACGGGTCCTGGAGATCGGCTGCGGCACCGGCGACACCCTCGCCGACTGCGCGCCCGGCAGCGTCGGCGTGGACCACGACCCGCGGTCCGTGGCGCACTGCCGGGAGCGCGGACTGACCGCCTACACGGCCGACACCTTCCTCGCGAGCCCGCACGCCCGCCCCGGCGCCTTCGACGCGCTGCTGACCGCACACGTCCTGGAGCACCTGGACGACGAACAGGTCGAGGGCCTGCTGCGGGCCTATGTGCCGTACGTACGGCCCGGCGGCGGGGTGCTGCTGATCACCGCGCAGGAGGCCGGACACCGGGCCGGCCCCGCCCCGGTGCGCTTCACCGATTTCCCGCTGCTGCGCGCCTTCGCCGAGTCCGCGGGGCTCACCGTGCGGCGCACGTACTCCCATCCGCTGCCCCGCCCCGCCGGGATGCTGCTGCGCGCCAACGCGTTCGTCCTGCTGGGGCAGGTGCCGCGCTAGGAGGGGCCCGGTGCGGACGGGTGCCGCCCCAGGCCCCGCGCGGTGCGATCAGTGCGTACGGGCCCGCTTGCGGGCGTTCACGACCGCCCGGGTGATGACCGGCGGCAGCACGTCCAGGGCCACCCGGCGCAGCGTGCCGCGGCGCGGGCCAGGACGGGCCGCGGCGGCCTCCGGCGCCCGGGCCGCGGCCGGCCGCTGCGGGGCGCGGACGCCCGAGGACCGGTGCCGGGACACCGGATGGGCGGGCTCCTTGGCGCCCTTGGCGCTCAGCCGGACCAGCGGGGCGTCGTTGACGTACTGCACCTCGTGCCAGATGTCGCCACGAGCCTTGATCCACTCGATCAGGGCCTGCTGGAGCGGCTCCGGATCGCCCCAGGTCCCGTAGAACTTGGTGCCGGTGATGCAGACCGGACGCAGCCCCTCGTTCGCGACGGCCTGCCAGGTGGCGGCGGCCACCCCCGGACAGTGCTCGGCCCGGTAGTCGTCCATCACCACGACACCGTTACCGGTGAGCAGTTCACGCACCGCGAGGATGTCGCCGTGCACATGCTCGTACAGATGCGAGGCGTCGATATGGGCGAAGCGCACCGAACCCTCGTCGACATGCTCACTGACCAGCGAACTCAGGCCCTGGACAATGGTGGGCAACTCCTCATGGAACGCCAGGTAGTTCGCCTCGAAAGCGCGCCGCGTCAACGTCGCGTAGGACTTCTGCATCTCCTGCGAGTTGGAGGAGTCCTCGGCGGGGGAGTCGAAGAGATCGCAGACCGTGAAGCGCTCGCCGGCCCGCTGCCGCGCACCGAGGAAGATGGCGCTCTTGCCCATATACGCCCCCAGTTCGAGCAGATCACCCGGCTCCGCACGCTCCTTCTGGCGGGTCAGGAACCAGTCGAAAAGCAGCTGGTCCGCGGTGAAGAACCAGCCCTTGACCTCGGACAGCCGGGTGGGGCGCGGGAGTTGTGCGGCACTCTGGTCTGCGATGGGGGCAGTCATGTGCGGTCCGTCTCCAGACGGTCGGGAACGTAGGGCGTAAGACGACACGTGCGTGGGGGAGCTGCGATATGTGCCGGCGCTGGCTGCCGTGGATGTACCGGGGAAACGCGGGGAGAGAGCTGCGGCCTGCGGTGATGCGTCTCCGCGGTGATGCGTCTCTGTAGTTGTGGGCGCGCGCGGCGCCGGAGCCGCTGCACAGGAGCGCGGCCCGGCAGGGGCCGGGGCGCCACGCCCCGGGGCACGGGACGTGCGGGCGCGGCTCAGGCAGTCGCCAGGACGGAGCCCGGCCGCACCGTGCGTGGCACGGCAGCGGCCACATCGTAGGCGGACGAAAATGAACGGAAGATGGCGTGCGGCCCCGCCGCACCGGGCCCCCGTGCGCAGATCACTTCACCGCGCCCGCCATCACCCCGGACACGAACTGGCGCTGGAAGGCGAAGAAGACGATCAGCGGCACCACCATCGACAGAAACGCGCCGGGCGCCAGCACATCGATGTTGTTGCCGAACTGCCGCACCTCCTGCTGAAGGGCCACGGTGACCGGCGGATTCCCGCTGTCCGCGAAGATCAGCGCGATCAGCATGTCGTTCCACACCCACAGGAACTGGAAGATCGCCAGCGACGCGATCGCCGGACCGCCCAGCGGCAGCACGACCCGGGTGAACAGCCGCAGCTCGCCCGCCCCGTCCAGCCGGGCCGCCTCCAGCAGCTCCCGCGGGATCTCCGCGAAGAAATTCCGCAGCAGGAAGACCGCGAACGGCAGCCCGAACGCCGTATGGAAAAGGATCACCCCGGCCGTCGTCTCGAAGAGCCCGACCGCACCGAACAGCTTCGCCACCGGGATCAGCGCCACCTGCACGGGCACCACCAGCAGCCCCACCACGGCCAGGAACCAGCCGTCCCGGCCGGGGAAATCCATCCAGGCGAACGCGTAACCGGCCAGCGAGCCGATGACGACGACCAGCACCGTCGCCGGCACCGTGATCGCCGCCGTGGTCAGCAGCGAACCCATCACCTTCTCGTTCGACAGCAGCCGGCCGTAGTTGTCCCAGGTGATCTGGGCCGGCTCACTGAAGACCTGCCACCAGCCGGACTCGGCGATCTGCTGCGGGCTGCGCAGCGACGACAGCAGCAGCCCCACCGACGGCATCAGCCAGAACAGCGCCACCAGCACCAGGAAGACCCGCATCGCGCCGCTGCCGGTCCGCGCCGCGATCCGCGCGGCGAGCGGCCACCGGGCCCGTACGGCACCGGCGCCGGAGCGCCCCGCCGGGACGACCCCCTCCACCGTCGTCATCGGCGACGCTCCTTCCGCAGACGCCGGAGATTGACGTACATCACCGGCAGCACCAGCAACAGCAGGAACACGGCGATCGCGCTGCCCAGACCCTCGTCGACATCCGTGCCGAACGACGACTGGAAGAGCTGGAGCGCCAGCACATTCGCGGACCGGACGCTGGAGCCCGGCGCGATGATGTAGACCAGATCGAAGATCTTCAGCACATTGATCATCAGCGTGACCAGCACGACCACCAGCACCGGCGCCAGCAGCGGCACCGTGATCCGGCGGAAGACCTGCCACTCGCCCGCCCCGTCCACCCGCGCCGCCTCCAGCAGCTCCCGCGGCACACCCGCCAGACCCGCCGCGATCAGCACCATCGCGAAACCGGCCCACATCCACACATAGGAGCCGATGATGGCCGGGGTGACCAGCGCCGGACCGAGCCAGTCGACCCCGCGATACGCCTCGGCGAAATTCGCCGCGGGCAGCCGCAGCCGGGCACCGTCGGCCCGGCCGGCCGGCAGCGCGAAACTGCCGTCGGCCGCCGTCGTCGCCGAGGCGACCACCCTGCCGCCCCGGACCGCCTCGACCCGCAGACCGGCCAGCGCCTTCTCGTTGCCGTCGATCGCCTTCGGCCGGCCGCCACCGCCCCGGGTGAAGTCCAGCCACGCGGTACCGGTCACCTTGCCCGGCTGCGACTGGGCGACGGCCGCCACCCGCGCACCGCGCAGATCGCCCGGCTGGACGGCGACCAGCGGCAGCAGCACCGGAGACCCCGCCCGCACCGCCGACCCGGTGGTGAAGGCGCCGCCCCCCGACGCCTCCAGACCGGCACGCGGCCGCGGCTTGGCACCGGGGAACGGCGCCGGGTCGGCGAACGTGTCATGGACACCGACCCACACCGCGTTGGCGACCCCGCGCTCCGGCGCCTGGTCGTAGACCAGCCGGAAGATGATCCCGGCCGCCAGCATCGAGATCGCCATCGGCATGAACACCACCAGCTTGAAGGCGGTGCCCCAGCGGATCCGCTCGGTCAGCACCGCGAAGACCAGCCCCAGCACGGTCGACACCGTCGGCGCCACCACCACCCAGATGACGTTGTTCCGCAGCGCCGTACGGATGCCCTCGTCCGAGAACATCGCACCGTAGTTGTCCAGCCCCACAAAGCCGTCACCGGACGCGTCGAACAGGCTGCGCACGACGGAGAACACGATCGGATAGCCGACCAGCGCACCGAGCAGTACCAGCGCCGGCAGCAGAAACACCCCGGCGAGCCACCGGCGGCCACCCCGCACCCGAACCCGCCCGCGGCCCGCGCCCCCGGCACCCCTCCGGCGCCGCCCACCGGCCCCGCTGACCTGTACGTCGCTCATCGTGACGATCCCCCGGTCCCGCTCGACACGGACGGCGGCACCTACGCAGTGCCCGAACGCCTACGCGCACGCAACGCCTACGCGCACGCAACGCCTACGCGCACTCACCGACTACGCGCACTCACCGACTACGCGCACTGAACGTCCACACGTCTCAGTGCCCGAACGACTTCGCGGCATCCTTCTCCAACTGCGCCTGCGTGCCCGCGACATCCTTCGGGTTCTTCAGGAAGTCCTGAAGGTCCTTCCACTCACCCTGACCCGGCTTACCGCCGAACGAGGCGGGCGCCTGATCGGACATGTCGAAGCGGAAGTCATCACCCGCCGCCACCAGCGCCTTGGCGATCTCCCGCATCACCCCATCGGCATACGCCGCCTGATCGAGCTCCTTGTTGGGCGAGATGAACCCGCCCGCCTGCGCCCAGATCTTCGCGGCATCCGTCGACGCCAGGAACGTCAGCAGCGCCTGCGACGCCTTGCCGTCCTTGAGGGCCACCGCCACATCCCCGCCGGTCACCACCGGCGACCTGGCGCCCACCGCCGGGAACGGGAAGACCTTGGCGTCCGTACCGACCTTCGCCTTGGTCTGAGTGATGTTGGCGGCGGCGAAGTCCGCCGACGAGACCATCGCGGCCTTGGGGGCGTCACCACCGCTGAAGGTCTGGGTCACCGACGTCGGGAAATCCGTCTGCAACGCACCGGAGTTGCCACCCGCCAGCAGATCTTTCCGGCCGAAGAGCTGCCCGAGCGTGGTCAGCGCCTGCTTGACCGTCGGATCCGTCCACTTGATCCGGTGCTTCGCCAACTGGTCGTACTTCCCGGGCCCCGCCTGCGAGAGATAGATGTTCTCGAACCAGTCGGTCAGCGTCCAGCCGTCCGCACCGCCCACCGACACCGGCTCCACACCCGACTCGGCGATGACCTCCGCCGCCTTGACGAAGTCCGGCCAGGTCTTCGGCTCCTTGGCACCGGCATCGTCGAACGCCCGGGCGTTGTACCAGACCAGCGACTTGTTACTGGCCTTGAAGTAGACCCCGTACGGCGTGCCCTTGTGGGCGCCGAGATCCTGCCAGCCCTTCGCATAGTTCTTCGCGAGCTGCGCCTTGGCACCGGCCCCGAGCGGCTTGAGCCACCCCTTCCGGGCGAACTCATTGAGCACACCGACCTGTTGGAGCATCGCCACATCCGGCGGCCCACCACCGGCGATCTTGGACCCGATGAACCCGGCCATGTCATCACCACTGGGCACGAAGTCCACCGTGGCCCCGGTGCGCTTCTCGAACTCCTCCAGCACCTTCTGGAAGTTGTCCCGCTCCGGCCCCGTCCACACAGCGGTGACCTGAAGCCTCTCCCCCTTCAACGAAGGAAGCCGCACGGTAGGAGCAGTACTCCCCCCTTTCCCGCCACTCCCCTCATCCCCCTTGGCCCCGCCCCCACTCCCACACCCGGCCAACACCAAGGCAAGCGCCGCAACCACCCCGACCCCGACCCCGGCCCGCCCAGCCACCCCGCCGGCCCGATCGCGCCCCGTACGGTCACGGCCAGTCCGGTCACGCCCCATACGGTCAAGTCCTCTGCCCATCCCCGTAGCCCCCTATCCCTGCGCCTGCCGTGCCAACTGCCAAGCGCCACGAGCTGTCGCGCTCCGCGGCGTCCTTGCATTGCGGGTGGTGCGCTGCTGTGCGGTGGTGCGGTGCGGGTGGTGCCGAGTGGTGGTGCGGCCGCGTGGTGCGGTGCGTCGGCCGTGGGGCGCGTCGCTCAGTGCGTCGCGCAGTGCGGTGCCGGCCGTCGTGCGTCGTGTGCCGTGCCGCGCCTCATACGGTGCCGTGCGGTGTGCGACAGTCCTACGCCCTGGCCACGGGGTCCGCAATACCGCCTTCCGCGTCAACCGGCCTTTCGTGACGGGGCTGTTATGGGTGACGCATGCGTCTCGGAGCGCGTACGCGTCTCACGGCACTTCCGTGCCTCCCGGCACGTCCGCGTCTCACCGCACGTGGCCCGTCCGCGCCTCACAGCAGCGGCGGGGTGGCCGCCGCGCCCAAGGACTGGGCGGCCCGCTGTAGTGCGCTGGCGAGCAGGGCCAGGTCCGTCGGGCCGTTGCCCAGCTCGCGCAGCGGGCGGCGGGCCGGCGGGTCGCCCATCCGCTGCCACTCCAGCGGGACGACCGTCGGCCGGAGGGTGGACGTACGGGGTATCCGGCCCGTGACGCGGCCTGCCTGGAACGGCGTCGAGGAGCCGTCCGCCGCGCGGTACAGCCGTCCGCGGCCCGTGGGTACCGGCTCGGACGGATCGGTGGCGGCGCCCAACTGGACGCGCAGATCGGCCCGTTCGCTGGTCGCGGTCTCCGCCGTGCGGTCCGGGTGGCCGGTCGCGGCTATCAGGTGCACGCCGAGCGCCGCTCCGTCCCGGGCCACCGACTCCAGGGCGCGCACCACGGATCCGGCGGCCGGGCGGCCCGTGCTGCCCAGGGCCGGGGCGACCAGGGCGTCGAAGTCGTCGACCAGCACGAAGAGTCGGGGCATCGGGACCGCGGGCTCGGGCGCGGGGTCCTCGGTGGGGGATCCGCCGCGGGGGCGGAGTCGTAGGGTGCCGGTCGTTGACGGGTCCGCCGGGGTGCTGCCTTCTTCCTCCTTGTTACGGCAACGATTACGGAGAGTGATTGGTTCCTGCTCTCCGTGACCGCCCTCGGTGGAGCGTCGCGGGGCGACGATCCGTGGCGCGGGCAGGTGTTTGCTGCGCCACTCGGTGAACGGGGTGCCGGCGAGTATCTCCGCGCGGCGCTTCAGTTCCGAGGACAGGGCCTGGGCGAACTCCCGCATCCGGACCGGGTCCGAGGCGGCGAGATACGTCGTGACATGCGGCAGGTCCGTACACACCCGCAGGCCCTCGCCGCGCTCGCTGCCGCCGCCGTCCACCAGCACCATCGACAGCAGATCCGGCCGGTCGGCGGCGGCCAGTGAGGCGGCCAGCGAACGCAGCAGTTCCGTCTTACCGGTGGCCGCCGCGCCCTCCAGGAGGAGGTGTGAGCCGTCGGCGGCGAGATCGGTGCACAGCGGGCCGTGCGGGCCGGCGCCGAGGACCGCGGCGGCGCCGGGCCGGTCGGTGTCCAGGGCGGCGGCCCAACGGGCCATCAGGGACGCCGGGGTGGCGCGGGCCAGCCCCAACTCGTCCAGCAGGCGCGACGAATCGGGCAGCGGGACGGCCACCCGCACCGCCGCACCGCCCCCGGCCGCCGCGGCCGTCGCGTCGGTCTCGCGCAGTGGTGCCAGCGCCCGGGCGAAGCGTTCGGCCCAGGCGCCGGAGACCGCGTCCACCGTCGCGACGGTGCCGTTGGGCCCCGAGCCCGGCTGGACGACGCGCAGCGCGGTGGCGACATCGCCGCTGAGTACCGCGACAGCACCGCACTCCCCGAAGGCGGGCGACGCCGACCGGGCCGCTTCGTACGTCGCGGACAGCGGGAAGGCGGGGGAGGAGGCCGGGGTCTCGGCCAGGCACAGCAGATGGATGCCGGCCGCCGCCCCGCCCGCCGCGAGCCGGGCGGTGGTCTCGCGCAGTGCGGAGGTACCGGGGTCGCCGTCCACGACCACGAGGGTGAACGGGCCCTGGTGGCGGGCCGCGGCGGCGGCGATCTCCGCCCGCTCGGCGTCGGCCCAGCCGGGGCCCAGGGGGCTGTCGTCGAGCCGGCGCACCAGTTCGGACGTGCGGGCCAGCGCCTGATCCGGGTCGTACGCGAGCAGCAGCCGGCAGTCCTGGCCGCGCTCCGGGCGGACCTGCGGCAGCCAGCCGAGCCAGGACCAGTCCGCCACCCGCTCCTCGGCCGGGCGCGCCCGGTCCGTGCTGATCAGCACGATGTCGAGGGTGCCGGGGGAGTGCAGGGCGGCGAGCTGGGCGAGGGCGCAGCGGGCAAGTCCGGTCAGCCGCGCCCGCGGTCCGGCGAGGCCGAGGGAGCCCGCCCGGCGCAGCTCGACGGTGACCGGCAGGGCGGTACGGCCGCCGCTGCGGGCGGCCGTACCCAGCCGGACGGTCAGTGCGTCGGGGTGATCCGGGCCGCGCTCCCAGAGCCGCGGCCCCGGGCCCAGCGCGGTGAGCAGGATCGCGGCGGCGTCCGGCCAGCGTTCCTCGGCGGCGGGCCCGGCGAGCACCTCCGGGCTCGGGGCGGCGTCCAGGACGTCCGTATCGGCGGCCGTGGGGGCACCGACCGGTTCGTACGCCGCCGGGCGGCCCTCGTCCGGCCGCTCCACGGCTATCCGGCCGCCGGCCAGCCGCCGCGCCCAGGCCCCGATACCGCCGCGCCGCCCGCCCTTACGGGGGCCTTCGTCGGCCGGTGCCAAAGACTGCTGCCCGCCGTGCGTCCGCTGCTGGCCGGTGGCCGGGAAACCGTCGGCCGGCTCCCGGACGCCGGGCCCCCAGCCGGCTGACGGGCTGCCGCCGTCGGTGGTGCGGTCGTAGACGTGGCCGGTGGAGGTGTCCGGGTACGGGGCGACGGCGGGGCGGGAGCCGTCGGGGCCGGGGGCCGGTGCGCCGTATGCGGCCGGGTTGGGGTAACTGGCCGGGGTGCCGCGCAGGGGAGTGTCCCGGCGGCCCGGCGCGGCCTGCGGCTGCTGCGAGGCCGCGGCCGGTGAGTGGGGGGATCCGGCCGGTGCGTGTGCGGACCCGGGCGCTGCGTAGGCGGCTCCGCCCCGTGTCTGCGCGGCTCCCGGTGCGTCCGCGGACCTGCCCGCTGCCTGCCCGGCTCCGCCCGATGCGTGCGCGGACCCGGCTGAAGCGCGTGCGGCCCCGCCCGATCCCTGCACGGCTCTGCCCGATGGGTGCGCGGAGCCGCCCGACAGATGCCCGGCCGCTGACCCCCCAACCGAAGCAGCCGCCCCACCCGCCACCCGTTCATACGCCCCGGCCCCGCCATACGCAGACGCTCCCGCCCCCGCATAAGCCCCACCCACAGCCACAGTGGCCCCGTGCGGACCAGCCGCCCCGTACTCCTGCGCCCGTCCTCCCGCGACCGTTCCCGCGGCACCTGGGGTGATCCGCAAATGACCCTCACCGTCCGGTGTGGTCGGCAGGGCAGGGTCCGGTGCGTCCGGCGCGGACTGGAGGCGGAGGGCGGATTCGCCGAGGCGCAGGAGGGCGCCGGGGGGCAGGGGGGTGGGGTGTTCGTCGAGGTCGGTGCCGTCCACGGCGGTGCCGTTGGTGGAGCGGAGGTCGGCGACGGAGACCGAGCCGTCCGGTTCGACCGTGACGGTGCAGTGCAGCCGGGAGACATCGGGGTCGTCCAGGGGGACATCGGCGTCGGCGGAGCGGCCGATGCGGATCTGGCCGCCGTGCAGGAGATGCACGCCGCCGGCATCGGGCCCGGAGACGACGCGGAGCCGCGCGGAGCCGTGCGGCAGGCCGTGTGCGGGGGCGGGGCCGGGGCTCTGGACGGAGAGCACCGCGCCGTCGATCAGCGGGGGCTCGCCGATGGCCGCGCGCTGCGGATCGAGGCGTTCGGACCCGGCGTACAGGACGACGGGGCCGCTGCCACCGCCCGCACCGCCGACATCCGCACCCGAGCCCGCCACGGAGGCGGCGAGCGAGCCGGCCACTGCTGCCAGCGCGGTCCCGGAAGGGGCCGTGACCAGCACATCGCAGGCCCGGGTGGAGTGGCCGCTGCGCGGCCCGAGGACGGTCAGCCGGATCTGCATCGCCGTCAACGGTCCCTTCTGCCGAGGTCCGGCAGGGGGCCTGCTCGCTCCCCCCACCGCACCCGAGCACGTCGGCACGTACAAGTCCCAAGTGCACGTCGCGACAAGGGCCGCGCGCCCCCACCGCATCGTGCTGGATGCATCCTCGCACCTGCCACTGACAACGCGCCCGCCGACCGCCGTTCAGTGATCTTGATTGGTCTTCTAAGGGCGAAAAAGTGCCTGCTTGCGCGCCGTGCCCGGCCGGATTTCGACCGCCGTGGTCAGCTCGGAAGGTCTCCGGCCGGACCGCGCGCGGGCACCGTCCGCACCGTCCGGGGGCGGCGGACGGCCCTCCCGGGGGCAGCAGGCAACCATCCGTCCCGAACCCGCGTCTTTCCCACAAGCCCGCACTGGGCCGCCGGACCGAAAAGATTGTGCGACGGCACTACAGTGGGTCGGACGGGCCGCGCGGAGATGATCAGCTGACCCAGCGGGCCGGGCAAGGGATTCACCACGACCAGGGAGCGCATGACGTGCGGCCGGTAGGCAGCAAGTACCTGCTCGAGGAGCCGCTGGGACGCGGCGCCACGGGCACCGTCTGGCGTGCCCGCCAGCGGGAGGCGGCGGGCGCCGAGGCCGCCGTGGCAGGAGAGCCCGGTGAGACGGTCGCGATCAAGGTTCTCAAGGAGGAGCTGGCGCACGACGCGGATGTGGTGATGCGCTTTCTGCGGGAGCGCTCCGTCCTGCTGCGCCTGACCCACCCCAACATCGTCCGCACCCGCGACCTCGTCGTCGAGGGCGATCTGCTCGCCCTGGTCATGGACCTGGTCGACGGCCCCGACCTGCACCGCTATCTGCGCGACAACGGGGCCCTCAGCCCGGTGGCCGCCGCGCTGCTCACCGCCCAGATCGCCGACGCGCTGGCCGCGAGCCACGCCGACGGTGTGGTGCACCGCGACCTCAAGCCCGCCAACGTCCTGCTGGCCGGGTCGGACGGCAGCGGCGAGATGCACCCGATGCTGACCGACTTCGGCATCGCCCGCCTCGCCGATTCCCCGGGGCTGACCCGCACCCACGAGTTCGTCGGCACGCCCGCCTATGTGGCGCCGGAGTCCGCCGAGGGCCGCCCGCAGACCTCCGCGGTGGACATCTACGGCGCCGGCATCCTGCTGTACGAGCTGGTCACCGGCCGTCCGCCGTTCGCCGGGTCGACCGCGCTGGAGGTGTTGCACCGCCACCTCAGCGAGGAGCCGCAGCGCCCCGGCTCGCTCCCCGAGCCGTTGTGGACGGTCATCGAGCGCTGTCTGCGCAAGCGGCCCGAGGAGCGGCCGAGTGCCGAGAACCTCGCCAGGGCGCTGCGCACCGTCGCGGCCGGTATCGGGGTGCACGCCCGGCCCGCCGAGGCCGAGGCGGCGCTCGGTGTGGCCGCGCTGCTCGCCCCCGACCCCGCGCCCGCCACGGTCCCCGGGACGGGCGCCGACGGCCAGGCCGGCGGCGGCGACGCCGACCCCACCCAGGTGCTCCCGTCGGGCGCCGGTTCGTACGACCCGGCCGCGGCGACCAGCGTGCTGCCCTCCACCGGCGGACCGGGTGGCCCCGGGGCGCAGGGCGATCCGACGCGGGCGATGCCGCCGATGCCCATGGGCGCACCGGCCGGCGGGCCGCAGGAGCCCGAGGGGCCCCACCCGTGGGAGTCCCAGCTGCGCGCCGCCCGTGACCGCAACGACCAGACCCAGGTGCAGTACCTGGACCCCAGCGAGGACCCGCTGCGCCGCCGTCCGCAGCGGCAGGCCGCCCCGCAGCAGCCGCCGCAGCGTCCGCAGCAGCCCCAGTACCGGCAGCAGCCCGCTCCGGTGCCGTACGCCCAGCAGGCCCCCCAGCAGCAGCCGCCGGCTCCGCAGCGGCGCCGGGAGCCGCCGCCGCAGCGTTACGAGCCGCAGCGGCCGCCCGCGCCGGAGCCGAGGCCCCGGCGCGAGCCCCGTCAGCGCAGCGCCAACCCGATGAAGATCCCGGGCCTGGGCTGCCTCAAGGGCTGTCTGTTCACGCTGATACTCCTGTTCGTGGCGGCCTGGCTCATCTGGGAGCTGACCCCGCTCCAGGAGTGGATCGGCACGACCCGGGGCTTCTTCTCGCAGGTCGGGCACGTCTTCAATGAAGTGCAGCGGTTCGTCGAGAAAATCGGCCGCTGACCGCCCGCCGCCCGCGCGCTCCCCGGAGCCCGCGGGCGGCGCGCTGTTGTGGGCGGCGCCGATCCGCTGACGCGCCGTAAGACCCACTCAGTGGATTTGTCGACTTCCGGCGGAGAATTTCGCTCACAGAAGTGAAGGTTGCCACCGTCCGGGGCATTGAACCCCCTGGCACCCGCGTAGCTTTGACGCCAACCTCAGCCCCCGCAGGACGCTCGGGGGCCCGACACGTCGGAGCAGTCTTGGCACGGAAGATCGGCAGCCGGTACACCGCCCACCAGATCCTGGGGCGCGGCAGTGCCGGCACGGTATGGCTGGGCGAGGGTCCCGAAGGGGCCGTGGCCATCAAGCTGTTGCGTGAGGAGCTCGCGTCCGACCAGGAGCTCGTCGGCCGCTTCGTACAGGAGCGGGCGGCCCTGCTGGGTCTGGACCATCCCCATGTCGTCGGTGTCCGCGATCTCGTCGTCGACGGCAATGACCTGGCGCTGGTCATGGAGCTCGTACGGGGCACCGATCTGCGGACCCGTCTGGAGCGCGAACGCCGGCTGGCCCCGGAGGCCGCCGTCGCGATCGCCGCAGATGTGGCCGACGGGCTGGCCGCCGCGCACGCCGCCCGGATCGTGCACCGCGACGTCAAGCCCGAGAACGTCCTGCTGAACATGCAGGGCCCGCTCGGCCCCGGTGGCGCGCACCCCGCGCTGCTCACCGACTTCGGTATCGCCCGGCTCGTCGACTCCCCGCGCCGGACCAAGGCGACCAAGGTCATCGGCACCCCCGACTACCTCGCCCCGGAGATCATCGAGGGCCTGCCGCCGCGGGCCTCCGTGGACGTCTACGCGCTGGCGACCGTCCTGTACGAGCTGCTCGCCGGATTCACGCCCTTCGGGGGCGGCCACCCCGGCGCGGTGCTGCGCCGCCATGTGACCGAGAGCGTGGCGCCGCTGCCCGGTATCCCCGACGAGCTGTGGCAGCTGCTGCTCCAGTGCCTGGCCAAGGCGCCGGCCTCCCGGCTGCGCGCCCCGGAGCTGGCCGCCCGGTTGCGTGAGCTGCTGCCCGGTCTGGCGGGTATGCCGCCGCTGGACATCGACGAGCCGGACGACGAGGAGCCGGAGGGCGAGCAGGAGGGCCCCGGCTCCCGCGAGGAGGCGTACTACCCGTCGGCGGCACCGGCCGAGGCCACCCCGCCGCGCGGCGCGGTCCCGTTGGTCCAGGGCGCGGTCCCCGACTCCAACCGGGACACGCACACCAGCATGCGGGTCCCCGGCCCGGACGAGCTGGCGGGCGGCGCCCACGGCACCGCCCGGGCCCCGCGCGCCGCCGGTGAGCGCCGCGCGGGCTCGGCCCGGCACCGTGCGGCGCCGGAGGCGGTGCGCCGCCGCCGGATCAGGCTGGGCGCGGCGGCCGCCGCGGCGCTGGTGGCGGCCGGTCTGGGCGGCTGGCTGGCCTCGGGTGACGACGAGCCGGACGGCGCCACACCGGGCGTCCACCAGTCGGAACCCGACACTCCGTAACGCACCCCGGGCCCGCGGCGGCCGCACCGGGCCCCGGCGGTGACCGGCGCGGTGACCGGCATCCGGGCCGCCGTGGGCCCGGAGGTGTGGGCTCCGGGCGGGTCCGGCCTGCCGGGGCCGGGTCACGCTGACGGTGGCAGCCGTTAGGCTGGGTGCGTGGCAGTCGTCGATGTATCCGAAGAGCTGAAGTCCCTCTCCTCGACCATGGGGTCGATCGAGGCCGTCCTGGACCTCGACAAGATGAGGGCCGATGTCGCCGTGCTCGAGGAGCAGGCCGCGGCGCCGTCCCTGTGGGACGACCCGGAGAACGCACAGAAGATCACCAGTCGGCTGTCCTACCTCCAGGGCCAGCTGCGCAAGGCCGAGGACCTGCGTGGCCGGGTCGACGACCTCGAGGTGCTCTTCGAGCTCGCCGAGGCCGAGGGCGATGAGGACGCCCGGGCGGAGGCCGAGGACGAGCTGACCGCCGTCCGCAAGGCCGTCGACGAGCTGGAGGTCCGCACCCTCCTGTCCGGCGAGTACGACTCCCGGGAGGCGCTCGTCAACATCCGCGCCGAGGCCGGTGGCGTCGACGCCGCCGACTTTGCCGAGAAGCTCCAGCGGATGTATCTGCGCTGGGCCGAGCGGCACGGCTACAAGACCGAGCTCTACGAGACCTCGTACGCGGAAGAGGCCGGCATCAAGTCGACCACCTTCGCCGTGCAGGTGCCGTACGCCTACGGCACGCTCTCCGTCGAGCAGGGCACGCACCGCCTGGTGCGCATCTCGCCGTTCGACAACCAGGGCCGCCGCCAGACGTCGTTCGCCGGTGTCGAGGTGCTGCCCGTCGTCGAGAAGACCGACCACATCGAGATCGACGAGTCCGATCTGCGGATTGATGTGTACCGCTCTTCGGGCCCCGGCGGCCAGGGCGTCAACACCACCGACTCCGCGGTCCGGCTGACGCACCTCCCGACCGGCATCGTCGTCTCCTGCCAGAACGAACGCTCGCAGATCCAGAACAAGGCGTCTGCGATGAACGTCCTCCAGGCCAAGCTCCTTGAACGCCGCCGCCAGGAGGAGCAGGCCAAGATGGACGCCCTCAAGGGTGACGGCGGCAATTCCTGGGGCAACCAGATGCGTTCGTACGTCCTGCACCCGTACCAGATGGTCAAGGACCTGCGGACCGAGTTCGAGGTCGGCAACCCCACCGGTGTGCTGGACGGCGACATCGACGGCTTCCTGGAGGCCGGAATCCGCTGGCGCAAGCAGCAGGAGAAGTAACGGGGCACCCCGTCTGAAGGCGAAACAACTACCTCCCCCGGGGAGGTAGTTGTTTTTGCTGTGGGGGTTTGGTCACAGTCGTATGTCCATGTACCGCCCAACGCTTGGCAATTCGGGCATCCGGCCTTTAATCGACCTTGACGATAGTCACGGAACTGGGAAGGCTGAGCGCGGCATGCGTATGTCTGGGGCGCGTGCAGTAACGGGGATGGGGGCGGATCGCCCCATGGCGCGGAGCTGACACTCGCGTACCCCGGGTATCGGCTCGTCGCCCCGTACAGCGGTGCTCCAATGACGAGTTCAGCTACTGGGGGTAGCAGTACATGACGAAGAAGACGCGGCTGCGCGTAGCGCGCATTGCGGCCGGTGCGGTGATTGCGGCCGGTGCGTCGCTCACCGCCGCCGGCGCTGCTTCCGCGGCCAGCCCGGGTGAGACCCCGGGCCAGGACGGCGGGATCATCGGCGGCATTATCGGCGGGATCATCGGCGGCGGCGACTCGGGTGGCGAGACCACCGGCAGCACCGACGGTGGCGAGACCACCGGCCAGGTCGGCGGCGACGACAGCACCGGCGGCGAGATCGGCGGTGAGGACAGCTCCGGCAGCATCGGCGGCGACGACAGCACCGGTGGTGACGACAGCACCGGCGGCATCGGTGGTGACGACAGCACCGGCGGTATCGGCGGCGACGACAGCACCGGCGGTGAGGACACCGGCAGCACCGGCAGCACCGGCAGCACCGGTGACCAGAACACCGGCGGTACCGGCAACTCCGGCAGCACCGGTGACCAGAACACCGGCGGCACCGGCAACTCCGGCAGCACCGGCAGCACCGGTGACCAGAACACCGGCGGCACCGGCAATTCCGGTGGCACCGGCAACTCCGGCGGCACCGGCGACGGCAGCTCCATCGGTGACACCGACGGCACCGGCCCGGACAACGAGGGCTCCAAGCCGATCGAGCAGCCCGGCCAGGGCAAGGAGCAGATCGCTGACACCCCCGGCCAGGCCAAGCAGCAGGCCAAGGGCGGCGAGCTGGCGGAGACCGGTTCCTCCGGTACCACCGTCCTGCTCATCGGTGCGGCCACGATGATCGCGGGCGGTGTGGGCTTCCGTCTGCTGCCCCGCCTGATCAACAAGAACGGCGGCGGCGCCGCGGCGGCCTGATCGCCCGCACGTCACAGCTGGAGGGGCCCGGGACACGTTCGCGTCCCGGGCCCCTCGGCGTCCGCGCTCCCGCGTCCGCCGGGGAAGCTGCTATCGGTCTCAGACGGCCTGGTGGAGCAGTAGGCCCACCGCGATCAGCAGGATCATCAGCGCCACCAGCATCGCGGGGCTGAGCTGGGCGAACAGTCCGCCCGCTTGCTGCTGAAGCCGTTCCCTGCTGGCCCGGCACACGGGGCAGCGGCCCTCGCTCACAGGGGCCGCGCAATTGGCGCACACCAGTCGGTCGTACGTCATGCGACCTCCTTCTCCACTGCACCAACGCGCCGGAAGGCGCATTGGTTCCCTCCTCCACTGTGCCAGCTCGCCGCCGGAACGGCGCGTCCCGCGGGATTGTGCGCCTTTTGTCCCGTAGGTGCCGTGAATAAACGCACCAAGCGCCTACGGCGACTGCGCCGTCCTGCGAGGTTCGCGTATGGTCACGCACACCGACGGGAGCCGCAACTCGGCAACCCGTGCCCCTATCCAGGTCACCGTGGTGCATCAGTGATCCGATTCGACAACGTCTCCAAGACCTACCCGAAGCAGAACCGCCCTGCACTCAGGGACGTCTCGCTCGAGATCGAGCGCGGCGAGTTCGTCTTCCTGGTGGGCTCCTCGGGCTCCGGCAAGTCCACCTTCCTGCGGCTGCTGCTGCGGGAGGAGCGGACCAGTCATGGCCACGTACACGTTCTGGGCAAGGACCTCGGCAAGCTCTCCAACTGGAAGGTTCCGCAGATGCGGCGCCAGGTGGGGACGGTCTTCCAGGACTTCCGGCTGCTCCCCAACAAGACCGTGGGGGAGAACGTCGCCTTCGCCCTGGAGGTCATCGGCAAGCCGCGCGGCCAGATCCGCAAGACGGTTCCCGAGGTCCTCGAACTCGTCGGCCTCGGCGGCAAAGAGGACCGTATGCCGGGTGAGCTCTCCGGTGGTGAGCAGCAGCGCGTCGCCATCGCGCGGGCGTTCGTCAACCGCCCGATGCTGCTCATCGCGGACGAGCCCACCGGCAACCTCGACCCGCAGACCTCGGTCGGCATCATGAAGCTGCTGGACCGGATCAACCGGACCGGTACGACGGTGGTCATGGCCACCCACGACCAGCAGATCGTCGACCAGATGCGCAAGCGGGTCATGGAACTCGAAAAGGGCCGGCTCGTACGCGACCAGTCGCGCGGCGTGTACGGCTACCAGCACTAAGCGTGTACGGCCCCCAGTACTGAAAGGACGCCATGCGCGCCCAGTTCGTCCTGTCGGAGATCGGCGTCGGTCTCCGCCGAAACCTCACGATGACGTTCGCCGTCATCGTCTCCGTAGCCCTCTCGCTCGGTCTGTTCGGCGCCTCGCTGCTGATGCGCGACCAGGTCAGCACCATGAAGGGCTACTGGTACGACAAGGTCAACGTCTCGATCTTCTTCTGCAACAAGAATGACGCCGACTCCGGTGCCAACTGTGCCAAGGGTGCGGCCACCCAGCAGCAGAAGGACGACATCAAGGCCGAGCTCGGCCGGCTGCCGATCGTCCAGGACGTGACGTACGAGTCCAGCGACCAGGCCTACAAGCACTACAAGGAGCAGTTCGGGGACACCCCCGTCGCCGGGCTGGTGACGCCCGACCAGCTTCCGGAGTCCTACCGCGTCAAGCTCAAGGACCCCACGAAGTTCACGGTCATCAAGTCGGCGTTCTCCGAGCGGCCCGGCGTCATGGAGGTGCAGGACCAACGGGACACCGTTGAGCCGCTGTTCAACCTCCTGAACGGCATGAATATCGCGGCGCTCGTCGTGATGGGGCTGATGCTGGTCGTTGCGCTGATGCTGATCGTCAACACCGTGCGGGTGTCGGCGTTCAGCAGGCGGCGGGAGACCGGGATCATGCGGCTGGTGGGAGCGTCCAGCTTCTATATCCAGATGCCGTTCATCCTGGAGGCGGCCATCGCGGGCCTGCTCGGCGCCGCCTTCGCCTGTGTGTTGATCGTCGGCGGCAAGTACGTCCTCGTCAACAACTGGCTGGCGAAGAAGATCCAGGTGATCAACTTCATCGGCTGGGACTCGGTGGTGACGGTCCTCCCGCTGGTCCTTCTGATCGGGCTGCTGATGCCTGCGCTCGCCGCGTTCTTCGCGTTGCGCAAGTACCTCAAGGTGTGAGCTTTGCCAAGGGGCGCCGTACGGCAACTTGCCGTACGGCGCCTTTTTTGTCCCCTAGACTCACCGGCATGTCGGGCCCGTGTTCGTACGACCGGCCCCGCCGCATTCGCCGCGGGGCGGCCCTGACGTTGTTCCTCGCGAGCGTGCTCGCCACCGGTGTGGTGACGGGGACCTGGAGCGATGCGGCGGAGGGCGCCGCCGGGCGCACCGACCCGGACCGGCTGTCCGCCGGATCGCACACCCGGGAGTCCGCCCTCGCGGACCGCGCCGCCGTCGAACGGGCCGCTTCCGACGCCGTCGAGGACGGCAAGTCCGGTGCGCAGGCCGCCGCCGAGGTCGTCAGCCGTAGTGGCGACCGCTGGTCGACGATCTATACCCCCGGCGAGTACGAGGATTTCCAGGAGCAGTTGGGCGGCGGCTATGTCGGCGTCGGGCTCTGGGTGCGGCCGGCGGACGGCGGCCGGATCGCGGTGTCCCGGGTCCAGCCCGGCAGTCCCGCCGCGCGGGCCGGTGTCGCGGTGGGCGACCGGCTGCGTGCCGTCGACGGCCGCAGCACCCGGCACGCCCCGGTCACCGAGGTCGTCGCCCGGCTGCGCGGTGCCGCTTCCGGTGGCGCCCATGGTTCCGCCGTGGCCGGCAGCCCGGTGACCCTGGACCTCCAGCGCGGCGACCGCCGCTGGACCGAGACCCTGCACCGCACCCGGCTCAGAACCCGCAATGTCGTCGTCGACCGGCCGGCCGGTGGCCACGGCCCGACCCGCGTCAAGGTCGCCGCGTTCACCAAGGGCACCGGCGCCGCGGTCCGCCGTGCGGTGCGCGAGACCTCGGCGGACGACGGTCTGCTGCTCGACCTGCGGGGCAACACCGGCGGCCTGGTCACCGAGGCCGTCGCCACCGCCTCGGCCTTCCTGGACGGCGGCCTGGTCGCGACGTACGACGTCCGCGGCGAGCAGCGCGCCCTGTACGCCAAGCGCGGCGGGAATACGCGCCATCCGCTGGTCGTCCTCGTCGATGGGGGCACGATGAGCGCCGCCGAGCTGCTGGCCGGCGCCCTCCAGGACCGTGGCCGGGCGGTGCTGGTCGGCTCGCCGACCTTCGGCAAGGGCGCGGTGCAGATGCCCAGCGAGCTGCCGGACGGCTCGGTCGCCGAGCTGACCGTCGGCCACTACCGCACCCCGTCGGGCCGGACCGTCGACGAGTCCGGCCTCACGCCCGACCTGGTCGTGGGGAGCGGCGCCGAGAAACGGGCCCGCACGGTATTGAGTGGCCTCGGGGGCGGGTCTTAGTGCGAAAATGGCCGCACTATGGCTAAGGACAAGGGCAAGGACAAGGATCCCGGGCGCAAGCTCGTGGCGCAGCACAAGAAGGCGCGGCACGACTACCACATTCTGGACACCTATGAGTGTGGTCTGGTGCTGTCCGGCACCGAGGTGAAGTCGCTGCGGCAGGGCCGGGCGTCGCTGGTGGACGGTTTCGTCCAGATCGACAACAACGAGGCCTGGCTGCACAACGTACATATTCCGGAATACGCTCAGGGGACCTGGACGAATCACAGTGCGCGGCGCAAGCGGAAGCTGCTGATGCACCGCGTCGAGATCGACAAGCTGGAGTCCAAGAGCCAGGAGTCGGGCCACACGATCGTGCCGCTCGCCCTCTATTTCAAGGATGGCCGGGCCAAGGTCGAGATCGCGCTGGCCAAGGGCAAGAAGGAGTACGACAAGCGGCAGACGCTCCGCGAGCAGCAGGACCGCCGTGAGACCGACCGGGCGATCTCGGCGGCCCGGCGGCGGCAGCGGGCCTGATCTGCCCCGATGGGCCGGTCCTGGTGGGCCTGCCGGGGAATACGCTGGCACCCGCGGGCGTTGTTCCCGTACGATGGCTGCACACCCCACGAGGGGTGTGGGTACCACCTTGATAAATCAACATGGGGATGATCGGTTTCGACAGCGGATGTCGAAGCAGGGGAAGCGAGTCGAGGAAGCGGCAATGATCTCGTTAACCATATGTCGCAACCAATAATCGCCAAGCCCAACAGCGATTCCTTCGCCCTCGCTGCCTAAGTAGCGACTTGCGAAGTGTCAGCCCGGGGGTGTTCCCGACCCGGATCCTGGCATCATCTAGGGGACTAAACTTCTGGACCCGGTCACGGGGTGCAGAAGGAAATTAAACAGTGACTGGGCCCGTCGGAGACTTGTTCGCGTGATCTCCGGGGCCGAGAAAATCGCAGCGAACTGCACTCGGAGAAGCCCTGATTCCGCACCGTTGGACGCGGGTTCGATTCCCGCCATCTCCACCAAACGGAGAGCCGGGGGGCATGCCCCCCGGACCCCGTCATCCCATGTAGGCCCAGGCCCCGTCTGTCCGTGAGGACAGCGGGGCCTGAGTCGTTTCACGGGCGGTGCGGGCGGCGGCCCGTGAGCAGGGTGACCGCCAGCGCGAGGGCGGCCGCCGCCGCGGGCACCCCGTAGGCCGCGCCCGGACCGGCCAGGTGGTCGACCGCCCAGCCGCCGCCCGCCGAGCCGGCCGCGATACCGCCGAGCAGGGCGGTCACGGCGAGGGTCATGCCCTCGTTCAGCTGACCCGGCGGCGTCCGCGACTGGACGAGGCCCATGCCGGTGACCATGGTCGGCGCGGTCGCCATACCGGCCAGGAGGAGCGCGGCGGCCAGTGCCGCCGGGCTTCCGGTCGAGGCGGCGAGGAGCGGGAGCAGCATCAGGGACGCCATGGCGGCGAGGCAGCGGACGAAGCGGCGGCCGGGGTGGGCCGTCGGCCGCAGCAGCCCGCAGAGCAGGCCGGCCGCGCCGGAGCCGGCTGCCTGGAGGGCCAGCAGGGCGCCTCCGGCGGAGCGGATGCCGTGGGTGTCGGCGTAGGCGAGGGCGACCACCTCCAGGGAGCCGAAGATCGCGCCGGTGCAGAGGAAGGTGCTGAGGAGGGGCGGTAGGCCGGGGAGGCGCAGGGGAGAGCGGGTGGGGGTGTGGCCTCCGGTGCGGGCGGCGGCCGGGGGTTCGGTGCGGCGCTGGGCCGCGAAGAGCAGTACGCCGGTGAGCAGTAGTGCCGCGGCCACCGCTGTGCCCGCCTCCGGGAAGAGGGTGGTGCACAGCAGTGTGGCGAGCAGCGGTCCGAGCAGGAAGCACAGTTCGTCCGCGGCCTGTTCGAAGGAGTTGGCGGTGTGCCGGGCGGCCGGGTCGTCGCGGAAGAGGTGCGCCCAGCGGGCGCGGGACATGCCGCCGGTGTTGGGGGTGGTCGCGGTGGCGGCGTACGAGGCGAAGAGGGTCCAGTCGGGTGCGCCGTAGTGGACGCAGAAGAGGAGGGAGAGGGAGCCGAGGGTGGCGAGTGCGGTGGCCGGGACCGCGATGCGGGACTGGCCGTAGCGGTCGATCAGCCGGGCGGTCCAGGGTCCGGCCAGCGCCGTGGCCGCCAGCCCGGTGGCGGTGACCGCCCCGGCCAGTGCGTAGGAGCCGCGCGAGCCGGCGATCATCAGGACCGCGCTGATGCTGAGCATCCCCATGGGCAGCCGGGCCAGCAGGTTGGCGGCCGTGAAGGCGCGGGTGCCGGGGACGGCGAAGATCCGCCGGTAGGGCGCGAGCGGGCGGAGGCGTGCGAGCGGGCGGAAGCGTGCGCGGCGGCGGCGCGGGGCCGGGCGTACGGGAGGGGCCGTGACCGGGCGGGCGGCGAGGAAGAGGATCATGTTCTCTACGGTCGCGGCCGCGGTCCCCGTCCGTCCAACACCTGGTCAGCGCCCATTTACGCGGCTGGGTTGTGAATGGGGCGGAGGGGGCCGGCGCCGCTGGTCCTGCCAGGATGGGCCGATGCCGTACGACATCGATCCGCGACTGCTGCGCGCGTTCACCGCCGTCGCCGAGGAGCTGCACTTCACCCGGGCCGCCGCCCGGCTGTACGTCGCCCAGCAGGCGCTGAGCCGCGATATCCGGCGGCTGGAGCGGGAGTTGGGCGCCACGCTGTTCGTACGGAGCACCCGCCGGGTCGCGCTGACGGCGGACGGGGAGCGGCTGCTGCCGTACGCGCGGCGGGTGCTGACCGCGCAGGACGAGCTGGCCGCCGCGTTCCGGTCCGCGCCCGAGCGGCCGCTGCTGGTCGATGTGAGCGTGCCGATCGGTACCGCCCACGGGGTGCTGGAGGCGGCCAGGGGCCGGGTGCCGGACGACTGTGAGCTGGTCGCCCGTTTCCACAGCGGGCTGACGGGGGCGGCGGCCGAGATGGCGGCCGGGCGGCTCGATGTCTCCTTCGGCCGGTACGCGGCGCTGCCCGCCGACGTACGCGCCGGACTCGACCATCAGCCGGTCCGGCTGGAGCCGATGGCGGTCCTGCTGCGCGACGATCATCCGCTGGCCGCCCGGCCCGCCGTCCCGCTCGCGGAGCTGTCCGGGGAGACGCTCTACGCGGCCGCCGGGAATCCGCAGACCGTGGAGTGGACGGACCTGGCCGAGCGACTGTTCGCGGGGCGCGGGATCGCGACGGCCGCGCCGTTCCCGGAGATCGAGGGCTCGCAGGAGTTCGTCCGGGTGGTGCGCAAGCGGGGGTGGTCGGTGCTGGCGAGTGTGGAGTTCATGGAGGTGCCGGGGATGGTGCTGCGGCCGCTCGTCGAGCCCGTACCGCTGTCGCCGGTGTCGATGGTGTGGCGGCGCGGGCTGCGGCATCCGGGGCTGGACGCGTTGCGCGCTGCCGCACGGGACTTGGGGGCGCGGCACGCCTGGCTGGCGCCGCCCGGGGCCGCATGGTGGCTCCCGGAGGCGGACGCGCGGGCGATGGGCGTGGACGGGTGACGGACCGGCGCTGCGCCACGTACGCAGAAAGTAGCCATGCACAGGCAACCGCGGGCGCGGGAAAACCTTTCCTTAACGGCAGGAAATCGTCCGTGGAACGAACAGGAGGAGCGGCCGTGCGACGGCGTTCACTTCTCGGGGCGGCCGCGGCCGCGCTGACCTTAACCGTCACGGCGGGCCCGGCCCTGACCGGCTGTGGCTCCCCGCGGATGGCGGCACTGCACGCCAACTGCACCACCAAGGGCCTCGGCTGGAAGGTCACCGTCCTCAAGAAGAAGCCGCACGCCGCGCAGCGCCAGGCCCGGCTGTCCGTCGTCAACAAGGGCACGGACCCGTGTGTGTTCAGCGGCTTCCCGGCCTTCGTGGTCCATCTCGGCAAGGGGCCGCAGTCCGACGCCCGGGGGCACGGCCGGGCCCTGCCGATAGACCTGCGGCGCGGCGGCAAGGTCACCGCCGGTCTGCGCTACCGGGACTGTCCGAAGGGCTCGCTGCTGAACGAGCCCGTGGCCGTCACCAATGACACCGCCGTGGTGTCCGCGCCGCACGACAAGGCGGGGGGCCGGGCGGTCGTGGCCCGGGACGAGAAGGGCAAGCGCCTGCGGATGAACATCTGCGCGGACACGATCTGGATGGACCCGCCGCGCGAAGCGGCCGAGTAGCCCTGTTTACGGGGCCGTTGTGGCGGTGGCGACGGTGGTGCGTGCCGCGAACGAGGTGAACGCGGCCCAGGCCCCCGGCGCGAAGTCGAGGTGCGGGCCCTGGGGGTCCTTGGAGTCGCGGACGTGGACGGTGGCGGGGTGGGCGGATACCTCTAGGCAGGCGCCGCCTTCGCTGCCGCTGTGGGTGGACTTTTGCCAGTCGTAGGCGACTTCTAGGCAGTTGCCGCCCTGTTCGCTGCTGTAGCTGGACTTGCGCCAGTCGTATGCCACTTCAAGGCAGGCGCCGCCTTCGTCGCTGCTGTAGCTGGACTTGAACCATGTCAGGTGGGTCATCGCTCTCCTAGCAGCCGGTCCAGCAGACCCATGGTCTCTTCGGCGTCGAGGGCCTGCATTCGCAGCATTCCATACTTCTGAGCGAGGATGCTGACCTCGTCCTCGTCCTCGATCAGCACACTGCTGCGCTGTGCCTCGGTGTAGGCCAGATGTTGATGATCGGCGGTTTCCAGCACCACGAACGGACCGGCGAGACCGGCGTGATGCTCGCGGCTCAGCGGCAGGATCTGAAGCGCGACCCCGTCGAGGTCCGCGCAGGCCCGCAGGTGGGAAAGCTGCTCCCGCATGACCTGCCGCCCCCCGAGGTTGCTCGCCACGATGGCCTCGGAGAAGACAAAGCTGGCGATGACGGGAACGGCCCTGTGCAGAATCTGCTGGCGTTCCAGCCGACCTGCGATCCGCCGTTCCACGGTCTCCTCGTCGACGTGCGGGATCTTGCTGCGGAACGTGGCGCGCGCGTATTCCTCGGTCTGGAGCAAGCCGGGAAGGACTCCCTGCTCGTACCAGCAGAGCGCGACAGCCTCCTTCTCATAAGCGATGAACTCCTCCGCCCAGATCGGGTACTTCTCCTTCGGCGGCAGCTTCGCGACCCCGACCGCCAACGCCCCGCCCGTATCCAGGAGTTGGTCGAACTCGGCGGCCAGGTGCGGCATCAGGGCGCGCCTGCCCTGTTCGACGGAGGCGATGGTCTCCTCGGAGGCGGTGGAGACTTCGCTGAGGCCGCGCTGGGTGAGTCCGGCCTTGATGCGGTACATCGCCAGCTGGGCGCCGATGATTTCCATTGCTGCGGAGTGCCGGTTCTTGGGCTTCTTTGGCGGCTGCATGGCGTTCCACTCCCCGTACTTCGACGCCTGTGACCGTGTGTGCGCCCGTACTCACCAGGAGTACGGGTTGCCTGGCGCGGCAGCATAGTTACGGAGCGCGACCGTCGCCGGGGGAATGCGCGGATCACCCCCGCACGGGCGGCCGGGCCGCCTCACCTGCCGCCGCCGCACCCGGTGAGCGCAAGGTTTCGTCCGTGTCACCGGGCGGCACGGCACGGAAATTTGGCCTCCCTAGCGTCGGTGAGCAGGACCTGACCCCTGGGAGGCGCGATGACGGCCGCGGCAGCAGAGACCCGTAACGAGAGCCCTGGCAAAGCGAGGCGAGGCGGCCGGTGGATCGAGCGCTGGGATCCGGAGGACGAGGGCTTCTGGCGGGAGACGGGGGAGCAGATCGCGCGGCGGAATCTGGTGTTCTCGGTGCTGTCCGAGCACATCGGGTTCTCCATTTGGAGCCTGTGGTCGGTGATGGTGCTGTTCATGGGGCCGGAGTACGGGATCGCGCCGGCCGAGAAGTTCTTCCTGGTGGCGATGCCGACGGCGGTGGGCGGGGTGCTGCGGGTGCCGTACACCTTCGCGGTGGCGCGGTTCGGCGGGCGCAACTGGACGGTGATCAGCGCCGTGATGCTGCTGGTGCCGACCTCGGTGGCCGCGGTGGTGCTGGAGCCGGGCACCTCGTACACGACGTTTCTGCTGGTCGCGGCGCTGGCGGGGGTCGGCGGCGGGAACTTCGCCTCGTCCATGACCAACATCAACTCCTTCTATCCGCTGCGGAAGAAGGGGTGGGCGCTGGGGATGAACGCCGGGGGCGGGAACATCGGGGTGCCGGTGATCCAGCTGCTGGGGCTGCTGGTGATCGGCACCGCGGGGGCGGCCCATCCGCGGATCGTGCTGGCCGTTTATGTGCCGCTGATCGTGGTCGCGGCAGTGTGTGCGGCGCTGTTCATGGACAACCTCGCGCCGGTCACGAACGACACCGGGGCGGCCCTCGACGCCGCCCGGGAGCCGCACACCTGGGTGATGTCGCTGCTGTACCTCGGCACCTTCGGGTCGTTCATCGGCTACAGCTTCGCCTTCGGCCTGGTGCTCCAGAACCAGTTCGCGCGGACGCCCCTCCAGGCGGCGTCGCTGACCTTCATCGGGCCGCTGCTGGGGTCGCTGATCCGGCCGGTGGGCGGGCGGCTGGCGGACCGGTTCGGCGGCGCCCGGATCACGCTGGGGAACTTCGTGGCGATGGGGCTGGCCACCGGGGTCGTCATCTATGCGTCGGCGGTGCGGTCGCTGGCCGTGTTTCTCGTCGGGTTCATCGCGCTGTTCGTGCTGACGGGGCTCGGCAACGGCTCCACGTACAAGATGATCCCGGGGATCTTCCAGGCCCAGGCGGTGCGGCGCGGGCTGGTGGGGGAGGAGGCCGCGGCCTACGGGCGGCGGCTGTCGGGGGCGGCGATGGGGCTGATCGGGGCGGTGGGCGCGCTGGGCGGGCTGGCCATCAACCTCGCCTTTCGCCAGTCGTTCCTGGAGGCGGGGTCGGGCACCCCGGCCTTTGTGTCGTTCCTCGGCTGCTATGTGGTGTGCGGCGCGGTGACCTGGACCGTATACCTGCGTCCGGCGGCCCGTGCGCGGCGTACGGCGCGGGCGGCGGAGGCGGCGGACGTGGCACCGGCGGACGAGGGGCGGCAGGCGGTGTACGCGGAGGTGTGAGCCGCCACCGAGCGCCTTCGCACCGCCCGGTCGTACGGGCCGGGCGTGCGGAGCGTCGTAACCCCAGGGAAATATGGGAGGACCGGGGCTGTCACGTGCTGTTGGCACGCTGGTGCCCTGGCACTCCGTGCCGCCCGAGCCGCGGCGGGACGGGAAGCACGAGGCACCACACCTCTCTGGGCGGAGCGGGACGACCATGTACGAGCAGCAGCAGGAGCACGGCGAACCGGAGCGGACGGCGCCGGAAGCGGGAGCGGAACCGGCCGTCCGGCCGCTGGAGGGGTTCACCGTCGGGGTGACCGCGGCCCGGCGGGCGGAGGAGCTGGGCGCGCTGCTGGAACGCCGCGGCGCCCAGGTGCTGCACGCGCCCGCCCTGCGGATCGTGCCGCTGCCCGATGACACCGAGCTGATGGCGGTGACCCGCGATCTGATCGAGCGCGCGCCGGACATCGTCATCGCCACCACGGCGATCGGCTTCCGCGGCTGGATCGAGGCCGCGGAGGGCTGGGGCCTGGGGGAGGCGCTGCTGGACCGGCTGACCGGGGTGGAGCTGCTGGCGCGTGGGCCGAAGGTGCGGGGGGCCATCCGGGCCGCCGGGCTGACCGAGAAGTGGTCACCGGCCTCCGAGTCGATGGCCGAGGTGCTGGACCGGCTGCTGGCGGAGGGTGTCGCCGGGCGCCGGGTGGCCCTCCAGCTGCACGGGGAGCCGCTGCCGGGGTTCGTGGAGGCGCTGCGGGCGGACGGCGCGGAGGTCGTCGGCGTCCCGGTGTACCGCTGGATGCCGCCGGAGGACATCGGGCCGGTCGACCGGCTGCTGGACGCGGTGACCGGGCGGGGGCTGGACGCGGTGACCTTCACCAGTGCGCCGGCCGCCGCGTCGCTGCTGCGCCGGGCCGGGGAGCGGGGGATCCGTGCGGAGGTGCTGGCGGCGCTGCGGCAGGACGTGCTGACGGTGTGCGTGGGGCCGGTGACCGCGCTGCCGCTGGAGGCGGAGGACGTGCCCACACTCCAGCCGGAGCGCTTCCGGCTGGGGCCGCTGGTGCAGCTGCTGTGCCGGGAACTCCCGGGCCGGGTGCGGCCGTTGCCGGTGGCCGGGCGGCGGCTGGAGATCCGGGGGCACGCCGTGGTGCTGGACGGTGTGCTGCGCCCGGTGCCGCCGGCCGGCATGGGGCTGCTGCGTGCGCTGGCCCGCCGTCCCGGCTGGGTGGTGTCCCGTGCGGACCTGCTGCGGGCGCTGCCGGGCGCGGGCCGGGACGAGCATGCGGTGGAGACCGCGATGGCCCGGCTGCGGGTGGCACTGGGTGCCCCCAAGCTGATCCAGACGGTCGTCAAGCGGGGCTACCGGCTGTCGTTGGACCCGCGTGCGGAGACGGACAAGTACGGCGGGGAGTGACGGGGAGTGAGGGGACGGGGGCGCGGCGGGCCGGTTCGCCATGATCCGTTGGCCGGATCCGTTCGGCCGGGATCGGCTCGGCGCGCTCCGTACTCTGTCCGCCGTGCGCCGCGCTCTGTCCGCCGCGCGTCGTGCCCCGTACGCCGGAAGCCCCGCCCTACGCCGGGTTGTTGACCCGGATCTTGGACTGGCCGTGCGGGCGCTTCTCCCAGTCGTCCATGAAGCGCGCCTCCAGTCCGTGCTTGCGGGCCAGCTTCAGCAGGGTCTCGGTCCGGTAGTAGAA
This sequence comes from Streptomyces sp. P9-2B-2, assembly GCF_030406865.1. Lineage (NCBI taxonomy): Bacteria > Bacillati > Actinomycetota > Actinomycetes > Kitasatosporales > Streptomycetaceae > Streptomyces > Streptomyces sp. P9-2B-2. The sequence continues at coordinate 3,525,439 of NZ_CP129126.1, read as the reverse complement.
GTCCTCGCGCAGCACCTGGTGTTCGGCGCCCTCGGTGCGGTCGAAGGTGAAGTCGAAGAAGCCGCCGGGGGCCAGGATCCGGCCGACATGGGCGAGGCACTCGTCGATGACATCGAGCGGTGAGTGCGAGAAGACGCTGTGCGCGTGGACGACGTCGAAGTGCGCGGACGGCAGGAACTCCAGCTTCAGGTCCTGCGTGATCGTCAGGTGCGGCAGCTTGTCCTGCAGCTCGTAGGTGGTCAGGGTCTGCTTCGCGGAGATCAGGATGTCCGGCGAGATGTCGATGCCGTAGTAGTTGCCGGTGTCCAGGTAGTCGATGAAGCGCCAGCCGGCGCGCAGATTGCCGCAGCCGATGTCCAGCATCCGGTGGCCGGGCTTCAGGCCGTGCTCGCCCAGGTAGTCGAACTGCATCTCGCCCAGCGCCAGCCAGCGGTCATGGCTGCGGCTGCCGACCGCGGCCTCCGGGTTGCGGCCGGTGTCGGAGGCCATCACCGCCCGGTAGTACGCGACGTGGTCGGGGTGCTTGAGGCGCAGCCAGGTGTCGCGGGCGGTGCGTTTGACGTACGGGGTGATCCGGGCCGGGTGGCGGAGCGCGTAGCCGACCTTGTGGGTGAGGCTGGCGCGGTTCGTGAGCAGGGACTTGCGCGACATGGAGACCTTCGTCCTGGAAGAGCTGAGGTACGGGGGGCCGGGCAGGTGGTGCGGGACACGCCCTCAGCATGCGGCGGACTGGTGCGGGCGGCCTGCGGAGTGCGTGCCGGGGACTATACATCAGGGGTATACACGCAGAGTCTACTGGCGGTGTCTACATGGCGCGGGTGCGCGGAGTGGCCGCCTCCGGAGGGTTCCGGCCGGACCGCGGGCCGGGCACTCTGGGAACACACACGTCCGGTCCCTAAGGAGTGACAGGAACATGGCGGCGCCTTGCGATCTGCGGTTCGACTGCGGGCGGATCTGCCTGGACCTGGCGGCGACCGCCGACGGCGCCCCCGCCGAACGCCTCACCGGCCCGGACCAGTTGCGGGCCTGGCTGACCGGCGCGGGCCTGGTGCCGCACGGCACCCCGCTGGACGGCGTCGACGTCGGCTGGCTCGGCCGCTTCCGCGCACTGCGGGAGCTGCTGGTCCGGGTGCTGCACGACGAGCTGCGGGGCGGGGCGGACGGGGCCGATCTGGCGCTGCTCAACTCCGCGGCCGCCGCCGGGCAGCCGCCCGCCCCCAGCGCGGTACGCGCCGCCGACGGCACCCTGGCCCGCGCCCTCACCGGCCCGCCCGAGTGCGCCGGACTGCTGGCCGCGGTGGCCCGGGACGCGATCGGGCTGCTCACCGACGCGGTGGCGCGCGGGCAGCTGCGGCAGTGCGAGGGCGAGAGCTGCACCCTGGTCTACCTGGACACCTCGCGGGGGCGGCGCCGCCGTTGGTGCTCCAGCGAAGTGTGCGGCAACCGGGAGCGGGTGGCACGGCACCGGCGGCGGACGATGGTGCGCCGGGAGGAGTCCGGGGGCGCCGCCGCGGACCCCGTCACGGGTCCCGTCACCACTGCGGAAAAATTTTCCGCCGGCCGCTGAACGCCCCGTCCGTCCCGTCCGTACTCCTCACCGCAAGTCCGATTCATGGCAGGGTCCCCGTCGATCTTGGGCGATCTGGGCTATCGACCCGGGAGTTGGAGTGCGTAAGGATGCCGTCGTGGCAGACAGGACGACACCTGAAGAGGAGCTCATGCGAGCCCTCTATGACGATCACGCGGGCCCGCTTCTCGCCTTCGTCCTGCGGCTGGTGGCGGGCGACCGGCATCGCGCCGAGGACGTGGTGCAGGAGACGCTGGTGCGCGCCTGGCGCAACGCCGACCAGCTCCAGCGGGCGACCGGCTCGATCCGCCCATGGCTGGTGACCGTCGCGCGGCGGATCGTGATCGACGGGCACCGCAGCCGTAAGGCGCGGCCCCAAGAGGTCGACGCGACCCCGCTGGAGACCATGCCCGCCGCCGATGTGATCGACCGGGCGCTGCGCCTGATGACGATCTCCGAGGCGCTGAGCGACCTGAGCCAGGCCCACCGAGAGGCCCTCGTCGAGACGTACTTCAAGGAACGTACGGTCAATGAGGCAGCGGAGGTGCTGCGCGTGCCGGCCGGAACCGTGCGGTCCCGGGTGTTCTACGCGCTGCGCTCCCTGAAGCTCTCGCTCGAGGAACGAGGAGTGACGGAGTGATCCCGCCCACGCAGCCGGACCGGCACAGCGACGTCGGCGCCTATGTGCTGGGCGTCCTGGACGCCGCCGACGCGGACCGGTTCGAGCGGCATCTCGTCGGCTGTGAACAGTGCGCGGCCGAACTCGAGGAGCTGATGGCCCTGACGCCGGTGCTCGCCGAGTTCAAGCAGTCCGCCCCCACCCCGGAGACGATCACGGCCGTCCCCGGCCGCCGGGTGCTGGACGGGCTGCTCGACGAGGTCGACGCCACCCGTCGCAGCCGCGGCCGCCGCCGGCTCTTCCTGGTCGCCGCGGCCGTCGTGCTGATCGTCGGCGGGCCGCTCGCCGCCGTCTCCCTCACGGGCGGCGGCGACAAGGAGCCGGCGCCGCCGCTGGCGAACGCCGTCCGGGCGCAGTACGCGGCGGGCGAGAAGGTGACCTCCGTCGACCCGGAGACCAAGGTCTCGGCGGGCGTCTCCATGGCCGCCCGGCCCTGGGGCACCCAGGTCGTCATGGAACTCGCCAACGTCAAGGGGCCGCAGACCTGCGACCTGGTCGCCGTCGGCAAGGACGGCAAGCGGCAGACCATCACCACCTGGGCGGTCCCCAAGGGCGGCTACGGCATGCCGGGCGGCGCCGAGAAGTGGAACCGCGAGCCCCTCTACGCGTCGGGCGGCGCGGCCCTCAACCGCGGCGACATCGACCACTTCGAGGTCAACACGCTGGATGGCAAGCGGCTGGCCACGATCAAGGCGTGAGCAGTGACCCCGCCGATCGATGCCTGAGAATCCGGGGTGCCCGGAACGGCGCCCCGGCCGCATGCAGGGCGGGGCGCCGGTCAAGGACTGCCGGGGCGCCGATCGCGAAAACCCCCGACCGGGCACACCCGACGTAGCCGTCCGAGTCGACATCCGACCAAACTCGCCCGTTTTTGTCCCTTTCACCAGGTGCGCAGCGTGCCTGGTTCGCGTACGGTTGACGGCTGCCCTACGCACAGCAGAAGGGGGCCTGGGTGGCCGCGCACAACGCCACGCACGCACCGGAGCACACCCCGGATTCCGTTCGCGACCGTGAGATCGAGACCGAACAGACGCATCTGGACGGTGTCTACCGGCGCCTTGAGGAGAAGATCCACGAGGCGGAATTCCTGATGGACGACGCCGCCAAGCGCGGCCAGGTCGGCACGCCCGGCGCGCTCGCCGAGCGGGACGCCCAGGTCTTCCAGGCCGGTGTCCATCTCCACCGCCTGAATTCCGAGTACGAGGACTTCCTCTTCGGCCGTATCGACCTGCTCCTCGGCAAGGACGGCAAGAAGGGCCCGGACGGCGCCTTCACCTCCGTCGAACCCGCCGACGGCGCGATCGAGAACAACCGCGCCACCATCGCCGAGACGCTGCACATCGGCCGGCTCGGCGTCCTCGACGCGGACTACTCCCCGCTGGTCATCGACTGGCGGGCACCGGCCGCCGCCCCGTTCTACCGGGCCACCCCGGTCGCCCCCGGCCGGGTCGTCCGCCGCCGGGTGATCCGCTCCAAGGGCCGTAAGGTCCTCGGCGTCGAGGACGATCTGATGCGCCCGGAGATCACCGCGACGCTGGACGGCGCGGAGCTCCCGGCGATCGGTGACGGCGCGCTGATGGCCGCGCTGGGCCGGGCCCGCAGCCACACCATGCGGGACATCGTCGCCTCCATCCAGGCCGAACAGGACAAGGTGATCCGGGCGCCCGCCGCCTCCGTCACCGAGGTCGAGGGCGGCCCCGGCACGGGCAAGACCGCGGTCGCCCTGCACCGCGCCGCCTACCTCCTCTACCAGGACCGCCGCCGCTACGCGGGCGGCATCCTGATCGTCTCCCCGACGCCGCTGCTGGTCGCCTACACCGAAGGCGTACTGCCGTCGCTGGGCGAGGAGGGCCAGGTCGCCATCCGGGCGCTCGGCTCCCTGGTGGACGGCGCCGAGGCGACGGCGTACGACTCGCCGGCGGTGGCCCGTATCAAGGGCTCCTCGCGGATGCAGAAGCTGCTGCGCAAGGCGGCCCGCGGCGCCCTGGAGCTGACCGCGCCGGGCCCGCGGCCGACGACCGGCCCGGCAGCCACTACGGCGGCCGCCAACGAGAACGGGGGCAAGGAAGGCGACGGCGACGGGGACGCCCAGCTGTCCCTGGACGACCTCTTCGGGGCGGCCGGGAACGAGGCGGACCGGGACCCGGCCGCCAACGGGACCCGCAGGAGACGCACCCGGGGCCCGCGCCCCGGCCCGGCCGCGCCCGACGCGGGCCCGCCCGCCCATCTGCGGGTCGTCGCGTTCGGCGGCCGGATCGAGCTGGACGCCGACGAGCTGCGCGCCATCCGGCATTCCGCGCTCGGCGGCACCGCGCCGGTCAACCTGCTGCGCCCGCGGGCCCGCCGGCTGATCCTGGACGCCCTGTGGAGAAAGTCGGGCGCCGCGCGCCGCTACACGGACCCCGAGCTCGCCGCCGAGGCCCGTGAGGGCTTCGACGAGGACATCACCACCGAGCCCGACTTCCAGGAGTTCCTGGACGCCTGGTGGCCCGAGCTGACCCCGCGCGGGGTCCTGGCCGCCATGGCCGACGAGCGGCTGCTCGGCCGCTGGGCGCGCCGGGTGCTCACCTCGCGCGAGGTGCGCCAACTGGCCCGTTCGCTCCAGCGGTTGGACCACACCGGTCACGGCCCGCTGTCGGTGCACGATGTCGCCCTGCTGGACGAGCTCCAGATGGTCCTCGGCGCCCCGATGCGCCCGGCCCGGCCGCGGGAGGCCGATCCGCTGGACCACCTGACCGGCCTGGAGGAGCTCACGACCTACAGCGACCGCAACGGCGGCGGCCGCAGCCGGCGCGAACGGCTGGACGAGGAGCGCACCGACTACGCGCATGTCATCGTCGACGAGGCGCAGGACCTGACGCCGATGCAGTGGCGGATGGTCGGCCGCCGCGGCCGGCACGCGACCTGGACGGTGGTCGGCGACCCCGCGCAGTCCTCCTGGTCCGACCCGGACGAGGCCGCCGTGGCCCGTGACGAGGCGCTCGGCACCCGCCCGCGCCGCCGCTTCACGCTCACCGTGAACTACCGCAACCCCGCGGAGATCGCCGAGCTGGCCGCCCGCGTCCTGGCGCTGGCGATGCCCGGTATGGCGTCCCCGAAGGCGGTCCGTTCCACGGGCCTGGAGCCCCGCTTCGCGCTCACGCCGGATGGGGAGGGCCCGGACCGGTCCGCCGGTGACGCGGCGCTGGCGCAGGCCACGGTGGCCGAGGCCGAGCGGCTGCTGGGCGAGGTGGACGGCACGGTCGGCGTCGTGGTGGCCATGAACCGCCGTGCGCAGGCCCGCCGTTGGCTGGCCCCGCTCGGCGACCGGGTGGTGGCGCTGGGCTCCCTGGAGGCCAAGGGGCTGGAGTACGACGCGACGCTGGTGGTCTCGCCGGCCGAGATCGCCGATGAGTCCCCGGCCGGACTGCGGGTCCTGTATGTGGCGCTGACCCGGGCGACCCAGCAGCTGACCGTACTGTCGGCCGAACGGGACGAACCGGACGCGGCGGGGGTGCCCGACCTGCTCCGGGACTGAAACCGCCGGCCGGGCCCGGGCCGGCACCCGTTCGGCGGCCTGCGCCCGGCGTGCGCGCCGCCGTCCGAGGGGTCTTGAAATCGGCCCCGCGGGACGGGATTCGCTTCCGGGGATGGTTTGTTAGCCTGGGTGACGGCACCGGCTCGATCCAAGCCCCCGGGCCCAACCATCGTCGCTACGAGCGACCACTTGCCGCGAGGCGAGCATGGCGGGTCGGTGCCGTTAACGTTCGAGAGGCCCACGTCACCCGGTGACGTGGGCCTCTTTGCCGTGGCTGCGACATCTCGTATGGTGGAAGTCGCTTTCCGAAGTAGCTGCCGCCCGCGAACAAAACGTTCTCAATGCCGGGCGGCTACCGCATACTCCGCGGTAGGTGCGACGATCGGACGGCAAATCCAGCCACACGGTGAAAGCAGAGGAAGTCGGCCATGGCAACGGCGCCCAGCGTCTCCTACTCGATGACGGTCCGGCTGGAGGTGCCCGCGAGCGGAACCGCGGTCTCCCAGCTCACCACGGCCGTCGAGTCCCACGGAGGCTCGGTGACCGGCCTCGACGTCACGGCATCCGGCCACGAGAAGCTCCGGATCGACGTCACCATCGCGGCGACCTCCACGGCCCACGCCGACGAGATCGTCCAGCAGCTGCGCACCATCGAGGGCGTCTCGCTCGGCAAGGTCTCCGACCGTACGTTCCTGATGCACCTCGGCGGCAAGATCGAGATGTCGTCGAAGCACCCCATCCGCAACCGTGACGACCTCTCGATGATCTACACCCCGGGTGTCGCCCGCGTCTGCCAGGCCATCGCCGACAACCCCGAGGACGCCCGCCGTCTGACCATCAAACGCAACAGCGTCGCGGTGGTCACCGACGGCTCCGCCGTCCTCGGCCTCGGCAACATCGGCCCCAAGGCCGCGCTGCCCGTCATGGAGGGCAAGGCGGCCCTCTTCAAGCGCTTCGCCGGCATCGACGCCTGGCCGCTGTGCCTGGACACCCAGGACACCGACGCCATCGTGGAGATCGTCAAGGCCATCGCCCCCGGCTTCGCGGGCATCAACCTGGAGGACATCTCCGCCCCCCGCTGCTTCGAGATCGAGGCGCGGCTGCGTGAGGCCCTGGACATCCCGGTCTTCCACGACGACCAGCACGGCACCGCCATCGTGGTGCTCGCCGCGCTCACCAACGCGCTGCGCGTCGTCGGCAAGAAGATCGAGGACGTCCGGGTCGTGATGTCCGGCGCCGGCGCGGCCGGTACCGCCATCCTCAAGCTGCTGATCGCGGCCGGTGTCCGGCACGCCGTCGTCGCCGACATCCACGGCGTCGTGCACGCCGGACGTACGGACCTGGTCGACGCCGACCCGGACTCGCCGCTGCGCTGGATCGCCGACAACACCAACCCCGAGGGCGTCACCGGCACCCTCAAGGAGGCCGTGGTCGGCGCCGACGTCTTCATCGGTGTCTCCGCGCCCAACGTCCTGGACGGCGACGATGTCGCGAGGATGGCCGAGGGCGCGATCGTGTTCGCACTCGCCAACCCGGACCCCGAGGTCGACCCCGCCATCGCCCGGCAGACCGCCGCCGTGGTGGCCACCGGCCGCTCCGACTTCCCCAACCAGATCAACAACGTCCTGGTGTTCCCCGGAGTCTTCCGCGGCCTCCTGGACGCCCACTCCCGTACGGTGAACACCGAGATGATGCTGGCCGCGGCCGGCGCCCTCGCGGACGTCGTCCTGGAGGACGAGGTCAACCCGAACTACATCATCCCCAGCGTCTTCAACGAGAAGGTCGCGGGCGCGGTCGCCGGTGCCGTCCGGGAGGCCGCGAAGAGCGGTGACCCGGCTGTGACGGCCGCCACGGCGGTCTGAGTACGGCGCGTCGCTGGACACGCCGTCGTTGGGGCCCCCATAGGGTGGCGGGCAGCAAGCGACCGCCGCCCTGTGGGGCCGGCCCGGAGCGGAAATATTACGGAGCGTCACCACTAACGAGGCAGTGGCGCTTTTCGTGTGACCCTCCTGGGTGCCGGATTGGCTTTACCGCCGCAGGTGGGGGCAGGATGCGTAATCGGGCGCGAGGGTCTGGCACCAGACCCGGGTCCGGGGACTGTCCGAGGACCCTGGCAGCATCGGCTTCGATCTCACGCCTCATTGGCAAGAAGAACACGGGAGTACAAACATGAACCGCAGTGAGCTGGTGGCCGCTCTGGCCGATCGCGCCGAGGTGACCCGCAAGGACGCCGACGCCGTTCTGGCCGCCCTCGCCGAGGTGACCGGCGAGGTCGTCGCCAAGGGCGACGAGAAGGTCACCATCCCCGGCTTCCTGACCTTCGAGCGCACCCACCGTGCCGCTCGCACCGCGCGCAACCCGCAGACCGGCGACCCGATCCAGATCCCGGCCGGCTACAGCGTGAAGGTCTCCGCGGGCTCCAAGCTCAAGGAAGCCGCCAAGGGTAAGTAAGACCCTCAGCACGGCATAACAGGGCGGCCATCCCCTTTGGGGGTGGCCGCCTTTCGTGTGCCAGCAGGGGCGGGCCGGGGCCGTACGGGGCGGCCGGTGCCCGCGAGGCGGCCTGTGCCCGCCTCGGAGGAGCTGGGCGGGGTGATCGGGAAGTCCGCGGGGCGTACGCCCGTCAGGCGGGCCGCCACGGCCGTACGGGGGGTGGGTACGCGGGGCGGCACGGTCGGCTGCGCGGGCGGGCGGTGTAAGAGTCCCCGGCCCGGTGCCGTAATGCGCTTGTCCGCCCTCGCGCCGCCGCTCTACGTTGCCGGGGTGGATCTCTTCTCACGCTCCTGGACGGCGCTGCGCGCGGCGGTCGCCGCACTCCGGGATGCGGACTTCGCCCAGCCGTCCGGCTGTACCGGCTGGCTCGTGCGGGATCTGGTGTGCCATCTGGTCACGGTGCCGCCGAACTCGCCGATCCGGACCGCCGGGTCGGCACCCGTGGCGAGGTCCTCACCACGGCCGACTACCTCTCCGCGTATGTCCTGGAGTGGACGCTGCACCACCTGGACCTGATCGCGGGTCTGCCGGACGCGGCGGAACCGCCCGCGGAGGGGCTCGCCCGGTCCCGCGCGATGCTGGAGCAGCTCGCCGGGGCCGCGTTCCCCGCGTCGTTCTCCGACCGGGACGCGCTGCTGGTCGGCACCGGACGGCGTACCCCGACCGGGACGGAGCGGGCCGAACTGGGCGCGCCGGCCGGGAAACTCCCGCTGTACCTCGGGTGCTCGCCCGAATAGGCGGAACGGTGGCCAGGAGCTGCCCTGCGGGGCGTGCCTGACCACCGTGTTCGGTGCAACTGCCGGACGGCGCCCGGCCGGGACCGCCGGGCGCACTCGTCCGCAGCCGAGGGGGCGGCACCCTTGCGGGCACCGCCCCCTCGGCGCGGCTCAGTTGGGCAGTGCGCCGTTCGGCAGCTCTACATCGGCGCCGAGTTCGACGAGCTTCTCCATGAAGTTCTCGTAGCCGCGGTTGATCAGGTCGATGCCGTGCACCCGGGACGTGCCCTGGGCCGCCAGCGCCGCGATCAGATACGAGAACCCGCCGCGCAGGTCGGGGATGACCAGGTCGGAGCCCTGGAGCTTGGTGGGCCCGGAGACGACCGCGGAGTGCAGGAAGTTGCGCTGCCCGAAGCGGCAGGCGGAGCCGCCCAGGCACTCGCGGTAGAGCTGGATGTGCGCGCCCATCTGGTTGAGCGCGGAGGTGAAGCCGAGCCGGGACTCGTAGACCGTCTCGTGCACGATCGACAGGCCCGAGGCCTGGGTCAGCGCGACGACCAGCGGCTGCTGCCAGTCGGTCTGGAAGCCGGGGTGGACGTCGGTCTCCAGGGCGATGGCGTTGAGCAGGCCGCCCGGGTGCCAGAAGCGGATGCCCTCGTCCTCGATCTGGAAGGCGCCGCCGACCTTGCGGAAGGTGTTGAGGAAGGTCATCATCGACCGCTGCTGGGCGCCGCGGACGTAGATGTTGCCCTCGGTGGCCAGCGCCGCGGACGCCCAGGAGGCCGCCTCCAGGCGGTCCGGGAGGGCGCGGTGGGTGTAGCCGTCGAGCTTGTCGACACCGGTGATCCGGATCGTCCGGTCGGTGTCCATGGAGATGATCGCGCCCATCTTCTGCAAGACGCAGATGAGGTCCTCGATCTCCGGTTCCACGGCGGCGTTCGACAGCTCGGTGACGCCCTCGGCCAGAACGGCGGTCAGCAGCACCTGTTCGGTCGAGCCGACCGACGGGTAGGGCAGCCGGATCTTGGTGCCGCGCAGCCGGTGCGGCGCCTCCAGGTACTGCCCGTCGTCGCGCTTCTCGATCGTCGCACCGAACTGGCGCAGCACGTCGAAGTGGAAGTCCACGGGCCGGCCGCCGATGTCGCAGCCGCCCAGGCCGGGGATGAAGGCGTGGCCGAGGCGGTGCAGCAGCGGGCCGCAGAACAGGATCGGGATCCGGGAGGAGCCCGCATGCGCATCGATGTCCGCGACGTTGGCGCTCTCCACGTGCGACGGGTCGAGGATCAGCTCGCCCGGCTCGTCACCGGGGCGCACCGTGACGCCGTGCAGCTGCAGCAGCCCGCGCACCACGCGTACGTCGCGGATATCGGGCACGTTGCGCAGTCGGCTGGGGCCGCTCCCGAGGAGGGCGGCGACCATGGCCTTGGGCACAAGGTTCTTCGCGCCGCGAACCCGGATCTCGCCCTCGAGCGGGGTGCCGCCGTGGACAAGCAGTACGTCGTCAGTAGAGACGGTCATGGATCTCGCGTTCCTGGAGACGGGCAGGGGCCAAGCTGAAATGGTAAGGGCGTCGGAGGGTGAGTCCGTAGGCCCGTGCACGCTTTGCACATGTAATGGCTTTGTCACAACACGCTCCGCTACGATCAGTCTTTGCTCTGTAATCGCCTTTTGGGGGAATTGCCGGGGAATGTCGTCAATGCGTGGTCCGGCGCGGACGGTGTGCGCCGGTGCTGCCGCCGTACGCCCTGCCCTGCTCTCACGCGGGTCCCGGCGTTGACTCCCCGCTCCGGGCAGAAGTGCGGGATCATGTGGCCATGACCGAGGTGTCCTCGCTCACAGGGCGGCTACTCGTCGCGACGCCCGCGCTCGCCGATCCGAACTTCGACCGCGCGGTGGTGCTGCTCCTCGACCACGACGAGGAGGGCTCCCTCGGCGTGGTCCTGAACCGCCCCACCCCGGTCGGGGTGGCGGACATCCTCGCGCCCTGGGCCGCACTGGCCGGGGAGCCAGGTGTGGTCTTCCAGGGCGGACCGGTGTCGCTGGACTCGGCGCTCGGGGTGGCCGTGGTGCCGGGCGGGCTGTCCGGTGAGGGCGGTATCCCGTCGGTGGACAGCGGCGCCCTGTCCCATGACGACGGCGTGGAGGTCGCGGGCGCACCGGCCGCGGACCGGGCGGGCGTCCAGTCGGGTGACGAGCCGCTGGGCTGGCGCAGGGTGCACGGCGCGATCGGTCTGGTCGATCTGGAGGCCCCTCCGGAACTGCTCGCGGCGGTGCTCGGCAGTCTGCGGATCTTCGCCGGGTACGCGGGCTGGGGTCCGGGCCAGTTGGAGGACGAACTGGTCGAGGGTGCCTGGTACGTGGTCGAGTCGGAGCCCGGCGATGTCTCCTCGCCCGACCCGGAGCAGCTGTGGCGCGCGGTGCTGCGGCGCCAACGCAATGAGCTGGCCATGGTGGCCACCTACCCGGACGATCCGTCGCTGAACTGATCGTCGCCGGGGCGGGACGGAACTCACCCGCCCGGGGCCACGGGCGGCCGGTGCCTCATGACCCCAAATTTTGTTGACGACTTGATTATTGTGACGGCTCCGTCATGGGGAATTGTCGGCGCCCGTCGCTATGGTGCGGGATGACAGGGGACGGTGCGCGGCCGCGTCGGCGGGGCCGCGCTGGACACACGGGGAGAGGCCATGCACAGGCCGAGCGTGCCCGAGGATCTGGACCACCCGGCGCGCCTGTGGGCGCGCGCCGCGACGCTGGCGGTAGTGGCGGCCGCCGTGGACGACGGGGACGAATTCTCCTGGAGCGACCAGGGATTGCAGTGCTGGAACGTCGGCGGAAGCTACTGGTGGCGGCTGAAGATGTTCGAGGGCGGCCGCGCCCTGCTGTGCGGCCAGGACTCCGACGGCAGTCACACGCACAGCGGAGGCCGGCAGATCGACTTTCTGGACGGCGGCCCCGCGTGGCTGCCCTGGGAGGAGCTGCGGGAGGACGCCGACGGCAGTCTCTTCGGCTTCGTCTACTGGTGGCAGGACGGCGCCTGGGCCCGCGCGCCGTACCCCGGGAAGATGCCGGACGACGGCCTGGAGACGGCCATGAGCTGGGTCGCGCCCGGTGACGACGCGGTCCGGGAGATCGCCGAGGACCTCGTGGCCCGTACGGAGACCGAGGTCGACGCGGTGGAAGTGGTGCGCGCCTTCCTCGCCGCCGCCGAGGCCCGCACGGTCGGCGCCCAGGACATCGCCACCCTGCTCGACACGGTCTGCGGCCAGGACGCCTGGTACGAGGTCCGCCCGGACGCCGCGCTGGCGTTCGCCACCGAGCTGGGGCTGACGGCCGGGGACCGGGGCGGGATGGCGGTGGCCTCCTAGCCACCCGGGGCGGGAGGGGCCGGCGCCGTACTGCCGGCCGGGGTGGCGGCCCGGGGTGGCGGCCGCGGGTCCGGCGCTCCAGCTGGCGGTGGGCCGACGCTCCCGGGTTGTCGCGCGCGTGAGTACCCTTGGCTGTTATGAGCACTGTTGAGCCCGAGCGCGGGGCAGGTACGGGGACCCTCGTAGAGCCGACACCGCAGGTGTCGCACGGCGACGGCGACCACGAGCGCTTCGCCCATTACGTCCAGAAAGACAAGATCATGGCGAGCGCGCTCGACGGTACCCCCGTCGTCGCGCTGTGCGGCAAGGTCTGGGTCCCGGGTCGCGACCCGAAGAAGTACCCGGTCTGCCCCATGTGCAAGGAGATCTTCGAGTCCATGGGCGCCGGTGGCGACAAGGACAAGGGCGGCAAGGACGGCGGCAAGAAGTAGCCGCGGCGGACCGTGCCCCCGGGCCGGTCCTGCCCCTCCGTCACGCAGGAGCACGGCCGCGCGCCCGGCCGTACGCGCTCAGCCCCCGCCATGGGCACAGCAGAGCCGCAGGACATGGTCCTCGTCCTGCGGCCGTGGCGCCCCGCCTCGGGTACGGGCCCGGATCCCTCGCGGACCGGGCCCGTCCGCATGCCCGGCCGCGCTTCCGGGTGAAACGGGGGCACGGTCCGCAACTGCGTCTTGGGCCGGGTGAACGGGCGACATCGCGGCGCCCCGGCGCACAACCGCCCGTGGGTGTCCCGGAATTGCCCGGCCCGGGTTTAGGTTTTCCGCGTACTCCTACAGCCGGAACGGTCCCCGGCCGCCCGGCACGGTGAAGGACGGACGCTATGCCGGATACGCACCCCACCCCCACGGCACCGGGCGGCGGCCTGGTCCCGGCACCGCTGAGCATCGACGGGCCCGGCCGCGGCACCGTCCGGCTGGGCGCGGACACCGCGTTGGCGGCCGGGCCCGGTACCGACGACACCGCGCGCTGGCTGCGCGACACCCTCGGCGCGGCCTTCGGCCTGCCGCTGCCGCCCGGCTCCGGCACGACGCCGGACACCCTCGCCCTCGCCGTCGACCCGGCCCTGCCCCCGGAGGGCTACCGGCTGGCGGCCGACGCCCGTTGGGGCGTGCGGATCACCGGCGGCGGCCCGGCCGGCGTCTTCTGGGGAGCGCAGACGCTGCGGCAGCTCCTCGGGCCGTACGCCTTCCGGCGGGCGCCGCTCGCACCGGGCCGCGCGGCCGTCCTGCCGGAACAGACCATCGAGGACGGTCCCCGTTTCGCCTGGCGCGGGATGCTGCTGGACGTCGCCCGGCACTTCCTGCCCAAGGACGGGGTGCTGCGCGCGCTCGACCTGCTCGCCGCCCACAAGCTCAATGTCCTGCACCTCCACCTCACCGACGACCAGGGCTGGCGGATCGAGATCAGGCGCTACCCGAAGCTGACCGAGGTGGGCGCCTGGCGGGAGCGCACCAAACTCGGGCACCGGGCCTCCCCGTTGTGGGACGAGCGCCCGCACGGCGGCTACTACACCCAGGACGACCTCCGCGAGATCGTCGCCTACGCCGCCCAGCGGCATATCACCGTCGTCCCCGAGATCGACATCCCCGGACACTCGCAGGCCGCCATCGCCGCGTACCCCGAACTCGGCAACACCGACGTCATCGACACCACCTCCCTGAAGGTCTGGGACACGTGGGGCGTCAACCCCAACGTACTGGCCCCCACCGACACCACCCTGCGGTTCTACGAGCACGTCCTGGACGAGGTCCTCGGCCTCTTCCCCTCGCCGTTCGTGCACATCGGCGGCGACGAGTGCCCCAAGGACCAGTGGCGGGCGTCCGCCACCGCCCAGGCGCGGATCGCCGAACTGTCACTGGCCGACGAGGACGCACTGCAGAGCTGGTTCATCCGGCACTTCGACCGCTGGCTCACCGAGCGCGGCCGGCGGCTGATCGGCTGGGACGAAATCCTGGAGGGCGGACTGGCCCCGGGCGCCGCGGTCTCCTCCTGGCGCGGCTACGCGGGCGGTATCGCAGCCGCGAAATCCGGCCATGACGTCGTCATGTGTCCCGAGCAGCAGGTGTATCTGGATCACCGTCAGCACGCCTCCCCGGACGAGCCGGTGCCGATCGGCTTCGTACGGACCCTGGAGGACGTCTACCGCTTCGAGCCGGTACCACCGGAGCTCACCGCCGAGCAGGCCGCGCACGTCCTCGGCACCCAGGCCAACGTCTGGACCGAGGTCATGGACGGTCAGCAGCGCCTCGACTACCAGGTCTTTCCCCGGCTGGCCGCGTTCGCCGAGGTCGCCTGGTCCCGGCTGCCCGCCCCGGCCGCGCGCGACTACCAGGACTTCACCCGGCGGATGGCTGCCCACTACACCCGCCTCGACTCCCTCGGCGTCGATTACCGGCCGCCCGGCGGCCCCCTCCCATGGCAGAAACGCCCCGGCGTGCTCGGACGCCCGATCGACGGGGCGCCCCCAAACGTGTGAGCCCGGTGGCAAGGCAGGCGCTCGTGCGGCCGGACCCTGGGACGGTGGTGCGGTACGGCGGTTCCCCCGCGCCGCCGCACCGCACCACCGCAACGACGACGGTGTGCGCCCCGCCGGACGCCTCCGCCGACGCACCGAAGCGCAGTTCCGCACCGCCGGCGGCGGACGAAACCGGACCAGCGGCCTGTTCGGGGACGGATCGTTCCTTCGTGGACCCTCGCGCCGGGGGCCCGGGAAGATGTGCCAGAGTTGCCACGTCCGGGCTGTGAGCACGTACCGTACGGCGGAGCGGAACTGCCGGGACACCGGGGAAGGGGCAGCTGGCTTGACCACGCACGCACCGCACGCGTCGCACACGGTGACGTTGCCGGACTCGCTCGACGAGGCGGTGGCGGCGCTCACCGCCATGCCCGCCGCCGTGCCCGTCGCGGGCGGCACCGATCTCATGGCGGCGGTCAACGCCGGACTCCTCAGACCCGCAGCCCTGGTGGGCCTCGGCCGGATCAGCGAGATCAGAGGCTGGCAGTACCTGGACGGCCATGCGCTGCTCGGCGCCGGCCTCACCCTCGCCCGTATGGGACGCCCCGACTTCGCCGCCCTGATCCCCGGACTGGCCGCCGCCGCCCGTGCGGCCGGCCCGCCGCAGGTCCGCAACGCCGGCACCCTCGGCGGCAACATCGTGACCTCCGCCCCCACGGGCGACACCCTCCCGGTGCTCGCCGCCCTGGAAGCCACGGTGATCATCGCCGGCCCCGGGGGCGGCCGCCGCGAGATCCCGGTCAGCCATCTGCTGGCCGGCCGGGAGATGCTGAGCCCCGGCGAACTCGTCGGCTTCGTACGGGTGCCGCTGCTGCACGCCCCGCAGGCCTTCCTCAAGGCGACCGGCCGCACCGGCCCCGGCCGGGCCACCGCCTCCGTCGCGCTCGTCCTGGACCCGGCCCGGCGCGGGGTGCGCTGCGCGGTGGGCGCGGTCGCCGCCATGCCGCTGCGGCCCCTGGAGGCCGAGCAGTGGGTGGCCTCGCTCATCGACTGGGACGGCGAACGCGGCCTGGTACCCGAGGCGCTGACGGCCTTCGGCGACTATGTCGCCGCCGCCTGCATCCCGGACCCGGCACCGCCCGAGGACGGTTCGGAACCGGCCACCCTGCCGCCCGCTGCCCTGCACCTTCGCCGTACGGTGGCAGCCTTGGCCCGCCGCGCACTCGGGAGGGCGCTCTCATGAGCGAGCGCAGTGCGGGGGCCGCCCCGGTCGGAGACCGGTGGATCGTCAGCGAAAGGTGCGCGCCTCGCGGATGCGAGGCCGGGCGAAGTGAGGGCTCGGCATGAGCGACGCAGACAACCGCCATCCGTACCAGCCGCACCCTGACCAGGGCTGGCAGCCGCTGCCCCAGGGCGGCGAGTACGAGTCGGAGGCGACGGCCTTCGTACAGCTCCCGGAGGGCTTCACCACCGGGGTCTACGGCGGTGGGTCGCCCCGGTACAACACCCCGGGCCCCGAGCCGCTCGCCGCACCCGGCCATGGCTACACCCCGCCGTCCTCCTTCGGCTCGCACCCCGCCAACCCGTCGCTCGAGGACCCGGGCGCCGACCCCGCGTCCACCGCCCAGTGGACGATGCCGTTCGCGGACCCCTCGGCCGGTTACGCGGACCCGGCCGCCGGATACCCGGCCCACACGGGACACGCACCCCACCACGACCCCTCCGCGGGCTACCAGGCCGGCGCCCCCGAGGGTGCCCAGCCATGGGGCGGCGACGCCGTGGACTGGCCCGTGGCGGGCAGCCCGGAGGCGGGTGCCACCGGCTCCTGGTCGGTCCCCGCTGCGGCCGACGACGGCCTGGAGGAATCCGGCGAGTACCTGGTCGGCGAGGACGGTCTGACGGGCCATACGGGACTTACGGGCGGCCACCCGGGCCTCCCCGGCCATTCGAGCCATCCCGGGCATCCGGGCCATCCGGGTGTTACGGGGCACGGTGCCGCCGACAGCTACCACGGTGGCGGATACCCGGGCGCCGATGCGTACGGCGACGCCGGGAACGCGGCGGACCCCGGCGAGTCCGCCCAGACCGGGCACTGGAACTTCACCGCCGGGCTGAGCGCCACGAGCGCGCCGGAGACGCACCCCGGGGAGGCGCAGGACGCCGCCCACGGCGGCGCGGTGCACCACGACCCCTTCAGCGGCCCCGCGGGCGACCCGTACGCGCACGAGAGCGGTCTCCCGGGCCACGGCGGCGAACTGCCCGCAGACGGCGGCCCGTCCACCGGCGACCCGTACGCCATGGGCGCGGGCGGCCGGAACGACGCGGCCGGCGACGCGACCGGACACTGGTCGCTGCCCGCCGACGCACTCGCCCAGTGGCCGCCGCCCGCGGAGACGGCGCAGCCGTCGCACGACGCGGCACCGCACCCGCAGGAGACCGCCGACCGTCCCGACGGGGCGGCGGACGCGACCGGCGGGGGCGGCTGGACGATCCCGGTGGCCGAGGACGAACCCCGGGAGCACTCCGGCGAGTTCACGCACGCCGACGCGGTCGGGCGGCCCGCCGCACCCGCCGCCCAGGAGGCCGACGGCCCGGCGGACGCTCCCACGGAGACCGCGGAGACTGCGGAGTCCGCTGCGCACCCCGGGCACGGCGAGCCCGCGGACCGCACCGGCATCACCGACCCGGTGGACGCCACCGGCGAGCGCGCGGAGCCGTACGACACCGCCGCCGACGCGGCCGGTTCCCCCGGCGCCGCCACAGCCGAGCACGATGCCGACCGGGCCCCCGCCGCTCCCGAGGAGCCCGCAGAGACCGGGGCAGCCACGGGGGCCGACGCGGGCGCCGAGGACCATGCCGGCCTCGTCGAGGGGCTCGCCGCCGCCGCGCAGACCTCCGACCTCGCGGCCGACCCCGGCTTCGACGACCACGACGAACACCCCGCCTCCTCCTACGTCCTGCGCGTGAACGGCATCGACCGGCCGGTCACCGACGCCTGGATCGGAGAGTCGCTGCTCTATGTGCTGCGCGAGCGGCTCGGATTGGCCGGCGCCAAGGACGGCTGCTCACAGGGCGAGTGCGGAGCCTGCTCCGTCCAGGTGGACGGCCGCCTGGTGGCGTCCTGCCTGGTGCCCGCGGCCACCACGGCGGGCAGCGAGGTCCGTACCGTCGAGGGGCTCGCGGACAACGGAGTGCCCTCCGACGTGCAGCGTGCGCTCGCCGCGTCCGGGGCGGTGCAGTGCGGCTTCTGCGTACCGGGGATGGCGATGACCGTCCACGACCTCCTGGAGGGCAACCACGCCCCCAGCGAGCTGGAGACCCGCAAGGCGCTGTGCGGCAACCTGTGCCGCTGCTCCGGCTACCGGGGCGTGCTGGACGCCGTCGGCGAGGTCGTCAAGTCCCGTGCGGAGGCCGCCGAGGCCGGCTATGCGCCCGTGGACGAACCGGACGGGGCGGCGCCCGCGGACACCGCCCGTATTCCCCACCAGGCGGGCCCCGCCGACGAAACGGGCCACGCCCCGCACGACCAGGACCGGCACACGGGAGGCTCCGCATGAGCGAGCGCAGCATGGGGGTCCCCCCGGCCGGAGGCTGGGGGAACATCGGGGAGCGGCGCGCGCCGAGCGCATGCGGGGCCGTGCGAAACGAGGTTTCGGCATGAGTGGCACGTCCGACGGCGCGGGCGCCGTCACCGCGACCCCCGCGGCGGGTGTCCCGATCCCCCTCGAGCCGCCGCCGCACGGCCTGGGCGTCTCGCTGCCGCCCGCCGACGCGCCGGCGAAGACCGAGGGCACCTTCCCGTACGCCGCCGACCTGTGGGCCGAAGGGCTGTTGTGGGCCGCGGTGCTGCGCTCGCCGCACCCGCGCGCGCGGATCCTGTCCATCGACACCAAGCACGCGGTGGAGATGCCGGGCGTCCGCGTCGTCGTCACGCACGAGGACGTCCCCGGTGACGCGGGGCACGGGCGGGGCACCGCCGACCGCCCGGTGTTCGCCAAGGACGAGGTCCGCCACCACGGTGAGCCGATCGCCGCGGTGGCCGCCGAGCACCCCGACACGGCACGGCTGGCCGCCGCCGCCATCGCCGTCGAATACGAGGTCCTGGACGCGGTCACCGACCCCCAACTGGCCTTCGAGGCCGAGCCGCTGCACCCGGACGGCAACCTCATCCGGCACATCCCGCTCCGCTTCGGCGACCCGGATGTCGTGGGCGAGGTGATGGTCGAGGGGCTCTACCGGATCGGCCGGCAGGACCCGGCGCCCATCGGGGCCGAGGCCGGGCTCGCGGTGCCGCGCCCCGATGGAGGCGTGGAGATCTACACCGCCTCCACGGACCCGCACACCGACCGCGATCTGGCCGCCGCCTCCTTCGGCCTCGAACCGGAGCAGGTCAAGGTCGTGGTGACCGGCGTCCCCGGCGCCACCGCCGACCGCGAGGACCCCGGCATCCAGCTCTCGCTCGGCCTGCTGGCGCTGCGTACGGGCTGCCCCGTCAAGCTCGCCGCCACCCGGGAGGAGTCCTTCCTCTCGCACGCCCACCGCCACCCCACGCTGCTGCGCTACCGCCACCACGCGGACGCCGACGGCAAGCTGGTCAAGGTGGAGGCGCAGATCCTCATGGACGCCGGCGCCTACGCCGACACCTCCGCCGACGCACTCGCCGCCGCGGTGTCCTTCTCCTGCGGCCCGTACGTCGTCCCGCACGCCGTCGTCGACGGCTGGGCGGTGCGCACCAACAACCCGCCGTCCGGTCATGTGCGCGGCGAGGGCGCGATGCAGGTCTGCGCCGCCTATGAGGGCCAGATGGACAAGCTGGCCGCCCAACTGGGCCTGGAGCCCGACGAGATCCGGCTGCGCAACGTCATGGCCACCGGCGATCTGCTCCCCACGGGGCAGACCGTGACCTGCCCCGCCCCGGTCGCCGAACTCCTGCACGCCGTCAAGGAAGCACCGCTCCCCGAGCTGCCCAAGGACGCGCCCGAAGCGGAATGGCTGCTGCCGGGCGGGCCCGAAGGAGCGGGCGAACCGGGCGCGGTACGCCGCGGCGTCGGCTACGGGCTGGGCATGGTGCACATGCTGGGCGCGGAGGGCACCGACGAGGTCTCCACCGCGACCGTCAAGGTCAGCGGCTCGGCCGCCACCGTCATCTGCGCCGCCGTCGAGACCGGCTCCGGGTTCTCCACGCTGGCCCGGCAGATCGTGCAGGAGACGCTCGGCATCGAGGACGTGCAGGTCGCGGGCGTCGACACCGACCAGCCGCCGGCCGGAGCGGCCTGCCACGGGCGGCACACCTGGGTCTCCGGCGGCGCCGTCGAGCGCGCCGCCAAGATGGTCCGCACCCAGCTGCTCCAGCCGCTGGCCCACAAGTTCGGGATGTCCACCGAACTGCTCCAGATCAACGACGGCAAGATCACCTCGTACGACGGCGTGCTCAGCACCACCGTCGCCGAGGCCCTGGACGGCAAGGAACTGTGGGCCACCGCCCAGTGCCGGCCGCATCCGACCGAGCCGCTGGACGAGAGCGGCCAGGGCGACGCGTTCGTCGGCCTCGCCTTCTGCGCGATCCGCTGCGTCGCCGATGTCGACATCGAGCTCGGCACCATCCGGGTCGTGGAGATGACCGTCGCCCAGGACGTGGGCCGGGTGCTCAACCCCCGCCAGCTGCGGGCCCGTATCGAGGCCGGCGTCACCCAGGGCATGGGCGCCGCCCTGATGGAGAACCTGCGCACCACCCGCGGTCAGGTCCGCCACCCCGACCTGACCGGCTACGCGCTGCCGACCGCCCTGGACGCCCCCGAGATCCGCATCGTCAAACTGGTCGAGGAGCGCGACGTGATCGCCCCCTTCGGCGCCAAGCCCGCCAGCGCGGTCCCGGTCGTCACCTCACCCGCCGCCGTGGCCTCCGCGGTCCGCGCCGCCACCGGCCGCCCCATCGGCCGCCTCCCGATCCGTCCTCAGGCGGCGGTGGCACAGGTGGCGCAGCAGTAGGAGCAGTAGGGCGGGGCGGGGCCGGCGGTTGGGGTCGCGCCCCGTTGGGGGATGTGGCTGTCGCCGGGTGGGCTTTGGTGGGGCTTTTTCCTGTTCGCTTGGTGGGCGGGTGGCTTCGGGGGATGTGACTGCCGGGCGGGCGTTGGCGGGCTCTGCTTGTTCGCTTGGTTGCGGGTGGCTTTGGGCTCTGCGGTGCGTCGCTCCGGCAGGTCGCCACGACCTGTGCCGCGTTCGAGGCTCGCGGCTCGCCCTTGGGTTTTTCCCCGCCGCCCACCCGCTGGTTTGGTTTTTCCCCGCCGCCCACCCCCCTTCGGGGGGTGGGCGGGTGTATGTGGGTCGGTTTCAGGTGGCGCGCGCGTGCGTGGGGGCTGGGGCGTGGCGGTGCGTGGGTGTGGCCGGGGCGTGGCGCGGATCGGTGTGAGTGAGCGGCTGCGTATTCGTTCGGGGGCTGGGTGGGTGCTCGTGCGTGCGTTCTCTGCGATCGGGGGATGACCTGGGGTTTCACGTTCCGTCACGGTGATTGTCAGTGGGGTCACTTAGAGTGATTTCCGGTGGGTGCGATGGCGACGCGTGAGGGGAGGGAAACGGCCTTGTGGGGGCAAAGTGCTTGCGGAGGACGGGAATTGGAGGATGCTGGGGCGGCCGGAGTGGGCGCCGGGCTGTCGTGGGGATCGCGGGGAGCGCAGGGGTTCGCGAGGTCGAGGGGGAGCGGGATGCCGCAGGAATGGGCGGGGGAGTCCGGGCGGGACCGGGCTGTGGAGCGGTACGTCCAGGAGTTGTTGGTGCGCCGGCCGGGCAGCCGGCCCGAGTTACCTGCCACGCTGCTGCTGGGGCCGCGGGGCAGCGGTAAGACGACGGTGCTGCGCCATCTGGCGGACTGGGCCCGGCGGGCGCCGGTGGCCCGGCTCGATCTGGCGGCGCTGGGCCAGGAGGGCCGTAAACCGATCGATGTGCTGGCCGCGTTGGTCTTCCAGCTCAACGAGAAGAAGAGGGACTTCGCCCGGCTGAGCTTCCCGGCGTTCGGGCTGCTGACGATCGCGGTCGCGGCGCGGATGGACGCGGCCGACCGGGACGCCGCCGTACGGCAGATGGAAGAAGCGCTGGTCGGGCCACCGGGCAGCCGCTCGGAGGTGATCAACCAGCTCGCCACGTACGCCGCGACGGTCCTGGGCGCCCCGACCGCGGTCACCGCCGCGCTGCCGCTGCTGCCGGAGTGGCGGCGCCACTGGGTGCGGCTGCGGGTGCGCTGGCAGCTGGCGCGTATCCGTCGCCGCAGCCGTGGCGGCGGTTCCGTCGACGGCTTTCTGGTCGACCTCAACCAGCGCTACGGCGACCGCGAGGCGGCCGAGCGGCAGCGGGCCGAGGCGGTGCTCTTCGACGCCTTCCTGGACGATCTGCGGCGGGCGTACGGCTCGCGGGGCGGCGACAAACGGCGTACGACGCAGTGTCTGGTGCTGCTGGACAACGTCGACAGTCCACTGGGCAACGACTTCCTCAAGGCGCTGCTGGATGCCCGGCGGAAGGCCGGGGCGGCCGATCCGCTGCTGGTGCTCGCCACCGCCGGGAGCTATCCGGCGGCGCTGGAGGGCTTTGCGTTCGGCGGGCCGCGCCGCCCCGGTGCGCTGCCCGGCCGGTGGCCCGCGCAGGAGGAGCGGTTCGTTCCGGAGCAGGTCGTGAAGGGGCTGGTGGTGGGCCGCTTGCGCGATCTGGTCCGGCACGAGGTCGAGCAGCAGGCCAAGGAGGCGCTGCGGTCGGCCGGCCGCCGGGTGCCGGTGCCGGCCGCCGACAACGGTGTGCAGTGGCTGGGCTGGGTGGTGCATGAAATCACCCGTGGCCATCCGGCGGGCACCGCACAGCTGTTGGCGGCCCTGCTGGAGTGTCCGGCGGACGCGGGCTGGGAGGCGCGGCTGCGGCAGGTCCTTCAGCCCTCCTCGGAGCTGGTCGACGCCCTGCTGGAGCGGTTGTTGCCGATCGATGCCAGCGGCGAGCTGATGCAGGCGCTGGCCCGGGGCGCGGCCGCCGTCGACCTGGCCCAGGCGCAGGCGGGCCGGGTCCTGTGGGACGAGTCGAGCGCCCGCGTCCAGGAGGAGTTCAACGACTTCTGCACGGACGTGCTGCGCACCATGCATCTCGACAGCGGCGACGAGGAGTTCGACGGCCGGACGGAAACGCCCCACCCGCTGCTGCGTCTGCTGTTGTTGCGACGGCTTGCCGCGGTCCCCGAGCCCGATGCCGCGACTGGTGGAG
Organism: Streptomyces sp. P9-2B-2; assembly: GCF_030406865.1. NCBI lineage: Bacteria > Bacillati > Actinomycetota > Actinomycetes > Kitasatosporales > Streptomycetaceae > Streptomyces > Streptomyces sp. P9-2B-2. The sequence continues at coordinate 3,502,409 of NZ_CP129126.1, read as the reverse complement.
CGGCCGGGGGCGGTGACGGGGCGGCCGGTGCCCGGGGGCGGCGGGCGGTGCATGCCGCGCTGCGGGACCGGGCGGCCGCCGCGGGGGAGGAGGCCACCGCCGCCTATCACGCGCTGGCGGGCGGCGATCTCGCCGTGGCGGCCGCCTATCTGGACGACGCGTTCGGCCGGGTCGAGCCGGAGGAGTGGTGCGCGGAGCTGTGCCGGTTGCGGCGCGCCCCGCTCGCCGGGGCCGCACCGGTCCTCGACCAGCCGTTGTGGGAGCGCTACGAGCGGCTGGTGGAGCACCTCGGTGAGGGCGCCGTGGAGCAGCGGCTGCGCACCATCACCCGCCTGCTCGCGGCGGTCTGGATCGGCCCCGAGCCGCCGGACGATCCCCGTACGGACCGGGTCGGCGATCCGTATCGCGATCCGCTCGGCGACCCCGGGGCCGAGCTGTACGGCGAGATCCAGGCCCGCTTCCACACCCTCGCGGTGCATGCCGACAGCGTGCCGTGGACCTCGGCGCTGCTGCGGAAGGCGAAGCAGTACGGAAAGGAGCCGTGGCTGTGAGCACCCGTGTCTTCGAACCGCCCCGGCCGCCGCGCCGCTGGGGGCTGTGGATCATCTCGGTGCTGGTGGCAGCGGCGGTCGTGGTCACCGGCGTGGTGCAGATCGTCGAGACGAACGGACGGTGCGGGGAGGGCGTCCGCGAGACGGCCGACGGCGAATGCGTGGGTGTCACGGACGGTGCGTACGCGTTCGGGAACATGAAGGCGCTCAGCGGCAGGATCCGCGCCGAGAACACCAGGGTCGCCAAGTCCGGGGAACCGTCGGTCACCATCGCCTATCTGGAGGCCATGGCGGGCGGTTCCGCGGACCGCGGGCCGGAGGCCACCCGGCAGGCCGTCAGCGGCGCCTACCTCGCCCAGCGCACCCTGAACGCCGAACGCTCGACCCTCCCCAAGATACGACTGCTGCTCGCCAACACCGGCCGCGGCGACCGCCATTGGCGCCCGGTCGTCGACCAGCTCATCGCCATGAAGGGCAAGGAACATCTGGTCGCGGTGGCGGGCTTCGGGCAGAGCAACGACCGGACGATGAGCGCCGTGAAACGGCTGCGCGCCGCCGGGCTGCCGATGGTCGGGGCGACCGTGGCGGCGGACGGGCTGAGTTCCCGTACAGCCGGGTTCTACCGGGTCTCCTTCCCCAACCGCGACCAGACCGCGGCCGCCGCCGGCTACCTCAAGGAGCAGCAGCGCAAGCACCCCGGCTACCGCGTCCAGGTGATCCGGGACGGCAACGAGAAGGACGACTACAACACCTCGCTCTACGAGGACTTCTCGGCGGCGGCACGGCGCGCGGGCCTCGACGTGGACGACGAGGTCATCCCGTTCCGCTCCGGGGAGGACGAGGAGGCGACGGCGGGCAACGCGCTGTCCCTGGTCGCCGACAAGGTCTGCGGCGACCCGAAGCCGCCGGACGTGGTGTATTTCGCCGGGCGGGGACGGGAACTGCGCCGGTTCATCGAGGCAGCCGGCGAGGGCGGCCGGCACTGCCGTACGACGGTGCTCTCCGGCTCCAGTGCGCTGGGCGTCTACTTCGACACCGGAGGCGACCGGCACCGCGCCGAACTCGCCACCCTCGCCGAACGCTGGAAGGACAGCCAACTGACCGTCTACTACACCGCCTTCACCCACCCCGCGATATCCAAGGAGGTCTACGGCGGCGCCGGGAACGGCCCGTTCACGGACTTCGAGCGGGCCTACCGCGAAGAGGTCGGCGGCCCCACCACCGACCTCGCCAGCGGCCAGGCGATGCTCGGCCATGACGCCACGTACACCATCGGCAAGGCGGCCCGGAACGCCGTCGGCGTCTACGGCACCCGCCAGGTCACCGCCCGAATGGTCCTGGCCCTGCTGGAGCAGACCAACGGCAGGTCCCGGGTCCGTGGCATCAGCGGCTACATAGCCTTCGACCCGGACACCGGCGAGCCGGTGGAACGCCCACTGGCGCTGGTGGAACTACGCCGCCCCACGGCCACCGGCGAGGCCGGTGACATATACCGCTTCGTGGACGGGCTGTCCGTCGGCCGGTAGCGGCGAGGCATGGGGGCGGGGTGGAGCCGGAGGGCGGCGGAGCCGAGCGCGATGGGCGCGCCGGGCGCGTCCGGAGACGGTCCCCACGGGGGTTGGGGCCGCCTCCGGACGTCGCACGGGGTCCCGTGCGGGGCACGGGACCCTGCGGTGCGTGGAGGCCGTGGCGGGATTCGAACCCGCGTCACTCGCTTTGCAGGCGAGCCCCTGAACCACTCGGGCACACGGCCGGGGGTGTGGTGCTGTCCTGACTGTAGGCCGCGGGGTGGTGGGCCCGGCAAGGGTGTGGGGCGGGGTGCCATGAGGCTGCAATGTGGGGAAACGGGGCGCAACACGCGGCAATGTGAGGCAACGCGCGGCAGCGCGGACCGGTACGGGGCGGAGTGGGGCCGACGTGGGCGGTGTGGGGCCTTCGAGGGCCGTCGGGGGACGGGAGCTTGGCGGGGCGGGGGGGCTTACGTTGCGTGGAGGAAGGTCTCCACCAGTTCGGCGAACAGGGGTGGTTCGTCCACCCAGGGGTAGTGGCCCACGCCGTGCAGGGGGTGTACCTGTGCGTCGGGGAACGAGGCGGCGACCAGTTCGCCCGCTTGCATGCCGGTCACGCCGTCCCGGTCGCCGGTCACCACCAGCACCGGGCAGGTCACCTCACGCAGGCCGGTCAGCAGGGTCAGCCGCAGTTGCTCGTCCACGCCCTGCCAGAAGCCGGCCCGTGGCACCGGTCCCAACTGCTCGCCCTCCGTGGCGGCATGGGCCCGCTGGGGCTCGTCCCAGCGGCCGTAGGCGAGCGGTGCCGCGGCGAACAGCAGCTCCCGTACCTCGCTCAGGTCGGTCGCCTCGGTCAGCTGCTCCAGCGCCGCCGAGGCCTCCGGCCACCACTCCTCGTGGCGGCGGGCCTCGAAGATCTCCCGTGCGTCGTCGGGGAGTTCGCCCTGCAAACGGGAGCCGGGGCAGACCAGCGCCAGCCGGGTCAGCCGCTGCGGATACCCCGCCGCGTACGCCTGCGCGACCGCGGCCCCCGCGTCGTGCGCGAGCAGCGCGAACCGCTCCAGGCCCAGATGCGCCCGGAGCGCCTCCAGATCCTCGGCGAGCTGCGGGAAGGCATAGCGGGCCGGGTCGGCGGCGGCCGGGGAGTCGCCGGTGCCGCGGCTGTCGGGAACGATCAGCTGCCGGTGTGCGGCCAGGCCGCCGAGGTCGCCCAGATACGCGGCGTCCCGCCCGGGCCCGCCGGCCAGGCACACCAGGGGCGGCAGGGGGGAGTCGGCCGGGCCGAGCACGCGGTAGTGGAGCTCGACGTCGTCGTACGAAGGGAAGTGCGGCATACGGACAGCCTGCCCGATGTGTGGCGATGAAGGCGGGGCGGAGCGGTCCGGGTGGGCCGGCGGCGTAGGACCGATGACCGATCCGATCCCCGTCCTCCGCCAGGGGCGTCAGCGGCGTACGGCCCTTACGCTGGCCCGATGACTGCTGACCGCCCGCACGACTTCGGCACCGGCGCCGGCACGGGTACGGGTCCGGGTACGGGTTCTGGGACCGGCTCCCACCTTGGTACCGGCGAGGGCGCCGACCCTCACTTCGGCACCGATGGGGGCGTCGGCCCCCACCTCGGCACCGACGAGGGCTCCGGCATAGGCAATGGCGCCCACGAGGGCACCGGCATCGGGATCGGCACCGCCGAGGCCACCGACGCCGCACCCGACGGAGGGATCGCCACCCTCCCCGGCGCGGAGACCTTCGCCACCCCCGTCGCGGATACCACCGCCACCCCCGGCCACCCCGCCCGGCCCGTCGACGACAGGGGCGACGACGGGCCGGGCGGCGGCATTCTCGGCCGGGCCCATCGGGCGCTCACCCTTGGCATCATCTCCGTCGTCTCGCTCGTCGCCTTCGAGGCGAGTGCCGTGAACACCGCGATGCCGGTTGCCGCTCGCGCCCTGGACGGCATCGGGCTGTACGCCTTCGGCTTCTCCGCGTTCTTCACGGCGAGTCTGTTCGCGATGGCGCTCGCGGGGGAGTGGAGCGACCGGCGGGGGCCGCTCGGGCCGCTGTTCAGCGGGATCGCCGCGTTCGGGACGGGGCTGCTGATCGCGGGCGCCGCCGGGAGCATGGGGATGTTCATCGTGGGCCGCGGGGTGCAGGGCATCGGCGGCGGGCTGGTGGTGGTCTCGCTCTACGTCGTCGTCGGGCGCGCCTATCCCGAGCGGCTGCGGCCGTCGATCATGGCGTCGTTCTCGGCGGCCTGGGTGGTGCCGGTGATCGTCGGGCCGCTGGTCGCCGGGACCGTCACCGAACACCTCGGCTGGCGCTGGGTCTTCCTCGCCATCCCCGCCCTGATACTGCTGCCGCTCCTGGTGATGCTGCCCGCGCTGCGCACCCTGCCGCGGACCCGGCCGGCCCCGGCGGGCGGCGTACGGCAGGTGCTGGGCAGCCGGCGCTGTCTGCTCGCGCTGGCCGTCGCGGTGGGCGCCTGCCTGCTGCAATACGCGGGCCAGCACCCCGCCTGGCCCGCGCTGTTGCCCGCCGCCGTCGGACTGGCACTGCTGGCGCCCAGCATCGTCCGGCTGCTGCCCCGCGGTACGTTCCGGGCGGCGCGCGGCCTGCCGAGCGTGGTGCTGCTGCGCGGGCTGGCCGCCGGGGCGCTGGTCGCCGCCGAGAGCTTCATCCCGCTGATGCTGGTCACCCAGCGCGGACTCTCCGCCACCCTCGCCGGACTCTCGCTCACCGGCGGCGGCCTCACCTGGGCCCTCGGCTCCTACGTACAGAGCCGGCCGCGCCTGGAACCGCACCGGGAACGGCTGATGGTCCTCGGCATGGTGTTCCTGGCGCTGGCCATCGCGCTGGTGCCGCTGGCCTTGATCGACGGAGTACCGGCCGGGATCGTCGCGGCGGCCTGGACGATCGGCGGCTTCGGCATGGGCCTGAACATCTCCAGCGCCGGCGTCCTGCTCCTGAAACTGTCCCGCCCCGAGGAGGCCGGCAGTAACTCCGCGTCCCTCCAGATGTCGGACGCGCTGGGCAACGTGACGTTCGTCGGCCTGAGCGGTGTGTTGTTCGTCGCGTTCGGCGGCGGCGAGATTGCTGCGCATGCGTCTGCGGCTGCCGCCGCGGCTGGCCATTCCGCGGCCTCGGCCTTTGCCGTCGTGTTCGCGACGATGGCGTTGGTCGCGCTCGCCGGTTCGGTGGCGGCGACCCGCGTTAAGTAGCCGCCCCACGTTTTCGGCTGTCCCGCCGTGTGGGTTTCTCGCCGTTGCGCCTGCGGCGGGCCGGGTCCGCTGCGCGGGGCTGTTGGGTGCGGTGACGGACCTCCGGGGCCGGTGTGTGGGACTGCTTCGCTTTACGTCCCACACACCGGCCCCTCCGGCCCGTCCCCTCCCGTTGGGGGAGTGAGTGACGGTGAGTGGGGGCGGGCCACCCATGCCCATCCCTACGCCGATGCCCACGCCCGTGCTCGTGCCCACTCCCGCCCCCATGGCATGTGATCGACAAGGCGCACCGGACCACCAACATGCGCCCCCACCGGCCTTCTTCCCACCCCTCAACGGGAGGGGCGGGTCGGAGCGGGTGGGGGTTTCCGGACGTAAAGCGAAGCAGTCCGGAAACCCCCACCCGCGGAGGCCCGTCACCGCACCCCGACAGCCCCGCGCAGCGGACCCCGCCCGCCGCCAGGCGCAACGGCGGGACAGCCGAAAACGTCGGCCGAAGCAAAGCGCAGCGAAACGGCGGGGAGCCCCGCGGCGATAAAGCCGACTGCGTGGGAAGCGAGCCGAGTCGCAGCGATAGGGTGGCGCGGTTGCCGATCCCCGAGTCCAGCCGACGGAGACCGTGACTACCACCACCAGCGCCACCAATAACCATCACCTGTCCCCGGCCTTTCCGGGGCGGGCCCCTTGGGGTACCGCGAACAAGCTGCGTGCCTGGCAGCAGGCGGCCATGGACCGCTACATCCAGACGCAGCCGAGAGACTTTCTCGCCGTCGCGACGCCGGGCGCCGGCAAGACGACCTTCGCGCTCACGCTTGCCTCGTGGCTGCTGCATCATCACGTCGTGCAGCAGGTGACGGTCGTCGCACCGACCGAGCATCTGAAGAAGCAGTGGGCGGAGGCGGCGGCCCGGATAGGTATCAAGCTCGATCCGGAGTACAGCGCGGGGCCGCTGGGCCGCGAGTACCACGGTGTGGCGATCACCTATGCCGGTGTGGGTGTCCGGCCGATGCTGCACCGCAACCGGATCGAGCAGCGCAAGACGCTGGTGATTCTCGATGAGATCCATCACGCCGGTGACTCGAAGTCATGGGGCGAGGCGTGTCTGGAGGCGTTCGAGCCGGCGACCCGGCGGCTGGCGCTGACCGGTACGCCGTTCCGGTCCGACACGAACCCGATTCCGTTCGTGACGTATGAGGAGGGGAACGACGGCATCCGGCGTTCCTCGGCCGACTACACCTACGGCTACGGCAACGCGCTGGGCGACGGCGTGGTCCGGCCGGTCATCTTCCTCTCCTACAGCGGCAATATGCGCTGGCGGACGAAGGCGGGTGACGAGATCGCGGCGCGGCTGGGCGAGCCGATGACCAAGGACGCGGTCTCGCAGGCGTGGCGTACGGCGCTGGATCCGCGCGGTGAGTGGATGCCCAATGTGCTGCGCGCCGCCGACCGCCGGCTGAGCGAGGTCCGTAAGTCGATTCCGGATGCCGGGGCGCTGGTGATCGCCACCGACCAGGAGCAGGCGCGGGCGTACGCGAAGCTGATCCGGGAGATCACCGGGGAGGGCGCCACTCTGGTGCTGTCCGACGACTCCGGGGCCTCGCAGCGCATCGATGACTTCGCGCATTCCCAGGACCGCTGGATGGTCGCGGTCCGGATGGTGTCCGAGGGTGTCGACGTGCCGCGGCTGGCGGTCGGGGTGTATGCCACCACGATCTCGACGCCGCTGTTCTTCGCGCAGGCCGTGGGGCGTTTCGTGCGCTCCCGTAAGCGTGGTGAGACCGCCTCGGTCTTCCTGCCCACCGTCCCGAACCTGCTCGGCTTCGCCAATGAGATGGAGGTCGAGCGCGATCATGTGCTCGACAAGCCGAAGAAGGACGGGGAGGAAGACCCCTACGCCGAGTCCGAGAAGGAGATGGACGAGGTGAACAAGGAGCAGGACGAGGACACCGGCGAGCAGGAGCAGTTCTCGTTCGAGGCGCTGGAGTCGGAGGCGGTCTTCGACCGGGTGCTCTACGACGGTGCCGAGTTCGGTATGCAGGCGCACGCGGGCAGCGAGGAGGAGCAGGACTACCTCGGCATCCCCGGGCTGCTGGAGCCCGACCAGGTGCAGATGCTGTTGCAGAAGCGGCAGGCGCGGCAGATCGCGCACAGCAAGAAGCGGCCGGATGAGGAAGCCGATCTGCTGGAGCTGCCGGCCGAGCGGCGGCCGGTGGTCACGCACAAGGAGCTGCTGGAGCTGAGGAAGCAGCTGAACACGCTGGTCGGCGCGTATGTGCATCAGAGCGGGAAGCCGCACGGGGTGATCCACACCGAGCTGCGGCGGGTGTGCGGCGGGCCGCCGAGCGCGGAGGCCACGGCCGGGCAGCTCGGTGAGCGGATCAAGAAGGTCCGGGAGTGGGCGACGCGGATGCGGTGAGTCCGCGTCGGCCCGTGGGCGGGGCGGTGTGCCGTGGACGGTGCGCCGCCCTCTTGCGTACCCCCCGACGGGACCGCTGTGCGGTGCCGGGCACGTCCGCCCCATAGCACCCCGATAACGCCGTAGCCCTCCCTGAAACACCACACGGAGCACAACAGGACGCTCTGGGCGGACGTACAGGGATATTCCGGGCGCGGGCGACCGGATTCTGGACGGACTCTTCCGCTCACCGAACCGGCTCGCTACTGTCCCGGTCACGCACACGCCCCGTGGCAGCGCCGCCGCGGAGCGCAGCCGGTGCCATGCGGCCGGCGGCCTCTAGCGCGCGCTGCTCCGTGAACCGCAGCGCGTCGCGCCCGAGGGCCGCCACTCACCCAGGAGGGCGTCGTGACCGCAGAGACCTCCCAGACACTCGACCGAGGGCTGCGTGTCCTCAAACTCCTCGCCGACACGGATCACGGGCTGACCGTCACCGAGCTGTCCCACAAGCTCGGCGTCAACCGCACGGTGGTCTACCGCCTCCTGGCCACGCTGGAGCAGCACGCCCTGGTGCGCCGCGATCTCGGCGGCCGGGCCCGGGTGGGCCTGGGCGTGCTGCGCCTGGGCCGTCAGGTGCATCCGCTGGTCAGGGAGGCCGCGCTGCCCGCGCTGCGGTCGCTCGCCGAGGACGTGGGGGCCACCGCGCATCTCACCCTCGTCGACGGCACGGAGGCGCTGGCGGTGGCCGTGGTGGAGCCGACCTGGACCGATTACCACGTGGCCTACCGGGCCGGTTTCCGCCATCCGCTGGACCGGGGAGCCGCCGGGCGGGCGATACTCAAGGCCCGGCAGGGCCGCACCCAGGACGCCGGACTCGCCCTGACACACGGGGAGTTGGAGGCCGGCGCGAGCGGTGCGGCGGCTCCGCTGCTCGGGGTGAGCGGTATCGAGGGGAGCGTGGGCGTGGTGATGCTCGCCGACACGGTCTCCGAGCGGGTCGGACCGCGGGTGGTCGACGCGGCCCGGGAGGTGTCCGAGGCGCTCCGCTGAGGCCCTGGGTGCGGACGGGGTCGCGGGGTGTGAAGGGGCGGTGGCCGTGTCGTGAGGCGGCAGCGCCTTAAGGCCCTGGTGAGGCGGGGGTCATTTAGGGTGGCAAGGTGTCTGCACGCACCCGAGCCCTGGCGGTCTGCACCGCCCTCGTCCTCGCCCTCCTCGTCACCGCGGTCCTCGCCCCGCTGCCGTACGCGCTCGCGTACCCCGGCATGACGGCGAATGTCCTCGGTAACGACGAGGGCAAGCCGGTGATCACCATCAGCGGCGCGCGGACCCGGAAGACGAGCGGGCAGCTGCGGATGACCTCGATCGTGGCGACCGGCCCGGAGGCCACCGTCCATCTGCCGGACATCGTCAAGGGCTGGTTCCGTACGGACGAGGCCGTGATGCCGCGGGAGGCGGTCTACCCCGTAGGGGAGAACACCGAGGAGATCTCCGAGCACAACGCGCAGCAGATGCGGGAGTCCCAGGACAGCGCCACCAGCGCCGCGCTCGGGCAGCTCGGCAAGTCCGGACAGGACATCAAGGTCAAGCTGAGCCTCGCGGACGTCGGCGGGCCGAGCGCCGGGCTGATGTTCGCCCTGGGCATCGTCGACAAGCTGGACGGCGACGGCGCGGGCCATGACCTGACCGGCGGGCACACCATCGCCGGCACCGGGACGATCACGGCCGGCGGCAAGGTCGGCGCCGTCGGCGGCGTCCCGCTGAAGACGCAGGCGGCGCGGCGGGACGGCGCCACGGTCTTCCTCGTCCCGCGCAAGGAGTGCACGGACGCGCGGGCGGAGCTGCCGAAGGGGCTGCGGCTGATCCCGATCAGCACCCTCGACGGCGCGATGGACTCCCTGAAGGCGCTGCGGACCGGGGGCAAGGTCCCCAGCTGCTGAGGCGCCCCCCCCGGACGCGCCCCTCACCCCTCCTTGATGAACCCCTCCCGCACCAGCCAGTCCTTCGCGACCTCGTGCGGGTCCTCGCCGTCCACGTCGACCTTGCGGTTCAGCTCCTGGGCGACGGTGTTGTTGAGGGCCTTGGTGACCGGGGCCAGCACCTCGGCCATCGCCGGGTACTTCTTCAGGGCCTTGGCGTTGATCTCCGGGGCGACGTTGTAGTTGGGGAAGAAGTGCTTGTCATCGGCGAGGACGTGCAGATGCATCGCCTTGATCCGGCCGTCGGTGGTGAAGACCTCGCCGAACGCGCAGGTGCCCTTCTCCGTCTCGGTGTATACGACACCGCCGGTCATCTTGCGGATGTTGGCGGACGGGATGTTCATGCCGTAGGCGCGCGCCATGCCCGGCAGCCCGTCGTTGCGGGTGGCGAACTCGTTCTCCACGCACAGCGTCACGGCGCCGGGGTTCTTGTGGGACAGCGCCGCGACCTCCGAGAGGTTGTGCACCCCCAGCTTCTTGAAGTTCGCGGAGTTCAGCGCCAGCGCGTAGGTGTTGTTCAGCTTCGAGGCCGGGAGCCAGACGATGCCGTTCTTCCGGTCCTCGTCGCGGACCGCCTTCCACTGCTTGTAGGGGTTGACGATCGGCTTGGTGTGGCCGAGGTAGGTGATCCAACCGGTGCCGGTGTACTCGTACGCGGCGTCCGCCGTGCCGGTTTTGACGGCCTCCCGGGCGCCGATCGACCCCTGGATGCTGGTCTTGTCGAGGACCAGGGCGCCGGCCGCCTGGAAGGCCAGCCCCATGATCTGGCCGAGGACGATCTGCTCGGTGAACTCCTTCGAGGTCACGGTCAGATGCGCCCCGGTGAGCGGGCGGCCCGGATAGCCCGCCTTCGGGCCCGGCAGCACGTTGTCGGACATCGCACTGCCGCTGACCAGGCCGCACCCGCCGAGGACGGCGGCGGCCAGCAGGGCGACGGTGAACCGGGTGGCGGGGCGGCGCCGGGGGCGGAGTGCCGGGCGGGGGTGCCTGCTCATGCCGTCACCTCCAGACCGCGCGGGCGGAGCAGCAGTTCGGCCAGCGAGGCCAGCCATTCGACCAGCAGGGCGAGCGCCACGGTCAGTACGGAGCCGAGGATGAGGACGGGCATCCGCTGGGTGACGATCCCCGCCGAGATCAGGTCCCCGAGACCGCCGCCACCGCCGAAGGTCGCCAGCGTCGCGGTGCCGACGTTCAGCACCAGCGCGGTCCGGACACCGGCCAGGATCAGCGGTACGGCCAGCGGGAGCTCGACCTTGGTCAGCACGCCCGTGGGGGACATGCCGATGCCACGGGCGGACTCGGTCAGCGTCGGATCGATACCGCGCAGCCCGGCGATGGTGTTGGCGAGCACCGGCAGCACGGCGTAGATGACCATGCCGACGATCGCCGACCGGGCGCCGATGCCCAGCCAGATCACCAGCAGCACCAGCAGACCCAGGGCCGGCACCGCCTGCCCGAGGTTGGCGAAGGCCATCGCGACCGGGGTGGCCCGGCGGAGCTTGGACCGGGTCAGGGCGATGCCCAGCGGGATCGCGATGATCAGCACGAAGAAGGTGGAGATCGCGGTGAGCTTGATGTGCTGCTGCAACGCCAGCCACACCTTGCCGTTGTCCACCGCCTGATGGGCGATGGAGTCCAGCCGGGCGCCGCGGAACCACAGCCAGGTGGCGAGCAGCGCCAGCACCAGGAAGGCCGGCATGAAGGTCCACTTCTGCCAGCTGATCCGGCGCAGGCCGGCCCGTGCGGACGGGACGGGCGCCTCCCCGGTGGCCAGCTCCCGCTGGGACATCTCGACCTCGTCCTTGAAGGCCAGCGCCTCGTGATCGCTCGGGTGCCGCTCGCTCCGGCGCGGGCTGCCGTCGCTCCCGCCGCCGGTGCTCATACGACGCTCCCCGGACCGCCCTCGGGGCCGCCCGCCCCGGCCAGGCCCTCCTGCTCCATCTGGGTCTGGCGGGCGCGCCGCTCCTGGAGCTGGTGCTGATGCTCGATCGCTTCGAGGCGGTCCGCCTCCAGCAGTTCATGGACGTTGTTCATCAGCGTCGCCATGTCGACCACGCCGATGTACTCGCCGCGCCGCCCGGTGACCGCGGCCCGGCCCGCGCTGTCGGTGAGTACCGCCTCCAGTGCGTCGCGCAGCGTCGCGTCCCGGGACACCGTGTGCTGGACCAGGGTGCCGGCCCGGGCCAGTGATTCCCTGGCCCGGGCCAGGTCGCCGCGGCGCAGCCATTTGTACGGGCGGCCGTTGCGGTCCAGCAGCAGCAGTTCGTTGTGGGAGCCGGAGCGCAGCCGGTCGAAGATGCTCTCCAGGGGGTCGTCGAGGCCGGCGGTGGGGAATTCGACCACGCCCACGTCCCGTACGCGGGTCAGGTTCAGCCGCTTGAGTGCCGCCCCGGCGCCCACGAAACCGGAGACGAAGTCGTCCGTCGGGTTGGTGAGGATGGCTTCGGGGGTGTCGAACTGGGCGATGTGCGACTGCTCGCGGAGCACCGCGATGCGGTCGCCGAGCTTGATGGCCTCGTCGAAGTCGTGGGTGACGAAGCAGATGGTCTTGTGCAGCTCGTGCTGGAGCCGGATCAGCTCGTCCTGGAGGTGGTCGCGGGTGATCGGGTCGACGGCGCCGAACGGCTCGTCCATCAGCAGGACGGGCGGGTCGGCGGCCAGCGCGCGGGCCACGCCGACGCGCTGCTGCTGGCCGCCGGAGAGCTGGCGCGGATAGCGGCCGTGGAATTCGCGCGGGTCCAGGCCGACCAGGTCGAGCATCTCCTCGACCCGGTTGCGCACCCGGCTCTTGGACCAGCCGATCATCTTCGGGACCAGGCCGATGTTCTGGGCGACCGTCATGTGCGGGAAGAGGCCGGACGCCTGGATGGCGTAGCCCACCTTGCGGCGCAGCTTGACCGGGTCCATGTCGGTGACGTCCTCGTCGCCGATCCGGATCCGCCCGTGGGTCGGCTCGATCAGCCGGTTGATCATCTTCAGGCAGGTGGACTTGCCGCAGCCCGAGGGCCCCACGAAGATCACGATCTCGCCGGCCTTGACCTCCAGATTGACGTTGTCCACCGCGGGAGTGGGGTTCCCCGGGTAGATCTTCGTCAGGTTCTCCAGATGGATTCTGGCCCCGGAGGCCGGGGTGGTATCGGTCGTCTCAGGCACGGATCCCCCTGGAGATGGTCAGGCGTCCGATCAGGACGTACGCGGCGTCGAAGAGAAGAGCGAGGATGGCGATCCCGAGGGTGCCGGAGAGCACCTGGTTGAGGGAGTTGGCGCTGCCCAGCGAGGCGATCCCGCGGAAGATCTCGTTGCCCAGGCCGGGGCCGGAGGCGAAGGCGGCGATGGCGGCGATGCCCATCAGCATCTGGGTGGCGACCCGGATGCCGGTGAGGATGGGCGGCCAGGCCAGCGGCAGTTCGACGCGGAAGAGCTGGGCGGTGCGTGACATCCCGATGCCCCTGGCCGCGTCGACCAGATCCGGGTCCACCCCGCGCAGCCCGACGATGGCGTTACGGACCACCGGCAGCAGCCCGTACAGGGTCAGGGCGATCACCGTCGGGGGGACGCCGAGGCCGACGATCGGGATCAGCAGACCGATCAGGGCCAGGGAGGGGATGGTCAGGATGGTGGCGGTCGAGACGGTGGCGAGGTTGCCCGCCCACTCGCTGCGATAGGTCGCCACGGCGATCAGGACCCCCAGCAGGGTGGCGAGCACCATGCACTGGAAGACCGCGCTGGCGTGCTGATACGTATCCGTCAGCAGCTGGGCGTGCCGGGTGCCGACGTACTCCCAGAAGCTCACTCGGTCTCCTCGGTTCAGTCTCCCGATGCTTGTTTCACCAGCGGGATGATCCGCAACGGAACCGGATTTTCCATCACGATTGCCGTCGAGGCCCGCACGATGCCATCAAAGCCCACAACCCGGTCGATCACCCGCTGTAGATCGGCGTTGGAACGGGCCACGAGCCTGCACAGCATGTCCCCATGTCCCGTCGTTGTATGCAGTTCCAACACCTCGGGAACGGTCGTCAAGTGGGCGCGTACGTCATTCCCTTGCCCTTGTTTGATCTCCAACGTGGCAAAAGCGGTCACGGGATAGCCGAGCGCCGCCGGGTCCACCTCCGGTCCGAAGCCCCGGATCACTCCATTCGACTGAAGCCGGTCGAGCCGGGCCTGGACCGTCCCGCGCGCCACCCCCAGTCGCCGGGACGCCTCCAGCACCCCGATCCGCGGCTCCTCGGCGAGCAGCTCCAGCAGCGCCCCGTCCAAATGATCGATCGCCATCGGCTGTCCCTTCGCTTTTGATGGTCATCATGTACAGATAGCCCGACAATGGCGCCGTTTCGCTAGGCATAGTGCCCAGAGGAATCGCGAACTATTGCGCACCTTGTGGATCGGAGAGACTCTGCGGCCATGGCAGACACCACGATGCACCCTCAGACCACCACCCCCGGCGCGACCCGGCAGGCGGACCCCTTCCCGGTCAAGGGGATGGACGCGGTCGTCTTCGCCGTCGGGAACGCCAAGCAGGCCGCGCACTACTACTCGACCGCCTTCGGCATGAAGCGCGTCGCCTACTCCGGTCCGGAGAACGGCAGCCGGGAGACCGCGAGTTATGTGCTCGAATCCGGCGGCGCCCGGTTCGTGTTCACCTCCGTCATCAAGCCCACCACCGAGTGGGGCCACTTCCTCGCCGACCATGTCGCGGCCCACGGCGACGGCGTCATCGACCTCGCCATCGAGGTCCCGGACGCCCGCGCCGCCTACGAGCACGCCGTCGCCCAGGGCGCCACCGGCCTGATCGAGCCGCACGACATCAAGGACGAGCACGGCACCGTCGTCCTCGCGGCCATCGCCACCTACGGCAAGACCCGGCACACCCTCGTCGAGCGCACCGGCTACGACGGCCCCTACCTGCCCGGTTTCGCCGCCGTCGAGCCGCTGGTGGAGACCGGCCCGCGGCGCTTCCAGGCCATCGACCACTGCGTCGGCAACGTCGAACTCGGCAAGATGAACGAGTGGGTGGCCTTCTACAACAAGGTCATGGGCTTCACGAACATGAAGGAGTTCGTGGGCGACGACATCGCCACCGAGTACAGCGCGCTGATGTCCAAGGTCGTCGCCGACGGCACCCTCAAGGTCAAGTTCCCGATCAACGAGCCCGCGATCGCGAAGAAGAAGTCGCAGATCGACGAGTACCTGGAGTTCTTCGGCGGCCCCGGCGTCCAGCACATCGCGCTGGCCACCAACGACATCGTCGCCAGCGTCCGGGCGATGCGCGCCTCCGGCGTGGAATTCCTGGACACCCCCGACTCCTACTACGACACCCTCGGCGAGTGGGCCGGTGAGACCCGGGTGCCGGTGGAGACGCTCCGCGAGCTGAAGATCCTGGTCGACCGGGATGAGGACGGCTATCTGCTCCAGATCTTCACCAAGCCGGTCCAGGACCGGCCGACCGTGTTCTTCGAGATGATCGAGCGGCACGGCTCCATGGGCTTCGGCAAGGGCAACTTCAAGGCCCTCTTCGAGGCGATCGAGCGGGAGCAGGAGCGGCGCGGCAACCTCTGACCTCCTGCCGCACCGCACACCCCCGGCGGGCCGTACACGATCTTCCGTGTGCGGCCCGCGGATGCGAGGCTGAGGGTATGGACCTCATCGCACGTCTGCGCGCCGGGCTCCCGGGTGAAGCGATCCTGACCGACCCCGACATCACCGGCTCCTACGCCAACGACATGGCGAGCTTCTGCGAGGCCGGGACGCCCGCCGTGGTCGTGCTGCCGCGCACCGTCGAGCAGGTCCAGCACATCATGCGGACGGCCACCGAGCTGCGGGTCCCGGTCGTCCCGCAGGGCGCGCGTACGGGGCTGTCGGGTGCCGCCAACGCCTCCGACGGCTGCCTCGTGCTCTCGCTGGTCAAGATGGACCGGATCATCGAGATCAATCCCGTCGACCGGATCGCGGTGGTCGAACCCGGTGTCATCAACGCCGTGCTGTCCCGCGCGGTGAACGAGCACGGCCTCTACTACCCGCCGGATCCCTCCAGTTGGGAGGAGTGCTCCATCGGCGGGAACATCGGCACCGCCTCCGGCGGCCTGTGCTGCGTCAAATACGGCGTCACCGCCGAGTACGTCCTCGGCCTGGACATCGTCCTCGCCGACGGGCGGCTGCTGACCACCGGCCGGCGCACCGCCAAGGGCGTCGCGGGCTACGACCTCACCCGGCTGTTCGTCGGCTCCGAGGGCAGTCTGGGCATCGTCGTCCGCGCCGTCCTCGCGCTCAAGCCGGAGCCGCCGCAACAGCTAGCGCTGGCCGCCGAGTTCCCCTCCACCGCGGCGGCCTGCGAAGCCGTCTGCGAGATCATGGCCCGCGGCCACGCCCCGGCACTGCTGGAGCTGATGGACCGTACGAGCATCCGCGCGGTCAACGCCATGGCGCAGATGGGCCTGCCGGACAGCACCGAGGCGCTGCTGCTGGCCGCCTTCGACACCCCCGAGCCGGCCGCCGACCTCGCCGCCGTCGGCGCGCTGTGCACCGCGGCCGGCGCCACCGAGGTCGTGCCCGCCGAGACCGCCGCCGAGTCCGATCTGCTGCTCCAGGCCCGCCGGCTGACCCTGACCGCGCTGGAACAGGTCAAATCCGCCACGATGATCGACGATGTGTGCGTCCCGCGCTCCCGGCTCGCCGAGATGCTCGACGGCACCGCCGCCATCGCCGAGAAGTACGGCCTGACCATCGGTGTCTGCGCCCACGCGGGGGACGGCAACACCCACCCCACGGTCTGCTTCGACGCCGCCGACCCGGACGAGTCCCGCCGGGCCCGTGCCTCCTTCGACGACATCATGGCGCTCGGCCTCCAGCTGGGTGGCACCATCACCGGTGAGCACGGCGTCGGCGTCCTGAAGAAGGAGTGGCTGGCGCGCGAACTGGGGCCGGTGGGGCTGGAGTTGCAGCGCGGCATCAAGGACGTCTTCGACCCGCTGGGCATTCTCAACCCCGGCAAGCTTTTCTGAGGTCCACGGGAGGGCGTGCAGCGCACGGGAATTCGGCTCCTCTGAAGCGCACCGGCCCGGCGCCATTCCTTACCGTCCGGCCGCGTATTTTACCCGCGGTCGTCAGCACGCGCAGGAAGAGTGCGGTCCCGCCGAGTTCCTGACGTGGCGGGGTTACTGACATGGCGGGGTCGGGCCCCTCTGCCTATCCTGAACAAGAATTACGCGCCCGCCGGTCCTTGTCGTGAGAAGCCCGACCGCAGCGGCCAATACCGGGATTACGCCGCTCGATGGTGCCCGCGCGCACGATTTTCGTCGTGAGGGAGAGCAATTCCCATGGACCTCCACACCATCACCGAAGTCGTCCGGCGACCGGCCGCCCGGCCGGGCGCGGACTGGCACCCGGGCGATGCCTGGCTCGCCGGCGGCACCTGGCTGTACTCCGAGGAGCAGCCGGACCTGCACCGGCTGATCGACCTGACGACATTGCGCTGGGACTCCCTCGTCCCGAGCGAGGCGGGGCTCGGCATCGGCGCGACCTGCACCATCAGCGAGCTGTACGCCTATCAGCCGCCGGCGGAGTGGATCGCGGCCCCGCTTTTCACCAAGAGCTGTGAGGCGTTCCTGTCCTCGTTCAAGGTCTGGAGCGCGGCCACCGTCGGCGGCAATATCTGTATGTCCCTGCCGGCCGGTCCCATGATCACGCTGACGGTCGCCCTGGAGGCGCGGTACGAACTCTGGGCCGCCGACGGGTCCGCCCGCACCGTCGACGCCCTTTCCTTCGTGACCGGCGACAACGAGAACGTTCTGGCCCCCGGGGAAATCCTGCGGCGCATCGACATTCCCGCGCACGCCCTGCGGAAACGCACCGCGCACCGCCGCTTCTCGCTGACCCGCCTCGGCCGCTCGACGGTCTTCCTCATCGGTACGCAGACACCGGGAACGAGCGATCTGCTGCTCACCCTCACCGCCGGTACCACC
Source organism: Streptomyces sp. P9-2B-2 (assembly GCF_030406865.1). NCBI lineage: Bacteria > Bacillati > Actinomycetota > Actinomycetes > Kitasatosporales > Streptomycetaceae > Streptomyces > Streptomyces sp. P9-2B-2. The sequence goes on along the minus strand of NZ_CP129126.1, from coordinate 3,484,803 downwards.
CGGCCGGTACGTATCGGCTTCGACACCCTGCCCGATGACCGGATGCTGCGGCAGCGCATCGACGACCTCCCCGCCGATATCTGGTTCGACGATCCCAACGGAACACCCGGTCACCGCCATCACCTGACACAGCATTTCGCCGAGGAAATCCGTCGTGAACTCATGGCTGGGAGCCCGGGATGACCTACCGCGTGAACGGCAGGAGCTTCGACGAGGAACCGGACCCCGGTCAGTGCCTGCGCACCTTTCTCCGCGCGCTCGGCCACTTCGGCGTCAAAAAGGGCTGTGACGCGGGCGATTGCGGCGCCTGCACGGTATGGCTGGACGGCGCTCCCGTACACAGCTGCATCACCCCCGCCTTCCGCGCGGACGGCCGCGAGGTGACGACGATCGAAGGGCTCGGCGCACCCGGCAATCTGCATCCGGTGCAGCGGCAGTTCCGCGACGCCCCGGGATTCCAGTGCGGTTTCTGCACGGCGGGAATGATCATGACGTCGGCCACCTTCACCGAGGCCCAGAAAGCGGATCTGCCGCGGGCGCTGAAAGGCAATCTCTGCCGCTGCACCGGCTACCGGGGCATCGAGGACGCGGTGAAAGGCGTCGTCGGCGTGGCGAAGGCCGCACCGGGAAAAGCCGTCGGCACGAGCGTCAGCGCGCCCGCGGCCGAGGACGTGGTCACCGGCCGCGCCGCCTTCACGATGGACACCCACCTCGACGGCATGCTGCACCTCAAGGTGCTGCACTCGCCCCACGCACACGCCCGCATCGTCTCGATCGACAAGACCGCCGCACTCGCGGTCCCCGGCGTGCACCGGGTCTACACCTGGGAGGACGTGCCGCGCAGACGCTTCAGCACGGCGATCCACACCGACCATCTGGTGGATCCGGACGACACCTACCTCCTCGACCGCACGGTCCGCTTCGTCGGCCAGCGCGTCGTCGCGGTCCTGGCCGACACCGTCGGGGCGGCGGAGGAGGGCTGCCGCCGGGTCGCCGTGGAATACGAGGTGCTGCCCGCGGTATTCGACGCCGAAGAGGCGATGGCCGACGGGGCGCCACAACTGCACGGCCCGGTCGACCCGTTCGTCCTGGATCCCGTCCACAACATCCTGGTCGAGATCCATTCACAGATCGGCGATATCGACGCGGGATTCGCCGAGGCGGACGTGATGCACGAGGGCACGTACTTCTCCCCGCGTGTGCAGCATGCGCATCTGGAGACGCATGGCTCGATCGCCTGGATGGAGAACGGCCGGCTGAACGTCCGCACCAGTTCGCAGTCGCCGTCGATCGCCAAGGTCAAACTGGCCCGTCTGTTCGCGCTGCGCCCCGACCAGCTCCGGGTGTTCTGCGCACGCGTGGGCGGCGGCTTCGGCGGCAAACAGGAAGTGATCTCGGAGGATCTGGCCGCGCTCGCCACCCTCGACACCGGGCGGCCGGTCTGCTTCGAATACACCCGGGAAGAGGAATTCACCACCGCCTCGCCACGGCATCCGATGACGCTGACGGTCACGCTCGGCGCGACGGCGAACGGAAAGCTCACGGCCCTCCAGGTCCGCAATGTCTCGAACACCGGCGCCTACGGCAACCACGCCGGCCAAACGCTGTTCGCGGGCGGCGCCGCCGTCATGCTCTACCGCTGCCCCCACAAGAAGTACGACGCGTACTCCGTCTACACCAACACCGTGCCGAGCGGCGCTCTGCGCGGCTACGGCATGACCCAGCCGGCCTTCGCCGTGGAATGCGCGATGGACGAACTCGCCCTCGCCCTGCACATGGACCCGCTCGAACTGCGCCGCCGCAATATCGTGCGGCCGGGCGATCCTCTCGTCTCCATGGCGGAGGGCCCCGATGACGTGCTGTTCACCGAGGACGGGCTCGGCACGTGCATCGATCTGGTGGATCAGGCGATGGCCCGGAACGCCGGGGAGCCGTCCCCCGGGCCCGGTTGGCTGGTCGGGAACGGCGTCGCGAGTTCCCTGCACGAAACCGCGCCGCCGACTGAGCACCTTTCGGAGGCCTGGGTGACGCTCGGCGACGACCTCGTATACGAACTCGCCGTCGGTACCGTCGAATTCGGTGAGGGCACCTCGACCGCGCATGTCCAGATCGCGGCCCAACAGCTCGGCACGACACCGTCACGCATCCGCCTGGTGCAATCCGACACCGACCGCACGGGATTCGACACCGGCGCCTTCGCGAGCGCCGGACTCTTCGTCGCGGGCAACGCGGTACTCCGCGCCGCCAATGCCGTCCGCGACCGCATCCTGGAATTCGCCGCCGCCCACACCGGCGTCCATGTCGTGATGTGCTCGATGGATGACGAGGCCGTCGTCTGCGGTGACCGGCGGGTGCCACTGGCGGAAATCGTCGCCACGGCCCGAACGCGCGGTATCCGCTTCTCCGCCGCCCGTAAGGCCTATGGCTCACCGCGCAGCGTCACCTCCAACGCGCAGGGATTCCGTCTCGCTGTCCATCCGGTGACGGGCGAGATCCGCATCCTTTACAGCGTCCAGGCGACCGATGCCGCCGTCATCATCAACCCCGCGCAGGTCCGCGGACAGGTGGAAGGCGGGGTCGCCCAGGGCATCGGCTTCGCCCTGACCGAGCATCACCATGTCGGCGCCGACGGCGTCATGGTCAACCCGAACTTCCGCAATTACCGCATTCCCACCTACGCCGATATCCCCCGCACGGAGGTGCTGCTGGTGAACTCGTCGGATTCCGTCGGCCCGCTGCGGTCGAAGGGGATCGCGGAATGCTGCATCAACCCGGTGGCCCCCGCGCTGGCGAACGCGCTCCACGACGCCACGGGCGTCCGCTGCCGCGCACTGCCCCTGACACCGGAACGGCTCTACCGGCAGATCGGCGAAAGCCGGCCGGTGACGACGGGATCGCGCACATGACCACCGAAAAGCCCACCGGCACCGAGGCGACGGTCATCATCGGGCAGAAGATCCGCGCCGGACTGGAGCGGGAATTCGAGGCGTGGCAGGAGGACGTCAACGCCGCGGCCGCCGGCTACGCGGGATTCCTCGGCGCCGAGATCTCGCGGCCGACCTCCCTGCAACCCGACTGGGTGGTCGTCTACCGCTTCGACTCGATCGCCCATCTGCAAGCGTGGATCAACAGCGCCACCCGGCAGCGCCATCTCGACCGCGGCCGGAAATACCTCGACGGCCCCGCGACCCAGCAGGTTGTCAGCGGCGGCACCCAGACCCCGGACCCGCTGGTGACCGTCGTCGTCACCCACCGCGTCCACCCGGACCATGTCGACGCCTTCCTCGCCTGGCAGCACCGGATGGACGAGGAGGAGAGCAGCTTCGAAGGCTTTCGCGGCACCGAGCTGTTCCGTCCGATCGAGGGCCTCCAGGACGAATGGACCACGCTCTACCGCTTCGACAGCGCCGAGCACCTCGACGCCTGGCTGACCTCGGGCAAGCGGCAGGAAGTCCTCGCGGAGGGCCAGAAGTTCCACGACTTCCGCATGCGCACGATCGACAACTCGTTCGGCAGCTGGTTCGCCTTCGAGGAGAACGGCAGGGAAGCGCCGCCGCCCTCGGAGACCAAGACCTCCGTCGCGGTCTGGGTCGGCCTCTACCCGACCGTGGTGCTGCTGACGCTGGCGCTGTCCCCGCTGAAGCTCTCGCTGTGGCTGAACCTGCTCATCGGTAACCTGCTGTCGAGCTTCATCATGAGCTTCGTGACCATGCCCTTCTATGTGAACCCGCTGCTCAAACGGTGGCTGCGGCCCCGCCCGGAGGCACCCCGGGCGCGCACGAACCTGGTCGGACTCGGCCTCGTCACCGGCGTGATGGTGTTCTGGGCGGCGGTCTTCTTCCTCGTCACCACCCAGATCTGGCATCTGCCCTGACCAGACCCCCCGCCCGGACCGCGACCCGGATGTACACGGCAGGGGGAGGGACGGTTGACTGCCCCCATGACGATCAACGATCCGCACAGACCCGGCGAGGGAATGGTCACCTTCCGGGTGTCCGGCCAGGGCGTCGACGACATCACCTACGCCGTCCAGGCACCCGGGGACTCCGGCAGCGAAGAGCAGGTGACCCGGCCGGAGTTGCCGTGGTTCGTGGTGACCGACGCGCGCGGGGTGGGCGCCATGCCGATGCTCACCCTCACCCTCGACGGGCCGGACGCCTACGCCGAGTGCGAGATCCTCACGGACGGCGCACCGGCCGTCCGCGGCACCGTGCACGGCCCGGCCGCGACTGTCGTGTTCATGGCCCGTGCCGCCGCCTCATAGGGTGCCCCCATGGATTCCGTACTCCCCGTAGTCATCGCCCTTCTCGCGCTCGCCGCCGTCATGTTGATCTCGGCCACCGACCGCCGCGCCAAGACGCTGGAGCGCCGGCTCCACCGGCTGGAACACAAGGTGGACCTGCTGCTGGCGCACGCCGGCATCGAGGAGGCGCAGCCCACCGGGATGGCCGAGATCGACCAGCTGCTGTCGCAGGGCAAGAAGATCCAGGCGATCAAGGTGCACCGCGAGGTCACCGGCTCCGGACTCGCCGAGGCCAAGGAAGCGGTCGAACGCCGGATGCGCTGACGGCCCGTTGGGCTGAGGATGGCCAGAAGGACCCGCCGGGCCCCACCGGGCCACCTCATGCCCACGCAGGAAGCGAGAGCCGATGGCAGCGACCGGAGCCACCAAAGCCGCTGATGAGGCGTATGACGTCATTGTGCTGGGAGCGGGGCCGACCGGTGAGAACCTCGCCGACCGGGCGCATGCCGCCGGGCTGAGCGCGGTGATCGTGGAGAGTGAGCTGGTCGGCGGCGAGTGCTCCTACTGGGCGTGTATGCCCAGCAAGGCCCTGCTGCGCCCGGTCACCGCCCGCTCCGAGGGCCGCCGGGTGCCCGGCCTCAAGGACGCCGTCGACGTCCCCCTGGACGCCTCCGCCGTACTCGCCCATCGCGACGCCATCACCTCGTACTGGAAGGACGACGGCCAGGTCCGCTGGCTGGACTCGGCCGGTATCGACCTGGTGCGCGGCCAGGGGCGCCTGGCCGGGCCCCGCCGGGTGGTCGTCAACGGCGGCCGGGTGCTCACCGCCCGGCACGCGGTCGCGGTCTGCACCGGCAGCCGCGCGGTGCTGCCCCCGATCCCCGGGCTCGCCCAGGCCAGGCCCTGGACCAGCCGCGACGCCACCAGCGCCAAGAGCGTGCCGGGCCGGCTGGTGGTGGTCGGCGGCGGGGTCGTCGGCGTCGAGATGGCCACCGCCTGGCGGGCCCTGGGCGCCTCCGTGACGCTGCTGGTCCGCGGCGACGGGCTGCTGCCCCGGATGGAGCCGTTCGCCGGCCACCTCGTCGCGGAGTCGCTCGCCGAGGCCGGGGTCTTCCTGCGGACCGGCGTCGAGGTGCGCGAGGTACGCCGGGAAGCCCCGGGCGGCCCGGTCACCGTCCTGCTGGACTCCGGGGACGAGATCGTCGCCGATGAACTCCTGATCGCCACCGGCCGGGCCCCGCGCACCGAGGACATCGGCCTGGACACGGTCGGACTGCCGCACGGCTCCTGGCTGGACGTCGATGACAGCCTGCGGGTGAAGGGGGTCACCGGCGGCTGGCTCTACGGCGTCGGCGACGTCAACCACCGCGCCCTGCTCACCCACCAGGGCAAGTACCAGGCCAGGATCGCCGGGGCCGCGATCGCCGCGCGCGCCCGGGGCGTCCCGATCCTGGAGTCCGACCCCTGGGGCGCGCACGCCGCCACCGCGGACCTCCGAGCCGTCCCCCAGGTCGTCTTCAGCGATCCGGAGGCCGCCGCGGTGGGCCTGAGCGCCGCCGAGGCCGAGAAGGCCGGGTACCGCATCCGGGTGGTCGACCAGGACCTGTCGGCCGTGGCCGGGGCGTCCCTGTACGCGGACAACTACCGCGGCCGGGCCCGGATGATCGTCGACCTGGACCGGGAGGTGCTGCTCGGCGTCACCTTCGTCGGCTTCGGCGTCGGAGAGCTGCTGCACGCCGCGACGGTCGCGGTGGCCGGTGAGGTCCCCATCGAGCGGCTGTGGCACGCGGTGCCCTCCTACCCCACGATCAGCGAGGCGTGGCTGCGGCTGCTGGAGGCCTACCGGGGCTGAGCCGCCGCCGGGCCGTACGGCGCCGGGGCGGCCCGTCCGCGCCCGGCGCCGCGGCACGCCCCGGCCCGTCAACCCCCGTAATGCGGCGGCCCGTTCATCCGCCACCCCTTACGCCCCGGGCTCCGGGGCCTCGTCCACGGGCCAGGGGCCGCCCGGCCGCAGTTCGTCCCCGGACGCCATCGCGAACAGTGCGCTCAGCCCTTTGTCGAGGCCCAGATGCCGCTGCTCGGACCCCGGCGGGACCACCCGCAGGGTGCGCTCCAGCCACGCCGAGACCGCCGGGGCCGGCGCCTCCAGCAGGGCCTGCCCGTCCGGTGAGTCCAGCGCTATGCAGACCAGGCTGCGGCCGTCCAGCTTCGTCGGCCACACCCGCACATCGCCGTCGCCGCACGGCCGGAAAACGCCCTCGACCAGCAGTTCGCGGGCGAACGTCCAGCTGACCGGGGCGTCCGAACCGATGTGAAAGGTGACATGGACGGCGTACGGGTCATCGGTCAGGTACCTTAGCCGGGCCGGCACCGGAATGCTCCGCTCCGGCGACAGGACCAGGCCCAGCTCCAGCTCTCTTTCCACCACGGTGTGCATGGGGTCCGCCTCTCTTCGCTCCCTGCGGGCTCCGAGACCGGTCCCGCACGGAGAGAGAGCGGCCGGGCGCCGGACTCTTACACGACTTCGTACAACTTTTTTCCCGCGCCTCTTCCAGGTGGTCGTCGGCGGTCACCGCCCCGTGGGAACCCGGGGTCTGATAGATGTGGACGCCGCCTTGCGGCAGACTGCACCCCACACCCACCAGGCCGAGTACAGATACGGGACTTCGGATATGAGCGCCCCTACCTCAGGATCCGCCGGCGGTAGCCCCACGCCAGGCTTCTACCCGGACCCGTCCATCCCCGGCTACATCCGGTACTGGAACGGCGCCGCGTGGGTGCCGGGCACCAGCCGGCCCGCGCCCGCCGACGGTGAGGCGATGCCCGCCCCGCCGCCCGGTGTGGCTCCCTCCCCCGAGTTCTCGGCTCCGCTCGAACAGGGGGGACCCCCATCCGCCGTCGAGGAGACCGGCCCGGTCTTCTTCGACGAGGAGGAGGCGGCCGGCGGCTCCGCGGTGCCCGCCGTACGCCAGAGCGGTGACGTCGCCCCCGCGAGCTGGGACGACCCGGCCCGGCTGCACGGCACCAGCCCCGAATCGGCCGCCGCCTGGCAGGCCGATGCCTCCCGGCAGGCCGGTTTCGGCGGGGAGCCCGACCGCCGGATCTCCTGGGGTTCGCCGGACCAGGCCCCGCCCGGTACGCCGGCGGGCGCCGCCTCCTGGGGCGCGGTGCCGCCGCAGCGCGAGGGACAGGGGGCCGAGGCCGCGGCCGGCGAGGTGCCCGGCGCCGCCGCACAGGGCCCGGGGGTCCCGTCCGACGGGACGGTCACCATCCGCGCCGTGAACCCGGCCGCCCGCCGCGGCGGCAACTCCGGCGACCAGGGCACCACCGCGATCCGCGCGGTACGGCCCGAGGGCGGTAAGCCCGCCAAGGGCAACGAGACGATGGCGATCCGCGTCGCGGGCGGCGGCCGGGCCCCGTCCGCCGTGCCCGGTGACGCCTCCCCGCAGTCGCTGCCGACCGGCAACGACCAGCCGCAGAACCGTCCCGCCGCGCAGACTCCGGCGCAGCAGAGCCCCGCCCCGCAGACCCCGGCCCAGCAGAGCCCCGCGCCGCAGCGTCCCACCCCGCAGAATCCTGCCCCGCAGAACCCCGCCCCGCAGGCCCCGGTTCAGCAGCAGCCCGCCCCGCAGACGGCCGCACCCGCCGCCGGTGTGCCGCCGCAGGGCGGTGCCGCGGCGGCCCGGCCCGGTCCGCAGGGCGCCGACGCCGACGGGGTCATCCCCTGGAAGCCACCGGCCGCCGCCGACCCCTTCGCGGCCCTGGCAGAGGCCGCGCAGGGCCACCCGGCCGCGCTCGGCCGCAGGTTCGCGGCCCGGCTGATCGACACCCTGGTCCTGGGCGCGCTCACCGCCGCGGTCGCCGTCCCCATGTGGGGCACGGTCGCCGACCACCTCGACGCCAAGGTCGAGGCGGCCAAGCAGTCCGGCCGCCAGGTGACGGTCTATCTGGTCGACGGCACCACGATGCCGGTCTTCGCCACCATCCTGGCCGTCCTGCTGATCGGCGGTGCGCTCTACGAGGCGCTGCCGACCCTCAAGTGGGGCCGCACCCTGGGCAAGAAGCTGTGCGGCGTACGGGTCCTCGACATCGAGAGCCACGACACCCCGACCCTCGGCGCCGCGCTCAAGCGCTGGTTCCTCTACAGCGTGCTCGGCGTCCTCGTCATCGGCGTGCTGAACGTCGTCTGGTGCCTGTTCGACCGGCCGTGGCGCCAGTGCTGGCACGACAAGCTGGCCCGGACCTTCGTCGCCGCCGGCTGACCCCCGGCGCGGGGCGGTCCGCGCGGCAGCCGTTCCCCCGAACGGACCTCGCCGGATGCGGCGGGCCGCGAGATGGCGTCGACTCGGGCCATGAGTACCGACCAGCCCCGGCCCGGCCCCGGTGAGCCGCCGGAGAACGATCCGTTCCAGAAGCCGCAGGAGCCCCCGGCGGGCGGCGGCCCCCGCAACAGCGCGCCCCGGGAGAACGGCTCGCCCCGCAACAACGCGCCGCACAGCGGTGATTCGGGCGGCAGCGGTACGGGCGGTGAAGGCGGTGCGCCGCCACCCCCGGAGGGCACGCCGCCACCCGGTGGCACCCCGCCGTCCTGGGGCACCCCACCGCCCGGTGGCACCCCGCCGCCCGGTGCCGGCGGCCCTTACGGGGGCGGCCCGTCCGGCGGTGGCCCGTATGCCGGGGACCCCTACGGCGGGCAGTACGGAGTGGCCGACCCGCTGGCCGGGATGCCGCCGCTGGCGAACCGCGGCCGCCGGCTCGTGGCGCGCATCATCGACGCGGTCATCGTCGGGGTGCCGGTCTGGCTGATCATGACCGCGATCGTCGGCGGGGTGGACTTCTTCAGCACCGACGGCGAGATGGCCGGCCGGCAGTCCACGATCTCCGGCGTGACCCTGCTGGTGTATCTGATCTACGAGGGTCTGATGCTCAGCAGCCGCGGCCAGACCGTCGGCAAGATGGCGATGAAGATCCGGGTGGCGATGCTCGCGGACGGCTCGATCCCGCACGGCCAGCCGGGCTGGGTGCGGGCCGCGGTCTATTCGCTGCCGGAGATCGTGCCGTGCTGCGGTTTCATTTTCTGGCTGATCAACGTCTTGTGGTGTACCTGGGACAAGCCGTATCAGCAGTGTCTGCACGACAAGGCGGCGAAGACCGTGGTGGTGTCCACGGAGACGGGGCCGCGTACCGGCTCAGCGTGAGTGTTCGCCGATCCGGGCCTCACCGGCGCCGGCCGACCGGGCGAGGCCGCCCCAGGCGGCGGACCGGGGGCGCTCGGACGGTGTGCGAACGGCCTGCGACGGGGCGGGCTCGGCGGGCGGCCCGTTCCGTACGACATGCCGGCGGACCACCCGCGACACCCTGGGCATCGGCACCGTCATGGCGACCAGCAGTCCGAGCCCGAGCCCGGCGATGGCGATGACCGCGACCCCGATGCCGGTCTCCGTCTGGGAGAGCAGCAGCATCGCGAGGGTGGAGAAAAAGACGGTGGCCGAACCGTAGGCGAGCTGTGCGGCGGTCGGACGAGGCATGGCGGATCCGTCCTCGGGGGGTCGGCAGGGGGGTGTCGTTCAGGGCGCGCCGGCAAAGGAGCCTACGGTCCTTACTGCCCGAGCGGAACGCCGGGTAAGCGTGACCTAACCCACGGTTCGGGGCACAGGGGGCGCACAACGCGGTGGTGATTTTCCGGACGCCCTGACGTCATGGCTGCTGGGGGCGGGGGCGCATGCCCGGCGGGCATATACACCGGGCCCCTGCCCGGCGATTCCGCGCCCGGCGGCATGCCGCTGCCCGATGTCCGATAGCCGCAACTCGCGGACCGAGTAACGTACTTCGCTGACGTGCCCAAGTCAAGATCTGTCTTTTTCATCGTACTTCCGGTCGAATGCCCTCGAACAGTGACCGGTTCGATGGGGAGGACAGCGCCAAGTGAGAGACAGCAGACGGGTGTTCAGATCGGCCGCCCTGGCCACGGCAATCGCCGCGATCGGGGCGGCCGCTTTTTCTTCGGGGGTGGCGTCGGCCGACGCGCAGGGACCGTCGCCGGTCGCCAAGCGTCATGACCCGGCTCCCGAGCGGGCCGTGCAGCACGACCTCAAGGGCCCGTTCAGCGCCCGGCAGGCGGCCCAGCGCAAGGAAGCGCTCCAGCAGGTCATCTCCGGCGATGCCAAGGTGACCGAGCGGAACGGCTCCCGGGTCGTCAAGCTCGGCAAGAGCAAGTACGTCGAGCTGGCCCGGCAGAAGACCGACCGGATCTTCACCGTCCTCGTGGACTTCGGCGACAAGGTCGACGACACCACGATGTTCGACCCGGACGGCGACGGCCCCAAGCCCCCGGTGAAGAAGTACGGCGGCGATCCCGGCCCGGCGCACAACCGGATAGCCGAGCCGGACCGTGCCAAGGACAACAGCACGGCCTGGCAGAAGGACTTCAACCGGAAGCACTTCCAGGACCTCTACTTCTCGCACGACAAGAAGAAGCAGTCCCTGGCCAAGTACTACGAGAAGCAGTCCTCGGGCCGCTACTCCGTCCAGGGCGAGGTCTCCGACTGGGTCAAGGTCGACTGGAACGAGGCCCGTTACGGGTCCAACTACTGCGGCCAGACCAACTGCTCCAGCGCCTGGGACCTGATCCGCGACGGCGTCAACCAGTGGGCCAGGAACCAGAAGGCGGCCGGCCGCACCGACGCGCAGATCAAGACCGACCTCGCCAAGTACGACCAGTGGGACCGCAACGACCACGACGGCGACGGCAACTTCAACGAGCCCGACGGCTACATCGATCACTTCCAGATCGTGCACGCCGGTGAGGACGAGTCCGCCGGTGGCGGCGTCCAGAAGACCAACGCCATCTGGGCGCACCGCTGGTACGCGTACGGCTCGGACGCCGGCCGGACCGGCCCCGCGGCCAACAAGGCGGGCGGCACCCAGATCGGTGACACCGGCATCTGGGTCGGCGACTACACCATGCAGCCGGAGAACGGCGGGCTCGGTGTCTTCGCCCACGAGTACGGTCACGACCTGGGCCTGCCGGACGAGTACGACACCTCCGGCACCGGCGAGTCCTCGGTGGACTTCTGGTCGCTGATGTCGGGCGGCTCCTGGCTCGGCACCGGCAAGGACTCCATCGGTGACCTGCCCGGTGACATGAGCGCCTGGGACAAGCTCCAGCTGGGCTGGCTCAACTACGGCAAGGCGAAGGCCGCCAAGAAGTCCACCCACAAGCTGGGCGTCGCCGAGTACAACACCAAGAACAAGCAGGCGGTGGTCGTCGAGCTGCCGGCCAAGTCGGTCAAGACCGACATCGTGCAGCCCGCGGAAGGCTCCAAGCAGTGGTGGAGCAACATGGGCGACAACCTCAAGAACACCCTGTCCCGGCCGGTGGACCTCACTGGTAAGGCCAAGGCGTCGCTGACGCTCAAGGGCTGGTGGGACATCGAGAAGGACTACGACTACCTCTACGCCGAGGTCTCCGCCGACGGTGGCAGCAACTGGACGGCCCTGGACGGCACCGCGGCCGGCAAGGCCATCCCGCGCGACGGCAGCGACAAGCCCGCCCTGACCGGCACCGTGGCCGCCTACCAGGACCTCGCCTACCCGCTGGACGCCTACGCGGGCAAGAAGATCGACCTGCGCTTCCGCTACCAGACCGACGGCGGCGCGGCCCAGAAGGGCTTCGCGGCCGACACGGTCAGCGTGGTCGCCGACGGCAAGCCGCTGTTCAGCGACAACGCCGAGGGTGACGACAACGGCTGGACCGCCAAGGGCTTCTCGCGCCTCGGTGCGTCCTTCACCAAGGACTACCCGCAGTACTACATCGCGGAGAACCGCCAGTACGTGTCGTACGACAAGACCCTCAAGGTCGGCCCGTACAACTTCGGCTGGACCACCGCCAAGCCGGGCTGGGTGGAGCACTTCCCGTACCAGAACGGTGTACTGATCTGGCTGTGGGACACCTCGCAGGCGGACAACAACGTCGGCCTGCACCCGGGCCACGGGCAGATCCTGCCGGTCGACGCGCACCCCAAGGCCGAGCACTGGGCGGACGGCAAGCTGATGCGCAACCGCTTCCAGTCCTACGACTCGACCTTCACGCGGTTCCCGACCGACGCGCTGACCCTCCACCGGGACGGCAAACAGGTCAAGATCACTTCGAAGAAGGGCGTCACGCTCTTCGACGACCGGCACGGCGTCTACTACGACAAGGCGAACCCGACCGGTGCGGTGATCGTTCCTGACACCAACACCCGGATCAAGATCACCAAGGAGGCCCGGGACGGCTCCACGGTGACGCTGCGGGTCGGCTCCGCCGGTAAGTAAAAGGTAAATCCGCAGGTCAGATGCTGTTCGGCCGTCGCCCACTAGCGGGCGGCGGCCGATTAGCGTTTAGATGCGTTCTACAGTTCCTTGTTGACGCGAAGTCTCACGGGGGAGATATGAAGATGTCCGGTGGTGGTTTCATCAGGCTTCCCGGCGGAAGCGTGGTGGTCGCCCTCTCGCTGCCCAGGCCGCCGCACGGCGCCCGGGCCGGTCTCTACGACTGCGGTTGCCGGGTCCGGGTCCTGGTCCATGCCGTGAACCGCCAGCGCGCCCTGACCAGGCTGCGCAACCTCGGTCTGCGGTCCGTCTACCTGCGCGGCAACACCGAGCCGCCCACACCCGACGAGATCACGGCCGTGCTGCACCATCCCGACGGCCTGGTCTGGCGCGAGGCCCCCGAAGACGACACCGAGTCCTGGCATCCCATACGGGCGCTGCTGCGGCCCCAGCCGGCCCGCCCGTCGGCGGAGAACGAGCCGGCCGGGAACGAACGTCCGGCCGCCTGACGGCCCCCTCAGGCGCCGATGAGGACCGGTTTGCCGGTCAGCTCGGCGCCCGCCGCGCGCAGCTCCGCCAGCGCCCGCTCGGTGGTGTGCGCGGCGACCCCGGCGGTCAGATCCAGCAGGACATGGGTGCGCAGCCCGGCGCCGAGCGCGTCCAGGGCGGTGGCGCGGACACAGTGGTCGGTGGCGATACCGACCACATCGACCTCGCTGACGGAGTGCGCGCGCAGCCAGTCCGCCAGCGGGGTGCCGTTCTCGTCCGCGCCCTCGAAACCGCTGTACGCGCCGGCGTGGGCGCCCTTGTCGAAGACCGCGTCGATGGCGCCGGAGGCGAGCGCCGGGGCGAAGTTGGGGTGGAATCCGCTGCCCTCCGTGCCGGCGACACAGTGCACCGGCCAGGTGTGTTCGTAGTCCGGGGTGGTGGAGAAGTGATCACCGGGGTCGATGTGGTGGTCCCGGGTGGCCACGACATAGCGGTAGCAGCTGCCGGCCGTCTGGCCCACCAGATCGGTGATGGCCGCCGCGACATCCGCACCCCCCGCCACCGCGAGGCTGCCGCCCTCGCAGAAGTCGTTCTGTACGTCAACGACGATCAATGCCCGGTGCATGGTGCGTGCCTTCCGGCTGGGAATCGGGGAGGGGCGCGAGGGTGGTGTGACCGAGGGTAGCCACTGGACGGGGATTGCGGGAGTGGGGCGGAGCCCCCTGGGACGGCGGGTGCCGGGCACGGCGTACGGCGGCCGCCGCCCGGCACCCCGCGCCCCGTCGGCGGCGCCCGGTCAGACGTACTCGGTGGGCAGCACCGGCTCGCCGCGGGAGAGCTGGGTCGCCGACAGCGGCAGCGCGGCCCGCGCGGCGATGTGCCGGTCGCGGGCGGCGTCCAGCGGCTCACGGGCCACCACCCTGCCGGCGCTCACCAGCGGCACCAGCAGCTGCCGGTCGGCCAGCTCGGCGGGCACCGGCCCGGTGCCGATGACCTCGGCCTCGGCGACGCCGTCCGCGTCCGGCCGGCGCGCGGCCCACTTGCGGCCGCCCAGCGAGGTCTTGGCGCCCATCGACTTCTTCGCGACCGGCCGCAGCGGCGCGCCGGGCTCCTCGCTGTCGGCGCGGGCGACCAGCTTGTAGACCATCGAGCAGGTCGGGTGCCCGCTGCCGGTCACCAGCTGGGTGCCGACGCCGTACGCGTCCACCGGGGCGGCCGCCAGCGAGGCGATGGCGTACTCGTCCAGATCGCTGGTGACCACGATCCTGGTCTTGGTGGCGCCCAGCTCGTCCAGCTGCTGGCGCACCCGGTGGGCGATCAGCAGCAGATCGCCGGAGTCGATCCGGACGGCGCCGAGGTCCGGGCCGGCCACCTCCACGGCGGTGCGCACCGCCTCGGTGACGTCGAAGGTGTCCACGAGCAGGGTGGTCCCGCCGCCGAGGGTGTCGACCTGCGCGGTGAAGGCGTCCCGCTCGGTGTCGTGCAGCAGGGTGAAGGCGTGCGCGCTGGTGCCGACGGTGGGGATGTTGTAGCGGAAGCCGGCGGCCAGGTCGGAGGTGGTGTGGAAGCCGCCGACATAGGCGGCGCGGGACGCGGCCACCGCCGCCAGCTCATGGGTGCGGCGGGCGCCCATCTCCATCAGCGGGCGGCCGCCGGCCGCCACCGCCATCCGGGAGGCCGCCGCGGCCACCGCCGAGTCGTGGTTGAGGATCGAGAGGATCACCGTCTCCAGGAGGACCGCCTCGGCGAAGGTGCCCTCGACCCGCATGACGGGGGAGCCGGGGAAGTAGACCTCGCCCTCCGGGTAGCCCCAGATGTCGCCGCGGAAGCGGAAGTCCGCCAGCCACTCCAGGGTCGGCTCGTCGAGGATGCCGCGCTCGCGCAGGAAGCCGAGGATGGTCTCGTCGAAGCGGAAGTTCTCCACCGCGTCCAGCACCCGGCCGGTGCCGCCCACCACGCCGTAGCGGCGGCCCTCGGGCAGCCGGCGGGTGAAGACCTCGAAGACCGACCGCCGCTGCGCGGTGCCGGACCGCAACGCGGCCTGCAGCATGGTGAGTTCGTACTGGTCGGTGAAGAGCGCAGTCGACGGCACGGCCACCGGCAGCCCCAGGTCTGCTGTGTTCATGGGAGAGATGCTACCCCCATTACTCGTCACTTTGACGATAGTGGGTCGGGTGCCCGGCAACGGCTCCGGCGGCCGGGGTGTGCGGCTCGCCGACGCGGCCCGCGCGAGGGGCATTTGTGCGTCGTCCGCCCCCGGGTGGCAGCATGGGGCCTGTGAGCGCCCACCCGTCACCCACGACCACGCTCCGGCCGCATCGCTGCACGCTCAGTGTCCCGGTCGAGATCGAACGTCCCGAGTCGAGCGAGGCTCCCTTCGAGGTCCCCGAACCCGACGTCCCGTGGGTCACGATCGTCCACAACGACCCGGTCAATCTCATGAGCTATGTCTCGTACGTCTTCCAGTCGTACTTCGGCTACTCCAAGGACAAGGCGCACCAGTTGATGCTCGACGTCCATCACAAGGGACGCGCGGTGGTCTCCAGCGGCAGCCGCGAGGAAATGGAGCGCGACGTGCAGGCGATGCACGGCTACGGCCTGTGGGCGACCCTTCAGCAGGACCGCCGATGAGCGGGCACTTCGAGCCGCTGCCCGGCGGCGGCGCCGCCGTCCCGCTCGACGAGGTCGAGATCTCCATCCTGCGCAGCCTCGCGGTCCAGCTGATGGAGCTGATCGGTCCGGGCGAGGAGGCCGGGGAGAGCGAGAGCGACGATCTGCTGGCGTCGGTCTTCAACGACGGTCCCAGCGAGCCGCCCGCCGACCCGGTCCTGGCCCGCTTCTTCCCCGACGCCTACGGCGGGCCCGACCTCGTCCCCGATGACGACGTCCGCGCCGCCGCCGCCGAATTCCGCCGCTACACCGAGAACGATCTGCGCTCCCGCAAGCGCGCGGACGCGCTCGCGCTGATCCGTGCGCTGGACACCCTGGCGCCCGAGGGCGGCAGTGCGCAGCTGCGGCTGAAGCCCGCCGAGTGCCGGCAGTGGCTGGGGGCGCTCAATGACCTCCGGCTGGCCATCGGGACACGGCTTGAAGTCACCGACGAGGAGGACGGCGGCGAGCTGCTGCGGCTGCCGGACAGCGACCCGCGCAAGCCGATGGTGATGGCGTATCTCTGGCTCGGCGGGCTCCAGGAGACTCTCGTCGAGTCACTGATGGGCTGAAATTCGGGCGTACCACCCCGGGAATTCGCCGGGTGTTCGCTCAGCGGACGCTCAAATCCGGATAACGATCGCGTCACCGGTCCGGTGCGTCTTGCTGTCGTTTGCGGAACTTGTCCTCTTTTTCGGGTGGTTCGGTTCACGCCATCCCTAGTCGATCTTCGATGGCGCGTGTTAAATGTTCACGACCTGCCGTGAGCGACGCCACCCCTGTCGCCGCGGGAGCGCTGAGCCGGCCGACCGTCGGCGTGCAGGAACTCCATCCGGGGGGATCGGGACCCGATCCGGACAGACCGGGTCGGAATGGAGAAAGGCGCACCACTCATGACCTCTGTGCAGGTCGACAAGCAGCACGACGGCAGTGAGGCACCTGGGCAGGAGCCCGAGGAGGGCTACCAGCGGGGGCTGGGAAACCGTCAGATCCAGATGATCGCCATTGGTGGCGCCATCGGTACCGGCCTGTTCCTCGGGGCCGGCAAGGCGATCTCGATGGCCGGGCCGAGCATCGTCCTCGCCTACGCCATCGTCGGCCTCGTCATCTTCTTCATCATGCGGGCCCTGGGCGAACTGCTCATGTACCGGCCCGTCTCCGGCTCCTTCTCGGAGTACGGACGCGAATTCCTCGGCCCGTTCATCGGCTTCGTGACCGGCTGGACGTACTGGCTCTTCTGGGTCGTCACCGGGATCACCGAAGTGACCGCCGCCGCCACGTATGTGCAGTACTGGAACAAGGGCATACCGCAATGGGCCTCGGCACTCGTCTTCACGTGTGCGCTCTTCGGTATCAACCTGATCTCCGTGAAGATCTTCGGTGAGCTGGAATTCTGGTTCTCGATGGTCAAGGTCACCGCGATCATCGGCATGATCCTGATCGGCCTCGGCGTGATCACCCTCGGCTTCTCCGACGCCGGTGACACCGCCTCCTTCACGCTCCTGTGGTCCGAGGGCGGCTTCTTCCCCAAGGGCATCGGCGGCACGCTGATGACGCTTCAGATCGTGATGTTCGCCTTCCTCGCCGTCGAGCTCGTCGGCGTCACCGCGGGCGAGGCGACCGACCCCAAGAAGGTCCTGCCCAAGGCGATCAACACCGTGCCGTGGCGGATCGGCCTCTTCTACATCGGTGCGCTGATCATCATCCTGTCCGTCGTCAGCTGGACGGCCTTCAAGCCGGGCGTCAGCCCGTTCGTCGCCGCCTTCCAGCAGATCGGCCTGCCGGCCGGCGCGGGCATCGTCAACTTCGTCGTGCTGACCGCCGCGCTCTCCTCGGCGAACTCGGGCATGTACTCCACCGGCCGGATGCTGCGCGACCTCGCGCTCAACGGCCAGGGCCCGAAGTTCTTCACCAAGCTCAGCAAGAACGGCCTGCCCACCTGGGGTACCGGCGTCTCGGTCGCGATGATGCTGTTCGGCGTCTACATCAACTACCAGTGGCCCGGTGAGGCGTTCAACTACGTCGTCTCCTTCGCCACCATCTCCGGTATGTGGGCGTGGATCGTCATCCTGGCCTCGCAGCTGCGCTACCGCGCCAAGGCGAACCGCGGCGAGCTGCCGCAGTCCGAGTTCAAGGCTCCCGGCAGCCCCTTCACCTCGATCTTCGCGCTGGCCTTCATCGGCATGGTGATCGTGATGATGGGCGTCGACAAGGACGCCCGGATCTCCCTCTACGCGGCTCCCGTGTGGGCGCTCATCCTGGGCGTCGGCTACCTCTGCATCAAGCGGCGGGACGCGGCGCTCGCGGCGGCCGGCGCGGACACCAAGAGCTGAGGCAACACCCCGGACGGCGGCGAAACCGCCCGGCTGTCCAGCATGCGGGCCCGTATGTACCACTCTTCGGTACGTACGGGCCCGCTGGCTATTCTTGGCGCCATGCTGACCCTCACCAAGGCCCTCTACGACCAGATCGTCGAGCACTCCCGCCAGGACCACCCCGACGAGGCCTGTGGCGTGGTCGCGGGCCCGGCGGGCAGCGGCCGGCCCGAGCGGTTCATCCC
This sequence comes from Streptomyces sp. P9-2B-2, assembly GCF_030406865.1. NCBI lineage: Bacteria > Bacillati > Actinomycetota > Actinomycetes > Kitasatosporales > Streptomycetaceae > Streptomyces > Streptomyces sp. P9-2B-2. The sequence continues at coordinate 3,466,549 of NZ_CP129126.1, read as the reverse complement.
GATGCTGAACGCCGCCCGCTCACCCACCTTCTACGAGTTCGACTCCTCCGACCTGCTCAAGCTCTACCGCGAGCTGGACGACCGGGACGAGGAGCCGGTGATCATCTACCACTCGCACACCGCCACCGAGGCCTACCCCTCGCGTACCGACATCTCGTACGCGAACGAGCCCGGTGCCCACTATGTCCTGGTTTCCACCGCCGACGCCGATGACGCCGGACCCTTCCAGTTCCGCTCGTTCAGGATCGTGAACGGCGAGGTCACGGAGGAAGAGGTCGAGGTCGTGGCGGAGTACTCCTGAGCGCGTCCCACCTGGCGTACACCGATCGTCCGCATCATGGGACAAGGTTCCAATACCCGGACCGGGAATCGATACGATGCTCGCATGGTTGACCACGACGTGAGCGAGAAGAAGAGGCCGGGCATGCTGCTGCTCGCTCCGCTCGCCACGCGTCGCTCCGCATCCGCGCTGCTCGGCGCGTTCGGCTGCGGAGCCGCACGGCTGCACGTGGACCTGTGCCGCCTTTCCAGCGCCATCTGTCCGCGCTGCGCCGGCGCCTGACCCGGCCCGTACGGGCGCACGCCCCGCGCGACCCCCGCACCTCCCGCGTCACCCGACGCCCTCCCGGCCTGCCGACCGCCGTGCACCCGGGACGCACCGCATCCGCCACCGCACTCCCACAGGAGCACTCCCATGGCCATCGAGGTCCGAATCCCGACCATCCTGCGCACCTACACCGACGGCCAGAAGGCCGTCGAGGGCAGCGGAGACACCCTCGCCGACCTCTTCACCGACCTGGAGAGCCGGCACACGGGCATCCGCGAGCGCCTGGTCGACGGCGAGCAGCTGCGCCGCTTCGTGAACGTCTACCTCAACGACGAGGACGTCCGCTTCCTGGAGGGCATCTCCACCAGGCTCGCCGACGGCGACAACGTGACGATCCTCCCGGCGGTAGCAGGAGGTGCCGGGGCGCAGCCCCGTCCGGCAGGGGCGGTGGTCGGGCGGCGGGCGGGAGGCATGCGCTGATGCGTTACGACTCCCCGCTGGCGGCGGTCGGGAACACCCCTCTCGTCCGCCTCCCGCGCCTGTCACCCTCCGAGGACGTCCGTATCTGGGCGAAGCTGGAGGACCGCAACCCCACGGGCTCGGTCAAGGACCGGCCCGCGCTGCACATGATCGAACAGGCCGAGAAGGACGGCCGGCTCACCCCCGGCTGCACCATCCTCGAACCGACCAGCGGCAACACCGGCATCTCGCTCGCCATGGCGGCCAAGCTCAAGGGCTACCGCATCGTGTGCGTGATGCCGGAGAACACCTCCTCCGAGCGGCGCGAGCTGCTCGCCATGTGGGGCGCCGAGATCATCTCCTCACCCGCGGCCGGCGGCTCCAACACGGCCGTCAGGGTCGCCAAGGAGCTGTCCGCCGAGCACCCCGACTGGGTGATGCTCTACCAGTACGGGAACCCCGACAACGCCGGTGCGCACTACGCCACCACCGGCCCGGAGATCCTCGCCGACCTCCCCTCCGTGACCCATTTCGTGGCCGGTCTGGGCACCACCGGCACGCTCATGGGCGTCGGCCGCTATCTGCGCGAGCAGGTCCCCGGCGTCCAGATCGTCGCCGCCGAACCGCGCTACGACGATGTCGTCTACGGCCTGCGCAACCTCGACGAGGGCTTCATTCCCGAGCTCTACGACGAGTCCGTGCTCACCACCCGCTTCTCGGTCGGCTCCGAGGACGCGGTCCGCCGCACCCGCGAACTCCTCGCCGAGGAAGGCATCTTCGCGGGCATCTCCACCGGCGCGGCACTGCACGCCGCGATCGGCGTCGCCAAGAAGGCGGTCAAGGCGGGGCAGCCCGCCGACGTCGTCTTCGTGGTCGCCGACGGCGGCTGGAAGTACCTCTCCACCGGCGTCTACACCGCCGAATCGACCGAGGCCGCCATTGCCACCCTCCACGGCCAGCTCTGGGCGTAATACGGGGCGGAATTCCGGGATGCCCCCGGGTGAAGACCGGGGGCACTCCGCGGGAGGCGGCGGGCCGGCATCCGGCCGCGGCGGCACCGGTCCGTGCGTACGGGCGTACGGGCGTACGGGGCGACAGCCCAGACTGGTGATTCCGCCCACAGCTCGCCCCGCTGGAGGCACCACAGGACCTTTTGCGGCTTACGCTCGTGGGCACCGCACAGACCGCCAAGGATCCGGCACCATCCCGGCAGGGCCCGCCGGGACACCCGCACGGACCTTCCCCGAGCGCTCAACTGGGTTCGAGCAGGGGGAGGCTCCTGACCGCCGCCCCCGCCCACGGAGGTTCACGCCCGTATGAAGCTCACTGTCGTCGGATGCTCGGGGTCGTTCCCTTCCATGGAATCGGCCTGCTCGAGCTACCTCCTGGAGGCCGACGGCTTCAGGCTGCTTATCGACATGGGCAATGGCGCCCTGGGCGAGTTGCAGCGCCACTCCGGCCTCTATGACCTGGATGCCGTGCTCCTGTCGCATCTGCATGCGGACCACTGCATTGATTTGTGCGGCTATTTCGTCGTCCGCTACTACCGCCCGGACGGCGGGCGTTGTGCGCCGATGCCGGTCTACGGGCCGGCCGGCACCGAGCAGCGGCTGACCGCCGCACACGCCGATGTGCCGCACGACGGCGCGATGAGCGAGGTCTTCGGCTTCCGTACGCTGACCCCCGGCACCTTCACCATCGGCCCGTTCACGATCCGCACGGAACACGTCAGGCACCCGGTCGAGGCCTTCGGCTTCCGCATCGAGCACGGCGGCCGCACCCTGACGTACTCCGGCGACACCGGCCCCTGCGCGGCACTGGAGTCGCTCGCCGAGGGCGCCGACTTCTTCCTGTGCGAGGCGTCCTTCACGTACGGCAAGGAAGACATCCCGGACCTGCACCTCAACGGCCGGGAAGCAGGCGAGACCGCCCGGCGGGCCGGCGTCGGCCGCCTGGTGCTGACCCACATCCCGCCGTGGACCGACCCGGACATCAGCATCCGCGACGCCCAGAAGGTCTACGACGGCCCGGTCGAGGCGGCCAAGGCGGGCGCAATCTACGAGATCTGAGCGGCCCGGCGGGTGTGACCCGCCGCCCATGGCGAAGGCCCCCGGAATCGCAGGGATTCCGGGGGCCTCAGTTATGCCCAGGCGGTGGCGGCTCAGCCCTTGTACTGGGCCTTGTCCTCCGCGGCGATCTCCTCCTCGGGCTCGCGGCCCGGGGTCGGGAGGTTGAACTTGACGATCGCGAACCGGAACACGGTGTAGTACAGCGCCGCGAAGACCAGTCCCGTGAGGGCGAGCAGCCACGGCTTGGTGGCGATGCCGAGGTTCAGCGCGAAGTCGATGGCTCCGGCCGAGAAGCCGAAGCCGTCCTTCATCCCCAGCGCCCAGGTCAGCGCCATCGAGACACCGGTCAGCACCGCGTGGATGGCGTACAGCACCGGGGCGATGAACATGAACGTGAACTCGATCGGCTCGGTGACGCCGGTGATGAAGGCGGTCAGCGCGATGGAGAACATCATGCCGCCGACGACCTTGCGCCGCTCGGGCCGCGCGCAGTGCACGATCGCCAGGCAGGCGGCCGGCAGCGCGAACATCATGATCGGGAAGAAGCCGGTCATGAACTGTCCGGCCGAGGGGTCGTGGGCCAGGAAGCGGGCGATGTCGCCGTGCTTGCCGTCGTAGTCACCGGCCTGGAACCACGGGAAGGAGTTGAGCAGGTGGTGCATGCCGACCGGGATCAGCGCACGGTTGGCGACACCGAAGATGCCGGCGCCCACCGCGCCCGAACCGACGAGCCAGGCGCCGAAGCTGTGCAGCCCGGAACCGAGAACGGGCCAGATGTAGCCGAAGACGATGCCGATGACCAGACCGGCGAAGGCCGAGAGGATCGGCACCAGACGGCGCCCGCCGAAGAAGCCGAGCCAGTCCGGCAGCTTCTTGCGGCTGTAGCGCTGGTAGAGCAGCGCGACCACGATGCCCATCACGACGCCGCCCAGCACACCGGCGTCCACCGGCGGGGCGACGTTGGCTATCTTGCCGTCGACGACCTCCTGGACGGTGGGGAGGTTGGCGTCCTTGAAGGTGCCCAGCACCTGCTTGAAGACCAGGTAGCCGACGACCGCGGCCAGACCGGTGGAGCCGTCGGACTTCTTGGCGAAGCCGATCGCGATGCCCACGGCGAAGAGCATCGGCATGTTGTCGAGCAGGGCGCCGCCACCGGCCGCCATGAACTCGGCGATCTTGTTCAGGAAGGCGGGGAGGGACTCCCGGCCGAGCATGTCGGGCTGGCCGAGCCGCACCATCAGCGCCGCCGCCGGGAGCGTGGCGATCGGCAGCATCAGGCTGCGGCCGATGCGTTGGGCCACTGCCATGGCGCGGGAGCCGCGACCCTTTTTGTCGGGGGCCGCCGTAGCGGTGGCCGAACTCATCGGATTCCTCCTGGTGAGGCGGGCGCTCGAAGGGGGGTGGCCCGCGCTTGGTCTACGCCTTGGTCTACACCACTAGTGGTGTAGACCATTCTTAGCACGTAGTCCTGACATAAAGGAATCCATTCTTCCAAGTGGTGTGGACCACATGGCGACCGGCCCCTGGTCATCGGACACAGGGGCCGGCAAAGGCGTTCCGCGGGGCCGGGCGGCGGCCCATGTGCGGCCGCTTCCGGTGGCGTTCCGGTGGTGTTCCGGCGGGTTCCGGTGGTGCTACTTCACGTTGTCCCGCTCCATCGCGTCCCCCACCTCATCCGGCTCGCGGCCGGGCGTCGCCAGGTTGAATCTGGTGATCAGGAAGCGGAAGAGGGCGTAGTAGACCACCGCGAAACACAGGCCGATGGGAATGATCAGCCAGGGTTTGGTGGCCAGGCCCCAGTTGATGACGTAGTCGATCAGTCCCGCCGAGAAGCTGAAGCTGTCGTGGACCCCCAGCGCCCAGCTCACGCCCATCGACACACCCGTCAGCAGCGCGTGCAGTACATACAGCAGCGGCGCGACGAACAGGAACGAGTACTCGATCGGCTCGGTCACGCCCGTCACGAACGACGTCAGACCGACCGACAGCATCATGCCCGCGATCTCCTTGCGGCGATGCGGTTTGGCGCAGTGCGCGATCGCCAGCGCCGCGGCCGGCAGCGCGAACATCATGATCGGGAAGAACCCGGTGGTGAACTGGCCCGCATCCGGGTCGCCCGCCAGGAACCGGTTGATGTCACCGTGGACGACCGTGCCGTCCGGCTTGGTGAAGCTGCCGAACTGGAACCAGACGAAGGTGTTCAGGAACTGGTGCAGACCGATCACCAGCAGGGCGCGGTTGGCGACGCCGAAGATCCCGGAGCCCCATGCCCCCAGGCCCGACAGCCACTCACTGAAGCTCGTCAGCGCATCGCCGATCGGCTGCCACACGAACAGGCACAGCACCGCGAAGACCAGCCCGACGAAGGCCATGATGATCGGGACCAGCCGGCGGCCGTTGAAGAACCCCAGCCAGTCGACCAGCTTCACACGGTGGAAGCGCTGCCAGAGCCACGCGGTCAGGAATCCCATGACGATGCCGCCGAAGACCCCGGGGTTCTGGAAGGCGGCCTGGGTCACCGTATTGGTCTCGTCGAGGCACACCCCGCTCCACAGGCCCGCCTGGGTGTACGTCTGGCCCGCGGAGCAGCCCTGCGGGAACGCGTGCAGCACCGAGAAGTAGACGAGGAAACCGGTCACCGCCGCCAGCGCCGTCGACCCGTCCGACTTCTTGGCCATCCCGATCGCCACACCGACACAGAACAGCAGCGGCAGCCCGAGTCCGGAATCCAGCAGCGCACCGCCGGCGGCCGCGAACACCTTGCCGACCGCGTCCCAGCCCAGCCCGTCCGCGCCGAACACATCCGGCTGGCCAAGACGGTTGAGAATCCCCGCGGCGGGCAGGACGGCAATCGGCAGCTGGAGACTGCGCCCCATCTTCTGCAGGCCCTGGAAGAGGTTCGACGCCCAGTTCCTCCTCGGCGCCGCCGCTGCGTTCGCACTCATCCCTGTCCTCCCGGCGGCCGGCCCGCCGACAGCCGGCCCGGTGCTTGCCGCATACTGGTGGTGTAGACCACTTTCAGGGGGCGCGCCGCCGTCGGACTTCCGGCTGCCGGCGCGCACTCCGGTGATCGCCATCCTTCGTCAGACAGCGGACAAACGCCCACATAGTTGGGCTGAACGTGCGTTACGGTGTGAAAACCGCACGGCGGCACCGCCGGCGGCCGAGACAAGCAGGAGTGGACATGGCCAGCAAGGCTGAGAAGATCGTCGCCGGGCTCGGCGGACTCGACAACATCGAAGAGGTCGAGGGCTGCATCACCCGCCTCCGCACCGAGGTCGTGGACTCCTCCCTCGTCGACGAGGCCGCCCTGAAGGCCGCCGGCGCCCACGGCGTCGTCAAGATGGGCACCGCGATCCAGGTCGTCATCGGCACCGACGCGGACCCCATCGCCGCCGAGATCGAAGACATGATGTGAGCTGACCCCCGCTCACTCCCGAAGGCCCCGCCCCGGACACCACCGCCCCGGAGTGGGGCCCTCGCCGTTCCCGATAGGGTCTACGGCATGTCTCGCATCGACGGCCGCACCCCCGAACAGCTCCGCCCGGTCACCATCGAACGCGGCTGGAGCAAGCACGCCGAAGGCTCCGTCCTCATCTCCTTCGGCGACACCAAAGTCTTCTGCACCGCCTCCGTCACCGAAGGCGTCCCGCGCTGGCGCAAGGGCACCGGCGAAGGCTGGGTCACCGCCGAGTACTCGATGCTGCCCCGCTCCACCAACACCCGCGGCGACCGGGAATCCGTACGCGGCAAGATCGGTGGCCGCACCCACGAGATCAGCCGCCTCATCGGCCGCTCCCTGCGCGCCGTCATCGACTACAAGGCCCTCGGCGAGAACACCATCGTCCTGGACTGCGACGTCCTCCAGGCCGACGGCGGCACCCGCACCGCAGCCATCACCGGCGCCTACGTCGCCCTCGCCGACGCCATCACCTGGGCCCAGGACAAGAAGCTCATCCGCCACGGCCGCAAGCCCCTCACCGGCACCCTCTCCGCCGTCAGCGTCGGCATCGTCGACGGCACCCCCCTCCTCGACCTCTGCTACGAAGAGGACGTCCGCGCCGAGACCGACATGAACGTCGTCTGCACCGGCGACGGCCGCTTCGTCGAGGTCCAGGGCACCGCCGAGGCCGAGCCCTTCGCCCGCGACGAACTCAACGCCCTCCTCGACCTCGCTGTCGCCGGCTGCGCCGAACTCGACGGCGCCCAGCGAGCGGCACTGGCCCGCACGCTCTGAACGACCGCAGTGGTGCCACCGGCCCGCGCTCCGGGGAACCGGGGGGCGGGCCGGTGTGCGTTCCGTCTGGAGGGCGGGCCGCGCGAGGCCACGCCTCATGGGCCGGCTCCCGGAACCCCTGTGACCCTTTTCTCATGGAGTCTCCGGGTCTGGAAAAGCCACCGCGGCGCCCGCACTGTGGAGCCATGTCCACCACCGCTGCCACCGCGTCCCGCGCCCGCACCGGCGGGCCCAAGGACGACTCCCGGCTCCTGGAGCACGTCCTCGGCTGGACCCTGGTCGTCGTCCTCGCCATGCTGCTCACCCAGACCGGCCTCCTCTGACGGAGGGCCGCCGGGGGAGGGGCCGCGCCGCCGCCCGCTGACGGATGTCGCCCCTGGGCGCAACCAAAACAACCCCGCCCCGCGTTTCTTCCTTTGCCCGCACATTGCCAAGGGAAGGAAACCCGCGCCATGGCCCCCCGCACGCTCCCGCAGCGCCGCCGCGCCACCACCGCAGTCGCCGCGCTGGCGGCCGCCACCCTCGCGATACCGCTGCTCTCCGCCTGCGGAGCGGTCCAGAAGGCCATGGACTGCGCCAACACCGCCTCCTCCGTCGTCGACGCCGTCGACAAGCTCCAGCAGGCCGCGGACACCGCCGTCAGCGAGCCGCAGAAGACCCAGCAGGCCCTCGACGACATCGACAAGAACCTGCGCAAGCTCAGCAAGGAGACAAGCGACCCCGACCTGTCCAAGGCCATCGACAAGACGAACGACGGCATCAAGGCCGCGCGCAAGGACCTCGACAACAACAAGGCCCCCGACATCCAGCCGATCGTCGACGGCACCGGCCAGATGACCAAGATCTGCACCCCGGGGTAGTCGGCACAGCCGGGATAATCGGGTCCCATGCAGACTCACACCGACGGACCCTCCGCACGCCCCCGCCGCCTCATCCTCGCCACCCGTAACGCCGGCAAGGTCACGGAGCTCCGCGCGATCCTGGAGGCGGCCGACCTCGACATCGAACTCGTCGGCGCCGATGCCTACCCCGACGTTCCCGACGTCAAGGAAACCGGCGTCACCTTCGCCGAGAACGCCCTCCTGAAGGCCCACGCCCTCGCCCGGGCCACCGGCCACCCCGCCGTCGCCGACGACTCCGGCCTCTGTGTCGACGTCCTCGGCGGCGCGCCCGGCATCTTCTCCGCCCGCTGGGCCGGTACCCACGGCGACGACCAGGCCAACCTCGCCCTGCTCCTGGCCCAGCTCGGCGACATCGCCGACGAGCACCGCGGTGCCCACTTCGCCTGCGCCGCCGCCCTCGCCCTCCCCGACGGCACCGAACGCGTCGTCGAGGGCACCCTCGACGGCACCCTCCGCCACACCCCCACCGGCACCGGCGGCTTCGGCTACGACCCCATCCTCCAGCCCCTCGGCGACACCCGTACCTGCGCCGAACTGACCCCCACCGAAAAGAACGCGATTAGCCACCGCGGCCAGGCCTTCCGCGCGTTGGCCCCGGTGGTGCGGGAGCTGCTGGGCTGAGGCCGGCCCGTACATGAATGGCGAAGGCCCGGCCCCGCGCTTCGGCGGGGCCGGGCCTTCGAATCCGAGGTGTGCGGCCGGAGGGACTCGAACCCTCACGGGTGTTACCCCACTGGCACCTAAAGCCAGCATGACTGCCAATTCCATCACGGCCGCTTGCCACGGCCATGGTACTTGTTGGTCGGACGCAGCGTGAGGTCTACCGCTGGTGTCGGCCGCCCCGGCACCAAGTGTCGGTGACCGCGTGGCAGTTGGGGCAGAGAAACCGCAAATTCTCCTGACGGTCGTCACGCCAGTCGCCGTTGATGTGGTCGATCTCCAGAGTTATGGGCTTGCCATGCCATGCGGGGCCTGTCCCGCACTCGGCGCATCCCTCCGGCACGCCGACCTGCCGCAGCGCTCGCCGTAGCATCACGGTTCTTGTCCGGCGTTTCCCGCAGTGCTTCACGAGTATCTGCTCAGGACCCTTGACCGGGGTGGTCCCCGGCTTCCCGCGCATATGTGCCTGTCCCAGGAAGTGACTCGTGTCGATGCCGTGGTCGGATACCCACTGATGGAACAGCGCGCGACCGCGAGAGTTATCGGGCCTCTCCAGATACCGCAGGGCAGCGGCGATGGAAGAAGAGGCGCTGACGGCTTTCTGGAGGTCGTCCCGGCTGGGCCGGCGAAGATGAGTGGCGCGCCGTGCGACGGGCTTGAAGTGCGATACATCGATTCCGAAGTGCTCGAAGCGCCTGAACAGATGCCGCCGCAGCTGATGGTAGGAGTGGCCGCCGCAGAACGCGATGACTTCGTCAATGTCTGTGCAACGTCTTGCGGCCTCGGTCAACAGCGCCCGGGTGTAGCGGATGCGGTCGCTCATTGCGGCGCTCCGGTGTCCCGGGGGCAGACGCCCTTGTTGCGCCCCCGGTAGGTATCCGTGGCCGAGTGGCAGTTGGGGCACAGAAACCGAAGATTCTCCCGACAGTTGTTACGCCAGTTTCCGTCGATGTGATCGACCTCCAGCGGCAGCGGGCGATTACGCCAGACGGGCCCGGTACGGCAGACGGTGCAGCGCTCGTCCGCCCCGAGCGCGAGCATGGCAGCTTTGAGCCGGTGGCTCGGCATTCGTCGACCGGGGTTTTCTGCGTGCACGAGCAGCTCCTCGGGGCTGCACCGCCGACGAGCCTTGGTTTTCCTCCGGCCGACCGGAGAAAAGTGCGACGTATCGATCCCCAGGTTCTTGATGCGTCGGCTGATGTGGGTGTGCTGACCGCCTACGGGGTCGAGACCGAGCCGTCGTAAGACCTCGCACATGTTCGTCGACAGTGCCACCGCATCCTCGAGGCGCTCCTTGGCCCAGCGCGTTCCTTCACGCTCGAAGTGCGAAGTATCTACGCCCATCGACCTCATTCGGTCACGGAGGTACCGCCGCGAGGTCCCCTTCGGATCCACCCCGAGTTTGCGTAACGCCTCCGACATCGTCCGCGAGGAGGCGGCCGCCTCCTCCAGTCGCTCCCGGGTGTACGGACTGGCCGGCATGCTCCCCCCGTTCCGCGCACCGGGCCCACCCGTGCGCTCGTCGAACTGCACAACGATCGAACGCAGGGCCGGTTTCGCCGCGTCGGAAGGGGGTTCGGGAAAGAGGTTCGGAAAAGAGGCGAGGGCCCCGGGGAGAGATTCCCCGGGGCCCTCGGTGTCCTGTGCCGCAGGTCAGAAGCGGGGTTCCGCCGTCTGGGCCTCGATGAGTTCGACGGCTTCTTCCTTGGTGGCCACGGAGGGCGGGGAGCCTTCGAGGGGCTGTTGGGCGGTTTCCTTCATGCAGGCGACGGCGATGACGCCGACGAGGGCGGCGCCCATCGTGTAGTACGCGGGGACCATCACGTTCTGGTCGAAGACGTCCATCAGGGCGGTGATCACCAGGGGGGTGGTGCCGCCGAAGAGGGAGACGGCCAGGTTGTAGCCGATGGAGAGGGAGCCGTAGCGGACGTTGGTGGGGAAGAGGGCGGGGAGGGCGGCGGACATGGTGCCCAGGAGGCAGACCAGGGAGAGGCCGAGGAGGGCCATACCGGCACAGACCGCGGGGACGCTGCCCTGCTTGACGAGGAGGAAGGCCGGGATCGCGACGACGAAGAAGCCGACCATGCCGGTCATCAGCAGGGGCTTGCGGCCGTAGTGGTCGCTGAGCTTGCCGACGGTGCTGAGGATGCACATCAGGACGGCCATGGTGCCGAGGAGGATCAGCAGGCCGTGGGACTCCTCGTAGTGGAGGGTGTCCGTCAGGTAGGTCGGCATGTACGACAGCAGCATGTAGTCGGTGATGTTGTACGCGCCGACCAGGGCGATGCAGAGGATGAGGGTGGGCCACTGCTGGGAGAAGATCTCGCTGATCTTCTTCTTGGGGGCGTTCTCCGAGAGGTGGGAGAACTCGGCCTCGGCCTCGACGACCGAGCCGCCGGCGCTGTGGGTGTGCGCGGCCTCGAACTTCTGGAAGGCCGGGGTCTCGTCGAGCCTGACCCGGAGGTAGAGGCCCACCAGGCCGAGCGGACCGGCGATCAGGAACGGCAGGCGCCAGCCCCAGCTGAGCATGGCCTCGTCGCCGAGGGTGGTGTTGAGCAGCAGCACGATGCCGGCGGCGCCGGTGTAGCCGATGAGGGTGCCCATCTCCAGGAAGCTGCCGAAGTATCCGCGCTTCTTGTCGGGGGCGTACTCGGCGATGAAGGTGGAGGCGCCGCCGTACTCACCGCCGGTGGAGAAGCCCTGGATCAGGCGGAAGAGGATGAGCAGGGCGGGCGACCAGAAGCCGATGGTGGTGTAGGACGGGATCAGGCCGATGCAGAGGGTGCCCGCCGCCATCATGATCATGGTGAGGGCGAGGACCTTCTTGCGGCCGATGCGGTCGCCGAGCGGGCCGAAGTAGGCGCCGCCGAGGGGGCGTACGAGGAAGGCCACGGCGAAGGTCGCGAAGGACGACAGCAGGCTGGTGGTGTCGCTGCCGCCGGGGAAGAAGACCCTGCCGATGGTGACCGCGAGATAGCTGTAGATCCCGAAGTCGAACCACTCCATGGCGTTGCCGAGGGCGGCGGCTTTCACGGCGCGCCTGACGACGCGTTCGTCGGTGACGGTGATGTCGGTGCGCCGCAGTTTGGGGTTCTTGCGCCGGGCGACGGCACGGAAGAGCACCCGGTGGCGCTTGAGCGCTTCCCGGTCCTGCTCGGGAGCGGGGTCGGCTTCGGTGCTGCCGGTCGGCACGAGGCGGTCCTCTCGGTCGGTCAGCGCGGGGTGCGCGGTGGGATACGACAGGTGCGCCTGCGCAGTGGAGCGCGAATCAAACCACTCTGGCCGGAGGAATTGCGGTACGTCCTGCGCGGCTGGGCCGTCCGGAGCACCGGGGGCGGGGCGGTTGCGGGGCCGCGGCGGGGAGGCGCCAGGGGTGCGACGGGCCTTGTTACAGGACTGGTACACAGCCGAGTGGTCACCGCAGCGTTCAGGCAATCAGCCTGTGTGGCGGGGACGGGAGAGTGGCAACGCCGGGCGCGGCATTCGTGTTTGCTGTGGGGGGTACGGGGCGTCGTCCCCGGGAGGAGAGCGTGATGACGGACCGCGAAGGGGCCCGCTGGGTTCGGGGGCGTACCGCACTGGCGGCCTTTGTCGTGGTGACGGCGCTGGCGGCCGGCGGGGTGTGGTGCGTGCAGTCGTCGGGCCGGGCGTCGGCGGTGGACGCCGCGCCGAAGACGTCGGCGGTGCAGGACGTGAAGGATGACGGCCCGTCGTCCGGGGGGCTGCCGGGGGTCCGGGACTGCGGGCGCGGCAAGCCGGCGACCAAACCGCATGTGATCACGCTGACCTGCGAGGATGCCGAGATGGTGGCGACCGCGATCACGTGGAAGTACTACGGTGCGCGGGAGGCCCTGGGGGTGGGTGTGGTGCAGGTGGAGAAGTCGGACGCCGCGGCGGGCACGGAGGCCGGGTTCCCGGCGACCTTCCGCCTGCGGGACCCGGAGCGGGTCGGCGGGGAGCTGGCCTTCACCGGCCTGGAGGTCACGTACGAGGGGTCCACACCGCTCGGTGACACGACGGAGATGTACACCCTCGCGTGATGGGCATTCGAGGCCGGATCGCGCTGGCCATTTCCTGTATGACCGCGCTGGCCGTGGTGGTGCTCGGGTTTGCCGTGCACCACATAGCGGATGCGGAGCGGGAGCGGTCGGCGCGGGCCTATCAGGACGACCGGCTGAGTTCGGCGCTTCAGATCTACGAGCGGGACCGCACGCTGGCGCTGGGGGCGCAGCTGGACGCCGAGGCCCTGCCGTCGCCGTTGCGGGAGGCGGTGTTCCGGAACCAGTCGGGGACGTATGTCAGCGGTGGTGAGGATCCGCGGGTGTGGGCGGCGACCGGGGTCGGCGGCGGCGACGGGCGCAGGCCGACGCGGTCGCTGTCCGTCTCGGCGGCGTATCCGGATGACGATCCGGCGCAGCTGGCGCTGGACCGGGCGCTGCTGATCGCGGGGTGCGGCACGGTCACGCTGATGGCGGGGGTGTCGTGGTTCGTGGCGCAGCGGCTGTCGCGACGGCTGCGGCTGAGCGCGGCGGCGGCGCGGCGGATCGCGGCGGGTGCGGCGCCGGACGCGGACGCGCTGGCGAGCAACGGCCGGGACGAGGTGGCCGAGTTGGGCCGCAGTGTGCACCACATGGCGACGTCGCTGGCGGCGCGGGTGGAGGCGGAGCGGGAGTTCACCGCCGACGTGGCGCATGAGCTGCGGACGCCGGTGGCCGGGCTGGTGGCGGCGGCGGAACTGCTGCCGCAGCCGCGGGCGGTGGAGCTGGTGCGGGACCGGGCGCAGGCGATGCGGCGGCTGGTGGAGGACCTGCTGGAGGTGTCCCGGCTGGACGCGGGCGTGGAGCGGGCGGATGTGGACGCCTGCGAGCTGCCGTCACTGGTGCGCGGGATCGTCAAGCGGGCGGCGCGGCAGCGTGGGGTGGACGAGGTGTCGGTGACCGTGGAGGGGGAGCCGCGGATCGTGGAGACGGACCGGCGCCGGGTGGAGCGGGTGCTGGTGAATCTGCTGGCGAACGCGGCCAAGCACGGCAAGCCGCCGATCGAGGTGGTGGTGGCCGGTGCGCGGATCGTGGTGCGCGATCACGGTCCGGGCTATCCGGCGGAGTTGTGTGCCGAGGGGCCGCGGCGCTTCCGTACGGCCGCGCCGGAGCGGGGGACCGGGCACGGTCTGGGGTTGACGATCGCGGCCGGCCAGGCGGAGGTGCTGGGTGCGCGGCTGGACTTCGGCGCCGCCGCGGACGGCGGCGCCGAGGCCGTGCTGGAACTGCCGGACCGAGCGGTGGCACCGGCTCCCGAGGGCGCGTGTCCCTAAGGGCGGCCCCGTAGGGGACGGGCGGGCCCCCTCGGGGCCGTAACGCGGTGGCGGCAGGTGATGTTCCCGGCCGTGGCGCGTGGCGCGTGGCGCGTGGCGCGTGGCGCGTGGCGCGTGGCGCGTGGCGCGTGGCGCGTGGCGCGTGGCCACGGCCACAGTGGTGGCTACAGTCCCAGATCCTTGATGATCTTGGCGACGTGGCCGGTGGCCTTGACGTTGTAGAGGGCGCGCTCGACCTTGCCGTCCTCGTCGAGGATGACGGTGGAGCGGATGACGCCGGTGACGGTCTTGCCGTAGAGCTTCTTCTCGCCGAAGGCGCCGTAGGACTCCAGGACCGACTTGTCGGGGTCGCCGAGGAGGGTGACCTTGAGCTCTTCCTTCTCGCGGAACTTGGCGAGCTTCTCCGGCTTGTCGGGGGAGATGCCGATGACGTCGTAGCCGTGGCCGGCGAGGAAGTCGAGGTTGTCGGTGAAGTCGCAGGCCTGCTTGGTGCAGCCGGGGGTCAGGGCGGCCGGGTAGAAGTAGACAATGACCTTGCGGCCCTTGTGGTCGGCGAGCGAGACCTGCTTGCCGTCCGCGTCGGGCAGGGTGAAGGCCGGTGCGGTGTCGCCGGGCTGAAGTCGCTCGCTCATGCGCCCGCCTCACTTCGCTCGGCGCGCACGCATTCGCGATGCGCGCACCTTTCCATGATTCGCTCACTTCGCTCGCTCATGGTTCTCCTTCGCGTGGGTCCGTACGCCCCGACATTAGCCAGCCGGGGGACGGCATGGTGCCGGGGGCGTCCCGGCGCTGCGAAACGGGGGTGCTGTGGGGCGTGTGGGGGGCCGAGCTGACAGACTGTCCATGACGAATCGGCAGTCAGTGGTGTGGCCGGTTCCGTACGGGACCTCCAGTCCGGCCCCGTACGTACCGGCGCGAGACGACGGAGGCAGCGCGGTGGCGGAAGCCAGGACCCCGGCGCAGATCGAGGCGGACATCGTCCGCAGGCGGCAGGAGCTCGCCGTCACGCTCGACGAGATCGGTGTGCGGCTGCACCCGAAGACGATCATGGATGACGCGAAGGCCAGGGCGTCGGCCGCCGTGGACCGTACGGCGGGGCGGGCCTATGTGGCTGCCAACCGCGCGGTGACGGATGTGCGGGCGCAGCTGGTGTCGGAGGACGGGGCGCCGCGGCTGGAGCGGATCATTCCGGTGGCGATGATCGGCGTGGCCGTGGTGGGCCTGCTGACGCTGCGCGTCCGGCGGCGTCGCTAAGGCGCGTCCCGGGCGCCCGCGGTGCGTGCCGGGCGGCGCCGGGCAGGTACGGTCATGCCGTGAGCCCGAATAACACCAAGGACACCCACGACAAGCTGCCGATCCGGATGCTGCACGACCGTGTGCTGGTCCGGACGGACATCCCCGAGGGCGAGCGCCGCTCGACCGGGGGCATCGTCATTCCCGCGACCGCGGCGGTCGGCCGCCGGCTGGCCTGGGCCGAGGTGGTCGCGGTCGGGCAGAACGTGCGGACCGTGGAGGTCGGGGACCGGGTGCTGTACGACCCCGAGGACCGGGCCGAGGTCGAGGTGCGCGGGGTGGCCTACGTGCTGATGCGGGAGCGCGATCTGCACGCGGTGGCCGCGGAGCGGCTGGAGGGCGCGGAGGACTCGACCGGGCTGTATCTGTAGCCGGTCGGCCCCGGCCAGGGGTTCGTTCGTGCGGGCGGTGACCGGGGTCACCGCCCGTTTCGCTGCCTTTTGCTAGCCTCGGAAGCCACCCGACGAGACGCGCCGTACCGGGTCAGGACAAGACGACGCACCCCTGTTGAAGCTCTTTCGCGGAGGTGCCGTCATGGCCTGGATTCTGATCGTGGTCGCCGGTCTGCTGGAGGTCGGCTGGTCGGTGGGGATGAAGTACACCGACGGCTTCACCCGGCTGTGGCCCAGTGTGTTCACCGGCGCGGGCATCGTCGCCAGCATGCTGCTGCTCTCGTACGCCGCCCGGACCCTGCCGATCGGCACCGCCTACGGCGTGTGGGTCGGCATCGGGGCCGCCGGGGCGGCGGTGGTCGGCATGATGGTGCTCGGCGAGCCGGCCACCGCGGCCCGGATCTTCTTCATCTGTCTGCTGCTGGTCGCGGTGGTCGGGCTCAAGGCGACGTCGGGGCACTGACGCCCGGCCGGTCCGCGGACCGCTCCGGGCCCGTGCCGCTATCCGTCCCACCCCCACCCCATCTGCCGCTCCAGGACATCGCTCTGGGGCTGGACCGTGGGGAAGTCGTTGGTCGGGGGTGTGGTCGGTTCGGGCTCGGTGGGGGCGGTCGGGGTGGGCGGAGTGACCGTCGGCCGGGTGGGGCCGGTGGTGGGCGGCACGGGGCCGCCGGTGGGGGAGTCCGTCGGGTCGGTGGACGGGCTGTCCGAGGCGCCGGGCGACAGTGAATCGCTGCTGGAGGGCTCGGGCGAGGACGGCTCCGCGCCCGCCTCCAGCTGGAGATCGAAGTCGCGTACCGGGCGGCCTTCCAGTGCGGCCGCGGTGTAGTCGGCCCAGATCTGGGCGGGGTAGTCGCCGCCGTTGACCCGTGACAGGCCGCCCGCGCCGTACAGGGGCTCCTGTGCGGCGCTCTCCGGGTTCTGGCCCAGCACCGCGACGACGGTGGCGAGTTCGGGCGTGTAGCCCGCGAACCAGGCCGCCTTGTCCTCCTCGGCCGTGCCGGTCTTGCCGGCCGCGGGCCGCCCGGCGCCCTGGGCGGCGGTGCCGGTGCCGCCGTCGACGACGCCGCGCAGGATCGCGGTGGTGGTGTCGGCTGCGGCCCTGGGGACGGCCCGGGTCTCCTCGCGCTCGGGCAGTTCGATCTCCTCCTCGCTCTTGGTGACCTTGTCGACCAGGGTGTACGGCCGGTGGCTGCCGTGGTGGGCGAGGGTGGCGTAGACCTGGGTCATGTCCAGGACGCTGGGGGTGGCGGTGCCGAGAGAGACGGCGCCCTGGGAGGAGGCGAGGCTGGGGGTCCGGGCGGGGATGCCCAGGTCCACGGCGGTGGCCTTGACCTTGTCCGGGCCGACGTCGATACCCATCTGGGCGTAGACGGCGTTGACGGACTTGTCGGTGGCCTCGGTGACGGTGATCGGGCCGTAGGAGCGGTCGTCCTCGTTGGCGGGCGCGAAGCCGGTGGAGCGGCCGTGACTGACCGTCATCCGCTTGTTGGTGCCGTCGTAGACCGTGTTCGGGGTGATCCGGGTGCCGTCCTGGGTGGTGGAGCCGTGCGCCACGGCGGCGGCGAAGACGAGCGGCTTGAAGGTGGAGCCGACCTGGTAGTCCCGGCGGGTGGCGCCGTTGACGTACTGCTTGGCGTAGTCGATACCGCCGTAGAGGGCCACCACCCGGCCGCTCGCGGGGTCGATGGAGGCGCCGCCGGCCCGGACGTAGCGGTCGACCTTGCGGGAGTCGTCGAGCCGGTCCATCACCCGGGTGTTGACCGCCTTGACGAAGGCGTTCTGGCGCTTTCTGCCGATGGTGGTGGTGATGCGGTAGCCGCCGCCGCGCAGGGTGTCCTCGTCGAGGATGTGATGGTCGGAGAGGTAGTTCTTGACGGCCTCGACGAGGTAGCCGCGCTGCCCGGACAGTCCGGGGGACGCCTTGGCGCGCTTGGTCGAGGGGAACTCCAGCGCGTCCCGCTCGGCGCGGGTGAGCCACTTCTTCTTGACCATGCCGTCCAGCACGTAGTGCCAACGCGCCAGCACCCGCGGCCGGTTCTCGGGGTGGGAGGTGAGGTCGTAGGCGCTGGGGGCGTTGAGGAGGGACGCGAGATAGGCGCCCTGGGCGGTGGTCAGCTGCTCCGCGTCGCGGCCGTAGTAGGAGCGGGCGGCGGCCTGGATGCCGTAGGCGTTGCGGCCGTAGTAGCTGGAGTTGAGGTAGCCCTCCAGGATGTTGTCCTTGCTCACCTCGCGGTCCAGCTTGATGGCGATGAAGAACTCCTTGGCCTTGCGGGTGAGGGTCTGTTCCTGGCCGAGGTAGTAGTTCTTCACGTACTGCTGGGTGATGGTGGAGCCGGACTGCTTGCCCTTGCCGGTCAGGGTGTTCCAGGCGGCCCGGACCATCGCGGCGGGGTCGACCGCGGATTCGGAGTAGAAGTCGCGGTCCTCGGCGGCGAGTACGGCCTGCTGGACGGACCTGGGGATCTGGCTGAGGGTGACGTTCTGCCGGTTGACCTCACCGTCGTGGGCCAGCTCGGAGCCGTCGGAGTAGAGGTAGATGTTGCTCTGGGCCTTGGCGGCGCTGTTCGCCGGCGGGATGCCGACGAGCAGATAGCCGGCGATCATCCCGCCGACGACGAGCAGCAGGAACAGCAGCCCGCTGCCCAGCACCGTGCGCCAGGTGGGGAGGGCACGGCGCCAGCCCGTGCGTGGTCCGCTCATGTCGGTATGGACTCCTCGGCCGCCGCCGGAGGTTGTACTGCGGCGGACGGTGTCGTGTCGGGGGATTGCGCGCGGTACGCCGGGAGAGCAACTGCCGCCCGCGGGGAAACTCTCGCATCATGCGTCCCGGTCAGCGGACGTGGCGCGCACCGGAGACCGCCACCTGACCGGCTGAATGGCGCCCACGGCTCACCCGAAGCGGTGATAATTCGATGGTGCCCGCCGTGCCCACGACTTAGGCTCCGGTGCTTTGCGCGTCCGACGAGAACGGGGCTGGGGGGGGGAACGCGGCGTGGTATACGCGGCGGTGGCGGCCGGCAGCTTCCGGCGGTACGCCACCTATCGGATCGCCACCGTGGCGGGGGTGTTCACCAACACCGTCTTCGGCTTCATCGTCGCCTACACGTATATCGCGCTGTGGGACGAGCGGCCGCATCTGGGCGGCTACGACCAGGCGCAGGCGCTGACCTTCGTGTGGACCGCGCAGGCGCTGCTGGCCACCGCGGCGCTGATGGGCGGCGGCGGGCTGGACGAGCTCCAGGAGCGGATCCGTACGGGCGATATCGCGGTGGACCTCTACCGGCCCGCGGATCTCCAGCTGTGGTGGCTGGCCGCGGATCTGGGGCGGGCCGGGCTCCAGCTGCTCGGCCGCGGGGTGGCGCCGATGGCGGTGGGCGCCATGGTCTTCCCGCTGGCGCTGCCCGGTGACGCGCTGACCTGGGGCTGCTTTCTGCTGTCGGTGCTGTTCGGGGTGCTGGTGAGTTTCGCGCTGCGGTATCTCGTGGCGCTGGCCTCGTTCTGGCTCCTCGACGGTTCGGGGCTGGCCCTGATCAGTGGGCTGGCCTGCATGTTCTTCACGGGGATGGTGCTGCCGCTGCGGGTCTTCCCGGGCGGGCTCGGGGAGGTCGTCCAGCTGCTGCCGTGGGCGGCGATCCTTCAGGTGCCGGCCGATGTGCTGATGGGTGTCCGCAGCGGCGACGGGCTGGTACGGGGGCTGGTGTTCCAGGCGGGGTGGGCGGGGGCGCTGCTGGCGCTGGGCCGGCTGGTGCAGTCGGCGGCGACCCGCAAGGTGGTGGTGCACGGTGGCTAGCGGGCGGACGGCGGTGGAGCCCCGGGCCGGGCGCGGGCGGGCGGCGGAGGTGGCGCGGGGGCTGGCCGCCTACGGGCTGATCGTCCGGATGTGGGTGCGCTCCACCCTCGCCTACCGGACCTCGTTCGTGATGATGACGGTCGGCAACTTCGCCGCCAACGGCCTCGACTTCGTCGCGATCATGCTGATGTTCTCGCAGATCAAGTCCCTCGGCGGCTTCACCCTGCCCGAAGTGGCCTTCCTCTACGGGACGTCCGGGATCGCGCTGGGTCTGGCGGATCTGCTGCTGGGCAGCATCGAGGGGCTGGGCCGGCGGATCCGGGACGGCACCCTCGACACGCTGCTGCTACGCCCCGTACCGGTGTTCGCGCAGATCGCGGCGGACCGCTTCGCGCTGCGCCGGGCGGGCCGGATCACCCAGGCGCTGCTGGTGCTCGGCTGGGCGCTGCCCCGTATCGAGGTGGACTGGACGGTGGGGCGGGTGCTGATGGTGCCGCTGATGGCGGTGTGCGGCACGGCCATCTTCGCGGCGGTCTTCACCGCCGGGGCCGCCTTCCAGTTCTGGGCGCAGGACGCGGCCGAGGTGCAGAACTCCTTCACCTACGGCGGCAACGCGCTGCTCCAGTACCCGCCGACGGTGTTCGCCAAGGAGCTGGTGCGCGGGGTCACCTACCTCGTGCCGCTGGCCTTTGTGAACTGGCTGCCCGCGCTGCGGCTGCTGGGCCACCCCGACCCGCTGGGGCTGCCGGGCTGGGTGGACTTCCTGGGGCCGGTGGTGGCGGCGCTGATGTGTACGGGGGCCGGGCTGGCGTGGCGGCTGGGGCTGCGGGGGTACCGGAGCACCGGCAGCTGAGGGCGCCTCACGGGGCGGACCGCGAACGGACGACGAAGGAGTGGGTGGGATGAGCGGTGCTGCCGCCGCGGAGCAGCTGATCGAGGTCGACGGCGTCGAGAAGGTCTTCTCGGTGCGGCGCAAGGCGGGCCGGCTGCGGCGGGTGCGGCAGGAGGTCCGGGCCGTGGACGGTATCTCCTTCCGGGTGCCGCGCGGCGAGATGGTCGGCTACATCGGGCCGAACGGCGCCGGGAAGTCCACCACCATCAAGATGCTGACGGGCATCCTCGTCCCCAGCGGCGGCCGGCTGCGGATCGCCGGTATCGACCCCGCGCGGGAGCGGACCCGGCTCGCCCGCCGGATCGGGGTGGTCTTCGGGCAGCGCACCACGCTGTGGTGGGACCTGCCGCTGAAGGACTCCTACGAGCTGGTGCGGCGGATGTACCGGGTCCCGGACTCCACCTACCGCGCCAACCTGGAGCGCTGTGTCGACCTGCTGGACCTGGGCCCGCTGCTGACCGTGCCCGTACGGCAGTTGTCGCTGGGGCAGCGGATGCGCGGCGATATCGCGGCGGCGCTGCTGCACGACCCCGAGGTGCTGTATCTGGACGAGCCGACCATCGGCCTCGATGTGATCAGCAAGGCGAAGGTGCGGGAGTTCCTGCGCGAGGTGAACACCGAGCGGGGCACCACGGTCCTGCTGACCACCCATGACCTCACCGACATCGAGCAGTTGTGCCGCCGGGTGATGGTCATCGACCACGGCCGTCTGGTGTACGACGGCGGTCTCGACGGGCTGCGGGCGGCCGGTGACGGCGAGCGGACGCTGGTGGTGGACCTGGCGCGGGAACTGCCGCCGATCGACGGCGTACCGGGCGCCCGTACGGTCCGGGTGGACGGGCCCCGGCAGTGGCTGGCGTTCCCGGCGTCGCAGAGCGCGGCGCCGCTGGTCGCGGCGGTCGCTGCACGCTATCCCCTGGTGGATCTGTCGGTGCGGGAGCCGGACATCGAGACCCTGATCGCCGAGCTGTACGCGAACGGCGGGACCCGGTGGGATGTCGCGGAGGACGGGGGCAAGGCGGGTGACGCCCTCTAATGTGTCCGTATGACTGAAGACCTCCCGGAATTGCGCGCTTCCGACACCGACCGTGAGCGGGTCGCCGAGATCCTGCGGGACGCCGTGGCGGAGGGGCGGCTGGCGATGGAGGAGTTCGACGAGCGGCTGGACGCGGCCTACAAGGCCCGCACCTACGGCGAGTTGGAGCCGCTGACCGCCGACCTCCCGGTGACCGGGGCGGCCCCGGCGCCGCTGTCGCTGCGCAAGGAGAGCGGGGCGCCGGCGCGGTGGTCGGAGCGGATCGTGAGCGGCACGGACGGTTCCGCGGTGGGCGTCGGCATCATGGGCGGCTTCCAGCGCAAGGGCCGGTGGACGATCGGGCGGCACTTCACGGCCGTCGGCGTCATGGGCGGCGGGGAGATCGACCTGCGCGAGGCGAACTTCGCCGGCCCGGAGATCGTGATCACCTGCTGGGCGCTCATGGGCGGGGTGCACATCGTGGTGCCGCCGGGCGTCGGTCTCGACGTCCGCGGGCTGGGCATCATGGGTGGCTTCGACGCGCGGGAGGACGGGGAACCGGCCGAGCCCGGCGCGCCCCGGGTGGTCGTCAGGGGGCTGGCGCTGATGGGCGGCGTCGCGGTGGAGCGCAAGCTGCCCAGGGCCGAGCGCCGCCGGCTGAAGGAGGAGCGGCGCCGCCTCAAGGAGGACGGGCGCAAGGAGCTGGACTAGCGCGGGCTCCGGTGCGAGGCCCCGGGCCCGCCGCCCCGCCGCCCCTCGGGCCGGATTCGGGGCGGCGGTCTGCTCCGTCGGGGTTACAGCGCGGCGGCGGCCGACTGCTTGAGGTGGGTGAGGTTCACGGCGTAGGCCATTGCCCGGAAGCCCTCGTCGCTCGGGTGGAGGTGGTCACCGGAGTCGTACTCGGGGCGCAGCCGCCCCGGCGACGCCGGGTCCCGCAGCGCCTTGTCGAAGTCCACGACCTCGTCGTAGACGGTGCCGGAGCGGATGATGCGGTTGACCTGTTCGCGGACCGAATTCAGCTGCGTGGAGTAGCCGCGGTGTCCCCCGAACGGCGTCAGGGTGCTGCCGGTGACGCGCAGCCCGCGGGCGTGCGCCTCATTAACGATCTGCCGCATCCCGCCGACGATCTTCTCCGGGTCGAGCTGGCGCGGGGTCTTGAACAGGTCGTTGAGCCCGATCTCGACGATCACCGCCTTCACGCCGGTACGCGACAGCGCATCGCGCTCCAGCCGGGACAGCACACTGGGCCCGTTGTTGGGCGAGAACCGGCTGCCGTTCACCAGCAGCCGGTTGCCGCTGATGCCCTGGTTCAGGACGCCGTAGCGGGGCGCGCCGGGCTCGGTGCGCAGCCGGGCGGCGAGGAAGTCCGTCCAGCGGTGGTTGGCGCCGGCGGTGGAGGTGATGCCGTCGGTGATCGAGTCGCCGATGGCGACGACCGCGCCGCGGGCCTGGGTGCTCCACACGTCCACGCCCGTCAGATACCGCCAGTACGGGCTCTGCTCGGTGTAGGCGGCGCCGGTGGCGTCCTCGGCGCGGTCGCCGCGCGCCAGGTAGGAGGTCTGCCGGGCGTACGGGTGGTAGGTGGCGGGGCCCGAGGGGGACGGCGAGTACGTGGTGACCAGCAGGTCCGCGTCGCCGGGCACCTTCAGCCGGGCCGGGTCGCTGGTGACCGCGCCGCCCGCCGGGATGGTCACCGCGGGCTTGCCGCCGAACGACAGCCGCCGCATGGTGCCGCTCGCGGCGGTCGGGTTGCTGGGGGCCGCGGCCAGCGCCAGCGTGGCGTGGCTGACCACCAGCGGCCGGGTGCCGTAGAGGTTGGAGAGCTGGATGCGGACGCCGGAGCCGCCGACGCTGGTGTGCACGACATTGCGTATCGACATGCCCGCGTAGCCGTTCAGGGTGCCCGGCTCGGCCGCCGCGGCGGCCGCCGACCAGGTGCCGACCCACTGTCCGGAGACGGCGGGGGCCGCGGGGTCGCGTGGCTTGTGCGGGGAAGTACCCGGACCGCCGTCCTCGCCGCCGAAGCCGACGAATATCGCGGTCGAGATCAGTACCACCACTGCTGCCAGACCGGCGAGCAGGGAGTAACCCACACTTTTCTTCATGCGGGAGAGGTCTCCTGGGTAAAGCGGAGCAGCACGCTCCGGGCGGGCAAGGGCAGCGGATGATCAGCGGCACCGTTGCGGTCCGATCGGTCCTTCATGATCCCACGGACCTCGGGGGCACCGCCCGGCGCCCCATTCGATGCCTCCACGGCATGGACGCGGGGAACTCGTGGTTCGTTCCAGGAGTAGGTCACAGTGGGACTACGGCCGGAACGGTGGCCGACGTGCGGAGCAGGATAGGCCGTAGGGACGGCGGGGGCACGGTGGGAGCGGTGGAGCGGATGGAACGGACAGAAGCGGACACGGCGCCGGAGGCGGAGCGGGCGCCGGTGGCGGGCGCGGCGACGCCCGCCGGGCCGGCCGGCGGGTTCACCCTCGGTGTCGCCGACGA
This sequence comes from Streptomyces sp. P9-2B-2, assembly GCF_030406865.1. Lineage (NCBI taxonomy): Bacteria > Bacillati > Actinomycetota > Actinomycetes > Kitasatosporales > Streptomycetaceae > Streptomyces > Streptomyces sp. P9-2B-2. The sequence continues at coordinate 3,442,483 of NZ_CP129126.1, read as the reverse complement.
GGAGCGCCGGCGCGGAGTGCGCCGGATGAAGACGCTGGCCACCGGCCTGTTGCTGGCCGTCGCCGTGGTCTACGCACTGGCGAAATGGGCCGAATCCGCCGGGGCGGGTGGCTGGACCGGGTTTGTCGCGGCGGCCGCGGAGGCCGGGATGGTCGGTGCGCTGGCCGACTGGTTCGCGGTCACCGCGCTGTTCAAACGGCCGATGGGGCTGCCTATTCCGCATACCGCGATCATTCCCACGAAAAAGGACCAACTGGGTCAGAGTCTGGGGGATTTCGTCGGGGAGAACTTCCTCTCCGCCGACGTCGTCCGCCGCCGGCTGCGCTCCGTCGGCATCGGCCGGCGGCTCGGCGGCTGGCTCGCCGAGCCCCGCAACGCCGACCGGGTCACCGAGGAAGTGTCCACCGCGCTGCGCGGCGCGCTGACCGTGCTGCGCGACTCCGATGTGCAGGCGGTGGTCGGTGAGGCGATCACCCGCCGGGCGCACGCCCAGGAGATCGCGCCCGGCGTCGGCACCTTGCTGGACAAGGTCGTCGCGGAGGGCGGCCACCGGCGGGTGGTGGATCTGGTCGTCGCCCGCGCCCACGACTGGCTGGTCCTGCACGCCGACTCCGTGATGAGCGCGGTCTCCGGCGGCGCACCGGGATGGACCCCGCGGTTCGTCGACCGCAAGGTGGGCGACCGGGTCTACAAGGAACTGCTGCGCTTCGTCACCGAGATGCGGGACATGCCCGAGCATCCGGCGCGCGGGGCGATCGACCGTTTCCTGCGGGACTTCGCGGACGATCTGAAGTCCGACCCGCAGACCCGGGCCAAGGTCGAGCGGCTCAAGTCCGAGGTGCTGGGGCGCAGCGAGGTGCAGGACCTGATCGCGTCGGCCTGGGGCTCGGTCCGCGCGATGATCGTCGCCGCCGCCGAGGACGAGCGCAGCGAACTCCGGCTGCGGGTACGGGCCGCGCTGCTGTCCCTGGGCCGGCGGCTGGCCGGTGAGGAGCGGCTCCAGGAGAAGGTGGACGGCTGGCTGGAGGGCGCGGCCGTCTACGTGGTGACGACCTATCAGGACGAGATCACCTCCCTGATCACGGACACCGTCGCCGGCTGGGACGCCGAGCACACCTCCCGCAAGATCGAGGCGCACATCGGCCGGGACCTCCAGTTCATCCGCATCAACGGCACCGTCGTCGGCGCGCTGGCCGGACTGTGCATCTACGCCGTCTCGCAGGCCTTCGGCGGCTGACCCGCGCCGCCCGCCGGGCCGTGCGCGCCTCTGGAGACCTGCGCCCGCAGGGCTTACGGTGCCCGCGTGCGGGAGCGGATACCGGTAGTCGTGCAGGGGCGGCGCCCCCGTCGCTCCCGTGCCGTGCGGGCGCTGTGGACGGGGGCGGAGCTGGCGGTGACGCTCGGCGCCGTTCTGCTGCTGTTCGTCGTCCACCAGCTGTGGTGGACCAACCGTCAGGCGCAGCACGCGGCGCGGGACCAGGTGGGCCGGCTGGAGCGGCAGTGGGACGCCCGGCCGCCGGCACCCGGCGGCCCGGCCCCGGCCCCGGAAGACGGCCGCACGGGCGGCGCACGGGCCGCGCAGAGCGCCCCGCCGACCGGTACGCGCGGCCGCGCCGGGAGCCGCACACCGGCACCGTCGGAGGACCTGGCGTACGCCGTGCTGCGCATCCCGCGTATCGGGCTCACCGCCCCCATCGCCCAGGGCGTCGGCAAGGCCGCGGTCCTCAACCGGGGCTATGTCGGCCACTATCCGCACAGCGCGCAGCCCGGCGGGGCCGGCAACGCCGCGCTGGCCGGGCACCGCAACACCCACGGCGAGCCGTTCCGCCACCTCGACCGGCTGCGGCCGGGCGACACCGTCCTCGTCGACACCGCCGGGGCCCGCTACACCTATGCCGTGGAACGCACCCTGCCGCGGACCACCCCCGGCGACGGCACGGTCCTCGCCGCGGTCCCGTACAGCAGCGTGCACCCCGCCTACCGCTTCACCGCGCCGGGCGCCTATCTGACGCTGACGACCTGTACGCCGGAGTACACGTCCACCTACCGGCTGGTGGTCTGGGCCGTGTTGCGGTCGACACAGTCCCGGTGAGCGGGGCCGGGCGTCCCCTAGGCTCTCGCCTCGTGCGAAACCAGACTTCCGGCGGCCGGTCCCCGGGTTCGAGAAGGCGTCCCGCGCTGCTGTGGCTGCTGCTGCCGTATGCGTTGTTCCTGGGGGTGCTGCCGCTGGTGAACCGGGTGACGCCGACCGTGCTCGGGCTGCCGTTCCTGTTCTTCTGGATGCTGCTGGCGACGCTGGCCACCCCGCTCGCGGTGTGGCTGGCCCGGCGCGGTGACCGGGCGCGGGGCCGGATATGAACGCCGCCGTCGCGACCTCCGTCTTCGGCGCCTTCATGGTGCTCACCGTCGCCCTCGGCCTGCTCGCGGTGCGGCGCAAGGGCACGGAGAAGGGGCGGCCCGCCGGGCTCTCGGAGTGGTCGGTGGGCGGCCGGAGCCTGGGCACGGTCTTCATCTGGGTGCTGATGGCCGGTGAGAGCTATACGAGCTTCAGCTACCTCGGCGCGGCCGGCTGGGGCTACAACTCCGGTGCCCCGGTGCTCTATGTGGTGGCCTACATGTCCTGCGGCTATGCGCTGGGGTACGTCGTCGGGCCGATGCTGTGGGCCTACGCCCGCCGGCACGGCCTGGTCGGGATCACCGACATGATCGCGCACCGCTACCGCGCGCCCTGGCTCGGGGCCGCCGTCGCCCTGCTCGCCACGGTCTGTCTGCTGCCGTACATACAGCTCCAGATCACCGGCATGGGTGTGGTCGTCTCCACCATTTCCTACGGTGCCATCAGCATCAACTGGGCCTATTTCCTCAGCTTCGCGGTCACCACCGGCTTCGTGGTGATCAGCGGGCTGCGCGGCAGTGCCTGGGTCTCGGTGCTCAAGGACGTCCTCGTCATCGGCACTCTCGGTTTCCTCGCGGTCTATGTGCCGCTGCACTACTTCGACGGCTACGGGCCCTTCCTGGACCGGCTCGTCGCCGAGAAGCCGCAGTGGCTGACCTTCCCCGGGCACGACTCGGGCGGACTGGGTCAGGTCTGGTTCGTCACCACCACGCTCGTCAACTCCCTGACAGTGGTGATCTTTCCGACGACGGTGGCCGGCTATCTCGGTGCCCGTAACGCCGAGGCACTGCGCCGCAACGCCCTCTACCTCCCGTTCTACAACGTGCTGTTGTTCGTACCGATGCTGCTGGGGATGGCGGCGCTGTTCGTGGTGCCCGGCCTGACCGGTGCGGACTCCAATCTCGCGCTGTTCAAGATGGTGGTGGACTCCCTTCCGGCCTGGGCCGTGGGGCTGGTCGGGGTGGCCGCCGCCCTCTCCTCCATCGTGCCGATGGCCGTGTTCATGCTGGTCATCGGCACGATGTGGGGGAGGAGTGTGCTGGGCGCGATCCCCCGGCTCAACAAGGGGGCGGCCGGGGCGGCTTCCGGGGACGGCGGGGGAGAGGCGGCGGGCGGACGGCAGAAGCTGTGGTCGCAGCTGGTCGTGGTGGTGGCCGGGGCGCTGGCGCTGCTGCTGACCTACACCGCCCCCGACACCCTCGTGCGGCTGTCCCTGATTTCGTACGAGGGCATGGCACAGCTCGTGCCGATGCTGCTGCTGGGGCTGGTGTGGCGGCGGCTGACGCTGCACGCCGCGGTGAGCGGCCTGGTGGCGGGCTTCACGCTGGTCTGTGTCCTGGTCTTCGGGGGACACGACCCGGTGTGGGGGATGAACGCGGGGATCGTCGGGCTCGCCGTGAATGTGGCGGTGGCGCTCGCGGTCACCTGGCTGGGGCCGCGCGCCGCGGACGGGCGGCCGGATGCCGAGGTGCTGGCGCTGGACGACGAGTTCCCGCGGGACGGGGTGCCGTCGCGGGGCGCCCCGGTCAGCCCTCCGGCGTCGTCGTGATCTTCTTGCCCTCCTTGGAGACCGCGAACCACAGGCCCATCTTGCCCTGGCCGTTGATGTCACCGGGCTGCTCGTCGCCGGTGAACCAGTAGACGGGCCAGCAGTCGACGGCCAGCTGGCGGGTGCCGTCGGGGCGGGTGACGGTGCTGATGAGCTTGGGGGCGATGCCGTTGAGCTTGGAGCGGTCGGCGGGCTTGGCGGGCTTCCAGGTCTCCAGGCAGGCGTCGTTGCAGCCGAACTTCATCGGCCAGGCGCTGTCCTTGTTGAAGCGGTAGAGGGTGCGGCCCTTGCCGTCGACGAGGATGCCGCCGAGGTCGGGGTGGTTGAACACCGAGACGTCGCTGGGCTCCTGGGCGCCGGCCTTCTTGCCGTCGGGGGCCAGCGCGTTCCAGGTGCCGCCGACGCCCTGGCCCTTGGTGTCACCGGCCTTGGTGTCCTTGATGTAGCGGTAGGCGGGCCAGCCGGCGATGGTGAGCTGCTTGACGCCGTCGGCGCGGGTGACCGAGCCCAGCTTGCTCTTGTCGATGCCGGACGGGGCGGTGGCGCCGTCGGCGGGGACCGGCGGCCAGGTGGTGGCGCAGGACCCGTTGCAGTTGGACTTGGCGGGGTCGGGGGTGTCCTTGTCGAAGCGGTAGAGGGTCATGCCCTTGGAGTCGGCGACCACCGTGCCGATCTTGGCGTCCTGGTGCAGGGCCAGCTCCCCGGCGGGCGCGGCCTTGGGGGCCTTGCCGGCGGCGGTGTCGGTGCCGCCCGCCTGGCCGCCGGAGCCCGAGCCGCCGCCGGAGGAGCCGTAGCCGTAGTCGCTGGTGCCCTGGCCGGCGGGCTGGACGTTGTCCGCGTCGGTGGTGCCCGGGGCGCTCTGGGTGCCGCTGCTGCCGCAGGCGGTGGTCAGCGCCAGGGTGGCGACCGCCGCGGCCGCGAACGCCGCACGACGTCGATTGATCATGATGTCTCCTCTGCCGGTGGGTGGTTCCGTCGTTGCTGAGGTGGTGACCGCGTTGCTCATCCGGTCGCCCGTTCCGTTTCCGGTCCGGGCGACGGCGGGTGCCGTCGCCCGGGGAATACGCGCTCCGGGGTGCCGGGCGTTCAATGGCGCCGAAGAATTTTCTCCAAGCGCAAAAGCCCTGCCCCGTACGTCAGTTGCCGCCCTGCACCCGCATCGCCAGCGCGGGGCAGCGGCGCACCGCGAGCTGGGCGCGGCGCCGCATCCGGGCCGGCAGCGGCATGCTGGCGGACTGCGGATAGCCGTCCGCGCCGAGCTTCACGACGCCGGGCACGACATCGGCGCACAGGCCGTGGCCGCGGCACAGCGTCCAGTCGATCAGCAGCCGTTCCTGCGGCGGCGCGGCCGGCCGCACCGGGACGGGCGCGGGAGCGGTGACCGCCAGCGGCGGGTTCCCGGTGACCGGCAGCGCACCGGTCACCGGGCGGCCGCAGCCGAACCCCTGCGCGTGCCGCTCGAACTCCTCGGGGAAGGACCGCAGGGCCGAGGCGACGAAGCGTGAGGTGCCGTCAGGGTGGCTGCAGGCGCCGCGCTTCTCCACGGCCCGCATCCGGGTCTGTACGGCCTCCAGGGCGGCCTCCCCGCCGCCCCGTACGGCACGGTCGAGCTGGTCGGCGAGCGCGGGCAGGCCGAGCACACAGGGGCCGCACTGGCCGGCCGACTCGGCGGCCATCCACTGGGCGACGCGGACCGTCTCGCCCGCCGGACAGGTGTCGTACGGGATCGGCAGCACCGCCCCGGCGCCGAGCACCGCGTTGTACTCGGCCAGCGACTCCTTCGACAGGTTCGCGGTCAGCGCGTCGGCCGGGGACACGAAGGTGCCGTGATAGCCGCCGATCAGCACGCCCTGCCCCTGGTCCATCCCGCACAGCGCCAGGACCCGGGCCAGTGAGACCCCGTAGGGGACCTCCACCACCCGGCTGCCGGCGACCGTCAGCAGCAGCGTGCCGGGCTCGGTGGGCAGGCCCGCGGTGCGGTAGCCGAGCGCGCCGAGGCGGGCGGCCACGGCGAGCTGGGCGTAGGTCTCGGTGTTCGACAGCAGGGTCGGCACACCGTTCAGCCCGCGCTCGCTGGAGCGGATCTTGCGGCCGGAGGGCAGCCCGGGGCCGCCGCTCAGCCCGTTCGTCATGGCCGAGCCCTCGCCGGTGACGAACCGTTCGGTGAGCAGGGTGACCCGTAACGTCGGCCGGACCGGACCGCGTTCGTCGATGGCCCGCTGCACGGAGCTCAGCACATCCGTCCGGGTCACCCCCAGGGCGACCTCCTGCGCGCCGAGCGCGTCGGCGGCCAGCAGCGCGCCGTCCAGCACCAGATGCGGGGCGTGCAGCAGCATCGCGGTGTCCTTGAGGCAACTGGGCTCGCCCTCGCTGCCGTTGACGACCACCGCGCCCTTGCCGTCCGCGCGCTTCATCCCGTCGATGACGGCGGTCAGCTTGCGGGCGAAGGGGAAGCCCGCACCGCCGCGGCCGCGCAGATCGATGTCCTCGGCCAGCGCCACCAGCTCCTGAGGGGTGAGCTGGGGGAGACTGCCGTGCCGGGACAGGTGGGCCACCCGGTCCATGCGGGGTATCTCGTCGAGGCCGGCCAGCAGCCGCGGCGGCCCGAAGGACGCCAGCGTCGGTACGGGCTCCGTCTCGGCGAGAGCCGGCAGCAGTTGGGTGGGAGCGGGGGCGGTCATGGGAGTTCTCCTGTGTTCCTGCGTGCGTCGCGCAGCCGCAGGGCGAGTCGTACGGCCACCGCCGTGAGGCAGATGGCGTATCCGGCGACGGCCCAGCCGGCCGCCGCGCGCCCGGACTTGAGGCCGTGCACCAGGGCCAGGCCCCAGGCGAGGTAGGCGCACATGTGCAGCGCCCGCCACCAGCGGGCTCCGGACAGGCCGGTGAAGGCGGCGCGTACCGCGCCGGTCACCGCGACGGCGATGAACGTGTAGGCGGCGAGGGTGCCGAGGCCGATGAGCCCGGGACGGGCGCCGTCGGTGAACGGGATCGCGGCGGCCGCGGCGCCGGTGTGGCCCTCGGCGATCTTCACCCAGATGTGCAGGCCGAGGAAGCCGAGTCCGGCGACCGCGGTGCCGCGGTGCACGGCCTGGGCGAGCAGCCGGTGCCCGGAGTGCAGCACCATGCGGTCGGTGGCGGCCAGGCCCCACAGCACGGTGACCGACAGCGAGACCAGCGCGAGGACTCCGGCGCCGAAGTCCAGGAAGCGCATCAGGGTGTCCGCCGCGCCGGAGTGCAGCGTGACGGCGAGGAAGAGCAGCAGTGCGGCCGGAAGCGCCGGACGGAGTACGGCAGTTCCGGCGAAACCGCCTCCGGGGGCCCGCCGGTCCGGCGGGCCGGGTTCGTTCGGAGGGCGGCGGGGGCGGGGCACTGAAGGCGAGGGCCGGGCACGGTGTGCGGCGCGGCGGCTCTGCAAACGCGGTGCGGACATCGGACCTCCCGGTGTCGGGGCACGGGTGCGGGATGCGAATTTCTATGAAATCTCCCGGGGGCGTAATTTGCCCGGGGCTTTTGTTCGGGTGACCCCCGGTAACACTAAACATTCTGTAACCGGCTGGATACACAGGGCCGTAATCCGGATGTGCAAAAGCATCTCCGAACGTGTTCAGGCTTTCGTAAGGTTTATCGCGCTGTGACAAATTCCTGCACTGGCATCGCGGTCGCGCGGGGGGACTCCGGATGATGCCGACTCAGGCGCACGGGGGGGCGCCAATCCCTTGTACCAACCGCATCCCCGCCAGGATCGAGGTAGCGATGTGTGATCTCCTGAACCGCATCTGGTCGCGTCCCCGCGGCGAGTGGAACCGGGTAGTGAGAAATGAACTCCCGGATCTCGCCGAGAAGTTGGTCGCGGAGTTGCAACGCGGATTTCCCGCATTGTCCGCACTTCTCGGGGATACTCCCGTAGAAGACGCACATTGGGCGCTTGAACAGGCCTTGCTGACAGTTCTGGGGTACCAAAAAGAGTCGGAAAGTAAACCTCCGGCAGTACCCTCAGTTGTCACTCCGATGCCGGTGGCCCGGGCCCGCCAGGACCTGTTCGACGTGCTCGCCGGCCAACGCGACGTCCCCGAGGACGGGTTGCACGAACTGGCCCGCGCCGCGGGCTGGCCGGTGCCCGACACCCTCCAGGCCGTCGTGCTCGCCACCCCCGCCGAGGCGGCCCAACTCGCCGCGGCACTGGGGCATGCCCTCATCGGCAATGTCGAGGGCTACACCTGTCTGTTCGTCCCCGACCCGGCCACCCAGACCCGGGCCCGCCTGGAGGCGGCGCTCAAGGGTCGTCCGGCGGCGGTCGGGCACGTGGTGCCGGCCACCGACACGGCGTCCTCGCTGCGGTGGGCCCGGTATCTGCTGACGCTGGCCCCGAGCCGGGTCGGCCCGGAGTCGCGGCCCGCGTTCGTCGACGACCATCTGTCGGCGCTGCTGCTGCTCCAGGACGAGTCGCTGGCGGACGCGCTGACGTCCCGCTGGCTCGGCCCGCTGGAGGAGCTGACACCCCGGCAGAGCGAACGGCTCGAAGTCACGCTGCTGGCGTGGCTGGAGGGCGGCGGAGCACCGGAGGCCGCCAAGCTGTTGCATGTGCACCCGCAGACGGTCCGGTACCGCCTGCGCCAGATCGAGAAGCTCTTCGGGCCGGTGCTGCGTGATCCGCGTACCCGCTTCGAGCTGGAGATGGCGCTGCGCAGCCGGCGTCTGATGGCCCATGTCCGCAGCTACCGCGCCCGGGCCGGCCGCCGCGCCCGCGCCGTCGCGTCCTCCATACGTCCCCTCGGCATGGCCCGTGAGGCCCGCGTCAACGGTCTTTGAGGAACCGACGGATGAACCACCGCGCCCCTTGAGCTGATGGCCGGCCGGTCCGACGGAGTACCGCCGGCACCACCACAGCACCTCGGCGCAGAACAGTGGCCCCGCCCCGGGAATCCGGGTCGGGGCCACTGCGTTGTCCGGTCCAGGGGGCCCAGCGGCCCCTTAGGGGACGTCTCCCCTAAGGGGCCTGGGGCCGGGGCCGGGAGCCTGGGGCCAGGAGCCTGGGGCCGGGGCCGAGGGCCCCGGCCGGAGGGCCCGTCAGGTGCAGTTGCGGCCGCCGTTGATGCAGTCGACCGCCTTGCTCATCAGGTCGTCCGGCATCACGTTGATGAAGTCACCGTGGTCGGTCACCGGTTTGTGCAGCTGTTCGGGGAAGCTGTCCACCGCGAAGCTCTGGCCCTGCGGGACGTCGTAGGTGATCCGCTGGACGAGCTGCGGGACCGCCTCGAAGCCTTGCGGGCAGTTGCCGTTCTGGTCGGAGAACGCCATGTGGTCGCGGTGGTTGCCGCTGTCGATGTCGCGGCCGTTCCAGCAGTTCTGGAAGGCGAAGGTGCGCACGACCTGCGAGCCCTGGGGGCACAGCGGGTACTTGTCCTTCAGCTGCCGGTCCTCGAAGCCGGTGCAGCTCCAGGAGGCGTTGGCGTTCTTGGTGCCGTTGGTGAACGCCTTGGCGTCGCCGGTGATGATCTTCAGGAAGCGCGGCATCGCCCGGACCTCGCCGGACTGGCTGCCCCGGAAGGTCAGCTTCACCGTCGCCGGCGTCAGCGTGGTGCCGACGTTGGCGTCCTGCGCGGCACCCGGCTTCTGCTCGGCGTTGCCGTCGAGCTTGCGCAGCACCGGCCAGTAGTGGGTGGACTGGTCGCCGTTGTCGCAGGTGGTGTCGGAGGCGGCGAGCTTGTTGTCGTCGGCGAAGGCGTCGGTGGCCTTGTTGCCGACGTAGTCGTGGGTGTGGTGGGCGCCGTTGCTGACGCCCGGCGTCACGATGACGTTGTCGGAGTTGAAGTGGCCGTCCTCATTGCGGCCGCACTCGGTGACGAAGGTGCCGGTCGAGGCGTTGCCGCCCTGGGGAGCGGCGAACGGCGGGGCGTCCGCGTTCGGCTGGACGTTGTTGATGTCGACGAAGTCGTCGGCGACCGGGCCGCCCGGCTGGCCCTGCTGCTGGCCGCCGTTCTGGTCCTGCTGTCCGCCGTCCTGGGCCTGGCCGCCGACCTGGCCGCCCTGCACCTGACCGGGGTCCTGGGTCTGGCCCTGCGTCTGCCCCTGGGTCTGGGCCTGGCCCTGATACCAGCCGTCCTGCACGGACTTCGTGGAGTCGTTGCCGCCCGCGCCCGCGCCCTCGTTGACCGGCTTCATGGTGCAGCCGCTCATCTTGAGCAGGTAGCCGGGCCGTTTCGCGTCCTTGGAGATCGCGGTGACCATCATCCTGATGGTCTTCGCGCGCTGCGTCTTCAGCCCGGTGAGGACGCTGTCGCCGGTGCCGCCCATCATCTTGTGGTAGGCGTCGTGCACCTGCTTGTCGAGCGAGGACAGCCCCTTGGAGACCGGGAGCTTGGCGCTGCGGGGTACCTGGCGCAGCCGCTCGCCCACATCGGGGCAGGAGAGGGTGAAGGCGCTCGCGGTGTGCTGGGCATGGCCGGCCGCCGCGTCCGGTGTGTTGTTGCCGGCCAGCGCCGTGGTGGCGTAGACGGCCAGACCACCGCCGCCCAGCAGCAGGGCGGTGGCGCCGATCAGCATTCTGTTCGTCAAACGCGAGCGTTTATGGGCTTGTTGCCGTTGCCTCATGAGATCACTTCGCTTCGTCCGGTGTGAGGGGTGTCGGTTGGGTGCGGGTGTCGTTTCTTCCGGGTCGCGGGTGGTGGTGGGCGCGGGGCGTCCCCCGCGGCGGGCGGGGGAGTGCGCCGCCGTCCGGGCCGCCGGCCGCGCCGCCGTGACATGCCGGGGCTCCGTGGCCTGGGTGGTGTCTTGCCGCTCACGCCGGGCTCACCTAGCTGCTGTGCAGCGTGTCGAAGTCGACGCCACCGGTCTTCTCCAGCGCCGTGATGTGCGACAGGACGACGACGTTGGCCCGGTTCGCCAGGGCGCGCACCATCGAGTTCTTGGTCTGGTCGCGGACCAGGGCCACCAGGCCGAAGACCTTGCCGTGGGCGCGGCGCAGCAGCTCGGCGAACGTCGGGGCGAAGTCGTCGCCCTGGGCGGCGTTCATCTGCGCCAGCCAGCCCTGCTGATCGGCGTTGGGCTGGTTGGGCAGCGAGACGCCCAGTGCCCGCCCGGCCTCGATGGACCGCCGGTCCAGCTCGGTGTGCCCGGCGACGAGGATGGCGCCCGCCGAGCGCACCGCCGCGGTCTGCCCGCGTTCCTGCGCCTGGCGGCCCGCGGGCAGTTCCCACAGGCCGGCCAGTCTGACCTTGCGCACGAAGTCCCGGTCCATGGCGGTCAGCGGACCGTACCGGGTACTCACCGTGCCGCCGCCGTCATCGTCGTAGGTGACGGTGTTGGTCGCCGCGGACGCGGTCTCACCGAAGAGCTGGACGGGCAGCAGCAGCGCCGCGAGCGTGGCCACGAGCGCGGCCACGACCAGTCCGGTGGCGATGGTCCGCCCGGATGTTGCGGAATTGCTGAGGATGGACCGCACACGGCCTCCCGGTTCGTCACTACTGGAACGCCACCGGACGCTAAGTGCCGTGACGGGCCCGCGGTCGTGGGTCCTCACCCCTGGACAAATAAAGGCCGGGCCCGCCGCGGCACTGCTACGGTGCCGCGGGCGGGCCCGGCCGGATACGGGTGACGTGCGCCGGCTGCCGTATGCCCGGCCGGGCCCGTCCAGAAGCGGCCTGCCCTGCGCTCTCAGCGCGCGTAGAGGCCCGCCGCCGCCCATCTGCGCCGCTCCTGGCGGGTCTCGGGCTCCTCACGCCGTCCCTGGGCGTACAGCGCGTCGATCTCGGCCGCGTACCGCCCCACGATCGCCGCCCGCCGCAGCTTCAGCGACGGCGTCACCAGCCCGGCCTCCTGGCTGAACTCGCCCGGCAGCACCCGGAACGCGCGGATCGACTCGGCCCGGGACACCGACGCGTTCGCCCGTGCCACCGCCCGCCGCACCTCCGCCTGGAGCTGCTCCTCGGGCGTCGGCGCCTCGCTGCCGGTGCCCGGCTCCTCGCGCAGGTGGTGCCAGTGCTCCAGGGCCTCCGGGTCCAGCGTGATCAGCGCGGTCACATACGGCCGGTTGTCGCCGACCACCACACACTGCGAGATCAGCGGATGGGAGCACAGCCGCTGCTCCAGCCCCTGCGGGGCCACGCTCTTGCCGTTGCTGGTGATGATGATGTCCTTCTTGCGGCCGGTGATGACGAGATAGCCGTCCTCGTCCAGGTGCCCGAGGTCGCCGGTCGCCAGCCAGCCGTCGTACAGCCCGCTGTCCGGGGCATCCGTCTCGTCGAGATAGCCGGCGAAAACCACCGCGCCGCGCACCCACACCTCGCCGTCCAGCGCCAGATGCACCGCGCTGCCCGGCAGCGGCAGGCCCACCGTCCCGAAGCGCACCCGGCCGGGCGGCTGCACGGTGATCGCGCCGCTGGTCTCCGTCAGGCCGTAGCCGTCGTAGACGGTGATCCCGGCGCCGGCGAACAGCAGGCCCAGCTCCCGCAGCAGCGGTGAGCCGCCGGAGACCGCGGTGCGCACCCGGCCGCCCAGCAGCTCCCGGATGCGGGAGTACACCAGCCGGTCGTAGAGCGCGTGCCGGGCCCGCAGGAACGGGTCGGGGCCGCGCCCGGTGCCCTGCGCCTCCGCCGCGAGGGCCTCCGCGTAGCGCACCGCCACCGTCATCGCCGCGTCGAACGTCCGCCGCCGGCCCGCCTGTTCCGCGGCCTGCCGGGCGCGGGCGCAGATCTTCTCGAAGACGTACGGCACCGCGAACAGGAACGTCGGACGGAACGAGGCGAGCGCCGGCAGCAGTTCGTCCGAGGTGGCATCGGGCTGATGGGCGAGCTTCACCCCGCCGCGCAGACACGCCACCTGCACCATCAGCCCGTAGATGTGCGCGAACGGCAGGAAGGCCAGCAGCGACGGGCGTTCGCCGGGCGCGGCCAGCAGCCCGCCCCAGCCCGCGTAGAGGGTGTCGCACCCCGCGGCGAGGTTGGCGTGGGTGATCACACAGCCGCGCGGCCGGCCGGTGGTCCCCGACGTGTACACGATCGCCGCGATGTCGCCCGGGCCGACCGCGTGCCGCAGCCGGTGCACATCGGCCTCGGTCAGCCGGGTGCCCTCCTCCGTCAGCCGCCGGACGCAGTCCAGGTCCAGCTGCCACAGCCGGCGCAGCATGGCCCGGGTGCCGCAGGCCTCCGCGACGGTCATCGCCTGTGCCTCGTTCTCCACGACGATCGCGGTGACCTTCGCCCCGGAGAGGATGGCGCGCAGCTGCTCGGCCGAGGCGGTCGGATAGACCGGGACGAGCTGCCCGCCGATCGCCCACAGCGCATAACTGAACAAGGTCCACTCGTAGCGCGTACGGGACATCAGCGCGACCCGGGTACCGGGCCGTATCCCGTCCGCCAGCAGCCCCCTGGCCAGGGCCATGACCTCGTCACGGAATTCCGCCGCCGACACCTCCTGCCAGTCGCCGGGTGTGTGGTCGTCGCGGCGGGCGAGCTGAGCGAAATCCGGCTGGTGGGCGGCGGTGTCGAAGACGGAGTCGGCAAGACCGCCGCTCCGTAGTGGAGCCGCCAGGGCCGGGACGCTGATGTCGCGCACAGCACCTCCTAGGTGTTCCCCCTTGATTGCCCCCTGCTCCCCGCCGCCCCCGACGGCAGAGAGGGCGCAAGCTACCCACCGGCCTCCCGGCTGCCCAGAGATGTGGCTACTCTTGAGCGGAAGACGACAAGTCTTGACGACCGGACAACCTGAGGAGGGCGCCGGATGTACCGCATCGTCGATGCCTGGCGCCTGCACACCTCGGCACTGTTCTTCGTCCTGGCCGGCTTCCTGGTCACCCAGACCGGTCTGACCACGGCCCTGACCGCCGCCGCGACCACCACCGCGCTGCTGCTCCTGTGCCGCGCCTTCCTGATCGCGGCCTGCGCGCGGCCGGTACCCCCGGGCCGGATCCGTACGGCCATCCGCGACCGCGAGCGGCGCACGGCGTTCCTGCCCCAACGTGATCCCGACGCGGCCGGCCGCCCGCGTCCCCGGGCACCGGGCCGTCCCCTCCCGACGGCCGCGTAGGCGCACCGGTCCGGTCCCCGTACCGCTCTTTCTGCGTCCGCGCGGCTCGTCACGCCGAATCCACATCCCGGCACGACGAGACCCGTGGAGGGCTCCCGCATGTCCATGTTCGGCTTCCTCGGCGATGCGCTGGCGCACGGCGCCCAGGCGATCGCCCCGCTCTTCGGCCCCGCGGCCATGGCCGCCGCCATCGTTCTGTTCACCCTGGGGGTACGCGCCGCGCTGCACCCCCTCGCCCGCGCCGCGGCCCGCGGCGAGAAGGCGCGTACGGCGCTCGCCCCGCAGCTCGCCGAACTCCAGCGCAAGCACAAGGGCAACCCCGAGCGGCTCCAGAAGGCGATGGCCGACCTCTACGCCGAGACCGGCTCCTCGCCCCTCGCCGGCTGTCTGCCGACGCTGCTGCAACTGCCCGTCTTCTTCGTGATGTACCACCTGTTCTCGACCGGCGGCGGCGACCTCCTCGATCACACGCTGCTGGGTGCGCCGCTCGGCGGCCACTGGACCGAGGCGCTCGCCCACGGCGGCGTCCTCGGCCCGCAGGGGCTGGTCTACGCCGGACTCTTCGTGCTGGTCGCCGCGGTCGCCACCTGGAACTACCGGCGGGCCCGCGCCACGATGGCCAAGGCCCCCCAGCCGGCCGGGGGCGGCGCCGCGATGCCCGGGATGTCCTCCATGGCCAAGGTGATGCCGCTGCTGTCCTTCGGCACGCTGATCACGGTGGCGGTGGTGCCGCTGGCCGCCGGGCTCTACATGGTCACGACGACGACCTGGACGGCGTGCGAGCGGGCGCTGCTGCACCGGGAGCGCGGGCGCGGGCGCGGCGCGGCGGAGGCGGGCGCGGTGGCCGCCGCGGGGAAGGGGAAGACGGCTGCGGTGAAGGCGGCCGCGGGGAAGGGGAAGGCGGCTGCGGTGAAGGCGGCTGCGGTGAAGGGGAAGGCGGCCTCCACCGTGGGGCAGCCGTCCACGGCGGCGGCAGCGGCGCCGGGGTCCGCCGCGGCTGATGAGGCGTCGGGCGAGGGTGCCCCGCGGCAGCCTGCGGCGCAGCAGCGGGCCGACCGGCGTACGCCGAAGAGCCGCGCGGCCCGGCAGCGGGCGGCCCGCGCCCGGGCCAACTCCCGGACGAGGGGCACCTCCGGGGCCGGATCCCGCCCGGCGGATGACGCGGCCCCGCACTCCGGCGGCACCGCACCCGACCCCCTCGCCACTACCCCTCGGTAACGGTCCAGTCCGTGAACGGGGTCTTGCGGACCGGACCCCGTTCTTGGACGATCAGCCAAATCGCTCGATGGCCGTCCCCCATCGGACGGCCCGGGAGATCCCTTCCGGGCCGACCTTCGACCACGGGAGTGGAACCGATGAAGCTGCTGCGAGTCGGACCGGTGGGGACGGAACGCCCGGCGCTGCTCGACGATTCCGGGACGCTGCGGGACCTGTCGGGCCTGGTGCCGGACATCGACGGAGCGCTCCTCGCCGACGAGGGAGAGCTGGCGCGGATCCGTACCGCCGCCGCCTCCGGGGAGCTGCCGCGACTCGACGGGGCCGGGCTGCGTACCGGCCCGCCGGTGGCCCGGATCGGCAAGATCGTGTGCATCGGGCTGAACTACCACGACCACGCCCGGGAGACCGGCGCCGCGACCCCGGCGGAGCCGATCCTCTTCATGAAGGCCCCGGACACCGTCGTCGGCCCCGAAGACACCGTGCTGGTCCCGCGGGACAGCGTGAAGACCGACTGGGAGGTGGAGCTGGCGGTCGTCATCGGCCGGACCGCCCGCTACCTGGAGACCGACGCCCAGGCACTGGCCGCGGTGGCCGGTTACGCCGTGGCGCACGACGTCTCCGAACGCGCCTTCCAGATCGAACGCGGCGGCCAGTGGGACAAGGGCAAGAACTGCGAGACCTTCAACCCCCTGGGCCCCTGGCTGGTGACCGCCGACGAGGTGCCCGACCCACAGAACCTCGGCCTGCGGCTGTGGGTCAACGGCGAACGGAAGCAGGACGGCACCACCGCCGAGCAGATCTTCCCGGTGGCCGAAGTGGTCCGCTACGTCAGCCGGTTCATGACCCTCTACCCGGGCGACATCATCAACACCGGCACCCCGGCCGGCGTCGCCATGGGCCACCCGGATCCCAAGCCGTACCTACGGGCCGGCGATGTCGTGGAACTGGAGATCGACGGGCTGGGGCGCCAGCGCCAGGTACTCAAGGACGCCTGAGGGGCGGGGCCCCGTCGGTCTCGGCTGTGCCGCTTTGGTCCGTGTAGGTCTCGTCGAATCGTCCGCCGTCACCGGTCGGCGAGGGCAGGCGCTCGCCCCGGCTCTCCGCGATCCTCTTCACCTCACGCAGCGACTCGGTCAACTGAAGGGCCAGTAGGTGGATTTCGCCAGCGGTCCAGGCACGCGCGATGAGTATGCGCGTTGCCTGATCGAGGAGCTCTGAGGCCAAGTCCAGTTGGGCGAGCTCGGTGTCGTCGGCGATGCGGGAGAGAAAGCCGGTGCCGTCCCCGATGAGATAGCACGGCTTGCCCCCCGCCCCTGCCCAGGGGAGCAGCCGCGCTGGCTCCGGCGGTCCGCTGGTCATGCGGTCACCGTCCTCTCGCACCTTGCCGACCGGTGGCGGCCTGGTGGCGGAAGTAACCGGCGCAGCAGCGATGCGCAGATCCGGGCGATACCGTGCGGCACGTCGACGCTCCAATCAGCGTGGGCCTTGCCCCCAGCCGTTCGCGCGGTCGCGGCGGGGTTTGACTACACGTCAGGTTGCCGACGAATGGAGGCGGGAAGTTGCATCGATGCGTGCAACTTCCCGCCTGTGGGAGGTGCTAGAGGCCGATCCACTCCGCGTACTGCGCCAAGCCCCCGCTTCGCGTCCGCTCGCGCCGCTTGAGGGCGAGCACGGTTTCTCGCACCGTGGGGTGGTACCGCGTCTGCTGTGGAGCGGCCCGTCGGGCACGTTGCAGACAGTCCAATGCCTGCGCCGGATGGCCTGCCCAGGTGTGCGCTCTGGCAAGGTCCATCCAGTGGTGACCGGCCCGGGACCGGGTCCAGCCGCGCGGGATACGCACGTCCTCGGCAAGTTCCACCGCGCGGCCGAACTCGTTCAGTTCTGAGGCGATGGCCACTGCATGCACTCCGACATTCGTCGGGCCCCAGGTGACCCCGTAATCGGGCACCTCGCCTGTCTCCTGGGCGAGGGCGCGGGCTCGGGCAAGACGGGCGTCTGCATGGCCCTGGTCTTTCCTCCTGCCCGCGATCACGGCAGCCCGCAGGTGCATGACCCCCTGCATGGCCTTGATGCCTGCCGGACGGCGCGCGCTCTGACCGTCAAGATCCCGTAGCGCCCCGTCAATCACGCGCATACCAATGTCGTACCGGGCTGACGACATCGTGGTCTGTGCGCGGAGGTAGGCGTGCATGGCGACCAAGCCGGGCTCGTCCGCACGCGGTGCGGTCCAGGCGAGACGGTCCAGCGCAACCGTGGCGAGGTCGACATATCCAAAGTTCCAGGCCACGGTGAACACGCAGCGGAAAGTCCCAGCAAGGCACTCGTAGGCTTGCCGCTGTTCCTCACCCGAGGCGGTGTGCACGGCCTGGACAGACTCGTCGATCAGTCCGGGCAGGTCACGGACCATGTCCCTGTATTCCGCCTGTCGGCGCTGCACAAGTGCGCGCTGTACGTCGGCCCGAAGGAGAGGGACCGCACGCGGAGCTGTCCCCCAGTCGAGGGGGATGTCCCAGTTCTCCATCCCTTCGCGAATGGGCTGTATCAGCTCATCCATCCGGTCCCGGCGCAACTCATCGGCGTAGGGCTGCCCCAGCAGGTCTGAGGTGGAGACGCTGAGCGCGCGGGCGCACGCCGCGACGAAGGCCGGGGAGGCCGGCTTCTGTCCGCATTCGACTTTCGACAGCAGGGACTTGGAGACATTGGCGCGCAGGGCCAGTCCTTGTTGCAGCAGGCCGCGCTGCTTGCGGTATCGGGCGATCCGTGTGCCGGTGTGCTCTTCGTTGCTCGGTGGCACGATGAACTCCGTTCTGCGGTAGCACTCAGAACGTACCCACAAGCGGGCGTTCCGCGCCCCCGCATCCGCCTCACCCCGTCGCCAGAAACCGCTCCAGGGCTTCCACCACCAGTGCGTGGTCGTCGGCCTGGGGGAGGCCGGAGACCGCGACCACGCCGATGACGCCCGTGCCGCGCAGGCGGATCGGGAAGGCGCCGCCGTGGGCCGCGTACCGGTCCGGGTCCAGGCGCGAACTCTCCTCGAAGGCGCGGCCCTTGGCGCGGGATCTGGCGCCGACCAGGTAGGAGGACTCGGCGTAGCGTTCGACGCCCCGGTCCGGGGCGGACGGGCTCACGCGCGGGCCTCGATGCGGACCGTGCGGCCTTCGGTGGCGGAGAGCTTGGCGGCCTCCAGGACGCGCAGGGCGGCCGCGGCCTCGGAGGCGGTGACCGGGGGGCGGCCGCCCTCGCGGAGCGCACGGGCGATCGCGGCGTAATACGCGGGGTAGTCGCCCGGCAGGGTCGGTACGGGCTCGCCGCCGCCGGTCTGCGGGGACGAACCGGCGCCGAGCCGGCCCCGGCAGGACTCCGGCTCCACGCCCCACTCCACGCCCTCGGTGCCGGGCCGCAGGCCCTCGCGCAGTGCGGCCTCCTGCGGGTCCAGGCCGTGCTTCACATAGCCCGCCCGGCTGCCCAGCACCCGGAAGCGCGGGCCCAGCATGGCGGTGGTGGCGCTCACCCACAGATGGGAGCGGACGCCGCTCGCGTGGGTGAGGGCGAGGAAGGTGTCGTCGTCGGCCTCCGCGCCCGGCCGCCGGATGTCGGACTCGGCGTAGACCGAGACGACCGGGCCGAACAGGGTCAGCGCCTGGTCGACGAGGTGGCTGCCGAGGTCGTAGAGCAGCCCGCCGATCTCCGCCGGGTCGCCGGACTCGCGCCAGCCGCCCTTGGGCTGCGGGCGCCAGCGCTCGAAGCGGGACTCGAAGCGCTGGATGTCGCCGAGCGTGCCCTCCTCGATCAGCTTGCGGACGGTGCGGAAGTCGTTGTCCCAGCGGCGGTTCTGGAAAACGGAGAGCAGCAGACCGCGGTCGTCGGCGAGCGCGGCGAGCTTCTCGGCCTCGGCGGCGGTCGCGGCCAGCGGCTTGTCGACGACCACCGGCAGCCCGGCCTCCAACGCGGCGGTGGCGAGCGGCACATGGGTCTTGTTCGGCGACGCCAGCACGATCAGATCGAGGTCCGCGGCGCGGTCCAGCACCGCCTGGGGGGTGTCGACCGTACGGACCTGCGGATGCTCGGCGCGGGCCTGCGCCTGCCGCTCGGGATCGGAGGTCGAGACGGTGTCGAGCCGCAGGCCGTCGGTGGCCGCGATCAGGGGGGCGTGGAAGACCGAGCCGGCCAGGCCGTAGCCGATGAGGCCGACGCGGAGCGGGCCGTGGGGGGCGGCGGTGCCGGTGGGGTCGCTCGTCTCGCTGCTCATGAGCTCCACTTAAGCAACGCTGTTGCCAAAGTGCAAGCGATGCGGACAATGGGTGGGTGAGCAGCGATGACATCGACCGGGGACAGGCCGGAAAGCGGGCCAGCGGCGGCACTCCGGGCGCGGCAGCGGCCGGGCGTCCGTACGCCACCGGCAACCTGGCCGTCACCGGCAACCTGGCCGCCACCGGTAACCCGGCCGTCACCGGCACCCCGGCCGCCTCCGGAAATCCCGGCGCCAACCTCCCCGCCCTGCGTGGCCACAACGCCGCGCTGGTGCTCGGGCTGCTCCGGGCGGCCGGTGAGCGGGGGCTCAGCCGGCTGGAGCTCGCCGCGCGGACCGGGCTGACTCCCCAAGCCGTCAGCAAGATCACCGCGCGGCTGCGGGCCGAGGGGCTGGCCGTCGAGGCGGGGCGCCGCGCCTCCACGGGCGGGAAGCCCGCCACCGTCCTGCGGCTGGTGCCCGGCGCCCGGCACGCCGTCGGGCTGCACCTGGACCGCGATGAGCTCATCGCCGTACTCGCCGATCTCACCGGCGCCGCCGTCGCCGTACGCCGCGCCCCGCTCGCCTTCGAGGCGGGTGCCGGTCCGGTGCTCGACACCGCCGCACGGGAGGTCGCGGCGCTGCGCGCGGAGGCCGGCGGGCCGCCGGTGCTGGGCGCCGGGGTGGCCTGCCCGGGGCCGCTGGACCACACCGCCGGGGTGCTGCACCGGGTCACCGGCGCGCCCCGGTGGGACGGCTTCCCGCTGCGGGACGCGCTCGCCGAACGCCTCGGCCTGCCCGTCGTCCTCGACAAGGACACCAACGCGGCCGCGCTCGGCCTGGCCCAGGGGATGCCGGCCGGCGCCGGCTCGTTCGGCTATCTGCATCTGGGCACCGGCCTGGGCGCAGGGCTCGTCCTGGGCGGCAGCCTCTACCGCGGCCCGCGTACCGGCGCCGGGGAGTTCGGGCACCAGACCGTGCAGTGGGACGGGCCGCGCTGCGGCTGCGGACGGCGCGGCTGTATCGAGGCGCTGTGTCTGGCGGCGGTGGCCCGCGGTGATCTGCCGGGCGCGGCCGCGGTGTTGGGGGCGGGCGCCGCCAACCTCGTCGAGCTGCTGGACATCGACCGGGTGCTGCTCGGAGGGCGCACCGTACTGGAGAACCCCGACGGGTTCCGGACGGGGGTGGCCCAGGCGCTCGGCGGCCAGGCGCGGGCCCGTGGCAGGGCCCCGGTTCCGGTGGCGCTGGCCCGGGGCGGCGCGCAGGTGGTCGCGGACGGGGCGGCGGAGCTGGTGCTGGCGCCGCTGTTCGGGGCGCGGGGGGCCTCGCTCGGGGCCGCCGTCACTCCTTCTGCCGGGGCGTGAGGGGGACCGTCCAGCCGGATGCACTCGGCCCTGAAGGGGCGCCGCCCGGGACCGTCTCCCGGACGGCGCCCGCACTCGGACCGCCCCTCCCCGTAAGGGTGTTCCCTTGCAGTAGGGCCGTGCTGTCGGACGAGCAGGCCACGAGGTGGCTCGACTTGCCGTCCGTGCTTGTTGGCCGGGTCGCCGTTTGCGCCCTGGCCCGGACTCGCTTCGAGGAAGAGGCTGCCGTTCCCGTAGCAGTCCTGGTAGACGTCGTTTCGCCGGGGTTCTTCCGGCGTTCCGCCCACCAGGGATCGACACCCTTGACGGACTTGATCTCACCGATGTCAAAGGTGGGGCAGCCGGTTTGCACGCAGGAGATTTCGGCGGCGTGTGCCTCTCCTGTCCCCGGCGGCGCCAGCGCGATTCCCACGGCCAAGAGGCCGGTGGTCGCGAGCACAGCGGGAATGCGGAAAGGCGCTCCGGGTTCGGCAGCTGTCACGGGGAGATTCCCTTCGGGCATGCTGTTCAGGATTTTCACCGGGTCCGGGACCGTTGCGCACAGCACCGTCCGCCGTCGCCAAAAACCGGATCGGAAAGGGAAGTCGGCGGATCGGGGATCACCGGAAGCCGTGCACCGAACATAGGCGGGGCGACGCGGCTCGGTATCCGCCACCTGGCGGAGCAGTGCGAGGATCACGCCGTGGACTTCCCTTACGGCCAGCACCCTGGCGCACCCATCCGGTCCGGCATCCCCGAGCACGGACGCATTCCCAAGTACTACGCGGCCAAGGTCGACATCGCCGCGCTGCTGGACGAGCTGGGCGAGGGGGAGCTGCTGCCCACCGAGCGGGAGCTGGCGCTGCGCTTCGAGGTCTCCCGCGAGACGCTGCGGCAGGCGCTGCGGGAGCTGATCCTGGAGGGACGGCTGCGGCGGCTGGGGCGTGGCACGGTCGTCGCGGGACCCAAGATGGAGCAGCCGCTGTCGCTCGCGAGCTATACGGAGGGCGTACGGGGCCAGGGGCGCAGGCCCGGCCGGCATCTCGTCAGCCTCGACCGCTTCCCGTGCCCGCCGCGGCTCGCCGGTGATCTGGGGCTCGAAGTCGGCGACGCCGTATGGCACATGGAGCGGGTGCTGCTCGCCGATGACGAGCGGGTCGGGCTGGAGAGCACCTATGTCGCGGTCGGGCGGGTCCCGGACCTGGACACCGACTTCACGCCGGACTCGTCCTTCTACGCCTACCTGCGCGAGCGGCTCGGTATCGGCTTCGGCGACGCGGACGAGCGGCTGGAGACCGTGCTGGCCACGCCGCGCGAGGCGCTGCTGATCGGTGCGCCGGGCGCGCTGCCGATGCTGCTGATCCACCGGCTGTCGCGGGACACCGAGGGCCGCCCCCTGGAGCGGGTGCGTTCGCTCTACCGGGGCGACCGGTTCTCCTTCACCACCCATCTGGGCCCCGGACTAAAGTAGCTGCCGCGTCTTCTGGAGCCCCGTTTCCTCGCAGCCAGACGCTTCGTCAGGCCGCCCGTGTGAACGGCGAGGGGCAGGGGAGCGGACATGCGCCGGGAGTGGTCACCGGAGGATGTCGTGGCGTGCTGGACGCCCGTGGGAAGTGACTGGGACCTGGTCGCGAACAAGACCGGCCCGACCCGGCTCGGCTTCGTGCTGATGCTGAAGTTTTTCGAGCTGGAGGGCCGCTTCCCCCAGCTCGTCGAGGAGTTCCCACAGGCCGCCGTCGACTACGTGGCGGACGTGGTGAAGGTGCCTGCGGAGGACCTGGCGAAGTACGACCTGTCGTCCCGGTCGGCCAAGGGGCACCGTACTCAGATCCGCGACGCCCTCGGCTTCCGCCCGGCGACCCGTGCCGACGAAGAACGGCTGACGGCCTGGCTTGCAGATGAGGTCTGTCCGGTTGAGCTGGTTGAGGGCCGGTTGAGCGAGGCCCTGTTCGTGCAGTGCCGCGCCGACCGCATTGAGCCCCCGGGCCGGGTCGAGCGGATCGTGACTGCCGCTCGGGCACGGGCGGAGCGGGCTTTCTGCTCACGGACCGTCGCGCGCCTGGGCGAGGTGTGCGCGGAGCGCCTGCTGGCGTTGGTGGCCGAGGACAATGAGGACGGCACCGCCCTGTTGGCCTCGCTCGAACGCGACCCGTGTGCGGTCGGGCTGGACTCACTGCTGACCGAGATCATCAAGTTGAACAGCGTGCGCAAGCTCGGGTTGCCCGAGGGGTTGTTCATGAACTGCTCGGAGAAGCTGGTGGCCGCGCGGCGGGCGCGGGCGATCAAGATGTATCCGTCGGACTTCCGCGACACGAACGAGGACGTACGGATCACGTTGCTCGCGGCGCAGTGCTCCTCCCGGCAGGCGGAGATCACTGACACGCTGGTGGAACTGCTTGTTGCCCTGGTCCAGCGAGAAGGTGTTCAAGGCCAAGGTCCGCACCACCCTGCGGTCGTCGTACAGCTCGTACTACCGGCAGATGCTGCCGCCACTGCTGAAGACCTTGGGCTTCCGCTGCAACAACACTGCCTACCGGCCGGCGATGGACGCGCTCGCGCTGCTGGAGAAGTATGCCGAGGTCGACGGCAAGACCCGCTTCTACGACGCCGGCGACACGGTGCCGACCGGTCCGGACAAGGAACACGCCGAGGCGTCGATGCTCGCACTGCATCTGCTCCAGTCCG
Source organism: Streptomyces sp. P9-2B-2 (assembly GCF_030406865.1). Lineage (NCBI taxonomy): Bacteria > Bacillati > Actinomycetota > Actinomycetes > Kitasatosporales > Streptomycetaceae > Streptomyces > Streptomyces sp. P9-2B-2. The sequence continues at coordinate 3,419,042 of NZ_CP129126.1, read as the reverse complement.
CGCTCGTGCACGTCAACACGCTGCTGCTTCAGCAGGTCCTCGCCGAACCGGCCTGGGCGAAGAAACTCACAGACGAGGACCGGCGCGGGCTGACCGCGCTGTTCTGGTCGAACATCAACCCGTACGGCACCTTCCGACTGGAGATGGACAAGCAGCTCGACCTGGGGCTGCCGGCCGCCGTACCTCGCCCCCGGAGCACTGGAGCCCGGACAGTTTCTACGGCCTCCCTCGCGTGAGCCTGCGGGAGGCCCGTAGAACCGTCCGGCTGCGGCTATGCAGCGGTCCGTGTCCAGGATTCGGGGTCGCCCCCACCCGGCCTCAACCGTTGGGCCGGGTCGACGGTGCATCGCTGATAGCGTGCCGTCCTGATCACGATCACTTGCACACACCGTCCACCGGGGGGAGACGGCTGAGTTGCCTCATCGCCCCACGCATCGAGAGGGCTTGAATGAGGATCGGGAAGAACGTCACGGCCGCGCTGCTGGCGGGCGCGCTGATCGGCACCGTGTCGGGGTGCAGCTCCGGCGGCTCCAAGGACGATGCGGCCAAGAAGCCCACCGACGTCGCACTGAAGAGCAAGATCACACCTCCCGCTGCCTTCGCGAGCGAGAAGGGGTGGGAGGTCAGGGCCGACTGGATGCCCGAAGGCCAGCCCTACCCCTACGCACTCTCGGCGAAGGGCGACACTCTCGCGTACCTCGACAAGAGCGAGCAGGGCTACGTACTGAAGGTCCGCGAGGCGGTGTCCGGCCGCCTGCTGTCGACGAGCAAGCCCTGGAAGGCACCGGAGCCCACCGAGGAGCAGACCGAAGACCCGGACGGGCTGCTGACGGTCCCGCGCGTATCCCTGATCACGGGCGGCGAACGCGAGTACTTCGCCGTATGGGCATACGGCAAGAAGAGCAAGGACCAGCTCCACAGCGCCAAGGAGGTCATCTCCGCGGCCTTCTACCCGGCCGACGCCTCCGGGGACATCGCCCCATCCGGCACCGCGGATGTCGAGGCGTCGGCCGAGGACGGCGCCACCGACGTCAACGTGTTCCCGGGAGCGCGGGGCCTGCTGGTCATACCGAGGTCCGAAGACGCCGTGCTGCTGTCCCCTGACGGCAAGGTCACCCAAGGCATTTCCCAGGTGAAGCTCGACGGGAAACCCTCTGACCTGGACATCAACAGCGCCTTCCCGGGTCCGGACGGCCTGGTGACCAACGGCAAACTGGAGCAGGGCGGCAGTGACTCCGGCGGCTTCGGCGTCGACGGCGGCTGGCACAGCGCAACGGTGACTCCGCCCGGCGTCGACGCGGTGCGCAAGGGGGAATCTGCCAGTACAGGCCCCTGGGAGACGCCAAACGGCCGGATCAACAGCGCCACGGGCAACTACCTGATCGCCGGCTGGTACACCACCTCCGACAACCCCATCTCCGCCGTACACGATCTGGCGACCGGCAAGCTCCGGGCAACTGCCCCGTGCGGGAACATCGGCACCCCCTACGACCTGCGCACACCCAAGCGGCCCGATCGCTACGAGACCCCTGCGGGCCTGTCCCCCAACGGTGACTACCTGGTCAAGGGCGGCAGCGTTTTCGACCTGAAGACGGGCAAGGGCCACTGCGTCGGCGAAGGGAAGGACGCCAAGGAGATCACCCTCGTCTCCGTCGGCGACGACGGCACCGCCTATGGTCTGACCGAGCGGGAGGGCACCGAAGGGAACATGCCCGTCTCCGTCTCGGCCAAGACTGGGGCCGCAAAGCCGCTGCCGGTGGCGACTACGACGCCGGACGCCGTTGCCAAGGGCGCGGGTGTGTTCATCACCTACGCCAGTCAGTACATACGCCTGATCGTTCTCAACGCTCGGAACTGAGGCCCGAATCAAGAGCATTTCCGTGTGTCCGAGTGTCGGCAAACGACCGTCTGCCGACACTCGGGCCACTGATCACGAACCCACCGAAGACCAGGCCGCGCTCGCCCAACAGCTCTACGACGCACGAGAGAAGACGGTCCAACAGATCGCCGACTCGTTCGGGATGCCGCGGTCCACGGTGTACGGCCACCTCGACAAGACCAAGACCGTCCCCCGCCAGCCCAAGACGAGCACGGCCACGAAGCCCTGACCTCTACTTTGCACCTGAGGTCAGAGATGGGAGTCCGGGGCCATCTGGGGACCCCGGCGAGGGGCTGAGGCGCCCGGTACCGGACCGAGCCCGACGCCCCCGAAAGATCACGAGAAGATAACGGGTCTAGGCCAAGCTTGCCGCCCCGTTCACCCGCGCGTCGCCGGGCCACCTCCAACGGGACACCCACCGCCGCGACCGTCTGGGGCATGCGAGTCATAGTGGTCGGAGCCGGGGTGCTGGGAACCATGCACGCCTGGCAGGCAGTCGAGCGGGGCCATGAGGTCCTGCACATCGAGCGGGAGGCCGAGGCCCGTGGCGCCTCGGTCCGTAACTTCGGACAGATCTGGGTCAGCGGCCGGGCCGGCGGCGAGGAGCTGGACACCGCGCTGCGCGCCCGGGAGCTGTGGGAGGGCATCGGCGCCCGTGTCCCGGGCATCGGTTTCCGGGCCATCGGCTCGCTGACCGTCGTCAAGAACGCCGCCGAGCGGGCGGTCGCCGAGGCCGCGGCCCGCCGCCCGGACGCCGCCGCCCGCGGCTACCGGCTGCTGGACGCCGAGGAGGCCCGCACCCGCAACCCCGCCCTGCGCGGCGAGTTCGCCGGCGCCCTGTGGTGTGAACGGGACGCCGCCGTCGAACCGCGGGTCGCCCAGCGCGCCCTGAAGGCGGCGCTGCTGGAGTCCGGCCGGTACCGCTACCTCGGGGGCCGGGAGGTCCGCGAAGTGGTCGGGGAGCGCGCCGTACGCGACGATCACGGCGAGGTCCACCACGGGGACGCCGTCGTCCTGTGCACCGGCGCCTGGCTCGGCGGTCTGGTCCGGGAGCTGCTGCCCGATCTGCCGGTGCGCCGGGTGCGGCTCCAGATGATGCAGACCGACCCGCTCGGCGAACCGCTGACCACCTCCGTCGCCGACGCCGACAGCTTCCGCTACTACCCGGCGTACCGGAGCGAGGCTCTGGACGCGCTCAACGCCCACCAGGCCCAGGCGCCGACCGCCGCCGCGCACAAGATGCAGCTGCTGATGGTCCAGCGCGCCGACGGCGGACTGACCATCGGTGACACCCACGAATACGAGGCGCCGTTCGCCTTCGACACCGTCGAGGAGCCGTACGAGCATCTGACCGGCGTCGTCGAGTCCGTCCTGGGCCGCCCGCTGCCCCGTATCCGCCACCGCTGGGCCGGGGTCTACGCCCAGTGCACCGACACTCCCCCTGGCTCCGCCGGGGGTGCCCCCACCCGTGTCGTGCACCGGGAGCAGGCCCGCGACGGCGTCTGGCTGGTCACCGGGCCCGGCGGGCGCGGGATGACCTGCGCCCCGGCCATCGCTGAGACCACCGCGAACGAACTGGGCTGGTGAGGAAGTTGACACACCCCGACCTGACATCCGACCCCCGCGCCGAGCGCGCCGAGAGCGCCGCTGACGGGGCGCCCGATCCCCGTGACAGCCGGCTGATCGTCCTCGACATGGCCGGCACCACCGTCGCCGACGGCGGGCTGGTCGAGCAGGCCTTCGGCGTCGCCGCCCGCCACCTGGGCGTCGAACCGGGCAGCGCCGATCACGCCGAGAAGCTCGCCTACGTACGGGCCACCATGGGCGAGTCCAAGATCTCCGTGTTCCGCCATCTCTTCGGTGACGAGGCCGCCGCCCGGCGCGCCAACACCGCCTTCGAGACGGCGTACGGGGAGCTGGTCGACGGCGGCCGGATCGCGCCGGTCCCCGGTGCCCGGGAGGCGATCGAGGCGCTGCGGGCCGCCGGGCGCACCGTCGTCCTCAGCACCGGCTTCGCCCGGGTCACCCAGGACGCCATCCTCGACGCGCTCGGCTGGCAGGACCTGGTCCCGCTCACCCTCTGCCCGGCCGACGCGGGCGGCCGGGGCCGCCCGTACCCCGACATGGTCCTCACCGCGCTGCTGCGCACCCGCGCCACCGACTCCGTGCGGCGGATCGCGGTGGCCGGCGACACCTCGTACGACATGCTCTCCGGACGGCGGGCCGGCGCCTCGGTCGTCGCGGGGGTGCTGACCGGTGCGCACGACCGGGCGCAGCTGGAGTCGGCAGGCGCCACCCATGTCCTCGGCTCGGTCGCCGAACTGCCCGCGCTGCTGGGAGTGGTGTGAGATGCCCGCCTCAGCCGCCACCGCACCCGCCACCGCACCCGCCCGGACCGCCGCCCGGCCCGCGGCCCCGGCCCCGGCCGCGTCGGGCATCCGTTTCGACCAGGTCTCCGTGGCCTACGGCAGGCACGGCGAGCACACCGTCCTGGACTCCTTCGACCTGACCGTCGAACCGGGCGAGGTGATGGCCCTGCTCGGCCCGTCCGGCTCCGGCAAGACCACCGCGTTGCGGGCGGTCGCCGGCTTCGTGCAGCCCGCCTCGGGACGGGTGCTGATCGGCGGCCGGGACATGACCGGACTGCCGCCCCACAAGCGCGGTATCGGCATGGTCGTCCAGCAGTACGCGCTGTTCCCGCACATGAAGGTCGCCGAGAACGTCGCCTTCGGCCTCAAGGCGCAGAAGACACCGCGCGCCGAGATCCCCGGCCGGGTCGCCGAGGCGCTGGAGATGACCGGTATGGCCGCCTACGCCGGGCGGCATCCCAGGGAGCTGTCCGGCGGGCAGCAGCAGCGGGTCGCCCTCGCCCGGGCGCTCGCCATCCGCCCCGGGGTGCTGCTGCTGGACGAACCGCTGTCCGCGCTCGACGCCCAGCTGCGCTCCGGCATGCTCGCCGAACTCGCCCGGCTGCACCGCGAGTTGCCCGATGTCTCGATCCTCTATGTCACCCACGACCAGATCGAGGCGCTGACCCTGGCCGACCGGATCGCGGTGCTGGACCGGGCCCGGCTACAGGACTGCGGCACCCCGCAGCAGCTCTACCGGCGCCCGCGCACCGAGTTCACCGCGTCCTTCGTCGGCACCGCCAATCTGCTGCCGGTGACGGTGCGCGGCGACGGCGTCGACTTCGGCGGCCGGCCGCTGACCGTACCCGTCGGCGACGAGGTGGCCGAGGGCGCCGCCGCGACCCTCTGTGTGCGCCCGCACCTGGTCGGCCTCGGCGAGAGCCCGCGGCCCGGCGGCGGCAACACGCTGCGCGGCACCCTCACCGAAGTGCAGTGGCGCGGCGCGACCCACCGGCTGTACGTGGCGGTCGACGGACACCGCGTGCTGGCCGACGTCCGCGAACTGCGCACGACCCCCGCGCTGGGCGACGAGGTCGCACTGCACTTCGCGCCCGAGGACGCGGTGCTCATGCCGGCGGGGCTCACCGAGGGCGGTGCTCCCGATGCCTAGGACGGATACGGCGCCGGCCACCGGGACGACGGGCAGGACACCGGCCGCCGGGACGGACGAGGCGACGGACGCCGGGACGGACGAGGCGACGGACGCCGAGACGGGCAGGGCGACGGACGCCGCGACGGCCGCATCGGGCGGCTCCGGTGCCCCGGCGCCGAACCGCCCGTCCCGTCCCCGCCGCGCCGGGGCCGCCCTCTGGACCCTGCCCCCCGTCGCCGCCCTCGGCCTGGTCTTCCTCTACCCGCTGGCCCTGGTGGTGTGGCAGTCCTTCACCCCGGAAGACGGGGGCCACTCCACCGCCCCCTATGCCACGGTCCTCGCCGAGGCGTCCTTCCGTACGGCGCTGACGAACACCGTGCTGATCGCCGTCGGCGCCACCGTCGGTGCCCTGCTCCTCGGGCTGGTGCTCTCCCTCGTGATCGCCTTCGTCCCGTTCCCCGGGGGCCGGGCGCTCAGCCGCTTCATCGACCTCTTCCTCGCCTTCCCCTCCTTCCTGATCACCCTCGCCCTGCTGTTCCTCTACGGCACCGTCGGCATGGCCAACGGCCTCTGGACGGATCTGACCGGCGCCGCCCATGGACCGCTGGACTTCCTGCACACCCCCTGGGGCGTCCTGCTGGCCGAGGTCACCTACTTCACGCCGTTCGTGATGCGCCCGCTGCTCGCCGCCTTCTCCCAGCTGGAGACCGGGCAGCTGGAGGCCGCCGCCTCCCTGGGCGCCCGGCCGTGGCGGATCGTCCGGACGGTGATCCTGCCGGAGGCTCTGCCCGCGCTCGCGGCGGGCGGCGCGCTGGTCCTCGTGCTCTGCCTCAACGAGTTCGGCATCGTCCTCTTCACCGGCGCCAAGGACGTCGTCACCCTCCCGATGCTCGTCTACACCAAGGCCCTTCTCGACGGCGACTACACGGGAGCCTGCGTCGTCGCCGTCGTCAACATCGCGCTGTCCGTCGCGCTCTACGCCCTCTACCGGACCGTGATGGCCCGTACGGGCGGCGGCGCCGGGCCGCGCTCAGGAGGTGTGCCCCACCGTGCTGGTGCCTAGCAGGTCCGCCCGCCGGGCCCTCCACCTCCTCTTCCTCGTCCTCTTCCTCCCGGTCTTCGCGCTGCCGCTGCTGGTGATCGTCGCCGCGTCCTTCGCGACCAGCTGGAGCGGCGCCCTGCCCTCCGGCCCGTCCCTGGCCCACTACCAGGGCCTCGCCCACGGTGGGGCGCCGCAGGCCCTGCTCACCAGCGTCCTGACCGCGCTCGCCGCGAGCCTCGCCGCGCTCACCATCGGCACCTGGGCCGCGCTGGCCGCCGAGAAGCTGGGCCGGCGCACCCGCCGCCTCCTCGACGCCCTCTTCCTGCTCCCCGTCGCCGTCCCCTCCGTGGTCGTCGGCCTGTCCCTCCTGGTGGCCTTCTCCCGGCCCCCGTTCCTGCTCAACGGCACCCCGCAGATCGTGATCCTGGCCCACACCGTGCTGGTCACCGCGTTCGCCTACCAGTCCGTGACGGCCGCGCTGGCCCGCCTCGACCCGGCCTACGAACAGAGCGCGGCCGGCCTCGGTGCCCGCCCCGCCTACGTCCTGTGGCGGGTCAAGCTGCCCCTGCTGCTGCCGTCGCTCACCGCGGCGGCGGGCCTGTGCTTCGCGCTTTCCATGGGCGAGCTGAGCGCCACGATGATGCTCTATCCCCCCGACTGGCTGCCGCTGCCGGTGCAGATCTTCGCGGCCACCGACCGCGGCGCGCTCTTCGCCGGCGCCGCCCTGGCGGTGACCCTGATGGCCGCCACCCTCCTCGTCCTCCTGGGCGTCTCCCGTATCCGCACCAAGGCCACCTACCGCTGACCCCCGCAACCACCGTGTCTTCCTTAGGAGTTATCTCGCCATGTCCCGCTTCCGCCCCGTCCGCAAGCCGCTCGCCGCCTGCTGCGGCGCCCTCACCCTCGGCCTCCCGCTCACCGCCTGCGGCGGCGCCTCCACCGCCGACCCGCACGCCAAGGAGGTCACCGTCTACAGCGCCGACGGCCTCAAGAGCGAGCAGGGCGACGGGTTCTACGACACGGTCTTCAAGGACTTCGAGAAGAAGACCGGCATCAAGGTCAACTACGTCGAGAGCGGCTCCGGCGCGGCCGTCCAGCGCCTGGCCCGCGAACGCGCCAACACCAAGGCGGATGTGCTGGTCACCCTCCCGCCGTTCATCCAGCAGGCCGAGGGCAAGGGCCTCCTGGACACCTACCGCCCCCAGGGCGCCGACCAGGTCGCCGCCGCGGACAAGGCACCCTCCGGCAAGTGGACCTCGATCGTCAACAACTACTTCTGCTTCATCTACAACAAGAAGGAGCTCAAGCGGGCCCCCGCCACCTGGCAGGACCTGCTGGACGCCAAGTTCACGAACAAGCTCCAGTACTCCACCCCGGGCGTCGCCGGCGACGGCACCGCCGTCCTGATCCAGGCCCTGCACGACTTCGGCGGCCGCCGCCCCGCGATGGACTTCCTCAAGAAGCTCCAGACCAACAACGTCGGCCCCTCTTCCTCCACCGGCCAGCTCGCCCCCAAGACGGACAAGGGCGAACTCCTGGTGGCCAACGGCGATGTCCAGATGAACTACGCCAACCTGAAGTCCCTGCCGAACCAGGGCATCTTCTTCCCCGCCGCCAAGCCCGGCAGCCGGCCCACCACCTTCGCCCTCCCGTACGCGGCCGGCCTGGTCAAGCAGGCCCCCCACTCCGCCAACGCCAAGAAGCTCCTCGACTACCTGCTCTCCGCCCCCGTCCAGCGCCAGGTCTCCGCAGTGGGCGGCGGCTTCACCGCCCGCAAGGACATCAAGGCCACCGACACCCACGCCACCGAACTCGCCAAGATCATGAAGAACGTCGACATCTTCCACCCCGACTGGAACGACCTCGACAAGAACCTGGACTCCTACGTGGAGGCTTGGCGGGAGGCCACGGGGAGTTGAGCGGACCGCGCCCGCCCGCGCCCCTCACCGGCGCGGGCGCATGTACTTCCCTCACCGGCAGCAGGCCCGATTGCTTCCGTGGTCCAGTCCCGGGGGCAAGCCCTGCTACGTCATAGGCGACGGAAACGGTCCCGTGTCGCGCCTCGCCGACGAGGTGGAGGCGGTGCAGCTCGGGATGGCGGCCGCGTTACTCGGGCACGCCGGAGCCATGCTCGACGACCGCCGGGTCTCGAATGGCGAGCTGCGCTTCCTGGTCGAGCGGCTGACCGAGGCGCTGCGCGATGTGCTGCGGATCGCCGAGAGCCGGGGTGCGGGCGCTGCCCGGCCGGCAGAAGACCGGGGGGATCACCAGGGTCAGGGGCACGGGGGCTGACTTAGGGTGGGGGCGTCGGCCGTACGTACGACGCGTGGGGTACCCCGTGTGGTCCGCGGCGCGTGCGGGAGGCGGTCGGCGCCCCTGGTCCTCACGCACGGCAGGAGTCCGGCAGTGGCAGAGCGCAAGCCGATCGAGTCATGGCTCACCGACATGGACGGCGTCCTGATGCACGAGGGCATTCCGGTTCCCGGGGCGGACGCCTTCATCAAGCGGCTGCGCGAATCGGGCAAACCCTTCCTCGTCCTGACCAACAACTCCATCTACACCCCGCGTGATCTGCACGCCCGGCTGAACCGCATCGGCCTGGACGTCCCATGGGAGTCCATCTGGACCTCCGCGCTGGCCACCGCCCAGTTCCTGGACGACCAGCGGCCCGGCGGCACCGCCTACTGCATCGGCGAGGCGGGCCTGACCACCGCCCTGCACGACATCGGCTACGTGCTGACCGACCACTCCCCGGATTACGTGGTCCTCGGTGAGACCCGCACCTACAGCTTCGAGGCCCTGACGAAGGCGATCCGGCTGATCAACGACGGCGCCCGGTTCATCGCCACCAACCCCGACGAGACCGGCCCCTCCCCGCAGGGCGCGCTGCCCGCCACCGGTTCGGTGGCCGCGCTGATCACCAAGGCGACGGGCATCGACCCGTACTTCGTCGGCAAGCCCAACCCGCTGATGATGCGGCACGGGCTGAACGTCATCGGCGCCCATTCCGAGACCTCCGCGATGATCGGCGACCGGATGGACACCGATGTGCTGGCCGGCCTGGAGGCGGGCATGGAGACCTTCCTCGTCCTGACCGGCCTCACCCGCCCCGAGGAAGTCGACCGGCACCCGTTCCGGCCCTCCCGCGTGGTGGACTCGATCGCGGATCTCATCGACTTGGTGTGACGGGGGGTGCCCGTGAGCGGGCTGGTGGTGGTCTGACCCGTGGCCCGGGCCGGGCCACTGCCCGGTTCGGCCCGGCGTGGCCTGCTGCCCGGTCCGCGGCCTGATCCGGCCACGGGCCGCCGGTGGCCCAGGGGCCCCACCCGAACGGCGCAGCCTCGGACCGCACCGGATGCGGCCGGGCTCACGTAGGCGGACCTTCGGAGTTATCGGAGGTTCACCATGCGCTCACGGCAACTTGCTCTCTGTGCCGCGGTCGCGGCGTGCGCGGTGACGACGGCGCCGGCACCCGCGTACGGCGCGGACGATCGCGCCACCGGAACCGCAACGGTCCAGGCCACCCCCGCCTCCCGCGGCGCCGACACAGGCACGGGCGGCGATGCCGGGCGGGCCCTCGTGCGATCCGTGGCCGTCTATGAGGGGGCGCCGCGCAGCCGGGCTCTCGCTCCGGCCGCCGAGACCGGCGGAGCAGGCGCCGCTGCGTACGCGGTCAAGGAGGCCGGGGCCACCCGAGCCGCCAACGCCACCAAGGAATCCCACCCCACCAAAGAATCCAAAGCCGCATCGAGCCGTGAGCTGAGCAGCACCTCGGCTGTGGGCCTGGTGCTGGCCGGTGGCGCCATCCTGGTCATCGCGGGGCAGCTGCTCCGGCTCCGGCTGAGACTGCGCCGCGAGCGGCGGGGCGACGCCGATGAGCGCTGACGAGGACGGGCGGGCGAGCGCGGTCGGGGTGACCGCCAGACCCGGCGTATCCGCCCCGGACGGCAACGCAGGCGGCACGAGGACCGTGGCAGCCGCGCCCGGAGGGCGGGGAGCCTCCCACGCATCCGGCACCCCTGACACCCGTAGGGGGCTCAACGCCCTTGCCCTACCCGGCACCCATGCCTTCCCCGGCCCCGGCGCCAATACGGTCACGGGCCCCGGCCCCGGCTCAACCCACCGCCCCGGGCGCCTGCTCGGCGGCGTGGCCTGGGCGGTGTTGCTGCTGGGGCTGTGGCTGTGGGGCCGGGATCTGGCGGACGAGGTGGCCGCGCAGCTCGCCACGACCGGTGATGTGGCCGCCGCCGGACGCCCGTTGGGCCGCCAGGCGCCTCCGCATGCGCACGCCCCGGTACCTGCAGCGACCACCGCACGGCCCGTTGGAATCACCATCGACGCGCTCGGCGTACGGGAGGCCGGCATCACCGAACGCGGCCTCGACGGCGACGGCCTCCTCACCCCGCCCCCGTACACCTCCCCGCAGCCCGTCGGCTGGTACCCCGAGGGGCCGCAACCCGGCGAGGCGGGCGCGGCACTGCTCGTGGCCCGTGCGGACGCCGGAGGCCCGGAAGGCGACCGCCCGGGCATCCACGACCCTGATGACGCCCAACGGGCCGGATTCCACCGCCTGTCCCACCTCAAGCCGGGGGAGCAGGTGGACATCCGGCGCGCCGACGGCAGCACCGCACGCTTCACCATCGAGGACGTCCAGCTCTACGACCGCCACCGCTTCGACCCGCGCCGGGCCTACGCCGCCCACGACCGCGGCCGCTCCGAACTCCGCCTGATCACCGAGGACATCAGCCGCGCCGATGCCACCGGCCGGCAGGACGGCGGCGAGCCGACCCACGTGATCGTGGTGGTCTCCGCCTACCTGACGTCCTACCAGGAGCATCGCGCACCTTAGGGGCGCGGGGAATTGCGCGACCGGCCACGACGCAGCCGCCCCCACACCCGCAGCCGCACCCGCACGACACCAACGCTCGGCCCCCCTCGGCACCACCCCGCGCAGCGCTCGGTGCGCGGCTCGTCCACAGGCCGACCCGGGCAAGTCGGGGTGTGCCACGATGGATGCGGCCGGTGGTCCCCTGCCGACCGTGTTCCGTGTTCATGCTCCGAGGGGGGAGTGGATGTACGGCAATCTGCGACGGATGGCCGCGGTCGGTTCGCCGGGCGGATCCCGCGACGGCCGGCGGCGCTCCGCACCTGCCGGTGCGACGCCGTCGAGGGCGGTGGTGGGGGCACTGGCTCTGCTGCTGCTCGCCGGCTGCTCCGACAGCGACAGTGACGGCAGCGTGCCGGACAGACCCGGCCAACGCCCCAAGTCCGTCGCCCCGTTCTGGGTCAACCCGGACAGCAAGGCGGCCCGTCAGGTGTCCGCGTACGGCAAGGACGGCAAGTCCGGCGACGCCCGCCTGGTCAACAAGATCGCGACGCAGCCGGTCGCCGAATGGATAGGCGTCGACGACCCGCAGGGCGAGGCCCAGGGCTTCACCGAGGCGGCCGCCAAGGCCGACCGCGAGGCGCTGCTGGTGCTCTACAACATCCCGCACCGCGACTGCGGCAGCTACTCCAAGGGCGGCGCCGCCGACGGCAACGCGTACCGCGCCTGGCTGGACGGTGTACTCAAGGGCATCGGCAACCGCGCCACCACCGTCATCCTGGAGCCCGACGCCCTGCCGCACATCGCGGACAAGTGCACCCCGGGGCAGTTCCACGAGGAGCGCTACGCCCTGCTGACGGAGGCGGTCGGCAAGCTCAAGGCGCTGCCGCGCACCAAGGTCTATCTGGACGCCGGCAACCCCCACTGGATCAAGGACCCGGGCCGGATGGTCGAGCCGCTCAAGCGGGCCGGTATCGACCGTGCCGACGGCTTCGCGCTGAACATCTCCAACTACCAGACCACCGCGGAGAACACGAAGTACGGCAAGAAGCTGTCCGCCATGGTCGACGGCAAGCGCTTCGTCATCGACACCAGCCGTAACGGCAACGGCCCGGCACCCGGCGGCGACGACCCGGAAAACTGGTGCAACCCGCCCGGCCGCGCCCTGGGCGCGGCACCCACCACCAAGACCGACGACCCCCAGATAGCCGCCTACCTGTGGATCAAGCGTCCCGGCGAGTCGGACGGCACCTGCAAGGGCGGCCCCAAGGCGGGCACCTGGTGGCCCAAGTACGCCCTCGGCCTGGCCCACGGCGCGAAGTAACCACCGCGCCCAGCGCCTGCCGTGACGGCGACCACCCGGTCGCCGTCACGGCAGCCGATCCCTACTGCCGCTCGGGCGCGACCTTCACCCACACCGCCTTCGACGGAGTCCCCTCACCGTCCACCGCGTTGATCATGTACCACCCGGGCGGCACCAGCGAGGGATCCTTCGGCAGGGTGACCGTGACCCCCTTCCCGTCCTTCGTCGCCGTGAAGTCCAGCGCGATGGAGCGCTGTTCGACATTGGTGACATGGGTGAACGAGCCGGGCCGCAGCAGCCGCATTTTCTTGATGCCGGCGGCGTGCGGGGCGCCGTAGGTCGCGCTCTGGCCGAGCGAGAGCGTCTTGGTCGCCCCGCCCGTCAGCTTCGGGCGCGACTTCCCGTAGAGATACGGCGGGGTGTAGAGGTCGATCTGCTGCTGGAAGACGCCCGGCTTGGTGTTGTCCTTGTCGGCGTAGAGGGAGTCCGAGCCGAAGGTCATCACCCGGCCGTCGGGCAGCAGCAGCCCGCCGGAGTGGTAGTTGCGGCCCACCAGCGGATCGGCCACCTCCCGGGCGGTGTTGGCCGCCGGGTCGTACAGCTCCGCCTTGAGCACGTTGGAGGCGCTGCGCCCGCGGTAGTCACCGGAGCCGTTCGTGGTCAGCACGGAGTCGTCCGGCAGGATCACGCTGCTGGGGTAGCGGGCCTTCGCGTACAGCGGCGGACCGTCCTTGAAGCGCGGCGACGGTGCGTGCAGATCCACGATCCGGGTCTTGTCCGTGGCCTTCGGGTCCTCGCCGACGCCGCCGCCGCCCAGCACCATGTACCGCTGTTCCTGGGCCGGCGGCAGCAGCACCGACATCGAGGTCTCCAGGATCTTCGGGTCACTCATCCCCGGCACGACCTGGAACTTGTTGGACTTCAGGTCCCAGATGCCGGGCGTGCGGCCGATGTTGTCGGGGCCGTAGCCGGCGTTGGAGCCGGTGTAGAAGATCCGTCCCTGGTCGGTGAGGAAGAGCGCCGGGTAGGTCGGGAAGAAGCGCCGCTTGGGCAGATAGCGCCACTTCTTCGTCTTCGGGTCGTAGATCTCCTGCTTGCCGGGGACCACCTGCCCGATCTCGTCCAGCCCGGAGACGGACAGCACCTTGCCGTCCTGAAGCGTGGTGAGTGTCGGGTACCAGCGGGCCTCGTTCATCGGGTCGACCGGCATATAGCGCTCGGCCACCGGGTCGAACTCGAAGCTGTCCTTGATCCCCTGGAAGTCCTTCTTGTCGAAGGACAGCTTCTGTGCGATGCCGTAGTAGTTACGGGCGTCCGCGCCGGTCAGGCCGTGGATGCGGTAGTTGTCCTGGGTGCCCGTGGAGTGCGACCGGCCGTCCTTGAGGGCCTCGACATAGACCCGGGCCTCGCTGTGCACCACGGTGACCTTGCCGGTCGCCCGGTCGGTGACCTTCTTCGCCCGGGGCACCACGACCGGGTCCTTGGCGGCGAAGGTCTTGCCGTTCTCCTTGCCGGTGAAGAGCGTGCCGGCCGGGAACGTCTTCGGGCCGTCCGGGTCCTCGTTGTAGATGATCATGAGGCCGCCGGCCTTCTTCACATCGCCGTTCAGCTTCTCGTAGCGCTGGGTGCCGCCGGCCACCAGCAGCTTGCCGTCCGGGAGCTGGGTGTGCCCGGAGCAGAAGAGGTCCTTGGGGGTGGGGATGTTCTTGAAGGTGTTCTTCTCCGGATCCCACAGGACCGTACGGAACGACTTGGCCTTGAAATTCGCCGCGTTGTTGCCGGAGCCCGCGACCAGCAGCACCTTTCCGGTGTGCAGCAGGGCCGCGTGGATGGTGTTGATGCGGTACTTCTGCGGGACGTCGAGAACGTCCCAGTGACCGTTCTTCGCCTTGTACTCCGGCTTGTTGATCACGTACTGGTGGTACTGCTCCGAGGCGAAGCCATAGAGAGCCGGCCCGTTCATCCCGGCCAGCGCGAGCACCACCGCCGTTGCTATCGCCACTCTGCGGGTGCGACGGCTCGGACGGTACTTCATGTGTGACGTCCCCCAAGGGCGATCTGCATGGTCTGTTCAGTGGTGGCGGCCGGGTCGGTGGCACGGCCGTCGGCCGGAGCGGCGGCCTGGCCGTCGGCCGTCGCGGGCGAGCCTTCGCCGTCGGCCGTCGCGGAAGAACCCTCGTCGTCGGCCGTGGCGGAAGAGCCACCGCCGGCCGGGCCCGCAGGACTCCCGCCGCCCCCCGAGGTATCGGAGCCCGTGGCGGCCGCACTCCGCTTCCGCTTCTCGTCGCTCACGCTCCGCCGCCAGGCGAAGATCGGCGCTGCGGTGATCAGCATCGCGAGGACGGCCCAGATGACCATCGCCGGATGGCTGTGCCCCAGCACGAACGAGGCGATCAGCGAGCCGCCGAAGACGAGCAGGAAGAACAGATGCACCCGGAACGTCCCGAACAGCGTGTCCGGGCTGGATGAGTCGCCCTTCGGCGTGACCACGAACTTGCTCTTGCGGCGCAGTGCCGCATCGAACAGCGACCGGGCGTAGATCGGCGCGGACAGCGCGGACATCACCATGCCGGCGACACCGCCGGAGCCCTCCGGCTCGTGGGGGGAGACATTGTGCCGCCGGTTCCAGATGTACAGGCCGATCTGGAGCGCCGAGGCGTTGCCGTACAGCATCATCCACACCGTCGGATCGATCTCCACACCCGAGGCGCCGAGACCCAGGAACAGCGCACAACTCAGCGCCGCCAGAATCCAGTTCAGCGCCGACATCGGGTAGAAGATCACCATCATGGTGTAGTTGACCAGCCGGCCGAACGGCAGGGTGAACGGCGCCTTCCAGAACTGCTTGAGGATCGTCTCGTACGTCCCGCGGGACCAGCGCAGCTGCTGGGTGAAGAAGTCCGTCCAGGCCGTGGGACCCTCGCCGACCGCGAGCACGTCCGGGGTGTAGACCGAGCGCCACTTCTTCCCGGTCTGCGGATTGCGGTGCCGGTGGATCTCGAACCCGGTCGCCATGTCCTCGGTGATTGAGTCGTACAGCCCGCCGATCTGCTTGAGCGCGCTGATGCGCACGGCATTGGAGGTGCCGACGAACATCGGCGCGCCGTAGCGGTTGCCGGCCCGCTGGATCAGCGCGTGGAAGAGGAACTGCTGGGACTCGGCGGCTTTGGTGACGAAGGTGTCGTAATTCCCGTACACCTGGGGGCCGATGACGAAGCCCACGTCCGGGTCGCGGAAGAAGCCCAGCATCCGCTCCAGGTAGTTGGGCAGCGGGACATGGTCGGTGTCGACGGAGGCGAAGTAGTCGTAGTCGTCGCCGTGCGCCGCCAGCCAGGCGTTGTAGTTGCCGTGCTTGGTCTTGGCGCGGTGCGGCCCCTTGGGCTGGTTCCACTCCGGGATGCCCTTACGGGAGAAGTGGTGCACGCCCAGACGTTGGCAGACCTCTTTGACCTCGGGGTCGTCGCCCTCGTCCAGCAGCCAGATGTGCAGCAGCCCGCGGTGACGGATCTTGACCGCCGCCTCCAGCGTCTTCGTGACCATGGCCAGCGGTTCCTTGCCCGGCACGAAGGAGGTCAGGAAGGCGACGCGGGTGCCGCTCTCGGGTATGACGGGTATGGGGTCGCGGGCGACGAGGGTGGCATGCGCGTTGGACAGCACGTTCATGCACCGGAAGAACTCGATCAGCCCGATCGCGACCAGCATGACGCCGTCCAGCACCGGCAGGAACTCGTAGGCGGGGTAGTCGCGTTCGGTCCAGTGGCTCGGCTGCATCAACCAGATCAGCAGCCCGAACGAGAGCAGCGGCGCGGCACCGAGCAGCAGCGCGGCCCGGATACGGTGCGGCTCGTCGGCGAGCAGCGAGCGATAGCGGACCTTGTACGGCTTGTCCGGGTCGGGCTGGGTGAGCGGCCCGGCGAGTCTGCTGTAGTGCTCGTAGTCGTAGCGCGGCAGCGGCTTGCGCGGGGTGCGCCGCTGCCGGTGCTGACGTGGCAACCGCAGGCGCGCGGTGGCGGACGAATCGTACGTGTGCTGCGGCCGGGCACCCTCAGGTGGCGACGTCATGGGCCCATCCCCCCGCACGCAACTGGCTGCGTGCCGTGTGCTGATAGCCCGATTTCCCGGTCCCCTCGACCGTCTCGGGCTCACTGGTCTCGGCCGTCCGTACCGTAGCGACGGTGACGGCCATGTTCCGGTGGTGTGAGGAACGCCCCGTAATCCTGCCAAGCAGTGGGGTCCCCGCGTTCACATCACGCCAACCGGCGTATCCCTTTCTTCCCAATCCTGGGAACCCCGCCCGCATTTAGACCGAGTTCCCAGGTCAGAGTGCCGAACGGTCCAGCCGATTGCAAGATGCAACACAAGGTACGGACACCGGAAGAGGCAATATCCGGACGCCATATGGCGCCGGGAGCAGTGCTTTGACCTGGAACGGCAGCTGATTTCCGGCTTGTTGACAGTTGGTGTCTCAATAACTGGAATAGCATGCTCCGTAAGCACAGAGTTACCCTTCCGGTAAAGGCGACGCCGCTCGTTCGTAAAACTCCGTCGGCAACTGGCAATGCAATAGGGAGAGTCGGCGGATTCGGGCGCGCAGGGCGGCACGATTTGCGCTTCGAGGCGGCGCGGAGGTAGAGGCCGGCAGGCACCTTTGTGGCCCTGCGTGCGATTTGGAACAGTATCTGAAGGAATTCACCCGCAAAACAGGGGATGGGCAGATCCGCGCCGGATTCGGCATGAACCGCCGAGTCCCCATAAGTGACTTGCCAGTACGGGGAATTGGCTGAACGTCAGGCCCAGCACCCCCGGCATCCGCGCCACCCCTCGACAGCGCGGCGGGTCCGGTGGCACGGTGTCCGGCTTCGCGTGGGGGGTGGGCGCGACGCGGTGATGCGGCCGGTGGCGTCGCCGGGTGGCCCCTAGGGGGCGGTCGCGGCCTCCAGGGGGAGTGGCTCGTCGCGTCATGCGTCATGCGTCATGCGTCATGCGGCGTCCGGTGCGTGGTGTGCGGTATGCGCGTACGACGTCAGCGCACCTCGTACAAACGTTCCACCCCGGAGAGTGATCGTGCGCCTCGGCCCCATATGGCCGGACAAACGACTGAGGCCCCTCGCATGGCGAGGGGCCTCAGTGTGTCGTGCGCCGCCAGGGACTCGAACCCCGGACCCGCTGATTAAGAGTCAGCTGCTCTAACCAACTGAGCTAGCGGCGCGTGCTGACCTGAAGAACTTTACACGAACTCGAAGGGTGCTCCGTACCCGCGGCCGCCCCGCTCACGCGCCCACCCGATGTGATCCCTGCCACTCGCGACGCCCTCCCGCTCACTCCTCCCGCCCCGGGCGAGATCTCCGGCATACAGAACAAAAGCCACTTGATCTTGAGATCTTTCCTCGCCGGCCGCCCGGATTGTTCAGCAAAGTACCGTTCTACGCCTTCCATCCCATATCCCACCAGTTGCCCCGTCAACATGCGGTATCTCCTGGCGGTTGAGAGGCTGAGGCGAGCGCCGGGACGCAAGAACTGAACATTGCCCAGAGGGCGTCGGCCATGGCGTCCGTCACTCCTCTTGCGCCTGCCGCAACCCCACCCTCCACAGCAACGTCTGCCAGGACGCGCAGCCCCGGACCGGGTCCCCGGGACTCGCCCCTCCGTCGGAAAGGTTGATCGTCGTGGTGTCGACAGCCAAGCGCACCCTTGAGATGCGGCTCCTCCTCGGGCCGGACGAAGCAGTTCCGGTGGCCGGCCGGTTCAGCTACCGCAGTGACCGCCCGTACGAGGTCGAGGTCGCCTTCCTCAGCCGCGGCCAGACGGTCGCCACCTGGCTGTTCGCCCGCGAGCTCCTGCTGGCCGGGCTGCATGACGAGGCGGGGGAGGGAGATGTGCGGGTGTGGTCCTTCCGCCGGCCGGGCGAATCGCGCCGCGTACATATCGAGCTGTCCACCGACGACAGCGTCTGCGAGCTCTCGGTGCGCGCGACGGAGCTGACCGCCTGGCTGGAGCAGACCGCGGCGATCGTGCCGCCCGGTCATGAGGGTGGCTACCTCGACATGGACGCCCACCTGGCCCGGCTGTTCGCGGGGAAATGCTGATGGGGGACACGGCAATCACGAAGACGACCACGGCCGGGCCGGTCACGGCGGCCGGAACGGTGACGACGGCCGAGCCGGTGAGGGCGACCGGACCGGTGACGCTGACGACGGCCGAGGCGGCGACGACCGCTGGGCCCGGCTCGCCCGGCCCCGCTCACCCGGCCCACGCGGCGGCCCTCCCCGTGGCGAGCCCCGGCACAGCGCCCGCCACCACGGAGCCCGCCCCCGGTGTACCGCCCGGCGCCCGCATACCGTCCCCGGGCGGCATACCGTCCGGCCTCGATACGCCACCGGGCCCCGGCATGCCGTCCGGCCCCGATACCCCGCCGGGTCCCTGCAGACCATCCGCCACCGGCACCCCGTCCCCCACCCCGGCTCACGCCGCCACCCCCGCCTCCCCGCTACCGACCCCGCGCCGCGCCACCGGCCCGGCCCGGGCGGAGGAGACCACGCCTCCGGCCGCCCGGGAAGGCAAGGGCCAGTCGGCCGCCTCCCGGCCAGGCCGTGCCGACGGGGACCCGGACGGGTCCGCCGACGCCGCCACGATCACCCCGCACGACCCCTGTGCGCACGGCTTTCTGCCCGAGCGGCCGCCCGTCCGTTCGCTGATCGGCACCTGGACCCGGCTGGACGCCATGGCCCGCGCGGCCGCGGTC
The DNA here is from genome assembly GCF_030406865.1 of Streptomyces sp. P9-2B-2. NCBI lineage: Bacteria > Bacillati > Actinomycetota > Actinomycetes > Kitasatosporales > Streptomycetaceae > Streptomyces > Streptomyces sp. P9-2B-2. The sequence goes on along the minus strand of NZ_CP129126.1, from coordinate 3,399,750 downwards.
GCGCCCGACCGGGAGGCCGCTGTCGCGCTCGTCGAACGGGCGCGCCGCGCCGAGGAGTTGGCCGCCCTCCGGCAGCGCGTCTCCCGGCTCTCGCTGCGCAACGCGGAGGCCGCCGCCATGCGGATCGCGGTCATCGCGGTGTCCTGCGGCTGGTGCGGGATCGACCCCCAGGCGCCGGCCGCACGGGAGGTCGCCGACGAGGCATTCCTGGACCTCTGGGCGGCGATCGCGCACCGTATCGGCCACGATCAGTTCGTCGCGCTGCCCACCCTCGCGCTCCACAACTGGGCCCCGGAACGCAAACCCCGCCGCCATATCCCCATCGACCAACTGGCCCGCACCGAAACGCTCGTACCGATCGTCCGCTGGGCCCCGGAAGGCCAGCCGCTGAGCCGGCTGGACCGGTTGATGCTGGCCGCGACCCGCCTGGAGGCGCACGGGATCTGGCTCTTCCGGCTCGCCGAGACCCTGGCGGGCCGGTCGCCCGATGACTCCTCCACTCCTACGGCGCTGCGCCGGATGGTCCGGGTCCAGCACGCGCTGCGCGCCCAGCTCCTCGCCGAGGCGGCGGAACTGTCGGCCGCACCGGCCACCCCGCAGCAGCGCGCGGTGCTCGGTGCGCTCGCCGGACAGGGCGCCCTGGAGCCACCGGTGCTCCAGGCGGCCGACGCCGTACTGGGCATCGGTGCCCGGCGCCTGCGCGAGGGCCGCCGCCAGCTGCTGCGCCGCCATCTCCCGGTGCAGCACCGTGCCTGGCTCAGCGCGATGGACCGCCACTGCGCCCCGGTGCGTACCCTCGCCCACCGCGGCGGCCCCGACGCCGCCGTCTACCGCGAGGCCCAGGAGTCCCTGATCGCCCTCCGCCGCACCTATACGGCCCTGGTGCAGGCCGCGGCCCGCCCCACGGAGGCCCCCCTCACGAGGGCGGCCTGAACCCGCAGCCCTCCTCCCGCCCGCGCCGCCGCCCCCGTGCCGTGCGCCAAAACGGCCGCCGCCGGTGCGGCCCTCACCCCTGCGCTCACCCCTGCCCTCGGTCCTGCACTTGCCCTCGGCCCTCCACTCACTCCCGCCCCGTTCCCGGACATTGGTCCGGACCTTGGTATGGACATGCCGAGACGTCCCCGCTTAACCTGCTCTTTGGTCTAGACCGCACTGCCTCTCCCGCTCGGATCATGGAACTCCCCCCACGTTCTTCAGGAGCGAAGCATGCGCAAAAAGATCAGTGCTGCCGTGATCGGCCTCGGCGTCCTCGGTGTCTCCCTCCTCTCGACGAGCAGCGCCGCCGGCCACGGCTACAGCGACGCACCCCCCAGCCGCCAGGCGCTCTGCGCCAACGGCACCGTCAAGGACTGCGGCGCCATCCAGTACGAACCGCAGAGCGTCGAGGCCCCCAAGGGCTTCCCGGCCGCAGGTCCCGCGGACGGCAAGATCTGCTCCGGTGGCCATGAGAACTTCGCCGAACTCGACGATCCGCGCGGCGGCGGCTGGCCCGGCACCAAACTCTCCGCGGGGCAGGGGTACACCTTCACCTGGCGGCTGACGGCCCGTCACTCCACCACGGACTTCCAGTACTTCATCACCAAGGACGGCTACGACCCCGGTAAGCCGCTCACCCGCGCCGATCTCGAACCCGAGCCGTTCATGACGGTCCCCATGGGCGGTGCGCAGCCGGACGCGACCGTCCAGCACCAGGGCACCGTCCCCACCCAGAAGTCCGGCCGCCACCTCATCCTCGGCGTCTGGAACATCGCCGACACGGGCAACGCCTTCTACGCCTGCTCGGACGTCGACCTCTCCTGAGGGGCTCTGCGGGGGCCGCCGGCGGGCCGTGCCGGAAGAGACCGGCCGCCGCGCCGGCGCTCCTGTCCGTATCCCCGGACACAACGAAGTGGGCGTTTCCGGAGAACCGGAAACGCCCACTCGATACGTGCGCCGCCAGGGACTCGAACCCCGGACCCGCTGATTAAGAGTCAGCTGCTCTAACCAACTGAGCTAGCGGCGCGCGCTGACGAAAGAAATACTACCTGGTCGAGAGGGGTGCTCAGAACCATGGCCGCGGAGCGGGGCCCTCCGGAACCGCCGCCCGGGCCGACACGGCCCGCCCCCCGGTTCAGATCGCCAGGGACAGCAGGACCGGGGCGGCCTGGCGGTTGAGGGTGTCGGCCGCCTGGCGCAGCCGGTGGGCGTGTTCGAGCGGCATGGACAGCGCGAGGCAGCCGACCGTGGCACCGGCGGTGATCGGGACCGCCGCGCAGACCGTGCCCACGGCGTACTCCTGGAGATCGAGCACGGGGACCGTGGGCGGCTGGCTGTCGAGCTTGTGGAACAGGACCTTCTCGTTGGTGATCGTCCGCGAGGTGAGCCGGGCGGTCTTGTGACGGGAGAGGTGGTCCTTGCGGCCGTCGTGGTCGAGCTGCGCGAGCAGGCATTTGCCGACCGCGCTGGCGTGCGCCGTGCGGTGGAATTCGGCCCACTCGTTGACCTTGGGCGCCAGCGGTCCGTCGGCGTAGTGGAGGATCTTGACCTCGCCGTCGATGTACCGGCTGATGTAGACCGCCGCGCCGACCGAGTCGCGCAGCTGGTCGAGGGTGCGCTGGAGCTTGTCGCGCAACGCCTGGTCGCGGTCGCCGCCGGAGCCGAGGAGCAGCAGCGAGTCGCCGATGACATACGCGCCGTCGGTGACCTGCTCGACGTAGCCCTCGCGGCGGAGCATCGCCAGCATGTGGCCGAGGTGGCCCGGGGACAGGCCCGTCTCGCGGGCGATCTGCGCATCGGTCACGCCCTCGGCGTGCCTGGAGACCGTTTCGAGCACGCGAAGGGCGTACTGCACCGAATGGAACGGCGCGGTCGGCTCGGGCTTCAGCGCCACGGTGTCCCCCTAGCAGGTTGTTACCGCTTGCGTCGTGACCGCCGTCGGTGGTCACGGCCGGGCTGGCGCGGCCGCTCCCGGGCAACGGGGCTGCCCTCACGATAGCGGCCAACGGCCTTCGAAGGAGAGGGTCTTGACTGAAAAGAAGCGTGCCCGGCTCAGCTGTATTGGGGCGCGCGACGTTGGCATATGCCAAGGTCGCGGTGTCGGGCCCGGAGGCGGCGCGCCGTGCGGTCGCCGGCCGTCCGGCGAAGGGTGGTGAACCCGGCGAGGGCCCACCACCCGAACTCACTGCCCGCTGGGTGCCGTTCAGAGCACGGCGCTCAGGAATTCCCGGGTGCGCTCGTGCTCCGGCTCCGTGAAGATCTTCTCCGGGGAGCCGGATTCGATGACCCGCCCGGCGTCGAACATCAGGACGTCGTCGGAGATGTCCCGGGCGAAGTTCATCTCATGGGTGACGCAGAGCATGGTGATGTCCGTGGTGTGCGCGATGTCCCGCAGGACGTCGAGCACCCCGGCCACCAGCTCGGGGTCGAGCGCCGAGGTCACCTCGTCCAGCAGCAGCACCTGCGGCCGCATCGCCAGCGCGCGGGCGATGGCGACCCGCTGCTGCTGGCCGCCGGAGAGCTGGGTCGGGTACTTGTCGAGGTGCTCGGTCAGGCCCACCAGGTCCAGGAGTTCGCGGGCCCGCTCCTCGGCGGCGTCCTTCTCCATCCCCAGGACGTGCACCGGCGCCTCGGTGATGTTCCGCAGCACCTTCATGTTGGGGAAGAGGTTGAACTGCTGGAACACCATGCCGATGTTCTTGCGCACCTCGCGGATGTGCTTCTCCCCGGCCGGTACGAGCTTGCCGCCCTTCTCCTCGTGCGTGAGATAGGCGCCGCCGACCTTGATGGTGCCCTCGTCGGGCTTCAGCAGCGTCATCAGCAGCCGCAGGATCGTGGTCTTGCCGGAGCCGGACGGGCCGATGAGGGTGACGTGCTTGCCCGAGGAGACGGTGAAGTCCAGGGAATCCAGGACGGTGTTGGTCCCGAACCGCTTGGTGACATGGTCGAAGCGGATCAGCTCGGCTCCGTCCACCGCCGGGTTGGCCGTTTCTTTCGAGGGGGTGCTGTCAGCGGACAAGGCGACGCTCCAGGGCTCGCAGGAGGAGAGAAGTGGGGTAGGAGATGACCACGAAGAGGATGCCGACGACGGTGATCGGCTCCAGGTAGTCGAAGGTGGTGGCGCTGATGCTGTTCGCCTGGAAGAGCATGTCGGCCACGGTGATACCGGCCAGCAGCGGCGTGTCCTTGAACATCGCGATGACGTAGTTGCCGAGCGCGGGCACCACCCGGCGGAACGCCTGCGGCAGGATCACCGCGATCCAGGTGCGCCGGCGCGGCAGGTTCAGCGCCGTGGCGGCCTCCCACTGGCCGGGCGGCACCCCGTCGATACCGGCGCGGTAGACCTCGGAGGTGTACGTCGAGTAGTGCAGGCCCAGGCCGATGACGCCGGTGGTCAGCGGCGCGAAGGTGAGCCCCCAGCCGGGCAGCACGAAGAACAGGAAGAACAGCTGCACCAGCAGCGGGGTGTTGCGGACGAACTCGACGAAGACGCTGACCGGCCAGGTCACCCAGCGGCTCCGCGAGCGCAGGGCCATCGCCCAGACCAGCCCGAGCGCGAAGGACACCAGCGAGCCGTAGATGGTCGCCTGGATGGTGATCCACAGCCCTTTGAGGATCTCGGGCATGATCTCCCCGATGTAGCTCCATGACCAGTTGTTCACGGCTTTCCTCCGGTGGCCAGTGCCTCGGGGCCCTGCTTCTCGACGGGCAGTTTGCGGGAGAACCAGCCCTCACCCTTGGGTACCGACCGGCCGACCGAAGCCTTGGCGCGGCGCTCCAGCACCCGCATGATCCGGGTCATCACGAACGCGACCGCGAAGTACAGGACGAGGATGATTCCGTAGATCTCGGCGCTCTGGCCGGTCGACAGCCGGGCCAGCTTGGCCTGGAAGGTGAGTTCGCCGATGGACAGCAGCGACGCCAGCGCGGTGCCCTTGAGCAGCTCGATCAGCAGGTTGTTGAACGGCGGCATCATCTCGGGGACGGCCTGCGGCAGGATCACCTTCCGCAGCCGCTGCCAGGGCGAGAAGCTCAGCGCGATGGCCGCCTCCCGCTGGGCGGGGGCCACCGCCTGGAGCGCGCCGCGGACGACCTCGGAGCCGTACGCGCCGTACGACAGCCCCAGTGCCAGGGTGCCCGCCCAGATGCCGACCAGCTGCCAGCCCAGCAGCGGCAGCGCGAAGAACAGCCAGAACATCAGGACCAGTGCCGAGGTGCCGCGGAAGAACTCCACATAGACACCCGACAGGAAGCGCACGATCCAGAACCGCGAGGTGCGTGACAGGCCGATGCCGAAGGCGACGACAGCGGCCAGGGCGGCGCTGTAGACCATCAGCTGGATAGTGATCCACAGACCTTCGAAGAAGAGTCCCCACAGTGCTCCGGTCACTTTTTGCAGAGCTCCTTCGCCGTGAGGTCGGTCATGAACTCCTTGGTGAAGCCGTACGGCTTGGCGATACGCAGGAGTTCGCCGCTCTTCTTCATCTTCTGCAGCTCGTTGTTGAAGGCGTCGCGGAGCTTGGTCTCGCCGAGCCGGAAGCCGTAACCGCCGCCGTCCCGCTGGGGTTTCCCGTCGACCTCCGGCGTGAACGGACTGGTCATCTGCACCTTGGGGTGCCCACCGGTCTTCAGTGCCTCGATCATGGTCAGCGCGGTGCCGGCGAAGACGTCGATACGGCCCGCTTCCAGGGCCTCCATCCCGGCGATCTGGTCACCGTAGGTCTGGATGTCGTCCTTCTTGACGCCGTTGCCGACCGCGTAGTCGATCTCCGCATAGCCGATACCGGAACCCATCCGGTATTTCCCCTTGGCGATGTCCGCATAGGAGTGGATGTTGTCCGGGTTTCCCTTTCGTACGAGGAAGGCGTCCTTGCTCTCGTAATCCGGGTCGGAGAAGAGGACGGCCGCACAGCGGGCCTTGTTGATGAACATGCCCGCGACGATCACGTCGTACTGGAAGGAATGCAGACCGGGCACCAGGGCACCGAATTCGACCGGTACCGGCTCGAAATTCTTGATCCCCAGCCGCCGGAAGATCGTCTTGGCGACGGCCGGGGCCTCGCCGGTCAGCTCGCCCTTGCTGTTGATCGAGGCGTAGGGCGGTTCGCTGGCGATGCCCATGCGGACGGTGCCCTTTTTCCGCAGATCCTCGAGGAGATGTCCGCCGCCGGTCGCGCCCGAGACATCGACCTGGGAACAGCCCGTGACCGCTCCCATCGCACCCGATGCGCCGAGCGCCGCTACCCCCGCGAGCAGCGAGCGGCGGCGGATGCCGCTTGCCAATTTTCTCTTGATCATTTTGGTGTTCTCCTGTGGTGGAGCCATGGGCGCGCGGCTACCCGAACGCCTCATACATATGCCGATCGTTTCCAGCCCTTGATAGAAGAGCCTCGGACTTGTTCCGTACGCCGGTATTGCCCACCTACGATCGGGGCATGACCGATCGCTTCATCGAAGTCTCCCTGGACAAGCGCGGCGTGAGCTGCACGGCCAAGTTGCTCGACGACCGCGCGCCGATCACCTGCAATGCCGTATGGGACGCCCTCCCACTCGGCGGCGACGTCTACCACGCCAAGTACGCCCGCAATGAGATCTACGCCCTGCTGGAGCCGTTCGCTCCGGAGGAGCCGCCGCTGGAGAATCCGACGATCACTCCGATCCCCGGCGATCTCTGCTACTTCACCTTCACCGACACCCAACTCGGCACCAAGTCCTACGGTTACGAGAGCCGGGCCGCACACCAGGGCCGCGCCACCGTCGTCGATCTCGCGCTGTTCTACGAGCGCAACAATCTACTGATCAACGGTGACGCGGGCTGGGTGCCGGGCATCGTGTGGGGCGGTGTCGTCGACGGTCTGGACCGGATGGCCGATGCCTGCCAGGACCTCTGGCGGGCCGGCGCCCTGGGCGAGACCCTCAGCTTCCGGCGCGCCTAGACGGCAGGCGGCGCGGGGATCTCCGCGGTCCCCGCCTCGTAGAGGGCATGCGCGGCGCGCAGCACCAGCGCGTCCGCGTGCCGCGCGCCGACCAGCTGGACGCCGATCGGCAGGCCGTCCGCGTCCACCCCGCAGGGCAGCGTCGCGGCCGGCTGCTGGGTGAGGTTGAAGGGGTAGGTGAACGGCGTCCAGCCCGTCCAGCGGGTGTGCGCGGAGCCGGGCGGGACCTCGGTGCCCGCCGCGAAGGCGGTGATCGGCTCGGTCGGCGTCACCAGCAGGTCGTAGGCGCTGTGGAAGCGGCCCATCGCCTGGCCGAGCGCCATCCGGGTATCGACCGCGGCCAGATAGTCCAGCGCGCTGTAGCGGGCGCCCTGCTCGCAGATCTCCCGCAGCCCCGGGTCGAGCAGCGCCCGGTCCGCGTCGTCCAGATGCTGCACGACCCGCGCCGCGCCGCTGAACCACAGCGTGTGGAAGGCCTCCACCGGGTCGGCGATGCCGGGGTCGATCTCCTCGACGACCGCGCCGAGCCCGGCGAGCGTGTCGACGGCCGACCGGACCGCCGCGGCGACCTCCGGCGCCACCGGCACGTCCCAGCCGAGCGACGGGCTGAAGGCGACCCGCAGCCCGGAGACCGGACCGGCCAGCGCCTCCCGGAACGAGCCGGCGGCCGGACCGAGCTGGGACCAGTCCCGCCAGTCCGCGCCGCAGATCACCTCCATCATCAGCGCCGCGTCCGCCGCGTCCCGGGTCATCGGCCCGACATGCGCCAGGGTCCCGAAGGGGCTCGCCGGATAGAGCGGCACCCGCCCGTAGGTCGCCTTGAGCGCGAAGATCCCGCAGAACGACGCCGGGATCCGCACCGAGCCGCCGCCGTCCGTGCCCAGGCTCAGCGGGCCCGCGCCCAGCGCGACCGCCGCCGCGCTGCCGCCGCTGGAGCCGCCCGCGGTGCGCGCCGGGTCGTACGGATTGCCCGTCACCCCGTGCCGCGGACTGTCGGTGACGCCCTTCCAGCCGAACTCGGGAGTGGTGGTCTTGCCGACGAACACCGCACCGGACTCCCGCAGCCGGGCGACCGACGGGGCGTCCTCCGGCCACGGCCCCTCGGCCCGTACGGTGCGCGAGCCCCGCAGCGTCGGGGTGCCCCGGGTGAGGATCAGGTCCTTGACGGTGACCGGCACCCCGTCCACCGGCCCGGCCGGCTCCTTGGCCCGCCAGCGCTCCGCCGACTCCTTGGCGCCGGACAGCGCCTCGTCCGCGTCGATCCGGGTGAAGCAGTTCGTCGCGGCCTGCGCGGCCTCGGCGCGTTCCAGCACCGCCCGGACCGCCTCGACGGGGGAGAACTCGCCGGCCGCGTACCCGGCCGTGAGCCGGGTGGCGCCGAGGTCGGCGAGGTGGGTCGGTTCGGTGGTCATGCGTCCTCCGAGCGTTGGCCGCCCCGGGCGGGACGGCGGCGGGGGAGCGCGGCTGCCGCGCCGGGGCCCGGCAGCCGGCCCCGTCACTGCACCGGCACGTACCCGAGCCGCTTGTCGACGAGGTTGTCCAGCGGCTCGCCCGCCGACCACCGATCGAAGTTGTCCTGGAACTGCTCGGCGAGGGCGTCCCGCCAGCCCAGGGTGTCGCCGCTCATGTGGGGCGAGACGATCAGATGCGGGACGTCCCACAGGGGGTTGTCCGGGGTGAGCGGCTCCTCCTCGAAGACGTCCAGCGCCGCCGCCGCGATCCGCCACTCGCGCAGCGCCGCGATCAGCGCGTCCTCGACCACCAGCGGGCCGCGTCCGACGTTGATGAACCGGGCCCGCGGCGGCATCCTGGCGAACGCCGCCGTGTCGAAGAGGCCGCGGGTGGCCTCGGTCAGGGGCGCCGCGCAGATCACCCAATCCGCCTGGGTCAGCAGGTCGTTCAGCGCGTCACTCGCGTGTACGAGGCCGAACCGCGGATCATCCGGGCGCGCCCGGCGGCCGACCAGATCGACCTTGACACCCAGTGCCAGGAGGGTGCTGCCGATGGCCCGGCCGATCGGCCCGGAGCCCACCACGACGGCCCGGCTGCCGGCCAGCCGCAGGGTCTCGCGGTGCTGCCAGCGCCGCTGCCGCTGGAGCTCCCAACTTCCGTAGAAGTCCTTGGCCATGGCGATCACCAGGCCGGCGACGTACTCTGCGATCGGCTGCTCGAAGACCCCGCGGGCGTTGGTCACCAGGGTGTCGTCGGCGACCAGTGCCGGGCACAGGAGCTGATCCACACCGGCGCTCGCGGTGTGCACCCAGCCGGGCCTGGGGCCCTTCTCCGGCCAGGCTCTGCGGATCGCATCGGAAGTGAAGTCCCAGGCCAACAGTACGTCGGCGGTGGGCAGTCGGTCGGCGAGCGAGTCCTCATCGGTGAAGATCACCCGAGCCCGGCCGGTGAGCCGGTCCAGCTTCGGCGGCGGGTCGGATCCGAGGACGAGGACGGTGCGTTCGGACATAGGCCAGAAACCGTTCTGAAACGTGAGCCCCTTTCACTGAAAAAAGGGGCGCCGACAGATGCCTGAGATGCGAGGATTGACCACGCTAGGAAGTCGTATCTACCGTGTCAACAACGGCTCTGTACCGACGTCCCGGCTTGATCCGGTTGCACCTCATCCTCCGGCCACTGGCCTGGCCATTCCAGCCCTTCGTTTCTTCTAGGGGCCTTCATGGACGTCTCTTTTCTGGGTGGCCCACAGCCGCAGCTCGGCGTGGGTGTCGTCGCTCCCTTCGACTTCGCGCTCGACCGAGAGCTCTGGCGCTGGGTGCCCGACGACGTGTCCCTCCACCTCACCCGCACCCCTTTTGTGCCCGTCGAGGTCAGCCTCGACCTGGCCCGAATGGTGAGCGAGCACGAAACGCTGGACGCTGCCGTCCAGGCTCTGTGCGCGGTATCTCCGCAGGTCATCTCCTATGCCTGCACCTCCGGCAGCTTTGTCGGGGGTGTGGCGGGGGAGCGGGCCATGTGTGCCGCCATGGTCCAGGCGGGGGAGGTTCCCTCCCTCACCACCTCGGGCGCACTGATCGAAGCGCTGCGCGAGATCGGCGCGCGGCGCATCGCCGTGGTCACGCCCTATACGAAATCGGTCACCGACTCCCTGGAGGACTTTCTCGGTGAGGCCGGCATCACGGTCACCGGCCGGGCCTACCTCGGGCTGACCCGGCACATCTGGAAAGTGCCGTACCGCGATGTCGTCGACATGGCCCGCGCGGCCGTCGTCGGCGCCACCGATGCCCTCTTCATCAGCTGTACGAACCTGCCGACGTACGACGTCATCCCGCAGCTGGAGGCCGAGCTGCGGATGCCGGTGCTGTCCGCCAACCAGGTCACGATGTGGGCCGCACTGCGCGCCATCGGGGCCCAGGCGGTGGGCCCGTACCAGGCGCTGCTCGACCCGGTGGCGCGGCGCGGTCCGGCCGCGATGACCGGATCGGCGGGCGGACCCGCGGACGGTGTGCCGGGGCCGACCCCCGAGGCGGCCTTCGCCGGGCCCCCCGCCCCACCGGAGGGGGAGCCCCTCGACGGCCTTGATCCGCCGCCGTATCCGCCCGAGGACACGGGTGGTCTGCCCCCGGTTTGAGGCCGGTCCGAACCCGACCCCCACCCCGGATGCTGCCGGCGTCGTCCCGTTCGCCGGCAGCGCTCCTTGCCCGCGTCACCGCACCACCCGTGAGCGCACCCGCGCCCACGCACACCCCCGCAGCCGTACACGCAAGGGAGAACTGCATGGCATCGGTCGGCTTCCTCTACCCCGGCCACTCCGCGGAGGACGACTACCCCCGGCTCGAAGCGCTCCTGGGCGGCACGGTCCGCCTGCCGCTGGTCCACACCGACATCGGCGAGGACGCCCACCGCGTCGACGCGCTGCTGGAGATGGGTTCCGCCGGGCGGCTGGCGGCCGGCGTCGACGAGCTCAAGGAGCGCGGCGCCGAGGCCGTCGTCTGGGCCTGTACGAGCGCCAGCTTCGTCTTCGGCTGGGAGGGCGCGCGCGTTCAGGTCAGGGAGCTGTCCGCCACCGCCGGTCTGCCCGCCTCCAGTACGTCGTTCGCCTTCGCCCATGCCGTCCAGGCGCTCGGCGCCCGGCGGGTCGCGATCGCCGCCACCTACCCCGACGACGTGGCCGAGCGTTTCCACGCCTTCCTGAAGTCCGCCGGGGCGGAGGTCGTCTCGACCCGCGGCAGCGGCATCATCACCGCCGCCGAGGTCGGGACCTGGGGCGTCGAGGAGGTACTGGCGCTGGCCCGCGCCGGTGACCATCCGGACGCCGAGGTGGTGCTGCTGCCCGATACGGCGCTGCACACCGCCGAACATCTGCTGGCCCTCGAAGCGGAGCTGCGCAAGCCGGTGCTCACCGCCAATCAGGTGACGGCCTGGGAGGGGCTCCGGCTGCTCGACCGGACGATCAGCTGTCCGGCGCTCGGCACCCTCTTCTCGCGGACCGCGCACTCCTAGGAGGCGCTCGGCCGAGGGGCCCGGACGAGGGAGGCCCGGTGCCCCGCCGACCGCGGTGCGGTGCCGGGCATCTGACCCGGGAATAAGTGGAGAACGTCTCCGGTTACCCTCCTCGCAGACCACCGACGCGAGGAGGAACCGCACCGTGAGCGGCGAAGACGAGGAGATCCGGGCCGGCGGCGAGACGGCCGGCGACGGGATACGGGGCACCGCCCGGGGCACCGCACCCGTCCCGCTGTCGGTACTCGACCTGGTGACGGTCGGAGCCGGCAGCACCGCCTCCCGCGCGGTGCGCACGGCCGTCGACATCGCCCGTACGGCCGAACGCCGCGGCTTCCACCGCTACTGGGTCGCCGAGCACCACTCCATGCCCGGCGTCGCCTCGTCCTCGCCCGCGGTCCTGCTCGCCCACCTCGCCGCCCACACCGAGCGCATCCGCCTCGGCTCCGGCGGCGTCATGCTGCCCAACCACGCCCCGCTGGTGATCGCCGAGCAGTTCGGCACCCTGGAGGCGATGGCCCCCGGCCGGGTCGACCTGGGCCTGGGCCGCGCACCGGGCACCGACGGCGCCACCGCGGCCGCGCTGCGACGCACCGAGCGGCTGCACGAGGGCGCGGACGAATTTCCGCAGCAGCTGGCCGAGTTGACCCGCTTCCTGGACGACTCCTTCCCCGACGGCCATCCGTACGCCAAGATCCACGCGGTCCCCGGCCCGGTCCAGGCCACCTCGCCGGGCGGGGTCCAGGACCCGCACCGCCCGCCCCTGTGGCTGCTGGGCTCCTCCGGCTTCAGCGCCCGGCTGGCCGGCTCCCTCGGCCTGCCGTTCGCCTTCGCGCACCACTTCTCCGCGGCCAACACCCTCCCCGCGCTGGACCTCTACCGCGCCTCCTTCCGCCCCTCCGAGACGCTGGCGGAGCCGTACGCCCTGATCGGGGTCGCGGCGCTGGCCGCCGATACGGAGCAGGAGGCCCGCCGCCAGGTGATGACCGGCGCGCTGTCCATGGTCCGGCTGCGCACCGGCCGCCCCGGTCTGGTCCCGAGCCCCGAGGAGGCCGAGGCGTACCGCTTCAACGAGTTGGAGCGGGGCTTCGTCGACAGCTGGCTCGGCAATGTCATCCACGGCACCCCGGACGCCGTCCGCCAGGGCCTGGACGACCTCGCCAAGCGCACCGGCGCCGACGAGCTGATGATCACCGCCAACGCACACGGCGGCCCGGCCCGGCTGCACTCGTACGAGCTGATCGCGGACGCGTACGGCCTGCCGGGGTAGGGCCTGGCCCCCTCAGGCCCCCGTGTGCCGGCCCGCGTCGAGGAGGGCCTCGACGCGGTCGGGGGCGACGGGGCGGGAGTAGAGCCAGCCCTGGCCGGTGTCGCAGCCGATCCGGCGGAGCCGTTCGGCCTGCTCGGCGCTCTCCACGCACTCGGCGGTGACCGTGAGGCCGAGCCGGTGCGCCAGCGCCACCAGCGCCTCCACGATCATCTCGTCCGCCGGGTTGGGATGCTCCTGCGAGCGGAAGCCGCGGACGAAGGACCCGTCCAGCTTCAGTACGGACACCGGGAGACGGCTGAGGTAGGCGAGGTTGGAGTAGCCGGTGCCGAAGTCGTCGATGGCGATCCGTACGCCCATGTCGCTCAGCGCCTGGAGGGCCTGGAGCGGGCGGCCGGCCGAGCCCATCACCGCCGACTCGGTCAGCTCCAGCTGGAGCAGCTCCGGCGGCAGCCCGGTCTCGGCGAGGATCCCGGCGACATCGGCGACCAGGTCGGAGTCCCACACCTGACGTACGGCCACATTGACGCTGACGAACAGCGGCTCGCCGGGGTGGGCCAGCTGCCAGGCGCGCGCCTGATAGCAGGCCCGCTCCAGGACCCAGCGGCCCAGCTCGACGATCGCGCCGTTCTCCTCCGCCAGGGCGATGAACCGATTCGGCGACAGCGTCCCGAACTGCGGATGCCGCCAGCGCACCAGCGCCTCGACGCCTTGCGCGCGGCCGTCGCCCAGCCCGACCAGCGGCTGGTACTCCAGGGTGAATTCGCCGCGGTCCACGGCCGGGCGCAGGGTGCTGGAGAGCGCCTGCCGGGTCATCCGGTGGGCGTTGCGCTCCGGGTCGAAGAGCGTCCAGCGGGCCTTGCCGTCCTCCTTGGCCCAGTACAGCGTGGTGTCCGCGGCCTGCATCAGTCCGGTCGCGGTGGTGCCGGTGGCGGTCCGCTCCACGACGCCGATGCTCGCCGAGACCGACAGCCGCTGCCCGGCCAGGTCGAACGGGCGCTGCAGCGCGTCCAGCACACTCTGGGCCAGCTCGGCGAGCTGGTCGGTGCCGGTGGAGTCCTCCACCAAAAGAGCGAACTCGTCACCGCCGAGCCGGGCGACCAGGTGCCCGCCGCGGCCCGGCCCGCGGTCCTCCGCCGCCTCCGCGCAGCGCGTCAGCCGCTGCGCCACCGCGCTCAGCAGCCGGTCGCCGACGCGGTGCCCGAGGGTGTCGTTGACGGCCTTGAAGCCGTCCAGGTCGAGGTAGCAGAGCCCGATGCGACCGGTGCCGGACGGGGCGAAGGAGGCGGTCTCCAGGGCGGCGGCGAGCCGCTCGAAGAACAGCGCCCGGTTGGGCAGCCGGGTCACCGGATCGTGCATCTGGAGATGCCGCAGCCGGGCCAGCAGGTCGTGCCGGTCGCTGATGTCCGCCACCGACAGCAGCATCCGCTCCTCACCGCTGAGCGGCTCCGGGGTGAGCGGCTCGACGGTCACCTCCAGCCAGACGGAGTGCCCTTCGGGGTGTTTGAGGCGGCGGGTGCAGCGCATCCGGTCGCTGCGGCCGCACAGCACCTCGCGGTAGGCGGTCCACACCCGCGGGTCGGCGCCGAGGTCGGTGAGGTCGGCCGCGGTGGCGGCGACCAGCTCGGCCGGGTCGGTGCCGACCAGCTCGCCGAAGGCCGGGTTGGCGGCGAGGACCAGGCCGTCGCGGTTGAGGACGGCCATTGCCACCCGCGCCGCGTAGAAGGTGGCGCGGTAGTCGCCGAGCGAGGCGGCGGTGTCGTCGCCGGGTCCGCTCGGGGCCGGCCGGGCCTCGGTGGATTCTTTGGCCGCATCCTCACGCTCCGTCACTGAGGGGAGCGTCGCTCCGGGCATGCGGCCCGGGCTGTCGGGGTGTCCGCTCACTGCTCGCTCCCGCATGGCGCTGTCTCGTGATGGAGGGGGGTCTCGCGCTGGAAAGTGTGGCGATCATAGAGGCTGGCACGACGGCCGATCCAGCGACGCAGCCGTGATCGCCCGCCCGCGTGACGGAACTTCAGCCATTTCTGCCCGGCTCTGTTCGTACGGAATGCCCCCTTGGTCGTTTGTGACTTTCCGTTACGGGAGGGCCAAGACGCGCCGGTCACTCGTCCGGGCCTTCAAAACAGGACGAATAGCATTAAATCGCCACAGGGTAGATGAGGTCTCCGAATCCGTCCCTGGAGGTATGTGTGCCGCGCGCCCAGACACTCGACGGGGTGGAGCGCCGCAGCCTGCGGCGCGTCGCGGCCGTCGTCACCTCTCTGAGCGCCCTCATCGCGACCTCCATCGTCGCCGGGCCCGCCACCGCCTCCGAGGCCGTGCTCCCGTGCGCCCTGGGACGCACCGACGCGCACCACTCCGAGGGCGTCGACAGCTGGAACGGGTCCTATCCGCGCCCGGACCGCCCGCTCAACGCCGTCATGATCTATCTGTCCTTCCCGGACGCCCGGCCCCTCTCGGCGCCGCAGCAGCTGTCCCGCGCCTACTTCCCCGCCACCTCCGGCTTCTTCGAGCGCGCCTCCTACGGGAAGTTCCGGCTGCGCCCGCACATCCACCGCCACTGGGTGCGGATGCCGCGCCCGTCCGCCGCCTACGGGATACGGCGCGACTGGGACGCCGCCCGGCGCTCGTCCTACCTGCGCGACGCGGTCACCGCCGCCGACCCGACCATCGACTTCAGCCGCTACGACGTGGTCTATTTCGTCGCCGACCCGGACGCCCCCGGCGTCGACTCGGACGCCACCAAGGTCGTCAACCTCGACCGCCCGATGCACGCCGACGACCACGATCTGCGCCGGTTCGTCACCGTCTTCGAGCAGAGCACGCCGGACCGCAACGTCCTCGCCCACGAGACCGGGCACGTCTTCGACCTGCCGGACCTCTATCACCGGCCGGAGGACGGCAAGGGCGACTGGGACACCTACGTCGGCGACTGGGACCTCATGGGAAGCCAGTTCGGACTGGCCCCGGACCCGTTCGCCTGGCACAAGTGGAAGCTCGGCTGGATCGCCGACAGCCAGGTGGACTGCGTCGATCCGGCCGGGCCCGCCATGCACTCCCTGCGGCCGCTGTCCGCCCCCAAGGAGCCCCGCGCCCAGCGCCGCCCGCGGCTGCTGGTGGTCCGTACGGGCCCCGACAGCGCACTCGCCATCGAGGCACGCGGTGCCAGGGGCAATGACCGCGCCCTGTGCACCGAGGGCGTCCTGGTCTACCGCGTACGCAGCCGGACGGCCTCCGGATCGGGCCCCGTGCAGGTGCTCGACGGGCATCCGGCCACCTCGGCCTGCTGGGGTACCTCGGTCTATCCGCCGCTCGCGGACGCGCCGCTGGGCGTGGGGGAGAGCCTGGACGACGCCGAGGACGGCGTCCGCATCCAGGTGGAGGGCCGGACGGCCGACGGGGACTGGGCCGTGAAGGTGAACCGCGGCTGACCGGGCCGTACGCCGCAACGACGAAGGCCCCCACCGGAGTGGAGGCCTTCGACTGTCTGTGCGCCGCCAGGGACTCGAACCCCGGACCCGCTGATTAAGAGTCAGCTGCTCTAACCAACTGAGCTAGCGGCGCCTGCTGACGGGGAAAACATTAGCATCATGGTCGGGGAGGACAAAAATCGGTTTGCCTCAGCCCGCGGTCAGCAGCGAAACAGGGTGCTGAGCTGCGGCTTCAGGCGCCGGGCCGGCCATCGAGCGGGCCGCGCGGACACAGGCCCAGAGCAGTACGTCGGGGCCGGGCAGCCAGGGGTTGCGGACATCGGGTGCCACCAGCCAGCGGGAGGCGGACGGGCCGGCCGGATCCTCGCCGGCCGGGGCGCCGGGGCCCGCGGTCCGGTCCACGGCGGGGCTCCGGCGGGGGTGCAGCGGCGGGATGGTGACCGCGTCACCGCTGCCGTGGCACAGCAGCGGCGGGACGGCGGTGGCCCACTCCTCCCAGACGAGCAGCGCCGGCAGCCGCTGGGCCGTGCCCGGGGCGGCGAACAGCAGGATGCGGCCGCGGTGCGCCGCCACCGGCCCCGAGCCGGGGCCGGTGGACCATAAGCGGTCCACCATGCGCCGCCCGAAGAGCGCCGGGGCGTTGATCACGTCGAAGGCGGTGCCGCAGGGCAGTGCGCTGGGCGCGGCGGGCCGGGTGGCCCACAGGGCGTGCATCTCGTCCGGGTGGGGGCTGGCCGAGGCGAGCCAGTCGGCGCCCGCGAGGGTGACATAAGCCGCGGTCGGAAAGGCCAGGGTGCGGGGGGTCTCAGGCAGCCAGTCGCTCATGGGAACAGGTCTACCCAGCCGGCACACGGTACTTGGCGGATTGGCGGAAAACGGGACGGGACGGTGGGGGAGCCGGTATCTTTCCCCCCTTGCATATGCCAGCGGCCCATGGTCATGGACCATGGGCCGCTGGTGAGGCGGGTCGGACGGGTGGGTTCCCGGGGGCCGTCGGGGCCGGTGCGGTCAGTCCATGTCGCCCGGCAGGGTGCCGCCGCTGCGCATCAGGCTGCGGCCGAACTCGATCATCTTCTGCGCGTAGTCCTCGGTCCACTCCGCCTGCTCGGCGAGCGTGGCCAGCGGCAGCCGGTCGAACCGGCTGGGGTCGGACAGCTGGGCGGCGGCCAGCGCCTGGAACTCCGTGGCGCGGTCGGCGGCGGCGCGGAAGGCCAGGGTCAGCTCCGTGGCGCGGCCGAGCAGCTCGTGCGGGTCCTCCATCGACTCCAGGCCGAAGAAGTGCTCGGGGTCGGCGACGGCCTCGGGCGGCTCGAAAAGCAGCTGCGCGGGCTTCATCCGCCGTGGTCCGGGCGCCGTACCACGCGGGTCGGGAGCCGGTCGCGGCTCGGACATGTACCTACCTCCAGATCGTGTGCCGCATTCCATTGTCCCGCTGCGCGCAAGTGGGCCCCGGGGAGTGGCCGTACGCACGGCGCGGGGCCGTCCGGGTGACCCCGCTAAGGGCGCCAGGCCACCCGGTGTTCCGCGAGATGGGCGAGGACGGCGTGGTTGGCTTCCCAGCCGTCCGGGAACTTGACCGTGACGCCGAGCTGGACCGGCTCGGTCGCGGGGTGTTCGTCCAGCAGGTCGGCGACGCCCGCGCGGCACACCACGATGCAGGCGTGCCGGTGGCGGGAGGCGAGCACACACAGCCGGCCGGTCTCCAGATGGAAGGCGGTGGCGTCGGGCCGGCCGGACAGCGGATGCAGGACGACCGTGACATCGAACTCGCGGCCCTGGAGACGGTTGGCGGTGTCCACCGCGACGCCGGTCACCCCCAGCTCGGCGAGCGCGGCGCGGACGGCCGCCGCCTGGTCACGGTGGGCGGTGCCGACCGCGATCCGGCCGGCGGTCAGCGGTGCCGGGGCGGGCGCGGCCCCCTCCGCGGCCCCGTGCGCCTCGCTGGTCGTGGCGCCGCCGCGGTCGAGGAGCCGGCGCACGACATGGGCCACCGCGCGGACCGCCTCCGGGTCCGTACGCGGCGTATGGCGGGCAGGAAGCTCCAGCAGGCCCCAGCCGGACTCGGCGGCCTCGTCCAGCACCCGGTCCACGCCCGAGCCATCGCCCGGCACCCCGAACGCCAGCCGGCGGTCGCCGTGGCCGGTGCCGCTGCGGAACGGGGTGTACGGATAGAACGCGGCGGAGACCAGCGGTGCCGCCGAGGCGGGCAGCCGCCAGGAGACCGGCAGCCGGTGCTGCGGCAGGTCGGGGTTGTGCGCCAGGAGGGTGGAGACCGCGCTGGACGACGGGTCGTAGGCCAGCCCCGCCCACTGCTCCGCGCCGACCACGCTGAAGGGGTCCAGCTGGCCCGGGTCGCCGACGAACAGCGCCCGCTCGAAGAGCCCGGCGACGCTCAGCAGCGCATCGGAGCGCATCTGATAGGCCTCGTCCACGATGGCGTGCCGCCATGGCTCGGCGACCTTGGTGTACGCCCATTTCGCGGCCGTCGAGACCACGATGTCCAGCCCGGCCAGATCGGCGATCTTCGCGGACGTACGGACCGCGGGCAGCTCGGCCAGCGCCGGGTCGAACGCGCCGGGCTCACTGCTGTGCAGCCGGCCGACCGGCAGCTGCGGATCCTTCTCGGCGAGCCGCAGCACCAGATCGTCGACCTGGGCGTTGGTCTGCGCGACCACCATCAACGGGCGTCCGGCGGCGGCCAGTTCGCGGGCCGCCCGCACCACGAGGGTGGACTTGCCGGCGCCGGGCGGGGAGTCCACGACCACACCGCGCCGGGTGCCGTGCAGGGTGTCCCGCAGGATCGCGTCGGTCGCCGCGGCGGCCGCGGCGGCGGGGTCGAAGGGACCGTCCGTGCTGGGGTGCGGATCCTGAAGGGCCGTCATACGGGAGCGTTCTCCAGTGCGGTCGAGGGCCGGGCGCGGGTCACAGGAAGTCCTCCGCTGTCACGGGGTCGGGGGCGGGGTGCGGCAGGTCCGCGGCGCCGGGCGGCGGGCCGCCATGGGTCCACGGGGTGTCCTCGGGGTCCGGGAGCTCCGGGCCGCCGCGCGGGGCGTGCTCGAACAGCGTCCAGCACACCGCGTCGTCCGGCTCCGGCACCGAACCGGGCTCCGGCGTCTTCCCGCGCCCCATCCCGCCGGTCAGCCGGACCACCAGGGCGCCCGGCTCCCCGGCCGCCACGTATTCGGCGGTCTGTGTCCTGCCGTCCGCCAGGGGGCGGTAGAGCTTGCCGCCCCCGGACAGCTGCGGCCGGTCGGCGGTCCGGAGCGTGACCAGCGGGCGGGGCATCGGCCGCTTGCCCTCGGAGAAGGCCATCTCGACGGCGGTGACCGTGCCCTGGAACGCCTCGCCGGCCAGCCGTCGCCCGGCCATCACCAACGGGTCGTCCAGGGCTTCCTGGGCGTCCAGTTGGGCCTGGGCGGTCTCCCGCGCGGACAGCTTCTGCGCCGCGGTGACCGCGTCGTCCTGCTTGGGCTGCGGGGGCTCCCCGGCGCGGATCCGGTCCCGGTGGGCGGTGTACGACCAGCGGTCGCGCTTCCAGCGGTCGGGGACCCGGGCGCCCGCGGGAAGCGTCCGCAGCAGGTCGATGCCCTGCCAGACGGCGTCCCAGGTCGGCCGCAGCTGCCCCTCGACGAGGGTGCGGAGCGCCTCCTCGGCGCCCGGCAGCCCGGCGTCGTAGCGGGCCATCGCGGGGGCGAGCAGCCGGTTGTCGAACGCCGGGTCGGTGGCCGGACCGGCCGGCGGGCACCGCAGCTGCCCGTCCGCGTCCCGCGCCGACTCCGCGTACTCGGCCGCCGCCCGGCCCGACATCCCCGGCGGCGGGTCGATCCAGGAGAGCAGCGCGCCCAGGTGCTGGTCCTCCAGCACGCTCTGGCCCGTCGCCCAATGGCGGGTCAGCAGGCCCGTCATGGGCAGCAGCAGGCTCGCGCCCGGGACCCGCGCCCGCTCGCCCAGGTGGGTCAGCCAGCGGCCCAGCAGCGGGACATGCGGAGGCGCGGGATACGGCGCCTCGGGCTCCTGCTCGGCCGTCCGCCGGAACCGCATCGAGCGGCCCAGCAGCCGGACGAACTCGATACCGGCGGCGCTCGGCACGATCAACTGCGGGGCGTCCGCGCACAGTTCGACCTGCACCGGGACCTTCTTGCCGGTCTCCGGGTCGGTCTCCTTGCGCTCCTCCCATTCGATGGTGTCCGCGAAGCCGTCCACATACGGCAGCACCGTCTCCGCCAGCTCGGCGAGGAAGGCGAACCGGAGATCGCGGTCGCGCGGCTGCGGCACGGCCAGCAGGGCAGGCTTCTCGCGGTCCGTGCCGACCAGCGCGCCCAGTGGGGCACCGGCCTCGCCCGCGGTGGTCAACGGCACGAACACCAGCGGGCGTTCGGACAGATGGCGGTGCCGGACCGTGCACCGCGTCTGGGCGCGGCCCGCCGCCACCGCCTCCATCCGGGCCAGCGTCTCGATCAGTGACATCCCGGCTCCTCCGCTCGCGGTCCCGGCACGGTGGGGCGGGCCAGCGCCGCGTCCCGCAGCGCGGCGGCCCGCCGCAGCGCGACGACGGCCGGGTCGTCCGGCCCGTCGTCGGCGGGTGGCTCCGGCTCCTGGGGACGGGCCGCCGCCAGCACCTCCTCGATGGTGCGCAGCCCGCCCAACTCGCCCCGGACGCCGCGCCCCAGCGCCTCCACCCCGCCGTCCTCACGGGACCGCGTGCGGCAGTGGAAGGCAAGCTCGCACGCGGCCAGGCACTCGGGGGCGTAGGCCGCGCCGACCACCTCGACGGCCTCGGCCAGCTCCGCGGGCCTGCGGGTCGCCGTCTTCCCGTCGTCCGCCAGCCGCAGATCGAAGGTGGTCTCCGGGGGGAGGGCCGCGGCGATCTCCTCGACCCGGGTGAGCCGGGACAGCTGCCGCCGGGTCGTGGCCAGCTGCTTGCGGACGTCGACGACGGCGGCCGTGGCGAGGTTGGAGAAGTCCTTCGGGCACACCAGCAGCACCCGGTCGCGGACCCGGACCGCGCGGCCGGTGTGCGCGGCGACATGACCGGCGACCGGCTCCAGGGCCAGTGCGTACACGGCCGCCTGACGCGCGGCGGCGCCCACCTTGGCGGCGTCCGCCGAACCGTCGATCATCGGGAAGGACTTGATCTCGACGACCGTCCAGCTGCCGTCCGGATGCACCACCACCGCGTCCGGCTCCACATAGGCCGGCGAACCGGCCACCTCGACGACCAGCATCGGATGGTCGAGCAGCGCCCAGCCGCCGGCCGCCGTCGCCTCCCGCAGCGCCAGCGCCGTACGCGCCGCCCGGCCCTCCGGCCCGGCCGCGGACAGCTCGGGGGTGGCGACCTCCTCCGGCACGGGCGGCGGGGTGCCGGGCGCCAGCCGCTCGTGCAGCAGCCGCAGCAGCTCCGTGCCGCCGTCGGCCTTCACCCGGGCCTCGAAGGCATTGCCGCGGACGATCGCGAACTGGGACCGGCCGTACGCCGCCGGGGAGCCCAGCGCCTGGGCCAGCGCGCCCTTGTCGATGCCCGCGCCGTCCAGCAGCGCGCGGCGCCGGCAGCCGGGGTTGGCGGCCAGCGCGGCGAGCGCGCGGGCGTCGAGCGAGCGGGGGCGGACGCCGGGGCCGCGCAGCTCGGCGAGCCTCTGTCGCAGGCTCGGCGTTGCCGTCGGCTGCTCCGCCGCAGGGGCGGCCGACGCGGATCGACTGTCGCGCGAAACGTTCACCCGCGGAAGTCTCGCATCCGGCACCGACATGCGGGGCGCTCGCCCGCCGGCCGGCCACCGCCGGATGCCGCTCCCCGCCCCCTGCGCCGTATCCGACAGGGCCCCGGGGAGCCCGCCTCCGGGCGGGACGGCCTCCCCGGCCAGGGACAAATCGACCTGATGCGCGATGATGGAAAGCCCGCGGTCACCGCCGCCCGCACCGAGCAACGAGTCAGCCGAGCGATCGGCGAGAGGTACGACCCATGGCAGCGCGCATATTCCTGGCCAGACACGGGCAGACCGAGTGGTCCCTGACCGGCAGGCACACCGGCCGTACGGACGTCCCGCTGCTGGACGAGGGCCGGCGCGGCGCCGAGCTGCTGGGTGAGCGGCTGCACCGCGCCCCCTGGGACGGCCTGCCGGACGTCGAGGTCCGCACCAGCCCCCTGGTGCGCGCCAAGGAGACCTGTGAGCTGGCCGGATTCGGTGACCGGGCGCAGCCGTGGGACGCGCTGATGGAGGTCGACTACGGCGCGTACGAGGGCCTGACCCCGGCCGAGATCAAGTCCGGCCGGCCGGACTGGCTCCTCTGGCGCGACGGGGTGCCGGAGGGGGAGACGCTCGCCGGGGTGGCCGCGCGGGCGGACGAGGTCGTCAGCTGGGCACGGTCCGCCGACCGCGATGTGCTGGTCTTCGCGCACGGCCACATCCTGCGCACCCTCGGCGCCCGCTGGCTGGGCCTGGACATCTCCTTCGGCGCCCGGATCCGGCTGGAGCCGACGTCCCTGTCGGTGCTCGGCTGGGCCTACGGGGAACCGGCGATCGAGCGCTGGAACGACACCGGACATCTGGGCTGAACGACGGCCGCCCGGCAGGGGGCGGCGCACCGCGGTCGCCTGACGGCCCGTCGGACGTCCGGCGGGCCGTCAGCCGGCGGAGTCCCCGGCCGGCGTCCCGCCACCGGACCCGGCCGAGGCCGCGTGCCGCTCCAGGAAGTCGGCGACCACACCGCCGTCCCGGTAGGCCCACAGCGTCCCGGCCGTGCCGTCGAGCATCGTCCGGATACGGGCCGAACGGACCTCCTCCAGCAGGGACAGCACCCGGACCCCGGCCGCCGCGGCCTCCTCGGGCTCACCGCTGTCCGCGAGATCGCCCGCGAGCTCCGCGGTGAACAGCGCGATATTGCGGGTGAAATGGGAATCCTGAAGCCCCACCGCCCGGCGCGCGTGCTCCACCGCGCGCCCCGCGTCACCCAGGGCCGACCAGCACTGCGCCTCCAGGCCCGCCAGTTCGGCCTCCCCGTAGAACGTCATCCACTCCGGGTCGCCGTCCCGCGGCCCGCCCGCGAACAGCCGCTCGGCCCGCGCCAGCGCCTGCTCACAGCCGGCCCGGTCGGCCAGCCCCGCCCAGCCGCCCGCCTCCCGCAGCGCCAGCAGCGACAGCAGCCGCGGCGAGGCCAGCTGCTTGGCGGCCTGCTGCGCCGCCTGCGCGGCCCGCACCGCCTCCCGCGGCCGGCCGGCGTCGCGGGCGAGGAAGGCCGTATTGCAGAACGCGTGTGCCTCCAGGGCGGCATCACCGCAGACCCGGGCGGTGGCCAGGGCCTCCGCGTAGTGCGAGCGGGCATCGCCGAAGCGGCCCGAGTCATGCGCCAGCCAGCCCACGGTGATGGCGAGTTCCCCCGCCCCGGCGTGCAGCCGGTCGGAGACCGATCTGCGCTGTACGCCCGCGTCCAGCAACTCGTAGGCGGCGCGCAGCGGCTGGGTGGCGCGGCGGTAGATGCCCTCCGCGCCGTGCCGGTCGTCCAGCAGCCGGATGTGGCGGACGGCCTCCTCGACGGCGGCGGCCTCGGCGGCGCCGGGCCGCCCGGTGACGGGCACACGCGGGCCCGGCACACGGGCGGACGCGGCAGCGGCCTCGATGGGATGCAGGGCGGCGAAGCCCAGGGCTGCTGCCGGGCCGCCGGTGATGAACGCGCGACGCAGCACGTCGCTCTCCTCGCAGATCTGGATACGGGTATCGCGGTGGTCGGGGTCGGTTGCCAGGGGCGCGGCGCCGACCGCCGCCGTACGCGCCCCCCGTCCGCGTACCGCCTCGCGCGGCGCGAAGCCCATGTCGGGCAGCGTCAGCCCGGGGAACATGTGCCGGAACACCCGCTCGTAGGCGTAGTTCGGACACCGGATCTCCCCGGACTCGACGCGGCCCACATAGCGGGCGTCGCACGAGACCTGTTCGCCGATCTCACGGGCGGACCGTCGGACCGCCGCCGCGAACTCGCCCGGTGACAGCCGGCCGCGCAGCTGTCGGAAAGCGAGGTTCGGGCGGGCGGGTACGGTGCGGGACGACGCTGAACTAGCTGCTGGCGACGCCATGGCGGACCCTCTCCGTGCCCTCTCCGTGCCATCAGGTGGCGTTGCCGCCTCCTGGCGGTGCGGCGGGTTGACCGTACCGGCTGTGATGGCTCCGATACGCACAGTTTGGCTACAAATCGGATATCTCGCGCGCGATCTGCCATGAACTGCCATCCTTTGCAGCGTTACGCCGCCGTAGCTGTTGACACGTCCGGCCGTTGAAGTCGGTGTAAAGGGTCGGGTACGTGCAGGAGGAGGGGTTCTCCGTGTGGGAGACCGGCGTGAGCAGGGTCGGCAAGGGGTCCGCGGGCCGGGCCGGCGGCGGGCGGGGTCCGGCCGCCGTGGCCGGGACACCGGCCGTACCGGCCCAGGCGTGTGACCTCGTCACGGTGCCCGCCCGGCAGGGTCTGGAAGCCGTCGACATCCTCCGGCTGCGGGACGGGGTCGGCCCCGTCCTGCACGACGGCGCCTGCGACACCCTCGGCTTCCTCGTGCCGGCGGGCACCGCGGACGGCTGGGACGTGCCGGGCAGTGCCTGCACCCAGACCTCCGGGCGGGGGATCGCCCTGGGCGCGCTGTGCGACGAAGGCGCCCCGGAGGAGCCGCCGGTGACCGGCACCGGCTGGCTGGTGCCGCCGGAGGGCGCGGGCGCCGCCGCCACCGATCCGGCCGTCCTGCGCGCGGCACTCGGCGAGGCGGCCCGCACGATCGAGGCCGTCGACCGCTGCCAGTGACCCGCTGCCGGTAACCGTCGCCGGACCGTACGCGAGAGGGGCCGCCCGGGCACTGCCGGACGGCCCCTTCGGGCGGGTGGCCACCAGGAGGCCGGTCGGCGGACGGGCGGTCTCGGGGCGGGCGGGCTTCGGACGGGTGGACTTCGGGTGGGCGCCCGCTAGTGCGCGGCCGGGGTGCTGTCCCGTGCCGGGCGGGGGATGGTGGTGGCGCCGCGGCGGTCGCCGAGGCGGCGCTGTACGCCGCGCAGCAACCGCGCCGCGGTGAAGGACGCGCCGTACACGAAGCGCGTCGACGGGCCGAACGACGGCGCGGACAGCAGCCCCGCGAAGAACAGTCCGGGCCAGGACGATTCGAAACCGGCGCTCAGTTCGGGCGCCCGGCTGCCGCCCACCGTCCGCAGGGTGGTGCGCACCCGGGGGTGCAGCAGCCGCAGCCGCCCGAGGTCCGGGGTGAAGCCGGTGGCCGCCACCACGTGATCGGTGTCGACGGTCTCGGAACCGCCGTCCGTATGGGTGAGTTGGAGCCGCACCCCGTCCTCGTGGGGCGTCGCCGCCCGGATCCGGTGGCCCAGCAGGACCGGCACCGCCGGTTCGAAACGCTCCCGCAGCCACCACGCGCCCGCCGGGCCCGGTACATGCTCCGCGAGATGCACCCGGGTCGCCGGGGGCAGCCGGCGCACCGCCCCGGGCAGCTCCGACCACAGCCAGCTCGACCAGCCGGTGCCGAGCCCGGAGTGCGGGTCGCGCAGCGCCCGCAGCCGTCCGCGTTCCAGTGGGGGCGGTGGGGCGTGCCAGCGCAGCTGGTCGGCCCGGGCCACGAGGCGGGGCCGGGCGCCCTGTTCGGCCAGCAGCGTCGCGGTCTCCAGCGCGGACTGCCCGGAGCCGATCACGGTGACGTCCTGGCCCGCGAAGCGGCGCAGATCGCGGTGGTCGCTGCTGTGCGAGGCGAGTTCCGGGGGGAGTTCGAGCAGTGGCCAGGGGCGGTTGGCGAACGGCAGCACCCCGACGGCGAGCACCACGGTCCGGGCCGCGATCTGCTCACCGGTGTCCGTCTCGACGTGGAAGCCGTCGCCGTCCGGGCGTACGGCGGTGACGGTGACCTCCTCGACCTGCGGCACCGCCTGTTCGCCGAACCAGCTGCCGTACGCGGCGAAGGTGCCGAGGGGCAGCGGGACGCCGTGCTCGGCGGTCAGCTCGTGGGCGGCGCAGTAGTCGGCCAGGGTGTGGCCGCCGGCCGGGGTGGAGAGGTCCGTGGACCAGGGCTCTGACGTGAGGAGTATGCCGTCGGGCATGTGAGCGCGCCACGAGGCCATCGGCCGGCCCAGGACCCGCAGCCGTAGTCCGGCCGCCGCCGCGTGCGCGGCGATCGAGAGTCCGTAGGGGCCGGCGCCCACCACGACGAGGTCGTACATGGAAGTTCCCTGCGCTTTCTCTTTGGGTGGTGCGGGGAGGTGGGTGTGGGCCTCGGGGGGCGGGGGCGGTTTACGGGCGTCGCGGTGGGTGGGGCGGCTTCCCTTGCCCGCGTTGTGTGGTGCGGCTCCCCCCACCCCCGAACCCACCCCCCGCCCTCTCCCCCGAAGGGGGAGAGGGGAAGGGGCGGGGGAGCGCCGGAGGCCGCTGACGCAGGCCCCGATCCCGGGTCGCCGAACCCGCCCCGATCCAGGGCCTCGGGCCGCCGTTCTCGCCCCGGGCCAAGGGCCGCCGCCCCGATCCCGGACCGAGGGCCTCTGCCCCGGCCCGTAGCAACGCCCCCCGGACCAAGCCCCCCACCCCACGCCAACGCCCCCACCTACCGATTCGAGATCGGCGACGGATCCGGCGACCGGGCCGGATCCGGCAGTGACACGCTCGCCGGAGGGAGCGCGGCCGCCCGTCCTTGGCGTGGTGGTACCGCTGTCGGGCTGCCGCGCCGGGCCGGGGTGTCGGCCAGGGCCTGCTCGTATACGGACAGCAGGGCCTCGGCGCTGCGGGTGATGTCGTAGCGCCGGACCACGGGCGGGACCGGGAGCCGGCCCGGGCCCTGGCGTCGTAGTTCCCGTAGGGCGGTGGCCAGTTCATGGACGTTGAGGCCGAAGTGGCGGGCGCCGGGGGCTTGGTCGGCGGGGAGTTCGTCGACGGCGGGGCAGCTGCCGTAGAGGACGTGCAGGCCGGATGCGAGCGCCTCCAGGACGGCCAGGCCGAACGCCTCGTCGGGGGAGGGCGAGACGAAGACGTCGATGGCCGAGAGCAGGCCGGGGATGTCCGGCCCGAAGCCCCCGGGGCCGTCGGCGGCGGCCCCAGGGACTGCCCCGTCGACCGCCCCGTCGCGCTCGCCCAGCAGATGGATCCGGTCGCCCGAGCCGAACTGCTCCGCCATCCGCCGCAGCATGTCCCGCTCCGGTCCCGCACCCGCCAACA
This sequence comes from Streptomyces sp. P9-2B-2, assembly GCF_030406865.1. Taxonomy (NCBI): domain Bacteria; kingdom Bacillati; phylum Actinomycetota; class Actinomycetes; order Kitasatosporales; family Streptomycetaceae; genus Streptomyces; species Streptomyces sp. P9-2B-2. The sequence goes on along the minus strand of NZ_CP129126.1, from coordinate 3,372,514 downwards.
GCAGGTGCACACCGGGTAGTTGGGTGACCGCCCGGACCAGTACGTCGAACCGTTTGCCGGGTACCAGCCGCCCGGCGCCGCCGACCACGAAGGCGTCGAGCGGCAGCCCCAGACGGGTCCGCACCAGGGCCCGCGCCGCCGGATCGAAGCCGAAGCGGTGTGCCTCGATGCCGTTGGGCACCACATGGATCCGCTGCTCCGGTACGCCCCAGCGGCGCAGCCGGGCGGCGACGGTGTCCGAGACGGCGACGGTGGCCGTCCCCAGCCGTTCGGTGGCCCGGTAGAGCGTGCGGACGCCCCGGGTCAGCCGGCGGCCCTCGATGACCGCGTCGCCCAGGGAGTGTTCGGTGGCGACCACGGCCCGTACGCCGGCCAGCCGGGCGGCGACCCGGCCGTAGACGCAGGCGCGGTAGAGGTGGGTGTGCACCAGGTCGTAGCCGCCGTCGCGGATCAGCCGGGTGAGGCGGGGGAGGGCGGTCAGGTCCCGGTTGCCGGTCATCCCGAGGTGGGTGACGGGGGTGCCGTCGGCCCGGATGCCCTCGGCGACCGGGCCCGGACTGGTCAGGGTGAGGACCTCGCAGGGCACGGGGAGCCGGCGCAGCAGCAGCCGCAGCTGCTGTTCGGCGCCGCCCACGTCGAGGTCTGTGATCACATGCAGAACCTTCACCGGATGCCTCCTGAGGTAGCGGCCGGGGTGGTGGTCCGGTCGGGGGGCAGGGCCCGGCGCCGCAGCGGATGCCGGGCGCGGTCACGGGGGCCGGGCCGGTCCCCGGCGTGGTCGCCCCGGGGGCTGCCGGGCAGGGCGGGCACCGCGGCGGTGCGGCCGGGGCGGGGCGACGGCGCGCCCGCGCTCATCTGCCCTCCAGCCGCACCACCGAGGCCACGGTGCGCAGCAGGATCAGCAGGTCCAGCCGCAGCGACCAGCTGTCGATGTAGAGGTTGTCGAAGCGGGCCCGGTCCTCGATGGAGGTGTCGCCGCGCAGCCCGTGCACCTGCGCCAGGCCGGTCATGCCCGCCGGCATCCGGTGCCGGGCGCCGTACCCGGGGCAGGTGCCGAGGAACTGCTCGACGAAGAAGGGGCGTTCCGGCCGCGGCCCGACCAGGCTCATCTCGCCGCGCAGCACGTTCCACAGCTGCGGCAGCTCGTCCAGCGAGGTGCGCCGCAGCAGCCGCCCGGTCCGGCTCATCCGGCGCTCGTCCGCCAGGCTCCAGCGCGTCGCCGCCTCGTGCGCGTCGGCCGGGTGCCAGGTGCGGAACTTCAGCAGGGTGAAGGTGCGGCCCCCGCGGCCGATCCGTTCCTGCCGGAAGAGCACGCCGGGCCCGTCGGCGAGCCGTACGGCGAGGGCGCAGCCCAGCAGCAGGGGCGCGGTGAGCACCAGCGCCGACGCGGCCAGCGTGAGGTCCAGCAGCCGCTTGCTCCGGCCGCCGTGCCGGGGCGGGGCGGTCTCCAGGCGCCGGCAGGCGAAGCCCCAGAGGTGGTCGGTGTCCGCATGCGGGGTCCGGCCCTCGTGGGCGGCCGCGGGACCGGCCAGCCAGACGGCCGAGCCCTGGTCGATGAAGCGGCGCAGCAGCGCGGCGGTGTGCGGATCGCCGTACGGCGGCAGGGTGAACACCACGTCCCGCACGGTGTGCTGGATGACGGCCCGGGTGATGTCGGCGGCGGCGCCGATCCGCGGCAGCAGCGGTCCGGCCGGGGTGAGCGCGTCCGCGGGCGCGGCGGGCGGCAGTGACGGCGGGGTGACCACCGCCACCGGGCGCAGCCCGGACTCCGGGCGGGCGTGCAGTACGGCGGCGAGCTGCCGGGCCGCCGGGTCGGTGCCGACGATCAGCGTGGCGCGCGGCCGGCGGCGGGCGGCCCGGCGGCGGGCCCGGTGGACCGCGGCCCGGCCGCCGCAGACCAGCGCGGTGTGCCCGGCCACCGCACCGGCCAGCAGGAGCGGCGGCAGCGCCTGCCCGGGGCGTACGGCGGCGAGCACCGCGGCCGCCGCGCACCAGCAGACGGCGGACCGGCCCAGCAGCGTCGGCAGTTCGGCCAGCGCCCGCGGGGCGGGGCCGGGGCGGTAGAGACCGGCGTGGGCGTGGAGCAGCAGCAGTCCCGCGAGGAGGAGAGCGAGTGCGGCCGGTGTGGCCGCGGTGCCGAGGATGAGCAGGGCGGTGGCGGCGGTGGCCAGCGTGTCGGCCGCCAGCAGCGGGGCGACGGTCCGCCGCCGTACGCCGCGGCCGGGCCGGGGCGGGGGCAGGGTCCCCGCCCCGGCCCGCGCGGCGGACGGACCGCGGCCGCCGCGCGGGGGACCGCCGGCGGGGGCGGGACCCGGGCGGCGCGGTGCGCGTCCGCGCTCTCCGTCGTCATCGGCTGATCCGCTCTCTGCTCTCCGGGCACGGCGGGAATTTCCGGGGCTCAGCGCCGGGTATCGGTCTGGACGAAGAGCGCGCCGAGCAGATATCCGGGGTCGCGGCTGGTGAAGCGGAAGGTGAGCCGGTCGCCGCCGAACCGCAGCGCGGGGGTGATGTCGAATACGTCGGAATCAAATCCGAGGGTGTTGCGGTAAGCGGGCCACCGCACCGCCGTCCGGCCGAAATCGGTGACCGTCGAATTCATCACGTCGGTCGCCGGATTGGCGGCGTCGCGCACCGTCTGCGCGGTGTGCCGGCCGGCCCGGACGGAGAGCGTGTCATTTCCGCGGCCGCGGTCGCCGTTGTATGCCACCACGCCGGCCAGGCCGTGTGAATTCGCCGGGATACGCGCTCCGGGCAGCCGCAGCGAAAGCTCCGGGCGGTCGGCGCCCAGCGCCTGGAAACCGTCCCACAGCGCGATGCTGCGCAGCGGCTGCTTTTTGTTCTCGTAAGCGGCCACCAAAGTCCAGCCGCCCCAGACACCGGTGGCGGAATGGCCCGTCGCCATATTGATCTGCGCCACGGTATAGGCGCCGCTGCTGCGCACCAGTCGGGTGACATCCGCGGACGCCTGGAATCCCTCGGCCGCGGAATGCGGGCGGTGCCCGGTCAGGGTGTCGGCGACCACCTGCCGGTACCGGCCGCCGGGCTCGGCGATCAGCACCCGGCCGTTGTTCCCGGCGGGCTGCTGGGGGCCGCCGCGCAGGCTGCCGCCCCAGTACAGCCGGGCGTAGCTCACCCGGGAACCGGCCGGGATGCGCAGGGTGGCGCTGCTGGAGTTGGCGGTGCGGGCGTCGGAGTCGACGTCGATGGCGGCCATCCGGTAGAGGCCGTTGCGGCCGGCGCCGCCCTGCTGGGCCACCGCACACGGGGTCGCGGTGCGGCCGGCCGCCGTCTTGCAGGTGACCGAGGAGTTGGCGGCGCGGGCGATACTGCCGTGCTGCGTGACGTGATAGCGCTCGGTGAAGGGAATTCGTGCGGATTCCCCGGGGCCCGGTGCGGCCACTGCCGAAGACAGTGCGGCCGACAATGCCAAGGACGCCAGCGCGCATACGACGCCGCGCCCGGTGCGGTCCATCGACTTCCGCATGTATTCCTCTCCGACTTCAATCAGTCAAACAGGAGAGCACTCTGACAGAAATCATGTTGGAAACCGTGGCAGGCACGCCGGGCCCCGGCCGGTGGCGGCCATTCAGGGGAATGCGGGAGTTCGCACCGTCCGGCTGTTACTGCCAGAAGGGCTAAGGATTTCCCGGAAGAGGGAACGCCCGCATCCCTGCCTCATTTCGCTCGTTGTGACCGGTTGCCCCATTCGCGAACTGAAAGGAGAATGGGATGAAGCGGTTTGTTACGACCGCCGCGATGACTGCGGCCAGCTGTGCCATGGTTCTGGGTGGCGCAGGCATCGCATCCGCAAACGGGGACCACGGCCGTCACGGCCGTGGCGACCACTTCAACCGTCACGACCACCGCGGGCTGTACAACCACCGCAGTGGTGCCAACGCGGCGGGCTTTGCGGCGGGTTCCCCGGGCATTCTCAGCGGCAACAATGTCCAGGTCCCGATCAACATCCCGATCAACATCTGCGGCAACAGCGTGAACGTTGCCGCGCTGCTGAACCCGGCATTCGGAAACGTCTGCCTCAATAGGTGACCCGCCCGCCGGTCCGGATGGACCTCGGACCGGCACGGGTCGTGAAGTGCAGTTGGCGGATCGCCCTGACCTCGGTCGTGGGTGGTCCGCCACTCTGCTCCGCGCCCCCGGCCCCTGGGCCTCCCGGGCGTCGCTATCGCGCTGACCAGCGGATACGGCCTCCCGGGCAGCGGCCATACTGGAGGGCATGGCGAAGAGCAGACGCGGGCGCGGCGGCCCGGAACCCGTCACCGGAACGGTGGACGGCGGGCATGCCGAGCTACGGCCCGACCGGGACCGGCCACGCGGCTGGACGCTGCTGATCGACGGCGCCCCCCAGTCCCATGTGGACCTCGACGACCCGGCATACCTGGACTTCCCCTATCAGCGGCGGCTCGGGCACATCGCCGATCTGGCCGGACCGGCCGGGAAACCGCTGCGCGTCGTCCATCTCGGCGGCGGCGCCCTGACCCTGGCCCGCTATGTCGCGGCGACCCGCGCGCGGTCCACCCAGCAGGTCGTGGAGATCGACACGGCCCTGGTCCAGCTCATCCGCCAACAGCTTCCGCTGGACAGCGGCTGGCGGATACGGGTGCGCGGCGGCGACGCCCGCGCCGGTCTCGCGAAGGTCCCGGACGGCTGGGCGGACCTGATCATCGCCGATGTCTTCGCCGGGGCCCGTACGCCCGCGCATCTGACCAGCACCGAATTCGTGACGGAGGTCCACCGGGCGCTGCGGCCCGGCGGGTTCTACGCGGCGAATCTCGCCGACGGGCCGCCGCTGCGGTTTCTGCGCGGCCAGATCGCCACCGTACGCACGGTCTTCCCCGAGCTGTGCCTGACCGCCGACCCGGCCGTCCTGCGCGGCAAGCGCTTCGGCAACGCCGTGCTGCTGGCCGCCGAGGCGGAGCTGCCCGTCGCCGAACTGACCCGGCGGGCGGCGACCGATCCCCAGTCCGGCCGGGTCGAACACGGCCGCGCGCTGCTGGACTTCACCGCCGGCGCGGCCCCGGTCACCGACGCCACCGCCACCGCCTCGCCCGCCCCGCCGGCCGACGTCTTCGACTGACGGCCTACGGGCCCGCGACTCGGCTCAGGTCGCCTGATCGCTGGTCTGCACCGTCGGCGGATGGCCGTTCCAGGTGCAGATCACGGACGTATGGGAGCCGCCGCCGGTGAAGTCGACCCGCAGCCACCCCACCTGCTTCCACACCTGCATCTCCCAGCCGGGGTTCGGCGTCGCCGACACCAGCTCGGCGGACCGCTCGTCCATGTCGAGGACCACCCGGCCGCCCGCCGTGGCGTAGCTCTTGACCTGGCCGTCGGAGGCCGGGGCGGTGCCGCCCGGCGGGCCGCTGTCCGGGTGCCGCGGGCGGGCGGAGCCGGAGTGCGACGGCGTGGCGGAATCGCCGGGCGGCGTACCGCGGGTGGGCGAGGAGGACGGTCTGGGGCGGTGCGTGGAGGAGACCCGTGGGGTGGCGCCGTCGTCCGGCTGCCGTTCCGAGGCCACTTGGCCGGTGAGTGGCAGGGCGCGCGGCGCGTCGTAGGCCGTACCGGACAGCACGGTGTGCACCCCGAACCACGACAGGGTGACCGCGGCGCCGGTCGCCAGCGTCCAGGCCGCCGCGTGAACCAGTCCTCGTTGCATCGGGCTCATAGTGCACCACCGTGCCGTCCGTGCGCAGCCCGCCCCCGGCACCGTGGACCGGATCGCTCCGCTGTCAACAACGGGCCGGGACCCGCCCTCGAATGGCGTACGGTGCCGCCCATGGCAAGTGTGCTCGTGGTCGAGGACGACCAGTTCGTACGCTCGGCCCTCATCCGGCATCTGACCGAGGCCTCCCACACGGTACGCAGTGTCGGTACCGCTCTGGAGGCGCTGCGCGAGGTGGCACACGTCGGCTTCGACGTCGTCATCCTCGACCTCGGGCTGCCCGATCTGGACGGGGGCGAGGCGCTCAAGATGCTTCGTGGCATCACCGACGTACCAGTGATCATCGCCACAGCCCGGGACGACGAGGCCGATATCGTCCGGCTGTTGAACGACGGCGCCGACGACTACCTCACCAAGCCGTTCTCCGTCGAGCATCTCTCGGCCCGGATGGCGGCCGTGCTGCGCCGCTCCCGGGCCACCGGCGCGGAACCGCCCTCACGGGTCATCCGGGTCGGCGGCCTGTCCATCGACCCGCTGCGCCGGCAGGCCGAACTGGACGGCGTCGTCCTCGACCTGACCCGCAGGGAGTTCGACCTGCTGGCCTTCCTCGCCGGCCGGCCGGGTGTCGTCGTGCCCCGCAGGGAACTCCTCGCCGAGGTCTGGCAGCAGTCCTACGGCGACGACCAGACCATCGACGTCCATCTGTCCTGGCTGCGCCGCAAACTGGGTGAAACCGCCGCGCGGCCCCGCTACTTGCACACCCTGCGGGGTGTCGGGGTGAAGCTGGAGCCGCCGCGGTGAGATGGGCCCTGGTCAAGGTGGCGCTGGCGGTCACCGCGATGGTCGTGGTCGCCTTCGCCGTCCCCCTCGGGCTGGTCGTCAAGGAACTGGCCCGCGACCGCGCCTACTCCAATGCCGAGCGGCAGGCCGCCACCATCGGCCCGGTCCTCGCCATCACCACCGACCGCACCCAGCTGGAGCGCGCCGTCGCCAGCGCCGAGACCGGCTCCGGCGGCCGGATCGGCGTCCACGTCCCGGCGAGCGGCAAGAACGGCCGGCCCGCCGAGATCGGCTCCCGGCGCGCCCCGCATGCCGATGTGGCGGCCGCCGCCAAGCTGGGCCGGGCGTCCATCTCACCGGTCTCCGGCGGCTCCTCGCTCCTCCAGCCGACCGCGGTCGCCGCCGGTATCGCCGTCGTCGAGGTGTTCGTCCCCGACGAGGCGCTGACCAGGGGCGTCGCCACCTCCTGGCTGGTGCTGGCCGGTGTCGGCCTGGCGCTGGTCATCGGCTCGGTCGCGGTCGCCGACCGGCTGGGCACCCGCATGGTGCGGCCCGCCGAACGGCTGGCCGGAGCCGCCCACGACCTCGGCAAGGGCAGGCTCGGCGTCCGCGTCCTGGAGGACGGCCCCAAGGAACTGCGGTCCGCGGCCAGCGCGTTCAACGCCATGGCCGATCAGGTCGTCCAACTGCTCGCCAACGAACGGGAGCTGGCCGCCGACCTCTCGCACCGGCTGCGCACCCCGCTGACCGTGCTGCGGCTCAACGCCGCCTCGCTCGGCGACTCCCCGGCCGCCGAGCAGACCCGGTCCGCCGTCGAGCAGCTGGAGCGCGAGGTCGACCAGATCATCCGCACCGCCCGCGAGCAGAAGGCCCAGACCCAGCAGGCGGCCGCCGCGGCCGGCTGTGACGCCGCCGAGGTGATCCACGAGCGGATGGCGTTCTGGTCGGCGCTCGCCGAGGACGAGGGCCGCACCGTACGCATCGCCGGCGCGGACCGCCCCGTACGCCTCCCCGTCGCCCGCCCCGACCTCGCCGCCGCCCTGGACGCGATGCTCGGCAACGTCTTCCGGCACACCCCCGAGGGCACCGCGTTCGCGGTCGACGTCCACAACGCGGAGGAGGCGGTGATCGTGCTGGTCTCGGACGCCGGGCCGGGCATCGCCGACCCGGACGCCGCACTGCGCCGCGGCTGGTCGGGCGGGGGCGGTTGGGGGCACCGCCCAGCGGTAGCTGGGGGAGGCTCGACCGGCCTCGGGCTGGACATCGTGCGCCGGCTGGCCGAGTCCACCGGTGGCGATGTCCGCATCGGCCGCTCGGTGCTCGGCGGTACCGAGGTACGCGTCTGGCTGGCCCTGGACGGCGGGCGCGCCCCGCACGGCGGACGGCGCGCCCACCGGCTGCGCCGCACGCTCCACACCCGGAGGCGCCGGGGCGCGCGCACCGGGACCTGAGCGGGGCACCGGCCGGGCGCCCCGCCGGGCATGTGCCAGGGGCTCTTAACCACCCCCTTCCGCTGCCTTAAGGCCGCCATAATTCCACCAACTGCCGGTCCATTCCCGGCATTTGTCCGTTTCGCTGTCGCTAGCGTGCGGGACGCACCACGGTGCACTCCCTCCCCCCTCATGTGACGACAGGCAGGCACGAGATGACTTCCTCGGTACACCGCCGGCGCAAGAGCCGCACCACCAAGCTGATCGTGACCGGTGCGGCCGCCGCGGTCGCGGCCGGCGGCGCCTTCGCCGTCGCCGGTTCCGCCCTGGCCGCCAAGGCACCGCGGACGGGCGGCCCCACCGCGAAGGCGGCGGCCGGCTTCGCCCCGTACGTCGACACCTCGCTCAGCCCCGCCTACGACCTGGTCGGCACCGCCAAGAAGACCGGCGTGAAGACCTTCACCCTGGCCTTCGTCACCTCCGGCGGCGGCTGTGTGCCGAAGTGGGGCGGCTCCGGCGAGCTGGGCGACGACGCGGTGGCCCGGCAGATCCCGGCGCTGCGCGCGGCCGGCGGCGACGTCCGGGTCTCCTTCGGCGGCGCCAACGGCTCCGAGCTCGGAGTGGCCTGCGGCTCCACGGGCGAGCTGGCCGCCGCCTACGGCAAGGTCATCGACCGGTTCAAGCTCACCAAGGCCGACTTCGACATCGAGGGCGGCGCCCTGCCGGACACCGCCGCCAACACCCGCCGCGCCCAGGCCATCAACCGGCTCCAGAAGAAGCACCCCGGCCTCGACGTCTCCTTCACCCTGCCGGTCATGCCCGAGGGCCTGACCCAGGACGGGGTGAACCTGCTCGCCGACGCCAAGAAGAACGGCGTCAAGATCTCCGCCGTCAACGTCATGGCGATGGACTACGGCCCCGCCTACAGCGGCGACATGGGCACCTACGCCACCCAGGCCGCCACCGCCACCCAGGGCCAGCTCAAGAAGGCCCTCGGCCTGAGCGACGCGGCCGCCTGGAAGACCGTGGCCGTGACCCCGATGATCGGCGTCAACGACGTCCAGAACGAGGTCTTCCGCCGCGGCGACGCCACCCAGCTGGTGAAGTTCGCCCGGACCAAGCACCTGGCCTGGCTGTCGATGTGGTCCTCGACCCGGGACCAGGCCTGCCCCGGCGGCACCGGCAACACCGCGCAGCCGACCTGTAGTTCCATCGAGCAGAAGCCGCTGGACTTCACCAGGGCCTTCGGCGCGTACAAGGGCTGACCCCCACCGGCGGTCCGCCCCCACGGACCGTCCGTCCCCAGGCCGGGGCGCAGCGGGCTCCCCCTACCCGCTGCGCCCCGCCGTCTTCTCCCTACGGCGCGCCCTCGGGGCTGTCATGCGCACGATCGGCCGCGTGAGGCAGGCGGCACTCTCGGCAACCTCGTGAAGATCATCGCGAGCCCTCAGCGCCCGAGTGCGATCACCGGCACCATCCTCGCCCCGGCCCCGGCCCCCGGCCCCCGGCCCCCGGCCCCTTATATGGGCGGCCGGCCGGCACCGGACAAACGCCAAGGCCCCCGACCTGAGGTCGGGGGCCTTGAAGTGGGGTGAGTAACGGGACTTGAACCCGCGACTTCCTGGACCACAACCAGGTGCTCTACCAGCTGAGCTATACCCACCATGACCGGTGCTGTGTGGTTCTTTTTCCCCACCGGCTGAGGAAAAGTGTACAGGGTCCGGAGGGGTGCTCGCGCCCAGGTTTTGTATCCCGGGCCCGAGGGCGTGTCGTGCGGGTCACGGTGGACCCGTGGGCACCCGCACGACACGCGCCCTGTGGCTCGCTACGGCGTGGACTGCGGCTCAGCGGGAAGGACGTGCTTGGCGGCGATGGCCTTCGCGGTGTCCGAGTCGGGGCCGGGCTGCGGCACGAAGACCGCCTCCCGGTAGTAGCGCAGTTCCGCGATGGATTCACGGATGTCCGCCAGCGCCCGGTGGTTGCCGTTTTTGTCCGGACTGTTGAAGTAGGCCCGCGGGAACCAGCGCCGGGCCAGTTCCTTCACGGACGAGACATCGACGATCCGGTAGTGGAGGTAGCTCTCCAGCGTCGGCATGTCGCGCAGCAGGAAGCCACGGTCGGTGCCCACGGAATTGCCGCACAGCGGCGCCTTCCCCGGGTCCGGCACATGCTGCTTGATGTACGCAAGCACCTGCGCCTCCGCCGCCTCCAGCGTCGTACCGCTGTCGAGCTCCTCCAGCAGCCCGGAGGCGGTGTGCATCTGGCGCACCACCTCCGGCATGGTGCCGAGCGCCTCGGCCGGAGGGCGGATCACCACATCCACCCCGTCGCCCAGCACATTCAGCTCCGAGTCGGTGACCAGGGCGGCCACCTCGATGAGCGCGTCATTCGCCAGCGAGAGTCCGGTCATCTCGCAGTCGATCCACACCATGCGATCGTTCATACATCTCACCCTACGGGGCGCTCCCGCTGTCCGGGCAGCACGGGGCGGCCCGGACCCCGGCCGACCGGGGATTCCGGCAGCCGGGAGGCGTAGACGTCCGACTGCGGTTTGCCCGCTTCGGCCGCTTCCGCGGTCGCCAGCCCGTGGCCGGCCAGCGCGGCGGCGGCGTACCGCTCCCCGCTGCCCGCGCCGAGCATCGCCCGCTCCCGCTCCGGCCGCTCGGCACGCTCCGGTCTGAGCGCGGGCTCGGGTCCCCCGTTCTGCGGCCGGCGCGCGCGGTAGGCCGCACGGTAGGCCGCGGGCGAGGCGCCCAGCTGCCGCCGGAAGTGGCCGCGCAGGGCGACCGGCGAGCGGAAGCCGCAGCGCCCGGCGACCTCGTCCACCGAATAGTCGGAGGTCTCCAGCAGCCGCTGGGCCTGGAGCACCCGCTGGGTGATCAGCCACTGGAGCGGGGCGCTGCCGGTCAGCGAGCGGAAGCGCCGGTCGAAGGTGCGCCGGCTCATGTACGCACGCGCGGCCAGCGTCTCCACGTCGAACTGCTCGTGGAGATGCTCCAGCGCCCAGGCGACGACCTCGGCGAGCGGGTCGGCGCCGATCTCTTCAGGTAATGACCTGTCCAGGTAGCGCTGGTGCCCCATGTCGGACGCGGTCCGGCGGGGCGGCACGACGAGCCGGCGGGCCAGCGCGTTCGCGGCGTCCGCGCCGTGGTCGGTGCGCACGATGTGCAGACACAGGTCGATACCGGCCGCCGTTCCCGCGGACGTGAGCACATCGCCGTCGTCGACGAAGAGCTCGCGGGGATCCACATGGACGGACGGGTAACGCTTGGCGAGCGTCGGTGCGTACATCCAGTGAGTGGTGGCCGGGCGGCCGTCGAGCAGTCCGGCCGCGGCGAGGACGAACGCCCCCGTGCACAGCCCGACGATTCTGGCCCCTTCTTCATGCGCGCGGCGCAGCGCGTCGAGCGCGGCGGGCGGCGGGGCCTGGGTGATGGATCGCCAGGCCGGTACGACGACCGTCCCGGCACGGGAGATCGCCTCCAGCCCGTAGGGGGCGGATAGTTCGAGCCCCCCGGTCGTGCGCAAAGGCGCATCTTCGCCCGCGCACACAAGCAGCCGGTACCGCGGAACGCCTGCGTCCTGTCGGTCGATGCCGAAGACCGAGAGCGGAATGGAGCTCTCGAAAATGGGGCCGCCGCTGAAGAGGAGCACCGCGACTATTTCGCGGCGTCGTCGGGCGGCGAGCTTGCGTGCGGCATCTGGTACGGCAGCGGAGTCCTGGCTCATGGCACTTAAGCCCCCCTCGGTCGTCTCGCCCTCTCGGTCCTGCACAGTTCCCCCGCCATTGCTACCAAGATCGAATCTACTGTGTTCCGTGAGGATGGAGTGCCAAGTTCACCACCCGCTGGTATGTCGATATGGCAACTTGGCGCGAAGCATTCGATCACGAAGCGTTCCACTCGTCGGGCCTACATGGGAAGTACGCGTCTCGGCTCTGCCCGTTCGCAGTAGGGCACAACCATGCCCAGCGGTCCTTTCCTCCCTGCTCACACCAGGGTTGAGGGGTGCCACGGGCAAGGTGTGGACCTCGGCCGGAAGTTGGCTGAAAACGGTCGCGCGCAGACTTGCAGGCGCCTCAATCGACCGGCGTACGCCCTTAGGAGTGCCGACCGCCCCCGTGCACTGTTGTCCCTGAACGTCCGTTTCTGTCCCGGTGCCGTCCGACCTCGCGCACGCGGACCCGGGCGGCGGTCCGTTCGGAATGCCGCAACAGCGCGCGACAGGCGCAGGTCACCGCGGCCAGACCGGCGGCGGCACCGGCCGCACCGGCCCAGGAGGCGCCGCTGAAGATCAGGACGAAGGGCACCAGGGCGCAGCTGAACGCGCCCCAGCGCACCACATCGGTCACTGGGTCGGGTGATCTGTCGGACGGCAACGGCACCGCGCACTCCCCTCGGACGGGCTGCTACTACAACGCGGCCGACGATCATGGGTCACCGCGAGGGGTACGTACGGGGGCAGGCCGGGGCATTGCCATCCGCGCCACGCTCCGGCATGCTCCGGGGAACGTTCGAGGCCCCACTCACCTCGCACGGGCGCTGCGCGTCCGTGGCGGGCTCTGGGCAGCGGGGGAGTGGCGCCGTACTCTTGGGGTATCGGGTTGGGAAGATGATTCCCAGTCGTATCGTTCCTCTTTGAACTATGGCTCCCGCACTTCGGGCGAGTCAGCTCAGTCAACTGCCGGATCAAGTCAATCGCCGTTCCCCGTTCGCCCCTCCGCAAGAGGACGTCCTCGCCGAGACACCAATGGCCGGTCACGAAATCCCCGAACCCGCGGACCGCAAGCAGGTCGCCGATCCCCTGGCGGACCTCGAAGCGGCGGAAAAGACACGCCACTCCTGCGACCCCGCCTTCCGGCACGGCGTCGTGGTCGGCTTCGACGGCTCCATGTCGAGCGAGCGCGCGTTGGCGTATGCAATCGGTATGGCCCGGCGCCTGGGCTCCGGTTTGATCATCGTCCATGTGGCCAACCGGCTGCCGACGACCGTCTGGGCGGGCTGTGAGCCCCCCGTCTTCGTGGACGTGCCGGATCACCGCACCGAAGTGCTCGGCCTGGAGCTGGCCTGCGCGGATCACCTCACCGAGGTGCCCTGGATCCTCGTCGAGCGCGGCGGGGACATCTGCCACGAGCTGGAGGAGGTCGGCCGGGAGTACGAGGCCGACGCGATCGTGGTCGGCTCCACGCACGGCATCGTCGGCCGGATCTTCGGCTCGGTGGCCGGCCGGCTGGCCCGCCGGGCACAGCGCCCGGTGATCGTGATTCCCTGACGCACCCTCGGTGCGGCCCCGTCCCGTGGTGGGCGCTCAACTCCCCGTGCTGCGCCGCCTCTTCACGCGATCTTTCTCCCCGTCATGCACACAGGTGCGGGGGCGGCATGAGGATTGTGCGCAGCCGCACTTCCGCTGCCGCGGCAAGGTGAATCGGGCGTCCGCGAGGGGTAGGAAAACGTCACGTGGGCGCGCCGCATCACGGGCCCGGCGGCCGCGCGCACGGCAATTTCGTGCTGCCGGCCGGGAGGTGACGGCTCCCGGGGCGGTGGCATCCCGCCGGCGTATGGGCGACGCCGGCGAAGGGGAGGCGGCGGCTCCGCGCGCTGGTGGCACGCGCGGAGCCGCCTGGGCGGGTTACTCCACCGTGACGGACTTCGCCAGGTTGCGCGGCTTGTCGATGTCGCGGCCCAGGGCCAAGGCCGTGTGGTAGGCGAGCAGTTGGAGCGGGATGCCCATCAGGATCGGGTCCAGCTCGGGCTCGTTCTTCGGCACGACGATGGTGTGGTCGGCCTTCTCCTGCTCCTGGTGCGCGACGGCCAGGATGCGGCCGCTGCGGGCCTTGATCTCCTCCAGCGCGGCGCGGTTCTTCTCCAGCAGGTCGTCGTCCGGGACGATCGCCACGGTCGGCATCGCGGGCTCGATGAGGGCCAGCGGGCCGTGCTTGAGCTCGGAGGCCGGGTAGGCCTCGGCGTGGATGTAGGAGACCTCCTTGAGCTTCAGGGAGGCCTCACGGGCCACGGGGTAGCCGCGCACCCGGCCGATGAACATCATCGACTTGGCGTCCGCGTAGGCGGCGGACAGCTTCTTGATGTCCTCCTCGCCCTTGAGGATCTCGTCGATCTGCGCGGGCAGCTTGCGCAGGCCCTCGATGATCCGCTTGCCGTCCGCGACCGACAGGTCACGGATCCGGCCCAGGTGCAGGGCGAGCAGCGCGAAGGACACCACCATGTTGGTGAAGCACTTGGTGGAGACCACGCAGACCTCGGGGCCGGCGTGCACGTAGATGCCGCCGTCGGTCTCCCGGGCGATCGCCGAGCCGACCACGTTCACCAGGCCCAGGACCCGGGCGCCCTTGCGCTTGAGCTCCTGGACGGCCGCCAGCACGTCGTAGGTCTCGCCGGACTGGGAGACCGCCACGTACAGCGTGTCGGGGTCCACGACCGGGTTGCGGTAGCGGAACTCGGAGGCCGGCTCGGCATCCGAGGGGATACGGGCCAGCTCCTCGATCATCTGCGCGCCGATCTGGCCCGCGTGGTACGAGGTGCCGCAGCCCAGGATCTTCACCCGGCGCACCCCGCGCGCCTCACGGGCGTCGAGGTTCAGGCCGCCGAGGTGCACCGTGGAGAAACGGTCGTCGATCCGGCCGCGCAGCGCGCGGTCCACCGCGTCCGCCTGCTCGGAGATCTCCTTGTGCATGTACGTGTCGTGGCCGCCCAGGTCGTACGACTCGGCCGCGTACTCGACGGTCTCCGGAGCGGACGTGGTCCGCGAGCCCTCGGTGGTGTACGTGCGGTAGTCGTCGGCCTTGAGGGTGGCCATCTCGCCGTCGTCGAGGGTGACGACCTGGCGGGTGTGCGAGACCAGCGCGGCGACGTCGGAGGAGACGAACATCTCGTGCTCGCCGATGCCGAGGACGACCGGGGAGCCGTTGCGGGCCACCACGATGCGGTCGGGGAAGTCGGCGTGCAGCACGGCGATGCCGTAGGTGCCCTCGATGTGCCGCAGCGCCTCGCGGACCCGCTCCTCCAGCTTCTCGGCCGTGGAGCGGCCGATGAGGTGGGCCAGCACCTCGGTGTCGGTCTCGGAAGCGAAGACGACGCCGTCGGCGGTCAGCCGGGCGCGCAGGTCGGAGGCGTTGTCGATGATGCCGTTGTGGACGACCGCGACCTTGCCCTCGGTGTCCCGGTGCGGGTGGGCGTTCTCGTCGGTCGGCGCGCCGTGGGTGGCCCAGCGGGTGTGCGCGATGCCGGTGGAGCCCGCGAAGCGCTTGGGCAGCCGGGACTCCAGCTCACGGACCCGGCCCTTGGCCTTGGCGGTCTTCAGGCCGCCCGTGGCCTTGCCGGTGCCCTTGGCGTGGATGGCGATGCCCGCGGAGTCGTAACCCCGGTACTCCAGGCGCTGAAGGCCCTCGAGGAGCAGCGGGGCGACATCACGTTTGCCGATGTATCCAACGATCCCGCACATACAGTGACCCTCCCAGTAAAGCGTTGTGGCAATGGTGCGTGCTGCCCGGCGTCCCGGGCGTGGCCGTCAGCCGTAGACGATGCGGCGCAGCTGGCGGGGCGAGAGCTCCGGCGGGGCCACGGCGCGGTGCGGCATCTCGTGGCCGATCCGTTCGAAGATCGCCTCGTTGCGCAGTCCCTGGGACTGGAGCTCCCGATGGCGGCGGCGGACGAATTCCTCCGTGGTCTCGTCGAAGTACGCGAGCACGTCCAGCACCACCCGGGCGGCCTCACCGCGCTGAAGCGGTGTGCTGCGCACCAGGTGGTCGACCAGGTCTTCGTGCGGCGCTTCAGCGCTGCGGTGACGGCGTTCGAGCACCCGTAGATACTGCGGGGCGGCGCGGGGAATGGCAAGAAATCTGCCCGCTATCGGGCACGTCCCCGATTTGGGGGCTCGAAAGTGGTCTGAACCTTGACCGGAATCGAGGCTCACGGTACGCATGGTCACCGTTCGGTCGCTCCATGCCATGCACCACGCCATGCACGAGGTTCGCCGAAGGGACCGTCGATGAGACGACGCAGACTGCTGTTCTCGCTGCTGCTGGTCGCGGCGGCGGGGCTGGGGACCGCCGCCGTACCGCCGCAGGGCGCCGCCGGGGCCGCTCCCCGGGCCGCCACCCCGCTGGACCGGGTGATCCCGGCGCCCGCGTCCGTACGCGGCGGCGGGGAGGCGTACACCCTCGGTGACCGCACCCGGATCCGGGTGCCCGGCGGCTCCGGGGAGGCCAAGCGGATCGCCGGCTATCTGGCGGGGCTGCTGCGGCCCGCCACCGGCCTCGCCCTCCCCGTCACGACCAAGGACGGCCGGGACGGCATCGTCCTGCGGCTCGGCGGCAGCGGCACCGGCGGGCTGGGCGCCGAGGGCTACCGGCTGACCTCCGACGGCCGTGCGGTCACCCTCAGCGCCGCCCGCCCCGCCGGGCTCTTCCACGGCGTGCAGACCCTGCGCCAGCTGCTGCCCGCCGACCTGGAGCAGCAGCGGGCCCGGCGCGGGCCCTGGCGGATCGCCGGGGGCACCATCGCCGACTCCCCGCGCTACGGCTACCGGGGCGCGATGCTCGATGTCTCCCGGCACTTCTTCACCGTGGCGCAGGTCAAGCGGTACATCGACCAGCTCGCCATGTACAAGATCAACAAGCTGCATCTGCATCTCTCGGACGACCAGGGCTGGCGGATCGCCATCAAGTCCTGGCCGCGCCTGGCGACCTACGGCGGCTCCACCCAGGTCGGCGGCGGACGCGGCGGCTACTACACCAAGGACGACTACCGCGAGATCGTCCGCTACGCCGCGGCCCGCTATCTGACCGTCGTCCCGGAGATCGACATGCCGGGCCACACCAACGCCGCGCTGGCCTCCTACGCCCCGCTCAACTGCAACGGCCAGGCACCGCCGCTCTATACCGGCACCCAGGTCGGCTTCAGCTCCCTGTGCGTGCCCAAGCAGGAGACCTACGACTTCGTGGACGACGTCATCCGCGAGCTCGCGGCCCTGACACCCGGCCGCTCCCTGCACATCGGGGGCGACGAGGCGCACTCCACCAGCCATGCGGACTATGTGGCCTTCATGGACAAGGTGCAGCCGGTGGTCGCCAAATACGGCAAGACCGTGGTCGGCTGGCACCAGCTGACCGGGGCGCACCCGGCCAAGGGCGCCGTCGCGCAGTACTGGGGCTACGACAAGACCGGCGCGGCGGAGCGGCAGCAGGTCGCCGACGCCGCCCGGAACGGCACCCGGCTGATCCTCTCGCCCGCCGACCGTGCCTACCTCGACATGAAGTACGACAAGGACACACCGCTGGGCCTGTCCTGGGCGGGCTATGTGGACGTCAGGCGCTCCTACGACTGGGACCCGGGCCGCTACCTCGACGGCGCGCCCGCGGGCTCCGTCCTCGGCGTGGAGGCGCCCCTGTGGTCCGAGACGCTCTCCACCTCCGCGCACATCGAGTACATGGCCTTCCCGCGGCTGCCCGGCATCGCCGAGCTGGGCTGGTCCCCGGCGAGCACCCATGACTGGGACGACTACAAGGTCCGGCTGGCCGCCCAGGGGCCGCGCTGGGACGCGCTGGGCATCAACTACTACCGCGCGCCGGAGGTGCCCTGGCCGGCGCGCTGACACGGCCGTGCCGGGCGTCGTGGGACGCCCGGCACGGACCGCGGAGTTCTCATACCCGGTCGGCGGCGATCATCAGGTACTGGAAGCTGCCGTTGCGGTACGCGGTCAGGAAGGTGTCCTCGATCCCCGTGACCAGGTGGTCGGCCTCCCGGCGCAGTTCCCAGTACGGGAGCGCGGCCGCCGTCAGGTCCTCGACGTGCACGGGGACCAGCCGGTTGCGGGCCATGGCGCGGAAGTATGCCGACCGCGGGTGGATATCGCAGATGTAGTGGGCGTTGATGAGGGACACCTCGCGGGAGGCGCGCCCGTAGGCGTCGTTGTAGCAGCCGGTGATCACCACATAGCGGCCACCGCGCCGCAGCAGCCGGGCGTGCTCGGCGAACAGCAGGTCCAGCTCGACGTACATGCTCGACTCGTTGTTCCAGGACGCCGCGTACGCGCCGGTGGTGAAGCCGGTGTCGAGCATATTGCGGTGGTGGTAGCGCACCTTGTCGTCGACACCGCGCTTGCGGGCCTGCGCGTTGGCGAAATCGGCCTGCTTGGCGGAGATGGTGGCGCCGTCGGTGTGGCAGCCGTAGCGCAGATTCGCGACCACGCTGCCGCCGCCGCGGCCGCACCCGGCGTCGAAGACGCGGTCGGTGGGGGAGACGTCGCCCAGGTGGGAGGCGAGCAGCTCGGCCTGGGCGTGTTCCAGGCGGTGCAGTTCACCGGTGACCCGGTCCCGGCGCCGGCCGGGGTCCGGCTCGTTCAGCACCGACCGGTCGGCGTCCCCGATGCCGTAGTGATGGTGGTACAGGTCGTCGATCTTGCCGAGTTCGAGGTTGACCGGGTTTTCCTCGGCGTTCCAGTAGTCCGCGACCCGGGACTGGTACGTGGACTGGGTCGGCACCGGGGTGCGGGCGGTGTCGGCGTGAGCGATGGTCAACGGTGGCTCCTTGCTCTGGTGCGCGGATCGGTCTACCAGTAGTTGGGCAGCTGGTAGCGGTCGGTGTTGGTGGCGTGCCACTCGTGGTTGCCGGACACCCAGTCGGCGAGGCTCCGGACGTAGCGTTCGAGGAGGGGCGAGGTGGCCGACAGCGGGGCCGACTCCGTCTCGAACGCCGCCATGACCTGGTTGTGGATCTCGACGCTCTTCAAGTAGGCGTCCTTCAGGCCGCGTTGGTCGTTCGCGGCCACCACTTGCGGCAGGTTCAGATGGTGCGGGTCACTCGCCAGCTCCCTGGTGAAGGAGTACAGGTCGTTGACGATGGTCGTGGCGTTGCACGCCAGAGCGGTGACCCGCTGGACCTCGGGGCGGGCGTAGAGCGCCTCGGGCAGTTCGTAGCCGTCCACCGCGTCGACGATGGACAGACAGGGGCGGAAGTTGTTGAACTGCCGCATGACGAGGTACTCCCAGACCCGCGGCGCATGCCGGGTCTCCGCCCAGGCGGCCTCGGCGAGATAGCCGAGGTGCAGCCGGGCGATGTCCTGGACGAACCGGTCGGTCTGGCTGGGGGTGGCGAGCGCCGCGTAGTCCTTCAGCGCCCAGTGGTACGAGCGCAGCGGCCCGTCGGCCTGCACACCGTGGCGCCACTCCTCCTCCAGCTCGGGGGTGGCGTGCAGCGGATCGAGGGCCGACTGGGCCATGATCAGGCGGCCGCCCAGGCCGCGGTGCGCGCCGCCCTTGCCCTCGTCCTCCTCGCAGTAGCAGTTGTCGACGATGTTCTCGGCCAGCAGCAGCTTGCCCGCGGCGGTGAGGCGTTCGAGGTCGGCGGCGCCGGGATGCTGGAGGACGACCGCCCGGCCGAACTGGAACTCCGTGAAGTCCCCGGTCCACTGCGCGGGGAACAGGTCCAGCCGGCGGGCCCAGGCCTCCAGCCTGCGGTCGATCTCCGCGGCCTTCTCCGGGTCGGCGGGGGCGGCGGGCCGGAACCGCAGCCCGGGGACGGCGCCTCCGGGGCGGCGGGTCCGCAGAGTGCGGGCGAGGTTCGGCGGGCCGGGCATCGACCACGTGGCGGCGGTGTTCGGGGGGGTGCTCATGGTGAGGGACTCCACCTGGTCAGTCGGCACTCCGGCCGATCTGGACGTTCTCCAGGACTCCGACGGCGTCGGGCACGAGGATGGCCAGCGAGTAGTAGGCGGTGACGAGGTAGTTGATGACCGCGGACGGGTCGATGCCCATGAACCGGACGTTCAGACCGGGCTGGTACTCCTCGGGGATGCCGGTCTGGTGCAGGCCGACGACTCCCTGGTCCGCCTCGCCGGTACGCAGCGCGAGGATGCTGCTGGTGTGGCTGTCGCTGATCGGGATCTTGCCGCAGGGGAAGATCGGGACCCCGCGCCAGGCGGGCACCTCGTGCCCGTCGACGTTCGCCGTGCCCGGCACCAGACCGCGCTTGTTGCACTGCCGGAAGAAGGCGGCGATCGCCTTCGGATGGGCCAGGAACAGCCGGGTCTTGCGGCGCATGGACAACAGCTCGTCCATGTCGTCGGGGGTGGGCGGGCCGGTGTAGGTGCTGATCCGCTGGCCGTAGTCGGCGTTGTGCAGCAGGCCGAACTCCCGGTTGTTGACCATCTCCCACTCCTGGCGCTCGCGGATCTCCTCCACGGTGAGCCGGAGTTGCTGCTGCGTCTGGTCCATGGGGTCGTTGTAGAGATCGGCGACCCGGCTGTGGACCCGCAGCACGGTCTGGGTCAGGGAGAGCTCGTACTCGCGCGGGGCGAGGTCGTAGTCGACGAAGCCGGACGACAGCGTCGGCTCGCCGACGTGCCCCGCCCGCACCGGCACCTCCGCCTCGCCCTTGCGGTTCATGGGGCGCTGCTGCTGCTCCGCGTACGCCGTCAGGTGGGCGGCCAGGGACGGCACCCGGTCGGTGAACTCCCGGACCACGTCCCAGGGCAGCACCATCAGCACGCCCGCCGTCTCGGCCCGGACCGAGCTCAGCCACCGCGGGTCGGGCCGGCCGATCGCCTCGTCCCCCATCTGGTCGCCGTCCGTGACGACGCCGATGACCTCCTCGTCGCCGTATTTGCCGGCCGTGTAGCGGGCGAAACGGCCGTGGACGACGAGATACGCCTCGGTGGTGGGCTGCCCGGCCTCGAAGAGCATCTGGCCGGCCCGGACCTCGCGGACCCGGAAGCGGCCGGCCAGCTCCTTGAGGACCTCGGTGTCGGGGTAGCCGCGCAGGGCGGGCAGTTCGGTGAGGGTCTGCGGGATGACTCTGATGTCGTCCGCGCCGTTCTGCTCGAACTGGACCCGGCCCCGGCCGACGCGGAGCTGGAGGCGCCGGTTGACCCGGTAGGCGCCGCCCTTGACGTCCACCCAGGGCAGCGTCTTCAGCAGCCACCGCGAGGTGATGGCCTGCATCTGGGGCTCGGACTTGGTGGTGGTCGCCAGTTGGCGCGCGGCCTGGGTGCCGAGGCTGGTGGGCGCGCTGTCGGCGGGTGGTGCGAGAGCGGGCTCTTCGGTGGTGGAACCGGTGACGCCGTCCGGTACGGACACTTTCCCTCCCGGGACATGAACAGACGTGAGCAAAGCGGCCGGTGGTGAGCAAAGCGGCCGCGTGCAGGAGCAAGCCAAACAGGAGGGACGGCTGTGGCGGTACGGCGTGAAAGGGGGCGACCTCGCATCCAAGAGGCATAAACCTCCAGGCGTTGCAGACGGATCATGGTTGTGCGCCCGCACGCCCTCCCGCCGCCGCATGCTCCGGACGCACCGGGGTACAGGCGCGGCCGCGCACAGCGGCGGCCGAGCGCCGGGCGGACGAGCGGTCGGACGGGGGCAGCGCCGGCGGGCGCCGGGGCGGGCGGGAACACCCGGCGCAGAAAAACGGCGGCCCGGTCGCCTGATGCGACCGGACCGCCCACCTCTCACGTCACCGGGCCATGCCCGGAAGGACGCTCTAGACCACGCCCAACTCCCGGGCGATCAGCATCCGCTGGACCTCGCTGGTGCCCTCGCCGATCTCCAGGATCTTGGCGTCCCGCCACATCCGGGCGACCGGGTACTCGTTCATGAAGCCGTAGCCGCCGTGGATCTGGGTGGCCTCGCGGGCGTTGTCCACCGCGATCTCGGACGAGTAGAGCTTGGCGAGCGCGGCCTCCTTCTTGAAGGGTTCGCCGTGCACCAGCTTGGACGCGGCATGGCGCCAGGACAGCCGGGAGGTGTGCGCGCGCATCTCCATGTCGGCGAGCTTGAACTGGATCGCCTGGTTGGTGCCGATGGCGCGGCCGAAGGCGTGCCGCTCCTTGGCGTAGCGCACCGACTCGTCCACACAGCCCTGCGCCAGGCCGGTGGCCAGCGCCGCGATGGCGATCCGGCCCTCGTCGAGGATCCGCAGGAACTGGGCGTAGCCGCGGCCCTCCTCGCCCAGCAGGTTGGCGGCCGGGACCCGGACGTCGGAGAACGACAGCTCGCGGGTGTCGGAGGCGTTCCAGCCGACCTTGGAGTACGGCGCGCCGACGGTGAAGCCCGGGGTGCCGGAGGGCACGATGATCGAGGAGATCAGCGGGGAGCCGTCGTCCTTGCGGCCGGTGACGGCGGTGACCGTGACCAGGCCGGTGATGTCCGTACCGGAGTTGGTGATGAAGCACTTGCTGCCGTTGATCACCCAGTCCCCGCCGTCGCGCACGGCGGTGGTGCGGGTCGCCCCGGCGTCCGAGCCGCCGTCCGGTTCGGTGAGGCCGAAGGCGCCGAGCATCTCACCGCTGCACAGCTTGGGCAGCCACGCGCGCTTCTGCTCCTCCGTACCGAAGTGGTAGACGGGCATGGCGCCCAGGGAGACGCCCGCCTCCAGGGTGATGGCCACCGAGGAGTCGACCCGGGCCAGCTCCTCCAGGGCGATGCCGAGGGCGAGGTAGTCGCCGCCCATCCCGCCGTACTCCTCGGGGAACGGCAGGCCGAACAGGCCCATCCGGCCCATTTCCTGCACGATCTCGTACGGGAACGCGTGCTGCTCGTAGTACTCGCCGATCTTGGGGGCGACGACGTCGTGTGCGAACGCCTCGACCGTGCGCCGGAGTTCTTCCAGCTCGTCGGGCAGGCGGTGGTCCAGGGACATGAGGGTCACTCCTTGTGGGAGAGGGCACGGAGGGTACGCGAGGGGCTCGGCCGGCCCAGGGCCTCGGCCATCCACACGCTGGTGGCGGTCAGACGGTCCAGGTCGACCCCGGTCTCGATGCCGAGGCCGTGCAGCATCCACACGAGGTCTTCGGTGGCGAGGTTTCCGGTGGCGCTCTTGGCATACGGGCAGCCGCCGAGGCCGCCCGCCGAGGCGTCGATGGTGGTGATGCCGTGCTGGAGCGCGGCGAAGGTGTTGGCGAGGGCCTGCCCGTAGGTGTCGTGGAAGTGCACGCCGATACGGGAGGTGGGCACCCCGGCCTCGTTGAGGGCGGCCAGCAGGGTCTGCACATGGCCGGGGGTGGCCACCCCGATGGTGTCGCCCAGGCTCAGTTCGTCGCAGCCCAGGTCGAGCAGCGCCCGGCAGACCCGGACGGTCTGCGCGACCGGCACCGGCCCCTCCCAGGGGTCGCCGAAGCACATCGAGAGATAGCCGCGGACCTCCACCCGGGCGCCCTTGGCCCGCGCGATGACCGGCGCGAACATCGCCAGCGCCTCGTCGACCGTGCGGTTGAGGTTGGCCTTGGCGAACGACTCGGTGGCGCTGCCGAACACCGCGATCCGGCGGGCGCCCAGCGCCAGCGCCCGGTCCAGCCCACGCTCGTTGGGGACCAGCACCGGCAGCCGCTGCGGATCGAGATCGTCCAGCAGCGGGAACAGCTGCTCGGCGTCGGCGAGTTGGGGCACCCACTTGGGGTGGACGAAGCTGGTGGCCTCCACGGTCGGCAGGCCCGCGGCGGCGAGCCGGTGGATGAACTCCGCCTTGACCTCCGTGGGGACGACGGTCCGCTCGTTCTGCAGGCCGTCGCGCGCGCCGACCTCATGGATCCGTACGCGGGTGGGCAGCCCCTCCGCGGGGACCTCCATCGGCAGTCCGGGTGCGGTCATCAGGCGCTCTCCTGCCCGTTCTCGGGTGCGGCCGGGGACGCGGCGGCCTCGTCGGGGCTCTCGTGCGGGGCGACCACGGCCAGGATCTGGTCCATGGCGACGGTCGAGCCCGCGGTGACGTCGAGTTCGGTGACGGTCCCGGCGTGCGGCGCGGAGATGACGTGCTCCATCTTCATCGCCTCCACCACCAGCAGGCCCTGGCCCGCGGTCACTTCGTCGCCGACGGCGACCTTGACGACGGTGACGGTGCCGGGCATCGGGGCGGCGAGGGTGTCCGCGCCGTGTGCCCCGGCGGCCCCGCGCAGCGCCGCGGCCACCGGGTCGTGGCTGGTCACCTGCCAGGAGTCGCCGTCCCGGCCGAGCCAGTCGCCGCTGTGGTGGAAGGTGTGCAGCACCCCGTCGACGGTGACCCGTACGCGGCCCGGCTCCAGCTGTCCGGCCGGGGCGCCGGGACGTACGTCGTGCGGCACCGGGTCGTGTCCCGGGATCCGCAGCCAGTGGCGGACCGGTGCGGGCTCGCCGCCGAGCCGGAAGCCGTTCGGTGCGGCGAACGGGTCGCGCCAGCCGCCGTCGGCCACCGCCGGCTCCAGGGCGGCCTGCCGCACCGCCGCGGCCGCCGCGTACACCTCCTCGGGCACCGTGCCGTCGACCAGACCGGCCGCCTCCCGCTCCACCAGGCCGGTGTCCAGCTCGCCGGAGACCACGTCCGGGTGGGCCAGCAGCCGCCGCAGGAACCCGGCGTTGGTGGTGACGCCGAGGGTGACGGTCTCGGCCAGCGCGGCCCGGAGCCGGCGCAGGGCGCTCGCCCGGTCCGGACCGTAGGCGATCACCTTGGACAGCATCGGGTCGTAGCGGCTGCCGACCTCCCCGCCCTGGGACAGGCCGGAGTCCGTGCGCAGCCCGTCGCCCTGCACCTCGTGCAGCGCCAGCACCGTGCCGCCGGTCGGCAGGAAGTCGCGGGCCGGGTCCTCGGCGCAGATCCGCGCCTCGATGGCGTGCCCGGTGAGGGTGATGTCCTCCTGGGCGTACGGGAGCACCTCGCCGGCCGCGACCCGCAGCTGCCACTCCACCAGGTCGAGCCCCGTGATCAGCTCGGTGACCGGGTGCTCCACCTGGAGGCGGGTGTTCATCTCCATGAAGTAGTAGGAGGCCGGGTCCTTGCCCGGGACGATGAACTCGACGGTGCCGGCGCCGCGGTAGCCGCAGGAGCGGGCCGCCTGCACGGCCGCCTCGCCCATCGCGGCGCGGGTGGCCTCGTCCAGCAGGACCGAGGGGGCCTCCTCGATGACCTTCTGGTGGCGGCGCTGGAGGGAGCACTCGCGCTCGCCGAGATGGATGACGTTGCCGTGGCCGTCCGCCAGCACCTGGATCTCGATGTGCCGGGGCCGGTCGATCCAGCGCTCGACGAGCAGGGTGTCATCGCCGAAGGAGGAGCGGGCCTCCCGGCGGGCGGACGCGATCTCGTCGGCCAGCAGCGTCTCGTCGCGGACCAGCCGCATGCCCTTGCCACCGCCGCCCGCGGACGGCTTGAGCAGCACCGGCATGCCGATCTCGCGGGCCGCGGCGGCCAGTTGACCGTCGTCCAGCCCGCTGCCCGAGGAGCCGGGGACGACCGGGACCCCGGCCTCCCGCACCGTCTCCTTGGCGCGGATCTTGTCGCCCATCAGCTCGATGGCGTCGGCGGACGGCCCGATGAAGACCAGCTCGGCGTCCGTGACGGCACGGGCGAAGGCGGCGTTCTCGGCGAGGAAGCCGTAGCCCGGGTGGACCGCCTGGGCGCCCGTACGGGCGGCCGCCTCCAGCAGCCGCTCCACGGACAGATAGCTCTCGGCGGCCGGCGCCGGACCGATCCGTACGGCCGTGTCGGCCTCCCGGACATGGCGGGCGTCGGCGTCCGCGTCGCTGTAGACGGCGACCGAGCGGATGCCGAGGGCGCGCAGCGTGCGGATGACACGGACCGCGATCTCGCCGCGGTTGGCGATGAGCACGGTGTCGAAGTTGGTGACCATTGCTGGGGACATCCCTCTCACATCCGGAAGACGCCGTAGCCGGGCGCGGTGCTGTCCTTCTCGGGGAGCGGCGCGTTGGCACAGGCCGTCAGCGCCAGCCCCAGCACCTGCCGGGTCTCCAGCGGGTCGATCACACCGTCGTCCCACAGTCGCGCGCTCGCGTAGTAGGCGCTGCCCTGGGTCTCGTACTGCTCGCGGACCGGCGCCTTGAAGGCGGCCTCGTCCTCGGCGCTCCACTCCTCGCCGTGCGCCTCCAGCTGGTCGCGCTTGACGGTGGCGAGGACGGAGGCGGCCTGTTCGCCGCCCATCACCGAGATCTTGGCGTTCGGCCACATCCACAGGAAGCGCGGCGAATAGGCCCGGCCGCACATGGAGTAGTTGCCCGCCCCGTAGGAGCCGCCGATGACGACCGTCAGCTTGGGCACGCGGGTGCAGGCCACCGCCGTCACCATCTTCGCGCCGTGCTTGGCGATCCCGCCGGCCTCGTACGAACGCCCCACCATGAAGCCGGAGATGTTCTGGAGGAAGAGCAGCGGGATACCGCGCTGGTCGCACAGCTCGATGAAGTGGGCGCCCTTCTGGGCGGATTCGGAGAACAGGATGCCGTTGTTGGCGACGATGCCGACCGGGTGGCCGTGGATATGGGCGAAGCCGGTGACCAGCGTCGTCCCGTACTCCGCCTTGAACTCCGCGAAGCGCGAGCCGTCCACGAGGCGGGCGATCACCTCCCGGACGTCATAGGGCGTACGGGAGTCCGCGGGCACCGCCCCGTACAGCCCGGCCGGGTCCGCCTTGGGCTCCTCGACGGTCCGCACGGTCCACGGGAGCGGCGCGCGCTCGCCGAGGGTGCCGACGATGGTGCGCACCAGGCGCAGCGCATGGGCGTCGTCCTCGGCGAGATGGTCGGTGACGCCGGAGGTCTTCGCGTGCACCTCGCCGCCGCCCAGCTCCTCGGCGGTGACCACCTCGCCGGTGGCGGCCTTCACCAGCGGCGGCCCGCCCAGGAAGATCGTGCCCTGGTTGCGGACGATCACGGCCTCGTCGCTCATGGCCGGGACGTAGGCGCCACCGGCCGTGCACGAGCCCAGCACCGCGGCGATCTGCGGAATCCCCGCACCCGACATCCGCGCCTGGTTGTAGAAGATCCGCCCGAAGTGCTCCCGGTCGGGGAAGACCTCGTCCTGCATCGGCAGGAAGGCGCCGCCGGAGTCGACGAGGTAAAGACAGGGGAGACGGTTCTCCAGGGCGATCTCCTGCGCCCGGAGATGCTTCTTGACCGTCATCGGGTAGTACGTGCCGCCCTTGACCGTGGCGTCATTGGCGACGATCACCGTCTCCCGGCCGGAGACCCGGCCGATCCCGGCGATCACGCCCGCGGCCGGGGCGGCCCCGCCGTACATCCCGTCCGCGGCCAGCGGCGCCAGCTCCAGGAACGGCGAGCCGGGGTCCAGCAGCGCGTCCACCCGGTCGCGGGGCAGCAGCTTGCCGCGTGCGGTGTGCCGCGCCCTGGCCTTCTCGCCGCCGCCCAGCCGGGCCGCCGCGAGCTTCTCGCGCAGCTGTGCGGCCAGCTCGCGGTGCGCGGCCTCATTGGCCCGCCAGGAGTCGGACGCCGGATCGGCGGTACTCCCCAGCACCGGTGCCTGCTCCATCGTTACGAGCCCCCTTGCTCGATCACCTGTCCCGGTGCCGCGGTCCGCGGCGGCCGGTCCATCCGGGTTAATGGGCGTTAACGTCACTGCCTTCAGGTTAACGAGCACTAACCCGGCTGTCTACAATCGACGGCATGAGTAATGCGCAGCCCGCCACCCCGACCAGCCGCCGCGAGCAGATCCTCAAGGAGGCCGCCCGGCTCTTCGCGGAGCGCGGCTTCCACGGCGTCGGCGTGGACGAGATAGGGGCGGCCGTGGGCATCTCCGGTCCGGGCCTCTACCGGCACTTCGCCGGCAAGGACGCGATGCTCGCCGAGCTGCTGGTCGGGATCAGCGAGCGGCTGCTCGCGG
This sequence comes from Streptomyces sp. P9-2B-2, assembly GCF_030406865.1. Classification (NCBI taxonomy): domain Bacteria; kingdom Bacillati; phylum Actinomycetota; class Actinomycetes; order Kitasatosporales; family Streptomycetaceae; genus Streptomyces; species Streptomyces sp. P9-2B-2. The sequence goes on along the minus strand of NZ_CP129126.1, from coordinate 3,345,020 downwards.
GCGGCCGGATGCGGGTCACGGAGGGCGGCGGCAGCCCCGAGGCGGTGCTGGACGCGCTGATCGACGGCCATATCGACTTCGCGCTGGACGACCGGCCGCTGATCACCCTGCACGACCGGGAGCTGGACCGGCTGCGGGAGGCCGACCGCAAGCGGGTCCGCCAGCTCCAGCGGCAGTACGTGGAGCTGTGGGTGGAGGTCGTCCGCCGGGTCCACCCGGGCCCCTCCGAGTCCCGGGCCCGCGCCGCCGTGCACGCCGTCTTCGGCCTGCTCAACTCCACCCCGCACCTCGGCCGCCCGGGCGCCCTCCCGGGCCGTACGGAGATGGCGGAGCTGCTGCACCGGCTCGCGCTGGGCGCGTTCGGCGCGGTGGCGGGGGAGCCGGAGTCGGGGGAGCCGATGGCGGCGTCGGTGCCGGGCGCCTAGGCGCAGGCCTGCCTGCTCGCACGGATTTTCGTTGACCTCTGGACAGCTTAGGTAACTGGCCGGTAGCTTTCGCTGAGCAAGCGCTTAGCCATGCGCTTGGACCGGCGACCTGGAGGAGGCGACGTAGCAATGCGCCGTACGGTGTTCAACGAGGATCATGAGGCGTTCCGCGAGACCATACGCGCCTTCATCGAGGCCGAGGTCGTGCCCGTGCACGACGAGTGGTTCGCCGCCGGCCAGGTCCCGCGCGAGTTCTACTACAAGCTCGCCGAGCTGGGCGTCTTCGGTATCCGCGTGCCCGAGGAGTTCGGCGGCGCCGGCATCGACTCGCACAAGTTCGAGGCCGTGATGTACGAGGAGACCTCCCGCGCGGGCGTCACCTTCGGCGGCTCCGGCGTGCATGTGCTGCTCGGCCTCCCGTACATCCAGATGCTCGCCACCGACGAGCAGAAGAAGCGCTTCCTGCCGAAGTTCGTCAGCGGCGAGGAGATGTGGGCGCTGGCGATGACCGAGCCGGGCACCGGCTCCGACCTCGCCGGCATGAAGTCCACCGCGAAGCTGTCGGAGGACGGCACGCACTACGTCCTCAACGGCGCCAAGACCTTCATCACCGGCGGTGTGCACGCCGACCGCGTGATCGTCTGCGCCCGCACCGCGGCCCCTCGCGAGGACGACCGCCGCTTCGGCATCTCGCTCTTCGCCGTGGACGCCAAGTCCGCCGGCTACTCCGTCGGCCGCAAGCTGGACAAGCTCGGCCTGAAGATCTCCGACACCGCCGAGCTGGCCTTCGTCGACGTCAAGGTCCCGGTCGAGGACCTGCTGGGCGAGGAGAACAAGGGCTTCGCCTACCTGGGCCTGAACCTCGCCTCCGAGCGCTGGGGCATCGCCTTCGGTGCGTACGCCCAGGCCAAGGCCGCCGTCCGGTTCGCCAAGGAGTACGTGCAGGAGCGCACGATCTTCGGCAAGACGGTCTCCTCCTTCCAGAACACCAAGTTCGAACTGGCCGCCTGCCAGGCCGAGGTGGACGCCGCCGAGGCCGTCGCCGACCGCGCCCTCGAAGCGCTGGACGCCGGCGAGCTGACCCCGGCCGAGGCCGCCTCCGCCAAGCTGTTCTGCACCGAGGTCGCGCACCGCGTCATCGACCGCTGCCTCCAGCTGCACGGCGGCTACGGCTTCATGAACGAGTACCCCATCGCCCGCCTCTACGCGGACAACCGCGTCAACCGCATCTACGGCGGCACCAGCGAGGTCATGAAGTCCATCATCGCCAAGTCCATGGGCCTCTAGGCCGTAAGGGCCCCGCGCACGTGAACGACGCACTCCGGTCCCTGCTCGATCTGCTCGCACTGGAGCGGATCGAGCAGGACATCTTCCGGGGCGAGAGCCGCGCCTCGGTCGTACCCCGGGTCTTCGGCGGCCAGGTCGCCGCCCAGGCCCTGGTCGCGGCCGGGCGCACGGTCCCCGCCGACCGGCCGCCGCACTCCCTGCACGCGTACTTCCTGCGCCCCGGGGACCCCGGCGCGCCCATCGTCTACACCGTCGACCGCATCCGCGACGGCCGCTCCTTCACCACCCGCCGGGTCGTCGCCGTCCAGCACGGCCAGCCGATCTTCCACCTCTCCGCCTCCTTCCAGACGGCCGAGGAAGGGCTGGAGCACCAGGAGCCGATGCCCCCGGCACCGGACCCCCTGGAGCTGCCCACCGCCGCCGAGATGCTCCCCCGGCACGCCGAGCGCTTCCTCGCCCCCGACGTCGCCGAACGCCTCCTGGAGGCCCGCGCCGCGATCGACCTCCGCTACGTGGACGAGCCGCCCTACGTCACCGTCGGCGAGCCCCGCGAGCCCCGCTCCCAGGTCTGGTTCCGCACCCAGGGCAAGCTCGACGACGACGGCGACATCCCCCGCCCCCTGCTGGACATCTGCCTGGTCACCTACGTCTCCGACATGACCCTGCTGGACTCGATCCTGCTCGCCCACGGCCGCGGCGGCTGGGCGGTAGGCGACGTCGTCGGCGCCAGCCTGGACCACGCGATGTGGTTCCACCGCCCCCTGCGCGCCGACGAATGGCTCCTGTACGACCAGGAGTCCCCCACCGCCCAAAGCGGCCGCGGCCTCGGCAAGGGCCGCATCTTCACGGCGGAGGGACAGCTGGCGGTGTCGGTGATCCAGGAGGGGGTTATCCGGGTTCCGCGCGACTAGGGTGCGGGGCGGCCCGGGGCATCGCGTCGTACGGCTCCCGGGTGCCATCGCCCATGGGTATGGCACCCCCGCCACCCACCGGCGAGGCGGAGCGCCCCAGCCGTGGGCCGGGACGCTCCGCCGATGTGCGTAGTGATCACCGGATGGTGACCTTGCGCCTCTCAGGAGCGGTTTTGGGGTCTCCCGATACGCGCGAGCAGGGTGAACCCGGGACTCCTTGCATCAACGGAAGTCGCCGGCCGCGAGCCGCTCGGCCCGAGTCCGCTTCACCGTCAACGTCGTCGGGTCCTGCACCGGCCATTCCTTGATCCCGGGACTTCGCAGGTAGGGGATGCCTTTGCGGATGTCGGTCAGGACAGCCAGCCGCCCGGGGGCGTATTCGACCTCATCGCCGACCTCCGGCAGCTTCCCGGGACTCACCGCGCGGCCTCCGCTTCCGTGGCGACACCGAGCAGGACGGCGCAGGGGCGGCAGGTGTGCCGGCCGTCCGGACCGGTGACCTTCTCCCGCGCCAGGCTGTAGAGGCAGTGGCAGCACGGGCACGCCTGGCCCGTGATCTCGTGGACCGTCCATTCCGTCAGGGCGGGAACGGCATCCCATCCCGTGGTCATGACGCGCCTCCGAGACCCAGGTAGGCGGCCCATTCGCCGGAGTCCCAGCCGACGGGGTCGCCGTGTCGGCGGCGGAACGCGCGAGCTTCGGGTGGAAGGGGTTCAGCGCGGGTCCGCACGGAGGGTGCAGACCGGGGATGCGCGGCGGCATCGGTGAGGGGGTGGCGAGCGGTTGATGCGGTGGGCATCTTGGTCAGTCCTCCAGTTCGCTGTGGACACGGGCCGCCCCGACGGGCACGCGAGGGCCGCAGAGCCGCTGCCGTCCCGGAATCCCGAGAAGGGTGTCGCGGCGCCGGAGCCTCGCGGTCGGCTCATGACCAGCTAACGGGGTGCCAGGGCAAGGCGATTAGGGAGATCGGACAACCTCTTCTCCACAACCCCTAGGGCGATTTGGCCACCCTTTTAGCTGACGATGCGGCGACTGCGGGGCTACCGTGCGTGCATGAGTGCTGTGCGAAACGCGACGCTCGAAGCATGGATGAAGGAAAATGGCTACAGCTCGAATTCACTTGCCGAGGCAGTGAATTCGGCGGTTGGGGACCTCACCGGGAAAGTCGGAGGGCTGGACGGCTCATCGGTCCGGGACTGGAAAGCGGGCCGGGTGCGGTGGCCGAAGTCGGCGACCCGGGTGGCGCTGGAGAAAGTCACCGGGCTGCCCGCCACCGCCTTAGGCTTCGTGCCGCGGGGCCGTGCCCCGTCGTCCGCCCCCGCACCACCGCCGGAGGACCCTGTGGAACGCCGTCGTTTCCTCACCGCCGGAACGGCCCTGGCCGCTGTCGCGGCCACGCCTTCGTCCGGTTCCGGCCGCCGGATCGGAAAGAGCGACGTTGACCGACTCCAACAACGTTTCACCGGGATCATCGCGAGCGACCACCGCCACGGCGGCCGGCTTGGTATCGAGCAGAAGGCCGTAGCGCTCGCCGACGAGGCCCTGGCCCTACAGAATTCCGGAAGTGCCAGTCAGCGCGTTCGTGCTTACGTGTACGCATGCGCGGCGGCATTCCGGTCCTCGGCGATGTGGGCCGCGATCGATGGACGGCGTTACGAAGACGCGATGGTCCATATGCGGGAAGCTCAAGCGCTCGCCGAATTGTCAGCCGACCCGGCCATCAAATTCCGCATCTGGTCACACGCCGGAACGCTGTACCGGCACATGGGGCGCCCCGTTGAAGCAATGGCTGCGAATGACGTTGCCCGAGGTCTCTCCATCACGCGCCGTGATCCGCTGTTCGCATCCCTCGGTCTTGCCAGGCAGGCAGCCATTCACGGCGTTGCCAGAAATGTCACGGCTGCCCGGCGCAGTTTCGCCCATGCTCAGGAAGCGATGGACCGTGCCGATCCGCGCGCAAACCGGCCCGTGTGGATGACCTCCTTCTATGACCAGGCGGAGCTGGATTCGCTCGCGCTCACCGGATACCTCGCTCTCGGAGACTATGAGACGGCGGAAGCGCACGCGCACCGATGCTTGGCGGCTCTCCGGCCCCACATGCAACGGTCAAAGGCCATCGCCACTACTCGGCTGGCGTGTGCTCAACTCGGCCAAGAGGATGTAGGGCCCGCGGTCGCCACCGCAATGTCGGTGCCCCTCGATGCTGCTGCCCATCACCCGCGGGTCGCCCGGATGCTCCGCAGCTTCCACGTCAAGATTCACACCGTGGCGCCGAACAGCCCGACCACCCGCATGTGGAATCAGTACGTGCACACCACCTGGAAGGAATCGGTATGACGCCCCCCATCGAGCTCCGCACGTTCCACTCGGTTGAACCGGCCCGGCAAGGCCTCCTGGACGTGTACGCCGATGTCCGTGCAGATCTCTTGCACCTTCCGAACTACGCGGTCACTGCCTTCGCTGAGCGCCTCGACCGTCATTCCAAGGAACCAGGTTGGGTAGCGATCCTTGCGTATGAGCAGGGCGAGCCCATCGGCTATGCGTACGCCAACACTGTTGACACCGAGGACCGTTGGTGGAAACGCGTCACACCCGCTCCGTCAGCTGAATACACCGACCGGCACGCCGTAGCCCTCAAAGAAATCGGCGTTCGCATCCCCTGGCGCGGCACCGGCATCGCCCGGCACATCCACGACGCCCTCCTTGCCGACCGCAACGAGCCGTACGTCACGCTCATGGTCAATCCGCTCGCCGGACACGGAAAGGTGCACCGCCTCTACGAGTCCTGGGGATACGAAGACATCGGCCAGAGCCAGCCCTCGCCCGCCTCGCCGGTCCTGACGGCGATGGTCAGGCCCATTCGCTGAGTTCGCCCCCGGCGCTCCCGTCTCCATTCGCGTACGCGTCGGGTGCAGCGCCCCAGTTGGCGGGGAGCCCCCCGCACTCATATCCCGTTGTGGAGCCCAGGGCACGGCCATAAAGTCGCCGCATGTCTTTGCGACTTCGTATGCGTCAGGCGTTGCCGGAAGCGATGCGTGCCCGGGACAAGGTTGCGGTGAGTGTGCTGCGGGCGACGCTGGCTGTGCTGGACAACGCTGAGGCGGTTCCCGTGGGGGAGGCCGGGCTTCGGGGTGTGGCTATTGAGCAGGCGCCGGTGGGTGTGGGTGTCACCGAGGTGGCGCGGTGTGAGCTGAGTGAGGGGCGGGTGGTGGAGGTCGTACGTGCCGAGGCGGACGAACGGCTGGAGGTCGCCGCGCAGTTGAGTGCGCCGGCGCATGCCGACCGGGCCGCGCGGCTCCGGGCGGAGGCCGAGGTGTTGATGCGCTTTCTCGACGGGTCCGGCGGCGCGTAGGACACGGTGCCGACGGCGCGCACGCCACGGTGCCGCGGCGTCGCCCCAGGGCCGCGGCGTCGCCCCAGAGGGCGCGCCCCTCAGCGCAGTCCCGCCGCGTCCAGCAGGTAGGTGGTGAGCGGGTCGTAGTGGCGGGGGCTCAGGACGTGGTCGTCCAGGGGGATCGTGACCTGGAGGGTGCCTTCGGCCTCGGCGAGGAACAGGGCCGGGTCGTTGCAGTCCGCGAAGCCCACCGCGTCGATACCGCGCTGGCCCGCGCAGCCCGCCCAGCCGTGGTCGGCCATCACCAGGTCCGGCAGCGGGCGGCCCTCGCGCTCCAGGCCGTCCAGGACGGCGGCCATCGGCTCGGGGGAGTGGGTGTGCCAGAGCGTCGCACCGCGCTCCAGCATCGCCACGTCGGCGAACTGGAAGACCATGCCGTCGTCCGCCCGCAGCCCGTCGGGGATGACGACGATCTCGCAGCCCGCCGTGCGCAGTGCCTCGGCGGTCGCCCGGTGCACATCGAGCAGGCCGCCCGGGTGGCCGGTCGCGAACAGCACCCGGTGCTGCCCGGCGGCCGCCTTGCGCAGCACCGCGGCGGTGCGGTCCAGCGCGTCGACCGTCAGCTCCGGGTCGATGGTGTCCTGCCCCTGCCGGTGGTGCGGGTCGTCGACGACGCCGCAGCGCTCCGCCATCACGGCCAGCACGTCCTGCTCGTCCACCCACCGGTCGCCGAACTCCAGGCCGAACCAGTAATGGCGCTCGCCGTTGGCGAGCCTGCGGTAGTGGGAGAGGTTGTTCTCGCGGGGGGTGGCGACCTCACCGGCGATCCGGGTCCGGACGAGATGATCGACGAGTTCGGCGCGCGAGGGGGCAGCGGCTGCGGAGGCTATCGGCATAGCGCCCATTGTGCCCGTACACCTGTTCCGGGGCCGGGGAGTTCCGCAGCCCGGACACCGGGGTGCGGATGCCGGAGCGGGGGTACCGCCCTGCGGACAGGGGTGGCGTCCTGCGGAGAGGGTGGCGGTGTGCCGCGGAAGCCAGGAATGCCTGGTCAGCGCCCTGTCGTCATCAGCCTGGACAAAATGTCGAACGACCCCGGCCCTAGTGACGCACATGTCCATGGGCCCGGCGCCCGGCGCTCCCTACCCTCACGGTCATGACCACCGCAGCCAGCGCATCCAACGGGCCCGTGGGCCCCGTCGACTCCTCCCGTGTCCCGCGCTACGCCGGGCCCGCGACGTTCGCCCGCCTGCCCCGCCTCGACGAGGTCGGCGGCCGGGCCGATGTGGCCGTCGTCGGTGTCCCGTTCGACACCGGCGTCTCCTACCGTCCCGGAGCCCGCTTCGGCGGCAACGCGATCCGTGAGGCGTCCCGGCTGCTGCGTCCGTACAACCCGGCCCAGGACGCGTCGCCGTTCGCGCTGGCGCAGGTCGCCGACGCCGGTGACATCGCCGCGAACCCGTTCAACATCAACGAGGCCGTGGAGACGGTCGAGGCCGCGGCCGACGGCCTGCTCGCCGGCGGCGCCCGGATGATGACGCTCGGCGGCGACCACACCATCGCGCTGCCCCTGCTGCGCTCGGTCGCCAAGAAGCACGGCCCGGTCGCGCTGCTGCACTTCGACGCGCACCTGGACACCTGGGACACGTACTTCGGCGCCGAATACACCCACGGCACCCCGTTCCGCCGCGCCGTCGAGGAAGGCATCCTCGACACCTCCGCGCTCTCCCACGTCGGCACCCGCGGTCCGCTCTACGGCAAGAAGGACCTCGACGAGGACGAGAAGATGGGCTTCGGCATCGTCACGTCGGCGGATGTCATGCGGCGCGGGGTGGACGAGGTCGCCGACCAGCTGCGGCAGCGCATCGGTGACCGTCCGCTGTACATCTCCATCGACATCGACGTGCTGGACCCGGCGCACGCCCCGGGCACCGGTACGCCGGAGGCGGGCGGCATGACCTCCCGCGAGCTCCTGGAGATCCTGCGCGGGCTCGCGTCCTGCAACCTGGTCTCGGCGGATGTCGTCGAGGTCGCGCCCGCGTACGACCACGCGGAGATCACCGCCGTCGCCGCCTCGCACACCGCGTACGAGCTGACGACGATCATGTCGCGGCAGATCGCGGCCTCCCGCCAGGGGGAGTAGGGCAGGCGGGCGTTGGCAGGGGCGGCGGCGTCCCGCACGGCGGGAGCGTGGCGGGAGCGCGGCAGGAGCGCGGCGGGGCAACTCCTGCTCTTCCGTACGGAGCTGCCCCGCCCCCGCCGTGGCGGTCGGCGCCCTGCAAGGACGCCCGTTCCGGCTCAGGCCCGCATGCCGCCGTCGACGCGGAGGACCGTGCCGGTGACGTAGGAGGAGCGGTCGCTCAGGAGCCAGGCGGCGGCCTGGGCGATCTCGTCCGGATCGGCGGCGCGGCCCAGCGGGGTCCGGGCGTTGAGCTGCTCGATCGTGCCGGGGGACTTCGCGTCCCACTCGTACAGCATCTCGGTGAGCGTGGTGCCGGGCGCGATGGCGTTGACGCGGATCCCCTCCGGGCCGTACGTGGCGGCCGCCGACGCGGTGAGGCTGTTGACCGCCGCCTTCGCCGCGCCGTACGCGGGCAGCGCGGGGCTGGCCATCAGGCTGCCGACGCTGGAGGTGTTGACGAGGGCTCCGCGCCGCGCGGTGGCACGGATGGCGGCGATCTCGGCGGTCATGGCCAGCCACGGGCCCTTGAGGTTGACGGCGCAGACCTGGTCGAAGTCGGCCTCCGACAGCTCATCCATCGGACCGGGCGGCTGGCCCGTCGCGCCGTTGTTGAAGGCCACGTCCAGCCGGCCGTACAGCTCCACGGACCGGTTGACGGCGGCCCGGACGCCGGCCGGGTGACCCGCCTGGAGCAGGCCCGCGCCCCGCACCCCTCCCGTGAGGTGGTGGCCCAACTCGCCCGCGCGCTGCGCCTGTCGGACGCCGAGCGCGACCACCTCCACCACCTCGCCGGCGCCCCGCCCGGACCGCCGCCAGGGCCCTCGCGGGAGATACGGCAGAGCATCGCCGACCTGCTGCGCCGGCTGCCGGAGGCCGCGGCGCTCGTGGTGTCGGCGACGTACGAGGTCATCGCCTGGAACGACCTGGCCGCCGCCCTGATGGAGGACTTCTCCGTCCTGTCGCGCCGGGACCGGAACCTCATCCGACGCGCCTTCCTCGGCCCGTACCGGAACGGCCGGCGGCTGTACGGCGTCTCGGACGCGGACAGGTTCGCCCGGAGCGCGACCCAGCAACTGCGCGCCGCCGCGGCCCGCTACCCCAACGCCCCGGAGGTGACCGGCCTGGTCGCCGAACTCCTGGACGGCAGCGCGGAGTTCGCCCGGCTCTGGGCCGCCCACGACGTGACCGACCGCCCCACCCTCTGCAAGACCTTCCAGCACCCCCTCGTCGGCCCCGTGTCCGTCAAGTGCGACGTCCTGGACATCGCCGACCGCGACCAGCGAGTCTTCCTTTACACCGCCGCCCCCGGCTCACCGTCGGAAGAGGCGCTGAGGCTGCTGTCGGTCGTGGGCACGCAGCGGATGGGAGTGGCGGGTTGAGGGGTCCCCGCCCCGTCAGTCGTTCTCGAAGATGTACATCCAGGCGCTGGACTCCGAGCCGGTGTCGTCGAGCATCCAGAGTTCGCCGCTGACGTGCTGGCGCAGGGCGTACTGTTCGTCGCTGTTGTCGACCGTTGCGGAGATGCGCAGGCCGATCAGCCACTGGGCGGTCATGGCGAGGAAGTTCTCCAGGGAGGACGCCACCAGGGCGCCGTCGACCGGGTCGTCCTCGTCGCCCACCCGGAAGACCTCGCCGCCGGTTCCGTCCAGGACCACGTCGGCGCCCATCCAGCGGCCGAGGTGGAAGAACGGCCCCTCGGTTTCGGGGGCTTCGGCCACGTCGTCCGGCCAGGTGAATTCGGTGAGGAAGGTGTCGTCGCCGGGGGCGAGGCGCAGGCCGCTCTCGTCGAAGGCGGGGATGCCGAGGCCGGTCAGCAGCTCGCGGGCGCCGTCCTCCGCCAGGCCCGCCGGCAGGTGGTCCTCCTTGACGGGGCGGAAGGCGGCCTCACCCACTACGGCGCGCAGGTCCGCCGTGCCGGGAGGCGTGGCGTGCTGCGGGGTGGTCGGGCCCGCGGCCGCGTACGGTCCGGTGAGCGGGGCACGGCCGGGGGTGCCGGCCGTTTCCTCCCAGCCCTTGGCGGGGGACAGGGCGAAGAGGCCGCCGGGGCCGCCCAGAATGGCCAGTTCGCCCACGGTCAGTACCGGGGCGGAGAGCAGGCTCGGGTGTGCCATGCCGGTGCCGGGGACGGCGGCTTCGAGTGCGTCGAGTGTGGTGATCGCGTCACCGGTGCCAGACTCGTCCGGCCGGGTCAGGGCGGTGTGGGCGTCCTCGGGGACGACGGAGTCCTCCGGCCAGGGGCCGGCCAGCGGTTCGCCGGTGTGCGCGTCCCAGATGGTGACGTCCACCTCCGGTGTGCCGAGCGCGGCCACGGCGGGCCGGCCGTGCCAGCGGACCTCGGCCGTCTCGCCGACCACGCCCGGCGCCAGGAACGACGCGTGGAAACCGCCCGGCGGACGCCAGCGGGTCCACACCGCCTTCCACGGGAGGCGGATCCCCGAGGAGAGGAGTCCGGCCACGAAGTCGTCGTCGCCGCGGGCGGTCGCCATCAGGTGCAGCCAGGCGGCCCAGGCGGGCTGGGTGGCCGGGACCACCCCGTAGTCCCAGAGGTACGCGGCGTCCGCAGCGGCGCTGTTGCCGCCGATGCCGCCGTAGTGCGCGCAGCGCGCGGCATCGAGCAGGGCCGTCTGCGGCAGATGGGCCACCAGCTCGCCCCGGGCGACCAGTTCGTCGAGGGTCTGCGTGGTCCACTTCTGCTCGTGGTCGGCCTGCGCCGCATGCATGGCCAGCCCCGCGGCCGCGTACGTGCCGAGCGCTCCGCTCGCCGTCCAGCCGTCGGGGTGGGCGAGTTCCGGGGCGAGCGTCCGCAGCCAGGCCGTCATATGGCGGTTCACCCGGGTGACGGTTTCCGGGGCGGTCTCGCGCCGCAGCGACTCGGCCACCGCCTCGTCGACGAAGCCGACACCGCCGTCGCGCCGCTCCAGCCACCGGTCGTGCCCGGCCAGCACGGCCTGCAGCGCGTCCTCGGTGACCGGGCGGTCGTCGTCCGCGCGCAGGCCCGCCACGAGCGCCGCCCAGGCGCGCGGCGGCACCGTACGCGGCTCGGCGAGCGCCAGGGCCCGCACCTCGTCCGGCCAGGCCGGCGGGGCGGGCGCCGGGTCCGCTCCGGCCGGCTCCAGCCGGAGGCCGGTGTCGCCGGAGCGCAGCAGACCGGGCGCGTCCACCTGGGCGATCACCTGAAGCCCGGTGCGCGCGCACAGCGCCTTCAGCGTCCCGGTCGGCAGCCGCTCCGCCTCGTACGAACGACGGGTACGGCCCATCCGGTGCACATGCGTGAGCAGCACCAGCCGCCGCTCCGGGAGGGCCCGCACCTCGGAGATCCACCTGCGGCCGCCGTACCGCCGGGACTCCAGCCCCAGCGCCGCCAGCACCTCCCCGAGCAGCTCCTCCGCGGTGCGCTCCGTGGCATCGACCAGGACACTCGACGCGACCTGCGCGCCCACCTCCCGCAGCACCTGCCCGCCGTCCGCCGCACCCTCGCCGACCAGGCTCAGCCAGCCCCCCGGCGCCAGCGGATCGGAGGTGTCCTGCCACCACCGCAGCAGCCGGTCGGCCGCCGCCCGCGCGGAAACGGCCTCCAGCACCGGGGTGTTACTGCTCATCGCTGCTCTCCTCGGCTACGGCTTCGGCTTCGGCAGCATATGCACCGCGTACGAGCTGACGACGATCATGTCGCGGCAGATCGCGGCGGGGCGGGGGAGAGAGTGGCCACGCCACCGGGCCGCCGGGCCTCCGCGTGCGTGACCGTCGTGCACGGCGTGGGAACCGCGGGAGACCAGGGCAGTTCCGTCACGCGGAACGAGCGGCCCGGGTGCGGTTCAGGCGGGCTTCAGGCCGGGCAGCTCCCAGCCGGCGGCGATCAGGTCGGATTCCAGGGAGCCGGAGAGGATCGCCTTCCAGGTGGCGCTGTCATCGACGATCGGGTCGACGTGGGCAGCCCACTTCCGTGCGCTGCGCTGCGCGTCACGTTCCTCGGCGGCGGTGGGGAAGGCGCTGAGTTGGGTAGCCCGGCAGAGCCACAGCAGGGAGACGTACTGGCGGAGGCTGCCGGCGATGACCGGTTCAGCGGATCCGCCGGAGAGGCCGTCCTGGATGACCCGGCCGGTGGCGCCGTCCAGGTAGGCGCCGGAGCCGACCCAGGTCCCGATGAGGAAGAAGGGGCCATTGCCGTTCGGGGGGATCGCGGCCTCGGCCGGCCAGTCGGCGGGGGACAGGCCCGTTTCGTCGATCGCCGCCAGTGTCGCGAAGTAGAGCCGGCCGTACAGGGCGGGCAGGCCGATGTCGGTGAGATAGCGGCGTGTGGTGTCGTCGAGGCCGGTCGGCAGGGCGTCGGCGGCGAGGGTACGGCAGGCGCTCGGGCCGAAGGCCTCGGCGAGGGCGGCGGGGGAGGGGCCGTGGGGAGCGGCGAGTTCGGCCGGGATGTTCCAGAGGGCGGATGTCGTGTGCGGGGCGACGAAGGGGGGCTTCCAGCGCGCCGGACCGGTGTTCTCGTCCGGTGTCGAGGCCGGTCGCAGGTCGTCGATGGCGAACAGGCCGCCGCGTCCGCCCAGTGCCCATCGGCGGGTATCCATGCGGCGATGGCAGAGCACGCTGCCGGGGAGGCGGAAGGTCGCGTGGGTATCGGCGGCGTCCACCAGCTCCTCCTCCGCCCGGACCCGGAACTCGCCGCGGCCCTCGACGCTTTCGACCTCGCCCTCGTCGTCGAAGAACAGGTCGACCACGGCCGGCGTGCCGAGTTCGGTACCGTCGGCCGCACTCCAGACGCGTTCGAGGACTCGTTCGTCGCCGTCCGGGGTGACGTATGCGCCGTCGTGGAATGCCGGGAGCACGCGTTGGCCGGCCACGGCTGTGGCGCCGCCGTGCGTGCCGGATTCCAGGTAGTCGACGTTGCCGGCCTCACCGGGGAGCGGGCCGAACGCGGCGTACGGGCGCCGGCGCGACCAGGCCGTTCGCCAGGGCAGGGCGATTCCGGCGGTGGCCAGCCCTTCCGCCGCTGCCGTGTCGCCACGGTTGAGCGCGGCCCAGTGCAGCCAGGAGACCCATTCGCCCTGTGCCGGGGGCGCGATTCCCTCGGCTTCGAGGTAGTGGATGTCCGAGGCGACTCCGCCCTGGGGGACGCCGTGCTTCCACTGGCGGGCCAGCGCTTGCAGGAGTGCGTAGCGGGTGGAACGGGCGAGGGCCGGTGCGTGGGCGAGCAGGCCGGGCAATTCGGTGCCGGACAAGGCGGCGTGCAGGGCCACGGTCTGCGCGGCGTAGGCATGGACCGGGTCGGGTGCGGCGCTGTCGGTGAGGCGGCCGAGCAATTCCTCGGTGAGGGCGCGTTGCCGGTCCGCGGTCGGGGGGTGGGCGGCACGGATGAGGTGCTTGATTCCGTCGGCGCGAAAGCCCACCAGCGTCTCTCGGGAGTCGTCCGCGGTGTGGCTTTCGAGCAGTTCGCCGGGGAGCGCATCGGAAAGCGCCGACAGCTCGGGGACGGTTGCGGAGACGCCCAGCGCTTGGGCGAGCAATGCCCATACAGGGAGGGGCACTTGACGGGTCTCCGCGGCGGCGAGGGCCCGCAGGGCGGGATGCGCGGTGAGCAGGCGATCGACCGGCTCTCCGGGCGTCGTCTCCGACTCCAGGAGGACGTCATTGCCGCGGGTGACGGCCACCCTTTCGCGGTCCGCGTCGGCTTCGGCCACCACGCGTACGCAGCCGCCGCTCTGTACGCCGAGTTTTCCGGCCAGTACGACGCCCACGCGGAAGGGCTCGTCGGAACTGAACAGCGGGCCGGCCCATTGGGCATTCGCCAGCAGGACGATCGACTCCCCGCGGTGCCGGGCGAGGGTGTCGATGAGCGGATCGCGGCCTCGTGCGGCAGTAACGTCCAGCCCGAGACCGTCGAGCGCGGCGGTGGCCACTTCGTCGGCGGTCCGGCCGCGGCAATCGATGGTGACGGCCGCCGGAAAGCGCTGCTGCACGTCGGCCAGGAGCCGCGTTTTCCCGGCTCCTGGCTGCCCCGCCACTTGCAGTACGAGGCCCTTCCGGCGTGGCTCCTCAAGCCACCCGGCGACTGTCTGAAGTGCCTCGGCGTACTGCACGTGCTGAACTCTCCGATTCCTGGGCAGCAAATGGACCCTTGCGGCTCCTCTTGGCTCGACGAGGCCGGCCGCCACGGAGGATCGTGGCGGGCCGGGCGTCTTCCGGGGCTGAAGACGAGGCGGCCGGGGGCTGCTCGATGAACCATCCGTCGTACGAAGCCAGGTCCCACATGGTGTCTTCGAAGGGATACCCCTTAGACGCGGTCAGAGAAGTCGGCGTCGCCGAAGACGCGCTGCCAGCAGTCCGATGCGAACGCCTCGGCGTCGGTGGTGGACAGCCACTCCTGGAGGGCCGGCTCCAGGTCGTCCACCGACCAGTCCGAGGCGAACCACCAGTAGTAGAGACGCACCATGAGGACGAAGTTCCGCAGGCTGGTGGCGGCCAGTGCGTCGGTGAGCCCCGAGGCGCCGTCTTGCAGGACCCTCCCGCTGCCGCCCTCCAGGAGCAGCCGCGCCCCTTGCCATTCACCGAGGCGGTAGTAGGGACCATGGGCCACGTCAGCTGTTCGGTGTGGTGACGCGGGGGAATCCATGTCCGCCCAGTCGGCTTCTTCCAGGGGTTCCGTGGACAGGTCCAGGACTGACAGTTCGAGGAACTCGCCCCGCAGGAACGGCAGTCCCGTCTCCGTCAGGAATGTCCGTGTCTCCGTGTGAGTGATGCCGTGGGGGACGGCGGTGGCGGGTACGCGCCGGAAGGTGCCGGCCGGCCACACCGAGGCGTACCAGGCCGGGGTCGGCCGCAACGCTTCCGGTGGGAAGGGGGCGGAGCCGGGCTTCGTCGTCGTACGGATCATGTTCTTGAGCACGCCCGGAGCCTGTTGCGTGGATTCCTCCGGGTCGATGTCAATCACGAAGACACTGTCCTCGGACGCCATCACCGCACGGTTTCCGCGGCGCGCCGCGCGGCGTACGAAGCGTGGCATACGAGGGATGTCCACCGCTCCTTCCGCCTCGCCGGCTGGTCGCCAGCCCGACAACCCCTGGTCCGCCAGGATCTGTCCCGCCGCGCTACGGTCCGTCTCCGGGGATGCCGGCAGTCGTTCGCCCCGCCCCATGCTCCAGACCTGGAGGTTGCCCTGCGGGCCCCAGGCGGCGGCGATCTCCCCGGCGGGCGTCTCGGCCACCTGAAGCCGGCGTACATGGGGGCGACGTACGAGGTGCCAGGTTGTCAGGGTGCCGGGCGCGGTCCCGTCTGCCCAGAGCGTGCGCCAGGGGGCCCGTATGCGGGGGGCTGCTGCCCAAAGCTGTGATGCGGCAGCGGGGCCGGCCTGATGACCGCGGCCGCCCCGGCCTTCGTCTTCAGCTGGTGCGGCGTTTACTTCGCCCTCTTCATCTCCTTCACTTCTGTCGCTTCCCTCGTTCTGTTCGGCTTTTTCCATCATCAGGGAGTGGTGAAGGAGTGCCAGCCATTCGCCCGGGGAGGAGGACACCACGCCCCGCTCGGTCAGGTAACGCAGCCGGAAGGAACGGCTGTTCATTGGAACGGGGCGCTGAAAATACACCGACTCGAATGCCTCGAAGAGCGTTCGGTGGTCCACCTGTGCCAGCAGGCGCAGATCGCCGAGCAGGTCATCGAAGAGGCCGGCGGCGGCCGCGTGACCGGGCAGCGCGGTGCGCGCGTAATTCCGCACGCTGTCGTGGTCTTCGGTTGCGGCGCTGAGCACGTCATAGATGCGGTGGTGCATCTCGCGGGCTTCGTCTGCCGGCAGGGAGCGGCGGTATTCGGCGGCCATTGGCTCGTGCCGAAGGGAGACGACTGAGGTGCCGAGATCGTCCTGATGGGTCTCGTACCAGGAAGAGCCGGTGGGGGCGTCGGCTGCGGTCAGCTCCCGTAGCTGCTGCTCCGTATGCGGATCTCCGGTCGCCGAGCACAGCAGGGACCACACGGGCAGTGGAACATCCCGTGCCTCGGCCAGAGCGAGGGCGCGGGCTGCTCCGGAGGCCGGGCGCTCCGGGGCGGGGCCGGTGTCCGCCGTACGGGCGAGGGTGAGATGACGTCCGGCGTACGAGGCGACCGCCGCCGGTGCATCCTCGACCTCAACCAGCAACCGGAGCGCCACGCCCGGCTTCGTATAGCGCCGTAGCAGATCGACCAACTGCCCCACGACACGTTGCGGTTCGACCGTCGTGCGCAGCCGTCCCGCCCACTGCGTATTCGCCAGCAGCACCACGAAACTCCGCGAGATATGACGGACCGCGTCCGCGAATCCGGTGTCGTAGCGCTGCGGCTGAGCGGCGCCGCAGCGCTCAGCCAGCTCTTGTGCGATTTCTTCCACGGGACGTCCGGCGCAGTCCACGAACACACTGTCCGCCGCGCGCCCGGCCACCGTGCGCAGCAACTCGGTTTTCCCCGTGCCGGGCTCTCCGCCGATCCACAGCCAAGCCGTGCGCTCGCGCGGTTTGTCGATCCACAACAGGCTTCTGCGCACGGCAACGTCCGGGGACACCGCTTGCGGCTCGGGTGCTGGGTTGCTCATGGCAGACATCACATCATGGCTGGGGCGGGGTGGGCGTCGGCAGCGAATATGCTTTGAGGATATCGGCAACCCGGTTCAGATGGTGCTGGGCGTCCGCATTCATCGCCTGCTGTGGTGAATTCACTCCCGGTCGGGGATCGCTGAACGGACTGTTCGCCTCGCCCTTCCGATAGCCGATGCCATATCCGATGGGCATGGTCTCGGGCATGTAGTGCGTGATATAACCCGAACAGTCCGCGTGGCCCTTTGAATGCTTCGGGTGGCCGCAGGGCTCGCGCTCGGTGTACATGTGGTCGATGTTGTAAGGCTCCTTTCCCTGTAGCCGGCGGTCCTCATTGATGCGTTCCATCCAGCCGCCGAGGTGTGGCTCCGAATGATCGGGGCGGGGGCCTGCGTGACTGAATGAGCTGTCCACCACGTAGTGCGTTTCGTTGGTGTGTGGATCGGTCACCTCGATCACCGCGTAGTTCCGCCCGGAGAAGTCCGGCCGCATATCGCGCGTGTTCTCCGCAATCTGGTGCGCCATGGTCTCGCCGTAGGCATCGTCCAGGTAACGGCGCGTACGCCTCGCGGGCGCACCGCTGGACGGTCCCGAGGGCTCCACGTCGGCAAAGGGAGTCTTCGCCTTCTGGCGTATATCGGCGGCACGGGAGTCGGTGCGACTCTCCACCCCGTCCCAGTTTTGCTGACGCAGCACATCCCGTTCCCGCAGTGCTTCCCGCTCGATCTGAGGCTGTTGGGGCTTGTGCTCCCCATCCTGCTCGTTCTCGTCGTGCTGGGGCTGGTCGGGCTCGTTCTGGTCGTGGTCGATTTCCCGCCACTTGTAGGGCGGGTAGTTTCCTTCGCGACGGTGCGGGCTCGCGGCAACGCCCTGCTGCATATGGAAATCGATGCTCAGCCGCGCAATGACACCGACCACGGCAGCCTGCTCGCTGCGGTTGAGGTCACGGAAGCCGGTGATCCGGTTCTCGAGATCCTTCTTGCTGAAGGTGGTTCCCGCCTCGCTCCCCTGGATCACCGACCGCAGTTCACTGTTTCGGTTGTTGGCCAGATCTTCCATGAAGCCATAGACCCGCTCCATGTCGATCTGATGCACATTATTACGGATACGCAGGTGCTGCTGTGCCTCGTCCGGCGGAATTCCGTAATGCTCGTGGTCTGCGTCCTGCCTCTCGTTGTACGGCGCTGAACCACGGGGAGGGGAAGCGGAGTCGTTGTTGTTGCCGTCGTTGTCATCGTCGGCGTCGGCCCATTCCTGATCCTGCGCCGCCTCTGCTTCGGTCGGCTGGTTCTGAGCGGAATCATGGGCGGACGGAGTATCGGAGGGGTGGTCCTCCGTCGATGCGTGCTCCGGGATGGAATTTTCGGTCTTCGATTTCTTCGCTTCGGGGCCGGAATTGTCGTCCTCGGCGGGGTGCTTGGTGCCCGAAGGGTCGGATGGCGGCAGGTTGTTGTCGGTACCTGAGGGGTTTACCGGGGTGTGGTGACCGGTGCCGTGGGGGCCGTTGGGCTGGGGATTCTGGCCCTGACCCTGACCTTGCCCCTGGCCGTGACCTTGCCCCTGGCCGTGACCTTGCCCCTGGCCCTGGCCCTGGCCCTGGTTCTGTCCCTGGCCCTGCTGCTGGGCGGTCGCGGGGTCGAAGGGCTTGCGGTCGGCGTCCAGGGTCAGGTGCCAGACGCCGTCGGCGTGGGTGTGGATGGGCTGTTGGCTGATCTCGCCGGTCTGGCTGTCGACCCAGACGACCCGGCCGTTGTGGTTGACGGCGTTGAAGACGTGGGCGCCGCCGCCGGAGCCGTCGGGGTTCTTGGGCCAGGTGACGAGGACGGCGGCCGCTGAGCCGTGGCCGGACTGACGGAGTTCGTCGGCGATGTGCTGGTAGCTGTCCTGGGCGTTCTGGCCGGAGTGGCGGAAGTTGGTGCCGGCCCAGTTCTGGATGTTGTTGGTGCCGTCGCGCTCACCGCTGACCCGGTCCAGGCCGCCGTGGCCGTCATTGTCGTAGGTACGGGGTGCCGAGACCTGCGGGTTGCCGTACCAGGACTCCATGAACGAGCGGGTGCAGTCGGCGCAGTTGTTGGAGCGGCCGGGGACGTTCGGGCCGCCGTCGTTCTGGAGCTGGGACCAGGGCTGGAAGGGGTCCGCATGACGCTGCGGGCTGCCGTCCGGATTGCGCGGGAACTGGTTCTCCAGCGCCTGCTGGTCGTGCGGGAACGGTGAATACAGGCCGCTGGGCTGGTGGTTGAGGCTTGCCCGGACGTCGCTGTGGCTCGGCCGCGGGGGGTTGCTGGGCGTCGCGGGCTGTTGCTGTTGCTGTTGGTGCTGGTGCGCCGGCTGCTGGGGCTGCTGGTTCTGGTTGTGGTGCTGCGTCGGGCCTTGGTGCTGCGGCTGCTGGTGCGGCTGCTGCTGTTGGTTTTGAGGCTGGTTCTGGTGCTGCGGGTTCTGTTGCTGTTGCTGCTGAGGGTGCTGCTGACTCGGCGGCTGCGACTGAGGCTGGTGGCTCTGGAGCGTCGGCTGCTGGCGCGGGTCCGGGCGATCCGGCTGCGGCTGGCGCGGGTCCGGACGAGGCGGCTGCTGCTGCGTCGACTGCTGTTGCTGCGGACGCTGCTGGTTCGGGTCGTGCGGTTGCTGCTGCGGAGGACGCTGGGTGCTGTCGGGACGCGGGGTGTCCGGACGGGTGGCGTCGGGCCGGGGGGTGTCCGGACGCGGCGGGGCCTGGTCGGGGCGCTGCTGCCGGGGGTCCGGGCGCCCGTTCTGGGGGTTGCGCGGGTCGTCCGGGCGGGTGGCGTCCGGGCGCGGACGTGACTGGTCCGGGCGCGACGCGTCGGGTCGGGTGGCGTCGGGCCGCGGCGTGTCCGGGCGGGTGGCGTCGGGTCGAGGGGTGTCCGGACGCTGGTTCTGGGGGTGTTGCTGGTCCGGCCGCACGGGCTGCGTCTGGTCCGGGTGCGGCTGGTTCTGGTCCGTGCGCGGGCTCTGCTGGTCCGGACGCGCCTGCTCCGGGCGCGGCCCCTGCTGGTTCTGCTGGGGTGCCTGGTTCTGGTTCTGGTTTTGGGGCGGGCGGCCGGACTGCTGGTCGTGTGGGGGCTGCTGGTTCTGGTCCGGGCGGGGGCCGTCGAGGCGTGGGTTGTAGGGGGGTGGTTCGGGGCGGCGCTGTTGGGTGGCGTCGTGGATGATCTGGGAGCCGTCGGCGCGGCGGTTCGGGCCCGGGGCGGTGGTGTTGGGGCGCGGGCCGTCGAGGCGCGGGTTGTACGGCGGGGGCTCGGGGCGGCGCTGCTGGGTGACGTCGCGGATCGCCTGGGAGCCGTCGGGGCGGCGGTTGGTGGGCCCGGGGGTGTTCCCGTTGGAGGGCGTGCCGCCGTGTGGGGCACCTGAGTTGGGGGTGGCCGGGCCGCCCTGGGAGGGCACGGCGGTGGGCATGCCCATCACCGGGCCGGAGGTCTGCGGGGTGTTCTGGGGGGACTGCTGGGGCGTGGACGGCGTGCCGGTGTCCGTCGTGTGCGCGGTCGGCGCGGGAGCGGTCAGCGTGTCGGCGGACTGCGTGGTGACCGTGGTGTCGTCGTCCTCGCGGACGTGCGGCATCGGGTCGCCGGGGGCCGGGTCCCGCTGCCCGACGGGCGGGCCGGACGAGCCGGAGTGCTGTACCGGAGCGCCCTGGGAGGGCACGCCCACGTGGGGTGTGGAGGGCCGTCCGCCGCCGGTGCCGCTCTGGGAGTTGTCGCCGTTGGAGGAGCCGTTGCTGCTGTTGTCGCCGTGGGATGCGGCGCCGTCGCCGGGCGGATTCCCGGATACCGGGTCGGGGGACGGCGGCGACTGCTGCGGGGACTGCTGCGGCGACTGTGCCGCGTCGGGGTGGGAAGGGCCGTCCGGCGAAGGCGAGTTGGACTGGGGCGACGAGCCCTGGTCCGGGGACGGGCCGGAGTCCGGCGATGGGGACGGGCCGGGGGACGGGGCCGACCCCGAGTCGGGGGTCGGGCCGGCGTCCGGGTGGACGGAGAGGCCAGGTGTCGGCTGGGTGTCGGCGGAGTCCGCGTGCGGGCGTGCCGCGTCCGGGGTGTTGTCGGGAGTCGGCTGGGTGCTGATGGCGTCCGGGCGCGCGCCGTCAGGGGTGTTGTCCGACGTGTTGTCCGGGGTGTTGTCCGGGGTGGGGTGGGTGCTCGCCGAGTCCGTGTCCGGGTCCGGGCGGGAGGTGTCCGGGGTGGGGCCGCCCGAGTCGGGAGTGGTGCCCGAGTCGGGGGTGGGCCCCGCGTCCGGGGTGGGGGAGTTCCCGTACGGGTTGTGGTGGTTGCCGCCCGTGTAGCCCTCGTCGAAGGCGGTGCGCTGGTCCGGGGGTGGCAGGGGCTGGGACTCGGGGGTGGCGCGGTTGCCGTCCGGGCCCGGGGTGCCGCTGTCGGAGGTGGTGGCGGGGCCGCTGTCGGAACCGTTGCTCGTGGATGTGTCGCCCGGGCGGGGGGAGTGCGAAGGGCCGCCGGAGTCGGAGCCGTTGCCCGACCCGTTCCCGTTCGCCCCGGACCCGGACCCGGACCCGGACCCGGACCCCGACCCACTGTCCGTGCCGGTCCCGCCGCCGTCGGAACCGGACCCACTGCCGGTACCGGAGTCACTTCCCGACCCCGACCCGGACCCCGACCCGGACCCGTTCCCGTCCGACCCGGACCCCGAGCCGCTTCCGGAATCACTCCCGGACCCCGACCCGCTGCCGGATCCTCCGCCGTCACCACTGCTGTTGCTGCTGTTGCCGTTGCCGGAACCGCTGCCGGAACCCGTGGACTCGCTGCCGCCCCCGTCGTTCCCGCCGCTGTCCTCGCCGCCGTCCTCGCTCCCGCCCCGTCCGGCGGCGTGTTCCAGGCCGTTGCGGGCGTGGTGGCCCGCTCGGCTGCCCGCACCGTCGCGCAGGGACTCGGCGAAGGTCTGGCCGGAGTTCTTGAGCGCCTCCACGCCCGCCTCGGCGCCGGTCTTGGCGCTGCGGCCGACGTCGAAGCCGTTCTGCGCCCCGAAGTGCATGTTCATGCCCTGCGCGATGGCGTCGGAGACCATCGCCTCCAGCGCCGAGACGGCCGGCTCCTTGACCGTCTCGACGATCGCCTCGACCAGCGCCTCACGCGCTTCCTTCAGGATGCGGCGCACGATCAGCCGGGTGGCCTGGGTGGCCGCGGCCGCGCCGATTTCGGACAGGCCGAAGGTGAAGGGCGCGGCCGCTTGAGCCGCGATGATCTCTGCCGCGAGGATCGCCAACTGGGCGATCACCGCGACTTTCATCCCGATGATGACCCCGGAGCCGGCGTCCATCGCGAACGCGATGAGTTCGGCGGCGCTACGGGCGTCGTCGAGGTATCCGGAGCCGTTGCCGGAGTACTTCTCCCAGGTCTTGCTGAAGCCGTCGATGCTGTCGCCGGAGTTGGCCGACAGCACATTGCCCGCCGCGGTGATGCCCTCGGACTGCAGCTGCTCGACCGCTTTCGCGAACTCCCGCCACTGGGTGGCGGAGTCGTTCATCTTGTCCTCGTCGCCCGTCGGCCAGTCGTAGCCGAGCATCTCAAGTACCCACTCGAGCCAGTCAGGAAGCATGAGCGACATGGCGGCAATCCCCCGGGAAGCGGTAAAGCTTGATCACGAAAGTGGCGACGCGGATGAGGAGATGAAGCGTCAGACGTGGGGCGACTTGAGGGCGACGATCTGCTGGCCCTCCGCCTCGGCGTTGGCGATGTGCTGCTTCATCAGGGAGTCGTTGAAGTCCTCGTCGGCCTGGTGGTTCTCGCCCATGGTGTTCAGGGCGCCGCCGATCTCCTGGAGCTTGGCGGCCAGATGTCCCATGGACTCGTACATGCCGTCGCGCAGGCCCTCGTAGACCACGCCGAACTTCTCGCCGATCTCGTCATCGCCCCACGGCGGAGTGTCCTTGCCCTCCAGGCCGGTCAGCGCGCTCTTCAGCTTCGTCACCGCGCTCTGATAGCGCCGGCCGACGCTGGTGAAGTCCTTGCCGCCGGACTTCAGTGACGGAATGTCGGCCTGTAGCCCATCTCCTGCCATGGCGTCCCCCGTTCCCTGGAAGCGTCGTCGTGACCGCACAACATTCAACGAGTCTAGTGGGGTATGCCCGTACTGCCTCAAGGAGTGTGCTGTCACAAGGGTGTCACTGATGGAGGGGGCACGTATCGCCGGGTGGGCCTGGATGGGTGGTACGTCAGGAGGTGCGGCATGCGCCCGGTTTGGCCGTACGGGCCCGGCGGAACGAACCCGCTCGTGCGGGAGCCGGGGGGACATCAGGCCGGGAGGCGTCAGGCCCGCGAGGCATCCGGTCCGCAGGGCGTCAGGTCCGTGAGGCGTCCCGGTCGAGTCGCGCTGCTGCTGGTCTCCACCGGGCCCGGTGCGCTGATGACGCTGGCCGCGCTCCAGGGGGCGGCGGTGAGTGAAGACCGACGCGTTCGGCGCGGCCACCGCCACCGAACTCGCCCGGCCGGACTTCGTGGCCCTGGCCGGATCGTTCGGCGTGCCCGCGGTCCGGACGAGCCCGGAGCGGCTGCGTACGGACCTGGCGGCGGCGCTGGCGGCCCCCGGGCCGTCGGTCGTCGTCCTCCCGGCCCGGCTGCGGATGTTCGCGCCCACCCACCTGGACGCCTGAGGCTCCTGGTGGGCGGGCCGCGTAACTACGGTCCCTCGGAGGGGTTCCGGCCTGCCCCCACCCGGCCCTGGAGCAGCCGGGACAGCGCCGCGTGGACGTCCTCGACCGAGCGGTCCGGCTGGAAGGACTGCCAGTCCAGGGCGGCCACCAGGACCATGCCGAGGAGGGCGGAGGCGGTGAGGGGGATGTCCAGCTCGTCGGAGAGTTCCCCGTTCCGAACGGCGTCCCGGAGGACGTCCTCGACGACGGCCTGGGCCCGGCCGCGTACGGACGTGAGGGTGTCGCGCCAGGTGCGGTTGGTGCGCCAGAGTTCGGCGACGTAGAGCTGGATCAGGGCGGGGGAGCAGGCGATGAAGTCCAGACCGGCCCGGATCATCGCGTCCAGGGCGTCGACCCGGGTGCCGCCGCGGGCCGCCGTGGCGTCGGCGGCCCGGCGCAGGGAGTCGGCGAGCAGGTCGATGCCGTCCCGCAGCAGCTCCTCGTAGAGGACGTTCTTGCTGGCGAAGTTGTAGTAGACGGTGCCCTTGGCGACGCCGGCGCGGTCGGCGATCTCGTCGACGGTGGTGGCGGAGAAGCCCTGTTCCGCGATGAGGGTGACGGCGGCGTCGAAGAGCCGGCGGCGCGTGGAGCTGCGCCGGGGGCCGGGGGCGGCCCCCGGGGCGGTGCCGTCGCCGGCACCGCCCCGGGAGACCGGGAGCACGTTCACAGGCTGAGCTCCGGATGCAGGTCCTTCATCCGGACGACCTGCCGGCTGCGCGCCGCGAGGGCGGTGAGCGCCAGCGCGCCGACGGTGAAGACCGCCAGGACCGCGCAGCCCTGCTGCACGATGGCGAGGTCGCCGCCGGTGATCAGCCGGCGCAGGCCGTCGACCACGTAACTCATCGGCAGGAAGGGGTGGATGGCGGCGAAGAACCCGGGGCTGGTCTGCACCGGGTAGGTGCCGCCCGCCGAGGTCAGCTGGAGCATCAGGACGACCAGGGTCAGCACCCGGCCGGCCGGGCCGAAGAACGCGCCCAGCAGCTGGATGATGGCGGTGAAGCAGGCCGTGGCCAGCAGCAGGAAGCCGACGGTGCCGGCCGTGCGGGCCATCTCCAGGCCGAGGCCCCAGTGGAGCACGGCCATCAGTGCGAGCACCTGGACGACGCCGATCGCGTAGGCCGGCAGCCAGGAGCCGAGGGCGATCCGCCAGCCCGGGGCGCCCGCGGCCAAGGCGCGCTTGCCCAGCGGCTGGAGCAGCATGAAGGCGACCATCGCGCCGACCCAGAGGGAGAGCGGGATGAAGTACGGCGCCAGGCCGGTGCCGTAGTTGGGCGCCTTGTGCAGCGACTTGGCGGCCAGCTCGACCGGGTCGGCCATCACCTCGGTGCGGGTGTCGCGGTCCTTCTTGTTGTAGTCCGGGATCTTGGAGACGCCGCTGTGCAGGCCGTCGGACAGCTGGTTGCTGCCGTCCTTGAGCTTGAACAGACCGCCGGTGAGCTTGTCGGCACCGTCCTTGGCGACACCCAGGCCGTCATGGAGCTTGCCGGCGCCGTCGGCGAGCGTGCCGATACCGTCGGCGAACAGCCCGGCGCCCTGGGAGACCTGGTGGGCACCCGCGTTGAGCTGGTTGATCTGGCCGATCGCCTTGTCCGCCCGGTTCGCGATGCCCGGTGCCTCATCGGCGACCATCGCGGCGCCGTGGTGCAGCTCCCGCACCTTGGTGCGCAGCTGGCCGAAGTCCGTGTGGGCGACGGTGTCGTTGACCTTCTCCGCCGCGTCGGCGGCGAGGGCGCTGCCGTCCGCGATCGCCTTCAGCTTGGGGCAGTCGGGGTCGGTGTCGACGAGGCCGTTGCAGCGGTCCTGGTAGAGCTCCGCGGCGTTGTCGGCGTTCTCCCGTGCCTGCCGGGCGGCCTTGGCGGAGTCCCCCGGCAGCTTGCCGAGGTCCTCGTCGAGCTTCTGGGTGAGGTCGGCGACGACCTGGGCCCGCTGCCCGATCTCCCGGCCGTGCTCCCTGAGGTAGGGGAGGTCCTTCCGGGCGATGCCGTGGACCTTGTCGGCGAGCTGCTGGGTGCCGTCCGAGACCTTGCGGGCGCCCAGGCTCAGCTGCCTGGCCTTCGTGGCGGCCTCCGCCGCGCCCTTGCTGATCCGGTCCGCGCCCTTGTCCAGCTTGCCGAGGCCGTCGGCGAGCTGGCCGGTCTTGTCCTTGGCGGTGCCGAGGCCGTCATCGAGCTTCCCGGCGCCGTCCGCCGCATCCGCTGTCTTGTCGTGCAGATCGGAGAACGAGATGAAGATCTTGTCGAGCATGGTCCGCGACGAGGCGGCCGAGGTCTTGGCACGGACCTCGGAGAACACCGTCTTGGAGATCGAGCCGACGACGTAGTTGTTGGCGTCGTTCGTCCGGACCTTGAGCGCGCCGGTCTGCGGGGTCTTCCCGGAGCTGGAGGCGATCCGCTTGCTGAAGTCCTTGGGGACGGTCAGCGAGAGGTAGTACGTGCCGTTCTCGACGCCCTTGGCGGCGTCGGCGGCGCTGACGTCCTCCCAGTGGAACTTCTTGCTGTCCTTGAGGTTCTCGGACAGCTCGTCGCCCACGTGGATCTCTTTGCCACCGGTGGTGGCGCCGCGGTCGTCGTTGACGAGGGCCACCGGGATCTTGTCCAGGCGGCTGTACGGGTCCCAGAACGAGCAGAGGTACAGGGCTCCGTAGAGCAGGGGGATCAGCGTCAGGGCCACCAGGCCCAGCCGGGGCAGCTTGCCCCGGCTGAACCGCCTGAGCTCAAGCGCGGCCAGCTTCGGCGAACGCATCCGCTGCCTCCTCCTCGGTGGTGTCGGCGTCGTCCTGGACGGGGGTGGGGGTGGGGTCGGCCTTGGCGGCCTCGGTGTCCGTGCGCGCCGTGCGGACGATCAGTGCGTCCTCCGGTGCGCCGTCCCCGGCGGCCACGACGGTGAGGCCCTCGCGGGTGAGGTCCCGCAGCAGCTGCCAGGCCTCGGTGCGCTCGGCGTCGGCGAGCTTGAGGTCCACGTCGTCGACGGCCAGCAGCTGCGGGCCGTGCATCAGCCCGAGCGCGACGGAGAGCCGCA
The DNA here is from genome assembly GCF_030406865.1 of Streptomyces sp. P9-2B-2. Classification (NCBI taxonomy): domain Bacteria; kingdom Bacillati; phylum Actinomycetota; class Actinomycetes; order Kitasatosporales; family Streptomycetaceae; genus Streptomyces; species Streptomyces sp. P9-2B-2. The sequence goes on along the minus strand of NZ_CP129126.1, from coordinate 3,318,656 downwards.
GCGCCTCGATCCGCTCCAGATCGCGCACGGTCGTGCGCAGACCCTTGGGGAGGCTCTCGGGGTCGAGCCGGGCGGCCGCGAGAGCGGCGTCGACCCGGGCCCGGGTGGCCTCCTTGTGGCGCTTGCCCCAGGGGAGCGAAGCGAGCGGCGAGCCCTGGATACGGGGGCCCAGCAGGGCCCGCTCCTTGAGGTGTTCGCCGACTGTGAGGGCCGGTTCGAGGTCGGCGACGCCCGGCACATGGGCGAGCGCGGTACGGCTGCGCACCGACCCCATCCGCTTGGGCAGCGCGAGCCCGGCGACCGTCGCCTCCCCTTCCGTGATCCGCATCCGGCCGGTGAGGGCCAGCAGCAGACAGGTGCGGCCGGAGCCGGAGGGGCCCTGGACCGCGATCAGCGTGCCCGGTTCCGCGGCGATGTCGACCGCTCGGAAGGCCCATCCCCGTGGGCCCTCCACTCCGATTCCGCCGGCGTGGACCGCCGCCCCCTGGCGGGTGGTGTTCACCGACACCCCTCCCCTTTTGATCTGACTGGTCAGTCTAAAAGTCTGCCCTATGGAGGGTCTTGTTGACCAATCGGAGGGCCCGGGCCGAACCGGACCGCGTCGATCCCGTGACCCGAACGGCGCAGCCGCCCTAGGGTGCAGGGCAGGCGGGGGCCTGATGATGTCCATGGTGGGTCCGTATCGCGGGAGCGGTGCGGACCGCGCACAGACGACGGAGAACCATGCACCCTTCGGCACAGCACCCCGTGGAACGGCCGCCGCAGCGGTCCCCCCGCCCCGTGGCGCCGCGCTCCCGAAAACTGGTCGCCCCCCTGCTCGCCACCGCGCTGATCGCGGTCCTCGCACCCGTCTCGGCCTCCGCCGCGGCGCCCACCCCGGTGCCGGAACCGGCCGGTTCCGCGCAGGGGCCCTGTATGAAGGCCGACGGCTGGACCGCCACCGCCACCAGGATCGACCCGAAGGACAGTCACCACGCCTTTGTGGGCAACGGCTACCTCGGACAGCGGGTGCCGCCCAACGGCACCGGCTACGCGGCCCCCGGCGGAACGACCGGCTGGCCGCTCAAGACCCCCGAATACGACGGCTCGTTCGTCTCCGGGCTGTACGCCAAGGGACCCAAGGACCTCAAGGGCCGGCAGGCCATCGCCGCGATCCCCACCTGGACCACCCTCGACGTCGCCACCGGCGGCGCGCACCCCGACACCTTCTCCTCCGCCACCGCGCCCGGTCGCATCTCGCACTACCGTCAGACGCTCTCCCTGCGCTGCGGATTCGTCCGTACGTCGCTGACCTGGACCGCCGCCGACGGCCGCGTCACCGACCTGGTCTACGACGTGCTGGCCGACCGCACCGACGCCCACACCGGCGCCGTACGGCTGCGGATGACGCCCCATTGGAGCGGCTCGGCCACGGTCACCGACGGCCTCGACGGCCGCGGCGCCCGCCGGATGACACCGTCGGAGGGCGGGGCCACCACCGGGGGCAAGGAAGCCGGCGGCAAGGAGACCGGCGGTAAGGAGACGGGCGGCGAGGCGACCGCGGGCAAGGAGACCGGCGGCAAGGTGGGCGGCGGCGCGGGCAACGGCCGCACCATGGACGTCGGGTTCCGCACCGACGGGACGAAGACCGAGGGCGCGGTGGCCTCCACCCTGCGCACCGGGCCGGGCGTACGCGCCAACCCGCCCCGCCCGGCGGCGCAGGACAAGCTGAGCAACCGGCAGCAGGTGTCCTTCCCGGTCCGGAGCGGCCGCTCCTACGAGCTGACCAAGTACGTCGGCGTGGACACCGCACTCACCTCCCGCACCCCGCGCGCCGCCGCCGACGCCGCCTCGCGCCGGGCCGCCGACCGCGGCTGGGACGCCCTGTTCGCCCGGCACAGCGCCGCCTGGCAGCGGCTGTGGCGCAGCGACATCGAGGTCAAGGGCCGCCGGGACCTCCAGTCCTGGGTCCGCTCGGCGCAGTACGGCCTGCTGGCCAACACCCGCGCGGGCAACCGCAACAGCATCGGCCCCACCGGTCTGACCAGCGACAACTACGCCGGCGAGATCTTCTGGGACGCCGAGACCTGGATGTACCCGGGCCTGCTCGCCGCCCACCCCGCCCTCGCCAGGTCGGTCGTCGACTACCGCTACAAGACGCGGGCCGGGGCCGCCGCCAACGCCCGCAAGCTCGGCTACAAGGGGCTGTTCTACTCCTGGACCAGCGGCAGCAAGGGCGATCTGTGGACCGAGTGCCACAGCTGGGACCCGCCGCACTGCAGGACCCAGAACCACCTGATGGGCGATATCTCCCTGGCCACCTGGCAGTACTACCTCGCCACCAAGGACACCGCCTGGCTGCGGTCCCGCGGCTGGCCGGTCCTCAAGGGCATCGCCGAATTCTGGGCGTCCCGGGCCACCCGTAACACCGACGGCAGTTACTCCGTCAAGAACGTCGCCGGTCCCGACGAGTACAGCAACGGCGTCAACGACGCGGTGTTCACCAACGCCGGGGCCGCCACCGCGCTGCGGCACGCGGGCCGGGTCGCCGCGATCCTCGGCGAGAAGGCACCGGCCTCCTGGAAGACCCTCGCCGACAAGCTGCGCATCCCGTACGACAGCAAGAAGAAGATCTTCGAGCAGTACGCCGGGTACAAGGGCACGACCATCAAGCAGGCCGACACCGTGCTGCTGATGTACCCGCTGGAATGGCCGATGTCGCAGACCCAGGCGGCCCGCACGCTGGACTTCTACGCCGGGCACACCGACCCGGACGGTCCGGCCATGACCGACTCGGTGCACGCCATCGACGCGGCCGGTATCGGCGAGCCCGGCTGCGCCACGTACACCTATCTGCTGCGGTCCATCAAGCCGTTCGTCCGCGGGCCGTTCCAGCAGTTCTCCGAGGCGCGCGGTGAGAAGGCCGGTGCCTCCGACCCGCACGCCGGAAAGCCCGCCCAGGACTTCCTCACCGGCAAGGGCGGCTTCCTCCAGACCTTCACCCACGGGCTGACGGGGCTGCGGCTGCGCGAGGACCGGGTGCGGCTCGACCCGATGCTGCCGCCGCAGCTCTCCGACGGCGTCACGCTGCGCGGACTGCACTGGCAGGGCCGGACGTACGACATCGGGATCGGCGCGCACCAGACCACGGTGCGGCTGACCGCCGGTGCGCCGATGCGGATCGAGTCGCCGGAGGGCGAGAAGATCGTCAGCCGGGGTGTGCCCGCCGTCCTCAAGACCCGCCGCCCGGACCTGGCGGCAACTTCGAACGCGGCCCGGTGCACCTCGGCCGCCGCGACCTCGGAGGAGCCCGGTCTCTACGCGGGCGCCGCGGTGGACGGCAACGCCACCACGGCCTGGGTGCCCGACGCCGCGACCGGCACCCTCACCGTCGATCTCGGCCGGACCACCCGCGTCGGCCAGATCACCCCGCACTGGAACGGGACCCGGCCCACGTCCTACAACGTCCAGGTCTCCCGGGACGGCAAGCACTGGACGGGGACCGGATACGCGGGCCGCAGCCCGGCCCGGTACGTACGCGTCACGGTGCACGGTGACCGGAGCCCGTCGGCCGACGGCAAGCCCAAGCCGCATCCGGGGATCTCGGAGCTGACGGTGGAGCGGGTGCCGGACACGACGGGGGAGCGCGGGAAGTAGCCCGCCGCGCCACCTGAGTAACGGCCCCGCCGGGCGACGGCCCCGTTCCGGACCATCCGGAACGGGGCCGTCCGCCGTGCCGGGGGCCGGGCGCGCACAGAAGTTCGCGGCAGCGGGATGAAATCCGCGCCACGCGGTGTTGGCGCCCTCGAACAGTTCGAAAAAAAGTGTCGATGGGTGGGAGGCACCGGGTGGCGGGGACGGACACGGAACGAGCGGGCTGGGCGCGGCGGCTGGCCCGCGACTGCTGGCAGTACCGGAAAGACGTGCTGCTGGCCCTCGGCTCCTCGCTCGCCGGGATGGCCGTGCTGGCCCTGGTCCCGCTCGTACCGAAGCTGATCATCGACGATGTCATCGTCCGGCACTCCCGCCCCCTCGGCCCCTGGGCCGCCCTCATGGTCGTGGCCGCGCTCGTCGTCTACGTCCTCACCTACATCCGCCGCTTCTACGGCGGCCGGCTCGCCCTGGACCTCCAGCACGATCTGCGGACCCGGATGTTCGGCTCGATCGCCCGGCTCGACGGGCGGCGGCAGGACGAGCTGAGCACCGGCCAGGTGGTCGGCCGCGCCACCAGCGACCTCCAGCTGATCCAGAGCCTGCTGTTCATGCTCCCGATGATGATCGGGAACGTCCTGCTGTTCGCGGTCTCGCTGGCCGTGATGGCGGTGCTGTCGCCGCTGCTCACCGTCGTCGCGCTGGCCGTCGCCCCCGCCCTGTGGTTCATCGCCAAGCGGAGCCGCGCCCGCCTCTTCCCCGCCACCTGGTACGCCCAGGGACAGGCGGCCGCGGTGGCCGGTGTCGTGGACGGCGCGGTCGCCGGGGTGCGGGTCGTCAAGGGCTTCGGGCAGGAGGAGCAGGAGACCGGGAAGCTGCGCGAGGTCAGCCGCCGGCTGTTCGCCGGACGGCTGCGCACGGTCCGCCTCAACGCGCGCTACACCCCTGCCCTCCAGGCCGTCCCCGCGCTCGGCCAGGTCGCGATGCTGGCCCTCGGCGGCTGGATGGCCACCCAGGGACAGATCACCCTCGGCACCTTCGTCGCCTTCTCCACCTACCTGGCGCAGCTGGTCGGGCCGGTCCGGATGCTGGCGATGATGCTGACCGTCGGCCAGCAGGCCCGGGCCGGTGTGGAGCGGGTCTACGAGCTGATCGACACCGAGCCCACGCTCGCCGAGCGGCCGGACGCCCATGAGCTGCCCGCCGACGCCCCGGCCACCGTCGTCTTCGACCGGGTGACGTTCGGGTACGCGCCGCTGCACGGGGGCGCGGACGGGGACGCCAACAGGGGCGAGGGCACCGGCCCCGCCCCGGACGCTCCGGATGCCCCGGCCGCCGCCCGTCCCGTCCGCCCGGTCCTCGATGACTTCTCGCTGCGCATCGAGGCGGGAGAGACCGTCGCCGTGGTCGGCACGTCCGGCAGCGGCAAGTCCACCGTCTCGCTGCTGCTGCCGCGCTTCTACGACGTCTCCGCCGGCCGGGTCCTGGTCGGCGGCCACGATGTGCGCGAGCTGACCCTGGAGTCGCTGCGGGCCGCCATCGGTCTGGTCCCCGAGAGCAGCTTCCTGTTCTCCGACTCCGTACGCGACAACATCGCCTACGGCCATCCGGACGCCACCGATGAGCAGGTGCGCGCCGCGGCCCGCGCCGCCCAGGCCGACGGCTTCATATCCGAGCTCCCCGAGGGCTATGACACCAAGGTCGGCGAGCAGGGGCTGACCCTGTCCGGCGGCCAGCGCCAGCGCGTCGCGCTGGCCCGCGCCATCCTCACCGACCCCCGGCTGCTGGTCCTGGACGATGCGACCTCGGCGGTCGACGCCCGGGTCGAGCACGAGATCCATGAGGCGCTGCGCGGCGTCATGGCGGGCCGGACCACTTTGCTTATCGCGCACCGCGCCTCCACCCTGGCGCTCGCCGACCGGATCGCCGTCCTCGACGGCGGGCGGCTGGCCGACCTCGGCACCCAGGAGGAGCTGGCGGAACGCTGTCCCCTCTACCGCAGGCTGCTGACCGACCCGGAGGAGCTGGGCGGCGTCGAGCGGGACCCGGCCGGTGAGCTGGCCGGCGCCTTCGACGGCGAGTTCGCCGCCGACGGACAGCCGGACCCGGCGGCGGACGCCGACGGGCGCGACGGGGTACGGGACGGCGCGGCGGGCCGGGCCGGGGCGGACGGCACCATCACCCCCGAACTGTGGGTCCGCCGGGAGCAGGAGGCCGAGGCGGGCGGCGCCGGAATGGCGGCCCGCGCGGCCGCCGCCGCGGGGCCCGGCATCGGCGCCGCGATGGCCGGACTGCCCGCGACACCGGAGCTGCTCGCCCAGGTCGCCGCGCTGCCGCCCGCCACGGACACCCCGGACGTCGACGAGGACCGGGCCGTCCGCCCCGAGCGCTCCTACGGCCTGCGCCGGCTGCTGGACGGCTTCGGCGGACCGCTGGCCTTCGCGCTGGCGCTGGTCGCCGTGGACGCGCTCGCCGGGCTGCTGCTGCCGGTGCTGATCCGGCAGGGCATCGACGAGGGCGTCCGCCGCGGCGCGCTGATCGGTGTCTGGACGGCCGCCGCCATCGCCCTGGTCGTGGTCCTGGCCCAGTGGGCCGCGCAGATCGGCGGCAACCGCATGACCGGCCGCATCGGCGAGCGGACCCTCTACGCCCTCCGTCTCAAGATCTTCGCGCAGCTCCAGCGCCTCGGGCTCGACTACTACGAGCGGGAGCTGACCGGCAAGATCATGACCAGGATGACCACGGACGTGGACGCCCTGTCCACGTTCCTCCAGACCGGTCTGGTCACCGCCCTGGTCTCGATGCTGACCTTCTTCGGCATCTTCATCGCGCTGCTGGCCATCGACCTCCAGCTGGCCCTGCTCGTCTTCGCCACCCTCCCGCCGCTGATCATCGGCACGTACTTCTTCCGCAAGCAGAGCGTGAAGGCGTACGAGCTCGCCCGCGAGCGGATCAGCGTCGTCAACGGCGACCTCCAGGAGAGCGTGGCCGGACTGCGGATCGTGCAGGCGTTCCGGCGCGAGGGGCAGGGCGCGGAGCGGTTCGCCGCCCGCAGCGACGCCTACCGGCAGGCCCGGGTCCGCGGCCAGTTCCTGATATCCGTCTACTTCCCCTTCGTGCAGCTGCTGTCGTCCGTGGCGGCGGCGCTGGTGCTGATCGTCGGCGCCGGCCGGATCGGCTCCGAGACCCTCACCGCCGGGGCGCTGGTCGCCTACCTGCTCTACATCGACCTGTTCTTCGCCCCGGTCCAGCAGCTCTCCCAGGTCTTCGACGGCTACCAGCAGGCGTCCGTCTCGCTCGGCCGGATCCAGGAGCTGCTGCGCGAGCCGACCACCACCCCGGCCGTCGAGCGGCCCCGGGCGGTGCCCGCGCTGCGGGGTGCCATCACCTTCGACGATGTGCACTTCCGCTACGGCGGCGACGGTGAGGAGCCGGCGCTGGCCGGTATCGCGCTGACCATCCCGGCCGGCCAGACGGTCGCCTTCGTCGGTGAGACCGGCGCCGGTAAGTCCACGCTGGTCAAGTTGGTCGCGCGGTACTACGACCCGTCCTCGGGCGCTGTCCGGGTCGACGGCACCGATCTGCGCGAGCTGGACCTGACCGGCTACCGCCGCCGCCTCGGCGTGGTCCCCCAGGAGTCCTACCTCTTCGCCGGCACGGTCCGCGACGCCATCGCCTACGGCCGCCCGGACGCCACCGACGCCGAGGTGGAGGCCGCCGCCCGGGCCGTCGGCGCCCACGCGATGATCGCCACCCTCGACGGCGGCTACCTCCACGAGGTCGCCGAGCGCGGCCGCAACCTCTCGGCCGGCCAGCGGCAGCTGCTGGCCCTGGCCCGCGCCGAACTCGTCGACCCGGACGTGCTGTTGCTCGACGAGGCCACCGCGTCCCTGGACCTGGCCACCGAAGCGGTCGTCAACCAGGCCACCGACCGGCTCGTGGGGCGCCGTACGACCCTCGTGGTCGCCCACCGGCTGACCACCGCGGCCCGCGCGGACCGGGTGGTGCTGCTCGACCAGGGCCGGATAGTCGAGGACGGCAGCCACGGCCAGCTCCTCGCCCACGACGGCCGCTACGCGGAGCTGTGGCGCACCTTCACCGGCGAGGAGGAGGAACTGGCGGCCTGAGGGGCCGTTCGGGGGCCGCTCCGGGGCGGCCCCCGGCCCCGTCCGCGGCCGTTCCACCACGGCGCCGCGGCGGCCGTGCGCGAACGGCTGATCCACCGAACGGCGCCAAGGGCTGGTGGCACCCCCGCCGCGCCGATAGGTTCAGCCCGACCTTTGCTATCCCAAGGGGAGGGTGCATGCGCAAGGCCACCAGATGGCTGCTGTCGCTCGCGGTGCTCATAGGCACGGCGGGAGCCGGCAGCACGCCGGCCGGGGCGGCTACCGCCGCCGGGCCGCGGACCGAGGACATCAAGGACCGGATCCTGGCGATTCCGGGGATGAGCCTCATCGAGGAAAAGCCGGTCGACGGCTACCGCTACTTCGTTTTGAATTACACCCAGCCGGTTGACCACCGGCACCCCTCGAAGGGGACCTTCCAGCAGCGGCTGACCCTGCTGCACAAGTCGGTGGACCGGCCGACGGTGTTCTTCACCTCCGGGTACAACGTGAACACCACGCCGTCCCGCAGCGAACCCACCAAGATCATCGACGGCAACCAAGTCTCGATGGAATACCGGTACTTCACCCCGTCGCGGCCCACGCCCACCGACTGGAAGAAGCTGGACATCCGGCAGGCGGCCAACGACCAGCACCGCATCTTCCGGGCGCTGCACCGTATCTACGCCAAGAACTGGATCGACACCGGCGGCAGCAAGGGCGGCATGACCGCCACGTACTACCGCCGCTTCTTCCCGCACGACATGAACGGCACCGTCGCCTATGTCGCGCCCAACGACGTACGCAACGACGAGGACTCGGCGTACGACCGGTTCTTCCGCACCGTCGGGACCGCGCAGTGCCGCACCGCCCTCACCGCCATCGAGCGCGAGGCCCTGGTGCGCCGCGGGGAGATGGTCAAGCGCTTCCAGAAGTGGGCCGACAAGGAGAAGCAGACCTTCACCAAGGTCGGCAACGCGGACCGGGCCTATGAAGTCATGGTCACGGACCTGGTGTTCGGGTTCTGGCAGTACCAGCCGGCCGAGACCGCCTGCGCCGAGGTGCCCAAGCCGACCGTCTCCACCGACGACCTGTGGAAGTGGATGGACAACGTCGGCGGCTTCTCCAGCTACACCGACCAGGGCATGGAGCCGTACACGCCGTACTACTACCAGGCGGGCACCCAGCTCGGAGAGCCCGGCTACGGCTACCCGCAGCTGTCCGGCCTGCTGAAGTACCCCGGCATCAACAACTCCCGGTCGTTCGTGCCGAAGGACATCCCGATGCGCTTCGACCGGCGCGCGATGCCCGACGTCGACCGCTGGGTGCGCCACCACGCACAGCGGATGATGTTCGTCAACGGTGAGTACGACCCGTGGAGTTCGGAGCACTTCGAGGTCGGCAAGGGCGCCCGGGACTCCTACGTCTTCACCGTGCCCGGCGGCAACCACGGCTCGAACATCGCGAAGCTGAAGGAGGCCGACCGCACCAAGGCCACCGCCGAGCTTCTCGACTGGGCCGGCGTCCAGGCCCCGGCCGGCAAGCCCACCCCGCTGGCCCCGGACAACAAGAAGCTGGACAAGCAGGAGATCCGGCGGATGCCGCTGCTGCGGCCCTGAGTCCGCCACCCGCCGCGGGGCCGCCGCGCCCCGCGGCCGCGGTGCGGTGACCGACCGAACGGCGCGCTCCCCGAGGGACCGGGGGAGCGCGCCGTGTCCGGGTCGGCTCAGTACGTCAGCCCGTGGCCCATCTGGTAGAGCGCCCGGGTCGGGGCGTCGGCGCGCATTATCGGGACGGGCAGCCGGCCCGCCGGATTCCGCTGCCCGGCGATCACCCGGGCCGCCGCCCGCAGCTCCACATCCGTCCAGGAATAGCTCGCCAGGGCCGCCGTGACCCCGGTCAACTGGGCGATGTCATACGGGTTGCGGACCGCCAGCTGCACCACCGGCTTACCCGTCGCGAGGAGCGCCTCCACCAGCTTCCGCTGGCCCGAGGCCGCGGTCACGTTATAGGTGGCCACCACCACCGCGTCCCGCTCACGGAGCGCCGCCACCGCCTCGTCGATCCGCTGCTGGGTCGGCGTCTGGCCCGTGGACAGGGCGGTGGCCGTGAAGCCCAGCTCGGTCAGGGCCCGCGCCAGCACCGTGGTGGGCGGACCGCCGGTCCCGGAGGGCGCGGCGACGTCGACGCCCGCCACCAGCACCCGGCCCTCCCGGCGCCGGGACAGCGGCAGGATGCCGGTGTCGTTGCGCAGCAGCGTGGTGGTGCGGTCCGCGATCCGGTCGGCGGTGGCGAGGTGCGCGCGGGTGCCGACCACCCGGTCCACGGCCCGGTGGGTGGTGTACGGGTCCTTGAAGAGCCCGCGCCGCTCCTTGAGCAGCAGAATGCGCAGCAGCTTCGCGTCGAGATCCCGCTCTTGCAGCTCGCCCTCCTTCAGCGCGGCCAGGACGGCACCGTGCGCGACGGCCAGGTCCGGCGGGTTCAGCAGCTGGTCGACCCCGGCCTTCAGGGCCAGCACCGGCACCCGGGCGTCGCCGTACTTCACCCGTACGCCCTCCATGCCGAGGGAGTCGGTCACCACCACACCGTCGTAGCCGAGCCGTTCGCGCAGGATGCCGGTGAGGATCGGGCGGGAGAGGGTGGCCGGGTCCTCGCTCGGGTCGAAGGCGGGCACGACGATATGCGCCGTCATGATCGAATCGATACCGGCGGCGATCGCGGCCTTGAACGGCGGTGCGTCCAGCCGCTCCCACTCCTCGGCACTGTGGTGGATGTACGGCAGCCCGACATGGCTGTCGGTGTCGGTGTCGCCGTGCCCGGGGAAGTGCTTGGCGCACGAGGCGATCCCGGCGCCCTGATAGCCCTTCACCTCGGCGGCGACCATACGGGCCACGGCCTGCGGGTCCGCGCCGAAGGAGCGCACCCCGATGACCGGGTTGGCGGGGTTGACATTGACATCGGCGTCCGGCGCGTAGTCCTGCCGGATGCCCATGGCGAACAGCTCCTCGCCGGCGATCCGGGCCGCCGTACGGGCATCGTCGCGGGAGCCGCCCGCGCCGAGCGCCATCGCCCCGGGGAAGAGCGTCGCGGGCGCACCGACGCGGGCCACTATGCCGTGCTCCTGGTCGGTGGAGATCAGCACCGGCACGGGGACGCGCTGCGCGGCGGCGGCCTTCTGGATGCCGTTGGAGAGATCGGCGATCTGGTGCGGCTCACGGGTGTTGTGCGCCCAGCCGAAGTAGATGATGCCGCCGACGTGGTACTTGGCGATCAGCTCGGCGGCGTTGGCGACGCCGATCTCCTTCTGGTTCGCGGCGGCATCGGCCGGGTCGGGGTCGGTGGCGGAGTGCCCGTAGACCCGCATGACGAAGAGCTGGCCGACCTTTTCCTCCGGAGTCATACGGGAGATGAGGCGGCGCAGCCGGGCCCGGGTGGCGGCGGCCGGGGCGGGGTCGGCGGGCTGCTGTCCGACGGCGGGCGCCGTGCCGTGCGCGGGGGCGGCACCCGCGCCCGCGGCAGCGGCGGCCGCGGCGGCCGCGGTGGTCAGGACGGTACGTCTGGAGTGCATCTGCGCTCCTTCCGGAGGGCTTCCTCGACTCATTGAAGGAAACTTCCAAGGAGACACGGATAGCCGGAAAACTATTGTCGGTCAATGACGCGATCCGCAGTGGCGCCCAGCAATTGCGCGGCGGCGGGGGATGTGTGATGGGGGTGGGGGCGGGGCCCAGGGTGGGGCCGAGGCGCGAGGTGGGGCGGTGGAGGCGCGGGGTCGGTGGGCTCCGGCCTGTGGGGTGGCCGACGAAGACGCGGGGCAGGCGGGCGGCGGCGCGGGGGCCGGTGAAGGCGCGGGCCGGTGGGTGGCGGCCTGTGGGGGGGCGGCGACGGCGCGGCGCGGGGCGGGGCGGCCAGGGCGCGGGGCAGGCGGGCGGCGGCGTGTGGTCCGGGCCGGAGGCGCCCGTGAGGCGACCGGCCGGCCGCTTCCGGACCCGCCGCCCCGGCCGCATCCCTCCTCAGGACGCCGCAGGCCCGTCCTCCAGCAGCCGCTGGAGATGGGCGCGGCCCGGGCCCAGCAAGGCAGGGAGGTCGGCCGCGCCCGGGTACCAGCGCTTCTCGTACTCCCAGCACAGCCAGCCGCCCGCGCCCTGGTCGTAGGTGCCCTCGGGGGCCGGTACCGGGCCCCGGGCGTCGGCGGGGTCCTGGCCCAGGGTGCGCAGGGCGGCGGCCAGGGGGACGGTGCCGGCGCCGAGCGGGAGGGGGGTGCGGTCCTCGGCCGAGGCGACGTCCTTGACCTGGACATAGCCCAGATGCGGGGCGAGCGCGGCATGGGTGTCGGCCGGCTCCTCGCCACCCAGCCAGCTGTGCAGCACATCCCAGAGCGCCCCGATCTGACGGTGCCCCACGGGGCCCAGCACCCGGGCGGCGTCCGCGCCCGTACGGTGCGAGTCATGGGTCTCCAGCAGCACCCGGACGCCCCGTTCGGCCGCGAGCGGGGCCACCGCGGCGAGCCGGCGGGCGGCGTCCGCGTCCGCCTCGGCCGCCGGGCGCTCCCCGCCACCGGGGAAGACCCGGACATACGGCGCCCCCAGATCCGCGGCGAGCCACACCAGCTCGCTCAGCTCCTGGGCCAGCTCCTCCTCGCCCGCCGTGTCCCGGGCCGCGGCCACCTGGGCGTATCCGGCGACGGCCAGGATCTCGACCCCGGCGTCCGCGAACTGCTCGCGCACCGCGGCCCGTTCCCGCATCCCGATCAGCGGATGCACCGGTTCCTCCGGATGGGCCCGCAGCTCCACGCCCTGATACCCGGTGTCGGTGGCCAGCCGCAGGACGTCGGCCACCGGCATGCCGGGCACACCGAGTGTGGAGAAAGCGAAGCGCATCGCGGGGGCGGTGCCGTGTGCGTTGCCGGTGCTGACCATGCCTGGGCTCCTCCTTGTGGTTCACACCATCGTCGTCCGTCCCTTCCACCCTGCCCGCGATGCCCGCGCCATCACAGGACCATCCGCCAGTCCTGGCCGACCAGGTCCTGCCCGAAGCTGTGGTGCGCCGACTCGGCGACCAGCTCGAACCCGGCCCGCTGATAGATACGGCGGGCCGCGCCGAGGACGGAGTTGGTCCACAGCACCATCTCGCCGTACCCGGCCTCCCGGGCGAACTCCACGCAGGCGTCGACGAGTTGACGGCCCACGCCGTGCCCGCGGGCGTCCGGCTCCACCAGCAGCAGCCGCAGCCGGGCCACCCCGGGCCTCTCGTCCCGTACACACACCACCGAGCCCGCCCGGCGCCCGTCCAGCTCCGCTATCCAGGTGCGGTCCCACCGCGGGTCGAAGGCCTCGGCGTACTCCGCGATGATCCGGGCCACCAGCGCCTCATAGCTCAGATCGAAGCCGTACTCGGCGGCGTAGAGCGCGGCGTTGCGCTCGACCATCCAGCCCAGGTCCCCGGGGCGGGACGTACGCAGCGTCACCTCCGCCCGGTTCCCGGCCGGGTGCGCGGCGCCCTCGCCGAGCAGGGCGCGGATGGTCCGCATCGAGTCCACCAGCCGGGCCCGGTCCTCGTCCGGGAGCTGCTCCAGCAGCGACCCGGCGGCGTCCTGCGAGCGCTCCTCCAGCAGGCCGGCCGCCTCCCGGCCGCCGTCGGTCAGTGTGATGCGCTGCCGGCGGGGGTCCTGCTCGGACTTGCCGCGGGTGATCAGCTCGCGGTCCTCGAACTTGCCGAGCAGCCTGCTCAGATAGCCGGCGTCCAGCGACAGCGAGGCCCGCAGATCCGCGGCGTCCACCCGCTCGTGGTGCGCGACCTCGTAGAGCACCCGGGCCTCGGTGAGGGTGAACGGGGTGTAGAGATGCCGCCCGTAGTCGAGGGCGCCGATCAGGTTCGTGTAGAAGCGGTTGAATCTGCGCAGCTCGCGGACCTCGGGCGTGGCGTCGCGCGCCGCGCCGGAGGTCGTGTCGGATGCCGTCCCGGTTGTCATCATCGACCCCTCACCCTTGACTGAGTCAATGATAAGGGAAAGAGGTCCCACCGCGCACGGAAATTTCGCACCCTGTTGATGACCTCGCGCGCGGGCTAGCGTCCTCGCGGGAGAGCGCGCACCGCGGGACGCTCCCCACCCGCCGCGAGCGAGGGAGGCCGGGCCGTGACACACACGACCGTACGCATCGCCATGAACGGCGTGACCGGACGCATGGGACACCGCCAGCATCTGGTCCGCTCCGTCCTGGCCCTGCGCGACCAGGGCGGCCTGGAGCTCGCCGACGGCACCCGGATCCGGCCCGAGCCCGTCCTCGTCGGCCGCTCCGCGCACAAACTGCGGGCGCTGGCCGACCGCCACGGCGTGGAGCACTGGAGCTGTGACCTCGACTCCGTACTGGGCGACGACACCATCGACGTCTACTTCGACGCCCAGATCACCGCCGCCCGCGAGGAAGCGGTGGGCAAGGCGATCGCCGCCGGAAAGCATCTGTACGTCGAGAAACCCACCGCGAGCGGCCTCGCCGGAGCCCTGAGGCTGGCCCGGCTGGCCCAGGAGGCGGGCGTCAAGAACGGTGTCGTCCAGGACAAGCTCTTCCTGCCCGGCCTCCGCAAGCTCCGCCGCCTCGTCGAGAGCGGCTTCTTCGGCCGCATCCTGTCCGTACGGGGCGAGTTCGGCTACTGGGTCTTCGAAGGGGACACCCAGCCGGCCCAGCGCCCCTCCTGGAACTACCGCGCCGAGGACGGCGGCGGCATCGCGGCGGACATGTTCCCGCACTGGGAGTACCTCCTGCACGAACTGTTCGGGCCGGTCAGAAGCGTCCAGGCGCACCTCACCACCCACATCCCGCGCCGCTGGGACGAGTCGGGCGCCCCGTACGATGCCACCGCCGATGACGCCGCCTACGGCATCTTCGAACTGGCCGGCGGCATCGTCGCGCAGATCAACTCCTCCTGGGCGGTCCGGGTGCACCGCGACGAACTCGTGGAGTTCCAGGTGGACGGCACCGAGGGCTCGGCCGTCGCCGGGCTGCGCCACTGCCGCATCCAGCACCGCGCCGGCACCCCCAAGCCCGTCTGGAACCCCGATGTCCCGGCGTCCGAGCCGTTCCGCGCGCAGTGGCAGGAGGTCCCCGACAACGCCGACTTCGACAACGGGTTCAAGGTCCAGTGGGAGCTGTTCCTCCGGCATGTCGTACGCGACGAGCCCTGGCGCTGGGACCTGGCGGCGGGCGCCCGCGGCGTCCAGCTCGCCGAACTGGCGCGGCAGTCCTCGGCGGAGGGCCGCCGCCTGGACGTGCCGGAGCCGACCCGGTGAACGCCCCGGCGCACCCCTCCCGTTCCGCGCCGGGCCCCGTATCCCCGACCGCTCCCTCGCCGCCCTCCTTGCGCTCCCGCACGGTCTACGCCGCCGCCCATGTGGTCGCCGATCCGTACGCCGACACCACCCCGGACGGCCCGGCCGCCGTCGACTGGGACGCCACCCTCGCCTTCCGGCACCACCTGTGGGCGCACGGCCTGGGAGTGGCCGAGGCGATGGACACCGCGCAGCGCGGTGCGGGCCTGGACTGGGGCGCCGCCGCCGAACTGATCCGGCGCTCCGCCGCCGAGGCACGGTCGGTCGGCGGGCTGCTCGCCTGCGGCGCCGGAACCGACCAACTCCCCGCCCACGGGGCCTCCTTGGCCGAGGTCCGGCACGCGTACGAGGAACAGCTCGGCACCGTCGAGGCGGCCGGCGCCCGGCCCGTCCTGATGGCGTCCCGCCAGCTCGCCGCGGCCGCCACCGGCCCCGACGACTACCGGGAGCTCTACGGCCACCTGCTGCGCCAGACCACCCGCCCGGCGATCCTGCACTGGCTCGGCCCGATGTTCGACCCGGCACTGGCGGGCTACTGGGGCAGCGCGGATCCCGGCGCCGCCACCGAGACGCTCCTCGCGCTCGTCGCCGACCACCCCGGCAAGGTGGACGGCGTCAAGATCTCCCTGCTGGACCCCAACCGGGAGGTGGCGCTGCGCCGCCGGCTGCCCCCGGGCGTGCGCTGCTACACCGGCGACGACTTCCACTACCCGGAGCTGATCGCGGGCGACACACACTGCTTCAGCGATGCCCTGCTGGGCGTCTTCGACCCGCTCGCCCCCCTGGCCGCGGCGGCCGTCCGCCGCCTCGACACCGGGGACACCGCGGGATTCCGGGCCGCCCTGGACCCCACCGTCCCGCTCGCCCGGCACCTCTTCGCGGCACCCACCCGCCACTACAAGACCGGGGTGGTCCTGCTGGCCTGGCTGGCGGGCCACCAGCCGCACTTCACCATGGTCGGCGGCCTCCAGTCGGCCCGTTCGCTGCCGCATCTGCGGCGCGCCCACCAACTGGCCGACGGGCTCGGCCTGTTCCCGGACCCCGGGCTCGCCGCCCACCGGATGCGCACCCTGCTCGCGGTATACGGGGGAGGCGGCGCATGAGCCATGGCACCCCGTCACTCCTCGACCGCCTCAGCCTCAACCAGGAGACGATCCGCCAGTGGTCGCTGCCCGAACTGGCCGACGGCTGCGCACGGGCCGGCGTACGGGGCGTGGGCCTATGGCGCGCACCCGTCCGGCAGTACGGGGTGGCCGCGGCCGCCCGGCTGATACGGGACGCCGGGCTGCGGGTCAGCAGCCTGTGCCGGGGCGGTTTCTTCACCGCCCTGGAACCGGGCGAGCGGGCCGCCGCCCTGGACGACAACCGGGCGGCCCTCGACGAGGCGGCCGCCCTCGGGACCGACACCCTGGTCCTGGTATCCGGCGGACTGCCGCCCGGCAGCCGGGACCTGGCCGGCGCCCGGGAGCGGATCGCGGACGCCCTGGGCGAGTTGGCGCCGTACGCCGCCGAGCGGGGCGTCCGCCTGGCGCTCGAACCGCTGCACCCGATGTACGCCGCGGACCGGTGCGTGGTCTCCACGCTCGCGCAGGCCCTGGACCTCGCCGAACGGTTCCCCGCCGACCGGGTGGGGGTGGTCGTGGACACCTACCACCTGTGGTGGGACGACACCGTCGGCGCGCAGATCGGGCGCGCGGGCGGCACCGGCGGCGCGGCCACTTCCCGGATCGCCGGCTTCCAGCTCGCCGACTGGGTCACGCCACTGCCCGAAGGCGTCCTGCTGGGGCGCGGGCAACTCGGGGACGGGTCGGTGGATCTGCGGTGGTTCCGGGAGCGGGTCGAGGCGGCCGGTTACCGGGGCCCGGTCGAGGTGGAGATCTTCAACCCGGCGCTGTGGGCACGGGACGGCGCCGAGGTCCTGGCCGAGGTCGTCCGGCGCTTCCGTACGCACGTCGGATGACCGGGGAACCGCCCCTCGGCCGGGCGGGAAATAACTCCCCGGAAGAGTGCAACCGTTGGCCGCCCACAAAGGTCATAGCTGACGTTGGTCCCGAAATGGGGAGGGATCCGGGGGGATCCGGGGCCGGCATGGAGGGGGAATCGAGGGGCCCGACCATCGGACGGGCCCCTCGATGGGAACCCGGCGTTCCGGCCCGGCGCGACAGCGGACCCCGCGCGGTGTCAGACCCCGGCGGTACGGTCGGTGCATGGTCAACGCAGCCGTGATCGAAGGAGTCCTGGAGCGGATCACCTACGCCAATGAGGAGAACGGCTACACGGTCGCGCGGGTCGACACCGGCCGCGGCTCCGGCGATCTGCTGACCGTCGTCGGCGCGCTGCTCGGCGCCCAGCCGGGCGAGTCGCTGCGCATGGAGGGCCGCTGGGGCTCCCACCCGCAATTCGGCAAGCAGTTCATGGTCGAGAACTACACCACCGTCCTGCCCGCCACGATCCAGGGCATCCGCCGCTATCTGGGCTCCGGCCTCATCAAGGGCATCGGCCCGCGGATCGCCGACCGCATCGTCGAGCACTTCGGCACGGACACCCTCGACGTCATCGAGACCGAACCCGGCCGCCTCGTCGAGGTACCGGGCCTCGGTCCCAAGCGGACGAAGCTGATCGGCGCGGCCTGGGAGGAGCAGAAGGCCATCAAGGAGGTCATGGTCTTCCTCCAGGGCGTCGGGGTGTCCACCTCCATCGCGGTGCGGATCTACAAGAAGTACGGCGACGCCGCCATCTCCGTCACCCGCAACGAGCCCTACCGCCTGGCCGCCGACGTCTGGGGCATCGGCTTCCTGACCGCCGACCGCATCGCCCAGTCCGTGGGCATCCCGCACGACAGCCCGGACCGGGTCAAGGCGGGCCTCCAGTACGCCCTGTCGCAGTCCACCGACCAGGGCCACTGCTTCCTCCCCGAGGAGCAACTGATCGCCGACGCCGTGAAGTTGCTCCAGGTGGACACCGGCCTGGTCATCGACTGCCTGGGCGAGCTGGCCGCCGACCCGGAGGGCGTGGTCCGCGAGCAGGTACCGGGCGACGCGGACGGCGCGCCGCCGGTCACTGCCGTCTATCTGGTGCCGTTCCACCGCGCCGAGATCTCCCTGGCCGGGCGGCTGACCCGGCTGCTGCGCACGGACGAGGACCGGATGCCGGCCTTCCGGGATGTCGACTGGGACAAGGCACTGGCGTGGCTGGCGCGGCGTACGGGCGCCGAGCTGGCCCCCGAACAGCAGCAGGCGGTGCGGCTGGCGCTGACGCAGAAGGTCGCGGTGCTCACCGGCGGCCCCGGCTGCGGCAAGTCCTTCACGGTCCGCTCCGTCGTCGAGCTGGCCCGCGCCAAGAAGGCCACGGTCGTGCTGGCGGCGCCCACGGGCCGGGCGGCCAAGCGGCTCTCGGAGCTGACCGGGGCGGAGGCCTCCACGGTCCACCGCCTCCTGGAGCTCAAGCCGGGCGGGGACGCCGCCTATGACGCGGACCGGCCGCTGGACGCCGATCTGGTGGTCGTCGACGAGGCCTCGATGCTGGATCTGCTGCTCGCCAACAAGCTGGTCAAGGCGGTGCCGCCGGGCGCCCATCTGCTGCTCGTCGGGGACGTCGACCAGCTCCCGTCGGTGGGCGCGGGCGAGGTGCTGCGCGATCTGCTCGACGGCGCCGGCCCGGTGCCGGCCGTCCGGCTGACCCGGATCTTCCGCCAGGCCCAGCAGTCCGGCGTGGTCACCAACGCCCACCGCATCAACTCCGGCACCCCGCCCCTGACGTCCGGAATGACGGACTTCTTCCTGTTCGCCGAGGAGGACGCCGAAGAGGCCGCGCGGCTGACGGTGGATGTCGTGGCCCGCCGCATCCCGGCGAAGTTCGGCCTCGACCCGCGCCGGGACGTCCAGGTGCTCACCCCGATGCACCGCGGCCCGGCCGGTGCCGGCGCCCTGAACGGCCTGCTCCAGCAGGCCGTCACCCCCGCCCGCCCCGATCTGCCCGAGCGCCGCTTCGGCGGCCGGGTCTTCCGTGTCGGCGACAAGGTCACCCAGATCAGGAACAATTATGAAAAGGGCCGCAACGGCGTCTTCAACGGCACGGTCGGCGTGGTCACCGCACTGGACAGCGACGAGCAGCGGCTGACCGTGCGCACCGATGAGGACGAGGAGGTTCCCTACGACTTCGATGAACTCGACGAACTCGCCCACGCCTATGCGGTGACGATCCATCGTTCGCAGGGTAGTGAGTATCCAGCGGTGGTGATTCCGGTCACCACCAGTGCCTGGATGATGCTTCAGCGCAATCTGCTGTATACCGCCGTGACCCGGGCAAAGCGTTTGGTGGTGCTGGTCGGCTCCCGGAAAGCCCTGGGACAGGCCGTCCGCACGGTATCCGCCGGTCGGCGGTGTACGGCGCTCGATCACCGGCTCGCCGGTGCGATGTGATGTCACCCCTCTTTCCTATTCGGGGCGAAGAGGGGCAGGATGGGCGCTCAGACGGCACTGAGTGCCGCAGACAGGCCCTATGGCCGACCCCGAGTGCACATCCAAGGCCCAAATGGGGGAAGGTATAGGCAGTCAGGGCACCTCGAAGAAGAGGCACAACGTCGGTGAGGGATGACGTGAGCGACAACTCTGTAGTACTGCGTTACGGGGACGGCGAATACAGCTACCCGGTCGTCGACAGCACTGTTGGCGACAAGGGCTTCGATATCTCGAAGCTGCGCGGCCAGACCGGTCTGGTGACCCTGGATTCCGGTTACGGCAACACCGCGGCGTATAAATCCGCGATCACCTATCTCGACGGTGAGAACGGCATTCTTCGTTACCGCGGGTACCCGATCGAGCAGCTTGCAGAGCGCAGCACGTTCGTCGAGACCGCGTACCTCCTCATTCACGGTGAGCTGCCCACCGTCGATGAGCTGGCGAACTTCAAGCAGGACATCACCTTCCACACCCTGCTGCACGAGGACGTCAAGCGCTTCTACGACGGCTTCCCCCGGGACGCCCACCCGATGGCGATGCTGTCCTCGGTCGTCAGCGCGCTGTCGACCTTCTACCAGGACAGCCACAACCCGTTCGACGAGCAGCAGCGCCACATCTCCACGATCCGGCTGCTGGCCAAGCTCCCGACGATCGCGGCCTACGCGTTCAAGAAGTCGGTCGGCCACCCGGTCGTCTACCCGAGCAACGACCTCGGGTACGTCGAGAACTTCCTCCGTATGACCTTCTCGGTGCCGGCCGCGGACTACGACCTCGACCCGGTCGTGGTCAGCGCCCTCGACAAGCTGCTGATCCTGCACGCGGACCACGAGCAGAACTGCTCCACCTCCACGGTCCGTCTGGTGGGCTCCTCGCAGGCGAACCTCTTCGCCTCGATCTCGGCCGGTATCAACGCCCTGTGGGGCCCCCTGCACGGTGGCGCCAACCAGTCCGTGCTGGAGATGCTGGAAGGCATCCAGCGCGACGGCGGCGACGTCGACTCCTTCATCCGCAAGGTGAAGAACAAGGAAGACGGCGTGAAGCTCATGGGCTTCGGGCACCGCGTCTACAAGAACTTCGACCCCCGGGCGAAGATCATCAAGGCGGCGGCGCACGATGTCCTCTCCGCGCTCGGCAAGTCCGACGAGCTGCTGGACATCGCCCTCAAGCTGGAGGAGCACGCGCTCTCCGACGACTACTTCGTCTCGCGCAAGCTCTACCCGAACGTCGACTTCTACACCGGCCTGATCTACCGGGCCATGGGCTTCCCGACCGAGATGTTCACCGTGCTGTTCGCGCTCGGCCGGCTGCCCGGCTGGATCGCCCAGTGGCACGAGATGATCAAGGAGCCCGGCTCCCGTATCGGCCGTCCGCGGCAGATCTACACCGGTGTCGTCGAGCGCGACTTCGTGCCGGTCGAGGAGCGCTGACGGCCGCCTTTCGAGGCAGCCCGCAGGCATAAAAGAAGCGCCCCGCCTCCGGATCCCCCCACGGGTCCAGAGTGCGGGGCGCTTCCCGTGTCCCGGTTGGATTCCCCCCACGGGATCCGTCCGGGCGTTCCGGGTTGCACCGCGATCTGCCGGGACGCGCACGTTCGGGAGGGCCGCTCAAAGCTCCCCGGGCACGTCGCCCCGGCCACGCGTAGCCGGGCACGATCCCCCAAGATCAGCACGGCTGTTGCTGTGCAAGCCCCGCCGGGGTGCCTGCACTGCCCGGTTAGACTCACGACCCCCCTCAATGGTTACGTTCCGATGAGTGTGATCTGGGTCTCTTGCCATATGGGGGCGAATGCGGTCAAGGGCCCCCATCTGAAGATCGAGGCCCTGCGGTATGGGTGTTGTGTCAGTTGTAAGGGCTATGTGAAATTTCGTAGCCGCAGACTGTTCGCGACCACGAAGACCGACGAGAAGGCCATCGCCGCCCCCGCGATCATCGGGTTGAGCAGTCCGGCCGCGGTCAGCGGCAGCGCCGCGACGTTGTAGCCGAACGCCCAGAACAGATTCCCCTTGATCGTGCCGAGCGTGGCCCGCGCCAGCCGGATGGCGTCCGCCGCCACCCGCAGATCGCCCCGTACGAGGGTGAGATCCCCGGCCTCGATCGCCGCATCCGTGCCGGTCCCCATCGCCAGCCCCAGATCCGCGGTGGCCAGCGCCGCCGCGTCATTGACCCCGTCGCCGACCATCGCGACCGTACGGCCCCGGGCCCGCAGCCGCTCCACCACCGCGACCTTGTCCTCGGGCAGCACCTCGGCGATCACCTCGTCGATCCCGACCTCGGCGGCCACCGCCTGCGCGACGGCCTCGTGGTCACCGGTCAGCAGCACCGGGGCCAGCCCCAGCCGCCGCAGCTCCCGCACCGCCGCCGCGCTGCCCGGCTTCACCGCATCGGCGACCGCCAGCACCCCACGCGCCCGGCCGTCCCAGGCCACCACCACGGCCGTACGGCCCGCGGCCGCGGCGGCCTCCAGCGCCTCCCGCAGCTCCGGCGGCAGCACGACCCCGGCCTCCTCGGCCAGCCGCGCCCGCCCCGCCAGCACCCGGTGGCCGCCGACCGTCCCGCGCACCCCCAGCCCCGGCACGTTCGCGAAATCCGCCACGGCCGGCAGCGCCCCCACCCGACGGGCCGCACCCTCGGCGAGGGCGCGGGCCACCGGATGCTCCGAGGCGTGCTCCAGCGCCCCCGCCAGTCGCAGCAGCTCGTCCTCCGCGGCACCCGGGGCCGCCACGACCTCCTGGAGCCGCATCCGGCCGCTGGTGACCGTGCCGGTCTTGTCCAGCAGCACGGTGTCCACCCGGCGGGTCGACTCCAGCACCTCCGGGCCCTTGATCAGGATGCCGAGCTGGGCGCCGCGCCCGGTGCCGACCATCAGCGCGGTCGGCGTGGCCAGCCCCAGCGCGCACGGGCAGGCGATGATCAAAACCGCCACCGCGGCGGTGAACGACGCGGTCGCCTCCCCGGTCGCCAGCAGCCAGCCGCCCAGGGTGCCCACCGCGATCAGCAGCACCACCGGAACGAAGACCGCGGAGACCCGGTCGGCCAGCCGCTGCACCGCGGCCTTCCCGTTCTGGGCGTCCTCCACCAGCCGCGCCATACGGGCGAGCCGGGTGCCCGCACCGACCACCGTGGCCTCGATCTCCAGCCGCCCCGACGCGTTCACCGTCCCGCCCGTGACCCCGTCCCCGGGCGCGACCTCCACCGGGACGGACTCCCCGGTCAGCATCGACGTATCCACGGCGGACGCGCCCGCCGCCACCCGCCCGTCCGTGGCGATCTTCTCCCCGGGCCGGACCACGAAACGGTCGCCGACCGCCAGCTCCGCCACCGGAATCCGCACCTCACGCCCGTCCCGGAGGACGGCCACATCCTTGGCGCCCAACTCCAGCAGCGCCCGCAGCGCCGCCCCCGCCCGCCGCTTCGAGCGGGCCTCCAGATACCGGCCGAGCAGCAGAAACGCGGTCACGCCGGCCGCTGCCTCCAGATAGATCTGGGTGCCGGCGTCCGCACGGGACACGGTGAGATCGAAACCGTGCCGCATCCCCGGCATGCCCGCGTCGCCGAGGAACAGCGCCCACACCGACCAGCCGAAGGCGGCCAGTGTGCCGAGGGAGACCAGGGTGTCCATGGTGGCGGCGCCGTGCCGCAGATTCGTCCAGGCGGCCCGGTGGAACGGCAGCCCGCCCCAGACGACCACCGGCGCGGCGAGGGCCAGCGAAAGCCACTGCCAGTAGAGGAACTGGAGCGCGGGCACCATGGACAGCACGATCACCGGCACGGCCAGTACGGCCGAGACCGTCAGCCGCTGTCGCAGGGGGCGCAGATCCGCCTGCGGATCCGTGTAGAGGTCCGCGCCGTCGTCCTGCGCCGCATCGGTCGGACCGGCCGCCCCGGTCGGCCCGTTGGGCTCCGGCGGCGGCGCCGGGGGCCGCGCCGTGTAGCCGGTCCGCTCGACGGTGGCGATCAGATCCCCGACCGAGACCCCACCCCCGTACGAGACCTGCGCCTTCTCCGTCGCGTAGTTGACCGTGGCCACCACGCCGTCCAGGCGGTTGAGCTTCTTCTCGACCCGCGCGGCGCACGAGGCGCAGGTCATCCCGCCGATGGCGAGCTCGACCCGCGCCTGTGCGGTGGAACCGGACATGGGATCAGGCCGCCTGCCCCACGAGCTCGTAGCCGGCCTCGTCGACGGCCGCGCGGACGGCTTCCTCGTCCAGCGGGGCCTTCGACGTGACGGTCACCAGGCCGGTGGCCGCGACCGCCTGCACCGAGCCGACCCCGGCGATCTCGCCGATCTCGGCCGACACCGCACCCTCGCAGTGGCCGCAGGTCATGCCGGTGACGCGGTAGGTCGTGGTCACCGCCCCGACCTCGACATCGGTGCCGCCGGAGTGGCAGGAGCCTTCCGGGGTGCAGCAGGAGCTGTTCTCAGCCATGGGGACTCTCCTTGTGGTGCTGATGCGTTCCGTGTGGTGCAAGTGTCGGAGTGCCGAAGCGTGCCATGCGAGACCCCGGCAACCGCCACTGCCCCCGACCTTAAGCAGCTTATACCCCTAGGGGGTATCAATCCAAGCCGTCGGCGCTCCCCCACGCCTGAACGGCGCGGGGGGACCCCCATCCGCGTTGCCGTGCGCCCCACCACGCGTCAGCCTTGGGATACGGGCTCGGGGGCGGATCCGAGGAGGCGGCCGGATGGACGTAGATGCCCTCTACGGCCTGCTCGTGCTCACCACGCTGCCGCCGCTGGTCCCCAACTCCGCCCTGCTGGTCTCCGTCGGCGTGCTCGCCTCCCGCGGCGAACTGTTCCTCCCGCTGATCCTGCTGATCGTCGCCGGCAGCGCACTGCTCGGAGACCTGCTGATGTACCTGGCCGCGCGGCGGTTCGGCGGACCCGTACGGGACTGGATGCGGCGCAACCCCCGCCGCCGGGCACTACTGGACTGGACCTCCGGCCGGATCCAGCGCTACGGACTGCCGTTCGTGATCGCCGTACGGTTCCTGCCCAGCGGGCGGATCGCCGGCGCACTGGCCTCCGGCGTGCTGCGCTACCCGCTCCGCAAATACGCCCTCGGCGCCGGCATCGCCGAAGCCACCTGGGCCACCTACTCCGTCGGCCTCGGCTACCTCGGCACCGCCACCACCGGCCGCCCCCTGTACGCCGCCGCCATCGGCTTCGGCGTCTCCTGTGCGGTCGCCGCGGTCGGCGCCGCCATCCAATGGGCCGCCCGCCGCCGCGCCCTGCGCGAACCCTCGGAGAGCGGCGGCGAAGGCGAGGGCGGCGGCGCCCGCGACGGGGACGGCGAGGACCCCGGCGGACGGGCGTCCTCGGTGGCGGCTACATGAGGGGTTGACGGGTGGGCGGGGCCGCGGCGACGACCCCGCGCGTCCTCACGCCCCCGGACCGGCGCCGACCGCCGGGGCCCGGACGTCCGCCACGGCCACCGGCTCGCCGGTGCGCCGCGAGCGCTCGCACGCCTCGGCGACATAGAGCGCCTCCAGCGCCTCCGCCGGTGAACACGGGCTCGGTGTCCGGCCCGCCGCGACCTCGGCGAAGACGCCCAGCTCGGTGACGTAGGCGTCGTGGAAGCGCTCCATGAACGTGGCGTACGGATCGGCCGCCCGCCGCCACGACAGCGTCGCCTCGGCGGACGGCAGCGGCGCCCGGTCGTCGAGCCCGACGAAGCGGGCCCCCTCGGAGCCGCACACCTCCAGCCGGACGTCATGGCCCGCGCCGTTGTAGCGGGTCGCCGTCACGGTGGCCAGGGTGTCGTCGTCGAAGCGCAGCAGCGCCGCGCAGGTGTCGACATCGTCGCCGTCCGCGAAGAAGGACGCCCCGCGGTTGGCGCCCTGCGCGTAGACCGAGACCACCTCGCGGCCGGTGAGCCAGCGCAGGATGTCGAAGTCGTGGATGCTGCAATCCCGGAACAGCCCGCCGGAGGTGGGGATGTAGCCGGCGGGCGGCGGCGTCCGGTCGCTGGTGCAGGCGCGCAGGGTGTGCAGCCAGCCCAGCTCACCGGAGCGCAGCGCCTCGCGGGCGGCGCGATAGCCCGCGTCGAAGCGCCGCTGGAATCCGATCTGCACGGGCACGGTGCCGGCCTGCGCCCGCTCCACCACCCCGACCGTGCCGGGCACGTCCAGGGCGACCGGCTTCTCACAGAACACCGGCACCCCCGCGTCCAGCGCCTGCTGGATCAGCGGGGCGTGCGCGCTGGTCGCGGCGGTGATCACCACGCCGTCCAGACCGTCCGCGTACATCTCCTCGATGCCCGCGGCGGCGCGTACGCCGAGGGTGTCCGCCAACGCGGCGGCCCGCGCGGCGTCCAGGTCCGCGACGACGACGTCGGTGACGCCCGGGACGCTCCGGAGGGTGGTGGCGTGGAACGCGCCGATGCGCCCGGTGCCGATCAGACCGATCTTCATGCCTCGGGTCCTTTCCGGGGAGGGGAGAGGAAGGGGGCCGCCTACGGGGAGGGAGGGGGCGGAGTAGTGGCGGGCGGCGGACCGGCCTGGTGTGGCGCGGGGGGTTGGTGATTGGAACGGTCCAATGAGCCGCGGTACCCGCACCCTGCATGTCCTGATGTCCGCATGTCAACCACCTTGCAGGGTGGCATGGTTGTGCGTTGACGCCGACCTGCGCCGATGGAAGGATTTCGTCCATGGAACGGTCCAACGGGCGCCTCGACGAGCGGGCCGATGAGCAAGCCGACGAGCGAGCCGGGGGGCGGGCCGCCGAGCGGACGGGTACGGGTGGTGCGGACCGGCCGCCCACGATCCGCGGCGTAGCCGAGCGCGCGGGCGTCTCGAAATCGCTGGTCTCGCTGGTGCTTCAGGGCTCACCACGGGTCAGCGACACCAAGCGGCAGGCCGTTCTGGACGCCATCGAGGAGCTGGGCTACCGGCCGAACGCCGCCGCCCGCAGCCTGGTGGCGCGCCGTACGCACACCGTCGGAGTGCTGCTGAACGATATGCGCAACCCCTGGTTCGTCGAGGTGCTCGACGGGCTGAACTCGCTGCTTCAGGCGCACGGGCTGCGGATGCTGATGGCCGACGGGCGGCTGGACCGCCGTGCCGGCCAGGACTTCGCCCGCACCTTTCAGGAGCTGCGGGTCGACGGCCTCGTCGTCGTCGGCACCCTCCCGGACACCGACGGCCTCGCCGAGGTCGCCGCGCGGCTGCCGACCGTCATCGCGGGCAACCACGAACCCCGGCTGCCGCATACCGACCTCGTCGCCAACGACGACGAGCGCGGCGCCCGGCTCGCCACCGAGCACCTCATCGGTCTCGGCCACCGGCGGATCGCCCATATCGCCGGTCAGGGCCTGGTCGGTGAGCTGCGACGGCGGGGCTTCGAGTCGGCGATGCGCGCCCACGGCCTGGCCGAGAGCGCCGTCGTGACCAGCGGCGACGGCACCGAGGAAGGCGGCTACCGCGCCGCCGTCCGGCTCCTCACCCCACCGTCCGCCGCCGCACGCCCCGGTGCCCGGCCGCCGGCCGCCCAACGCCCCACCGCTGTCTTCGCGTTCAACGACATCTCCGGTGTCGGTGCGCTGTCCGCGGCCCAGGAACTGGGCCTGCGCATACCCGCCGACCTCTCCCTCGTCGGCTACGACAACACCTATCTCGCCCGCATCCGCCACCTCTGGCTCAACTCGGTGAACAACGCCAGCCACGAGGTCGGCCGACGCGCGGCGCGCTGCCTCCTGGACCGTATGGAGCGCCCCGACGCCCCGGCCGGGCAGCAACTCGTCGCCCCGGAACTGGAGATCAGGGGCTCGACGGCGGCGCCCCCGCCCGACTGACCCGCGGCGGCCGGGTGCGTCCGGCCGCAATGCGCCCCGGGCCCCGGTGCCGCCCGGGGCGCCGGAGCCGGGGCCGGTCCGGTGGCTCAGCGCCGGCCGCGTTGGCCCGGCCGCTGCGCCACCCACCTTCTGACGGTGTCGGCGAACCAGTAGGGTTTCCCGCCCTCCACCAGATCCGGTTCGGGCAGCAACCCGTGCTTGCGGTAGGAGCGGACGGTGTCCGGCTGCACCTGGATGTGCGCGGCGATCTCCTTGTACGACCAGAGCTTGCGGTCGGTCATCTCTGCCACCTCCTGAGTGCCGTACGCAGGGACGGCCCGGAGAGCCGGCAGGGGGCTGGGTACGGCCTGGTGATCACTCACCCTGTGCCTGGACAACGACACCGAGTAACCATCGGGGAGGGGCTGTTGAACGGCTGTGACGTAAGGCGCGCGTAACGGTGACAGCGGTGACGCGGGGCGGACGGCTGTAACGGGGGCGGGACGATCAGAGGCCAGGGCGGGACGCTCCGTACGGGGCGGGGGCGGGGTGTTGAGGGACGGGGCTCCCGGACGGGTCGGGGCTCCGGACGGGGCGGGGCCGTGGGCGCGGCCCCGGCGCCGTGGGCGTACAGCCGCGTGGCGTGGGCGTACAGCCGTGTGGCGGGCCGGTCCCCGGCTGGGGAACCGGCCCGCCACAAGGGAGTTGCCGACGGTCGGAAGCGGATCAGGCGTGGTACAGCGCGTACCAGGTCTTCTTGCCGACCTTGCCGTCAGCGGTCAGATGGTGCCGGGACTGGAACTTCTTCACCGCGGCCCGGGTCTTGGGGCCGAAGTACCCGGTCACGTCTCCCCAGGGGAGATAGCGGCGGTTCGCCAGCAGGCACTGCGCCTGCGAGACGCGGTCGCCGCGCTGACCGTAGACGGTGAGAGCGTTGCCGTTGTAGTAGGCGCAGGCGGCCAGGGTGTCGGCCCGTCCGCCGGCCGGAGCGTCCGCGGACGCCGGGCCGGTGAGCAGTCCCGCGGTCAGCAGGCCCGCGGTGGCGGTGAGGACGGCCGTGCGCCGGACGGTTCGGCTGAGTGCGTTGGTTTTCACGAATTCCACCGTTTCCCCCGTTGGATGTGATTCCACCCGCTGTGACGCCGGGAACGCGGTCCGTGGTTCCCGGCGTTTCCGAGTGACGTGGCGAACGGCCGGTGGCCTGGCGGTTCCGGTCCGCCGCAGCGGACGGGATCCGGCCCGCCGCCCTGCCGGATCCCGTCCGCCGCCCCGTCAGTTCGTGGCCGGTGCGGGCTCCGCCGCCTTCCGCAGCTCGTGCTCCAGATCCTCCAGCGCCAGCCCCTTCGTCTCCGGTGCGTACCGCCGGCAGAACACCAGGGACAGCACGCACATCACGCCGAAGAGCCAGAAGGTGGTGCCGGCACCGACCGCGTCGAGCAGCAGCGGAAAGGCCAGCGCCACCGCGAAGTTGACCAGCCACATCATGAACACCGCGGCGCCCATGGCCAGTCCACGCACCCTGAGCGGGAACATCTCGGCCAGCAGCAGCCAGACCCCGGTGTTGAGCGTGGCCTGCATGAACGCCATGTAGAGGACCATCAGGCCCAGGACCAGGATGCTGACCGCGGGGGAGTGCGGGAGGTGGAAGGCGGCCCCGAGCAGGGCGAGCGAGACGGTCATCCCGGCCAGGCCGGTCAGCAGCAGGGGCCGCCGGCCGACCCGGTCGATCAGGGCCATCCCGAGCGCGGTGGCGAGCACCGAGATCACACCGATCGCGATGGTGGCGGTGATCGAGGCACCGGTGCCCAGGCCCGTCGACGCCAGGATCTTCGGCGCGAAATACACCACGGCGTTGACGCCGGTGATCTGCTGCACGGCCGCCAGCCCGATACCGACCAGCAACAACCGCCGTATCCATGGGGTGCGCAGCTGCTGCCAGCCACCGCGCCGGGCGTCGGCCTCCAGGCTGCGGGCGTGATCGATCCGGGCCAGCTCGGCGGGCACGTCCCCGGTGAGCAGCGTACGGCGCAGCACCCGGGCCGCGTCGTCCTGCCGCCCCTTGCTGATGTACCAGCGCGGGGTGTCCGGCAGGAAGAACAGCCCGACGAACAGCGCCACGGCGGGCAGCGCCGCCAGGCCCAGCATCCAGCGCCAGGCCCCCCACTGCGCCAGGAAGGCATTGATGAGATAGGCGAGCAACTGGCCGCTGACGATCATCAGCGAATTGAACGAGACCAGCCGGCCCCGGATGTGCGGGGGCGCGATCTCGGAGAGATAGAGCGGGGTGATGACCGACGCGCTGCCGACGGCGAGGCCGAGAACAAACCGCGCCACGGTCATGAACGGCACATCCGGGGCGAGCGCCACGGCCAGTGCCCCGCCGATGAACACGGCGCCCGCCCACAGCAGCGAGTTGCGCCGGCCGAGCGCATCGGACATCCGCCCGCCGATCAGCGAGCCGAAGGCCGCGCCGATCAGCAGCGCGCTGGTGATGATGCCCTCGCCCAGGGACGTGAGGCCGAAGTGGCCCTCCATGAACGGGAGCGCGCCGGATATCACCCCGGTGTCGTAACCGAACAGGGCGCCGCCGAGTGCGGCGACGGCGGCGATGCCCACGATGAAGCGCCTGGCGCGGCGGGCCCGCACGCTCTCACACGGGCCGTCGACCGCCAACTGGCTGGTGGGGGCCGCCATCATCAGCCCCGGCTCGCGGGACGGGCGACCACCCCGGCGCCAGGAGCGGGGAATTGGCGCGGGGGGAGGGGAAACGGGAGGGGTGGTGCGGCGTGCATGGGATGGGGCCCTTTCGGTGGCTCGGGGCGTGGGCGCGCCGGCCCGGTGGCTCGGGGGTGGGCGCGGCGGCCCGGTGGAACGGGGATGGGCGCGATGGCCCGGTGGGCGGGGAGGGGCGTGACCCGGGGGAGGGGCGGCCGACCGCCTCACCGATACAGCGCAGGCCGCTCGACGAGTTCGACCGTGACCCGCTCGCCCGTCGTCTGGGCGCGTACCCCCGCCTCGCACACCGCCGCCGCGGCATAGCCGTCCCAGCAGCTGGGGCCCTCGATCTCGCCGCGCCGGGTGGCGTTCACCCAGCGCTGCACCTGCCGGTCGTAGGCCTCCTCGAAGCGCTCCACGAAACCGGGGGTGATCGCACCGCCCCAGCGGCCCGCGGTGTTGCTGAACACCCCGTGGTCGTCACCGATCCTGGCCGTGCCGCCCTCGCAGACCGCCTCACAGCTGACCTGATAGCCGAAGCCGCAGTTGACGAACAGCTCGGTGTCCACGACCTGGCCGCCCGCCGTCTCGAAGAGGACCAGCTGGGGGTCGCTGAGGCCCTCCGGGGCGTTGTCGGTGGGGGCCGGGCGCAGCACCCGCACCGCGGTGATCTCCTGGTCCAGCAGCCAGCGGGTCACATCGATCTCATGCACCAGCGAGTCGTTGACCATCATGGCGTTGGTGAAGCCGGGCGGGGAGCCGGGGTTGCGGTGCTTGTTGTGCAGCATCAGCGGACGGCCGTAAGTGCCCTGGTCCAGAAGGGACTTGAGGGTGCGGTAGTCGGCGTCGTAGCGGCGCATGAACCCGACCTGGACCCGGCGGTGCCCCAGTGCCTGTTCGGCCTCCAGCACCCGCAGCGCGGAGGCGGCGTCCGGCGTCAGCGGCTTCTCGCACAGCACGGGCAGATCCCGCGCGAAGGCGTCCAGCAGCGCCGCCTCGTGCGCGGGCCCCGGCGAGGCGATCAGTACGGCGTCCACCCCGGGGTCGTCCATGGCGGCGGCCGGGTCGGTGTAGGCGGTGCACCCTTCGATGCCGTCGGCGAGGTGCTTGACCCGCGCCGCGTCGATGTCGACCACCGCCGCCACCCGGGCGCCGCTGATCACCTCGTTGATCCGGCGTACGTGGTCGGCGCCCATCCGGCCGGTACCGATGACCGCCACACCCAGCGTTTCGTGCGAAGTCATGTCGTCCACAAGTCCTTACGTACTACGTAGTGTCAGGGATACCCTGGGCACGGAACTGATTACGCTCCGTAATCGTTGCCGGGGTAAGAGGAGGAGGCGTCGCGAGGCGGGCGGCTGACGCGCCGACGGCTCACGCGCCGCACGAGCGCAGGAAGCGCCGGGTGCGTTCGGCGATGGGGAAGGGCTGGTCGGGCGGGCAGGGGTACATGTCCTGCTCGACGATGGCGAAGAGGTCGATGTTCAGCTCCTGCGCGGCCTCCAGAACGGGCGGCAGCGCCGGTACGCCGAGCGGCGGTTCGCACATCACGCCCTGCTTGACCGCGGGCCCGAACGGCGTGCCCTTGGCGACGACATCGCCGAGGATGTCCGGGTCGACCTGCTTGAGGTGGAGGTAGCCGATCCGCTCGCCGTAGGTGCGGATCAGCTTGACGCTGTCGCCGCCGCAGTAGGCGTAATGGCCGGTGTCCAGGCAGAGGTTGACCAGGCTGGAGTCGGTCGCGTGCAGGAACCGTTCGACATGTTCCTCGGTGTCGATATGGGTGTCGGCGTGCGGGTGCACGACGATGTCCAGCCCGAACTCGTCGCGCACCTGCTTGCCCAGCCGCTCCATGCCGGTGGTCAGCTGCTTCCACTGCTCCGTGGTCAGCTCGCGCGGCTCGATCTCCTCGGCGGTCTTGTCGTCGCGCCAGAAGGAGGGGATGACGACGAGGTGCCGCGCGCCCATGGCCTGGGTGAGGGTGGCGACCTCGGAGACGTGCGCCCAGGTCTTGTCCCATACGGACGGGCCGTGGTGCAGCGAGGTGAAGATCGTGCCGGCCGAGACCCGCAGGCTGCGGCGGGCGATCTCGTCGTGCAGGACGGCGGGGTCGGTGGGCAGGTAGCCGTACGGGCCGAGTTCGATCCACTCGTAGCCCGCCTCGGTGACCTCGTCCAGGAAGCGCTGCCAGGGGACCTGCTGGTCGTCGTCGGGGAACCAGACTCCCCATGAGTCGGGTGCGGAACCGACGCGGATGCGGTCCAGGACGGGCTGGGCGGCATGGGGAACGGGCATGCTGCGGCTCTCCTCTCGCCGGTCGGCGGTGACCGGGAGGCGCTGGGGCGGGTTGTGGGGCACAGCCTCTCTGTCGCCCCGGGGAGTGTCAAGACTTCGTCCTGACATAAGGACTTAAGGACTTTGTGGGGTGGGGGTGGGCCGCCTGTCGTGGGTGCGAGGTGCGGGGCGGGGCGCATGTGGGGCGTGGGGGTGGTGGCATGGCTGGATGGGGGCTGGCGGTGATGCGGCTGGGTGTGGGGCTGGTGGCGGCGCGCCTGGGCGTGATGGTCGTGGTGACGCGCCTGGGGTGAGGGGTTGCTTGTTGTGGCTGCCCCTTTGTGGCCTGTTCAATGTTCTCCCTGACGTCAGTATGTAAGGACAAATTGTTGACAGGGTCTGGCTCTCCCCGTTAGACCTTTCCTCGGAGCCGAACCCGCCGAACCCGCCGCGACGGGTGACCCGAAGGGGCGCACATGACCCAGCCGTACGACCTGATCACCATGGGCCGCATCGGAGTCGACATCTACCCGTTGCAGACCGGGGTGCCGCTGGCGCAGGTCGAGACCTTCGGGAAGTTCCTCGGTGGCTCCGCCACCAATGTCGCGGTGGCCGCCGCCCGGCTCGGGCGCCGCAGTGCGGTCATCAGCCGTACCGGCCGCGACCCGTTCGGCGACTACGTCCACCAGGCGCTGCGTGACTTCGGGGTGGACGACCGCTGGGTGACCGCCGTTGACGCCTACCCGACGCCGGTCACCTTCTGCGAGATCTTTCCGCCGGATGACTTCCCGCTCTACTTCTACCGTCGGCCGAAGGCCCCTGACCTGGTCATCCGGCCCGAGGAACTGGATCAGGACGCCATCGCGGCGGCCCGGATCTTCTGGATCACCGGCACGGGGCTGTGCGAGGAGCCCAGCCGCAGCGCCACCCTTGCCGCGCTGGAGGCCCGCGCCAAGGTGGGCACCACCGTCTTCGACCTCGACTGGCGGCCTATGTTCTGGGGCGGTGAGGGCGGCGCCTCCGGGGACGGCGGGGCGACCGGGGCCGCGGCGAGGGCCACCGCCCGGCCGTATTACGAAGCGGCGCTGCGGCACGTCACCGTGGCGGTCGGCAATGTGGATGAGGCCGAGGTCGCCACCGGGCTGCGCGAGCCCAAGGCCTGCGCCGAGGCGCTGCTGGACATGGGCGTCGAACTCGCCGTCATCAAACAGGGCCCCAAGGGGGTGCTCGCCGTCCACCGCGACGGCCGCACCGCCGAGGTCCCGCCCACCCCCGTCGAGGTCGTCAACGGCCTGGGCGCCGGCGATTCGTTCGGCGGGGCGCTGTGCCACGGGCTGCTCGCCGGCTGGGAGCTGGCGCCGATGATGCGCTACGCCAACGCCGCGGGCGCCATCGTCGCCTCCCGCCTCGCCTGCTCCTCCGCGATGCCGACGGCCGACGAGGTCGACGCGTTCCTGGCCGGGCGGTGAGCGTCGTGGCCAGGCCCCCGATAACCCCCACGCCCGGCCCCCGCCCCGTCCGCCGCACCCCCTCCACCTGTGTACTCAAGAAGGTGAGTTGAGCCTTGACTCCTCGGATCAGTGACCTTGCGATGTTGCGGGCCCGGCATCCTGAAGCTGTCGCGGAGGCCGCCGCCCGTCGTGCCCGTCGGCCGCTGCTCGGTGACAGCGGGCGGCTGATGATCGTCGCCGCTGATCACCCGGCCCGTGGCGCGCTGGCCGTCGGTGACCGGCAGCTCGCCATGGCCAACCGCTTCGACCTGCTGGAGCGTCTGGTGCTGGCGCTGTCGCGGCCGGGTGTGGACGGGGTGCTGGCCACCGCCGACATACTGGAGGACCTGCTGCTGATCGGCGCCCTCGACGGCAAGGTCGTGATGGGTTCCATGAACCGCGGCGGGCTGGCGGGTGCCTCGTTCGAGATGGACGACCGGTTCACCGGCCACCGGCCCGAGGACCTCGCCCGGCTCCGTTTCGACGCCGGCAAACTGCTGCTGCGCATCGACTACCGCGACCCCGGTTCGCTGTCCACCCTGGAGGCCACCGCCCGCGCCATCGACGCGATGGCCGAGCGGCAGCTGCCCGTCTTCGTCGAGCCGTTCCTCTCCTCCCGGGCGGACGGCACGGTCCGCAACGACCTGAGCCCCGAAGCCGTCACCCGCTCCGTGGCCATCGCCTCCGGACTCGGCGGCACCTCCGCCTACACCTGGCTCAAACTGCCGGTCACCGACGACCCCGACGCCATGGCCCGGGTCTGCGAGACCACCACCCTGCCGACCGTGCTGCTCGGCGGCGATGTCGGCAGCACCGTGCAGGACCAGGAAGCCGCCTACGAGAAGTGGCGCAAGGCGCTGCGGCTGCCGACCGTGCAGGGCCTGGTCGTCGGCCGCTCCCTGCTCTACCCCGCCGACGGGGATGTCGCGGCCGCCGTGGACACCGCCGTGGGCCTGCTGTGAACGCCGCGTATTCCGCAGGAGACTCGATATATGAGCACTGAATTCCATCTGGGGGCCGGAGCCGCGGCAGCGGGCCCGTACGCCCTGGACATCGACCCGGAGCGGGCCGGCTGGGGCTACTCCTCGCTGCGTGTCCTGGAGCTGCCGCCCGGTGCCCACCACTCCTTCGCCACCGGCGACAGCGAATGGATCGTGCTGCCGCTGTCCGGCGGCTGCACGGTGCTGACCGACGACGGCGAGACCTTCGAACTGACCGGCCGGGAGAGCGTGTTCAGCGGGGTCACGGACTTCGCCTACGTCCCGCGCGACGCGCACGTCCGGATCGAGGCCGGGTCCGGTGGCCGCTTCGCGCTCACCGGCGCCCGCTGCGAGAACCGCCTGCCGGCCCGTTACGGCCCGGCGTCCGGCGTCCCCGTGGAGCTGCGCGGCACCGGCAACTGCTCCCGCCAGGTCAACAACTTCGGCGCGGCGGGCACCTTCGCGTGCGACCGGCTGATCGCGGTGGAGGTGCTCACCCCCGGCGGCAACTGGTCCTCGTACCCGCCGCACAAGCACGACGAGTGCCGCCCCGGTGAGGAGTCCGAGCTGGAGGAGATCTACTACTTCGAGATCGAGTCCGCGCACGGTACGGACGGCGTCGGATACCAGCGCGTGAGCCCCTCGGGGCAGGGCCGCGGCACCGATGTCCTGGCGGAGGTCCGCAGCGGGGACGCCGTCCTGATCCCCGACGGCTGGCACGGGCCGTCCATCGCCGCGCCCGGCCACGCCATGTACTACCTGAACGTGATGGCCGGCCCGGGGGAGACCCGTGAGTGGCTGATCTGCGATCACCCCGATCACGGCTGGATCCGCGGCACCTGGCCCGAGCAGCCCGTCGACCCCCGCCTC
The DNA here is from genome assembly GCF_030406865.1 of Streptomyces sp. P9-2B-2. NCBI lineage: Bacteria > Bacillati > Actinomycetota > Actinomycetes > Kitasatosporales > Streptomycetaceae > Streptomyces > Streptomyces sp. P9-2B-2. Next base: position 3,283,041 of record NZ_CP129126.1, on the reverse strand, counting down.
CCCCTCTACGAAGCGCCCGCAGGAGCCGCCCGATGAACGTTCCGACGACGCGCCGGCTCACGGTCGCGCAGGCCCTGGTCGAGTTCCTCGCCCACCAGTACACCGAGCGGGACGGCCGCCGGCACCGCCTGATCAGCGCCTGCTGGGGCATCTTCGGCCACGGCAATGTCGCCGGTCTCGGCCAGGCCCTGCTGGAGTCCGGGGCCGCGTCCCACCAGGGGGAGACCCCCGGACCCCCGGCGCTCCCGTACCTCCAGGGCCGCAACGAACAGGCCATGGTGCATGCCGCGGTCGGCTACGCCCGGCAGTGCGACCGGCTCTCCGCGCACGCCGTCACCACCTCCATCGGCCCCGGCGCCACCAACCTCGTCACCGGCGCCGCGCTCGCCACCGTCAACCGCCTGCCGGTCCTGCTGCTGCCCGGCGACACCTTCGCCACCCGGCCCGCCGACCCGGTGCTCCAGCAGCTGGAGGTGCCGCACGCGGGCGATGTGTCGGTCAATGACGCGCTGCGCCCGGTCTCCCGCTACTTCGACCGGGTCACCCGGCCCGAGGCGCTGATCCCGGCCGCCCTCCAGGCGATGCGGGTGCTCGCCGACCCCGTCGACACCGGTGCGGTGACCCTCGCGCTGCCGCAGGACGTGCAGGCCGAGGCGTACGACTGGCCGGAGGAGTTCTTCGCCGACCGGGTCTGGCGCGTCACCCGGCCGCTCCCCGACGCCGATGCCCTCGCGGCGGCCGTCGCGGCGATCCGCGGTGCCCGCCGGCCACTGCTGATCGCGGGCGGCGGGGTGCACCACTCCGAGGCCGAGGACGCGCTGTGCGCCTTCGCCGACGCCACCGGCATCCCGGTCGCGTCCACCCAGGCCGGCAAGGGCTCGCTGCGGTACGACCACCCCGCCGACATCGGCGGTATCGGTCACACCGGCACCGCCACCGCCGACGCCCTCGCCCGCGAGGCCGATCTGGTCATCGGTGTCGGCACCCGCTACACCGACTTCACCACCGCCTCCGCGACCCTGTTCGCCGCGCCCGGGGTGCGCTTCCTGAACCTCAACATCGCCCCGTTCGACGCCCATAAGCTCGGCGCCGCCTCGCTCGTCGCCGATGCCCGCGCCGGACTCGAAGCGCTCACCAAGGAGCTGTCCGGGCACCGCGTCGACGCGGCGTACGAGGCCGCCTACGGGGCGGACAAGGCGGCCTGGGAGCGGCGGGTGGACGCCGCGTTCGGCGCCGCGGACGACTCCGTACGGCCCTCCCAGACGCAGGTGCTCGGGGCACTGGACGCCCTCGTCGACGACACCGACATCATCCTCAACGCGGCCGGTTCCCTCCCCGGTGACCTGCACAAACTGTGGCGCGCCCGGTCCCGCCGGCAGTACCACCTGGAGTACGGGTACTCCTGCATGGGCTACGAGATCCCCGCCGCGATCGGCGTGCGGATGGCCGCCCCCGGCCGGCCGGTGTGGGCGCTGGTCGGCGACGGTACGTATCTGATGAACCCCACCGAAATCGTCACCGCGGTCCAGGAGGGCATCCCCATCACCCTCGTCCTCATCCAGAACCACGGCTACGCCTCGATCGGCGGGCTGTCCCAGGCGACCGGCGGTGAGCGGTTCGGCACCGACTACCGCTTCCGCGCCGCGGACGGCACGTACACCGGCGCGCCGCTGCCCGTCGATCTGGCGGCCAACGCCGCCTCGCTCGGTATGCGGGTGCTGCGCGCGGCCACCGTCGGTGAGCTGCGCGCCGCGCTCGCCGAGGCGCGTGGCGCGAACCGGCCCACATGTGTCTACGTCGAGACCGAAACGGCTGACACTGTGCCGGGCGCGCCGGAGGCGCAGGCCTGGTGGGATGTTCCTGTTGCCGAGACCGCGACACGTCCGGCGGCGGTGGCCGCACGCGAGGCGTACGACCGGCACGCCGCCGGACGGCGCCGCCACCTCTGACTCCCGCTCGAAGTCGTCACCCAGAAAGGCCCCTCGCATGAAGACCCTCAGCCACTGGATCGGCGGCAAGCCCGTCGAGGGCGTCTCCGGCAACTTCGGCCCGGTCTACAACCCGGCCACCGGCGCCCAGGAGAAGCAGGTCGCCTTCGCCTCGGCCGACGAGGTGGACGCGGCCGTCCGCGCGGCCAAGGAAGCCTTCCGGACCTGGGGCAGCAGCTCCCTGGCCAAGCGCACCTCGGTGCTGTTCAAGTACCGCGAGCTGCTCGACGCGCACCGCGAGGAGATCGCGCAGCTGATCACCGCCGAGCACGGCAAGGTGCACTCCGACGCGCTCGGCGAGGTCGCCCGCGGTCTGGAGATCGTGGAGCTGGCCTGCGGTATCCCCGAGAAGCTCAAGGGCGAGCTGTCCACCCAGGTCTCCACCCGGGTCGATGTCTCCTCGATCCGCCAGTCGCTCGGTGTGGTCGCCGGCATCACGCCGTTCAACTTCCCGGCGATGGTGCCGATGTGGATGTTCCCGCTGGCCATCGCCTGCGGTAACACCTTCGTCCTCAAGCCGAGCGAGAAGGTACCGAGCGCCGCCCTCAAGCTCGCCGAGCTGGCCGCCGAGGCGGGGCTGCCCGACGGTGTACTCAATGTCGTCAACGGCGACAAGGTGGCCGTCGACGCGATCCTGGCGCACCCGGACATCGCCGCGGTCTCCTTCGTCGGCTCCACCCCCATCGCCCGCTACATCCACACCACCGGCACCGCCAACGGCAAGCGGGTGCAGGCGCTGGGCGGCGCCAAGAACCACATGCTGGTCCTGCCGGACGCCGACCTGGACCTGGCCGCGGACTCCGCGATCAACGCCGCGTACGGTTCGGCCGGTGAGCGCTGCATGGCGATCTCCGTCGTGGTGGCCGTCGGCGAGACCGCCGACCCGCTGATCGGCAAGATCAAGGAGCGCGCCGACAAGCTGCGGATCGGCCCCGGCGACGACCCGGCCTCCGAGATGGGCCCGCTGATCACCAAGGTCCACCGCGACAAGGTCGCCTCGTACGTCACGGGTGCCGCGGCCCAGGGCGCCGATGTCGTCATCGACGGCAGCGGCTACACCGTCGAGGGCTACGAGGACGGCCACTGGATGGGGGTCTCCCTCCTGGACAACGTCACGCCCGAGATGGACGCCTACCGCGACGAGATCTTCGGCCCGGTGCTGTCCGTGGTCCGCGTCGAGACCTACGACGAGGCCATCGCCCTGATGAACAGCTCGCCGTGGGGCAACGGCACCGCGATCTTCACCCGGGACGGCGGCGCGGCCCGCCGCTTCCAGATGGAGGTCGAGGCCGGCATGGTCGGCGTGAACGTGCCGATCCCGGTGCCGGTCGGCTACCACTCCTTCGGTGGCTGGAAGGACTCGCTCTTCGGCGACCACCACATCTACGGCAACGACGGCGTGCACTTCTACACCCGCGGCAAGGTCGTCACCACCCGCTGGCCGGACCCGTCCGACGGTGGCATCAACCTGGGCTTCCCCAGCAACCACTGAGGACGTCCAGACGGACCCCCGGCCGGACCCCCGCCGGCCGGGGGTCCGGCATGTGCGGGCGATGGTGGTGTCCCCGGCCTGCCGGTGCGTTGTTACCGTGCTTCCTCGCGCAGCACGGACACAACGGGGGATGAGATGCAACAATCCATGGCGCTCGCCAAGGGCGCCCGTATCACCGGCGGGATTTTCTGCCTGCTGTTCTTCCTTTTCTTCGCCACCTGGATCGTCGTCGACCTCAGCCAGTTCGGCCTGGACGGCGTCTGGGAGAACTGGACCTACCAGAACGACGGCGGACTGAACCAGGTCACCACCCCGTTCCATTTCGGGCTGGCCCTGGTGCTGTTGGCGGCGGTCTTCACGGCGTTCGCGGGGCAGCGGGTGGCCGGCGGGCTGCTGGCCGTCGCCACCACCCTGACCTTCGGCACCGTGCTGCAGGCCCTCGTCAGCGTCGGCAGCCACACCAGCGACGACCGCTGGTTCCGGCATGCCGAAACGAGCACCGACACCTTCGACGGCGTCTTCCTGAGCAGCCTGGGGATGTTCCCGCTGTGTCTGGTCGCGGGCATCGTGCTGCTCGCCGGGATGCGTTCCTGGCCGCGCCAGAAGCCCAGTGACCCGCCGATGCGCCCGGTCAGGACGGCCGGTGTGGTGGCCGGTCTGATCCTCGGCGCGATGGTGCTGCTCCTCCTGGTCTGGCACGGCTACATGCTGGTGGAGGGCGGCAGCGAATTCTTCGCCATGTTCTACTTCGGCAAGGGCGGCGGTCTCGGCGCGTTGCTGGGAATGGCCTCCGGCTGGTCCGCCGTGTTCTTCCTCGTGCTGACCGCGCCGGCCGCGCTCAGCAGCCTGATGCGCGGCCCCGCGGCCCGCGGGCTGGCCATCGGGCTGTCGGTGGTGTCGCTGCCCGGCGCCCTGCTCGCGGTGATCGGAATGGCCGTCAACGGCAACCTGTTCGAGCTGTCCGGCGCCGTGCCGGGCATGGACTTCATCAACCGTCTCCAGCTGGCGCTGGACCTGTTCGGCTCGGTGGCCCTGCTGTTCCTGATGGGCCGCGGTGAGCCGGTCGCCGCCGCCTGGTATCCGCCGTCCCAGGCCCCGCAGTTCGCCGCCCCCGGCTTCGTACCGCCGCCCGGCCCGATGGCCCCGCCGGTCTGGCAGCCGCCCGCCGGGCAGGTGCCCCCGGTCAGCGGTCCGCCGATGCCGGCGCCCGGTGTCCCGCCGATGCCGGCGCCCGGTGTCCCGCCGATGCCGCCGCCCGGCGTCCCGCCGATGCAGCCCGGCACTCCGCCGCACCCGCAGGGCGGGTTCGGACCGCCGCAGTACTGACCCCGGGCTGCCGGTCCCGGCGGCCCGCCCGCGGAAAACAACTGGGGGCGGCCGCCCGCAGGTTGATACGGTGCGACGGCACGCGCCCGGAGCGCGATCACCGCCGGACGAGGGAGGTTGATGAATATGGCCCGCCAGACGCCTCATCAGCATGCCCTTGTCCGGGCCGCCGCCTGAGCGGGACGCCTGAGCGTCCGATGTCCTGAGCGCGGCCCGGTCGTCGACGAACGACCAGGAGTGACGCGTGTCTTCTTCTTTCCTTTCCTCCGATTCCTCCGATTCCTCCGATTCCGCTGATTCCCGTGATGCCGCGGCCTCCCCCGGCTCCCCGGACTCCGCCTTCGCGCTGAACGGTGCGGAACTGCGCACCGCCCGGCTGCTGCTGCGGCCCTGGACCGACGGTGAGCTCGCCGCCGTGCTCGACGGGACGCGGCAGCCGCACTGGGCGGCGGACTTCCCCGCCGACGTTGACCAGGTCATCGCCGGCTTCACCGCCGATAACCCCGACGCCCGTGGCGTGTACGGCCAGCGGCAGATCCTCGAACGGGACGGCGGCGCGGTGGTCGGCGCCATCGGGCTGTTCTGGCCGCCGCGCGACGGGGCGCTGGAGTTGGGCTACGGCGTCGTGCCGTCCCGGCAGGGTCGCGGCTATGCCACCGAGGCCGCCCGCGCCATGGCGGCGTTCGCGTGCACGGCGCCGGGTGTGCGCACGGTGTGCGCGGACGTGGAGCTGTCGAACCCGGCGTCCGGCCGGGTCCTGGAGAAGGCCGGGCTGGTGCGCTGGAGCAGCGATGACCGGCTCGCGCGCTACCGGCTGACGGTGCCGGAACCGGCCGCCGGCTAGTCCCCGTACGGCACGCCGCCGGGGCTCGTCCCACGGGCCCCGGCGGCATGCCCGGTGCGGAAAGGGCAGGTGGGGGCACGGCTGTGTGGCCGGGAGGTGAACCGTTGTTTACTGCCGGTTTATGACCCCTTTGTGCAGGATGGCACGTGCCTGGCAACTGTCCTGTGGCTTAAGGCATCTGAGGAAGGATCAGTCGTGCGTTTACCTCTTGCCCCGCTACCGGTCGCGATGCCCGCTTCGCCGGCTCCCCGGGGTTGAGCGCCTTGGCACCCGCTTCCCAGGCACCCGCGCCGCCGCGCCTGCCGCCGGCGCCCCCCACGGAGCCCGAGCCGCGGCGCCGCCCGCCGCCGTGGCTGCGCCCCACCATCCGGATACGGCTGACGCTGCTCTACGGCGGCATGTTCCTGGTGGCCGGGGTCGTCCTGCTCACGCTCATCTACATCCTGGTGGCCCAGACCCTCGCGGAGGGCACCCCGGAGTTCCGGATTTTCGGCACCGACCTCCGGGTGGGCATTGTCGGTTGTCCCGGTCTGTCGTCGCTCGGCACGGTCGGCGAGATCAACGCGGCGATCAGCGACTGCCTCCACGGCCAGCGTGCAGGGGCGCTGCACAGCTTCCTGAACCACTCGCTGACTGCTCTGCTCGGCCTGACGGTGGTGGCGTTCGCTTTTGGTTATGCGATGGCGGGGCGGGTGTTGTCGCCGTTGGGGCGGATTACGCGGACGGCGCAGCGGGTGGCGGGTTCGGATCTGCATCGTCGGATCGAGTTGGGGGGTCCGGATGATGAGTTGAAGGAGTTGGCGGACACGTTCGATCAGATGCTGGACCGGTTGGACCGGGCGTTTGAGTCGCAGCGGCGGTTTGTGGCGAATGCGTCGCATGAGTTGCGGACGCCGTTGGCGATCAATCGGACGTTGCTGGAGGTGCAGCTGGCGGATCCGGCGGCGTCGCCGGAGCTGGCGCAGTTGGGCAAGACGCTGTTGGCGACGAATGAGCGCAGTGAGCAGTTGGTGGAGGGGCTGTTGCTGCTGGCGCGGAGTGAGAACCGGGTGGTGGACAAGAAGCCGGTGGATGTGTCGGAGGTGGCGGCGCAGGCGGTGGATCAGACGCGGGAGGAGGCGCATGCCAAGGGGTGGTGTTGCGTGGGGCGCGTCAGCAGGTGTTTGTGCAGGGCAACGGGGTGTTGCTGGAGCGGATCGCGTTGAATCTGGTGCAGAACGCGGTGCGGTACAACGTGCCGGAGGGGGGCTGGGTGGAGGTGGTGACGGAGCCGCAGCCGGGGTGTGCGGTGTTGGTGGTGGCCAATACGGGGCCGGTGGTGCCGGCGTATGAGGTGGAGAATCTTTTTGAGCCGTTCCGGCGGCTGCGGACCGAGCGCACGGGCAGTGACAAGGGTGTGGGTCTGGGGTTGTCGATCGTGCGGTCGGTGGTGCGGGCGCACGACGGGAGCATCACGGCGCAGCCGCGGGAGGGCGGCGGGCTGATCATGCGGGTCGTCCTGCCGAGGTAGGCGGCCCTGCCCGGCACGGGCGCGCACCGCCGCCTCGGCCGGTCCCGGCGGGCCCCTGGCGGCCCCGCCCCGGTACAGCATCCGCGGTACGGGAGGGCGCACCCTACTCCCCAGGGAGGCTGCCGGGTTCCGCCCGGGGTACCGGCCGCCCGGTCCGGGTCCTCCCTAGGATTCACGGTATGGATCTCCGAGGTATCCGATTGCGCGGCCGGCGCTGGTACGCCGCCGCGGGCGCGCTGGCCGTCCTCATAGGAGGCGGCACCTGGGCGGCCGCCTCCTCGGACGCCGCGCCCGCCGTGCACCGTACGGACCGGCTGATGACGATGCCGGACAAGCCCGGCAGCGCGAAGAAGGTGCGGATCGACACCTCCTACTTCACCGCGGGGGGCGGCTCCGGGCGGCGGCCCGCGGTGCTGCTCGCTCACGGCTTCGGCGCCAGCAAGGCCAACCTCCGCCCCCAGGCCGAGCAGCTGGCCCGGGACGGTTACGCCGTGCTGACCTGGTCGGCGCGCGGCTTCGGGAAGTCCACCGGCAGGATCGGCCTGAACGCCGCGGAGGGTGAGGTCGCCGACGTCCGCCGGCTGATCGACTGGCTGGCCGAGCGCCCCGAGGTGCAGCTCGACAAGGTCGGCGACCCCCGGGTGGGGGTGGCCGGCGGCTCCTACGGCGGGGCGATCTCGCTGCTGGCGGCCGGCCACGACCGGCGGGTCGACGCCATCGCCCCGCAGATCACCTACTGGAACCTCGCCGACGCCCTCTTCCCGCACGGTGTGTTCAAGAAGCTGTGGGCCGGGATCTTCTTCACCACCGGCTCGGCCGGCACCGCCACCGGCTCGCCGGGGCCCGCGCCCACCACGTCCGGGGGCTGCGGGCGGTTCGAGCCCGAGCTGTGCCGGATGTACCAGCGGGTCGCCGTCCACGGCCGGCCGGACGACGCCGCCCGGAAGCTCCTGGCGGATCGCAGCCCGTCCGCCGTCGGCGACCGCATCAAGGTGCCGACCCTGATCATGCAGGGCCAGACCGACTCGCTGTTCCCGCTCGACCAGTCCGACGCCCTCTACAAGAAGCTCCGCGAGAACGGGGCACCGGTCGGCGTCGACTGGATCTCCGGCGGGCACGACGGCGGCGACCGGGAGGCCGCCCGCCTGGAGGCGCGGACGAAGACCTGGTTCGACCGCTATCTCAAGGGCGACAAGCACGCCGACACCGGGCCCGGGTTCCGTATCAGCCGCAGCGGGGGAGTGGACTCCACCAACGGCGCGGTGCGGCTGCGCGGCGCGCACGCGGACCGCTACGCCGGACTGGACCACGACCCGCGCCGGATCCGGCTGGCCGGCCGCACCCAGACCTTCAGCAACCCGCCCGGTGCCGGACCGCCGGCGATCTCCGCGGTGCCCGGCGTCGGCGCGCTCGGCAACCTCTCCTCGCTCGGCGCCGGCGGTCTGTCGCTGGACTTCTCCGGCCAGTACGCCCGCTTCGAATCGGCGCCGCTGCGCACCTCCGTCCATCTCACCGGCAGCCCCACCGCCACCGTCCATGTCCGCTCCGACAGACCGGACGCGGTGTTCTTCGCCAAGGTCTACGACGTCGGCCCGGACGGCCGCCGCCAGGTGCTGCCGTCCCAGCTCGTCACGCCGTACCGGATCAAGGACGCCGGCGAGGGCCGGACCGTGCGGCTCCGGATGCCCGCCGTCGACCATGACTTCGCGGCCGGCCACCGGATGCGGCTGGTGCTCTCCGCCACCGACCTGGGCTATGCCTCCCCAGCCGAACCCGCCACCTACACCGTCTCCCTGAAGGGCGATGCCCTCGACGTGCCCACCGCGCCCGAGGTGCGCAGCGCCGCCGCCCCGCTGCCCGCCTGGACCTGGGAGCTGCCGGCCGCTGCCGCGGTGGTGGCCGCGCTGCTGCTGCTCACCGCCCGCCGCCGGACCTCGGCGCCCGCGCCCGACGAGGCGCTCGCCGAGGTCCCGCTGGAGATCGGCGGGCTGAGCAAGCGGTACGCCAAGTCCACCGACAGGTATGCCGTACGGGAGCTGTCCTTCCGCGTCGAGAAGGGGCAGGTGCTGGGGCTGCTCGGGCCCAACGGCGCCGGCAAGACCACCACTCTGCGGATGCTGATGGGGCTGATCACGCCGGACGAGGGCGAGATCAGGATCTTCGGGCACGCCGTCCGGCCGGGCGCCCCGGTGCTGTCGCGGGTCGGCGCGTTCGTGGAGGGTCCCGGATTCCTGCCGCATCTGTCCGGCCGCGCCAACCTCGACCTCTACTGGGAGGCCACCGGCCGGCCCGCCGCCGACGCACACCTCGACGAGGCGCTGGAGATCGCCGGTCTCGGCGACGCCCTCCAGCGTGCCGTGCGCACCTACTCCCAGGGCATGCGCCAGCGCCTCGCTCTGGCCCAGGCCATGCTCGGCCTGCCCGATCTGCTGATCCTCGACGAGCCGACGAACGGGCTCGACCCGCCGCAGATCCGGGAGATGCGGGACGTGATGATCCGCTACGCCGCGGCCGGCCGCACCGTCATCGTCTCCAGCCATCTGCTGTCCGAGGTCGAGCAGAGCTGTACGCATCTGGTCGTCATGGACCGCGGCCGGCTGGTGCAGGCAGGTCCGGTCGCCGAGATCGTCGGCTCCGGCGACACCCTGCTGGTCGGGGTCGCGGAGGAAGTCGACGACGCCGTGGTGGAGAAGGTGGCCGCGCTGCCGGGTGTCGCCTCCGCCGTACGCGCCGAGGGCGGCCTGCTGGTACGGCTGGACGGCGCCGACACGCCCCAACTGCTCACCGAACTCCTCCGGCTGGGGGTGCCGGTGGACCGCGTCGGCCCGCACCGACGCCTGGAGGACGCCTTCCTCACCCTGATCGGAGGGGACCGATGACCGCGACCCCCATGGCGCGGGCGGCGGGCTACCGTCCGCGCCGCACCCTCCCGCTGCGCGTCGAGGCCCGCCGCCAGCTGCGGCGCCGCCGCACGCTGGTGAGCGCCGCCATCCTGACGGCGCTGCCGTTCGTGCTGGTCGCGGCGTTCGCGATCGGCGGCGACCCGGCCGGCCGGGGCAACGGCCGGATCACCCTGATGGACACCGCCACCGCGTCCGGCGGCAACTTCGCCGCCACCGCGCTCTTCGTCTCCGCGGGCTTTCTGCTGGTGGTGCCGGTGGCGCTGTTCTGCGGTGACACGGTCGCGTCGGAGGCGAGCTGGGCCTCGCTGCGCTATCTGCTCGCCGCGCCGGTCCCGCGGGCCCGGCTGCTGCTGAGCAAGCTCACCGTGGGGCTGCTGTTCAGCGCCGCCGCGATGCTGCTGCTGCCGCTGGTGGCGCTGGGTGTGGGCAGCGCCGCGTACGGCTGGGGCCCGCTGCAACTGCCCACCGGCGGCGCGCTGTCCGCGGGCGAGGCGGTGCCGCGGCTGGCCGTCGTGGTCGGCTATGTCTTCGTCAGCCAGCTGGTCACCGCGGCCCTGGCGTTCTGGCTGTCGACGGTGACCGACGCGCCGCTGGGCGCGGTCGGCGGCGCCGTCGGGCTGACCATCGTCGGCAATGTCCTCGACCAGGTCACCGCCCTGGGCACCTGGCGGAACGTGCTGCCCGCGCACTGGCAGTACTCCTGGGCGGACGCCCTCCAGCCCCGGATGGAGTGGTCCGGGATGATCCAGGGCTCGGCGGTCTCGGTGGCGTACGCCCTGGTGCTGTGCGCGCTGGCGTTCCGGGGGTTCGCGCGCAAGGACGTGGTGTCCTAGGGCGGGGACGGGGCGGCGGGACGGCGGGGCCGGGTGGGCGTGACGGTGGCCGCCCACCGCGGCGTCCGCCCCCGGGCCCGCCCCGTCAGGCCGTCGGCCCCTGCATGTGCGCGCTGACCCAGCGCATCGTGCCCTCGCCCAGGCCCCGTACGTAGGTGGCCGCGCTGTGGGTGCCGTCCGGCACTATCTGGAGGCGGGTGTGCAGCGGGCCGTGCCCGTATTGCGCGAGGAACTTCCGCACCTTCGGCAGCACCGTGTTCTCCCGGGAGCCGTCCTGGAAGGCGAGGTAGACGTCCGGTCCGCCGCGTGCCATCAGCCGGCGGGCCAGCACCTCCGGGTTGTTCTCCCGCTCCTCGCGGGCGTGGCCGTTCCACAGCGGTGAGTCGGGCACGATGTCCGGCCCGTTGGGTATCGCCACCTTGAACGTGTCCGGGTTCTGGAGCACGTTCTTCAGCGCCGCGAAGCCGCCCGACGAGGAGCCCATGACCGCCCAGGCGTCGCGTGTTTTGAGGGTGCGGAAGTTCTGTCGTACGAGGTCGGGCACGTCCTGGCTGAGCCAGGTGCCGATCTTCGGTTGGCCCGGTATGTCGCTGCCGTCGTAGTACTGCTTGTCGTCGGGGTTGAGCACCGGCATGACGACGATGAACGGCAGGCTGCTGCCGTTCTTCGACCAGCGGGCGAGGTTCTCCTGGAGCTTGAGGTCGGCGCCCTTCCAGTAGTTGACGGGGTAGCCGTACGAGCCGGGCAGCGCCTCCATCACCGGGAAGCCCTTGTGCGCGTTCCGCTTCTCGTAGTACTCCGGCGGGGCCCAGACCCAGACCTTCCCGGTGAAGCCCGACTTCGGGCCGTGCAGGGTGGTCACGCCGATCGGGGTGTTCCCGCCCGCCCCGCCGACCCGGCTCTCCTCGTCGAAGCTGATCGGCCGGGTGGGCCACTGCACCAGCGACCGCTTCCCGGGCGGGCCGGCGTGGACCGCGGCGTCGGCCTGGGTGCTTGCGAACCGGACGGGGGCGGCCTGGGAGGCGCTGGTGCCGCAGCCGGCCGTGGCGGCGAGGACGGTCAGGGCGATCAGTGCGATCACCGGGCGGAACAGGGCTCTGTGCACGGGTCTTTCTCCTTGCCGGACACCCGGGACTTGTCCCGGCTGGGGAGCAAGAGGGCGGCGGCCAGGCCCCCGGTTTCCTCACCGGGGTGTCGGCTTCCTCGCACCGCCCGTCCGGAATGCCGGCATCCCCTTGGTGACCTGGGATGTTGTCCACGGAGCGGGAAGGCGGTTTTACCGGGATTTTCCCGGTGCGCGGGCGGCGCGCGGGGACGCGGAGCCCGCTCGGGACATTCCGGAACCCCCGCCTCCGGCCCCGTATCCTCGCGCTATGACCTGGTCGCGTGCGCTCAAGGACGCCGCCCGCTCGGGGCTGACCATCGAGCGGACCAAGCTCACCCCCCTGATCGCGATCCGCGGCTCGGCCGGCGTCGCCATCGTCATCGGGCTGTGCCTGTGGCTGGGCGATCCGGCGCTGGCGGTCTCCTCCGCCTTCGGCGCGTTCTCCTCCGGCATCGTCACCTTCCAGCGCAGCATGCGGCCGCGGCCGGTGCTCGCGCTCGCCGTCGCGGGTGCGCTGGCGGTCTCCACCTTCCTCGGCTATCTGGCCGCCGCCCATGTCGTCGCGTTCGTCCTGCTGCTGGCCGGCTGGACCTTCCTGGCGGGCATGGCCTGGGCGATCGGCCCGGTCTCCGGGCTGGCCGGCACCCAGACCGTGGCGATCATGCTGGTCACCGTCACCCTGCCGACGTCCGTCCTCGGCGCGGCCGAACACGCCGCGCTGATCTTCTTCGGCGGCCTCGTCCAGGCCACCCTCATCGTGGTCTTCCCGGTCCGCCCCTGGGGCGTCCAGCGCGATGCGCTCGCCGACGCCCTGGCCGCCGAGGCCGACTACGCCCGGCGGCTGCGGCACGACCCGGTGGCCCCGTTCGACCCGGCACCCCTGATGGACGCCCGGCTCGCCTCCGCCGTGACCCCGCGTCAGGCCCGCCGCCGCCCCGTACAACTGCACGGCCCCCGCGGCCTCGCCGAACGCGTCCGGCCGGTCCTCGCCGCCCTCGCCGACCCGGTCGTCGGCGCCCCGACGGACGGCCCCGAACGCGACCGGGTCCGCAATCTGCTGGGCGCCGCGGCCACCGTCCTGGACGCCGTCGCCCATGCCGTACGGCACGCGAAGCCGGTCCGGCTGCCGCCCGAGGCGATGGCCACCCTCGAAGTCCCCGCGACCGGCCCGATGCTCCACGGGGCCGCCCGCCGCTCCGCCTACCGCCTGATCTCCCTGCTCGCCGACGCCGTCGAACTCACCGATGAGCCGGTCGAGGCCACCCGCCCCACCACCGAGGCCGAACGCGGCCATCTGCTGCGCCCCAGCGTCCCCCGGCTGGTACCGGGCGCCCTGCGCGCCCTGCACCGGGAGGCCCGCTGGACCTCGCACATCTTCCGGCACGCCCTCCGGGTCGCCGCGGTCGCCGCGGCCGGCTATCTGCTGGGCACCGCGCTCCCGTTCGGCCACGGCTACTGGGCGCCGCTCGCCTCCGTCATGGTGATGCGCCCCGACTTCGCCCAGACCTACTCGCGCGGGGTCGCCCGTTTCTGCGGCACGCTCGTCGGCGTCGGTATCGCCGGGGCGCTGATGGCGCTGGCGCATCCGAGCATGTACGTCAGCGCCGGGCTGGCCGTGGTCTGTGTCGCGCTGATGTATCTGCTGATGCGCACCGGCTTCTCGGTGACCTCGGCGTGTGTGGCCGCCTATGTCGTCTTCCTGCTGGGCATCGCCGGGGCGGGCTGGGAACAGACCGTCCAGGAGCGCGTCGTGCTCACCCTCCTCGGCGGGCTGCTGGCGATGCTGTCGTACGCGCTGTTCCCCGCCTGGGAGACACCCAGGCTCCGCGACGGTCTCGCCGCCTGGCTGGCCGCCAACGGGGACTACGCCCTGGCCGTGTTCGACCTGTACGCCACGCCCGCCGAACGCCGTCCCCGGCAGGTCCGCGACGCCCTGCTGGACTCCCGGGCCGCCCGCGCCGCCTGGGAGGAGAGCGAGGCCCGCGCCGAGAAGGAACCCGTACGCCACCGCGGTCTGTCGCCCGCCTCGGCGAAGGCGGCCGGTGCCGCGCTCGCCACCATGGGCCGGGTCACCATGATCCTGGAGGTTCACCTCCCCGAACGGGACGCCGCGTCCTCGCCGGGTGCCACCGCGTTCGCCTTCGAGCTGCGGGCCTCCCTGGAGGAGGCCACTCAGGCGGTCCGGGAACGGGGCGCATTGAACTGGACCGAGCTGCGGGCCGTATGGGAGAGATGGGACGCGGAGGACGAGAACCGTGGTGTCGCCCTGCGCGTCGCGGACCTGCTTCTCGACGCCCTCGACGACCTGGCCGAGGCACTGTCCAGGGAGCCGGACACCGACCGCGGGGAAGCCCGCGGCGCCGAGGAGAACAGCAGCCGGTGAGCGGAGAGAGGGGGCGGTACGGAGGGGAACCAATCGGCGTCCCCGGTAGTCTTAACAGTTGCCCGCAATGAACGCTATTGGTAGCCCATGGGGTTGTCTGAAGCGCAATGCCCCGGGAACCCACCCCGTCGCGAGAGAGCACACGAACCCCCCATGGCCTCCAGCACTTCGTCCGGTACGTACGACATAGGCATCGACCTCGGCACCGCCAACACCCTGGTGTACGCCCGCGGCAAGGGCGTGGTGCTGAACGAGCCGTCCGTCGTCGCGGTCAACGCCGCCGGTGCGGTGATCGCCGTGGGCCTGGAAGCCAAGCGGACCATCGGCCGCACCCCGTCCGGCATCACCGCGATGCGCCCGCTGCGCGAAGGCGTCATCGCCGACTTCGACGCCGCCGAGCAGATGCTCCGCGCCCTGATGAAGAAGGCCCTGCCCAGCCGCCGCTTCTCCCGGCCACGGGTCGTCATCTGCGTCCCCTCCGGCATCACCGGCGTCGAACGGCGCGCGGTCGTCGATTCCGCCCGGGGTGCCGGCGCCCGCGAAGTGCACCTCATCGAGGAGCCGATGGCCGCCGCGATCGGCGCCGGCCTCCCGGTGGACGAGCCGGTCGGCTGCATGGTGGTGGACATCGGCGGCGGCACCACCGAGGTCGCCGTCGTCTCCATGGGCGGCCTGGTCACCGCCCAGTCCGTACGGGTCGCCGGAGACGCCATGGACGCGGCCGTCAGCGCCTACATCAAGAAGAAGCACGCCCTGGACATCGGTGAGCGCACCGCCGAGGACATCAAGATCGCCATCGGCTCGGCGGTCTGGACGCCGGTCGACGTCGACGAGGACGGCGAACCGGACCGCCCGTCCACCTACACCGTCCGCGGCCGCGACCACGTCAACGGCCTGCCCCGCATCCAGGAGATCACCGAGGAGGAGATCCGCGAGGCGCTGGCCGAGCCCGTCGACGCGATCGTCCGCGCCGTCCACCGCACCCTCGACGACTGCCCGCCCGAGCTCTCCGGCGACATCGTCGAGCACGGCATCGCCCTCACCGGCGGCGGCGCTCTGCTCCGCGGCCTGGACCGGCGGCTGCGCCAGGAGATGGGCGTCCCGGTCCGGGTCGCCGACGAGCCCCTGGACTGCGTGGTCAACGGCACCGCCAAGTGCGTGGACGAATTCGCCTCCCTGCACGGCCTGTTGACGGGCGCGAAGCAGGGGCCGCGGAAATCGGTGCGGTTGTAGCAGGCGCAACCCGGCTTCCGCGAGGGGCGTTTGCCGTTCCGGCAAGAACCCTCGCGCCCGCCGGGCCGGCCGCGCCATGATCGTGGCGGAGCGGGCCGGGCCACGGCGGGGCATGACACCCCGCCGGCCCCGTCCACCGCCCTCATGAGCACGGCCGTACTCGCCCCAGGAGGAACCATGCCGCAGTCCGCCGAGACGACGCCCCCGCCCCCGGGAGAGACACCGGACCGGTCCGCCGCCGTCCCGCCGGCCACCCACCGCACGGTCGAGGTCCCCGGCGGCCGCATCCACCTGGTGGAGCAGGGCACCGGACCGCTCGTCCTGCTGGTCCACGGATTTCCCGAGTCGTGGTACTCGTGGCGCCACCAGCTCCCCGCCCTCGCCGCGGCGGGCTACCGGGCGGTCGCCCTCGACGTACGCGGCTACGGACGCTCCTCGAAGCCCCGCGAGGTGGCGGCCTACCGGATGCTGGCCCATGTCGCCGACAACGCCGCCGTGGTGCGCGCCCTCGGCGAGGAGACCGCCGTCATCGCGGGCCACGACTGGGGCTCACCCATCGCCGCCCACTCGGCGCTGCTGCGCCCCGACGTCTTCACCGCCGTGGCGCTGCTGAGCGTGCCGTACACGCCGCGCGGCGCGACCCGCCCCACCGAGGCCTTCGCGCGCATCGGCGGCGCCGAGGAGTTCTACATCAACTACTTCCAGGAGCCGGGCCGGGCGGAGGCGGAGATCGAACCCGATGTCCGCACCTGGCTCGCCGGCTTCTACGCCGGACTCTCGGGCGACGCCCCGCCCACCTCCGGCCCCGGCCTCTTCGCCATCCCCCCGGGCGGCAGGATGTCCGACCGCTTCCCCGCCGGACCGCCCCGGCCCCTCTCCTGGCTCACCGAGGCCGATCTCGACTTCTACGCCGCCGAGTTCGAGCGCACCGGCCTGACCGGCGGACTCAACCGCTACCGCAACGTCGACCGCGACTGGGAGGACCTCGCCGCCTGGACCGGCGCCCCGCTCACCCAGCCCGCCCTCTTCATCGGCGGCGAACACGACGCCACCACCCACTGGCTGGCCGACGCCATCAAGGCCTTCCCCCGCACCCTCCCCGGCCTCTCCGCCACCCACCTCCTCGACGGCTGCGGCCACTGGGTCCAGCAGGAACGCCCGGAGGAGGTCAACCGACTGCTGGTCGACTGGCTGCGGTCATTGCCGGAGGGTGGTGTGGGGGTGGCGTCTTAGGGGTGAGGGCAGTGGGCCGGGGGTTGGCCGCGGCCGGCGTGCCGCGGCCGGCGTGCCGCGCCCGGCGTGCCGCGCCCGGCGTGCCGCGCCCGGCGTGCCGGGGCCGGTCAGGCCCTAAGCGCCGCCCCGCACCCGGCTCATGTAGGCCGCCAGGCCGTCCAGGATCCGCTCCAGGCCGAACTCCCCGGCCCGGTCGCGGGAGGCACGGTCGGCCTCGGTGGCCGCGACGGCCGCGGCGACCGCGGGAAAGCGGTCGGCGCGGCCCGCGAGCAGTTCATTCAGCGCCGCGCTCATGACCTGCTCGGGCTCCTTGGCCCGAGCGCTGCCCAGCCCCATCGAGGTCGCGACCTGGGCGATGGCCCGGATGTGGCCGCTGACCACGACCACCGCGTCGAGTTGCTCGGCGCCGGTCAGCCCGGTGTCCGCGAGCGCGGCGAGCGCCCGCTCGGTCCAGCCGAGTTCATGCGGCCCCATGACCCGGGGGCCGACGGCCGCACCCAGCAGCCAGGGGTGCCGGTGGTAGACCTCCGCCAGCGCGTGCGCCCAGGCCCGCAGCTCCACCCGCCACGGCTCCTCGCCGCTCCGGCCGGCGGTGTCCGGTGACGGCGCGCCCGGCGGTTCCCCCATCGCCCGGTCGATCATCAGCGCGACCAGCTCACTCTTCCCCGGCACATAGCGGTACAGGGACATCTTGGTGAAGTCCAGTTCGGCCGCGACCCGTTGCATGGAGACCGCCCCGAGCCCGCCGGTGTCGGCGAGGTCGATGGCCGTCAGCGTGATCCGCTCCAGGCTCAGCGCCGGCTTGGGCCCCCGGCTGGGCCGCTCGCGCCCGCCCCACAGCAACTCGACGCTGCCCGCCTGATCCCCGAACACGCTGTGCTTCTCGTCGTCTCCAGCCATCCCCGCATCCTAAAACTGTGTCCGGGGTACACAAAACAGTGTCCGTCGGATACAGTTTCTCTTGTCGGTACGACCGATCGACGTGGGGAGCGTGCGATGACGTACGAAATGACAGCGGGGCACCCGGCCACGGACCGGCCCGACCGGGCGCGGGGAAAGCGAACGGCACCACCACAGCGCACAGTTCTGATCTCCGGCGCCAGCGTGGCCGGCCCGGCCCTGGCCTACTGGCTCGGCCGCTACGGCTACCGGACGACCGTGATCGAGCTGGCCCCGGCCCTGCGTGGTGGCGGCTTCGCGGTCGACTTCCGCGGCGCGGCACATCTGGCGGTCCTGGAGCGCATGGGCGTCCTGGATGCCATCCGACGGCACCGCACCGGCCCCGGCACCCCCATGACCTTCATCGACGGGCAGGGCCGCGACCTCGCCACGCTCCCGCCCGAATTCGCCGCCGGCGAGGTCGAGATACTCCGCTCCGAGCTGTCCCGCCTCCTCCACGAACACAGCCTGACCCCGCCCGACAGCGGCCCCGTCCCCGGCGCCCTCCCCGAGTACCTCTTCGGTGACTCCCTCACCTCACTCACCGAGACCGCCGACGGCGTCCACGCCACCTTCGAACGGGGCGCGCCACGCACCTTCGACCTCGTGATCGGCGCCGACGGTCTGCACTCCACCGTGCGCCGGCTCGCCTTCGCCCCCGAGGAGCGATGCGTCAGCCACCTCGGCTACTACTTCGCCGCATGGGACCTGCCCGCCGGCGCCGGAGACCTCGGCGCCCGCCCGGTCGGCTACGGCGAACCCGGCCGGCTGGCCACGGTCGGCCGCCTGCCCCGCCGCACCGGGGAGCCCGGCTACACCGGCGAAGCCTTCTGCGTCTTCGCCTCCGCGGACGAACTCCCCTACGACCGGCGGGACATCCGGTCCCGGAAGCGGTTGATAGCCCGCGCCTACGAAGGAGCCGGCTGGCGTACACCGGAACTGCTCGACACCCTGTGGCAGGCCGACGACCTCTACTTCGACGCCATCGCCCGCGTCGATGTGCCGCACTGGTCCACAGGACGCGTAGCCCTCCTCGGAGACGCCGCGTACGGCGCCACACTCGGCGGCATGGGCACCGGCTCGGCGATCGTCGGCGCCTATGTCCTCGCCGGCGAACTGGCCCTCGCCGGAGCCGACCACCGCATGGCCTTCACCCGCTACGAACAGAAGCTGCGCCCCTACGTCACCCGCTGCCAGGAAGGCGGCCGCGGGGCCGGCGAGTTCTTCGCCCCCACCACCCAGGAGGCAATCGACGCCCGCAACACCGCCCTGAACACCCCGTCCACCGTCACCGCCATGCTGGAACAGGGCCACGACATCTCGGCGGCGATCACGCTGGAGGACTACCCGTCGCTGGTCACGGGGGCGGCCTCGACTGTGGGGTGACGGGGGCGGCGGGGGGTGCTGGGGTGGGGAGGGGCAGGGGGAGCCCCCCCCGAAGCCCCCGCTGCGAACGCCCCGCCCCCCGGCCCCGGCCCCCGGCCCGTAGCGAATCCCCCCGCCTTCGCGCTCCGCCGATCGGGTGCTTCGGGGTCAACGCGATTGCCTGGTGGTAACTCTTCTGGGTTACTGGTGTGGCCTGTCGGTGGGCCGTCCATCCCCCTCGGGTTTCGGTAGTCGGCCCGCCCACCAGTCCTCTTCGCTGAGGGGCTGTGCAGGGCGGCCAGGAGCGCGATGGCCCCCCGCACCGCCCAGGTGTGCGCCGGCCATGTCTGCCCGTCTGCGTCGTCCTCCTGTGCGGCCGGCTGCTGCCAGCGCTCGGATTCCGGCTTGTGTGCCCTGTCTGGCACGAGCGGCCGAGCAACGAGCTCACACAGCAGGAGGACTTTCATGTCTACACCCACAGTTCAGCCGGGGCTCCCGGCCCTGCCGTTGGCGATCGGGCCGGTGCTGCTCGGCGTGGTGCCGGCGACGGGGCCGACCGCGGGCGGCAACACGGTGCAGCTGGTCGGTCTCGGCCTCGGCGGCGCCACCAGCGTCCTCTTCGGGGGAACGTCGGCGACCATCGTCGCGCAGGACCCGCTGGGGCTGACCGTCACCGTCGTGGCCCCGGCGCACGCCGCGGGTTCGGTGCAGGTCACCGTCACCAACGCCGCCGGTACCAGCAACCCGGCGTCGTACGCCTACGTCGTGGCGGGCGCTCCGGTGGCCGCGGACATCAGCCCCAACTCGGGGCCGACCGCGGGCGGCACGCCGTTCGCCGTCGTCGGTTCGAACCTTCAGGGTGCCACCGTCACCATCGGCGGCAACGCGGCGACCGTGCTGGGCACGGACCCCACCGGCTCGGTCCTGTCCGGTGTCACACCGGCCGGGCCGCCCGCCGGGGGCAATGTCCCGGTCGTGGTGACGACTCCGGGCGGCACCACGACCGTCCCGGGCGGCTACACCTACCTGCCGCTGCCTCCGACGGTCACCGGAACGGTGACGCCGTCCACCGGGTCCGCGGGAGGTACCTTCACCATCGTCGGAACCAACCTCTTCGGGGCGAGCGTGCTCTTCGGGGCCGCACCCGCAACGGGGGTGACGGTGAATGTGACCGGTACGACCGTGACCGGCACCGTCCCGCCGGGCACCAGTGGCACGACGGTGCAGGTGACCGTCCAGACCGCGGCCGGCAGCGTCAACGCCGGGTCGTTCACCTACCTGTGACGGCCCGCCCCTGTGGGGGACGGTCCGGGTCCCGGCACCTGAGGTCCGCCGCTCGCGCGGTTCCCCGCCGGGCCTGGCCGGGCGGCCCGGCACCGTCACTCCGCAGGGGGGCGCAGGGAAACGGTTCGGCCCCCGCCCGTACGCCGGGCGGGGGCCGAACTCGCCGGTGGCTCCCCGGGGCTCTGCGCGGGGACCCGAGGCCCGTCAGGGGGCAGATACCGCCGGGTGTCCTGCGGGGGCCGCCCGGCGGCGCCGCACAGCAGCGGCAGCGGGAGCCCGGCGTCCGCCATCCATGTCAGGCCGGTGTGGCGCAGGTCCTGGCGCCGGAGGTATTCATGGCCGAGCTCGTCCACCACGTCGTCCCAGTGGGTCGCGTCCCGCAGTGCCGCGGCCGTGAATCTGCTCCGGTGCGGGCCGGTGAACAGCCGGGCCTGCGGCCGGTGCCGGGCCGTCTCCAGCCGTCCGGCGGCCAGTTCGCGGGCGGCGGGGCGCAGTGGCACCACCCGGTGGTGTCTGCCTCGGCACGGGCGGTCGTGCAGGCCTTCCGGCTCGGACACGGTGAAGTGCTGGACCTGCCAGGTCCAGGTGCTCATATCGATGTCCTGGGCGCGGAGGGCGGACACCTCGCTGAAGCGGGTACCGGTCCAGGCGGCGAACCGGACGATGTCGCCCCAGCCCTCGTAGCCGTCGGACGCCCGCCGGACGAGGGTGGTCGCCAGCCGCTCCAGGGCGTCCGCGCCGGGCAGCGCCAGCGACCGCGGTGTGGTGCGCTCGGTCTGCGCGCGCTGGTACTCCTGCTGCCAGCCGGCCACCCGCGCCGGGTTGGCGTCCAGCACCCCGTCCCGGACGGCCTGTTCGAGGACGCGGACGAGGACGGCGAGGCTGTTCTTCACCGTGGACAGGCCGCATTCGTCGGCGATCCAGCAGTGCAGGGCGCGGTTGACGACCCGGCGGGTGACCTTGCGTACGAGGACGTGGCCGATGCTGGGGACGACGCGCAGCCGCCACCCGGCCTGGTAGGGGGACATGGTCAGGGTTTCCAGGCCGTGCATCGCTGCCTCCCACCTGTGTTCCCCGTAGGCGACGAGTGACATCGTGTGGGTGTCGGTACCGGGCGGAATCCGGCTCCCGGCGTTATCGTTCATTGTCGAATCACCCTTGTCTGCTGGGAAGTTATTCGGCCGGCCGGGGGCTCTTGGCGCGATGCGCTCCGGAGCGTGAAACCGAAGCCGGGAAATCGTGACCACATCGTGCCTGTGGGCGGTGCAAAAGGCCGGGCTCCACCGCACAGACGGTCCGCGCCGACGGCCCTCCCGTGGATCAACTCACCGGTACGGGAGTATTACGACGCACCTCCAACTCGCTTATGGACAACGGAAGATGCGGGACGGCGTAGGCTTTGCCGAAGTTGAACTGACTTCCATTGTCACCATCAGCGTCGGCCGGCGGCGGTCGGCTATTGACGGCGCGTCGGTTCCCGCTGTGTTCCACCACACACAAGAATGACAAGCGGTGAGCTTGCTGCTGCACACGGTTCTTCATCGCGATCAAGCCGTCGCAGTGCGCAATCCAACGCTGCATCAGTCATGAGTTGAATAAAGGCATCTTCAAAGGCCATTGCGCAAGTTGGTACGAGTTTCCACTTTTCGCGCTGCTCCGAACGGGTGGCCTTATCGGTTGACTGTTGTAGCCCGCCGAGCCGCATGGATAACTAGTCGCATCCAACCGGTGGGCCGCCCATCCTCTCCGGGGAGCGGCACCTGGCCTACCCGTTGGCCCGGCCCAGCGCCTGGTTGCGGTCAGACCGAGATGCCGTATGGGCGTCCCCGGTAGAGGGTTTTGGATCCGTCAGCCGGTGCCGGCACCTCGGCACCGGCTGATCGGCCCCCCACATTCGGATCAGGGGGCGTCATGCGAACCATTTCCACCATTCGCTGGGTCAACGGCGTAGGTGCCTTGATCCCGGCCCGCACCGCGACCGCACCGGAACCCGACCGGTCCGGCGGTGACCTGAGTCTCCCGATCCCGGTGCCCGGTGAGGAATCCGCGCGCATCTCCGCGGCCGGCCCGGCCCCCGCGTCCGGCACCGCCCTCCCGGCGCCGCACCGCGTCCACGCTCCGCACGACACCGGAAGCGCGCAGGCCACGCGCCGGCGCACCCCCACTGCGGATTCCCCGCCGGGACGGCGCCCCCTCCCCGTCCGCGGGGAATCCGCCCGGTGTTTCCGCACCCTCGTACCGGCCGGGGCCATCCCGGTCCCCGGCGCCGGCGGACGCCCCGTAACGGCCGCCCCCGGTGTCCGCGGCGACCGGCCGGAATTCCCTGGCACCGGTGGCCATATCGCCGGAATCGGGAGTATGGATTCCCCCATCTCGGCTTCGCCGGACGGGACTTTCCTGCTGCGCGGCATGAGCCGCTCCCTCGGCAACGGAAGCGTGACGATGACCGCCGCCCGCGTCACCGGCACCTGTCCCGCCGCTTTTCTCGCGGCGGAAATTCAGTAACAAGGCCTGAGCGGGACGGAATCCCGCAGCCTGCCCCGGGCGCCGCCGGACCGTGAACGGTCACCGTTTCCGCCGCGCCCGCACCGTCGTCGACGCCCCCCGACGTCGCCGTCGCCGCTCCATCCACCTTGACCGGTCCGGCAGTTGTCATCCCGCCGCCACCGGTCCCGCAGTGATCTGTCACCAGGTCCCCCCCACCTCAACCACTGAAGCCTGCCCCCCACAACCCACTGCGACAGAACATCGGGAGAACAGTATGGCGAAAAGAACAATGGTGATCCTCGTCGACGGGCCGGAGGGAAATGCCCTTCCGCAGCACATGCGCGACGACGCGGGCGACCCGATAAGGCTCCTGCGGGGCAACGGGTACGAGCGTTTCGAATTCTACGGCGAATACGCGGACCTGGGCGGACAACAGGTCCCGGTCTACCGCTGGTGTTACCGCACACGAATCGCCGAGTAGGCGCGATGCGGCCCGCAGCAGAAAGCAATGCGCAGAGGAGAACGACCATGTGGAACCTCGTGAAGGACGGAGCTCTGTCATGAACCAACGGTCCGGGAACTCCGGAGAACGAAACAAGAACCGCGATGTGGTGGTGACCGGCGTCGGATTCTGTCTGCCCGGTGCGGCGGAGCCGGTCTTCACCGCCGACGACATGTGGGCGGTGATCTCCAACGGCCGGTCCTGCCTCAAGCGGGACGAGGTCTACTACGGCTCGGTGGAGCTCACCCAGGAGATGTTCGACGAACGCCTCCCGGATGTGCCGCCGTTCTTCTCCCGCCACTACACCTCGGCGCACCGCTTCGGCCTGGTGTCGATGGCGGAGGCCACCACCGACGCCGGACTGACCACCTACGGCGGCGCCCTGAGCGAGGCCGCGATCCTGGTCGGCCGCGGTGGTGTCGACGCGAACATCGAGAGCTATCTCTCGGTGCTCAGCGCCGACCCCGGCAAGACCAGCGCACCGGACGCCATGGAGCTGTTCGTCGCGGCCGAACAGGCCGTGACACCCTCCGACGTCGCCCTGGTCCAGGCGGCCCTGACGCAGTCCAACGGCCCCTGCTACACCGTCTCGTGCGGCTGTGCCTCGTCCGCCGTACAGGTCGGCAACGCCCGGCGGATGATCGCCCAGGGCGAGGTCGAGGTGGCGGTCGTGACCGGCGTCGACGTCTTCAACGTCCACCTCATCCAGAACATCCAGCGGCTGCTGAGCGGGGCGCAGCAGACCTATGACGCCCTCCGCACCACCGACATGCCGGAGCTGCTGCCGTCCTTCAGCTCCCTCATGCGGCCCTACGACCGCCGGGCGGACTGCATCAACCACGGTGAGGGCGCCGCCACGGTGATCCTGGAGAGCCGTGAGCACGCCGCCCGGCGCGGTGCGCACATGTACGGCCAGGTGCTGGCCACCGCCATGACCCGGGACGGCCTGGCCAACCCGCTCGCGTCCGACGAGACCGGCGTGGAGCTGGTCGCCGCCGTCCGCCGCTGCCTCGGCGACCGGTGGCGGATCGACGATGTGCCGTACGTCCACGGCGGCAGCGACGGCAACATCGTCGTCACCGCCTTCGAGGCGGCCGCCATCCGGGAGCTGTACGGGCCCGAGAGCGATGTGCTGGTCACCTCCCAGGAGGGCTGCTTCGGCCACAACGGGGCGCCGGCCGGCTGCCTGGGCGTCGCCATGACGCTGATGATGATGGAGCGGGGGCAGGTCTGCCCCACCGCCAACTGCGAACAGCCGGCCGACGGGCTGCCCTTCGACCCCGTCCCCGGCGTGCGGCCCCGCCCGCTCGACTTCGACTACGCGCTGAGCTTCAACTACCAGGTCGGCGGTGTGAAGAACGCCATCCTCCTCGGCAGTCCGGAAGCCGTGTGACCACGGGCAGATCACCTCCCACATACGGAGACCCCGATGAGCAACGACATGCACGGCTCGCCAGCCGAGTCACGACCCATCCATGAGACAGAGCCCGTCGCCGTGATCGGCATGGGCTGCCGGCTCCCCGGCGACACCGATTCGCCCGCGGCCCTGTGGCGGCTGCTGGTCGACGGGCGCGATGCCGTCGGCGAGCTGCCCGCGGAGCGCCGGCGCCTGGTTCCCGAGGGCTCCCCGGGTCCGGGGAGCCGGGCACCGACGCCCCGTCAGGGCGGCTATCTACGCGAGGTGACCGGCTTCGACGCGGCCTTCTTCGGCGTCGCGGGCGGTGAGGCCGACGTCCTGGACCCCCAGCACCGCCTGCTGCTGGAGGTCACCTGGGAGGCCCTGGAACACGCCGGTCTCCCGCCGGACCGGATGAACGGCACCCGCACGGGCGTCTTCGCCGGGATCAGCTACAGCGACTACATGGACCAACTGGCCGGTCAGCCGCAGGAGTTGGAGGGCTCGATCCTGACCAACGGGCACTGTGTGGCGGCCGGCCGGATCTCCTACCTGCTCGGTCTGCACGGGCCGTGCGTGGCGCTGGACACCGCCTGCTCCTCCTCCCTGGTGGCCGTGCACATGGCCCGCCAGGCCCTGGCCGCCGGTGAGTGCGAGGTCGCGCTCGCCGGCGGCGTCACGCTGAGCTTCCAGCCGCGCATCACCCGGTCCTTCGCCCGTATGGGCATGCTGTCGGCCGGCGGCCGCTGCCGGACCTTCGACGCCGACGCCGACGGGTTCGTCCGCGGCGAGGGCTGCGGCGTCGTGGTGCTCAAGCGCCTCGCCGACGCGGAGCGGGACGGCGACCGGGTGCTGGCGGTGCTGCGCGGCTCGGCCACGAACCAGGACGGCTCGTCCGAGGGCCTGGCGGCGCCGTCGGTGACCGCCCAGCGGGCCCTGTATCTGGACGCCCTCGCCCAGGCCGGGGTCGACCCGCGGGACGTGGGCATGGTCGAAACCCACGGCACCGGCACCCCCGTGGGCGACCCGATCGAGTTCGCCAGCCTCGCCGAGGTCTACGGCTACGGGCCCGGCCGGTGCGCCCTGACGTCGGTGAAGACCAACGTGGGCCACCTGGAACCGGCCGCCGGGGTCACCGGGCTGATCAAGAGCGTGCTGTGCCTGCGGAGCGGCACCATCCCGGCGAATCTGCACTTCCGGCGCTGGAACCCGGCCATCACCCCCGGGGGCACCCGCTTCTTCGTCCCCACCGAACTGACCGCCTGGCCGCTGCGCACCGCCACCCGGCTGGCCGCCGTGTCCTCGTTCGGCTTCTCCGGGACCAACGCCCATGTCGTGCTCGAACAGGCCCCGGAACGGCGGCCCGCCCCGAGCCAGGACCTGGGCCGGCCGACCCGGACGACCTCCGATGTCTTCCTGGTGTCGGCCGGTTCCCCGGACGTACTGCCGACCGCCGCCACCCGGCTCGCGGACTGGATGGAGGGCGACGGCGCCAACGTGCCGCTCCGCGATATCGCGCACACCCTGGCCCTGCGGCGCTGCGCGGGCCGCGGCCGGATGGGCGTGGTGACCTCCGCACGCCGCGAACTCATCGGATCGCTGCGGGCCTTCGCGTCCGGGGAGCGGCACCCGGCGGTGGTGACCGGCTCCGTGGGCGCCGCGGTCGAGCGGCAACCGGTGTGGGTGTTCTCCGGCCAGGGCTCCCAGTGGCCCGGCATGGGACGCGGACTGCTGAAGACCGAACCGGCCTTCCTCGACGCGCTGACCGAGCTCGACGAGCTCATCAGGGCGCAGAGCGAGGTGTCGGTGCTCGACGTGGTGCGGCAGGGCAGACCCGTCCAGGGCTGCGGCACGGTACAGCCGGTGCTGTTCGCCCTCCAGGTGGCCCTCGCCGCCACCTGGCGCTCGTACGGCGTCGAACCCGCCGCGGTGATCGGCCACTCCATGGGCGAGGTCGCCGCGGCGGTGGTGGCCGGGGCGCTGACCCTGGCCGACGGGGTGCGGGTGATCTGCCGGCGCTCCGGACTGCTCAGCGATATCGCCGGCAGCGGCAGCATGCTCAGCGTCGCTCTGGACGCCGACACGGTGCGCGCCGAACTCGCCGACAGCGCGGCCGACACGGTGTCGGTCGCGGTCCTCTCGGCGCCCGACTCCACCGTCGTGGCCGGGCGGACCACCGAGGTGAGCCGGCTGGCCGCCGCCTGGGAGGCCCGGAAGATCCCGGTGTTCCCGATCGCGGTGGACGTCGCCTCGCACTGCCCGCTGGTGGACCCGGTGCTGCCGGCGCTGCGCTCGGCACTGGCCGGGCTCGCGCCGCGGCAGCCCAAGGTGCCGTTCTACTCGACGGTCGTCGACCCCGGGGAGACACCGGCCTTCGACGCCGACTACTGGTGCGACAACCTGCGCCGCCCGGTGCGGTTCGCCGAGGCGGTCGCCGCCGCCGCGGCCGACCGGCACGTGGTCTACGTCGAGGTCTCCCCGCACCCCGTGGTCACCCACTCCGTCGGCAGCAGCCTGGCCGGTCTCGTCGGGGACCCCGTGGTGCTGCCCACGCTGCGCCGCGACGAGGACGAGGGGTCCACGCTGCGGACCCAGCTCGCCGCGCTGCACTGCGCCGGGGTGCCGGTGAACTGGCGGCACCTCTACGCCGAGGGCGAGCTGGTGGACGTGCCCACCGTCACCTTCGACCGCCGCCACCACTGGGCCGACCCCCCGCAGCCCCCGGCCGTCGCCGAGGCCCCCCGGGCCCAGCTGCCCGGCCACCACACCGAATTTCCCGGCGAGCCCGTGCGGCACTGCTGGCGGGCCGACGCCGGTACCGGCGCGCTGCCCTGGCTCGCCGACCACCGGGTGCACGGCAACGCCGTCTTCCCCGGGGCCGCGCACTGCGGGCTGGCCCTCTCGGTGGCCTGCGAGGCGTTCGGCGCGGCACCGCACGAAGTGGAGGTCACCGAGATCCACTTCAAGCAGCTGCTGCGGCTGGAGGCGGACACCGAGGTCTCCACCGTCGTCACGATGACCGCACCGGACCGCGCCGAGTGCCAGATCCTCGCCCGCAACGAGAACGGCGACTGGGAGGCGCAGGCCGACGCGGTGCTGCACCGGCTCAGCGTCCGGCCCGAACTGCGGCCCCGGTCCGTCGAGGACATGAGCCGGCGCCACCCGCTGTCCGTCGAACCGGCCGACCTCTACGCCGGGCTGCGCCGGCGCGGCCTGGAACACGGCCCGGCCTTCACCGGCGTGCGCCGGCTGAACGCCGGCCGCCACAACGACAGTTTCTGGGCCGAGGTCGCGGTACCGCGCGAGGCCAGCAGCCCGCCCCCCGGGCTGCCGGTGCACCCCGTCCTGCTCGATGTCTGCGCCCAGCTCGCCGTGGCGCCCCTGATCAACGAGGACGACCAGGCGCTGGTGCTGCCGGTGGGCATGCAGGCACTGCGGCTGATCGGTGATCCCGCGACCGCCGTGTACTGCCACGCACACGTCAGCGAGATCACGCCGGAGACCATCGTGGCGAACGTGCGCCTCCTGGACGACAGCGGCGCCGTGGTGCTCGTCGTCAACGGACTGCGCTTCGCACGGCGCGCGGCCGCCCGCGGCACCCCGGCGGTCGACGACTGGCTGCTGGAGATCGGCTGGCGCGCCACCCCCCGCGCAGCCCCCGACGGCGGTCACGCGCCGGGCAGTTGGGTCGTCGTGGGCGAGGCGGACGGCTCGGCGCAGGCGCTGGCCGCCGCGCTGCGCACCCGCTGCGCCCGTACGGTCGTCTGGGACCGGGCGCTCGACGACACCTCCCTCGACACCTTCCGGGACGCCCTCACCGGGCGGCTGGCCGCCACCCTCGAAACCCCGCGCGGCGTGGTGCTGGTGTGCGGCCCGGCGGACGGCGGGGAGCCCACCGAGCAGTCCCTGCGGCGCACCCGCCGACTGCTCGGCGCCTTCCAGGCCCTCACCGCGACCACGGACACGCCACGGCTGTACGTCGTCACGCGCGGCGCCCGCGGCGTGGTGCCGGGCGACGAGGTCGACCTCGGCCAGAGCGCCCTGCGCGGACTGCTGCGGGTCGGCGCCCTGGAACACCCCGAGCTCCGGCCGGTGCTGGTCGACGCCGACCCGCACGACGCCGATCCCGAGGAGGTGTCCCTGGAACTGCTGGCGGACGCGGACGACGACGAGGTCGCGCTGCGCGCCGACGGCCGGTACGTGGCCCGCCTGGAGCACGCCGGGACCGGCGGCGGGCAGGAGGAGGCGGCCACCGCGTGCACCGTGCGCTACGGGGTGGACGGATTCCGGCTGCGGGCCGGCCGGCTGGGCGATCTGTCGAGCCTGGAGTACGCCGTCACCGAACGGCGCGCGCCCCGGCCCGGCGAGGTCGAGGTGCGGGTCACCGCCGCCGGCCTGAACTTCCGCGATGTGCTCACGGCCATGGGCCTGCTCCCCGGCGAGACGGACGTCCGCTACCGCATCGGCTTCGAATGCGCCGGCGTGGTGACCGCGGTCGGCGACGGGGTGGAGCGTCCGCAGGCCGGTGACGAGGTGATCGCGGTCGATCTCAGCGGCGGCGCCTTCGGGTCGTTCCTGACCGTGCCCGCCGACGCGGTGGCCCCGGTCCCGTTCGGTATCGAACCGGCCGTCGCGGCCGGGCTGCCGATCGCCTTCCTGACCGCCTGGTACGCGCTGCGCTCGGTCGCCCGGCTCTCCGCGGGGGAGCGGGTGCTGATCCACTCCGCCACCGGCGGCACCGGTATGGCGGCGATCGCGGTGGCCCGGATGCTGGGCGCCGAGGTGCTGGCCACGGCCGGCAGCGAGGACAAGCGCCGCTATCTGCGGGGCATGGGCATCCGCCACGTCATGGACTCCCGCACGCTGGAGTTCGGCGAACGCACCCGCGAGGCGACCCATGGCGAGGGCGTGGACGTGGTCCTCAACTCGCTGTCCGGAGCGGCCATCCGGACGGGACTGGAGACGCTGCGCCCGTTCGGCCGCTTCGTGGAGCTGGGGGTCCGCGACATCCTGGCGGACGCGCCGCTGGGCATGCTGCCGCTGCGGCACAACATCAGCCTGAGCACCGTCGACCTGATCGAGCTGCGGCGCAACCGCCCGGACACCTTTGCCACGGTGTGGCAGGAGGTCCTCGCCGCGTTCGAGGAGGGCCGGCTCAAGCCCCTGCACTGCACGGAGTATCCGCTGTCGGAGGCCACCACGGCGTTTCGCACGATGGCCGCCGCCGAGCATGTCGGCAAGCTGGTGCTGACCGTGCCCGACAGCGGCGAGGCCCCCGCGGTGCTGCCCGATATGGACCTGCCCGTACAGGAGGGCGGCGCCTATATCGTCACCGGCGGGCTGCGCGGGCTGGGGCTGGCCACGGCGAAATGGCTCGCGGGCCACGGCGCCGGGCACCTCGTGCTCAACGGCCGCTCCGCCCCGTCCCCCGAGGCCGCGCAGACCCTCGCCGCGGTGATCGGCAAGACCACCAAGGTGTCGGTGGTCCTCGGGGACATCGCCGAGCCGGACGTCGCCGCGCGGCTGGTGTCCACGGCGGTGGCCGACGGCTTCCGGCTGCA
The DNA here is from genome assembly GCF_030406865.1 of Streptomyces sp. P9-2B-2. NCBI lineage: Bacteria > Bacillati > Actinomycetota > Actinomycetes > Kitasatosporales > Streptomycetaceae > Streptomyces > Streptomyces sp. P9-2B-2. The sequence goes on along the minus strand of NZ_CP129126.1, from coordinate 3,252,657 downwards.
CGGCGTGGTGCACTGCGCCATGGTGCTGGACGACGCGGTGATCGCCAACGTCGCCGAGGACCAGCTGGAGCGGGTCTGGACGCCGAAGGTCGCCGGCGCCTGGCAGCTCCACCGGGCCACGGACGGGCATCCGCTGGACTGGTTCGCGGTGTTCTCCTCGATGGCCTCACTGCTGGGCAATCCCGGCCAGGGCTCCTACGCCGCGGCGAACTCCTGGCTCGACGGGTTCGCGGCCTGGCGCTCGGGGCAGGGAATGCCGACGCTGGCCGTCAACTGGGGCCCGTGGGGCGAGATCGGGGTCGCCACCGACTTCAGCAGCCGCGGCTACCGCACCATCCCCACCGACCAGGGCCTGGCGGCGCTCCAGACGCTGCTGGCGCACCGGCGGGTGCAGACCGGGGTGCTTCCCGGCCCGCCGGACACCTGGCTGCCGCCCGCCGGCCGCCATCTCCCCTTCTTCAGCGGGCTGTCCGACGACGTCCCGGCGGAGGAGGCCGCCCCGGCGCCCGACGGCACCGAGGACATCCGGGCCCGGCTCACCGCGCTGCCGCCGGGCCTGGCCCGGCGGGCGGCGCTGGAGGAGCATCTGGCGGGCCATGTCCGCGACATCCTGCGGCTGGGCAAGAGCTCGCTCGATCCGCAGACCCCGCTGAAATCCCTGGGATTCGACTCGCTGCTGGCCATGGAGCTACGGGCCCGCATCGACCGCTCCTTCGACCTGAACCTCCCGCGGAACTTCGTGTGGGAGCACCCGACGCTGGCCGCCCTCACCGCCGGTATCGCCGAGCAGCTGGGCCTGGAACTGACGGCACCGTAATTCCCCGGTCATCGGGGGCACAGTACGCCCGGCGGGCAGCCGAAGCCCGCCGGGCGTCCGTCTGTTCACGGCGCCGTGGAAGCGGTAGCATTTCTTCCGCATTCTTGCCGCGCATTCCTTTCCGGCGCCCGCTCGATGGCTTTTCATCAATGGCATTGCCGCATAATGCGCAACGGTTTTCTTATGGTGATAGTATTTCGCGTCGGCGATATCCCCGGCCGCTACCAATGCCGCATCGTACGCCTTCCCGGGCGGCCGCTCACGCTGCTTGAATAAATACGGGAAAGAGGGCGGAAGCGGTCCGGTGCACACACCGGAGGCGCGGCGAACTCCCAAGGCCGCCAGGACGGACCCAGCGATGGCGCCGGCGTGCTTCATGAGGCGAGAGCGGCATCGGAGTCCATGAGGCAGGTACGAAAGGGGTAGTCATGTTACCCACCACAATGCATTCGGCCGAAGTCATGGTGACCGCCCGGCATATCGCCGGCTGGCCCGAGGAAAGAAACTCTCTGGTCCCCGCCGACTGCTGGGGTTCCGCGCAGCGCGTGGTGCTGCGTATGCCGGCGCTGAAACGGGCCGTACCGGTCTGCCGGAGCCTGGTGCGCTCCTGGCTCGACGGACAGCGGATACACGACGAGGACACCCGCTATCTGGTGCTGCTGGTCCTCTCGGAACTGTTCACCAATGCCATCCAGTATTCCGCCGGCCCGCGCGTCACCTGCCGGCTGTGGACGTCGGAGAACGAACTGCACATCGAGGTCCACGACCGCGGGGGAACGCCCTCGGTGCCCCGTATGCGTCACCCGGGGCCGAGCCAGGAACACGGCCGGGGACTGGAGCTGGTCGCCAAGTCCTCCTCGCAATGGGGCCGCAGGGTCGAGGCGGACCACAGCTGCACCGTGTGGGCCGCGGTGCCGCTGGCCCTCGGCGTACGGCACGGCGTGGCGCCGTAACGCCCCCGGGCGGCGGGCCGGATCGCTCCGGCGACCGGTACCCCTCCGCCACCGCCACCCTCGCGGGTGGCTCCCTACCGCCGACGGTCAGGCAGGCTCCGGCTCCGCATCCCCTCCCCGCGGGACGGTTCGGGCCCGCCGGCCGTCGGTGCCTCCTTACGGGCGGCCCGGCGCCGGGCGGGTGTCACCTGGGCACCCGTACACCGCTCTCCTGTACCAGGGCGTCGAATTCGCGCACGGGCGTCAGGTCGCCGAACGGCCGCAGTTCGTCCAGGAAGTGCAGCAAGTACCGTTCCCCCAGCGCCGACTTCAGCCCGCCGAGCAGCGCCACCGCCTGCACGGCGGCCTGGCACGCCTCCTCGACATCACCGGCCTGCGCTAAGACGGTGGCCAGCAGCAGCAGATCGATGGCCCGGCGCCGTACCCGGGTCCGCGGATGCCGGGCGAGCGCCTCCTCGGCCCGCCGGGCGGCCGGCCGCGGCTGCTTGAGATCCCGGTAGCAGTGGGCCAACTCGTCCGCCAGATAGGCACGGTCGAAGTGCCCGATCCACTCGGGCCCGTCCCCCGGAACGACCTGCGCCATCGCCTCGGTCGCCTTTTCCGCCAGTATTTTGCACATCCGCGCGTCCCCGAGCATGGCGTAGCCGCGGGCCTCGGTCGCGTAGAACATGGCCTGCGCGGCCGGCGGGGCCTGGCCCCGGGTGCCTTCCTGGGCGGCGCGGGCGAGCTGCACCGCCTCCCGGGAGCAGCCGGCGCCGACGGCCAGATGACTCAGCCCGGCCGCCAGCACATAGCCGCCGTAGCACCGGTCGTCCGCGGCCTGCGCGAGCCGCAGCGCCTGGATGTAGTACCGCTGCGCCAGCCCCGGCTGTCCGACGTCCAGCGCCGTGTACCCGGCGAGTTCCGTCAACCGGGCCGCCGCGGCGAACAGTTGCCGCCCGGTGGCCTCGCCGTAACTCCCGTCCATCAGGCCGGACAGCACACTGCTGAGGCAGGTGACGATGACCGGTCGCACATATCCGCTGCCGACCCGGTGATCGAGTTCGGCCAGCGCCCGGGTGGTCGAGCGGACCAGCTCCACATCGCTCGTCCCCACCCGCGGCCCCGGCCGCCCGTCGCGGGCCACCTGGGGGTCCGGGGAGCTGATCAGCCAGTCCCTGCTGGGCTCGACCAGTGCCGAGGCGGTCATCGCAGAACGCGACAAAAGCCCCCTGGACTCGGCGTCCATATGCCATAGTTCACGGACCTGTTCCAGCGCGTCCTCCACCGTGGCCGCGAAGTGGAGGCCGACCCCGCAGGTCACGCTGTTGCCGTTGGCCATGCCGATTTCTTCCGTCGAGACCGTGCGGCCGAGTTTGCCGCTCAGTGCCTCGGCAATGATGGCGGGCACCCGGCCGCGTGGCCGCTGACCGCTCAGCCACCGGCTCACGGAGGTCTTGTCGTACCGCAGATCGAGACCCTGCGCCTCTCCCAGGACGTTCACCTGCCGGGCCAGGGCGGAGTTGGACAGCGAGGCTTCCTGGATGAGCGACCGCAGCCGCTGGTTGGTCTGACGCGCGACGAGTGGTCGGGCGGCCATGGTGCGCCTCCAGCACATGCCGCCAACGATTCACGTTGGCATATCCAGAGAGAACGGGACAGGACAGTCAATACCCAACAAGCGGGACTGAATCGCCATGACCAAAGTCAAGTCGCCGCCTGGGCGTTGCGCCCAGTAGCAAAGGTGCATACGGGGGCTCCAGAAGCCCGCCCCTCGCCCGCGCCTGTCCTGCGCGCCCCTGCCGTCCCCTCCGGCGCCCGGCGCACCCCACCGCGCACAACCCGCCACCACCCGAGCGAGGCCCACGCGCCCGGGTGAGCCGTACGGAGCCGGCGCCCCGCACCCCGCGGCGTCACGCCACCAGCGGCCGGTCCGTCGCGGCGATGGGGGCCGGCAGCGCGGTGGCGCCGGTGAGATAGCGGTCGGTGGCCGCCGCGGCGGCCCGGCCCTCCGCGAGGGCCCACACCACCAGGGACTGCCCCCGCCCCGCGTCGCCCGCGACGAACACCCCGTCCGGCCCGGCCCCGCCAGGCCGCGCGTCCCGCACGGCCGCGAAACCGGCGTCCCGGGCGAAGTTCCCCCGGGTGTCCAGCGTGAGCCCCAGCTGCGTCATCAGCCCGGTGCCCCGTTCCGGGCCGGAGAAACCGAGAGCGATCAGCACCAGTTCCGCCGGGATCACCCGCTCGGTGTCCGGCCGCGGCGCTCTGGCCACCGGTTCCACCTCCGTCAGGCGCAGCGCGCACACCCGGCCGGCCGCGTCCGCCTCGAACCGGAGGGTGGCGGAGGAGAAGAACCGCGGATCCGTGCCCGCCCGGCCGCGGGCCTCTTCATGGGCGTGGGAGATCCGGTAGACCTTCGGGTAGACGGGCCAGGGCTCGGTGTCCGTCCGGGCGTCGCCGGGCTCGGGGTTGATGTCCAGCTGCACCACGGAGGCCGCGCCCTGCCGCAGCGCGGTGCCCAGACAGTCCGAGCCGGTGTCGCCGCCCCCGACGATCACCACATGCCTGCCCTCGGCGGTGACCGGCGTCGCGGCGAGATCGCCCTCGCCGACCCGGTTGGCGAGCGTCAGATACTCCATGGCCTGGTGGATGCCGCACAGTTCACGCCCGGGGACGGGAAGCTCGCGCCGCTCCATGGCCCCGACGGCCACCACGAGCGCGTCGTGCCGCCTGCTCAGCTCGATCGCGTCGACCGCGCCGCCGACGTCCATCCCCGTACGGAACTTGGTGCCCTCGGCCGTCATCTGTGCGATCCGGCGGTCCAGATACCGCTTCTCCAGCTTGAACGCGGGGATGCCGTAGCGCAGCAGTCCGCCGATGCGGTCGGCGCGCTCGTAGACGGCGACGGTGTGCCCGATACGGGTCAGCTGCTGTGCCGCGGCGAGCCCCGCGGGCCCGGAGCCGATGACCCCGACGCTCTTCCCGCTGAGCCGCTGCGGCGGGTGCGGGGACGTGAAGCCCTCTTCCCAGCTCCGGTCGGCGATGGTCTGCTCGACGTTCTTGATCGTCACCGGGTCGGCGTTGATGGCCAGTACACAGGCGTCCTCGCACGGCGCCGGGCACAGCCGCCCGGTGAACTCGGGGAAGTTGTTCGTGGCGTGCAGCCGCTCGGACGCGGCCCGCCAGTTGCCCCGCGTCGCGTACGCGTTCCACTCGGGGATGAGGTTCCCCAGCGGGCAGCCGCTGTGGCAGAACGGGATGCCGCAGTCCATGCAGCGCCCCGCCTGCTCGGCCACCAGGGGCAGCAGCGCCTGGCCCGCGTAGACCTCGTGCCAGTCGTTCAGCCGCTCCTCGACGGGGCGCGCCGGCACGGGCCGGCGGGGGGCCTTGAGGAAGCCGTGTGGGTCGGTCATGCACCGCCTCCATCGCTCACTCACGGTGCAATAAGGCGTTCTGCCAGCCTACGCCTGGTTTGGGTGGGTTTCCCGGGCCCATGGCGGCGATCGCCGGGCCGATCATGCGCCAGATCTCGCCACCGGACAGCCGCTCCGGGTGTCCGAGCGGCGGCTGTGGGTGGCGCTCGATGGTCGCGAGGGTCGACCTGTCACATGGCAATATCGGGCAAAGAGTGTGTACGGACGGCAACGAAGTATCTGCAAGGAGTGGACTTCGCCCCCGCGGGTTGCCTGTGGCAGGTATCGATTAGGTCACAGCGGACGGTGATTTGCCCTGTTCAGAGGATTTTGATCGATTCGATCCGTGATCTGGATCACGCTGGCTGAAATTCGCCCGTGGTACATCTTCTCGACCGCCTGACGGACGTCACCCATGTCCGCGTAGGGGGCGCTTGAGCCGGCCACCGCCGGCATGCAACTCCATCAGCATCCGGGGGGATCGAGACCCGATCCGTCGCCAAGTTTCGGCGCGGGTCGGCATGGAGCGGAAAGGCGCACCACACATGACCTCAAAGCAGGTCGGCACCAATCTCGGCGACGGCAGCGAAGCCACAGGCGACACGACGGAAGAGGGCTACGAGCGCGGTCTCGGCAGTCGTCAGGTCCAGATGATCGCCATCGGCGGCGCCATCGGCGTCGGCCTTTTCCTGGGCGCGGGCGCGAACATCGCGAAGGCCGGGCCCAGTCTCATCCTCATGTACGCCCTCGCCGGCGTGATCGTCTTCTTCATCATGCGGGCGCTCGGTGAGCTGCTCATGTACCGCCCCGTGTCGGGGTCCTTCTCGGAGTACGCCCGTGAGTTCCTCGGGCCGTTCTTCGGGTTCGTGACGGGCTGGACGTACTGGCTCATGTGGGTCGTCACCGGCATGGCCGAGCTGACGGCCGCCGCGATCTACGTCCATTTCTGGTTCCCGGACATTCCGCAATGGGTGACCGCTCTGGTCTTCCTGGTCCTGCTGTACGTGGCCAACCTGATCTCGGTGAAGCTCTTCGGTGAGATCGAGTTCTGGTTCTCGATGGTCAAGGTCACCGCGCTCATCGGCATGATCGTGATCGGTCTCGGCGTCGTCACCCTCGGCTTCAGCCAGGCCGGCGACACCGCCGCGGTCTCCAACATCTGGGCCCACGACGGGATCTTCCCCAACGGCATCGGCTCCAGCCTGATGACCCTCCAGGGCGTCATGTTCGCTTACCTCGCCGTCGAGCTGGTCGGTGTCACCGCGGGCGAGTCCGAGAACCCCGAGAAGACCCTGCCCAAGGCCATCAACACGCTGCCGTGGCGCATCATCGTCTTCTACGTCGGCGCACTCAGCGTGATCCTCATGGTCGTGAAGTGGACGGAGTTCCAGCCGGGCGTCAGCCCGTTCGTGGCCGCCTTCGCGAAGATCGGCATCCCGGCCGGTGCGGCGATCATCAACTTCGTGGTGCTGACCGCGGCGCTGTCGTCCTGTAACTCGGGTATGTACTCGACCGGCCGGATGCTCCGCGACCTCGCGGCCAACTCCGAGGCCCCGAAGGTCCTCGGCAAGCTGAGCTCCAGCAAGACCCCGGCCCTCGGCATCACCCTCTCCGTCGTCCTCATGGGCATCGGCGTGGTCCTCAACTACGTCGTCCCGGAGAAGGCGTTCGCCTACGTCACGTCCGTGGCCACCGCGGCCGGTATCTGGACCTGGCTGATGATCCTCATCAGCCATATCCTCTACCGCCGCCAGGTGGTCGCCGGCCGGCTGCCCGCCTCGTCCTTCCCGGCGCCCGGCGGCACCGTGTGCAGCTGGATCGCGGTGGCGTTCCTGCTCCTGGTGACCGGACTGATCGCCATCGACCCCGAGAGCCGGGTGTCGCTGTACGTCGGTGCCGGCTGGGCCGTGTGCCTGGCGGTCGGCTGGGCGGTCCTCAAGTCCCGCAACCCGCACATCGCGGCGCGGGCGAAGGGCCAGGACAAGCAGCTGGAGACCGCCGGGCAGCCCCGCGGCTGACCGGAGCGGCCTCTCAGGTCCCGGACAGACGGCCGTGACGCCGTCGAAGCCCTGACAGGGCGCCCAGGCACAGACAGCCCGGGCGCCCTGTCGGCGTGTTCCGGACCGGTCAGCTCCGGTACCGGGCGCGGCCCACGGCGGCGGCCACCGTCAGGGGAACGGTGAGCACCGCGGCGGTCAGGAACATCCCCCGGTAGGCGTGGTGTTCCGCCGGGCCCGCGGCGAGGGCGCTGGCCAGCGCGCTGCCGACGTAGAGGGCCACCCCGAACATCGCGACGCCGGTGGCGCGGGCCGCCGGGGACAGCGCGGTGGCCCAGGACTGGATCGTGGAGTGCATGAACGACCAGCCGCCACCGAGCAGCAGCGCGCACCCCACCAGCGCGGGCACCGACTGGCTCGCCGTGGCGAGGCCGAACGCCACCGCCATCTGCACCCCGCCGACCACGATCAGCCGCACCGGCGTCCAGCGCCCCACCAGCCGCTTGACCTGCTGCGCCGCGGCCATCGAGCCCACGCCGTACAGCGCGGACACCGCACCGGCCAGCGTCGCCGAGGCGCCCTGGGCCTCCAGGGCGGGTGCGAGGTAGGTCAGGAAGCCCAGCAGGACGGCGCCTTCGAGCATCGCGACGGCCATGACGTACCACTGCCAGCGGGACCGCAGCACGACCTTGAACGGGGCGAGCAGCGCACCGGGCGCCGCCCGCGGCGGCTCCGGCAGCCGCCGCAGGGCGACGATCAGGTAGGCGGCGATCACGCCGGGGAGGGCGAAGACCAGCCGCCAGCTGACGTAGTGCGCCAGCGCCCCGGCGACGACGGTGGCCACGGCGGTGCCCAGCGCGAACGCGGTCATCAGCTCGCTGAGCGGACGCTGGCGGACCGCGGCGGGCACGGTGTCCCCGACGTAGGTGATGGACGCGGCGATGGACGCGGCGAAGAACGCGCCGGCCGCCACGCGCGCCACGATCAGGACCGTCGCGCCGGGTGCGAGCACCGAGCAGAGGGCGGCGACGGCGGCCCCGGCCAGCGAGAGCCGCATCACCCGCACCCGGCCCAGCCGGTCGCTCAGCAGCCCCCAGACCGGCTGCATCAGGCCGTACGCGAGGAAGTAGCCACTGGCGGCGAGCATCACCGTGGTCAGCGGGACGCCGAGTTGGGTGCCGATGAGCAGCAGCATCGGGGTGATGCAGAAGCGGTCGAAGTTGCTGACGAAACCGGCGGTGCGCAGCAGGCGCAGCGAGGCGGCGGGTATCGGCGGGGCGGCCGGGCCGATGGCGGCGGCCGCGGCGGCCGGAGCGGGCGGGGGAGTGGTGCGGGGTGAGTCGGCGGTGTCCATGGGGCTCCTTGTGGCGTGCACTGCCGGTGTGGTCGGACCGGCGTGTCCAGCCCATCACCGCGGCCAGCCGGCGGGACCCCGCAGCCGATTACCCTTGCTCACACCCTGGGGCACGGCCGAGGCCCCGGCGGCAGCCGTGCGGGGGGGGGAGTGGGGCGTGAACGACGGCGGATCCGGCGGCCCGCGCCGCGAGCTGGGCGCGTTCCTGCGCTCCCGTCGCGAGCGGCTGGCGCCCGCCGACGTCGGGCTGCCCGGCTCACCGCGGCGCCGCACCCCGGGCCTGCGGCGCGAGGAGGTCGCCGAACTGGCCGGGGTCAGCAGCTCCTGGTACGCGTGGCTGGAGCAGGGGCGGGTCCGTACGTCGGAGCAGGTGCTGCGGTCCGTGGCGCGGGCGCTGCGGCTGAACGCGGACGAGACCGCGCATGTGCTGTCGTTCGGGGAGCACGCCGCACCGGCCGGGCAGGCGCCGGGATGGGTCTCGCGCAATCTGCTGTCGCTGGTGGAGAAGCTGGCGCCGAACCCCGCCGTGGTGCTCGACCCGCACTGGGACCTGCTGGCCTGGAACGCCGGGTACACGGCGCTGCTCACCGACCTGGCGCGGCTGGCGCCCAAGCAGCGCAATCTGCTGTGGCTGGTGTTCCGCTGGCCGCCGGCCCGGTCGCTGCTGGCCAGTTGGGAGCCGGAGGCGCGGAGTCTGCTGGGCCAGTTCCGGGCGAAGGCGGCCCGGCATCCGGAGGACGGCCGCTATGCGGAGATCACCGAGGAGCTGCTGGCCGACCCGGACGCGGCCGCCTGGTACGGCCGCCGGGAGACCTCGGCCTTCCATCCCGCCGTCCGCCACTTCCGGCACCCGGTGGCCGGGGATCTGCGGCTGCGGTACGTCAAGCTCGCCGCCGTGGACCAGCCGGGCCACCATCTGCTGGCCTACCTTCCCGACGACCCGGCGACCGAGGAGGCGCTGACGGCGCTCACCGGGTGAGCCGGTGCCGCTGCGTGCGACGGGTGCGGGCAGCACTGACGGCCCGGCCGCGCCGGAGGGCTGCGGCCGGGCCGTCACCCGCACCACCGGCGCACCGCGGGGGCCGGTGCGTCCGGAGGCGGGTGTCAGGGCCGCGGTGTCAGGACGTGAGCACCGCCTTCATCACCGACCCGTCGGCCACCGCGGTGAGCGCGTCGGCGTGCCGCTCCAGCGGGAACGGCGTCACCAGGCTCGCCAGGTCGAAGCGGGCGGTGAGGGCCGGCAGCAGCCGGACGTACTCGACGAGATGGGCGCCGGTGAAGGCCCAGGAGCCGACCACATCGAGCTGCCGGTGGACGATCTGGTGCGGGTTGATCAGGGTGTCCCCGGCGTCCGTGTACTGGCCGATGATCAGGTAGCTGCCGCCCCGGCGGGCCAGGGTGAGGCCCTGTCCGACGGCGGCCGGCACCCCGGCGCACTCGATCACCAGGTCGGCGCCGTCCCCTCCGGTGGCGGCCCGTACCTCGCGCAGGACCTTCCCGGGGTCGGCGGCGTCGGCGATGTTCAGGTGGACGTCACCAATACCGGCCGCCGCGGCCCGCTCCAGCCGCCCGGCCGGGCCGCCGACGACCACCACCTCGGCGGCCCCGGCCAGCTGCGCGAACGCGGCGGCCGCCAGCCCGACCGGGCCGCTGCCCTGCACCACGACGGTCTCCCCGAGCCGCACCGGCCGCCGCTCGTACAGCGCGTGTGCCACGGTGGGGCCGGCGCAGGCCAGCGACATGGCGGCGAGCGGGTCGGTGCCGTCGGGGACCTTGATCACGGTGGTGCCGGGTTGCAGCACGATGTGGTCGGCCCAGGCCCCGGAGAGTTCCGGCCCGTCGGCGAGGGCGCGGTTGACGCCGTAGGTGCGGCGCCGCTCGCACAGGGTCGGTTCGCGGTGCAGCCGGCAGGGCGGGCAGACCCCGCAGGCGAGGGAGGAGGCCCACATCACCGTGTCACCGGCCGCCAGCGGCGCTCCGGTGGCGTCCTGGTGGAGGCCGTCCCCCAACTCCCGTATGACACCGAGCCCTTCGTGCCCCAGGACCAGCGGGACGGGGATGTCCAGGTGGCCCTGCTGAAGGTGCAGATCGGTGCCGCAGATACCGCCGTAGCCGCAGGCCACGATCATCCCGCCGGCGGGGGCCGGGGGCAGCGGGAACTCCCGCAGTCGCGGCGGCCGGCCGAACTCCTCCAGGACGACGGCGCGTCCGGTGCGCCCGGTCATGCCGTCACCGCGCTCAGGCTCTGGGAGAACGGGGCCGCCAGCGGGCGCAGCGGCTCGGTGTCGCGGCACACCACATGCTCCGGGCGGGGTTCCCCCTGGGGCCGTGGCAGGTTGGCGGTGTCGTTGTAGGTGGCGATCAGCAGCCGGCGGGCGAACGGCGACATGTTGGGGGACGAGCCGTGCACGATCTCCGGGGAGAACAGCACGACGGAGCCGGCCGGGCCCTTGGGGCTGGTCATCCCGTGCCGGTCGACGAGTTCGGCGAGCTGCTGGGGCGACAGCGAGATGTCGTCGGGGTCGAGGTGCTGCTCGGACCGGGCGGCGGCCGTGCGGCCCTCGTGGACGAGGCCGTCCCGGTGCGAGCCGGGCAGGAAGATCACCGGCCCGTTGAACTCGGTGACGTCGTCGAGGAAGACACCGATGTTGACCTGGCGCGGGGCGGGCAGGTGGTCGGCCAGCCGCCAGGCGAGAAAGTCCTGGTGCCAGGCCCACTTGTCGCCGCCGAACGCCGGCTTCGCGTTGATCTTGAACTGGTAGACGTAGACGTCGTCGGTGAGCAGCTGCCGGACGGGCTCCAGGATGCGCGGGTCACGGATCAGCCCGGCGTACTCGGGCTGCCGCTGGTGCGAGGAGTAGACCGCGCGCACCTCCGTGCCGCCGTCCTCGGTCACCACCTGCGGTCCGGGCACCTTCGCATCGCGGGCGAAGGCGGCGCGGAGGGCCTCCACCTCCTGCGGGTCGAGGAGGGAGGGGAGCAGCAGGAACCCCTGCTCGTGGTATTGGTCGGCCTGTTGCTGGGTCAGTCGCATGCGGTTCTTCTCCTGAGAGGTGAGGGAATCCCGTCGGGGCGGACCGGTGGGCTGAGCGGACCGGGGGTGGGGGGTCAGCCCATGAAGTGCCCGCCGTCGACGACGAGTTGCTGTCCGGTGACATAGCCGCTGCGCGCGGTCACCAGGAATTCGAGGGCGTCGGCCATGTCGTCGGCCGTGCCGAGCCGGCGGCCGGGGATGGTGTCCAGGACGGCGGCCAGCCGCTCGGGGTCGTCGAGGCGGTAGCGCTCGGTGACCTCTTCGGTGTCGGTGAAGCCGGGCAGCAGGGCGTTCACCCGGATGTGCGGGGCGAGTTCGAGGGCCAGGCACTTGGTGAGCTGGAGCAGGCCCGCCTTGCTCGCGCAGTAGTTGGCGCCGTTCGCCCGGGGCCGGATCGCCGTGGTGGAGGCGACGTTGACGATGCTGCCGCCGCCGGCCGCCACCATCGCGGGCGCCAGGGCCCGGGTGAGGTGGAAGGGGCCGGAGAGGTTGGTGGCCAGCACCGTGTCCCAGTCCTCGTCGGCCATCGACAGGAACGGCCGGTCGCGGTTGACACCGGCGTTGTTGACGAGGACGGCGGGCGCGCCGTACCCCTCGGTGATCCGGGCGCCGACCGCCCGGATCTCCGCGGGCCGGGCGAGGTCGCAGCGCAGCGTCTCGATCCGGCCGTCGCCGGCCTTCGCGGTCTGCTGCGCGGCGGCGTCGTCACCGCGGTAGAGGGCGATCACCCGGTGGCCGAGGGCGGCGAGCCGGAGGCTCAGGGTCCGTCCGATGCCGCGGGTGCCGCCGCTGACCACGGAGAGCGTCATGACATCTCCTTCGTGGATACGCCCGGCTTTGGCCGGGTGAGGAAGGGAAGCTCCCGCGTGAGCGGGGCGGGGAAGGCCGATTCGCCGTCAGGGCGGATCGGCGTCGATCCGCAATGGTGGTGAGGCGGCGAACATGGGCCAGGAGCTCTCAACTGTCAGTCCCCCCAGGTAGGTTGCTGTTCATGGCGACGGAAGCGAAGACAGCAGGCGGCGGGCACGCCCGGTTCGCCTACCGGCTTCGTGTGTCGTCCACGGCCTGCGCTGCACTCGAAGCCGAGTGGGACCGGTGCCGGTGGCTGTGGAACGAGTGCGTGGCCAAGTCCAAGCAGGTCGGCGCCTGGAACAAGACCCGTCCCGAAGGCGCGGAGAAGCAGACGTGCGGGCCGGTGCAGCTCGCCGCGATGCTGACCGAAGCCCGCGCCCGTACCGAGTGGCTGCGTGAAGGCGCATGCGTCCCGCAGCAGCAGCTGATACGCGACTTCGGCAGGTCCCGCGCCAAAGCCCTCAAGGACATCAGGGCCCGGTTGCCGATGCGGCAGCGGGCGGGGATGCCGAAGTACAAGAGGAAGCGTGACGCGCTTCCCACCCTCGAGTACACCAGGCGGGGTTTTCGTCTCAGGGATGGCCGTCTGCACCTGGCGGGTGGCATCGTGGTGCGGGTGGTGTGGTCGCGGGACCTGCCCGAGCCGCCGTCGTCGGTGCGTGTGTACCGCGACAGTACCGGCGCCTGGTACGCCTCCTTCGTCGTGCCCGCCGTGCCCGAGGACCTGCCCGCCACTGGTCGTGTGATCGGGATCGACTGGGGCATCAGGGAGACCGCGACCACCACATCCGACGACCACGACCTTCCCCATCCGCAGTACGGGAAGAGCGCCGCCCAGCGCCTTGCGAAGTACCAGCGGATGATGGCCCGCCGCAGACCCGTGAAGGGGCAGGCCGCGTCGAAGGGTTACCGCGAAGCGAGGCGGCAGACCGCGAGACTCCACAAGAAGGTGGCCCGGCAGCGTCAGGACTCCGCTCGAAAGTGGGCCAAGCGCGTGGTCCGTGATCATGATGCTTTGGCTGTGGAGGACTTCAGGCCGAAGTTCCTTGCCAAGTCCTCGATGGCCCGCAAGGCCGCCGACGCCGCGATCGGCGCCACCAAGGCGGCGTTGGCCGAGATGGGCCGCAAGCACGGGCGGGCCGTGCATCTGGTGCACCCCGCGCACACCACGATGGACTGTGCACGGTGCGGAGCGAGAACCAAGCACGCACTACCTCTTTCCGAGAGAACCTATGCCTGCACCGCGTGCGGAGCGGTATCCCCCAGGGACAAGAACTCCGCCCGCGTGATGCTCGTCCGGGCTGGTCTTCAACCCGGCTGGTGCTGATCGTGTAAGACCTGTCGGCCCGCCGGGCCGCAGGCGACGTGAGCCAGGAATCCCCCTCGTTCACGAGGCGGAGGAGTCAAGACATCTCCCTGAAGTGGCGTGTGGGTGCGGTCAGTTGGCGACGAGGTCGCCGCGCCGGAGGCCCGAGCCCTCGGGCACCTCGGCCGGGTCGCCGCCCACGCCGCTGATGCCGTTGTGTGCGTCGACGAAGACCACGTTCGGGACGAAGGCGGCCGCCTCGTCGTCCGTCATGGCGGCGTAGGCGATGAGGATGACGAGGTCGCCGGGGCTGATGAGGCGGGCCGCGGCGCCGTTGATGCCGATGACGCCGGAGCCGGCCGGGCCCTCGATGACATAGGTGGACAGCCGGGCGCCGTTGTCGATGTCGACGATGTCGACCTTCTCGCCGGCCATCAGGTTCGCGGCCTTCATCAGGTCGGCGTCGACGGTCACCGAGCCGACGTAGTGCAGATCGGCCTGGGTGACGGTGGCGCGGTGGATCTTCGACTTCATCAGGGTGCGGTACATGCGGATTCCTCACGTGTGGTGGGAGGGGTGATGGCACGGCGCGGCCGCGGGTGGGGCCGGCCGGTGGGTCAACGGCCGGGTCAGACCGGCCAGGTGGCGTAGCGGCGCATGCCGTACAGCAGCGGCGCCTCGTCGGCGGCCGGGGTGTGCGTCCGGATGCCCAGCACCTCGCCGAGCACGATGGTGTGATCGCCGGCCGGGATGAGCCGGGCGACCCGGCACTCGGCGGTGGCATGGGCGTCCTCGGTCAGCGCCGGCAGACCGGTGACGGGCGCGGGCCGCCACGGGACGGTGCGGAAGCGCTCGGCGGCCGGTCCGGCGAACGCCTCGGCGGCCCGCCGCCCCGCGCCGTGCAGCAGGTTGACGGTGAAGGCCCCGCGGGCGGCGAGGACCGGCAGGGTGCTGCCGTTGTTGCCCGCGCACACCAGCAGCTGCGGCGGGTCGAGGGAGACCGAGCACAGGGCGGTGCAGGTGAAGCCGTACGGCGTGCCCCCGGCGTCGGCGGTGGTGATGACGGCGACACCGCTGGGGTGCGCGCTCATCAGGGCCCGGAACGCGTCCCGGGTCACCGCCAGTTCGTCCTGGACGGGGGTCACCATGCGAACGCCCGGGCGTCGTAGAGGTTGACCCCGACGGCGGCCTTGCCCAGGTACTCCAGGCACTCCTGCGGTTTGGCCGGCATCACATGGGCGAACTGCGCCTCGCGGATCAGCCGCTCCAGCGGATGGCTGCGGCTGATCGCGGCCGAACCGCACAGCCGCAGCGCGTCCTGCGCGAGCTGCGGGCCGACCTCGCCGACCACGTACTTGGCGGCGTGCACCATGGCGTTGGCCTCCAGGCTGCCGCGCTGCGCGGTGACGAGATCACCGGCCTCGTGCACCAGGGCGCGGGCGGCCCGCAGCCGGGCGGACATCCGGCCCAGCTCCTGCTGCACCACGGGCGAGTCCGCGCGGGCGGGGGAGGCGGTGACATGGTCGACGGTGTGCTGGAAGAGGGCCTCGGCGATGCCGAGATAGGCGCCGGTGTAGCCGGCGATCATCCAGTGCGGTTCGCGGACGACCTTGAACAGGGACATGCCCTCGACGCCGAGGTAGAGCCGGGAGCGGGGCACCGGGACCTCGTCCAGCGTCATCGGGGCGGTGCTGGTGCCGTACATCGCGGACAGCTGCGGCACGGTGCCGAAGCTGACGCCGGGGTCGTCGGCGGCGACGACGAAGTGCGAGGCCTCGCCGGTGTCCTCGCCGCCGTTGTCGGGGGCGGCCGCGACGACGTAGTAGTCGGCGGCGCCGGCCAGCGACACCATCGACTTCCGGCCGCTGAGGAGGTAGTGGCTGCCGTCGTCGGAGAGGCGGTAACGGGTCTGCATACCGCGGAGCTTGGCGCCGCGGCCGGTCTCGGAGGTGGCGGAGGCGAACAGCTTGCGGCCGTTCACGACCTCGTCCAGCATCCAGGCACGGAAGGCCTCGGCGGCCGGGGGCAGCCGGGTGCCGGCGGCATCGGCGAGCGCGCCGATGACGACATGGTGCATGTTGAAGCCGAGGGCGGCGGCGCCGTGGTGCACACCGAGTTCGGCCAGCACCCGCCAGTAGTCGCCGAAGCCGAGGCCGGCGCCGCCCGCCTCCCGGGGGGCGAGCAGGGCGAGCAGACCGGACTCGCGCAGGACGCGGTAGCTCTCGTGGCCGTTGTCGTGTCCGGCGTCGGTGTCCGCGGCGAGCGGGGCGAGCCGTTCGCCCGTCTCCGCGGCGAGTTTGAGGAGATCGTCGAGGGGGGTCGGCAGCGTCATCGAAGTCCTTCGGGTCGGTGGTCGGCCGGTCGGGTCATCGACCGGTCAGTTCTCGACGGGCAGGCCGAGTTGCCGGGCCACACCCACGCGCAGCAGGTCGTTCGGACCGGCGTAGGTGAGGGCGGCCATGGGGGCGGCAAGGTCGGCGGCGAGGTCGAAGCCGGGGAGGAAGGCCCGGACGCCGGACAGCGCGGTGGCGTGCTCGGTCATCCGTACGTAGTCCTCGGAGACGGAGATCTTGGTGAGGGCCGCCGCGGCGGCCAGCTGCCGGGCCGGCGTACCGGCGTCGAGCCGGGCGGCCATCGCGTAGAGCTGGACGCGGGAGCGGTGCAGCGCCAGCGCCATCTCGCTGATCCGCCCCGCGACCTGGTGGCTGGCGCCCATGCGGCGGCCGAAGTGGTCGCGCTCGGCGGCCCAGCCGGTGGTACGGGCCAGGAGGCGCCGCATCGGGCCGAGGGCGTAACCGAGGACGAGGGACCGCTCCCAGGCGGTGGTGGAGGCCATCACCGCCAGCCCGGAGCCCTCCTGGCCGAGCAGTGCGCCCGCCGGCAGCCGGGCGCCCTCGAAGAGGAGCTCGCCCATCGGCACGGTGGGCAGCGCCGTCTTGGTGAAGGTCTCACCGCGGCGGATCCCCGGCAGATCGAGCGGGAAGAGGAACGCGGACAGTGCGAACGGGGAGCGTCCCTCGGCGGTACGGGCGAAGACGATCGCCCGGTCGGCCACCGGCGCCGCGGTGATGAACGTCTTGGCGCCGTCGAGCACGAAGCCGTCCCCGTCCCGCCGGGCGCGGGTCTCCATGGAGAACGGGTCGCTGCCGCCGCCGCGTTCGGTCAGCGCGTGGCACAGCAGCTCCCGGCCCTCCTGGACCCCGGCGACCGCGCGCCAGGCGTCGGCGCCGAGGGCGTCCCGCAGCGGGAACTGCATCCCGAAGATCTGCGAGGCCAGCGCGTAGCACAGGCCCGGGTCGGCGCCGGCCAGCCCGATCCCCTCGATCATGGCGAGCGAGCGGGTGACCGGGCCGGGTGCCGTGGCGTCCGGCGCGGCGAGCCGGAGCACCCCGAGTTCGGCCATGGTCTGCCACTGTGCGCGGAAGTCCTGGCCGGCGAGCTGTTTCAGCACCGGAGTGGCCAGCTCCCGGTAGCTGTCGACGAACCCCTCGGTCTCCGGTGCGCCGGTGCACAGCGCCGCGGTGGCCGCCGCGCTCATTTGCCGCCCTCGGCGGAGAGCTTCTCGATGGCGGCCCACAGGGCCTTGGGGCTGCGGAAGTTGGCGGCGACGATCTCGGTGTCGGGCAGGCTGACACCGGCCTCCTTGTCGAGCGCCGCGACGATCTCCATGATCGCCAGCGAGTCGACCAGGCCCCGCTCCAGCAGCGGGGTGTCGGCGTCCAGGGAGCCGGCGTCCTCGCCGGGCCCCCAGGTGATCCGGCTGCCGATGAGGGTGCAGAGTTCTTCGACGCTGTTCATACGGTGATCTCCTCGGGGAGTGCGGGGGCCGCGGGGTGGCCGCCGGTGTCGCGCAGCGCGCGGCGGTCGACCTTCCCGCTGGTGGTGGTGGGCAGGGTGGCGAGCGGAACGATCCGGTCCGGCAGCATCCGCCGGGGCAGCACCTCGCGCAGCGCGGCCAGGACCTCCCGTTCGGTGGCGTCGGTCTGTGCGTAGGCCCAGATCTCGCCGGTGTGCGGGCCGTCCTTGGCGACGACCGCGGCGGTGCCGATCCGCGGCAGCTCCAGGACCGCGTTCTCCACGTCCATCAGGTCGATACGGTGACCGCGCCGCTTGACCTGGTTGTCGCGCCGGCCGCGCAGGAAGACCAGGCCGTCGGGGGTGATCCGGCCGAGGTCGCCACTGGCGTAGGCGCGGCGGGCCACGCCGTCGCGGCAGGTGACGGTGGTGGTGGGGTCGTCGGGGGCGCCGCCGCGCAGATAGCCCTGGAAGACGACGGGCCCGGCGATATGGATCTCGCCCTCGCCGTCGGTGGGCGCACCGTCCTCGTCGAGCACCTCGATGTGGACGCCGCCGATCCCGCGGCCGATGGGCAGCTCCCGGTCGGCGGTCCAGTCGGCGGGCACCCGGTAGTAGGTGCAGGCGTTGGTCTCGGTCGGCCCGTACAGGTTGTAGAACGGCACCCCGTTGAGCAGCCGCAGATAGCGCTCCAGCAGTTCGGGCGCGAACGCCTCCCCGCCGAAGGCCGCGATGCGCAGGGCGGGCGGCGGGGCGTCGGCGATACCGCCCTGCTGGAGCATGTTGTGGTAGAGCGACGGCACGGCCATGAAGGCGGTGATGCGCTGTTCGGTCAGCCAGCCCACGACATCGCGCGGGAAGGCCCGCAGCAGATCCGGCATCAGGACCGTACAGGCCCCCGCGGCGGCGGCACTGAACAGGTCGAAGGTGGTCAGGTCGAAGGTGAGCGCGGCCTGCGAGCCGATCCGGTCGTCCGGGGTGAGGCCGAACTCACCGGCGGCCCACAGCGCGTAGTGGGCGACGTTCTCGTGCGAGAGCAGCACGCCCTTGGGCCAGCCGGTGCTGCCGGAGGTGAACAGGAGGTAGCCGCCGGAGCCGGTCGGCGCGGGCAGCGGCGCGGGCCGCTCGGCGGGGGCGAGGATCCGCAGCCGGTGCAGACCGTGGCCGAGGGCGTCCTCCTGGGCCGGTGCGCCGTCGCGGGCGCGGGTGGCGGCCCGTTGGGCCCCGGTCAGCGCGCGGTCGACGGTCACCAGCAGGGACAGTCCCGCGTTGCGGATCATCCGGGCGGTGCGCTCCGGCGGGTCGGCGGTGTCCAGCGGCGCGGCCACCGCACCGGCCCGCAGCGCCGCGTACAGGGCGATGACGGTGGCCGGGGTCTTGGGGGCGTAGACACCGACCCGGTCGCCCGGTGCCACACCATCGGCGGTCAGCCGGTCCGCCAACGCGTCCACGGCGCGGTCGAGTTGGGCGTACGTCCAGCTCTCACCGGCCCCCTCCAGGGCGGTGCGGTCGGGGTGGGCCCGGGCCGAGCGGGCCAGCAGGGCGTCCAGGCGTACGGAGGCCGGTGCGCTCATCGGGCGGCCTCCACGGACTGCGCCTGCCCGGCGAGGAAGTCGCACACGGTGTCGGTGACGAGGTCGGGGCGGACCAGATGGGGGTAGTGGTCGCAGCCCTCGGGGACCAGGCGCCGGAACGGGCCGCTGACCGCGCGCTCGACGGCGTCGACCTGGGCCAGTGAGCCGTACTCGTCCGCGTCCCCCTGGATCATCAGCACCGGCGCGGTGACGTCGAGGTCGTCTTCCAGGGACCAGCTGCGGAAGGCGGGCGAGAGCCAGACCCCGCTCCAGCGGTCGAAGACGCCCCGGGGGTCGTCATGCACCATGGCCATCTTCCTGGCGAGCGGGCCCGCGTCGTAGGAGGCGCGGGCGTTCTCGATGCCGACGCGGTTCTCCTCCTCGAAGTACATGTGCGGGCCCATCCCGATGACGGCCTCGACGGGGTGCGCCGAGGCGTACAGCAGGGCCATGGACGCGCCGTCGCTGTGGCCGACCAGGACGGGGCGGTGCAGGCCCAGCGCGCCGAGCAGTTCGGGCAGCACGTCCTGGGCGTGCTCGTGCATATAGCGGGGGGTGCGCGGCAGCGGGTCGGGGCCGCTGCCGCCGTTGCCGTGGCGGGAGTAGACCAGGGCGCGGCGTCCGGTGGCGGCGGCCAGCCGGGCGGGGAAGCGTCCCCAGGCCGCGAGGCAGCCGAGTCCGCCGTGCAGGAAGACCAGGGGCGCCAGGTCCGGGTCACCGTCGATCAGGACGTGTTCCAGGGGACCGTTGCGCGTATCGATTACGGGCACAGCAAATCCTTCTCAGTGATTTACGGCAGCAGAAGGGGCATTTCGGAAAACGCAGCCGAGGGCATGCCGCGCCGATGGCGCGCCGCGGCAGCGTGCCGGGGCGCGGAGGAAGGCGAAGGTGAAGGTGAAGGGTGAAGGTGAACGAGCAGCCGGAAAAGCGGCAGCAAAGGTTAAGGAAAAAGACTTACCAGAGGGTGACGGTCATCAAGGCAGCGACGGTGAAAGGCCGGCGCATCGCATTAGGTCGAATCAATCAAGCCGAACCTCGCGCCGCCGAAGGGGCGGTGCGGTCCGGTAACAGAACTAGGAGGCGTTCGCAGCGGCAGCGAAGAAAGGAACTCCGAACGCGGACACCTGCGGGACGGCCCGACGGGCCAGGGACTCTTTTACTTTCACTTTGGCCGAATTTTGCGCCGTCGCACTTGACGGGTACACCAACGTCCTTGCACATAACCCCCGTTGAACGTGTGACTGCCCACCAGCGGCGTCGGCTACCGGCCCGGTGCTTCCCGGGGCGCTGTCCACTCGGCGGCACCAAGAACACTAGACACTGGGCAGGGGGTGGAGAAATGAAATTGCTGAACCGCCTATACGCTCAGCGAATGAACATCGACCTGCGTCATCTGCGCTGCTTTCTGGCCGTAGCCGAGGAAGGCGGCTTCACGGCCGCCGGCCGCCGCCTGCATCTCGCCCAGCCCACCCTGACCCGCAACATCAGGTCTCTTGAGGACTCCCTGGGCGTCCGGCTCTTCGAACGCAGCACCCGCAGAACGGAGCTGACCGACAAAGGGCAAACCCTGCGCGACACCGTGGCCCCGCTGCTGCGCCAACTCGATTCGGCGCTGCGGGATTTAGGGAAAGGGGAGAAACTGCGCATCGGGTTCAGTTGGGGACTTCCCCAGGGTTTGTCGCGACTCGCCTCCCGCTTCGGCGAGGAGGCCGGCGTCGGCGTCGAATTCATCCGCTGTGACACCCCCCAGGCCGGACTCGACACCGGCCAGGCCCACCTGGGCCTGCTGCGCGGCGAACCCCTGCCGAAGGGCCTGCGCACCGTCCTCCTCTACGAGGAGTCCCGCATCGCGGCGGTCCCCGCGAGCTGGCAGCTGGCCGAACGCACCGCGCTCGACTGGGCGGAGCTCGCCGACCTGCCACTGATCATCAACACCGTCAGCGGCACCACCTTCCCCGACATGTGGCCCGATGGCCGGCGCCCCGCGGTCGGCGCCGAATGCCGCAACATGGACGAGTGGCTGGAGCAGGTGGCCGTCGGCCTCGGCGTCGGCACCGCCCCGGTCTCCGCCGCCCGCCGCTACACCCACCCCTCCGTCCGCCTCATCCCCCTCACCGGCGCCCCCACCGTCCGCGCCTACCTCGCCCACCCCTCCCACGGCGCCCACCCCCAGGCCGCCCGCTTCGCCGACCTGGCCTGGCGGGCGGCCGAGGAACTACAGGAGTAGGGCGGGCAGGAGTGCCGATACCACCGGGCGACGGGGCCCCGACCACGCTCCGGCCGGGGCCCTCGCCTGTCCTGCCGGCGACCGCGGAGGAGAGTATGCGCGGGCACGCGGTGCCCTCAACGGCCTGCGTACGGGCTCTCCCGTCCCGCACCGCACACCATCATGATGAGGTCCGCCACTCCTTCCTCGTCGTTGCTGGGCACGATCAGATCGGCAGCCCGCCGGACGTCCCGGTGGGCGTTGGTCACGGCGGCGGCCAGGCCGGCAGCGCGCAGCATCGGCAGGTCGTTCGGCATGTCCCCGATCGCGGCGGTGGCGGTGATCCGGGTGCCGTAGTATCTGGCCAGCCAGCGCAGGGCCACGCCCTTGTCCACATTCCGCGGAGAGATCTCCAGGAAGTACGGGGTGGAACAGGTGGTCTTGAGGGCGTCATCCGGCCGGGTGAGCGGTTCGGCGAGCGCCGGTCCCGGCACGGCGGGGTGGACGGCCAGAATCTTGACCACCTGGTCGTCCCGGGCGAGTGCGGCGAGCGCATCGGGGACCCTCTGATGAGGCCAGCAGTCGGGCACCAGAGCGCCGAAGTCCGGTTCCAGGAACAGCCCCCGGAGTGTGTCGACCCCCAGCGCCACGCCCGGCAGCCGGGCCCGCAGCCGCCCGAGCACCGAACCGACCTCGGGCCCGGCGAAGCCCCGGCACCTCACGACCCGCCCGCTGTCCACCTCGGCGGTGACCGCTCCGTTGCTGCACACCACCAGGCCGCCGAGGCCGTGGTCGCGCGCCACGGCCAGGGCATCGCGCAGCGGCCTGCCGGTGACACCTGCCACCGGCAGGCCGCGGCTCGCCGCTCGGGCCAGAGCGCTCCGGGTCACCGGACCGATGGTCCCGGCCGTGTTCAGCAGTGTGCCGTCGAAATCGGTACAGATGAGCCGGACGCGGTCCGGTGCGGTCACGGCAGCGCCGCCCCGGCTCGGTCCGCGGCGCCGGCGACCGGTTCCCGGCTGGATGTCCCGGTGACCGGCACCCGCAGCTTCAGCTGGGTCGGTCTGTCGTCGGTGAGCCGCAGTTCCACATGGCCGTTTCGCTCGAGCCGTTGGGAGACGGGTGACCGGATCAGCTCGACCCAGATCCAGTCGCTGTCGGTGTCCAGCAGCCAGGGAATGCCACCCGCCGCTGCCGTCGCCGGGCCGGGTCCGGGATCCCCGCGCCGGGCCGGCGGCACGACACGCGCGATGATGGCCGGCGCATCGAGGATGTCGACGGACACCGGATTGCCGTTGCGGTCCAGGGAGATCCAGATCCGGGAGGAGAAGTTGATCCGTACGCTCGGGGAGCAGTCGCTCCCGGGCTCCGGGCCATCCGCCGCGATGGACAGCACTCCGACGCCGAAGTCCCAGCTCACTTCGGGCTGTTCGGTGTCACCGACAATGGTGTGCTCGCTCATGTTGCCTCCTGTCAGACGGCCTGAAGCCGGTCGAGACCGGAGACCGCCGGCCGGCCGGTCAGTCGTGCCGGCCTGAGCTCGATCTCACCGATCACGGTGTCATCCGGAGCCTCCAGCGCCCAGCGCACCGTCCGGGCCACGGAGAACATCCCCATTTTCAGCGGGGAGTCGTCCCCGGGCAGGTTGGCGATCGCTCCGGGGCTGACGAGCGTGGTGCACACGCCGTGCACCCGCTCCTCCAGCAGCAGCACCTCGGCGATCGCCTTCAGCGCCGACTTGGTCGCGCAGTACGCGGCTCCGCCTTCGAAGAACCGGCTGCCCGCGTGACTTCCCATCAGGACGATCCGGCCGCCGCCGGCCCGCAGGTGAGGAAGGGCCGCCTGGGTCAGCGCGAGCACCGATGTGAGGTTGACGTCGACCGCCTCCCGCCACTGGTCGAGAGGCAGCGACCCGACGGCGCCCAGGGACCGCACCACGCCGTTGGCCACCACTGCATCCAGGGTGCCCGCCTCCTCGGCGGCCTGGTTCACCGCCAGGCCGACCGTCTCCGGATACCGCAGGTCGCAATGGACATCCCGCAGCCAGTCAGGATCGGTCGGGGTGCGCCCCAGGGCCCACACACGCCAGCCCGCCGTATGCAGAGTCTCGGCGATGGCCCGGCCGGTGCCCCGGTTGGCGCCGGTCAGCACCACGGTGCGGCCGGCGCTCCGCTCCGCCGCGGTCATCCCCGGACCCTGTGCACCAGGTCGGTCCAGGCGTCGATGATGGCCGCCGGATCGGCCCCCTGGCGGAACAGGTCCTTGTCCAGCGGCCGTCCGGCTTCGTCGCGCAACCGCATGCAGTCCGGGGAGATCTCGGAGTTGATGACGGGCACCCCCTCCGCGCCAACCCCCATGATCAGGCAGAAGTCCCACAGATCGAGGGGCGCCAGCCAACTCCGCAGGCCCTCGTTGCACTCCAGCGCACACTGCCGGAACGCTTCGACGTCCCAGCCGCCGGCCCGCAGATAGTCCTCGCCGATCGGCTGGTCCTCCGGATCGGTCCGGTAGTCGAACTTCACCACCGGCGGGCTGAACCGGTAGCCCTCCGCGAACAGTCCGGGGTACTTGCGGACCGTGGATCCGGTAGCGATGTTCTTCACGATGACCTCATACGGAGGCGCGGGTACGTAATCAGCCCGGTAGCTGATGTCCCCGAGCCGTTCCCGGAATGCCGTACGTACTCCTATGCCGGCGAGTCGCCCGGCGGCCGCCTCATAGAAATCAAGACGTAATTTGGCGGTCTCCGGGATTATTCCGTCCCGGTCATACGTGTAGCTGTGCAGACTCGCGATGAGTTCTATGTCGCAGGTGCCGTCGCTGTTTCGCCACAGCTTCTTGCTTCGGCCTTCGATGTCGGGCTGGACCTTGTGGGTCGGCATGGTTGCCCCTTTGCAGATTTGTAGTTGCTGCGGGCCTTTCCGAGATCCCGGCCGAGGCTACCCGGACCGGAACGGAATGGTCCAGGCGCATTTGCGAATGTACGGAAGCTGTACCGATTCTGTATGTGCTCGGGAGAGCCTGTCTCAGGCGCAAGATCAAAGCCACGTTCAAAAACGCACCAGGAGGTGTCAGCCGGAAATGACCCAGATGGAGACCGGTAGCGGGCATGGCCGCGAGCACATCCCGGAGGAGCTCCGGGGCAAGGTGCCCGGCCGTCACTACGGGACCGCCGGTACGAAGCTGCTGTTCGAGGACGAACGTACCAGGGTCTGGCTCCTGGAATTGGAACCCGAGGACGCCAGCGAGTGGCACGAACACCCGTGGGACTACGTATTCGTCGTGGACACCCCCGGAAAGGTGCGACTTGAGTACGAGGACGGGGAGATAGAAGACCAGGACGACTTCCTCGGTGATGTGGTGCACCGCCGCCGAGGTAAGCCGCACCGGCTGGTCAACAGGGGTGACCATCCCTATCGGAACGTCGTGATCGAATTCATAGGGCAGCGGCCCCCGCAGAGCTGGCCGCCGGCGGAATCCGCTTGAGTAAGTCTCAGCCGACATCTCAGGAGAAAACCATGAGCAGCATTGCAGAGTGGCTCGAAGACAATGTCACGACCGACAAGCGTGCGCTGGACTGGTACCGGGAGCCGGAGTGCGAGCCGCGCATCGTGCGGGCCTACCGCGAACTGCTGAGCGGTTATGAAATCGACACCTCGAAGATCCTGAAGACCACGGTTGAGGTCGAGGGTGAGCACGCCGGTGTGGTCCGGGTGCACGACATCAACTACTACTCGATCTGTGCCCACCACTTCCTGCCCTTCTACGGCAAGGTCTCGGTCTCGTACGTGCCGGGCGACCGGATCCTGGGCCTGGGCAAGTTCCCCCGCCTGGTGCAGGCGTTCAGCCGCAGGTTCCAGATCCAGGAGCACCTGGTGAAGGACATTGCCGAGGAGATCATGAGCTCGGGTGGCGCCCGCGCGGCAAAGGTGATCTCCACCGGACGCCACATGTGCATGTGCAGCCGGGGCCCGTCCGACCAGACGGCGATCACCGACACCTCCTATGTCACCGGCGACAAGGAGCTGTTCACCCGGTTCGGTCTCGACGCCTGACTCCCGGCCGCCTGCCGGCGCACCGACTCCGTGCGGCAGACACGCCAAAGGGCTGTCTGTCGCACGGACCCTCGTCCGGGTAATGGCGAGGAAGGGCACGGAAGACAAGGGAGAAGAGGATGCGACTCGATTTTCTGCCACCGGACGTCACCGACGACGGCGCCACCCACCACTACTGCCTGCACTGCCACGGTGAAGCGGTCGAGTGGCGTACTGAGGACGGCAGACGGTACTGCCTGTGCCACGCCTGCGGACGGGTAGCCGACCGGGCGGTGGTGGTGGATCCGGCCATCAATTGGTGGACGGCCGACGACGGCGAGTACTGGCACGAAACGGCGGGCGTGTTCGTCCAGGACTTCCGGGGGCGCTTCCTCTTCTTCGACCGTACGGCGTTCCCGTTCGGCCTGACGGTGCCCGCCGGCCATATGGAGCGTGGCGAGTCCCCCGAACGCGCGGCGGCCAGGGAGCTTGTGGAGGAGACCGGTATCGCCGCCGGCCCACTGGAGCATCTGGCGACCACTCCGATTCCGGGAGACGGATGCCGCCGTGGCGCCGACGCCCATCTGTGGCACGTCTACCGCCTGTTGTCGGACAGCGGCGAGGACTTCGGGGTGACCCTCGGGCCGGAGGGCACCGAGGCTGTGTGGCTCACGCCAGGAGAGGCACTGTCCCGCTCGGTCACGTATGCGGTGCGCCGTCTGCTCGACGACTACGCGGACCAACTGGCCGCTCATTGATGGCTGGTTCGGATCTTCTTCCGTGCGAACGGGCAACCAGCATTCGTATGATCGCCCAGACCGCAAGGGGTCGGCTGTGACGGTCGGCCTGCGAACAGCAGGAGCTATCTGTGCGCGATGACATACCGATACGGGCCGGCCGAAGGGAGTGGATCGGGCTTGCCGTACTCGCCCTGCCCACCATCCTCATCGGCTTAGACATGACGGTGCTGCACCTCGCCGCACCGCAGCTGAGCGAGAGCCTGCAGCCGAGCAGCACCGAACTGCTCTGGATCGTCGACATCTACGGCTTCCTGGTCGCCGGCTTCCTCGCCACGATGGGCACTCTCGGCGACCGGATCGGCCGCCGCAGACTTCTGCTGATCGGTGCCGTCGCATTCGCCTGCGCGTCACTTGTCGCTGCCTATTCGGTGAATGTCGGCATGCTCATCGTGGCCCGCGCCCTGCTGGGCGTGGCCGGGGCCACCTTGATGCCCTCGACTCTCTCCCTGATCAGCAATATGTTCCGCGATGCCGGACAGCGCCGCTTCGCCATCGCGGTGTGGATGACCAACTTCAGCATCGGCGGAATGATCGGCCCGCTGATTGGCGGCGTGCTGCTGGAGCACTTCTGGTACGGCTCGGTTTTCCTCCTCGGTGTGCCGGTGGGTCTGGTTCTCCTGGTCGCCGGCCCGATACTGCTGCCGGAGTCCCGCAGCCCGAAGGCCGGGCGCCTGGATGCGGCCAGCGTGGTGCTGTCCATCGGCACGGTCCTGCCAGTGGTGTACGGGTTCAAACAACTCGCCCAGGACGGCGTCCAGGAAATGCCGTTCGTGGCTGTTGGCGCCGGGCTGGTCATCGGCGTGGTCTTCGTCCGCAGGCAGTTCCGGCTCACCGACCCGATGCTCGACCTCAAACTCTTCTCCCGTCCGGCATTCGGGCTGTCGCTGGGGGCACAGACCATGGGCCTCTTCGTGCTGACGGGCACCCAGTTCTTGATCATGCAGTACTTCCAGTTGGTGTTGGGACTGCCTCCACTGGAGGCCGGGTTGTGGGCGTTGCCTGCGATGACCGCAGGGGTCGTCGGCACCTTGCTGGCCCCGGCGGTGGCAAACCGGATCCGTCCCGGGTGGGTCATGGCAGGGGGTTTCGCGTTCTCGGTCGCCGGACTGGTGATGATCTCCCAGGTCACCGCCGAGTCCGGACTCGCCCTGGCGGCCATCGGGTTCTCGATCCCGGCCTTCGGCATCTCGGCGGCGCTTGCCCTGACGAACGACGTGATCATCAGCAGCGTGCCTCGCGAACGTGCGGGCAGTGCCTCGGGGATCGGGGAGACGGGCGCCGAACTCGGCAACGCTCTGGGCGTAGCCGTTGCCGGATCCGTCGCCGCGGCCGTCTACCGCTCCCAGATGGACACCGGCTCGCTCCCGTCCGGCATTCGTCCGGACCTGGTCGAGGCCGCTCGGTCAACTCTGGGCGGTGCCCACGGGGTGGCCCGGCAACTGCCCGGTGACCTCGGCGCCAAGCTGCTGGGTATGGCTCGGAGCGCGTTCACTCATGGGGTCAGGATGGCGGCGCTCGTCGAGATCGGCATTCTGGCCGTGCTGGTGCTCATGAGTCTTGCCCTGCTGCGCCGACAGGCCCCCGACCTTGACGAGGTCGAGTTGCTGCCACCACAGCCGGATCTCCCTGAGGCCGTACGGGAAGGCCGTTAGGCGCCTCTGAGGGGCCTTGCTCATTCCCCTGGCTTTTCCAAAATTCGCGATAGTCCGGGCAGATCGCGCCGGGAGACCTGTCGCGATCATTGAATACGAAGCGAAAAGAGCCAAAGAAAGGTACGGGGGCTGTGAAGTTCGGCATTCTTGGACCTGTTGTGATGGGTACGAATGATTCCCCTCTGCCAATTGGCGCTCCCCGGCAGCAGGTTGTACTCGCCACTCTTTTGCTGGGCGCCAACCACCTGGCGGCGACCGATTATCTGGTGGAGTGCGCTTGGTGGCAGGAGCCTCCGCCTTCGGCGACGGTCAATGTCCGGGGGCACATCGCGGGACTGCGCCGCCTGTTGCGCGACGCCGGTGAGCCCGAGGACCGGCTGACCACACATGCCGGTGGCTATGCCCTGCGGGTCGAAGCCGATGAACTGGATCTGTCCACGTTCATGGAGGAGTTACGACTGGGAGACCAGGCGCTGGCCCAGGGCGCAGTAGCGGAAGCAGCTGAGCGCTTCACGGCGGCACTGCAAGTCTGGCGGGGCAGGCCTCTGGAGGGACTGTCCCTGGGGGTGCCGCTCCGGGCGGAACTGGAGCGGCTGGGGGAACTGCGGCTGCTTGCCATCGAGCGCTACGCGCAGACTCAGCTCGATCTTGGCCAGCCGGACACCCTCGTCCCGGAACTACAGGCCCTCACCACTCAGCACCCCTTCCGCGAACGGCTCTGGGAGCTGTTGATCAAAGCACTGCACCGGACGGGACGGCAGGCAGAGGCGCTGGCCACGTACACACGTGTGCGCCGCATCCTGGCTGAGGAACTGGGCGTCGACCCGATGGAGCAGCTCCGACGGCTGGAGGAAATGATCCTGCGCGGCGACCCCGACCTCGGGGCACCCGCAGGCCCGGTCGAGCCCTTCTCGGCCTGCCAGGCGCGTCTGCCGGGGATCAGGGCCAAACGGGTCGCGTTCCCAGGAGGGCTCGGGTAGCGCCCGCCGGCCACGGACCACCTCATCTGCGTGTACCCCGGGCCACCGCGCCGAGAAGGTGAGACGTCGTCAAAGCCGGGTTCGCCGCAAGGTGGGCGCCCTGCGTGGGGCCGCACCGCCGTTGCCGGTGCGGCCCCACGCCTGTGGGTGCTCAGGCGCTGTGCTGCGTGAGGAAGTCGGTGATGAGCTGCCGCCATTCCTCGGGGCGTTCGACCATCGGCAGGTGGCCGGTGGCGATTTCCGCGAGCTGGGCGTCGGGGATGGTGTCGGCGAGCTGCCGGTGCAGGCGGGTGGAAGTGAACCAGTCCTGCGTGGTGGAGATGACCAGGGTGGGTGCCTGGATGCCCGGCAGGTCGTCGCGGACGTCGATCCGGGGGGCCAGCTCGGCGTGCTCGGGGGTGCCCTCGGCGATGCTGGCGGCGGTGAACCCTATGGCCTGCTGGAGCTGCTCGTCCGGCATCGCCTCCAGCGCGTCGGCGCCCAGGGCCATCATCGTCAGGTACTCGGCCAGCAGTTCGCGGTTGCCCGACTCGGCCAGCTTGCGCCAGATCGGCAGGGCGAGCACCAGCCGGTTGTCCCGGTGGGGGAAGGTCGCGGTCAGCACGAGGGCGGTGACGCGCTCGGGGTGGCGGGCGGCCGCACGGACGGCGACCGGGCCGCCGAGGGAGTAGCCGGACACCGCGAAGGTCTCCAGGCCCTCGGCGACGGCGGCGGCGACGAGCTGATCGGCCAGGTCGTCCAGCGACAGCGGCGTGGTGGAGCGGGGAGTGCCGCCGCTGCCGGGGTAGTCGACACCGACCACGGTGTGGTGGGCGGCCAGGCCGTCCAGGATCGGGCCGTAGGTGCCGGCGATGCTGCTGCCGGCACCGTGGGCCAGGGCCAGGCCGGGACCGGAGCCCACGACGGTACGGGCGAAGGTGGCTTCGGGCAGGGTGCGTGCGGACACGGGGGTTACCTTCCTTGCGGTGTAACAGAGCGTGCGGGTGCGCTGCCGCGACCAGGAGCGGATCTGCTCCAGGGCGGGCAGCAGGGCCCGGCCGTCGGCGGTGAGCGTGTAGATGGCGGGCCCGGGCGGGAGTTGGGTGTGCGTGACGAGCCCGGCCTCGACCAGTTCGCGCAGCCGGTCGGCGAGCAGCTTGGTGCTGATGCGCGCGATGGCGGTGCTCAGTTCGCCGTAACGGGCGGGGCGGGTGGCGAGGGTGTGGAGGATGATCCCGGTCCACTTCTGGCCGAGGACCTCGAACGCGGCGGTGAGGTCCGCGTCGGCCGTCAGCGGCACGGGGTGGGGCCGGGCTGCCATGGGTCTCGCGGTCCTGCGTCCTTGGTGAGGGGCATTCGATCGGTGGGTGTGCGGGTGGGTGGGCCGCAGCCGGCCGGGGGTGCCGACTGCGGCCCGGCCGCCTCGCCCGCTCCGGCGAGCGAAGCGGCGGCCAGGGGCCAGCCGGTCAGGGGCCAGCCGGTCAGGGAAGGAGCACGACCTTGCCCCGGTTGCGCCGGGCCTCGATGTCACCGTGTGCGGCGGCGGCCTGGCCGAGCGGATAGGCGCGCCATACGGGGAGATCGAGCTCGCCGGCGGCGGCCAGTCGCACCAGCTGCGACAGCGACTCGTCGGCCGGGTCGGCACTGCCGGCGCTGAAGCGGACGCCGTGCTGCGCGGCGGACATATCGGCGATGGTGATGACCTGTTGGCTGTCACCGGTCAGGGCCACGGAGTCGGCGAGCACACCGGCCCCGGAGGCGTCGAAGACGGCGTCGACTCCCTGAGGAGCCGCGGCCCGCACCCGCTCCACCCAGCCGTCGCCGTAGCGGACCGCGGTGGCCCCGAGCGCGGTGACACGCTCGATGTCGTGCTCACCGACCGTGCCGACGACGGTGATCCCGCGGGCGGCGGCCAGCTGCACCGCGACGGTCCCCACGCTGCCCCCGGCGCCGTGGACGAGCAGGGTCTGCCCCTCCTTCGCGCCCAGCTGCCGCAGCACCCGGAACGCGGTCCGGCCGACCGTGACCAGCGAGGCGGCGACCTCCCACGACAAGGCCCGCGGCTTGGCCACCGGCCGGTCGATCAGGGCGTATTCGCCGTAACTGCCGCCGACCGCGGCACCGAGCACCTCATCGCCCACGGCCGCGTCGGCCCCCTCGCCGACGGCATCGACGACACCGGCCGCATCCAGGCCGGGGATCACGGGAAAACGGGCCGGGGCGGCCTTGGCCATCAGACCGGACCGGATCTTGAGGTCAAGAGGGTTCACGGAGGCGGCCCGCACACGGATCCGGACCTGGCCCGGTCCCGGCTCCGGCGTGGTGACCTCCGACAGTCGCAGCACCTCGGGTGCGCCGTACGCGGAGAAGGTGATCGCTTGGGACATCGCAAACTCCCAGGTAGGGACGGGTGGTGGAGTGGGGAACCGCGCTCGGCGTCGCACATCGAGCGGCTGCCTCGGCGGGATCGCCGCTCAGGCGGGGAGAGCGGGAAGGGTGGGGTAGTCGGTGTAGCCGCGGTGATCGCCCCCGTAGAAGGTGGCCTTGTCGGCGGCGTTGAACGGACCGCCGGAGGCCAGACGCCGCGGCAGGTCGGGGTTGGCCAGGAACAGCGAGCCGTAGGCCACCATGTCCGCGCTGCCGTCCTCGATCAGCCCCAGCGCGTCGGGACCGGTGACGTTGGGGTACGTGAACGGGTTGAGGACGAACGTGCCGGGCCAGACCTTGCGCAGCCGCGGGGTCAGCTCGCGGTTCGGCCCCTCCATCAGGTGCAGGTAGGCCAGGTCCAGGCCGGCGAGCCGGTCCAGCAGCGCGAGATAGACCTCGTCCGGGTCGTCCTCGGAGATGTCGTTGAACTGGTTCCCGGGCGAGATCCGCAGGCCGACCCGGTCACTCCCGATGGCCTCGGCCACGGCGGTCACGACCTCGACGGCGAACCGGATCCGGCCCTCGGTGTCGCCGCCCCAGCCGTCGGTGCGGAGGTTGGTGTTGGGAGCGAGGAACTGGTGGATCAGGTAGCCGTTGGCACCGTGCAGCTCCACACCGTCGAACCCGGCCGCGACCGCGTTACGGGCCGCGACGGCGAACTCGTCGATCGTCTGCCGGATCTCCGCCTCGGTCATCTCCTTCGGCGTGACGAACTCCTTGGGCCCCTCATGGGTGAAGACCTGGCCCTTGGCGGTCACCGCCGACGGCCCCACCGGGACCAGCCCGTCGGGCAGCAGGCTGGGGTGGCCGATCCGGCCGGTGTGCATCAGCTGCGCGTAGATCGCACTGCCCTCACGGTGTACGGCGTCGGTCACCGTCCGCCACGCCCGCACCTGCCCGGCCGTGTGCAGACCCGGGGTGTCGGGGTATCCCTGGCCGAGCAGTGAGGGCTGGATGCCCTCGGTGACGATCAGCCCGGCGCCGGCCCGCTGCGCGTAGTACGTCGCCATCAGCTCGGTCGGCTCGGCGCCCGGCCCGTAGGCGCGGCTGCGGGTCATCGGCGCCATCACCAGGCGGTTCGCCAGGTGCTTGTCGCCCAGGACGATCGGATCGAAAGCAGTGGTCATGGTCTCTTCCTCGGGAGTCGTGATGTGCCGCGCCACGGGCGCTCGGGGAGCCCGCCGACGCGAATGCCTGTCTGAACAAGTAAATCACCTGTCCGAACAAGTAATGACCCCGATTCCCTTCCCGCTTTCTCATGTGAAGCACGCAACACGTTGCTACCTGCGCGTATGTGCCCTGGTGGCGACGTAGGCCTGATGGCCTAGGGCTAGGGAGGTAGGGTTACGCTGCCCAAACAGGAAAGTGAGATTCAGATGACGCAGTCCATGCCGGAAGCCGGGAAGGGCCCCGCGGGCATCGGGGAGGAAGCCACCGTCCCGGTACCGGCCGCGGCCAGTGGCGGACCGGTCAGTCACGCGATCTTCCGCCTGGCCCGTCTGCACCGCATGTTCGCCGGACAGCTCCTGCGCCGGATCGGCCTGCACCCCGGTCAGGAGCTCGTCATGATGCACCTGTGGGAACTCGGCCCCCAGCGGCAGACCGACCTGGTGCGCCTGATGGACTCCGACGCCGCCACCATGACCCGCACCGTCCGCCGCCTGGAACAGGCCGGCTTCGTCCGCCGCCGCCCCTCACCCACCGACAAACGCGCCTCCCTCATCGAACCCACAGCAGCCAGCCACGCCCTACGCCACCAGGTCGAACGGGTCTGGACTCACCTGGAGGCACTCTCGACGTCGGGCCTGACCGACGAGCAGCGGACGGAGGCCCTGCACACGCTGGAACGCCTGGAGCAGAACCTGGTCCGGGCAGCGGCTGAGGGCGCTGACGCGGCGGGTGAGGGCGGGGAGGGGTAGCGCTTCGGCGGTGGAGGAAGGGATCCCTCGGAGGGGCAGCCGTACGAGCTTTAGGGCAACGGGCGCTGCCAGGGGGCGGGGTCGTAGCCGCACGGCCGGACCAAGTGGCCTACAAGCTCGCACCTGTTCAGAGGTACGGCTCACGGGGCGCCCTCTTAGTCGCCCCTGCCGGCGCCCGGGAAACTTCTCCGCGCATTCACCGCAGCCACCCGCAGAACCCCGGTGGCAGCCGGACAGCACCGGACCCTCACCTTCGCGATCGCCGGGGTCGGTCCGGCTCTTTTGTGTGTGCGGCCACACCTGTCCTGACCAGCAAAAAGACCCTCCCGATGGGAGGGTCTGTCGTGGCGCCCCCGGCAGGACTCGAACCTGCGGCCAAGTGCTTAGAAGGCACCTGCTCTATCCACTGAGCTACGGGGGCCGGGTGTGGACGTGGATCACGGACCGCGGACAAGGATAGAGGTCCGGGTGCCTCGTCCCGGTTGCTTCACCTCCGTGGCACGTTGTGGAGGTTCGGTGAAGCGGTCCCGATAATCGCAGGCAGGTACGAATCCTGCACCGCTTTTGGCGCCTCGTGCGGCGGGTGTTGTGCACTCGTTATGCCTGCGCCTCACTTGTCGCGGACGTCTCGCGCGCCACTTATCCCGTTCTGTAGGGGTTCTTGCGGCGCGCACAAGGGGTTATACGCTTCAAAAACCCAACGAAATTGGGCATTCTGCACATGTGGCGACCTTGGACGTACGACCCCGGCTGATCGACGCACTGTCCGTTCTGCGCGACCGCGTCGACGCCGCACGCTTTCCACTGCCACTCCGGGGCGCTGCCCGCGCCCGGCGCAACCGGGCCGAGCTGCTCGCCCAGCTCGATGACTATGTGATTCCCCGTCTGCGCTCTCCTCAGGCCCCGCTGCTCGCGGTGATCGGCGGATCGACCGGTGCGGGCAAGTCCACGCTGGTCAATTCGCTGGTCGGGCGGCGGGTCTCGGAGGCCGGGGTGCTGCGCCCGACGACGCGTACGCCGGTGCTGGTCTGCCATCCAGACGACCTCCACTGGTTCGCCGGACCACGCGTCCTGCCGCAGCTCGCCCGGGTGTGGGTGCCCGAGCAGGATGACGGCGGCGAGGGCGCGTATGCGGCGGGTGGTGGGCGTGGGACGGGCGGCGGGCCCGGCGCCCGTATGGCGCATGGGTCCTGTGCGGGTCATACGCCTCACGGGGGACACCGGGAGGCACATGCGGGGCATGGGCCGGGTGCGGGCCCGGAGGGCCATGGTGGCGCGCATGGGGCGGTGGGCGTTTGTGGGGTGGGAGCGGAGCGTAAGGCGTCCGAGCTGTTTGTGGAGGAGGAGGCGGCGGGGGCCGCGGAGGGGCATGGATATGGGGCCGCGGTGGGTGAGGCCGCGGCTGGTGAGGGCTATGGGGCGTACGGCGGCGGGGGTGGCGGGAGCGGCGTAGGGCTCGGGAGGGACGGGGGCGGGGCCGAGGCGGGGATGCTGACGGTGCGGATCGAGACGGATCCGGCGCTGCCCAGTGGGCTGGCGCTGCTGGACGCGCCGGACATCGATTCGCTGGTCGCGCGGAACCGGGAACTGGCCGCCGAGCTGATCTGCGCGGCGGATGTGTGGGTGCTGGTCACCACGGCCGCCCGGTACGCGGACGCGGTGCCCTGGCATCTGCTGCGTACGGCCAAGGAGTACGACGTCACGCTGGTGACCGTCCTGGACCGGGTGCCGCATCAGATCGCCACCGACATCTCCGGGCGGTACGCCGAGCTTCTCCAGCGGGCCGGGCTCGGCCACGTCCCGCGGTTCACCATTCCCGAGCTGCCCGAATCGGCCGGCGGAGGGAGCGGGCTGCTGCCCGCCACGGCCGTCGCGGCGCTGCGGGGCTGGCTGGAGCGGCACGCCCAGGATCCCGTCGCCCGCGCCGCCGCGGCGGAGCGTACGGCCGCCGGGGTGATCGCCTCGCTGCGCAGCCGGATGCCCGCACTGGCCGGGGCCGCCGCCGCGCAGCACGCCGCGGCGCTGCGGTTGGCCGGCCGGGTCGAGGAGGCGTACGAGCGGGCCGCGGAGCGAGTACGTCGGGAGGTCGCGGCCGGTGAGGTGCTGTCCGGGGACGCGCGCGCCCACTGGCGTGACCATGGGCTCGACGGCCGGTCGGACGAGCTGCTCGACGCCCTGACCGACGGGCTCACCTCGTTGCTGACCTGCGCCGTGGACGAGGCCGACGAGCGGGCCGCGGAGGCCTGGCGGCGGGATCCCGCGGCGGCCGAGGTCTCGCTGACGGCCGCCGCGGGCGCCTCGGGTGCGGGCGGCCGGCTCGGGGTGATCGTCCGGCGCTGGCGGCGCTGCCTGGAGGAGCTGGCCGAGGAGGAGACCCGCGAGGCGCGCGCCGGACAGGCCGGGGAGCGTGCGGGGTCGGTGGAGCCGGAGGAGTCGGCGGCGCTGCTGGCCACCGCCCTGCTCGGCGGCCGTCGCGCCCGTACGGCGGGCGAGAACCTCGCCGACCTCTTGGGGGCGCAGACCGCGCTGCGGCTCTGTGAGCGGGGCGGCCGGCTCCTGGCCACGTATCTGGAGCGCGCGCTGGACGGTGAGCGCGAGCGGCGGCTGGCTCCCCTGGACCAGCTGACCGTGCCACTGGACCAACAGCCGGAGCTGATTGCGGCGCTGTCCGTATTGCAGAGGGAGAAGCAGCGGGAGACGGAGAACGAACCGCGGCAGGAGCAGCGGCAGACGGACGAGCGGGCGAGGGCGATGCAGAAAGAGGAGGTGTCGGGGTGAGCGATTCCGAGCTGGCTGGTTCCGGGGAGGGCGCGGGGAACAACGGGCGGGGGATGGCGGAGGGGAAGCCTGGCGGTGCGGTGGGGGAGGGCGTGATGCCGGGTGAGGGCGTGGTGTTGAGGACTGGGGTGGGGTCGGTGGCCGGTAGTGCGCCGGTGGTGGGTGAGTCGCTGGTGGCGGGTGGGGTGGCGGCTGGGGGAGAGCGGAGGCCGGGGGAGTCGCGGGCGATGGGGGCGGTGGTGACGGGGGTGTCTCCCGTGGAGGGGGAGGCAGTGGTGGGTGCAGGGGCTGAGGTTCCTGAGGCTTCTGAGATTCCGGTGTCTTCTGGGGAGTTGGTGGGGGCTGTGGAGCCGCGGGGGGCTCAGGGGGCCGTGGTGGTGGAGGCGGAGCAGGAGTCCGGAGTGGCTTCGGGGATGGCTGCGCAAGAGGCAATGGTGGGTGGGGCGTGGGATGACGGGTTGATTGCGCGGCGGGCGCGGGGTGCGGGTGTGCCCAGGCCAGGGACGCGAGGGGAGCCGTCTGCAGGGGCAGGTGTGGCGGCGGGTGTGGGTGCGGCGGCCGGTGCCTCGGTCGGGGCCGGTGCCGAGTCAGGTGTGCGGGCGGGCGGTGCGTCCTCCGCCGAGGGGGCCGGTGCCGGTGCTACCCGTACTGCGGAAGCCCGTATCGCGGAGGCCCGTACGGCGGCAGCTCATGGCAGGGGATCCCGTATGGAGAGGGCGCGTGGCGAGGGCGCGCGTGGCGCGTTCCGTGCCGATCCGCGTATGGAGGCGATGGTTCAGCCGCGTTTGCCGGCCGAGATGGAGAGCGGCGTTTGGGGCGCGTACCGGTGGGTCGCGGATGGGGGGCGGCGGGCCGCGGGGGGCGGGCTGCGTGGGCGGCTGGATGCGTTGCGGGAGTTGATCGCGCTGTCCCGGACCCGGCTGGACGGGCGGACGCTGGAGGGGGCGGGCCGGGTGCTCGAGACGGCGGACGAGCGGTACCGGCTGTCCGGTGAGCACACCGTTGTGGCCATCGCGGGGGCGACCGGCAGTGGTAAGTCGTCGCTGTTCAATGCGCTGGCCGGGGCGAATCGTTCACAGGTCGGGCCGCGGCGCCCGACGACCGCGGAGCCGGTGGCCTGCGTCTGGCCGGGCAGCCGGCCGGGCGCGGACGGGCTGCTGCACCGGCTCGGCGTGCCCGCCCACCGCCGGCACGTCCCGGCCGACGGCAGCACAGAGCTGCGCGGACTCATCCTGATCGATCTGCCCGACCACGACTCCTCGGCCACCGAGCACCGCGCCCAGGTGGACCGGATGCTGGAGCTGGTGGACGCGGTGATCTGGGTGGTGGACCCGGAGAAGTACGCGGACGCGGTGCTGCACGAGCGCTATCTGCGGCCGTTGGCGGGCTACGCCGAGGTCATGTTCGTGGTCCTCAACCAGGTGGACCGGTTGCCCGGGGACGCCGCCGACCAGGTGGTGGACGATCTGCGCCGGCTGCTGGACGAGGACGGGCTGGCGCTCGGCGAGCACGGGGAGCCCGGCGCGGCGGTGCTCGCGCTGTCCGCGGCGACCGGCCGTGGCGTGGGGGAACTACGGGAGGCGCTCGGCCAGTTCGTCGCGGAACGGGGTGCGGCGGACCGGCGGCTGGCGGCGGATGTGGACGCGGCGACCGAGCGGTTGCGTTCGGCGTACGTGGCACAGAACGGGGTCGGGCTGACCGAACGGGCCCGCGCGGAGTTCGACGACCGTTTGGCGGAGGCGGTGGGGGCGGTGGCCACCGGGCGGGCGGCGGAGCGCGATTGGCTGCGGTACGCGGAGCGCGCCTGCGGGTCTCCCTGGTCGCGGATGCGGCGGTGGCGGTGGCGCGGGAGTCGGCGGGGGCCTGGTGCCTTCGGGGCGGGGGCGAACGATGGATGGATGACGGGAGCGGGGGCGACTGGAGCGGGAACTACGGGGGCGGGGGTTGGCCGGGGAGGAGAGCGCGCAGGTGCCGGGCAGACGGGAGCCGGGCGGACCGATGAGGGGTGGATCGGTGCGGCGCGGGGCCGTAGGGGGCGGGCGGGAGCGAGGTGGAGCCGGGACGGGCGGGCCGCCATGGGGCAGGTCTGCGCGGGGCACGGGGAAGCCACAGGGACCGGCACGGGGTGGACGGGAACGGGGCGGGCCCGTCTTGGACGGAACGGTGAGGGGCCCGAGGGGCTGACGGCTTCCGGGCGGAGCGGCACGCGGCAGGGCCTGGTGGAGCGGCCGTGGGCGGCCGGGCATCCGGGGGCCGGCGAGGCCGGGGCCGGTGAGGTGGCTGCGTCGGCGGTGGACGGCCGGGCGGCGGCCCGCCCGGTGGTGGAGCACGCCGTCCGCACGGTGGCCGCCGAGGCGGCGCACGGATTGCCGGCGCCCTGGGCCCACGCGGTGCGGGAGGCGGCGGACCGCGGTGCCTACGGGCTGCCGGAGGCGCTGGACAAGGTGGCGGCGGATGCCGAAGAGGCCCTACGGGGCGGACCGGCCGTGAAGCCGCGTTGGTGGACGGTTGCCGCCTCGTTGCAGGGCATGTTGACCGTCCTCCAAGTCGTCGGTGTGCTGTGGCTGCTGGGCGCGATCACGGGCGTGGGCGATGCGACGGCCTGGATCTCCGGGCTGCTGCCCGCGGTTCTCGGGTCGGTGGGCGGGCCGGCGCTGGCATGGATGTGCCGGGTGGTGGCGCGCGGACCGGCCCGCCGTTACGGGCAGGACGCCGAGCGGCGGCTGCGGAGTACGGCGGCGGCGTGCGGGCGGGCACGGGTGCTGGAGCCGGTCGCCGCCGAGCTGCTGCGCTATCGCGAGGTGCGGGAGCAGTACGCGGTGGCCTCGGGCGTGTGACGGGGGAGGGAGCGGAGCAGCAGGGAGCGGCGCAATGGTCGGGGGGCGGGAGTTGGCGGCTGATGGGGGGATGGGGACGGCCGGGGGGCGGGGCGGTAGAAGACAGTGACCCCGGGCTGTGAACACCCCCGCCGTCGTCCCCTTCTCTCCCCCTTCCGGGTGGCCGAGTTGTCCACAGTCGGCCTGCCGTCCACACGCCGCCGCGGCGCTTGCCGGATCCGTGCAGCATGAGGTCAACGCAACGCGAGCGGTACGCGGCGAGAGCGACCGCCGGACACGGGGGAGGCGTAGCAGGTGAACGACACGATGGTGACGTTGGTGGGGAATGCCGCGACGGCGGTGGAGCACCGGCAGACGGTGGCGGGTGTGACGGTGGCGAGGTTCCGGCTGGCGGCGACGTCCCGCCGGTGGGACAAGGCACAGGAGCGCTGGACCGACGGCGAGACGAGCTTCTACACGGTCCGGTCGTGGCGTGGGCTCGCCGACAATGTGGCGGCGTCGGTGGCGGTGGGTGAACCACTCATCGTCCAGGGACGGTTACGGCTGCGGGAGGGGGAGCAGCCGCCCGAGAAGGGCGGGCAGCGCTGGTTCTCGGCGGAGGTCGACGCCGTGGCGATCGGCCACGATCTCACGCGGGGCACCGCCGCCTTCCGAAGGGTCCTCCGGGCGGTACGCACGGGGGCGGATGGCCCTTCCGCCCCGACTCAGCAACCCTCCACAGCGCAGGGGCCCTCTCCGGCGCCCGCTCCCTCTCCGCCGACAGGACCTTCCACAGCACCGGAACCCTCCCAGCCAGGGCAGTTGGCCCCGTCACCGCAATCGCCCCCGGCTCCGCATACCTCCCCGGCATCGGACTCGCTCTCGCCACCACCACCGCATCCATCTCAATCGCCCCCGTCTGCAACCGCGTCTCCGTCCCCCTCTTCACCCTCCCCGCAACGATCGCGACCGCCGCACCGCACTCCACCGGCGCAACAAGACTTATGGGAAGGCCCATTGCCCGAATCCGGTACGCGGACGACCCCTAAGGCACCGACTGCAGCCGACTCTCCAGCGGCAACCAGCACTCCAACCAACTCTCCAACCGACGCCGACCCGCCAACGGATGCCAAGGCGCGGACAGTCGGTGAAGCACGGCCGGCCTCCAGGCTCCGGACAGGCGCCAGAGAGCGGCGAGTTCTCAAGGAGCAGCGGGCCGCCGAGGGCTCCACGGCCGCCAAAACGCCTGCGACCAGCGGGATTGCAGCTGGCGCCGGGGGTTCGGGGGGCTCCGCCGTATCGTCTTCGTCCGTGCCTCATTCGCCGGGGAAGGTGACTGTGCCCTGAAAAGTTCTGGTGATTTGTCGACAATGTCAGGTCAGGGTGCTCGTGGTCGGTAACGATTGCGATTCGGATCGCTTATGGGATGCCATTACTGGGGACCCTGATGCACCTGCTCCATAAGATCCGACAAGTACTCACGGGGGCTGACGTGTTCGGCTGTTGAGTTCTTTGGGATCTTTCCGGCGAGGCAACCTCTCCCACTCGACCGCCTCGCCCAGAGGGGAATTTCATGCTTTCGATAAAGAGGCGGGGCGCAGCCCGCCTTGCCGCTGCGGTCATGGCCTCCGGCCTGGTCGCGGCGGGTGCGATAGCCACCGCGGGGCCTGCCGCGGCGGACGAGACGACCCCCGCCCATGGGGGTGCCACCGCCACGCTCGGCGGTCTGAAGACCTTCGACCAGGCGGTCGTGCACAACGACGGAGGGGACCAGCGCGTCGGCGCCGGCCTCTTCGAGATGGCAGTCGACAACGGCGGCACGCTCCAGACGTACTGCATCGACATCCACAACCCGACGCAGCAGCAGGCGAAGTACCAGGAAGTGCCCTGGAGCGCCTCGTCGCTGCACAACAACGGGGACGCGGGCAAGATCCGCTGGATTCTGCAGAACTCCTACCCGCAGGTGAACGACCTGGCCGCGCTCGCCACCAAGGCCGGCGCCGGGAACCTCACCGAGAAGACCGCCGCGGCCGGCACCCAGGTCGCGATCTGGCGCTTCTCCGACCACGCCAAGGTGGACGCGGTCGACCCGGCGGCTGAGAAGCTCGCCGACTACCTCGAGAAGAGTGCGCAGAACGTCGCCGAGCCCAAGGCCTCGCTGACGCTCGACCCGCCGGCCGTCTCCGGCAAGTCCGGCAGCAAGCTCGGCCCGGTCACCGTGCACACCAACGCCGACAGCGTCACGATCTCCCCGGCCGCCGGTGTGCCTGCCGGTGCCAAGGTCGTCGGCAAGGACGGCAAGCCGGTCACCAGCGCGACCGACGGCACCCAGCTGTTCTTCGACGTGCCCGCGGGCGCCGCGGACGGCAGCAGCTCGCTGACCGCGCAGGCCGCCACCAAGGTCCCGGTCGGCCGTGCCTTCACCGGCATCGGTGAGCACGCCAAGAGCCAGACCCAGATCCTGGCCGGCTCCAGCGAGTCCACGGTCTCCGCGGCCGCCTCGTTCTCGTGGAAGAAGCAGGGCGCCATCCCCGCGATCACCGCGGAGAAGAACTGCGCCAAGGGCGGCGTGGACGTCACGGCGAGCAACAAGGGCGATGAGGCGTTCCGCTTCCAGCTCTCCGGCAAGGACTACGAGATCGCGCCGGGCAAGTCGCAGACCGTGACCGTGCCGGTGGCCGAGGACCAGCCGTACGACATCACGATCAAGGGCGAGGGCGGCTTCAAGAAGTCGTTCTCCGGGGTCCTGGACTGCAAGACCGCCGGCAGCGGCGGCGGCAAGCCCTCCAGCCAGCCCAGCCCGGCCTC
Source organism: Streptomyces sp. P9-2B-2 (assembly GCF_030406865.1). Lineage (NCBI taxonomy): Bacteria > Bacillati > Actinomycetota > Actinomycetes > Kitasatosporales > Streptomycetaceae > Streptomyces > Streptomyces sp. P9-2B-2. The sequence continues at coordinate 3,211,184 of NZ_CP129126.1, read as the reverse complement.
GGTCGGTGGCAGCACCGGCGGGGACAAGGGCGGCGACCTCGCCGAGACCGGTTCCAGCAACGCCACCCCGATGATCGCGGGCATCGCGGTCGTCCTCGTCGTGGTCGGCGGCGCGGCGGTGTTCTTCCTCCGTAAGAAGAAGGCCGGCACCCCCGCCCAGTAACACCCGGCGGCCGGTGACCCCCGGCGTCCGGTCATACCCGGTGACCACTCGGTGACCCGAGGGTGAGCCGCCGACGGCCCCGGAGCGCAGCAGCGCTCCGGGGCCGTCGGCGTTCGCGCAGGCGTCGGCACCCACCCCGCCTCCGGCCCCCGCTGCCCAGCAGCCGACGTACGGCGGGCACGGCCGGTCCGACGTATGAAGGGGTGGTCCGGGCGCGACACATCGCGGCCGGCCGATCAGCCGGGCTCACATACAGCGGGCGGGGCGTGTCCGGCATGCAGCCCGCACAGCCGGAGCCCGCCCCGGCCCCGGAGCCCGCCCCCAGGTCATCAACGCTGACAGACGGCGATGAAGTGGACACAGGGGTGTGGCAGGTCGGGGGCTGAGCAGGGGTGTGCTGACCTACTCGTTTCCGCCTGAGCGCAGGCGTACGGCAAGATGGGGTGTATCTGCCCTCCCACGGTTGCCGCGCACGATGGCCCGGGGGCGGTGCCGCACAGACCCTGATCGATCCAATCTGCCGGACGGTTTCTCTTGGCTGAGTACATCTACACGATGCGCAAGGCGCGCAAGGCGCACGGCGACAAGGTCATCCTCGATGACGTCTCGCTGAGCTTCCTGCCTGGCGCGAAGATCGGTGTCGTGGGTCCCAACGGCGCCGGTAAGTCCACGGTGCTGAAGATCATGGCCGGTCTTGAGCAGCCGTCGAACGGTGACGCGTTCATCACCCCGGGCTTCACCGTAGGCATGCTCCTCCAGGAGCCGCCGCTGGACGAGTCCAAGACGGTGCTCCAGAACGTCCAGGACGGCGCCGCCGAGATCATGGGCAAGCTCCACCGCTTCAACGAGGTCGCCGAGCTGATGGCGACCGACTACTCCGACGCGCTGATGGAGGAGATGGGCAAGCTCCAGGAGGACCTTGACCACGCCAACGCGTGGGACCTGGACACCCAGCTGGAGCAGGCCATGGACGCCCTGGGCTGCCCGCCCGGCGACTGGCCGGTCACCAACCTCTCCGGTGGTGAGCGCCGCCGCGTCGCGCTGTGCAAGCTGCTGCTGGAGGCCCCCGACCTGCTGCTCCTCGACGAGCCCACCAACCACCTGGACGCCGAGTCCGTGCAGTGGCTGGAGCAGCACCTCGCGAAGTACCCCGGCACCGTCGTCGCCGTCACCCACGACCGGTACTTCCTCGACCACGTCGCCCAGTGGATCTGTGAGGTCGACCGCGGCCGCCTGCACGGCTACGAGGGCAACTACTCCAAGTACCTGGAGACCAAGCAGACCCGTCTCAAGGTCGAGGGCCAGAAGGACGCCAAGCGCGCGAAGCGTCTGAAGGAAGAGCTGGAGTGGGTCCGCTCCAACGCCAAGGGGCGGCAGGCCAAGTCCAAGTCGCGTCTGGCGCGTTACGAGGAAATGGCCGCCGAGGCGGACAAGATGCGGAAGCTGGACTTCGAGGAGATCCAGATCCCGCCGGGCCCGCGTCTGGGCAATGTCGTCGTCGAGGTCGACAAGCTCAACAAGGCCTTCGGCGAGAAGGTCCTCATCGACGACCTGAGCTTCACCCTGCCGCGTAACGGCATCGTCGGCGTCATCGGCCCGAACGGCGCCGGCAAGACCACGCTGTTCAAGATGCTCCAGGGCCTGGAGACCCCGGACTCCGGCGACATCAAGGTCGGCGAGACCGTCAAGATCTCCTACGTCGACCAGAGCCGCGAGAACATCGACCCCAAGAAGACCCTGTGGGCCGTGGTCTCCGACGAGCTGGACTACATCAACGTCGGCCAGGTCGAGATGCCCTCGCGCGCCTACGTCTCCGCGTTCGGCTTCAAGGGCCCGGACCAGCAGAAGCCGGCCGGGGTGCTCTCCGGTGGTGAGCGCAACCGCCTCAACCTGGCGCTGACCCTCAAGCAGGGCGGCAACCTGCTGCTCCTCGACGAGCCGACCAACGACCTCGACGTCGAGACCCTGTCGTCGCTGGAGAACGCGCTCCTGGAGTTCCCGGGCTGCGCCGTGGTCGTCTCCCACGACCGCTGGTTCCTCGACCGAGTCGCCACGCACATCCTGGCGTACGAGGGCGAGTCCAAGTGGTTCTGGTTCGAGGGCAACTTCGAGTCGTACGAGAAGAACAAGGTCGAGCGCCTCGGTGCGGACGCGGCCCGTCCGCACCGCGCCACGTACAAGAAGCTCACCCGGGGCTGACCGGCGTGCGACACCTCTACTCCTGCCCCCTGCGCTGGTCGGACATGGACGCGTTCGGCCATGTCAACAACGCGGTATTCGTCCGCTACCTCGAAGAGGCGCGGATCGACTTCATGCGCCGGCTGGCGCCGGGGGACGGCAGCCCGTCGTTCACGGGCGGCTCGGTCGTCGCCCGGCACGAGATCGACTATGTGCGGCCGCTGGTCCACCGGCACGCGCCGGTGACCGTCGAGTTGTGGGTGAAGAAGATCAGCGCCGCGTCGATGACAGTCGGCTACGAGGTCAAGGACGAGGACACCCTCTACCTGCGGGCCTCGACCGTCGTCGTGCCGTACGACTTCACCGAGGAGCGTCCCCGCCGCCTCAGCGCGGAGGAGAAGGCGATCCTGAAGGAGTATCTGGACGACGCCGCGCATCAGGGGGGATCCGCCGCGGTATGACGGCGCTGCACCTGGCTGACGCGGGGGAGGCGGCGGATCTCGCCGCCTTCCTCGCCCGCCTGATCCACTACGACCGCGCTGCCGCGGTACGGCTCCAGGCCGGCGGCGGGGTGCTCGCCGTCTTCGGCCGTCCGCCGTCCTTCGAGGTGCTGGCGATCCGTACGGCCCGGCTCGCCGACGACACCGACCTGGACCGTACGGTCTCGGCCGGTGAACTCCTCGACGGCGTGGCCGAATCGACGGGTGTGCTGACCGTGCCCGCCGCCGTCACCGGTCCGCCGTGGACCGGGCTGCTGCCGCCGCGCGGCGGCTGGCAGCGGGTGCCGGGGCTGCCCGCGCCCGAGGCGCTGGTGCGTGCGGTGGCCGCCGCGGTCGCCGAATTCCGCGCCCGTGACGAGGCGTTGCCGCCGCAGCACCGCACCCGCACCGAACGGGACCGCATCGGCCGGGAGATCTGGTCGCGCACCCTCGGCGACACCCATCTCCCGCTGCGCGCCGCCCATGCCGCGCAGTCGCTGGGCTTTCTGCGGCCGGTACGGGCCGGGGCGCTGGCCGGCCGCGGCACCGCTCCGGGCGCCGGATCCCCGCAGCCCGAACACCGGCCGCTGAGCCTGCTGTCCACGGGCGGCTGGCTGCGGCTGAGCACCCCGTACGGGTCGATCGCCGTACGCACCGGCGGCCCGACGGGGCTGACCGGGCTGTCGGGCCTCACGGTCACGCCGCTCTGACGACGCCCCGCGCCCTGATGCCCTAACCCCCACCCCCACCCCCGTCCCCGACCTCGTCCCGCCCCCGGGCCGCCCCGTCCGCCGTGTGGTCCGGCCAGACCCCGATGTGGTCGCTTTCCAGTTCCAGCAGGACGCGGTGGGCCATGCCCGGACGATCCGTACCTTCAGCGGCCGGCCGTTGACCGGCACCTCGACGAGGGAGCCGGTCCGCGATCCGCTGTCGCGCAGGAACTTCTCGGTGGCGACGGCGGCGAGCGGCGGGCGGGCGGCGTGCGCGGCGGTGATCCGCACCGTCGTCACCGCGGCTCCCCAGTCGTCCAGCCTGGCGCCGGTGTCGTACGTCTGGGACAGCAGCCCGCCGCCGGGGACCTCTGCCCCGTCCGCCCGGGGTCCGGACGGCTCGCCCGCCGAGGTGCTCTCGTCGGTGATCCGCGTCTTCCAGGCAAGGGCGGCGGGCGCGGTGAGGGGCCGGGACGGACCGCGGCCGGGGCGGCCAGCAGCAGCGACTCGGCCAGGGCCAGTCCCGCGATCCGCCGCCGGGAGCCGCCACGGGCCCGCAGCAGCGCCGTCTCGCCCGCCCGCTCGGTGCGCAGCATCCGGGAGACCAGCAGCAGTGCGTAGCCCGCGAGCAGGATCAGTTGCAGCGCGACGATCAGGATCGTCGAACGGTTCACCAGCAGCGCCCGCCGTAACTTCCCCAGTGCGTCGGGCAGATCGGTGGTGACGGTGGCCCGGCCCGCGAACGCCGGATCCGCCATCAGCGCCTTGGGCGCCGGACCCGCCGCGGCGGCCAGCGGGGCCAGCCGGTCCGCGGTCAGCGAGCGGAAGTCGGCGGTGGCGAGCCAGCCCACCGTGTCCGGGGCCGGGGACCCGCCGCGGAACGCCGCCGGATCGGTGAGCAGCGGCCCGTACGTGGTGAACCCGGCGGTGCGCACCCCGCGCCCGCCGAGGTCGTCGAGCGTCCAGTACGGGTCGGTGCGGTCCTTGGGCCGGTAGACGCCGGTGACCTCGACGGCCAGCCGGGACGGGCCGGACAGCCGGTTGTCGAGGGTGAACGGCCGGCCGGGCGCGACCCCCAGCCGGGCCGCCGCGGCCTCCGGCAGCGCGACGGGCACCCGGCCGTGCGCGGCCGGGCCGGGCCAGTGGCCGGCGGTGAGGGTCAGACGGGAGCGGTCCAGGGCCGCGAGGTGGGTGAGATCCGGCTCACCCGTGCGCGCGCCCGGCGACCGCAGCGCGCGGGGGAGGGCGTACGGCCCGGAGCGGACCAGGGTGCGCACCGTGAACGGCAGCCCGTCGAAGGCCCGCCGGGCACCCCGGGCGACCGCACGGTCCGCCGGTCCCCTTGCGCTGGTGGGCAGTTGGGCCTTCACCTGTAACGCGGCGGCCGACGCGGCGCGGGTCCGCAGCGCCTGTCGCAGCCCCGCGTCCCCGATCGCGCCGGAGAAGGCGGCGAGCGTCGTCAGCACGGTCGTGGTGAGCAGCACCGAGAGCAGGGCCGCGGCCAGCAGCAGACGGTGCGCCCGCACCCGCAGAAGGACAAAGCCGGACACGGACCCCCCTTACCGCGCTCAGCACCACACAGATGAACGAATGGTGGCAGACGCGCGGCGCGGGCGGAGGGGGCTGTGGAAAACCCTGGCCGGATCATGACGGTGAAGGCCCGGCGCGGGGCGGTGTGAGGTGCTTCTCAGTCCGCGGCGTTGATCATCGAGGCGGCGGCGTAGGTGAGGTAGTCCCACAGCTGGGTCTCGTGCTTCTCGGACAGGCCGAGGGAATCCACCGCGTCCCGCATGTGCCGCAGCCAGGCGTCATGGGCGGCCCGGTCGACGGTGAACGGGGCGTGCCGCATCCGCAGCCGGGGGTGCCCGCGGCCGTCGCTGTACGTACGGGGGCCGCCCCAGTACTGCATGAGGAAGAGCGCGAGGCGCTCCTCGGCCGGACCCAGGTCCTCCTCCGGGTACATCGGCCGCAGCAGCGGGTCCTCGGCGACTCCCTGGTAGAAGCGGTGCACCAGGCGCCGGAAGGTCTCCTCGCCTCCGACCTGTTCGTAGAAGGTCTGCTCCTCGAGCGTGCCGCGTGGAATCTTGTTCACCCGTCCATGGTGGCAGACGCCCCGGCGGAGGACTCCGGTCGTAGGCCACGGCCGGAAATGCCGCCGGGGCGTGATCGGTTGATCACGCCCCGGGGTCGCTCACGACCGGTGGTGGCTCAGCCGCGGCGGACGGTCAGCGTCGTCCAGGCACCGACATGCACCCGGTCGCCCTCATGGAGCGGCACCGGCACATAGGGCTGGATCGGGTCCTCGGCGAGGTTGATCGTCGTGCCGTTGGTGGAGTTCTGGTCCACCACTGCCCAGCTGCCGTCCTGCTGCTGCACCAGCAGCGCGTGCTGGTGCGAGACGCCCGGATCCTCCGGCGCGCTGCCCAGATCGATGTCCGGGGACTCGCCGGTGCTGTTGCGGCGGCGGCCGACCGCGATCTGGCCGCTGGCGAGCGGCAGCACCTGCTCGGGGGAGTACGAGGGCAGGTTGAGTCCCGCCGCCTCCGGGCCGCTGCGGCCCATCATCGCCATGAAGTACTCACGGTCCGGTGCGACCGCCACTACCCAGCCGGCGCCGACGACCGGCGCCGGACCCTGCGGCGGTGCCGCGGGACCCTGGCCGGGACCGCCGTTCCACTGCTGGTCGGGGCCGGGCTGCTGCTGCATCTGCTGCTCGTACGGAGGCTGCTGTTGCTGCTGCTCATACGGGCCGGGCTGCTGCTGCTCGAACGGGGGCTGCTGCTCGTACGGCCCCGGCTGCTGCGGCGGGAACGGCGCGGGCGGCTGCTGCTGCTCGAACGGGGCCTGCGGGCCCGGGCCGGGCGGCGCGGGCGCCATCGGCGGGGGAGCGGCCTGGGCGCTCGGCGGGTTCAGCGTCCAGTCGTCGCCGCCCTGCTGCGGCGGGGGGCCGCCCTGCGGGCCGGGGCCGGGCATGCCGGGGGGCGGGCCGGGCGGGAAGCCGCCGGGGCCGGGACCGCCGGGCATGCCCTGCTGCTGCGGGGGCTGGGGCTGCTGGTGCTGGGGCGGCGGGAAGCCGTATCCACCCTGGCCGCCCTGCGGACCGGGGCCACCGAAGTCGCCGGGGCCGCCCTGCGGACCGGGGCCGCCGAAGTCGCCGTGACCGCCGGGGCCGCCCTGCGGGCCGGGGCCCGGCTGGGGCGGCGGGAACCCGTAGCCGCCCTGGCCGCCCTGGGTGCCGGGGCCGCCGTGGCCACCGAAGTCGGGGCCGGGGCCACCGGGCGGCGGGCCCGGCTGCTGGCCGGGCGGCGCGTAGGACATCGGGGAGTTGGTGAGGAAGTTGTAGCGGCACCCCTCACAGAACGGCGCCATCGCCTCACGCGGCGTACCGCACTGCGGGCAGGTCTCCGGCTGTCCACCGGGGCCGGGGCCGCCGGGCATGCCCTGCTGCTGCGGGGGCTGGGGCTGCTGGTGCTGGGGTGGCGGGAAGCCGTATCCGCCCTGGCCGCCCTGCGGGCCGGGGCCGGGCGCACCGGGGCCGCCGAAGTCGGGACCGGGAGCGCCGGGGCCACCCTGGGGGCCGGGTTGCGGCGGCGGGAAGCCATAGCCGCCCTGGGAGTCATGGCCGCCCTGCGGGCCGGGCTGCGCCGGGGGGAACCCGTAGCCGCCCTGGCCGCCCTGGGAGTCAGGACCGGGGCCACCGAAGTCGGGGCCGGGACCACCGGGCGGCGGACCGGGCTGTACCGGCGGCGGGCCGGGCTGACCCGGCGGAGGACCGGGCTGGCCGGGCGGCGGTGTGTTCAGGAAGCCGGCAGGCAAGGAGGGCGGCGGGGGGACAGCGCCCGCCATCCGCTGGCCGCACACCTCGCACCAGTCTTCGGCCACCGACTGGTGGCCGCTCGGGCAGGTCGGCATGTCGGTTCTTCCCCCTTCGTACCGATTTCATTCGGTGGTGCCGCTCGGTACTGTTCGTGGCTATTTCTTCATGCGAACGGTTTTCGTCGAGCGCGTTTCGAGAGTCATCTCGTCCGCCTCGGCGACCTTCGCCTTCAGTCGCACAGTACCGGTCGCCGTATCGACGACGTCCACCACCTTCGCAAGGAGTTTCGCACTCCCCTCGTTCCCCGAGGCACCGGCCAGTTGTACCGCGCGGCCCAGTTTCGCCGTGGCACCATCGGTATCGCCCGACTTGCGGGCATCGAGCCCCTGTTGGATGGCTTGGGCCAGTTCCGCCTGTCCCGTGTAGTGCGCCACCTGCGGATGGATCGCCGTGGCAGCGGCCATATCGTCCGTCCACACGGCCCGTACGAGGCCCTGCGACAGGGGCTGCGGCGGGCGCCCCGCGGGGTCGCCGTCCGGTGCGGAAGCGATCAACGAGACCCGGGCGGCCAGCATTTCCCGGCCGATCCCGGCGGCCGGTACCCGGAGGCAGAGGTGATAGTCGCGGGACTCGTCGCCCCAGGAGCCGGTCGGGTAGTCCGCCGACCGCGGACCGGACTCCCGGCACCGGCCGGTCAAATCCAGCACGGTGGGCGCCACTTGCCGGACGAAGACGGTCTCGGCGCCCAGCGGTGTCCACAGCCGCAGCCCGACGTCGGCGATCTCCTTGCCCATCGCCGCCTCCATCAGCCGCGTGAAGTCGGCGGCCAGCCCGGCCGGATCGGCGACGATATCGGCGGTGCCCAGCAGCGCCGAGGCGATGGCGGTGACCTCCTTGACCTCCCAGTCCGTGCCGACACCACGGGCATCGCAGGTGAACGCACCGGAGCAGGCGTCCAGGGCGGCCCGCAGCTCCCGCGGCGACTCGTGCTCGTTGCGGCCGTCGGTGAGCAGGAGGGCGTGCCGGATGCCGAGCTCGGCGGACGCCAGCAGCCGCCCGGTCAGCCGCAGCCAGCTGCCGATGGCCGTGCCGCCGCCCGCCGTCAGGGTGCGCAGCGCCTCCTTCGCCTGCGCACGGGTGGCGGCCGCGGCCACGGCCAGTCGGCCGCCGCCGGGGTAGACCTCGACGGCCCGGTGATTACCGGCCACCACCGCGAAGCGGACCCCGTCGCGCACGGTGTCGAGGGCGGCGGCCGTCGCCTCCCGGGCGCCGCGCAGCTTCGCCGGCGGATGGTCCATCGACCCGGAACGGTCCACCATGATCACCACTCCGGCGTCCGGCCCGCCGCCACCCGCCGCCGGTACCGGCCGGCCCCCGGTCGTGCCGCCCCCGGTCGCGGTGACCGTAATGATGGCGTGAACTTCCCGCCCGCCCTCGGGGAGATAGGGGTTCTGGTACACCTCGGCGGAGAAACGCGGCACCCGGGACTTGGCGAAATTGGCCATCCGTTCCGCTCCTTGAGACGCCGTAACCGGTCGGTCGGTACACGTGGTGCGTCGTACACGGCGCAGGGCGCGCGGCGGCATACGGGCGGGGGTGCGCCGCGCCGCGCACCCCCGCCCCGCTCACCGTCGGTGCGCCGGTCAGGCCGGGGCCGGCTGCCCCGCCGGTGCGGGGAACGGCACCAGCGCCACGGTGACGTTGTCGTGCCCGCCGCCGTCGAGGGCGTGGGTGACCAGGGTGCGGGCACCGTTCAGCGGCCTGGCGGGGGCGTCGTACGGCAGCACCGCGGCCATCTGCTCCGCGCTCTCGGCGTAGTTCCACAGCCCGTCGGTGCACACCACCACGATGCCGGGCCCGTCCGGCTTGAACGTCGCGGTGTGCGGCTCGACCTCGTACGCGTCCGCGCCGAGCCAGCCGGTGATGGCGTGCGCCCGCTCATCGGCGTTCGCCTCGGCCTCGGACATCAGGTTGTTGGCGACCATCTGGGCGGCCCAGGAGTCGTCCTCGGTGAGCCGGGCGGGCGGCGCCGTACGGTCGTTGGGGATCCAGTAGGCGCGGCTGTCGCCGACCCAGCCGACGGTCAGCAGGCCGCCGCCGACCACCGCACCGACGAAGGTGCAGGCCGGGGCGTTCTGCTGGCGGTGCTCGTCATGGGCCAGGGACGGGTCGTTGGCCAGCGCGTCGACCGCCGAGGAGGCCGCCAGGATGGCGTCGTGCATGGCCTGCGCGGGGTGCGTACCGCGCGGCAGGGATTCCCGCAGTGCCTCCCCGGCGGCCTCGGACGCCGCCGTGGACGCCTCGTCGGGGCGGGTCGCCGAGGAGACCCCGTCGCAGACCACGGCGACCACGGCGGGGGTGCCGTCCGGCAGCGCGGCGGTCCGCAGCGCGAAGAAGTCCTCGTTGCGGTGGTGCCGGTGGCCCCGGTCACTGACCGCCGCGATGCCTCCCACCTCGTCTTCCATGTGGTCGCGGGCGCGCGGGCGGGCGTGACCGCAGTGTGTGCAGTAGCCCTCGGCGTCCACGGCGCCGGACCGGCAGGCGGTGCAGACGACGGTGCCCCGGGCGGGCGTCCCGGCGGCGCCGGACGGGCCGTCTGACGCGGGGGGCGCCGCCGGCTCGGGGGCGGGCACACCGGGTTCCGCGGCGGGCGTCCCCGGGTCCGCGGCCGGTGCCACGGGCTCCGCGGCGGGCACCCCGGAGGGCGCGCCCGGCCCGGCAGCGGTCGCGGGTCCGGTCCCGGCGGCGGCCGCGTCGGCCACCGCCTCGTATCCGGCGACCCGCGGATCGGCGGACGGCGGAGTGTCGGCCACCGGCGGGTGGCCCGGCATCGGCGGTACGCCGGTGTCCCCGAACGGGAGCCGGGCCTGCGGGTCCGGAGGCGGCGGCCCGGCCGGACCGGTGCGCGCGGCCGGGGCGGGCGCCGGCGGCGGCCCGGGAGGCATCGGCGGCGGGGGCGGTGCGGCGGCCGCGCCGGGCGCGGGCGGAGCGCCGTACGCCGGCGGTGCGGCGGGCGCCGGAAGTCCGGCGCCGCACCGCCCGCAGAAATTGTCCCCCGCCTCAAGCGGTTCGTCACAGCCCGGACACCGGGACGGCCCAGTCACACCCATGTCACACCCACGTCCTGGGGCGGAAGCGGTTGGCCCGTTCCACCAGTTCGATCCTTTTCTCACCACGCTGTGCCAGCCGTGCCAGCAGCCGGTACGACTGCTCCAGGCCGAAGCGCAGACCGCGCTCCTCCAGCGGGCTGCCGAGCAGCGCCGGCCGCTCGGCGGCGGTCGCCGCGACGTCCGGCCCGGCACCGTGGCTACCGGAGATTACCCAGTCCAGGGCGCTGCCCAGTACCTCGGTGGTGAGTTGTTCCCGGCGCTCGGTGTCCAGACCGAAGTCCCCGAGCGCCTCGACCTGTTCGGCGGCCGCCCGCAGATCCACCAGCAGCGCATCGCGCGGCGGCCGCTGCCGCAGCCGGGCGCGGACCGCCGCGATCCGCGCCGCGATGTAGTGGATGGACGACTCCGGCACGGATTCCAGTGCCGCGACCGCGCCGCCCCGGTCGCCCGTCGCCAGCCGCACCCGGGCCAGCCCGAACGCGGCGCTGACATGGCTGCGGTCGGTCGCCCACACCAGGCGGTAGTACTCCAGCGCGTTGTCCAGCTGGCCCAGCAGCTCGGCGCAGATGCCCAGCGCCAGCTTCGGCGCCGGTTCCCCGGGAAAGGCGTCGTAGACGGCGTCGAAGGCCAGTGCGGCGTTCTCGCGGTCGTCGGTCGTCAGCGACACCAGGCCGCGGTGCCACACCACCCGCCAGTCCGCGCCCCACGTGGCGGGTTCGGCCCCGCCCCGCCCCGCGGCGGGCCACGGCCCGGCGGGCTCGGCCGCGATCGTCTCCAACACCTCTTGTGCCGCCGCGCCGTCCCCCGCCTCCAGACGGGCGCGCAGCTCCCGCAGCCGGAGCTCCAGGGAGTCGTCGGGCGCGGCGCGCAGCGCGGCGAGCAGTTCGGCGGGCCCGGCGGCCGGCAGCCCGGCCAGCAGCCCGGCGTTGGCGTCGCCCGGGTGGACCCGCGGCACCGGCAGCGCGAGGGCGGCGCCGGCCACGTCCAGGGGGCGCAGCAGCGGCCCGACGGCGGGCGCCGCCACCGCGCGCGCCGGAGTGGCGCCCCGCGCGCCCAGCAGCGAACTGTCACCGTCCGCCACGGGCACCAACTCCGTGTCTATCACCCGGAGTTCGGCCCCGAACAAGGTCGACGGGGCAGGGCGCGGCTCGCCCGACTGGAGCGCCACCACCTCCCGCAGTACCCCCGTCAGCTGCTCGGCCATCTCCTCCGCGGAGGCGAACCGGCGCGCCCGGTCCGGGTCCGTGGCGCGCACCAGCAGCCGGTAGAAGGACTCATAGGTGCGGAACACCTCGATGTTGTCCGGATCGGGCAGCGAGTCCGCGAAGATGTTCGTATAGCCCTGGAAGTCGAAGGTGAGGACGGCGAGGGTGCGCGCGACGGTGTAGAGGTCCGAGGAGACCGACGGGCCCAGCGCGGCGATCTCCGGCGCCTGATAGCCGATCGTGCCGTAGATCGGGCTCACATGGTCGTCCATCCTGCGCACCGCGCCCATGTCGATCAGCTTGAGCTGATCGTGCTGCTGGATGGCGTTGTCGACCTTGAAGTCGCAGTAGAGGTAGCCCCGGCTGTGCAGATGGCCGAGCGCCTCCAGCGCCTCGATGCCGTACGCGCAGGCCTGCTCCACGGGCAGCGGATCGCGCCTGCCCAGCGGGGTGCGCCGCTCGTTGGCGAGGTCCTTGAGCGACTTGCCGCCGACGTACTCCATGACGATGTAGCCGTCGCGGCTGCCCGTGGCCCGGTCGAGGTGCTCCACGAAGTTGTAGATCCGCACGATGTTGGCGTGCTCCAGCTCGGCGAGGAAGCGCCGCTCGGACACCGCCACCGCCAGCGCCTCCGCATCACCGGTGTCCAGCAGCCCCTTGAGCACCACCCACCGGTCGGAGACCGCATGGTCCGTCGCCAGATAGATCCAGCCGAGCCCGCCGTGCGCCAGACAGCCCACGACCTCGTACTGGTCGTGCACCATGTCACCGGGCCGCAGCTTGGGGACGAAGCTGTACGGATGGCCGCACTTGGCGCAGAACCCTTCCGTACGGCCCGGCTCCTCGGCGCGCGTGCGGCCCACCGGCGCCCCGCAGTCGGCGCGGCTACAGAACCGCTTGCGCTCCGGGACCTCCGGATGCTCCAGCACCGCCGTCCCCGGATCGGGCCGCGGCACCTCCGGCACCGCCACCAGACCGGCGCCCAGCCGCCCGCGCGACGGCCCGGAGGACGCACCGCTGCCCGGGCCGGGCCCCGAACCGCGCCCCGACACCGCCGAGACCCCGCGCGCCCGGCCCCCGTGGGAGCCCGCGCGCGAGAGCCGTCCGGACACCGACCGCCGGGACGCCGACGGGCGGGCCGACGGCGCACTGTCCCGGGAACCCCGTCCGGACGGCGCGCCGCCGTCGGGCGCGGGGGCGGGGGAGGGGACCGTCAGCAGCGCCCCGGCCGCCTCCCGCGCGGCTGTGCCGCCCGCCGACACCCGGCCCGTCAGGCCCGTGGGCGACGACGACAGCAGACCGCCCGGCGAGACCACCGGCGCCAGACCGCACAGATCGCAGTAGCGCTCCCCGCCGCCGACATCCTCGTAACCGCCCGCACAGTCCCGCCGCTGGCAGCGCTCGCCGGCCCGCTCCGTCACGACTCCCCCCGCCCCTCCAGCTGCTGCGGAACCAACGCCTCCGCGGCCGCCTGCTGATAACGCCACACCGCCTGCTCGGCCGCCCGCAGATCACACGGCGCGCTCCACAGCATCCGGCGCGCGAGGTCGTACCGCTCCGTCAGCAGCGGATCCCCCGCCAAGCCATGGCGGGCGACCTTCGCCCGGTACGCGTCCAGCCGGCCCCGCAGCTCGGCCCGCACCGCCAGCGGCGCGGTCACCGCCGTCAACGATTCGCGGGCCCGGTGGAGTTCGTCCTCCGCCCGCTCCTCCAGGCTGTCCAGCAGTGGGGAGAGCCGGTGCCACTGCGCCCGCCTGCGGTAGTCGGCCGCCGCTGCCAACTGCTCGTGCAGCGCCGTCGACGGGCCGCTGACCGCCGGCACCTCCGACGCGGCGATCTTCGCCAGCACCTCGCCCCGGGCCTGCCGCGCCTCGGTCAGCGTGCGGTCCGCCCGCGACAGCACGTCCCGCAGCTGCATCAGCCGCCGCTCCGCGTCCTGCCGCACGTCCAGCACCGCCGCCACCTCCCGCCGGATGTCCTCCAGCGCACGGGCCGCACGGTCATAGCGCCCGGTGTCCGGCCGCCCGCCGCCCGGCGCCGAACTCCCCGTCGACGACGACACCCAGAACGCCAGCGGATCCGCGATCACCCGCTCCCGCAGCCGCAACAGCTCCTCCGTGATCCGCTCCAGATCGTCCCCCGCCGGATGCTCCCCGGGCCGCACCCCCACCGAATGCGCCAGCGAACGCGTCCGCTGCAACTCGGCCGACAGGAGGTCTATACGGGCCGGCAGCGCCGACCAGACCGCGTCGGCGGTCACGATGACGTCCAGCGACCGCGCGTACAGCCCGTTGATCCGTGCGACGAGCGACTCCAGGCTGAACCGCTCGTCCGGCCGGGCCGGGCCGTCCTCCGGGGCACCGTCCGCCGCGGCCGCACCCGGGACCGTCACCCCCTCGCCGTGCAGCAGTTCCGTCAGCTCCGCCAGATCCTCCGGGGACGGCCAGCGGCGCCGCTCGCGCAGCTCACGCGCCGACTCCAGGGCGGCCGTGTACGCGTCGAACAGCGACCACAGGACCGTGATCGACCGTTCCGCGGCGGCCCAGCGTTCCTTGGTGGTACCGGACAGCTCGGCGCCCTCCAGCAGACGGCGCCCCGCGTGATCCTGCAACGCGAGCAGCGAGGTCTCGATCGCCTCGTACTCGGCACCGAGCCGCTCCAGAGCGCGATCCACCTCCTCCCGGTCCGGCACCGGGGCATCGGGCCTCCCCGGAGAGCCGGGGAAGGGTCCAGGGACCCCCATCGATCACCTCTCCAATACGCGTACGATGCACGGCGGTTGCGGCGACCCCGTAGTCGCTGGCGGTCTGCTCCTCCCGTCTCCACCTCCATAGTGACCTCATCCGGCCGCTCCATGGGGCGATCGGTCGCGCACACCGCTCCTTGGGGCGATCAGTCGCTGTACTCCGGCGACGGCGGCCCCGATATGCCCGGCAGATCGGCCTGCAGCCACTTGCGGTACGCCCGCATCCAGGGGCTGTCCGCGCCCCCGTCGCCCCGGTAGTCGTCCAGGACCTTGTTGACCCGCCGCACCAGATCCGTGTCGCCCCGGTTCATCGCCACGCCGTACGGCTCGTCCGTGAACGGCCGGCCCTTCAGCTCCACCGCCGGATCCTGTGCCGCCTGCGCCGCGGCCAGCGCGTTGTCCGTGACCACCGCATCCGCCTCACCCAGCTGAAGCCGCACCAGGCAGTCCAGCTGATTGGGCACCGTCAGCACCTTCGCGCCGTGCGGCCGCGCCGACAGCTCGCTCTCGCCCGTCGAACCCGCCGCCGTGCACACCCGCTTGCCCCGCAGCGAATCGTCGAACGTCGCGATCTTCGACGCCTTCGGGGCCAGCACCTGCTGTCCCCCCTGGAAGTACGCCGTGGAGAAGGCCACCTGTTCCTTGCGCGCACAGTTGATCGTCATCGTCCGCACCACCAGGTCGACCGTGCGCTTCTGGAGCGCCGGAATCCGCTGGCTGGTCGGCACCGCCTTGAAGACCACCTTGGGGTGCGGCCCCAGGATGTCCTCGGCGACCGCCCGGGCCAGATCGATGTCGAAGCCCGCCAGCTCACCGGTCACCGGATCGCGGTACCCCCACCGGTAGGTGTTCTGGTCGACCCCCACGACCAGCTGGCCCTTCTCCTTGATCCGCGACACCGCCGGACCGTCCTCCGGCGACGGCCGCAGACTCTCCGCGGCGTTCCGCGCCGTGCACTTCGCGACCGCCGGCGCGGCCCCCGGCCCGTACGCCCGGTGCGTCACCGCCGGGGCCGCCGCACCACCACGGCCGCGCCCGGCCTCCCCTGCGTGGCCGCCCAGCGCCGGTACCAGCACCGCCGCGGCCGTCGCCATCACACACATCCCCGCCGCGACCGGCGCCAGGACGGCACGCAGATTCAGCAGCCCTCGCGCGCGCATCCCCATGTCCCCCTCACCCGGCTCCCTCACCGGTACTCCGCCAGTCTGCGCCCGATGCCCAGCACCGCGCCCAGCGCCCCGAGCCCCGCCAGCACCCCGGCCCCCACCGGCAGCCCGCGCAGCGCCGCCCGCCCCCCGTCCGCCGCCGACCGGAACTCCGCCTGCTCATGGACCAGCGCCCGCTCCAGCCCGGCGGCCACCCGGTCGAAGGACTCCCCGGTGGACCCCCCCGCACCGATCACCTTGGCCAGCGCCCCCTCGTAGTCACCGCCCTCGTCCGCCGCCCGCGCCTGCGCGTGACGCCCCTGCCACTGCCGGACCTGCGTCAGCGCCGCCCGCACCGGACGCCGCCCCGCCTCGTCGTCGGCCAGCTCGAGCGCCGCTCCCAGCCTGCTCCGCGCCGCCGCCGCACCGTGGTCCCCCGCACCCGCCAGCTCCGTCATCCCCGCGCGGAAACCGGCCTCGTAGAAATCCTGCCGACCGTCCGTCAGCACCGCGCCCCGCGCCACCAGCGTCAGATTCTCGTCCCCCCGCGCCCGCAGCGCGGCGATCCGCGCCTCGTTGAGCACCCGCAACGACCGCGCACCGTGCTCATACGACCCCGTCAGCTCCGCACGCGCCACCGTATGCCCCGCCACCAGCCAGCCCAACACCACCAGGGACGCGGCCGTCGCCGCCAACAGGCCCCGGTTGAACACCCGGTTGGTCCGCCGGTAGTGCCGCCGCTGCGCCCACCCCAGCGCACCGAGCGCCACCACCCCGGCCGCCACGGCCCACCACGGCCGCGCCTCGGCCGTGGCGTAGTCCCCGGCCAGCCGGTCCGTCTCCGCGTCGTACAACGCCCGCGCCGCCGGGAGGAGTTCCGTCCGCATCTGCTCATGCGCATAGCGCAGATACGCGCCGCCCAGCGGCAGCCCCTGCCTGTTGTTGGCCCGCGCCGTCTCGACCAGTCCCGTATAGCGCGGCAGCCCGCCGTTGAGCTTCGCGATCTGCGCGCCCGCCCCGTCCGAACCCGCGCTGTTCGCCGACGCCTTGACCAGCAGCGCGGACGCCGTCCGGATATCGGCGGCATACCGGTCACGCGTCGCCCGGCTCTCCTCGCCCCCGGCCAGGAAGCCCGCCGCGGCCGTCGTGTCCGCATCCGCCAGCGAACGGTAGAGACTCGCCGCGTCCGCGGTCAGCGGCTGGCTGTGCTCCACGACATCGTCCGCGGCCGCCGCCCGGCCCGCCACCTGCCAGGCCGTGACCGCACCGAACAGCACCACCAGCAGCGCCAGTACGGCACCGATCACCCGCAGCCGGCCCGGCTCGGTCGTCGCCGCGGCACGCAGCTCGTCCAGCCCCTCGGCCCAGGCCGTCCGGCGCCCCGCGGCGGGCGGTGACACGCTGCTGATCGACACGGAACCTGAACCTCCCCCTGGGGCGCTGACGGCGGGACCGGCCCCCGCGCACAGCGCCCGGGAGCGCTCACGACATGGACTGGTGCACGGGCAGCAGTATGTCCGTAGCCACCGACACCCACACCGCTAATGCCCCGATCTTGTTCGGATCGCGATCCGCGAACGGGCCCGCCGCACCGCCGCGCCCCGCATTACAGTGGGCGGGAGAGTCATCAGACATCAGGTGTTACCGGACCCCGGGTGTCCCGCTGAAGGGGAAGTGATCTCGTGCAGTCGGTCCGCAAGGGCAGGGTGTCGCTCGTGGAGACCGCGACCGACGAGATCCGCGGCCAGATCGTGAACGGCACCTGGCCGGTGGGCAGCCGCATCCCGCCCGAAAGCGCCCTCTCCGAAACCCTCGGCGTCAGCCGCGCCTCGGTCCGCGAAGCCGTCCGCTCGCTGGTGCACGCCGGCCTCCTGGAGCCCCGGCAGGGCGACGGTACGTTCGTGATCTCCGACGACGACAGCGCGGTCGCCCTCCGCCGCCGCCTCGAACGCGCCGAACTCAGCCATGTCACCCAGGTCCGCCAGGGCCTCGACGTGGTCGCCGCCCGCCAGGCCGCCACACACCGTACGGACACCCAACTCGCCGGCATCGAAGCCGCACTGGCCCGCCGCAAGGCCGCCCTCGCCGCGCACGACAGCGAGGCGTTCACCACCGCCGACGCCGAGTTCCACGTCCTGGTCGCCGAGGCGAGTGACAACCCCGTCCTCGCCGACATCTACCGCTCCCTCAGCGCCGCCCTGCGC
The DNA here is from genome assembly GCF_030406865.1 of Streptomyces sp. P9-2B-2. Lineage (NCBI taxonomy): Bacteria > Bacillati > Actinomycetota > Actinomycetes > Kitasatosporales > Streptomycetaceae > Streptomyces > Streptomyces sp. P9-2B-2. Next base: position 3,193,427 of record NZ_CP129126.1, on the reverse strand, counting down.
GAAGAACTCCGCCGCGCCGCCTGCCTGGACACCGCCACCGCGGCCCCCGCCGACCCGCACTCCCGCCTCGCCGACGCCATCCGCGCCCAGGACCCACAGGCCGCCGTGGACGCGGCCGTCCTCCTCCTCGCCGGTCATGTACGGGACCTCGCCCTTCCGCTGGAGGACTGACCCTGGCCGTCGGCTGGACGGCTGCCCCCCCCGGCCACTGGCTCGACGACTGACCCTGGCCACTGGCTGCGCGCGCCCGGCGGCGGCGCGCGTACCACCTTGTCGCGCCCCCCGGTTCACTCCCACGCGCCGCTGCGCCGCTCACCCACCTTTGGCTACGCTGAGTGACGAAGGTTGGTTCTCGTTCCAGCGGTCGGCACGGGGTGCGCCCGTGCTCGGCACGATCCGGAGGTAGCGGCATGCGACGCATGAAAAGGCTCCTCGGCGACCGAGCCGCCGGCAGGGTCGGCAGTGGCGTCACCTCGGACAACTCTCCTTCGGCCAGAGGCTTTCTGACCGTCGGCGGCACCACATATGTGGACCCCCACGGCAGCTATCCCCTCGCTCACGGCCTGGACGGCTCCGCCACGCTCATCGTCAACGACACGGATCAGTACGTCACGGTGGTTACGGAGCGCGGTCGTGATCGGGGGCACGGGCGCGGTCGTGATCATCGTGATCCACCTCTGATCGCGGTCCAGGATGCGCCTGTGTTGGGTGAGGTTGCTGCGGAGGCGGGGCGGGCGCCGGCATCGAGTCAGGATCCTGGGCTGGGCCTGGCCCCGGCATCGGGCCAGGCCTCTGCGCTGGGCCATGGTCCGGCGTCGGGCCAGGTCCCCGTACGGGAGCACGCCCTGGGTGGGGACCTCGTGCTTGCCCCCGGGGAGCGCGCGGAGACCTGGCGGGGGGACAGCGTGCGGGTGGGGTGAGGTGGGGACGGAGGCGGGGGCTGGGGAGGGGTGGGGGAGGGGGAGGGCCCCAAGGGGGGCGGGCCCAACGCCCAAGCCCCAACGGCCGCCTCCACCCACCCCGCCCCCATCCCCAACCCGGCACCCCTTACCCCCAAGCCCTCCGGACCCGCTCATAAGCCCCCGCCGTCGCTCCTGCTCGGTCCAGGGTGTCGAGGGCTGCGCCCAGTACGGGTGGGGCGGTCACCAGGTGGGGGAGGACCTTGGGGGCGTGGTCTGTGAGGAGTTGGGTGAGGTGGTTGTGGAGGAGGGGGTGGCGGGCGGTCAGGATGCCGCCGCCGAGGATGACGGGGGCGGGTTCGTCGAGGAGGCCGAGGCGTTCCAGGGCGACGCGGGCCAGCAGCGCGATCTCCTCGGCCTGGCGGGTCACGAGAGTGCGGGCGACGCGGTCTCCGGCGGTGGCGACGGCGAAGAGGACCGGGGGGAGTTCGTGGCGGCGGTGGCCGGGGATCTCGTGCAGGTGGAGAGCTTCGATCAGTTCCCGCATGGTGGTCAGGCCGAAGTGGGCGGGCAGTGCGCGGGCCAGCTCGGTCGGTGCGCCGCGGCCGTCCTCGGCTCGGGCCGCGCACCACAGCGCCTCGTCGGCGAGGTGGGCGCCGCCACCCCAGTCACCGGAGATCCGCCCGATGGCGGGGAAGCGCGCGGTGGCTCCGTCGCGTCCGACGCCGGCGCAGTTGATGCCGGCCCCGCATACGACGGCGACGCCCACCGGCTCCCCGTCGTCCGGCAGTCCGGCCCGTAGCAGGGCGAAGGTGTCATTGCGGACGGTCACCGTTCCCGCCCACCCGCGGCGCGTGATCTCGGCGGTCAACTGGGCCTCCTCGACGGGGAGGTCGGCGTTGGCGAGAAAGGCCGAGAGGTGGTCGACGGGCCCGGCTGCTCCTGCCACTTCGGCGGGCTCCGACACTCCTGCCGCTCCCAGGGGTGCCGCTGCTCCCACGAGCCCCGCCGCCCCGGCCGCCCCCGCCACCCCACCAGCCCCCGCCGCTCCGCCCACCCCCGCCTCGGCCAGTACAGACGCGACCAGCGGCGCCAGCACGTCGACCGCCCGCTCGACGCCCACAGCCGGCGGGCGGAAGCCGCCGCCACGGGCTGTGGCGAGGACGCGGCCGTCCGTGGCTACCAGGGCCACATCGGTCTTGCTGTTGCCTGCGTCGATGGCGAGGGCCATGCCGGTCAGGCCCATGGCAGGTGTTCCCGGTTGTGGGCGATCAGCTCGTCGGTGAGTCGGTCCGCGGGGGTGAGCTGGCCGATGAGGGGGTGGGCGAGGAGGGCGGAGTAGACGGCTCGGCGGCCCTCGGTGCGGCCGGTTTTGCGGCCGGTGGCGCTCAACAGGGCTGCTTCCAGGGCGAGCTGTTCGTAGGCGGTGACGTGGGCGATCAGTCCGGCGTACCGCGGTTCCAGGGGGCGTACGGGGAGGGGCGCGGGGCCGGTCGCGTGCACGGTCGCGGGGGCCTCGATCACCGCGTCGTCGGGGAGGAAGGGGAGGGTGCCGTCGTTGCGGGTGTTGACGATCTGGGTGTCGCCGGTGTCGCGCAGCAGCGACGCCGTCAGTGCCACCGCGGCTTCCGAGTAGTAGGCGCCGCCGCGCCGGGACAGCAGCTCCGGTTTCTCGTCGAGCGCCGGGTCGCCGTACAGGGAGAGCAGTTCCCGTTCGATGGCGGCGACCTCCGTGGCGCGGGACGGTTTGCTGCGCAACTCCCGTACGACCTCGTCGTGTTGGTAGTAGTAGCGCAGATAGTAGGAGGGGATGGCGCCGAGGTGGTCGAGGAGGGCGCGGGGCATCCGTAGTTTGGCGGCGAGGGCGTCGCCGTGTGCGGCCAGCAGGTCGGGGAGGACGTCCTCGCCCGCGACGCGTACGGACCGTTCCCAGGTGAGGTGGTTGAGGCCGATGTGCTCCAGGTCGACTTGGTCTGGGGCGACGCTCAGCAAGGTGGCGAAGGTGCGCTGGAAGCCGATGGCGACGTTGCACAGGCCGACCGCCCGATGGCCGTGGGTGAGCAGGGCCCGGGTGACGATGCCGACGGGGTTGGTGAAGTCGACGATCCAGGCTGCGGGGTTGCGGCGGCGGACCCGTTCGGCGATGTCGAGGACGACGGGGACGGTGCGCAGCGCCTTGGCGAGGCCGCCGGCGCCGGTGGTCTCCTGGCCGACGCAGCCGCACTCCAGCGGCCAGGTCTCGTCCTGGTTGCGGGCGGCCTGGCCGCCGATGCGCAGTTGCAGCAGGACGGCGTGGGCGCCGTCGATACCGGCGTCCAGGTCCCCGGTCCAGGAGATCCGTCCCGGGTGCCCCTGTTTGGCGAAAATGCGCCGGGCCAGTCCGCCCACCAACTCCAGCCGCTCCGTATCCGGGTCGATGAGGACGAGCTCCTCCAGCGGCAGCTGATCACGCAGCCGCGCGAAACCGTCGATGAGTTCGGGGGTGTAGGTGGAGCCGCCGCCGACCACGGCGAGCTTGATACGGGGGTGCGGGGTGCGTTCCTGGGGAGACGGCATACAGATCAGCCCTTCACTCCGGTGAGCGTGGCGCCTTCGGCGAAGGCCTTCGGAACGTGCGGCGCGGCACCGGCCGGGCACCACGGAAAGCCGGATACGTCGTCGTTACGTGTCCCTATGAGTGGCATGGCGGACTTCCTTCCCGATGGCAGCGGCGGGAGTTGGAGAGGTGTCGCGGGTCCTCCTCACGCGGTCGGCGGTCGGCGGTCGGCGGTCGGCGGTCGGCGGTTGGTCGGCCGTAGGCGGTGGGCACCCGGCGTTCAGGATCGACGGCCGTCGAGGCGCGATGGCCGCCCGGCCAACCCCGGCCTGGCACCGGCCCTCAGCCCGTCTGGAACACCGCGTCGCGCGCCGCGGCGAGGGCTGTCCGCAGGGCGCCGAGGAGGATCGGATTGCCGTCCAGGTGGCTGAGGCGCAGGGTGGGGCGGGGCAGTGCGAGCCCGGTGAATTCCTCCTCGACCAGGGCGCGCAGGGCCTCGCCACCGGCCCGGGCCACCTCGCCGGAGAGCACGATGAGTTGGGGGTCGACAACGGCCACCACGGCGGCCAGTCCGGTCGCCAGCCGCCGCGCCACCTCGGCGCGCACCACGTCGAGCGCCAGTGCTTCGGCGACCGTACGGACGTCGGAGGACCCGTACTCCCGGCCCAGTTCGATGACGCCCGGTGCGCCGACGAGTCGCTGGAAGCCGCCGCCCGCGTCCGGCCGGGCGGCCTCGCGTGCGCCGCCCCGGGACAGCGGGGCGCCGGGCAGCGGCATATAGCCGATCTCGCCCGCGCCGCCGGTGGCGCCGCGCAGCAGTCGCCCGCCCAGTACGAGGGCGGCGCCCACGCCCTTGTCGGCCCACACGAGCACGAAGTCGTCGAAGCCCTGGGCGGCCCCGTCGTGCTGTTCGGCGACCGCTGCAAGATTCACATCATTTTCGAGTGTGACCGGCATGCCCAGTGCCTCGGCCAACTCCTCCTTGAGCGCCCGCGCGTGCCAGTCCGGCAGGTGGGGTGCGTAGCGCAGCCGTCCGGTCCGCGGGTCCAGTGCGCCGGGCGTGCCGATGACCGCCCCGTGCAGCCGCTCGCGCTCCAGCCCGGCCTCGGCCAGCGCCCCGTCGACGGCCCGCGCGACCAACCCAGCGGTCCGGTCCGGGGCGTCCCCGTCGATCGCATCGCTGCCGACCCGTGTCTCGCCGAGCACCTGCCCGGTGATGTCGGCGACGGCGGCGGTGACGCCCAGCTGATCGACGGCCAGTGCGGCGACGTGGGCCGCGGCCGGGTTGATCTCGTACAGCTGCGCACTGGGGCCCGGCCGCCCGGTCTCGTTGCCGGTGGTCCGCACCAGCCCCGCGGCCGCCAGCCGGGCCAGCAGCTGGGAGGCGGTGGGCTTCGACAGCCCGGTCAGCTGTCCGATCCGGGTACGGGTCAACGGGCCCCGCGACACCAGCAGATCGAGCGCGGCCCGGTCGTTCATGGCCCGCAGGACCCGCGGCGTCCCGGGGATTCCCGGTACGGACTGCCCACCAGGCATGACCTGACCACCAGGCATGACCTCACCCCGTTCACCGGCGGCGGGCCGGGAGGAGCGACCCCCAGCCTCTGTTAGGAAACCTTCCCATCGATCCGACAGGAAGGTAGGCCGCGGCCGGTCGTAGCGTCAATGGGCCGAGCGGTCGCAACTCAAGGGCGGGCCGGGGCAGCCCGCGGCGACACAAATGACGAAGGGGCGTACCGACACGCTCGTCGGTACGCCCCTCCCGCTCGCAGAGGCCCTCAGGCGGTCGCCCCTCGGCTACCCCCTACTTCCCCAACTTGGACGGCGACGCGATCGGGTTCGTCGCCAGGGACTGGGGGGACAGCGGGTTGTTGAGGGCCGAGGGGGCGGCCATGCCGGCGGAGGCGTCGGTGGTCTCGGCTTCCTCGTCCTCGGGGAGCGGGCGCGGGGCGAGGTGGACGCCGGCCGCGTCCAGGGCGTGCTTGATGCGCCAGCGCAGTTCGCGCTCCACACCGAGGGCCTTGCCGGGCATGGTCTTGGCCGCGACGCTGATGGTGACCGTGTCGAGGTGCACCTCGCTGAGGCCGAGCACCTGCACCTGCTCCCACAGCTGCTCGTTCCAGGGCTCGGACTTCGACATCTCCGCACCGGCGGTGGTGATGGTCTCGCGGGCGCGCTGGAGGTCCTGGTCGGCGGCGAGCACCACGTCGACGGCGGCCGTGGACCAGCCCTGGCTGAGGTTGCCGATCCGCTTGACCTCGCCGTTGCGGATGTACCAGATGGCGCCGTTGGGGCCGCGCAGCTTGGTGACGCGCAGGCCGACCTCGATGACGGTGCCGGTGGCGACCCCGGCGTCGATCTCGTCGCCGACGCCGTACTGGTCCTCCAGGATCATGAAGACGCCGGAGAGGAAGTCGGTGACGAGGTTGCGGGCGCCGAAACCGATGGCCACACCGGCCACACCGGCGCTCGCCAGCAGCGGCGCCAGGTTGATCTTCAGGACGGAGAGCACCGTCAGGGCGGCCGTGCCCATGATCACGAAGGAGGCGACGCTGCGCAGCACCGAGCCGATGGCCTCGGAGCGCTGCCTGCGTCTCTCGGCGTTGACGAGCAGTCCGCCCAGCGCGGTGCCCTGGGCGGCGGCCGCGGTGCGGTTCATCCGCTCGATGAACTTGGTGATGGTGCGGCGAATCACATGCCGCAGCACCACCGCGATCACCAGGATCAGCACGATTTGCAGGCCGGACGTGAGCCACGTCCCCCAGTTCTCCTGCACCCAGCCGGCGGCGTTGGTGGCCTTCTCCGTGGCGTCGTCGAGCGAAGTCGGGCCGGAGGAGCCGGGTGTGGCGGCGCTCAGGTGCGCGGCAGCGGCCGGCGAAGCGGACCAGAACACAGTCGAACCTTCCGTGTGGGACAGCAGACCCGGGCCTCGGTGGGACCCCAGGGACCGGGCAGACCAACCACACTAACGGGGCAATGAGAACGGTCCGCGCTCTTGTTCGAACGGACAGGTTTTGCGCGGGCCGGAAAGAGCGGGATCCGGACAGCGGCGCGAGGGGTGTGGTGGAAAACACCTCCGGGCCGTTACTCGGTCATGGTGGCGCTCCGACCAGGCAGCGGGGGACACTGTGGGGAGATCGTCCCGGCGCGAGCCACGCGCCGCCGGCGTACAAGGAGGCACCCGTGCCGCATGTCCTGGTCCTCAACGCGTCGTACGAGCCGCTCGGCGTCGTACCGCTCCGCCGCGCGCTCATCCTCGTCCTCAATGAGAAGGCTGTCAGCCTTGAGGAGTCCGGCGCCCTGATGCACAGCGCAACCCGTGTCGTCCCCGCTCCGAGCGTGGTCCGCTTGAAGCGGTTCGTGCGGGTGCCCTTTCGCGGCCCCGTGCCCCTGACCCGCCGGGCGCTGTTCGCCCGTGACGGCGGGCGCTGTATGTACTGCGGTGGCGTCGCAACCAGCGTCGACCACGTCATCCCGCGCAGCCGCGGAGGTCAGCACACCTGGGAGAACGTCGTCGCCGCCTGCCGGCGCTGTAATCACGTCAAGGCCGACCGCCATGTCGCCGAGATCGGCTGGCGGCTCCGGCATCAGCCCGCCCCGCCGTCAGGACTGGCGTGGCGGATCATCGGTACGGGCCATCGTGACCCGCGCTGGCTGCCGTATTTGCAGCCGTACGGCGCGGATGACGCCCTGGCCCGGATCGACGCCGTATCGGCGTAGGTCCGGGTTTTTCCGTCCGGGGGCCGTGGGGACGGAGCCGTGTGCGCGGCTCCCCACGGCCCCCGGACGCGTTCAGTGCGCGTTGTTGCCTTGCGCGTTCTTGCCTCGTTCGTCCTTGTCTCGCTCGTCCTGACCGGGCTTGCCCTGGCCGCGCTCGTCCTGGCCGGGCTCGTCCTTGCCGTGCGGCTCCTGCACCGCGTACGCCTCCACCGACCACAGCGAGTAGCCGAAGCGGGTGGCCCGCTTGTCGCCCTGGATGCGGACGAAGCGGGCGTCCCTGGCGTCCATCCGGAGGGACTCCCGGCCGCCCTTGCCGTCCCGGACCGTGGCCGCCGTGCGCCAGGTGCGGCCGTCCGGGGAGACCTGGACGCGGTAGCCGCTGGCGTAGGCGTCCTGCCAGTGCAGGACGAGCCGGCCGAGGCGGGTCGGGTGGGCCAGCGCGAACTGGAGCCAGGCGCCGTCCTCGGCCGTGGACGACCAGCGGGTCCGCGGATCGCCGTCGGTGGCCGCCGACGCCGGGAAGTCGGGCGTCTCGTCCCCGGAGGAGGTGGCGACGGTGCCGCGCACGAGGTCCTTGCCGCCGGTGCGCGGATAGGTCCGCACCGTCAGCGTCTGCCGCGCGCCGCCGAAGTCCACCGGGATCTCGTACGTCCCGGAGGGGGCGTTCCGGGGGACGTCGACCGTGATGCGGACCGTGGCGGTGCCGCCGCGTGGTGCGGTGACCTCGTCGGGGGCGTGCACGGTGAAGCCCTTGGGTGCCTTGACCGTCAGCTTCCCGTGGACGTCGGCGGGGCGGCGGGAGTAGATCCGGGCGTCCACCGTGGTGCTGTCGCCGGGCTGGGCGTCGGCCTCCTTGCGGGACAGTTCGAGCCCGGCCGGTTCGGTGTCGTCGAACCAGGGGGTGAGCGCCTTCACGGACGGGGCTTCCGTGCCGTTCGCCCAGGTCAGCCGTACCGCGTCGGCGCGCAGCCGCGGGGTGTGCGACTCCGTCCAGCCGGTGGCGGAGAGCCGGCCCAGACGGCGCCAGCCCTCGCCGGGGACATGCGCCTCCAGGGACACGGCGCGGGCGGCGGCGCCCGGCTCGGTCAGGGCGGTGACCGCGGCCAGCCGGCGGGCCCGCTCGAAGGGGACGGTCAGGGACCTCGGGCCGGTGTCCTCGTCGGGCCGGGGGGTCTCGTGGCGGGCGCCGGTCCAGGCGTCGGCCTCGGTCATCGCCCGCTCCAGGAACGGTGCGAGCACCCCCTTGCCGACCGTCGCCGGGCTGCGCGCGATCTCCTTGCGCAGCCGCTGCGCCGTGCGCTGGGCGGACCATGCGGTGCCGCCGTCGTCGTGGGCCTGCGCCATCAGCGTGTCCACGGCGTGCGCGCCGGCGGTGCCGTAACGGGCCAGCTGGTCGGCCCACGGGCGGATCTCGGCGGCCAGATCCGGGTTCAGGTCGTCGGGTGCGCTGCTCATGGTCCGGAAGGCGTTCCGCAGCTTCCGGGCCGCCTTGGCGAGGTCGGCGTCCTGGCCGGGCCGGCCGTGGTTGGTCGCCGCCTCGCGGGCCGCCCAGAAGCGGTTGATCAGTACCCGCAGATACCGCGACTCGGTGCGGTCCAGCACCGAGGAGGAGTCGTTTCCGGCCAGCGCCCGCAGCGCGGCCCGGGAGCGCGGGTCGCTGCCCGCCAGATCGTCGACGGCCGCGTCCCAGGACTCCGCGGGGCGGTAGTCGCGGGGGTTCCAGGCGTAGTCGGCGGCGGTGAACAGCGGGATGCGGGAGGCGAGCGGCTGCTCCATGGCGTTGGCGAGCAGCGCCGAGGAGCCGGTGGCGACGGCCGGCTCCCGGCCCCGGTAGGGACCGAGGAAGATCCGGTCCTGGGCGTAGTCGTTGACCGGGTAGTTGTCCATGGTCACCAGCGGGTGGCCGAACGCCTGCTGGGCGGTGGACAGCTCCCCGCCGGTGATGGTCCGCGGGAGCACCCCGATCCCGGTCCAGGCCACCTCGACCCGGTCGCCGAGCGCGTCGGAGAGCGCGCTGCGGTACGTCGTCGAGCCGTCCTGGTAGTACTCGGTCGGCATCAGCGACAGCGGCGCGGCCTTTGGGTGCCGCTCCGCCAGGTGCGCGGCGAGCGCGTTGGCGATCTTGGCCTGCGCGGTGGCCGCGGCCCGCGGGCCGGAGCCGAAGGCGTCCTCGTCGGCGCCGCAGTGCCATTCGCTGTAACTGACGTCCTGGAACTGGAGCTGGAAGGAGCGCACGCCCAGCGCCCACATCGCGTCCACCTTGCGCCGCAGCGCCCGCAGATCGTCCTCGGACGAGTAGCACAGCGCCTGGCCGGGCGCGAGGGCCCAGCCGAGCGTGACATGGTTGGCGCGGGCCCGCTCGGCCAGCGCCCGGAAGTCGTCGCGCTCCGCGGCCGGGTAGGGCTCGCGCCACCGGGCCTGGCGGTACGGGTCGTCGCCGGGTGCGTACAGATAGTGGTTCTGCTTGGTGCGCCCCATGAAGTCCAGCTGGGCCAGCCGCTGCGGCCGGCTCCACGGCTGCCCGAAGAACCCCTCGGTGGTGCCGCGCACGGCCGTACCGGGCCAGTCCCGTACGGCGACCGACGCCAGCTGCCGCTTCCGGCCCGCACCCACGATGACCAGCTGCCGCAGTGTCTGCGCGGCGTGGAAGAGGCCGTCCGGGCCGACGCCGTCCAGGGCGACCGTGTCCCGGCCGGCGACCTGGCCCACGGCGAGCCGGTAGCCGCCGGACGGCAGGTCGCCGCGGGCCGGTGCCCGCAGCGCCCGCAGCGCGTCCGCGGCCTGCTCACCGCCGGCCCGGATCACCGGCCCGGCCGCGGGCAGCCGGTCGCCGGGCGCCAGGGTCCGCACGGTGTGCACCCCGGCGTCGCGCAGCAGCCCGCGCAGCACGTCCAGGGCGTAGGGGTCGGTGTCCGGCGCCGCCACCAGCGTCGCCTCGCCGCCCAGAGGCACCGGGGCGCCGAGCTCCTGCATCGACTGGGGGCGCGGCCAGACCGCGGGCGTGCGCCCCGCGCCGGCCGGGCGGTCCGGCTGCTCGGGCGTGCCGATGGCCGGGTCCGCGGGCGCGGCCTGGGCGCCGGGCGCCCCGCCGAGCAGCCCGCCGATGACGGCGGCGGCCAGTGCGGTGGTCCCCGCCACCCGTGCGCGGGTGCCCGCGCCGCTCGCCTTGCCGCCCCTACCGATTTTTCCGACGCTCCATACGCCCCGGCCTCGCACGGCTTCTCCTCGTCCCCGTCCATCGCTCGCCGGTCTGCACCGGCGCCCCATTTCCCCGCCGGTGCCCGTTCGGACGGACCTTCGGCCGTGAGCCCACCATTGTGGCGGTGAGGGTGTCAATAAGGCCATGGCGCCGTCCCCTACGACGGGATACGTACAGCTATCGCCGGGTGCCGTGGACGGGGCTTCGCGGGGCTCGCCGGTCCGCAGAACTTTCGTCGCGGGGTCCGCTTTCTCCGCGTTCTCTGCGCCTCCCGGTGTCCGGCGCAGTGAAATCGCCTGCGTGGGGGATAATGAGACGTGGGTCACGTTTCGTGAGCAGATACGTCTGCGAACGTATCGAGTGGGTAGGGCCCAGGTGTCCCACTACCGATGAACGGGAGGCCCTCGTGGCCGCATCCGCTCAGCTGCTCCTCGACGCTCTGTCCTCCAAACCGGGAGGTGCGACGATGGAGCCCGATCTCTTCGACGGGGTGTCCGACCCCGATTCCGGCCTCGACGGCTCCGGCTCCTACAGCTTCGTCGAGCCGCCACTGACCAGCGAGCCCCCGCTCGCCGACGCCGCACCACTGACCAGCGAGGTCCCGATCGCCGCCGAGCTGCCGCTGACCAGCGAGCCGACGGCCGCGGGCATGGGCACGGAGTCCATGGAGGTCTGAGGACCCATGGGCCGCGCGCGGCTCGCCCGGCTGCACGGCGTCGCCACGTCGTACGCACCCTCGCCGGGCACGAGCGTCCAGATCGCCGGCGACACCGTCGTCGCCGTGCTCGCCGCATTAGGAGTCGACGCTTCGACCCCGCACGCCGTACGCGCCGCCCTGGCCGCGTACGAGGACGACGCGCGCCGGGCCCTGCTTCCCCGCACCGTCGTCGCCCGGCCGGACCGGCCACCCGACCTCGCGCGTCTCCCCGAAGGCACCGTCCTCCGGGTCGAGACCGGGGCCGGGGAGACGGCGGACCTGGGCGCGCCCGATCCGGCGGCGCTCGCCCGGCTGCCCCTGGGTGTCCATGTCCTGGAGGCCCGGGCCCCCGGCGGCCGCACCGCCCGCGCCCCGCTGATCGTCGCGCCCGACCGGGTGCCCGCACCCCCCGGCCGCAGCCACGGCTTTCTGGTGCAGCTCTACTCGCTGCTGTCCCGGCGGTCCTGGGGCATGGGCGACCTGGGGGACCTCGCCGATCTCGCCGCCTGGTCCGGGCGCGCCCTGGGCACCGGCTTCCTCCAGCTCAACCCGCTGCACGCGGCCGTCCCCGGCCCGCCCACCGACCCGTCGCCGTACCGGCCCTCCTCGCGCCGCTTCCCCGACCCGGTCCATCTGCGCGTCGAGCACATCCCGGAGTACGCCCACCTCACCGGCGCCGCGCGCTTACGGGCCGACGAGCTGGCCGCCCGCGCCGATGCGCTCCGTTCCGAGGTGCTCGAACGAGGCGCGCTGATCGACCGGGACGCGGTCTGGGCGCTCAAGCGGGAGGCGCTGGAGCTGCTGTGGGCGGTGCCGCTCGGCCCGGGCCGGCGGGCCGCGTACTGCGACTTCCTCGCCGAGCAGGGCCAGGCGCTGGAGGACCACGCCACCTGGTGCGCGCTCGCCGAGCGGCACGGCACCGACTGGCGCGGCTGGCCCGCCGAGCTGCGCGATCCGCGGTCCCCGGGCACCGCCCGGCTGCGGCACCGGCTGCTGGACCGGATCGACTTCCACTGCCGGCTGGCCTGGCTCACCGACCAGCAGCTTTCTGCCGCGCAACGGGCCGCGCGGGACGCCGGGATGGCCGTCGGGCTGGTGCACGACCTCGCCGTCGGCGTCCACCCCTCCGGCGCCGACACCTGGGCGCAGCAGGACGCCTTCGCCGCCGGGATGTCCATCGGGGCGCCGCCGGACGCCTTCAACGCCCGCGGCCAGGACTGGGGCCTGCCGCCCTGGCGCCCCGACGCGCTGGCCGCCGCGGGCTACGCCCCCTACCGGGAGCTGCTGCGCGGCCTGCTGCGGCACGCCGGGGCGCTGCGGATCGACCATGTGATGGGGCTGTTCCGGCTGTGGTGGGTCCCGGAGGGCCGGCCGCCGACGGAGGGCGCCTATGTCCGCTATGACGGCGAGGCGATGCTCTCCGTACTGGCCCTGGAGGCGCAGCGGGCCGGGGCGGCGGTGATCGGGGAGGATCTGGGCACCGTCGAGCCGGGCGTCCGCGAGGCGCTCGCCGCGCGGGGTGTGCTGGGGACGTCGGTGCTGTGGTTCGAGCGGGACTACGGGAACGGGGAGCCAGACGCGGAGGATGGGGCGGACGGGGCGGACGCGGCGGCGCGGGCGGCCGACGGCCCCGGGGCGGCCCCGGCGCCGGAGGCGGTGGCCGAGGGCTCCGGCGCGGGCCCGGCGGGGGAGGACGAAGCCGCCCGGGAGGCCGCCCCCGCGTCGGGCGCCACGGCCCGCATCCTGGCGCCCGAGGAGTGGCGCGGCGCCTGTCTCGCCACCGTCACCACCCACGATCTGCCGACCACCGCGGCCCGGCTGACCGGCGAGGACGTCGCCCTGCGCGAACGGCTCGGGCTGCTCGCCGGACCGCCGGAGCGGGAGCGCTCCCGCGCCACCCAGGAACGCACCGAGTGGCTGCGGGAGTTGGTGCGGCGCGGGCTGCTGCCCGAGGGGCCGGGCGACGAGGAGGCCGCGGTCAAGGCCGTGCACCGCTTTCTGTTGCGCACCCCGGCGCGGATGGTCGGCGTCTGGCTGCCCGACGCGGTGGGGGACCGGCGCCCGCAGAACCTCCCCGGGACATGGGACGAATACCCGAACTGGCGCCTGCCGATCGCCGGCCCCGACGGCCGCCCGCACACCCTCGAAGAGCTGGCCGCCTCGCCCCGACTGCATGCCCTGATGCGGGAGTTGTGGGACGGGTATCGCTAGGCCGGGCGCCGGGCACGTCACCGTACGGGCGCGCAGCGGTGGCACCTGGAGGTCGCACGCGCGCGGCAGCACCCTCGGGCGCCGGCGGATTCTCGCGCTGCCGTGGGCGGTGAGGGCGCCGGTTGTGCCACCCCGGGCGCGCGGGGCGCCGGGGCGTCCGATACGTTGACTTCGTGAGCAACAAGGTCAATAAGAATGTCCTGCGCGCCGGAACCATCACCGCCGGCACCGCGCTGATGCTGCTGATGTCGTCCCCCGCGTTTGCGCTCACCCGCGACGATGGTGACGACCCGGGTCCGGGTCTGAGCGTGATCGAGACGCTCGGCCTCTACGTCGCTTTGCCCATCGTTCTCTTCCTGGTCATCGCCGGGCTGGTCATGGTGGGCGACAAGTCCCACAAGCAGGCCGGGTCCAAGGGCTGACACCGGGCACCAGTGACGCCGCAAGGGCGCCCATCGGTTACAAGAACCGATGGACGCCCTTTGTCGTACCCGGATATTTCCGCAGGTGAAAAAGGGGTTGCGAGGTGGCTATCGCGCGATTTTCGACCGGTTTGCGCGGGGCCGTATTTAACCGGCCCTAACCTACGATGACGTAACCTACGCAGCCGTAGGTCTAACCTACGGTCCCGTAGGTCATCGTCCCCAGGAGTTCCCCCCGTGACCATCGCCCCCGCCCGCCATAACGGAGAGCTCGGCCATGCCGCCTGGAGCGACGCCCAGTTGCTCTACGCGCTCGAAGAGGTCGTCGAGAAGGAACTCAACCGCCATCTGAAGGTCGCCAAGGACTGGATGCCCCACGAGTACGTGCCGTGGAGCGACGGGCGTAACTTCCCCGGGCCGCTGGACGGCGACGCCTGGGACCCCGAGCAGTCCAAGGTCAGCGACATCGGCCGGATCGCCCTGGTGGTGAACCTCCTCACCGAGGACAACCTCCCCAGCTACCACCACGAGATCGCCACCCTCTTCGGCCGCGACGGTGCCTGGGGCACCTGGGTGCACCGCTGGACCGCCGAGGAGGGCCGCCACGGCATCGTGATGCGCGACTACCTGCTCACCAGCCGAGCCGTCGACCCGGACGAGCTGGAGCGGTTCCGCATGGCCCACATGGCGGAGGGCTTCGAGTCCGACAACTCGCACAGCATGCTGCACTCCGTGGCGTACGTCGCCTTCCAGGAGCTGGCCACCCGGATCTCGCACCGCAACACCGGCCACCACTCCGGTGACCCGGTCTGCGACCGGATGCTGACCCGGATCGCCACCGACGAGAACCTCCACATGGTCTTCTACCGCAACCTTCTCGGTGCGGCCTTCGAGATGGCGCCCGACCAGACGATGTGCGCGGTCCGCGATGTCGTCACCGGCTTCCGGATGCCCGGCCACGGGATGCCCGGCTTCGAGCGGTCCGCCGCGCGGATGGCCATCGGCGGGATCTACAACATGCGGATCCACCACGACGATGTGCTCCAGCCGGTGCTGCGCTTCCTGAAGGTGCTGGAGATCGGCGGGCTGGGCCCGGCCGGGCTGGCGGCGCAGGAGGAGCTGGGGCTGTTCATGGACGGCCTCGACGGCCAGGCGCGGAAGTTCGACGAGCGCCAGGCGGCCATCCTCGCCCGCCGCAAGGCCAACCGCGGCTGACGCGGCACGGCCGCTCCGCGTCACCGCCCACGGCGGCGGTGACCGGGGCGGCGGGTGCGTACGCTGCCCGCATGGCCGACTGGGACCTCAAAAAGCTGCGCATCCTGCGCACCCTCCACGAGCTGGGCACGGTCACCGCGACCGCCGAGGCGCTGCACATGACGCCCTCGGCGGTCTCGCAGCAGCTGACCGGGCTGGCCAAGGCGCTCGGGGTGACGCTGCTGGAGGCGCAGGGCCGGCGGGTGCGGCTGACCGACGCCGCGGAGCTGGTGCTGCGGCACGCGGAGGCGGTCTTCGCCCAGCTGGAGCGCGCCGACGCGGAGCTGCTCGGCTACCTCCGGGGCGAGGCCGGCCAGGTGCGGGTAGGGGCCTTCTCCACCGCCATCCCCGCGCTGGTGGTCCCCGCCGTACAGGAGCTGCGCCGTACGCACCCGGGGCTGTCGGTCGTCGTACGGGAGGCGGAGGCGGAGGCCGCGTACGAGCTGCTGGCGGAGGGCAGCGTCGATCTGGCGCTGTCGCTGGCCGCGCACGCCCCCACCGCGCGCGACCCCAAGTTCAGCCGGGTCGCGCTGCTCGCCGACCCGCTGGACGTGGCGCTGCCGGCCGGCCACCGGCTGGCAGCCGAGCCGGGGCTGCGGCTGGCCGATCTGGCGGGCGAGCCCTGGATCTTCGGCAGCAGCGGGCCCTGGTCGCAGATCACCACGGCCGCCTGCGAGAGCGCCGGGTTCGTGCCCGAGCAGGCGCATGCCGCCGCCGACTGGAGCGCGATCTGGGCGATGGTCGCGGCGGGCATGGGGGTGGCGCTGGTGCCCCGGATGGCGATGGCGGGCGGCATCGGCGCCTTCGGGCGCGGGGGATCGCCGCCGGCCGGGCGCGGCGGCCATGAGGGGGTCGCGCTGCGGGTGCTGTCCGGTGACCAGCCGCGCCGTCATGTGATCGCCGCCGCCCGGCGGGGTTCCGAAGGGGCGCCGGGTCTGGCCCGGGTGCTGGCGGCGCTGCGGCAGGCGGCCGCCGCGCAGCCGCCGGAAGGGTAAACCGTTCAGTTCAGCTGAACGTATTCGTCGAAAACTTTCGATGGACCTGTGAGGTGCCGCGCTGCGACCGTGAAGTGGTCCGCACTTCCACCCCTCGAAGGGCAGCGATGACCGCCAACCCGGCCGCCGACAGCACCGATCCGCACGCCAACGACGCCAGCCCGTACGGCGGCGGAGACCCCTACGCCGACTACCGCGGCGGGGACTTCCCCTTCACCTCGCTCGTCGACCTCGCCGACCGGCGCCTCGGTGCCGGGGTGATCGCGGCGAACGACGAGTTCTTCGCCGAGCGCGAGAATCTGCTGACGCCGGCTCCGGCGGTCTTCGACCCCGAGCGCTTCGGTCACAAGGGCAAGATCATGGACGGCTGGGAGACCCGGCGCCGCCGCGGCACGGACGGCGACCACCCCTTCCCCACCGACGACGACCACGACTGGGCGCTGATCCGGCTGGCCGCCCCCGGCGTGATCCGCGGCATCATCGTCGACACCGCCCACTTCCGCGGCAACTACCCCCAGCAGGTCTCCGTCGAGGCCACCTCGCTGCCCGGCAGCCCCGGCGCCGAGGAGCTGCTCGCCGGGGATGTGAAGTGGGAGGAGCTGGTCCCGCGCACGCCCGTACGGGGCCACGCCGCCAACGGCTTCGAGGTCACCGCCGAGCGCCGCTTCACGCACCTGCGCCTCAAGCAGCACCCCGACGGCGGCATAGCCCGCCTCCGGGTGCACGGCGAGGTCGTGCCGGACCCGGCCTGGCTCGATGCGCTCGGCACCCTCGACCTGGCGTCCGTCCTGCACGGCGGCACCGTCGAGGACGCCTCGGACCGCTTCTACTCCTCGCCCACCCAGATCATCCGGCCCGACCTCTCCCGCAAGATGGACGACGGCTGGGAGAACCGCCGCCGCCGGGTCAAGGGCACCCACGACTGGGTGCGCTTCCGCCTCGCCGCGCAGGGCGAGATACGGGCGGTGGAGATCGACACCGCCTACCTCAAGGGCAACTCCGCGGGCTGGGCCGCCCTGTCCGGATGCGACGGTGACCCGGCCGACGAGGGCTCCTGGTTCGAGATCCTGCCGAAGACGAAGCTCCAGCCCGACACCCCGCACCGCTTCGCCCTGCCGGCGCCCGTCACCGCCACCCACATACGGCTGGACGTCTTCCCCGACGGCGGCCTCGCGCGGATGCGGCTGCACGGCGCCCTCACCGACGCCGGCCGGGCCGCACTGGGCCGCCGCTTCCACGCCCTCAACGGCTGAGCCGCGCCCCCGTTTCCGCCGGGCCCCGCGGGAGGGGGCGGGGCCCGGCGGACCCCGGCCCGCCCGGCGGACGGAGCGCACCGGGCGCCCGCCCGCCGGGCGTCACCACCGGCCGTGGCGGCCGGTGTGCGGCGGTCAGGCCGCCGCGTCGGCCTGCTGTGCCTTCAGCGCCCGCTCGATGCCGGCCCGCGACTCGGTCATCAGCCGGCGCAGCGCCGGAGTCGGCTCGGCCGAGGCCAGCCAGGCGTCCGTGGCGTCCAGGGTCTCCTGCGAGACCTGGAGCGCCGGGTAGTGGCCCACCACGATCTGCTGCGCCATCTCATGGCTGCGGGAGTTCCAGATGTCCTTCACCGCGGCGAAGTACTTCGCGGTGTACGGCGCCAGCAGCTCCCGCTGGTCCGGCTGGACGAAGCCGCCGATGACGGCCTCCTGAAGGGAGTTGGGGAGCTTGTCCGACTCCACGACCGAGGCCCAGGCCTCGGCCTTCGCCTCCGCCGTGGGACGCGCCGCGCGCGCCGTGGCGGCATGCCGCTCGCCCGCGGAGGTCTTGTCCCGCTCCAGCTCCGCCGCGATGGCCTTCTCGTCGGCCCGGCCGGCGGCCGCCAGCCGCTGGAGCAGCCCCCAGCGCAGCTCGGTGTCCACGGCCAGCCCGGAGATCTCCTCCGTACCGTCCAGCAGGCCCTGGAGCAGGTCCAGTTGCGCGTCCGTACGGGCCGAGGCGCCGAACGCGCGGGCCCACGCCAGCTGGTGGTCGCTGCCCGGCTCGGCGGCCCGCAGCTGCTCCAGCGCCGTCGCGGTCCAGGTCGCCAGACCCGTCTCGCGCCAGTCCGGCGCCGCGTACAGGTCCAGTGCCAGCTTCACCTGGCGGTGCAGCGACTGGACGACACCGATGTCCGACTCCTTGCCGATGCCCGACAGCACCAGCGAGAGGTAGTCCCGGGCGGGCAGTTCGGCGTCCCGCGTCATGTCCCAGGCCGACGCCCAGGACAGCGCGCGCGGCAGCGACTCGGTGAAGTCGCCGAGGTGCTCGGTGACGACCTTCAGCGACTCCTCGTCCATCCGGACCTTGGCGTACGACAGATCGTCGTCGTTGAGCAGGAGGACGGCCGGCCGCTGCTTGCCCACCAGCTGCGGTACGGCGGTCAGCGCACCGTCCACGTCCAGCTCGATCCGCTCGGTCCGTACGAGCTTGCCGTCCTGGAGTTCGTAGGCGCCGATCGCGATCCGGTGCGGCCGCAGCACCGGCTCGCCCTTGGCGCCGGCCGGCAGCGCCGGGGCCTCCTGCTTCACCGCGAAGGAGGTGATGACGCCCGCGGCGTCCACCTCGATCTCCGGCCGCAGGATGTTGATCCCGGCGGTCTCCAGCCACTTCTTCGACCAGGTCTTCAGGTCACGGCCGGAGGTCTCCTCCAGCGCGCCCAGCAGGTCCGACAGCCGGGTGTTCTTGTAGGCGTGCGCCTTGAAGTAGGACTGCACGCCCTGGAAGAACTCGTCCATGCCGACATAGGCGACCAGCTGCTTGAGGACGCTGGCGCCCTTGGCGTAGGTGATGCCGTCGAAGTTGACCAGGACGTCGTCGAGGTCATTGATCTCGGCCATGATCGGGTGGGTGGACGGCAGCTGGTCCTGCCGGTACGCCCAGGTCTTCATGGAGTTGGCGAACGTCGTCCAGGAGTGCGGCCACTTCGAGCCCGGGGCGTAGGCCTGGCAGGCGATCGAGGTGTAGGTGGCGAACGACTCGTTCAGCCACAGGTCGTTCCACCACTCCATGGTGACCAGGTCGCCGAACCACATGTGCGCCAGCTCGTGCAGGATCGTCTCCGCGCGCACCTCGTACGCCGCGTCGGTCACCTTGGACCGGAAGACGTACTGGTCGCGGATGGTCACCGCGCCCGCGTTCTCCATCGCGCCGGCGTTGAACTCCGGTACGAAGAGCTGGTCGTACTTCGCGAACGGGTAGGCGTAGTCGAACTTCTCCTGGAACCACTCGAAGCCCTGCCGGGTGACCGCGAAGATCTCGTCGGCGTCCAGGTGCTCGGCCAGCGACGGCCGGCAGTAGATGCCCAGCGGCACCGTCCGCCCGTCCTTCTCGTACGTGCTGTGCACGCTGTGGTACGGGCCGACGATCAGCGCGGTGATGTAGGTCGAGATCCGCGGGGTCGGCTCGAAGCGCCAGATGTTGTCGCTCGGCTCCGGCGTCGGCGAGTTGGAGATCACCGTCCAGCCCTGCGGGGCCTTCACGGTGAACTGGAACGTCGCCTTCAGGTCCGGCTGCTCGAAGGACGCGAACACCCGCCGGGCGTCCGGGACCTCGAACTGGGTGTACAGATAAGCTTGCTGGTCCACCGGGTCGACGAAACGGTGCAGTCCCTCACCGGTGTTGGTGTAGGCGCAGTCCGCCACGACCGTCAGCTCGTTGCGGCCGGCCGGCAGCCCCGCCAGCGCGATCCGGGAGTCCTTGAACACCTCGCCCGGGTCCAGCGCCTCGCCGTTGAGCAGGACTTCGTGCACGGCCGGCGCGACCAGATCGATGAAGGAGTCCGCGCCCGCCTCGGCGACGTCGAACCGCACCGTCGTCACGGACCGGTAGGTGCCTCCTGTGCTCCCGTCGTCGCCCGACCCGGAGGCGCCGCCCTCCTGTGCGCCGGAGAGGTCGAGGTCGATCTCATACGCGTCCACGGTCAGCAGGCGCGCCCGCTCCTGCGCCTCGTCGCGGGTCAGATTTGTGCCAGGCACCGGGCCATCTCCTTTGTATGGGGCATCACATCGGACTCTTCGGCCATCCTTCCATGCGGTCCGGCCCCCGCGGGGTGGTGATCGAAGGAGTGCGCAGCGGCCGTGCGGCGCCGTTTCCCGGACACTCCGGGGCGCGCGCCGATCACCGCGTCCGATTCCCGCCAGCGCACGCCCGCGGCGCGGACGACGCTGGTCCCATGACGACCTACACCGCACTTCCCCTCCCGCCCGCCGCCCACAAGGAGCTCTGCACGACCGACGACGCCGGCCGGCCCGCCGAGCCGTTCACCGCCCGCGAGGACGGGGCGCCGCAGGACGCCGTCGGGGCGCTGCTGCGCTGCTGTCTGCGCGACGCCCGGCCCGGCGAGCGGATCGCCCTGGTCGCGTACGCGCCGCTGCGCCGCTGGGCGGCCGCGACCGGGGCGGCGCCCGGGGCCTACGACGAGCAGGGCCCGGTGTTCGTGCACGCCGGACCGTGCGGCGGGCCGGACGCCGCGGGCGGCCGGTATCCGGCGGTGCGGGCGGGCGCGCTGCGGGTGCTGCGCCGCTACAACGCCCAGGGGCAGATCACCGGCGGCCGCTACCTGGAGGTTCCCGAGGACGCCGCGGCCGCGTTCGACGCCGCCCTCGGAGAGGCGTTCGCGGACCCGGAGACGGCGCTGGTGCACGTCCGGGCCGTGGAGTACGGCTGCTTCCAGTTCGAGGTCCGGCGGCCCTGACACCGCAAACGGCGGGTGCCCGTACGGAGACTCCGTACGGGCACCCGCCGTCGTGCGGTGCCGGGTGCTGCGGTCAGCCGCGCAGCTCCGCGGCGACCAGCTCCGCGATCTGCACGGCGTTCAGCGCCGCGCCCTTGCGGAGGTTGTCGTTGGAGACGAACAGCGCCAGACCGTTCTCCGCGGTCTCGTCCTCGCGGATCCGGCCCACGAAGGACGCGTCCTGGCCGGCGGCCTGGAGCGGGGTGGGCACGTCGGCGAGGGTGACGCCGGGGGCGCCGGCCAGCAGCTCCTGGGCCCGCGCGGGGCTGATCGGACGCGCGAAGCGGGCGTTGATCTGGAGCGAGTGGCCGGTGAAGACCGGGACGCGGACGCAGGTGCCGGACACCTTCAGGTCCGGGATCTCCAGGATCTTGCGGCTCTCGTTGCGGAGCTTCTGCTCCTCGTCGGTCTCGTTCAGCCCGTCGTCGACGATCGCGCCGGCCATCGGCAGCACGTTGAAGGCGATCGGGGCGACGTAGTTGTCCGGCTCCGGGAACTCCACGGCGGCGCCGTCGTGCGTCAGCTTGGTGGCGTCCTGCTCGATGACCTTGCGGACCTGGCCGTCCAGCTCCTCCACACCGGCCAGACCGCTGCCGGAGACCGCCTGGTAGGTGGCGACGACCAGCGAGACCAGCCCGGCCTCGTCGTGCAGCGGACGCAGCACCGGCATCGCGGCCATGGTCGTGCAGTTCGGGTTGGCGATGATGCCCTTGGGCCGGTCCGTGATGGCCTGCGGGTTGACCTCGGAGACGACCAGCGGGACCTGGGGGTCACGGCGCCAGGCCGAGGAGTTGTCGATCACGACCGGGCCGGCGGCGGCGACCTTCTCCGCCAGCGCCTTGGACGTGGCGCCACCGGCCGAGAAGAGCACGATGTCCAGCCCGGAGAAGTCCGCGGTGGCCGCGTCCTCGATGGTGATCTCGGTGTCCTGCCAGGGCAGGGTGCGTCCGGCGGACCGGGACGAAGCGAACAGCCGCAGCTGCTCGACCGGGAAGTTCCGCTCGGCGAGAATGCCTCGCATCACGCCGCCGACCTGTCCGGTGGCTCCGACGATTCCGATCCTCATGGGACTCCTTCTTTCTGGCCTGGCTCGGGTGTCTGCTCGGAACACCTGCTCAGTAGGGCCTCCATCATGTGTGTGATACCCGTCGCCTTGTCCAATCCGTTCCATTCCGTGGAGCGTGGCGGACGCCGGGGCCGCACTGTGTCAAGGGTGCGGGACCGCCGGCGGAATCAGGGCATCCAGGGCGCGGTCGAGGGCGCGCAGCAGTGTCTCCCGGTCGTCCGGTGCGTACAGCAGCCGCAGCGCCAGTCCGTCGGAGAGCGCGATCACGGCATCTGCGAGGGCCAGGCACTCGGCCTCCGGCTCCGGGCCGCGGCCGTGCCCGGCGGCCGCCAGCCACCCGCCGAGGGCCGCCCGGACGTCCCGGTCGACCTGCCGGCGGATCGCGCCGAGCCCGGGGTGGTGCGCCGCCCGGGTGGCGAAGGCCAGCTGAGCCGCGGCCTCGGCCCGGCGGTCGGCGTCCACGGGGAGGGTGGCGAGGACGAGGGCGCGCAGTGCCTCGCGTGGGGGCAGGCCGCTGTCGACGGCGGCCATCCGCTCCTCGAAGCGTTCCCCGGCCAGCTCGGCGGCGAAGGTCAGCATCTCGTCCTTGGTGCGGAAGTACTTCTGTACCGCGCCCGGTGAGCGGTCCGCGGCGGCGGCCACGGTGCGCACGCTGACCTCGTCCAGCCCCTGCTCGGCGGCCAGCCGCAGGACGGCGGCGCCGATCTGCCGGCGCTGTTCGGCACGGTCCACGGTCCTGGGCACGGTGTGCTGCTCCTCACTCCCGCCGGTCCGGCGGGCGCTCGTCGTTTGCCTGCACCTTCAGGATACGGGTGTATTCTTTTTTTGGATACGACCGTATTCTCAAGATGGCGCAGGCGTCGGAGGTGGCGCCTGCCCGAAGGGGGACAGTGATGGCCGAACGAAGTGATCACGCCGGGCGGATCGCGGACCGGGAGCGGGACCGCAGGGAGCTGCGGGAGTGGATCGAGGAGTGGCGCTACTGGCTCGGCGGCGCGGTGATCCTGTCGGCGGTCTGGGGCGTGCGCTGCTTCCAGAAGGACGAGCTGACGTTCTACTGGCCGCTGCTGCCGCTGGGCGTCTGGGCCGCCGTGCTGGTCGCGCTGGCGGTGTGGCCGCGCGGCAAGGAGGAGGCCGGTGGTTCCTGACGGGCGCGCGGGCCCGGGGGCGCCTCCCGGCGGTCGCCGGGGGAGCGCCGCGGGCCGGGCGGGACGTACCGGTCGCACCCCGGCCCGCCCGTCCGCCGGATGAACGTCCGGTGACCGGCTCTCACCGCCCGGCACAGCGCCCAGTGGCCGTCCGGTGACGCGGAGATCCCTGTCCGGTGATGGGTTCTCCGCGTTGCGGTGGCGTTCACGTACCGGTCACTCCGGGTGCCAACCATCCAAGGTGACAGGGCAGTTGTGCTGCCCGGCCGCCTTTGCGTTCGCACCCGGGGAGCCCGCGTATGTCCCGTATACGGTCCGCCGCCGCCACTCTCGACCGCCGTACGTTCCTCGCCGCCACCGGAGCCGTCGGTGCCGCCACCGGACTGGGGCTCGCCCTCGGCCCGGAACGGGCGGCGCAGGCCGCCACCGTCAGCCCCGGCCCGGCCCCGGCCGCGCCCGTACCGGTCGAGGCGCCCGCCGTCCCCCGCGTCCCCTATACCCGGGGCACCACCCTCGGCAGCGTGTCCGCGCCGCGCGGCAGCGGAGGCTACCGCCGGCTCGGCGACGGCCCCGCCTGGAACCGGGTGGTCCGCAGCGAGCTGGGCACCGCGCACGGCGGGCGGGACGGCCGGCGGACCGCACTGGCCTCGTTCGTGCAGTTCACCGACCTGCACCTGGTCGATGTGCAGAGCCCGCTGCGCTACGAGTACCTGCGCGCCGAGACCGCCAGCGCCTGGCGGCCGCAGGAGGCGCTGTCCGTGGCCGGGGTCGTCTCGCTGATCGAGCGGGTCAACGCACTGCCCGGCGGGCCCGCCACCGGCGCCCCGCTGTCCTTCGTGATGACCACCGGCGACAACACCGACAACAACTCCAAGCTGGAGCTGGAGTGGTACCTGACCGCCATGAGCGGCGGAAAGATCACCCCCAACTCCGGCGACCGGCGCCGCTACGAGGGCGTCCAGGACAGCGGGCTGAAGCTGTACTGGCAGCCGGACAGCGCGGTGCGCGACGCCGACAAGAAGCTGGGCTTCCCGCGGCTCGACGGGTTCCTGGAGGCGGCGATCCGGACCGTCCACAGCCCCGGCCTGCGGCTGCCCTGGTACTCCACGGTCGGCAACCACGACTCGCTGCCCGGCGGCTGCTACGCGCCCGGTGACCCCTTCTGGACGCAGATCGCCACCGGCGAGCGCAAGCTGGAGACGCTGCCCGCCGCCGAGGCGGCGAAGGTGTGGAAGGCGGTCAAGGAGGGCCTCGACCCCAAGGGGGAGGATTTCAAGCGGCTGCTGACGTCACATGCCAAGCAGTCCCGCAGGGTCACCCCCGACGAGCGGCGCGCCCCGTTCACCCGGACCGAATATCTGCGCGCCCACCTGGACCCGGCGCACACCGGCCCCGGCCCGCACGGCCACGGCTACACCGCCGCACACCTCGACGGGAACCGCCTCTACTACAGCTTCCGGATCTCCGACGACGTCCTCGGCATCAGCCTGGACACCACCGACCCCGGCGGCCACTACACCGGCTCGGTGGGCGACGCCCAGCTGCGCTGGCTGGAGCGGACCCTCAAGGACAACGAGAAGGGCGAGAAGGCCCATGTGCTGGTCTTCAGCCACCACACCAGCAAGACGATGAACAACACCCGCCCCGACCCGGCCCGGCCGCAGGAGAAGCGGCACACCGGAGCGGAGCTGGTCGAGGTGCTGGCCGCGCACCCCGGCGTCGTCGGCTGGATCAACGGCCACAGCCACAAGAACGAGATCATCGCGCACGACGGCTTCTGGGAGATCTCCACCGCCTCGCACATCGACTTCCCGCAACTGGCGCGGGTCATCGAGCTGGTGGACAACCACGACGGCACGCTGTCGCTGTTCACCACCCTGGTCGAGTCGGCCGCCCCGCACCGCACGGACTTCTCCGACCTCTCGCAGACCGGCCTGGCAGCGCTCTACCGCGAGCTGTCCTTCAACGCGCCCCAGGCCCGTACGGACCTGGCGGGCACGTCCGGGGACCGCAACGTCGAGCTGCTGCTCAAGCGCTGACGGACCCGCGGCCGTCCTAGCGCGGCAGCACCACCACATACGCACCCGGCTCCCGGTCCCCGGCGGCCATCAGGGCCGTACGGACCACCGCGGCCTGCTGCTCCGGGGACTGCCGCAGGGTGCGGGGCAGACAGCGGACGACGGTGATGCCCAGCCGCTCCAGATGCTCGCGCTTCTGGAAGAACGGGGAGTGCAGCGGGTCCTCCTCGGCGCGCGGCGCCCGGGTGTCGATCTCCAGGGCCACCGAGTGCTCCGGCCAGAAGGCGTCCACACCGCCCAGCTGCGGCCCGCCCGGCAGCCGCAGATCGACGTTCCACAGCGGGTCGGGCAGCCCGTGCGCACGCACCATGGCGTACAGCTGCTGCTCGGCCAGCGCCCGGCCCTCGGCCAGCAGGGTGTCCACCGCGTCGACCACATGCGGCCGGGTCAGCAGCCGGGCCCGGCTCAGCTCCCGTACGACCGCGCTCGCCTCGCAGTGGCCGCCGCGTACCGCCTCGGTCAGCAGTCGGCGCACCGTCGCCGCGTCGGTGAGCCCGCCGATCGCGTCGGCCAGCGCCCGCGGCACCGGCGCGACCGGCACCCCGGTGCGGTCCTGGGGGACGGGCAGTTCCACCGCCCGCAGGATCCGCGCGAAGCCGGTGGAGCGCAGCCGCCGGGTGCGGGAGACCAGCACCTCGATGCGGTTCAGGGCGAGCAGCGGGGGCGCCTCGGTGAAGCCGTGCAGGGCCAGCGCCGCCAGGCCCGTGATCATTGCCTCCGGGGCGTCCCCCGACGGGCCGGTTTGCCGGGGGACGCCCGGCCCCCGGTGACTGGCGTACAGCAGGACCGCGTGCAGCCGCTCCTCGCTGGTGGGCGGTCCCGGGTGCAGCAGATAGATGCCCGGGAGCACCTGCTGCCAGCCGCCGCCGGGGCGGCAGCGTTCGGTGGTCGCCGCCGCGGGGATGCCGTGCTCGCGCAGCTGACGGGTGGTCATCACCCGGCAGCGGGAGGCGGTCAGGTGCTGGAGGGGGAGGGGGGAGAGCGGGGTGTCGTGGTTCATGACGGGTCGATTCCCGTCCCCGCTCCGCCCCCTAACCGCTGTTACACGCCCGTACCACAAACCGGACAACCCTGTACTAAAGTACGGGCGTTCGACTGCCGAATGAGGCTGGTCGGCGCGGGGGTTACGGCCGCCCCCCGGCCGCCTCGTCACAAGCCTGTGCCCGCAGTGCACGGGCCAGATCGTCCCGCTCCTCCAGCACCAGCCGGCGCAGCGCCGGCGCCGCCTGCCCGTGCTCCGCCAGCCAGCGGTCCGCCGCCTCCAGCGTGGACGGCTCCACCAGCGAGGCCGGGAAGAGCCCGCGCACCACATCCATCGCGATCTCGATGGACCGCTCCCGCCACACCCGCTCGATCTCCGCGAAGTAGCGCGGGGCGTACGGGGCCAGCAGGTCCCGCTGCCCCGGCTGCGCGAATCCGGCGATCGACGCCTCCACCAGGGCGTTGGAGAGGGCATCGGAGTCCACCACGTCCGCCCACGCCTGCGCCTTGACCCCGGCCGAGGGGCGGG
Source organism: Streptomyces sp. P9-2B-2 (assembly GCF_030406865.1). Classification (NCBI taxonomy): domain Bacteria; kingdom Bacillati; phylum Actinomycetota; class Actinomycetes; order Kitasatosporales; family Streptomycetaceae; genus Streptomyces; species Streptomyces sp. P9-2B-2. The sequence continues at coordinate 3,166,945 of NZ_CP129126.1, read as the reverse complement.
CGGCCAGACAGCGCACCTGGTGGCGCTTGCCGGACGCGGTGTCGTCCCGGGCCAGTTCGGCGGCGAGCGCCGCCTCGTCCGCGACGCCGTGGGCGGCCAGCGGCTCCAGCAGGGTCCAGCGCAGCTCCTGGTCCACGTCCAGGCCGTCGATCTTCGCCGTCCCGTCCAGCAGGCCCTGGAGCAGCTGGAGATCGGCGGGGGTGGTGGCGAGGGCGGTGAAGTGCCGGGCCCAGGTGAGCTGATGGCCGCTGCCGGGCTCCGCCAGCCGCAGCTCGTGCAGCGCGCCCTCGGCCAGTTCGCGCGCGGCGGGCTCCTTGCGGTCCGGCGCGGAGTAGTACTCCAGCGCCGTCTGGGCCTGCCCGTGCAGCGACTGGAGCACGCCGATGTCGGTCTCCTGGCCGGCGAACCGCCGCACCAGATCGAGGTAGTCGCGGGCCGGCATCAGCCCGTCCCGGGTCAGCCCCCACAGCGCGGCCCAGCACAGCGCCCGCGCCATCGGGTCGGCCAGGTCGCCGAGCCGGGCCCGCAGGGTGGCCAGCGACCCCTCGTCGAAACGGACCTTGCAGTACGTCAGATCGTCGTCGTTGACCAGGATCAGCTCGGGCCGCTCGGCCCCGGCCAGCTCCGGCACGGCCGTCCGCGGTCCGGAGACGTCCACCTCGGCACGGGCGTAGCGCACCAGCGCCGGGTCGGTGCCCTGGCGCCGGTAGAGCCCCACCGCGACCCGGTGCGGCCGCAGCTCCGGCCGCTCCTCGGTGGCCTCCTGGAGGATGCTCAGCTCGGTGATCCGGTCCTGGGCGTCATAAGTGACCTGCGGGGTGAGGGAGTTGACGCCCGCGGTCTCCAGCCAGGCACGCGACCAGCTCGCCAGGTCCCGCCCGGACGTCTCCTCCAGCACCGTCAGCAGATCCGTCAGCCGGGTGTTGCCGTAGGCGTGCCGCTTGAAGTAGCGCCGGGCGCCCTCCAGGAACGCGTCCTGCCCCACGTAGGCCACCAGCTGCTTGAGGACCGCGGCGCCCTTGGCGTAGGTGATGCCGTCGAAGTTGAGCTTGGCGTCCTCCAGGTCACGGATGTCGGCGGTGACCGGGTGGGTGGAGGGCAGCTGGTCGGCGCGGTAGGCCCAGGACTTGCGGCGGTTGGCGAAGGTGATCCAGCTGTCCCGGAAGCGCGTCGCCTCCGCCAGCGCGAAGGCCCCCATGAAGTCCGCGTAGGACTCCTTGAGCCACAGGTCGTCCCACCACTCCATGGTGACCAGATCGCCGAACCACATGTGCGCCATCTCGTGCAGGATGACGTTGGCCCGGCGCTCGTAGGACGCCTCCGTCACCTTCCCGCGGAAGATGAACTCCTCGCGGAAGGTGACACAGCCCGGGTTCTCCATCGCCCCGAGGTTGTACTCCGGGACGAACGCCTGGTCGTACTTCCCGAACGGGTACGGGAAGTCGAAGTGGTCGTGGAAGAAGTCCAGGCCCTGCTTGGTGACGGTGAAGACGTCGTCCGCGTCGAAGTGCTTCGCCAGCCCCTTGCGGCACAGCGCGCCCAGCGGAATCTCCAGCTCGCTGCCGTCCTCGAAGGTGCGGCGGTAGGTGTCGGAGACGGAGTGGTACGGGCCGGCGACCACGGCCGTGATGTACGTCGAGATCGGCTTCGTCGTCGCGAAACGGTGCCGGCCGCCCTCGGCCTCGCCCTCCTGGACGCCGTTGCTGACCACCGCCCAGCCCTCGGGGGCGGTCACCTCGAAGGTGAACGGGGCCTTCAGATCGGGCTGTTCGAAGTTGGCGAAGACCCGGCGGGAGTCGGCCGGCTCGTACTGCGTGTAGAGGTAGACCTCGCCGTCCTCGGGGTCCACGAAGCGGTGCAGGCCCTCACCGGTCCGGCTGTAGGCGCACCGGGCGTCGACGACGAGGGTGTTCTCGGCGGCCAGCCCGTCCAGCGTGATCCGGGTGCCGTCGAACACCGTCCGCGGGTCCAGCTCCCGGCCGTTGAGGGTGACCGAGGTGACCGAGGGTGCCAGCAGGTCCGCGAAGGTCGAGGCGCCGGGCTCGGCGCAGCGGAAGCGGAGCGTCGTACGGGAGCGGAAGGTCGCGGCCGACGCGTCACCGGCGACCGCTGAGCGGACATCCAGCGCCACGTCGTAGGCGTCGACGCTCAGTAGCCGGCCCCGCTCACGTGCTTCGTCCCGGGACAGATTCTCACCTGGCACGGCGTGACTCCTTCGTCCTCGTCTCGAATATCGAACACGGGGAATCATGGCACGCCCGCCGTTGGTTGAACCTTCGAGGAACAGCACCGTCGACCGACGTGCACAGCCGTGAAGAGGAGACCCCGTGTCCGAGACCGCGAAGACCCCCGCAGACTTCTGGTTCGACCCGCTGTGCCCGTGGGCGTGGATGACCTCCCGCTGGATGCTGGAGGTGGAGAAGGTGCGCCCGGTCGAGGTGCGCTGGCATGTGATGAGCCTGGCGGTGCTGAACGAGGACCGGCTCGACGAGCTGCCCGAGGAGTACCGCGAGCTGCTGAAGACCGCCTGGGGCCCGGTGCGGGTGTGCATCGCCGCCGAGCAGCAGCACGGCAGCGAGGTGCTCGGCCCCCTGTACACCGCGCTCGGTACCCGCTTCCACAACCGCGGCCTGGAGCGCACCCGCGAGACGATCGTGGACGCCCTTGAGGAGGCCGGCCTGCCCGCCGAGCTGGCCGACGCGGCGGACTCCGACGCCTATGACAAGCAGCTGCGCGCCTCCCACAAGGAAGGCATCGACCTGGTCGGCCAGGACGTCGGCACTCCGGTGATCGCCGTCCCCGGTCACGACGGCGAGCAGATCGCCTTCTTCGGCCCGGTCGTCACCCCGGCCCCCAAGGGCGAGGACGCCGCCAAGCTGTGGGACGGCACGCTGATGGTTGCCTCCATCCCCGGCTTCTACGAGATCAAGCGGACCCGGACCGAGGGCCCGATCTTCGACTGAGACCCGGTCTTCGACTGAGACCCGGTCCGCGGCCGGACACGGGCGAGGCCCCACGAGTCACGTCCTCGTGGGGCCTCGCCGTTTCTCCGCCCGCCCGGCGAAAGGTGAGAAGACGATCACGAGGCGGGACGTCTGTAACGGTGTTACGGAGCCAGCAGCAGGCTGTTCGCGCGCTGCTTGGCGGACGTGTAGCGCTTGGCGACGTCCTGCCAGTTCACGACCTGCCACATGGCCTCGATGAAGTCCACCTTCTGGTTCTTGTACTGGAGGTAGAAGGCGTGCTCCCAGGCGTCGAAGACCAGGATCGGGACCGAGCCCTGGCCGACGTTGCCCTGGTGGTCGTAGATCTGCTCGACGATCAGCCGGCCGCTGACCGGCTCATAGGCGAGGACGCCCCAGCCGGAACCCTGGGTGGTGGCGGAGGCCTTGGTCAGCTGGGCCTTGAACTTCGCGAACGACCCGAAGGACTCGGCGATCGCGTCGGCCAGCTCGCCCACACCGTCCTTGTCCAGCGGCTCGCCGCCACCCTCACCGGTCATGTTGTGCCAGTAGATGCTGTGCAGGATGTGGCCGGAGAGGTGGAACGCGAGGTTCTTCTCCAGGCCGTTGATGCTGCCCCACTGATCCTTGTCGCGCGCCTCGGCGAGCTGCTCCAGGGTGTCGTTCGCACCCTTCACATAGGCCGCGTGGTGCTTGTCGTGGTGCAGCTCGATGATCTCGGGGCTGATGACCGGTGCCAGTGCCGCGTAGTCGTAGGGGAGTTCCGGAAGTGTGTAGGTCGCCATGCCGATCCCGCCTCCAAGCTGCTCATAAGCAGTAGTTGCAAACAATGTGCAAGAGCACGCTATCAGCAGGAGTGATCACCGGCCGGTTGCGGTGACCGGCTCGGTCCCAAAGACGGAGGCGGGGCGGGACCTCGGAATGAGGTCCCGCCCCGCCTTGTGGGGAGTGGGGGAGTGCTACTCCTTGGCGAGGCCCGCGCCCCGGCCCAGCGCCCGCTGCCGGATCAGCCCGATCACCGTCAGCACCACGCCGAAGCCGCCGGTGAACAGCAGCTGGATGCGCTGGTTCTCATCGCGCAGCATCAGCAGCAGCACGGCGACGATGCCCGCCAGCGCCACCCAGGTCAGGACCGGGAAGGCCCACATCTTCACCACGAGCTTCTCGGGCGCCTCGCGCTCCAGCATCCGGCGCATCCGCAGCTGGGCGGTGGCGATGAAGCCCCACACCACCAGGACGGCCGCGCCGACCATGTTCAGCAGCCACTGGAAGAGCGTGTCCGGCCACAGGAAGCTCAGCACCACCGCGAAGAACCCGAAGGCGGCGCACAGCAGGACGGCGCGGCGCGGGACACCCCCGCTGACCTTGCCGAGGAAGGCCGGGCCCTGGCCGCGGGAGATCAGCGAGTACGCCATCCGGGAGGCGCCGTAGAGGTTGGCGTTCACCGCGGAGAGCAGGGCCACCAGGATGACGACGTTCATGACCTGGCCGGCCGCCGGGATCTTGAGGTAGTCCAGCACCGCCACGTACGGGCCGCTCTTGGCGATCGAGGGGGCGCTCCAGGGGATGACCGTGACGATGATGGCCATCGAGCCGACGTAGAAGAGGGCGATCCGCCACATCGCGGTGCGCACCGCGCTCGCCACACCGCGGACCGGGTCCTTGGACTCGGCGGCCGCGATGGTCACCGTCTCCAGACCGCCGTAGGCGAACACCGAGGCCAGCAGACCGACCATCAGGCCGTCGACGCCCTTGGGCAGGAAGCCGCCGTCACCGGTGAGGTGCGTGGTGCCGGGCGCCGAGGTGCCGGGCAGCAGACCGAAGATGGCCAGCAGGCCCAGGATCAGGAAGATGCCGATCGCCGCGACCTTCAGGGCGGCGAACCAGAACTCGAACTCACCGAAGTTGCTGACCGCGGCCAGGTTGGTCCCGGTGAAGATCACCATGAACAGCAGGACCCACATCCAGGGCTTGGAGCCCGGGAACCACTGGACCATGACATTCGCGGCACCCATCGCCTCGGCGGCCACCGCCACACACAGCAGCGCGGTGAACATCCAGCCGACCGTGAACCCGGCCCAGGAGCCTATGGAGCGCTCGGCGTGCACGGAGAAGGAGCCGGAGGCCGGATTGGCCGCGGCCATCTCACCGAGCATCCGCATGATCAGCATGACCAGGGCGCCGGAGACGGCGTAGGCCAGCACGATCGACGGACCGGCCGCCGCGATGCCGTCGCGCGAGCCGACGAACAGGCCCGCGCCGATCACCCCGCCCAGGGCGATCATCGAGAGGTGGCGCTGCTTGAGTCCGTTGGACAGCGTGGAGCCGCTGTCGGGGCCCGCGCCCTGACCCGCGTCGGTCTGCTCGCGCGCGGGGGCGGCGGACGAGGGTGTCCGATTCATGTCGTACCTGTCCCAGTAGGTGAGAGCGGAGCAAGGCGATACTGCGTTCTCCCGGGGCCGCGACCGGTGCGACGGTGCTGCCGGGCCCCCTGGACCCCCGCCGGGGCAGCAGGTCGCGAAGGGCCTGCCGACGGCACAACTCCGGGGTCCTCGGCAAAGCGGGCTCAGTTTGAGCGCCGGTGTCCGCTCAGGGCAACACTTGTGCAGCGAATGTTCGGTATTCAGACGTGATCGTGACGGTGTGTGTCTGATTCATCGTCGGATAAGACACGGCGTGACCGCCGGCGCCCGGTGGATTCAGCGCTGGGAGCGGCGCGCGCGGAGTTCCCGGACGCCCGCGACGAGCAGCACCGCGCCGGTCGCCCCGGCCGACCACAGCAGCTGCGGCCGGGCCGTGTCATCGGTCAGCATCAGCACCAGCACCCCGCCCATGGCGAGCAGCGCCGCCCAGGTCAGATACGGGAACGCCCACATCCGCAGGGTCAGCTTCCCGGGCTCCTCGCGTTCGATACGCGGACGCAGCCGCAGCTGGGAGACCGCGATCAGCCCCCAGACGAACAGCAGCACCGCGCCGACCGCGTTGAGCATGTACAGGAAGACCGAATCCGGCCATTTCAGATTCAGCAGTACGGAGACGAACCCGAAGGCCACCGACGCCAGCACGGCCCGGCGCGGCACCCCGCCGTTGGACACCTTCAGCAGCGCCCGCGGCGCCTCACCGCGCTCGGCGAGCGAGAACACCATCCGCGACGAGCCGTAGAGATTGGCGTTCAGCGCGGAGAGCAGCGCCACGAACACCACGATGTTCATGATCTGGCCGGCGCCCGGCACCCCGATGCTGTCCAGCACCGCGACGTACGGGCTCTTGCCCGGCTGCATCGACGACCAGGGCAGCAGCGTCACGATGACCAGCATCGAGCCGACGTAGAAGAACAGGATCCGCCAGACCGCGCTGCGCACCGCCCGGCCCACCGCGCGCGCCGGATCGTCCGACTCGGCCGCGGCGATGGTGACGACCTCCAGGCCGCCGAACGCGAACACCACCGCGAGGACACCGGAGATCACCCCGCTCCAGCCGTGCGGCAGTAGACCGCCGTGCCCGGTGAGGTTCGCCAGGCCGACCGGCTCGGTGTCCGGCAGCACGCCGAAGACCGCCAGCAGACTCAGCGTCAGGAACAGCACGATCGCGGTGACCTTCAGCGCCGCGAACCAGAACTCGAACTCACCGAAGTTCTTCACCGCGGACAGGTTGGCCACGGTGAAGACGAGCATGAAGAGCAGCACCCAGCCCCACTGCGGCACCGCCGGTACCCAGCCATGGGCGATCTGCGCCGCCCCGGTGGCCTCCACCGCGAGCACCACGACCAGCAGGAACCAGTACAGCCAGCCGACACTGAACCCGGCCCAGCGCCCCAGCGCCCGCTCCGCGTGCACCGAGAACGCACCGGAAGCCGGTATCGCCGCCGACATCTCGCCGAGCATCCGCATGACCAGCGTCGCCAGCGTGCCCGCGATCAGATACGACAGCACGATCCCCGGGCCGGCCACCGCGATCCCGGCGCCGGAGCCCACGAACAGGCCCGCGCCGATCACCCCGCCCAGGCCCAGCATCGTCAGATGGCGCTGCTTGAGCCCCGCGGACAGCGGCTCTTTCGCGCCGGTGCCCGCACCGAGGGCGGGCTCACCGGCTTGGGTCGTTGCGTCGTGCATGGACTCGTACTCTCGCAAGGGCCGAGGCGGCGGGGGCCGCCGGCGCGTTTGGGGGAACTCCACAGGTCACCGCGGGGCGGACCCAGTGTCACCGCACCCCGCGCGCTACCACAAAACCGGCCTCACAACGCGGCCAGGGCCGTGATGAGCATCACGTGACCTGCAAAGACGCCATGCGCCCCAACAGACCCGGGCAGGGTGGGAGTTGTTCGGAACTCTCCAAGCGGGCCGGTACGGCTTTGTCGCCGCCACACGATGATCGCCGGGCCCCCGCTGGACTAACGTCATCGCGTCCCGTCCCATATCCGTCCTCACACTCGCGGAGTCCCGATGAGCACTGCCGCTCTCACTCGTCCCGGCGTCCTGGCCGATCTGCTGCCGGCCGCCACCGCGTCCCGCGCCCGCGTCCGCGACGCCGCGCTGGTGCTCGGCGGAGCCGCGCTCACCGGCATCGCGGCCCAGATCGCCGTCCCGGTCCCCGGCTCCCCGGTCCCGGTCACCGGCCAGACCTTCGCCGCCCTGCTGGTCGGCGCCTCCCTCGGGGCGGGTCGCGGTCTGCTGTCGCTGGCGCTGTACGCCCTGGCGGGGATCGCGGGCATGCCGTGGTTCGCGGGCGGTGCCTCGGGCGCCGGCGGTGCGACCTTCGGCTACATCGTGGGCATGCTGCTGGCCGCCACCGCCGTGGGCGCGCTGGCCCGCCGCGGCGGCGACCGCGGGGTGCTGCGCACCGCCGCCACCATGGCCGCCGGTACGGCCCTGATCTACGCGGTCGGCGTCCCCTACCTGGCGCTGAGCACCGGGATGTCCCTCGGCCAGGCCGCCGCCGTCGGCATGGTCCCGTTCCTCATCGGCGACGCCCTCAAGGCCGCGCTGGCGATGGGCGCGCTGCCCACCGCCTGGAAGCTCGCGGGCTGATTTTGCGGCTAATCCGCCGCCGCTCTCGCGGAGGTGGCTGATCGCCGTCGGGGTTCCTCAATTGATGGTTGAGGTGCCCGATACGAAGAGGGCGGGGCCCGCACCGATCCGGTGTGGGCCCCGCCCTCTTCTCTGCCGCTGTACGGCGTTACGCGCCCCCGGCCTCGACCGCGTCCCGCTCCCGCGGCCGGCGCCGGTCCAGGATCAGGCCGATCGCCAGCACGACCACGGCCGCGATCACCGACAGCACCATCTGCTTGCGCCCGTCCGGGTCGTAGAACATGTAGCCGATGACGAAGAGGATCAGCCCGATCGTCGCGTACGTCAGCCACGGGTACAGCCACATCCGCACCGTCAGCCGCTCCGGCGTCTCCCGTTCGATGATCCGGCGCATCCGCAGCTGCGAGAGACAGATGACCAGCCAGACGAACAGCGCCACCGCGCCCGACGAATTCAGCAGGAACTCGAAGATGGTGTCCTTCGAGGTGTAGCTGAAGATCGTCGCGATGAAGCCGAAGGCGACCGAAGCGTAGATCGCGACCGCCGGGACGCCGCCCTTGTTGACGGTGGCGAACGACTTCGGCGCATCCCCGCGCTGGCCGAGCGAGAACGCCATCCGGGAGGCGGTGTAGAGCCCGGAGTTCAGACACGACAGCACCGCGGTCAGCACCACGACGTCCATCACGGTGCCCGCGTACGGGATGTCCAGCGACTCCAGCACGGCCACGTACGGGCTCTTCGCCACCGCCTTGGCGTCCCACGGCAGCAGCGTCACGATCACCGCGATCGAGCCGAGGTAGAAGAGCGCGATCCGCCAGATGACGCTGTTCACGGCCTTGCGGACGGCCTGCACGGGGTTCGGCGACTCGCTCGCCGCCAGCGTGACGATCTCGCTGCCCATGAAGGAGAAGACCACCAGCAGCATGCCGGAGAGGATCGCCCCCGGACCGTGCGGCAGGAAGCCGCCGTGCCCGGTCAGATTCTCCGTGCCGACCGGGTCACCGCCCGGCGGCAGCCCGAATATCGCCAGCGCACCGACCACGATGAAGACGACGATCGCGACGACCTTGATCCCGGCGAACCAGAACTCGAACTCACCGAACGAGCCGACCGAGACCAGGTTGGTGCCGGTCAGCACGATCATCACCAGCAGCGCCCAGGCCCACTGCGGGACGGCCGGCACCCAGCCGGTGAGGATCGCGGCGGCCGCGGTCGCCTCGACGGCCAGCACGACCGACCAGAAGAACCAGTACAGCCAGCCGATCGTGAAACCGGCCCAGCGGCCCAGCGCCCGGTCCGCGTAGGCGGAGAACGACCCCGACGTGGGAGAGGCCGCGGCCATCTCACCCAGCATCCGCATCACGAGCACGACCAGCAGGCCGGTCAGCGCGTACGAGAGCAGGATGCCCGGACCGGCGGCCGCGATCCCGGCGCCGGAGCCGACGAACAGACCGGCGCCGATGACCCCGCCGATGGCGATCATCGACAGATGGCGGTTCTTCAGTCCTGCTTGCAGCCCGTCCTGTGACTGCCCCCCGGTGGATCCGCTGCCGGGTTCGCCGGCGATGGGGACCGTTTTGGTGGTAGGCGGGTGCGCGCCCATGAGCACCGTCCTTCGTGGTTCGCGGATGGGATCTCTCGCATTAGATCTTCGTTAACCGTGGATTGGAAGGTCTGCAGCCGGATTGTTGAGGGAAACCCTGGATGGTTACGCGATCCCCTTGCGGACGGAAGGCGCGGGGGGCGTTCCGTACACGGACCCCTGGGCAGACCCAGCCGCGCCTACCCGGCGGCGGGCGTGTCACACTCATCGCATGCGCGTGTACCTCGGTTCCGACCATGCCGGTTTCGACCTCAAGAACCACCTCGTCGAGTGGCTCAAGGCCCACGGCCACGAGCCCGTCGACTGCGGACCCCACATCTACGACGCCCAGGACGACTACCCGCCGTTCTGCCTGCGCGCCGCGGAGAAGACCGCAGCCGACCCGGACAGCCTCGGCATCGTGATCGGCGGCTCCGGCAACGGCGAGCAGATCGCCGCCAACAAGGTCAAGGGCGTCCGGGCCGCGCTGGCCTGGAGCGAGGAGACCGCCAAGCTCGGCCGCGAGCACAACAACGCCAACGTCATCTCCGTGGGCGGCCGGATGCACACCGAGGAGGAGGCGACCAAGTTCATCGAGATCTTCCTCGCCACCCCGTACTCGGGTGAGGAGCGGCACACCCGCCGCATCGAGATGCTCTCGGCCTACGAGACCACCGGCGAGCTGCCCGCCATCCCGGCCCACCACCCGCAGGGCTGACCCCCGTTCACCCCGCCGCCCGCCCGCCCCGGCCGCCGGGGCGGGCGGGCGCGCCCACTGGAGGACCTCCGTGCCCGAGGGGCATACGATCCACCGCCTCGCCCTGGACCACCGCTCCCGCTTCGAGGGCGAACCGGTCCGGGTGAGCAGTCCGCAGGGCAAGTTCGCGGACGGTGCGGCCCTCATCGACGGCCAGGTCATGACCCGCGCCGAGGCGCACGGCAAGCACCTCTTCCTGGGCTTCGGCCCCGCCCGCTGGGTCCATGTCCACCTCGGCCTGTTCGGCAAGCTCGGCTTCGGCGCGGCCCCCGCCCCGCCGCCCACCGACACCGTGCGCCTGCGCCTGGTGAACCCCACCGCGTACGCCGACCTCCGCGGCCCCACCACCTGCGCACTGATCACCGACGCCGAGAAGCACGCGATACACGACCGGCTCGGCCCCGACCCGCTGCGCCCCGAGGACGACGGCACCCGCGCCTGGCAGCGGATCTCCCGCAGCCGGACGACCATCGCGGCGCTGCTGCTGGACCAGAAGGTGATCGCCGGCGTCGGCAACGTCTACCGCGCCGAGGTCCTCTTCCGTCATGGGATCGACCCCTACCGCGCCGGCCGTGACCTCACCCGCGCCGAATGGGACGCCCTCTGGGCCGACTTGGTGTTCCTGATGGCCGAGGGCGTCCGGCACAACCGGATCGACACCGTCCGCCCGGAGCATCTGCCGGAGGCCATGGGCCGCCCGCCCCGGGTCGACGATCACGGCGGCGAGGTCTACGTCTACCGCCGCGCCCGCCAGGGCTGCCACATCTGCGGCAGCGAGATCCGCACCGCCGGTCTCGCCGCCCGCAACCTCTTCTGGTGCCCGGGCTGTCAGCCGGGCACGGGCGGCGGCTGACGGTCCGTTGCCGCCCTGGCCGCCGCACCGGACGGGAAGCCTCAGAACCCGTGCGGCAACCAGGGCGCCACGTCCGACCCGAACGCCACCGAGGCCGCCGCCAGCGCACCCGGCCGCAGCTCCCGGACGGCGCCCGCCGCCGCCAGCGACACCAGGGGGAACCCGCCCAGATACGCCGACCCCAGCTCCCGTACGGACAGCGCCAGCTCGGCCGGGTCCGTGGTCCGCGCACAGACCGCCCCGGTCCCGTCGCCGGTCAGCCGCCAGCGCCCCTCGTTCCACGGGCAGAACGGGTCCGCGACCTCCAGCACCACATCCACCGGCGTCCGGTACGTCCGCGCCGCCAGCGCCGCGCCCACCTCCACCGGCCGGACGAACAGCGACTCCCGCAGCACGAGACCGCACCGCCGCATGTCCCCGACCAGATGCGGCAGCGCGTCGTCCACCGGCCGGGTGTGCACCGACACCGACGACGTCAGATCGATCCCGAAGAGAAAGCGCCACAGCGCCGCGTACACCACCGGGTCCAGTGCCTCCACGTGCCGCACCCGCACCACGCCCGCCGGCCCGGCGTCCTCCCAGACCACCTTGACGGCAAAGCGCGCATAGCCCCGCACCTCGCCGTCCACCTCGGCCAGCACACACTGGAGCTCCCCGGCCCCCGCCCGGTCGCCCGGAAGGTCCAGCACCGCGCGCCGGTCCCAGCCGGGCCGCCGCGCCAGCATCCCCGGCCGGGCGGGCACCAGCCGGGCATAGACCCGCTCGCACTCCGCCAGCGCGGCCGCCGGCTCCGCCAGCCGCAGCCGCACCTCGTCCATACCGGGCAGTTCGGGAGCGGGCAGCCGCACGGTGTCCACGGTCAGCTGCAGGTCCAGGGTCGCCGGACCGTAGCCGAACCGGCCGTAGATGGCCGGCTCCGACGCCGTCAGCACCGCCAGCGGCTCCCCGCGCTCCCGGACGTCCGCCAACTGGTGCCGCATCATGGCCCGCAGCAGCCCGCGGCGGCGGTGCGTCGGCCGCACACTGACCATCGTGACCCCGGCCACCGGCACTTCGGCGCCGCCCGGCACGGTGAGCCCGAAGGAGAACGCCCCCGCCGTGGCCACACAGTCCGCGCCGTCCCAGACGCCGAACGAGCGGCCGGTCTCGGTGAGCTCCCGCCGGAGAGCCCGCTGCTCAGGGCCCGGCGGCGGCTTGCCGAAAGCCCGGTTCAGCGTGTCCGACCAGGCGTCCCATTCGACATCCCGCAACATCCGTAATTCCGTGGCCATGGAACATCCCTAGCGCACACTCCATAGCGGCGCGACCGCATTTCGAACGGGGTTTCCCGGGAATTTTCCAGGCCGACGTGCGGCGAATCGACGCACCGCCGAACGGGTGGATAAGGTCCCAGAGCAATGACAAGCGGCCAGGGAACGGAAACCCTGACGGCCCGGATGCACAAAGGACTGCACCGGGCCCGCATCGGCGTGCGCAAGGCCGGTGTCGACTACTTCCGCGGTGAGGGCTCCGACCGGTTCGCGCTGGCCGCCCTGCTCATCGCCATACCCGCCATCGCCGCGGGCACACTCTGGTGGCCGGAATGGATCGCCCCGACGGCGCTGGTCCTCCCGGTCATCGCCGGCGGACTGCTGTTGCGGCCGGCCAACCTCCTCGTCCTGTACGGCGCTTCGGCGACCGCGCTGGTCGTCGAGTCCGCGCTGTTCGGCCCGTACGACGAAGGCCCGGAACGGATCACTCCGGGCACCGTCCTGGTCGTCGCCGCGGTCGGGCTCTTCGGGCTGCTCATCGCGCAGTTCCGCAGCCGGGTCGGGGTGCCCTGGCGGCGCGGCGGCACCATGCTCTTCGACCTGCGCGAACGCATCCGCGTCCAGAGCAAGCTGCCCAAGCTGCCGCAGGGCTGGCACCACGAGATGGCGCTGCGCCCGGCCGGCGGACAGTCCTTCTCCGGCGACTTCGTGGTGGCCTCCCGCACCCACGGCGGCACCATCCTCGAAGTGGTGCTGACCGATGTCTCCGGCAAGGGCATGGACGCGGCCTCCCGCGCCCTGCTGCTGTCCGGCGCCTTCGGAGGCCTGCTCGGCTCGCTGCCGCCGCACGGCTTCCTGCCCGCCGCCAACGGCTATCTGCTGCGCCAGGACTGGGACGAGGGGTTCGCGACCTCCATCCACCTCGTCCTCGACCTGGAATCCGGCGACTACGAACTCCTCTCCGCCGGACATCTGCCGGCCCTCCAGCTCAGCGCCGGCACCGGCCGCTGGGAGGAGAAGGCGGGGGACGGGCCGCTGCTCGGCGTCTACGACGGTGCCCAGTTCCACCCCGTCAAGGGCACGTTGCGGACCGGCGATGTGCTGATGCTGTTCACCGACGGCCTGGTCGAGGCCGCCGACCGCGATATCGCGGAGGGCATCGACCGGCTGACCGGCGAGGCCGACCGCTATGTCACCGGCGGTTTCGCGGGCGCCGCCTGGCATCTGATCGAGGCCGTCGCCAAGGACGTCAACGACGACCGGGCGCTGCTGCTGATCTGCCGGGACGCGTAATGGGGACGGCGCCGGAGGGGCGGCGGAGGGGCCGGCGGCCCGTCGGACGGCTCTCCCCGGGGGCGTACTTCAGCCGTTTCCGCGGCCGTCCGCAGGGCGCCGCGGGTGCCGGTGCACCGCCCACGCCATGGCGTGAACCGACCGCGTCACGCCCCGGCCGGAAAGCACGGGCGCTCAGGCGCTGACGCGGGCCCGTGCCGTATCGGCCGGGTCCTTCCGGAACGCCCAGGCCATCGTCGGCTCCATGGCGAAGCGGAACACCCGGCGGACCGGTGGGGTGCACAGGGCCGTCACGATGCCGCCCGCGATCAGCGTCACCGCGATCTCGCCGAGCGGGGTGTGCAGCCAGGCGTAGTCGTCGAACCAGCCCCAGAACCGCGAGCCCTTGGCCAGGAAGCCGTGCAGCAGATAGCCGTAGAGCGTCCCCGCGCCCAGCACCGTGAACCAGGTCTGCCGGGTCGGCACCCAGGCGAAGAAGCAGGCCACCATCACGATCGAGCAGCCGAAGAGCGCAAGCGTCATGACCGCGCCGATCCACCAGGTGGTGCCCAGTTCCTGGGCGCTGTCCCGGTGGTAGAACCACGCCGAGGACATCCGGGGCGCCGCCCAGTAGGCCATCACCAGCGCCGCGGCGAAGATCGGCAGCGAGGCGATCCGGACCGCCCGCCGCTGCACCAGCTTGAAGTGCTCCGGCCGCAGCGCCAGTCCCAGGACGAAGAACGGCAGGAACTGGAGCACCCGCTGGAGGTCCAGATCGTCGCCGATGTCCGGTGACACGGAGGCGAGTACGGCGATGGCCACCGCGAGCGGAATCGGCCAGCGCACGACCTGCCACAGCGGGGTGGTCAGCCGCCAGATGAACAGGGCCACCAGGAACCACGTCAGGAACCACGGGTCGAGCAGGCTGATGGGGTGCCCGGGGTCGTCGTCCGCCCAGCGCTTGAAGAAGGCATAGGCGGTCTCGAAGAGGATGTAGGGGACCGCGACCCCCGTGACCAGCCGCTGCAACCGGTCCTTGCGCATGTCGAAGCTGCGCGAGAAGTAACCGGAAATGATGATGAAGGCCGGCATGTGGAAGGTGTAGACGGTCATGTAGAACGCCTCGGCCGCCCGGCTCCCGTCGGTCAGCGGCTCCCATGCGTGCCCCATCGCCACCAGCACGATGGCCAGGTACTTCGCGTTGTCGAAGAACGGGTTACGGCCACCGCTCTTCGGAGCGGGCGCCGCCGCGCCCTCCGGCGCACCGGACGGCTGAGCCGTGGGCCCGGTCCGGTCCGTACCCGCCGCCCGCTGGGCAGGGGGCATGGCGCGTCGGGGTGTCGGGGCAGCGGGAAACATTTGACGCACGATAGCGGCGGTCGGCGGGCGCGTAAAACCGTGTGCGGCCCCTTCGTTATTTGGTTGGGTGCCGCTCCGGAGAGCACCCGGATAAAATCCGCAATCGCCGGGGCAGAACCGCCGCCAGGCTGTCCGCTTCGCCCTCTTTCATCCCGCCAAATCGGGTCGTATCCCCCGCAAACGACTCTGGGGGAATGTCCCATTCCTTAGTCTTATGTCCGAATGCTAATAAGCCTTCGAAGCGGCCCGTAAAGCAGTGACGGATGCCACGAATTCCCTATTCCCGCGGGCCGGGAAATGATCGGAATGCCGCGGGGGAATGATCGGCAGAAATTATCGACGCCGCGTCAGGCGGGGAAAATTTCCCGGCCTTGCGCCACAGCCGCCCCGGCCCCGCACCGTCGCCCGCTCGTCACCTGTAGGTCACCCCGCCGTGGCCCCTCAGCCACCAGCGGCCGGAATCGGGCAAAGCGTTGGCCGATGATTCGTCACCGGCCTGCGATGGGCATGGAGTTGGTGGCACGATGGGTGCAGGGGGGTGTGCGCGGCATGCCCCCGGGCCGGTGAGGCGTTCCGACCGAGGGTGTGATCAGTTGTGGCTCTTTCGCTGTCAGTTGTGCTGCTGTTGGGGATCATCCTGATCGTGCTGATCAGAGGAAAGTCGATCAAGGGAGGTCCGGCGCTCGTCGCCATACTGTTCGGCTTCTTCCTCGCCTCCACGGGCGTGGCGCCGTCGATCAACAAGTTCCTCAACTCCCTGGCGGACACCATCAACCACATCACCTTCTAGGTGGTCCGCCGGCCCTCCGTCAGGCGCCGCTCACGGTCCCCGTCCTACGAGGCCCCGCCCCCGGCCCGCGCCACCGCCTCGCGTACGGCGTCCTCGCTGCGTCCGACCAGCGCCGAACCGTCGTCCGCGGTGATGATCGGCCGCTGAATCAGCCGGGGGTGCGCCGCCAGCGCCGCGATCCACCGCTCACGCGCGGCGTCGGTGCGCTCCCAGTCCCCGATCCCCAGCTCCTTGGCCTCGGCCTCCTGGGTCCGGGTGATGTCCCAGGGCTCCAGACCCAGCCGCGTCAGCACGTCCCGCAGGTCACCGGCGCTCGGCGGGTCCTCCAGATATTTGCGCACGGTGTAGTCGGCGCCCGCCCCGTCGAGGATCTCCACGGCGGAACGGCACTTGGAACACGCGGGATTGAGCCAGATCTCCATGCCGACCACCTTATGGACCCGCGACCGCGGAGCGAAGAGGTGTGCCGGCATCCGGCGGCGCGCTCCGGAAAGCGGAAAACCCCAGGCCGCCGGCCTGGGGTTTCCTCATGCGAGCGGGCGACGGGAATCGAACCCGCGTAGCCAGTTTGGAAGACTGGGGCTCTACCATTGAGCTACGCCCGCAAGCGCCACAGATCGCACGGATCTCGGCACGCAGTGCATCCTAGCGGGTCGCGGCGGTGCGCCGCACGTCCCTTCCCGAGGACGGTGCGCGTCGCCGCGTACGCCCCCATGTCCCGCCACCGGACGCCCCGATAACTTGCAGCCGGAGCGCCGTCGGCCATGTACCCTACGTGTCGCACCGACGGGGTGTGGCGCAGCTTGGTAGCGCGTCCGCTTTGGGAGCGGAAGGTCGTCGGTTCGAATCCGGCCACCCCGACCAGTAGACAGGTCAGCCCGACGGCACCGTCGGGCGCCACCCCATCTCGCTCTCGCGGCGCCGCCTGATCCGGCCGCTGTTCAAGATCGCGTTGTGGGCGTCATCCTCCTTGCGGTTACTATGCAAGCTGCGTGCCCGTGTGTCTGTGTACCGGGCGTGATCGGCCGGTACCGGAACAGCCGGATACGGGCGGATCTCAAGCAGAACCCCAGAAGTCAGCCCCAAGGAGACCGAACCGTGAAGAGCGCCGTGGAGACCCTGAACCCGACTCGGGTTCGGCTCACTGTCGAGGTGCCCTTCGAGGAGCTCAAGCCCAGCCTCGACGCGGCGTACAAGAAGATCAACCAGCAGGTCACGGTGAAGGGCTTCCGCCAGGGCAAGATCCCGGCGCGCGTCATCGACCAGCGGTTCGGCCGCGGTGCCGTGCTGGAGGAGGCCGTCAACGACGCGCTCCCGAAGTTCTACACCGAGGCGGTCAACGAGGGTGAGCTCAACGTCCTCGGCCAGCCTGAGGTCGACATCACCGAGCTGAAGGACGGCGAGCTGCTGGCCTTCACCGCCGAGGTCGACATCCGTCCCGCCCTCGAGATCCCGGACTACTCCGGCATCGAGGTCGAGGTCGACGCCGTGGAGGTGTCGGACGAGGACATCGACAAGTCCGTCGAGCAGCTGCGGGAGCGTTTCGCCACGACCGCCCCGGTCGAGCGCGCCGCCCAGGACGGCGACGTCCTGACGCTGAACCTCGAGGCCAAGGTGGACGGCGAGGTCCTGGAGGACGGCGTCGCCGAGGGCGTCAGCTACACCGTCGGCTCCGGTGAGCTCCTCGACGGCATCGACGAGGCCGTCACCGGCGTCGCGGCCGGCGACTCCGCCACCTTCACCTCCGAGCTCAAGGGCGGCTCCGCCGAGGGCAAGGAGGCCGAGGTCAAGGTCGAGGTCACCGAGGTCAAGTCCCGCGAACTGCCCGAGCTGGACGATGACTTCGCGCAGCTGGCGAGCGAGTTCGACACCCTCGAGGACCTGCGCGCCGACAGCCGCAAGCGCCTTGCGCAGATGAAGAAGTACGACCAGGCCACCCAGGCGCAGGAGAAGGTCCTGGACGAGCTGCTCAAGCTCGTCGAGGTGCCGATGCCGGAGAAGCTGCTCGCGGACGAGATCGAGACCCGCAAGCACAACCTGGTCAACCACCAGCTCGGCCAGATGGGCCTCGACCTCGCGAAGTACCTGGAGATCCAGGGCAAGAGCGAGGAAGAGTTCGACGCCGAGACCAAGGAGCAGGCCGAGAAGGGCATCAAGACCCAGTTCATCCTGGACGAGCTGGTCAACAAGGAGAAGCTGAACGTCAGCCAGGAGGAGCTCACCGAGCACCTCATGCGCCGCGCGCAGTCCTCCGGTATGTCCCCCGACCAGTTCGCCCAGGCCGTCGTCGAGGGCGGCCAGGTGCCGATGCTCGTCGGTGAGGTCGCCCGCGGCAAGGCCCTCGCGGTCGTCGTCGAGGCCGCCACGGTCAAGGACAGCAACGGCGAGGTCATCGACCTCGACGACGAGGACGAGACCGCCGAGACCGTCGACGCCGAGACCGTCGACGCCGAGACCGTCGACGCCGAGGCCGCCGAGGCCGCGGACGCCGACGAGAAGCCCGAGGTCTGAGCCTCGGTCGCCTCGCGCGAAGACCGTTGATTACGGGCCCGAACACGCACGTCCGCGTGTTCGGGCCCGTACTCGTACCGGGCCGGTGAGCCTGCGCTCACAGCGAACAGTTATCGATGCGGGATGGCGTTGTCCGACCTGCGCGTTAGGGTCCGTAGATACGAGGGCAGGGGAGTCCCTGAAACCGCGCCGGGGCGACACACGGCGCCGATCCCCGCGCCCCAGAAGACGACGCTGAGACGGCCTGGAGCCGTCCGACAACGAGCAGGTGGACACGTGACGATCCCGATGCCTTCCGCCGCCGCTGAGCCGACCTTCGGTGGCCTCGGCGACCAGGTCTACAACCGGCTGCTCGGCGAGCGGATCATCTTCCTCGGCCAGCCGGTCGACGACGACATCGCCAACAAGATCACCGCGCAGCTGCTTCTCCTCGCCGCGGACCCGGACAAGGACATCTTCCTCTACATCAACTCCCCGGGCGGCTCGATCTCGGCCGGCTTGGCGATCTACGACACCATGCAGTACATCAAGAACGACGTGGTGACGATCGCGATGGGCCTCGCCGCCTCCATGGGACAGTTCCTGCTGAGCGCCGGCACCCCGGGCAAGCGCTTCGCGCTGCCGAATGCCGAGATCCTCATCCACCAGCCCTCCGCGGGCCTGGCCGGCTCCGCGTCGGACATCAAGATCCACGCCGAGCGGCTGCTGCACACCAAGAAGCGGATGGCGGAGCTGACGGCCTTCCACACCGGTCAGACCGTCGAGCGGATCACCCAGGACTCCGACCGCGACCGCTGGTTCTCCGCCGATGAGGCCAAGGAATACGGCCTGATCGACGATGTCATGACCTCCGCCGCCGGCGTTCCGGGCGGGGGCGGCACGGGCGCCTGAGCCCGTACCACTCGCCCTTCAGCCCCCAGCCCACTTGATCGCCACCAGGACGGTGAACACCACGATGAACAACTTCCCCGGCAGCCGCCTCTACGAGGGCGCCGAGTCCGAGTTTTCCGGCCCGCGCGCCGAGTCCCGCTACATCATCCCGCGCTTCGTCGAGCGCACCTCGCAGGGCGTGCGCGAGTACGACCCGTACGCGAAGCTGTTCGAAGAGCGCGTGATCTTCCTCGGCGTGCAGATCGACGACGCGTCGGCCAACGACGTCATGGCGCAGCTGCTGTGCCTGGAGTCGATGGACCCGGACCGGGACATCTCGATCTACATCAACTCCCCGGGCGGTTCCTTCACGGCGCTCACCGCCATTTACGACACGATGCAGTTCGTGAAGCCGGACATCCAGACGGTCTGCATGGGCCAGGCGGCCTCCGCCGCGGCCGTGCTGCTCGCCGCCGGCACCCCCGGCAAGCGGATGGCGCTGCCGAACGCCCGGGTCCTGATCCACCAGCCGTACAGCGAGACCGGCCGCGGTCAGGTCTCCGACCTGGAGATCGCCGCCAACGAGATCCTGCGGATGCGTTCGCAGCTGGAGGAGCTGCTGGCCAAGCACTCCACCACCCCGATCGAGAAGATCCGGGACGATATCGAGCGTGACAAGATCCTGACGGCCGAGGAGTCCCTGGCGTACGGTCTGGTCGACCAGATCGTCTCGACGCGGAAGTCGTCGGTCTCGATCGGCTAGCGATCTTTCGCGAAATGAGCCGGAGCGTTGCCCCCTTGGACCGGTTCGGGACGGAGTGAACCGAGTCCGTCCAAGGGGGGCCCGTACGGGGGGCCCGGCAAGGTACCGTCGATAGGCAAGCACCCGGGTCCGTGGAGCAATACGGATCCCAGGCGAAGGGGAAGCACCTCGTGGCACGCATCGGTGACGGCGGCGACCTGCTCAAGTGCTCATTCTGCGGGAAGAGCCAGAAGCAGGTGAAGAAGCTCATCGCGGGACCTGGTGTGTACATCTGCGACGAGTGCATCGACCTCTGCAACGAAATCATCGAGGAGGAGCTCGCCGAGACCTCCGAGGTGCGGTGGGAGGAGCTCCCCAAGCCGCGGGAGATCTACGAGTTCCTGAACGGCTATGTCGTCGGCCAGGACCCCGCCAAGAAGGCCCTGTCGGTCGCCGTCTACAACCACTACAAGCGGGTGCAGGCGGGCGAGAACGGCCCCGGCCGCGGCGAGGAGGGCATCGAGCTCGCCAAGTCCAACATCCTGCTGCTGGGCCCCACCGGCTCCGGCAAGACGCTGCTCGCCCAGACCCTCGCCCGGATGCTCAACGTCCCCTTCGCGTTCGCCGACGCCACGGCGCTGACGGAGGCCGGCTATGTCGGTGAGGACGTCGAGAACATCCTTCTCAAGCTGATCCAGGCCGCGGACTTCGACATCAAGAAGGCCGAGACCGGCATCATCTACATCGACGAGATCGACAAGGTCGCCCGGAAGAGCGAAAACCCGTCGATCACCCGCGATGTCTCCGGCGAGGGCGTCCAGCAGGCCCTGCTGAAGATCCTGGAGGGCACCACCGCCTCGGTCCCGCCCCAGGGCGGCCGCAAGCACCCGCACCAGGAATTCATCCAGATCGACACCACCAACGTGCTGTTCATCGTGGGCGGTGCCTTCGCCGGCCTGGAGAAGATCATCGAGTCCCGGTCCGGCGCCAAGGGCATCGGCTTCGGCGCCACGATCCGCTCCAAGCGCGAGATCGAGTCCAAGGACCAGCTCCAGGACGTGATGCCGGAGGACATGGTGAAGTTCGGGATGATCCCGGAGTTCATCGGCCGCCTCCCCGTCCTCACCTCGGTCCACAACCTCGACCGCGAGGCGCTGCTCCAGATCCTGGTCGAGCCGCGCAACGCGCTCGTCAAGCAGTACAAGCGCCTCTTCGAACTCGACGGCGTGGAGCTGGACTTCGACCGGCCGGCCCTGGAGGCCATCGCCGACCAGGCCATCCTCCGCGGCACCGGCGCCCGTGGTCTGCGCGCCATCATGGAGGAGGTCCTCCAGGCGGTGATGTACGAGATCCCGTCCCGCAAGGACGTGGCCCGCGTCGTCATCACCGAGGACGTCGTCCACTCGAACGTCAACCCGACCCTGGTCCCGCGCAGCCGCGGCGAGTCGGGCGAGCCGCAGGAGAAGAGCGCGTAGGACGCGCCCGCAGCTGATACCGAACCGCCCGGCAGCGGGAACGCTGCCGGGCGGTGGTGTGTGGGGGCGCCGCCGGACGCGCCCCCGGGGTGCCTACTTCTCCTTGCGGACCTCGTCGCGGAGCTTGGCCGTCTTCACGGAGAGCTGCTCGGCGGTCAGCGGCTGGGAGCCGGCGGCGCCGTTGGTCGCCGAGGCGGGCTGGGACTGCACGATGCCGATCGCGCTGCTGTCGCCCCAGATACAGACGGAGACCTGCTGGGACGCGGTGACGCCGCTCATCGTGACGGTCGCCTTCTGCACCTTGCACTTCATCACCGCGCCGTCGAAGCCGTCCGGCGAGAACTCGGTGACCGGCGTGACCGTCTCGATCTTGGCGCGGGAGGCGCTCGGGTTCTTCTTCTGGTTCTCCTCGAGCTTGGCGAACGTCTGGTCCACGGCGGTCTCCGGGTCGTTCACCGTGCCGTAGACGCCCACCACCGCGAGTACCTGCTTGGCGGCGTTGGCGTACCCGCCCTGGACGGCGGTGGCGTCCGTGATCCCCATCGCCCGCAGTTCCTTGTCATCGGAGAAGTCCTTCTGCGGGTTCGCGCCGGGGCTGTCCGGCACCTTGCTGTACTCCGCGTTCAGCAGCTTGTCCGGGAGGGAGATCGTGTAGGGGGCCACGTCTCCGCCCGAGCCGAAGACGAAGTACGCGCCCACGCCGATCGCCGCGACGACGGCGACCGCGCCGACGATCAGGCCGATCTTCTTCCCGTTGCCGCCGCTCTCCTCCGGGCCCTGCGGGATCACGCCGTAGGGGGTCTGCTGGCCGCCGTACGGGGCCTGCTGGCCGTAGGGCTGGCCGGCCTGCTGGGGGTAGCCGTAGCCCTGCTGAGGGGGCGCCTGGCCGGCCTGCTGGGGGTAGCCGTAGCCCTGCTGAGGGGGCGCCTGGCCGGCCTGCTGGGGGTAGCCGTAGCCCTGCTGAGGAGGCACCTGGCCGCCTTGCTGCGGGTAGCCGTAACCGGGCTGGGGGGCCGGTGGCTGCTGCGGCTGGCCGTACGGACCCGGCTGCGGGGGCTGCTGGCCGTACGGGCCGGGAGGCGGCTGGTTGAAGCTCATGGAGCGGTTCCCCTCGTGACAACTGAAATCAGTTGAGTGCTGCGTGTGAAGTTCTGGGTGCTGTTGATGCGCTGCCGACATCCTGTACGACGCCGCTGACAGCCGTTGCCCCGGGGGCGAAACCGATTCGAAGCTGCTACATCCGCGCCCGTACACTGTCCGGCGTGACCGAGAACTCTCAGCAGAGCAAGCACAGCGCCCCCGAACTGCCGACTCAGTACACGCCGGCCGATGTAGAGGGGCCGCTGTACGAGCGCTGGGTGGAGCGGGGTTACTTCGAGGCGGACGAGAAGAGCGACAAGCCGCCGTACACCATCGTCATCCCGCCGCCGAACGTCACCGGCTCCCTGCACCTGGGGCACGCCTTCGAGCACACCCTCATCGACGCGCTCACCCGCCGTAAGCGCATGCAGGGCTACGAGACGCTCTGGCAGCCGGGCATGGACCACGCCGGTATCGCCACCCAGAACGTCGTCGAGCGGGAACTCGCCAAGGAGGGCGTCTCCCGGCACGACCTGGGCCGTGAGGCGTTCGTCGAGCGGGTCTGGCAGTGGAAGGGCGAGTCCGGCGGCCAGATCTCCGGCCAGATGCGGCGCCTGGGCGACGGTGTCGCCTGGTCGCGCGAGCGGTTCACGATGGACGAGGGCCTGTCCAAGGCCGTCCAGACGATCTTCAAGCGGCTCCATGACGACGAGCTGATCTACCGCGCCGAGCGCATCATCAACTGGTGCCCGCGCTGTCTGACCGCCATCTCGGACATCGAGGTGGAGTACCAGGACGACGACGGCGAGCTGGTCTCCATCCGGTACGGGGAGGGCGACGCCTCGATCGTCGTCGCCACCACCCGGGCCGAGACGATGCTGGGTGACACCGCGGTCGCCGTCCACCCGGAGGACGAGCGGTACGCCCATCTCGTCGGCACCGAGATCGAGTTGCCGCTGACCGGCCGCCGGATCCCGGTCGTCGCCGACGAGCACGTCGACCCGGAGTTCGGCACCGGTGCGGTCAAGGTCACCCCGGCCCACGACCCGAACGACTTCGAGATCGGCCGCCGCCACGGGCTGCCCAACCTCGCCGTCCTCGACGAGCGCGGTGTCATCACGGCGCACGGCCCCTTCCAGGGCCTGGACCGCTTCGAGGCCCGCTCCGCGATCGTCGGTGCGCTGCGCGCCGACGGCCGGATCGTCGCCGAGAAGCGCCCGTACACCCACTCCGTCGGGCACTGCTCGCGCTGCAAGACCACCATCGAGCCGCGGCTGTCGATGCAGTGGTGGGTCAAGGTCGGCCCGCTGGCGCAGGCCGCGGGGGACGCGGTCCGCGACGGCAAGGTCAAGATCCACCCCAAGGAGATGGAGTCCCGCTACTTCGGCTGGGTCGACAACCTCCACGACTGGTGCATCTCGCGGCAGTTGTGGTGGGGCCACCGCATCCCGGTCTGGTACGGGCCGGAGGGTGAGGTCGTCTGCGTCGGACCGGACGAGGAGCCGCCGAGCGGCGAGGGCTGGCACCAGGACACCGACGTCCTGGACACCTGGTTCTCCTCCGGGCTGTGGCCGTTCTCCACGCTCGGCTGGCCCGAGCAGACCCCCAGTGTCGAGAAGTTCTATCCGAACTCGGTCCTGCTCACCGGCTACGACATCCTCTTCTTCTGGGTCGCCCGGATGATGATGTTCGGGCTGTACGCGATGGACGGCACCCCGCCGTTCCACACCATCGCGCTGCACGGCATGGTCCGCGACCAGTTCGGCAAGAAGATGTCCAAGTCCTTCGGGAACGCGGTCAACCCGCTGGACTGGATGGACTCCTACGGCTCGGACGCCGTCCGGTTCACGCTCGCCCGGGGCGCCAACCCCGGTGTCGACGTCCCGATCGGCGAGGACTGGGTCCAGGGCTCCCGTAACTTCGCCAACAAGATCTGGAACGCCACCCGCTTCGCGCTGATGAACGGTGCGACGGTGGAGGGCGAACTCCCGCCCGCCGAGCAGCTGTCGGCGACCGACCGGTGGATCCTGTCCCGGCTGAACTCGGTCGTCGCCGAGGTCGACGCCTACTACGACGACTACCAGTTCGCGAAGCTGTCGGACACCCTCTTCCACTTCGCGTGGGACGAGGTCTTCGACTGGTACGTCGAGCTGTCCAAGACGACGTTCATGGCGGGCGGCCCGGCCGCCGAGGTCTCGCGCCGGGTGCTGGGCGAGGTCCTGGACGTCACCCTGCGACTGCTGCACCCGATCGTCCCGTTCGTCACCGAGACCCTGTGGACGACGCTGACCGGCGGTGAGTCGGTCGTGATCGCCGAGTGGCCGAAGGCTGTGGTCATTCCTGGGGCCGAGGCCCCGGGCGGCTTCCGGGACGCGGCGGCGGAGCGGGAGATCGAGACCGTTCAGCAGGTCGTGACCGAGGTCCGCCGGTTCCGCTCCGACCAGGGGCTCCAGCCCGGCCAGAAGGTCCCGGCCCAGCTGGACCTGTCCGGTACGGCGCTGGCCGCGCACGAGGCCGCGATGCGCTCGCTGCTGCGGCTTCAGCCGGCCGGTGAGGAATTCAGCGCCACCGCCTCGCTGCCAGTCGCGGGCGCCACGGTCGCCCTGGACCTGTCCGGCACCATCGACGTCGAGGCGGAGCGCAAGCGCCTGACGAAGGACCTGGGCGCGGCCGAGAAGGAGAAGGCGCAGGCCACCGGCAAGCTCGGCAACGAGGCGTTCCTGGCCAAGGCGCCGGAGAAGGTCGTGGACAAGATCCGCGGCCGGCTGGAGGCCGCGGAGGCGGACATCGTCCGGATCACCGCGCAGCTGGCGGCCCTGCCGAAGGCGTAACCGCGGCAGACCCGGCAGGCCCCTCGTCCGTACGGGCGGGGGGCCTGCGCCGTTGCCGGGGCGGTCCGCGACGGGCCGGGGCCCCGGCGGGCAGGGGCCGGGCGGGGGGACGTGCGGCGGTGCGGGCGGCGGTCCGGGCGTTCTCATCGCGCTCTCATCTGGCCGAGGCACGGTGGACCGGAATGCCGTAGTGGCGGCAGCACCGCACGTCCCGTACCTGAGGAGCCGCGCCCGATGAACAAACCCCTGCGACGGGCCGCGGTCTTCTGTCTGGCCTTGATCGTGGCGCTGATGGGCTGGGTGACCTGGCTCCAGGGCGCCAAGGCGAGCGACTACAAGGAGGACCCGCACAATCCGCGGGTGACGATCGGCAAGTACTCCGCGCCGCTGGGCAACATCCTCGTCGGCGGGGAGCCGGTCACCGGCTCCGCCGCCACCTCCGACACGCTGAAGTACAAGCGCACCTACAAGGACGGCCCGCTGTACGCGCCGGTCACCGGCTTCACCTCGCAGATCTTCGGCAGCAACCAGCTGGAGAGCCTCTACGGCGACCTCCTGGACGGCTCCGACAGCCGGCTCCAGACCCCCGCCGACGCGCTCACCCGCGAGCGGGCCAAGGGCGGCGATGTGGCCACCACCATCGACGCCGCGGTGCAGAAGGCCGGCTACCGGGCGCTGGACGGCAAGAAGGGCGCCGCCGTCGCCATGGACCCGGCCACCGGGCGGATCCTGGGCATGGTCAGCACCCCGTCGTACGACCCGGGGACCTTCGCCGGGTCCGGCGGCGCCGACCAGAAGGCGTGGCGGAAGATGTCCGGCGACACCGAGGACCCCGAGGTCAACCGGGCGCTGCGGCAGCCGCTGCCGCCCGGCTCCACCTTCAAGCTGGTGGTCGCCGCGGCCGCCCTGGAGGACGGGCTGTACTCCTCGGTGGACGAGCCCACCCACAGCCCCGACCCGTACACCCTCCCGAACACCCACACCAAGCTCACCAACGAGAACGCCGCCGCGCCCTGCAAGAACGCGGACATCCGCACCGCGCTCCAGTACTCCTGCAACACCGTCTTCGCGAAGATGGCCGTTGACCTGGGCAAGGACAAGGTGAAGGCGCAGGCCGAGAAGTTCGGCTTCAACGACGGCAAGGTGGACACCCCGGTGCGGGCCGGCAAGAGCGTCTACCCCGGGAACATGGACGAGGCGCAGACCGCGCTGTCCGGGATCGGCCAGTTCGACGACCAGGCGACGCCGCTCCAGATGGCGATGGTCAGCTCGGCCATCGCGAACGGCGGCGAGCTGAAGACCCCGCAGCTGGTCGACAAGCTGACCGATGGCGGCGGCAACACCGTCCAGGACAACGAGCCGAAGACGTACGGCGACGACCAGGCCATGTCGGCGCGCACGGCCCAGCAGCTGCGGTCGGCGATGCAGACGGTCGTGGACAAGGGCACCGGCTCCGGCGCGAAGATCGACGGACTGACCGTCGGCGGCAAGACCGGCACCGCTCAGCACGGCGTCGACAACAGCGGGACGCCCTACGCCTGGTTCGTCTCGTACGCCGAGGACGGCAAGGGCCACCGGGTGGCGGTGGCCGTGATGGTCGAGGACGGGCACGCGGCCCGCAACGAGGTCTCCGGCAACGGGCTGGCGGGCCCGATCGCGCGGGCCATGATGAAGGCGGCGCTGCCGTCGTAGCCCGCCCGGCCCCGGTCCGCGGCCCCCGGCGCAGGGGCGCACGCCGGGGCGCGGGCCGGGCCGGCCGCCCCTGGCCGCGGCACGGTGCCGGGGAGGCCGACGCAGCGCACCGCTGTCACACGTGCCTCGTAGACTGGTCGGCGTGAGCGAGCGCCCCCAGAACGACGACCCCGACCCGAACGAAGCCTTCGACGAACTGGTCGAGGCGGAGACCGACCTTCCCCAAGATCTCGACTCCGCTCAATCAGGGGAGACCCCAACCCCCGATCTTGCGGTGATCGAGGCCGGCAGCCGGACCCTGCGTGCCCAGGCCGGGCCGCCGCAGGGCGACGGCGTCCCCGCCCGGCCGGCCGACCCCGAGGTCGACCGTGCGCTGCGCGCCGTCGAGGACGAGCTGGCCGGCCGCTGGGGCGAGACCAAGCTCGACCCGTCGGTCCAGCGCATCGCGGCGCTGCTGGACATCCTCGGCGAACCCCAGCGCGCCTACCCGTCCATCCACATCACCGGCACCAACGGCAAGACCAGCACCGCCCGCATGATCGAGGCCCTGCTGTCCGCCTTCGACCTGCGCACCGGCCGTTACACCAGCCCGCACGTCCAGTCGATCACCGAGCGGATCAGCCTGGACGGCGGCCCGATCTCCGCCGAGCAGTTCATCGAGACGTACCGGGACATCGCCCCGTACGTGGAGATGGTCGACGCCCAGCAGGAGTACCGCCTGTCGTTCTTCGAGGTGCTCACGGCCATGGCGTACGCCGCCTTCGCCGACAGCCCCGTGGACGTCGCGGTCGTCGAGGTCGGCATGGGCGGCACCTGGGACGCGACGAACGTGATCGACGGCGATGTCGCCGTGGTCACCCCGATCTCGCTGGACCACACCGACCGGCTGGGCGAGACGCCCGAGGAGATCGCCGGGGAGAAGTCCGGGATCATCAAGAAGGACGCCACGGTCGTGCTGGCCCAGCAGCCGGTGGACGCGGCGTCGGTGATGCTCAAGCGCGCGGTCGAGGTGGATGCCACGGTCGCCCGTGAGGGCATGGAGTTCGGGGTGCTCTCCCGTGAGGTGGCCGTCGGCGGGCAGATGCTGACGCTGCGCGGCCTGGGCGGTGAGTACCCGGAGATCTTCCTTCCGCTGTACGGCGCCCATCAGGCGCACAACGCCGCGGTGGCGCTCGCCGCGGTCGAGGCGTTCTTCGGCGTCGGCTCGGAGCACGCCCGCACGCTGGACATCGACACCCTCCGCTCCGCGTTCGCCGCCGTCACCTCGCCCGGCCGGATGGAGGTCGTGCGGCGCAGCCCGACGGTGGTGCTGGACGCGGCGCACAACCCGGCGGGCGCGCGGGCCGCGGCCGAGGCGGTCACCGAGGCCTTCGGCTTCAGCCGTCTGGTCGGTGTGGTCGGCGCCAGCGGGGACAA
The DNA here is from genome assembly GCF_030406865.1 of Streptomyces sp. P9-2B-2. Taxonomy (NCBI): domain Bacteria; kingdom Bacillati; phylum Actinomycetota; class Actinomycetes; order Kitasatosporales; family Streptomycetaceae; genus Streptomyces; species Streptomyces sp. P9-2B-2. Next base: position 3,138,475 of record NZ_CP129126.1, on the reverse strand, counting down.
GGACGTCCGGGGCTTCCTGGAGGCCTTCGAGCCGCTCTTCGCCGAGGTCGTGGTGACCCGTAATTCCAGCCATCGTGCGATGGATCCGGACGAGCTTGCGGCCGTCGCCGTCGAGGTTTTCGGCGCCGAGCGGGTCCAGGTGGAGCCGCGGCTCGACGACGCGCTGGAAGCGGCGATCACCCTCGCCGAGGAAGAGGGCGAGTTCTCCGGCGCCGGTGTGCTGGTGACCGGCTCGGTGATCACGGTCGGCGAGGCCCGGCTGCTGATGGGGAGGGGCTGAACATGCGCACGCTCTGTGCCAGCACTCTGATAGGCGAATTCTTCGTGATCGGCTTCGCCGGTCTGGTCGCGACGCAGATGACCGGGCTGTCCGAGGTCACGATCTGGACGGTCAGCGGGATCGGGATGCTGCTGAGCCTGCTGCTGTGCGGGATGCTGACCCGTCCGGGCGGCGTCCAGCTCGGCTGGGCGCTCCAGGCCGCTCTGATCGCCGCCGGTTTCGTGGTGCCGACGATGTTCTTCCTGGGCGCGGTCTTCGCCGCCCTGTGGTGGGCGTCGGTGCACTTCGGCCGCAAGATCGATGAGGCGAAGGCCCGTTGGGCGGCGCAGTCCGAGGCGGCCGGCGAAGCGGCCGGCAAGCCCGCCTAGAGCCGGTCCACGGGGCGTCCCGGAGGCCGGGGGCTGCGCCCCGTGGCGGCGTGTCCCCCATGTAGCCTCAGTGCACCCGCTGACCATTGTTCATATCCAGGGAGTCCCTTCGTGAGCCAGCGCACCCTCGTCCTTCTCAAGCCTGACGCCGTCCAGCGCGGTCTGATCGGCGAGATCATCGGCCGGATCGAGAAGAAGGCCGGCTGGACGATCAGCGCGCTGGAGCTGCGCAGCCTGGACCGCGAGATCCTGGAGCAGCACTACGCCGAGCACGTCGGCAAGCCGTTCTACGAGCCGCTGGTCGGGTTCATGGCCTCCGGTCCGGTCGTTTCGATGATCGTCGAGGGCGAGCGGGTCATCGAGGGCGTACGGGCGCTGGCCGGTCCGACTGACCCGATTGCCGCGCCGAGTGGGTCCATTCGTGGGGACTTCGGAACGATCACCCGGGAGAATCTGATCCATGCGTCGGATTCCGAAGAGTCCGCCGAGCGTGAGATCAAGATTTTCTTCCCCGGCATTTCCTGACACTTCATCAGCTGTACACCCCTCGTGACCTGGGGCGACCGTAGAAATCACCGGTCGCCCCTTGGTGTATACGACACGATCGGGGGAACGCATCTCCGCGACACGACGTCACCATTGAGGGGGGCGGGTGCGTGTACGGCTGACAATGGCGGAACAGCCTCCCGACGTGTTCGAGTGGGCGCACTACGAACTACGATGGAGGCTTCCGCGCCTCACAGCGCATCACCTCCTGCCGACCTCCAGTAAGCATTCGCTCCAGTTGGGAAGGCCAGACGTATCCTCATGGGGAACAACATGTCGTTCATCGGCCGTGACATGGCTGTCGACCTCGGGACCGCCAACACGCTGGTGTACGTCAGGGGCCGCGGAATCGTCCTCAACGAGCCGTCGGTCGTGGCCATCAACACCAACACCGGCGGGATTCTCGCGGTGGGTGCTGAGGCGAAGAAGATGATCGGGCGCACGCCCGGCAACATCGTCGCCGTACGGCCCCTGAAAGACGGCGTGATCGCCGATTTCGAGATCACCGAGCGGATGCTCCGCTACTTCATCCTGAAGATTCACAAGCGGCGCTATCTGGCCCGCCCGCGGGTCGTCGTGTGCGTGCCCTCCGGCATCACCGGAGTGGAGCGCCGTGCGGTGATCGAGGCCTCGACCCAGGCCGGCGCGCGCCAGGTGCACATCATCGAGGAGCCGATGGCCGCCGCGATCGGGTCCGGTCTGCCGGTCCACGAGGCCACCGGCAACATGGTCGTGGACATCGGCGGCGGTACCACCGAGGTCGCGGTCATCTCGCTCGGCGGCATCGTCACCGCGCAGTCCATCCGGGTGGCCGGCGACGAGCTCGACAACGCGATCATCCAGCACATCAAGAAGGAGTACAGCCTTCTGCTGGGCGAGCGCACAGCCGAGAGCATCAAGATCACCATCGGTTCGGCGTACGACCTCGAGCAGGACGAGCACACCGAGATCCGCGGCCGGGACCTGGTCTCCGGTCTGCCGAAGACCGTGGTGATCTCGGCCGCCGAGGTGCGCAAGGCCATCGAGGAGCCGGTCAACTCCATTGTTGACGCGGTCAAGACGACCCTCGACAAGTGCCCGCCGGAGCTGTCCGGTGACGTCATGGACCGCGGCATCGTGCTCACGGGTGGCGGCGCCCTGCTCCGCGGCCTCGACGAGCGGCTGCGCCGCGAGACCGGTATGCCCATCCACATCGCCGAGGACCCGCTCGACTCCGTCGCGCTGGGCTCCGGCAAGTGCGTCGAGGAGTTCGAGGCGCTCCAGCAGGTCCTCGACTCCCAGCCGCGCAGGTAGCACGGCCGGGGAACCGACCCGCGCCGCGGCCGCCGCTCGGCGGCCGCGGGGGCCGGGCCCCCGGCACCAGCGGCCGGTCCGTCCGCCGGACCGGCCGGCACCCGGGCGCAACATCCCGACAGACACGGTGCACCGGCGCTTCACCGTCCGGCACCGTCACACAGGCACAACGCTCAACTCCCGAACGAGACCGGCGGGGCCCGCAGCCGGCCGGTCCTACGAGGAAGGACACGGCCGCCGCACGTGAGGGACACACGAGAGAGCCGGCTGCTGCTGGTGCTGCTGGTCGCGATCGCGTTCGCGCTGATCACGGTCGATATCCGCGGCGGCGAACAGTCCCCGCTCGATGGTGCCCGGCAAGCCGCCGCCTCCGCCTTCGGCCCGGTCGAAAGCGGTGTCGCCCGCGTCGTCGACCCGGTCGGCAACGCTGTTGGAGCCGTACGGGACTCCGGCCGGCGGCACAACCGGATCAGCACGCTGGAGCACGAGAACGAGGCGCTGAAGGCCAAACTCGGCTCCTCCGACCGGAACCGCAGCCGCGCCGCCGAGCTCGACAAGATCCTCAAGACCGCGGGCACCGGGCAGTACGCCATCAAGGGCGCCCAGGTCATCGCCATCGGCTCGGCCCAGGGCTTCTCCTGGACCGTCACCATCGACGCCGGCACCCGTGACGGCATCCGCCGCGATATGACCGTGCTCAACGGCGACGGTCTGGTCGGCCGGATCACCACCGTCGGCGCCGACACCTCCACCGTCCTGCTGGCCGCCGACCCCGACTTCACCGTCGGCACCCGCATGGAGAAGACCAACGAGATCGGCTTCGCCAACGGGCAGGGGGTCCGCTCGATGCGCGTTCAGCTTCTCAATGGCCGGGCCAACATCAAGAAGGGCGACCGGCTGGTCACCTTCGGCTCCAGCAAGGACAAGCCGTTCGTGCCCGGTGTGCCGGTCGGCAGGGTCGTCCGGGTCGAGCCGTTCAACGGGGATCTGACCCGCAACCTCCAGGTCCGGCCGTTCGTCGCCTTCTCCCAGCTCGACATCGTCGGCGTCGTCGTCCAGCCGCCGCGGGAGGACCCGCGCGACACCGTCCTGCCGCCCCAGCCCGCCAAGCCCAAGCCGACGCCGACGGTCACCGTCACGGCCACCCCCTCCGCGAGCGTCCCTCCCAGGAGCTGACCGATGCGCATCAACCGGATTCTGCTCTCGGCCCCGCTGGTGGTCGTCGCCCTCGTCATCCAGGTCACCATCCTCGCCAGACTCCAACTGCCCGGCGCCGTACCCGATCTGCTGCTGCTCGTGGTGGTCGGCCTGGCGCTGGTCTACGGCCATGTCGGCGGCGCGCTCGTCGGCTTCTTCGCCGGGCTGCTGGCCGACCTCGCCCCGCCGTCCGACCACGCCATCGGCCGCTATGCGCTGGTGCTGTGCGTCATCGGCTACGCGGCGGGTCTGACCAAACCGGAGTCCGGCCGGCACCGTTCGGCGACGCTGCCGCTGATCGTCGTCATCGGCGCCGCGATCGTCTCGACGCTGATGTACGCGGGCGTCGGCGCCCTGGTCGGCGACACCGCCGCCCGGCATGTCGGCATCGTCGGGCTGCTGCTCAGCGCCACCCTCTACGACCTGCTGCTGGCCCCCTTCGTGGTCCCCCTGGTGATGGCGCTGGCGCGCAGAACCGAGGGCGAGCCGCTGACCGGTGACGGCTCCAGCAGTCCGGGCGGCTCCGGCACCTCCGGATACGGCTGGCTCACCACCGGCACCGGCCTCAAGGCCAGCCGAGGCGCCATGAAGTCCGTGCGCTCGGGCGCCCGGATCGGCAGCCAGCGCGGCGGTCTGCTCGGCAAGTCGGCCCGCGACAAGGTGGGCCGCATCAAGGGGGTCAAGCGGCTGTGACGCTCCCTCGTCCTTCGACCACGACCCCTCATGGAGGCGCGGCGCGCCATGAGTAATCTCCCGGAAACCCGGACCTCCCGGGTCGGCGTCCGGCTCATCGCGATCCAGATCCTGGTCTTCTCGCTGTTGCTCACGCTCGGCGGCCGGCTCTGGTATCTACAGATCCGCAATGGCACGGAGTACGCCACCGAGGCCAGGAACAACCACGTCCAGCAGGTCATCGAGCCCGCCACCCGCGGCTCCATCCTCGACGCGCGCGGAGTGCCGCTGGCCGACAACCAGACCCGTCTGGTGGTGTCGGCCAGCCGTACCGAGCTGCTGAAGATGAAGGACGACGGCAAGGGCGTGCTCGGCCGGCTGGCCAAGGTGCTCGGCATGTCCGGGAAGGAGATCCGCAACAAGGTCCGCCTCTGCGACTCCAAGACGCCGCAGCCGTGCTGGAACGGCTCGCCGTACCAGCCGATCCCGATCACCGACGAGGCCACCACCCAGCAGGCCCTCCAGATCCGCGAGCGCTCCGAGGACTTCCCCGGCATCAGCGCCGAGCCGACCGCCGTCCGCCGCTACGCCGCCCCGGGCGACGCCAACACCGCCCAGGTCCTCGGCTATCTCTCGCCGGTCACCGACGGGGAGATCAAGAAGGCCGAGCACAGCCGGTCCCCGCTGCTGCGCTCGGACCAGATCGGCCGGTCCGGTCTGGAGCGGACGTACGACGACGCGCTGCGTGGCAAGGCCGCCGTCACCCGCTACGAGGTCGACAACCTCGGCCGGGTCATCGGCCAGGCGAAGAGCGAGAAGGGCAAGGCCGGCGCCAGCGTCGTCACCAGCATCGACGCCCGGGTGCAGGGCCTGGCGGAGAAGCAGCTGGACCAGGCCATGAAGGACGCCCGTAAGGAGCACGACAAGAACACGGGCACCAACTACAAGGCCGACTCGGGCGCCGTCGTCGTCATGGAGGCGAAGACCGGCCGGGTGGTGGCGATGGCCTCCAACCCCACCTACGACCCGAACGCCTGGGTCGGCGGGATCTCGGGCAAGGACTACGCCCACCTCACCGGCAAGGACTCCAACTACCCGCTGCTGAACCGCGCCATCCAGGGGCAGGCCGCCCCCGGCTCGATCTTCAAGGTCATCTCGACCGCGGCCGCGGTCAACGCGGGCTATGACTTCAACGGTCACTACCCCTGCACCAGCTCGTACAGCATCGGCGGCCAGACCTTCAAGAACTTCGAGTCGCAGAGCCATGGCGCGATCAGCCTCGGCCGGGCGCTGGAGGTCTCCTGCGACACCGTCTTCTACCGCCTCTCGCACGACGAGTGGCGGAAGGACGGCGGGGACAAGCCGAAGAAGGACGCCAAGAACTGGTTCTACAAGACGGCCCACCAGTTCGGGCTCGGCAAGGAGACCGGTATCGACCTCCCGAACGAGGTCACCGGCCGGGTCCCCGACCGCAAGTGGAAGAACGCCTTCTGGAAGGCCAACAAGGCGGGCTGGTGCGAACAGGCCAAGGCCTGGCCGAAGAAGAAGGACTTCGGCACCAAGCTCGCCCGGGAAGGCTGCCTGGAGGGCATGAAGCTGCACGCCTACGACTCGATCAACTACGCCATCGGGCAGGGCGACACCCTCGTCACCCCGATGCAGATGGCGACGATCTACGGCGCGATCAGCAACGGCGGCACGCTCTACAACCCCACCGTCGGCAAGGCCGTCATCAGCCCCGACGGCAAGCACATCCAGCGGGTCAAGCCCCGGTCGCACGGCCGGCTGCCGGTGACGCAGAAGACGCTCCACCAGATGGACGGCGCCCTCGCCGGTGTCGCCACCCGTGGTACCGCCGCCTGGCGGTTCGGCGGCTGGCCGCAGGACAAGATCCCGATGCACGCCAAGACCGGTACGGCCGAGGTCTACGGCAAGCAGACGACCTCGTGGTTCGCGACGTACACCAAGGACTACACGATCGTCATGACCATCGCCCAGGGTGGTACCGGCTCCGGCGCCTCCGGCCCCGCCGTGCGCAACATCTACAACGCGCTGTACGGAGTCGACGAGAAGGGCGGCATCGACCCCAAGGCCGCGCTGCTCCCGCGGCCGGAGGCCAAGCTGCCCAAGATCGAAAGTGATGGCGCCATCCAGTCCCAGCCCATCAAGCCGTATGCCCCGCCGTCGCCGTCGCCGTCCGCATCGGAGAGCCCACGATGACGACCAGCCACACCTCCCGGGCGTTCTCGATCCGGCGCTACACCCCTGAGCTCGGCACCTGGGGCAAGCTGACGGCGCGCGATTCGGTGCTGCGCAAGCTGGACTGGATACTGCTGCTGTCCTGCCTGGTGCTGTCGCTGATGGGCTCGCTGCTGGTCTTCTCGGCCACCCGTAACCGCACCGAGCTCAACCACGGCGACGAGTACTACTACTTCCTGCACCATCTGCTGAACCTCGGTATCGGCCTGGCGCTCGCCGGCGGCACGATCTGGCTCGGCCACCGCACGCTGCGCGGCGCCGTCCCGGTCCTCTACGCCCTCTCGGTCGTGCTGGCGCTGCTGGTGCTGACCCCGCTGGGCGCCACCATCAACGGCTCGCGGTCCTGGCTGGCGATCCCCGGCGGCTTCTCCCTCCAGCCCGCCGAGTTCGCGAAGATCACCATCACGCTGGGCATGGCGATGCTGCTGGCGTCCCGGGTCGACGCGGGGGACCGGCCGCACCCCGACCACCGCACCGTCGTCCAGGCCCTCGGGCTGGCCGCCGTCCCCGTCGCCGTCATCATGCTGATGCCCGACCTCGGCTCGGTGATGGTGCTCGGCGCCGTCATCCTCGGCGTGCTGCTCTCCTCCGGCGCCTCCAACCGCTGGATCCTCGGACTGGTCGGCACCGGCGTCGTCGGCTGTGTCGCGGTCTGGCAGCTCGGACTGCTCGACGACTACCAGATCGCCCGCTTCGCCGCCTTCGCCAACCCGAGCCTCGACCCGGCCGGTGTCGGCTACAACACCAACCAGGCCCGGATCGCGATCGGCGGCGGCGGGCTGACCGGATCCGGTCTCTTCCACGGCAGCCAGACCACCGGCCAGTTCGTCCCCGAACAGCAGACGGACTTCATCTTCACCGTCGCCGGTGAGGAACTCGGCTTCCTGGGCGCGGGCCTGATCATCGTCCTGCTCGGCGTGGTCCTGTGGCGCGCCTGCCGGATCGCCCGGGAGTCCACCGAGCTCTACGGCACGGTCGTGGCCGCCGGCATCATCGCGTGGTTCGCCTTCCAGGCCTTCGAGAACATCGGCATGACCCTCGGGATCATGCCGGTCACCGGTCTGCCGCTGCCGTTCGTCTCCTACGGCGGCACCTCGATGTTCGCGGTCTGGATCGCGATCGGGCTGCTCCAGTCGATCCGGGTGCAGCGCCCGCTCTCCGCCTCCCGCTGACGTCGCGTCAGTGCTTGAGGTGCAGTTCGAACCAGAGCGAGGGGGACCGCGGCAGCCCGCCGAACGGGGTGGTGCCCCAGTCGTCGGAGAGCTCGCCGGTCAGCAGCAGCCCGAGATCGGCGTCCCGCTCACCGGTCACCGCGGCCGGCCGGGGGATCCGGACCGGCGCCTCGTCGTGCACGCTGATCCGCAGGCCGTGCCCGGCGGTCAGCAGTCGCAGGAGGATGTCCGCGGACCGCGGCGTCCGCAGATGGGCGCTGGTCACCGCCTCCGAGGTGAGCAGCACCGCGGTGTCGGCGAGCGGGGCGAGCGGAGTGCGGCGCAGCACCGCGCGGACGAAGTCACGGGCCGCCTTCGGGGCGAAGGGGCTGCTCGGTGTGCTCAGGAGATGCGGGCGGGCGCCTGCCGCGACGCGGATGGCCGGCCGGGTGACGGGTGCGGTCTGGGGGTGCACGGGTGTCTCCCTCCCCGAAGGGGTCGAGTGCGCGCCCGTTACCACTCTGCGTGGCGGGCTAGTCACACACGGTAAGTCACGCCATACGGCGCGTGCTACCCGCTCCGGCGGTTTCCGGCCCCCTGACACCTTCCCGGCTCTGGCGGGTGGTCCCTTCCGGAGCAGGTGACTAGATTCGATGCATGGCGGACACCGTGCGGGAAATCGAGCGGAAGTACGAAGCCGAGGACGACACCCGGCTGCCCGACCTGGCCGGTATCGACCGGGTCACCGCCGTGGCGGAGGCGGGCACCGAGGATCTCGACGCCGTCTACTACGACACCGCCGACCAGCGCCTCGCCGCCGCCGGGATCACGCTGCGCAGGCGTACCGGCGGCCGGGACGCGGGCTGGCATCTGAAGCTGCCGGTCGCCCCCGGGGTGCGGGACGAGCTGCGGGCGCCGCTGTCCGCGACGCCGCCCCCGGAGCTGACCGCGCTCGTACGGTCCCGGGTGCTGGACGGCGAACTTGTCGCCGTCGTACGGCTGCGGACGCGGCGCACGGTCCGGGTGCTGAAGGACGCCGCGGGCACCCCGCTCGCGGAGGTGGCGGAGGACGCGGTGCGCGCCTGGCCGGCGGCCGGGGCCGTCGACGCCGGAACGGCCGACTCGGGGCGCCCCGGGGCCCGCTGGCGCGAGATCGAGGTGGAGCTGGTCGGGGACGGCGGCGCCGGGCTGCTGGACGAGGTCGGCCGGGCGCTGACCGCGGCGGGGGTGCGTCCCGCCTCCGCGGCGTCGAAGCTGGCGCGGGCGCTGGCCGAGACGGGCCAGAGCCGCGACGGGGCTGCGCCGCACACCGCCGGGCCGGACGAGCGGCTCATCCATGGCTCCGGCAAGGCCGCGGCCAAGACGAAGGGCAAGGGCGCCGGGAAACGCGGGAAGAAGCGGCCGACCGCCGGTGACGTCGTGCTGCGCTATGCCCGTGAGCAGGTGCGGGTGATCATCGAGCTGGACCCCGCGGTACGGCGGGATCTGCCCGACGCGGTGCACCGGATGCGGGTCGCCACCCGCCGGCTGCGCAGCGCCTTCCGCTCGTACACCAAGGTGCTCGACCGCGCCGCCACCCAGCCGATCGGCATCGAACTCAAATGGCTGGCGGCCGAGTTGGGGGTGGAGCGGGACCGCGAGGTGCTCACCGAGCGGCTGCGGGAGGGGCTGGGCGAGCTGCCCGGGACGCTACGGCTCGGCCCCGTGGACGCCCGGCTGCGCATCTGGTCCGAAAGGCGCCGGGCCGGTGCGCGGGACCGGCTGCTCGACGTCCTGGACGGGCCGCGCTACCTGGCGCTGCTGAAGACCCTGCACGCCTTCCTGGCGGAGCCGCCGCTGCGGAAGGCCGCCCGGCGCCCGGCGCCCGAGGTCGCGGCCGGGGCCGTGCTCAAGGACTACCGGCGGCTGGCCCGCCGTACGGAGGCCGCGCTGGCCGCCTCCGCCGGACGGGAGCGGGACGAGGCGCTGCACGGCGCCCGCAAGGCGGCCAAGCGCACCCGGTACGCGGCGGAGGCGGCCCGCCCGGCGCTCGGCCGGCCGGCGAAGAAGTTCGCCAAGCGCACCAAGCGGGTCCAGCAGCTGCTGGGGGACCACCAGGACAGCGTGGTGGCGCGCGGCGCTCTGCGCGAGCTGGCGACCCAGGCCCAGCGGGCCGGTGAGGGCGGCTTCACCTTCGGGCTGCTGTACGGGCGCGAGGAGGCCCTGGCGGCGGACCGGGAGCGGGCCCTGCCGGACGTGTGGCGGAAGGCCTCGCGCCGTAAGCACCGGGCCGCGCTGCGGCCGTGACCTGCCGGGTCGCGGCCGTTTGACCGGGGCGCGCAGCTCCGCCGATCCGATGGCGACCCCCGTGGACGCGTACGAAGCGCGCCGGCCCCTGTGCTCCCCGCCACCGCGGGGGTGCCCGGCCGCCGTCCTGGGTGGTGGTTCCGAGCGGTTACGCTTGAGAGTCGCCCCCTGCCAGCTCACAAAGGTTCGAGATGTCTGCCGAGTCGGTCTTCCCGCAGCTCGAGGCCCTGCTCCCGCATGTGCAGAAGCCCATTCAGTACGTCGGCGGTGAGCTGAACTCCACCGTCAAGGACTGGGACTCCTGTGACGTGCGGTGGTCGCTCATGTACCCGGACGCGTACGAGGTCGGTCTGCCCAACCAGGGCGTCATGATCCTCTACGAGGTCCTCAACGAGCGCGAGGGCGTGCTGGCCGAGCGCACGTACAGCGTGTGGCCGGACCTCGAAGCGCTGATGCGGGAGCACGGCGTCCCGCAGTTCACGGTCGACGCGCACCGCCCCGTCGGCGCCTTCGACGTCCTCGGCGTCTCCTTCTCGACCGAGCTGGGCTACACCAACCTGCTCACGGCGCTGGACCTGGCCGGCATCCCGATGGAGGCCAAGGACCGTACCGAGGACCACCCGATCATCCTCGCGGGCGGCCACGCGGCCTTCAACCCCGAGCCGGTCGCGGACTTCCTGGACTGCGCGGTCGTCGGCGACGGCGAGCAGGCGGTGCTGGAGATCACCGAGATCATCCGCGCATGGAAGAACGAGGGCCGCCCCGGCGGGCGCGACGAACTCCTCTTCCGCCTCGCGAGGACCGGCAGCGTCTACGTCCCCAAGTTCTACGACGTCGAGTATCTGGCCGACGGGCGGATCTCCCGCGTCGTACCGAACCGCTCCGGCGTCCCGTGGCGGGTGTCCAAGCACACCGTCATGGACCTCGACGAGTGGCCCTACCCCAAGCAGCCGCTCGTCCCCCTGGCCGAGACCGTCCATGAGCGGATGTCGGTCGAGATCTTCCGTGGCTGCACCCGCGGCTGCCGTTTCTGCCAGGCCGGCATGATCACGCGCCCCGTACGGGAGCGAAGCATCACCGGTATCGGCGACATGGTGGACAAGGGGCTGAAGGCCACGGGATTCGAGGAGGTCGGCCTGTTGTCGCTGTCCTCCGCGGACCACACCGAGATCGGCGACCTCGCGAAGGGGCTCGCCGACCGGTACGAGGAAGACAAGATCGGCCTGTCGCTCCCGTCGACCCGCGTCGACGCCTTCAACGTCGATCTTGCCAACGAGCTGACGCGCAACGGCCGTCGCTCGGGTCTGACCTTCGCGCCCGAGGGCGGCTCGGAGCGGATGCGCAAGGTCATCAACAAGATGGTCTCCGAAGAAGACCTGATCAGGACCGTCTCCACGGCCTACGGCAACGGCTGGCGGCAGGTGAAGCTCTACTTCATGTGCGGTCTGCCGACCGAGACCGACGAGGACGTGCTCCAGATCGGCGACATGGCCGTCAAGGTCATCGCCGAGGGCCGCAAGGTCTCCGGGCAGAACGACATCCGCTGCACGGTCTCCATCGGCGGCTTCGTCCCCAAGCCGCACACCCCGTTCCAGTGGGCGCCGCAGCTGTCGGCGGAGGAGACGGACGCCCGGCTCGAAAAGCTCCGCGACAAGATCCGCGGCGACAAGAAGTACGGCCGCTCCATCGGCTTCCGCTACCACGACGGCAAGCCCGGCATCGTCGAGGGCCTGCTCTCCCGCGGTGACCGCCGCGTCGGCTCGGTCATCCGCGCCGTCTACGAGGGCGGCGGCCGCTTCGACGGCTGGCGCGAGCACTTCTCCTACGACCGCTGGATGAAGGCCGCCGAGGAGACGCTGCCCGAGTTCGGCGTGGACGTCGCCTGGTACACCACCCGCGAGCGCGAGTACGAGGAGGTCCTGCCCTGGGACCACCTGGACTCCGGTCTCGACAAGGACTGGCTCTGGGAGGACTGGCAGGACTCGCTCGACGAGACCGAGGTCGAGGACTGCCGCTGGACCCCGTGCTTCGACTGCGGCGTTTGCCCGCAGCTCGATCTCGACATTCAAATCGGGCCGACGGGCAAGAAGTTGTTGCCGCTGACGGTGGTCAAGTAGCGCTTCCCGTACGCGCCTTCGGCCCGGCCCGGCCCCGCACCCGCGTGGCCGGGCCGCCGTACGTTCCCGCACAATGAGGCGATGACTCCCCGGCTCATCGCACCCACCGTCGCCGTCCACGCCTCCTTCCTCGCCGCGATGGACGAGTTCCGGGACGACGGCGCCGCGGCCGTGCCGCAATCCAACCTGGACCGGGAGCTGCGGACTTGGGGTGACCGCTGGGTGACCGCCGAGGGGTTCGCCGAGTACGTCGAGCTGACCGGCGGCGTCTCGGAGGAGCGGCGCGCCGACGGTGTGGTCCCGAAGACCACCCTGTGGTGGGTGGCGGACGGCAGCTACCTGGGGCGGGTCACCTTCCGGCACGCTCTCACCGAGTCGCTGCTCAACTACGGCGGACACCTCGGCTATGCCGTCCGTCCCGGTGCCCGCCGCCGTGGCCACGCCACCGCGATGCTGCGTGCCGCGCTGCCGGTCGCGCATCACGAGCTGGGTATCGACCCGGTGCTGGTCACCTGCGATGACACCAACACCGGTTCACGTAGGGTCATCGAGGCCTGCGGCGGGATCTTCGAGGATCAGCGGGGCGAAAGGCTGCGCTACTGGTTCCACCAGGCCGCGGCCACCGCCGGGCAGCGGCCGTAGCGGCGGATCTGTAGCGCCGAAGTACAAGGGGGAGGGCCACATGGAGCCCATGGACAAGGACCGGCGGGTGCCCGAGCGCTATGAGCCGGGTGAGGGCTGTCTGACCACTGCGGTCCGGCTTCCGGTGCGGATCGTGGTGCTGGTGCTCGTGGTGCCGGTGCGTCTGGTGTGGGATGCGGTGGCCGCCCTCGGGCGGGCCGTCCACCGGACCGCGCTGCGCCCCCTCGGCCGCGGTCTCGCCTGGCTGTGGCACACCTTCGTCGTGCTACCCGTCGCCTGGACCTGGCGCACGCTCGTCGTGGCCCCGTTGGCGTGGTTCTGGCGGTCCGTCCTGACGCCGGTCGGGCGCGGGATCGCTTTGCTGCTGCGTGGGCTGGGCGTGGGGTTGGTGTGGTTGGGCAAGGCGTTGTTCGTGTGGCCGTGGGTGGCGTTGTGGCGGTATGTGGTGGCGCCGGTGGGCCGGGGCGTCGCCGTGGTGGTGGCGTGGTTGGTGCGGTATCTGGTGGTGGTGCCTGCCCGGTGGCTGTATGTCTCGGTGCTGACGCCGGTCGGGCGGGGAATCGTCTGGCTGCTGCGTGGGCTGGGCGTGGGGTTGGTGTGGTTGGGCAAGGCGTTGTTCGTGTGGCCGTGGGTGGCGTTGTGGCGGTATGTGGTGGCGCCGGTGGGCCGGGGCATCGCGGCGGCGGTGGCGTGGTTGGTGCGGTATCTGGTGGTGGTGCCCGCCCGGTGGCTGTACGCGTCGGTGCTGACGCCCGTCGGGCGCGGGATCGTCTGGCTGGTGCGCGGAATCGGCACCGTACTCGCCACCCTCGTCCGGTGGATCCTGGTCGTGCCGCTGGTCGCCCTGTGGCGGTATGTGCTGCGGCCGGCCGGGCGGGCGCTGGCCGCCGTGGTGACGGTGGTCGTCCGCGAGGTCGCGGCGGCGTTCGGGCACTGCTGGCGGGTCGCCGGGATCATCTCCCGGGCCATCGGCCGGTTCCTCGGCACGGTGCTGCGGTGGGTCTTCGTCAAGCCGGTGCGCTGGGTCTACCGCACCGTGCTCACCCCGCTCGGCCACGTCATCCGGAACGGCATCTGGCGCCCCGCCCGGCAGGCGTTGCGCACCGCCCGCGAGACCGTCCGGCAGACCCGTCAGGAGCTCCGGCGGGCCCTGTTCGGCGCCCCCAGGGAGCCGCAGCGCGCGGCCGCCGTTCCGCCCCGCCGGGAACCGGGAGCCCCCGGGACACGTACTCTTGGTAGCAGTACGACCGCACTCACGAAGGACTGAACGACACTGGGCAAGCGACAGCCCGAAGGCCCGCCGCCCGCACCGGCGGTGCAGCGCATCCGACTGCGCTACACCAAGCGCGGCCGCCTCCGGTTCACCAGCCACCGCGACTTCCAGCGCGCTTTCGAGCGGGCGCTGCGCCGCGCCGAGGTCCCCATGGCCTATTCCGCGGGCTTCACCCCGCACCCCAAGGTGTCGTACGCCAACGCGGCCCCGACCGGTACGGGCAGCGAGGCCGAATATCTGGAGATCCAGCTCGCCGAGCGCCGCGATCCGGACAAGCTCCGCGAACTCCTCAACGAGTCGCTGCCGGACGGGCTCGATGTGATCGACGCCGTGGAGTCCCGCACCAGTGGCCTGGCCGACCGCCTGGAGGCCTCGGTGTGGGAGATCCGGCTCGACGGGGTCGAGCCGGAGACCGCCGGGCACGCCGTCGAGGCGTTCCTCGCCGCGGAAGAGGTGCAGGTCGAGCGCCGGACGAAAAACGGCATGCGGACCTTTGACGCACGGGCCGCGGTGGCGCGTCTGGAGGCCGCCGGTCGCGAGGGCGATAGGCCCGACGGCGATGCCTGTGCGATACTGCGGCTGGTTGTTCGGCATCTGACACCTGCCGTTCGACCCGACGACGTCCTGTCCGGCCTCCGAGCTACGGCCGACCTGGCGCCGCCGGTCCCCGCTGCGGTGACCAGGCTGGCGCAGGGGCTGCTCGATGAGGAGACCGGCGCGGTGACTGACCCGCTAGCGCCCGACCGCGACGCTGCCACGGCCGCCCCATCCACGGCCGCCGGGCTGAGTGCCGCGAAGGCGACAAGTGGGGCCTCCCCGGCAGCCGGGGAAGGTACTGCGTAGGACTGCCGTCGTCGCGTCGCCGATCAACCAGGGAGCCACCCCGGTCCGGCAGACGCACTGACCAGGAGACTTTCGCCGGTCCCGCCCTACCGGGGCCGACGAGCGAGACGACAGCTCCCGTGCGGCGCCCACGCCCCGGACAGCGGGACCGCGCTCATCACGCGGACCGCGACCGGAATCAGGCGCGGCGCCCGGGAGCGTGACGGGAGAACCGCCCGCATGCTCGAGCCCATTGAGCCCACCGGATCCACGCATTCCCAGGATCGCGGTGCTGACGACAACAACAACCACTCACCCAGTGACACGCTGCCGCCGCGCCGCCGGCGCCGCGCGGCATCCCGGCCGGCCGGTCCGCCGGCGGCCGGTGCCGCCGACGCGGCCGCGGTGGTGAGCACCGAGGCCACCGCCGCGCCCGCGGCGGACCCGGCCCTCGCCGAGGAGACCACCGCAGCCGCGGTGACCACCGGCGACGAGGCCAAGCCGGCCCGTACCCGCCGCCGGGCGACCCGTAAGGTCACCTCCCCGACCGGCGCCCCGCAGCCGGCCGCCGAGCCCGGGACCGCGGAGGAAGAGGCCGACGAGGCCGAGACGGCCGAGGCCCCGGCCGCCGCCGTCGAGACGCCTGCCGAGGCACCCCATGAGGACGCGGCACCGCGCCGCACCCGCCGCCGGGCGACCCGCAAGGTGACCGCCCCCGCCGGTACCCCGCAGACCGAGGCCGCCCCGGAGCCGGTGGTCGCCGAGGCGCCCGCGACCGGCGAGGCGCCGGCCTCTGCTGAGGCCGCCGTCGAGACGGCCGCTGAGGCGCCGCAGGACGAGGCGGCACCGCGCCGCACCCGCCGCCGGGCCACCCGTAAGGTCACCGCTCCGGCCGGTGCCCCCCAGACGAGCGCCGCCGAGGAGGCCCCCGCCGCGGACACGGCCCCCGCCGCCCCGGCCGCCGAGGACGAGGAGGCGGCACCCGCCCCCGTCGAGGAGGCCAAGCCCGCCCGGACGCGTCGCCGCGCCACCCGTAAGACCACCGCCGCCTCGGACGCGCCGCAGGCCGCCGAGCCGGCCGAGGAGCCCGCGGCAGCGGAGCCCGCGCCGGCACCGGCCGCCGAGGACGCGGCCGCCGAGGCGCCCCGCCGCCGGGCGCGCCGCCGTGGCGAGCGTGCCGCGGAGCCGGCCGCCGAGGCGCCCCGTGCCGAGGAGGAGCCCGCGACGGAGGCACCGCAGCGCGGCCGCCGCCGTGCGCAGCGCCCCCCGACGGCCGTCTTCCAGGCGCCGGTCTTCACCGAGCCGATGTTCCAGACGCCGGAGTCCGCGGCCGCCGCCGCTGCCGCGGCCCAGCAGGAGGAGGCCCCGGCCGAGCCGGCCGTGGAGGAGCAGCCCGCCGCGGGTGCGCGCCGCCGTCGCCGTCGTGGCGCCCCGGCCGAGCCCGAGCAGGTCGCCGCCGCCCCGGTGGAGGAGCCGGCGGCCGACGAAGCCGCAGCCGAAGCGGAGCCGGAGGCCGAGGAGGCCGAGCAGGCCGAGGGTGGCCGCGGCGAGGACGAGTCCGGCGACCGTCCCTCGCGCCGCCGCCGCCGTGGTGGCCGTCGCCGTCGTCGCGGTGATGCCGCCGACGGCGCCGACGAGCAGGCCGCCGACGAGCGGGAGGCCGCGGAGGCGGAGTCCGAGGAGGCCGAGGAGCAGGCCGCCGAAGAGCAGGACGAGGCCGAGGAGTCGGCCGGCGGTTCCAGCAGCAGCCGCCGTCGCCGCCGTCGCCGTCGCCGGACCGGTGAGCCCGCCGAGGCCGAGGCCGGCGGTGCCGACGACCCGGAGCGTACGGTCGTCAAGGTCCGTGAGCCCCGCAAGAAGGACGAGAGCACCAGCGCCGACGAGGTGCAGTCGATCAAGGGGTCGACGCGTCTGGAGGCCAAGAAGCAGCGCCGCCGTGAGGGGCGCGAGCAGGGCCGCCGCCGGGTGCCGATCATCACCGAGGCGGAGTTCCTGGCCCGCCGCGAGGCCGTCGAGCGGGTGATGGTCGTCCGCCAGAGCGGCGAGCGCACCCAGATCGGCGTCCTTGAGGACAACGTGCTCGTCGAGCACTTCGTCAACAAGGAGCAGGCGACCTCGTACGTCGGCAACGTCTACCTCGGCAAGGTGCAGAACGTCCTGCCGTCGATGGAGGCCGCGTTCGTCGACATCGGCAAGGGCCGCAACGCCGTGCTCTACGCCGGTGAGGTCAACTTCGAGGCGCTGGGCATGGCCAACGGCCCGCGCCGGATCGAGACCGCGCTGAAGTCCGGCCAGTCCGTGCTGGTGCAGGTCACCAAGGACCCGATCGGCCACAAGGGCGCCCGGCTCACCAGCCAGGTCTCGCTCCCCGGCCGCTACCTGGTCTACGTGCCCGAGGGCTCGATGACCGGCATCAGCCGCAAGCTGCCCGACACCGAGCGGGCGCGGCTGAAGCAGATCCTCAAGAAGATCGTCCCCGAGGACGCGGGCGTCATCGTGCGCACCGCCGCGGAGGGGGCGAGCGAGGACGAGCTGGCGCGCGACGTCCAGCGGCTCCAGGCCCAGTGGGAAGAGATCCAGAAGAAGGCCAAGAGCAACAGCGCCAGCGCGCCGACCCTGCTCTACGGCGAGCCGGACATGACCGTCCGGGTCGTCCGCGACATCTTCAACGAGGACTTCTCCAAGGTCATCGTCAGCGGTGACGACGCCTGGCAGACCATCCACGGCTATGTCGCGCATGTCGCCCCGGACCTCGTCGACCGGCTCCAGAAGTGGACCTCGGACGTCGATGTCTTCGCGACGTACCGCATCGACGAGCAGCTGATGAAGGCGCTGGACCGCAAGGTCTGGCTGCCCAGCGGCGGTTCGCTGGTGATCGACCGGACCGAGGCCATGATCGTGGTCGACGTCAACACCGGGAAGTTCACCGGCCAGGGCGGCAACCTGGAGGAGACGGTCACCAGGAACAACCTGGAGGCGGCCGAGGAGATCGTGCGTCAGCTGCGGCTGCGCGACCTCGGCGGCATCATCGTGATCGACTTCATCGACATGGTGCTGGAGTCCAACCGGGACCTGGTGCTGCGGCGCCTGCTGGAGTGCCTGGGCCGGGACCGGACCAAGCACCAGGTCGCCGAGGTCACCTCGCTCGGCCTGGTCCAGATGACCCGTAAGCGGGTCGGCCAGGGCCTGCTGGAGTCCTTCTCCGAGTCGTGTGTGCACTGCAACGGCCGTGGCGTCATCGTCCACATGGACCAGCCGACGACGGCCGGCGGCGGTGGCAAGCGTAAGAAGAAGGGCAAGGGCGAGAAGGCCGAGCCGCACGTCCACGAGGCCGAGGCCGGCGCGCCGACCCCGGACGGTGCCACGCCGGAGCTGGAGCCGGTCGCCGTGACGGAGGCCGAGCTGCAGCCCGCGGTGGCCGAGGCCGACGAGTGGTTCAGCAGCCCGGCCGAGGCCGAGGCAGCCGCCGGTCGTGGCCGTGGCCGCCGCCGGGTGAGCCGGAAGGCGTCCGCTCCGGCGGGTGCCCCGAAGGCCACGGAGCCCGCCGAGATCGTCGTGGCGGCCGAGCCGGTGGCGGCGCCCCAGCCGGAGCCCGCTCCGGAGCCGGCCGCGGAGGCACCGGTCGCGGAGCCCGCGCCGGCCCGTCCGCGCCGCCGGGTGACCCGTAAGGTGGCCGCCCCGCAGGTGTCCGACGACTCCACGGCGACCGTCGTGATCGCCGCCCCGGCGGCGGAGCCGGTCACCGAGCCGGCGCCGGCCGAGCCCGCGGAGCCCGCCGAGGGCGCCGAGGCCGAGGCGGAGCCCGCGGCCAAGAAGACCGCGAAGAAGGCGACGACGAAGAAGGCGGCGGCGAAGAAGACCACCACCGCGAAGAAGGCCACGGCCAAGAAGGCGGCGGCGAAGAAGACCACCACCGCGAAGAAGGCCACGGCGAAGAAGACCACCGCGAAGAAGACGACGACGAAGAAGGCGGCGGCCAAGAAGACCGCCGCCGCCGAGCAGCCCTCGGTGGCGCAGTCGGAAGGCGCGGCGTAAGCCGCTCCGGTGGAGCCGGTGCTTGCACCGGGCGCTTCCGCGGAGGACTGAGCAGTCGGCCGTGCCCCGGACCGCAGGTGGTCCGGGGCCGGTTTGACCCCCTGGTCAAGGCCCCGTAACCTTGACCGTCGGTGTCTGTGACACCAAACCCCTGAGCACACACCTCTCGGTCCGCCGAGGGAGGCCGCTCGTCCATTCGGATTCCACGGGCCCTATCCCGAGCCCGTGTGAGCGGCTGGCATCAGAGGATCCGTTCCTAGCGAAAGAGAGTTCCGCGTGTACGCGATCGTGCGCACCGGCGGACGCCAGCAGAAGGTTGCTGTTGGCGACGTCATCGAGATTGACCGCATCTCCACCAGCAAGGTCGGCGACACCGTCGAGCTCTCCACGCTGCTGGTCGTCGACGGTGACGCTGTCACCAGCGACCCGTGGGTCCTGGCCGGCGTGAAGGTCCAGGGCGAGGTCGTCGACCACCACAAGGGCGACAAGATCCGGATCCAGAAGTACAAGAACAAGACCGGTTACAAGAAGCGGATCGGCCACCGCCAGCTCCACACGGCGCTGAAGATCACCGGCATCGACGCTCCGGCGAAGTAAGGGACTGAGGAGACATGGCACATAAGAAGGGCGCATCGTCCACTCGGAACGGTCGCGATTCCAATGCTCAGCGGCTCGGCGTGAAGCGCTTCGGCGGTCAGGCCGTTCTC
Organism: Streptomyces sp. P9-2B-2; assembly: GCF_030406865.1. Classification (NCBI taxonomy): domain Bacteria; kingdom Bacillati; phylum Actinomycetota; class Actinomycetes; order Kitasatosporales; family Streptomycetaceae; genus Streptomyces; species Streptomyces sp. P9-2B-2. The sequence goes on along the minus strand of NZ_CP129126.1, from coordinate 3,118,827 downwards.
GCCGGTGAGATCCTGGTCCGCCAGCGTGGCACTCACTTCCACCCCGGCACGGGCGTCGGCCGTGGCGGCGACGACACCCTGTTCGCCCTTGCGTCCGGCGCGGTGCAGTTCGGCACCCACCGTGGCCGCAAGGTCGTGAACATCGTTCCGGTCGCCGAGTAATCACGGCCTGACCGAGCGATAGCTCAGCATCAGCATCACTCAGGGGCGGACCGCCTTCTCCCGCAATAGCGGGAAGGCCGGTCCGCCCTTGCGTGTTAGTACAGAGACATGCGCGCAAGTACAGCGACATACCCGTAGTTACCTGGAGGCACCCCCACCATGACCACCTTCGTGGACCGCGTCGAGCTGCACGTCGCCGCGGGTAACGGAGGCCACGGCGTGGCCTCCGTGATGCGGGAGAAGTTCAAGCCGCTGGGCGGCCCGGACGGCGGCAACGGCGGCCGCGGCGGCGATGTGATCCTGGTCGTCGACCAGGACGTCACCACACTTCTCGAATACCACCACCACCCGCACCGCAAGGCCACCAACGGCCAGCCGGGCGCGGGCGACAACCGCTCCGGCAAGAACGGTCAGGACCTGGTCCTGCCGGTCCCCGACGGCACCGTCGTCCTGGACCGCGCGGGCAATGTGCTCGCCGACCTCGTCGGCCAGGGCACCACCTTCGTCGCCGGCCAGGGCGGCCGCGGCGGCCTCGGCAACGCCGCGCTGGCTTCCGCCCGCCGCAAGGCCCCCGGTTTCGCGCTGCTCGGTGTGCCCGGTGAGGCCCGCGACATCGTGCTGGAGCTCAAGACCGTCGCGGACGTCGCGCTGGTCGGCTACCCGAGCGCCGGCAAGTCCTCGCTGATCTCGGTGCTCTCCGCCGCGAAGCCCAAGATCGCCGACTACCCCTTCACCACCCTGGTGCCCAACCTCGGTGTGGTGACGGCCGGTTCGACCGTCTACACGATCGCGGACGTCCCCGGTCTGATCCCCGGCGCGAGCCAGGGCAAGGGCCTGGGCCTGGAGTTCCTGCGGCACGTCGAGCGCTGCGAGGTGCTCGTACACGTCCTGGACACCGCGACCCTGGAGTCCGACCGTGACCCGGTCTCCGACCTCGACATGATCGAGGAGGAGCTCAAGCAGTACGGCGGTCTGGAGAACCGGCCCCGGATGGTCGTCCTCAACAAGATCGACGTCCCGGACGGCAAGGACCTCGCCGACATCATCCGCCCCGACCTGGAGGAGCGTGGCTACCACGTCTTCGAGGTCTCCGCGGTCGCCCATATGGGCCTGAAGGAGCTGTCCTTCGCGCTCGCCGACGTCGTCTCCAAGGCCCGCGCGGCCAGGCCCGTACAGGAGTCCACCCGTATCGTCATCCGGCCCCAGGCCGTGGACGACGCAGGCTTCACGGTCACGGAAGAGGGCGAGAACTTCTACCGCGTGCGCGGCGAGAAGCCCGAGCGCTGGGTCCGCCAGACCGACTTCAACAACGACGAGGCCGTCGGCTACCTCGCCGACCGCCTCAACCGCCTCGGCGTCGAGGACGCGCTGCGCAAGACGGGCGCGCGCGCGGGCGACGGCATCGCCATCGGCCCCGAGGACAACGCCGTCGTCTTCGACTGGGAGCCGATGATGGCGGCCGGGGCGGAGATGCTGGGCCGGCGTGGCGAGGACCACCGCATGGAGGCGCCCCGGCCGGCCGCGCAGCGCCGCAGGGACCGGGACGAGGCGCGGGACGAGGCCGACGAGGAGTACGACGGCTTCAAGCCCTTCTGACGGTCCGCCCGGAGGTCCGGGGCACGCACGGCAACGGGGAAGGCCCCCGGGAGTTCTCCTCCCGGGGGCCTTCCCCGTTTGCTGGGCCGCTCCGTCGCGCTCCGCGAAGCCGTGAGCGGCCCGCTGCGGCCTAGACGGCGGCCGTGGCGTCCGAGGCGCCGTTGTCCTGGTTCTCGGCCGTCTCGGAGGTGTCCACGTCCTCCTGCGAGCGCTGACCGGGGATACCGGACAGCCGGTTCTCCATCCGGATGCGCCGCTCGTCGGCCTTGGTGCACAGCGCCAGCGCCGCCTGGTTGAAGCGGACCGACGACGGCGGGTCCGACGGGCCCAGCAGATGCTCCTTGAGCTCGGCGCGCTCCGCGGCCAGGGTGTCCTTCTCCGGGTTGCGGACCGCGTCGAGGAGACCGGCCACCTCCGCCGCCTCCGGCGTGAGGATCGTCGCCGCCCGCACGGTCGGGAAGTTCACCCGGAAGTCGTCCTCGCTCATCCCCGAGGTGTTGGCGACCGCGTACGGCTTCTCGCTGGTCAGGTAGTCGGAGACGACGCTGGAGACATCGCTGATCAGTACGTCGGCCTCGTTGAAGCAGCTGAAGATGCCAGGACGGGCCGTGACGATGATGCGGTGCTCCCACTCGGGGAAGGAGTTCCAGTAGGCCTCTTCCCAGGCGGTGACGGCCGCCGCGACGGCCGCGGCGCGGCCCTCCTCCGGGGTGCCCTGGAGCCGCATCCGCTCCAGCTCGTCCGCGCTCTTGCGGAACGCGGAGGTGGTCAGCGCGTTCAGCTCCTCGGTGCAGCGGGCCAGTTCGGCGGCCGCCTCCGGGCCGGGCAGGGCTCCGCTGCGCCGGGTGTTCGCCTCCGTGATCATCGCCTGGATGCGGGTGTTGGCGGCGCCCGCCCGCGGGTCCACGGAACCGGTCATCGGGTGCGGCTTGTACAGCAGCCGCACGTTCTCGTCGGCGAGCAGCTCGCGGACGATGTTCTCGCCCGCCAGGATCACCGAGGTGTTGCCCGGGTTGCCGTCCCAGCCCTCCCAGGTCGGGGCGTACAGCACGGTCGTCAGCCGGCCGGCCGGGGCGCCCGTGTACGGCTTGATCGGGGCCAGCTGGGGGCGGCCGACCTCGATGACGTCCTTGTCCTCGACGCCGATGTCGGCGAGCTGGTAGCGGTCACGGGCCGCCGGGCCCGCCACCCACACCTCGTCGTACGCCTTCGCGTACGGGTTGCAGGACGACAGCTTGTCGCTCTCACCGTGGTTGGTGAAGGCGTGCTTGATGGACGGGATGCGCAGGATCTGCGAGGTCTTGCCGGAGTTCGCCGGGTGCAGCAGCATCTTGAGCGTGGAGTGCTCCAGCCGCATCAGGTTGGCGACCTTGGGGATGCAGACGATCGGCACGTCCGTGGCCTCGATCTTCTGCACCATGAAGCGCTCACGGAGCACGATGATCGGGTTGCCGTCCAGGTCGGCGAGCGTGCTCAGCCACATGTTGGCCTGGTAGGCGGACGAGGAACCGCCGGAGAAGTACATGCCGACCGTCGGCCGGTACTCCGTCAGCCAGTTGTCCAGCCACTCCAGGGCCTGCTTCTCGTTGGCCACCCGCTTCTTCGGCAGCAGCCAGGTGCCCAGGTAGAGCGTGCCGCCGGCGGACAGGGCCAGGGAGACGGCCAGGCCGATGCCGCCCCAGAACGCGTCGGTGGTGATCGCGGTGAGCATCATGCCGGTCGTGGTGGGCACCGAGAAGCGCAGCAGGCGCCGGCCCGTCTGGCGGGAGAGGATGCGCGGCGGGGCGTCGGTCAGGCGCAGCGCGCTCGCGTCGATGTTGCGGGTGACGAACGGCAGGCTGCGGGTCCGGCGGACCAGCACCGCGACGGCCTGGCACACGAAATGGGTGCCGTAGAAGAGGAGCAGCGTGATGGTGAGCGGCGCCTGCTCCTCGAGCGGGTTGATGCCGTCGATGTGCAGCAGGCCGACCAGTATCAGCATGTCGCGCAGCAACTGGCGCACCGTGACATCGAACCGGATCCGGCCGAGCACCGCGAGCAGGCCGGGCTGCTTGTGCTGGAGGACCAGGTCGAGACCCAGGTTGACCACGGATGCGGCGATGAACAGCGGGATGACGGGCAGCAGCGCACCGAGGAGCTGCGCGGTGAAGGCGACCATCATCGCGAAGAGGGCCGCGAGCTGTACGGCTCGGCGGGGGACGATTCCGGCGGAAGGCACGGGGGAGGGCTCCTGGCAGCACGAAAGGTCAGGGAGAGGCCGAGGGGGGCGGCCGGGTCCCGCGCTGCGACACCGCCGGAGCGGCGAAACGGGACCGATGGACACCCGACCGTATGACCTTGTTGGCCCTGGTGACAATCTGCTGTGGCTCTCATCACCGCGAAAGCGGATCAATCGAACGCAACCAGTTGGCCTCGGATTCTCTCTTAAGGAAAACCTCGCCGGTATGGGGCGAACGGGAAGCGCGGCCCCTATTCTGCGCCACTTCTGCACCCGCCGGGACCGCCCGCCCCCGTCTCACAGGCCGTCCGCCAGGCAATATCACGAAGCGCCCGCGGCCCGCTCTGCCGTAGATTGCGCCCGTAGGGCCGTGGTGCGGGCCGGGCAGAGTCCCCCGTACGGCGGTGGGATCGGCGAGTACAGGGGTATGCAGGTGGCAGGCGCAAGGCAGGACGTGAAGGACGCCCGCCGGATCGTGGTGAAGGTCGGCTCGTCCTCGCTGACCACGGCCGCGGGGGGACTGGACGCGGACCGCGTCGACGCCCTGGTGGATGTGCTGGCCAAGCACCAGGACAAGGAGATCGTGCTGGTCTCCTCCGGCGCCATCGCCGCCGGTCTGGCGCCCCTGGGGCTCGCGAAGCGGCCCCGCGACCTGGCCCGGCAGCAGGCCGCCGCCAGCGTCGGCCAGGGCCTGCTGGTCGCCCGCTACACCGCCTCCTTCGCCCGCTACGGCCGCCGCGTCGGCCAGGTCCTGCTGACCTCCGACGACACCAGCCGCCGGGCCCACTACCGCAACGCCTACCGGACCCTCGACCAGCTGCTGGCCATGGGCGCCGTACCGATCGTGAACGAGAACGACACCGTCGCCACCGACGAGATCCGGTTCGGCGACAACGACCGGCTGGCGGCCCTGGTCGCCCACCTCGTCCGCGCGGACCTGCTGATCCTGCTCTCGGACGTGGACGGCCTCTACGACGGCGATCCGGCCACCCCCGGCACCTCCCGGATAGCCGAGGTCCAGGGGCCCAAGGATCTGGAGGGCATCTCCATCGGCAGCGCGGGCAAGGCCGGTGTCGGCACCGGCGGCATGGTCACCAAGGTCGAGGCGGCCCGGATCGCGGCCGCGGCCGGTATCCCGGTCGTCCTGACCTCCGCCGTGCACGCCGCGGACGCCCTGGCCGGCGGCTCCACCGGCACCCACTTCCTGCGCACCGGCCGCCGCTCCGCCGACCGGCTGCTGTGGCTCGCGCACGCCTCCACCCCGCGCGGGGCGCTGATTCTGGACGACGGGGCCGTACGGGCCGTCGTCGAGCGCCGCTCCTCGCTGCTGCCGGCCGGCATCGCCTCCGTGGAGGGCGAGTTCTCCGCCGGCGACCCGGTCGAGCTGCGAGACGGCGAGGGCCGTGCGGTGGCCCGCGGCGTCGTCAATTTCGATGCCCGGGAAATCCCCCGATTGATGGGGCGTTCGACCCGCGATCTCGCCCGCGAGCTGGGCCCCGCCTATGAGCGGGAGGTCGTGCACCGCGACGATCTGGTGCTGCTGCACTCCTGAGGGCCCGTCCTGACGCGACGTCCCCCTGCGGCCGAAAACAGCCCCTCCGGCCTGGTGTGAAGACCGGCCTTTCCATGGAGACCTTGGGGAAAACGCCCCCGCGACGGGCCGCGGGCTGGTCAACTTTGTTGCGGGGGCGCCGTAGGGGAGCGGCGCCCGCAGCGCGCACGCGCACCCGCCGACGTACGACGACTCCGCACCCCCCAAGAGCGGAGCGATTCTCATCACAGGAGGCCGCCGGTGAGACGAGGGCGCCCAGGGGCACCGCCCCGAGGGACGGCGGAGCGCACACTGACCAGCGTCGGAACCGGTGAGGACGCGGTCCGCGAGGAGCAGAGTGCGGAGCGTCCAGGGGCCGCGCAGCAGGCACCGGAGGGCGGCCGCCGGGAGGCGTCCCGGCTGTGGCACATCACGCTCAGTGTCTCCGGCGCCAAGGCCCCGCTGAACGAGGTCCGGCGGGCGCTGGAACAGCTCGCCCACGACCATCCGTTCCTGCTGACCAGCCGCTACGCCACCGACCACGCCGAGATCCGCTACTGGGAGGAGGCGCGGGACCTGCACGACGCCGCCGCGGTCGCGCTGCGGCTGTGGGGCGAGCACCGCTCGACGGCCAAGCTGCCGCCGTGGGAGATCGTCGGCCTGGAAGTCATCGACCGTGAGACGTATCACCAGCGACTCGCGGAGGGGTACGGCCCGCCGCCGGCCTCCCCGGTCGGCGTCCACCCGTTCTGACCACCGGCCCTCCGCGTCCCGCGCTGTGAGATACGGCGTGGCCGCGGCCTGCCGCCCAGCTAGGCTGCGGCCATGACCAGCAGCGCATCGCACTCCTCGCCCGTCCTCGAGACCGCCCGCCGCGCGCGGGAGGCAGCCGCCGTTCTGGCGCCACTGCCGCGTACGGCCCGGGACGCGGCGCTGCTGGCCATCGCCGACGCCCTGGTGGAGCGGACCGAGGCGATCGTCACGGCCAACGCCCAGGACATCGCCAAGGCGCGGGCGGCGGGCACCGCCGAGTCGATCGTGGACCGGCTCACCCTCACCCCCGAGCGGATCGCGGCCATCGCCGCCGATGTCCGCCAGGTCGTGGCGCTGCCCGACCCGGTGGGCGAGGTGGTGCGCGGCTCGACCCTGGCCAACGGCCTCGACCTGCGGCAGGTCCGGGTCCCGCTCGGCGTGATCGGGATCATCTACGAGGCCCGGCCCAATGTGACGGTGGACGCCGCGGCCCTGTGCCTGAAGTCCGGCAACGCCGTCCTGCTGCGCGGCTCGTCCTCCGCGTACGCCTCCAACAGCGCCCTGGTGGACGTGCTGCGCGACGCCGTCCAGAGCGCCGGGCTGCCCGCCGACGCGGTGCAGCTGGTGCCCGGCGAGAGCCGTGACTCGGTACGCGAGCTGATGCGCGCCCGCGGCCTGGTCGACGTGCTGATCCCGCGCGGCGGCGCGTCCCTGATCCGTACGGTCGTCGAGGAGTCCACCGTCCCGGTCATCGAGACCGGTACCGGCAACTGCCACGTCTACGTCGACGAGGCCGCCGACCTCGACATGGCCGTCGACATCCTCGTCAACTCCAAGGCCCAGCGGCCCAGCGTCTGCAACGCCGCCGAGACGGTGCTGGTGCACACCGGGATCGCCGAGAAGTTCCTGCCGCGCGCCCTGGAGGCGCTGACCCAGGCCGGCGTGATCGTGCACGGCGACGCCGCCTGGCAGCAGGCCGGCCCCGGGCTGGTGGCCCCCGCCACCGACGAGGACTGGGCCACCGAATACCTCTCGTACGACATCGCGGCCGCCGTGGTGCCCGACCTGGACGCGGCGGTGGCGCACATCCGCCGCTGGACCTCCGGCCACACCGAGGCGATCGTCACCACCTCGCAGGCCGCCGCCCGCCGTTTCACCCAGTTGGTCGACTCGACCACCGTCGCGGTCAACGCCTCCACCCGCTTCACCGACGGCGGGGAGTTCGGCTTCGGTGCGGAGATCGGCATCTCGACGCAGAAGCTGCACGCCCGCGGCCCCATGGGACTGCCGGAACTGACCTCTACGAAGTACATCGTCACGGGCGACGGCCACACCCGCTGAAGGTCCCCCGGATTCCCCGTTCTCCCTGCCCAAAATGACCGGCCGGGGCTAACCTGGACGGGTGCCGGACGACGTGGGGGGCAAGCCGTTCCCGGACGGTGAAGAGCCCGACGAGCACCACCACGGGAGCCACGGAAACGCGGACGAAGAATTCGCCTCCGTGGTCTTCGACGAGGAATTCGTCCGGTCCGCCCGTATTCATGAGCCCTCCGCGGTCGAGCGGATGCTGGCCGCCGCCGAGGCGCGCGCCGAGGCCGAGGCGGCCCGCTCCGGGGCCGGTTTCGGACCCGAGGGCGACGACCCGGACGGGCGAGGCCGCCGCCGCAGCCGGGATACCGATGACTACGAGGGCTACGCCGATTACGGAGAGTACGGGGACGGCGAGTACGGCGACTATCCGCCGCATGACCCGTACGGCCCCTACGGCGGTGCGCTGCGTCCTTACCGGAGCAGCACCCGCTGGCACCGGCCGGTCGCCTGGGTGCTGGCCGTGGTGATGGGCATCGGACTGGTCGCGCTGGCCTTCAGCGCCGTCTACCGGGGCTCCGCCGGGCGGACCCAGAGCCCGGCCCCGGCACCCACCTCCAGCGGGGTGGACAGCCCTGTCACGGGCCGTACGGACAGCGTCGGGACGCCGCGCCCCGGCCTGCCGTCGCCGCCGGCCGCGGAGCCCCTGAGGCCGTCGTTCTCGGCGGTCCCCAGGCCGCACTGACGGCGTGGCACACTTCCCGCAAATCGGACGCCTGAAACCGTTTCGTCCGGTGAAGTTGCCCGGCGTCCCGGCGTTTACGTTCGGCCCCGCAGACCTACTCTTGTTGTATGACCGGGCCTGGTGACCCTCCGGAAGGGACGCCCAACGGCGCCCCGGGAGGCGGTGAGGACGAATACCGATCCGTCGTCTTCGACGAATCGTTTGTTCGGGCTGCGCGGCTTCAGGAGTTCTCCGCGGACGAGCGGCTCGGTGAGCATCATTCGCCCGCCGTCAAGACCCGGCACGCCTGGCGGCGGCTGGGCGGCTCCCGGCAGGCCATTCTGCTGGTGCTGCTGATCGTGCTCGCCTTCGGCACCGCCGTCTACATGGGCGTACGCCACCCCTACAAGACCCCGGAGACGGTCCGGGCGCAGACGCTGCGCTCGGCCGTGGTGCCGCTGGCGCCCTCCGGGCGGGTGCCCGGCGCGACACCGGAGGATCTCTTCGCGCACAGCCCCGCGGCGAATTACCGGATCGGCGCCGCGGGCGTCAATCTGCCCCCGGTCGCCCGCACCGAGCACTTCTCCGACGGCCAGATCGTCTCCGCGCTGACCATCGCGAAGGACTACCTCGTCCGCTCCTCGCTGGACCCGGCCACCCTCACCGGCGGCTCCGTACGGCCGGTGCGGCTGCTGCTCGACACCCGCCAACTCGACCAGTTCGACCGCAGCCTGGCGCACCCCGGCGACAACGGCCACGACGCCGCGACCGGTTGGCTGGTCCGCTTCGACCCGCGGCAGACCCGGCTCGCCGACCGGAACGTCCGGGTCGACGGCACGCTGTCCGCCTCGGAGTTGAGCCCGGACGCACTCGATGTGACCGCCGACTACACCTTCGTCTACGCGGTCCGGCCCGCCCCGGGGGCGCCGGCCACGGCATCGGGCCAGAACATCGGCAAGCCCACGGCGGGCGCCGCCTCGCTGGTCACCGTCCGCCGTGAGGTGCACTTCCGGCTGACCCGCGACAATCTCAGCGACCACCGCCTGGAGGTGCTCCAGAGCAGCCTTCAGGCCGGGCCGCTGACCTGCTCCTCGAAGCCGGCCGACGCGCTGCGCCCGCTGTTCGCGGGACAGCACGCCGGCAACGACCGGCCCACGGGCACCGACCCCTACGCCAGGGAGCGGATCAACCCCTCCCTCTGCGGTGAGCTGGCGCCCTCGGCCCAGCCGAAGCCGAGCCATCCGATGCGCTAGAACCCCGACCTGGATGCCCCAGGCCAGGTCTAGGCGTCCGAGCCGCCCGCTCCACCGCTTCCGTTGGCGCCGCCCGAGCCCTCGGGACGCCCGCCGCCGCGGAAGACCGTGTCGCGCAGCTTGCCGCCCAAGTCACCCGCGCCGCCCGCGATATCGCGCACCAGGCCCATCAGCGGGTCCTTGCTGTTGCGCATCGTGTCGGCGTAGTGGGAGGCGGAGTCCCGGAACGAGTCGGAGACCGAGGTGTCCTTGTCCTCGTCCCGCCGCGGGTAGTGGCCGTCCATGATCCGCTGGTAGTCGCGGCTGGCCGCCCACTTCTTGAGCTCGGCCGCCCGCACGGTCGTGAACGGGTGGCTGCGCGGCAGCAGGTTGAGGATCTTCAGCACGGAGTCGCGCAGATCGCCACCGGACTCGTACTCGTCCGCCTGCTTCAGGAAGGCGTCGACATTCATCTCGTGCAGATGATTGCCGCCGGCCAGCTTCATCAGACCGCGCATCGAGGCCTGGAGATCCTGGCCGACCAGCAGCCCGGCACGGTCCGCCGACAGCTCCGACTTGCGGAACCACTCGCGCAGCGCCGTCACGATCGCCATGATCGCGACGTTGCCGAGCGGGATCCAGGCGACCTTCATCGCCAGATTCGTCAGGAACAGCAGGATCGTGCGGTAGACCGCGTGCCCGGACAGCGCGTGCCCGACCTCGTGGCCGATGACCGCCCGCATCTCTTCCTCGTCCAGCAGCTCGACCAGGCCGGTCGTCACCACGATGATCGGCTCGTCGAGACCGATGCACATGGCGTTGGGCTGCGGGTCCTGATTCACATACATCGGCGGGACCTTCTCCAGGTCCAGGATGTAGCAGGCGTCGCGCAGCATGTCGTTGAGGTGCGCGAACTGCTGGTCGCCCACCCGCACCGAGTCCGACAGGAACAGCAGCCGCAGGCTGCGCTCCGGCAACAAGCCGCTGAGCGTCTTGAAGACGGTGTCGAACCCGCTCAGCTTGCGCAACGCCACCAGCGCCGAGCGGTCCGCCGGGTGCTCGTACGACCGCGACGAGATTCCGGGGAATCGCCGCCGGTCCCGGCTCGGTACGTTCGCGCTGCCGTCTGGGCTCTCCGTCATTGGGGCCTCCCCCTGTTCGACTGCGTGTGTTCAGAGTAGAGGACGCCACCGACAGGAGAATGGATGCTCGGGCGTACGCTGGCGATCGCACCAATACCCGCACGGGTTCGTACACATGGCCCACGGACCGCATCAGAGGGAGCGCATCGTCATGCCGTATCCGAGCGTGCTGCTCGCCGCAGCCCAGGAGACCGCCAGGGACGGCGGACCCGGATGGATCCTGCGCGCAGTGATCATCGTCGGCTTCGTGGGCGCCGCCCTGCTCGCCTGGTTCCTGCTGCGCGGCTACGGACAGGACTGACCCCTCCGCCGCCCGCCGGAGGTGCCTCCGCGCGGAGTCGCCGTGGGCACCCGGTGAGGCGACGCTTACGATGTGGTGGAAGTCTCCGCCCGACCCCAGCCCGGATTGGTCCTGCCGACGATGAGCCTGCACACCACCGCACAGTCCCTGGCCACCCTCGCCGCCGAACCCGGCCACGAGGGCGGGCACGCCAGCCTCAGCCCCTTCGTTACCGGCGGCGGCGCCCTGTTTGTCCTGCTCCTCCTGCTCTGGATCACCACCCGCTTCAACCGGGACCGCTGAGCCCCGGCACCCGGCACCCGGCATCGCGCGCCGCCCAGTAGGGTCTGCACGCATGGGAGAGCACACAGGGCCCGTGAAGCGGCGACTCGGAGTGATGGGCGGGACGTTCGACCCGATCCACCACGGACACCTGGTCGCCGCCAGCGAGGTGGCCAGCCAGTTCCACCTCGACGAGGTCATCTTCGTGCCGACGGGACAGCCGTGGCAGAAGAGCCACAAGACGGTGTCCCCGGCCGAGGACCGGTATCTGATGACGGTCATCGCGACCGCGTCGAATCCGCAGTTCTCCGTCAGCCGCATCGACATCGACCGCGGCGGCAAGACGTACACGATAGACACGCTGCGTGATCTGCGGACGGAGCACCGTGACGCGGATCTGTTCTTCATCACCGGCGCCGACGCGCTCAGCCAGATCCTGACCTGGCACGATGCCGCGGAGCTGGTCTCACTCGCCCACTTCATCGGGGTGACCCGGCCCGGCCATGTCCTCGCGGACCCCGGGCTGCCCGCGGGGGCGGTGTCCTTGGTCGAGGTGCCGGCGCTGGCCATCTCCTCGACCGACTGCCGGGAGCGCGTCGCCCAGGGGGATCCGGTCTGGTACCTGGTGCCGGACGGTGTGGTGCGCTACATCGACAAAAAGCAGCTGTACCGCAACGACGGCTGACGGGGCTGACGGAAAGGGGCACACCGGTGAGCGACCGACAGGATCCGTACGGGCCGCGGGACCCGTATGCCCACGACCCGTATGCCCAGGAGCAGCAAGGGCAGCACGGTCAGCAGGGCTACACCTACGACGCCTACGGGCAGCCGGTGTACCACGACGCCGCACAGCCGTCGTACCAGCAGCACTACGACGCGTACGGACAGCAGGCCGCCCCGTCCGCCTATGAGAGCTATGACCCGTACGGCGGCCAACAGGGCGCCGGCCAGGCCGCCCAGGGATACCAGGACGGCCACCAGCCCTACCAGGCGCAGCCGGAGTACGGCTACGACGCCTACGGCGGCGGCCAGGTGCAGGACCGGCCCGGCTATCCGCAGCAGTACGACCCGTACGGCAGCCCCCAGCAGGACCCGTCGCACCAGCAGGAGTGGATCCCGCAGCAGGCCCAGCAGTCCCCGTACGAGCAGGTCTCCTACGGGGAGCAGCCCCGCTACGAGGAGCCCGCCCCGCAGCGCCAGGACGGCCCGCCCCGGCCGCCGGCGCAGCGCCGCGCCCCGGTGGAGGAGAGCGGCGGACCGGACGCCGCGGGCGGCCCCGGCGTGCCCTCCGCCGACGGCCCCGATTACGGTACCGAGCAGTTCGACTTCATCGAGGAGCCCGACGAGGACTCCGAAGACGTCATCGACTGGCTGAAGTTCACCGAGAGCCGCACCGAGCGGCGCGAGGAGGCCAAGCGGCGCGGCCGCAGCCGGATCGTCGCGCTGTCCGTCGTGCTGGCCCTGCTGGTCGCCGGCGGTGTCGGCTATCTGTGGTGGGCGGGCAAGCTGCCGGGAGTGGCCGGTCCGGAGGCCGGCGCGGCGGCGGCCGCCGGGCAGAAGCGCGATGTCCTCGTCGTCCACCTGCGGGACACCAAGAGCGGGAACAGCTCGACGGCGCTGCTGGTGGACAACGAGACCACCCACAAGGGCACCACCGTCCTCCTGCCCAACAGCCTCCTCGTCCCCAAGGACGACGGCACCAGCACCACGCTCGGCAAGTCCGTCAAGGACGAGGGCACCGAGCCGACCCGGGACTCCCTCAACAGCCTCCTGGGTGCCGACCTCAAGGCCAGCTGGCGGCTGGACACCCCGTACCTGGAGAACCTCGTCGAGACGATCGGCGGGATCACCCTGGACACCGACGCCACCGTCCCCGGCGCCAAGAAGGGCGCCTCCCCGGTCGTCAAACAGGGCAGCGCCCAGGACCTCGGCGGCCAGGCCGCCGTCGCCTACGCCACGTACCTGAAGCCGGGCGAGCCGCAGACCAAGCAGCTCCAGCGGTTCGGCCAGGTCATGCAGGCGGCCCTGAAGAAGGTCTCCAGCGACGCCGACGGCGCCACCACCACGGTCAAGACGCTGCTCCAGGTGCTCGACCCGCCGCTCACCGAGGCCCAGCTGGGCAGCTCGCTGGCACAGCGGGCGGAGCTGGCGAAGACCGGCGCCTACCGCACCACCATGCTGCCCGTACAGGCGAATGGGACGCTCAGCCAGACCACCTCGGCCAGTGTGGTCAAGGACGTGCTCGGCGGCACGGTCAAGAAGACCACCCCTGACGCGACCGTCCGGGTCGCGGTCCGCAACGCCACCGGTAACAAGGCCGCCACCGGAAAGGCGCAGGTGTCGCTGCTCAACGGCGGCTACAGCTTCGTCGACGACGGCACCGCCGCCGCGGCCGGTACCGCGTCCCGGATCACCTACGCGGACGCCGTCCAGAAGGCCAAGGCCGCGGAGGTCGCCAAGACACTGGGGCTGCCGGCGGGCGCGGTCAGGCAGGGCAAGGGCGCCTCGAACGCCGATATCACCGTGGTGCTGGGACAGGACTACAAGGGCTGACGGGCCGGACGCGCCCGGCCCCCGGTATCGGCCGGGGGCCCGGGCGCCGGCCCCGGGGCTGACCGGCCCGTTCGCCGCGACTGACCGGTGGGTTCGAAAACACAGCCGGGAGTGTCGGCGGTCCGTGAGACCCTTGAGGGGTACCTGACCGCCGATCCGGTTGCCCATGGGGACTGCGGCGCGCGCCGCGGCTCCGCAGCGAGCCAGCGCCCCTGCCCGGCCGGAGAGGCTGCCCTCGAACCGGAAAGCCGCTTGTGACCGCCACGGACCGCTCCATCGAGCTCATCAACGCCGCCGCCCAGGCCGCGGCCGACAAGCTCGCGCACGACATCATCGCGTACGACGTCAGTGACGTCCTCTCGATCACCGACGCCTTCCTGCTGGCCTCGGCGCCCAGCGACCGCCAGGTCAAGTCGATCGTCGACGAGATCGAGGAACGCCTCAACAAGGACCTCGGTGCCAAGCCGGTCCGCCGCGAGGGCGACCGCGAGGCCCGCTGGGTGCTGCTCGACTACGTCGACATCGTGGTGCACGTCCAGCACAGCGAGGAGCGTGTCTTCTACGCGCTCGAGCGCCTGTGGAAGGACTGCCCCGAGATCGACCTCCCCGAGGAGGCCAAGGCCACCCGCGGCAAGGCCGCGGCGCACGCCGACGCCACGGCGGGCGAACAGGACGGTGAGCTGCTCTGAACGGCACCAGGAGCGGCCAGGGTCGCCGCATCGTCCTGTGGCGCCACGGCCAGACCGCCTGGAATCTGGAGCGCCGCTTCCAGGGCTCCACGGACATCGAGCTGACCGAGGCGGGCGTCGCCCAGGCGCGGCGTGCCGCCCGGCTGCTCGCCGCCCTCGGGCCGGACGCCATCATCGCCTCCGACCTCCAGCGGGCGGCGGCGACGGCGCGTGAGCTGGCCGCGCTGACCCGGCTCGACGTCACGCATGACGCGGCCCTGCGGGAGACCTACGCGGGCTCCTGGCAGGGGCTGACGCACGACGAGATCCTCGCGCGCCACGGCGAGCAGTACTCCGCCTGGAAGCGCGGTGAGCCGGTGCGCCGCGGCGGCGGCGAGCTGGAGACCGAGGTCGCCGACCGGGCCGCCCCCGTCGTCCTCAACCACGCCGACAAGCTTCCCGAGAACGGCACCCTGGTCGTGGTCAGCCACGGCGGCACGATCCGCACCACCATCGGGCGGCTGCTCGGCCTGGAGGCCCACCACTGGGAGGGCCTGGGCGGTCTGTCGAACTGCTGCTGGTCGGTGCTGGGCCGGGGCGCGCGCGGCTGGCGCCTGATGGAACACAACGCCGGCACCCTGCCGGAGCCGGTTCTCGGCGACGACGACTGAGCCCGCCGGGCGGCCCCGGCCGGACCGGATTTCACATCTGGGCAGGTCGCAGGCTAAAGTTCTTCTTGTTCGCGGCGCCGCCGGGGGAGACCCGGGGGAGCGGAACAAGACCCGGGGCTATAGCTCAGTTGGTAGAGCGCCTGCATGGCATGCAGGAGGTCAGGAGTTCAATTCTCCTTAGCTCCACAACCCGGATGATCCCGTCTCCTCACGGAGGCGGGATCTCTGCGTTATGCGAGTCCGCCGCGCGGCCGGGGCACTCCGCGCGCGGGCCGGTGGCCGTCGGTGCCGTCGGTGCCGTCGGCCAGGTGGCGCGAAGGCGGCCCTGACCCGGCCCGCGGTCCGTGGCAGAATCGGACGGCGCCGGCAGGGGAGGAGAGATCGCGATGCCCACGAGCATCCTCGAGGAGGTCAATGACCTGCTCGAAGTGGCCCAGGCGCAGGGCTATGACTGGCTGCCGGAATACGCGCTCCGTTTCACCTGCCCCGTCGACGGTCCCGCCGCTGTACGCAACCGCGACGGCACCGCTCTTCAGTGCCCCTCGTGCGGCTCCTCCCATGTCGCACAGGTGCTGGGCGACAACGGGGGCGCTTCCTTCGTTTGTACGGCCTGCGGCCACAGTTGGAGCTGATGGATGGGCGCGCACAGCAGGAAATGTGACTGGTGCGGCAGCGGTACGCCGATCGTCCGGGACATGGAACCCGTCAACACGGACTACCAGTACTGGTGCGAGGAATGCGCCCGCGCCCTGGTCATAAAAGGCGACCCCATCGAGACCTACCGGGAGCTCGACGGGGAGCCGATCTACGGGCGGCTGCTGGACGAGCACTGCACGCTGAAGCGCTTCTACTCGTTCGCCACGGCCTGAGCGGGCCGCCGCCCCCAAGGGGCCACTGACGGGCCGCGCCCCCTCCTTGACGGCGTCTCAGGCAGCTCCGGGCAGTTCCGGACGCTTTCGGACCCTTTCGGTCGGACGGAACTGCCGTCGGCGGCGGGGACGTTGGCGCGGATATGAGAGGGTCACCGCGCAATTCCGCAGTGCGGGCGCATGGTTCAGCTGCCGACGGCGAGGTCGGCGGACGGGCGTGCGCCGCTCTGTCCCGCCCGCCCCCGGAGCCGCCACAGCCGGGCCCCGGTCAGGGCCAACAGCGCGAGACCGGCGAGCGGATAGCTGCCGGAGAGCAGCATCTGCCCACCGTTCTGGTGCAGTTCCTCGTGGTGGTGCCAGCGGTGCGGCACCCACCACAGCGCGAACGAGCAGAAGAGCAGCCCCAGCGCACCGGTCGTCAGCCACCAGCGGCGGGCCGGGGTGCCCGTCCGGTGCAGCGCCTCGGAGCCGGCCAGGATCAGCATCGGTACGCACCACACCCAGTGGTGGGACCAGGAGATCGGGCTGACCAGGAGCGCGGTGGCGGCGCAGGCGACGGCCGCCCAGGCGCGCTGCCCGCGCAGCAGCGAGGCGACCGCCAGTGCCAGACCGAGGGCCCCGGTCAGGCCGGCGGCCACGAGCCAGGCGGCGCCCGGGTCGTGGGTGTGCAGCAGCCGGGCGAGGGCGCCGCGCAGCGACTGGTTCGCGGTGATCTCCACCTCGCCGACCCGGTCGGTGGCGTACACGATCTCGGTCCAGAAGCGGTACGCGTCGCGTGGCAGCGCGAGCGCGGAGAGGAGCGCGGTGGCCAGGAAGGTGGCGGTGGCGACGGCGGCCTGCCGCAGCCAGGGGTTCCAGGCGGCGCGGACCCCCGCGCCGGACCGCAGCAGCTGCCCGGCACGGACCAGGCCGGCCAGCGCGAGAAACACCGCGAACAGCGCCGGGGTCAGTTTGAGGCCGGCCGCGATGCCGATGCCGATGCCCGCGAGCCGCCGGGTGTCCGCGCGGGTCAGGTCCCACAGCACCAGCACCGCGATCAGCAGATTGATCTGGCCGTAGCGCAGCGTCGTCCAGACCGGCTCGCACCACACCAGCAGCGCGGAGACCGCGAACGCCGCGGCCGGCCGGGGGAGCCGCCGGGGCCGGCCGACCAGGCGCAGCGAGAGGTGGACGGCGCCGACGAGCAGCAGCAGGTTGCCGGCGGTGGCGACGGTCCGCATCGCCGGGACCCCGAGCAGGGTGAGCGGGGTGAACAGCAGGGCCGCGAAGGGCGGGTAGGTGTTGGGCAGATGCGCCGAGGTCGCCACCATGTCGTAGAGGGACTCGCCGTGGCGGACGGTGAAGCCCTCGGCGCGGTAGACCATCAGGTCGATCATCGTCACGTTCAGCAGGCGCTGCACGGTCCAGAAGACGGCGAAGGAGACCAGACAGCCGAGGGCCGCGGCAAGGGTCGGGTGCCGGCGGATGAGGCCCCTGCCGGGCTGGGTGCCGCCGGCGTCGGTGGACTGCTCCAGCTCCAGCGCGGTCACGGCGTACGGCTCCCCAGGACGAATCGGGCACAGATCGCCGACAGTACCGCGCGTCGCACCGAAGGGCCCCTGAGTTTCGCGCGTCGCGCTGTAGGGCCCCTGGCAGAACGATTTGGCAGAAGCCGGGGAGGTCCGTGTAATGTAGGCGATGCCGCAGCGGGGAACCGCATGGAAACAGAATACGGGGCTATAGCTCAGTTGGTAGAGCGCCTGCATGGCATGCAGGAGGTCAGGAGTTCAATTCTCCTTAGCTCCACAGTGAACGAAGCAGGTCATCCGATATGGATGGCCTGCTTCGTCGTGCGTCTGCGTACCGGGCGCCTCAGAGGCATAACCGGCGGGAGTTCTCCCGGAGTTGTGCTGATAACCGGTCAGTGACGTGGCCGCCAGGGCGAGTTGACCGTTCACTCCGTGTTCATTCCTGACCAGTCCTTGTCTTTCCTTGGGCTCATCTTGGTGATCGCATGCCCCTGACATGAACGGTTCACCGAAAGAGTGGCGCATCGCGTGAGCCTCACCTCTCACGCCTTCACCGCTCGTGCGGTGCCGCACACCGGCACACCGGCGCAGCGCGGCACCCCGCGGCGCACCACATCGCCACACAGGGGGTTCCATGAGATCAAGCCGCACCAGATCACCGCGCGCCCGCGCCGGTCTGGCCTGGGCAGCGACGCTGCCGCTGGTCGCCGGTGCGCTCGCGCTCGGCGCGCCCGCCGCCGACGCCGCGGGCCACGACGGCGGCCGGCACGCGCTGCCGGGCACCAAGCCGCTGTGGGCCACCCGGCAGGCCGACCAGGGCGCCACCTCCGCCTCCGCGGCCGTCACCGCCCGCGTCTACCTGGCCGGCCGCGACGCCAGGGGGCTCGCGGACCGCGCGAGGGCCGTTTCCGACCCGCACTCCGCCGCGTACGGGAAATATCTGAGCCCCGCCCAGGTGCGCGCCCACTACGGCGCCACGCACGACCAGATAGCCAAGGTGACCGGCTGGCTGAAGAAGTCCGGCCTGACGGTCACCGGCACCACCAACCGCTATCTGACGGTCAAGGGCGACGCGGCCGCCGCCGAGCGCGCCTTCGCCGTCGACCTGCACAATTACCGCAAGAGCGGGCACACTTACCACGCCCCGTCGGCCACCGCCTCCGCGCCCGCCGCCCTGGCCGACGCGGTGCTGACGGTCACCGGCCTGGACAACGCGCCGCGGCTCGCCAAGCACCACTCCAGCGAACTGCCGCCGCCGGAAGGCGTCTTCCGCAACTCCGGCCCGTTCTCCTCGTACTACGGCTCCAGGACCGACAAGAAGCTGCCGTCCGCCTACGGGAGCAAGGCGCCGTACGCGATCAAGGGCTACACCGGAAAGCAGCTCCGCGCCGCCTACGGGGCGAAGAAGTGGACCGGCAAGCACGTCACCGTCGCGATCACCGACGCGTACGCCTCGCCGACCATCGCCAAGGACGCGGACACCTACGCCGCCCGCAACGGGGACCCCCGATACCGCCGCGGCCAGCTCTCCCAGGTGCTTCCCGAGGACTACACGCACATCGAGGACTGCGGCGCGGCCGGCTGGTACGGCGAGGAGACCCTCGACGTCGAGGCCGTGCACGCCGTCGCCCCCGACTCCGACATCGTCTACGTCGGCGGCGCCTCCTGCATGGACGACGATCTGCTCGACTCACTCGGCAAGATCGTCGACGGGCACCTCGCCGACATCGTCTCCAACTCCTGGGGCGACATCGAGGCGAACGAGACCCCGGACGTGGCCGCCGCCTACGACCAGCTCTTCCAGCAGGGCGCGGTGCAGGGCATCGGCTTCTACTTCTCCTCCGGCGACAACGGTGACGAGGTCGACAACACCGGCACCAAGCAGGTCGACACCCCGGCGAACTCCGCCTGGGTGACCGCCGTCGGCGGCACCTCTCTGGCCGTCGGCAAGCACGATGCCTACCAGTGG
This sequence comes from Streptomyces sp. P9-2B-2, assembly GCF_030406865.1. Classification (NCBI taxonomy): domain Bacteria; kingdom Bacillati; phylum Actinomycetota; class Actinomycetes; order Kitasatosporales; family Streptomycetaceae; genus Streptomyces; species Streptomyces sp. P9-2B-2. Next base: position 3,099,361 of record NZ_CP129126.1, on the reverse strand, counting down.
GAGACCGGCTGGGGCACCCGGAAGGCGGTGCTCTCCAAGGACGGCAACGACTGGACCGGCTTCCCCGGCACCTTCAACGGCGGCGCCGGCGGTGGCACCAGCAAGACCATCGCGCAGCCCTTCTACCAGCGCGGAGTCGTCCCCGACGGGCTCGCGAAGGCGAACGGCGGCGGCGTGATGCGCACCGTCCCGGACATCGCCGCGGTCGCCGACCCCAACACCGGCTTCCTGGTCGGCCAGACCCAGACCCTGCCGGACGGCAAGCTCGGCTACGACGAGTACCGCATCGGCGGCACCTCACTGGCCGCCCCGGTGATCGCGGGCGTCCAGGCGCTCGCCCAGCAGGCCCGGCACGGCGTCGCCATCGGCTTCGCCAACCCCGGCATCTACCAGCGCTACGGCACCGCCGCGTACCACGACGTCACCGACCACCCGCTGGGCGCCGGCCGTGACCTGGCCGTCGTCCGCGTCGACTACGTCAACGGCGTGGACGCCGGCAAGGGCACCACGACCTCGCTGCGCAGCCTGGGCAAGGACAGCTCCCTGCGCGCGGTCGTCGGCTACGACGACGTCACCGGCGTCGGCACGCCGGGCGCCGGCTATGTGAGCTCCTACCGCCCCTGACACCAGGGCGCGGCCCCGCCTCCCCGCGCCGGCCGCGCCCCTGTGACGCGGCGGCAGGAGGACGGGTAACCGGGGGCGGGGCCCGCATGGGGGCAATCCCAGCGCGGGCCCCGGACGCCCTGCGGTACCCTGACGCCATGCGTGCCGTACGCCTTCTGCTTAGCGGGCCGCGCTGATCAGTACCGACGGATGACAGAACCCGTCGGAATCGGCGCGGCTTCCCCTCCTGTGCGAGGGGTCTTTTTGTTTCCGGCGTGCCGGGGATCTGGCGCGTTTCCGCTGGCAGAGACGATCGATGGAGCTTTGAGGACGATGAGCGAGACGACCAACTCCCCCGCTGCCGAAAGCGCGGGAGGTGCCGCCACCGAGACGACGGCGCCGCACCGCTACACGGCCGCGCTGGCCGCCGACATCGAGGCACGCTGGCAGGAATTCTGGGAGGCGAACGGGACCTACGAGGCCCCGAACCCCAAGGGCGACCTGGCCGGCGACGCCGGGGCGGTGGCCCGCCCCAAGAAGTTCATCATGGACATGTTCCCCTACCCGTCGGGCGCCGGCCTGCACGTCGGGCACCCGCTGGGCTTCATCGCCACCGACGTCTACGCCCGCCACCAGCGCATGACGGGCCACAACGTCCTGCACACCCTGGGCTTCGACGCCTTCGGCCTGCCCGCCGAGCAGTACGCGGTGCAGACCGGCACCCACCCGCGGGTCTCCACCGAGGCCAACATCGTGAACATGCGGCGCCAGCTGCGCCGCCTGGGCCTGGGCCACGACGGGCGCCGCTCGGTCGAGACGATCGACCCGGCGTACTACAAGTGGACCCAGTGGATCTTCCTCCAGATCTTCAACTCCTGGTACGACCCGGAGGCGGACGCCGCCCGCCCGATCGACACCCTGGTCGCGCAGTTCGAGGCCGGCGACCGCCCGACCCCCGACGGCCGGGCCTGGAGCGGGCTGAGCCCCCTGGAGCGGGCCAACGTCCTGGGCGAGTACCGCCTGGCGTACGCCTCGGACGCACCCGTCAACTGGTGCCCCGGCCTGGGCACGGTGCTGGCCAACGAGGAGGTCACCGCCGACGGCCGCTCCGAGCGCGGTAACTACCCGGTCTTCAAGGCCAAGCTGCGCCAGTGGAACATGCGCATCACCTCCTACGCCGACCGGCTGCTGAACGGCCTGGACGCGCTGGACTGGCCGGAGGCCATCAAGCTCCAGCAGCGCAACTGGATCGGCCGCTCCGAGGGCGCCCGGGTCGACTTCCCGGTGGGCGACGACAAGATCACCGTCTTCACCACCCGCCAGGACACCCTGTTCGGCGCCACGTACATGGTGCTGGCGCCCGAGCACCCGCTGGTCGCCGGCGCCGACAACGGCGACGGCACGGGCTCGATCGTCCCGGACGCCTGGCCCGAGGGCACCCACGACGTGTGGACCGGCGGCCACGCCACCCCCGGCGACGCCGTCGCCGCCTACCGCAAGCAGGCCGCCTCCAAGTCGGACGTCGAGCGGCAGGCCGAGGCCAAGGACAAGACCGGCGTCTTCACCGGCGCCTTCGCGACCAACCCGGTCAGCGGCGAGCAGGTCCCGGTCTTCATCGCCGACTACGTCCTGATGGGCTACGGCACCGGCGCGATCATGGCCGTCCCCGCCCACGACACTCGCGACTTCGCCTTCGCCCGCGCCTTCGAGCTGCCGATGCGCTGTGTCGTCGAGCCGTCGGACGACCGCGGCACCGACCCCTCGACCTGGGACGACGCCTTCGCCTCGTACGACGCCAAGATCGTGAACTCGTCCGGCGCGGACATCTCGCTGGACGGCCTGGGCGTCACGGAGGCCAAGGCCAAGATCACCGACTGGCTGGCCGGCCAGGGCATCGGCGCGGGCACCGTCAACTTCCGGCTGCGCGACTGGCTGTTCAGCCGGCAGCGCTACTGGGGCGAGCCCTTCCCGATCGTCTACGACGAGGACGGGGTGGCGCATGCCCTGCCCGAGTCGATGCTGCCGCTGGAGCTGCCCGAGGTCGAGGACTACTCCCCGCGGACCTTCGACCCGGACGACGCCGACACCCAGCCGGAGACCCCGCTGTCCCGTAACGGGGACTGGGTCCATGTCGACCTGGACCTGGGCGACGGCATCAGGCGGTACCGCCGCGAGACCAACACCATGCCCAACTGGGCGGGTTCGTGCTGGTACGAGATGCGCTACCTGGACCCCCACAACAGCGACGCGCTGGTCGACCCGGAGATCGAGCAGTACTGGATGGGCCCGCGCGAGGGGCAGCCGGCCGGCGGCGTCGACCTGTACGTGGGTGGCGCGGAGCACGCCGTACTGCACCTGCTGTACGCCCGCTTCTGGTCCCAGGTGCTGTTCGACCTGGGCCATGTCTCGTCCTCCGAGCCGTTCCACAAGCTGTACAACCAGGGCATGATCCAGGCCTTCGTCTACCGGGACAGCCGCGGTATCGCCGTCCCGGCCGCCGAGGTCGAGGAGCGGGACGGCGGCTACTACTACCAGGGCGAGAAGGTCAGCCGCGTCCTGGGCAAGATGGGCAAGTCCCTGAAGAACGCGGTCACTCCCGACGAGATCTGCGCCGAGTACGGCGCGGACACCCTGCGCCTGTACGAGATGGCGATGGGCCCGCTGGACGTGTCGCGCCCGTGGGACACCCGGGCCGTCGTCGGCCAGTACCGCTTGCTCCAGCGCCTGTGGCGCAATGTCGTCGACGAGGCGACCGGCGAGGTCACCGTCGTTGACAGCGAGCCGGACGAGGCCGCCCTGCGCGCCCTGCACAAGGCGATCGACGGCGTCAGCCAGGACATGGCGAACCTGCGCTTCAACACCGCCATCGCCAAGGTGACCGAGCTGAACAACCACCTGACCAAGGCGGGCACCCCCGTCCCGCGCACGGTCGCGGAGCAGCTGGTGCTGCTGATCGCCCCGCTGGCGCCGCACATCGCCGAGGAGCTGTGGCGCAAGCTGGGCCACAGCGACTCCGTGGTGCACGCGGACTTCCCGGTGGCCGACCCGGCGTATGTCGTTGACGAGACCGTGACCTGCGTCGTGCAGATCAAGGGCAAGGTCAAGGCGCGGCTGGAGGTCGCCCCGTCGATCTCCGACGCCGACCTGGAGGCGACGGCCCTGGCCGAGCCGGCCGTGGTCGCGGCGCTGGATGGCGCGGGCATCCGGAAGGTCATCGTCCGGGCGCCGAAGCTGGTGAACATCGTTCCGGCGTAACCGCCGGCGGGCGCCCGGGGCCGAACCCGGGCGCCCGGCAGCGGTGCTTCGGCACCGCCGCTGACGCCACATGCCACACCGGGCCGGTCGCGAGACGGCTTCGGCCCGCCCCGCCGGTGCTCCGTGAGCGCCATGGGTGGTTTCCCCTACGGGCAGGTTGGGGGTTCTTCCGGAACCCGCGGCCTGCCCTGGCCGTTTACCGTGGAGGTACAGGGCGCGGGCCGGAAACCGGCGCCGCCGACACATCTGGGGAGAGCCCATGGAAGCCGCCGTCGCCATCATCGGACTGCTTTTTGTGCTGTTCGTTCTGGCCGGGGTCTTCGTGACGGTCAAAGCGGTCAAGGCAGCCAAGCGCGGCGTGGACCGCACGGTCGCCCAGGCCCGCCGAACCGTCGAGGACACCACCCTCCGCGCTCGCCAGTTCGCCCAGCCCGGCGTGGTCGGCGAACTGGCACAGCTGCGGCTCTCGCTGCGCACCTCCATGCGCGCCACCCAGGACGTGCTGTACGGGGGCTCGCCGGACGACGCCTCCCTCAGCGAGGCGATCGGCCTCTTCGAGCGCCTCAGCGCCCACGGCCACGAGCTGGACGACGAACTCAAGCGGCTGGAACGCGAGCCCGATCGGGCCACCATCGGCACCCGCCTCCCGGACCTCCGGGAGCGCCTGGAGCAGATCACGCACTCCGCGGAGTCCCTGCGCTGGGCCGCACGCGACCGCGCCCGTAAGTTCGCCGACGACGATCTGGCCTCGCTCAGCGACCAGATCGACGTGGAGTCCGGGGCGCTGCGCCACTGGACCCGGGTCGAGGACGCCATGGATCCGCTGCGGGACCCGGTATCGGGGCGTCCGGAGAGTGCGGGACCTGGAGAGGCGACGGATTCCGGGCGTGGGCAGGCGACGGACGGGTCCGCACGGGCCGGTGCCGCCGCCGGTCCGTCGGAGGCCGCCGCCCGTTCTTGGGGCCCGGTCCCCGAGGACCCGCCGGCGATCACCGCACGGGACCCGCGCACCCAGCCGTCCTACCCGTGGCAGAAGGCCCCGCGGACGGAGGACACGACCAGGTGAGGGCGTGGCGACGGTAGGGGGAGCGGCGAGGGGTGGGGGAGGGGTGGGGCGGGGGCCGGGGGAAGAGGAAGATGGCGGTGAAGGGGCCGGCGGCTCCGGGCTTCATCTGGCTCCACCTCGCTTCTGCTCCTGATGGAAGTCGAGGACGCGGGGGGCCGGGGGTGTTGAGGCGGTCATCCCCGGGAAGCAGGGCCTCGGCGGGGCCTTTCGGTGGGCTCTTGGCAGAGCCTTGGGTAAACCTGGAGGATCTTGGGGAGGGGCCCGCACTGTGCGGCGTCCGGATCCCCGGATAACCTCCCTGTCATGTCCCGCCATGTCGCGATCGTCACCGATTCCACGGCCTACTTGCCGCGGGCGGCTATCGAGCGTCACCACATCACGGCCGTGCCACTGACCGTCGTCCTGGGGGACCAGGCCCTGGAAGAGGGCACCGAAATCTCCGCGAGATCCCTCGCCCAGGCGCTCCAGAAGCGCCGGCCCGTGACGACCTCCCGGCCCAGCCCCGCGACGTTCGCGGAGACCTACCGCAAGGTCGCGGCGACCGGTGCGAGCGGCATCGTCTCGCTCCACCTCTCCTCGGAATTCTCCGGCACCTACGACGCGGCGGTGCAGGCGGCCAAGGAAGCCCCGGTGCCCGTACGTGTCGTGGACACCGGGATGGTCGCCATGGCCCTCGGGTTCTGCGCCCTCGCGGCCGCGGAGACGGCGGAGGCCGGCGGGGACGTGGACGATGCGGTCGCCGCCGCGGAGAAGCGCGCAGCGGGTACCTCCGCCTACTTCTACGTCGACACCCTCGACTATCTGCGCCGCGGCGGCCGGATCGGCGCGGCCCAGGCGTTGCTCGGCTCCGCGCTCGCCGTCAAACCGCTGCTGCAACTGGCCGACGGGCGGATCGAGCTGCTGGAGAAGGTCCGTACGGCGTCCAAGGCCATCGCGCGGCTGGAGGAGATCGCCGCGGAGCGGGCGGGCGAGGGCCAGGTCGATATCGCGGTCCACCATCTCGCCGCGGCGGAGCGCGCGGACGCCCTGGCCCAGCGGCTCCGGGAGCGGGTGGCGGGGCTCAATGAGCTGCATGTGAGCGAGGTGGGCGCGGTGATCGGCGCGCATACGGGCCCCGGGCTGTTGGGGGTTGTGGTTTCGCCGCGGTGAGAGGGGCGGCGGGGCGTCCTGTGGGTGACGGAGTTATCCACAACTGGGGTGCCATCCACCGGAATTGAGGCTGCTCAGCGAGATCTGCGCGGGGTGCTTAGCGTCGGTCGGTATGAACTTGTCTCGGTCTGCGTCATGGGGGTTTCCGGCTTCGTCTGGGGGGTTGGGGCTGGGGTCGGGGGTGGCTTCGGTTTCCGCTTCGGATTCGTGGGCGGGGGCGGCTTCGGTTTCCGCCTCGGGGGCGGGGTCGGAGTCGGTGGGGGTGTCGGAGGCGTTATCGGGGGCGGGCCCTTCGTCTCATTCGGTTCCCTCGGCTCCTCTTGCCTCTTCGGCTCCTTCCGCCTCCTCCATTCCGTCCGGTTCATTGGGGGCGTCTGCTCCTTCTGTCTCCTCGCGAGCGTCGTCGGCGTCGGACTTCTCGGACCCGCCGGATGGGGTGGCGGTTCCATCCGGCGGGGCGGAGCGGCGGGAGTGGGAGCGTGAGAGGGTGCGGGCCCGGGTTGCGGCGATCTTCGGGGACGCAGGGAGTGCTGCCGAGGCCGGCCCGCCGCCTCCTGGGCATGATCCTCCGCGCGCACGCCGTGGGGAGCGGGCCTGGTGTGCCGTACGCGAACGGCTGCCGCTTTGGGTGCAGTCACGGTGTGGCACCGACCCCAAGGCGCTCGCTGCCCTGGTCGTGGTGCTTGTGGTGGCTGTGGGGTTTGCCGTGCAGCACTTCTGGGTGGGGCGCCCCGAGCCGGTACGGGCCCCAGCGGTGGAACGGGCCGGTGGGGCACCCGGCCCCGGCTCACGAGCACCGTCGCTGCCGTCGGCGTCATCGTCCGCCACTGCGGTGGCGAACGGCCCGCCGGGCAATGCGGGGCGCCAGCTGGTCGTCGATGTCACGGGCAAGGTCCGGCATCCCGGAATTCAGCGGATGCCACCGGGGTCGCGGGTGGTCGACGCCTTGCGGGCTGCGGGCGGCGTGCTGCACGGGGCGAACATCCGAGGGCTCAACCGGGCGCGGCTGCTGACCGACGGGGAACAGATCGTGGTCGGCGCGGCTGGTGCGGCCGGTGGCGGGGGTGGGGTCGGGGGTGGGGCCGGTTCCGCTGACGTGGGGGCCGGCGGGTCGGGGAGTGGGCCGCCGAGTGCCGGGGCTGGTCCGGGCGGTCCCGTCAGTCTCAGCACGGCGACCGAGCAGCAGCTCGACTCCCTTCCGGGAGTGGGCCCTGTCCTGGCCCGTCACATCGTCGAATTCCGCACCCAGCACGGTGGGTTCACTTCGGTGGACCAGCTCCGCCAGGTGACCGGTATCGGTGACCGCCGCTTCGCCGATCTGCGCCCCCTGGTGGTGCCATGACCAGCCCTCGCGCCACCGTGCACGCCACGGCGACATCGCCGCACGGTGCCTCGGACCCGCATCAGGAGGGCCCGGCCGATCTGCGGCTTGTCGCGCCCGCACTGGCGGCCTGGGCGGCCGCGGCGATCGGGCTGGGTGTCCCCGGCGGGGGCGTGGCGGTGGCCTGTGGCGTGGCCGTGGTGCTGGCGGTCTTCGCCTTACGGGGGGCGGTGGTTCGGCGCAGGACCGAACGTGAATCAGGGGTGGAGGAGCAGCCCGGTGTTGCTCCTCGTGTTGCTCCTCTGACCGACACCGGTCGGCGTGGCGCGGAGTCGCCCCTGCGTCGCTCGCCCCGCATCCGGTCGGTCGGCGCGTTGGTGGCCCTGGCTGCCGTGTTGCTGTGCGCCGCGGCGGGGGCTGCGTCCGCCGCGCTGCATGCCTCGGACCTGCGGCGTGGGCCACTCCCCGCCCTCGCGGAGCAGTATGCGCGGGCCACGGTGGAAGTGGAGGTAACCGGAGACCCACGGCTGACCCGCCCCAAGGTGCGTGGGTCCCAACGCACGCCCCCAGTCCTGGTCTTCACGGCCGACGCCGTCCGCGTCACGGCGCCGAATGGCGAGATCACAGCTGTCCGTACGCCGTCCCTGGTGGTCGTGCAGCAGCCGGGAGGGGGGAGCGGCGGCGCTCATCGGGGCATCGCGGCGGGGTGGCGGGAGCTGTTGCCGTCGACTCGGATCCGGGTGATGGCGCGTGTTGCGCCGCCGTTGTTGTCTGGCGATCAGGTGGCCGCCGTGCTGCGGGTGACGCCCGATGAGCCGCCACACAAGGTGGGCGCGCCGGACGCGCTCCAGCGGTTGGCGGGGAGCCTGCGTGCCGGGCTGCGGGAGGCCACCGACGGACTGCGTGCCGATGCCCGGGCGTTGTTGCCGGGACTTGTGGTGGGGGACACCTCGCGTGTGCCGCCGGATCTGGACGACGCGTTCCGTGCCACCGACCTGACGCATCTGCTCGCCGTGTCCGGCAGCAATCTGACGATTGTGCTGGCGCTGCTGATCGGCCCGCCGTATCTTGCGACGCGCGCCGAGCGCCGCGGGCTGGCGCCGCGCCTGGGGTTGTCGCTGCGCGGTACGGCGGTCATCGGCGGCGCTCTCGCCCTCGCCTTCGTCGTGGTGTGCCGCCCGGACCCGAGCGTGCTGCGGGCCGCCGCCTGCGGCCTGATCACGTTGCTGGCCATCGGTACCGGTCGACGTCGCTCACTGCTCCCCGCGCTCGCCGCCGCGGTCCTGCTGCTGGTGCTCTACGACCCTTGGCTCGCCCGCAGCTACGGCTTTCTGCTGTCCGTCCTGGCGACCGGCGCTCTGCTGCTGCTCGCACCGCGTTGGAGCGCCGCACTTCAACGGCGCCGGGTGCCGCCCCGTCTCGCCGAGGTGCTCGCCGCCGCGGCCGCCGCCCAGGCGGTCTGCGCACCCGTCGTCGCCGTGCTGGCGGCCCGGGTGGGCCTGGTCGCGGTGCCCTGCAATCTGCTGGCCGAACTGGCCGTGGGCCCCGCGACGGTTCTGGGCTTCGCGGCCCTCGCCCTCGCTCCGATCGTGCCGCCGGTCGCCCAGGCGCTGGCGTGGTGTGCGGGCTGGCCCGCCGAGTGGATCGCCGGGGTCGCCCGTACGGGAGCGGCGCTGCCGGGGGCGGAGTTCGCCTGGCCGGGCGGCTGGTTCGGCGGGTTGGCGCTGGCGGCCGCTGTGGTGGTCATGGTGCCGGTGAGCCGCTGGGCGCTGCGCCGCCGCTGGCTTTGTGTGCTCTGCGCGTTGGCGGTCATCCTGGCGGTGTGCCGCCCCGCACCGTTCACCCGCGTCCTCACCGGTTGGCCGCCGCCGGGTTGGCGAGCCGTGGTCTGTGACGTGGGGCAGGGCGACGGCCTGGTGCTGGCAGCCGGCGACGGTACCGCGCTGGTGGTGGACACCGGGCCCGAGCCCCAAGCCATCGACCGCTGCCTGACCGACCTGGGCGTCCGCCGCATCCCCCTGCTCGTTTTGACGCACTTCCACGCCGACCATGTGGACGGGCTCCCGGGCGCGCTCCGCGGGCGCTCGGTCGGCGCGATCGAGACCACCACCCTGCAAGAACCTCCGGGACAGGCGCAGTTCGTGCGCAGTACCGCTGCGGCGGCTCGGGTACCGGTCATCCGTGCGGCACCGGGGGAGCGCCGCCACCTGGGCCCGCTGACCTGGGAAGTCCTCTGGCCTCCCGCCTCGCCCACCCTTCCCGGCCCCAGCGTCCCCACCAACAACCTCGCCGCCCTTGGCGCTTCCACTCGCCCTCACGACGCCATCCACTCCGGCGGCTCCGCCGGCCCCGCCGTCCCCAACAGTCAGGGAGCCGGTCACGGTGGTGGCCCTTACAACCCCGGCAAGCCTGGTAGCCCTGGTGGCCCCGGCGGGCCCGGCACTCTTGGCAGCGCCGACGCTCCTGGCGGTCCCGGTGGCCCCGACATCCCTGGCAGCCCTCGTGCCCCCACCGACTCCACGGTGTTCGACGGCCCCAACGACGCCAGCGTCACTATGCTCGTCCGTACGGGAGGGCTGACCATCCTGCTGCTCGGCGACCTCGAACCACCCGCACAGCAGGGGCTGTTGGCGGCGCACCCCGAGCTTGGCGGTGTCGACGTCCTGAAGGTGGCACACCACGGCTCCGCCTACCAGGACCCGCCCTTGATACAGCGGCTGGCGCCGCGCCTGGCGCTGATCTCCTGTGGTGTCGACAACCCGTACGGCCACCCGGCGCCCCGCACCATCGCGGCCCTTCGCGCCCAGGGCGCCCGGGTGCTGCGTACGGACACCGACGGAGCCATCGCGATCCTCGGCACCACGGCCGGGCTGTCCGCCACGGTCACTGGCCACCGGGTCAAGATGCACCTGGCCGGCGGCCCGAGAATCCGGGGTCGTAGGCACCCGGGCGTGCGCCGGGCCGGTGTTCGTACGGCAGGCAGGCGTCGTTCAAGGGACTGTCCCCACCGCACGGCCCACCGCCACCTGATATGCAACCTCAGCGGCGCGCCGAGCCGCCCACCGAGTCCCCGAAAGCCCCCCCCGCGAGCCGCCTCCGAGCCGCCGCACGAGAGGCCGTCTGAGGCGGGACCTGAGCCGCCGCCCCCGCTACCCGCCCCGCGATCACCGCACCGGCCTCCGCGACGACCGGAGAAATGGAGAAAGGACCCGGAACCAGGATCAGTAGACTCCAGATTATGAGGATGAGTGAAGGCGTCGAGTGGGGCCTGCACTGTTGTGTGACGTTGGCCTGGCTCGAAGGGGACGGGCCCGTGTCCACCGCTCGGCTGGCGGCTTCCTTCGAGTTGCCTGCGGCCTACCTGAACAAGCGGCTTCAGGCGCTGGTGCGGGCCGGGATTCTGAGTTCCACGCCCGGCGCGCGGGGCGGGTTCCAGTTGGCACGGCCGCCGGAGCAGATCACCCTCATGGACGTCGTTGCGGCGATCGAGGGCGCCGACGATGTCTTCCGGTGTACCGAAATCCGTCGGCGCGGGGCAGGCGCCGCGGCGTCCGGCAGGGCGTTCGGCCGGCCCTGTGGCATCGCCACGGCGATGCGTAAGGCCGAGCTGGCCTGGCGGCGTGAGCTGGCCGGACAGACCCTTGCCGACGTGATGGCCGGTACGCCCGCCTCGGCGGCGGAACGGACCCGCCGCTGGTTCGCTGCGGAGAGGACGCACACCTGATGGACACCGCTGCCACTGACGCCTACCTGGAACGGATCGGCGCCGACCGCCCCGCTTCCCCCGATGCCGACGCGCTGCGGGCACTGCACCTCAGCCATCTGCGCACCGTCCCCTTCGAGAACCTCTCCATCCACCTCGGCGAGGAGATCGTGCTCGCGGAGCAGCCGGTGCTCGACAAGATCGTCGGTGCCCGGCGCGGAGGCTTCTGCTACGAGCTCAACGGTGCGTTCGCCATGCTGCTGGGCGCGCTGGGGTATGAGGTCGAGCTGATGGCCGCGCGCGTGTTCGGCGCCGAGGGGAAGGTCGGGATCCCGTATGACCACCTTGCGCTGCAGGTCCAGACGGCCGACGGGCCATGGCTCGCGGACGTCGGCTTCGGCCGGCACAGCCACTTTCCGCTGCGCTGGGACAGCCGCGCCGAGCAGGCCGATCCCGGCGGGGTGTTCCGGATCGAGGAGACGGCGGAGGGCGATCTCGATGTGGTGCGGGACGGCTCGCCGCAGTACCGCATCGAGCAACGTCCGCGTGCGTACACGGACTTCGAGGTCGGCTGCTGGTGGAACCGGACCTCGCCCGCGTCGCACTTCACCCAGTCCCTGGTGTGCTCACGGCTGACGGAGACCGGTCGGATCACGCTCTCCGGCCGTACGCTCGTGACCACCGCGGTGGACGGCGCACGCGACGAGCGCCAGGTTGCCGCTGACGAGATCCTCGCCGCCTACCGGGAGCACTTCGGGATCGTGCTGGACCGGGAGCCCGTGGTGGGCGAGGTGCCCCCGCCGGGGACCGGAGCTCAGGGGCGCTCGTAGCGGCCCGTCGCCCGGCCGTCGGGAGGGTGTGACCCGTCGCCCGGCCGTCGGGAGGGTGTGACCCGTCGCCCGGCCGGCGGGAGGCGTGGCCTGTCGTTACTCGGCCTCGCGCCAGCCCTCGTACTCCGCCGCGAGGTCGTGCAGCCGCGCGGGGTCGTGAGCGGCGTCCGGGTCCTCGACGACCACCAGCCACTGGGCGTCCTCGGCGTCGTCCTCACCGGCCAGCGCGTCCCGTACGAGCTGGGGCTCCTCGGCGACACCGAAACGTTCGGTCAGGGCTTCGGCGACCTCCTCGGCCGCGTCGCGGTCGGGCAGCACCAGTACGTGGCGCACCGGTCGTACATCGGGGTGGTGGGGGGCTGCGTCATTCACCCGGCCATTGTCCGACAGGGGGAGGGTGGCCGGGTCCGGCAGGGGGCGGAGTGCGGCCGGGCCGGGTTGTCAGTGGCACGTGGGATGCTGGACCGCGATGGCCAGGAAGACAGCTCACGATGACCCGCTTGCCCCCGTCACGATCGCGGTGGGCCAGGAAGACCTGCTGCTGGACCGCGCGGTGCAGCAGGTGGTGGCGGCCGCCCGGGCGTCCGATGCGGACACCGATGTGCGCGACCTCACCCCCGAGCAACTACAGCCCGGCACCCTCGCCGAGCTGACCAGTCCCTCGCTCTTCGCCGAGCGCAAGGTCGTCGTGGTGCGGGCCGCCCAGGACCTGTCCGCGGACACCATCAAGGACGTCAAGGCGTATCTCGGCTCGCCCGCCGAGGAGATCACGCTGGTGCTGCTGCATGCCGGCGGGGCCAAGGGGAAGGGCCTGCTGGACGCCGCGCGTAAGGCCGGGGCGCGGGAAGTGGCCTGCCCCAAGATGACCAAGCCGGCCGACCGGCTGGCCTTCGTACGGAGCGAGTTCCGTACGACGGGGCGTTCGGCGACGCCGGAGGCCTGTCAGTCGCTGGTGGACGCGATCGGCAGCGATCTGCGTGAGCTGGCATCGGCCTGTTCACAGCTGGCTGCCGATGTCGAGGGCACGATCGACGATGCCGTTGTCGCGCGCTACTACACCGGCCGGGCCGAGGCATCGAGCTTCACCGTCGCGGACCGTGCCGTCGAGGGCCGGGCCGCCGAGGCGCTGGAGGCACTGCGCTGGGCGATCGCCACCGGCGTCGCCCCCGTCATGATCACCAGCGCACTGGCCCAGGGCGTCCGCGCCATCGGCAAGCTCGCCTCCGCCCCTCGCGGCGCCCGCCCCGGCGACCTCGCCCGCGACCTCGGTATGCCGCCCTGGAAGATCGACCGGGTCCGGCAGCAGATGCGCGGCTGGTCGGCGGACGGTGTGGCCACGGCGCTGCGTGCGGTGGCAGCGGCCGACGCGGGAGTGAAGGGCGGCGGCGACGATCCCGAATACGCCCTGGAGAAGGCCGTCGTGACGATCGCCCGGGCGGCCCGGTCGCGGTGAGGCGGCGGCGGGGGCGGCGATCTGACGGGGGCCGGGGCGCGCCCGCGGTAGCGGTGAGGCGGCCGTTGGGGGCGCCTGGGGAAGGCATCCGGCGGGGCCGGGTGCTCTCACCGAGCCCGCCAGCTTCCTACGGGGGCCGCGAGCACCGACCCGAGCCCTGAGGACCCCGCGCGGGACTGCAAGCTGCCCACCGAGCCCACGAGCCCCTCACCGAGCCGCGGCTCTCCACCGGCCCGCAAGCTGCCCACCCAGCCCGAGCCCCCTCACCGACCCCCCAACCCCCTCACCTGGACCGCGAGTTCTGGAGCCGCTTGAGCGTCTCCGTGGCGCTGGTCTTCAGCATCGTTGCGGCCTCGTCGGCCGTTGGCTGCTTGGTGGAGCTGCTGCTTGAGGCGTAGTTCGACCAGGTCGACTGATAGGTCATCCAGCCGTCCCGGATGCCGAGGATCACATAGGAGCCGGAGCTTGTGCTGCCGTCGTCCTTGCGGGTTACCAGAAAGGCCTCGTCGCCGAGGCCCGGTACGGCCTCGACCCGGTAGCCGGTGGAGGCGTCCTGCTTCTCGTACGAGCGGTAGCTGTCGGCGAATTCGGGGCCGGGGTCGGTCTTCTTGTGCAGGGTGGCTGTGTTGGAGAGCCAGATCGAGGAATAGTCGGAGCTACTGGCGTTCTTCTTCTCCAGTGAGGTGTTGCACCACATGATGTCGAGAGAGGCATGTTGTGCGCCGCTGTGCTGCGGATTGGCGTCTTTCGAGGCCGTGCCGGTGCTCGCCTTGGCCTTGAGGTCGGCGTTCTCGAACGGGGTCATCGAGGTGTCCGCGCACAGATCACTGGTATAGCCGTAGCCCGCGAGGTCGGGGCTGGGCTCGGAGGAGAAGCCGCCGGTCGCGAACAACAGCGAGCCCCAGACCGCGGAGGCGGCGACGGCCCCGCCGATCGCCCAGAGCCAGCCGGACATGCCGCGGCCCGTGCCGTTCGGAGCACCGGGCGCCCCTAGGGGGGTACCGGCTGCCGGATAGCCGTAGCCACCGGCCGGCCCCTGCGGCGGGGGCTGCTGTGCGTAGGGATTCTGCTGTGCGGGCACCGGATTCTGCGGTGCGGGAACCTGGCCGTAGGGATGCGCCTGCGGCTGGCCGTAAGGATTGTTCTGATCCCCCGATATGGACATGGGCGCAGCGTAGCGGACCCCGCCGAAAGTGAACCCGGCCCGGCGTCGTGAATTCCCCCGACGGCGGGTAAGCCCGATCTTTCAGACCGAAGCAACCCTCCGCCGAGAAATGTCGCCCCCGTAACAAGAGCCCCTGGACATATTCCCCGTAACAATTACCGCTCGCTCAGCAAAAGCTCCGAAGCGGATCCCGTTAAAAAGCCCCGAAGTGCAGCCCCCACGACAAAAGGCCCCGCCTCATCCCTGGGGAAGGGGGAGGCGGGGCCTTCGTATCAAGCTGTTGCGGACTCGTCGGCGGTGGTGACCGCCGGGTGAGCCGGGTGCGCCGCACCCGCGTGGCGAACGCAGGCCGTGTGCGGCGCGGTGGTGCACCGGTCAGGGAGCGGAGAGAGGGGCCGCTGGGTCCCTGTCGGCAGGGTTACTGCTCGGGTGTTGCGGTGGGTCGAAGATCAGGCCCGAACGGGCCTGAGACCTTCTTCCGGAGGAAGGTCAGCCCTTGAGGGACGCGACCTTCTTCGCCAGCGCCGACTTCTTGTTGGCGGCGGCGTTCTTGTGGATGACACCCTTGCTGACTGCCTTGTCGAGCTTCTTGGCAGCCTCGGCCTGGGCGGTGGCGGCCTTCTGCAGGTCGCCGGCCTCCACGGCCTCGCGGGTGCGACGGATCGCGGTCTTCAGAGTGGACTTGACAGCCTTGTTGCGCTGACGAGCCTTCTCGTTGGTCTTGATCCGCTTCATCTGGGACTTGATGTTCGCCACGAAAGAGCCTTTTCAGGTTCGTTGGAGTTTCGAGTTGCGCCTCGTACGAGAGAGGGCACGAAGCACAGTGGACCAGGCTACCAGCAGGGTCCACGGCCTCCCAAACCGGGCCGGACCTGCCGTTCCAGAAGGCCCGCCGGACCCGTCCCCGAGCTGCTCAGGCAACCCGGCCCGGTCCCCGCAGCGCGCCCTGCCCGGCTCTCCCGGAGCCGCTCGAACGAACCGGGCAGGCCACTCGGCCTGCCCGCCGGAGAGGTCCCGCCGCCCCTCCCGGAACCGCAAGATCGCCCCCCGCCCCGCCCAAACCGGACCGAGCCCCTCGCTCATGGGACGATGGGGGGAGACGTCATATACCCGAGTCCCGCCTACCCGCGTTCACTGAATGGACCCTGCGTGCCCGCGACCCCTACGAACGTGCCGGAGCCGAGCCGTACCGATCCGGCCCTCCTCCGTAACTTCTGCATCATCGCGCACATCGACCACGGCAAGTCGACGCTCGCCGACCGGATGCTCCAGCTCACCGGTGTCGTCGACCAGCGGCAGATGCGCGCGCAGTACCTCGACCGCATGGACATCGAGCGCGAGCGCGGCATCACGATCAAGTCCCAGGCGGTCCGGCTGCCCTGGGACCCCACCGAGGGTGAAGAAGGAAGTGGCACGACCCACATCCTGAACATGATCGACACCCCGGGCCACGTCGACTTCACCTACGAGGTCTCGCGCTCGCTCGCCGCGTGCGAGGGCTGCATCCTCCTCGTCGACGCCGCCCAGGGCATCGAGGCCCAGACCCTCGCCAACCTGTACCTGGCGATGGAGCACGAGCTCACGATCATCCCCGTCCTCAACAAGATCGACCTGCCGGCCGCGCAGCCCGAGAAGTTCGCCGCCGAGCTGGCCAATCTGGTCGGCTGCGAGCCGGAGGACGTGCTGCGGGTCTCCGCCAAGACCGGCGTCGGCGTGGCCGAGCTGCTGGACAAGGTCGTCCGCGAGGTGCCGGCCCCGGTCGGCGTCAAGGACGCCCCCGCCCGCGCGATGATCTTCGACTCGGTCTACGACGCCTACCGCGGTGTCGTGACCTACGTGAAGGTCGTCGACGGCACGCTCAGGAAGCGCGAGCGCATCAGGATGATGTCGACCGGCGCGGCTCACGAGCTGCTGGAGATCGGTACGAACTCCCCGGAGATGAAGGCCGCCGACGGGCTGTCCGTCGGCGAGGTCGGCTATCTGATCACCGGTGTGAAGGACGTCCGGCAGTCCAAGGTGGGTGACACGATCACCCAGCTCACCAAGGGTGCCGATGTGCCGCTGGGCGGCTACAAGGACCCCAAGCCGATGGTGTTCTCGGGGCTGTATCCGCTGGACGGCTCCGACTACCCCGAGCTGCGCGACGCGCTCGACAAGCTCCAGCTCAACGACGCCGCGCTGGTCTACGAACCGGAGACCTCCGCGGCCCTGGGCTTCGGCTTCCGCGTCGGCTTCCTGGGCCTGCTGCACCTGGAGGTCGTCCGCGAGCGCCTGGAGCGCGAGTTCGGCCTCGAACTGATCGCCACCGCGCCGAACGTGGTCTACCGCGTCGACATGGAGGACGGGGCCGAGCACGAGGTCACCAACCCGAGCGAGTTCCCGACGGGCAAGGTCGACAAGGTGCACGAGCCGGTCGTCCGGGCCACGCTCCTGGCGCCGAGCGAGTTCATCGGCGCGATCATGGAGCTGTGCCAGAACCGCCGCGGCAACCTCCTCGGCATGGACTACCTCTCCGAGGACCGCGTCGAGATCCGCTACACCCTCCCGCTCGCCGAGGTCGTCTTCGACTTCTTCGACCAGCTCAAGTCCAAGACCCGTGGCTACGGCTCGCTGGACTACGAGCCCACCGGCGAGCAGGTCGCCGACCTGGTGAAGGTCGACATCCTGCTGCACGGCGACCAGGTCGATGCGTTCTCCGCGGTCTGCCACAAGGACAAGGCGTACGCGTACGGTGTGCGGCTGGTCGCCAAGCTGCGGGAGCTGATCCCGCGGCAGAGCTTCGAGGTGCCGATCCAGGCCGCCATCGGCAGCCGGGTCATCGCCCGTGAGACGGTCCGCGCCATCCGCAAGGACGTCCTCGCCAAGTGCTACGGCGGTGACATCTCCCGTAAGCGGAAGCTGCTGGAGAAGCAGAAGGAAGGCAAGAAGCGGATGAAGATGGTCGGCAGCGTGGAGGTCCCGCAGGAGGCCTTCATCGCGGTGCTGTCCTCGGACTCCGACGGTGACGCGAAGGCGAAGAAGTAGCGCGCAGCCGGTGACGGCGGCCGCTGAGCGGCGACGGCAGGGCGTCGGTCCCCATGGCGGGGCCGGCGCCCTGCCGGCTTTCCGGGCCGCTCAGGGGGAGGAAGGCCCGGGCGGGCGCCGGGGGTGGTGTGCTCCGGTCCGCCGGGTGTGATCTGGTGGCGGTGACCGGCGCGGCTCGCTATCGGGGCATTGCGCTTGCTACGTACACCTATCGCACCGGTCACATCGTGAACCAGTAGGTCGCAGCCCCTTACGTGGCGGCGGATCGCGCTCTAGTCTGATCACGCTCAAAGGTTACTCGCGAGTCACCAGCAACGAAGCGGGCCCCGGAGGACGCCGTGACGGACACCCACACGCTGATCGAAAACCGGCCGCCCTCGGTGGCCCACCTCTTCCTGGAACGGGTGGCGGCCACGCCCGACATCGAGGCCTATCGCCATCCCGTCCCCCCGGCCTCGGGCCAGGGGCCGGACGACTGGAAGGCGATCAGCTGGGCCCAGGCCGCGGAGCGGGTCTACGCCGTGGCCGCCGGGCTCATCGCCCTCGGCGTACGCCCCGAGGAGCGGGTGGCGCTGGCCTCGAACACCCGCGTCGAGTGGATCCTCGCCGACCTCGGCGTGCTCTGCTCCGGCGCCGCCACCACCACGGTCTACCCCAGCACCAACACCGAGGAGACCGCGTACATCCTGTCCGACTCGGGCAGCCGGGTGCTGATCGCGGAGGACGCCGGACAGCTCGCCAAGGCCCGCGAGCGGCGGGCGGAGCTGCCCGAGCTGGCGCATGTCGTCGTCATCGACGAGACGGGTGCGGAGCCCGCCGAGGGCGACCCGGAGGGCTGGGTGCTCACCCTCGCCGAGCTGGAGAAGCGCGGCACCGCCTATCTGGAGGAGCACCCGGAGTGCGTCAAGGAGCGGGTCGGCGCGCTGCGGGCCGACCAGCTGGCGACCCTCATCTACACCTCCGGGACCACCGGCCGCCCCAAGGGTGTCCGGCTGCCGCACGACTGCTGGTCGTACATGGCCCGTGCGATCCAGTCGACCGGCCTGGTCCATGAGGACGATGTGCAGTACCTCTGGCTGCCGCTGGCGCATGTCTTCGGCAAGGTGCTCACCGCCGGGCAGATCGCGACCGGCCAGGTGATCGCCGTGGACGGCCGGGTCGACAAGATCATCGACAATCTGCCGGTCGTCCGGCCCACGTACATGGCTGCCGTGCCGCGGATCTTCGAGAAGGTCTACAACGGGGTCGCGGCCAAGGCCCGCGCGGGCGGCGCCGCCAAGTACAAGATCTTCCAGTGGGCGGCCGAGGTGGCCCGCGAGTACGCCAAGGTCTCGCAGGACAACTTCCGCCGCACCGGCAGCGCCTCGGTGCCGTTCGCGCTCGGCGCCAAGCACAAGATCGCCGACGCCCTCGTCTACACCAAGCTCCGGGAGGCGTTCGGCGGGCAGCTGCGCGCCGCGGTCTCCGGATCGGCCGCGCTCTCCCCGGAGATCGGCTACTTCTTCTCCGGCGCCGGTATCCACATCCTGGAGGGCTACGGCCTGACGGAGTCCAGCGCCGCCAGCTTCGTCAACCCCGGCGAGGCCTACCGCACCGGAACGGTCGGCAAGCCGCTGCCCGGCACCGAGGTGCGGATCGCCGAGGACGGCGAGATCCTGCTGCGCGGCCCCGGCATCATGCAGGGCTACCACGGCCTGCCGGACAAGACCGCCGAGGTCCTGGAGGAGGACGGCTGGTTCCACACCGGCGACATCGGCGAGCTCTCCCCGGACGGCTATCTGCGGATCACCGACCGCAAGAAGGACCTGATCAAGACCTCGGGCGGCAAGTACATCGCGCCGGCCGAGGTGGAGGGCCAGTTCAAGGCGGTCTGTCCGTTCGTCTCCAATGTGCTGGTGCACGGCGCCAACCGGAACTTCTGCACCGCGCTGATCGCCCTCGACGAGCCGACCATCCTGACCTGGGCGGCGGAGCACGGTCTGGGCGGCAAGGGCTATGCCGAGGTCGTCGCCACCGACCAGGTCCGGGAGCTGATCGACGGCTATGTCGAGCGGGTCAACGAGGGGCTCCAGCGCTGGCAGCAGATCCGCAAGTTCCGGTTGCTGCCGCGTGACCTGGACATCGAGCACGGTGAGGTGACCCCGAGCCTCAAGATCAAGCGGCCCGTGGTGGAGCGGACCTTCAAGGACCTGCTCGACGACATGTACACGGGGGCGCGCGAGGCGTAGCCGTAGGGCACGGCCCTCGGGACAACGGCTATTCGGGACAGGGGTGCGGGACGGGCCGGTCGGCTCCGCCCCGTACCGCCGTGCCGGGGGCCGGCCCCGTGCCGCCGTGCCCACGACTCCGTTCCTGTCGGCCAACTCCCGCGGTACGTCAGCCGAATTGATGGCTTCGACCACCCACTTCTGTGACTCAGTGCTTATGGTTGCGCTCGTTCTGTCACTCTGTCGGTGGCGCATCCGGCGCTGTAGCGGAGCTGGTCGGGAGTTGCTCAATGAGGACGACAACTTCGTCTCCACGGGACGACGACGTCACGGCGGCGCGCGCGACGCGGACGGGCGGGTTCCCCGGCGGACCCGCCGACGGCCCCGCGGTCCGTTCCCGCCGGGCCAGCCTGCCCGGTGATCCGCAGGCCGCTGCCGCCGCCCGGCGCTTCGTCCGGGCCGTCTTCGCCGACTGGACCGGCCGGCGGCTGACCGGCGCGGAGGGCCTGACCGGCCGGCTCGCCGACGAAGCGGTCCTGCTGGTCAGCGAGTTGGTGACGAACGCCGTCGTGCACGCGGGCACCACCGTCGAACTGCGCTGCCGGCTGGACCCGGCGCCCGGCCGGGACGGGGGCGCGGAGCCGTACCGGGGCCGCGACCGGGAGCCGTACGAGGCGCCGCACCGGGAAGCGGCGGCCGCCCCGGGAGCCGACGACGCCTCCGGCCCCGGCGTCCTCATCGAGGTCTCCGACCACCACCCCACCCAGCCGGTCCGCGCCCGCGCGGAGAGCGCCGCGTCCGAGAACGGCGGGCACGGGCTCCAGCTGATCAGCGCGGTCGCCGAATCCTGGGGCGTCACCTACCGCCGGGCCATGAAGACCGTGTGGTTCCGGCTGCCCGTGGGGGCCGCGGACGGCACCGGCCGGCCCGAGCCCGATTTCACCCTCGACCACCAGCTGCTCCAGCGCGAGCTGCGGGCCGCCGAGCTCCTCGCCCCGGCCCCGCGCCGCGCCGCCCGGCAGGAACCCGGCAGCGGCCGGGCCGACAACGGCGCGCTGTCCTTCCTCGCCGAGGCCTCCGATCTGCTCTCCGGCCAGCTCGACGCCGACCAAGTCGCCGCGCTCGCCGCCCAGTTGATCGTGCCCCGGCTCGCCGAGTGGTGTGCGGTGTGGCTGTACGACAGCGACAGCGGCGCACCCGGCCGGGGCATCGCCCAGGCCGGTGACGAGCAGCGGCTCGCCGGCGTCTGGCACACCAGCGAGAGCCGGATCGACGCGCTGCGCACGGCGCTGGAGAAGCAGCCGCCGGAGCTTGCGGGCGGCGGCGCGTCCGTCGGCGCACCGGGCATCGTGCCCTGGCCCTGGCCGTACGAACCGGGCGGCTGTGGCCCCGGCGGCGGCGCCGCACTGGCCTGCCCCCTGGTCGCCGGCGGCCGGCGGTTCGGCACCCTGCTGCTCGGCCGGGCCGGGCTGCTGCATTTCCCCGACGCGGTGGTCGCGCTGATCGAGGACCTGTGCCGCCGGGTCGCCCGCGCGGTCGCCACCGCCCGCGCCTACAGCCGCCAGGAGCGCATCAGCCAGGTCCTTCAGCGCCGGCTGCTGCCCCGGGGGCGGGCGCGGGTGCCCGGCGTGGAGTCGGCGGTGGTCTACGAACCGCGCGAGGGCGCCTGGGCGGGCGGCGACTTCTGGGACCTGTTCGACGCCGGGGACGGCCGCTGGTGCTTCGCGCTCGGCGACGTCTGCGGCAGCGGCCCGGAGGCGGCCGCGGTGACCGGGCTGGCCCGGCCGGTGCTGCGGCTGCTGGCCCGCGACGGCTTCGGGGTCGCGGCGGTGCTAGACCGGCTCAACAAGACCATGGCGCGGGAGGCCGCGGACTCGGTCGCGGCGGTCGCGGCGGCGGTGGCGGCGGCCGGCGCCGGGGCGGAGGCGCCGGTCGAGATCCGCGAGGAGGGCGAACAGGCCCGCTTCCTGTCCCTGCTCTACGGCGAGATCGTCCCGTACCCCGGCGGCTCCGGCGGCGCCCGCTGCACCCTCGCCAGCGCCGGCCACCCGCTGCCGCTGGTGCTGGGCACGGACGGCGCGGTCCGGGTCGTCGCGGCGCCGCAGATGCTGCTGGGGGTGGTCGAGGACGCGGCGTACGTAAGCGAATCGTTTGACCTCTGCCCAGGGGAGACGCTGCTGTGCGTCACCGACGGGGTGACCGAGCGGCGCTCGGGGCGGCGGCTCTTCGACGACGAGGACGGCCTGGCGACGGCCCTCGCCGCGGGCGCCGGCCTGGGGGCCACCGCCCTCGCGGACCACATCCGCCGCACCGTGCACGCCTTCGGCCCCACCCCGCCCGACGACGACCTGGCCCTGCTGGTCCTCCAGGCCTCGGCCCCCGGGGTGTCCTGAGGCACAGCGGCGCCGGACCGGCGCGGCCCCGGCATGACGGACAATGGTTCCCATGCCTTCCGCACTGCCTGATGGTGAGCCGATGCCCGAGGACGGGGCGCTGCCCGGTCATACCGCGGCCGGGGCCGCCGGGCGCCCCC
Organism: Streptomyces sp. P9-2B-2; assembly: GCF_030406865.1. Classification (NCBI taxonomy): domain Bacteria; kingdom Bacillati; phylum Actinomycetota; class Actinomycetes; order Kitasatosporales; family Streptomycetaceae; genus Streptomyces; species Streptomyces sp. P9-2B-2. The sequence goes on along the minus strand of NZ_CP129126.1, from coordinate 3,077,052 downwards.
TCGGCTTCTATCTGCATGTGCCGTACTGCGCGACCCGCTGCGGCTACTGCGACTTCAACACCTACACCGCGAGCGAGCTGCGCGGCTCCGGCGGCGCCCTGGCCTCCCGGGACAACTACGCCGACACCGTCGTGGACGAGATCCGGCTGGCCCGCAAGGTGCTGGGCGACGACCCGCGCCCGGTCGAGACGGTCTTCGTCGGCGGCGGCACCCCGACCCTGCTGCCCGCCGCCGATCTCGGCCGGATGCTGGCCGCGATCCGCGAGGAATTCGGCCTCGCGCCCGGCGCGGAGATCACCACCGAGGCCAACCCGGAGTCCGTCGACCCCCGCTACCTGGACGAGCTGCGCGCGGGCGGCTTCAACCGCGTCTCCTTCGGCATGCAGAGCGCCCGCCAGCACGTCCTGAAGATCCTCGACCGTACGCACACCCCCGGCCGCCCCGAGGCCTGTGTCGCCGAGGCCCGCGCCGCCGGCTTCGACCACGTCAACCTCGATCTGATCTACGGCACCCCGGGCGAGACCGACGACGACTGGCGCGCCTCCCTCGACGCCGCGATCGGCGCCGGTCCCGACCATGTCTCCGCGTACGCCCTGATCGTCGAGGAGGGCACCCAGCTGGCCCGCCGGATCCGCCGCGGCGAGGTCCCGATGACCGACGACGATGTGCACGCCGACCGCTACCTGATCACCGAAGAACGCCTCGCCGCGGCCGGTTTCACCTGGTACGAGGTCTCCAACTGGGCCACCACCGACGCCGCCCGCTGCCGCCACAACGAGCTCTACTGGACCGGCGCCGACTGGTGGGGCGCCGGCCCCGGCGCCCACAGCCACGTCGGCGGCGTCCGCTGGTGGAACGTCAAACACCCCGGCGCCTACGCCCAGGCCCTCAGCGAAGGCCGCTCCCCGGGCGCCGGCCGCGAACTCCTCTCCGCCGAGGACCGCCGCGTCGAACGCATCCTCCTGGAACTGCGCCTGGTGGACGGCTGCCCCCTGGAAATCCTCGCCCCGGCAGGCGCACGGGCGGCGGCCCGGGCCCTGTCGGACGGCCTCCTGGAAGCCGCTCCGTACGAGGCCGGCCGGGCCGTGCTGACCCTCCGGGGGCGGCTGCTGGCGGATGCGGTGGTGCGGGATCTGGTGGACTGAGAAGCTGCTGTGCTCGAATGAGTGAACCAATGCGAGGGGCCTGCGGCCCCGCCTAGGCTGCTCCTAGCCTGTGCCGTAATACACGGCGACGGGAAACGGAGGCCATGGAGATGACCGCTGTGGATGAACGCCGGATGACGGAGCTCTTCGAGAACCTTGAGGTTCCCGAGGGGGTCAAAATTGAGCTCCTCCGGGGGGAAATCGTGATGATGGCGGGGCCGGATCTGGTCCGCAACCGGATCGTGCGGTCCGTGGCGTTGCAGCTTCCCAGCGACCGCTGGGAATGGCTGATGACCCAGGACATCGACATCCTGAGCGAGCAGAGCGAACCGGTGCCCGATCTCGTGGTGCTGAAAAGCGACGCCGGACCGGACTCCGGCCGGCTTCTGCCGTCAGGAGTGGTCACGATGCTTGTCGAAGTCGTCTCCAAGAACAGCGTCGACCGTGACTACGGAATCAAGCGCGGGATCTACGCGGCGGGCAAGGTGCCCGCGTACCTGATCATTGATCCCATCGTCGCCCACTGCGTCCTGCTCACCGAACCCGCCGGCGTCGGCGACGCGGCCGACTACGCGGTGCAGCGGATCACCAAATTCGGCGACCCTGTGCCGCTGGAGCTGCTCGGCATCGAGCTGGACACCAGCGAATTCGGGACCCTCCCCAACGTCAGGCCGCACCGCCGGCCGTGACGAAGTCGATCAGCTCCTCCACCCGCCCCAGCAGCGCCGGCTCCAGGTCCTTGTAGGAGCGCACGCAGGAGAGGATCCGCTGCCAGGCGGCGCCCGTGTTCTCCGGCCAGCCCAGGGACCGGCAGACGCCCGTCTTCCAGTCCTGGCCGCGCGGGACGGTCGGCCAGGCCGGGATGCCGACCGAGGACGGTTTCACGGCCTCCCAGATGTCGATGTACGGGTGGCCCACCACCAGCGCGTGGTCACCGGTCACCCCGGCCGCGATCCGGGACTCCTTCGAGCCGGGGACGAGATGGTCGACGAGGACGCCGAGGCGGGCGTCCGGGCCGGGGGAGAAGCTGCGGACGATCGCGGGGAGGTCGTCGACGCCCTCCAGGTACTCCACGACGACGCCCTCGATGCGCAGGTCGTCGCCCCACACCCGCTCCACCAGCTCGGCGTCGTGCCGGCCCTCCACGTAAATGCGCCCGGCGCGGGCGACCCGTGCGCGGGCGCCGGGGACGGCCAGGGAACCGGAGGCCGTACGCGCCGGAGTGGTGGCGGCCGGTCTGCCCTGGGGGCGTACGAGGGTGACCACCCGCCCCTCCAGGAGGAAGCCGCGCGGCTCCATGGGGAAGACGCGGTGCTTGCCGAAGCGGTCCTCCAGGGTGACCGTCGGGCCCTGGGCGGTCTTCTCGCAGCGGATCACGGCGCCGCAGAAACCCGAGGTGACCTCCTCGACGACCAGATCGGGATCGGCGGGCACCTCGGGCGCCGGGCGCTGCTTCTTCCAGGGTGGGGTGAGGTCGGGGCTGTAGTGCCTGTTCTGCATCGAGTGGGGCCTGTCCGTGGGTGAGCGGGCGGGGGTCAGGAGGGGGCGACGCCGAAGCGGGCGGCGAGGGCGGCGCGCTGGGCGCGGACGAAGGCGGCGTCCACCACGGCGCCGTGGCCGGGCACATACCGCGCGTCCTCGCCGCCGAGGGCCAGCAGCCGGTCCAGTGCGCCGGGCCAGCGCTGCGGCAGCGCGTCCGGGCCCGCCTGGGGTTCGCCGGACTCCTCGACCAGATCGCCGCAGAAGACGATCTCCGGGGACCCGCCCCGGCCCGGTACCAGGACCGCGAGATCGTGCGTCGAGTGCGCGGGGCCGACATTGGCGAGCAGCACCTGCCGGTCGCCGAGCTCGACGGTCAGCTGGTCGTGGACGTGGTGGTGCGGGGCGACCAGCAGATCGGCGGCCTCGGCGGCCGCGTCGCGGTCGACGCCGTGCCGGATCGCGTCGTGCCGCAGCGTGTCCTTGCCGCGGCGCAGCAGATCACCGAGACCGGCCGCGCCGAAGACCTTGACGCCCGCGAACGCGGCGGTGCCCAGGACGTGATCGAAATGCGGGTGGGTGAGCGCGACATGCGTCACGTCCCGGCCCAGCACCCCGCGGATCGCCCGTCGCAGATCCGCGCCGTCGCGCAGGGTCGCGCCGGTGTCGACGATCATGACGCCGGTGGTGCCCGCGATCACGCCGATCGTCTCGTCCCAGCCCGGCATCCGGCGCCTGGCGACACCGTCACCGAGCTGTTCCCAACCGGCCTCTTCCCAAGACGTATGCATACCGAGACGCTAGCGCCATCGCGATAGCGTTGCCCGACAGATCGGCCGAACACGGGCACCGGGCGGGTGCTGTGTGCGGCCGCCCTTGCCGTGTCCGTGCTACTCGGCCGTACACTGGCTCAAGGTCTGGCACTCGGCCCGTGTGAGTGCCAGGAGAGTCGAGACGGCGGACGGCCGGACTGGAGGTGCGCGGGATGCTCAGTGAACGCAGGCTCGAAGTGCTGCGCGCCATCGTCCAGGACTATGTCGGGACGGAGGAGCCGGTCGGCTCCAAGGCCCTGACCGAACGCCATCAGCTCGGTGTCTCCCCGGCCACCGTCCGCAACGACATGGCCGTCCTGGAGGACGAGGGTTTCATCGCCCAGCCGCACACGAGTGCCGGGCGCATCCCGACCGACAAGGGCTACCGCCTCTTCGTCGACAGGCTGGCCGGTGTGAAGCCGCTGTCCAGTCCGGAGCGGCGGGCGATCCAGAACTTCCTGGACGGCGCCGTCGACCTCGACGACGTGGTGGGCCGCACGGTCCGGCTGCTGGCGCAGCTGACCCGGCAGGTCGCGGTCGTGCAGTACCCGTCCCTGACCCGGTCCACGGTCCGGCACGTCGAGCTGCTGGCCCTGGCCCCGGCCCGGCTGATGCTGGTGCTGATCACGGACACCGGGCGGGTCGAGCAGCGGCTCATCGACTGCCAGGCACCGTTCGGCGAGACCTCGCTGGCGGATCTGCGGGCCCGGCTCAACAGCCGGGTCGTGGGGCGCCGGTTCGCGGATGTGCCGCAGTTGGTGCAGGATCTCCCGGAGTCCTTCGAGCAGGACGACCGCGGCACGGTCTCGACAGTGCTGTCGGTGTTGCTGGAAACTCTGGTGGAGGAGACCGAAGAGCGGCTGATGATCGGCGGCACCGCCAATCTCACGCGCTTCGGGCACGATTTCCCCCTGACCATCCGGCCGGTGCTGGAGGCCCTTGAGGAGCATGTGGTGATGCTCAAGCTGCTCGGGGAAGCCAAGGACTCGGGCATGACCGTACGTATCGGGCATGAGAATGCCCACGAAGGCCTGGCGTCCACATCGGTCGTCACGGTCGGCTACGGTTCGGGCGACGAGGCAGTCGCCAAACTCGGCGTGGTCGGACCGACCCGCATGGACTACCCCGGAACGATGGGAGCGGTACGCGCAGTGGCACGTTACGTCGGACAAATCCTCGCGGAGTCGTAAGTGGCCACGGATTACTACTCGGTCCTCGGTATCGGACGCGACGCCTCGCAGGACCAGATCAAGAAAGCCTTCCGCCGGCTGGCGCGCGAGCTGCACCCGGACGTGAACCCGGATCCGAAGACCCAGGAGCGGTTCAAGGAGATCAACGCCGCTTACGAGGTGCTCTCGGACCCGCAGAAGAAGCAGGTCTACGACCTCGGCGGCGACCCCCTCTCGCAGGCGGGCGGCGGCCAGGGCGCGGGCGGCTTCGGCGCGGGCTTCGGCAACTTCTCCGACATCATGGACGCGTTCTTCGGCACCGCGTCGCAGCGCGGGCCGCGCTCGCGCACCCGCCGCGGCCAGGACGCCATGATCCGGCTCGATGTCGAGCTGACCGAATCGGCCTTCGGCACGACCAAGGACATCCAGGTCGACACCGCCGTCGTCTGTACGACGTGCAGCGGCGAGGGCGCGGCGCCGGGTACCTCGGCGCAGACCTGTGACATGTGCCGCGGCCGCGGTGAGGTCTCGCAGGTCACCCGGTCGTTCCTGGGCCAGGTCATGACCTCGCGGCCGTGCCCGCAGTGCCAGGGCTTCGGCACGGTCGTCCCGACGCCGTGCCACGAGTGCGCGGGCGACGGGCGGATCCGCTCCCGCCGCACCCTGACCGTCAAGATCCCGGCCGGTGTCGACAACGGCACCCGCATCCAGCTCGCGGGCGAGGGCGAGGTCGGCCCCGGCGGCGGCCCCGCCGGTGATCTCTACGTGGAGATCCACGAGCTGCCGCACCCCACCTTCCAGCGGCGCGGCGACGATCTGCACTGCACGGTCACCATCCCGATGACGGCGGCGGCGCTGGGCACGAAGTGCCCGCTGGAGACGCTGGACGGGGTCGAGGAGATCGACGTCCGGCCCGGTACCCAGTCCGGCCAGTCGATCCCGCTGCACCAGCGCGGTGTGACCCATCTGCGCGGCGGTGGCCGCGGCGACCTCATCGTCCATGTCGAGGTGCAGACGCCCACCAAGCTCGAACCCGAGCAGGAGGAGGCGCTGCGGCGGCTGGCCAAGCTGCGCGGTGAGGAGCGGCCCACGGGGCAGTTCCAGCCGGGACAGCAGGGTCTGTTCTCGCGGCTGAAGGACGCTTTCAACGGGCGATAGCCCAGGTCGGCCCGGGGGTCCGCGGAGGTTCCCCGGGCCCGGTTGACAGCCACCGCCCCTGTTCGGGGCGGTGGGATGGGCGTGACACGATGTGCTCATGCCCACCGCACCAAGCGATCTCTGCCGCTACCCGATCGTGCAGGCCCCGATGGCGGGAGGCGGCTCCGGACCCGAGCTCGCCGCCGCCGTCTGCGAGGCCGGCGGTCTCGGCTTCCTCGCCGCCGGCTACAAAACCGCCGACGGGATGTACCAGGAGATCAAACAGCTGCGGTCGCTGACCGACCGGCCCTTCGGCGTCAACCTGTTCATGCCGCAGCCCTCCCTGGCCGACGGCTCCGTCGTCGAGGTCTACCGCGAACAGCTCGCCGGTGAGGCCACCTGGTACGAGACCGAACTCGGCGACACCGACGGGCCCATCGACGACGGCTACGAGGCCAAGCTCGCGATACTGCGCGAGGACCCGGTGCCGGTGGTGTCCTTCACCTTCGGCTGCCCCTCGCGCGCCGTCCTCGACGCATTCGCCAAGGTCGGTACGTACACCATCGTCACGGTCACCACCGCAGCCGAGGCACAGGCCGCGCAGTGGTCGGGCGCGGACGCGGTGTGTGTGCAGGGCGTGGAGGCCGGCGGCCACCAGGGCACCCACCGGGACGACCCGCATGCGGACGGGACCGGCGCGGGGCTCGGGCTGCTGGCGGCGCTCGGCCAGATCCGGGAGGCCGTACAGATCCCGATGATCGCCGCGGGCGGGCTGATGCGCGGGGCGCAGATCGCGGCGGTGCTGGCCGCCGGGGCGACCATGGCGCAGCTGGGCACCGCCTTCCTCGCCACCCCCGAGTCGGGCGCCAACCCGCTGCACAAGCAGGCACTGACCAACCCCCTGTTCACCCATACGGAGTTGACCCGGGCGTTCTCCGGGCGGCCGGCCCGCGGGCTGGTCAACCGCTTCCTGCGCGAACACGGCCCCTACGCACCGGCCGCCTACCCGGCCGTCCACTACCTCACCTCCACCGTGCGCAAGGCCGCCGCCAAGGCGGGCGACGCCCAGGGCATGAACCTGTGGGCGGGGCAGGGACACCGGCTGGCGCGGGAGCTGCCCGCCCGCCAGCTGGTGGAGGTGCTGGCGGCCGAACTGGACGCCGCGCGCGCCGCGTTGCAGCGCCCCGCCAACGGCGGCGCGGCATGACCGCGCCGGTGTTCCTCGTCGAGTCCCTCGCGGGCGTACGGGCCGGTGGCACCCTGATGCTGGACGGTCCCGAGGGCCGGCACGCGGTGTCGGTGCGCCGGCTGCGGGCCGGTGAAGAGGTCGTCCTGACGGATGGTCACGGCACCGGCGCCTACGGCACGGTCGCCGCTGTCGAGGGCAAGGACCGGCTCACCGTCGCGGTCACCGGACTGCGCACCGAGGACCCGCCCCGCCCCACGATCACCGTCGTCCAGGCGCTCCCCAAGGGCGACCGCGGGGAGTTGGCCGTCGAGACGATGACCGAGACCGGGGTGGACGCCATCGTGCCCTGGCCGGCGGCGCGTTGTGTCACCCAGTGGAAGGGCGAGCGGGCCGCCAAGGCGCTGGGCAAATGGCGGGCCACCGCCCGCGAGGCCGGCAAGCAGTCGCGCCGGCTGACCTTCCCCGAGGTCGCCGACCCGCTGACGACCAAGCAGGTGGCCGCGCTGCTCGCCGACGCCGACTTCGCGGCCGTCCTCCACGAGGAGGGCAGCGCACCGCTCGCCACCGCCGAACTCCCCGCCGAGGGCCGGATCGTGCTCGTCGTCGGCCCGGAAGGGGGAGTCTCCCCGGAGGAGCTCACCGCCTTCGCCGAGGCCGGCGCGAGGCCTTACCGGCTGGGGGCGAGCGTGCTGCGCACGTCGACGGCCGGGACGGCGGCCGTCGCGTTGCTGTTGGGGCGTACGGGGCGGTGGGCCTAACCGGTCCGCTGCGCTTTGCTTTTGCCCCACGTTTTTGGCTTTTTCGCCGTGGGGGTTGCTCGGCGTTTGTGGCCCGCTGACGCGGTGCCCTCGCCGTTTTTCGCCTGCGGCGGGCGGGTCCGCTGCGCGGGGCTGTTGGGTGCGGTGACGGGCCTGCGCGGGTGGGGGTGTCCGGACTGCTTCGCTTTACGTCCGGACACCCCCACCCGCTCCGGCCCGTCACCTCCCGTTGAGGGGTGGGGAGAGGCCGGCGGGGGGTTGGTGTGGGTGGTTCGGTGCCGCTGGTGGGTTTTGGGCACAGACGTGGCGGCTGCCTCCTGGGTCAGGCTGTTGGGCGTGTGATTGCGGCTGCTGTTGCGCACAGTTCTGGGAGGGTGCCGGCGAAGGTCGGGAGTAGCTGGAGAGCTACGGCCCAGGCTTCGGGGTCGGGGCCCAGGTGTGCGGTGGTCAGTGTGGCTGCTTGTGTGTGGAGTTGCCGGCGGTCGGGCTTTTGCTCTGCGGAGTTGAGGGCGTGGCGGAGGTGGGAGAGGGCCCGGCGTGCGGGGGCGGCGTGGGTCAGGATGTCTTCGGGGGTGAGTGTGCCGTTCCGGAGGGCGATTTGGGGCCATGCGGTGCTGTGGCGGTCCAGCTCCGGGGTGTTCGGCAGGAGGGCCAGCAGTAGTTCGCGTGGGCAGTCCGTGCGTTCCGCGAGGTCCTGGGCCACGCTGGGGGTCAGGCTGCCGGAGCGGTACGCCACGATCAGCTCGGGCCAGGGGAGCGGGATGCCGTCGCCGGTGAGTTTGTGCGGCTGGCTGCCGTCGTAGCCCGGCGCCTTGTTGAGGAACTCCAGCAGTTTCTCCGGGTCCTCCTCGGCGGCCAGGCGGGCGCGCAGCCGGTCGAGGCCGTCCGGGAGGTCGAGGAGCTTCTCGGTCTGCCGGCGGAGGGTGACCGGGAGGCGGTCCAGCGCCAGGATCTCGCGGACCGCGTCGGGGCCGCCGCGCTGCCATACGGCCACCAGGAGCCGCAGCCGGGCCGCGGGTATCCGCAGCTTCAGCCGCCCGATGAGCGTGCGCGCCACGCCCAGGTCACCGGAGTCCAGGCCGGCGATGAGCCAGTGACGGTAGTGGCCGAGGTTGGTCTCCCGCAGGACATGGAGCAGTTCGTCGGGGACGGGGCGGGTGCCGCCGCCGCGCAGCCGCCCGGCGAGCATCCGCACCCGTTCCTGCTGGTCGATGCGGCAGTGGAAGAACAGGTTGGCGTCCACCCGGGGTTCGTCGAGGTCGAGGAGGTACGCCAGCCTCTCGGGGGAGAGGGACGGGGTGGCGGCCTGGGCGGCCTGTGCCGCCACGCCGTGGGCGGCGATGACCGCCTCCCGGACGGCCGGTGCCGGATCGCCGTATACCAGGAGGTGCTGCACGGCGCGGGCGTCGAAGTGCGGGACGACGGCGATCTGGGCCTCTTCGGAGGCGCACTGGAACAGGTTCAGGAACGCGGCGCGGGACGCCTCGGGGGGAGTGGCCGGGAACACCGCCTCCAGGGGGCGTGGCCAGCTGGTGTTGCGCTTCTGGCGGGAGGCGGCCGAGGCGGCGTCGTCGATGAGCTCGGCGACACTGCCCCGGGCCCGGCCCATCCGGGCGTAGCAGGTCAGCCAGTTGACCGGGTCGGTGCCGAGCCGGTCGAGCAGCCCGGCGAGGGCCTTACGGGTCGGCTCGTGGTCGTAGGGCAGCGAGCCGAGCACCTCCACCGCCGGTGTCACCTCCGCCAGCAGGCGGTCCACCGGCAGCCGGCCCGTACGGAGACCGCGCCCGAGGGCGTCGTCGAAAGGCACCTTGCCGGCCGCCGCCTCGGGCCCCACCAGCGCCTCGAACGGCAGCTCGGCGGCGACCCGCGCGGTGGTCCAGGGGCTGGCGCGGAAGCACTCCATGACGAGGTCGTCCGGGCAGCCTTCCCACCGGGTGAGCTGCAGCAGGCGGTTGCCGTTGTGGCGGCCGTAGCCGTGCGACGGCTCGGTCTCGAAGGGCAGGCGGGCGTGCTCGCGGCGGACCAGTTCCCAGTCCAGGGCGGCGGGTCGGGGACCCGGGTGGCTGCCCTCACGGAGCATCATCAGGGCCCGCAGCGCGTCGGGGTCGGTCCATTCGCCGGCCGGCCGCCGCTCCCTCAGGAAGGACTCCGGGTCGTCGTCGGCCGCGGCCTCCCGCATCAGGTCCAGCAGCTCCGGGCGCCCGAGGTCGAAGTCCTCGATCCGCTCGACACCGTCGGCGAAGGCCAGCAGCCCCTTGGCGCCCGCGAGTTGCACCAGGGCGATACAGGCGTCGAGGGCGACCGGCATCGGGAGGAACCGGGCCACCTGGACCAGGGTGAAGGAGATCAGCTGGGGGAACGGGCCGGTCAGGACGGGAAGCAGCTCCATGCGGCCGGCCTCCTCCTGGAGCAGCGGGAGGAGACCGTCCTCGGCCTCCCAGCGCGGGTCCGTGGTGTCGGCGGCGCGCAGAATCGCCGGCAGCAGGTCCGGCAGGTCCCTCGCGCGCCTGGTCCGGTCCGGAGCGATGCGGTAGCGCGCCCGCCACACCGCGCGGGCGATCACCGGATCGCCGGTCTCCGCCGCCCGCAGCAAGAACGCCTCGGGATCGGCTTCCAGCGCGGCCCGCAGCGCCGCTCCGCCCGGCCCGGTCAGGGTCTCCACCATCTCCTCCGGCAGCCCGAACCGGTCGGTCAGCGCGGCCAGCAGCTCCGGGCGCAGCCGCTCGGCGAGCGCATCGGCGGTGTCCGGCGCGGCGAGCCGCAGGGCCGGACGGAGCTGGGTGGCGGAGCGGTGGTTCACGTGCGGGAGTCCCTTCGCGGGGCGGGCGGGCGGCCGTCCGCGGAACGGCACCGGGCCCTTCCGCAGCATGAAGATCGTGGCACGGCCCACTGACAACGCGACGGTGCGCCGGACGTGCCCCAGGGGCCGTCCGGCGCACCGCCGTTCACACTCGGAGGACCGGCCCGGCCGGCCGTCCCGTCAGATCAGCTCGGCTGCCAGCGTGATGTTCTTGACGCCCGCCAGCGCCTGGCTCACCGGGCAGTTGGCCTTGGCGTCCTGGGCCGCCGCCTGGAAGTCCTCCTCGGACAGGCCGGGGACACGGGCCTTGACGGTCAGGGCGATGCCGGTGATGCCCTCACCGGGCTGGAAGGTGACATCGGCCTGGGTGTCCAGGGCCTCGACGGTGTACCCCTTGCCGGCCAGGCCGTGCGAGAAGGCCATCGAGTAGCAGGAGGAGTGGGCCGCGGCGATCAGCTCCTCGGGGCTGGTGACGCCGTTGGGCTGCTCCGCGCGGGCGGGCCAGTTCACGTCGTACGTACCGACCTTGGAGGACTCCAGGGCGACGGTGCCCTTGCCCTCCAGGAGGTTGCCTTCCCAGTGGGTCTTGGCGGTGCGCGTGGTTGCCATGGTGCAGAACTCCCGGTTGTGGGCGAAAGGGATCACCGCCCAGCTTAATGATCCGGCGGCCCGGCGCCCGGCCGATCCGCGGGCGTGCCCGCCGCGGGGCCGGGCCCGGGCGGGCGCGGCCGCGCGGCGGGGGCCGGGTGGACGCTCCGGTGCGGCCCGCCCGGTAGCATCCGAGGCCGTGCGCACCGTGCGCCGGACGGATGACCTGGGAGGAGCCACCCGTGGCGGGAGAACCGCAGGCCGACTGCCTGTTCTGCAAGATCGTGGCGAGGGAGGTGCCGGCGACCATCGTCCGGGAGACGGAGACCACGGTCGCTTTCCGCGACATCAACCCCCAGGCGCCGACCCATGTCCTGATCGTCCCCAAGGTGCACTACCAGGACGCCGCGGCCCTCGCCGCCGCCGAACCGCAGATCATCGCCGACATACTGCGGGAATCCCGGGAGGTCGCCGCCGAGGAGAAGGTGGAGGACCGGGGCTACCGGGTCGTCTTCAACACCGGCGCGGGCGCGGGCCAGACCGTCTTCCACGCGCACCTGCACGTGCTCGGCGGCCGCGGCCTCCAGTGGCCTCCCGGATAACCGACCGTGTCCGTACGTGAATTGGTGGTCCTCGGCACCGCCAGCCAGGTGCCCACCCGGCACCGCAACCACAACGGCTATCTGCTGCGCTGGGACGGCCAGGGGCTGCTCTTCGACCCCGGCGAGGGCACCCAGCGCCAGATGCTGCGGGCCGGGGTCGCCGCGCACGACCTGAACCGGATCTGCATCACGCACTTCCACGGTGACCACTCGCTCGGCCTGGCCGGTGTGATCCAGCGGATCAACCTCGACCGGGTGCCGCACCCGGTCACCGCCCACTACCCGGCCAGCGGGCAGCACTTCTTCGACCGGCTGCGCTATGCCACCGCCTACCGGGAGACGGTCCGGCTGGTCCAGCGGCCGGTCGCCGTCGACGGTGAGCTGGAGCGCTCGCCGGCGTACGTCCTGGAGGCGCGCAAGCTCTCCCACCCGGTCGAGTCGTACGGCTACCGCCTCGTCGAGCCGGACACCCGCCGGATGCTGCCGGACCGGCTGGCGGAGCACGGTATCGCCGGGCCGGACATCGGGCGGCTCAAGCAGCTCGGTGAGCTGAACGGCGTCACCCTCGACGAGGTGAGCGAGCGGCGGCGGGGCCAGCGGTTCGCGTTCGTCATGGACACCCGGCTGTGCCCCGGGGTCCATGCGCTCGCCGAGGGGGCGGACATGCTCGTGATCGAGTCGACGTTCCTGGATGAGGACGTCCAGCTGGCCGTGGACCACGGGCATCTGACCGCCGGGCAGGCCGCGGAGGTGGCTACACAGGCCGGTGTGCGGCATCTCGTGCTGACGCACTTCTCGCAGCGCTACGACGACCCCACGGAGTTCGAGCGGCAGGCCCGCGCGGCGGGGTACACCGGCGAACTGACCATCGCCCAGGACCTGTCGCGGGTGCCGCTGCCCACACGGCGCTGAGGGCGGCGGGCCGGGGCGTGACGCCGCCCGGTCCGGCCCCCGTGGGACCGGAGCCGTGAGCCGCCGCCTACGGCAGGTAGTACATCGGGTTGGGCATCTTGAACGTCCGGTCCGCGGCACCGCCGCGCAGATCGCTGTACTGGTCCCCGAAGCTGGCGACGATGTTGTAGCCGAGGGACTCGATGTGCTTGCGGGTGCCCGACTTGTACTCGATGGTCGTGCAGGTGGAGCCGCAGGGCAGGTAGGCCGGCGGGTGCTCCTTGTCCTTCAGGTAGACGTGCCGCCGGTCCAGGGGCATGCCGTAGCCGACGTTCTTGAGGTTGCGGACGCTCCAGGCGCGCTGCGCCTCCTTGCGGCCGGTGAGGAAGAAGACCTCGGCACCCTTGTCGTGCGCCCAGTTGACCAGCCGGTCCATGCCGAAGACCGGGTCCATGTCGGTGCCGGCCAGGTACTTGTCCTGGCTCTCCTCGGTGAAGTGGAAGCCCACCTGGAGCTCGTAGTTGTAGGTGAGCAGGGTGGTGTCGTCGATGTCGAGCACGATGGCCGGCTTGGCCTTCTTGCCCGTACGGTCGTGCCGCGCGAGGGCCTTCGACAGATAGGTGCGGGCCTTGGCCTCGATGCCGCGGACCTGATGTGCGTAGTTGCTGCGCGGGGAGGCGTAGTGCTCGCCGTCCGCCGTCACCGTGTCGCCGTAGTACGCCTTGATCTTGTCCTGCACCTGCGTGAGGTTCGGGATCTCCTTGTCGGTGCGCGGTACGGAGTGTTCGGCGGTGGCCTGGCCGATGCCGAAGACGGCGGTGCCGGCGACGAGGGCGGCGACCGTGGTGGCGCCGAGGCGGGCCCTGCGGGAGAGGGCGGGGCGGAAACGGGCGGTACGGGGCATGCGCGGCTCCTCCGGGAGACATGAGCGGACCCCGTAGGTCTAACAGAGCCTCACATCCGTATCTACGCGCGCAGATTCAACCCTTGGTAAAAGCTGACCGCGGTGCGGGAATTGACGATCACTGTGCGGGATCCCTAACCTCCCACTCCATCCGTAGACGTCATCTACATAGGAAAACTGCCCTCGGCTTGGTAGGAGCTTCTGGATGACCGGTGCCCGGCACGGCCTCACCCTTACCGAGGTCCGGCTCACCCCGGTCCTGGTGGCCGATCCGCCGCTGCTGAACACGCAGGGCGTCCACCAGCCGTACACCCCACGGCTGATCATCGAGGTGACCACCGAGAGCGGCGCCACCGGGCTCGGCGAGACCTACGGGGACACCGCTTACCTGGCCCTGGCCCAGTCGCTGGCCGGTGCGCTGATCGGCCGGTCGGTCACGGATCTGAACGGACTGCCCGAGCTGGCCGCCGAGGTGTGCGGGGACCCGCCGGGCGCGACCGGCGCCGGGGCCGTGGACGTCGGCGGGCTGCGTGGCGTCCGGACCGCCGGAAAGCTGCGGCTCTCCGTCCTCTCCGGCTTCGAGGTCGCCTGCCTGGACGCCTGGGGCCGGGCCACCGGACTGCCCGTACACGCCCTGCTCGGCGGCAAGGTCCGCGACCGGGTGGAATTCAGCGCCTACCTCTTCTACCGCTGGGCCGAACACCCCGGCGGCCACGGCGAACACGACGACTGGGGCGCGGCGCTCGACCCCGCCGGTGTCGTCGCCCAGGCCCGCCGGTTCGCCGACACCCACGGCTTCACCTCCTTCAAGCTCAAGGGCGGCGTCTTCCCGCCCGACGAGGAGATCGCCGCGGTCCGGGCGCTGGCCGCCGAGTTCCCCGGACGGCCGCTGCGCCTGGACCCCAACGGCGCCTGGAGCGTGCCGACTTCCTGCCGGGTCGCGGACGAGCTGGCGGACGTCCTGGAGTATCTGGAGGACCCGACGAGCGGCACGGCAGGGATGGCGGAGGTGGCGGCCGCCCTGCGCGGAGCGGCCGCCACCTCCGGACGGGCGGGCCTCCCGCTGGCCACGAACATGTGCGTGACGACCTTCGACGAGATCGCCGAGGCGTTCGCCCGGGACGCCGTCCAGATCGTGCTCGCCGACCACCACTACTGGGGCGGGTTGCGTAACACCCGGGAACTCGCCGCCGTCTGCCGCACCTTCGGCGTCGGCCTGTCCATGCACTCCAACACCCACCTGGGCATCAGTCTCGCCGCGATGACCCAGGTCGCGGCGACCGTGCCGCACCTCGACCACGCCTGCGACAGCCACTACCCCTGGCAGACCGAGGACGTCCTCACCGAGCGGATCGGCTTCCGCGACGGCCGGGTGGACGTCAGCGACGCCCCCGGCCTCGGCATCACCCTCGACCGCGACCGGCTCGCCGCACTGCACCGCCGTTGGCAGGCCGACGACGGCGGACTGCACGACCGTGATGACGAGGCTGCCATGCGGCACGCGGACCCCGGCTGGGTCACCCCGGCCACGCCGCGCTGGTGACCCCGGGGGCCCGCGGCCGGCGCCCCCGGGGGCAGAGATCACGGACCCGGCCGTGGTCCTGTGCGCGGTGGCCCGGCACGCGTACGGTGAGGCACGGATCGGTGGCGGTGCGCCACAGTGGTCCCCGTAAGTGATCTTTGAAAGGGGCTGTCCCGATGGCACAGGAAGTGCGCGGCGTGATTGCGCCGGGGAAGAACGAACCGGTCCGGCTGGAGACCATCCTGGTGCCGGACCCGGGTCCCGGCGAGGCCGTGGTGGAGATCCAGACGTGCGGGGTGTGCCACACCGATCTGCACTACAAGCAGGGCGGCATCAACGACGACTTCCCGTTCCTGCTCGGGCACGAGGCGGCCGGTGTGGTGGAGTCGGTCGGCTCCGGCGTCACCGATGTGGCGCCCGGCGATTTCGTCATCCTCAACTGGCGGGCGGTGTGCGGACAGTGCCGGGCGTGTCTGCGCGGCCGCCCCCAGTACTGCTTCGACACCCACAACGCCCGGCAGAAGATGACGCTGAAGGACGGCACGGAGCTGAGTCCCGCGCTGGGCATCGGCGCCTTCGCCGACAAGACGCTGGTCGCCGCCGGACAGTGCACCAAGGTCAACCCCGAGATCGCGCCCGCGGCGGCCGGTCTGCTGGGCTGCGGCGTCATGGCGGGCATGGGCGCCGCGCTCAACACCGGCGGCGTCGCACGCGGCGACGCGGTCGCGGTCATCGGCTGCGGCGGGGTCGGCGACGCGGCCGTGATGGGCGCCCGGCTGGCCGGCGCGGCCAAGATCATCGCGGTGGACATCGACGACCGCAAGCTGGAGACCGCCCGCTCCATGGGCGCCACCCACACCGTCAACTCCCGCTCCACCGACCCCGTCGAGGCGATCCGCGAGCTGACCGGCGGCTTCGGCGCGGACGTCGTCATCGAGGCGGTCGGCCACCCGGAGACCTACCGGCAGGCGTTCTACGCCCGTGACCTGGCCGGAACCGTCGTCCTGGTGGGCGTCCCCACCCCGGAGATGACCCTGGAACTCCCCCTCCTGGACGTCTTCGGCCGCGGCGGCGCCCTCAAGTCCTCCTGGTACGGCGACTGCCTGCCCTCCCGCGACTTCCCGATGCTGGTCGATCTCCATCTCCAGGGCCGGATCGACCTGGGGGCGTTCGTCACCGAGACCATCGGCATCGAGGACGTCGAGCAGGCCTTCGCGCGGATGCACGCGGGCGACGTGCTGCGTTCGGTGGTGACCCTCTGATGGCGGCCCGCATCGACCACCTCGTCACCTCCGGCACCTTCTCCCTCGACGGCGGCACCTGGGACGTCGACAACAACGTCTGGATCGTCGGCGACGACGACGAGGCGATCGTCATCGACGCCGCCCATGACGCCGACGCCATCGTCGAGGCCCTCGGCGGCCGGACGCTGCGCGCCATCATCTGCACCCATGGGCACAACGACCACATCGACGCCGCCCCGGCGCTCGCCTCGCGCACCGGCGCCCGGATCCATCTGCACCCCGCCGACCTGCCGTTGTGGCAGCTGACCCACCCGGACACCCCACCGGACGCGGAGCTGGCGGACGGCCAGGTGCTGACCATCGCCGGTACGGACCTGACCGTGCTGCACACCCCGGGCCACGCCCCCGGCGGGGTCTGCCTCCACGCGCCCGACCTGGGCACCGTCTTCACCGGCGACACCCTCTTCCAGGGCGGCCCCGGCGCCACCGGCCGGTCCTTCTCGGACTTCCCGACGATCGTCGCCTCGATCCGGGACCGGCTGCTGACGCTGCCCCCGGAGACGGAGGTCCGCACCGGACACGGCGATCCGACGACCATCGGGGCGGAGGCCCCGCACCTGGAGGAGTGGATCAAACGGGGGCACTAGAACGGCGGGCCCCAGAGCGCGTCCGCAGGGATCGCGGGAAGGCCGCTGCCCCGGTGTGTCACACCGGGGCAGCGGCCTTCTTGACGCGAGGTCGGCGGGACGAGTCCTCGCCGGGGGAGAGCGGTCAGCGGTTGAAAATGGGCATGATGGCCTTGCTGTCGTCGCACCACACCTCGTGGTACCCGTTCGCCTGGGCGTACGGGAGTTCCTTCGCTTCGCACTCCGCCTTCGAGGGGTACTTCTCGGCGCCAATGGGGACCCAGCCATCGCCGGGGGGCGGGGCGGCGAAGGCGGCGGTGGAGGTCAGCGGGATGGCGACCGCTGCGGCACCGACCGCGAGACCGACACCGATTCGAGTACGCCACGACTTCATGGTGATCTCCTTACTTGTTTTGCACGTTCTGAGCTGGTCGGGCTCAGAGAGTTCCCGGCTGATGTCCAGGGCGGCGCCCAGGTGGTCAGCCGATGGGGTTCACGAAAGTGCCCGGGTGGGTGGCGCTGCGCTGGTCGACGAGCGTGCCCCAGGGCCACTTGATGGTGATCGACTTGGTCTCGTTGGGCGGCGTGACGTCCGCGAAGGCGGGCTGGTAGAAGCCCTCTTCTTCCTTCGTCAGGGCCACGTTGATGGTGAAGTCGGTGCTGTCGCCGGGCGCCAGGGTGATCGAGCTGTGCTTGGCCGACGAGCGGGCCAGCGACCAGCGCTCGCCGCCGTTCTCGGACTTGAGGTCCACGCCCGGGAAGCCGCCGATCTTGCAGGTGCGGCTGCCCTTGTTGGTCAGCACGACACTGGTGGTCGTCGAGCCGCCCGCGTCCGGGTCCGGGACCGCGTCCTCACCCGTCGCGAACGCCGCCTTCAGACCGGAGGTGTGACAGCGTTCGACGCCCGAGCCCGACCCGCCACTTCCGGCGGCGTTCGTGCCGGGCTTCTTGGCCCCGGCGCCCGCCTTGGCGTCGGTCTTGGCGTCCGTCTTGGCACCGGGGTCCGCCTGAGCGCCGGAGCCCTGCTCCTTGGCGTCGGAGCCCGTGCCGCTGGACTCGACGGCCATGCCCGAATCCGACTGGCCCGCGGGCCCCGTGTTGGCCTCCGAACCGGAGCAGGCGGTCAGCGTCAGGCCGGCGGCCGCGGTCAGGGCCGCCACGGCGATCCGCAGGCTTCGGCGACGGACGGTGCGGGCAGTGGTGTTGGCGCTCATTTCGGGTCCCCCAGGACGGTCGGTGTGTCGCTGTTTCCTCGGTACGACCACCACTCTGCTCGGGGCCACTAGCGCAAGGCTGCCGCCCCGCTAACGTCCGGCTAACTCGGGCGTGAGCAGGGGAAATGTCCCTGGGAGAGCCTGAAGAACGAGGCTGCGGCGGCTGGTTCGGAAACCGGGGACCGCTGGGGGGATGCCTTAGGGGAGGGGCGAACACTTCCCGTAGGGGGTGCGGGCGCCCCCTCGGGGCCACAACGCGGCGGGGGCCAGGGGTATTCCGTCGCTCATCCCTCCCCCGCAGCCCGCGGCGGTGGGGTGGAGGGGTGTTCCGCGATCCGCGTGCGCCCTCATGAAGGGTATTCGGGGGCCCGCCCACACCCCCCAATTCGATACACTGTTCGAGCCGCATGGCGCCGGACCAGCGTCATGTCGAGCCGTCAATTCCTGTCCGTGACCGGGCAGTTCGACTCAACTTCCTCTGGGGGAATGCACATCATGCGCGGAGTAAGCCGCTCGCTGGCCTTGGCCGTCACCACGGTCGCCGTCGCCGGGATCACGTTCGCCGGGGTCGCGCCGGCCGGTGCGGTGTCTGCCGGCGCCGCTGCCACGAGCGGGCGCAACTGCGAGAAGGAGTACCTGACGCCCGCCCGCAAGGCCGAGCGTCAGACCGACGAGTATCAGGTGGCCATCGCGAAGGAGCAGGCCAAGGCCCACCCGGACACGGTGAAGATCAGGCGGTACGACGCAATGGCGTCGGAGTCGGCCCGCAAGGCCGCGGTCCTCCGGGAGGAATACAAGCGGTGCACCAACTCCTGAGGTCTGCCCGGTCGTTCGGGTAACCCCTTCGGCTCCTGTCGTCGGCGGGGGAGGGGCAGGGGCCGTCCCTACCCCTCCCCGGCCGCCCGCTGCAGGATGCGGGCGGCCACCGTCGGGGAGTCCACCAGGGGGTGCAGGGCCAGGGCCCGTAGCGCGGCGGTGCGGTCCTTGAAGAGCGCGGCCTCCACCGTTGCCCGTTCCACCGCCTTGACCTGCAGCATCAGGCCCAGCTGGTCCTCCCGCAGCGGTGCGCAGGGCAGTGGCCGGGCGCCCTGTGCGGTCACCTCGCACACCGTCTCCACGATCGCGTCCGGCGCCAGTTGCGGCACGGTCGTCCCGTTGCGGACATTGAGGATCAGCCGGGTGCCGCCGCCGCCCAGGATGCCGTGCATCAGCGCCAGCGCCACCCGGTCGTAGCCGCCGCCCTCCAGATCGTGGCTGTCGCGCTGCCAGCCGCCACTGGCCTCCCGGCTGTGCGCCATATACGTCTCCTCGCGCTCCAGCCGGGTCCGCTCCCACAGGGCGTACACCGCGTCCGGGCCGCCGGCCGCCGCGGCCCGTTCGAAGAAGCCGCCCTGCTGCTGGTCGAGGAACTCGCCGCGGGTCTCCCTGGTGTCCTGTACGGAGTCGAGGGTCTCGCGGCGGAAGTAGTAGTAGTGCAGATACTCGTTCGGGAGCGCGCCCAGGGTCCGCAGCCAGTCCCCGCCGAACAGCCGGCCCTCCTCGAAGGAGCCCAGCGCGTCCTCGTCGGCGAGCAGCCCCGGCAGCAGATCCGTGCCGTCCAGCGTCAACGACCGCAGCCAGCCGAGGTGGTTGAGCCCCACATAGTCGTAACCGGTCCGGTCCGGGTCCGCGCCGGCCGCCCGCGCCGCGCGGCGCACCAGCCCCACCGGCGAATCGCAGATCCCGATGACGCGGTCGCCGAGCACCTGGGACATCGCCTCGGTGACCATGCCCGCGGGGTTGGTGAAGTTGATGACCCAGGCCTCCGGGGCGAGCGCCGCGACCCGCTCGGCGATGTGCAGCGCCACCGGGATCGTCCGCAGGCCGTAGAGGACACCGCCCGCGCCGACCGTCTCCTGGCCGAGCACGCCCTCGGACAGCGGGATGCGTTCGTCCCGCACCCGGCCCGCCGTGCCGCCCACCCGGATCGCCGAGAAGACGAAACCGGCGCCGGCCAGCGCCTCGTCCAGCCCCTCCGCGACCCGTACGGGCACCGGCGCCGGATGCCCCTGCGCCAGCCGCGCCAGGACCTCGGCGATCACCGCCACCCGGCGCGGATCGGTGTCGTGCAGCACCACCTCGGAGACGGCGCGTCCCGGGTCGTCCAGCAGGGCGCGGTAGACCAGCGGCACCCGGAAACCGCCCCCGCCCAGAATCGTGAGCCTCATGGGGCGGAACGTACCGCAGCATCAGGCACACTGGCGGCACGTGCAGATACGAGAGGGGAGAGCACGGTGAGCAGCCGACGCGATGACCTTCCGCCCGTGGGCCCGGCCGCCGTGCCCGCGGCCCTCGATCCGCTGGCCGGTGTGCGCGCCGACGGCGATCCGCGCACCGACGTCTACCTCACCGGCTCGGTCTTCCTGGACATCATCTTCACCGGCCTGGACTCCGCCCCGGTCCGCGGCACCGAGTCCTGGGCCCGCGGGATGGGCTCCAGTCCCGGCGGCGTCGCCAACATGGCCACCGCCCTGGCCCGGCTCGGGCTGCGCACCTCGCTCGCCGCGGCCTTCGGCGACGACCACTACGGCGAGTACTGCTGGGAGGTGCTCGAACAGGGCGAGGGCATCGACCTGGCGCTGTCCCGCACCGTCCCCGGCTGGCACTCCCCGGTCACCGTCTCCATGGCGTACGAGGGCGAACGCACGATGGTGTCGCACGGCCACGAGGCGCCGCCGCCCGATTTCGCCTTCGACGGCAAGCACGCCCCCGGCTGCCCGCCGCCGTCCCGCGCCTGCATCGCCTCGCTGGTTCCGGGCCGGCGGGAGCCCTGGCTGGGCTGCGCGGCGGGCCGCGGCAGCCGCATCTTCGCGGACGTGGGCTGGGACGACAGCGGCCGCTGGGACCCGGCCGACCTCGCCGACCTGGAGCACTGCGAGGCGTTCCTGCCCAACGCCGAGGAGGCGATGCGCTACACCCGCACGGACTGCCCGCGTGCCGCCGCCCGCGAGCTCGCCGACCGGGTGCCGCTCGCGGTGGTCACGCTGGGTTCGGAGGGCGCCTACGCGGTGGACGGCCGGACCGGCGAGAGCGCCGAGGTGCCCGCGATCGCCGTGGAGGCGCTGGACCCGACCGGCGCCGGCGATGTCTTCGTCGCCGGATTCGTCACCGGCACCCTCGCGGACTGGCCGCTCACCGACCGGCTCGCCTTCGCGGGGCTGTCCGCCGCGCTGTCCGTGCAGGAATTCGGCGGCTCGCTGTCCGCGCCGGGCTGGGCGGAGATCGCCGCCTGGTGGCAGCAGGTGCGGGCCTATGAGGCGGGCGCACCGGGTGTGCTGCGCCGCCAGTACGCCTTCCTGGACGAGGTGCTGCCCGCGGCGTACCGGCCGGCGCCACTGGCCCGCGCCGTCCCCACCATCGGCTTCCGCCGCCCGGCCTGAGCCGCCGCGGGGCAGGTCGGGCGCGGTCGGCCGCCGCACCGGGAACGGGCGGGGTGCCACCCCCGCCTGCCCCGGCGGGAAAAGCCCTCGGGCCTGTCAGTGCTCCGTCGTACTCTTGTATCCCAAGGAGTCGAGTGCAGGCAGGCACCTCTTATTAGCAAAGGATGGGGGTTGAGCAGGCCACCGAGCCGCCTTATGACTCAGACACCCACGCAACCGCAGGCGCGCGCCCAGTTCACCGTCCCGGCCAAGCACCCGATGGTGACGGTCCTGGGATCCGGTGACTCCCTTCTGCGCGTGATCGAAAGAGCTTTCCCGGCGACTGACATCCACGTCCGGGGCAATGAGGTCAGCGCTGTCGGTGACGCCCGGGAAGTGGCTCTCATCCAGCGCCTCTTCGACGAGATGATGCTGGTGCTCCGCACCGGACAACCGATGACGGAGGACGCTGTGGAACGGTCCATCGCCATGCTGCGCGCGGCGGAGGACGGCGAGGGCGCGGTGAGCGAGACCCCCGCCGAGGTGCTCACTCAGAACATCCTCTCCAACCGCGGCCGGACGATCCGGCCCAAGACCCTCAACCAGAAGCGCTATGTCGACGCCATCGACGAGCACACCGTCGTCTTCGGCATCGGCCCGGCCGGCACCGGCAAGACCTACCTCGCCATGGCGAAGGCCGTGCAGGCGCTCCAGGCCAAGCAGGTCAACCGCATCATCCTGACCCGCCCCGCGGTCGAGGCCGGTGAGCGGCTCGGCTTCCTGCCCGGCACGCTCTACGAGAAGATCGACCCCTATCTGCGCCCGCTCTACGACGCGCTGCACGACATGCTCGACCCCGACTCCATCCCGCGCCTGATGGCCGCCGGGACGATCGAGGTCGCGCCGCTGGCGTACATGCGCGGCCGGACCCTGAATGACGCCTTCATCATTCTCGACGAGGCGCAGAACACGAACCCCGAGCAGATGAAGATGTTCCTCACCCGCCTCGGCTTCGAATCGAAGATCGTCATCACCGGCGATGTCACCCAGGTCGACCTCCCGGGCGGCACGAAGAGCGGTCTGCGCCAGGTCCGGGACATCCTGGACGGCGTCGACGATGTGCATTTCTCCCTGCTCACCAGCAAGGACGTGGTCCGGCACAAGCTCGTTGGCCGTATCGTCGACGCCTACGAGAAGTACGACAGCCGCAACGGCACGTGAGCCCGCCGGCCGGCCACCCGGCCGGCCGGGGTACACGACCCGCGGTCCCAGCAACCATCGGGCCGGGCCCGAGAAGCGAGAAGCAACCCTCCCCATGTCCATCGACGTCAACAACGAGTCCGGCACCGAGATCGACGAGCAGGCCATCCTGGATGTCGCCCGCTATGCCGTCGCCCGGATGCGCATCCACCCGCTCTCCGAGCTGTCCGTGATCGTCGTCGACGCCGAGGCCATGGAGCAGCTCCACATCCAGTGGATGGACCTGCCGGGGCCGACCGATGTCATGTCCTTCCCCATGGACGAGCTGCGTCCGCCGGCCAAGGACGACGAGGAGCCCCCGCAGGGCCTCCTCGGTGACATCGTGCTCTGCCCGGAGGTCGCCAAGAAGCAGGGCGAGGAGGCGCCGACCGGGCACAGCATGGACGAGGAGCTCCAGCTGCTGACCGTCCACGGGGTCCTCCACCTCCTCGGCTACGACCACGAGGAGCCGGACGAGAAGGCCGAGATGTTCGGTCTCCAGGCGGCGATCGTTGACGGCTGGCGCGCCGAGCGGGGCCTGACCGGCCCCTCTCCGGCCCCCACCGTGACCTGACGGGACAGCCGATGACCACCCAGCTGATCGCGGTCGCGGTCCTGCTCGTCGTGATCGCCTGGCTCGCAGCCTGCGCGGAGGCCGGGCTGGCCCGGACGACCAGCTTCCGGGCCGAGGAAGCCGTCCGCTCCGGCCGCCGCGGCAGCGCCCGGCTCGCCGCCGTCGCCGCCGACCCCACCCGCTATCTCAATGTCGCCCTGCTGGTGCGGGTCGGCTGCGAGATGGCCGCCGGGGTCCTGGTGACGTACGCCTGTCTGCGTTCCTTCGACGCGACCTGGGAGGCGCTGACCGTCGCCATCGCGGTGATGGTGCTGGTCTCCTATGTCGCCGTCGGCGTCTCACCGCGGACGATCGGCCGCCAGCACCCGCTGAACACCGCGACCGCCGCCGCCTACGTCCTGCTGCCGCTGGCCCGCATCATGGGCCCCATCCCGCAGCTGCTGATCCTCCTCGGCAACGCCCTGACCCCCGGCAAGGGCTTCCGCAAGGGCCCGTTCGCCTCCGAGGCCGAGCTGCGCTCCCTGGTGGACCTCGCGGAGAAGGAGTCGCTGATCGAGGACGAGGAGCGCCGGATGGTGCACTCCGTCTTCCAGCTCGGCGACACCCTCGTCCGCGAGGTGATGGTGCCGCGTACGGATCTGGTCGCCGTCGAGCGGTTCAAGACCATCCGCCAGGCGCTGACCCTCGCCCTGCGCTCCGGCTTCTCCCGTATCCCGGTGACCGGCGAGAACGAGGACGACATCGTCGGCGTCGTCTACCTCAAGGACCTGGCCCGCAAGGTCCACATCAGCCGCGACGCGGAGTCCGAGCTGGTTTCCACGGCCATGCGCCCCGCCGTTTTCGTTCCCGACACCAAGAATGCCGGTGATCTGCTGCGGGAAATGCAGCAGGACCGCAATCATGTCGCGGTGGTGATCGATGAATACGGCGGCACCGCCGGCATTGTCACCATCGAGGACATTCTGGAAGAGATCGTCGGCGAGATCACCGATGAATACGACCGGGAACTGCCGCCCGTCGAGGATCTCGGCGACGGCCGCTATCGCGTCACCTCCCGGCTGGACATCGGCGACCTCGGTGAGCTGTACGGCCTGGCCGAGCTGGACGACGAGGACGTCGAAACCGTCGGCGGACTGCTCGCCAAGCTCCTCGGCCGGGTCCCGATCGCCGGTGCCACCGCCGAGGTCGACCTCTCCGGCGACGCCTCCGACCCGGCGCTGAAGGCGCTGCGGCTGACCGCGGAATCCCCGGCCGGCCGCCGCAACAAGATCATTACGGTGCTGTGCGAGCCGGTGCGGCCGGCGGGTGCGAGCGCCACCGAGGAATCGGCGGCGGGCGGTCGCACCGCCGGCTGAACATCCGCGGAATTCGCCGCGTAATTCCTGGTACTGCCGGGAATAAAACCCGCTGCCGCCTCCCGCGCGGCTACTTATCTCCAGTGCAGCAGAAATGTTCTGCAAGCCATATCCGGGGAAGCTGGATTCCGCGGCAGGCGCCATGGAAAGATCTTCAAGCGGTCGCCGACGGTGACCGCAATGCGTGAGAAATCCTGTAGCGCAGGTTGCCCCGGGGCGGGGGACCGGGGCAACCACCTTCTTCCTCAGCCGCGGCGCGCCGGACGCACCGTCCGCAGCCCGGCCGCCACCAGCAGCGCGACCACCGCGAGCAGCGCCGCGTCCAGGCCCAGCGCCAGCTTGATGCCGCCCAGAGTGGCCTGGGCGAAGCCGCTGCCGTCCGCCCGCAGTCCGGCGATATGCGCCGAGGCGACCGCGCTCAGCAGCGGAATGCCGAGGGTGATGCCCACCTGCTGCGAGCTGGTGACCAGCCCGGTGGCCAGGCCCTGTTCGGCGTCCGGCACCCCGGAGGTCGCGGTCACGCCGTACGAGATGATCGCCCACAGATGGCCGAGGCTGCCGAGGGCCACCCCGGTCAGGGCCAGCCACAGGCCCGTGCCGGCGCCCAGCCTCAGCAGCGCGGCCGTGAAACCCGCCTGGATCAGCAGCCCGGTCAGCAGGGTGCGGTGGGCACCGAACCGGCCGATGACCTTCGGGGCGACGAGGCCGGCGAACGCCGAGACCACGCCCTGCACCCCGAACACCAGGCCCGTGTGGAAGGGGGACAGCCGCAGCACTTCCTGGAGGTAGAGCGTCAGCAGGAAGACGACGGTGCTCATCATCGCGAAGGTCGTCAGGCCCGCCAGATTGCCCCAGGCCACGGTCCGGCGGCGCAGCATCGGCAGCGACACCAGCGGCTGCGCGGCCCGCGACTCCACCACCACGAACGCGGCCAGCAGCCCCACCCCCGCGAGCAGCGTCACCAGCACGTCCGGGCGGCCGAAGCCCTGCTCGGCGGCGGTCGACAGGCCGTAGATCAGCGACAGCAGCCCGCCGGTGACGGTGACCGCGCCGGGCACGTCGATCCGCGGCCGCTCGGGATGCCGCGACTCGGCCAGCAGCAGCGGCGCGCCCACCAGGACGGCCACCCCGGCCACGGACAGCAGGCCCATGGTGGAGCGCCAGCCCAGCGCATCGGTCAGCACCCCGCCCAGCACCATGCCGATGGTGAAGCCCATCGAGAGCACGGTGCCGCTGATGCCGAGCGCGCGTGCACGCTGCGGGCCCTCGGCGAAGGTGGTGGTGAGCAGCGACATCCCGGTGGGCACGATGACCGCCGCGCCCAGGCCCTGAAGCGCCCGCCCGGCCAGGAAGACCGCCGGGGACCAGGCCAGCGCGGCCAGCACCGAGGCCGCGGTGAACAGTCCGAGCCCGATGAGGAACAGCCGGCGCCGCCCGAAGAGATCGGCGATCCGGCCGGACAGCAGCAGGAAACCGCCCGAGGGCAGGGCGAACGCGGTGACCGCCCACTGGAGATCGGCCTGGTCCATCCCCAGGTCCCGGCCGAGCACCGGTAGCGCCACATTCAGGATGGAGAAGTCCAGCGCGATGATGAACTGCGCGCCGCACAGGAGCAGCAGGATGAGCTGGGCGCGCCGGGTCATCCGCGCGGCGGCGGGCGCGGCGTGCGGGGCGGCGACGGGCGCGGGGGCGGCGCCCGTCGGTGTATCAGGAGCAACGGTGCTGTCGGTTATCGGCATAGGACGAGGCTGCGGCCCCGGAACACCGCGTGGGGAGCGGGAACTTATCGTGGTGTCCGCACCACCAGCCACGCCGAACAGGGGGAGAACGTGGCCACGAACACAGCCAACCCGGACACCGCGCGCCGCCGCCAGGACCTGCGCGACTTCCTCCGCAGCCGTCGCGCCCGGGTCACCCCCGCCGAGGCGGGCCTGCCCGACGGCGGCCGCCGCCGCACCCCGGGCCTGCGCCGCGAGGAGGTCGCCGTCCTCGCCGGGGTCGGCGCGTCCTGGTACCAGTGGCTGGAGCAGGGCCGGGACATCACCGTCTCGCCGCAGGTGCTGGACTCGGTCGCCCGGGTCCTGCGGCTCAGCGGCGCCGAGCGCCGGCATCTGTACGTCCTGGCCGGGCTGAACCCCCCGTTGCGGCAGGACGCCGAGGAACTGGGCCGCACCGATGTGTCCGCGGGCCTCCAGCGGCTGATCGACGCCTGGATGCCGTCCCCGGCGCACATCATGGACCCCTACTGGAACGTCGTCTCCTACAACGACGCGGCGGGGCTGGTGCTCGGCCACGGCCGGCCCGGGGTCTCGCCGAACTGCCTGATCGCCTTCTTCACCGACCCCGTCTACCGTGCGCGGGCGGTGAGCTGGGAGGCGAACGCCCCCTCGGTGGTGGCGGAGTACCGCGCCGCGTGGTCGGCGCGGCCCGGCGACGAGGGCTTCGACGAGGTGGTCCGCGAGGCCACCGCGTGCAGCGAGGAGTTCGCCGCGCTGTGGGGGCGCGGCGATGTGCAGGACGGCGGCCAGCGGCAGAAGGAGCTGCACCATCCGCTGGTCGGGGCGCTGTTCTTCGAGGTCACCCAGCTGCGGCTGCCGGCCCGTCCCGATCTCAATGTCGTGCTGCACAATCCGCTTCCGGAGAAGGACACCGCGGACAAGATGGCGTGGCTCACCTCTCCGGAGGGCCGGCGCGGCGGGATGTCCTCGGTCGCGGGCTGACGGCCCGGGGCGGCCCGGGGAGCCCCGGGGAGCCCTGCCCGGGGCGGGCGCCCCTTGAGCGGACCGGCCCGTCGCCCCTTGCCACGGTCCTCCGACCGCCCCGCATATGCTCGCCCGTATGAGCGAAGCCGCACCGCTGGACCCCGAAGACCGCAAGATCATCACGCTCGCGCGCTCGGCGCGGGCCCGTAACGGCGTGCCCGAGGGCGCCGCCGTCCGCGACGAGACCGGCCGCACCTATGTCGCCGGCACCGTCGCCCTGGACTCGCTACAGCTCAGCGCGCTCCAGACCGCCGTCGCGATGGCCGTCGCCAGCGGGGCCACGTCCCTGGAGGCCGCGGCCGTGGTGACCGACGCCGAGCGCGCCAGCGACGCCGACCGCGCGGCCGTACGGGACCTCGGCGGCCCCGAGACGCCGGTGCTGCTCGCGGGCCTCGACGGCGCGCTGCGCAGCACCGTCCCGGCGGGCGGGACCCCGGCCTGAGCCGGTCAGCCGTACGACGGCGCGCGGGGCGGCCCACCGGCAGCGGAGGGCCGCCCCGCGCCGTTCGCGCCCCCCGTCGGCCGTCTCCGGACCGCGATGGTCGGAGGCGCGCCCGGGATCGGGGAGAATGGGCGCCATGAGCGTTCGTACCGAGTCCTCCGCCGCGCACCGTGCGGGCTTCGCCTGCTTCGTCGGCCGTCCCAATGCCGGCAAGTCGACCCTGACGAACGCGCTCGTCGGCACGAAGGTGGCCATCACCTCCAACCGCCCGCAGACCACCCGCCACACGGTCCGCGGCATCGTGCACCGCCCCGAGGCCCAGCTGGTCCTCGTCGACACCCCCGGTCTGCACAAGCCGCGCACGCTGCTGGGTGAGCGGCTGAACGATGTCGTGCGCACCACCTGGTCCGAGGTCGACGTGATCGGCTTCTGTCTGCCCGCCGATCAGAAGATCGGCCCCGGCGACCGCTACATCGCCGGTGAGCTGGCCGACATCAAGAAGACCCCCAAGGTCGCCATCGTCACCAAGACCGACCTGGTCGACTCCAAGGCGCTGGCCGCCCAGCTGATCGCCATCGACCAGCTCGGCAAGGAACTGGGCATCGAGTGGGCGGAGATCATCCCGGTCTCGGCGGTCGGTGACACCCAGGTGTCCCTGCTCGCCGACCTGCTGGTCCCGATGCTCCCGGAGAGCCCGCCGCTCTACCCCGAGGGCGACCTCACCGACGAGCCCGAGCAGGTCATGGTCGCCGAGCTGATCCGCGAGGCCGCGCTGGAAGGCGTCCGCGACGAGCTGCCGCACTCCATCGCGGTGGTCGTCGAGGAGATGCTGCCGCGCGAGGACCGCCCGGCCGACAAGCCGCTCCTGGACATTCACGCCAATGTCTACATCGAGCGCCCCAGCCAGAAGGGCATCATCATCGGCCCCAAGGGCAAGCGCCTGAAGGAGGTCGGCATGAAGTCCCGCAAGCACATCGAGGCGCTGCTGGGCACGCCCGTCTTCCTGGATCTGCACGTCAAGGTCGCCAAGGACTGGCAGCGCGACCCGAAGCAGCTGCGCAAGCTGGGCTTCTGACCCACTCCGGGCCAGGGCCCGGCCGACGGCCCTGTGCCAGGCACCGGATCCGGCGACCCGGCTCCTACGCCACGCCCCGGATCCGCCGCACCAGCAGCGCCCCCAGCAGTCCGATCGCCGCCGCGACGCCGTACAGCACCCGGTAGCCGCCGAGGTGCTGCACGATCGGCGCGGCCAGTACCGGGGCGGCCACCTGCGGCAGCGCGTTGGCGATATTGATGACGCCGAGGTCCTTGCCGCGGTCCGCTGCGGCCGGCAGCACCTGCGTCATCAGCGCGAAGTCGACGGACGTGAAGACCCCGAAGCCGACACCCAGCAGCGCCGCGGCACACAGTGCCCCCGGCCAGGTCTGCCACCCGGCCAGCAGCCCGGTCGCCACCGTCATGATCACCCCGGCCCACAGCACGAACGGCTGCCGTCGCCCGATCCGGTCCGACCAGAAGCCGCCGATCACGACCGTCCCGAGCAGGGTCACCGCGTTGACGGCGGTGAGCACCAGCACCCCGCCGTCCGGGTCCGGCCGGTGCAGCACATCCCGCAGGTAATACAGCAGGTACAGCAGGGCCAGCGCGTTGCCGAGGTTGATCAGGAACCGGGTCAGCCAGGCCCACGCCAGATCGGGGTGGCGGCGCGGGCTGATCCGGAACCCGGCGAGCAGGGCCCGCAGGCGCAGCGCCGGACGCCGCCCGGCCGGCAGCGCCGGGTCCCGGTGCAGCAGTACGTACGGGAGAGCGCCCAGCACCGTGAAGCCGGCACAGGCGAGATAGCCCGCGACCACGCCGCCCGCGACCGTCGCCAGCCCCGTCCCGGCCACCACCCCGAGGATCTGCGCGGCCCCCAGCCAGCCGCCCACCGCCCCGCGCTGGCCGTGCGGCACCCGGTCGGGCACCGCCGCCGTGATCGCCGCGAACGCCGCGTTGAGGGTGAGCTGCACCAGACACCACCCCAGCGCCATCCCGACGAGCGTGCCCGCCCCGGCCAGCAGCACCAGCGCCCCGGCCCCGCCCAGCACTCCCGCGAGGACCCACGGGGTGCGCCGCCCGAACCGCGAGGCCGTACGGTCCGACAGCGCCCCGAACAGCGGGTTGGCCACCATCGAGACGACGGCCCCGGCGCCCGTCACCCACGCCAGCACCGACTCCTTCGCGGTGCCCGGCGGCGCGAGTTCCGCGGCCTGGAGGGCGAGCAGGATCTGGAGCGGGCCGTACCAGCCGACCCAGATCGCCCCGTTGGCCAGCGACAGGGCGGCGGTCCACCCGCGTCCGGCCCGCTCCGTCGGCTCTGTGAGCGCCTCCGGAGCGGCGGGGCGGCTCATCCCCGGGCCTGCTCCCGGAGGGCGTCACGCAGCCAGCGGAACGACGCCTTGGGCGTCCGTGCCAGCGTCGCGTAGTCGACGTGCACCAGCCCGAAGCGCCGCGCGTACCCCTCCGCCCATTCGAAGTTGTCCATCAGCGACCACACGAAGTAGCCCCGGACGTCCACCCCGGCTGCCATGGCCTGGTGCAGCGCCCGCAGATGCCCGTCCAGGAACGCGATCCGCTCGCCGTCCTCGATGCCTTCGTAGGAGCACCCGTTCTCGGTGATCACGACGGGTGGCAGCCGGTCGCCGTACCGCTCCTGGAACGACACCAGCAGCTCGGTCAGCGCCTCCGGCACCACCGGCCAGCCGAAGTCGGTCCGCGGATACCCCTCGATCTCCTGGGGCGCGAAGGGCAGTTCGGGCGGCAGCCGGATCCCGCCGAAGTCGCCCGCCGCCGTCCCCTCGGCCCCCGGGGCGCCCACCAGCGTCGGCTGGTAGTAGTTGATCCCGTACCAGTCCAGCGGCTGCGCGATGACCTTCAGGTCCTCGGCGACCGGCCCCGGCAGCAGGGCCGCCAGGTCCTCGTCGGGATACCGCCCCAGCAGCACCGGCTCCGCGAACAGCCGGTTGAGCAGCAGGTCGTAGAGATCGGCCGCCGCGGTGTCCGCCTCCGACGCGCTCGCCGTCCAGGTCGGCCCGTGCGAATTGGCGATCCCGATGCTCGTCGCCCCGCGGGCCCGCAGCGCCTGTACGGCGAGGCCGTGCCCCAGCAGCTGGTGGTGGGCCGCCGGCAGCGCCTCGAACAGCAGCTGCCGCCCCGGCGCGTGCTGCCCCAGCCCGTAGCCCAGCAAGGTCAGTTCGGCCGGTTCGTTGAGGGTGATCCACCGCTCGACCCGGTCCCCGAGCCGCTCCGCCACCACGTCCGCGTACGCCGCGAACTTCTCGGCGGTCTCCCGGACGAGCCACCCGCCGCCCTCCTCCAGCGCCTGCGGAGTGTCCCAGTGGAACAGCGTCGGCACCGGTGCGACCCCGGCCGCCAGCAGCGCGTCCACCAGCCGGTCGTAGAAGTCCAGCCCGGCCTTGCTGACCGCCCCGCTCCCGTCCGGCACCACCCGCGGCCAGGCCACCGAGAAGCGGTACGCCCCGACCCCGAGCTCCTTCAGCAGCGCCACGTCCTCGGGGTACCGGCGGTAGTGATCGGTCGCCACCCGCGGATCCGACCCGTCCTTGATCCGCCCCGCCTCCGCCGCGAACACATCCCACGCGGACCGCCCCCGCCCCCCTTCCGTCACCGCCCCCTCGATCTGCGCGGCGGACGTGGACACCCCCCACACGAAGTCATGGGGGAAGCGGGGCAGGGCAGCGGGCACCGGCTCGGTCGTCATGGACCGGATCTTTGTTACCGCCGGTAACGGTGTCAAGGGGGTGGTGCGGTACGGGAGTTGAGGGGCGGCGGGCGCGGCCCCGCGGACGCCCCCGCGGCGGCGCTAGGCGCCTTCCTTCATCACCTTCGTGATCAGGGAGCGCTGTTCCTTGGTGAGGCGCGGGTCGGAGCAGTAGACCGTCCGGCCGTCGACCGTGATCTGGTAGCTGAAGCCGTCCGGGACCCCTACGGGGGGTTCGGTGCGGGCGGTGGCGACGGCCTCTTTGGCGAGGTCCTGCCAGTCATCGGCGTCGGGGCGGCCCGAGGTGTCGACCTCGGCGCGGCGGTCGACGCCCGCGAAGCCTCCGGTGCGATGGACATGAATGCGCATAACGGACTCCTCCGACGTCTTCGACGGACTCCTACCCCGTAAGGCCACGGTAATCGTGCGCGGGGCGGAAGGCGCTGCCGAAATCCTTCCGCCCCGCGCACCGTGCCGCTACTTCGCGGTGATGCCGACCTGGGTCCAGGCCTTGACCATCGCCTCGTGCTCGGCGCCGGCGCCGAAGCGGGCCTGGGCGGCCTTGATCGTGAGGGCGGCGAAGTCGGCGAAGGTGGCGGTGTGGGTGAGTTCGCCGCCGGTCAGCACGTCGTACCAGACCTGTCCGGCGCGCTCCCAGGCCTTGCCGCCGATGGCGGTGGCGGCCAGGTAGAAGGCGTGGTTGGGGATGCCGGAGTTGATGTGCACGCCGCCGTTGTCGTCGGTCGTCTTGACGTAGTCCTTCATGGCGGCGGGCTGCGGGTCCTTGCCGAGGACGTCGTCGTCGTAGGCGGTGCCCGGGGCCTTCATCGAGCGCAGGGCGGTGCCGGTGACGTTCGGGCCGAGCAGGTCGGCGCCGATCAGCCAGTCGGCCTGGTCGGCGGTGTGGTCGAGGGCGTACTGCTTGATCAGCACGCCGAAGACATCGGAGACCGACTCGTTGAGGGCGCCGGACTGGCCCTGGTAGTCGAGGTTGGCGGTGTACTGGGTGGCCCCGTGGGTGAGCTCGTGGCCGATCACGTCGACGGGGATGGTGAAGTCCTTGAACAGGTCGTTGTCCCCGTCGCCGAAGACCATCCGCTCGCCGTCCCAGAAGGCGTTGTCGTACCGGCGGCCGTAGTGGACGGTCGCGTTGAGCGGCAGGCCGGCGCCGTCGATGGACTTACGGCCGTAGACCTTGAGGTAGAGCGCGAAGGTGGCGCCCAGACCGGCGTGGGCGCGGTTGACGGAGGCGTCCTTGGAGGGACCGTCGGACTCGCTGCGGACCTTCTTGCCGGGCAGGTCCTCGTGGTGCCGGGCGTCGTAGATGGTGCGGTTCGGCTTGTCGGCGTCGGCGCCGGGCTCGCCGGGGGTGAGGCCGCCGCGGGCGGCGATCGCGCGGCGCTCGGTGCGTGCCGCGTGGTCGTGCTCCAGGGTGCGGCGGGCCGGCTCGTGCCGCTCCGGGTCGTCGGACTGGGCCAGGTTGTCGAGGATGTGCGGCGGGATGATCGTGCAGAAGACGGGCGTGTGGCCGGTGACGGGATCTGGCTGCGCGTCGTTGAGGTCCATGCACAAACGGTGGCACTGTGTAATGCGGCTGTCACTGCCTGCGCCCAAGATTCCCGTAAAAGTGTGGTTGGTCGCATTTAAGCCGTAACGTCCGTCCGGTCCCGCATACTGATACGCGACCGCCGGACAGGGCGTACCTCGGCTAGGGTGCTGTGCATCATGCGTTTCGGGCTGCTTCTCCTTAGCTGCCGCGGTGAGGGCCTGTAGTCGTAGGCCGACCCCCTCCCCGCGGAGTTCGGTGTTGCGATCTATCGCCCCGTCGGCCTCTCCCTCGCTCTTCCGGAGCAGGGGGACCCCCAGCGGACATACGAGGAGCCCTACGCACCATGACGAATCCGTCGAGCCCCGCAGGTCATGCCGTCGGCCGGCCCACCCCGGTCACCAACGCGACGCAGCACCAGCGGCCCTCCGGAATGCCGGTCCACAAGTACGGCCGCTACGAGGCGGTCGACATCCCCGACCGCACCTGGCCGGACAACCGCATCACCGTCGCGCCCCGCTGGCTCTCCACCGACCTGCGGGACGGCAACCAGGCGCTGATCGACCCGATGTCGCCGGCCCGTAAGCGCGAGATGTTCGACCTGCTGGTGCGCATGGGCTACAAGGAGATCGAGGTCGGGTTCCCGTCCTCCGGGGAGACGGACTTCGCGTTCGTCCGCTCGATCATCGAAGAGGGCGCGATCCCCGAGGACGTGACGATCTCCGTCCTGACGCAGGCCCGCGAGGAGCTGATCGAGCGGACGGTGGAGTCGCTGCGCGGCGCCCGCCGCGCCACGGTGCACCTGTACAACGCCACCGCCCCCACCTTCCGCCGGGTCGTCTTCCGCGGCTCGAAGGAGCAGGTCAAGCAGATCGCGGTGGACGGCACCCGGCTGGTCATGGAGTACGCCGACAAGATCCTGGGCGACGAGACGATCTTCGGCTACCAGTACAGCCCGGAGATCTTCACCGACACCGAGCTGGACTTCGCGCTGGAGGTCTGTGAGGCGGTCTGCGACGTCTGGCAGCCCGAAGAGGGCCGCGAGATCATCCTGAACCTGCCCGCCACCGTCGAGCGCTCCACGCCGTCCACGCACGCCGACCGCTTCGAGTGGATGTCGCGGAACCTGTCCCGGCGCGAGCACGTATGCCTGTCCGTCCACCCGCACAACGACCGGGGTACCGCCGTCGCCGCCGCCGAGCTGGCGATCATGGCGGGCGCCGACCGTATCGAGGGCTGTCTGTTCGGGCAGGGTGAGCGCACCGGCAATGTCGACCTGGTGACGCTGGGCATGAACCTGTTCTCCCAGGGCGTCGACCCGCAGATCGACTTCTCGCAGATCGACGAGATCCGTCGCACCAGCGAGTACTGCAACCAGATGGAGGTCCACCCGCGCCACCCCTACGCGGGCGATCTGGTCTACACCGCCTTCTCCGGCTCCCACCAGGACGCCATCAAGAAGGGCTTCGACGCCATGGAGGCCGAGGCGGCCGCCGCCGGCAAGACCGTGGACGACATCGAGTGGGCGGTCCCGTACCTGCCCATCGACCCCAAGGACGTCGGCCGCTCCTACGAGGCCGTCATCCGCGTCAACTCGCAGTCCGGCAAGGGCGGTATCGCCTACGTCCTGAAGAACGACCACAAGCTGGAACTGCCGCGCCGGATGCAGATCGAGTTCTCCCGGATCATCCAGGAGAAGACCGACGCCGAGGGCGGCGAGGTCACCCCGACCGCCATCTGGTCGGCCTTCCAGGACGAGTACCTGCCCAACGCCGGGAACCCGTGGGGCCGCATCCAGGTCAGGAACGGCCAGACCACCACCGACAAGGACGGCGTCGACACCCTCACCGTCGAGGCCGAGGTGGACGGTGCGGAGACGGTGCTGGTCGGTACCGGCAACGGCCCGATCTCCGCGTTCTTCGACGCGCTCCAGAGCATCGACATCGACGCCCGGCTGCTGGACTACCAGGAGCACACCATGAGCGAGGGCGCCTCCTCGCTGGCCGCCTCGTACATCGAGTGCGCGATCGGCGACAAGGTGCTGTGGGGCATCGGCATCGACGCGAACACCACCCGCGCCTCGCTGAAGGCCGTGGTCTCCGCCGTGAACCGCGCGGGCCGCTGACGCCCGGCAGCAACCGC
Organism: Streptomyces sp. P9-2B-2; assembly: GCF_030406865.1. Lineage (NCBI taxonomy): Bacteria > Bacillati > Actinomycetota > Actinomycetes > Kitasatosporales > Streptomycetaceae > Streptomyces > Streptomyces sp. P9-2B-2. The sequence goes on along the minus strand of NZ_CP129126.1, from coordinate 3,041,754 downwards.
CCCCTTGTGGCGCCCCCGTCGCTCTTTCCGAGCGGCGGGGGCGCCGTTGTGCGACCCCGCCACCTGAAGGTGGGGTTTGGACTCCATGCATATCACTGTGCGTAAGTAGCTCAGTACGTTTGGTGATGAGCGCTCGTCGGGCAGGCCGCGGCGCGGACATCAAGGACGTGCAGATGAGCAGATATGGCATGCCCGCCCTCTCCCGGCTGGCCGTCGCGGCGGTTGCCTCGCTCGCTGTGGTGGCCTCCGCGTTCGCCCCGGCGGCGTCCGGAGTCCCGGCCCGGACGGCGGACCGTCCGGAGTATGTGGCGCTCGGCGACTCCTACAGCGCCGGGGTCTTCGTCCGCCCCTGGGAGGCGCACGACGGCTGCGGCCGCTCCGGGCGCAACTACCCGCACCAGGTGGCCGGTCAGCTCGGATTCGCACTGACGGATGTGACCTGCGGGGCCGCCGAGGTGGTCGACGGGGTCCTCGGGCCCCAGCCGGCCGCCAAGATTCACGGGCCGCCGACCATCCCGCCCCCGGGCGGCTGGTCCGATCTGCCCGCGCAGGTCGAGGCGTTGTCCCCGGACACCGATTACGTGACCGTCGGCATCGGCGGCAACTCCCTCGGCTTCGGGGCCATCGTGGCCAAGTGCCTCGAACTGGGCATCACCAAGCCCCTTCAGCCGAAGCCCTGTACCGACCACTACAGCGACGGCGGCGCGGGCGAGGACTGGCTGGAGGGGCGGTTCACCCAGCTCGACACCGACTTCGCCCACATGATGACGGTGATCCACCGGCGCGCACCGCACGCCCGGGTCGCCGTCGTGGGCTATCCGGCCATCGTTCCGGACAACTCCGGCTGCACCTTCGGCCACTGGAACCAGCTCGGCAGCGTCAAGAAGGGCGATATGCCCTGGCTCGACGGCCTCGAACTGCGCCTGAACGCGCTGCTGGAGAAGCACGCCGCCTACCACGGCGCGAGTTACGTCGACACCTACGGGCCGAGCGCCACGCACGGGGTGTGCGCGAGCGGCGACGCGAAGTGGATGTACGGCATCAAGGACAACCTCACCGGTGACGGCAACCAGACCGACCCGCCGACCGAGCTGTGCCAGTCCTTCCCCGGTACCGGCGAGGCCTGCACCTTCGTCCATCCCAACGCCCGCGGCCTGGACAACCAGACCCGCCAGGTCACCCGGGCGCTGATGACCTCGTAAGGCCGATGTCCTCGTCAGGCCGATGACCCCGTAAGACTGACGGCGGTCCCGGCGCGGGCGCCGCCCGACCCCACCGATTTGGCCAAGCCGGACCGTCGTCACGAGCGGCCCCCGCAGCCGCCCCGCCCGTTGCCCGCCTCCCCATGGCCATGCTCTTCACGGCGTCCATAGGCCCCGCCCCCTACCTTCCGGAGGGGCGGGTCCTTCGTCATCCGGCCAGTTGTCCGGTACGAGGTGCTGACGCCGCATCACGTATGTGGCTAACATCACGTCCAATGCGACGAGGGGGCCATGGGGGAATCTCCCGCGTCCGGAGGGGCACGGGTGAGTTACGGAGGGCTGACGTGATGCACAAGATGTGTGTGATGGGCGTGCGCACGTCCTGGCGGACCGTCGCCGATGGCGAGTTCTTCTGCCCGGACTGCGGCGGGGACCGCAACTACCTCCGCCGGACTGGCCGTCGCCGGCTCACCCTCCTCGGCCTCCCGCTCCTCTCCCGCGGTGCCGCGGGACCTGTCCTGGAGTGCTCCGCCTGCCGCGGCCACTTCGGCCCGGACGCGCTGGACCACCCCACCACCCTCCGCTTCTCCGCGATGCTCCGGGACGCCGTCCACACCGTCACCCTCGCGCTGCTGGCCGCCGGCGGCACCTCCTCCCGCGCGGTCCGCGACACCGCCGTCGACACGGTCCGTGCGGCCGGCTTCGCGGACTGCTCCGAGGACGAGCTGCTGACCCTGCTCGCCGCCCTCGCCGCCGACACCGGCCGGCTGACCGGCACCTACGACGCGGTCACCGGCGGCCACTGCGGCCACCAGGGCCTGGACCCGTGCGGCACCGCGCTGGCCATAGAGCTCCACGAGGCGCTGGAGCCGCTCGCCCCGCACCTCGCCCCGGCGGGCCGGGAGGCGCTCCTCCTCCAGGGCGCCCGGATCGCCCTCGCCGACGGCTCCTACACCCCCGCGGAGCGCGAGGTGCTGAGCACCGTCGGCAGCGCCCTGACGCTGCGCCCCGCCGAGATCAACCGGCTGCTGGCGGCGGCGCGCACGCCGTCCTGAGGGCGGCAGCCGAAGACCCCGCCACCCGGGAAGGGTGACGGGGTCGGATGCCGGAGCGGTGGGCCGCCCAAAGGCCGCCTCAGGGCCGTCTCACTGCCGTTCCGGGCCCGCTTCAGGCTCGCCTCAGGCCCCGCTCAGGACGGGTTCACGCCGGAGTCAGGCGGACCGGCAGGCTCCGCAGACCGCCCGAGATGAAGCCACCCGTGGGCTCCAACTCCTCTGCCGCCGTGGCCAGTTGGAGGTCCGGGAAGCGGGCGAAGAGCGCCGGGAGGGCGATCCGGGCCTCCATACGGGCCAGCGGGGCACCGAGGCAGTGGTGGACACCGTGGCCGAACGCCAGATGCTCCTGGTGGGAGCGCCGGATGTCGAAGTCGGCGGCGGTGTCGCCATGGAACGCGGCGTCCCGGCCGGCCGCCGCGTACCCCGGGAGGATCGCCTCGCCCTTGCGGATGGTCGGGCCGTCCGCGATCTCGATGTCCTCCACGGCGAAGCGGAGAGGCAGGGCGGCGATGCTGGGGGCCCAGCGGAGGGTCTCCTCGACGACGTCGTTCCAGGAGACCTCGCCCGACCGCACCAGCGCGAGCTGCTCGGGATGGGTCAGCAGGGCGTGCACCGCGTTGCCCAGCAGATCGACGGTGGTCTCGTGACCGGCACCGATGACCAGGAGCAGGGTGTCCAGCAGCTCCTTCTCGGTCATCTGCCGGCCCTCGTCGTCCCGCGCGGTGACCAGCAGGCTGGTGAGGTCGTCCGCCGGGTTCTCCCGCTTGCTGCCGACCAGGTCGGCCAGCAGCGCGTAGACGGCCGCGCCGGTGGCACCCGCCTGCTCCGGGGTGGCCGTGGTGTCCATGATGGCCGTGACGAGGCGGGCGAGTTCGGCGCGCGCCCCGCCCTCGGGGAAGCCGAACAGCTCGCAGATGACCTGCATGGGCAGCGGGTGGTTGAACCGCTCCCGCAGGTCCAGCGGCTCGCCCGCCGGGTGCGCGGCGAGGCCGTCCAGCAGCGCCATGGTGATGCTCTCCACCCGCGGGCGGATGGCATCGGTACGGCGGGCCGTGAACGCCGGGGCGATCAGCTTGCGCAGCCGCCGGTGATCGGCGCCGTACGCCGTGAACATGTTGGTGACGCCGATCCAGTGCTGGAGCCAGCTGCTGCGGACCTCCTCGCGCTGCCACTCCGGCCAGTGGTCCCGGGGGTTCTTCGAGACCCGGTCGTCGGTCAGCAGCTGCTTGAGGAGGGTGTGGCTGGTGACCGTCCAGGCATCGACCCCGCCGGGCAGTTCGGTCCGGGCCACCGGGCCTAGTGCGCGGAGGCGGGCTGCCTCCCCGTGGATGTCGCTTCCGACCGGGTCGATGACGAAGGGCTGCTGTCCCTGTTGTGCCATGGAGTGGCTCCTGCCTGGTCGGGGGTGATCGGGGTGAAGCGGGCCGGGAGCCCGACGAGGGCCCGGTGGAACGCGCCGTTGCGCCACTGCAACGTGCTGGGGTCCACGGCGAGTTCGATGTCGGAGAGCCAGGCCGTGAGCCGCTCGATCGCCGTGGTGGCGATGAGCAGCGCATGCCGCTTCACGGGGCAGGCGTGCGGACCGGCAGCCCAGGCGAGGTGCGAGCCGCCGCCCGATCCGGGCGTCCCCAGCGACGTGGTGTCGAACTGGCTGTTGGCGGCCGCGTACGACACCATCACCAACTGCCCCTTACGCACCCAGGTCCCGTGGAAGAAGACGTCCCGGACCGGGAAGTGCGCGGAGTAGTTCGTCAGCGGCGGGTCGTTCCACAGCACCTCGTTGATGGCGTCGTGCGCGGTCAGCGCGCCACCGGAGAGGGTGTTGTAGTAGCGGTCGTCGGACAGCATCCGCGACAGCGCGTTGCCGATGAGGTTGGCGAGCGGTTCGTTGCCCGCGCCCATCGTGAGAAGGATGTTGTGGATCAGCTCCTCGTCGCTCAGCGCGTTGGGGTGATCCATGAACCAGGAGGTCAGGTCCAGCCCGCGCGCGGCCTTCTTCGAGCCCACCAGCTCCATGATGTAGTTGGTGAACGCCTCGTTGGCGGCCGCGGCCTCCTCGGGCGAGGTGCCGTCCAGCATCCCCGCGATGGCCTCGATGAGCCGGTCGCTGTAGGAGTCGGGCATCCCGAAGAGGTTGTTGAACATCAGCAGCGGGATCAGCCGCGCGTAGTCGGCGATCAGATCGACCTCGCCGTGCGCCCCGAAGCGCTGGATCAGACTGTCCGCGGCATGGTGGACCCGGGCCCGCAGCTCATGCGGCTCGACCAGCTTGAAGCTGTCGACGACGACGTCCCGGTAGCGGACGTGCGCCGGCCCGTCCGCGTAGAAGATGTTGGGACGCCACATCAGCATCGGCATGACCGGCGAGTCCGCCGGGACGGTGGTCATCCACTCGCGGGAGTCCTTGGACCAGGTCTGGTCGTCGTGCAGCAGGTCGAGGGCCGCCCGGTAGTCGGTGACCAGCATCGCGGTCACCTCCGGCGCGATCTCGACCGGCGCCAGCGCACCGTACTGGCGCAGCTGCGCGTAGATGCGGTGCGGGTCGGCGGCGAAGTCCGGCCCGTAGAGCTTCACCGGGGCATGGGCGTCGGCAGGTGCCTGCTGGTACGGGGCGCCGGCGTGCGCCGGGCAGCCCGGTGGCGGCGCGGCTCCCGGCTGGTGCGGGGAAGTCACGGGTTCGGGTTCTCCTCGGAGGTGTGGGCCAGGACGTGTCCGACGAGCGCGATCAGCGCGTCGACGGACTGCTCCCGGTCGCGGGCGTCACACAGCACCAGCGGCGTCTCGGGGTGCAGATCGAGCGCCTCGCGGAGCTTTTCGGCGTCGTACTCGGGCGCGTCGGGGAAGGTGTTGACCGCGACCGCGTAGCGCAGTCCGGCCTCCTCGACGATGTCCATGACCTCGAACGAGTCCGCCAGCCGGCGGGTGTCCGCGAGGACCAGGGCGCCCAGTGCGCCGCGGGCGATGTCCTGCCACAGGGGGCGGAAGCGCTTCTGCCCTGGCGTGCCGAACAGATACAGCGCCAGGTCCCCGGGCAGGGTCAGCCGCCCGAAGTCGATGGCGACGGTGGTGGTGGTCTTCTCCCGTACTCCGGCGAGGTCGTCGACGGAGGCACCGGTCTGGGTCATGACCTCTTCGGTGTGCAGCGGCGGAGTCTCCGACAGCGCACGGATCAGCGTCGTCTTGCCGACCCCGAACGGTCCCGCGATCAGCAGCTTGACCAGTGTCTGGTTCTCGCCGGAGAGATACATGTTGCCGGTGCTCGCGCCGGTGCCGGGGCTAGGACTTGAGAGAGCGGAGTCCATCGAGAACCCTCTCCAGGATGTGTCGGTCGAATTGCTCGGCTTCGGGGATGGGGGCACGGGCGTGCAGCCGCCCGGCGTCGACGAGATCGGCCACCAGCACCTTCACCACGCTCACAGGCAGGTGAAGGTGGGCGGCGACCTCGGCCAGAGACAGCGCCCCGGGCTGGAGCAGCTCCAGGATGCGGTGCTCCTCCGGGCGCACCTCGCTGGTGATCGGCATCCCCACGCTGTGCAGCAGGGTGAGCCGGTCCAGGGTGTTGCGGCTGGGCTGGGCGCGTCCGCCGGTCGCCAGATAGGCCGGTACGAGGCGCCTGCCGCTGCTCTGGCGGGGGGTCATACGGGGTTACCGAGGTCCCGCGCCCGGCTGTTCATGACCTTGTTGCCCAGGGTCGTCACCTGGACCTGCATATGGTGCGCGACCACACCCATGTTCACCTCCGGGCCGGCGAAGACGGCCAGGCAGGTGTTCTCGCCGGCCGGTATCGCGAAGACGAAGCCTTCATCGGACTCGATCACGGTCTGCCGCAGCCGGGTGTCGTCCTTCTCGGCGAACGCCGCGGTGACGGCCCGGCCCGCTCCCTGGAGCGCGGACATCATCGCGGCGACACCTTCGGCGGAGTCCCGCTTCAGGCCGGGTGAGGAGCCCTCGATGAATCCGTCGCCGGAGATGACGGCCGCGTGAATAACATGCGGCAGCTCCAAAAGAGGTGCCAGCACCCAGGACTTGTCCTCGGCAACACGGCGGCGGGTGGGGCTGTTCATGACTAAGCGTTCCCTTCGGGACTGCGAGGGGGTTCTGAATGGGCGGCGGCCCGGCCGGATTCGGTACCGCGCTGGAGCGCGGCCCAGCGGGTTCCGGTCTCTTCCGGGGAGCGCTCCGGAGCCGACTCGGTGCGCGCGGCACTCTCGTCGGCTTCGGACACGGGCTTACGGCGTCGGCGGCGCGGGAGTTCGCCCTCGGCCTGCTGGGCGGGCACCTCGTAGGAGGGGGCGGGCTGCCCGGTGGGGGCGGGCTGGGCGGCGGGTGCGGGCTGCGGAGCGGCGGCGGCCGGAGGCGGCGTCGCGGAACCGGTGGGCAGCACGGAGGCGGAACGATCCGGCACCGCGGAACGGTGCGGCAGAGGAGCCATCACGGACATCGGCTGGGTGCTCTCGTCGAGGACGGTGAGGAGGGGGTCACCCGGGATGTAGACGACCGCCCGCACACCGCCGTACGGCGACGGCTCGACATGCACCCCGTAGCCGTACTGGCGCACCAGCTGACCGGCCGCCGCGAAACCGGACCGCGGCGGGTCACCGAGCTGGGTGAGCAGCAGGTCCTCGTCACCCGACAGCAGCTCCATCGCCGCCTTGATCTCGTCGTCGTGCATCCCGACGCCGTAGTCGTCGACGATGACCGAGGCGCCGCGATTGCCCTGCTGGAGGGTGATGGTGACGGGAAGTTCGCGGTGCGAGTGGTGCAGCGCGTTGGCCAGCAGCTCGGTCACGGTGATCGCGATCGGCTCCACGGCCCGCGCGACCACGGCGATCGGGTCGCGCAGCTGATTGCTGATGTTCACCCGCTCATAGCCGCGCAGCCGGGAGGTGGCGCCGACGACCAGCTCGGCGAGGTAGGAGTCCTCGCGGGTCAGCCCCGGCCAGGCGCCGCACACGACGCCGGTGGCCTGAACGCGGCGCAGCGCCTGCTCGTTGAGGTAGTCGGCGTTGAGCAGATCCTGCGCGATGTTCGGGTCGTCGTAGCGGTGCTGCATCTCCTGGAGCGCCGTCTGGAGCTGGTAGAGCAGCGCCTGGATGGTGGTGGTTGCCCCGCGGAGGGTGGACTGCGCGGCGGCGTCGACCCGAGCCCGCTCCTTGGTGATCGCGTCGCTGACCTGCTCCAGTACGGCGTTCAGCGCCTGGTCGGTCTCCGACCCGGTGAACCGTGCGTCCAGCAGCCCCGGGACGGGCACATGGGGGTGAGCCAGAGCCAGCGTCAGATCGGGGAGCCGGGTACCGGCCAGATGCCGGATCTCGGCCTCGGTGGCGCGCAGCCGGGCCGTCAGCTCCGTATTGCTGTGGAGCGTGGCGCTGTTCTGTTCCTCAGCGGCGGACAGGCGCTTTCTCAGGTCCGCGCGTCGCCTGCCCGCACGGATCGAGAGCGCCGCCAGGACCACGGCGGCGGCCGTACCTGCGCTGAGGCACCACAACAGCGCCTCCGGTATGGATGTCATCGAGATCCTCATTTGGGTACTGACTGGATTCGGCGATGCCTTCACGGCGGAGTGTTGCCGAACTTCACGGGATGCTACCGGGCAGTTGACGAGCCGTGAGGGCCACTTCCACGGGGCGACTGAGAAGTGCGGAAGGTCGTCTTCCGCCCACGATGACCCGGACCATAACGTGATGTGGCCCCGTCATCCAGGGGGATGGCGGGGCCTTTGTGAGCCTGTTGTGTACAGCTGGTGAAAGGCGGTCAGGCGTCGGCGAAATGCGAGTTTTTGACGGCGTCGACGAATGTGGTCCATCCCGCAGCCGGGAAGACGAGCGCGGGGCCGTGGGGGGTCTTGCTGTCGCGGACGGGGACGACGCCGGGGTGGGCGTCGGAGACCTCAAGGCAGTTGTCCGGGTCGCCGCTGCTGTAGCTGCTCTTGCGCCAGGAGGCGGCGCCGGGGAAGTCGTGGGCGACCTCGACGCAATTGCCACCGTTGGTGTCGCTGTAGCTGCTTTTACGCCAGCGAGCGGCGCTCAGGTCGTACTCACGCATCGTCTGTGGTCCTCCGCCGCCGATTCGATCAGGGCCCGGGACGCCTCCGGCGACAGCGCGGCGGCCCTGAGCAGATCGTAGTCCTGCTGTACGCGCTTCACTACGGCCGGATCGTCCAGCAAGGTCCCCGAATACAGGCCTTCCGTATAGACGGTTGGCGGGGCGTCCTCGAACTCCATGAGTCGCAGTGATTTGCCGATCACTGGATGTGCCCCGGCCGCGAACGGGAGGACCTGCAACAGGATTTTTCGTTCGTGAGTGAGCCGCGCGATGTGCTCCAGCTGCTCAGTCATGACGCTCGGACTGCCTACCGGTACCCGCAGTGCAGCCTCGTGCAGAACAGCCCAATAGACAGGCCGTGAAGCGTCCTTGAGGATGACGGCCCGGTCCAGTCGGCCGCGTACCTTGTCCTCGATGTACTCGTCCGTCGCGAGCGGATTGCCTCCGAGCAGGAGCGATTGTGCGTACGACGGTGTCTGGAGCAGCCCTGGCACAATCATGGGCTCGAACTCGCAGATCTTCGTTGCCAGCGGTTCCAGCTCCGCCGCTCCCGCGAAATAATCCGGATACCGCTTGTCGTCGATCAGCTTTCGCCAGGTCCGCTCGAAAAAGCCATCGGTTTGCAGGACCTCATCGATGCGCACTGCCACGTCCAACTGCGGCTTTCTGATCGCCTGCTCGAACTGGCCGATGTAGCCGCCGGACACGAAGACGCGGCGGCCCAGGGCCTCCTGGGTTAACCCCGCGTCCTCCCGGCGGCGCTTCAGCTCCGTCCCCCAGAACTCCCAGGCGGCTTGCCGTGAAGCGTTGGCCATGACGTACGTCCTTTCTCTGCGCACCCGTTGCAGTGGCGGTGCCCTTGCCCAGCGTAGTTCCGTACCGTCACGCTCTGACTGCGAACAGTGAAACCCCTCACGGAAAGTGCGGATGCTCATGCAGCAGTTCAAGGAAGTGGAAGCCGTGACGTCGGAATTGCGCGAAGCCCTGGCCAGGGCCGGCGTCGTCCTGCCCTCGCTGCGCCCGGATCCCGTGTCGATCGCGCACCGTTACATCCCGCCGCTCGTCGAGCTCGGGCGCTGCTCGATGGAGGTCGCCCGGCAGCTCACCGACGCCCTGACGGAGCACTCCAGGGGCGCGCGGGACTGAGCGGGAGCGGCGGGACCGAGCGGGGCTGAGGGGGCAGCGGGCCTGAGGGGCACCCGGACCCGCCCGCTTCGCCATGGGCGAGAATGGCGCCATGAGTCTGTTCCGCGACGACGGCATCGTGCTGCGCACCCAGAAGCTGGGTGAGGCGGACCGGATCATCACGCTGCTCACCCGGGGGCACGGCCGGGTCCGTGCGGTGGCCCGTGGGGTGCGGCGGACGAAGTCGAAGTTCGGGGCGCGGCTGGAGCCGTTCTCGCATGTCGATGTGCAGTTCCACGCCCGCGGCAGCGAGCTGATCGGGCGCGGGCTGCCGCTGTGTACGCAGAGCGAGACGATCGCGGCGTACGGCGGCGGGATCGTCACCGACTACGGCCGCTACACGGCCGGGACGGCCATGCTGGAGACCGCCGAGCGGTTCACCGCGCACGAGGGCGAGCCCGCCGTACAGCAGTATCTGCTGCTGGTCGGCGGGCTGCGGACGCTGTCCCGCGGGGAGCACGAGCCGCATCTGGTGCTGGACGCCTTCCTGCTGCGCTCGCTCGCCGTCAACGGCTACGCGCCGAGCTTCGACAGCTGTGCGCGGTGCGGGCTGCCCGGCCCCAACCGGTTCTTCTCGGTCGCGTCGGGCGGGGTGACCTGTGGTGACTGCCGGGTGCCGGGGAGCGTCGTACCCTCCTCTGAGGCCATCGGGCTCCTCAGTGCGCTGCTGACCGGCGACTGGGAGACCGCGGACGCCTGCGAGGCCCGTCATGCCCGGGAGGGCAGTGGCCTTGTCACGGCGTATCTGCACTGGCATCTGGAGCGGGGCCTGCGCTCTCTCCGGTACGTAGAGAAATAGCGAACACGACCCTCAAGGCAATACGCCTCTCAAGACCTCTAGGAGAAGTGGGCCGCATGGCACGACGCGGGATTCTGGGCCGTAATCGACGTGAGTACCTCACGCCCGAGCCGCACCCTTCCGGTGCCCGGCCGCCGAAGATCCCCAGCGAGCTCGTCCCGAACCATGTGGCGGTCGTCATGGACGGCAACGGCCGGTGGGCCAAGGAGCGCGGGCTGCCGCGTACCGAGGGCCACAAGGTCGGCGAGGGCGTCGTCCTGGACGTCCTCAAGGGCTGCATCGAAATGGGCGTGAAGAATCTTTCGCTGTACGCCTTCTCGACGGAGAACTGGAAGCGGTCGCCCGACGAGGTCCGCTTCCTGATGAACTTCAACCGCGATGTGATCCGGCGGCGCCGTGACGAGATGGACGCGCTGGGTATCCGCATCCGCTGGGTCGGGCGGATGCCGAAGCTGTGGAAGTCGGTCGTACAGGAGCTCCAGATCGCCCAGGAGCAGACCAAGAACAATGACGCGATGACGCTGTATTTCTGCGTGAATTACGGCGGCCGGGCCGAGATCGCGGACGCCGCGGCGGCCATCGCGGCGGATGTGCGGGCCGGGAAGCTCGACCCGTCGAAGGTCAACGAGAAGACCATCGCGAAGTACATGTACTACCCGGACATGCCGGACGTGGACCTCTTCGTGCGGCCGTCGGGTGAGCAGCGGACCTCGAACTACCTGATCTGGCAGAGCGCGTACGCCGAGATGGTGTTCCAGGACATTCTGTGGCCGGACTTCGACCGTCGGAACCTGTGGGAGGCGTGCCTGGAGTACGCCAAGCGGGACCGCAGGTTCGGCGGCGCGCAGCTGTCGGACGGCGAGACCGCGACGTAAGGGCTGCGGGCAGACGCGAAAGGGCCGCCTCCGGTCGTCGGAGGCGGCCCTTTGCGGTGCTGTGCGGTCTGCCGCTACTGCTTCTCGGTGGCCCGCTCGGCGCACTCGCCGCAGGTCCCGAAGATCTCGATGGTGTGCGCGACGTCCTGGAAGCCGTGCTCCTGGGCGATCTGGTCGGCCCACTTCTCCACCGCGGGACCCTCGACCTCGACGGCTTTGCCGCAGGCCCGGCACACCAGGTGGTGGTGGTGATCGTCGGTGCTGCACCGGCGGTAGACCGCCTCGCCCTCGCTGGTGCGCAGCACATCGACCTCACCGGCATCGGCGAGGGACTGAAGCGTCCGGTAGACGGTGGTCAGCCCGACGGAGTCGCCCTTGTGCTTGAGCATGTCGTGCAGCTCCTGCGCACTGCGGAACTCGTCGACCTCGTCGAGTGCGGCCGACACCGCGGTCCGCTGCCGCGTCGACCGGCCGCGTACCGGAGATCCCGCGCTCGTCGCCACCGTTGCCTCCCTAGGACGTTACGACGTCAGGACTTCCCCCTGTACGTGCGTCCCGCCATTGTGCCAGGTGATGCCCCGCCCGCCGGGGAGACGCTTACCGATACACGTATCTGTCGCCGGCGGTGGTCCGCCGGCTTCCTGCCGCCCGTGCTCACCCGGCCACGCTGACATCGTCCGTCGCCGAGCGGTCGCCGGGTACCTCCAGAGTGCACCCCTTCGAGGCTTCTGCGGCAGCCCTTGCACGCTTTTTCGCGAGCGGCGCGGCGAGCCCGGTGAAGATCACGAACAGGCCGATGGCGAACAGCACGATCGTGGCGCCGGACGGGACGTCGACGTAGTACGAGGTGGTGGTGCCCGTCAGGGTGACCGCGACGCCGATCGCCACGGCCACCGAGAAGGTGACCGCGAAGCTGCGGCTGATCTGCTGGGCGGCCGCGACCGGGATCACCATCAGGGCGCTGACCAGCAGCAGGCCGACGACGCGCATGGCGACGGTGACGGTGACCGCGGCGGTGACGGCGACCAGCAGATTGAGCAGCCGCACCGGCAGGCCGGTGACCCGGGCGAACTCCTCGTCCTGGCACACCGCGAACAGCTGGCGGCGCAGTCCGATCGTGATCGCCAGCACCAGGGCGGCGAGCACGTAGATCGTCGTCATGTCCTGCGGCGAGACGGTGGTGATCGAGCCGAAGAGGTAGGTGCCGAGGTTGGCGTTGGAGCCCGCGTCGGAGAGGTTCATCAGCATCACACCGCCCGCCATACCGCCGTAGAACAGCATGGCCAGCGCGAGGTCGCCGCGGGTCTTGCCGTACCAGCGGATCAGCTCCATCACGACGGAGCCGGCGATGGCGACGGCGGTGGCCATCCAGATGGGGCTGGTGTTCAGCAGGAAGCCGAGGCCGACGCCGGTCAGCGCGACATGGCCGATGCCGTCGCCCATCAGGGCCTGGCGGCGCTGGACGAGGTAGATGCCGATGGCGGGGGCGGTGACGCCGACGATCAGGGCGGCGATCAGGGCCCGCTGCATGAAGGCGTAGTCGAGGATTTCCATCAGCTGAGCAGCCCCGTCCGGATCGGTTCCGCGGCCTGGTCGGCGTGCGGGTGGACATGGTCGTGGCCGGGCAGCGCGTGCTGGCCCACGGCCTCGGGCGGCGGGCCGTCGTGGACGACACAGCCGTCCCGCAGCACCACCGCGCGGTCGATCAGCGGCTCCAGCGGGCCCAGCTCGTGCAGTACGAGCAGGACCGTGGCGCCGCGGCCGACCTGTTCGCGCAGGGCGGCGGCGAGCACCTCCTGGCTGGCCAGGTCGACGCCGGCCATCGGCTCGTCCATGATCAGCAGTTCGGGTTCCCCGGCCAGCGCACGGGCGATCAGCACCCGCTGGTGCTGGCCGCCGGAGAGCGCGTTGACGGAGTCCTTGGCGCGGTCCGCCATGCCGACCAGCTCCAGCGCCCGGTGCACCGCGGCCCGGTCGGCCTTGCGCAGGATGCCCAGCTTCGTACGGGCCAGCCGGCCGGCCGTGACGACCTCGCGGACGGTGGCGGGCACGCCCCCGGCGGCTGTGGTGCGCTGTGGGACGTAGCCGACCCGGGCCCAGTCCCGGAACCGCCGGAACTCCGTGCCGAAGAGGGCCAGCTCACCGCCGGTGAGCGGGACCTGGCCGATCACGGAGCGGACGGCGGTGGACTTGCCGGAGCCGTTGGCGCCGAGCAGCGCGACGACCTCGCCGGAGTGCACGGTGAGATCGACACCGCGCAATACGGGGCGGGCGCCCAGCGAGGCGGTCGCCCCGCGCAGGTCGATCACCGGCTGGGTGGGCGGCTGGTTCATGGGAGCCTCCGTCACGTGCGGTGCGGTGTCCGTCACTTGCTGCCGAGCGCCTTCTGCAGCGCGGCGAGGTTGGCGCGCTGCACACCGAAGTAGTCCGTGCCGCGGGACTTGTCGTTGATCCCCTCCAGCGGGTCCAGGACATCCGTCTTCAGGTGGAGGTCGCCGGCCAGGGCCTTGGCGGTGGCGGGGTTGGCGATGGTCTCGAAGAAGACCGTGGAGACGTGGTGCTCCTTGGCGAGGGCGTGCAGGTCCTTGATGCGCTTGGCGCTGGGCTCGGACTCGGGGTCGAGTCCGCTGATGGCCTCCTCGGTGAGGCCGTAGCGCTCGGCGAGGTAGCCGAAGGCGGCGTGGGTGGTGAGGAAGGTGTCGGACGACCGCTTCTTCAGGCCGTCCTTGAACTCGGTGTTCAGCCCGTCCAGCTTCTTCACCAGGGCGTCGGTGTTCTTCTGGTAGTCGGCCTTGTTCTTCGGGTCGGCCTTGGCGAGGGTCTTGTTGACGCCCTTGGCGACCTCGGCGTACTTCACCGGGTCGAGCCAGATGTGCGGGTCCTTGCCGCCCTCGGACTCCGAGTGCGAGTGGTTGTCGCCGGTGGTGTGGTGGTGGCCGTCGACCTCGGTGCCGTGCGCTTCGAGGGAGGTGAAGGAGGCCGCGTCGGCGACATGCTTCGCGCCGGACTGCTCGACGGCGTCGTCCACGGCGGGCTGGAGGCCCTTGAGGTAGACGACCGCGCCGGACTCGCCGAGCTGGGCGGTCTGCTTCGGGGAGAGCTCCAGGTCGTGCGGCTCGACCCCCGGCTTGGTGAGGTCGGTCACCTCGACGTGCTTCCCGCCGATCTGCCGGGCGAGGAATTCCATGGGATAGAAGGACGCTGTCACCCGCAGCTTGCCGTCCTCGGTCCGGGCGCCACCCGAGGGGGAGCAGGCGGAGAGGGCCAGCAGGCCGAGCACCGAGACTCCGGCGAGGGTCGCGGTGGATATGGGACGGCGTATGTTCATGACACTCATTTTCAACAATATTGGAAACGATTGTCAACAGCGGATGGGGCGGTGTGAGCGGGGCGACAGTGGGCCGGAACCGATTTGATCCGGGGGGTACGGCCGCCGGTACCCTGAACTATTCGCCCGCCCGTCTTTTGACCAGCACCCCTCATTGAGACGCTAGGGCGCCGCCCATCCATCGTTCGTCGTCGTAATGAAGAGAGCACCGTGGCCGCCGACAAGATCGATACCATCGTCAGCCTGAGCAAGCGCCGTGGCTTCGTCTATCCGTGCAGTGAGATCTACGGCGGCTCCCGCGCTGCCTGGGACTACGGTCCGCTGGGCGTCGAGCTCAAGGAGAACATCAAGCGCCAGTGGTGGCGCGCCATGGTCACCTCGCGCGAAGACGTCGTCGGTATCGACTCCTCCGTGATCCTGGCCCCCGAGGTCTGGCAGGCGTCCGGCCACGTCGCCACCTTCACCGACCCGCTCACCGAGTGCACCTCCTGCCACAAGCGCTTCCGTGCCGACCACCTGGAAGAGGCGTACGAGGCGAAGCACGGCAAGCTGCCCGAGAACGGCATGGCCGACATCAACTGCCCGCACTGCGGCAACAAGGGCGGCTTCACCGAGCCCAAGCAGTTCTCCGGCCTGCTCTCCACCCACCTCGGCCCCTCGCAGGACACCGCCTCGGTCGCCTACCTGCGCCCCGAGACCGCCCAGGGCATCTTCACCAACTTCGCCCAGGTGCAGCAGACTTCCCGCAAGAAGCCGCCGTTCGGCATCGCGCAGATGGGCAAGTCCTTCCGCAACGAGATCACGCCCGGCAACTTCATCTTCCGGACCCGCGAGTTCGAGCAGATGGAGATGGAGTTCTTCGTCAAGCCGGGCGAGGACGAGCAGTGGCAGGAGTACTGGATGGCCGAGCGGTGGAACTGGTACCGCGACCTCGGCATCCGCGAGGAGAACATCCGCTGGTTCGAGCACCCGGCCGAGAAGCTCTCGCACTACTCCAAGCGCACCGCTGACATCGAGTACCGCTTCAACTTCGGCGGCACCGAGTTCTCCGAGCTGGAGGGCGTGGCCAACCGCACCGACTACGACCTCGGCGCGCACTCCAAGGCCTCCGGCCAGGACCTCTCCTACTTCGACCAGGAGGCCGGCGAGCGCTGGACCCCCTACGTCATCGAGCCGGCGGCCGGTGTGAACCGCGCGATGCTCGCCTTCATGCTCGACGCGTACATCGAGGACGAGGCGCCCAACGCCAAGGGCAAGATGGAGAAGCGCACCGTCATGCGCCTCGACCCGCGCCTGGCGCCGGTCAAGGTCGCGGTGCTGCCGCTGTCCCGCAACCCGCAGCTCTCGCCGAAGGCGAAGGGGCTGGCCACGGACCTGCGCAAGAACTGGAACATCGAGTTCGACGACGCGGGCGCCATCGGCCGCCGCTACCGCCGCCAGGACGAGATCGGCACCCCGTTCTGCGTCACCGTCGACTTCGACACCCTCGACGACAACGCGGTGACCGTCCGCGAGCGCGACACCATGAAGCAGGAGCGGGTCAGCCTGGACCAGATCCAGGCGTACCTGGGGGCGCGACTCCTCGGCTGCTAGTCCTGCGCGGGGCGGTGCCGTTCCCTTCTGGGACGGCGCCCCCTTGTGACCTCAAACGCCGGTCGGGCTCGGATTTCCGGGCCGGGCCGGCGCTTTTGTGTGCGGGGCGGGGCTGATTGCCGTGAGGACTGGGCGCCGTGGCGTCCTGGCGCCGGGGAGGGGCAGCGGGAATGCCTTGCGGTGCCCCCACGTTGTGGCCCGCAGGGGGGCCTCGTACCCCTTACGGGATCTGTTCGCCCGCCCCCTAGGCCCCTCGCGTCCGCCGCGATGCGAGCCAGGCACACAGGCCCGCCAGGGGCAGTTCCGCTCCGACAGCCATGGCGAGGGCGGTGGCCAGCTCCGTGCCGGGGGCGGCGGTGGCCAGGTCGAGGCAGGCGTCGGCGAGGAGCAGGACGGCCGCGGCGGCCGCGGGGGCGCGGTGGTGGGAGTCGCCGCGCAGCAGCCGGGTGCCGGCGGCGAGGAGGGCGGCGGCCTCCAGGGCGTCCAGCGCGACCCAGGCGGCGGCCTCGGCGGGCGGGAGGGTGCCCGCCAGGAAGCCGAGCCAGGGGAGGAGGGCGAGTCCGGCGCCGGTCAGGATCCGGCCCTGCCGGCGGCGGGCGGCACTGAGCGGCACCGGGCCGGTGGCGTCGCGACGGGCGTAACTTCCGTCGATGGCAGGGGCGTTGAAGGCGCTGAGGGACATGGAAAGGTCTCTTTCGGAAGTCGCGAACCCGGCCGTCGGGCTCGTGATCAACACTCCGGTTTCGGGGGCCTTCCGTCAGTAACGTCGCTGTCCGACTTGGGGTGGCACCAGCTACACCCCCGGTACGGACGCTGCTGTCATGGCCGCCGTATCAACCGTCCCCATACGGTTGGATCATGACTGTCCCGCCCCGGCTGCGCCGGGCTCTCGTACGTATGCGGCGCGACCTCGCCTTCGTCGCCGCGGGGGTGCCGCTGCATCTCGTCCCGGCGCTGCTGTCCTGGTGGGCGCTGTCCCTGCTGGCCGACACGGCGACCGGGACTTCCTCCGACGCCCCGGTGGTGCTGACGGCCCCGCTGACTCTGCTGGTCGTCGCCGGGTACGGCTTCACCGAGGCGCAGCGGTGGCGGTTCCGGGCGATATGCGGGGTGGAGCTGCCGCGGCTGCGGTTCGCGGAGGGAAAGCGGCAGTTGGGCTACAACTGGCTGGTGGGCCCGCTGCTCGGCGTGCTGGAAGTCCTGCTGCTGGGGCTGGTGTTGGTGGCGCTGGTCGCGGCGCTGGTCCTGGTGTGGGTGTGGCTCGTGCCGCCGCAATGGCGCCGCGGGTACCCCGGCTACACCACCACCGGCGCCTATCTCACCGTGCTGGGGCTGGTGGCGCTCGCCGCGGTGCCCCCGCTGGCCGCGGGGCTCGTCCGGCTGGAGATTCTGGTGGGGCGGGCGGTGCTGGGGGTGAGCCGGTCCGATGAGCTGGCGCGGCGGGTGGAGGACCTCACCGAGAGCCGGGCCGGTGCGGTGGACGCCGCCGATGCCGAACGGCGGCGCATCGAGCGGGACCTGCACGACGGCGCCCAGCAGCGGCTGGTGTCCCTCGCGCTGAACCTCGGGCTCGCCAAGGCCACCCTCACGGATCTGCCGCCGGAGGCGCAGGAGGTCATCGATGCCGCGCACCGCGAGGCGAAGGACGCGATCGAGGAGCTCAACAATCTGGTGCGCGGCCTCCACCCGGCCGTTCTGGACGAACTGGGGCTGGACGCCGCGCTGTCGGGGCTCGCGGCCCGCGCGCCGCTCCCCGTACGGCTGCGGGTGGATCTGCCGGCGGAGCTGCCGCAGCGGACCGCGCCGGCCATCGAAGCCGTCGCCTACTTCGTCGTCTCCGAGGCGCTGACGAATGTCGCCAAGCATGCGCGGGAGGCGACCCGGGCGGACGTGACGGTCACCCGGCTTGCCGAGATACTGCGGGTGGTGATCGCCGACGACGGTATGGGCGGCGCCGATCCGTCCAGGGGGAGCGGTCTGAAGGGGCTCGCCCAGCGCGTGCGCTCCGTGGACGGAACCTTCCGGATGAGCAGCCCCGTGGGGGGCCCGACCATGATGAGCGTGGAGCTGCCGTGCCCGATGTGAGGCGTGCCGTGATCGCCGAGGACTCCGTTCTGCTGCGGATCGGGCTGGTCAGGGTGGTGGAGATGGCCGGGTTCGAGGTGGCGGCCGAGGCGGGGGACGGACCGGAGCTGCTGGCGGCGGTCGAGGAGCACCGGCCGGATCTGGCGGTGGTGGATGTGCGGATGCCGCCCGGATTCACGGATGAGGGTGTGCGCGCCGCGCTGGCGATCCGTCAAAAGTGGCCCGATACAGCGGTGTTGATGCTTTCGCAGTACGTCGAGGAGCGGTACGCGGCCGATCTGCTGGCGACGAACACCAGCGGGGTGGGCTACCTGCTCAAACAGCGGGTCGCGGATGTCGAGGAGTTCATCGAGGCGCTGCGGAGGGTGGCGGGCGGCGGCACCGCGCTGGACCCGCAGGTCGTCGCGCAGTTGCTGGTGCGCCGGGCGAGCGATCCGCTGGAGCGGCTGACGGCCCGCGAACGGGACGTGCTCGCGCTGATGGCCGAGGGACGTTCCAACGCGGGCATCGCCGCACAACTGGTGGTGAGCGAGAGCGCGGTCGCCAAGCACATCAACAACATTCTGGCCAAGCTGGATCTGCCCAAGGCCGACGCCGATCACCGCCGGGTGCTGGCGGTGCTGCGGTTCCTGGGGGTGGCGGGCTAGGGCCTGTTGCGTGCCGGTGCTCCGTGGCGTGATGCGCCTGCACGGTACGGCCCGTGGCCGGGTCCATGACCTGTTCCGGCGCCGGCAGCGGGACGGTAACTGGTCCCGGATTGTCACCCGGCTCCCTCGTGAGTGGCTCAGTGGTCCTCGCTCGGGCCCTCCGCCTCGAATGCCTGGGCCACCGCGAGACTGTCTTCGTAGACGTGGTGTCGAGTGACAAGGCCGTGTTCGACTGTGAGGTGCAGGGCGAACCGTGCGCGGTAGGCGCGTCCGGTGGGCCGGGCGGTCTGGCGGATCTCGCCGAGCACGACCGCATCGTTGCCGTCTATGAGGGTGCGCTCGATCTCGGTGGCTGCGGCCCCGGGCACGTGGTGCTCGGCGAGCTCGCGGTAGTGGGCGGCGGCGTCGGCCCGGGTGGACCGGTGGCGGATCCACGGGGTAGCGGGGCGGCCGTGTTCGGCCTCCGGCCAGTCCAGCTTCCAGTCGCCTCGCTCGGCATACAGCTCGGCGATGCGCTCGGAGTCGCCTTCGCCGATCCGGCGCAGCAACTCCTCCACCGCAGCACGCGTGGTCGTGGGTGTGGTCGGTGCCATCGCTGATCCTCCAGTTCGGAACCCGCGTCCTGCGACGCGGTGATCACCATTCTTGCCAGCGCCGACAGCCCACGGCGATTACCTCTCAGGTAAGCGCGCACTCCAGCCGGTCAGGTGATGGGGCGTGCTCGGTGGTTGGCGTCGATCGCGACGCAACAACGCCTGGACGGGCGGTCGTTGCATAGACTTGATGATCAACCTGCCGGCTCCAGCTCAAAAGGAGATGACATGAGACAGCAGCCTCCGTTCGCTTCCCTGTCCGCCGCGCTCGCGGCGCTAGGGACGGTGCTGGGCGTCCTCGCGGTCCAGCTGCGCGCCAACGGTTACGAGCCGTACGTCGAGTCCGTGGCCACCACCAGCGTCCTGATGTGGACCACTGCGTGCCTGACGGTCGTGACGTGGGTCCGCTACCGCCAGCAGAGTTCGGACTGAGTTCCGCCGCTGCCGACGGGCGCCGGGGCAGCCGCCCCGGCGCCCGTCGCGTGCGATGATCGCCCTCACCGCGGGAACGTCCGGAGGAGGAACCGCCCATGGCATCGCCGACACCGGGACGGCCCGTACGCGGCTCGACCACGGGGCGGCCGCTCATGGCCGCGCTCGACCTCTTCGGCCGGCGGTGGACGCTGCGCGTCGTCTGGGAGCTGAAGGAAGGCTCCCTGGGCTTCCGCTCCCTTCAGCAACGGTGCGACAACATGTCGTCCAGCGTGCTGCGCCAACGTCTGCTCGAACTCGTCGACGCGTGCCTGGTGGAGCAGACACCGGACGGACAGTACGCCCTCACCGACCTCGGCAAGGACGCCTACCGGGCCCTTCGCCCTCTCGTCCGCTGGTCGGACGGGTGGGCCGCGGAGCTGGCCGAGCGCTCCCGCCCGGGCGCCGGGGAACAGACCTGATCGCAGCTCCTCCTGGTGGGTGGGACGGGCCCCGGGGATGTGCTCGGTAGGGTCGGCCCACGGATCGGACCGCGTATCGCACCACGTATCGCACACGTATCGCATGCGGAGGAGCCATGAGGGTCTTGCAGACCGCCACGCTGCTGGTCGCGACGCTCGGCGCGGGCCTGATGGCCGGACTGTTCGCCGCCTTCGCCTACGCGGTGATGCCCGGCCTCGCCCGCTCCGCCGACCGTACCTTCGTCCAGGCCATGCAGCACATCAACCGGGCCATCCTCAACGGCTGGTTCCTGGTCCCTTTTCTGTTGCCGATCCCTCTGCTGGTCCTCGCCACGGTTCTGGCCTGGAACGGCCAGGGGCGGGTGGCCCTGCCCTGGATCGTCGGCGCGCTGGTGCTCTACCTGGCGGGTTTCTTCGTCACCAGCGGCGTCAATGTCCCGCTCAACAACGCCTTGGACAAGGCCGATACGGGAGACGACAGCCGCGCGGAGGCCGCCCGGGCCGCCTTCGAGGGCCGCTGGGTCACCTTCAACACCGTCCGCGCCCTCCTGCACACCGCGGCCTTCGGCCTCCTCGCCTGGGCCCTCTTTCTGCACGGCACGGCGGGGGTGGGGTAGGGGCGGGGTGGGCGGACGGAATTCGGCAGGGGGCGCCCGGGCCCCAGGAGGGCCGGCACTGCATCTGACGTGTGCTGCCCCGTCAGCGCAGATGTTGCTCCTGTTCAGGCATCCGTGCGCAGGCCGCGCAGGACCAGGTCGCGGACGGCCTCGAAGTCGGTGGTGATCTCGGGGCGGGACCATTCGGGGGCGTAACACGGGTCGTGAAAGCGGCCGGTGGCGTCGAAGACGGCGCGGGCGGTGGTGGCGGGGGAGGGGGTGTGGAAGTCGCCCTGGCTCACACCGGCTTCGATGATGGAGGTGAGCTGGGATTCGAGGTCGGTGACATGGCGCTCGACCACGCCGCCGCTCTCGCCGATCAACGTCATGTAGGTGGCGAACAGTTCGGGATCGTCGCCGGCCTTGTGCCGCTTGGCCTCGAAGAGGGCGGTGAGCCAGCGGTCCAGCCGCTCCGGAGCAGGTCCTTCCGCCGTGACGATGACCGACAGTTCCTGGCTCGTACGGTCCAGCCAGCGTGCCGTGACCGCCTCCCGCAGCGCCGCCTTCGTACGGAAGTGGCGGTAGACGCTGCCATGGCTGACGCCCAGGGCCCGTGCCACATCGACGACCGTGGCCTTGGCCGGGCCGTAGCGGCGCAGCACCTCCTCGGTGGCTTCGAGGATGCGCTCGGGAGTCAACGTCTCGGGGGGCATGCGGCGGGTCGGCCTTTCGGGAGGGCGGGCGGTCACGCGGCGGCGACGGGGTGGGACCGGGCGGGACCGGGCGGGGACCGCGTGGGGGCGTTGTGGGGACGGTGATACGTACGGACGGTACCTGGCCGCGCCCCGTACCCGCTGCGGTGGCCGCATGGACGGTGGCTCGTAGGTAGGCCCGGTGGCCAGCATGCGCCGATGCGCCGATGCGCCGATGCGCCGATGCGCCGATGCGCCGATGCGCCGATGCGCCGATGCGCCGATGCGCCGATGCGCCGATGCGCCGATGCCCCGATGCCCCGATGCCCCGATGCCCCGATGCCCCGATGGTCCGCTGGCCCGCTGGGGCCGGTGTGTCTCCTCCTTCGTCAGTGCTCGCTGTCCAGGTGGGCCATCTGCTCGGTGGGGTAGCGGTCGCCGGCGGCGGCGCCGGGCGGGATGGCGTGCTCGATCGCGGACAGATCGTCGGCGTCCAGGGTGATGTCCAGGGCGCCGAGGGCCTCGGTCAGCCGGTCGCGGCGGCGGGCGCCGACCAGCGGGACGATGTCCGTGCCGCGGGAGAGCACCCAGGCGATGGCGGTCTGGGCGACCGAGACGCCCTTCTGGTCGGCGATCTTGCGCAGGGCGTCCACCAGGTCGAGATTGCGGTCGAGGTTCTCGCCCTGGAAGCGCGGGCTCATACCCCGGAAGTCATTCGCGGCGAGCTTGCGGTCGCGGGTGAAGTGGCCGCTGATCAGGCCGCGGGACAGGACCCCGTAGGCGGTGATGCCGATGCCCAGCTCCCGGGCGGTCGGCAGGATCGCCTCCTCGATGCCGCGGGAGAGGAGGGAGTACTCGATCTGGAGGTCGGAGATCGGGGCCACGGCCGCAGCCCGGCGCAGGGTCTGTGCGCCCACCTCGGACAGGCCGATGTGGCGGACATGACCGGCCTCGACCAGCTCGGCGATGGCGCCGACGGTCTCCTCGATCGGGACGTCCGGATCGACCCGGGCGATGCGGTAGATGTCGATGTGGTCGGTGCCCAGGCGCTGGAGGGAGTACGCGGCGAAGTTCTTCACCGCGTTCGGCCGGCCGTCGTAGCCGGTGAAGCCGCCCTCGATGGTGCGCAGGGCGCCGAACTTGACGCTGATCTGCGCCTTTTCGCGAGCCGCCGCGGGGGCGGTGCGCAGCGCCTCGTTGATCAGCAGTTCGTTGTGTCCCATGCCGTAGAAGTCGCCGGTGTCGAGCAGGGTGATGCCCGCGTCGAGGGCGGCGTGAACGGTGGCGAGGGATTCGCTGCGGTCACTGTCGCCGTAGAGGGCGGACATGCCCATGCAGCCGAGGCCGAGAGCGGAGGTCTGCGGGCCGGTGGTGCCCAGGGTGCGGGTCTGCACTGTGTGCTCCTGAAGGTGATGACGGGAGTGAGGGGTGAGGGGGAGGGAGGGGACGGGGAACGGCTGCCGTGCACTCAGCATGGCATGACGACTGACAGATTTCAATATCTGTCAGTCGTCATGTGTCGGTCGAGGGGTGCAGCGCTTCACCGCGCCTCACCTCACCTCAGTGCACCTCCCCGCACCTCACCGCACAGTGCGGGGCAGGCGCAGGGTGAGCAGCGTGGTGCCCGCGACGATCGCCAGTTGCGTCAGCAGGGCGGCGAGCAGGGCGTCGCGGA
Source organism: Streptomyces sp. P9-2B-2 (assembly GCF_030406865.1). Lineage (NCBI taxonomy): Bacteria > Bacillati > Actinomycetota > Actinomycetes > Kitasatosporales > Streptomycetaceae > Streptomyces > Streptomyces sp. P9-2B-2. The sequence continues at coordinate 3,018,491 of NZ_CP129126.1, read as the reverse complement.
TGCCGACGGACGGCAGCAGTGAGAGGAAGAGGGTGCCGAGGGTGGCCACGCCCAGGGCGAGGCCGGACTGCTGGGTGGTGACCATGACGCCGCCGCCCACGCCCGCCTGTGTCATCGGCAGTTCGCTCAGCACGATGCGCATCACCACCGGCATCACCATGCCCTGGCCGAAGCCCAGTACGGCCATGCTCGGCGCAAGGGTCGCCACCGATATCCCGGGCCAGCCGTCGTGCACGGTCAGCGCCAGCAGCGCCAGCCCGGTGCCCTGGATCAGGGAGCCGGCGACCACCACCCGCCGCCCGAACCGCAGCACCAGCCGCGGACCGGCGAGCGAGGCGAGGAAGAAGGCGGCGCACAGCGGTGCCAGGGACAGTCCGGCCGCGAACGGGCCGAAGTGCAGGCCGTTTTGGAGGGCGACCGCCACCACGAACATGAAGCCGCCGAAGCCCAGGGTGAACGGAACGAGCATGAGGAGTCCGCTGTTCACGGAGGGGATGCGGAGCAGCGAGGGCGGGACGAGCGGCGTCCGGCCGAGGCGCTCGGCCCGGCGCTCGACCAGCACGAACGCGGTGGCGGCAAAGGGGAAGACGGCCAGCAGGACCCAGGACCACAGGGGCCAGCCGGCCGCCCGCCCCTCGGTCAGCGGCAGCAGCAGGGTGATCAGCGTGGCGGCGAGCAGCGCGGTGCCGGGGCCGTCCACCCGGGCCGGGTGCGGGGAGCGGGTCTCGGGGACCGTACGGGCGGCCAGCAGCCAGGCCGCGGCGGCTATCGGGACGTTCACCAGGAAGACCGCGCGCCAGCCGGTGCCCGCCAGGTCGACGGAGACCAGCAGCCCGCCGAGTACCTGGCCGACGGCGCTGGACACCCCGGCCGTGCCGCCGTACAGGCTGACGGCCTTGGCGCGCCGCTTGCCGGTGGTCGCCGCCTGGATGGTGGCCAGTACCTGCGGCAGCAGCAGGGCGGCCGCGGCGCCCTGGGCGACCCGGGCGGCCACCAGCGTCCACGCGTCCGGCGCCAGACCGCAGGCCAGCGAGGTCAGCCCGAAGGCGGCCAGGCCCCACAGGAACATCCGGCGGCGGCCGATCATGTCGCCCAGCCGCCCGCCGACCACCAGCAGCATCGCGTAGGCGACGCCGTAACCGGCCACCACCATCTCCAGCATCGCCGGGCCCGCGTGCAGATCGTGGTCGATGGTCGGCAGGGCGACATTGACGATAAAGAAGTCGATCATGGGGAGGGCCGCGCCCAGCAGTACGGTCAGCAGGCCGAGCGGGGTCAGCACGGTCGAGGTCTGCTGCTGTCGGGCGGGGCCGGGTGCGGCCGGTGCCTCCGGGGTCGCCGGGGCGCCCGGGGACGCGGCCTCCGGGGCGGTGGCCAGGGTGCCGAGGCGCCCGGCCGGGGCTTCCGTGGTGGTCATCTGTGCTCGGGTATCGCTCACGGGGTCGACGATCGTCGACCGCTCAGCCGGGTACCAGAGTGTTCTTATCCTGGTACCAGTACTACCTGGCAACAGGATCGGGCCTGCGGCAGGCTGGACCCATGACCGTGGACCCGCTCCTGCCGCAGCCTGCCACAGGCCCCGGTGGCGCCGCCGCCCCGCCGTACGGCACCGCCCCGCGCGATGGCGCCGCCCGCCGGGCCGAGCTGGCCGCTTTTCTGCGCAGCCGACGGGAGCGGATCACGCCCGAGCAGGTCGGACTGCCGCGCGGCGCCCGCCGGCGTACGCCCGGACTGCGCCGCGAGGAGGTCGCGCACCTGGGCGCGGTCGGGGTCACCTGGTACACCTGGCTCGAACAGGCCCGGGACATCCATGTATCGCCGCAGGTCCTGGACGCGGTGGCCCGTGCGCTGCTGCTCGACCGCGCCGAGCGCAGCCATCTGTTCGCGCTCGCGGGGGCGGTCGATCCGATGCCCGGCAGGGAGTGCACGGGCGTCACCCGGGAGCTGTGGCAACTGCTGCACCAGCTCACGCCGTTCCCCGCGGTCGTCCAGAACAGCCGGTTCGACATCCTCGCCTACAACCGCACCTACGGCCGTCTGCTGTGCGATCTCGACGCGGTGCCCGAAGAGGACCGCAACTGTATGTGGCTGGCGTTCACCCACCCCGTGTGGCGGGCCGGCCTCGGCGACCTGGAGGCCACGCTGCGGGTGATGGCCGCCAAGTTCCGGGCGTCGATGGCCGAGCATCTCGCCGAGCCGGCCTGGAAGGCGCTGGTCGCGCGGCTGATGGAGGCCTCGCCGGAGTTCCGTGAGATCTGGGCGCAGCACGAGGTCCTGCGTCCCGTCAGCGCCGTGAAGATCTTCCGGCATCCGCGGGTGGGCCCCCTCCAGCTGACCGCCACCAGCCTGTGGACGGGGCCCAACCCCGGTCCCAAGCTGCTGTATTACACGCCCGTGGACGAGATGTCCCGGGAGCGGCTGGAGCAACTGGCAGCCGAGCCGGCGGCGCTCGCGGCGGTGTGACCGTACGGGCGAGGGCCTGAGGAGCCGAGGAAGACTGAGGGGGCGAGGGGCGTCCACGGATAACCAACTTCCGTCTGTGGCAACACGTCTGACACAGCGAATCCTCTTGCATGGTGCGGCACGGAGAGGGGAACAGCTCTCCTTGCCACGAGGTGACCGGATCTCACTCGCTGAGGTCTGACGAGGGGGACTCGTATGACATCAACAGACCCGGCGGAGCAGTCGTGGAACCCGCCGGCAGCGGACCGGGACACCCACGGGGGCCCGCCGCCCGCGGCCCCACCGCCGCCGCCCGCTGCCCCGCCGCAGCCACCGGTCGGTCCGTCGCCTGCCGCCGATCCCTACCCCGATGTGGCACCGGCGGCATCGGGACGGTCGATCATCGGGGTCGATCTGCGGGTCAGCAAGCGGCTGCTCTGGGTCGGTGACGCCTACTACCCGCTCCAGAACGTCGCGCGGGTGTACACGCTCACCATCCACCCCCGGCGCAAGGAAGCCGTCCTGCTCTTCGTGAAGCGGTTGCTGCTCCTCGGGGTGGCCACGGTTCTCCTCCTCCTGCTTGCCGCTACCAACAGCGGCTTCGGGGGCAGCAGCGACGATTCCGGCGGAGTCACCGTCCTCGTGGTGATCGCCGCGGGTGCCGCACTGGTCTACTCCCTGGTGAAGATGCTGAAGGTGCTCAGCGCGCTCCCGCACTTCGTCCTGGCCGTGGAGACGACGGGCTCCTCCAGCGCCGTGGTGTCCAGCCCCGACCCGGACCAACTGCGGCGGCTCGCCCACCAGATCGCGCACGCGATCGAGAACCCCGCGGCCGAGTTCACGGTGCGGGTGAACACCGTCGCTGTCAGCCCCAAGCACTACTATTTCGGGGACAACGTCAACATGTACGGCGGCACCGGCAACGTGGGGATGGCGAGCTGATGAGCGGCGGAGGTCAGCACTACTACTTCGGCAGCGGCGACCACGTCACCCTGCACGGCGGCTCCGGCAACGTCGGCATCGACAAGCGCGTCACCCCGGCCCCGGAGATGCCCCCGGCCGCCCAGGAGGCGCTGCGCGAACTCCTCGTCCTGGTGCAGGAGTTGCGCGGCCAGGTCCCGCAGGCGGGCGCCGAGGCCCTCGATGACTCGCTGCCCGCTCTCCGGGCCGAGGCGAATGTCCCGCAGCAGGAGCGGCACCGCGCGCTGTACGCCGTCGCGGGCATCGCCGGGACCTTGGGCGCGCTCGGCGTACCGATCGTCGAGGCCGTCAACAAGGTGCTGGGACTCCTGGGCGCGCAGTAAGTACCCGCGCACCACTCCTGCGCAGGGCGCCTGGAGCCGGACCGTACGTCTAGGACCGCGCGTCCGCCGGCCGGTACCCCGGGGCCTCCTCCTTGAAGAGTGCCGCCGTGCGGTCGGCGGTCGCCCGCGCCCAGCGGCCGGTGGTCAGTGCGCCGAGCAGCAGGACGGCCGCGCCGCAGCCGGCGATGATCCACCACGCCGGGCGGCCGGCCGCGAGGAAGGCGTCCGCGGTGGCGGAGGCATGCGCCCCGCTCGCCAGTACGGCGCCGATCACCGCGACGCCGAGTGACTGGCCGACCTGTCTGCTGGTGGAGGCGACCGCGGCGGCCACCCCGGCCTGGGTACGGGGCATCCCCGACACCGCGGTGTTCGTGATCGGCGCGTTGACCAGGCCGAACCCGATGCCGAACAGCACATAGCCGGTGAACATCAGCGGATCCGCCGACTGGGCGTCGAACGCCGCGAAGAGCAGCCCGCTGGCCCCCATCGCGGCCCCGGCCAGGAGCAGGGGGAGCCGGGGCCCGCGGCTGCCGACCAGCCGCCCCGACAGCGGCGCGAAGATCAGCGTCATCCCGGCCATGGGGAGCATGTAGAGACCGGCGTCCAAAGCGGACAGACCGCGGATGTTCTGGAGATACAGCGTATTGATGAAGAGGAAGCCGGCCAGCGCGGCAAAGGCGCAGACCGCCACGACCGTGGCCCCGCTGAACGGCGCGCTGTGGAAGAACCGCAGATCGATCAGGGGTTCCCGGCGGCGCCGCTCATAGCCGATCAGACCGGCCAGCGAGGCCAGCGCGAGCAGCACGAACGCCAGGATCTCCGGGGACGCCCAGCCGGCGTCCGGGGCCTCGATGATCGCGTACGTGAGGGAGCCGAGCAGCCCGATCACCAGCAGCTGGCCGACCGGGTCGACGCGGCGCGGCCTGGGGGCGCGCGATTCGGGGACATAGCGCAGGGTCAGGAAGAGCGCGAGGGCGCCGATCGGGACGTTGATCCAGAAGATCGAGCGCCAGCCGACGCTCTGCACCAGCAGCCCGCCGATCACCGGCCCGGCCGCCATGCTGATGCCGACGACACCGCCCCACACCCCGATCGCCCGGGCCCGCTCGCGCGGCTCGGTGAAGGTGTTGGTGATGATCGACATCGCGACGGGGTTGAGCATCGAGCCGCCGACCGCCTGCACCATCCGGAAGACCACCAGCCACTCCAGACTCGGCGCCAGGCTGCACAGCAGCGAGCCGGCCGCGAAGACCACCAGGCCGGTCACGAAGACCCGGCGCCGCCCGAGCCGGTCGGCGGTGGAGCCGGCCAGCATCAGCAGCGCCGCCAGCACCAGGGTGTAGGCGTCGATGGTCCACTGCATACCGGCGACCGTGGCGTGCAGGTCACGCTGTACGGAGGGCAGCGCGACATTGAGGATGGTGTTGTCGAGGCTGACGATCAGCAGGCTCATACAGCAGATCGCCAGCACCAGAAGACGCCGTCGACGACTGAGCTCAGGCATTCTTGAACGCTACAACGATCCGCCGTCTCCGGCCCCGGCAGGGCCACTCCCGTAGTGCGGGACAATGGGAGGTCGCAGCGGCCGGTGACCCGTACGGCCGCGGCCCGCCCGCCCTCGCCAACGGAAGCCGAAGAAAGCCGAAGGTATCGCCGTCATGACTCTGCTCCAGATCGGTCCGCACGCGGTGCAGCCGCCCGTGGTCCTCGCGCCCATGGCCGGGATCACCAATGCCCCGTTCCGGACGCTGTGCCGGGAGTTCAGCGGCGGCAAGGGCCTGTTCGTCAGCGAGATGATCACGACGCGGGCGCTGGTCGAGCGCAATGAGAAGACCATGCAGCTGATCCACTTCGACGAGACCGAGAAGCCGCGCTCGATCCAGCTGTACGGCGTCGACCCGGACACCGTCGGCAAGGCCGTCCGGATGATCGCGGACGAGGACCTCGCCGACCACATCGATCTGAACTTCGGCTGCCCGGTCCCGAAGGTGACCCGCAAGGGCGGTGGCTCGGCGCTCCCGTACAAGCGGAATCTGCTGCGCTCGATCCTGCGGGAAGCGGTCGCGAACGCGGGCGCGCTGCCGGTGACGATGAAGATGCGCAAGGGCATCGACGACGACCACATCACCTACCTCGACGCGGGGCGGACCGCGGCCGAGGAGGGCATCACGGCGATCGCGCTGCACGGGCGCACCGCGGCCCAGCACTACGGCGGCACCGCCGACTGGGACGCCATCGCCCGCCTCAAGGAGCACGTCCCGGAGATCCCGGTGCTCGGCAACGGCGACATCTGGTCGGCCGAGGACGCCCGCCGGATGATGCGGGAGACCGGCTGCGACGGCGTGGTCGTGGGGCGCGGCTGCCTGGGGCGGCCGTGGCTGTTCGGGGACCTGGTCGCCGCCTTCGAAGGCACCGGCACGTACGCCCAGCCGACGCTCAAGGAGGTCGCCGCCGTCATGGTGCGGCATGCCACCCTCCTCGGTGAGTGGATCGGCGACGAGGCGCGCGGTGTGATCGACTTCCGTAAGCATGTCGCCTGGTACACCAAGGGCTTCTCGATCGGCTCCGAGATGCGCCGCGGCCTCGCGGTGACCTCCTCCCTCGACGAGCTGGACGCGCTGCTGTCGGAGCTGGACCTGGACCAGCCGTGGCCGGCGGGCGCGGACGGCCCGCGCGGCCGTACGTCGGGCCGCAACCGCGTCGTGCTGCCGGACGGCTGGCTGGACGACCCGTACGACTGCGCGGGCGTGGACGCGGGCGCGGAGCTGGACACCTCGGGCGGCTGAGCCCGCCGGGCGCCGGCTCTGCTCCGGCTGCTCCGGTGCGTGGCTCCCCGCACGGGCCCCTTTGGCCAGGAGGCCGCCGTCCGGCATATACGGCACCCGTGTACCCGTGGGGCGTGTCGGCGCGCGAACCAGGCCCGGCGGGATCGGACCGAGCTATCGTTTGATCCCGTACGGGCGGTTTGCGGCAGCTCGTACGGCCGCCCACGAGGTCCGGCAGACGGCAGACGGCAGACGGCAGACGGTGGGCGGGACCGACGGACCGGCCGAGGGAGTCGCTGTGGTGAACGGGCACCGTTCCACCGGGGACGCGGAGAAGGACGTACAGGCCAAGCTCGGTGACACCCCCGTGCGCCACGAGCGGATGGCCGCGGTCGCGCACCTCTACCGCGCCGCGGCGGCCGTACGACAGCACTTCGAGAACTCCGTACTGCGCGGTGTCGAGCTGACCTGGACCTCCTTCGTCGTGCTGTGGGTGGTGTGGATCGGCGGCGAGCGGGAGACCCGCCGGGTCGCCGAGGACGCCGGGATCTCCAAGGGCACGCTCACCGGTGTCGCCCGCACCCTCCAGAGCCGCGGTCTCCTGGAGCGCAAGGACCATCCGACCGACGGACGCCTTGCCCTGCTCGCGCTGACGCCCGAGGGCGAGCGGCTGATGGCCCGGGTCTTCCCGGAGTTCCATGCCGAAGAAGTCTTCGTCACCGAGGGGCTGAGCGACGACGAGGCGCTGGACCTGGCGGAGCTGCTGGGCCGGATCGTGGCGCAGGTCGAGACCCGGGGCGAGGAGCGGCGGCTGGAGCTGCTGGACGGCCAGGACCCGCACCCGCGGCGGAGCGGACGCCGGGCGAAGCGGTAGGGGAGCGGGCCGGGGGCGTGGCTGCCGGGCGCACCGCCCCGGGCCGCGTCCACGGCCTTGGCTCCGCATCAAGCCCTTGCGGTGGTCAGCTCCCCGGGCCGCCCGCACCGGCGGCCACCAGCCCGGCGGCCCCGGACTCCCGGTAGCGGCCCAGGAGTTCACCGAGTACCCGGACGGCGTCCCCGTCGGCCGGCGTATAAATCCACATCTTGGCGTCCGGGACGGCAGTCGTCGTGAATCCGGTCGCCGTAATCGTTACCTCGCGGCCGTCGACCGTCCGGAATCGCTTGCGGTGGGTGACCGGTGCGGTGACTTCGTGCCGGTCCCACATGTCCACGAAAAGCGGGCTCGCCTCGGAGAGTTTCCGGATATACGCGCGCCAGTGCGGGTCATGGAGCCGGCGCCCGAATTCGGCGCGCAACTGGCCGACCATGAAGGAGACTTCGCGTTTCCAGTCGACGAGCGGCTGGCTTTTCTCGTCCGCGGTGAAAAGGCGCCACAGTACATTACGGTCGGCCGGCGGCAGCAGCACCATACGGGGATCGAGCGCCGCATAGGCGTCATTGAATGCCAGCACGTCATAACCGGCGGACACCAGGCCTGTCGGCAGGGGATTCAGGGAATCCAGAATGGTCTGCGCCTCGGGCGGCAGCGGCTGCCGCGCCGGGGTGCAGGCCGCGGCCCCGGGGACCCCGGCGAGACGGTGCAGATGCTCGCGTTCGGCCGGGCCGAGCAGCAGCGCGCGGGCGATCGCATCGAGCACCTGCACACTCGGGTTGATGGCCCGGCCCTGTTCGAGCCAGGTGTACCAGGCGATTCCGACACCGGCGCGCTGGGCGACCTCCTCGCGGCGCAGTCCCGGGGTGCGCCGCCGCGGGCCGCCGGGCAGCCCGACGTCCGCCGGGGTGATGCGCTCCCGGCGAAGCCGCAGAAACGTGGCGAGTTCACCGCGCCGGGCGGCCGCGGCGGCTGGGGAACGGGTGCTGGTGCTGGACACCGCACCATCATGCGGGACGCCGTGACCCCGTGCCAGATACCGCCGGTACCAGGATCACTGGATATCTGGTACCCGAATACCCCGGCCGTGATCATCGCTGCCATGAGTGAGATGACCCAGGACCGCCGCCCCGGATCCGGCCGGATATCCGCCGCCGAATCCGTGGACGACGGCACGGCGCACAGGAAGCACGTTGCCCCGAACGGAAAACGACCGCGGCACACCGGAATTCTTCTCGTCATTCTCGGCGCGGTCTTCATGGCGCTGCTGGATGCCACCGTGGTGAATGTCGCCACCCCGACCATGCGGACCGATCTCGACACCACCGGTTCCGCACTCCAGTTGATCGTCTCCGGCTATACGATTTCCTATGCGGCGCTGCTGATCACCGGCGCCCGGCTCGGTGCCCGGCACGGCTTCCGGACCGTCTTCCTGGCCGGTCTCGCCACCTTTACCCTCGCCTCGTTCGGCTGTGGTCTGGCGCCGGGGGCGGGGGCGCTGATCGCCGCCCGGGTGGTGCAGGGCATCGGGGCGGGGCTGATGGTCCCGCAGATCTACAGCCTGATCCAGCTGACCTTCGAAGGCCCCGCCAGGGCACGGGCGTTGAGCCTGTACGCGGCGGTGATCGCGGTCGCCGTGGTGGTCGGCCAGGTCGCCGGCGGACTGCTGGTCAGCGCGGATCTGTTCGGCACCGGCTGGCGCCCGGTCTTTCTGATCAATGTGCCGGTCGGGCTGGCGCTGCTGGCCGCCGCGGTACGGCTGCTGCCCGCCGGGGCGCCCCCGTCGGCCAAGGGCCTGGACCTGCCCGGCCTGGTCACCCTGACAGCCACGCTGCTGCTGCTCGTCGTCCCGCTGGTCCTGGGCCATGAGCAGCACTGGCCGCTGTGGACGGCGCTCTGTCTGAGCGCGGTGGTCCCGATGGCCGTGGTGTTCGTGCTGGTCGAGCGGGGGGTCGCACGGCGCGGCGGGGCTCCGCTGGTGCCCGGTCGGGTGCTGCGCTCGAAGGACCTGGTGTGCGGTGCGGCCGCGCTGTTCTTCGGCATGGCCGGTTACGCCGGCTTCCTCTTCTCTTTTTCCCAGCATCTTCAGTCGGGGCTCGGCGAGTCCGCGACCCGCGCCGGTCTGGCCTTCGCCCCGCTGGCCCTCGGCGTCGCCACCGGCAGCCTCACCTGGCAGAAGCTGCCCGCCCGCTGCCATCTGCCGATGATCGCCGCCGCCTGCGCCCTGACCGCGGCCGGCTACCTCGGCATCGGGTGGACCCTGCGCACCGGCGGCCACGGCGGTCCCGTCCTCCCGGCGCTCCAGCTCCTCTGGGGCCTTGGTCTCGGGTACACCACCAGCCCGCTGCTGACCCTCGCGCTGTCCCGGATCGCCCCCGCGGATGCCTCGGACGCCAGCGGGGTGCTCACCACCGTCCCGCAGCTCGCGCAGGTGGTCGGGGTCGCGGCGTACGGCAGCGTCTTCCTGGCCCTCGCGGACCGTCCCGGTACCGCCGGCGCCGCCGGTGCCCCGTCGGCCGTCGCCTCGGCGCAGGCTCTGTACGCGACCGCGCTGCCGGTGGCGGCCGGCGCCCTGCTGGGGGCGCTGGCGCTGCTCCCGCTGCTGCGCAACCGGCGCTGAGCGTGGCGCGGCGCCCCGCCGGCCCCCGGGACGTACGGCAGAGCCATCGCGCCGGGCGGCCTCCCGGGCGATACTGAAGTTTGAGCCCAAACGGAGTGTCTGTACCGGGGTCCCGGCGGCCCCGCCAACGGGAGGGGGTGACCGGTGTGCGTGCCTTGGTCATCGTTCACGACCATCTGTCCACCGCGGGTCACGTGGGCGAGCGGCTGGCCGAACGGGGCTATGAGCTCGACGAACTGCTCGTCGTGCCGGCCGAGCGGTATACAACTCCGGACGTCGACGTGGCGTTCCCGGCGGCCGAGGACTATGGCCTGATCCTGACGCTGGGTGCTCCGTGGTCGGTGGCGCGGAGGAACGCCTGGATCGAGGCGGAACTGGCCCTGCTGCGCTCGGCGCACCGGGCCGGGGTCCCGGTGCTCGGCATCTGCTTCGGCGGCCAGGCGCTGGCCACCGCGCTCGGCGGGGGCGTCGAGGCCGCCCCGCGCTTCGAACTGGGCTGGAGCCGCCTGACGACCGACGCACCGGAGCTGGTCGGGCCGGGCCCCTGGCTCCAGTTCCACGGGGAGCGCTGGCTGCTGCCGCCGGGCGCCCGGGAGCTGGCGCGCAACGACGTCGCCTCGCAGGCCTTCGTCTGCGGCCGCTCCTGGGGCGTGCAGTTCCATCCGGAGGTGACGCCGGAGGTGCTCCAGGCGTGGTTCGACGATGACGGGGCGGCGATCGCGGCCGAGGCGGGTGTCGACCCGGAGCGGCTGGTGGCCGAATTGCGGGCAGATCTCCCTGCCGTCCGCGCGCGAGCCCGCGCATTGGTGGACGCTTTCCTTGATCACATAGCCGCGAGCGGGTCCAAATGATGGAACCCGGTCACACATGAGCGCGTGATTCTCGCCACCCCTGATAGGGGTGGCGCTCAGATGAGCAGTAGAAGCGGGGCTCCACCTCTCCAATGGTGGCACCGGGTGCCATGCTTCATGTGTTCGACTCATTAACCCATTCGTTGCAGTGCGTAGCACAGATCCGCGTTTCTGCTACGTAGCGCAGTGATGCATTCAGGTAATGAAGTCTGACCCAAAGGCGTGATCACTTTCGATCTAGTGGCGGACGACTGGTTACGCAGGTATGTCGACCAAGTGGACGTACCCATACGCCTTCGATCTGGGTATGTTCCTCGCCGTCAGGGCAGCCCGTCGGCGAGGAGACAGTGCCGTGCCGGAAACACAAGATCCCCACGTAACCCAGCGTTCGTCCGTGAAGTTCGTCTATGACTTCACCGAGGGCAACAAGGACCTCAAGGACCTGCTCGGCGGCAAGGGTGCGAACCTCGCTGAGATGACCAACCTGGGACTTCCGGTCCCTCCCGGCTTCGTGATCACCACTGAAGCCTGCAAGGTCTACCTCGACAGCGGCACCGAGCCCGCGGCACTCCGTGCCGAGGTCTCCGAGCACCTCGACGCCCTTGAGCAGAAGATGGGCAAGAAGCTCGGCCAGGCCGATGACCCGCTGCTCGTATCGGTGCGTTCCGGTGCGAAGTTCTCCATGCCCGGCATGATGGACACCGTCCTCAACATCGGCCTCTCCGATGCGTCGGTTTCCGGCCTCGCCGCGCAGGCCGGCGACGAGCGCTTCGCGTGGGACTCCTACCGCCGCCTCATCCAGATGTTCGGCAAGACCGTGCTGGGCGTCGACGGCGAGCTCTTCGAGGAGGCGCTGGAGGAGGCCAAGCAGGCCAAGGGCATCCGCGTCGACATCGACCTGGACGCCGCCGACCTCCAGAGCCTGGTCGCGCACTTCAAGGACATCGTCGCCAAGGAGACCGGCCGCGACTTCCCGCAGGAGCCCCGCGAGCAGATGGACCTCGCGGTGCGCGCGGTCTTCGACTCGTGGAACACCGACCGCGCCAAGCTCTACCGCCGCCAGGAGCGCATCCCCGGCGACCTCGGCACCGCGGTCAACGTCTGCTCCATGGTCTTCGGCAACCTCGGCCCCGACTCCGGCACCGGTGTCGCCTTCACCCGCGACCCCGCCAGCGGCCACCAGGGCGTCTACGGCGACTACCTCCAGAACGCCCAGGGCGAGGACGTCGTCGCCGGTATCCGCAACACGGTCCCGCTCGCGGACCTGGAGCAGATCGACAAGGCGTCGTACGACCAGCTGATGCAGATCATGGAGACGCTCGAAACGCACTACAAGGACCTGTGCGACATCGAGTTCACCATTGAGCGCGGCAAGCTGTGGATGCTCCAGACCCGGGTCGGCAAGCGCACCGCCGGTGCCGCCTTCCGGATCGCCACCCAGCTCGTCGACCAGGGCCTGATCGACGAGGCCGAGGCCCTCCAGCGGGTCAACGGCGCGCAGCTGGCGCAGCTGATGTTCCCCCGCTTCGACCTCGGCGCGCGGTCCGAGATGATCGGCCGCGGTATCGCCGCCTCCCCGGGCGCGGCGGTCGGCAAGGCCGTCTTCGACTCGTACACCGCCGTCAAGTGGTCGCGTTCCGGCGAGAAGGTCATCCTGATCCGCCGGGAGACCAACCCCGACGACCTCAACGGCATGATCGCCGCCGAGGGCATCCTCACCTCCCGCGGCGGCAAGACCTCGCACGCCGCCGTCGTCGCCCGCGGTATGGGCAAGACCTGTGTCTGCGGCGCCGAGGAGCTGGAGGTCGACACCAAGTCCCGCCGGATGACGACCCAGGACGGGTTCGTCATCGAGGAGGGCGACGTCGTCTCCATCGACGGCTCCACCGGCAAGGTCTACGCCGGTCAGGTGCCGGTCGTGCCGTCCCCGGTCGTGGAGTACTTCGAGGGCCGGATGCACGCCGGTGCCGAGGACGCCGACGAGCTGGTCAAGGCCGTCCACCGGATCATGGCGTACGCGGACCGGGTGCGCCGGCTGCGCGTACGGGCCAACGCCGACAACGCCGAGGACGCCGCCCGCGCCCGCCGGTTCGGCGCCCAGGGCATCGGCCTGTGCCGCACCGAGCACATGTTCCTCGGTGAGCGCCGCGAGATGGTCGAGCGCCTCATCCTGGCCGACACCGAGACCGACCGGGACGCCGCGCTCAGCCAGCTGCTGCCGCTCCAGAAGGCCGACTTCATCGAGCTGTTCGAGTCGATGGACGGGCTGCCGGTGACCGTCCGGCTGCTGGACCCGCCGCTGCACGAGTTCCTGCCCGACATCACCGAGCTGTCGGTGCGGGTCGCGCTCGCCGAGGCCCGCCAGGACGCCAACGAGAACGATCTGCGGCTCCTCCAGGCCGTGCACAAGCTGCACGAGCAGAACCCGATGCTGGGTCTGCGCGGCGTACGCCTGGGCCTGGTCATCCCCGGTCTGTTCGCGATGCAGGTGCGCGCGATCGCCGAGGCGGCCGCCGAGCGCAAGAACGCCAAGGGCGACCCGCGTGCGGAGATCATGATTCCGCTGGTCGGCACCGTCCAGGAGCTGGAGATCGTCCGCGAGGAGGCCGAGCAGGTCATCGCCGAGGTCGAGAAGACCTACGGGGTCGACCTCAAGCTCACCCTCGGCACGATGATCGAGCTGCCCCGCGCCGCCCTCACGGCCGGTCAGATCGCGGAGTCCGCGGACTTCTTCTCCTTCGGTACGAACGACCTGACGCAGACGGTCTGGGGCTTCAGCCGCGACGACGTCGAGGCCAGCTTCTTCACCGCCTACCTGGAGAAGGGCATCTTCGGCGTCAGCCCGTTCGAGACCATCGACAAGGACGGCGTGGGCTCCCTGGTCCGCAACGCCGCCGCGGCCGGCCGCGCCACCCGACCCGACCTCAAGCTCGGGGTCTGCGGCGAGCACGGCGGTGACCCGGAGTCCGTCCACTTCTTCCACGAGGCCGGACTGGACTACGTCTCCTGCTCCCCGTTCCGCATCCCGGTCGCACGACTGGAGGCGGGCCGGGCGGCCGCCGAGTCCAAGGGCAGCGACAGCCGCTGACCCCACCGGGGCACCGCGGGCGCCCGGCGCGTCCGCGGCCCCCGGACAGCCCACCGGGGCCGGTGCCACGGCACCTCACCCTCACCGGCCTGACACCGGCTCCGGCACCCCGACGAGGGCGGCACCTGTGCGGAGGTGCCGCCCTTCGTCACATCCAGACGTTGTGGCCGCCGCCCCGCCATTCGATCAGGTCGTGGTCGTCGAGCGACACCACGTCGGTGTCCAGACCGGCCCGGCGCAGAAACTCCAGAAGATCGACGCTGCTGTACGCGAGGCCGAGGATCTCGCCCTCGATCGTGACGCGCCGGCCACCGGTGGGCGACGGCGGATGCACGATGACGGGCGGGTGCTCGGCCATGCCTCCAGCCTGCCCCCGTGTCCCCGAGGGTGCATCCGGTGGAGAGGGGCCGGACGACGGCCCGCGTGCTCCTGTCCGGTCCGACGAGGGCGGCACCTGTGCGGAGGTGCCGCCCTCGTTTTCTCCGGACTCCCCCCTCGGGAGCTGCCGCCACCCCGGTCGGCGCGGGAAGGCGGCCTTCAACGGGGCTGGCGAGCGGCCGGTGGTGTGCCCATCACCCCCCACGGGATCGAGCAACCCGGTCCGTTCGCACCGCCGTTGAATTGAGTACAGCATTCCTTCCGGCCCCCTGGTGGCGCGACCACTTTCAAGTCTGGCCAAAAGGGCATGGTGACCGCGCGTGTTGGCGTGCATACTCAGGCGTGCCGGGGGCCGACTGAGGAAACCAGGGGTGGGGGTTCGGTGTTACGCGTCCATTTCAGTGGACTCGATCTGGCCCGTGTGCGCATTGCGGCACGCCCGGACGCACTGTGGGAGACCGTCTTAAGCTTTCACCGGCTACGTGACAGACGGGACGATTCGGCGTTCGGCAAATGGCGATCGGAAACACGGGGAAGGTTGAATGGCGAAGCGCGGCTGCTGGCGCCGCTGGTGCCCACGCGCGGCTATTTTCCCGATTTCCTGACGCCCGCCGAAGGGCTCCTCGGGATGACCGACGCGCTCGCCGCCCTGCGGGAGACGCCCGCCTGCCGGCTGGGCGCCGAGCTGGCCCGGCTCTCCACTGCCGCCCGCCCGTTCCCGTCGTGGATACGGGCGATGGCCGACGGCGACACCCGTGCCCTCGGCCGGCTCGCCGGAATACTCCTGCGCTATTACGAGGCGGCCGTCGCCCCGTACTGGCCGCGCGTCCAGGGCCGTATAGAGGCCGACCGGGCGGCCCGCGGCCGGGCGCTGCTCGACGGCGGCGCGGACCGGCTGCTCGCCTCGCTCCCGCCGATGATGCGCTGGCGCCCGCCGGTCCTGGAGGCCGACTATCCGGTGGACCGCGATCTCCACCTCAACGGCCGGGGGCTGTTGCTGCTGCCGTCGTACTTCTGCCGCCGCACCCCCGTCACCTTCCACAACCCGGACCTGACGCCCGTCCTGGTCTACCCCGTGGAGCACCCCGCGCCCCGGCTCACGCCCCAGGTCCCGCCGGAGCGCTCCCTGGGCCGGCTGGTCGGCCAGACCCGCTCCGCGATACTCCAGCGGATCGGCGTCGGCTGCACCACCAGCGAACTCGCCCGCCGCGCCGATGTCTCGCTGGCCTCCGCCAGCCAGCACGCGACCGTGCTCCGCGATGCCGGTCTGCTGCTCACCCTGCGGCAGGGCAACGCCGTGCTGCACACCCTCACCCCGCTGGGCGCGGCCCTGCTGCAAGGCGCACGCCCGGCGGAGGAGGCGGCGTACGAGCGACTCCGGTGAGGAGCGCCGGGGACGGGTGCGGGGGCGCCGAGGGCGTCGTGCCGGGGCGGGAACTACGGACTTACGTCGGCGGTGGCGTCCCCGCGGTCAGTAGGGGCGGTCGCCCGCGATGGCGACCCGTTCGGCGACCCGGCGGTGCGTCCCGTAGTCGTTCACCGCGTAGTGCTGGGTGGCGCGGTTGTCCCAGAACGCGAGATCCCCCGGCTGCCAGCGCCAGCGCACCTGGTACTCCGGCACCTGCGCCTGCTGGAACAACAGCCGCAGCAACCGGTCGCTCGCCGCCCGGCCGAGACCCACTATGCGGGTGGTGAAGGACGCGTTGACGAACAGCATCCGCCGCCCTGTTTCGGGGTGCCGGCGCACCACCGGATGTGTGACCGGAGGGAACTCCTCCTGAAATGGCGCCAGTTGAGCGGGGGAGTAGAAGCGCGCGAAGCCCGGAAGATAGTCGTGCACCGCCCGCGCCTCATTGATCCGTGCCCGGATTTCCGGTGGCAAATTGTCGTATGCCGCGGCCATATCGGCCCACATGGTGTCCCCGCCCGCGGGCGGCACCGCCCGCAGCTGCAACACCGCGCCCATCGCCGGGCGTTCCCGGAACGTCACATCCGTGTGCCATACATTTTCGAACGTCGGGACCCCGCCGGCCGCCTTGTCGAAGCGCACCACGTCCTTCGAATCGCCCGGCGCCAGCAGCGGATTGGTCTCCAGCTCGCCCCAATTCCGGGCGAATTCCCGCTGCGCCGGGGAGCTGAGCCGCTGCCCGCGGAAGAACAGCACCTTCCACTCCAGCAGCGCCCGGTTCAGCTCCGTACGCAGCTCCGCGGACAGTGGCCGGGACAGGTCCAGCCCACGGATTTCGGCCCCGATGGTGGCCGCCTGCGGCAGGACCTCGAAGCGCTCGTAGGGCCGGTCGTCCCAGCCGTCGGGGGTCCGGCGCAGGAGGCGGGGCCCTTCGTACAGCCCGTCGGCGGGGATGCGGTGGGGGCGCAGGGCGGGAGTGGCGGAAGTGGTGCCCGGAGCGGGGGCGGCGGAGTCGGTGAGAGCCGTCAACTGATCCTCCTGGAAGGGAAGAGGGGAGGCAGGGCAGGGCGTGGTGGGGCGCGGGAGAGTCACTGGGGCGCCGACGGGCCCGGACCGCGGATGACCGGCGGCCGGACCTCAGCTCACGGAGCCGTCAGGACGTACAGGAACAGCCGGCCGGGGGAGAGCCCACCCGGCCGCGGCGGCGCAGAAAGCTCAGGCCGCGGGGCGCGCACTCGCCGTGGGGGCCGCGGTCGCGCGGCTCCGCCTCACGGACGTCCAGGTGCGTGCTCATGCCACGCACCGTACCCCCTCAGTCAGGCGTCCTCAATGCGTCAGTCATCGATCCCACTGCGCTCCACCCCCGCGACGATGTACCGCTGGAGCACCAGGAACACCACCACCAGCGGGGCGATCGAGACCGCCGCGGCCACGAACAGCTCATGCAGATTGAGGTTCTGCGCGGTGGTGAACGTCGACAGCGCCACCTGCACCGTCCAGGCCTCCTGGTCCTGCCCGATCACCAGCGGCCACAGGAACGCGTTCCAGGCGCCGATGAAGACGATCGTGCCGACGGCGGCGAAGACCGGACGGGCGTTGGGCACCACGATGCGCCAGTACGTCCGCCAGTAGCCGAGCCCGTCGACCCGCGCCGCGTCCTCCAGCTCCCGTGGGAAGCCCAGGAAGTACTGCCGGAAGATGAAGCAGGCGAACGCGCTGAACAGCGTCGGAATGACCAGCCCGCGCAGCGTGGAGATCCACCCGAGCGACGACACCAGCACAAAGCTCGGCACGAACGTCACGGCCGCCGGGACCATCAGCGTCCCCAGGATCGCGTAGAAGACGATATTGGCGTGCCGGTAGGGGATCCGGGCCAGGCCGTACCCGGCGAGCGAGGCCAGCAGCACCGTACCGGCGGTCGTCGACACCGCGATCAGCGTGGAGTTGAGCAGCGCCCGCCCCAGCGGCAGGTTCGGGTCCTGGAAGACCTCGGTCAGATTCGACCACTGAAACACCCGCGGGAAGAACGTCCAGTCGGGTGCGGTGATGTCCTGTTCGGTCGCCAGCCCGTTCCGCACCAGCAGATAGAACGGCACCAGGAACAGCAGCGCCAGGGCCACCACCAGCACCACCCGCAGCGCCCGCCCGGCCCTCGTCAGCGCGTCGTCCATCCCGCTCACTCTCACTTCTCCATCCCCGTTCACTCCTCCTTGCGGCCGAGGCCGAACCAGCGGGCCTGGACCACCGTCGCCACCGCGATGATCAGCGCCAGGATCACCGCGCCCGCGCTGCCCAGCCCGAGGTTCTGATCCCGGCCCAGCGCCGTGTAGTAGAGGTAGACCAACGGCGGCCGGGCGTACGGCGGATAGCCGCGCGCATCGCTCAGCAGGTTGTAGAACTCGTCGAACGCCTGGAACGCATTGATCACCAGCAGCAGCACCACCGCCACCGACGTGGCCCGCAACTGCGGAAAGGTGAGGTGCCGGAAGGTCTGCCAGCCGGGCCGCGCCCCGTCCACCGCCGCCGCCTCGTACAGCTGCGGCGGGATCCGCTGCAGCCCGGCCAGGAACAGGATCATGTAGAACCCGGCCTGCAACCACAGCCGTACGGTCACGATGACCAGCCAGTACCAGGGCGGATCGGTCGTCGACAGCCAGGCGGTCTGGTCCGCCCCGAACCACCCCAGCACGGTGTTGGCCAGCCCGAACCGCACCCCGTTGAAGATCGACAGCTTCCAGATCACCGCCGCGACGACATACGAGCAGGCCGTCGGCAGAAAGAACACCGACCGGAAGAACGCCTGGGCGAACCGCAGCCGGTTCACCATCAGCGCCAGTGCCAGCGACAGCACATACGTCGCCGGCACGATGAACGCCGTGAACAGCAGAAACGTCCCCAGACTGCCGAGGAAGGACGCATCGCCCAGCATCGCGCCGTAGTTGCCCAGCCCGACGAAGTCCGCGCCGGACGGGCTCACCGTGTTGTGCGCGTCGAAGAAGCTCAGATAGACGCTCCACGCCAACGGCACGTACGTGAACAGCCCCAGCCCGACGGCGAACGGCCCGACGAAGGCCCAGAACCACAGATTCCGCCGCTGCGGCCCGAGCAGCCGGACCCCGAGCGAAGGCCGCCCGGCAACCGGCGCGACCGCCGTCCGGCGCACCGGCTCGTCCGTGACCCCGACCGCCCCTCCGCTCCCTCTACTCCCTCCGCTCCCTCTACTCCCTCCGCTCCCTCTACTCCCTCCGCTCCCTCCCGCGGTCACTTCTTCCTGACCCGCTGAAGCTCGGCGTTGACCTTGCGCACCACGGTCCTCAGCTCACTCTCCGGGTTGGCGCCGTCCTTGATGATCCGGCTCAGCGCGTCCTGATAGGCGGTACGGTCCGCGGTCGTCCACAACAGCGGCTCCGCATAGCCGTACTCGGTGGCCAGGCGCACCGCCTCCGCCGCCGGCCCCTGCTGCAACTGCCGGGCCTTCTTCGCCAACGAGATCCGGGCCGGAATATGGAACCCGTACGACAGCGCGAAATCCTGCTGGAAATCGGTGCGTTCCACCCACAGCCACTTCGCGAAGGCCGTCGCCTCCGCCTTGCGCCTGCTCCGCGCACTGACCGCCGAGCCATAGGCACCCACCTGAACGGACGGCTTCCCGCCGCTGCCGTCCGCCGGGAACGGCAGCACCCCGAAGTCGTCCCCCAGCGCCTTCTTGATCTGCGGCAGCGCCCACAGCCCCGACCACTGCATCGCGGTCAGCCCCTGGATGAACGCGGCCGGATCGGACCAGTCCGTGGGCGCCCCCAGCAGCAACGACTTGTCCGCGTACAGCTGCCGGATCTTGCCCAGCGTCCGCGCCGCGGCCGGATCGTCGAACCCGGCCCTGCCGTCCGCACCGATCAGACTCAGCCCGGCGGCGAACAACGGCGTCCCGCCGAGCACCCCCACCCCGCCGTCATTCCCCAGGAACAGCCCCTTGGCCTTCTTGTTGCTGAGCTTCTTCGCCCCGTCCACCAGCTCATCGAGCGTCCGCGGCGGCCGGACCCCGGCCTCCCTCAGCAGGCTCTTGCGGTAATAGAGCAGCTGCATGTCCACGACCTGCGGGATGCCCCAGACCTTGTCCTGCCAGATCTTCGGCGCCAGCGCGGCCTGATGGAAGTCATCCTTGACCGGCTCGACGACCTCGGTCAGATCGACCACCTGCCCGCCCTGAATCTGCTCCAGCAGCGGCCCGTTGACCTCGAACACATCCGGCCCCGAGTCGGTCAGCAACGCCGCCGCCGTCTGCCGGTCGTAATCCCCCGGCCGCCACTGCACCGAGACGTTCGCCTTCCGGTACGCGGCGGCATACCGCTTCACGGCCCGCTCGGCCCCCGGCTCGCCGTATTGGTGGTACCACTGTCTGATCTCCGGCCCCGAACTGCCGCCGCCCCGCCCGGTGTTGGAACCGCACGCGGTCGTCAGGCCTGCGGCAAGGGCAGCCCCGGCACCGGCCGCTAACAGCCGCCGCCTGTTGATCTCCGTCATGGCACTTCGCCCCCTGCGCTCGTCACGTTTCGCACGACGCGTCGCCCCGTGCGGCTTGTCACGTCCCGGTTATGGTCGATCACCGACGGTGCGGTCGTCCATGGTGCCGTATGGGGGTGATGGGTGCATGCCGCCTGTGGAAAACAGGGCGGGATGGGGCGGTTTCCCGGTCCCCGACCGCCGCACGGCGCCTCCCGCCTACAGGGTCTCCGGCCGGTAGAACTTCCGATACAGCGCGATGGCGTCGGCCGTCGGCCGGTGGGGAACCCGACAGACCGCGCCGTCCCACTTGGAGACCACGACACAGGTGCCTCCGGGGCTCCTCATGGGCCGCCGTCGTCCATCCGGTGCCGTGACCGGCGGAAGCGGCGCCGGCTCCGCACAGACGAGATACCCGATATCGAACTCATGCACCCGCAGCGGCGCCGGCGACCCATCGGGCCACACGGGCACGTACTGCGTGCGAGCAATCTCCAGGGCTTCGTCGGCGTTGGCGGGTATCGGGCGGTTGTCGCCGCTCGACGACGGGCTGGGAGTCATGGATCCGGCCTCCCTGGGGTCGATTCTCTGGGGTCCCTGCGTCTGCGGCCGCATCCGCTCCTGCGCGATACGGGCCCCATCTTGGCCGAATTTCGTGCCACGGTCGGCTGTCCGAGCTTGCCCAGTCCTGTTCCCTCCTGCCCGAGCCTGCCCGCGCGGGACAATACGGAGATGAACTCGGACAGTGGCGACGACCGACGACAGGAATCGTGCGGGACACCAGGCGAACTGCGTGGCGCGGCGGTCGTGCTGCGGCCGACAACGGAAGCGGACTTCCCCACCCTCGACCGCATCGTCCGGGAGCCGGAAGTCGCGGCGTGGTGGTCGGTGCCCGACGACTACCGGGACATGCTCGCCATTCTCATCGACGACGAGGTCATCGGGGCGATCCAGTTCTCCGAGGAGACGGACCCTGAATTCCGGCACGCCGGCATCGACATCTTCCTCACCACGAACCGCCACGGCCAGGGCCTCGGCACGGACGCCGTCCGCACACTCGCCCATTGGCTGATCCAACGCGGCCACCACCGCCTGACCATCGACCCGGCCGCCGCCAACACCGCCGCCATCCGCAGCTACCGCAAGGTCGGCTTCAAATCGGTGGGAATCATGCGCGCTTACGGACGCGACTACCGCACGGGCGGGTGGGCGGACGGCTTGCTGATGGATCTGCTGGCGGATGAATTGACGTAAGGGGGCCGCGACCGGGAATGCCCTGAGCGAGACGGGACGGCGGACGCATCTGCTGCGCTCCCCTCCTGCCTTTCCGTACCGGCTGGGTTCGCCGACCGTGTGCTCAAGAGCTGGGGCGGCGGCGTGCGCGGTAGCGGGCGATCGCTGTATCCGGGGGGAAATTGGGCACGAAGGTCAGCGCGCCGTCAGTTTTGGAGATGACGAGGTGACTCCCACCGAAGGACCGCGGCTCGGTGGGCGGGAACGTGGCGTAGACGAGGTAGCCGATGTCGAATTCCTGCACGTGCAGAGAGGCGAGGCTGCCGTCGTGACAGCGCGGGCGGAAGTGGGCTCGGGCTCTGGTGAGCGCCTCGTCGACGGTCGTCGGGGCGGCGCTTCGGCCCTGCGGTGAATCGCTGGGCCCACTGGAATCGCTCTGCATCATGATGACGTGTCTGCTTACGCGCGAGACTGGCGCTGCTGCCGGTAGAGAGCAATGGCCGTCTCCGTGGGCAGGTTGGGCACGGTGACGGTTTCGCCGGTGTCCTTCGACACGATGATCGTTGCCCCGCCGGGCGGGGCTGGCTGGGGCTCGCCCGAGTCGTCGAGGCTGTCGGGGTACTCGGGGTACACGAGATAGCCGATGTCGAATTCCTCGACATGCATCGGAGCGGGAGAGCCGTCTGCCAGCTTGGGCTCGGCGTAGTGGCTACGAACGATGGCGAGGGCTTCCTCAGGGGTGGCCGGTGGGGTGGGGCTGCCCTCGGACATAGCCGCATTCTCCTGTCAGGGTGGTTTGTGGGCGAGAATCGCTCGCCCGTGCTTTGTCGCGCGATGTTCGGGTGGGTAGCTCGACTGTGGTGGGGGGAGGAGAGTTAGCCGGGCCGGGGTGGGCAGGTCAAGCAGTGTACGACTTGTCCACCGTGAGCTTCCCCTCCTTGTCCCATCGTTGGCGACGTACCCACCTTCCCTTCTCGTCGAAAACGTAGTGCTCGGCAAGTTGGCCATTCGGGTGCCATTTACGCCATTCCCCGACGGCCACTCCTCCTTCGGCTTGGCCTTCCCTCTTCTTTGATCCATCGGAATACCACTGGCTCTGCGGCCCGGACTGGATGCCCTCGGCGTAGTTTGCGAGGCCGATCACGCGGCCTTCGGTGTCCCGCGTGGTCATTTCTCCAGTGAAGAGCTCACCTTCATGGTAAACGCGCATGTGATCGTCCATGTAGGAGTCTTGTTCTTCGATATGCATGGCTACTCCAGTGCGGGAGGAATTCGCGTTTCGTCGATCCGGTAGTCCCCAGGTGGTACCTGAAGGCGACCGGTGTAGCTTGGTACGTCTCTCAGCATATTATGGCAGTTTGCGCAGGCGTCGGCCGGGTCGCCTGGCTCTCTGTTTCGAGCTTCGGTCCATCGCGCGTCAAAGCGCATATCTTCAAGCGCGTCGCGGCCAAGTGGAGGCGGAGCGGAATCGGGGTTGGTGGTACGCCAACCTTCCTCATGTTGGCGCTGGCGCGCCCACAGCAATTCGTTCACCGCCTTGACCTCGGCGTGTCGCAGTGGTTCGTCGAAATGAGGCTGCCCCTCGCGGACCAAGCTCTCCCACAGCAGTTCTCCGGAAGCGTCCTTTGCCTGCTTCTTCTTTTTTTGTCCCGGGAGCGGGTCGGCATACACGGGGGACCGGGCTGGTTGGTCCTCTCCTTCCATTACGGGATGTTTCCACATGGCCATGTCCATGTAGTTTTCCCGCAGTAGTGGATGGAGATTCTCAGGGGGAATCAGGTCGGTGAGTTGCCCGTTGATTCCCTCAGTGACGAGTCCCGTACGGCGGTCGATTGCGATTGCAGAACAGGGACCGTCCCGGTCCTGAAAATTTTCCGCATGAATGGCTGCGCGACTCCGAGCCAGAGCTTCTATATATTCTTTAATCGGCTTCTTGTCGATGGTCCGGATCAGGCCGTTTTCGTCCTTGGTGACGCGCTTGGGGTCATCCGGGTCGATTTTCTCGACAATTGCTCCCCGTTCCCTGTCTTCCTCGACGTCATCGGGAGCCGGACCGGGGTCTTCCGGGTCCGGGAAATGGGGCAGGCTGTCGGCGCGCTCCTCGCCTGCGGAAAACGGCTTGTGTCGCTCGTCCGGTTCTTCCTTCTCGTCGTGCTTCTCGCTGGCGTCGTCGCTACGAGCTTCGTCTGCGTCGTCGGTCGGTTGATCTGGCTCGGTCCCTGCCGGATCCTCGGGCGGCCGGCTTCCTTCCGGGTGGCTCGTGGCGTCGTGGCTGTCGTCGGAAGCGGAGCCCGGTGCTTGGGGGCCGGGGGGATTGCCACTGGGTGCGGCAGGATGCTGCTGACGCGCATTCTGGGCGTGGGAATTCTGTGCGGCCGTGGGGTTGTCGGGGGTTTCGGCGGGGGGCTGGCTGTAAAGCAGCGGGTTCTGGGCGTTGCGGAGCGCGTTGGCGATGTGCGAAGAGACGTCCGCGCCGCGGTTGCCGGGGGTGCTTTCGCGGTCGCTCGGGGGAGATGTCGTCTGGTTCTGATCGCTGGGGGTGTGCTCGGGCTCGGGGGTGGCCTGGTTGTCCTGGGGGGTGTGGTCGGGGTGGTCGGCCGGCGGCGTGGTGTCGGAGTCGACCGAGGGTGCCTGGTCGGAAGGCACGTCTGTGGGTGGGCTGTGGGGAGCGCGGTCGGGCCTAGTGTCGGTGGGGTCACCAGGGGTGCCGTCGGTCGGTGTATCGGTGTGCTGGGGCGTGCGGGAGGCGTCGGTGGTGTCGGTCTGCGGGGTGGGTGAAGCGTCGGGCTTGTTGTGTGGCTGTTCGGTGGGGGCGTAGTCCGGCTTGTCCTGCGCCTGGTCAGCGGGTGGGGTGTCCGACTTGGGCGGTGTCTGGGGATCGGAGTCGTTGTCGGGCTTGGCGACTGCCTGGCCTGCGTGCAGCGGCTGGCGGTTGGCGTCCAGCGGGATGTAGAAGGCGTGCGTTGCCTTGGAGATGTGGATCGGGTCGTGGCTGACCTGGCCGGTCTGGGTGTCGATCCAGACGATCTTGCCGTGGTGGTTCACGGCGTTGAAGGCATGGCCGCCACCCTGGGGCTTGGGCCAGTTGACCTGGACGATCGCTGCCGATCCGTGGCCGGCCTTCAGGAGGTCATTGGCGATACGGGCGGCGGTGTTCGGGTCCTTGCCCTCTCCGGCGTAGGAGTGCTTGGCGCCGCTCCAGCGGATCTGGTTCTCATTTGCCGCCCGCTCCGGGGACCAGGTGTCGGGCTTGCCGTCCTTGTCGGTGTCGGGCGTGCGGGGTGCGGAGACCTGCGGGCTGCCGAACCAGGTCTCCAGGAAGGAGCGGGAGCAGTCGGCGCAGTTGTTGCTGCGGCCAGGGACGGTGTTGCCGCCGTCGTTCTGGAGCTGGGCCCACGAGTCGAAGGGGTTGGCGAAGCGCTGCGGGGTGCCGTCCTCGTTGCGAGGCATGGCGTTCTCCAGCGCCTGCTGGTCCTGAGGGTTGGGAGAAAGCAGGCCCTCGGGGTGGTGGTCGAGATCATTGCGGATCGCGCCGTGGGTGGTGGGATTCTCCTGCTGCTGCTGCTGCTGCTGCTGCTGCGGAGGTGTGGCGTTCTCTTGGCTGACCGGCGGCTGCTCGTGGGGCGGCTGCTGTTGGTGGGGCTGTGACTGCGGGCTCTGCTGCTGGTGGGGCTGTGACTGCTGCTGCGGCGCCTGCTGCTGCGTGTGTGGTGCCTGCTGGTGAGGAGCTTGCTGCTGAGGCGTCGGTTGCTGTGGCGCCTGTTGCTGGGTGTGCGGTGCCTGCTGCTGCGGTGCCGGCTGCTGGTGGTGCGGGCTGGGCTGGTGTTGCGGTGCCTGCTGCTGCTGAACGTGCTGCTGCTGCTGTGGTGCTTGCTGCTGGTGAGGAGCTGGCTGGTGCGGTACCTGCTGCTGTGGCTGAGGCGTTGACTGCTGCGGTGCCTGCTGCTGAACGTGCTGCTGCTGTGGTGCCTGTTGCTGCTGGGGGCCGGGCTGGTGCTGCTGAAACGGGCCCGGTTGCTGCTGGGCATGGGGGTTGGGCTGCTGCTGCGGGACCGGCTGCTGGGTGTGCGGTGCCTGCTGCTGGTAGGGGTTCGGTTGCTGCGGCTGTTGCTGCGGCGTCGGCTGCTGGTTGTACGGGCTCGGCTGGTGCTGCTGGTACGGGTTGGGCTGTTGCTGTTGCGCGTAGGGATTCGGCTGCTGCGCCTGGGCGTGCTGTTGTGCCTGTGCCTGTGCTTGTGCTTGGGCTTGTTGCTGGGCCGCGGCAGGGAATGGCTGTCGGTTGGCGTCGAGGGTGAGGTGCCAGACTTTTGTGGCCTGGGTGTTGATGGGGTTTTTGCTGACTGCGCCGCTTTGGCTGTCGACCCAGACGACTTGGCCGTTGTGGTTGACGGCGTTGAAGACGTGTGAGCCGCCGGACTCGCCGTTGGGTTTGTTCGGCCAGTCGACCAGGACGGCTGCTGATGCGCCGTGGCCGGCTTGGCGGAGTTCGTCGGCTATGCGGGCGTAGCCGTCTTTGGAGTTGTTGCCGGAGGGGCGGAACCTGGTGCCCGCGAACTGCTCGATGTGGACGGCGCCGTCGCGTTCTCCGGTCCTGTTGTCGATGCCGCCCTGGCCGTCTGGGTCGAGGGTGCGGGGTGCGGAGACCTGGGGGTTGCCGTACCAGGAGTCCATGAAGGAGCGGGTGCAGTCGGCGCAGTTGTTGGAGCGGCCGTGGATGCCCATGCCGCCGTCGTTTTGCAGTTGGGCCCAGGGCTGGAACGGGTCGTTGAACGGTCGTGGAGTGCCGTCCTGGTTGCGCGGGAAGCTCGCTTCCAGGGTGCGCTGGTCGCGTGGGAACGGCAGATGCAGCCCGTGCGGGCGGTGGTTGAGTCCGCTCCGTACGTCGGAGTTCCTTCGGACGTGCGGGGGCTGCGGGACCGAAGCCTGGTGCCGGGGATCCTGGTTCGGCAGCTGCTGAGCGTGGTGAGGAGCCTGCTGGTGGTGCGGCGCCTGCTGCTGGTGGTGGGGCGCCTGCTGCTGCGGGACGGGCTGCTGCTGGTGAGGGGGCTGCTGGTGCTGGGGCGCCTGCTGCTGCGGGTGCTGCTGCTGAGGGGGCGTGTGACTCTGCAGAGTGGGCTGCTGCTGCGGGTGCTGCTGAGCGTAGGGGTTTGGCTGCGGCTGCTGGTTGTACGGGGTTTGCTGCGGCTGCGGCTGCGGCTGCGGCTGCTGGGTGTGCGGTGCCTGCTGCTGGTAGGGGTTCGGTTGCTGCGGCTGTTGCTGTGGCGTCGGCTGCTGGTTGTACGGGCTGGGCTGCTGCTGGGCGTACGGCTGCTGCTGATGCGGCTGTGCGTAGGGAGCGGGCTGCTGTTGCTGGTACGGGTTGGGCTGCTGTGGTGCCTGTTGCTGCTGCTGGGGGCCGGGCTGGTGCTGCGGGAACGGGCCCGGTTGCTGCTGCGGGAACGGCTGCTGGTGGTGCGGTGCCTGCTGCTGTGGCTGAGGCGTTGACTGCTGCGGTGCCTGCTGCTGGGCGTGCGGTGCCTGCTGTTGGGCGTGCGGTGCCTGCTGTTGGTGAGGAACTGGCTGCTGCTGAACGTGCTGCTGCGGTGCCTGTTGCTGTGGCGTCGGCTGCTGGTGGTACGGGCTGGGCTGCTGTTGCGGTGCCTGCTGCTGGTACGGGTTGGGCTGCTGGGCCTGGGCTTGCTGCTGGGCCTGCGCCTGGGCGTGCTGTTGTGCCTGTGCCTGTGCTTGTGCTTGGGCTTGTTGCTGGGCCGCGGCAGGGAATGGCTGTCGGTTGGCGTCGAGGGTGAGGTGCCAGACTTTTGTGGCCTGGGTGTTGATGGGGTTTTTGCTGACTGCGCCGCTTTGGCTGTCGACCCAGACGACTTGGCCGTTGTGGTTGACGGCGTTGAAGACGTGTGAGCCGCCGGACTCGCCGTTGGGTTTGTTCGGCCAGTCGACCAGGACGGCTGCTGATGCGCCGTGGCCGGCTTGGCGGAGTTCGTCGGCTATGCGGGCGTAGCCGTCTTTGGAGTTGTTGCCGGAGGGGCGGAACCTGGTGCCCGCGAACTGCTCGATGTGGACGGCGCCGTCGCGTTCTCCGGTCCTGTTGTCGATGCCGCCCTGGCCGTCTGGGTCGAGGGTGCGGGGTGCGGAGACCTGGGGGTTGCCGTACCAGGAGTCCATGAAGGAGCGGGTGCAGTCGGCGCAGTTGTTGGAGCGGCCGTGGATGCCCATGCCGCCGTCGTTTTGCAGTTGGGCCCAGGGCTGGAACGGGTCGTTGAACGGTCGTGGAGTGCCGTCCTGGTTGCGCGGGAAGCTCGCTTCCAGGGTGCGCTGGTCGCGTGGGAACGGCAGATGCAGCCCGTGCGGGCGGTGGTTGAGTCCGCTCCGTACGTCGGAGTTCCTTCGGACGTGCGGGGGCTGCGGGACCGAAGCCTGGTGCCGGGGATCCTGGTTCGGCAGCTGCTGAGCGTGGTGAGGAGCCTGCTGGTGGTGCGGCGCCTGCTGCTGGTGGTGGGGCGCCTGCTGCTGCGGGACGGGCTGCTGCTGGTGAGGGGGCTGCTGGTGCTGGGGCGCCTGCTGCTGCGGGTGCTGCTGCTGAGGGGGCGTGTGACTCTGCAGAGTGGGCTGCTGCTGCGGGTGCTGCTGAGCGTAGGGGTTTGGCTGCGGCTGCTGGTTGTACGGGGTTTGCTGCGGCTGCGGCTGCGGCTGCGGCTGCTGGGTGTGCGGTGCCTGCTGCTGGTAGGGGTTCGGTTGCTGCGGCTGTTGCTGTGGCGTCGGCTGCTGGTTGTACGGGCTGGGCTGCTGCTGGGCGTACGGCTGCTGCTGATGCGGCTGTGCGTAGGGAGCGGGCTGCTGTTGCTGGTACGGGTTGGGCTGCTGTGGTGCCTGTTGCTGCTGCTGGGGGCCGGGCTGGTGCTGCGGGAACGGGCCCGGTTGCTGCTGCGGGAACGGCTGCTGGTGGTGCGGTGCCTGCTGCTGTGGCTGAGGCGTTGACTGCTGCGGTGCCTGCTGCTGGGCGTGCGGTGCCTGCTGTTGGGCGTGCGGTGCCTGCTGTTGGTGAGGAACTGGCTGCTGCTGAACGTGCTGCTGCGGTGCCTGTTGCTGTGGCGTCGGCTGCTGGTGGTACGGGCTGGGCTGCTGTTGCGGTGCCTGCTGCTGGTACGGGTTGGGCTGCTGGGCCTGGGCTTGCTGCTGGGCCTGCGCCTGGGCGTGCTGTTGTGCCTGTGCCTGTGCTTGTGCTTGGGCTTGTTGCTGGGCCGCGGCAGGGAATGGCTGTCGGTTGGCGTCGAGGGTGAGGTGCCAGACTTTTGTGGCCTGGGTGTTGATGGGGTTTTTGCTGACTGCGCCGCTTTGGCTGTCGACCCAGACGACTTGGCCGTTGTGGTTGACGGCGTTGAAGACGTGTGAGCCGCCGGACTCGCCGTTGGGTTTGTTCGGCCAGTCGACCAGGACGGCTGCTGATGCGCCGTGGCCGGCTTGGCGGAGTTCGTCGGCTATGCGGGCGTAGCCGTCTTTGGAGTTGTTGCCGGAGGGGCGGAACCTGGTGCCCGCGAACTGCTCGATGTGGACGGCGCCGTCGCGTTCTCCGGTCCTGTTGTCGATGCCGCCCTGGCCGTCTGGGTCGAGGGTGCGGGGTGCGGAGACCTGGGGGTTGCCGTACCAGGAGTCCATGAAGGAGCGGGTGCAGTCGGCGCAGTTGTTGGAGCGGCCGTGGATGCCCATGCCGCCGTCGTTTTGCAGTTGGGCCCAGGGCTGGAACGGGTCGTTGAACGGTCGTGGAGTGCCGTCCTGGTTGCGCGGGAAGCTCGCTTCCAGGGTGCGCTGGTCGCGTGGGAACGGCAGATGCAGCCCGTGCGGGCGGTGGTTGAGTCCGCTCCGTACGTCGGAGTTCCTTCGGACGTGCGGGGGCTGCGGGACCGAAGCCTGGTGATGAGGGCCCTGGTTCGGCAGCTGCTGAGCGTGGTGAGGAGCCTGCTCGTGATGCGGCGCCTGCTGCTGCGGGACGGGCTGCTGCTGGTGAGGGGGCTGCTGGTGCTGGGGCCCGTGCTGCTGCGGGTGCTGCTGCTGAGGGGGCGTGTGACTCTGCAGAGTGGGCTGCTGCTGCGGGTGCTGCTGAGCGTACGGCTGCTGGTGGGGCTGCTGGTTCTGTATGTGCGGCTGCTGCTGGGCGTAGGGCTGCTGGTGCTGCGCGTACGGCTGCTGCTGCGGGTGGGGGAAGTTGGGGTTCGGGGCGCCGGGGTTTTGGGCGTCCGGGCGCGAAGGAGCCTGGCCGGGGCCGTCGGTCTGAGGCCGGTTCGTACCGGGCGAGTCCGGACGCTGGGCCGTGTCCGGGTGAGTGGTGTCACCGCTCGGGTCGGCAGGGGTATGCGGGCGGCTGTCGTCCTGGCCGGGTGAGTCCGGGCGATGCGGATCGGAGTTCTCGGGCCGGGAGCCGTCGTCGCGGGCGGGGCCGTCGAGACGGGGGTTGTGCGGGGGGCGTTCGGGGGTGGGCTGCTCGGTGTGGTCGCGGACGATCTGCGAGCCGTCGGGGCGGCGGTTGTTGCCGGGGGGCGTGGCGGGGGTGTCGCGGCGGGGGCCGTCGAGGCGCGGGTTGTGCGGCGGAGGCTCGGGACGGCGATGTTGGGTGGGGTCGTTGATGACCTGGGAGCCGTCGGGGCGGCGGTTGGGGGCCGCGGGAGCGTTCCCGTTCCGGTTGTTTCCGCTGTTGCCGTCGCTGCCGTTGTTGCGGGGCGGGGTGGCGCCGCGGGGCGGCGTGGTGGCGGGGCCGCCCTGGGGCGGGATGGCGCCCGTCATCATCGGGCCGTTGGGCTGAGGGGTGTTCGGCTGCGCCTGATGCGGGGTGGAGGTGGAGGGGGCGCCCGTGTCGGCGGTGTGCTGAGTGGGCGGGGGCATGGTGGCGGTGCCCGCGGACTGGGTGGTGACGGTGGTGTCGTCGGCGTCGTCCACGGTCGGCATGGGGTCGCCGGGGGCGGGGTCGCGCTGTTGGACGGGCTGGCCGGACGAAGGGGAGTGCTGTACGGGGGCGCCCTGGGGCGCGGAGCCGGCGTGCGGCATCGAGGCGCGGCCGCCACTGCCGCTGGTGGAGTCGTCCCTGTTGCCGGCGCTGTCGTGGGAGCCGGTGGAGCCGTCGTCGGCGGAGGGCGGGTTGCCGGCCACGGGACCCGGATCCGGGCCGGGCGACGGGGCCGGAGAGGGTTGGGACGCATCGGGATGCGACGGCTCGCTTGCCTGGGGCGCGTCGGGGCGGGCGGAGTCCGGGGTGTTGTCCGGGGCGGGCTGGGTGGTGACGTTGTCCGCGTCGGGACGTACGGCGTCCGGGGTGGTGTCCCGTGCGGGCTGGGTGCTGATGTTGTCCGGGTCCGGGCGGGCCGAGTCGGGGGTGTTGTCGGGGGCCGGTTGGGTGCTGACCGAGTCGGGGTCCGGGCGGGAGGCATCCGGGGCGGGGTTGCCCGAGTCCGGGGTGGGGCCGCCGTCCGGGGGCGAGCTGGAGTCGGGGGTGTGGGAGGCCCCGTAGGGGCTGTCGTTGCCGCCGGCGTAGCCCTCGTCGAAGGGGGAACGCTGGTCCGGCGGCGGGAGAGGCTGCGCGTCGGGGACGTGGGGCGTGGAGTCCGGGCTGTTGGGGGAGGCGTCGGAGGAGGGGCTGGAGGAGAGGCCGGGGTTGGTGCCCGCGCCGGCGTCCGGGCCGGTGCCGGAACCTGAGTCCGCGCCCGATCCCGTATCGGAATGCGTGCCGGAGCCGTTGCCGCCGTCCGCGCTCGCGGCCGAGCTCACGTTGTCCGAGGCGCGGGGGGAGTGACTGGTGCCGCCGCTGTCCGAGCCGCCGCTGTTGCCGTCGCCCGTACCGCTGTCTGCGGACCCATCGGACGCGTTGCTGGAACGACCACCGTCGGAGCTGCCCCCGTCGGAGTCGCCGGACCTGCTGCCGGACCCGCCGCCATCGGAGCCGCTGCTGGACCCGCTGTCCGAGCCGCCGCCATCCGAGCCGCTGCGTGAGCTGCCGGAACCGCCGTCGCTGCCGCTGCCGCCGGAGTCGCCGCCGTCCTCGCTCCCGTGCCCCGCGGCGCTTTCCAGGCCGCCGCGGGCACGGCGGCCGGCGCGGCTGCCGGCACCGTCGCGGAGGCTCTCGCCGAGGGTTTCGCCGGTGTTCTTGAGGGCGTCGGTGGCGGCCTTCTCGCCCTCCTTGGCGGTGCGGCCGAGGTCGTAGCCCTTCTGGGCACCGAACTTCTGGTTGACGGTCTGGGCGATGAGGTCGGAAGCCATGGCCTGAAGTGCGGAGATCACCGGCTCCTTGGCGGCCTCCATGATCGCTTGAAGGAGCTCATGGGCGACCTTCTTGAGGATCCTGCGGACCGCCTCACGTGTCGCCAGCGTGGCCGCCGCGCCTCCGATTTCGGACAGACCGAGCGTGAACGGGGCCGCGGCCTGCGCCGCGATGATCTCCGTGGCCAGAATCACCAGCTGGACGATCACGGCGACCTTCATGCCGAGGACGAGCATCGAGGCGGCCTCGAAGGTGAAGGCGATGATCTCGGCCGCCTCACGGGCATCGCTCAGATACCCCGAATTGCCGCCGAGCTTCTCCCACGTCTTGCTGAACCCCTCGATGGCATCACCGGAGTTCTCGCCGAGCACATTGCTCGCATAGGTCCTGCCGCGGGCCTGGTGCTCCGCGATCTCCGCCGCGAAATCACGCCAGACCTGCGCGCACTCCATCATCTTGTCTTCGTCTGCATGCGGCCAGTTGAAGCCGAGCATGTCCAGGACCCATTCAACGGCATCCGGTGGATTCAAAGACAAGGTGGAACTCCCCCGTGGAAAAAGTGCATTCAGGTGCGTACCGGACGTGGTCCGGGCAGGCCGCTACGGCAGAAACGCAGGCCACTGCCGCAGAAACCGTGGAGCGGCCGACGGAGGCTAGTGCCTCGCGGGCGTGATGGAGGTATGGACGTTGGGGTCGACCGTCGGGTCCTGCCAGGCCCTCTTGTTCTCGACGTGCTGCTTCATCAGCGATTCGTTGAAGTCCTCGTTCTCCGCATGGTTCTTGGACATCGACTTCAGCGCTTTGCCGATCTCCTGGAACTTTGCGACGAGGTGCCCCATCGACTCGTACATGCCGTCCCGTACGCCCTCGTAGACGACACCGAAGTTCTCGCCGAGTTCGTCATCGCCCCACGGCGGGGCGCCGTCCTTGCTGTTGAAGGTCAGCAGGCCGCTCAGGAACTGCTCGCCCTGCGACTTCTCCGGCGGCGGCTTCTCCTTGCCGTTGCTCGGAGGTCCCGCATTCAGCTTGTGCAGGCCATCCATCAGCCGCGCGACCGACGACGCGAAGTCATCGCCGAGCTTGGTGAGGTTCGCCCCCTCGGCCTTGAGGCTCTCCACATCCGTCTGGAACCCGCCGGCGCCAGCCACAACATCCCCCGTGCTCGTACTGGTTACTTCATGCGATTCAAATCAAAGTTTAACGGGCATCGTTGATCGCCCAGCAGGGCTCCCTCCCGCCAGGGCTCCTCTCGGCGGGCGACCCGTCCGGGCTCAGGAGCTGTTCGGGCGGTACACCCTGCGATAGATCTCCACCGCCGCCTCCTCGGGGAAGTTGGGCACGCTCGCCACCAGGCCGTCGATCTTGGAGATGACGATGTTGCTTCCCCCCGGGGACGAGGGAAGGCCAGTGGGGTCCTCGGCTGCCGGCCAGCCCGCATGGATGAGGTAGCCGATGTCGAATTCATGCACGTACAGCGAGCTCGGACCACCGGGTGAGCCGACCTCGGGGAAGTACTTTTGGCCGATCTCCAGCGCTTCTGCCTCATTCGTCGGCAGGGGCTCCGGCCCGAGCCGGGGACGGTACTCGGGCGGCGTGGAGGGCAGGCCGGCGGCACCGCCCTGCTGGTCGTATTCGGTCATCGTGCTGACTCCCTGTTGCTGATCCGGTGGACGGTGGTCAACCTAACTCACGCCGTGGTGGGCCGATTGGTTCACGTCCGGGCAGCAGCAGTCGGCAGGCGAACCCGTGCCTTCACCGCTCTCCTGTACAGCTCTTCAGGGGCTTCGGTCGGTAGAACGCGCGGACTCTGAGCGGGGCCGGAGTGCCGTCCGGCCGGCCCCTCACCCGAACAGCACCCGTGCCAGCCAGAATTCCAGCAGTTCCTGGTCGCCGGTGATGTCGAAGGTGTCGCGGTCGGCCGGGACGCGCCCGTAGATGAGGAGCAGGAGGTCCGTCAGGGGGGCGCGGACGGAGACGGTGGCCGGTTCCTGGGTGCGGCGCCAGGCGAGGGTGTTGCCGGTGAGGTCGACGAGCCAGTCGGCGGCTGCTTCCGGTGGGGTGTCGGAGGCGTGGAAGTGGAGGGTGCGGCCGGGGCCGAGGAGGGCGCGGCGGTCGGGGTGGTGGTCGAACATCTCGGGCAGGGAGCCCAGTTCCATCCATTCGTCGAGGCAGTCGAGGGCGACCCGCTGCTCGACGGTGAAGTCCGCGCCGAGGGCGAGCGCGGTGTCGGCCCGGTGCATGACCGTCTCGTGGGCCATGCGGCGGGCGAAGAAGCGCGGGGAGCCGGAGGGGAGCGGGGTCCAGATCCGGGCGTGGGGGCCGACGGCGCGGAGTGTGTCCGCGAGGAGCCGGGCGCCCTCGGTGAGCCAGGCGGCGAGGGCGGCCGGGGTCTCGGTGGTGTCGCGGGGGAGGTCCCGGAGTGCGGTCTCCGGCGGGGGCTCGATCGCCCGGGTCCGGACGAGGTCCTCGACCCAGCGGTGGGCCTCGCCCAGATGCCGGAGCAGCTGGGCGAGGTTCCAGTCGGGGCACGAGGGCACCGAGGCGGTCAGGGACGTGCTCGCGTCGAGCTGGGAGCTCAGCAGCTCGGCCTGGTGGACGATTTCGGCGCAGTGGTCGTCGTAATCCATGGTGGCGTCCATGGCGTCACGGTAGAGGCCGCCACGGACGATGCGCGGTCACCACGTGCGAGCGGGCGCCGCCAGGCGGAAGCGGAGCCGGCAGATCACCGCGTCGGTGTCGCGGCGGACCGCGTGCGCGACGACCGCGCCGCGCTGGTTCTGGAGCAGGCGCTGCCAGACGTGGGCGGGTTCGGCCTCCGGGATCAGCACGGTGATCCGGCTGCCCGGGTGCCGGGCCGACAGGTCGTTCACGTAGGCGGCGAGGGGGCGGCCGAGGGAGCGGGTGGCCGAGGGCAGTTCGAGGAGGTCCACGCCGGGGTTCCAGAGTTCCCAGTCGCGGCGGAGGGCCTCGGTGGCCGGGCGGTCCTCGGGGGTGTCGTGGGTGACGGTGACCGCCACCACCTCGTCGCCTAGGGATACCGCCGCGTTCAGCGCCTCGCCGGTGAGCCGGGAGAGGTGCGAGACGGGGACGACGACCAGGGAGCGGGCGCGGCGCGGGGGTTCCGGGAGGCGGCCCAGGCCCAGGCGGGCGCCGATCCGGGCATAGGCGCGGTGCACCGCCTCGAAGGCGAGGACGAGGAGGGGCAGGGCGAGGACGATCAGCCAGGCGCCCGCGGTGAATTTGGTGGCCGTGACGACGAGCGCCGAGACGCCGGTGAGCAGGGCGCCGACGCCGTTCAGCAGGGCCTTGCCGCGCCACCTGGGGGAGCGTGCGCGCCGCCAGTGACGGACCATGCCGATCTGGCAGAGGGTGAAGCCGACGAAGACCCCGAGGGCGAACAGCGGGACCAGGGTGTTCATGTCGCCGCCGGAGAAGACCAGCAGCGCGGCGGCGACGGCGGCCAGCGCCAGCACGCCGTGGCGGTGCACCTGGCGGTCCGCCTTGAGGCCGAAGACGTGCGGCAGGTGGTTGTCCCGGGCCAGCAGGCCCATCAGGACGGGCAGGCCGCCGAAGGAGGTGTTCGCGGCGAGGGCCAGCAGCACCATGGTGGCGAACTGGACGACGTAGAACGCCGCGTTGTGGCCGAGCGAGGCGTCCGCGAGCTGGGCGAGGACGGTGACGCCCGCGACCGGCTGGAGGTGGAAGCGGCCGATGAGGACGGACAGCCCGATCAGCATCACCCCGAGCAGCACGCCGAGCGCGACCTCGGTGTGCTGGGCGCGCCGGACCGCCGGGGCCCGGAAGGACGGCACCGCGTTGGCGACCGCCTCGACCCCGGTCAGCGCCGAGCAGCCGGACGCGAACGCCTTGAGCAGCAGCAGCGCACCGACCGCGGTGGCGTGGTCGGCGACGACCGAGGCGTGTCCGTCGGCGGTCACGGTGGCGGCGGGGGCGGTACGGAACAGTCCGACGGCGATCATCGTCAGGACGGCGCCGACGAAGACGGCGGTGGGAACGAGGAAGGCCCTGGCCGAGTCGGCGATGCCACGCAGGTTGAGGGCCGTGATGAGGGCGAGGACTGCCAGGCAGATGCCCACCCGGTCGTCGTGGAGGGCGGGGAAGGCCGAGGTCAGGGCCGCGACACCGGCCGTCACCGAGACCGCGACGTTCAGCACGTAGTCGAGGACGAGGGACGCGGCGGCGAACAGGGCGGTGCGGCGGCCGAGGTGTGTCTTGGCCACGGCGTAGGAGCCGCCGCCCTCGGGGAAGGCCGCGATCACCTGACGGTACGAGGCGACCAGGACGGCGAGCAGGGCGGCGATGGCGAGGGTGACGGGGAGCGTGAAACCGAGGCCGTGGCCGCCCGCCGCGGCCAGCACCAGCACGATCGCCTCGGGACCGTAGGCCACGGACGCCATGGCGTCGAGGGAGAGGGCGGCCAGACCCTGGAGGGCGGTGAGCCGGTGACGGGCGCCGGGGTCGGAATCCGGGGCGGCGTGGGGGGCGTTGGTGGGGGTGGTGGTGTTGGCGATGCCGGGGCCGGACCCGGAGCGGGGGCCGTTGCCGGTGCCGACCGGCCCGTAGGTGGGGACTGCGGCGGTGGCGGTATCCGGTGGTTCCTCCGGGCGGCCATCGGGTGGGGACACCTGCGGCATTGTTCGTCGTACCTCCGTGCGCACCGTGCGGGACCAGGCCAGCGTGCGGGGCGCGACGGCCGCCGCCCACGGCCTTGGCGGCACCTTGGCGGACGGCGGGCCGTTCTTCACGGGTTCTTGACGGGGGTGGGGTGAGGGGGGACGTGGCCCGGAGAGTGCGGCGGCCCTGCGCCGTGCCGCCGCACCCCGTCCCCCTCCGCCCCGTTCAGCGCCCGTATGCCGGAACGAGAACCCGGAGGTCCTTGTAGCGGACCAGGCGGACCCCGCAGAAGTCCTCGGGGTCGTCTTCCATCTCGAAGCAGGCGGCGATGATCCAGACCACCAGGAAGAGGTAGCCGCCCAGCCAGCGGCGGAACAGCCGGGGCAGCCGTGGGCGGCTGGCATCCGTTTCGCGGATGACGCGGGTACGGACCGCGAACTTGCCGAGGCTCGCGCCGGCGATGCGGGTCAGCAGGACGTGGTTGAGGAACGAGATGCCGAAGCCCGCGCCGGCGACGGCGTAGAAGGTCTGAAGGCCCGGCAGATCGGCGTGGCCGGCGGAGTTCAGGGCGATATAGGCGGCGGTCAGGGCCAGCAGCCCGTCGAGGAGGATCGCCCCGAACCGGCGCATGGTGTCCACCTCGTCGGGGATGCGCGGAGCCGTCGTGGGCGGACCGTACGGGGGCTGCGCAGCCGGCTGTGCGGCGTAGGGGTGCGCAGCGTGCGGGTGCGGCGGTCCCGGGTACGGCGTTGCCGGGTAGGGCTGTTGGGGAGGGCCCGGGTGCTGCGGTCCCTGATAGGGGTGCGCCGCCCCCTCGTACGGCTGCTGCTGGGGAGCCCCGTGCGGCGTGCCCTGATAGGGCTGCGGCGCCCCCTGATAGGGCTGCGGCGGGTAGGGCTGTGGGGGCGGCGGGCCCTGCGGGGAGGGGTGCTGCGGAGGGAAAGGTCGTTCGTACACGGGTCCGGATTTTTCCATGCCGTGCGGTCAGAATGCCGCGGCGGGCCGGGAGAAGTCGTAGCGGACACCGGTGAGTTGCTCCGAGGCGGCCCACAGGCGCTCGCCGTTCGCGTCCTTCTTGGTCCAGGGGGCGCGGAAGGACTGGGCGGGCGCGCCGCGCAGTCCGCTGCGCGGGCCGATGAAGGAGTCCGGGCGCATGTGCGGGGCGGTGGCCGCGCAGAGGGTGCCCAGGGCGCCGCCGTCGGGGGACTGGGCGAGCACCCGGTTGGCCCGCTCGACCATCCGCTCGGTGGAGGTGCGGCCCTCCATCCGGACGCCCGCGGTCGCGAGATTGGTGGCGGCGTACCCGGGGTGCGCGGCGGCCGCGACGACCTGCGAACCGGCCGCGGCCAGCCGCCGGGTCAGCTCGTGGACGAAGAGGAGGTTGGCGCTCTTCGAGCGGGCGTAGGCGATCCAGCGGCGGTAGGTGTGCTCGCTGTTGAGGTCGCTGTAGTCGAGGTCGGCGAGGGCGTGCAGCATGCTGGAGACGGTGACGACCCGGGCGCCGGGGGTGGTGAGGAGCTTGGGCAGCAGCAGCCCGGTCAGCGCGAAGTGGCCGAGGTGGTTGGTGCCGAACTGCATCTCGAAGCCGTCGGCGGTGGTGCGGTGCGGCAGGGCCATCACGCCGGCGTTGTTGATGAGCAGATCGAGGCGGTCGCCGTCGAAGTCGTCGAGGGCGGCGGCGAAGTCCCGTACGGAGGACAGATCGGCCAGGTCCAGGGCGCGGAACTCGGCCTCGGCGGTGGGGACTTCGGAACGCAGCCGGTCCAGCGCGGCGATCCCGCGCGTCTCGTTACGGCAGGCCAGCAGTACGCGGGCGCCCTGGCGGGCCAGTTCGCGGGCGGTGACATAGCCGATACCGCTGTTCGCGCCCGTGACCACCACCGAGCGGCCGGTCTGGTCGGGGATGTGGCTGGTGTTCCACCTGGTCACGCCTGCACTCCTCCGTAGGGGGCAACCAGGTTACGCCGCGGGGTGGGGCGGGTGAGGTTGGAGGGGTGGAGGTGACGGGTGCGGCGTGCGCGCCTGGGCACCGGCGGTCGGGGCCGGGTCGGTCCCGCTCGCCGCCGGGCCGGGCCGGTTCGCCCACCGACGCCGGGCCGGTGCGCCCCGTCGCCGCTGCACCGCCCCCGGCCACGTCACCGCGCCGGCCCGGACACGCCACCCCACCGCCCCCGTCACTCCCCTTCGGCGAGGCGCTTGATCGCGGAGAGGCGGGTGTCCCAGGTGGCGGCCACCCGGTCCATCCACCGGGCGGTGACCCCCAGCCGCTCCGGGATGACCCGGTAGCGGGCCTCCCTGCCCTCCCGGTGGCCGGCGACCAGACCGGCCCGGTCCAGGACGCCCAGATGTTTGACGATGGCCTGGCGGCTGACCGGCAGTTCCGCCGCCAGGACCGTGGCGGTCGCCTCGCCGTGGGCGGCGAGGGCGTCGAGTATCCGGCGCCGGGTCGGGTCCGCCAGCGCGGCGAACACCTCGGCCACGGCGTCCGCGCCCGCATCAGGATCCGCACCCGCGCCGGGGACAGGGCCGGTACCCGGCCCCCGCCCCGCTCCAGGCCGCCCCGTTCCCGCTCCCGTTCCCGCGTCCCTCGTCATGCCGCGAGCTGCTCCGTGTACCGCCGGATGTTCTCGACCTGGCCGGACCAGCCCTCGGAGTGGCTCTCGTAGCCGGCGGTCGGCTGCCGGTCCGCGGGGATGGTGAGCGCGGCGAAGCCGGTCTCCACGACGCGCAGCCGGGTGCCGTCGCCCTCCGGGGTGAGGGTGAACTCGACGAGGGTGGAGTTGCCCTCGGTCGCCACCTCGCCCGGGTAGGCGCTGGCCCAGCGGTACGCGAAGTAGCGCGGCGGGTCGACCGTCACGATGGTGGTCGGGAACTGGCCGTACTCGCCGTGGTCGAGCTGCATGATGCCGCCCGGCCGCAGATCGACCGGTGTCGGTGTGCCCTGCCCGAACCACGAGCCGACGTGCTCCGGTTCGGTGAGCACGGCCCATACCCGCTCCATGGGCGCGGCGATGCTGATCTCCCGCTCGATGCGGTCCCTGCCGCCGCCCGCGCTGCTGTCGGTGCTCATGGCGTGCGCCTCCTGCCGTTCTCGGATCGGCTGATGCCTTACGCGCTACCCAATGGTTGCACGTGGCGGCAGGAGGTGCAACCGATGGGTTGCGCGTGGCGCCCCGGCCGGGACCGGTCTCAGGAGGCGCGCTCCCCGCTCCCCGTCCGTACGCGGTACGCCGGGACGGAGACCGACGGATCGTCCAGGCAGCTCCCCGACGCCAGGTCGAAACGCTGCTTGAGCAGGGGCGAGGCCACGAACGGGCGGCCGTCGGCCGAGCCGGTCAGGCCGCGGGAGAGCACCTGGGCGCCGGTGAACGGGTCGCGGTTGGCGATCGCGTAGGGCTGCCCGGCGCGGTCGACGAACAGCGCGGCCTGGGTGCCGTCCGGGAGAAGCGCGGCGACCCCGCGCCCCGGGATGAGGTCGTCCAGGGTGCAGACCGCGACCCAGCCCTGGGGGCAGCGGATCTCGACCGTGGCGGTCCCGGCTGCCGTGGTGGCGGCCCCGGTGCGGGTGCGCGGCGCGGTGGCGGTGGTCATCAGACGGAGGTCCCTTCCAGGGTGCGAACGGGCAGGGTCGGGCCGGCCAGCAGCGTCAGGTCCGGCTTGACCTGGTCGCGCTCCGGCACGAAGCGGACGGACGGATCGGGCGCGTCGGGCGCGTTGACGAAGGAGACGAAGCGGGCCAGCCGCTCGGGGTCGGCGAGGGTCTCGGCCCATTCGTCGCGGTAGTGGGTGACATGGGCGGCCATCAGGGCCTCCAGCTCGTCGCACAGCCCCAGGGAGTCATGGACCACGACGTCCCGGACGTGGCCGAGGCCGCCCTCGATCCGCTCCAGCCAGGCGGAGGTGCGCTCCAGCCGGTCCGCGGTGCGGATGTAGAACATCAGGAACCGGTCGATCAGCCGGATCAGTTCGGCGTCGCTCAGGTCCTGGGCGAGCAGATCGGCGTGCCGCGGATCGGCGCCGCCGTTGCCGCCGACGTAGAGATTCCAGCCGTTGGAGGTGGCGATGACGCCGAAGTCCTTGCCGCGGGCCTCCGCGCACTCCCGGGCGCAGCCGGAGACCGCGGACTTGAGCTTGTGCGGGGAGCGGAGCCCCCGGTAGCGCAGCTCCAGATCGATGGCCATACGGACCGAGTCCTGCACCCCGTAGCGGCACCAGGTCTGCCCCACACAGGACTTCACGGTGCGCAGCGCCTTGCCGTATGCGTGCCCCGACTCGAAGCCGGCGTCCACCAACCGGGCCCACACCTGGGGGAGTTGGTCGACGCGGGCGCCGAACAGGTCGATCCGCTGGCCTCCGGTGATCTTGGTGTAGAGGCCGAAGTCGCGGGCCACCTCACCGATCACGATCAGCTTCTCCGGGGTGATCTCCCCGCCGGGGATGCGCGGCACGATCGAGTACGAGCCGTTGCGCTGGAGGTTGGCGAGGAAGTGGTCGTTGGTGTCCTGGAGGGCGGCCTGTTCCCCGTCGAGGACATAGCCGTCGGCGCCGACGCTGGGGGCGAGCGAGGCGATGATCGAGCCGACGGTGGGCTTGCAGATCTCACAGCCGTCGCCGTTCCGCGCCTCCGGGCGGCCGTGCGAGTCCAGCAGTTCGGCGAAGGTCGTCAGGCGCAGGGTGCGCACGATCTCGTACAGCTCGGCGCGGGTGTGCGGGAAGCAGCCGCACAGCCCGGTGTCGATGGTGGCGCCGGACGCGGCCAGCTCGTCGTTCATCACCGCGGTCAGCGACTTGACGCAACTGCCGCAGCCGGTACCGGCCTTGGTGCACTTCTTGACCTCGGGGAGGGTGCCGCAGGAGTGCTCGGTGACCGCCGCCCGGACCGTCCCCTTGGTCACGTTGTGGCAGTTGCACAGCACCGCGCTGTCCGGCAGCGCGGACGGGCCGAGCGCGGCGGCCCCGCCCTCGGCCCCGGCGGGCAGCACCAGCTGCTCGGGCGACACCGGCGGGACGCTGCCGGTCAGCGGGCGCAGCATGCCGTACGCCTCGGCGTCGCCGACCAGCACCCCGCCCAGCAGCTCGCCCGCTGCGCCGATCACCAGCTTCTTGTAGACACCGCTGCGGGCGTCGGAGTAGACCACGTCCAGACAGCCGTCGGTGGTGCCGTGCGCGTCACCGAACGAGGCGACGTCCACCCCGAGCAGCTTGAGCTTGGTGGACAGGTCCGCGCCGGTGAAGCCGTCGGCCGGTCCGGAGCCGGCGCCGAGTGCCTCGGCGATGGTGCCGGCGGCCGTACGGGCCATGTCGTAGCCGGGCGCGACCAGACCGTAGACCCGGCCGTCGGCGGCCAGCGCGCACTCGCCGATCGCGTACACGGCGGGATCGGCGGTGCGGCACCGCGCGTCGACGACGATGCCGCCGCGGTCGCCGACCGGCAGCCCGCAGTCCCGGGCGAGCTGGTCACGGGGCCGGACACCGGCCGAGAAGACGACCAGATCGGTCTCGACACGGGAGTCGTCCGACAGGCCCATGGCGGTCACCGCACCGTCCGCGTCCGCGACGATCTCCTTGCCGCCGACGCCGGTGTGCACCTCCAGGCCCATCTCCTCGACGGTACGGCGCAGCGCGCGGCCGCCGCCCTCGTCGACCTGGAGGGCCATCAGCCGCGGCGCGAACTCCACGATGTGGGTGCGCAGTCCCAGCCCCTTCAGCGCCCCGGCCGCCTCCAGCCCGAGCAGCCCGCCGCCGACCACCACACCGGTGCGGGCGTCCTCGGCGTACTCCTCGATGGCGAGCAGGTCCTCGATGGTGCGGTAGACGAAACAGCCCGCACTGTCCTTGCCGGGCACCGGCGGCACGAACGGGTACGAGCCGGTGGCCAGCACCAGGGCGTCGTAGCGGACGGTCAGGCCGGAGCGGGCGGTGACCGTACGGGCCGTGCGGTCGACGGCCGTGGCCGGGTCACCGAGGTGCAGTTCGATGCCGTGGCGGGCCATGAAGTCCGGATCGACCAGGCTCAGGTCGTCCGGGCTGCGGCCGGCGAAGTACGACGTCAGCTGGACGCGGTCGTAGGCCGGGCGGGGCTCCTCGCACAGCACGACCACCCGCGCCCGCCCGGTGACACCGCGGTCGGCCAGCTCCTCCAGGAAGCGCTGGCCGACCATGCCGTGGCCGACGAGGACGAGGGTGGGGGTGGTGCCAGGCGCGGCGGCTGGCGTGGCTTCCGGGTGCGGCGGCATCGAGGTCATGTTCCTCAGCCTGCGGTCCGGCTGTTACCCGCCCGCATCTGCTCTGTTTCCCGGGCGGAACGCTGCCCTCAGTGGCGGGCGGGCCGCCGTGTGAGGGCGGGCCTGCCCGCGCACCGACCCGCGGGGCCGCCCTCCGACTGACTGTCCGGTCAGCCTGTCGCCTGCGCCGGGCACAGCCGCCGCGGCTTGTCGTCGGTGCGCAGCTTGGCCTCCACACAGCCGCCCGGCAGACCCTCGTGCGCCCGGCTGCCGAAGTTGGCGGTAACGGTCAGCGTGCCGTCGCCGAAGACCGTGCGCTGCATGCTGCGGTCCCCGGTCAGCCACCGGAACGAGGTCAGCCGCTCGGTGCCGGCCGCCCGGTGCAGCGGCGAGAAGTACTTCTGGAGCGCCGCCATCTCGGGCCCCTTCTTCTCCAGCGTCGGCCCGTCGAGGACGTAGTTGAGCGGGGTGTTGTAGAGCATCGCCAGCAGCGCCCGGGTGGTCTTCTGCTCGGGCAGCTTCTCGTACGACAGCTCCCAGCGCTCGGTGTTGACCAGCGAGCCGTGCAGTGCGGTCTCGTAGAGGGGGACGCGGTACTTGGGGTCGTACATGGCCGTGGCCAGTTCGGCGGGTAGCTTCACCGGCTTGAAGAAGATCTTCGGGGCGTTCGCCGGGGCGTAGCCGCCCCACTTCTGCCTGTCGCGCTGCAGCTGCCACAGGGCGTCGGCGACCGGGGTGCCCGAGCCGTGGTCGAAGGCCAGCACCTGGTTGGCCCAGGGCTGGGCGGACTCCGAGCCGAGGACGAGATTCTCCGACAGCCGCCGCATCCGGGTGAGCCGCATCTCGCGGTCGCCCGCCTTGGTCATCTCATGGCCCTTGCCGTGGTCACGGAACACCTCACCCGTCGCATCCACATCGAGGAAGTAGCTGTCCGCGCCATTGGCGACCATCGTGCGGGTGCGGTCGGCGAGATAGTGCTTGCCCGGCTCGGCCTTCTCGAAGGCACGGGAACTGAGATAACAGCCGCGGCCCCCGAACCCGGTCACCGCGGTGCCGTCCGCCTTCCGTATACAGAAGTCGGGGTAGACCCGGCCCGGCCAGGCCGAGGTGGGGCTGTCGGCCTTCTTCGGGTCCTGCCCGTTGGCGAAGGTGTCGTACGGGCCGACGAGATAGCCCGCCTTCTTGGCGGCCGTCACCGCCGCGGCGTTCATCGGGTCCGGACCCGCGTCGTAACCGAGCCACATCCGGTCCACACCCAGCTGCTTCAGCCTGCCGACCCCGGAGGCGGTCCGGGCATCGCCCCACACATAGGCGTGGAACGCGCCGAGCAGCTTGCCGTTGGCCGGGTTCTGCCGGATCTTCCGGCGCAGGCTGCCGAGCTGTCCGCGCTGGGCGAGGTAGGAGCGGTAGTCGGCGGCGGGGGCGACCGGATTGCCGTCGGTCAGTTTGAAGGAGACCTCGTAGTCACGGGTGTCCTCCCCGGCGTCGAAGGCGTGCGCGGCGGTGGTGCGCAGCCGGCCTCCGGTGGAGGCGAAGCGCAGCGAGGTGCCGATGTCGGTGGGGGTGAGATAGCTGACGCCGGCCCCGCCGCCGGACCCGCCCTTACCGCCGCCCATGGAGTAGCCCCACAGCGGAAGCGAAAGCCC
Organism: Streptomyces sp. P9-2B-2; assembly: GCF_030406865.1. NCBI lineage: Bacteria > Bacillati > Actinomycetota > Actinomycetes > Kitasatosporales > Streptomycetaceae > Streptomyces > Streptomyces sp. P9-2B-2. Next base: position 2,974,283 of record NZ_CP129126.1, on the reverse strand, counting down.
CTCGCTGACGTCGACGGTGCTGCCCGCCAGCCCGCCCTTCTCCGCGCCGGAGTTCCAGAACGCGTCCCGCACCGGCACGTCCAGGCCCTCGCCGCGCGGCAGTTGCAGGGCGGCCGCGGCCCGGTCGGTCCCGGTCACCGGCCAGCTGACCGACCCGTCGCGGTCCGCCCGCAGCGTGATCCGCAGCCGCCCGTGCTCCGAACTCGCCGTGACCTTCAGCCCCTTGGCGGGGTAGCTCCAGCGCGCCCCGTGGGCCGTCCGCGTCACCGGCCCCGGCTTCCCGAGCCCGCCGCCCGCCGGACCGGACAGCACCAGCGCCCGCCCGTGCGCAGTGCGCGCGTTCACCGCCAGCGAGGCGGTATCGACCACGGCCGTACCACCGGCCACGGGCAGTTCGAGCCGACTGCCCTCCAGCGTGCCGGCGGCGGCACTGTCACATCCGGCCACCCCGAAGGTGGTCGCGGTGAGGGCGAGGGAGGCGGCGAGCACCCGGGTCGTACGGCGGTGTCGCCCCGTGGTCCTGGGGAGGTGGGATTTCATAGGAGAGTGAATAGTCAGCGGGATTAAGAGAGTTCTAAGAGCCCGCCGTCGAGCTGCTCGATTGCCTTCTCCTGGTGACAGCCGGCGGAGGGCCGCCGCCGGTGCGCGCCAGAGGGTGTCCTGCGGATCAGGCCGGCGACGCCGCATGAGCGTGGTGTGAGCCGATCGTGAGCGACGTGGCCGAGCCTTCTCATATGCCGGTCGCGGAGGCAATTCGCTTCTGCTGCGTGGCCGGCGGCACTCCGTTCCCGGAGGGTTCGGAGCTGATGCACACCTCGCTCACCACGGGCTGCGCCTTCCCCGGACGGCATTGCCCGGAGTCGTGAACGGAATCGCAGACGCAATCCGCACTTCAGGTGGAAGGTAAGGGAAGCAAAATGAACAACAGAATACGCAATTGGCGGGTGAAGGCGGCCGCGGTGGGATCAGCGACCGTCGTGGCGGCACTGTGCCTGACCATCACCCCGGCGCAGGCCGACTCGCCTGGCGGCGGCGGCAGCCTTATGCCGAAGCCTGGGGTGGGAGTCGTCCCCCAGGACACTGACGACTGGAGCACTCCCGAGGGGCTCGCCAAGTACCTCTCTGGTTGCCCCGGTGACACGTGCACCTTCGTGCCCCTCGAAAAGATCGGGGAGCCGAGTTACGGTACGCCGACGAGGGTGGGGACGCCCAGCCAGAACTGCTCCGCCACCGAAACGGCTGCGCAGAAGTTCGAAGAGGCTGAGACCATCGGCGAAACGACCACAGTCGGCTTGTCGATCGCAGGCCTCGGGGCGACGGCGAAAGTCGATCAGAGCTGGTTCAAGCAGAACACCGTGAGCAATGCGCTCACCGGCACACTGAGCCCCCATCAAACTGGCTGGTTCGAGTCGGTCCCCGTCACCCAGAAGGCGAAGGGGACTTGGAAGATCGCAGGCGTCAGTGAGACAAACCCCTTCGGTCCGGCGAACAGGTACACCGCCGTTGGGCCGCGCGAATTCCATGACGTCGAGTCGGACGTCACTTACAAGCTCATCAGGTTCCAGTCCAAGAACATGACTGCCGACGAAGTCAAGAATCTGTGTGGCAAGGACGGCCCGGTCTAGTTCGGTTGGCGCACGGAGTGTGGTGACCACCGAAACGCCGTGAGCTGCCCGAAACGGGACGAGGGCCTTCTGGCTCGGTGCGGATCGCGAGATCTGCAACCGGTGACCAGGAGGCCCTCACTGCCTCTCCGAACCTAGTAGCGGAGCGCCGGGAACCACTCCCCGCGGCCCTTGGGCGTGAGGTCGAGAAGATGCCACACCGGCGTGAGCAGGTCGATGCCGCGCTGGTCGATGTCGTCGGCCATACGGGGGTGCACCGAGTAGAAGTGGCGCAGCGTCCCGGTGTCGTCGCGGGTGAACACCGACACCGTCGAGTCCTGGTTGCCGTCGGCGTCCTCGCTGCCCAGGTCGTACTTGAAGGTGTTCGCCCCGGCGCTGAGCAGCCGCAGGTTCGTCCACTGGCGGTCGCGCGCGTACGCCCGCAGCACCGGCAGTTCGGCCGCGGCGACGACGGCGAAGTCGGTGTTCTGGGTGAGGTGGTGGGCGATCCCGTTGAACCCGTCGATCCACATCGTGCACATGGGGCAGGCCTGCTTCTGCTGCTTGCCGAACATGAAGTGGTAGACGATCAGGTCGCGTCCGGGGCCGTTGAACAGCTCGCTGAGCCGTACGTTCCGCGCCGGGGCGTCCCCGGCGTGCAGATCCGCGGGGCCCTCCTCGAAGACGTAGTCGTCCACGACGGGGCCCGGTGGCAGCCCCCGGCGCAGTTCGGCGACCCGTTCGCGTCGGCGCATCAGCTCGATCTCGGCCTGCCGCAGCTCCTCGCGGGCGTCGGCGTATGCGGTCGACTCCCTCGTGAGTTGGGTCTGGCGCATTGCCACCTCCTGGACGACTACGGCGGGTAGCCGCGGTCCCTGGCCACCGTCTGCTCTGCCCCATTGTCGGCTCGTGCACCGCGCCCCGCCACGCGACGCGGGGCCGCGGAGGGGACGCCTCAGTCGAGCCACCGGGAAGCGAGCCCCGCGAGGTAGGAGAGCGACAGGGCCATTGTGGTGACCTGGAGTGCGGTGGTCCCGCCGGCCCAGTGCGTGAGCAGGGCCATGGCGGAGGCCACCCACACACTCGTACACCAGCTACAGCTGACCAGATAGGACGGTTTGGAGTCATCGCCGAAGCGGTCGGCCACCCAGGAGCGGAAGCCCGCCGCGAGCGTGTCCTTGGTGATGAATCTGGTGAGCCGGCACGTGGCGCCGAGGGAAAGAAGAAACTCCGGAAGGCTCATGTATTCCACCTCCATCTCCACCTCCACCTGTCACCGCGCGGGCGCCGGGCGGTGCCTTATTGATTGATGACGAGGATGGTGCCGATGCCGCCGGCCCGTTGATTGGCCGCGTCGGCCTCCTGCCAGGTGTAGTACCGGCGCACCGTGCCGTCCGGCAGAGTCAACTGGTAGAGGGTGACGCCCTGACGGGCACCGCCGCCGCAATTGCAGCCCATGGTCCGCTCCTTGTGTGACGTTTCGCGATGAGATGAGGGCGATACGGCCCCGGCCGGTGTGGGGAGGATGTCCCCGGGCCCGTCTTGGGCCCGCAGCCGTCCCCCGTATCTGCATTACGGGGGACGGCTGCTTCGCCGGCTTGGAAGGTCTGGCCCGCCAAGACGGTTGACGGGGTGAGTGTGAGAACGAGTGCCATGCTGGACAGCCCCTTTCGAAGGCTCCTATGAGGAGGTGGGGGCTGCGGCACGCCGGAGGGCAGGCAACTGTCCTGGCGTGCACACCTGTCGGGGGTGCCCTGAAGAATCGAAGACGGAACGGCATCACATCAGCAGCTGTCCGTGGTCCCCCGCCAGGGGATGGGCACCCCACCGTCGGTAGCACCGATTCAAGGGACCGCCCGCACGGCACGCCATAGTCGACGAACGGGTTAGCCCGGATGGCGCAGCGCGTATCGGCGGCGGGTACCGACCCTCGGCCTCAAGTGCGGTGCGCCGTCGCAGGCTTGTTCCGCAGGTGGCGCTATGCGTCGTGGCCAGGCGGCGGTCCGGACACGCGGGGGTCCAGGTAGGCGGGACCGGGCAGGCCCTTGCGGCGCATGGCCATACCGGTCAGCGCCTCGAAGACGGCCCGGCGGGCATTCATCGTGGTGGTGTAAGCGGTCCCCCCGCACGGGGACGCCCGTCAGGCGGTGAACTGCCCGCGCTTGACGGCCGTGACGAACGAGGACCAGCCGCCCGCCGGGAATATGAGCGCCGGGCCGTCCGGGTCCTTGCTGTCACGGACGGGGACGAGGCCGTGGGGTTCGGTGAGGGCGCGCGTGAACTCGACGCAGTCCCCACCGCTGCCGTCGCTGTGGGAGGACTTGACCCAGGTGAAGGTGCGGGAGAACTCGACGCAGTTCCCGCCGCTGGCGTCGCTGTGGGACGACTTGAGCCAGGTGAAGTCGCGCGTGAACTCGACGCAGTCCCCACCGTTGGCGTCACTGTAGGACGACTTGAGCCACTTGGCTCCGGCGAGATCCAAGTCGGCACTCATGCGCGGTACTCCTTCAGCAGAGTCTTGATCAGGGCCACTGATCGATCGGGGGACAACGCGTGTGCCCTGAGCAGATCGTAGTCATCCAGGGCGGCGTCGACCGTTTGTGCGGAGTCGTGCATCCTGCCTCCTACCCGGGTCTCCGTGTAGAGCACCGTGCGGGAGTCTGTGAAGCGGAGCACAGTGAAGGGCCTGGTGGACGCGGCCGGAGCACCTGCCGAGAACGGCATGACCTGAAGCTTGATGTGCGGTGATGTGGCGGCCGTCAGCAGATACTCAAGCTGTCCGGCCATGACCTCGGCGCCCCCTACGACCGTTCGTAGGCACGCTTCATGCACGATGGTCCACAGGGACGGCGGGGTGCTCAGCTCGAAGACCTCCTGCCGCCGTAGACGCGCGGCGACCTTGCCTTCGATCACCTCCGCTTCTTCCCGGGAGAAGTACGCCTCGAAGATGGCCTGCGCGTAGCCCTCCGTCTGGAGAAGGCCCTTCACGATATTCGTCGAGTAGTCCAGAATCCGCGACGCCTTCTTCTCCAGGTTCAGATACGGCACGAACCAGCTCGGGTGATCCCCTTCCTCGATCCTCCGCAGCAACCCCGCGAACAACTCCCCCGTCCCGAACGTGAGATCGCAGCCCTTGGCGAACTTCTCGCTGGGCCGGGGCAGCAGCGTTCCGGATTCGACCTTGCTGACGTAGCCCTCTGAGTAGCCCGTGGCCTTGCCTAATTGCTTCTGGGTGAGTTTGCGGGCCAGCCGTACCTGTTTGATGTCGCGACCGAAGCGCTGTAGCGGATTCAAGTGCTCGGGCGGGGTCGTTTCGTCCAACGCCATGACCTCTCGGCATATGGGTGCGTGCCGGTAGTGCGGCACGTCGCAGACTTGCGCACGGCCGCTTCAAGCACTCCGATGCTATTGCCCGCCCCGTTGTCCAGGTGACCAACTGGCTACATCCAGTGACCAAAGACAGCTTGGGAGTTCGCGAGATGACCGAATCCACCCCACGGCTCCTGCCCTGGTCGAGCCCCGACGGGAAGCCGTGCTACGTCGCAGGCGACGGGACCGGTTTCGTGTCCCGCACCGCCGACACCGTCGAGGCGACGCAGCTCGGTTCCGCCGCCGAACTCATCGGAGAGGCGCGGGCCGTGCTTGCCGGACGGCGCTGGACGCCGGGGGAAATCCACCTCCTGGCGGAGGACTTGACCGCCGCGCTCGCCGACGTGCACCGCGTCGCGGAGAGCCGGGGCGCCCGGCTGGCCGAGCTGTTGGGGTGAGAAGTCCGGCGCCCGGAGGTGCCCCGCGGAACCCGCGGTTCTTCACCCCCGGTCAGCGGATCCTCAAGGCCGCCGAGCGGGAAATCGGCCAACACGGGTTCCGCAGCCATGAATTCGGAGTCCGGGCGGCGACCGGTTCATAAGATCAGCCGGTGCCTCCTGATATATCGCTCTTCACCCTGACCCTGCTCTGCCTGGCCGCGCTCGCGGCGGGCTGGATTGACGCCGTGGTGGGCGGTGGCGGACTGCTGCTGCTCCCCGCGCTGCTCGTCGGTCTGCCGCACGCCCCGGTCGCGTACGTCCTGGGGACCAACAAGTCCACCGCCATCGTGGGCACCACCGCGGCCGCGGTCACCTACGTCCGCAAGGCCCCGGTCGATGTCCGGACCGCGCTGCGCATCGGCCTCGCCGCGGTCGCCGGTTCGCTGGCCGGGGCGTTCTTCGCGGCCGGGATCAACAGTGCGGTGCTGCGCCCGCTGATCATGGCCGTCCTGCTGGGGGTGCTGGTCTTCATCCTGTTCCGGCCCGCCTTCGGCACTGCCCCCGCGCCCTCGGGGCCCGTCTCCCGGCAGCGCGTCCTGGCGGCCGTCCTCATCGCGGGCCTGGGGATCGGCTTCTACGACGGGCTGATCGGGCCCGGGACCGGGGCGTTCCTGATCATCGCGCTCGCCGCGATCCTGCACATGGACCTGGTCACCGCCTCGGCCACCTCCAAGGTCATCAATTCCTGCACCAATATCGGCGCGCTGACGATGTTCGCGATCCAGGGCACCGTGCTGTGGCAACTGGGCGCCCTGCTCGCCCTGTTCAACTTCACCGGCGGCATGGTGGGCGCCCGGATGGCCCTCAAGCGCGGTGTCGGCTTCGTCCGCGGGGTGCTGGTGGTCGTGGTCATCGCGCTGCTGTGCAAGCTGGGCTACGACCAGTGGCTGGCGGCCTGAGGCGCGCGGTCCGGACCTCCGCTTAAGATTCGGAAAAATGTGAAGTCTCAGAATTCTGACGGGCCGGCTCCGGGGCACCCGCGCTATCTCCGGTCCACCCCCTCCAGGGCCGAGGGGCGCGCCCCGGCCGGTATCTCCGTGACGGCGGTCAGCAGGACCGCCGAGTCCTCCAGGGCCAGCAGACCGTGCCGCTCGCGCGGCGTCATGGTGACCTGACCGGTCATCAACTCCTGGCCGCCGCCCGCTCCGGTCAGCCGGACCCGCCCCCGCAGGACTTGCAGGCTCGCCGCCGGGGGTGCGTTGTGCTCATCCAGCGCGGCGCCCGCGACCAGTGCGATCACGGTCTGCCGCAGCCGGTCGTCGTGCAGGAAGAGCCGGGCACTGCGGCCGTGCGCGGAGGCCCTGGCCTCGTCGAGCTGCTGGCGGGCGAGCGCATCGAGATCGTCCATGATGCTGGCCTTTCGCGTACGGACCGGCGGCTGGGCTGCCCTTTCCATCGTTGCCGGTGCACGGGGGGACGCAACCGGGGAGCCCGCTCCGGGCCCCGGAGCCCGGCGGGCGGGGGCGGGCGGCGTCCGGGTGCATACCGCCGCGGGGCGGACCGGTCACTTACGAGATGATCATCCGGTCCGTACGATGCGAGGCGGTCCGTGGCGTCGCCGAGTCCGCTCGGCCACGCCACGGCCCCCTGCCGCCGGCCGGTCCTGCCCGGCCGAAGCGGCCCCACCGTCCCGTCCGTTCCCTCCCGCCCCCCACCGTGAAGGATGCGCACCCGTGGCCGATCCGAATGCCCCGAACAACCCGCCCGACCCCACCGGGCGGCAGGCCGGATTCCTGACCGTCATGACGACCACCGACAGCGAGACCAAGGCCCGGAAGCTGGCGCGCGGGGCGATCGAGGCCAGGCTCGCGGCCTGTGCGCAGATCAGCGCGCCGGTGACCTCGGTGTACCGCTGGGACGACGCGGTCGAGGCCAGCCAGGAGTGGCAGGTGTTGTTCAAGACGGCCGAGGCGCGCTACGACGCGCTGGCGGCCTATCTCCTCGACGCGCACGACTACGACACCCCCGAAATCATCGCCACCCCCATCACCCGCGGTGGCGCCGGCTATCTGTCCTGGGTCGCAGAGGAGACGAGCTGACATGGAGCGCGACAGCACCGAACGCGGCGCCACGAGGCGAGTTGACCGGGCGCGGCCGACCCGGAAGCGCTGGGTCAGGGCCGCGGCGGCGGTGGCCGGAGTGACGGTGTGCCTGGCCACCGCGTCCGTCGGCCACGCCGTCAACGAGGCCCGGCGCGCACCGAGCGACGCCGGCCCCAGTCCCAGCCCCGACGCGACCTGGACCAGCCGGGACGCCGCCGCCTACTGGACGCCCGACCGGATGGCGGCCGCCGCACCGGCCGGCAGCGACACCCCGGCCCGGCCCGAGGCCCCCACGCCGTCCACCGCCACGACCCGGTCAGCCGTGCCGAAGGCGACCGCCGCCGCGACCCGCGCCGCCCGCACCGCCCGGCACTTCAACGGCATCCCGTCCGTCGGCGTGCTGTTCTCCGTCGACGGGGACACCAAGGCACACCACTGCACCGCCAGCGTCGTGCACAGCCCGCACGGCAACCTCATCCTCACCGCCGGGCACTGCAATCCGGGGACCCGTGCCGCGTTTGTCCCGCAGTATCGTTCCGGCGCGACCACCCAGCCGCACGGGGTATGGGCGATCGAGGACACCTTCGCCTACCCCGGGCGCGGCACCAGCGGCGCCGGGGCCGACCTCGACTTCGCCTTCGCCACCGTCGCCCCCGACGAGGACGACCAGACCCTCGAAGAGGTCACCGGCGGCAACACCCTCTCCCCGACGCCCGGTTACACCAACGACGTCACCGTCATCGGCTACCCGAACGTCCGGAACGACCCCGAGGACCGGGCCGTACGCTGCGCGACCCGCACCGGCCGGCTGAGCGGCACCCATGAACTGCGCATGGAATGCGGCGGGTTCTACGGCGGCACCTCCGGCAGCCCCTGGCTGAGCGACTTCGACGACGACAGCGGGACCGGCCGGATCATCGGGGTGATCGGCGGCCTCAACGGCGGTGGCCCCAAGGGCCCGGACGCCGACCGGATCTCCTACAGCCCGTACTTCGGGACGAAGATCCTCAACCTGTACGCCCGCGCGGCCGAGAAGTGACCCCCTGACGGAGGCGCTAACCGGCGTCCGCCAGCGCCTCCGTCACCCCCTTCTCGTGCGGCCCGAGGAACTGCGGATCGGGCCGCAGCAGCGCGTCCGCCGCCGCCTTCCCGGCCGCGAAGATCTCCCGCACCCCGCCGTACGCCCAGGTCACATCGTGCTTCGCGGCCACCCCGACGCCGTCGGAATCGACCCCGGCCGCGTTGCACAGGGCCAGCGCACGCCGGATGTGGAAGCCCTGGCTGACCAGCACGGCCCGGTCCACCCCGAAGATCCGGCGGGCGCGGCTACAGGAGTCCCAGGTGTCGAAGCCCGCGTAGTCGCTGACGATCTTCTGTCCAGGGACGCCGTGCCGCAGCAGATAACCGCGCATCGCGTCCGGCTCGTCGTAATCGGTCCGGCTGTTGTCGCCGGTGACCAGGACCGCGCGGACGGTGCCCCGCTCGTACAGCGCGGCGGCCGCGTCCAGCCGGTGGGCGAGATACGGCGACGGCGCGCCGTTCCACAGGCCCGCGCCGAAGACGATGGCCACCGGCGCGGACGGGGCGTCCGCGACACCGTGCACCCGGGGCCCGGCGGTCGCGTTCATCCAGGTCGCGGGCGCCAGCGCGAGCACCGTCACCGCCACCACGGCCTGGAACCCACGGCGCCACCCCCGCCGGGTCCGCGGCAGCCGCAGCCGGCCCACCCCGCCCCGTATCCGTCGCACCAGTCCCGGCACCGGCCCACCCATCCCTGCCCCCGCCCGCTCGCGATCGATCTCGCAGGCTGCGACGCCGGGCGCACCCGTGCCGGTTGCAGCGGCGGGCCTGGCATCGTGGCAGAGAGCACCCCGCAGGAGAGCACCCCGCCCGGAGAGGACCGCACCACCATGACCCGCGAGCCCGAGCGGCTGCCGTTCTTCGTCTATGGGACGCTGCGGCCCGGCGAGGCCAACTACGGCCGGACCCTGCGCGGCCGGACCGCGGCCGAGGAACCGGCCCATATCGGCGGCGCGCTGCTGTACGACGGCCCGGGCTACCCGTACGCGACGACCGGGCCCGCCGGCGCGGTGGTGCACGGCGCCCTGGTCCGCCCCCGTGACACCGACTACGACGAGGTGTGCGCGGTCCTGGACCGGCTGGAGGGCTACGCCCCCGGTGACCCGCACAACCTCTACGAGCGGGTGGCCACCGAGGCGGTGTGCCCGGACGGCCGGACCGTACGGGCCTGGGTCTACCTGGCGGCCGGTCCGCTCGCCGCCCGGCTGCGTGCCACCGGCACCCCCCTCGCGGGCGGGGACTGGCCTGCCTCGCGGGCGGCGGCCGGCTGACCGGCGCCCCCGGCCGCGCACGCCACCCGGCCGCCCCCGGGCGCCGCCGTGGCGGCGGACCCCGCCCCGGCTAACCTGGACGACTCCTCGCGTACCGGGACTCCCACCCGTACCGAGGGCCCTTTCCGTACCGCAGAACAGGTGTGACCGCGTGGCTTCCTCCCCGTCCTCCCCCTCCGCCGCAACCGCCCACGAGCCGCTGCCCAAAGCGGAGCTGCATCTGCACATCGAGGGCACGCTGGAACCCGAGCTGGCCTTCGCGCTCGCCGAGCGGAACGGCGTCGAGCTGCCGTACGCCACCCAGGACGAACTGCGCCGCGCCTACTCCTTCGCCGATCTCCAGTCCTTCCTGAACCTCTACTACGCGCTGATGGCCGTGCTGCGCACCGAGGACGACTTCGCCGACCTCGCCCACGCCTACCTGGCCCGCGCCAAGGAGCAGGGCGTACGGCACGCCGAGATCTTCTTCGACCCGCAGGCGCACACCGCGCGCGGCGTCCCGATCGGCACCGTCATCAACGGCCTGGCCCGCGCCCTGGACAGCGCCCCCGAGACCTATGGCATCAGCACCCGCCTGATCATGTGCTTCCTGCGCGACGAGAGCGCCGAATCCGCCCTCGCGACCTTCGAGGCGGCCCGCCCCCACTTCGACCGGATCACCGCCGTCGGCCTGGACTCCGCCGAGGTCGGGCACCCGCCGTCGAAGTTCAAGGAGGTCTACGCGCTGGCGCGGGAGGCCGGCCTCAAGTGCGTGGCGCACGCGGGGGAGGAGGGGCCCCCGGCCTATGTGTGGGAGGCCCTGGACATCCTCGGCGTGGACCGGATCGACCACGGGGTGCGCTCCCTGGAGGACGAGCGGCTGGTGGCCCGGCTGGTGGCGGACCAGGTGCCGCTCACCGTCTGCCCGCTGTCCAACGTCCGGCTGCGGGTCATCGACGACCTCGCCGACCACCCGCTGCCCGCGATGCTGGACGCCGGGCTGCTGGTGACCGTCAACTCCGACGACCCGGCGTACTTCGGCGGCTACGCGGACGACAACTTCACCGCCGTACGCGACGCCCTCGGCCTCGACCAGGAGACCCTGCGCACCCTCGCCCGGAACTCCTTCCGCGCCTCCTTCCTCGACGAGGCGACCCGCGAGCGGTACCTCCGGGAAGTGGACGCCCACCAGGCGTAGGGCCGTGTGAGAGGCCCCCTGCCGCCCGGCCCTCCCCCGGGGCGCGGGGCGGGCGGCAGCGGACCGGAACACAACGTTCGCCCCGGGGAAACAGCACGGCAACGCCCGGCTGCCACGCTCAGGTCATGACGGCGCCGATACCGCACCTGCCCTCCGCGTCCCTGGCCCCCCTCGGTACCGGGGGCCTCGCCGCCGAGATCACCGCCCAGCTCAGCACGCAGCTCCGCCGCGTCCGGCTGCACGGCTTCCGCGCCCCGGAGACCCCGGCCCCCACCCTCGTCGCCGTCGCCCACGGCAGCCGCGACCCCCGCGCCCTGCCCACCGTCCGGGCCCTGCTCGACCGGGTCCGCGCCCTGCGCCCCGGCCTGGACGTACGGCTCGGGCACATCGAGCTGAACCGGCCGCTGCTCGCGGACACCCTTGACGGGCTGCACGGCGCCGCCGTCCTCGTACCGCTGCTGTTCGGCCGCGGCCACCACGTCACCCACGACCTGCCCGCCGCCCTGGCGGCCGCACCGCAGCTCACCGGCCGGGTCGCCGCCCCCCTCGGGCCGCACCCGCTGCTCGCCGAGGCGCTGCACGGCCGGCTGCTGGCCGCCGGCTTCCCCGAGGCCCCGTGCCCGCGCACCGCCGTCGTCCTCGCCGCCGCCGGCTCCCGCGCCCCGCGCTCCGCCCAGGACACCGCACGCACCGCACAACTGCTCTCGGCTCGGCTCGGCGGCACCCCCGTCCTGCCCGCCTACGCCTCCGCCGCCCGCCCGTCCGTCGCCGACGCGGTCCGTGCGCTGACCGCCCGCGGCCACGACCGGATCGCCGTGGCCGGCTGCTTCACCGCCCCCGGACGCTTCGCCACCCTGTGCGCGGCCGCCGCCCCCGGGCCCGCCGCCGAGCCCCTGGGCGACCACCCCGCCCTGGCCCGTCTCGTACTGCACCGCTACGACCAGGCCCTCCTGGCTCCGACCGGATCCGACCGGGAGGCCCGCCGGGCGGCTACCGTCGCGGTATGACGGGCACACCACCGACCATCCCCGGCTACACCGCCGCCGACCTCCAGCGCTGGGTCACCGAGCCCGACAAACGGCCGGGACGCACTGCCTTCCAGCGCGACCGCGCCCGGGTACTGCACTCCGCCGCGCTGCGCCGGCTGGCCGGCAAGACCCAGGTCGTCACCCCCGGCACGCACACCGCCGCCTGGGACGCCAGCCCGCGTACCCGGCTGACCCACTCCCTGGAGTGCGCCCAGGTCGGCCGGGAGCTCGGCGCCGCCCTCGGCTGCGACCCGGACCTGGTCGAGACCGCCTGCCTGGCGCACGATCTCGGCCACCCGCCCTTCGGGCACAACGGCGAGCAGACACTCAACGAAGTCGCCGCGCCCTGCGGCGGCTTCGAGGGCAACGCCCAGTCGCTGCGGCTGCTGGCCCGTCTGGAGCCCAAGCGGTTCGTGCCCGCCCCGGACGGCTCGACGGTCAGCGTCGGGCTGAACCTCAGCCGCGCCGCCCTCGACGCGGCCACCAAGTACCCGTGGGCGCGCGGCGGTCACCCCACCGACCCCGCCTCCCCGAAGTTCGGGGTCTACGCGGACGACGCACCGGTCTACGCGTGGTTCCGGCAGGGCGCCCCCGATGGCGCCCGGAGCTTCGAGGCGCAGGTCATGGACTGGTCCGACGATGTGGCGTACTCGGTGCACGACGTCGAGGACGGGCTGCACGCCGGACACCTCGACCCCAACCTCCTGCTCGCCGACGCCGAACGCGCCGAGATCTTCGCGGTCGCCGGCGAACGCTACGCGCCCGGCGCCGGCCCCGAGGAGCTGGCCGCGGCGCTGGACCGCCTCCTGGAGCAGGAGTGGTGGCCGCACGGCTACGACGGCTCCGCCCTCGCCCAGGCCCGCCTCAAGGACGCCACCAGCCAGCTGATCGGCCGCTTCTGTCTGGCCGCCGAGGGCGCGACGCGGGCCCGTTGGGGGACCGGACGGCTCACCCGCTACGGAGCGGAGCTGGTGGTTCCGGACGAAACCCGGCTGGAATGCGCCGTTTTGAAAGCCGTCGCCGACCGGTACGTCATGCAGCGCCCCGACCAGGAGGCACTCCGCGCCGACCAGCGCGTCGTCATCGCCGAACTGGCCGAGGTGTTGTTCGCCCGCGCCCCCGACGGCCTTGATCCACAGTTCCGTTCACTGTTCGACACGGCCCCCGACGACACCGCACGGATGCGCGCGGTCATCGACCAGATCGCCGCCCTGACCGACGCCTCCGCTCGCTCGCTGCACGCCCGTCTCACCCGTCGTCCCGGTCACGGCCGGGCCCACGGCGGGTGACCCTGGAGGAAAGCCCCTCTTCCCCCCTCACGCTCCGTGCGGGACGCTCGAACCCCACCGTTTTCGAACGGAGCACCCTGACAACAGCGAACAGCGAGCCCTGACAGGCACGGCGACCCCGTTCGGCAGACGACGACCGGCAATCCCGTTCGGCGGAGGGCGACCGGGAACCCCGATCGGCGGCGATCGGGAACCCTGACGCCGGCGAACGCATCAACGGGGGAGAGCACCGGGAGAGCACCGGGGGGTACATCGGGGCGTTCACGGACGCGGACGCAGGTACCGCAACGAGGAGGAAGCAAGTGGTCGACGCACACCAGACGTTCGTCATCGTCGGGGGTGGCCTGGCCGGGGCGAAGGCCGCGGAGACGCTCCGCGCGGAAGGCTTCACCGGCCGGGTGATCCTCATCTGTGACGAGCGCGACCACCCCTACGAGCGCCCCCCGCTCTCCAAGGGGTACCTGCTCGGCAAGGAAGAGCGCGACAGCGTCTTCGTCCATGAGCCCGCCTGGTACGCCCAGGCGCACATCGAACTCCACCTGGGCCAGCCCGCCGTCCACCTGGACCCCGCGGCCAAGACCGTCCGCCTCGGGGACGGCACCCTCATCGCCTACGACAAGCTGCTGCTGGCCACCGGCGCCGAACCGCGCCGCCTGGACATCCCCGGCACCGGCCTGGCCGGCGTGCACCACCTGCGCCGCCTCGCGCACGCGGAGCGGCTGCGCGGCGTGCTGGCCTCCCTCGGCCGCGACAACGGCCATCTGGTGATCGCCGGCGCCGGCTGGATCGGCCTGGAGGTCGCCGCCGCGGCCCGCTCCTACGGCGCCGAGGTCACCGTCGTCGAGCCCGCTCCCACCCCGCTGCACGGCATCCTGGGCCCCGAACTCGGCGGCCTGTTCGCCGATCTGCACCGCGAACACGGCGTCCGCTTCCACTTCGGCGCCCGCTTCACCGAGATCGTCGGCCAGGACGGCATGGTGCTCGCCGTGCGCACCGACGACGGCGAGGAACACCCCGCGCACGACGTGCTCGCCGCGATCGGCGCCGCCCCGCGCACCGCACTCGCCGAACAGGCCGGGCTGGACCTGGTCGACCGGGAGACCGGCGGCGGTATCGCGGTCGACGCGGCGCTGCGCACCTCCGACCCGTACATCTACGCCGCCGGCGATGTCGCCGCCGCCGACCATCCCGTCCTGGACGGCCGGCTGCGCGTCGAGCACTGGGCCAACGCCCTCAACGGCGGCCCGGCCGCCGCGCACGCCATGCTCGGCCAGGACGTCAGCTACGACCGCATCCCGTACTTCTTCTCCGACCAGTACGACGTCGGCATGGAGTACTCCGGCTACGCCCCGCCCGGCTCGTACGCGCAGGTCGTCTGCCGCGGTGACGTCGCCAAGCGGGAGTTCATCGCCTTCTGGCTCGCCGCGGACGGCCGGCTGCTCGCGGGGATGAACGTCAACGTCTGGGACGTCGCCGGGTCCATCCAGCAACTCATCCGCTCCGGGGCGTCGTTGGCGCCCGAGGCGCTGGCCGATCCGGAGGTTCCGCTGGCCTCGCTGCTCCCGTAGCGTGCCGGTATGACGCCTAGCCCCAGCGGTCCCACCGGTCCCGGCAGCACCGACGTCCCGGACGTCGTCACCCTCGACGACGTCCGGGACGCCGCCCGGCGGCTGGCGGGCGTGGCACACCGCACGCCCGTGCTGCGCTCCCGCACCCTCGACGCCCTGGTCGGCGCCGAGGTCCACCTCAAGTGCGAGAACTTCCAGCGGGTCGGCGCCTTCAAGTTCCGCGGCGCGTACAACGCGCTCTCCCGGCTGTCCCCGGAACAGCTGGCCCGTGGAGTCGCCGCCTACTCCTCCGGCAACCACGCCCAGGCGGTCGCGCTGGCCGCCCGGGAGCTGGGCAGCCGCGCCGTCATCGTGATGCCCGAGGACACCCCGAAGTCCAAGAAGGACGCCACCGCCGGCTACGGCGCCGAGATCGTCACCTACGACCGCTACACCGGCGACCGCGTCGCGATCGGCCGGCAGCTCGCCGATGAACGCGGCCTCGCACTGATCCCGCCGTACGAGCATCCGCACATCATCGCCGGCCAGGGCACCGCGGCCCTGGAACTGATCGAGGAGACCGGCCCGCTCGACGCGCTGCTGACGCCGGTCGGCGGCGGCGGCCTGATGGCCGGCTCGGCCACCGCCGCCACCGCCCTGGTCCCCGGCATCCGCATGATCGGCGTGGAGCCGGCGGCCGGCGACGACACCCTGCGCTCGCTGGCCGCCGGCCATCCCGTCACCATCCCGGTCCCGCGCACCATCGCCGACGGCCAGGCCGCCGAGCGCCCCGGCGAGCTGACCTTCGCCATCAACCGGCGGCTGCTCGACTCGGTCGCCCTGGTCACCGACGACGAGATCCGCACGGCCATGAAGTTCGCCTTCGAACGTCTCAAGATCGTCACCGAGCCGAGCGGCGCCAGCGGCCTGGCCGCCCTCCTCGCCGGACACGTCGCCCCGCTGCCGCCCCGCATCGGCGTGATCATTTCGGGGGGCAACGTGGGGGTGGAGCGCTTCCTGGAGCTGCTGGGGTGAGGGGGAGGGGCGCCGCTCCCGCCCACGCGTGGCCAGGGCTGTCCGACCCCGGCCGTAGAATTCACGCGTGGCAGGCAGGATCAACGATGACGATGTGAAGGCGGTGCGGGACGCGGTCCCGATCGACGCCGTCGTGTCCGAGTATCTCCAGCTCCGCAACGCCGGTGGCGGCAACCTCAAGGGCCTGTGCCCCTTCCACGACGAGAAGTCCCCGTCCTTCCACGTCAGCACGGCCAAGGGGCTCTACCACTGCTTCGGCTGCCAGGAGGGCGGCGACACCGTCGACTTCGTCATGAAGATCGACCACCTCTCCTTCGCCGAGACCATCGAGCGCCTCGCCTCCCAGGCCGGTATCACCCTGCGCTACGAGGAGGGCGGCTACACCCCCGGCCGCCAGCAGGGCGAACGCACCCGCCTGGTGGAGGCCCACAAGGCCGCCGCCCAGTTCTACGTCGAGCAGCTCGACAGCCCCGAGGCGGAGATCGCCCGCAAGTTCCTCGCCGAGCGCGGCTTCGACCAGGCCGCCGCCCAGCATTTCGGCGTCGGCTACAGCCCGGCCGGCTGGGACCACCTCACCCGCTTTCTGCGCGGCCGCCGCTTCAGCGACCAGGAGCTGGTCCTCTCGGGCCTTTCCCAGGAGGGCCGCCGCGGCCCCATCGACCGCTTCCGCGGCCGGCTGATGTGGCCGATCCGCGATATCGCCGGCGAGGTCGTCGGCTTCGGCGCCCGCAAGCTGCGCGACGACGACAACGGCCCCAAGTACCTCAACACCCCCGAGACCCCGATCTACCGCAAGTCCCAGGTCCTCTACGGCATCGACCTCGCCAAGAAGGAGATCGCCAAGACCAACCGGGCGGTCGTGGTCGAGGGCTACACGGACGTGATGGCCTGCCATCTGTCCGGGGTCACCACCGCCATCGCCACCTGCGGTACGTCCTTCGGCGAGGGCCACATCAAGATCCTCCGCCGCCTCCTGATGGACAACTCCGGCTCCGAGGTCGTCTTCACCTTCGACGGCGACGCCGCAGGCCAGAAGGCCGCCCTGCGCGCCTTCGAGGACGACCAGAAGTTCGCCGCCGAGACCTCCATCGCGATCACCCCGGGCGGTATGGACCCGTGCGATCTGCGGCTCGCCAAGGGCGATCAGGCCGTCGCCGACCTCGTCGAGGCGCGGACCCCGCTCTTCGAGTTCGCGCTGCGCCATCTCGTCTCCCGGCACAACCTCGACACCACCGTCGGCCGCGCCGCCGCCCTGGACGAGGCCGCCCCGATCGTCGCGCACATCAAGAACAGCTCCATCCAGCACGAGTCCGCCGTCCAGCTCGCCGGCATGCTCGGCATCCTGGACACCCAGTTCGTGGTCAAGCGCGTCTCCCAGCTCGCCCGCTGGGCCCGCGAACGGGGCCGGGACGGCGGCCCCGACCAGGGCCGTCAGCAGCGCCGCGGTCAGGCCCCGGCGCCCGCTGAGGCCCGCCCGGCGCCCGGCCCGCGCGGCCCGGCGCTCAACCTCCGCAGCCCCGCCCACCGCGTCGAGCGGGAGCTCCTCAAGCTGGCGCTCCAGCGCCCCGACCTGGTCTCCCCGGCCTTCGACGCCTACGGTGGCGACGAGTTCACCGCCCCGCCCTACGCCGTCGTCCGCCAGTGCATCGAGGACGCCGGCGGTGCCGCGGCCGGCGCCGCCGACCAGGGCTTCATCCCCCGGGTACGGGAGGCCGCCCCCGACGACACCGTCCGCGCCATGGTCACCGAGCTCGCCGTCGAACCGCTGCACACCCGCCGGGATCCCGACGCGGCCTACGCCGGCGTCCAGTTGGTCGCCGTCCGCCTCGCCGCCGTCAATCAGCGCGTCACCGAGATCCGCGGCACCCTCCAGCGCCTCGGCCCCCGCGCCGACCCCGAACACCTCGCGGCCGTCCAGAACGAACTCTGGGTCCTCCAGCAGTACGGCCAGTCCCTGCGCGAACGCGGCTACGCCGCCCTGTAGCCCCCGAGGGGCCCGCCCCGGGGAGCCGGCCCGCGCCGCCGGCCCGTAACACCCCGCGGTAGCCGTCCGGTCACGGACCGGACTCAAAAAGTGCACGCACGCCCCTCGTGGCGGGCGTGTGTCGTACTCCACACTGAGAAGCGGTGCCTGAGTCCTCGGTGCGCCGCGGGCCCGGTCGTACCGCACCGGAATCCCCCGCGGAACCACTTGTGACGTACGGGACGGACGGCGGCCCGGCCGCCACCGTGCCCGACCTTTCTGCCGCCTCAGCAGCGATCACCCTGGAGGTCGCCCCCGTGCAGACCCAGACCCTCGCCGACGCGCCGGCCGCCACGGAGCACGACCCGGACCCGGCCGCGGAGCCGCTCACCGTGCCGCAGCAGGCCGAACCACCCGCCGCCGAGATGATCGTCGAGGAGATCACCCCGGAGCCGGTGCCGCGCCCCGAGGCGGGCAGCCCGTCCGCCGATCTCTTCCGCCAGTACCTCCGCGAGATCGGCCGGATCCCGCTGCTCACCGCCGCCGAGGAAGTCGAGCTCGCCCGCCGCGTCGAGGCCGGTCTCTTCGCCGAGGAGAAGCTCACCAACACCCCCGACATCTCCTCCCAACTCGCCTTCGACCTCGACCAGTTGGTGGTCCTGGGGCGGATGGCCAAGCGCCGCCTGATCGAGGCGAACCTGCGGCTGGTGGTCTCCGTCGCCAAGCGCTACGTCGGCCGCGGGCTGACCATGCTCGACCTCGTCCAGGAGGGCAACCTCGGACTGATCCGCGCCGTCGAGAAGTTCGACTACGCCCGCGGCTACAAGTTCTCCACCTACGCCACCTGGTGGATCCGCCAGGCGATGTCCCGCGCCCTCGCCGACCAGGCCCGCACCATCCGCGTCCCGGTCCATGTCGTCGAGCTGATCAACCGCGTGGTGCGGGTCCAGCGCAGAATGCTCCAGGAGCGCGGCTACGAACCCACGCCCGAGGAGGTCGCCGCCCAGCTCGACCTGACCGGGGCACGCGTCAGCGAGGTGCTGCGGCTGGCCCAGGAGCCGGTCTCGCTGCACGCCCCCGTCGGCGAGGAGGAGGACGTCGCCCTCGGCGATCTCATCGAGGACGGCGACGCCGCCTCACCCGTCGAATCCGCCGCGTTCCTGCTGCTCCGCGAGCACCTCGACGCGGTGCTCTCCACTCTCGGCGAACGCGAGCGCAAGGTCGTCCAGCTCCGCTACGGCCTCGTCGACGGCCGCCCCCGCACGCTGGAGGAGATCGGCCGGATCTTCGGCGTCACCCGCGAGCGGATACGGCAGATCGAGTCCAAGACCCTCAACAAACTCCGCGACCACGCCTTCGCCGACCAGCTCCGCGGCTACCTCGACTGAGCCCGCCGGGCCCGGCCCGCACGCCCCGTACGCCCGGGATGCCCGTCCGGGATGCCCCGTCCGGGACGTCACGTCCGGTACGCCCCGTCCGGGACGTCACGCCTCCCGCTCGAACGCCCCCGGATACGCCTCGTCCCGCACCGCCGCGTACTGCTGGCGCACGGCCTGGCCGACCGCCAGCTCCTCACCCGGCTCGAAGACCTGGCTCGCGGCGGCCGGCCACTGCGGGGGATCGACCCAGGCGGACCCGCCGCCCGAACCGGACTCCGCACCACCGGCCGGGGTGAGCGTGCCGTGCGCCACACCCCAGGCCCAGGCTGCCTGCCGGGCCGCGCCCAGCGCCGCGTACTCCGCCGGCTGCGGCACCACGACCGGCACCCCGAACAGCGCCGGCGCCACCGCCTGCACCGCGAACAGCTCCGCCGCCGCGCCCAGCAGGAACACCCGGCGCACCGCCATGCCCCGCCCCCGCAGCACATCCAGCGCGTCCGCGAGCCCGCAGAGCATGCCCTCCACGGCCGCCCGCGCCAGATGCTCCGGCTTCATGCTGTCCCGCCGCAGCCCGTGCAACGACCCGGCGGTATGCGGCAGATGCGGGGTCCGCTCGCCCTCCAGATACGGCAGCAGCACCATGCCGTACGCACCGGGCGAGGAGTTCATCGCCAGCTCGGACACGCCCGCCAGATCCGTCCCCAGCATCTCCGCGGCACCGCGCAGCACCCGTACGGCGTTGCTGGTGTGCACCACCGGCAGATACCGGCCGGTGGCGTCCGCGAACGAGGTGATCGTGCCGCTCGGGTCCACCAGCGCCTCGTGATGAATCCCGAACACCGACCCCGAGGCGCCCAGCGACACCACCGCGTCGCCCTCCCCGACGCCGAGCCCGAAGGCGGCGGCCATCGTCTCGCCCGTACCGGCGGAGATCAGCAGCCCCTCCGGGGTGAACCCCGCCGTCCCCGACGGGCTCAGCAGCTCCGGCAGCCGCACCTGGTGGCCCAGCGCCAGCTCCACCAGATCCGGCCGGTACGACTCGGTCGCCGCCGACCAGAAACCCGTCGCCGAGGCCCCGCCCCGGTCCGTGGTCCGCCGGGCGGGCCGCCCCAGCAGCTGCCACGCCAGCCAGTCGTGCGGCTGCATGACCTCCGCGATCCGCGCCGCGTGCGCCGGCTCGGTACGCGCCAGCCAGCGCAGCTTGGTCACCGCATGGGTCGCCTGCGGCACCGCCCCGACGGCCTGCGCCCACGCGGTCCGCCCGCCGAGCGAGTCGATCAGATCCGCCGCCGCACTCTGCGCCCGCTTGTCATTGCCGACCAGCGCGGGCCGTACGAGATTCCCCTCGACGTCCAGCGGCAGCAGACCGTGCGGCTGCGCGGCGACGCCGATCGCCTGCACGCCTTCGAGCAGCCCCTGGCCCGCCGCCTCCCCGAGCGAGATCAGCCAGGCCTGTGGATCGACCTCGGGCCCCTTCTCGACGGGGTGCGGCGCGTACCCGCGCCTGATGACGGCGCCCGTGTCCGCATCGCAGACGACGATCTGTGTGCTCTCGGACGAACTGTCCAATCCGGCGACTATCCCCATGGCCTCAGATGATGCCCCATACGACGCATAGGAGCAGCGTCAGGGTTTACCCGGGGAACTCCTAGGTGTTGCTCGTGCCCCAGTCGTCCTCTTGGGAGCCGCGCTGGTCGCGCAGCGAGCGGACCCGGTCGGTGACGGAGGCCGGCAGCCGGTCCCCGACCTTGGCCGACACCGTCCCGAAGGCCTTCGACGCCGCCTCGCGCCCGGTCAGCGCGGCCGACTCGGCGGTGTTCCGGACCGCGGGATTCTGGGAGATCCGCTGGGCGGCCTTGCGGAGCTGCTCGTACCGTTCCCGGCCGGCCCGTGCGCCGATCACATACCCCGTGGCCAGTCCCGCGATGAACGTGAGCCGGTAGCGCATTGCTCCACCCTTCCTCTCGTCGGTCCCGTCCGGTGCCGGTACGCACCGGAGTGCCGGGCTGTGCCGCCCGCCTACCCTCCGGGGCCTCAGATCACCCGAGGTGACCTGAGGCGATACCGATTGGCGGAGCACCCCCCTGCTTGCGCTAATGTATGTGTCGCAGCGAGCGCGCGCCGTCCGGAAGACCGGGCAGCGGTGCATTCGAGGCACACAGAGCAATCCCCTGTAGCTCAATTGGCAGAGCAGCCGGCTGTTAACCGGCAGGTTACTGGTTCGAGTCCAGTCGGGGGAGCTCGGTCCCCTGTAGCTCAATTGGCAGAGCATTCGGCTGTTAACCGGAGGGTTACTGGTTCGAGTCCAGTCGGGGGAGCAGAGAGAACGAGGACCCCGGAAGGGGTCCTTTTTCTTGTGCCATGGAACCGAACGCCCCGTGACCGAAGTCCTCTTGGGCGTGCGTGGTCGCCGGACGGCAGCCCTCACGGGCAACAGATCGTATGAGCGGCTATGCTGCGGCAGACGGCGCGCACAAATGTGCGCGACGCGCCGTGGGGGGCGGTAGCTCAGCCGGTTAGAGCAGCGGACTCATAATCCGTCGGCCGTGGGTTCGAGTCCCACCCGCCCCACCGCACGGCATCCAGGTGACCTGCGGGAACCTCCCTTTCGGGGAGGTCTCGCAGAGCCACCACACCGCACAGACGCCACACGGCCCCTTGTGCGAGGGCATTCCCGGCTTCGATCACGACCGGCCCGCCTTCCCGTGCCGGACTCGGAGAAGTTCCGGGGCTCTGCTCATGCCTACGTGGGGCTGCTGGCGGATATATCCGCCCACGCCCGAACGAACTGCACGAAGTTCATTGATGGCCAGACGATTCTGCGGTTCGGGGGTGCTGTCAGTGTCCGGCAGCGGGGACAGGCTCACCCGCGGTCATGTCAGTCCGTGGGTCCTCGATCTCCGCAATGGCAGGCCCGCCCACTTCATCCCCCGGAGCCGGTGCGCCGAAGGCCATCGCCGGTCTCCATGGACTGCCCGGGGAGCATCCTCCCGTCAGCTGTGGACGCCGATCCGGCGTTGCGGGGGTTGATCCCTCGAGCATCACCCGCCTGCCCGGAGAAGGGCGCTGAGGACCACGAGGTGTTCCTCGACCCCGAGGTGTGCCGGCGCCCCGAAGGCGAAGAGTCATGCCGGCCCCTCGTGCTCACGCCGGATCAGGTTCAGGTGTTCCCAGCGGTGCCCGGTACGGGACGCGGGATGCTGATGCCGTTCTCTGCGACGACCGGCCGCGAGGTGATGCCCTCGCGCAGCAGCCCGGCAGTCCTTGGTTGCCAGGGATGTGGTCGGCCGAGTCGACGATGTCCGCGCTCATCGGCTTTCTGAGGGCGCGCCATGTCGGCGTAGCCCCCTCCGGGTGAAGACGTCCTTGCATGTGATGCCCAGCGGCCCCGCACGCACCCAGCCTGCTCCTGGCCGTCTCGGCGGCCGGTGGGTCTTGAGACGGCGAGTTGTCCCGGTGGTCGGTTGTTCGTGCCCAGAACGGCACGCGCAAACGCGCCCCCATGGCGCTCGAGCCGGTTTCCGCTCCTGCCTGGCAGGGACGCCCCTCGAAGTGAAGCTGCACTGAGGGCCTGGACGTGACTGCGACCCAGGCCCTCAGTGCACGCCAACCGTTGCCCTTGGCGGGGCCGGCGGGCTCGTGCTCGGCCGCACCGAGGAGCCCCACCGGCCGAGCCACCACTCCATTCCGGCGGAACTACGGAGCCGGGTGCTTCTCCTTCACCTCTACCGCGCCGGAGTGGGCGTTCACATGAGTAATCATGGAGGAGTCTTTACAGGTCACCAAGATGCGCCATACCGCATTCCAATTCGCCTTGTCTTGTACCGCGAGAAGTTCCCCCGCTTCCGCCTTTCGGCATCCCGGAGCGGAGTGCATGGCGCGCTGTGCGGCGTTTTCCTTGTTGACGCGAATGGAAGGGACGTCGACATCAGGGGATTTCCGGGTCGACAGCTGGGAAACATGTCCTGCGCGATCGATCTGAACATCCAGGCGCATCGGCATGAGGACACCATGGAGATGCTTACGCCAACTGACCATCCATCCCAGAGCGGCGTTGTCTCCCACGGGGGAGACTTCCGCCGTGCTCCCGGGGAGGGCCCATGGGAAGTGCTTCTCGGCGTATGCAGTTGCTACCTTTTTCGCTTCGTTGGACTTCTTTATGTGCGCCGGGGATCCAGGCACTGGAAAGCCGGACGCTTCTCCGCTGTCCGACATATCGAGGCTGGCCGTGATCTCATTGCCCTCCGGCCAGTTCACCTGAACGAAGCCGACCGGCAGGCTCGCCATGATCGTGCCACTGTCGGAGTCCGGCGAGGAGGAAAATTGCACATTACCGACCGTGTAGTGGTTGCCGAACGCTTGATGTACGGCGGAAATCGCCACCTCGCGTTGATTGCCGCCGGCGGATCCTACTGCCTCGGTGGACTTTACGGCGTGTGTCTGGATGGAGGTTGACCAGACGACACCAATGATCACGCTGAAGGCCACCCACGTGACAATTGCCCGGGGTGCGTTCAGCCGCCAGGCGGTCAATTCGCTTGGGCGGGTGCGCGTGATAAGAAAGGCCATGAGTGCACCCAGGAGGCCGCCGGCAGAATTAGCGAGTAGATCGCTGGTGTCGCACGCTCTGCCGATGACCGGAAGGGCGCCTTGAGCGGTCTCGATCGCCACAGAGAGCCCCATGCTGATCGCGAAGCCAGGCAGCAGCCTGCGCGTGACCAGCACGCCGAGGAAGCCCACCGGTGTGAACATGAGGCAGTTCAGCAGGCCCTGTTCCGTACCGAAGGGCTCCAGGAACTTCAGGTTGACCACGCACCTGCCGGATCCCTGACTTCCTCCGGTGGTCCACAGCGTCAAGAAGGAGACGCTCAACATGGAGGTGCACCACAAGGCAAGGTGGAACGGGCGATCCGTTCTCTTCTTCGCAGTGAGAAATGCAACGCTGAAGAAGGCCAGGGAAAGGGTGATCGCGGAAATGATGAATGCTGTGTGGCCTTTGAACACGGCTTCCAGCATGGGCAGCTCCCCTGAAGTGTTTCTGTGAATGTGCAGCGCCCCCTCGCGGTACGCCGCAAGGGGGCAGAAGGGACTCACACGTACAGTGCCGTGAAGCCCACAATGAACATGCCTACGAATAGGTCATATCCGGAAGTGGGAGCGCTAGCACTTCCTCGTGGGCGGAGTCTGGTAAGTGCTTCCACCCGAGTAGAGAAGGCCGACATCCGGGCTGCATGAGGCAGAAGGGGACCACTGCTTTGAAGCTATCAGCGACGTGCTGCACTTCTTGGTGGAACTCCAGTGGTTCGTGCCACTCCGGAGGTAGCCGACCTTGCAGGAGACCGAGCCTCCCGATTTCTTGTCGTACGAGACGTCGATGTAGGTGCCCTTGCCCGTCGAGTTCATGGGCAGAACACCATTACTGATCTCGGTGCACACGTCCCGTCTGTGCGGCACTTGCGCTGGCTGCGGTCACGAAAGGCATCAGGGCAGCGACTGATGCGATAGCAGTTGCTGCACGAAAGCGTGAATTCATGCGATCCCCCCTTGATCGTTCACATGGCCTTTACGGCGAGAGGAAATCTAACACAAGTTTGATCTTGGTGTGGGGGGATTTTGATACCACGTTCCTGCGGGTCCGGGGACGGCGAAGCATGCCGTCGTTGGTACGCCACCGAGTACGCCATTCCCTGGCTTCATGCCCCGGAGGAGTGGGGATGCCAGGACCACACCGCACGCGCATCCGCGGTCCGGGGTGTTTCGCCTTCCCGGCACGTCGGCCCCGGGGGAGTGGAGGCCAGGACGGGCCTTGCCTGCCTGCCACCGGCCTCATGCCCGTCCCCCAGGACTTCGGTTCGTGGTCTCCTCGGTACGTCACCCACTCTGACCGGGGCCGCTCTCGCGAAGCTGCCGCTCCGCTGACGTCCCGCTAACCCGGGTGTGAGCAGGGGAGGAAGGCCACGGAGGCTCGGGAGAACCGGGCTGTGGGGCCTGGGCGGGGAGCACGTGGCCGGTGGCGGGACCAGGGGTGCGTGCTGCGGGTGGTTGCGCCTCTTGGGTCCGAGGATGTGCCGTCCGGCTGCGGGTGTGGTCGTCTGGGCGTCCAGGCCCCGTTCGGTCGTCAGGAGTGCCGGGCGGGAAGGGCAGGTGATGACGATGGAGCTGTTTCCGCCGATCCCGTTTGCCGAGTGGCGGGACACCAAAGAGACGCTCCATCGCTTTGCGCAGGTCGTCGGGAAGGTTCGGCTTGCGGCCAGTGCCCGGCGGAACCACTGGTGGAACGTGCCGTTCCATCTGACTGGGCGGGGCATCACCACCCGTCCCATGGGGCAGCTCGACGGGAACCCGATCTTCACGATCGACTTCGACTTCGTCGGGCACCAACTGGTCGTCGCGACGCTGGACGGCCGGGAGGTGTCCTTCCCGCTCGTCGGCCGCTCGGTGGCGTCCTTCTACGCCGCCCTCATGGAGGCGCTGGCCGCGTTGGGCGTCCGGGTGGCGCTCGCCGTGCCGCGGCCGTTCGACCTGCCCGATGCCGGGCGGCCGTTCGCCGAGGACACCGAGCATGCGGCCTACGACGCCGGGCACGCCCAGCGCTACTGGCAGGTGCTGAGCCAGGTGGCGTCGGTGCTGGAGGAGTTCGCCGCGGACTATTCGGGGAAGGTCAGCCCGGTGCACCACTTCTGGCACACCTTCGACATCGCGCACACCCGGTTCTCCGACCGGCACGTCGACCAGCCCGGGCAGGTCGACCCGGTGACCCGGGAGGCGTACTCGGGGGAGGTCATCAGCTTCGGCTTCTGGTTCGGCGACGACTCCTTCGGCGCGCCCGCGTTCTACTCCTACACGGCTCCCGAGCCCGCGGGACTGGCCGACGAGCCGCTGCGGCCCGCGGCGGCGCAGTGGGCCGACCGGGGCGGCAGCCACTTGGCGGTGCTGCCCTACGACGAGGCCCGCACCGCCGCCGATCCGCGTGCGGCCGTGCTCGGCTTCTACGAGAGCGCGTATCAGGCCGGTGCCCGCCGTGCGGGGTGGGACAGTGAACGGCTCGTCTGTCCGGGCGGGGTGACGGACCCGTATCTGCTGGCGAAGGCGGGGCGGACCCGTTAGGCGACCGGCGGGCGGGCCCGGTCCGTCCGACGTTCGGTGGGCGGGCCGAGCCCGTTAGATGACCGGCAGGGGGTGCATCCGTTGGACGACCGGTGGGCGGGCCGAGCCCGTTGGGCCACCAGTGAGCAGGCCGTCCCCGATGGACAACCGGCCGCAGCCAGGTCTCCTCAGATGACCGGCGGCCGGCCCAGGCGGGTCATGCGCCATACGGTGCGCCAGCGCAGGGGGCGGCGTCGGCCGCAGGGGGTGCGTACTCCTTCGGCGAAACCGGCGGCCCAGGCGCGCAGGCCCGCTGCCGAGGGGCTGCGGACGGCGGTCAGGGCGGCCCAGACGCCGAGGTAGAGGGGGACCAGGACCGCGGGGAGGTGCCGCTTGGCGAGCCAGACGCGGTTTCTGGCGACCATGCGGTGGTAGACGGCGTGCCGGGTCGGTGAGGTGTACGGGTGCTGGAGCACCAGCTCCGGGGCGTAGCGGATGTGCCAGCCGTCGTCCAGGGCCCGCCAGGCCAGGTCGGTTTCCTCGTGGGCGTAGAAGAAGTCGTCGGGCCAGCCGCCGATCCGGTCCAGCATCGGTACGGACAGCGAGTGCCCGCCGCCCAGGAAGGTGGTGACCAGGCCGCCGCGCGTCGGGTCGCCGGCCCGCAGACGGGGGATGTGGCGGCGCTGGGTGCGGCCCCGCTCGTCGGCGATGCGGAAGCTGACGATCCCCAACTCCGGGTCGCGCGTGTGCAGTTCCGCCAGCCGGCTGAAGACGTCCGGGCTGATCAGCAGGCCGTCGTCGTCCAGGTCGACCACCACGTCGACGTCCCCGAGCTTGCGCAGCTCGTCCAGGGCGACATTGCGGCCGCCGGAGACTCCCAGGTTCTCGCTCAGCTCGACTCCGACGGCGCCGTGCGGCAGGGGGGGGAGCGGGGAGCCGTTTCCGATGACCACGATGTGGGCCGGCCGCAGGTCCTGCTTGGCGACCGAGTCCAGCAGCGCCCGCAGTTCGGCGGGACGGTTTCCCATGGTCAAGATGGCGACGCCTACGCGCAGATGACGCACAGAAGTTTGCTCCGTTCTTGGCGGTCTTGTCGGGATGCTAACCGCCGGGGGCGGCGACCGCGTGCCGCGGCGCTTCCCCGGCGACATCCGGCCGTTGAACGCTGGGGAACGTCCGCGCCGTGGGCCGGGAGCGCGCGGATGCCGGGTGTGCCGGACCGGCGCAGGATGGAAGGACCGGGGGTTTGCACGGTTGCCCAGGGGGGCGGATGGAGGAAGCCCTCATGATGGAAGTCAAGACGATCGACAAGCCGGATGAACGGCGCGACTTTCCCCGGGGTCACCTCGAAGCCCTGCACCTCACCGGACTGGACTTCGCCGTGGCCACCTTCGAGCCCGGCTGGCGCTGGTCGGAGTCGGTGGGCCCGATAGCCGGGACGGACAGCTGCGAGGTGCACCACAACTGCTTCGTGGTCCAGGGCCGGATGCGCATCAGGATGAACGACGGCGCGGAGTCCGAAGTGGGACCCGGCGATGTCTTCGTCCTCCCGCCCGGACACGATGCCTGGATCGTCGGGGACGAACAGTGCGTCCTGTACGACTTCGCGGGCCAGATGGCGAAGGAGTACGCGAAGGGTTAGGGCGAGCCGGGCAGGCGGAGGCAGGCAGTGACCGCGCGGGGCGGCGCTGTCTGACCGTCTGCGGAGCGAGGCCGGGGCGCGGTGGCCGGTTGCCGCGTCGGCCGGCCGGGTGGCGTGTGGTTCGCCACGTGAATCCGGATGTCTAGGAACGCGTTCGGTGGGCAGGGGTGCGGGCGGTCCGGCGTGCGGAATACGTCACGGGGTGATCCCGTTACCGCAGCCGGGGACCGACTGACAAGCGTCGACAGACCGGAAGCAGGGAATCAGGCATGAGCACCATTGAGCTCACCAAGGAAAACTTCGACGAAATCGTCTCCGGCAACGATTTCGTCCTGATCGACTTCTGGGCCGAGTGGTGCGGGCCGTGCAAGCAGTTCGGCCCGGTCTTCGAGAAGTCCTCCGAGACGCATGACGACCTGGTCTTCGCCAAGGTCGACACGGAGGCGCAGCCCGAGCTGGCGCAGGCCCTCCAGATCCAGTCCATCCCGACCGTGATGATCGTCCGGGAGAACATCGCCGTCTTCGCCCAGCCCGGCGCGCTGCCCGCGGAGGCCCTGGAGGACGTCATCGGCCAGGCCCGTGCGCTGGACATGGACGAGGTCCGGGCGTCGGTCACCGAGGCCCAGCAGACCGAGCAGGCGCAGGACGAACAGGGTCAGCAGGCGCAGGGCTCGTGAGCGACCTCCTTCTGGTCCGGCACGGCGAGACCGAGTGGAGCAGGGACGGCCGGCACACCAGCTGGACCGATCTGCCACTGACCGCCACGGGTGAGGAGCAGGCCCGCGCACTGCGGCCGCTGCTGTCGGACCGGAAGATCGGGGCGGTGTACGCCAGCCCGATGCAGCGGGCGCTGCGCACCGCCGAGCTGGCGGGTCTGGCCCGTCCGCAGATCGACGCCGACCTGCGGGAATGGGACTACGGCGGCTATGAGGGCATCGCCACCGCCGAGATCCACCGCGACCGGCCCGGCTGGTATCTGTTCTCCGACGGTGTCGCCGAGGGGCCCGCGGAGCATCCGGGCGAGTCGCCCGAGCAGGTCGGGGCGCGCGCCGACCGGGTGCTGGCCCGTATCGCGGCACAGCTCGCCGCCGACGACGGCGATGTGGCGCTGGTCGCGCATGCGCACTTCCTGCGGGTGCTGGCCGCCCGCAGGCTCGGGCTGCCGCCCGCAGCCGGGGGCCTCTTCACCTTCGAGACCGGGGCGGTCGGCGTCCTGGGGACCGAACACGACCGGCCCGCGGTGGTCGCCTGGAACGCCCGGAGTCTGTGAGGCGGGGCCTCGGCGGGCGGGGCCCTTGGCCGGTGAGCCTGCCGTGAGCCGTGAGCCGTGAGCTGTGAGTTCGGAGTCGCTTGGCCCGGAGCCCGGAGCCCGGAGCCCGGAGCCCGGAGCCCGGTTCCCGTGCGGGCGTGGCCGCCGGGCCGCTACGGGTCCATCGGGTCGAGATGCAACGACTGCACCTTGCCCTCGATCATGGCGCCGAGCCCCATGACGGCACAGGTGTCGGGGTGGTCCGCAGTGTGTACCGGCATGTTCGTGGCCTGGTGGATCATCGGCTCCAGACCGGGGATCAGGGCGCTGCCGCCCGCGAGCACGATGCCGCGTTCCCCGAGGTCGGCCACCAGATCCGGCGGGCAGCGGCGCAGCACGGCCCCGATGCCGTCGAGGATCGAGGTCAGCGGGGTGGTGATGGCGTCCCGTACCCGCTCGGTGTCGACATGCACGGAGCGCGCCATCCCGCTGATCACGTCCCGGCCGTGCACCTCGGTGGAGCCCGGGGTGACCCCGTCGCCACCGGAGAGGATCAGCTGAAGCGGGCGTACGGCCTGGCCCGCCAGCATCAGCTCGTGGTGCAGCCGCAGATGCTGGATGACCGCGTGGTCGATGGCGTTGCCGCCCACCGGCACGGTCTCGGCGGCGACGATCGAGCCGAGGGAGAGCACCGCGACCTGCGTGGTTCCGGCGCCGCACACCACGATCATGGTGGCCTCGGGCTGCTCCACCGGGAGCCCGCAGCCCACCGCCGCCGCGACGAGCGTGTCGACCAGCTCCACCCGCCGCGCCCCCAGCCCGGTGAGCGTCTCCACGGCGGCCCGCTGGGCCAGCGGTTCGCTGCCGTACGGGAGACAGACCGCGGCCCGCATCGTGGGCCGGCGCCGCCAGGTCTTGCGCAGTTTGTCGCCGACCAGGGTCCGCAGCAGCCGCTGGGCCATGTCGATATCGACGACGGTGCCGTTGGAGACCGGGCGCACCACCCGGATGTAGTCGGGGGTGCGGCCGTCCATCACCTCGGCCTGGGCGCCGACGGCCAGCAGTGCCCCGCTGCGGGTGTTGATGGCGGCGACGGTCGGTTCGTCGACGACCAGCCCCTGGTTCTTGACATACACCCTGGTCCGGGCCGCGCCGATGTCGATGGCGGCCGAACAGCGCCGCAATTGGGCGAGGCTGATGGTCATGGGTGATTCCTCCCCGATGGGCCGGTATGGGCGAAGCGGTCGCGCGGCCGGTTCGCAGGGACCGCTCGTGCGCCATCCTCCGGTCGTGCGGAGGCCGCCGCCTGCTGGAAAGGTCCGCTCGGGGGACGGGGGCGGGGCGGTTGCGGCGAAGGGGTGATGAGGCGGGGAGAGACCGGTGCGGCGGGCCCTCAGCCGGCCAGTCGCTGGTACAGCCCCCAGGTGAATTCGGGGACGATGTCCTGCGGGGTGCCGTCGGGGCCGGGCGCGGTGCACGCCAGCCGCCAGCGGGTGGGGGCGCTGCCCTCCATGGGGCGGGCCGGGGCGAAGGCGCGGGCGACCTCGTCGACGGTGCAGGACCAGGGCCGTAGATCCGTGGTGCTGCGCAGGTCAGGGGCGGTGGCGCCGGGTGCCCGGACGAGCCAGGCGTTCCAGACGGCGTCCCGGGCGCCGGTGAGGATCTCGAACCGCAGACCGGGCCAGAGCGGCACCGGCCAGGCCAGGGCCTCGCAGCGCAGATCGCCGATGCGGCGGGGCGTGATGGTTTCGGGGGCGCCGAGCAGCGCACGATACGGCCGGCTGCCGCCGGGCGCGCGCGGGGCGTGCATCCGCGCCTGCCAGCGGCGGTTGGCCTCACGCATCTCGGCGCGGGAGACGCCCAGGGTGCGCAGCGCCTCCTCGACCAGGCCGGGGTGGTGGTCGGCCATCCGGCGCAGCAGGACGACCTGGAAGGCGACCGGTCCGGGCAGCCCGTAGGGGGCGCCGGAGCCGCCGGCCGGGTCATTGTCCGTGGTGTGGTCCATGAGGGACATGGTGGTGGACGGCGCGGGCCACCGGCCGTCCGGGGCGCTCCCCGTAGGGGAGGAAGAGCACGGAGTTGACGTAGCGGCGGTGCGGGGCGAGGGAGCGGCGCAGCAGCCCGTGCTCGGCGACCTGGCAGGTGCGGGACTGATGGGTGGGCAGATCGAAATCGGCCAGCGGCAGCCAGCGGTCGTGCGGCAGCACCCAGCCGCGGTAGCCGTGGGCGGCCGTCCAGTCCAGTACGGGCCCGAGCGGCTGGATACGGGTCTCCAACTCGACGAACAGCGCCGGGAGTTGAC
Source organism: Streptomyces sp. P9-2B-2 (assembly GCF_030406865.1). Lineage (NCBI taxonomy): Bacteria > Bacillati > Actinomycetota > Actinomycetes > Kitasatosporales > Streptomycetaceae > Streptomyces > Streptomyces sp. P9-2B-2. The sequence goes on along the minus strand of NZ_CP129126.1, from coordinate 2,942,780 downwards.
GTTCGATGGTGTGCGCGGCGCCGCGCAGCACCGCCAGCTCCGCGCCCTCCGCGTCGATCTTGATGAGGGTGACCGACGCCAGCGCCAGCGCGTCCAGCGGGAGGCAGGGCACGTCGAGGGCGGCGGTGTGCAGCTCCCGGCGTACGAGCGAGGAGACCCCGCGGTCGCCGCGGCCGCCCGGGGGCAGCCAGAGGGTGGCGCAGCCCGTGTGGTCGGTGGCCGCGGCGGACACCACCTCGACATGCGGGGGAGTGACCGAGGAGAGCAGACGGGCCAGGTGGGGGACCGGTTCGAGAGTGATCACCCGGTCGGCGCGCCGGGCCAGCCGCCGGGTCCACGGGCCGTACCACCCGCCGATGTCGACGGCCGTGCCGCCGGGCGGGCAGAAGTCGGCGAGCCGCCGCAGCTCCGGTTCGAACCGCGGATAGAGCCCGGCCACCAGCGCCGACACCAGCCGGCCCGGCAGCCGGGGCGCCAGCCGCGCGGCGAGCGTCACGACCCCGCTTCCCGGTCCGCGAGCCGGCGCAGCGCGCGGGTGTGCTCGGCGTCGCTGAGCTGCTCGCCGGACGAGGGCAGGAGTTGGGGGATGCCGTCGAGGATCGGATAGCGGCGGTGCAGCCGGGGGTTGTAGAGGGCGTCACCGGGATCGAGCAGCGCCAGCGGGCCCTTGTCGAGCGGGCAGACGAGGATTTTCAGCAGCGGGTCATCGGGCTTCATCGGGCGGCTCCGGGGTTCCGGTGGGGGGTTCGGGGACGGGCGGGTCATGGCGGGGCAGCGCGAGCAGGACCGCCACGGCGACGGCGGTGCCGCCCAGCCGCAGCGCGCGCCGCAGCGGATCGGCGGGCAGCGGCTCACCGAACGCCACGGTGCCGCAGACGACGGTGAACACGCAGGTGACGGTGGTGCAGACGGGGACGATCACGGACGCCCGGCAGCGTTGCAGGGCGGTCTGGGACAGCACCAGACCGGCGGCTCCGGTGACGAGCAGGAGGTACGGGTAGGGCGAGCGGAGCAGCCGGCCCACGACGGCCGGGAGGTCGTGGGGAGCCAGCAGACCCGAGACGCCCTTGATGGCCAGCGAGCTGACCCCGTAGAGGAGGCCGACGGCCACCCCGTAGGGGACACCCGCCGTCGGCAGCCGGTGGCGGCGCCGGGCACGCCGTTCCGCCGAGCGGTACAGCAGCAGCCCGGCGGCCAGTGACGGCACCGCGATCAGCAGCAGGGTGGCGGGCGGCGCGGTGCGGGCGACGGCCCGTGCGTCCTCGCCCTGGAGGGAGGCGATGACCAGCACCAGCGCCACCAGGATCGCCACGATGCCCTGCCGCTCCCGGCCGCTGGTCCGCTCGCCCAGCACCACCGAGGACAGCAGCAGTAAAAGGACCAGGCCGGAGACGAACAAGCCCTGGGCGGCGGCCAGCGGCAGGGTGCGGTAGACGGCGAGCTGGGCGGCGAAACCGGCGGCCAGGGCGAGCGAGCCGGCCAGCCACAACGGGCTGGACAGCAGCCGGCCGACGACCCGTACGGGCTGCCGGGTGCTCAGCGCGGGCAGCCCCGACAGGGCACGCTTCTCCAGCACGAAACCGGTGCTGTACAGGACGTTGGCGAGCAGCGCGGACGCCACGCCCCACCACGGCACCGCGCTACCCCCCTGCCCGCCGGGCATGGGCGAGCAGGATCGAGGCCAGCGACGGCACCCGGCACGCGGCGCGGTCGAGGGGGCGCAGCGGCCGCGGCACATCGTGATACGGCGCACCGGCGATCCGTACGGCCTCGAAACCGGACGCCGCGAGGAAGCCGCGCAGGGCACGGGCCGTGTAGAGCCGCAGATGGCCGACGACCTGGGTGCCGGGGCGGCCGTGGATGCCCCGCATGCTCACCTCCGAGAAGACGGGCTGGACCCCGGCGAGCAGCAGCCCGCGGTTGTACCAGGCGGCGAGGTTCGGGGTGGAGAGCATCAGATGACCGCCGGGGCGCAGCACCCGGCGCAGTTCGTCCAGGGCGGCATCGGGGTCGACGAGATGCTCGATGACCTCGCTGAAGAGGACCGCGTCGGCGGAGCCGGTCGCGAACGGCAGCCCCCCATCGGCGAGTTCACCGCGCACCGCCCAGGGGATCCGGGCCCGGGCGCGGCGCAGGGCATCCTGCGACCAGTCGACGCCCACCAGGCGGTGGCCGGTCAGCACCTCCGCCGCGACGGCCGCCGCCGAACCGTCGCCGCACCCGATGTCCAGGATGGTGGCGGGCGGCGCCCCGGAGCGTACGGGCCCCAGGGCACGCGCCAGCAGCCGTGCCTGCCGCCTGCTGCGGTCGGCGCCGGACGCGACCGGCACGGCGGGGTTCTCGTAGAAGTCCCGCAGCGTGGCGGGGGGCCGGGTCACCGCGCCGCTCCGCCGGCCGGGGGCGGGGTCCAGGCGGTGGCTGCGAGGGAGGAGCGGAACAGGTCACCGAGCCGGGCGCCGGCCGCGTCGTCCAGGAGGGCCGGGGACCAGCGCAGCGCCAGCTGGATCCGGCCGGCCACGGAGACGGTGGTGACGGTGAGCCCGCGCGGCATCCGGGCCGGGGCGGAGAACCACACCGCGGCCGGCCGGCCGGCGTCCCCGAAGTCCAGCGGGTAGGCGATCCGGCCGATGTTGGACAGGAGAGTGGTGGAGGTCCACGGCGCGGCGGCGCGGCGCAGCGTACGGGTGACCGCGCCGCGCAGCCCGACGGGGAGGGCGGGTGAGGTCAACAACGTGGCGTAGAGCCCGAGTTGAGATCTCGGGGCGGCGGCCTTGAGCGCACGGGTGCGGGCGGCGGTGCGCCGCAGCAGCCGCGCCACCGCGTCCGGATCGGGCGGATCGGCGGTGAGCGGCCCGGCGTCCCGGTGCTCCTCGGGGCCAAAGCCGACCGACACCAGCCGGGTGCCGTTGCCGATGGGCATCCCGGCATCGCGCGGCCGGTCGTCGACGGGCATGGTGACGACGATGGGGGCGGCGGGCGCCGCGGATGGCGGGGCGGCTGTGCCGTGCGGGTGGGCCGGGGCGTGCAGTTGGTTCCAGCGGGCGACCATCAGCCAGGTGGCGACGAGGAGTTGATCGTTGACGGTGTAGGGCGCGGGCTGGGTGGGGGTGCGTGGGGGCGGGTTGGGATCGGGAGGTGCGTTAGGAGCATGCCGTTGCCGGGGTGGGTGGCGTTGGCGTTGGGGTTGCCGGGGTGGGTGGATTGGCTCGGCCTGTTGGGGCGGCTGGGCTGGCTGGGTTGGTCAGGCTGGTCGGGCCGGCTGGGCCTGTTGGGGTGGCTGGGTCTGCCGGGTTTGCCGTGTCGGGAAGTGTTGCTGGGAGCCGGAGCCGGAGCCGGAGCCGGAGCCGGAGCCGGAGCCGGAGCCGGGCCCGGGGCGCGGGTCAGGGTCGGGGCGGGGTCGGGGGCGATTCGTGCCGGGCGGGCGAGACGGGGGCCGGGGGCCGGGGGGCGGTCGGTGGGTGGTGGTGCCGGGCGGGGCCCGGGGGCGCGTACGGGCGCGGGGGCGGGGGAGTTGTCGGCGCCGCCGTAGAGCTCGGCGGCGGTGGCCAGCACCCGCAGACAGGCCGGTCCGTCCAGCGCGGTGTGGTGGAGGGTGAGCAGCAGCACGGTGCCGCCCTCCGCCTCCTCGATGACCTCCAGCCGTACGGGAGGTGAGGCGTCCAGCGGCGGACAGTGGTCGAGCGCGCGCTGCCGGGCGCGGGCCAGCGCACCGGGGCCGGGCGGCGGGAAGTCGACCGGGTCCACGTCCGGGGTGGCGGTGAGCTGCCAGCGGTAGCGGCGGTGCCACCAGCGGACCGGCGCCTGCCGCATCAGGATGCGCGGATGGCGGGCGAGCGCCTGGTGAAACGCGGTGCGCAGCCGTACGGGGTCGACCCGGCCGGGGAGATGCACCTCGATGTGTACGGTCTCCGGCTCGCCGTCATCCAGACAGTGCCGGGAGATCTCATCGACGACGGGGAAGGGGAGGCGGGCTACGACGCTGCCGCGGCTCTGCTCCCCCCCACCCCCGAACCCACCCCCCGCCCCCTCCCCCGAAGGGGGAGAGGGGGAGGGGGCGGGGGAGCGCTCGCCCCGGCCGTCGGGCGGGGCGAGCGGGCCGACGGATGGGGCGCCCGGGCCGACAGATGGTGCGACCTGGCCGTCGGCTGGTGTGCCACGGCTGTCGCGCGATGCGCCAGGTCCGTCGGGTGGTTCGTGCCGGGCCGGTTGCAGTGCGGTCATCGGCTGGTGTCCTCCCCGCTGTGGTCGGTCGGTGGTGCGGGATTGCTGGGTACGGGCGGTACGGGCCTGCTACCGGTCGGCCGTACGGGACTGACCGGCCGAATCCCCTGCCGCTCGGCCCAGTTCGGCCCCGCGCCCGGCGCCCGCCCCCGCACGCTGACCACCGCCGCAGCCAACGCCAGCAGCGCCAAAGCCTGCGCGGTGGCGCTGAACGCGCCCTTGCCGGCGGCGTGGGGTTCGCCCGCGCCGAGGGCCGCGACGGTTCCGGCGCTCACCATCGCCGCCAGGGCCAGGGGGACGAGGAGGTGTGGCCGGAAGTACGCCAGGAGTGCCAGGGCGGGCACGACCAGGGCGTAGGGGCCGGAGGCCAGGGCCAGTACCGCGGTCAGGGCCATCACTCCCAGGACCCAGGAGGGGGCGGGTGGCAGCGGTGCCGGAGGCGGCGGGGTCCGGGGCGTGCGGCGGACGAGGGCGGAGACGAGCAGGAGCACGACCCCTAGGGCGCCGCCGGCCAGGCCCAGGTCGTAGGCGACGGCCGGGGCGTAGGAGAGCTCCACGGTGCCGCCGGCGCCGGCCGGGACGAGGAAGGCCTGTTGCCAGCCGTCGATCCGGAGCGGGGTCAGCCGTCGGCCGTGGAGTGTGGCCTGCCAGCCGTCGTTGGCGTTCTCGTGCATCTGGAGGTAGACGGCCCGGCCGGCGCCGACCGCGACGCGGCGGCGGTCCCCCGACCAGTCCCCGGCGTCGGCCTTCCGCACCGGACCGGCGGATTCCCGCCCCGGCCCGACACTCGAGGCGGCCGATTGGCTCCCCGCCCGGTCGCCCGCGGTTTCCCGCTCCGGCCCGTCGACCGAGGCGGTTTCCTGCCCCGGCCCGACACCCGAGGCGGCCGATTCGTTCCCCTCTCCCGCGCCCCCGGCCCCCGTACGCCCCGAGCCACCCCGCCGCAGCGTCACATCCGTCAGCGCCAGCGGCCCTTGGTCGCCCGCCTCCACCCGGTGGCGGCCGGACGGCAGGTCCAGTTGGCCGTCACGGGCCGGGCCGGCGCACAAGCGCACGTCGACGGGGCGGCGTTCGGTGAGGTCACGGATGTAGCCGGTGGCCTTGGTGGCGTGCAGGACGCCGTCGACGGCGAGCATCGGGCCCTGGCCGCAGCCGAGCGAGAAGCGGGCGTCGGCGGCGGGCCGTGGGGTGCGGTAGGCGTCGAGTGCGGGGAGGTGGATCTCGCTGAGGCCGACCGGGAGTTGGAGCGCCTGGCCGGCGACCGGGTTGTGCAGGGTCAGGGGTTTGACCTTGCTGATGGTGACGTCGAGGCGGTCGGTGGTGAGGGGGTCGAAGCGGGCCTGGCCGTTCTCGTCGACGCCCGCGGTGGCCGCCCCGTACGGCGAGTTGATCAGGATCTGTTCGGGCCGGGTGGCGAGACCGCCGGCCGCGGCGAGCACGATCTGGTCGATCTTCTTCCGGCCGGGCCAGCGCAGATGCACGGTGGGCCGGTCACCGGCGATCCAGGCGGTGGTCAGATCGCCGTCGACGAGGTTGCGGGGGCTGAGCGACGGGCCGAAGCCGAAGGCGGTGGAGTCGGCGGTGGCGGTGATCCGGTCCCGCTGTTCCGGTGCGATGCGGTCCAGCAGCCGGTCGAGTGCGGGGCCGGGAACGGCCAGCGCCTTGCCGGAGATGCGGTACGCGGCGGCCGGGCCGGTGCGGAACTGGCGGTGCAGCCCGGCCTCGGCGGAGACCGGGGAGAGGCCGCCCGGGTCGCTGCCGCGGTGCAGCGAGACGACCTCGGCGGGCGCGCCGGAACGCTCGGCGTCGGTGGGGAGTTGCAGCAGCCGGGTGACCTGGACGCCGGGGACGGAGATCTCCCGGAAGCCGGCGCCGGAGAGCCCGGCGCGTGGGGTCTGCGAGCCGAGGATGGTCACCTTCAGCCAGGTCGCCCGGCCGGCCGGGGCCTTGACCCGCTGCGGCGTCCCGTCGGGGCGCAGGGTGTCCTCCGTGGTGCCGCGGTCGGTCTGCACCCTTACGGAGGTCGGGGCGGCCCGCAGTCCGTCTCCGGGCAGGGGCGTCAGGGACAGGGCGGACGGGAGGGTGACGGGCCGGGGGAAGGCGATCCGTACCCACTGGCCTACGGGGTTTCCGGCGCTGCCTTCCGCCCAGGCGGTGTCGGGGTCGCCGTCGAAGGCGTGGACCGGGTCGTACTGCGGCAGCTGGAAGAGCCAGTTGCCGCTGCTGGAGGCGGTGACCGAGGTCGCCCCGCGGAGGACGGCGGTGGTCTGGTGGCCGGGGCCGGTGGTCGGCAGGATCTGCCGGGGCGGGCGGCCGGGGTCCTGGACGCTGTCGGGGTGGTTTCGTTCGTCGGCTGTGTAGGTGTACGAGGTGTTGCTGTTGACCAGCCCGAAGCGGGTGTCGGCGCGGCGCAGGCCGTCAGCGGTGAGCTGGAGCGGCGGGGTGCCGAGGCCGGGGTGGCGGTCGCCGGTCAGCACGGTGGCGCGGCGGCGCAGGGCGGGGTCGGCGGACAGCTGGAGCAGGGCTTCGGTGCCGCCGCTGAGCTGCGCGGTGTCGGCGACGGCCCGGGTGGTGACCGGGCCGGGCTCGGGGGTGTCCTGCGGCCGGTAGATCTCGACGGCGCGCTGGCGCGGATAGAGGCCCTGGACCTGTAGGGGTGCCCCGGCGGGGATCCGGCCGCCGGTGGTCAGCGGGCCGAAGGCGGCCACCTTGCGGTAGCCGGACGCCTGGAGGGTGCGTTTGACGGTCTGCGGCGGGACGTAGCCGATCTGGTCCGGGTCGAGATCGTTGCGTACGACCACGTCGTGCAGTCCGGCCCGGCCCAAGTAGTCGCGCAGGCCCGGAACTTGGGCGCCGGTGAGCAGGGCCTGTTCCACGGCGTCCAGGGTGCGGCGGGCGCCCGGGGTGCCGAACGGGACGAAGTCGCGCTGGGCCCAGGGGGAGGTGGCGAGGACGTCGAGCGGCTCGTCGATGGGGGAGCCCCAGGTGTAGATGCCGTGCGCGGTCGCGGGGACGACCAGCGCGCGGCTGTGCGGGGAGTGCTTGTGGAGCCAGGCCGCGGCCCGTTCCCAGGAGGCGGGCAGTTCGGTGAAGGGGCCGGGCTGGAGCACGGTGCCGGTGAGGAAGGGCAGCGCGAGGGCGGGCAGCACGAGGAGCGCCGTCACCAGCGGGAGGCGCCGGCGGGCGGGGATCCGGCGGGTGCCGCGGCGTTCGGTGGCGACCGCGAGCAGGTGTGCCAGGCCCAGGGTGAGCGCCAGGGCCAGGCCCGGGGTGAATTTGTAGATGTTGCGGAACGGGCGCAGCCAGCCGTTGAGCCAGTCCTGCCACAGCGCGTGCAGCGGCCCGCCCAGCGCGCCGCCGTACCCGGCCAGCGCGATCAGCGCCACGGCCAGCACGGTCAGCAGCAGCCAGCGCCGCTCGGGCAGATCGCGGCGGGCCAGCCCGGCCAGGCCGAGCGCCGCGGCCAGCGCCGAGCCGAGTACCGCGAACGGCTGGGCCGTCAGGGTCCAGCCGGCCGGCAGCCAGGGTTCGCCGAAGTGGAGGTAGCCGACCCAGTTGCCGGCGCCGCGCAGCAGTTCGGTGGCGGACATGGTGGCGGTGGTGGTGTCGGCCTGCTCGATGTACGGCATGAAGTTCTCGCCGTGCAGGCCGAGCAGCAGCAGCGGGACCACCCACCAGGCGGTGGCCAGGACGACACCGGGCAGCCACCAGGCGAGCAGCTTCGGCCGACGCGGCCCCGTACGGGAGAGCAGGTACAGGCCGGCGGGCAGCAGCGCGGCCAGTGTCGAGGCCGCGTTGACCCCGCCCATGAAGGGGATCAGCAGCGCCGAACGGGTGGCCGCGATACGGGCGCTGACCCGCGTGTTGGTCAGCGGCAGCAGTACCCATGGGAGCAGCGCGCCGGGCAGTGCGGCGGCGGAGGTGGAGCCGATGACGAGGGTGAAGGTCGGCCACAGGGCGTAGCAGGCGGCGGCCAGGAGCCGGGCCGGCGGGGTGCCGACACGGAGCCGTTCGGCCAGCCGCAGCGCACCCCAGAACGCGGCCGTGACGATCAGCGACATCCACAGCCGCTCGGCCAGCCACACCGGGACATGGGCGAGATCGGCCAGGCCGTAGTAGGGGAGCGTGGGGAAGGCGTAGCCGACGTACTGGTCGGCGATGCCGCCGAGGCCCGCCCGGTCGTGCCATAACTGCCCGAGGTCGGCGAGGAACCGCCACGGGTCGGTCGTCACCCCCAGCTTGGTCTCGAACGTCATCTTCCCCGGCGAGGACGCCAGGAAGCCGGCCAGCGCGAGCGCCCAGAACGCGAACAGCCAGCGTCTGCGCCGGGGGAGGCCGGGCGGCGGGGCGGGGGTGGGCGTCGGCCGGCCCCCGCCGTCGGGCGATCCGGGGGACGGGAACGGCCTCAGGGTCTGGGTCATGGCAACCGCCGGAGGATGAGGAGGAGGTTCCAGGTGGCGACCTCCCGGACGCCCGGGAGGCGGGGGATGGCCTCGGCGAGGAACGGCGCATAGCGGGAGCGGGCGGTGACCACGGCGATGTCGTCACGGGCCCGGACCTGGCGCAGGGTGCGGCCGATGTGCACCGCGAACAGGTTGACACCCAGGGTGTGTTTGGCCGCCTGTCCGGTGCGCCGCCGGTAGCGGGCGCGGGCCCGTTCGGCGCCCAAGTAGTGCCAGGGCGCCATCTCGTGGCCGCCCCAGGGGGAGAACCAGTTGGTGAAGGCGACATAGATCAGCCCGCCGGGGCGGGTGACCCGGATCAGCTCGCTCAGGAAGGTCTGCGGGTCGGCGACATGCTCCAGGACGTTGGAGGAGAAGCAGAGGTCTACGGCGCCGTCGGCGAGCGGCAGCAAATAGCCGTCGGCGAGCACCGCGCCCTCGGACGGCGGGCCGTGTGCGGTCAGCTCCGCCGTATCGGGTTCGAAGAGCCAGCTCCGGGCGCCGCGGCGGCGGAACTCCGCGGTGAAGTAGCCGCTGCCGCCGCCGACATCGGCGACGATCGCGCCCCGCAGCGGGGCATACCGTTCGATCTGGTCGGCGGCGTCCCGGGCGAGCAGCCGGTAGCAGTGCCCGGGGTCGGTCCGCTCCCGCAGAAAGGCCCGGAAGAGGGCGGCGGACCTGCGCAGCGAGGGGTCGCGCACCGGGCCGTCACCGCCTGGGGAGCGGGTCGAGGGCGGCCTCCGCGGCGACCGCCCGGAAGCTCTGCACCGTATGGCTCCACCGGAAGCGGGCGGCGCGCCGTTCGGCGGCGCGGCCCAGGGCGTCGCGGCGCCGGGCGCTGAGCGCGAGGGTGCACCAGTGCGCGGCGAACGCGCTCTCACCGCGGGCCAGCAGCCCCGTCGTGCCGTCCTCGACGGAGTCCCGCAGGCCCGGGATGTCGAAGCCGACGGCCGGGGTGCGGCGGGCGGCGGCCTCCATCACCACCAGCCCCCAGCCCTCGACGAGTGAGGGGTGCAGCAACAGCCAGGCGGAGCACAGCAGTTGGTGCTTGCGCTCTTCGGAGACATGGCCGGTGAAGGTGACGCCGGGCCCGGCCATCGCGGCCAGCCGGGCGCGCTCCGGGCCGTCGCCGACGATCACCAGCCGGCCGCCGGTCACCGGCCGGACCCGCTCCCACAGCCGCAGCAGCAGATCGATGCGCTTGTACTCGACGAGCCGCCCCATGGCCAGGAACAGCGGCTCCGGCGCCTTGGGGGCCGGCGGGCCGGGCTCCGCCACGCCGTTGTACACCAGGCGGATCCGCCCCGCGTCGACCCCGAGGCCGCGCAGCGCGGACGCCGTCGAGCCGGAGACCGCCACCATCAGATCGCGGCGGTGCGCACCGGCCAGCGCCCAGTGCTCCAGGCGGCGGCCGAGCCGGGCTGCGGGCCCCGGGCAGCGCAGCCGCCACAGGTCCGTATGGACATGGTTGACCAGGCACAGTGTCGGACCGCGGTGCCACAGCGGCGCCAGGTACGGCATGCCGTTGCAGACCTCGACCAGCAGATCGCAGGGCCCGACCCGGCGCGCCAACTGGCGGGGCACACGCAGGAAATGACCGGCGTCGCCGCCCGCGGACACCACCCGGTAGCCGCGGGCGGGGGCACCGCCCTGGGCCGGGAGCCCGGCGGACGGCGGCCCGCCGCACAGCAGAGTGACCTGGTGCCCGTGGGCGCTGAGCCCCTCGGCGATCCGGTCCACCAGCAGTTCGGAGCCGCCGGCGGCGGGGTTGCCCAGATCGCGGCGGGCGAGGAAGACGATCCGGCGCGGCAGCGGTGGCGGCCCCGAGCCGGGTGGCCCGGACGCCGAGGGGGCGGGCGCTGCGGGGGGCGGGGACGGGTGTGCGTACGGGGGCATCTGCGATCCAACTCGTCTCAGGGTGCGGTACCGGCGGTGGGGGACGTACTGCGTACTGAGTCGTGCGGGCCGTGCTGCCTCATGCGGTGCCGGGTCGCACCGTGCGGGCGGGGACGATGGGGCTCGCGGTGCTGTGCTGCGGGGAAGCGGGGTGTGCTGCGGTGAAGTGGCGCTGTGCTGCGGGGAAGCGGGGGTGCGCTTTCGTGAAGTGGCGCTGTGCTGTGGCGAAGCGGGGTGCGCTGCGGTGCGGCGGACGGGCACCGCGGTGAAGCGGAGGTGCGCCGACCGGAAGGCCGGTCGTCCGCGTGTGGGGTGGACAGTTTTCGCCCGCCCCGTTACCCGCGGCTACTCACCGGGGTGACAAAAACGGCCCCGATTTGGTCTGACGGTTCATCACTTCGCTCAGGACCGGCCGGTCGCCCGCCGTCCGCGCACCACCCACACCACCCCGGCCGGTACGAGCACCGCGCCCGCCGCCCCGGCCGTGACCGGCAGCGTCCGGCCGACCAGCACCAGCTTGTCGCGGTCCGCCCTCGCCAGCCGCACCTGCGCCCGCTGCGTCGCGGGCGTGAACCGCAACCGCTCGCCGCGCAGCAGCGTCACCGCGGTACGCCGGGCACCGGGTGCGCGCAGCGTCTTGACCGGCGAGATCGCGGCATCCATGATCCGGCCGGTGTGCGGCTCGACGACCAGCTCGACAGCGGAGTTGGCGTACCACTCCTCGGCCTGGATCTGGCCCTGCTCCGGCCGTCCGACGAGCCGTCCGGGCACCTGCCGGCTGCCGGTCCGGGTGGGCGGCACGGTCCCGGTGAAGCGGTAGCCCTGGAAGCCCTGGACCGCCCGTGTACCGGCGAAGCGGAGCGGGACGGCGGCGCCCAGGGTGTTGTCCCACCAGCGATAGCCCGTCTTCCGCACATCGAAGGGGAACTTGAGGTAGGCATCGCCGTCGAACCGGGTCGGGGCCTCCCCGCAGCAGTGCGCCGGCGCATTGCTGTGCCGGTCGGTGACCCAGCGCTCGGTGGTCCACTGGAAGGCGCGGCGCGGGTCCTTCAGGGCGAGCGTCTGCGGGGTGTCGACCGTGGTGGAGACGTCCCACACCGCCCGCCCGCTCTTCTCGCTCGCCGCGACATCGCCCAGTACGTGGCGGGTGATGGTGATCCGACGGTGGTCCCTGGTCTTCAGCGCGGCGGTGTCGAAGTAGCTGCCGTCGCCGGTGAAGACGGTGGTGACATCGACATCGACCGGCGTGACCTTGGCCCGTGGCGTGACGTACCAGGCCAGCAGGGGCGCCAGGACCAGCAGAAAGACGCCGAGACCGAGGACGGCGAGCGACAGGGGCGGGGCGGCGGTGGCCGTGGTGGGGGAGGCGGCGGGCTTGCCGGATACGGGCATACGGGCACTCCTGGAAGCGGTGGGGGAATCACGCTCTGGTGCACGTGCGGGCGCCGCGCGGCGCCATGGGCCGGGAACGTAAGGGAACTCTTGACAGGGCGTCAATGCCCTTCCACACTCGGCAGGCACCACGACTCCGGTGGTGCCGCGCTGTGGGACGCGACGCCGGGCCGCCGTGCCGGGTGCCGCGCCAACCTCGACGGAGACCGCCGACGGGCTCCGGCATCGACGAAGGGCTCGCCGCGCCATGCACCGTACGCTCGCCGCCGCACTGACCGCGCTGACCGCCGCCGCCCTCGCCGCCGGCGTCGCGCTCGGCATCGTCGCCGCCCTGGACGCCACCCCTGAGCAGCCGAATGTGCCGCTGGTGACCTTCGACCGGAGCGGCGAGTAGCGGGCGGGCCGGGGAGGCGGGCGTGCTGAGGAGGTCCGGGTCATGGTGACGGCCGTCCGCTCGGCCTGGCGGGAGGTCCCGCCCTACCAGGTGCGGCAGTTCGCCGCCCGGGCGCTGGAGGAGGTGCCCGCCCTCGCCCAGGACATCCTCCGGGAGATCCGCCACGCCTACCCCCAGCTCCCGGTGGTCCCGGATGAGTTCGGGGAGCCCCGGGCGCTGGTGGGCATCCGCCAGTCGCTGGAGCACTTCGTCGCGCATCTGACGGCGGGCCCGGACCGGCCGCATATCCACCCGCGGGTCTTCCAGGAGTTCGGCCGCGGCGAGGGCCTCCAGGGCCGCAGCCTGGACGTCCTCCAGGCCGTCTACCGGCTGGGCGTCCGGCTGGCCTGGCGGCGGCTCGCCGAGATCGGCCAGCAGGTCGCGATCCCGGCACCCGCGATGTACGAGCTCGCCGAGTCCGGCTACGAGTACCTGGACGGGCTGGTCGCCGAATCCGTACGCGGCTACGCCGAGGCCGCCGCCCGCCAGGCCGGTGAACGGCTGCGGCTGCAACGGCGCCTGATGGAGCAGCTGTTCACGGGCCCGGCAAGACGGCGGCGCGGCGCGGGGACGGCGGACGGGGTGCCGCCGGCCCTCGCCGAGCGCGCCGCCGCCATCGGCTGGACGCTGCCCGCGCGGGTCGCGGTCGCGGTCCTGCTGCGCCCGGCCCGGGAGGCGGTCGCCCCCGCCGTCGCCCCGGACGTCCTGCTGGACATGGAGAGCGAACGGCCGCGGATGGTGGTGCCCGAGCCGGACGCCCCCGGACGGCGGGAGCTGCTGGCCCGCGCGGCGGCCGGCTGGTCCGGCGCGATCGGCCCCGCCGTACCGCTGCTGGACGCCGCCAAATCGCTGCGCTGGGCCGGGGCCGCGGTCGATCTGACCGAGCGCGGACTGCTGCCGGCGGGCGAGCTGCTCCAGTGCACCGAGCACACCGAGGCGCTGGTCCTGCTGCCGCCGGAGGAGCTGATCGAGGACCTCACCCGCCGCCGCCTCGCCCCCCTGGACAGCTGCGGCCCCGCCCACGGCCGGCGGCTCGCCGAGACCCTGCTCGCCTGGCTGGAGACCCGCGGCGGCGCCCCCGAGGTCGCCGCCCGGCTCGGCGTCCATCCGCAGACCGTGCGCTACCGGCTGCGCCAGATACGGGAGTTATGGGGCGCGGAGATCGACGACCCGGACCGCCGCTTCGAACTGGAGCTGGTCTTACGGGCCCGGCGGCTGCGCGGGGACCTCAGCTGACCCCGCCGGAGTCCGCCGCCCGGCCCTCCACCAGCGCCGCCATCCCGTCCAGCAGCCGGGCCAGCCCGAACTCGAACAGCGAGGTCAGCGTCACCGCGTCGTCGTCGTGCCCGGAGATCCCCCCGTACATGGGGTAGGAGCCCGAGGTGAGGATGCCCTCGAACACCGGCTCCATGGATGCCATCCACGCGTTCCGGTCCAGCCCGGTCTCCTGCTCGGCCTCCAGATCGTCCTCGAAGCCGGCGGCGGTGGCGCGCACGTAGTTGAGCAGCGTCACGGCCATATGGATCAGCGTCACCGGGTCCATGCCGGTCACCCGCGCCATGGTCCACTCGATGAGCGCCATCGCCCGCGGCATCGGCTGCGGCCGGGTGATCGACAGATAGTGCGCCAGCCACGGATGCCGCTGGTAGAGCTCCCATTGCAGCCGTGCGCCCGCCGCCATCCGCGCGCGCCAGTCGTCCGGCGCCGGGTCCGGGAGTTCGACGCCGCGGAACGCCGCGTCCGCCATCAGCACCACCAGCGCGTCCTTGTTGGCCACATGGCGGTAGAGCGCCATCGAGGACACCCCGAACTCGGCGGCGACCCGGCGCATCGACAGCGCCCGCAGCCCCTCGGCGTCAGCGATCTTGAGGCCGGCCCGTACGACGCTCTCCCGGCTCAGCCCGCGGTCCGTCTCGCGCGGCCGCCGCTCCCGCGGGAGTTCGGCGCGCGCGGCCCGCTGCGGCTGCGGCTCGGCCACCACCGTGCCCACGCCCGGCACGGCGCGGACCACGCCCTCCTGGCGCAGGGTGGTGAGGACCTTGGTGGCGGTCGCCATCGCCACCCCCCACTCCTGGGTGATCCGCCGGGTCGAGGGCACCCGGTCGCCCGGCGCGAGATCGCCGGAGTCGATACGGCACCGGATCGCGTCGACGATCCGGCGATAGGGCGGCGCCGACTGCTCCACGGGGTGACCTCCGTACTAGTGCACCAGGGGGATTTCGCTGCCCGTGAGCGTATCAGCGCCGGTCCCATCAGGGCATTGCACTAGCTCGGTGCACTAGTGTGATGCACCTCCAATTCCCTTATCTGGCCTGGTGTTTGCGCCGTAAGCCCGCGCTGCTTACGGTGTCACCTATGTCGTTTACCTCGTACACATCCCCGCCGCCGTCGCAGCCGGCACCGCCGTCGGCCGGCCGCCGGGAGTGGACCGCCCTCGCCGTCCTCCTGCTGCCCTGCCTGCTCGTCTCCATGGACGTCTCGGTGCTCTACTTCGCGGTCCCGTTCCTGACCGCGGAACTGGAGCCCAGCAGCGTCCAGCAACTGTGGATCCTCGACGTCTACGGCTTCGTCCTGGCCGGCCTGCTGATCACCATGGGCGCGCTCGGCGACCGCATCGGCCGCCGCAAGCTGCTCCTGTCCGGCGCCCTGCTCTTCGGCCTCGCCTCCGGGGTCGCCGCCTACGCGCAGAGCGCCGAGATGCTCATCGCCGCACGGGCGTTGCTCGGCATCGGCGGCGCGACCCTGATGCCGTCCACCCTCGCGCTGATCCGCAACCTCTTCCATGACGCCAAGCAGCGCGGCAAGGCCGTCGCGATCTGGTCGTCGGCGATGATGGGCGGGATCGCGGTCGGCCCGGTGCTCAGCGGGGCGCTGCTGGAACACTTCTGGTGGGGCTCGGTCTTCCTGATCAACGCCCCGGCGATGGTGCTGCTGCTGGTCTGCGGGCCGCTGCTGCTGCCGGAGTTCAAGAACCCGGCGGCCGGGCGCTTCGATCTGCCCGGCTCGCTGCTGTCCCTGCTCGCGATGCTGCCGACGGTCTACGGCATCAAGGAGATCGCCCGCGACGGCCTGGCGCTGCGGCCCGCCCTCGTCCTCGCGGCCGGGCTGCTGGCCGCCGCGGCCTTCGTGTACCGCCAGCGCACCGCCCGCCATCCGATGCTCGACCTGGAACTGTTCCGCCACCGCGGGTTCAGCGTCTCGGTGCTGATGAATCTGCTGGCGACGTTCGCGGTCGTCGGCTGCGCGGTCTTCTTCACCCAGTACCTCCAGACCGTACGGGGCATGGGCCCCATGGAGTCGGCACTGTGGAACCTGCTGCCGACCCTCGCGGTGGGCGGAATGGCACCGGCCGCGGCCGTGCTCGGCCGGCGCATGGACCGGGCGTATGTCATCGCCCTGGGGTTCGTCATCGCGGCCGGCGGTTTCGTCTGGCTGTCCTGGCTGGAACCGGGCTCGGCCCTGTGGTTCGTCCTGGTCGCCTCGTCGGTCTACGCCTCGGGCCTGGTGATGGTGATGTCCCTCGGCAACGAACTGGCCATCGGCGTCGCCCCGCCCGAGCGCGCCGGCTCCGCCTCGGCCCTGCTGGAGTCCGGCACCGAACTGGGCGGCGCCCTGGGCATGGCCATCCTGGGCAGCATCGGGAGCGCGGTCTACCGCGCGGACATGGCCGGTGCCCTGCCCGCCGGTCTCCCGTCGGGCGCCGCCGACGCGGCCCGCGAAACCCTGGCCGGCGCCGCCGCGGTGGCCGCCGAACTCCCGCTCCGCGCGGGCGAGTCACTGCTGACCGCGGCCCGCTCCGCCTTCACCGACAGCCTCCAGTCGGCCGTCCTCGTCGCCGCGGGGGTGATGGCCTGCGCCGCGGTGCTGGCCGTGCTGCTGCTGCGGGGACTGGGGAGACCGGGAGCGGAGGGGGAAGCGGGTGCCGTCGGGGCGGCCGGGATTCCGGAGGCCGCCCACCCGGCTCACTCCGGGGCGACGCCCAGCATCCGCTGAAGTAGCTCCTTCAGCAGTGTCCGCTCGGCGGCCGTCAGCCGGCCGAGGGGTTCGCGCGCGAAGTCCAGGGACGTCCGCAGGGCCCGGGCCAGGCGCGCCCCCTCCTCGGTCGGGGCGGCGAGCTTCACGCGGCGGTCGGCCGGATCGGGGCGGCGCTCGACCAGGCCGCGGGATTCCAGCCGGTCCACGATGCCGGTGATGTTCGACGGCTCGCACTTCAGGCGCTGGGCGACCTTGCGCATGGGCAGCGGCTCGATGGAGAGCAGGCTCAGCACCCGGGCCTGCGCGCCGGTCAGCGAATGCTCGGTCGCGGCCTGCTCGTACTCCTCGTAGTAGCGGGCCACGACGGTGCCGATGAGGTCGACGACCTCGACGGTCAGGGGGTCTGCGCGGGGGGTCATGCACACGAGGATACCCATTTACTTGACAATCTGAAATATCGAGGAGCATGGTTGTTTCAGTACCTGAAGCATTAGGAGGAACGCGCTTATGTCCGCACTGCCCACGACCAGCCGCGAATGGCACCTCGTCGCCCGCCCCCATGGCTGGCCCACCCCGGAGGACTTCGCGCTGCGCGAGGCCGCGGTGCCCGAGGTCGGCGAGGGCCAGATTCTGGTCCGCACCCAGCACTTCTCCGTCGACCCGTACATGCGCGGCCGGATGAACGATGTGAAGTCCTACGTCCCGCCCTTCCAGCTCGACCAGCCGATGGAGGGCGGTGCGGTCGGCGAGGTCCTCGCCTCGCGCGATGACTCCATCGCCGTCGGTGACCATGTCCTGCACGGCCTCGGCTGGCGCGAGTACGCGGTCCTGGACGCCAAGCGCGCCGCCAAGGTGGACCCGTCGCTGGCTCCGCTCACCGCCTACCTCGGCGTGCTGGGCATGCCCGGCCTGACCGCGTACGCGGGCCTGCTGGAGGTGGCGTCCTTCAAGGAGGGCGACGCCGTCTTCGTCTCCGGCGCGGCCGGTGCGGTGGGCAGCGAGGTCGGCCAGATAGCCAAGCTCAAGGGCGCCTCCCGGGTCATCGGCTCGGCCGGCTCCGACGAGAAGGTCAAGCTCCTGGTGGAGGAGTACGGCTTCGACGCCGCCTTCAACTACAAGAACGGCGACGTCGCCAAGCAGCTGAAGGAGGCCGCCCCGGACGGTATCGACGTCTACTTCGACAACGTCGGCGGCGACCACCTCGAAGCGGCCATCAGCTCCCTCAACGTTCATGGCCGTGCCGCCATTTGCGGCATGATCTCGATGTACAACGCCACGGAGCCGAGCCCCGCGCCCCGCAACCTCGCCATGGTGATCGGCAAGCGCCTGCGCCTCCAGGGCCTGCTGGTCAGCGACCACGCCGCCCTCCAGCCGAAGTTCGTCGAGGAGGTCTCCGCCTGGATCCGCTCCGGCGAACTGAAGTACGGCGAGACCAAGGTGTCCGGCATAGAGAACGGCGTCGAGGCCTTCCTGGGCCTGCTGCGCGGCGAGAACACGGGCAAGATGATCGTCAGCTTGGAGGGCTGAGACGCGCTGTCGGGGGCTGCCGCGGGCTGAGTTCTGAAGGCTCGCGGCTGGAGGGGAGTTGAGGGCTGGAGCATGGCCGGCAGGCCCGAGCCGTGGTGGGGGTGGGGTGGGGGAGGGGAAGCCGGAGGACTGTGTACCTCCCCCACCCCACCCCGCACTCCTCCGCGCCCCTACTCCTCCCGCCCCGTACTCCGCTCACCCCCTTGCGCTCGCCCGTTAGGCTCGGCGGCACGCCGTCGTGATCCGTGGGCGCGAGTCGCGGCGAACCACAGGAGGATTCGGTATGTCCATCCAGACCGTCGACGTCGTCTACACCGCCGTCGCCACCGCTGAGAACGGCCGTGACGGCCGCGTCGCCAGCGACGACGGCAAGCTCGACGTGGTCGTCAACCCGCCCAAGGAGCAGGGCGGCAGCGGCGCCGGCACCAACCCCGAGCAGCTCTTCGCCGCCGGTTACAGCGCCTGCTTCCAGGGCGCGCTCAGCGTCGTCGCCCGCCGGGAGAACGCCGATGTCTCCGGCTCCCGGGTGACCGCCAAGGTTGGCATCGGCAAGACCCCGGACGGGGGCTTCGGCCTCACGGTCGAGATCGCCGTCTCGATCCCGCAGGTCGACGCGGCCACCGCCCAGGACCTCGTGGAGAAGGCGCACCAGGTGTGCCCGTACTCCCACGCCACCCGCGGCAACATCGAGGTCAAGCTGACCGTCGCCTGACCCACGACGTCACCCGAGCACTTCCGCAAGGGCCGCATCCCGCGAAGGGGTGCGGCCCTTTGGGGTCTGCGGGTGTGGTGCAGCCCCCGCGTTCGTGGCAGGGGCGGGGCCCTTGGCCCGCTGCGGGGCCGCGCTTCCTCCCGCCCTGCGCTCCCGCTCTCCGCTCCCGTTCTCCGGTCCCGTTCCTCGGTCCCGCCTTCGGGCCTGCGTCGGCTCAACTCACGCTATTCTGGCGGCGCTTCACCACGTTCCTCCCCACAGCTCCGTCGGCGGTCGGCCGGCGGGGGCCCTGGCTTCCGGGGCCTGTCCGGAGGAGCGAGGAGGAGCGATGGACGATCAGGACACGGAGCAGGAGAGCGACCGGTGGGCGCCGTCTGACAGATGGCAGGTGGTCATCGGGGTGCTGGGCCTGCTGGTGGCGATCGTCGCTTGTGTGGGGCAGTTCGCCCGGTAACGCCGGGGCCGGCCCCACGGGGTCCGGACACGGCCGGTACCCGCCGTCGAGGCGGAACGGTCAACGGGGGAGTGCCCGGGCTCGACGCAGCCCGCGCAGCTCGCACCTCGCAACGCCCGCACCTCTCCCCGCCCCCCTGTGACGCACGCAACATTCCCCCTGTCTTGACGCACCCCCCGTGTAATCGATTTCGTAGCCCCCACGCATTTCTCGCGGAAACGATTACACGGCGATCAAGGCGAACCCGCGAACCGCCCCCTACGGGAGGCGCGAACAGCAACCAGCAACCAGCAACCAGCAACCAGCGGACAAACGGAACGGCGACGGTGCCATGGCGAACATCAAGGATGTGGCGGAGCGGGCAGGGGTTTCCGTGGCCACGGTTTCGCGGGTGCTCAATGGCCACAGCCCGGTTGCCGAGACCCGGGAGCGGGTGCTTGCCGCCGTAAGGGACCTGGGCTACCGGCCCAACAACGTCGCCCGCGCGCTGCGCACCGCGCGGACCGGCGCGCTCGGTCTGATCATCAGCGATCTCACCAACCCCTTCTTCACCGAGCTGGCCGACGCCGTCGAGGACGAGGCCCGCAGCCTCGGCTACAGCCTGGTGATCGGTAATGCCGGCGAGAGCCCCGAGCAGCAGGACGACTACATCCGCACGCTGCTCGACCGCCGGATCGACGGGCTGCTGGTCAGCTCGGCCGGTACCGGTTCGGCGATGCTCAGCGAGGTCGTGGCCTCCGGCACGCCGCTGGTGCTGCTGGACCGCACCGTGCCCGGTGTCGACGCCCCCTGCGTCCGCGCCGACGGCCGTACCGCGCTCACCGAGCTCGCCGCCCATCTCGCCGCCCACGGCCGCCGCCGCCCCGCGATCATCGTCGCCCCGGCCGGCACCCCCACCGGCGATGAGCGCCTCGGCTTCTTCCGTACGGCGCTCGGCGGGTACGGCCTCACCCTGCCCGACGAGCGGGTGGGTGCCACCCCCGACCTTCAGCACACCGGCGGCCGGCAGGTGATGAGCGCGTTCCTCGACCTCGCGGAGCCGCCGGACGCCGTGCTGGCCACCGACAACCTGATGGCGCTGGGCGCGATGGACGAACTCCGCGCCCGCGGGCTGCGGGTACCCGACGATGTGGCGCTGGTGGTGTACGACGACGTGCCGTGGTTCGCCCACACCGATCCGCCGCTGACCGCCATCGCCCAGCCCACCCGGGAACTGGGCCGGGCCGCCGTCCACACCCTGCTGGCACGGATCGAGGGCCGCCCGGCCGACTCGGTGCTGCTGCCGGCCCGGCTGGTCACCCGCCGCTCCTGCGGCGAAGTACCCGCCCCCTGAGCCGGCCCGCCCGGGTCCGGCCCGCCACCAGGGCCGGGCACCCCGTCCGGGCGGGCCACCCGAACGAGCCATCACCGCCCACCCAGGCCACGGCCCCCAACCCGAACCACCCACCACCCAAGCCACCCGAGGAAGAGAGGGGCAGCGCATGACCGGCGTCAATGACGACGTACCGGGCGGCCGCGAACTGCTGCGCGTGGAGGGGGTGACGAAGTCGTTCCCGGGTGTCCGCGCGCTCGACGGCGTGGACCTGACCCTGTGCGCCGGTGAGGTGCATGTCCTGCTCGGCGAGAACGGTGCGGGCAAGAGCACCCTCATCAAGATGCTCTCCGGCGCCCACCGCCCCGACGAGGGCCGCCTGCTCGTGGACGGCGAGGAGGTCACCGTCCGTTCGGCGCAGGACGCCGAACGGCTCGGCATCGCCACCATCTACCAGGAGTTCAACCTCGTCCCGGGGCTGACCGTCGCCGAGAACATCTTCCTGGGCCGCCAGCCGCGCACCCGCCTCGGTCTGGTCGACAAAAAGACCATGCGGGCCCGGGCCGCCGAACTGCTGCGGCGCGTACGGCTCGATGTCTCCCCGAACACCCCGGTCGCCGAACTGGGCATCGCCCGCCTCCAGATGGTGGAGATCGCCAAGGCGCTCAGTCTGGACGCCCGTGTCCTGATCATGGACGAGCCGACCGCGGTGCTGACCTCCGAGGAGGTCGAGACCCTCTTCGAGATCGTCCGCGAACTGCGCGACGCCGGTGTCGGCATCATCTTCATCACCCACCACCTGGACGAGATCGGCGCGCTCGGAGACCGGGTGACGGTCCTGCGGGACGGCCGCTCCGTCGCGGAGGTGCCGGCCTCGACGGACGAGGACGAGCTGATCCGCCTGATGGTGGGCCGGGACATCGCCGAGCAGTACCCGCGCCGCCGCCCCGACGAGCCGGGCGCGCCCCTGCTGCGCGTCCGCGGCCTGACCCGCAACGGCACCACCGCCGGACCGGTCTTCGAGGGCATCGGCTTCGAGGTGCGGGCCGGTGAGGTCGTGGGCCTGGCCGGGCTGGTCGGCGCGGGCCGTACGGAGGTGGTCCGGGCGATCTTCGGCGTGGACCGCTATGACGCGGGCACGGTCGAGATCGACGGCAAGGAGCTGGCCCGCGGCGATGTCCGGGCCGCGATGCGCGCCGGGCTCGGCCTCGTACCGGAGGACCGCAAGGGCCAGGGCCTGGTGCTGGACGCCTCCCTCCAGGACAACCTCACCCTCGCCCGGCTCGACCGCGACACCCGCGGCGGGCTGGTGGACCGGGGCGCGCAGCGGCGCGAAGCGGCCACCGCCGCCGAGCGGTTGAAGGTCCGGATGAGCGGCCTGGGCCAGAGCGCCCGCACCCTCTCCGGCGGCAACCAGCAGAAGATCGTCATCGGGAAGTGGCTGCTGACGGACACCCGGCTGCTGATCCTCGACGAGCCGACGCGCGGTATCGACGTCGGCGCCAAGGTCGAGATCTACCAGCTGATCAACGAGCTGACGGCGGCCGGCCGTGCGGTCCTGATGATCTCCAGTGATCTGCCCGAGGTCCTCGGGATGAGCGACCGGGTGCTGGTGATGTCACAGGGCCGGCTGGCCGGTGAGCTGTCGGCCGAAGAGGCCACCCAGGACGCCGTGATGGAACTGGCGCTCCAGGCCCCCGGTGCCGCTTCCGGGAACACGGACGGCACCGCCGAGGACACGACCGGCACCGCCAAGAAGACGAGCGGCACCGCCAAGAGCACGAAGCACCACGACAAGAGCGCGATGGAGGGCTCCGATGTCCACTGAGGTGAAGACAGGAGCCGCCGCCGAGGCGGTGGGACGGGCACCGGACCGGGACGGCCTCGGGCCGTGGTTCTCCCGGGCGGTCCTCAGGAACGGCCCGCTCGGCGGGCTGATCGCCCTGGTCGTCGTGATGGCGGCGCTGTCCAGGGACTTCCTCAACGGGCAGAACCTCCTCAACGTCGGCGTCCAGGCGTCGGTCACCGCGATCCTCGCCTTCGGCGTCACCTTCGTGATCGTCTCGGCGGGTATCGATCTGTCGGTCGGCTCGGTCGCCGCGCTCTCCGCCACCGTCGTGGCCTGGGCGGCCACCAACGAAGGACTGCCGGTCTGGATGGCGGTACTGGTCGGCCTGGCGGTCGGCGCGGCGGCCGGTCTGGTCTCCGGCACGCTGGTCGCCTACGGCAAACTGCCCGCCTTCATCGCCACTTTGGCGATGCTCTCGGTCGGCCGCGGCCTGGCCCTGGTCATCTCCGGCGGCTCGCCGATCCCCTTCCCCGGCTCGGTCAGCGCGCTCGGTGACACCCTCGGCGGCTGGCTGCCGGTGCCCGTGCTCGTCATGATCGCGATGGGGCTGATCGCCGCGCTGGTGCTGGCCCGTACGTACGCCGGCCGCGCGATGTTCGCGATCGGCGGCAACGAGGAGGCGGCCCGGCTCTCCGGCATCCACGTCAAGCGCCGCAAGCTCGCGATCTACGCGCTGTCCGGGGTGTTCGCCGCGGTCGCCGGCATCGTGCTGGCCGCCCGGCTCACCTCCGCCCAGCCGCAGGCCGCCACCGGCTACGAGCTGGACGCCATCGCCGCCGTCGTCATCGGCGGGGCCAGCCTCTCCGGCGGCTCCGGCAAGGCCTCCGGCACCCTCATCGGTGCGCTGATCCTCGCCGTGCTGCGCAACGGCCTGAACCTGCTGAGCGTCTCGGCGTTCTGGCAGCAGGTCGCCACCGGCCTGGTCATCGCGGTGGCGGTGCTCCTGGACACGCTGCGCCGCCGGAGCGCGCGATGAACCCCCGGCGGAACCCCCGGCGGAACGCCCCGAGGAACACCCGGCGGGACGCCTGGCAGACCACCCGGATCAAGGCGTCGCTGGCGGCCGGGCTGGCCGCGACCGCCGTCCTGGGCCTGGCCGGCTGCGACCGCGGCGGCAACACCGATCTGGGGCTCGCGCTGTCCACGATGAACAACCCGTTCTTCGTCGGCATCAAGGAGGGCGCGCAGGCCGAGGCGGACGCCCGCGGACTGCACCTCAACATCACCGACGCGCAGAACGACCCCACCCAGCAGATCAACCAGATGGAGACGTTCACCAGCCAGAACGTCAAGGCGGCCATCATCAACCCGGTCGACTCCGATGCCGCGGTCCCGGCCGTCGGCGTCGCCAACCGGGCGAAGGTGCCGGTCATCTCCATCGACCGGGGCGTCAACGGCGGCACGGTCGGCTCGACCATCGCCTCCGACAACGTCGCGGGCGGCCGGCTCGCCGCGAAGACCCTGGCCGAATCGCTCGGCGGCAAGGGCAAGGTGGCCTTCCTGGAGGGCCAGGCCGGCACCTCCGCCGCCCGCGAGCGCGGCAAGGGCTTCGAAGAGGGCATCAAGAAGTACCCCGGCATCAAGGTCGTCGCCCGGCAGCCCGCGGACTTCGACCGCACCAAGGGCATGGACGTGATGACCAATATGCTCCAGGCGCACCGCGACATCGGCGGGGTGTTCGCCGCCAACGACGAGATGGCGCTGGGCGCGTCCAAGGCGCTGGGCGGTCGGTCCGGCAAGGACGTCAAGGTGGTGGCGTTCGACGGCACCCCGGACGGGGTCAAGGCGGTCCGCGGCGGCAGCCTGACCGCGACCGTCGCCCAGCAGCCGGAACTCCTCGGCAAACAGGCCGTGGACTGGGCGCTGAAGGCCTCCCGAGGTGAGAAGCTGCCGCGGTCGGTCCGGGTGCCGGTGGTATTGGTGACCAGCGAGAACGCCGCGAAGTTCGACGACTGAGCGCGCGGCCCGGCGCGTCCGAGGGGGCCGCCGGGAATGACAGATGAGAAGAGAAGTGGGAGAGCGGTGCATGTATGACGTCCTGGTGGTCGGCTCGGCCAACGCGGATCTGACGGTACGGGTCGACCGGCGGCCCGGCGCGGGTGAGACGGTGCTCGGCACGGACCTGGTGGAATCGGCCGGCGGCAAAGGCGCCAACCAGGCGGCCGCCGCCGCCCGGATCGGCGGGCGCACCGCGCTGCTGGCGCGGGTCGGCGGCGATGCGTACGGGGAGCTGCTGCTCGGCGCCCAGCGCGCCGCGGGCACCGATGTCACCCCGGTCATCGTGGACGAGACGGCCCGCACCGGCACCGCGATGATCATCGTCGACCCGGACGGCGACAACAGCATCGTGGTCTCGCCGGGCGCCAACGCCGCGCTCACCCCGCAGGACGTGGCCGCCGCGAAGGACACCATCGCCGCCTCCGCCGTGGTCTCCCTCCAGCTGGAGATCCCCATGGAGTCCGTACGGGCCACCGCCGCGGCCGCCGAACAGGCCGGCAGCCGCGTCGTCCTCAACCCCTCCCCGGCCCCCACAGCGGCGCTGGCCCCCGAACTCCTCGCGGTGGCCGACCCGTTGGTGGTCAACGAGCACGAGGCGCGACAGCTCTCCGGGTTGACCGACGGCACCCCCGTCCAGTGGGCGCAGGCCCTGCGCGATCGGGGCGCCCGCTCCGTCGTGGTCACCCTCGGCGGCGACGGCGCGCTGGTCCTGGACGCCTCCGGAGCCGAGAACGTCCCGGGCGTACGCGTCAAGGCCGTGGACACCACCGGTGCCGGCGACGCCTTCACCGGCGCCCTCGCCACCCGCCTGGCCCGCGGCGACACACTGCCCGGCGCGGCACGCTTCGCCGTACGGGTCGGCGCCGCCGCCGTCACCAAGCCGGGCGCCCAGCCGTCCTACCCGACCCGGGCGGAGCTGGAGGTCCTGGCACCGGAGCAGCTGGAGTAGCCGGAGGGCTGAGGCCGGGGGGGCTGAGGCGGGAGCGGGACCGCCCGGCGTTGCCCGGCACCCGGCGTCACCTCACCGCCCCGCCAGCTCCTTCGGCCCGTACAGCGCGTGGTCCGCGCCGGTCGCCAGCGCCCAGTAGCGGTCGCCGTAGGACCAGTGCCACCACTCGGTCGGGTAGTTGACCAGACCGGCGGCGGTGAGCGCGGCGTTCAGCACGCGGCGGTGGGCGCGGGCGACGGGCGTCAGCTCCGGCGCGGCCGTGTAGCAGGCGCCGTCGCTCTCCTCGGGGGAGGCATTGATCGGCGTGCCCATGTCGACGGGTGCCCCCTCGGTGGTGACGAGGGTGAGGTCCACCGCGCCGCCCGCGCTGTGCGGTGCGATCTCGGGCGGCGACACATAGCGGCTGGCGGCCTGGTGGAGCCGGGCGGCGTCCCAGTCGGGGTGGGCGGCGCGCAGTTCGTCCGCGTACTCCTCGAAGTAGCGGCGCTGGAGCCCCGGCGGCCGGTAGCCCTCGACGAACTGCCACCGCAGCCCGTCCGGCAGTGACTTCTGCGCCGCCAGCAGCCGTTGGAGCACGCCCTCCCGCAGGAAGGCATAGGCGCCGAGCGGGTCGTTCCGGTCCTCGGCCACGAGCAGCGCGGGCGCCGCGGTCCGTACGTCCACCAGCGGCTCACCGCACTCCTCGACGGGGACCGCGGCCACCGCCGGGTCCGCCATCAGCGTGATCCGGTCGCGGACATCGGTGAACACCAGCTCCGCACCGTCCCCCGGCACCGGCCCGGTCCACTCGGCGGCCGCCGCAACCCGCTCGCCCGACGGCAGCCAGGCGCCGCTGAGACCGCACCCCGAAGCCGAGCCGCCGGTCCCCATGCCGTTGGCGAGCAGCACCTGCAGACCGTGGTCCCGCGCCTGCCGCGCATATCCCGCCACCCGCTCCGCCGAGCCGTGGAAGGAGCTGGCGAGCGACACCCGGCAGCCGTCCGCCGCGGCCCGCGCCGCCACCTCGGGGTCGCTGTTGTCGAAGCAGGTGGCCAGCGCGAACCGGATGCCGCCCAGGGTGCAGCGGCCCGGCGCGGTGCCCGGCGCGAACACGGTGTTCTCGTCCCCGAACAGATGGACCTTGTCGTAGCGGGTGACCAGGGCGCCGTCCGGGCCGATGACGAACGAGGAGATCGCCGGACGGGACCCGCCGCCGGTGGCGCGGCCCGCCGCGTTCACGACCGCCGCGGTCCCGGTCGCCCGGCAGGCCTCCCGTACGGGTGCCAGCCGGGCGTCGTCCGCCGTGACCGTCATGCCCACCGGGTCGGCGGCTATCAGGGCCAGGTCGTAGTGCGTCAGCGCGAGTTCGGGGAAGACCACCAGCCCCGCGCCGCGCCCGGCGGCCTCGGTGAGAAGCCCGGCCATCCGGGCGGCGTTGGCCTCGATATCGCCCGGCACCGGGAGGAATTGTGCGGCAGCAATGATCATGCGCCCATGATGCCGGGCGGGTCGGGGGGATGGGGCGGGTCGAGCCGATCGGGGTGGCCCGGGCGGTCCGTCGGCCTTCCCCGCCGCCGGACCGCCCGCGCCCTGAAGGACCCCGGTCCGGCTACTTCCGGTCCGCCGCCCGTGCTGCTGCTGTTGCCGCCTCCGACGCCGCCACCGTCACGACCGCCCGCACCTGCCCGGTGATCGCGATCCGGTTCCGTATGAAGACGGGGTCGGTGACCTGGCTGTTCGCCGGGTCCGTGTTGTCCGGGCCGAACTCCAGCACCGGCGTGTGCAGATGCCCGCCCGGGATCGCCGGCCGCACCGCGTCCCTCAGCAGCGTCGCCCGGTAGGCGATCTCATTGGACAGATAGTCGCCGCCGCCCCCGGCCCGCGCCGTGGAGCCCGGGGTCGGGCCGTCCGGCCGGTCGACGGGTGCGCCGCCGCCCGCCGGGATCTCGGTGACGGCGGTGTGGTCGACCACCGGGTACGGCCCGGTGCCGGCCGCCACGATCCGCGCGTACGGCAGGGTGGTGGTCGTCCACTGCGGCTGCGGCCGCACGGTCGGCACCCCCGCCGGAATCGGCACCGGCTCCGTCCGCGAGTCCCGCGCATTGTCCGGATAGCCGCCCCGCCAGGCGCCGTTGGTCCGCTCGACATCGAACCGGCCGGGCCGCCCCTGACTGACTGTCGTGAACAGATCGGCCTGCCGCGGCCCGCCCCGGAAGTGCGGCAGCAGGGTGCGCTCCACCGTGCCCGCCGCGAAGTCGGCCCACCGTACGGGGAAGACCGCGGTCTCGATCCGGGCGGGCTTCCCGGAGGCGGTCCGCACCGTCGTCCCGTCCAGCGCGAGCGCCGCCGCCCCCGACGGGTTGCTCCGCCGGGCATCGGCGTCCAGCTGGAACGGGTCGAAGCCGGTCACCACCACCCGCAGCACCTCCTTCCCGGCGGGCAGTGCGATCGAGTCCTGCCCGCGCGAACCCCGCTCCAGCGACCCGAGCAGGGCGTCACGCCGCTCCTCGGAAAGCCCGAACTCCGGCTTCCACTGCCGTAGTTCCTTCGTCATCCCGAGCCGCGCCCAATACAGCGGCCGGTCGTCGTCCCGGCTCAGATCGCCGCCGTCGGGCCCACGGCCCTGCGCCCGGTCCACGGCCCGCCGCCACAGCGCCCGCCCCTCGTCCGCGACATAGCGCCGGGCCTCCGGGTAGCTCGTCACCCGCGCCAGCCCGCCCGCGAACTCCCGCTCCCACACATCGAATCCACTGCGCCGCAGAATCTCCTGCGGCGCCGCCTGCGTCAGCCGGCCCTCCTCCACCGTGCCGGCCGCCGCGGGGGCCGCCGCGGCCGGCGCCGTCAGAGCCAGCGGAACGGCGGCCACCAGCGCGACACCGAGCGCGCCCATCCTGGTACGTATGCGTCTCATGGGGGCGAGTAAAGCGGTGTGGACGCGGGGGCGGTAGAGGCGCCGATCTCCCCGCTGTCCTGTTCCTGCCCTCGACTTGGGCCCTCGACCCGGCCCGGTGCGTGCCGGGTGACCGCGGATAGGGTTCCTGATCCGTCCCGTCCGGTCCGCTCAGCGGCCGCGTCGGGCGCACTCCACGAGACGCAGGGGGATCTCCGTGGCCACTCCGCCACCGCCGCACGGCCCGCACCCGTATGCCCAGCCGTACGGGCCACCGCCCGTGGGGTCCCACCCGCCACCACCCACGGCGCCCCACCCACAACAGCCCGCGGACGCCCACCCGCAGCCGCCCGTCGGCCCGTACGACCCCCGGCCGGGGCAGCCGCCCCCGTATCCGTACGACCGTCAACCGCCCCTGCACCCGCACCCGTACCCGCACCCACAGCCGTACGCCGCCGACCCGGGCTGCCGGCTCTGCGGGGCCCGGCCCGCCGTGCAGGCCACCGTGCGCGGGCACCAGGGCCTCTTCCTCCTGATGCGCTTCCTCAGCCGCAGCGGCATGTTCTGCCGCTCCTGCGGGCTGGCCACCTACCGGGAGATGTCCGCGAACACGCTGTGGCAGGGCTGGTGGAGCCCGCTGTCCGTGGCGATCACCCCGGTCACCCTGCTGATGAACCTCGGCCCTCGGAGCCGCTTCCGCAAACTGGCCGCCCCCGTAGGTGGCTTCGGCCCCTCGCTCGACCCGGGACGGTCGCTGCTGCGCCGGCCGGTGGCGCTGCTGTTCCTGGTGCCGATGGCGCTGGTGGTGCTGGCGATTCCCACGCTGTTCGTGCTCGGCGCGTTCGTCGAGGGCGCCGGTATCGGGCAGTCGCCCACCCTCGCGATCGGTGACTGTGTCCGCAACGAAGGCGACTGGAAGGACCAGGATCTGGAGATCGTGGACTGCGGTTCGGCCGACGCGGAGTACAAGGTGACCCGCCGGCTCAACACCTCCAAGGACGTGTGCGCCGACGGCGAGCTGCTCGCCGACCTCACCTACAGCCCGGACAGGATGACGATCTCCTGCCTCGCTCCGGCCCGGTAGCCGCACCCGGGCCCACGGGGTCTACGGGTTCGGCGGGGTCTACGAGGTTTGCGGGGCTCCGGCATCAGCCCTCGCCCGGCCCGTCGCCCGGACCTTCGCCCGGCTCCTCCGCGGCCCCGCCGGTCCGTCCCTCCCCGGGCCCTTC
The DNA here is from genome assembly GCF_030406865.1 of Streptomyces sp. P9-2B-2. Classification (NCBI taxonomy): domain Bacteria; kingdom Bacillati; phylum Actinomycetota; class Actinomycetes; order Kitasatosporales; family Streptomycetaceae; genus Streptomyces; species Streptomyces sp. P9-2B-2. The sequence continues at coordinate 2,913,522 of NZ_CP129126.1, read as the reverse complement.
GCCCAACCCCTCCGCGCCCTCGTCGCCCCGCCCCTGCCCGCACCCGAGCAGCGCCAGGAAGTCCCGGAAGGCGGCCGGCATCTCCACGGCCTCCGGGTCCAGCAGCCACTGCAACTGGAGTCCGTCCATCACGGCGGCCAGCAGCGGAGCCGCCCGCTCCGGGGTCAGACCGCCGGGCAGGGTGTCGCCGCATTCGGTCCGCAGCACCTCGGCCATCGCGGCGCGGACGACACGGAAGCGGGTCTCGAAGAACTCGCGCGCGGGGTGGTCCTCGGTGACGCTGTCCGCGGCCAGCACCGTGTAGGTCCGGACGAGGCCGGGGCGGGTGGCGTTGTAGTCGACCAGTTGGGCGAGGGTGTCGGTGTGCCGGGTGCCGGCCGCCGCGGCGGCCGAGGCCAGATCCCAGCGGTCGCGCGTCTCCAGCACCCCCACCAGCAGCAGGTCCTTGGTGGGGAAGTGGTGCAGCAGGCCCTGCTGGGTCAGTCCGGCGCGTTCGGCGACGGCGGCGAGCGAGGTACGGCGGTAGCCGCGCTCGGCGATCAGCTCCATGGCGGCCTCCAGGATGGCCGCGCGCCGCTCCGCGCGCTGGGTCTCGCGCCCGCCGCCGGCGCGCCGCGCGCCCGGCCCGCCGCCGCGGGGTCCGTCCTGGTCTCGTGCACTCACCGGCCGAGCGTAACCCTCCCGTGGAGATCCCGTACGACTGATGTAACGGAAAAGTAACGGTACCTACCGGCTGACAGGTGAGCCGGTAAGAATCCGGACAGGGGGTCCGCACGTCCATTCAGGGAGCACCGGAGAGCCGCATGACCGACCACCATCCTCATGGCCCCGCCGCAGACGCCGCCCACCATCATGCCCGGGACCGCGCGCACGAGCACGCCGCCGCCGTCGAGCGGGCACTCGCCGCGCTCGACCTCGACGCCAAGACCCGGCTGCTGTCCGGCCAGGACATGTGGACGCTGCCGGCCGTGCCCGCGATCGGACTCCGGTCGCTGGTGATGTCGGACGGGCCGGTCGGGGTGCGGGGCCAGGACTGGAGCCCCGAGGACCCCTCGGTGGTGCTGCCCAGCCCCACGGCGCTGGCCGCCACCTGGGACCCCGAGCTGGCCCGCCGGACCGGTCACCTGCTCGCCCAGGAGGCCCGCCGCAAGGGCGTGCACGTCCTGCTGGCGCCGACCGTCAATCTGCACCGCTCACCGCTGGGCGGCCGGCACTTCGAGTGCTATGCGGAAGACCCGCTGCTCACCGGCGAGATCGGGGCCGGATATGTCCGTGGGGTGCAGGAGGGCGGCGTCGGGACGACCGTCAAGCACTTTGTGGGCAACGACGCCGAGACCGACCGGCTCACCGTCGACAACCGCATCGCCCCGCGCCCACTGCGCGAGCTCTATCTCACGCCCTTCGAGCACATCGTCGAAAACGCCCGCCCCTGGGGTGTGATGACCGCCTACAACCAGGTCAACGGCTCGACGATGACCGAACACCGGGCTCTGGTCCAGGACGTGCTCCGCGGCGCATGGGGTTTCGACGGCTGCACCGTCTCCGACTGGACGGCGGCCCGTGACACCGTGCGCGCCCTGCGCGGCGGCCTGGACGTGGCGATGCCGGGGCCCCGGACGGTCTACGGCGCGCGGCTCGCCGAGGCCGTCCGCGGCGGTGCGGTGACCGAGTCGGAGGTGGACGAGGCAGTGCGCCGGGTGCTGCTGCTCGCCGCCCGTACGGGTTGTCTGGACGGGGTGCCGGCCGCGGTCGACCCGGCCGGTGTCCCCCGGGGGATCGACGGCCGGGCGGTGACCCGTGAGGTCGCCCGGCGGGGGTGTGTCCTGCTGCGCAACGAGCCGGTGGCCGGTGCGCGGCGGGCGCTGCCGCTCGATGCCGCCGCGGTCCGCAGGGTCGCCGTCATCGGAGCGGCCGCGCGCGAGGCCCGGGTGCACGGCGGCGGGTCCGCGACCGTCTTTCCCGACGCGGTCGTCTCCCCGCTGGAGGGGCTGCGCGCCGCCCTGCCCGACGACGTCGAGATCGCCTTCGCGGCCGGCGCCGATCCGCGCTCCCGCGTCCCGCACGCCCGTGAGGGCTTCACCCTGCGCACCCGCTACCTGGCCGCGGACGGCCGGCTGCTCGCCGAGACCGCGCAGCGCGACGGCAAGGTGCAGGTGATGGGCCGCTTCCCCGAGGGCGTCACCCGGCAGAACCTGAGCGCCGTCGAACTGACCGGCAGCTTCACCCCGCGGCACACCGGCCGCCACACCCTCGCCGTCTCCGGCACCGGTGAGCTGCGGCTGACCGTCGGCGGCACGGTGCTCTTCGACGGCCACTGCGCACCCGAGGGCGGCGACCCCTTCGAGGCGTTCCTCAACCCCGTCGAGCGGCGGGTGACGGCGCAGCTGACGGCGGACGAGCGCGTCGATGTCACGCTGCGGTACGTGCCGGACCATCCGGGCGGTTCCGGGGAGGGGCCGGCCACGCTGCACTTCCTGCTCGGCCACCGGGCTCCGCAGGCCGACGCGGACACGCAGATCACCGAGGCGGTCCGCGCCGCGGCCGGGGCCGATGTGGCGATCGTCGTCGTCGCCACCACCGAGGAGACCGAGTCCGAGGGCTTCGACCGCGGCGATCTGCGGCTGCCGGGCCGCCAGGACGAGCTGGTCCGCCGGGTCGCCGCCGCCAACCCGCACACCGTGGTGGTCGTCAACTCCGGCTCTCCGGTGGAACTTCCATGGCGCGAGGAGGTCCCCGCCGTGCTGCTGAGCTGGTTCCCCGGGCAGGAGGCCGGGGCGGCGCTGGCGGATGTGCTGCTCGGCGCCCATGAGCCGGGCGGCCGGCTGCCCACCACCTGGCCGGCCCGCCTCGACGACGCCCCGGTCACCACCGTCACCCCGACCGACGGTCAACTCCACTATGCCGAGGGGGTGTTCGTCGGCTACCGCGCCTGGCAGCGGTCCGCCGTCGCGCCCGCCTACCCCTTCGGGCACGGCCTCGGCTACACCGACTGGGAGTACGAGTCGCTGGACACCACCCCGGACTCGGTACGGGTGCGCGTCCGCAACGCGGGCGACCGGCCCGGCCGCGAGGTCGTCCAGATCTATCTGGCGCCCACCGAGGACGCCGCCCCCGACGCTCCGGAGCGCCCGGCGCGCTGGCTGGCCGGCTTCGCCGTCGTCGAGGCCGGTCCCGGGGAGAGCACCGAGGCCGAGATCCCGCTGCCGGACCGGGCGTTCGCGGTCTGGGACGCGGAGGGCGGCGACTGGCAGCGGGTCAAGGGCGTCTATCGCGTCGAGGCGGCGCGCAGCGTCGACGACCGCAGGCTGACGGCGGAGGTCACCGTCGGCTGACGGGGCCGGAGGCGGGGGCGCTCCTCCCCAGGGACGCCCCCGCCGGCTCAGGCACGGGCCCGTCCGGACCCTCATCGCGACCGCCCCCTCATGACGGCATCACCGACACATCCCCGCCGCTCGACCGGGCCGTGACCTTGTGCGCGGAGCCCTTGTCCGTCGGGACGGAAACCTTGCTGTTCCCGCCGCTGGTCGTGGCCTCCACGGCGTAGGAGCCCTTGGGCAGCCGGATGGTGACATTGCCTCCGCTGGTGCGGCCCGACACGTTGTCGGGCGCCGTGGACAGCGCGAGATCCACATCGCCGCCGCTGGTCCGCGCCTTCGCGGTGCGGGCCGTGGAGTCCTTGACGGTGATGTTGCCGCCGCTGGTCTCCGCGGCGATGCCGCCGGTGGCGCCGCGGACCGTGATGTCCCCGCCACTGGTCCGCAGATCCACCGAGGCATCGCGCGGCAGCAGCACCCGGTAGGCCACCTCGCACCGGTGCCCCATGCCGCAGTCCTCGGCCTCCAGCGTCAGCCGGCCGTCCTTGACCCCGTGCGAGGGGCTCGGCTTCCGCTCGTTGTAGACATACTTCTCCGTCACCTTCACCTGGCCGCCGGCGTCGACCGGGACGACCTCGATGTTCCCGCCGTGCGTCGTCGCCGACAGCGCGGTGACCTTGCCGGGCACGGTGTACGTACGCTGCGCCTCCTTGTCCGGGCCGAATCCCAGGGAGCAGCCGGTCATCAGCACGCCCAACGCGGCACAGGACAGCACGAGAGGAGAGGTACGCAGGCGGGCCATGGTGAGAGGTCTCCCGAGGGCAGCAGTGAACGGAAACGGAACGGACCGGACAACCGATCGGTGCCATCGTTCCGCCCCGGCCCCCTCCGTGGCGTCGCCGCACAGGATGACCTTCGCGCGGCCGTGCCCTTAAGGGTGTCCCGCAGTCCGCGGCCGCACCGAGAAGCCGTACACGGTCTCCGAGCGATAGGTCTCGCCGGGCCGCAGCACCGTGCCGGGGTAGTCCGGGCGGTTCGGGGAGTCCGGGAAGTGCTGGGTTTCCAGGGCCAGTCCGGCCGCCGGTCCGTAGGGGACGCCCGAGGTGCCGGTCAGGGTGCCGTCGAGATGACCGGCGGTGTAGAGCTGGAGACCGGGCTCGGTGGTGGCCAGCGTCAGGGCCCGGCCGGAGCGCGGGTCGTACAACTCCGCGACGGTGCGCGGTGCGTGGCACACCCCGCCGTCCAGCGCGAAGTTGTGGTCGAAGGCACCGTCCACCGTGCGCGCCGTCCGGAAGTCGAAGCGGGTGCCGGCCACTTCGGCGGGTGCGCCGGGCAGCGGGATGCCGCCGGTGTCGCACGGTGTGTACCGGGACGCCGCCAGCCGCAGCTCGTGCCCGCTGGCGCTGCCGCTGCCGTCCCCGCCCAGATTGAGGTACGTGTGGTTGGTGAGGTTGACGACGGTCGGCGCGTCGGTCCGCGCGCGGGAGACGATGCGCAGCGCGCCGCCGGGGGAGAGGGTGTAGGTCACGCTGACGTCCAGGGCGCCCGGGAAGGCCTCCTCACCGTCCGGGGAGACCCGGTGCAGCCGCACCCCGCCATCGACCGGCCGGGCGTCCCACACCACCCGGGAGAAGTTCCGCGGTCCGCCGTGCAGGCTGTGGGGCCCGTTATTGGGCGTCAGTTCCCAGGTCCGGCCGTCGAGTCGGAACGACGCCCCGGCGATCCGGTTCGCATACCGCCCGACCAGCGCGCCGAAGTGCGACCCGCCGTGCGCGACATACGAGCCGAGGTCGGCGAAGCCCAGCGCCAGCTGTCCCCGCGCCCCGTCCCGGTCCGGGGCGTCCACTGTCTGGATGATTCCGCCGTAGGTCAGGACCCGGACCCGCACGCCGCCGGGCCCCGACTCCAGGGTCCAGCGGTCGACCGGCGTACCGTCCTCCAGCACGCCGAAGGCTTCCCTGCTGACCTGCGTCTTCATGGCAGCGACCCTATGCCCGCCGGCCACCGGGCGGGGCCGGGAGAGCGTGTTCAGCTGCCGCGGCCGGGCCGGGTGACCGTGCGGAACGCCAGCTCCGCCAGCTCCTTCTGGCCGCCGGTGCCGGGGTGGAACCAGTCCCAGGTGCTCAACTGCCGCCCCGTGAAGCGGTAGTCGAAGACCGACTTGTCGAACCGGCACAGCGGGTCGGTGCCGCACACCTCCGCCAGCGCCGTGTTGTACGCCATCACCCGGTCCTGGACGTCCGCCCGCCGGTCGTGCGCCGCCTTGGTCAGATCGTCCGGGTCGCGCAGCATGGACCCGCAGATGCCGAGCTTCCACACCTGTTTGCCGAGCGGGTTCTTGCGCCCTTCCGACCACAGCCGCAGCAGATCCGGCACCGCCGCGACATACACCTGGGTGTGCGGCAGTTTGCGCCGCAGGTACTTCATGGACCGCGCGAAGTCTGCGCGGAAGGCGCCCGCCGGGGTCATCGAGCGTACGTCGCGCCGGCAGGCGTCGTTGGCGCCGATCAGGACCGTGACCAGCTCGGGCTTCCGGTCGGCGGCCGCGGTGATCTGGTCCGGCAGATCCCTCATCAGCGCACCGGTCCGGGCGAGGTTCCAGCTGTGTGTGGCGGGGCGTTTGACCAGTCGTCGGGCGAGGCTGTCGACCTTGGGGTCGGTGCCGGTGGCCCAGGAGACCTGCGGGCAGTCGGAGAGGACGGTGCAGGCGTCGAAGCCGACGGTGATGGAGTCGCCGAGGGCGGCGATCGAGCGGGGGTTGGTGCGCCACACGGGCGCCTTGGCGGCCTTCCGCTTGCCCGCGGCGCCGGATTGCGGAGCGGAGCCGTCACCACTACAGGCGGTGAGGGCGATCACCAGTGCGGAACCGACGGCGACGGTGCGTGAGAAGCGGAGTCCGAAGCGGATGCGCCGGGGGCGAACAGGCCGATCGATCCGCGTCATCCCCTGTCCCCTCCGGCGTGCGAGTGATATCTCTTCGGGTACCGACGGTACGTCACCCCCTCGACCGGCACCGCGCGATAGCTTTGCCCCGTGCTTGCCGGGCGGTGACCCAAAGTGGCAAGTGCAGTCGGCGCAGACAAATTACATCACGTCATTTCCTGTCCCTTTTGCGGCAAATTCCGCCTAATGGTGTTTACTGTAGGTCACCAGCATGCTGGTGCCGAAGTGGTCACTGGGGCAGAATGACAACTGTCCCGGCCGCAACCGGAACGGGCACGAGGCCGCTGGGGAAGGCGAACCTCGAACCGCACTGGAGGTCCCGGTGACGACACGTGGAGTTCTGTACGTCCACTCCGCTCCGCGCGCGCTGTGCCCGCACGTCGAATGGGCCGTCGCGGGCGTCCTCGGTGTGCGCGTCAACCTCGACTGGATCCGCCAGCCGGCGTCCCCGGGCACCTGGAGAGCCGAGTTCTCCTGGCAGGGCGAGGCCGGCACGGCCTCCAAGCTGGCCTCCGCGCTGCGCGGCTGGCATCTGCTGCGCTTCGAGGTGACCGCGGAACCCTGCTCCACCGCGGAGGGCGAGCGCTACAGCTCCACCCCCGATCTGGGGATCTTTCACGCCGTCACGGGCATCCACGGCGACATCCTCATCCCCGAGGACCGGCTGCGCGCCGCGGTCGCCCGCTCGGCGACCGGCGAGACCGAGCTGGCCGCCGAGGTCGCCAAGCTCCTCGGCAAACCGTGGGACGACGAACTGGAGCCCTTCCGGTACGCGGGCGAGGGCGCCCCGGTCCGCTGGCTCCACCAGGTCGTCTGACCCTCCGGCACGCCCGCGACACGCGGCGGCGGTTGCCTTCGAGTGCGCTTCACGTCCTAGCGTGCGCTCATGGCCGACAACACGTCATCCGACACTCTTTCCGTAGCGGTGCTCGGCACCGGAATCATGGGCGCGGCGATGGCCCGCAACCTCGCGGCGGCCGGTCTGGACGTCCGCGCCTGGAACCGGACGCGCGCCCGTGCCCAGCCGCTGGCCGCCGACGGCGTCCGGGTCACCGGCAGCCCCGCCGAAGCGGTGGACGGCGCCGACGTGGTCCTCACGATGCTGCTCGACGGGGCGGCCGTCCTCGACGCGCTGCGGCAGGCCGCCGGCGCGCTGTCGCCAGGCGCCCTGTTTCTCCAGATGAGCACGGTCGGCACCGACGGGCTCGCCCCGCTCGCCCGGTTCGCCGACGAGCACCGCCTGCGCTTCGTCGACGCTCCCGTACTGGGCACCAAGGTGAACGCGGAGAAAGGCGGGTTGACGGTTCTGGCGGCCGGCCCGCAGGACGTACGGGAGCGCGCCGCGCGGGTCTTCGACATCGTCGGGAGCACCACCCGGTGGGTCGGCGAGGACGGTGCGAGCGGGGCCGCCAGCCGCCTCAAGCTCGTCATCAACAGCTGGGTGCTGACGGTCGTCAACGGCACCGGCGAGGCGCTGGCGCTCGCCGAAGGGCTCGGGGTGGACCCGCGCGACTTCCTCGCCGCGGTCGCCGGCGGCGCGCTCGACCTGCCCTATCTGCGGCTGAAATCCGAGCTGATCCTGGCCGATAACTACCCTGCGAGCTTCACCGTGTCCGCGGCCCGCAAGGACGCCCGGCTCATCACGGAGGCCGCCAGTGAGGCCGGGGTACGGATGGATCTGGTGGCCGCGGACGCGGAACGCCTGCGCCGGGCCGAGGAACAGGGCCATGGCCACAAGGACGCCGCGGCGGCGTACTTCGCCAGTTTCGACCGCTGAAACGGGCCGAGGGCCCGCCCGGTGGGTGTCCACCGGGCGGGCCCTCAGGGTGTGCTGGGCGTGCCTCAGACCGAACGGAAGGCCAGCACCACGTTGTGGCCGCCGAAGCCGAACGAGTCGTTCAGGGCCGCGATCCGGCCCTCGGCCGGCAGCTGCCGGGGCTCGCCGCGGACGATGTCGGCGTCGGCCTCCGGGTCGAGCTGGTCGATGTTGATCGTCGGCGGGGCGACCCGGTTCTTGAGCGCGAGCACCGTGGCCACCGTCTCGATACCGCCCGCGCCACCCAGGAGGTGACCGGTCATCGACTTGGTGCTGGTGATGGCCATGTGGTCGACGTCGTCACCGAACGCCTTGCGCAGCGCCCGGAGCTCGCCGACGTCACCGGCCGGCGTCGAGGTGGCGTGCGCGTTCACATGCACGATCTCGGCGGGCTGGAGGTCGGTGTTGTCGAGGAGGTTCTGAAGCGCCGCCGCGATGCCGTTGCCGGACGGCTCGGGCTGCGTGATGTGGTGCGCGTCGGCCGAGATGCCCTGGCCGACGGCCTCCGCGTAGATCTTGGCGCCGCGGGCCTTGGCGTGCTCCTCGGACTCCAGGACGATCACGCCCGCGCCCTCGCCGAGCACGAAGCCGTTGCGGTCGACGTCCCAGGGGCGGGAGGCGCCCTGCGGGTCGTCGTTGTTCTTGGACATCGCCATCATGTTGCCGAACGCGACGATCGGCAGCGGGTGGATGGCGGCCTCCGTGCCACCCGCGACGACGACGTCGGCGCGGCCGGAGCGGATCATCTCGATCGCGTAGCCGATGGCCTCGGCGCCCGACGCGCACGCCGAGACCGGCGTGTGCACCCCGGCGCGGGCGTTGAACTCGATGCCCACGTTCGCGGACGGCGAGTTCGGCATCAGCATCGGCACGGTGTGCGGGGAGACGCGGCGTACGCCCTTCTCCTTGAGCACGTCGTACTGGTCGAGCAGGGTCGTCACACCGCCGATACCGGAGGCGATGACGGCACCCAGACGGTCGGGGTTGACCGAGGTGTCCTCGCCCGCCTTGGCGGTGAAGCCCGCGTCCTTCCAGGCCTCCTGGGCCGCGACGAGCGCGAACTGCGCCGAGCGGTCCAGCTTGCGGGCCTGCGGCCGCGGAATGATCTCGGTGGGCTCCACGGCGATCTGCCCGGCGATACGCACCGGCAGATCGGCGGCCCAGTCCTGTTCGAGGGTGCTGACACCGGAGCGTCCGGCGAGCAGGGCCTCCCAGGTCGAAGCGGTGTCGCCACCCAGCGGTGTGGTTGCGCCGATACCGGTGACGACCACGGTGCGATTGGTCGCATTCACGGGAATTCTTACTCCACGGGTAGAGGGGTTGGAATCGACGGCGCCACCGCGGGGTGGCGACATACGCAGAGCTGGATCAGCTCTGGTGCTTGAGGATGTACTCGGTCGCGTCGCCGACCGTCTTGAGGTTCTTGACGTCGTCGTCCGGGATCTTCACGTCGAAGCGCTCTTCGGCGGCGACGACGACCTCGACCATGGACAGCGAGTCAACGTCCAGGTCGTCGGTGAAGGACTTGTCCACCTGGACGTCCTCGGTGGGGATCCCGGCGATCTCGTTCACGATCTCGGCGAGACCGGCGACGATCTCTTCCTGAGTGGCGGCCATGATGGCGCTCCTTCGGTCATTTTAAGGGGAAACTGCGTTACTTGCGGTGAAGATCCGTTCGGCGTCCGACACGTCCGAGGACGTACGGGGCTGCGCAGATCTTGCCTAGGGGAGGGTAACCACCGTCGCGGCATAGACGAGACCCGCCCCGAAGCCGATGACCAGTGCGGTGTCGCCGCTCTTGGCCTGTCCGGTCGCCAACAGCCGCTCCATGGCGAGCGGAATGGAGGCGGCCGAGGTGTTGCCGGTGGTCTCCACATCGCGGGCGACCGTCACGCTCTCCGGCAGCTTCAGAGTCTTCACCATCGAGTCGATGATCCGCATGTTGGCCTGGTGCGGAATGAAGACGTCCAGGTCGTCCGGGCTGACTCCGGCCGCGTCCAGCGCCTGCTGGGCGACCTTCGCCATCTCGAACACCGCCCACCGGAAGACCGCCTGGCCCTCCTGGGTGATGGCGGGGTAGCGGATCTCCTCCGGAGCGGGGCGGCCCTCGGGCGCGTCTCCGCCGGGGACCGGGGTGGGGCGGTAGACGTCCCAGCCGAGGGTCTGCTTGATGGTCTCGGCCTTGTCGCCCTCCGAACCCCAGACCGTCGGACCGATCTCGGGCTCGTTGGCCGGGCCGACGATCACCGCACCGGCGCCGTCACCGAAGAGGAAGGCCGTCGCGCGGTCCTCCAGGTCGGTGAGGTCCGAGAGCCGCTCCACGCCGAGGACGAGCACATACTCCGCCGAGCCCTCGGTCACCAGGCCCTTGGCCAGGGTCAGTCCGTAGCCGAAGCCCGCACAGCCCGCCGAGATGTCGAACGCGGCCGGCTTGCCGGCACCGATACGGTGCGCGATCTCGGTCGCGATCGCCGGGGTCTGCTTGAAGTGCGACACGGTGGAGACGATCACGGCGCCGATCTGCTCGGGCGTGATCCCGGCGTCGGCGATGGCCTTGCCGGACGCCTCGACCGACATGGTCGCCACGGTCTCCTCGGGGCCCGCCCAGTGGCGGGTCGCGATACCGGACCGCGAGCGGATCCACTCGTCGGACGAGTCGATGTGCTTGAGGATCTCTTCGTTCGGCACGACACGCGTCGGGCGGTAGCCGCCGACGCCCATGATCCGCGCGTACGGGGCGCCCTTCGAGGGCTTGATCTTCGAGGTCATGCGCTGCGGACTCCTATTCGGCCGGGGCGGATTGCTCGGCGATCAGCGTGCGGGCCGCGTCGAGGTCGTCGGGCGTCTTGAGGGCGAGGGTCCGCACGCCGGGCAGGGCGCGCTTGGCCAGGCCGGTGAGCGTGCCGCCGGGGGCCGCCTCGATGAGCGTGGTGACCCCGAGCTGCTTGAAGGTCTCCATGCACAGGTCCCAGCGCACGGGGTTGGCCACCTGGCCCACCAGCCGCTGCACCAGTTCCTGGCCGGAGGAGACCAGCGCGCCGTCCTTGTTGGAGACGTAGCGGGTGTGCGGATCGGCGACCGACAGCTGGGTGGTCGCGGATTCCAGGGCCGAGACGGCGGGTGCCATGTGGTGAGTATGGAACGCGCCGGCCACCTTCAGCGGTACGACCCGGCGAGTGCCTTCCGGCTTGTTCTCGACCAGCGCGGCGATCTGCTCGGCGGTGCCCGCGGCGACGATCTGGCCGGCGCCGTTCACATTCGCCGGCGTCAGGCCCAGCTGCTCCAGATGCGGGATGACCACGGCCTCGTCGCCGCCCAGCAGCGCGGCCATACCGGTCTCGGTGACGGCGGCGGCCTCGGCCATCGCCTGGCCACGGCGGCGCACCAGCTGCATCGCGTCCTCGTCGGACAGCGTGCCGGCCAGCGCGGCGGCGGCCAGCTCACCGACGCTGTGGCCGGCCACCGCGCCGGTCCGCGTGGCGACGTCGTCGGCCGTGGCGAAGAGCTGACGGGCGGAGAGCAGGGCGGCGGCCACCAGCAGCGGCTGCGCCACCGCGGTGTCACGGATCTCCTCCTCGTCCGCCTTCGTGCCGTAGTGGACCAGGTCCAGGTCGATGGCGGCCGACCAGGCGCGGAGCCGGTCCTCGACACCGGGGAGGTCGAGCCAGGGAGTCAGGAAGCCGGGCGTCTGAGCGCCTTGGCCGGGAGCGACGAGTACGAGCACCCTCACACTCTCTCTTGTGGGTGGTTCCGCCCGCCCGTGGGGACAAGGACGAAGAACCATCGGGGGAATTGTTGGTGTCCGACAAAAGTCTAGGGTTGGGCCTCACCGTCAGCCAGACGCCCCAGAATCAACGCGATACGGAGGGTGAACGCCGAGCGCACATCAGAGGGTGACCAGCCGGTGACGTCGGTCACACGTCGCAGCCGATAGCGCACGGTGTTGGGGTGCACGAAGAGCATCCTGGCGGCCCCCTCCAGACTGCTCGCCTGCTCCAGATAGACGCTCAGCGTCTCCAGCAGCGCCGACCCGGCTTCCTCCAGCGGTCTGTAGATCTCCTCCACCAACTGGTCGCGCGCGACCGGGTCCGAGGCCATCGCGCGCTCCGGCAGCAGATCGTCCGCGAGCACCGGCCGCGGGGCGTCCGGCCAGGCGGCACAGGCCCGCAGTCCGGCGGCGGCGGCCTGCGCCGAGCGGGTCGCGGCCAGCAGATCGGAGACCACCGGGCCGGCCACCACGGGCCCGGCGGCATACGGGCCGATCAGTGCCTTCGCGGCCTTCAGCGGATTGTCCGAACCGCCCGTGATCACCACCAGACGGGAGCCCAGCACACCGGTCAGGACCTGGAGCTTGGCGTGCCGGGCGGCCCGCCGGATCGCCTCCACGGTCAGTTCGCTGTCCCCGTCGGGCGCGGTGCCCAGCACCACACACACGTGCTCGGGGGAGTTCCAGCCCAGCGCCGCCGCACGGGAGACCGCGCCCTCGTCGGCCTCCCCCGACAGCACCGCGTTGACCACGAGGGACTCCAGCCGGGCGTCCCACGCGCCGCGGGCCTCGGCCGCCTGGGCGTAGACCTGGGCGGTGGCGAAGGCGATCTCCCGGGCGTAGACCAGCAGCGCCTCGCGCAGCACGGACTCATCGCCCGGGGCCGCGACCTCGTCGATCGCGGACTCCATGACCTCGATGGTCGTCCGGACCATCTCCACGGTCTGCCGCAGCGTGATCGCCCGGGTCAGCTCGCGCGGCGCCGTGCCGAAGACATCGGTGCTGATCGCCTGGGGGGTCTCCGGATGCCGGAACCATTCGGTGAACGCGGCGATACCGGCCTGCGCCACCAGGCCGATCCAGGAACGATTCTCCGGGGGCATCGCGCGGTACCACGGCAGGGTGGCGTCCATGCGGGCGATGGCGGCGGCCGCCAGCTTCCCGGACGAATTCTCCAGGCGCCGGAGGGTCGCGGAGTGCGGGTGCGCGTCGCGCGATGCGGGTTCAGACACGGGACAAGCCTGCACTATCGGGGCGGGGAGGTGAGGGGGCGGGGCTACCGTGGGCCCATGATTCAGGTGCGGAGAGGCCATGAACGGTATCCGGGCGGGGACGCGGAGGCCGGGATCGTGTCGTCGCACGCGTTCTCTTTCGGGCCCCATTTCGACCCGGAGAATCTGCGCTTCGGCGCGCTGGTCGCCTGCAACGAGGAGCGGCTGACGGCGGGCGCCGGATTCGACGAGCACCCGCACCGCGACACGGAGATCGTGACCTGGGTGGTCGAAGGAGAGCTGACCCACCGCGATTCGGCGGGCCACGAGACCACCGTACGCCCCGGTGATCTCCAGCGGCTCAGCTCGGCGGGCGGCGTCCGGCATGTGGAGCGCAACGACGGCGCCGGGCCGCTGTGCTTCGTGCAGATGTGGCTGACACCGCAGGAGGCCGGCGGGGAGCCGTCGTACGAGGTGGTGCGCGGCATCGCCGACGGCACTCCCTACGCGGTGCCGCGGGCCGGTGCCCTGCTGCATGTGCGCCGCCTCGCCGACGGGGAGCGCACCGCGGTGCCGGATGCCCGACGCGCCTATGTGCACGTGGTCCGCGGCGCCGTACAACTGGGCGACGCGCGCCTGGAGCCCGGCGACGCGGCGCGGATCACCGACGGGGAGGGGCTGGAGCTGCGGGGGCTGGCGGCGGCTGAGTGCCTGGTGTGGGAGATGGGGCCGGAGCCGGTGTACGGGTGAGCCGGAGCGGGACCGGGTGACCGGTACCGCGCGGCACATCCGGCCGGGTCAGGCGGTCTCCGCCAGCTCGGCGAGCACCGCGTCCGTCAGCGGCGGCCAGGCCTCGATCGCCCACGGCCCGAAGGCCCGGTCGGCCAGCGCCACACAGGCCGCACCGGCGTCCGGGTCCACCCACAGGAACGTCCCGGACTGTCCGAAGTGCCCGAACGTACGGGGCGAGGACGACGCGCCCGTCCAGTGCGGTGCCTTGCCGTCCCGGATCTCGAAGCCCAGCCCCCAGTCGTTGGGCTTCTGGTGCCCGTAGCCCGGCAGCACACCCGCCAGACCGGGGAAGACGACCTGCGTCGCGGCGGCCAGCGTCTGCGGGGCGAGCAGTCGGGGCGCCTGGAGTTCGGCCGCGAACCGGATCAGGTCGGCGACCGTGGAGATGCCGTCCTTGGCGGGCGAGCCGGCCAGCTCCGTCGCGGTCATCCCGAGCGGTGCGAGCACCGCCTCGTGCAGATACTGCGCGAAGGGGATGTCGGTGGCCTTGGCTATGTGGTCGCCCAGCGCCTCGAAACCGGCGTTGGAGTAGACCCGGCGGGTGCCGGGAGCGGCCATCGCGCGCTGTTCGTCGAAGGCCAGCCCCGAGGTGTGGGCGAGCAGATGACGGACCGTGGACCCCTCGGGCCCGGCCGGTTCGTCCAGCTCGACGGCGCCCTCCTCGACGGCCAGCAGCGCGGCGTAGGCGGCCAGCGGCTTGGTCACGGACGCCAGCGGGAAACGCTGCTCCAGGGGGCCGTACGCTCCGGCCACCGACCCATCGGCTCGTACGACGGCGGCGGCAGCGGTGGGCACCGGCCAGTTCTCGATCATCCGCAGGCTCTGCATGCCCACGAGCCTAACGTTCCCAAAATCCGGTCAAGTCTGGTCGTGATCGGTGCTTGCCTGGAGTGCACTCGAAGTCTCTAGCGTTGAAGCGGTCGAGAGGCTTCCGGCGAAATCGCCGGGCGACGTCCGACGTAGGGGAGACGGGGCATGACGGTAACGCAGAGCGAACCGGCAGTGAGCGAGGCGACCGCGACCGGGGGACTGGCGACGGCGGTACGCGACTGCGGCATCGCGCACGCGCATCCACGGCCCACCGGCCGTGACCAGTACACGATCAGCGAGGTGGCGGAGCACACCGGGCTCAGCGCGCACACCCTGCGCTGGTACGAGCGCATCGGCCTGATGCCGCACGTGGACCGCACCCACACCGGGCAGCGGCGCTTCAGCAACCGCGATCTGGACTGGCTGGACCTGGTGGCCAAGCTGCGGCTGACCGGTATGCCGGTCGCCGACATGGTCCGCTACGCCGAGCTGGTGCGCGCCGGTGAGCGCACGTTTCCCGAGCGGGAGCAGCTGCTGACCGCGCACCGCGAGGACGTACGGCAGCGCGTCGCCGAGCTCCAGAGCACGCTGGACGTACTCGACTACAAGATCGAAATCTATGCCGACGCCCGGCGGGCGTCCGAGAGGTTCTGAGGCTCCATGGGGAACGAGAAGATCGAGACGGTCGAGCTGGGCAGCGGCGGACCGCGGGTCGGGGTGCAGGGCCTCGGCTGTATGGGCATGAGCTTCGCCTACGGTCCGACGGACGCCGACGAGGCGCGGGCCACGCTGGAGCGCGCCCTGGAATTGGGCGTGACGCTCTTCGACACCGCCGATATGTACGGCATGGGGGAGAACGAGAAGTTCATCGCCCCGTTCATCCGGGCCCACCGCGACGAGGTCGTGCTGGCCACCAAGTTCGCGCTGGCCGTTGACCCGGACGACCCCACCAAGCGCGTCATACGCAACGACCGGGCCTACATCCGCCAGGCCGTCGAGGACAGCCTCCGGCGCCTGGGCGTGGACGAGATCGACCTGTACTACATGCACCGGCGCGAGGTGAACGTCCCGCTGGAGGAGTCGGTCGGCGCCATGGCCGAACTCGTCGCCGAGGGCAAGGTGAAGTACCTGGGGCTGAGCGAGGTGACCGGCGGCGAACTGCGCGCGGCGCAGGCCGTGCACCCGATCACGGCGGTCCAGTCCGAGTGGTCGCTGTTCAGCCGGGACATCGAGGACGGTGTGGTGCCGGCGGCGGCCGAGCTCGGCGTCGGGCTCGTGCCGTACTCACCGCTCGGCCGGGGCTTTCTGACCGGTGCGTTCGTGCAGGCCGACAAGGAGCTGGCCGCGGACGACTTCCGGCGTCAGCAGCCCCGCTTCACCGGCGACAACGCGGCCGCCAACGCCGCACTGCTGGAGCCGGTCCGCGCGATCGCCGAGGCCCATGGCGCCACGCCCGGCCAGATCGCGCTGGCCTGGCTTCAGCAGCAGGCCACGGCCCGCGGGCTCGCCGTCGTTCCGATCCCCGGCACCCGTAAGCGCAGCCGGGTCGAGGAGAACACCGCGGCGACCCGGATCCGGCTGACCGAGCAGGACCTGGCGCAGCTGGAGCCGATCGCCGGGCAGGTCGCGGGGGCGCGGTACGCGGACATGACGTTCACTTCGGCGGGACGGGAGTAGCGGGGGCGGGGCGGGGCCTTGGTGCCCCGCCCTTCGCCGTGCGCCCCAACGGGTGGGCGCTACGCCAGCCCCAGCGCGAACGCCCCGAATCCGGCGGCCAGGAGGGCGGCGGCGGCCCGGCGGGCCCCGGTGACACCGGTCCAGGGCGCCTCGAAGCGGCGGGTCGTCCGGCCGATGAGCAGCAGCGCGGCGGCGAACACCGGCAGCCAGGCGAGCCGGGCCAGGAGCCAGCCGAGGCCGTCGGGTGACGCCGTCAGCCCGGGGAACTGCCCCAGGAAGGACGCCGGTACGGCCAGCGAGAGCATCGCCGTCTGGTGCCAGCACAGGATCGTCAGCGCGGACAGGTTGACCAGCGCCACCGGGGCCCACAGGGCGGGCCGGCGCAGCAGCCGGGCGAGCCGGTCCCGGAGCAGCACCGCCGCACCGGACTGGGCCGCGGCCAGCGCCAGGACCAGCAGCGACGGCGGGTGGGAGTTCGTCCGGTGCTGCCCGGGGACGCCGACCATGCTCGTCGGATAGTGGAAGAACAGCAGCAGCGCGGCGAACACCGCGGCGCCGCCGAGCAGCAGCGACCAGGCGGCGCGCCGGCCGAGCCGCCGCTCGCCCCAGGAGACGCCGAGCTGATAGGCGAACATCCAGCCGGGCAGCAGGTTGAGCAGGCTCAGCCACGGCGGCATCGCCTCGGCGTACGGCCCGTAGCGCAGAAAGTCCACAACGGCCACGGACGCCGCCAGGGGGGCCGCGGCCCAGGCACCCATCCACCGGGCGGCGCGCACACAGCACGGCGTCAGCGCGGTGATCACCGCGTACACGCCGACGAACCACAGCGGCTGGATCACCAGCGTCGCCCCGGTCCGCAGCGTCGCCTCCGGCACGCCCAGTCCGTACAGGAGGGGCAGCAGCATCGCCCAGACGGCCGTCACCCCGAGCACCGGACGGCCCAGCCGCACCAGCCGGCCGCCCAGCCAGGACCGGGTGGACTCGCCCCGCCCGGTGGCGCGCCGCAACGACAGCACCGACGCGTGCCCGCCCACCAGGAAGAAGATGCCGAGCATCTGGAGGACCCAACTGGCGGGCGCGAGCCCGCCGACGGCGGTCAGCAGGCTGGCGTTGTGCAGCGCGCCCCCGCCGTCCAGGGTGAAGCCGCCGATCAGCCAGTGGCCGACGGGGACGGCGAGCAGTGCCAGCGCCCGCAGACCGTCCAGCGCACGGTCGCGGTCCGCGGGCGTACGGTCTGCCACGGCCACCGCGGACGCGCCCCCCAAGAGCGGGCGTCTGTGGCGCCGGGCAGTGGTGCGCAGCCAGGACATGGTGGGTCTCCCTCTCCCGTGGACGGTCCGGAGGGAAACGTAGGAAGAGGGGAGGTGACGAAGCGTCACACCGCGGAGCCGACTCCCGGGGGCTACGGGGGTAGGGGGCCCCGGCCGCGTTCGTCCTCAGGGAGGAGAGACGCGGGCGAGAGCGGGCGCTACCGCTCCCCGGGCGAGACCAGCCCCGACTCGTACGCGAAGATCACGGCTTGCGCGCGGTCCCGCAGATCCAACTTGGCGAGCACCCGGCTGACATGGGTCTTCACGGTCTGCTCGGCGACGATCAGCGCATCGGCGATCTCCAGGTTCGACAGCCCGCGGGCGATCAGCTCCAGGACCTCCGTCTCGCGCGGGGTGAGCCCGTTCAGCCGCAGCGCGGGCCGGCCCTTCCGCGCCACCGGCCCCGAGCGGGCGAAATCGGCGATCAGTCGCCGGGTCACCGACGGCGCGAGCAGCGCCTCACCGGCCGCCACCACCCGGACCGCGGAGATCAGATCGGCCGGCGGCGCGTCCTTGAGGAGAAAGCCGGACGCGCCCGCGCGCAGCGCCTCGTAGACATAGTCGTCGACATCGAACGTGGTCAGCATCAGCACCTTCGGGCGGTGGGTGACCCCGGCGGGCGGCGCGAGCAGCTGACGGGCCGCCTCCAGCCCGTCCATCTCCGGCATCCGCACATCCATCAGCACCACATCGGGGTGCGTCCGGCGGCTCAGGGCCACGCCCTGCACCCCGTCCGGGGCGTCGCCCACCACATCGATATCGCTCTGCGCGGCGAGCAGCGCGGCGAAACCCGCACGCACCATGGCCTGGTCGTCGACGATGATCACGCGCGTGGTCATACGGAGTGGGCATCCTTTGTTGTGGAGAGGGGCGCCTGAGAAGGCGGTGAGGTGAGGGGGAGCCGGGCGGCGACCCGGAAGCCGCCGTCGGGCAGCGGCCCGGTGTCGAGCGAACCGTCCACCAGCCGGACCCGCTCCCGCATACCGATGAGGCCATGGCCGGTGCCGGTGGTCTCCAGGGGCGCAAAGGGCGCGGACGGCGCGGAGTTGACGATCAGCACGGTCAGCCGTGCGCCGTCCGCGGCCACCGTCACCGACACCCGCGTCGGCGCCCCCGGGGCATGCCGCACCACATTGGCCAGCGCCTCCTGCACGATGCGGTACGCCGACAGATCCACCGCCGGTTCGAGCGCCACCGGCTCCTCCGGCAGTGCCAACTCGACCGGCACGCCCGCCCGTACGGTCCCCTCGACCAGCTTCGGCAGCATGCCGATCCCGGGCTGCGGGGTCTTCTCCGCGCCGCCCTGCTGCTCCGCCTCCTCGCTGCGCAGCACGCCCAGCAGCCGGCGCATCTCCGCCAGCGACTCCCGGGCGGTCGCCGCGATCGCCCCGAACTCCTCCTCGGCCTCCCCGGGCAGCCCGCTGATGCGGTACGGCGCGCTGGCCGCCTGGACGGTGATCACCGACATGTGGTGGGCGACGACATCGTGCAGCTCACGGGCGATCCGGGCGCGCTCCTCCAGCAGCGTCCGACGGGCACGCTCGGCCTCGCTGATGGTCTCCTGCTCGATCAACTTGCGCTGGGCGTCGCCGCGTTCGCGCAGTGTGGCGCCCATCATCAGCACCACACCGGTGAGCACGAACATCAGCACCCAGGTGTTGTTGCTGCCGTCGGGGGTGAACACCTGGGAGAGCAGGCCCGCCACCCCGGTCGTCAGCCAGACGGCGGTCAGGGTGCGCCGGCGCTCGCGCAGCGACAGCGCCAGCATCAGGGCGAGATAGCCGACGATCTCCATGGGCGGCCAGGGCCAGGCGCGGCCCGCGACACCGTCGGCGCCGATCAGCGCCACGGCACCGACCACATCCGCCGCGAAGATCACCCACCAGGCCTGGAGCGGCCGGGTCACCGCGAGCAGCAGCGGCACGGTCTGCGCGGTGGCGAGCGCACCGACCAGCCCGCCCTCCAGGCCGTAGTCGTTGCCGAGGACATTGATGCTGGTCGGCAGCAGGGACACCGCGAACCCGAACGCGACCACATAGGGCAGGCGGCGCAGCCAGGGACTCCGGACGCTGCCCAGCAGCGGGGTGCCGGGCTCGGTCGGGGTGCCGAGCTCCACGGCCAGGACACGCAGCGCCTGCCGTGCGGCGCGCAG
The DNA here is from genome assembly GCF_030406865.1 of Streptomyces sp. P9-2B-2. Lineage (NCBI taxonomy): Bacteria > Bacillati > Actinomycetota > Actinomycetes > Kitasatosporales > Streptomycetaceae > Streptomyces > Streptomyces sp. P9-2B-2. Next base: position 2,893,731 of record NZ_CP129126.1, on the reverse strand, counting down.
CACCCGTTGCCGGGCCGGCTCACGCCCAGGGCGCGGAGCCGGCCCACGGTCGGGGGTGGAAGCTCGTGCAGTCATCGCGCCCTCCATCTAAGCGGAGCGCGACGGCCACGGCGTCATACCAGGGGCCGGACTTCCGCCCCGTACCACGGTATGAGTCCCTGCCTGGTCAACGGCCCGCGCTCGCACGCTGATCCGGACGAGAGGCCTACAACTCCGCCAGCAGTTCGGCCTTCTTCGTGCTGAACTCGTCGTCGGTCAGCAGACCGGCGCCGTGCAGTTCGCCGAGGTGCCGTATCCGGTCCGCGATATCCGCGGGATCGCGGCGCGTCTCCCCGGTCCGGTGGCGTACCGGCGCGCCCTCCGGTGTCTCCTGCAGCGGCTCGGCGGCGCGTACGGCCTGGAGCACCGAGGCCGCGAACGGCAGCGACTCGTGCACCGGGCCGTACCCCAGCCCGAACATCACGGCGGCCGGATCCTGGTCCGCCTCGCCCGTTTCCGGCTCGCGGGCCCCGCGCTCCAACAGGCGCAGATAGCCGTTGAGGATCTCCGGCGACCGCCATTCGACCCCGGCCAACTCGCCGACGGGGAAGGTCTGGTCGCCGCACTTCCACTTGGCCGAGGACGCACCTGTCCAGAACCACCGGAAGGCGACCGCGTGCCCGTCGAAGGACGCCTTGCCGTCATACGCCTTGAAGTGCAGCGGGGGCTGCGGCGCGGCCACCAGATGGCGGTCGGCGGGCTCCTTCGCATCGGGGCCGAGCACCGTGCGCAGCTCGTCGGCGTAGTACTCCGCCAGCGTCTCGCGTTCGGCCGGGAGCACCAGCCGATAGGGGTCGGCGTCCTCCTTGAGCTGCCCGTTCGCCGCTTCCATCAGGGGATCGGCACCGTGCCGGGGCATGGCGTGCAGCACCACCGTGCCACGTCTGCCCTCGGTCACCTCGACGGAACTCAGCGCCTCGTACGGAATACGTCGCTCGCCGAGCGCCTGGAACAGCTTCGGCCTGCGGATCCCCCGTTCGAAGCGGATGAGTACGGAGTCCGTGTCGAACTCCCAGACGGCATGAAAACCGGCCAGCACATCACCCATGCGGCTCATCGTATGCGGGCGGTTACCCACTCGTCCCCCTTCCTGACGCGTCGGGGGGCACCGGCGAAGCGGCGCGTATCACTCCGGTCACCCGCGCTGCCTCCCGTCCCGGTGGACGTCACGGCACTCCGGCGCAGTTCCCGCGGGCACCCCGTCCCCGGGCGCCGGGCCGTACCCGCGTCCTGCCGGCCGGTGCCTTCGCGGCCCTCAGACCAGCGCGGTGCGGCACTGCGGGTCGTCGGACGCGCAGTCGACGGTGTCCGTCGCGCCGACCCCGACCAGCGCGAAGTTGCGCAGGCTGCGGGTGCCCGGCGCGAAGTACCCGGCGTGGCCGACGGCGCCGTCGGCCGACAGGATCCGGGAGCCGAAGGACGGGTCGACCGGGTCGGCGCCGTGGCCGAGCCCGCCGACCTCCAGGTTGGGGATGTCCTGGATCCAGTCGTCGGAGTCCCGCATCGCCCAGACCCGGGCCTGGGTGCCCAGCCGGGCGCGGTTCTCGGCCCGCATACCGGGGCTGCCGGCCACCGCGATGTCCTCGACGTTGGACGGCAGCTCCCGGGCCGCGACCCCGCACACCACGGAGCCGTAGCTGTGGCAGAAGAGCGAGACGGTGTCGGACGAGGGCAGCGAGTTCACCAGGGCACGCAGCCGGATCGCACCGTCCGCGGCGAGCTTCCCGGTGGCGGCCTCGACGCCGATACCGGGCGGCGAGGTGAAGTCGGCCCAGGCGATCACGGCCGTACGGGCGCTCGGCCGGGCCGCCCGCTCGGCGCCGTAGAGGGCGCGTGCCATACCGACCGGGGCGGTGGTCGCCCGCGCGGTGCGCTCGAAGGTCGTCAGATTGGTGTCCACGCCGGGCACCACGACGGACACCCGGTGGGCCGCCGGGAGATTGCCGAAGACCTCGGCGGCCCGGCCGCCGCCGGCCGGATCGAAGGCCAGGATCTGCCGGTTGGGGCTCATCATCGAGGCGAGGCGGTGCATCAGCCGGCCCGCCTCCTGGCGGCCGACGGGGGTGAGCCGCTGGTCGTTCATCCGGCGTTTCTCGACGCGCCGGGCGTCGTCGATCGCCATCCGGTTGGCGCGGTAGCGCAGCTTCACGGGGGCGCCGCCCATATTGCCCACGACCAGCGGATAACGGTCGGAGAGCTGCTGCTTCTCGGCCCGGCTGAGGGTGGCGAAGAAGGCCCGGAGCGCGGCCGGCGGACCCTGGGGGTCGGGCAGCGGGCGTCCGAGGAAGGTGGCGTGCTGCCAGGAGTTCCTGGCGGTGGCCAGCGGGTTGGTGTCCTCCGTGCTGCCTCTGACCGCCGTCCAGCCCGTTATGGCGAGCATGACGAACACCACCGCCAGAGCGAGGGCGGCACGCCAGGCCGTGGACTGAAGGAAACCGGAGGAGGGGCCGAGACCCGAGAAGGAATTCACCGCGAGCCACCCTAGGAGACATGAGAGGGCGCTCGCTGTGACCGTGAGTGATATCACGTTTCACGGTGGGTATTTCGACCAAAACGGACACGATCCATAGATTTCCGGTGCTCAGCCGTGCAGGGGTGGTCTCATGAGGTGCCGATCATGATCGCTTAGCGAAGGCTTTTCCTCACGGAGAGTGGCGGAAGGTGGCATCGGCGGAGCCATCGGTTCCGCCCCGCCCGGTGCGTCCGCGGGCCCGTCGCCGGTGCGCTCAGCGCGCCCGCCAGTCGTCCTCCATCGCCGGCCCGATGTGGTCCAGATACGACGTGGTCAGCTCGTGGATCGATGCCACGCTGCATTCCTGGCCCTCGCCCCACACCTGGCCGGCCACCCGCATCACCCCGCCGAACGCGGCGACCAGCACCCGCGGCCGGGGATCGGCGTCCACATCCAGTCCCTCGCGCCGGGCGATCAGCCGCGCTATCTGCTCCTCCATTTCGGAGGAGCGCCGCAGATGCGCGGCAATCAGGGCGGGCGTCGACTCGATCATCCGGAACGAGCGCATGTACAGCTCCACCGGGATCACCGACTCGATGGCGTCGCCGATGTCGTCCCAGGCCGCCGTCACGGCGCTGCGCAGGGCGGTCAGCGGCGCCTCCGCCGCGGGCCGCCCGGCCAGTACTTCGAGGAAGCGCGCCTCGACCATCTCCTGGACGGCGAAGGCGACGTCCTGCTTGTTCGCGAAGTAGCGGAAGTACGTCCGCTGGGAGACATCCACCGCCTCCGCGATCTCGTCGATCGTCGTCGTCTCGTATCCCTGCTCCGTGAACAGTTCGAGCGCCGCGCGGATCAGCGCGTCGCGGGTGCGCTGCTTCTTGCGCTCCCGCAGGCCCGCGGGTGCCGAATGCGGCGTCGGGGTCGCCATCCTGAGCCGCCTTTCCGTGGTGTTCTCGCTGCTCAGGTTACCTGTGAGCGAGGTGACAGTTACCGACTCATGAAATGCTTTGTCAACTGTCAGTGGCTGACATTAGCCTCGTCGTATGAGTTCTCAGACCCCGGTCGCCGAAGCGGCGCCGGACCTTCCCGTACCGGCTCCCCCCAAGGGGCTGCGCGGTCATCCGTGGCTGACCCTCTTCTCCGTCGCCATCGGCGTCATGATGGTCGCCCTGGACGGCACGATCGTCGCCATCGCCAACCCGGCCATCAAGCAGGACCTCGGCGCCTCGCTCGCCGACGTGCAGTGGATCACCAACGGCTACATGCTCGCGCTGGCCATCGCGCTGATCACCGCGGGCAAGCTGGGTGACCGCTTCGGCCACCGCCAGACCTTCCTCATCGGCATCCTCGGCTTCGCCGCCGCCTCCGCCGCCATCGGGTTCTCCGAGGAGGTCGCGCTGGTCGTCACCTTCCGGGTGCTCCAGGGCCTGTTCGGCGCGCTGCTGATGCCCGCCGCGCTGGGGCTGCTGCGCGCCACCTTCCCGGCCGAGAAGCTCAACATGGCGATCGGCATCTGGGGCATGGTCATCGGCGCCTCCACCGCCGGCGGCCCGATAGTCGGCGGACTGCTGGTCGAGCACGTCAACTGGCAGTCCGTGTTCTTCATCAACGTCCCGGTCGGTGTGCTGGCCCTCGTCCTCGGCCTGGTGATCCTCAAGGACCACCGCGCGGAGAACGCCCCCCGCTCGTTCGACATCCCGGGCATCGTGCTGCTCTCCGGCGCGATGTTCTGCCTCATCTGGCCGCTGATCAAGGCCGGGGAGTGGCACTGGGACAGCATGAAGACCTGGGGCTTCCTGATCGCCTCCGTGGTCCTCTTCGCGCTGTTCGCCCTCCTGGAGAGCAAGGTCCGCGAACCGCTCATCCCGCTGCGGATGTTCCGCTCCCTGCCGCTGACCGCCGGCGCCGTCCTGATGGTGCTGATGGCCTTCGCCTTCATGGGCGGCCTGTTCTTCGTGACGTTCTACCTCCAGAACGTGCACGGCATGACGCCCGTCGACAGCGGTCTGCACCTGCTGCCGCTCACCGGCATGATGATCGTCGGCTCGCCGCTGGCCGGCGCCCTGATCACCAAGTTCGGCCCGCGCATCCCGCTGGTCGGCGGCATGGTCCTCACCGCCGTCGCCATGTACGGCATGTCCGGCCTCGACACCGGCACGGGCACCGGCCTGATGTCCCTCTGGTTCGCGCTCCTCGGCCTGGGCCTCGCGCCCGTCATGGTCGGCGCCACCGAGGTCATCGTCGGCAACGCCCCGCTGGAGCTCTCCGGTGTCGCCGGCGGCCTCCAGCAGGCCGCGATGCAGGTCGGTGGCAGCCTCGGTACGGCCGTGCTCGGCGCGGTGATGGCCTCCCGCGTCGACAACGACCTCCCGGACAACTGGCGGTCGGCCGGTCTCCCGCCGGTCCCGCCCGCCCAGTCGTCCCAGCTCTCCGACGCCGTCTCGGCCGGTATCGCCCCGATCCCGAAGGGCACCCCGCCGGAGTTCGCCCAGAAGATCACCTCGGTCGCCCACGACACCTTCGTCTCCGGCATGGCCCAGGCCTTCACGGTCGCCTGCGGTGTGGCGGTCGTCGCGGCGGTCGTCGCCTTCTTCACCAAGCGCGGCGCGAACGCCGAGGCGGGCGCCGGCGTCGGCCACATCTGACCGGCGGCCCCGGCGGTACGACGCCTGTCCTGCGGAGCGACGTACGGCCGGCCGGCCCGGCCCCCGGCGCGCGGTACGTACGAGGTTCCCTCCTCGTACGTACCGCGCGCCGCCGACCATTCCCGGCCCGCAGGACGGCCTCGCCGCACTCCGCCCGTCAACCGGCCGCCCCGGCCCGCCATCCGGCCCCATTCGCCAGGGCCCAGGTGGCAGTTGGCCCGGCCCGGTCAGCCGAATCCCTCATCCTGATGAGCCGGACCGGGAACCCCGTTCCTTCCCTACGGCGCGCGGCGCGCCACGTGCGGCCACCGCACCCCGGCAGACACCGGGCGGAACGGTTCCGCGGCCCGCCCGCGACGCCCCGCCGGACGTCAACCCCGCGCACCGGCCGCCGCGCCCCGGCTCCGTTGGCTGTCCACATACCTGATCCGGGTGGTGGCGCCGCCACGGCCTTGGCATCCGCACCCCGCCCTCGCGAAGCTCGATGACGAACCCGCCGCGGGCAACCGGCCCGCCGCGGGGCCTCAGCGTCGTACTCCACGGGGGAGATCTCATGCGCCTGCACACGTTCCGGACCACCGCGCTGCTCACCGGCCTGCTGGCCGCCCTGACCGCGGCACTCGCCGCTCCGCCCACCCTCGGCACCCCGGCCGCCCACGCGGCCACCGGCCGTCGCACGGCCGCCTCCGGCGCCTGCGGCGCGGGCCAGCTCTGCCTCTGGCCGAAGGCCGACTTCGGCGGCGGCCGGCGGACCTACGAGCTGTCCGGCACCGATATCGAGAGCTGCGTCCCCCTGCCCAAGGGGAGCGGCGCCGCCGCCCTCGCCAACCGCACCGGCCGGCCGGTGACCACCTACCAGAGCGGGGAGTGCGCCGAGACCGCCGAGTTCGACACCTATCCGGGCGGCGGCAGCTGGGTGCCCCGATCCCCGTACCGGGTAAGGGCGTTCAAGGTATGGGAGCGCTGACCCGGCCGCTCCTGGGCCCGCCGCCCGCCCGTACGCCCCGCCGCACAGCACCGCGCCCCCCGACCGGCGAAGGGCGCTGGTCGGGGGGCGCGGCGGAGGCGCTGCGGCGGCAGGCCGCGGAGAGGTCAGGCGTCGCCGCCGGCCTCACCCGCGTCGGCGGCCGTGACGTCCAGGAGCTGGTAGCGGTCGATCGCCTGCTTCAGCAGCGACCGGTCGACCTTGCCCTCCTTGGCGAGCTCGGTGAGCACGCCCAGGACGATGGACTGCGGGTCGATGTGGAAGAAGCGACGGGCCGCACCACGGGTGTCCGCGAAGCCGAAGCCGTCCGCACCCAGCGACTGGTACGTGCCGGGAACCCAGCGCGCGATCTGGTCCGGAACCGCACGCATCCAGTCCGACACCGCGACCTTCGGGCCCTCGGCGCCCTGGAGCTTCTGCGTCACGTACGGGACGCGCTGCTCCTCCTCCGGGTGCAGAAGGTTGTGCTCCTCGATCTCCACCGCGTCGCGGCGCAGCTCGTTCCAGGACGTCGCCGACCAGACATCGGCCTTGACGTTCCACTCGTCCGCGAGGATCTGCTGGGCCTCGATCGCCCACGGCACCGCCACACCCGAGGCGAGGATCTGGGCGGTGTGCTCGCCCTTCTCGCCGGGCTTGACGCGGTGCAGCCCCTTGAGGATGCCCTCGGCGTCGACCTCGGCCGGCTCCGCGGGGTGCTGGATCGGCTCGTTGTAGACGGTCAGGTAGTAGAAGATGTCCTCGGCGTTCTCGCCGTACATCCGTCGCAGACCGTCCTTGACGATGTGCGCGATCTCGTAACCGTAGGCCGGGTCGTAGGCGACACAGGCCGGGTTGGTCGAGGCCAGCAGCTGGGAGTGGCCGTCCGCGTGCTGGAGACCCTCACCGGTCAGCGTCGTACGTCCGGCGGTGGCGCCGAGCACGAAGCCGCGGGCGAGCTGGTCGGCCATCTGCCAGAACTGGTCACCGGTGCGCTGGAACCCGAACATCGAGTAGAAGACGTAGACCGGGATCAGCGGCTCGCCGTGCGTCGCATAGGCGGAACCCGCCGCGATCAGCGACGCCGTGCAGCCCGCCTCGGTGATGCCGTCGTGCAGCATCTGGCCGGTCGGCGACTCCTTGTAGGCAAGGAGAAGTTCGCGGTCGACCGACTCGTACTGCTGGCCCAGCGGGTTGTAGATCTTGGCCGACGGGAAGAACGCGTCCATACCGAAGGTGCGGTACTCGTCGGGCGCGATCGGCACGAAACGCTTGCCGATCTCCTTGTCCCGCATCAGGTCCTTCAGGACCCGGACGAACGCCATGGTCGTGGCGATCTTCTGCTGCCCCGAGCCCTTCTTGGCGCCCGCGTAGGCCTTGTCGTCCGGCAGCTTCAGCGGCTCGGCGCGCACGACGCGGGTGGGCACATAGCCGCCCAGGCCCTTGCGCCGGTCGTGCATGTACTGGATCTCTTCGGAATCGCGGCCCGGGTGGTAGTACGGCGGAAGGCCGTCCTCCAGGTCCTTGTCCGGGATCGGCAGGTGCAGCCGGTCACGGAAGCCCTTGAGGTCCTCGACCGTCAGCTTCTTCATCTGGTGGGTCGCGTTGCGGCCCTCGAAGTTCGGACCGAGCGTCCAGCCCTTGACGGTCTGCGCCAGGATCACCGTCGGCTGGCCCTTGTGGGCCTTGGCCGCCGCGTACGCCGCGTAGATCTTCTTGTGGTCGTGACCGCCACGGCCCAGGTGCAGGATCTGGTCGTCGGTCATGTTCTCGACCATCGCGCGCAGCCGGTGGTCGTCACCGAAGAAGTGCTCGCGGATGTACGAACCGGTCTCGGTGGCGTACGTCTGGAACTGGCCGTCGGGGGTGGTGTTGAGCTTGTTGACCAGGATGCCGTCGCGGTCCTGCGCGAGCAGCGGGTCCCAGCTGCGGTCCCACACCAGCTTGATGACGTTCCAGCCGGCGCCGCGGAACTGCGACTCCAGCTCCTGCATGATCTTGCCGTTACCGCGGACCGGGCCGTCGAGGCGCTGGAGGTTGCAGTTGACGACGAAGGTCAGGTTGTCCAGGCCCTCACGGGCGGCGATGGACAGCTGGCCGAGCGACTCGGGCTCGTCCATCTCGCCGTCGCCGAGGTACGCCCAGACGTGCGACTTGGAGGTGTCGGCGATGCCGCGCGCCTCCATGTAGCGGTTCATCCGCGCCTGGTAGATCGCGCCGAGCGGGCCGAGGCCCATGGAGACGGTCGGGAACTCCCAGAAGTCCGGCATCAGCCGCGGGTGCGGGTAGCTGGACAGCCCGTCCGGAGCCTTGGACTTCTCCTGCCGGAAGGCGTCGAGCTGGCCCTCGGACAGCCGGTCCAGGAGGTACGCGCGGGCGTAGACACCGGGCGAGGCATGGCCCTGGAAGAAGATCTGGTCGCCGCCGTCGCCCTGGTCCTTGCCCCGGAAGAAGTGGTTGAAGCCCACGTCGTAGAGGGAGGCCGAGGAGGCGAAGGTGGCGATGTGGCCGCCGACGCCGATGCCCGGACGCTGGGCGCGCGAGACCATCACGGCGGCGTTCCACCGGGTCGCGTTCAGGACCTTGCGCTCGATCTCCTCGTTGCCGGGGAAGAACGGCTCGTCCTTGGTCGCGATGGTGTTGACGTAGTCCGTGCTGCGCATCTCGGGCACGGCCACACGCTTCTCGCGGGCGCGCTCGATCAGGCGGAGCATGAGGTAGCGGGCACGTTCCCGGCCTCGCTCGTCGACGGCCGCGTCGAGCGAGTCGAGCCATTCCTGGGTTTCTTCGGGATCGAAGTCCGGGACCTGGCTGGGAAGGCCGCCAATGATGATCGGGTTTCGATCGGATCCGGAAGCCACGCTGTTCCTTCGTGTTCGGTTCGTGTCGTGCCCGGCAAGATTTTGATGCTGCGCACGGACGAATGCTGTCTCTGCCTTGGTGTCGCGCCGTCTTCCATCGTGTACCGAGCCACACGGATACGTCACCTCTACCGATGGGTAACCCATCCGTAGAGAGATGGCGCTGAAAAGGCCGATTTCTTTGGTCGGCCAAATCGCAACCATACGCCCATGTCGAAAGTGCTTCGCGTACGGACGTGCGGACCCCGAAATCAGGTCCGCGAGCCGCGGCCGCCCCCCGAAGGGACCAGTCCCGCGCCAGTACCCGATAAGCCCTGGAGAACGCTGTGGCGTGAATCACTTCGGCGTGTCCCGCTGGGGTCGTGGTTGCGGCGAGACGCGTCCAAACGTCACCGTTTCGGCGGTCTGGACCGCCGGGTACTTGCGCGATCCGCCCGGCCCGTGTGGACTACGCCCAATGCTCCGCGCACGCGCGGGGTCCCCGAGCATTTCCGAAACATGACAGGAGGCAATCCGTGAGCGCGACCGCGGACCACGCGGAGGAGCGGACCAACCCTGCCGCCAGGCTTGGGTTCGAGCCCGGACAGGTGGTCCAGGAGATCGGTTACGACGACGACGTCGATCAGGATCTCCGCGAAGGCATTGAGACCGTGATCGGCCAGGATCTCGTCGACGAGGACTACGACGACGTCTGCGACGTCGTTGTGCTGTGGTTCCGCGACGAGGACGGCGACCTCACGGACGCGCTGGTGGACGCCATCGGCCTGATCGACGAGGGCGGGCAGATCTGGCTGCTGACCCCGAAGACCGGCCGTGAGGGATACGTCGAGCCGAGCGACATCAATGAGGCCGCGCAGACCGCGGGTCTGTCCCAGACCAAGAGCATCAACGCGGCCAAGGACTGGACCGGCAGCCGCCTGGTCACACCCAAGTCCGGCAAGCGCTGAGCCACACCGACTCGACGTTCGCCACCGAGCCCCCTCCGCCTGTTCCGGAGGGGGCTCGGCCCTGTTCAGGAGGGGTTCCCCGGGCGTGCACGGCTGCGCGTAGGGTTGGTCGCGTCCTGTTGAGAGTGAGCGGAAGGGAAGCACCCCATGGCGATCGAGGTCGGCACGAAGGCTCCGGATTTCGAGCTGAAGAACCAGCACGGCGAGCTGGTCAAGCTCTCCGACTTCCGCGGCGAGAAGGCCGTCGTCCTCCTCTTCTACCCCTTCGCCTTCACCGGTGTGTGCACCGGCGAGCTCTGCGCACTCCGTGACGAGCTGCCGGCGTTCGTCAACGACGAGGTCCAGCTGCTGGCCGTCTCCAACGACTCCCCGTTCTCGCTGCGCGTCTTCGCCGAGCAGGAGGGTCTGGAGTACCCGCTGCTGTCCGACTTCTGGCCGCACGGCGAGGCCTCGCGGGCGTACGGCGTCTTCGACGAGGAGAAGGGCTGCGCGGTGCGCGGCACCTTCATCATCGACAAGGAGGGCGTGGTGCGCTGGACGGTCGTCAACGGCCTGCCCGACGCCCGCGACCTGAACGACTACGTCAAGGCGCTCGGCAACCTCTGAGCCGGCGCCTGCCCCGGCCGTCGCTGCGCCCACCGGGCCGACATCCGCAGGATCCAGGTGCGATATCTGCAATCGGTGGGAACCGGTCACTAGGATCAATTCGTTGATCCGATGCCATGCACGATGGGGGCGCAGGTACCCCTCGAATCTATGGGAGGACTCGTGGGAGTCAGCCTCAGCAAGGGCGGCAACGTCTCGCTGACGAAGGAAGCCCCCAATCTGACCGCCGTCATCGTCGGTCTGGGCTGGGACGCGCGTACCACCACCGGTACGGACTTCGACCTGGACGCCAGCGCCATGCTGACGAACGACCAGGGCAAGGTGGCCAACGACCAGAATTTCGTGTTCTTCAACAACCTGAAGAGCCCGGACGGTTCGGTCGAGCACACCGGTGACAACATCACCGGTGAGGGTGAGGGCGACGACGAGCAGATCAAGGTGAATCTGGCCGCTGTGCCGGCCGATGTCGCCAAGATCGTCTTCCCGGTGTCGATCTACGACGCCGAGACCCGCCAGCAGAGCTTCGGCCAGGTCCGCAACGCCTTCATCCGCGTCGTCAACCAGGCCGACAACAATGAGCTGGCGCGCTACGACCTGAGCGAGGACGCCTCGACCGAGACCGCCATGGTCTTCGGCGAGCTGTACCGCAACGGCGCCGAGTGGAAGTTCCGGGCCATCGGCCAGGGCTACGCCTCGGGCCTGCGCGGCATCGCCCAGGACTTCGGCGTCAACGTCTGACCGGCCGGATCCGAGGTCCGATCGTCGACGTCCGGCCGGGCAGCACCGCCGTAGCGGCTGCCCGGGCCAGGAACCACCGCGTCCGGCGCCGTACGTCCCTGTCCGGGGAGTGCGGCGCCGGACGCGCTTGAACGAGGGTTGCGGGCCGCGCGCCGGGCGGGCCCGCACCGACACCGGGGAGGAAGCGAACGATGAGCGTCACGCTTGCCAAGGGGGGCAATGTCTCCCTGTCCAAGGCCGCGCCCAATCTCACGCAGATCATGGTCGGCCTCGGCTGGGACGCGCGGTCCACGACCGGAGCGCCGTTCGACCTGGACGCCAGCGCGCTGCTGTGCGGGTCGGGCCGGGTGCTGGGGGACGAGTACTTCGTCTTCTACAACAACCTCAAGAGTCCCGAGGGCTCCGTCGAGCACACCGGGGACAACCTCACCGGCGAAGGTGAGGGCGACGACGAGTCGATTCTGGTGGATCTTTCCCAGGTGCCCGAGCAGGTCGACAAGATCGTCTTTCCGGTCTCGATCCATGAGGCCGATCTGCGCGGACAGAGCTTCGGCCAGGTCAGCAACGCTTTTATCCGTATCGTCAATCAGGCCGACGGCAGCGAACTCGCCCGCTACGACCTCAGCGAGGACGCCTCCGGCGAAACCGCGATGATCTTTGGCGAGGTGTATCGCTACAAGGGCGAATGGAAGTTCCGGGCGGTGGGGCAGGGGTACGCGTCGGGTCTCCGGGGCATCGCTCTAGACTTCGGGGTCAACGTTTCGTAAAGCGCCGCGCGCTGCGCGCGGGGGACCCCACACAGCGAGGGATTGGGTAGGCAGTGCTCCTGAAAACCTTTGGCTGGTCGTTCGCCGTCACGGCGCTCGGCCTCGCCTTGGCGGGCGTGCTCTGGGGGTGGCAGGGGCTGGCGATTGTCGGGATCCTGTCCGTCCTGGAGATCTCGGTCTCGTTCGACAACGCCGTCATCAACGCAGGCATTCTGCGCAAGATGAACGCCTTCTGGCAGAAGATCTTCCTCACCCTCGGCATCCTCATCGCCGTGTTCGGCATGCGGCTGGTGTTCCCGGTCGTCATTGTCGCGATCACCGCGAAGCTGGGGCCGATCGAGGCGGTCAACCTCGCCATCAATGACAAGGCGCAATACCAGGAACTGGTCACCAGCGCCCACCCGGCCATCGCGGCCTTCGGCGGAATCTTCCTGCTGATGATCTTCCTCGACTTCATATTCGAGGACCGCGATTACAAGTGGCTGGCCTGGATCGAAAAGCCCATGGCCAAGATGGGCAAGCTGGACACCCTGTCCGTGATCATCGCGCTGGTCGTCCTGCTGGTGACCGCGATGACGGTGGCCACCAGCGTCCCGCACGGCGGCGGTGACAAGAGCGCCACGGTGCTGCTGTCCGGCGTCGCGGGCCTCATCACCTACCTCGTCGTCGGCGGTATCTCCGGCTACTTCGAGGACAAGCTGGAGGATGAGGACGAGGGCGACGGGGAGGCCGGCGAGACCGCGGCGGCTCCCGCCACGCAGGGCACCGGCGCGGCCGTCGGCCTGGCCGGCAAGGCCGCGTTCTTCATGTTCCTCTACCTCGAGGTCATCGACGCGTCCTTCTCCTTCGACGGCGTCATCGGTGCCTTCGCGATCACCAACGACATCTTCATGATGGCGCTGGGCCTGGGCATCGGCGCGATGTACATCCGGTCGCTGACGGTCTTCCTGGTCCGCAAGGGCACCCTGGAGGACTACGTCTACCTGGAGCACGGCGCCCACTACGCGATCGGCGCGCTGGCCGTCATCCTGCTCATCACGATCAAGTACGAGATCAGCGAGGTCGTCACCGGCCTGGTCGGTGTCGTGCTGATCGGCCTCTCGTTCGCCTCCTCCGTGATCCGGAACCGGCGTGAGGGCAGGCCCGGAGACACCTCCGGAGACAAGGCGGAAGTCGCGTCCGGAGTGTGACGCGGCGCTGATTGAGGAACGCTCTCTGCGGGGCGGCTTGAGGTGCGGACCTCGGGCCGCCCCGCAGTAGTTGGGGCCGAGCAATGGGGTGGGGCAGGGTGTCGTTCCTGGGGAAGCTGTGGCGCGGTGGCGCGCAGAAGTTTGACTTCGACAGCGGCGGTGCGTCGTATGTCGTCGAGCTGACGAAACGGAATCCGGTCGTCTCGCTGACCAAGCAGGGGGCCGCCACCGGACATCTGCGGGTCAATCTGCACTGGCAGATGCGGACCTCGGACTTCCATGAGCGCGGCGGGCACGGCAAGGGCAGTCTGCTGCGGCATCCGGGCAAGCTGTTCAAGCCGGAGATCGTGCAGGCGCAGGGACCGGCCGTGGTCAATGTCGACCTCGACCTGGCCTGTCTGTACGAGCTCAAGGACGGCACCCGGGGCGTGGTGCAGCCGCTGGGGAACTTTCTGGGAGACCTCAACGGGCCGCCGTTCGTCAAGCTCAGCGGTGACGACCGCTTCGGTTCGGGATCCGGCGAGACGCTCTACATCAACTTGGACCACCGCGACGAGATCAAGCGGTTGCTGATCTTCGTCTACATCTACGACGGCACACCGGCGTTCGACCGTACGCATGCCGTCGTGACGCTCTACCCGAGCAGCGGACCGCGGGTGGACGTCAAGCTGGACGAGCGGGCGCCACAGGCCCGCTCCTGCGCCGTCTTCACGCTGGAGAACACCAAGGACGAGCTGACCGTGCGCCGCGAGGTGAAGTACGTCTACGGCTTCCAGGCGGAGCTCGACCGGCTGTACGGCTGGGGGCTCCAGTGGGGGCGGGGCTACAAGTCCAAGGTGTGAGCCGCGCCCCGTGCGGCGCGCCGACGGTGCGGCGTGCCGCCGGGGGCGCCGCTGGGTGCCGCGCCGCCGACGTGTGCGGTTGCCGGCGGGGCGGCCACGCCGACCTTCTGCTAACGGCGCTGGAACTGCGGCCCCTGGGGCGGCAGGACGAACGACGGGTCCGGTACGAACGGCTGCTGCATCGGGTAGCCGTACGTCGAGGCAGGCTGCGGCTGCGGAGCGCCGTACGCGGACGGTGGCTGCTGCGGGGGCTGGTACTGGGGCGGCGGCCCCGGGTAGCCGTAGGCGGGCTGGGCCGGGGGCTGCGTCGGCGGCGGCGGAACCTGCTGCGGGTAGCCGTAGCCGCCACTCGTGGGCGGAGGCCCCGCAGGGGGAGCGGCGGCCGGGGGCGGCGGTGCGGACGGGCCCGGCTCCGGCAGCGCATCCGCCACATGCTGGGTGACGGCATCGGGGTCCGACGTGGAGGGCGGGCCCGAGGCCTCTTCCGGCCAGGTGCTGGGCGGCGGGGTCACGGGGGAGTCGGAGGCGGCTGCGGCGGACGGGCCGGGCGCGTCCCCCGTGGACGGCTCGCCGGCCGGCGTGGGCTCCGGGGCGGGCGGCGCCGACACCGGTGCCTCCGAGGCCGTCGGGGCGGAGCGCCCGGCGGCCGCTTCGTTCTCGTCCACCGAGATCCCGAACTCGGTGGCCAGGCCGACCAGTCCGGTCTCGTAACCCTGCCCCAGCGCCCGGAACTTCCAGGTGTCGGCGCGGCGGTACAACTCCCCGCAGATCAGCGCCGTCTCATCGCCGGTCTCGGGCACCACGTCGAAGACTGCGAGCGGCTCGCCGTCGCTCGCCGCCGCGTCGTACAGCAGGACCTGGAGATCCGTGACGCCCGCGAACGCGCCGCCGTCCGAGGAGGCGGCCAGCACGACCCGGTCCACCGACGGTTCCAGCGCCGCCAGATCCGCCTCGATGGTGTCGGTCAGCTTGTCGGCGAGCTGGGTCTTGGGCAGATGCCGGACCAGGCCGCTGGGGTGGCGCGGTTGGTTGTAGAAGACGAAGTCCTCGTCGGAGCGCACGCTTCCCTCGGGGCTCACCAACAGGGCCGAGGCATCGACATCGGGAACACCGGCGCCGGGCGTCCAGCGCAGGACGGCCCGAACAGCCGTGGCATCGAGGGGTACGTTCGACCCTTTCAGCATCGCGTGCGTCATGCGGTAATCCTGCCTTCCCTGAGGTCGCAGCGACAACGCGGGGGCCCCGGAGGCGTGCGGGGATCGCGATTGCGGCCACCTGAGCGCCTCGTGGGGGTTACGTGATTTTCACGCACGCGGGAACTAACCAGGCCCCCACAGACGTACGATTACCGGCTGGATCCAGACAGCGAGACGCAGCGGGGTGCCCGGGTCCCGCAGGCAGACGGGGAGTTATATGCAGCATTTTGGGCATCTCGCGCCCGAGACTCGGAAGGCACTGTTCCACCAGGAGCCGGTGGAGTTCACCGCCGATTCTCCGGCTCGCACGCTCGCGGTCGCTCTGGGGGCCACGCTCTACAGCCCGGCCACCCGCCCGAGTCTCGCCGCCGACGTCCTCAAGCAGGCCGGGCGTGGCGTGCTGTCCATGGTGCTGTGTCTTGAGGACTCCATAGGGGACGGGGATGTCGAGGCCGGCGAGGAGAACCTCGTGCGGCAGCTCGGTCTCCTCGACGAGGCGGCCGCCGCCGGTACCGGCCTTCCGCTGCTGTTCGTCCGCGTCCGCACCCCCGGTCAAATACCGGACCTCGTGCGCCGCATGGGTAGCGCGGTCCACAGACTGTCTGGATTTGTACTTCCGAAATTCACCGAGGAACGTGGCGTCCCGTTCCTCGAGGCGCTGACCACGGCCGAGTCCGACTGCTCCCGCCGGCTCTTCGCCATGCCGGTGCTGGAATCTCCGCAGCTGCTGCATCTGGAGACCCGCGCCGAGACGCTTCAGGGCATCGCCAGGGCCGTCGACAAATACCGCGACCGGGTGCTGGCCCTGCGGCTCGGCGTCACGGACTTCTGCTCCGCCTACGGCCTGCGCAGACCGCCCGACATGACGGCCTACGACGTCCAGATCGTCGCCTCCGTGATCGCCGACGTGGTGAATGTGCTCGGACGGGCGGACGGCACGGGCTTCACGGTCACCGGCCCGGTGTGGGAGTACTTCCGGCTGCACGAGCGGATGTTCAAGCCGCAGCTGCGGCGCAGCCCCTTCCTCGGACGCGCCGAGGAACTCCGGACGGCACTGATCGAGCACGATATGGACGGCCTGCTGCGCGAGATCGAACTCGACCGCGCGAACGGCCTTCAGGGCAAGACCTGCATCCACCCCTCCCATGTCGCGCCGGTGCACGCCCTCTCGGTCGTCAGCCATGAGGAGTTCAGCGACGCGGTCGACATCCTCCGGCCCGAACGGGGCGACGGTGGGGTGTTGCGCTCCTCGTACACGAACAAGATGAACGAGGTGAAGCCGCATCGCGCCTGGGCCGAGCGGACCCTGCTGCGCGCCGAGGCGTTCGGGGTCGCCCGGGAGGGCATCGGCTTCGTGGAGCTGCTGACGGCGAGTGTTCCGCAGACCTGACCTGCGGTGATCGAGATGAACATGACGACGGAGGAGACGAAACGCGTGGTCTGGACAGGAGAATGGGTTGCCGGTCGGCTCGGGGTCTCGCTGAGCGGCGGGGACGAGCTGCCGGAACTGCTCGGGCTCGCGCTGCGGCGTAACCCCAAGCGGGCCCATCTGCTCGTGTCGAATGTGCTCGGCAAGCATGTGCCGCAGCGACCGGGCGTGGTCCATGGCGCCGGCTTCGGGCTGGGCCGCCGCGTGCGCAAGCTGCTGGGTGACGAGGCCGCCGCCCGCTCCGTCGTGCTGGGCTACGCCGAGACCGCCACCGGCCTCGGGCATTCGGTCGCCGACGGTCTGGCCCTCGCGCCGTATCTGCACTCCACCCGTCGCCCGGTGGCCGGCGTGGCGCAGGTGGGCGGATTCGAGGAGGAGCACAGCCATGCCACCTCCCATCTGCTGCTCCCCGAGGACCGCGCACTCCTGGCCGGAGACGGACCGCTGGTGCTCGTCGACGACGAGTTCTCCACCGGCCGGACCGTTCTGAACACCATCAAGGCGCTGCACGCGCACTTCCCGCGCGAGCGGTACGTGGTCGTCGCCCTGGTCGACATGCGCTCCGACGCGGACCGCAGCCGGCTGGAGAAGTTCGCGGCGGAACTGGGCGCCCGCGTCGACCTCATCGCACTGGCCGCGGGCGGCGTACGGCTGCCCGCGGACGTGCTGATCCGAGGCCAGGAACTCGTCGCCGCGCATGAGGCCGGTGCGGCGCACGAGGCCGGTGCCGCACAGGAGTCGGGGGCTGCGCCGGGGAGTACATCGGCTCCTATGGGCGGCGAGCAGACTGTGGCAGGTGCTCCGGAAGCGTCCGATGGCCGCGACGCTGACGTCGTACGGGTCGACCTCGGCTGGCCCGCCGGGCTGCCGGACGGCGGTCGGCACGGTTTCACGCCGGAACACCGGGCGCGCCTGGAGGCCGGGCTGCCGGGCATGGCGACCCGTATCGCGCGGCGACTGGATGGTGCCCGCCGCATCCTCGTCCTCGGTAGCGAGGAATTGATGTACGCACCGCTGCGGATCGCTGAGGCTCTGGACGCCCTCGTCGCGCGGGACAGCGCCGATGCGGCGGCGGCCGGTGACGGCACCGTGCCGGGGGGCGGTGTCCTTGCGCACGGGGGCGTCCAGCCGTCTGCCTCGACCGGAGGCACGGGTGTCTTCTTCTCCACCACCACCCGGTCGCCGGTGCTCGCCGTCGACGACCCCGGCTACGCGATACGGACCCGGCTGTCCTTCCCCGCTCACGACGATCCTGCCGACGGGGCGGGGGAGCGGTACGCCTACAACGTCGCGGCCGGTACCGACCCGGAGCGCCGCTTCGACGCCATCGTGGCCGTCGTGGATTCGCACGGCGACCTCCCCGAACTGCACGCCCCCGACGGTCTGCTGAGCCGGCTCGCCGCGCACACCGACCGACTGCTGCTCGCCGTCATCCCCTCGTACGCCCCGCAACCACAGGCCGGACCCATGCCGCTTCCCGAGCCGCTGCGCGGCCCCGCTTTCTCCTCCTACACCGCCGACGAGGTCGGCTGGCTGCTCCAGGATCTCTCCGAGGTCACCCTGGAAGCGCCGACCGAGGAGCGCGAGGAGGCGATTCAGCGCGGCGGCGCCCACTACGCGGAGTCGCTGCCCGTCGAATACCAGCCGAGCGAGGACTACCAGGCGCTCTTTCACAGTGCGCTGCGGACCTCCGCGAGCCGGATCGCGCGGGCCGTCGGGACGGTCACCGAGACCGTGCTCGCCGAACGCAGCCCACGTCCGGTGCTGGTGTCGCTGGCACGGGCGGGTACCCCCGTCGGGGTGCTGATGCGTCGCTGGGCGCAGCACGTGCACGGCTTGGACCTGCCGCACTACGCGGTCTCGATCGTCCGCGGCCGGGGCATCGACACCACCGCGCTCCGGTGGCTGGCCGCCCACCACGATCCGGCGGATGTCGTGTTCGTGGACGGCTGGACCGGCAAGGGCGCCATCACCCGCGAACTCGCCCAGGCCCTGGAGGACTTCCCGGGCTTCGACCCGCAGATCGCTGTGCTCGCCGACCCCGGCAACTGCGTCGAGACCTACGGCACCCGCGATGACTTCCTCATCCCGTCCGCCTGCCTCAACTCCACCGTCTCCGGCCTCATATCGCGCACCGTCCTGCGCGACGACCTCGTGGGCCCCGACGACTTCCACGGCGCGAAGTTCTACCGCGAGCTGGCCCCGACCGATGTATCGCGCGCCTTCCTGGACGCGGTCAGTGCGCGCTTCGACGAGGTCGCCCCGGACGTCGCCGAAGCGGTGAAGGAACTGGCGGCCGCCGACCGGGCTCCCACCTGGGAAGGCTGGGCGGCCGTCGAGCGGATCAGCGAGGAATACGGCATCGACGACGTGAACCTCGTGAAGCCCGGTGTCGGGGAGACCACCCGCGTACTGCTGCGCCGGGTCCCCTGGAAGATCCTGGCCCGGCGGGGTGCCGGAACCGATCTCGATCATGTGCGCCTCCTGGCTGAACAACGGGGCGTGCCCGTCGAAGAGGTCGACGAACTTCCCTATACCTGTGTGGGGTTGATCCACCCCCGCTTCACTCGCGGGGCCACCGGCGCTGACGGCAAGGCGGTGGCCTCCTGATGAGCGCGATCATCGCCAGCGACCTCGACCGCACCCTGATCTATTCGGCCGCCGCGCTGGGCCTCGCCATGCCCGACGCCGAGGCCCCCCGTCTCCTGTGCGTGGAGACATATGAGCGCAAGCCGCTGTCCTATATGACGGAGACGGCCGCCGGACTGCTCGCCGAACTGGCCGGCAGGACCACCTTTGTGCCGACCACCACCCGCACCCGCGAGCAGTACGGCCGCATCCATCTCCCGGGCCCGGCACCGGAGTTCGCCGTCTGCGCCAACGGCGGTCACCTGCTCGTACGGGGCGAGTCGGACCGGGACTGGCAGCGCACCGTCACCGAGCGGCTCGCCGCGCAATGCGCGCCCCTCGCTGAGATCCGCGCGCATCTCGTGCGCACCGCCGACCCGGCCTGGCTGCTCAAGGAGCGTGTCGCGGAGGACCTCTTCGCCTATCTCGTCGTGGAGCGGCCGCTGCTGCCGGACACCTGGGTGAAGGACCTCGCCGGCTGGGCGGGCGCACGCGGCTGGACCGTGTCGCTTCAGGGCCGCAAGATCTATGCCGTGCCGCAGCCGCTGACCAAGAGCGCAGCCGTGGCGGAAGTGGCGCGCCGCACCGGGGCGTCCGAGATCCTCGCGGCCGGCGATTCCCTCCTCGATGCCGATCTGCTGCTGGCCGCGGACCGCGGATGGCGGCCCGGGCACGGGGAACTGGCGGACTCCGGCTGGAGTGCTCCCCATGTCACGGCGCTCGAAGAGCGGGGTGTCGCCGCGGGCGAGGAAATCGTGCGGGCCTTCATCCGCGGCGCCGTGCCCCCGGGCCACGCCGGCTGACACGGACCATGACAAAGGCCGCCACCGCCAGCGCAGTTGCCGCCAGGACCACCTTCGAGTAGACGTCCACATACCCCGTCACCTCCTCCCAGCTGTCGCCGAGCAGATAGCCGGCGAAGACGAAGATCGCGTTCCAGATGAAGCTGCCTAGGGTGGTCAGGGCGAGAAAGGCCGGTATCGGCATGCGCTCGATTCCGGCGGGTATCGAGATGAAGCTGCGAAAGAGGGGAATCATCCGGCCGAAGAACACCGCCTTCGTCCCGTGCCGCCGGAACCAGCGCTCCGTCTTCTCGATGTCGGAGACCTTGACCAGCGGCAGCTTCGAGGCGAGCGCGACCGTACGCTCGTGCCCGAGCAACGCGCCCACGCCGTAGAGCGCCAGGGCGCCGATCACCGAGCCGAGGGTCGTCCACGCGAGGGCGGAGAACAGAGACATGCTGCCGCGGGCGGCCGCGAAGCCCGCCAGCGGCAGAATCACCTCGCTCGGCAGCGGCGGGAAGAGATTTTCGGCGGCGATGGCCAGACCCGCGCCGGGCGCGCCGAGCGTGTCCATGAGGTCGGTGATCCAGCCGGGTGCGGTGCTTCCGATGCTTTCGATCATGTTTCAACGCTAAGAATTCTCGCCTCGCGGCACATTGCGGTACACCGCACGAAAGACTGCGGTTTTCCGCAGTGTGCGCGGACGCACGATGCGGCTAGCGTTTTGATCATGTTGGGAATTGCGCGGCGCGGATTACGTCTGGCGACAGGTCTGGTGCTCGGTGCCGTACTCGCGGTGGCCGAGTTCCCCTTCGTCGTGCTCTCCGGCGTCTCCCTGCTGTGTGTGTTCGCCTGGCCGCGCGGCCGTCGCGTGGTCCTCAAGCCCCTGGCCGCCGCCGCGCGAGCCCTGACCGAGACCCATCGGCGCCGCCTCCGCGTCTATGTCGCTGCCGACACCTCGGACGCGTACGCGGATCACCGGGCCCTGCAATATCTCTCCCTGCGCTGGGGATTGGGTGTGCTGGGCGCTCTCGTCCTGGGCGCGGCGCTGATCGGAGTGGCGTACGGCATCTCTTGGATCTTCATCCTGCTGCTCACCGACGTCCGCCACCCCGGCAACCTCGCGCTCTCGAGCATCGGCGGCCTCTTCCTCCTCTTCCTCAGCCTCCAGGGCACCTTCGGGGTCGCCGGGCTGGAGACCCGGCTCGCGCGGTACTACCTCGGCCCCAGCCACCACGAGACGCTGGAGCGCCGCATCGAGGAACTGGCCGCCACCCGGGCCGGCGTCATCTTCGCGGTCAATGACGAGCGTCGCCGTATCGAACGCGATCTGCACGACGGTGTGCAGCAGCGGCTGGTCGCCCTGGGGATGCTGCTCGGCCGCGCGCTGCGCAGCCAGGACGCGCGCCGCGCCGAGCAACTCCTGCGCCAGGCCCACGAAGAGAGCGGCCAGGCCCTGACCGAGCTGCGCGAAGTGGCCTGGCGGGTCTATCCGACGGTGCTGGACGAAGCAGGGCTGCGTGCAGCCCTGGAAACGGTTGCCGAACGCTCGGCCATCCCCGTATGCCTCGACTACGCACTCGCCACCGAACCCGACACCGCCGTGGCCACGGTCGCCTACTTCGTGGTCTCCGAAGCCGTCACCAACGCCGTCAAGCATTCCGGCGCCGGACGGATAACGGTCCGCGTCGCCCCTGGCGAGGGCGCCGTGCTCGTGCATATCGAGGACGACGGACCGGGCGGCGCGGATTCCTCCGGCAGCGGCCTGTTCGGGCTGGCCCGCCGGGTCGCCGCCGTCGACGGCCGGTTCCGGGTGGACAGCCCGGCCGGCGGACCGACCACCATCACCGCGGAGTTGCCGTGCGCGTAGTGCTGGCCGACGATTCGATCCTGTTGCGCGAGGGCCTGGTGCGCCTGCTCGCCGAGGAGGGGCATGAGGTGACAGCCGCGGTCGGCGACGCCGATCAGCTGATCGCCGTGCTGGAGCAGGCGGGGGAGGAGGGCGAGAAGCCGGACGCGGTGGTCGTGGACGTCCGGATGCCGCCGACGCACACCGATGAGGGGCTGCGCGCCGCCATGCAGATCCGGGAGCGCTGGCCCGGTATCGGCGTCCTGGTGCTCTCGCAATATGTCGAGCGCCGCTATGCGACAGAGCTGCTGACCGATGACAGCGAGGGGGTGGGCTATCTGCTCAAGGACCGGGTGGTCCAGGTGGACGAGTTCCTGGACGCGCTGGAACGGGTGAGTACCGGAAAGGCGGCCTTCGACCCCGAAGTCGTACGGCAGCTGCTGATGCGCAGCCGTCGCACGGATCCGCTGGGGACGCTGACCGCACGCGAGCAGGAGGTGCTCCGGGAGATGGCGCAGGGCCACACCAACGCGGCCATCGCGGTCCGGCTGCACATCTCGCAGAGCGCCGTGGAGAAGCACATCAACGCGATCTTCGACAAGCTCGGTCTGACCGGGACCTCAGGTTATTCACGCCGGGTGCTGGCGGTTTTGCGGTACTTGGGGACATGAGACGGGGGATTGCCGCCGGTCGGGGATCAGCTCGACTAGTCTCGCCGGGGCGGTTGGCTGCACCGTCCGGTGACCGGCCGAGACCGCGATCCTTGATCAAGAGGAGAGCCAGTGGTGGAGTCCAAGAGCACGCCGATCACACCGGAGATGTACGAGTACGTCCTCGCCCACAATCCGCCGTTGAACGCCGCGCAGCGGGACATCGTGGAGCTCACACACCAGCAGTTCCCCGAGGCGGCGGGGATGCAGTCGGCCGAGGAACAGGGGCCGCTGCTCGCGTTCCTGGTGCGGCTGACCGGGGCCCGGCATGTCGTCGAGGTAGGGACGTTCACCGGCTTCTCGACGCTGTCCATGGCTCAGGCGATGCCCGCGGACGGCACGCTGATCGCCTGCGATGTCTCCGAGGAATGGACTGCCTACGGCCGGGAGTCCTGGGCGAAGGCCGGGGTCGCGGACCGTATCGACCTGCGGATCGCGCCCGCGCTGGAAACGCTGCGGGCGATGCCGGACGAGCCGCATATCGACCTCGTCTATCTCGACGCGGACAAGGGCGGCTACATCGCCTACTGGGAGGAGCTGGTACCCCGGCTGCGGCCGGGAGGCCTGATCGTCGCGGACAACGTCCTGTACCACGGGGAGGTCGCCGACCCGGCGGCCACCGGGAACGCCCTGGCGATCAGGGCGTTCAACGACCATGTGCTGGCGGACCCTCGGATGGAGGCGGTGATCCTCACCGTGGCGGACGGTGTGACGCTGGCGCGCAAGCGGTAGCGACCCTTGACCGCGCCGAGATGAGCGCGCCCCAGGGTGGCCAGGAAGCGGTGCAGCCCGGCGCCTCCTAGCCGCAGCAGCCGCCTCCGCAGCAACCGCCGCCTCCGCCGCCCCCACTGCTCGGGGCGCGGGCGGGGGCGGACGCGGAGCCGCCGACGGCGACCGTGGAGAGGAGCTTCACGGTGTCCTCGTGGCCCTCGGGGCAGACGGCCGGGGCGGAGGACTCGGCCATCGGCCGGTTCAGCTCGAAGGTGGAGCCACAGGGACGGCACCGGTATTCGTAACGAGGCACGGGCACAGGTTAGCCGCGGCATCACTCAGCGCACGACGGTGCCGGGCGGCGCGCCCAGCATGCTCAGCTCCGAGCGGGTCGGCGCGCCCTCCCAGTCACCGGGCGACGCGACCGCGAACGCCCCGGTGGTGACGGCGCGCTCCAGACGCCCGGCCGTTCCTTCGCCGTCCAGAACCGCTGACAGATAGCCCGCCACGAAGGCGTCGCCGGCGCCCACGGCATCCACGGCGCGTACTGATTTGGCGGGCCGGTGCAGGGAGCCGCTGGGGGTGAAGGCCGTCGCCCCCGCCGCGCCGAGTTTGACCACGATCTCCCCGACCCCCTGGTCCAGCAGGAGCCCGGTCTGCCTCGCCACGGCGGCCGCGGCGTCGTCGGCCGCGACTTCCTGAGGCGGGAGGGGCAGTGCCGAGCCCTCCCCGCCCCCGCCGCCGGGCAGGCACAGCGGCAGCTCGTCATCAGAGGCGATCAGGACATCCACCGCGGGAATCCACTCGCGGAGGACCTCGGCGGCCTCTTCGGCGGTCCACAGGCGAGCGCGGAAGTTGACATCGAGACAGACCAACGAGCCATGTTCCCGGGCCAGTTGCAGGGCGCACCGGGCCGCCGAGCGGGCGGTGGGGCTCAGGGCCGGAGTGATGCCCGTCAGATGCAGGACGCGGGGCGGAGCGGCGGAGAAGGCGCGCCGGATCACTTCCGCGGTGAGCCGGGAGCCGGCCGAACCTGCGCGGTAGTAGTGCACCCGGGTGACCTCGGGCAGCCGCGGCTCGAAGAGCAGCAGCCCGGTCGGGGCGCCGGAGTCGGTCGCGGCGCCGGATATCTCGACGCCCTCGGCACGCAGCGTACGCAGCACCAGCTGCCCGGCCTCGTCGTCGCCGACCGCACCCGCCCAGCGGACGTGGTGCCCGAGGCGGGCCAGGCCGATCGCGACATTGCTTTCCGCCCCGGCGATCGAGACGTTCATCGTGCCGCCGAGCTTCAGCGGGCCGCTGCCCCGTAGGGCGACCATGGTCTCCCCGAAGGTGAAGACGTCCGGGCGGCCGGGCTGCCCGGGAAGCAGCGCACGGCCGGTTGCCGCTCCGGGGAGGGGAGCGGTGGTGCCCCCGCCCTCGTCGCCCGCGGTGGTCGGCTGCCCCGTCATAGTGCGCAGGCCGCCTTGAACTCCGCCGCGCGCTTGCGCAGTCCGTCCAGGTCACCGCCGTCCGCCGCATCCCCGATCAGCGGCGAGCCGACGCCCACGGCGACCGCTCCGGCGGCGAAGTACGCCGGTGCGGCGGCCGCGTCCACCCCGCCGACCGGCACGAACGGCAGCTCGGGGAAGGGAGCGCGGAGCGCCTGGAGATACCCGGGCCCGCCGACCGACGCCGGGAACAGCTTCAGGGCCGAGACGCCCAGCGCATCGGCCGCGATCACCTCGGACGGCGTCAGCACCCCGGCGAGCGTCGAGAGCCCCTGCCGTACGGACTCCTCCAGACCGGCCCCCAGACCGGGTGTGACGATGAGATTGGCCCCGGCCTCGGCGGCGCGCCGGGCGTCAGCGGCGGTCAGGACGGTGCCGGCGCCGAGCCAGGCCGCATCGCCGAGCTCGGCACGCGCCCGTTGGATGACGGTGAGGGCGTCGTGTCCGCTGAGCGAGACCTCGAACAGCGGAAGGTCGGCCTCCGCAAGCGCCATGACCGTACGGAACGACGCCTCCGCATCGCTGCCCCGGATGATGGCGATCAGCCGCTCGGTCCGGAGCGCTGTGCTGAAGTCCATGGCGTTCCTGCTTTCTCCTGCACCCCGTCGCGTGCGTACTGCGCGACCGGGCCGTTCGGGCGCACGGGTGACACCGCTGATTATTCCGGCCGGGAGGGGCGGGATCGAGCCCCTGGACCGAGCCGGAGCGATCAGTGCTCCTCGCTCCCGCCCGCCCCCTCACCACTCGGCGAACGCACCGTCCTCATGGCGCCACACGGGATTCCGCCAGGCGTGCCCCCGGCGGTCCGCCGCCCGCACGGCGGCCTCGTCCACCTCCACGCCGAGGCCGGGGCGCTCGGTCCGCAGCAGCGAGCCGCCGTGGAAGCGGAACGGCTCCGGATCCGCGACATAGTCCAGCAGCTCGGCGCCCTGGTGATAGTGGATCCCGAGGGACTGTTCCTGGATGAGGAAGTTCGGGGTGGTGAAGGCGACTTGGAGGCTGGCGGCCAGCGCGACCGGGCCGAGGGGGCAGTGTGGCGCGAGCTGCGCCCCGTACGCCTCCGCGAGCGCGGCGATCCGGCGCAGCTCGGAGATGCCACCCGCATGCGAGATATCGGGCTGGAGGATCGCCACACCGGATTGCAGCGGAGCCAGGAACTCCTGCCGGGTGAAGAGACGTTCACCGAGTGCGAGGGGGATGGAAGAAGCGTTCACGAGGTCAGGGAGGGCATGCAGGTAGTCGCAGAGGACGGGCTCCTCGACGAACATCGGGGAGTATTCGGCCAGCAGGGGAAGGAGCCTGCGGGCGTTTGCGGGCGAGACCCGGCCGTGGAAGTCGAGGCCGAAGTCCCGTTCGTCGCCGAGGACTTCGCGCGCGATCTCGGCGCGCAGCAGACATGCCCGCACTTCGGCGCGGGTCGCCACCGGCGTCATCTTGCCGCAGCCGTTCATCTTGACAGCGGTGAAGCCCGCCTCGGTCTGCGCGGTGACCGCGTCGCGGATGGCCTGCGGCTCGTCGCCGCCCACCCACGCGTAGGCGCGGATCTTCTCGCGGACCGGCCCGCCGAGCAGCTGGTGGACGGGGACACCGTGCCGCCTCCCCTTGATGTCCCACAGCGCCTGGTCCAGGCCGGCGACGGCGGACGACAGGACGGGCCCGCCGCGATAGAAGCCGCCCTTGGTCATGACCTGCCAGTGGTCCTCGATACGCGCCGGATCCTGCCCCAGGAGGTACTCGGCCAGCACCTCCACGGCCGCCCGGACCGGCTCGGCCCGCCCCTCGACCACCGGCTCACCCCAGCCCACGACGCCCTCATCGGTCTCCACCCGTACGAACATCCAGCGCGGCGGGGCGAGGAACGTCTCGATGCGGCTGATCTTCATGGACCGGTCCGTCCTTTCGACGTGCGGCGGGTGGCCGGCGGCGGGCGGCGCGCGAACGTGGCGCGTGGCCTGTGCGGAGGAGCCGGAACGTACGGCCCGCGCCGACCGTTCGCCCCGGCCACGCATACGCCGACCCTTGTGTGCGGCCTCCTGCCCACCCACGTCGCCGCGGTAACCGAACACCGCTCCCCGGAACGCAACCGTCCGCCCCCGCCACATCCATCCCCGCCACATCTGTCCCCCACTACGACTGCTCCCGCAACTACGGGTCCTCCCACACCTACGGATGCTCCCGCGCGGACACATCGAGCAGTTCGAGCATCGCCATATAGGCCCCGTCGACGTCGCGGTTCCGTATGGCCTCGACGACCGCGGCATGGATCGCATGGGGGTGGTCGAACGCGCCGTGCTCGTCCAGCACCGCCCGGTCGCGCTGGACGAGCACCGGCACGATCACCCGGTGCATCTGCGCGTAGAAGCGATTGTTCGACGCGATCAGCATCGCCGTGTGGAAGGACGCGTCGGCCCGCACGAGCAGCACCGGGTCGTTGTCGGACGCGGCCATCTCGCTCAACGCGGCGTCCAGGGCCGCCAGATCCTCGTCGGTGCGGCGTTCCGCGGCGAGCCCGGCCGCCGCGGGCTCGATGGAACGGCGCAGTTCGAGCACATCGGCGAAGAAGTCGGATGAGACGCCGGCCGCCAGTTTCCACCGCAGTACGTCCGTGTCCAGGAGATTCCAGTCCTCCCGGGGGCGGACGAACGTGCCCCGCTTCTTGTCGGCCCCGAGGACACCCTTGGTGGCCAGCACCTTGATCGCCTCCCGCAGCACGGTCTGGCTCACGTCCAGCTCCGCCATCACCTCCGGCAGTACGAGGCTGTCCCCCTCCCCGTAGGTGCCCTTGAAGATCCGCTTGGCGAGCGTTTCGACCGCCCCGTGGTGAGCGCCGTGGCCTGAGGAGTCGGCGTGCCCCGAACGGCTCATGGTGCTGCTCCTGCTCCCACTCCAGTCATCCCACCCACCTCACTCGCCCCACTCCACCCAGCCATCAGGGCGTACCGAGCACCCCATTCCCACCTCGGTACGCCCTGAGGTCTCCGCGCCCCGGCTCAGGGCTTCTTGGTGTCGCCACCGGACCGGGTGCCGGGATCCAGGGCAGTGGTGTGCCTTCTGCTCCCGCTCGTGCCGGCGCCGAACGAACCGCGCCCGGCATGCGGGGAGCCCTGCATCTTGACCCGTGCCGCCTGCCGTGCGGCCGTCATGCCGGAGACGGGATGCAGCTGTCCGCGGTCGAACTGCTCCGCCTCCTCCGGGTGCCGGGCGCGCCAGTACGGATTGTCGTGGGAGAGGCCGCCGCTGACCCGCCCGTACATCCCGAAGACCAGCAGCATCAGCCCGACCAGGAAGCTGAACAGGACGTTCTGGAGCTGGAAGGCGAGGAAGTTGACGCCGGTGTCCAGCAGCGCCAGGTTCACAAATCCGCTCAGGAGGAAGAGGGCGCCGAGCACGATGTTGAGGGTCGAGGCGAAGTTCCCGCCGATCACCATGCCGACGACGAGGATGGCGCCGACGACGATCGAGAGCACGCTCAGCGTGCCGTTGGTGTTCAGCCCGGCAACGGTGTCGCCGCCGGTGTCGAAGTAGCCGATGTGGTGGGTCAGCCCGAGGATGCCGAATGCGATCAGTACCAGGCCCATCAGCCCGGCGCCGATGCGGTAGACCTTGCTGAGCCGGTGGTCCACGGGCAGATGCTCGTCGAGCCGTGTGTGGTGCCGCTGCTTCACCCGGTGGAGCGGGTTCGCGGGCCCGTGCAGGGTCTGGCCAGTAGCCCCAGTAGCCATGTCCGGCCTCCTTCGCGCAGGTGCCGACTGGGCCGTACTCCACTTCAGGATCCGCCCGGGTGGCAGTTCACGCCATCGCGCCCGGTGGCGAGGCAGCACAGAGCCGCCCTCCTGGCCCGCTGGGCTTCCGGCCCGGCGGCACAAGCTCGCACACCGGACCCGGCAAGGTCCCACCCCGAGGCCGGACCCGGAGTTTCAGCCGCCGGCCCCGCCCCTGGCGTCCCGGATCTCCTGCACCACCCGGGCCGCCGTCTCCCGTACCGCCTCGGTCTCCAGCAGAAAGTGCCACCAGTCCGGATGGCGCCCCTCCAGGCCCGCGACCGCACGGTCCAGCCGCGCCACCGCATCGTCCAGGGGACCGGCATGCCGCGGATCAGGGGTGCTGCGCCCGCTCATCGCCAGCCGCTGCGCGTCCCGTACGGCGAAGCGGGTCCGCTCGACCTCCTTCTGCCGGTCGAACGAGACCGCATCCAGCCGCTGTAGCCGGTCACCGGCCGCCGAGACCGCCTCATCGGTGGTGTCCAGCAGGGCGCGTACGGTCGCCAACCGGCTCGTGGCATCCGCCCAGCGCTGCTCGTCCCGCGCCTGCTGCGCCTCCCGCAGTTTGACCTCGGCCTGCTGGACGGACTGCGCGGCCTGCTCCGGCACCTGCTGGAGGTCCTGCCAGCACGCCGCGCTGTACCGCCGCCGCAGCTCGCTGAGGACCGGGTCGACCTTCCCGGCACGCGTCGTGATCGCCTGCGCCCGGGTCCGCAGCGACACCAGCCGCTTGTCGATCTCCGCAGCCTTTCCCGGCAGCCGCTCGGCCTCGGTCCGTACGCCCTCGGCCTGGCGCAGCACATCGTCGGCGCGCCGGATCGTCTCCTGTACGCCATGCTGCCCGGCGCCCTGATTGAGCTTGGTCAGCTCCGGCCCGAGCGCCGCCAGCCGGGCCGCGAGATCATCGGCCTTCAGACCCTGCGCACGGACCGCGTCCAGCGCATTGCTCGCCGCCAGCAGCGCCTGCCGGGCCCGCTCCACGGCCGGCGCCAGCCGCGCCAGCTGCGTCTCGGCGGACTGAAGCAGCGGCCCCAGCCCTTGCGCGAACCGGTCCAGCTCGCCCTTGACCCGGTCCAGCTCCTGCTTGGCACGGGTCAGATCGGCCCGCGCCCGCGCCATCGCGGCGCCGTCGAGGTCGTCCCGGTCCAGATCGTGGGAGTCGACCGCGGTGATGTACCCCTGACTCACCTCGTCGATCCGCCGGCCGAAGCCCTCGTACTCCTCTGCCGCCCTCCGCGCGGGCGGCGAGGTGTCGACGGCGGTGATCGTCTCTATGGAGATCCGCAGATCCCGGTGCGCGGTGTCCAGCTCGTAGAACGACGCCGCCGCGGCATCCTTCGCGGCCTGCGCATCGGCCCGCTGGCCTTCCCCCCGCCCGAACCAGCGACGGGTCCCGCCACCCGCGAACGACCACGGCGCCATCGCCACCACCAGCGGCAACGGCAGCAACATGAGCGCCACCACATCCCGGACCGGGCCCCCACGGGCGCGACGGCGTTCTCGCTGCTCATGCGGCTGAGTGTCTGTCGCCGTCACTTCCCTCTCCCGAATCGGATCGCCCCAGGACCGAATCTCATTCTCCCACTCACCGGAAACGAACACACCGGCCGGTAAGTTCGCCCTTCGAGCACTGGTTTGCAGTTCAGCCCCGGAGGCAAGGTAGTCTGTCGGCTCGGCAAGGGCGCATAGCTCAGCGGTAGAGCGCTGCTCTTACAAAGCAGATGTCACAGGTTCGAATCCTGTTGTGCCCACTCCTTGTGTGAAACGACAAAGGCCCAGGTCATCCGAGAGGAATTCGGATTCCTGGGCCTTGATCATTTTTCACCGTGGGGGCAGAGCGCCGATAAGCCGCTGCCTGTCGGAGCGCCTCCGCCGAGTCACGGCCGTACCGCTGTCGTCCCGCTGCACCTGCCGGATCCACCCCTCAGTCGTGATCGGCACGTGCATGGTCACGACTGACGGCACCGTGGCCATGGGGCGGCTGACGGGCCGGCGCCCTACGCCCCGGTCGGGATCGGCCGGCCCACGTAGGAGGCGATGCCGCCGTCGAGGTCCAGCACGATCCACAGCTTGCCGATCCGGGTGACCCCGTACGGTGTGGTGGCGCCGTGGGCTACCACGGAGCCGAGCATGCGCCCGCCGCGCGAGAACGCGGCCTTGTGGTGCTGGGCGCCGAGCTTGGTCACCTTGGCGACCGTTTCGCCGTCGGCGAGCTTCTCGGTGTGCGGCCCGCTGCCCTGAGAGGTCCGCTGGATCCAGGAGACGACGTTGCCGTTGTTGTCCAGTGCGGTGATCAGCCCGTTGAGGTTGCCCGCGGCGTAGGGGGCGGCCGGGCCGGCCTCGATGGAGCCGAACGAGGAGCCGTTGGCGAAGCCTTCCACGCGGTGGTGGTGATCACCGAGCTTGTAGATCTTTCCGATGGAGACGCCGTCGGCGAGCTTCACCGTACGGACATACTGGCCGCCCCCCTCGGGGTGGCCTGGGGGTCTGCTGTCGGACGCCGCGGGGTGCGGTGCTCCGGTGGCCGCAAGGGCTCCGGCGGCGGGGGCAAGCACCGCGAGGGCGGCCACTGCGGCGGTTGCGGCTGAGCGGAAGCTGTTACGGCGAGACGGTAACTGCATCAACATGCGGGGCTCCAAGGCTCTTTGAGTCAATCGGAGGATGCCGGTGACAACGCGAACTGTCTCCGCCGGGTGCGCGGGGCCGAGATTCTGTGCGTTTGTCAGGAGAGGGAGACTAAGAACCTTTTGTGCCCACCCATTGCCGGTCACGTAACGGAGAGCCCGCGGAGGGGTGTCGAACAGCCGTCAAGTGGAGGGGGATGGGCCGGTTCGGGTGTGCGAGGGAAACCCCGGTGCGGGGTGCGGGGGAGAGACGGGCGCGGCGCGGTTGCTGTTGCTACACCTCTGTTTCTCCTAGTTGATGGATGAGGTGGTCGGCGAACTCGGTCACCACCGCCGGGAGTTGGCGGCCGGCCATGGCCTGGATCTGGATGGTGCGGAGGTGCATTTCCGGGTTGAGGATGGTGATGGACTTCAGGCCCTCGACGCGCAGACGTTCATGGACACTGATGTGGCCGATCAGCGATACGGCGTTGGCCTCTTTGACGAAGGCCGACAGGACGCTGGAGCTGGAGCTGACCAGCAGGGGTTCGAAGGCGATTCCCTCGATCGAGCAGCAGAGGTCGAAGAGGCGCCGGTTCGTGGTGCCTTCTTCGGTGAGTGCGACCGGATAGGGGAGGAGCTCGTGCAGGTGGATCTCGTTGCGCGAGGCGAGGGGGTGGTCGGATCGGACCAGGGCCTGGATCGGGGCCCGCTGGGCGTGTATGACGCGGACGTCGGGAGCGGGGGCCAGGCTGAAGGTGACGGCCAGGTCGACCGAGCCGTCCTGGACCATTTGCGTGGCCAATGAGGGGGCTACCACGGGCAGATGGAACGTGGTGCCCGGATGGTCCTTACGGAAGGAGGCCATGGCGGACGGGAGGAACTCCTGCGCGGCACCATGTGAACTGGCCACCCGGACAATGGTCCCCAGCCGGCCGCGGCCGCGGATTTCCGCGAGTACCTGATCGGTTTCCAGTGCGGCGCGGCGCGCATAAGCGGCGAGGAGGGTGCCCGCTTCGCTCGGCACCATTCCGCGCGGGCGGCGCTCGAAGAGCGGCACCCCGATTTCCTGCTCGAGTTTGCCGATCTGCCGGCTGATGGCCGAGCCTGCGACCAGCAGTCGCCTGGACGCCTCGTTGACCGAGCCGGTGCGGACAACTTCGAGGAAGTACTCAAGAGCCGGACTGTTCAGCATGCCTTCAGCTTATGGCGGCATTGTCTTCTGGGCAACGATTTGTTCTATAAATTGCGATTGCGTGAATGGTCGGGCGGTGCCTACCTTCGTCATATGCCCTGCGGGCTCACCCGGCCGGGCGGACCGTAAGACGAAAAGCGCCCCCGCATACGGCGAATTCATCGATCAGCGGTCGGCCCAGGGACCCTTAGCCGCTCAGGTGTGCATCCTCCCCGCAGGCAGCCGAGGCAGGGGAAAACGATGAATGCGACAGCCCCCATTGAATACTCCGGCTCGCATGCGACGCCGCGGCGGGACGCGGAATTTCTCTTTCCGCTGCCGCACATCCCGGAGGCCGTAGGCCTGGTGCGCCGACGCGCGCAGACCGTACTGACCGGCTGGAATCTGCCTGCCGCCGCCATTGAGGACGCGGTCCTGGTGATCTCGGAACTGGTCACCAACGCGGTCACGCATGCGCTCCCTCCGGCCGTGCTACAGGTGTCGCGGACGGTGGCCGAGGGGCCTCGTGCGCTGCGGATCGAGGTCACCGACGCGGGTCCCGCCGGGTCCGTACCCCGGCCCGCCGACGGCCGGTACCCGGCGGAACACGGCCGTGGGAACGCCATCGTCACCGCCCTGTCCGCCCGGCACGGTATCCGTGTCGACCCCGGCGGGATCACGCGGTGGGCGGACCTTCCCGCAGTGTGAGGGCGTTCACGCGGCCGTTGCCTTTTGGGCAATCAGGTGTTCTAGAAGTTGCGATTGTGCGAACGATCCGGTGCCTCTAGCGTCATCGCTCAACGAGTCCACGGATCCATCTCTTCCGCTTCGGACGCGCCCATAGGGCGGTGCCACCCCGCGCGACAGTTCGCCTGCTCGACCCGAGGGAGTAACACTCATGACGACCGCTAGAGAGACAGGTCAGATGAATGTCGAGAAGCCCGTCACCAAGAGTCGGGCCAGGCGTGCCGTGCTCGCGGCCACGGCTGGGAACACACTCGAATGGTACGACCTGACCTCGTACGGATTCTTTGCGGCCTCGATCTCCAGGGCATTCTTCCCCACCAGTGATCCGACGGTGTCCCTGATGCTCGCCTTCGGCACGTTCGGGGTCTCATATCTGATCAGGCCGTTGGGCGCACTGGTCCTGGGAACGTACGCGGACCGCACCGGGCGGAAGGCCGCGCTGCTGATCACCATTCGGCTCATGATGATCGGCACTTTGCTGATCGCCGTGATGCCCACCTATGAATCCATCGGCATTGCCGCACCGCTACTGATTCTGCTGGCCCGTCTGCTCCAAGGCTTCTCGGCGGGTGGTGAGTTCGGCAGCGCGACGGCATTTCTGGCCGAACAGTCCGCCGACCGGCGGGGATTCATGGCGAGTTGGCAGTTCGCCTCGCAGGGCCTGGCGACACTGCTCGCTGCGACCTTCGGCACCGTACTGAGTCTGAGCCTCTCGGGAGCGCAGCTGGATTCCTGGGGCTGGCGCATTCCGTTCTTCGTCGGCCTGCTGATCGGCCCGGTGGGGTACATGATCCGCCGCCATGTCCCGGAGACCACCGAGTTCGTCGGCACCGCCGAAGCGGGAGAGGCCGAGACGACCCCGGTCCGCCAAGTACTCCGGACCCAGAAGCTGCCGGTGCTCCTCATGGTCGGCGCACTGGTGATGTCCACCGCGGTGACCTACGTGATCGTCTACATGCCGACCTACGCACACGAGGTCCTCGGTCTGCCGTCCTCCGCCGGCTTCATCGGGGCGGCGGTGTCCGGCGTGGCACTGACGACCGTCACTCCCCTGATCGGTCATCTCTCGGACCGGGTCGGCCGCATCAAGGTCATGCTCATTGCCGGGACCGCAATGATCCTCAGCATCTACCCGCTGTTCCTGTTGCTGTCCGGCAGCCCGTCGCTGCTGGTGATGGGCGCGGTGATGCTCATCCTCGGCATCTTGAAGGCTTGCTACTTCGGTGCGCTGCCCGCCTTGATGTCCGAGGCCTTCCCGACCGCGACCCGCGGCACCGGTCTGTCCCTCAGCTACAACATCGGCGTGATGTCCTTCGGCGGCTTCGCGCCCGTGATCATCACCTGGATGATCGCCGCCACCGGCAGCCACCTCTCGCCCAGCTTCTACATCATGGTGGCCGGCGTCCTGAGCATCGCCTCTCTGCTGGCCAGCCGCCGCTTCCTCGCCCTGCGCTGACGCACCGGCCGCACTCCGCACCGCCCGACGAACCCCGCCTGACGGGCGCCACGCCCGACAGTGCCCAGGAAAGAACGAGGTCAACGATGACGGACGCTTCCACGATCCGCGCCCAACTCCCCGCCACGCCGCGAGAACTCGTGCAGGACCGCCAGGACGAACTCATCGCCGGACTGATGGAGTACGTCAGCCAGCCCAGTGTGAGCGCGACCGGCGAGGGGTTCCCCGCCGCGACCGATGTCGCCGTCGAAGAGGTCAAGCGGGCCGGTCTGACTCCGTCGGTGCTCGTCGGCAAGGGCCGGCCACTGGTGGTCGGCCACCGTGCGGGGCCGGAGGGAGCGCCGCACGTCCTGCTCTACGGCCACTACGACGTCCAGCCGGCCGGGCCACGCGAGAAGTGGGACTCCGAACCCTTCACACCTGTCCTGCGGGACGGGCGGATCTGGGGGCGCGGCACCGGTGACAACAAGGGGCAGCACTATGCGCATCTGCAGGCGCTGCGCCTGTTCGACGAGCACCTCGGCGCGCTCCCCTGCACGGTCACGGTGCTGCTCGACGGCGAGGAGGAGATCGGCAGCCCCACACTGGCGGACACCCTGCGCGCGCACAAGGAGCTGTTCGACTGCGATCTCGTGGTCTGGAGCGACCGTTCGGTGCACGAGTCCGGTGAATGGTGTGTCTCGCACGGGGTCCGCGGCATGCTCCAGCTCCGGATCGGCGCGACCGGTGCGAGCCGTCCGCTGCATTCCGGCAACTTCGGCAATGTCGCGCCCAACCCGGCATGGCAGCTGGTGCAGGCGCTGGCCAGTCTCAAGGACACCAGCGGCCGGGTCCTCGTCGAGGGCTTCGACGACGGCCGGGAACCGCTGTCCGACGCTGACCGCGCCGCGTTCGCCGCCCTCCCGCTCGACCTCCAGGAAGTCCTCGGGGAAATCGGACTCACCGAGATGGACCCCGCGTTCAACGGACTGTCCTTCTACGAGCGGCTGGCCGACCGTCCCACGCTCACGATCAACGGGATCACCACGGGGGATGTGGACCGGACGATCATCCCCGACACCGCGGAGGCGGGCGTCGACATCCGGCTGACGGCGGGCCAGGATCCGCAGACCGTCTTCGAGCGGGTGGCCGCACATCTGCGGGCCCATGCCCCCGAGGTGACGGTCACCATGGCCGGTGGCGTACCGGCGTCCCGGACCTCGATCGACAACCCCCATACGCCCAGGGTGGCGCGTGCCATCTCCCGGGTGACCGGGCGTGACCCGCTGCTGATCCCCG
Source organism: Streptomyces sp. P9-2B-2 (assembly GCF_030406865.1). Classification (NCBI taxonomy): domain Bacteria; kingdom Bacillati; phylum Actinomycetota; class Actinomycetes; order Kitasatosporales; family Streptomycetaceae; genus Streptomyces; species Streptomyces sp. P9-2B-2. Next base: position 2,857,866 of record NZ_CP129126.1, on the reverse strand, counting down.
CCTATGGCGGCACGCTTCCCGACTGGATCTTCACCGGGATCCTCGGCGTGCCCAGCATCGGCCTGCCGCTGGCCAACGCCGACCAGGCCAACCACGCGCCCAACGAGAACCTGCGCGTCGACTACTTCCTCGACGCCACCGCCATCTGCATGGAGCTCCTGCTCGAACTGGGCGCCTGACGTCCGGCCGCCCGGCGAAACCCACTGGAACAGAGGCGTGACACCGCAATGCGCACCACACCACAGCCCAAGCCCTGGCTCGTTCACGACGGAGCCCTCACCGGTCTGAAGGTCCTCGATCTGTCCCGCATCCTGTCGGGGCCGTTCTGCACCATGGTGCTGGCCGACCTGGGCGCTGATGTGATCAAGGTCGAGGACACCGTCTCCGGCGATGACACCCGTGCCTGGGGGCCGCCCTTCCAGGGCGAGGACGCGGCGTACTTCCACAGCGTCAACCGCAACAAGCGCGGTATCGCCGTCGACCTCAAGGACCCCGACTGCCTGCGCCTGATACGGGAGTTGGCCACCACCGCCGATGTCGTCGTGGAGAACTTCCGGCCCGGTACGGCGGCCCGCCTCGGCCTGGGCTACCAGGAGGTCCGCGAACGGAATCCGGCCGTGGTGTACGCCTCGGTCAGCGGCTACGGGCAGACCGGGCCGTACCGGAACGAGCCCGGCTACGACGCGATCGCGCAGGCGGTCAGCGGCGTCATGAGCGTGACCGGCGAACCCACCGGGCCGCCCGTGCGCTTCGGGGTGTCGCCGGCCGACCTGGCCGCCGGGATGTGGGCCGCCATCGGCATTCTCGCCGCCCTCCGCAACCGCGAGCACACCGGCACCGGCGACTGGGTCGATGTGTCGCTGCTGGACGGCCAGGTGGCCTGGCTGAGTTATGTCGCCGGTGGGTACTTCGCCTCCGGCAGCGTCCCGCAGCGCTACGGTTCGGCCCATCCCACGATCGTGCCCTACCAGGCGTTTCCCACCGCCGACGGTCACCTCATGGTCGCTGCCGGAAACGACGGGCTGTGGCGCCGCTTCGCCACCGCGATCGGGCTCGCCGCACTCGCTGACGACCCACGCTTCGCGACCAACCCGGACCGGGTCCGCCATCGCGAGGAGCTGCTCCCGCTCATCGAGCGCGCGCTGGGTGCCCGTGGTGCCAAGGAATGGGCCGTGCTGCTGACCGAGGCGGAGATACCCGTCGGGCCGATCAACACCGTCGACGAGGCCCTGCGGCACCCCCAGGTCGTCGCGCGCGGCATGGTCACCGAACTCGACCACCCCGACGCCGGCACCCTGCGCACCCTCGCCTCGCCCATCAAGCTGTCCGACCACCCCGCGACCGTGCGCACACCGCCACCGCGGCACGGGGAGCACACCGCACAGGTGCTGACCGCCATGGGTGTCGACCCGCAGAAGTGGTCCGACCTGTGTGCGCGAAAGGCCGCGAAATGACCGCCGTACCCGCCCCCGACGTCAGCATCGCGACGGTCCGGTCCGGGGCGGTCGCCGAGATCCGGATCGGTGACGGCAGCCGGCGCAACGCCCTCCCCGGCGAGGCCTGGGCGCGGCTGGCCCGGCAGGTCGGGGAACTCGGCGCCTGCCGGTCGCTGCGGGTGCTGGTGATCCGCGGGCACGGGGACACGTTCTGCGCGGGCTCCGACATGACCGACTGGGTGGACGCGGAACCCGGCTACGTCGAGGAGTCCTTCGCGCACATGGAAGAGGCGTTCTCCGCGATCGAGAACTGCCCCGTCCCGGTGATCGCCGAGATCCGCGGGGTCGCCGCCGGAGCGGGATGCCAGCTCGCCCTCGCCTGCGACCTGCGGCTGATGGCGGATTCCGCCCGGATCGGGATGCCGATCGCCCGGCTCGGCATCCTCGCCAGCCCCGCCTTCGCCGCCCGCATGGTGGCCCTGGCCGGACCGTCCGTGGCCCGGGAGTTGCTCTACACCGGCCGGCTGGTCGACGCCCGCACGGCGGTGGCGCTCGGACTGGCCGATCACCAGGTGCCCGAGGCGCAACTCACCGACCGCACCGGCCGGCTCACCGCTGCCATCGCCGAGCAGCCGCCGGCGGCGATCCACGCCGCCAAGCTGGCGGTCGGCGCCGTGCTGGGGCCGCAGCGGACGGCCACCGCCGTCAATCCGCGGCCCGCGGTGGCGCGGTCGTACTTCGGCCCGGCGATCGCCGCCTTCCTCGGGCCGTCCTCGACAGCCGCACCGGATCCGCCCCTCCCGCTCTGAGCAGGGAGGACGTGCGGCGGGCGGGAGGTGAGGGCCTCAGGCCCGCCGCAGGCGCTGTTGTTCGCCGTGGGGGTGCTGTGTATCGTCGGAACAGTGACTTGAAGTTTCAAGTAATTGTTCGCGGCCTCGCGGGGCCGGTCCCGACCTGCGAAAGAGCGGCTCCTGATGACGTCCCCCCTCGGCACTCTCGCGTCCTCCCGCCTCGACATCCCCACCCGCCACGCCCCCTCTCCGGCCGGCTACGACACTGGGCTCCTTCTGCTGCGCCTCGCGCTCGGACTGACCATGGCGGCCCACGGCGCCCAGAAGCTGTTCGGCTGGTTCGGCGGGCCGGGGCTGGACGGGACCGGGCAGTTCTTCACGATGAGCGGCTATCCGGCGGGCCGGATGATGGCCGTCGTCGCCGGGCTGAGCGAGACGCTCGGCGGGCTCGGGCTGGCGGTCGGGCTGCTCACGCCGCTGGCCGCGGCCGCGGTCGTCGGCACGATGATCAATGCCCTTGCGGTGAAGTGGGGCGGCGGCTTCTTCGTGCCCAAGGGCGTGGAGTACGAGCTGCTGCTGACCGCCGGTGCGGCGGCCCTGGCGCTGACCGGGCCCGGTCGCTACGCCGTAGACCGTCTGCTGCCGGTTCTGCGCTCCCATCGGACGGTCCACGGCGTGATCGCGCTGGTGCTGGGTGCGGTGCTGGCGGGCGGGGTGCTGCTGGTACGGAAGTGATGCCGGGGCGAGCCCCCGGAGATGGCCGCCTCGTCTCGTGTGCGCCGGAGGTGCGCTAGGGACGGGACGTCTGCCGACCGGATACCGGCCGGCAGGCCCTGGGCAGCGGCGGGGTGTGCGGGGTAGAGCAGAAGCAGGGGAGGGCGGCGGCGCCACGGCGGTGTCGCGGCCGGGAGATCGGAGAACAGGTTCCATGTCCGTACGACGTCTGAACCACGCGGTGCTCAACGTCCGCGATGTGACACGGTCGGTGGCGTTCTACACCGAGGCCCTCGGGCTGACGGTGGATGTCGAGATACCGGGGCGGGCCGCGTTCCTCAGCGCTCCCGGCTCGCTCAATGATCACGATCTGGGGCTGTTCGCGGTGGCCCCGGACGCGCCCGGGCCCGAGGCCGGGCGGGTCGGGCTGTACCACCTGGCCTGGGAGGTCGGCACGCTCCGCGAACTCGTCGCGGCCCGCACCCGGCTCGTCGAGCGCGGCGCCCTGGTGGGATCGACCGATCACCTCGTCGCCAAATCGCTGTACGCCAAGGACCCGGACGGCAACGAGTTCGAGGTGATGTGGCGGGTCCCGCGGGAGGACTGGCCGGGCCCGGACCAGCCGGACCGGCTGCTGCCCCTCGATCTGGCGGCGGCGCTGGAGCAGTGGGGGCCGGACCGGGAGACGGGTGCCGCGGCGGGCTCAGCGACCTGAGGCGCGGGACCGGCTCGGGCGGGCGAGGGACGGGGGCGGCTCGGGCGGTGGAGGGCGCCGGGCCGGCTCGGGCCCCCGGGAGGGCGCGGCCGGTGCGCGCGAGCCCGCACCGGGCCGCCGTTCCTCAGGTACCCGGAGCGGCCTGCTCCGGCGACTCTGCTCGCTCGGCTCGCGCCGCCCAGCGCTTTTCGACGCCGGCCAGACGCCAGTACGCCAGGGCTGCGGCCCACACCACCACGAAAAGGCCGACGATGACGAAGCCGACATTGTCGAGGTCGAGGCCGGAAATCCAGCCGGTCAGCGCGTCGTTGAGGCCGAGCTTGTCGTGCAGCACGGTCACCAGCTCGATGGTGCCGATGAAGAAGGCGACGGCGATCGACAGACCGGTGATGGTGAGGTTGTAGTAGACCTTGCGCACCGGGTTGGCGAACGCCCACTGGTAGGCGAAGTTCATGAAGGTGCCGTCCAGGGTGTCGAACAGGCTCATTCCGGCAGCGAACAGCAGCGGCAGACACAGGATCGCGTACCAGGGCAGGCCCGCCGCCGCACCGCTGCCCGCCATCACCATCAGGGTCACCTCGGTCGCGGTGTCGAAGCCGAGCCCGAAGAGGAAGCCGAGCGGGAACATCTGGCCGGGACGGGAGATGGAGCGGGTGAACCGCCCGAGGAAGCGGTTCATGAAGCCGCGCGCGTCGAGGCGCTGCTCCAGCTCGGCCTCGTCGTAGTGGCCGTCGCGCATCCCTCGGAAGACCCGCCAGATCCCGGCCAGCGCGATGAGGTTGAGGGCGGCGATGAGGTAGAGGAACGTGCCCGAGACCGTGGTGCCGACGGTGCCCAGGATCTGGTGCGTACGGGACTCGTCGTTGAGCAGTGTGCCGGCGAGCTGGGCGCCGCCGGCCACCAGGGCTGCCATCGCCACGACCACGCTGGAGTGGCCGAGGGCGAACCAGAAGCCGACCGACACCGGCCGCTTGCCGTCGGCCATCAGCTTGCGGGTGGTGTTGTCGATCGCGGCGATGTGGTCGGCGTCGAAGGCATGCCGCATACCGAGGGTGTACGCGGTGATGCCGAGCCCGACGCCGAAGGCCTGGCTTCCGACGGCGTAGTGGTTCGGGACCACGAGCAGGAAGAGCACGCCGAAGGCCACGATATGCAGCCCGGCTATGACGGCCATCAGGCCCGCAGTACGGACGGTGTCCTGCCGGCGCCAGCGGAACGTGGCGGGGGCAGGGGAGTTCGGGGTATCGGTGGACAGGGCCATCCGGGCGGTCACGCTCCAGCACCTCGTGGATCAGTTCGTGAGATGCCGTGGCCGGTCTCCTGGCTTGGGGGTACCACCCTGCTCCTTTAGAGCTTGGAGGAGGGTGTCCGCGTCCGCCCCCGCCTTCCCGGCCGCGGGCTGCGGTCAGTGGCGCCGCGGGCGCGCCAGGCGCCCGCGGAAGGGGTGGAAACTCCCCGATCACAGTGGCGAGGGCCGCTCCGGGCTGGGACCTCAATGGTCCGTCACCGGATTCCCGAACACCACGGCCCGGCCACTCTAGCCGCCACCCGCGCGGCGCGAGGTGTGTGGGGGTTTTCCGCCACCGGCGGGGGCACGGCCCGCGGCGGGCCGGTCACAGGGGGCCGGTCGCGGTAGGCGGCCCGGTCGCGGTGAGTCAGTAGTCCAACGACGAGAGGAACGCGTGCAGTTCGTGGTCGAAGAGCGGGGTGTTCTCCAGGTTGACCATATGGGCCGCACCCGGTATTCGGACCCTTCGGGCGCCCGGGACGGTCAGGGCTATCGCATGGGCGTTCGCGGAGATGTCCCGGCTGTCGAGATCGCCGTCGAATACGACCGTCGGCACCCGGATCTCCCCGAGGCGGTCGGCGGCGCCGACTTCGAGAGGCATGCCGGCGCCCATCCCGTCGGCATGGACCTCCACATTGGCCTCGGCCGAGGCACGCATCCGTTCGCGGAATCCCGGGTGCACCGCGGACGGCTCACGATGCGGCCCGTCCACCCATATCCGCAGGAAGTGTTCGACATACCGCTCCGCGCCGTCCGGTGCGCCGATCGCGGCCACCTGCTCCTTGATGTGCGCCAGGACGAAGGGGTCGGTGAAGGCGCGGCCGCTGATTCCCGGGGAGGCGAGCGCGAGGGCCGTCACCCGGCCGGGGTGGGCGAGGGCGGTGTCCAGCGCGACCCGCGCGCCGTGGGAAAGGCCGACGAGGACGGCGCTGGGGACATCGAGTGCGTCGAGCAGGGCACACAGGTCGTCGTGGTGGGCGAAGTCGCCGGTCACGGTGGAGGACAGGCCATGGCCTCGGGCGTCGTAACGGATCGCGCGCAGGCCGGAGTTGACCAGCCAGGTGAACTGCTCGTCCCACATGTGCTGGTCGAGCATGCCGCCGTGCAGCAGCACCACCGCGGGGCCCGAGCCGGCCGTCTCGTAGAACAGCTCGCCCTCGTCGACCGGCACGATGCCGTTGTCGATCTCGGACCAGGCGGTGATTCTCTGGGTCATTCTCCTGACCGTCCTTTGTGCATGAGAGGGGGCGGGGCGGGTCTGTCGTCGTGGCCTTCAGGGCTGCCGTTATTGCGGTTGCTGCTGTTACTGCCTTCACTGCGACGACTGTCCCGACTGCCCTGACTGTCGGTTTCCTCCCGTTGAACGCGCGAGCCGTTCGCCAGGTGCCGGAATTCCTCGCCGAGTCGGTCGAGTACGTGCAGCGTGGTGCGGACGTCCTCGGCGGGCAGGTCGGCGAGCCGCTGTCGCAGCTCCGTCGCCTCGAACTGCTGGACCCCGCGTATCGCCGCCGTGCCTTCGTTCGTGAGTCGGATCAGGGGGGAGCGACGGTGGGCGGGGTTCGGGGCCGTGACGACCAGGCCCAGCTCCGCGGCGTGGTTCACCCAGCGCTGCACCGGTTGGCGGTCGAGCCCCATCGAACGCGCCAACTGCGGGACGGTGCGGGGGCCTTCGGTGCGCAGGGCGTCCAGCAGTGCGTGTTCGCCGGCGGTCATGCCCGTGTCGGCGAGCTCGCGCTCCACCGCGCGCACGACCGTGCGGTGCAGGGGCCACAGGCGTCGGATGACGTCGTACAGCAGATCTTCGGTGGCGGCCGGCTCCCCGGCGCCCTCCCCCTCGGTATCCCTCACCGCAGCCCCCTCATGCCCTTCGGCGTCCCCGTTGGCGTCCCCACTGACGTCCTCATCGGCGTCCGTGTCGACCTCTTCATCGACATCCCCCTCAATGACACTTGTGATGTCATGATGACACCGCTGATGTCGTTTGGGAAGGGGCTTGCCGCGGAATGGAGTTGAGGGGGCGGATGGGTGGGATGAGGCTCGTGTGGTCGATGGGCGAGGAAAGGTGGACGGCGGATGAAGGTCGGTCTGTTGCGTGCGGTCGGGGTTGCCACGGCGGTCTACGGGGCGGCGGTGACCGCGGTGCCCGCTCTGCTGGCACGGCCCTCGGGGCTGGTCGATGCGGAGGGGCGGACCGGGCGGGCGACGCGCACCTCGCTGCGTCCGCTGGCCTGGCGGGATGCGGTGAGCGGGCTGGCGCTGGCAATGGCCCCGGAGGGCCCGGCGCTGCGCACGGCCGCGTATGTGCGGATCGCGGCCGACTTCGGGGACGCCGTTCTGCTCGGTGCGACGCTGCCCGGCCGCGACCGGAAGCTGGCGGCGCTGGCGGTGTCCGTGGGGTGGGGTGCGCTGTCGGTGGCCGGGCTGCTCGCCGGCGGGCGGCGGCGGGAGGTTATGAGCCTGCCGGCGGCGGGGCCTCTTCAGGTGTGAAGGTGATGACGAGGTCGGCGCGGTCGCGCGTGGCCGCCACCACCCGGGCGTTGGCCTCGTCCGAGGCGTGCACGAACCGCTCGGCGTCGGCGCGCGGACGCCCGAAGTGCTCATGGCGGTCGACCAGTCGCCGGACCCGCTCCGGGGTGTCCAGGTCCACGTACCAGACCTCGTCGAGCAGTGCCCGGACCCGCGACCAGGGGGCGGAGTCGAGGAGGAGGTAATTGCCCTCGGTCACGATGAGCGGGATGTGCGGTGCCACGGGGATGCTGCCGGCGACCGGCTCCTCGATACGGCGGTCGAACGCCGGGGCGTAGACGGCGCTGTCCGGCTCCGGTGCGCGCAGCCGCGCCAGCAGCGCCGCGTAACCGGCCGGATCGAAGGTGTCCGGCGCGCCCTTGCGGTCCGTACGGCCCAGGCGGCGCAACTCCGCCTCGGCCAGGTGGAAGCCGTCCATCGGGACGAGCGCCGCCTGCCCGGCCAGCTCCGCCACCACATGGGCGGCGAGGGTGGACTTACCGGCACCGGGCGGGCCGGTGATGCCGAGCAGCCGCCGCCGGGCGGGAGTCGCGGACTCGGCCAGCTGACGGGCGCGGGAGAAGAGGTGCCGGGGATCCATGGTGCCTCCATCGTGCCCGATCGGCGGCGCAGCGGCCGGAGGCGCTCCCGTTCGGCGGCCCGGCGCCGGGCCGGCCGCGTCGGCGGCGGCGGTGCTACCCCTCGCTCGCCGCCGCACTCCGCTCCTACGGCTCGCGCCCGCCGCCCCGTTTCTCAGCCGTGGTACTCCATCCCGTACTTGGCGCCGATCTCGTTGAGGCGGTCGAGGTCGGGCTGGCCGCCCTTCCTTATGGCCGGGCCGGCTTCGCACAGGTCCTCCACGAACTCCTCCCAGCCGCCCGGTGCCGAGATCTGTAGACACCGGGCGGGCGGCTGGGAGGCGTTGCGCAGGGCGTGCGGTATGCCGTGCGGCAGCAGGGCGCACATGCCGGGGGTGAGGCGGTGGGTGGTGCCGTCGACGTCGACCTCCATCGCGCCGTCGAGGACGTAGACGAACTCATCGGCGTGGTGGTGGATGTGCGGGGGGATGTCGACGTCGAGCTGGTTCTCCAGGATGGCGAGCCGGCCCTCCGTGTCGGCGGTGCGGGCCTTGACGTCGCATCCGGGCGGCAGGGGGACGCGCCCCGGCCGCCGTTCGCCGGGCTGAAGTACGAGAAAGCGTTCCTTGGGCATGGTGATCGCGGATCCTCTCCGGGCTGTCGGCCGTCGGCTGTCTGCCGGGCGGTCCGGGCCACCTGGGCGGCGGCCGGTGTGGCGACGATATGGAATCGGAATCCGATTCCGTTTTACGAGCCTAGCAGTAGCATCGGCCGTGTGGCACCCTCTTCGACCTCCTCCACGCCCGCGCGCAGACCGCGTGCCGACGCCGAGCGCAACCGCACCCGTGTCCTGGACGCCGCGCGGGAGGTGTTCCGCGCGCGCGGCGACGAGGCGCAGATGCCCGAGGTCGCCCGGGCCGCGGGGGTGGGAATCGGGACCGTCTACCGGCACTTCCCCAGCCGGGCGGCGCTGATCGCCGCCGTGGGGGAGCAACGCCAGGCGGAGATCGTCGAGTTCGGGCGCAGCAGCTGTCTGCCGAGCGCGGCGGCCGCCGACGGGCTGGCCGCGTATCTCGCGCACATCGGGGAGGTGCTCAGCGCCGAACGCGGGCTGTCCGCCTCGATCGAGGCGGCCTTCGGGTCCACCGAACCGACCGGCGAGGGGCGGGACCGGGCCGAGACGGTCGCGGCCCAGCTGCTCGCCCGTGCCAAGGAGGAGGGCACGGTGCGCGCGGATGCCGAGGTCGGTGATGTGGTGATGATCGTGTGCGGGCTGGCGGCGGTGATCCGCCACGACGCGGGGGACTGGCGCCGCTATGTACGCAATGCCTGTGCGGGACTGCGGGCCTGACCGTACGGCCGCAGGTCAGGAGGCGGAGGCGGTCCGGTCCGCGAGGCCCAGGCGCCACAGGGACGTGATCTCGGCGGCGCGGGCCACGTGGAGCGGGTCGGAGGTGTCCCGGGCGCGCGGATGGCGCGGGGTGACGTCGAGCCGGCCCAGGACCGTGAGGCCGGCCTCGGTGAAGGCGTCGAGGAGTTCGGTGTGCGGACGCAGGCCGAGGTGCTCCGCCAGGTCGGAGAGGACCAGCCAGCCCTCGCCGTCCGGTGTCAGATGGTCCGCGAGGCCGTTCAGGAAGCCGTGCAGCATGCGGTTGCCCGGGTCGTACACCGCGTACTCCACGGGGGAGGTCGGTTTCGCGGGCACCCATGGGGGGTTGCAGACGACCAGGGGGGCGCGGCCGGCCGGGAACAGATCGGCCTCGGTGACCTCCACCTGCCCGGCGACACCCAGGCGTTCGGTGTTCTCGCGGGCGCAGGCCAGCGCCCGCGGATCCTGGTCGGTGGCCACGATCCGGCGCACGCCGCGCCGGGCGAGCACCGAGGCCAGCACGCCGGTGCCGGTGCCGATGTCGAACGCCAGCTCCTCGGTGGGCAGCGGTGCCTCGGCCACCAGGTCGACGTATTCACCGCGGGCCGGGGAGAAGACGCCGTAGTGCGGATGGATGCGGTCGCCGCCGAGTGCCGGGATCTCGACGCCCTTCTTGCGCCATTCGTTGGCGCCGATCAGGGCGAGGAGTTCACGCAGCGAGACGAGGGTGGCGGTCGGGTCCGCGCTCTCCGTGGTGCCGGACGCCTCCGCGCCGGCGGGCTCGACGGGGCCGTACGCCCGGACGCAGGCCTCGCGGACATCCGGGGCGCGGTGCAGCGGGACGGCGAAGGTCGCGTCCAGGGGGACCAGCAGCATGCCCAGGATGCGGGCACGGTGATTCTGCGCGGCCCGGTGCAGATGGAACGCCTGGGTGACATCGGCGGGCGGCGTCTTACGGGGGCGCCGGTCGATCCGGCGGGCCATCGCCGTCAGCAGCTGACGGGCGTTGTGGAAGTCGCCGCGCCACAACAGCGCGGTGCCCTCACAGGCGAGCCGGTAGGCGTCGTCGGCCTTGGTCCGGTCGTCCGCGAGGACGATACGGCGCGGCGGCGGGGCGCCGTTCTCGGAGCGCCAACGGGCGGAGCGGGGCTGGTCGGCCTCGGTCCATTCGACGACCGGCGGGTGGTTCACCGAAGAGTGCCTCGTGTGTGTGGTGGGAGCCCTCCCAGGGGTGCCGCCCTTGGAGCGGCGCCGGTCCGGCGCCGGGGGAGCGGTGCTGCGCTCGCGGGACGGTGGGCGGGGTGGTGGGACCGTTGACTTTACTCCGTATTGGGGCCGCGCTCGGCCGCCCACCGGACCTGGGGCGGGCGGCACCGGGTTCGAGGTCAGTCGATGCCGAAGGCCCGGGCGTAGCGCACCGTGCCGCGCGGGGGTGTGGAGCCGTCCAGGGACAGCGCCATGAAGGCCTCGTCCGGCCAGGGCTGCGGCGGCAGAATACCGAACCGGGGGGCGGCCGGGGCGAACCCGAAGCGCGGGTAATACGGCGGGTGGCCGAGCACGATCGCGGTCCGCTCCCCGGCGGCCCGCGCCGCCTCCAGGAGCGCGCGGATCACCGCCTCGCCCGCCCCGCGCTGCTGGTACGCGGGCAGCACCGCACACGGCGCGAGCGCCACGGCGGGCACCTCGTCGATATGACAGCGGGTCAGCAGGGCATGGGCGGCCGGGGTGCCGTCCGGCGCGTCGGCCACATAGGACAGGCCCGGCAGCCAGGCCGACCGGTCGCGGCGCAGCGCGTCGACGAGATCGGCCTCCCCGGCCGTCCCGAAGGCGGCGAGGTGGATCCGGCGGACGGCCGCGGTGTCCGCGGCGGTCTCGGGGCGGGGGTGCCAGGTGGCGGGGTCCCCGGTCGGGCCCCCGGTGCCGCGGTCACTGGCCCCGTGCGAGCCGTGGGATGCGTGGATGCCGCTCATGCCGGTCATCGTCGCACCGGGCGCCGGCGCACGGCCAAGGGATTTCCGCCCCGCCGCCGGCCACCGGCCGTCGGCGTCCGCCACCGCCCCGTCAGTGCGCGGTGCGGCGCTCCGGGCGGCGCATCAGGAAGGCGGCGGCCGATCCGGCGGCGAAGAGGGCGACGACGGAGAGGGCCGTACTCATCCAGGAGGTGCCGAGCCACTGCCCGCCGAAGTAGCCGAGGCTCACGCTGTAGGTCGCCCAGACGAAGCCGGCCAGCGCGGACCACGGGAGGAACTCGCGGACCGTACGGTGCGCGACACCGGCGCCCAGGCTGACCACGGAGCGTCCGGCGGGGGCGAAGCGGGCCAGCACGACGATGCCGCCGCCGCCCCGCGTCAGCGCCGTACCGAGGCGTTCCTGGGCCGTGGCCAGTCGGCGGGAGCGGCCGATGGCGCGGTCGAAGCGGTCGCCGCCGCGCCGGGCGAGCCGGTAGGCGACCATGTCGCCGAGCACGGAGGCGGTGGCCGCGCACAACATCAGGGACAGCATTTCGGCCAGGTGCGCACCGCTGTGGACGGTGGCGGTGACGTCGGCGCCGCCGACCGCGTCCGCCGCCGTGCCGGTCCCGGCCGCCGTAGTGGCCGCGGCGATCACCAGGACCCCGCTGGGCAGGATCGGGACGAAGACGTCGAGAACGATCGAGACGCTGACGATCACGTACACCCAAGGGGTGCCGCTGAGGGACCCCAGGCTTTCCAGCAACGTCCTTCTCCCGGTCCGAACCCCGCCGCGACGTCGCTCGGTGCGGCAGGGGCGGCTCTGCAGCCATACAGCGTACGCCTGGCCGCGGTGGCCGAAAGAGTGGGGGTGGGATGCGTGGGAAGCGGCATTGTGTGTGCGACGCCCGGGACACGTGGCATGCCCCGTAAGGGATGGAATGGACCGCCTCGGGAGCGCCCGGCGTGTCCCGCCCGTGGACCGTGGGCCGCCTCCGGACGCGGCACGGCCCGTACGGCAGAGCTGCCGTACGGGCCGTGAGGGGCGGGCCGGGGTCCGCCGAAGCGTGGGGCGTCAGACGGTGGAGGGCTCCCGCTGAGCGGTCGGGGCCGCCTCCGCTCCGCGGTCGCCGAAGAAGACCCGGTCGAGGGCCCAGGCGCCGGGGCCGGTGAAGAAGATCAGCAGGAACGCCCAGCAGTACAGCGCGGAGGGCTCGCCGCCGTTCTGTATCGGGAACAGTCCCGAACCCTGGTGCGTGGAGAAGTACGCGTACGCCATCGAGCCGGAGCTGATGAACGCGGCGGCGCGGGTACCCAGGCCGAACATCACCAGGAGGCCGCCGGCCAGCTGGATCACGGCGGCGTACCAGCCCGGCCAGCTGCCGGCCGGGACGGTGCCGCCCTGGCCCATGGCGCCGCCGAGGACACCGAAGAGCGAGGACGCGCCGTGGCAGGCGAAGAGCAGGCCGATGACGATGCGGAAGAGCGCGAGCGCGTGCGGCGTGGATCTCTGGGTGAACGAGGTGAGCGGTGCGGACATGTGGGGACTCCTACGGTTTCTGGGGACGGCGTAACCGTGAAGGGCACAGGTTAGGGACACCTAATCTGTACTTGCAAGTTCAACCTCTGGCCATATGAGATCTTTGGCCGGAAGCGGCCGAACCTGCCCCGAAACCACTCCTGCCGCCGACGCCACGCCGGTAGCCGAGGTCACGCCCGCACTCATGGCGCCCCCCGCGGCCGGGTCCGCGTCCCCGACCGCCGCCCGCAGCGCCGCCCGCGCCACCGCATCCGTATCCGCCAACGTGACCGACCCCACCCCGGGGCGCGCCCCGGCCGCCGTCACCCAGTGCACCCCCTCCGTCGGCACCCCGACCGCGAACCGCCGCGGATGGCACCGCCCGTCGGCCCCGATGAGGTGGTACGGGCTCGGCGACACATCGAGCCCGCCGCTCTCGTAGCCGTCCACGGTGTGCGGGCGGCCGCCGCCCTCGGCCAGCAGCCGGGCCAGCAGCGGGTCCGCGGTACACCGGACATCCGGCTCCGGCAGCCGCGCCTCGACCAGGGCCGTCGCCGTGACCGTCGAGCCCGGCACGTCCGGCGAGTGCGCCGTGAAACCGGGCTCGCGGCCGTCCGCTGAGCCGGGCCGGACCGTCATCCGGGGCCCGACCACCTCCAGCACCCCGGCCTCGATCAGCGCGGCCATCTCCTCAATCCGGCGCCGCGGCGGCCCGATGGAGAGGAAGGCGTTCAGCGGGGTGTACCAGCGGTCCAGGTGGTCGCGGCGCGACGCACCGGCCAGCCCGCCGTGGTCGACGATCTGCCGCAACTCGTTGCGCAGATCCCGCAGCACGTCCAGGGCCGCCTTGACCGGGCCGGCCACATTGTCCTGGCGGGCGTGGGTGATGTCCGCCCGCAGATGGTCCAGCAGCCACTCCCGGAAGGCGGCGCGGCCGGCGAACGACCGCTCCGCGTGCGGCCGGGAGACCCGGTCCCAGTCCCAGCGCTCGCCCGGCGCGATCCCGAACGCGTCCAGGGTGGCGGCCTCTTCGGGGCTGCGGTGCGCGCTGCCCAGGAAGCGCCGCCGGAAGCGCTCCTGGAAGAGGGGGTCCGGCACCCCGTCCGCGTCCCGCCGCGCCAGCAGCGCCTCGTAGTAGACGGTCTCCACCTCCTTGGCCACCAGGGGCCAGACCTCCGCCAGGAAGTCGGGCAGCTCACCGGAGTCCGCGCGCTTGCGGAAGGCCGCTATCACGTCCTCGGTGAGCAGCAGCGGCAGATGACGGCCGTGCGCGCCCTTCGCGTTGTCACCGCGCGCGTGGTACGGAACGCCGCGCCGGGAGCCCGCGTACAGCCGGGGTTCGCGGCCGGACGGCAGATACGTCAGCGCCCCGTCGGTGCCGCGGACGAACCGGCCGCCCCGGACCGTCGTCAGCAGCGCCATGTGATCGAAGAAGTTGAGGCCGAGTCCGCGCAGCAGTACCGGGCGGCCCGGCGCCAGCGCCTCCAGGGCGGCGGAGAGATCGGCGGGATTGGCAGGCGGCAGATAGTGCAGCCCGTGCCCGGCGGCGTAGTCGGCCAGCCGCCGCTGCTCCGCGTCGGCGACGGCCGGCAGATGGCCCTGGGCGAGGACCACCGCCCCCAGACCGTGCAGCGTCCGGCCGTTGTCGAGGGTGAGGGACTGCGAGCCGTCGGGGGCCTCGGCCAGCCGCACCGCGCGGGCCGGGTGCGTCACCACCCGCACCCCTGCGGGCGCGGTGCGCACCGTGCGTCGGAAGAACCACTCCAGATAGCGCCCGTACAGCGCGCGCCCCGGATAGTCGTCCGGGCCGACCTCGCACCCCTCCCAGTCGTACAGGCTCGGCCCGGTCCGTATCGGGCCGGCGCACGCCACGCTGTCATCGGTGAACAGGGTGACCTGCGAGGCCACGGTGTTCATCAGGAGCTCGGGCGGCTGAGCGGTGCGCCACACCTGGCCGGCGCCGGGCGGGGCGGGATCGATGACATGGACGGTCAGCCGGGAGCCCGGGGTCAGTTCGGCGGCCGAGGCGCAGATCCGCTCCAGCACGCTCGTCCCGCGCGGCCCGGCGCCGACGAGCGCGAGGGCGGGCCGGGGGCGGTGGTCGGCGAAGTGGTCGGCGGCCAAAAGGGGCTCTCCCTGGGGCGGTGGACGGCCGGGCGGGGGGCGCGGCCGCCCGGGAAGTGCGGGCGACGAGCAGACGTGCGCCCCATCATCACTGCCCGGGCCGCCTGCGGAGGAGACGAGTGGGCAAATTAACGCGGCGGATTCGCAGGTCGCACACCAGGCCTCCGTACGGACGGAGCGTCACGGACGGCGGAACGCCCGCCTCATCCGGACTTCGGCCGATCGGTGCCCGCCGCCGGACCGCCCGTGACACCGGATTACCCGCCCCCATGTGTATCGGTCAGCGCAGCGCGCCAGACCGTGACGAGCCGGACGCCGCCCCGCTTCTCCCGGCGGGTCTGGTCCAGGGCCAGCCGCGCCGCACGGCCCGCCAGCGTCAGCGTCATCAGCTGATTGCCGAACCAGGGGCCGCCGGTGCGCCGCCACTTCACCGCCGGGCGGGGCAGCCGCCCGTGCCGGGCCAGCAGCTTGCCCAGCCAGCGGCCGGACCGGCTCCAGCCGAAGCGGAAACCGGCCTGGAGCGAGCCGGGGATGCTGTTGTGGACGGGGGAGCAGGTCAGCTGAAGCACCCGGCTCGTGGGGTGCGGACCGGCGCCGCGCCAGTGCGGCTCCGCCACATAGGCGTGGTGCACATCCCCGGACAGTACGCAGACCGTCGCCGGGGCATCGGGACCGGAGGCGGCCTCGCCGATCAGCTCGGTGAGCGCGGTGAACGAGCCGGGGAAGGCCGCCCAGTGCTCCAAGTCGGCGCGCTGGCGCAGCAGCTCGCTGCGGCGGGCCCAGCGGGGGCCGCGTTCACCGGCGCACAGCGCGGCGTTCCAGCCCTCCCCGGCGTGGATGAGATGCGGCAGGAGCCAGGGCAGCGAACTGCCGAGCAGCAGATGGTCGTAGCCGCCGCGCCCGTCCAGCACCGCCTGCCGCAGCCATTCGCCCTCGGTCTTGTCGAGCATCGCGCGGTGGCCCTCGTCCAGGACCCGGGTGGCCCGGGTGTCGATCATGACCAGGCGCACCCGGCCGAAGTCGCGCCGGTAGCTCCAGCGCGCGTGCGCCGGATCGTTGTCCGCCCCGGCCGCGAACTCCCGCACCAGCTCCGTCGCGTCCGGCACCGCCCGGACCTGCGCGTACAGCTCGTCGGCGGCCAGTTCAGCGGGTGAGAGATTGCCCAGATGCTGGTGGACCCAGTACGACATCAGGCCGCCGAGTATCCGCTCGCGCCACCACGGGGTCGCGCGCATACGGGCCAGCCAGGACGCCGAGGTGTTCCAGTCGTCGATCACATCGTGATCGTCGAAGATCATGCAGCTGGGGACCGTGGACAGCAGCCAGCGGACCTCCGGGTCGAGCCAGGACTCGTAGTAGAGGTAGGTGTATTCCTCGTAGTCGGCGACCTGCTTCCAGGGCGGCTCGGTGAGGTCGCGGCGGGCGGCCAGCGCCTGCGCGGTCGCCTCGGAGGTCTGGTCGGCGTAGACCTGGTCGCCCAGCAGGAGCAGCACGTCGGGGCGCTGCCGTCCGGAACCGGCGGCCAGGGTGGCGGCGAGGGTGTCCAGGGCGTCCGGGCCGACCGGGTCGTGCCCCGCGTTCGAGGGCGTCGCGGACCAGCGGCAGGAGCCGAAGGCGAAGTGCAGGGGCTCCTGTGCGGAGGAGGGGAGGGTACGGATCGTGCTCGCGGGGAAGCGGCTGCCGGGCAGCGGCCAGACCTCCTCCCGGCTACCGCCGGCCGGTGCCCCCGGGTCTTCCAGCAGGACCCGGTAGGGCGTCTCGCTGCCGGGCGCCAGACCGGTCACCGGGACCAGCGCGTAGTGGTGCCCGGCGACCTGCCAGGTGTGCTCCGCGGCGGCCGTCCCGTCGTCGCAGTGAACGTGCACCACGCACGGCCGGTCGGTCTCCACCCATACTGTCGCGCTGTCCGCGTCGACATACCGCAGCAGCGGCCCCAAGCGCAGTCCGGCCATCGGGTGCCCCTCTCGTCGTGGTCAGAGGATAGGAGCACAGCGGGCGCGGCGGGTGGCCGGGAGGGCGGCGCGCCCGCCGGCCGGTCATTTTCCGGCCGACGGGCGCAGGATCGGCGGCCCTGGAGCGGGGCTCAGCAGCCGTCGAGGATCTTCTTCAGCGCGGCCTTCTCGGCGGAGTCCGCGGTCATGTCGTACTCATGCTTCACCGACACCCACATCCGGGCGTACTCGCAGTGGTACGAGGTCTTGGGCGGCAGCCACTTCGCCGGGTCCTGGTCGCCCTTCTCCTGGTTGAGGTTGTCGGTGACCGCGATCAGCTGGGAGTGGGTGAGGTCGTTGGCCAGGTCCTTGCGGCGCTCGGTGGTCCACTGTGCGGCGCCCGACTTCCAGGCCTCGGACAGCGGGACGACATGGTCGATGTCGAGGTCGGCCGGGTCGGTCCAGGTCTTGTCGTCGTAGGCGGAGACCCACTTGCCGCTGGTCGCCTTGCAGCCGCTGTCCTGCTGTACGTCCGTGCCGTCGCGCTTGAGCACCACTTCGCGGGTGTTGCAGTTCTTGCCCTGGTCGATCCAGTGCGGGAACTTGTCGCGGCTGTAGCCGTCCTGCGGGCCCTCGGCCTGTTCCTTGATGTCGGCGAGGTACTTCCGAGCGGTCGCCGCGTCCGGCGGGCTGGGCGGTGCCGCCTGGGCGGACTGGCAGCTCAGCGCCAGCGTGCAGACCAGGGCCGCGGCCGAACCCGCGGCGACGGAAACTCGACGCGCGTAGACCTTTTTCATCGAAACTCCCGGAATGTGGGGGGAAGTTGACGTGCGGTGCGCGGCTCATGGTGTCGCTGTGGGGTTTCCGTGAGACGTGCACCAGGTAACAGGGTGACGACATGCCCACGTCAGTTCAAGGGCTGACGGGGCGCCATAAATGCACAACGGCGCTCCGGTTGTGTCGCTCCAGGCGTCCGCGCGCCCCCGGCGCCCCTACAGTGAGCGCGTGCTGCTGCCGGTCAACGTCACTCTCGGGATCGTCCTCGCCGTCCTGCTGATCGCCGCCGTGGCCGTCGCCGCAGTGGCCCGCCTCGGACACACCCGGGCGATCGCCGTCGCCGGACTGCGCGCCGCCGCCCAACTCGCCGCCGTCTCCTACCTCATCGGCTGGGTGGTGCACGCGCTGCCCCGGCTGCTGGGTTTCCTCCTGCTGATGTTCGCGGTCGCGACACGGACCGCGGGGCGCCGGATCACCCGGAACCGCAGCTGGTGGTGGGCCGCGCTGCCGATCGCCGTCGGGGTCGTCCCGGTCGTCGGGCTGCTGCTGCTCACCGGGCTGGTGCCGGCGCGCGGACTCACCCTGATCCCCGTCACCGGCATCCTGATCGGCGGCGCGCTGACCGCCACCGTCCTGGCCGGGCGGCGGGCGCTGGACGAGCTGGAGACCCGGCGCGGCGAGTTCGAGGCGGGCCTCGCGCTGGGGCTGCTCGACCGCGACGCACGGATGGAGGTCGCCCGGCCGGCCGCGTCGGACGCACTGCTGCCGGGGCTCGACCAGACCCGGACCGTGGGGTTGGTCACACTCCCCGGTGCGTTCGTCGGCATGCTGCTGGGCGGGGCCTCGCCCGTGCAGGCCGGTGCGGTGCAGCTGTTCGTGCTGGTGGCGCTGCTGGCGGTGCAGGCGACGGCCTGTGCGGTGGCGCTGGAGCTGGTCGCGCGCGGAAGGCTGCACCGCGTACCCTTGACGCCAGCAGAAGGGGAGTAGCTCTCTGCCGGACCGTCGACATACTGCCCTCCCGTCGCCCGACCACCACCCCTGGTGGAGCGCGTTCCGCGCGCTGTGACGACGGGCGAGCCGGCGCCCGGAGCGCGATACGAAGCCGTATCGCGCCAGCGAGACCTTCGGCCGCAGTGTTCGACGCTGCCGTGCCGAAGCGACCCCTTTCCCGGGCTCTTTTGGTGCGGCCCGACCGATCGAGGTATCCCACCCCGTGTTCAGCTTCACCATCGCCGCCGTCGTCTTCGGCGTCGTCTTCCTCGCCGAACTTCCCGACAAGACCGCCCTCGCCGGCCTGATGCTCGGCACCCGCTACCGCGCGTCCTATGTCTTCGCCGGAGTCGCCGCGGCCTTCCTGGTGCATGTCGCCCTGGCCATCGCCGCGGGCACCGTGCTGACCCTGCTCCCGCACCGCGTGGTGCAGGGCGTGGTCGGTGTCCTCTTCCTCGCGGGCGCCGCGGTGCTGCTGTTCCGCAAGGGCGACGACGAGGAAGAGGTGAAGAAGCCCGCCGACCAGAGCTTCTGGAAGGTCTCCGGGGCGGGCTTCATGATGATCCTGGTCGCCGAGTTCGGTGATCTGACCCAGATCATGACCGCCAACCTCGCGGCCCGTTACGACGACCCGCTCTCGGTCGGCGTCGGCGCCGTCCTGGCGCTGTGGGCGGTGGCGGGACTGGGCATCCTCGGCGGCCGCACGCTGATGAAGTATGTGCCGCTCACGCTCATCACCAAGATCGCGGCGGCCGTGATGCTGCTGCTGGCGGGCTTCAGCTTGTATGAGGCGATCACGGGCTGAGCTTTTTCCCGCCGCCCACCCCCTCGGGCTGATGTTTTTTCCCCGCCGCCCACCCCCCTTCGGGGGGTGGGCGGGTGTAGAGGGGAGGTTCGGCGCGGCCGGCCCGGTGTGGGCGGCGCTGTCCTGGACAGGGGCCGGCCTCCGGAGGCCCCGGCCGCCCGGCGGTCAGCCGCCGATATGCACCGAGATCACGCCGTCCGCCGACGCCTCGACGCGGACGTGGGTGAGGTCGGGTATCTGCACGGTGGGCCCGAACGCGGCGGCCCGGTCACCGACGCCGACCACCCGCATACCGGCCGACCGGCCCGCCTCGATGCCCGCCTCGGAGTCCTCGAACACCAGGCAGTCCTCGGGGGCGAAGCCCAGCTCGGCGGCGCCCTTGAGGAAGCCCTCCGGGTCCGGCTTGCTGGCGCTCACGCTCTCCGCGGTGATCCGCACGTCCGGCATCGGCAGCCCGGCCGCGCCCATCCGGGCGTCGGAGAGCGCGATATCGGCGGAGGTCACCAGGGCGTGCGGCAGCGCGGCGAGGGCGGCCATGAACGCGGGGGCGCCGGGGACCGGCACCACACCGTCCATGTCGGCGGTCTCCTGGGCCAGCATCCGGCGGTTGTCCGCCCGGTTGAGCTCCATCGGACGGTCCGGGAGCAGCGCGGCCATCGTGGCCCAGCCCTGCCGGCCGTGGACGACCTGGAGGATCTGGTCCCCGTCCAGCCCCTGCTCGACGGCCCAGCGGCGCCAGCAGCGCTCCACCACGGCCTCGGAGTTCACGATCGTGCTGTCCATGTCCAGCAGCAGGGCACGGGCGGTGAGCGTAGTGGTGGCCGTCATCGGCGGGCTCCTGGGCGCTACGGACGGTGCGGATCGCGCACGTACGGAAGACACGTAGGGAAGAAACAGAGCGGTCCCGCCCGCCGGTCAGGGAGTGCGGGCGGAACCACTTTGTTTCTTCACGATACAAAACGCAGCCGCTGGGGACAACTGGGCTGGTCAGCGACCTGTAGCCGGGTTGGTCAGTTCCCCGCCACCGGCTGGTCGGTGCCCTGCCACCGCGTTGGTCAGCGCCCTGCGCGCCGGAGCTACGGGGCCTGTGTCCGGGACTCCAGGGACGCGCGGGTCGGGGCGCCGTAGACGCCGACCGGATCGCCCGCCACCCCGTAGGTCCGCTGGTAGCGCGCCACGGCGTCCCGTACGTCCGCGTCGTAGCGGCCGTCCTCCGGGCCGGGATACACGGCCAGCTGCCGCAGTCGCTCCTGTAGCTCCACCACCTCCGGGCCGCCGGCCCCCTCCCGCAGCACGATCGGCCCGGTGGGCGGGGCACTGGGGCCGTGGGTGGCGGGGGAGTCCGAGACGCTGCCGGAGGCCTGGGTGGGGGCGGGGGGACGTGGTGCCGGGGTCCGGTGGTGCCGCACGGTGGCCCCGGGGGTGGTCGCGTCCGGTGACGGGGAGCGGGGCGCGGTGGGGGAGGTGGCGCCGCTGGGCGCGGTGGTGCCGACGGTGGGGAGGGCGACGTCGGGGGAGGCGGTGCGGTGGTCGGGCGCGGCCGCCCGGGTCTGGGTGCCGCCGGAGAGGGCGTCGGTGCCGATCAGTACGGCGGTGGCGGCCATGGCGGCCCCAGCGGTCAGCAGGACGGCCGGCAATACGGCCGGCAACGCGCGTCTCCGGCGCGGGGTGGTGGGGGAGCTGCCGCCGGTCGGCTCCTCCCCCTGCTTCTCCTCCGGCGCCTCCGAAGCGCTGCACGTCCGGGAGGCCGGACCGGCGGGGCAGCGCCGCATACGAGGTATCAAGGGGTCGGCGGGCCCCGCGCCCGGCGGACCGGTGGTCAGGGGCTGCCCGGGGGCCTGGGGCGAAACGGGGGCCGGCGGAGGCGCAAGGCCCTGAGGTGCCCCGGTGGCCGACGGTGCCCCGGTGGCCGACGACAACGGCCCGGTGCCTGACGACGACGGCCCATCGGCGAAGTGCACCGCCGCGTCCACCCCGGGTAAGTCGTCCAGCAGGTCACCCCGGCCGAGCGCCGTGCCGTCCGCCCCGCCGTCGCCGCGGTCCGCCTCCCCGTCCCCGTCCCGCTCTCCGTCCCCCTCCCCGTCGGGCAGTGACACGTACGGCCGAACGCGCAGCGGATCGAAGTCGTCCGCCCCGGCCGCCGCACACAGGCAGCCCGGCCGGCCGTGGCCGCGTACGGGGGCGAAGCAGTGCGGACAGGTCTGTGCCGTCACGGGTGTTCCCCTCCCTGGAGGCATCGAACCGGCAGCGATTATCCAGACGCCGCACCGGTCCGCGCAGGCGCTCGAAGACATCCGCCCGGCATACCCCGGGTGTTCTCCGGGAGACCCCCGATGCGGAGCGCCGCTCGGCGGGCCATATCCGGCGGAACCGCCCAGGATGGAAGAAGTTCGAAGGAGAGGCGGCACGGCAAGGGCGGCCGGCGGCGGCCCGGGACGGAACGGACGGCCCGGCATCGCACCGGCCGCTCGGGGTCCCCGGCACCGTACGGGGCGCTCCGGAACGGAGGAAGACGCTCATGGCGCAGGACACCGGCGCTCCGGCCGTGCCGGGCGAGGAACGGTCCCCGCGGACCGTCCTCGTCGCGATCGGCGCGCTGCTGCTCGGCCTGCTCATCGCGGCGCTCGACCAGACCATCGTCGCCACCGCGCTGCCCACCATCGTCAGCGACCTCGGCGGCCTCAACCACCTCTCCTGGGTCGTCACCGCCTACCTTCTGGCCGCGACGGCCGCGACGCCCCTCTGGGGCAAGCTCGGTGACCAGTACGGCCGCAAGAAGCTCTTCCAGACCGCCATCGTGATCTTCCTGATCGGCTCGGTGCTGTGCGGTATCGCGCAGAACATGGGCGAGCTGATCGCCTTCCGGGCCCTCCAGGGGCTGGGCGGCGGCGGGCTGATCGTGCTGTCGATGGCGATCGTCGGCGATATCGTGCCGCCCCGCGAACGGGGGAAGTACCAGGGCCTGTTCGGTGCCGTCTTCGGCGGTGCGAGCGTCCTCGGCCCGCTGCTCGGCGGGCTGTTCGTGGACCATCTCAGCTGGCGCTGGGTGTTCTACATCAACGTCCCCGTCGGCATCGTCGCGCTCGCCGTCATCGCCGCCGTGCTGCACATCCCGCGCCCGCGCACCCGCCACCGGATCGACTACCTGGGCACCGTGGTGATCGCCGCGGTCGCCGCCTGCTTCGTGCTGATGACCTCGTTCGGCGGCGTCACCTACCCCTGGGCCTCCTGGCAGGTCGTGGGCTGCGGCGTCCTCGGCCTCGTCCTGCTGGGCGCCTTCCTCGGCATCGAGCGGCGGGCCGCCGAACCCGTGCTGCCGCTGCGCCTGTTCCGGCTGCGCACCTTCTCGCTCACCGCCGTCATCGGCTTTGTCGTCGGCTTCGCGATGTTCGGCTCGATGACCTATCTGCCGACGTTCCTCCAGGTCGTCCAGGGCATCAGTCCGACCATGTCCGGGGTGCACATGCTGCCGATGGTGATCGGCATGCTGCTGGCCTCCACCGGCTCCGGGCAGATCGTCAGCCGCACCGGCCACTACAAGGTCTTCCCGATCGCCGGCACCGGTGTAGTGGCGATCGGTCTGCTGCTGTTGCACCAGCTGGACCCGAGCAGCGGAGTCGCCGGGATGAGCGCCTGCTTCTTCGTCTTCGGCTTCGGACTCGGCCTGGTGATGCAGGTGCTGGTGTTGATCGTGCAGAACGCGGTGCCCTACCAGGACCTGGGCGTGGCCACCTCCGGCGCCACGTTCTTCCGCTCCATCGGCGGCTCGTTCGGCGTCTCCCTCTTCGGCACGGTCTTCGCCGGCCACCTCGGCCCGCGGATCGCGGACGCCGTCGCCGGGCAGCGACTGCCGCCCGGCATCACCCCCTCCAGGATCGCCGAGGACCCGCGGACCGTGGGCCGGCTGCCGGCCGGGCTGCGGGCCGGTGTCCTGGACGCCTACGCCGTCTCGATCACCGATGTCTTCCTCTACGCCGTCCCGGTCGTCCTGGTGGCCTTCGCCCTGGCCTGGTTCCTCAAGGAGGAGCCGCTGCGCAGCAGTGTCACCGCGCCCGACACCAGCCAGGTGCTGTCCTCCAACCCCGTCGAGCGGTCCTCCCGCGACGAGGTCGCCCGCGCCCTGTCCACCCTCGGCAGCCGGGAAGGCCGTAAGCACATCTACGAGAAGATCGCCGCACGGGCCGGACTGGACCTCAAACCGGCCGCCGCCTGGCTGATCCTGCGCATCCACCGCTGCGGGTCGGTGGAACCTGCACTGCTCGCCGAACGCAGCACCGTGCCGCTGGGCGTGATCTCCGAGAGCGTCCGGCAGATGGAGGTACGCGGACTCGCCACCCGCGAGGGGCTGTTGCTGCTGCTCACCGGCCAGGGACGGGACGCGGCGGAGCGGCTCGCGGCGGCCCGTCAGGAGTCGCTCGCGGAGATGCTGGGTGACTGGTGGACCAGGGACCGGCCCACCGATCTCACCGAGCTCGTCCACGAGCTGACGGCGGAGCTGTGCGGTTCGGACGCGGAGGAGCCGCACAACGGCGACGCCCGGCCGCCGGTGCCGCGCACCCCGCCGCCCGCGTCCCAGCCGCCGGACCTGGCGAAGTGAGGCCGCCCGGCGGGCAGCTGGAAGCAGAGCGCCCGGACCGTCAACGGCCCCTGGCCAGCTGCTTCTCGAAGAAGATCTCCGCGTAGGGATCGTCGTGGTAGGGCTCGATCTCCTCGAACCCGTGCCGCCGGTAGAGCGCGACGGCCTCCACCAGATCCCGCCGGGTGTCGAGCCGCATGCGCTCCGCGCCCAGCCGCACCGCGGCCGTCTCGGCGGCCCGCAGCAGCACGCCCGCGCCACCCCGCCCACGCCAAGCGGCCCGCAGGAACATCTGCTTGAGCTCCGCGGTGTGCGCGTCCAGCAGCCGCACCCCGGCACAGCCCGCCACGTCCGTGCCGTACCGCGCCACCAGCAGCACCCCGCCCGGCGGTGCCAGATCCGCGCTGGGGTACTCCGCGAGCCCCTCGTCGATCTCCGCCGCCGTCGAGCGGCGGTCCTCATGGAGCACGAAGTAGCGGTCGGCCACCTCGGTGTAGTAGTCGCGCAGCAGCGCCGCGGCGTCCGGCGAGCCGACCGGTTCGGCCGCGACGGCCCACGGGAGACGGAGGATGGCGGCGTCACTCATGGCGCCATTGTCACGGCAGGGCCGGGGCCCCGCGCAACGCATTTCGGGCGACGCCGCCACTCACACTCAGCCCTGCTTCGGCCCGGTCTGCTGCACGACCTCGAAGGACCACAGCGTGGACCCGGACGCGGCCGGCTTGGGCCGCTCCCCGCCCTCGGCGCCGCTGCCCTTCTGGTGCGCGGCCTTCATCGGCCCCTCCATCCACGCCTGGAACGACTCCTCGTCCCGCCACCGGGTGTAGACGAGGTACTGGTCGGTGCCCTCCACGGGCCGCAGCAGCTCGAACCATTCAAAGCCGTCCGAGGAGTCCACGGTCCCTGCACGGGCGGCGAAACGCTGTTCCAGGACCTCGCGCTGCTCGGCGGGGACGGTCAGTACGTTGATCTTCACGATGCTCATAACGACCATCGTGCCGCACGGTGCCCGAGGGGTGCAGGTCAGGGCAGGGTGCCACGGCCGGGCGGCACCCCACGCGGTGGCATCGGCAGGCCGAAGGCCCGGCCGGAAGCATCCGGCCGGGCCTCGCTACGCGTGGGGCAGTCCGCGGATCAGACCGTCGCGTCGGCCTTGGCCGCGCTGCGGGCCGCGTGCCGGATTTCCTCGGCCTCGGCCTCGGTTTCGACGGCCGGCGGGGAGCCGGGGAGCGGCTTGCGGGCGCTTTCGGACATCAGCAGGACGGCGATACCGCCGATCACGGCCGCCGCCATCATGTAGTAGGCGGGCATCATCTTGTTGCCGGTCGCGCCGATCAGGGCGGTGACCACCAGCGGCGTCGTACCGCCGAAGAGCGACACGGAGACGTTGAAGCCGATCGACAGGGAGCCGTAGCGGACCTTGGTCGGGAACAGCGCGGGCAGCGTGGACGGCATCGCCGCGGTGAAGGTGACCAGCAGCAGGCCCAGTGCGGCCATGCCCAGCGCGATGGCGGCCAGCGATCCCTGCCGGATGAGCAGCAGGGCGGGGATGGACAGCAGCAGGAAGCCGAGGCAGCCCGCGCCGATGATCGGGCGGCGGCCGAAGCGGTCGGTGAGCCGGCCCGCGAACGGCTGGACCCCCATCATCAGGACCATGACGGCCAGCACCACCAGCAGCCCGTGCGTCTCGTCGTACTTGAGCTCCGAGGTCAGGTAGCTCGGCATGTACGACAGCAGCATGTAGTCGGTGACGTTGAAGACCAGGACCAGGCCGACGCACAGCAGCAGCGCCCGCCACTGGCCGAAGATCATCTCGCGGATGCCGATCCGCTTCTCGGCCTCGCGGCGCGCCTTCTCCTTCGTCCGCGCCTCCTTCTCCAACTGCGCGAAGGCCGGGGTCTCTTCGAGCCGCATCCGCAGGTAGAGGCCGATGATGCCCATGGGACCGGCGATCAGGAACGGGATCCGCCAGCCCCAGGACTGGAGGTCCTCGGTGGACAGCAGCGCGGTCATCAGCGTGACCAGGCCGGCGCCGCCGACGTAGCCGGCCAGGGTGCCGAACTCCAGCCAGCTGCCCAGGAATCCGCGCTTCTTGTCCGGCGCGTACTCGGCGATGAAGGTGGAGGCGCCACCGTATTCACCACCGGTGGAGAAGCCCTGTACCAGGCGGGCGACGAGCAGCAGGATCGGTGCGCCGACGCCGATGGAGGCGTAGGACGGGATCAGGCCGATGGCGAAGGTGCCCGCCGCCATCATGATCATGGTGATCGCGAGGATCTTCTGCCGGCCGATCCGGTCACCGAGCGGCCCGAAGACCATGCCGCCGATGGGTCGCACCAGGAACGCCGCCGCGAACGCTCCGAACGTCGACAGCAACTGCGCGGTCGGGTTCCCGGACGGGAAGAAGACATGTCCGAGGGTGACCGCGATGTAGCTGTACACGCCGAAGTCGAACCACTCCATCGCGTTGCCGAGCGCCGCGGCCGACACCGCGCGCTTGACCATCGCGGGGTCGACGACGGTCACCTCGCCCGATGTGTGCTGCGCGGAATCCGCGGCGCGGTCCTGCGGGGGGCCGGATGCCGCATCTGCTCGACTGCCGACGGGGGGTACAACGGGGGACTGCGTCGGCACGTGCTCGCTCGCCTGCGCTCTCTTGGACGACAACATGACATCGCCCGCCGTGGGGAGGCGGGCAGAACCCGTCTGACGCGACGGGCAAAGGTCGACCATAGGGGCAGACCGGATCATCACGGACGGTGCGCGGACGACCGCGCAGTCGGCCGTATACCCGCTCCTTGCAGGGGAAACTCCCTTTCGGGAAACACTTTGGGACACGTCTTGCTGTGATCCATATCGCGAAGATCCGCTGCAACCATCGGTCCGTTGTGACGTGCGCCACGCGCCGCGGCGGGGTGCGGCCGGACAGGAGAACGGCGCGGCGGGCCAGACCGCACCGCCGCGCCGAGGTGGATCGTCGCGTTCTCTCAAGGATCAGCCATGACCGCCCGCCCCGCCACTCGGGGGCGCCCCGGCCCGGTACTACGGCGCCCTGATCCGGGCCGCCGTGGCAACCGTCGCCTCACGGCATCCACGCCTCGTACGACATGACCTCCCCCGACTTGATCTTGAACTCCGGTTCGTCCTTGGTGAAGGTGATCTCCAGCCCCAGGAGGTCGCCGGTCCGCGGATCGAGGATCACCATCTGACGGGTGGAGTTCGTCGCGCCGTCCGGGCCGTCGTACACATACGCCTGCCCGCGCCGGCCCAGCCGGTCGGTGACCACCCCCGCCTGCCGCAGACCGTCCGCATCGGCCAGCATCCGGACGACGGCGGCCGTCTCCCGCGGCCCCGGCGTCCACTCCTGGCGGAACGAGGAGAGCGCCGACAGAAGTTGCGGCGTCGTGCTGGTGCCGTCCGCCCCGCCGTACAGCCAGGAGAGCTGTTCGCGCAGCTCCCCGGCGTCCGTCGCGGGCTTCGTCCGGGCGGCCAGCCCGCTGTGCTGAGCCTCCGAGCCCGCCGGGTAGGTCTTGCGGTGCAGCACCTTGCCGTCGCTGACGGTCTGCCACGTGCCGTCGTTGTCGTGGATCACCGGACGGCCCGGGTGCCGCGGGTCGGTCGCCACGACCAGCTCCGAGCCGCTGCCGTCGTCGTTCCAGCTGGTGATGCGCTCCTCGGGCACGGTAACGGGGGGCGCGGCCTCCGGGCCCGACTCCATGCTCATGTACCAGCTCTGGAGGTGACTGCCCCGCCGCGGCCCGTCCTCGCGGGCTGCCGCCCCTGCCCTCGCCTCCGCCCGGCGGGCCAGGGAGTCCAGTGACACGGACGGCGCGTCGCCGTGCAGAGGGAGGGCGGCGGGCGCGGCGACGGCCGGGCTGCTGCCGGCGCCGGAGAAGGTGAGCACCAGGGCCGCGGCGGCCGCCGCCGACACCGCGGTCAGGCCCATCAGCAGGGGGCGCCGACGCAGCGGACGCGGGCGGCCGCGCGGCTCGGCACCGGCCGTCAGCGCCGCCAGCCGGGCCTCGGCGCGTGCGGTCAGCGGGCGGTCGCGCCAGGGCCCCTCGTCGGCGGAGACGGGGTCGGCCTGGCGCAGCAGCTCCAGTTCCTCAGTCATGGCGGCGGCCTCCCGCTCGGGTCGGTACGGGGTGGGGAGTGAGGGGACGGGGGGCGGCCGCGCGCGGCGCCGGTCCCGGTGAGGGGGGCGCCTCGGGCCGTGGTGGGGGCGCGTCGGGCCGGGCGGTGCGCTGGCGCATCCGCTCGATCTGGGTACGGAGCCGGCCGCGCGCCCGGTGCAGCCGCATGGCCGCCGCGCTCTGACCACAGCCGAGGGTCACCGCCAGCTCCTCGATGGTCAGTTCCTCCCAGGCCGTCAGCCGCAGCACCTCCTGGTCGGCGGGGGAGAGGCGGGCCAGCGCCTCGTGCACCCAGGAGCCGGGCCGCTCGGCGTCCGGGCTGTCCACGGTCTGCCGGCGGTGCGCCGCCTCGTGACTGCCGAGCCGGTGCAGCAGCCGCCGGTAACGGCTCAGCCCCCGCACCGTGTTGGCCAGAGTGTTCCGGGCCACCCCGTACAGCCAGGGCAGCGGCGCGTCGGGGAGCTCGGTGCGGCGTCTCCAGGCTATGGAGAAGACCTCCGCCACCACTTCCTCGACCTCGTGTGCCTGCCCGTCCAGCCGGCGCGCCACAAAGCGGCTGACCGCCCAGTAGTGCGCGCGATAGGCCTCGGCGAAGGCGTCGTCCGTGCTCATGAACCCTTGGTGTCCGGCATGGCCCCGATCTTCACACCCTCTTCGGTGAGACTTGCCACCCCGTCTCGTCCCCCGCGCCAGTGAGGATCGCGACGGCTCCGGACACCTACCGGGCATGAAGTTTCCCGTGAAGTGGCTGACGACCACCGACCACAAGACGATCGGCACGCTCTACCTGGTCACCGCGTTCGCCTTCTTCTGCCTCGGCGGTCTGCTGGCCCTGCTCATGCGCGCCGAACTGGCCCGCCCCGGCCTCCAGATCATGTCGAACGAGCAGTTCAACCAGGCGTTCACGATGCACGGCACGATCATGCTGCTGATGTTCGCGACGCCGCTGTTCGCCGGATTCGCGAACTGGATCATGCCGCTCCAGATCGGTGCGCCCGATGTCGCCTTTCCCCGGCT
Organism: Streptomyces sp. P9-2B-2; assembly: GCF_030406865.1. Taxonomy (NCBI): domain Bacteria; kingdom Bacillati; phylum Actinomycetota; class Actinomycetes; order Kitasatosporales; family Streptomycetaceae; genus Streptomyces; species Streptomyces sp. P9-2B-2. The sequence continues at coordinate 2,828,649 of NZ_CP129126.1, read as the reverse complement.
GAACATGCTCGCGTACTGGCTCTATCTCTTCGGTTCGCTGATCGCCGTCGGAGGCTTTCTGACGCCGCAAGGGGCCGCGGATTTCGGCTGGTTCGCCTATGCGCCGCTCTCCGGCGCGGTGCATTCCCCCGGTATCGGCGCCGACATGTGGATCATGGGTCTGGCCTTCTCCGGCTTCGGCACGATCCTCGGTTCGGTCAATTTCATCACCACGATCATCTGCATGCGGGCGCCGGGCATGACGATGTTCCGGATGCCGATCTTCACCTGGAACGTGCTGCTGACCGGTGTGCTGGTCCTGCTCGCCTTCCCGGTGCTGGCGGCGGCGCTGTTCGCGCTGGAGGCGGACCGTAAATTCGGGGCGCATGTATTCGATGCGGCAAACGGTGGAGCACTGCTCTGGCAGCATCTCTTCTGGTTCTTCGGCCATCCAGAGGTGTACATCATCGCGCTGCCGTTCTTCGGCATCGTTTCCGAGGTCATTCCGGTCTTCTCCCGGAAGCCGATGTTCGGTTACATCGGTCTGATCGCGGCGACGATTTCCATCGCCGGTCTTTCGGTCACGGTCTGGGCGCACCACATGTATGTGACGGGCGGCGTGCTGTTGCCGTTCTTCTCCTTCATGACGTTCCTGATCGCGGTGCCGACGGGTGTGAAGTTCTTCAACTGGATCGGCACGATGTGGAAGGGCTCACTGTCCTTCGAGACGCCGATGCTGTGGACGATCGGCTTCCTGATCACCTTCACCTTCGGTGGTCTGACCGGTGTCATCCTGGCCTCGCCGCCGATGGACTTCCACGTCTCCGACTCGTACTTCGTCGTGGCGCACTTCCACTACGTGGTCTTCGGCACGGTCGTCTTCGCGATGTTCGCCGGCTTCCACTTCTGGTGGCCGAAGTTCACCGGCAAGATGCTGGACGAGCGGCTCGGCAAGATCACGTTCTGGACGCTGTTCGTGGGCTTCCACGGCACTTTCCTCGTCCAGCACTGGCTGGGCGCCGAGGGAATGGTGCGGCGTATCCCCGACTATCTCGCCGCCGATGGATTCACCGCCCTGAACACCGTCTCCAGCATCTTCTCCTTCCTCCTCGGCCTCTCTCTCCTGCCGTTCCTCTACAACGTCTGGAAGACCGCGAAGTACGGCGAGAAGATCGAGGTCGACGACCCCTGGGGCTACGGCCGTTCGCTGGAGTGGGCGACGTCCTGCCCGCCGCCGCGGCACAACTTCCTTACTCTGCCGCGAATTCGCTCCGAATCCCCGGCGTTCGATCTGCACCACCCGGAGATCGCGCACGAGATCGCCGCCATGGCGGACGCCGAGAACACCGCCGTCACCGAAACCGGGGCACGCACATGAGCGAGGGAACGCGGATGGGCGAGGGCATGCGGAAGGCCACCGGAACGGGACCTGGCGGAGGAATGCGGAGGGCCGCGGAAATGCCACTGGACCAGGCCGTCAACGAGATCGAGGGATTTCTCCTCTGGGAGGCGGAGAAGGACCGGACACGTACCCGCGCGGAGGCTTTCTGCGCCGGTCTGCCCTGGCTCACCGACACTCAGCGGCGGGAGGTGGAGCTGCGCTACTGCCAGGACCAGCGCGATACGTCCCAGGCCTACCTGGAGCGCATCGCGACCCGCAGCGCCGCTTTGCGGACCGAATACGAAGGCGTCTACCGGGCCCTGCGGCGACGTCTGATCACCGCGCTGCTGACCGGCACGGTGGCCGTGGCGGTGCTGGTGGCCATGACGGCCGTCGGGATGAGCACACGCTGAGAGGGTGACGCCCGCTGGGGGACGACCGCCACCCCTGGCTCAGCGGGGTGCTCAGCCGGTGACGGTGATCTGGGCGGCGGGATCGGTGGTGTCGCGCACCGTATAGGCGGCGTTGAACGTCGAGCTGGTTGAGCTGGTCGGGCAGCCGAAACCGCCCACCACCTTCACCGGCACCGACGCGTTGGTGAAGGTGAGGGTGGACGGTGCGCCGTTGGTCCAGCTGCCGTTCACCGTTGCCGCCGAGGTGGGTGCCGCGGTGACCGTGCAGGACGCCAGTCCGCTGGTCTTGAGCACGAACCCGCCGACCGGGATGGTCAGTCCGGCGGTCACCGGCGTCCCGTACTGCATGGCCACGCCCCAGGTGCCGGTCGTGGTGACGGTCGCGGCGACGCCCGGCATGCTCGTCGTGCAGGAGCCGTAGGTCGCCGGGGTGGTGGAACTGCTCACCGGCCCGGCCGGGTTCTGGTTACCGGGCGCGGCGGGGACCTGCCCACTGGAGACCGAGGTCTTACAGGTCACGGTCACCGAACCGGCCTTGAAGGTGGCCTTGCCGCTGAGCGTGGCGGTGAAGCCGTGACCGGCGGGGCTCACGGTCGTGGCCGGCGCGGCGGCGGACGGCGTTCCGGCCGGCTGGGCGGTCGCGGGGCTCGTCACGGCGAGCGCCAGGCCGAGCGCCGCGACGACTCCGGTTCCGGCGGTGCGTAAGGCGCGCTGACGGGGCGTACGGCGGGTGGGATGCGTCATCGTCATCGTGGTGCTCCTTCTGAGGGGTGAGGTGCCGGAGGAGAGATACGGGCAGCGGTCCGCCCCGTACGCGGACGAAGGCGTGGGGGTACGCGTACGGGCGGACGGTGTACGGGGCCGGGCCGTGCTTTGTGGGCGCCTCAGTGCTCGCAGGGCGCGGGCGCGGTTCCGGGGGCCTCGGGGGATTCGGGGGTTTCGGGTTCCGCCGGGGTGACCGGCTGCCAGGCGAAGATCATCGAGCCGCCGAGAATCCCGATGACGGTGCCGATCAGAAAGCCGCCGAGGTTGGACATCACCAGCGCGGCCGCCGCGCACAGCACGGTGAGCACGCCCGCGAGGCCCCGGTAATACGGCGCGAACCACGCCGAGAGCCCCATCACGATCATCACCAGCCCCATAAGGACCGATGGGATACCGGCGATCCCCTGTTGCAGCATGATCTTCAGCGGTGCCAGAGGGAGGGCGCAGATCTCGGCGCCGGCGACGACGGCCGCCAGACCGCCCCAGAAGGGCCGTCCCTGCCGCCAGCGCCGCCAGGTCAGAAGCATTCCTTCTTGCCCTCGGAGATCTTCATGCTCAGACCGGACAGCTTGAAGGTCCCCGCATTGGTGGCCCAGGCGGTCTGCCGCAGCTTGCTGATGCTGACGTCATCGGCCTGCTGGGCGAAGAGGTCCTGCATGCCCTGAGCGCTGTCCGGTCCCTTGTCGAGGGTGGAGGCGTCCCGGCCGATCTCGATCTGGTGGAAGGACGCGTTGCCGGAGAGCTGGGTGGCGTCCACGAACAGGTCGGTGGCCTCGACGGGCGTACTGCCCGTACCGGCGCTGAGGTTGAGCGAGATATCGCCGACGACGGGCAGGTGGGTGACGACCGACTGGCACAGATGGTCCAGCTGGGCGGTCTTGATGGCGGTGACGGCGACCGGCAGGAGATCTCCCCTGGCGTTCGCGTCCACGCTGCCGTACTGGGCGAAGCCGTCGCCCTTGAGGCTGTCCGCGGAGACCTTGAACTGCTGTCCCGAGACGGCGAATGACGCCGCCAGTGCCCCATTGGCCAGGGCGATGCCCAGGGCGGCGGTGCCGGCGAGCGCCGGGACGGACAGCACGGCGAACTTCCGCCAGCTGATGCGCCCCGTGACAGGTCTGCCGTGTGCGTCTTTCATGGTGGTATATCCCCTTCGAAGAGCGGTGGAGCGCACTTGTCGAAACGCGTGGGGGGATGCGTGGGCCGCAGGGTGGCGCGTGGTGCGGAAGGCGCGCGGAGGAGCCGGGGTGAGCGCAGGGGGGCGTGCGGCTCGGGCGCGGGCGGTGCGGAACGAGCGCGCGCCGGAGGGCGAACTGCCGAGTTGTTACTGGCGAGTTGAATGTAAGTCTGCCCATGACGACTGGCAAGGTTGAGGGAGGAACTGGTTTCGGACATACCGCTGGTCCGGCTTTCTCCGGCCCGGCTTCGCACGTACCGGGTGGCGGTCAGCGGGTACTACGGGCAGGCGTCGCCGCCCATGGGGCCACTCGTCGGCGGGACGCCCACCCGACGCGATCGGGGTGAGCGTCCCGCCCGTATGCCGGTCCGTCTCCGCTGTCGCCCCCTGCGCAGCGGCGCCGCCGTCAACCGTAGTGAACCTGGAGTTCCTTGACGCCGTTGAGCCAGGCCGAGCGGAGCCGGCGCGGGTCGCCCGCCAGGGTGATGCCGGGCATGGCGTCCGCTATGGCGCCGAAGATCAGGTTGATCTCCAGGACCGCGAGCGACTTGCCGAGGCAGAAGTGCGGGCCGCCGCCCCCGAATCCCAGATGGGGGTTGGGGTCCCGGGTGATGTCGAAGACCTCGGGGCGGTCGAACACCTCCGGGTCGTTGTTGGCCGAGGAGTAGAAGATCCCCACCCGCTGGCCCTTCTTGATCTCCGCGCCGCCCAGCTCGGTGTCCTGGGTGGCGGTGCGCTGGAAGGAGACCACCGGGGTCGCCCACCGCACGATCTCCTCGGCCGCCGTTTGGGGGCGCTCGCGCTTGTAGAGCTCCCACTGGTCGGGGTGGGTGAGGAAGGCGTGCATCCCGTGCGTGATCGCGTTGCGCGTGGTCTCGTTGCCGGCCACCGCCAGCAGCAGCACGAAGAAGCCGAACTCGTCGGAGCCCAGGTTCCCTTCGTTTTCCGCGGCCACCAGTTGGCTGACGATGTCCTTGGCCGGGCATTCCTTGCGCACCGCGGCGAGATTCATCGCGTACGAGATCAGCTCCGTGGCCGCGTTCAGGCCGACCTCTTCGGTGATGGCCAGTTCGGGATCGTCGTACGCGACCATTTTGTTCGACCAGTCGAAGATGCGCGCCCGGTCGTCCTGGGGGATGCCGATGAGTTCGGCGATCGCCTGGAGAGGGAGTTCGCAGGCGACATCGGTGACGAAGTCCCCGGAGCCGTTCCGGCGCGCCTCGGCGACGATCTGCGCCGCCCGGTGGCGCAGCGCGCCCTCCAGGGCCCGTATGGAGCGCGGGGTGAAGCCGCGCTGCACGATCTGCCGGACCCGGGTGTGCTCGGGCGGGTCCATGTTCAGCATGATGAGTTTCTGTACGTCTATCTGGTCACGGGTCATGGCCGCGTTGAACCGGATGATCGAGGTGTTGAGGCTCGCGGAGAAGATCTCCGGCTTGGTGGACACCTCTTTGACGTCCTGGTGACGGGTGACGACCCAATACCCGTCGTCACCGAAGCCGGCGATGCCGTGCGGCTGGGCGTTCCACCACACGGGCGCGGTCCGCCGCAGCTGGGCGAACTCGGGGAGCGGAACGCGGGACTGGTAGACGTCGGGGTCGGTGAAGTCGAACCCATCGGGCAGCGCGGGACATGGCATCGGCGACTCCTGGTCCATCCGGCGTCTGACGGCTCATCAGATATGGGTCGCGGCGAAGGTAATAACCAGTTCTACAAGTGGCAAGGGGTGTGGCGACTCCGGTTGTGGACAAGGGGCTTGCACGCCCCTTGCGCCCCGGGGGTCGCCTCATAAGACTGTTTGTAGAACTAGAACGGGTACTAGTTCTTCTTCCGTGGGTGCCGGGACATCCGCGGACGCGAGGAGAGGACGAGTCAGTCATGGCCGCGGAACCCGTCATCGTCGAAGCAGTACGCACCCCCATCGGTAAGCGCGGAGGCGCGCTCGCCAACCTTCATCCCGCCTACCTCCTGGGGGAGACCTACCGCGAACTCCTCGCCCGTACGGGCATCCAGCCGGACTGCGTCGAACAGATCGTGGGCGGCACCGTCACCCACGCCGGCGAACAGTCCATGAACCCGGCCCGCAACGCCTGGCTGACGATGGGCCTCCCGTACGAGACCGCCGCCACCACCGTGGACTGCCAGTGCGGATCCTCGCAACAGGCCAACCACATGGTCGCCAACATGATCGCGGCCGGGGTCATCGACATCGGCATCGGCTGCGGCGTCGAGGCGATGTCCCGGGTGCCGCTCGGCAGCGGCTCCAAGCACGGCCCCGGCAAGCCCTGGCCCGACGAGTGGAACGTCGACCTGCCCAACCAGTTCGAAGCGGCCGAACGCATCGCCCGCAACCGGGGGCTGACCCGCGAGAACGTCGACTCGCTCGGCCTCATCTCGCAGGAGCGGGCGGCCGCCGCCTGGGCCGAGGAGCGCTTCAAACGGGAGACCTTCGCCGTCCAGGTCCCCACCACCGAGGACGAACAGGCCACGGGGCAGGGCATGTGGCGGCTGGTCGACCACGACGAGGGGCTGCGCGACACCAGCATGGAGGCGCTCGGCGGCCTCAAGCCCGTGATGCCGACCGCCGTCCACACGGCGGGCAACTCCTCACAGATCTCCGACGGCGCCGCCGCGCTGATGTGGGCCTCCAAGCGCATGGCACGCGCCCTCAAACTCAAGCCACGGGCCCGCATCGTGGCCCAAGCGCTGGTCGGCGCCGATCCGCACTTCCATCTGGACGGTCCCATCGACGCCACCCGTGCGGTGCTCGGCAAGGCCGGTATGTCTCTCAAGGACATCGACCTCGTCGAGATCAACGAGGCCTTCGCCTCCGTCGTGCTCTCCTGGGCGCAGGTCTTCGAGCAGGACCTGGAGAAGGTGAATGTGAATGGCGGCGCCATCGCCCTCGGTCACCCGGTCGGCGCCACCGGTGCCCGGCTCCTCGCCACCGCACTCCACGAACTCGAACGCAGGGACAAGGAATTCGCCCTGATCACCATGTGCGCGGGCGGGGCGCTGGCGACGGGGACGATCATTCAGCGGCTGTAGCGGCTGTAGTGAAGTACCGGCGGCCGCACGCCCGACCGCTGTGCGAAGGGGAGGAGGGCGTTCCGGCGCCCCCTCCCCAACCTGAGGGAAACCACAGTTGAGTTGGGTGGAAAACCGCATTCTGCGAGTCGGGCGATCTCCGTACCGTCGACGACATGACGAACAGATCACCGCGGCAGCGCTCCTCTTCCTCCTCTTCCTCATCTTGCTCTTCCGCCTCCTTCCCTTTACCTCCGGCAGCGGTCGGTGCAGGGGGTGCCTCTGGGGAGTCGGGCGCATCCGGTGGGCCGGTGGGGACGGGAGCTTCGCGGAGGCCGCGAGGCGTCCCGCGGGGCCTGGCCGCCGTGGCCGCCCTCGTGCTGGCGGCGCTCACCACGGCCCCGGCCCTCGCGGCGCCGTCGGCATTCACGACGCCGTCGGCCGAGTCCGGACAGACAGTCCAGGCAGCCGCCACCACGCGGGATGGCCAGGGACGCGGGACACTCCTCTCGCTCAAGCCCCTCGGCCGGCTGAGCCGGGCCGAGGTCGTCACCCAGGCGCAGAAACAGGGCCTGGAGTCCGATACCGCCAGGCACGGTGTCGCCGCCTACCGTCTGACCTACCGCACGATCACCCCCGACGGCCGCCCCACCACCGCATCCGGCCTGCTCGCCCTCCCCACGGGCAGCGGCTCGCGCCCGCTCCCGCCCGTCGTCCACACCCACGGCACCCTCGCCTACCGCGGCTACGCCCCCTCGATGACGGACGGCCCCGACCGGGCGGTGTCGGTGCTGTACGCCTCGGCGGGCCGCGCCGCCATCGCCCCGGACTACCTCGGCCTCGGCACCGGCCCCGGACGCCATCCGTACATGGACGCCCGGTCCTCCGCCTCGGCCTCCCTCGACATGCTCCGGGCAGCACACACGGCCGCACGGGAACGGGGCACCACCCTCGGCCGCACGGTGTCCCTCACCGGCTTCTCCCAGGGCGGACAGGTGGCCATGGCACTGGGCCGTGAGCTGAACCGCGGCGCCGACCGCCGGTTCCGCCTCGGCATGCTCGCCCCGGTCGGCGGGCCGTTCGACCTCGTCCGTGCGGAACTCCCCGGCATGTTCGACGGCCGTATCGACCCCCGGGCCGCCGTCTTCTACCTCTCCTTCTTCCTCACCGCCCAGAACCGTCTGCACCCGCTCTACAACGACCCCGCCGAAGTGTTCCGCGCCCCGTACGCGAACCGGGTCGAGGACCTCTTCGACAGCGAGCATCCGGCGGAAGAGATCGCCGGCAAGCTGCCCGAACGCCTCGAAGACCTGCTGACGGACACCTGGCTCCAAAAGCTCCGGCACCCTTCCGGGGCTCTGCTGGAAATGCTCCGCGCCAATGACCGCACCTGCGACTGGAAGCCGGGCCGGGACGTGCGAATAACCCTCTACTCCGCCACCGGCGACCGGGACGTCGCCGTAGAGAACACCCGCAGCTGCGCCCGGCAGTTGGCCGACCACGGTGTCAGGGCCACGGTCATGGACCAGGGCGCCGACGCCGACCACTACAAGTCATTCCTGCGCTCGGCGCCGTCCATCGCCCGCGCACTGCCGGTCGCCCGCTGATACGGCTCCGGGGGTGCCAGTGGGCCTCCGGCGAGACGACTGACGATCACCCCAGGCGCAGGGCAGGGACAGGGGCATGGGCGTGAGCATGCGCCGGGGCAGAGGGGAGGCAGGGGCCGGAGCCGATCACCTCACCCGGGGCGACCTCACCGGGAGGCGGCTTCGCGGGGTGGATCGGGAGTGAAGGAGGCGGGGACGTCGAAGGCCGCGCGGCGGGTGGCACGGCGCAGCGCCCGGAGGACGGTGCCCCCGAGCGTGCAGGTGAGGATCACGGTGACCAGGGCTCGGGGGAGGTCCCAACCGAGGGAGGTGGCAAGGCAGTAGGCGAGATAGCGGGCGAGGTTCTGATCGAGCGGGTCGCCGGGGACGAAGGAGACCCCTGAGGTCAGCCCGCCGATATAGGGCCAGCCCTGGAGGTTCATGACCAGGCCGTAGAGGACGGCGGAGACGGCTCCGTAGGCGGCGAGCACGGCGAGTTCACCGCGGCCGCGCAGCCGGTCGGGCCCCGGCAGCAGGCCGGCACCCATCGACACCCACCCCATCGTCAGCATCTGGAACGGCATCCACGGGCCGACACCGCCGGTCAGCAGCGCCGACGCGAACATCGCCACCGAACCCAGTACGAACCCGAACCCGGGCCCGAGCACCCGACCCGACAACACCATCAGGAAGAACATCGGCTCGATACCGGCGGTCCCCGCGCCCAGCGGGCGCATCGCGGCCCCGGCCGCGGCCAGGACACCGAGCATGGCGATGGCCTTCGCGTCCAGGCCGGTGTCGGCGATGGTCGCCACGACAACGGCAAGCAGCATCGGCAGCAGCGCGGCGAACAGCCAGGGCGCGTCCTTGGAATGGGCGAGCCCCGAGGCGGAGTCGGCGAGCAGCGGCCAGCCGAAGGCCATCACGCCGATGGCCGAGATCAGGGCCAGCGCGGCGATGGAGCGGGGACCGAGCCGCACGGCACGGGTCTGGCGGGCGCCGGGGCGGCCGGGGCTGGCGGTCGGCCCGAGGCCCTCCGGGCGGGGTGGGGGCACGGTCATGCGAGGGCCTCCAGGGCACGGGCCACCTGGGGAACCGTCAGCCAGGGCAGCGGGGCAAGGACCTTGGCGACCTGCGGCGCGAAGGAAGGAGAGGAGACCACGACCTCGTCGGTGGGACCGTCGGCGACGATCTCGCCGTCGGCGAGGATGACGACGCGGTGCGCCAGTTCGGCGGCGAGTTCCACGTCATGGGTGGCCAGGACGATGGCGTGGCCCTCGGCAGCCAGAGTGCGCAGCACTTCGATCAGACGGGCCTTGGCGGCGTAGTCCAGGCCGCGGGTGGGCTCGTCGAGAAGGAGCAGGGGTGGACGGGCGGTCAGCACGACCGCGAGGGCGAGGGCGAGCCGCTGGCCCTCGGACAGATCACGGGGGTGAACGGAGTCCGGGACATCCGGCAGCAGCCGGGCGACCAGAGCCCGGCAGCTGTCGGCGGGGGCGCCCGCGTCCTGGTCGGCCGCGGTGCACTCGGCGGCGACGGTATCGGCGTAGAGGAGGTCACGAGGTTCCTGCGGGACCAGACCGACATGCCGCAGGAGGTCCCGGGGGCTGGTGCGGTGGGGGACGGCGCCACCGACCCGCACCGTGCCGGATGACGGCTGATGCATTCCGACGAGGGTGGTGAGCAGGGTGGACTTCCCCGCACCGTTACGTCCCATCAGGGCGACCGTCTCGCCGCCCCGCACGGTCAGATCCACGCCGTGCAGCACCTCGGCCCGCCCCCGACGCACACCGAGCCCCGAGACCTCCGCGGCAGCATCCGATGCTCCCGGCGCGGCCTTCGGGCTTCTCCCCGGCACCTGCGGCGGGACCCCGGTCAGCTGCTCGCGCAGGGGTGCGGCCTTGCGGCGGGCGTCGCGGACGGAGAGGGGGAGCGGGGACCACTCGGCGAGGCGGCCGAGGGCCACGACCGGGGGGTGGACGGGGGAGACGGCCATGATGTCGGCGGGGGTGCCCATGACCGGGGGCGCGCCCGGTGAGGGAAGGAGGATGACCTGGTCGGCGTACTGGACCACGCGCTCCAGCCGGTGTTCGGCCAGCAGGACCGTGGTGCCGAGGTCATGGACCAGCCGCTGGAGGACGGAGAGCACCTCTTCCGCGGCGGCGGGGTCGAGTGCGGAGGTCGGCTCGTCCAGGACCAGGACCTTGGGATGGGTGGTGAGGACCGAACCGATCGCCACCCGCTGCATCTGTCCGCCCGAGAGGGTGGTGATGGCGCGGTCGCGCAGCTCGGCCAGACCCAGCAGGTCGAGGGTCTCCTCGACACGGCGGCGCATCACCTCAGGGGGGAGGCCGAGCGATTCCATACCGTAGGCGAGCTCGTCCTCGACGGTGTCCGTGACGAAGTGCGCCAGTGGGTCCTGGCCCACGGTGCCGACGACATCAGCCAGTTCGCGCGGTTTGTGGGTGCGGGTGTCCCGGCCGTCGACGGTGACCCGGCCGTGCAGGGTGCCGCCGGTGAAGTGCGGGACGAGGCCGCAGACGGCGTTCAGGACGGTGGACTTGCCGACGCCGGAGGGGCCGACCAGGAGACACAGTTCGCCCTCGGGGACGGTCAGGTCGACGCCCTGGACGGCGGGCGCAGCGGCATCGCCGTAGGTGACCGAGACCTGCTCGAACCGGATCACGGGGTGGGCTCCTTCGTACACGGGTCGACATCAGAGGCACGGCGGCGCGCACCGGACGCCGCACGGGACCCGGCCCGGTCCGCGCTCGACGGGAGCGGGGCGACGAACGCGGGCAGCAGCCCCACGAGAACGGAAGCGGCCGGCCAGAGGGGGAGAACGGGGGTGGTGAGCGGGACGGCGGGCGGATGCAGCGCGGCCGGCGCATAGTCGTTCGCCCAGATCATCAGGGCGGCGACGGCCATGCCGGAGCCCGCGACCAGCCAGGCGCGGGCGCCCCAGCGCTCGGGCCGGTAGCGGCTGCGCACCGAGCGGCGGCCACCGAGCCACAGCCCGGCGAGCGCCGCAGTCAGCCCGGCGAGCAGCAGCGGCAGCCCGTAGCCGCCACCGGTGTCCCCCAACAGGCCGTAGGTTCCCGCGCATACGCCGAGCAGCCCGCCGAGGGTGAGCACGGACGTGAGGTGGCGTACGGCGGGCGGTACTTGGGCGCTGCGGCCGTAGCCGCGCGCGTCCATGGCCGCGGCCAGCGCCACCGAGCGTTCCAGCGCGCCTTCCAACACCGGCAGTCCGACCTGGAGGAGCGCCTTGAAGCCGCGGTCGGGGCGCCCGCGCAGCCGGCGGGCGGCGCGCAGCCGCTGGACGTCGGCGACGAGGTTCGGGGCGAAGGTCATCGCCACGACGACCGCGACGCCCGCCTCATAGAGCGCACCGGGCAGGGACTTCAGGAGCCGGGCCGGGTTGGCGAGCGCATTGGCGGCGCCCACACAGATGAGGAGAGTGGCCAGTTTGAGTCCGTCGTACAGGGCGAAGATCATGCCCTCCGCGGTGACCCGGCCGCCGATCCGGACGCCCTTCGCCCAGTCCGGCAGCGGCACTTCGGGCAACGTGACGAGGGTGTGGGTACCGGGGATCGGCGAGCCGAGGAAGAAGGCGAAGACCAGCCGGATGACGATCACGACCAGCCCGAGCTTGACGAACGCACCGTACGAGCGGGCCCACGGCGCGTCCGTACGACGCGCCGCGACGACATACCCGGCCACCCCCACCAGCAGCCCCAGCAGCAGCGGATCGGTGGTGCGGGAGGCCCCGGTGGCCAGGCCCAGCGCCCACAGCCACCAGGCGCCGGCGTGCAGCGCGGTGGTACGGGTCGCCTGCGGGGCGCTCATCCGCGTCGGCGGCGTGCCTGCCACACCGCCGCCGCACCCAGGGCGACGACGGCCGCGGCCCCGCCGAGCAGCCCGGCGGACGGCCCGCCGTCACCGCTTCCACTGCCCCCGTCGTCCCCGTCGGCACGGTCCTCCGCCGCTCCCGAGGACGGCGCAGCGGAGGACCCGGACCCCTTCGCCCCGTCCTTCGACCCGTTCACCGCGTCCGCGCATCCCGCCTTCGGATAGCCGCCGATGGCACACAGCAGGGCGTTGGCGTCATAGCGCAGCGGCCGGGCGACCGCCGCCAGCGCCTCGCCCGCCGAGGCGTCCTCCGGCACCTGCGCACACTCCGTCCTGGCCTTCGGCGGCCGCTCGCCGCCGGGCGCGTCCGCCGCGGTGCCGAAGTCCAGCACGAGGCCGATCCGCTTGCGGCCGTCCTTGGCGGGGGTGTCGCGGCAGATCGCGTCGAAGTCGGCGGCCGGGCGCGGCTTGCCCGCCCCGGCGGAGTCCGCGCCGACGGTGAAGCGGAAGCCCTCGACCGCGCCGTCGGCCGGCCGCTGGGTGGCCGGCCCCTCGGTGGCATACGCCCAGGAGCCGCCCTTGCCGTCCCAGAACGACCAGTAGCGGTACTCCTGCGCCTGCGCGGGCCCGGCGGCCAGGCCGGTGACCGTACCGGCCAGCAGCACGGCGCCGGCGATCCTGGTACGCCGCATCAGAGCTGATTCTTCTTACGGCTGCTCAGCAGGAACCCGATACCGGCGCCGATGGCGAGGCCGACGCCGATGACCCACCACACCCCGATGCCGCCACCGCCCGCGGCGTCGTCGGCGTCCCCGGTGTCCTTCTGCGCCGCGGCGGCCGGCTTGGGGCCGGTGGCGTTGAGCGCGGCCACCAGGTCGGTGCCGCCGAAGGAACGCGGGTCGGTGCCGGTGGCGTGCGCGGCCAGCACCAGCTGGGCGTAGGCGGCGGGCCCGTTCTGCTTGGCCCAGTCCGTGGCGTTCTTCTCCAGCCACTTCAGCGGCTTCGCGGCAGCGGCACCGTGCCCGCCGGCCGCCAGCGCCACCACGGCGTCGGCGGTGTTGCCGACATCGGGCTGCTTCTCGGCGCCCGGCATCGCGGAGAGCAGATGCTGTCCGTTCTTGTCGAGCTGCGCGACGAGGTAGGCGCTGCCGCCCGACGCGGCCCGCTCCGGATCGTCCTTCTTCGCGTCCCCGCCGTCCTTGCAGCTCAGCGGCTTGACCAGGGTGTCTGCCCGCTGGTCCGCGGGCGCGACGACGAAGCCCTTGCCGAGCGCTCCGGTCGCGGCCGCCGCGGTGGCGTCGGCGTTCGGGGCGGCGCCCTTGAGCTGGAAGGTGAACGCGCCGCGCTCGCCCTCCTTCGCGTCGCAGCCCAGCTGGAAGGTGAGCAGCCCGTCGTACGGGGTCTTGTCGCCCTTCTTCGAGGTCACCGACTGCGGCTTCTCGCCCGCCGCCGCGAGTGCGCCGATGACCACGGACGTGGAGTTGGCGTCGCTGGGCGAACCGGGCATCGAGCTCCAGCCGCCGTCATCGTTCTGCACCGACTTCAGCCAGCCGACGGCCTTCTTCACGGTGTCGCTGTGCCCGCCGAGCGCGGCCAGCGCCTGCACCGCGGCGGCCGTCTGGTTGGTGTCCCGCATGGTCTTGGCGTCACAGGGCTTGCCGGGCTCGGCGCGGAAGGCGGTGAACGCGCCGTCGGCGCACTGCTGCCCGACCAGCCAGCGCACGCCGGACGCGGCCGGCCGCACCCCCACGGTGTCCTGCGCCAGCAGCGCGAGCGACTGCCGCCACACCCCGTCGTACTGCGGGTCCTTGGTGCCGTACAGGCCGTCCGGCAGCTTCTTGGGGGACGCGGACGGGGCGGCGGCGTCGGCGTACGCGGCGGGGGCAGCGGCCGCGCCCAGCACCGCCGCGGCTGCCAGCGCCGTGGCGGCGCGGCGTGCCAGGAAGGCGACGGGGTGCGTCAGGGGGGCCTGGTGAGCCATGGAAGCCATGGGAGCCATCGGGTCGGTGCCTCTCGGGTCGGGTCGCGGCGATGTACGCAGCCGCGCTCGGCCGACCGCCCGCGCGACGATCCCTTTGGATCGCGGACGCGGTGGCACCGGGCTCAGCTCCGTATACCTCGACGGTGCCGCGCACCGGCCGTCCGTGCGGCGGACGGTTCCGGTGGCGGGAGCCTTGGTCGTGCCCCCTCGGGTGCTCCGGCTCGTACGGCCGTCCTGCCGGCCAGTCGGCGCGGTACGGGCGGGCCGTCCTCACGGTTGCGGGTCAGCGCCGGATTTCCACCGGCTTCCCCCGATCGGGTACGGATGAAGTTGTCCCGCACACCTTAACCGGCACCCGACGGGCGCTCGCTCGCACGTACGAGCCGACGAAATCCGGCACGAGCCGGGGCGGAGCGGCGCGCGAGCCGGGTACGGGACAGCGGCAAGACGAGAGGCCCGCCCCTCACACCGCCTGATACCGCACCGGATCCGACCCCGGCACCCACTCCGCCCGCCCCTGCTTCACCAGGCGGCGCAAATGGGCCTCGGCCTCCGAGACGGCGATGTTGCGAGAGCCGTAAGGGATCTGCTCCCACGGGCGGTTCCACTCCATGGCCACGGCGAGCTCCCAGACGGTGCGCGGCTCCTGGAGCAGGGCCCTGAGCTGGGCCAGCCGCTCTTCGTGGTGGGCGATGAGGTCGCGCACCCGGCCGCCCGCGTCGGTGAAGGCGTGCTGGTGGGCGGGCAGCACTTCGGCGGGGCCGAGCCGGCCGACGCGTTCGAGGGAGTCGAGGTAGTCGCCCAAGGGGTCGGCGTCCTCCCCGGAGCTCTCCATACCGTGCGGGCCGTGCGGGCCGGGCGGGCTCCCCTCCGCGTCCGGAGCTTCGTACAGGCCGATGTGCGGGGTGATGCCGGGCAGGAGGTGGTCGCCGGAGAACAGCCGGCCGAAGCCGGGCTTCCGCGCCGAGGGGTGCTCCTCCTCCAGGTGGAGGCACACATGGCCGGGGGTGTGGCCGGGCGTCCAGATGGCGCGTACCCGGCGTCCCGGCAGGTCGAGCAGTTCGCCGGGGTCGATGCCGCGGTCCGGCAGCGCGGCCCGTCGGCCGGGTGGTTTCCGGCCGTTCCCTGTGGCGCGGGCCTTCCGCAGCGGCGCCAGATGGTCGTCCGGTGCGCCCGCCGCCGTGAGTTTGGCGAGGAGGTAGTCGAGCCACTGGCCCGGTTCGGCCGCGCGGGTGCGGCGGACCACCGCGGTGTCGGCGGCGTGCATCGCGATCCAGGCGCCGGAGGCCTCCCGGACCTTGGCGGACAGGCCGTGGTGGTCGGGGTGGTGGTGGGTGATCAGGACGCCGTGGAGGTCGGTGAGGGCGAAGCCGCAGGCGGTGACGCCGGCGACGAGGGTGTCCCAGGAGTCCGGGTCGTCCCAGCCGGTGTCGATGAGCACCGGCCCGCGGTCGGTCTCCAGGAGGTGGACGAGGGTGTGGCCGAGCGGGTTGTCCGGGATGGGGACAGCGATGCTCCACACCCCGCCCTTGTGGTCGGTCACCTGCGCGGTCATCCCGGTCCCCTCTCGGTGTGGCATACACCCGGTACCCGGCCTCACTATAACTAGAACTGGTTTCAAAGCGGCTTGAAGTGCCCCTTCCGACAGGGCGAGTTGGGATTCGGTCGGCGCCGTGGACTCCTCCAACTAGAACTGGTATCAGTTCCTGAGGTGAGTGGCCTGATGCCTCGTCAACAAGTGCGCCCGAGGCACCTCGACAACGACAGCGAACCAGCAGCGTCAGCGAACCGGCAACGACAGTGAACCGGCAGGGACCGCCGGAACAGGCGGCCGACCCGCGGGAGGCGGCAGCGATGAGCGACCTCGTCGAGCACGGAAAGCTCTACATAGGCGGAGAGTGGGCCGATCCGGCCGGCCGGGACACGATCGAGGTCGTCTCGCCGCACACCGAACAGGTCATCGGCCGGGTGCCGCACGCCTCGCGGGCCGATGTCGACCGTGCGGTGGCCGCGGCCCGTACGTCCTTCGCGTCCGGGGTGTGGGCCAACGCCCCGCTGGCGGACCGGATCGCGGTGGTGACCCGTATCAAGGACGCCTTCGCGGCCCGCAGCGAGGAGATCGCCAAGGTCATCAGCGCGGAGAACGGCACCCCGTTCACCTCCGGCGTCATGGTGCAGTCGCTGGCCGCGATGCTGGTGTGGGACGCGGCGCTCACGGTGGCCCGCGACTTCCCGTTCGAGGAGCGGCGGGGCGGGGTGCTGGGCCCGCTGCTGGTGCGGCGGGAACCGGTCGGGGTGGTCGCGGCCGTGGTGCCGTGGAACGTCCCGCAGTTCACCGCCGCCGCCAAGCTCGCGCCGGCGCTGCTGGCCGGCTGCTCGGTGGTGCTGAAGGTGTCACCCGAGACCCCGCTGGACGCGTATCTGCTCGCGGAGATCGCGACGGAGGCCGGGCTGCCGGCGGGGGTGCTGTCGATCCTGCCGGCGGACCGCGAGGTGAGCGAGTACCTGGTCGGGCACCCCGGCGTGGACAAGGTGTCGTTCACCGGCTCGGTGGCGGCCGGCAAGCGGGTCATGGAGGTCGCGGCCCGCAACCTCAGCCGGGTCACGCTGGAGCTCGGCGGCAAGTCCGCGGCGGTGATCCTGCCGGACGCGGATCTGGACGCGGCGGTGGCCGGCATCGTGCCGTTCGCCTGGATGATCAACGGCCAGGCGTGTGTGGCCCAGACGCGGATCCTCGCCCCGCGCAGCCACTACGACGAGATCGCCGAGCGGTTCACCGCGGCCGCCTCGGCGCTCACCGTCGGCGACCCGCTGGATCCGGCCACCGAAATCGGCCCGCTGGTCGCCCGCCGTCAGCAGCAGCGCTCGCTGGACTACATCGCGCTCGGACAGCAGGAGGGCGCCAAGGTGCTGACCGGCGGCGGCCGCCCCAAGGGGCAGACCACCGGCTGGTACGTCGAGCCGACCCTCTTCGGCGAGGTCGCCAACTCCATGCGGATCGCCCGTGAGGAGATCTTCGGCCCGGTCATCTGTCTGCTGCCGTACGACGACGAGGCGGAGGCGGTGCGGATCGCCAACGACTCCGACTACGGGCTCTCCGGCTCGGTGTGGACGGCCGACGTCGACCACGGCATCGAGATCGCCCGGCAGGTGCGCACCGGCACGTACTCGGTGAACACCTTCAGCATCGACATGCTCGGCCCGTTCGGCGGCTACAAGAACTCCGGCATCGGGCGGGAGTTCGGGCCCGAGGGCTTCGGCGAATACCTGGAGCACAAGATGATCCATCTGCCGGCGGGTGCCTGATGGGGGACCGCTGGCAGGTGGTGGTGGACCGGAACGTCTGCATCGGGTCGGGGATGTGCGCCGCGGCCGCGCCGGACGGCTTCCGCCTCGACTCGGCGCGGCAGTCGCATCCGGCGGCACCGGAGACGGACGCCGCCGAGAGCGTGCTGGCCGCGGCCGAGGGGTGCCCCGTGGAAGCGATCACCCTCACCGTGGCCGACAGCGGCGAGGCGGTGTTCCCACCGGAGGAGTGAGCGAGGGCGGCACGGCCGGGGAGAGGCGAGCCGGGGCGCGGGGCGGGAGCCACGTGGCCGGGGCCCGTAGGGGGCGTGGGGCGGAGTCCCGTAGGGGTCCGGTGGGCCCCTTGCGGGCCAACTACCCACGGCAAAGGCGGGGTTAACGCGCGCGGGCCCGACAAGGCGGGGTGCGCGCGGGCCGACGGGGTGGCACGCGGCCCCCCGCCCCCGCCCTCAGCGTCCCCGTTCCCCCGAAGTGACCTCGATCAGGCGGCAGACCGTCTCGATGTCTATCTTCACCTGGGCGATCGAGGCGCGGCCCGAGAGCCAGGTGATCAGGGCCGAGTGCCAGGTGTGCTCGATGACGCGGACCGCGGAGAGCTGCTCGGGGGTGGCGGGGCCGTCCAGGCCCATCGCGTCGAGGATGATCGCGGTGGTCAGCCGGGAGACGGTGTCCACCTCGGGGCTGACGGAGCGGTCCGCGAAGGTCAGTGCGCGCACCATCGCGTCCGCGAGATGCGGCTCGCGCTGGAGTGCGCGGAACGCCCTCATCAGGGTCTGGGCCACCCGTGCGCCCGGATCCTGCTCCGACGGCGGGCGCTTGCGCAGCGTTTCGTGCATGTGCTGCAGCTGGTCCTGCATGGTGGCGACCAGCAGATGCACCTTGGAGGGGAAGTAGCGGTAGAGGGTGCCGAGCGCGACGCCCGAGGACTCGGCGACCTCGCGCATCTGCACGGCGTCGAAGCCACCACGGGACGCCAGCTTGGCGCTGGTGTGCAGGATGCGGCGGCGCCGGGCCTCCTGACGCTCGGTCAGGGGAGGACTCGCGGGAAGGGTCGGTCTGGCCGCCTTGGATTCCGTAGTCATATTTCCCATTCCGTGGCATTCCGTCCGCGATGCGGCGAGTGCCGGTGGTGTGCTCGGCACAGCATGGCAGGGGGGCGGGTGGTGGCGCGAATCACCTGGTGTGGCTCTTTTCGCTTCGTTCTCGGCCGGTAGATTCGAAGCTCGGTGAACTGATCAGTAGCCAATCAGTTCTGAAACTTGTTCTAGATTACCGCCAGCGGTTACGCTCCGGCGAAAGTCCAGTGAGAAGGGGGCCGAGCGTGACCGCAGAGGCCGTCCAGGCAGCCGCGCCTCGCCCCGCAGAGGGCTCCCCGGCCTCCGCCCCGACGAACGGCGAGCGTCCCCTGCGGATCGCGATGCTCACGTATAAGGGGAACCCGTTCTGCGGCGGACAGGGCGTCTACGTACGGCACCTCTCCCGCGAACTGGCCCGCCTCGGCCACTCCGTCGAGGTCATCGGCGCCCAGCCCTACCCCGTCGTCGACGACGGGGTGACCCTGACCGAGCTGCCCAGCCTGGACCTCTACCGTCAGCCGGACCCGTTCCGTACGCCGAAGCGCGGCGAGTACCGCGACTGGATCGACGCCCTCGAGGTCGGCACGATGTGGGCCGGCGGCTTTCCGGAGCCGCTGACGTTCTCGCTGCGGGCCCGGCGCCATCTCGCTGCCCGCAGCGGCCAGTTCGATGTCGTCCACGACAACCAGACCCTCGGCTACGGCCTGCTCGGCGGCCCCGGCGCCCTCGGCGCCCCGCTGGTCACCACCATCCACCACCCCATCACCGTCGACCGGCGGCTCGACCTGGCGGCCGCCGGCGGCTGGAAGCGCCGGGCCTCCGTCCGCCGCTGGTACGGCTTCACCCGGATGCAGAAGCGCGTCGCCCGCCGGCTGCCGTCCGTGCTGACCGTCTCCGGCTCCTCCCGCCAGGAGATCGTCGATGACCTCGGGGTGGCCGCCGACCGGATCCATGTGGTGCATATCGGCGCCGACACCGACCTGTTCTCACCGGATGCCTCGGTGCCCGAGGTGCCCGGCCGGATCGTCACCACCTCCAGCGCGGATGTCCCCCTCAAGGGGCTGATCCACCTCGTCGAGGCGCTCGCCAAGGTGCGCACCGAACAGCCCGACGCGCATCTGGTGGTCGTCGGCAAGCGTGCCGACGACGGGCCGGTCGCCGCCGCCATCGAGCGGCTCGGTCTGTCCGGTGCCATCGAGTTCGTCAAGGGCATCAGCGACGCCGAACTCGTCGACCTGGTGCGCAGCGCCCAGATCGCCTGTGTCCCCTCCCTCTACGAGGGCTTCTCGCTGCCCGCCGCCGAAGCGATGGCCACCGGCACGCCGTTGCTGGCCACCACCGGCGGCGCCATCCCCGAGGTCGCCGGCCCGGACGGCGAGACCTGTCTCGCGGTGCCCCCGGGCGACGCGGATGCGCTGGCGGGCGGACTGCTCCGCCTCCTGGGCGACGAGACGCTGCGCCGCCGGCTCGGCGCGGCCGGACGGGAGCGGGTGCTGGCCCGCTTCACCTGGCGGCAGGCCGCCCTCGGCACCGCCGAGCGCTACCGCGAGGCCATCGCACTCCAGAGAGGCCGGGCCGGCGCCCGCACCCTCCCCGGGGCGGCGTCCGGCACCGCGACCGCGCCGAGTGCCGCCGGGCACGCCTAGTGGCCCGACCGGCCCGTACCTCCTTCCGCAGCCATCACCGCCACCAACCGCCGGACGAAAGCAGAACGCCGTGCTGACCGTCGACTTTTCCCGCTTCCCGCTCGCTCCGGGCGACCGTGTGCTCGACCTGGGGTGCGGCGCCGGCCGGCATGCCTTCGAGTGCTACCGGCGCGGCGCGCAGGTCGTCGCCCTCGACCAGAACGGCGAGGAGATCCGCGAGGTCGCCAAGTGGTTCGCCGCGATGGAGGAGGCCGGTGAGGCCCCGGCGGGCGCCTCCGCCACCGCCATGGAAGGCGATGCGCTCAACCTGCCGTTCCCCGACGACAGTTTCGATGTCGTGATCATCTCCGAGGTGATGGAGCACATCCCGGACGACAAGGGTGTGCTCGCCGAGATGGTCCGGGTGCTGCGCCCCGGCGGCCGGATCGCGGTCACCGTGCCCCGTTACGGCCCCGAGAAGGTCTGCTGGACGCTCAGCGACGCCTACCACGAGGTCGAGGGCGGCCATATCCGCATCTACCGCGGCGACGAGCTGCTGGGCAAGATGCGGGAGGCCGGTCTGGAGCCGTACGGCACGCACCACGCGCACGGGCTGCACAGCCCCTACTGGTGGCTGAAGTGCGCCTTCGGGGTGGACAACGACAAGGCGCTGCCGGTGCAGGCGTACCACAAGCTGCTGGTCTGGGACATCATGAAGAAGCCGCTGGCCACCCGGCTCGCCGAGCGGGCGCTGAACCCCGTCATCGGCAAGAGCTTCGTCGTCTACGCCACGAAGCCGCATCTGCCAGAGGCGGCCGCCGCCGAGCCGGCCGCGGCCGAGGCGGGCGAGACCGCCGCCCCCGCCACCCCGGCCGCCGAGCCGGTGGCCGGAACCGCCGCGAAGGCCCGCAAGGCCGCACCGGGCACCAAGTCCGGGGCCAAGGCCCCCGCGAAGGCCCTCGCCAAGTCCGGCGCCAAGACCGCCGCCAAGCGCTCCTCCGGGGCCGCCAAGTGACAAGTCCCGGGCGTACCGAACGCCTCGTTCTGCCGGGGGTGCTCACCGCCGAGCAGGCCGCCCACACGGTGGCCGGCATCCTGGCGACCCAGCGGACGGATGGCGCGATCCCCTGGTTCCGGGGCCACCACCTCGATCCGTGGGACCACACCGAGGCCGCCATGGCCCTGGACGCGGCCGGCGAACACGAGCGCGCCGAGGCCGCGTACGACTGGCTGGCGCGGCATCAGAACCCGGACGGGTCCTGGTACGCGGCCTACGCCGACGGCGACGCCGAAGCGCCCACCGACCGTGGCCGGGAGACCAACTTCTGCGCCTATCTGGCGGTCGGCGTCTGGCACCACTTCCTGTCCACCGGCGACGAGACCTTCGTCGACCGCATGTGGCCCGCGGTGCATGCCGCGATCGAGTACGTCCTGGAGCTCCAGCAGCCCGGCGGCGAGATCGGCTGGAAGCGTGAGGACGACGGCACGCCCGTCAACGACGCGCTGCTGACCGGCTCGTCCTCCATCTACCAGGCGCTGCGCTGTGCGCTGGCGCTCGCCGAGCAGCGCGAGGAGCCGCAGCCCGACTGGGAGCTGGCCGTCGGCCGCCTCGGTCATGCGATACGCAGCCACCCCGAGCGGTTCCTGGACAAGTCCCGCTACTCCATGGACTGGTACTACCCGATCCTCGGCGGCGCGGTCCGCGGCGCGCAGGCCCGTGAGCGCATCGACGCGGACTGGGAGCGGTTCGTCGTGCCCGGTCTGGGCGTGCGCTGTGTGCTGCCCAACCCCTGGGTCACCGGCGGCGAGAGCGCGGAACTGGCGCTCGCCCTGTGGGCGATGGGGGAGTCCGAGCGGGCCGTACAGATCCTCAAGTGGATGCAGCACCTCCGCGCCGAGGACGGGATGTACTGGACCGGCTACGTCTTCGACGACGACGCGATCTGGCCAGAGGAACGCACCTCCTGGACCGCCGGTTCGCTGCTGCTCGCGGTGGCCGCCCTGGGCGGCGACGAGGCCACCACCACGGTCTTCGGGGGCGAGTATCTGCCGACGGGGCTCGATCCGGACTGCTGCCGGTAGGCCGGCGCCCGTCAGCGCACCCGGCCGGGCATCGGCAGCCGTCCCGTAAGGGCTGCTGCCGGTGGTCCCGCGGCCCGTACGGACCATCCCGTACGGGCCACCCGACGGCGCCCGCCGGAAGCCCCCGCCCGAAGCCCCGCCTCCGCGCGAAAATGCGGAGGCCGGGCCGGGGAACCGCCGCTACTGTGCGCCGCATGACTCTCCACGGCTCACTCAGCCATGACGCCTACTGCACCCATCTCCTGGACGAGACCACGAAGTTCCGGGAGATACTGCGCGATGCCGACCTGTCCGCGACCGTGCCCACCTGCCCCGACTGGACGCTGGGCGACCTCGCTCGGCACGTGGGCGGCGCACACCGCTGGGCCGGCACCCTCGTCGCCACCCGGTCCGCCACGGACATCGACGAGGACGACATCCCCGAGGGGGACGGGCCCGAGGGCGACGACGCGGCGGCGCTGGACGCCTGGCTCGCGGCCGGGGTGGAACAGGCCGTGGCGGCGCTGCGCGAGGCCGGCCCCGACACCGAGGTGTGGACCTGGTCGCCGGTGCAGCGGGCCGGCTTCTGGGCCCGCCGGATGACCCACGAGACCGTCATTCACCGTGCCGACGCCGCACTCACCGCCGGGGCGGCCTTCGACGTCCCGCCCGAGGTCGCCGCCGACTGCCTGGAGGAATGGCTCCAGTTGTGCGCCCTGCCCGAGGTCACGGCGGACCCCGCGGAGCGCGGCGAGCGGCTCTTCGGCCCCGGCCGCACCCTGCACTTCCACGCCACCGACACCCCGCCCGAGCTGAACGCCGAGTGGCTCGTGGACCTCACCGGCGAGCGGCTCGTCCACCGCCGCGCCCACGAGAAGGCCGCGGTCGCGGTGCGCGGCCCGCTCACCGACCTCCTCGCGGTGCTCTACCGCAGGCTGCCCGCCGACGGCGACCGGGTCGAGGTGCTGGGCGAGCGCGCACTGCTCGATGGGTGGCTGGAGTGGGCCTCGTTCCAGTGAGCCGCCCGCGGCCGTCAGGAGTTGAGCTCGGCCAGGACCCGTAGGGTGTCCGGATCGGGGGCGGTGACCAGCAGGTCGGTGACCGGTCCTGAGCGCCACAACTCCAGCCGCTCCGCGATCCGTTCGCGCGGCCCGACCAGCGAGATCTCGTCGGCGAAGGCGTCCGGAACGGCCTGCACCGCCTCCTGTCTGCGGCCTTCGAGGAAGAGCTGCTGCACCCGGCGGGCCTCCTCCTCGAAGCCCATCCTGGCCATCAGGTCGGCGTGGAAGTTCCGGGCCGCGTGCCCCATCCCGCCGATGTAGAAGCCGAGCATCGCCTTCACCGGAAGCAGCCCCTCGGCGAGGTCGTCGCACACCACGGCGCGGGCCATGGGGGCGATGAGAAAGCCGTCCGGGGCTTCGGACAGGGACGCCTGGTAGACGTCGGTGCGCTGTGGCGACCAGTACAGCGGCAGCCAGCCGTCGGCGATCCGGGTCGTCTGGGCGATGTTCTTGGGCCCCTCCGCGCCGAGCAGGAGGGGGAGTCCGGGGCGCAGCGGGTGGGTGATGGGCTTGAGCGGTTTGCCCAGGCCGGTGCCGTCGGCGCCGCGGTAGGGGTGCGGGTGGAAGGCCCCGTCCGACTCCACCGGCCCTTCCCGGCGCAGCACTTGGCGGATCACGTCCACGTATTCGCGGGTGGCGGTCAGCGGGCTCCTGGGGAACGGCCGGCCGTACCACCCCTCGACGACCTGCGGTCCGGACAGCCCCAGGCCCAGCAGCACCCGGCCGCCGGAGAGATGGTCGAGGGTGAGGGCGTGCATCGCGGTGGCGGTGGGGGTGCGGGCCGCCATCTGCGCGATCCCGGTGCCCAGTTTGATCCGGGTGGTGTGGGCGGCGATCCAGGTGAGCGTGGTGAAGGCGTCCGACCCCCAGGCCTCCGCGGTCCACACCGAGTCATAGCCCAGCCGCTCGGCCGCGCGGGCGAGTTCGAGGTGCCGGGGGTCCGGGCCGCGGCCCCAGTAGCCCAGTGCCAGTCCGAGTCGCATACCGATCGCCCCTCTCCGGCGGACGGTGACCCCTGCAAATCTGACGTCACGTCAGATCAGTGTCGGGGAACTGTACGGCCCGGCCGCCGGCAGCGCAACGGCCCCCCGCCCACAGGGGCGAGGGGCCGCGAAAGGACCGCTGTGCGTCCGGCGTCAGCCGCGCTGGATACCGGTGGTGTCCTGGAGGACGCCGCGCCGGCCGTCCTGGGTCTGCGCGATCAGAGCCGCACCGCGCTGCTCCACCGCCAGGTACCAGGTGCCGGGCGCCAGTTCGGCGATCGGCGCCGGGGCGCCGTCCTCGCCGTACAGCGGGCGCGCGACGGGCACCGCGAACCAGAACGGCGCGAATTCCGCCGGGGCACCGGCCGCCGCGGTGGCGCCCGCCGGGCCGCCGGCCGTGGCGTCCACCGGCGCCTGCTGGCTGTGCGCCTGCTGGCCGCCCTGGGGCTGCTGCTGGGCGCCCGGGTAGCCGTAGCCCTGGCTCGCCTGCTGCTGGGCGCCGGGGTAGCCGTAACCCGGGTTGGGGCCCGCCCCGTAGGGGGTGGCGGGCTGCGGCTTCGGGGCACCGATCAGGGCGGCCTTGAGCGGCGGCAGGAGCGGTGTGGCGACGGCGCCACCGGCCAGGATCAGGGCGGCGATCAGGCCGATGATCTGGCCCGCGCCGGCGCTCGGGGCGCCGATGAGGACCCAGAGCGCCGTCCACGCCACGAAGACGGTGAGGGCGACACCGAACTGGCCGAGGTCCAGACCGGCGACCTTGCGCACCTGCTGCTGCGGCAGCGCACGGCTGACGACGATGATCGCCGCGCCGATCACACCCGCCAGGTACACGCTCATCAGAGCCGCCACCGAGTCCCAGGCGTTGATGCTGCTGTAGCTCTGGGCTTCGCAGTACTTGGCGAGCGGTCCGGAGCAGTCCTGGCCGCCGGTGGAAGGGAGGAACGAGGCGATGAACAGCAACACCGCTGCTCCGATCACCACGCCGTCGCCTCGAGTGAGGGAGCGGATGTTCACGTAAGGGTCCTTTGTCGGTTTCGTGGGTCCGGTCGTCGCTGTCGCGGTGCGCGCAGTGCGAGGCACGGCGGTGGCCACCCATCGTAAAGGGGAACCGGTCGCCGAATCCGGCGGCCCGTCGTGTTCGTTTCCGCGCGCTATCCGTACGCCGTCCCGGATCCGGTATCGGAGGGGTTCCGGAGCCGGGTTCGACGGTCCGGTCAGTGCGTCAAGAAGTCCGTAATGCCCTCGGTGATCCCGCGGGCCGCTTTTTGCCGCCAGCGCGCATCGGTCAATTGCGCGGCGTCCTTCGGGTCGCGCATATTGCCGCACTCGATGAACACCTTCGGCACCGTGGAGAGGTTGAGGCCGCCGAGATCGGAGCGCTTGTCGAGCCCGCTGCCGTCGCCGATGTAATTCGACGCCGCACTTCCGGTGACCGAGCGGAACCGGCCGACCAGCCGCTCGCCCAACTGCCGCGAGGGCCCGACGATCTTGGCGGTGTCGGCCGGGCCCGCCGTGACGCGGGCGGGCAGGATGACATGGAAGCCGCGGTTGCCGGCGCCCGAACCATCGGCGTGCAGGGACAGTGCGGCATCGGCGTGCGCCTTGTTGCCGATCTCCGCGCGCTCGTCGACGCACGGCCCGTAGGGGCGGTCGCCGTTCTGGGTGAGGACGACCTTGGCGCCCTGCTCCTGGAGGAGCGTGCGGGCCCGGCGGGCGAGGTCCAGGGTGAAGGACGCCTCGGCGTATCCGTCGTTGGTGGCGGTGCCGGTGGTGTCGCACTCCTTGCGGTCGTTGCCGATGTCCACCTGCCGGGCGATCTCCCGGCCGTGCTCGCCGTTGTGCGGATTGTGGCCGGGGTCGAGCACCACGACCTTGCCCTTGAGGCTGCCGCGCGGGCTGTCGCCCTTGGAGTCGTTGCCGGGGGTGGGGCCGCCGCCGGACCCGGCCGCGCCCTCGGAGGCGCTCTCCGCCGGGCCGCCCGGTGCGGGCTGCCCGGCTCCGGGGCCGTCGTGGCCCGACGAGCGCCAGGCCAGCCAGCCGCCCAGGCCGGCGACCACTACGGCGGCCAGCACGACGAGGAGGGTGCCGCGCAGGCGGCGGTGCGAGGGGAGAGAACTGCCGTTCGACACGTCCGCGATCGTAGCTCGCTCAGATTCCCGCCCCGGTGCGCCGCAGGACATGCAGCGACCCATGGGACGAGATCTCGGTGAACGCGCCGGACTCCAGGGCCCTGCGGTAGATGCGGTACGGGGCCTGGCCGCCGTCCGCCGGGTCCGCGAAGACATCGTGGATGACCAGCAGCCCGCCGGGCGCGAGATGCGGCGCCCAGCCCTCGTAGTCGGCGGTGGCGTGCTCGTCGGTGTGCCCGCCGTCGATGAAGACCAGACCCACCGGGGCCTGCCATACGGCCGCGGCCTGCGGCGACCGGCCCACCAGGGCGAGCACATGCTCCTCCAGGCCCGCGGCGTGCAGGGTGCGGCGGAAGGTGGGCAGCGTGTCCATCCGGTCGACCACGGGGTCGACGACGGTCGCGTCGTGGTACTCCCACCCGGGCTGCTGCTCCTCGCTGCCCCGGTGGTGGTCGACGGTGACGGCGAGAACCCCGGCGCTGCGCGCGGCATCGGCAAGCAGAATCGTGGACCGGCCGCAGTACGTGCCGACCTCCACCAGCGGCAGCCCCAGGGCCGCCGCCCCGGCCGCCGCCGCATACAGGGCGAGGCCCTCGTCCACGGGCATGAAGCCCTTCGCCGCCTGAAAAGCGGCGAGTATCTCCGGCTGCGGAGCGGTCGGAGCCGTGGGAGCGGGCATGGGCTTCCTCCTGTGGTGCGGTCAGGGGCTCATCGTGCCGTACGGGGCGGCGCGGGTGGAGTGCGGGTGTCCCGGTGCGGAACATTCGGATATCGGAACGGCGGTTCGCATTTCCCGCATCGGGCGCCCCGGCTCTTCCTGCCGGTTCCTGCCGGGTTCCGGTCCGTTCCCCGACTGTTCCCGCCGATTTCCCGTCGCCGATTTCCGGGATGCCCGAAAGCGGTGAATTGGGGGGCGGGGAGTCGGTTGGGGGAAGGGGGGAGAGGGAGGGGTGAGGGGAAGGGGGTGGGAAATGAGTTTCGGGGCGGAATTCACCGGGGCGTTTGTGGTGCGCGTGAGAGCTGTCCCCTCGGGGGAATCCCTGCCGGGTCCCGCGCGTCCTGCATCCGCCGGTCGCTGCCGGGCGCGGGGCGGGCGGGGGTGGCCGCCGTACTGCGGGTGCGTGTGGGGCCGCCGCCCCAGGGGCCCGGACCGCCATCCGGCCGCCCCCTCAACCGCCCCTCCAACTAACCCTCTAGCTGACCTTCCGTCAGAATGAAACGTGTTCTAGCCTGCCCCGCATGGGCATCGGAATCACACCGGAACACCGTGACCTGGCCGAGGCGGCGGGCGGCTGGGCCGCGCGGGCCGTGCCGCCCGAAGCGGTGCGCAAGCTGCTCGACACCGCGCCCGCGCGCCCCGGGCGGCCCGCGTACTGGGATCAGCTCGCCGCTCAGGGCCTGCTCGGGCTCCATCTCCCCGAGGCCGACGGCGGCGGGGGCGGTGAACTGCTCGACCTCGCCGTCGTGCTGGAGGAACTGGGCCGCGCCGCGTTCCCCGGCCCCTATCTGCCCACCACCCTCGCCGCCGCCCTCCTGCACCGCGGCGGCGCCCCCACTCTCGTACGGGCCCTCGCCACCGGCGCACGCATCGGCGCCGTCGCGCTCGGCCCGGGCTCACTCACCGCCGTCGAGACCCCCGACGGCTATGTCCTGGACGGCACCGCGCCCCCGGTCCTGGCCGGCGCCGAAGCGGATCTCCTCGTGCTGGCCGCGGAGGTCACCACGGAAGCGGAAGGGGAAGCGGCAGCGGAAGTCTGGCTTGCGGTCGACGCCGGGGCGCTGACCGTACGGGGTCAGGAGAGCGCCGACCCGACCCGGCCGACCGCCGAGGTGAGTGCGCACGGTGTGCCGGTGCCCGCCGGGCGGCGGCTCGCCGTCGACAGTGACCTGGTCCGCGACCTGGCCGGGGTGCTGTGGGCCGCCGAGAGCTGCGGCACGGCCTCCTGGGCGCTGCGCACCGCCGCCGAACACGCTGCGGTCCGCGTGCAGTTCGGCCGCCCCATCGGCCAGTTCCAGGCGGTCAAACACCTCTGCGCCGACATGCTCGTACGCTGCGAGCAGGCCGCCGCCCTGGTCTGGGACGCGGCCCGGGCCCTGCACGAGCCGCCCGAGGTCCGCGGACTGGTCGCGGCGCTGGCCACCGCGACCGCCCTGGACGCCGCCGTCAGCTGCGCCAAGGACTGCATCCAGATCCTCGGCGGCACCGGCTTCACCTGGGAACACGACGCCCATCTCCACCTGCGGCGGGCGACCGTGGCGCGCCAGCTGCTCGGCAGCGGCGACACCCACCGGCTGCGGGCCGCCCGGCTCGCCGCCGACGGCGCCCGGCGACCGCTGCAACTGGAACTCCCCGCCGAGGCCACGGAGTTCCGTACCGAGGCCCGCACGGTCCTCGACGGCGTCCGCGGCCTCGACCCCGCCGCCGTACGCCGCGCCCTGGCCCCCACCGGCTACGCCGCACCGCACCTCCCCGCGCCCTACGGACTGGGCGCCGGCCCCGTACAACAGCTCGCGATCCAGCAGGAGCTGGCGGACGCCGGGCTCCGGATCAGCGATCTGGGCATCGCCACCTGGGTCGTCCCCTCGCTGATCGCCCACGGCACCCCGGAGCAGCAGGAGCGCTATCTGCTGCCGTCGCTGCGCGGTGAGCTGCTGTGGTGCCAGCTGTTCTCCGAACCCGAGGCCGGTTCGGACCTGGCCGCGCTGCGGACCCGCGCCGAGCGGACGGCGGACGGCGGCTGGCGGATCAACGGCCAGAAGGTGTGGACCTCGGCCGCGCAATGGGCGAGCCACGGCATCCTGCTGGCCCGTACCGACCCGGACGCGCCCAAGCACAAGGGGCTGACCTTCTTCCTCGTCGACATGGCGGCGCCGGGTATCGACATTCGCCCGCTGAAGGAGATCACCGGCGATTCGCTCTTCAACGAGGTCTACTTCGACGACGTGCTGCTGCCGCCCGGCGCGGTGGTCGGCGGGGTCGACAACGGCTGGAAGGTGGCCCGCACCACCCTGGACAACGAACGCGTCCACATGGCCGACCAGTTGACCTTCGACACCGGACTGGAAGCGCTCCTGGACCGCGCCGCCGTACTGGACGGCTCGGTGCGGGCGCGGGTGGGTGCGCTGGCCGCCGAGGCGCACGCGCTGGGCTGCATAGGGCTGCGCACCACGCTCCAGCAGGTGTCGGGGCTGGAGCCGGGCGCCGGTGCCAGCATCCGCAAGCTGGTGCAGACCCCGCACCAGCAGAAGGTCGCAGAGCTGGCGCTGGAACTGCTCGGCCCGGACGGCGCGGTGCGCGAGGGGGTCGGTGAACGGGCGCTGCACGGCTTCCTGATGTCGCGCTGTCTGACCATCGCCGGCGGCACCACCCAGGTGCAGCTCAATGTCGTCGCCGAGCGGCTGCTGGGTCTGCCCCGCGACCCGGAGCCGCGCCCCCTGATCTGACTCCCCGGACTCGGCCACCTCCAGGAGGACACGTATGGCTGGCAAGGCGTACATCGTCGGCGTCGGGATGACCCGCTTCGAGAAGCCCGAGACCCGCGAGTGGCAGTACTGGGACATGGCGAAGGAGGCGGGCGGCAAGGCGCTCGCGGACGCCGGGATCGGCTACGAGGCGGTCGAGCAGCTGCCGGTGGGCTACTGCTACCAGGCCTCGACGGCCGGCCAGCGCGCCGCCTACGAACTGGGTCTGACCGGCATTCCCGTCTACAACGTCAACAACAACTGTGCGACCGGCTCGACCGCGCTGATGATGGCCCGCCAGTTCGTCGAGTCCGGCCTCAACGACTGTGTCCTGGCCCTGGGCTTCGAGAAGATGAAACGGGGCGCGCTGGGCGGCGGGGCGGACAGCGGCGACTTCAGCACTTCGCCGGTGGCCCGCCACTACGGAGTGATGGCCGCCGCCCACGGCTTCGAGATGACCCCGCCCACCGCCCAGATCTTCGGCAACGCGGCCCGTGAGCACATGGAGCGCTACGGCACCACCGCCGAACAGCTCGCCGCCGTCGGCGCCAAGAACCACCGCCACTCCGCCCACAACCCGAACGCCCAGTTCCAGGACGTTTACACGGTCGAGGAGATCCTCGCCGCCAAGACAATCCACCGGCCGCTGACCAAGTTGCAGTGCTCGCCGACCTCCGACGGCGCGGCGGCTGCGGTGATCGTCTCCGAGCGGTTCGTACGGGAACACGGCCTGGCCGACCGGGCGGTGGAGATCGTCGCGCAGGCCATGACGACGGACACCGAGGAGAGTTTCGCGTCCGGCTCCTGCATCGATGTCGTCGGCAAACCGATGTCCCGGGCCGCGGCCCGCCAGGTGTACGCGGCCGGCGGCCTCGGCATCGAGGACATGGACGTCATCGAGCTGCACGACTGTTTCTCGGTCAATGAGCTGCTGACCTATGAGGCGCTGGGCATGTGCGCGGACGGGGAGTCGGGGAAGCTGGTCGCCGACGGCGCCACGACCTACGGCGGCCGCTGGGTGGTCAATCCCTCCGGCGGCCTCATCTCCAAGGGCCACCCGCTGGGCGCGACGGGCCTGGCCCAGGCCGCCGAACTCGTCTGGCAGCTCCGCGGCACCGCGGGCGACCGCCAGGTCCCCGGCGCCCGGGTGGGCCTGGCCCACAACATCGGCTTGGGCGGCGCGGCGGTGGTGACGGTGCTGCGGAGGTGAGGAGGTGGGGAGGTGGGGAGGTGGGGGAGCGGGGGAGTTAGGCCGGGCGGTGCGGGGAGGGGTGGGGCGGGGCCTGGGCCTGGGCCTGACCGGTCTCCTCGGCTGGTGCGGCGCATTGGCCGGGTCCCGACCGGTGCATCGCACCGCGCGTTAACTCGCCCCCGCTGGTGGGTAGTTGGCCCAGTGGGGGCCCGCTCATCCCCTAGGGGCCCGCCCCCCTCGCCCCGTAAGGCCCCACCCCGAAAAGCCCCGCCCCCAGCCCCCGTCCCCCTGCGACTTCCGGCCTAGGTCTTCTGTCAGGTGGCTCATGCACCGATATACCGATGCGGGATTCATACGACGAATGCAAGCATGGCTGGCATGCCGCCGATAGCCGCCTCCGCCACCCTGCCCAAGACCGCGCGCCGGAGGACGGCCCCGCCGGCCTGGCTGGTGATGCTGCTGGTTTGCTCCGGGCAGTTCCTGGTCATCCTGGACGTCTCCGTCGTGAATGTGGCGCTGCCCGCCATGCGGACCGGTCTGGGCCTGAGCGAGCTCGGTCTCCAATGGATCGTCAACGCCTACGTCATCACCTTCGCGGGCTTCATGCTGCTCGGTGGCCGGGCCGCCGATCTCTTCGGCCGTAAGCGGATCTTCGTCACGGGGCTGGCGCTGTTCACGGTCGCGAGCCTCGGGGGCGGGCTGGCGCAGGAGCCCTGGCAGCTGATCGCGGCCCGTACGGTGCAGGGCATCGGCGCGGCGGTCCTCTCACCGGCCACCCTCACCATTCTGACCACCTCGTTCCCGGCCGGCCCGGCCCGTACCCGCGCCATCGCCACCTGGACGGCGGTCGGCGCGGGCGGCGGCGCGGTGGGCGGCCTGGTGGGCGGCACGCTCACCGAATTCCTCTCGTGGCGCTGGGTGTTGCTGATCAATGTGCCGATCGGGGCACTGGTGCTGGGCGGCGCGGTGCTGTGGCTCACCGAGAGCCGGCAGGGGGCGGGTCGGCGGCTCGATGTGCCCGGCGCGCTCCTGGTGACGGCCGGGCTCGGGCTGGTGGCCTACGGGATCGTGCAGACCGAGACGGATGGCTGGGGGGCGCTGTCCGCGCTGCTGCCGCTGGCCGCCGGGCTGCTCGTGATCGCGGTCTTCCTCGCCGTCGAGGCGCGCGCCAAGGCCCCGTTGATGCCGCTGGGTCTCTTCCGCGTGCGCTCGGTCTCGGCGGCGAACGGGGCGATGATGCTGTCCGGCGCCGCGATGTTCTCCATGTGGTACTTCCTGTCCCTCTACGTGCAGAACGTGCTGGGCTACCGGCCGTTGGAGGCCGGGCTCTCCTTCATCCCGCACTCGCTGTCCATCGTCCTGGGTTCCAAGATCGCGCCACGGCTGATGAACCGGCTGGGCGCCAAGCCGCTGGCCATCGCCGGTGCGGTGATCTCCGCGTCCGGCATGGTCTGGCAGGGCACCATGGACGTCCACGGCACCTACCTCGGCACGATCCTCGGGCCCGGCATCCTCATGGCGCTGGGCGCGGGCCTGACCGCGACGCCGATCGCCTCCATCGCGACCTCCGGAGCCGACCCTGCCGACCAGGGCCTGGTCTCCGGCCTGATGAACACCTCCCGGCAAATGGGCGGCGCGCTGGGCCTGTCGGTCCTGTCCACGCTCGCCGCGGCCCGGATCGAGGCGGGCCACGGCCCCAAGGCCCTGGCGGACGGCTACGGGCTGGCCTTCCAGGTCGGCTCGGTGGTCCTGCTCGGCAGCATTCTGCTGATGGTCGTCGCGCTGCCCCAGCGCCGGGCGGACGCCGCCCACGGCTGACAGCCGTTGCCCTCGGCGCGTCGGTGGGTCTCGCCGGTGGCCGCGTGGGCTGGGTGGGCCGGGCGTCGCGAGCCAGACGTGACGGGACGCGACGCGCGCCCCCTACAGCCAGCCGTTCTGCCGTGCCGCCCGTACCGCTTCCATGCGGTTGCGGGTGCCGGTTTTGCCGATGGCCGCGGAGAGGTAGTTGCGGACGGTGGCCTGGGAGAGGTGGAGGCGGCCGGCGATGTCGGCGACCGTGGCGCCGTCCACGGCGGCGGTGAGGACATCGCGCTCCCGCTGGGTCAGCGGATTGGGGCCGGCGCTCAGGGCCGCCGCGGCGAGGCCGGGGTCGATGACCCGCTCACCCGCCAGCACCCGGCGGATCGCCGCCGCGAGTTCCTCCACCGGGCCGTCCTTCACCAGGAAACCGGACGCTCCGGCCTCCATGGCGCGGCGCAGATAGCCGGGGCGGCCGAAGGTCGTCACGATCAGCACCTTGCAGGACGGCAGCTGTTCGCGCAGCTCAGCCGCGGCGTCCAGACCGCTGCGGCCGGGCAGTTCGATGTCCAGGAGGGCGATATCGGGGCGGGCGTCGAGGGCGGCGGCGACGATCCGGTCGCCCGCCGCGACCTGTGCCACGACCTGCATATCCGCTTCCAGGTCGAGCAGCAGCGCGAGCGCGCCCCGCATCATTCCCTGGTCCTCCGCCAGCAGGACCTTGATCACTTGGTCCACTCCTCCGTATCCGCCCCGTCGCCCGTGCCGATCGGGAGCTCGGCCGTGACCCGGAAGCCGTTCCGGCCGTCCGCGCCACTGTGCAGTGTCCCGCCCGCCGCGGCCAGGCGCTCGGCCAGCCCCTTCAGCCCGGTGCCGCCCACCGGCCCCGACCGTCCGGGCAGCGCCGGGCCACCGTCGTCACCGATGGCCTCCACGGGGGACGCGCCGCCGCTGCCGCCCGTCCCGCGTATGCCGTACGCCTCCCGGCCGTTGCCCGTCTCCCGGCCACCGTCCGCGCCCCGGTCGCCGTAGGTCTCCCGGTCGCCCTCCGCCCCCCGGCCGCCATACGACTCCCCGCCGCCCTTCTCCCCATCCCCGCCCCCGTCGCCGCCGCGGCCCGGGACACGGTCGCGGAGCCAGGTGAGGCCGGGCGCCGCGGCAGCCCCGGAGCTCAGGGGCCCGCGGCCGTCGTCCGTGATCGTCAGGCGTACTCGTTCCGCGTCGGCGTGGACGGCGATCTCGCAGCGGGTGGCACCGCTGTGCCGGACGGTGTTGGTGACGCCCTCGCGGACCACCCAGCCCAGCAGGGCGCCGGCCTGTGGGGGCAGCGGTGGCCCGGCCTGCCGTACGACGGGCTCGATGCCGGCCGCCTCCAGTGCGGAACGGGCTGAGTCCAGCTCGGTGGTCAGACTGCCTTCGCGGTAGCCGCTGACGGCCTCGCGGATCTCGGTCAGTGCCTGCCGGCCGACCGCTTCGATATCGGTGGCCTGGGCGAGCGCGGCGTCCAGATCGCGGGGTGCGAGCCGGCGGACCGCCTCGGCCTTGACGACCACTACGGACAGGGTGTGCCCCAGCAGGTCGTGGAGATCGCGGGAGAAGCGCAGCCGCTCCTTCTCGACGGCGCTGCGGGCCAGTTCCTGGCGGGTGGTGTTCAGCTCCTGGATGGTGTCGAAGAGGCTGAGGACCGTGGCCGTCACCATGCCGGACAGGAAGGTGCCGTAGCCGATGCCGAACGCGCCCCACGGGTCGTCGTCGTGCCAGCCGGTCAGATAGCCCGCCGCGCCGCTGAGCGTGATCAGCCAGAGCGCGAGCTTCTTGCCGCGCAGCGCACGGACGGTGCCGGAGGCCAGCGACAGCAGCGGGAAGAACAGGAACCAGTTGCCGCCGAACCCGATCGCGACGGCGAAGGTGACGGCGGTCAGCATCCCCAGGGCGTACACGGGGCGGCGGGAGTCCCGCAGCCGTGGGGTGAAGGACGCCCAGATCACGCTGATGTAGAGGGAGTTGAAGGCGAGCAGCCCGAGACCGGCCAGCCAGGGGTTGCCCGACTTCCCCTGGATGACGTTGGAGAAGGCGCCCAGGCCCATCAGCAGCCAGGGCAGGAAGGCGTACTTGCCCGGCCCCTGGCCCGGCTGCCGGCCCCGCCGCCCGGGACGGCATGACTCGGTGCCGTCCGCGCCGCCGGGGCTCTTCCCGCCCGCGGTCCGTTGTTCCGTGTGCTGCACTGTCGCTTCCCAGGTCTGCGCCATCGCCGGTCACACCGTGCGTGCGGCCCGACGGTACGCGTACACCGCGTATCCGCCGAAGAGTGCCAGCCAGAAGGCCAGCACCGCCACTGAGGTCAGGTCCGGTGCGCTGCCGTGGGTGACGCTCCGGCCGAGCTCCGCGAAGCGGTTGCCGGGCGTCCACCCGGACAGCGAGCGGAGCCAGCCGGGGAACAGCTCGGGCGGGAACCACAGACCGCCGATGATCGACAGCAGCAGCACACAGCCCGTGTTGACCACGCCGGTGGACTGTGCGGACAGGCGGTAGCCGTTGCCGAGACCGAGCAGTGTGAAGGGCATGGTGCCGATCCACAGCAGCCCGGCCAGTGCGGCCCACTGCCAGGCAGGCATCCGGACGCCGTTGGCCAGGGCGCCCACCAGCAATACGGCGGCGAGGGCCGGCAGCACCGTCACCGAGCCGGTCAGCCCGCGGCCCACCACCGCCCGGAGGGGGCTCAGCGGCGTGATGCGCAGCTGGCGCAGCCAGCCCAGCTGCTTGTCCTCGGCGACGCCGGTGCCCGTGCCGACCGCCGAACCCAGCGCGCCGTACGCGGCCATGCCGACCATCGAAGCGATCTTCCACTCCGGGTCGGCGCCGCCCGGACCCACGCCGATATTGGTCATCAGCACATACATCAGCACCGGCATCCCGATACCGAAGATGACAAAGCCCCGGTCACGGAGGGTGCGGCGGACTTCGAGACGGACGTAGTCGAGCATCACGCGCTCTCCTTCACGGGCCGGGCGCCGGCGGTGTGTGCTTGGGCGTTGGGGGTGGCTTCGGCGGAGGTGAGCGCGAGGAACGCGTCCTCCAGGCTGGCGGGGGTGACCTGTAGTCCGCGGACGAGCCCGAGCCCGGCGAGCGCCAGGACCGTGGCGTCGGAGTCCGCCGTCCGCAGCCGCGCGCGGTCACCGCGCACCTCCACGGCGCTGACGCCGGGCAGCCCGGACAGCGGCCCGGTGGCGGCGCCCGCGAGGTCGAAGGAGACCTGTGAGCCGCCGGCCCGCCGCTTTATCGCGTCGCCGCTGCCGTCGGCCACCACCCGGCCGCGGTCGATCACCACGATCCGGTCGGCGTGCTCGTCGGCCTCCTCCAGATAGTGGGTGGAGAACAGGACGGTGTGGCCGCGGCGGGCATAGGCGCGCATCGAGCGCCAGAAGGCGCGGCGCGCCTCCACGTCCAGCGCCGCGGTCGGCTCGTCGAGCACCAGCAGCTCGGGGTTGCCGGCCAGCGCCACCGCGAAGCGGACCCGCTGGGCCTGCCCGCCGGACAGCCGGTCCACCCGCCGCCCGGCGAACTCGTCGAGGCCCGCCAGCTCCAGGGCCTCGGTGACGTCCATGGGGTGCGGGTAGGTGGCGGCAACGAAGGTGATCAGTTCGCGGACCGTGACCCGCGGGATGGCCTTGCCGTCCTGGAGCATGGCGCCCACCCGGCCCGCGAGCACCGCCGACTCCGGTGTGCCGCCGAACAGCCGGACCGTCCCCGTGCTGGGCGGCAGCAGCCCCAGCAGCATGTTGAGGGTGGTGGACTTGCCTGCGCCGTTGCGTCCCAGCAGCGCCACCGTCCCGCCCGCCGCGATCTCCAGGTCCAGTCCGTCCACGGCCCGCACCGCGCCATAACTCCGGGTCACCCCGGAGAATCCCACCGCCGCGGCGCCGCGCGCCCGCTCCGCCGTGCTGCCGGGCCTTGTCGTCCCTGCCATGCTCTCCCCCGCCTCTCGTCTGCTTGCCTTCGACGTTACGGAGCGTGAGCGGCTGGCGTTAGAGGCGAATGTGGATGAACTCCTCTGACAAATGTCACGGTTCCGCGCAGAGAAGGTGGGGACCGGCGCGACGAAAGGTGAGGGGGCGGTACGGCGTCACGTCCCGGCCCGTGCTGGGTGGGCCGGCGTGCGGGGTGCGGGCGGCGCCAGGCGGGAGCCCGTGGCCGGGGAGGTTCTCCGCCGTTCGCGGGACCTGTATCTGACAATCCGTCAGAGGGCTTCCGGGTGCCGGACGGATCGGCTATACATGAGGACCATCGGCTAGAACGCGTTCTAGAAGTGTGCCCTGTGCGCTGTCGGAGCGCGGCCGTGCCGACCAGATGCGACCCCGGCGCGGTCGACGGTGCGGACGGCCGGGCCGGGGTCTTCCCCTCGTGGTGAAGGAGCAAGCAGCCCCATGCCCATCGACGCCGCCAAGGCCACCTCCGCCGAGCCGCGGACCACCGAACTCGCCTGGGACCACAAGGACGTCCAGCTCTACCACCTCGGCATCGGCGCCGGTGCGGTCACTCCGGAGAAGGCGCACCCTGCCACCGACCCGGACGAACTGCGCTACACCCTGGAGAGCGCCCTGCACGTCCTGCCCAGCTTCGCCACCGTCGCCGGCGGCGGGATGGCGCTCGCCGGCGGGCTCTCCGCACCCGGCATCGACGTGGACCTCGCCGCGGTCCTGCACGGCGGCCAGACCGTCACCGTGCACCGTGCCCTCCCGGTGGGCGGCCGGGCCACCCAGACCTCGACCGTCCCCGCCGTGTACGACAAGGGCAAGGCCGCCGTCATCGTGCTGCGCTCCGAAGTGGCCGACGACGAGGGTCCCCTGTGGACCTGCGACACCCAGATCTTCGTCCGCGGCGAGGGCGGCTTCGGCGGTGAGCGCGGCCCCTCCGCCCGCCTCGAACTCCCCGACCGCGCCCCCGATCTGAGCACCGAACGCGTCATCCGCCCGGACCAGGCGCTGCTCTACCGCCTCTCCGGCGACTGGAATCCGCTGCACGCCGACCCCGAGTTCGCCAAGCTCGCCGGCTTCGACCGGCCGATCCTGCACGGGCTGTGCACCTACGGGGTCACGCTCAAGGCCGTCGTCGACACGGTGCTCGGCGGCGAGGTCGCCCGGGTGCGGTCCTACACGACCCGCTTCGCCGGTGTGGTCTTCCCCGGGGAGACGCTGCGCATCCGTTTGTGGCAGGAGCCCGGCCGGGTGCTGGTGTCGGTCACCGCGGCCGACCGGGACGAGGCGCCGGTGCTGGCCGACACCGTGGTGGAGCACAGCTGATCCGTCAGGCACGCCCCAGCCGGTCCGGTCCGGTCCGGACCGGGCCCGGACCGGCCGTCCGTACGAGAGGAGCCGTGACATGCGCGCAGCCGTACAGCACGAGACAGGGCAGGACAAGCTCGAAGTCCTCGACGACATCGAGGCGGTGGGCTTCGGCCCCGGCAAGGTCAGGATCCGTATCCGGGCGACCGGACTGTGCCACTCCGACCTCTCGGCGATGAACGGGGTGCTGCCGCAGCCCGCGCCCTTCGTCCCCGGTCACGAGGGCGCCGGCGAGATCCTCGACGTGGGCGACGGCGTCACCGGACTCGCGCAGGGGGACCGCGTCCTGATGTGCTGGCTGCCCGCCTGCGGCAGCTGTCCGTCCTGCCGGCGCGGCCAGACGCATCTGTGCCTGGCCGGGTTCATGAACGCCGGGACGCCCAACTTCCGTCGCCCCGGCGGGGATGTCTTCGGCTTCGCCGGCACCGGCACCTTCGCCGAGGAGGTCGTGGTCGCCGCCAACTGCGCGGTCCCGATCCCGGACGATGTCCCGTACGAGATCGCCGCGCTGATCGGCTGCGGTGTCACCACCGGGCTCGGAGCCGCCCTCAACACGGCCAAGGTGGAGGCCGCGTCCTCGGTCGCGGTGATCGGCTGCGGCGGCGTCGGCATCTCCGTCATCCAGGGGGCGAAGGCCTGCGGCGCGGCCCAGATCATCGCCGTCGACCCGGTGCCCGCCCGCCGGGAGGCCGCGCTGCGCTTCGGCGCCACCGAGGCCGTCGCCCCGGAGGAGTTCGCCGACGCCAAGGCCCGGATCACCGCGGGGGAGGGCTTCGACTACGTCTTCGAGGTGGTCGGCAAGTCCGCCACCGCCCGCACCGCCTATGAGATGACCCGGCGCGGCGGCACCCTGTGCGTGGTCGGCGCGGGCGCCATGGACGACACCTTCCAGGTCAATATGTTCGAGCTGTTCTTCGACGAGAAGCGGATCCTGCCGTCCCTGTACGGCGGTGCGGATGTGCTGCGCTCCTACGAGCGGGCCATCGCCCTGTGGCGGGCCGGCCGGATCGACCTGGAGGGCCTGATCACCCATCGCGTCCAGCTCGCCGAGATCAATGACGCACTCGACCAGATGCGCTCCGGCACCGCGCTGCGCACCTGCATAGAGCTCTGACGCCCACCGTTCACCCCTCGCAGCGCACCGCACCGCGTGCCGCGACCACTGGAGAGGACAGGAATGGCACAGCCACTGGAGGGCCTGACCGCGATCGTCACCGGTGCCGGGCGCGGTCTGGGCCGCGCCGAGGCCCTCGAACTCGCCCGTCTCGGCGCCCACGTCGTGGTCAACGACTACGGGCAGCCGGGCCGCGACGGCTCCGGAGAGGCGTCCTCGGCGCCCGCCGAGGACGTCGTCGCCGAGATCCGCACGGCGGGCGGCACCGCCGTCGCCCACCTCGGTGATGTCGCCGACCACGCCCAGGCCCGCGCACTGGTACGGCTGGCGGTCGAGACCTACGGGCAGCTCGACATCCTGGTCAACAACGCGGGCATTCTGCGCGACCGGATGGTGTTCTCGATGACCGAGGACGAGTGGGACGCGGTGATCCGCGTGCACCTCAAGGGCCACTTCAACACCACCCACTTCGCCGCGGTCCACTGGCGCGAGCGCGCCAAAGCGGCCGGCGGCCCGGTGCACGGCCGGATCGTCAACACCTCCTCCGAGGCGTTCCTCGCGGGCTCGGCGGGCCAGCCCAACTACGCAGCGGCCAAGGGCGGCATCGTCGGCCTGACGACCTCCACGGCGCTGGCACTCGGCAAATACGGTGTGACCGCCAACGCGATCTGCCCGCGTGCCCGCACCCGTATGACCGAGGACGTCTTCGCCGGCTTCCAGGAGCCGGCGGACGGCGCCCTGGACCCGCTCGCGCCCGAACATGTCGCACCGCTCGTCGGCTATCTCGCCTCACCGGCCGCGGCCCGGGTCAACGGCCAGCTGCTGGTCGTCCACGGCGGCATGGTCGCCATCGCCGAACGCCCGCGGATCGCCGCCAAGTTCGACACCGCGAAGGACGTCTTCAGCTACGCGGAGCTCGATGACCTGCTGACGCCGTACTACGCACAGCGCCCGCCGGACGAGACCTTCGCGGCGGCCGAGGTACTGGGCCTCAAACGCGGCTGACCACGACGCAGAACGCACCACGGCCGTGGCCACCGCCCGCTGTTCAGCGGTGCGGCGGTCACGGCTGTGGTGCGGTCCGCCGGTCCGGCGCTACGCGTCCTGCGTCTGCTTGTCCCGGCGGTGCCGGCCATGAGGGGTGGAGCCGGACTCCTCCGCGGCGGCCGGGCCACGGTGCTTGCCGGAGCTTGCGGCCTCGGCGGCCTGGGCGGATGCCTCCTGCGGGCGCGCCTGGGTCGTGTCGGTTCGGGCTTCGGACATGAAAAGGGTCACTCCGTCAGTTCGCTTACAGCTGTACGCGTCGGGACCTCGCCCGACGACCGCCACGGCTGCTCCCGAGCGGCACTGCCGGTGGCCGGTCAGCCGGCTGCGCAGCTCCCGCCCGAAATTCTAACGGGGCCGGAAATCACGCTCCACCGGGTCTGGCGGGCCGCCAGAGGTGCCTCTTGCAAGGGAACTGGCCTGCACGTTTGGGGATGTCCGGGGAGGTGCGCCGGTTCCGCGTCCATGGCCTGAGGTTGTGCAGATGCTGTGGAGCGGTTGTCGGCATCCCCCGCATCCGGGACAATCTCCGCGCCATTCGGGGCGCCATCCAGGGCGTCGTTCCCGGAGGGCGATGCCTCCTCGGGCTGCACGGCCCCCTCCGGCTTGACTGCCTCCTCCGGCGCGGCGGGCTCCACCGGGCGTGACGGTTCCACCGGCGGTGCCACAGGTGCTACCGGTGCGGGTGCCGCCGGCCGTGCCCTCCCTGTCGGCCCTGCCGCCCATGTCGGCGCCACCTGCCGCACCGGCCCCATGGGCCCCATGGGCCGCCCCGTCTCCCCAGGCCGTACCGGCTCCACCGCCCGGCCCCGCTCCACCGACTCCACGGCCACCCGCTCCGCCCCCAAGGCCAACCGCGCCACCCCGCACGGCTCCGCCTCCGTCGCGCACGGCAGCAGCAGGTCGCCGTCCGCCGTCCACAGGCCGGTCCCCGGCAGCCAGCCCTCCGGCGCCGGGTACTGCCGCAACTGCCGTCCCGAGGGCCGCCAGACGCCCAGCCAGGTGCCGTTCGGCCCGGCCATCCGGAACGCCACCGCACAGCTCTCCGGCGCCAGCATCTGTCCCGGTTGCACGGCGAACGGTGTGGCCGTCCCGTTGGCGGGCCGCAGGCACTCCGGGAACCGCACCGGCAGGCTGCTGCCCAGTACGCCCCAGCCCAGCCGGCCGTGCCCCGGCGCGTCCGAGTGCACGAGCAGCAGCCCGCTGTCCGGATCGGCCAGCAGCAGCCGGTCGTTGCTCTCCTCGGTGATCTGGAGCAGCAGACCGGTTTCGCCGCCCCGTTCCAGATCGACCACCACGGTCTTGGTCCGGCCGTCCAACTCCCGGTCCAGCGCGAGCAGTCGGCCGCTGCGGTCCAGCCACACGCCGCCCGTGCAGCGTCCCGGGATCCGGGTGACCGGCTCCGGCCCGTTCGCCCCGCCGTGCACCCGCCACAGCATGGTGTGGTCCGCCTCGGGCGCGACGGCGTACGCGAGGGTCCCGCCGGGGGCGGGCGGCAGCAGGGTCAGCCGGGGGGCCGCCAAGGCGCCCAGCAGGAGTTCGCCGGTGCCGGGTCCCGCCGGGTAGAGCAGCGAGGCGGCGAAGCGGTCGGCGACCCGGCGCAGGATCAGCACCCGCCCGTCCATGAGCGGCAGCAGGGCGCTGTCCGGCTCCTCGGGCTGGGTGCCCTGTAGCGGCACGGCGTACGGCTCGGGGCCGCTCAGCGTCCAGCGCTCCGGAAACCAGCTTCCGGCGTCGTCGTCGTGCCGGGCGAGCCGGGCGGCGTACGAGCCGTCGGCGGCGATCGTCAGGCGCCCGGCGAGCGGGCCGGCCGGCGCCATGGTGTCCTCAGTGGCACAGATCGTCATCGAGTG
Source organism: Streptomyces sp. P9-2B-2 (assembly GCF_030406865.1). Classification (NCBI taxonomy): domain Bacteria; kingdom Bacillati; phylum Actinomycetota; class Actinomycetes; order Kitasatosporales; family Streptomycetaceae; genus Streptomyces; species Streptomyces sp. P9-2B-2. The sequence goes on along the minus strand of NZ_CP129126.1, from coordinate 2,786,443 downwards.
GTCACCTCCAGTCGGCAACCGAAGCTAGTTTTCGTACTCGCGGCCGAACGCTGCAAGTTGTGGCACTTCACGCATAAGAGTGGCAGTTGTCCGGTTCGCCGGTACCGGGCGGCGCGGTTGTGCTCCGGGTTCCCGCCCCGGGCCGGTGCGGGCGGGCGCGGGCCGTGCGTTCCCTCGTTCCCCTAAGGGGGAAGGTGGTGGGGGAACAGGGGTGGAGGACCGGACGCCATGTCACGGCCGGGGGGTAACCTTCCCTCCGTGCCCGTACTGTCTGAAGTCCTCACCGCGCTCGACGCCCTCTGGCCCCCCGAGCGGGCCGAAGGGTGGGACGCCGTCGGCACGGTCTGCGGAGACCCCGGCGCTGAGGTCAGCCGTGTGCTGTTCGCCGTCGACCCGGTCCAGGAGATCGTCGACGAGGCGGTGACGCTCGGCGCCGACCTCCTCGTCACCCACCACCCGCTCTATCTGCGCGGTACGACGACGGTCGCGGCCTCGACCTTCAAGGGCAAGGTCGTGCACACCCTCATCAAGCACGACATCGCCCTGCATGTCGCGCACACCAACGCGGACACCGCCGACCCCGGTGTCTCCGACGCCCTGGCCGGCGCCCTGGACCTGCGCATCGTCGGCCCCCTCGTCCCGGATCCGAGCGATCCGGCGGGCCGCCGCGGCCTCGGCCGGATCTGCGAGCTGCCGCATCCGATGACGCTGGCCGAGCTCGCCGCCCACGCCGCCGAGCGGCTGCCCGCCACCGCGCAGGGCATCCGGGCGGCCGGTGACCCGGACCGCGAGATCCGGACCCTGGCCGTCTCCGGCGGTTCCGGCGACAGCCTCTTCGATGACGTACGGGCGGCCGGTGTGGATGCGTTCCTCACAGCCGACCTGCGTCACCACCCGGCCTCCGAGGCCACCCAGAAGAGCCCGCTGGCGCTGCTCGACGCCGCCCACTGGGCGACCGAATGGCCGTGGTGCGAGCAGGCCGCGGCCCAGCTCGACGCGGTCTCCGACCGGCACGACTGGGGCCTGCGCACGCATGTCTCCCGTACGGTCACCGACCCCTGGACCGCCCACGCGGCGTCCACCCGACTCGTCACCCCGACGCACACCACAGGAGCCCCACGCTGAACGCCGCGCCCGCCGACCAGATCCGCCTTCTGGACATCCAGGCCCTGGATGTCCGGCTCACCCAGCTCGCCCACCGGCGCAACAACCTGCCCGAGCTGGCCGAGCTTCAGACCCTGGAGGCCGACCTCATCCAGCAGCGCGACCTGCTCGTCGCCGCGCAGACCGAGGAGAGCGACACCAGCCGCGAGCAGACCAAGGCCGAGCAGGACGTGGACCAGGTGCGCCAGCGCGCCGCCCGCGACCAGAAGCGCCTGGACTCCGGTGCCGTCACCTCCCCCAAGGACCTGGAGAACCTCCAGCGCGAACTGGTCTCGCTGGCCAAGCGCCAGGGCGACCTGGAGGACGTCGTCCTGGAGGTCATGGAGCGCCGGGAGGCCGCCCAGGAGCGGGTCACCGAGCTCACCGCCCGGGTCGAGGCCATCCAGGCCAAGGTCGACGACGCCGCCACCCGCCGGGACGCCGCGTACTCCGAGATCGACGCCGAGCGCGCGACGGTCTCCAAGGAGCGCGAGCTGACCGTCGCCGACATCCCGGCCGATCTGCTCAAGCTCTACGACAAGATCCGCACGAAGGAGGGCGGCGTCGGCGCGGCCCGCCTGTACCAGCGCCGCTGCGAGGGCTGCCGCCTGGAGCTGAACATCACCGAGGTCAACGACGTGCGCGCGGCCGCCGCCGACGCCGTCCTGCGCTGCGAGAACTGCACCCGCATCCTCGTCCGCACGCCCGACTCGGGTCTGTAGGCCGTGGCACGCACGCTGATCGTCGAGGCGGACGGCGGCTCCCGGGGCAACCCGGGGCCGGCCGGCTACGGCGCGGTCGTCCTCGACCCGGAGACCGGCGAGGCGCTGGCCGAGGCCGCCGAGTTCATCGGCACCGCGACCAACAACGTCGCCGAGTACAAGGGGCTGGTGGCCGGCCTGCGGGCGGCGCACGCCCTCGATCCGCAGGCGTGCGTCCAGGTGCGGATGGACTCCAAGCTCGTCGTCGAGCAGATGTCCGGGCGCTGGCAGATCAAGCACCCGGACATGAAGCCGCTGGCCGCCGAGGCCAGGTCGGTCTTCCCGGCCGGCCAGGTGACGTACGAGTGGATCCCCCGCGCGCAGAACAAGCACGCCGACCGGCTCGCCAACGAGGCGATGGACGCCGGCAAGATCGGCAAGCAGTGGGAGCCGGGCAACTCCAGGGCGGCCCTCGCCGCCACCGCCGCGCCCGCCCGTAGTGCCGCCGCCCGCGCCGCCGACGAGGCCGCCGAGTCGGCGGAGGCGGCGGACGCCGCCCCGAGTGCCCCGGCGGCCGGCTGGGGCGCGCCCGATCTCGGTCCGCCCGCGACCTTCGTCCTGCTGCGGCACGGCGAGACCGCGCTGACGCCCGAGAAACGGTTCTCCGGCAGCGGCGGCACCGACCCCGAGCTGTCCGCCGCCGGACGCCGGCAGGCCGAGGCGGCCGCCACCGCGCTCGCCGCCCGGGGCTCGGTCCAGGCCGTCGTCAGCTCACCGCTGCGGCGCTGCCGGGAGACCGCCCAGGCGGTCGCGGACCGGCTCGGCCTGGAGGTCCGTATCGAGGAGGGCCTGCGCGAGACCGACTTCGGGGCCTGGGAGGGGCTGACCTTCGCCGAGGTGCGCGAGCGCTTCCCCGAGGACCTCGACGCCTGGCTCGGCTCCGCCAAGGTGGCGCCCACCGGAGGCGGCGAGTCCTTCGCGACGGTCGCCCGCCGGGTCGCCGTCGCCCGCGACAAGCTCCTGGCCCGGTACGCGGGCAGGACGGTGCTGCTGGTCACGCATGTGACACCGGTCAAGACACTGGTCCGGCTGGCGCTGGGCGCCCCGCCGGAGTCGCTGTTCCGGATGGAGCTCTCCGCGGCATCGCTCTCCGCGGTCGCGTACTTCTCCGACGGCAACGCCTCGGTACGGCTGCTGAACGACACGTCCCATCTGCGGTAGCGGGGCGTCCCCTTAGGTCAGATACCCGCCGTACGCGCACGGGCCCGGTACCCCGGACGACGGGGGCGCCGGGCCCGTGCCCGTACGCACCGCCGTCAGGCCGCCAACGCCGCCGCCTCCTGGGCGAGTTGGCGCACCCGGTCCCAGTCCTTCGCGGCCAGCGCGTCGGCCGGCAGCATCCAGCTGCCGCCGACGCAGCCGACGTTGGGCAGCGCCAGATAGGACGGCGCCGACTCCCGGCCGATCCCGCCGGTCGGGCAGAAGCGGGCCTGGGGGAGGGGCGAGGCCAGGGAGTGCAGATACGGCGTGCCGCCCGCCGCCTCCGCCGGGAAGAACTTCATCTCGGTGACGCCCTCGTCCAGCAGCGTCACCACCTCCGAGGCCGTCGAGACGCCCGGCAGGAACGGCACCCCGGAGTCCTTCATCGCGCCCAGCAGCCGCGGCGACCAGCCGGGGCTCACCAGGAAGCGGGCGCCGGCCATCAGGGCGGACGCCACCTGCCCGGGGGTGAGCAGGGTGCCCGCGCCGATCACTGCTTCGGGGACCTCCTCGGCGACGGCCCGGATCCCGTCGAGCGCCGCGGGCGTCCGCAGCGTCACCTCGATCGCGGGGAGCCCGCCGGCGACGAGTGCGCGGGCGAGCGGTACGGCGTCGGCGGCATCGTGCAGCACGACGACCGGGATGACGGGGGCGAGCCCCAGAACGGAGGGGCCGGCGGGCGCGGGGGAGGAGGCGGCGCTGGTCACGTCGCTCATCGTGCGCCCGGTTGCCCACTCTCCGCAACGAGTGTTGCGCATGCTGCAACGGTAGGGGTGTGGGGCATGAGAAGGCCCCGCCCTCCCCGCCTACAGCTCCGTGACGATCACATCCACGGCCCAGGCCTTGCCGCCCTTCGCGGGGGCCTGTGCCTCCACCGCGTAACCCAGCTCGCGCAGCGCCGCCACCAGCTCCGCCGGGCCCGCCGGATCGAGCCCCGCCGACAGCAGATCCCGGACCAGCCGCCCCTTCGTCGCCTTGTTGAAGTGGCTGACCACCGTCCGCTTCTCCACACCGGCCACGATCTTCGACTGGAGCACCCGCACGGTCGCGGTCCGCCCGGCCACCTCGCCCTTGGGCTTCCACGCCGTCGCATACGCCGCGGACCGCAGGTCGAGCACCAGCCCCTCCCCGGCGGCCGCCGGCAGCACCTCGGCCATCGGCGCCCGCCAGTACGCGCCCAGCGCACCGAGGCCCGGCAGCTTCACGCCCATCGAGCAGCGGTACGACGGGATCCGGTCGCCGATCCGTACCGCGCCCCACAGCCCCGAGAACACCAGCAGCGACCGCTCGGCCCGCTTCCGCGCCGCCGCGTCGAGCGACGCCAGACCGAGCGCGTCGTAGAGCACCCCGGTGTAGATCTCCCCGGCCGGGCGGGTCCCCGCCGTCCGCAGCCCCGCGTTCTTGGCGATCTCGCCCTTGAGGCCGTCGCTGAGCCCGAGCACCTCCTGGGCCTTGGTCTCGTCCGCCGCGCACAGCTCGACGAGCTCCGCCAGCACCGTCTCGCGCGCCGCGGTCAGCCCCGGCAGCGACAGCGCCCCGGTGTCCAGCGGCGCCCCGGCCTCCGCGGAGGCCTTCCCTTCGGACGGCGGCAACAGCACGAGCACGGTGGTTCTCCTTCACGGCGGTACGGGCGGGGTGCGGCCCCGGGAAAGCGTAGAGCGTGCGGCGGGCGGGCGAAGACCGCGCCGGGCACCGGACCCGCCTCGCACCCGGGGCCGGGCGCCCGGACCCGGCCTCCCACCCGGGGCGGCACGCGCACGGCGCGCCGGGAGCGGCCGCCCGCCATACGCTCGGTGTCATGCCCCGTCTCCATATGCATGTGACCGACGCAGCCGAGGCCCCGCTGCGTGTCGCGCTGCATGAGCTGCGCGGCAAGCTGGAGATCCCGGACCACTTCCCGCCCACGGCACAGGCCGAGGCGGAGAGCGCGGCCCGCGCCCCGCGGATCCCGGCCGTCGACGGCGCCGTGGCGACCGAGCACACCCTGGAGGACGCCACCGACCTCCCCCTCTTCACCCTCGACCCGCCCGGCTCCCTCGACCTCGACCAGGCGATGTTCCTGTCCCGCCGCCCGGCACCGCCCGGATCGAAGGCCAGGGGCGGCTACCGCGTCCACTACGCCATCGCCGACGCCGCCTCCTTCGTGACTCCGGGCGGAGCCCTGGACGCCGAGGCGCACCACCGCGTGACCACCCTCTACTTCCCCGACGAGCGGATCCCGCTGCACCCGTACGTGCTGAGCGAGGGCGCCGCCAGCCTGCTGCCCGACCGGGACCGCCCGGCCGTCCTGTGGCAGCTCGACCTCGACGCGGACGGCGCCCTGACCAGCACCTCCGTACGCCGCGCGCTGGTCCGCTCGCGGGCCAAGCTGGACTACGAGGGCGTCCAGCGGATCCTCGACGACCGGACGGCCGAGGAACCCCTCGCCCTGCTGCGCGAGATCGGACAGCTGCGCGAGGAGCGGGAGGTCGCCCGGGGCGCGATATCCCTGAACGTCCCCGAGCAGGAGATCGTCGAGCGCGACGGCTGTTACACCCTCGAATACCGCGCCCCGCTCCCGGCCTACGCCTGGAATGCGCAGATCTCCCTGCTGACCGGTATCGCCGCGGCCGAGCTGATGCTGGCCTCCGGCACCGGCATCCTCCGCACGCTGCCCACCGCCCCCGACGGCTCGGTCGCCCGGCTCCGGCTGACCGCCCGCGCGCTCGGCGTCGACTGGCCCCATCACACCTCGTACGCGGCGCTGATCCGCACCCTCGACCCGCGCCGCGCCACCCACGCCGCCTTCCTCCAGGAGTGCACCGCCCTGCTGCGCGGCGCCGGCTACACCGTCTTCGACGGCACCCCGCCCGCTGCCTCCGACGCCCTGCACGCCGCCGTCGCCGCCCCGTACGCCCATGCCACCGCGCCGCTGCGGCGCCTGGTCGACCGCTACACCTCCGAGCTGTGCCTGGCGGCCTCGGCGGGCGCGGCACCGCCCGACTGGGTCCGTACGGCGCTGCCCGCGCTGCCCCGGGAGATGGAGCTGGGCACCCAGCGCGCCAACCAGGTGGAGCGGGCCTGTGTCGACCTCGTCGAGGCGGCGCTGCTGCGCGACCGGGTCGGCGAGATCTTCGAGGCCCTGGTCGTCGAGATCCAGGAGAAGGACCCCACCCACGGCACCGTCCACCTCTACGACCCGGCCGTCATCGGCACCGTCGAAACCGCCCCCGAAGGCCCCGCCCTCCCCCTCGGCCACCGCATCCCCGTCCGCCTCACCGAGGCCGAACCGGGACACCATCCGGTCCGCTTCACGCCTGCTTGACGGGGGTCCCGGCGATCCCGGCCCGCGCCGCCATCCCCTCCCGTACGGCCGTCACCGCCGCCCGTGCCTCATCGGCGTGGAACCGCACCGTACGGAGCGTCTCCCGCCGCCCCAACAGCCGGACGGCCACCACCGGTTCGGACAGTTCGACGGTGACCGAGGTCTGCCCCGCGACCGCCAGCTCGGCCACCTCGCCGCCGTCCTCCCGCTGCTCCCGCACGAACCGGAGGTCGTAGCGGACCGAGGCGATCCGCTCCAGCGGTATCCGTATCTCCCGGCGCGCGCCGTCCCGCAGCCGCAGCTCCGCCGCCCCCAGCACATGCGGCCGGGTGACCGCCGCCGCCTGAAGCCCCAGCACCGTCAGCACGGTGTACCCATCGATGAACAGCATCACCTCGTGCACCACCGGCTTCCCGGCGAGCAGCACCCCGATCCCGACCGTCTCCACCACGCAGACGAAGGCCAGCCCGTAGAGGATCGCCGCCTGCGCCCCCGCGTACCCCAGGGCCCGCTCACCGGGCGCGACCCCGATCCGCCGCCGGGCCACCCACCACCCCAGGCTCATCAGCCACCGCCCCTCGTGGGCGGCCAGCCGGCGCAGCGCGGTGCCCCGGCTCATCGCGCACGCTCCGCCACCAGCTGGATCGCCCGGCGTACGGCACGGGCCTGGGCGGGTGCGAAGTGCGCGTAGTACGCCGCCAGGAAGCCGCCGTCCGTCTCCGCGCCCGGCCCGGCCGCCCGCGCCCAGTCCTCCGCGCTGACCTCCGCGATCATCGGGTCCGGAATGCAGTCGGCGAGCGCCCGTGCGGCCTCTTCCACCCGCGGATCGTCCGTCCCGGCGTCCACCAGCGCATCGAGCAGCCCGTACACCTCGTACGCCCGCTCCATTGCCCCCGGCGCCGCGGTCGTCTGCCCGAGCAGCTCCACCATCCGCTTGTTCCCCTCCTCGCTTCCCATCGATTCGAGCAGCGCCAGCACCTCCCGCTCCTTCGACGCCACGGCGGGCTCCGGGCCCGGCCGCGCGGCCGAGGTACGCGCCATCTCCGCGAAGAGCGCCGCCAGTTCGTCCGACACGGGCCCCTCGGCGGGCAGCCCGCCGTGCTCCGCCGCCTGCCGCCGCACGGCGGCCAGCCGGGCCCGCCGCACCCGGAGCTCCTCCTCTTGCCGCGCCAGATCCGCGTCCAGCTCGTCCAGCACCTCGTGCAGCTCGCGCCCGGCGTCATCGGCGAGGACGTCCCGCACCTCGTCCAGCCCGAGCCCCAGCTCCGTCAGCCGGCGCACCCGCGCGAGCGCGACCGCGTCCCGCAGCCCGTAGTCCCGGTATCCGTTGGCCCGGCGCTCCGGCTCGGGCAGCAGCCCGAGATGGTGGTAGTGGCGTACGGCACGGGTGCTGATCCCGATCAGACCTGCAAGCTCACCGATTCTCATGCGCTCAGTAGAAACGTTGCCGCTGCGACAAGGTCAAGCACGGACGGCCCCGGTAGCGGCCAGGTAGCGGGTCTGGCAGGGGCGGGTGCCCCCTACGGGTAGCATGGTCGGCACGGCGGACGAGCCGGCCGGACGGCCGCGTGGGGATCTCAGGATCCTCCCGAGGAACGTCCGGGCTCCACAGGGCAGGGTGGTGGGTAACGCCCACCCGGGGTGACCCGCGGGACAGTGCCACAGAAAGCAAACCGCCGGAGGCTTCGGCCTCCGGTAAGGGTGAAACGGTGGTGTAAGAGACCACCAGCCTCCGAGGTGACTCGGAGGGCTAGGTAAACCCCACCCGGAGCAAGGTCAAGAGGGGGCATCGGCTGATGCCCCTGCGCGGACGACCGAGGGCTGCCCGCCCGAGTCCGCGGGTAGACCGCACGAGGCTGCCGGCAACGACAGCCCTAGATGGATGGCCGTCTCCCCCCGGCCCGCAAGGACCGGGGGCGACAGAACCCGGCGTACAGGCCGACTCGTCCGCCGCCTGTAGTTCCGCGCCTGGGAGGCCGCGGGCCGTCCCACCGCGCCGGACCGAGCGCCAACAGGCGGCTACCAGGGGACCGTTTCGTCCGCGGAGCCGTCCATGCTGCCGCGGAAGGTTCCGGTCGGGTCGTCCGGGCGCAGGAGGGCGAGCTGCACCGGGACGTCGGCGCCCTCCTCCGGGGTGCGGGTGCCGCGGCTGAAGGGGGAGCGGTCGTTGAGGTCGGTGGCGACCAGGCCGGGGTTGGCGGCGTTCACGCGGATGCCCGCCTCGCGCAGGGCGTTGGCGTACACCACCGTGATCGCGTTGAGCGCCGCCTTGGAGGCGCTGTACGGCAGCAGTCCGCGGGTGGAGATGGGGTGTTCCGGGTCGCTCAGGAAGGTCAGCGAGCCCAGCGGGCTGGACATGTTGACCACCCGGCCGGCGGGGGAGCGGCGCAGCAGCGGGAGGCAGGCCTGGGTCACCGCCACCGTGCCGAAGACGTTGACGTCGAAGGCCTGCCGCATATGCGCGGCGGTGACCTCCGGCACCGCGACTCCCCACTCCACGACGATGCCCGCGTTGTTGACCAGCACGTCCAGCCGGCTGCGCTCCGCCTCGATCCGCTGGACGGCGGCGTCGATCTGCGCCTGCACGGTCACGTCGAGGGGCACGAAGCGCACGTCCAGCCCCTCGTCGGCCAGCGCCTTTTCCGCCGCACGGCCGCGGGTCTCGTCACGCGCGCCGAGATAGACCGTCATCCCCTCGGCGGCCAGGCGGCGGGCGATCTGCCGGCCGATCCCCTTGTTGGCTCCGGTCACCAGCGCCGTCTCGCCGTGGTGCTGTCCGTTGGTCATGCTGCGCCTTTCGCCCTCGGTGGTGGTGCTGGGGGATGGTGCTCGGTGTGTTGTTGTGCCGGGTGGTGGTCCCCTGGTGGTTGCCGTACGGCGCCGGTCCCGGGTGGCGTCCGTTCGGTGCTCCGGCCAGGGTGACGGGTGAGGCTAGTAGTTGCCCAGACCGCCGCAGACGTTGAGGGCCTGGGCCGTCACCGCTCCGGCCCGGTCGCTGCTCAGGTACTCCACCATGGCGGCCACTTCGTCGGTCGCCACGTAGCGTCGCATCGGCACTCGGGTGGTGATGCGGTCGAACGCCTCGCTGGTCGTCACTCCCCAGATGTCCGCGTAGTGCTCCCGCACTCGTTCGGCCATCGGGGTCTCCACGAAACCGGGGCAGACGGCGTTGACGGTGATGCCGGTCGGGGCCAGCTCCAGGCCGAGCGCCTTGGTGAGGCCCACCACGCCGTGCTTCGAGGCCGAGTAGGGGGCGGCGTGCACCACGCCCTGCTTGCCGCCGGTCGAGGCGATGTTGATGATCCGGCCCCAGTCCCGGTCCTGCATCCCGCCGGTGGTCAGAGCGGCCTTGGTCATGAGGAACACGCTGTTGAGGTTGGTGTTGATGACGTCGAACCACAGGTCGTCGTCGATCTCCGCGGTGGCGCCGCCCCCGCTGCGCCCGGCGTTGTTGACCAGGATGCCCACCGGGCCGTACCGGTCGACGGCCGCCTCGACGAAGCGGCGGATCTGCTCCGGCGAGGTCACGTCGCAGGGGCTGCCGTCCACTTCCAGGCCCTTGTCCCGCAGCGAGGCGACGAGGTCGGCGAGGGCGTCCGCACTCCGCGCGCAGACGTAGACGGGGTGGCCCAGTTGCGCCAGCCGTTCGGTGAGGGTCAGGCCGATGCCGCTGGTGGCGCCGGTGACGATGACGTGCTGGTCGGTACGGGGCATGGTCGGTTCCTCCCGGTCGGGCCCCCGGGCCGTGTCCCGGGCGATGGGCGCCACCCTGGCCGGGGCCACTCGAAGACCGCTGGGACGTGTCTGGACGCCCGGGTCCCAGGGGGCTGCGGGCGATCCGCGAGCGAGTTGCGAGCCGCCCCGGCCAGGTTGGCGGCTGTCCCCGTGCCCCGTTTCCGGAGGAGAACCCGATGACAGCCACCCAGGACCTCACCGCCCTCTACGCCGAGATCCAGCACTTCTACGCCCGGCAGATGCAGCTGATGGACGGGCGCGACTTCGAGGGCTTCGCGGCCACCTTCACCGAGGACGGCGAGTTCAGCCACACACCGGGCCAACTGGCGCGGACGCGGGCCGGGATCGTCGCCGAGCTGCGGGAGTTCCACCGGCGCTTCGCGCAGGACCCGGTCGTCCGCCGGCACTGGTTCAACATGATCGTCGCCGAGCCGCAGCCGGACGGGTCGGTGCGCACCACCTACTACGCCCAGGTGATCAACACCCGGCCCGGCGCCGACGCCCAGGTGGGGCCCAGCTGTGTGGTGACCGATGTGCTGGTCCGCGCCGAGGGCGCACTGCTGAACAAGTCCCGGCAGGTCAGGCAGGACCGGCTGCTGTTCGCGCACTGACCGCCGCGCCGCCCCGGCCCGCGTCCGCCGTGCTCACCGGTGGGCGCGGGCCGTGTGCTGTGCGGCGTACGCCATGGTGGTGGCGCTGTTGCGGCCGAGCGCCGCACGCACCATGTCCCGGGCGTCGGCCAGGCCGTGGCCGGGGCCGAGCACCTCGGTGACCGCAGCGGGGTTCAGCAGAACCGTGTGCCGGGAGGTGAGTTCGGTGCCGCCGGAGCCCTCGGGGAAGGTCCACAGGCCGCTGTGGCCGAGCAGCAGCTTGGGCGTCACCTGCTGCTTGTAGGCGATCCATTCCCGGGAGCGGCACACCCGCACCGAGCGTGTGGTGTGGGCCGCCCCGTCCGCCGTCACCGTCTCCATCTCCAGTTCCTGGATGCCCTCGGCGGGCTCGGCCAGCCGCACGTGCGAGACGTGCGGCAGCCGCTCGGCCCACCGGTCGGCCCGCTCGATGAAGGCATAGGCGTCGGCGGGCGCGCCGGGCAGTTCGACGCTGTCGCTGAAGGAGAAGGCGAGGTCGGCGACCGGGTGGCCCAGCTCGGCGAGGCGGGCGAGAGCGGCCAGTTCCTGGGTGCTGTTGCGGTCCAGGGCGGCGAGTGCCCGCTCCACGGTCTCCCCGCCGGGTTCCGCCGGGGTGAAGGAGTGCCGCAGCACCACCTCGGTGTCCCCGCCCGGCAGTGCGCGGAAGAGCCACTCCCCGCCCATGGTGGCGAACGGCGGACGGCTCACCTCCTGGGCGAAGGTCACCCGGAGCCGGTCCGGGTCGAGGGTGCGGCGGGAGATCCAGCGGCTGACCGATCCGTTGACCGTGGCCCACATCTCGAAGCGCTCCGCGCGCTCGGACCGCTCCAGGTGCCGGACGTGGACGCACGGCCCGAAGAGGGCCGGCCACAGGGTGACGTCGGCCACCAGGCCGTGGAGCACGTCCGCCGGGGCGGCGACGATCTGGGTGTGCTCGGTGTGGTGTTCGTGTAGGGCTGCCATGCGCCCAACGTGGTCCGGTGGGCTCGAGGACCACTTGAGGTCGCGTCGGGCCGGACTCCGGGGCGGGCGAACGCCGATGACGGGTGGCCCTGGCGGCCCCGGGCCGGACGTGGTGAGCCGGTGGGGCGACGCCAACAGGCGCCGTCCCACCGGCTCGGCCCGGCTCGCGGGCGGGTGTCAGGCGGCCTTGACCGACATCGAGTGCCGGAAGGTGTCGGTCGGGTCCCAACGGGCCTTGGTGTGCTGGAGGCGGGGGTAGTTCTCGCCGAAGTAGAAGGCGTGCCAGGGCACTCCCGAGGTGTTGTGCGCGGGGTCGAGGATGTCGAGGTCGGGCGCGTTGATGTTGCATCCCTGGTAGCGGTCGCCGGGGACCGGGTAGCCGCCGGTCGAGGCGAAGACCTCGCCGTAGAGCTCGCGCAGCCACGCCAGGTGCCGGTCGTCCTCGGCCGGCTCCGTCCAGAAGGTCTCGAACAGCGCCACACACGCCGACCGGCGCTGGAACAGCGCGGTGTCGGAGGGCGCCGGTGCGTTCATCCGGCCGCCGGCCATGGCGCCCAGCTGGATGAGCGCCGAGCCGGGCGGGGTGTTGAGGTAGTCCCGGCGCGTCAGCTGCCGGTACATGGTGGCGCACTGCTCGTCGGTGAACGGCTCGCGCAGGAAGGCGTGCTTGATGGCGGCGCGCAGGGTGGCGTTGGTCTCGACCGTGGGGTTGCTGGTGTCGATGGTGACGGTGGAGGCCAGCCAGGGCAGGCGGCGGGACGGGAACGGCCCGGTGAGGCCGGTGTTGGCGGTCACCGCGCCGACGTAGCTCTCCAGCAGCTTCTCCGCGTCCGGTGCCGCGGCGTCGACCTGGGTGAGCAGACCGATCCCGCCGCTGGACACGTGCTGGAGGAACAGCAGGCCGCACAGCGCCTCGCCGGGTGACCCGGGCGCGCTGTTGTCGGCGTACCACTGGCACTGGTTGCGGACCAGGTGGGTGAAGGCGGTCTGGTCGAGCTGGTCCCACGAGGCGAAGACCGTGCCGATCAGTACCTCCCGCGGCGGCTGGGGGAGTTGGCGCTCCGGCTGGTGTCCGGACGCGTCGCGGGAGCGGAACCAGAACTTGGTGATGACGCCGAAGCTGCCGCCACCGCCTCCGGAGCAGGCCCACCACAGGTCGCGGAGGTCGCCGGTGTCCTTCCGTGACGCGATCACCGCGCGGGCCTTGCGGTGCCGGTCGACGACCACGATCTCCACGGCCTCGATGAGATCGCAGACATAGCCGAACTGACGGGAGAGCAGGCCGTGGCCGCCACCGGTCGCGTGCCCGCCGATGCCGACCGAGGGGCAGACCCCGCCGGGCAGGGTCACGCCCCAGCCGCGGAACAGCCGTTCGTAGATCTCCCCCAGCTGGGCGCCGCTCTGGACGGCGAACGCCTTGCGGTGCGGGTCGTAGGAGATGTCGTTCATCATCCCGAGGTCGACGATGATGTCGACGTCCTCGTGGTAGGTGAAGTCGCCGTAGGAGTGGCCGCCGCTGCGGATGGAGAGGCGCTTTCCGGTGTCGACGGCCTCCTGGACGGCCCGTACGACCTGCTCCGTGGAGCCGACCAGGCGAATGTGCTCGGGCGCGGCCTGCCAGCGCCGATTGAATCCGGAGACAAGATCCAGATAGCGCCGGTCGCCCGGTCCGACGCTCGCGGGTCCGAATTCCCGTGGCGTGGTGAACGCGTCTTCCTGATCGGCGTGCATGCCGATTCCCCCTCCGGTGTTCGCATTTCTCTGTTGAATCGTGCAGTTCCGGATCTTGCATTCCGGGCGCGCGGTTCCCCACCGTGCCCGCGCGTCGGGCGCATCTTTGCATATCTCGCGCCCTGCGGCCCTTCACCCGGTGAATTCGTCGGCATTTCTTTGGGGAGTGATGAATTCCGCCGGCGGGGTCCAGGCCATGTTCGAGCCGTATTCGATCCCGGCACCGGACACTGCCGCCCTCAGCCGCCCGAGGACAGGAGAACGCCCATGCGCACCACCGACGCACCGCGGCCGGCCCGTGAGGGGGGAGCGGAGTGAGCCGTTTCATCGACCTCAGCGTGGCGACGCAGGACACCGCCAGCGAGGCCACACCGGTGACGGTGGAGGTCCTCGGCCACGAGGCGGCCGCGACCGTCCTGGGCCTGACGCCCGAGGACTTCCCGGACGGCATGGCGATCTCGAACGAGACCGTCACGCTCACCACGCACACCGGCACCCACATGGACGCCCCGCTGCACTACGGCCCGCTCAGCGGCGGCCGCCCGGCCAAGAGCATCGACCGGGTGCCGCTGGAGTGGTGCTTCGGGCCCGGCGTCCGCCTCGACCTGCGCCATGTGCCCGCCGGAGAGGGCATCACCGCCGACGAGGTCCAGCGGGCGCTGGACGCGGCCCGCCATCAACTCCGGCCCGGCGACCTCGTCCTGCTGTGGACCGGGGCCGATGCGCTGTGGGGCTCGGCGCGCTACCTCACCGACTACGCCGGCCTCACCGGCGAGGCGACGCGGTACCTCGTCGAGCGCGGGGTGCGGGTCATCGGCATCGACGCCTGGGGACTGGACCGGCCGATGCGGTCGATGATCGAGGACTACCGGCGCACCGGCGACCGCGGCCACCTGTGGCCCGCCCACCTCTACGGCCGCACCCGGGAGTACCTCCAGCTCGAAAAGCTCGCACACCTCGGCGACCTGCCCGCGGCGACGGGCTTCACGGTCGCGTGCTTCCCGGTCGCCGTCGCCGGAGCGGGCGCCGGGTGGACGAGGGTGGTCGCCCTCCTCGACTGAGGCACCGGCGACGCGACCCGGTGCGGGGCGCCGGCCCGGCCACTTCGGCCGGGGCCGGCGCCGCCGCCGTTCAGCACCGGCCCGGCACCGCGCTCCCCTCGCTCAGCATGGCGTGCTGGAGGAGTTGCACCGCGGGCGCCGGCTCGACGCCCAGTTCGGCGTCGAGGGTCCGCCACAGGCTCTGGTACGCCTGGAGCGCCTCGGCCCGCCGTCCGCACTTGTGCAGCGACGTGATGAGCTGGGCGTGCAGCCGCTCGTTGAGCGGGTTCGCGGCGACCAGCAGCCGCAGTTGCGGGATGATCTCCTGGTGCCGCCCGAGGCGCTGGTTGGCCTCGATGCGCAGTTCGGTGGCCGCGAACCGGAGTTCGTTGAGGTAGGTGATGTGGGCGTCGAGGACGCTGCCGAGCATCATGCCGACGAGCACCGGCCCGCGCCACAGGCGCAGCGCCTCGTCGAGGCGGTCCAGCGCCGCCTCCGCGCGCCCGTCGTCCAGCAGGCGCCGGGACCGCTGGACGAGCCCCTCGAAGACGGCGGCGTCGATGGCGTCGTCGGGCACCTGGATGACGTAGCCGGCCGGCCTGGTGGCCAGCACCGCATGCCCGCCGGGCAGGTTCGCGAAGATCTTCCGCGCGTGGTAGACGTACGTCTGGAGCGTGGTCAGCGCGCTGCGCGGGACCTTCTCCCCCCATAGTTCCTCGATCAGCGTGTCCACGCCGACCGTCTCGCCGTTCTGGATCAGCAGCAGCCCGAGGACCTGACTCACCTTCGACCTGCTGAGTAAGCATGACCTGCCGTCACGCGAAACAATCTCGAATTGGCCGAGCAGATGGAACTTCACGGATTTCCCCCCTTAGTGATCAGCGAAATCCGGTGGAGGCGTGAATTCCGTGCCGTATGCCGGGCATCGGCAGTGGATCAACACGTCGCCGGACCGGCGCCGATCCTTACAACCCCCGTCACCGTCACCCGTGGATTGTGCCGGATGGCGGTGAATTACTTTCTGGGAAAGGTAACGGAGCCGGGGTCGCAGAACCACTATCACTGATGTGACCCCGGTCACAGTGCCCGGATTTCCATCGCATCTTCGCGGCGAACCTGCTCTTAGTGCCGGGCAACCCGGAATGCTTCCCTCCTATTCACTCGCGCCGCGGCGGGCAGTTCTTTCGGGCAGGTGGAACAGCTCGCTCGGCGAGTGCACCCGGCGCCGCGCGACTGCGAGGCTGAGCGCAGGGCGCCCGCCCCGTTTTCGGCCGGGCGTCGGGGAGGGACGTGTGCCTGCCAGGCGGGCACCGTTGACGCAGAACCACCAAGGGGGAAACCACATGTCCGACAGCTCGGTGTCCGTCGTCATCGCCTACCACAGCGGTTACGGACACACGACCAGGATGGCCGAGGCCGTCCGGGACGGTGCGGCGTCGGTGACGGGCACGACCGTCGAGCTGCTCCCGGTCGACGCGCTCACCGAGGAGCACTGGGCGAAACTGGACGCCGCGCACGCGATCGTCTTCGGCTCGCCCACCTACATGGGCTCGGCGAGCCCGGCGTTCCACACCTTCGCCCACGACACCAGCGGGCGGTGGTACACACAGGTCTGGAAGAACAAGGTGGCCGCGGGCTTCACCAGCTCCGGCGCGATGAGCGGGGACAAGCTCAACACCCTTCAGTACTTCACCGTCCTGGCCGCCCAGCACGGCATGCACTGGGTCAACCTCGACCTGCTGCCCGGCGGCGGTGAGGGCGAACTCAACCGGCTCGGCGGCTGGTTGGGCGCGATGGCGCAGTCGCCCGGCGACGGCGGCCCGGACATGATGCAGAAGTCCGATCTGCTCACCGCCGCCCACCTCGGGCAGCGGGTCGCCGAGCACACCCGGCTGCTGCACCGGGCCCGGTCGCTGTCCTGACCGCCGTCGGCCGCCGCGCCGGGGCACCGGCCCGGCGGCCGACGCGAAGCGCACGGCGGCCGGGTGCCCCGGACTCAACGGAGTCCGGGGCACCCGGCCGTGGCGCGTGGCGGGGACGGCGGTTCACGCCCCCAGGCCGCGCCGGAGCGCCTCGATCTGGTCGGCCGTCATCCGCCGGGAAACCGCGGCGTGCGCAATGCCCACGGAGGCGTGGAAGGTCCCCGGGTACTGCACCAGCTCGGCCCGCACCCCCGCCGCAACCAGCCGCCGGGCGAAGGCGATGCCCTCGTCCCGCAGCGGGTCGAACTCGCACACCCCGACGAAGGCCGGCGGCAGCCCGCGCAGTTCCGCCGCCCGGGCGGGCGCCGCGTACGGCGAGGGCTCGCCGCCGCCCAGGTAGTGCTGCCAGCTCAGGACCAGATTGCCGCGGTCGAGCATCGGGGTGTCCACGAAGGCCCGGGCGGAACCGGTCGCCAGCCGGTCGTCCAACTGCGGGAACAGCAGGTAGAGGAAGCGCACCGGCGGCCCGCCCCGGTCCCGCGAACGCAGCGCGAGACCGGCGGCGAGCCCGCCGCCGGCGCTGAAGCCGCCCACGCCGATCCGGGCGGGGTCCACCCCCAGCTCGTCGGCGTGGTCGGCGGTCCACTCCAGCGCGGCGGCACAGTCCTCGAAGCCGGCGGGGAACGGGTGCTCCGGCGCGAGGCGGTAGTCCGGTGACACCACCACCGCGCCCACCAGGTCGGCGATCCGGGTGGCGGCCGTCCGCGAGGTCTCCAGGTCGCCGGTGAGGAAGCCGCCCCAGTGCGGGAAGAGCAGCGCCGGCCGCGGACCGCGGCGGGCCGGCGGCCGGTACAGCCGTACGGTCACCCCGGGCCCGCCGGGCACCGGGACCGTCCGGTCCTCCACCGTCACGCGGGATTGCGGCCGGTACGCCGGCTGACGCGCCATCACCGCACGCAGCGCGGCCCGCGCCCCCGCCGGGTCGGCGTAGTCCAGCGGGGGCATCCGCGCGGCGAACGGGGCCAGTTCGGGGTCGAAGGCGTAACTCACGGCCGGCCTCCGCCCGCCCGCCGCCAGGTCAGTACGCGCTCCTGCGGCGGCCCGCCCGCGGCGCCCGCCGAACCGGACAGGGTCAACAGCGCGCCGTCGAACACCAGTCGGCGGGTCTGCCGGGAGCCGACCAGATAGCCGTGCGAACTCACCGTGACGTCATGGACGACCTGGCGCCCGGACAGCCGCCAGGTCCCGGCGTACCCCATGAACCGCGGCACCGGTCCCTCCCGGTCGGCCGCCGGTGGCGGGTCCCCCCGCATCATGCTCACCGACACCCGGCCGTCGGCGCTGTAGATCAACAGCCCCCGGGGGGCCGGGCCCAGGGGGCCCTCGCCGAGCGCGCCCCCCTCGTCGACGCTGACGTAGGAGGTGAGCTCCCACGCCCCGATCAACTCCTCCGGGCGGACCGCGGGCGGGCGGGTGGTGGTCGTCATTGAGACTCCTTCGTGGATACGCCCGGCTTCAGCCGGGTGAGGAAGGGAAGCTCCCGCGTGAGCGGGGCAGGGAAAGCCGATTCGCCGTCAGGGCGGATCGGCGTGCACCCGCAACGGTGGCGAGGCGCCGAGAATGGGCCAGGAGCTCTCAACTGTCAGTCCTCCCGGGTAGGTTGGTGTTCATGGCGGCGGAAGCGAAGGCAGCGGGTGGCGGGCACACGCGGTTCGCCTATCGTCTTCGTGTGTCGTCTACTGCCTGCGCCGTACTCGAAGCGGAGTGGGACCGGTGCCGGTGGCTGTGGAACGAGTGTGTGGCCAAGTCCAGGCAAGTCGGCGTGGAACAAGACCCGTCCCGAAGGCGCGGAGAAGCGTACGTGCGGGCCGGTGCAGCTCGCCGCGATGCTGACCGAGGCCCGCGCCCGTACCGAGTGGCTGCGTGAAGGCGCATGCGTTCCGCAGCTGGGGGCACCTCCCAGCGGTAGCTGGGGGACAGCTGATACGCGACTTCGGCAGGTCCCGCGCCAAAGCCCTCAAGGACATCAGGGCACGGCTTCCTATGCGGCAGCGCGCCGGGATGCCGAAGTACAAGAAGAAGCGTGACGCGCTCCCCACCCTCGAATACACCCGGCGCGGCTTCCGTTTGGAAGACGGCCGTTTGCACCTCGCTGGGGGCATCGTCGCGACGGTTGTGTGGTCGCGGGAGTTGCCCGAGCTGCCGTCCAGCGTGCGCCTCTGCCGCGACAGCATCGGACACTGGTACGCGTCCTTTGTCGTCCCCACCGTGACCCAGGCTCTGCCGGAGACCGGTGCGGTGATCGGCATCGACTGGGGCGTGACGCAGACCGCGACCACTACATCCGACGCCCACGACCTTCCCCACCCGCAGCACGGGAAGAAGGCTGCGCAGCGACTCGCGCACTACCAGCGGATGATGGCGCGCAGGAAGCCCAAGCGTGGGCAGCCCGCCTCGAAGGGCTACCAGGCCGCGAAGCATCAAGCGGCCAAGCTGCACAAGAAGGTGTCCCGGCAGCGTCAGGACACTGCCCGCAAGTGGGCCAAGCGCGTGGTCCGTGATCATGATGCTTTGGCGGTGGAGGACTTCAGGCCGAAGTTCCTTGCCAAGTCCTCGATGGCCCGTAAGGCTGCCGATGCCGCGGTCGCCGCGACCAAGGCGGCGCTGGTCGAGATGGGCCGCAAGCACGGCAGGGCCGTGCACCTGGTCCACCCCGCGCACACCACGATGGACTGTGCGCAGTGCGGAGCGAGAACCAAGCACGCGCTGCCTCTCTCAGAACGAACGTATACGTGCACCGCGTGCGGAGTGGTCTCGCCCAGAGACAAGAACTCCGCCCGTGTGATGCTCGTCCGGGCTGGTCTTCAACCCGGCTGGTGCTGATCGTGTAAGACCTGTCGGCCCGCCGGGCCGCAGGCGACGTGAGCTAGGAATCCCCCTGCTTCAGCTGGGGGAGGATTCAAGGCCATGGGGGCCCTTTCGCAGACGGGATGGGGTACGGGACGGGGCGGACCCGCCCCGGCGGGACGCCGGCGGTACGCGGCCGTCCGGCGACCGTCCGGGGTCAGTCCTCGATGACGGTCCGGGCGTACGCGGCCGCCGCGGACTCCAGTTGAAGCGCCTGGTGACCGGCCACCGAGTTCACATCGCGCCAGAAGCGCTGCACCGGGTTGGCGGTGGACTGGCCGCTGGTGCCCACACCGCGGAACAGCCGGTTCACCACGCCGACGAGGAGGTCGGTGGCCATGGCGCAGTCGCGCCACGCCCGCATGGTGTCCGGCACACCGATGCCGGGCCCCGAGTCCGCCGTCGCCGAGGCCCGTTCGAGCAGCAGACCGGTGGCGTCGATCTCGGTGGCGCTGCGGGTGAGGAGCATGTCGTAGGAGATGCGGTGGAACGCCGGCATACCGGCCGGCGGGGGCCCGGACCGGCCGGCCGCGGCCCGGATCTTCGATGTGGCGTGGCCGGTCCAGGACGCCAGCGCCCCCTTGGCGGCGCCGAGCGCGGGCGAGGCGAACATCATGGTCGTGGACTGCATCGGGACCGCGTGACACGCCGCCGCCGAGGCGGCGGCCCGGCCCGCGAACAGGTCCGCCCTGCTGACCGAGCGGGCCGCCGGGACCAGGACGTCCTCGACGATCACCGTATTGCTCCCGGTGGCGGCCATGCCCACGTTCTGCCAGCTGTCCACGGTCCGCCAGGCGGCGCGCGGCACCGCGAAGAGCCGCGGCTCGGGCCCGTCGCCGGTGCGCGTCATGGCGGCCAGCAGGCCCCAGTCCGCGTGGTCGATGGCGCTGACGAACGGCCAGGTGCCCGACAGCCGGTGGCCGCCGGGGACCGGTTCGGCCGTGCCGACCGGGGACAGGGCGGCGACCAGCAGGGCGTCCGGGCCGTCGGCCCAGATCTCGCGGTAGCCCTCGGCGGGCAGATGCGCGGCCATCCGGGAGACGTGCGCGGCCAGCGACGCGCACCAGGCGGTGGCGGTGCAGCCCGCCCCGACGGCGGTCACCGCGTGGTGCAGCTCCAGGAAGGTGCCCTCGCGCCCGCCGCACCCGGCCGGTACGAAGTGGCGCGGGAAGCCCGCCGCGACCAGGGCCTTGACCACGTCGGGGTCGAGCCGGCGGTCGGCCTCAGCGGCGGCCGCGTGGTGCGCCGCCGCGGCGGCGACGTCCCCGGCCGCCGCCAGCAGCGGGGTTGACGTCAGGTCGTCCATCCTCGTGCGCTCCTCGGCTCGTGTGGATCGGTCGGTGAGAACCGGTCGCCGCCACAACGGCGGGCCGGCGCCCGGCACGCTGGCGCCCGCCGTTCGCAGATGGCTCGACCCTCGCTCGAAGCCGTCCGGGGCGATCCGCGCACCACCGGCCTTCGAGTGAGGTCCGAGCCGCGGCCCGGAACCTGCCGAGCGTCTCGTTGCGCCGCGTTGCAGCGGGTCCTGCGCCGACGCTGTGCGCTTCCGACGAAAGGGGAACGTCATGAACGACTCGGCAGCCTCGAGGGTGACGGGGGGTGTGCGATGACCCGCCGCGTGGTGATCACCGGCATCGGGGTGCGGACCCCGGGCGGGGACGGGACCAAGGCGTTCTGGAAGCTGCTGACGTCCGGCCGCACCGCCACCCGCCGCCTGTCCTTCTTCGACCCGTCCCGCTACCGCTCCCAGGTCGCCGCCGAGGCCGACTTCGACCCGGTGCACGAGGGGCTCTCCCCGCTGGAGATCCGCCGCATGGACCGGGCGTCGCAGTTCGCCGTGGTGTGTGCGCGGGACGCGATCTCCGACAGCGGGCTGCAGTTCGAGACGTTCGACCCCGGCCGGGTCGGCGTCAGCCTGGGCAGCGCCGTGGCCGCGGCGACCAGCCTGGAACAGGAGTACCTCGTGCTGTCCGACAGCGGGCGCAACTGGCTGGTCGACCACGCCAGCCTGTCCCCGCACATGTTCGACTACCTGGCGCCGAGCGCGATGCCCGCCGAGGTGGCGTGGACGGTCGCCGCCGAGGGCCCGGTGACGATGGTCTCCAACGGCTGCACCTCGGGCATCGACTCGGTGGGCCACGCCTGCCAGGTGATCAGGGAGGGCAGCGCGGACGTCATGCTCGCCGGCGCGTCCGACACCCCGATCACCCCGATCGTGGTCGCCTCCTTCGACGCCATCAAGGCGACCACCGCCCGCAACGACGACCCCGAGCACGCCTCCCGGCCCTTCGACCGGACCCGCAACGGCTTCGTCCTGGCCGAGGGCGCCGCCATGTTCGTCCTGGAGGACCACGAGCACGCCCGCCGGCGCGGCGCGCACATCTACGCCGAGATCACCGGCTACGCCGCACGCTGCAACGCGTACCACATGACCGGTCTGAAGCCCGACGGCCGGGAGATGGCCGAGGCCATCCGCGTCGCCCTGGACGAATCCCGTATCGACCCCACCGACATCGACTACATCAACGCCCACGGCTCCGGGACCAAGCAGAACGACCGCCACGAGACGGCCGCCTACAAGCGCAGCCTGGGCGCACACGCCTACCGGGCGCCGGTCAGCTCCATCAAGTCCATGGTCGGGCACTCCCTCGGCGCCATCGGCTCGATCGAGATCGCCGCCTGCGCCCTGGCGATCGAGAACGGGGTGATCCCGCCGACCGCGAACCTGCACGAGCCCGACCCCGAGTGCGACCTCGACTACGTCCCCCGGACCGCCCGCGAGAAGCAGCTGCGCAGCGTGCTCACCGTGGGCAGCGGGTTCGGCGGCTTCCAGAGCGCGATGGTCCTGCGCCAGGCCGGGGGTGCCCGGGCATGACGCGCCAGCGTGAAGCGGTCCTGGTCACCGGCATCGGTCTGCTCGCGCCCAACGGCGCGGGACTGGAGCGGTACTGGGCGGCGGTCCTCGAAGGCCGCAGCGGCATCGGCGAGCTCACCCGGTTCGACGCCGCGCGCTACCCGGTCCGGCTGGCCGGGCAGATCGACGCCTTCGACGCGGCGGAGCACCTGCCCAGCCGGCTCCTGCCGCAGACCGACGTCTCGACCCGTTACGCCCTGGTCGCCGCGGACTGGGCGCTGGCCGACGCCAAGATCGGGCCCGACGACTTCGACGACTACGAGAAGGGCGTCGTCACCGCCAACGCCTCCGGCGGCTTCGAGTTCACCCACCGCGAGTTCCACAAACTCTGGTCACAGGGCCCCGGCGCGGTCAGCGTCTACGAGTCCTACGCGTGGTTCTACGCGGTGAACACCGGGCAGATCTCGCTCCGCAACGGACTGCGCGGCCCCGGCAGCGCACTCGTCGCCGAACAGGCCGGCGGACTGGACGCCCTGGGCCACGCCCGCCGGACCGTGCTGCGCGGTACCCCGATGGTCGTCACCGGCGGCGTCGACTCGGCACTGGACCCCTGGGGGTGGGTGGCACAGATCTCCGGCGGCCGCCTGAGCACCGCCACCGACCCGTCCCGCGCCTATCTGCCCTTCGACGCCCACGCCCGTGGCTATGTCCCCGGCGAGGGCGGCGCGATCCTCGTGGTGGAGTCCGCCGGGGCGGCGGCCCGCCGCGGTGCCCCGCACGTCTACGGCGAGATCGCCGGATACGCCACCACCTTCGACCCGCCCCCGGGCTCACCGCGCCCGCCCGGCCTGCGCCGCGCCGCGGAACTGGCGCTCGCCGACGCCGGGATGGCCCCGGACGACATCGACGTGGTGTTCGCCGACGCCTCCGGCGTACCGGACCTCGACCGGGCCGAAGCCGAGGCCGTCAGCGGTCTGTTCGGGCCCCGCGGGGTGCCGGTGACCGCGCCCAAGACGCTGACCGGACGCCTCTACGCCGGAGGCGGGCCGGTGGACGTCTGCGCGGCGCTGCTGTCCTTCCGCGACGCCGTGATCCCGCCGACCGCCGGCACCACCGAGGTGCCCGAGGACTACCGGATCGACCTGGTACGGGGCGCGCCCCGTCCCGGCCCGGTGTCGTCGGCCCTGGTCCTCGCCCGCGGCAAGTGGGGGTTCAACAGCGCGGTCGTCGTCCGCGCCGTCCCCGCACCGTGACCACCCGCCGCCCGGAACCGGCCGGCCCCGTACCACCGACACCTCTCAAGGAGCCCACCATGCCTCAGATGACCCTCGACGACCTCCGGCGCCTGCTGATCGAGTGCGCAGGGGAGACCGACGACAACAGCCTCTCCGGCGACATCCTCGACAAGGACTTCACCAGCCTCGGCTACGACTCGCTGGCCATGCTGGAGACCGCCGCCCGCATCACCACCGACTACGGCGTGCCCGTCCCCGACGACCGGATACCGGAGCTGACGACCCCGCGCGCGGTCCTGGACCTCGTCAACGCCGCCGCCAACACGTCGAGTTGACGGGGCGGTGCACGCGATGTCCCAGGAATTCAAGGACGCCATGGCCCGCTTCCCCACCGGGGTCGCCGTCGTCACGGCCTGCGACGAGACCGGCGCGCCGCACGGTCTGACCGTCAGCTCCCTGTGCTCGGTGTCCCTGGACCCGCCGCTGCTGCTGATCTGTGTCGCCAAGTCGGCGCGGTGTCACCCGGTGTTCGAACGCGGCGCGGAGTTCGCGGTCAGCCTGCTCCGCGGCCACCACACGGAACTGGCCCGGCGCTTCGCGACCAGCACGGCCGAGAAGTTCGCCGGCGGGGGATTCGCCCGGACACCGCGCGGGGGCGTGGTCGTCGAGGACGCGCTGGCCACCTTCGACTGCCTGGTCGACGGGCGGTACGACGCGGGGGACCACACCATCCTCGTCGGCAAGGTCGTCGACCACCTGCTCGCGGACGGCCACGGGACCCCCGCCGTCTACGTCGACCGGAAGTTCACCACGCCCAGCCCGGCACGCTGACCCACTGCGAAGGCGGATGTTCCCATGGCGATCCACCGGCCCGTCGCACCGTTCCCCGGTGACGCGGAGACCCTGCGCCGGCACCTGGCCGGGGCGGAGGTCCCCGCGCTGCTGATGACGCTCGCGCACCTGACCGGCGACACCTCCCTGCTGCGCGACGACCTCCGGGCTCCCGGCTGGCTGTTCGCGCCCCAGGGCGGCCTGTCCGAGGAGCGGCAGGCCGAGATCCGCGAGCGGGCCGTACAGGTCCTGCTGCGGCTGGGCGACCGCGACCCCGGCACCCCGCCCGGCCCGCCGGACCGGGAGCTGCTGCGCACGATCACGACCTGGGCCATGGGGGAGGGCACCGAGGACCTGCTGCCGCTGCTGGCGGAGGAGATCGTCCGCCCCGGTCAGGATCCCCGGGCCCCCGACTGGACCCTCGACGAGCTCGGTCCGGGCCGGGACTTCCACGTCGCCGTCATCGGTGCCGGCTTCAGCGGGCTGCTGGCCGGCCACCGCCTGGCGCAGGCCGGCATCCCGTTCGTGATCTACGACAAGAACCCCGACGTCGGCGGGACATGGCTGGAGAACACCTACCCCGGGTGCCGGACCGACGTGGCCAGCCACCTCTACAACTACTCCTTCGCCCCGAAGGCCGACTGGCCCGACCACTTCTGCACCCAGGACGTCGTCCTGGACTACCTCCGCACCTTCGCGAAGGAGGCCGGGCTGACCGACCACCTCCGCTTCGGCACCGAGGTCACCGCGCTGCGCTGGGACGAGACGGCGGCCCGCTGGCACCTCACCCTCCACGGACCGGAGGGCACCCGGACCGTCAGCCACCACGCCGTCATCAGCGCCGTGGGCCAGCTGAACCGGCCCCTGCTGCCGGACCTGCCCGGCCGGGACACCTTCGCCGGCCCCGCCTTCCACTCGGCCGCCTGGGACCACTCGGTCGACCTCACCGGGCGGCGGGTCGCCGTCGTCGGCACCGGCGCGAGCGCCTACCAGATCGTTCCCGAGATCGCCGGGACGGCCTCCGAGGTCGCCGTCTTCATGCGCAACCCGCCCTGGCTGCGGCCCACTCCGCACTACCGCCGCCCGATGCCCGACGGCGCCCGCTGGCTGTGCGAGCACCTGCCGTACTACGACCGGTGGTACCGCCTCTGGCTCCTCGCCCCGGGCCTGCGGGGCATCCTGGAGGGCTGGATCGTCGACCCCGGCCACCCGCCCACCGAGCGCGCGGTCTCCGCGCTCAACGAGGAGCTGCGCGGCAGCCTGCTGGCCTCGATGGCGGCTCAGCTGCCCGACGACCCCGAGCTGCTGAACGCGGTGACACCGGGCTACCCGGTCGGCGCCAAACGCGTGCTGCGGGACGACGGCCGCTGGCTGGCCACCCTCCAACGGGACGACGTCCGCCTGGTGACCGCACCGATCGACCGGGTCACACCGACCGGACTCACCGCCGGCGGCGTGGAATACGACGCCGATGTCGTCGTCTACGCCACCGGGTTCCAGGCCTCCCGTTTCCTGACCCCGATGACGGTGACCGGCCGGGACGGGGCCGACCTGCACACGAGCTGGCGCGGCGACCCGCGCGCCTACCTCGGCATCACGGTGCCCGGGTTCCCCAACCTGTTCTGCCTGTACGGGCCGAACACCAACCTCGTCGGCCAGGGCGGCAGCATCGTCTACTTCTCCGAGTGCGCGGTGACCCATGTCCTGGGCGTCCTGCGGATGCTGCTGGCGGGCGGGCACCGTTCCGCGGAGGTCCGCCCGGAGACCCATGACGCCTACAACCGCTGGGTCGACGCCGGGAACCGGCAGCGCGCCTGGGGCTGGTCCGCGGTGGGCGGCTGGTACAACGCCAACGGCCGCTCGGCGACCAACTGGCCCTACTCCGCGCAGGAGTACTGGCACCGCACCCGGACCGCCGACCCCGCCGACTACGTCCTCCGCCGCCCGTGACGCCCTGCCGCACCGGCACCGGCACCGGACCCGGCCCCCGCTCCCGCCGCCCCCGGCCCGTCGTGGCCGCCCGTAGCCCCTCGTCGACGCAACCAAGGATGATGAGAATGCACCCAGTGCGCGAGTCACTGCCGGCGGCCGCCGAAGCCGTCGCCGAACTGGCCTCCGGGCTGGTCGCCCAGATGGAACACGAGCGCCGGCTCAGCCCGGACGTGGTCAAGGCCCTGACCGGGGCCGGCTTCCTGCGGCACTTCGTCCCCACCGCGTTCGGCGGCAACGCCGGCACGTTCCGGGACCTGATGCGGGCCGTCACCACGCTCGGCGAGACCTGCGCGGCGACCGCCTGGTGCGCCTCCCTGTTCGCCAGCTCCCCCCGGTTCGTGTCCTTCTTCCCGTCCGAGGGCCGGCAGGAGATCTGGGCCGGGGGGCCCGACGCCGCCGTCGTCTGCTCGGTCATCCCGTTCGGCGAGGCGGTCGGCGAGCCGGGCGGACTGCGGGTCTCCGGGCGCTGGCCGTACATGAGCGGCATCGAGTGCGCCGACTGGGTCATCGTGTGTGCCAAGGAGCTGCTGGCCCGGGGCGGACCGCGGCTGACCCTGGTGGCCGTCCCCCGCGCGCAGTGCCGGACCGAGGACACCTGGCACAGCGTGGGCATGCAGGCCACCGGCAGCAACACCGTGGTCGTGGAGGACGTCTTCGTCCCCGCCCACCGGATCGGCGACCGGGCGGCCCTCTTCGCCGGCCGGCCCGCGGACCCCGACGGGCCGGGGGCAGCCGGGCTCGCCCCGCTGCCCGCCGTCAACGGCCTGACGTTCGTCGTCCCGGCCCTCGGCGCGGCCCGCGGCGCCCTCGCCCTGCTCACCGACCATCTCGGCCGCAAACTCCACCACGTCCCCGTACTGCCCGGCGTACCGGGGGCCCTGGACAACCAGACCACCTACGAGACCGTGCTCGCGCGCAGCGCCGCCGAGATCGATGCGGTCCAGCTGCTGCTGGAACGCATCGCCGACCTGGCCGACAGCGGCGAGCCGATCACACCGGAGCAGGTCGCCCGCAACGCGCGGGACAGCGCCTTCGCCGTCGACACGCTGGCCGGCACCGTGAACCGGATCTTCCGCACCGCCGGAACGAGCGGCCAGGCCGCCGACGGTCCCCTCCAGCGCATCTGGCGCGACGTCAACGCCATCGCCACCCACCAAGCCCTCCAGATCGAGCCGACGGCACGCGCCTACGCCCGGTCCCTGTTCACCCCGAGGAGCACGCCATGACCCGACCCGTCCCCACTCCCGACCGCCTGCTGGAACTCGGCATGGCCTTCCAGGCATCGAAAGCGCTGCTCAGCGCGATCGAACTCGGCGTCTTCACCGAACTCGCCAAGGGCCCGGCGGACGGCCCGGCCCTGCGCGAGCGGCTGGGCCTGCACCCCCGCGCGGCCGCGGACTTCTTCAACACGCTGGTGGCGCTGGGCGTGCTCCGGCGCGCCGACGGGGTCTACCGCAACGCCGACGACGCCGACGCCTTCCTCGACCGCGACAAGCCGGCCTACGCCCACCTCGGCGGGCTGCTGGAGATGGCCAACTCGCGGCTGTACGGCATCTACCACCACCTGACCGACACCCTGCGCACCGGACTGCCGCACGACGAGTCCAGCGCCAGCGAGCTGGACACCTACGACGCCCTCTACGCCGACCCCGCGCGGCTGAAGCAGTTCCTCGCGTCCATGACCGGA
The DNA here is from genome assembly GCF_030406865.1 of Streptomyces sp. P9-2B-2. NCBI lineage: Bacteria > Bacillati > Actinomycetota > Actinomycetes > Kitasatosporales > Streptomycetaceae > Streptomyces > Streptomyces sp. P9-2B-2. The sequence goes on along the minus strand of NZ_CP129126.1, from coordinate 2,758,509 downwards.
GTCAGCCACACCGCCAACCGCGCCATCGCCCGGCAGGTGTCCTGGCGGGACCACCGGACCGTGGCCGACATGGGCACCGCCCAGGGCGACCTGGCGGTGCAGGTCCTGCTGGCCAACCCGCACCTGACCGGCATCGGCTTCGACCTGCCGGCGGCCGGGCCGGTGTTCGAGGAGTACGCCCGGGCCCATGGCCTGAATGAGCGGCTGACGTTCGCCGGGGGCGACTTCTTCACCGATGATTTCCCCCGAGCCGATATCTTCACCTTCGGCCACATACTCCACAATTGGGACCTGGAGAAGAAGAAGCTGCTGCTCAAGAAGGCATGGCAGGCCCTGCCCACGGGCGGCGCGGTCGTCGTCTATGACTCGCTCATCGACGACGACCGGTCCGAGAACGCCTTCGCCCTGCTGATGAGCCTGACCATGCACGCGGTCACCGACGGCGGCTTCGGCTACACCGCACGGGAATGCCGGGACTGGATGACCGAGGCGGGGTTCGGCCGCACCTGGAGCGAACACCTCGCCGGCCCCGACTCGATCGTGGTCGGCATCAAGGAATGACAACGAGGCACGAGGAAGGAACCCCGCCGATGCAGACCGACTCCCTGAAGGCGAACAAGGAACTCGTCTCCGAGTTCATCCGCGTCTTCTACAACGACAAGGACTTCGACCGGGCGCGCACCATGCTCACCGAGGACTTCACCAACCACCACCCGGGCGCCGGGGTCGGCCCCGACCGGACCGTCGACAGCTTCCGGGAGCACGCCGCCACGCCCTTCCCCGACTTCTCCCTGACCGTCCAGCGCATGATCGCCGAGGACGACCAGGTGTGGACCCACGGCGTCGTCCGGGTCTCTCCGGACGCTCCGCCGGTGATCGTGGTGGACCTGTGGCGGATCGAGGACGGCAGGCTCGCCGAGCACTGGGACGTCGGACAGGCCGTCCCCGAAGGCTCCACCCTCGACGAGATGATCGCGGACACCCGGTGACCGCCGGGCGGATGCGCGCCGTCACCCAGCGGTCGTTCGGCGGACCGGACGTGCTGGAGCTGACCGAGACCGACCGACCGCGGCCGCTGCTCAACGAGGTCCTGGTGCGGGTGCGGGCGGCCGGGGTCAACCCCATCGACGCCCATGTCCGCTCCGGCGCCATCCCGCTCCTGGGCGAACCGCCGTTCGTCGTCGGCTGGGACGTCTCCGGCACGGTCGAGGAGGTCGCGTCCGGGGTGACCCGGTTCGCCGTCGGCGACGAGGTCTTCGGTATGCCGCTCATGCCGCGTGCCGCGGGCGGCTACGCCGACTACCTCACGGCGCCCTCCCGCCAACTGGCCCGCAAACCGGCGGCGTTGGACCACCCGCACGCCGCCGCCCTGCCGCTCGCGGGGCTGACCGCCTGGCAGGCGCTGGTGGACGCGGCCGGCGTCGGCGCGGGCCGGCGGGTCCTGGTCCACGCCGGCGGGGGCGGCGTCGGCCACCTCGCGATACAGATAGCCAAGGCCCGCGGGGCCGAGGTCCTCACCACCGCCAGCGCCGCCAAGGCCGGCTTCGTGCGCACACTGGGCGCCGACGAGGTGATCGACTACCGCAGCACGGACTTCGCGGACGCCGCCCGGGACGTGGACGTCGTCCTCGACACCGTGGGCGGTGACACCGCACTGCGTTCCCTGGGCGTCCTGCGGCCCGGCGGCACCCTGGTCACCATCGTCGAGATGCACAACGCGGCGCTGGCCCGGAAGGCGGCCGACCGCGGACTGCGGTGCCTGGGCGTCACCGCCGAGCCGGACCCCGTGGGCCTCGCGGCGCTGGCGGACCTGGCGGACACCGGCGCGCTGCGGGTCCATCTGGCGCACACCCTGCCGCTGTCCGACGCCGCGCAGGCCCACCGGCTCATCGACTCGGGCACGATCATGGGCAAGGTCGTCCTCACCACCTGAGCCCCCGGCGCCCCACCCGGCGCCGGGGCCTCGGAGGTCACGCGGCGGTGCCACAGCACGGCACCGCCGCGTGACACCGGCCGGTACGCTCCCGCGTCCGGCGCGCTCCGCACGCCCGGCGCCCTACTGCGTCAGGGACACCCCGGGCGGAAAGCCCGCCGCGCGGGCCAGCGCCGCCGCCTCGCCGCGGGACCGTACGTCGAGCTTCCTGAGGATCCGGCCCACATGGAACTTCACGGTGTGCTCGCTGATGTGCAGCGCGTCGGCGATCGCCCGGTTCCGGTGCCCGTGGACCAGGTGGCGCAGGACGTCCAGCTCCCGGGGGTGGAGGTCGCCCAGCGGATCGCTCCCGGGGACATCCGGCGCCGCCAGCGGCAGCCGCACGGTGACGATGGTGCCCCACGCCGGCACCGCGTCCACCGTCAGCGTCCCGCCCAGCGCGCCGACCCGGTCGGTGAGCCGGTGAACGGCCAGAGCCTCCGCGGCGAGCGTCCCCGGACCGTCGTCACGGATCACCGTGCGCAGTTCGGCGTCCTCGGCGTCCCAGCTCACGCGGATCCGCTCGACCCCGCCCTGCTCCAGCATCGTCAGCACGGTGCCGCGCGCGGTGGTGCGTGCGGCGCGCGCGATGTCCGAGGGAATCAGCCGCTGCGGACTGCCGGGCGCGGAGTACTCCAGCGCGACGTCGCCGTGCCGGGAAAGCAGGCTGAGCATGTCCCTCAGCCGCCCGAAGGCGTCCTGGAGGCTCTCCTCCGGCGGTAGTTGCGCGTCCTCGTCGGTGGCCCGCAGCTCCACCAGCGCGGCGACCGCGACATCGGTGGCGGTCCGCCGGGCGGCGTCGTCCGGCAGCGTACGGCTGCGCAGGACGCCGAGCAGGGCGGTGAGGGTGGCGGCGTGCGCATCGGTCACATCGGCCACGGCCCGGGCCCGCTCGCTCCGGGCGATCCACGGCGCGGCCATGTCGACCGGCACCGCCCCCGGCAGCAGCTCGACGACCCGCCCGGTGGCCAGGTCCCACAACTGCTGGACCAGTGCCAGCACATCCGGCCCCGGCGCACCCTCCGTCGAGACCACCACGGCCAACAGTGCCCCCGCCGACCCGGGCGGCGCCGACGCCACAGCCAGCACCGGCCGCACCGCCCCGGCCAGCGCGGCCTGCCCCCACCACGGCTTCCCGACATCGACATGGGTGGCCAGCGTCGCCAGCTCGGCGGTGGTGACCTCCCCGGTCAACTCCGCCTCCCCGTAACCCCAGTTAGCCGACTTGGGGCAGTCCCCCGTGAGCATCACCAGAGCCTCGTGCGGCACAAGATCGGCCAACGCGACCGACAACGTGGCCAGAACCTCCTTCAGAGGCGCCCGCACCAGCCCCTTCACCACAGCCAACGTGCGCTGCGGGTCCCCCCAGTCCGCATACACCATGGACGCATGGTAAGCGCCGGAGGGGGCTGCCCGGGCAGTGCCCGGACAGCCCCCCGTCGTGGGTCAGGACTTCTGCGCCTCGTTGTAGAGGTTCTTGGCGTCATCGCCGAAGTACGGGCCGAACATGGTGTTGGGCCAGAACTGGTAGCCGAAGCTGTTGACCGAGGACTGGAGGCCGGTGCCGGTTTTCTCGTCGAACGAGGTGAGCCAGGGGCCGCCGCTGGAGCCGCCGGTCATGTTGCAGGCCAGGCCGTGGTCCTGGGAGAACAGCGGGTCCTTGATGGTGGTGCCGCTGCAGTAGATGAGCTTGCTGCCGTCGTACGGGGCGGCCGCGGGGAAGCCGAAGGCGTACATCGCCTTGGTGTAGCCGGAGTTGAAGGACAGGCCCTGGCCGCCGACGACGTCGGTGAGTTTCTTGCCGTCGAGCGGGGCGACCACCGCGGCGCCGACGTCGTAGTTGATGTCCTCGCTCGCCGTCCACTGGGGGGTGGAGAGCGTCTTGGAGGCCGGCCACTTGCCGTACGGGGCCTCGCCGTCGTGGTAGCCGGGGACGAAGACCCAGTTGGTGTGCCAGGCGCCCTGGAGCTTGACGCAGTGCCCGGCGGTGATCACGGTGCTCTTGTTGCCGCTGGTGACCGCGTCGCCGGAGCAGGAGGCGTTGCGGCCCTGGTAGGTGAAGAACACCCGGCCGGTCGTTTTGACGACCGCGCCGCCGCCGGTCCACGGGCCGCCGGCCTGGGGGAGGGACCCGGGCAGTGGCCTGGTGGCCGCGGGGAGCCGGGGGAGGGTGGGGGACACCGTGTGCGGGGCGCTGCGCGGGACCGCGGCCGGGGCGGACCGCTTCGTGGGTGTGGCCAGATCCAGGGGAGCGGCGGCGCGCATTCGGGCGGCGGTCCAGAAGGCGACGGTCGTGGTCTGCGGGGTGGCGGTGCGGTGGCCGGGCTGCGGGGTGGCGGCGCCGGCCTGGCCGGTGGGGAGCAGGAGGGCGAGCAGCGTACCGGCGGCGGTCAGGGTGCCGAGGGCGGCCCGGGATCTGCCTGCGGGGCGCGGTGCCGGTATGCCGTGAACTGCCGGTATGCCGCGAGCGGTTCGTCTCACGCGGAACTCCTTCTGCGGGGGCCGCGTACGGCGGGCGTGCGCGGCCGCGGGGGACGGGCCGCACGAGGGCGGCCCGGCAGACGAGAGGTGCGGATTCGAGGAAGCGCCTGTCTTTGCACCCGGCCGGTCGGCCCGGCGGGGTGCGAAGGCAGGCTCTCAGGGTGCCACCGGAAGCGGAAAGTGGGCAGGGGTCGTACGGGGATTCGGCTTCCCGGTGCCCCTCAACCTCGCCCGATATACGGCATGTTGGTGGCCATCACGGTCGCGAACTGGACATTGGCCGCCAGCGGCAGGGCGGCCATGTGCACGACCGTGCGGGCGACATCCGTCGCGTCCATCACCGGCTCGACCGCTGTCCGGCCGTTCGCCTGGAGAATGCCGGTCTGCATGCGGCCGGTCATCTCGGTGGCCGCGTTGCCGATGTCGATCTGTCCGCAGGCGATGTGGTACGGACGGCCGTCCAGGGAGAGCGACTTGGTCAGGCCGGTCATCGCGTGCTTGGTGGCGGTGTAGGCGATGGAGTGCGGGCGCGGGGTGTGGGCGGAGACCGAGCCGTTGTTGATGATCCGTCCGCCCTGCGGTTCCTGGGCCTTCATGGTGCGGAAGGCGGCCTGGGCGCAGAGGAACGAACCGGTGAGGTTGACGTCGACGACCGCGCGCCAGTCGTCGTACTCCAGTTCCTCCAGCGGCACCGCGCGGCCGAAGGTGCCCGCGTTGTTGAAGAGCAGATCCAGCTGCCCGAACCGCTCGTGGACGGCGGCGAACAGGGCGTCGACCTGCTCGGGGCGGGTGACATCGGTCGGCGTCGTCATGATCGCGGGGCCGTCGGGGCCCGCCGGGCCCGCCAGCCGGGAGGTCTCCGCCAGCGCCTCCGCGCGCCGCCCGGCCAGCACCACCGTCCAGCCGGCGGCGATCAGCGCGAGGGCGACCGCCCGCCCGATGCCGGACCCGGCGCCGGTGACCACGGCGACCTGCCGGTGCGCCGCCCCGTCCTGCCGTGCCTCCTGTGCGGCCGGGGCCGTCTGGGTGCTCTGCCCGCCCCGCGAGGTCGGGGCCGGCAGGGTGGGCCGGGGCGCGGTCGCCGTACCGCCCACCTGCCCGGCCCGTGCCATCGGCGTCGTCCGTGCTGCGGGTGCCGACTCTGTGTTCTCTGCCATGGCGGCAGCGTAAACGGCGTACGGGCGGCGGACGGGGCGCCGCCGCCGCGACTCAGCCGCCGGTGTGGAAGCGCCGCAGGACCGCCGCCTTGGTGGCGGTGAACTCCTCCTCGGTGAGGATGCCGTCGCGGTGCAGCTCGCCCAGTTCGCGCAGCCGGCGCAGCAGGGCGTCATGGTCCTCGGCGGGGGCGGCGGCGGGCGCCCGGGGAGCGGCCGGGGTGAGCGGCGCGGCCGAGGTGAGCGGCGCGGACGAGGTGAGCGGCGCGGCCGGGGCCGCCGCCGGCAGGGACTTGCCCGTACCGGCCGACGGGTGCGGCAGCCGCGCCGCGACCGCGGCCGCCAGCAGCGCCGTGGTGCCGCTCTCCTTCTTGAAGCCCCACAGCTCGATGGAGTTGGGGTCGTGCTCCGGCTTGAGCCGCTCCGTCGCGCCCCGCGGCCGGAACCGGAGATAGCCGGACTCCAGACCGGCGGCGGCCCGCCACTCCACCGCCTCCAGCGCGCCGAGCGTGAAGTTCCGCGGGCCCCGGTCCCGTTTGGTCTCGCTGGTGTTCCAGCGCCATTCGAGGTGCACCCGTTCGCCGTCGAAGGTGGCGACACCGTCCACCCCGGCGGCCGACAGCGGTACGGACGGACCGGGCAGCAGATAGCGGTCGGCGGGCCCGTCCGGTATCTGCTCCAGCATCAGGGCCTGGCGTACGGTGTCGACGAAGTACTCGGCGACCTCGACCCGTCCGGCGTCCACAGTCAGCCGGTACGGGTTCGCCTCGTCCGGCAGACCGCCCCCGGTGACCTGAAGCAGCGGGTCCGCGCCTTCCCGCAGCCGCAGTCGCAGCCGGCCGCCCTTACGGCCCGGTTCGAGGGCGATCCCGGCCAGCGCGGCCAGCGGAACCGTGAACTCCCCGAGATCCTGGCGCAGTTTGTGCACCCCGCGTTCGCGGCCCGGCACGATGCGCACGGCGTCGCCGTCGAAGGTCCAGGTGCCGTCGCGCACCATCAGTTCAGCCATGCCCCGAATCCTACGGAGGCACGGCCGGTGCCGAGATTGTCCGACCGCGTCCGGTGCGGGCCCAGTCCTCATCCAGCTGTCATGTATGTGTCGTGCGTGGGTCAGCGCCGCGCCGTTCCGTTTCCCTGGAATGGCTCCCCTACGGGCTCTGTGACAACCGCCTTCAGGGGAGGGCCAGATGACTCACCACGCACCGCACGAGCAGGAGATCCGGGCCGCGGCCGCACACTTCGGCCGCCGCCGCTTCCTCACCACCACCGGAGCCGCCGCCGCGCTCGCCTTCGCGACCAACCTGCCGGGTGCGGGCGCCGCCTACGCCGCCGAGGCCGATGCGCGGAAGATCACCGAGAACCCCTTCACGCTGGGCGTCGCCTCCGGTGACCCGCAGCCGGGCTCCGTCGTGCTGTGGACCCGTCTCGCTCCGCGGCCTTACGAGCCTGGATGGGGGTCCCCCCGCTCGAACGAAGTTGAGAGTGGGGGAGGTATGCCGAACGCGCGAGTCACGGTCCGCTGGGAGGTCGCCTACGACGAGCACTTCAAGCGGCTGGCCGGCCAGGGCCGCGCCGACGCCCACGCGGAGTTCAACCACTCCGTGCACATCGAGCCCACCGGTCTCGCGCCCGACCGCGTCTACTACTACCGCTTCCGTGCCGGCAGCTGGATCAGCCCGGTCGGCCGCACCCGCACCGCGCCCACCCGGAGCGCCCGAATCTCCGATCTGAAGCTCGCCGCGGTCTCCTGCCAGGCCTACCACGACGGCTACTTCACGGCCTACCGCCACCTGGCCGAGGAGGACCTCGACGTGGTCTTCCACCTCGGTGACTACCTCTACGAGTACCCGGTAGGCGCGAACGGCGGCGCCCGCAACTACACCGACCGCACGCTGCCCGCGGTCTTCAACCGCGAGACGGTCACGCTGGAGGACTACCGGCTGCGGTACGCCCTCTACAAGTCCGACCCGGACCTCCAGGCCGCGCACGCCGCGCACCCCTTCATCGTCACCTGGGACGACCACGAGGTGGAGAACAACTACGCCGCCGACATCAGCGAGGACCACCTCCCGCCCGCCGAGTTCCTCGTCCGCCGGGCCGCCGCCTACCGCGCGTACTGGGAGAACCAGCCGCTGCGCCGCCCGCAGCGGCCCCAGGGCGCCGACTGCCGGCTCTACCGCCGCCTCCAGTACGGGCAGCTCGCCCAGTTCGACATCCTCGACACCCGCCAGTACCGCTCCGACCAGGCCTACGGCGACGGCTGGCACGCCCCGGGCCCGGAGTCCCTGGACCCCGCGCGCACCCTGACCGGCGCCGCCCAGGAGCGCTGGCTGACCGACGGCTGGCGGCAGTCCTCCGCCCGCTGGAACGTGCTGCCGCAGCAGGTCACGTTCTCCGAGCGGCGCAACGCCACCGGCCCCGGCTACCAGCTGAGCATGGACGCCTGGGACGGCTACGCGGCCTCCCGCGACCGGGTGCTGGCCGGGGCCGAGTCGGCGGGTGTGGACAACCTCGTCGTCCTCACCGGTGATGTGCATGTCCACTACGCCTTCGACATCAAGAAGGACTTCAAGGACCCCGGCTCGCGCACCGCGGGGGTGGAGTTCGTCACCACCTCGATCGCCAGCGGCAAGAACGGCGCGGACAAACCGGCCAACTGGGACACCTACCTGGCCGCCAACCCGCATCTGAAGTTCTACAACGGCCGCCGCGGCTACCTCACCGTCACCCTCGACCAGGACACCGCCCGCGCCGACTACCGCACGGTCTCCGCCGTCACCACCCCCGGGGCGCCGGTGCGCACCGCCGCCTCGTTCGTCTCGGAAGCGGGCGATCCGGGCCTGAAGCCGGCCTGATCGGGGCCTGAAGCCGGCTTGATCCGGGACGTTTGCCCTAGGTCCGGGGCAGGTCCGCCCTAGGCCGAAGGGACCGGTCCGAACCCGGTCAGAAGCCGTCCCGTGCATGACACCATGGTGCAGCCATCTATCACCATGGAGACCCGCATGACGGAGCCCGGCACGGCCGAGACCCAGGACCTTCCCGCCATAGCCGAGCGGGGCGCGGCAGCAGCACCGGCCGCGTCCCGCCGCACCAGCCTCCTCGTCACCCTCGTCCTCGGCGGCCTCACGGCGGTCCCGCCGCTCTCCATGGACATGTACCTCCCGGCCCTGCCGCAGGTCACCGCCGCCCTGCACAGCCCGGCCGCCACCGTCCAGTTCACCCTCACCACGTGCCTGGCGGGCATGGCGCTGGGGCAGATGGTCGTCGGCCCGATGAGCGACAAGTGGGGCCGCCGCCGCCCGCTGCTGGCCGGCATGGTGGTCTACGTCCTGGCGACCGCCCTGTGCGCCCTCGCCACCAGCGCCGAACTCCTCATCGCCTTCCGCCTGTTGCAGGGCCTGGCGGGCGCGGCCGGCATCGTCATCGCACGGGCGGTGGTCCGCGATCTGTACGACGGTGTGGCGATGGCCCGGTTCTTCTCCACCCTGATGCTGATCTCCGGGGTGGCGCCGGTCGTCGCCCCGCTCATCGGCGGCCAGATCCTCCGGCTCACCGACTGGCGCGGCGTCTTCGTCGTCCTCACCGCCGTCGGGGTGGCGCTCACCCTCCTGGTGTGGCGCAAGCTCGACGAGACCCTGCCGCCCGCGCGCCGGCACTCCGGCGGCCTCGGCCAGACCCTGCGCACCATGCGCGATCTGCTCGCCGACCGGGTCTTCTCCGGCTACGTCCTCGTCGGCGCCTTCGCCTTCGCCGCCCTCTTCGCCTATATCTCCGCCTCGCCGTTCGTGATCCAGGAGATCTACGGCGCCTCCCCGCAGACCTTCAGCCTGCTCTTCGGCATCAACTCCGTCGGCCTGGTGACCGTCGGCCAGATCAACGGCAAGCTGCTGGTCGGCCGGGTCGGCCTGGACAAGGTGCTGGGCACCGGCCTGGCGCTGACCGCCCTCGCCGCGACCTCGCTGCTCCTGATGTCCGCCGGGGTCTTCGGCCCGGTCGGCCTGGTCCCGATGGCCGCCGGCCTCTTCGTCCTGATGGCCTCGATGGGCCTGGTCATGCCGAGCACCAACACCCTGGCACTGCTGCGCACCCCGCACGCGGCCGGCTCCGCCTCCGCGCTGCTGGGCACCTCCACCTTCCTCCTCGGCTCGGTGGCCTCCCCGCTGGTGGGGATCGCGGGCGAGCGGACCGCCGTGCCGATGGCCCTCGTTCAGCTCTGCTGCGCCGTGTTGGCGCTCGTGAGCTTCCTGGGAATGTGCCGCCCGTGGCAGCGTAGGGGGGAGAGCAACGGGAGCACGGCAGGCGAGAGGACCAGGCTCTGAACGCGACGGTACTCACCTACGGAACACCGGCCCGCGCGGGGCTGGACCCCGGCTGGACGGAACGGCTGGTCCGCGGGGTGCGGGCGCTGCCCGAGGGCCGGCCGCCCTGGGCCCCGGGCGTCGTCGTGCTGGCCGGCCGGGGCCCGGTCGTCGCCGCCGAGGCCGCCGCCGGCTGGGCGCTGCGCTACCGGTCCTACGACCCCGAGCGGGACCGCGGCGTCGATCTGCCGCGCGACCTGTGGGAGCCGATGCGGGTCGGCACCGTCTTCGACCTGGCCTCGCTCAGCAAGCTGTTCACCGCCGTCGCCGCGGTCCAGCAGGTCGAACAGGGCCGGCTGGCCCTCGACGAGGAGGTCCGGGACCGGCTGCCGGCCTTCGCCCCGGGAATCACCGTCCGGCAGCTGCTCACCCACACCTCGGGCCTGGCCCCCGAGCTCCCCTTCTACGACCATCGTGACCGCGCCGCCCAACTGGCGCTGCTGTGGCGGGAGGCGGCGGCCCCCAGCGGCGGCCGCAACCCCGGCCACCGCTACTCCGACCTCAATCTCATCGCCCTCCAGCTCCTCCTGGAGCAGTGCACCGGCCGGCGGCTCGACGCCCTGATCCGCGACGGCATCACCGGCCCGCTGGGCATGTCCAGCACCTCGTACGGGCCGCTGGCACCGCACGGTGTGGCGGCCACCGAGGACCAGCGGCGGCCCTGGGCCAAGGCGGACCGCGGCCTGGTCCGCGGTGAGGTGCACGACGAGAACGCCTGGGCGCTGGGCGGCGTCGCCGGCCACGCCGGGCTCTTCTCCACCGCCCAGGACCTGGCCGTCCTCTGCCGCACCCTGCTCAACGGCGGCACTTACGGCACCGCCCGGATCCTCGGCCCCGGCGCCGTCGCCGCCCTCCTCGACCCGCCCGGTCTCGGCTTCGGCGTCGACCAGCCGTATTTCATGGGCGAGTTGGCGGGCCGCGGCGCGGCCGGGCACACCGGTTTCACCGGCACCAGCCTGGTCCTGGACCGCGCCACCGACACCTTCCTCGTCCTGCTCGCCAATACGGTGCACCCCCGCCGCCGCGACAGCGGCAGCGCTCCCCGCGCCGCGGCCGCCACCCGGCTGGCCCGCGCGGTGGCCCGTGCCACCTGACCAGGCAGGGCACACCACCGGGCGCCGTAGAATTTCCCCCATGTACGAGGAACTGCGCGCCGCGCTGGCGGGCCTGCTCGACGGCCTGCCGCCCAAGCAGGCCGCGCAGGCCGTCGACCGGCTGATCGCCAACTACCGGGGCCGCACCCCCACCGACGCCCCGGTCCTGCGCGACCGCGCGGATGTGGCCGCGTACGCCGCCTACCGCATGCCGGCCACCTTCGAGGCCGTACGGGCCGCGCTGGCCGCGTTCGCCGTCCGGGTCCCCGACTGGTCCCCGGCCACCCATGTGGACATCGGCGGCGGTACCGGCGCCGCCACCTGGGCCACCGCCGCCACCTGGGAAGGCCACCACAGCACCGTCCTGGACTGGGCCCAGCCCGCCCTGGACCTCGGCAGGGAACTGGCCGCCGAGATCCTCCCCGACACCACCTGGCAGCGGCAGATCATCGGCGAGGGCCTGACCGTCCCCGCCGATACGGACCTGGTCACCGTCTCCTATGTCCTCGGCGAACTCCGCCCCGAGGACCGCCGCGCCGTCGTCGCCGCGGCCACCGCGGCCCGCACCGTCGTCCTGATCGAACCCGGCACCCCCGACGGCTACCTCCGCATCCGCGAGGCCCGCACCCAGCTCATCGAGGCCGGTCTGCGCATCGTCGCCCCCTGCCCGCACAGCGACACCTGCCCGATCGTCCCCGGGGAGGACTGGTGCCACTTCTCCGCCCGGGTCAACCGCTCCTCCCTGCACCGTCAGGTCAAGGGCGGCTCCCTCCCGTACGAGGACGAGAAGTTCAGCTACGTCGCCGCCACCACGCTCGACGCGACCCCGGCCGCCGCCCGCATCATCCGCAAACCCCAACTCCGCAAGGGCCAGGTCCTCCTGGACCTGTGCACCACCGACGACAAGCTGCAACGCACCACCGTGACCAAACGCCACGGCACCCACTACCGAGCGGCCCGCGACGCCGCCTGGGGCGACGACTGGTCCTGACCCCGCCCCACGCGGGACGTCACCCCGAGCGGAGCTCCGCCGTCACGCACTTCACGCTCCCGCCGCCCTTCAGCAGCTCCGTCAGATCCATCCCGACCGGCTCGTACCCCCGCTCCCGCAGCGGTGCGAAGAGGCCCACCGCCGCCTGGGGCAGCAGGACATGCCGCCCGTCGGACACCGCGTTCAGCCCGAACGCCGCCGCGTCGGCCGGGCCGGCCAGCAGTGCGTCGGGGAACAGCCGCGCCAGCACCGCCCGGCTCCCGGCGGAGAACGCGCCGGGGTAGTACATGACCTCGGCCCGGCCGCCGGGCTCCCCGCTGCCGGGGTCGAGCGCGCACAGCGCCGTATCGAGGTGGTAGTAGCGCGGATCAACGAGATCGAGGCCGATCACCGGGCGGGCGAAGTACTCCTGGGCCTCCGCGTGGGACAGCGGGCTGCTGCGGAACCCGCGGCCGGCCAGCAGCCAGGACGCGGTGACCACGAAGTCGCCCTCGCCCTCGTTGACGTTCTGCGGCTCCCGCACCGCGCGGAACCCGTGCGCGCGGTACCACTCGGCGTGCACCGCGGCCTCGCCGTGCCGCTCGGCGAAGGCGAACCGGGCGCCGAGCACCCGGCCGTCCACCACGGTGGCACCGTTGGCGGCGAAGACCATGTCGGGGAAGGCGGGGTGCGGCGGCAGTTCCTCGACGGTGTGGCCGAGCGCGCGGTAGCGGTCGCGCAGGTCCTCCCACTGGGTGTGGGCCAGCGCGAGATCCACGGGTTTGCCGGGGTCCATCCAGGGGTTGATGGAGTAGCTGACCCGGAAGTACGTCGGCGGGCACATCAGATAGCGGCGGGGGGTGGCGCTGCGCCGGGAGGTACGCAAGGAAGGCTCCTCACGGTGGGCACTCGGGGCGGGTACGGAATCCCGTACGCGCTCCCAAATCGTCCACCGCGCGAAGCCCCCGTGCCGCGGGCCGTGCGCCGTTCGAGTGGCCCGCCGCGCCCCCCGCCGCGGCGGACCACCCACCGGCCCGGGGGACCCCGCACCGGGCCGGTCACCCCTTCCGGGCCCGCTCCTGGAACTTGCGCAGCAGCTCCCCGCGCCGGTCCTGCCCGGCCTGCCCCTGGCCACCGCGGCCGGTGCCTCCGCCGCCGCGCAGGGCGCCCCGCGAGAGCTTGTTCCGGGTCCTCCCCCACCCCTGAACGGCGCGGGGGGACCCCCACCCGCCGAGCATCCCGCCCGCATTTCCCTTGCTCATGGGATTCCCCTTCCTCCTGGACTATCGAGACGGATCGTCTCGTTCGACCTTCACTATCCACGAGACGCACCGTCTCGTCAAGACGATACGTCTCGCCTCTTCCCCGTTAGACTCCGCGGCATGGCCAACACCTCGACCCCCGACTCCTCCCGCCGCAGCGAACGCTCCCGCCGCGCGATCTTCGATGCCGCCCTCGCACTCGTCGGTGAGGTCGGCTACGACAAGCTCACGATCGAAGGCATCGCCTCCCGGGCCGGGGTCGGCAAGCAGACGATCTACCGCTGGTGGCCCTCCAAGGCCGCCGTACTGCTCGACGCGTTCACCGCCGGGGTCGACGAGTACGACGCGCAGGGCCTCCCCGACACCGGCGATCTGGCCGCGGACCTCAAGTTCGTACTGCGGGCCACCGCCGACGAATTCAATGACCCGGCGTTCCAGGCCCCCTACCGCGCCCTCGCGGCGGCCGGCGCGAACGACGAGGAGCTCTCCCGCACCTTCGTCGCCCGGCTGATGGAGCCCGGCACCCGCCTCTACGTCGACCGGCTGCAGGCGGCCCAGGGAACCGGAGAGGTCGATGCCGGTATCGATGTGCGGATCGCCGTCGAGATGCTGCTGAGTCCCTTCTCGCAGCGCTGGCTGATGCGCACCGGTGAACTGACCCACGAGTACGTCGACACCTTGGTCGACCAGGTGCTGCGGGGACTGCGTCCGCGCGGCTGAACGGACGGCTGGCCGGGCTCCGGCGGCGCCGGTGTGCCGCCGATGCCCCGAATTGCCGGCATTTCTGCGTCCTTCGTTCACCCCGGATCCGCACACCGGTCACCCGAGGAGCAGGATGGTGGCAGCATTGATCCCAGACCACCGCTCGAAGTGAGGGGATAGATGGAACGCAAGAGCAGGTTCTCCCAGTGGCTGCGCCGGCCGAAGAGCGGATCGGACGGCGGCGATACGGACACGGGATCAGCGGCTGCGCGCAGCCGCGAGGACCTGCTGCTGGCGGCGGCCGACGCGGGATTCCCGGTGGCCCCGGCGGCGCATCCTTCCGGCTACGGCTGTTCCTGTGAACGCATCGGCTGTCCCACCCCCGGCCGCCACCCCGTCTCCTTCGGCTGGCAGACCGTCGCCACCACCGACCGCGACAAGGTCGCCGCCTGGGTCCGCACCCTCCCGCAGGCCAACTTCATCACCGCCACCGGCATCACCCATGACGTGCTGGACGTCCCCGTCGAGGCGGGCCGCAGCGCCCTGGGACGGCTGGACGCAGCGGGCATCGACGTCGGACCGATCACCCTCAGCACCGGTTTCGGCGACGGCCGGATGCTCTTCTTCACCGCCACCCGCGGCACCCCGGACGACGAGGACGAGTGGTGGCCCTGCGAGCTGGACTGCCACCCCGAGACCATGGACGAGCATCCGGGGCTGCGCTGGCACTGCCGCGGCAGCTATGTGCTGCTGCCGCCCTCGACCCTCCCCGGTGACCAGCCCGCGGTGACCTGGCTGCGCGGCCCCGAGCTGCCGCTGCCCGACCCGCTGACGCTGCTGGAGTCGCTCACCGACGCCTGCGCGGAGTTCAACGACCGCGAGCCGCACCACCACGAGGCGCACGCCTGGCCGATCGGCCGCTGACCGGGCCCGCGCCCCGTCCGCGCACCGCCGTCCGCACGCCGAAGGGCCGCCGGGAGCACCCCGGCGGCCCTTCGGCGTCCGCGCGGTCCGGCCGCGTATGCCGTCCCGCCGCTACTGCGGCTCCACCGACGTCTTGCCCTCCCGCCGGTTCAGGAAGACGACCTTGCCGCCGGAGCCCTTGGCGGGCACCGTCACCGCCTGGGAGGAGACGGTGGTGAAGGCCATCCGGTTGGTCTTCTTCTCCGGCCCCACGACCAGGCCCCGCAGATTCGCCGGCACCCGGATCGTCGCCCCGGCGAACATCGTCTGCTGCTGGTGGTAGACGGTCGAGAAGAACACCAGGGCCCCGCCGTCCGTGGTCCGCAGCGCCACCGGCGGATGGTCCGAGGGGGAGTCCTGCCACTGGATGCGCGAACCGACCTGGCGGGCGTCCTTGGCGCGCCGGGCCCGCCAGCCGTCGGTCTGCGGACCGGGCGCGAACACGCTGCCCTTACCGGTGTTGAGGAAGTCCGCGTAGGACCGGCTCAGCTTGCCGGGGGCCACCGTCAGACCGGAGCCGGAGCCCAGCGGCACCGCCTCGGCGTAGCCGTCCTTCGTCTTCAGCTCCGGCGCCTTGTTGCCCGGGAACTGCGCGAAGTAGACCGCGCGCCACTTCTCGTTGAGGTCGTCGCGGCTGAACACCAGGAACCACCGGGTGGGGTGGCCCTTGGCGTCCTTGCGGTTGCTGAGTGCGTCCGCGAGGAAGTACTTGGGCCAGCCCGCCTGCTTGGGGACGGTGAAGCGCGGCTCGGTCAGCTCCAGCGCGGGGAAGTCCGGATTGCCCTGCGGTCGCAGGGCCTGTGACGCCTTTATCCCGGCCTGGTCGATCGCCAGCAGCGCGCCCGCCTCGAAGGAGGGGTTCCGCTTCGGGTCCAGCTCCCGGTACGTCGTGTTGAAGCTGTCGGTGAAGCGGGTGAGGGCCTTGGTGCCCTCAGCCTTCGACACCGCCGGCAGCATCTCCCTCTCGCCGTGCACCGTCATGCACCCGCTCAGTATCACCAGCGCCGCCGCTGCCGACGTCAGTGTTGCGGGCACCCGGAACGGCGACCTGCGTGTCATGGGGCTCGGGCTCCTTCGGGGCGACCGGGGCGGACGGGGCGGCCGCCGGGGTGGCACGATTCGGCGCAACCCTACCGGGGGCGAGGAAGAAGGCGAGGGTGGGGATCAGATACAGAGCCCACACCGTGACCTGAAGGACCGTCGGATCCGGCTGGAAGTTGAAGACGCCCTTCAGCAGCGTCCCGTACCAGCTGTCGGCCGGGATCTGCGCGCTGATGTCGAACGCCCGGGTGCCCAGCCCCGGCACGATGTCCGCCTCCTGGAGATCGTGGACGCCGTACGCCAGCACGCCCGCCGCGACCACCACCAGCATGCCGCCGGTCCAGGTGAAGAACTTCGCCAGGTTGATCCGCACCGCACCGCGGTAGAACAGCCAGCCCAGCAGCACCGACGTCAGCAGCCCCAGCAGCGCCCCGACCAGCGGCCGTACACCGTCGTTCGCGGACTGCGCGGCCGTCCAGATGAACAGCGCGGTCTCCAGGCCCTCGCGGCCCACCGACAGGAACGCGGTGACCACCAGCGCCACGGTGCCCATCTGGAGCGCCGCGTCCAGCTTGCCGTGCAGCTCCCGCTTCAGATGCCGCGCGGTGCGCCGCATCCAGAAGACCATCCACGTCACCAGGCCCACCGCGATGATCGACAGTGAACCGCCGAGCGCTTCCTGGGCCTCGAAGGTCAGCGTCTGCGAACCGAACTGGAGCGCCGCACCGAACGCGAACGACAGCACCACGGCGAGTGCGATACCGAGCCAGACCGGGCGCAGCGCCTCCCGCCTCCCGGTCTTGACCAGGTAGGCGATGAGAATGCAGACCACGAGGCTGGCTTCCAGGCCCTCGCGCAGACCGATCAGGTAGTTGCCGAACACGTCGGTTCCTTCCCTTCCTTCATGGAGTCGGCGGCGGTCTCCGCCGCCGACGGTGGCACGGTGGTGTCAGGCGAACAGCGCCCGGCCCCACCAGTCGTCCGCGTTCCGGACGCCCGGCGGCACCGCGAAGAGCGCGGAACCCACGTGCTGGATGTATTCGTTGAGTGCGTCGTTGGCCGCCAGCTGCTTCTGGAGCGGGACGAAGCCCTGGCGTACGTCCCGCTGGTAGGCGAGGAAGAACAGCCCCGCGTCCAGCCGGCCCAGCCCGTCCGTCCCGTCGGTGAAGGAGTAGCCGCGGCGCAGGATCCGCACCCCGCCGTTGGAGTCCGGGTGCGCCAGGCGGACATGCGCGGTCGGCAGCATCGACTTCAGATGCGGGTTGTCCCGCTCGTGCTTCTTGCCGACCGGCGCACCCTCGCCCTTGTTCCGGCCGAAGATCTCCTCCTGCTCCTGGAGCGAGGTGCGGTCCCAGATCTCGATGTGCATCCGGATCCGGCGGGCGACCAGGTAGGAGCCGCCGGCCAGCCAGCTCTCCTTGCCCTTCGCGTCGCCTTCCCCGACCCACACATGCTTGTCCAGCGCGGCGGAGTCGGTGCCCGCGAGGTTGTGGGTGCCGTCCTTGAAGCCGAACATGTTGCGCGGGGTCTGCGCGTCCGGCGTCGTCGAGGACGTCTTGCCGAAGCCCAGCTGCGACCAGCGGATCGCGACCTTGCCGAAGCCGATACGGGCCAGGTTGCGGATCGCGTGCACCGCGACCTGCGGGTCGTCCGCACAGGCCTGGACGCACAGATCGCCGCCGCTGCGCGCCTTGTCGAGGTTGTCGCCCGGGAACTGCGGCAGCTCGATCAGCGCCTCGGGGCGCCGCTCCTTGATGCCGAACCGGTCCTTGCCGTCCTTCTCGAACAGCGTGGGGCCGATACCGAAGGTCAGGGTCAGCCGCGAGGGCGGCAGGCCGAGCGCCTCGCCGGTGTCGTCCGGCGGCGCCTCCGCCGGCCCGCCGACCGCGCCGTCGCCGACCGCGTCGCCGGCCGTCATCCGCGCCGCCGCCTTCGTCCACTCCTTGAGCAGCGCGATCAGCTCGTCACGGTCGTCGGTGGTGACATCGAACGCGGCGAAGTGCAGCCGGTCCTGGACGGCGGAGGCGATACCGGCCTGGTGCCCGCCGTGGAAGGCGATCGCGGAGCCCGCGGTCGCGTCCGCGCCGGCCGGCTGGGCGTCGCCGCCGGTGCGCAGCGCCGCCGCGGTACCGCCGGCCGCGACCGCGCCGAGGGCCAGGCCCGCACCGCCCCAGCCGATCAGCGAACGCCGGGAGGGCGCGCGCCCGTCGGTGCTCTGCGCGGCCTCGCCGCCCTCGGCGGCGGTGTTCGCGGTGGACGTGTCGTCGTCGTGCGTCATCGTCTCCCCTTGCCTGGCAGCGGACTACTTGGCGCCGGCCACGGCGGCGGCCAGCTTGGACAGCGGCTCGCCCAGCGAGTTGACCCCGTCGGAGAGCTTCTTGCGCTCGCCCTTGTCGACCGTTTCGTACGAGGCGAAGCCGTCGGCGGACTTGCTGTCGCGGTGCTCGTCGAGCAGCCCGCCGATCGCCTTGAACTGCTTGTCCAGCTCCTTGGCGAGCGCCGGGTCGTTCTTGGCGACGACCGGCTTCAGCAGCTCGTAGGCCTTCTCGGCGCCCTCGACATTGGCGTGGAAGTCGAGCAGGTCGGTGTGGCTGTAGCGCTCTTCCTCACCGGTGACCTTGCCGGTGGCCACCTCGTCGAGCAGCTCCTTGGCACCGTTGGCCATGCTGGTCGGGGTGATCTCGGCCTTGCCGACCCGCTTCTGCCAGTCCTTGAGGTCGGTGATCAGCTGCGCCGCGAGCTTCTTGTCGTCCCCGGAGATCTTCTTCTCCTCCCACAGGGACTTCTCCAGCTTGTGCCAGCCGGTCCACTTCTGGCCCTTCTCCAGGCCGTCGGCCCGCACATCGACCTTGGGGTCGATGTCACCGAACGACTCGGCGACCGGCTCGGTGCGCTCCCAGCCGACCCGCGAGAGCGCGTAGGTCTTCTTGGCGGTCTCGACATCGCCGTCCTTGACCGCGTCGGCGAACTTCTGCGCCGCCGGGAGGGTCTGGTCGGCCTGCTCCTGGACGTACTTGCGGTACGCGGCGACCGCGGTGTCCAGCTCGGGATCGCGCTTGGCGGCCTTGCTCTTGCCGCTGGCGGTCACCTTCTGGCGGATGCCGTCGCCCTTCATGCCCGGCTTACAGGCGATCTCGTACGAACCGGCCTTGATCTCGGCGGTGATCTCCGTCCGGGTGCCGGGGCCGATGTTCTCCCGCTCGGTCACGATCCGGTCGCCGGGCGCGTAGAGGTAGACCTCGGTGACCTTGGAGCCCTTGTTCTGCACCGCGAACCGGACATGTCCGGCGGGGAATTCCTTGGCGGACAGCTCACAGCTGGTGTCGTTCGCGGTCACCTCGATGGTGCCCTTGTCGCTGCCCCCTTTGCCGTCGTTCTTCGCGGCGCAGCCGGAGACGGCGGTGAGGGCCGTGGCCGCGGCGATGGCGGCAACGGTGGCGGGACGAAGGGCACGCATACAGGGCTCCAAGCGGGCTCGGATGTACGGAAACGGCGTACGGAACGATAGACAGTGGCCGGGGTCGCCACTAAGGCGGCCCTAACTTAACCGAGGCTTACCTATTCCTGCCCGGCCTGTGGCGTGATCCCGCTCTCATGGACAACGGCCTGATTACGGATTGACCCGTGCCCGGTCACGGAACCGCCATGCGCCGGTCAAGGTAAGGGTCCTCGTTCGCGAGGGTCCATGACCGTCGAATTCCAGCCACCGCCACCCGACTCCGGTCGCCCCCTCCCGGCCCGGCTGTTCACTGTCCGGATGAATGATCTTGGGGGATCGCCGAGGGCGAGGCGACCGGTGCCGCGGCCATACTGCTGACCCATGAGCTGGGCCGCCCGCTCGACATCCGCCAGGGCGCCGGCTCCCGGATCCTCACCCGCACCCATTCCGACGGCACCATCGCCGTAGGGGGACGGGTGCGCCGCGCCACCCCTTGAGCCGGCGCGGGCGATCCGGCCACCCCGGAGGCCCTCAACGAGCAGACACCCGGCGGTAGTTGACGCAGAACGGGCGAACGGGTGGCCGGGGCGCTACGCGCTCAGCGGGAACTGCTCGCCCAGTTCCCGGAAGACCGCGCTGTTCAGCCGGAAGGCGCGCTGGCACTCGTCGACCACCCGCTGCTTCTCCAGGTCGTCGACGGGCAGCGCGTCCAGCAATGCCCGGTACTCCCGCTTGAAGGCGGCGGGGTTGGGGATGTCCTCGAAGACGTAGAAGCGCACCCCGTCGCCCTTGCGGGCGAAGCCCCAGGTCTTCTCGGCGGTGCCGCGGATGATCTGGCCGCCGGAGAGATCGCCGAGGTAGCGGGTGTAGTGGTGGGCGACGAAGCCGGCCGGCCAGTCGCGGGCGCAGGCCGCCACCCGGTCCGCGTAGGCGGCGGTGGCCGGCAGCGGCGCCAGGCCGGTGCGCCAGGACGGGCCGCCGAGATGGGCGAGGTCGCGTTCCAGCGCGGCGGTGCGGGCCAGCTCGGGGCGGAGGAAGGGGCCCGCGACCGGATCCTCGGCGAGCGGCGCGGAGGCGTCCTCCAGTGCGCGGTAGACGAACCACAGTTGCTCGGTGTAGCGCCGGTAGGCCGGGACGCCGAGCCGGCCGCCGAGCAGATCGCTCATGAAGGAGGAGTTCTCGGCCTCCGTGTGCTGCTCGTGGGACGCGGTGCGGATCACCGTCGAAAACGGAGCGGACGGAGCGGACGGGGTCGGGCTGGACGCTTCCAAGACGGACCTCCGGGGACCGAGGGTGGGGGTCCCCCCTGCTCGGATTCGAGAGCTTGGGGGAGGACGGGAACAGGCCGGCTCCGCCGAGCCGTCGAAGTTAGGGTTGCCTAACCTACGGCCCGCGTCAACCCGTTCCCGACGTCCTGTCGGTAACGAGCCTACCCCTGTTCCCGACGCGCTGTCGGTAAAGAGTTCCCCCGCTCCCGTCAGGGCAGCGTGAGGATCTCCGCCCCGGTGTCCGTGACCACCAGCGTGTGCTCGAACTGCGCGGTCCGCTTCCGGTCCTTGGTCACGACCGTCCAGCCGTCTTCCCACATGTCGTAGTCGTGGGACCCCAGTGTCAGCATCGGCTCGATGGTGAAGGTCATGCCGGGCTTGATGTCGGTGGTGTGGTGCGGGCTGTCGTAGTGCGGAACGATCAGGCCGGAGTGGAAGGAGGAATTGATGCCGTGACCGGTGAAGTCACGGACCACGCCGTAGCCGAAGCGCTTGGCGTACGACTCGATGACCCGGCCGATGATGTTGATCTGCCGGCCCGGCTTGACGGCCTTGATCGCGCGGTTGAGCGCCTCCCGGGTGCGCTCGACCAGCAGCTTGGACTCCTCGTCCACGTCGCCGCACAGGTAGGTGGCGTTGTTGTCGCCGTGCACGCCGTTGATGTACGCGGTGACGTCGAGGTTCACGATGTCGCCGTCCTTGACGACGGTCGAGTCCGGGATGCCGTGGCAGATGACCTCGTTGAGCGAGGAGCACAGCGACTTGGGGAAGCCGCGGTAGCCGAGCGTGGACGGGTAGGCGCCGTGATCACACATGAACTCATGGGCGACCCGGTCCAGTTCGTCGGTGGTCACGCCCGGCGCGATCAGCTTGGCGGCCTCCGCCATCGCCTGCGCGGCGATCCGGCCGGCGATCCGCATCTTCTCGATCGTTTCGGCATCCTGCACCTCGGGCCCCGTGTAGGGGGTGGGTGCGTCCTTCCCGACGTACTCGGGGCGCCGGATCGAGGCGGGGACGGGGCGGGTGGGGGAGATCTTCCCCGGGACAAGAAGCGACTGGCCAGACATGTCAGCGAGTGTATCCGCGGGCCGTCGGGCAGGATGGTGGCACGGAACATCCACAGGAGGCGGCAATGGCGCTGTTCAAGAGGCATACGGTCGGCAAGCCGGGCGAGTGGTACTACTGCCTCAAGCACGGGACGGTCGAAGAGGGACCCGAGTGCCGCGCCGCAGACCGCTTCGGCCCGTATGCCACCCGCGAGGAGGCGGCGCACGCCATGGAGACCGCCCGCGACCGGAATCTGGAGTGGGAGACCGACCCGAAGTGGCATGACATGGACGCGGGCAAGGGGAAGACCGGCACGGAGGGCGACTAGCCGGCCGGGCCGGGCCGCGAGGTCTCCTGCTCTCGGCCCTGCGCCCCGGCCCGTTCTCAGACCGCCGCCGGATCCGTGTCCTGAGTGCCGGCCCCGGGGGCGGCATCGTCGCCGGCCCGGTCGTCCGCCCGGTCGCCTGCCGGGGGACCCTCCGCGGCGGCCCGGCGCTCCCGCATCCGCCGGGCGTGCTCATCCGTCCGGGAGTCGTACGCCCGCAGCTTCGGCAGCCCCAGCGCCAGCAGCCCGACTCCCGCGAAGCACAGCAGACCGCCCGCCGACACCGACGCCCGCACGCCCATCAGGGCCGCCATCCCGCCGACCCGGACCTGGCCCAGCTGCGGGCCCGTCGCATACGACAGCAGCTCGATGCCGGCCAGCCGGCCGCGGAGTTCGTCGGGGATGGTCCGGTTCCACAGCGCCGAGCGGAAGATGCCGCTGATCATGTCGCAGGCACCGGCCAGGGCCAGCAGCAGAAGTACCAGCCAGACCTGGCGCAGCTGCCCGGCGGCGGCGATCGCCAGCCCCCAGCCGACGGCCGCCAGGACGATCGCCCGGCCCTGCCGGTGCACCCGCGCGGTCCAGCCGCTGGTCAGGCTCACCACCAGCGCCCCGGCGGGCAGCGCCGCGTACATCATGCCCAGCGACCAGGGTGCGTCGAGCTCATCGGCGAGGAACGGGAAGATCGCCAGCGGGAAGGCGAAGAGCATCGCGATCACATCGACGGCGTAGGTGCCGAGCAGTTCCTTGCGGCTCCAGGCGTAGCGCGCGCCCTCGGCGATCCCGCGCAACGACGGCTTCTCGGCGTCGTGCGCGGCGGGTGACGGCGCCAGCTTCCGGGACAGCAGCGCCGAGAGCAGGTAGGTGACCGCGTCGATGGCGTACGCCCAGCGCAGCCCGGCGAGGGCCAGCAGTCCGCCGGCCAGCGCCGGTCCGGCGATGGCGCCGATCTGCCAGCGCAGGGAGTTGAGTGCGGCGGCCGCGGCGAGCTGGTCGTGCCGCACGATCCGCGGCACGATCGCGTCCAGGGCCGGCCGCTGAATTCCGGTCAGCGCGCTGGATATCGCGGCCGCCACATACAGCGGCCACACCAGCGGATCCGGCAGCAGGCTGTTGAGCAGCAGCAACGCGGAGATCAGGCCGAGCGCCAGCTCGCTGCCGATGATCAGCAGGCGGCGGTCCACGAAGTCCGCGAGCGCACCGCCGTAGAGCCCGAAGACCACCAGCGGGACCAGCTCCACCGCGCCCAGCGCACCGACCGCGAGGGTGGAGCCGGTCAGCTGCTTCAGCTGGAGCGGCAGCGCCACGACGGTCAGGAAGGTGCCGAAGACCGTGATCGCGCCCGCGCACCACAGCAGCCGGAAGTCGCGCGAGGAGCGCCAGGGCGCGAGGTCGGGCAGTAGGGCCGCCAGTCGCCGCCGGGCGGCCGGTGAGGGGGAGGGAGATGGGGGGCCGGCCGAAGTCACCCGTGCACCTTCACCCTTGGGCGCGGAGCGGAGCAAAGGGTTATTTCCGGTGCGCGGGTGGGGCGGAGGGCTACCAGCGGGGCGGTGGCGGTGCGGTCAGCTGGTCGGCGAGACGGGCCAGCCGGTCGCGGAAGCGGCGGCGGCCGCGGGGTGCGGGCAGGCTGTTCTCACCGGCGGCCGCGCTCACCAGATGCTGGACGGTGTCCAGGTCGAGGTCCGGCGAGGCCCCGGCCGCCGCGTCGTCGGGCGGGGCCGGGGGCGCGGCGAGCGCGTCATGGGCCAGGGCGTGCAGATCGCGGTCGCCGCCGTCGAGGGCGAGCACCGTGGCGCCGTTCCGGCGGGCGTCGTGCACCCGCTCCAGCAGCTCGGCGCCGGGCTGCTCCGGCGCCACGACCAGCAGCGTCTCGCCCCGCCCGGCCGCCTCCAACCGGCCCAGCCCGACCGCCAGATGGGCCGGCGCCCCGCCGGGAACGCGGTGCCGCACCAGGGTCGGGGACAACTCCGGCAGGCCCGACCAGGCGGCCTCGTCGTCCAGATGCGCGGCCAGATGCCAGGGCTCGTACGCGGCACTGCCGACCAGCAGCAGCCCGCCCCCGTGCGGGACGACGGCGCCGCGCAGCGCCCCGGCGAAGCGGCGGGTGGCCTGAACCCACTCGGTGCCCGCGAGGACCTCACGCAGCAATGCGACCCGTACGGCATCCATGCTCCGGAATGCTGCCGCAGCACGGCCCGCTCCGGTTGCCGTTTCAACCGGGGTCACCCGTACGGGATTTGGGGTGCGTGGGGCGCAGGTGAGGGGAGGGGCGGGCGGAGGTGTGGGGCAGCGGGGTTAGCTGCCCGGCTTCAGTAGTCCCGCCTCCGTGAGCCGACGTCCTACCTCCGCCACGGCGTCGTCGCTCAGCGGGCGTTGGGGGAAGGCGGTGGCGCCCCGGTCGATCACACCGAGGAGGTGCAGCGCCGCCTTGAACGCGCCCAGTGCGGAGGAGCTGCGGCCCATCTCACCCTCCGGGCCGACATCGACCAGGGAGAAGAGGGTGACCAGGCGTTCCTGTTCGGCGGCGGCCCGTTCCCAGTCGCCGGACCGGGCAGCGTCGTAGAGGCGTACGTAGGCCGCCGGGTCGACATTGCCGATACCGGGGACGACGCCGTCGGCGCCCGCCAACAGGGCGGCGTCCACGGTCAGTTCGGAACCGGTGAGAACCGAGAAGCCGGGGGCCGGGCCGGAGCGCCGGGCGGTGCGGCCGCCGAGTGCGGTGAGCAGCCGGCGCAGCGAGCCCTCGTCGCCGCTGCTGTCCTTGAGCCCGGCGAGGGTGCCGTCCTCGGCCAGCTCCCGCACCAGCGACGGGGACAGCTTGCTGTGCACGGCGACGGGGATGTCGTAGGCGAAGAGCGGGAGGTCCACGGCCGTGCGCAGATGACGGAAGTGGGCGGCGATCTCCCGGGGGTGGGTGCGGGTGTAGAAGGGCGCGGTGGCCACCAGGGCGTCGGCGCCCAGCGCGGCGGCGGTCCGGGCGTGATCGAGCACCCGGGGGGTGGTGGTGTCGATGACCCCGGCGAGCACCGGGACCCGGCCGTCCGCGGCCTTGATGACGGCCTCCAGGGCGGTGCCGCGCTGGGCATCGGTGAGGTAGGCGACCTCGCTGGTGGAGCCGAGGGCGAACAGGCCGTGCACGCCGCCGTCGACGAGGTGGTTCACCAGGCGCGTCAGGGAGGCGGTGTCGATCTCGCCGCGCGGGTCCAGCGGGGTGCAGACCGGCGGGATGACGCCGTGCAGGGGGGCGGGCAGTGCCATGAGGGCTCCGGGCTCCGGTCGGACAGGACATGGGATGTCCTATGTCGAGCACAATAGACCTGTTCACAGGCGGTCGGTCAAGGATGAGCGGTCACGGCGGGGCCGGTGGCGGA
The DNA here is from genome assembly GCF_030406865.1 of Streptomyces sp. P9-2B-2. Lineage (NCBI taxonomy): Bacteria > Bacillati > Actinomycetota > Actinomycetes > Kitasatosporales > Streptomycetaceae > Streptomyces > Streptomyces sp. P9-2B-2. The sequence continues at coordinate 2,733,062 of NZ_CP129126.1, read as the reverse complement.
GGGCCGGCGGCACTGCAGACGCGGGAGCGGAGAGGGAGATTCATGGCGCGAGGGACGATGTCCGAGGATGTGCAGGCCCAGATCAAGCAGCTGATCCTGAACGGCCGGCTGACGCCGGGGGATCCGCTGCCCACCGAGGCCGAGCTGGTCGCCCTGCTCGACGTCAGCCGCAACTCGGTGCGCGAGGCGCTCAAGGCCCTCCAGGCCATGCGCATCGTGGAGATCCGGCACGGCTTCGGCACCTATGTCGGCCCGCTCACCCTGGAGCCGTTCGTCGAGGGCGTCGCCTTCCGTGCCGCGGTCCGCCACCACCAGGGCGAGTCGAGCCTGTACGAGCTGATGGAGGTCCGCGAGGCGCTGGAGGCGGGCCTGATCGGCGCCGTCGCCCGGAATCTGCCCGCCGAGGATCTCGCCGTCCTCAAGGGGCTGGTGCAGCGGATGGCGGAGGAGGCGCGCGGCGGGCAGGTGCAGAGCGCCACCGACCGGGCCTTCCATCTCGCCCTGTACCGCTCGCTGGGCAACCATCTGCTGAGCGAGGTGCTGGACGCGTTCTGGGCGGCGCTGCGCCGGGTGCGGGAGGATCTCTCCGACGACCGGCCCGACCCGCTGGTGACCCATCGTCAGCACCAGGAGATCGTGGACGCGCTGGAGGCGGGCGACGGCGACCGCGCCGTCAAGGCCATACACCGGCACTTCGACGGCATCCGGCGGCGGCTGTCCGAACAGTGACGTAGCGGCGTGCGGCGGTGCGCGGTCAGGGCACCGGTGCGGCGTCGGCCGATCCCGTTCACCGGGATGTCACCCGGTGGCGGTGCGCCCGTTGCGAACCAAAACGGCGTCATGTGGGCCGTCTTGACGGCCAGTTGGGCACTCCCTATGGTCACCGCAGGACGAGGGACATCCTACGTCCTTGCCCATTGGGGGTGACCCATGGCGTACGAGAGATCGGTGCCGTACCGGGCCGGGACCGAGGGGTACACCAGCTTCCGGATCCCCGCCGTGGTCCGGGCGCGCTCCGGGGACCTCCTTGCCTTCGCCGAGGGCCGGGTCTCCTCGGCCGCCGACTCCGGCACCATCCACTTCGTCCTCAAACGGTACGCGGACGGCGGCCGTACCTGGGGCCCCCTCCAGGTCGTCGCCCGCAACGGCACCGGCACCGCGGGCAACCCCGCACACCGTCACCGGGCTCCCGGCCGCCTGCTCCGACCTCGTCCGCCTCGACCGCGACAGCGTCGGACTGCTCTACGAGACGGGCGACGTCAGCGCCTACTCGACGATCACCTTCCGCCGCATCCCCGTGGAGGAGCCGACATGACCAGCAACCCCCTGCACCGCAGAACGGTCCTGGGCGGGGCGGCCGCCCTCGCCGCCGGCTTCGCGCTCGCCGGCTGCGGCGACGACGCCGACGGCCGGGCGCCCGAGGAGCGCAAGAAGGGCCAGCGGATCAGCCTGACCTTCTGGTCCTGGGTGCCGGGCATCGACAAGCCCGTCGACCTGTGGAACCGCAAGAACCCGGAGGTCCAGGTCGAGGTCGAGAAGGTGTCGGCCGTCAACGGCCAGCAGTACGCGAAGATGCACGCCGCCATCAAGGCCGGCAACCCGCCCGACCTCGGCCAGATCGAATTCCCGGTCGTCCCCAGCTTCCTCCTCGACAACGGGCTGCTGGACCTCGCCCCGCTCGGCGCCGCCCGCCACAAGGGCAAGTTCTCCGGCTGGCAGTGGCAGCAGTCCGTCTTCGGCAAGAGCCTCTACGCCATCCCGCAGGCGTCCGGGCCGATGGGCCTGTTCCTGCGCCAGGACCTCTTCGACAAGTGGGACGTGCCGACCCCGCGGACCTGGGACGAGTACGAGACCGCCGCCAAGGCCGTCCGCCGGAAGGGCGCCTGGATCGAGACCTTCGCGCCCACCAACGGCAACCGCTTCGCCGGCCTCGCCTGGCAGGCCGGCGCCAAGTGGTACGGGACGCACGGCGACACCTGGATCGTGCACCTCGACGACGAACCCACCCGCCGGGTCGCCGACTACTGGGAGTCCCTGGTCCGGCAGAAGCTCGTCAAGACCATCCCGGACCGGCAGAACGCCTGGTACAAGGATCTGCAAACCGGCGCCATCCCGGCCTGGGTGGGCGCCAGTTGGGGCGACGCCCTGCTGGTCGGCAACGCGCCCGGCACCAAGGGCAAGTGGCGGGCCGCACCGCTGCCCCAGTGGAAGGCGGGCGAGCAGGCCTTCGCCAACTGGGGCGGCTCCACCACCGCCGTCTTCGCCAAGGCCCGCTATCCCAAGGACGCCCTGGACTTCGCCGTCTGGCTCAACACCGACCCGGAGTCGATCAAGCTGCTGATCGACGGCGGCTACGGCTTCCCCAGCGCCAAGAACGGCTACGCCACCACCGACCTCGACGTCGACAAGGACTTCTTCGGCGGCCAGGCGTACAGCAAGGTCTTCGCGGACGCCGGTGCGCATGTCGACACCAGCTGGCGGTGGGGACCCGGCGTGGACACCCTCTACCAGCGGCTCGGCGACGCCTTCACCGACGCGCTCGCCGACGGCAGCTCCTTCCGCGCGGTCCTGACCAAGGTGCAGCGCCAGACCCTCGCCGACCTCAAGGGCAAGGGTCTGAAGGTGGCGAGCGGATGAGCCGGGAGGTGCTGAGCCGGGACACCCCGAGCCGGCCGGCGGCGGCGACCTCGCGGCGGGCCCGCCGGAACCGCCGCGGCCCCCGGCGCCGCGCCTCCCGCAGCGAGGCCCGCAACGCCCGCGCCGCGGCCGCGTTCACGCTGCCCTTCTTCGCCCTCTTCGGCCTCTGCTTCCTCGCCCCGATCGGCTACGCCCTCCACCAGAGCCTGTTCACGACCGAACGGACCGGTCCGCTCGGCCTCGGCGGCCAGGAGCGCGAGGTGTTCGCGGGCCTCGCCAACTACGCGCACGCGCTCGACGACGACCGGTTCCTGACCGGCTTCGGCCGGGTGCTGCTCTTCGGCGCCGTGCAGATCCCGCTGATGATCGCGCTCGCCACCGCCCTGGCCCTGCTGCTGGAGAGCGCGAGCGCCCGCGTCGTCCCCTTCTTCCGCAGCGCCTTCTTCCTGCCGTACGGCGTGCCCGGTGTGATCGCCTCGATCCTGTGGGGCTTCCTGTACGTCCCGGGCATCAGCCCGCTGGTGAAGATCGCCGGCGCCGTGGGCTGGGACCTCGACTTCCTCTCCCGCGGCACCGTCCTGTGGTCCATCGCCAACATCGTCACCTGGCAGTTCACCGGCTACAACATGCTGGTGCTGATCGCCCAGCTCAAGGCGGTACCGGGGGAGTTGTACGAGGCCGCCCGGATCGACGGGGCGAATGCCTGGCAGGTCGCCCGGCACATCAAACTCCCGCTGATCCGGCCGGCACTGGTCCTCACCGGTGTCTTCAGCATCATCGGCACCCTCCAGCTCTTCGCCGAACCCATGGTGCTGCGCCCGCTGGCCTCCGCCATCGACTCCGGCTTCACCCCCAACCTGCACGCCTACAGCGAGGCGTTCGTCGGCAACAACCAGCACGCCGCGGCGGCCGAGGCGGTCCTGCTCGCGCTGGTGGCGTGCGTACTGTCCTTCGGCTTTCTGCGGCTGGTCGGCGGACGCGCGAAGGAGCACGGATGACCCGGCCCCCGGTCCGCTACCGGATCATCACCGCCTCCCTGCTGACCGTCGCCGCGCTCTACTTCCTCGTCCCCGTCTACTGGCTGGCCGTCTCCGCCACCAAGAACAGCGCCGACCTCTTCGGCACCTTCGGCTTCTGGTTCTCCAACCATCCGCGCCCCGTCGAGTACCTCGTCGACGTCCTCACCTACGACCACGGCACCTACGCCCGCTGGTTCGCCAACTCCCTCTTCTACGCCGGGGCCGGCGCGGTCTGCGCCACCCTGCTGTCCGCCGCGGCCGGCTATGCGCTGGCGAAGTTCCCGTTCCGCGGCCGGGAGGCGTTGTTCAACGTGGTGCTCGCCGGGGTGCTGATCCCCGGCACGGCACTGGCCCTGCCGCTCTACTTCCTCTTCAGCGCGATCGGACTGGCCAACACCTACTGGGCGGTGCTGATCCCCAGCATGGTCAGCCCGTTCGGCGTCTATCTGTGCCGGATCTACGCGGCCGCCGCGGTCCCCGACTCGCTGCTGGAGGCGGCCCGGCTCGACGGCGCGGGCGAGGCCCGGATCTTCGGCGGGCTCGGGCTGCGGCTGATGACCCCCGCGCTGGTCACCGTCTTCCTCTTCCAGTTCGTGCACATCTGGAACAACTACTTCCTGCCGCTGGTGATGCTCTCGGACTCCGGCCTCTACCCGATCCAGCTGGGCCTGACCTCCTGGACCGGCTACGCCGACCGCCAACCGGTGCTCTACCAGTACACGGTGGGCGGCGCGTTCCTGTCCGTGGTGCCGCTGATGGTGCTGATGACGGTGCTCCAGCGGTACTGGCGCACAGGGCTGACGGAGGGGAGCGTGAAGGCGTGAGGGGGTGGGGTGAGGGGAGATAGCTGTGCGGGCATGCAGGAGCACAGCGACGGATGACGGTATGGGCCGGATTGCTGTCGAGGGCATGACCGGCCGGCCGCCGGCGCGTGACAGTATCGCTGTCATGACTACTCCTGACGCTTCCTGGTCCCCGAACGCCGCGACCCGTGCGAAGGCCGCCCTGAAGCGCGACCCCTGGGACCTCCCGGACGTCTCCGGTCTGGTGGTCGGCGTCCTCGGCGGCACCGGCGACCAGGGCCGCGGCCTCGCCTACCGGCTGGCCAGGGCCGGCCAGAAGGTGATCATCGGCTCCCGGGCCGCCGAGCGCGCGGAGACCGCCGCCGCGGAGCTCGGCCTGGGCATCGAGGGCGCGGAGAACGCCGACTGCGCCCGGCGCAGCGATGTCGTGATCGTCGCGGTGCCCTGGGAGGGCCATGCCAAGACCCTTCAGGCGCTCCGCGACGAGCTGGACGGCAAGCTCGTCATCGACTGCGTCAACCCGCTCGGCTTCGACAAGAAGGGCGCCTACGCGCTCAAGCCGGAGGAGGGCAGCGCCGCCGAGCAGGCCGCGGCCCTGCTGCCCGGCGCCCGGGTCACCGCCGCGTTCCACCATCTGTCCGCGGTGCTGCTCCAGGACCCCGAGGTCGAGCAGATCGACACCGATGTGATGGTGCTCGGCGAATCCCGCGCCGACACCGATGTGGTGCAGGCGCTGGCCGCCCGTATCCCCGGTATGCGCGGCGTCTTCGCCGGCCGGCTGCGCAACGCCCACCAGGTCGAGTCGCTGGTCGCCAACCTGATCTCGGTCAACCGCCGCTACAAGGCCCACGCGGGGCTGCGGGTCACGGACGTCTGAGGGGGCCCGGTCTCGCTGAGCCGCAGGCTCGCGAAAGCCGTGGGCTCTTCCCCCCCCCACCCCCGAACCCACCCTCCGCCCCCTCCCCCGAAGGGGGAGGAGGGGGAGGGGGCGGGGGGAGCGCCGGCATGGGGGACACTGGGGAGGTCCGACCACTCCCGACAGGAGCCGCCCCCCATGTCCCTCTTGCCCCCGCCCGGCCCGGCCCGGCGACTCGCCCTGATGGCCCTCGCCGTGTGCGTCCTCTCCGTCGCCGCGGCGGTCGTCGCCTTCGTGGAGGGCAGCTTCTTCGGCGTCGTCTGGATCCTGCTGGCGGGCATCTCCAGCAACATGGCGTGGTTCTACCTCCGCAAGGCGAAGATCCAGCGGTCCGGGGCGGCCGGCTGACGTCCGGCGGCCCGTGCCGTCGCCGGGCCGCCGCCAGCAGTCGCAAGCGTCACTCCTGACGCCGAGCTGTCGGCGCCCCGCTGAGCGGCCGGACCAGTCGCCCTGACGCCTGGCCGTCAGTGCTGCCGCCGCCGCCCCGCCGTCAGAACAGGCCGCCGGTCTGCGGGAGCTGCGGTGCGTCCTGCCAGAAGCGGAAGTACTCCTGGCCGATGTAGGTCTCCAGCTGGGAGACGCCGAGCCCGCTCAGGATCGCGTCGACCAGGTCGAAGAACACCCGGTTGACCTCCGGCACCCACAGGAAGACGAAGACCGCCAGCAGCCCGAACGGCGCGAACGGCTCCACCTGCCGCCGTACCTTCCGTGACAGCCAGGGTTCGAGCACGCCGTAGCCGTCCAGCCCCGGCACCGGCAGGAAGTTCAAGATCGCCGCGGTCACCTGGAGCAGGGCCAGGAAGGCCAGCGCGTAGCGGAACACGGCCGGTACGCCCGACAGTGCGTGCAGCCAGAACGGTGCCGTGCACACCGCCGCGAACAGGATGTTCGTCAGCGGCCCGGCCGCCGAGATCAGGCTGTGCCGCCAGCGCCCCTTGATCCGGCCGCGCTCGATGAACACCGCACCGCCCGGCAGGCCGATCCCGCCCATGATCACGAAGATCACCGGCAGCACGATGCTCAGGAGTGCATGGGTGTATTTCAGCGGGTTCAGGGTGAGGTAGCCCTTCGCCTCCACCGAGATGTCGCCGCTGTGCAGCGCGGTGCGCGCGTGGGCGTACTCGTGCAGACACAGCGAGACCACCCAGCCGGACACCACGAAGGAGAACACCGCGACACCGGTGTAGTCCCCGAGCGCCCCGCTCCACACGGCCCACCCCGACACCGCCATGACGGCGGCAAGCGCGAGGAAGACCGGGCTGACGCGACGGTCCGCGCGCCGGATTGCTGTGGTCATGGTGCGGGCTCCCGGGTTCTGGTGAGGGGCAGCCACGACCGTAACCGCGGCGGGGCGCGCGGCGCACGGTCCCCGCGGAACTGCTGCGTCCGCGGGCCCCTCCTCCCGGTCCCCGTGCCCCGAAATCGAAAGGCGATACCTGCCGGCTTCCGCCTTGCACGACAATGGGCCGGTGCATTACGGAATTCTCGGCACCACCCAGGCAGGACGGGCCGACGGCACCCCCGTCGCCCTCGGTGGCGCACGCCTGCGTGCGCTGCTCGCCGCCCTCGCGCTGCGACCCGGCCGGGCGCTGTCCCCGGAGCTGCTGATCGGCGACATCTGGGGTGCGGACCCGCCCGCCGACGCGGCCGGTGCGCTCCAGGCACTGGTCGGCCGGCTGCGCCGCGCCCTGGGCCATGCCGAGATCGCTTCGGTCGACGGCGGCTACCGGCTGTGCGCCGAGCCCGACGCCATCGATCTGCACCGCTTCGAACGGCTCGCGGCGGAGGGCGGCCGGGCGCTGGCCGACGCGGATCCGGCCCGGGCCGCCGCCCTGCTCGATGACGCCCTGGCGCTCTGGCGCGGCCCGGTCCTCGCCGATCTCCCGGACGCGGGCGTCGAGGTGGCCCGTGCCGAGCGCCGCCGGCTGGACGCCCAGTGCACCCGCCTCGCCGCCGACCTCGCCCTCGGCCGGGCCGCCCAGGCGCTGCCCACCCTCCTCGCGCTGTGCGCGGACCACCCCCTCGACGAGCCCCTCCAGGCCCTGCGGCTGCACGCCCTGCGCGCCGCCGGCCGCACCGCGGAGGCACTGGCGGCCTACGAGGAGATACGCATCGGCCTCGCCGACCGCCTCGGCGCGGACCCGGGCCCGGAACTGCGCACCCTGCACGCGGAGCTGCTCCGGCCCCCGCCATCGCATCCGCCGACGAACCCTCCGCCGCCGCTGATACCCGGCGGTCCGGCCACCGCACCCACCGGCCATGCCCTGAACGGCGCGGGCCTCGGCACGGCGTACGGCACGACTACGTCGTACGGCACGAGCACGTCGTACGCCACCGGCACCGGCACCGCGTACGGCATCGGAACCCCCCAACCCGGGCCCAACGGCACCGGGAACCACAGCACCGGGCCCCACAACACTGGAAACCACCTCACCGGGAACCACGAGCCCCAACCCCACTCCCACCCCCGCCCCGGCAACCTCCGGCCCCGGCTCACCTCCTTCGTCGGGCGGGACGCCGATCTGGCGGCGATCCGTGAGGGTCTGGCCGCGCACCGGCTGGTGACGCTGCTGGGCCCCGGTGGGGCTGGGAAGACCCGGCTGTCGCAGGAGGGGGCCGAGACCGCCGCGGCCGCCTCGCCGGAGGCCTGGCCGCACGGCGTTTGGCTGGCCGAGCTGGCGCCGGTGGACGATCCGCAGACCGTGCCCGAGGCGGTGCTGACCGCGCTCGGCGCCCGCGAGACCGTGGTCCGCGGCACCACCGCGGAGGGTCTGCGCGCCGCCGCCGACCCGACGGCGCTGGACCCGCTCGCCCGGCTCGCCGAGCACTGCGCGGGACGCCGGATGCTGCTGGTCCTCGACAACTGTGAGCATGTGATCGACGCCGCGGCCGGGCTCGCCGAGCGGCTGCTGGCCGACTGCCCCGGGGTGACGGTGCTGGCCACCAGCCGGGAGCCGCTGGCCGTACCGGGCGAGGTGCTGCGGCCGGTCGAGCCGCTGCCCGACCCGGTCGCGCTGCGGCTGCTCGCCGACCGCGGGGCCGCCGCCCGCCCAGGCTTCCGGATCGAGGACGACCCGGCGGCCTGCGCCGAGATCTGCCGCCGGCTGGACGGGCTGCCGCTCGCCATTGAACTCGCCGCCGCCCGGCTGCGGTTGCTCTCGCCGCGGCAGCTGGCCGACCGCCTCGACGACCGATTCCGGCTGCTGACCAGCGGCAGCCGGACGTTGCTGCCCCGCCAGCAGACGCTGCGTGCCGTCGTGGACTGGTCCTGGGAACTGACCGATGAGCCCGAACGGGCCGTGCTGCGGCGGCTGTCCGTCTTTGCCGGCGGGTGTGATCTGGCCGCCGCGGAGGAGGTGTGCGCGGGTGACGGGGTCGACGGACGCGAGGTGGCCGGGCTGCTCGGCTCGCTGATCGACAAGTCGCTGGTGGTGGCGGCGCCGGCCGGTGAGAAGGACAGTGTCGGCGGGGAGATGCGCTACCGGCTGCTGGAGACGGTGGGGGAGTACGCCGGGGAGCGGCTGGACGAGGCGGGGGAGCGCGCCGGTGCCGAGCGCCGCCACCTCGTCGCCTACCGCGAACTGGCCCGTACCACCGACCCGTTGCTGCGCGGGCCCGGCCAGCGCGCCGGTATGGAGCGGCTGGAGCTGGAGCACGACAATCTGCGCACCGCGCTGCGCCGCGCCCTGGCCGCCGGGGACGAGCACGAGGCGCTGTGCCTGGTGCTGTCCCTCCAGTGGTTCTGGTCGCTGCGGGATCACCGCAGCGATGCCCGGCACTGGGCGACCGCGGCCGCAGCCCTCGGCCCCAACCCCTTTGCCACGCCTGCCGAACCCGCACCCGACCTGCACGAGAGCCCCATCGACGGACCGCCCCCGATGGCTCCCGAGCAGCTGCTGGAGGCCCGCCGTGAGGTCCGGCTGGTCGCGCTCGCCAGCCGGGACAGCGACATCGAGGCGCTGCGCGATCCCGAGGCGCAGGAGGACCTGGCCGGGATGCTCACCGCCTACCGCCCCGGCATGCCGCAGACCTGCAAGGTGCCCGGCGCGATGTGGTTCTACGCGGTGGTGATCACCGGGCGGGTCGACGAACTGGCGGCGCTGGTCGACGGCGCGGTGCGGGCCTGCCGCGACTTCGGCTACGAGTGGGAGCTGGCCTACATCCTCCAGCTGCGCTCCAAGGTCTTCAACGACCATCCCGGTGGGCTGGCTCAGGCGGCCCGTGACGCCGACGAGGCGCTGCGGCTGTTCCTGCGGATCGGCGACGCCTGGGGCGCGGCCGAGGCGCTGTCGGGGCGCGCCGAGAGCCATGAGAGGCGAGGTGCGTACGGGGCGGCGGCGGACGACTACCGGGCGGCGATGGTGCATGCCGAGGACCTGGGCGCACACGGCCAGATCCTGCTGCTGCGCTGCCGGCTGGGCGGTGTGCTGATCGAGGACGGCCAGGCGGAGGCCGGTGAGCGGATGCTGCGCGAGGTGCTGGCCGACGCCGCGAAGGGCAACAGCGGCCGGGACACCGAGCCGTTCGCGCGGCTGACCCTCGCGACGTGGCTGACGGCGACGGGGCGCTTTCAGGAGGCGCGGGCCGAACTCCGGCGCGTCCATGAGCTGTTCAGCCCGCGCGCCCCCGACCTGTTCGCCGGGATGCTTCAGGCTCTGGTGATCTCGCTGGATGTGGACGAGGGGCACCGGGAGGGACTGCTGCCGAGGTTCCGGCAGTCCATGGAGCTGATGCAGGACTCCATGGCGCAGATGGTCGCGCCGGACCTTCCGGTGGTGCAACTCCTCACCGGCGCACGGGTGTTGATGGCCGAGCGCGGCGATGCGGGAGGTGGGGACGCGGCGCGTCTGGTGGGTGCGTACGACGCGCTGCGGGCGGACGGCCAGGTGCCGCCGCAGATCATCCGCCGGGACCGGGCCCGGACCGAGGCGGCGGCGCGGGCACTGCTGGGCGATACGGCGTATGCCCGGGCGTACGCCGAAGGCGGTGGCCTCTCCCTCAGGGAGGCCACCGCTCTCATCTGACGCGAGCCGGGCGAAGGCCGTCCCGCGGGGAGGTCCCCCGCGGGACGCGCGTCAGGTCTTCGTGCGGAACTTCCGTACCGCGAGCGGCATGGTGACCGCCGTGATGGCGACCGCCCAGCCGAGCGTGACCAGCGTCGGGTGCGCCACCGCGCCCTCGCCGTTGACCAGCGCACGGGCCGCGTCCGCCAGGTTGGAGACCGGATTGACCTGGGTGAAGCCCTCCAGCCAGCCGGGCATCGACGTCGGCGGCGCGAAGATCGACGAGCCGAACTGGAGCGGCATCAGCACCACCATCGCCATGCCCTGGACCGCTTGCGGGGTCTTCACGGCGAGCCCCAGCAGAATGAAGATCCACATCAGGGCCGCACCGAAGACCGTGGACAGCGCGATCGCCCCGGCGAACTCCACCATGCTGCCCCGGATTTCCAGGCCCAGCAGAAAGCCCATGCCGAGCAGGATCGCGGTGGCGACCAGCATCCGGCCGATCTCGACGACGATCTTGGCTATCAGGACCGAGGACCGGGCGATGGGCATCGTCCGGAAACGGTCCATCACCCCCTTGCGGAAGTCCTCGTTGACGCCCGTGCCCACCGCCATGGCGATGTTCATGCCCATCATCGCCATCATGCCGGGCACCAGGCGCTGGATGTATTCGTGCTGGTTGTCCTTGCCGGCGATGGCGCCACCGAAGACGTAGGTGAACAGCAGGATGAAAATGATCGGCATCAGCAGGACGTCGAACATCGACTCCGGGTCCTGCTTGATCTGGAGGGCGTTGCGGCGCACCAGGGCGCCGATGTGCCGCAGATTGGCGCGGAGCCCGATCCGCCCCTCATCGGCGCCGGGCTTGGCGAGCGGCGCCGTCATCGTCGCGGCACTCATGCCGACACCCCCGCGTACTGCTGGTCCATGTCGTCCTCGGATATGTCGGCCCGGGAGGTCTTCTGGCCGGTGATGGCCAGGAACACCTCGTCCAGGCTGGGCAGATGGGTGCTGATCCCGGCGAGCGTGAAGCCCTGCCGGCTGAGCAGACCGACCACCTCGGTCAGCTGCTCATCGCTGATGATCGGCACGTTGACCACGCCCCCGTGGTGGTCAGCGGTGGCACCCGCGATGCCGTCCAGTCCGGCCTGCTCGATGGCGGTGACCATCCGGCCCAGCTCGTTCTCGTCCGACGGCTGGATCTGCAGCGTCCGCCCGCCGACCTTCGCCTTCAGCTCGTCGACCCGGCCCTCGGCGATCACCTGGCCGCGGTCGATCACCGTCAGCTCGTTCGCCAGCTGCTCGGCCTCTTCCATGTACTGGGTGGTCAGCAGCACCGTCGCGCCCTCGCGCACCATCCGCTGGACCTCCTCCCACACCTCGTTACGGGTACGGGGGTCCAGACCGGTGGTCGGCTCGTCCAGGAAGAGCACCGCCGGCTGGCCGATCATCGAAGCCGCCAGGTCGAGCCGGCGGCGCATACCGCCGGAGTACTTCGCGGCGGGCCGCTTGGCGGCATCGGTCAGCGAGAACCGCTCCAGCATCTCGTCCGCGCGCCGGCGGGCGTCCTTGCGGGACAGATCGAGCAGCCGCCCGATCATGTAGAGGTTCTCCCAGCCGGAGAGCTTCTCGTCGACCGAGGCGTACTGCCCGGTCAGGCCGATCGTGCGGCGCAGCGCGCGCGGCTGGCGCACCACATCGAACCCGGCCACCACCGCGCGGCCGGCGTCCGGCACCACGAGGGTGGACAGGCAGCGCACCAGCGTCGTCTTCCCGGCACCGTTGGGGCCGAGCACCCCGAGCACGGTGCCTTCCTTCACGTTCAGGTCCACCCCGTCAACGGCCTTCACCGCGCCGAAGTGCTTGACCAGCCCGCGCACCTCCACGGCGTTGCCGCCCTTGGTGGATATCGTCTGTCGCGTCATGCGCTTAAAGGTGCCAGCCGCTACCGACAACGCACCTACATGTCTCCGACAGGGGGCTTCCCACGTTTTCGGCTTTCCCGCCGTGTGGGACCTCGCCGTTTGTGGCCCGCTTCGCGGTGCCCCCGCCGGTCCGCTGCGCTTTGCCTCTCGCCGTTGCGCCTGGCGGCGGGCGGGTCCGCTGCGCGGGGCTGTCGGGGTGCGGTGACGGGTCTGCGCGGGTGGGGGTTTCCGGACTGCTTCGCTTTACGTCCGGAAACCCCCACCCGCTCCGACCCGCCCCTCCCGTTGAGGGGTGGGAAGAAGGCCGGTGGGGGCGCATGTTGGTGGTTGGGCTTGCCTCGCGGTCGTACCGAAACAGCTAACGGCGGCCCGCCCCCACTCACCGTCACTCACTCCTCCCACGGGAGGGGACGGGCCGGAGGGGCCGGTGTGTGGGACGTAAAGCGAAGCAGTCCCACACACCGGTCCCGGAGGTCCGTCACCGCACCCAACAGCCCCGCGCAGCGGACCCGGCCCGCCGCAGGCGCAACGGCGAGAAACCACCACGGCGGGAAAGCCGAAAACGTGGGGCCGCCTTAGTGGAACGTATGCGCTTCCGCAGGGAAGGAGCCGCCCACGACGTCCTCGGCGAACGCCTTGGCCGCCCCGCCGAGCAGCGCCCGCAGGTCCAGGTACTGCTTGACGAACTTCGGGACGTGGCCGGCGGTCATGCCGGCCATGTCGGTCCACACCAGGACCTGCGCGTCGCAGTCCAGGCCGGCGCCGATGCCGACGGTCGGGATGTAGAGCGAACGGGTGACCTCGGCGGCCAGCTCGGCCGGTACCGCCTCCAGGACGACCGCGAAGGCACCGGCGTCCTGTACCGCCTTGGCGTCGCGCAGCAACTGCTGGGCGGCCTCTTCGCCGCGGCCCTGGACGGGGTAGCCGCCGAAGGCGTTGACGGACTGCGGGGTCAGGCCGACGTGTGCCATGACCGGGATGCCGGAGGAGACGAGCAGTTCCACCTGCTCGGCGGAGCGCTCACCGCCCTCCAGCTTGACGGCGCCCACACCGGCTTCCTTCACCAGCCGGGTGGCGCTGCGCAGCGCCTGCACCGGCCCTTCCTGGTACGCGCCGAACGGCAGGTCGCCGATGACCAGCGCGCGCTTGGTGCCCCGGACGACCGCCGCGGAGAGCAGGGTGATCTCGTCCATGGTGACCGGCACGGTGGATTCGTAGCCGAGGTGGCAGTTGCCCATCGAGTCGCCGACGAGCAGGACGGGGATCCCGGCCTCGTCGAAGACGGAGGCGGTCATCGCGTCGTAGGCGGTGAGCATCGGCCACTTCTCGCCGCGCTCCTTGGCTGCGGCGATATCGCGGACGGTGACCCGGCGCGATCCGGTGCCTCCGTAGAGCGACTTGTCGACCGGCTTCTGGGCAGGCGAAAGCTGCGTCATGGTGACGGCTCCTGTTCATCATCTCGAGGCACCCTGACGGTGTCCCCGGACTCCCCTCCATGCTGGCACGGCCCGCGCGCAAAGGAAAAGGGAGCGGGCGCAAGCCGGTCCGTTCACCCGGAGGAGGGGACGCGCCCGCAGTCGGCTTCAATACGGAACGGGTCCGTATCGGAAGCCCGTATCGTGCCCGGCATGGCCACCTCACCCCCCGCCCCGGACGCACCGCCGGCCCGCCAGGTCCCGGACCGCATCCACCGCCGCCGCTGGGCGATCCTGTCCACCCTCATGCTCAGCCTGCTGATCGTGGTGCTGGACAACTCGATCCTCAACGTCGCCATGAAGACGATCGCCACCCCGGCCCCCGCCGGCCTCGGCGCCACGCAGAGCGAGCTGGAGTGGGCGATCAACTCCTACACCCTGGTCTTCGCCGGTCTGCTGTTCACCGCGGGTCTGCTGGGCGACCGTGTCGGCCGCAAGAAAATCCTGCTCTTCGGGCTGGCCGTCTTCGGCGCCGGGTCGGTGCTGGCCGGGGTCTCCGGCTCGCCCGCCGAGCTGATCACCTTCCGGGCCGTGATGGGCCTGGGCGGCGCCTTCGTCATGCCGGCCACCCTCGCCATCCTGATGAACGTCTTCGAACGGGACGAGCAGCCCCGGGCGATCGGTATCTGGGCGGGCGGGGTGGGTATCGCCATCGCGGTCGGCCCGATTGCCGGCGGGCTGCTGCTGGACCACTTCTGGTGGGGCTCGGTCTTCATGATCAATGCGCCGATCGTGCTGCTCTCGCTGATCGCGATGGTGGTCCTGGTGCCCGATTCCAGGGACCCGCACCCCGGCCGGATGGACCCTTTCGGGGTGCTGCTGTCCGTCGTCGGGCTGGTCCTGCTGGTCTACGGAATCATCAAGGGCGGTCAGCTCGCCGACTTCTCCGACCCGCAGGTGATCGGCACGGTCGTCGGCGGACTGGTGGTGCTGACCGTCTTCGTGCTGCACCAGAAGCACAGCAGCCATCCGTCCATCGACATCAGCTACTTCCGCACGCCCGCCTTCTCGGCCGCCATCGCCGCCATCGCGCTGGTCTTCTTCGCGCTGATGGGGGTCTCGTTCTTCGCCGTCTTCTACATCCAGAGCGTGCGCGGCTTCAGCCCGCTCCAGGCCGGGCTGCTGTTCCTGCCGCTGGCCGCCGCCCAGCTGCTGTTCGCGCCGCGGGCCCGGCTCGCCGTGGACCGCTACGGCGCCCGTGCGGTGTGCACCTTCAGCATGCTCGTGGTGGCCGACACCATGCTGGGCCTGCTGCTGCTGAACGAGCACACCCCGATCTGGATCATGGAGGCGCTGCTCTTCCTCCAGGGCGCCGGGATGGCGCACATCATGCCGCCGGCCACCGTCTCGGTCATGCAGTCGCTGCCACGGGAGAAGGCCGGTTCCGCCTCGGCGCTCAACAATGTCTTCCGGCAGGTCGGCGGCACCCTGGGCGTCGCGGTCCTCGGCTCGCTGCTGTCGACGAGCTACCGCGACGGCATCGAGGACACCCTCGACGCGGTGCCGGGGTTGCCGGCCGCCGCCCGGCACGCGGCCGGCGAATCCATCGAGGCGACCCTTGGTCTCGCGGACCGGATGGGCCCGGCCGGCCGGCCGCTGGCCGCCGCGGCCGATGACGCCTTCATCCACGCCATGCATGTCACCGCGCTCGGTTCGGCCGCCGTCGCGCTGGTCGGGGCGCTGGTGAGCGTGTTGTTCCTGCCGGGCAAAATGGGGCCGGCGCCGCAGGCGGCGGAGCCCCTGGAAGAGCGGAAGGCGGGCGCGGAGAGATGAGCCGGGCGGCGGAGGACTCCGAGGGCGCGGCAGCCGGGGGGCGGCCGGGCCCGGCGGTCCCCGCGGGCCGCGGCCGGCCACGCAGCGCCGCCGCCGACTCCGCCATCATCGAGGCCGTACTGCGTCTGATCGAGGACGGGGCCTCCATAGGTGAGTTGTCCATGGAGGGCATCGCCCGCGCGGCGGGCGTCGGCAAGGCCACGGTCTACCGCCGCTGGTCCGGCAAGAGCGCTCTGCTGCTCGATGTGATGCGGTCCCTGGACGTCCCCGGCCCGCCGCCGGGCGGGGACTCGGTGCGCGACGATCTGGTCGCCCTGCTGGAGTTCCTGCGCCGCCGCGGACTCGCCAAGCGCGGCTCGGCGCTGCTGCGCACGCTCGTCAGCCATGTGCAGACGCAGCCGGAGCTGTGGGCGGAATATCACGACACGGTGGTACGGGCCCGCCGTGAGGCGCTGCTCGGGGTGCTGCGGCGCGGGGTCGCGAGCGGTGAGATCCGGGCCGACCGCGATCTGGAGATGCTCGCGGATCTCTTCGTCGGCCCGATGCTGTCCCGTGCGCTCCTCCATGAGTGGAAGGAACTGCCCGAGGGCCTCTCGGCGGATATCGTCGACACGGTGCTGGAAGGCGTACGGCCGACGGCGCATCCGGCGGGCTGAACGCCCCGGCACCCGTGCCGGGTTGAATGCCCCGTCAGCTCCTGTTTGAACGGCCGGGGAACCATTGGTGAACAGGCGCGGGCTTGCTGGGGGAAGACACCCCGAAGCCCCGCCGTATGACCGGATCATGCCCGTTCTGTCACAGCCGAGGTCACAACCCCCGGGGCCGGAACCCGGACCCGTCACGGGGCCGTCCTCACTTCTAAGAAAGCCCATTACGGACCATCGCCTAGGGTCGGAGATCCAGGCGAGGCGCAGCGACGCAAAGTAGCGAGGACAGCGACATGGCGCAGGCATATATGACGGAGCCGGGACAGGGGCACACCCCCGGGCAGGCCGGTTCCCGGGCCGAACGCCTGCGGAACTGGTGGCGCCCCGAGGGCACCTGGCGGCGCGGCCTGGTGCTCGCGGTGCTCGCCCTCCTGCTCGGGCTGCTGATGATTCTGCACGCGGAGGTCCCCAACACCCCCGGAAACTGGGGCAGTCTGCTGGAGACCTTCCTGCCGTGGGTGGGGCTGGGCATCCCGCTGCTGCTCATCGCCGCGGTGCTGCGCCGCTCGGCGAGCGCGCTGGTCGCCCTGGTGCTGCCGGTCTTCGTGTGGGTCAACCTCTTCGGCGGCCAGGTCACCGACAAGGCCGGTGAGGGCGGCAATCTCACCGTCCTCACCCACAACGTCAATGTGGCCAACCCCGATCCGGCGGGCACCGCCAAGGACCTCGTGGCGTCCGGCGCCGATGTGGTGGCCCTGGAGGAGCTGTCCGGCAACGCCCTGTCGACGTACCGTCAGGGGCTGGCGAAGGCGTATCCGTACCACACGATCGAGGGCACGGTCGGTCTGTGGAGCAAGCGTCCGCTGACCGACACCCGGCCGGTGGACACCAAGATGGGGTGGAACCGCGCGCTGCGCGCCACCGTCACCGCCGCCGACGGCCAGCAGGTCGCGGTGTACGTCGCCCACCTGCCGTCGGTGCGGGTCAACGCCGCGAAGGGCTTCACCGCCAACCGGCGCGACGCCAGTGTCGCGGCGCTGGGCGAGGCGATCGCCGCCGACCCGGTGAAGAAGGCCGTACTGCTCGGCGATCTCAACGGCACCATGAACGACCGCTCGCTGGCCCCGGTCACCTCCCAGATGCGCTCCGCCCAGGGCGCCGCGGGTGACGGCTTCGGCTTCAGCTGGCCGGCGGCGTTCCCGATGGCCCGGATCGACCAGATCATGATGAAGGGGATGGACCCGGTCAAGGCCTGGGTGCTGCCCTCGACCGGCAGTGACCACCTTCCGGTCGCGGCGTCGGTGAAGATCTGACGGACAACGGGGCGCGCGGCCGACGGAGAGCGGAAACGGGGTCGTCACGCCCCGTTCTCCGGGGGGAATACTGAGCCTGAGAGACTTTGTTCCGTAAGGGAACTTATCGCTTACGGTCCGCTGTCCGCGTGCCCCCGCACGCAACACCCCGAAAGGTCTTCCATGCCCTTGGCTCTGCTCGCGCTCGCGATCTCGGCCTTCGGTATCGGCACCACGGAGTTCGTGATGATGGGCCTGCTGCCCAACGTCGCGGACGATCTGGGCACCTCGGTGCCCACTGCCGGCTACCTCGTCTCCGCCTACGCCCTCGGCGTCGTCATCGGCGCCCCGCTCCTGACCGCCCTCGGCTCCCGTATCCCGCGCAAGCGGATGCTGGTCTGGCTGATGGCGGTCTTCACGGTCGGCAACCTCGCCTCCGCCCTGGCCCCCACCTTCGGGCTGCTGATCGCCGGCCGGCTGCTGGCCGGTCTGCCGCACGGCGCGTTCTTCGGCGTGGGCGCGGTGGTCGCCGCCCGGCTGGTGCGCGAGGGCCGCCAGGCCCGCGCGGTCGCCACGATGTTCCTCGGGCTGACCATCGCCAACATCATCGGGGTGCCCGCCGCGACCCTCCTGGGCCAGCAGTTCGGCTGGCGCGCCACCTTCCTCATCGTGGCCGCCATCGGCCTGGTCGCGATGGCCGCGCTGGCCCGGCTGATCCCCCCGCTGCCGGCCGACGAGCACACCGGCCTGGGCCGCGAGCTGCGGGCGCTGGGCAACCGCCAGGTGCTGCTCGGCCTGCTCACCACCGTCTTCGGCTTTGCCGGGATCTTCGCCGTCTACAGCTACCTCGCGTCGATGATGACCGAGGTCACCGGCTTCGCGGAGGGCTCGGTCCCGCTGGTCCTGGCCCTCTTCGGCATCGGGATGACCCTCGGCGCGCTGGCCGCGGGCCCGCTCACCGACCGGGCCCTGCGCCCGACCCTGTACGGCTCGCTGGCCGCTCTGGCCCTCGTGCTGACCGCGTTCCACTTCACCGCGCAGGTGAAATGGGCCGCGCTGGCCACGGTCGTCGTCATCGGCGCCGTCGGCTTCATGACCACCACGCCGCTCCAGATGCTGGTCATGAACAAGGCCCAGCAGGCCCCGACCCTGGCCGCCGCCTCCAACCAGTCCGCCTTCAATCTGGCCAACGCCGGCGGCGCCTGGGTCGGCGGCCTGGCCCTGGCGGCCGGCTGGGGCTGGACCTCCCCGACGCTGGTCGGCGCGGTGCTGGCGGCTCTCGGCCTGGCCGTCGCCCTGGTGGCCGGTCTCCTGGACCGCGGCGCCCAGGACCCGTCCCGGATCGTGGCCCGCAGCGGTGAGACGGAGACGGAGCCTGCCAGCGGCGCGGCGGTGAAGGCCGGGGGCCGCGTCGGCTGACCGCGCACGGGCGCCCGGCCGGGGCGGGTCAGCCACTCACCGCGACGCCCCCTCGCCCTGATGCCCCTCGCCCCTGACGCCCCCTCAGGCCCCTTCCCGCCAGTGGTTGGTGATCGGCAGCCGGCGGTCCTTGCCGAAGCCCTTCGCGGAGATCTTGGGGCCCGGCGGGTACTGGCGGCGCTTGTACTCGGCGTGGTCGACCATCCGCAGCACCCGCGTCACCAGCTCGGCGTCGAAGCCCTGGCCGACGATCTCCTCCCGGCCGTGGTCGCGGTCGACATACAGCTCCAGGACGCGGTCCAGGACGGCGTAGTCGGGGAGCGAGTCGGTGTCGACCTGGCCGGGGCGGAGTTCGGCGCTCGGGGGCTTGCTGAGGGTGTGCTCCGGGATCGGCGGGGTCTGGCCGCGGTCGGCGGCGGCCTGGTTGCGCCAGCGGGCCAGCTGGTAGACGACGGATTTGTAGACGTCCTTGATGGGGCCGTAGCCGCCCACCGAGTCGCCGTAGAGCGTCGAATAGCCGCAGGCCAGCTCGGACTTGTTGCCGGGGGCGAGGACCAGATGGCCCTCCTGGTTGGAGATGGCCATCAGGGTGGTGCCCCGCAGGCGTGACTGGAGATTCTCCTCGGCCAGACCGGTCAGCGGCAGCGCGGCCATGTAGGCGTCGAACATCGGGCCGATCGGCACCGTACGGAAGTGCAGGCCCGTACGGCGGGCGAGTTCGGCGGCGTCGGTGAGGGAGTGCTCCGACGAATAGCGGGACGGCATCGCCACCGCGTGCACCTGGCCCGCCCCCAGCGCGTCACAGGCCAGGGCGGCGACCAGTGCGGAGTCGATCCCGCCGGAGAGCCCGAGCACCACACTGCGGAAGCCGTTCTTGGCGACATAGGCGCGCAGGCCGACGACCAGCGCGGTGTAGATCTCCTCCAGGTCGGTGAGGCGCTCGGCCCGGCCGCCGGGGGTCTCGGGAAGGTAGGGCGGCAGCGGGTCGGGGGAGAGGGTGACATGGGTGACGCGCAGCCCGTCGTTCAGGACCCCCGAGGGGGGCTCGGGGGCCGCGGCCGGCAGGTCCAGATCGACCAGCACACAGCCCTCCGCGAACTGCGGCGCCCGCGCGATCACCCCGCCGTCCTTGTCGACCACGATCGAGTCGCCGTCGAAGACCAGCTCGTCCTGCCCGCCGATCATCGCCAGATAGGCGGTGGTGCAGCCGGCCTCCCGGGCCCGCCGGCGGACCAGCTCCAGCCGGGTGTCGTCCTTGTCCCGCTCGTACGGCGAGGCGTTCACCGACACCAGCAGCCCGGCGCCCGCGCTGCGCGCCGCCGGCACCCGCCCGCCGTCCTGCCACAGGTCCTCGCAGATGGCCAGCGCGACATCGACCCCGTGCACCCGTACGACGGGCAGCGTGTCGCCGGGGACGAAGTAGCGGAACTCGTCGAAGACGCCGTAGTTGGGCAGGTGGTGCTTGGCGAAGGTCAGCGCGACCTCGCCGCGGTGCAGCACGGCGGCGGCGTTCTGCGGGGCGCCCGCGGGACGGCCGTAGCGCGGGGTGGCCTGCGTACCGCGGTCGAGATAGCCGACGATCACCGGCAGCTCACCCAGACCCTGCTCGGCCAGCCGGGCGGCCAGTGCCCGCAGCGCGGCGCGGCTCGCCTCGACGAAGGAGTGGCGCAGCGCGAGGTCCTCGACGGGGTAGCCGGTCAGCGCCATCTCGGGGAACGCGACGAGGTGGGCGCCCTGGCCGGCGGCGTGCCGGGTCCAGCGCAGGATCGTCTCGGCGTTCCGGTCGAGGTCGCCGACACACGAGTCGATCTGATTGAGGGCGAGACGAAGTTGAGGCACCCCGCCAGTCTAATCGTCTTTCTGACGCAATGGGGGGTGGAGCGGGCCCGGAGGCGGAGCGGACGGGTGACGGGCGGCACCGGCCGGGGGCCCGCCCGCCCCTAGTCCTTCAGGTACCCCAGCACCGTCATCATCCCCGACTCCGAGTGATAGACGTTGTGGCAATGGACCATCCACAGCCCGGGGTTGTCGGCGTCGAAGTCGACGTCGAGGCTGCGTCCCGGCAGCACGATCGCGCTGTCCTTGCGGGGCCCGCCGTTCGGCAGCGCGAAGTGGTGCCCGTGGATGTGCACGGGGTGCCACATCCGGGTGTGGTTGCGGATGGCGAGCCGCACCCGCTCACCGGCCCGGATGGGGTTCCGCTGCGACGGTGCGTACTGCTTCCCGTTGATCGCCCAGTCGAACTTCTTCATGGAGCCGGTGAGCTTCAGCTCGATGGTGCGGTCGGGGCGGCGGGACACCGCCCGTGCGCTCTCGGCCGCCCGGAGCCGGTAGGCGGACAGCAGCCGGCCGTCCAGCTCCCCGGGCCGGGCGGACTCCCCGGGGGCCTCGCCGCTGCCGGTGCGCAGCACGGCCCGGGCGGAGCGCTTCTTGCCCTCGGCGAGCGCGGTCAGGGGGAAGACGCCGTCCTTGGCGGTGACCAGGACGTCATAGCGCTCACCCATGCCGAGCAGCAGCGCGTCGGTCTCGGCGTGCTCGACGGGGAAGCCGTCGGCGTGCGTCACGGTCATGGCGTGGCCGCCGAGCGCGACACGGTAGGCGGTGTCGCCGCCCGCGTTGAGGAAGCGGATCCGGATGCGGTCGCCGGGCTTGGCGCGGAAGGTCTCCGCATCCTTGGCGAGCCGGCCGTTGACGAGGTGGTACGGGTAGTCCACATCGCCCGCGTCGCCGCCCAGCAGCTTGCTGTAGGAGCCGGTCAGCATCCGCGACGGGCCGCCGCCGGGCTCGGCGCCCGCGGCGGGCGCGCCGTGCTCTCCCTCGTCCCCGTGCATGCCCCCGTGGCCGGACATGCCGCCCGAGCCCCGGTTCAGCTCGGCGAGCACGTTGTCCGGGGTGCTGCCGTCCACCCCGTCGACCCAGTCGTCCATCACGACGACCCATTCCTTGTCGTAGGAGAGCGGCTCCTTGGGGTCCTCGACGATCAGCGGTGCGTACAGCCCGCGGTCCTGCTGGACGCGGGAGTGCGGGTGCAGCCAGTAGGTGCCGGGGTGGGTGACCGCGAACCGGTAGGGGAAGGAGGCACCGGGCATGACGGGCCGCTGGGTGAGGGTGGGGACCCCGTCCATGTCGTTGCGCAGCGCCAGTCCGTGCCAGTGCACGGAGGTGGACTGCGGCAGATGGTTGGCGAGGGTCATGGCGAGCGTGTCGCCCGCCGTGACCCGGATTTCCTTGCCGGGCAGTGCCTCGCCGTACGCCCAGGTGTCGACGGTGTGGCCGCCCAGGTCGATGCGGGCCGGGGTGGCCGTCATGGTGAACTCGCGCACCGGGCCCGGGCTCCGTTTGCGCTCGGCGTCGGCGACCTCCGGGCCGTCCGGCGCGACGTAGTCGGACGGGGTGGGGCGGTGGGGCCCGTGGGCGTGGTCCCTGCCGTCCGTGCCGGAGTGCGGGCCGGAGCTGAATTCGCCGGTGGCGCGGGCGGTCAGCAGACCGCTGCCGACGACGGCGATACCCGCGCCGAGCAGGGCGCGGCGGGAGTGCGTACGCATAGAGAAGCACCTCGTGACGGTGTCGCTGGGTGATGTGGGTACGGGCGGCGGGGGCACTGCCGCGGACTCCGGCGGGCGTCGGCGGCAGGGGCGCGCACCTACACGCGCGGCACCGACGGGCGGTCGGGGAGTTCCTGGGGCGGCGCCACGGATATGGGCCACAGCCCGGCGACGGCCTTGCCCTGTTCGCACATCGCGGACCTCTCGACGGAACGACAAACCGGCGGACGCCGGGGCGGCCGGCCTGCTCGCAGGCTACCCCCTAGGGGTATCGGCCTCCAGTAGTGGTCCGCCAATGGAGTGCACCGGCGGCCGCCGACGCCCCGGGCCCTCCCGGCCCGGCCGTCCGCGGTCCTCCGCAGGGGTGCCACCGCTGAACTTGCCACCACCCGCCCATTCTTGGCTCTTCCGCGCCGCGGGCGTGCCCGGCGTTCCGTGCCGCGGCCCGGGTCCACCCGATCACCTGGCTCTCCGTGACCACGGCCCGCTCGTCCGCCGGGGGCGGGGCCGTGCCGGACGGGCCGCGACGCCCCTTCTCCGACCTGGGAACGGACCCTTCAAATCCGGGTCAATGGGCCCTCAGCGCGGGCCCAAGAGTGGACCAAGCCCCCCGATTGCCACCGCCGGCCGCGCTGAGCCGGTGCGCTGCGGGAAGGATGCGAGGTGAGGGTTACGGGACGGTGGTTCTGGTTCAGGCCAAGGGTGCGTAATGTGACGGTAACCCCCTCACGTGATACTGGTGCCACAGCACGTTGTTCCACGTGGCTGGACGGGCCGATTGACCTGCAAGGATTGGTGACCCATGGACAAGCAGCAGGAGTTTGTGCTCCGTACGCTCGAGGAGCGCGACATCCGCTTCGTACGGCTGTGGTTCACCGACGTGCTCGGGTTCCTCAAGTCCGTGGCGGTGGCCCCCGCGGAGCTGGAGCAGGCCTTCGACGAGGGCATCGGCTTCGACGGCTCGGCCATCGAGGGATTCGCACGGGTGTACGAATCCGACATGATCGCCAAGCCCGACCCCGGCACCTTCCAGATCCTGCCCTGGCGCGCCGAGGCCCCTGGCACCGCCCGGATGTTCTGCGACATCCTGATGCCGGACGGCTCCCCCTCCTACGCCGACCCGCGCTATGTCCTCAAGCGCATCCTGGCCAAGACCTCCGACCTCGGGTTCACCTTCTACACCCACCCCGAGATCGAGTTCTTCCTGCTGAAGGACAAGCCCGTGGACGGCCAGCGGCCGACCCCCGGTGACTCCTCCGGCTACTTCGACCACACCCCGCAGAACGTCGGCATGGACTTCCGCCGGCAGGCGATCACGATGCTGGAGTCGATGGGCATCTCGGTGGAGTTCAGCCACCACGAGGGCGCCCCCGGCCAGCAGGAGATCGACCTGCGGTACGCCGACGCCCTCTCGACGGCCGACAACATCATGACGTTCCGGCTGGTCATGAAGCAGGTCGCGCTGGAGCAGGGCGTGCAGGCCACCTTCATGCCCAAGCCGTTCTCGGAGTACCCGGGCTCCGGCATGCACACCCACCTCTCGCTCTTCGAGGGCGACCGCAACGCCTTCCACGAGTCCGGCTCCGAGTACCAACTCTCCAAGGTCGGCCGCTCGTTCATCGCCGGTCTGCTGCGGCACGCCGGGGAGATCTCCGCCGTCACCAACCAGTGGGTCAACTCCTACAAGCGCATCTGGGGCGGCGCCAACCGCACCGCGGGCGCCGGCGGCGAGGCCCCCTCCTACATCTGCTGGGGCCACAACAACCGCTCCGCGCTGATCCGCGTGCCCATGTACAAGCCCGGCAAGATGGGCTCGACCCGGGTCGAGGTCCGCTCCATCGACTCCGGCGCCAACCCGTACCTGTGCTACGCCGTACTGCTCGCCGCCGGCCTCAAGGGCATCGAGGAGGGCTACGAGCTGCCGGCCGGCGCCGATGACGACGTCTGGGCGCTGTCCGACTCCGAGCGCCGCGCGATGGGCATCGCACCGCTGCCGCAGAACCTCGGCGAGGCCATCGACCTCATGGAGCGCAGCGAACTGGTCGCCGAGACCCTCGGCGAGCACGTCTTCGACTTCTTCCTGCGCAACAAGAAGCAGGAGTGGGAGGAGTACCGCTCCGAGGTCACCGCCTTCGAGCTGCGCAAGATGCTGCCCGTGCTGTAAGTGCAGGTCAGGGCACTTCTGATGCTTAGCGACGTGGGGCCCCGCGCCTGTTGGCTGCGGGGTCCCACCCGCGTCTCACTCGTGCTGGGCCGTCTGTGGGCCGTCGGGCGCCGGGCCGGTGCCCTCATACAGGGTGTCCACGGCCCGGCGGGCCCGCCCCTCACTGCTGGGCAGGAGGTGGGTATAGACCCGCAGCGTGAACCCGGGATCGGTGTGCCCGAGGTACGTGCTCAACGCCTTGATGTGTTCCCCGGCGTCCAGCAGGACGGAGGCATAGAAGTGTCGCAGCGCATGCATGCCGTCCTCACGCGCTGACGCGTGGCGCTTGCCGGGTTCTGGTTCTGCGAGGACGCCGGCCTTCACAAGGGCGGGCTTCCAGAACCGTGTGTTGAAGTCCGTCCGCCGGACCGCCCCATCGCCGTTCGTCCGTGTGAAGAGCAGCCGTTTGGTCAGTAGCGGCCCGTCCGGACGCAGCCAGGGCAACGTCACGGAGACCGGTGGATGCGCTTCCATATGGTGCTTCAGAGTGTGGGCGACTCGGTCTGACAGAGGGACATCACGTTCCTTGTCACGCTTCGGCCGCGCGAACACGAGCTTTCCGTTCGAGACCTTCACCTGGAGAGCGACGTGCAGCCATCCCGCGTCGAATCCGATCGCGTCCGCGGAGAGACCGAAGATCTCACCTTGCCGAAGGCCACACCCTGCCCCCAGGTCCACCATCGCTTGGTACTGCTGGGGCAGCGCAGCGCGCACAGCGAACGTACGCTGCCTGGTCCAGGGCACTACTCGCGCGCCGTTTGGTGCTGGCGCTCTTACGCTGCTGGCCTGACACGGGTTCCGATGCAAGTACTCGTCGTCCACGGCCGCAGTGAACACAGCAGACACGCTAGCGAAGATGACACGGCGGTAGGAGGAAGCGGATACCGCTCGCTCCAACTCGCTGAGCCATTCACGGATGTGCTCAGGCCTGAAGGAGCCGAGAGGGCGCGATCCCAGGTACGGGATCGCATGGCGGCGAATCTGGACGGCTACCGGCTCGCGGGTCGTCGGATCCGTGGTCTGGGACTGGAGCCACTTTTCGGCGTATTGCCGGAAAGTGGTCCGGCTGGCCTGCGGATCGACATAACGGCCGCTGTCCATGTCGGCCTCGATCTTCGTAAGCCATTTCTCGGCGAGACGCTTCTTGCCGTCGGGAAAGCTCTTGGACTTCTCGGTGCCGTCGGGGCCGATGTAGCGGGCGCGGTAGCGCATACCGGTGCCGTAGCGGTCGGACTTGACCCGGGTGGTCTTGCCGTTGGAATGGGCTTCGGTCTTGTACCAGCGGTCTTGGATGTGGCCGGCCATGGAGGCGAGTTGGCCCCTTCTGGGATGCCGCAGGGCGGG
This sequence comes from Streptomyces sp. P9-2B-2, assembly GCF_030406865.1. Taxonomy (NCBI): domain Bacteria; kingdom Bacillati; phylum Actinomycetota; class Actinomycetes; order Kitasatosporales; family Streptomycetaceae; genus Streptomyces; species Streptomyces sp. P9-2B-2. The sequence goes on along the minus strand of NZ_CP129126.1, from coordinate 2,707,058 downwards.
GCCGGTGGCCCCGCCCTGCGGGTGGGTGGTGGTCGGTTGGCGCGCGTTGTCAGGCGGCTTCGGCTTCGGCGGCGGTCTGCTGGGCGACCCAGGCGCGGACATCGGCGGGGTCGTAGCGGATGTGCTTGCCGACGCGGAATCCGGGCGGGCCGGTGCGCTTCTTGCGCCAGGTGTAGACGGTTTCAACGCTCTCCAGGCCGAAGAGCGTCACCAGGTCTTCGGGGGTGAGGTAGCGGTCCGGGAGGCCGTCTCGGAGGGTGTCGCGGGGGTCGGATTGAGCGAAACGGGTTCGGCTCATGGGGTCCTCGGAGTTGAGTCACGTTGGCTCGGGGGGCTTTCTCGGACTCCGCGTGTGTCCGAGGTTCGGATTTCTGCGTCATTGCGTCATTAGCGTCATTTGGGCTTCTGACCTGCGGTTTTGTGTGACGCAGTGGTTTGGGGGTGCGTCATCGGCGCGTCATGGACTGCGTCATCGGGTGACGCAGATGACGCAGGATGACGCAGGGACCGCCGTCTGCGTCATGGCTGTAGCCGCAGGTCAGGGGCCGTTTTTTCGCCTGTATGACGCAGATGACGCAGCGTCTTCCCTCTTAGGACAAAGAGGGGTGGTGTCTGTTGTGGTGCGGTGCGCCTCACAGCGTGAAGAAGGAGCCGCTGCGCGGCGCGACCATCGCAGGGCGGCGCTGCCGCCGAACAGCAAGAAGAGCACGCCTCGCCGGTGGTGGGGGGTGGTGCTCTTCTTGCTTGTTCGGGCGATCGTGCGAATCGCGGGTCAGAACATCCGCTTCGGATCGTGCGGCGACGGGGCCTGCACGCGGGTCATTTCGAGGTAGCGGCCCTCGCTGGTGCGGCCGGTGTCGATGAGGACACCGCGAGCAGCCAGGGTCGGTTGGAGGCGCTTGAGGCGGTCGGAGAGGACTTTGCCTGTGGTCGGCCAGCCCTTGGGCAGGGGACGCAGTTCGTCGCCGTTGTAGAGGCGACTGAGGCAGTGCAGCCACTCGGTGGAGGTCATCCGCTGCTCTCCGCCCGGCTCAAGGGTGTCGGCGTGTTTGAGGACGGTCTGCGCGAGGAGATCGCCCTCGATCACGTCGTCGTTCAGGTCGTCCAGGCTGGCCCGGTAGGCGGTGAGTGCTCCGAGGCCGGTCGCTGCGTCGAGCTGCGCGCACAGGTGAGCGAAGTCCGCCATCCGCAGGTCGGTAGGGGTCTCCGCCTGGGCAGCGCGGACCTTGACCGTGAGATCGAGCAAGGACCCGAGGACCACGGGCAGAACCTCTTCGTACTCCGCCCACAGCTCCGCCTCGGTGCGCCGGACCTTGGGCCTCTCCAGCCGCAGTGGCAGGAGGCGTTCGGCGAGGTCGGGGCGGATGACGCCCACGTCGATGCCGGTCAGGAGCAGGGGGCGGCGGTAGCGGGCGCGGAAGACGTCCCCGTCGGTGAAGAGGGCGCGTTTGACGTTTTCGATGCCGGTGACGATGCAGCACATGGCGTCGGACAGGTCCGGGGTCATGTGGGAGAGGTTGTCCAGGGCGGTGATCCACCCGGCGGCCACGGCCGCGGTCAGGTTGTCCTCGTCCTTCGGGGGGCGGCGCAGGTCGCTGCTCATGCCCTCGATGATCCGCAGGAGCATCCGCCCCGCGGTCGACTTGCCCGCGCCCTGGGGGCCGGTGAGGAAGGGGGCGGGGACGGGCACGGACGGGCCGAGGCAGCCGATCAGCCAGGCGAGGGCCAGGCACTCGGTCTCCGCGTTGGCGAAGTTGGTCAGCCTCAGCAGCAGATCGATGCCCTTGCCGTCGGTGTCTTTGGCCGGCAGGGGGAGTTCGCCGGTGAGCTGGGTGCGTCGCCAGCACACTTCGCGCGGGTCGGGGATGGCGATGTCCCAGCCGGTGGGGTGGATGCGGACGGACTGACCGTCGTTGCGGCCCAGGTCCAGCCACGTCGCTCCGTCGAAGCCGGGGGCGACGCGGATGTGGACGGGCTGCACGTCCTCGGTCAGCGCAAGCGCCTCGATCAAGTCCAGCGCCTCCTTGAGAGCAGTCCCGTTGAACACGCCGCGCCCGTCGCGGAACAGGCCGACCATGAGTTCCTGACGGTGACTGCCCGTCGTGCCCTGCGAACGGATCGGACGGGCCACAGGGTGGCCGTTCTTCTGCGCGTACACGGTCCCGTCGGCGGTGCGGAAGTACCGGAAGTGCGCCTGCGCGTAGTCGGTGATGACCTCGCGGGCCGGGTTCTTCTCGTCGTCAGCCATGATCACAGCCCCAACCGAGTACGAGCGTTGGTCCACGCGTCAGTGCAGTGCCGCGTGGATTCGCCCTTGGCCTGCGCAGCGGCGAACAGCCGCGTGACGTGGGCATCAGTCAGGCAGCCACAGCCGCCATGGGCGGACAGCACGGCGAGGAAGGTGCGGTACACGGTGGTGTGAACCGCGCTGCGCGCATCGGCGATGCGCTGCTCGGCCATGCAGATGCCACGCTCCAGGTAGACCGGCGTGCGGTGGCGACACTCCCCGCCCCCGACCGGTGCGGGCACGGTGATGGCGTGCGGCGCGGGCAAGACCGTGGAAGGCTCCTTCGCCGCCAGGGCACGGACGGCGTCGGGCAGGGGAGCCGTGGTGCCGGTGCCGGTACCGAGCCACCGGGCGTAGGCCATCGTGGACTTGATGTCGACACTGTCACGGACGCCGTTCACAGAGCGCACGGTGCCCTGGTAGATCCAGTGCTCACCCCTCGTGCTGGCCACAGTCCGGGTGGCCGGCAGGGTGCGACGGGCCCAGGTGACCGCGTCGGCGGTGTCCAAGTCCACGACGGTCAGTCCCGCGCCGCCGGGGTGGTAGGCGACTGCCATGGCTTCCCGCCAGGCCGGGGCCCAATCCGGGGAGGTGAGCACGGCGGGGTCAGTGGTGGCAGCAGCCCAGCCGTGGCACGGCCGCGGGCACTGGCAGGGCCCGGCTGCCTTCATGTGCGGGCGGTCACCGCAGGCACTTCCCGCACACGTCGGGCAGTTGCCGAAGGGGCGCTTGCCCGCCCGCAGCGGCAGGACCGGGATACCGCGGGCGGCCAGGTCCAGGGCGGTGTGCACGGGGCTGGTCATGCGGCCACCTCCATGGTGTTGGCGAGGAACTGAGTGCCGAGCCAGTGGCCGTAGGAGGGCGGGATGGCCTCGGCGATCTCCTTGCGGACAGTGGTCCATTCGAAGTTGCGGTGACGGATGACGGCCAGGCCGAACATCTCGCCGCACAGCGTCACGTCCACCCGCATACGCTTCGACGCCCGGCCGGGCGGCTGCTCGATGACGTACGGCCGGCCGGTGGACTCCAGCGCCGCCCGGGTCGGCTCCAACAGATCGGGGTACCCGGAGCGCTTGGCGGCGTTGGTGCCGGCGGTCAGGGTGCAGTCGAACTGGCACGGCGGACCGGCGTGGATGAAGTCGTACTCCGCCCCGTGGGCGCGGATGAACTCGATCGCGTCGCCCTGGTGGAAGGCGTCGCCGACGTAGCGGGGCTGAGGCTTCAGATCGACACCGGTGACGTGGACGCCTGCCTGCTGGTAGCCGGCGGTGTCGCCGCCGACTCCGCAGAATGCGGCCAACAATCGCGGGCGGGATCGCCGGATCGAGACAGGTTGAGTCATTCTGGATGTCTCCTGTTCTGTGAGGAGCGGAGAGACCAGGGCGGCCGCGGATCTTTGGCGAGACGTGCGGCCGCCCTGGGCGTAGCTAGTCGCTGCTGGTGCCGCACGGGTCGGAGGGCTGCTCGGCTGCCCACAGGGCGTACTGCTGGCGGACGTAGGCGCGCGGGTCGTAGCCGCGGGACGCCTGGTCGAGGTCCAGCAGGACGGTGGCGGCGGCGTCGGCGTCCAGCACCGCGGCGGTGCGCCTGAGGTCCAGCAGGACGGTGGCGGTGGCGTCGGCGTCCTCCGCGGCGGCGGTGCGCTGGTCGGCATCGTCGCGCAGGGCGATGCGGTCCAGCACCGCGGCGTGGCGCAGGTACCACTCCCGGTCCAGGCCCTCGTCCGCCCACTCGTCGGCGGTGCGGATGGCCCAGTCGTTCTCGCTGCTGATGCTGGGGGCGGCGGCGTACGCCTCGTCCGCGGACGGCCACTTCTGTGCGTGGTCCGGGGTGGCCTGCTCGTCGGTGTCGGCCGCCATGTCGTCGAGCTTGAGGAGGATTTCGCCGAGCTGCATGCGGGTGATGTCGACGATGTACGGGTGGTGCCACCCTGCGCAGTCCAGCTTGAGGGTCACGACATCGTGGGAGTTGAAGCCCATGTCCGGTCTCCTAGCGGTGGTTGATGGTGCCGTTGGCGCGGCCGAGGAAGCCGGTGGCGGTGATGTGCTGGGTGATGTGGGGGCGCTCCAGGCGGGCGCGGATGGCGCTGATGACCTTGCCGAGCAGGGAGGCGGCGGCCATGGCGCAGGCGGCGCCGCCGACGGCGATGACGGCGAGGGTGTAGAGGGCGGGTTCGAGGTAGGGGCCCCAGGCGGCGGTCTGGCCGATGCCCCACCCGGCGAGTCCGACCGCTCCTCCGGTGCTCAGGGCGAGGGCGCTGTAGCGCCACACCCATGCCGGTACGGCCGGAGCGGCGGGCGGCGCGGACCGTGTCCAAGCCGGAGGCTGCGGCGAAGTCGGGGCGGTGTGGTCGGGGCGGTGCTCTTCTTCGCGGATGTGCTGCCAGATGGCCGCAAGGTCGACGGGCTCTGCGGCAGGCCGCGGCGATTCGGTCTCTGGGGTGGGCCGGGGCCGGGGTACGGCGGGGGTGTTGGAGGCGGTCAGGAGGCGGGTGGTGTCGTCGTCGAGGAGGCGGCAGATATCGGTGTGGTCGAGGGCTTCGGAGATCTCGGTGTAGCTCAGGGGTGTGAGCGGCATGGCGGGCCGTCCTATCCGAGGGAGTGGCCGAGGGCGGCGATGGCCTTGGCGAGGGAGGTGAAGAAGCCGTTGATGGCGGGGGCGGCGCCGCTGGTGGCGAGGAAGTAGCCCAGGCAGGCGGCGACGAGGGCGCCGCCGAGGCGCAGGTAGCGGGTGTGGAGCATCACCGCGGTGATGACGAGGGTCAGGACGATGCCGCTGATCGAAAGCACCATGACGGGGTCACTTTCTGTCGTGTGAGCGGGTTTCTGCGTGGGAGTCCCACGCGTGCCGGAGAAGAGCCCCAGAGGCCGTCAGGCGGGCGTTCAGGGGCTCTTGGGGGCATGTTTTTTGTGGGACTCCCACGTCCACACATGCAGGTCACCGGCCCCCACAGGTGTGTGGGAGTCCCACAGCGTGTGGGGGTGTGTGGTGGGGCGGAGTGTGGGGGTCCCACCACGCGCGGTTGTGGTTACTGTCCGTTGCGGACGGTGTAGGCGCGGATGGCGGCGGCGAGGGTCTCGGCGGTGTAGCCGGACTTGGATTCGCCGTCCGTTCCGGCGCGGACGGTGCCCTTGCCGGGGCGCTCGATGCCCACCTCGCGCAGGAGCTTGCCGAGTTCGGTGCCGAGCACGAGCGAGTCCATGCCCAGGGGCTCGGCGAGGTCGGCGGTGTGCATCCGGCCGCCCGCGGCCACGACGGCGTTGTGGGCGTCGGCCAGGAGCTGCGGGACGGGGTTGGGTCGGTCGGCCGGGACGCCGGCCTGCTGGACGACGCGCCCGAACTCGGCCCGGATCACCTGCGACTCGTCAGCGCCCGTCCGCTGGCCGGTGTCCCCTGCGGGGGCGGCGAGCAGGGCAGCCAGTGCATCCGATCCGAACCGCGGCCGGGCCGGGGCGCTCTCGCTTCCTGCGGCCGGAGTGATGGGGTCGGTGGTCTTGCGGGGCTTGCCGCTGGTGGTGACGGGAAGGCCGGTGGCCGCGTCCAGCGGCGGCCACAGGATGTCCATGTCGGTGTAGGGGTGGGTGGTGGGGCTGAGCTTCTTGGTCTTGTAGAGGCGGGGCAGGATGCGGCCCCAGCGGCTGGCGTAGTAGCGGCCCGGTTCGGTGTCGAGGCTGACCGCGTCCACGACCGGGCGCCGCTCGGCCAGCTGCGGGGAGATGGTGTTGATGACGCGGGGCTTGATCCGAAAGCACTTGAACGACCCCGGTTGGGTGTCGACGTCGTCTTCGTCCGGCGCGGACAGGAACCCCGACCCCTTGTGGGCCGCGGCCCTGGGGTCGAGCCTGCCGCTGCCGGTGGGGAAGAGGTGGTGCAGCTCCTCGGGGTCCGAGACGCGCATGCCCATCCGGACGCGGGACTGCTTCTTCATCGCGGCGGTGATGACGTCCTGGGTGGCGCGCAGGCCGGAGATGACGGTGCGGACGCGGGCGGCGCGGCCGGTGTCGACGACGCTGTCGAGCTTGGCGAGGATCTCGTAGGGCAGTTCGGCGATCTCGTCGACGACGAGGATGATGGCCGGCACCTCGGGGCTGACGGGGATCTTGTCGTCGTTCGCCTCATGCATGAGGTCCTGGTAGGCGGCCTTGCGGGTGTTGATGGCGGCGATGGCCACGTCCAGCATGATGTGCGCTTCTTCGACGGTGTCGGCGGTCCAGTCGATGAGCGGGACCTCGCTGGTGCCGTCGATGGCCCAACTGCGCAGCCACGGCAGGCTGATACCCGCCCCGGTGACGTCCAGGTGCCACACCACCGCATCGACGGTGCGCAGCAGCTGGGCGTTGGTGACGTTGATGAGATTGGACTTGCCGGAGCCGGTCTGGCCGATCTCCAGAGCGCAGACATCCGCCAGCGGGAAGTCCGCGGGCTCCCCGTCGGTCAGCAGCCCGATCTGCATGCGCTGGTAGATGCTGGTGGCGGTCAGGTCGTCGGGGAAGTCGATGGTCTCGGCAAGGACGTCCTTGGCCGTGACGCGGATGTGGAGTTCGCCGTAGACCTCGCCGTCAACGATCTGGATGCCGCCGCCCTTGGGCAGGCGCAGGTCCACCGCCAGCTTCCGGATCGCGTCCGCGGGCAGCTCCGGGGTGTCGGACGGCATCCGCACGCGCACGGTGTATCCGACGTCGCCGGTCCAGGGCTTGACGCCTTCCACCTCGTGTTCCTCCAGGCGGAAGAGGCGGTGCAGACGCTCGTGCCACTCCTTGGCCTGGTCGTTGGCCCACTTCTGCAGGCGCCTGCTGGCCCGCTCGGTGCGGGCGCTCTGCTCGGCGCGGACCAGGCCGCGCGCCAGCGTCATCCCAGCCGCGGTGCCAGCGGCCCACCATCCGGTGGCGCCCCAGGTCAGGGCGGTGTGCCCGGCCAGGGTGACGGCAGTCCAGCCACCGGTGGCCAGCCAGGCCGCGCACCGGGCGGCGGTGTGGCCGGCGGGGCGGCGCTGGTAGAGGTCGGCACCGGCCTGCGCGGCAGCGCCGACCCCGCTGACCAGCAGGGCGTAAGAGGCCGGCAGGCCGGTGGCCGCACCGACAGTCGCGACGCTGTACGCGCCGCCCGCCACCAGGGCGGCGGTGGTGGCGGGGGTGGTGCTCCAGGCCCAGTCCAGGGCCGGGGCGTTGCTTGCCATCGGAAGAAGCTCCTTCGGTGTCGCGTGGCGGGAGGGAGCGCCGTGGGCCGGACACCAGTCGGTGCCCGGCCCACGGAAAGCGGTGTGACGGGGTGCGGTTAGACGTCCCACATGCCTTCGGACTCCTCGCCGTTGCGGGGCGCCTCGTGGCGGGAGATGTCAGGGGCGTGCAGGCGGCGGAAGTTCGGCATCAGGTCCTGCGCCGCGCTCGCGGCCTTCAGCAGCAGCATGTGGACGTCGGCGAGGGCGTCCACGACGGCCTTGTCGACCGGGTACCGCTCGTTGCTGCGCACCTGGAGCAGCTGCACGGCGGCAGCCACGTTCTCGATGCCGCCGGGGATGCCCTCGAACTCGGCCGCGACCTGCTTCATGTGACCGGGCTCGTAGCGGGCGTAGACGTGCGCGACGTCCTGCGTCACCGCGACGAAGTGCGAGGGCTGACGCTGCGAGAAGGAGCCGTCTTGGCGGCGCTCCAGGATGTTCCACATGTGCTCGCCGGGCCGGGGCTCCTCATAGCGGCGCAGGTCGTGTTCGTGGACCTTCGCGAACAGCGGGCCGACCTCGGCGGCCTTCTGGGCGGCCTGGTGCAGCAGGGAGTAGACCTGGGCCACCAGGTCCGCCATGCGGGCGTCGGCCGGGTACTTGTCGGCGACGTTGACCGCCAGCTGCCGGATCGCCTCACCGGTCGAGGTCAGCCCCTCGGGCAGGCCCCAGTACTCGGCGGCGACCGCCAGCATCATCGGCGGCTCATAGCGGGCGTAGGCGTCGCGGACGCCTTCGGTCTCACGCTGGAAGACGGACACCAGATTCCCTCCGAAATGATCGCTCGGCCAGGCGAACGCCCCGCCCGGCCCGGCCGTGGCGCGGCGGCCGGGCTCGGCGAAGTCGGTCAGCACGTCCGGCCGGACCGCTGCGGCGTACTTGTCCTTCGCCGAGCGCATCAGCTTGGTGAAGGCCCACTTGGCGGCCTTGGGGCCCCAGCGGGTGAAGCGGGCACCCCAGGGCTTGCCGCTCCGCGGCGCCAGGTGCAACCACCGCAGCACCCCGCCGCACGTGGCGGCCACGCCCCGCAGGATCAGACCCGGCACCGACACGATGGCTCCGAGGGCTCCGGCCAGCAGGCCAGCACGGGCCGCCCGCAGAAGGAACGGCACCGCGGCCCTGCCCCTCTTTGCCAGCGCCCGCCGGGCACTGCGAATCCGGTCCCCCAGCCGCGCCAGCAGCGGCGGGGCGGCTGACTGCACCTGGTTGGCCAGGCGGAGATAGCCGCTGCGGACGGCGTCCCGAACGGACTGCATCCGCGGGGACCCCCACGCCCCGGCCGCCTTGCGCCCGGCCGCCGCGACACCACGCGCCGCGGCACGGGCAGCGCGGCCGGTGGCGGCGGCCACCGTCGACCGCGCACCCTGCGAACGACCGGCAGACGGCTTCGACAAAGACCCGCCACCACCGCTAAGGCCACTGCTGGCAGAGTCGGTGGTACGGCCCTGACGGCCAGCGAGACGGGACAGCAGCCCGCCCGCACCGCCCGGACGGTGCCGCCCGCTACCGGACTTCCCCGACCCGGAGTCACCCGTGCCGGCAGTGGCGCCGTTGCCCGCGGAGGGACGGCGCCGGTCGGTCATCGCCGTGGAGGAATGGCCTGCGCCGCCGCGGCGGGTGTGGCCCTGGGCGGCCGGGGTGCGGGGGGTCGAGGCTCCTGCGCTGCTCGCTCCGAGAGCGCTGCCCCGGCGCTGACGGCCGATGCCGCCCGCTCCAGCCGAACGCGAACCAGCACCTGAGGAGGCCCGGTGCGACCGGCCGGCACCGCCCAGGCCGCCGCTGTGGAAACCGTGGGAACGGCCCGGACTGCGCTTGCTCCGGGACTTGGCCGTCGCCACGCCTGCCGCGGTAAGGGCAGCGCCGCCGACGACCACGCCGGCCGCCGTCAGCGCCCCGGTCAGCCCGGTTGCCGAGTACAGGGCCGCGGAGCCGGTGGAGAGGGCTTCTACGCCGAACACGGCTGCGGGCAGCGCCCGCAGGCGGTGGGCCGCGCGCGTCTGGGTGGGCGTCTCGACCTCGGCCGGGGCCTGGGTGAGGGTGAACTCGATCGGTACGGATGCGCCGTCAACTTCGGCGGTGGTGGTGGCGGATTCGGGTGCCTTGGAGGGGGTTGTGGTGGTGGCTTCGGTGGTGGTGTCAGACACTGGTGAAGCTCCTTCGCGGGAGTGGGCGCCCCGGCCAGGCCCTAGGAAGCGGGCCGGGGCGCTGAAACGGGCAAAGAGCAGCTGCTCCTCAGCGGCGGTAGGTGTGGGCGGGGTGCTCGGCAGCGGTCTCCTGCCAGCGCCGGTTCTCCGCCGCGTTCACCCCGCGCACCCGCGCCCGGAAGTCACACCCGGGCACCCGGCAGCGGTGCGTGGTGAAGTCGAAGACGTCCGCGACGCGCGAGGCGACCACCAGGGCCGTGGCACCCGTGGCCAACGCACAAGAGACGATCAGCGAGACGGGAACGCCGTAGGCGCTGAGCTGCACGGCGTGGGAGACGCCGACCGCCGCACCCACGACGAGCGTGGCGGACAGGATCAGATGACGACGCTTCACAACAGGCTCCGTTCGAGGTCAGGCAGCGAGAGCAGGAGCGTCCGCGCAGGTCACGCAGACACCGAGGGAGGTGGGGATGGTGTAGCCGCGGTCCAGGCCGCAGCCGGGGCAGGTGCGGCGAGCGGCGAGCGCGGCGGCGACGGCCTGCCATTTGGCCGGCGTCATTGGACGGACCGGCTTGGCCAGGTCGGTGCGATAGAGATAGGCCGCGCGGATGCCAGTGCGGCAGCGGCGCGAGCGCCACAGGATCTGCGCGGCGATGCTTTGACCGCCAGGCCGCAGCTGCTGCGCGCGGAGCTGGCGGCGCGTAGCGAGACCGTCAGGGGCGAGCCGGTAGGGGTAGGTCGGGATGCCGTACCGCTTGCCGTCGGGGTCCCAGAATCGCGGGCGGCTCACCGTGCCGCGCCCGACCCGACGGGCACCAGAGCCTTGGACGGCTCCTGGGTGGACGTGTCGGCGCTGTCCTTGAGGCGTTGGTAGACCTTGTGGACGTAGGAGGTGGAACGGGTGGACTTCCGTGCCGCCTCCGCGATCGTCTCCCCCATCGCCCAGCAGGCGCGGATGACGTTCAGCGCCTCATCGGCGGGCAGCTTCTCCGCCTCCGGCTCCTCCTCGTCGCCCGAGGCGGACGCGGGGGGAACGGTGAGGGCATACACCGCCTGGTCACCGCAGATGACCAGCGACGGCTGACGCACCGGCAGCGCCGGACGCTCGGCCTGCGATGGCTCGGGGGCGGTGGTGGACGGTGCGGTGGATGCCGGGTGGACGGGTGCGGCGTCCACCTCGCTGGCCTCCGTGTCCACCAGGGCGCGGAGTTCGGCGATTTTGCCGAGGATCGCGCGCCGGTAGAACGTGATCGCCTCGGCGAGAACGATCAGGAGGACTGGGGGGATCGAGTGGAGGACAAGCCCTGCGGGGTCCACGTCGCGGGGGATGCCGAACGGGGCTCCGTTCGGCCACAGGGAGCTCCAGCAGTTCATGATCCAGGTGCCGAGGCCGGCGAACCAGCGCAGACCCGACGCCCACCCCGAGGGGTGCACGCCGTACTCGGACAGGCGGCCGTCCACGATCAGCACCGTGCCGAGCGCCACCGCCACCATCGGATCCAGCAGCCAGGCGATCCACGGGTTGATGTGGTGATCGATGGCGAACAGAGTCACGTTCGTGGCGGTGAACGTCATCGCGACCACCGCGACCGTAACGAGCGTCTTCGTCAGGCCCGACTGGAGCGCGTGCAGCGCTGCAATCTGCTGGGCGTGCGGCCGCGTTTGCTGGCTCACGCGGCCACCGCCGCGGGGTGCGGGTACCGCGTGGCCGTCCGGCGCGCCGACCGACGCTTGCTGAGGCTGGTCGGCTTCCTGGGGGCCGTCTTCTTGTTGCGCAGCAGTTCCGCAGCGAAGGCGGCGGCCGCCGGATCGTCCTGTCGGAGGTCGGCGAGGACCTCGCGGGCCACGTCCAGCCGAGCCTTCCGCTCCTCCAGAGTCTCCGTGACCGGGCCGGCGAACAGCTCCAGGTCGATGCCGAACGCCAGCGCCGCGAAATCAGCCGCGGTAACAGCTTCATGACCAGCAACGATGTTCTTCATGGGTCGTGTACTCCTTCAACGATGGACGGCCCGAAGGCACCCCTCGGAGCGGCTACTCCGGGGGGTGCAGGCCGTTGTGGGGTGGGGGGGCAGGGACGGGACAGGGTGCGTGCCGCTGTGCCGGTCAGGGCGTCGGCCGCATCGACGGCCGACTCGCGCAGGGACGCCAGGGCGACAGCGTTCGAGGCGCCGCGCATGTCGTACGTGGCGCGTACAGCGGTGTCCACATCTGCGCGGACCTGCGGCAGCAGCGTCGTCAGGGCGATCTGCGGGGCGGTGACGGCGGACCGGGTGACGTGGCTGGCCTCGCGGGCGGCAGCCACATCAGCCGGCGCCGCACCGGACAGCCGCAGGTCTTCGCGCATCCACATCGCGCGGCGGTGATCGGCCAGCGCGGTGCTCAGCTCGGTCAGGGCCTTCAGGGCCTGGTCCCGCAGAGCCTCACGGCGCTGCGACCGAGCCGCGTAGTACTGCTGGACACCGACAACACCAGCACCCAGCACGGTGCCGATGACCGCGACAACCGCGGCAGCGATCTCCATCAAACTCCCCCTCTCGGGGCCGGACCTTCCGGCTCCCCTCAACCCCGCCCGTACAGACGCACGCTGAGCGCGGTCCAGACGGGCGGAGGAGGCAACCGGCAGCGCCAAAGCGCTGCGGGCCAGGTAGACGGACCGGATGTTGTACGGGCGCCGCCGGCCGGTCCGTCCGGACGGCGCCTCGGTATGTCGTCGGTTCACACCGACCTCCCACAGAAAGCAGGGATACGGCTTCACCGGTGCGCCGTTGCCACGGCGCACCGGTCCCGAGCCGGGAAATCGGGCGCGTCATCGTCACTGCTCTGACGCCAGCAGGGCGGCTGCACGGGGTGGCACCCAGAGGGTGTTCTCCAGAGCCGGTGCAGGTGGCATGTGGTGCCGCCGACGACATCACCCGGTCGTCTCGGGGGCGATCTGTCTCATCTCGCCACGTGCATTGGGGCCCCGCTGTACTGCTCCTACCGCTTGCCGAGCGCTAGAAGGAGAACGTCGTCCATCACGGCGGTTTGCCCCCGGACCCTCGCCCTAGGCACCTACCGCGACCGCCGCTCTCGCGTCAGCCCCGCACGATCACTGTTCAGTTCTCAAGCAACGACCGCTTCCTTTCGACCCGTGTCACCGGGGCGTCCGGGCGGCGCAGATCACGCATTTGCCCTACACACGCACCGATGTTGGGACCCGCCCGCCATCTGGTGCGCACCAGAAGGTTGGCATCTGGTGCGCACCAGAGTCAAGCGGTTCGTCGAGTCGAGCGGATGTCGCCCCTCTCGGTGCACTTCTAGGAGACCGTCCGAGGTGGGGGTGTCGGTAGCCAACAGGGGTTAACTCCGTTGCTGTTAACCCCTGTTGACCTGCGATGATGTGAGGCATCCTGGAGTGAACGGCAAGCGAGCTACGGCTAGGCGGTGACCGATGGGCGCAAGGCTTCGCGATGTCCGCGCGGCGCGTGGGTGGTCTCAAGAGCGACTGGTTCGCGAGATTGAACAGTTCGCCCGACGGCACGTCATTGACGTTGCCTCTACCGCGAGCCTGCGCGTCTACGTGTCTGAGTGGGAGAACGGCCGACGTGCGATTTCGGACCGCTACGCCGCGATTCTCCGGCGACTCTTCGGTGTCACGGATGCCGAACTGAGGGGCACTCAACCTGAGGCTCCGTCTGTCGCCGTGGCCGACGGGTACGACGAACTCTTGGCCAGGATCGACTCGGCACGAAGTGTCAGCGAGTCCTTGGTCAAGGCGTTCAATGATCAGACCGAGGTGCTGCGCACGATGGACCGCGAGCGAGGTGCATCGGCGTTGGTCGATCAAATGTCGGGGCACCTGGCTCGACTCGAAGAGACGCTGACCTTTGCCGTACTTCCCAGCGCCCGCCGGCCAGTGGCTCTTGCGCTGGTTGGAGCGTCAACCCTTGCTGCATGGCAAGCGATTGACGCTGGTGCGGTAGACCGGGCCTGGCGGCACTATGAACTCGCAAAGCGGGCTGCCCGTGATGCGGAAGCACCGAGTTATCTCGCGCATGCCACGGCTGAGCAGGCCTACGTCCTCATGGAGGCTGGCCGTCCTGCGCTCGGTGTTGACCTCGTTCGTGAAGCGCAGCGTTCGCTCGGCCAAGCGGGATCTCCGCGCCTTTGGGCGTGGCTGTACGCGGCGGAGGCGGAGCTGTGTGCCCATGCCGGCATGCCCGACGACGCTTGCCGGGCGCTCGATGCCGCAGCCGCGTCCATTCCGCCTGGCCCGGACGACCGCGACCCTGATCTACCGAGCATCTTCCTCAATGGAGGCCACCTTGCTCGTTGGCGCGGTCACGTCCTGGCGATGCTTGGTGATGCCGGCGCGGTCAGCGGACTCTACGACGCGCTGGAAGTGGTGGACCCGACGTTCGTGCGCGCCCAGGCGGGGCTGCACATCGACCTTGCGCATGCCCACCTGGCGCGCGGCGAGTACGACGACGCGCACACCCAGGTGAGGCAGGCGCGGCTGCTGGCGAACCGTACCGGGTCGGTCCGCCAGCGTCGCCGCGTTGATCTCCTCAGTGCGAAGTTGTAGCGCGCCCCTTGTCGCGGGTTGCCAGGATGTGCAGCAGTGCGACGAGAGTGCCGGACCCCATGAGCTGGCCGCGAGCCATGAGACCTGGAATGTCCGCGAGGGGGACCCACTCGATATGGCCGGCTTCCTCCAGATCGGTAGGGTCGCCGACACGCTCAGCGCCATGCCCCACGTAGATCTCGTGAGGCGAGTCGACCATGCCGACCATGGGCTGATAGGTGACGACGTGCTCCACTGATTTCGGGCGCCAGCCGGTCTCTTCCTCCACTTCGCGCTGCGCCGTCTCGGACGGGTCTTCCCCGGCGTCCACGATCCCGCCGGGCAGTTCCCAACCCCACTGCTGAGGGACGAAGCGGTACCGCCACATCATGAGCACGCGGTCTTGATCGTCCAGGACGGCGGTGATGGCAACGTGGTGCAGCCGGACCACATGGTGCTCAAACCGCTCCACCCCGGGAGGCTCGACATCCCAGAGCTGGAGCTTGACCCACCGGTTGTCGTAGATGTTCCGCTCGCCGTGGATTTGCCACGGCTCCAGCCCCTCGGGTGCCCTTACGGACACACCTCCCGGGACGCGGTAGCTGCTCCGGCCGCGTACCTCCAGCGCGCCTTCCGCGACCAGCCGGGCCAACACCTGCCGTAGTGCGGTGCGGCCGATACCGAGCTGTTCCACCAGGGTCCGCTCCGAGGGCAGCTTGTCACCGGGCGCGTACTCTCCGGAGGCGAGCATTGTCCGCAGCGTCTCGTAGACCTTGGCTGTCTTCGGTCCCATGCTGGGGGCGCCTCCGTCTCTCTGGTGGTGAACCCCAGCGTAGCGGGCCGGTGACAGGGCATCTTCGAGTGCATGCAAATCGTTCATCCGTTCAGTGATGGGACGGGCAAGGTGAACTTGGAGCGGGCCCTCCCGGGCCGTCTGTGGGCCGTCCGAGGGCGCCCAAAGAGGACCAATGACGACCGGCAACACCCGCTCCATCGCAGGTCAGCAAGAGCGCAGGTAGAGTCAGGCCACATGGAGAGACCTGCGCATCAATCCCTGCGCAACAAGAAGCAGGAGTGGGAGGAGTACCGCTCCGAGGTCACCGCCTTCGAGCTGCGCAAGATGCTGCCCGTGCTCTGAGCCACCGCGCCACCGAGAGGCTTGCACCCATGGCACTTCCCGCTCCGCAGGGACGGCGGAGCAGCACCTTCACCCGGCTGCTGAGGCACGGTTTCACCGACCCCTCGGCGGCCGGGGCGCTGCTCGATTCCGCTCCGTTCGCGTCCGTACGCGATGACTCGGTGCTGCTGGAGGCGCTGGGCGCCACCGCGGACCCGGACCTCGCCCTGCACAGCCTGGCCCGGCTGGTCGAGGCCCAGGAGCCGGACGAGCAGCAGGCGCTGCTGAGCACCGTCGTCGCGGCGAAACCGCTGCGCGACCGGCTGCTGGGAGTGCTGGGCGCCTCCGAGGCGCTCGCCGACCACCTCGTCCGGCATCCGCACGACTGGCAGTCGCTGGTCACCTACGAGTCGGTGGACCTGCACCCCACCACCCCCGAGTTCGAGCTGGCGCTCGCCGAGGGGATCTGGGGCGGGGAGAACGCCGAACGGCCGCGCGCCGACGCGCTGCGCACCGCCTACCGCCGCTCCCTGCTGGGCATCGCCGCCCGCGATGTGTGCGGCACGACCGATGTCGCCGAGGCCGCCGCGGAGCTGGCGGACCTGGCCACCGCGACCGTCCGGGCCGCCCTGGAGATCTCCTACGAAGAGGCGCCCGGCGACGCCGCGGTGAGCCGGCTGGCCGTCATCGGCATGGGCAAATGCGGCGGCCGCGAGCTGAACTACGTCTCCGACGTCGATGTCATCTTCGTCGCCGAGGCCAAGGAGGGCGTGGACGAGGCCAAGGCCCTCCAGGCCGCGACCCGGCTCGCCGCCCGCATGATGCGGCTCTGCTCGGACAACACCGCCGAGGGCACGATCTGGCCGGTGGACGCCAATCTGCGCCCCGAGGGCCGCAATGGCCCGCTCGTCCGCACCCTCAGCAGCCACCTCGCCTACTACCAGCGCTGGGCCAAGACCTGGGAGTTCCAGGCGCTGCTCAAGGCCCGCCCGATGGCCGGCGACCTCCAGCTGGGGCAGGAGTACGTGGACGCGCTGGCGCCCATGGTCTGGGAGGTCGCCGAGCGGGAGAACTTCGTCGCCGATGTGCGCCAGATGCGCCGCCGGGTCGTCGAGAACATCCCCGCCGCGCAGGTCGAACGGGAACTCAAGCTCGGCCCCGGCGGGCTGCGCGACGTCGAATTCGCCGTCCAGCTGCTGCAACTCGTCCACGGCCGCAGCGATGCCACCCTGCGCAGCGCCACCACCCTCGACGCCCTCGCCGCGCTGGCGGCCGGTGGCTACGTCGGACGCCAGGACGCCGCGGCCCTGGACGCCGCCTACCGCTTCCTGCGCACGCTGGAACACCGGATCCAGCTCTTCCGGATGCGCCGTACGCATCTGATGCCCGAGGACGAGGGTGAACTCCGGCGGCTGGCCCGCTCGTTGGGCCTGCGCACCGAGCCGGTCGACACCCTCCGCAGGGAATGGCGGTGGCACGCCCGCGAGGTGCGCCGGCTGCACGAGAAGCTCTTCTACCGGCCGCTGCTCGACGCCGTCGCCCACCTGGAGCCCGGCGAGACCCGGCTCTCCGCCAGGGCCGCCGGCCACCGCCTCGAAGCCCTCGGCTACGCCGACCCGGTCGCCGCCCTGCGCCACCTGGAAGCCCTCGCCTCCGGCGTCACCCGCAAGGCCGCCATCCAGCGGACCCTGCTGCCGGTGCTGCTCGCCTGGTTCGCTGACTCCGCCGACCCGGACGCCGGACTGCTCAACTTCCGCAAGGTCTCCGACGCGCTCGGCAAGACCCCCTGGTACCTGCGGCTGCTGCGCGACGAGGGCGCCGCCGCCGAGAACCTCGCCCGGGTGCTCTCGGCCGGCCGGCTCGCCCCCGACCTGCTGCTGCGCGCCCCCGAGGCGGTCGCCCTGCTGGGCGCCCCCGACGGGCTCCAGCCACGCGGCCGGGCCGCCCTGGAGCAGGAGGTGCTGGCCGCGGTCGGCCGCGCGGACGGTGCCGAGGCCGCGGTCGCGGCGGCCCGCGGGGTGCGCCGCAGAGAGCTGTTCCGTACGGCCGCAGCGGATGTGATCGGCGCGTACGGCACGGAGTTCAGCCCGGCGGCGAACGACCACGGCCACTCCGTCGACGCCGTCGGCTCCGCCGTCTCCGACCTCAACGCCGCCACCCTCGCCGGTGCGCTGCGCGCCGCCGTCCGCGACCAGTGGGGCGACACCCTGCCCACCCGCTTCGCGGTGATCGGCATGGGCCGCTTCGGCGGCCATGAGCTCAACTACGGCTCGGACGCCGACATCCTCTTCGTCCACGAGCCGCGCGAGGGCGCCGACGAGCAGGAGGCCGCCAAGGCCGCCCACGCGGTCGCCAACGAGATGCGCCGGCTGCTCGAACTCCCCTCCTCCGACCCGCCGTTGCTCATCGACGCGGACCTGCGCCCGGAGGGCCGGACGGGCCCGCTGGTGCGGACGCTCGCCTCGTACGCCGCCTACTACCGGCGCTGGTCACTGGTCTGGGAGTCGCAGGCCCTGCTGCGCGCCGAACCGGTCGCCGGCGACATCGAACTGGGCGAGCGGTTCATCGAACTCATCGACCCGCTCCGCTACCCCGCCGAGGGCCTCGGCGAGGACGCGGTCCGTGAGATCCGCAAGCTCAAGGCCCGGATGGAGGCCGAGCGGCTGCCCCGCGGCGCGGACCCCACCACCCACGCCAAGCTGGGGCGCGGCGGCCTGAGCGATGTCGAGTGGACCGTACAGCTGCTCCAGATGCAGCACGGCTGGGAAGTCCCCGGCCTGCGCACCACCCGCACCCGCGAGGCGCTGGCCGCCGCCCACGCCGCCGGACTGATCGGCACCGAGGACGCCCAGACCCTGGACGAGGCCTGGGTCCTGGCCGCCCGCGTCCGCAACGCCGTGATGGTCGTCCGCGGCCGCCCCGGCGACACATTCCCCGTCGACGGCCGCGAGTTGTCGGCCGTGGGCCGCTACCTCGGCTACGAGGAGGGCCAGACGGGCGAGATGATCGACGACTACCGCCGGGTCACGCGGCGGGCGCGGGGCGTCGTCGAGGAGCTCTTTTACGGGGCGTAGGGGGCCGGGGGTACCCGCCCCGGGCGTTGCCCGCGCGGCCCGTGCGCCCGCTGCCGTGAGCGACGCGATTCAGCCAGCCGGTTCCCGGTCCGGACGACGGGGACCCGGCTGCTGCGGCATGGCTCATGGCGGGAGAGCGGTGGTGTGCGCCGGTGATTCCGGCGGTGGCCGGAAAAGGTGAACGGCGGACATTTTTCGATTTATCGGCGGGGGCGGCGGGGCTTATTCCGCCCCTCGTCCCCTTGATCGTTTTCTGATTTCCTTTTATGCGTTGATCAATTCCAACGCAAAGGAATGATGATGTGGGGTAAACAGAGGATCCTGGCGGGGATTCTGTCGGCATCCGTCGCCTCGGCTGGATTTCTGGGCGTCTTCGCGGCGCCCGCGCAGGCCGCCACGGTTTCGCATGTGCGCATGGCCTCGCCGGCGGCTCAGAAATCGGTGGTCGGAAAGTGGCACATACGCAACTCGTTCTTCGGGAAGAACGGCGAGGACGTGCCGCTGCGGCAGGGGGATCCGAAGTTCGGCTACACGCACATTCAGGACAAGCACCCGGAAGATGACACTTCCTTGCTCGGCTGGATCGACGATACCCTCGAAGACGGGAAATACGAGAAAGATGGCGGGTCGATGGTGGTGAGGAACCGTACGGCCACCGGGAAGATGTTCCGTGTGGTGTTCACGGAGCGCGAAGACGACGCCTCCAAGGACGGTCGGCCGGTCGGCATCATCACGGCATTCCTGGAATGACGGTATCGAGAGGAGAGACCGTGGACCATACGCCGCGTGGCGGCATGGAGGTGGAACAGTGGCTCGCGCAGTTTCAGCGGTCCCTGGAAAGCTCCCTCCCGAAGAGTCTGGCCTCGGAAGAGGATCAGGGTTCCTTGCGGGAAATGCTTGTCGACCGGAGAGAGCAGGGTGTCTGGATCACTGCCACCTTCGCCATGGCGAGTCATCCCGGGGTGGCCTTTGAATGGCGGCAGAATGTGGTGCCCGAATTCAGTGCGGACTGGGATCCCGAATTCGCTGCCATGCTCTTCCGCACGCACCTCATCGAGTGGTATCACACCGAGGCCAAAAGGCGGCCTCCCACTGCTGACGGCGTCATCCGGGACTGACCCGGTGGCCACGCGGCGCGCACCCTGTGCGTTTCCGCGCGCACGGTAGCGCCAGGGCCTCATGCGGCCTCCCCCGCGCTCGCCCCTTCCCGGGGAGGGTGCGGGGGAGGCCGCATGAGGCCCCGCCTCACGCCGCAGCCGGCAGCACCCGCGCCAGTCGATGCGGCAGCGACCCGTACCAGACAGAGGCGCACGCGAAGCCCAGGGACAGGCACAGCACGCCGCCCACCGCGTCCAGCCAGAAGTGGTTGGCGGTGGAGATGATCACCAGCAGGGTGACGGTGGGGTAGAGGAGCCCGAGGGCCTTGCACCAGAGCGGCTTGGCCAGTAAGGCGATCGTGATGCCGCACCACAGCGACCAGCCGATGTGCATCGACGGCATCGCGGCGTACTGGTTGGACATCGCGGCGAGGTTGCCGGACGCCATCGAGCCCCAGGTGCCGTGGTGTACGAGGGTGTCGACGAAGCCGCCGTCCGGCATCAGCCGGGGCGGCGCCAACGGGTAGAGGTAGTAGCCGATCAGCGCGAGACCGGTGGTGGTGAACAGGGCCAGCCGGGCGGCGGCGTAGCGGCCGGGGTGCCAGCGGTAGAGCCAGATCAGGACGCCGATCGTGACGACGAAGTGCAGTGTCGCGTAGTAGTAGTTCATCGTGACGATCAGCCACGTCACGGAGTTCACCGCGTGGTTGACGGTGCGTTCGACGGCGATGCCCAGGAAGTGCTCCGTCTGCCAGACCCAGTCGGCGTTCTTCAGCGCCTGGATCTTCTGCTCCGGCACGGCGTTGCGGACCACCGAGTAGGTCCAGTAGCTGACCGCGATCAGCAGAATCTCGAACCAGAGCCGGGGGGAGCGGGGGGCCCGCAGACGGGCCAATCGACGGTCGGTCACCGGGCGGTCCGCGTGTTCCCCCTTGGGTGGCGGGGTGGTCGGCGGGCCGTCCAAAATCCTCGTATTCGCATCACCCATAGGCAGACAGTTTGCCAGAAACGGACGTCTTGCCGATCATCCTTCGGGCGGGTATTCGAGGCCTCGTATCGGACCTGTGGGGTATGCCAGGACCCCGTACTCACGGGGGATGTGGCGCTCAGTGAGCCCGCGACGGCTTCGGAATCCGCGCCGTGGTGCGGGGGGCCGAGGCGGTCGAGCCGCGCACCACCAGTTCGGGGTGGAAGACGAACTCGCTGTGGGGGGCGGGGGTGCCGCCGACCTCTTCCAGGAGGGCCCGTACCGCGGCCTGTCCCATGGCCGTCACCGGCTGCCGGATCGTGGTCAGCGGCGGGTCGGTGAAGGCGATCAGCGGGGAGTCGTCGAAGCCGACCACGGAGATGTCACCGGGGACGTCGAGGCCGCGCTGCCGGGCGGCGCGGATCGCGCCGAGGGCCATCATGTCGCTGGCGCAGACGATGGCTGTGGCGCCCCGTTCGATCAGCGCGCCCGCCGCGGCCTGGCCGCCCTCCAGGGTGTAGAGGGAGTGCTGGATGAACTGCTCCGCCTCGGCCGGACCGAGCTGTAGCCGGTCCTGCATGCTGCGGACGAAGCCCTCGATCTTGCGCTGCACGGGAACGAAGCGCTTGGGGCCGAGCGCCAGCCCGATCCGCCGGTGGCCGAGCGCGCTGAGGTGGGTGACCGCCAGGTCCACCGCGGCCCGGTCGTCGGGGGAGACGAACGGCGCCTGCACCTTGTCGGAGAAGCCGTTGATGAGGACGAAGGGGACGCCCTGGCCGCGCAGCTGCTCATAGCGCTGCATATCGGCGGAGGTGTCGGCGTGCAGCCCGGAGACGAAGATGATGCCGGCCACCCCGCGGTCCACCAGCATCTCGGTCAGCTCGTCCTCGGTGGAGCCGCCCGGCGTCTGGGTCGCGAGGACCGGCGTATAGCCCTGGCGGGTCAGGGCCTGCCCGATGACCTGGGCGAACGCCGGGAAGATCGGGTTCTCCAGCTCCGGAGTGATCAGTCCGACCAGCCCGGCGCTGCGCTGCCGCAGCCGCACCGGGCGCTCGTAGCCCAGCACATCGAGGGCGGCAAGCACGGACTGGCGGGTGGTGGCGGAGACTCCGGGCTTTCCATTGAGCACCCGGCTGACGGTGGCCTCGCTGACACCCGCCTGCGCTGCGATATCGGCCAGCCGGGCGGTCATGTGGGGGACTGTACCGTTCGGCTCTCAGATTGCCCACCAGGTGCAGCTGTCACCGGGGAGCACCGCGGCGGCCCCGTTGCCGGTCACCGGGGCACTGGCCAGCAGCAGCGCGCCGGGCGGTGGCAGCTCCACGTCGTGACCCAGTGTGTTGACGGCGCACAGCACGCCGGGCCGGGTGAAGGCGAGCACGCCGTCGGGCGCGGGGGCCCAGTTCATCTCCCCGTCGCCCAGTCCCGGCAGCCGGTGCCGCAGGGCGAGGGCGGTGCGGTAGAGCTCCAGCGTGGAGGCGGGGTCGCCGGTCTGGGCCTCGACGGTGAGGGCGGCCCAGTCGCCGGGCTGCGGCAGCCAGCTGCCGCCGTCGCCGAAGCCGTACGGCGGCAGCTCGCCGGACCAGGGGAGCGGCACCCGGCAGCCGTCGCGGAAGCCGTCCTGGCCGCTGGTGGCGGCGGCGCCCGCGGTCCGGCCGCCGCGGAAGAAGGCCGGGTCCTGGCGGACCTCGTCGGGGAGGTCGGTGACCTCGGGCAGGCCCAGTTCCTCGCCCTGGTAGAGGTAGGCGGAGCCGGGCAGCGCCAGCATCAGGAGGGTGGCGGCGCGGGCGCGGTCCAGGCCGCCGCCGAGCCGGGTGGTGTGCCGTACGACGTCGTGGTTGGACAGCACCCAGGTGGTCGGGGCGCCGACCGAGGTGGTGGCGGCGAGCGAGGCGTCGATGACCTCGCGCAGCGCGCCGGCCTCCCAAGGGGCGTTCAGGAACTGGAAGTTGAAGGCCTGGTGGAGTTCATCGGGGCGGACGTAGAGGGCGAGGCGCTCGGCGGTGGGGGCCCAGGCCTCGGCGACGCCGACCACGTGCTTGCCGTGGGTCTCGCCGTAGCCGTCCAGCAGCCGGCGCCAGGCCCGGTGGATGGTGTGTACCCCGTCCTGGTCGAAGAACGGCAGCACCTGATTGCCGATCAGCTTGGCCTGCTGGCCGTGGCCGATGTCCGGCAGGCCGGGCGCCTTGACCATGCCGTGCGCGACATCGACCCGGAAGCCGTCCACCCCGAGGTCGAGCCAGAAGCGCAGGATGGCCTCGAACTCGGCGTGCACCTCGGGGTTTTCCCAGTTGAGGTCGGGCTGCTCGGGGGCGAAGAGGTGCAGATACCAGTCGCCGCGGTCGGTGCGGGTCCAGGCCGGGCCGCCGAAGACCGACTCCCAATCGTTGGGCGGGAGTTCGCCGTTCTCCCCCTTGCCGGGGCGGAAGAGGTAGCGCTCCCGGGCGAGTTCGGGGTCCTGGAACCACGGGTGCCGGTCGGAGGTGTGGTTGGGGACGATGTCGACGATCACCCGCAGGCCCAGGTCGTGGGCGGTGCGGATCAGGTCGTCGGCGTCCTGGAGGCTGCCGAAGAGCGGGTCGACGGCGCGGTAGTCGGCGACGTCGTAGCCGCCGTCGGCCTGTGGTGAGGCATAGAACGGGGTGAGCCAGACGGCGTCCACTCCCAGATCCTTCAGGTGCGGCAGCCGGGCGCGGGCGCCGCGCAGATCGCCGATGCCGTCACCGTCGCTGTCGGCGAACGAGCGCACATACACCTGGTAGATGACGGCGTCGCGCCACCACCCCGGACCTCGGCCCGTTCCGGGGGCCTGGGGGGCGGGGCTGGGGGAAGTGAGCTCCTGGGTCATCTGCCGTCCCTGTCGCGATCAAGAGGCGTCGGTGCCTTCATGCAATCAACGCTCGGGCGGGCGCGGGGTGACGGTGCCGGGGGTGCCCGGAGGGTCCCGTTCCAGCCATCTCGTTGCAATTCATTCCCATGGTCTTGCAGAAATTTGCCGCAAGGTCTTTCGGTTTGTTTTCCACGCTGTTACGTTCCTGACCGCCATCTGAGGCATTTCCCTAAGGAGTTCACATGCGGCGTGGCATACGGGGCATCACGGCCACCGCGCTGGTAGCGGGCCTGGCGCTGGCAGCTACAGCGTGCGGCGGAGGCGACAGCGGCAGCGGCGGCGACAGCGGGGGTGAACTGTCCGGAACCGTTACCTTCTGGGACACCTCCAACGACGCCGAGAAGGCGACGTACCGCAAACTTGCCGAAGGTTTCCAGCAAGAGCACCCCAAGGTCCACGTCAAATATGTGAACGTCCCCTTCGGCGACGCCAACGCCAAGTTCAAGAACGCGGCCGGCGGCAACTCCGGCGCCCCCGACGTGATGCGTACCGAGGTCGCCTGGGTCGCCGACTTCGCCAACCTCGGCTACCTCGCGCCGCTCGACGGCACCCCCGCCCTCGACAAGGCCGACGACTACCTCCCGCAGGCCGTCGGCTCGACGAAGTTCAAGGGCAAGACCTACGCCGCACCCCAGGTCATCGACACCCTCGGCCTCTTCTACAACAAGAAGCTCCTCAAGGACGCCGGCGTCGAGGTGCCCAAGACCTTCGACGAACTGGCCGAGGCCGCCAAGAAGATCAAGGCCAAGACCGGCGCCACCGCCCTGTATCTGCGCGGTGACGACCCCTACTGGTTCCTGCCCTACCTCTACGGCGAGGGCGGCGACATGGTCAACGCCCGCGACAAGGTCGTGGAGATCGACGACGGCGCCGGTGTCCGGGCGTTCAAGACGATCAAGGGCCTGGTGGACTCCAAGGCCGCGGTCACCGATGCCACCGACGGCCAGGAGAACCAGCTCAAGGCCCTGAAGGACGGCACCGTCGCGATGGCCGTCGACGGCCCCTGGGACATCGAGGGCGCCCGCGCCGGCAAGGCCTTCAAGGACAAGAAGAACCTCGGCGTCGCCCCCGTCCCCGGCGGCAGCACCGCCCAGGGCTCCCCGCAGGGCGGCTGGAACCTCTCCGTCTACGCCGGCAGCAAGAACCTCCGGGCCTCCTACGCCTTCGTGAAGTACATGAGCTCGGCCAAGGTCCAGCAGCAGACCAACGAGAAGCTCAGCCTGCTGCCCACCCGTAAGTCCGTGTACGAGGTGCCGGCCGTCAAGAGCAACGAGATGGTCCAGTTCTTCAAGCCCGCCGTCGACGGCGCCGTGCAGCGCCCCTGGATCGCCGAGGGCAACTCGCTCTTCGAGCCGGTCAAGGTCCAGATGAACAAGGTGCTCACCGGCGCCGCCTCGCCCGAGCAGGCCGCCAAGGCGACCGGCGACGCCTACCGGAAGCTGCTCAAGGACTACAAGTGACCCTTGCTGTACGGGTGCGCCGGGCGCTGGGCACCCACTGGTACGCGTGGACGATGGTCGCCCCGGTGGTACTCGTCATCGGGGTGATCATCGGCTACCCGCTGGTGCGCGGCGTCTTCCTCTCGCTCACGGACGCCAATGAGGCCAACGTCGAGCGGAACATCGGGGTCAACCACCTCCCCGCCACCTACAAGTTCACCGGCCTGGACAACTACCGGGCGGTGCTGTCCGACGGCGTCTTCTGGGACCGCCTCGGCTGGACCGTCCTGTGGACCGTCGCCTGTGTCTCGCTCACCTTCCTCGTCGGCCTCACGCTCGCCAACATGCTCAACCGCACCCTGCGCGGCCGCACCTTCTACCGCCTCGCGCTGATCCTGCCGTGGGCCATCCCCGCCTTCATCTCGGTCTTCACCTGGCGGATGCTCTACAACGAGAAGAACGGCATCCTCAACAAGCTGCTGGCCGGCGGCGGTATCGACGCGGTCCCGTGGCTCAACGACCCCACCTGGGCCAAGCTCTCGGTCATCGCCGTCAACGTCTGGCTGGGCGTGCCCTTCATGCTGGTCGCGCTGCTCGGTGGGCTCCAGTCCATACCGGGCGAGCTGTACGAGGCCGCCGAGATGGACGGTGCGAGCGCCTGGCAGCGGTTCCGCCACATCACCGTGCCGGGGCTGCGGGCCGTCAGCAGCACCGTCATCCTGCTCTCCACCATCTGGACCTTCAACATGTTCCCGGTGATCTTCCTGCTGACCCGGGGCGGCCCCGGCGACGCCACCGAGATCCTGGTGACCTACGCCTACCGGCTCTCCTTCATCGACAGCCCCCGCAACTTCTCCGAGTCCGCGGCCTGGGGCGTCCTGATCCTGGTCCTGCTCTCGGTCGTCGCGGTCGTCTACCGGCGCGCGCTGCGCAAGCAGGGAGAGGTGTGGTGACCATGACCCGTACACCGCCGGCCCGCCCGGCCCGCAAGCGCAACCAGCGCTCCCGGCTCGCCTCGACCGCGCTGCACGCCGGTCTGGCCGTCGCGGCCGTGCTGGCGGTCTTCCCGCCCCTGTGGCTGCTGGTGACGTCCTTCAAACCGAGGAACGACGCCTTCTCCACCAGCCTGGTCACCCACTTCACGTTCGCCAACTACACCCACGTACTGGCCGACACCGAGTTCCTGACCTGGTTCAAGAACTCCGTGATCATCGTCGGGCTGACCACCGTCCTCGGCGTCTTCCTCGCCGCCACCACCGGCTACGCCGTCAGCCGCTTCCGCTTCCCCGGCATGCGCCCGCTGATGTGGCTGCTGCTGATCACCCAGATGTTCCCGGTCGCCGTGCTGATCGTGCCGCTGTACAACCTGCTGGCGGGCCTCGGCCTGCTCAACCAGCCCGCGGGCCTGGTCGTCACCTATCTGACCATCGCCGTCCCGTTCTGCGCCTGGATGATGAAGGGCTTCTTCGACACCATCCCGGTGGAGATCGACGAAGCGGGCCGGGTCGACGGCCTCAACCCGTTCGGCACCTTCTGGCGGCTCGTCCTGCCACTGGCCCGCCCCGGCCTCGCCGTCACCGGCTTCTACACCTTCGTCACCGCCTGGGCCGAGGTCGCCTACGCCTCCGCGTTCATGACCGGCGAGGAGAACCTGACGCTCGCCGGGGGCCTCCAGACCTTCGTCAACCAGTACACCAACGACTGGGGTTCGATGACCGCCGCCGCCGTGATCATCGCCGTACCGGCCGCGCTCGTCTTCGCCTTCGCCCAGCGCCACCTCGTAGCCGGACTGACCGCCGGCACCACCAAGGGTTGAGATGACTTCACCGCACCACGTCACTCCTGACAATGCCGCCCCCGCCACCGACTGGTGGCGCGACGCGGTGATCTACCAGGTCTATCCGCGCAGCTTCGCCGACGCCAACGGGGACGGCATGGGGGACCTGGCCGGCGTCCGCAGCCGGCTGCCGTACCTGCGCGACCTGGGCGTGGACGCCGTCTGGCTCAGCCCGTTCTACGCCTCTCCGCAGGCCGACGCCGGTTACGACGTCGCCGACTACCGCGCCATCGACCCGATGTTCGGCACCCTGCCCGACGCCGAGGCCGTCATCCGGGACGCCCACGCCCTGGACCTGCGCATCATCGTCGACCTCGTCCCCAACCACTGCTCCGACCAGCACGAATGGTTCCGGCGCGGGCTGGCGGAGGGCCCGGGGTCGGTCCTGCGCGAGCGCTTCCACTTCCGTAAGGGGCGGGGCCAGAACGGCGAGGAGCCGCCCAACGACTGGGAGTCCCTCTTCGGCGGCCCCGCCTGGACCCGGGTCCCCGACGGAGAGTGGTACCTCCACCTCTTCGCGCCCGAACAGCCCGACTTCAACTGGGACCACCCCGCCGTCCAGGACGAGTTCCGCTCCATCCTGCGCTTCTGGCTGGACCTGGGCGTCGACGGCTTCCGGGTCGATGTGGCCCATGGCCTGGTCAAGGCCCCCGGCCTGCCCGACATGGGCCACGGCGAACAGCTGAAACTGCTCGGCAACCAGGTGCTGCCGTTCTTCGACCAGGACGGCGTCCACGACATCTACCGCTCCTGGCGCACCGTCCTCGACGAGTATCCCGGCGAGCGGATCGCGGTCGCCGAGGCATGGGCCCCCACCGCGGAACGCACCTCCCTCTACGTCCGCCCCGACGAACTCCACCAGGCCTTCAACTTCCATTACCTGAACACGGGCTGGGACGCGGCCGCCCTCCGCGAGGCGATCGACTCCTCCCTAGACGCCATGCGCCCCGTGGCGGCGCCCACCACCTGGGTGCTGTCCAACCACGACGTCGTACGCCACCGCACCCGGCTCGGCGGCGGCCTGGACCGCGCCCGCGCCGCCACCCTCCTGATGCTGGCGCTGCCCGGCTCCGCCTACCTCTACCAGGGCGAGGAACTGGGCCTGCCCGAGGTCACCGACCTCCCCGACGAGGTCCGCCAGGACCCCTCGTTCTTCCGGGACAGCGGCCAGGAGGGCCTGCGCGACGGCTGCCGGGTGCCGCTCCCGTGGAGCGGCGACACCGCCCCGTACGGCTTCGGCGACGGCGGCAGCTGGCTGCCGCAGCCGGGCGACTGGGCGGGGCTCACCGTCGAGGCCCAGACCGGCGACCCGGACTCGACCCTGGAGCTGTACCGCACCGCCCTCGCGCTGCGGCGCGGCCATCCGGGCCTCGGCGCGGGGGAGTCGGTCGAGTGGCTGGACGCCCCCGACGGTGTCCTGGCCTTCCGCCGCCCCGGCGGCCTGATCTGCACCGTCAACACGACGGAGAGCCCCGCCCCGCTGCCCGCCCCCGGCCGGATCCTGCTCGCCTCCCGCCAACTCAACGCCGCCGAGGGGGACTTCGAGCTGCCCGCCGACACCGCCGTCTGGTGGGAGGAGTGACCCTGCCCGATCTCCACACCGCCCCCCGGCTCTCCGACATCGCCGCCCAGGCGGAGGTCAGCGAGGCGACCGTCAGCCGGGTCCTGAACGGCAAGGCGGGCGTGGCGGCGAGCACCCGGCAGCGGGTGCTCGCCGCGCTCGACGTACTCGGCTACGAACGTCCCGTACGGCTGCGGCGCCGCAGTGCCGGGCTGGTCGGCCTGGTCATCCCCGAGCTGACCAATCCGATCTTCCCCGCCTTCGCCCAGATCATCGAGCAGTCGCTGGCCGGCCACGGCTACACCCCGGTGCTGTGCACCCAGATGCCGGGCGGGGCCACCGAGGACGAACTCGTCGAGCAGCTGGAGGAACGCGGTGTCACCGGCATCGTCTTCCTCTCCGGCCTGCACGCCGACACCCGCGCCGACCCCACCCGCTACACCCGGCTGGCCTCCCGCGGCGTCCCGTTCGTCCTCATCAACGGCTACAACGACCGCATCGACGCCCCGTTCGTCTCACCCGACGACGGCGCGGCGGCCCGGATGGCCGTGCGCCACCTGGCCGAACTGGGGCACGAGCGGATCGGGCTGGCCGTCGGCCCGGCCCGCTATGTGCCCTCCCGCCGCAAGGCCGACGGCTTCGTGGCGGCACTGGCGGAGTCGTTCGGCCTGTCGAGGGGGCAGGCCGACCGGCGCGTCCAGCACACCCTGTTCAGCGTCGAGGGTGGCCATGCGGCAGCCGCGGCACTGCTCGACGAAGGCTGTACCGGCGTTGTCTGCGGCAGCGACCTGATGGCGTTGGGCGTGGTGCGGGCGGCGCGCCAGCGCGGCCTGGCCGTCCCGGGCGACGTCTCGGTCGTCGGCTTCGACGACTCCCAGCTGATCGCCTTCACCGACCCCCCGCTGACCACGGTGCGCCAGCCGGTGCAGGCGATGGCGACGGCGGCGGTGGGGGCGTTGATCGAGGAAATCCACGAACGCGCCCAGGGGCGTCAGGCCCCGCCGCAGCGCACGGAGTTCGTCTTCCGGCCGGAGCTGGTGGTGCGGGGGTCGACGGGGCCGGTCCGAGAATGAACCGATAGGTGAAACATAACGCCGGTGCCTAGCGTCCCTCCCCGGACGAGTTGTCATTCCGGAAGGAAGAGAACGACGTGAAGATGCGCAGGAACGCGGGACGCACACTGGCCATGGGCGCCATGGCCGCTTCCCTTCTGGTCCTGGGAACGGGTGCGGCGAACGCCGCGACCGGCACCCTGGAGTTCTCCGGGAACGGTGAGCGGACGCTGACCAACCCCACGGACGGGACCTGCTACAAGCTCGCCAAGAGCTCGCCGACGGGCTCGCGGGGCTACAAGACGATCACCAATCACACCAACAAGAAGGTGACCTGGTACACCGTGGACAACTGCCAGGGAGACGGCTCGGCCGTCGCCCCCGGGGAGACCTCGGAGGCCAGCGGCACCTGGTGGCCGTACGTCTCCATCCGGTACGTCAAGATCGGCTGATCGCGGGGCCCGGGGCCGCGGTCGGCCTTCCGCCGTGGCCCCGGGGCCGACTCCTGCGGCGTCAGGCCAGTTCGAGGGTGTACCCGACGAACGCCGCCCAGGCCTCGGCGGGCACCGCGAGCGAAGGGCCCGCCTTGTCCTTGGAGTCGCGGATGTGGACGGTGGCGGGGCAGGTGGCGATCTCGACGCAGTCGTCGCCGGAGTCGCCGCTGTAGCTGGACTTGTACCAGGAGAGGGCGACTTCCACGCAGTCGTCGCCGGAGCTGCCGCTGTAGCTGCTCTTGAACCAGGCCAGTTCGGTGGTCTTCATAGCGCTCCTCGCATCTGCGTCAGCAGGCTCCGGGAGTCCTCGGGGGTGAGGGCCTGCGAACGCAGTTTCGCATAGCGCATGTGCAGTGTGCTGATGGTCTTCGCGTCAGAAATGAGGAGGCCGGATTCCTGCCCCTCGGAGTAGGCGTACCACCGGTTGCTCGGGGTCTCCAGCAGCCGCATCGGCCCGTCCATCCCCGCATGAACTCCCCTCGCCAGCGGCACGAGTTGCAGCTCGACGTTCCGGAGCCTCGTGCTCTCCAGTACATAGTCGAGGAGTTCCCGGAAGACGTCCACGCCGCCCGTCCGCCGCAGAAAGACATGCTCGTCGACGATGAAGCTGAAGGCTGTGTTCGGCCGGTCCCGCAGCAGCTTCTGCCGGTCCAGTCGGGCGGTCACCTGCGTCTCGGTCTCCTTGTCGGTCAGCAGTGGAATGCGGTGCTCGAACAGCTCCCGCGCGTACGCCTCGGTCTGCAACAGCCCTGGTACCAACCGGCATTCGTATGTGTACAGGCTGATCGCCTGCTCCTCCAGCTTGGCCCACTGCCGGAACCACGCGGCTAATCCCGGCTGCCGCGCCAGCTGCGTCGCCATCGCCCGCAGCACCCCGAAGGCGTCCAGGACTCGCTCGGCCCGTTCGATGAACTCCGGCGGCGGGAGCCTGCGTGACGCACGGCCGGGTGCCCGGCCGGGACTTCGAATTGCGCCTCGCGACGCTGTCCTACGCGCACGCCGGTATCGACGCCGTCCGCCCCACGACCCTCCGCATCGAGGTCGCCGACACTCGTACCGAGAAGCGCCCGCCGCAACCCGGCACGCTCGCGCCCCCTCCGCCCGACTCCGAAACCGGCCGCGGCCTGTTCCTCGTGGCCGCGCTCGCCACCTCCTGGACGGTCCTCGACCGGCCCCGGGTCGGCAAGATCGTGCGAGCTGAACTGGACCTGTAGCGGTGCCCGAACTTGGACCTGAGACGTCTCTGTGGCTCGGCTCCCGCTGGAGGGTTCGACGCCGCTGGCACCGCCTGCTGCGGAAAGGCGGCAGGCGACGTCCGTTCTTCGCCGTTGCCCGCCGGTGCGACGGTAACGGGGTGGTGCGGCAGATGTCCGTTCCACCCCGCCCCGGAAGCGCCGCGCGGTCCGCCGGCACCGTGGTCGAAATCGGCCAGTGGCGAGTGGTTGTCGGGGCTGCGCGATTGACCACAGGGCAGGTGCCCGGCGACCGATTACCTCCCAGGTAATCGACGGCCCCCAGGCCGGGCCGTGAGGATCGGGAGTCTTCCGGGCGACACCATCCGACGTTTCGGGTGTGTGCCGGATGCCAGACACCAGTTCCTCGGGGAAAGGAAGTGCCGTGAGCAATATCGCCGACATCGTGGACCGCTACACCGCCGTGTGGAACGAGGTGGATGCCGACCGCCGTAGGAAGGCCGTGGGCGAGCTCTGGGCGAGCGATGGCTATTACGCCAACGTGACCGATGAGTACCGCGGCCGCGACCAGATCCAGCAGGCCATTCACCAGGCGTATAAGGACTTCGTCGAGAAGGGATTCGCCTTCACGGTGCGCGACTACCAGGTGAACCACGGTTCACTGCGCATGACCTGGCACATGGTGCCCGCCGGCGGTGGGGATGTTGCGGCCGTCGGCACGGAGTTCATCGTTCTCGGCCCGGACGGCCTCATCCAGAGCGACTACCAGTTCGTGGACGTGCACCCGACCCGGTAAGTCCGCGCAGTACGACGCCTGCTTTGCCGAACTCATGTAGTGGACACTCGGTCAGCGGCCGTCCGTGCGGGACATCATGGGCCGCCCGCTGCGCACCTACGACGACTGGGTGCGCGGAAGTAGTTGCCTCTTTCGCTGATCCTGGCGAGCTGAGCGATCTCCGCCCGCCCCACATGGGCTGGGTGCCGGTCCGGACGGCCGGGCGCGTAGGGCCCGTTGAGACGGGCCTCCGGCCGTCCGGACCGGCTGTTACGGGAAGGAACGTAACACCCTTGCAATGTCTTGCGTAAGGTCTTGCAACACTGAATCGTCGCGGCTACAACCATGACTCATGTCCTCCACCCCACGCCGGTCCGCCCGACGTCTGGCCGCCGCCCTCGCCCTGACCCTCGGCGCGGCGACCCTGCTCGTCTCCTCCCCGCAGCAGCCGGCCCAGGCGGCGCCGTCCGGCCCGGGCCAGGCCCTGGCCCAGTGGATCGACCGCGACACCGTGGTCTGGAAGGGCGCCGAACGCGCCGCGGCCCAGCTGGAGTTCGGGCCGGACGGGCCCGGCGCGGCCGGGCGGCGCATCCGGCTCGCGCCCGGCACCCTGACCCCGGCCGAGCGCAACGCCTTCCCCCATCTGACGGGCTACCCGGCCTTCACCGTCCACCCCCGCGACCGCGGCCTGGCCCGCACGGTGCTGCGCGGACGGATCGTCGCCACCCAGCACGCGGCGGACGGTCGGAGCCTGACCACCGGCGTCCAGATACCCGGCGTTCTGGATGACCTCTACGGCAGCCGGGCCCAACAGGCCGCGCTGGGGCCGGTGTTCCGCCACGGCCGGCCCACGCTCTCCGTCTGGGCGCCCACCGCCCGCACGGTCGCCCTGGAACTCGACGGCCGTACGGTCCCGATGCGACGCGATGACCGCAGCGGCGTCTGGCGCGTCCAGGGGCAGCGGGACTGGGCCGGGAAGCCGTACCGCTACCTGGTCACGGTCTTCGCGCCCACCGTCGGCAAGACCGTCACCAACAAGGTCACCGACCCCTACTCCACCGCCCTGACCGCCGATTCGGCCCGCAGTCTCGTCACCGACCTCGACGATCCGCGGCTCGCCCCGGACGGCTGGGCACGGCTGGCGAAGCCCGCCGCGGTGCCGCTGCGCCGGGCCCGCATCCAGGAGCTGCACGTCCGGGACTTCTCCGTCGAGGACCGGACCTCCCGCCACCCGGGGCAGTACCTCGCCTTCACCGACCGGCGCTCGGACGGGATGCGGCACCTGCGTTCCCTCGCCCGGTCCGGCACCTCCTACGTCCATCTGCTGCCCGCCTTCGACTTCGCCACCGCACCCGAGCGGCGCGCCGACCAGGCCCGTCCCGGCTGCGACCTCACCTCGTACGCCCCCGACTCCGACCGCCAGCAGGACTGCGTGACCAAGACCGGCGGCCGCGACGCCTACAACTGGGGTTACGACCCGCTGCACTACACCGTCCCGGAGGGGTCCTACGCGTCCGACCCGGGCGGGACGGCCCGGACCGTGGAGTTCCGGCGGATGGTCCAGGGGCTGAACGGCGCCGGGCTGCGTACCGTCATGGACGTCGTCTACAACCACACCGCCGCGAGCGGCCAGGATTCGCGCTCCGTACTGGACCGCATCGTTCCCGGCTACTACCAGCGGCTGCTCGACGACGGCGGGGTGGCCACCTCCACCTGCTGCTCCGGGACCGCGCCCGAGCACACCATGATGGGCAAGCTCGTCGTCGACTCGGTCGTCACCTGGGCCAGGGAGTACAAGGTCGACGGCTTCCGGTTCGACCTCATGGGCCACCACCCGAAGGCCAACATCCTCGCCGTCAGGAAGGCCCTCGACGCGCTGACCCCGCAGAAGGACGGCGTCGACGGCAAGAAGATCGTCCTCTACGGCGAGGGCTGGAACTTCGGCGAGGCCGCGAACGACGCCCGCTTCGTCCAGGCCACCCAGCGGAACATGGCCGGCACCGGCATCGCCACCTTCAACGACCGCGCCCGGGACGCGGTGCGCGGCGGCGGCCCCTTCGACGCCGACCCCCGCATCCAGGGCTTCGCCTCGGGCCTGTACACCGACCCCAACTCATCGAAGGAGAACGGCACTCCGGCCGAGCAGCGCGCCCGGCTCCTCCACTACCAGGACCTCCTCAAGGTCGGCCTCACCGGCAACCTCGCCGACTACACCTTCACCGACACCACCGGCCACCGTGTCAAGGGCTCCCAGGTCGACTACAACGGCGCCCCCGCCGGGTACGCCGCCGCCCCCGGTGACGCGCTCGCCTACGCCGACGCCCACGACAACGAAACCCTCTACGACGCCCTCGCCTACAAACTCCCGCCGCACACCGGCCCCGCCGACCGCGCCCGGACGCAGGTCCTGGCCCTCGCCACCGCGGCCCTCTCCCAAGGACCCGCACTCTCCCAGGCCGGCTCCGACCTCCTGCGCTCCAAGTCCCTGGACCGCAACTCCTTCGACAGCGGCGACTGGTTCAACGCCCTGCACTGGAACTGCGCCGACGGCAACGGCTTCGGCCGCGGTCTGCCCCCGGCCGCCGACAACAAGGACAAGTGGCCCTACGCCCGGCCCCTACTGGCCGACCCCGCGCTCCGGCCCGACTGTGCCACCATCCGCGGCGCCTCCGCCGCCTACCGCGACCTGCTCCGTATCCACGCCACGGAACCGGCCTTCGGCCTGTCCACCACCGCCCGCGTCCAGTCCGCGCTGTCCTTCCCGCTCTCCGGCAAGGACGAGACCCCCGGCGTCCTCACCATGCGCCTCGGCGACCTCGTCGTCGTCCTCAACGCCACCCCGGACCGGCAGCACCAGACCGTCCACGACCTCGCGGGCGAGCGCTACGCCCTGCACCCCGTCCAGGCCCACGGCGCCGACCGCACCACCGCCACCGCGTCCTACGCACCCGCCTCGGGCACCTTCACGGTCCCGGGACGCACGGTGGCGGTCTTCCGCCGGGGTCAGTAGAAGCCGACTGGTGCGGCGGGGCGTGGTGGATGGGGCCGCGGGTGAGGAAGTCCTGGAGCTCGCGGTGGCGGAACTGGTAGGCGTTCCCGGCGGTGCGCGTCAGACCCGCGTCGCAGCACCAGTCGAGGAAACGGCCGAGGCGCCAGGGCAGTGGTTGGCTGGACCACCAGCGGCGGGTGCAGAGCAGGAAAGCCGTGTAGCGGACACCTGCGGCGCCGAGGGCCGGTCCGGCGCCGGTCCTGAACAGGGGGCCGAACGCACGCCAGGGCCTGAACAGCGCGTCGAGTGCGCCCCGGTAGCCGCATCTGAACAGGCGGTTGTAGAGGAGCGCGAGCGCACGCCCGCCGCCGAGACCGAACAGCAGCATGTAGATGAGTACGGCCCCGAGCGCAAATACGGGGCCCAGGGCGAACCAATAGAAAGGGACGAACCCGAGCCCGACCACGAGGCCGGTCGCGAACCCGGTCACGAGGTCGTCCCGCACCATGCCGCGCGGCGACGCGTTTCCGTGCGACCTGCGCTCTTCGGGTGCGTCCGAGAGCACGCCCGCCAGTCCGGCTCCCACCATCGCTCCACCGGCGAGCCCTACCAGCAATCCGTAGCCGAGCCCGATCACCGGCCCGACGACATTCCCCATGTCGACCACGACGACGAGCCCGCCCCAGAAGAGCCCACCCACCAGCCCGTTCACGAGCTGTTGCCTTCCCGCAGGGGTTTTGGCAGTGACTCGTTCCAGCCGGGACGGCATGGGCCACGGCGGGATTCCGGTGAGCAGACTGCCCACCACCATGAGTGTCACGTTCCCTGCGTACACCTTCCAGTCATCGAGCAGGGCGGCAGGCAGGTCAGCGGTGGCCCACAGCACGAGGGTCAGCAGGACGTGGACGGTGCGGGCGCGGTGGTGGCCGGTGAGCGGCCACAGTTCATGGAGTACGAGGTCGGTGCCCGAGAGACGCCGTCCGGCCACATCGCGGGCGCTGGTGGTGTTGGCGTGCAGGTAGCCGGCGAGGACCGTCAGCCAGGTGCGTACCTGGAGCCGGGTGTAGGGCGCTGTCGTGGCGCCTGTGGAGGAAGCGGCAAGGATGAACAGATTCAGCAGGTGGTCCCGGATCTGCTCGGGGCTCCGGAGGGTGGGCTCGAGGAGATCCACGGGGTCACGGGCCCAGCTACCGTCGCGGTGACGAGCGTCGTAAACGGCGAGGGCCAGGGTCAGCCGCCAGGGTGTGGACAGGCCCCGGGCCAGTGGACCGGCCGGGGCGGCGTGGAGTGCGTTCAGGACGGGTTCCCAGCGGGCCGGCTTGCGGGCGCGAGCGGTGACGAACGCCTCGGTCGCGGCCAGGCTGACGGGGGCGATGTCGATACGGGAGGCGTCCTCTGCCCACATATCGGCACCTTCGAGAGCGGCGTAGGGGGTGCTGCGGCAGGTGAGGACGAGCTGGCCCTTGGTGGTGCCATGGACGTAGCGGTTCATGGCCTCCAAAGCGGCTGCGGCGCGGGAGGCGCGCCCGGGAGTCTCACCGGCGTCCATTTCGTCGAGCCCGTCGAGCACGGGGAGGATCAGCCGGGCGGCGACCAGGGCGGCCGCTGCGGTGGGGCGCAGCCGGTAGGTACGGGTGAGATGGTCGGCGAGCCAGTCGTCGAGCGTGTTCCGGTCGGGGTCGAAGGTGGACAACGACAGGCGTACGGGAACGGGGCCGCCCAGCGCGCGGTCGGCGAGAAGAAGCAGTATGAGGTGGAGGGCGAGCACGGTTTTGCCGGCTCCGGGTACGCCGGTGATGACGAGACGGCCGGGCCGGAGGGCCTGGTAGTAGGTGGCGACTTCTTGCAACGTGCCGTGGGGTGCTGCGCCGGTGCCGTGGTGGGCGGGGGAGGGCAGGAAGGTGAACTCGACGTTGATGGTGCGGTCGCTGCCGCCGAGGAGTCTCTGGCGGACTTCCTCCTCGCGCTTCCTGACGTCGACGGCGAGTCGGTCGGCGAGTCCGGCGGTGTCGGTGTCCTGCCAGGCCTGGGAGAGCGTCGCCTGGTGCAGGCCCGCTACCGCCAGCATCAGGCTGACCAGCCCGACCGCCAACCCGCCCGGGTCCACCTCCCCGGTTCCCGCGCGGGCGGCCATGGTGACCGCCACCCCCACGGTCACCACCGTCAGCGCCAGCCATCCCCACCGCGTGTGACGTGCCGTGGCAGGGTTCGCCCTGGTCACCTGCTGCGTGAGCGGAAGCGGAAGGCGGCGGCCACGGCCATGGTGCCCAGGACAACAGTTCCCGCAGCCAGCGCGATCAGACGCGTGGTGCCCTGGCTGCCGGTCGTCGCCAGGTTGGCGGAGGGGCCAGCCGGGCCTTCCGTGGTCGCGCCCGCCCTCCCACCTCCGCCCGGGCTCTGCGACCCGGTGGTGCCGGAGGTGGCCGTCTCAGCCGTCCCGGACGGGTCCGGGCCGGCCGTCGTTCCCTTCCCGGTGATGCCGAGCGATGCCACGACGTGGTGTTGCCGGGGATCCAGTTTGCACGGCACATCGAGCTTGACCGTCATGACGCCGCTCGCGGTGACGTGCACGGTGAGGTCACCGATGGTGATTTTCGCCCTGCCCGGTTGGCTGAAGGTGCGGCTCGGCGCGGCGCCGGTCGCCTTGACCAAGAACGGTCCGGACTCCGGGACGTGGGTCCTGGCCACGTGGAACGGCACTCTGAGGTTGGTGTCGCCCTCGGGCGCTGTCACCCGGACCTTCGCTTCCACGGTGCCCTGGATGGTCTTGATGCCGGCCCTGCGCAGCCCTTTCGTGTCAGCCGCCTTCACCGGCACCGCCGCACGGATGACGAATTTCGGGGTGGGCCTGGCGACCGCAGCCGACGTCGGGACATCCGAGTCGATCTTCACCGTGGCCGGCCGGTCGTGGGCCGCCAGAACCGAGCAGGTGTACCGCAGTTCGAGCGATAACGGGTCCGCGGCTGCGGGTCCGGCTCCGAACACTCCCACGCTTGCGCCCGCAACCCCTACCGCCATCGTCAGTCCCCAGGCTCTACGGGCCACTGGACCGCTCGGGACGGCACGGGATGTCCTGTGCTGCTCACGCAGGTTCTGGATCAGCTTGTCACTTGCCATCTTGGTCCTCGGTCAAGTACTTGGGTCTCTGGACAAGGCCCACGGGTTCGTCCACCAGGTGGGGCGGTTGCGGGACCCGTCGCACCTCAGCCGGCGGGGACCCGCCTTGCCCTGGCGCACAGCGGATCCGGTGACCGATCGTAGGACTGGATCGCCCGCCGGAATTGCCCGCGCGCGTAAGGAAATTGTCACAGTGCGCAACAGTGAGGTCAGCGCACACCTGCACGCATCGATCCGCCCATGGCGCGCGCTGCCCGGACCGCACCGCCCTTCACTAGAATTCGCGGCACCACCCGGGGGGCTCAGTCCGTGAGCGCGAGAACCGACTCCGGCGGTGCACGCTGTGAGAAGGCCGCGGTGAAGGGTGTCTTCGATGGCCTTGGGAACCTACGTTGTGGATTCGTGGACAACCCGGGACGTGGCGTCGCATGAGCGCACCGATCTCTGGGCCGAGCGCGTGACGTCGTATCAAAGCCGGATGAGCTATAGGTACCCGCACACCGACGACTTTCATGCGGGCACGATCCGGCAGTGCACCGACACCTATCAGCTCGTCCAGTGGTGGTCGGACACGATCAAGTACACCCGGACCGCGGGCCAGGTGCGGCACGAGCCGGACGAGGACTACCGCTTGCTGCTACCGGTCGCCGGAGAGCTGGTGCTGCGGCAGGACGACCAGGAGCTACGGCTGGTGCCGGAGGCCGGGTGTCTGCTCACGTTCGCCGCACCGTTCGAGATCCTCCAAGACGACTCCATGCGGGCGTTCATCATGTCGATCCCCGCTCAGGAGGTGAACGGGCGGTTGAACCGGTCGTCGCCGCTCGCTACGGGCCTCGACCTGACCTCCGGCCTGGGGCGGGTGGTGGGCGGCATGCTGACCGGCCTGCATGAGGAGCGTGACACCCTCACCAGCGGCCAGTTCGACGCGGTGTCGGACCGGTTGGTCGAGTTGCTGTGCATGCTCGTCGCGGGCGACGACCGCCCCACCGCACCGGGCCATCTGGCCGAGGTGGAGACGGTGGTCCGCCGGTACATCCGCGAGCACGCGGCCGACCCCGACATGACCGGTGCCTCCATGGCAGAGGCGCTGGGCTGGTCGCTGCGCCAGGTGCAGTTGGCCCTTCAGCATGCCGGGACGACCCCCCGCGAGCTGATCCGCGAGGAGCGGCTGCGGTTGGTACGGGACCGGCTGCGGGCACCCGCGTACCGGCATATGACGATCACCGAGCTGGCGTACGCGTCGGGCTTCTCCTCCTCCAGCGCGCTCAGCACCGCATTCCGGCAGCGCTTCGGGGTGTGCCCCCGCGAGATGCGGCACGCGGGCCCCCGGTCCGTTAGTGATACGCGCCGGAGCTGATTGACGGCCCCAGCCCTCCGGCCGAACCGGCCGCGGCCAGACTTTCACGAACACCTCTGTTCGCGGAACCTCTCTCGACGCTACCTTTGGCGTCGCACGGGGGCGGAACTCCCGTTCCCCCCAAGCCGATTCGAGACGAGGTGCACATGCGAAGGACCCGATCGTTACTCGCGATACTTGTCGCGCTGCCCGTCCTGGGGCTGAGCGCACCGCAAGCCGTCGCGGCCGCCCCACAGGCGCGGACCCGGGCCGACTGCCCGAACACGATGATCTTCGAGGTCGGGGGTCACCTCGATGGCGATGCCACGGTCTACGACCGCAGCAACGCCGCGCTCCCCGAAGGGGTTTCGTTCACCAAAATCCACTACTCGGCGTCCATCGCTCCCTACCCCGGCGACCCCAAGACACTGGACGACTCCGTGGCCGAGGGCATCGCCACGCTCGACGCGGCGGTGAAGACCTTCCACGGCGCATGCTCCGCCAGTCACGTGACCATCGCAGGCTACTCGCAGGGCGCGATCGTCGCCGGTGATGAGCTGGCCGCCCTCTCCAGCAGCGACGCCGTCCCGCACGACCAGATCAACGGCGTGCTCTACGGCGATCCCCGGCGGCCCGGTGTGGACGGCGGCCCGGGCGGCATCGAAACGAACCTGCCGACGATCCTGCCGGGCATGACCATGAAGGGGCCGCGCGGCTTCGGCGACCTGACGGTCAAGGAGATCTGCAACACCAACGACGGCATCTGCCACTCCGAGAACCTGATCACGAACCTGGCGTGCTTCGCCAACGGCGTGGTCGGCTACTTCACCGGCGACCACGGTTACGACATCGATCCGCACGCCGTCTCGGGCGGCGGCGACCAGCTCCACCGTCAGGCGCCGAAGGTCACGCTCTGCGGCCCCGGGCTACAGATCCCGGGCAAGACGCCCAACGAACTGTTCCACAGCGACCGCACCGCGGCCCGGCACCAGGTGGCCGGATACCGCACGATGCTCAGGCCGCTGCTGCCCGCCGGCCTACAGGGCCAACTGGCGCGCTTCCGCTGGCTCCCCTAGCCGTTCAGCCAAGGAGGCGTACCGCAAGCCGGACGAGCGGATCCTCCAGTCTGCGCAGGTCCGTCAGGTCGTCCGCGACCAGGTGCGCCGTCACCAGCTGCGCGGCGGCCGCGACCAGGGCTTCGCAGGCGAAGATCCGCTCGTCCGCACCGCCCTCGTCTCCCACGTGGAAGATCTCAGCGATGGCGTTGGCAAACCATCGTTGCCACTCCATGCGGATGGCCATCGCCTCGGGCCCGGCGGCGTACACCTCGACGAGGAACAGCCGGGCAAAGGCGGACTGTTCGGTGAGGGTCCGCAGATAGAGGTGCAGCAGTCGGCGGAAGGTTTCCTCCGGGGGCGCCGGCCGGGTTGCCTCCGGAGAGCCCGCCGCCGACTGCCGAGCGGCCTCCAGCAGGCCCGCCAGCTGCTTCGTGGCCGCGTCCAGGGCCTGGACGAAGCAGTCCTCCTTGGAGCGGAACTGCTGGTAGAACGTCTCCCGCGACACCCCGGCGCGCCGGATGATCTCGGCAACCGAGGTCCCCACGTACCCCTTGTCCTTCATTGCCTCGGCGGTGGCGATCAGCATGCGCAGCCGCTGCGACGTCACCACCTGCTCACGGCTGAGGTGGTGCCGGCCGCTGGGCAGCGGCCCGGGCCGGGCAGCATTGCCCCGGGACTCAGCCACTCTTCCCTCCACATATCGGATCGGGCTCAAGGATCTAGGGGCGCCTCAGGCGCCCAGCCGCTTTTCCAGCAGGGTGACGGCGTACCGGCTGCCGCCGTCGCCCTCCTTGGAGTGCTCCCCGACGACGGTGTAACCGGCACCCTCGTAATAGGTGCGCAGCCGCGGGTTGCGGGAGACGCAGTCCAGCCGGGCCCACGGCCGCCCCGCCCCCGCTATCCGCCGCTCGGCGTGCGCCAGCAGCGCACGCCCCGTCCCGGGCGGGGCGTGCCGGCGGTCCACCATCAGCCGGTGCACATAGCCCGCCTCCGGCGGCTGCGGCCCCCACGCGGGCTCGTCCTGCCACCACAGCTCGAACGCACCCACCCGCCGCCCGGCGACCGCCGCGAGCCAGACCTCGCCGTCCTTCTGCCGCAGCCGGAAGTGTTCCTCGTCCTTGTCCCCGGGCTTCCACTGGTCGATCCCGGCCTCCTGCATCCAGCGGGCGGCCCTGTCGTACAGCTCGACCAGGGCCGTGAGGTCGTCGTCGCCACGGGAGCCGGTGCCGGTGCCGGCGGCGAGCCTGAAGGTGATCTCGTTCATGGGGGTGATCCTTCCTTCCCCATTGCGCCTGCGGCGGGCGGGGTCCGCTGCGCGGGGCTGTCGGGGTGCGGTGACGGGCCTCCGGGGTAGGGGTGTGGGACTGCTTCGCTTTATGTCCCACACCCCTACCCCTCCGGCCCGTCCCCTCCCGTTGGGGGGTGGGGAAAAGAAGGCCGGTGGGGGTGCCCGTAGGTGGTCCGGTGCGCCTTGTCGGTCGCAGTGAACTGGTGATGAGTGGCGCGCCCCCACCCACCGTTACTCCCTCCCTCAACGGGAGGGGACGGGCCGGAGGGGTCTGGTGTGTGGACGTAAAGCGAAGCAGTCCACACACCAGGCCCCGGAGGTCCGTCACCGCACCCGACAACCACCCGCCCGCCGCAGGCGCAACGGCGAGGTCCCACACGGCGGGAAAGCCAAAAACGTGGGCCGAAGGCAAAGCGCAGCGCTACGCAATGCGTCCAAGCCGAGCCACAAGATCCGCAAACATCCCGTCCTCCGGCTCATCAGCCAATACGCGGCGGACCACAACGGCCATCTGGCCGTCGTACGCCGCGCTCACCGCCGCCAGCGCAGCGAAATCGTGGACGAGCTGGCGTTCCAGTTCGGCGCGCGGTACGCGGCGGCCGTCCAGCCACAGGAGTGCGGTGGTCTCGGCGAGGGAGACCCAGGAGCGGACCACCAACTCCAGGCGCGGGGCGGGGTCGGGGATGCCGAGGTGGGCCAGGATCTGTTCGTAGGCGGCCTGGCGGACGCCGTCGATCATCGCGCCGGTGCGGGTGGAGCCGATCGCCGGGCCGCCGCGCATCAGGGCCGAGAAGCCGGGGCCGTGCTCGGCCACGAAGTCGAAGAAGCGCTCCATGACCCGCAACAGCCGGGCGCCGAGCGGGCCTTCGTGCGGCTCCACGAAACGGGCGGTGAGTTCCTCGGCGGCCCGGCGCAGCGCGGCCTCGTACAGCTGCTGTTTGCCGGGGAAGTAGTGGTAGACGAGCGGCCGGGAGATACCGGCCGCCTCGGCGACCTCGTCGATCGACACCTCTTCCGGGGAACGGTGGCTGAAGAGGTCCAGCGCGACAGCGATCAGCTGCTCACGCCGCTCCTCGACGCCCATTCTTCGCCGTGTCCCGGTCGTCATGCGGCCACCCTAACGACCTGGGGCGCGGCGCGGAATCGCCGGTCTCATCACAGATCGAGCACAAGACGTCCACCGCGCGCCCGGGAGACGCAGACCAGCAGGGAGTCCGTGCGTTCGGCGTCCGTCAGCAGGTCATCGCGGTGGTCCACCTCTCCGGAGAGCACCCGTTGTTGGCAGGTACCGCAGAATCCCCGCTCGCAGGAGTACGGCAGATCGGGCAGTGCCTGGTCGCGGATGGCCCGCAGCGCGCTGCTGTCCGCGGGCACCGTGACCGTACGGCCGGTGCGCCGCAGCTCGACCTCGAACGGCGCGTTCCCGGCGGCCGGGACGGGGGTGGCCGCCGTGAACCGCTCGGTGTGCAGGGTCAGTCCCTCGGTCACGGCGGGCAGCAGGGCGGCGACCGCGTCCATGAGCGGCTCGGGGCCGCAGCAGTAGACGGCCGCGCCCGGTGGCGCACCGGCGAGTGCCGCCGCCAGGTCGGGGCGTCCGTCCTCGTCCTCGGCGACCACCGTCAGCCGGCCGTCGCCGGGGCCCGCAAGCTGCCGGAGCTCCACCAGGAACGGCATCGAGGCGCGCGACCGCCCGCAGTACAGCAGCCGCCACGGCACCCCGGCCCGCTCGGCCTGCCGCACCATCGGCAGGAGGGGGGTGATGCCGATGCCGCCCGCGAGGAAGAGGTAGGCGGGGCCGTCCCGGAGGGGGAAGCGGTTGCGGGGGCCACGGACGCCGACGAGCGTCCCCTCGTGCAGCCGCTCGTGCACCTCGCGCGAGCCGCCGCGGCCGTCCTCGATCAGCCGGGCGGCGATGGTGTACGAGCCGGGCGTCGCGGGGTCGCCGCACAGGGAGTACTGGCGTACGGCCCCCGAGGGCAGCACCAGATCGAGGTGCGCCCCGGGCTCCCAGCTCGGCAGCCCCTCGCCCGCCAGGCGCAGCCGGACCACGCCCTCGGCCTCCGCCGTACGCTCCACCACCCGCAACTGCCGTGTCCCGGACGCGGTGTGGCCCTGTCCGGAGACCGGGTGCTCCAGCGCGGGCAGCGGCCACAGGGGGGAGGCCTGGATCCGGCGGCGCAGCGCCCGCCGGGCGGCCAGTGCACCCGCGGCGACCAGCACGGCAGTGCGGAGCCGGGGCATCTCAGGCACCTCCGGCGGTACGGGCCTCGGCCGCGGTCGCGGCAGGGGAGGCGGCCAGATAGGCCATGGCCTGCTCGGTGCTGCCGTAGTGGGAGGGGTGGTAGGTGCGGCTCAGGTACTGCGGGATGGAGCGGGCCATGGCCCCGGTCGTCGGCAGCACGCCCCGCCGCCCGGCGCGGACGAACTCCCGGAAGCTCGCCTGCCCGCCGTCCGGCGACGGGTCGTTCGCCAGGAAGAAGCGGGTGCCGCGCTGCCACAGGAAGACCAGTGCGGTGAAGGCGGTGGCCCAGGTGCGGACCCGCCGCCGGTAGCCGCCGTCCAGATGGACGAAGAGATCGAAGGCCACCGAGCGGTGCTCGACCTCCTCCGCGCCGTGCCAGCGCAGCAGATCCAGCATCGTCGGATCGGCGCCCCGCGCGTCCAGGGTGCGGGCGTTGAGCACCCAGTCGCCCAGGAACGCGGTGTAGTGCTCGATGGCGGCGATCAGCGCGACCCGCTCCAGCAGCCACCACCGCCGGGAGCGGCCCGGCGGCAGGGTGCGGTCGCCGAGCAGCTTCTCGAAGAGCCAGTCGACCTGCGCGGTGTACGGGGCCGGGTCCAGGCCCTGCGCCTTGAGGTGCGGCAGCACCTCGTCGTGTGCCTGCGAGTGCATCGCCTCCTGGCCGATGAACCCGATCACGTCCGCCCGCAGCCGGGGATCGCGGATATGCGGCAGCACCTGCTTGTAGACGTGCACGAACCAGCGCTCGCCGGCCGGCAGCAGCAGATGCAGCACATTGATGGTGTGGGTGCTGAACGGATCGCCCGGTATCCAGTGCAACGGGGTGTCCGCCCAGTCGAAGGCGACGTTGCGGGCCTTCAGCGGGGGATGCTCGGACGCGGCCGGCTGGGGCCGCAACGGGGCCGTATTAGACATGGCGTCAATGTACTGGGGGGTAAGGAATGCCGGTACCCCTCGGGCGGGGAAAGGTCAGGGGGTCGCCTGCGGGTCCGCCGGGGGCTCCTCGTCGCCGGTGCACAGCCGGTCGACATCCATCACCGGGCGCAGCGCTCCCAGGAGTGCGCCGACGCACATCTCGCGCAACTCGGTGCGGCTGAAGGTCTGATGCGTCAGCCACTCCACGCAGAGCGTGCGGACGAACACCAGCCAGCTCATCAGGGCCGCCGGCACCAGCTCGCCGGGTCCGGCGCCG
The DNA here is from genome assembly GCF_030406865.1 of Streptomyces sp. P9-2B-2. NCBI lineage: Bacteria > Bacillati > Actinomycetota > Actinomycetes > Kitasatosporales > Streptomycetaceae > Streptomyces > Streptomyces sp. P9-2B-2. The sequence continues at coordinate 2,662,148 of NZ_CP129126.1, read as the reverse complement.
AGGCCGGTGGAGTCGAGCAGCCGCCGGCGCAGCTCGGTCAGCTCGTCGGTGATGACGGTCTGGATCACCGGGTCGCCGGCGAGCACCCGGTTCGCCGCGAGCACGGTGTGGCGGTTCGCGGCGAAGTAGTCGATATGGGCGTCGAGTCCGGCGCGCAGCTGCTCGTGCGCGGGGCGGGCCGGATCGAGTTCCGTACGGGTCAGCAGCCGGTCCGCGGCCTGTTGGTAGACCGCGGCGAACAGGTCGCGCTTGTTGGGGAAGTAGCGGTACAGCAGGGCGCGGGAGACGCCCGCCCGTTCGGCGACCTCTTCCATGAACACCTCGTCGTACGGCTTCGCCGCGAAGAGCTGTGCTCCGGTGTCGAGCAGCTGGCTACGGCGCTCGGCGGGGTCGAGTCGGCGGCGTGGGGTCATGGCCCCGAGGTTACTTGACACCTGTCTACTACCGGCCGTACGTTCCCCTCGTTAGTAGACAGGCGTCTACCAGCGGGCATCTGAGGACGGCGAAAGGGTGGCCGGGGCATGGCCGGACTTCTCAAGTGGCTGGCGCTGGCGATGGGGGCCGCCTGTGTGGCGATCGGCGCGTTCCACTTCGCCCTCGGCGTCGACTCCGTACCGGGGGAGGGCACGGCAGGCGCCACCGTCGACAGCCGGGAGCGCTTCTACGGTGCGGTCTTCCTCGGCTACGGCCTCGCCTGGATCCGGACGGCCCGGCGCTCGCCGATCCCGGCCACGGCAGTGCGGTGGCTGGCCGGCCTCTTCCTGCTCGGCGGCCTCGGCCGACTGCTGTCACTGGCCGTCCACGGACCGCCCCAGTCGTTTCAACTCGCGCTGACGGCCCTCGAACTCGCTCTGCCGCCGCTCTACTTCTGGCTGGCGGCCGCCGACGAACGAGCGGTGGCCGCCCGGCCCTCGCCCCGGCGGGCGGAACGCGGGCTTCCCTAGGGGGTGTCGGACCCGGGCCCGTCGGGCCGGACGCTAGCCGATCGCCCCCACCCGCCCCCCGTTCGCCAGCCGCCCCGTTAGTTCTGCCCTGTCGCCCGCCTTTGCCGGGAGGGCCAGCAGGCGGCCCGTTGACTGGCCGGAGATGCCGCCGGTTGCTCTGACCGAGGTGATCTGGGGGCTGCCCGCGGCGAGTAGCCACCAGCGTTTGTCGGCGGCCTTCCAGAGGACGCCGGCCAGGGCGCGGGGGGCGCGGGGGCCGCAGGCGGTGCCGCCCTCGGCGCGGGCCGCGATGGTGCCCGGGGTGTACGGCTTTCCGTGCGGGGTGGGGGTCTGGATCTGGGCCATCGTGCGGCTGCCCGGGCCGCGCCAGGTTTCGGCGCGGGTGCACAGCCAGGCCGCGGTTCCGGCGCCGCCGGGCAGTGGCTGCCGGGCGAACTCCCAGGAGTTGACGGTGCGGACGCCCTGGCCGCGGGCCACGGCCAGCTGGCAGGCCGTGCGGGCCCATGCCGTCCGGGCCTTCGGGGAGGTCACGTCGCCCGGCTTGCGCGGGCTGCCGTACGTCAGGCGGGCGGGGACCAGTTCACCGAGATCGGTCAGCAGCCGGCCGCCCATCCGCAGCGCCGGCCAGGTCGTGCACTGTGCGGTGGGCTGCGCCGTGGGCACCGGATCGGTCACCCCGCCCGCGCCGACCGTCACCTGCTGGTCCACCGCCTCCGGCTTGACCAGATCGACCAGCCGCGCCGACTTCACCCAAGGGGCGGTCAGAAAGCGCACATTGCCCTGGGTGCGGCTCACCACCAGGGCGGTCGCCGAAGCCACCGCCGCGCCGTCCGTACGCGCGAAGTCCAGGGCCGCGCCGGTGCCGTCGCTCTGCCCCTCGCCGTCCGCCGCCTCCGCGTAGCGCACCACCCGCAGCCCGTCGTGCAGGAGCACCACCACGGCATGGTTCACCACCCCCGCGAACAGCAACTGGGCCGGGCCGGCCGCCGGACCGGCCGGGGTGCCGGGGGTCGCCGAGACCTGGACGCCGGCGCCGGGCCTGGCCCATACGGCCAGCGCCCGCCGCAGCAGTGCCCGGTCGTGGATCCGGTCGCCGCGGGCGGGCCAGGTCGCGAAGTCCTGCCGGGCCGCGTGCTTCCAGGCGGTCGCGGAGGACACCGCCAGCTTGCCCGGGTCCAGGGCCGCCTCGGCCGCGGCGTTCCGCGCGTACGGCGGGGCCGCGGCGCCGTCCGGGCCCCAGCCCTCGCCCGGCAGCCCCAGCAGTGCCCCGCAGACCAGCACGGCCGCGCCCGCCGCCAGCACAGCCCGGCCGTGCTGCCGCCGCCGGATCAGATCCGTCGGCCTGGCCTGAAGCGCACAGGGGTCAAACTCCGCCGACTCCAGCAGCGACCGGTCCCGGCTGCCGGCCGGTGTCGTGGCCCGCTCCGCCTCCTCCAGCGCCTCCCGGGGGTGCGCCACCCCGGCCGCCTCCAGCACCCGGCGGGTCTCCGGTGCGCTCAGCCGCTCCAGGTCGCGCAGCACGAACGCCGCCCGGCCCGGCCCGGACAGTGCCGACAGCGCCTGGTCCAGCGCCAGTTCGTCGGCGCCACCGGAGCGCGGGAAGAGCCGCAGGCCCCACACCTGGGGGAGCAGCGGCGGCAGCGGCAGCCACCGGCGGGTCCGGCCGCCGGCCAGGGCGGACCGCAGGACCCGCAGCCGGACGAAGGCGTAGCCGGGGTCGATCGCCGCGTCCGCGCCGGTGCGCGGGGCGGGCAGTCCGGCCCCGCGGGTGGAGCTGCGCTGGCGCGGCAGGGTCCGCTGCACCACGCCGTGGGCGGCCAGCACCCGCCGGCTGCGGCCCGGGCCGGGCGGCAGGACGAGGTAGGCCAGCCGGACCAGCCGGGGGTAGTGCTCCACCAGCGCCGCCTCGGCCTGCTCGACGTCGATGACGTCACCGACGTCCTCCAGGCTGCCGGGGGAGCTGCGGTCCGGGCGCCGGGGTGTCGCCTGCTGCGCTTTCTGCTGCTGCTTCACGTTCCGTGAAACGAGTGAATCCTGTGATGGTCACCGGCCCTCCCCGCACCCCGGGGGGCGCCGGGAGGGCCGGTGACGGGCTGCCGGGAGCGCCGGCCTCAGGGCTGGAGGTCGAACTCGCCGTCCCGTGCGCCGAGGACGAAGGCGCGCCACTCCGCCTCGGTGTAGCGCAGGACCACCTCGGGGTCCGTGGAGTTGCGCATGGCCACCGCGCCCCGCTCCAGGAAGGCGATCTCCACGGCCTCCTCGGAGGCGCCGGGGGCGCGCTGCCAGGTCGCGTCGGAGATGTCGAGGGCGTAGAGCCACTCCTTCTCAGCTGCGGCACTCATACCGTGATCCCCTCGCTCGTGGTGCGTTCCCGGCTCAGCGTACGCGGCGCTCAGGCGAGCTGCCAGCGGCGGAATACGGCCGTCCCGCCGTCCCCGGAGCCCGAGTTGGCGGCCGACTGGTGCAGCCCGGTGTCCTGCCGGGCGGCGGCGCCGGGGACGGTGACGGTGGCGATATCGCGCCAGGTCGTGCCGCCGTCGGTGGAGCAGGCGCCGGTGTAGGTGCCGGAGTTGCCGCTGTCCTTGCCGCGGGTCAGCCGGAGCAGTACGGGGGCGGTGAGGCCGGTGAGCCGCCGGTAGGTGTCCAGGGTGCCGTCGCCGGTGGCGTCGTAGGACAGCACCACGCCGTTGGCGGGCGTCACGGACAGGTTGACGAAGCCGAGGGCGTCCGGGGCGTCGAGGGCGGAGGTCGCGAGGCGGTTGCGGACGACGAGGCCGGCGCGGGCCCAGGGGCCGGTCGGGTCCTGTGCGGTCACCTCGACGGTGACCGAGCCGCCGGCGGCGAGGGCGTCCGGCCGGTAGAGCGCGCCGAACTCGGCGGTGGCCTTCCACAGGTCCGCGCCCGCGCCATGGATGGCGAAACGGTCGTCCAACTGGCCGAAAACCGCCGCATTGGTGGTGACCGTCCGCAGCTCCGGGTCCAGCGGCCCGGCCACGAACAGCGTGCCGTGCCGCGGTGTACGGACCCGCGGTGCGCCCTGTGGGCCGTAGTCGACGGTGAGGTCGTAGGGGAGCGGGTGCAGCGGGGCCTCCAGGGGGCCGGCCGGTGCGGTGACCCGCCACCGGGCGCGGCCGGTGCCGCCGGGCGGGACCGAGGGCAGCGACACCGGGCCCGAGGCGGTGGCGTCGACACCGGTCAGCGCGAAGTCCACCCGGCCGGTCGCGCGCAGCCCGTTGACGTTGCGCAGCGCCGCGGTGACCGTGGCCCGGCCGCCGGGCGGCAGTGCGGCCGGGTCGGCGGTGACCGTGACGGTGCCCTGGTAGGGGGCCGTGGCGAGGGTGTCGTGGACCCGCCGTGCGGTGCGGTAGGCGTCGGTGGTCGGCCGCAGCGGATGGCTGGTGCGGGCGCGGGTCCAGGGCTCTTCCATGGCGTACCAGTCGAACGTCTTCGGCGGGCGGTCCGCCGCCAGGGCGTCCGCGAGCTCGTCCAGATACGCCTGCCACTGCGGGAGATGGACCTCACGTATCAGGCCGTGCCAGTCGCGGTTGGCGTAGTTGGCGAGCGAGCCGCCGTCCGCGGTGGGCCGGTCCGCCCAGGTGGTGATCAGGGCCCGGGCGCTGTGTTCCAGCCGGGCCTCCTCCTCGGCGCCGGCCGCCCTCGCGCGGGCGTCCGCCAGCCACGGCCCCAGAAGGAATTGCCGGTGGGCGCCGGTGACCTCGTCGCTGAGCCGCATCAGCCGCAGCCACAGCCCGGACAGCGCCCGGAAGGTGTCCCGGTCCTTGCGCCGGTAGGCGTCCTGGAGCTGCCCGATCAGCTGCCAGGACCGGTTGGCCAGCGCCTGCCGGGCGGCGTCCGTCAGGTCATGGCGGTAGGCGTCGCTGGCGCGCAGCGCGGGGCGGACCGCGAGCAGCGCGGCGAACGCGGTGTCGAAGGCCGCCGGGTCGAAGGCGGGGGTGTGGGTGGCGTAGACGGTGCCGGAGCGGGCGGCGAGGTTCGGGCGGGCGGCGAAGACGGAGTCGTGCGGGCGGCCGTCCTTGCTGGAGATCTCGTACGTGCTGGTGCGCAGCGCGGCGAACGCGGCACGGGCGTGCGCGTCGCGGGCGCCGTAGCGGAGGTCGGCATAGCCGTCGAACCAGGCGGTGCGGTCCACCGGCCGCTCCCGCCAGGCCAGTTCGCCGAACAGCTCGAACGCGGCCGGGTCCCGCTCGGCGGCCTCCGGCATGTACGCGGTGCCGACCAGCCGGCTGCCCGGCTTGTCGCGCCAGGCCGTGAAGCGCTCGGCCCAGAGGTGGGTCTTGGCGCCGAGGGTGGTGCGGCCGCCGAAGTTGGGGATGGAGCCGAAGGCGTACGGCACCCCGCCCCAGTCCCGCTCCCGGTCGGTGACGGTGTCCAGGTCGCTGAGGCCGTCCACGATCAGCATCCGGTCGTGGTCGACGGCGTCCAGCAGATCGCGCCGCGGATTGTCCTGCCAGCCCAGGATCACCCAGGTCGCCCCCGGGCGGGCGGTGCGCAGCGCCTTCTCGACCGCGCGGGCGGCCTCCGGCACCGGTACGTCACCGGGGTCGCCGCCCTCGTGCAGCAGATCCATCTTGAAGTGGTCGGCGGGGCCCAGGAGTTGCTGCTGATGGCGGTAGAAGGCGGCGGCGACGGCGGCGAAGACCTCGGTGCGTGGATCGAGCCAGTCGGGGCGTTTGAGGCCGGACCAGGTGCCCTGGGGGACGGCCCTGGCCCCGGGGTTGCGGGCGGCGAAACCGTCCGGGACGGTGCCGAAGTAGCCGGGGAGGACGGGACGCATGCCCAGCTCGCGCAGCCGGGTGGTGATCCGGCGGCCCAACTCGGCTCGCTGGGCGATCAGTTCGGGGCTGGTGGGGCCGCCGTAGCCGCTCATGTTCTGGAGCAGCCACCACGGCTGGTGCGAGGGCGCCGGGAGCCAGCCGCGGGCCTCGGCGTCGGAGTAGCCGAAGCCGGTCAGCAGCCGGTGGTAGACGGCCTCGGTGCCGGGGGTGACCAGTACCTCGTTCACTCCGCGCAGCGCCAGTGCGTCGATCAGCCGCTCCCAGCGCGGCCAGTCCGCGTACGGGGCGGTGTAGCCGTCGTGGGTGTCGTTGAGGGCGAACCGGTGCGGCAGCGAGGTGGCCCGCTCGACGGTGCCATCCGGTGCGGGCAGCCGGCCGGGCAGCGATACCTGGTCACCGGCCCACGACAGATGCGCCCGGCAGGTGTACTTGAGGTACCAGTTGACGCCGGTCAGCGCCGCCGCGGGGGTGGTCCCGGCGACCGTGATGCGGCCCGTCCGGCCCTCGATCCGGAAGCGGTCGCCGTCCCCGTCCCGGGCGAGCGGCACCAGCGTGAACTGGTCGGCGTGGCCGGGCAGCAGCCGCCTCAGCGCGGCCCGTGCCGGTGCGGTGTCGTCCACGGGTGCGGCCTCCTGGTGCCGGGCGGGTGGCGCCCCGGCGGCAGCGGGGGCGGTGGCCCCGCCGAACGCCGCCCCGGCGCCGATCGCTCCGGCGGTTCCCAGCAGTGCGCGTCGTGACGGTCGGCTCACGTGTGCCCCCAGTGCTCGGTGCTCACAACAGTCCCGTGCGGAGGGCACGCTAACGGTCGGTCAGCCGCGGTCCAAGTAGGCCAGCACCGCCAGCACCCGCCGGTTGTCGTCGTCCGACGGCGGCAGCTGGAGCTTGCCGAAGATGTTGGAGGTGTGCTTGGCGACCGCCCGCTCCGTGATGACCAGCCGGCTGGCGATCGCCGCATTGGAGCGGCCCTGCGCCACCAGCTCCATCACCTCGACCTCGCGCGGGGTCAGCCGTGCCATCGGCCGGTCCCGGGCCCGCCGCGCCAGCAGCTGCGCGATGACCTGCGGGTCCATCGCCGTACCGCCCGCCGCCACCCGGCGCACCGCGTCGGTGAACTGCTCGGCGTCGAAGACCCGGTCCTTGAGCAGATACCCCACCCCGCCGCTGCCGTCCGCCAGCAACTCCCGGGCGTAGAGCTGCTCCACGTGCTGGGAGAGCACCAGCACCGGCAGCCCCGGCCGGTCCCTGCGGGCGGCCAGCGCGCACTGCAACCCCTCGTCGGTGAACGACGGCGGCAGCCGTACGTCGACCACCGCGACATCCGGCCGCTGTTCGGCGAGCGCCCGGGTCAGCTCGGGGCCGCTCTCCACCGCCGCGACGACCTCGAAGTCGTAGGCCTCCAGCATCCGGACCAGCCCGTCCCGCAGCAGGAAGAGGTCTTCGGCGAGCACTACGCGCACGGAATCTCCAGGGTGACCAGGGTCGGGCCGCCCGCGGGAGAGCTGACGGCGAGGGTGCCGTCGAAGGTACCGAGCCGGCGTTCGATACCGCCCAGCCCGGTGCCTCCGCCGGGCGGCGGGCCCGTCGCGGCGAAGCCCCGGCCGTTGTCCGAGACCGTGATCAGGAGACGGCCGTCGGCATGGCGGAGGCCGACGGCTATCCGGTCGGCGCCCGAATGTTTCGCGGCGTTCGTCAGGACCTCACTGACCGCGAAGTACGCCGCCGACTCCACCGGCGCCGCCAGCCGCCCCGGCAGCGCCACCGCCACCTCGACGGGGATCGCCATCCGCAGCGCCAGCGCCCGTACGGCATCGCCCAGTCCGCGTTCGGCCAGCACCGGCGGATGGATCCCGCGCACCAGGTCACGCAGCTCGGTCAGCGCCTCGGCGGAGGACTGGCGGGCCCGCGCCAGCAGCTCCTTGGCCTGCGCCGGGTCCCTCTCCACCAGGGCCTCGATGGTGCCGAGGCTCATGCCCATGGCCACCAGCCGCGCCTGGGCGCCGTCGTGCAGATCCCGCTCGATCCGGCGCAGTTCGGCGGCCGAGGCGTCCACCGCGTCGTGCCGGGTCTCGGTCAGTCGCGCCACCCGCTCGGCCAGCTCGGCCCGGGGCGGCGTCAGAAACACCGCGGCGAGCAGGAAATGCGCCCGGATCAGGGCAGGGTTGGCGTACCGGGCGAGCAGCAGGAAACCGGCGCCGAGCACCGGCAGCGTGAACAGCAGCCACGGACGCTCCGCGGGCAGCGAGCCCAGGCCGAGGACCTCACCCCCGATACCCGTCAGCCCCTCCAGAACCGGCAGCAGCACGAACCCCACGCCATAGCCGATCAGCGACGGCGGCAGCAGCACCAGCGCCAGGCCCGCCGACGCGTCCACCGGCAGCCACAGCAGCTCCCGCCAGGTCGCCGGATCCCGCAGCAGGACCGCACACCGCCGCGCCTGGCTCACCGGCCCGTGGCCCAGACCGGCCGGGAACGGGCGGTAGGCCGCGGGAATCCGTACCCCGGCCAGGTCGTACCCCCACACCCGGCGCAGCTGGGCGTACCGCCGGGCCCAGAACAGCACCACCGGCGTGGTGAGGACCCCCACCCCGACGACGATCAGCGCCAGCGACACCACGGCCAGCACGAACAGCGTGACCGACCCCAGCTCCACGGCCGGCGCGAGCCCCAGGCCCCGGACCGCGGCGACCAGTGTTCTGCGGACCCTCATCCGTTCGCTCCCTGGGCTTCACGCGCCCGGCCGTCGGACACGGGAACAGTCTGCCGCGTAGAGAAGGGCCAGGTCATGGGGTTACGTCCCCGGCCGGGGTGTACCCGGCACCACCGTGGAGCGGCGCACCGTCCGCCCCGCACGGCCCCACCGGCCCCGCTGTCTCCACCGCCCGCCGACTCACCAGCCTCCCCCCTCCCCAAGGAGAGCTCTCATGAGCATGGCACCGACCGCGTCCGCCGCCGTCCCCCGCACCGCGCACACCCCCACACCGGCGGCCGCCCCCGCCGAACCCGGCTACACCGCGGAGATCGCCGACACCCGCGCACAGATCCGTGCCGCCCAGCGCCTGCGCCACCAGGTCTTCGCCGAGGAGATGGGCGCGACCCTGCACTCCCCGCTGGCCGGCCATGACATCGACGCCGTCGACGACCTCACCGACCACCTCATCGTCACCCACGACGCCACCGGCGACGTGGTCGGCACCTACCGGCTGCTGCCGCCCGGCCGCAGCCCGCGGCTGTACTCCGACGGCGAGTTCGACCTCGGCGCCCTGGCGGAGCTGCGCTCCTCCCTCATCGAGGCCGGCCGCTCCTGTGTGCACCCCGCCCACCGCAACGGCGCGGTCATGACCCAGATGTGGGCCGCCCTCGCCCGCTACACCCTGCTCTCCGGCCACCGTTACCTCGCCGGCTGCGCCTCCGTCCCGCTCGCCGACGGCGGCACCGCCGCCGCCCACGCCTGGGAACTGGGCCGGACCCGCTACGCCGCCCCGCCCGAGCTCCAGGTCACCCCGCACCACCCCTGGCACACCACCCTCCCCGTCCCCGAGCGCCCCGCCCTCGCCCAGCTGCCGCCGCTGCTCCGCGGCTACCTGCGCATCGGCGCCGTCATCTGTGGTGCGCCCGCCCACGACCCCGAGTTCGACGTCGCCGACTTCTTCGTCGTCCTGGACATGGAGCGGCTGGGCGACCGCTACCGGCGCTACTTCCTGGGGGAACGGTGAACGGTCCCTGGGACGTCCACTCCGACTGCACCCCGGACTGCGCCGCGCACGCCCTGCCGCGGGTACCGGCGGCCCGGATCGCCCGGCGCGGCGCCGCGTTCGCCCGCACCGTGCGGCGGGCGCTGACGGACGGCGAGCGGATGGCCGAGCCGGGCCGGCTGCGGACCCATGCCCGCGCGCTGCTCGACGCGCTGGACATCCCCGTCGAGGGCGCGGCCGCGCTCACCGGCGGGGGCGAAACCGGCACCCTCGTCGTCGTCAACCACATCTCCTGGCTCGACATCCTCGCCCTGCTCGCCGTCGAACCGGTCACCCTGCTCGCCAAGCGCGAGGTCGGCGGCTGGCCGGTCGTCGGCGGCCTGGCCCGCCGGGCCGGTACGCACTTCATCGACCGCACCCACCCCCGGCGGCTGCCGCACACCGTGCAGGAGGTGTCCGAACTGCTCGCCGCCGGACGGTCGGTGGCGGTCTTCCCGCAGGCCACCACCTGGTGCACCGCCGAGGCGGGCACCTTCCGCCGGGCCACCTTCCAGGCCGCCATCGACGCGGGCGCGCCGGTCCGCCCGGTGACCCTGGACTACCGCCAGCAGGGCCTGCCCAGCACGGTCGCCGCGTTCTGCGGGGAGGACACCTTCGCGGGCTCGCTGCGCCGGGTGCTCGCCGCCCGCGCCCTGACCGTACGCGTCACCGCGCATCCGGTGCTGTGGCCGCTCGACGGGGGCCTGGACCGGCGGGAGCTGGCGGCGCTGGCGGCCCGGGCCGCGCTTGGCGGGCGCCCGGTGACGGCGGTGACGGGCGGCGGGGCGGTCCGGCCCGCCGCTCCGGTGCCGCACGCCCCGCCGCGGGACACCCCGGCCCATGTTTGAGCAGCTGGACCAGCTCACCGCGTCCCTTCAGGGCATGCTCGGCTCGCCCTGGCTGTGGCTGGTCATCCTGCTGGTGTCCGGGCTCGACGCACTGCTGCCGTTCATGCCGAGCGAGACCACCGTCGTCCTGGTCGCCGTGCTCATCGGCCCCGACCCGGCGCTGCTCGCCCTGCTGGCGGGCGTCGCGGCGGCCGGGGCGCTGGCGGGGGACTGTCTCGGCTACGCCGTGGGACGGTACGCGGGCCCGCGCGCGAGCGCCCGGCTGCTGCGCGGTGAGCGCGGCCGGGCCCGGCACCTGCGGGCCCGCGCCCGGGTCGAACGGCACGCCGCGCTGCTCCTCATCGCCGGCCGCTTCCTGCCCGGTGGCCGGGTGGTCGCCGCCCTGTCCACCGGGAGCCTCCGCTTTCCGCTGCGCCGCTTCGTGGCGCTGGACGCGGTGGGCGCGGGTCTGTGGGCGGTGTCCAGCGCGGCGCTCGGCGGGCTGGGCGGTGCGGCGCTCACCGACTCCCCGGCCAAGGGCGTGCTGCTGGTCTCCGGGATCGGGCTGGTGGCGGCGGTCTGCGTGGCCTGTTGGCACCGGTGGGGCGGCCCGTCGGACCGGGAAACGCCCCAGCGGTCAGGCCCCCGTGGGGGAGCGGCACCCGGCCGGGAGGGGGAGCGGATCCCCGCCCGGCCGGGCCTGCGGCAGCGACAGGAGGGCGTCTGACCCGGCCTCAGACGCTCGGCACGTACTTGTAGCCGACCCGCCGCACCGTCACGATCGACGACCGGTGCGCGGCGCCCAACTTGCGGCGCAGCCGGGCGACATGGACATCGACGGTGCGCCCGTCGCCGACATGCCCATAGCCCCACACCGTGGTCACCAGCTGGTCGCGGGTGTGCACCCGGTGCGGATGCGCGACCAGATGGGCCAGCAGCTCGAATTCGAGGTAGGTCAGGTCCAGCGGCCGGCCCTGGACCTGTGCGGTGCGCTGTTCGGGGTCGATCCGCACGATCGCGTCGCCGGTCGGCGCGGGCGCCTCGGGCGGGGCGGCCGGTGGCGCGGTGGTGGCGGCGGTGGCGGCGGCCTGTTCGGCCGGTACCAGGACGAGATAGCCGACCATCGGCGGCCGGCCGGGCAGCGCGGGCAGGCTGTGCTGGGGCGCCGGCAGCCAGGTCGCCCCGGAGTTCAGCAGCTCGGCGACCGACACGGCGCCGGGGTACGGAGCGCCGTCGGCCGGGGCGGTGACGGGTGAGGGGAGGGCCTCATCGGGTGTCACGGCGCGCAGCCGGTGACGGTGGGCGTGCGCCGCGGAGGCGGCGGGAAGCGGGGCGGTCGCGGAACCGGCGGTCAGGGTACGGAGGTTCGTCATCAGGAGTCAGCTCTTTCGCGCGGCGGGGCGTCGGGGACGTCATGCGCGCGGGCAGGGCGGCGGACGCCGGTCAGCGGCGTCGGAGAGGTGTGTGCGGGCCCGCGCTCAGTGCGCGCGGCAACACAGACGGTCGAAGGCGTGCGCCTGCCGGGACGGCCAGAACGGCTCCAGGTCGCTGCGACCTGTCGCGGTGTCGGTGAGGCTGGCCATGGCCCTATTGAACCAGACGGTCGGTGATCTGTCCCCGGTGCGCGGCGCCGGTGGCGGGATCCCGCCGGGCCGGACCCGCCAGGACACCGGGTCCGGCGAGGCCCCGGCCCCGACTCGGCTAGTCCGCAACGGAGTTGGCGACCGCGCGGCAGGACGGGCCGTGGCCGGAACCCGCCGCGCGACGCCCTGCCCGTCCTATGCCTGCTTCGACCCCGCTCCGCCGCCGCCCGTCGCTCGTCGCATCCCCGCGCCCATCGCCACCCCGAGTGCCAGCGCCGCCAGATGCCCGGCGTCGGTGAACGTGCGTCCCCGGCGCAGCACGGGAGCGGTCGCCAGCGCCAGCAGTCCGCCGGTGGCCGCAGCCCGGATGCCGCGGTGCGGGACGGTGGCGGCGAGGGCGCCCACCGTGGCGTTGAAGCCGTAACTGGCGCCGACGTCGAGGGCCTGGGTGGTGGCGTCCGGCGGCGCGTCCCCCGCGGGCCCGTGGGCGGGGCGGCCGTGCTCCCGGGCCCGCAGGCCCCCGTAGACCAGCAGGCTGGCCCCGATGTGACCGGCCAGGAACACCCCCGCCGCGCGCCCGGTGCCCCAGCGCGCCTCGGCCGTACCGAGGGCGGCGAGCAGCGCGGCGCCGTACGGCAGCGGCAGCGGATGTTCGACGAATGCCGCGCTGGTGACCAGCGTCCGCCACCGCCCGGCCCGCAGGTTGGCGACATTGGTGGAGTGCGCGCGCAGCAGCTCGGTGCGCCGGCGGCCGGGCAGCCGCGCGGTGGCGTACGCGCCGAGCTGTATGCCGCCGACATACAGCGGCGTGGCCCAGGGCACGGCGGTGCGCCGGAGGCGGGTCAGGATCTCTGGACGGCTGTGGCCCGGCCCGGTCCCGGCGTTGATCGTAGGCATGCCCTCAGCGTGCCAGCAGCCACGGACGAACGGCCCGAACCTGCCGCGTCCGGCGGCAACGGGACCCCACCGCCCCGGACATGCGGAGGGGCCGGACCCGTCCGGTCCGGCCCCGCTCACCCGCTCACCCGGAGGCGTCAGACCTGCATGCGCCGCGCCAGCTCGGTGCAGCAGGTGTCCACCATCAGGCGGGTGACCACATACGGGTCGACGTTGGCGTTCGGCCGCCGGTCCTCGATGTAGCCCTTCTTCTCGACCTCGACCTGCCAGGGGATACGCACCGAGGCACCACGGTCCGAGGCGCCGTAGGAGTACGCGTCCCACGGGGCGGTCTCGTGCGCGCCCGTCAGCCGCTCCTCGATGCCGGTGCCGTACTGGCGGACGTGCTCCAGCGGCTTGCCGTCCTGGCCCAGCGCCTCGCAGGCGGTGATGATCGCGTCGTAGCCCTCACGCATCGCCCGGGTGGAGAAGTTGGTGTGCGCGCCCGCGCCGTTCCAGTCGCCCTTGGCCGGCTTGGCCTCCAGCGAGGCGGTCACGCCGTAGTCCTCCGCCACGCGGTGCAGCAGCCAGCGCGCCACCCACATGTGGTCCGAGACCTCCAGCGCGGGCAGCGCGCCGACCTGGAACTCCCACTGGCCGGGCATGACCTCGGCGTTGATGCCGGACAGGCCCAGCCCCGCCGCCAGGCACAGGTCGAGGTGCTTCTCGACGATCTCCCGGCCGAAGATCGCGTCCGCGCCCACACCGCAGTAGTAGTCGGCCTGCGCGGCCGGGTAGCCGCCGCCCTCGGGGAAGCCGAGCGGACGGTCGCCCTTGAGGAAGGTGTATTCCTGCTCGATGCCGAAGATGGCTTCCTGGTCCGCGAACTTCTCCGCGACCGGGCGCAGCAGCGCACGGGTGTTGGAGGGGTGCGGAGTGAGGTCGGTGTGCAGCACCTCGCACAGCACCAGCAGGTGGTCGCCGCCGCGGATCGGGTCCGGGCAGCTGAAGACCGGCTCCAGTACGAGGTCCGACGCGTGGCCCTCGGCCTGGTTGGTGCTGGACCCGTCGAAGCCCCACCGCGGCAGCTTGCTGCCGTCGGTCAGAATCCTGGTCTTCGAGCGAAGCTTGGCGGTCGGCTGGGTGCCGTCGATCCAGATGTACTCGGCCTTGATGGTCACGGGGTCCTCTTCACGGTCGGTGCGGGTACGGTGCGGGCGTACCTGAGCACTCTCGCAACGCGCCATTTCTCGTCCGTTGCTCGTTTGTGAACCGCAGGTTACCTAGCCGGACATCCAGGCTTTTCCAAGGTTTTCTTCGCCGGGAACCTGTGATTGCCGTCTTGGTGTGCCTGGCTTCTCGCTGATTCGATGTGACGGAGACCTCAGGCGGGTGCGGCCCACGGCGCGGCCCGTGAAATCGGCGTCCCGCCCCGCACCCACGAGACACTGGCCCCTATGACGACCCTGCGCATCGGACTCCTCGGCACCGGCCCCTGGGCGCGGCGGGTCCACGCCCCCGCCCTCGCCGCGCACCCCGGTGTCGAGCTCACCGGTATCTGGGGGCGCCGTCCGGAGGCCGCCGCGGCGCTGGCCCAGGTCCACCACACCCGCCCGTACGACGGGCCCGATGAGCTGTTCGCGGCGTGCGACGCCGTCGCGATCGCGCTGCCGCCTGCCGTCCAGGCCCCGCTGGCGGTCCGCGCCGCCGAGGCCGGCCGCCACCTCCTCCTGGACAAGCCGGTTGCCACCTCCGTGCCCGAGGCCCGCGCGCTGGCCGCGGCCGCCGACCGCGCGGGGGTCGCCTCGGTGGTCTTCTTCACCGCGCGCTTCGGGGAGCAGGAGGGGGAGTGGATCGCCGCCCAGGCCGCGGCCGGCGGCTGGTTCACCGCGCACGCCGACTGGCTCGGCTCGGTCTTCGCCGAGGACAGCTCCAGCCCGTACGCCGCCTCGCCCTGGCGCCGTACGAAGGGCGGGCTGTGGGACGTCGGCCCGCATGCGCTGTCGGTGCTGCTGCCGGTCCTCGGGGACGCGGAGGCGGTCACCGCCACCCGGGGCCCGGCCGACACGGTGCTGCTGACGATGCGTCACAGCAGCGGGGCGGCCAGTACGGCGACGGTCGGCCTGGCCGCCCCCGCCGCGGCCGCCGGTGTCGAGATCACCCTCCGCGGCACCGCCGGAATCACCACCCTGCCCCGCCGCCTGGACGGCCCCGAACCGGCCTACCATCGCGCCGTCGACGCCCTGCTCGCCGCCGCCGCGACCGGTCTGCCGAACGCCTGCGATGTGCACTTCGGCCTCCGGGTCACCGAAATCCTGGCGGCGGCCGAGGAGAGGCTGAACCCGCTGATGCCTCTGGAGGCATGACCACATGGCGAAATTGGTCGTGGAGGGCATCAGCGGCGGTCCGTAGCGTCAGGGCCGTCAGCTGTCCGCACCGGCCCAGGGAGCCCCACGCCATGACGCCCGCCTCCGGCTTCACCAGCTATACCGATGTGCTGCTCACCGCCCTCGCCCTCGACCGGTCCCGGCCCGTCCTGACCACGGACGACGGCGACGAGGTCACCGCCGGCGCCCTCTACGACACCGTGCACCGGATGGCGGCCGTGCTCGCCGCCCGCGGCATCGGCCACGGACGGACCGTCAGCCTCCTCAGCGGCAACCGCCCCGAGGTGCTCGCCGCCCGTTACGCCGCCAACCACCTCGGCGCCCGCGTGGTCTTCCTCTACGACGGGATGGCCGCCGAGACCCTGGCCCGGATCGCCGAGAGCGCGGAGACCGCCCTGCTCCTCGTCGACCCGGCCCTGTACGGCACCGCGCGGTCGCTGCTTCGGCACACCCGCGGTCCCGCGCCCGAGGTGCTGACCCTGGGCCCGGCGCCCGCGGCCGACGGCCCGGTCCCCGACCTGCTGGCCGCCTGCGCCGCCCTGCCCGCCACGCCCGAGGTGCCGGGCGGCGCCGTCGGGCCCGAGGACGACTGGTGCATCCGGCACACCGGTGGCACGACCGGTGTCCCCAAGGGCGTGCGGATGCCGCACGCCCCGTACGCCGGGATGCTCCGCCACCACCGCATGGAAGGCGCCGGCGACCCGCCCCGCTTCCTCGCCTGCACCCCGCTCGCCCATCTCGCGGGCGTCCTCACCGATGCCACCCTCGCGGCCGGCGGCACCGTCGTGCTGCACCGCGCCTTCGACCCGGCGGCCGTCCTCGCCGCCGTCGCCCGCGACCGCATCACCCACCTCTGGCTGCTGCCCCCGCTCCTCTACCGCCTCCTCGACGACCCCGCGCTCCCCGCCACCGACCTCAGCTCCCTCACCCGCATCACCTATGGCGGCTGCGCGGCCTCGGCCTCCCGGCTGGCGCGGGCCGCCGAGGTCTTCGGGCCGGTGCTGTACGGGGTGTACGGCATGTCCGAGGCGATGACGATCAGCGAGGCCCGTCCGGAGGACCACCGCACCACCGGGCCCGGCGGCCGGATCACCGCCGGCCGCGCCCTGCCCGGCGTCACGCTCGCCATCCGGGACGCGGACGGGCGGGAGCTGCCGGCGGGGGAGCGGGGCGAGGTCCACGTACGCTCCGCCGGTGTGATGACCGGCTACTGGAAGCAGCCGGAGCTGACCGCGCAGGTGCTGCCCGGTGACGGCTGGCTGCGCACCGGCGACGTCGGCATCCTGGACGACGACGGCCGGCTCTACCTCGTCGACCGGGTCAAGGACGTGATCATCGTCGTCGGCGGCCATGTCCACCCGGCGGAGGTCGAGGATCTGCTGCACACCCACCCGGCGGTCGCCCACTGCGCCGTCTACGGGGTGCACGGGCCGGACGAGACCGAGGAGGTGCATGCCGCGGTCGTCCCGGCCCCGGGCCACCGGGTGGACCCCGCCGCTCTGCGGGCCTTCGTCATCGAACACCAGGGGGCCCTGTACGCCCCGGCCGCGGTCCATCCCGTCGACGCCATCCCGCTCACGCCCGTCGGCAAGCCGGACAAAACGCGGCTGCGTGCCATGGCCGCCGCGGTCTGACCCGGGGCGCGCTCGAGGGGCGTTCTCCGGCCGTCAAATCCCCTCTGGCCAGGGGCTTTTGTCAGTGGTGGCCAGTAGAATGGGAACCAGTCAGTGAGGGTTCATCCACGCTCCAGGAGGTCGCCGATGGCCGCTGCCACACTCATGACGAAGCCTCTCCCGGCCCACCCGCTGCCCAGGAAGCCGCTGCCCGCCGGATGGCCGCGCGAGCGGTATGAATCGCACAACCGCCGCCTGAAGGCCATGCGGCTGGCCATCGCCCTGCTCGACACCGGCGTCTACCGCCCCGAGCAGGCCCACAACCGCAAGATCCGCAGCACCGCGGCCGAAATAGGGGTGCACGCCCCGTCCGACACGACCTGCCGTCTGGTGCGCGCCCTGATCTACGACAACTGCTGACGGCACCCGGCGCATCAACAGGGCGGCCGGCCCCGGGACTTCCCCGGGGCCGGCCGCCCCCTGCCGTGCCCGCGGTGCGGCGTAGGGCGTGTCTTTCGGATCACCCCGGGGCCGCGACGTCTGGCACGGCACCTCGCGGCGTTGTCGCCTCACCCGAGTACGCCCAGTACGCGGCAGAGGCTCCGCCTTGCGATGCACCGCACCAGACGCCGCGGCCTGATCAGGGCTGATCCAAAAGACACGCCCTAGCCGCCCGCGCCGTCCCCCGGGGCCGTCGCGCCGTCCATGTCCGTCACCTCGGCCAGCGCCTCCGCCAGCCACTCCACCCAGAAGGTCTCCAGCCCGATCCCGGCCCGCAGCACCAGCCGCCGCAACCGGTCCTCCGGGTCCGCCGCCGCCCCGAAGTCGCGGTTCTCGATCTCCTGGTACTCCGCCAACTGTCGCTGGTGCAGAGCCAGATGGCGCCGCAGCTCCTCATCGAGCCCGGCCCGCCCCACCACCGCCGACGCCCGCAGCCGCAGCAGCAGCGCGTCCCGGATGGGCTTGGACTCCTGCTCGCCGGAGGCCCAGCGGGTCAGCTCGGCCCGGCCCGCGGGCAGCACCTCGAACTCCTTCTTCTGCCCCCGCGACGGCTGCTCTCTCGGCAGCGCCCGGATGAACCCGGCCTGCTCCAGCTTGCCCAGCTCGCGATAGATCTGCTGATGGGTGGCCGACCAGAAGTAGCCGATCGACCGGTCGAACCTGCGGGTCAGCGCCAGCCCCGACGACGGCTTCTCCAGCAGGGCGGTGAGGATCGCGTGCGGGAGTGACATGGGGGAATCCTAGGGTCTGTCCGATGGGTCAGGGTCGGATAGGCCGTGCCAGACGCCGCGGACCCGGCCATGATCCATCGGACAGACCCTAGGTCGCGGCGGCGAGGGGCGGCGGGCCCGCGCGGCCCGCCACACCCCGGTCGCCGCCGCAGCTCACAGGGCCGCCGCCAGCTCCGTGCCCTGCTTGATGGCGCGCTTGGCGTCCAGCTCCGCGGCGACGTCCGCACCGCCGATGAGATGCACGCTGCGCCCCTCGGCCCGCAGCTCCTCGTACAGGTCCCGGCGCGGCTCCTGCCCGGTGCACAGCACGATGGTGTCCACGGGGAGCGTGGTGGCGGTGCCGTCGACCGTGAGGTGCAGGCCCTCGTCGTCGATCCGCTCGTACGCCGCCCCGGCGACGCTGGTCACGCCCCGGTGCCGCAGCTCCGCACGGTGGATCCAGCCGGTGGTCTTGCCGAGTCCGGCGCCGACCTTCGACGTCTTGCGCTGGAGCAGATGCACCTGCCGCGGGGCCTTGGGGCGCTCGGGCGCGCGCAGCCCGCCGCGGTCGCCGTAGCCGGTGTCTACGCCCCAGGCGCGGAAGTAGGCCTCCGGGTCCTGGCTCGCCGCGTCGCCCGCGTCGGTGAGGAACTCCGCGACATCGAAGCCGATGCCGCCCGCCCCGATGATCGCGACGCGTGCGCCGACCGGCGCCCCGTCCCGCAGCACATCGAGGTAGCTGACGACGCTCGGGTGGTCGATGCCCTCGATCTCCGGGGTGCGCGGGGTGACACCGGTGGCGACCACGATCTCGTCGTACGCCCCGAGGTCCGCGGCCGTGACCGGGGAGTTCAGCCGGACGTCCACGCCCAGGCTGTCGAGCTGGTGGCGGAAGTAGCGCAGGGTCTCCTCGAACTCCTCCTTGCCCGGGATCCGCTTGGCGATGTTCAGCTGCCCGCCGATCTCGGCGGCGGCGTCGAAGAGGGTGACCGCATGGCCGCGCTCGGCCGCGGACACGGCGCAGGCGAGTCCGGCGGGCCCGGCGCCGACCACGGCGAGCCGCTTGCGCCGCCGGGTGGGGGAGAGCACCAGCTCGGTCTCGTGGCAGGCCTGCGGGTTGACCAGACAGGAGGTGATCTTCCCGCTGAAGGTGTGGTCGAGGCAGGCCTGGTTGCAGCCGATGCAGGTGTTGATCGCCTCGGCCCGGCCGTCCCGTGCCTTGGCGACGAAGTCCGGGTCGGCGAGGAAGGGCCGGGCCAGCGACACCATGTCGGCGCGTCCGTCGGCGAGCAACTCCTCGGCGACCTCGGGGGTGTTGATGCGGTTGCTGGTCACCAGCGGGATGGTCACCGAGCCCATCAGCCGCTTCGTCACCCAGGTGTAGGCGCCGCGCGGCACCGAGGTCACGATGGTGGGGATACGGGCCTCGTGCCAGCCGATACCGGTGTTGATGATCGTGGCCCCCGCCGCCTCGATCTCCTTGGCGAGGGTGACCACCTCCTCCAGCGTGGAACCGCCCGGGACCAGGTCCAGCATGGAGAGCCGGTAGATCAGGATGAAGTCGGTGCCGACCCGCTCCCGGGTGCGGCGGACGATCTCCAGCGGGAAGCGCATCCGGTTCTCGTACGAGCCGCCCCACCGGTCCGTGCGCTGGTTCGTCGCGCCGACGATGAACTCATTGATCAGATAGCCCTCGGAGCCCATGATCTCGACACCGTCGTACCCGGCGGACTTCGCCAGCTCCGCCGCCCGCACATAGTCCTCGATGGTCTGCTCGACCTCGTCGTCGGTGAGCGCGTGCGGCGGGAAGGGGCTGATGGGCGCCTGGAGTGCGCTCGGTGCGACCAGATCGGCGTGGTACGCGTACCGCCCGAAGTGCAGGATCTGCATCGCGATCCGCCCGCCCGCGGCGTGCACCGCCTCGGTCACGGTCCGGTGCTGCGCGGCCTCCGCCTCGGTGGTGAGCTTGGCCCCGCCCTCGTACGGCCGGCCCGCGTCGTTCGGCGCGATACCGCCGGTCACCATCAGGCCGACGCCGCCCCGTGCGCGGGCGGCGTAGAAGGCGGCCATCCGCGCGAAGCCGTTCTCGGCCTCCTCCAGCCCGATGTGCATCGACCCCATCAGCACCCGGTTGGGCAGGGTGGTGAACCCGAGGTCGAGGGGGCTCATCAGGTGGGGGTACTGGCTCATGGGGGGCCTCCAGGCGCGGTGGTCGTGGCAGTAGTTGTAGACCAGCCCTCGCGAGTTATGCAACAAGTTGCAAAAAACGTGACGCAGACGACTCCGCCGCACGCCAGGGTGCCCGGCTCCGCACCGCACGGCGCGCAGTTACGGGGTCGCGCAGTGCCACGTGTCACAGACAACCCGGCGACGCTGTGGGAACTTCAACTCTGCTGCTCCTCGCCGGAGTTGCGGCAAGAGGAGTGGCACGACGGTCTGCCCGTATGTGGAGAGGATCGAATGAGCACTGCGCAAGCCCTCACGCTCGACCAGGTGGTCGACACCGCCCGGTACCCCCTGCCGGAGCCCGGCAGTGCCGGGGCACAGGCCGTGATCTCCCGGGCCCGGCACGAACTGCGGACGCTCGGCTGCACCGTGCTGCCGGACTTCGTCCGCCCGGCGCTCCGCGCGGCGCTGGAGCAGGAGTGCGCCGTCATCGCCCCCCAGGCGCACTTCGACGTCGAGACGGTCAACGTCTACAACATCGCGGTGGACGAGGAGCTGCCGGCCGGCCACCCCGGCCGGCGGACCTTCCAGCGGGGCAATGCCTTCGTCCCGCGGGACCGGGTGCCGGCGGACTCTCTGATCAGCCGGCTCTACTCCGACCCGTTGTTCCAGGACTTCCTGGCCCGCTGCTTCGGACTGCCGCGGCTGCACGAGCTGGCGGACCCGCTCTCCGGGCTGGTGCTCAATGTCGTCGCCCCGGGCATGGAGCACCCCTGGCATTTCGACACCAACGAGTTCACCGTCAGCATGCTCACCCGGCAGGCGCAGGACGGCGGCGTCTTCGAGTACTGCCCGAACATCCGCTCCGCGCACGACGAGCGCTTCGGCGATGTCCGGGACGTCCTGGACGGCCGGGGCGAGCGGCTGATCCGCCGCCTGCCGCTGCACCCCGGCGACCTCCAGCTGTTCAAGGGCCGCTACTCGCTCCACCGGGTGAGTCCGGTGCGCGGGAAGACCGCGCGCCACTCCGCGATCTTCGCCTACAGCGAGCGGCCCGGCGTCATCGGAAGCGTGGCCCGCACCCGGCAGCTCTTCGGCCGGGTCCTGCCCGCCCACACCGCGGCCGAGGGCCGGGCCGTCCGGGGCGACCGGCTGCTGGACTAGCGGACGGCCCGGACGCCGCGCCGTACGCGCACCGCCCCCGCTCCCCACGCCATGGGGTGACGGATACGGCGGGTGACGGCGCGACCATGGATGAGTGACAGCACAGGTCCCCACGATCCGAATCGAGAGAGCAGAATTGAATAACCGTCAGGAAAGGGCCGCCATGACGACCTTCGCCCAGGAGGACAGCCTCCCGCGGGTGCCGCTGCCCACGCTGGAAGCGAGCTGCGAGAGGTTCCTCGCCTGGTGCGCGCCGCTGCTGACCGACGACCGGCGGGCGGCGACCGAGGCGGAGGTGGCCGCCTTCCTCCGCCCCGGCGGCCCCGGCCGGGTGCTTCAGGCGGCGCTGGAGGAGTACGACGCCACGGAGGGCGTCCACAGCTGGCTCGACACCTTCTGGCCGTACCGCTATCTGGGCCGCCGGGACCGGATCGCGCTCAACGCCAACTTCTTCTTCCTGTTCCGCGACCCCGCCCCCGGGCAGCCGCAGTCCCAGGTGGAGCGGGCGGCCGGGCTCATCGCCGGCGCCGTCGACTACAAGCGCCGGCTCGACCAGGAGGTCATCCCGCCGGTGGTGCAGCGGGGCGTGCCCCAGTCGATGGTGCAGAACCGGTTCCTGTTCTCCGCCACCCGGATTCCCGGCACCGAACAGGACACCGTCCGCAGCCCCTACACCGACGCCTGGCCCGGCCCGTCCGGGGCCCGGCACATCGTGGTGTTCCACCGCGGCAACCTGTTCCGGATGGAGGTGCTCGGCGCGGACGGGGTCCCGCACAGCCTCGACGACCTCGAAGCGGGCCTGCGCGCCGTACAGAAGGCCGGCGCCGAACCGGCCGCGGCCGGCACCTCGGTCGGCCACCTCACCACCATGGCGCGCGCCGAGTGGGCCGCCACCCGGGAGACCCTGCGCGCCCACCACCCCCGCAACGCCGACGCCCTGGACGACATCGAGACCGCGCTGTTCTGCGTCTGCCTGGAGGACACCGCCCCCGCGGACGTCCAGGAGGCCTGCGACCAGCTGCTGTACGGCGACGGCGGCAACCGCTGGTTCGACAAGGCCGTCTCCCTGATCGTCTTCGCCGACGGCCGGGCGGGCATCAACGTGGAGCACTGCGAGCTGGACGGGACCACCATCCTCAGCTTCACCGACGCCCTGCTCAGCGCCCCGGCCGAGGAACACTCCGCCCGCTCAGGAGCCCGCTCCCAGGGGCTCCCGTCCCTGGAGCCGGTCCTCTTCGAGCTGGACGACGCCCTCCGGGCGCAGGTGCGCGACGCCGCCGGAGCCTTCGCGGAGTACGGGGCGGACACCGCCACCCGCACCGTCTCCTTCGACGACTTCGGCAGCACCACCGCCAAGGCGCTGGGCGCCTCACCGGACGCCTTCGTCCAGCTCGCCTACCAGCTCGCCCATCAGCGCGCCAAGGGACACCTCGGCGCCACCTACGAGTCGATCGCCACCCGCCAGTGGCGGCACGGCCGGACCGAGGCGATGCGCGTCGTCACCCCGGAGATCCAGGCGTTCGTCGCCGCGATGGAGGACCCGACGGCCTCGCCGGACGACCGCCGGGCCGCGTTCCGGACCGCTGCCGGGAAGCATGTGGCGCGCGCCAAGGAGTGCCAGGCCGGCCAGGCCCCCGAGCAGCATCTGTGGGAGCTGGAGCTGATCCAGCGGCGGCGCGGCGCGGAACTCGGCGTCAACGAGCAGCCCGCCCTCTACCGGAGTCCGGGCTGGCTGACGATGCGGGACGACTACCTGAGCACCAGCTCCGCCCCGTCCGAGAACATCCAGTACTTCGGCTTCGGCTCCACCAGCAGCCGCTGTATCGGCGTCGCCTACGTCCTGCTGCCCGACCGCTTCCACCTCTACCTGAGCACCCCCCTGGCGGTGGCCGGCCCGATGGAGGTCTTCGCCGACCGGCTCCGCGAGGCGGTGGCCGAACTCCGGGAGCTGCTGACGTCCGCGGACTGACCGTCCCGGGCGGGCCGGCGGCCGTCCCTGCTACTTCAGCAGCCGGGACAGCCGCCGGTCCGCCAGGGGCTTGCCGCCCGTCTGGCAGGTGGGGCAGTACTGGAGCGCCGAATCGCTGAACGACACCTCGCGCACCGCGTCCCCGCAGACCGGGCACGGCTCCCCCTTCCGCCCGTGCACCCGCAGCCCGCTCTTCTTCTCCGCCTTCAGGTCCTTCAGAGCCAGCCCGCGGGACCGCTCGACCGCCTCCGTGAGGGTGCTCCCGACCGCCGCGTAGAGCCGCTCCACCTCCTCCCCGGAGAGCGTCGCGGCCACCTTGAACGGCGACATCCGGGCCATGTGCAGAATCTCGTCCGAGTAGGCGTTGCCGATCCCCGCCAGCACGCGCTGATCGCGGAGCACGCCCTTGATCTGCCGGCGCTCGCCCTCCAGCAGCGCACGGAAGGCGGCCTGAGTGAAGTCCTCGCCGAGCGGATCGGGCCCGAGCCGCGCCACCCCCGGCACCTCCTGCGGATCCCGTACGACATACACGGCGAGGTGCTTCTGACTCCCCGCCTCGGTCACATCGAACCCCGCCCCGTCGTCCGGACCGGCGAGCCGCACCCGGAGCGCCAGCGGCCCCTTCCCGGGCCGCGGCGGGACCGCCGGCAGGGCGTCGTTCCACCGCACCCACCCCGCCCTGGCCAGGTGCAGCACCAGATGCAGCGCCCCCACCCGGAGATCCAGGAACTTCCCGTGCCGCGTCACCCCCTCGCACGCACCCCCTTCGAGCGCGGTGACCGGCGGGTCATAGGTCTTCAGCGCATGCACGGCCACGGGGTACACCCGGCCGACGGCCCGCCCGGCCAGACGGTCGGCGAGGAACTGGGCGAGCGACTCGACTTCCGGCAATTCAGGCATAACGCCAGTCTGCCCGGAGGGTGTGACCGGCGCGTGCCGACGGGGCGGCCGGGCGGTCCGGAGCCGAGCCCGGAGCCGAGCCCGGGGCGGCCCGTCAATCCCGGTCAGTGGGGCGAGGCACCGCCGCTCCGACGAGCCGCCGGCCCCAACAGCCGTAATGCCAGGTGGCATGCGGCGTTCAGGTAGGCGCGGAGCAGGTAGTGATGCGGGTATTTCTCACCTGCTCAGGACTGCGGTGCGCCGGGAGAGTGGTGGGCGGCGGAGTTCAGGGGCGGGGCCCTGCTGGTGCTTCAGCGGGTGCCGGCGGCCGCGCACCGCGGCAGCCCGCTGCCCCATCCCGCTGATCACCACCACCCGTAAGGAATGAGCACTGATGTCCGCACGCACCCTTCCCGAGGCGACCTACGCCCGTACCGTCGTGGGCTCCGGCCCCGGCCTGGCCCTGGCCCACGGTGCCGGCAGCAGCATCGCCGGCACCTACGGCCCGATCCTGGACGGCCTGGCCGCCCACCACACCGTGGTCGGTGTCGACTACCCCGGCAGCGGCAGCACTCCCCGCTCCACCACGCCGCTGTCCCTGGACGACCTGGCCGACCAGCTCGTCGCCGCCGCCGTCGCCGAGGGCCTGGAGACCTTCGCCCTGCACGGCTACTCCCTCGGCGGCCCCGTCGCGATCCGCGCCGCCGCGCTCCACCCCGAGCGCGTCACCGCCCTCGTCCTGTCCGCCACCATGGCCCACCCCAACAACCAGCAGGCCCTCACCGTCAGGCTCTGGGGCAAGCTCGCCGCCACCGGCGACAACCGCCTGGTGAGCGAGTTCCTCTTCCCGCACGCCCTCAGCCCCCAGGCCATGGAGGCCATGCCCGCCGAACAGCTCGAAGAGGCCCTCACCTACGCCGCCGCGGACATCGCCGACGGCACCGTCGAGCACGCCGACCTGGTCCGCCGGATAGACGTCCGCGACGACCTCGCCGGCATCCGCGTCCCCACCCTGGTCATCTCCACCACCGTCGACCACCTGGCTCCCCCCGCCCTGCACCGCCGGCTCGCCGAGTCGATCCCCGGCGCCGAGTTCGCGGAGATCCCCACCGGCCACCTGCCGATGGTCGAACGGCCCGAGGAGTGGCAGCAGCTCATCACCAACTTCCTGAGCCGGCACGGCGCCTGAGACCCACCGCTGGTGGGGGCCACGCCGGGGACGGCGCGGCCCCCACCCACCCGTGCGTGCGGCTGTGGGGCGGGCACCGTCCGTGGCCGGTGGAAGACCCCAGGCGATATGGGACGTTTCATGAAGACTGCTCGGTATGGCGCCATATGCCAGCCCGTACACGTGTTTGCCCGCTGTGTCGGGGGCGGCTAGGGTGCGCAGCATGGGAGGCCATGTGCGGGAGCCCGGCACGCTGCCTGCCGAGACGACCCGGTTCATCGGGCGGCGGCGTGAGCTGACCGAAGCCAGGGCGCTGCTGTCGCGCGGCCGGCTGGTGACCCTCACAGGGTCCGGCGGGATCGGGAAGACCCGGATGGCACTGCGCCTGGCCGCCGACGTACGGCGGTCCTTTCCGGGCGGGGTGTGGCTGGTGGAGCTGGCTGCGCTGGAGGACGGGGGCCAGGTCGCCCGGACCGTTGCGGCGCGGCTGAGGGTCGGCCGCGAGGCGCTGAGTGATCCGTTGCCCCGCCTCGTGGAACACATAGCCGATCAGCGGATGCTGCTGGTGCTGGACAACTGCGAGCACGTGCTGGATGCCTGCGCGGAACTGGTGGCGGCCCTGCTGGCCGCGAACCCCGAGCTGCTGGTGCTCTCGACCAGCCGTCAGGCACTGGCGGTGGGCGGGGAGCAGGTCTTCCCGGTGCCGCCGATGGTGCTGTCCGGTCCCGTGCTGTCCGCGGAGCACAGCGAAGCCGTGGCCCTGTTCGCCGATCGTGCCGCCGCCGTGCGGCCGGACTACACGCTCACCTCGCAGAACGCCGCGGTGGCCGGGGAGATTTGCCGCCGGCTGGACGGGGTGCCACTGGCGATCGAACTGGCGGCAGCCCGGATGCGGGTCCTGTCGGCGCCTCAGATACTCAGCCGTCTCGACGACCGCTTCCGGCTGCTCGGCGCCGGCCCGCGGACCGCCCCGCCGCGTCAGCGGGCCCTGCGGGCGGCGATCGACTGGAGCCACGACCTGTGCACGCAGCAGGAGCAACTGCTGTGGGCGCGGCTTTCCGTACTGTCCGGCGGTTTCGATCTGGAGGCGGCCGAAGAGATCTGCTCCGGTGCGGGCATCGACCGGCAGGATGTTCTCGACCTGATCACCGGCCTGGTCGACAAGTCCGTACTGACCTGCGAGGAGCAGGGCACGCGCATGCGGTACGGGCTGCTGGACACCCTCCGCCAATACGGGCGGGAGCAGTTGGCCGCCTCGGGCGAGGAGCCCGCGCTGCGCCAACGGCACCAGGACCACTACCGCCGGATGGCCGGGCAAGCCGAAGCCGAGTGGTTCGGGCCGGACCAGATGGCCTGGTTCACCCGGCTGCGCATCGAGCACGCCAACCTTCAGGCAGCGCTCACGTTCACGCTGGGCGAGCCGGGTCAGGCACAGGCGGCGATGGGCCTGGCGGCCTCGCTGTGGAGCCACCCGCTCGGCTACGGGTCCTTCCACGAGGGCCGCCAGTGGCTCGGCAGGGCCCTAGCACTCGATGACGAGCCCAGCCCCCTCCGGACCAAGGCACTCTTCGTCGACGGGCTGGTGGCCGTCCTCCAGGGAGACATCCGCGCCGCGCGCACGCGGATCGAGGAGTGCCGGGCCATGGCGTCCGTTTTGGGAGAGCAGCGGGAGTTGGCCCGGAGCGTGGTGCATCTCGAGGGCCTAGTCGCCCTCTTCCAAGCGGATTTCCCCCGCGCGATCGCGCTGCTGGAAGAGGCCTTCACCCGGCATCAGGCCGCCGGGGACACCGGCAGTGCCGCCGTCACCGCCTGCATGCTCACGAGCGCCTGTGTCAGTGTCGACGACCCGGCTGCCACCCTGCACGCCGAGCGGTTCCTGGCCCTGTGCGAGGAGCACGGTGCCGCGTGGTCGCGCACCCACGCACTGTGGGCCCTGGGCCTGGACCAGCACCGGCGCGGGCGGTATCAACGGGCGGGCACTCTGGTGCGGCAGGCCCTGCGGGACAAGCCCCTGTCCTACGACCAGTGCGGAGTGGCTCAGTGCCTGGAGGTACTGGGCTGGTGCGCGGCCGCCACGGGGCTCCAGGAACGCGCCGCGACGCTGATGGGCGCGGCCGACGCGGCATGGCAGGTCGCCGGATCCACGCTCACCGGACTGGGCCACCTCCAGACGGGCCACCAGAAGTTCGAGGCACAGCTGCGCAAGGAACTGGATGCCGCCGCGTTCGACGCATCCACGCAAGGGGGGCGGGCGCTGACCCTGGAGCAGGCCGTCGCCTACGCGCTGCACGACTCCGCTTCGCCCGGTCCACCGCCGCCCGCACAGGAGGCGTCCGCGCCCCTGACCCGCCGCGAGCGGGAAGTCGCCGACCTGGTCGCCGAGGGCATGACCAACAAGCAGATCGCGGCACAGCTGGTCATCTCCCGGCGCACCGTGGAAGGGCATGTGGACCGCATCCTGACCAAAATGGGCTTCACCTCACGTGCTCAAGTCGCCGCCTGGGTTGTGACGAACCAGCCCTGAGCGGGCGCCCGGCGGAGGCCGTGGCGTGGGCCCATCGCCGCACCCTGGCCGGCGGTGACCGCGGCGAAATCATGCTCACCGCAGCGGCGAAACAGCCCGAACGGGGCTTGGCGAAGCGGGAGTTCAGCGCGGAGCCGGTGGTCGGCGAACTGGTCACCCACGGCCGGGCGGCGGACGGGCGTCCGCACGGAAATCTCACGGGTATTCCGTGATCCCTGGCTGTCTCCGGTCCGACAGCCTTGATCCCTGAAAGCTTCGCCGACCGGCACCAAGCGGGTCGGACTCCGATCCGAGCACAAGGGTTGATGGTTGTGACTGACATCGTGGTGGTACACGGACTGTGGGCCGACGGGTCCAGCTGGAGCGAGGTGATCCCGCTCCTGCACGCCGCCGGACACCGGGTGCATGCCGTGCAACTGCCGCTGACCTCCATGGAGGAGGACGTGGCGTACACCCGGCAGATGGTGGACCGGCTGCCGGGCCCGGTCGTGCTGGCCGGATGGTCGTACGGCGGCGCGGTCATCACCAACGCGGCCCACGGCGCGCCGCACGTATCCGCCCTGGTGTACATAGCGGCTTTCGCGCCCCAGAAGGGCGAGCGCGGCAATGACCTCCTGGCCCACTTCCCGTCGCCTGTCGGCGAAGCGGTCCAACTGGACGACCAGGGCCGGATGTGGCTCGACCCCGACCGGTACCGGCAGGTGTTCGCCGCGGATCTCCATCCCTCCCGCGCCGCCACGCTGGCCGCCGTGCAGAAGCCGGCCGCCCCGGCATGCTTCTCCACCCCGTCCGCCGAACCGGCCTGGCTCACGATCCCGTCCTGGTACCTGGTCGCCGAGGACGACGAGGCGCCGCCCTGGCGGCAAACGGTCTGACAAACCGCGAGATCGCGGAGGAACTGTTCATCACGCAGCGCACCGTGGAAAACCACCTCACCGCCGGATTCCGCAAACTGGACATCGCCGGCCGCCGCCAACTCCCGGCAGCCCTCCAGGCACTGGACACCCACAGCTGATCCCGGCCGCCTTGACGAACCCGGGTCGGCACCGCCCTACACCATCCGGTACGCCCGGAGAAAGGTCCGCACTCCCTCGACGACCAGGGGCCGGACGCGGGTGTCCTCCGCCGCATTCGCGGAACCGAGCCGGTCCAGCGCGACGCCGAAGGTCAGCGCGATGAACTGGTCGGCCCCGAGCCGGGGATCGGGTACATCGAGCAGCCCGGCCGCGCCGAGGGCGGCGAACCGCTCGGCAAGTGCCTCGTCGGGGGTGTCGGCCATGGAGTTGTAGCCCCGGTGCGGAAGGTTGCCGGATTCCGCCCGGACCAGACGTTGCAGCGTGGCGTACTCCGCCGAGCCGAGCATGTCGGTCGCGATCCGCATCGAGAACGTGACCAGGGCGTCCTCAAGTTCGGCGGCCTCGGTGAGGCCGGTGAGGGTGTCGTCGAGGGTGCCCCGGATCGTGGTGATCAGTGACTCGCCGACGGCGTCGACGACCGCGCGCAGCAGCGTCTGCTTGTCGCCGAAGTAGTCATAGACCGTCCGCTTGGACACCTCGGCCCGGGCGGCGACCGCGTCGACGCTGGACCGGTCGAAGCCGTCGGCGAGGAACAGTTCCCGGGCCGCCGTAAGGATGGCGGCCCGCTTCCGCGTGGACCCCTCGCGCAGTGTCTTCGTGGTCGGCATGGGCACATCTTAACCGAACTACACTGCACGGTGTAGTGTAACGTCAGCTCGGTGGGTGCCGCACCCATCCACCCGCACCGCCCGGCGGAGCCGTGCTTACGCCAACTCACTTACCGCCCACCCGAGTTCACTCCGCCCGACGACCTCGGACCTGCCCGCAAAGCCCCCCAGCGCAACGCGCCCCGCGTGAAGCCGCAGTGTCCGCGCCGGGCCCGGCAAGGCAGCAGCGCTACGCGTACGGCCGGCCCAGCCCTCGCCCGGCCATGACGGAAAGGACGTCCATGACCGCAACTCTGGCTCCCCCGGTTCGCCTCGCGAAGGCCGCTGTCGCGGCCCTCGGCATGCTGGCGGTCGCCACCGGTGCCTTGGAGTCGGTGGTGACACCGACGCTCCCGCTCCTGCAACGCGAACTGGAGCTGAGCCCCGCCGAAGGGGCGTTACTCAGCATCGTGCTCCTCATCACCGGCGCGCTCGTCACCCCGGTCGCAGGCAAGTTGGGCGACCGCTACGGCGGGAAACGGGTCCTGATCCGGCTGATGGCGGTGGTCTGTGCCGGTGGTCTGGTGTCCGCCCTGGCGCCGAACCTGCCGGTGCTGCTGCTCGGTCAGATACTTCAGGGGGCGATGGTGGGCGCGCTGCCCCTGTCGTTCATCCTGGTGCGCGCGCACCTCCCCGCGGAAGAGTCGAAGGTGGCCATCGGGGTGGTCAGCGGGTTGTTCGTCGGGGGGGGGATGGCGGGAACCCTGTCGGCCGGGCCCGTGGCGGAAGGACTGTCCCGGCACTGGATGTTCGCCCTGCCGACCATCGCGGTCATCGGGGCCACCACGCTGGTGAACAGGCTGATGCCGGATGATCCGCCGCGCCGCTCGGACGGCGCCGGGATCGACTGGCCCGGTCTGCTTCTCCTGAGCGGGACACTGATCACGCTCATGCTCGCGCTCGCGCTGGCGCCCGACATCGGCTCGCAGCCACTCGCGCTCGGCGCCCTCATCGTGGTTCTGGCCGCCTTCGTGACCGGATGGATCGCCGTCGAGCGTCGCGCGGCCTCGCCGATGGTCGATCTGCGCATGCTGGCCCGGCCCACGCTGTGGAAGTCGTGTGTGCTGACGTTCGTGATCTGCGTCGGCACCTCGGTGGCGGTCTATCTCGTCCCACAGCTGTTCGCGATGCCCTCCCACGCGTACGGATTCGGGGCCGGCGCCACCGAGATCGGCTTCTTCCTGCTGCCCGGCGCCGTGGCCGCGTCGCTGGCCGGGCCGATGAGCGGTATCGGCGCGCGCCGCTTCGGCTCGCGTGCCGTGGTCATCACCGGGCTCGTCCTCATGGCCGTCGCCCTGCTCGCCCTGGCGGCCGTACACACCGAGGTCTGGCACCTCGTCCTCGCCAAGGTGATGATCTCGCTCGCCAACGGCCTCTGCGTCACGGCGATGGTGACCGGCACCGCCACTTCCGTCGATCGAAGTGACACCGGTATCGCCACCAGCCTGGTCCTGGTGACGCGCGTGATCGGCTTCGCCGTGGGCGCACAACTCGGCGGTGCGATCCTCACCGCCGCGACGCCCTCCGGCTCGGATGTCCCGGCCGAATCGGCCTTCGTCACCGGTTTCGTCATAGCCGGCGCCGTCACGGCGCTGTCCCTGCTCGTCGCCCGCACCCTGAGCAAAGGAGTCAAGGAATGACCCGCGCCGAGCAGTTAAGGAATATCCGTACCACCCGGACGCGCAAGGTCCTGATATCCGGGGCCGGCGTCGCGGGACCCGCCCTCGCGTACTGGCTGAACCGCTACGGATTCGCGGTCACGGTGGTCGAGAAGGCGAGCGCGCTTCGCGGCGGTGGCTACCCCATCGACGTGCGCGGCACCGCGCTTGAGGTCGTCCGGAAGATGGGAATCCTGCCGCGGCTGCTGGACGCGCACATCGACCTGCGCCGGCTGACCTTCCTCGAAGGGGACGGCAGCGAGGTCGCCTCGGTCAACCCGTACACCCTCACCGGCGGTGTCGCGGGACAGGACCTGGAGGTGCGGCGCGGGGACCTGACCGCCGCTCTCCACACGGCGGTCCGTGACGACGTGGAGTTCCTGTTCAACGACTCCATCGACACCCTCGACCAGTCCGGCCACGGGGTCGACGTCACCTTCCGCGGGGGCAGCAGGCGCACCTTCGACATGGTGTTCGGCGCGGACGGACTGCATTCACGGACCCGCGAGCTCCTGTTCGGCCCCGAAGGGCAGTTCCACCGGTACCTCGGCTACTGCTTCGCCGGATTCACCCTGCGCAACACCTTCGGGCTCTCCCACGAGACCGTGATGTGGAACACCCCGGGCAGGGCCGCGGCACTCTACGCCGTGGGAGACAACGACGACGTACACGCCCTCCTGAACTTCGCCCACCCGAAACCGCCCTTCGACGCGTTCCGGAACCCCGAAGCCCAACGGGACCTGGTCGCCACGGTCTTCGCCGACGCAGGATGGCAGGTCCCGGGCATGCTCGCCGCCCTGCGCGACGCGAACGACCTGTTCTTCGACCGTGTCAGCCAGATCCGCATGCCCCACTGGTCCCACGGCCGGGTCGCCCTGCTGGGCGACGCCGCGTACGCCCCCTCGTTCCTCACCGGCCAGGGCTCCAGCCTCGCCCTCGTCGGCGCGTACATGCTCGCCGGCTCCCTGTCCGACCGGGACCACACCACAGGCTTCGCCGCCTACGAACATCACACCCGCGCATTCGTGACCGCGAACCAGGACCAGGTCGGCAAGGGCGACGCCACCCTCTTCCCCACCACCGCCCGGGCCCTGGAGCAGCGCAACCAGATGCTCCGCAACCTCAGCACCATGCCCCCCACGGAGGGCCGACCGTCCCATTCGGCCCTCACCCTGCCCGAATTCATGCCCAGGACGTGAGCCGCGGGCATGGCCGTCGGCCGTGTCTTCCAGGAGTGGAAGAAAACGGCCGACGGCCAACAGCTGGACGAAGGCGACGGGGACCGTAGCCGGTGTGGCCGGCCAGGTGGGTCACGCACGAGCCAGCGGACGCTCTTCCCCATGGTCGCGGCCGGCACACCCATCGGACTCCTTCATCTGGGCGACCTCCGCGTCCAGCGCGGCGCGGAGCCAGTCGTCCATGGCGCCGATGGTCGGCTGCGAGGAAGCGGAGGGGAGTTCGCCGGCGAGTTGCCAGTAGCGGTCTATGAGGGGATGCGCGAGCTGGGCCAGCTGGGCGCTGAGTTGGCGGCGGAAGGCAGGGGTGTCCTGCGTGTTGTGCAAGCCGGCGTGGGCGCTGACGAAACAGTCGAGGGCTTCGCCCGCGTGCGGAGGCCGTTGGTCCCGTACGTCCGCCGAGGCGAGCGCGCACGCCTCGGCAAGCCCTTCGTACAGGACGGCCGGGCGGCAGGCCGCGTCGGGGGTCCGGGCTGCGAGGCGGCGGATGTCGATGTCGCGGACGTGGGGGTCGGTGGCGACGGCGTGCAGTCGGACGAAGGTCAGGACCTGGGACGGGGTCGGGTCGGCGGGCGGCTGCGGCACCGCCGCTTCGAGCAGCGTGGAGAGCAGGCGGGCCGGGAGTCGCCCGGGGAGTACGTGACGCCAGAAGCGGGCCAGGGCGTCCGTGTTGGGCGGGATGGTCACGGCACCTATCAGGCGCAGGCGGTCGGCGCGTTCCTCGGGGGTGCAGTCGCGGAGAAGGTGCAGGGCGGCCTCCCGCCAGCGCAGGGAGGACAGTTGCGTGCCGAGTTCCCGGAGCTGCCCGGCGACGGCGTCCTCCAGGGCGTCCGTCGCGCCCGGCGCGTCCTCCTGGGCGAGGACCCGATCGACCTGCGGCATCGGCAGGTCGAGGGTGCGCAGCGAACGGATCAGGCGGAGCCGGTCCAGGGCCTCGGGGCCGTACCGACGGTGGCCCCCGGCGCTGCGGGTGGCCTCGGGCAGCAGGCCGCGGTCCGAGTAGAAGCGGACGGTCTTGACGGTGACGCCTGCCTGCTCGGCGAGTTCGCCGATGCTCCACATGCCATCAGGGGACGCGGAGACGTTCATGCCTTGAACCTCCCTCAGGGGGAGTTCCTACCGTAACGGCATGCGCGGCCGGCTCAACGGGGGTCGGCCGCGCAGCCAAGCTGTGCGAGGAGGCATGGATGACGACGTATGTGCTGGTGGCGGGCGGTCATATGGGCGGCTGGCTGTGGCAGGACGTGGTGGATCGGCTACGGGAGCGGGGAGCCGAGGCCTACCCGGCGACGCTCACGGGCATGGGCGACCGCCGTCATCTGGCGGGCCCAGGAACGGACTTGGAGACCCATATCGAGGATCTGGTGCAGCTCATCGATCACTTGGACGCGCCGGAGGTGGTGCTCGTCGCCCACTGCCACGGCAGCTTTCCGGCGCTGGGCGCCGCCGACCGGCGCCCGGAACGGGTCTCCCGGATCGTGTACGTGTCGGCGCCCCTGCCGATGGACGGCTTCTCGGTGCACGGCCTGGTGGACGAATTCGAGCCCGACCCGGCGGTCCGCGACGGATGGCGGCAACGGGCCGAACAGGCCGAGGACGGCTGGCGCATCCCCCCGCCGTCACCCGACGACGTGCAGGCCCGGAACAGCGTTGCGGGCGTCCCCGCGGACGCGCTGGCCCGGCTCGTCCGCCTGGCCGCGCCACAGCCGCTGGGTCCGCTCACCCAGCCGCTCCGGCTGTCGGGGGCCGCCGCCGAGCTGCCGACGAGCGGCGTCTTCTGTACCGGCACGCAGATGAGCATCGCCATGGTCGAGTCCCTGGTGCGCTCGGGGGACCCGCGCTTCCGTGTACTCACCGAGCCGCACGTGACCTTCTTCGAACTCGACACCGGGCACTGGCCGATGCTCTCCGCCCCCGACGAACTCGCCGGGCTACTACTCCGGGCCGCCGCGGGTGAAGGGCAGCGGGTGACCGCGTAGTCCTGCCCAGCGGGGGCAGCGGGCCGCGTGCCCTCGCGGCACTACGAAAAAGCCGTCGGCCGCGTCTTCCGGGAGTGGAAGAACACGGCCGACGGCCCAGAGACGGCCCAGGGGAGCGGAAATCCGCTCTGACCTGCGGCGTTCTTAGATGTCGTAGTAAAGCTCGAACTCGTGCGGGTGCGGGCGCAGCTGGATCGGGGCGATTTCGTTGGTGCGCTTGTAGTCGATCCAGGTTTCGATCAGGTCGGAGGTGAAGACGCCGCCCTGCTGGAGGTACTCGTTGTCGGCCTCGAGGGCGTCGAGGACGGCCGGGAGGGAGGTCGGGACCTGGGGGACGCCCGCGTGCTCCTCGGGGGCGAGCTCGTAGAGGTCCTTGTCGATCGGCTCGGCCGGCTCGATCTTGTTCTTGACGCCGTCCAGGCCCGCGAGGAGGAGGGCGGAGAAGGCGAGGTACGGGTTCGAGGACGGGTCCGGGGCGCGGAACTCGACGCGCTTGGCCTTGGGGTTCGAGCCCGTGATCGGGATACGCATGGCCGCGGAGCGGTTGCGCTGCGAGTAGACCAGGTTGACCGGGGCCTCGAAGCCGGGGACCAGGCGGTGGTAGGAGTTCACCGTCGGGTTGGTGAAGGCCAGCAGCGACGGGGCGTGCTTGAGGATGCCGCCGATGTAGTAGCGGGCGGTGTCCGAGAGGCCCGCGTAGCCCTGCTCGTCGTAGAAGAGGGGGCTGCCGCCCTGCCACAGCGACTGGTGGACGTGCATGCCGGAGCCGTTGTCACCGAAGATCGGCTTGGGCATGAAGGTCGCGGACTTGCCGTTGCGCCAGGCGACGTTCTTCACGATGTACTTGAAGAGCATCAGGTCGTCGGCCGCGGCGAGCAGCGTGTTGAACTTGTAGTTGATCTCCGCCTGGCCGGCCGTGCCGACCTCGTGGTGCTGGCGCTCGACCTCCAGGCCGGCCGCCTCCAGCTCCAGGGAGATCTCGGCGCGCAGGTCGGCGAAGTGGTCGACCGGCGGGGCCGGGAAGTAGCCGCCCTTGTACCGGACCTTGTAGCCGCGGTTGTTCTCCTCCGAGCCGGTGTTCCAGGCACCCGCCTCGGAGTCGATGTGGTAGAAGGACTCGTTCGCCTTCGTCTCGAACCGGACGTTGTCGAAGACGTAGAACTCGGCCTCGGGACCGAAGAACGCGGTGTCCGCGATGCCGGTGGAGGCGAGGTAGGCCTCGGCCTTCTTGGCGATGTTGCGCGGGTCACGGCTGTACTGCTCGCCCGTGATCGGGTCGTGGATGAAGAAGTTGATGTTGACGGTCTTGTCGCGGCGGAACGGGTCCACACGGGCCGTCGACAGGTCCGCGCGGAGCGCCATGTCGGACTCGTGGATGGCCTGGAAGCCGCGGATCGAGGAGCCGTCGAAGGCGAGTTCCTCGGCCGGGTCGAACGCCTTCGCCGGGATCGTGAAGTGCTGCATCACACCGGGCAGGTCGCAGAACCTGACGTCGACGAACTTCACGTCTTCGTCCGCGATGAACTTCTTGGCCTCGTCGCCGTTCTGGAACATCCAACTCCTCCTAGCCCGGTCACCGGTCGGCGGACGCGGGATTGCTACTCGGAACGCGACCCTGTGCGGTGGCGCGATGCCCGACCATAGGCAGGCGGGATTTCCCAAGCATGACCCATTTGTTTCGCCGAGGTTAACCGGCGGCGGCCGCCCTTACCTCCCAGTGTGCGCCAAAGAGGGATGTTCCGGGCGCCCGCTGCCGCCGCCCCGTCCGGGGGCCCGCCGAGCCGTCCCGCCCCCTGCCGGGGCGCCCGTCGCGGCCGGTCCCCGTGGCCCGTCCCCGCGTCCTCACCGGCCCTCCGGGAAGGGAACGTATGCGGTCGCAGTACCGTGGTCGGGTGGACAACAGGCGAGCAATCGGATCGTGGATCTCCGGGCCCCGCGCGGCAGCCGAGGACATGGGTGTCGAGTTCGGATACCGCGGGCAGCAGCTCGGGCTGCCGGAGGAGGGGCCGGGCTCGATCGCCCGCCCCGGGCGGCGCTTCGCCGCGCTCTTCATCGACTGGGCGCTGTGCCTGCTCATCGCGTACGGCCTGCTCAGCGGCGGTAAGGCGCAGGCGGCGAGCAACTGGGCGCTGGTGGTCTTCGCGGTGCTCAGCGTGCTGACGGTCGGCACGGTCGGCTTCACGCCCGGCAAGCGGCTGCTGGGCCTGCGGGTGATCTCCGAGGACGGTGGCCGGCTCTCGCTGCCGCGGGTCGTGCTGCGCACGGTGCTGCTGGTGGTGGTCATCCCGGCGGTGGTGTGGGACCAGGACGGGCGGGGGCTGCACGATCGCGTCACACGCGCCGTACAGGTCCGTCTGTGACCCGTTGCGGGTGAGGGGGCAAGCGGGGCGCCGGGGACGTTTGTGACGCGTTGGACGGCCCGGACGGGTCGCTCGTGCCGACGCGGGCACTCGTGACGACTTGCCTGTGACGGGCCGGACGGCCCTCGCATACGCCGCCCCGGCGAGCCCCCCATACGAAACGCCCCGGACCCAGAGGTCCGGGGCGTCGCTGTGCGGTCTGGTGTCGGTCCGGCGGGCGGTCAGCGGGTCTTGCCGCCGCCCTTGGGCATCCGCATGCCCTTCGGCATGGGGCCCTTCGGGACCGGCATGTTGCTCATCAGGTCGCCGAGCGCGCGGAGCCGGTCGTTCACGGCCGTCACCTGGGCGCCGGGGAGTACGCGCGGCAGCTTCAGCAGGGTCGTACGGAGCTTCTTCAGCGGCACCTGGTCCTCGCCGTCGCCCACCACGATGTCGTGGACGGGGGCGTCGGCGACGGTGCGCGCCATCCGCTTCTTCTCGGCGGCCAGCAGGCCACGGAGACGGTTCGGGTTGCCCTCGCCGACCAGCACGATGCCGGCCTTGCCGACGGCGCGGTGGACCACGTCCTGGCTGCGGTTCATGGCCACCGCGGGGGTGACCGTCCAGCCGCGGCCGACGTTCTCCAGCACGGCGGCCGCCGCACCGGGCTGGCCCTCCATCTGCCCGAAGGCAGCTCGCTCGGCGCGCCGTCCGAAGACGATCGCCATCGCGAGGAAGGCCAGGACGAAGCCCAGGATCCCCGCGTAGATGGGGTGGCCGATCGCGAAGCCGATGGCAAGGAGAACGCCGAATACGACGATGCCTACACCAGCGACGACAAGACCGACCTTGGAGTCGACCCGACGGGTCATCTTGTAGGTCAGGGCGATCTGCTTCAGCCGCCCGGTGTTCTCAGCGCCGGCAGCGCCGTCTGAGTTTGCCTTCCTCGCCATACAGCGAAGTTTACGTGGCGTGCGGACGACGGGTCGCCGCGGCCTCCAGTACGTACTCGGCCTCGTGGCGGTCCTTGGCGCGGGCGCGGTCCTCCAGGACCGACGTCCAGGCGTTACGACGGGCGGTGCGCTGGCCGCCACGCATCAGCACGGCCTCGACGGCACGCAGGGCGCCGGTGACCGAGGGGAGCGGGAGGGCGGGGCTGGTGGCGGTGGTGGCGCGGAGCGGCGCGGCCTGCATGGTGGGTGACTCCCTCTGATCTGTTCGGAGAAGCAGGGGTAGGTGCGGGAGCGGTGCGTGCATCCATCGTCACCGACAGGTGTTACCAACGGATGACCTGCCGGTCAAACACCAATGAAACGTTGACGCGGCCCCACGCCCTCCGTCCTGGGGGAGTGCGGGCCGCGTCCTCAGCATGTGCCACGTTTCACAAGAAGGCGCGCCGGGAGTGTCAAACCGCCTGACTGGGCGTCTCTGCCGCGCGCCGGTCCATGGCCTGCTGGTACAGGCGGCCGGCGCGGTAGGAGGAGCGGACCAGCGGGCCGGACATGACACCCGCATAGCCGATCTCCTCGGCCTCTTCCTGGAGCTCCACGAACTCGGCGGGCTTGACCCAGCGGTCGATGGGGTGGTGCCGCACGGTCGGGCGCAGGTACTGGGTGATCGTGATCAGCTCGCAGCCCGCGTCGTGGAGGTCCTGCAGCGCCTGGCTGATCTCCTCGCGGGTCTCGCCCATGCCCAGGATGAGGTTGGACTTGGTGACCAGACCGGCCTCGCGGGACTTGGAGATGACCTCCAGCGAGCGCTCGTAGCGGAAGCCGGGGCGGATCCGCTTGAAGATCCGCGGGACCGTCTCGACGTTGTGGGCCAGCACCTCCGGGCGGGAGGAGAAGACCTCGGCGAGCTGCTCGGGGACCGCGTTGAAGTCGGGGATCAGCAGCTCGACGCCGGTGCCGGGCATCGCGGCGTGGATCTGCCGGACCGTCTCGGCGTAGAGCCAGGCGCCGCCGTCCTCCAGGTCGTCGCGCGCGACGCCGGTGATCGTGGCGTACTTCAGGCCCATGGTCTGCACGGACTCGGCGACCCGGCGGGGCTCGTCGCGGTCCAGCTCCTGCGGCTTGCCGGTGTCGATCTGGCAGAAGTCACAGCGGCGGGTGCACTGGTCACCACCGATGAGGAAGGTCGCCTCGCGGTCCTCCCAGCATTCGAAGATGTTGGGACAGCCCGCCTCCTGGCAGACCGTGTGCAGACCCTCGCTCTTGACCAGGC
The DNA here is from genome assembly GCF_030406865.1 of Streptomyces sp. P9-2B-2. Classification (NCBI taxonomy): domain Bacteria; kingdom Bacillati; phylum Actinomycetota; class Actinomycetes; order Kitasatosporales; family Streptomycetaceae; genus Streptomyces; species Streptomyces sp. P9-2B-2. The sequence continues at coordinate 2,623,153 of NZ_CP129126.1, read as the reverse complement.
CCTGGAGGTGGTTGTACTCGGGACCCATCTTCGCCCGGGTCTTGATCCACTCGGGCTTGCGCTCGATGGGGGTCTGGCTGTTCCGGACCTCCAGGCGCAACATCTTGCGTCCGTCGGGTGCGACTGCGGACACGACCGGCTCCCTACGACTTCGTTTCTTCGGCGTACACCAGGGTACGCCCGTTGATTCGCACGTCTTTACGTGCGGTGCAACCTCGTATGGCGGGGTTGCATTCCCTGCGGTCTCCGGGGCGCATGACCGGCGCCCTGGCCTTCAGACCGCGCGGGGGAGCAGTTCGGCGCCCTCGAGGACGTCCCGCAGATGCTTCTCGGCCACGGGCAGCACCTCGGCGATGGTGATCTCGCGGCCCAGCTCGTTGGCCAGCGAGGCGACACCGGCGTCCCGGATTCCGCACGGGACGATCTTGTCGAACGAGGTGTTGTCCGGGTTCACGTTCAGCGCGAAGCCGTGCATCGTGACGCCCTTGGCGACGCGGATGCCGATCGCGGCGAGCTTGCGGTCCTCGCGGCGCTGGCCGGCGTTGGACGGCGCGTACTCCGGGCCGTTCAGCCGCGGGTCGAACAGCTCGTCCGTGACCCGCGGGTCGAAGTCGAGGTTGAGCCCGCCAAGGGCCGCCCGCTCCTCGACCGGGTCGCCCAGCACCCACACCCCGCTGCGGCCCTCGACCCGGGTGCCCTCGACGCCGAACTCGGCGCAGACCCGGATCAGCGCGTCTTCGAGGCGGCGGACATGGGCCACGACGTCAACCGGACGCGGAAGTTTCTGGATGGGGTAGCCCACCAGCTGGCCGGGCCCGTGCCAGGTGATCTTTCCGCCGCGGTCCACGTCGACGACCGGGGTCCCGTCCAGCGGCCGCTCGTCGTCGGACGTCCGCCGCCCCGCCGTGTAGACGGCCTGGTGTTCCAGCAGCAGACAGGTGTCGGGCAGCTCGTCGGCGAACCGGGCGGCGTGCACCCGGCGCTGCTCCTGCCAGGCGGATTCATAGTCCACGGCCTCGGCGCCGAAGCCCAGATGCACAAAGCGCAGCCCCTCGGGTACGGGGGTCTCCCCCCGAGAGATCGCAGTCACGGCAGCTCCTCTTCGAACCTTCGTTGCACTTTGCTGCAACGTTGATGCCACTTCGCGCCCATGCCACTGTACGGCCGCCGGCTCCGGTCCCCGCAGGCGGCCGGGCGTCCCGGACGGTACGTCCCTGCTCACACGATCGGATGAACGCGGGTCACAGGCCAGGATCGGGCCGCCGAAGGCCGTTACATTCACGCCGTTCCACAAGGGCGCTGAGCATGCCGGACAGGGTCCGCCGAACCCGGCAGTGCGGCCCGGAAGGCAGGAGACCGGTAAAGCTGATGACGGAACGACCCCCGCACCACACGCCCAACCGCCAGCTGGCCGCGCTCATCGCCGAGGCCGGATTCTCCAATGCCGGGCTGGCCAGACGCGTCGATCAGCTGGGCATCGAGCACGGCCTCGACCTCCGTTACGACAAGACGTCGGTGACCCGCTGGCTGCGCGGCCAGCAGCCCAGAGGCACCACCCCCGCCCTGATCGCGGAGGTGTTCACCCGCCGGCTGGGGCGCCGGCTGTCCGCCCAGGACCTCGGCCTGGACGCCTGTGCGCCGGTCTACGCCGGGCTGGAGTTCGCCGCGACCCCCAGCGAGGCGGTGGACATCGTCAGCGGCCTGTGGCGCAAGGACTCCGGCAGCCACGCCGAGCTCCGCAAGATCGCCTTCACCCCCGCCGGGCTGGTGGTGCCCAGCCGGGACTGGCTGATCGGCCGGGCCGACGAGCGCGTCGCCCGCGGCGAGCCCGCCCCCGAGGGCGCGGGCCGGGTGCCCCCACAGGGCGGCCGCCCCGCCACGGTGCCGCGCCAGCGCCGCACCGACCGGGTCGACCGCACCCAGGGCTCCCGGGTCACCTCCGGCGACATCGCGGCGCTGCGCTCGGTCGGCGAACTGTTCCGGGCGCTGGACCACGCCTACGGCGGCGGCCACGCCCGGCAGGCCCTGGTGCGCTATCTGGAGCACGAGGCCGAGCCGATGCTGCGCGGCACCTACGGCGAGGCCACCGGCCGCCGGCTGTTCGCGGCCGCCGCCGATCTGACCCGGCTGGCGGGCTGGACCTCGTACGACATCGCGGCCCACGGGCTGGCGCAGCGGTACTTCGTCCAGGCCCTGCGGCTGGCCCAGGCCGCCGGAGACCGGGCCTACGGGTCCTATGTCCTGGTGACGATGAGCCGTCAGGCCGTCTATCTGGGGCACGGCAGGGAGGCCGTCCAGCTGGCGCGCGTCGCCCAGCAGGGCATCGGCAGCAGCGCACCGCCCACGGTGCAGGCGCTGCTGCACTCCGCGGAGGCCCGCGGCCACGGGGTGCTGGGCGAGGTCCGGGCCTGCACCGCGGCGCTGGCCCGTGCCGAGCGGGCGCTGGAGACCGTCCGCCCCGGCGACGACACCCCGTACTGGGCGCGCTTCTTCGACGAGGCGCAGCTCGCCGACGAACTGGCGCACTGCCACCGCGATCTCCAGCAGTACCGCGCGGCCTCCCAGCACGCCGAGCGCTCGCTCCAGCTGCGGGCGGCCGGGTTCGCGCGCAGCCGGCTCTTCTGCCGGGTGGTGCTGGCGACCGCGCGGCTGGGCCTGGGCGAGCTGGAGCAGGCCTGCACGCTGGGTGCCGAGGCGGCGCTCCAGGCTTCCGAGATGCGGTCCGTACGGGCCCATGAGTACGTCAGGGAGTTCGAGCGCCGCCTGGAGCCGTACCGGGACGCGGCGGCGGTCCGGGGGTACCAGGAGCGGGTGGCGGCGCTGGGGTGACCCGGGCCCGGCCCGCGGGGGTCAGGCCGCCGTGGGCAGGGTGTCCGGTTCCGTCGTGAGGCCGGGCAGGCCGAAGTCCTGGAGGACGGCGCGGGCCGCGCGCCGTCCCGAGTTCAGGGCGCCCTGGAGCGTGCTGGTGTCGCGGTGGTCGCCGCAGACATAGAGCCCGGCGAGCACCCGCACCGTGCGCTCCGGGTCGTACGGGGCGGGCATCGCCGGGACCGCGTACGGGGTGTGATGGGCGGTCAGCAGCTGCCGGTCCTCGGTGTGCGCGCCGTAGATCCGGTCGAGGTGGGGCCGGACCGTCCGTTCGAGGACGGACAGCGGCAGCGCGGCCGCGGCGCCGAGCACGGCCGTGGTGAGCAGGGACCGGCCCGGCGGCGTACGGGACGGGTCGATCGCGCCGGCGGCGTAGGTGTACGCGACCGGGCCGTCCGTCGGCAGGATCAGCGTCGTGTCGCGGGCCGCCGCGCCGCGGCTCCCGGGGGCCACCGCCACGGAGTGGTGCAGGACGGTCACCGGGTGGAAGGCGGGCACCCGCAGCCCCGGCAGCAGCTCGGCCGCCTCCCGCGCGCCGGTCGCCACCAGCACCGCCCGGCACGGGATATGGCCGTGCTCCGCGGTGCTGACGCCGGTCGTGGACACGGCGGTGACCTGCACGGACGTACGGACCGTGCCGGGTGGCAGGGCGGCGGCGAGCAGTTCGGGGACGGCGGCGGCGCCGCCGGCCGGCAGCCACAACCGGCCCTCCGCGTAGGCGCGCAGCGCCGCCGCGGCACCCCGGCTGGAGCCGCCCAGCTGCGGATCACACAGCAGCGCGCCCAGCAGGGGCCGCAGCAGCGCGTCATGGGTGCGCGGCGGGAAGGCGGGGCGGCCCGTCAGCACATCGCGGATCGGCCGGTCGGCGGCCGGGGCGTGGGTGGCGGAGGCGGGGGGAGTGACGGCGGTGACGGCGGTGTGGTCGCCGCTCCGGTCCGTACGGCGGTCCGTGTCCTGGACGGTCCGCCGGTCGGTGAGGCGGCTCACCTGACGGCCCACCTGACGCCCGACCTGGCGGCTCACCTGACGGTCCGTCCGGCGTTCCGTACGGCGGTCGGCGCGGGAGAGGGCGCGGGCCGCGGCAAGGGCGGCTCGCGTGCTCCGGGGGGCGCTGATGCGCTGCGCCCGCTGGCCGTTGTGGAGGCTCAGACCGGGGGCGAACGGACGCAGGGCCAGCTCGCCGAGCCCCGGCGTACGGCGCAGCTCGGCGGCGGAGACGGCCAGCGGCCGGGCGCAGCGGTCCAGCCGGAAGCCGTCGAGAGGGTCGGTGACGGACCGGCCGCCGATGCGTGCGGCGGCCTCCAGAACGGTGACCGACACTCCTACGCCGGTCAGATGGCGGGCGGCGGCGAGACCGGCCGGGCCGGCTCCCACGATGACGACGTCCACGGCCGATGCGGTGCGCAGCACTTGCCCCTCCCGGGGTCGGTCCCAATGGCGGCACCGAGTGTCATGCCCGGTACAGCTGCGAGAGATGCCGATTCGTGGGCGTGAGGTGGCACCAGGGAGGCTGTCGCCCGGGTGCGAGGGGCGTCCGCGGGCGCGCCGGAGCCGTCTGGCCAGGCCCGCCGGGAGGCCTCACCGGGCCGAAAGACGGGCCCTACGGGGCGGCCGCCCGGACCGCTTCCATGATGCGGGGGTGGCGGAAGGTGAACCCGGAGTCCAGCAGCCGCCGCGGGACGACCCGCTGGCTGCCCAGCACATCACCGGCGAACTCACCGAGGGCGATCCGCAGCACCGGCGCGGGGACGGGGAACAGCGTGGGCCGGTTCAGCACCTTGCCCATCACGGCGGTGACCTCGCGGTTGGTGACCGGTTCCGGGGCCGTGAGGTTCACCGGCCCGGCAAGGTCCCCGGTGTCGAGGAGATGGCGGAGCGCCGCGATGTGGTCGTCCAGGGAGATGAAGCTCCAGTACTGGCTGCCGTCGCCGAGCCGCCCGCCCAGCCCGAGCCGGAAGAGCGGGAAGAGCCGGCCCCAGGCGCCGCCCGCGCGCGCCACGACCAGACCGGTGCGCGCGAAGACGGTGCGGATCCCCGCGTCCTGGGCCGGTTTCGCGGCGTCCTCCCAGGCCACACAGACCTCCGGCAGGAAACCGTGGCCGGCCGGCGCGTTCTCGTCCGTGCGCCGGTCGCCGGTGTCGCCGTAGTAGCCGATCGCGCTGCCGCACACGAGGACCCGGGGTGGGGTGTCCATGGCGGCGAGGGCCGTGGCGAGGGCGCGGGTGCCCAGCACCCGGCTGTCGCGGATCTCCTGCTTGTAGGCGGCCGTCCAGCGGTGGTCGCCGACCCCGGCGCCGGCCAGATGGACCACCGCCTCGCAGCCGGCCAGCCCGGCCGTGTCGACCTCCTGGCGCCCGGGATCCCAGCGCACCTCGTCGGCGGCCGTGGGCGCCCGCCGTACGAGCCGGACGACCTCATGGCCGCCCCCGCTGCGCAGAGACCGTACGAGCGCCGTGCCGATGAGTCCGGTCGAGCCGGTGATCGCGATCCGCATGGAGCCATACTGCCCGCAGCGGCGGGCCGGTGGCGGCACCCGGGGCCGGATCGTGCCCTCCGGCCCGGTAGGTGCTACGGCCGGAAGCGGTCCCAGAGGGTGGGGAAACGCTCCGCCATGGTCCGCTCGTCGTCGAAGTCGAGGTAGGTGCCGAGCGGTTCGCGGGGCGGCGGGGGCAGCTCCAGGTCCGGCATCACCCCGCCGGTCATCTGCTCGTACGCCTCGTCGGCCGCGTAGCCCAGCTCCTCGGCGTCGCCGTCCACCGCCTCGTCGAAGTCGTCCACCAGCTCGGCGAGCTGGTCCGGGTCGTGCAGCCCGCCCTCGAAGACCTCCCGGCCCTGGCCGATCAGCCAGCAGCGGAAGTAGTCGAAGGCGTCATCGCTGGCGCCGCCCAGCATCACCGAGGCGGCGGCCCACAGATCCCAGGAGTAGGCCCGGTTGTAGCGGGCCTCGAAGTGGCGGGCGAAGTCCACGACGGCGTCCGGGTCGAGCCCGAGCAGCCGCTCGACCAGTGCGTCGGCCTGCTCCTCGGGGTCGCCCTCAGTGCTCTCGCGGGAGGCGTCGATCAGCTCCCAGAACTCCGTCTCGTCCATCACCGCTCCAGCATCTGCCCTGCCGGCGCCCGTCGCATGCGGAGTCCCCCGGATGCGACGGGGTCGTTATCCGGATTGATGACGGGCTGCCCGGAAGGGTGACGGGGTGTTCGGACGGCGGCTCGCTCACCCCGGTCGGTGATCCGTCTTGTGACCGTCCCAAGAATCACTCGTTGGAAGGCGTGCAACGGACAACGACCGCATATCCCTCATTTCGCGAAGGGCTGTTCCAGGCCATGCCCATGGACGAACGCACCCGGGCCGATGTCGAACGGGCCGAGGCGGCCATCGTCGAGCACTATCCACGGCTCGTCCGCCTCACCTACCTCGTACTGCCCCCGTCGATGGGCCGCCACCGCCGGGTCCTGACCGCCCACGGTCTGGTCCAGCGTGCCCTGCCCCGGACCCGGCTGCGCCGTCCGGACGGCGGGCTGCCGGCGCAGCGCGGCCCGGCCCCCGAGTCCGGCTACGACCTGGTCCGCCAACGGGCCCTGCGGCTGGCGCTGGCGTACGAGGGACAGTCGGGCCGGGTACTGCCGGCGCTGCCCCTGGTCTGGGGGCTGCGGCTGTTCCCGCGGGCCGGCGGGGCCGACGAACTCGCCCTGGACCAGGCGCTGTCCGCCGTCCCGGCAGCGGTGCGGGCCGCCCTCGGGCTGTGGCATCTGGAAGGGCTGGACGAGGACGCCGCGCGCGCGGTGCTGGCGCGGGCCGGAGCCGAGGAACCGGACGCGGCGCAGCGCGCGGCCGCGCAGCTGGACCTGGAGACCGGGGCCGGTGCCGGTGCGCTGCTGAGTTCCGGGGAGTTCGACCCGTGCATGGTGCAGACCCGGCCGACGGATCTGCTGCGCCGCCGGCAGCGGGTGCGGGTGGTGGCCGCGGTGGCGGCCGTACTCGCCATCGGTGCGGCGGTCGCCGGGGCCTGGCCCGACACGGCGGACCGGCGGGCCCCGACCGCCGCGCAGCAGGCGCTGGACCCGGGCCGGCTGCTGCGCACCCCCAACGAGCAGTGGGCGGACACCTCCCGGGTCGACTTCACCGCCTGGCCCGTCCGCGGCCGGCAGGCCGGCGACCGCAAACTGCTGGCACGGGCGCTGCGGGTCTGGGCGGTGCCGCCCGCCGACACCCGGATCAGGGCCGCCGCGGGCACCTCCACCCGGCCGCCCGGCCATCCGCCGCGGCTGCTGTACGCGGGCCTGATCGACAACGTCATGGTGGTGGTCCTGTACGACGGGGAGCGCCTGGTCCGCTACGCCGAGCCCGAAGACGCCACGCCCACCCTGCACTTCGCCCGGGTCGACGCCGCGGATCTGACGACCGCTGCCGCGCTGGTGATCGGGCGCGGCAACGGCTGGATGCGCTATCTGCTCGCGCCGTGGATCTCCGAGATCACCACCCGGGATCTGCTGACCCCGGCCGCCCCGCCGCACGGGCTGCATGTCGCCCCCGACGGCGTCACCGACCGCATCCCGCTCCCGCCCGCGACGGGCGCCGGCTGCGGGCGCTGGCCGGTGGCCCGGCTGCGGCCCTCGACGCGGATCGTGGCGGCCGGCCCCGACACCGCCTTCCTGGTCGCCGACCTCGACGATCTCGTCCCTGCCCACCTCTCCTCCGGGCCCCCGCCGGCCGCCGGAGCCCCGGCCGGGATGCCGACCGGGGCGACCGCTGCGCCCGCGCTGCGGAACTGGGCCCGTACCGCCTGCTCGCTCGGGTCGCTGCGGGGCACCGGCGTACGGGCCGTCAACACCTGGGAGTTCGCCCGGCAGCAGCTTCCGGAGGACGGCGGCAGCGCGGCCTGGGTGTGCACCCGCGCCGACACCTGGCGCGGGCCCGGCAGCGTGACCCTGCGGTTCCTGCCGCCCGCCGCGCGCGCGGCCGACCCCGGGCGGATCGCCGGACGGGCCGGGAACACCGCCGCCTGCAGCCGCTTCGGGCCGGAGGTGGTCGGCGACATCCACTGGCAGGCGAAGTCCGGGAAGGGGTACCTGCTCGCGGCCGGCAGCCCCGGGGTCGGCGGACTCGACGCCACGGGCGGCGTCCGCGCCACCGCCGAGGAGAACACCCTCGCCACGCCCGCCGGGCCGGACGCCCCGGCGGAGGTCACCGGGCGGCTGCGGGCCGGCGGGAGCGTACGGGCGCCGCATCCGTAACCCGGCGGACGGATGGCCGGGCAGTGCCCGCTGAATCCGGACAGAAGGTGTCGGGTATCGCTGTCAGGGTCGCCATGCAGCACGACAAGGCACCTGACAGCGAGGAGTGGCGTACGTGACCGGACAGAAGGAACTGGCGGGACGGGTGGCGCTGGTCGCCGGGGCGACCCGGGGCGCGGGCCGGGCCATGGCGGTGGAGCTGGGCCGGGCCGGCGCCCTGGTCTATGTGACCGGCCGGACCACCCGGGAGCGGGCGAGCGAGGTCGGCCGGCCGACGGAGACGATCGAGCAGACCGCGGAGCTGGTGACCGCGGCGGGCGGCACCGGGATCGCCGTACCGACCGACCATCTGGATCCCGCGCAGGTCAAGGCGCTGACCGAGCGCATCGATCGCGAGCAGGGAAGGCTGGACGTGCTGGTCAACAGCCTCTGGGGCGGTGACCGGCTGATCGAGTTCGACACCAGGCTGTGGGACATCGACCTGGAGAACGGGCTGCGGATGTTCCGGCTCGGCATCGACAGCCACATCATCACCAGCCATTACGCCCTGCCGCTGCTGATCCGGCGGCCCGGCGGCCTGGTCGTCGAAATCACCGACGGCACCGCCACCTTCAACCGCCGGTACCGCGAAAACCTCTGCTTCGACCTCACCAAGAACGCCCCGCACCGCATCGCCTTCGGCCTCGCCGCCGAACTCAGGGAACACGGCGGCACGGCCGTCTCGCTCACCCCCGGCTTTCTGCGGTCCGAGGAGATGCTGGACCACTTCGGGGTGACGGAGGAGACCTGGCGCGACGCGGTGGCCCAGGAACCGCACTTCGCCATCGCCGAGTCCCCGGCCCTGATCGCCCGCGGGCTGCGGGCGCTGGCCGCCGACCCCGACAAGGCGCGCTGGAGCGGGCAGTCGCTCTCCAGCGGCCAGCTGGCGAAGGAGTACGACTTCACCGACATGGATGGGTCCCGGCCCGACGGGTTCGGGTACTTCGAGGACGTGGTCTTCGGGGGCAAGGACGGGAGTGCGGCGGACTACCGCTAGGGGCCCTTCGGGCCCGGGCTCGAGCGGGTTCGTCTGCGGCTGCCGTCGTGGCTGGTCGCGCCCCCTTTGGGGCGTGAGCGGTCAGGTGTACAGCGCCGCCGTGCGGTGGGCGGCCGTGGCGAAGCGGGCCCGTAGCTCGGGCGGCGCGAGTATCTCGCCCTCCGGGCCCAGTGCCAGCAGCTGGGCGTAGGCGACGTCGGCGGACTCCACAGCGAGGGTGACCGTCAGCCGGTCCTGCTCGTCGGGGCCGCCCCCGGACTGCGCCCGGGCGATCGCCTCGCGGGCCGCCGTGCGTTCGGTGACGTACGGCAGCCGGCGGACGCCGCTCGCGGAGAGCCGCAGCGTGACCTCCTCGCGGAGGATCGACCGGGCGAACTGGGCGGCCCGCTCCGCCCAGAACGCCGGGAGGTCGAAGGTCGTGTCACGGGTGAACCGTTCGGCGGTGGCCTCGGTCCCGGGGGCGTCGTCGGGTTCCGTGACTGCCACGGAAGTGAACCGGTCGACCCGGTAGACGCGGTAGTCGCCCCGCGTACGCGCCGCCAGATACCAGACGCCCGCCTTCAGCACGAGGCCGTACGGCTCCAACTCCCGCTCCACCTCGGTGTCCTTGCGGAGGTAGCGTGCGGTGATCCTGCGGTCGTCCCAGACCGCGTCGGCGATCTCGGGCAGCAGGGCGGGGGTCTCGGGCTCCTGATACCAGGCGGGGGCGTCGAGATGGAAGCGCTGGGCTACGCCCGTCGCGGCGTCCCGCAGCTCGGGCAGCAGGGCGGCGGAGACCTTCAGCCGGGCCGCGGACGCGGCGTCCGCGAGCCCCATCTCGCGCAGGGCCGACGGCACTCCGGACAGGAAGAGCGCCTCCGCCTCGCTGCGGCCGAGGCCGGTGAGGCGGGTGCGGTAGCCGCCGATGAGGCGGTAGCCGCCCGCCCGGCCGCGGTCCGCGTAGACGGGCACGCCCGCCTCGGACAGCGAGAGGACGTCGCGGGCGACCGTGCGCTCCGAGACCTCCAGCTCTCGTGCCAGCTCGGCCGCTGTCATCGACGGTCGTGCCTGGAGCAGCAACACCATCTTGATCAGCCGGGCTGCGCGCATGGCATCCATGATGCCGGGGGGTACTGACAGTCCGCCCGTGCGGTGCTTTTGGCTGCGGGTTTCGTTGTGGCTGGGCGCGCAGTTCCCCGCGCCCCTGTGGGGGTGGCTGCGGCGTTTTTGCTGCGGCGGCGTTTGGGCTGGCGCCTTTGCGGGTTGCGTGGTTGCCGCGGGGGCCGGAGGGGACGCACCGGGACCCTCCCCCAGCCTCCGGCCGGGAGGTGCCCCCACGGCGCGGGCGACGCGGCTACGTGCGATCGATGGCCCCGGTGTTTGCTCCGGTCCTGCGGGCGGGCCCCGGTACATTTCCTCCGACCGTCCGGCGTTGCCGACCGCCAGCCGGTGGCACCGTCCGTCACAGATCCCACCTCGGCCCGCGCCCGGCCTGCGGGGACCAGATGCCTGCCAAGGGATGCCGCTGCCTTGCCGTAACGGTGATCCGTACGGCGGGACAGCCGCGTACGGACGGAGGGCGGAGGGGATGCCCGGTGAGCCGCCCGCAGGACCCGGAGCGAACAACGGGGCGAAGAACCTCTGAGACCAGGGCCGCCCGCGCCGAGGACGGCTTACCGGGTGTCCCCTCCGACCCCACCACCCACAAGCCGTAGGCGCACCGGCGGCCAGCCACCGGCAACCCGCACCGGCGCAAGCCACCGGCAAACACCAAACCCGGCCCGGCCGTAGTCAGGGCGTGGCTCGGCCGGGCCGGTGGTGGGATCCCGTGCGGAGGCCCCGGGCGCGGGAAGGTGGCCTCCGCACGGGAGATCGGGGTGCCCCCGAGGGGGCGGGGGCGGCGGTCGGCCGCCGCCCCGGTGAGCCGCTGCGCGGCCCGTGGCTCAGAGGCCGTACCGCTCCTTGGCCTCCTTGACGGCCTCCAGCTTGACCTCGCCGCGGCGGGCGAGGGCGGCCAGGGCCTGGACGACGACCGACTGGGGGTCGACACCGAAGTGGCGGCGGGTCGCCTCGCGGGTGTCGGAGAGGCCGAAGCCGTCGGTGCCGATGGAGGTCCAGTCCTGCTCGACCCAGGGGGCGATCTGGTCGGGGACGGCGCGCATCCAGTCGCTGACCGCGATGACCGGGCCGGGGGCGCCGGCCAGGGCACGGGTGACGTACGGGATGCGGTCGTCGCCGTCCAGACGGGCGGCATCGCACTCCAGGGCGTCCCGGCGCAGCTCCGTCCAGGACGGGGCCGACCAGACGTCCGCGGCCACACCCCAGTCGGCGGCCAGCAGCTGCTGTGCCTCCAGGGCCCAGTGGATGGCGGTGCCGGACGCCAGCAGCTGGAGCTGCGGGCTGTCGGCCTCGGGGCGGGTGCCCTCGTTGAAGCGGTACAGGCCCTTGAGGATGCCCTCTTCGACGCCCTCCGGCATGGCCGGCTGGACCTTGGTCTCGTTGTAGACCGTGAGGTAGTAGAAGACGTCCTCGGCCTCGGGGCCGTACATGCGGCGCAGGCCCTCCTTGACGATGACCGCGACCTCGTAGGCGAAGGCGGGGTCGTAGGAGAGCGCCGCCGGGTTGGTGGAGGCGATCAGGTGCGAGTGGCCGTCGGCGTGCTGGAGGCCCTCGCCGGTCATCGTGGTACGGCCGGCGGTGGCGCCGATGACGAAGCCGCGGCCCAACTGGTCGGCCAGCGCCCAGAACTGGTCGGCGGTGCGCTGCCAGCCGAACATCGAGTAGAAGATGTAGAAGGGGATCATCGGCTCGCCGTGCGTCGCGTAGGACGTCGCGGCGGCGGTGAAGTCGGCGAGCGAACCGGCCTCGGTGATGCCCTCGTTGAGGATCTGGCCGTCCTTGGCTTCCTTGTACCAGAGGAGCTGATCGCGGTCGACCGGGTCGTACGTCGCGCCCTTGGGGGAGTAGAGGCCGGCCGTCGGGAAGAGGGACTCCATACCGAAGGTGCGGGCCTCGTCGGGGACGATGGGGACCCAGCGCTTGCCGGTCTCCTTGTCCCGCATCAGGTCCTTGATCAGCCGGACGAACGCCATGGTGGTGGCGATCTCCTGGCTGCCGGAGCCCTTCTTCAGGGCGTCGAAGGCCTTGTCGGCGGGCATCGGCAGCGGCTTGGCGACGACCTTGCGGGCGGGGGCCGGGCCGTCGAGGGCGGCGCGCCGCTCGCGCAGGTAGACCATCTCGGGGGAGTCGTCGGCGGGGCGCCAGTACGGCACCTGGTCGCCTTCCAGCGCGCTGTCCGGGATGGGGAGTTCGAGCACGTCACGCATGGTGCGGAACTCCGCCATGGTGAGCTTCTTCATCTGGTGGTTGGCGTTACGGGACTCGAAGCCCGCGCCGAGGGTGTAGCCCTTGACGGTCTGCGCCAGGATGACGGTGGGCGCGCCCTGGTGCTCGACGGCGGCCTTGTACGCGGCGTACACCTTGCGCGGCTCGTGGCCGGCCCGGGAGGTCTGGAACAGCTCCAGCAGCTTGGCGTCGGAGAGGCCGGCGGCGAGCGCCCGGAGGGACTCGTTGGCGCCGAAGAAGTGTTCGCGCAGGTAGGCGGCGTCGCGGGTGGCGTACGTCTGGAACTGCGCGTCGGGGGTTTCGCCGAGGCGGCGGATCAGGGCGCCGTCGGTGTCGAGGGCGAAGATCTCGTCCCAGGCGCGGCCCCACAGCGACTTGACGACGTTCCAGCCGGCCGCGCGGAACTGGGCCTCCAGCTCCTGCACGATCTTGAAGTTGGGGCGGACCGGGCCGTCGAGGCGCTGGAGGTTGCAGTTGATGACGAAGGTCAGGTTGTCCAGGCCCTCGCGGCCGGCCAGCGCCAGGGCGGCGGTCGACTCGGGCTCGTCCATCTCGCCGTCGCCGAGGAAGGCCCAGACGTGGGAGTTGGCGGTGTCCTTGATGCCGCGGTGCTCCAGGTAGCGGTTGAAGCGCGCCTGGTAGATCGCGGAGAGCGGGCCGAGTCCCATGGAGACGGTGGGGAACTCCCAGAGCCAGGGCAGCCGCCGCGGGTGCGGGTAGGAGGGCAGGCCCTCGCCGCCGGTCTCCTGGCGGAAGCGGTCGAGGTGGTCCTCGGTGAGGCGGCCTTCGAGGAAGGCGCGGGCGTAGACGCCGGGGGAGGCGTGGCCCTGGATGTAGAGCTGGTCGCCGCTGCCGTCGCCTTCCTTGCCGCGGAAGAAGTGCTGGAAGCCGGTCTCGTATAGCCAGGCGGCGGAGGCGAAGGTGGCGATGTGGCCGCCCAGGCCCAGCGCGGAGCCGCGGGTGACCATCGCGGCCGCGTTCCAGCGGTTCCAGGCGGTGATCCGGGCCTCCATCGCCTCGTCGCCCGGGAAGGCGGGCTCGGCGGAGGTCGGGATGGTGTTGACGTAGTCCGTCTCCAGGAGGGACGGCAGGGCGGTGCCCTCGGTGCGCGCGGTGTGCTCAAGGGCACGGCGCATGAGGTACGCGGCGCGATGCGGGCCCGCTGCCTTGGTGACGGCGTCGAGCGAATCGCGCCACTCGCTCGTCTCCTCGGGGTCGCGATCCGGGAGCTGGTCGAGCTGGCTGTACGGCAGGCGCACGGGATCGGGCATGGGTGGCCCCTTTCCGGACGGGAGGGTAGCTCGGGGGGTGCCGTCGTGGCCGGGCCGCGTCCTCAGGGTGGACGGGCCCGCGACGACACCCCCTACAAGTTCGGCAGGCAGGGTTGTCGCGCCCCGAGGGAGGACGATACGCCTCTGATCGATGATCGATCAACGCTCAACGAAGGAAAAACCGCAGGTCGGCACGGGGTGCCGCATTTTCGGGCACCGCGTGCCAGTCCTGAAGGGGGGTTTCCGCGCCCTCCCGGCGCCGCCTCAGACCCGGGGTGCGCAGCTCAGCACATGCGACTTGAGCAGGGCGCCGATCTTCGGATCGCGCCGCCGGAACGCGTCCACGATCTCCTGGTGGTCCTGGGCGTGCGAGCGCGGCTCCGGGCTGAACCAGCGGATCGACAGCGTCGTCCAGACCTCGATGCCCAGCGACTCCCAGGTGTGCAGCAGTACGGCGTTCCCGGCCGCCCGGACGATCTCCCGGTGGAAGGCCACCGTGTGCCGCACCTGCGCCTCCCCGTCACCGGCCAGATCCGCCTCGCGCAGCGCCGCCACCTCCCGCTCCAGCGCCCCGGTGTTCTCCGCCAGCCGCCCCGCGGCCAGCTCGGCGGCCACCTGCTCCAGCCCGGCCCGCACCGGGTAGCTCTCCTTGAGGTCGGCGGCGGTCAGGTTCCGTACCCGTACGCCCTTGTTCGGCGCCGACTCGATCAGCTGGAGCGACTCCAGCTCACGCAGCGCCTCCCGTACGGGCGTCTGGCTGACCTCCAGCTCCACCGCGATCCGCCGCTCCACGATCCGCTCGCCCGGCTGCCAGCGGCCGCTGACGATCCCCTCGAGGATGTGCTCGCGGATCTGCTCGCGCAGCGAATGGACGACGGGCGGGGTCATGAGGTGCTCCTTCAGAGCGGGCGGTGACAGAGGGCCATTATCCGGGAGGCGCGCGGGGGGCCTGTCAAAGGCCGCGAGGTGGACGTGTACCCCGGCACGGGTGCCGGGGTACGCAAAAGGGCCGGCCCCGGCTCGTACGAACCGGGGCCGGCCCCTAGGACACGCCTGCTGCGCGACTGCCGGGACTCAGAGACCGATCTCGGTCTCGAACTCGGCGGCCTCCAGGATCTGCTTGACCGTGGTCAGGTAGCGGGCGGCGTCGGCGCCGTCCACCAGACGGTGGTCGTAGGAGAGCGCGAGGTAGGTCATGTCGCGCACCGCGATGGTCTCGCCGAGGTCCGGGTGGTTGATGACCACCGGGCGCTTGACGGTGGCACCGATGCCCAGGATGCCGACCTGGTTCGGGGGCACGATGACGGTGTCGAACAGGGCGCCGCGCGAACCGGTGTTGCTGATGGTGAAGGTCGCACCGGACAGCTCGTCCGGCGTGATCTTGTTCGCGCGGACCTTGCCCGCCAGGTCCGCCGTCTTGCGGGCGATACCGGCGATGTTGAGGTCACCGGCGTCCTTGATGACCGGGGTCATCAGGCCCTTCTCCGCGTCCACCGCGATACCGACGTTCTCGGTGTCGAAGTAGGAGATGGTGCCCTCGTCCTCGTTGATCCGGGCGTTGATGACCGGGTGGGCCTTCAGCGCCTGGACCGCGGCCTTGACGAAGAACGGCATCGGGGAGAGCTTGACGCCCTCACGCTGCGCGAACCCGTCCTTGGCCTGGTTGCGCATCCGCATGATCTTGGTGATGTCCACCTCGACCACGGAGGTCAGCTGCGCCTGGCTGTGCAGGGCCTTCATCATGTTGTCGCCGATGACCTTGCGCATCCGCGGCATCTTGACGGTCTGACCGCGCAGCGGCGACGCCTCGATGGCCGGAGCCTTCGACACGGCGGGAGCGGCGGCGGCCGGCGCGGCGGCCTTGGCGGCCTCGGCGGCGGCGATGACGTCCTGCTTGCGGATACGGCCACCGACGCCGGTGCCCTTGACGGTGGCGAGGTCGACACCGTTCTCGGCGGCGAGCTTGCGCACCAGCGGGGTGACGTACGCACCCTCACCGGCGGCCGGAGCCGGGGCGGCGGGGGCGGCAGCCGGGGCCGGGGCGGCCGGAGCCGGCGCGGGGGCCGGGGCCGGCGCGGGGGCCGGGGCCGGCGCGGGGGCCGGGGCCGGCGCGGCCGGGGCGGCGGGCGCGGGAGCGGCAGCAGCCGGAGCCGGAGCCGGCGCGGCGGCCGGGGCGGCACCCGCGGCACCGATGACGGCGAGCTTGGCGCCGACCTCGGCGGTCTCGTCCTCACCGACGACGATCTCCAGCAGGGTGCCGGAGGCCGGGGCGGGGATCTCGGTGTCGACCTTGTCGGTGGAGACCTCCAGCAGCGGCTCGTCGGCCTGGACCTCCTCGCCGACCTCCTTCAGCCAGCGGGTGACGGTGCCCTCGGTGACGCTCTCGCCGAGCGCGGGGAGGACGACGTCGGTGCCCTCGGCGCCACCCGCGGGGGCGGCGGCAGGGGCGGGGGCCTCGGCCGCGGGGGCCGGGGCAGGCTCGGGCTGTGCCTCGGCGGCAGGCGCCTCGGCAGCGGCCGGGGCCGGGGCCTCGGCCGGCGCACCGGTGCCGTCGTCGATGACGGCCAGCTCGGCGCCGACCTCCACGGTCTCGTCCTCGGCCACCTTGATGGCGGTCAGGACGCCGGAGGCCGGGGCGGGGATCTCGGTGTCGACCTTGTCGGTCGACACCTCGAGCAGCGGCTCGTCGGCCTCGACGCGCTCACCCTCGGCCTTGAGCCAGCGAGTGACGGTGCCCTCGGTGACGCTCTCGCCGAGCGCCGGCAGGGTTACGGAAACCGCCATGGTTTCAGTTGCTCCTTACAAGTGTGGTGCGGATGTGGTCGCGCCCGGGACTGGGGTCAGTCGTGGGAGTGGAGAGGCTTGCCGGCCAGGGCCAGGTGGGCCTCGCCGAGCGCCTCGTTCTGGGTCGGGTGCGCGTGCACGAGCTGCGCAACCTCGGCCGGCAGGGCCTCCCAGTTGTAGACCAGCTGGGCCTCACCGACCTGCTCGCCCATACGGTCACCGACCATGTGGACGCCGACCACGGCACCGTCCTTGACCTGGACGAGCTTGATCTCGCCCGTGGTCTTGAGGATCTTGCTCTTGCCGTTGCCCGCGAGGTTGTACTTGAGAGCGACGACCTTGTCGGCGCCGTACAGCTCCTTGGCCTTGGCCTCGGTGATACCCACCGAAGCGACCTCGGGGTGGCAGTACGTCACGCGCGGCACGCCGTCGTAGTCGATCGGCACGGTCTTCTGACCGGCCAGCCGCTCCGCCACCAGCATGCCCTCGGCGAAGCCGACGTGCGCGAGCTGGAGGGTGGGAACGAGGTCACCGACGGCCGAGATGGTCGGCACGTTGGTCTGCATGTACTCGTCGACGAGGACGTAGCCGCGGTCCATCGCGACGCCCTGCTCCTCGTAGCCGAGGCCCGCCGAGACCGGCCCGCGGCCGATCGCGACCAGCAGCACCTCGGCCTCGAAGGTCTTGCCGTCGGCGAGGGTGACCTGCACGCCGTCGGCGGTGTACTCGGCCTTGTCGAAGAAGGTGCCGAGGTTGAACTTGATGCCGCGCTTGCGGAAGGCCCGCTCCAGCAGCTTGGAGCTGTTCTCGTCCTCGACCGGGACGAGGTGCTTGAGGCCCTCGATGATCGTCACGTCGGTGCCGAAGGACTTCCACGCGGAGGCGAACTCGACGCCGATGACGCCGCCGCCCAGCACGATCGCGGACTTCGGCACGCGGTCCAGCGTGAGCGCGTGGTCCGAGGAGATGATGCGGTTGCCGTCGATGTCCAGGCCCGGCAGCGACTTCGGCACGGAGCCGGTCGCCAGCAGGACGTGGCGGCCCTGGACACGCTGGCCGTTCACATCGACGGAGGTCGGGGAGGACAGCCGGCCCTCGCCCTCGATGTACGTCACCTTGCGGGAGGCGATCAGGCCCTGCAGGCCCTTGTACAGGCCCGAGATGACCTCGTCCTTGTACTTGTGGACCGCCTCGATGTCAATGCCCTCGAAAGTGGCCTTGACACCGAACTGCTCGCTCTCACGAGCCTGGTCGGCGATCTCACCGGCGTGCAGCAGAGCCTTGGTGGGGATGCAGCCGTTGTGCAGACAGGTGCCGCCGACCTTGCCCTTCTCGATCAGGGCGACGTCCAGGCCCAGCTGCGCCCCGCGCAGGGCAGCGGCGTAACCACCGCTACCGCCTCCGAGGATCACTAGGTCGAAAACGGTGCTGGCGTCGTTCGCCACGTCACGTCCTCCATGCATGGGTACGCCGGAGCCGGTCTCCAATGACCGGACGGCGGCTGTGGTTCGGCCGCTTTTACTTCGGCCCTGGGTAAGGGGGGCCCTGTCCTGCCGAGAACCCATCTTCGCACTTGTTCCACGAAGCCGGGACGGCGGGCCGGGCACTGAGACGGTGATCAGCCGCCTCGTAAGGGTTACTGGTGCGTATGCCCGTACGGATTTCGTTGAGGGCGAACGCGGGACGCATACGCGCCAACGGCCCCGGGCGAGCAGCCCGGGGCCGTGCGGGGAAGGGGCCCGGGGGAAGATCCCCGGGCCGGGAATCAGCCCAGGTCGCCCGCGGCGGTGCGCTCGGCGAGCCGGACCAGGGTGCGCACCGCGGAGCCGGTGCCGCCCTTGGGGGTGTAGCCCCAGGGCGCGCCCTCGTGGAAGGCCGGGCCCGCGATGTCCAGGTGGGCCCAGGTGATGCCCTCGCCGACGAACTCCTTCAGGAACAGTCCGGCGACCAGGCCGCCGCCCATCCGCTCGCCCATGTTGGCGAGGTCCGCGACCGGGGAGTCCATGCCCTTGAGCAGCTCGGCCGGCATCGGCATCGGCCAGGACTGCTCGCCGGCCTCCTCGGCGATCTCGTGGACCGAGGTACGGAAAGCGTCGTCGTTGGCCATGATCCCGAAGGTGCGGGTGCCCAGGGCGAGCACCATGGCACCGGTCAGGGTGGCGACGTCCACGATCGCGTCCGGCGACTCCTCCGAGGCGCGGGTCAGCGCGTCGGCCAGCACCAGCCGGCCCTCGGCGTCGGTGTTGAGCACCTCGACGGTCTTGCCGCTGTACATGGTCAGGACGTCACCGGGACGGGTGGCGGAGCCGGAGGGCATGTTCTCGGCGAGCGCCAGCCAGCCGGTGAGGTTCACCGCCAGGCCCAGCCGGGCGGCGGCCACGACCGTGGCGAACACCGCGGCCGCACCGCTCATGTCGCACTTCATGGTCTCGTTGTGGCCGGCCGGCTTGAGCGAGATGCCGCCCGAGTCGTAGGTGATGCCCTTGCCGACCAGCGCCAGGGTCTTCTCGGCCTTGGGGTGGGTGTAGGCGATCCGCACCAGCCGCGGCGGGGCCTGCGAGCCCTGGCCGACGCCCAGCAGACCGCCGTAGCCGCCCTTCTTGAGCGCCTTCTCGTCGAGCACCTCGACCTTGAGGCCGAACTCCTTGGCCGCCGCCTGCGCCTCGGCCGCGAAGGTCTTCGGGTCGAGGTCGTTGGGCGGCATGTTGATCAGGTCACGGGCGCGGTTGACCTCCGCGGCCAGCGCCTCGGAGCGTGCGGCGGCGGCCTTGAACTCCTTGTCGCGCGGCTTGCCGCCGAGGAGTGCGACCTCCCCGAGCGGCGCCGACTTGGCGTCGTTCTTCTTGCCGCCCTTGCCGTTCGCGGCGCCGTTGTCGCGGTTCGCGGTGTAGGAGTACGCGCCGAGCAGCGCGCCCTCGCTCACCGCGGCGGCCGCGTCGGCGTCCTCGACGGGCAGCGCGAAACCGGCCTTCTTGGTGCCGGTCAGCGCGCGGGCGGCGCTGCCCGCGGCACGCCGCAGTGCCTCGTGGCCGAAGCCGTCGCCCTTGGCCGGCGCGTCACCCAGGCCGACCGCCAGCACGACCGGCGCCTTGAGGCCGTCCGCGGCGGGCAGCTTGGTCACCTCGCCCTCGGCACCACTCGCACCGAGGGTCTCCAGCACGGCGGCGAGCTTGCCGCCGAAGGCCTTGTCCACGGTCTCCGCGCCGGGGGCGACAACGACGCCCTTGGCGCCCTTGGCCACGCCGACGACGACGGCATCCGCGCGCAGCGTCGCGGCGGAAGAAGTACTGAGGGTCAGTGCAGTCACGGTGATGAGGGTCCTGTTCCGTCCGGGGAATCCGTCTGCGCGCAGCGCGCTGCTCCGGCTGAGCCTACGCTCGGCGGCGCCACAAGGCCCGTCCGATAGCACACCGGCACATAACGGTGCCCCGGAGGTTGCCGACGTGCCGGGTGAACTGCCCTTCCGTACACGCCAGTTGAGTACGCGGACGGGGCCGCCGGGGCAGGCTAACCGAGCGTCAGCACGACCAGTGCCGCGAGCCCCGCGCTCTCCGCGAGCGCCCCGAACACATCACCGGTCACCCCGCCGAACCGCCGCCGGCAGTGCCGCAGCAGCAACTCGCCCAGCCCCAGGCCGCACAGCGCCGCGAGCCCGGCGTGCAGCGCGCCGTACGGGCCGAAGCCGGCGCCGGCGGCCGCGCATCCGGCGGCCACCAGCACCGCACACAGCAGCGCGGCCCGCACCGGGACGGCGCCCGCGACCGCCGCGCCGAGTCCCTCCGGACGGGCGGCCGGTACCCCCGCGCGGGAGGCGAGGGTCAGCGCGCAGCGGGCGGTGACCGCCGCGACGGCCGCCGCCACCGCGCCGTGCGCCCAGCCCTCCGCGTACCGCTCGGACAGCGCGGCCACCTGCGCCAGCAGCGTGAACAGCAGCGTGATCACCCCGAACGGGCCGATGTCGGACTGCTTCATGATGCGCAGCGTGTCCTCGGCGGGCTTGCCGCTGCCCAGGCCGTCGGCGGTGTCGGCGAGCCCGTCCAGATGCAGCCCGCGGGTGAGCACGGCGGGCACCGCGGCGCTGCCGACCGCGGCGAGCAGCGGCCCGCCGCCGAGCACCAGCAGCGCCCCGCCGACCGCGGCCGCGCACAGCCCGACGACCAGCCCGGCCAGCGGTGCGCAGAGCATCCCGCCGCGCGCCGCGGCCCGGTCCCAGCGGGTGACGCGTACCGGCAGCACGGTCAGCGTGCCGAACGCGAAGCGCAGGGCGTCGGACGGGGCCAGGGGAGCGGGGGTCTCGGTCACCGCGGCAGGCTATCCGGGCGTCCGCCGCGTTTGACTGCCGGTTCCGGCCGCCCGGACAGGGCCTAATGGTGGCTATGTGTCCTTACGCGACAAAGGGGAGCGTGTGGGATGGGCCACTGGTGGTACCGCAACATCGTCGAGCCGGGGAAGCTGCCGCTGCTGCTCGCGCTCGCCTCGTTCGTGCTGACCTTCCTGGTGACCCGGGCCGTCACCCGTCTCATCCGCGCGGGCAAGGGCCCGTTCCGCAACATCACCCCGGGCGGGGTCCATATCCACCATGTCGTCCCCGGCGTGCTGCTGATGGTCCTCGGCGGCTTCATCGCGCTGGCCGGCGGGCGGCGCGGCTTCGGCACCGGGGTCGCGGCGGTGGTCTTCGGGATCGGGGTGGGCCTCGTCCTGGACGAGTTCGCGCTCATCCTGCACCTGGACGACGTGTACTGGACCGAGGAGGGCACCAAGAGCGTCGAGATCGTCATCCTCACCGTCGCCCTGGTCGCCCTGATCCTCGGCGGGTTCCTGCCGTTCGGCGTCAATGAACTCAGCCCCGACGAGGAGACCGACCGTTTGACGGTGGTGCGGACGGTGGCCGTCAACTTCCTCTTCGCGGTGATCGCCCTCGTCAAGGGCAAGGGCCGGATGGCGGTCATCGGGGTGTTCGTGCCGTTCGTCGCGCTCTTCGGCGCGATCCGGCTGGCCCGGCCGCACTCGCCCTGGGCCCGGCGCTTCTACCGCACCCGGCCGAAGACGCGGGCCCGTGCCCAGGTCCGCGCCTACCGTCACGACCGCCGCTGGTCAGCGCTGCGCCGCAGGGTCGAGAACTTCATCGGGGGTGCGCCGAGCCGCTGACCCGCCGGTCGTCCCCCGGCTTCCGCGGCGACCACAGCTCCATGACCCCGCAGAGCACCAGCACCGCCAGCACCGCCGCGACATGCTCCTTGCCCGCCAGGTTGTTCTTGATGGACACCACCTCGACGACCATCGCCACCGCCACCGCGGCACAGGTGAACCAGGCGCGATAGCGCCAGCACACGAACACCGCCAGCCCCACCACCGCCGCCGACGGCCCGGTGTCGGTGACGTACTTGTCCGAGTCGGGCAGCCCGAGCGGGCTCACCGGGCCGATCCAGATGCCGATCCGGGCGTACATCGTCCCGGCGAGCGTGGCGAGGTAGGCGACGGCCAGCAGCTGCCGCCGGCCCACACAGATCTCGGCGATCCCGAAGACCACCAGGATCTGCGCCAGGGCACCCCACACCGGCAGGTCCAGCGCGGGCACGAACAGCGACAGCGGGGTGCGCAGCAGCGCCAGCCACAGATGCTCATCGGCCTGTACGGAGCCGATGTTCTGGACCGCCCGGTAGCCCCAGGCCTGGTTCTGCACGAACTGGAAGACCAGCGTCAGGCCCACCGCGGTGAGCGTCACCGGGATCGCCCGCAGCCGCGAGGCCGCCAGCGCGGCCCGTACGGTCCGCAGCAGCGGGCCCCACTCGGCGCGTGCGGCGCGACGCAGGACGGGCATTCCTCCCCGGCCCGGCGCGGGTCCCTGCCGCCGCCCCGCCCCAGCGGAGGTCATCTCACATTCTCCAGGTGCTTGCGGTTCAGCCACTTGGGCAGACCGGGTGCTTCCAGAAAACCTTCCGCGCGGCCGGCGGCGATTCCGATGCGCAGCAAATCGGTGCTCTTTTCGAAGAGCATGTACCGCGGCTCCCAGATCGGCCGGTATTTCGCGTTGGCGCGATAGAGCGATTCGATCTGCCACCACCGGGAGAAGAAGCTGAGCAGCGAGCGCCACAGGCGCAGCACCGGGCCCGCGCCGAGTCGCGATCCACGTTCGAAGACGGAACGGAACATCGCGAAGTTGAGCGAGAGTTGGGTGACCTCCACCTCTTTCGCCCGTTGGATCAGCTCCAGCACCATGAACTCCATCAGACCGTTCTCGGAGTTCCGGTCCCGCCGCATCAGATCCAGCGAAAGGCCCTTCTCACCCCACGGCACAAAGCTGAGCAGTGCCCGCAGTTCCCCGTCTTCCTCCCCGCCGCCGCTCCGGCATTCGAGCATCACGCAGCGCCCGTCCCCCGGGTCGCCGAGCCGGCCCAGCGCCATCGAGAAACCGCGCTCCGTCTCCCCGTCGCGCCAGTCGTCGGCCAGCCGCAGCAGCCGGTCCATCTCGTCGGCCGGGATGTCCTCGTGGCGCCGGATGGTGACCGTGTAGCCGGCCCGCTTGATGCGGTTGTAGGCCTGCCGCACGGTGCGCATCGCCCGGCCGTCGAGGGTGAACTCCCCGGTCTCCACGATCGCTTCGTCGCCCAGCTCCAGCGCGTCCAGACCGTGCCGGGCGTAGATCGTGCCGCCCTCCTCGCTCGCCCCCATCACCGCAGGCGCCCAGCCGTGCTCCCGGGCCTCGGCCAGCCATACCTCGATCGCTCCCGGCCAGGCCTCGGGGTCGCCCAGCGGATCGCCGGAGGCCAGCGACACCCCGCCCACCACGCGGTAGGTGACCGCGGCCTTGCCGCTGGGGGAGAACAGCACACTCTTGTCGCGCCGCAGCGCGAAGTAGCCCAGCGAATCCCGGTCGCCGTGCCGCGCCAGGAGGGCCCGCAGCCGCTCCTCGTCGTCCGGGGTGAGTGCCTCGGTGCTCCGTACGGACCGGAACGCCGCCCACAGGACCGCGACCAGCAGCAGCGTGCTCAGCACATTGATCGCGACATTGACCCAGTTCGGGGTGGCGATCTCCGGGAACGCACGGTCGTCGGCGGCCAGCGACACCAGCCGCATCAGGCCGTAGCGCCAGCGCTGTACGAAGGTCGAGGGACCGGCCGCGGTGTTGGTGACGGTCACCAGGAGCGCGGCGAGCAGCGAGGCGGCCAGCAGACCGCCGGCCGCGACCGCCGCCGCCAGTTTCGGGTTCGCGCGGTCGCCCTTCGCGGCGAACTCCAGGCGCCCGGCCACCAGGGCGACGGCGAACAGCGCGGTCAATACCAGCGACACCCAGTTCTGCACATGGCCGCGGAACTCCGGGGCCGCCACCATCCCGAAGGCGAACAGCAGCGTCAGCAGCCCGGACAGCGTCAGATTCAGAATCCACGCCGCCCGCTTGCCCCGTCGCAGGGTGACCGACAGGAACAGCGAGAAGGCGGCGGAGGCGAAGCCCGCCGTCAGCAGATACGGAGTGAAGAATTCCGCGCTGTTGTGCCGGCGGATGTCATTGCCGAACGACACCCACACCGCACTCAGGAAATTGAGGAAGGTGACCGTACGCAGATACCAGATGCCGAACGCGGCACCACGCTGCGACCATGAGCCGCGCACGCGGCCTTCGTCCGGACTCAAGCGATGTCTCCCATAAAACGTGTAAAGCGCGATCTTATGGGGCGCCGCCGGTGGTCCGGTACGGGCGTGCAGCCGGCGCCCGGGTCCGGGCCCCCGCCCGGGCGCTTCCGGTGGAGCCGGCCGCGGTGGGCCGGCCCCGGGTCAGTCGCGTACGGGCAGTTCTGCCGCCAGGGCCGCGGCCGCCTGCACCAATGGCAGGGCCAGCAGCGCCCCCGTCCCCTCACCCGCAGTGACGCCGTGGTCGAGCAGAGGGTTGAGCGCGATCCGGTCAAGCGCCTTCGCCTGCGCCGGCTCCCCGCTCGCCTGCCCGGCCAGCCACCAGTCCGGCGCCCGGAACGCCACCCGCTGCGCCACCAGCGCACAGGCCGCCGAGACCACCCCGTCGAGGATCACCGGAGTACGGCGCACCGCGCTCTGGAGCAGAAAACCGGTGATCGCGGTCAGATCCGCGCCGCCGACCGTGGCCAGCAGCTCCAGCTGGTCGCCGAGCACCGGACGGGCCCGCCGCAGGGCGTCACGGATCGCCGCGCACTTGCGCATCCACGCCAGGTCGTCGATCCCCGCGCCGCCCCGGCCGGTGACCACCGAGGCGTCCGTCCCGCACAGCGCGGCGATCAGCGTGCTCGCCACCGTCGTCCCGCCGACGCTCAGATCGCCCAGCACCACCAGGTCGGTGCCGGCGTCCGCCTCCTCGTCCGCGATCGCCATCCCGGCCCGGAACGCGGCCTCGGCCTCCTCGGCCGTCAGCGCGTCCTCGACATCGATCCGTCCCGAACCCCGCCGCACCCGGTGCCGGGTGACCTCCTCGGGCAGCTCCTCCGGGTCGCAGTCCACCGCCACGTCCACCACGCGCAGCTGCACCCCGGTGTTCCGCGCCAGCACCGCGGCCGGGCTCGCCCCGTCCAGCACGGCCCGTACGAGCTCCCGGGTGCCGCCGGCCGGCCGGGCCGACACCCCCAGCTCCGCCACCCCGTGATCGCCCGCGAACAGCAGCACCCGCGGCCGCTCGACCGGCCGCACCGGCACCTGCTGCTGTGCGGCGGCCAGCCATTCGCCCAGTTCGTCGAGGCGGCCGAGCGCTCCCGGCGCTACGGCCAGCCGCGCCCGCCGCTCCTCGGCGTCACGGCGCACACCGCCGTCGGGGCGCTCGATCAGGTGGGCGAAGTCATCGAGGTTCAGGGCGCTCATTGGGCGCAGATTACCGTCAACTCACCGCTGACGAGGCCCGCCGGGGGGAACGGGCGGCCGCGAAGCGCACCTCGCACACCAGGGGTGTCAGCGCACCCAGCACCGGCATCCGGCGCAGCCACCCGACCGGGCCGACCTCGCGCACCGCGACGATGCCCGGGTGCATACCGGCCACCCGCGGCAGCTCGGCCCGGTCCAGCCCCCAGCGCACCGGACCCGGCCACCGGCCGCCGCCCGGCCCGGCGGCCCGCCGGGCCAGCGCCGTCGCCGTCCGTGGCAGGGCGTCAAAGACCAGCGCACCACCGGGAAACCGCTCCGCGCACGCCGCCAGCAGCGCCCGCACCGCGGACGGCGACAGCCGCATCAGCACCCCCGGCGCGGTGACGACGACCCCGCGCTCCGGCTCCCGTACCGCGTCCAGCCAGCGGTGATCGGTCACCGCGCGGGCGACGGTACGCCGCCGCGGACCGTCCGGCAGCAGCATCCGGCGCACCGCGGCGGTCTCCGGCGCCAGCACCGTCAGCCAGTTCAGCAGCCCGTTGTCCAGCCGCCAGAAGCCGGTACCGAGCCCCTCCCCGAGCGCGACCACCGTCGCCGCCGGATACCGCGCCAGGTAGCCGCGTACGGCCGCGTCGAAACGCCGCCCCCGTGCCCCCGGCTCCCGGAGGGCCCCCGGCCCCCGCTCGTCCGGCGCTGCCGTCTCGGTCCGCTCGGATTCGGTCACGGGTCAAGAGCACCCGGCCCCGCGCCCCCGGGCAAGCGGACACGGTGCCCACCGGGCCTCCGTCATCCACGCAGCGCAAACGGATACGGGCCGCAGGGCCCCGGCCATCCCGCGGCGCAAGCGGCCAACGGCGCCCGGCCCTCCGTCATCCCGCGGCGCAAGCGGCCAACGGCGCCCGGCCCTCCGTCATCCCGCAGGGCAAGCGCCCACCGGCGCCCGGCCCTCCGTCATCCCGCAGCACAAGCGCCCCCCGGCCCCCGGCCCCCCCGTCACCCCCGCAGTGCCACCGCCTGGCCCGCGACGACCATCAGCACCTGCTCGCACTCCGCGCCGAACGCCGCGTTCAGCCGCCCCAGTTCGTCCCGGAACCGCCGGCCCGCCGGGGTCGCCGGGACGACGCCGGAGCCGACCTCGTTGCTGACCGCCACCACCCGCCGGCGCGTCGCGCGCACCGCCGCCACCAGCGCGTCGGTCCGCTCTTGCAGCGCCCGCCGGCCTCCGGCCTCCCAGGTCGCGTCGTCCCACGCCCCGACCTCGTCCATGACATGCGTCAGCCACAGCGCCAGACAGTCGATGAGCAGCGGTGACGCCTCGGCCGGCCACCGGGTGCCGGGGTCAGCGCCGGGCTCGGCCAGCAGCGGCACCAGATCGCAGGTCTCGACGGTGCGCCAGCTGTTCGGCCGCCGCTCGCGGTGCAGCGAGACCCGCTGTGCCCAGTCCTCGTCGCCGTCCCGGGTGCCGCCGGTGGCCACGTAGACCACGTCCGGGAAGGCCACCAGCCGCCGCTCCGCCTCCACCGACTTCCCGCTGCGCGCCCCGCCCAGCACCAGCGTGCGCCGCGGCAGATCCGGCACCGCGTGGAACTCACCGACCCGCAGTGTGCTGCCGTCCGCCACCGCACGGCCCCCCACCGCCGCCAGCCGCCGGTGCAGCTCGGGCCCCGGCGGCGCCTGATGGTCCAGGTGCACCGCGAGCACATCCGTCGCCGCGTCGACCGCCCCGCTCGCCCGCAGTCTGGCCAGCGCATCGGGCCGCCCCAGCACATCGAGCAGCACCAGGTCGTACGGGCCGTCGCCGTCGGTGTCCTGGTCACCGCCGCCCGCCGGCCGGCCGTTCCCGTCCAGCCCGGACGGGGCCGCGCCCGGCGGCAGATACAGCAGCCGCTCGCCCCCGGCGCCGGAGACCTCGTAGCCGGTCCCGGGGATGTCCACCGCGAGGGCCCGCACCCGGTGCCCGTCGAGCAGCGCCAGCTCCCGCCCGTCCGCGACCCGGCCCGGCTGCGGCAGCCCGGCCGGGACCTCCAGCGCCGGACCGTCGTGCGGATGCGAGAGCAGCACCTGCCGCACGCCCGTCAGCGACTGCCCGGCGCGGGCGGCCGCGAAGGCCGGGCCCGGGGTCAGATCGATCAGCAGCGCACCGTCGACGAGCAGCGCGGTGGCCGCCCGCGCCTCGTCGCCGACGGCGGTCGCACAGGCGGCACACGGGCAGCCGGGCCGCGGCAGCCCCTGCGGGGCCCCGGTGCCGAGGAGAGTCACATCCACACCGCCGAGTTTCTCGCGTCCCCGCCCGGCGGGCGCGGCGGGGGCGGACTCGACACGGCCGTTAGGCTGCCGATCAGCACGGAAGAACGGCCCGGCGGAGGGCACTTCGAGGCGCTCCGCGGGGGCACAGACTCGTACTCGGTGGGATCCAGGAGGCGCAGATGGCGTGGACGTGGCGGTTCGAGAAGGCCGACGGTTCGGAGACGGCGCCGGCCGTGCAACCCGAGGAGTTCACCACGCAGGGCGACGCGGAGTCCTGGATCGGCGAGGAGTGGAAGGCCCTCCTGGAGGGCGGCGTCGACCAGGTCAGGCTCTTCGAGGACACGACCGAGATCTACGCGGGCCCCATGAGCCTGCACGCGGACGCGGAGGGCTGAGAACCGAAGACGCCGGGCCGGGCCCCTGAGGGGTCCGGCCCGGCGTCACCAGCGATTCCGCCGCAGCGACTACGGCTTTTCGCCGCGCTTCACCTGCGGCTTCGGCAGCCGGAGCCGCCGCATCTGGAGCGTGCGCATCACCGCGTACGCCTTCACGCCCTTGAGGTTCTCGTTCGGGAAGCGCTCCTGGAGCAGCTTGCCGAGCCGGAACCAGATCAGGACCGAGTCGAGCACGATCAGCACGATGATCACGAGCCACAGCATCAGCGCGATGCTCTGGATCGACGGCACCCGGATCATGGTGAGCACCAGGATCACCACGGCCATCGGCAGGAAGAACTCGGCGACCGCCCAGCGGGAGTCGACGTAGTCCCGCGCGAACCGGCGCACCGGTCCCTTGTCGCGCACCGGCAGATACCGCTCGTCGCCGCTGGCCATCGCCTCACGCTGGCGGGCCATGTCGGCACGGCGCGCCTCACGCTGGGCCTTGGCCGCGTCCTTGCGGTTGGCCGGCGTATGCGCACGCGAGCGGCGCTGCGACTGGGAGTCACTGCGCTTCGGTGTCGGGCGGCCCTTGGGGGCCTGCGGGTCGCGGGGCTGCTGGGGCTGGTCCGCGGTCACCTTGGCGGTCGCGGCCTGCTCATCCTTCGAACGGCTTCGGAACACAAAACCCAAGGGTACGTGCTCGCCGGGGGTGAGCCACGGTCCGACGGGGAACGATCCGGCAACGGCGCGTCCCGCGACCGGGTCCTTACCGGGACAGAAGCCCCTTCCTGCCGGGACAGATCAGACATCGCGCCGGTTGTCCGGACTCTCCCTACTCCTTGCGCGGGAGAAGCCGGGCCCTGCGATCGTCCTGGAGGAGGAGCGCATCCGGGCGCGAACAGTGCGGTAATGGAACCAGGGCCCGTACTGTGGGGTCTGTAGATGTGCTGGAGCCGAAGCCCGAGGTGACTCGGTCAGAAGGGGGCGCGCGAGGCCCATGAGCGATGGTGTCATGAAGCGGATGGGGATGATCTTCCGCGCGAAGGCCAACAAGGCCCTGGACCGGGCCGAAGACCCGCGCGAAACCCTCGACTACTCGTACCAGAAGCAGCTGGAGCTGCTTCAGAAGGTACGCCGCGGCGTCGCCGACGTGGCGACCTCCCGCAAGCGCCTGGAGCTGCAGCTCAACCAGCTCCAGGGCCAGTCCGCCAAGCTGGAGGACCAGGGCCGCAAGGCGCTGGCGCTCGGCCGCGAGGACCTGGCCCGTGAGGCGCTGACCCGGCGCAGCGCGCTGCAACAGCAGGTCACCGACCTGGAGACGCAGCACCAGACGCTTCAGGGTGAGGAGGAGAAGCTCACGCTCGCGTCGCAGCGGCTCCAGGCCAAGGTCGACGCCTTCCGTACGAAGAAGGAGACGATCAAGGCCACCTACACGGCCGCCCAGGCGCAGACCCGGATCGGCGAGGCGTTCTCCGGCATCTCCGAGGAGATGGGCGACGTCGGCATGGCCATCCAGCGCGCGGAGGACAAGACCGCGCAGCTCCAGGCCCGGGCCGGTGCCATCGACGAGCTGATGGCCTCCGGTGCGCTGGACGACCCGTCCGGTATGGCCAAGGACGACATCACCGCCGAGCTGGACCGGCTGTCCGGCGGCAGCGACGTCGAGCTGGAGCTCCAGCGGATGAAGGCGGAGCTCTCGGGCGGTTCGTCGGCGGGCCAGCAGGCCATCGAGGGCGGACAGAACGGTGCGGGGCAGTCCTCGCCGCAGCAGAACGGGCCGCGTTTCGACAAGCAGTGAGGGACGGCGGCGGTTAGCCTCGCCAGAGATCGTCGGACCGGACCAAGGGAGACCGTCGTGATCGTACGGATCATGGGGGAGGGCCAGGTGAAGCTGGACGACGCCCACTTCACCGAGCTCAACAAACTGGACGATGAGCTGCTCGACGAGATGGAGAGCGGCGACGAGGAGGGCTTCCGGCGCACCCTCGGGGCCCTGCTGGAAGCGGTGCGCCGGATGGGCACGCCGCTTCCCGACGACGCCCTGGAACCGTCCGAACTCATCCTCCCCGCCCCGGACGCGACCCTCGGTGAGGTCCGGGAGATGCTCGGCGACGACGGCCTCATCCCGGGCTGAAACCTGGCCGCTCCCGGCCTGCACACTCCACTCCAGCGCACCGCGCCCCGGCCCCGCGAGGGACCGGGGCGCTACCGTTTGCTCTTGTGAGCCTCCTCGACCCCCGCCCGGACGCGCCCCGCACCGGCCGCTTCCGGTGGTACCGGAAGCATCCGCTCGCCTTCGACGCCGTCCTGGCCGGGGCCGCCTTCGCCTGCATACTCTTCGGCGCGGTGGCCGACCCGCACGGCCCGCACGGCCCGCGCTTCGCCGCCCATGAGCCGTCCGCCATCACCGTGGTGCTGGCCGCGCTGGCCTGTGCCGCCCTGGTGCTGCGCCGCCGGCTGCCCCGTACGGTCCTGGCGGCCACCGGCTCGCTCACGATCATCGAACTGGTCGCCCGCTCCAGCGACCCGCGGGCCCCGGTGGCCGCCTCCGCCGTGATCGCCCTCTACAGCCTGGCCTCCCGCACCGACCGGCCCACCACCTGGCGGGTCGGCGCGCTGACCGTCGTGGGGCTGACCGCCGCCGCGATGCTCTACGGGCCCCGCCCCTGGTACGCCCAGGAGAACATCGGGATCTTCGCCTGGACGGGCATGGCCGCGGCGGCCGGTGACGCGGTCCGCAGCCGCCGGGCGTTCGTGTCCGCGATCCGCGAGCGCGCCGAACGGGCCGAGCGCACCCGCGAGGAGGAGGCCCGGCGCCGGGTCGCCGAGGAGCGCATGCGGATCGCCCGTGAGCTGCACGATGTCGTCGCCCACCACATCGCGCTGGTCAACGTCCAGGCCGGGGTCGCCTCGCACGTCATGGACAACCGGCCCGACCAGGCCAAGGAGGCGCTGGCGCACGTCCGGGAGGCCTCCCGTTCGGCGCTGGAGGAACTCCGCGCCACCGTCGGCCTGTTGCGGCAGTCCGACGACCCCAAGGCCCCGACCGAGCCCGCCCCGGGCCTCGGCGTACTCGATCAGCTCGTCGACGGCTTCGTCCGGGCCGGCATCCCCGTCGACCTGGACATCCCGCGGGAGCCGCGGCCGCTGCCCGCCTCCATCGACCTCACCGCCTACCGTGTGGTCCAGGAAGCGCTGACCAACGTCCACAAGCACGCCGGTGAGGGCGCCCGTGCCACGGTACGGATCAGCCACTCCGACACCACGCTGACCGTGACCGTCCTGGACGACGGCGCGGGCCGGGCCGGCATTCCGCGGCAGAAGGGCGGCGACCGGCCGCCCGTGGAGCCGGGCGGGCCCGGCGAGCCGGAGGACAGCGGCGGCGGCCACGGCCTGATCGGGATGCGGGAGCGGGTCTTCGCGCTGCGCGGCACGGTCGTGACCGGCCCGCGCGCGGCCGGCGGCTTCCAGGTTCGGGTGACCCTTCCGCTTCAGACCGTCCGTACGGGGGAGACATTGTGACGATCAAGGTGCTGCTCGTCGATGACCAGGCGCTGCTGCGCAGTGCGTTCCGGGTGCTGGTCGACTCCGAGCCGGACATGCGGGTGGTGGGGGAGGCCTCCGACGGGGCGCAGGCCTACGAGCTGACCCGGGCCGAGCGGCCCGATGTCGTGCTGATGGACATCCGGATGCCCGGTGTGGACGGCCTCGCGGGCACCCGCCTGATCAGTGAGGACCCGGAGCTGACCGACGTCCGGGTGGTCATCCTGACCACCTTCGAGGTCGACGACTACGTGGTGCAGTCGCTGCGGAACGGCGCCAGCGGCTTCCTCGGCAAGGGCGCGGAGCCGGACGAGATGCTGAACGCGATCCGGATCGCGGCGGCCGGTGAGGCGCTGCTCTCGCCCGTCGCCACCAAGGGGCTGATCGCCAAGTTCCTCGCGCAGGGCGGCAGTTCCGCCGACGGCGGGCCCGGCGACCGGGGCAGCGAGCGGCTGGCGACGCTGACCGGCCGGGAGCGGGAGGTGCTGATCCTGGTGGCCGGCGGGCTGTCCAACGACGGCATCGCCGAGCAGCTGGAGGTCAGCCCGCTCACCGTCAAGACCCATGTGAACCGCGCGATGGCCAAGCTGGGCGCCCGGGACCGTTCCCAGCTCGTCGTCATCGCCTACGAGTCCGGACTCGTACGCCCACGGGTGCAGTGAGGGCGGAGCACCCCCTACTCCGAACGCGGTACGGCTTACGGCCGGAAACCGACTTGCGAGCGAGGAAAACCGGTCACGGCATGGCGGAGGGTGTAGGTGGGCCCGAGAACGGTCCCGCCGACTTCGTAGAACAGAAGAGAGACCCCACCCATGACCTGGCTGTCCCGACTCAGCCTCGTGCAGCGGGGCCTGATAGCGCTGGTGTCGATCGTGGCGATCGCCTTCGGCGCCATCGCGATCCCCCAGCTGAAGCAGCAGCTCCTGCCGTCCATCGAACTCCCGATGGTGTCCGTCATCACGCCGTACCAGGGCGCTTCGCCCGATGTCGTCGAGAAGCAGGTGATCGAGCCGCTGGAGGACGGCATCCAGGCGGTCGACGGCATCAAGACCGTCACCTCGACGTCCAGCGAGGGCTCGGGCGTCATCATGGCGCAGTTCGACTACGGCAATGACTCCAAGCGTCTGGTCGCCGACGTCCAGCAGGCCGTGAACCGCGCCCGCGCGAAGCTGCCCAAGGACGTCGACCCGCAGGTGGTGGCCGGCTCGACGGACGACATCCCCACCGTCGTCCTCGCCGTCTCCTCTTCCGGCCGGGACCAGCAGAGCCTCGCCGACCAGCTCGACCGCAGCGTCGTGCCGGACCTGAAGAACATCGAGGGCGTCAGCCAGGTCACCGTGGACGGCGTGCAGGACCGGATCGTCGCGGTCACCCCCGACGACAAGAAGCTTGCCGCCGCCGGGCTGACCTCGCAGGCGCTCGGCCAGGCGCTGGAGGCCGGCGGCACCTCGGTCCCCGCCGGTTCGTTCGCGGAGGACGGCCGGAGCAAGACCGTCCAGGTCGGCGCGGGCTTCAGCTCCGTACGGCAGATCAAGGACCTGCGGATCGCGCCGGCCGCGGGCGCCGAGGGTGCCGGTCCGGGCGCGGGCGCCGGCCGGCCGGCCGAAGCGGTCCGGCTCGGTGATGTCGCCACCGTCAAGGAGGAGTCGGCCACCCCGACCTCCCTCACCCGCACCAACGGCAAGCCCAGCCTCGCCGTCAGCGTGACGATGGACCAGGACGGCAGCGCGGTCGACATATCCGACGCGGTCAAGGACCAGCTCCCCGAGATCCGTCAGGATCTGGGCAAGGGCACCGATGTCACGGTCGTCTCCGACCAGGGCCCGGCGGTCTCCAAGTCGATCGAATCGCTGACCACCGAGGGCCTGCTGGGCCTGGCCATGGCGGTCATCGTCATCCTGGTCTTCCTGCTCAGCCTGCGCTCCACGCTGGTCACCGCGGTCTCCATCCCGCTCTCGGTCGTGATCACCCTGATCGTGCTGTGGACCGGGGATCTCTCGCTCAACATGCTCACCCTCGGCGCGCTGACCATCGCGATCGGCCGCGTCGTCGACGACTCCATCGTCGTCCTGGAGAACATCAAGCGGCACCTGGGCTACGGCGAGGAGCGCCGCGAGGCCATCCTCTCCGCCGTCAAGGAGGTCTCCGGCGCGATCACCTCCTCCACCCTCACCACGGTCGCGGTCTTCCTCCCGATCGGTGTGGTCGGCGGCATGGTCGGCGCCCTCTTCGGCTCCTTCTCGCTGACGGTGACCGTCGCCCTGCTGGCCTCCCTGATCGTCTCCCTGACGGTCGTCCCGGTCCTGTCGTACTGGTTCCTGCGCGCCCCGCGGATCCCCGAGGGCAGTGATCCCGAGGAACTCCGGCGCCAGGCCGAGGAGAAGGAGGCCCGGAGCCCGCTCCAGCGCCTCTACGTCCCGGTCCTGCGCTTCGCGACCCGCCGCCGGGTCACCAGCATCGTCATCGCCGTTGTCATCCTCCTCGGCACCTTCGGCATGGGCCCGCTCCTGAAGACCAACTTCTTGGACCAGGGCGACCAGGACACCCTCACCCTCAAGCAGGAGCTCAAGCCCGGCACCAGCCTCGACGCGTCCGACAAGCAGGCCAAGAAGGTCGAGAAGCTGCTCGCGGACACCGACGGCATCGCCGACTACCAGGTCACCATCGGCTCCTCCGGCTTCATGGCGGCCTTCGGCGGCGGCACCGGCGCCAACCAGGCCTCCTACCAGCTCAAGCTGGCCGACGACGCGGACGCCGACAAGGTCACCGGCGATCTGCACGACGGCCTCGACAAGCTCGGCACGTCCATCGGGGAGACCACGGTCACCGCGGGCGGCGGCTTCGGCAACCAGGACCTGAGCGTGGTCGTCAAGGCCGCCGACGGCGACGTGCTGAAGAAGGCCGGCGAGCAGGTCCGCAAGGCCGTCGCCGGGCTCGACGACGTCACCGACGTCCAGAGCGACCTCTCCCAGAGCGTCCCGCGGATCTCCGTGAAGCCCAACGCCAAGGCGGCCGCGGCCGGTTACAACCAGACCACCCTCGGCGGCGCGGTCACCCAGGCGGTCCGCGGCACCACCAGCGGTACGGCTGTCCTGGACGACACCGAGCGCGACATCGTGATCAAGTCGGCTCACCCGGCCACCACCGAGGCCGAGTTGAAGAACCTCACCATCCCGATCCCGGCGGGCCCGGCCAAGCTGAGCACCCTCGCCACCGTGCAGACCGTGCCCGGCCCGGTCCAGATGACCCGGATCGACGGGGCCCGCTCGGCGACCATCACCGCCAAGCCGACCGGTGACAACACCGGAGCGGTCAGCGCCACCCTCCAGAGCAAGATCAATGGTCTGAAGCTGCCGGACGGTGCCACCGCGGAGATCGGCGGCGTCTCCCAGGACCAGTCCGACGCGTTCTCCTCGCTCGGCCTGGCGATGCTGGCGGCCATCGCCATCGTCTTCATGCTCCTGGTGGCCACCTTCCGCTCGCTGATCCAGCCGCTGATCCTGCTCGTCTCGATCCCCTTCGCGGCGACCGGCGCGATCGGCCTGCTGGTCGCCACCGGCACCCCGCTGGGTGTCCCGGCGATGATCGGCATGCTGATGCTGATCGGCATCGTGGTCACCAACGCCATCGTGCTGATCGACCTGATCAACCAGTACCGGTCGCAGGGTTACGGCGTCGTGGAGGCGGTCATCGAGGGTGGCCGCCACCGCCTCCGCCCGATCCTCATGACCGCACTGGCCACGATCATGGCGCTGCTCCCGATGGCCCTGTCCATCACCGGCGACGGCGGCTTCATCTCCCAGCCGCTCGCCGTGGTCGTGATCGGCGGTCTGATCACCTCCACCCTCCTCACCCTGCTCCTCGTCCCGACGCTCTACGCGATGATCGAGCTCCGCAAGGAGCGCCGGGCGGCGAAGAAGGCCGCGAAGCGGTCCGGCCCGGCCGGTCCGCAGGCCGAGGAGACCGACCGCGCACCGGAGCCGGCGGGCATCTGACGACGGCCTGAACAACGGAGCCCGGCGCGGCTCCCGGTGAAGAAACGATGCCCCCGCAAGCCGACGCTTGCGGGGGCATCGTGCCGGGCATCCCGTCACGGGGCGACCCGACCGCTCCGGCACGGACATCACCGACGAAGGGGGACCGCAATGGGAAAGCACGGTGACGGCAAGGGCGGCGCGGAGGGCGACCGGCAGCAGAGCCCGAAGGAATCCGACGGCCAGTGGACCAAGCCGGTGACCGATCCGCCGAAGAAGTAAGGGGCGTGTGATGTCCTCGCCGGGCCGCCTGCTGGAAATCCTCCGCAACAAGGGCGCGCTGACGCCGGACTGGGCGCCGGCCGTCGCCGCGGTCGACCGCGCGCATTTCGTACCGGACACCTTCGAGGTGGGGGAGCGCACGGTCTCCCGCTCCGCCGACGAGGCGGAGTGGCGGCGGATGGTCTATGCCGACTTACCGCTGATCACCCAGCACAACGACGGCCGGTCCGTGGCGGGCCAGGTCGCCTTTCCCACGTGCTCGACGTCCATGCCCTCCCTCATGCTGGACATGGCCGCGATCGTCCGGGACGGCGACGCCGTATTGGAGATCGGCACCGGCACCGGCTACCACGCCGCCTGGCTCGCCCACCGGCTCGGCGAGGACCGCACGACCAGCATCGAGACCGACAAGGCCCTCCACGACATCGCCCGGGACAATCTCGCGCGGGCCGGCCTGCACCCGCATCTGGTGTGCGGCGACGGCCTGGCCGGGGTGCCGGAACGGGCGCGCTTCGACCGGACCATCGCCACCTGCACGGTCCGCGACATCCCCTATGCCTGGGTGACCCAGACCGCGCCCGGCGGCACGATCCTCACCCCATGGGGCTCGTCCTTCCACTCCTACTCATTCGTCACCCTGACCGTCCGCGACGGTCAGGCCACCGGCCGCTTCTCCGGCCGCCCCGCCTTCATGTGGGCCCGCCAGCAGCGCCGCTCCTACGGCCGCATCCGGGACTGGTACCACGGCGAGGAGGGCGACCGCGCGACGACCACCGTCGACCCCCGCGTCCTGGAGGAGAACCCCGACGCCCGCTTCGCCGTAGGCCTGCGCGTCCGGGACGCCTGGCCCCTGCTCTGCCCCGCCGACGACGGCAGCGACGAGGCCACCTACTGGCTCTTCGACGACGCCCGCACCTCCTGGGCCACCGTCGAATACGTCCCCGGCCACGACACCTACGAGACCGAACAGCACGGCCCGCGCCGCCTCTGGGACGAGGCGGAATCCGCCTACCGCGACTGGACCACCGAGGGCAGCCCGACCCGGGACCGCTACCGCATCACGGTCACCGCCGAGGGGCAGACCGTGTCGCTGTGACCGAGCCGTCCCGGCCGCACGCCGGGACGGCCGAACGGCACGCCTAGCTTTGGTCCTTGAGAGAAGTAACGAACGCCGTCCACGCCTCCGCGGGGATGAGGAGCGCGGGGCCGTGGGGGTCCTTGCTGTCGCGTACGGGGACGAGGCCGGGGAAGTCGTCGGCGACCTCGACGCAGCTCCCGCCGTTGGGGTTGCTGTAGCTGCTCTTGCGCCAGCGGGCTGCGCTCAGCTCGGGGGTGTGTCGCATGGCTGGTAGTCCTCCATAGCCTTCCGGATCAGCTCTGCCGACTCCGCCAGTGAGAGCGAGTTCGCGCGCAGCACTTCGTACTTGCGCCGCCACTTTTTCACGGCTTCCGGGTCCTCGTAGAGGTGCGCTGTCTCATTGCCCTCCTCGTAGGCCACGGAGGACCCGTCGAGAAGCGTCAGCAGATTCAGAGCGCCGCCCATCAGCGGGTGAAGACCCGAACTGAACGGCATCACCTGGACCTTACTGTCCGGAGTATCCACCTGTTCGAGCAGCCAGGCCAGTTGTTTATACGTGCATTCCCTGCTGCCCATCTGCCGCCGCAGCACGGCCTCGTCGACGATCGCCCACCGGTACGGCGGAGAGTCCGAACGCAGTCGATCCTGACGGGACATCCGGGCGTTGACACGCTGTTCAACCTGATCCTCGGAGAGGCCGTCAAGGCAGCTCACGAAAGCCTCCGCGTACCCCCTGGTCTGCAACAACCCAGGCACCGCCTGCGGCTCATAGACCTCGATCACCTCCGCACGGGCCTCGAAGTCCATGAACCGCCGGTACTGATCCGGATGCGCCTCCCGCTTCGCCAATTCGTACAGGCCGTGGAAGTACTTCTCGGTGCCGAACGCCGCGTCGAGCGCGACGGGGAGCTCCGGTGGCGGCATCAGTTCCGCGGTCTCGACGCGAGCCAACGCGCTCTTGCTGAAGTTGACGATGTCCGCCAGCTGCACCAGCGACAGCTTGGCGCGTTCGCGGTGGCGGCGCTGCTCGGAGCCGAAGTAGTGGCGGGCGGACAGGTAGGGGGTCAGTTCCTTCGAGGTGAACTTCATGTGCGTCAGCTCTCGGTCGTCCCGGCTCAACAGGGGGACGGGACACCCGTGTTGAGGCCATGTCCCACAACGTGGCGATGGCGATACACACGGTAATGAGGACGGTCGACGCGAAGGAAGCGGGTCAGATGTTCGAGAGTTCGCCACCCCGGCTGCTGCCGTGGACCAGGCCGGACGGCGCTCCGTGCTACCTGAGTACGGACGACCCCGACAGCCGCCTTTCCGTACTGGCCGACTCGGTCGAGGGAGAGCTGCTCGCAGCCGCCGAGGCCTTGCTGGACGACACCAAGGTGCTGCCCGCCGGGCCGGGTGCGGACCTCCACAAGGCGCTGGAGGCCGTGTTACGGATCGCCGTCAGCCGGGGCGACCGGCTGCCGGAGCCGTGCGACCACGGGGAGACCCGGCTGTGCGAGGGCCGTACCTGCTGCCGCGCCTGCCGTCAGCGGATCTACCTGTGAGGCGCGCGGACCGCGCGGCGCACGCATTCGGCGGTGCACCTCTCGCCGATCACCCAAAGCGATGGTTTTGTGGCGGATGCTGCTGAACCGACGAAAGGTGAGCGAGCGTGCCCTCCGTTCTGGCCCGCGGGGCCGCCCCCGCAACCGCCGCCGGTCTCGCCCTGGCCCTGGCCCTCGCGACCGCACCGCCCGCCACCGCGGCCCCCGGCGACATCCGGGTCCGCGTAGGCGTCACCGGCGGCCCGTACACCGCCAGCGTGGGCCTCGTCGTCACGGGCCCGCGCACCGTCTTCGGCGGCTTCTACTGCGCCGCCGACGGCCTCGCCGCCACCCCGCTCACCGCTCTGGTGGACGCCAATGAGCAGTACGGCCTCGGAGGAGTGCAGGCGCGCTGGGACGCCGCCACACAAGACTTCGTCGTCACGTCGATCCATGGTGATGCGGCGGACGACAAGAAGAAGTGGAACGCGTACGTGAACGAGAAGAAGATCACGACCGCCCCCTGCCACACCGCGATCAAGGGCGGCGACAAGATCCGCTGGACCCTGGAGGCCTGACCAGAGGCGAAGGTGGGCGGCCTAACGCGCGCGCCCACTCACCGTCACTCATTCCCCCAACGGGAGGGGACGGGCCGGAGGGGCCGGTGTGTGGGACGTAAAGCGAAGCAGTCCCACACCGGCCCCGGAGGTCTGTCACCGCACCCACAGCCCCGCGCAGCGGACCCGGCCCGCCGCAGGCGCAACGGCGGGGGCACCGCGCAAGCGGGCCACAAACGGCGAGCAACAACCACGGCGGGGGACAGCCGAAAACGTCCGGCTACGGCAACGCCAGCATCCGCTCAAGGGCCAGCTTCGCGAAGCTCTCCGTCTCCTTCTCGACCTCGATGCGGTTGACGACCTTGCCCGCGGCCAGCGACTCCAGCGCCCACACCAGGTGGGGAAGGTCGATCCGGTTCATCGTCGAGCAGAAGCAGACCGTCTTGTCGAGGAAGACGATCTCCTTGTCCTCCGCGGCGAAACGGTTCGCCAGCCGGCGGACCAGGTTCAGCTCGGTGCCGATGGCCCACTTCGAGCCGCGCGGGGCGGCCTCCAGCGCCTTGATGATGTACTCCGTCGAGCCGACGTAGTCCGCCGCCGCCACGACCTCGTTCTTGCACTCGGGGTGGACCAGGACGTTGACGCCCGGGATCCGCTCGCGTACGTCGTTCACCGAGTCCAGGGAGAAGCGGCCGTGCACCGAGCAGTGGCCGCGCCACAGGATCATCTTGGCGGCCCGCAGCTCCTCGGCGGTCAGCCCGCCGTTCGGCTTGTGCGGGTTGTAGACCACGCAGTCGTCCAGGGACATGCCCATGTCGCGGACGGCGGTGTTGCGGCCCAGG
This sequence comes from Streptomyces sp. P9-2B-2, assembly GCF_030406865.1. Taxonomy (NCBI): domain Bacteria; kingdom Bacillati; phylum Actinomycetota; class Actinomycetes; order Kitasatosporales; family Streptomycetaceae; genus Streptomyces; species Streptomyces sp. P9-2B-2. The sequence goes on along the minus strand of NZ_CP129126.1, from coordinate 2,583,387 downwards.
TGCTGGTCGGGCAGGAAGAGGACCTTCGTTGAACCGGGCTCCCCCTGCTCGAAGGCCCAGTCCAGCGCGCGCTTGGCGTTGGAGGAGGTGCAGATCGTGCCGCCGTGCTTGCCCGTGAAGGCCTTGATGTCGGCGGAGGAGTTCATGTACGAGACCGGCACGACCTGTTCGGCGATACCGGCCTCGGTGAGCACGTCCCAGCACTCGGCGACCTGCTCGGCGTTGGCCATGTCGGCCATCGAGCAGCCGGCGGCCAGGTCGGGGAGGATGACCTGCTGGTCGTCGCCGGTGAGGATGTCGGCCGACTCCGCCATGAAGTGCACACCGCAGAAGACGATGTACTCGGCGTCCGGCCGGGCGGCGGCGTCCCGCGCGAGCTTGAAGGAGTCGCCGGTCACATCGGCGAACTCGATGACCTCGTCGCGCTGGTAGTGGTGCCCGAGGACGAAGACCTTGTCCCCGAGCTTCGCCTTGGCCGCGCGGGCGCGCTCGACGAGGTCGGGGTCCGACGGGGCCGGCAGATCGCCGGGGCACTCCACGCCGCGCTCGCTCTTCGGGTCGGCCTCGCGGCCGAGGAGGAGCAGGGCCAGCGGGGTCGGCTGGACGTCCAGGGGCTGGGCGGTGGTCACAACACGCACCCTCTCTTCTCTACGTGCCTTTTCGTCTATTTGACGTTATCTATGATAGCTGCTTCACGTCACTTTGACGATGGCCATAGTGTCGATGTGACGCATCAGAACCCCCCGGTGTGCGGTAGGCCACCTGTTCCCGGCGGCCGGTGTGCGAGCATGAGGAGAGAACGACAGGAGAGGCTGCCCCCGGCGGTGTCCGGAAGGCTTCTCGACGAATTGCGCCCAGCCGGAATTAATCCGGGAAGTCCCCGGTTGCAGCTGGTTGCAACCGATGACAAGCGGTCCGTACAACCCGGGAGAGATCTAGATGAGCGTTCAGGACGAGACCACCGTCAGCGACGGCATCATCCTGTCCGACGCGGCCGCGTCGAAGGTCAAGAGCCTTCTGGAGCAGGAAGGCCGGGAGGACCTCGCGCTGCGAGTCGCCGTTCAGCCCGGCGGCTGCTCCGGCCTGCGCTACCAGCTCTTCTTCGACGAGCGCTCGCTCGACGGCGATGTCGTCAAGGACTTCGACGGTGTCAAGGTCGTCACCGACCGGATGAGCGCCCCCTACCTGGGCGGTGCCTCCATCGACTTCGTCGACACCATCGAGAAGCAGGGCTTCACGATCGACAACCCGAACGCCAGCGGCTCCTGCGCCTGCGGCGACTCCTTCAGCTAAGGAGCGCGGGCACGAAAGCGGCGCCCCCCGAGAGGGGGAGCGCCGCTTTCGCTGTTTCCGTCTCCGCCGGGTCCGGCCCGGCGGCTTTTGCGGGGCCCGTTACCGCTTCGGCACGGAGTCGCCGCTCGACTCATCGATCACCTTCCGGCCGTCCAGCGGCTTCTCCAGCGTCACGCTCTTGGTGAACTCCTTGGCGATCTTCACGCAGACCTGGCCGGGCTTCTTGTCCTTGCCGACGACCTTGGTCTTCACCGTCTTCGCCGATTCCTCCGCGCTCACCGAGTAGACGCTGCACACCCCGCCCCAGAAGTGCACGGTCAGCTTCTTGCCGCCGTCGCCCACGTCGTACGACTCCAGAGCCATCGCCCCCGGCTTCCCGGACGGCTTGTGCGGCGACTGCCCCGGGCTCTGCGATGTCCCGCCGCCCCGGTGGGCCAGGTACTTCGGGTTCACCGCCGGGTGCGTGACCGTCGAGGTGTTGTCCGGGCCGCTGCCGGCGCCCGGCTGGCGCACCTTGTACAGCCACGACGGCACCAGCGCCTGGCCGCCGTCCACGTACTGCACCGCGAGCCCGAAGACCGCACCGGTCACCTCGGCCGGCGGCTGCGCCTTCGTCGGCGACGGCTCGCACGGCGCGATCCCGTCGCCCTTGCCGTCCTTGTCACCCTTGTCGGCCTTGCCGCCGGGCGTCGAGGGGCAGCCGGCCGGTGTGCGGCCGCCGCCCGAATTCAGCCGGTCCAGCGTCTTGTCGGCGCTCAGCACCGGATACTCCGCGCCCTTGACCGGGTTCGCCAACTGGCCGCTGCCGCCGACCACTTGACCGTCCGAGCCGACCTGGAGATCGCTCTGCCAGCCGTAGGTCGGCAGCCCGCCGAGCACAGGGTTCGCGGTCACGACCCGTACGGCGCCGGACAGCCCGCCCGCGTCGAGCCGGGCGTTCTTCTGGCCGAGCGCCGCCAGCACCGGCTGTGCCGCCTTCTTGGCCTTCTCCGGCGACACGGCGCCCTTGCCGCTGCTGTCGTCCTCGGTCGTGACGTCCCCGCCGCCGCGGTACGACGGACAGCCCGGCCGGTTCGACGGCGTACCGCCACCGGACCCGTCCTGGCCGCCCTTGGGGGAGGACGGCAGCGCGCAGTTCGTCCCGCCCGGGGTGCCGTACTGCGAGTACGTCCACGCGCCCGAGCCGGTCTTGCTCACCTGGAGGACGGGGCCACGGGAATCCGGTGCCCCGCCCACCTTCCAGCTGGTGCCCTCCGAACGGACCTTTCCGGCCACATCCAGGGCCTTCGCCAGCCGCTCCACCGACTGCCGGCTGATCTCGCCCTTGGGGCGGTACACCGGCGCGGACGCCGGACCGCCGGGCAGCTTCTTCACCGCCCGGTACTTCGCACCCTGCGGATTGGGCTCACCGGCCGCGATCGAGCCGCCGCCGGTGTAGCCGTCGAGTGCGAGCGGTGGTGGGTCGCCCTTGGCCGCGGAGCCCGCGCCGGAGCTCTCGCTGCTGGACGCGGACGAGGCCCAGTACGCCGCGCCGCCCCCGGCCAGCAGCACCGCGGCGGCCATCGAGGCGGCCACCAGCGGGGTGCGCCGCTTGCGCTCCTTGGGGTTCGTGTCGGTGCTGTCCTCGGTGTTCACCGCATCGCTCCTTCAGCTCCGCTGAACATCTGACGTGCCATCCTCCATGAGGTGGACGCCGATGGGACGGGGCGGGGGCGTGCGCGGTTCCCCCCGGCACGCGCTGCGGCGGCCGCGGGGCGGACTTCAGTCGCCGTACTCGGACATTCCGTCCACGAGGGCGGCGGAGGAGGAGGGGACCTTGATGCCGTGCAGATCGGTGGCGCGTCCCGGGGTGGGCGCTGAGCGCCGGCCGGCCTTCCAGTGGCCCGCCATCCGCGCGCAGTCGCCGCGCAGCTCGTCGAGCGACTCCGGTTCCTGCGGGTCGGGGGAGGCGCCGTGGCGCGGTGTGACGGCTTTCACAGGCTTGGTCATAGGGGCACCGTACGCAGCTGAGTATCGAGGAGAAAGACCTACTATTGGGTAGTTTCAGTGGCTCCAAGTGTCCGGGATGACCGGGTGGCGCGCGACCTCGCGGGGTAGCGTTGCTTCACGTCCGCCCGTCCCTCCGCCTTCCGCAGGAGCAGACCCGTCGTGCGTATCGCAGTCACCGGCTCCATCGCCACCGACCACCTGATGACCTTCCCCGGCCGTTTCGCCGATCAGCTGGTCGCCGACCAGCTGCATACGGTCTCCCTCTCGTTCCTGGTCGACCAGCTGGACGTCCGCCGCGGCGGCGTCGCCGCCAACATCTGCTTCGGCATGGGCCAGCTCGGCACCGAGCCGATCCTGGTCGGTGCCGCCGGCAACGACTTCGAGGAGTACCGCGCCTGGCTCGACCGCCATGGCGTCGACACCCGCTCCGTCCGCATCTCCGAGGTGCTGCACACCGCCCGCTTCGTGTGCACCACCGACGCCGACCACAACCAGATCGGGTCGTTCTACACCGGCGCGATGAGCGAGGCCCGGCTGATCGAGCTCCAGCACGTGGCCGAGCGGGTCGGCGGCCTCGACCTCGTCCTGATCGGTGCGGACGACCCCGAGGCGATGATCCGCCACACCGAGGAGTGCCGCAGCCGCGGTATCGCCTTCGGGGCCGACTTCTCCCAGCAGATCGCCCGGATGGACGGCGACGCCATCCGCACCCTCATGGAGGGCGCCGCCTACCTCTTCTCCAACGAGTACGAGAAGGGCCTGATCGAGTCCAAGACCGGCTGGACCGACGAGGAGATCCTCGGCAAGGTCGGCACCCGCGTCACCACCCTCGGCGCCAACGGCGTCCGCATCGAGCGGGTCGGCGAGCCGGCCCTCGAGGTCGGTGTCCCGGAGGAGAACGCCAAGGCCGACCCGACCGGCGTCGGCGACGCCTTCCGCGCCGGCTTCCTGTCCGGTCTGGCCTGGGGCGTCGGCCTGGAGCGTGCCGCGCAGATCGGCTGCATGCTGGCGACGCTGGTCATCGAGACCGTCGGCACCCAGGAGTACGAGCTGCACCGCAGCCACTTCATGGACCGCTTCACCAAGGCCTACGGCCACGAGGCCGCCGCCGAGGTCCAGCAGCACCTGGCCTGAACCGCCCGGTCAGGCGCGGCGCCGCACGAGATACGCGGCGCCGCGCTCGGCCGCCCGCTCGCCCACGTACTCCTGCTCGCGCATGGCGCACCAGGCCGGGATGTCCAGCCGGGCGGCCTCGTCGTCGGCGAGCACCGTCACCGTCCCGCCCACGGGCACCTCCAGGATCGCCTTGGCCAGCTCGATCACCGGGAGTGGGCAGCGCTTGCCGAGCGAGTCGACGACCAGACCGGCCGGTTCGGCGGAGGCCTCGGATTCACCAGGTCCGCCGGGCTCCTCGGCCGCCGCTGCCGGGGCCGCTTCCGTCCCCCGGACGGCCGTAGCCGCCACCGTCTCCTGCCCCGCCGCTGGGACGCCCAGCCGCTCGCGTACCGAGTGCACCACCGTCGGCAGCACCTCCAGGAAGCGCTCCACCTCCGCCTCGTCCGTCCCGTACGGCAGCGAGACCCGCACGTTGCCCTCGGACAGCACGCCCATGGCGCGCAGCACATGGCTCGGCGTCAGCGTGCTGGACGTACAGGACGAGCCGGACGACACGGAAAAGCCCGCCCGGTCGAGCTCGTGCAGCAGCGCCTCCCCGTCGACGTAGAGGCAGGAGAAGGTCACGAGGTGGGGGAGGCGGTGCACCGGATGGCCGACCACCTCCACATCGGGGACCAGTTCCGGCACCCGGGTCCGGATCCGGTCCACCAGCTTCCGCAGCCGCGCCGCCTCGGTGGCGGTCTCCTGGCCCGCCCGCAGCGCGCGCAGCGACGCCGCGGCGGCCACGATCGCCGGGATGTTCTCGAACCCCGGGCTGCGGCCCGCCTCGCGCTCGTCCCGCGGCCCCTGCGGGGCGAACCGGGTCCCCTTGCGGACCGCGAGCAGCCCCACCCCGGGCGGGCCGCCCCACTTGTGGGCGCTCGCCGCGAGCAGCGACCAGCCGCCGGGCACCGGCCCCCAGGGGAGCGACTGCGCGGCGTCCACCAGGAGGGGGACGCCCGCCTCCTGGCAGAGCGCGGCCACCTCCTCGACCGGCTGTTCGGTCCCGACCTCGTGGTTGGCGGACTGGAGGCAGACCAGCGCGGTGTCCGGGCTCAGCGCGGCGGCGACGTCCCCGGCCGCCACCCGGCCCGTACGGTCCACCGCCAGCTCCGTGCGGCTGCCGCCGGCCGCCGTATGGACCTCGGCGGCATGCAGGACGGTGGAGTGCTCGACGGCGGAGTGCAGCAGCCGGCGACCGGCACGGCGACGGGCCGCCAGCGCCCCCGAGACTCCCGAGTGCACCGCCTGTGTCCCCGAAGGGGTGAAAACCACTTCGTCCGGGCGGCAGCCCACCGCCTCGGCCGCGGCCTCCCGCGCCGCGTTCAGCAGCAGCCGGGCGCGCCGCCCTTCGCGGTAGAGGCGGGCCGGGTCGGCCCAGCCTTCGTCCAGCGAGGCGAGCAGGGCCTCACGGGCGACGGGATGCAGCGGGGCGGCGGACGCCGCGTCGAAGTAGGGCACATACGAGACGTTAGTCCTCTCCTTCCGGGGAGCGGGCCGCCCACCCGGCCGGGCGGGAGCACGGGGCCCCGGTCCCGCGGGGGCGGGATGGGCCGGCGCCCGCCGGGGGAGCGGTCGGCGCCGGTGCCGGGCGCGGCGTCAGATGCCTGGTGAAAGCGGGTAATCGGGGCTTCGGAGGCCCTCTCCCACCGGCCTCGGCCACCCCTTAGGGGTGCGACGCGGCGCGTTGGGCACCCTCCCCGCGCGACCCCAAATAGCGTCCAGTAGGGTTTGGTCCGCATAAACATCCAAACCCCTGCCCGCGCCAGGGCCGGCGACCGACCAGCGAGACGGCCGCAGCCGGTCTCGCGGGCGAGACTCTCGGGAAGGCGCTACGTGAGTCCCAACGGCTCCGACCGCTCGTCGCGGCGCCCGATGCGGCGGAAGCTGCCGCAGGTGCTTGCTGCGGGCCTGGTCCTGGCGACCGCGACTGGTTGCACATATAAGGACTTCCCCCGCCTCGGTATGCCAACGCCCGTCACCGACGAGGCGCCGCGGATCCTCTCTCTTTGGCAGGGCTCCTGGGCCGCCGCCCTCGCAACGGGCGTGCTGGTGTGGGGCCTGATCATCTGGAGTGTGATCTTCCACCGCCGAAGCAGGACCAAGGTGGAGGTCCCCGCGCAGACCCGGTACAACATGCCGATCGAGGCGTTGTACACGATCGTGCCGTTCATCATCATTGCGGTGCTTTTCTACTTCACCGCACGTGATGAGAGCGCACTCCTCAAAACTTCCAAGAAGCCGGACCACGTCGTGAACGTGGTCGGCTTCCAGTGGAGCTGGGCGTTCAACTACCTGGAGAACACGGACGGCAACAAGTCGACCTCGGCCATCGACTCCAGCGCGCTCGACGCGATCCCGGACAAGTGGAAGAAGTCCGCGCCGGCCGGTGCGGACGGCGTCTACGACGTGGGCACCCCGGGTACGCGGAACCCGCAGACCGGCAACCCCGGTCCGACCCTGTGGCTGCCGAAGGGCGAGACGGTTCAGTTCGTGCTGACCTCTCGTGACGTCATCCACTCCTTCTGGGTGGTGCCGTTCCTGATGAAGCAGGACGTCATCCCGGGCCACACCAATGTCTTCGAGGTGACTCCGAACAAGGAGGGCACCTTCATGGGCAAGTGCGCCGAGCTCTGCGGTGTCGACCACTCCCGGATGCTCTTCAACGTCAAGGTTGTCTCCCCTGAGCGATACCAGGAGCACCTGAAGGACCTGGCGAAGAAGGGCCAGACCGGATACCTGCCGTCGGGCATTGAGCAGACGGATCACGCCAGGAATGCGGAGACCAAGAACCAGTGAGCATCCTCAACGAACCTCAGGGTGCCGCCGCCGATACGGCTCCGGCAGCACCGCCCGTACGCAAGAAGCAACCCGGCATCGCTGTCGTGAAGTGGCTGACGACCACTGACCACAAGACCATCGGCACGATGTACCTGGTCACGTCGTTCGCGTTCTTCTGCGTCGGCGGCCTGATGGCGCTGCTCATGCGCGCCGAGCTGGCCCGTCCCGGCACGCAGATCATGTCGAACGAGCAGTTCAACCAGGCGTTCACGATGCACGGCACGATCATGCTGCTGATGTTCGCGACGCCGCTGTTCGCCGGATTCGCGAACTGGATCATGCCGCTCCAGATCGGTGCGCCCGACGTGGCGTTCCCGCGGCTGAACATGTTCGCCTACTGGCTCTACCTCTTCGGCTCGCTGATCGCGGTGGCCGGCTTCCTCACCCCGCAGGGTGCGGCCGACTTCGGCTGGTTCGCCTACTCCCCGCTGTCGGACGCGGTCCGCTCGCCGGGCGTCGGCGCCGACATGTGGATCATGGGTCTGGCCTTCTCCGGCTTCGGCACGATCCTCGGTTCGGTCAACTTCATCACCACGATCATCTGCATGCGCGCACCCGGCATGACGATGTTCCGGATGCCGATCTTCACCTGGAACGTGCTGCTGACCGGTGTGCTGGTCCTGCTCGCCTTCCCGGTGCTGGCCGCCGCGCTGTTCGCCCTGGAGGCGGACCGTAAATTCGGTGCCCATGTATTCGATGCGGCAAATGGCGGAGCACTGCTCTGGCAGCACCTCTTCTGGTTCTTCGGCCATCCAGAGGTGTACATCATCGCGCTGCCGTTCTTCGGCATCATTTCCGAGGTCATTCCGGTCTTCTCCCGGAAGCCGATGTTCGGTTACATCGGTCTGATCGCGGCGACGATTTCCATCGCCGGTCTTTCGGTCACGGTCTGGGCGCACCACATGTATGTGACGGGCGGCGTGCTGTTGCCGTTCTTCTCCTTCATGACGTTCCTGATCGCGGTGCCGACGGGTGTGAAGTTCTTCAACTGGATCGGCACGATGTGGAAGGGCTCACTGTCCTTCGAGACGCCGATGCTGTGGACGATCGGCTTCCTGATCACCTTCACCTTCGGTGGTCTGACCGGTGTCATCCTGGCCTCGCCGCCGATGGACTTCCACGTCTCCGACTCGTACTTCGTCGTGGCGCACTTCCACTACGTGGTCTTCGGCACGGTCGTCTTCGCGATGTTCGCCGGCTTCCACTTCTGGTGGCCGAAGTTCACCGGCAAGATGCTGGACGAGCGGCTCGGCAAGATCACGTTCTGGACGCTGTTCGTGGGCTTCCACGGCACCTTCCTCGTCCAGCACTGGCTGGGTGCCGAGGGCATGCCGCGGCGTTACGCGGACTACCTCGCGGCCGACGGCTTCACGGCGCTGAACACCATCTCGACGATCAGCTCGTTCCTGCTGGGCCTGTCGATCCTGCCCTTCATGTACAACGTCTGGAAGACGGCGAAGTACGGCGAGAAGATCGAGGTCGACGACCCCTGGGGCTACGGCCGCTCGCTGGAGTGGGCGACGTCCTGCCCGCCGCCGCGGCACAACTTCCTCACCCTGCCGCGTATTCGCTCCGAATCCCCGGCGTTCGATCTGCACCACCCGGAGATCGCAGCTCTTGACGCGCTGCACAACGGCCGTGCCACCGAGGACGACAAGTCCCTCGCCGGCGGCAAGGAGGCGGGCAAGTGAAGATCCAGGGCAAGATGTTCATCTGGCTCTCCGTCTTCGTCCTCGCCATGGCGATCGTCTATGGCGTCTGGTCGAAGGAGCCCGCGGGTACCACCGCACTGTTCCTCGCCTTCGGCCTGTGCATCATGGTCGGCTACTACCTGGCCTTCACGGCTCGGCGGGTCGACGCGGGTGCGCAGGACAACGAGAACGCCGAGGTCTCGGACGACGCCGGTGAGCTGGGCTTCTTCAGCCCGCACAGCTGGCAGCCGCTGTCCCTGGCCGTCGGTGGCGCGCTCGCCTTCCTGGGCGTCGTCTTCGGCTGGTGGCTGCTGTACTTCTCCCTGCCGGTGATCCTCGTGGGTCTCTTCGGCTGGGTCTTCGAGTACTACCGCGGCGAGAACCGCACGCAGTAACGGCACACAGCTGCCGTCGGGCGGGCCCGGACACCTCAACAGGTGTCCGGGCCCGCCGCTTTTGGTGGCGCGGGCCAGACCCGTTTGCAGTCCTCCAGCGCGCTGAGACAGGTGATTCTTCATATTTTTGGGGCATGAGTCACAGACCTCGAACCCGGACGGTGCTGAGCTGCGGCCTCCTGCTCGTGCCCCTTGCGGTGAGCGCCACCGCGTGCGGGGGCTCGGATTCGGAAGCGCTCTCCGCCAATCCCTACGACGCGGCCGACCAGATCTCGGCCAACACCCCGGACGGCAACAAGAAAGCGGACCCCGACAAGCCGCTTGAGGTGTCCGTCAACGGCGACGACGCGCGCATCACCGACGTCACGGCCACCGATTCCACCGGCCGCTTCGTCCACGGCGAGCTGAGCGCCGACGGCAGGCACTGGCGCACCACCGCGCCGCTGGCCGCCGGCTCCCGCTACACGGTGCGGGTGAGCACCGAGGAGGACGGTGAGCCCGGCCGCAAGACACTCGTGGTCAACACCAAGGAGGCGGACGGCCAGTTGACCGCCGCTTTCGGGCCGGAGGCCGGCGAGTACGGTGTCGGCCAGCCGGTCACCGCGGAGCTGAGCCAGCCCGTCAAGGACCAGACGGCCCGCTCCATCGTGGAGAGCGCCCTGAAGGTCGATTCCATGCCGCGGGTGCAGGGCGCCTGGCACTGGGTGGACGACAAGAAGCTGCACTTCCGCCCGAAGGAGTACTGGCCCGCCCACGCCACGATCTCGGTGCACAGCAACCTGGCGGGCCTGAAGATCGCCAAGGGGCTCTACGGAGGCCCGTCCAAGCCCGTGAAGCTCACCACCGGCGACCGGGTGGAGGCGATCACCGACGCGGGCACACACCAGCTCACGGTGTGGCGCAACGGCGAGTCGATCAAGACCATCCCGGTGACCACCGGCAAGCCCGGCTTCTCCACCCGCAACGGCATCAAGGTCGTCCTCGGCAAGGAGAGCTTCGTACGGATGCGCAGCTCGACGGTCGGCATCGCCGCCGGGAGCGGGGATTCCTACGATCTGCCGGTCTACTGGGCCACCCGGGTGACCTGGAGCGGCGAGTACGTCCACGCCGCACCCTGGTCCGTCGGATCGCAGGGCGCGGCGAACGTCAGCCACGGCTGTACGGGCATGTCCACGGGCAACGCCCAGTGGTTCTTCAACACCGTGCGGGTCGGCGACATCGTCAAGGTCCTCAACAGCGGCGGCGACACCATGACGCCGTTCGACAACGGCTTCGGTGACTGGAACATGCCCTGGAAGGAATGGCGGGACGGCAGCGCGCTGAAGAACAGGGCGTCCAGCACCACAGGAGCGGCCGAGCGGGTACAGAACCCGGTCGGTGAGGCCCGGCTGCGCCCGCGGATCTGAGCGGCGCCCAGCAGGCCGCTCAGGCCTGTACGAGGCTCCTGCGGCGCAGCAGCCCGGCCAGGGCGTCGGCGAAGGCCACCGGGTCCAGCGGATGGGTCACCGCGGCGTCCGCCCGGCTCCAGGTGGCCAGCCAGGCGTCCTGGGGCCGGCCGATCAGCAGCAGCACCGGCGGACACCGGAAGATCTCGTCCTTGATCTGCCGGCAGACGCCCATACCGCCCGCGGGCGCGGTCTCGCCGTCCAGCACGCAGACGTCGATACCGCCCTGCTCCAGGGCCGTCAGGACGGCCGGTGCGGTGGCGCACTCCAGGATCTCGATCTGCGGGGCATCGGCGGCTGGGCGCCGTCCGGCCGCCAGCCGGACCTGCTCGCGGGTGTTGGCGTTGTCGCTGTAGACCAGCACCGTGGCAGTCGCCTGCATCGTTCCTCCACGCTTCGTAGCGGCACAGCATCGGGTGGGGCGGATGCTACTCCCGCAAGGGGCGCCGGCAGGAGGGGTTGAGCGGATCCAAGATCTGCCCGACGGCCCGTCAGGACCGGCGCCGGCGGGCCCGCGGCACGGTGGCCGGCCGGGTGCGTCCCCCCTTTGAGCGACCGCCGGAACGGTCCGTACGAGCAGGGCATACGTCCTTGACACACCGAACGGCACCCCCCGGAGTGAGGGCGGGATAAGCGACCGACATAATGTCGGTCGTGGCGACAGCAACGACAGTAGAAACCGGGCACGCGCACCCGTCGGTCAATCGGCCGAACCTCACCAGCGTCGGAACCATCATCTGGCTGAGTTCCGAGCTGATGTTCTTCGCGGCCCTCTTCGCGATGTACTTCACCCTTCGATCGGTGACCGGATCCGAGTATTGGAAGGAATCCGCCGATGCGCTGAATCTTCCGTTCTCCGCGACCAACACCACGATCCTGGTGCTCAGCTCTCTGACCTGCCAGCTCGGCGTTTTCGCGGCCGAGCGTGGCGATGTCAAGAAGCTCCGGGCCTGGTTCGTGGTCACCTTCGTCATGGGTGCGATCTTCATCGGCGGTCAGGTCTTCGAGTACACGGAGCTGGTCAAGCACGAGGGCCTGTCGCTCTCGTCCGGCCCGTACGGCTCGGTGTTCTACCTGACCACCGGTTTCCACGGACTGCATGTGACGGGCGGTCTGATCGCCTTCCTGCTGGTCCTGGGCAGGACGTACGCGGCCAAGAGGTTCACCCACACACAGGCCACCGCGGCCATCGTCGTGTCCTACTACTGGCACTTCGTCGATGTCGTCTGGATCGGCCTCTTCGCCACGATCTACCTGATCAAGTAGTCCGGACCCAGACCGGCTCGTATCAGACAGACCTATCCAAAGCATCGACGCAGAAGATCCTGACACCGGGGTAATCCGTGAAAAAGCTCTCCGCACGACGGCGCCATCCGCTGGCGGTGCTCGTCGTCCTACTCCTTGCGCTGATGTCTACCGGAGGGGCGTACGCCGCGTTCGCGCCGGCGGACAAGGCTCAGGCCGATGACACCGCCCAGTCCCTTGCCATCAAGGAGGGCAAGAAGCTCTTCGCCGTGGGCTGCGCCAGCTGCCACGGCACCGGCGGTCAGGGCACCTCCGACGGCCCCAGCCTGGTAGGCGTCGGCGCCGCAGCCGTGGACTTCCAGGTGGGCACCGGCCGTATGCCGGCCCAGCAGCCCGGCGCCCAGGTGCCGCGGAAGAAGAACATCTACACCAACGCGCAGATCGACCAGCTCGCGGCCTACGTGGCCTCGCTGGGCGCCGGCCCGACCGTGCCGGACAAGCAGCAGTACAGCCCCGACGGCGCCAACATCGGCAAGGGCGGCGAGCTGTTCCGCACCAACTGCGCGCAGTGCCACAACTTCACCGGTAAGGGCGGCGCCCTGACCGATGGCAAGTACGCACCGACGCTCGAGGGCGTGGACCCGAAGCACATCTACGAGGCCATGGAAACCGGCCCGCAGAACATGCCCTCCTTCGGTGACGGCTCGCTGTCGAAGCAGAACAAGAAGGACATCATCGCGTACCTCGGCGCCGTCAACGGCGATGAATCCGAGAGCCCCGGCGGCCTCGACCTCGGCGGTCTCGGTCCGGTCAGTGAGGGTCTCTTCGGTTACATCTTCGGCCTGGGCGCGCTTATCGCGGTCGCCATCTGGGTCGCAGCCCGGACTACGAAGGCCAAGAAGTCATGAGTGAGACTGGACGACACGAAGACGTGCCAGAAGAAACCCTTCCCGGTGAGCGGGAGACGGCTCACGAAGGTGCGGTAGCCACGGCGGAGAACCCCTTCGCCGACCCGGGTCTGCCGCCCCACGAGCACCGTGCCCAGGACATCGACGACCAGGCCGCCAGGCGCTCCGAGCGCACCGTGGCGCTGCTCTTCGTCGTATCCATGATCGCCACGGTCGCCTTCATCGCCGCGTACGTGGCGATCCCGATCGAGCGGAACGTCTACATCTGGCCGCTCGGTCACATCAGCGCGCTGAACTTCGCGCTCGGTCTGACGCTGGGCGCGGCGCTCTTCTGCATCGGCGCCGGTGCGGTCCACTGGGCCCGCACGCTGATGTCGGACGAGGAGGTCGCCGACGAGCGCCACCCGATCGAGGCGCCGCCGGAGGTCAAGGCCAAGGTCATGGCGGACTTCGCCCAGGGGGCGAAGGAGTCGCAGGTCGGCCGCCGCAAGCTGATCCGCAACACGATGTTCGGCGCGCTGGCCCTGGTGCCGCTCTCTGGTGTGGTGCTGCTGCGCGACCTCGGGCCGCTGCCCGGGAACAAGCTGCGCACCACGGGTTGGAAGAAGGGCATCCGCCTGGTCAACCAGGCCACCAACCTCCCGCTGCGTCCCGAGGACATCGCGGTCGGCTCCCTGACGTTCGCCATGCCGGAGGGCCTGGAGGAGCACGACGAGGAGTTCGCGCAGAAGATCGCCAAGGACGCCCTGATGCTCGTGCGGATCCAGCCGCAGAACATCAAGGACAAGCACGAACTGTCCTGGTCGCACGAGGGCATCGTGGCGTACTCGAAGATCTGCACCCACGTGGGTTGCCCGATCAGCCTGTACGAGCAGCAGACGCACCACGTGCTCTGCCCCTGCCACCAGTCGACGTTCGACCTCTCTGACGGCGGTCGGGTGATCTTCGGTCCGGCCGGACACGCCCTGCCGCAGCTGCACATCACAGAGAAGGACGGCTTCCTTGAGGCCGCAAGCGGCTTCGAGGAGCCCGTCGGCCCGAGCTTCTGGGAGCGCGGATGAGTAACGAGACGAGCGCGACCAATCCGCGCCGTGGCCAGGCGCCGCGGGGCGAGCGGATCGCCGACTGGGCGGACGGCCGGCTGGGCATCTACAGCCTGGCCAAGTCCAACATGCGCAAGATCTTCCCGGACCACTGGTCCTTCATGCTGGGTGAGGTCGCGCTTTACAGCTTCATCATCATCATCCTGACCGGTGTCTATCTGACGCTGTTCTTCCACCCGAGCATGGCCGAGGTGACCTATCACGGTTCCTATGTGCCCATGCAGGGGGTCCGGATGACCCAGGCCTTCGAGTCGACGCTGGACATCAGCTTCGACGTCCGGGGCGGGCTGCTTATAAGGCAGATCCACCACTGGGCCGCGCTGGTGTTCCTGGCCGCGATGATGGTCCACATGATGCGGGTGTTCTTCACGGGCGCCTTCCGCAAGCCGCGCGAGGTCAACTGGCTGTTCGGCTTCCTGCTGCTGGTGCTGGGCATGTTCACCGGCTTCACCGGCTACTCGCTCCCCGACGACCTGCTCTCCGGTACCGGTGTGCGGTTCATCGAGGGCGTCATCCTGGCGATGCCGCTGGTCGGTTCGTACCTGCAGTTCTTCATCTTCGGCGGGGAGTTCCCGGGGCACGACATCATCCCGCGGTTCTTCACGGTGCACGTGCTGCTGCTGCCGGGCATCATGCTCGGCCTGCTGGTGGCGCACCTGATCCTGGTCTTCTACCACAAGCACACCCAGTTCCCGGGTGCCGGCAAGACCAACAACAACGTCGTGGGCATGCCGCTGCTGCCGGTCTACATGGCCAAGGCCGGAGGCTTCTTCTTCCTGGTCTTCGGTGTGATCTCGGTGATCGCCGCGATCGCCAGCATCAACCCGGTGTGGGCCATCGGCCCCTACCGGCCCGACCAGGTATCCACCGGCGCCCAGCCCGACTGGTACATGGGCTTCGCCGAGGGTCTGGTGCGTGTCATGCCGGGCTGGGAGTGGAACTTCTGGGGTCACACCCTCAACTTCGGTGTGCTGATCCCGATCCTGATCTTCCCGCTGGTCCTGGTCGCGATCGCGGTCTACCCGTTCATCGAGTCCTGGGTCAAGGGCGACAAGCGCGAGCACCACATCCTGGACCGCCCGCGCAACGTCCCGACCCGTACCGGCTTCGGTGTCGCCTGGCTCGTCGCGTACTTCGTGATGCTGATCGGTGGCGGTAACGACCTGTGGGCGACGCACTTCCACCTGTCGCTCAACTCGCTCACCTGGTTCGTCCGGATCGGATTCTTCGTCCTTCCGGTGCTGGCCTTCATCGCCACCAAGCGGATCTGCATGGGTCTGCAGCGGCGCGACAAGGACAAGGTGCTGCACGGACGCGAGTCCGGCATCATCAAGCGCCTGCCGCACGGTGAGTTCATCGAGGTCCACGAGCCGCTCGACCAGGAGCAGCTGCACCTGCTCACCCAGCACGAGCAGCCCGCGCCGCTCGAACTGGGCCCCGAGGTCGACGAGAACGGTGTGGAGCGCAAGCTGTCGCGTTCGCAGAAGCTGCGCGCCAAGCTCTCCAAGGCCTACTACGGCGAGGACAACGTCATCCCGAAGGCCACGACCGAGGAGTACAAGGAGATCACCAGCGGCCACGGCCACCACTGATCACCGCAGCGCTTTCCTAGCGCACCGTAGGTAGTACGCCACCCAGAGGGCCCCGTCCGGTGATCGGACGGGGCCCTCCGGCGTGCCCGGGGGCTCGATAGGGTGACGGCATAAGCAGGAGACAATCCAGGAGAGTGGACCATGAACGTTGTGACCCCGGTTGGCGGCGACAGCGTGGCGGCCCAGACCTGGCCGGAGCTCCTCAACGCCCTGCTCGCCGGCCGTGACCTCAGCGCGGACGACACCGCCTGGGCGATGGACAAGATCATGCGGGGCGAGGCCGGCGACGCCCAGATCGCCGGGTTCGCGGTGGCCCTGCGCGCCAAGGGCGAGACCGTCGCCGAGATCTCCGGTCTGGTGCGCACCATGTACGCGCACGCCCGGCTGATCGAGGTGCCCGGACCGAGCGTGGACATCGTCGGCACCGGCGGCGACGGCGCCAAGACCGTCAACATCTCCACGATGTCCTCGATCGTGGTCGCCGGCACCGGCGCCAAGGTCGTCAAGCACGGCAACCGCGCCGCCTCCTCCGCCAGCGGCGCCTCCGACGTCCTGGAGAAGCTCGGGGTCAATCTCGACCTCACCCCGCAGCGGGTCACCGAGGTCGCCAAGGAAGCGGGCATCACCTTCTGCTTCGCGGTGAAGTTCCACCCCTCGCTGCGGCACGTCGCCAACGCGCGGGCCCAGCTCGGCATCCGTACCACCTTCAATGTGCTCGGCCCGCTGACCAACCCCGCGAAGGTCCGCGCCCAGGCGACCGGTGTCGCGGACGCCCGGATGGCGCCGATCCTGGCCGGGGTGCTCGCCGAGCGCGGCTCGTCGGCGCTGGTGTTCCGCGGCGACGACGGCCTGGACGAGCTGACCACGACCGCGACCTCCCGGGTGTGGATCGTCCGGGACGGCACGGTGCGCGAGGAGTCCTTCGACCCCCGGGACGTGGGCATCCCCCTGGTGCCGGTGGAGGCGCTGCGCGGGGCGGACGCCTCGTACAACGCGGAGGTGGCCCGCCGGCTGCTGGACGGGGAGACCGGCCCGGTGCGCGACGCGGTGCTGCTGAACTCCGCGGCGGCGCTGGTCGCGCTGGAGCCGGCGGACGCCCCGCTGGCCGAGCAGATCCGGGCCGGTATCGAGCGGGCCGCGGCCTCGGTGGACTCCGGCGCGGCCAAGCGGGCGCTGGAGCGCTGGGTGGCCGCCAGCAACACATGAGCGCGCGGTGACACACGGTGTGACGCAAGGCCCTGTCCGTCATACGGACCGGGCCTTGCGCCTCTTTGCCCGTGTGGCATGATGCTGCGCAGGTCACGAGTGACAGCGATGCAGGCCCCGGCCCGCTGTCCGGCAACCCTCCTTCCGTGGCGGGGTGCCCCGGGTGATGACCAGGCCGTAGGCAGCGAGGTCTGCGGCAAGCGCGGATCCCTCGCCAGGGATCCTGGTCCCCGAGGGAGAACTTCCGTGAATCAGCGAATGCGATAGGGCCCGACGGCCCCTTTTCCGCATCCCTTTTTCCTTTTTCGCCGCGGTGCCCCGGCGCGCTTTCGCGCCCCCGCCCGCCGCGAATTCGCTTACCTCTTACGGGAGTTCGCCATGTCCGTTTCCGCCGTTGCCGCCGACCGCTCCGTCTGTGCCCCGCTGCCGGTTCTCGGCCGGGACGTCCTCGTCCCGCTCGTGACCGGCGGCGAAGTCGACTACGCCGCGCTGGACTACGCCGCCAGCGCCCCCGCGCTCCAGCGGGTCTGGGACGACGTGGCGGCCTACGCCCCGTACTACGGCAGCGTGCACCGCGGCGCCGGATACCTCTCGCAGCTCTCCACCGACCTCTTCGAGAACAGCCGCCGCACGATCGAGGAGTTCCTCGGCTGCCGCACCGACGACCAGGTCGTCTTCACCCGCTCCACCACCGACTCGCTGAACCTGCTCGCCGCCGTACTCCCCGAGAACACCCGGGTGTTCGTCTTCGAGACCGAGCACCACGCCTCACTGCTGCCGTGGGAGCAGCGCCCCGACGTCACGGTGACCTACCTCAACGCCCCGCGCACCCCGCAGCAGGCCGTGGACACCCTCGAAAAGGCGCTGGCCGCACGCGAGCCCTACGGCCCGGCGCTGGTCTGTGTGACCGGTGCGTCGAATGTGACCGGTGAACTGTGGCCCGTGCGGGAGCTGGCGGCAGCCGCGCACGCCCACGGCGCCCGGATCGTGCTCGACGCCGCGCAGCTCGTCCCGCACCACCCGGTGGACCTCGGCGACCTGGACGTCGACTGGGTCGCCTTCTCCGGCCACAAGCTCTACGCGCCGTTCGGCGCCGGGGTGCTGGCCGGCCGCGCCGACTGGCTGCGGGACGCCGCCCCGTACCTGGCCGGCGGCGGCGCCAGCCGCAAGGTCTCCCGCCGCACCGACGGCGGGGTCGACGTCGAGTGGCACACCACCGCGGCCCGCCACGAGGCCGGTTCGCCCAACGTCATCGGCGCCTACGCCATCGCCTCGGCCTGCCGGGCCCTCACCGAGGCCGGCTTCGAGGGCCTGGTCGCCCGCGAACAGGAGCTGATCGCCCGCCTCCGCACCGGCCTGGCCGAGGTACCCGAGGTCACCGTGCTCTCCCTCTTCGGCGACGACGCCGCCCGCGTGGGCGTCCTCTCCTTCGTCGTCGAAGGCTGGAACAGCTCCCACTTCGCCGCCGCCCTCTCCGCCGAGTACGGCATCGGCGTCCGCGACGGCCTCTTCTGCGCCCACCCCCTCGTCCGCACCCTCCTGGGCAGCGCCCCCCAGGACCCCGGCGAGTGCGGCGCCCCCGACGCGGCCCCCGGCGAAAAGTCCCTCAACGCCATCCGCGTGAGCTTCGGCGCCGGCACGCCGGACGAGCACGTAGACCGCTTCCTGGAAGCGGTCAAGGAACTGGTGACGAACGGCGCCCGCTGGAACTACCGCACCGAAGGCGGGCGTTGTGTCCCCGCTTGATTCCCACGTTTTCGGCTTTCCCGCCGTTCCGCTGCGCTTTGCCTTGGCCGACGTTTGTGGCTTTCTCGCCGTTGCGCCTGCGGCGGGCGGGGTCCGCTGCGCGGGGCTGTCGGGGTGCGGTGACGGGCCTCCGGGGTAGGGGTGTGGGACTGCTTCGCTTTACGTCCCACACCCCTACCCCTCCGGCCCGTCCCCTCCCGTTGGGGGGTGGGGAAAAGAAGGCCGGTGGGGGTGCCCGTAGGTGGTCTGGTGCGCCTTGTCGGTCGCAGTGAACTGGTGATGAGTGGCGCGCTCCCACCCACCGTTACTCCCTCCCTCAACGGGAGGGGACGGGCCGGAGGGGCCTGGTGTGTGGACGTAATGCGAAGCAGTCCACACACCAGGCCCCGGAGGTCCGTCACCGCACCCGACAACCACCCGCCCGCCGCAGGCGCAACGACGAGAAACCACCACGGCGGGACAGCCGAAAACGTGGGAAGAAGACGGGCTACGCTTCGAGCCCGATCGCAAAGGCGGCCTCAAGGTCGTGCTGGCTGTATGTGCGGAAGGCGATGTGGGTCTCCGTGGAGGCGACGCCGGGGACCTTGCTGATGCGGCCGGGGATGACGTCCGCGAGGTCGTCGTGGGCGGCGACGCGGACCATCGCGATGAGGTCGTGGGCGCCGGTGACCGAGTAGACCTCGCTGACGCCGTCCAGTGCGGCGATCTTCTCGGCGATCTCCGGGATCTGGTCCACGTTGGTCTTGATGAGCACGATCGACGTGATCACGGCTGGCTCTCTTCCTCGGTCGCCCGGTCGTTCGCCCTGGTGGCCCCCACACTATCCCTCCCGTAGCGGGCCCATGCGTAGAGGAAGCCGAGGGCGAAGCCGATGACATGGGCGAGGTAGGCGACGCCCGGACCGCGGGGGTCGTCCTGGGCGGCCTGCCACTGGATGACGAACCAGAACAGCAGCACGATCCAGGCGGGGAAGCGCAGCGGCAGGAAGAACAGGAACGGGAAGAGACTGGTGACCCGGGCCGTCGGGAACAGGTAGAGGAACGCGCCCAGGACGCCGGAGATCGAGCCGGAGGCGCCGACCAGGGTCTGGCCGGAGTCGGCGTGTGCGGCCGCGTAGCCGAGCAGCGCCAGGTAGCCGATGATGAGGTAGAAGGCGGTGAACGGCAGCCGGCCCATGCGCGCCTCGGCCATCGCGCCGAAGACGTAGAGGAAGAGCATGTTGCCGAGCAGGTGCAGCCAGCTGCCGTGCACGAACAACGCGGTGAGCGGCGTGACCAGCGCCCGTACCGAGCCGCTCCACAGATCCAGCGGGATCACGCCCCACCGCTCGAAATAGGCGGTCTGGGCCTTCAGCAGCGCGTCCCCGGTGCCGTATATCCGGTTCAGGCCGGAGGCGGGGCCGAGCACGAAGACCGCACAGCACAGGCCGATCAGCACATTCGTCATCCGCGAGAACACCGCGGTCAGGGACCGGGTGGGGTGCGGACGGCGGGGGAGGAGACCGGACGAGCGGGGAGAACGGGGAGTGGGGGCCGGCGCCGTCATGAAGTGATCATGGCTTAATGCGGGGCAATCGGGACAGAGTGCCTCGCCGTGTCCCGGCACCCGGGCGGGCCCGCACCGGCCCCCCGTCAGGCCGTAGGGTTACAGGCAGTACTTTGCGTACTTCCGCAGTCCGACGGCGCACCGCGTGAACCGCGCAACCGCACATGACGATGAGTACGAAAGAGGACGACACGATGGGTGTTCCCCTGCCGACGGCCGGAACCCGGTGGCGCTGCACGCTGTGCGGCAACCTCACGCGTTTCGACGTGACCCGCCAGTCCAAGGTGGTGGAGTACGTCCACCTGGACCTGGCCGGGGAGCCGAAGGTGGAGGAGCGCGACGTCCTCAGTGAGAGCATCGAGTCCGTGCGCTGCCGCTGGTGCAACGCGGTCGACCAGATCGAGCTGGTGGACCGTCCGGGCGCGAACGCCTGAGATCGGAGCGATGCAGCCGTGGTGGACCGTCCAGAAGGGGAGCCGGGGGCCCAGCGTGACGACGTACCCGAGGGTGCGGCGGACGAGGTGCTCGACCGACCGCTGCCCGAGGGCGTACGGCGCCGTGTCGTGGCGCTCACCGCGGAGTCGTTCGGCGCGCTGACGGTCGCCGAACTCCCGCCCCCGCTGCGGCAGTACGCCCGGTTCACCCCGACTCGTCGGGCCAAGTTCGCCGGTAACGCGATGGCCGCGGCGCTGGAGAGCGACGCGGTCTTCCGGCAGCGGATCGCCGGCAAGCTGCACGAGGCGCAGCCGGAGCTGGCCGCGGCGCTGGAGCACGGCACCCCGCCCGCGGCCGCCGATCCGCTCGATGTCGCGGCGGCGGCCTATGTGCTGCGGCCCGAGGGCTGGGTCAAGCTCGTCGCGGCGGCCGGTGAGGAGGCCCAGCGGGCGCGCGCGGAGCGGGCCGGCGAGGAGGCCGAGCGGGAGCTGGCCCGGCTGCGCGAGGAGCTGGCGCAGGCGCGCGGCGAGGCCCGCACGGAGGCCGACCGGATCCGGGTGGACCTGGACGCGGTGCGCAAGGAGAACGAGTCGCTGCGGCGCAAGCTGCGCAGTGCGCTGAGCGACGTCAAGCGCGGTGAGGCGGCGGTCCGCAAGGCCGAGGCCGCGCTGACGGAGGAGCGGGACCGGGCGGCCACCGAGAAGACCGCCGCGGACAGCGAGGTGCGCCGCCTCAAGAGCCGGATCACCGAGGCCGAGACGGCGCTGGAGACCAGCCGGCGCTCCGCCCGTGAGGGCCGCAGCGTCGAGGACATGCGGCTGCGGCTGCTGCTGGACACGGTGCTGGACGCGGCCCAGGGGCTGCGCCGCGAACTGGCCCTGCCGCCCGCGAACGTCCACCCTGCGGACACCGTCGAGGCGGTCGCGCCGGGGCGGATGACGCCCAAGGACATCGCGACCCGGGCGCTGTCGGAGATGGACCCGGCGCTGCTCGACCAGCTTCTCGCCCTGCCGCAGGCGCATTTGGTGGTGGATGGCTACAACGTCACCAAAACCGGCTATCCGACCATGCCGCTCGAAAAGCAGCGGCTGCGGCTGCTGGGCGGTCTCGCGGTGCTGGCGGCGCAGACCGGTGCCGAGATGACCTGTGTCTTCGACGGTGCGGAGCTGGCGGCGCCGGTGCTGCTCGCACCGCCGCGCGGGGTCCGGGTCCTGTTCAGTAAACCGGGCGTAACGGCCGATGAGTTGATTCGTCAGCTGGTAAGGGCCGAACCGCCGGGCCGTCCGGTCGTCGTGGTCTCCACGGACCGGGAAGTGGCCGACGGTGTGGCGAAGGCCGGGGCGCGCCCGGTCGCATCGGCCCTGCTCCTCAAGCGACTTGCCCGCACCTGACGCGCTGCCCTCCGGCGGGCTGCCGGAGGCCGGAATCCGCTCGCACTCCGTATCTGAGCGTCAATTGGCGCTTACTGCCTGTGCGATGTTGGTAAAGGATGGGGTTGGTGGCGCAGAATTTTCCCGTGAGGATTTGAAGCGATCACAACTCCGTTACTAAGGTCAGCCCCGAACCTTCATGCAGATGATCATCCAACCGGGATGAACAGTGAAGGAACCGCCGAGTCCGCGGCGTTCACGCGGAGCCGGGGTCTCACCCCCCCCACTTCCCGGTAGGCGGCTGGAGGAAGAAGGAGCTCGCCCCCGTGGCGTCCCACCGTCGACCCAAGCAGCCGAGCCGTACCCGCGTGACCGTGCTCACCGCCACCGCCGCGGCCGCCGTGGCTCTCTCGTCCCAGGCCGCCCAGGCCGACCCCCATCAGTCGAAGAAGGACGTCAAGTCCGAGGTCGACAAGCTCTACGGGGAGGCCGAGCAGGCCACCGAGAAGTACAACGGCGTCAAGGAGCAGCAGGAGAAGCTCCAGAAGGAGGTCGACGACCTCCAGGACAAGGTCGCCCGTGGTCAGGGTGAGCTCAACCAGCTCCGCAAGGGCCTCGGCGCGGTCGCCTCCGGCCAGTACCGCAGCGGCAGCATCGACCCCTCGGTCCAGCTGTTCCTCTCCGGTGACCCGGACACCTACCTCGAAAAGGCCGCCACGCTCGACCAGTTGAGCGGCAAGCAGGCCGACCAGCTGAAGACCATCGCGGACAAGCAGCGCCGGCTCGCCCAGGAGCGCGCGGAGGCCGCGGGCAAGATCAAGGACCTCTCCGAGACCCGTAAGGCGCTCGGGGACAAGAAGGACGAGATCAAGGGCAAGCTCGGCAAGGCGCAGGAGCTGCTGAACACCCTGACCGCCAAGGAGCGGGCGGCCATGCAGGCCGCGGAGAACCGCGCCGACCGCAGCAACGAGCGGAC
Source organism: Streptomyces sp. P9-2B-2 (assembly GCF_030406865.1). Lineage (NCBI taxonomy): Bacteria > Bacillati > Actinomycetota > Actinomycetes > Kitasatosporales > Streptomycetaceae > Streptomyces > Streptomyces sp. P9-2B-2. The sequence goes on along the minus strand of NZ_CP129126.1, from coordinate 2,560,452 downwards.
CGACCTCGGCGACGACGTCCCGGCCTCGCAGCGCGGTGCGGCCGCCCTCCAGGCCGCCCAGTCCAAGATAGGTTCGCCCTACGTCTGGGGCGCCACCGGCCCGTCGTCCTTCGACTGCTCGGGTCTGACCTCCTGGGCCTACCAGCAGGCCGGCCAGTCGCTGCCGCGCACCTCGCAGGCGCAGGCCAACGCCGGTACCCGTATCGGCTCGCAGAGCGCCCTCAAGCCCGGCGACCTGGTGCTCTTCTACGGCGACCTGCACCACATCGGCCTCTACGCGGGCAACGGCCAGGTGCTGCACGCGCCGAAGCCGGGTGCCTCGGTGCGCTACGAGCCGATCGGCAATATGCCGTTCGCGTTCGGCGTGCGGGTCTGAAAAGCCTCACAACCCCCTTAACCTGCCGCCCGAACGGGCGAATTGCGGCCCCGGCCGCTGACCTGCCGCCCCGCCGGTGACCTGCACAGTCACCGGCGGGGCGGCTTTTTGCGGTCGAAATGGGCGCTTTGGCCGGTGTGCACCGCCGCCGTTACTGTCTGCCCTCGCAGCATCCGGTTCACCGCGCGCCCTCCCGGGGCGGCAGGGGCTGCACGGAAGGAGTGCGGCTCTCGTGGTGTCCCACCGCCGTACCTCGCAGCACGCCCAGACCACCCTCGCCGGAGTCACCGTGGTGTCGGCCGCCCTGGCGACCGCGGCCGCCGCGCTGTCGGCGCCCCCGGCCGCCGCCGACCCCGCGGGCCGCCCGTCCACCGACCGGGCGGCGGCGACCGCACGGGTCGACAGCCTCTACGTCCAGGCGGAGCGTGCCACCGAGAAGTACAACGCCGCACAGGCCCGGACCAAGGAGCTGCGCCACGAGGTGGCAGCCCTCCAGGACCGCACCGCCCGCGCCCAGGAGCGGGTCAACCGGATGCGCGGCCACCTGGGCGCGCTGGCCGCCGCCCAGTACCGGTCGGGCGGCATCGACCCCACGGTCCGGCTGATGCTCTCCGAACGCCCCGACACCTTCCTGGAGAAGGCCTCCGCGCTCGACCGGCTCGGCCACCGGCAGGCCGATGAGCTGCACGGCCTCCGGACGGCCCAGCGCCGCCTGGAGCAGCAGCGCGCGGAGACCGTCAGGAAGCTCACCGAGCTGGAGGCCGGCCGCAAGGCCGTCGCCCGCCACAAGAAGGACGTACAGCGCAAGCTGGCCACCGCACGGCGGCTGCTGAACGCGCTCCCCAAGCGGGACCGGGCGGCCTACGAGCGGGCCTCCCGGAGCGACGGGCACCGCGAGGCGGCCCCGGACCTGGGCGGCGCCGTACCGTCCTCCGGGCGGGCCGCCGCCGCCGTCGCCGCGGTGCGCGCCGCGGTCGGCTCCCCGTACGCCTGGGGGAGCAGCGGCCCCACGTCCTTCGACTGCTCCGGACTCACCCAATGGGCCTACGGCCGGGCCGGAGTCTCCCTCCCGCGTACCTCCCAGGCCCAGCGGGGCGCCGGCCGGCAGGTGCCGCTGAGCCAGGCACGCCCCGGTGACCTGGTCATCTACCGTTCGGACGCCAGCCATGTCGGGATGTACGTCGGCAACGGCCAAGTGGTGCACGCGCCCTACCCCGGCGCACGGGTCCGCTACGACCCCGTCGGGATGATGCCGATCTCGTCCGTCACCAGGCCCTGAGGCGGATCTCCGCGTTTTTGCCCGGGCCGGGCCGGATCTACGATCGTCCGCATGTCACACCAGTGGGCGGGACGGCGGCCGTCGCGGGCCCGGGCGGCGGGCTGCGCCGCCCTGCTCCTCGCGCTGCTCGCCCCGCTGGCCGGCTGCGGGCCCGCGGGCTCCCCGCCGGCAACGGCCCGCTTCCCCGACGTCCAGCGGATGCTGGACACCCGTGCGCGGGCCGTCGAGCGCCAGGACGCGGCGGGCTTCCTCGCCTCCGTGGACCCGCGGTCCACCGGCTACCGCGACCGCCAGCGCGCGATGTTCGCCCACCTGAAGGGCGTGCCGCTGGCCGACTGGCACTACGACCTCGACTCCACCGAGGCCTTCCCGCTCCCGGCCGGCGGCGACCGGACGCGGCTGGCCGCGAAGGTGCGGCTGCGCTACCGCCTCAAGGGCTTCGACACCGCGCCGGTGCACGCTGTCCAGTACCTCACCCTGACCGAGCGCGAGGGCCGCTGGCTGATCTCGTCGGACACCGACGGCGCGGCCACGGGCCGCAGCGGCACCCGCCAGCTGTGGGACCAGGGGCCGGTGACGCTGGTCCGCGGCCGCTACAGCCTGGTGCTCGGCGGCAGTGCGCAGCGGGCGCGGCTGAAGGATCTGGCGCACCGGGTGGACCGGGCGGTGCCCGCGGTCTCCGCGGCCTGGAAGGGGAAGTGGTCGCAGAAGGTCGTGGTGGAGGCGCCGGACTCGGTGGAGGGGATGGCGCAGCTGATGGGCAGCGACGATCCGTCCGGCTATGCGGGGATCGCGGCGGTCACCACCGGGGAGGCCGGGGTCTCGACGACCGCGCCCGCCGACCGCGTGATCATCAACCCGGATGCGTACGAGGAGCTCAACGACCTGGGCCGCCGGGTGGTCCTCACCCATGAGACCGCCCATGTCGCCACCCGTACGGCCACCACGCCGGCCACCCCGCTGTGGCTCTCCGAGGGCTTCGCCGACTGGGCCGCCTACCGCGGGATCCGCCGCAAGGCCGCCCTCACCGCCCCCGAACTCACCCGTGCGGTCGCCGCCGGGAAGCTCCCCGCCCGTCTGCCGACCGATGAGGACTTCGGCTTCAAGGCGGGCGCCGACCGGCTGGCGAAGGCCTACGAGGGCAGCTGGCTGGCCTGCCGGATGATCGCCGAGAAGTGGGGCGAGGCCAAGCTGCTCGCCTTCTACCGGGCGGCGGGCCGGAGCGCGGCCCAGGTCTCGGCGGGGAGCGCGGGGGCCCCGATCGAGGCGGCCGCGTCGGCCACGGCGGTCTCCTCCCGCTCCCGTCCGGCCACCCCGGCCGCCCGCCCCGAAGAGCGGCCGAAGGCCCGCGCCGAGCGGACCGACCGCGCCATGCGCACCCAACTGGGCGTCAGCATGGCGGAGTTCACCCGGCAGTGGCGTGCCTTCGTGCGGAAGCAGCTGGCGCGCTGAGCCGGGCGGACGGGGTCACGGCGACGGCGGCGCGCCCTCCGTCCGGGGGTGCGGGGCGGTGCCGGTGAGCTCCGGGGGAGCGGCGGGGGCCCCGTCGGCCGCACGGCGGGCGCGCACCACGCCGACGGTCCCGGCCCGCCCGCGTCCGGCCCGCGCGCGCCCGTCGCCCCGTGTGGAGACCCACAGCCGGCGGCAGGCGATCAGCGACGCGGCGACCAGCAGCCCGTTGCGTACGGCCAGCAGCGCGACGCCCCACGGATCGCTCCCGACGACCTGTGCGAACCCGATGGGGAACTCCAGCAGGGTGACCCCGGTGGCGACCAGGACCAGCACCACCGGCAGCGTCTGCCGGGCGGCACGTACGGTCACACAGACCGCGCCGAGCCCCACCAGCCACAGCATGTACTGCGGGCTGATCACCCGGCTGGTGGTCGTGAACAGCAGCGTGGCGGTGAAGGCGGCCTCGCACAGCGTCCCGGGGCGCAGCTCCCGGACCCGCACCCGCCACAGGAACAGCCAGCCCACGGCGGCCAGGCTCAGGGTGAGCGCCACGGTGCCGGCGAACGGGACACCCGGGCCGAGGAACTCCAGCGAGCCGTAGTTCAGCAGCACCTGCCCGTCCCACCCGTAGTGGCGGGCCACATGGAAGACCAGCGCGCCGAGCGACTCGACCTCCGTACCGCGGTCGCGCTGGAAGGTGAGGAAGGCCAGCGCGCCCGGTGCGGCGGCCACCAGGAGCAGGGTCAGCCCGGCCGCGGTGCCGGCCGCGGTCCGCCACAGCGCGCGGGCCCGGCGGCCGCGCAGCGCCGCCCCGGTCAGCAGCAGCGCGGGCCAGACCTTCAGCAGCGCCCCGAAGGCGATCAGCGCGCCCGCCACCCGCGGCCGCCGGACGGCCGCGAACAGCGCGGCGACGGCGACCGCGGTGACCATCAGGTCGTAGCGTGCGTAGGCCGTCGGGCCCAGCAGCGCCACCCCCGCGATCCACACCCAGGCGCCGGCCGGCCGGTGCTCCGCACGGCGGCCGGCCCGCAGCAGGAGCGCCAGCGTCGCCGCGTCCGTGACCAGGATCAGGGTGAAGAACGCCGTGGCGTAGTCCAGGAACGGCAGCAGACCGGGGGAGAGGATGGCCAGCGCCGCGGCCGGCGGGTACTGCCAGGTCACGTCGTTCAGCGGGAAGGTGCCGGTCTTCAGGACGCCGAACCAGCCCTGATAGATCACCGAGACATCGGTGGTGACGTCCGGCCCCGGCAGCACCAGCACCCTCAGGACGCACAGCAGGACCACCGCCCGGGTCGCGGTCCAGACCGCGACCGGGAGCCAGACCCCGCGCGCTCTGCTGATCCTGTCCATCGTCACCTCGTCGTTTTCCCTGCCGCCGGTGGTCGGCGCCGTGCGCGGCCGTGGAGCGGGCGCCCCGCTCACTGTCCCGTACGTACCGCGCTGCCCGCTCGTGCCTGCTGCACGATGCCGGTGGCGGCTGTCATGACCGTAGAGGAGGCATGGGCATGGCGGGGTGGGCGGCCGCCCGCCGGGCACCGGCGGGTACTGTCGGGCCACACGCCGAGACCCACCGTCGAGAGACCATCGTGCACAAGACCTTGATCGTCACGAACGACTTCCCGCCGCGGCCCGGCGGCATCCAGGCCTTTCTGCACAGCATGGCGCTGCGCCTGGACCCCACCCAGGTCGTCGTCTACGCCTCGACCTGGAAGCGCAGCGCGGAGGGCCGCGCGGCCACCGCCGCCTTCGACGCAGAGCAGCCGTTCCCGGTGATCCGGGACCGCACGACGATGCTGCTGCCCACCCCGAGGGTGACCCGGCGGGCCACCGGGCTGCTGCGGGAACACGGCTGCTCCTCCGTCTGGTTCGGGGCGGCGGCGCCGCTCGGGCTGATGGCGCCCGCGCTCCGGGCGGCCGGTGCCCGGCGCCTCGTGGGGACCACGCACGGCCACGAGGCGGGCTGGGCGCAGCTGCCGGCCGCCCGGCAGCTGCTGCGCCGGATCGGTACGGGCACGGACACGCTCACCTACCTCGGCGAGTACACCCGCTCGCGGATCGCCGGTGCGCTCACCCCGGAGGCCGCCGCGCGGATGGTCCAACTCCCGCCCGGCGTCGACGAGAAGACCTTTCACCCCGGTTCGGGCGGCGACGCCGTACGGGACCGGCTCGGGCTCACCGGCCGGCCGGTGGTGGTGTGTGTCTCGCGGCTGGTCCCGCGCAAGGGCCAGGACACCCTGATCGAGGCGATGCCGGCCATCCTGGCCGCGGTGCCCGACGCGGTGCTGCTGATCGTCGGCGGCGGCCCGTACGAGAAGGCACTGCACGCGCTGGCCCAGGAGAAGGGCGTCGCGGAATCGGTCCGCTTCACCGGCGCGGTCCCGTGGGAGGAACTGCCGGCCCACTACGGCGCCGGCGACGTCTTCGCGATGCCGTGCCGCACCCGCCGCGGCGGGCTCGATGTCGAGGGCCTCGGCATCGTCTACCTGGAGGCCTCCGCCACCGGCCTGCCCGTGGTGGCGGGCGACTCGGGCGGCGCCCCCGACGCGGTCCTGGAGGGCGAGACGGGCTGGGTCGTCCCCGGCGGGTCCCCGGCCCCCACCGCCGACCGCATCGTCACCCTGCTCCGGGATCCCGCGCTGCGCCGCTCGATGGGCGAACGGGGCCGCGCCTGGGTGGAGGAGAAGTGGCGCTGGGACCTGCTGGCGGAGCGCCTGAAGGAACTTCTCTGAGCGGGCCGTTCGTCGTCCGGACGCACGAAAAACCGCCGCCGTGGCGGGTGGCCACGACGGCGGATTCCGGAGCCGAACGGCCCGGCGGGGAGCGGCCCCGCCCTACGCGCGGTAGAGCGCCTCGATGTCCTCCGCGAAGTCCTTGGCGACCACGTTCCGCTTGAGCTTCAGCGAGGGCGTGACATGGCCCGACTCCTCGGTGAACTGGGTCGGCAGAATGCGGAACTTGCGCACCGACTCGGCCTTGGAGACGGCCGCGTTGCCGTCGTCGACCGCGCGCTGGACGGCGGCCAGCAGCTCCGGGTCGTCGGCGAGCTGAGCCGGTGTCACCCCGGCCGGGTGGCCGTGCTCCTCGGCCCAGCGGGGCAGGAACTCCTCGTCGAGGGTGACCAGTGCGCCGATGAACGGCCGGCCGTCGCCGACGACCATGCACTCGGCGATCAGGGCGTGCGCCCGGATCCGGTCCTCGATCACGGCCGGGGCGACGTTCTTGCCGCCCGCGGTGACCAGGATCTCCTTCTTGCGGCCGGTGATGGCGAGGTAGCCGTCCTCGTCGAGGGTGCCGAGGTCGCCGGTGTGGAACCAGCCGTCGGACAGCGCCTCCTTGGTGGCCGACGGGTTGTTCCAGTACTCGGTGAACAGGTGCTCGCCGTGCAGCAGCACCTCGCCGTCGTCGGCGATCCGCACGACCGAACCGGGCAGCGGCTGGCCGACGCTGCCGATCTTCTGCCGGTCCCACGGGTTGAACGCGGTGGCCGCACAGGACTCCGTCAGGCCGTAGCCCTCCAGCACGGTGAAGCCGATACCGCGGTAGAAGTGGCCCAGCCGTTCACCGAGCGGGGCACCGCCGGAGATGGCGTGGGTGGCGCGGCCGCCGAGGACGGCGCGCAGCTTGCCGTAGACGAGCCGGTCGAAGACCTTGTACTTCAGCTTCAGACCGAACGCCGGGCCCGACGGGGTGTCCAGCGCGCGGCTGTAGGCGATCGCGACGTCCGCCGCCTTGTCGAAGATCTTGCCCTTGCCGTCGGCCTGCGCCTTGGCCCGCGCCGAGTTGTAGACCTTCTCGAAGACCCGCGGCACACCCAGGACCAGCTTCGGCCGGAAGGAGGCGAGGTCGTCGGTGAGGTTCTTGATGTCGGGGGCGTGGCCCAGCTTGATGGGCGCCATCACCGCGGCGACCTGCACCAGCCGGCCGAAGACATGCGCGATGGGGAGGAAGAGGAGCACCGAGGACTCACCGGTGCGGAACAGCGGCCGCAGCCGCTCGACGATGTTGCCGCACTCGGCGAAGAAGCTGCGGTGGCTGAGCACACAGCCCTTGGGGCGGCCGGTGGTGCCGGAGGTGTAGACGATGGTCGCGGGCGAGTCCGCGTCGGCGAGCGCGCTGCGCGCCTCCACCTCGTCGTCGGAGATGTCGGCGCCCGCGGCCTGCAGCCGGGCGATGGCGTCCCGCTCGATCTGCCAGATGTTCTCCAGCTCGGGCAGCCGGTCGCGGACCGACTCGACGGTCGCCTCGTGGGTGGGGCTCTCCACCAGACAGGCCACCGCGCCGGAGTCACCGAGGATCCACTGGATCTGCTCGGCGGAACTGGTCTCGTACACGGGGACGGTGATCGCGCCGGCGCTCCAGATGGCGAAGTCCAGCAGAGTCCACTCATAACGGGTGCGCGACATCAGACCGACCCGGTCACCGGGCCCGACCCCGGAGGCGATCAGGCCTTTGGCGGCGGCGCGGACCTCGGCGAGGAAGGTGGCGGCGGTGACGTCCTGCCACACTCCGTTCACCTTGCGTCCCATGACGGCAACATCCGGGTGCTGCGCGGCATTTCGGCGGATGAGATCCGTCAGGTTGCCGTCCGCGGGGACCTCGTACAGGGCCGGAAGGCTGAACTCGCGCAAGACTGCTGCTCCTCAAAAGCGCCGGCGCCACGACGCTGTGTGTTGCACCGGCGGCGGTCCACGATCATGCAGGGGGGACTGGACTGCCCGGACGTTACCCATCGGTATCGCAGTTGGGATAGGGGGGAACGGCCAGATGTTCGATGCGTCACACGCTGCGGGACACGCCATGGGGACTGACCCGCGCAGACTAGACCAATGGGTAGGTGACCCGAAAGTAACTCCGGCTCCGGGGCCCCGTCTCCCGCCGGCCGCGCGGGCAATCTAGGGTGACGCCATGCGTGTGCATGTGGTCAGTGACGTACACGGCAACAGCCGCGACCTCGCGGCGGCCGGAGCCGGCGCCGATGCCCTGGTCTGCCTCGGTGACCTGGTCCTCTTCCTCGACTATGCCGACCACTCGCGCGGCATCTTCCCCGACCTCTTCGGCGTCGCGAACGCGGACGCGCTGGTCGAACTGCGCACCGCCCGCCGCTTCGAGGAGGCCCGCGCCCTGGGCCGCCGGCTGTGGGGCGAGCTGGACCGTACGGGCGCGAGCCGGGAGTCGGTCATCGAGGGCGCGGTCCGCCGGCAGTACGCCGAACTCTTCGCCGCCTTCCCGACTCCCACGTACGCCACCTACGGCAACGTCGACATACCGCGCCTGTGGCCCGAGTACGCCGGACCGGGCACCACCGTCCTGGACGGCCAGCGGGTGGAGATCGGCGGCCGGGTCTTCGGGTTCGTCGGCGGCGGCCTGACCACCCCCATGCGCACCCCCTACGAGATCAGCGACGAGGAGTACGCCGCCAAGATCGAGGCGGTCGGCGAGGTGGACGTGCTGTGCACCCATATCCCGCCCGACGTCCCCGAGCTCTGCTACGACACCGTCGCCCGCCGCTTCGAGCGCGGCAGCGCGGCCCTGCTGCACGCCATCCGCACCACCCGGCCGCGCTACTCCCTCTTCGGCCATGTGCACCAGCCACTGGTCCGCCGGGCCCGGATCGAGGGCACGGAATGCGTCAATGTCGGCCACTTCAACGCCACCGGGGCGCCCTATGTCCTGGAGTGGTGAACCCGGAAGCCTCTGGTCGTGGGCCCGGGGAGCGGGCCGGCCGGCCGCCCCGCCCCGTCGTTACGGGCCTGCTGGTGTCCGCCCGCGTTCCCCCGCGCGGTAGCCTTCAGCAGCAGAGACACTGCGTTTCCGCAAGTCGGCGGACCGACATGAATCGGCATGGAGGAGTCACGGCGATGGCCGAACACACCAGCTCGAGCATCACGATCGAGGCGGCACCCGCCGAAGTGATGGGAGTGATCGCCGACTTTGACCGCTATCCGGAATGGACCGGAGAGGTCAAAGAGGCAGAGGTGCTCGCCAAGGACGACCGCGGCCGCGCCGAGCAGGTGCGCCTGCTGCTGGACGCCGGAGCGATCAAGGACGACCACACCCTCGCCTACACCTGGACCGGCGAGAACGAGGTCAGCTGGTCCCTGGTCAAGTCCCAGATGCTGCGCGCCCTCGACGGTTCCTACCGCCTCTCCGCGCTCGGCAACGGCGTACAGACCGAGGTGACCTACCAGCTCACCGTCGACGTCAAGATCCCGATGCTCGGGATGATCAAGCGCAAGGCCGAGAAGGTCATCATCGACCGGGCGCTGGCCGGACTGAAGAAGCGCGTCGAGAGCGGCCACGACGGCCCGCAGACGCCCGCCGACGAGGCCAAGAAGCTCTGAGCGTGCGCATCGTCCTCGTCACGGGCACCGGCGGTGCGGGCCGCACCACGCTCGCCGCCGCGACCGCCCTGGCCGGCGCCCGCCGGGGCGAGCGGGCCCTGCTGCTCACCACGGGGAGCAGCGCACCGGAAACGGTGCTGGGCACGCCCCTCGGCGCCGACGCGCCCACCCCGATAGCCGCCGGTCTGCACGCCCGCCGTATCGACCCCGGCGACCGGTTCCGCCAGGAGTTCCTCGCCTTCCAGGAGCGGGCCGGCGCCGCCCTCGACCTGCTCGGCGCCGCCCCCCTCGACGAGGACGAACTCACCGAACTCCCCGGCTCCGAGGACTTCGCGCTGCTGCACGCGCTGCGCGCCGCACACGCCTCGGACGACTGGGACCTGGTCGTCGTCGACATGCCCCCGGCCGCCGAGACCATCCGGCTGCTCGCCCTGCCCGCCCAGGTGCGCCGCTATCTGCGTCGGCTGCTGCCGCCCGAGCGGCAGGCGGCCCGGGCGCTGCGCCCGGTGCTCGCCCAGCTGGCCGGCGTCCCGATGCCCACCCAGAAGCTGTACGACGCCGCCGGGCGCTGGGAGACCGAACTCGCCGCCGTCCAGCGCACGATCGACGACCCCGGCACCTCCGTACGCCTGATCACCGAGGCCGGCCCGGTCGCCGCCGCCACACTGCGCAGCATCCGCGCCGGACTCGCGCTGCACGGCCGGCGCACCGACGGCCTGGTCGTCAACCGGCTGCTGCCCACCGGCTCCGCCGACCCGTTCCTCGCCGCGCTCTCCGGCAGCCAGCAGACCGCCCTCAAGGCGCTGCGCGAGGAGTTCCCCGACCTCCCCGTCCATGAGGTGCCCCACCTGGGCCGGGACCCCCAGGGCATCGACGAGCTCGACGAGTTGCTCGACGGCCCCGCGGGAGAAATCGGCGCGGACGGGCCCGCCGGCGGACCCCGCCCCGACCCCTGGACCGTCGAGGACCGGCTGGCCACCGACGGCATCCTCGTCTGGCGGGTACCGCTGCCCGGCGCCGAACGCCGGGGCCTCGGCCTGGTACGCCGCGGCGACGAGATCGTGGTCACCGTCGGCCGCTTCCGGCGGATCCGTACGCTGCCCTCCGCGCTGCGCCGCTGCACCGTCTCCGGTGCCGGACTGCACGACGGCGCCCTGGAGATCCGCTTCACCCCGGATCCGGATCTGTGGCCCAAGAGCGACTGAACGCGCTTCCACCGTTCGGGTAACGTCGAGGGTGGGCCCGCCCCGACGTGCCCGTCCCGTACTGCTTCGCCGTACCGCCTCGCAGCAGGAGTCACGGAGTTCCCCATGAGTGATGCCACCGAGCGCCCCGCCGACCGCCGGGCCGAGCCCGATGCCGACGCCTGGTCGACCGCCTGCGCCGAGGACCTCGCGGCCGAGAAGGCCCGGCACCGCGCCGCCCACGGCCCGCAGCCGGGCAGCGCCGCCGAGGAACTGCGCAAGCTCGCGGAGGCGGTGACCGACAAGCTCGCCGGTATCCAGCTGCCCGGCGCGCTCGGCGGGATCGCCGCGCAGGGCGCCGTCAATCAGCTGTTCAAGCAGGCCAAGGCGGCCGTCGAGCCGGTCATCGAGCGGAACCCCGACATCTTCGACCACCTCGCCGCGGCCGGCTCCGAGCTGCTCGCCGCCTACCGCTCCGCCGTCGAGGGCAGCGAGCGCCGCTGGACCCGTGCCGACCTCGACGACCGGCCCGCCGCCGGCCGCGAGGACGATCCGCGCGACGACGACGGCCCCACCGGCACCGAGCGGATCGACCTCGACTGAGGCCCCCGGGCCGCCGGTGTACAGGGGGTGTCCCCACCCCTACAGCCCGAAGAACGCGGGCGGCACCCCGGCCTCCGGTACGGTGGGTCCCGGCGGGGTTCGAGCGAAAAACTGAGGGACACATGGGACTCACCATCGGCGTCGACATCGGCGGCACGAAGATCGCGGCCGGCGTGGTCGACGAAGAGGGCTCGATCCTTGAGACGTGCCAGGTGCCGACTCCGCATGCCACCGATGCGCTGACCGAGGCCATCGCGGAGGCGGTACGCACCGTCGGCGCGGGCCATCATGTCGAGGCCGTCGGCATCGGTGCCGCCGGCTATGTCGACGAGAAGCGCGCCACGGTCCTGTTCGCACCGAACATCGACTGGCGCCACGAACCGCTCAAGGACAAGGTCGAACAGCGCGTCGGCCTCCCCGTGGTGGTCGAGAACGACGCCAACGCGGCGGCCTGGGGCGAGTACAAGTTCGGCGCCGGCCAGGGCCACAGCGACGTCATCTGCATCACCCTCGGCACCGGCCTCGGCGGCGGCATCATCATCGGCAACAAGCTGCGCCGTGGCCGCTTCGGCGTCGCCGCCGAATTCGGTCACATCCGGATGGTCCCCGACGGTCTGCTGTGCGGCTGCGGCAACCAGGGCTGCTGGGAGCAGTACGCCTCCGGCCGGGCCCTGCTGCGCTACGCCCGCCAGCGCGCCTTCGCCACCCCCGAGAACGCCCAGATCCTGCTGTCCCTCGGCGACGGCACCTCCGAGGGCATCCAGGGCCGGCACGTGAGCGAGGCCGCCCGCCAGGGCGACCCGGTCGCCATCGACTCGTTCCGCGAACTGGCCCGCTGGGCCGGCGCCGGACTCGCGGACCTCGCCTCGCTCTTCGACCCGTCCGCGTTCATCGTCGGCGGCGGCGTCTCGGACGAGGGCGAACTGGTCCTGGAGCCGATCCGCAAGTCCTTCCGCCGCTGGCTGGTCGGCAACCAGTGGCGGCCGCACGCCCAGGTGCTCGCCGCCCAGCTCGGCGGCAAGGCCGGTCTGGTCGGCGCGGCCGACCTGGCGCGCCAGGGCTGACCCGCCCGGGCGCGCGCCCGCTCATCCGTACGGCACCGTCCGTCGCGCCCCGTGGGGGAGCGGCGGACGGTGCTCTATCTTGGCCCGCGTGACCCTCCCGGTGAGAGGACCTGCCGCCGTGATCTCGCTCCCCGCCTCCGCCACCGAACCCGGCCCGGCCGCCGGGGCATCAGGACGCGGCGGTGCGGCCGTGATCCGGGTGCTCAGCTACAACATCCGCTCGCTGCGCGACGACCGGGCGGCACTGGCCCGGGTGATCCGGGCCTGCGAGCCCGATCTCGTGCTGATCCAGGAGGCGCCGCGGTTCTTCCGCTGGCGCAAGGCCGCCGAGAAGCTGGCCCGCGCGGCCGGTCTGGTGTACGTCAGCGGCGGCGGGACGACCGCGGGCCCGATGATCCTTTCCACCCTGCGCGCCCATGTGGAGCGTACGGAGGAGGTGCTGCTGCCCCGGACGCCCGGGCTGCACCAGCGCGGTCTCGCGCTCGCCGTGGTCCGGATCGGCGGGGCCCGGCTCGGCGTGCTCAGCTGCCATCTCAGCCTCGCCGACCGGGAGCGCTACGAGCAGGCCGGGCTGCTGCTGGAGCGGCTGGCCGCCCTGGACGTGCCCTACGCCGTCGCCGGGGGTGACCTCAACGACCGCCCGGAGGGCCGCAGCTTCCGGCGGCTGGCCGGGGCGCTCACGGACGCCTGGGCGGCGAAACCGTGGGGCGGGGAGTTCACCTCCACACCGCACGACCCGCATCAGCGGATCGACGCGATCTTCACCACGGCGGGCGTGGAGGTGCTGGGCTGCGGTGTGCCGCACGGGCTGGCGGGGGTACGGGAGGCCGACCTCCTGGCCGCCACGGATCATCTGCCGGTGCTGGCCGCCCTGCGGGTGCCGGCCGGCGGCTGACTCAGACCACCGCGCCACTGCCCGGCAGGTCGTCGTCCTCGTCGTCGTCCTTCATCCGGGCCACCAGGGTGGCGAAGCCGCCGAGGAAGCCACCGACGCCCAGGACCGTGATCCACCATGTCACCGGCTGCTGGAGCAGCACCATGGCGACCAGCAGCATCGGGCCGCCGATGACCGCGAGCCAGGCGAACTTGGCGGTGACATCGGCCTTCGGCAGCGGGGGCGGCTCGGGCGGGGTGAAGTGGCCTTCGTCGGTCTCGTCGAAGTCGTCGTCGGACGCCTCGGCGGTCTTCCAGTCGCGGGGGCCGACACCCGGCGCGAAGACCACGAAGCTGCCCGGCCGCGCGGCGTCGCCGGTGCCGTCCCCGGGTCCGGTGCCGTCCTTCCCGGCCGTTTCGGACGGGGCGGCGGCCTCGGGCTTCTCGGCCGCGCCGTCCTCATCAGCCGCCTCGGCCCCGTTCCCCTCGGCTGTCCCGGCCCCGCCGTCACCGCCGCCCGCGGGGAACGACGGCTGCTCGCCGTAGCCCGCCACGATCTCGGCCCAGGCGGCCTCTTCGTCCAGCGGGTCCCGGGGGTCGCGGGGGCTACGCTCCGCCACTGGCCGCCGTCCCCTCCTGCGCCGAGTCCGCCGCCTCCGGCGCGAGCCGGGTGATGAAGGCGAAGGTGTCCCGGAAGATCTGCTCGGCGTCGTGGTCCAGCGTCGCGACGTGGTAGCTGCGCTCCAGCAGCGTCTGGCGCACATCCGTGGAGGAGACCCGGGCGAGGATCCGCTCGGAGTCCGCAGCCGGTACGACATGGTCCTGCGGGCTGGTCATCACCAGCAACGGCTGGGTGACGCCCGGGAGTTCGGAGTCGACCTGCCCGAAGAACCGGCGCAGCGAGTCCGCGGCGTGCAGCGGCACCCGCTCGTAGCCGACCTCCTGGGCGCCGGGCTTGGCGATGTCGCTGACCACGCCCTTGGTGGTCCGGACGAGATACCGCAGCACCGGGAGCAGCGGGGCGGCCGCGTCATGGAGCTTGTTGGCCGGGTTGACCACCGCCACCCCGCTGATCGCGTCGCCGTGCTTGGCGGCCAGCCGCAGTGCCAGCGCACCGCCCATCGACAGGCCGCAGACGAAGACCTTGGAGCAGCGCTCGGTCAGCGCGCGCAGCTCGCGGTCGACCTCTGCGTACCAGTCCTGCCAGGTGGTGATCTGCATGTCCTGCCAGCGGGTGCCGTGACCGGGCAGCAGCGGGAGGGCGACCGTCAGGCCCCGGTCGGCCAGGTATTCGGCCCAGGGGCGGACGGACTGGGGGGAGCCGGTGAAGCCGTGGCACACGAGGACGCCGACCTCTCCGCCGTCACGGCGGAACGGCTCGGCTCCGGAAAGGAGCGGCACCGGGGGTCTCCGATCGATGAGGGGCTGGCGAGTTACCTCAGGGTACGCAAAGTGACGGCAAGCGGGTAGGTCCGGCGGCGGCCGCGGCGCGAGTGCGCCACCGGGGCAGGTTAAGGTCTTTGCGTCACACACAGGAGGCAGTCGGTTGATCTACGGCGCAATGAAGTTTTCCATCGGCGGGTCGCTGAAGCTTGCCTTCAGGCCCTGGGTGGAAGGCATCGAGAACATCCCCGCCGAGGGTCCGGCGATCCTCGCGAGCAACCATCTGTCCTTCTCGGACTCCTTCTTCCTGCCCGCGGTGCTCGACCGCAAGGTCACCTTCATCGCCAAGTCCGAGTACTTCACCTCCCCGGGCGTCAAGGGCAAGCTGACCGCCGCGTTCTTCAAGGGCGTGGGCCAGCTGCCGGTCGACCGCTCCGGCGGCCGCGGTGCGGGCGAGGCGGCGATCAAGAGCGGTATCGAGGTCCTGGAACGCGGTGAGCTGTTCGGCATCTACCCGGAGGGCACCCGCTCCCCGGACGGCCGGCTCTACCGCGGCAAGCCGGGCGGCCTGGCCCGGGTGGCGCTGGCCACCGGCGCGCCGGTCATCCCCGTGGCGATGATCGACACCGAGAAGGTGCAGCCGCCGGGCAAGATCGTGCCGAAGATGATCCGGCCGGGCATCCGTATCGGCAGGCCGCTGGACTTCACCCGCTATCAGGGCATGGAGGGCGACCGCTTCATCCTGCGGTCGGTCACCGACGAGGTCATGTACGAGATCATGAAGCTGTCCGGCCAGGAGTACGTCGACATCTACGCGACCGCGGCCAAGCGGCAGATCGCCGACGCCGCGAAGGCCGAGGCGAAGCAGCAGGCCGAGGCGGAGCAGGCCAAGAAGGCAGCCGCCGAATAGACGGGCAGAGCCGAGGCCGGGCGCGGGGGCGCCCGGCGAGGGGTGGGGGCCGGCAATGACGGATACGGAGAGACGGACCGTGCGCGGCGGCCTGGCCGCCAGGGGCAGGAACAAGCCGCCGCCGGTGGTGCGGATGTCCGTCGAGCTGCCGCTGTGGCGCGCGCTCACCGGCTACCGCATCCTGACCCTCGTCTACACCCTGGGCCTGGTCGGGCTCTCGTACCGCAAGTACGACCACCCGCTGGGCGCCGCCGCCTACATGGGCGCGCTCACGATCTGGATGGCGCTGACCTGGCGCCGGACGACCTCGGCGGAGCGCTGCACCCGGCACTTCCTCCTCGCCGACCTCGGCTTCGCAGTCGGCGGCATCCTGCTCACCCCGCTGGTCGACAGCCACGTCCGCATCATGGACGGCGCGCCGACGCTGCCCTCCATCTGGACGGCGGGTGCCGTGCTGGGCTTCGCGATCAAGGGCGGCTGGCGCTGGGCCGCGGTGGCTTCCAGCTTCGTGGCGGTGGCCAACCTGGTCGAGCGCCAGGAGCTGGCCCGTGACACTGTCCACAACGTGGTGCTGGTGTGGGTGGCCAGCGTCGGTATCGGCTATGTCGTCGAGGTGGCCCGCTCCAGTGAGCGCACCCTCGCGCGCGCCCTCCAGATCGAGGCGGCCACCCGGGAGCGGGAGCGGCTGGCCCGCGACATCCACGACAGCGTGCTCCAGGTGCTGGCGATGGTGCAGCGGCGCGGTACCGAGATCGGTGGCGAGGCGGCCGAACTGGGCCGGATGGCCGGGGAGCAGGAGGTCGCGCTGCGGACCCTGGTCGCCGGCGGGCTGGTGACGCCGCCGCGCGGGGGCGGCCCGGACGGTGCGGCGGGGACCGTGCCGCACCCGGCCGACGGGAGTGAGCCGGACGACGGGGACGCCGTCGCCCCGACCGCACCGGCGCCGGATCCGGCCGGTGACGGGCCGTGTGACGTCCGGGCGTTGCTCGCGCCCTTTGCCGGGGCGGGGGTGACGTTCTCCGAGCCCGGTGCCCCGGTCGTGCTGCCGGCCGCCGCGGCGGCCGAGCTCGCGGCCGCTGTCAGTGCGGCGTTGGACAATGTACGGGTGCATGCGGGGGCCGAGGCCCGCGCGTGGATCCTGGTGGAGGACGAGCCGCAGGCGGTGCTCGTGACGGTCCGCGACGACGGCCCCGGCATCCCCGAGGGCCGGCTCGCGGACGCCGAGCGCGAGGGCCGGATGGGGGTGGCCCTGTCGATCCGCGGCCGGCTGCGCGATCTGGGCGGCACCGCGGAGTGGGTCTCGGTCCCGGGCCAGGGCACGGAAGTGGAGTTGACGGTCCCCAAGGGCACGGCGCCCGAGGGCGGAAGGCGGGGGAAGGCGAGAGCGTGAGCGAGTGCAGCACGGAGCGGGACGGGGCCGCGCGGGGCGGTAGCGGCATGAGCGAGCAGACGGCCCTGCGGGTCATGGTGGTCGACGACCACCCGATGTGGCGGGACGCGGTCGCGCGGGATCTGGCGGAGGCCGGGTTCGACGTGGTCGCGACGGCCGGTGACGGCCTCCAGGCGGTGCGCCGGGCGCAGGCCGCCTCACCCGATGTGCTGGTCCTGGACCTCAATCTGCCGGAGCTGCCCGGCGTCCGGGTCTGCAAGGAACTGGTCGGCGCCCATCCGAAGCTGCGGGTGCTGGTGCTGTCCGCGAGCGGGGAGCACGCCGATGTCCTGGAGGCGGTCAAGTCCGGGGCGACCGGCTATCTGCTGAAGTCGGCGAGCACGGCGGAGCTGCTGGACGCGGTGCGCCGCACGGCCGCCGGCGATGCGGTGTTCACCCCGGGCCTGGCCGGTCTGGTGCTCGGTGAGTACCGCAGGCTGGCGACCGAGCCGGCCCCGGCGACGCCGGACGAGCCGGGCGCACCGCAGCTGACGGACCGGGAGACCGAGGTGCTGCGGCTGGTCGCCAAGGGACTCTCGTACAAGCAGATCGCCGAACGCCTGGTCATCTCGCACCGCACGGTGCAGAACCACGTCCAGAACACCCTCGGCAAGCTCCAGTTGCACAACCGTGTGGAGCTGGTGCGGTACGCGATCGAGCGCGGTCTCGACGAGGCGTGACCGGCGCGTTCCCCGGCCGGACCGGCCGCGGCCGGATGCGGTCCGCTCGTACGGGTGAACGCCTCGCCCCAACTCCCGCATAAATCACCGACATCCCCGTTTGCCCCATCCCTGAGTGACCCAGATCACCATTAGCGTGACCGGGGTCGGATCGAACCCGGCCGTGTGCGTGCGGCCACTGACGGGATGTAGGTGAAGCAGCGATGCGGGTCGGAGTACTGACCGGCGGCGGCGACTGCCCGGGTCTGAACGCGGTGATCAGGGGCATCGTCCGCAAGGGCACCCAGGAGTACGGATACGAGTTCGTCGGCTTCCGCGACGGCTGGCGCGGGCCGATGGAAGGCGACACCCTGCCGCTGGACATCCCGGCGGTGCGTGGCATCCTGCCGCGCGGCGGCACCGTCCTCGGCTCCTCGCGGACCAACCCCTTCAAGGAGAACGACGGCGTCCGCCGGATCAAGGAGACGCTCACCAAGCACGAGATCGGGGCGCTGATCGCGATCGGCGGCGAGGACACCCTCGGCGTCGCCGCCCGGCTCTCCGACGAGTACGCCGTCCCCTGCGTCGGCGTCCCCAAGACCATCGACAACGACCTGTCGGCCACGGACTACACCTTCGGCTTCGACACCGCCGTCGGCGTCGCCACCGAGGCCATCGACCGGCTGCACACCACCGCCGAATCCCATATGCGGGTCCTGGTCGTCGAGGTGATGGGCCGGCACGCCGGGTGGATCGCGCTGCACTCCGGGCTCGCCGGCGGGGCGAACGTCATCCTCATCCCGGAGCAGCGCTTCGACATCGAGCAGGTCTGCCGCTGGATCGAGTCCCGCTTCAAGGTCCGCTACGCCCCGATCGTGGTCGTCGCCGAGGGCGCGATGCCCAAGGACGGACAGATGGTCCTGAAGGACGACTCCACGGACTCCTTCGGGCACGTCCGGCTGTCCGGTGTGGGGGAGTGGCTGGCCAAGGAGATCGAGGCGCGGACCGGCAAGGAGGCGCGGACGACGGTCCTCGGGCACACCCAGCGCGGCGGCACCCCGAGCGCCTTCGACCGCTGGCTGGCCACCCGCTTCGGGCTGCACGCCATCGACGCGGTGCGCGACGGCGACTTCGGCAAGATGGTCGCGCTGCGCGGCACGGACATCGTCCGGGTGCCGATCGCGGAGGCCACCGCCAAGCTGAAGACCGTGGACCCGGCGCTGTATGCCGAGGTCGGGGTGTTCTTCGGCTGAGCCAGGCCGCTGAGCCCGGCCGGTCACCGCTCCCGCCGCCGTCCGGCACTCCGGGCGGCACCTCCGGGCGATGGGCCGTATATTCGCCATACGCGACCTATACGGCCTCTCGCTCATGGCGGGAGATTCTGAACCGGCGGAAGAACCCGGGAGAGCTCGTGGAGATCGTCGCCTTCGGTGTGCAGACGGATGAGCAGCCGTATCTGGAGCGGGCCTTCGCCGGCCGCCACCAGGTCCGCAGTCTCGATGTCTTCCTCAACCGTGACACCGCCCCCATCGCCCGCGGCTACGAGATCGTCAGCTCCAGCGTCAACGCCGACCTGGGCGCGGACGTCCTCCAGACCCTCGCGGCCGGCGGGACGAAGATGATCGCCCAGCGCTCCACCGGCTTCAACAACATCGATCTGGAGGCCGCGGCCGACCTCGGGATGAGCGTCGGCCGGGTCGCCCACTACTCCCCGCACGCGGTCGCCGAATTCGCCTGGGCGCTCGCGCTGGCCGTCGACCGGCGGCTGGTCCGGGCCACGAACCGCACCCGTAACTTCGACTTCCGGCTGGACGGCCTGATGGGCCGCGACCTGCGCGGGCGGACGGCGGGGGTGCTCGGCACCGGCAAGATCGGCACGGCCTTCACCCGGATCGCCCATGGCTTCGGCATGAACCTGCTGGGCTGGGACCTCACCGAGAACCCGCACTGCGTCGAGCTCGGTATGAAGTACGTCGCCCGGGAGCGGCTGTTCGCCGAGGCGGATCTGGTCACCCTGCACCTCCCGCTGGTGGACGAGACCCGGCATCTCGTCGACGCCGCCGCGCTGGCCGCGATGAAGGACGACGCGATCCTGATCAACACCAGCCGCGGCGGGCTGGTCGACACCGCGGCCCTCGTCGACACGCTCAAGGCCGGCCGGCTCACCGGTGTCGGCCTGGACGTCTACGAGGAGGAGGCCGCGTTCTTCTTCTTCGACAAGTCCCTGGACATCATCAGCGACGACACCCTCGCCCGCCTGATGACCTTCGGGAACGTGCTGGTCACCTCGCACCAGGCGTACTTCACCCAGGACGCGGTGGGCCAGATCGTCGAGGCCACCATGGCCAACGTCGAGGACTACCTGGCCCACCGCACCAACGAGAACATGCTGGTCACACGAGGACAGCTGCCAAAAGCTGCGCCGTGACCGAGGCGCCGTCCAGGGTCAGCACCGACTCCGGGTGGAACTGCACCCCCGCGAAACCCGGCCCGCGCAGCGCATGCACCTCGCCGGTGGCCGCGTCCCGGCTCAACTCCACGCGGTGCATCGCCAGTTCGGCCGCGGTGGTGTCATCGCAGCGGGCCGTGAAGGTGTTGTAGAAGCCCACCGTCTCCTCGCGCCCGAAGAACTCGATCCGCTCCTGCGCGCCCTGGAAGGGCACCTCCTTGCGGACGATCTCCAACCCCAGCTCCGCGGCGAGAAGTTCATGCCCGAGGCAGACCCCCAGGAGACCGTGCCGGTGCCCCGCGACCAGTTCGGCGGTCAGCGACCGCAGAAAGCGCATCTTGGGGTCGGCGGCGTCGGACGGATCGCCCGGCCCCGGGCCCAGCACCACCGGCCCCTGGTGCGTACGGGCGGCCGCGCGCAGCCCCGGCTCGTCGAAGCGGCGCACGGTGACGGTCAGCCCCGAGGTGCGCAGCAGGTGCGCCAGCATCGCGGTGAAGGTGTCCTCCGCGTCGATGACCAGGGCGTGTCCGCTCAGCTCGGCGGTGGGCGCGGTGGTCTGCATCCGCAGCCAGAACGGCGCCAGATCGGCCCGTCGGGCGTCCAGCGCGGCCCGCACCCGCGGGTCGTCGGCCAGCCGCGGCGGCCGCCCCCCGTCCGCAGGGCGCGCGGGCGCCGGCCGCACACCCAGCGCGCTCAGCACCCCCGCGGCCTTGGCGTGCGTCTCGGCGACCTCGCCGTGCGGATCGGAGCCGCGTACGAGGGTGGCACCGACCGGCACCCGCAGTCGTCCCCCGGCGGAGATGTCGGCCGTCCGGATCAGGATCGGCGAGTCCAGTGTCTGCGCGCCGCCGGTGTCCCGCCCGATCAGGGCCAGCGCCCCCGCGTAGTAGCCGCGCCCCCGGCCGTCGGCGTCCACCGGCTCGTGCCGCTCGATCACCCGGCAGGCGTTCTGCACCGGCGACCCGGTGACCGTCGCCGCGAACATCGTCTCCCGGAGCACCTCGCGCACATCGAGGGTGGACCGGCCGCGCAGCTCGTACTCGGTGTGCGCGAGATGCGCCATCTCCTTGAGTCGCGGCCCGACCACCACACCGCCCTTGTCGCCCACGGTGCACATCATCTTCAGCTCCTCGTCCACCACCATGGACAGTTCCTCGACCTCCTTGCGGTCGTCGAGGAACGCCAGCAGGCTCTCGGCGGTGGGGCCGCCCTCCGGGTAGCGGTAGGTGCCGCTGATCGGATTCATCACGACCGTCCCGCCGGAGGCCCGGACATGCACCTCGGGGCTGGCGCCGACCAGCGTGTGCACCCCCGGGCGGTGCACCACATACGTCCAGTACGCGCCGCGCTCACCGGCCAGCAGTCGCCGGAACAGCGCCAGCGCGTCGGCCGCCGAGAAGTCCGCGAGCTCGCCCTCGAACGTCCGGCGGATGACGAAGTTCGCGCCCTCGCCGGTGCCGATCTCGTCCCGGACCACCCGCCCGACGATCCTGGCGTAGGCCGCGTCGTCCACGTCGAACGCCCCGTCCGTCACCCGCACGTCATGGGCGGGCAGCGCCGCGAGTATGTCGTCCAGGGGCAGCTCGGCGGTCTCCCGCGGGCGCAGCACGGCCAGCGGGGTGCCGTCGTCATGGGCCCGGAAGCCGCGCTCGCGGATCTGCCGGAACGGGATCAGCGCGAGCGCGTCGGTGACCGGCGCGTCCGGCACGCCGTTGCCCAGCGGGATGTCGGCCAGCCGCTCGACCTCCGTCACCTCGCCGGTCAGCACCTCGACGACGGGGGAGGCGGCCTCCCGCCCCGGGGCACGGCGGTGCAGCAGGGCGAACGGCGGGCAGGCGGGGTCGAGCAGCCGCTGGACGAGCGCGGCGGCGGGGGCGGGGGGCTCGCGGTGCATGGCGGGGGTTCCTTCCAGGAGAGGAGGAACGGCCGCCGGAAAAGGCTGAAGGCCGCCCCTCGGGCGGCCTTCGCGAAGTGTGGGATGTGCGCGCGAATCAGTGGGCCGCCGGATGAGCGGTCCACCACCAGTTGCTGTTCATCGCAGGTCGCGTGCACATGGAGGGCACCCTACCGGACCCTCCGAGTGCCCTGCGTCTCAAAGTCCGGATGCCGGGACGGACAGTCCGCCGGGACCCCGTAATGTGGGGCTTGTGACCGTGAACGCTGAAACCCACGCCGGTGGCAACACCTGGCAAGACCTGCCCGCGGCGCAGCAGCCTGACTGGCCGGACCAAGAGGCTCTGCGCGATGTGATCGCGGAGCTCGAGTCCTATCCGCCGCTCGTCTTCGCGGGCGAGTGCGACCAGCTGCGCGAGCGCCTGGGAGCGGTCGCCCGTGGTGAGGCGTTCCTGCTTCAGGGCGGCGACTGCGCGGAGGCCTTCGACGCCGTATCCGCCGAGCACATCCGTAACAAGCTCAAGACGCTCCTCCAGATGGGCGCCGTCCTGACCTACGCCGGGTCCGTCCCGGTGGTCAAGGTCGGCCGGATCGCCGGCCAGTACAGCAAGCCGCGCTCCAAGCCCACCGAGACGCGCGACGGGGTGACGCTGCCGACCTACCGCGGCGACTCCGTCAACGGCTTCGAGTTCACCGAGGCGGCCCGGATCCCGGACCCGCAGCGGCTGAAGCGGATGTACCACGCCTCCGCGGCGACCCTGAACCTCGTGCGCGCCTTCACCACCGGCGGCTACGCCGACCTGCGGCAGGTGCACGCCTGGAACCAGGACTTCGTGAAGTCCTCGCCCTCCGGACAGCGCTACGAGGCGCTGGCCCGCGAGATCGACCGCGCGATGAACTTCATGAACGCCTGCGGGGTCAACCCCGAGGAGTTCCGCACCGTCGAGTTCTACGCCTCCCACGAGGCGCTGGTCCTCGACTACGAGTCCTCGCTGACCCGCGTCGACTCGCGCACCGGCAACCTCTACGACGTCTCCGGCCACATGGTCTGGATCGGCGAGCGCACCCGTCAGCTGGACGGTGCGCACATCGAGTTCGCCTCGCGCATCCGCAACCCCATCGGCGTCAAGCTCGGCCCGACGACCACCGCGCAGGACGCGCTGACGCTCATCGAGCGCCTCGACCCGGAGCGGGAGCCGGGCCGGCTGACCTTCATCACCCGCATGGGAGCGGACAAGGTCCGCGACAAGCTCCCCGAGCTGGTCGAGAAGGTCACCGCCTCCGGCGCGCAGGTCGCCTGGATCTGCGACCCGATGCACGGCAACACCTTCGAGGCCGCCTCCGGTCACAAGACCCGGCGCTTCGACGATGTGCTGGACGAGGTCAAGGGCTTCTTCGAGGTCCACAAGAGCCTCGGCACGCACCCGGGCGGTATCCACGTCGAGCTCACCGGTGACGATGTCACCGAGTGCGTGGGCGGCGGCGACGAGATCTTCGTCGACGACCTCCACCAGCGCTACGAGACCGCCTGCGACCCGCGGCTCAACCGCAGCCAGTCGCTCGACCTGGCGTTCCTGGTGGCGGAGATGTACCGCGATCAGTGAGGCGATCGGCCGCTGACCTGCATTGACGGTCAGGGACATAGCAGAGGTGGGGCGCGGATCCTGTGATCCGCGCCCCACTGCGTTGTGTAGCCCCTGCCGGGCCAGGTAAGGTAAGGGTTACCTCACTGAAGATCAGCCGGATCGGTGGGGCATCCCACCGGAGGTGAACCGCGTGTACGTCTGCTCTTGCTTCGGGATCACCGAGCAGCAGGTCCGCGACCATGCGGACACGGGCGCCTGCACGCCCCGCCAGATCGCCTCCGCCTGCAAGGCGGGCACCGACTGCGGCGGCTGTGTGCGCCGTATCCAGTCGCTGCTCGGCCGTGGGGACTGCCCCCGCCGGGAGCTCATCGACAGCGGTTCGCCCGAGCCGCTGGTCGCGGAGGCGGGCGCAGTGGCGCCCGCGGCGCTCTCGGAGGCCGCGTAGCCCTCAGGGGCACGGGTGATCTCCCCATGCCGGCCGGGCCGCCGCGGAGCGCGGGCATCCGGCCGCTCGCTCAGCTCGGCTGCTCGATGACCTGGGCGATGTAGAGCGCTTCCCCGAGCTTCTCGATCAGTTCCAGCTGGGTGTCGAGATAGTCGATGTGGTGCTCCTCGTCCGCGAGGATGTCCTCGAAGATATTCGCCGACGTGATGTCGCCCTTGTTGCGCATGAGCTCGATACCGCGCTTGAGCCGGTCGATGGCCTCGACCTCCACCTGCCGGTCGGCCTGGAACATCTCGGTGACGGTCTGGCCGACCCGGACATGGAACAGCCGCTGGTAATTCGGCAGGCCGTCGAGGAAGAGAATCCGGTCCGTGAGGATCTCCGCGTGCTTCATCTCGTCGAAGGACTCGGAGCGGGTGTACTTCGCGAGCTTCGTCCAGCCGAAGTTCTCCTGCATCTTGGCGTGCAGGAAGTACTGGTTGATCGCGGTCAGCTCGGCGGTCAGCTGCTCGTTGAGGAATTCGATGACCTCGGGGTCGCCCTGCATGGCAGCGGGCTCCTTCCACGCGAGAACTGGGCAGGTGCCGCGCATCCTCGCACCGCCCTGAGCGAGACGTCCAGTAAGTGCACGCTTAGTGCGAGTTGCCCGAATCCCTCCCATCCCTGGTCATCGGCACCCCTTCCGGTCTGACAACATGGAGGCATGGGTCAGCCGGAAAGCCGCGAAGAGGAGCCTGTCGAGCTGCCTCCGGGGCAGCGGCTCCAGCGGGGCTGGCCGGTGACGCATTACGGGCCGGTGCCGAAGTTCCGCGCCGAACGCTGGGAGTTCCGCGCATTCGGCGCCACCGCCGACGGGGCGAAACACTGCTGGTCGCACGAGGAATTCACGGCGCTGCCGTACAGCACGGTCGTCGCGGATATGCACTGCGTGACGAAATTCAGCATGCTGGGAGCCGAATGGGGTGGGGTACGCACCCGGACGATCCTGGAGCTGGCGCCGCCGGCACCCGACGCCACCCATGTCATGGTGTGGGCCGAGTACGGCTTCAGTTCGAATTTGCGGATCGAGGATTTCGCCGCGGAGAACTGCCTCTTCGCCACCCATCGCTCCGGTGAACTCCTCACCGCGGAGCACGGATTCCCGGTCCGTCTGATCGTGCCGCATCTGTACGCCTGGAAAGGGCCCAAGTGGGTCCGCGGTATCGAATACATGCGGGCCGACCGCCGCGGTTTCTGGGAGGAACGCGGCTATCACAACCTGGGCGACCCGTGGCGCGAGCAGCGCTACTCGTACCAGGAAGAGCCCGGCGACGGCCCCGAACTCTGAGCCGTGCCACCGGCCGGTTTTCCGTGCCCGGCGGCTCCGTGATCAGTGGTGGTACCGGTGCACCACCGCATGCCCCTTCCCCCGGCCGATCATCCACTTGTTGACCGGTGTGGTCACCACGAAGGCGAGCACCAGGGACGCGGCCAGCGTGCCCCAGAACAGCCCGTCCGAGAGCTGGGCGTCCATGGCGCTCGGCCAGAGCACGATCAAGCCGTTGTCGATCAGCTCCATGACCGCGATGGAGAGCGTGTCGGCGGCCAGCGCGACCCGGAGCGCCGCCCGGAGGCCGACGCCCGCCGCCAGGACGCCGCGCACGGTGAGCGCATAGCCGAAGACGAAGGCCAGCACGATCGCCAGAATCGTCGTCGGGACGTTGTGCCAGGCCAGCGCCGTGCCGATCACCATGCCGAGGATCTCGCCGATGGCACAGCCGGTCAGACAGTGCAGGGTCGCCCTGGCCGCCGGCGCCCAGCCCGCCGGGCCGGCGGCGGCGTGCGGGACGGCCGCGGCGCCGGTGTCCGGTGCCGCGGTGCCGTGCTCGTGCGGTGCCTGCTCCATGGAAACCCCCAACGCGAGGTAGCGGTCCCGGCCGGCGGGCTCAGGGCGCGCGCAGCTCCTTGAGCCGGGCCACGTCCGCCGCATGGCCCTCCTTGCCGCCCGGCGTCTCGACGACCAGCGGCACCCCGGCCGTCGCCGGATGGACGAACAGTTCGCCGAACGGCTCCGCGCCGATGTGACCGGCGCCGATGTTCTCGTGCCTGTCCTTGTGGGCGCCGGCCACATCCTTGGAGTCATTGGCGTGGATCAGCTTCAGCCGGCCCTCGCCGGTGACCTCCACCAGCTCGTCCAGCAGCGCCTTCATCCCGCCGGGCGCCGCCATGTCGTGCCCCGCGGCGAACGCATGGCAGGTGTCGAGGCAGATGCCCAGCTTGGGGTGCCGGTCCAGCGCGTCGAAATACGGACCGAGGTCCTCGGCCCGCGCACACAGCGACGCACCCTGCCCCGCCGTCGGCTCCAGCAGCAGCCAGGGGTCGTCCGGATGTGTCAGCTCGTCGAGCAACGGCCGCATCTGCTCCCTGACCTGCGCCAGCGCCACCGCACGGGCCCGTCCGCCGGTCGCCGAGCCGGTGTGCACGACCACCCCGAGCGCACCGATCTCCCGGCCGCGGCGCAGGGAGTGCCGCAGCGACGCCACGGACTTCTCGACGGTCGCCTCGGTGTGCGAACCGAAGTTGATCAGATACGGCGCATGGACGTACGCCGGAATCCCCTGCTGCGCACAGGCCGCCCGGAACGCCTCGTCCTGATCGGGGTTGCCGGGGACCGTCGCCCAGCCGCGCGGATTGGCCACGAAGACCTGCACGACCTCGTCGCCCATCTCCTGGGCGTACGGGATACCGGTCTTCGCCAGACCGCCGGCCACCGGCACATGACCGCCGACCGGATTACGGGCACGGGCGCGCTGCTCGGCGCTCTTCGGGGAGGGGGAGGTACTCACCCTCCCAGGGTGCCAGGTGCGCCGTGGCCGCCGTCCGCCGGACGGCCGCCACGGCGCGGCAGGACGCTACAGCGCACCCTTGAGCTTGATCGTGATCGTGCCGCCCTTCGGCGCCTTCTTGCCCGCCTCCACGGACTGCGACTCGACCTCGTCCTGCGGGAACAGGAACGGCTTGTCCACCTCGACCTGGAAGCCGAGATCCGACAGCTGTGTCTTGGCGTCCTCTTCGCTCTTGCCGGTGACATCCGGGACGGGGACCATCTCCGGGCCCCTGGACAGCGTCAGGGTGACCGTTTCGCCCTTGCCCACCGTGCGGCCCTCGGCCGGTGTCTGCCGGGCGACGGTGCCCTTGTCCTGCGTGGAGAAGACCGGCTCGGCGGCGAAGCGCACCCGCAGGCCCGCCGCCCGCAGCGTCTCGGCGGCGTCCGCCCGCTTGCTGCCGAGCACACCGGGCACCTCGATCTCGGCGCCCCGGCTGATGGTCAGCCCCACCGCCGTATCGGGATGCCGCTTGCTGCCCGCGACCGGGTCCGTACGGATCACCGAGCCCCTGGCCACCTCGTCGCTGAACTCGTTCCGCTCGGTGCCCGGCTTCAGCCCGAGGTCGCGCAGCTTGCGCTTGGCGTCCGCGACCGGGGTGCCGGACAGGTCCGGGACGGCGACGATGTTCGGGCCCCGGGAGACGGTGATCGTGACCGTGCCCGTCCCCCGGATCTGCTTGCCGTTGGCGGGGTCCAGCTTCATCACCCGGCCGCGGTCCACCGTCGAGCTGAAGCCGCGCACCACCTTCACGCCCAGCCCCTCGTCCCGCAGCGTCCGCTCGGCCTTGGCCTGCGGCATGTCCAGCACCGCAGGGACGGTGGTGAACTGGCCGAAGTTGATGTACCAGACGCCGGTGCCCGCTCCGAGGAGCAGCAGCACCGCCGCGATGATCGTGGCCAGCTTGTGCCGCTGGAGCAGCCCGCCACGGGGCGCCTCGGGCGCCTCGGGTGCCCGGACCGGACGCAGCCGGGTCGTCTGCTCCGACGGCGGCACCTCCAGCCGGCTGGTGCGGTTCAGCTCCGCCTCGTCCGTCCCCGGCAGCGGCGGCTGCACGCCCGCGGTGCGGGGTATCACATCCGTACGCTCCGAGCCGTCGCCGAGGCCGCCCGCGGGCACTTCTTTGGCCTGCGGCGGCACGACATCCAGCTGGGCGTCCGTCAGCTGCGCACGGGCCTCCTGCGCCCGGTACAGCAGCGCCACCGCGTCCTGCGGGCGCTGCTGCGGATCACGGGCACAGGCCATCGCGACCAGCTCGTCCAGCTGCGGCGCGAGACCGGGCACCAGCCCCGACGGCGGCAGCACGTCCTCGTGCAGATGCTGGTAGAGGACCTGCGCCACCGAGCCGCCGTTGTGCGGCTTGCCGCCGGTCAGCATCTCGTAGAGCACCACACCACAGGCGTACACATCGACCCGGGCGTCCGCGGTGCCGTGCTCCATCTGCTCCGGAGCGAGATACGAGACGGTCCCCAGGACCGAGCCCGTCGAAGCGGTGGTGTGCGTGTCCACCGCCCGCACCAGGCCGAAGTCGGCGACCTTCACCCGGCCGTCATCGCCGATCAGGACGTTCTCCGGCTTCATGTCGCGGTGCACCAGCCCGGCCCGGTGCGCGGCCCCCAGAGCGGCCAGAATCGGCTCCAGCACGTCCAGCGCGGCCCGCGGCTGGAGAGCGCCCCGCTCGCGCAGTACGTCGCGCAGTGTGCAGCCCGGGACGTACTCCATCGCCAGATAGACGTATGTCCCGTCCGTGCCCTGATCGAAGACGCCCACCACATTCGGATGCGACAGCCGCGCCACGGACTTCGCCTCACGGATGAAGCGCTCGACGAACGCTCCGTCCGTCGCAAGCGTCGGGTGCATCACCTTCAGCGCGAGCAGACGGTCCAGCCGGGTGTCCATGGCTTGGTAGACCGTAGCCATACCGCCTGCGGCGATGCGCGCCTGGACGCGGTAGCGGCCGTCGAGCAGCTGACCCACTAGGGGGTCCTGAAGGGTCGTATCCACGGCAAACGAGTGTATGGCCTATTCCTACGTTGTTGCTTTCCCACCGTGGTGGTTGCTCGCCGTTTGTGGCCCGCTTCGCGGTGCCCCCGCCGTTGCGCCGGTTCGCTGCGCTTTGCCGCTCGCCGTTGCGCCTGGCGGCGGGCGGGGTCCGCTGCGCGGGGCTGTCGGGGTGCGGTGACGGGCCTGCGCGGGTGGGGGTTTCCGGACTGCTTCGCTTTACGTCCGGAAACCCCCACCCGCTCCGGCCCGTCCCCTCCCGTTGAGGGGTGGAAAAAACCTTGTGGTGGTGATCCTCGGTGGTCCGGTGCGCCTTGTGCATCGGGGTAAATCAGCCACCCACGCCCGCCCCCACACACCGACCCCGGAGGTCCGTCACCGCACCCACAGCCCCGCGCAGCGGACCCCGCCCGCCGCAGGCGAAACGGCGAGAACCGCCACGGCGGGACAGCCGAAAACGTGGGCTAAAAAGCGGGACGCTCAGGGTCGAACGCGGCCACCCCATCCGTCGGGGAAGACGCCACCGCGAAATGGCGCCGGGGGATGCGGCCCGCTCGGTGGGCCAGGCGGCCCGCTGTCACCGCGTGGCGCATCGCTGTGGCCATCCATTCCGGTTCCTGGGCGCGGGTGACCGCGGAGGCGAGCATGACGGCCGCGCAGCCCAGTTCCATGGCCAGTGAGACGTCCGAGGCGGTGCCGGCGCCGGCGTCGAGGATGACGGGGACGGTGGCCCGCTCGGTGATCAGCTGGAAGTTGTGCGGGTTGCGGATGCCGAGGCCGGAGCCGATCGGTGAGCCGAGCGGCATGATCGCGGCGCAGCCCACGTCTTCCAGTTTGCGGGCCAGCACGGGGTCGTCGTTCGTATAGGGCAGCACAGTGAAGCCGTCGTCCACCAGGGTCTCGGCGGCGTCGAGGAGTTCGATCGGGTCGGGCAGCAGGGTCCGCTCGTCGGCGACGACCTCCAGCTTGACCCAGTCCGTGCCGAGTGCCTCGCGGGCGAGCCGGGCGGTGAGCACCGCCTCGCCGGCGGTGAAGCAGCCCGCGGTGTTCGGCAGGACCCGGATCTTGTGGCGCTCCAGTACGGACAGCACCGAGCCCTGCACGGTCGGATCCAGCCGCCGCATGGCGACCGTCGTCAGCTCCGTACCGGAGGCGAGCAGCGCCCGTTCCATGACGTCGAGACTGGGCGCACCGCCGGTCCCCATGATCAGGCGGGACGCGAAGGTGGTGCCGGCGAGGGTGAACGGATCGTCGGTCATGTCTGCGGATCAGCCTCCCTGGACCGCGGTGAGTACCTCGACGCGGTCGCCGTCGCCGAGCGGGGTGGTGGGCCACTGGGTGCGCGGCACCACGGTTTCGTTGACCGCCGCGGCCACCCCGGCGGGTGCCTGGGACAGCGTCGCGACGAGCCGGTCGAGGGTGAGTCCGCCGGGGATCTCACGGGCCTCGCCGTTGACGGACACGGACACGGTGGACGCGCTCATGCGCCGGCCTCGCTTCGTTCGGCGGGCCGGCCGTCGCCGCCCGCGCACCTGTCTACGGTTCGCTCGATGCGCTCGCTCATACGGGCTGCTCCTCGGGGGCGCGGGTGCGCGCCGGTCCCGGGGTGGCGGGGGAGAAGCGCGCGGGGGAGAAGGGGCGGGCCTCCTCGGGGAGGTTCCCGGTGGTCAGGAGTTCGGCCATGGCGTCACCGGTGACCGGCGTCAGCAGCACCCCGTTGCGGTAGTGGCCGGTGGCCAGGTGGAGGCCGGGCAGTGCGGTCGGCCCCAGGAGCGGCGCGTTGTCGGGGGAGGCGGGGCGCAGCCCGGCGCAGGTCTCGACCAGCGGCAGCTCGGTGATGCCGGGGACCAGCTCATGGGCGTCCCGCAGCAGCTCGTAGACCCCGCCCGCGGTCACGGTGGTGTCCCAGCCCAGCTCCTCGCTGGTGGCGCCGATGACCAGTTCGCCGTTCTCCCGCGGCACCAGGTAGAGGGGACCGCCGCGGACGACGGCCCGTACGGTGCGCGACAGGAAGGCGGGACTGCCCGCGGGCATCTCCGGCAGCCGCAGCCGCAGCACCTGGCCCTTGACCGGCCGTACCGGCGGCAGCACCTCGTCGGGGACACCGGCGAGACCGCCGCTGTGGCTGCCCGCCGCCAGCACGACCTGACCCGCCGACAGCCGGGTGCCGTCGGCGAGTTCGGCGCCCGTGGCGCGCCCGCCGCCGACCGTCAGCCGGACCGCCGCGCTCCGGTGGAACGCCACTCCGGCGCGCTCACACGCGGCCAGCAGGGCGCTCACCAGCCGCCGCGGATCGACCTGATGATCGCCGTCCACCCGCAGCCCGCCGCGCACCCCGGAGGCCAGCATCGGCTCCAGGCGGCGGCACTCGCGCCCCGTGAGCCACTGCGAGTCCAGTCCCGAGCGCGTCTGGAGCGTGTGCAGCTCGCGCAGATGGGCACGGTCGTCGGCGTCCAGCGCGACGGCCAGGGTGCCGCACCGCCGGTAGCCGATCCGCTGCCCGGCGGCCTCCTCCAGCTCCTCGGTGAACCGCGGATAGCGCTGCGCCGAGGCGAGATTGAGGCCCAGCAGGGTCTGCTCGCCGTAGTGGAGCTCGGTGACCGCGGCCAGCATCCCGGCCGCGACCCGGGCCGCGCCGCCGCCGGGCGCGGGATCGGCCAGCGCGACGGTCAGTCCGCGGCCGGCCGCCCGCCAGGCGGTGACCAGGCCGATGATGCCGCCGCCGAGAACGAGCACATCGGGACGCGGCGCGGCCGGTCCCGTCGGTGTGGCAGGTGGATGCATGATCTTTCAGCCCCTCCCTTCGCCGGCATGACCCGGATCAGGTTCGTACGGTCGGAGGCCGGCCAGCCTCCCTCTCAGCCCGGTGCGTCCGGGCTCCCGCGAGTGCGTGTATCCGTCAGCCTAATACGGGGCCGCGAGACCCCGTAAGGCACGGCCCCGGCCCCCAGGGCCCGTATTCCGGGGTGGCCGACGGTGACGGTGTGTCAGAGATCTCCTTGCGTGCTGCTGCGAGCGGCGTCACGGACCGTCCTAGAGTGATCGGGTGAGCGAGCAGAGCAAGTCCTCCCAGGCCCCTGACCGCACGCCGCGCGTCGTGATCATCGGCGCGGGAATCGCGGGTGTGCAGACCGCGGTCGCCCTGCGCGAACAGGGCTGGCGCGGTGCGATCACGCTCCTCGGCGACGAGCCCCACCAGCCCTACGACCGCCCGCCGCTGTCCAAGGCGGTCCTGCTGGGCAAGGCCGAGGGCTCCACCTTCGACATCGACTTCGCCGGACTCGACATCGAGCTCCGTCTGGGCCACCCGGTCACTGCCCTCCTACCGGACGCCCACCTCGTCGAGACCGCCGACGGCCCCATCCCCTACGACTACGCGGTCCTCGCCACCGGTGCCGAACCGATCGTGCTGCCCGGCAGTGAAGGCATGCCCGGCGTCCACCTGCTGCGCACCCTCGACGACGCCGAGCGGCTGCGCCCGGTGCTCGCCGCCCAGCACGAGATCGTGGTCGTCGGGGCCGGCTGGATCGGCGCCGAGTTCGCGACCGCGGCCCGGGAAGCGGGCTGCGCGGTCACCGTCGTCGAGGCCGCCGACCGCCCGCTGGCCGGTGCGCTGCCCGCCGAGGTGGCCACCCACATGACCGGCTGGTACACGGACGCCGGCGCCGAGCTGCGCACCGGCGCCCGGGTCGCGTCGGTCACCGCGGGCGCGGTCACCCTCGCGGACGGCGTGACCCTGCCCGCCGACGCGGTGGTCATCGGGATCGGCGCCCGGCCCGCGACCGGCTGGCTGGCCGGCTCGGGCGTCGAGGTCTCGCCGGAGGACGGCTCCGTCCTCGCCGACGACCGGCTGCGCACCTCCGTGCCCGATGTCTACGCGGTCGGCGACTGCGCCTCCTTCCCGTCGGCCCGTTACGGCACCCGCCTGCTGATCCACCACTGGGACAACGCCCTCCAGGGCCCCCGTACGGTCGCCGAGAACATCGCCCGCGGCGACGCCGAAGGGCTGGTCTACGACCCCGTCCCGTACTTCTGGTCGGAGCAGTTCGGTCGCTTCGTGCAGTACGCGGGCCACCACGGCAACGCCGACGAGCTGGTCTGGCGCGGTGACCCGGCCGGGGCCGCCTGGTCGGTGATCTGGCTGCGGGAGGGACGGCTCGTCGCGCTGCTGGCCGTGGGGCGGCCGCGGGACCTCGCCCAGGGGCGCAAGCTGATCGAGCGGGGCGTCGTACTGGACCGCGAGCGGGCCGCGAACGCGTCCCTACCGCTGAAGGCCGCCGCCGTGTGACGCACGGTGGCCGCCGGTTGCCGGGCGGCCGCCGTCACCCTCCGGTGTGCACGAAGCCCCTGATGGCGATGCCCGGCTACCGGCTGTCAGTGCGAGGTGGCAGGCTTGTCCTGTGACCGAGATTGACGCAAACATCGATGGACTCGTCCCCGCCTGGCTCACCCTCCCCGACATCGCCGAACAGTTCGGCGTCGAGGTGACGCGCGTGCGGCAGCTGGTCAAGGAGGGCCAGCTGATCGCGGTGCGCCGCGGCGAGAACCGGGCGCTGCATGTGCCCGCCGATTTCATCCAGGACGACAAGGTGGTCAAGGGCCTCGTCGGCACCCTCACCCTCCTCAAGGACGACGGCTTCACCGACGAGGAGATGCTGGAGTGGCTGTTCACCCCGGATGAGACCCTGCCCGGCACGCCTGCCCAGGCGCTGCGCGAGAATCGCGGCACGGAGGTGAAGCGCCGGGCCCAGGCGCTCGCCGTCTGACCCGCCCGGCGCGCTCCCGTCCAGCCGCCGCACCCGCATCCGTAACCGCACCCGAGGGGCGTACGTGCCGGAAGGCCCGGCCGTACGCCCCCGACCTGGGGGAAGCCGCCCGATGAGCACCGCACGACAGGCCATGGCCGACGCCCGGCTCTACCTCTGCACCGACGCGCGCAAGCGGCAGGGCGATCTGCCGCAGTTCCTGGACGCCGTGCTCGCCTCCGGCGTGGACATCATCCAGCTGCGCGACAAGGGCATGGAGGCCGGTGAGGAGCTCCGGCACCTGGAGGTCTTCGCGGACGCCTGCCGGCGGCACGGCAAGCTGCTGGCGGTCAACGACCGGGCGGATGTCGCCCATGTGGCCGGCAGCGAGGTGCTGCACCTCGGCCAGGGCGATCTGCCGGTCCCGGCCGCCCGCGCCGTCCTCGGCCCGGACGTCCTCATAGGCCGCTCCACCCATGCCGAGGCCGAGGTGGACGCCGCGCTCACCGAGCCCGGCGTGGACTACTTCTGCACGGGCCCGTGCTGGCCCACGCCCACCAAGCCGGGCCGCCACGCCCCCGGCCTCGACCTGGTCCGCTACACCGCCGCCCGCGCCCCCGAGCGCCCCTGGTTCGCGATCGGCGGGATCGACGCCGGGAATCTCGACGAGGTGCTGACCGCCGGTGCCCGCCGGGTCGTCGTGGTCCGCGCGATCACCGAGGCGGACGACCCGGGAGCGGCGGCCGCCGCCCTGGCCAAGCGCATCCGCACCTGGGACGCCTAGTACTGCCCGGGTGGCCGGGATCGCTTCGCGTCGGCGGCGGTCGACGATCCAGAGGCGGTTTTCTGTCGTCCCGGCGACCGGAAAATGTCCAACCAGTGGACATGAACCCGACCAACCAGGCATTACGCCGAAGACGGTTGGTGTGGGCCCCGCCGCTGGTTAACCTGCCGGTATGGCCCTAGGTACAGCTTCCACCAGGACTGATCGTGCGCACACGGTGCGCGAGCTGCTCGCTTCCGGCAAGCAGTCCTATTCGTTCGAGTTCGCCGCCCCGAAGACCGAGAAGGGTGAGCGGACCCTGTGGAACGCCATTCGTCGGATCGAGGCCGTCTCCCCGACCTTTGTCTCCGTGACGTACGGCGCCGGCGGCACCTCCCGTGACGGCACGGTGCGTGCCACCGAGCGCATCGCCACCGACACCACCCTGACCCCGGTCGCCCACCTGACCGCGGTCAACCACTCCACGGCGGATCTGCGCAACATCATCGGCCAGTACGCCGACGCCGGAATCCGCAACATGCTCGCGCTTCGCGGCGACCCGCCCGGCGACCCGATGGGCGATTGGGTCCGGCACCCCGACGGCGTCGACTACGCCGCCGACCTGGTCCGGCTGATCAAGGAGTCCGGCGACTTCTGCGTCGGCGTCGCCGCCTTCCCCGAGATGCATCCGCGCTCGACGGACTGGGACACCGATGTGGCACACTTCGTCGCCAAGTGCCGGGCCGGTGCGGACTTCGCCATCACCCAGATGTTCTTCTACCCGGAGGACTACTTCCGGCTCCGGGACCGGGTCACGGCCGCGGGTTGCTCCACGCCGATCATTCCGGAGATCATGCCGGTGACGAACGTGCGCCAGATCGAACGGTTCGCTCAGCTCAGCAATGCGGCGTTCCCGCCCGAGCTGGCCGAGCGCATCCTGGCCGTCAAGGACGACCCCGCGGCGGTACGCTCCATTGGGATCGAGTACGCAACGGAACTGTGCGCACGCTTGATGGCCGAGGATGTTCCCGGGTTGCACTTCATTACCCTGAACCACTCCACGGCGACCCTGGAGATCTACGAGAATCTGGGGCTGCACCAGCAGTCCTGATCACGGTGGCCGGCGAGCGGCGGAAGAGGGGCGTATATGGGCTGGACGATCCTCTACATCGCGTTCGGTCTGGTCGCCCTGTGGCTGCTCGGTGAGGTGCTGCTCCAGTACAAGGCGCGGCTGCGCTGGCGGTTGCTCGCCTTCACCGGCTTCCTCGCCGTGGTCATCGGCGTGATCATCCCCTCGGTGATCGTGATCGGGCTGGGCCTGATCGCCTTCGCCTTCGGGCAGACGCAGGTCACGCTCTCCTTCCGCCGCGGTTTCACCACCGGCTGGGCGCTGGGCGGCAAGCCCGGCGAGAGCCGTCGCCGGCGGGCCCGCCCGAGCGGGCCGCCGGCCGCCGAACCGACCCTGGAGGTCTCCGGCCTGGAGGCGGTCCCGCCCACCGGAGGCACCGCCCCGGCTCCCGACAGCGGCCCTGACACCTTCGAGAGCACCGGCGGCTTCCAGAGCCGGGACGTCTTCGACAGCACGGGCGGCTTCCAGAGCCAGGACGCCTTCGCCGCGCAGGAAACCATCGTCGGCCAGGGCGCTTTCCCCGCGCAGGACACGTTCCCGGCGCAGGACACCTTCGCCGGGCAGGGCTCCTACGGCGGACCGGGCTCCTACAACTACCCCGCCGACGACGGCTACCGGAGCCAGGACCCCTACCAGCCGCAGCAGGACCAAGACGTCTACGCCACCCAGGCGTTCGCGGCCCAGGACGACTACACCCGGGCCAACGGCGGCGCTGTCTACGCCCCGCAGCCGATGCCCGACGAGACCGGCCAATACGGCATCTACAGCCCCGACGCCCGCAGCCCGCAGAACGACTACGGCTACGACGCGTACAACGGCGCCGCCAACGGCAACGGCTATGCGTATGACGGGAGTTACGGCCAGGGCCCCGCCGCCCAGGACCCGTATGGCGACCCCTACGCGGCCTACGGCGACAATCCGGCCCAGGCCGGGCAGGCACCCTACGCCGACCCGTACCTCGGCACCCAGCAGTACGCCGCGTCCTACGACCCGTACGCGCAGCCGGACCCCTACGCCCAACCGCCCTACGGTGCACAGCAATACGACAGCCAGGGACAGCCGCTCGGCCCCTACCCCGGCCAGGGCTACGGCGAGACCCCGCCCGGCGGCGTCTGGGTCCCCCAACAACGCGACACCGAACTCCCGCCCGAGCAGCCCTACCCGCCCTACCAGCAGCCGGGGTACGACGGGCAGCCGTATCGTTATTAGCCCCACGTTTTCGGCTTGCTCGTTGTGTGGGACCTCGCCGTTTGTGGCCCGCTTCGCGGTGCCCCCGCCGTTGCGCCGGTTCGCTGCGCTTTGCCGCTCGCCGTTGCGCCTGCGGCGGGCGGGTCCGCTGCGCGGGGCTGTCGGGGTGCGGTGACGGGCCTGCGCGGGTGGGGGTTTCCGGACTGCTTCGCTTTACGTCCGGAAACCCCCACCCGCTCCGGCCCGTCCCCTCCCGTTGGAGGGTGGGGAAACCTTGGTGGGTGGACCCGTAGGTGGTCCGGTGCGCCTCGTAGATCGCAGTGAACAGCTCGGTCGCACCGACACGGCTCACGGTGGCCAGCCCCCACCCACCGTCACACTTCCCTCAACGGGAGGGGACGGGCCGGAGGGGCCGGTGTGTGGGACGTAAAGCGAAGCAGTCCCACACACCGGCCCCGGAGGTCCGTCACCGCACCCACAGCCCCGCGCAGCGGACCCGGCCCGCCGCAGGCGTCACGGCGGGGGCACCGCGTAGCGGGCCACAAACGGCGAGCAACAACCACGGCGGGAAAGCCGAAAACGTGGGAAGCCTACGTAGAGCCGTGCCAGGAGTCGCCGTTGACGATGAGGCCCGCGACGATTGCGCCGGACATGCCGGCGTGGGCCGGGCCGCCGCCCGGGTGTGACCAGCCGCCGACGGCGTAGAGACCCGGTATCCGGGTGCGGTTGGCGGGGCGCAGGAAGCGGCCCTGCCGGCCGGCCAGTGCGGGGCCCGGGACCAGCGTGTCGTCCGTCGGGGGCAGCACCTCGCGCCACAGCACCCGCTCCCGCAGCCCGGGAACCGCGGCTTCGGCGATCTCGGTCATCCGCTCGGCGTCGGCCGCCACGGCCGTTCCGTCGGTCCAGTCGACCGGGCCGTGCGGAGCCACGGTCGCGGTCAGGGTCACGGCCTCGTGGGCGTCGTCCGGCCGGGTGGCCGGGTCGTCGGGGCGCAGCACCGTCACCGTGGGCCGGTCGCAGGGGGTCCGCAGGCCGGAGCCGTCGCCGAACACGCCCGCCAGCTCGGCCGCGCGG
The DNA here is from genome assembly GCF_030406865.1 of Streptomyces sp. P9-2B-2. Taxonomy (NCBI): domain Bacteria; kingdom Bacillati; phylum Actinomycetota; class Actinomycetes; order Kitasatosporales; family Streptomycetaceae; genus Streptomyces; species Streptomyces sp. P9-2B-2. Next base: position 2,522,762 of record NZ_CP129126.1, on the reverse strand, counting down.
TCCGCGGCGTGGACCACCGTGCGATGAGCGGCGTCCCCGGGGCGTGCCCCGCGCAGTGCGAGGCAGACCGTGAGCCGGCCGGTGGCGCGGTCACCCGGTCCCAGGTCGGGGCGGACGTCGTCCGCACCCCACGGCTCCCGCCCCTGGCAGAGCTCCACGAGCCGCACCGGATCGACGCCCGCGACCACGAACTCCGCCTCGGACACCCGGCCGTCGGCCAGTTCCACGCCCGTGGCCCGGCCGTCCTTCTCCACGATCCCGGTCACCGCCGTGCCGAAGCTGAACTCGACCTTGCGCGCCACGCAGCGCTCGTACAGCGCGTCGGCCAGTGCCCGCATCCCGCCGCGCGGATACCAACTCCCGAAGGTCTGCTCCATATACGGCAGCACGGCGGCGCTGGCCGGGGCGCTGCGCGGGTCGAAGCCGTACGCCAGGGCGTGGCTCTCCAGCAGTGCGATCAGCCGGGGATCGGCCAGTTCGCGGCGGGCCACCTCGGCGAGGGTGGCGGTCGTGGGGCCCTTGCCCCGGCCGAACAGGCCGCGTTTGCGCACCGCCGGATAGGGATCGCGCCCCAGCACCCGCCAGTCCTGCCACAGCGGCTCCTCCAGGAGCGGCCGGCGGGTGGCGTCCCAGGCCTCGCGGGCGCGGCCCACCAGCTCGCTCCAGCGCTCCCCGGCGCCGGCGCCCAGCGCCTCGTCGAGGGCCGCCAGCACGCCGGCCCGTGAGGCGTTCGGCAGCGAGACGGCCGTGCCGTCGGCGAAGACATGGCGGGCGGCGGGGTCGACCTGGGTCAGCTCGACGCAGCTCTCCAACGGCTCCCGGCCGGTCTTGAGGAACAGATCGCGGTAGACGGCCGGCAGATGCAGCAGTCCGGGTCCTGTGTCGAAGGCGAAGCCGTCCCGTGCCAGCTGCCGCAGCGCGCCGCCGTGCGTCGCGCCGCGCTCGAACACCGCCACCCGGTGGCCCGCGACGGCCAGCCGGGCAGCGGCTGCCATCGCGCCCATCCCGGCGCCGATCACCGCAATCCGTGCCATGCCTGCGACTTTATCCGGAGCCGCTGACAACGCCCGCACGGCTGTGGAAAACCCTCCCGGCAGCGGCCGCCCGCCACCGCCGGAAGCCCGCCGTCAGGTCACCGGAGGTGCCGCGCCGGCCGCCACGGCCGCCCGCTTCTCCGCGCGCCGCTCCCGCCGCCGCTGGAGGTATCGGCGGATCCGCGACCACAGGAAGATCACCACCGCGATCCCCGCGGCCAGCAGCGTCCCCGCGATGACCGCCGCGGCCACCGGATGGAACAGGGCGAAGGCGATGAGCCCCGCGACCCCCAGATCCTCGGCCAGGCTCAGCACGATGTTGCTGGCCGGCTCCGGGGAGGTGTTGACCGCGATCCGGGTGCCCGCCTTGACCAGATGGCTCAGCAGCGCCGTGGAGCCGCCCACCGCGCCCGCCGCCAGCTCGGGCAGCGAACCGTTGTGGCCGGCCAGCAGCGCCGCCACCACCCCGCCGGCGACCGGCCGGATCACCGTGTGCACGGTGTCCCAGACCGAGTCCACGTACGGGATCTTGTCGGCGACGGCCTCGGCCACGAAGAGCAGCCCGGCCACGATCAGCACATCCGGGCGCTCCAGCGCCGCGGGCACCTCATCGGAGACGCCGGTCGCACCGAGCAGGCCGAGGAGCAGGACGACGGCATAGGCGTTGATCCCGCTCGCCCAGCCACTGGTGAACACCAAGGGAAGTACGGACACGCCGCAGATCGTAGGCCCCGACTGGGGGCCGGTGCTCAGTTTTGAGTATCCGTACTCAGACGCCGAGATGAGTAGGTACGCGGATGGGCCGGAGGCCGCCCGGACGGAAGAGTAGGGATCACGGAAGGGAAGCGGCGCCGCACCGCCGACACGGGGCGGCGGAGCGGCGCGGCTCCCGGACGTGACGGGGGAACACGGGGGACGCACGGGGGAAAACGGGGGAAGCGCTGTCCTGGTCGGATCGAAGGGGGAACGATCCGTGCCAGGGCAGCGCACCCTTTTGTGCGGCTCCGGGGGACGGGAAGAAGGGGTGCGCGCCGTAGCTGACCACTACGGCGCGCACCCTCTTTTCCGCTTCCGGGAGATGGCCTCCCGTCACTGCGAGGGCCGGCCGCTGATCCTCCCCTGGAGCAGCCGCGACAGCGCCGCGTGCACATCGTCGAGCGACCGGTCCGGCTGGTACGACTGCCAGTCCAGGGCGGCCACCAGCACCATCCCGAACAACGCCGAGGCGGTCAGCGGGATATCGATCTCCTCGCTCAGCTCCTCTCGGGCGACCGCCTCCCGCAGCACGTCCTCCACCACCGTGATGGCCCGCTCCCGCACCACCATCAGCGTCGACTGCCAGGCCCGGTTGGTGCGCCACAGCTCGGCGACGTAGAGCTGGGTGAGCGCCGGGTAACGGGAGATGAAGTCCAGCCCGGCCCGGATCATCGCGTCCAGCGCGTCGATCCGGGTGCCGCCCCCGTCGGTCACCTCCTCGGCGGCCGCCTGAAGGGACGTCGCCAGCATCTCGATGCCGTGCCGCAGCAGCTCTTCGAAGAGCACGTTCTTGCTCGCGAAGTTGTAGTAGACGGTGCCCTTCGCGACACCCGCCCGCTCGGCGATCTCGTCCACCGTGGTGGAGGAGAAACCCTGTTCGGCGATGAGCGTGACCGCGGCTTCGAAGAGCTTGCGCCGGGTGGCGTCGCGGCGTGAATTGGAGCTGTCCATGGGGGCGATTGTGCCGCCCCCGGACGGGTGCGTGCTCACAGGCTCAGTTCCGGATGCAGGTCCTTCATCCGCACCACCTGGCGGCCGCGCGCCGTCAGGGACGTCAGCACGAGGGCCCCCGCGGTGAACGCCAGCAGGACCACACTGCCCTGCCACACGGGCGCGAGGTCGCCGCCCGTGATGAGCCGGCGCAGCCCCTCCACGATGTAACTCATCGGCAGATACGGGTGGATGGCGGCGAAGAAGCCCGGACTGGTCTGCACCGGATAGGTGCCGCCCGCCGACGTCAGCTGGAGCATCAGCAGCGCCAGCACCAGGATCCGCCCGGCCGGTCCGAACTGCGCGTTCAGCCACTGCACCAGTGCCGAGAAACACGCCGTGACCAGGACGAGGAACCCGATCGTGCCGGCCGCCCGCACCATCTCCAGACCGATCGCGAAGTGCAGTACGGACATCAGCGCCGCGGTCTGAAGCACCCCCACACCGAACACCGGCAGCCAGCCCGACAGCGCCACCCGCCAGGAAGCCGCGCCCATCGCCAGCGCCCTCCGGTTGAGTGGCTGGATCAGCATGTACGCCACCATCGCGCCGACCCACAGGGACAGCGGGATGAAGTACGGGGCGAACCCGGTGCCGTAGTTGGGCGCCTTGTGGGCCGCGTCCGAAGACAGCTGCACCGGGTCGGACATGACCAGGGTGTGCGCGTCGCGGTCCTTCTTGCCGTAGTCGGGGATCCGCTTCGCCCCGTCGTGCAGCCCGCCGGCCAGCTTCTGCGAACCGTCCGAGAGCTTGAACATGCCGCCGTTCAGTGTCTGCGCGCCGTCCTTGAGCCGGCCCACACCGGAGTCGAGGTCGCCGATCCCGGCCGCCGCGCGGCCCGTACCGTCGTGCAGCCGGTGCGCCCCGTCGTTGAGCTGGTCCGCGCCGGCCGCCAGCCGGGCGTTGCCGGCGGACAGTTTGCGCGCCCCCGCGGACACCTTGTGCGCCCCGTCGTTCAGATCGTTGATCTTCTTGACCGCGGCGTCCATGTCCGCGCCCAGGGTGGGCCCGCGCTGCGCCAGCTCGTTCGCCAGGGAGTGCAGGGTGTCCAGGTCCCGGCCCAGTTGGTCCAGGTTCTTCTGGTCGTGCACATAGCCGCTGACCTCCTCGGCCTTGTCCGCCGCGGTGGCCGCCTCCTCCTTGAGCTGCTTCAGCTCCGCACAGGAGGTGTCGAGCCGCACCCCGCTCTCACAGCGCAGCCGGTAGTAGGAGGCCATGTGGTCGGAGATCCCCCGGGAGAGCTTCGCTCCCGTGGAGGCCGCGGCGGGAAGCTTGTCCAAGTGGTCACGGATCGCCTGCGAACCGTCGGCGACGAGCCGCGCCGCCTCGCCGATCTCCTTGCCGTGCGCCCGGATGAAGGGCCCCACCTTGCCGACGACTCCGTTGACCTTGTCGGCCAGCTGCTGGGTGCCCTGCGCCACCTGCCCCGAGCCATCGGCCAGTTGGCGCGAGCCGTCGGCGGCGGTCCCGGCTCCCCGGGCGAGATCGGAGCTGCCCCGGGAGAGCCGCCCCGCGCCCGCGTCGAGGTCGCCCAGACCGGTGACGAGCTTGCCGCTCCCGTTCTTCGCGGTGCCCAGACCGTCGGCCAGCTTGCCCGTGCCGTGCTTGGCCTGCCCGATGCCGTCCTCGAGCCGGTCGGCGCCGTTCGCAGCCTGTTCGGTCTTGCCGTGCAGCGTCGAGAAGGAGACAAAGATCTTGTCGAGGAAGGTCCGCGACGACTTCGTGGAGGCCGCGGAGCGCACCTCGGAGAACACCGTCCGGGAGATCTGCCCGACGATGTAGTTGTTCGCGTCGTTCGTCCGCACCTTCAGTGCGCCGGTCTCCGGACGGCCACCGGAGCTGGAGGCGATCCGCCGGCTGAAGTCCTTCGGGATGGACAGCGAGAGGTAGTACGAGCCGTCCTCCACGCCCCTGGCGGCCTCCTTGGCGTCCACCGGCCGCCAGTCGAAGGTATGGCTGTCCCGCAGCCCCGAGACGATGCTGTCGCCCGCCGAGATCCGCTTCCCGTCGACGGCCGCGCCGGTGTCCTCGTTGACCAGCGCGACCGGGATCTTGTCCAGCCGCCCGTACGGGTCCCAGAAGGACCACAGGTAGAGCGCGCCGTACAGGAGCGGCAACAGCAGGAGGGCGGCCAGCGCGGCGCGCGGCAGCTTGCCCCTCCCGAACCGCTTCAGCTCAAGCGCGGCCAGTTTCGGCGAGCGCATCGGCCGTCCCCTCCTCGTCGTCGTGCCCGTTGTCGGCGGGGGTTTTGGCGGGGGCCTCGGCCGGTGCGCTGTCCGCGCTCGCGGTGCCGACCGGTTCGGGCTCGCTCTGAGTGCCCTTCCCGGTCTCTCCCGTCTCTCCCGTCTCGCTCTCCTCGCGGCCCTCGGGGGTCTCGCCGTCCTTGCCGTCCTCGCTGTCCGTGGTGGCGGTGGAGCTGCCGGGTGCGTCCTCGGGGGCGGTGGTCTCCGGGCGGCTGCCCGTACGCACCAGCACCACGTCCTCGTCGCCCACCGGCGGCTCGCTGCACACCGCGAGCACCGTGGTGCCGGCCGCCGCGAGGCCGTGCAGCATCTTCCAGGCCGCGCCGCGCTCGTCGTCGGACAGCTTCAGATCGGTGTCGTCGACGGCCAGCAGCCGGGGGCCGCCGATCAGCGCGAGCGCCACGGACAGCCGCAGCGCCTCCAGCCGTTCCAGGTCGCGCACGGACGTACGGATCCCCTTGGGCAGCGACTCCAGGTCGAGGCCGGCCGCGGTCAGTGCGGTGTCCACCAGGGCGCGGGCCGCGGCCCTGCGCTCGCGCCGGGGCTTCAGCAGTGCCCGCAGTGAAGCGCCGAACCGGCCCTGCAACAGGGCGCGTTCCCGCAGATGCTCGCCCACGGTGAGCGCCGGATCGAGCTCGGCGACCCCCGGCACATGGGCGAGCGCGGTGACAGACCGGACCGCGGCCTTCTTCTTGGGCAGCGGCAGTCCGCCGACCTCGGCGGTGCCCGCGGCGGACTTCATCCGGCCGGTGAGCGCGAGCAGCAGACACGTACGGCCCGAGCCCGAGGGGCCCTGTACGGCGATCAGCGAACCGGGCGCGGCCGTGAAGTCGATGTTCCGGAACGCCCATCCGCGGGGGCCCTTGACCCCGAATCCCGCGGCCGTGACCGCCGCCCCGTGCGGGGTGCTGTCCACGATCCCCTCCTTTGAACTGACCGGTCAGTTCAAAAGTATGCCGCATCCCACCCCCCGTTCCGCAAGGGGATGTTCGGAATCCGTTCCCGCGGATGCGCGGATCAGGCCGTGCCCTTTTCGACGAAAGTGCAGGTCGGTGCCGATTGTCAGTGGCGTACGTCACGATGGGCTCATCCGGTCCGAATCGGTATTCGGTCCCGAACCGGCATGCGACGACAGGAGGTTCGTCATGGCAGCTCGTCCCGACAGGGGCAGCTCCGCTGCGTACGGTCCCCCGAGCGATGTCCACCCCGTCCTGCGGCGGGCGACCGCACCACCCGCCGCACTCGCCCTGCTCACCCAGGCCCAGCAGGGCCTCGACGAAGCGCAGACCCTGGAAACCCCCAACGAGCGGTTCGCCACGGCTCATCTGGCCGCGCTGCGCACCGCCGCCGCCGTCCTCGCCGTCCGTGGCCGGCCGGAGGCCACCGTGCGCCGCAGGCAGCGTATCCGCAGCGCCTGGGAAGTGCTGCCCGAGGTCGCGCCCGAACTCGCCGAGTGGAGCGCCCTGTTCGCCGCCGGTGCCGCCCGCCGAGCGAAGGCCGAGGCCGGCATAGCCGGCGCAGCGAGCCGCCGTGACGCCGACGATCTCCTGCGCGACACCGCCATGTTCCTGCGCCTGGTGGAGCGGATGCTGCTCCTCCAGCCCTCCCTGCCACCCCAACGGGCGGGCGCGGGGTGAGCAACGGCTGAGGCTGGGGCGGGGAGGCGGAGGAGGGGAGCGGGTGGAAGGAGTGGGGCGGGGGAGCGGGAGGAGGGGAGTGGGGGTGGGGGTGGGGTGGGGCCGGGGCCCCGGGGGAGGGGGAAGGGAAAGCAGCGGTACTCGGCTCCCACCGCCCACCACCTGCCCCGCGCCCGCCTCCCTGCCACCCCAGGACCACGGCCCCTCCCTCCGCCCCACGCCACCCTCGCCCCCTCGCCCGCCGTGCCCGCCTCTCCGCGCCCCGGCCCGCCGACCCCTCCGCTCCACCACCTTCACCCCCCGCTCCGCCCCTTCACCCCCCCGCTCCCCCTCCCGCCCCGCCGGGCGCCACGGCGGCTCCCGGTGGCTCCGCAGGCCGTGGACGGCGCGGGACGGAATAGGGTGGTGGACGCCTAGACGTTCATGCCCCCGCCGAGGAGCCACCCGCCGTGTCTGACCCGCTGCGCCCGCGCGCATCCCTTCGTACCGCCGTGGTCTGGGAGGTCCTCAAGGACGCCCTGGAGCGCCGGGTCAAGGCCACCGGCCGCGACGCGCTGGACGTCCTCGACACCGGCGGCGGCACCGGCAACTTCGCCGTGCCGGTCGCCCGTCTCGGCCACCGCGTCACGGTCGTCGACCCCAGCCCCAACGCCCTCTTCGCCCTGGAGCGCCGCGTCGCCGAGGCGGGCGTCGCCGACCGGGTGCGTGCGGTCCAGGGTGACGCCCACGGCCTGTTCGACGTCGTCGAGCGCGGCGGCTACGACGCAGTGCTCTGCCACGGCGTGCTGGAGTACGTCGACGACCCGGCCGAGGGCCTCCGCAACGCGGTCGACGCCCTGCGCCCGGCCGGCACTCTCAGCCTGCTCGCGGCCGGTCTGGGCGGTGCCGTCCTCGCGCGCGCTCTCGCGGGCCACTTCACCGAGGCCCGCCAGGCCCTCACCGACCCGGCCGGACGCTGGGGCGAGGGCGACCCGGTCCCGCGCCGCTTCACCGCCGACCAGCTCACCGAGCTGGTGTCCGCCACCGGCCTGGAGGTCGGCGCGGTCCACGGCGTACGGGTCTTCGCCGACCTGGTCCCCGGGGTGCTGGTGGACACCGAGCCGGGCGCCATGGAGGCGCTGCTGAAGCTCGAGGCGGCCGCCGCCGAGCAGCCCGCCTTCCACTCCGTGGCCACCCAGCTGCACGTCCTCGCGGAGCGCGACTGACCCACACGGCTCACGCGACTACCGCGTGCAGTCGGCCACAGACCACCCGATCAGCCCCTTCGCCCCGTATGATCGGGGTACGACGTTCCGGCATGACGGACAGGCGGGTGGGGAATGCAGGCAGCATCACCACCGGTCGCCGTGGCGGCCCGGACAGTGAACTGGCGTCGAGGGGCGGGTTTCACGGGGGCGATTCCCTGCCTATCCTGAAAGGGTCGCACCCGGTCGCCCCCCGCGACCGACGAGTAGGAGGACTCCGTGCCGCTCTCGGAGCACGAGCAGCGCATGCTCGAGCAAATGGAGCGAGCGCTGTACGCCGAAGATCCCAAGTTCGCGACAGCGCTTGAGGGAAGCGGGCTGCGTACGTACACCCGGCGACGGGTTTACCAAGCGGTCGCGGGCTTCCTGGTGGGTATCGCCCTGCTCATGGCCGGCATGGTCGCGCAGCAGATCTGGATCAGTGTGGTGGGCTTCCTCGTCATGCTCGGCTGCGCCGTGCTGGCGGTCACCGGCTGGCGCAAAGCTCCCAAGCCCGGTGAGCAGCAGTCCGCTGCGGGTTCCGGAGGTGCTGCGGGTGCCCCGGCACGCCGTCAGGCCAGGCAGCGGCGCTCGATGATGAACCGCATCGAGGACCGCTGGCAGCGACGCAGGGACGAACAACAGGGCCACTGAGCCACGACGGAGCGGCGGATTCGCGGGATTTCCCCGAATCCGTCGGGAGCTTCCCCCTGAGCGATTCCTCGCGCCCCGGGAGATGTTTCTTTCCGTCATTCTTCCTGTTGCGCCTCACGGCGCTTTCCGTCACTCTTTCCCGCCGCTTTTTCGCCGTTGCAGTTTGCCGTCTCGGGCCCGCAGTTCGCCCTCCGCGGGCCCGATAGTTCTCTGTTCCTTTCCGCCCTTCGGTACGCAACGCGTTCTCCGGTGGCGCCGGAAGAGGAAAGGTGCTGGGGCCGCCCGATCCTGTCGGGCGGCCCCAGCACCTTTTTGTGCCGTGTGGTCAGGCCCGCCGCGCGCCCGGCCGGAGGGCGGCCAGCGCGCGCCGTGCCGTGGCCACCGGGCGGCTGGTACGGCAGCGGAGCAGCAGTGCCGAGCAGCGGGCCGACCAGGCCCAGCGGAGCCGGACCGCGGAGCGCGGGGTGAGCTGGGCCCGCAGCCGCAGCCCACGGCTCGCACCCGTCCGCAGCCCGGCCCGCACCTGCTGTACGGCCGGGGCGAGTCCGGACACCGGCTGCGGATGCGGGGCGTACAGGACGTGCTCGACCGCCGCCGCGACGCTGCGGGCGGCCCCGGCGGGCTCCGGTGGCAGATCTCCGATGCGGATGATGCGCTCGGCGGCCTTGCGCGGGGTCAGTGACTCGTCCGGCAGGATGCCGAAGTCCCAGGCGGTGTCCAGCAGCTCCCGCCAGGCGGCGAGGGTGGCCGCCGTCGGGTCGTCGTGCGGGCCCGCCAGGCGTCCGGAGCGTATGCGCAGGCGCCACAGCAGCGGGCCCGCCGGCAGCAGCAGGACGAGCAGCGCGGCCAGTGCCGTGACGACGGCCGGCCAGGGGGACGAGCCGCCGTCCGGCGGGCGGGTGCCGGCCTCCGCGGGCAGCGGGACGCAGGCCGAACCGGAGCCGGACCGCCGCTCACCGGCGCCGCAGGACGGGTCAGCCGACGGGCCCTCCGAGGGGGCCGCGGACCGGGCGGGCGCGGGGTCCGGGCTGTCCGGGTCCGGGGTGTCCGGGGTGTCGGGGTAGGCGTAGTCCGGGACGCTGCCGCGGCTCGGGGTCGGTTCGAAGCGGGTCCAGCCGATGCCCTGGAAGTACAGCTCCGGCCAGGCGTGTGCGTCCTTGAGGCCGACCGAGGTCGTGCCGTCGGGCTGCTTGGTGCCGGGGGTGAAACCGACCGCTACCCGGGCCGGGATCCCCAGTGTCCGGGCCATCGCCGCCATCGAGAACGAGAAGTGGACGCAGAAGCCCTCCTTCTGCCGCAGGAAGCGCGCGATGGCCTCGGAACCGCTGCCGGCCCGGACCTGCGTGTTGTAGCTGAAGCCGCCGTTGAGGGCGAACCAGTCCTGGAGCTTGACGGCCCTGGCGTAGGCGGTCGGGGCGCCGCGCGTGACGTGGCGTGCGGTGCTGCGGACGACCGGGGGGAGCGAGCGGGGGACCTTGGTGTACTCGCGCAGCAGGTCGGCGGGGGGTGCCGGGGCGGCGGCCAGCTGCCGGGACGTGGGCCGCACCTGGAGGCTCTCGACCTGGTACTGGAGGCCGTGGGTGTTCTGTCCGCGGTCCCCGACGAGGGTGCGGCCCTGGGGCTCGAAGCGCCAGCGCCCGGAGATGTCCACCTTGGAGGCCGGGTAGGGGAGCGGCAGCCAGTTCTGGGCGTACCACTCGGCGGTCGAGATCGAGGTGTTGACCCGGTCGAGGTCGACCGCGGTGCTCAGGCCGGCCGGTTGCGGCAGCCGCTCCGGGACGTCCGTGACCGTGCGCTCGGACGGCTTCCAGGTCGTGCCGTCGAACTGGTCGAGGGCGACGATCCGCAGATACAGGCCGCGGGTGTCGGCGGCGGTCGTGCGGTAGTTGAGGACTTCCTTGTCCTCGGGCTGGTTGAGGCTGTCCTGGAGGGACACCAGGGGGTTCACCGCGGAGATCGTGCCGCCTCCGCCGCCGGGGCCCGAGCCGCTGCCGCCGGTGCCGAACAGCCCGCCGCCGAGGGAGGGCAGCAGGGCGGGCACCACCAGGGCGATCCCGAGGACCAGGGCGCCGATCCTGCGGCCCGTACGGACCGGGGCCAGGACCGGAGCGCCGAGGGCGGCGAACGCCTGGCCGCGGTCCGGCCGGCTCGTTTCGGCGCCCCCGCCGAAGACCCGGCCCCACTGGGAGATGCGGTCCCGGCCCTCGGCCAGCAGGAGCAGCAGATAGCCGGCCGCCGCGATCAGGAACCGCAGCCAGCCCGCGCCGCCCTGGGACAGCCCGGCCGCCACCGAGTAGAGCGCGAGCAGCGGCAGACCGGCGGGCGCGGCACTGCGGTACGTGACCGCCAGCGCGTCGACTATCAGGCCGATCACCAGCACTCCGGCGATCAGCAGCAGCCGGATGCCGGGGGTGGCGGGGGCGGGGATGGCGTACCGGCCGACGTCCCGTACCCCGGTCTGCACCAGCCGGCCGAATTCCGCGAGGGAGTCCGGGCCCGGCAGCAGGCCGAGGATCGCCTCGCCCGGCGTGAAGAGCAGGGTCATCAGCAGCACGCCGGCCAGCAGCTGGACGCCGATGACCAGGGGCCCGGCCAGCGGGACCCGGCGCGCGGCCGCGCCCACCCCCGTCAGGAGGGCCAGCAGGACCGCGGCCTGTATCAGCCAGCTGATCGGTTCCACCAGCGGCAGCAGTGCGCCGGCGGCACACAGCGTCGCCACCGCCGCACACAGCGCCAGCCGCGCCCGGCCGCTCATGCCCGTGCCTCGCTTCGCTCGGGGCCGCGGGGGCAAGGCCCACGTCGGCCACTGATCCGGCCGCGCGGCCGCCGCGCACCTGGTTGTCCGTCCGCGGGCAGCACCTCGTCCCTCACCGGCCGCCGGCCCGTAAGCCGTCCATCGCGCACGCTCCCGTTCATGACCGGCCCCCCGCCACCGTCTCCGGGGTGTCCGTACGCTCCGCGGCCGCGCGCCACAGGGCGGGGAGGGTGTCCCCGGGCGTCACCGGCAGCGCCGTCCAGCCGGCCTTCCGCAGCAGCTGAAGGCGTTCGGCCACCGGGACCTGGCCGTCGGAGAATCTGATGCCGCCGGGTCCCCGCGTCCAGGCGTCGCCGTCCAGGACGAAGGCGACGGCGGCGCCGCTGCGCTGCCGCATCCGCCCGGCGACCGCTGCCTGCTCCTCGTCCAGATCGCCGAAGAAGGCGACCAGCAGTCCTTCGTTGCCGCCGCGCAGCACGTCGTACGCCGCCGACAGGCCGTGCTCCTCGGAGCGCTCCACGACGGCGAGGGTGTCCAGCAGCAGGCCCGCGGCGTCGGCGGAGCCGGTGCCGCCCGCGAAGCTGCCGGCGCCGTCGGGGCCCGGCACCGAGCTGCCGGTGTCGGTCAGCAGCCGCACCGAGAAGCCGCGCTCCAGCAGATGCACCGCGGTGGAGGCGGCGCCCGCCACGGCCCACTCGAAGGCCGAGTCGGGGCCCGAGCCCGGGTGGGCGTCCTCGCGGGTGTCGAGCAGGACCGTGCAGCGCGCCTTCTGCGGCTGCTCCTCCCTGCGGACCATCAGCTCCCCGTGGCGCGCGGTGGAGCGCCAGTGGACGCGGCGCAGATCGTCGCCGTGGCGGTAGCCGCGCGGGATGACGTCGTCCTCCCCGGCCAGCGCCGGCGAGTGCTGCCGCCCGTCGCCGTACCCGGCGGCCTCGCCCACCTGCCGCACGGCCGGCAGCGGTTCGACCCGCGGCACGACCGTCAGGATGTCGGAGGCGCTGAACGAGCGGGTCAGCTCACACATTCCGAACGGGTCCGAGAGCCGCAGCTGAAGCGGCCCCAGCGGATAGCGTCCGCGCAGATCGGAGCGGACCCGGTAGGAGACCTCGCGGCGGCCGCCGGCCTCGACCCGGTCCAGGATGAAGCGCGGCCGGGGACCGAGGACATACGGCACCCGGTCCTGGAGCATCAGCACGCCGGTCGGCAGCCGGGAGACGTTCTCCATCCGCAGCCGCACCCGGGATTCGGTGGCGGCGGGCACCCGCGCGGGGGTGAGCGTCCGGCTGCCCGCGACCCGGTAACGGGTGCGGTGCAGCACCAGGACACACACCAGCGGGAGGGCGGCGAGCAGCAGCCCGACCCGCAGCAGATCCGCCTGCCCGAGGAGGTAGGAGCACACCGCGGCGGCCACCCCGGCCGCCAGGAACGACCGGCCCCGGGTCGTCAGCCCCGCGAGGGCCGTCCGCAGCCCGTCCCGCTCCGGAGCGCCCTCGCTCCCCCCGTCGGACATCACAACCCCCGTACGCCGGGCGGCCGCTGGCCGGGTGTCCGCCACGGCTGGGCGGACGGTTCGGGGACCGGGACGCGCTGGAGCAGCTCCAGCACGATCTGCTCGGCCGTACGGCGATTCAACTGGGCCTGTGCGGTGGGCAGCAGCCGGTGCGCGAGCACCGGTACCGCCAGCGACTGGACGTCGTCGGGGAGGGTGTACTCCCGCCCCTGGAGCGCGGCCGAGGCCTTGGCGGCGCGCAGTAGATGCAGGGTCGCCCGCGGTGAGGCGCCGAGCCGCAGCTCGGGGTGGCTGCGGGTGGCCCCCACCAGATCGACGGTGTATCTGCGGACCGTATCGGCGACATGGACCGTGCGCACCGCGTCGATCAGCTTCACGATCTCGTGGGCGTGCGCAACCGGCTGGAGGTCGTCGAGGGGGGAGGCGCCGCCGTGCACATCCAGCATCTGCAACTCGGCCGCCGGGCTCGGATAACCGATCGACACCCGTGCCATGAAGCGGTCCCGCTGTGCCTCGGGGAGCGGGTACGTGCCCTCCATCTCCACCGGGTTCTGGGTGGCGACCACCATGAACGGGTCGGGCAGCTGGTAGGTCTGCCCGTCCATCGTGACCTGGCGCTCCTCCATGGATTCCAGCAGCGCGGACTGGGTCTTGGGCGAAGCGCGGTTGATCTCGTCGCCGATCACGATCTGGGAGAAGATCGCGCCGGGCTTGAACTCGAAGTCCCGCTGCTGCTGGTCGAAGATGCTGACGCCGGTGATGTCCGAGGGCAGCAGGTCGGGCGTGAACTGGATGCGCCGCACCGAGCAGTCGATGGAGCGGGCCAGTGCCTTGGCGAGCATGGTCTTGCCGACGCCGGGCACATCCTCGATGAGCAGATGTCCCTCGGCCAGCAGCACGGTCAGCGCGAGCCGTACGACCTCCGGCTTGCCCTCGATCACTTGCTCCACCGACCGGTGAACCCGCTCCGCGGTGGTGGTCAGATCGCTGAGGCTCGCTCGTTCGTCATACGTCGTCACTCGGCCCTCCTCGGCCCGTACTGAGGGCCGATGCCCCCTTAACGGACCCGGCCCACCCCGAACGTGCGCATCGCACCCGGCCGGGGGCCAGGACGACGGCACCTACGCATTCTTGCTGCCCGCGCGGCTTCGCGTCTTGACCTGTGGATAACTCACAAGGTTATCTCCCGGCCTTCCCGGCGAACCCGGCTTTCCGGGCAGGTTCCGTCGCCGGGAAGGCCGGGCCGGGGTCAGTGCTGGGGGTCGATCTCCCGCAGCAGGCCGGTCGTGACGTCGAAGACGAAGCCGCGGACGTCGTCGGTGTGCGGGAGGAAGGGGGAGGTGCGCACCCGCTGCATGGACTGCCGGACGTCCTCGTCGAGGTCCTTGAACGCCTCGACCGCCCAGGTGGGGCGCTGTCCGACCTCGGCGGCCAGGTCGTGGCGGAAGTCCTCGGTCAGGCTGAGCAGACCGCACCCGGTGTGGTGGATGAGGACGACGGACCGGGTGCCCAGCGCGCGCTGGCTGATCGTCAGGGACCGGATGATGTCGTCGGTGACCACCCCGCCGGCGTTGCGGATGGTGTGGCAGTCGCCGAGTTCGAGACCGAGCGCGGCATGCAGATCCAGCCGGGCGTCCATACAGGCCACGACGGCGACGTTGCGGACGGGCCGGGCATCCATCCCGGGGTCGGTGAAGGCGGCGGCATAGCGCTTGTTCGCTTCGACGAGACTGTCGGTGACCGTCTCACCGGTACGAACGGCACCGTCGGCGGAGGGGGGCAGCGGCTGCGACGCAGGTATGGACATGGTTTCACCGTAATCCGCGCCGGTCGTTTCAGCCGCATGAGAGGTCGGGCATAGGGGTCATCATCACTCCTTGTGAGGTAACCCACAGGTCCGTCCGTCCCGCCGCCGTCCGGGTGAGAAGCCCGCGACGCGGGCGGCGGGAAAGCCGTCGCGGGACGCGCGGAACCGGTTGATTGACCGGGGCAGCCGGTGGACTAAAGTGGCGCGAAGTGGGAGGCGTGACGCTCTCCTTGGATACCGGATTCCTCGCGTGCGCGCGCCGTACGTACGGCTCGGCCTCCTCCCGCTCCCATGGTCTTCCGACGTCACTTCCCCGTCGCCGGAGGGCCACTTCCCCTTCAGAGCGGGCGGGGACCAAGCGGTACGTGCGGCACCCCCAGCCAGCGGCCGGGGCCCCACCTGCCGCCCAGCCCATCGGAAGGCACATGAGCGAGCGTAGCGAGCGAGTCAGGAAGAGGTGCGCGCTCTGCCGAGGCAGGCGGGCCGAACGCGGCGGGGCCGCCGCATGAACAACAACACTCGCCACGTACCCGTCATGCTCCAGAGGTGTCTGGAGCTGCTCGCGCCCGCGCTCGCCGAGCCCGGTGCGGTCGTCGTCGACTGCACGCTCGGCCTCGGAGGGCACAGCGAGGCACTGCTGTCCACCTTCCCCGCGGCCCGGCTCATCGCCCTCGACCGTGACCCCTCCGCCCTCAAGCTGGCGGGCGAGCGGCTCGCCCCCTACGGCGACCGCGCCACCCTGGTACACGCCGTCTACGACGAGCTCCCCGAGGTCCTCGACCGGCTCGGTACCCCCCGGGTCCAGGGCGTGCTGTTCGACCTCGGCGTCTCCTCCATGCAGCTCGACGAGGCCGACCGCGGCTTCGCGTATGCGCAGGACGCCCCGCTGGACATGCGGATGGACCAGACGGCCGGCATCAGCGCCGCGGATGTCCTCAACACCTACGCGCCCGGTGAGCTGGTCCGGATCCTGCGCTCCTACGGGGAGGAGAAGCAGGCCAAGCGGATCGTCGAGGCCGTCGTCCGCGAGCGGGCCAAGGAACCGTTCACCAACAGCGCGCGGCTGGTCGAACTGATCCGTGACGCGCTGCCGCAGGCCGCCAAGCGCACCGGCGGCAACCCCGCCAAGCGCACGTTCCAGGCCCTGCGCATCGAGGTCAACGGGGAGCTGACGAGTGTGGAGCGCGCCATCCCGGCGGCCGTGAAGGCGCTCGCCGTGGGCGGCCGGATCGCCGTGCTCGCCTACCACTCGCTGGAGGACCGGCTGGTCAAGCAGGTCTTCGCGGCCGGCGCGGCCAATACGGCGCCGCCCGGCCTGCCGGTGGTCCCCGAGCGCTACCAGCCCCGGCTCAAGCTGCTGACCCGCGGCGCCGAACTCCCCACGGAGGAGGAGATCGCCGAGAACCGCCGGGCCGCCCCCGCCCGGCTGCGCGGCGCGGAGCGCATCCGCGAGAACGTCGAGGACACCGCATGAAAGGGCAGGGGCCGCGCGGCAGGCAGAAACGCCTCGCCGCGCTGTTCCCCTCCGGCGCCGGTGCCCGCGGCACCGCGGCGCGCACACCCTTCGTGCTGCTCATCGTCGTCCTCCTCGGCTCCGGCCTGATCACCCTGCTGCTGCTCAACTCCGCCCTCAACCAAGGGTCGTTCGAGCTCAGCAAGCTGGAGAGACAGACCGAGGAGCTGACGGACGAGCAGCAGGCGCTTCAGCAGGACGTGGACGCCTACTCCGCCCCGGGCGCGCTGGAGCAGCGCGCCCGGAAGCTGGGGATGGTGCCCGGCGGCACCCCGGTGTTCCTGCTCCCGGACGGCACGGTCCGCGGCCGGCCGAGCGTCGCCGGACCGGAGGGGGCGCCGCTGAGCAGCTCCGCCGAGCCGTCGCCCCTCGGCCCGGCCGCCCGCACCGCCCTGCCCCGCCCGGCGGTGCCGCCGGTCCCGGCCCTGGCCGGTGTGCTGGGCCCGGAGAGCGCCCCGGACACGGGGGCGGCACCGTCCGATCCGGCCCCCTCGGCCGCACCGGCCTCCCTGACGTCGTACGCCCCGCCCGCCTCGTCCGGCGACGGCGCCCCCACCGCACCCGCGCCCGCCGCCGCGGCCGCCCCCACCCCGACGACCTCCGGCAGGTGAACGCGGCATGACCGAGCCCAGGGACCCCCGCCGGGTGCCGCGCCCCGCCCAGCGCGGCGGCCGGGGCGGCAGCGGGTCCGGCCGCCCGCCCGCCGCCAAGCGCCCCGCACCCCGGCCCGGCTCCCGGCCCGGTCCGCCCCGGCAGGCCGCCCGCCCCGGCCGCCCCCGCTCCGGGCCCCCGGCGCTCCGCCTCGGCAGCCCGCGTCCGCGGCTGCGGCTGGTCTCCCTCGGACTGACGCTGATCATGCTGGTCTTCGTCGTACGGCTCTTCCAGGTGCAGGCCGTGGACGCCGGGGCGTTCGCCGCCAAGGCCAACGAGAACCGCTATGTACCGGTCAAGCTGGCCGCCGAGCGCGGTGCGATCACCGACCGCAACGGCGTGGACCTGGCCACCACCGTCGACGCGTACGACATCACCGCCGACCCGAGCCTGCTGGCCCCGGGGAAGAGCAAGATCGACGATGCCCCCCAGCGGGCCGCCGCGCTGCTCGCCCCGATCCTCGGCGAGGACAAGGCCGTCCTGGCCAAGAAGCTCGACCGGCCCGCGGCGCGCTACGCCCTGCTCGCCCGGCAGCAGACCCCGCAGGTCTGGAAGAAGATCAAGGACCTGCGCAAGACCCTCGACACCAAGGCGGCCGCCGCCCCCAAAGGCGCGTTCCGCCCCAATGTCCTGGTCGGCATCTTCGCCGACAAACACAGCAAGCGCCTCTACCCCAACAAGAACCTCGCCGCCGGTGTACTCGGCTTCGTCAACGGCGCCGGCAAGGGCGGCGGCGGCCTGGAGGCGCGCCTGGACAAGCAGCTGGCGGGCAAGGACGGCAAGCTCGTCTACGCCCAGTCCGGCGGCCGCCGGGTGCCCACCGCCGACACCCAGGAGCACCCCGCCGTCCCCGGCAGCAATGTCGAGCTGACCCTCGACCGCGACATCCAGTGGGCGGCCCAGCAGGCCATCACCGAGCAGGTCGCCAAGTCGAACGCCGACCGCGGCTATGTCGTCGTCCAGGACACCCGCACCGGGGAGATCCTGGCGCTCGCCAACGCGCCCGGGTTTGACCCCAATGAGGTGTCGCGGGCCGATCCGGAGGCGCTGGGCAACGCCGCGCTGTCCGACGCGTTCGAGCCGGGCTCCACCAGCAAGGTGATGTCGATGGCCGCCGTTCTGGAGGAGGGCGTCGCCACACCGGCCACCCGGGTCACCGTGCCCAACCGGCTGCACCGGGGCGACCGGCTGTTCGCGGACGACGTCGACCACGCCACCTGGCATCTGACGCTCAACGGCGTGCTCGCCAAGTCCAGCAACATCGGCACGATCCTCGCGACCGGCCAGCTCGGCAGGACCCAGCCCCGGGCCAACCAGGTCCTCTACTCGTATCTGCGCAAGTTCGGGATCGGCCGGCCGACCGGGCTCGGCTTCCCCGGGGAGACCGACGGCATCCTGGCCGAGCCGCAGGACTGGAACACCTCGCAGCAGTTCACCATCCCGTTCGGCCAGGGGCTGTCCCTCAACGCCGTACAGGCCGCCTCCGTCTACTCCACGATCGCCAACGGCGGCGAGCGCATCGCCCCCTCACTGGTCCGCGGCAGCACCGGGCCCGACGGGCACTACGCACCGGCGCCCAAGCCCGCGAAGAACCGCGTGATCAGCCGGAAGACCGCGGCCACCCTGGCCACCATGCTCGAATCGGTGGTGGACGACGAGGAAGGCACCGGAGCGAAGGCGAAGATCGACGGCTACCGCGTCGGCGGCAAGACCGGCACGTCCAACCGGGTGGACCCCAGGACCGGCCGCTACCACGGCTACACCGCCTCCTTCGCCGGCTTCGCCCCCGCCGACAAACCTCGCATCACGGTCTACTGCGCCGTCCAGAACCCCACGACGGGCAGCTATTTCGGCGGCCAGGTCTGCGGCCCGATCTACCAGCAGGTCATGGCCTTCGCGCTGAAAACCCTCCAGGTCCCGCCGACCGGCGCCAAGCCCCCGCGGCTGCCGGTCACCTTCACGCCAGGCCAATGAAATCGAGGCAATTCCGCCGTGACGACCATCACCCCCGACGGCACCCCCGACGGCACCCCCGACGGCACACCCGCTCCCGGAAACTGCTCCCCTCCACGGCCCTCACTTCGCCCCGGGCCGGTGGTGCCCGGTACGCTCACCGCCGTGTCACACGCTGATCAGTCCCCGAAAGCCCAGCACGCCGAGAAGGGCGGGTCCGGTACGTATCCGGGAGCCCCGCGCCCTGAACGGGTCCGCCCCACCCCCCTGGCGGACCTCGCCGAGCAGCTGGGATGCCCGGCCCCGGACGCCGGCCGCCCCGGAGCCGCCGATGCCGCGCGGCCCGTGATGGTCACCGGCATCACCCATGACTCCCGTGCGGTCCGCCCCGGTGACGTCTACGCCGCGCTGCCCGGTGCCCGTCTGCACGGTGCCGACTTCGTCGCGCAGGCCGCCGACCTCGGCGCCACGGCGGTCCTGACCGATCCGTCGGGTGCCGAGCGCGCCGCCGCGACCGGTCTGCCGGTGCTCGTCGTCGACAACCCGCGCGCGCGGATGGGCGCCCTGGCCGTCTCCATCTACGGAGCGCCGGGCGAGGACCTCCTCCAGATCGGCATCACCGGCACCTCCGGCAAGACCACCACCGCCTACCTCATCGAGGGCGGGCTGCGGGCCGCCGCGGCCAAGGTCCCCGACGGCGGGCTGACCGGGCTGATCGGCACCGTCGAGACCCGGATCGGCGACGAGCGCATCAAGTCCGAGCGCACGACCCCCGAGGCCACCGACCTCCAGGCGCTGTTCGCGGTGATGCGCGAGCGCGGCGTGCGCGCGCTGGCCATGGAGGTCTCCAGCCACGCCCTGGTCCTCGGCCGGGTCGACGGCTGCGTCTTCGACGTCGCGATCTTCAACAACCTCAGCCCGGAGCACATGGAGTTCCACTCCGGGATGGAGGACTACTTCCAGGCCAAGGCCCAGCTCTTCACCAAGGCCCGCAGCCGCGCCGGTGTCGTCAACCTCGACGACGAGTACGGCAAGCGGCTGGCCGAGGGCGAGTCCGAGGTCCCGGTCACCACCTTCTCCGCGGAGGGCCACCCCGACGCCGACTGGCGGGCCGCCGACGTCGAGGTCGGCACCCTCGGCTCGACCTTCACCGTGCACGGCCCGGACGGCGTCACCCTGCGCGCCGCGTCCCCGATCGCCGGCCCGTTCAACGTCGCCAACGCGCTCGCCGCGATCGTCTCGCTGGTCGTCGCCGGGATCGACGCACAGACCGCGGCCGACGGTGTCGCCGCGGTGCCCGGCGTCCCCGGCCGCCTGGAGCGCATCGACGCCGGCCAGCCGTACCTCGCGGTGGTCGACTACGCCCACAAGACCGACGCCGTCGAATCGGTTCTGCGCGCGCTGCGCAAGGTCACCGACGGCAAGCTGCACGCCGTCCTCGGCTGTGGCGGCGACCGTGACCCGCACAAGCGCGCCCCCATGGGCGCGGCGGTGGCCCGGCTCGCCGACACGGCCGTACTGACCTCCGACAACCCGCGCGGCGAGGACCCCCTCGCGATCCTCGCCACCATGCTCGCGGGCGCCGCGGAGGTCCCCATCCATGAACGCGGCACGGTGCTCGTCGAAGAAGAGCGCGCCGTCGCCATCGCCGCCGCCGTCGCCCGCGCCGAGCCCGGGGACACCGTGATCGTCGCGGGCAAGGGCCACGAGCAGGGCCAGGACATCGCCGGAGTGGTTCGCCCCTTCGACGACCGCCAGGTACTGCGCGAGGCCATCGAGGCTTCCTTGAAGTCACCGCAGCCGAACCACCAGGGATGACACACCGCCATGCGCGCACAACCCTTTTACCGTCACCGCCCGCCCAGTACCGGGGGTGACCTGTGATCTCCCTGTCGCTCGCCGAGATCGCGAGCATCGTCGGAGGGCAGCAGCACGACATACCGGACGACGACCGCCGGGTGACCGGACCGGTCGTGGCCGACTCCCGTGCGGTGTGCCCCGGCGCGCTGTTCGTGGCCTTCGCCGGTGAACGCGTCGACGGCCACGACTTCGCGCACCGCGCCGTCGAGGCCGGCGCGGTGGCCGTACTGGCCGCCCGCCCCCTCGGCGTCCCCGCGATCGTCGTCGACGACGTGGTCGCCGCGCTCGGCGCGCTCGCCCGCGCCGTCGTCGCACGGCTGGGCACCACCGTCGTGGGCCTGACCGGCTCGGCCGGCAAGACCAGCACCAAGGACCTGATCGCCCAGCTGCTCCAGCGCCACGGCCCGACGGTCTGGCCCGAGGGAAACCTCAACAACGAGATCGGGCTGCCGCTGACCGCGCTGCGCGCCGATGAGACCACCCGGCATCTCGTCCTGGAGATGGGCGCCCGCGGCGTCGGCCACATCCGCTACCTCGCCGGGCTGACCCCGCCGAGGATCGGCGTGGTGCTGAACGTCGGCAGCGCGCACATCGGCGAGTTCGGCGGCCGTGAGCAGATCGCCCTGGCCAAGGGCGAACTCGTCGAGTCGCTGCCTTCGGCCGAGGACGGCGGCGTCGCGGTGCTCAACGCCGACGACCCGTACGTCCGCGCCATGGTGCCGCGCACCCGGGCCCGCACGATCCTGTTCGGGGAGGCCGCGGAGGCCGACGTACGTGCCGAGAATGTCCGGCTCACGGATCTTGGTCAGCCCGCTTTCACGCTTCGCACACCCTCCGGGTGCAGCGATGTGACCATGCGGCTGTACGGTGAGCACCACGTGTCGAACGCGCTCGCCGCGGCCGCCGTAGCCCATGAGTTGGGCATGCCCGCAGACGAGATCGCCTCCGCGCTCTCCGAAGCCGGCACGCTCTCCCGCTGGCGTATGGAGGTCACCGAGCGCGCGGACGGCGTGCGGATCGTCAACGACGCCTACAACGCGAATCCCGAGTCCATGCGAGCGGCGCTGCGTGCGCTGGTCGCGATGGGCGCAGCCGGCAAGGCGACGGGCGCTCGTACGTGGGCGGTGCTCGGTGAGATGGCTGAGCTCGGCGAGGAGTCACTCGCCGAACACGACGCGGTCGGGCGGCTGGCCGTCCGGCTCAACGTCAGCAAGCTCGTGGCAGTCGGCGGCAGGGAAGCGGCCTGGCTCGACATGGGCGCCAAGAACGAGGGTTCGTGGGGTGAGGAGTCGGTGCACGTGTCCGACGCGCGGGCGGCGGTCGACCTGTTGCGCAGCGAGCTGCGGCCGGGAGATGTCGTGCTGGTGAAGGCGTCCAGGTCGGTGGGGCTGGAGCGGGTGGCCGCAGCTTTGCTGGACGAGGGCATGCTGGGCGCCACGGGCGCTGAGGGTGGAGCCGCATCCCGATGAACTCGATGAAGCAGATCCTCTTCTCCGGAATGATCGGGCTCTTCCTGACCCTGATCGGCACCCCGTTGCTGATCAAGCTGCTGGCCAAGAAGGGATACGGGCAGTTCATCCGCGATGACGGCCCGCGGACCCACGGCAGCAAGAAGGGCACGCCCACCATGGGCGGTATCTCCTTCATCCTGGCCACGATCATCGCCTACGCCGTGACAAAGGTGATCACCTCCAGCGATCCGACCTTCTCGGGCGTGCTGGTGCTCTTCCTCTTCGCGGGCATGGGCCTGGTCGGCTTCCTCGACGACTACATCAAGATCGTCAAGCAGCGTTCGCTGGGCCTGCGGGCCAAGGCGAAGATGGCCGGCCAGCTGATCGTCGGTATCGCCTTCGCGGTGCTCTCGCTGCAATTCGCCGACCTGCGCGGACAGACCCCGGCCTCGGACCGGCTGTCCTTCACCCAGGACTTCGGCTGGCAGATCGGCCCGGTGATCTTCGTGATCTGGGCGCTGTTCATGATCCTTGCGATGTCCAACGGCGTGAACCTCACCGACGGCCTCGACGGCCTGGCCACCGGCGCCTCGGTGATGGTCTTCGGCGCGTACACCTTCATCGGTATCTGGCAGCACCAGGAGTCCTGCGCCAACCAGATCACCGCCGGACCGGGCTGTTACGAGGTACGCGATCCACTCGACCTCGCGGTCGTCGCCTCGGCCCTGATGGGTGCCTGCTTCGGCTTCCTGTGGTGGAACACCTCGCCCGCCAAGATCTTCATGGGCGACACCGGTTCGCTGGCCCTGGGCGGCGCGCTCGCCGGCCTGGCGATCTGCTCCCGTACGGAGCTGCTGCTCGCCCTCCTCGGCGGTCTCTTCGTCCTGATCACCATGTCCGTGGTCATCCAGGTCGGCTCCTTCAAGCTGACCGGCAAGCGGGTCTTCCGGATGGCGCCACTCCAGCACCACTTCGAACTCAAGGGGTGGTCCGAAGTCCTTGTGGTGGTCCGGTTCTGGATCATCCAGGGCATGTGCGTCATCGTGGGACTCGGCATCTTCTACGGCGGCTGGCAGGCAGCAAAGTGACCACGCACGGCCCGGCGGACTTCGCCGGTCAGCACATCACCGTCGCCGGCCTGGGCGTGAGCGGCATCAGTGCCGCCCGCGCGCTGGCCGGCCTCGGCGCACACCTGACCGTCGTGGACGGCGGCGACGGCGACAAGCAGCGGGCCGCCGCGCGCGAACTGACGGAATGGGCAGCGGCGCACAGCGCCTCCGGTAAGGGCGGTGGCGGGCGACGGGCGGGAATCACCGTCCGCCTCGGCGACGGTGACACGCTCCCCGAGGGCACCGAACTCGTCGTCACCTCGCCCGGCTGGAAGCCGGACAGCCCGCTGTTCGCGGCGGCCGCTGCGGCGGGCGTCGACGTCGTCGGCGATGTGGAGATCGCCTGGCGGCTGCGGGGCCCCGGCGCCGCGGCCTGGCTCGGGGTCACCGGCACCAACGGCAAGACCACCACCGTGCGGATGCTGGCCTCGATCCTGGCCGCCGAGGGTCTGCGCACCCTGGCCGTCGGCAACATCGGTACGCCGATCATCGATGTCGTCCTGGGGCAGGGCAAGGACGGCGAGCCCCCGTACGACGTCCTCGCCGTCGAGCTCTCCAGCTACCAGCTGCACTGGGCGCCCTCCCTACGGGCGCACTCGGGGGCCGTCCTCAACCTCGCCCCCGACCACCTCGACTGGCACGGCTCCATGCAGGCGTACGCCGCCGACAAGGGCCGGATCTACGAGGGCAACACCGTCGCCTGCGTCTACAACGCGGCCGACGAGGCGACCGAGGACCTGGTGCGCGAGGCCGACGTCGAGGAGGGCTGCCGGGCCATCGGCTTCACCCTCGGCACCCCCGGCCCCTCCCAGCTCGGTGTCGTCGACGGCATCCTCGTCGACCGGGCCTTCGTGGAGAACCGGCAGCAGCAGGCCCAGGAGCTCGCCGAGGTCTCGGACGTCACGCCGCCGGCCCCGCACAACATCGCCAACGCCCTCGCGGCGGCGGCGCTGGCCCGTGCCTTCGGCGTCCGCCCCACCGCCGTCCGGGACGGTCTGCGCGCCTTCCATCCGGACGCGCACCGCATCCAGCACGTCGCGGAGCTCGACGGCGTCACCTACATCGACGACTCCAAGGCCACCAACACCCACGCCGCCGAGGCGTCGTTGGCGGCGTACGAGCACATCGTCTGGATCGCCGGCGGCCTCGCCAAGGGCGCGACCTTCGACGAGCTGGTGCAGAAGTCGGCGGCCCGGCTGCGTGGGGTGGTGCTGATCGGCGCCGATCGGGCGCTGATCGCGGAAGCCCTGGCGCGACACGCCCCCGATGTCCCGGTGGTCGACCTCGACCGGACCGACACTGGGGCGATGCCCGAGGCGGTCCGGGAAGCGACCCGGCTGGCCCAGCCCGGCGACACCGTCCTGCTGGCTCCGGCCTGTGCGTCGATGGACATGTTCGTCAACTACAACAAGCGGGGCGAGGCCTTCGCCGAGGCGGTCGGTGAGCTGACCGCCCGGGATCACTAGACCGTTTCTCCCCGCCGTCGCCGAGCGCCGGCGACGCGCGGACCTGTGGAGGGGACGAGGATGACGGCCCGATCGGCGAAGGCGGCCGGACCGCGTCCGGCGCGCCGGCCCTCCACGGTGCGCAAGCCGCGCGGCGGGCGCACCCCGGGCGGTTTCCGGGGGCTCCACACCCGGCTGAGACGGGCCTGGGACCGCCCGCTGACCGCGTACTACCTGATCCTCGGCGGCAGCCTGCTGATCACCGTCCTGGGCCTGGTGATGGTCTACTCGGCGTCCCAGATCAAGGCGCTTCAGTCCGGTCTCGCCCCGACCTACTTCTTCCGCAAGCAGCTGCTCGCCGCCGTCCTGGGCGGCGGGCTGCTGCTGGCGGCCTCCCGTATGCCGGTACGGCTGCACCGCGGGCTGGCCTATCCGCTGCTCGCCGTTTCGGTCTTCCTGATGTGCCTGGTGCAGATTCCCGGCATAGGGGTCGCAGTCAACGGCAACCAGAACTGGATCAGCCTCGGCGGACCTTTCCAGATGCAACCGAGCGAGTTCGGCAAGCTCGCGCTGGTGCTGTGGGGCGCCGATCTGCTGGCCCGCAAACAGGACAAAAGGCTGCTGGTGCAGTGGAAGCATCTGCTGGTGCCGCTGATCCCGGTCGCCTTCCTGCTGCTCGGGCTGATCATGCTCGGCGGCGACATGGGGACCGCGATCATTCTCACGGCGATCCTCTTCGGGCTGCTGTGGCTGGCCGGGGCGCCCACCCGGCTCTTCGTGGGGGTGCTGGGCGCCGCCACGCTGATCGGGGCGCTGCTGATCAAGACCAGCGCCAACCGGATGTCCCGCCTGGCCTGCATCGGCGCGACCGATCCGGGGCCCGGTGATCAGTGCTGGCAGGCCGTGCACGGCATCTACGCGCTCGCGTCCGGCGGATTCTTCGGTTCCGGCCTCGGTGCAAGTATGGAAAAATGGGGTGAACTCCCGGAACCGCACACCGACTTCATCTTCGCCATCACCGGGGAGGAACTGGGTCTGGCGGGGACGCTGTCGGTCCTCGCCCTCTTCGCGGCTCTAGGCTATGCGGGTATCCGCGTGGCCGGACGCACGGAGGACCCCTTCGTACGGTACGCCGCGGGAGGCGTGACCACCTGGATCACGGCCCAGGCCGTGATCAATATCGGTGCGGTGCTCGGCCTGTTGCCGATCGCCGGGGTCCCCCTCCCGCTGTTCTCCTACGGAGGCTCCGCCCTGCTGCCGACGATGTTCGCCATCGGGCTCTTGATCGCCTTCGCGCGTAATGAGCCCGCTGCACGAGCGGCGTTGGCCATGCGGCAGCCGGTCTTCGGCAGGAGGCAGGCTGGGGTGAGATGGAAGACGATGAGACGGCGCGTCAAGAAGCGGCCGTCCGGAGAGCGGTGAATTTCGGTGCATGTCGTACTCGCCGGTGGGGGGACCGCCGGCCACATCGAGCCCGCGCTCGCCCTCGCGGACGCCCTGCGGAGGCAGGACCCCACCGTGGGGATCACGGCACTCGGTACGGAAAAGGGCCTGGAGACCCGGCTCGTCCCGGAACGCGGCTATGAGCTGGGCCTCATCCCGGCCGTGCCGCTGCCGCGCAAGCCCACCCCCGAACTGATCACCGTCCCCGGGCGCCTGCGCGGCACGATCAAGGCCGCCGAGCAGATCCTGGAGCGCACGAAGGCGGACTGTGTCGTCGGCTTCGGCGGCTATGTGGCGCTGCCCGGCTATCTGGCCGCCAAGCGGCTCGGGGTGCCGATCATCGTCCACGAGGCCAACGCGCGCCCCGGCCTGGCCAACAAGATCGGCTCGCGGTACGCCAAGTTCGTCGCCGTCAGCACCCCGGACAGCAAGCTGCGCGGTGCCCGGTACGTCGGCATCCCGCTGCGTCGCACGATCGCCACCCTGGACCGCGCCGCGGTCCGCCCCGAGGCGCGGGCGGCCTTCGGCCTCGACCCCAACCTTCCGACCCTGCTGGTGTCCGGTGGTTCCCAGGGCGCCCGTCGGCTGAACGAGGTCATCCAGGCCGCCGTTCCGGCCCTCCAGCGCGCCGGTATCCAGGTCCTGCACGCGGTCGGCCCGAAGAACGAACTGCCGCACGCGGACAACATGCCCGGGATGCCCCCCTATGTCCCGGTACCGTACGTGGACCGGATGGATCTCGCGTACGCCGCGGCCGACATGATGCTCTGCCGCGCGGGCGCAATGACCGTCGCCGAGTTGTCCGCCGTCGGGCTCCCGGCCGCTTTCGTCCCGCTGCCCATCGGCAACGGCGAGCAGCGGCTCAACGCCCAGCCGCTGGTCAACGCCGGCGGGGGCCTGCTGGTCGACGACGCCCAGCTGACCCCGGACTGGGTGCAGAACAGCGTGCTCCCGGTCCTGGCCGATCCGCACCGGCTGTACGAGATGTCGCGCGCGGCCTCCGAGTTCGGCCGCCGGGACGCCGACGAGCTGCTGGTCGGCATGGTGTACGAGGCGATCGCACAGCACAACAAGTAGCCCACGAGAGAAGGCAGGGAGCGTGGCCGGACCGACAACCGCCCGGCGAGGCGAGAAGAAGTCACTGTCCGGCCCGCCCTCCGCCGCGGCACCCCCGGGGCGAAGATTCCGGTGGGAGCGCCTTCCCCTTCGCGCGCCGAGCCGTCGCAGTCTGATCATCATCTTGATCGTCGCGGTGCTGCTCGGCGCGTTCGGCGTCTGGGCTCTCTACGCCTCGAACTGGCTCCGGGTGGAGCGCGTCAGCCCCACCGGCACCAAAGTGCTGACCCCGCATGAGGTCGTCGCCGCGGCGGACGCCCCGATGAACGCGCCGCTGGCCTCGGTCGATACGGAAGTGCTGGCCCACCGGCTGCGCGCACGGCTGCCGCGCATCAAGACCGTGGACGTGGAGCGGTCCTGGCCGCACACAATCAGCCTGAAGGTGACCGAAAGGGTGCCGGAACTGCTGCTGCGATCGGGCGGAAAGTTTGTCGAAGTGGACGCCGGGGGCGTCCGGTTCGCCACTGTCAGCAGGGCCCCCAAGGGCGTTCCGCTTCTGGAAATGGCCGCATCCGACTCCCCGAGTCTGCACCGGTTCGGAATCGACCGGTTGCGGCGTGCCGCGGTCGAGGTCGCCCAGGATCTGCCGGCAGCCGTACGCAAGGACGTACGGAAGGTCCGCGTACGGTCCTACGACGCCATCACCCTCGAACTGACCGGCGACCGCACGGTCGCGTGGGGCAGCCGCGAACAGGGCGCCGAAAAGGCAAAGGTGCTGACCGCGCTGCTGAAAGCGGCCCGTGATGCCCGCCACTTCGACATCTCGGTGCCCAGCGCCCCTGCGGTGTCCCGGAGTTGACGTCCGTAGTGGCAGGCCAGCACCCTGGATGGCTACGACTATGGGTGATCACATAGGGTGAAAAGAAAAACGGGAGGTTCGGCGTGTTCGTTGAACGGGCGCGCCTTGTCGACTTAGTGTCTCGTTCCAAAGGGACTATGGAAGCAAGGAACACAGGCACAGGTAACCCTAAACTTCAACGTTAGGGTTCGGGTCGGCGATACGAACCGTCCCATCGGCATCAGTCGGCGTCCACACGCAGTGCGGCGACGACACGTAACTCGAGGCGAGAGGCCTTCGACGTGGCAGCACCGCAGAACTACCTCGCAGTCATCAAGGTCGTCGGCATCGGCGGCGGTGGCGTGAACGCCATCAACCGGATGATCGAGGTCGGGCTCAAGGGCGTCGAGTTCATCGCGATCAACACCGATGCGCAGGCGTTGCTGATGAGCGACGCCGACGTCAAGCTCGACGTCGGCCGGGAAATGACGCGCGGACTCGGCGCCGGCGCCAACCCGGATGTGGGCCGCAAGGCGTCCGAGGACCACCGCGAGGAGATCGAGGAGGTCCTCAAGGGGGCCGACATGGTCTTCGTGACCGCGGGTGAGGGCGGCGGCACCGGCACCGGCGGCGCACCCGTCGTCGCCAACATCGCGCGCTCGCTGGGCGCCCTGACGATCGGTGTGGTCACCCGCCCGTTCACCTTTGAGGGCCGCCGTCGCGCCAACCAGGCCGAGGACGGCATCGCCCAGCTGCGCGAAGAGGTCGACACCCTCATCGTGATCCCCAACGACCGACTGCTGTCCATCTCGGACCGCCAGGTGAGCGTGCTCGACGCGTTCAAGTCCGCGGACCAGGTACTGCTGTCGGGTGTCCAGGGCATCACCGATCTGATCACCACCCCGGGCCTGATCAACCTCGACTTCGCCGACGTCAAGTCCGTGATGTCGGAGGCCGGCTCGGCCCTCATGGGGATCGGCTCGGCGCGCGGCGACGACCGCGCGGTGGCCGCAGCGGAGATGGCGATCTCCTCGCCGCTCCTGGAGGCGTCCATCGACGGCGCCCGTGGTGTGCTGCTGTCCATCTCCGGCGGCTCCGACCTCGGTCTCTTCGAGATCAACGAGGCCGCCCAGCTGGTCAGCGAGGCGGCACACCCGGAAGCCAACATCATCTTCGGTGCGGTCATCGATGACGCACTGGGCGACGAGGTCCGGGTGACGGTCATCGCCGCGGGCTTCGACGGCGGTCAGCCGCCGGCCCGCCGGGACAGCCAGTCCTCCGCACTGTCGGCCCCGAAGCGCGAGGAGCCCGCCCCGGCCCCGAGCCGTCCGGTGACTCCGCCGGAGCCGCGTTCGTCGTCCTTCGGCGGACTGGGTTCGGTGCCCGTACGGGACGAGGAGCCGGCATCCGCCGAGTCCTCCTCGCTGGGCGAGGTCCCGTCGTCCCCGGCGAGCGCTCCGCAGGTTCCCCCGGCCCGTCCGTACTCGGACTCGGCGGCCGAGGAACTGGACGTCCCCGACTTCCTGAAGTGACCGAAGCACTGAAGTGATAGGGCAACAGCACCACGAGAGCGGCGCGCACTTCGCCTTCACCGACAGGTGGGGCGGGGTGAGCGCCGCTCCGTACGATCAGCTCAACCTGGGCGGCGCGGTCGGTGACGACCCGCAGGCCGTGCACGCCAACCGGGCCCGCACCGCGGTGGAACTCGGTCTCGACCCGGTCGCCGTGGTCTGGATGAACCAGGTGCACGGCCGGGACGTCGCGGTGGTCGACGGGCCCTGGTGGCACGGCGACGACATCCCCGGTGTGGACGCGGTGGTGACGGAGCGCCGGGGCCTCGCGCTCGCGGTCCTGACCGCCGACTGCACCCCGGTCCTGCTCGCCGACCCGGTCGCCGGGATCGCGGGGGCCGCGCACGCCGGCCGGCCCGGCCTGGTCGCCGGGGTCGTCCCGGCGGTGGTCGAGGCGATGGTGAAGCGGGGCGCGGAGCCGGCGCGGATGATCGCGTACACCGGACCGGCGATCTGCGGGCGCTGTTACGAGGTGCCCGATCAGATGCGGTCGGATGTCGCCGCGGTGGTGCCCGAGGCCCGCGCGATGACCAGCTGGGGCACTCCCGCGGTCGACGTCACCGCGGGGGTGCGGGCCCAACTCGCCGCGCAGGGCGTGCTGGTGCGTGAAGATTCCCACATCTGCACCCGCGAATCCGCGGACCATTTCTCATATCGGCGCGACCGTACGACGGGGCGGCTCGCGAGCTATGTATGGCTCGGGGACACCCCCGGCCCGGGGCTGGGGGAGGCCACGCCGTGACGGAGGACCGCAAGACGCAACTGGCAGAGAACCTGGTGCAGGTGGAGGAACGTATCTCCGCCGCCTGCGCCAAGGCCGGCCGGCCGCGTGACGAGGTGAACCTGATCGTGGTCACCAAGACCTACCCCGCGAGCGATGTCCGGCTGCTCGCGGAGCTGGGGGTGCGGCAGGTCGCGGAGAACCGCGACCAGGAGGCGGCTCCCAAGGCCGCTGAATGCGCTGATTTGCCCCTTACTTGGCACTTCGTCGGTCAGCTACAGACCAACAAGGTGCGGTCCGTGGCCGGTTATGCCGGAATTGTTCAATCGGTCGACCGGGCCCGGCTCGTCACCGCACTCGACAAGGAGGCGGTGCGCACCGGGCGCGAACTGGGTTGCCTGATCCAGGTGGCACTTGACGCGGAGTCGGGTGTGCGGGGTGAGAGGGGCGGATTGGCACCGGACGGGGTCCCGGCGCTCGCCGAGCAGATCGCCGGCGCCCAAGGTCTGCGGCTGGACGGTGTGATGACCGTCGCGCCGCTGGCCGGGCCCTACGCGGGGCGTGAACTCGCGGCTTTCGAGCGGCTCATGGAAATCTCATCCGACCTGCGCGGGAACCATCCTGCTGCCAACATGGTGTCAGCAGGCATGAGCGCGGACCTCGAAGAGGCCGTGGCGGCCGGGGCGACACATGTGCGCGTCGGCACTGCGGTACTCGGAGTCCGACCACGGCTCCGGTAACGTCGCCAAGCAAGTCGGACCACAGCACAAAATATGGTCATTCCCGTAAAAAGCGGGGCAGGCCGAGTGGATCCAAGGCCCCTGGTGACGGAGCCGATCCACCACAGAGCGGAGGACGCAGAGAATGGCCGGCGCGATGCGCAAGATGGCGGTCTACCTCGGCCTCGTGGAGGACGATGGGTACGACGGCCGGGGGTTCGACCCCGATGACGAGTTCGAGCCCGAGCTTGACCCTGAGCCCGACCGCGGGCGGCGTCAACAGCACCCGGTGCAGGCCGAAATTCCCCCGGAACGGGAGGAACCCGTCCGTGTCGTGACGCCTCCGGCGCAACGTGAACCGGCCCCGCTTGCCGCGGAAAACGGACGACCCGCGCGAATCGCCCCCGTGGCATCCATCACACCCGACCGTCCGAATCTGGAGAAGAACGCACCGGTGATCATGCCCAAGGTTGTGTCCGAGCGGGAGCCCTACCGCATCACCACACTTCACCCCCGGACCTACAACGAAGCCCGTACCATCGGGGAACACTTCCGTGAGGGCACTCCGGTGATCATGAATCTGACGGAGATGGACGACACCGACGCGAAGCGACTTGTCGACTTTGCGGCCGGTTTGGTGTTCGGTCTTCACGGCAGCATCGAACGGGTGACGCAGAAGGTGTTCCTGTTGTCGCCTGCTAACGTCGATGTCACGGCGGAGGACAAGGCCCGTATCGCAGAGGGCGGGTTCTTCAACCAGAGCTGAGACGCAACACCGGGCACACCGAGGCCGTGAGGCCAACACAGGAGCAAGGCAAGGGGAGAGGGACAGCGCGAGATGAGTGTCTTTGGTCAGGTGATCTACATCGCGCTGTACTGCTTCCTGATCGTGTTGATCTTCCGGCTGGTGATGGACTATGTCTTCCAGTTCGCCCGTTCATGGCAACCCGGCAAGGCGATGGTGGTCATTCTTGAGGCCGCCTACACTGTCACTGATCCGCCACTCAAGCTTCTGCGGCGGGTCATTCCGCCGCTGCGTCTCGGGGGCGTGGCGCTCGACCTGTCCTTCTTCGTATTGATGATCATCGTGTACATCCTGATCACCGTCGTGAGGACGGTGTTGTTGGTGTGAACGATACGGTCTTGCCGATTGCCGACGACTACGTTGAGGTGAAGTAGAGATGCCGTTGACCCCCGAGGACGTGCGGAACAAGCAGTTCACGACCGTCCGCCTCCGAGAAGGCTATGACGAGGACGAGGTCGATGCCTTCCTCGATGAGGTCGAAGCCGAACTGACCCGGCTCCTGCGGGAGAACGAGGACCTTCGCGCCAAGCTGGCCGCTGCCACCCGCGCCGCCGCGCAGAACCAGCAGCAGCAGGGCCTGCGCAAGGGACCTGACCAGCAGCAGGAGCAGCAGCAGAGGCCCGGGGCCCCTGTGCCCGCCGCCATATCCGGTCCGCAGCCGGTGCCGCCGCAGCAGCAGGGGATGGGTGGACCTCCCCAACTGCCCGGTGGTGCACCTCAGCTGCCTCCCGGTCCCGGTGGCCACGGCCCCGGCCCGCAGGGCCCGCACGGCCCCGGTCCGATGGGCCCCGGCGGTCCGATGGGTGGCCCGATGGGCGGCCCCGGCGGACCGCAGCAGCTGCCCCAGGGCGGCCAGCAGGGTGGCCCCGGTGGTGACAGCGCCGCGCGCGTGCTGTCGCTGGCACAGCAGACCGCCGACCAGGCGATCGCGGAGGCCCGTTCCGAGGCCAACAAGATCGTCGGCGAGGCGCGCAGCCGTGCCGAGGGCCTGGAGCGGGACGCCCGCGCCAAGGCCGACGCGCTGGAGCGGGACGCGCAGGAGAAGCACCGCGTGGCGATGGGCTCGCTGGAGTCGGCCCGCGCGACGCTGGAGCGCAAGGTCGAGGACCTGCGCGGCTTCGAGCGCGAGTACCGCACGCGGCTGAAGTCCTACCTGGAGAGCCAGCTGCGTCAGCTGGAGAACCAGGCGGACGACTCGCTGGCCCCGCCGCGGACCCCGGCTGCCGCTCCCTCGCTGCCGCCGTCGCCGTCGATGGCGTCGGCCGGTGCGGGCGCCATGGGTGGCAACCACACCATGGGCGGCAACCAGTCGATGGGTGGCGGCAACCACTCCATGGCCGGTCCGTCCGGTGGCGGTCCGTCCTACGGCGGTCAGCAGCAGATGTCGCCGGCGATGACCCAGCCGATGGCTCCGGTGCGTCCGCAGAGCCCGCAGCCGATGCAGCAGACGCCGTCGCCGATGCGCGGCTTCCTGATCGACGAGGACGACAACTGACGTCCGCGTAGCGCGCACAGTCGGCAATCAGGGCCGGGCCCCGAAGGAACATTCCTTCGGGGCCCGGCCCTTTGTGTGGACTTGTGCGTGCGGTGCGGTGCGGTCAGTGGGGACGGCGGAGCCCCCCGGTGCGGTGGCGCCGGGGGGCTCTGTTGACGTCGCGGTGTCCGCGTGCGCGGTTACGCCTTGCGCAGCCGGAACGTGAGAGCCAGGCTCTCGTCGGTGAACGCGGAGCCGTAGGAGGCGTCGGCCTCGCCGGGGGCGAAGTCCGTGGCGAGCACCTCGTCGGAGATCAGGCCGGTGTGGTCGGTCAGCGCCGTGCGCACCTCCTCGTCGGTGGACTGCCAGCGCAGCGCGATCCGGTCGGCGACGTCGAGGCCGCTGTTCTTACGGGCGTCCTGGATCAGCCGGATCGCATCGCGGGCCAGGCCCGCCCGGCGCAGCTCCGGGGTGATCTCCAGGTCGAGGGCGACCGTCGCGCCCGCGTCGGAGGCCACCGACCAGCCCTCGCGCGGGGTTTCGGTGATGATCACCTCGTCGGGGGCGAGCGAGACGGTCTCGCCGTCCACCTCGACGCTCGCGGTGCCCTCGCGCAGGGCGAGCGAGAGGGCGGCGGCGTCCGCGGCGGCGACGGCCTTCGCGACCGCCTGGACGCCCTTGCCGAACCGCTTGCCCAGGGCCCGGAAGTTCGCCTTGGCGGTGGTGTCGACCAGGGAGCCGCCGACCTCCGACAGCGAGGCCAGCGAGCTCACGTTGAGCTCCTCGGCGATCTGCGCGCGCAGGTCCTCGGACAGGCCCGCGAAGCCGTGCGCCGCGACCAGCGCGCGGGACAGCGGCTGGCGGGTCTTGACGCCCGACTCGGCGCGGGTCGCCCGGCCCAGCTCGACCAGCCGGCGCACCAGCTGCATCTGGCCGGACAGTGCCGGGTCGATGAGCGTCCGGTCGGCGACCGGCCAGGTGGAGAGGTGGACGGAGTCCGGGGCGTCCGGGGTGACCGGGACGATCAGGTCCTGCCAGACCCGCTCGGTGACGAACGGGGTGAGGGGCGCCATGAGACGGGTGACGGTCTCGATGACCTCGTGGAGCGTACGCAGTGCGGCCGCGTCGCCCTGCCAGAAGCGGCGGCGGGAGCGGCGGACGTACCAGTTGGAGAGGTCGTCGACGAAGGACGAGAGGAGCTTGCCGGCGCGCTGGGTGTCGAAGGCCTCCAGCGACTCGGTGACCTGCTCGACCAGGCCGTTCAGCTCACCGAGCAGCCAGCGGTCCAGCAGCGGGCGGTCGGCGGGGGCCGGGTCGGCCGCGGAGGGCGCCCAGCCGGTCGTCCGGGCGTACAGGGCCTGGAAGGCGACGGTGTTCCAGTAGGTCAGCAGCGTCTTGCGGACGACTTCCTGGATGGTGGAGTGGCCCACCCGGCGGGCGGCCCAGGGCGAGCCGCCGGCGGCCATGAACCAGCGGACCGCGTCGGCGCCGTGCTGGTCCATGAGCGGGATCGGCTGGAGGGTGTTGCCCAGGTGCTTGGACATCTTCCGGCCGTCCTCGGCGAGGATGTGGCCGAGGCAGACCACGTTCTCGTACGAGGACTTGTCGAAGACGAGGGTGCCGACCGCCATCAGCGTGTAGAACCAGCCGCGGGTCTGGTCGATGGCCTCGGAGATGAACTGCGCCGGGTAGCGCTTCTCGAACAGCTCCTTGTTGCGGTACGGGTAGCCCCACTGCGCGAACGGCATCGAGCCCGAGTCGTACCAGGCGTCGATGACCTCCGGGACGCGGGTCGCGGTGCCCTGGCAGGTCGGGCAGGGGAAGGTGATCGCGTCGATGAACGGGCGGTGCGGGTCGAGGTCCGACTGGTCGGTGCCGGTCAGCTCGGTCAGCTCGGCGAGCGAGCCGACACAGGTGAGGTGGTCCTCCTCGCAGCGCCAGATGGGCAGCGGGGTGCCCCAGTAGCGGTTGCGGGACAGCGCCCAGTCGATGTTGTTGTTGAGCCAGTC
This sequence comes from Streptomyces sp. P9-2B-2, assembly GCF_030406865.1. Classification (NCBI taxonomy): domain Bacteria; kingdom Bacillati; phylum Actinomycetota; class Actinomycetes; order Kitasatosporales; family Streptomycetaceae; genus Streptomyces; species Streptomyces sp. P9-2B-2. The sequence goes on along the minus strand of NZ_CP129126.1, from coordinate 2,487,535 downwards.
GCCGAAGCGGCCGTGCTTGACCGACTCGGGGAACCAGCTGGTGTTCTCGTTCTCCCGGAGCAGGGCGTCCTTGACCGCGGTGGTGCGGATGTACCAGGACGGCTGGGCGTAGTAGAGCAGCGCGGTGTGGCAGCGCCAGCAGTGCGGGTAGCTGTGCTCGTACGCGAGGTGCCGGAAGAGCAGACCGCGGGCATCCAGGTCGGCGACCAGCGTCTCGTCGGCCTTCTTGAAGAACTGGCCGCCGATCAGGGCCAGTTGCTCCTCGAAGGTGCCGTCCGGGCGGACCGGGTTGATCACCGGGAGGTCGTACGCCTTGCAGGTCTTGAGGTCGTCCTCACCGAAGGCCGGGGCCTGGTGGACGAGGCCGGTGCCGTCGTCGGTGGTGACGTACTCGGCGTTGACGACGATGTTGGCGCCGTCGAGCTCGACGAGGCCGAAGGGGCGCTCGTAGGCCCAGCGCTCCATCTCGCGGCCGGTGAACGACTCACCGGTGGCGGTCCAGCCCTCGCCGAGGGCCTTCTCCAGCAGCGGCTCGGCGACGACCAGCTGCTCGGTGCCGTCGGTGGCGACGACATAGGTGACGTCGGGGTGCGCGGCGACGGCCGTGTTGGAGACCAGGGTCCAGGGGGTGGTCGTCCAGATGAGCAGCGCGGCCCGGCCGGCCAGCGGGCCGGAGGTCAGCGGCAGGCGGACGAAGACCGAGGGGTCGACGACGTTCTCGTAGCCCTGCGCCAGCTCGTGGTCCGACAGGCCGGTGCCGCAGCGCGGGCACCAGGGGGCGACGCGGTGGTCCTGGACCAGCAGACCCTTGCCGAAGATCTCCTTCAGCGACCACCACACCGACTCGATGTAGTCGGGGTCCATCGTGCGGTACGGGGCGTCCAGGTCGGTCCAGTAGCCCATACGGGTCGTGAGCTCGGCGAAGGCGTCGGTGTGGCGGGTCACCGACTCCCGGCACTTGGCGTTGAACTCGGCGATGCCGTACGCCTCGATGTCCTTCTTGCCGCTGAAGCCCAGCTCCTTCTCCACGGCCAGCTCGACCGGGAGGCCGTGGCAGTCCCAGCCGGCCTTGCGGTCGACGTGGTAGCCCTGCATCGTGCGGAACCGGGGGAAGACGTCCTTGAAGACGCGCGCCTCGATGTGGTGCGCGCCGGGCATGCCATTGGCGGTCGGGGGGCCCTCGTAGAAGACCCACTCGGGCCGTCCCTCGGACTGCTGGAGGGTGCGGGCGAAGACCTTCTGCTCCTGCCAGAACTCGAGCACGGCGTGCTCGAGGGCGGGGAGGTCTACCTGGGCGGGTACCTGGCGGTACTGGGGCTGCGGACTCATCGGGGGCTTCCTCCGGCGGACACCTGCTGCGTTCTCCGTCCGGAGGGACGAGAGCCTGGGCTCCCGCGGTACCACCCTCCTTGGCGGTGCCGTCGCACCGCCCCCTCATTGGGGTCGCGCTGCCGGTTCTAGTCGCCTTGGGCGGCCCGAGGTCCGTGGGTGGAACCCACTGTCCAAGCCCGTGGGCGGAGCCCACTGTCCAACGCTTTCTTCCGGCGGCTCCGGGGTGATCTTCACGTCGTGCACGCCCCCGGGCTTCCACCGTCCCCGGGTCGCTGCTGGCTGCGTACGGCGCTACTCGTCCCGTCAATGCCTCTCGCTGGGGCCAGTGTACGGGGCGGGGCCGACAGCGGCCGACCGGATTTCGGCGGCCGGGGCGGAGCCCGGGGCGGGGCGCCGTACGGGGGTGGTCCATACCGTCGCCGCGCCGCGCTCCCGACCTGCGCGATGACCCGAATGGCCGGCGGCCCGCCGCCCCTCCCACGGGCGGATTCGCCCCGCCGGGAAGCGGGCACAACCGAGACGAACCGCCCTGCCGGGCCAGGTGCCGGGGCGCGGAGGGCGGTGCGTCCCGTTGCCGCGTGGCGTGCGGCGATTTATCGTTCCCGTCACGATTCGCGAACAAAGTCACATATGTGAAGGGGTCGCGGCCATGGTGGCGAAAAAGACCGCCGCGGAGAAGAGCACGTCGCCTGCCGACGAGGCCGACGCGAAGCAGCCTCCAGCGAAGAGGACAGCTCCGAAGAAGGCCGCGGCCAAGAAGCCGGCGGCCGGTACGGCCGCGCCGGAGAAGGCGACGGCCCGGAAGGCGGCGCCCAAGCGGGCCGCCACGAAGAAGACGGCGGCGAAGAAGACGGTGGTGAAGAAGACGGCGGCGAAGAAGGCCGCGAAGAAGGCTCCGGCCAAAAGGGCCGCGGTGCCCGCGAAGAAGACGGGAGCCAAGACGGTGGTGGCGAAGAAGACTGCGGCCGCATCGGCCAAGGGACACGGCAAGGACTCCGCGGTGCCCATGGCCCGGGTGGCCGCGGCGCCGGGCGAGCTCGCCGTACGGCCCGGCGAGGACCCCTGGACGCCCGAGGAGGTCGCCGCCGCCCGGACCGAGCTGATGGACGAGACGGCCCGGCTGCGGCTGGAGATCGTCTCGGCCGAGGACGCCATCGCCGGGCTGATGCGTGACTCCGGGGACGGTGCGGGCGACGACGAGGCCGACACCGGCAGCAAGAACATCACCCGCGAACACGAGCTGGCGCTCGCCTCCAATGCCCGCGAGATGCTCCACCAGACCGAACGGGCACTCGGCCGGCTGGACGCGGGAACCTATGGGCTGTGCGAGAACTGTGGCAACCCCATCGGCAAGGCGCGGATGCAGGCCTTCCCGCGCGCCACGCTGTGCGTGGAGTGCAAGCAGCAGCAGGAGCGCCGCTGACCCGGCCGGCCGGTGGCGCGGACGGCACCCGTGTCGCCCGCGCCCGCACGGGTGTGCCGTACTCTCGTGGTTCAGCCGGGCACGGCCCGGCCGGGGATACATCGGGCTGAGGGACTCACACGTGGCAGAGGCGGAACGCATCACCGGTACGCCGGAACCCGAGCCGGGTACCGGAGCGGAACCCACAACGGGGTCCGAAGGGGGAGGTCCGGTGCAGCCGGAGCAGGGCAAGGGCCGCGGTAAGCGGCGGATCGTCGCGCTGCTGCTGGTCGCGCTCCTCATCTACCTGCTCGACCTGGGCAGCAAGCTCCTCGTGGTCGCGAAGCTGGAGCACCATGCGCCCATCGAGGTGGTGGGGACGCTGCTGCGGCTCACGGTGATCCGTAACCGCGGTGCCGCGTTCGGCATCGGCGAGGCGCTGACGATCTTCCTCACCATCATCGCGACGGTGGTGGTCCTGGTGATCTTCCGGATCGCCCGCAAGCTCTACAGCCTGCCCTGGGCCATCGCGCTCGGGCTGCTGCTCGGCGGTGCCTTCGGCAATCTCACCGACCGGATCTTCCGCGCGCCGGGCGTCTTCGAGGGTGCGGTGGTCGACTTCATCGCCCCGGCGCACTTCGCGGTCTTCAACCTCGCCGACTCCGCGATCGTCTGCGGCGGCGTGCTGATCGTGATCCTGTCCTTCCGGGGGCTGGACCCCGACGGGACCGTACACAAGGACTGATACCCCGCGGCGGGGCCGGCCGGGGCAGGAGCCGTTGGTGGTGCCGGTCGACGGGCCCTGCCCGGGGCCGGGCCCCGGCCCCGGGCAGGACACCATGGCGGGACTGCCATACTCGTGGGGTGAGCACCATTCCCGAGATCCGCACCCTGCCCGTACCGGACGGCCTGGAGGGCGAGCGCGTCGACGCCGCGCTCGCCCGGATGTTCGGCTTCTCCCGTACGAAGGCGGCCGAACTCGCCGCCGCCGGAAAGGTCCGGGTCGACGGATCCGAGGTGATGAAGTCGGAGCGGGTGCACGGCGGCGCGTGGCTGGAGGTCGAGATGCCGCAGGCCGCGCCGCCCGTCGAGATCGTCGCCGAGCCTGTCGAGGGCATGGAGATCGTCCATGACGACGACGACATCGTGGTGATCATGAAGCCCGTCGGGGTCGCCGCCCACCCGAGCCCCGGCTGGACCGGAACCACCGTCATCGGCGGCCTGGCCGCGGCTGGCTACCGCATCTCCACCTCCGGCGCCGCCGAGCGCCAGGGCATCGTGCACCGCCTCGACGTCGGCACCTCCGGTCTGATGGTCGTCGCCAAGTCCGAGCGCGCCTACACCCTGCTCAAGCAGCAGTTCCGCGAGCGGACGGTCGACAAGCGCTACCACTCGCTGGTCCAGGGCCACCCGGACCCGATGAGCGGCACCATCGACGCCCCCATCGGCCGCCACCCCCAGCACGACTACAAGTGGGCGGTCACCGCCGAGGGCAAGCCGTCGGTCACGCACTACGACCTGATCGAGGCGTTCCGGGCGGCCAGCCTGCTCGACATCAAGCTGGAGACCGGCCGCACCCACCAGATCCGGGTACACATGGCCGCGCACCGCCACCCCTGCGTCGGCGACCTGACCTACGGCGCGGACCCCACGCTCGCCAAGCGGCTGGGCGTCGGGCGGCAGTGGCTGCACGCGGTCCGGCTGGGCTTCGAGCACCCCTCGGACGGCCGCTGGGTCGAGTTCGAGAGCGGTTACCCGGACGATCTTCAGCACGCCCTCGACACCGTCCGGGACGAGAGCGGCTGACGCGGCCGCCTCCGGGGCGCCGACACGGCGGTCATCCGGCGGCTTCATGGCAGGCTGGGGGCGGAACATGACCGGATCCGACCCCGGAGCGTCGCCACCGTGGATCAGCTGGCTCTTGTGCTCGTCCTGCTGCTCGGAGCCGTGGTCATGGTTCCGGTCGGCGACCGGCTGCGGCTCCCGTCACCGGTGCTGATGACGCTCGCCGGCGCCGTCCTGGCGCTGCTGCCGTTCGTGCCCAACGTCGAGGTGCCGCCCGAGTTCATCCTGCCGGTGGTGCTGCCGCCGCTGCTCTACGCGGCCGTTCAGCGCACCTCCTGGCGGCAGTTCACCGCCAACCTCCGGCCGATCTTCCTGCTCGCCGTGGCGCTGGTCTTCGCCACCACCGCCGCCGTCGCCGCGGTCGCCCAGGCGGTGGTGCCCGGGATGCCGGTGGCCGCCGCGGTGGTGCTCGGCGCGCTGGTGGCACCGCCCGACCCGGTCGCCGCGACCGCCGTGGCCGGAAAGCTAGGGCTGCCCCGCCGGCTGGTCTCCATCCTGGAGGGCGAGGGGCTGTTCAACGACGTCACCGCGATCGTGCTCTACCACGTCGCCCTCGCCGCGGCGATCAGCGGCAGCTTCTCGGTATCCGCCGCGATCGGCTCGCTGGTGCTGTCCGCCGTGGTGGCCATAGCGGTCGGCCTGCTGCTGGGCTGGGTCACCAACAAGCTGATGGGGCTGCTGGGTGACCCGACGCTCCAGATCGGCCTGACGCTGCTGGTGCCGTTCGTCGCCTACGTCCTGGCCGAGGAGTTCCACGGGTCCGGTGTGCTCGCGGTGCTGACCTGCGCGCTGTTCCTGGCCGAATACGCGGTCGACGCGGACGATGTGATGGGCCGGCTGGCCGGCTACACCTTCTGGGAGGTCGTCGACACCCTCGTCACCGGCGTCGCCTTCGGGCTGATCGGGCTGGAGCTGCACAACATCTTCGGGGCCGCCTCGCACCGCTGGGGTCAGCTGCTCGGGGCCGGTGCCGCGGTCGTCGGGGTGGTCGTCGGCGTCCGGCTGCTGTGGCTGCTGCCCGCCGCCTGGCTGGCCAAGCGGATGCACAAGCTCCGCGACTACGACGAGGAGATCCCGATGAGCTGGCGGGAGACGCTCATCATGTGGTGGTCGGGGATGCGCGGAGTGGCCTCCGTGGCGCTGGCGCTGGCCATCCCCTTCAGCATCGACGGCGGCAACGGCTTCCCCGCCCGTGACGACATCCTCTTCATCGCCTTCGCGGTGGTGCTCAGCACCCTCCTCGTCCAGGGCCTCACCCTGCCCTGGCTGGTGCGCAGGCTGCGGGTGCGGGCCGACACCGACGCCGTCGACGCGCTGGAGCGGGAGCTGGCGCTCCGGGTGATCAAGGCGTCCAAGCGGCGGCTGAAGGAGATCCTGGAGGTCGAGGAGCTGCCCGAGGAGGTCAGCGACCAGCTGGCGCGCCGGGCGTACGACATGGGCGCCCGGATCGCGCCGGACATCGTCGACGACGAGCGGCGCGAACTCTTCGAGCGGCGCATCTCCCGGATGAAGAAGGTGCACCGCATCCAGGGCGAGATGCTCTCGGCCGCCCGGCACGAGGTGCTGGCCGCGCGCAGCGAGCCGGGCACCGATCCGGAGATCGTCGACCGGGTGCTGCGGCATCTGGACGTGCGCAGTCTGCGGCACACGCCCTGACGCGGCGGCGCGGCCGGGCGGCCGCGCCGGTCAGCCCTTCGGCAGCTGCCGGGCGTCCGGCTCCTCGCCGTGCCGCGCCTCCGGGACCCCGAGCGGGGCCGGTGCGGTGCTGATCCGCGGCAGCGCGTAGGCGTGCTCGGTGCGCAGCCACTCCAGCATCCGCTCGCGGACCTCGCAGCGGACCGTCCAGAGGGTGTCCGCGTCCCGGGCGGTGACCAGCGCCCGCACCACGATCGTGGACGGGGTGGTCTCGGTGACCACCAGGCTCCAGGACCGGCCGTCCCAGTCCGGGCACTCCTGGAGGATTTCCAGCAGCCGCTGGCGCATCTTCTCCACCGGCGCGCTGTGGTCGAGATGGAACAGGACCACGCCGGTCATCTGCGCCCCGCCACGCGACCAGTTCTCGAACGGCTTGCCGGTGAAGTACGACACCGGCATGGTGATCCGGCGCTCGTCCCAGGTCCGTACGGTCAGAAAGGTCAGCGTGATCTCCTCGACGGTGCCCCATTCGCCGTCCACGACCACGGTGTCCCCTATCCGCACCATGTCACCGAAGGCGATCTGAAGCCCCGCGAAGAGGTTGCCGAGGGTGGACTGGGCGGCGATACCGGCGACGATGCCGAGCAGTCCGGCGGACGCCAGCATGGACGTGCCGACCGCCCGCATCTCCGGGAACGTCAGCAGCATCGAGGCGGCCGCGACAACGATCACCACGGCCGTCACCACCCGCTGGATCAGCGTCACCTGGGTGCGCACCCGCCGCACCCGCGCCGCGTCCCGGCCGCTCGCCGCGTAGCGCGAGTACGACGACTCGACGATCGCCGCCGCGGCCCGGACCACCAGCCAGGCGGTGGCCGCGATCAGGACCAGGGTCAGCGCCCGGCCGATGCCCGCCTCGTGCTCCTCGGCGACCTTCAGCCCCGACTCGTCGAACGAGCCGCGCAACAGGGCCGTGCACAGCGCCACTTGCAGCGGTATCCGGCAGCGGCGCAGCAGCCCCCACAAGGGCGTTTCCGGGTGGGCGGCGTCGATCCGGCGCAGGGCGCGGTCGGTGAGCCAGACCAGGACGAGGGTGAGGACGATCGAGCCGCCGATGACGACGATCGGACGCAGCACGGCCTCCAGGGACACGGTGTTCCTCCTTGCTGTGGTGCGTGCGGTGTGCTCCTGCCGGTCCTTCCGACCGTAGCTGGCACGATGGGGGCAGTGCGATCCAACTCCAGGGAAGTGATGTCAGTGCCGGCCTCGACCGAGTCCTCGACCAGCGGGCTTTCGACGATTGTCCTGTTTCATTCGGTATGCGGGCTGCGTCCCGCGGTGCATGCCGCGGCGGACCGGCTGCGGGCCGCGGGACACGAGGTGATCGTCCCCGATCTGTTCGACGGCCGGACCGCGGAATCGGTGCCGGACGGCATTCTCATCAAGGACGAGATCGGCAAGGAGGAGCTGCTCAAGCGGGCCATCACGGCCGCGGCGCCGTACTCCGACCGCGGGCTGGTCTACGCCGGCTTCTCCTTCGGCGGCTCGGTCGCCCAGAATCTCGCGCTGGGCGACGAGAAGACCCGCGGGCTGCTCCTGCTGCACGGCACCTCGGACATCGCGGAGGACACCACCGCCGACGATCTGCCGGTGCAGCTGCATGTCGCCGACCCGGACCCGTACGAGCCGCACGACTGGCTGAACGCCTGGTATCTCCAGATGCGCCGGGCCGGCGCGGACGTAGAGGTCTTCCGCTACGCCGGCGCCGGCCACCTGTTCACCGATCCGGAGCTGCCCGACTACGACGCGGAGGCCGCGGAGCGCGCCTGGAAGGTGGCGCTGGGCTTCCTCGCCGGGCTGTGAACCGGGCGGCCGGCGCCGCGCGGGACGTGCGCCGTCAGCCGACCGGCTGGTCCGCCCGCTCCATCTGCTGGGTGCCGGACCGGGTGCGGTACGAGCGCAGCAGGGCGCTGGTGGCCTGCGGGTCGGTCTTGTCGGAGATCCCGAAGTAGTCCATCTGCGTGCGCTCGGCGTTGACGTCCAGGACCCCGTAGCCGTGGGAGTCCATGTCCAGCCACTTCACATGCCGGTTGGCGGCCTTCAGGGCGGCGACCCCGGCCAGCGAGATGGTGTGCGGGGCGACATGCAGGAAGTCGTCGACGTTGTCGGAGGTGACGGAGGTGACCACGAACTCCGTCGCCACCGGCTGGTCGGCGGGGTAGGTCGCCGCCTGGAGCGGTACCTCGTTGGCCCAGGCCATGTGGATGTCGCCGGTCAGGAACACGGTGTTGTCGATACCGCGGTCGCTGAGGTGGCTCAGCAGCTCGCGCCGGTCATCGGTGTAGCCGTCCCACTGGTCGGTGTTGATCGCCAGGCCCTCCTTGGGTATCCCGAGGATGTCGGCGAGCGGGCCGAGCAGCTTCGCGGGGACGGCGCCGAAGGCGACCTGCGAGATCATCACCGAGGTGCCGACCAGCCGCCAGGCGGTGTCCGAGCGTTCCAGGCCGGCCTTGAGCCAGTCCAGCTGGGCCCGTCCGGTGAGCGTACGGCTCGGGTCGTCGACGTCGCCGCTGCCCGGCTTGGCCTGCTCGTCGCGGAACGACCGCAGATCCAGCAGATGCAGATCGGCGAGGGTGCCGAAGCGCAGCCTGCGGTAGGTGGTGCCGGCGGTCGAGGGGCGCACCGGCATCCACTCGAAGTACGCCTGCTTCGCGGCGGCCATCCGCGCGGACCAGGAACCCTCGCTGTCCGGCGTGTGGTTCGTCGCGCCGCCCTTCCAGGCGTTGTCGGCGAACTCGTGGTCGTCCCAGATGGCGACGACCGGGTGCGTGGCGTGCATGGCCAGCGCGTCCGGGTCGGTCTTGTGGACGCCGTGCCGGATGCGGTAGTCGGCGAGCGTCAGCAGCTCGTGGGCGGGGGAGTGCGGGCGGACGACGTACTTGAACTCCGGGTACTCGCCGGACTTGTACTCGTAGAGGTAGTCGCCGAGGTGCAGCACCGCGTCCAGGTCGGTGCGGGCGGCCAGGTGCCGGTACGGGGAGAAGTAGCCGGACTCCCAGTTGGCGCAGGAGACCACACCGAAGCGGACGTTGCCGGCGGCGGAGTCGTGGGCCGGGGCGGTGCGGGTGCGGCCGACGGGGGAGTGCTGCCCGCCGGCGGTGAAGCGGTAGTAGTAGTGGGTGGCGGGCCGGAGGCCGCGCACGTCCGCCTTGACGGTGTGGTCGGCGGTGGCCGAGGCGGTCAGGCTCCCCCGGGCGACGACGGAGGCGAAGTCCTTGTCGGTCGCCACCTGCCAGCTCACCTTGGTGGCCGGTCCCCGGCCGGATCCGGGGGTGGCCGCCGGGGTCGGCGTGACCCGGGTCCACAGCAGGACGCCGTCCGGGAGCGGGTCACCGGAGGCGACGCCGTGCTGGAAGAACGGGTCCTGGCCGGAGCCCTCTTGGGCGTGCGCCGTGGCGGCGCCGGCGAACGGCAGAAGTGCGGCGGTGGCGGCTACGGCCGTAACGGCAGTGCGGCGCGAGATCTGGTCATGATCGGTCACGGCCGCTCACCCTACTGGCCGGTAAGCGGCGCCGGGAGGGCGAATTCACGGGAACTCCGAGAATTCGCCCTCCCGTTGTCCGAAAGGCACTCAGCGGGAGGCCGTGGGGTCCTTTTCGCCCTCGCGGATGCCGTTCTGGTCTCCTTCGTCCTTGCTGCCGCCCTTGCCCGGGTCCGGCTTCCCGGAGCCCTTCGCCGGGCCGAACTCCTTGTCGATCATCTTCTTGAAGTTGGCTTGCGCGAGCCGGTTGTACTGCGCCTGCGTCATCTGCTGCTGCGGCACCTGCGGGATCGTCAGCTTCTTGTCGCCGTGCATGAAGGTGGGCGTGCCCTTGACGCCCTTGCGGCCGAACAGTGCGGTCATGTCCATCACCCAGCGGTCGTAGGTGCCCTTCTTCACCGCCGTCTCGAACGCCTTGTTGTTCTTCAGCTCCGGCACCGTGGCGGCGACCTTGAGCAGTCCGGCGTCCTTGCCGTAGGTGTCCACCTGCTCTTCGGGGTGGAACTTGGCGGAGTACAGCGCCGCCTTGTACTTCAGGAACGCTTCCGGGCTGACATTCAGCGCCGCGCCGAGCGCGTTCAGCGCGTTCTTCGAGCCCTCGCCGCCGGCCGGGGTGTCGTCGATGAAGGTGTACATGGTGAAGCGGACCCGGTAGCGGCCGTCCTCGATGTCCTTGGCCAGCGCCTCCCCGGTGCTCTGCTCGAAGGACGCGCACGCCGGGCAGCGGACGTCCTCGAAGACCTCCAGGGTCTCCTTGGCGTTCTTGTCACCTATCAGGATCTCGGTGCCGTTCTTGCCCTGGGTGTGGGCGGGCGCGACGGGCTCGGCCTCCTTGGCGGCCTCCCAGCCCGTGGGCTCGTTGGCCTTCATCACCATGAAGCCGATGCCGCCGGCCACGGCCAGGACGCCGACCAGGGCGCCGGTCACGACGAGTTGACGGCGCAGCTTGTCCTTCTTCTTCTGGCGCTCGCGCTCGGCCCGGATGCGCTCGCGGGCGGCGGCCTTGCTGGCCTGGGTGTTGCGGTTGCTCATGGGGGGTTCCGTCCCTCAAGGGTGGGGTTGCTGCTGCGGACTGGTCAGACGGCGGCCGCGACGGGCGGGCCGCGGCGCAGGACGCAGTGCACCAGGAGGGGGAGCGGGCGGGCCGGCGGCGGAGGCGGCGGGCGGAGGCGCCGACGGGGCGGCGGGAACGCGGTGGTGACCACCGCGACCGCGGTCCGCAGCGGGCGGACGGCGCCGGCCGCGGCGGCGCGCAGCAGGGCGTCCAGGGCGGCGTCACCGCGGTGCAGCCAGCCCGCGGCGAGCAGGCCGACGGCGACATGGGCGGCGAGCAGCAGCCAGGGGGCGGCCGCCGGCACCGGGGGCAGCGGCGTGTCCGTGTGGGCGGCGAATCTGGCGAGCGGAGTGCCCAACTCGCCGCGCCCGCACAGCAGACCGACGCCGACCGAGCGCAGCGGGCCGGTGACCGGGCCGCCGGCCCCGCCGTAACAGGTGTGCTGTCCAGCGGTGAAGACGGTGTCGGCGGCCAGCTCCAGGGGCACCAGCAGCGCGGCGATCCGGCCGTAGCCACGCTCCCGTCCGGTCAGCGCATAGGCCGCGGCGAAGACACCGGCGCAGATCGCGGCCACCGAAGCGAGCGGCAACGGGGCGCGGGAGAGCAGGACATGGGAGGTCGCGGACAGGGTGGTGCACAGCGCGGTGAAGAACGCCGCCCGCACCGCCCGGAGCTGGACCCCCGGCGCGGCCGCCGGCCGGGTCCCGGGACGCCCTCCCGTCGCCTGCATGATCGGGAGTCTGCCATGTGTACGGCGTCGGGGCGGGTCAAGATTTGGCATCGGCCGGCGTGCGCGGAGCACGCCGGCCGAGGAAGGCAGCACGGAGTCCGGCCTTCGCCTACGTCACTTCTTCAGGACCTTGTCCACCGCGGAGTTGAAGGCGGCCACGCTGGACGGTGCCGACGTGCCCTGCGGGGTCTTCGTGCCCAGCACCGTGCCGTTGAGTTTGACCGTCGGGGTGCTCGTGACGTCCTTGACGGAGTCGAAGGCCTTCGACACCCCCAGCGCCCAGCGGTCGTACGTACCGGACTTGACGGCCTTCTGGAAGGCGGCGTTCCCCTTCAGCGCCGGGACGGTGTCGGCGACCTTGATCAGGTAGCTGTCGTCGGCGAACTTGTCCGCGCCGCGCTCGTCCGGGTGGAACTCCTTCGAGTACAGCGCGTACTTGTACTTCAGGAAGGCGTCCGGGCTGACGTTCAGGGAGGCGCCCAGCGCGTTGAGCGCGTTCTTGGAGCCGCTGCCCTGGAGGTTGTTGTCGAGGAAGGTGCCCAGGTGGTAGGAGGCCTTGTACTTGCCGTCCTTGATGTCCTTCTCGATGGTGGCGCCGGCGGTCTGCTCGAAGGCGGCGCAGCCGGGGCAGCGCGGGTCCTCGAAGAGCTCCAGGGTGTTCTTGGCGTCCTTCTTGCCGACGGTGATCGTGGTGCCGTCGGTGCCGCTGGTGTTGGCGGGCTTGACCAGCGGACCGTCCGCCGCCTTGTCACCCGAGCCGGCCACCGCCACCGCGATGCCGCCGGCTATCGCCAGGACACCGACGATCGCGCCGCCGACGATCAGCTGCCGGCGGAGCCGGTCCTTCTTCGCCTGCCGCTCGCGCTCGGCGCGCAGTCGCTCGCGGGCTGCCTGCTTGTTGGCCTGGTTGTGGCGATTGCTCATGACAGTTCCTGCTCCGTGGGAATCCGTGCGATGGGATGGGTGCGGTGGCCTACGCGGCGAGCGCGCAGGGCGGCCCACGGCGCACGACACAGTGCACGAGCAGGGGGGCGGTGCGGGCCGGAGACCCGGACCGTACGGGAGCGGGCGCCGGGCGGCGCGGGGCGGCGGTGGCGCCGATGACCGCGACGGCGAGGAGCAGCGGGCGGAAGGCGAAGCCGGCCACCGCGTCCAGCAGGCGGCCCAGCGCGGCCTCACCGCGGCGCAGCCAGCCCGCGGCCAGCAGCCCGATCAGCAGATGCGCCGCCAGCAGGACGAGCCAGCTGCTCACCGGTCCGGCCTGGTCCTCGGGCAGCCGCGTCAGCGGTGCGCCGCCGACCGGTCCGCCGCCGCACAGCAGATCCACGCCGAGCGAGCGCAGCGGCCCGGCGACCGGGCCGCCGGCCGCTCCGTAACAGGTGTGCTGACCGAGGCTGAAGACCAGATCGGCGGTGAGCTCCAGGGGGACCAGCAGCGCCGCGATGTGCCAGTAGCCGCGCTCCCGGCCGGCCAGCGCGTAGGCGAGGACGAACACGGCCGCACTGAGCATGGCGACGGTGGTCAGCGGCAGCGGCATACGGGACAGCAGCACATGGGACGCCGAGGACAGCGCGACGCACAGCGCCGTGAAGAGCGCCGCGCGCAGGGCCCGCAGGTGAGGTGCCGAAATGTCCATCGCAGCCGAGTGTGCCATGACCAGGGGTAAGGGATGCTTAAGGGGGCCCGAAGCCGTACGCACCGGACGATACGGTGCGTACGGAGTGACTCGGGCCCCTGCTCCCTACAGGCCGGGGATCCGGCCGTTGCGGAAGAGGTCCACGAAGACCTGGTGGTCAGCACGGGCGCGGGCGCCGTAGGAGTGCGCGAAGTCCACCAGCAGCGCCGCGAAGCCCTCCTCGTCGGCCGCGATGGCCGCGTCGATGGCACGCTCCGTCGAGAACGGGACCAGCGAGTGGCCGCTCTCGTCGTCCGCTGCGGCGTGCATGGTCGCGGTGGCCCGGCCCAGGTCGGCGACCACGGCCGCGATCTCCTCCGGGTCGTCGATGTCGGACCAGTCCAGGTCGACCGCGTACGGCGAGATCTCGGCGACCAGCTGGCCCGCGCCGTCGAGTTCGGTCCAGCCCAGCCACGGGTCGGCGTGGTCCTGGAGGGCGCGCTGCGAGATCACCGTGCGGTGGCCCTCGTGCTGGAAGTAGCCGCGGACCCGGGGGTCGGTGATGTGCCGGGAGACGGCCGGGGTCTGCGCCTGCTTCATGTAGATCACGACATCGTTCTCCAGGGCGTCGCTGTTGCCCTCCAGAAGGATGTTGTACGAGGGCAGGCCGGCCGAGCCGATGCCGATGCCGCGGCGGCCGACCACGTCCTTGACGCGGTAGGAGTCCGGGCGGTCCAGGCTCGACTCCGGCAGCGTCTCCAGATAGCCGTCGAATGCGGCGAGGACCTTGTAGCGGGTCGCCGCGTCCAGCTCGACGCTGCCGCCGCCCGCCGCGAAGCGCCGCTCGAAGTCGCGGATCTCGGTCATCGAGTCCAGCAGCCCGAACCGGGTCAGCGAGCGGGCGTCGCGCAGCGCGTCCAGCAGCGGGCCCTCGGCGGTGTCCAGCGTGAAGGGCGGCAGCTCGTCCTTGTCGGAGCTCTTCGTCCCCGACGCCAGTGCGTGGATGCGCTCCCGGTAGGCGGCCGCGTAGGTGCGCACCAGGTCGGTGATCTGCTTGTCGCTGAGCGCCTTGGCGTAGCCGATCAGTGCGACCGAGGCGGCGAAGCGCTTCAGGTCCCAGGTGAACGGGCCGACGTAGGCCTCGTCGAAGTCGTTGACGTTGAAGATCAGCCGGCCGGTGGCGTCCATGTACGTGCCGAAATTCTCGGCGTGCAGATCGCCGTGGATCCACACCCGGGCGGTCCGGTCGTCCAGATACGGGCCGCTGTCCTTGCCGTCGCCGTCCTGTGCGGCGTACGTCTCCATGTCCCGGTAGAACAGGCAGGCCGTGCCCCGGTAGAAGGCGAACGCGGAGGCGGCCATCTTCCGGAATTTGACGCGGAAGGCCGCGGGGTCGGCGGCGAGCAGCTCTCCGAAGGCGGTGTCGAAAACGGCGAGGATCTCCTCGCCGCGCTGCGCGGCGTCCTGCGCCGGGGCGTGCTGGGACGGCATCGCTGGGTGCCTCCTGAGGTGCGGAACGGTACGGGATCCGTGGCGGATCCCCCGGCGATGGGCCGGGGGAGGATCTGCCACTGACAACGCGCGAGGCTACTCGTCGGTGCCCGTCGATTGTCACCGGGGAGCCGTAGACTTCGAGACCACCATCCGCCCCTCCCGGTCCTGCCGGGCAGGTGTCCCCCGCCGACCGTTTTCCCGGAGGTCCTCCGCCGTGGCAGCCCCGTCCAGGCCCCCCTTCACGCACCTGCATGTCCACACCCAGTACTCACTGCTGGACGGTGCGGCGCGGCTGTCGGACATGTTCAAGGCGTGCAACGAGATGGGCATGACGCATATCGCCATGTCCGACCACGGCAACCTCCACGGGGCCTACGACTTCTTCCACTCGGCGCAGAAGGCCGGGGTGACGCCGATCATCGGCATCGAGGCCTATGTGGCCCCGGAGTCGCGGCGCAACAAGCGCAAGATCCAGTGGGGCCAGCCGCACCAGAAGCGCGATGACGTCTCCGGTTCCGGCGGTTACACCCACAAGACGATCTGGGCGGCCAACAAGACCGGTCTGCACAACCTCTTCCGGCTGTCCTCGGACGCGTACGCCGAGGGCTGGCTGACGAAGTGGCCGCGGATGGACAAGGAGACCATCGCCCAGTGGTCCGAGGGCCTGATCGCCTCCACCGGCTGTCCCTCCGGTGAGCTCCAGACCCGGCTGCGGCTCGGCCAGTTCGACGAGGCGCTGAAGGCCGCGTCCGAATACCAGGACATTTTCGGCAAGGACCGGTATTTCCTGGAGCTGATGGACCACGGCATCGAGATCGAACGCCGGGTCCGCGACGGCCTGCTGGAGATCGGCAAGAAGCTCGGCATCCCCCCGCTGGTCACCAACGACTCGCACTACACCTACGCCCACGAGTCCACGGCGCACGACGCCCTGCTGTGCATCCAGACCGGCAAGAACCTCTCCGACCCGGACCGCTTCCGCTTCGACGGCACCGGCTACTACCTCAAGTCCACGGACGAGATGTACGCCATCGACTCCTCGGACGCCTGGCAGGAGGGCTGCGCCAACACCTTCCTGGTGGCCGAGCAGATCGACACCGCCGGGATGTTCGAGAAGCGCGACCTGATGCCGAAGTTCGACATCCCGGAGGGCTTCACCGAGGTCACCTGGTTCCAGGAGGAGGTCCGGGTCGGCATGCAGCGCCGCTTCCCGGACGGGGTGCCCGACGACCGGCAGAAGCAGGCCGAGTACGAGATGGACATCATCATCCAGATGGGGTTCCCCGGCTACTTCCTCGTCGTCGCCGACTTCATCATGTGGGCCAAGAACAACGGCATCGCGGTGGGCCCCGGCCGTGGTTCCGCGGCCGGTTCGATCGTGGCGTACGCGATGGGCATCACCGACCTCGACCCGATCACGCACGGGCTGATCTTCGAGCGGTTCCTCAACCCCGAGCGTGTCTCCATGCCCGATGTCGACATCGACTTCGACGAGCGCAGGCGCGTCGAAGTCATCCGGTATGTCACGGAAAAGTACGGCGCCGACAAGGTCGCCATGATCGGCACCTACGGCAAGATCAAGGCCAAGAACGCCATCAAGGACTCGGCCCGCGTCCTGGGTTACCCGTACGCCATGGGCGACCGCCTCACCAAGGCCATGCCCGCCGACGTCCTCGGCAAGGGCATCGACCTCAGCGGCATCACCGACCCCAAGCACCCGCGCTACAGCGAGGCGGGCGAGATCCGGGGGATGTACGAGAACGAACCGGACGTGAAGAAGGTCATCGACACCGCCAAGGGCGTCGAGGGCCTGGTCCGGCAGATGGGTGTGCACGCGGCCGGCGTGATCATGTCCAGCGAGCCCATCGTCGACCACGCCCCGGTCTGGGTGCGGCACACCGACAACGTCACCATCACGCAGTGGGACTACCCCCAGTGCGAGTCGCTCGGCCTGCTGAAGATGGACTTCCTGGGCCTGCGCAACCTCACCATCATGGACGACGCCGTCAAGATGGTGCGGAAGAACAAGGGCGTCGAGCTGGAGATGCTCACCGTCCCGCTGGACGACCCCAAGACGTACGAGATGCTCTGCCGCGGTGACACCCTCGGTGTCTTCCAGTTCGACGGCGGCCCGATGCGTTCGCTGCTGCGGCTGATGAAGCCCGACAACTTCGAGGACATTTCCGCCGTCTCGGCCCTGTACCGCCCGGGTCCGATGGGCATGGACTCGCACACCAACTACGCGCTGCGCAAGAACGGCCTCCAGGAGATCACCCCGATCCACCCGGAGCTGGAGGAGCCCCTCAAGGAGGTCCTCGGCCTCACCCACGGCCTGATCGTCTACCAGGAGCAGGTGCAGAAGGCCGCCCAGATCATCGCCGGGTACTCCCTCGGCGAGGCCGACATCCTCCGCCGCGTGATGGGCAAGAAGAAGCCCGAGGAACTGGCGAAGAACTTCGTGCTCTTCCAGGAGGGCGCGAAGAAGAAGGGCTTCTCCGACCAGGCCATCCAGGCACTGTGGGACGTCCTGGTCCCGTTCGCCGGCTACGCCTTCAACAAGGCGCACTCCTCCGCGTACGGCCTGGTCACCTACTGGACCGCCTACCTCAAGGCCAATTACCCCGCCGAATACATGTCCGCGCTGCTGACCTCCGTGCGCGACGACAAGGACAAGTCGGCGGTCTATCTGAACGAGTGCCGGCGCATGGGCATCAAGGTGCTGCCGCCGAACGTCAACGAGTCCGAGGCGAACTTCGCCGCCCAGGGCGACGATGTGATCCTCTTCGGCCTCACCGCGGTCCGTAACGTCGGCCAGAACGTCGTCGATTCGATCATCCGCTGCCGCAAGGCGAAGGGGAAGTACTCCTCCTTCCCCGACTACCTCGACAAGGTCGACGCGGTCGTCTGCAACAAGCGCACCACCGAATCACTGATCAAGGCCGGGGCCTTCGACGAGATGGGCCACACCCGCAAGGGGCTGACGGCCCACTACGAGCCGATGATCGACAACGTGGTCCAGGTCAAGCGCAAGGAGGCCGAGGGGCAGTTCGACCTCTTCGGCGGCATGGGCGACGACAGCGCCGACGAGGGGCCGGGCTTCGGGCTGGACATCGAGTTCTCGGACGTCGAGTGGGACAAGACCTATCTCCTCGCCCAGGAGCGCGAGATGCTCGGTCTCTACGTCTCCGACCATCCGCTCTTCGGCCTGGAGCATGTGCTGTCCGACAAGGCGGACGCCGCCATCGCCCAGCTGACCGGCGGCGACTACTCGGACGGTTCGATCGTCACCATCGGCGGCATCATCTCCGGCCTCCAGCGCAAGATGACCAAGCAGGGCAACGCCTGGGCCATCGCCACCGTCGAGGACCTGGCCGGCTCCATCGACTGCATGTTCTTCCCGGCCACCTACCAGTTGGTGTCCACCCAACTCGTCGAGGACACCGTGGTCTTCGTCAAGGGCCGCCTCGACAAGCGGGAGGACATCCCCCGGCTGGTGGCCATGGAGATGATGGTCCCCGACCTCTCGGAGGCCGGCACCAACGCCCCCGTGACGATCACCATTCCGACGGTCAAGGTCACCCCGCCGATGGTCGAGAAGCTCGGCGAGGTGCTCAGCAGCCACCGCGGCTCCACGGAGGTGCGGATCAAGCTCCTGGGGGCCCGCAAGACCACTGTGCTCCGGCTGGACCGGCACCGGGTCACGCCCGACCCGTCGCTGTTCGGCGATCTGAAGGTGCTGCTCGGCCCGTCCTGTCTGGCGGGCTGACCGGCCGGCTCCGGCCGGTACCCCGAGGGGCGCGCCCGTTGTGGACGCGCCCCTCAACTTCCCTGCGGTACAGGTCAGTTGTGACCGAAGCGCCGCTGGTGCTTACGTGCCACATCCGCCGGGCTGCCCTGTGCCTGCGACCGCGCCTGGGACTGTGCCTCCAGGCTCGCCTTCTGGGCCTCCTGCTGGCCGCGCTCGGACGCGGATGCCTTCTGCTGACTGCGGTCCTGCTTCTTGTCCTTGGCCATGATCTTTGCCTCCTGAGGGGGGAATCCGGGATCTGGGCCGGAACCAGACTGACATGGCGGACAGGCGCCTGCATTTCGGGCAATTACCGTGCGTTATATGGTTGATCACGCACCGTGTACGACGCCCCCGCTGAATCCGCCACGCCGATGATCGAGTTCGGGCAGATAACGCCCGTACGGTCGGGCAGACTCCAGAGAAAGCCGAAGAACACTCGAGCCATGGGCCGAGCCGGGGGGCGACCGGACTTTCAGCACCTCAGGGAAGAGGGTGGAACGTGGATCGCTGCGTCGTCCTGGTGGACGCCGGATATTTGCTCGGTGCCGCCGCGAGTCTGCTCGCCGGAGAGCCCGCCCGTTCCAGGATCAGCGTCGACCACGCCGCCCTCATCCAGGGGCTGCGCCAGCGCGCCGAGGCGGAGACCGAACGCCCGCTGCTGCGGATCTACTGGTTCGACGGCGCCCCCGACCGCGTCCCGCAGCCCGAGCACCGCAGGCTGCGGGTGATGCCCCGGGTCACCGTCCGGCTGGGTGCCCTGACCCGCAGCGACGGCCGCTGGGCGCAGAAGGGCGTGGACGCCGCCATGCACGCCGAGCTGACCGAACTCGCCCGTAACCGCGCCTGCTCCGACATCGTGCTGGTCACCGGCGACGGCGATCTGCTGCCCGGACTGATGTCGGCGAAGGAGCACGGCGTCGCCGTCCATCTGTGGGCCGTGCAGGCCGCGGACGGCGACTACAACCAGTCCGAGGACCTGGTCGCCGAGGCCGACGAACGGCGGGTGCTGGACCGCACCTGGATCACCCGCGCGGTCCGCGCCAAGGAACTCGGCGGCCCCTGCGCCCCGCCGCCGGTACCCCGCCCCGAGATCGCCGCGATCCTCTCCGCGCCGCTGCCCGAGTCCGCGGCCGCGGCGGCCGCCGCGGCCGGACCGGAAGCCGCCGAGCACACCCATGAGCACAACGGCGCCAACGGCGTCTCCCGCCCGGCGGCCGGTGCCGGGAGCGGAGCGGCCGCCGCCGACGGGCCCGGCGCCGGATCCAAGGTCGTGCCCACCCCCAAGGACCTGGCCGGCCTCGGCCGGGCGCACGCCGCGGGCCAGCAGCCGCCCGGCGCGGGCGGGCCCGCCCCCGCGGCGGGCGCCACCCTGCGCTGGTCGTCCGACAAGGGCTGGGTCGAGCGCGGCGGCCCGGCCGGCGACCCGGACGGGGCCGCGGCCCTGCCCACCCTCGCCCAGCTCACCAGCGCCGAGCAGCGCTGGGCCGACCGCGAGGAGGACATCACCGCGGTCAGCGGCGACCCCTTCGAGGTCGGTCAGGTCTTCGCCCGCCGCTGGACCGACCGGCTCTCCGAAGCCGCGCACCTCCAGCAGCTGTCCACGGAGTACCCCCGCATCCCGCACCGGATCGACGGTGAACTGCTGCGCTACGCCGCCCGCTTCGGGCTGCTCGCCCACAAGGACGACCAGATCGACGAGCACGACCGCTATGCGATCCGGGCCGGTTTCTGGCGCGAGGTCGACCTGCGGACGGCCGCCGAGCACGCACCGGCCGGGGACTGACGGGACGCGCCGCCCCGGGCCCGGCTCGCCCGCCGGAGCCCCGCGGCCCGGAGGCGGCCCGGGGACGCGTACCCTCATAGCTCGTGAGGACGGGCGCAAAACAGGTGGAGCGCGGAGTGCCGGTGTGCGCCGTGCGGGACCTGGTCAAGACATACCCCGCGATGCGCGGGCGCCGCGGGGCGGCACAGGCGCCCGCCGTACGCGCCAGCGACGGCATCACCCTCGATGTCCACCGCGGCGAGATCTTCGGGCTGCTCGGCCCCAACGGCGCCGGGAAGTCCACCCTGGTGCGCCAGCTCACCGGACTGCTGCGCCCCGACTCCGGCGGGATCTCCGTCCTGGGCCACGACCTGGTGCGCCACCCGGAGCGGGCCGCCCGGCTGCTCGGCTACCTGGGCCAGGAATCCACCGCCCTGGACGAGATGACCGTCGCGCTGGCCGTGGAGACCACCGGCCGGCTGCGCGGGCTCGGGGCCCGCGAGGCGCGCGCCGAGCGGGACGCGGTGATCGACGAGCTGGGCCTCGCGGACCTCACCGGACGGGCCCTGAAGAAGCTCTCCGGCGGGCAGCGCCGGCTGGCCTGCTTCGCCACCGCGCTGATCGGCGAGCGGCCGCTGCTGGTGCTGGACGAGCCGACCACCGGGATGGACCCGGTCGCGCGGCGCGCCGTATGGGCCGCGGTGGACCGGCGGCGGGCCGAGCGCGGCGTCACGGTGGTGCTGGTGACGCATAACGTCCTGGAGGCCGAGAGCGTGCTCGACCGGGTCGCGGTGATCGACCGCGGCCGGGTGATCGCCTGCGACACGCCCGGCGGCCTGAAGGAAATGGTGAGCGACGAGGTGCGGCTGGAGCTGGTGTGGCGCGACCGCCCGCCGCTGGACGTGCCCGAGGTCGCCGCCCTGGAGGCTGCCGCACACGCCTCCGGCCGCCGCTGGACCCTCCGCCTGCCCGCCGACCGGGCCCGCTCCGCCGTCGCCGCCGTCACCGCGGGCCCCGCCTTCGCCGCCCTCGACGACTTCACCCTCGCCACGCCGAGCCTGGAAGATGTCTACCTGGCCCTCGGCGGCCGTGCCGAGGGGCTGGTCAAGGCGTGAACGGGGACCGGTCCGGCGGACGTATGCACGACCACGGGGGCAGCGAGGAAGGCGTGATGACAGCGTGAGTGTGGTTCCCGTGCAGGCGGTGGCCGGGGCGGCCCCGGCCACCGGGGTACGAGACGAGGCGGAGGCCGCGCCGCTGGCGCCGTCCGCCCGTCTGGTGCCCGCGCTGGTCGCCGTCTACCGAGCCCAGCTCTCCCGGGCCCGGGTCGCACGGATCCCGCTGCTGTTCGTCGCCACCTTCCAGTCCATCGGGATCATGGTCCTGCTGCGCGGGGTGGTCGACGGCGGCGAACCGGCGCGGTCGGTGGTGTCCGGCTCCAGCGTGCTGGTCGTCGCCTTCGTGGCGCTCAACCTCCTCGCCCAGTACTTCGGCCAGCTGCGGGCCGGCGGCGGGCTCGACCACTACGCCACGCTGCCGGTGCCGCCGGCCGCCGTGGTGCTCGGCGCCGCCGCCGCGTACGCCTCGTTCACCGTGCCGGGGACGGTGGTCACCGCGGTCACCGGCTGTGTGCTCTTCCAGCTGCCGATGTCCCATCTGTGGGTGCTGGCCGCGGTGCTCCCGCTCGCCGGGGCGGCGCTGGCCGGTCTCGGCGCGGCCCTCGGCCTGCTCGCCCCGCGTCAGGAACTCGCCACGCTCTGCGGCCAGTTGGGGATGTCGGCGGCGCTGCTGCTGGGCGTCCTGCCGGCCGAGCGGATGCCCGGGGTGATCGGCTGGGCCCGTGATCTGCTGCCGTCGACGTATGGCGTGGAGGCGCTGGCGCGCAGCTTCGACCCGCACCCGGACTGGGTCGCGGTCGGCGCCGACCTGGGCGTCTGCGCGGCCGTCGGGGTGCTGTCGCTGGCCGTCGCCACCTGGGCCTATCGCCGGGCGGCGACCCGATGAGCGCTGCCACCCCGCCGAACGGGCGTCCTGCTGCCGGTCCCACCAGCCCCACCTGGCACGATGACGGTGTGACCGCACCGCTGACGCCCCGCGACAACCAACCGCCCGAAGAGCCCCGGCACCCCGAGGCCGCGCCCGCCGCCGATCACGGTGGTTCCGTCGGCCCGGAGACGGCCCGCGAGCTGCGGGAGGGTGCGCTGATCGCGCTCCTGGTCGCGGTGACCGGTGTGCTGCTCGGCCTGCTGTGGAACTGGCTCGCGCCGCATGTCCCGCTGGTCGCGGACACCCGCAACGTCTACCTCAAGAACACCGAGGGCGAGGAGTCGATCGGCGCGGACGGCACCTTCCTCCTGCTGGCCTTCGCGTTCGGTGTGCTCACCACCGCCGTGGTCTTCCTCTTCCGCCGGCGCGGCGGGATCCCACTGGTCGTGGCGCTGGTCGTGGGCGGGCTGCTGGGCGCGACGCTGGGCTGGATGACGGGGATGTGGCTGGGCCCCACCCCGGACGTGGTGGCGCACGCCAAGCAGGTCGGCCCCGGTGTGGTCTTCGACGGCCCGCTGCGGCTGCAGGCCAAGGGCGCCCTGCTGGCCTGGCCGATGGGGGCGATGGTCACCCAGCTGGTGCTGTCCGCACTGTTCGGACCGCGCGACCCGGTGCCGGAGGCGCCGTACTGGCTCCAGGGGCAGCCCGGGGAGCACGGGGAGCAGGGGCCGGAGGGGCAG
Organism: Streptomyces sp. P9-2B-2; assembly: GCF_030406865.1. NCBI lineage: Bacteria > Bacillati > Actinomycetota > Actinomycetes > Kitasatosporales > Streptomycetaceae > Streptomyces > Streptomyces sp. P9-2B-2. The sequence continues at coordinate 2,464,609 of NZ_CP129126.1, read as the reverse complement.
CACGCCCAGCAGGCACCGCAGGACCAGGAGACACCGCAGGCCCAGCAGGCACCACTGGCTCAGGAGACACCGCAGCAGGAGGTCTCGGACCGGCTGCGGGAGCACCACGACGGGAAGCCGCCCGCCGAGGGCTGAGCGCCGCGGAACGCACGGGGCGGCCGGTCCACCGGCCGCCCCGCGCCGCGTTCAGCCGCGGGCGATCGGCGCGAGGTGCGCCCCCGTGAGCGCCACGAGATCCCCGGGCGCCAGCTCGACCTCCAGCCCGCGCCGCCCGGCCGAGACACAGACCGTCGGCCGGCCCTCGGCCGAGGCGTCCACGACCGTGCGCAGCCGCTTGCGCTGCCCCAGCGGCGAGATACCGCCGCGGACATAGCCCGTGCTGCGCTCGGCCGCCGCCGGGTCGGCCATCGTGGCCCGCTTGCCGCCCACCGCGGCCGCCAGCGCCTTGAGGTCCAGCGACCCCGACACCGGGACCACGGCGACCGTCAGGGTGCCGTCGACGTCCGCCAGCAGGGTCTTGAACACCTGGTCCGGCGCGACACCGAGCGCCTCGGCGGCCTCCTCGCCGTACGACGGGGCGGCCGGGTCGTGCTCGTAGGAGTGCGTGGTGAACGGGACGCCGGCCGCGGTGAGGGCGACGGTCGCCGGGGTGCCGACGGACTTCTTGGACTTCTTCGCCAACGTCTTCGTGCCTCGCGTCAGGGGCCCGGCAGCGGGGCCGCTCGTTCAGTTGGGGCTGGTCGGCTGCCGGGTCAGATCCACCGCCGGCAGCGACGGGAGCTTACCGAGCACCGCCGACTCCTGGCGAAGCAGTTTCAGCTCCTGCGCCAGCCGGGCCGCGGTGTCCGGCGCCTCCAGCAGCAGCTGCTTGGCGGGCACGTCCAGCACGGCCGCCGCGGCGACCAGGTAGGACAGCACGGACGGGTCGGCCGGCAGATCCTGCCCGCTCGACAGCGTCCGCTCGTTCGCCCAGGCCAGCCGCTTCTGGTAGGTCCGGAACGCCCGTACGACGCCCGAGGCCAGCGCGGCGGCGCCCTCGCCGTCGTCGTCCTCCAGTTCCTCCAGCTCACCGGTCAGATACGGCCCGGAGGCATCCACCGACAGCAGCCGGAAGCGGGTGGTGCCGGTGGCGAGGACCTCGTAGCCGGTGTCGTCGTCGGACGACTTCTCCCGGATGGTGGCCGCGTCGGCGATACAGCCCACGGTGTGGAACGCCTGCACCGGGTCGTCACCGAAGCCCGCCGCGGGACCGTCCGACGCGGGGACGGTGTTGTCGGGCATGCCCTGGGCGGTGGCGGCGACCTCCCGGCCGTCCCGGATCGCGATCACCGCGAAGCGGCGGTCGTCCTCGGGTACGGCGCTCAGATCGCGCATCATGGCCCGGTACCGCGCCTCGAAGACGTTCAGCGGGAGCACGAGTCCCGGGAACAGCACCGAGTTCAGCGGGAAGAGCGGTAGGCGCAGGGAGGTCACAGCCCGTAAGCCTAGACGCTGCGCTTGGCTGTGTTCCCACGTGGGCGGGAATCTCGCCGTGGTTCGTTTCGCGGGTGCGCCTGCGGCGGGCGGGTCCGCTGCGCGGGGCTGTCGGGGTGCGGGGACGGGCCGGAGGGGTAGGGGTGTGGGACTGCTTCGCTTTACGTCCCACACCCCTACCCCTCCGGCCCGTCACCTCCCGTTGTGGTGGGTGGGAAGAGGAGGCCGGTGGGGGTGCAGGTGGTGGGCCGGTGTGCCTCGTCGGTCGTGGTGCACTGGCTACTGCCGTCGGAGCAGGCGGGAGGCGCCCGCCGCGACCGTTGTGGCCAGGACCCAGCCTGCGAGGATGAGTACTGCGGCTGCCCACTGGGCGCCGCCGCCCGGTTTCCAGGCGCCGCTCTGGTTGAGGTCTATTACCGGCAGCAGCAGGTCGAGGGAGTAGAGGTACGGATTCCAGGGCGGTGTCTCGCCGGTCTTGAGGGGCGGTGGCGGGGACATCGAGAAGTAGATCGTGCCGATCGCCCACAGGATGGCCATCCATACCGCGGCCCGTCCCGGGCGGTAGCCGTAGGCCACCGTCCAGTCCTGGAGGAAGCCCCAGGTCTTCGCGGCCAGCGGCAGCGTCTCGCGGCGGCGCCGCTGCTTGGCCAGCAGCACCTCGCGGGCGTCGGCGTCCTCACCGGTGGTGCGCAGCGAGGCGGCGAGCATCTCGTACGGCTCGGGCGCGTACTCGGGGGTCGCCGCGGCCACCCACTGGAGCCGCAGCGAGAGCGGGAAGTGGCCGCGCGGGATCAGCGTCTCGTAGGCGAAGCCGGCCATCCACAGGCCGCCGAGCCCGGGCCAGCTCGCCGACTTGTCGACGAGATTGACCACCCGGGCGCCGGAGAGGATCACCCGGCCGCGCTGCGGGCGCTCGCCGAGGAACCGCAGCTCGGGCGTCTGGATGCGGCGCAGCGACAGTTCCTGGTCGGACTCCATGATGAACCGGGCGTGCTCGAAGTCGACCGCGTCGCCGAACCGCCCGTCGTCCAGCCGCATCCCGCCCTCGCACTCGAAGCGCTGCACCCGGGTGCCGCGGGAGGGGGTGTAGGCGGTGCCGTACGGGGGAGTGGCGCCGCTGGAGAACGGGGAGTTGGGCAGTCCGGCGGCGGTCAGATAGAGGGTGCGCTCGACGGTCAGCTGCGGGGCGTTCAGGGCGCGGCGGCCGAAGGGGTTGCTCAGCCGGCTGCCGCGCAGGCTCAGCGACACCCCGATGGTGGCGCCGCGCAGCGACAGCTCGCCGTAGGACTCCAGCATCTCGGCCTGGAGGTCCTGGGTGACGGTCATCCCGTCCGCCATGATCGACCGGCCCTGGCGGTCCTTGTGCACCACGGTCTGGTTGAGCATCAGGTCCGTGCCTATGTGGGCGTCGGTGAGCCGGATGCCGGAGTGCACCACGCAGCGCGGCAGGTGGAGATCGCCCTCGGTGTGCAGCCGGGCCGCCTCCACCCGGGGTATCGCGCAGTTCACCAGCCGCAGGGTGGTGAAGCGGCTCTCGGGGAGCACCACCTCGGCCTCGAAGCGGCAGTCCCGCAGCTCCACGAATGGCTTGATCGTGCCGCCCGCAACGTCGAGAGTGTCCGTGATGTACGCGCCGGTGAGCTTGAGGGCGGACACCCGGCCGGGCTGCGCGGGCGGCCCGTCGAGCAGCAGCAGCGCCACGACCCGGGCCCGCACCCGGCGCTCCGGGCCCCACAGATGCTGCCCGTGCGGATCGTCCCTGGCCGGATCGCCGATGTGCAGATCGCAGGTGCTGCCGTTGCGGAACGCCTGCCACATGCTCCATTCCGCGGAGGTCAGCTGTAGCTCGGCCGGCGCGTCGCCGTCCGCGGGTTCGGTCACTGTGGGTCCCCCTTGCTCTCCCGTGGTGTGTCGCAACCTGTTCGGACGCAATTGGTGCACTGGTCGTGTTGCGTCCCGCAGGTCTCCCCGTACGCCGTCGTGTGGCCCTTGCCCGCCCCGTGACTGCTTGAACACGCGCGGTCAGGGCCAACTCCGGTCAACTTCGAACGGCCGGGTCACGGTGCGTCCGGGGTGTGCTCCGCTGTGTATCACTGAGTGATACGGCCGCTCAGGCGCCGGAGCGGGTCTGAGACACTGGGGGAGTGATCTCCCGAATCGATCTGCGCGGTGACGCCCTTCCCGAGGGCGGCGCCCTGCGCGACCTGCTGCCCCGTGCCGAGTTCGACGTGGAAGCCGCCCTGGAGAAGGTGCGGCCCATCTGCGAGGACGTACGCCATCGGGGCACCGCGGCGCTGATCGACTACGCGCGGCGGTTCGACGGTGTGGAGATCGAGCGGGTACGGGTGCCCGCCGAGGCCCTGCGGGACGCGCTCGACGGGCTCGACCCGGCCGTGCGCGCCGCCCTGGAGGAGTCCATCCGGCGCGCCCGGATCGTCCACCGCGAACAGCGCCGCACGGACGTCACCACCAAGGTCGTCCCCGGCGGCACGGTCACCGAACGCTGGGTGCCGGTCGAGCGGGTGGGCCTCTATGTCCCCGGCGGCCTCGCGGTCTACCCGTCCTCCGTGGTCATGAACGTGGTCCCGGCGCAGGAAGCCGGTGTCGAGGGCATCGCCGTGACCTCCCCGCCGCAGAAGGAGTTCGGCGGCCTCCCGCACCCGACCATCCTCGCGGCCTGCGCCCTGCTCGGTGTCGACGAGGTCTACGCGGCCGGCGGCGCCCAGGCCATCGCGATGTTCGCCTACGGCACCGACGAGTGCCTGCCGGTCAACCTCGTCACCGGCCCCGGCAACATCTATGTCGCCTCCGCCAAGCGCCTGCTCAAGGGCCGGATCGGTATCGACGCCGAGGCCGGCCCCACCGAGATCGCGGTCCTCGCGGACGCCACCGCCGACCCCGAGCACGTCGCCGCCGACCTGATCAGCCAGGCCGAGCACGACACCCTCGCCGCCGCCGTCCTGGTCACCGACTCCGCCGAGCTCGCCGACGCCGTCGACGCGGCCCTCAAGCGGCAGGTCGCGGCCACCAAGCACATCGAGCGGATCACCGAGGCGCTGGGCGGCCGGCAGTCCGCGACCGTCCTCGTCGACGGCATCGACGAGGGCCTGCGGGTCGTGGACGCCTACGGTGCCGAACACCTGGAGATCCAGACCGCCGACGCCACCGCCGTCGCCGCCCGGGTCCGCAACGCCGGCGCGGTCTTCGTCGGCCCGTACGCCCCGGTCTCGCTCGGCGACTACTGCGCCGGCTCCAACCACGTGCTGCCCACCGGCGGCTGCGCCTGCCACTCCTCCGGCCTGTCCGTGCAGTCCTTCCTGCGCGGCATCCATGTCGTGGACTACTCGCGTGACGCGCTGGCCGAGGTCGCCCACCATGTGGTGACCCTCGCCGAGGCCGAGGACCTCCCGGCCCATGGCGCCGCTGTCAAGGCCCGTTTTGCCGGAGGCGAACGAGACAAGCGCAGTGACTGGAAGGTCCCGCAGAGCAAGTGAGCAGCCACGTGACCCGTATCGACGATCTCCCCATCCGGGACGAGCTGCGCGGCAAGTCGCCCTACGGCGCGCCGCAGCTGGACGTCCCGGTGCGGCTGAACACCAACGAGAACCCCTACCCGCTGCCCGAGCCGCTGGTCCGGCGGATCGCCGAGCGGGTGACCGAGGCCGCCCGGCAGCTCAACCGCTACCCCGACCGGGACGCGGTCGAGCTGCGCACCGAACTGGCCCGCTACCTCACCCACACCGCCGGCCACGAGGTCACCAAGGACCACGTCTGGGCCGCCAACGGTTCCAACGAGGTCATCCAGCAGCTGCTCCAGACCTTCGCCGGCCCCGGCCGCACCGCCCTCGGCTTCGAGCCGTCGTACTCGATGCACGGGCTGATCTCCCGCGGCACCGGCACCGGCTGGATCTCCGGCCCGCGCAACGACGACTTCACCATCGACGTCGAGGCCGCCACGGCGGTCATCGCCGAGCGGCGGCCCGACGTGGTCTTCATCTGCTCGCCGAACAACCCCACCGGCACCGCCGTCGAGGCCGCCACCGTGCTCGCGCTGTACGAGGCGGCGCAGGCGGCCCGCGCCGACGGGGCCGGGGCCCTGGTGGTGGTCGACGAGGCCTACGGCGAGTTCAGCCACCGGCCCTCGCTGCTGCCGCTGCTCGCGGGCCGGCCGAATCTGGTGGTCTCCCGGACGATGTCCAAGGCCTTCGGCGCCGCCGGGCTGCGGCTGGGCTATCTCGCCGCCGACCCCGCCGTGGTCGACGCCGTCCAGCTGGTCCGGCTCCCCTACCACCTCTCGTCCGTCACCCAGGCCACCGCGCTGGCCGCGCTGGAGCACACCGAGACGCTCCTGAAGTACGTCGAGCAGCTCAAGACCGAGCGGGACCGCCTGGTCACCGAGCTGCGGGCGGCCGGCTGCCAGGTCGTCGACTCCGACGCCAACTTCGTACAGTTCGGCCTCTTCGAGGACTCCCACGCCACCTGGCAGGCGATCCTCGACCACGGCGTGCTGGTCCGTGACAACGGCGTACCGGGCTGGCTGCGGGTCACCGCCGGCACCCCGGCCGAGAACGACGCGTTCCTCGACGCGGTTCGCGCAGTACTGAAGGAGAGCAAGCGATGACCCGCGTAGGACGCGTGGAGCGCACGACGAAGGAAACGTCCGTGCTCGTCGAGATCGATCTCGACGGCCGCGGCGACGTGGACGTGTCGACCGGTGTCGGCTTCTACGACCACATGCTCGACCAGCTCGGCCGGCACGGCCTGTTCGACCTCAAGGTCAAGACCGACGGCGATCTGCACATCGACACCCACCACACCATCGAGGACACCGCCCTCGCCCTGGGTGCCGCCTTCAAGCAGGCCCTCGGTGACAAGTCCGGGATCTACCGCTTCGGCAACTGCACCGTCCCGCTGGACGAGTCGCTGGCCCAGGTGACCGTCGACCTCTCCGGCCGCCCGTACCTGGTGCACACCGAGCCGGAGAACATGGCGCCGATGATCGGCTCCTACGACACGACGATGACCCGGCACATCTTCGAGTCCTTCGTCGCCCAGGCCCAGATAGCGCTGCACATCCACGTGCCGTACGGCCGCAACGCCCACCACATCGTGGAGTGCCAGTTCAAGGCGCTGGCCCGGGCGCTGCGCTACGCCAGTGAGCGCGACCCGCGGGCGGCCGGCATCATCCCCTCCACCAAGGGAGCCCTGTAGCCCGTGAACGGTCTCTCCACCGTCTTCATCCTGCTCGGGCTCTTCCTCCTCGGCGGCGTCTACTCCTTCTGGAAGCAGCAGCTGCCCAAGAGCCTGATCGTGCTGTTGTCCGTGGGCTCGGCGCTGTGTCTGGCCGCCGGTGTGCTCCGGTTGGAGGTATGGAATTGACCGCCTCGGCACCCCGTAAGAAGGTCGTCGTCTTCGACTACGGCTTCGGCAACGTCCGCTCCGCCGAGCGCGCCCTGGCGCACGTCGGCGCCGACGTGGAGATCACCCGGGACTTCGACCGGGCGATGAACGCCGAGGGACTGCTGGTCCCCGGCGTCGGCGCGTTCGCCGCCTGTATGGCCGGGCTGAAGCAGGCCCGCGGTGACTGGCTGGTGGGCCGCCGGCTGTCCGGCGGCCGCCCCGTCATGGGCATCTGCGTCGGCATGCAGATCCTCTTCGGCCGAGGCATCGAGCACGGTGTGGAGACCGAGGGCCTGGACGAGTGGCCCGGCACGGTCGGCCCGCTCAAGGCCGACATCGTCCCGCACATGGGCTGGAACACCGTCGAGGCCGCCGAGGGCTCACAGCTCTTCGCCGGTCTGCCCGCCGACGCCCGCTACTACTTCGTGCACTCCTACGCGGTGCACGACTGGGAGCTGGAGGTCGGCAACCCGCACCTCACCGCCCCCAAGGTCACCTGGGCCACGCACGGCGCGCCCTTCGTGGCCGCGGTCGAGAACGGCCCGCTGTGGGCCACCCAGTTCCACCCCGAGAAGTCCGGCGACGCCGGCGCCCAGCTCCTGACCAACTGGATCAACACCCTGTGAGCCCCCTGATGCCGAAGCTCGAACTCCTCCCCGCCGTCGATGTCCGCGACGGCCAGGCCGTCCGCCTCGTCCACGGCGAGTCCGGCTCCGAGACCTCCTACGGCGACCCGCTGGAGGCGGCCCTCGCCTGGCAGCGGTCCGGCGCCGAATGGCTGCATCTCGTCGACCTCGACGCGGCCTTCGGCACCGGCGACAACCGGGCGCAGATCGCCGAGGTCGCCCGCTCCATGGACATCAAGGTCGAGCTGTCCGGCGGCATCCGCGACGACGACACGCTCGCCGCCGCCCTCGCCACCGGCTGCCGCCGGGTCAACCTCGGCACCGCCGCGCTGGAGACCCCCGAGTGGGTCGCCAAGGTCATCGCCGAGCACGGGGACCAGATCGCGGTCGGTCTGGACGTGCGCGGGACGACGCTGCGCGGCCGCGGCTGGACCCGCGACGGCGGCGACCTCTACGAGACGCTGGCCCGCCTCGACGCCGAGGGCTGCGCCCGCTACGTCGTCACCGACATCAACAAGGACGGCACCCTCCAGGGCCCCAACCTGGAGCTGCTGCGCAACGTCTGCGCCGCCACCGACCGCCCCGTCGTCGCCTCCGGCGGCGTGTCCTCGCTCGACGACCTGCGGGCGCTGGCCACGCTGGTGCCGGAAGGTGTGGAGGGCGCGATCGTCGGCAAGGCGCTCTATGCGAAGGCGTTCACCCTCGAAGAGGCGCTGGCGGCAGTGTCGTAACAGCGGACGAAAGGCGGCGTGATGACCATCGAGCGCGTACGGACCGGCGGTCCCTGGGAAGAGAAGATCGGCTTCGCACGCGCCGTGGCGGCCGGTGACCGGGTCCTGGTCGCCGGCACGATGCCGCTGATCGACGGTGTCCTCCAGGGGGAGGGCGACCCCTATGTGCAGACCAAGGTCGCCCTCGCCAACGCCCTGGAGGCCCTCACCCCCTTCGGCCTCGGCGCCGAAGCGGTCCTCCGCACCCGTCTGTACCTCACCCATCTGCGCGACGTGGACGCGGCCGGCCGCGCCCACCGGGAGCTGTTCGCCGCGACGCCGCCGGCCTCGACCCTGGTCGTGGTCTCCGGCTTCGTCGACTCCCGCGTCCTGGTCGAAGTGGAACTGGAAGCTTTCCGAGAAATGTCAGAGAGGCCTGAACCGACATGACCCTGGCGGTCCGAGTCATCCCTTGCCTGGACGTCGACAACGGCCGGGTCGTCAAGGGCGTCAACTTCCAGAACCTGCGGGACGCCGGTGACCCCGTCGAGATGGCGAAGATCTACGGGGACGAGGGCGCCGACGAGCTGACCTTCCTCGACATCACCGCCTCCTCCGGCAACCGCGAGACCACCTATGACGTGGTCCGCCGCACCGCCGAGCAGGTCTTCATCCCGCTGACCGTCGGCGGCGGCGTGCGCACGCCCGAGGACGTCGACAAGCTGCTGCGGGCCGGTGCCGACAAGGTCGGGGTCAACACCGCCGCCATCGCCCGCCCCGACGTGATCCGCGAGATCGCCGAGCGCTTCGGCAGCCAGGTCCTGGTCCTCTCGGTCGACGCCCGCCGCACCGAAGCGGGCACCCCGTCCGGCTACGAGGTCACCACCCACGGCGGCCGTCGCGGCACCGGTATCGACGCCGTCGAATGGGCCCACCGCGCCGCCGAACTGGGCGCCGGCGAGATCCTGCTGAACTCCATGGACGCCGACGGCACCAAGGACGGCTACGACGTCGCGATGATCGAGGCGGTGCGCAAGCACGTCACCGTCCCGGTGATCGCCTCCGGCGGCGCCGGCACGCTGGACGACTTCGCCCCGGCCGTCGCCGCCGGCGCCGACGCGGTGCTGGCCGCCTCCGTCTTCCACTTCGGCGATCTGCGTATCTCCCAGGTCAAGGACGCCCTGCGGGAGGCGGGTCACCCGGTGCGCTGACGGCGGCGCGCCCCTAGGCTCGGGCCATGAGCCGTGTCAACGATGTGGGTGGCCAGGCCGGGTTCGGGGCCCTGGAGATCGAGGCGGACGAGCCGCCGTTCCATGCGGACTGGGAGGCGCGGGTCTTCGCGCTGAACGCCGTGCTGGTGCGGAACGGGGTCTACCGGCTCGACCAGTTCCGGGACGCCGTCGAGCGGATGGCCCCGCAGGAGTATCTGGCGGCGTCGTACTACGAGCGCTGGCTGCACGCGATCGAGACGCTGCTCGCCGAACGGGGGCTGCTCGGCGATGGCTGACTTCCGGGCGGGGGAGCGGGTGCGGGTGCGCGCCGTCGACCCGGAGGGGCACACCCGGGTGCCGCGGTATGTGCGCGGACAGGTGGGGCGGATCGTCGAGTGCCAGGGGCGGTGGGCGCTCGCCGACGAGAGCGCGGCCGGCGTCGCCGCACCACGCGTCGAGCCCGTCTACACCGTGGCCTTCGCCGCGCGCGATCTGTGGGGCGAGGGCGGTCACGAGGTCACCGTCGACCTCTGGGAGTCGTACATCGAGCGGGTACGGGAGGACGGCGCATGAGCGGCGAGCACACGAGCACACCGGTGGCGGCGCGGGTCAGGCGGCTGGAGGCGCGGCTGACCGAGGCCGGAGTGGTCACCGAGGAGCAGCTGGACGCGGCGCTCGCCGCGATGCTGGCAGGGGCCTCGCCGGTCAACGGGGCGCGGATCGTGGCGCGGGCCTGGACCGACCCGGGGTTCCGGGAGCGGCTGCTGGCCGACGCGAACGCGGCGCTGCCCGCAGTGGGGCTCTCGATGGCGGGCGGCATCCAGGAGCAGCGGCTCAAGGTCGTCGCGAACACCGCCACCACGCACCATGTCCTCGTGTGCACGCTGTGCTCCTGCTACCCGATCGGGCTGCTGGGGCCGTCGCCGTCCTGGTACAAGAGCGAGGCATACCGCTCGCGGGTGGTGCGCGAACCCCGGGCCGTACTCGCCGAGTTCGGGCTGGAGCTGCCCGCCGACACCACGATCACGGTGTGGGACTCCAGCGCGGAGAGCCGCTATATGGTCCTGCCGCGGCGGCCCGAGGGCACCGAGGGGCGGAGCGAGGCGGAGCTGGCCGCGCTCGTCACCCGGGAGGGCCTCATCGGGACCGCCGCGGTCTGACTCAGCGGCCCTTCCGCGCCGCCCGCAGGAACTCACGGTTCATCGCCGTGATGCTGAACAGCGGGATGCCCTTGGGGCAGGCGGTGGCGCACTCGCCGGCGAGGGTGCAGCCGCCGAAGCCCTCCTCGTCCATCCGCGCCACCATGTCCAGCACCCGGGTCCCGCGCTCGGGCGCGCCCTGCGGCAGCACATTGAGATGGTTCACCTTGGCGGAGGTGAACAGCATCGCGGCCCCGTTCGGGCAGGCCGCCACGCAGGCCCCGCAGCCGATGCACTCGGCGTGCTCGAACGCGGAGTCGGCGTCCGGCTTGGGCACGGGGGTGGCATGGGCCTCGGGCGCGGCGCCGGTCGGCGCGGTGATGTAGCCGCCGGCCTGAATGATCCGGTCGAAGGCGGAGCGGTCGACGACCAGGTCCTTGACGACCGGGAACGCCGCGGCGCGCCACGGCTCGATGTCGATGGTGTCGCCGTCCCGGAAGGACCGCATGTGCAGCTGGCAGGTCGTTGTCCGCTCCGGGCCGTGCGCCGCGCCGTTGATGACGAGCGAGCAGGCGCCGCAGATGCCCTCGCGGCAGTCGTGGTCGAAGGCGACCGGGTCGTCACCGCTGAGGATCAGCTCCTCGTTGAGGGTGTCGAGCATCTCCAGGAACGACATGTCCGGTGAGATGCCGTCGATCTCGTAGGTGGACAGGGCGCCGTCGGCGGCGGCGTTCCGCTGGCGCCAGACGCGCAGGGTGAGCCTCATGCGTAGCTCCGCTGGGTGGGGTGGACGTACTCGAAGACCAGGTCTTCCTTGTGGAGGACGGGGGCCGCGCCGGTGGCGGTGAACTCCCAGGCCGCGGCGTAGGAGAACGCCTCGTCGCGGCGCGCGGCCTCGCCGTCCGGGGTCTGCGACTCGGTGCGGAAGTGGCCGCCGCAGGACTCGGCCCGGTGCAGCGCGTCGAGGCACATCAGCTCGGCGAGCTCCAGGTAGTCCACGATGCGGTGGGCCTTCTCCAGGGACTGGTTGAACTCTCCCCCTCGCTTCGCGGGGGGTACCCCCACGCCGGTGCCGGGCACCTTGAGGCGGCGCCAGAACTCCTCGCGGATCTGCGGGATCCGGTCGAGGGCCTTGCGCAGACCGGCGTCGGTGCGGGCCATGCCGCAGAACTCCCACATCAGCTCGCCGAGTTCCCGGTGGAAGGAGTCCGGCGTACGGTCCCCGCCGACGGCGAGCAGCCGCGCGAGCCGGTCCTCCGTCTCCCGTACCGCCCCGGTGACCGCCGGGTGGTCGGCGGAGACCTCGTCGTGGTGCGGGTGGCGCGCCAGGTAGTCGTTGATGGTGGACGGCAGGACGAAGTAGCCGTCGGCCAGCCCCTGCATCAGCGCGGACGCGCCGAGCCGGTTCGCCCCGTGGTCGGAGAAGTTGGCCTCCCCGATCGCGAAGAGGCCCGGGACGGTCGTCTGGAGGTCGTAGTCGACCCACAGTCCGCCCATCGTGTAGTGCACGGCGGGGTAGATCCGCATCGGGACCTCGTACGGGTCCTCCGCGGTGATCCGCGCGTACATCTCGAAGAGGTTGCCGTACTTCTCCTCGACCTCCGCCCGGCCCAGCCGCGCGATGGCGTCCGCGAAGTCGAGGTAGACGCCCTGCCCGCCGGGGCCGACACCGCGGCCCTCGTCGCAGACGTTCTTCGCGGCGCGGGAGGCGATGTCCCGCGGCACGAGGTTGCCGAAGGACGGGTAGGTGCGCTCCAGGTAGTAGTCGCGTTCGTCCTCGGGGATCTCGGCGGGCGGGCGGGTGTCGCCGTGGGCCTTCGGCACCCAGATCCGGCCGTCGTTGCGCAGCGACTCGCTCATCAGCGTCAGCTTCGACTGGTGGTCGCCGGTGCGCGGGATGCAGGTCGGGTGGATCTGGGTGAAGCAGGGGTTGGCGAGGTAGGCGCCCCGGCGGTGGGCCCGCCAGATCGCGGTGGCGTTGGAGTTCATGGCGTTCGTCGAGAGGTGGAAGACGTTGCCGTAGCCGCCGGACGCGAGGACCACGGCGTCCGCGAAGTGGGTGTCGATCCTCCCGGTGACGAGGTCGCGGGCGACGATGCCGCGGGCCCGGCCGTCGATGACGATCAGGTCGAGCATCTCGGTCCGCGGATGCAGCTCCACGTTCCCGGCGGCGATCTGCCGCGACAGCGCCTGGTAGGCGCCGAGCAGCAGCTGCTGGCCCGTCTGCCCGCGGGCGTAGAAGGTCCGGGACACCTGGACGCCGCCGAAGGAGCGGGTGTCGAGCAGACCGCCGTACTCCCGCGCGAAGGGGACGCCCTGGGCGACGCACTGGTCGATGATCTCGACGGAGATCTGCGCCAGCCGGTGCACATTCGACTCGCGGGCCCGGAAGTCGCCGCCCTTGACGGTGTCGTAGAACAGCCGGTGGACCGAGTCACCGTCGTTGCGGTAGTTCTTCGCCGCGTTGATACCGCCCTGCGCGGCGATCGAGTGGGCGCGGCGCGGCGAGTCCTGATAGCAGAACTGGACGACGTGGTAGCCCTGTTCGGCGAGTGTGGCACCGGCCGAGCCGCCCGCGAGACCGGTGCCGACCACGATCACGGTGTGCTTGCGGCGGTTGGCGGGGTTGACGAGCTTCGCCTCGAAGCGCCGCTTGTCCCAGCGCCCGGCGACCGGCCCGTCCGGCGCCTTGGTGTCGTGGACCGGCTCCCCGGTCGCGTAGTTGGCGTAAGAGGTCATGTCAGCTCACCACTCCGGTCATGACGGCGACGGGTACGGAGATGAAGCCCGCGGTCAGCACCAGCGCGAGGACCTGGGCGAGGGTCTTCAGCAGGCGTTCGCGGGTCCGGCTGCCGACGCCGAGCGTCTGTGCGGCGCTCCAGAAGCCGTGCCGGATGTGCAGCCCGAGGGCGAGCATCGCGACGAGGTAGATGACGTTGCCGTACCAGGTGGAGAAGGTGTCCACGACGTTCTGGTACGGATGGCCCGCCTGGAAGCCGCCGGTGTGCACGGTGCCGGTCGTCAGGTCGAGGAGATGCCAGACGATGAACAGCCCGAGGATGATCCCGCCCCACCGCATGGTGCGGGTGGCGTAGCTGCTCCGGGCGAGGAGGTGCGGCGCGAAGCGCCTCCGCCGGGGGCGGTGGCCGGGCGACGGGTGGGCATAGCGGCTCGGCCGCGCCCTGAGGTCGCGGCGGCTGAGCTGGTAGGCGGACGTGGCATGGGCGACGACGGCGGCCACGAGGACCACACGGACCAGCCACAGGGTCCACTCCTCGTGCATGAAGGGTTCCCCGACGACGCGCAGCCAGTGGGCGTAGCCGTTGAACTCGTCCGCCCCGAAGAAGATCTTCAGATTGCCGATCATGTGGACGACCAGGTAGAGCAGCATGACCAGCCCGCTCACGGCCATCACCGTCTTCTTGCCGACGGTCGAGCCCCACAGCAGAGCCGCGAAGGACGTCCGTCGGTCCGTCCGTGTGTCCAGTGCCATGGGTCCCGACGGTAGGGACCGGGTGGCCCATCAGTCCAAGACATGGTGCGGCTCATCTCCATAGGCGCTGCCTATCGATGCCTTACCGTCGTCGTATGCAGTTGCAGCAGCTCCGCTACTTCGCCGCCGTGGCCGACACCCGGCACTTCACCCGCGCCGCCGAGCGCGAACATGTCGCCCAGCCCTCCCTGTCCCAGCAAATCCGCGCCCTGGAACGGGAGCTGGGAGCGGAGCTCTTCCACCGGGCCCGCGGCCACATCACCCTCACCGACGCCGGCGAGACGCTGCTGCCGTTCGCCCGGCGCATCCTCGCCGACGCCGAGACCGCCCGCCGCGAGGTTCAGGAGGTCGCCCAGCTGCGCCGCGGCCGGCTCCGCCTCGGCGCCCCGCCCAGCCTCTGCGCCAGCCTCGTCCCCGACGTCCTGCGCGCCTTCCACGCCGGCTACCCGGGCGTGGACCTGATCGTCACCGAGGACGGCTCGCAGGACCTGGTCCGGGCGCTGGCAGACGGCGCCCTGGACCTGGCCCTGATCATCACCCCGCTCCCGCTCCAGGCCCCCGCCCTGACCACCTCCGAGCTGCTGCGCGAGGAACTCGTCGTGGTCTCCGCGCCCGACCGCCCCGCCCCCGTCGGCCGGCGCACCCGCATCCGGGTGGAGGATCTGCGCGGCCGGCCGCTGGCGATGTTCCGCCGCGGCTACGACCTGCGGGAATTCACCACCGCGGCCTGCCGGGCGGCCGGCTTCGAACCGGCCTTCACCGTCGAGGGCGGCGAGATGGACGCGGTCCTCGGCTTCGTCCGCGCCGGGCTGGGCGTCGCCGTCGTGCCCAGCATGGTCGCCGAGCGCTCCGGCCTGCGGATCACCCGCTTCTCGACGCCCGGAATGCACCGCGTGGTGTCCGTCGCCCACCGGGGCGACGTCTCCCCGCCGCGCGCCGCCCGGGAGCTGGCACGCATCCTGATGGAGCATGTGGACCCGGGCGCGTCCTGACCGGGGCGGGCCCGTCGGTCGGGGCAAGCGCGGGGCCACCGGCACGGGCCCCGGGCGCGGCCCCGTGGCAGGGGTGCGGGGCCGGTCGTAGGCTGGCCGCATGTCGACCCATGCGAAGCGTGAACGGCTCCTTCTCGCCGACTTGTTGGAGAGCGCCGGCCCCGAGGCGCCGACGCTGTGTGAGAACTGGCGCGCGCGGGACCTGGCCGCGCACGTGGTGGTGCGCGAGCGGCGCGCCGACGCGGCCGGCGGACTCCTCGTCAAACCGCTGGCCGCCCGGCTGGAACGGGTCCAGGCGGAGTTCGCGGGCAAGCCGTACGAGGAGCTGATCCACCTGATCAGGACCGGCCCGCCGCGGATGTCGCCGTTCGCCCTGAAGCAGATCGACGAGGCGTCCAACACCGTCGAGTTCTACGTCCACGCCGAGGATGTCCGCCGCGCCCAGCCGGACTGGGCGGCCCGCGAGCTGGACCCCGTGTTCGCGGACGCCCTGTGGTCCAGGATCGAGCGGATGGCCCGGGTGCTCGGCCGGAAATCGCCGGTGGGCCTGGTGCTGCGGCGGCCGGACGGGCGGACCGCGGTGGCCCATCGCGGTACCCCGGTGGTCACCGTCGTCGGCGAACCGGGCGAACTGACCATGTTCGCCTTCGGCCGGCAGGAGGTCGCCGATGTGCAGCTGGACGGCGACAAGGAGGCGGTCGACCTGGTGACGGCGGCGAAGCTGGGCGTGTGAGCCCGGCCCCCGCCCCGTAGGCACGCGCTACGAGGATCCGTAGCCACGCGCTACGAGCGGAGCACCACCACCGCGACCACCACGGCCACCACGACCGCCGCCGCGAAGACCGCACCCAGGACCCGCGCCGCGACCCGCGCGGCGCGGTCCGGGTCCGGCGGCGGGGGCGGCGCGGACGGCTGCTGAGGATGCATAAAGGCAGGATGCCGCACGGCACAATGGAGACCATGAGCAGCCGCGCCACCACCCCGGACACCACCCCCGCCCTCGACCCCGCCATCGCCGCCCGTCTCAAGCGCGGCGCCGACGGCCTGGTCCCGGCCATCGCCCAGCAGTACGACACCGGCGAAGTGCTGATGCTCGGCTGGATGGACGACGAGGCGCTGCGCCGCACCCTGGCCACCGGCCGCTGCACGTACTGGTCCCGCAGCCGCCAGGAGTACTGGGTCAAGGGCGATACCTCCGGCCACGTCCAGCATGTGAAGTCGGTGGCGCTGGACTGCGACGCCGACACCGTCCTGGTCCGGGTCGACCAGGTCGGCGCCGCCTGCCACACCGGCGACCGCACCTGCTTCGACGCGGACGTTCTGACCACCCGGGACGCCCGGGACCAGTAGGCTCCGCGCCATGACCACGGGAACCACCGGCACCGCCCTTCCGGACCTCGACACCTTCCGCACCCTCGCCAAGGACCGGCGGGTCATCCCCGTCACCCGGCGGCTGCTCGCGGACGGCGACACACCGGTCGGGCTCTACCGCAAACTCGCCGCCGAACGCCCCGGCACCTTCCTCCTGGAATCCGCCGAGAACGGCCGTACGTGGTCGCGCTACTCCTTCATCGGCGTCCGCAGCGCCGCCACCCTCACCACCCGCGACGGGCAGGCGCACTGGCTCGGCACCCCGCCCGTCGGCGTGCCCACCGACGGGGACCCGCTCGCCGTCCTGCGCGCCGCCGTCGAGACCCTGCACACCCCCCGGGACCTCATCGAGGGCGAGGGACTGCCGCCGTTCACCGGCGGCATGGTCGGCTACCTCGGCTACGACATCGTGCGCCGCCTGGAGAAGATCGGCGAGCAGACCACCGACGACCTCCGGCTGCCCGAACTCACCATGCTGCTCACCTCGGACCTCGCCGTCCTCGACCACTGGAGCGGCACCGTCCTGCTGATCGCCAACGCGATCAACCACAACGACCTCGACACCGGCATCGACGAGGCCTACGCGGACGCGGTGGCCCGCCTGGACACCATGGCCGACGACCTCGCCCGGCCCGCGCCCGCCGGCGCCGCCGCGCTGCCGCCGTCCGAGGTCCCGCCGTACACCGCCAAGTGGGGCGGCGCGGCCTACCAGGACGCCGTCGAGGACATCAAGGAGCGCATCCGGGCCGGTGAGGCCTTCCAGGTCGTGCCCTCCCAGCGGTTCGAAACCCCGTGTACGGCCGGCGCGTTGGACGTCTACCGGGTGCTGCGGGCCACCAACCCCAGCCCGTACATGTACCTCTTCCGCTTCGAGGGCCCCGACGGCGGCGAGGACGGCGCCTTCGACGTGGTGGGCTCCAGCCCCGAGGCGCTGGTGAAGGTCGAGGACGGCCGGGCCATGGTCCACCCCATCGCCGGAACCCGCCCGCGCGGCGCCTCCGTCCAGGAGGACCAGGCCCTCGCGGACGAGCTGATGGCCGACCCCAAGGAGCGCGCCGAGCATCTGATGCTGGTCGACCTGGGCCGCAACGACCTGGGCCGGGTCTGCGAACCGGGCAGTGTCGAGGTCGTCGACTTCATGTCCGTCGAGCGCTACAGCCACGTCATGCACATCGTCTCGACGGTCACCGGGCAGGTCGCGCAGGGCCGCACCGCCTTCGACGTGCTCACCGCCTGCTTCCCCGCGGGCACCCTCTCCGGCGCCCCCAAGCCGCGCGCCCTCCAGATCATCGAGGAGCTGGAGCCCTCCCGGCGCGGTCTGTACGGCGGCTGTGTCGGCTATCTCGACTTCGCCGGCGACTCCGACACCGCCATCGCGATCCGCACCGCCCTGCTGCGCGACGGCACCGCCTACGTCCAGGCGGGCGCCGGGGTCGTCGCCGACTCCGACCCGGTGGCCGAGGACATCGAGTGCCGGAACAAGGCGGCGGCGGTGCTGCGCGCCGTGCACACCGCCAACCACCTGGGCAGGTAACGGGCCGGTCACCCGCAGCACCCCCGCGCACCGGCCCCCGGCGGCCGGTGCGCGATAGTGGTACGCGTGAGTGCCGCATCCCAGACCCCCACCGACACCGCGCCGCAGGGCGATTCCGGGCCCCCGCCGGCCCGGCCGCCCGCGCGCCGCGCGCACCGCAGCCTGGCCCTGGCGCTGCTGGCCGGGGCGGCGGGCGCCGCCCTGGCGCTGCTGGCCTCCGGCCGCACCTGGGCCGAAGGCTCCGCGGTGCTGGCCCAGGGCGAGTTGCCGCGCACGGTGACCGGCGCCGATGTGACCGGCGTGCCCGGCGCGCTGGCCGTCGTCGGCCTGGCCGCGCTGGTCGCCGTCTTCGCGGTCCGCCGGGCCGGCCGGATCGCGGTCGCCGCCCTGCTCGCGCTCAGCGGTGTGGGCATCGCCGTCGCCGCCGTACTGGGCAACTCCGACACCTCGGCGCTGCGCGAGAAGGCCGCCACCGCGGTCGGGCTGACCGGAACCGATGTGCATCACGTCACCCACACCGGATGGCCGTGGGTGGCCGCGGCCGGCGGTCTGCTGCTGCTGATCGCCGGGCTGCTGGCGCTGGTGTACGGACGCCACTGGCCTGCGATGTCGGGCAAATACGAGCGCACACCCGGCGGCGGCCGCGGCCCGCGGCGGGCACCGGCCCCGCCGGATCTGGACCGCCCCGAGGAGATCTGGAAGTCCCTGGACCGCGGTGAGGACCCCACCCGGTAAAGGGCTTCCCTCCGGCATCGGTGACAATGGGCCGAGCGGATCATCGCGCCCCGACCCCGGCGCGACAGAGCATCGAGGAGCATTCATGTCGAGCAGTGGCCACGGACACACCCCCGCCGCCTGGACCGGCGTCATCATCTCGTTCATCGGCTTCTGTGTGGCCGGAGCCTTCATCGTGCTGGCGAACGTGCCGGGCTTCTGGGCCGGCATGGCGCTGATCGGCCTCGGTGCCGTCGTGGGCGGTCTGATGCGGATGGCCGGTCTGGGCTCGGAGCCCAAGCGCGCCGCCAAGCCGCGCCCCCAGGCGCAGGCGCAGCCGCAGGAGGGCTGAGCCCCCGCTCCCGTGGCGCCGGTGCCCGGCGCCACCCCCGCAGCACCCCCGAAGGCGCCGCTTCCCGGCCCGTACGCACCGTGGTGCCGTACCCGCCGTCCGTGACCGTTCCGTACGGCGGCCGAGAAGCTGCGCCTTCGCCTGTCCGGCCGGACAATCGGCACGTGAGCCAACCCGCGGCCCGGCCCGACGCCTGCCCGCGCGGCGGTCTGCCGCGCCGCCTCGTGGCGCCCCTCGGCGCCCTGGCCGCCGCCACCGCCGCGTTCGCCGTCCTCGGCGCCGTCGACCCGAACGAGCCCGGCCACTACCCCGTGTGCCCGCTGCTGCACCTCACCGGCGTCTACTGCCCGGCCTGCGGCGGGCTGCGCAGCGCCCATGCCGTGGCGCACGGCGACCTCATCGCGGCGCTGGGCGCCAACGCCCTCGCGGTGGCCGGGTATGCCGCCTGTGCGGTCTTCTGGGCGCTCTGGCTGGGCAACGCGGTCCGCGGGCGCCGCACGGCGGGACCGCGGCCGCGAGCCGTCCACTGGTGGGCGCTGGGCGGGCTGCTGCTGGTCTTCACGGTCGTCCGCAACCTCCCCTTCGGCAGCGGGCTCGCCCCGTGACCCGGCAGCCGTGCGGAACCGGTGCCACCGGCTCCGCGGTACCCGCAGAAGTCCAGGTCATGGGACCGCGGTCCACCGGATGTGAGACCTGCGTCGCTTGGCGGATACCATCGGAGTGCCGGATGGGACCGTTCGTCCGGGGGACCGTCCACCACCGCTCCAGAAGGAGGCCGCTCGCGTGAGTGTGCTCGACGAGATCATCGACGGCGTCCGCGCCGACCTCGCAGAGCGGCAGGCGCGGGTGAGCCTTGACGAGCTCAAGGAGCGGGCCCAGAAGGCGCGCCCCGCGAAGGACGGCGTCGCCGCGCTCAAGGGCGAGAGCGTCACGGTGATCTGCGAGGTCAAGCGCTCCAGCCCCTCCAAGGGCGCGCTCGCCGCGATCGCCGACCCGGCCGGTCTGGCCGCCGACTACGAGGCGGGCGGCGCGGCCGTCATCTCCGTCCTCACCGAGCAGCGCAAGTTCGGCGGGTCGCTGGCCGACCTGGAGGCCGTCCGCGCCAAGGTCGACATCCCCGTCCTGCGCAAGGACTTCATCGTCACCGCCTACCAGCTGTGGGAGGCCCGTGCCTACGGCGCCGACCTCGCGCTGCTGATCGTCTCCGCGCTGGAGCAGGAGGCCCTGGTCTCGCTGATCGAGCGCGCCGAGTCGATCGGTCTGACGCCGCTGGTCGAGGTGCACGACGAGGAAGAGGTCGCCCGCGCGGTGGACGCCGGCGCCAAGATCATCGGCGTCAACGCCCGCAACCTGAAGACCCTGGAGGTCGACCGCGGCAACTTCGCCCGGGTCGCCCCCGAGATCCCCGACCACATCGTCAAGATCGCCGAGTCCGGTGTCCGCGGACCGCACGACCTGATCGCCTACGCCAACGACGGCGCGGACGCGGTGCTGGTCGGCGAGTCGCTGGTCACTGGCAAGGACCCCAAGACCGCGGTCTCCGACCTGGTCGCCGCGGGCTCCCACCCGGCGATCCGGCACGGCCGGTCCTGAGCGCCGGGGACAGCACACCGACATGACCGCCACCGCCGCAGACATCCGCTGCCGGGCCCGGGTACCGCACCCGGGCCCGGCCGGGGTGCGCGCCGGGGCGGCCGTCCGTGTTCTCTGCCCGGTGGTGCCGGTCCACGGCTTCCCGCCCGCCCCGCACCGCGACCCGCAGCGCTGTGCGCTGCCGCCGTGGCACCGGGGCTGCCGGGCGCCCGCCCGGCGGGTCCACGGGCGCCGGGTCAGGTATCACATCGGTTCCGAGCCGGGACAGATCAACGGCATGCGATGGCGACCGGGGTCCGCGCGCTGACGCGTCGGCCCCGTCCGGGCACCGGGACACCGGGGGAGGCAGCGGTCAACTGACCGCCTGCTGGCCCCCCCACCCCCGAACCCACCCCCCGCCCCCTCCCCCCAAGGGGGAGAGGGGGAGGGGGCGGGGGAGCGCCCCGGCCGGGTCGGGGAGCGTCCCGGCGGAGTCGGGGAGTGCCCCCGCCCGGTCGAGGAGCGCCCGGCCAAGTCGGGGAGCGCCCCCGCCAAGTCGGGGAGTGCCCCCGCCGAGCCGGGGAGCACCCCGACCGAGCCCCACGACGCCGACCGGCCTCCGCGAGCGCCCGTCGCCACTGCGCAGTGGCAACGGCCCGCCCCCCGCGCGCGCCGCATACCGTGATGCCCATCCCGCCACCACTGGACTTCCGGGGCAGTTGCCCCGGCGAGGAGTGCGTCTGATGTCCGCCGATTTCTTCCTTCCCGATCCCGAGGGTCGGGTGCCGAACCCCGAAGGCTATTTCGGTGCGTTCGGCGGCAAGTTCATTCCCGAGGCGCTGGTCGCCGCGGTCGACGAGGTCGCCGCGGAGTATGAGAAGGCCAAGGGGGACGCCGCGTTCGCGGCCGAGCTCAATGACCTGATGGTCAACTACACCGGGCGCCCCAGCGCGCTCACCGAGGTGCCGCGGTTCGCCGAGCACGCCGGCGGGGCCCGGGTGTTCCTCAAGCGTGAGGACCTCAACCACACCGGCTCCCACAAGATCAACAACGTGCTGGGCCAGGCACTGCTCACCAAGCGGATGGGCAAGACCCGGGTCATCGCCGAGACCGGCGCGGGCCAGCACGGCGTGGCCACCGCCACCGCCTGTGCCCTGTTCGGCCTCGAATGCACCATCTACATGGGCGAGATCGACACCCAGCGGCAGGCCCTCAACGTCGCCCGGATGCGGATGCTCGGCGCCGAGGTCATCGCCGTGAAGTCCGGCAGCCGCACCCTCAAGGACGCCATCAACGAGGCCTTCCGCGACTGGGTCGCCAACGTCGACCGCACCCACTACCTGTTCGGGACGGTCGCCGGACCGCACCCGTTCCCCGCGATGGTGCGCGACTTCCACCGCGTCATCGGCGTCGAGGCGCGCCGCCAGATCCTGGAGCGGGCCGGCCGGCTGCCGGACGCCGCGGTCGCCTGTGTCGGCGGCGGCTCCAACGCCATCGGCCTCTTCCACGCCTTCATCCCGGACGCCGGGGTGCGGCTGATCGGCTGTGAGCCCGCGGGTCACGGCATCGAGACCGGCGAGCACGCGGCCACGCTGAGCGCCGGTGAGCCGGGAATCCTGCACGGGTCGCGGAGTTACGTCCTCCAGGACGACGAGGGCCAGATCACCGAGCCGTACTCCATCTCGGCCGGTCTCGACTACCCGGGCATCGGGCCCGAGCACGCCTTCCTCAAGGACAGCGGCCGTGGTGAGTACCGCGCCGTCACCGACGACGCCGCGATGCAGGCGCTGCGCCTGCTCTCCAGGACCGAGGGCATCATCCCCGCCATCGAGAGCGCGCACGCCCTCGCCGGGGCCCTGGAGACCGGCCGGGAGCTGGGCAAGGACGGCCTGATCGTCGTCAACCTGTCGGGGCGCGGCGACAAGGACATGGACACCGCCGCCCGTTACTTCAGCCTCTACGACGCGGACGCCGCCGTCGAGGCGGACGCCGGTACCGAGGACGCGGAGATCGAGGGGGACGCCAAGTGAGCGGGAACATCAAGCTGTTGAGTGACACCCTCGCCGCCGCGAAGGCCGAGGGCCGGTCCGCGCTCATCGCCTATCTGCCGGCCGGGTTCCCGACCGTCGACGGCGGTATCGAGGCGGCCAAGGCCGTCTTCGACGGCGGCGCGGACGTCGTGGAGGTCGGGCTGCCGCACAGCGACCCGGTCCTCGACGGCCCGGTCATCCAGACTGCCGACGACATCGCCCTGCGGGGCGGCGTGAAGATCGCCGACGTCATGCGGACGGTGCGCGAGGCCCATCAGGCCACCGGCAAGCCCGTCCTGGTGATGACGTACTGGAATCCGATCGACCGTTACGGCATCGAGCGCTTCACCGCCGAGCTCGCCGAGGCGGGCGGCGCGGGCTGCATCCTGCCCGACCTGCCGGTCCAGGAGTCCGCGATCTGGCGGGAGCACGCCGACAAGCACGGTCTCGCCACCGTCTTCGTCGTCGCCCCCAGCAGCAAGGACGCCCGGCTCGCCGAGATCACCGCGGCCGGTTCGGGCTTTGTGTACGCGGCCTCGCTGATGGGCGTCACGGGCACCCGTGCGTCGGTGGGCGAGCAGGCGCAGGACCTCGTGCGGCGCACCAAGGCCACCACCGGGCTGCCGGTCTGTGTCGGCCTCGGGGTCTCCAACGCCGAACAGGCCGCCGAGGTGGCCCGGTTCGCGGACGGGGTGATCGTCGGCTCGGCGTTCGTCAAGCTGCTGCTGGCGGCGGACGGCGACCTGGCGGCCGGTCTCGCCGGGGTCCGCAGCCTGGCGGGCGAGCTGGCCGAGGGCGTGCGTAAGCACTCCTGACGGCGGGGCGCACGGCCGGGCCGGGCGGGACGCGGGCCCGGCCGCTGTCCCCCGATAGGGCGAACATCGGTGCGGAGGGGTGCGGCGGCACCCCTCCGCTTCGTTGTCCAGGGGCGTGAGCCAGAAGAATCATGAGGGTAAGAAATCCGCCCGCGAGCGACTCCAGGAACAGCGGGACAAGGAGAAGGCACGCGCCCGGCGCGGCCGTCAGGCGATCGTCGCGGGGGCGGTGGTGGTGGTGCTGGCGGTGGCCGGCGGCATCGCCGTCTGGGCGTCGTCGTCCTCCGGGAAACCAGCCGCCAACGACAACGAGGTCGCCGTCCCGAAGCAGGCCAGCGACGGCGCCCGGCCCGCCGTCCCGGTCGGTGCGGCCGGGGCCCCCGCCACACTCACGGTGTGGGAGGACTTCCGCTGTCCCGCCTGCCGGCAGTTCGAGACCGGCTTCCGCCCGGTCATCCATGAGCTGGAGGACGCCGGCCGGCTCAAGAGCGAGTACCACCTCGTGACCATCATCGACGGCAATGCCGGGGGCCAGGGATCCCGGAACGCCGCCAACGCCGCGCTGTGCGCCCAGGACGCCGGGAAGTTCCGCGCGTACCACGACGTCCTCTACTCCCACCAGCCGCCCGAGCCGCAGGACAAGTTCGCCGACAAGCAGTACCTCCTCCAACTGGCCGGCAAGGTCAAGGGGTTGGTGACCCCCGCCTTCACCAAGTGCGTCAACGACGGCAGGTACAACCGCTTCGTGCAGAAATCCAGCGACGCCTTCGCCTCCTCCGGCTACCGCGGCACCCCGACCGTCCTGCTCAACGGCAAGGACCTGTCGAAGGAGAAGGGCGGCCGGTTCAGCCCCGCCGACCTCAAGAAGATGGTGCTGGACGCCGGCAAGTCCAAGCAGCCGGGGAAGCAGAGCGCCGCACCGCACACCGGCTCCTCGCCGCAGGGCAGGCACACCGGCTCCTCGCCCCAGGGCCGGCACACCGGAAGGAGCGCCGCACCCCCGGCGGAGCCGCCCGCCGGGGCCGTCGCGCCCTCGCCGTAGACGGGCCCACCGGCGCCGACTGCCGCTCCGGACACGGAGCGTCATGGCGCGGGGACGGGGTCGTTACGCAGCCGTAGCCGGGCCGGGTTGCCGACGACCCCGCCCGGCGCGGTAGCGTCGTCCCTGCCATGGACCTCGCATTCATTCCCAGCCCGTCGGTCGGCGTCGTACATCTCGGCCCGATCCCGCTGCGCGGCTACGCGTTCTGCATCATCATCGGCGTCTTCGTCGGCGTCTGGCTCGGCAACAAGCGCTGGGTGCAGCGCGGCGGCCGCTCCGGAACCGTCGCGGACATCGCCGTATGGGCCGTCCCCTTCGGGCTGGTCGGCGGCCGTCTCTACCACGTCATCACGACGTACGAGCCGTACTTCGGCCCGAACGGCCACCCGCTCGACGCCTTCAAGGTGTGGGAGGGCGGCCTCGGCATCTGGGGCGCGGTGGCGCTCGGTGCGGTCGGCGCCTGGATCGGCTGCCGCCGGCGCGGTATCCCGCTCCCCGCGTACGCCGACGCGCTCGCGCCCGGCCTGGCCCTCGGGCAGGCGATCGGCCGCTGGGGCAACTGGTTCAACCAGGAGCTGTACGGCAAGCCGACCGATGTGCCGTGGGCGCTGGAGATCAGCTCCGACCCGGCCATCGGCCGCATCGGCGGCACCTACCACCCGACCTTCCTCTACGAGTGCCTGTGGTGCATCGGCGTCGCGGCGCTGGTCATCTGGGCCGACAAGCGCTTCCGGCTCGGCCACGGGCGGGCCTTCGCCCTCTACGTCGCCGCGTACTGCGCGGGCCGCGCCTGGATCGAGTACATGCGGGTCGACGAGGCGCACCACATCCTGGGCCTGCGGCTGAACGTCTGGGTCGCGCTGATCGTCCTCGTCCTCGCCGTCGTCTACTTCGTGATCTCCGCCAAGAAGGCCCCCGGCCGGGAAGCGGTCGTCGAACCGGGTGCGGAGCCCGTCGAGGGCGCGGACGGTGACACCGCGGAGAGCGGTACGGACGAAGCCGCCGGGAAGGCCGGGGTCTCGGTCGAGAAGCCGGCGGCGAAGGCCGCGGCCGACGACGACGCGGAGTCCGGCGCCGACACGGCCGAGGAGTCCGCGACGGACGCGTCCGGCGACAAGAAGTCCGACGACACGGCGGATGAGCCCGCCGCGGACGCCAAGCCGGCCGGCAGCGGCAGCACCAAGAAGCCCTGAGGCGGCCCCGGCCGCCGTACGCGCCGGGCGGACCCGACAACGGGTCCGCCCGGCGCTGTGCTGTCCGGACCCGGCGGCCCGCCGGTCAGCTCCGGCGTCCGGCCAGGTCCAGCACCCGCCGGGCGCCCGCGACCACCGCCGCGTCCACGAACCGGCCGTCCGGCAGCGCCAGCGCCCCGCCCTCCGCCGTGGCGGCCCGCACGATCTCCTGGGCCGCCGCGACCTCCTCCGCCGAGGGGAGATAGGCCGCCTCGATCACCGGGAGCTGGCGGGGGTGGATCGCCGCCCGGCCCAGGAAGCCCAGCGCCCGGCCCCGTGCGCAGGACCGGGCCAGCCCGTCGAGGTCGTGGACGTCCGGGTGGACCGACTGCGGCGGCGGGGCCAGACCGGCCGCGCGGGCGGCGACCACGGCCCGGCTGCGCGGCCACGCCAGCCCCGTGTCGTCCCGCACGCCCAGCTCCCCGCACAGATCGGCCTCGCCGAGCGCGATCCCGCGCAGCGCCGGATGCGCGGTGGCGATGGCGAAGGCGTGCTCGATGCCCAGCGCGGATTCGAGCAGCGCGTACAGGGCCGGGGTGGCGGGCAGCGGGCTCGCGGCGGGCGGGGCCGCGGGGGCGAGGGTGGCGGTGCTGCCGGGGGGCGTACGGACCGGGGTGAGGTGGTCCGGGGTGAGGTGGTCCGCGCGGGTGTGCCCGGCCGGTGGTACGGGGCCTTCGGCGGCGTACGGGACGTGTTCGGGTACCGGCTCCGGGGTCGTCGTCGCCCAGCCGGCGGCGCGGTGGACATCGGCCGGGCCCTGCACCTTGGGCAGCCGGAGACCGGCCAGGCCCGGCAGGGTGGCGAGGGTGCGGATCTCGTGTTCGGCGCGCGGGCCGTCCAGTGCGTTGACGCGGACGTGGACCGGTACCGGCAGCGGGTCGCCCAGCAGCTCGGCGGTGGCCCGCAGCGCATGGTCCTTGCGGTCCGGGGCGACCGCGTCCTCCAGGTCGACGACGACCACGTCGGCCCCGCAGCCGAGCGCCTTGGCGACCACGTCCGGGCGGTCCCCGGGCACATAGAGCCAGGTCAGCGGGGTGGGGGCGGGTGTCTGGCGGGGTGCCTGGGGCGCCGTCCTCACAGCGCACCCGCCGTGCGCAGCCCGTCGATCTCCGCGTCGGTCAGCCCGAGTCCGGCCAGCACCTCGTCCGTGTCCGCGCCGTGCGGGCGGCCCGCCCACCGGATGGCGCCCGGTGTCTCGGAGAGCCGGAAGAGGACGTTCTGCATCCGGACCGTGCCGAGTTCGTCGTCCGGGACCTCGGTGATCGATCCCAGCGCCGCGTACTGCGGGTCCGCCATCACCTCGCGGATGTCGTAGATGGGTGCCACGGCCGCCTCGGCCTTCTCGAAGGCGGCGAGCACCTCGGCCCTGTCGTGCCGGGCGATCCAGTCGCCGACCGCGGTATCCAGCTCCTCGGCGTGCCGGGCCCGCCCCTCGCCGGTCGCGAACCAGGGCTCGTCGATCACCTCGGGCCGGCCGACCAGCCGCATCACCCGCCCGGCGACCGACTCGGCCGAGGTGGAGACCGCCACCCAGGAGCCGTCGGCGGTGCGGTAGGTGTTGCGCGGGGCGACGTTCGCCGAGCGGTTGCCGGTCCGCGGCTGGACATGGCCGAGCTGGTCGTACCAGAGCGGCTGCGGACCGAGGACCGTCAGGATCGGTTCGATCAGCGCCAGATCGACGACCTGGCCGCGGCCGGATGGGGGTCCCCCCGCTAGAGCGGAGCCGAGAGTGGGGGAGTCCCGTGCGCGCAGCGCGGCCAGCACGGCGTAGGACGTGGTCAGCGCGGCGATCGCGTCGGCGAGACCGAACGGCGGCAGGGTCGGCGGCCCGTCCGGCTCCCCGGTGATCGCGGCGAAACCGCTCATCGCCTCGGCGAGGGTGCCGAACCCGGGGCGCCGGGCGTACGGGCCGAACTGCCCGAAGCCGGTGACCCGGGCCAGCACCAGGCGCGGGTTGACCGCGGACAGCTCGTCCCAGCCCAGGCCCCAGCGCTCCAGGGTCCCGGGCCGGAAGTTCTCGACGACGACATCGGCCCCGGCGGCGAGCCGCAGCAGTACGTCCCGGCCGCCGGGGTGGGACAGATCGAGCGTCATGGTCCGCTTGTTGCGGCCCAGCAGCTTCCACCACAGGCCGATGCCGTCCTTGGTCGGCCCGTGGCCGCGGGACGGGTCGGGCCGGTGCGGATGCTCGATCTTGATCACCTCGGCGCCGAAGTCGCCCAGCAGGGTGGCGGCGAGCGGACCGGCGAACAGCGTGGCGAGATCCAGCACCCGCAGCCCGGTGAGTGGGCCGGCGGCGGGGGAGCCGGGGGCGGCGGTGCGGTCGTCGGCGGTGGGCCGGGGCGCCCCGGACAGGGAGGGGTCGGTCATGGTGCGGGGGCCTTCGTTCGGTGGGCGGGGGTACCGGGTACGACCAGCGCGGCGGTGCGCGCGGCGAGGGCGTCGAAGCCGATGCCGTCCAGTCCGCGGACGCTGGTGGCCAGCCGGTTGCGCAGCGGTGCCGTCCAGCGGGCGGGCAGCGCCCCGGGCGATCCGGCGAGCAGGCCGGTCAGCGACCCGGCGGTGGCGCCGTTGGAGTCGGTGTCCCAACCGCCCGACACCACACGGCAGAGGGAGCCGCTGAAGTCGCCGTCGGCGTGGGTGAGCGCGGCGGCCAGCAGCGCCGCGTTGGGCACGGTGTGCACCCAGTGGTGGTGTCCGTAGGCGCGGTGCAGCCGGTCGACGACGGTCGCGAAGCCGGCCGGGGTGCCGGTGGGTTCGCCCCGCGCCAGCGCGACACCGCGGCGGACGGCCCGCGCGAGCCGGGAGCGCACGGGGAGCACGGCCAGCCCGGCCCGCAGCGCACCGTGCACATCGGTGCCGCCGCCGGCCGCCGCGGCGAGCGCGGCGGCCACGAACATCGCGGCGTACACCCCGTTCGCGGTATGGCTGAGCGTGGCGTCCCGCCAGGCCTGCGCCGCGGCGGCGGCCGGGTCGCCGGGGTGGGTCCAGCCGTGCACGTCGGCGCGGATCTGGGCGCCGATCCACTCCCGGAACGGGTTGCGGTACCGGGCGGTGTGCGGCGGCTCGATGCCGTCGAGGAGGTTGCGGTACGCCAGGCGCTCGGCGGTGAACGTCCGGCCGGCCGGCAGCTCGTCCAGCCACAGCCGCGCCACGTCGGCCGTGGTGAAGCCGGGGCCGTGGCGTTCGAGGAGCAGCAGGCCCAGGAGCGGGTAGTCGAGGTCGTCGTCCTCGGGCATGCCGTCGATGTTCCCGGCGAGTGAGGTGGCGCGGCTGCGGCGGTTCCACGGGTGGCGGGCGGCCACCGCCGGGTCGAGTCCGGCCTCGGTGAAGTACCCGGTCAGCGGCCAGTTTCCGGTCGAGCGGGCGAGCGCCCGGATCCCGTCCAGCGGCAGTTTCTCGACGGGTTTGCCGAGCAGACAGCCGGCCGCCCGCCCGAGCCAGGCGGCCTCCAGCCGGGCGGTCGGCACACCGCCGTCCGGGCCCGGCCCACCGTCCCCAAGCCACGGCGCCCACTGCCGCCGGATCGCCGTCAGCTCGGTGGGCTCGTCGGC
This sequence comes from Streptomyces sp. P9-2B-2, assembly GCF_030406865.1. Taxonomy (NCBI): domain Bacteria; kingdom Bacillati; phylum Actinomycetota; class Actinomycetes; order Kitasatosporales; family Streptomycetaceae; genus Streptomyces; species Streptomyces sp. P9-2B-2. The sequence goes on along the minus strand of NZ_CP129126.1, from coordinate 2,435,349 downwards.
CGCCGACGGGCAGGGCAGCAGGGCCAGTTCGTCGAGCAGCGCCCCGGCGAGCGCCCGCAGGGCCGGACCGGCGGGGCCGGGGGAGGCGCCCGCCCGGCCCGGCGCCGTGGTACCGCCCGCCGCCCGCCACCGCCGCGCGAACTCGGCGGCGTCCCGGCCGTCCTCCGCCGCCTGGCGCAGTTCGTGCCCGATCAGGTCCTCGGGCTGCACCCAGGTCACCCGGAGTGGCGCCGCGGGCGCGGGCCGGGCGGGCGCCGCCGCCGTGGCCGTCACGGCCCGACCGCCTCCGTCATCGCCGGGATCGCCGAGATCGCGGTGAAGGCCTGCTCATGGGTGCGGGCGCGGGTCCGGTCGCGGGTGAAGACCTCCCGGGCGACGGCGGCCAGCGCGGCGCCGGGCGCCTCCAGATCGAGGCGGCTGGCGCGGGCGACCTCCGCGCTCCACTCGGCCGGTACCGCCTGCGCGCCGCGCAGCGCGCCGACCAGGGCGCCGCTCATGGTGGCGATCGAGTCGCAGTCGCGGCCGTAGTTGACCGAGCCGAGGACGGTGGACCGGAAGTCGCCGCCGCCGGTCAGCAACATGCCCAGGGCGATGGGGAGTTCCTCGATGGCGTGCAGCCGGGAGGGCCGCCGGGCGCCGAGCGACGGGTTGCGGTAGTCCGGGCCGACCGTGTCGAAGGGGGCGACCGCGGCGCGCAGCGGGGCCGGTGCCGACGCGGGGTCGGTGACCGAGGACGCCGCCTCACAGACCGCCTCGATCGCGGCCCGGGTGCCGTCCTTGGCGAGCCGCAGCGCCTGGACGACGACCGAGGACGGGGTCGCGTCCGGGATGAACGCGGCGGCCACCGCCGCGGCGAACACCCCCGCCGCCTCCCGCCCGTACGAGGACTGATGGGCCCCGGCGATGTCCAGCGCCTCGGCGTAGGCCCGGTCCGGATTGCCGGCGTTGACGATGCCGACCGGCGCCATGTACATCGCCGCACCGCAGTTGACGATGTTCCCGACGCCCGCCTCGCGCGGATCCGCGTGCCCGTAGTGCAGCCGCGCCACGATCCACTTCTCGGCGAGGAAGATCCGCTGCACCGGCAGCGCCTCCGCCTCCAGCTCCGGGATCCAGCGCGGGGTGCCGATCAGATCCGGTACCAGGTGGTCGGCGATGTCATAGGCGTCGAGGTGGTCGCGCACCGCCTCGTAGACCCGCACCAGCGCATGCGTCATCAGGGTGTCGTCGGTGACATGGCCGTCGCCCTTGTGGTACGGCGCGAGCGGGCGGGCGGTGCGCCAGTCGTCGTGGAACGGGCCGACGATGCCCTCGACCCGGCCGCCGTGCCGCTGCACGATCTCCTCCGGTGTCCGGCCCTCCACCGGCCCGCCGAGCGCATCGCCGACGGCGGCGCCGACCAGCGCGCCGGTCGCCCGGTCCTCCAGGGACGGGGGGACGGGCGCGACGGGGGGCACCGGGTTCACGGGCGACGGCTTGGCGACCACGGTGACGGGGGTGACCGGCAGGATCCGGGTGGCCTGCGGGTCGGCCGTGGGCGCCGCGGCCGGTGTCTGCTCGCTTGCGTACGTCATGTGCGGGTGAGTCCTTCCACGGTGGGGGAGGGGGCGGGAGCCAGAAGGGCGCCGGAGACGGCTTCCGGACGGGCCGGCGGGGGCGCCGCGGAGGCTTCGGGCGCGGTCAGCTCCGTACGGGCGAGCAGCCCGGCCAGCTCGACCAGGTCCGTGCCGGCCAGCCGCGGCAGCGCACAGCCGGACAGCACCCGGCAGGCGTCGCGCCAGGTGCGGGGCAGGGCGTGCGCACCGCCGAGCGCACCGGTCAGCGCCCCGGCGAGGGCGGGTGCGGAGTCGGCGACCCGGGAGAGACAGGCGGCCGCCGGTACCGCCTCGGCGACCCGCCCGTCCGTCGCGAGGGCCAGCGCCAGCGCCACCGGGACGGTCTCGGCCGCGGCGATGCCGTAGCTGTAGACGTGGTCGACGATCTCGTGCTCCAAGACGGGCACCAGGGCGAACGCGGTGCCGGGGCGGCCGGGACCGTCGGTGGCGAAGGACCGGGCGAGCCGGACCGCGTGCAGGGCGTTGCGGCGGATCTCGGTGCCGTCGGGGAGCTGGTCCAGTGCGGCGTCCACACAGCCGCTCGCCGCCGTGCCGCCGAGCGCGGCGGCGACCGCGGCGGCCATCGCCCGCGCGCCGTGCACCCCGTCGCCGTCCTGGGTGTAACGCGCGTCGTACTCGGCCAGTTCGGCGGCGGCGGACGGCTCGCCGGGGTGCACCACGGCCAGGACGGCGGCGCGTACGCAGGCCGCGTCGTCGAAGTAGTGCGGGTTGTCATGCCCGGTGGCGGGCGGCCGCAGCCCGGCGGCGAGGTTGCCGAGCCCGGCCCGTACGGAGATCCGGGCGCGCAGCGGCAGTACGGCGGACTCGACCTCGGGCGCCCGGTCGGCGGCCGCCGCGACCTCGTTGGCCAGCGCGTTCCAGGCGAGGTCGACGGCGGCCCGCATCCGGCGGTCCCGGCCCAGGTCGCTGAGGGGCGCGCCGGCCGCGGTGAGCACCGATTCGGCGGTGAAGGCGGCCCACTCGGCGTCGTCGGAGGGGCCCAGCCGCAGCGGTTCGGGCGGCTGGTTGAGGGCGATCGGCACCGGCAGCGTGGTGGTCGCGTTCTGCTCGGCGAAGGTGTCCAGCTCCCGGGTCAGCCGCCGGGTCCACTCCGGCATCCGCGCCGCCCGGTGCCGCGCCGCCGGCCACCCCGCGGCGTCCCCGGCGGCCACCCCGAGCAGCAGCCCCTCGATACGGCTGCGTGCCCCGGCGAGGTCGCCGGGCCCGGCGTCGTGCACCGCTTCCCGGCCGTTCACCGGGCGCCCACCACGGCCTCGGCGTCCGCCCCGGCACCGGGCCCCGCGGCGGCAGCCGCCCGCGGGCCCGCCCCCTGCGCGGTCAGCAGCTCCGCGATGTCCAGCACGTGATAGCCCGCCATCGACGGCAGACAGCTGCCGCGTGCCGGGCCGATGGCGGCGGCCCAGGCCTCGGGGATCGCCGCGGCGCCGCACAGCGCCCCGGCCAGCGCCCCGGCGACGGCCGCCGTGGTGTCGGCGTCGCGCCCCATGTTGACCGCGGTCAGCACCGAGGCGGAGAAGTCACCGCGGGCCGCCTCGAACGCGCCGAAGGCCAGGCCGACGGCCTCCGGCGCCAGATCGGTCCAGGGGTAGCCGCCGATCACGACGGCGGAGCGCACCGCGCGCTCGGTGCCGAGCTGGGTGATGCCCGGGGTGTGCCGGGAGCGCTGGGCGGCCCCGACCGCGCGGCGCAGCGAGCGGGCGGTCCAGGAGTCCTCCGGTACGACGGACAGCGCAGCGGCGATCACCGCGTCGGTGGAGGAGGCGACCAGGGCGGTGGCGACTCCGGCGGCCACCGCCCGGCCGCCGTAGATCCCCTCGCCGTCGTGGCTGACCGTGCCGTCGATGGCCACCAGCCGGGCGGCCTCGGCGGGCCGCCCGGCGGCGAACACCCCGAACGGCGCGGCGCGCATCGCCAGCCCGTCGCTCCAGGCGTGCCGGTGCTGGGCGGAGATGGGCGCGGCCAGGCCTCGGCGCAGGTTCTCCAGGGTGCCGCGCTCACTGAAGCCCGCACCGCGGAACGGCCCCTCGTCACGGTCGGCGATCCACTGGTGCCAGGCGGCCTCGACCTGGGCGACGGTCAGCGCCGAGCCGTGCGCGGCCAGCAGCAGCCCCGAGAAGATCGCGTACTCGGTGTCATCGGTGCCGGCCGGGTCGTCCTCGACATACCCCTCGATCCGGCCCCAGCGGCGGCGGATCTGCGAGGGCTTCATGTTCTCCGCGGGGGCACCGAGCGCATCACCGACGGCGAGCCCGAGCAGCGCGCCACGGGCCCGGTCGCGGACGGCGTCGCCGGCGCCGGGCCCGGCCGGTTCCGCGGGCGGAGGGTGCGCTGCGCTCATGTGCGTGCCGTTCTGTCGTACGGGCCGGACCGCCGCCGGGCCCGCGGGGCGGCCGCCCGGCTGCGGACCGCTGCGCTGTATCCGTGCCACGCGACGGCCCGGCTCTCCTGTCCCGGGCGGCAGGGTCACCCGGTCGACCGCCCCGGACGGCCCCGGAGCGGGGTGTCCGGCAGGCCCCGCAGGGGTGTGTGACCCGGATCTCATCGCCGACCCCGCGGAAAAACCGCAGGTCAGCGCGGTAAGTTCGGCCTTCCTTGCTAGCGGAGGAGGCCAAGAGGCGCATAACTTCGAAGCGTTGGAGGGGGAAGTGCCGCCATCGGCCCACACCTCGCTTGCAGGGAGTAGGTACCGATATGTCCGTCATGGAGATCATGGATGCCGCGGCGCCGACGCATGTCGCCCACCGTGACAACCACACCCACCGCGATGTGAACGGCGGCTGGCTGCGCCCCGCCGTCTTCGGCGCGATGGACGGGCTGGTCTCGAATGTCGCCCTGATGACGGGCGCCGCCGGCAGTGCGCTGCCGCAGCAGGCGATCATCATCACCGGTCTCGCGGGCCTGGCGGCCGGCGCCTTCTCGATGGCGGCGGGGGAGTACACCTCGGTCGCCTCACAGCGTGAGCTGGTGCAGGCCGAGCTGGAAATCGAGCGCTCCGAGCTGCGCAAGCACCCCAAGGACGAGCTGGAGGAGCTCGCGGCCCTCTATCAGTCGCGCGGGGTCGAGCCGGCGCTCGCCCGGCAGGTCGCCGAACAGCTCTCCAGGGACCCGGAGCAGGCCCTGGAGATCCATGCCCGCGAGGAGTTGGGCATCGACCCGTCCGACCTTCCTTCGCCCGCCGTTGCCGCGATTTCCTCCTTCGGATCGTTTGCGTTGGGCGCGCTGTTGCCTGTGCTTCCTTACCTGTTGGGGGCGTCCGCCATCTGGCCCGCGGTGCTGCTCGCGCTGGTCGGACTGTTTGCCTGCGGGGCGGTCGTGGCGCGTGTGACGGCACGTTCCTGGTGGTTCAGCGGGCTGCGTCAACTGGCCCTCGGCGGCGCCGCCGCGGGTGTGACGTACGTCCTGGGAGCACTGTTCGGAACCGTCGTAGGGTGACGTGTCATGCGGGTGACTGCATAATTACAGCGTTACCCAGCGGTTTCGGTTTCTTTACGGCCGGGCATAAGGCCCAGGCGTCGCGGGCAATGTCGCTCGCCGAACGCCGCCTTGTGGGACGGCCTCGTTTCCGTCCGCGTACCGACTCACCGCAGGTGCGGTGTCCGCATGCTGGAAGCCCCTTTTCGCTTTTTGAGAAGGGAGCCATCCTGTAACCTGCACGAAATTTCGCGGAGGGCCAACGTCGTCCCTCGGCAATGCCTATGCCACGACGACGTTGGGAGAGCCGATGCGTTTCGCGTCCACGCACTCCGCGACCACCAGCAGCAGCGACGCCGCAGCCTGGTCGCCCATGGACGGCCGCCCCGCCCAGCAGGGGATGTACGACCCCCGCAATGAGCACGACGCCTGTGGCGTCGGCTTTGTGGCCACCCTCACCGGCGAGGCCAGCCACGCACTGGTCGAGCAGGCGCTCACCGTCCTGACGAATCTGGAGCACCGCGGTGCCACCGGCTCCGAGCCCGACTCGGGCGACGGCGCCGGCATCCTGCTCCAGGTGCCGGACGCGTTCCTTCGCGAGAACGTCACCTTCGAGCTCCCCGAGGCCGGCGCCTACGCCGTCGGTATCGCCTTCCTCCCGTCCGACGCTCAGGAGGCGGCCGAGGCCGTCTCACGCATCGAGACGATCGCCGGCGAAGAGGGCCTGGACGTCATCGGCTGGCGGGTGGTCCCGGTCGCCCCGCAGCTGCTCGGCAACGGCGCCCGCGCCACCATGCCGGCCTTCTCCCAGATCTTCGTGAGCGACGGGGTGAACACCGGCCTGGCGCTGGACCGCAAGGCCTTCGGGCTGCGCAAGCGCGCCGAGCGGGAGGCCGGGGTCTACTTCCCCTCGCTGTCCGCCCGGACGATCGTCTACAAGGGCATGCTGACCACCGGCCAGCTGGAGCCCTTCTTCCCGGACCTGTCCGACCGCCGCTTCGCCACCGCCATCGCGCTGGTCCACTCGCGGTTCTCCACCAACACCTTCCCGAGCTGGCCGCTGGCCCACCCGTACCGCTTCGTCGCACACAACGGCGAGATCAACACGGTCAAGGGCAACCGCAACTGGATGCGCGCCCGTGAGTCGCAGCTCGCCACCAAGCTCTTCGGCGCCGACACCGCAGCCAACCTCGACCGGCTCTTCCCCGTCTGCACCCCGGACGCCTCCGACTCCGCCTCCTTCGACGAGGTCCTGGAGCTGCTCCACCTCGGCGGCCGCTCGCTGCCGCACTCCGTGCTGATGATGGTCCCCGAGGCGTGGGAGAACTCCCCCTCCATGGACCCGGCCCGGCGCGCCTTCTACCAGTACCACTCCACGATGATGGAGCCCTGGGACGGCCCGGCCTGTGTCACCTTCACCGACGGCATCCAGGTCGGCGCGGTCCTCGACCGCAACGGTCTGCGCCCCGGCCGCTACTGGGTCACCGACGACGGCCTGGTCGTGCTCTCCTCCGAGGTCGGCGTCCTGGACATCGACCCCGCGAAGGTCGTCCGCAAGGGCCGCCTGCAGCCCGGCCGGATGTTCCTCGTGGACACCGTCGAGGGCCGGATCATCGAGGACGACGAGATCAAGGCGCAGCTCGCCGCCGAGCAGCCCTACCAGGAGTGGCTGGAGTCCGGTCTCATCGAGCTCGCGGACCTGCCCGAGCGTGAGCACATCGTGCACACCCACGCCTCGGTCACCCGCCGCCAGCAGACCTTCGGCTACACCGAGGAAGAGCTGCGCGTCATCCTCGCCCCGATGGCCAAGGCCGGCGCCGAGCCGATCGGCTCGATGGGCACCGACTCGCCGATCGCCGCGCTCTCCGAGCGTCCCCGGCTGCTCTTCGACTACTTCACCCAGCTCTTCGCGCAGGTCACCAACCCGCCGCTGGACGCCATCCGCGAGGAGCTGGTCACCTCGCTGATCTCCTCGCTCGGCCCCCAGGGCAACCTCCTGGAGCCGACCGCGGCCTCCTGCCGCAGCGTGACCCTGCCGTTCCCGGTCATCGACAACGACGAGCTGGCCAAGCTCGTGCACATCAACGCCGACGGCGACATGCCCGGCATGAAGGCCGTGACCCTCTCCGGCCTCTACCGGGTCTCCGGCGGCGGTGAGTCGCTGGCCGCCCGGATCGAGGAGATCTGCGCCGAGGCCGACGCCGCCATCGACGACGGCGCCCGGCTGGTCGTGCTCTCCGACCGGCACTCCGACGCCGAGCACGCGCCGATCCCGTCGCTGCTGCTCACCGCCGCGGTCCACCATCACCTCATCGGCACCAAGGAGCGCACCCAGGTCGGTCTGCTCGTCGAGGCCGGCGATGTGCGCGAGGTGCACCACGTCGCGCTGCTCATCGGCTTCGGTGCCGCGGCCGTCAACCCGTACCTGGCCATGGAGTCGGTCGAGGACCTGGTCCGCGCCGGTACCTTCCTGCCGGGTGTCGAGGCCGAGACCGCCATCAAGAACCTGATCAAGGCGCTCGGCAAGGGCGTCCTGAAGGTCATGTCCAAGATGGGCATCTCCACCGTCGCCTCCTACCGGGGCGCGCAGGTCTTCGAGGCCGTCGGTCTGGACGAGGAGTTCGTCGAGAAGTACTTCCACGGCACCGCCACCAAGATCGGCGGCGCGGGCCTGGACGTCATCGCCAAGGAGGTCGCGGCGCGGCACGCCAAGGCCTACCCGGCCTCCGGCATCGCCGCCACGCACCGTGCGCTGGAGATCGGCGGCGAGTACCAGTGGCGCCGCGAGGGCGAGCCGCACCTCTTCGACCCGGACACCGTCTTCCGGCTCCAGCACTCCACCCGCTCGCGCCGCTACGACGTCTTCAAGCAGTACACCGAGCGGGTGAACGAGCAGTCCGAGCGGCTGATGACGCTGCGCGGCCTGTTCTCCTTCGCCACCGAGCGCCCCTCGATCCCGATCGAGGAGGTCGAGTCGGCGTCCGAGATCGTCAAGCGCTTCTCCACCGGCGCCATGTCGTACGGCTCCATCTCCCAGGAGGCGCACGAGACGCTGGCCATCGCCATGAACCAGCTGGGCGGCAAGTCCAACACCGGTGAGGGCGGCGAGGACCCCGAGCGGCTCTACGACCCGGCGCGCCGCTCGTCCATCAAGCAGGTCGCCTCCGGCCGCTTCGGTGTGACGTCCGAGTACCTGGTCAACTCCGACGACATCCAGATCAAGATGGCCCAGGGCGCCAAGCCCGGTGAGGGCGGCCAGCTGCCCGGCCACAAGGTCTACCCGTGGGTCGCCAAGACCCGGCACTCCACCCCGGGCGTCGGCCTGATCTCGCCGCCGCCGCACCACGACATCTACTCCATCGAGGACCTGGCTCAGCTGATCCACGACCTCAAGAACGCCAACCCGCAGGCCCGCATCCACGTGAAGCTGGTCTCCGAGGTCGGCGTCGGCACGGTCGCCGCGGGTGTCTCCAAGGCGCACGCGGACGTGGTCCTGATCTCCGGCCACGACGGCGGTACGGGTGCCTCCCCGCTGACCTCCCTCAAGCACGCGGGCGGTCCCTGGGAGCTGGGCCTGGCCGAGACCCAGCAGACGCTGCTGCTCAACGGCCTGCGCGACCGGATCGTGGTGCAGACCGACGGTCAGCTCAAGACCGGCCGCGATGTCGTCATCGCCGCCCTGCTGGGCGCCGAGGAGTTCGGCTTCGCGACCGCCCCGCTGGTCGTCTCCGGCTGCGTCATGATGCGCGTCTGCCACCTGGACACCTGCCCGGTCGGCATCGCCACCCAGAACCCGACGCTGCGCGAGCGGTTCAGCGGCAAGGCCGAGTACATCGTCAACTTCTTCCAGTTCATCGCCGAAGAGGTCCGTGAGATCCTCGCCGAGCTGGGCTTCCGCACTCTGGACGAGGCCATCGGCCACGCCGAGCTGCTGAACACCTCCCGCGCGGTGGACCACTGGAAGGCGCAGGGCCTGGACCTGGCCCCGCTGCTGCACGTCCCCGAGCTGGCCGAGGGCGCCGTCCGCCACCAGGTCATCGAGCAGGACCACGGTCTGGAGAAGGCGCTCGACAACGAGCTGATCAAGCTCGCCGCCGACGCGCTGTCCGCGGACACCGCCGAGGCCGCCCAGCCGGTGCGGGCCCAGGTCGCGATCCGGAACATCAACCGGACCGTCGGCACCATGCTCGGCCACGAGGTCACCAAGAAGTTCGGTGGCGCCGGTCTGCCCGACGACACCGTCGACATCACCTTCACCGGCTCGGCCGGCCAGTCCTTCGGCGCGTTCCTGCCGCGCGGCATCACGCTGCGCCTGGAGGGCGACGCCAACGACTACGTCGGCAAGGGCCTCTCCGGCGGCCGGGTCGTGGTCCGCCCGGACCGCGGCGCCGACCACCTCGCCGAGTACTCCACCATCGCGGGCAACACCCTCGCCTACGGCGCCACCGGCGGCGAGCTGTACCTGCGCGGCCGGGTCGGCGAACGCTTCTGCGTCCGCAACTCCGGTGCCACGGTGGTCTCCGAGGGCGTCGGTGACCACGGCTGCGAGTACATGACCGGCGGCAACGCGGTCGTGCTGGGCGAGACGGGCCGCAACTTCGCGGCCGGTATGTCCGGCGGCTTCGCCTACGTCATCGACCTCGACAAGGCCAACGTCAACAAGGAGCTCGTCGACGCGGTCCACGCGCTGGACGACGCCGACAAGCAGTGGCTGCACGACGTCGTGCGCCGCCACCAGGAGGAGACCGGCTCCACCGTCGCCGACAAGCTCCTCGCCGACTGGGATGCCGCGGCCACGCGCTTCAGCAAGGTCATCCCGCCCATTTACAAGGCAGTGCTCGTCGCCAAGGACGCCGCTGAGCAGGCCGGACTCTCCGAGTCCGAGACCCACGAGAAGATGATGGAGGCGGCGACCAATGGCTGACCCCAAGGGCTTCCTGAACCACGAGCGCGAGATCGCCAAGACCCGCCCCGTCGAGGAGCGCGTCAAGGACTGGAACGAGGTCTACCAGCCCGGCTCCCTGCTGCCGATCATCAGCAAGCAGGCGTCGCGCTGCATGGACTGCGGCATCCCGTTCTGCCACAACGGCTGCCCGCTCGGAAACCTCATCCCCGAGTGGAACGACTACGCCTACCGCGAGGACTGGACCGAGGCCAGCGAGCGGCTGCACGCGACCAACAACTTCCCGGAGTTCACCGGTCGCCTGTGCCCCGCTCCCTGTGAGGCCGCCTGTGTGCTGGGCATCAACCAGCCGCCGGTGACCATCAAGAACGTCGAGGTCTCCATCATCGACAAGGCGTGGGACAACGGCGACGTCACCCCGCAGCCGCCCGAGCGCCTCTCCGGCAAGACCGTCGCCGTCATCGGCTCCGGCCCGGCCGGCCTGGCCGCCGCCCAGCAGCTGACCCGGGCCGGTCACACCGTCGCCGTCTACGAGCGCGCGGACCGGATCGGCGGCCTTCTCCGCTACGGCATCCCCGAGTTCAAGATGGAGAAGCGCCACATCAACCGCCGCATCGAGCAGATGCGCGCGGAGGGCACCAAGTTCCGTACCGAGGTGGAGATCGGCCGCGACCTCGACGCGAAGAAGCTGCGCAAGCGCTACGACGCCGTCGTCATCGCCGCCGGTTCCACCACCTCCCGCGATCTGCCGGTGCCCGGCCGTGAGCTGAACGGCATCCACTTCGCGATGGAGTACCTGCCGCTCGCCAACAAGGTGCAGGAGGGCGACCTGACCGTCGCCCCGATCAGCGCCGAGGGCAAGCACGTCGTTGTCATCGGCGGCGGCGACACCGGCGCGGACTGCGTCGGCACCGCCCACCGCCAGGGCGCGGCCTCCGTCACCCAGCTGGAGATCATGGGCAAGCCGGGCGACGAGCGGAACGCCAACCAGCCCTGGCCGACCTTCCCGATGCTCTACAAGGTCACCTCCGCGCACGAGGAGGGCGGCGAGCGGGTCTACTCCGTCTCCACCACCCACTTCGAGGGCGACGAGGACGGCAACGTCCAGTACCTGCACCTGACCGAGGTGGAGTTCAAGGACGGCCGGCCGGAGCCCAAGCCCGGCACCGAGCGGAAGATCCCGGCCCAGCTGGTCACCCTCGCGATGGGCTTCACCGGCACCGACCAGGACAACGGCCTGGTCGAGCAGTTCGGCCTGGAGCTCGACCCGCGCGGCAACGTCGCCCGGGACGGTGACTTCGCCACCAACGTCCCCGGTGTGTTCGTCGCCGGTGACGCGGGCCGCGGCCAGTCCCTGATCGTGTGGGCCATCGCCGAGGGCCGTTCCGCGGCCAAGGGCGTGGACCGCTTCCTGACCGGAGTCAGCGCCCTGCCGGCTCCCATCAAGCCGACGGACCGGGCACTCACCGTGTGACCGACCGTCCCCCGATGTCCCGTACAACGTCGTGCGGAACAATCGCGGCGCCTGCCTCCTCCCCCGACCGGAGGGCAGGCGCCGCGGCATTTCTCGCGGCCCCCGGCCCGCTGCACCGGCGCCCTACGCACCACCGCGGGCGGCGGGGAAGCGCCGCTCCAACTGCCGGGCCATCTCCTGTGCGGAGGCCGGTACGGCCTGCGGCGGGGGAGTGCCCGGCGGCCGGAAGTCATGCAGCGGCGGATGCCAGGCCCCCAGGTCGATCCGACGGTCGCCCGGTGGCAGCACCCACCGCGGATCGGCATGCACCCGCAGCACCTGCGCCTCGATCTGTGTCCACGCCCCGTCGGTGACGGTCCGCTCGCCGACCCGGCGCGCCTCCAACTGCACCGGACAGTGCACCAGTCGGGGCGGCCGCACCAGCTCGGACGGCTCCGTCCACGGCGCGTCCGTGGACGGTATGGCGCTCGCCCCCTCCTCGGCCCCCGTCCCGTCCGGCGGCAGATTGAAGACCACGTCCGGGCGTACCGCGAGATTGCGCGCGGTCCGGCCGCGGGCCGGCAGCCAGACGCTGACGACCGGTCCGAGTTCCCACCGGATGCGCAGCTCGACCAGGACGAAGGTTCCGTCGTCGTTCTCCGTGGACAGCAGCGCCGGGGCGACCGAACTGCTTTTCTCCAGCGCGCCTTTCATGCTGCCGAGGATAGAAGCCGGATGATTCGGTGCTCACCGAAGTGTTATGAGAGGTTACTCTGTGTAGATGAACCGATGGGACGCCGATCAGGAAAGCGTCGCGGAAACCCCCGATCTGGCCGCCCTCGCGGCGCTGCTCGCGGACCGCACCCGTGCCGCGATCTGTATGGCCCTGCTCGACGGCGGCACCTGGACCGCGGGCGAACTGGCCGAATACGCCGCGGTGGCGCCGTCCACCACCACCGAGCACCTCAACCTCCTGGTCGCCGGCGGCCTGCTCGCCGAGGAACGCCAGGGGCGGCGGCGCTACGTCCGGCTGGCCGGGCCGGAGACCGCGGAGACCCTGGAGAATCTCGCCGGTCTCGCCCCCTACCGCCGCGTACCGGTCCGCTCGCTGGCCGAGGCCAACCACCGCCGCGCCCTGCACCACGCCCGGACCTGCTACGACCACATCGCCGGCGCCCTCGGCGTCGCCATCGCCGACGCGATGACCGAACGCGGCCTGCTGGCCCGGGACTACGGCCTGGTGCTGACCGCCGCCGGCGCCGACTGGCTCACCGCACTCGGCCTCCCCGACACCGCGCCGCCGGACGCCCACCGGGCCCATGTCCGCACCTGCCTCGACTGGACGGTGCGCCGGCAGCATCTCTCCGGCGCGGTCGGCGCCGCCCTCTACCGGCACGCCCTGGAACGCGCCTGGGTCGTCAAGGCCGTCGCCACCCGCATCCTCACCGTCACCGCGGCGGGCCGGGCGGCCTTCCGCGCACAGCTCGGCCTGCCCGACGAGGCACTCTTCCCCTCCCTCACGCTCCAACCGCCCCGTGGCTGACGGCCCTCAGGAGCCGCCGCCCTCCGTGAGCCGGGCCGGGAAGCCGCCGGTCGCGACCGGGCCCCAGCGCAGCGGTGTCACCCGGATCAGTGACTTGCCCTGCTTGCGCATGGCCTCCCGGTACTGGTCCCAGTCCGGGTGCTCACCGGCGATGTTGCGGTAGTACTCGACCAGCGGCTCGATGGCGTCCGGGGTGTCGATGACCTCGGCCTCGCCGTCGATCTGCACCCACGGGCCGTTCCACTCGTCGGACAGCACGATGACGCTGACCGACGACACCCGGCGGGCGTTACGGACCTTGGCGCGCTCCGGATACGTCGCCATCACCAGCCGCCCGGAGTCGTCCACCCCGCACGTCAGCGGCGAGCCCTGCGGGGTGCCGTCGGAGCGGCGGGTGAGCAGGATCGCGCGATGGCGGGAGCGGACGAACTCCAGCAGCTCGGGCAGTTCGACACGGGTGTTGGTGGCGGTGGAAGGACTCATGCGGGTGAGCCTAGGGCGTGGAGTGCCCTCCGGGCCGGAGCCGCGGAGCCGGTCCACCGCCGCGTCGGACCGCCGGTCAGCTCTTGAAGAGCTCCTTGCCGGTGGCCGCGTCCACGACCTTGCGGTCGCCCAGCGCGCTCTTGAGCCGCACCTTCACCTTGTCGGTGGCCAGTTGCTCGGTGCACATCCCCTTGGAGCTCTTCCGCTTGCCCCAGCCGGTGATCACCACAAGGTCCTTCGACTCATGGCCGCGGGCACCGAAGTCCACATCGCAGGCGCTGTGCCCGACGGTCACGGTGATCTCCCGTGCCCCGGTGTCCTTGGGGCGGTCCGCGCCGGCCAGCGGCAGCATCGCCTGCTGCCGCCCGGTGACCGGGGAGACCTTCGGCCACTGCCGCACGATCTGGTCCGCCCGCTGCTCGAAGGCGTCCGGCTTCTTCGGCGGCGGCGCGCTGCCCACGGTCTGCTGCTTCTGGCCGCAGCCGGACAGTACGGCGGTGCCGGCCACCGCCAGCGCGAGCACGGTGGTGAGGGAACGGGTGCGGGAGAGGTGGGATCCTCGCATGACTTGCCTCCTTGGTGTTCGGCGATGAGACGCACCGAAGGCAAGACAGGTTCCGGCCGCGTTCGGCCGCGCGGGGCCGGGGCGTCCGCTCTGCGCTCAATCCGCCCACGGCGCAACGGCCGGTGGCCATCGGCGCGGTCCGGTTAGCGTCCCGGTCATGGACACACTCACCGAGATCACCCCCACCGTCCGGCAACTCGCCTTCCCCGTAGGGCATGTGTACCTCGTCGTCCTCCCCGACGACGGATACGCCGTGGTCGACACCGGCATCCCCGGCTCGGCCCCCGCCATCCTCGATGCGCTGGCCCGACTCGGCGGCCGGCCGGACCAGCTGCGGCAGATCGTGCTCACCCACTACCACGTGGACCACATGGGATCCGCCGCCGACCTGGTCGCCGCCACCGGCGCCCGGGTCCTGGCCGGCGCCCTGGAGGCCCCGTACATCCGCGGCAGTGTCCCCGAACCCGTGCCGGCGCTCAGCCCCACGGAACGGTCGCTGCACGAAGGGATCATGGCCGGTTTCGCGACCGCCGGGATGCCGCCGCTGCGCCCCGTCGAGGTCGATGTCGCACTCCACGACGGAGACATCCTCGACGGCTGGGGGGAGCCGGTGCGGGTGCTGCACGTCCCCGGCCACACCCCCGGCGGCATCGCGCTGCACCTCCCCGAGAGCCGGCTGCTCTTCCCCGGCGACATCATGGGCACCAGCCCCGACGGCACCCGCGTGGTCCTCGGCCCCGTCAACGTCGCCCGGGAGGAAGCCATCGCCTCCTTCCGGCGGCTCGCCGGCCTCGACGCGGTCGACACGGTGTGCGTCCCGCACGGCGTCCCGCTCCGCACCGGCACCCGCGCCCTCCTGGCCGCGGCCACCCCGGAGACGGACTGGCTGTGAGCGCCCCGGACGGCGTCGGAGCAGGCCGGCGACCCGGCCGGCGATCTGCTCCGGGGGTGTGAACTCGGCACGGACGCCGGTCAGCCGGGGGCGCAGCAGCCGCGCCGGCAGCAGATCGTCCGTGTAACGTCGGGCCGGTGCGCCACCGGACCGGCGAACGGGACCGGACCCCTGGGAGCCGGAGCGCGCGGGACCGACGAGAGGCAGGGCATGCAGCTGCACACCCACGAATGGGGCACCGGCGAACGCGTCGCGGTGCTGGTCCACGGCCTGATGTCCGATCACCGCACCTGGCACCGCGTCGGTCCGGCGCTCGCCGACCGCGGCTACCGGGTGCTCGCCGTCGATCTGCGCGGCCACGGCCGCAGCCCGCGCGGCCCGTACGACACCGAGCTGTTCGCCGAGGACCTCGTGGAGACCCTGCCCACCGCCCCCGAGGTCGCCATCGGGCACTCCCTGGGTGGGCTGGCGCTGTCCCGGGCGGTGGAGCGGCTCCAGCCGCGGCGGGCGGTGTACTGCGATCCGGCCTGGTCGCTCGCCAGGGTCGGACAGCCCGTCGACCCGGCGCTGTTCGTCGCGTTCAAGCGGGCCAACCGGGAGCTGCTGCGGACCTTCAACCCGCGCTGGTCCGAGGCCGATGTCGACCTCGAACTGGCCACCGTCGCCGACTGGGACACCGGGACCGCCCTCGCACTGTCCGCCGTCCACCTCCAGGACCACACGCCCCAGAAGCCGGTCGTCCCGTCCCTGGTGCAGTTCGCGGGGGAGGGGTTCCTCTTCTCCGAGCAGGCGGCGGCCGAGCTGACCGAGCGGGGCTTCGAGGTCCGTACGGTGCCCCGCACGGGTCACACCATCCACCGGGACGACTTCGACGGCTTCATGGCGGGCCTGGAGGGGTGGGTCTAGGGGCGGTCGGGGCGCCAGTCGTCCCGCGCACCGGCCGGCGCCCCGTCAGGTGTCACAGTCCAGCAGCGTCTTGCACAGCCCGCAGCGCGCCTGGAGGCGGCCGCGGACCGGGACCCGGATCCGCTGATGGCAGGCCGGGCAGGGGAACGACACCCGCAGCGGCGACGGGCCCTCGAAGGCATAGTCCTCGGCCGTGGCGGACGGCCGGGGCGCGCGCCGCGGATCCTGCGCCGCCCGGCGGTCCTTGGCGTAGCGCAGCCGGGCCGCCCAGCCCGCACCGGCGAGCGGGGGCCGGCGCAGGTCCTGGCGGGCCCGCGCGGCGCCCGCCGTGTACGCGTCGTACGCCTGCGGGCTGGTGAACCACGGCGCCGGGTCCTCCCCGAAGAACCGGGCCCGCTTGGCGAGGACATAGCCGAACTCCTCCGGCGTCAGATAGCCCAGCTTCTGCGAGAACGGGCCGTGCTCCCGGTAGGCGTCCAGCAGCAGCCAGCCCGCGCCGAGGTAGGCGGCGGCGGTGTCGGTGAGGATCTCGTTGTCGCGGGTGCCGGGAAACGCCAGATCCAGACGGTGCAGCGCGACATGCGTCACCTCATGGGCCAGTGCGGCACCGATGTCCTTGCGGTGCGTGCGGAAGCGGTCGTTCAGCTCGATGAAGTACTCCGGACCCGCGGTGAGTTCGACATTCGCGGCATGCTCCATCTCGCGGAAGGTGATCACCGCCCGGGCGTCCGGCAGATGCAGTTGCCGGACCATGGCACCGGCCACCCGCTGCGCCCCCAGATGCAGATCCTCGTCCTCGCCGAAGGCCACATCGACCGGCGGCACGCTGGTGTCGAAGGTGCGCACCGTGTCGTACGACAGGCGTTTGAACAGGGCGTGGAGGGCTGAACGCACCGTGTCGAGGTGGGGGTAGCCGTGCTCGATCGCTCTGCCGCCGGTGGTCACCCGGCCACTGTACGGCGGGCCGGGAAAGTCCGGAATGAGGTGTACGGGCGTGGCGCGTACGGGAGTTGGCCGGATGCGCACCCTTGTCACTCTGATCGCCCACTCCACATAATCACAGAGCGCTGTACGGACTCATCCCCCACTGGGTCCGGACGCCTCACGGTGTGCTTCGTCCGTCATGTGCGGTGTGCGGCGGTCACATCCGGCTCCGGTGTTGGCATGGGCTCGTCATCGACGTGCAACCCCCCACGAAAGGAAGCCCGTTGCGCACCTACCGGAAGCCCCTCAAGAGAACCCTCGCCGTCGGCGCGGTCGCCCTGGCCGCCTTCAGCCTCCAGCCCGGCTCGGCCTCGGCGTCGGCCGCCCCCTCCTCCGAACCGTCCACCAAGGTCGTCGGCGGCACCAAGGCCGACCAGGGTGAATTCCCCTTCATGGTCCGGCTGTCGATGGGCTGCGGCGGCGCCCTCTACGCCAAGGACATCGTGCTCACCGCGGCGCACTGCGTCGACGGCAGCGGCGACAACACCTCCATCACCGCCACCGCCGGTGTGGTCGACCTGGAGGACTCCGCCGCCGTCAAGGTCAACTCCACCAAGGTCCTCCAGGCCCCCGGCTACAACGGCAAGGGCAAGGACTGGGCCCTGATCAAGCTCGCCAAGCCGATAGACCAGCCCACCCTGAAGATCGCCGAGGACGACAAGCTCAACAGCGGCGACTTCACCATCGCCGGCTGGGGCGCCGACAAGGAAGGCGGCGACCAGCAGCGCTACCTCCTCAAGGCGACCGTGCCGTTCGTCGACGACGCCGCCTGCCAGAAGGCCTACGGCGACCAGCTGACCCCCGGTGACGAGATCTGCGCCGGCAAGCTGGACACCGGCGGCATCGACACCTGCCAGGGCGACTCCGGTGGCCCGATGTTCCGCAAGGACGACGCCGGCAAGTGGCTCCAGGTCGGCATCGTCTCCTGGGGCGAGGGCTGCGCACGACCCGGCAAGCCCGGTGTCTACAGCGAGGTGAGCGCCTTCGCCGCCAACATCAAGAAGGCCGCGGGCGAACTGGGCTGACCGGCTCCCCGCACACCGAGGGTCCGGGGAGCCGCCCCCCCCGGGCCCTTCGCCGGGCCGGAAGTCCCGGCCCTTGGTCCCGCCGCGCCACGGCCCTTGGTCCCGCCGCGCCACGGCCCTTGGTCCGTCCGCCCCGGGACCAAATGCGGGTTCCCGGCCGGGTCCTGTGCCGCCACGGATGACCGGACGGCCTCTGGGCGGCCCCGCGCCCGCTCCCTAGCGTGAACGGCATGACCCCCGAGCCCCGCCGCCGACCCCCGGCGCCCGACCGCGACCGCGACCGCCGCGCCACCGTCTTCGCCGCCCTGCTCCTCGCCGCCTCCGCCGCGGCCCTCGCCTACGTCCTGCTCGGCGGTCATCACGACCCCCTTGAGACACCGGACGATGCCCCCTCGACCGCGGCGTGGGGGTGAACCGCACGGCAACACCGGACGGGCCCCGCGGATGAACCCCCTGCCCGGGCGGCCGACGGTCCGGCCACCGCGCCGCGTCGCGGCCGCGGCCGGTCCGGCGGTGCTTCTGCTGCTTCTCGCCGGGCTGGAGGCCGTGGCGATGGCCCACCAGCCCGCCCGGTCGCACGCCGTCATGGGCGCGACCGCCCTCGCGGTCTGCCTGTGCACGGTGACCGGCACCCGGATCCCGCTGACCGCCCGGGCCACCGCCGCGGCCGTGGTCTCGCTGACCGGGTCCGCGCTGCTGATCGCCGGACCGCGCCCACCGCACGTATGGGGCCTGGGCGAGGGCCTCGCCCTGCTCCTGCTGCTCGCCGCCGTGGTCCGCCGGGCGCCCGGCCGCACCGCCGCCGTCCTCGGCCCGCTGCTGGGCCTGGCCTGCGTCCTCACCCCGCTGCGCGACCTCCGGCCGGGCCTGTTCACCGTGGTCCAGGCGGTGCTCACGGTCGTCGTCGCCGCCTACTCGCTGACCCTGCGGCGGCAGGACGCCCAGCGGCTGCGCGACCTCGCCGCGGTCCGGGCCGCCGAGCGTCTGGAACTGTCACGGGAGCTGCACGACCTGGTCGCCCACCACGTCACCGGCATCGTCGTCCAGGCCCGCGCCGCCCGCTGCACCGGCCTCGAAGGCCCGCCGGCCGACGCCACCTTCGAACGGATCGAGACCGCCGGCAGCGAGGCGCTGGGCGCGATGCGGCGACTGGTGCGGGTACTGCGCGAGGACGTGACGCGGGCCCACCCGCTCGCCGGGCTCGCCGAGGTCCGGGCGATGACCGACACCTTCGCCCGCACCGGCCCGCCGGTCGTCCTCGCCCTCGAAAACGCCGCCGCGCACGCGCTGCCGGCCGAGGTGGCCGCGGCCGTCCACCGCATCGTGCGCGAGGCGCTCACCAACATCCGCAAGCATGCCGCGGACGCCACGGCCGTACGCATCGGCCTGCGGTCCGTCCCCCGCGGGGTGGAGCTGCGCGTCGCCAACGACGGCGGCGCCCCCGCCCGCCTCTCCGAACAGGCCCGCGGCGGAGGCTTCGGCCTGGCCGGACTCACGGAACGGGCCGAGGCGATGGGCGGCCGGCTCACCGCGGGCCCGGCACCGGAGGGCGGCTGGGAACTCACCGCCGTCCTGCCCCTCGACGGCGGCGCCACGGCCTGACCCGCCGCCCCCGCGACGGCGGGACCACCGCCCGCCCCGTCGCGCATCTGTCCAACACCTGCCCCTCCTTTGTCCATAGGCGCACGCCCCACACCGGCAGCACGCTGTCCGCCGACAGGCAGTGCAGGTACGAAGGAGGACCGCGCGCGTGAACGAACAGACCGCAGCCCCAGCCGGGCCCAGCCGCCGAAAGGTCGTCGCCGCCACCGCGCTCGCCGGGGCCGCCGGCGCCCTCCCGCTCGCCGCACAGCCCGCCACGGCCGCACCTCGCGCGGCGGAGGCGGTGCTGCGGTCCGACGCGCTGGAGGTCCGCGTCGACACCGCCTTCCCGCGCATCGTCTCCTACACCGACCGCGGCACCGGCGCCGTGCTGCACGGCGGGCACACCCCGGTCACCCAGGTCCTCCTCGACGGCACCGCCCACACCCCCCGCGTCACCCACCGCACCCGCGCCGGCCGCGCCACCTACACCCTCGGCTTCGACGGCGGCACGAGCATCACCGTCGAGATCGCCGTCCACGGCCGGCGCACCACCTGGCGGGTCACCGGCATCACCGACACCCCGGCACTGCGCATCGGCACCCTGGAGATCCCCGGCCTCGCCCTGCTCGCCGTCCGCAGCGACCAGCCCGGCGCCACCCTGCTCGCCGCCCGGATCGCCCTCGACAAGGCCACCAGCGGCGACACCCTGATACGGGTCACCGACGCAACCCCCGCCGAGGCCACCCCCACCGGATGCGCCTACGCCGTCGTCGCCACCGGCCAACTGGCCGCCGGTATCGACACCAACACCTGCTACGACCGGCCCACGGGCGCCACCACCTGGGAGAACGGCCGGCTGTGGCGGCAGACCGTGCACGGCGACGGCTTCGTCACGGCCCAGCTGGGCTGCGGCCAGTGGACCCACCGGGCGGCCGGCCAGCCGTCCGGTGCCCCCCGCGCCACCGACCCGCTGCCGTACGCGACCGTCATCGTCACCCGCGACCGCAACGGCGACGGCACCGCCGACTGGCAGGACGGCGCGATCGCGCTGCGCGACCTCATGGTGCGGCCGCTGGGCGCCGAGGAACAGCATCTGCGGGTCGTCCCGCACATCCCGTTCAACTTCGCCAGCCAGGCCACCAACCCCTTCCTCGCCACCCTCGACACCGTCAAGCGCATCGCGCTGGCCACCGACGGGCTGCGGCAGTTCACCCTCCTCAAGGGCTACCAGTCCGAGGGTCACGACTCCGCCCACCCCGACTACGGCGGCAACTACAACGAACGGGCCGGCGGCCTCGCCGACCTCAACGCCCTGCTCCACGCCGGCAAGAAGTGGAACAGCGACTTCGCGGTGCACGTCAACGCCACCGAGTCCTACCCCGTCGCGCACGCCTTCTCCGAGCAGCTCGTCGACAAGAACGACAAGCAGTGGGACTGGCTCGACCAGTCGTACCGCATCGACGCCCGCCGCGATCTGGTCTCCGGCGACATCGCCCGGCGCTTCGCCCAGCTGCGCGCGGAGACCGACCCCGCGCTGAACACCCTCTACCTCGACGTCTTCCGCGAGTCCGGCTGGAACTCCGACCGGCTCCAGCGCCATCTGCGCGACCAGGGCTGGCAGATCACCACCGAATGGGGCCACGGCCTGGAGCGCTCCGCCCTATGGTCGCACTGGGCGAACGAGACCGACTACGGCCCCGACACCTCACGCGGTATCAACTCCCAGCTGATCCGCTTCCTGCACCACCACCAGAAGGACGTCTTCGCCGACAAGTGGCCCACGCTGCTCGGCTGCGGCCGGATGGGCAACTTCGAGGGCTGGGTGGGCAAGACCGACTGGCACGCGTTCCACACGGTCATCTGGACCGACGCGCTGCCCGCCAAATACCTCCAGGCGTACCCGATCACATCCTGGGGCGCGCACGAGATCACCTTCGAGGGCCCCACCAGGACCTCGGTCAGCGACACCGAAGGCACCCGCCGGATCACCACCGACGGCCGCCTCGTCTACGACGGCGGCACCTACCTGCTCCCCTGGGAACCCCGCCGGGCCGCCGACCCCGACAAGCTCTACCACTACAACCCCCGTGGCGGCAGCACGAGTTGGGTGCTGCCCCGGGGCTGGTCGCCCGCCCGCGCCGTCTACCTCTACCGGCTCACCGACCAGGGCCGCACCCAGGAGACCCGGATCCCCGTCCGCGACGGCAGGATCACCCTCACCGCCCGGCCCGGGGTGGCCTACGCCGTCCACCGCACCAAGGCCCCCGCCCAGGGCGACCCCCACTGGGGCGAGGGCACCCCCGTCACCGACCCCGGCTTCCACTCCGGCACCCTGGACGGCTGGCGGACCACCGGCCCGGCCTCCGTACAGCTCAGCAAGCCGGGCGACTACGAGCTGGTCATCGGCGCGGGCACCGCCGCCACCGTCGCCCAGAAGCTCGCCCGGCTCGCCCCCGGCAGCTACGCCGCCTCCGTCCAGATCGAGGTCGGGGCCACGGCGGGCGAGCGGCGCCGGGCCGGCCTGGAGGTCCGTACCGCCGACGGCGTCACCGCCACCAACTGGACGGACACCTCCACCGCCGGCAACTACGTGGCGGCGGACCGCAAATCCGGCACCCGCTTCCAGCGTCTGTTCACCCACTTCACCGTCCCCGAGGGCGGCGGCCCGGTCACCCTCGCCCTGACCGCGGCGGCCGGCCGGGCCCGGGTCCGCTTCGACAACGTCCGCGTCGTGCCCGCCCGGCCCACCACCAAGAAGGGCGCCCTGGCCTACGAGGACTTCGAGCACGTCCCCCAGGGCTGGGGCGTCTTCGTCAAGGGCGACGCGGGCGGCAGCACCGACCCGCGCACCCATATCGCCCAGCGGCACGCCCCGTTCACCCGGCGCGGCTGGAACGGCAAGGCGATCGACGACGTCATCGACGGCGGCTCCTCGCTCAAATCACGCGGCGAGAACACCGGGCTGGTCTACCGGACCGTCCCGCACACCGTCCGCTTCACCCCCGGCTGCCGCTACCGCGTCACCTTCCGCTACGCGAACGAGAAGGCCGGCCAGTACGCCTGGGTCACCGCCGTCGACGAACCCGCGCCCCGCGAACTGAGCCGCCGCCCCCTCCCGGTGGCGACCCAACCGGCCATCTGGACCTACGAGTTCACCGCCCCGGACATCGGCACGGCCTGGGTGGGACTGTGCAAGGTGGGCGACGACGGGACGGCGGAGTGCGTCCTGGACACGTTCGAGGTGCGCGAGGTGTAGCGGGGCCGTGGGGGCGGGGCCCGCGCGCCCCCACGGCCGCCCTCAGCTCCCTGCCGTGCAGGGATACAGACCGGGCGCCCCCGCCCCTCTTCCCACCAGGGCCGGGGCGCCCTCCCACTCCCACAACAGCAGCGCGTTGTCGCCCTCGCGCAGCACCGGGCCCGGTACGTACAGCGTGCGCTGCGGCCCCTCGGCCCGATAGCGGCCCAGACAGAACCCGTTGATCCAGGCGAACCCGTGGCGCCAGCCCGGCAGCGCGAGATCCGCGTCACCGGGCCGCCCGGCCACCGTCAGCGTCCCCCGGTACAGCCCCGCACCGCCACCGGCCCCCTCCACGGCCCGGAACGGCACCCGGTCCGTCGCCCCCGCCTCCTCCAGCGCGTCCAGCCGCAGCCCCCGCGACCGCACCCCGTGCAGATACTGCCGCTCGTGCAGCAGCCCGCCCACGATCCCCTTCGACTCGGCCAGCCGCGGCCCGTAGTTGACCCGCCCCAGTGACGCCACCCACAACTCCACCGACGCCGGCCCCGCCACCTCACCCAGCACCGCGTCCTCGCCGTCCACCACGGCCGGCGGCTCCCCGTCGACGCACACCACCGCCCGGTCCCGCAGCCCGCGCACCCGCAGCGGGTACCGCCCCCGCGGCCCCGGAACCGTCACCTGATAGCGGACCAGCCCCCGGTCCACCCCCAGCTCCTCGAACGTCGCCGGACCGGCCGCCTCGACCTCCGCACCGCCGAGTGCCGCCAGCACCTCCCCGGCCGGCGCCCACTCCCCGACCACCGCACGCACCGGCGCCGCCAGTACGGGCAGCGGCTCCGGCACCGGGGGCAGCGGCCCGTCCGCGTACCCGGCGAGCACCTCCCGGAACCGCCAGAACTTCTCGGTCGGCCGCCCGCGCTCATCGACCGGCGCCTGGTAGTCGTACGAGGTGACCGTCGACCGCAGCTCCCCGTCCTGCAACGCACCCGCGCGGTTCGCCCCCGCCCAGCCGCCGAAGCTCGTCCCGCCGTGCGCCATATAGACGTTGACCGAGGCGCCGCACTCCAGGATCTCCCGCAGCGCCGCCGCCGCGTCCTCCGCGGCGCGCGGCTCCTCGCCGCGCCCCCAGTGCGTGAACCAGCCGCACCAGAACTCCATACACATCAGCGGCCCGTCCGCCCGATGGCGGCGCAGCGCCGCGAACGCCTCCCGGGCCCCCGAGCCGAAGTTGACGGTGGCCAGGACACCGGGCACCGCACCCCCACTCAGCATGTGGTCCTCCGGCCCGTCCGACGTGCAGAGCGGCACCCGCACCCCCAGCGCCCGCAGCCGCTCCACGAGCCACGCCAGATATCCGGCATCGCTCCCGTACGAGCCGTACTCGTTCTCCGCCTGCACCAGGATCACCGGCCCGCCGCTGTCACACTGACGCGCCACGACCTGCGGCAGCAGCCGCCCGAACCACGCCTCCACGGCCCGCAGATACTCCGCGTCCCGGGTTCGCACCCGCCGCCCCAGCGGCCCCGTCAGCCACTCCGGCAGCCCGCCGTTCTCCCACTCCGCGCAGATGTACGGCCCCGGCCGGACGATCGCCCACAGCCCCGCCGCCCGCACCGCGTCCAGGAACCGCCCCAGCGCCTCCGGGTCCCGGAACTCCCCGGGCCGCGGCTCGTGCAGATTCCACGGCACATACGTCTCCACGCAGTTCAGGCCCATCGCCCGGAGCATCGCCAGCCGGTGGCCCCACTGCGCCTCGTGCACCCGGAAGTAGTGCAGCGCACCGGACAGCAGCCGCACCGGCCGCCCGTCCACCGTGAAGTCCCGCTCGCCCACCGCAAAACGCGCCACGTCGCCCCGCCCCTGTGTCGTCCCGCGCCGCCGGCACCGCGCCGTGGCCGCCTGGGCGCCGACGGGCCGGGCGGGCACGGTCACCGATACGTCATCGGTCACCCTCGCCCTCTGGCGGTGCGCCGGTCCATGGACAAAGATCGACCCTGCTTGGACGGTTCGACGGAGCGGCACGGAGAGATACGGAGCGACGGGAGGCCGGGCGTGTACCACACCTGGATGCGCTACTTCACGCCGAACCCGGTCCACCGCCGGCTCGGCCTGGTGTGCCTGGGCGTCGGCCTCCAGCACGGCGCCCTGCCCACGGTCGGCCCGCGCACCCTCGACCACCACGTCGCCATCGTCATCAGCGCCGGCCGCGGCTGGTACACCACCCCCGACGGCCGCCGCCACCCCGTCACCGCCCCCGCCCTGCTGTGGATCACGCCGGGCGTGGTGCACCACTACGGGGCCGACGCCGAGACCGGCTGGGACGAAAGCTTCGTCGACTTCACCGGCCCCGCCGCCGCCACCTACACCGAACTCGGCTACATCGAGCCGGACCGGCAAGTCGTACCGCTCGCCGACACCGGACCCGCGCGGGCCGCGGTCGGGCGCATCGCACGCGCCGCACGCCGCGGCAACCCCCTGCTCGAAGTCGAGACCTCCGCCGCCGTCCACGAACTCCTGGTCGCCCTGCGCCGCGCCCGCGCCGACACCGACGCCGACGGCGACCCCGTCCTCCAGGCCCTGGCCCGCGACGCCTTCCTCCCCCTCTCGGTCGCCGAACACGCCGCCCGGCACGGTATGACCCCCGCCGAACTCCGCACCGCCGTCCGCCGCGGCGCCGGCTGCAGCCCCAAGGACTACCTCCTCGGCATACGACTGGGCCGCGCCAAGGAACTCCTGGCAGGCACCGAACTCCCGGTAGCCGCAGTAGCCCGCCGCGTCGGCTACGACGACCCCGCCTACTTCAGCCGCCTCTTCACCCGCCGCGTAGGCACCGCCCCCATCCGCTTCCGCGACCGCCAGACCCACAACGTCCCCGGCGGCTGGTCCACGAAGATCCCCGACCCGAACGATCCGCCGTTGGTCAGCGGCTGGAGCGGGTGAAGCTGCGCAGTGGCTTGGGCCGGTGCGGGTTGCCGGTGGCTGGCCGCCGGTGCGCCTACGGCTTGTGGATGGTGGGGTCGGAGGGGACGCCCGGTACCCCGTCCTCGGCGCGGGCGGCCCTGGTCCCAGAGGTAAGGCACCCCGGCGTTTGCTCCAGTCCTGCGGGCGGGGCACCGGGCATCCCGTCCGCCCTCCGTCTGTGCGCGGCTGTCCCGCCGTACGGATCACCGTTACGGCAAGGCAGCGGCATCTCTTGGCAGGCATCTGGTCCCCGCAGGCTGGGCGCGGGCCGAGGTGCGGTCTTTAAGGGACGGTGCCACCGGGCCGCGGTCGGCAACGGGGGACGGTCGGAGGGGATGTACCGGGGCCCGCCCGCAGGACCGGAGCAAACACCGGGGTACTCAATCCCACATAGCCGCGTCGCCCGCGCCGTGGGGGCACCTCCCGGCCGGAGGCTGGGGGAGGGTCCCGGTGCGTCCCCTCCGACCCCCGCGGCAACCACAAACCCCGCAACGGCACCAGCCACAACACAGCCGCAGCAAAACGCCACAGCCACCCCCGCAGGGGCGCGAGGAACTGCGCGCCCAGCCACAACGCACCCGCAGACAAAAAACACGCACCCCCGGCCGCAGGCCGTACGGCAGCATGGCCCCATGCCCCAACTGACGCGCGACGAGGCGCAGACCCGAGCCCGACTCATCGACGTCCACCGCTACGAGGTCGCCCTCGACCTCACCCGAGGCGCGGAGCGGTTCGGCTCCCGGACGGTCATCCACTTCACCGCGCGCACCGGCGGTGACACCTTCGTCGAGCTCAAGCCCGCCGAGCTGCTCGCCGTCACCCTCGACGGCCGCCCGCTCGACCCCGCGGCCCTCGACGACAACCGCCTCCCGCTGACCGGCCTGGCCCCCGGCGCCCACGAGCTGCGGCTGGACGCCACCATGGACTACTCCCGCACCGGCGAGGGCATGCACCGCTTCACCGACCCGGCCGACGGCGAGAGCTACGTCTACACCCAGCTGTTCATGGAGGACGTCCAGCGCGTCTTCGCCGCCTTCGACCAGCCCGACCTCAAGGCCGTCTTCGCGCTCGCCGTCCAGGCCCCGGAGGACTGGACCGTGCTCGCCAACGCCCGCACCGAGCACCTGGGGGAGGGCCGCTGGGAGGCGGCCCCGACGCCCCTCATCTCGACCTATCTGGTCGCCGTCGCCGCCGGCCCCTGGCACTCGGTCCGCACCGAGCACGCCGGACTGCCCTTCGGCATCCACTGCCGCCGCTCGCTCGCGCCCCACCTGGACGCGGACGCCGAGGAGATCCTCGACCTCACCCGCCGCTGCTTCGACCGCTACCACGAGATCTTCGAGGAGCCGTACCCCTTCGACTCCTACGACCAGGCCTTCGTCCCCGAGTTCAACGCCGGCGCCATGGAGAACCCCGGCCTGGTCACCTTCCGCGACGAGTTCGTCTACCGCTCCGCCGTCACCGACACCGAACGCCAGACCCGCGGCGTCGTGATCGCCCACGAGATGGCCCATATGTGGTTCGGCGATCTGGTGACGCTCCAGTGGTGGGACGACATCTGGCTGAACGAGTCCTTCGCCGAATACATGGGCTACCAGGTGCTGGCCGAGGCCACCCGCTTCACCGACACCTGGACCGACTTCGCCGTCGCCCGCAAGGGCTGGGGCTACGACGCCGACCAGCGGCCGTCCACCCACCCCGTCGCCCCCACCCCCGCGGACGTCCCCGACACCGCCTCCGCGCTGCTGAACTTCGACGGCATCTCGTACGCCAAGGGCGCCTCCGCACTGCGCCAACTCGTCGCGTGGATGGGGGAGAAGGACTTCCTCACCGGCATCAACGAGCACTTCGCCCGGCACCGCTTCGGCAACGCCACCCTCGCCGACTTCCTCGACTCCCTCGCCCGCGCCACCGACCGCGATGTGCACGCCTGGGCCGCGCGCTGGCTGCGTACGACCGGAGTCGACACCCTCACCCCGGTCGTGCAGGAGGCCGCGGACGGCAACTGGAGCGTGTCCGTCGAGCAGACCGGAAGTGACGACGGCACCCGCCCGCACCGGCTCACCATCGGGCTCTACGACCACGACCACGCCGCCACGGGCCGCCTCGTGCCGCGCGAACCGCTGTCCTGGGACGTGCCCGACGGCGGCTCCCACACGGGCACCGGCGGCCGCCCCGCGCTGCTCCTCCTCAACGACCAGGACCTCACCTACGCCAAGGTCCGCCTGGACCCCGTCTCCTGGGACACCGTCCTCGGCGCCCTGTCCGGCCTCCCCGACCCGCTGACCCGCGCCGTCGTATGGAACGCCGCCCGCGACATGGTCCGCGACGGCGAACTCGCCCCCACCGCCTACCTGGACGCCGCCCGCGCCCACCTCCCGCACGAGACCGACCTCGCCCTCGTCCAGGGCGTCCTCGCCTTCGCCCGCACCCAGATCGCCGACCACTACCTGCCCCACTCCGAACGCCACGGCGCCCTCACCACCCTCACCGCCCTCAGCCGCGACATACTCCGCCGCACCGAGGGCCCCGAACACGGCACCGCGGCAGGACTGCGGCTCACCGCCGTACGCGCCTTCATCGACAGCGCCACCACCCCCGCGGGCATCCAGGACTGGCTCGACGACGGCAGCGTCCCCGGCGGCCCCCGCCTCGACCCCGAACTGCGCTGGCGCATCCTCGGCCGCCTCGCCACCCTCGGCGCCACCACCCCGGAGGCAATCAACGCCGAACTCGCCCGCGACCCCAGCGCCACCGGCCGCGAGGGCGCCGCCCGCTGCCACGCCGCGCTCCCCGACCCGGCCGCCAAACAGGCCGCCTGGGACGCCCTGTTCACCACCGACGGCGCGGCCGCCCTCTCCAACTACCTGTTCACGGCCACCGCCACCGGCTTCTGGGCCCCCGAACAGCTCGACCTGCTCCGCCCCTACGTCGACCGCTACTTCGCCGAAGTCCCCGCCCTCGCCGCCGCCCGCGGCCCGGCCCTCGCCACGGCCGCCGGCCGCTACGCCTTCCCGGCGCCCTTCGTCGAGGACCACACCCTCCGGCTCGGCGAGACCTGCCTCACCGACCGCGACCCGACCCCGGCCCTGCGCCGTAAGCTCCTCGATCAACTCGACGACCTGCGGCGGGCCCTGCGGGTACGCGCCGCGGCCGGCCGCGCCTGACCGCCGGCTGAACGCACCGGGTGCCGCCGGACCGGCAGCCGGCGGCACCCGAACATCTGCGGTGCACCCGTACCACTTACGGGTGGTATGACCACGACATCAGTGGATACGCACCGTACGGGGAAAGTAACTTAGGGCCGCCTCAGGGCTCGTCCGTACCGGACCGCGGCCCGAACTCCCCTGACAGAAGAGCACATTGATGCCTGTGCCCCCTGCCGGCACCGCCCTCGCAGGCGGCACCAACGGCCCCCGCGCACTTCGCCCCCTCCTCGACACCGTCCTCGACGCCCTCACCACCGGCGCCGAGGACCGCGCCGGCCCCCTGCCACCCGGCGGCCCCGAGAAGGTCGCCCGCACCGTACGCGACGCCTGCCACCCCCTGCTCCCCGACCACGGCAGCGGCCCGGTCGCCGCCCTGCGCACCCTCGTCCACACCCTCGCCGCCGGCGCAGCCGACCCCGCCGACCCGCACTGCGCCGCCCATCTGCACTGCCCGCCACTGGCCGTCGCCGCCGCCGCCGACCTCGCCGCCGCCGCCCTCAACCCCTCCCTCGACTCCTGGGACCAGGCCCCCGCCGCCTCCACCCTCGAAGCCCTCACCGGCCGCGCCCTCGCCGCGCTGGTCTACCCCCAGGCCACCGACCCCGACGCGCTGATCACCACAGGCGGCACTGAATCCAACCAGCTCGCCCTGCTCCTCGCCCGCGAAGCCGGCGCCCCCGACGGCACCGCGACCGACCCCCACCGGCCCGCCCGCCCCCTCCGGATCGTCTGCGGCGCCAACGCCCACCACAGCATCCACCGCGCCGCCTGGCTCCTGGGCCTCCCCGAACCCCTCACCCTCCCCACCCCCGACGGCATCCTCACCGCCGACACCGTCCACAGCTGCCTGGCCAACCTCGCCGGACGCACCGGCCCCGTCCTCCTCACCGCCACCGCAGGCACCACCGACTCCGGCGCCATCGACCCCCTGCCCGCCCTCGCCGACGTCGCCGAACAGCACGGCGCCCGCTTCCACATCGACGCGGCCTACGGCGGAACCCTCCTCTTCAGCGACACCCACCGCGCCGCCCTGCACGGCCTCGCCCGCGCCCACACCGTCGCCCTCGACCTGCACAAACTCGGCTGGCAACCCGTCGCGGCCGGTCTCCTCGCCGTCCCCGGGCCCGCCACCCTGGCCCCTCTCGCGCACCAGGCCGACTACCTCAACGCCGACGACGACACCGAAGCCGGCCTCCCCGACCTGCTCAGCCGCTCACTGCGCACCACCCGCCGCCCCGACATCCTCAAAATCGCGGTCACCCTCAAGGCCCTCGGCCGCCACGGCCTCGGCGAACTCGTCGACCGCACCCTCGCCGCCGCCCAGACCCTCGCCGACCTCATCGAGGCCCACCCCCGCTACGAACTCCACTCCCGCCCCACCCTCAGCACCGTCCTCTTCCGCCCCACCGGCGCTGACCACACCACCCTCGCCACCATCCGCCGCACCCTCCTCACCGACGGCCAGGCCGTCCTCGGCCGCGCCACCACCCCCACCGGCCTGTGGCTCAAGGCCACCCTCCTCAACCCCCACACCCAACCCGGAGACCTCAGCACCCTCCTCAAACTCGTGGAAGGCCACACCCCCAGATGAGCAGCACGCCACACCCCCAAGGCCCCCTCACCCACGACACCACGAGCCCCGACGAACCCCTCGACCTCGCCGGCATCGGCGTCGGCCCCTTCAACCTCTCCCTCGCCGCCCTCGCCCACCCCCTCACCCAGCTCCGCACCGCCTTCTACGACCAGCGCCCCGCCTTCCACTGGCACCCCGGCCTCCTCATCGACGGCGCCACCCTCCAAGTCCCCTTCCTCGCCGACCTCGTCACCCTCGTCGACCCCGCCAGCCCCTGGACCTTCCTCAACTACCTCAAGACCCGCGAACGCCTCTTCCCCTTCTACTTCGCCGAGCGCTTCCACATCCACCGCGCCGAATACGACGCCTACTGCCGCTGGGTCAGCGATAAACTCCCCACCCTCCACTTCGGCCACCAGATCGACGCCATTCGCTGGAACCACGAACGCGAACTCTTCGAAGTCGACTTCACCCAACTCGACACCGACGGCGAAGCCGAAGCCCTCGGCCGCACCTACGCCCGCAACCTCGTCCTCGGCATCGGCACCACCCCCCACATCCCCGTCCCGCTACGCCCCCTCGCCGACGCCCCCGCCGTCCCCGTCATCCACTCCGCCGACTACCTCGACCACCGCGAACGGCTGCTCGCCGCCGACCACCTCACCGTCATCGGCGCCGGCCAGTCGGGCGCCGAGATCTTCCTCGACCAGCTCCGCGCCCGCCCCGCCGGCCGCGAACGCCTGCACTGGCTCGCCCGCACCCCCGCCTTCGCCCCCATGGAGTACAGCAAGCTCGGCCTCGAACACTTCACCCCCGACTACACCCGCTACTTCCACGCCCTCCCCGAACGCGTCCGCGACGACCTCGTCCCCGGCCAGTGGCAGCTCCACAAAGGCATCGACCACGACACCCTCGCCGCCCTCCACGACGAGCTCTACCGCCGCACCCTCGACGGCGGCTGGCCCGATGCCACCCTCACCCCCGGCGTCTTCGTCCGCACCGCCGGCCGCGTCGGTACCACCAAGGTCGAACTCCACCTCGACCACCTCCAGCAAGGCACCCGCTCCCGCCTCACCACCGACGCCGTCGTCCTCGCCACCGGCTACCGCGAACGCCGGATGGACACCCTGCTCGCCGCCCTCGACCCCTACGTACGCCACGACTCCGGCGCCCGCCCCCGCATCGACGCCCACCACCGGCTGGTCCTCGACCCCGCCATCACCGGCTCGATCTACGTCCAGAACGCCGAAACCCACACCCACGGCGTAGGCGCACCCGACCTCGGCCTCGCCGCCTGGCGCAGCGCCACCATCCTCAACTCCCTTACGGGCAACACCCCGTACCCGCTCCCCACCCGCACCGCCTTCACCACCTTCGGCCTCCCGCAGTCCACTACGAGCCGCGCGGGCACGGTCCCCCGCCAGGGCTCCACCCTCGTGCCCCGCCGCTGACCCGCACCCGCCGCCGCTCGGGGGTGACTTCCCGGCCCCCGGCCCGGACTCAGAACACCGGCACCCCGTCCCGGGTCAACTTCCAGTCCACCGAGGCGAATTGCGCCGGATCGATCTCCCCGGTCCCCTGCACCCACCCGATCATCAGATTCCGGATCTCGTCCGACGTCGACCACACCTGCTCGGCAGCCGCCACATGCGGGAAATTACCGCCACCGCTCGCCCGGTAATTGTTCACCGCCAGCACGAACCGCGCCGCATCATCCAACGGCTTCCCGCCGAACATCAGCTGCCCGATCCGCTGCCCCGCCGGCTTCGCGATATCGACCTCGTACGACACCCCACGCACCACGTCGTAGTTGTAGTCCGGAACACCGTCCGCATTCGTCACCTTCGACGGATCCACCGGACCCCCACCGGCCGGCGTCCGCACGTAATACCGCGCCGAGAACTCCAGATACGCCCGCAGCTGAGCACCCGTCAACACCCGGGCCTCCAGCGTGTTGTCGAACGGATAGAGCGCCGCCATCGACCGGATCGTCACATCCCCCTCCGGCACCCGCGCGGTCCGCGAAAAACACGACGCCTGCGACACCACCGGCAACGACGCATACGCCGACCCCGCCAGCGCCTTGCGCACCACCTCCGCCTGCACCCACGCGATGAAATCCAGCAGGGGCGTGTCCCGCACCGGCGCCTCGGCCGCCGTCATCTCCGCCTTCGACCGGCCGATCACCCGGTTCACATACGCCACGACCTTCCGGTGCTCCGCCCGCAGCAGCCCAGTGATCCGCGCGTCCTCCGCCACCGCATTCGCCTTCATGACCCGCGAACCGAGCGAACCCACCTCCCAGCGCCCCCGACGCCACTCGACCACCACATCGAAAAGCGTCAGCCGCTGCCCCCACTTCAACGGCTCCGACAGCACCACCTCCCGGCCCGACCGCTCATTCCGCACCCGCCGCTCGGGAACCTCCACATGCGCATGCCCCACCAACACCGCATCGATCCCCGGTACCTGCTCCGCCACCAGCGCCGCCGCATTCTCCACATACGGCAGCTGATCCCCGTACGACGACGTACCGCTCATCCCGGAATGCGCCGCGACGAACACCACGTCCGCGCCCATCGACCGCAGCTTCGGCACCCACTTCGCCGCCTGCTCCACCAGCCCCGGAAACGCCAGCTTCCCCTGCACATGCGCCTTGTCCCAGATCGCGATCCCGGGATTCGTCAGACCCAGCACGGCCACCGTCACCACCCGCCCCCGAGGTGACCGCAAACGCTTCAGCACATACGGCCGGAAAGCCGGGCGCAGGGATTTCGCCTCCACCGCATTCGCCCCCAGCAGCGGAAAATCACAGCTCTCCTCGAACTTCCGCAGCACCGGAATCCCGTAATTGAACTCATGATTCCCCAGCGCCGCCGCGTCATAGCCGATCGCATTCATCGCCCGCGCCATCGGATGCACCGGACCGTCCGGATCCGTGATCGGATCCACCTTGGCGTAGTAATACGCCAGCTGCGTCCCCTGAATGGTGTCACCCGCGTCGATCAGCAGGGTGTGCCGCCGGCCTTTCTCCCGCCGCACCTGGTTCACCAGCGTGGAAATCTTCGCCAGCCCCACATCGTTGTGCGCCGCGTCATCGAATTCCGCATCCGTGGCGTAGTCCCAGTTGAAGATATTGCCGTGCAGATCCGTCGTGCCCATCACCGTGAACGCATACCGCTCCCGACAGTCGTGCCTGTGCCCGCCTGGCTCCCGGGCCGTCACCGCCTCGGCCGTCGGCGCACCGCCCACGAGGGCCACCCCCGCTCCCGTCACCACAGAACTCCCCAGGAACTTCCTACGGTCGAGCGACATACCCACTCCCTCGGACGAACGCGGAACCATGCGGACGAACGCCGCCACACCGGTGGACAACGCGCGTAGATTCTGGCGCAGCCGCCCCGCCCGGAACACCCCTCACACGCGGCGGCCTGACGACCCGCCACCGGCCGCCCCGATATGCGACCCTTCACCACCCACACCCCCGCAATCCGGGAGCCACTCATGACCGACGCCGACGACACCCCCACCGTCCCCACCACCGGCACCACCCCCGGAGCCCTTCCCTACGGGACCCCCGACACCCCCCGCCTCGCCGTACGCGGCGAAGCCCGCCTCGAAGTCGACCCCGAAATCGCCCGCCTCGCCGTCACCGTCAGCGCCCGCGGCACCGACCGCAGCACCGCCCTCGCCGACCTCACCCGCCGCAACGAAGCCGCCCTCACCCTCATCAAGAGCTACGGCGACGCCATCGAAAAGCTCGAAACCGGCACCTTCAGCCTCACCCCCCAGCTCACCGAAAAAGGCCGCCACGAACGCATCCGCGCCTACCACGGACGCGTCACCCACACCGCCACCCTCAACGACTTCACCCTCCTCGGCGAACTCACCACCCGCCTCGCCGACCTCGACCTCACCCGCGTCGACGGCCCCTGGTGGGCGCTGCGCCCCGACTCACCCGCCCACCGCACCGCCCGCACCCAAGCCGTCCACGAAGCCGTCCAGCGCGCCCGCGAATACGCCGAAGCCCTCGGCGCCCGCCTCGACGCCCTCCTCGAAATCGCCGACCTCGGCGCCGAGAACTCCGCCCCCACGGCCGCCCCCGCCATGCGCTCCTTCGCCGGCTACGGCGGCGCCACCCAGGAATCCGCCCCCGCCCTCGATCTCGAACCCCAGCGCCAGGCCGTCTACGCCCACGTCAACGCGCGCTTTACGATGACCCGTCCCGTACTGTGAGACCGCCCGCCGCGAGGGCTATATTCCGCTCATCGGAGCGCCTTCGCGCGCATTTCATTAGTTGTCAACAGCCTTTCATCAAGCGCTCGTTGGGCAGTCACTTTCTTACAGTTCCCTACCGCTCGGTAAGTCATAGAGTCGAAACATGCGCCGAGCAAAGATCGTCTGCACTCTGGGACCCGCCACCGACTCGTACGAGCAGATCAAAGCCCTCGTCGACGCCGGAATGAACATCGCCCGCTTCAACCTCAGCCACGGCACCTACGCCGACCACGAGGCACGATTCGACCGGGTCCGCAAAGCATCCGAAGAAACCCGCCGCAGCGTCGGCATCCTCGCCGATCTTCAAGGCCCGAAGATCCGCCTCGGCCGATTCCGCGAAGGCCCCGTACTTCTCGAACGCGACGACGAGTTCACCATCACCGTCGAGCCGGGCGTGGAAGGCGACCGCCAGATCTGCGGCACCACCTACGACGGCCTCGCCGCCGACGTCACCACCGGCGAATGCATCCTCGTCGACGACGGCAAGGTCACCCTCGAAGTCACCGGCGTCGACGGACCCCACGTCCGCACCAAGGTCATCGAAGGCGGCATGGTCTCCGACCACAAGGGCCTCAACCTCCCCGGCGTCGCCGTCTCCGTCCCCGCCCTCTCCGAAAAGGACCGGGACGACCTCCGCTGGGCCCTGCGCTACGGCGCCGACATCATCGCCCTCTCCTTCGTCCGCAGCGGCCGCGACATCGAAGACGTCCACCGCATCATGCGCGAGGAGAACCGCTTCCTGCCCGTCATCGCCAAGGTCGAAAAGCCGCAGGCCGTCGACAACATCGACGACATCGTCGCCGCCTTCGACGGCATCATGGTCGCCCGCGGCGACCTAGGCGTCGAAATGCCCCTCGAAACCGTCCCGATCGTCCAGAAGCGCGCCATCAAACTCGCCAAGCGCAACGCCAAACCGGTCATCGTCGCCACCCAGATGCTCGACTCGATGATCGACAACTCCCGCCCCACCCGCGCCGAGGCCTCCGACGTCGCCAACGCCGTCATCGACGGCACCGACGCCGTGATGCTCTCCGGCGAGACCAGCGTCGGGAAGTACCCCACCGAGACCGTCAAAACCATGAGCCGCATCGTCGAGGCCGCCGAGGAAGATCTCCTCGCCAAGGGCCTCCCGCCGCTCACCGAGGCCAACAAGCCCCGCACCCAGGGCGGCGCCGTCGCCCGCGCCGCCGCCGACATGGGCGACTTCCTCGGCGCCAAGTTCCTCGTCGCCTTCACCCAGTCCGGCGACACCGTCCGCCGCCTCTCGCGCTACCGCTCGCCCATCCCGCTGCTGGCCTTCACCCCCGACCCGGCCACCCGCTCCCAGCTCAACGTCAGCTGGGGCGTGGAGACCTTCCTCGGCCCGACCGTCAACTCCACCGACGAGATGGTCGCCCAGGTCGACGAGCAGCTCCTGCGGCTCGGCCGCTGCCAGAAGGGCGACGTCGTCATCATCACCGCCGGCTCCCCGCCCGGCGTCCCCGGCTCCACCAACCTCGTCCGCGTCCACCACATCGGCGAGGACGACTCCCCGAAGTAGCCCCACCCGCACCGCGCTCCCGCTGGGCCGAGGTACCTGACTGCCGTCCCTGTCAGTACTTCGGCCCGATGTGTTGATCCATGAGGGCGACGGAGGCCTTGCGGGCTACGGAGATGTTCTCGGCTTTGCGGGATTGCCGCGCCGGCTTCCACTCGACGGCGACCTTGTCGAGCGTGTCCGTGTAGAGCCGGAGGATGTCGGTGGACATGTTGGTGAAGAAGTACCGCGGGTACTCGTAACGCTTCCGTTTTCCGGCGACCGTACGGGTGGCCCAGTTGATGATCCGGCAGCCGTCGGAGTGAACGAGTCCGCGCAGGAACGCCCAGGGATGCTCGTCCACGATCTGCTGCTGCCAGTCTTCGAGCGTGATCCGTCGTTCGTGCTTCTTGCCGGGGCCGTGCTGGGGGAGGAGGCAGGGCCAATGGTGGCTGTAGCTCGTCACCATGACGCACCCTTGCCGCTGGATCACGCACACGCTGTTCATGGGGCGGACGTCCTTGACGGCTTGGCGGCACTCTCCGATCAGCCCGGGCCACGCGTCCGCACACGCGATGCGCAGCGCGTACCCGCCGCGGTGCGGCTGTCGGCTGAGGCACCCGTCTCCCAGGTAGAGGCCGAGTAAGTACGCGTACTGTTCGGCGGATTCCGGTAATCGCGGCGCGGGCTCACACCGAGGGCACTGCGTCGTACGGGAGATGGGCTCGATCCGGGTCCGCCAGGAGCGGATCGCGTACCGGGATATCCCGGTTTGCTTGCTCACCGAGTTGAGGCTGCGGCCTTGCTCGACGAGGGCGAGGGCCCGTTCGCGCGTTTCGCGGTCG
Source organism: Streptomyces sp. P9-2B-2 (assembly GCF_030406865.1). NCBI lineage: Bacteria > Bacillati > Actinomycetota > Actinomycetes > Kitasatosporales > Streptomycetaceae > Streptomyces > Streptomyces sp. P9-2B-2. The sequence continues at coordinate 2,398,364 of NZ_CP129126.1, read as the reverse complement.
TACATGAAGGCGAGCTTGAGCGCTGCCGTACCTTCGCGAGGCAATCGAAGAAATGTTCACCTGGGCGAGTGAAGATCGCCAACGGTTTGGAGACCTTGGAATCGAAGGTGAAGTGCCCCGGGTGGGACTCGAACCCACACTGAATACCTTTTGAGGGTATCGTCTCTGCCGATTGGACTACCGGAGCCCCTGCAATCCGAAGGATAGTGTAGCCCCTCGGTGACTCAAACATACAGGAGATAGGTAGGCTCATGGGGCACCACCTGCCTGGAATGAGGAGTCCCGTGAGCGCCGCCGAGCCCGAGCAGCCCGTCGCCGATGACGATCGGTCGCATGTCCCGCCGCTGACCACGCGCGTCGTGATCGCCGAGGACGAGGCCCTCATCCGTCTCGATCTCAAAGAGATGCTGGAGGAGGAGGGCTACACCGTCGTCGGCGAGGCCGGGGACGGGCAGACCGCCGTGGAGCTGGCCCGGGAGCACCGTCCCGACCTGGTGATCCTGGACGTGAAGATGCCGGTGCTGGACGGTATCTCGGCGGCCGAGAAGATCGCCGAGGAGAGCATCGCGCCGGTGCTGATGCTGACCGCGTTCTCGCAGCGTGAGCTGGTGGAGCGGGCGCGGGACGCGGGGGCGATGGCGTATCTGGTGAAGCCGTTCTCGAAGACTGATGTGGTGCCGGCGATCGAGATGGCGGTGAGCCGGTTCACCGAGCTGCGGACGCTGGAGAAGGAGGTCGCGGACCTCACCCAGCGGCTGGAGACCCGGAAGCTGGTGGACCGGGCGAAGAGCATTCTGCAGACGCAGTACGGGCTGACGGAGCCGGCCGCGTTCCGGTGGATCCAGAAGACGTCGATGGACCGGCGGCTGTCGATGCAGCAGGTCGCCGAGGCGGTCATCGAGGACGCCGAGGAGAAGAAGCAGCAGAAGGATCAGTAGGCGCTGCCGCGCGTGTGAGCGGCCCCGTACCGGTGTTGACCGGTGCGGGGCCGCTTTTGTTGGGGCGCGGGGCGGGTCAGTCCTCGCCGAGGTAGGCCTTGCGGACGGATTCGTCGTGGAGGAGGGATTCGCCGCTGCCGGAGTGGACGATGCGGCCGATTTCCATGACGTGTCCCTGGTCGGCGAGGGAGAGCGCGGCCTGGGCGTTCTGTTCGACGAGGAGGATGGTGGTGCCCTGGGAGCGGAGTTCGCGGATGGTCTCCATGATCTTCTGCATCATGATCGGGGAGAGGCCCATGGAGGGCTCGTCGAGCATGAGGAGTTTGGGGCGGGACATCAGGGCGCGGCCCATGGCGAGCATTTGCTGTTCGCCGCCGGAGAGGGTGCCGGAGGCTTGTTTGCTGCGTTCGCCGAGGATGGGGAAGAGCTCGTAGACGCGCTTGATGTCTTTCTCGATGCCGTCGGCGTCTTTGCGGAGGAAGGCGCCGAGCTTGAGGTTTTCGGCGATGGTGAGGCGGGGGAAGAGGCGGCGGCCTTCGGGGGAGTGGGCGAGGCCGCGTTCGACGATTTTGTGGGCGGGGACGCCGTTGAGCGGTTCGCCGTCGAAGGTGATCTTGCCGGCCAGGGGCTTGAGGAGGCCGGAGAGGGTGCGCAGGGTGGTGGTCTTTCCGGCGCCGTTGGTGCCGATGAGGGTGACGGCCTGGCCTTCTTCGACGGAGAACGAGATGCCTTTGACGGCTTCGATCTTGCCGTAGGCGACGCGGAGGTCCTCGACCTCGAGCAGTGCGGTCATGGGGTGTCTCCGGTCTGTCCCTGGGCCGGCCGGTCTGTGGGGGCCGTCCCGTCTGCTGCGTCGGGTGCTGCTGCCGGGGCCGGGGCGGGGGCCGGGTCCGGGGTGTCGGGGGCGGCCGGGTCGGGCGCGGCCGCGGTGTCCGTGGGCCGGTCCGGTGGTGTGACGTCCTCGACGGGGGTGCCCAGGTAGGCGGCGATGACGCGTTCGTCGGCCTGGACGACGTCCGAGGTGCCTTCGACGAGTTTCTGGCCCTGGACGAGGACGGCGACGCGGTCGCACATGTTGAAGATGAAGCGCATGTCGTGCTCGATGACGAGGACGGCGATGCCCTGTGCGCGGATGGCGAGGACGAGGTCCTGGGTGGCGCGGGTTTCCTGGGGGTTCATGCCGGCGGTGGGTTCGTCCAGCAGCAGCAGTCCGGGTTCGCTGGCGAGGGCGCGGGCGATTTCGAGCTTGCGTTGTTCGCCGTAGGGGAGGTTGCGGGCGAGGTGGTCGCGTTTGTGGGCGAGGCCGGTGAACTCCAGGAGTTCCATGGCGCGTTCTTCGCTGGTGCGTTCGGCCTTTTTGAAGCCGGGGCTGCGGAGGAGCGCGGACCAGAGTCCTTCTTTGGTGCGGGTGTGCCGTCCGACGAGGACGTTTTCCAGGACCGTCATGTTGGCGAAGAGGCGGATGTTCTGGAAGGTGCGGGCGACGCCGGCCTGGGTGACGAGGTGGGGTTTGCGGGAGAGGCGGGTGCCGCGGTAGCTAACGGTGCCTTCGGTGGGCACGTAGAGGCCGGTGAGGCAGTTGAAGAAGGTGGTTTTTCCGGCGCCGTTGGGGCCGATGAGGCCGACGATTTCGCCGGCGCCGACGGTGAGGTCGACGCCGCGTACGGCCGTGAGTCCGCCGAAGCGCATGGTGACGCCGTCGGCCTTGAGGACGGTGTCAGTGGCGGGTGCGAGGCTGGGTGCTGTGGTCATGGTCGTCACGCCTTTGCCTTGGTGGCGCCGAGGGTGGCGTCTGCGTCCGGGAGGCGCTGGTCGGGCACGTCGAGTTGGCCGGTCTCGTGGAATTCCAGCTGCTTCCTGCGGTCGGGGATGAGGCCCTCGGGGCGGTAGCGCATCAGGAGGACGAGGGCGATGCCGAAGAGCAGGAGTTGGTAGTCCTGGATGAAGTCGAGCTTGGCCGGGATGAGGAAGAGCAGGGCGGCGCCGACGAGGGGTCCGCTGAGGGTGCCCATGCCGCCGAGGATGACGGCGGCGAGCAGGAAGGCGGAGTTGGGCGGCTGCGGCCCGGCGAACTGGAACTGTTCGGGGGTGGCCGTGGTGACGACGTGGGCGTGCACGGTGCCGGCGAGTCCGGCGAGCGCGGCGCCGAGCGCGAAGGCCAGGAGCCGGAGCCGGAAGCTGTTGATGCCCATGGCGACGGCGGCGGTCTCGTCCTCGCGGATGGCGATCCAGGCGCGGCCGATGCGGGAGGCCGCGGCGCGCCGGAAGACGAGGACGACGAAGGCCGTCACGAGGATCATCAGCAGGTAGTAGTTGCCGTAGGTGGCGATGGGGATGCCGAGGATGGTGTGCGGCTCGCCGAAGTTGAAGCCGAAGATTTCCAGGTTGGGGATGTTGGGGATGCCCATGGCGCCGTTGGTGATGTCGGGGCCGGTGGTGCCGTTGAGGTTGAGCATGGCGATGCGGAAGATCTCACCGAAGCCGAGCGTGACGATGGCGAGATAGTCGCCGCGCAGGCGCAGGGTGGGGGCGCCGATGAGGACGCCGAAGATGAGCGAGGCCGCGGCGCCGGTCAGCAGGGCCGCCCAGAAGGGGAAGTGGAGCCCGAGGGCGGATTCGGGGGAGCCGGAGACGAGGGCCGCCGCGTAGGCGCCGACGCCGAGGAAGGCGACGTAGCCGAGGTCGAGCAGGCCGGCGAGGCCGACGACGACGTTGAGGCCCAGGGCGACGGTCGCGAAGATCAGGATGTTGGCCCCGATGATCGTGTACTGGTCGGTGTCCTGGGTGAGGGGGAAGCAGGCGGCGGCGACGAAGGCCGCGCCGAGGGCCACACCGCGGTGGGTGTGGGTGAGTGCGGTGAGCCGCGCGATGAGACCGGCCCGGTTGAGGGCGGGGATGGCCAGCACCATGAAGATCAGGTAGCCGACGAAGGGGGCGCCGTCGTCGGTGTCGATCCCGTAGGTGAAGACCAGGAGCCCGGCGGCGAAGGCGGCCGCGATGATCAGGATCTCGGCCCAGGAGGGGAGTTCGAGGGTGCGCCGCCGTAGGGGGGAGGCGGCCAGGCTCGCGGTGAAGCGCTGCCACGGGTTGGCGGGCGGTGTGTCGGGGACCTGATCGGGTGGCAGCGCGAGGGCGCCGGCGACGGTGATCAGGGAGGCGATCCCGGCGACGGCGCCGCCGGGTTCGAGGTTGACCAGGCCGTGCAGCTCGACGGCGATGGAGAGCAGGGTGAACCAGGTGGCGGCGAAGGTGGCGAGGGCCGCGAGGAGGGTGGGGGCGTTTCGTCCCGCCGGGGTGAGCCATTGCAGGCCGCGGACGCCGAGCGCGGAGCAGGCGAGGAGCAGGGTGAGGAGGCCGCCGACGAGGGTGACGATCTGGAGGCCGGCGGGGGAGAGGTAGTAGGTGAGGTCGCCGGGGAAGTCGCTGCTCCAGGTCCAGGCGAGGGCGGTGCTGGCGGTGGTCGCCAGGGCGCCTGCGGCGGTGATGAGGCGCGCGGTGCGCTCGGGGAGCGGTATCAGGCCGCGGGCCGGGGTGGTGGTGTGGGTGGTCATCGGTATCACGCCCGATCCGCGACGCGTTCGCCCAGGAGGCCTTGTGGTCTCAGGAGGAGTACGAGGATGAGGAGTACGAAGGCCCAGACGTCCTTCCAGGCTCCGCCGCCGAATTGCTCCATGCCGGGTATTTCCTCGATGTAGGCGGTGGCGAGGGCTTCGGCGACGCCGAGGACGACACCGCCGAGCATGGCGCCGTAGATGTTGCCGATGCCGCCGAGCACGGCCGCGGTGAAGGCCTTGAGGCCCATGATGAAGCCCATGCGGAACTGGACCTCGCCGGTGCGCAGTCCGTAGGCGACGGCGGCGACCCCGGCGAAGGCGGCGCCGATGGCGAAGGCCAGGACGATGATGCGGTCGGTGTTGATGCCCATGAGCTTGGCGGTGTCGGGGTCCTGCGCGGTGGCCTGCATGGCGCGGCCGCTGCGGGTCTTGGCGACGAAGAAGCCGAGGGCGATCATGCAGGCGGGGGCGGCGATGAGGACGAAGACGTCGCCGCGCTGGACGGTGGCGCCGAGGATGTCGAAGGCGTGGCCCTTGAACTGGGGGAAGACGCGGGCCTGTTTGCCGTCGGGGTACCACTTCCAGATGGCTTGCTGGAGGGCGATGGACAGGCCGATGGCGGTGATGAGGGGGGCGAGGCGTGGGGCGCCGCGCAGCGGGCGATAGGCGAATCGTTCCGCTGCGATGCCGACGAGGACGGATACGGCGATACCGCCGAGGAGCATGATCGGCAGGGCGAGGGCGAGTGAGGTTCCGGCGGGCAGTGCGAGGAAGACGCTGAGCGCTCCGAAGCCGCCGACCATGAAGATCTCGCCATGGGCGAAGTTGATGAGCTGGACGATTCCGTAGACCATCGTGTAGCCGATCGCGATGAGACCGTACATCGCGCCGAGGATGAGTCCGTTGGCCAGCTGTTGCGGCAGTTCGCTCACCGCAGGGCCTCCGTTGCGTGGGAGTGAGGAGAAGCCGGGGGGTTCCGGTGTGCCACGGGCCGCGCCAGGGTCGTTGGTGCGTCCTGGCGCGGCCCGTGGTGATGAGGAGTGGTGCGGTCGGTCAGCTCTTGTCGAACTTCTTGAATTCGGCGCTGAAGCGGGAGGCCCACTTCCCCTTGTCCACCTGGTAGGCGGTGATCATGGTGTTGGTGGTGTCGCCGAATTTGTCGAAGGCGATGGGGCCGGTGACACCGTCGAAGGTGACCTTGTTCATCGCGTCGACGACCTTCTTGCGGGCGTCGTCGGGGAGCTTGCCGTCGCTGTCCTCGACGACCTTCTTCACGGCCTGGATGATGGCCCAGGTCGAGTCGTAGGTGGAGCCGCCGTAGGCCTCGTAGGACTCCTTGAAGCCGCCTGCCTTGTAGTCGGCGATGAACTTCTTGGCGGAGGGGAGTTCCTCGACGGGCTTGCCGACGGAGGAGGCGTAGTCGCCCTGAGCCTTCTTGTTGAGCTTGATGTAGTCGCCGCTGTACATGCCGTCGCCGCCCATGAGGGGAACGGTGACGCCGCCGTCCTTGAGCTGCTGGCTGAGCGGGCCGGAGGCGGGGTATTCGCCGCCGTAGAAGACCAGGTCGGGCTTGGCGGACTTGACCTTGGAGACGACGGCCTTGAAGTCACGGTCGTCGGGGCTGACGTGTTCGGTGCCGGCGATCTTTCCGCCGAGCTTGCTGAACTGGTCCTTGAAGGAGGAGGCCAGGCCGACGCCGTAGGTCTTCTGGTCGTCGATCACATAGGCCTTCTTGACCTTCATCTTCTCCCACGCGTACTGGCCGTCGAAGGCGCCCTGCACCTCGTCCGTGGTGGCGGTGCGGAAGTAGGTGGGGAAGGGGCGGACGCGCTTGTTCTGCTTCCAGTCCTTGCCCTGGGTGAGGTCGGGCGTGGTGTTCGCCGGCGAGATCAGGGTGAGGTTGTTCTGCTTGGAGACCTGCTGCATGGACTGGGCGACGCCGGAGTTGAGCGGGCCGACGACGCCGAGCACGTCCTTGTCGCCGGCGAGTTTGGTGGCGTTCTGCTGGCCGACGTTGGGGAGGGCCTTGTCGTCGAGGGCTTCGAGCTTGAAGGTGACGCCCTTGACCTCGCCGGCCTTGTTGGCGTTGTCGATGGCGAGCTGGGCGGAGTTGCGGATGCCCAGGCCCAGGGCGGAGAGCTCGCCGGTGGTGGGGGCGTCGAGGCCGATGACGACGGTGGTCTTGGAGCCGTCGCCGCTCTTGTTGTCGCCGCGGGAGCCGCACGCGGAGAGCGTGAGGGCGCCGGCGGTGACTGCGGTGGTGAGGAGAAGCAAGGAACGGTGACGCACGATCAGTCCTTTCCCTGGCGCGGCCACGGCTGTCGCATGGCCGTTCCGCGGCCGGGCGGGCTGGGGCGCGAGGGTGCGTGCTCCGTCAGCGGGCCCGGCGGCGCGGTGACTGGCGGTGACTCTAAGCCGGTGTTCGCCGCATCGGCAGAGGCGCCGACCAGGATGTGACGCTCTTGTTATGACCTTCGATGAGCGTTATGCCGTTATGGTCCTTACACCGCAGGGCGAACGCGGTGCGGAGGGTGAACTCGCACTTCCACGGGGGGATGGGGCGCGTGGTGACGGAACGGCGTCCGGATAGCGGATGCGCCGGTCAGGGTGGTGCCGATGCCCGTGGGGGGTACGGGAGTTGCGTCGGATGACGCACGGCGCGGGGGTTACTCAGAGTTACGGATACGCGGACGGCCCCGCTCCCGGAACCGGGAGCGGGGCCGTGACGGCGGCGGGCGGAGTGCCGGCCGGGGTGGCTCAGGCGCGGTAGGCGTCGGCGTCCACCTCGCGCAGCATGCAGGTCAGCCGGGCGGTGCAGACCCGCTTGTCCTGTTCGTCGGTGATCACGATCTCGTAGGTGGCGGTGGAGCGGCCGCGGTGCACGGGGGTGGCGACACCGGTGACCAGTCCGGAGCGCACGCCGCGGTGATGGGTGCAGTTCAGGTCGACGCCGACGGCGAGCTTGGTGGGGCCGCCGTGCAGCATGGCGCCTACGGAGCCGAGGGTCTCGGCGAGGACGGCCGAGGCGCCGCCGTGCAGCAGTCCGTAGGGCTGGGTGTTGCCCTCGACGGGCATGGTGCCGACGATGCGCTCGGGCGCGGCTTCGGTGACCTGCACGCTCATCCGCTCGCCGAGGTGGCCGGCGGAGAAGAAGGAGGGCAGGTCGAGGCCGAGGCCGGCCCACTGGTCCAGGATCTCCTGCGGAAACTTGGTGGTGCTGCGCTCACCCATGCCTACGGCTCCGTTCGCTCGCCCGTGATCGTCGTCGATCCGTGCTGTTCCTATCAGGCTCCTGAGCAAGCGCTCAGCGCGGGGTCGTTGTTCCCGCCCGGCCGCCCCGTGGGCGGTCAGTCCTCCCGGGGGCTCTCCAGGCGGATCACGATCGACTTGGCGGCGGGGGTGTTGCTGGTGTCGGCGGTGTGGTCGAGCGGGATCAGGACGTTGGTCTCGGGGTAGTAGGCGGCCGCACAGCCGCGGGCCGTCGGGTAGTGCACGACGCGGAAGCCGGGCGCGCGCCGCTCGCTGCCGTCCGTCCATTCGCTGACCAGGTCGGTGTACGCGCCGTCGGCCAGGCCCCGTTCGCGGGCGTCGTCGGGGTGGACGAGCACCACCCGGCGGCCGTTCTTGATGCCGCGGTAGCGGTCGTCGAGGCCGTAGACGGTGGTGTTGTACTGGTCGTGGGAGCGCAGCGTCTGGAGCAGCAGCCGCCCTTCGGGGGCGGTGGGGTATTCGACGGGCGCGGCGGTGAAGTTGGCCTTCCCGGTGGCGGTGGGGAAGCTGCGCTTGTCCCGGGGGGCGTGCGGGAGGGCGAAGCCTCCGGGGCGGGCGACCCTGGTGTTGAAGTCCTCGAAGCCCGGGATGACATGGGCGATACGGTCGCGGATCGTCGCGTAGTCCCGCGCGAACTCCTCCCAGGGGGTGCGGCTTCCGGCGCCCAGGACACGGCGGGCCAGCCGGGCGACGATGGCCGTCTCGGACAGCAGCTGGGGGCCGGCGGGTGCCAGGCGGCCGCGGGAGGCGTGCACCATGCCCATGGAGTCCTCGACCGTCACGAACTGTTCGGCGGGCGCGCCGTTTGGGCCGGTCTGCACATCGCGTTCCGTACGGCCCAGCGTCGGCAGGATCAGTGCGCGGGCGCCGGTGATCACATGCGAGCGGTTGAGCTTGGTGGAGACATGGACGGTCAGCCGGGCGCGGCGCATGGCGGCCTCGGTGACGTCGGTGTCGGGGGTGGCGGAGACGAAGTTGCCGCCCATCGCGAAGAACACCTTGGCCTGCCCGTCGCGCAGCGCGCGGATGGCGCGGACGACATCGAGCCCGTGCTCCCGGGGCGGGGCGAAGCCGAACTCCTTCTCCAGGGCGTCGAGGAAGGCGGGCGCGGGCCGCTCGAAGATGCCCATGGTGCGGTCGCCCTGGACGTTGCTGTGGCCGCGTACGGGGCAGACGCCGGCGCCGGGGCGGCCGATGTTGCCGCGCAGCAGAAGGAAGTTGACGACTTCCTGGATGGTGGGGACGGAGTGCTTGTGCTGGGTCAGGCCCATGGCCCAGCACACGATGGTGCGCTTCGAGGCGAGGACCATGGCGAGCGTGCGGTCGATCTCCGCGCGGGTCAGGCCGGTGGCGCGCAGCGTCTCGTCCCAGTCGTCATCGGCGCGGGCCGTGCGCGCGAACTCCTCGAAGCCGTGGGTGTGTTCACGGATGAAGTCCTCGTCGAGGGCTCCCTCGGTGTCGAGCACGAGGCGGTTGAGGGCGCGGAAGAGTGCCTGGTCCCCGCCGAGGCGTACCTGGAGGAAGAGGTCGGTGAGCGCGGTGCCGCCGCCGGCCAGACCGCGCGGGGTCTGCGGGTTCTTGAAGCGCTCCAGCCCGGCCTCGGGCAGCGGGTTGATCGAGATGATCTTCGTGCCGCCGGCCTTGGCCTTCTCCAGGGCGGTGAGCATCCGCGGGTGGTTGGTGCCCGGGTTCTGGCCGGCGACGATGATCAGGTCGGCCTTGTAGAGGTCCTCCAGGAGGACGCTGCCCTTGCCGATGCCGATGGTCTCCGTCAGGGCGGAGCCCGACGACTCATGGCACATGTTGGAGCAGTCGGGGAGGTTGTTGGTGCCGAATTCGCGGGCGAAGAGCTGGTAGAGGAAGGCGGCCTCGTTGCTGGTGCGCCCGGAGGTGTAGAAGACGGCCTCGTCGGGGGAGTCGAGGGCGGTCAGCTCCTCGCCGACGATGTCGAAGGCCCGCTCCCAGGTCACCGGCTCGTAGTGGTCGGCGCCCTCGGCGAGGTACATGGGGTGGGTGAGGCGGCCCTGCTGGCCGAGCCAGTAGCCGCTGCGGTCCGCGAGGTCGGCGACGGAGTGCGCGGCGAAGAAGTCCGGGGTGACGCGGCGCAGGGTGGCCTCTTCGGCGACGGCCTTGGCGCCGTTCTCGCAGAATTCGGCGGCGTGCGGCTTGTCGGGCTCGGGCCAGGCACAGCCGGGGCAGTCGAACCCGTCCGGCTGGTTGACCCGCAGCAGGGTGAGGGCGGTACGGCGCACGCCCATCTGCTGCTGGGAGATGCGCAGCGCGTGAGTGATCGCAGGCAGCCCGACGGCGGCGTGCTGGGGTGCGCTGACCTGGGGCGCGTCCTGGATGGGGTCCGACGCGGGCGGCTTGCCTGCCATGGCGCTCTCCCTTGAGCCGTGAGCTGCTCCGCCGCACCGGCGGATCGTTGCGGTACGCATCAGATCCTGTCACGGACCTACGAGGCGGTGTAGGGGTGATCGTTGCAGGGGCGGGCCGGGGCGGATCCCGGGCGTGCGGAGCGGCCCGGAGCGGTGTGCGGGCGGGTGTGTGGCGCGGTGTACGGCGGGGGCGGAGCGGTGTACGGCGAGGGGCCGGGGCCGCCGCGGCAGGGATTGTCAGTGGGGCGTGGCAGGATCGGGGGCGTGGCAGCAAAGGCAGCGAAGAAGAGCGAAGCGACCGGGACCGAAGCGGCGGCGGGCGGTCGTCCCCGCCTGCTCCTGATGGACGGGCATTCCATGGCATACCGGGCGTTCTTCGCCCTGCCCGTGGAGAATTTCACCACCGTCACGGGACAACCGACCAATGCGATCTACGGCTTCGCGTCGATGCTCGCGAACACCCTGCGCGACGAGGCGCCCACGCATTTCGCGGTGGCGTTCGACGTCTCCCGCAAGACCTGGCGGTCCGAGGAATTCGCGGACTACAAGGCGAACCGTTCCAAGACGCCCGACGAGTTCAAGGGCCAGGTCGAGCTGATCGGCGAGATGCTCGACGCGATGCGGGTCAAGCGCTTCGCGATCGAGGGCTTCGAGGCCGACGACGTCATCGCCACCCTCACCGAGCAGGCCACCGCGCAGGGCTTCCACGTCTCGATCGTCACCGGCGACCGCGACTCCTTCCAGCTGGTCTCCGACGATGTCACGGTCCTCTACCCCACCAAGGGCGTCTCGGAGCTGACCCGCTTCACCCCGGAGAAGGTCTTCGAGAAGTACGGCCTGACCCCCGCCCAGTACCCGGACTTCGCGGCGCTGCGCGGCGACCCGTCCGACAACCTCCCCGGCATCCCGGGTGTCGGCGAGAAGACCGCCACGAAGTGGATCAACCAGTTCGGCTCGTTCGCCGAGCTGGTGGAGCGCGTCGACGAGGTCAAGGGCAAGGCGGGCGCCAACCTCCGCGAGCACCTGGACGCGGTGAAGCTCAACCGCCGGCTGACGGAGATGGTGCGCGATGTCGAGCTGCCGTGCGGCCCGGCCGAGCTGACCCGTGAGGCGTACGACCGCGACGCGCTCGCGGTCCTCTTCAACGCCCTGGAGATCCGCAACCAGGGCCTGCGCGACCGGCTGCACGCCGTCGACCCGGGCGCCGCCGAGGCCGCCGACGAGGCCGCCCCGGCCCCGAGCGTCGAGGTGGACGGCACCGTCATCGGCGCGGGTGAACTCGCTCCGTGGCTGGCCGCACACGGCACCGGACCGCTCGGCGTGGCCACGGTCGACGTGTGGACCCTGGGCAGCGGCAGTGTCGCCGAGGTCGCGCTGGCCGCCGCCGACGGCCCGGCCGCCTGGTTCGACCCGTCGCAGCTCGACGAGGCCGACGAGCGCGCCTTCGCCGCCTGGAGCGCGGACGCCGCCCGCCCCAAGGTGATGCACAACGCCAAGGGCCTGATGCGGGTCTTCGGCGAGCACGGCTGGACCATCGACGGCGTCGGCATGGACACCGCCCTGGCCGCCTATCTGGTCAAGCCGGGCCGCCGCTCCTTCGCCCTGGACGCCCTGTCCGTCGAATACCTGGGGCGTGATCTCGCCCCGGCGGCGGCCGGTGACGGCCAGTTGGCGTTCGGCGCGGACGAGGAGGCCGAGGCGGACGCCCTGATGGGGCAGGCCCGTACGGTCCTCGATCTGGGGACGGCGTTCGAGGCGAAGCTGGCCGAGGTCGGTGCGGCCGAGCTGCTGCGCGAGGTGGAGCTGCCGACCAGTGTGCTGCTGGCCCGGATGGAGCGGGCCGGTATCGCCGCGGACCGGGGCTGGCTGGAGCGGATGGAGCAGCAGTTCGCCGGTGCGGTGCAGCAGGCCGTCAAGGAGGCGCACGCCGCCGCGGGCCACGAGTTCAACCTGGGCTCTCCCAAGCAGCTTCAGGAGGTCCTCTTCGGCGAGCTGGGCCTGCCCAAGACCAAGAAGACCAAGACGGGTTACACCACCGACGCCGATGCGCTCGCGTGGCTGGCCTCGCAGACCGACAACGAGCTCCCGGTGATCATGCTCCGGCACCGTGAGCAGGCCAAGCTGCGCACGACCGTCGAGGGCCTGATCAAGACCATCGCCGCCGACGGCCGGATCCACACCACCTTCAATCAGACCGTGGCGGCCACCGGCCGGCTGTCCTCCACCGACCCCAATCTCCAGAACATCCCGGTGCGCACGGACGAGGGCCGGGCGATCCGCCGTGGCTTCGTCGTCGGCGAGGGCTTCGATTCGCTGCTGACCGCCGACTACAGCCAGATCGAGCTGCGGGTGATGGCCCATCTCTCCGAGGACGAGGGCCTGATCGAGGCGTTCACCTCCGGTGAGGACCTGCACACCACCGTCGCCTCGCATGTCTTCTCGGTCGACAAGACCAAGGTCGACCCGGAGATGCGCCGCAAGATCAAGGCGATGTCCTACGGCCTGGCGTACGGCCTGTCGGCCTTCGGCCTCTCCCAGCAGCTGGGTATCCAGCCCGATGAGGCCCGCAAGCTGATGGACAACTTCTTCGAGCGCTTCGGCGGGGTGCGCGACTACCTCCAGCGCGTCGTGGAGGAGGCCCGCGCCACCGGCTACACGGAGACGATGCTCGGCCGCCGCCGCTATCTCCCCGATCTCAACAGCGACAACCGCCAGCGCCGCGAGACGGCCGAGCGGATGGCGCTCAACGCCCCGATCCAGGGCACCGCCGCCGATATCGTCAAGATCGCGATGCTGCGGGTCGACGCGGCGCTGCGGACCGCGGAGCTGGAGTCCCGGCTGCTGCTCCAGGTCCATGACGAAATCGTCGTCGAGGTGGCCCCCGGCGAACGCCGGCAGGTCGAGGAACTGGTCCGCCGCGAAATGGCCGCCGCGGCCGAACTGAGCGCCCCGCTGGACGTCTCGGTCGGCTTCGGCAAGGACTGGGAGTCCGCGGCCCACTGAGCCGGGATACGGGTGGTGGCGCGAACGCCCCGCGCCACCACCCGCCGCATCACCCAACCCGGCCCGCACCGCGGCGAATTGCGATGCGTCCGGACCGCCCGCCGGTGGCTTGAAACCGGTCGTCGCCCGGCGCGTCATGGAGCGTGTTCCGCCCGGAAGCCCTGTGCTTTGATCACCGCGTGATGCGTCGTGCGGCCCGCGCCCTGGGCACCTATGTCTCCCGTAGCCCGGTCACCGTCGGCTATCTCGCCCTGCTGCTGGCGACCCATGTGTGGTGCACCGCGGTGCTGTCCACCGCGGAGGCCCAGCGGGTGCTGCTCGGCGTCAGTACCCATCTGGACAACCTTCAGGACCGCCCGCTCCGAGTGCTGGCGGGCAGCCTGCTGTTCTTCGACGGCACCCTGACCGAGATCGCCTCCGAGGCCTTCGCCGGCACGCTGATCACGCTCGGCCTCGGCATCGCCGTGAGCCTGGCGTGGCTGGAACGGCGGTACGGACCGGGGCGCGCCTACGGCATCTTCCTCCTGGGGCATCTCGCGGCGACGCTGCTCACCGTGCCGGTGATCCAGGTGGCCCTCGCCCACGGCTGGTACCCCGACAGCGTCCGGCACGCCACCGACTTCGGCATCAGCTACGGGGCCGAGACGGTGCTCGCGGCGGGGGCGCTGCTGCTGCCCCGGGCGCGCTGGCTCGCGGCGGCCGGAGTCGTCGCCTGGCCGGTGCTCGGCGGCGACTGGAGCGGGGTGCTGCCCGACTTCACCACCATCGGACATCTGCTCGCGGCCGCCATCGGCTTCGTCTGCGGCGCCTTCCTGCTGCGGGCCGCCCGGCGCACCGCCCCGGCCCCGGTACCGGAGGCCGGCCCGGCGCTCGTCGAGTAGCCCGACGGGCGCGGCGGCGCGGGCGCGGGGGCGAGCGGGCTCCGCGGGCGCCGTCACTCCGTGGTGGACGGCGAGTTCGGCGAGGTGGCCGCGGCACCGGACGGGGTCACGGTCGACGCGTCCGCCGCCCCCGACGGCGCCGCCGCCCGGGGCACGGTCCGCTCCGCGGGCGTCGGCGGCAGGCCCGTGGCGTCGGCCGCCCGGTCGCGGAGACTGCGGCGGTGCACCAGCCGTACGGCCACCCCATAGAGCGGCAGCCCGAGGACGAGGCCGGCCCCGGCGCCGAAGAGCGCGGTCGGGAGGTAGTTGAGCGCGCTCACCTCGGGCCCGAACACGGCGCGCGCCCGCAGGACACGGTGCCCGGCACCGGCCGCCACACACAGCGCGAGCAGGGCGGTCAGCAGCAGCCGCAGCCGTACGGTCAGATCCGGCACCGCGACCGGCACGGCCGCCCCGGCCGCCCCGTCGCCGTCCCGCCGCCGCAGGATCGGCCACGCGAACGTGCTCATCGCGACCAGGGCGAGCGCCGAGGTGCCGTACTGGACATACGTATAGAGCGGCAGGCCGCCCACGACCTGGTCCAGGACAGGCACCAGCCGGGTGCCCCAGCGGCCGGGGTGGGTGAAGGCGTCCCAGACCACATGGGTCACCGCCCCGAGTACCGCCGAGACCACGAACCAGCCCACCAGGGCGGCGAGTTCACGAGGCCCCTGAGGGCGCCAGGACCGGCCGCGGACGAAGGTGTGGACCGTGCCGCGCCACGCCCGCGGCACCAGCGCGGTCAACGGCTCGCGCACCAGCAGCCAGCCGCCCACGAGCGCCGCGGTGACCAGCACATCCACGGTCAGCACCCCGGGCAGCGAGTGGGTGAAATCGCCGAAGGCCATGCCGCCGGGAACCAGGGAGTCCGCGTAGTACGTCATATCGGGTGCGAACGACCCCGCCACGAGCGCCGAGGCGACCAGCGGACCGCGGGCCGCACCGTTCCGCCGGATGGCCGGCAGCACGGCGGCGGCATGGCTGAGCGTGAACGGCATGTGCCTCTCCTTGATCGATTCAGATCATTATGGGTCTGAAGCGGGTGGTAGATGCCAGGCCCGAGTTGTCGTAGTCTCGCCTGAGTTGGCGCGCTGGGGAGCGCGATACCGCGTCAGGAGCGCGGTCAGGCAATGCGGAGGGGAACCACGTATGGCAGCCACATTCCGACGGCGGCTCCAAAGGGGAGCGGCCTCGACGGCCGTGGCAGCCCTGGTGCTGGCCGCGCTGACCGCCTCTCAGGCACCGGGAGCCACCGGCGCCGCGGTAGCGAAACGGCGGCCGGCCCCGCCGCCCGCCGATGTCCCGATCGACGGCGGTTCCGCGTACTACACCGACCTGCCGCCCCTCAAGAGCCCGGTGCCGCCGCACGGTTCGCCGCACACCGGCAAGGACCCCGCCACCGGCCGGGGACCCGCCGAGGCCGGCCTCCCCGCCACCGTCCTGGCCGCGTACAAGAAGGCCGCGACCACGATCGACGGCTCCGACCCGGGCTGCCGGCTGCCCTGGCAGCTGCTCGCCGGGATCGGCAAGGTCGAGTCCGGCCAGGCGCGCGGCGGCGCGGTCGACGCCGAGGGCACCACCCTCCGGCCGATACTCGGCCCGCAGCTCAACGGCCACGGCTTCGCGCGGATCACCGACACCGACGCCGGCCGCTTTGACGGCGACCTCACCCACGACCGTGCCGTGGGCCCGATGCAGTTCATCCCGTCCACCTGGTCCAACGGCGGCCCCGACGGCACCGGTTGGGGCGCCGACGGCAACGGCGACGGCAAGAAGGACCCCCATAACGTCTTCGACGCGGCGCTCGCCGCGGGCCGCTATCTCTGCGCCGGCGACCGCGATCTGACGGCCCCGGACGACCTGGACCGGGCGATCCTCGGCTACAACCACTCCGACGAGTATCTGCGCACGGTGCTGTCCTGGTACGCGTTCTACCGCAACGGCACCCACGAGGTACCGGACGGCAAGGGCGTGCTGCCGGTCCACCGCGACGCCGGCCGGTCCGGCGACGACAACGGCGGCCGGTCCGAAGGCAAGCGGCACCACGGCCGCGGCCCCGGCGCCGAGCCGGACAAGAGCCCGCGCCCCGGCGGCTCTGACAAGCCGTCCAAGCCCGGCAAGCCGTCCAAGCCCGGCAAGCCGTCCAAGCCCGGCAAGGGGCAGCAGCACGACCCCGGCAAACCGGGGCGCCCGGACGGCACTCGCCCCACCCCGGGCGGCACGCTGCCCCCCACCCAGAAGCCCACCCCCAGCCCCGAACCCGCACACCCCACCACCCTCGTACGGGTCGGCGACAAGGACCTGACGGCCACCGCGGGCAGCGAGTTCGCCACCCCGCTCCAGGTCCGCGCCCAGGACGACCGGGGCAAGGCCGTCGCCGGTGTCCCCGTCCGCTTCACCCTCCCCCCGACCACCGACGCCCGCTTCCCCGGCGACGCGGCCACCGTCACCGTCACGACGGACAAGGACGGCCTGGCGACCGCCCCCACCCTGCGCGCGGGCGACCGGACCGGGGACTTCCGCATCCGGGTCGGCACCGTGCGGCACACCGCGCCCGCCGTCGAGGTCGGCGCCACCGTCAAGGCCAAGCCCGCCCCCAAGGCCGACAAGCTCGCCCGTACCTCGGACAAGGAGCTGACGGCGACCGCCGGAAAGGCCTTCGCGGAGGACGCGGTCGAGATCAAGGCGACCTACCAGGGCGAGCTCGCGGCGGGTGCGGCGGTCACCGCCACCATGGTCACCAACGATCCGCAGCGGCCCGTGGAGAACGACAAGGGCCCCTACTTCAAGGACCCCGAGGCCACCGGCCACGACGCGGACAAGCCGGTCCGCACACTCACCGGGCTCACCACGGACGCCAACGGCCTGCTGAAACTCCCGAAGATCTACACCGACGCGCACTCGGGAACATTCCTGCTGAGGCTGACCACCGCCGACGGCGCCGTCCTCACCGTCAAGCTGAAGGTCGCCGCCCCGGCCGGCTCCTGACCACGCCGACCGGCCCGCCCACGCGGCCGGTTCCACACCCCGGGCCGCCGTCCGCGCCCGGTATGCCTCCGCCGTCCTGCCCGCCGTCCCGGGCAGGACGGCGGTGCCACGTGTTCTCATCTGCGCCGCCCGTTGCTACGGTGCCCCCGCCCTGACGCAGCATCAGCTCCCGGGAGGCCGACCATGCGCGCCCTGACAGCAGCCGCGGTCGGACTGGCCGCGGCGTTCGCCCTCGTCCTCACCCTCACGGCGACCGGCGCACCCAGCGGCACGACCTCCCCCAAACCGCTGCTGACCACCGTCCCCAAGCACCCCTGAGGGAGGGACGCGACCGCCATGCGCCGTACCGAGCCCACCCCGAGGACCCCCGACGGCCCGCCGCCCGGCCCCGGCCGGCGCCGCCCCGCCCGCGGCATGCGCCGCCGGTCGAGCCTGGTGCTGCTCGCCTGCGCCGTCTTCTTCACCGCACTGTCCCCGCTGATGCGGTGGTACGCCTTCCCCCGGCTCGCCAAGATCCCGCCCGGCCAGTACCAGGACATGGTCCTGGAGGCCCGGCCCGCCACCCTCCTCAACTACGGGACGATGAAGGCCGAACGCGTCCCGAAGGTCACCATCGTGCAGACCCTCAAGGGCGATGTGGCGGCCTCCGACCGGATCGAGAAGTCCGCGGGCCGGGACATCGTCGTCTGGGACGCGCTGTCCTACGTCGCCGGACCCGACGGCAAGATGGTCTCCGCGATCCCCGAGCGCTATCTCTTCGACGCCCACTCCCAGGAACCCGTGCACGCCACCGGCGAGATGGTCGACGGCGACCCGGTGCGCCGCGAGGGCATCGAGTTCAAGTGGCCGTTCCTCACCGAGCGGCGCGACTACACCTACTTCGACGCCCAGACCCGCACCTCGGCCCCCATCCACTACAAGGGGACCCGCACCTTCCGCGGCCTGGAGGTCTACTACTTCGAGCAGACCATCCCCTGGACCAAGGTCGCCCTCCCCAAGAAGATGCCGGTCAAGGGCATCACCCCGCAGTCCGTCGCGAAGATGGGCACCACCCGCTGGTACTCCACCAAGCGGATGTTCTGGGTCGAACCCGTCACCGGCGCCCCCGTCAACGGCCAGGAGATCCACAAGGAGGAGCTGCGTGGCGGCGATCTGCTGCCCGGCGGCGGCAAGGTCACCGCCTTCGCCGGCCATGTGAAGATGCGCGCCGACTACGTCGACTCCACCGTCGCCCTGGTGACCTCACAGCGCACCCTCGTCCTGCTGCTCACCCGCTACCTCCCCTGGGGCTTCCTGCTCCTCGGCGGCGCGCTGCTCGCCCTGAGCCTGTACCTCGAAGCCCGCGGCCGCCGCCCCGCCCCCGCGGCGGCCCGGCCGCCCGCCCCCGCGGCGACGGCTGGTGACGGCGCGGCCGGCGGCGGCCCGTGACGCGGCTCAGCCCCGCCTGAGCCGTGCCGACGTGTGCCGCGTCGGCTCCGCCGCCGACGGATCCTCCGGCCAGGGATGCTTCGGGTAGCGGCCCCGCAACTCCGCGCGCACGGACCGGTACCCGTCCCGCCAGAACGAGGCGAGATCGGCCGTGACGGCGGCCGGCCGCCCCGCGGGGGAGAGCAGATGCACCAGCACCGGCACCCGCCCGCCGGCCACCCGCGGTGACTCCTGCCAGCCGAACAACTCCTGGAGCTTGACCGCCAGCACCGGCTGCGCACCGCCGTAGTCCACCCGGACCCGGGAACCGCTCGGCACCTCGAGACGCTCCGGCGCCAGCTCGTCGAAACGGGCCGCGTCGCCGGTCGCCCACGGCAGCAGCCGGGGCAGCGCCTGCCCCGCATCGATCCGCTCCAGATCGGCCCGCCGCCGCGCCCGCCCCAGCTCCACCCCCAGCCACTCCTCGACGCACTCCAGCAGCGCCGCATCCGAGACATCTGGCCAGGGCGCGCCCAACTCCCGGTGCACGAACGCCATCCGCTCCCGCAACGACGCCGCGGCGGCCGACCACCGCAACAGCCCGAGCCCCTCCCGCCGCAGGCCCGCCACCACCGCGTCCCGCAGCAGCCCGGGGTCGGGGGCGGTCAGCGGCCGGGCCGCCAGCTCGATCGCCCCCAGCCGGGTCACGCGCCGGGCCACCACGTCCCCGTCCGACCAGCGCACCTCCTCACCGGACGCGTACAACGCCGGCGCCGCCGCGACGGCCGTCTCCTCGTCGATCACCGCCGCCAGCCGCACCCGCGCCGACGCGGCCGCCACCGGCCGGTCCGCCACCGCCACCGCCAGCCACGCCGCGTCCCGCAGCCCCGAACCGCCCCCCGCGCCCGGGGAACCCGGCCGCTGCCCCCAGCCGCCCGACGCCCCCGCCGTCTCGGCCCCCGTCCCGGACGCCATCAGGTAACTCCCGCCACCACGGGCCCGGGCCACCCGCTCCGGGAACGCCAGCGCGGCGACGAGACCGGCCACGGCATCATCGGTGAGCGCCGCGCCGGCACCCCGGCCGCCGTCCCCGCCCGACCCGGTACGAGGCTCCCCGGCCGCCGACGCCAACCGCCGCGCCTCCTGCCGCCACCTGGCTCCGTACGCATCCCCGCCCCGCCGCGCGGTGCGCCACGCCGCCGCCAGATCGTCCCCATAGGCCCGCGGCGGCTCCTCGCTCAGCAGGGCG
The DNA here is from genome assembly GCF_030406865.1 of Streptomyces sp. P9-2B-2. Lineage (NCBI taxonomy): Bacteria > Bacillati > Actinomycetota > Actinomycetes > Kitasatosporales > Streptomycetaceae > Streptomyces > Streptomyces sp. P9-2B-2. Next base: position 2,378,657 of record NZ_CP129126.1, on the reverse strand, counting down.
ACCACCTCCGCCGCCCGCCGCACCCCGGCCTCCGGCGCCCCGTCCAGCAGGGCCCGCGCCAGCCGCGGATGCAGTCCGAGCCGCGCCATCCGCGCGCCCCGCTCCGTCGCCCGGCCGGCCCCGTCCACCGCACCGATCGCCGTCAGCACCTCCCGCGCCGCGGCCAGCGCACCGGCCGGCGGCGCGTCGAGCAGGGCCAGCCCGTCCGCCGCCGGATCACCCCAGCAGGCCGCCTGAAGCGCGAACGCGGTCAGATCGGCGACCTTGATCTCCGGATCGGGGAACGCCGGCAGCCGCCCGTCCTCCCCCTCCGGCCAGCAGCGGTACACCGCGCCCGGCGCCTCCCGCCCCGCCCGGCCGGCCCGCTGCCGGGCCGCCGCCCTGGAGGCCCGCACAGTGGTGAGCGCACTGAGCCCGCGCGCGTGATCCGTCCGCGGCACCCGCGCCAGCCCGCTGTCCACCACCACCCGCACGCCCGGCACGGTCAGGCTGGACTCCGCCACCGACGTCGTCAGCACCACCCGCCGTGCGCCGTTCCCGCCCGCCAATACGGAATCCTGCACCGCCGCCGGCGCCCGCCCGTGCACCTGAAGCACCTCGGCGTCCACCCCGGCCAGCTCCCCGGCGACCCGCCCGATCTCCCCGACACCGGGCAGGAAACACAGCACATCCCCCGACCGCTCACGCAGCGCCCGCCGCACCACTCCCGCCACATGCGACAGCAGCGCCGGATCGACCCGCGTCCCATGGGGCGGCCGCACCGGCCGCTCCGGCGGCGCCCACACCACCTCCACGGGATGCGACACGCCCGCCGCCTCGACCACCGGCGCCGCGCCCTGCGCACCGCCCAGCAGCCGCGCCCACCCCTCCGCGTCCGTAGTGGCGGACGCCGCCACCAGCCGCAGCTCGGGCCGCAGCGTCTCCCGTACGTCCAGAAGGAACGCCGCGGCGGTATCGGCGTCGAGATGCCGCTCATGGCACTCGTCGAGCACCACCACATCGACCCCGGCCAGCTCCGGATCGCGCTGCAGCCGCTGAAGCAGCACACCGGTGGTCACCACTTCCACGGTGGTACGGGGCCCCGCCCGGCGCTCACCCCGCACCGTGAACCCCACCCGGCCCCAGCCCTGCGCCGGGGCGGCCCCCGTGCCGACCTCCTCGCCCAGGAGCCAGGCCATCCGCCGCGCGGCCGCACGGGCCGCCATCCGGCGCGGCTCGGCGACCAGCACCCGCTGCACCGGCCCCTCGCCGGTCAGCCCCGCCAGATCCAGCGGCACCAGCGTGGTCTTGCCGGTACCAGGCGGGGCACACAGCACCGCGCTCCCGGGCCCGTCGAGGGCGGCGCGCAGCGCGGGCAACGCGGTACGGACGGGCAGCTGGCCAAGGGCGTCACGGCGGATCACGCCCCCAGTCTGCCGCCCCGGCCCCGCACCCCGGCCCGCTGCCCCGGGCCTCCGCGTTGACCACGGCCCCTAAGAGACAGCCCTAGGAATCCGCCGTACACACGAAGATCGCCGTCCCCGGGATCAGATCCCCGCGCAGCGGGGACCAGCCGCCCCACTCCTGGGTGTTCCACTCCGGCCATTCCGGTTCCACGAGATCCTCCAGCCGGAACCCGGCGGCCACCACGTCCCGCACCCGGTCACCCAGCGTCCGGTGGTGCTCGACATACACGGCCCGGCCGGCCTCGTCCTGTTCCACATACGGCGTGCGGTCGAAATACGACGCCGCCACCGACAGCCCCTCCGGCCCCGGCTCGTCAGGGAAGGCCCACCGGATCGGATGGGAGACGGAGAAGACGAACCGGCCCCCCGGCCGCAGCACCCTGCGCACCTCCCGCAGCACCCGCACCGGATCGGCGACGAACGGCAGCGCGCCATACGCGGAGCAGGCAAGATCGAAACTGTGGTCGCGGAACGGCAGCGCCCGCGCGTCCGCCTCCACCAGCCCGACGGCGTCGTCCGTCGCGCCGTCCGCGATCCGCAGTGCGTGCTGGAGTTGCCGGTGGGAGAGGTCCAGCGCCACCGGGAGCGCGCCCTGCGCCGCCAGCCAGCGGGAGCACTGCGCCGCGCCGGCCCCGATCTCCAGTACCCGCCGCCCCTTCAGCTCGGCGGCCGACCCGAGCAGCGCGGCCTCCGCCTCGTCCAGCCCCTCGGGCCCCCAGATGAACCGGTCGTCCCCGAGGAACGCACCGTGCTCGCTCTGATACTCGTCCGCGTTGCGGTCCCACCACCCACGGCTGGCCCGGCTGCTTTCGGTGTCCGAGGCGTCACGGCGGGTCGCCTCGGGCTCGTGGTCTTGGTTCATCGCGCCCGTCGTCGTATTCTTTGCTCTGCTTGTCGCTGCAGGGACTGTGAGGCCGTTCGACCTCGCGGAACATCGCGTGTGCCGGTAATGGGGTATTCCGCCCCCGGTGTGCGCGTTCGCGCATTGACCGGGTCCGGCTGCCCCCGTATGCTACAAGTTGCGCTGCGGGCTTGCGCGCCTCAGACGGAGCAGGCCGCGCTCGCATCTGTATGTATGTCCCCTCGGTTTGAGGCGATTCGGGTCGTTCCGGATGCTTTGCATTTGACGAACGTCTCCCAGACTCGCCCTTCACACTGTCCGGTCTTATGCAGAGGCGATAGAGGCTCTCGGCGTAGCAGTACCTACGACTTCAATGTCCGCACCGGAGCCTTTACCCACATGACGAGCAGCACCGAGACCACCGCCACCACCCCGCAGGTTGCGGTCAACGACATCGGTAACGAGGAAGCCTTCCTCGCCGCGATCGACGAGACGATCAAGTACTTCAACGACGGCGACATCGTCGACGGCGTCATCGTGAAGGTCGACCGGGACGAGGTCCTGCTCGACATCGGTTACAAGACCGAAGGTGTGATCCCGAGCCGCGAGCTCTCGATCAAGCACGACGTCGACCCCAACGAGGTCGTTGCCGTCGGTGACGAGATCGAGGCCCTGGTCCTCCAGAAGGAGGACAAGGAAGGCCGCCTGATCCTCTCGAAGAAGCGCGCCCAGTACGAGCGCGCCTGGGGCACCATCGAGAAGATCAAGGAAGAGGACGGGATCGTCACCGGTACCGTCATCGAGGTCGTCAAGGGTGGTCTCATCCTCGACATCGGCCTCCGTGGCTTCCTCCCGGCCTCCCTGGTCGAGATGCGCCGCGTCCGCGACCTCCAGCCCTACGTGGGCAAGGAGCTCGAGGCCAAGATCATCGAGCTGGACAAGAACCGCAACAACGTGGTCCTGTCCCGCCGTGCCTGGCTGGAGCAGACCCAGAGCGAGGTCCGCCAGACCTTCCTCACCACCCTCCAGAAGGGTCAGGTGCGCTCCGGCGTCGTCTCCTCCATCGTCAACTTCGGTGCCTTCGTGGACCTGGGCGGCGTCGACGGTCTCGTCCACGTCTCCGAGCTGTCCTGGAAGCACATCGACCACCCGTCCGAGGTTGTCGAGGTCGGCCAGGAGGTCACGGTCGAGGTCCTGGACGTCGACATGGACCGCGAGCGCGTCTCCCTGTCGCTCAAGGCGACCCAGGAAGACCCGTGGCAGCAGTTCGCCCGGACCCACCAGATCGGTCAGGTCGTCCCGGGTAAGGTCACCAAGCTCGTTCCCTTCGGTGCGTTCGTGCGCGTCGACGAGGGCATCGAGGGCCTGGTCCACATCTCCGAGCTGGCCGAGCGCCACGTCGAGATCCCGGAGCAGGTTGTCCAGGTCAACGACGAGATCTTCGTCAAGGTCATCGACATCGACCTCGAGCGCCGCCGCATCAGCCTCTCGCTGAAGCAGGCCAACGAGGCCTTCGGTGCCGAGCCGTCGGCGGTCGAGTTCGACCCGACCCTCTACGGCATGGCCGCGTCGTACGACGACCAGGGCAACTACATCTACCCCGAGGGCTTCGACCCCGAGACCAACGACTGGCTCGAGGGCTACGAGACCCAGCGCGAGGCCTGGGAGAACCAGTACGCCGAGGCGCAGCAGCGCTTCGAGCAGCACCAGGCTCAGGTCATCAAGTCCCGCGAGGCCGACGAGCAGGCTGCGGCCGAGGGTGCTGCGGCACCGGCGGCGCAGAGTGGCGGCCAGGCCGGCGGCGGCAACGCCGGTGGCGGCGGCGGCTCCTACTCCTCGGAGTCGGCGGACAACGCCGGCGCCCTGGCGTCGGACGAGGCCCTCGCCGCGCTCCGCGAGAAGCTGGCCGGCGGCCAGAGCTGAGCTCGCGCCGATAGGCAGCGGTCCGCCGCTGCCAGGCACTAGCCGATAGACGAAGGCCCGTTCCCCTAGGGGGGAGCGGGCCTTCGTCGTTTTTGGGGGTGGGGCTTCGGGGTGGAGCTGGGTCGTGTGGGAGAGCGGCAGCGGTGGTGCGCAGGGGGCGGGGGCGTTGTGCGGGAGGGCGGCGAGAACCGGACGGAAGGTGGGGGCTGGGGCGGGGAGCCGGGGGTGAGCTTGCCTGCTTTGTGGGGGAGTTGGTGGTTCTGAGGGGGAGGGAGCGGGAGGGGCCAGGGGGTCGGGGGACTTGGCGTGCGTTGGGGGCGGAGGTGTGGGGATGGCCCGTGGGCGTGCGGCGTCCGTGGGCTCGGGGGTGCGGCAGGCCGGATGGGGGCGCGTGGGGCCGTGGGGCCGTGGGGGGCCGGAAACGGCCGGTTTCGGATGGGCGGGGCGGGGTCCGTGTGTGGCGCCGGTGTGGTGGGGGACTGGCCTGGTGTGGGGCCGGGCGGTGTGCACGGTGGGCCGGGTCATCTCCGTTGGCGGGAATGCCTGCGCCGGGTCGTGCGTTGCCGCTCATGAGAACGAGGAGGAGCGGTCACTGTGTTGGATCCCCAAGGTTTGTACGAATGGGAGCCGAGCGGGCTCGCGGAGGTGGAGGCACTTGCCTCCAGGGACTCTGCCGGACTGGTGCTGCTGTACCACTTCGACGGGTACATCGATGCCGGTGAGACCGGCGACCAGATCGTGGAGCGGCTGTTGGACGGCCTGCAGAACGAGGTCGTCGCCCGCTTCGACCACGATCGCCTCGTCGACTACCGCGCCCGCCGGCCGCTGCTCACCTTCGAGCGCAGCCGCTGGACCGCCTACGAGACCCCGAGCATCGAGCTGCGGCTCGTACGGGACACCACCGACGCGCCGTTCCTGCTGCTGTCCGGCCCCGAACCGGACGTCGAGTGGGAGCGCTTCGCGAGCGCCGTGAAGGAGATCGTGGAGCGGCTCGGCGTGCGCCTCTCGGTGAACTTCCACGGCATCCCCATGGGCGTCCCGCACACCCGCCCCGTGGGCCTCACCCCGCACGGCAACCGCACCGACCTGATGCCGGGCCACGGCGGTTTCTTCGACGAGGCACAGGTGCCCGGCAGTGCGGAGGCGCTGATCGAATTCCGTCTCGCGGAAGCCGGACACGATGTCCTGGGAGTGGCGGCACACGTACCGCACTACATCGCCCGCTCCGCCTACCCGGACGCCGCACTGACCGCGCTGGAGGCCGTGACGGCCGCGACCGGCCTGGTGCTGCCGGGCGCCGCGCACTCGCTGCGCACGGAGGCACTGCGGACCCAGGAGGAGATCGAGCGGCAGATCTCGGAGGGCGACGAGGAACTGGTCGCGCTGGTCAGCGGCCTGGAGCATCAGTACGACGCGGTGGCCGGCGCGGAGAGCCGTGGCAGCCTGGTCGCCGAACCGGCCGAACTTCCATCAGCCGACGAACTCGGCCGGGAATTCGAACGCTTCCTGGCGGAGCGGGAAGGCGATGGCGGGGCGGGCGGGGCCTGAATCGGGTGGTGCCGGAACCGGCGGGTGGCGGAGCTGGACAGGCCCTGATCGGCGACAGGCTCCGGCCCCGGCCGTCGGGCGCCTGATTCGGCCGATGCCTGAGCTGGTCGGCGCCTGAATCAGTGGGAGTCTCCTGCCGTCCGGGCGCAGCGTATAGCGTGGGCCCATGGTGAAGGTGGGGCTGACCGGCGGAATCGGCGCGGGCAAGAGTGAGGTTTCGCGACTGCTGGCGTCGTACGGCGCGGTGATCGTGGACGCGGACAAGATCGCACGCGAGGTCGTCGAGCCGGGTACGCCCGGACTGGCGGCGGTGGTCGAGGAGTTCGGGGCCGACATCCTCGCGCCGGACGGCACGCTGGACCGGCCGAAGCTGGGCGGCATCGTGTTCTCCGACCCCGGCAAGCTCAAGGCGCTGAACGCGATCGTGCACCCGCTGGTCGGGGCACGCTCGGCCGAACTCGAAGCCTCGGCGGGCCCGGACGCGGTGGTGGTGCACGACGTGCCACTGCTGACGGAGAACGGGCTGGCCCCGCTGTACGACCTGGTGGTGGTCGTCGACGCCGCACCCCGGACCCAGCTCGACCGCTTGGTACGGCTGCGTGGCATGGCGGAGGACGAGGCGAAGTCCCGGATGGCAGCCCAGGCGACCCGCGAACAGCGGCTGGCGGTCGCGGATCTGGTCATCGACAACGACGGACCGCTGGAGGCGCTGGAACCGCAGGTCCGCGCAGTGTGGGAGCGCCTGCGGACCGCTTGAGGCCGGACGATACCCTCGCCGCCATGACTGCTGCTTCCGGCGTTGACGCCAAGACCCCTGACAACGAGCCCGATCTCGCCGCGGAGCCCGGCTCCGACACCGCCGCAGAGTCCCCCACTGGCGGGGACGCGGCGCCGGCATCCTTCGTGGTCAACATCCCCGGCATCGCGGACGACGATCTGGAGCCCGATCCTCTGGACCCTTCTCAGATCGTCTCCGGTGATCCGGTGGTGACGGGCAAGGTGCTGTGGGAGGCCCCCGACGGCCGGCAGATACGGGGAATCTGGCAGATCACTCCGGGCGTGGTGACGGACACCGAGGCCAATGAGCTGTTCGTGGTCGTCAGCGGGCGCGCCACCATCGAGGTCGAGGGCGGCTCGGTACTGGAGGTCGGCCCCGGCGACGCCTGCGTCCTGCGCGAGGGCGACCGCACCCGCTGGACCGTGCACGAGACCCTGCGCAAGGCGTACCACATCAGCTTGTAGCGGTAGGGCCCGGCGGGCTGCGGGCTGCGGGCTGCGGGCTGCGGGCTGCGGGCGGGGACGCCTGGTGCCTGGAGGCGGGGCGGTGGAGGCGGAGTAGTGGAGGTGAGGGGGGCGTGGCTCTGGGGCCCCTCCCCTCCCCCCCCGCCCTCCCACCCTCCGCCTCCCCCTCCGAGGTGCCTCGTCGGTCTCCGCCTCGGCCGGTGCCACCTCCTCGGTCTCCGCTTCCGCCCGTGCCACCTCGTCGGGCTCCTCCTCTATTGGTGCCGCCTGCTGCTGCCGGCGCCTCCGCTTCTCGCCCTTCTGCGTTCTCTCGCGTGACACCCCGCCGTCTGTTTTCGGAACCTCCAGGCTGGGGCCGGGGACGGACCGTTGCCCCGCGCCGTCCCTCCATCCCGGTGCACGGTGCGAGCCTCACGCGGGGGCGCCGCTAGGGCCGGTTGAGGCCGGGTCGGCGGGGGAATGCCCGGACCGATGGGATTGTTGTGCCGCAGGCAACGCCGTACGGTCCGCAGGTAAGGGAAGTCCCGACGGCGACCGAGAGGAGCAGGCCGTGCCCGAGAGCAGCCCCGAGACGCATGTCATCGACTTCCGCGCCGCGGAGCAGCTGTTGGCGGCCCGCGACCCGCGCGGGGCGATCCGGCTGCTGGACTCGGTCATCAGCGCGCACCCCGAGAACACCGCGGCTCGGCTGTTGCGCGCCCGTGCCTTCTTTCTCGCCGCTCAACTGCGCCCTGCGGAACTCGAGTTCCAGATCGTTCTGGAGCGCGAACCGGACAATGCCTTCGCGCACTTCGCGCTCGGCCGCACTTTGGAGCGCGCCGGCCGGTCCGAGGAGGCTCTGCGCCACTTCCGACTGGCGGCGGCTCTCGACCCGCGCCCGGATTTCATCGAAGCCGCCCGCTTCGCACGCGACACCGGCGACGGCGATGGCGAACGCGACTCTGGCCCGGCTAACGGCGACCAGTAGTAGCTGAGCGGAGGCCGTTCCACGTCCGCGTCACAGTCGTGGAGCCCGAATCCGGGAGTGCTGGTCGTGAGGCCGCTCTGGGCCCCTCCCGCCCCACTCCGTCTCCATTCCCGACGGTCCTGGGACAGGTAGGCGGTACGGGCCCTGGCAATGCCGCCCCGCAGCTCGTACGGGCACCACCTCGGTGCGCGGGGGCCTCGGCACCGTTGCGCCGCCCCCTACGGCCTGGTGTCCCGTCTCCGGCCTGTGCCGTTGCGTATGCCGAACGCGTCGTTCCGGCCTCGGTCTGGGGCGTAGGGCGGTATGTCCTTGCCCGGCTGGTAGTGCGGTCCCTGGCGGATGTGGCGGATCACCATCGTCAGGTCTGCGGCCGCCACCATCGCCAGCGCGGCACATGCGGCGGCCCATTCCGGCCTGCCGGCGTTGACGAAGGCCACGGCTCCGGCGATCGTCCACAGCAACCCCCACAGCGCCAGCCCACAGCGGATTTTCAGCGGGCTGCGTGCGTGAAGGGGCTCATCTCCTGTACGCATCGGAACCCATCTCCCACCTCCAGGATCCTCCCGATCGACGAGCCAGTCACCTGTCCCTGGCACCTCTTTCCCTACTTTTCACCCTTTGCTCCACGGCTTTGTCGGTGATGGGGCGTGGATCGCCGGCGGGGTGGCTGTTGATCCATGAGAGTCCGCCGAGGCGCCCGGACTCGAGGTCGTGAGCGGCGCGGGCAAGGGCGCCGAGTGCCTCGCCGCCGCCGGCCAGCGCGACCCGGCGGTCCGCGTCCAGGTGTCGTGTCACCTCCACCATCGCTCCCACATTGGTCCGGCACAGGACCGCGTCCGGTACACGGGCCGTGCCCACTCCGTCTCCAGACCGGGCGAACCCGTGAGCCGGATCGGTGCGCCGATGATCGTGAGCCAGCGGTTTGCTTCGGCCGCGAGCGGCGGGCCGAAGCGGAACGAGCGGCAGAGGCTGAGCTGTCTGCCGTCGAATCCCGTCATCACGTCGCGTGCGCCGCGCCAGCCGTAGATGGCCTGGGCGGAGTCCCCGACCAGCACCAGCTGAGCGTGGTCGTGCTGGGCGGTGAAGACCTGCTCGACGACGGGGTTGGTGTCCGGTGCCTCGTCGAGGAGCAGGAAGTCCGCCGGGATGACGGGATCGCGCAGCGCCCACATCTTGAGGTAGTGGTCGTGCTCGAAGCGGACCACGCCGTGATCGGAGTGCTGGAGATCGGCCCAGGCCTTGCGCGCGTAGGGAAGGGTGAGCTCGGCGAGCTGTGCACGCAGCGGCTCGGCTTCGGCTCCGCGCAGGGCGGGACATGGTGTGGTGCGAGCTCCTCGTCGGCCGACTGGCAGAACCGGGTGACGGTGCGCAGGACCGTGTGGGAGAGCGCCCTGTGGGTGACCTTGCGTGCTCCGAGGCGTAAGGACATGCCTTCGTCGATGCCCAGGGCCGCTCCCGTGCGCCATCCCGCTTGCCGGGGGGCTTTCATCCGCGCCTGGTAGTTCCTGCCCACGGCGGTGTAGGCGAGGGCGTGGGCGGTCCCGCAGGTCACCTCGGCGGGGAAGGCGCTGGCGGCGTGGCGGGCGACGGCTCTGTTGAAGGCGATGTAGCGGCCCCGCCGGCCCAGTCGCCGGGCGGTGCGGGCGAGTAGGACGAGGGTCGTCGTTTTGCCGGTGCCGGCGCCGGCCTGGATCACGAGATGCGCGCCGGTTGGGAAGGCCTCCGTCGCGGCGGTTTGTTCGTGCGTGGGGGTGTGCATGAGAGCTCCTCACCGATGCCGATTGATTGATCACTGAGAGTGATGACGTCACTCACCGTAGCGGATTTCGGGGTGTGGGCAAGGAGATTTTCGTGGGCTGTGGATAACCCTGGTCGGTGGGTGAAACGCGCAGGTGGGGGGCGTTGTCAGTGCTGTCTGCTTCCATCGGGGTCAGGCAGCGGCGGTCGGACGATCGTCGGCGGGCGGGGGCGGCATGGCTGCCGTCGGCCGGACGAGGGCGACAGGCCGTGCGCTCGCTGTCTCCGTCATGGCGTCGGGCTCGTGCCGCGGCGGGGCGGGGCCGAGGGCGGGGTGACCGGTGATTCATCGCCTGCCGCTCAATCGGTGGCAGGCGCAGACGCGGGAGAGGGGGCGGGAGACGCAGTGGGGACGACCGTAGACTCGCAGGTCGGGGGCGTAGGAGCAGGGCGGGCGCGGCAGGCTCGGAGGGTGCCGCGACCGGGGCGGAGCGACCAGGCATTCGACCAGGCGGCAGGGGACGGAATGGCGAGGCGGTGGGAGACGGCAGCGAGGGAGACCCGGTCGCCGGACGGCGCGCCCGCTGCCACCCTGCCTGGGGGCACGGGGCAGGGTCGCGGAATCGGCGACGCCGCCCTGGCCGGCTGCGCCGCGGTCTTTCTCCCCGCCCAGCTGCCACGCGCCGGGAAGATCGCTCTTTGGCAGCCTGATGGCGGGCCGCTTCCGGACCTCACCGCCCGGGGAAGCGACGAAGCGGCGTGGGACGGGCACGGAGCCGCCGAGCAGGGGACGCTGACCGTCGCCCGCCGTCATGGGAACGGTGCCCGCAGTCGTACGGTCCCCGCCGTCCTGCTCCCGGTGGCTGAGGCCGTCCCCTTGCTGGTCGATGCCCGGCACGACACGACGGCTCACCCGGCCGCCGCCTGCTGGGGCGCGGCCACCCTGTATGCGCTGCACCTCGCTGCCCGCGGTCGCATGCTGCCCGGACTGACCCTCGACGACACCGACGCCTGGCGCGCCGGCCCGCTGGACGCCGAGGACATCGCGCACCTCCGGGCCATCGCCGCCGCCATGCCCGCCGAGGCGCATGCCGTGCCGATCCCCGGCAGCCGTCCTCTTCAGGTGACCGATCCCGCGGTCCTGGTACGGCTCTACGTGGACGCGGTCGTTGATGCGCTGCCCCGTACGCCCGCCGCCGGGCTGGTGGCCGGTGCCCCGTTCGCCGCGAGCGCGCCCCAGCACCTTCCCGGCGCCCGGGAATGGGCCGCCGAGGTGGCGGCCGGTGTCGATGCCGGTGTGCGGCTCTCCCTGCGCCTCGACCTCGCCCCCCACAAGCTCTTCGACAGGGCAGAGGAGGGCGCGGCGGGCGGCACCGAGGAGCGCAGTGCGGCCGCCGCCGTCCTGCAGGTGCACAGCCTCACCGACCCCACCCTGGTCGCCGACGCCCGGGACCTGTGGGAAGGCGAAGGCCCCGACCACTTCGGGCCGCGTTCCCGGGTGGACACGCTCCTTGCGCTGCGCCGCGCCGCCCGTATCTGGCCGCCGCTCGCCCGGCTCCTGGAGCGGCCGGTCCCCGACGTACTGCCGCTCGGCGAGGACGAGTTGTACGACCTGCTGGGGGAAGCCGCGCCACGCCTGGGCGCCGCGGGCGTCACCGTCCACTGGCCCAGGGAGATCGCCCGTGGCCTGACCGCCGCGGCGGTACTGCGCCCGGCGCCGGGCTCGGCCGCGGACGGTTTCGGCTTCTTCGACACCAGTGAACTGCTGCAATTCCGCTGGCAGCTGGCGATGGACGGAGTGTCGCTGACCGAGGCGGAAATGGATGCCCTTGCGGAGGCACACCGGCCCGTCGTCCGGCTGCGTGACCAGTGGGTGCTGGTGGACCCCGGGCTGGTCCGCAAGGCCCGTAAGCGCGAACTGGGCTACCTGGAGCCGGTCGACGCCCTCGCCGCCACGCTCAACGGCACCGCCGAGGTGGACGGCGAGGAGGTTGAGGTGGTACCCCAGGGCGCCCTCGCCGCACTGCGCGGCCGCCTCACCACCGAGGCCCGCCCGCTGCCCCAGCCGCCCGGACTGCGGGCCACCCTCCGCGACTACCAACTACGGGGCGTGGCCTGGCTCGACACCATGACCTCCCTCGGCCTCGGCGCCTGCCTCGCCGACGACATGGGCCTGGGCAAGACCCTCACCGTCATCGCGCTCCATCGGCACCGGCGGCCGAGCGCACCCGTCCTGGTGGTCTGCCCGGCCTCCCTGCTGGGCAACTGGCAGCGCGAGATCGAGCGCTTCGCCCCCGGTACACCCGTCCGCCGCTTCCACGGCGCCGGCCGCAGCCTCGACAGCCTCGACGGCGGCTTCGTGCTGACGACCTACGGGACGATGCGCAGCAGCGCCACCCAGCTGGCCGGGCGGTCATGGGCCTGGGTCGTCGCCGACGAGGCCCAGCACGTGAAGAACGCGCGCTCCTCGACGGGCAAGGCGCTGCGCAGCATCAAAGCCCCCGCCCGGATCGCCCTCACCGGCACGCCCGTGGAGAACAACCTCTCCGAGCTGTGGGCCCTCCTCGACTGGACGACCCCCGGGCTCCTCGGAACCCTCAAGACGTTCCGCGCACTGCACGCCCGTGAGGTCGAGGGCGGCGAGGATCCGGCGGCGGCCGAGCGGCTGGCCAGGCTGGTGCGCCCGTTCATCCTGCGCCGTAAGAAGTCCGACCCGGGGATCGCGCCCGAACTGCCGCCCAAGACCGAGACGGACCACCCGGTGGCACTGGGGCGCGAACAGGCCGCGCTCTATCAGGCCGTCGTCCGCGAGACCCTCACCCGGATCGAGACCGCCGAAGGCATCGCCCGCCGCGGCCTGGTCATGAAGCTGCTCACCGCCCTCAAACAGATCTGCAACCACCCCGCGCAGTACCTGAAGGAGGCCGCGCCCGGCATCGCCGCCCGCTCCGGGAAGCTCGAACTCCTCGACGAACTCCTGGACACCATCCTGGCCGAGGGCGGCGCCACCTTGATCTTCACCCAGTACGTGGGCATGGCGCGGCTGCTGGAACGGCACCTGGCCGTCCGCGGCATCCCGGCGCAACTCCTGCACGGCGGCACCCCCGTCGCCGAACGGGAGAAGATGGTCGACCGCTTCCAGTCCGGGCACGCGCCGGTCTTCCTGCTGTCCCTGAAGGCGGCGGGCACCGGTCTGAATCTGACCCGCGCCGGACATGTGATCCACTACGACCGCTGGTGGAATCCGGCGGTGGAGGAGCAGGCCACCGACCGTGCCTACCGGATCGGCCAGACCCAGCCCGTCCAGGTCCACCGGCTGATCGCCGAGGGCACCGTCGAGGACAACATCGCCCAACTCCTCAGCGCCAAACGGGCGCTCGCCGACGCGGTGCTCTCCGGTGGCGAGACCGCGCTCACCGAGCTCTCCGATGCCGACCTGGCCGACCTCGTCTCCCTCAGGAGGCCCGGATGAACCCTCGCCGCACCTCCGGGCGCGCCGCCGCCGCGGACCGGCTGGCCCGCGCGGACCGTTCCCGTACCTTCCCGCCCCTGCCGGTCCGGCCCGGTGCCCGGGGGCTGTTCGCCGAATCCTGGTGGGGCAGCGCCTGGCTGGACGCACTGGAGACCGCCGCGCTCGACAGCGCCCGGCTCGCCCGCGGCCGCACCTACGCCCGCGACGGCCATGTCGACACCATCAACGTCACCCCGGGCCGCATCGTCGCCACCGTACGCGGCAGCAGGCCCCGGCCCTACAGCGTGGACATCCGCCTGCGGACCCTCAGCGACCAGGAGTGGGACGGCCTCCTGGATGCCATCGCCGCCGAGCCCGACCAACTGACCGCCCTGCTGGCCAAGAAGCTGCCCCGGGCGCTGGCCGAGGGCGAGACGCGTCTCCTCCCCGGGCCGGGCGACCTCGTCCCCCGATGCTCGTGCCCCGACCACGGCAGGCCCTGTAAGCACGCCGCCGCACTCTGCTTCCAGGTGGCCCGTCTCCTGGACGCGGACCCGTTCGTGCTGCTGCTGATGCGCGGCCGCGGCGAACGCGAACTCCTCGACGACCTCTCCCGCCGCAACGCCGCCCGCACCGCCCACGAAGCCCGCGCCCACAGCGTCGCCACCACCTCGCCGCTCCCGCAGGGGCAGGGGCCCGAGGGCCGTCCGGCGACGCCAACTGCCGTCCCTGGAGCGGCTGCTGAGGCGGCCCCCGGAGAGCGTGGGGCACCGAGGACGTCCACACCGCACGGTGTCCTGGCCAGAGTGGCGCTCGCCGACCGCCCCCGGCCGCCGCTACCGCCCCCGATGCCGGCGCCCCCACAGCCCGGCCGCCCGCCGGCCCTGCCGGACGGCGACGGCTTGCCCTTCGACCCCGCCGCCCTCGAATTCCTGGCGGCCGACGCCGCCGCCCGCGCACACGCCTGCGTGACCGCCGCCGCGTCCCCCAGTCCTGGCTCCGGACGCCCGCCCGTCCACAGCCCGTTCCCGTCACTGCCCCCATGGGAGGACGCCATCCGACTGACGGCCACCGCCCACCCCACCGCGGGCCTGACCTCCACCACCCGGGCTCTCTACCGCGACCTCGCCGCGGCGACCGGCCGTACGACCACGGACGTGGCGCGTGCCGTCGCCGCCTGGCGGCAGGGCGGACCCGAGGGCCTCACCCTCCTCGACACCCCCTGGAACCCGCCGGCCGGCGACTTCGACCGGGCCCGCAGCGCCCTCCTCGCCGCAGACCTGCCGTCCCTGCGCCCGCGCCACAACCACCTCACCGACCCGGCCCGCGGCATCCAGCTCCGCTTCGGCCACGACCACCGCTGGTATCCGTACGAATCCGAGCCCGGCACCGAGGACTGGTGGCCCACCGGCCCGGCCGACCCCGACCCCGTGGGCGCCCTCACCGCCCTGCTCGCGCGATGACTAACCTCAACGCCGTGGAAGGTCTCGACGCACTCACCCGGTCCCTCGCCCGGCGCACCCCCGAACAGCTCGCCGCGCTCCTCAGCCGCCATGCCGAGCCGCTCGCCCGCCGGCCCGCCCCCACCGAACTCCGCGGCCTGGCCGGTGCCTTGTGGTCCTACGAAACCCTCCACCAACTGGTGCTGCACCTCGACCACCCCCGGCTTCAGGTGCTCACCGCCACCGCCCGCATCAGCCAGGAGCGCGCCCGGAACGCCGCCCCCGGCCCCGCGGCCCCCGCCCCGGGCGCCGACTACCAGTCCCTGATGGCGCACCGGCTGTCCTTCGCCCACCTGGCCACCGAACCCGTCCTGCCCGAAGACGTCTTCGCCGCCCTCGGCGCCACCCCGCCCGGCCCCGCTCGCACCGCCGCCGAAACCGCCCTGCACGCCCTCTACGAGGACGGACTCGCCGCGCCCACCGAGGACGGCGCGATCGTCGTCCCGCCGCGCACCCCGCAACTCCTCGCCGCCCACGACACCGGCCCGCTCCTCGCCGACGCCCCGCGCCCCACTCCGGACGGCCCGGACGACTCCGCCACACCCGCCGCATCCGTCCCGTCGACCTCGCTGTACGACGAATCCCGGGCCGCCGCGGCAACCCTGGCCGCCACCCTGGACCGCCTGCTGGCTTCCCTGGCGACGCAGCCCGCCGCGCTGCGCAAGTCGGGCGGGCTGGCCGTACGGGAGATCAAACGGCTGGCCAAAGCGGCCGGCGCCACCGAACCGCACAGCCGCCTCCTTCTCGACCTGGCGCTCGCCGCCGACCTGATCGCGCTGACCCGCACCCCGTCCGGCATTACCGCGCTCCCCACCGGCGCCTACGACGACTGGCTCGGCCGCCCGCCCGGCGCCCGCCTCGCCCCCGTATTGGCCGCCTGGTCAGGGCTGTGGGACATCCCCACCCACACCCCGTTCGGCGAGACCCCGACCGCGCTGGTCCGCGGCCACGACCGGCACGCGCCCGCCCTCCGGCACGCCCTCCTCGCCGCCCTGGCCACCGTCCCCGACGGGGCGGGAGCGCCCCTCCCGTCACTGCCGTTCACCGAACCTCTGGAGCACGAGACCGGCAGCGACACCCCCTGGAACGCTCTCCTCCGGGCGGCGGACTGGCACCGCCCCCTCGCCGTCACCCACCAGCCGATGGCCGGGGAACGTGCCGCCCACACCCTCCACGAGGCCGCCTACCTCGGCATCGTCGCCCACGGCACCCTCACGCCGCTCGGCCGCGCACTGCTCACCGACCCCCGGTCGCTGGACCGGCCACTCGCCGATCTGCTGCCGCCGCTCCTCGAACAGGCCCATTTTCAGGCCGATCTGACCGTCGTCGTGCCCGGCCGCCCCGCCGCCGCGCTCGCCGCCCTGCTCACCTCCGCGGCCGATCGCGAATCCGAGGACCACGCCGTGACCTGGCGCTTCACCCCCGCCTCCGTACGCCGCGCACTGGACGCCGGCCACACCGCCGACACCCTCCTGGCGGACCTCACCCGCGCCTCGGCGACCGGCGCCCTGCCGCAGCCCATCGACTACCTCATCCAGGACACCGCCCGCGCCCATGGCCGGATGCGCGTCCTGCCCGCCGCCTGCTGCATCCGCTCCGACGACGAGGCCCTCGTCAAGGAACTCGCCGCCCACCGAGGGCTGCACGACCTCGGGCTGCGCGCCATCGCCCCGACCGTCCTGGTCAGCGCCCGGCCACCGGCCGCCACCCTGGACGCGCTGCGCGCCGTCGGCTACGCACCGACCCTGGAATCCGACACCGGCACCACCACCGTCGAACGCCTCCCCACCCACCGCGCCACGGCACCCGCCCCCACCCGTGACCACCGGGCGCCACTCGCCCTCGCCCACCGCCTCCTGGGGGTTCCGGCGCCACGCCAAGAGGCCACAAAGCCCGCGGGGGAGTGACCCGTTGGCGGGGGACGCCTCCGTCCACGACGGGATCAACGGTTCCGGCGAGCTTCCTCGGCGTCCGCCGCGCCCCAGGACCGCCCCTCGCCGCTGCGTGTGCGCAGTCGTGGAGCGAGGAGGGCCACCGGGCTGACGGGCGCCCACGATCACCCCGTCAGCCGTCAGCCGTCAGCCGTCAGCCGTCAGCCGGTTTCCGCCGCGTCGCCCAGTTGATCCGGCGCAGCGCCGTCGGCCCGAAGCTGAGCGGGCGGGGGAGGCGTCTGGAGGCGGGCGTGGAGCCGGGAGGGAGGGGCGGGGCCGTGGGCTGTCCCGGAGCGGGCGGCGCGGCCGAGAGGGCGGTGGCGGGCCGCGCCGAGAGGGCCGGGGCGGCACCGGCGGCGGACGGGCTTCCGGGCGGCGCTGCGAGGGGCGCCGGGACCGGACCGGGCGACATCTGCCGGGCCGGTGCGCTGCCGGCCGTGGGCCGGGTCCGTGCCGTCCCCCGGAGCAGGCCGAGTGCGGCGGTGGGGCGCAGGAGCGGGGCCGCGGGGGAGGCGGGCGCGAGGACGTCGAGGTAGGCGCGGCGGACGGCCCGGCCGGTCGTGGGGGAGGGGCGCAGGTCGCCGGTGGCCACGGACCACGATTCCTGGGCGAGGCGTCCGATGGTCCGCTGCATCTTGCGGGCGAGGGACGGCTCGTCGATGCCGTGCCGTCGTAGTGCCCCGCGCAGCGCGGCGGCCCCGTGGGCGGCGAGGGACAGGCCCTGACCGCAGTCGTGGGCGAGCGAGACCACGGCGCCGCCGAGGGCGATGAACCCGGTCGGCCAGGACGGCAGCTGCTCATAGCGCCGCCGCCGGTTCGAGGTGTCGCGGGTGAGCCGCACCTCGCTCAGCGGCTCGGCGTCGGCGATGAGGTCGGCGATGGCGGGGTGGCCGGTGCGGCGGGCGAACGGGACGAAGCGGCCCGCGTGTTCGGAGGGCCGGTCGTCCCCGGTGCCGGTGAGCGTGACCAGCCAGCGTCCGCCTTCGATCGGAACCAGCGTCGCCGTCCTCCCCGGAAACGGGCGGCGGTGCCGTGGGCCAGGGCCGGTGAGCGCCGAACGGGCGGTGAGCACCGCGCAGTTCTCCGCGCCCTCGGTGGCGCGGAAGATCCGGGTCGCCGAGACGGTCCCGGAGTCCGCCACGTCCTCGTGAGCGGCCGGCAGCCCCAGCGTGGTCAGCCACTCCCGGGTGGGGGAGTGCCGACCCGTCGCGTCGACGACGAGGTCGGCGTCGAGCAGGTAGCCGGCGCCGCTGGTGGTGTCCCGGACGCGTACCCCGGTGATGTGTTCGGCGGTACCGGTCAGTTCGGTCGCTTCGGTTCCGTCGAGGACGGTCACCCCGGGGAGGGCCGGTACCTGCCGGCGGATGACCCGGTCGAGCAGATCGCGGGAGCAGGCGAGCAGATACCGGGAGCGCGCGCGGCGGCCCGGCCGGCCCTTGGGGGAGCGGCCGGCGAACTCCGCCGGTAACGGCATCCGGCGGGCGCCCTCCGCCAGCCAGCGCGCGGCACTGCCGGGCAGCACGGAGTCGATCAGCCGGACGCCGTCCGCCGTCAACAACTGCGCGTGCCGGGCCTGCGGGAGGTCCGTGGGGTGGGCGGGGGTCCGCGGCAGCCGCTCCCGTTCGACGACGATCACATCGGCGTGTCCGGACAGGGCCGCGGCGGCGAGCATGCCCGTGAAGCCGCCGCCGAGCACCACGGCGAGGTAAGGGTGGGTGAACTCGAGCCCGTTGCTGCTCGACGCGTTCATGGGCAGTCCCTTTCTCGGCAGCGGCGCGCCGTTCCCCGGCGGGAGCGGGACACGTCCAGAAAGGGCGGTGCCGCATACGGTCGGGAACGTCGGCGGGCGGCGGCGATGACGGCGTCGGAGGCGGCCGCGAAGGAAGCCGTGAAGGATGCCGCCAACGAGGACGGCAAGGATGCGGAGGCGTTCCGCAGGAAGCGCAGCGCTGCCGATGGAAGCGGCTGTGCGCGTTGTGGGTCCCGGCAGGCCGACGCGAACGCCGGCCTGCTGCCCCCCGATTTCCCCATCATGATTCCCCCTCAGGCCGTGCCCGCCCCGCCCTGCGCACCGCCACGTCCTCCTCCGCCACCCGCCCGAATTACCGGGTGCGGTGGGCGGGCACATCTGCCTCGCGGAGCGTGCTCCGCCCGGGGGACGCGGCCGTCACATGTGGTCGGCAGCGGACACATTTCGGGATCGTAGGCGGCGGCGATCACTTCCGACAGCCGGGTTTGAGCGAGAGATACGAGGCAGCCACCCCCGGGATACCGATGGGTAGATGCGCAGCAAAACGGCCCAATGGGCGGAAAACGCCGTGGCGTTTTCTCGCGACGCGAGAAAGCGGGCGGGAAATCCTCACGGGAAGAGGAGCGGGGGCGTCCGGAGCCCCGCATGGTTGGCGCGAAATGATCGGGTGACCGCGGGCAGTTGGCCGCCGTGCCTACCCTGTGCGGGCACCGCACCGGAGAACCCGAGGGAGAGTCGTGCGCGCGATTGTGATGCGAGAATTCGGCGGCCCGGACGTGCTGCGGCTCGAAGACATGCCCGAACCCGCACCCCGCGGCGGCCACTCGCTGGTCGACGTGACCCTGGCCGGTATCAATTACGCGGACGTGCACGCCCGGGGGGACTCCTATCTCGCGCCCGTCGAGCTGCCGTACGTACCCGGCAACGAGGTCGTGGGGACCGTCGACGGCGGACGGCGCGTCGTCGGGCTGTGCCGCGGCGGCGGATACGCGGAACGGACGCTGCTGCACCGCCGCGTCACCTGGGACGTCCCCGACGCCATCAGCGACGAACAGGCCGTCGCCCTGGCGCTCCAGGGCAACAGCGCCTGGCATCTGCTGTTCACCTCGCTGCGCCTCACCGAGGGCGAGACCGTGGTGGTGCCCGCCGCGGCGGGCGGCGTCGGTTCGCTGGCCGTCCAGCTCGCCGCGCGCGCCGGCGCCAAGGTCATCGGTCTCGCCGGCTCCCCGGGAAAGCGCAAACTCGCCGCCGAATTGGGCGCCCACGCGGTGGTCGACTCGACCGCCGAGGACCTGACGGAGCGCATCCTGGACGCGGCCGGCGGTCCCGTGGCGGCGGCGCTGGAGATGACCGGTGGCGTCACCTTCGAGCGGACCCTCGCCGCCGTCGCGCCGCGCGGCCGGCTCGCGGTGTACGGGTTCGCGGGCGGCGAGCTGGCGAGCGTGCCCACCCGGGAGCTGATGGAGCGGAGCCTCACCGTCTCGGGCTTCTGGCTGCCGCAGCTCTACGCGGACCGTACGGCGCTGCCGACGTCCATGCGGGCCATGTTCGACGCGGTCGCCGAGGGCACCCTCAAGCCGCTGACCGGCGCCGTCTACGGGCTCGGGGAGGCGGCACGGGCGCACCACGAGCTGGCCGCCCGCACGCCGACCGGGAAGCTGGCGCTCGACGTCACCCGGTAAGACGGGCGGCCCGGGGGACCGGACGGGTACCAACAGCGCGGGAGCACCGCCCGGGGCCGTCCATCGGGAGCAGCGGGCAAAGGGGGCGGCCCGTACCGCACATGCCGTGCGCCTTCGGGCGCGGATCACCGCCAGGGGAGAGAGCACACGATGGGTCACAGCACCACAGCCACGGGATCGCCGGCCTCGGCCGCCGAGCCCGCCACCGGCGTGGCGCCGCGCACCGCGGGCCACTCCAAGAAGACGCGCCAGGCGCCCAAGGGCACGTCGTCCACGGGCTCCCGGACATCGGGATCCGGCCATGCCGAGCGGGTCTTCCTCGTGCAGACGGCCTTCGCCGAGCTGGGCGGATCCGCTCACGGGCCCGGTGAGATCGCCGAGTTCACCGGCCTGGACGACTCCGTCGTCTACCGCATCCTTCAATCCGGTATCTACCAGCGCATCTTCGAGCGGGTGGACCGCGGCCTCTACCGGCTGCGGACCTCGGCCGCACAGCTCGCCTTCACCGCGCTCGACCACCGGATCGACGGCGAGATCTCGCAGACGGTGCTCCGTGGACTGCGGACGGCCACCGACAGCGGGCTGGCGTTCCTCTACATGGTGGCCCCGTTCTCCGGCGCCCAACGGCAGTGCGTCGACATGGCCGTGGGCGACTCCGACCTCGCGGAGCTGGGCATGACGCCACGCGATGTGCTGTCCGTGACGCGTTCCCTGCGCACCGGCGCCTCCGGGCGGACGATCCTCGCCTACCTGCCGGAGGTGCTCCAGCAGCGGGTGCTTGGCGAGCCTGTACCCGACCAGGCAGGACCCGGTGTCTTCCGCGACAACGCCGCCCTGCTGGACTCCCTCGCGGAGGTGCGCGACCTCGGTTACGCGCTCGGGTACGAGGAGTGCATGGCCGGCTGGAACTCCTGTGCGGCGCCGATCATGTGGGACGGCTCCATCATGGGAGCGGTCCTGCTCCTCAAGCTCAAGTCCGTGATGCCGGTGGCCCCCGACGGCGTCATCGAGGCGACGAAGGAGGCGGCGGCCGAACTCAGCCGCTACGGAGCGGCCCGTCCGTCCGCGGACCAGGACTGACGCGCGGCCCCCGGCCGCCCGCCCCCTCATGAGGCGGCCCGCGCCGGACGGCCGTGCAGAATGGCGGGGTGCGGCTCGAAGCGATCACCTGGGAACGGCTCACCGACGCGCTCGCCGAGCGGCTGGCCGCGAGGCCGGCGAAGGACGGGAGCCCGTGGCTGCGGGTGGCCGTCGACGGGGCTCCCGCCGCCTTGCCCGGTGAGCTGGCCGCCCGGCTCGCCGAGGCGCTGCGGCTGCGGGGGCGGGCGGTGCACAAGGCCGGCACCTTCGGCTTTCTGCGCCCCGCCTCGCTGCGGCTCGAATACGGCCGGGAGGATCCCGACGCCTACCACGACGAGTGGTTCGACCGGCAGGCGCTGTGGCGCGAGATCTTCCAGCCGCTGGAGCCGGGCGGCACCGGGCGGGTGCTCCCGGACCTGTGGGATCCGGTGGCGGACCGGGCGACCCGCAGCGCGTACGTGGAGCTGCCGCCCGGCGGCGTCCTGCTGTTGCACGGTCCCCTGCTGCTCGGTCACTGGTTTCCCTTCGATCTCTCGGTCCACCTGAAGCTGTCGCCGGCCGCGCTCGGCCGCCGCACCCCGGAGGCCGAGCGCTGGACACTGCCCGCCTTCGCGCGCTACGAGGCCGAGACCCGGCCCGAGGAAGCGGCCGATGTCGTCGTACGGGCCGACGATCCCCGCCGGCCGGCCTGGAGCGGACCGGAGTGAGCGTCCGCCCCGTCGTCGGAAGTGACCGTCCCGGTAAGCGCGTTCGTCTTAGCCGGGCGCCCGCTCTCAGACGGGCTGCCGATCAACTCGTCGGCGCCGCAGTCCTCTTGTGGCTTCTCCGGATACCTCGCTGCCCCGACATATTTC
Organism: Streptomyces sp. P9-2B-2; assembly: GCF_030406865.1. NCBI lineage: Bacteria > Bacillati > Actinomycetota > Actinomycetes > Kitasatosporales > Streptomycetaceae > Streptomyces > Streptomyces sp. P9-2B-2. The sequence goes on along the minus strand of NZ_CP129126.1, from coordinate 2,356,704 downwards.
TCCCCCTCCCGGGGCGGCCCCGACGGCCGTCCCCCGCTGTAAAAACCGTACGGCCGACCACTGACAATCGACCGCGGAGACGCCGGGCGCGGACCGCTGACCGGCGCTGGTGGGACGGCGGTTAGCGTGGCCCTGTGACGACTTCATTCCCTGCATCCGACGAGCCCGAAGCGCTGCCCGGCAGCCAGGGCCCCACCGCCACCGTGGAGGCCCGGCCGCGCTCGGTCGGCGCCGTGAAGATGACCTATGCGCCGGACCCGGACGGCGACCCGGACCCCGGCGAGATCGTGTGGACCTGGGTGCCCTACGAGGAGAACGACGGCCGGGGCAAGGACCGCCCGGTGCTGGTCGTCGCCCGGGAGGCGGGCGGCACGCTGCTGGCCGTGCAGCTGTCCAGCAAGCGCCACAACAACGACCGGGAGTGGGTCCCGATAGGGGCCGGCCCGTGGGACCGCGCGGGGCGCGACTCATGGGTCGCCGTGGACCGGGTGCTGCGGGTGCACCCGGCCGGGATGCGGCGCGAGGCCTGCGCCCTCGACCGGGGCCGCTTCAACCTGGTCGGCAACCGGCTGCGCGAGCGCTACGGCTGGCGCTGACGGCGCCGGTGGCGGGGGCTCAGTCGGCCGCCAGGGCCAGCAGCTTGGTGACGGTGTTCCAGTTACGGGCGGTGGCAGTGACCCCGAGCGGTGCGCGGCTCACCGCGTCGGCCAGCTTGGAGCGGCCGATGCCGCCGGGGCACCACAGATACAGTTCGCGCCCGATCAGCCGGTACTGATCGGGCGTGAACGCGGCCGGGTCGAGCGCGTCGAGCCGGGAGGTGTCGGCCGGCACCGCCGACAGGAACGTGACATGGAGGCTCTTGGGCTCCGGCACGGCCTGCGGAAACGGGTTCGCGGCGACGGCGGCGGCCAGCTCGGCACCGGTCCGCACGATCACCGGCACCGTCAGACCGAGCTCGGCGGCGATCCGGTCATGGATCACCCGGGCCGTCTCCTCCGGGGGCGTACCGGGGTCGGCAAAGACGATGTTGCCGGTCTGGAGCAGGACCGAGACGTCCTCGTAGCCCAGCGACTCGGCCAGCTCCAGCTGCTTCGCCTTGGGGAAGGAGTTGTGGCCGCCGACGTTGATGCCACGGAGCAGAGCGATCTGACGGGACATGGTGCTGCCTTCATGAGAGTCGGCCTCGGCGAGGCCGGACGACGGTCGGGATCAGAAGAGCGGGGCAGGCAGCACACCCTCCAGGGCCAGCAGCAGGCGCTTGGTTTCCAGACCGCCGCCGAAGCCGCCGATCCCGCCGTCACTGGCCACGACCCGGTGGCAGGGGACGACGACCGGCAGCGGATTGGAACCCATCGCCGCACCCACGGCACGGGCGGCGCCCGGCTCCCCGACCCGGTCGGCGAGGTCCTGATAGCCGACGACACTGCCGTAGGGGACGCCGTCGGCCAGGGCATGCAGGACCCGGGCGTTGAAGCCGGAGGACAGTGACCAGTCCAGAGGGACGGTGAAGGACCGCAGCTCTCCGGCGAAGTAGGCGGTCAGCTCGGCGGTGGCCGTCGTCAGATGCGGTATCTCCGCCAGGGGCGGTCCGCCGAAGAACTGCTCCAGACGGGCCAGCGCACCGCGGGTCGTCCGCTCGTCGGCATGGAAGACGACCTGGACCAGGCCCTCCCGGGTCGCGGCGAGCAGCAGCGGGCCGATGGGGGTCGTCAGCCGTCTCCAGGCCCAGTCGCGCCGCGCCGCCGCGTCCGGTGCCGCGTCCGGCGCTGTCGCCGGACCGGAATCCTGCTCTGCATACGTCACCTGATCAGGGTAGGACGCACCACTGACAACGCGACGGGGAACGGCCCGGCGCCGCCCGCCCCCCGTCCCGTCGGTCGCTCAGTCGTCGTCGTGCTTCTCCAGGGCGTCCCGCACCACGTCGGGCTTGTTGGTGATGATCCCGTCGACGCCCAGACCGGCCGCCTTCACCGCTACCGCCGGGTCGTCGACGGTCCAGGTGTACAGGTCCAGCGCCTTGCGGTGCGGGCCGCGCAGACCGTGCACGGCGGCGACGTACTCCCGGGTGACCGCCGTGTGGACGGGATTGATCTGGTCGCAGTACTTCGCGAACTTCGGGAGGTCGGCGACGGAGGGATTGCCGAGGAAGCCCGTCTTGATGTCCGACCGGAGGCTGTGCACGGTCTTGATGGCGTCGGCGTTGAAGCTCTGGATGACCAGACGGCGCTTCACATGCCCCTTGTCCAGCCAGCCCGCGCGGCGCAGCTCCGTGAGGGCCTGGAGCTCGATGCCCGGGTAGAGCTCCGGCGACTTGAGCTCCATCAGGAGGCTCTGGTCGTTGTGCTCGACCTCGTCCATGTAGTCCTCCAGGGTCGGCACCCGCTCCCCCCGGAACTTCGGCCCGAACCAGCTGCCCGCGTCCAGCTTCTCGATCTCGTCGAGGGTGAAGTCCGAGACGTTCCAGGGCGAGCGCCCGGGGAAGACCTGCTCCACGTTCGTCGTCCGGGCGAGCGAGTTGTCATGGAGGATGACCAGCTCGCCGTCCTTGGTGCGCTGTACGTCGTTCTCGACCCACTCGATTCCGAGCCGGTCGGCCGCGTCGATCGCGGCGAGGGTGTTCTCGGGCGCGTAGGACGAGGCGCCGCGGTGGGCGACCGTCAGCGGTGTGTGTCCGGCCGGCGCGGCCTGGGCGGCGGCCGGGGAGAGGACGAGCGTGGACAGGCCCATGAGCGCACCGGAGACAACGGTGGCGACGGGGCGAATACGCATACGGGCTCCTCGTGACGTCGTGGACGTGAGCTGACGTGAAGTGACGTGAACCGGGTCGGACGGACAGAGGCTCGCAGCCGGGCCGTAGCGGGAGGCGGTCGTGTGGTGTCCGGGACCTGAACGAGACGTGGCCGGTGTTCCGTTCTGGAGCAGCGCGCAGTTGCAGGATGCCCGGATCAGCCCTGCCACAGACGTACGCTCCGCCGCCGTCCAACTTGCCGGAGGCGCGGCATCCGCGCATCTTGGCCGATGATGCGTCACCCCTCGTGCTTCTGACCGGTTTTGGTCGAACAGCTCGCTGGACGGACCGGCGCGGCGGGTTCCGGGCGAGGGCGCGACGCGCTCACGGACCTGCTTCCGGCCGGGAACAAGGGGGAGTCCCGGGGACGCAGAGGGCACGTCCCGCGCGGCGTCCCGCGTGCGCCCTGATCCCGCTGCGGCCCCGGCCCGCCGGGCACCGCGACCTCACCGCCCCGCGCCGCCGCGTCAGCTCCCCCCCGCACGGCCGTCCCGCGCTCACCGCCGTCCCGCCGCGTCGCCCGGCCGCCGCACCACCCGACGCCCGCCGCCGAACGCCCCGCGCCCGCCGCGGGCACCGGCCGCTCCCGCGGTAAAGCCGCAGGTCGCAGCGTCGTCCACGTCGGTTGTCAGTGCCGGGTCGTACGGTGGATCCCATGCGGCCCGTATCAAAGATCGAACGCACGGTGGCGCCCTTCGAGGTCGTCAGCCCCTACCAGCCCAATGGCGACCAGCCGGCGGCCATCGCCGAGCTGGAGCGGCGCATCCGCGGGGGTGAGAAGGATGTCGTCCTGCTGGGTGCGACCGGCACCGGCAAGTCGGCGACCACCGCGTGGATGATCGAGAAGCTGCAACGCCCCACACTCGTGATGGCGCCCAACAAGACCCTCGCGGCCCAGCTCGCCAACGAATTCCGCGAGCTGCTGCCCAACAACGCCGTCGAGTACTTCGTCTCCTACTACGACTACTACCAGCCCGAGGCGTACGTCCCGCAGTCCGATACGTACATCGAGAAGGACTCCTCCATCAACGAGGAGGTCGAACGGCTGCGCCACTCCGCGACGAATTCGCTGCTCACCCGGCGTGACGTCGTCGTGGTCGCCTCGGTGTCCTGCATCTACGGTCTGGGCACCCCGCAGGAGTACGTCGACCGGATGGTGCCGCTGAAGGTCGGCGACGAGATGGACCGCGACCAGCTGCTGCGCCGCTTCGTCGACATCCAGTACACCCGCAACGACGTGGCCTTCACCCGTGGCACCTTCCGGGTGCGCGGCGACACCATCGAGATCTTCCCGGTCTACGAAGAGCTGGCCGTGCGGATCGAGATGTTCGGCGACGAGATCGAGGCGCTCTCCACCCTGCACCCGCTCACCGGCGAGGTGATCAGCGACGACCGGGAGCTGTACATCTTCCCGGCCAGCCACTACATCGCCGGCCCCGAGCGCATGGAGAAGGCCATCGCGGGGATCGAGGCGGAGCTGGCGGACAGCCTCGCCACGATGGAGAAGCAGGGCAAGCATCTGGAGGCCCAGCGGCTGCGGATGCGCACCACCTACGACATCGAGATGATGCGCCAGATCGGCTCCTGCTCGGGCATCGAGAACTATTCGATGCACATGGACGGCCGTGACCCCGGCTCCGCGCCCAACACCCTCATCGACTACTTCCCGGACGACTTCCTCCTGGTCATCGACGAGTCGCATGTCACCGTCCCGCAGATCGGCGCCATGTACGAGGGCGATGCCTCGCGTAAGCGGACCCTGGTCGAGCACGGTTTCCGGCTGCCGTCCGCCCTGGACAACCGGCCGCTGAAGTGGGAAGAGTTCCTGGGGCGCATCGGCCAGACCGTCTATCTGTCGGCGACCCCGGGCTCGTACGAGCTCGCCCGGGGCGACGGCTTCGTGGAGCAGATCATCCGCCCGACCGGCCTGGTCGACCCGGAGGTGGTGGTCAAGCCCACCGACGGGCAGATCGACGACCTGGTGCACGAGATCCGTACGCGTACGGACAAGAACGAGCGCGTCCTGGTCACCACCCTCACCAAGAAGATGGCCGAGGACCTCACGGACTACTTCCTCGAGCTCGGCATCCAGGTCCGCTATCTGCACAGCGACGTGGACACCCTGCGCCGGGTGGAGCTGCTGCGGGAGCTGCGATCGGGTGAGTACGACGTCCTGGTGGGCATCAACCTGCTGCGGGAGGGCCTCGACCTCCCCGAGGTCTCCCTGGTGGCCATTCTGGACGCCGACAAGGAGGGCTTCCTGCGCTCCGGTTCGGCGCTCATCCAGACCATCGGACGCGCGGCGCGCAACGTCTCCGGTCAGGTGCACATGTACGCCGACAAGGTCACCCGGGCGATGGAGAAGGCCATCGATGAGACCAACCGCCGCCGGGAGAAGCAGCTGGCGTACAACAAGGAGAACGGCATCGACCCGCAGCCGCTCCGCAAGAAGATCGGCGACATCGTCGCCACCCTCGCCCGGGAGGAGATCGACACCCAGGAGCTGCTGGGCACGGGCTACCGCAAGGGCTCCGAGGGCAAGGACGCCAAGGGCAAGGCACCGGTCCCGGCGCTCGGCGCCAAGGGTGCGAAGGGCAAGGGCGGCAAGGCCGGCGCGGAGCTGACGGACCGCCCCGCCGCCGAACTGGCCGCGCTCATCGAGGAGATGACGGAGCGGATGCGCGCCGCCGCGGCGGAGCTCCAGTTCGAGGTCGCCGCCCGGCTGCGCGACGAGGTGGGTGAACTGAAGAAGGAGCTGCGGCAAATGAGGGAGGCCGGCGTGAAGTAGAGGCCGCAGGCGTGCGCCGAGGGGGAGGCCCGGGACGTACGCGTCCCGGCCGTCCGGGTGGCGGGCCGCACCGGCCCGGGGCGGGTATCGCCGCACGTGGGCGCGGTGTGCTCAGCGGACCGGTGTGTTGCAGAAGCGCCACAAAACGCGGGCCTTGTGCGTGCCCCGCCCGCCGCCGTGCGTAGGGTCGAAGGGCCGCCGGAAAGCTGGGCGGGGACAGTACGAGAGAGGGGACGGCGCGTGTCGGTCAATTTGTCCAAGGGGCAGGGCATCAGCCTGCAGAAGTCCGACGGAGGAGCCCTGACCGCGGTGCGGATGGGGCTGGGGTGGCGCTCGGCGCCGCGCCGTGGCCTGTTCGGGCGGCGGACCAGCGAGATCGACCTGGATGCCTCGGCGGTGCTGTTCGCCGACAAGAAGCCGATAGACGTCGTCTTCTTCCAGCATCTGGTCAGCGATGACGGCGCGGTCCGGCACACCGGCGACAACCTGGTCGGCGGCGCGGGTCAGGGCGGCGACGACGAGGCGATCCTGGTCGACCTGGCGCGGGTGCCGGTGCACATCGACCAGATCGTCTTCACCGTCAACTCCTTCACCGGCCAGACCTTCGCCGAGGTGCAGGACGCCTTCTGCCGTCTGGTGGACGAGTCCACCGGCCAGGAGCTGGCCCGTTACACCCTCACGGGCGGCGGCGACTACACCGCACAGGTCATGTCCAAGGTGCACCGCACGGGCAGCGGCTGGCAGATGACCGCCATCGGCGAGCCCTGCGTCGGCCGCACCTTCCAGGACCTTGTGCCGGCGATCGTGCCGCACCTGTAGCCACCACCGTCGTGGCAGCGCGCACCGGGCCGCGCCGCCGCCGCTCCGGGCCCGCGCCCGGCGTCCGGCCCGGGGAACGCCATCACTACCAGGGGGAACAACGATGACGGCCGAGCTGGTCCGGGGGCAGAACCATCCACTGGACCGGACACGGGTGGAGATCCGGGTGGCGGCGGGCGGTCCCGTCGTGGCCGGGGTGACCCTCGGCGACGAGCAGGGCAGGCTCTCCGGCGTCGAGGCGGTGGCCCACCCGGGCGCACCCCGCCGCACCGGCATCGAGGTTCCCCGCCAGGCGGCCGCCGAGCACCGCATCGCGGTGGATCTCGACGCGCTGCCCGCCGCCGTCCACCGGGTGAGCGTGCTGCTGGCGCTGCCCAGCGGGCTCGGCGAGCTGACCGCCTTCGGCGCCGCCGCCGCACCCGCCGTCACGGTCACCGGCCTCGACGGCACCGGCATCGTCCGCTACACGATCACCGGCCTGGGCGCCGAGTCCGCCGTCGTCGCCGTGGAGCTCTACCGCAGGCAGGACGCCTGGAAGGTGCGCGCCGTGGGCCAGGGCTACGCCGACGGCCTCCCGGCGATGCTGCGGGACCAGGGGCTGCCACAGGCGGCGGAGCTGGCCGCGGAGATCGAGGAAGCGGTCGGCCGGGGGCAGGCCCGTGCGGTCCCCGCGCCCGCCCCCATGACGGCCGGCCGGTCCGAACGCCCCGGCACTGGCCCGGCCGCCGCGCCCGCCCAGGACCGGCCGTCCCCCGCACCCACCACGGCAGCTGACGGCCCGACACCTTCCGGGGCCGAAGCCGTATCGGGGACCGGAGCCGCATCCGGCTCCCGCCCCGGCTCCGCAGCCCCATCCGGCCCCGGCCCCGGCGTAGGAGCGAAGTCCGCCGCCGGCTCCAAGGCCGGAGACCTGCCGCCCACCCCGGCGGACGGCGGCCCCATCGACTACCGGCACCCCGGCCGCCGCAGCACCCCCGCCCCGTCTTCCCCGCGCCCGGCCGGTCCGCCCCCCTCGGCCACGGGGCCCACCGGACCGGACGGCTCCCCGCTGCCGGTGGCCGGTGACGCCGCCGGCTGGAGCATGGACGAGCGGCTCTACAACCAGGTCTGGGGCATGTTCGAGGACCTGGCGCGCTCGGTCGCCGCCTACCGCAGCGCCGCCGACTTCGCCGAGACCCGCCTGGAGCAGGAGCTGGACCGGGCCCTCGCCGACCCGCGCGCCCGCCTCGGCACGGCGGGTGACGCCGCGCGCGCCACCGCCCGCGACAAGCACGCCACCCTCGTCACCCAGGCCCGCGCCGCCCTGGACCGCGACCTCGCACAGCTGACGGCCGAGTCGGAGGTCGTGGAGCCCGCGCTGCCGCCCGCCTTCGCCCGTTGGGACAACCCCGTATGGCAGGGCTACCACGTGCCGCTGGAGCGCCCGATGGCGCTGCGTCTGGGCGATCTGCACCTTCCGGAGGTCCTGGACCTGCGTATCCCCATGCTGGTGCGGCTGCCGCTGGAGCGCGGCCTGTGGATCGACAGCGGACCCGACAGCTACGGCCGCGGCGGCCCCGGCCCCGAGCGGGACATCGGCCGGCGGGAGCTGCCCGGTGCGCTCACGGACGGGGCGCCCGACGGGGCCGAGGCGCGCCGCCTGGCCATGGAGTCGGCCGTCGCGATCGCCGCCCGGCTGCTCGCCATCCACCCCGCCGGTGAGTTCGCGGTCCAGGTCATCGACCCGGCCGGGGCTGCCGCGCCCGCGCTGGCGCCGCTGGTGGAGAGCGGTGCGCTGCCCGCCTACCCGCTGCCCGGCGCCAAGGGCGTGGCGGCGGTCCTGGAGGAGCTGACCCGGCGGGTGGAGCTCGTCCAGATGGCCGTCCGCCATCGCGCCGCGGACGCGCTGCCGGCGGACCTCGACACCGCCGAGCAGTTGCTGATCGTGCATGACTTCCCGCACGGCTTCGACGACCGTGCCCTCACCCGGCTCCGCTATCTGGCCGACGAGGGGCCGGCGGTCGGGGTGCATCTGATGCTGGTCGCCGACCGCGCCCAGAGCCGGGAGCACGGCCCGGTCCTGGATCCGCTGTGGCGCTCCCTGCTGCGTCTCACTCCGGTGCCCGACGCGCACCTCGCCGACCCCTGGGTCGGCCATGCCTGGACGTACGAGCCGCCGCTCGCCCCGCAGGGCAGCCAGGTGGTGCGTCAGGTGCTGGGCCGGCTCGCAGCGGCTCGCCGGGCCTCCTGACCAGCCATTTTACCTTTTTCTTTACTATTCATTGGTCTTCCTTTACGCTTCTTGGTGCGGAGGGGAGTATTCCCACCACGACGTACCCGTCATCACGGATTCGAGTGTGACGAGATCCCGGGGCGTCGGTCCCGTCCCCCTTCGGGCGGACGGGGCGGAAGAGACCTCCGGCAGCGACGACGCTGTAAGTGCCGTACGACTCTGCCGGAGGAGCAGTGGACGTTTCCCTGAACCTGTGGGTGCTGACCATCCTTGGTCTCTGTGCCCTGATCGCCGCCGACTTCTTCATCGGCGGCCGCAAACCACACGAGGTCTCCCTCAAGGAGGCCGGAATCTGGACCGGTGTCTGGATCGCCCTCGCCGCGCTGTTCGGCGTCGGGCTGCTGCTGTTCGCAGGCACCGCACCGGCCGGTGAGTTCTTCGCCGGATTCATCACCGAGAAGTCCCTGAGCGTCGACAACCTCTTCGTCTTCGTGCTGATCATGGCGAAGTTCGCGGTACCGACGATCTACCAGCAGCGGGTGCTGATGGTGGGTGTGCTGATCGCGCTGGTGCTGCGGGCCGGCTTCATCGGTGCGGGCGCCGCGATCATCGCCAACTTCTCCTGGATCTTCTACCTCTTCGGCGCGTTCCTCATCTGGACCGCCTGGAAGCTCATCAAGGAGGCGCGTGCCGACCAGGAGGACGAGGAGTTCGAGGAGAACCGCTTCCTGAAGTTGGTCGAGAAGCGCTTCCCGTCGACCGACAAGTACCACGGAACCAAGCTGTTCATCGTCGAGAACGGCAAGCGGCTGATGACGCCGATGCTGATCGTCATGCTGGCGATCGGCACCACCGACGTCCTCTTCGCCCTGGACTCCATCCCGGCGATCTTCGGCCTCACCCAGGACCCGTACATCGTCTTCACCGCCAACGCCTTCGCCCTGATGGGTCTGCGGCAGCTGTACTTCCTGATCGGCGGACTGCTCAAGAAGCTGGTCCACCTCTCGTACGGCCTGTCGGTCATCCTGGGCTTCATCGGCGTGAAGCTGGTGCTGCACGCCCTGCACGAGTCCGGCGTACCGGTCCCGGAGATCACCATTCCGGTCTCCCTGGGCGTGATCTGCGCCGTCCTGGTCGTCACGACCATCACCAGCCTCCGCGCCTCGAAGAAGCAGGCCGCAGCCGAGGCCACCGCCAAGGAACACATAGACGCCTGACGCCGGCACCCAGGCCCGGAAAACGGCGCCCGGTCTCCGCCCCCTCCAGGGGCGGGGCCGGGCGCCGCCGCCTTGTACGTGGCGGCACCCGTCAGTACGTCACGGTGATCCGCCGCGCCACTCCGTGCTACCAGCCGCGCTTGCGCCACTCCGCGAGCTGTGGGCGTTCCGCGCCGAGCGTGGTGTCGTTGCCGTGGCCCGGGTACACCCAGGTCTCGTCGGGCAGTTCGCCGAAGAGCTTGTGTTCCACGTCGTCGATGAGACGGACGAAGTTCTCGGCGCTGCCGAAGGTGTTGCCGACGCCGCCGGGGAACAGGCAGTCCCCGGTGAACAGATGCGGGGCGCCGTGCGGGTCGTCGTAGACGAGCGCGATGCTGCCCGGGGTGTGCCCGACCAGGTGGCGCGCGGTCAGTTCGACCCGGCCTACGGTGAGGGTGTCGCCGTCCTCGACCGGCACGTTCGTGGGGACGGGAATGCCCTCTGCGTCGTACCGCCCCGCGTAGGTCCGCGCGCCCGTCGCGTCGACGACCTCGCGCAGCGCGCCCCAGTGGTCTCCGTGCCGGTGGGTGGTGACCACGGAGGCGATACCGCTGTCGCCGATCAGCGAGAGGAGGGTGTGCGGCTCGGCGGCCGCGTCGATCAGCAGTTGCTCATCGGTCGCCCGGCACCGCAGCACATAGGCGTTGTTGTTCATCGGACCGACCGCGACCTTGGAAATCATCAGGTCGGTCAGCTCGTGCACGTCGGCCGGTCCGCCGACCTTCACTGCTCCGCTGTAGCCCATGGGACCACTCTAAAGCGGCGGTACTGCGGGCAGTACGCAGCCGTGGCCGTCCAGTTCGGCGTCGTCGCCGCGGCCGGTGAGCCAGCCGACCAGGTCGGCCGCGGAGCCGGTCACCACCAGGGGCGCGGCCGCGGCGTCCGGCCCGGTGGCCGTGCGGCCGGTGCGCCACCGGCGGCCGTCGTCGGCGCGCAGCTCCAGCGGGGGCAGGTCCGGGTGCCCGGCGAATTTGATCGCGGACAGGAAGTCCAGCTCACGGTCGATGAACGCGGGGGACAGCTGGTCGACGGTGTGGCCGACGCCGAGGTCGACATGGTGCAGTTCGAGCTCGGCCAGCCGGCGCAGCGGCAGCCGGTCGGCCCGCTCGACGACGCCGTTGCGCATCTCGACCTCGAACGCCCGGCGGGCCTCCGGCAGCGCCTCCATCGCCGCGTCGAACCGCGCGGCGGTCTCCCGGAGATCCTCCAGCTGCGCCGCCAGCGGCCGGTCCGCGCCCTGCTCGATATCGCGTTCGCGCGCCTCGGCACTGGCGTACATCGGTGTCCGCACGTCCGTACGCGCCCAGGCGAGGAGGTTGCCCAGCGCGTCCGCGTTGCGCGCCAGATGGGCGAGGACATGGCCGCGGGTCCAGCCGGGGAGCAGCGACGGCTCGCCGATCGCCGCGTCGTCGAGCTTGCTCACCGAGACCAGGAGCCGGTCGGTGGCCTCGCGGACGGCTGCCGCATCGTGCGGGAAGTCAGACGGGGTGAGGGTCATGGTGCGACGCTAGCGCCGTCCGGGCGGCTGCGGGAGTCGGCCGACGCCGGTCGGGGCGTACGCGGGCGGGGCGGGGAGCGCGTATCAGCCGAACGGGAGGGCTGGTCCGCGCCACCCGCCCCGCGGGTCAGGCCACCGCGCCGTCCGGTGTGCCGAACCAGCTGCGGAGCGCCGCGGTCGGCTCGTCCCGGGTGTCCGGGCCGCCGGAGTCCGCCGCCCAGGCGGTGCAGCCGTCCGGCCGCACCAGCAGTCCGGCCAGGCCGGGCCGCCCGGGGCAGCCCGCGGTGCGCACCCGCACCCGGCCGCCGTACCCCGCGGCGGCCGCCCGCACCCCGGCGTCATCGGCGAGATCGAGCAACAGCCCGCGCCCGTCGTGCAGATGGTCGGCGAGCCGGGTGCCGTCGGAGAGTTCCAGGTCCGGGGCGCTGCGGCCGGTCAGCGGATGACCGCCGGGCAGGTCGTAGCGCTGTCCGACCCCGGAGATCTTCTTGGCGAAGAAGGTGGTGGCGTGGACGGTCCCGGTCAGTTCCGCGACCACCCCGCGCAGCGCCCGCGCGTGCGACTCCGGCCGCATCAGGGCCACTTGGGCCCGGGTCCACCCCAGCACCCACGCGCCCAGGGGGTGCCGTTCGGCGGTGTACGTGTCGAGCAGTCCCTCCGGCGCCCGGCCGCGTACCGTGGCGGCCAGCTTCCAGCCGAGGTTCATCGCGTCACCGATACCGAGGTTCAGCCCCTGGCCGCCGAACGGGGAGTGCACATGGGCCGCGTCACCGGCCAGTAGTACCCGCCCGGAGCGGTAGTCGGGCACCTGGCGCGCGTTGTCCGTGAACCGGGTCGCCGAGAGCACCTTGTGGATCCTGACGTCCGGCACCCCGGACACCTTGCGCAGCGACTCCTCCAACTCCTCGGCGGTGACGGGGGCTTCGCGGTCCGCGGGCGGCCCGTCGAATTCCACGGTGAGGATCCGGCCGGGCATCGGCCCGTGCACATACGTCCCGGTCTCGGTCCAGTTCCAGCCCGCCCCCAGCCCGTCGGCGCCGGTCATCTCCACCAGGGCCTGTCGGCCGGTGAGCTCGGGGGCGGTGCCGGGGAACGGGAAGCCGGCGAGGCGGCGGACCGTACTGCGGCCGCCGTCGCAGCCGACCAGCCAGTCGGTGCGCAGCGACCCGTCCGAGGTGTGCACATGCACGCCGTCGTCACCGGCGTCGAAGCCGGTCAGGGTCACCCCGCGGCGCAGGTCGACGCCCAACTCGGCGGCGCGGGCGCCGAGGACCCTCTCCAGGGCCTCCTGCGGTACGAGGCCGACCTCGCCGGCGGGCCCGTGGCCGTCGAAGTCGGGGTCGGACTCGTCCAGCAGATCGCCGCGCAGCATGATGCCCGCGAAATGCCCGGCGAACTTCGGCGGCTGCCGCACCTGCGAGGCCCCGGCGTCCTGCCGCTGCCGCAGGAACGCGCTGAACTTCTCGAAGGCCGCGCGCTGTGCCTCCACCAGGCCGGGCAGCATCCCGCGCCGGTAAAACGCCTCCGAACTGGGGGAGTTGATCGCCCCCGCCTTGATCGTCGTGTCCACTTCGGTCAGCCGCTCCAGAACGACGACCGATATCTCTGCCAGTGCGAGTTCGCAGGCGAGCATCAGCCCCACCGGGCCGCCCCCCGCCACCACTACGTCTGCGTCATACGTCATGGAAATTAGTGTAGTCACTAAAAAGTTGTGGCGGCTCAAAGATGGCTAAAATTCCGCCCATGGTGGATGAGGAACGGCGCGGCGGCGCGCGGGCGGCGGACAGTGAGCGGCCAGGGGGCCGGCAGCCGGAGACCGGTTTCGGGGTGGACGAGGGGCGGCTGACCCTCCGCGAGCGCAAGAAGCTGCGCACCCGGCAGCGGATCTCCGGAGAGGCCACCCTGCTGTTCATCAGGCGCGGCTTCGACCACGTCACGGTCGCCGAGGTGGCCCGCGCCGCCGAGGTGTCGACGATGACGGTCTTCAATTACTTCCCGCGCAAGGAGGACCTCTTCCTCGACCGGATCCCCGAGGCTCGGGAGCTGATCCTCCGCGCCGTCCGGGAGCGCGGCCCTGAGGAGTCGCCCCTCGCCGCGCTGCGCCGGCTGGTGCTCGCCCTGCTGGCGGAGCGGCATCCGCTGGGCGGGGTGGGGGAGGGGTTCGGGCACTTCTGGCGCACGGTGCTGGACTCCCCGGCGCTGCGGGCGCGGGGGCGGGAGGCGGTCGAGGAGATGGAGGGCGCGCTCGCCGCACTGCTCGCCGAGGCCGCTGGGGGCGACGCGGAGCGGCCCGGTCAGGAGGCGCGGCTGGGCGCGGCGCTGACCGTCGCGGCGATCCGGGTGGCATACGTCGACGCCGCGGCCCGGCAGCTCGGGGGTGACCCGGTGGACGAGGTGGCCGTTGAGCAGGCGGAGGTGCTGCGGCGGACGTTCGATGCGCTGGAGCGGGCACTGCCGGGCTTTGCTTGACGGGGGCGTTTCCGCAGCGTATGGGCGTGTGGCGGGGCGGGAAGATTGTGCGGCCGCCACACGTTCGGGTGAAGAGGACTTGCGAGTCCGGTAAATCGAATGCGCGTGCTATAAGCTCGTGTGTGGCATCCCAAAGACAGTGCCGCGGCGGGCCCCTACCCTGGGGCGGGGCTCCGCTCGCTCCGCCGCCCCTGCTCACTCCGAGCGGCGGACGCAGAGCCGCGGCCCCCGCCCCCTCAAGAAAGGTGCCGACCGGCGTGGCCGACCGTCTCATCGTCCGTGGCGCTCGCGAGCACAACCTCAAGAACGTCTCGCTCGACCTCCCCCGCGACTCCCTCATCGTCTTCACGGGGCTCTCCGGGTCGGGCAAGTCCTCGCTCGCCTTCGACACGATCTTCGCCGAGGGGCAGCGGCGCTATGTCGAGTCGCTCTCCTCCTATGCCCGGCAGTTCCTCGGGCAGATGGACAAGCCCGATGTGGACTTCATCGAGGGCCTGTCCCCCGCGGTGTCGATCGACCAGAAGTCGACCTCGCGCAACCCGCGCTCGACGGTCGGCACGATCACCGAGGTCTACGACTACCTCCGCCTGCTCTTCGCCCGGGTCGGCAAGCCGCACTGTCCCGAGTGCGGACGGCCGATCGCCCGGCAGTCGCCGCAGGCCATCGTCGACAAGGTGCTCGAACTCCCCGAAGGCAGCCGCTTCCAGGTGCTTTCCCCGCTGGTGCGTGAGCGCAAGGGCGAGTTCGTCGATCTCTTCTCCGACCTCCAGACCAAGGGCTACAGCCGGGCGCGGGTGGACGGGGAGACGATCCATCTCGCCGAGCCGCCGAAGCTGAAGAAGCAGGAGAAGCACACCATCGAGGTGGTCGTCGACCGCCTCACGGTCAAGGAGACCGCCAAGCGGCGGCTGACCGACTCCGTCGAGACGGCCCTCGGGCTCTCCGGAGGCATGGTCATCCTCGACTTCGTCGACCTGGACCCGGACGACCCGCAGCGCGAGCGGATGTACTCGGAGCATCTGTACTGCGCCTACGACGACCTCTCCTTCGAGGAGCTGGAGCCGCGCTCCTTCTCCTTCAACTCGCCCTTCGGCGCCTGCCCGGACTGCACCGGTATCGGTACCCGCATGGAGGTCGACCCCGAGCTGATCGTCCCCGACGAGGACCGCTCCCTCGACGAGGGCGCGATCCACCCCTGGTCGCACGGGCACACCAAGGAGTACTTCGGCCGCCTGGTCGGTGCGCTGGCGGACGCCCTCGGGTTCCGTACGGACATCCCGTGGGCCGGGCTGCCGGCCCGCGCCAAGAAGGCCCTGCTCCAGGGCCACAAGACCCAGATCGAGGTGCGCTACCGCAACCGGTACGGCCGCGAGCGGGCCTACACCACCCCCTTCGAGGGCGCCCTGCCGTTCGTCAAGCGGCGGCACTCCGAGGCGGAGAGCGACAGCAGCCGGGAGCGCTTCGAGGGCTATATGCGCGAGGTGCCCTGCCCGACCTGTGAGGGCACCCGGCTCAAGCCGATCGTGCTCGCCGTCACGGTCCAGCAGAAGTCGATCGCCGATGTCGCGGCCATGTCGATCAGCGACTGTGCCGACTTCCTGCGGGAGATGAAGCTCACCGCGCGCGAGAAGAAGATCGCCGAGCGGGTCCTCAAGGAGGTCAACGAGCGGCTGAAGTTCCTGGTCGACGTCGGCCTGGACTATCTCTCGCTGAACCGCGCGGCCGGCACCCTCTCCGGCGGTGAGGCCCAGCGGATCCGCCTTGCCACCCAGATCGGCTCCGGCCTGGTGGGCGTGCTCTACGTCCTCGACGAACCGTCGATCGGTCTGCACCAGCGCGACAACCACCGGCTGATCGAGACCCTGGTGCGGCTGCGCGACATGGGCAACACCCTGATCGTCGTGGAGCACGACGAGGACACCATCAAGGTCGCCGACTGGGTCGTGGACATCGGCCCGGGCGCCGGTGAGCACGGCGGCAAGGTCGTGCACAGCGGCCCGATGAAGCAGCTGCTGGCCAACAAGGACTCGGTCACCGGCCAGTATCTGTCCGGCAAGAAGGCCATCGCGACCCCGGACATCCGGCGGCCCGCCGACCCGGCGCGGCAGCTGACGGTGCACGGCGCGAAGGAGAACAACCTCCGCGACATCGACGTCTCCTTCCCGCTCGGGGTGTTCTCCGCGGTCACCGGAGTCTCCGGCTCCGGCAAGTCGACGCTGGTCAACGACATCCTCTACACCCACCTCGCGCGCGAGCTGAACGGCGCCAAGTCGGTGCCGGGCCGGCACACCCGGGTGGCCGGGGATGATCTGGTGGACAAGGTCGTGCATGTCGACCAGTCGCCGATCGGCCGCACCCCCCGCTCCAACCCGGCCACCTACACCGGTGTTTTCGATCATGTCCGCAAGCTCTTCGCGGAGACGATGGAGGCCAAGGTCCGTGGCTATCTGCCGGGCCGCTTCTCCTTCAACGTCAAGGGCGGCCGCTGCGAGAACTGCTCCGGCGACGGCACCATCAAGATCGAGATGAACTTCCTGCCGGATGTGTATGTGCCGTGCGAGGTCTGCCACGGGGCGCGCTACAACCGCGAGACGCTGGAGGTCCACTACAAGGGCAAGTCCATCGCCGAGGTGCTGGACATGCCCATCGAGGAGGCCCTGAGCTTCTTCGAGGCGGTGCCGACCATCGCCCGGCATCTCAAGACGCTCAACGAGGTCGGCCTCGGCTATGTCCGGCTCGGGCAGTCCGCGCCGACGCTCTCCGGGGGTGAGGCGCAGCGCGTCAAGCTGGCCAGCGAGCTCCAGAAGCGCTCCACGGGCAGCACGGTCTATGTCCTCGACGAGCCGACCACCGGTCTGCACTTCGATGACATCAGCAAGCTGATCAATGTGCTGGCCGGTCTGGTCGACAAGGGCAACACGGTGATCGTCATCGAGCACAACCTCGATGTGATCAAGACCGCCGACTGGGTCATCGACATGGGTCCCGAGGGTGGCAACGGTGGCGGCCTGGTCGTCGCCGAAGGCACCCCGGAGGACATCGCGTCCATCCCGGCCAGCCACACCGGCAAGTTCCTGCGGGAGATCCTCGGCGACCGCGTCAGCGATGCCGCACCGGTGAAGGCCTCCGCCAAGAAGCCGGTGGCCAAGAAGACCGCGGCGAAGAAGACCGCAGCGAAGAAGACCGTGGCCAAGAAGACCACGGCGCGGGCCCGCCGCACTTCCTGACACCCACGGGCCGTGCGCACCGGGCCGTCACCGCTCTCCGTACGCCGGGGGCGGTGGCGGCCCGTCGTGGTGACGGGCCGCTGGCCTGACAGTGCGCGGGAGGCCGCGAGCCCATACGCCCCGTACCGGAGCGGCCCACCCTCCACCTGCCTCTGCCCCCTCCTACACCGCCACCTCCGCCGCGAACGGCGGCTCCGCGCCCGCTCGCGAGCAGGTGACGGCGGCCGCGCGGGCGGCGAAGCGCAGGATGTCGTGCCAGTCCTCGGTGCCGAGCGCGGTGACGGCGGTGCGGGAGAGGGCGTCGTGGGCGTCCAGCCGGTGCAGCAGCGCGGCGTTGACCGTGTCGCCGGCGCCGATGGTGTCGACGACGGTGACCCGCTCGCCGGGCACCGTCAGCGCGCCGCCGCCCGGCGTCAGCACCGTCAGACCGTCCCCGCCATGGGTGAGAACGATCGCCGCGGGCCCGGCGGCCAGCCACTCCTTCGCCACCGCGAGGACCGCGTCCCGGCCCCCGCCCACGGCACCGCCCGGCCCCTCGCCGGACCCCGCCAGCCACAGCGCGTCCTCCTCGGAGAGCTTCAGCAGGGCGACATCGGGGAGCCAGGAGCGGAAGCG
The DNA here is from genome assembly GCF_030406865.1 of Streptomyces sp. P9-2B-2. Taxonomy (NCBI): domain Bacteria; kingdom Bacillati; phylum Actinomycetota; class Actinomycetes; order Kitasatosporales; family Streptomycetaceae; genus Streptomyces; species Streptomyces sp. P9-2B-2. The sequence continues at coordinate 2,339,032 of NZ_CP129126.1, read as the reverse complement.
GGCCCGGTAGGCGTCCGGGTCGGGGATCAGACCGGGCCGGATGTTGGGGTCGAGCGCCGTGAAGACCCCGCGCCCGGCCTCCCGGCGCAGCAGGGACTCATACGCACTCGCGCCCGGCTCCAGGACGAGCGAGCAGGTGCCCAGGGAGAGCGCCCGGACCGCGGCGGGCAGCACCGGCGGCAGGGCGAAGAGCCGGTCGGCGGTGCCGTCGGCATAGAAGCCGTAGCCGGCCGACCCGTCCGGGCTGATGTTCGCCACGGCAAGGGTGGTCGGCTCACCGCCGCGCTGCACCAGCGAGGTGTCCACGCCCCCGCCGCGCAGCCCGGCCAGCAGCGCCTCGCCGAACGCGTCGGTCGAGATCCGGGAGCAGAACGCGGCGGGCGAGCCCAGCCGCCCCAGTGCGACCGCGGTGTTGTACGGGCCGCCGCCGCGCCGCGGCAGCAACGCCGGCAACGGGCCGCCCGGGGCGGGGGAGCCGCCGTCGGGGGAGGGCGGGAGAGCGGTCTGCGGGCTGGGGACGAGGTCGATCAGTGCCTCGCCGGCGACGACGATCACGGGGTGCGTTTCCTTTCCTGGGCGGCCGGGCGGGCGGCCTGGGGTGCGGCCGGGCGGGCGGCCGGGGCGGGTTCGGGGCAACCGCACGACGTACGGTGCACAAAGGTGCAGGGGAGACGGAGGGTGCGCGGGGGCCGGTCCGGTTCCGCCAGGCGCTCCAGCAGCAGTCGGACCGCCGCCGCCCCGATGTCCTTGCTGGGCTGGGCGATCACGGTCAGCCGGGGCGTGAACAGCTCCGCCCACGAGAAGTCGTCGAAGCAGGCCAGCGCGATGTCGTGGGGGACCGTCCGGCCCAGTTCGCGCAGCGCCCGCAGCGCGCCGATGGTCATCGCGTTGTTGGCGGTGATCAGCGCGGTGGGCGGTTCCGCCGCGGCGAGCAGCTGCCGGGTGGCGGCCTGGGCGCCCGCCGCCTCGGAGTTGCCACCGGCAAGGAGTGCGGGCACGAACGGCAGCCCGCGGGCGCCGAGCCCCTCGCGGTAGCCCTCGACCCGCTCGGTCGTGGTGCTCAGCCCGGGGAGACCGGCCACCAGGCCGATCCGGGTGTGCCCCAAGTCGGCCAGATGCTCGACCAGTTGACGCACCGGGCCGGTGTTCTCGGCGCACACCTGGTCGTGCGCGTCGCCTACCAGCCGGTCCAGGAAGACCGCCGGCACCGCGCGCCGGGCCAGATACTCCACCATCTCCGAGGGCTCCGCGGACGGCGCCACGATCACGCCGTCGACCCGTCGCTCGTGCAGCAGCTGGACGACCGTGCGCTCATGCCGGGGGTCGTCGTGCGGATCGGCGATCAGCAGGCTGTAGCCGGCCGCCAGGGCGCCGGCCTCGACACCCTGGAGGATCTCGGTGAAGTACGGGTTGCTGATCGCGGAGACCGCGAGGCCGATCGAGCGGGTGCGGGAGGTGACCAGGGAGCGGGCCAGGGTGTTGTGGGTGTAGCCGAGCTCGTCGATGGCGCCGAGTACCGCGGCACGGGTGGTGGGGCGTACCGGCCGGGTCCCGTTCAGCACATGCGAGACCGTGGCGACCGAGACTCCCGCCCGCCGCGCCACATCCGCCATCGTCGTCATCCGCATTTCCTCCCGAGTGTGCGGCACCACGGCGGCGCCCGGGCTTCCCGGGCCTTGTCCCGCGAAGCCCCCACACTACGAGCGCCGACCCCAAACGTAAACGCTTACGTAAGCGTTTACGCCCCGGGGGTGACCCGGGGACGCCCCAGTGCCCGCCGCGGTGCCCGGCCCGGCCGGAAGCGGAACGATCTGCGCCGGTATCGTCGGAAGCCGCCGCCTGTGACCCCTGACCCCTGATCTCTGGAGCAGCCATGAGCCAGTCCCCCGACCGCCGAACCGTGCTGCGGGGTGCCGCGCTCGCCGGGGCCGCCGGCTTCGGGCTGACGGCCTGCTCCTCGGGGGATTCGGGCGCGAACGCCTCGGCGGTGCCCGACGAGCCGGTCGACCTCGGGGCCGCCGCCGACGTGCCGGTCGGTGGTGCCAAGCTCTACCGCGAGGACCGGCTCGTCGTGTCGCAGCCCGCCAAGGGCACCTACAAGTGCTTCAGCGCCAAGTGCACGCACGCCGGCTGCATCCTGTCCGACGTCGAGAAGAAGGAAGGCAGCTGCCCCTGCCACGGCAGCCGCTTCGACGTCACCACCGGCAAAGTCATCCAGGGCCCGGCGACCGAGCCGCTGCCCGAGGTCCCGGTCAAGGCCAAGGACGGCAAGCTGATCGCGGGCTGAGGCAGCGGCTCGCCGGCCTTGCGGGGCCCCCGCAGGGCTCACCCCCAGTCCCAGGCGATGCCCAGTATTCCGGGCCGCACCCCCTGCTCCACGAGGTGCACGGCGCGGTGCCGTCCGCTGAGCGTCAGCTCCTGCTGACCGCTGCGCGGGGCGCCCGCGGAGGTCTGGGCGAAGCGGCGGCAGCGCACCGGCAGCGCCGCCTCGTCGAAGCGCACCTGGAGGACGTACTGGCCGCCGGCGAAGGTGAAGCCGCGCAGGTACTCGGTGCTCGGGCCGCCGCTGCCGTCCTCGAAGACGTAGCCGAAGACATGGGTGTCACCGGCCCGCAGCCGGGCATCGAAGAGCAGCTCGGCGACCACCACCCCGGTCTCGGCGTGCCCGCGGACCCGCCCCAGCCGGCAGTTCTCCGCGGCCCGCACCTGCACCCGGGACGTCTCGCAGCCCGACTCGCCCCGGTGGATGGCGACATAGCGGTCCACGCCGTCCCGGTGGGCCCGGACCACCTGGAGCGATTCGCGGGCGAGGAGCTCACGCCCGGCTCCGATGGCGACCCGCTCGTGGTGGCCGACGGTGTGCAGCCCGCCGTCCACGGGCGTCTCCAGCTCGGCGAACAGCTGCTGCAGCGCGGCGGCGGGCGCCACCAGGGAGCGGTACGAGCGGGCGAGGGGGCGCTCGGCCTCCGGGCGGGCGGTGCCCTCCGGGACCAGCAGACGGTGCAGCGAGTGCGCGGGCAGGTCCAAGACCTCTTCCAGGGCGCGCACCGCCCGCAGTGACTCGGGGCGCTGCGGCCGCCGGGCGCCCTGCTGCCAGTAGCTCAGGCTGGTCACGCCGATGGTGATGCCGCGCTGGGCGAGCTTGTGCTGGACGCGGGTGAGGGCGAGGCCGCGCTCGGTGAGCGCGGAGCGGAGCGCGAGGTGGAACGGACCGGTCCGGAGCAGCTGCGCCAGCTCGGCCGACTGCGGAGTGTTCTCTGCCATTGCCTCGCTCCTCCGGCGCGCGGGTGAACGTTCACAACCGGATCGCGCGCCGCACACTCTGCCTGTCCGTTCACCGCAGTACGCCGGGCACCGGCCGTTCACATCCGGGCCCATCCGTCCACACCCCCATGTCCTTCCGCATTGAAGCGTGTTGACCTGCCTGCGACAACACCTGATGCTCCTCAGCAGCATCCGGATGCGCTCCTCTCACCCCCTCACCCCCCATGTTCGGGAGGAACGCCATGACTCGTGCACCCCACGCACGCCGTTCCCGCCGCCGAGGGCTGTCGGCCGCAGCGCTCACGACCGCCGCACTATCCCTGCTCACGGGCGCGACCGCCGCCTCGGCAGCGCCCCTCACGCCCCCGGCGCACACCCCCACCGCCGCAAAGGCCGCCGCACTGCGCTTCGCCGCCAACCGCCTCGACATCGCCATGCAGGCCCAGGAGAACACCAACTGGTGCTGGGCCGCTTCCGGCAACACCATCGCGACCTGGTTCGGCAGGAACTACAGCCAGAACCAGTTCTGCAATGCCGCCTTCAACCGCCAGCAGGGCAGCACCTGCCCCAACGACCAGGCCACCCTCGGCAATGTGCAGTCCGCCCTCGCCTGGATGGGCATCAACTCCGGCTCCTATGTGACCGGTTGGCTCCGTCCCGACACCGTGCAGAGCGAGATCGACGCCCGCCGGCCGGTCGAGACCCGCATCCAGTGGTCCTCCGGCGGCGGCCATATGCACGTGGTCTATGGCTATGACACAGATCGAAACTGGATTTACTGGGGTGATCCCTGGGCGACCAACTCCCGCTACAACTGGGGCGATTTCGATTACTACGTGAACGGAAGCTCCTTCTCCTGGACGCACTCCCTCTACCGGATAGGAGCCTGAGGCCATGACGAAGCGCACCGCCGTCCGCACCGCCCTCCGCGCCGTCGCCACAGGAGCGTTCGCGACCACCCTCCTCGGCCTCGCCCCGCAGGCCGCCGTGGCCGCGCCCGTCCCCACGCCCCAGGCCCCGGCCCGTGCGAGCGTCGCCGCCGCCCACGAGGCGGCCGCCGCACCCGCGACGCTGGACACCCTCGCCCGTTTCTTCGCCGCCGACCGCAAGCGCGGTGGCGCGCAGGCCCTGGCTCCCACGGCCCAGGGCGCCCCGCGCATCGAGGGCCGCACGGTCCCCGTCTACCTCCTGTCACCGGACTTCGTACGCGGCCGGACCGCGGCCCCCGTGGCCCGCCTGGAGTTCCTCGCCAGCAAGGCCGTCGCCGCCGACGGCCGCACGGCCTCCGTATGGACCGTGCGGCAGGGCGCCGCCTGGAAGGTCGTCAACATCGCCGACGGCGACGACGAGACCCGCTACACCGCGGCCGGGGCCGCGCGGGCCAAGGGCGGCACGGTCTTTCAGGAGCCGCAGATCGACGCCTGGTACGTGCAGCGCGGCGACCGGATCGAGCCGCTGGACGCCGACGCCCGCAAGGCCGTCGGGGCGCACGGCACCACCGTCGCCGCCTACCGGAAGCGGGTGGCGCAGGCATACGGGGACAAGCTGCCGGGCTCCGCGTACGACCGGCGCGGCGAGGCCGGCGGCTACGGGCCGGAGGCCGCGGCCGGCGCCAAGGAGCCCCAGGCCCAGGCGGCGCCGGCCCAGCAGCCCATCACGGCGGGCGCGTTCACGGACGACAGCCTGCCGGTGACCGCGGCCACGACCGTGGCGGGCGCCGCCGCCCTGCTGGCCCTGGGCCTGTCCGCCGCGGCGGCCGTGCGACGGCGCCGCAGCGGCTGACGGGGCGCGTCTGCCCGCCGCATGCCGTCCGTACGGCGGGCAGACGCTTCCCCTCCCCCTCCTCCCCGCCGCCCACACCCCACCGCCCCCCAAGCACCCTGCACCCCAGCCCACGCCGCCCATGCCCCCAAGACGCCCGATATCACCGGCCACACCCCCACGCCCCCCGCCAGGAACGCAGCCGGTCCCGGCCGTGATTGTCGGTGGCGGTCAGTAGGGTGGTGGGCATGGCAGACCCCAGCAGCTATCGACCCAAGCCGGGACAGATCCCCGACTCGCCGGGGGTCTATAAGTTCCGCGACGAGCACGGCCGGGTCATCTACGTCGGCAAGGCGAAAAGCCTGCGCCAGCGGCTGGCCAACTACTTCCAGGACCTGGCCGGCCTCCATCCGCGTACCCGCACGATGGTCACCACCGCCGCCTCCGTGGAGTGGACCGTCGTCACCACCGAGGTCGAGGCGCTCCAGCTCGAATACACCTGGATCAAGGAGTTCGACCCCCGCTTCAACGTCAAGTACCGCGACGACAAGAGCTATCCGTATCTGGCGGTGACCCTCAACGAGGAGTTCCCGCGCGTCCAGGTCATGCGCGGCGCCAAGAAGAAGGGTGTGCGCTACTTCGGCCCGTACGGGCACGCCTGGGCCATCCGCGAGACCGTCGACCTGATGCTGCGCGTCTTCCCCGTACGGACCTGCTCCGCCGGTGTCTTCAAGCGCTCCGCCCAGATCGGCCGCCCCTGTCTGCTCGGCTACATCGGCAAGTGCGCGGCCCCCTGTGTCGGCCGGATCTCCGCCGAGGAACACCATGAACTGGCCGAGGAATTCTGCGACTTCATGGCCGGCCGCACCGGTGCCTACATCCGCCGCCTGGAGCGCGGGATGCAGGAGGCGGCGGAGGAGATGGAGTACGAGCGCGCCGCCCGGCTGCGGGACGACATAGGTGCGCTCAAGCGGGCCATGGAGAAGAGCGCCGTGGTGCTCGCCGACGCCACCGACGCCGATCTGATCGCGGTCGCCGAGGACGAGCTGGAAGCCGCCGTCCAGATCTTCCACGTCCGCAGCGGGCGGGTGCGCGGCCAGCGCGGCTGGGTCACCGACAAGGTCGAGGCCGTCACCACCGGCGATCTGGTCGAGCACGCCCTCCAGCAGCTGTACGGCGAGGAGCGGGGCGACGCCGTCCCCAAGGAGGTCCTGGTCCCGGCGCTGCCCGAGCCCGTCGACCCGGTCGCCCAGTGGCTGACCGGGCGCCGCGGCTCCCAGGTCTCGCTGCGTATCCCGCAGCGCGGCGACAAGAAGGACCTGATGGCCACGGTCGCCCGCAACGCCCAGCAGGCCCTGGGGCTGCACAAGACCAAGCGCGCCTCCGACCTGACCACCCGCTCCCGTGCCCTGGAGGAGATCGCCGAGGCCCTCGGCCTGGATTCGGTGCCGCTGCGTATCGAGTGCTTCGACATCTCCCACCTCCAGGGCGATGACGTCGTCGCCTCGATGGTGGTGTTCGAGGACGGTCTCGCCCGGAAGAGCGAATACCGCCGCTTCCAGATCAAGACCTTCGAGGGCCAGGACGATGTCCGGTCCATGCACGAGGTCATCGGCCGCCGTTTCAAGCGCTATCTCCAGGAGAAGCAGAAGGCCGGCGAGTGGACGGAGGAGCCGGCCGACGACGCCCGTGTCGACGACAACGGCGCCACCGCCTCGACCGTCGCCGCCGGCCCGGACGAGGAGCCGGACCCGATGGCCGGCCGCCCGACCGACGAGGACGGCCGCCCCAAGCGCTTCGCGTACCCGCCGCAGCTCGTGGTCGTCGACGGCGGTGCCCCGCAGGTCGCGGCCGCCCGCCGGGCCCTGGACGAGCTCGGCATCGACGATGTCGCGGTCTGCGGCCTGGCCAAGCGCCTGGAAGAGGTCTGGCTGCCCGAGGACGACGACCCGGTGGTGCTGCCGCGCAGCAGCGAGGGTCTCTACCTCCTCCAGCGCGTCCGGGACGAGGCCCACCGCTTCGCCCTCGCCTACCAGCGCAGCAAGCGCACCAAGCGGCTGAAGTCCTCACCGCTGGACACCGTCGCCGGACTGGGCGACACCCGCCGCCAGGCGCTGCTCAAGCACTTCGGCTCGCTGAAGAAGCTGCGGGCCGCGACGATCGACGAGATCTGCGAGGTTCCGGGCGTCGGCCGCAAGACGGCGGAGACGGTCGCCGCGGCGCTGGCCGGGGCGGCGCCGTCCGCTCCCGCGGTGAATACCGCCACAGGAGAGATCATTGAGGATGACGGGGCCCCACCGGCCGCGTTGTCAGCAGAACGGGGGCAGGACCGATGAGTACACCGCACGAAGCGCAGAAAACCGAGAGAGACGGTGCACAGGTGAGTACGGGCACGACCGACCAGGGCGAGAGCGCCGCGATCCCCGAGTTGGTGATCATCTCCGGGATGTCCGGCGCCGGCCGCAGCACGGCCGCGAAGTGTCTGGAGGACCTCGGCTGGTTCGTCGTCGACAACATCCCGCCCGAGCTGATCGCACCGATGGTCGAGCTGGGCGCCCGCTCGCAGGGCAATGTCGCCCGGATCGCGGTCGTCGTCGACGTCCGCGGCCGCCGCTTCTTCGCCAACCTCAAGGAATCGCTGGCCACCCTCGACGCGCAGAACGTCAAGCGCCGCATCGTCTTCCTGGAGTCCTCAGACGAGGCCCTGGTGCGCCGCTTCGAGTCCGTGCGCCGCCCGCACCCCCTCCAGGGCGACGGCCGGATCGTCGACGGGATCGCCGCCGAACGCGATCTGCTGCGCGAGCTGCGCGGCGACGCCGACCTGGTCATCGACACCTCCAGCCTCAACGTCCACGAACTGCGCGCCAAGATGGACGCCCAGTTCGCCGGCGAGGAGGTCCCCGAGCTGCGCGCCACGGTCATGTCCTTCGGCTTCAAGTACGGCCTTCCGGTCGACGCCGACATGGTCATCGACTGCCGCTTCATCCCCAACCCGCACTGGGTCCCCGAGCTGCGCCCCTTCACCGGTCTCAACGACGAGGTCTCCAACTACGTCTTCAGCCAGCCCGGCTCCAAGGAGTTCCTGGACGGCTACGCCGAGCTGCTGCGGATCGTCGCCGAGGGCTACCGCCGGGAGGGCAAGCGCTATGTGACCATCGCCGTGGGCTGCACGGGCGGCAAGCACCGCAGCGTCGCGATGTCCGAGAAGCTCGGCCGCCGCCTGGTCTCCGAAGGGGTGGAAACCGTCATCGTCCACCGGGACATGGGGCGCGAGTGAGCGGGCGCACCCCACGGCTGCGCCGGGTCCGGCGGTTCGTCCCCAGTGGCCGTATCACGAAGGGCGCCACGCCCAAGGTGGTGGCGCTGGGCGGCGGTATGGGCCTGTCCGCCTCGCTGACCGCGCTGCGCCGGATCACCGGTGATCTGACCGCCGTCGTCACGGTCGCCGACGACGGCGGCTCCAGCGGCCGGCTCCGCGACGAGCTCGGCGTGCTGCCGCCCGGCGATCTGCGCAAGGCGCTGGCCGCGCTGTGCGGCGACGACGACTGGGGCCAGACCTGGTCCCGGGTGATCCAGCACCGCTTCCAGAGCGAGGGCGAGCTGCACGACCACGCGGTCGGCAATCTGCTGATCGTCGCCCTGTGGGAGCAGCTCGGCGACCATGTCCAGGCCCTCGACCTGGTCGGCAAGCTGCTCGGCGCGCACGGCCGGGTGCTGCCCATGTCGGCGGTGCCCCTGGAGCTCCAGGCCCAGGTCAGAGGTCATGAAGCGGGCCGTCCGGACGCGATCACCACGGTCCGCGGTCAGGCCACCGTCGCGCTCACCCGCGGCGAGGTGCAGTCCGTCCATGTGGTCCCCGAGGACCCGCCGGCCGTCCCCGAGGCGGTCGCCGCGGTGCGGGACGCCGACTGGGTGGTGCTCGGCCCCGGCTCCTGGTTCTCCTCCGTGATCCCGCATCTGCTGGTGCCGGAGCTGCGCGAGGCGCTGGAGGAGACCAAGGCCCGAAAGGTCCTTTCGCTCAACCTTGCGCCCCAACCGGGCGAAACCGATGGCTTCTCCCCGCAGCGTCATTTGGAGGTTTTGGCCCGACACGCCCCTAAACTCGCCTTCGACGTGGTGCTGGCCGACAAGGCCGCCGTGCCCGACATCGAAGGTCTGACGGTTGCCGCGAAGCAGCTGGTCGGCAGCGAGGTCGAGCTGGCGGCGGTCGCCGCACAAGGAGACGACGCCCGGTCGAGCGCCGGGGGAGCCCCCGACCGGCATGACCCGGAGCTGCTGGCAGCCGCGTACGACCGTATTTTTCGGATGCATGGAAGGATCGGCCCATGGCGATGACGGCAGCGGTGAAGGATGAAATCTCCCGGCTCCCCGTCACCCGGACCTGCTGCCGGAAGTCGGAGGTCTCGTCGATCCTGCGGTTCGCGGGCGGTCTGCACCTGGTCAGCGGACGCATCGTGATCGAGGCGGAGCTGGACACGGGCATCGCCGCCCGGCGGCTGCGCAAGGACATCCTGGAGATCTTCGGGCACAGCTCCGACCTGGTGGTGATGGCCCCCGGCGGCCTGCGGCGCGGCAGCCGCTACGTCGTACGGGTGGTGGCCGGCGGCGATCAGCTGGCGCGCCAGACCGGCCTGGTGGACGGCCGCGGCCGCCCCATCCGCGGGCTGCCCCCACAGGTGGTCTCCGGCGCGACCTGCGACGCCGAGGCGGCCTGGCGCGGCGCCTTCCTGGCCCACGGCTCGCTGACCGAGCCGGGCCGCTCCTCGTCGCTGGAGGTCACCTGCCCCGGCCCCGAGGCGGCGCTCGCGCTGGTCGGTGCTGCCCGCCGGCTCGGCATCGGCGCCAAGGCCCGTGAAGTGCGCGGGGTGGACCGCGTCGTGGTCCGGGACGGTGACGCGATCGGTGCCCTGCTGACGCGGCTCGGCGCTCATGAGTCGGTGCTCGCGTGGGAGGAGCGGCGGATGCGCCGCGAGGTCCGCGCCACCGCCAACCGCCTCGCCAACTTCGACGACGCCAACCTCCGCCGCTCGGCGCGGGCCGCGGTCGCCGCGGGCGCCCGGGTCCAGCGGGCCCTGGAGATCCTCGGCGAGGAGGTCCCCGAGCACCTCGCGGCGGCCGGCCGGCTGCGCATGGAGCACAAGCAGGCCTCGCTGGAGGAGCTGGGCGCCCTCGCCGACCCGCCGCTGACCAAGGACGCGGTCGCCGGCCGGATCCGCCGGCTGCTGGCGATGGCAGACAAGCGCGCCCAGGACCTCGGCATCCCGGGCACCGAGTCGAACCTCACCGAGGAACTCGCGGAGGGCATGGTCGGCTGACCGCCCGCGCCCCATACACCCCCGGCCGCATCCCTGATGCCCTTGTGTCACTCCCGGATCTGTGTTACCGGGAGCCGGCGCGAGCGGGCGTCGAAGGACGCGGCCGGGGGTGCTCGTTTGAGGGGGCGAAAGCCCGTTTGACCGGCGCGAACAGGCGACGAAGCGCCTGGCCGGGACTGCTCGTTTGAGGGCACGAAAGCCCGTTTGTCAATGTCACGTACGTCTCTTATTGGGGGTAGGGTCGGAGGCGGTCGGGGACAGCCCATACAGCTCGCCGGTGACCCATCGGCGTACCTAACGAGGAGATCGGTTCGTGACGATCCGCGTAGGCATCAACGGATTCGGCCGCATTGGTCGCAACTACTTCCGCGCGCTCCTGGAGCAGGGTGCGGACATCGAGATCGTCGGTGTCAACGACCTGACCGACAACGCCACCCTGGTTCACCTGCTGAAGTACGACACCATTCTGGGTCGCCTCAAGCAGGACGTCAGCCACACCGACGACACCATCACGGTCGGCAACCAGACCTTCAAGACGATGGCCGAGCGCGACCCGGCGAATCTGCCCTGGGCGGAGCTCGGGGCCGACATCGTCATCGAGTCGACCGGCATCTTCACCAAGAAGGCCGACGCCGAGAAGCACATCCAGGCCGGCGCCAAGAAGGTCCTGATCTCCGCGCCCGCCAAGGACGAGGACATCACGATCGTGATGGGCGTCAACAACGACAAGTACGACGCGGCCAAGCACCACGTCATCTCCAACGCCTCCTGCACCACCAACTGTGTGGCGCCGATGGCGAAGGTGCTCGACGAGAACTTCGGCATCGTCAAGGGCCTGATGACGACGGTCCACGCGTACACCAACGACCAGCGCATCCTGGACTTCCCGCACAGCGACCTGCGCCGCGCCCGCGCCGCCGCGGAGAACATCATCCCGACCTCGACGGGTGCCGCCAAGGCCACCGCCCTGGTCCTCCCGCAGCTCAAGGGCAAGCTGGACGGCATCGCCATGCGCGTGCCCGTCCCCACCGGCTCGGTCACCGACCTCGTGCTGGAGCTCGACCGCGAGGTCACCAAGGACGAGATCAACACCGCCTTCCAGAAGGCCGCCGAGGGCCAGCTCAAGGGCATCCTGGAGTACACCGAGGACCCGATCGTCTCCTCGGACATCGTGAACTTCCCGGCCTCGTGTACGTTCGACTCCTCGCTGACCATGTCCCAGGGCAAGCAGGTCAAGGTCGTCGGCTGGTATGACAACGAGTGGGGCTACTCCAACCGCCTGGTGGACCTGACCACCTTCGTCGGCGGCCAGCTCTGATCGCTGGTTGACGCCCGAGGCACCGAGATGTGAGGACGGGGCTCGTATGACGCGAAGAAGCGTCGTACGGGCCCCGTCCCATGGCCGAGCTACGCAAACACGGAGTCACTTCTCATGAAGACGATCGACGACCTCCAGGTCGCCGGACAGCGCGTCTTTGTCCGCGCTGATCTCAACGTGCCGCTGGACGGCACCACCATCACCGACGACGGCCGGATCCGCGCCGTCGCCCCGACGATCGCCAAGCTCGTGGAGCGCGGCGCCAAGGTGATCGTCGCCTCGCACCTGGGCCGTCCCAAGGGCGCGCCGGACCCGGCCTTCTCGCTGGCCGCGGCCGCCGCGCGGCTGGGCGACATCCTCGGGCAGGACGTGGCGTTCGCGACCGACACGGTCGGCGAGTCCGCCCGGTCCGTCGTCGCGGGCCTGTCCGACGGCCAGGTGGCCGTGCTGGAGAACCTCCGCTTCAACGCGGGCGAGACCAGCAAGGACGACGCCGAGCGCGGTGCGTTCGCCGATCAGCTCGCCGCCCTCGCCGACCTGTACGTGGGCGACGGTTTCGGCGCCGTGCACCGCAAGCACGCCTCCGTGTACGACCTGCCCAGGCGCCGTCCGCACGCCGCCGGCGACCTGATCGCCACCGAGGTCGGTGTCCTGAAGAAGCTCACCGACGACGTCCAGCGCCCCTACGTCGTCGCGCTGGGCGGCGCCAAGGTCTCCGACAAGCTGGCCGTCATCGACCAGCTCATCGAGAAGGCCGACCGCATCCTGGTCGGCGGCGGGATGGCCTACACCTTCCTCAAGGCCAAGGGCCACGAGGTCGGTATCTCGCTGCTCCAGGCGGACCAGGTCCCGGCCTGCCTGGAGTACCTGGCACGGGCCGAGAAGCGCGGTGTGGAGTTCGTGCTCCCCGTGGACGTGCTGGTCTCCGCCGAGTTCCCGGACCTGAAGACCAAGGCCCCGGCCCACCCCGACATCGTCGCCGCGGACGCCATCCCGGCCGACAAGGAGGGCCTGGACATCGGTCCGAAGACCCGCGAGCTCTACGCCGCGAAGCTCGCCGACGCGGGCACCGTCTTCTGGAACGGTCCGATGGGCGTCTTCGAGCACCCCGACTACGCCGGCGGCACCAAGGCCGTCGCGAAGGGGCTGCTCGACTCGGACGCCTTCACCGTCGTCGGCGGCGGTGACTCGGCCGCCGCGGTGCGCCTGCTGGGCTTCGACGAGAATGCATTCGGCCATATTTCGACCGGCGGCGGCGCCAGCCTCGAATACCTCGAAGGCAAGACGCTCCCCGGCCTCGCCGCTCTGGAGGACTGAACAACGTGACTGACCGTACCCCGCTGATGGCGGGCAACTGGAAGATGAACCTCAACCACCTCGAGGCCATCGCCCACGTCCAGAAGCTCGCCTTCGCCCTCGCCGACAAGGACTTCGACGCCGTCGAGGTCGCGGTCCTGCCGCCCTTCACCGATCTGCGGTCGGTGCAGACGCTGGTCGACGGCGACAAGCTCAAGATCAAGTACGGCGCCCAGGACATCTCGGCGCACGACTCCGGTGCCTTCACCGGTGAGATCTCCGGCGCGATGCTGGCCAAGCTCAAGTGTGCGTACGTGGCCGTCGGCCACAGTGAGCGCCGCCAGTACCACGGCGAGAACGAAGAGATCTGCAACGCCAAGGTCAAGGCCGCCTTCAAGAACGGGATCACCCCGATCCTGTGCGTCGGCGAGGGCCTGGACGTGCGCAAGGCCGGCAACCAGGTCGCGCACACCCTCGCCCAGGTCGACGGCGGTCTGGCGGACGTCCCGGCCGAGCAGGCCGAGACCATCGTGATCGCCTACGAGCCCGTGTGGGCCATCGGCACCGGTGAGGTCGCCACCCCCGAGGACGCGCAGGAGGTCTGCGGTGCGATCCGCGGCCGCCTCGCCGAGCTCTACAGCCAGGAGCTGGCCGACAAGGTCCGCATCCAGTACGGCGGCTCGGTCAAGTCCGGCAATGTCGCGGCGATCATGGCGCAGCCCGACGTCGACGGCGCGCTGATCGGCGGCGCGGCGCTGGACGCGGACGAGTTTGTGAAGATCGTCCGTTTCCGCGACCAGTAGCAGCTATGACGAGGGGGAACCCTCGTCGTACCCTGTCGGGGCCGGGACCGGTGCAGCAGCACCGCCCCCGGCCCCGCACCATTTGTTCCGTATATCGTGATCCATAAGTCCGTCCGTCAGTCCTAGAGAGTTGGTCCAGCCGTGGTCATCGGGTTCTCGATCGCCCTCATCGTCTTCAGCCTGCTGCTGATGATGCTGGTGCTCATGCACAAGGGAAAGGGCGGCGGCCTGTCCGACATGTTCGGTGGCGGCATGCAGTCCTCGGTGGGTGGCTCCTCGGTCGCCGAGCGCAACCTCGACCGCATCACCATCGTGATCGGTCTGCTGTGGTTCGCCTGCATCGTCGTGCTCGGCATCCTGATGAAGCTCAGCAACTGACACAGTGTCGGAGGCGCGGCCTATCATTGAGGGAGGCGTCCTCGGACGGGTAACTCCAGCCACTGGACGCGCGTTGGGCCTTACGTAGACTGGGGCGTTCCGCAGCGCAGCTGCTGCGAGAGGCTGTGCAGCACCATTACGCAGGGAGTTACGACCGTGGCAAGTGGCAACGCGATCCGAGGAAGTCGGGTCGGGGCGGGGCCGATGGGGGAGGCCGAGCGCGGCGAGTCCGCGCCGCGCACCCGCATCTCCTTCTGGTGCTCCAACGGGCACGAGACGCAGCCCAGCTTCGCCGGCGATGCGCAGGTTCCGGACACCTGGGACTGCCCGCGCTGTGGTTTCCCGGCAGGCAAGGACCGGGAGAGCCCGCCGGACCCGCCGCGCACCGAGCCGTACAAGACCCACCTCGCCTATGTCCGTGAGCGTCGCAGCGACGCCGACGGTGAGGCGATTCTCGCGGAGGCCCTCGCCAAGCTCCGCGGCGAGATCTGACGGATCAGCACCTGACGCGGCCGGCCCGGCCGGAGGGACACACCCCTTCCGGCCGGGCCGGCCGCGTCTGTGCGTCCCCGTGAGCCGTACGCGCCCGACGCGGGGCCGTCGGGCCGCATCTGAGGTAGCGGATGGGGAAGTCGCCCGAGGGCCACTGTCAGTGGCTGCCCGTAGCGTTTTCCGTACGCGGACGATGCGGACGATGCGGACGGGGGGCGGCATGGCGGACAGCGGGACGGGCACCGAAACGGGGCATGCGGCAGGGGCGGGTGCGCTCGCCGCGCGCGGCGGCTTCGGCCGGCTGTGGGGCGCCGCTGCCATCTCCCGCTTCGGTGACGCCCTGCGCGGCACGGCGCTGCCGCTGCTCGCCTACACGCTCACCGACTCGCCGCTGTTGATCTCGCTCGTCACCGCCTGCGGCTTCGTCCCCTGGCTGCTCTTCGGACTGCTGGGCGGCGCGGTCGCCGACCAGGTGGACCAGCGGCGGGCCATGTGGGCGGTCGATGTGCTGCGCGGGCTGCTGATGGCCGGCTTCGCGCTGGCCGTGGCGCTGGACCGGGCGGGTATCGCGCTGCTGCTCGCGCTGTCCTTCGCGCTCACCACCCTCCAGACCCTGTTCGACAACGCCGCCACGGCCCTGCTGCCCGCGGTGGTGCCCAAGGAGAAGCTGGCCGCCGCCAACGCCCGGCTGATGACCGGTCAGGAGCTGGCGGGCCGGTTCGTCGGCGGACCGCTGGCCCCGGTGCTGATCGCGCTCGGCGCCGCACTCCCGTTCCTGGCCGACGCGGCCACCTACCTCGTCGCGGCCGCCCTGGTCGCCTCGCTGTGCACCGGCCCGCCGGCCGGGCGGCCGGCCACCGCCGGGCGCACCGTCCGGCGCGAAATAGCCGAGGGGATACGGCAGTTGTGGTGCGACCGGGTGCTGCGCGCGTTCTGTGTGTCGGTGGCGCTGGGCAATGTCGGCATCGGCGCACTGATCGCGACCCTGGTGGTGGTCATCAAGGGCTGGCTGGGCGCCGGGGACTTCGGCTATGTCGTCGTGACCACCGGCTACGGCATCGGGATGGTTCTGGGCGGGCTCCTCGCGGACCGGACGATCGCCGCAATCGGCGGCACCGGCCGCACCCTGCTGTGCGCCGGAGTGCTCCAGGCCGTGACCCTGGTGGGCTTCGGGACGCTGCGCTCGGTCTGGCTCGCGGCGCTGCTCCTGGGCCTGTTCGGCTTCGCCGGGATGGTGGGGAACGTCCTGGAGGCGACGGCCGTGCAGCAGCGCAGCCCGGCCGGGATGCTGGGCCGGATCAGCTCCGCCTTCCGTACGGTCTCCGTCGCCGGGACCCCGCTCGGCGCGCTGTGCGGCGGCGCGGCCGCCACCGCCTTCGGACCCAACGCGCCCGCGCTGTTGGCCGCCGCCCTGCTGGCCCTGGGGACGGCCGCGTTGACACCTGTTCTTCAGCCCACCGACGGCGCCCCGTCCGGCGGCGGACAGATACCTCCCATCACGCCCTGATCAATTAGGTTGGGAGATGGCGGGGCCGGTACGAGATGAAGAAGGCTGATGTCCGAGATGAACGCAGAAGGCCGCAGCAGGCTCGATCAGATGCCTGAGTGGACGGCGCTGGGCAAGCACCGGGAGCAACTGGCGGAGGTGCATCTGCGCGAGCTGTTCGAGCGCGACCCGGAGCGCGCCGAGCGCTACACCCTGCAGGTCGGCGATCTGCACCTGGACTACTCCAAGCACCTGGTCACCGACGAGACGCTGGGGCTGCTGCGCGAGCTGGCCGCGGCGGCCGGTGTGGCCGGGCTACGGGACGCGATGTTCCGCGGCGAGAAGATCAACATCACCGAGCGGCGCTCCGTGCTGCACACCGCGCTGCGCGCCCCCGGCTCGGCGGTCATCCTGAGCGACGGCGAGAACGTCTCCCCGGGCGTGCAGCACGTGCTCACCCGGATGGGCATCTTCTGCGACCGGGTCCGCTCGGGCGACTGGAAGGGCCACACCGGCAAGCGCATCAAGACCGTCGTCAACATCGGGATCGGCGGCTCGGACCTGGGCCCGGCGATGGCGTACGAGGCGCTGCGCGCCTACACCCACCGGGACATGCAGTTCCGCTTCGTCTCCAATGTGGACGGCGCCGATCTGCACGAGGCGGTCCGCGATCTGGACCCCGCCGAGACGCTGTTCATCATCGCCTCGAAGACCTTCACCACCATCGAGACGATCACCAACGCCACCTCGGCCCGGGACTGGCTGCTGACCGGTCTGGGCGCCGGGGGAGAGGCCGTCGCCAAGCACTTCGTGGCGCTGTCGACCAACGCCGAGAAGGTGGCGGAGTTCGGCATCGACACGGACAACATGTTCGAGTTCTGGGACTGGGTCGGCGGCCGTTACTCCTTCGACTCCGCGATCGGCCTGTCGCTGATGATCGCGATCGGCCCGGAGCGCTTCCGCGAGATGCTGGCCGGCTTCCATCTCGTCGACGAGCACTTCCGCACCGCCCCGCCGGAGGAGAACGCCCCGCTGCTGCTGGGGCTGCTCGGCATCTGGTACGGCAACTTCTGGGACGCCCAGTCGCATGCCGTGCTGCCGTACAGCCACTACCTCTCCAAGTTCACCGCCTATCTCCAGCAGCTGGACATGGAGTCCAACGGCAAGTCGGTGGACCGCGAGGGCAACCGCGTCGGCTGGCAGACGGGGCCGGTAGTCTGGGGCACGCCCGGTACGAACGGCCAGCACGCCTACTACCAGCTCCTGCACCAGGGCACGAAGATGATCCCGGCCGATCTCCTCGGCTTCGCCGAGCCGGTCGCCGATCTCCAGCCGGGCCTGGTCGCCCAGCACGACCTGCTGATGGCCAATCTGTTCGCCCAGGGCCAGGCGCTGGCCTTCGGCAAGACGCCGGACGAGGTGCGCGCCGAGGGCGTGGCCGAGGAACTGGTGCCGCACAAGACGTTCCCGGGCAACCGCCCCACCACCACCATCCTGGCCGCCGAGCTCAGCCCGTCCGTGCTGGGCCAGTTGATCGCGCTCTACGAGCACAAGGTGTTCGTCCAGGGCGCGGTGTGGAACATCGACTCCTTCGACCAGTGGGGCGTGGAGCTCGGCAAGGTGCTCGCCAAGCGCGTCGAACCTGCCCTGACCGAGGGCGCCGAGGTGCCGGGCCTGGACGCCTCCACGGCCGGTCTGGTCGCCAAGTACCGGGAGCTGCGCGGGCGTTGATCCCTTCGGCCGCCGCAGGACCGTCGCACTGACGCCGTAGGCCCCGCACCCTTTGGGGGTGCGGGGCCTACGGCCTTGCTGCGGTGACCCTCAGGCCGACGCCGGCGGGTAGAGGTCGCGCGGCAGTTGGGACGCCGCCGCCTCGTCCAGCAGCCACAGGGTCCGGCTGCGGCCCCGTGCGCCGGCCGCCGGGGCCTGGACCTCACCGGCACCGGAGAGGGCGATGGCCGCGGCGTTGGCCTTGTCCTCGCCGGCCGCCAGCAGCCAGACCTCCCGCGCCGCACGGATCGCGGGCAGCGTCAGCGAGACCCGGGTGGGCGGCGGCTTGGGCGCGCCGTGCACCCCGACCACCGTCCGCTCCTGCTCGTAGACGGCGGGCAGCTCCGGGAACAGCGAGGCGACATGGGTGTCCGGGCCGACGCCCAGCAGCAGGACGTCGAAGGACGGCACCGGGCCGTGGTCCTCGGGTCCCGCGGCGGCGGCCAGCGCGGTCGCGTACGCCTCGGCGGCGGCGTCGGCGTCATTGCCGTACGGGCCGTCCGACGCGGGCATGGGGTGCACCCGGGCCGGGTTCAGCGGCACGCTGTCCAGCAGCACCTCCCGGGCCTGGGTGTGGTTGCGCTCCCGATCGCCGTCCGGTGCGAACCGCTCGTCGCCCCACCACAGATCGAGCCGGGACCAGTCCACCGCGTCCCGGGCGGGCGCCTCGGCGAGGGCCGCGAGCAGCCCGTTGCCGTTGCGCCCGCCGGTCAGGACCACGGAGGCGGAGCCGCGGGCGGTCTGGGCGTCCACGATCTTCGTGATCAGCCGGGCCGCCGCGGCCTTGGCCATCAGCTCCTTGTCGCGGTGCACGACAACCTGCGGAGCACTCACTTGGCGGCCGCCTTCTTCGCGGCCTTCTTCGCCGCGGGCCTGGCCGGGTCGCTCCCGTCCGCCGCCTTCTCCCCGGCGGCCGGCTGCTGCCCGTCCGCCGGCTGCTCACCGTTGCCGTGACCGAGCCGGTCCACACCGAACTTCAGCGCCCTGGCGTAGATCTCGTCCGGGTCGAGCCGGCGCAGCTCCTCGGCGAGCAGCTCGGCGGTCTCCCGCCGCTTGAGCGCCACCGCGCGGTCGGGCTGGCCGTGCATCGAGAGCGTGGCCAGCGAGCCGTCCGGGCGGTCCAGCACGATCGCGCCGATGCTGGACTCCATCCGGACGGCCGTCAGACCGGGGCCGTCGGACACCTTGCGGGTGACCGGGACGTTCAGCCGGTCGGCCAGCCACATGGCGAGCAGCTCGCAGCTGGGGTTGAACTCCTCGCCGGTCACCTCGGCCGAGGTGACCGTGCACGGAGCCTGGTCGAGCGCCGCCGCCAGCATCGAGCGCCATGGCGTTATCCGGGTCCAGGACAGATCCGTGTCACCCGGGACGTAGGTCTCCGCGCGGGCGGACAGCTCATGGATGGGCTGCTCGTCGGCGTAGGCGTCGGTGACCCGGCGCTGGGCCAGCGCACCGAGCGGGTCCTGTGCGGGGGCCGCCGGGGCGTTCACCGCCCACCAGACCACGACCGGGGCGTCCGGCAGCAGCAGCGGCAGCACCACGGACTGGGCGTGGTCGATGACCTCGCCGTACAGCCGCAGCAGCACCGTCTCGCCGGTGCCGGCCTCCGTGCCGACCCGCACCTCGGCGTCCAGACGGGCCTTGGCGCGGTCGCGCGGCGACCGGCTGACCCGCTTGATGACGACGAGGGTGCGCGAGGGGTGCTCACGGGACGCCTCGTTGGCGGCCTTCAGGGCGTCATAGGCGTTCTCCTCGTCGGTGACGATGACGAGGGTGAGCACCATGCCGCTGGTGGGAGTGCCCACCGCGCGGCGGCCCTCCACCAGGGCTTTGTTGATCTTGCTGGAGGTGGTTTCCGTCAGATCGATCTTCATGGCCGACGCCAGCTCCGTCCGTCTCGTGCGAGCATTTCGTCCGCCTCGGCCGGGCCCCAGGTGCCCGCCGGGTACTGCGCGGGCTTGCCGTGCTTGTCCCAGTACTCCTCGATCGGGTCGAGGATCCGCCAGGACTGCTCCACCTCCTCCAGACGCGGGAAGAGGTTGGCGTCGCCGAGCAGCACATCGAGGATCAGCCGCTCGTAGGCCTCGGGGCTGGACTCCGTGAAGGACTCGCCGTACGCGAAGTCCATCGACACATCCCGCACCTCCATCGAGGTGCCGGGCACCTTGGAGCCGAACCGCACGGTCACGCCCTCGTCCGGCTGCACCCGGATGACCAGGGCGTTCTGCCCCAGCTCCTCGGTGGCGGTGTGGTCGAAGGGGGAGTGCGGAGCGCGCTGGAAGACCACCGCGATCTCGGTGACCCGGCGGCCCAGGCGCTTGCCGGTGCGCAGGTAGAAGGGGACGCCCGCCCAGCGGCGGTTGTCGATCGACAGCTTGATCGCGGCGTAGGTGTCGGTCTTCGACTTGGGGTCGATACCGTCTTCCTGGAGGTAGCCGACGGCCTTCTCGCCGCCCTGCCAGCCCGCCGCGTACTGCGCGCGGACGGTCTCCTTGCCGAGCTCCCTGGGCAGCCGGACCGCGCCCAGCACCTTGGTCTTCTCCGCGACCAGCGCGTCCGCCTCGAAGGAGGCGGGCTCCTCCATGGTGGTCAGCGCGAGCAGCTGGAGGAGGTGGTTCTGGATGACGTCACGCGCGGCGCCGATGCCGTCGTAGTAGCCGGCCCGGCCGCCGATGCCGATGTCCTCGGCCATCGTGATCTGCACGTGGTCGACATAGCTGCGGTTCCACAGCGGCTCGAACATCGTGTTGGCGAACCGCAGCGCCAGGATGTTCTGGACCGTCTCCTTGCCCAGGTAGTGGTCGATCCGGAAGACCTCGTGCGGCGGGAAGACCTCGTGGACGATCCGGTTGAGCTCCTGTGCGCTCTCCAGGTTGTGTCCGAAGGGCTTCTCGATGACCGCGCGGCGCCAGGAGTCTTCCGTCTGGTCGGCCAGCCCGTGCTTCTTCAGCTGCTGGACGACCTTGGGGAAGAACTTCGGCGGCACGGACAGATAGAAGGCGAAGTTGCCGCCGGTCCCCTGCGCCTTGTCGAGCTCGTTTATCGTCTCCTTGAGCGTCTCGAAGGCCTCGTCGTCGTCGAAGTTGCCCTGGACGAAGCGGCAGCCCTGGACCAGCTGCTGCCAGACCTCCTCGCGGAACGGCGTACGGGAGTGCTCCTTGACCGCCGCGTAGACCTCCTGCGCGAAGTCCTCGTGCTCCCACTCGCGGCGGGCGAACCCGACGAGCGAGAAACCCGGCGGCAGCAGCCCCCGGTTGGCGAGGTCGTAGATGGCGGGCATCAGCTTTTTACGGGACAAATCGCCCGTGACGCCAAAGATGACCAGGCCCGACGGCCCCGCGATACGCGGGAGCCGTCGGTCCAGGGCGTCACGGAGCGGGTTGGCTCCGTGGGAATCAGTCAAGGGAGATCAGCCCTCCGAGGGAGCGAGGCGCTTGAGCTCCGCCTCCGTGGACTTGAGCAGGTCGTTCCAGGACGCCTCGAACTTCTCCACGCCCTCGTCCTCCAGGAGCTGGACGACCTCGTCGTACGAGATGCCGAGCGCGGCCACCGCGTCCAGGTCGGCGCGGGCGGCCGCGTAGCCGCCGCGCACGGTGTCACCGGTGATCTGACCGTGGTCGCCGGTGGCCTCCAGGGTGGCCTCCGGCATGGTGTTGACCGTGCCCGGGGCGACCAGCTCGTCCACGTACAGGGTGTCCTTGTACGCGGGGTCCTTGACGCCGGTCGAGGCCCACAGCGGACGCTGCTTGTTGGCGCCGGCCTTGTCGAGGGCGGCCCAGCGCTCCGAGGAGAAGACCTCCTCGTACGCCTCGTAGGCGAGCCGGGCGTTCGCCAGCGCGGCCTTGCCCTTGAGGCCCTTGGCCTCGTCCGTGCCGATCTTCTCCAGGCGCTTGTCGATCTCGGAGTCCACACGGGACACGAAGAACGACGCGACCGAACGGATCAGCGACAGGTCCAGGCCCGCGGCCTTGGCCTTCTCCAGGCCCGCCAGGTAGGCGTCCATGACCTCGCGGTAGCGCTCCAGCGAGAAGATCAGCGTGACATTGACGCTGATGCCCAGGCCGATGACCTCGGTGATCGCCGGCAGACCCGCCTTGGTGGCCGGGATCTTGATCAGCGTGTTCGGACGGTCCACCAGCCACGCCAGCTGCTTGGCCTCGGCGATGGTCGGGGTGGTGTGGTGCGCCAGGCGCGGGTCGACCTCGATGGAGACCCGGCCGTCCTGGCCGCCGGTGGCGTCGAAGACCGGCCGCAGGATGTCGGCGGCGTCCCGGACGTCCGCCGTCGTGATCATGCGGATGGCTTCCTCGACGGTGACCTTGCGGGCGGCGAGGTCGGCGACCTGCTGGTCGTAGCCGTGGCCGTCCGAGATGGCCTTCTGGAAGATCGACGGGTTGGTCGTGACACCGACGACATGCTGCTGGTCGATCAGCTCGGCGAGGTTGCCGGACGTGATGCGCTGGCGCGACAGGTCGTCCAGCCAGATCGCGACGCCTTCGTCGGAGAGGCGCTTGAGTGCGTCTGTCATGGGTTCTGCATCTCCTACTAGTCGTGTACGGGCGTCAGCGCGCGGCGGCTTCGAGCGATTCCCGGGCGGCGGCGGCGACCGCGTCGGCGGTGAAGCCGAACTCGCGGAAGAGCACCTTGCCGTCGGCCGAGGCACCGAAGTGCTCCAGGGAGACGATGCGCCCGGCGTCACCGACGAAGCGGTGCCAGGTCAGCCCGATGCCGGCTTCCACGGCGACCCGGGCCCGGACGGACGGCGGCAGCACACTGTCGCGGTAGGCCTGGTCCTGCTGGTCGAACCACTCGACGGACGGCATCGACACCACACGGGTGGGAACGCCCCCGGCCTGGAGCTGCTCGCGCGCCTCGACGGCGAGCTGCACCTCGGAACCGGTGCCGATCAGCACGACCTGCGGCGCGGTGTCCTTGCCCGCGGCGTCGGTGGCGTCGAAGAGGACGTAACCACCCTTGGCGGCGTCCTCGTTGGCGGGGTACGTCGGCACACCCTGACGGGTCAGCGCGAGGCCGTGCGGGGCCCCCACGCCGTACTCCTTGGTGTAGCGCCGGAGGATCTCGCGCCAGGCGATGGCGGTCTCGTTGGCGTCGGCCGGGCGCACGACGTTCAGGCCCGGGATGGCGCGCAGCGAGGCGAGGTGCTCGATGGGCTGGTGGGTCGGGCCGTCCTCGCCCAGACCGATGGAGTCGTGCGTCCAGACGTACGTCACCGGCAGGTGCATCAGCGCGGACAGCCGGACGGCGTTGCGCATGTAGTCGGAGAACACCAGGAAGGTGCCGCCGTAGATGCGGGTGTTGCCGTGCAGCGCGATGCCGTTCATCTCCGCGGCCATGGAGTGCTCACGGATACCGAAGTGGATCGTGCGGCCGTAGGGGTCGGCCTCCGGCAGCGGGTTGTCCGCCGGGAGGAACGAGGAGGTCTTGTCGATCGTGGTGTTGTTGGAGCCCGCGAGGTCGGCCGAGCCGCCCCACAGCTCCGGAATCACCGCGCCGAGGGCGTGCAGCACCTTGCCGGAGGCGGCGCGGGTGGCGACGGACTTGCCGGTCTCGAACGCGGGGAGGTGGTCCTCCCAGCCCGCGGGCAGCTCGCCCGCCGCGATCCGGTCGAACTCCGCGGCGCGCTCCGGGTTGGCGGTGCGCCAGTCGGCGAACGACTTCTCCCACTCCTTCTTGGCGTCGCGGCCGCGGTCGAGGGAGGCGCGGGTGTGCGCGAGCACCTCGTCGGCGACGTCGAAGGACTTCTCCGGGTCGAAGCCCAGGACCCGCTTGGTGGCCGCGACTTCCTCGTCACCCAGCGCCGAGCCGTGCGCGGCCTCGGTGTTCTGGGCGTTCGGGGCGGGCCAGGCGATGATCGAGCGCATCGCGATGAACGACGGACGTTCGGTCTCCGCCTTGGCGGCCTCCAGGGCCTTGGCGAGACCCGCCGGGTCCAGGTCGCCGTTGGGCAGCTGCGCGACGCGCTGGACGTGCCAGCCGTAGGCCTCGTAGCGCTTGAGGGTGTCCTCGGAGACCGCGGTCTCGGTGTCACCCTCGATGGAGATGTGGTTGTCGTCCCACAGCAGGACGAGGTTGCCGAGCTTCTGGTGACCCGCCAGGGAGGAGGCCTCGGCGGAGATGCCCTCCTGGAGGCAGCCGTCACCGGCGATGCAGTAGATGGTGTGGTCGAACGGCGAGGTGCCCTGGGCCGCCTCGGGGTCGAACAGGCCGCGCTCGTAGCGGGCCGCCATCGCCATGCCGACCGCGTTGGCGACACCCTGGCCCAGCGGGCCGGTGGTGGTCTCCACGCCGGTGGTGTGGCCGTACTCGGGGTGGCCCGGGGTCTTCGAGCCCCAGGTGCGGAACGCCTCCAGGTCGGCCAGCTCCAGGCCGTAACCGGCGAGGTAGAGCTGGATGTAGAGGGTCAGGCTGGAGTGGCCCGCGGAGAGGACGAACCGGTCGCGGCCGGTCCAGTTCGCGTCCGCCGGGTCGTGCCGCATGAGCTTCTGGAAGAGAAGGTAGGCGGCCGGCGCCAGGCTCATGGCCGTACCGGGATGGCCGTTACCGACCTTCTGCACGGAATCCATGGCCAGGACACGGACGGTGTCCACTGCCCGCTGATCCAGTTCGGTCCACTCGAGATCTGTGGTGGTCGGCTTGGTGCTCACCCTGAGTCAGGGCTCCTCTCCACATGTCGAATGCCGCGGACGGTATGTCCGCCAGGCGGTGTCGAGCCTACCCCCGCGAGTGCGTGCGTCTTTTCGACGCTCAGTCGGTGTTTTCGGCGCTCAGTCGGTGCGGCGCGGTCCCAGTGGCCCGTCGCTTTGGGCAACCAAATCAGGACTTCCGGCGTTCCGGTCCCAGATGCGAGAGCCATACGACCAGATTGCCGGGCAGCGGTCCGGTTCGCCTCCTGAACGCCGGGCGAACGGCCGGGCAAAGGCATCGGGCGCGCGTCCCCGCCCGGTGCCCAACACGACCCGACCCCCGCGAAGATCGCCGTATGGCCAACGTCTAAAGTGGCGTGGTACGCGCAAGCCCTTTACCGGGTCTTCACTGCCGGAAGTGCTTGCAAGCCTTATCTCTTCTGCGGCAGAGGCCGCTGATGTTACTTCCAGGGGTGTGCGTGACGGCCGTCGAATCCCGTCCAGCGGGGGCGCTCTCTCAGGACCCGGGGAGTCCCGGTCAGCGGCCGTTCGGGGCCCGGGTCAAGGCGTTCGTCGCGCTGACCAAGCCGCGGGTCATCGAGCTGCTGCTGATGACCACGGTGCCGGTGATGTTCCTGGCGGCCAAGGGTGTGCCCGATCTGTGGCTCGTCCTGGCGACCTGCATCGGCGGCTATCTGTCCGCCGGCGGCGCCGCGGCCTACAACATGTACCTTGACCGCGACATCGACGCGCTGATGGACCGTACGTCCCAGCGGCCGCTGGTCACCGGCATGGTGAGCCCCGCCGAATGCCTGGTCTTCGCGACCGCCCTCGCGGTGGGCTCCACGGCCTGGTTCTGGGTCCTCGTCAACCCGCTGTCGGCGATGCTGTCGCTCGGTGCGCTGCTTTTCTATGTCGTCGTTTACACGATGATCCTCAAGCGGCGGACCAGCCAGAACATCGTCTGGGGCGGTATCGCGGGCTGCCTGCCGGTCTTCATCGGTTGGTCCTCGGTGACGAACTCCTTCTCCTGGGCCGCGGTGATCCTCTTCCTCGTGATGTTCTTCTGGACGCCGCCGCATTACTGGCCGCTGTCGATGAAGGTCAAGGACGACTACGCGCGGGTCGGTGTGCCGATGCTGCCGGCAGTCGCGGGCAACAAGGTCGTCGCCCGGCAGATCGTCGCCTACAGCTGGGTGATGGTGGCGGTCTCGCTGCTGCTCCAGCCGCTGGGCTACACGGGCTGGTTCTACACCGCGGTCGCGCTCGCCTGCGGAGCCCTCTGGCTCAAGGAGGCACACGGCCTCCAGGCCCGCGCGAAGGCCGGCATCACGGGCGCCAAGCTCAAGGAGATGCGGCTGTTCCACTGGTCCATCACCTATGTGTCGCTGCTGTTCGTCGCCGTCGCCGTGGACCCCTTCCTGCGCTGAGAGGTGTGGGGGATCACCCTCACCAAAAGCCGTACTCGCGGGTAGCATGCTGGGTATGGCAGACACCCAGCAGGCGGAAGAGCAGGTGGAGGCGGCGGCCGGCACGGCGGCCGACAAGCGGGCCGGCCGGCGCACGGCCAGGCTCACCAAGCAGATCCGCGCCTTCGCCGACAGCCACGGCGGCAGCGCCGAGGGCCAGCTCGCGCACATCGGCCGCGGCCGCGTCCGGATCGCCCTCGTCGGGGCCAACGGCGAGTGGGGCAACCTCGTCGCGGACTCCTTCGACTCCGCCAGGGATGCCGCCACCGCGTCCGGCATCACCCTTCAGGACGACTTCGACGGCGACCTCGCCGCCAAGGTCCGCACCGGCCGCTACGAGTGGTCCCGGATGGCGGGCATCCAGGTCGGCGGCCCGGCCAACACCTGAGGCGCGGTAGCCGGGCGCCGTGCGCCGGAGCGTACGCCGGAAGCGGAGCCCGCTACCTCACCACCACCTCGTCCGTTAAGCCCACCAGGCGCGGCGCTTCGGCCGCGTCCGGCGGGCTCTCGGCGAGGAGAAGCGGATGGACGGCCTTCCACCGCTCATCGACCAGTACAGCTTCGGCGCGGTGCATGACGAGCTCGGCCTCGGCTCCTTCGAGACCCACCTCGCCGCCGCGGCCGGGGCCGATGGCCCGGCCCCCGCCGGCGCCAGCTACTTCGACAGCTTCACCGGCCTCGCGATACGCCGCTGGTGCCCCCCGCTGCTCGGCCTGGAACCGCACTGCCCGCCCGCCCACTACCTGGCGCGCCGCCGCGAGATGGGCGCCTACCGGGCCGGACGCATGCTGCTGCGCGGCTCCGGGATCGGCACGTTCCTGCTGGCGGCCGGGGCGCCCAGCGATCTGACCTCGGCCACCGAACTCGCCACCGCCGCCGCGGCCCACGCCCACGAGGTGGTCCGGCTCGAACCGCTCGCCGAGCAGGTCGCCGACACCTCCGGCAGCGTCGACTCCTTCCTCGGCTACACCGCCGAGGCCCTCTACGCCGCGGCCCAGCACGCCACGGCCTTCGCCTCCGGCGCCACCCACTGCGAGGGGCGCGCCCCGGAGGCCGGTGAGGTGCGGCGGGCCGCGGACCGCTGGCTGCGCCGCCGCCGGCCCGGGGAGCGGCTCGGGGAGCCCGTGCTCGTACGGCATCTGTTGTGGAGCGCGGTGGCGACCGGTCTGCCGGTGCAGCTGCACTGCCCCGACCCGCAGCCGCTGGCGCCGTTTCTGCGCGCCACCACGGGCATCGGCGCGGACCTCGTCCTGCTGCCGGAGGCACCGCACCACCGGCGGGCGGCGCAGCTCGCCGCGGTGCACGCCCATGTGTACGCGGACGCCGGGCCCTGCCCCGAGGAGACGCTGAGCCGGGCGCCGTTCGGCAAGTTGCTGTTCTCGTCGGGGGCCCGCGGGCTGCCCGAGCTCTATGTGACCGGCGCCCGGTGCTTCGTACGGGCCATGACGCGGCTCGTACGGGAGTGGACCGAGGAGGGCCTGTGCGGGCCCGGGGACGGGCGGCGGATCACCGAGACCGTCGGGTTCGGGACCGCGCGCCGGGTCTACCGGCTGAGCGCCGAGGCCGCTTGAGGCTCCGGTGCTTCGTGCGCGCCGGAGGGGGCGGGCCTGCCGGGGTCCTCCTCCTGGAGCGGACCGCGGTCGCGCAGGGAAAGACACACCCGCAGCGCCCAGATCCACACCAGGGCCGAGCCCAGCATGTGGAGCCCGATGACGATCTCGGGCAGGCCCATGAAGTACTGGACATAGCCGATGACGCCCTGCGCGGCGATACAGGCGAACAACTCCAGGAGCAGGCGGCGCGGGGCGGCCGGTGCCTTGACGGCGCGCAGCGTGAACCACAGCGCGACGGACAGGCCGACGACGATGTAGACGAAGTCGACGTGGAGCTGGGTGATCTCCTGCCAGTCCAGCGGGATGCGGTGGACCTTCTTGGCATCGCCCGCGTGCGGGCCGGTGCCCGTGACGACCGTGCCGATGACGGTGAGGGCCCCGGTCGCGGCCACCAGCAGCCAGGCCAGCTGCCGCGCCGGACGGGCGACCAGGTCGCGCGGATCCTCGTCGCCCTCGCTCGCCCGCTTCCAGCTCAGCACGGCGACCGTGAGCAGCGCCGTGGCCGCGAGGAAGTGCGAGCTGACGATGTACGGGTTCAGGCCGGTCAGGACCGTGACACCACCGATGACGGCATTGCTCATGACGAGCCAGAACTGCGCCCAGCCGAGCCGGGTGAGTGAGCGGCGCCGGGGGTGACGGGCGCGGGCGGCGATGATGAACAGCCCGACGACCGCGCACAGCACATACGTCAGCATGCGGTTGCCGAATTCGATGAGGCCGTTGATGCCCATCGCGGCAGTCGGAGTCAGGCTGTCCGGCGTGCACTTGGGCCAGGTCGAGCAGCCCAGCCCGGACTGGGAGAGCCGGACCGCGCCACCCGTGACGACGATGATCACGGCCATCACGACGGTTGCCAGCGCGGCCCGTCGTACGAAGGCCGCGGACGGCTGCCAGCGGCGGGCGATCAGCTCAAGGGGGTTCAGCGTGTTCGGCACGGGAGCCATCGTAAGCGGGCCCTTGTGCAAACTTTCACGAGGGGTGCGTTCGCGGCGGAGCCGCCCGTCCCGTGCCTCGGCCGCTCACTCCCAGCGGAAGAACCGGGCCGCGGCCCCCAGCCCGAGCACCGCCCACACCGCGAGGACGCCGAGGTCCGGCCAGGGGACGCCGGCGCCGTGCTGGAGCACCTCGCGCAGCCCGTCGGACAGCGCCGTGATCGGCAGCAGCCCGAGCACGCTCTGCGCGGCCTCCGGGAACTTCTGCAGCGGGACGATCACACCGCCGCCGACCAGCAGCAGCAGGAACACCAGGTTGGCCGCGGCGAGGGTGGCCTCCGCCTTGAGCGTGCCGGCCATCAGCAGGCCCAGGCCCGAGAAGGCGGCGGTGCCCAGGAGGAGCAGCGCGGCCACCGCGAGCGGGTTGCCCTGCGGGGACCAGCCCAGGGCGAGCGCGACCGCCGTCAGCAGCGTGATCTGGAGGACCTCGGTGACCAGCACCGCGCAGGTCTTGGCGGTCATCAGCCCCCAGCGCGGCAGCGGCGAGACGGCGAGCCGCTTGAGCACGCCGTAGCGCCGTTCGAAGCCGGTCGCGATGGCCTGGCCGGTGAAGGCGGTGGACAGCACGGCGAGCGCCAGGATGCCGGGCGCCAGGAAGTCGACGGAGTGGCCCGCGCCGCCGGCCGTGGCGGTGGGCACCGCGATGATGTCGACGGCGGAGAACAGGACCAGCAGCAGCGTCGGGATGATCACGGTCAGCAGCAGCTGCTCACCGTTGCGCAGCAGCATCCTGGTCTCCAGGGCGGCCTGCGCGCGGATCATCCGGGGCAGCGGAGCCGCACCGGGCCGCGGGCTGAAGGTGCCGGTGACGCCACCGGCCTCGGTGGTGGTCATGCGCGCAGCTCCTTGCCGGTGAGCTCCAAAAAGACGTCCTCCAGAGTGTGGCGCTCGACGGCTATCGCGTCGGGCATCACGCCGTTCTGGGCGCACCAGGAGGCGACGGTGGCCAGCAGCTGCGGGTTGACCTTGCCGTGGACGCGGTAGACGCCGGAGGCGGGCTCCGTGGCGGCGCTGTCCGCGGGCAGCGCCTTGAGGAGCGAGACGAGGTCGAGTCCGGGGCGGCCGGTGAAGCGCAGGCTGTTCTCGGCGCCGTCGCGGCACAGCTCGTCCGGGCTGCCCTGGGCGATCACCCGGCCGCCGTCGATGATCGCGACATCGTCGGCGAGCTGCTCGGCCTCGTCCATGAAGTGCGTGGTCAGTACGGTGCTGACGCCGTCGGTGCGCAGTTCCCGTACGAGGTCCCAGGTGGCGTGCCGGGCCTGCGGGTCGAGTCCGGCCGTCGGCTCGTCCAGGAAGACCAGCTCGGGGCGGCCGACCACGGCCATCGCCAGCGCCAGCCGTTGTTGCTGGCCGCCGGAGAGCCGCCGGTAGGGCGTCCGGCCGCAGCTGCCCAGGCCGAGCCGGTCGATCAGCGCGCCGACGTCGAGCGGGTGGGCGTGCAGGGTGGCGGTGTGCCGCAGCATCTCGTCGGCCCGAGCGCCCGCGTAGACGCCGCCGGACTGGAGCATCACGCCGATCCGCGGGCGCAGCGCCGCGGCGTCGGCGACCGGGTCCAGGCCCAGGACGCGCACCCGGCCGGCGTCCGGGCGGCGGTAGCCCTCGCAGGTCTCGATGGTGGTGGTCTTGCCGGCGCCGTTCGGGCCGAGCACGGCGGTCACCGCGCCGCGCGCGACGGTCAGGTCGAGTCCGTCCACGGCGGTCTTGGTCCCGTAGCGCTTGACCAGGCCGGTGATCTCGACGGCGGGCTCTCGGCCGGGGGGCCGGGGGTCGCCCCCCGGGGAGGTGCTGGGCATGCCGGGCAGTCTACGGAGAGTGGCGGGCCGGGCTTCAATGGGGGCGACGGCCCGGAATCCTGTTCGTTCCCCGATCCGGCGGTGTGTGGCCGAACGGATTTCTGGGCCCGCGACCCCTGGTGCGCCGCTGCCGGCCCGGTGGACGCCCGTGCAGGTGGGCGGCGCTTTCGCCGCTCCGGCGGGTACTTGAATTAGGTAACCCTAAGTGATAGAGGCCACCCGTCGGTGCTCCGATGAGGCTTGAATCGCTTTGACGAATTACGCAACAATGGCGTTGTGAAATACGCGAGCGAGGAACAGGAAGGGCCCGCGGTCGAGCAGACCGAGGGGCCGGCCCCCTCCGCGCCCGAGAAGACCGAGCGGCGAGGGTCCGCCACCCACGCCGCGGCGCCGCACGACGAACAGCAGGGCACCCGCAACCGGGTCGCCCGCTCCATTCTCGACCACGGCCCGTCCACCGCGGCCGAACTCGCCCTGCGCCTGGAGCTGACCCAGGCGGCCGTCCGGCGGCATCTGGACGCGCTGGCCGCGGAGGGCGTCGTCGAGCCCCGGGAGAAGCGCGTGTACGGCACCCGTGGCCGCGGCCGCCCGGCCAAGGCCTTCGCCCTCACCGACTGCGGGCGGGACGCCTTCGACCAGGCCTACGACCAGCTCGCCTCCGAGGCGCTGCGCTGGATCGCGCAGAGCGCCGGCGGCGGCGAGAAGGGCGAGGCGGCCGTCGCCGCGTTCGCCCGCGCGCGCCTCGCCGCGCAGGCCGAGGGGTACCGCGAGGCCGTCGAGGCCGCCGAGCCGGAGGCCCGTACCGAGGCCCTTGCGAAGGCGTTGACCGCGGACGGGTACGCTGCTACGGCGCGCAGCGCCCCCAATCCCCAGCTCGGTGAACAGCTCTGCCAGCACCACTGCCCGGTCGCCCATGTCGCCGAGCAGTACCCGCAGCTGTGCGAGGCGGAGACCGAGGTCTTCTCCCGATTGCTCGGGACCCATGTACAGCGGCTGGCCACCATCGCCCATGGCGACGGGGTGTGCACGACCTTCGTCCCGAAGGCCGGCGCCGGCAAGGCCGCTCACAGCACCGCACGCACCAGTAAGACCACCACAGCATCTGCAAGCACGGCCGGGAGGAACCCCGCATGACGCTCCCCACGGAGACTGCTCACCCCGAGCTCGAGGGCCTGGGCAAGTACGAATACGGCTGGGCCGACTCCGACGTGGCCGGCGCCTCCGCCAAGCGCGGTCTCTCCGAGGCCGTCGTCCGCGACATCTCGGGCAAGAAGAACGAGCCGGAGTGGATGCTCAAGCTCCGCCTCAAGGGCCTGAAGCTGTTCGACAAGAAGCCCATGCCGAACTGGGGCTCGGACCTGTCGGGCATCGACTTCGACAACATCAAGTACTTCGTCCGCTCCACCGAGCAGCAGGCCGCCTCCTGGGAGGACCTGCCCGAGGACATCAAGAACACCTACGACAAGCTCGGCATCCCCGAGGCGGAGAAGCAGCGCCTGGTCGCCGGTGTCGCCGCGCAGTACGAGTCCGAGGTCGTCTACCACCAGATCCGTGAGGACCTGGAGGAGCAGGGCGTCATCTTCCTGGACACCGACACCGCGCTCAAGGAGCACCCGGAGCTCTTCCAGGAGTACTTCGGCACGGTCATCCCGGTCGGCGACAACAAGTTCGCGTCGCTGAACACCGCGGTGTGGTCCGGCGGCTCGTTCATCTACGTGCCCAAGGGTGTCCACGTCGACATCCCGCTCCAGGCCTACTTCCGGATCAACACCGAGAACATGGGTCAGTTCGAGCGGACGCTGATCATCGTCGACGAGGACGCCTACGTCCACTACGTCGAGGGCTGCACCGCCCCTATCTACAAGTCGGACTCGCTGCACTCCGCGGTCGTCGAGATCATCGTGAAGAAGGGCGGCCGCTGCCGCTACACGACCATCCAGAACTGGTCGAACAACGTCTACAACCTGGTCACCAAGCGCGCCGTCGCCTACGAGGGCGCGACCATGGAGTGGGTCGACGGCAACCTCGGCTCCAAGGTGACCATGAAGTACCCGGCCGTCTACCTCATGGGCGAGCACGCCAAGGGCGAGACCCTGTCCATCGCCTTCGCGGGCGAGGGCCAGCACCAGGACGCCGGCTCCAAGATGGTCCACATGGCGCCGAACACCTCCTCCAACATCGTCTCCAAGTCGGTGGCGCGAGGCGGTGGCCGGACCTCCTACCGCGGTCTGGTCGAGATCGGCGAGGGCGCCGCGGGCTCCAAGTCCAACGTGCTGTGTGACGCCCTGCTGGTGGACACCATCTCCCGTTCGGACACCTACCCCTACGTCGACGTCCGCGAGGACGACGTCTCCATGGGACACGAGGCCACGGTCTCCAAGGTCAGCGAGGACCAGCTCTTCTACCTGATGGCGCGCGGCCTGACGGAGTTCGAGGCCATGGCGATGATCGTGCGCGGCTTCGTCGAGCCGATCGCCCGTGAGCTGCCGATGGAGTATGCGCTGGAGCTCAACCGGCTGATCGAGCTGCAGATGGAAGGTTCGGTCGGCTGACGGCCGGCCCCCAGCAGCGACTGACTCTCTGATTGCAGAAAGCGAGCACTACGACAGCCATGGCTGAGGCTCAGAACATCCCGGCGGGCTCCACCACCACCGGCTCCCTTGCGGTGGCGGCGGAGTCCACCGTCGCCACGAGGATGAGCGCCCCGCCGTCCTACGACGTGGCGGACTTCCCGGTGCCGCACGGCCGCGAGGAGGAGTGGCGTTTCACGCCCCTCGCGCGCCTGAAGGGCCTGCACGACGGCAGCGCCGTGGCCGGCGGTCCTGACCTGAAGATCGACATCACCGCTCCCGAGGGTGTCACCCACGAGCTGGTCGACCGCACCGACCCGCGGGTCGGCAAGGCAGGCAAGCCCGTGGACCGGGTCGCCGCCCAGGCGTACAGCTCTTTCGAGAAGGCCTCGGTGGTCACGGTCCCCAAGGAGACCGTGCTCGCCGAGCCGATCCGGATCACCGTCCACGGTGACGGCGGCACGGCCTTCGGCCACCAGGTCATCGAGCTGGGCGCCTTCGCCGAGGCGGTCGTCGTCATCGACCACACCGGTGACGCGGTGCTCGCCGCCAACGTCGACTACCTCCTCGGTGACGGCGCCAAGCTGACCGTCGTCTCCGTCCAGGACTGGGACGAGCACGCCGTCCACGTGGGGCAGCACAACGCCCTCGTCGGCCGTGACGCCACCTTCAAGTCCGTGGTGGTCACCTTCGGCGGCGACCTCGTACGGCTGCACCCGCGCATCACGTACGCGGGTCCCGGCGGCGAGGCCGAGCTCTACGGTCTGTACTTCACCGAGGAGGGCCAGCACCAGGAGCACCGCCTCATGGTCGACCACGAGGCGCCCAACTGCCGCTCGCACGTCACGTACAAGGGCGCGCTTCAGGGCCAGGACGCGCACGCGGTCTGGATCGGCGATGTCCTCATCCAGGCGTCCGCGACCGGTACGGACACCTACGAGCTCAACCGCAACCTCGTCCTCACCGACGGCGCGCGGGTCGACTCGGTGCCCAACCTGGAGATCGAGACCGGCGAGATCGTCGGCGCCGGCCACGCCTCGGCGACCGGCCGCTTCGACGACGAGCAGCTGTTCTACCTGATGGCCCGCGGTATCCCGGCCGACGAGGCCCGCCGACTGGTCGTCCGCGGCTTCTTCGCCGAGCTGGTCCAGCAGATCGGTCTCCCGGACGTCGAAGAGCGTCTGATGAGCAAGATCGAGGCCGAGCTGGAAGCGTCCGCGGCATGACGTACGTACGCGCAGCGGCGCTCAGCGAGCTGGAGGAGGACACCCCCAAGCGGGTGGAACTCGACGGCACGCCCGTCTCGCTGGTCCGCACCGAGGGGGAGGTGTTCGCGATCAACGACATCTGCTCGCATGCGAACGTCTCGCTCTCCGAAGGCGAGGTCGAGGACTGCTCGATCGAGTGCTGGCTGCACGGTTCGAGCTTCGACCTGCGCACCGGCAAGCCGAACGGCCTTCCCGCGACGCGCCCCGTCCCCGTATATCCCGTAAAGATCGAAGGGGACGACGTGCTCGTCTCCGTCACCCAGGAGTCCTGAGTTCCCCATGGCAACGCTTGAGATCCACGACCTGCACGTCTCCGTCGAGGCCGAGAACGGCCCGCGCGAGATCCTGAAGGGCGTCGACCTGACTGTGAAGCAGGGCGAGACGCACGCCATCATGGGCCCCAACGGCTCCGGCAAGTCGACTCTCGCCTACTCCCTCGCGGGTCACCCCAAGTACACGATCACCGGCGGCACCGTCACCCTCGACGGCGAGGACGTCCTGGAGATGTCCGTCGACGAGCGCGCGCGGGCCGGCGTCTTCCTCGCCATGCAGTACCCGGTCGAGGTCCCCGGCGTCTCGGTCTCCAACTTCCTGCGCACCTCCGCGACCGCGATCCGCGGCGAGGCCCCCAAGCTGCGGCTGTGGGTCAAGGAGGTCAAGGAAGCCATGCAGCGCCTCCAGATGGACCCCTCCTTCGCCGAGCGCAACGTCAACGAGGGCTTCTCCGGCGGTGAGAAGAAGCGCCACGAGATCCTCCAGCTGGAGCTGCTCAAGCCGGCCATCGCGATCCTCGACGAGACCGACTCCGGCCTGGACGTCGACGCGCTGCGCACCGTCTCCGAGGGCGTCAACCGCGTCCGCGAGACCGGCGAGGTCGGCACCCTGCTGATCACCCACTACACGCGCATCCTGCGCTACATCAAGCCCGACCAGGTCCACGTCTTCGCCAACGGCCGGATCGCCGAGTCCGGTGGCGCGGAGCTCGCGGACAAGCTTGAGGCCGAGGGCTACGAGGCCTACACGAAGGGTGGCGCAACCGCGTGACACAGCTGCCGGGCCTCCTCGACACAGAGGCGATCCGTAAGGACTTCCCCCTTCTGGACCGTCAGGTCCACGACGGGAAGAAGGTCGTGTACCTGGACAACGCGGCGACCTCCCAGAAGCCGCGCCAGGTCCTCGACGCCCTGAACGCCTACTACGAACGTCACAACGCCAACGTCCACCGCGGCGTGCATGTGCTCGCCGAGGAGGCCACGGCGCTGTACGAAGGCGCCCGCGACAAGGTCGCGGCCTTCATCAACGCGCCGAGCCGCGACGAGGTGATCTTCACCAAGAACGCCTCCGAGTCGCTCAACCTCGTGGCCAACATGCTCGGCTGGGCCGATGAGCCCTACCGCGTGGACCGCGAGACCGAGATCGTCATCACGGAGATGGAGCACCACTCCAACATCGTCCCGTGGCAGCTGCTCTCGCAGCGCACCGGCGCGAAGCTGAAGTGGTTCGGCATCACCGACGACGGCCGTCTCGACCTGTCCAACATCGACGAGGTCATCACGGAGCAGACGAAGATCGTCTCCTTCACGCTGGTCTCCAACATCATGGGCACCGTCAACCCGGTCGAGACGATCATCCGCCGGGCCCAGGAGGTCGGCGCGCTGGTCTGCATCGATGCCTCGCAGGCCGCCCCGCACATGGTGCTGGACGTGCAGGCGCTGCAGGCCGACTTCGTGGCCTTCACCGGCCACAAGATGTGCGGCCCGACCGGCATCGGCGTCCTCTGGGGCCGCCAGGAGCTGCTGGAGGACCTCCCGCCGTTCCTCGGCGGCGGCGAGATGATCGAGACCGTCTCGATGCACTCCTCGACCTATGCGCCCGCGCCGCACAAGTTCGAGGCCGGTACGCCCCCGATCGCCCAGGCCGTCGGCCTCGGCGCGGCCGTGGACTACCTCACCTCGATCGGCATGGACAACATCGCCGCGCATGAGCACGCGATCACCGAGTACGCCGTCAAGCGGCTGCTGGAGGTCCCCGACCTGCGCATCATCGGCCCGAGCACGGCCGAGGACCGCGGGGCGACGATCTCCTTCACGCTCGGCGACATCCATCCCCACGACGTCGGCCAGGTGCTGGACGAGCAGGGCATCGCGGTCCGGGTGGGTCACCACTGCGCACGGCCGGTCTGCCTGCGCTACGGAATTCCCGCGACCACGCGAGCGTCGTTCTATCTGTACTCCACGCCCGCCGAGGTCGACGCCTTGGTCGAGGGGCTGGAGCACGTCCGCAACTTCTTCGGTTAATCAAGCACAGCGGATGAGGACGAGGACTGACTGAGTCGTGAAGCTGGATTCCATGTACCAGGACGTCATCCTGGACCACTACAAGCACCCCCATGGGCGCGGTCTTCGGGACGGCGACGCGGAGGTGCACCATGTCAACCCCACGTGCGGCGACGAGATCACGCTGCGCGTGCGGCTCGACGGCGCGACGATTGAGGATGTGTCCTACGAGGGCCAGGGCTGCTCCATCAGCCAGGCCAGCGCGTCGGTGCTCAACGACCTCCTGGTCGGCAAGGAGCTCGGCGAGGCGCAGAAGATCCAGGAGACGTTCCTGGAGCTGATGCAGTCCAAGGGTCAGGTCGAGCCGGATGACGCCATGGAGGAGGTGCTGGAGGACGCGGTCGCGTTCGCCGGTGTCTCGAAGTACCCGGCGCGTGTGAAGTGCGCGCTGCTCAGTTGGATGGCCTGGAAGGACGCCACGGCCAAGGCCCTCTCCGAGGAGGCGAAGACCGCATGACCGAGACCCCGACCACCACCAAGCCGGCTTCCGAGGAGGAGGTCCGCGAGGCGCTCTACGACGTCGTGGACCCCGAGCTGGGCATCGATGTCGTCAACCTGGGGCTGATCTACGGCGTGCACGTCGACGACGCCAATATCGCCACCATCGACATGACGCTGACCTCCGCGGCCTGCCCGCTGACCGACGTCATCGAGGACCAGGCGAAGTCCGCCACGGACGGCATCGTCAGCGAACTGAAGATCAACTGGGTCTGGATGCCCCCGTGGGGCCCGGACAAGATCACCGACGACGGCCGCGAGCAGCTCCGCGCGCTGGGCTTCAACGTCTGACGAGATCTCCTGAGCGCTACGGCCGTGCCCGCCAGTCACCACTGGCGGGCACGGCCGTTTCGGCGTTCCGGGGCCCGCGCATGGCTATGTACACCCGTACGCAACGTTGTGTACGCTCGTACGCATGGCCCCTTTGATGCTCGCCGGAGCGATCCTTTCCGAGGTCCTCGCGACCACCGCGATGAAGTACAGCGACGGCTTCAGCAAGCTGTGGCCGTCGCTGTACACCGCCGCGGGCTATCTGCTCGCCTTCTTCCTGCTCGCGCAGACGCTCAAGACGATGAGCGTCGGCACCGCGTACGCCATCTGGGCCGGTGTCGGCACGGCGCTGATCGCCGCGATCGGCATGGTGTTCCTGGGGGAGAGCACCAGCGCGCTGAGGATCTTCGGGGTGCTGCTGGTCATCGCCGGTGTCGTGGTGCTGAATCTGGGCGGGGCGCACTGATGGCCCGGCGCTACGACCCGGACCGGCGGCAGCGGATCATCGACGCGGCGATCACCGTGGTGGGCGAGCGCGGGATCGCCGGGCTCAGCCACCGCGCGGTGGCCGCCGCGGCGGATGTCCCGCTCGGCTCGACCACGTACCACTTCTCGACCCTGGACGAGCTGCTGGTCGCCGCGTTGCGGCAGGTCAACGGCGCATGCCTGGCCGACTTCGCACGCTGGGTGGACGGCCTCGATCCGGCGGCGCCGCTCACCGACGAGGTGGCCCGGTTCGTCGAGGAGGCCCTGACCGGGGACCGCTCGCGGATGCAGCTGGAGTACGAGCTGTATCTGGCGGCGCTGCGGCGCGAGGCGGTGCGGCCGATCGCCGCCGAGTGCCTGGACGAGATGGTGCGGCTGCTCGGACAGCGGATCGGCGATGTCCCGACCGCACGGGCCGTGGTGGCCTTCACCGACGGGCTGACGCTCCAGCATCTGCTGACCGGGCAGCCCTTCGATCCCAGCTCGGTACGGGCCGGGCTGGCCGGGGTGCTGGGCTGAGCGGCGGCCCCGGCGACGCGCGCCTTGTGCGCCCGTACGAACCCGGTGGTGCGACCCTACGGACCGGCCCGATCGCTGAGACCGGTTCGCCTCGGCGGGCGCCCTCCGGTTAGGTTTCGAACATGACCGAAGCTGCTACCTCCCGTACGACCGGCGCCGTCGCCGCCGGGCTCGCCACCGTCACCTCCGACGGCACCGTTCTCGACACCTGGTTCCCGGCGCCCCAGCTGGCCGCCGCCGACGGCCTGGGCCCCGCCGGCACCGAGCGCCTCGACGACGAGCGCGCCACCGAACTGCTGGGCGCCGCCGTGCTCAAGGCGATCGGTCCCGACCCGGTCCGCGAGGTCGAGGTCGTCGCCGTCCGCACGGTCATCGGCTCCCTCGACGACAAGCCGCTGGACGCCCACGACGCGTATCTGCGCCTCCACCTGCTCAGCCACCGGCTGGTCAAGCCGCACGGGCAGAACCTGGAGGGCGTCTTCGGCCTGCTGGCCAACGTCGCCTGGACCTCGCTGGGCCCGGTGGCCGTCGACCGGGTGGAGACGGTGCGGCTGAACGCCCGTGCCGAGGGCCTGCATCTGATGGTCACCGGCATCGACAAGTTCCCGCGGATGACGGACTATGTCGCGCCCACCGGCGTGCGGATCGCGGACGCCGACCGGGTGCGGCTGGGCGCGCACCTCGCGGCCGGCACCACGGTCATGCACGAGGGCTTCGTCAACTTCAACGCCGGGACGCTGGGCACCTCCATGGTCGAGGGCCGGATCAGCGCGGGTGTGGTCATCGGCGACGGCTCCGACATCGGCGGCGGCGCCTCCACCATGGGCACCCTGTCCGGCGGCGGCAAGCAGATCATCGCGGTCGGCGAGCGCTGCCTGCTCGGCGCCGAGTCGGGCATCGGGATCGCGCTGGGCGACGAGTGCGTCGTCGAGGCCGGTCTGTACGTCACCGCGGGCACCCGGGTCACGCTGCCCGACGGCCAGATTGTCAAGGCCCTGGAGCTCTCCGGCGCGGACAACATCCTCTTCCGCCGCAACTCCACCACCGGCACCGTCGAGGCCCGCCCGAACAAGGCGGACTGGGGCGGCCTCAACGAGGTGCTGCACAGCCACAACTGAGCGGTCACGGTCACACCACGGCCCGGCGGGTGCACCCGCCGGGCCGCGGTGTTGCCGTCACCCCGCTCCCCGGCCCGGCCGGCCGCCGTTAAGCTTGCGCCATGCGTGATCTTGTAGCGGGGATGCGGTATCTGGGCAAGGGGCAGCGCTGGGTCGCCCAGCACGGCCGGTGGTGGGGATTCGGGCTGATTCCGGCGCTGATCGCCCTGGTGCTGTATGCCGCGGTGCTCACCGTGCTGGCCATCTGGTCCGGCGATATCGCGGCCTGGGCGACGCCGTTCGCCGACGGCTGGGACTCGCCCTGGCAGGGGCTGCTGCGCGGGGTGTTCGTGGCGCTGCTGTTCGCCGGCGGGCTGATGCTCTCGGTGCTGACGTTCACCGCGGTCACCCTGCTGATCGGCGACCCCTTCTACGAGTCGCTCTCGGAGAAGGTCGAGGAGTCCGAGGGGCACTGCCCGCCGTCCCCGGGCCGGCCGCTGTGGCAGGAGATCTGGATCGCGCTGCGGGACAGCGTGCATGTGCTGCTGCGGGCCGCCGGTTTCGGCCTTCTGCTGTTCGTCCTCGGGTTCATCCCGTTCATCGGGCAGACCGTGATCCCCGCGATCGGCTTCTGTGTCTCCGGTTTCTTCCTCGCCGTCGAGCTGACCTCGGTGGCCATGCAGCGACGGGACATCCCGGTACGTGAGCGGCTCCGGCTGCTGCGCGGCCGCAAGGGCCTCGCCGTCGGCTTCGGCACCCCCATCGTGCTGCTGTTCCTGGTCCCGTTCGTCGCGGTGGTGCTGATGCCGGGCGCGGTCGCCGGTGCCACGCTGCTCGTCCGCGACCTGGTGCCGGGCCCGGACGAGCGGTCCGAGCCGGAGCGGGGCGAGGCGGCCGCCGGGCCGGACCAGGCCGCGGCTCCGTACGGGCAGCCGGGCGCGCCGGGCGGCTTCGGACCGCCGCCCGCCCCCTTCCCGCCTAACCAGGGACCCCCGCCGGCACCGCGGTATCCGCATCAGCAGTCCGGTCCAGGGTCGTCCGCAGCGCGTCCACCAGCCGGCTGGTGAGTTCGGCGTCCGCCGCCAGCAGCGGGCCGCGCACCGGTCCGGCGGGCAGCCCGAGGTGCTGGAGCAGCGCCTTCGTGGTGACCGTGCCGGGGGCCTCCCCGCCGGTCACCGCCTCGATGAGCGGGACCAGGGCGAGCTGACGGCGGGCCGCCGCGGCCGTGTCGCCGGCGTCATAGGCGTCCAGTACGGCGCGCACCGCCCGGGGTGCGGCATTGGCGACCGTGCTGACGCAGCCGGCGCCGCCGAGGGCCCGTAGCGGCAGGATCTGTTCATCGCAGCCCGCGTAGTAGGCCAGGTCCGTCGCGGCCAGCACCTTCGCCGTCTTCAGCGGGTCGTAGCCGCAGTCCTTGACCGCCACGATCCGCGGATGGGCGGCCAGCCGCAGCAGGGTCCGGGCGCTCAGCGCGGTGCCGGTGCGGCCCGGGATGTCGTAGAGCATCACCGGCAGTCCGGTGGTGTCCGCGACCGTCCGCAGATGGTGGCCGACGGCTTCCTGGGTGGGCCGCGAGTAGTACGGCGTGACCACCAACAGGCCGTGGGCACCCGCCCGTTCGGCGTCGCGGGCCAGGGAGACGGTGTGCCGGGTGTCGTTGGTGCCGACCCCCGCGATGATCCGCGCCCGGTCGCCGACGGCCTCGGCCACGGCCCGCAGCAGGGTCTCCTTCTCGGCGTCCGAGGTGGTCGGGGACTCCCCGGTGGTGCCGCTCAGCACCAGTGCGTCGCAGCCGCCGTCGTCGACGAGGCGGGTGGCGAGCTGCTGCGCGCCGTCCGGGTCGAGCGCGCCGTCGGCGGTGAACGGGGTGATCATGGCGGCCGCGGTGCGCCCGAAGGGCGGCGCGGCGGTGCGGGGGGCGGTCAGGGTGGTCATGCCGGGAGTGTGAGGGCGCCTCATAATTCACGTCCACTGAGTTGTACTGGTGGGTTTGTTAAGCATCGCTACGCCGGTGAGGCCCGGAAACGCGAAGCGGCCGCCGCACCCTTCGGTGCGACGGCCGCTCGGGCATCACAGGCCCATCACGCGCCAGTCGGGCCATTCCGCGAACGCTTCAGGTCCTGGGTCCGCTCGGAAGCCGACTCCTCCGACGACTTCGGCTTCCGCTGGTCGGCGCGCCTCTCGGCGGCACGGTCCTTGTTGCCCGACTTACGGTTCTGGGACTTCGGCATGATGACTCCCTATGTCTCGCCGAATGGTGCTTACCTGCCCAGTACCGCACCCCAGGCGGCAGTTGGCCCCCGGGCGTGGGCCGGACGGGTGACGAGGGAGTCACGTGCGGTGACCTTCCGCCGTGCTACGGGCGGATCCGCAGCACCTGCGGATCGTGGTCGCTGGCCTGGTCGGCGTACTCGGAGTTGAGGTGCACGATGTCGTAGTCGGCGCGGGTCAGCCGGCGGCTGGTGAGCATGTGGTCCAGCACCTGCGAATTGCCGTTGTAGACATAGCCGTAGCGCTCCGCGGCGGGCAGCCGGCCGACCAGATCGGTGAGCACACCCCCGGCGGTGAGGGACTTCAGGGCCGGCGAGAACTGGTAGTCGTTGAGGTCACCGGCGACCACCACCGCGGCCTTCGGGTCCTTCGCCAGCAGCTCCTTGACGAACGTGTTCACCAGCCCGGCCTGGGCGGTGCGCTGGGTCTCCGAACTGCGGGCCGGCGGCTGGAAGCGGCTGTCCAGACTCTGGTCGCCGCCCTTGGAGTTGAAGTGGTTGGCGATCACGAACACCCGGCTCCCCGGGCGGCTCTTGAGCGAGAACTGGCCGACCAGCGGCTTGCGGCTGGTCTTCCACGCCGGGTCGTCCGGCGCGATCCGGCCCGGGGACGCGGACAGCGTGGCCTTGCCGTGGTCGTCGACCACCTTCACCGGCGTCGTGGCGTCCCCGCCCTTGATGTCGGTGAACGAGACCCGCTCGGGGTTGAACAGGAACGCCACCCGGATGTTGCCGCCGGGCTGGCCGCCGTCCTGGCCGTCGACCGGGTCGATCTGCCGCCACTCGTACGCCGGGCCGCCGGCCGCCTTGATCGCCTCGGTGAGCTTCTTGAGGGTCTCCCCGGCGGTCACCACCCCGTTGTTCTTGGAGCCGTTGTCGTCCTGGACCTCCTCCAGTGCGACCACATCGGGGGTGGCGAGGTGCTCCACCAGCCCCTTGGCCAGCCGGTCGAACTTGGCCTGCGGGGTGCTGGGGGAGAGGTTCTCGACGTTGTAGGTGGCCACCGCCAGCTCGTCGGACTTCTGCTTGCGGGTCTTCTCCGGCTCCGGGCCCTTGTCGGCCAGGTTGCCCAGCTCGGTGGCCTGAAGGGTGTAGCCGCCGAAGCTGTCGTAGTCCAGCGGCCCGGCGGTGGTGCCGGTCAGCGCGTCGCCGACGTCGGCCACCGGGAACGGCTGCTGCGCGAACGGGATCAGCGACGCCACCTTGACCCGGCCGCCGTTGGGGTCCGCGTACGAGCGGTAGAGCGTGCCGCCGCGGGCCGTGCGGTGGTGCCGCGGCTCGGCGGTCACCCACAGCTCGTGATGGGTGTTGGTCGCCCCGACGACCGGCGCGTCCGACACCGCGACGCGCATGCCCTCCAGGGACTCGTAGCGGTCCAGGGCGTACGAGCCGGGGCGCAGCCTCAGGGACTCGATGCTCTTGCCGCCCGCGTTCGGGGCGTAACGATTCGGCACCGAGGCCGGGTTGAGCGTGAAGGCGGCCGGCAGCGGGGCGTCCGCGGAGACCGTCTTCCAGGTCGCGTCGGTGATCTCGGTGACCGACTGGAGACCGGCGTCCTTGCCGCCGGGGTAGTACTCGCTGACCGTGCCGGAGAAGGTGACCGCGTCACCGACGGTGACCTTCGGCGTCTCCTTGCCGGTGAAGACGAAGACCGCCTCACTGGTGGCCGGGTCGCGGTCCGGGTGCGGGTCCTGCACCCAGAAGCCGCGCGCCGAGCCGAACGAGCGGATCGCGGTGACCGTACCGGGCACCTCGCTGACCTGCTGTCCGGCCAGCGGGGATATGCGGGTGCTGCCCTGGATGTCGTGGATCCGGGCGCCGGCTGCCGAGGCGGACTGGGTGGCGGTCAGCAGCCCGCCGGCCAGGGCGGCGCAGACCACCGCGGCGACGGTGGCCGGTCTGCGGAGCGAGCGACGGGACGGCATGGATGCCTCCGAGGGGTTTGGGGGGTGGCTTGGGCAACGTCGATACGAAGCGGGACCGGCGCACGCTACGCGCGTCGATCTGCGTCAATCTCTTGTGCACGCACGGGAGTTGTCAAGCTTCTGCGGGTAACCAGAAGGGGGCGTGCGGGTGAACCGTCCGAGATACGGAGAATTCCGTCTACGCTTGGGCGGCGCACACCCCAGCTACGGCTGGGAGTACCCCCAGCCGTAGTCCGTCCGAGGAGCTGAGCACCCGATGTCCGCAGACCGCCCCACCCTGCCGCCGGTGCGGCTGCACTCCGAAGCGGAACTGGCCCGGGACGCGCTGAGCGCCCCCCTGATGGCCCGCGCCGCGAAGCTCGCCCGCTGGGCCGAGCCCGGCGTCCCGGTCGGCGTCGGCGGCCAGATCCTGGAGGAGCCGCTGGCCGCC
Organism: Streptomyces sp. P9-2B-2; assembly: GCF_030406865.1. Lineage (NCBI taxonomy): Bacteria > Bacillati > Actinomycetota > Actinomycetes > Kitasatosporales > Streptomycetaceae > Streptomyces > Streptomyces sp. P9-2B-2. The sequence goes on along the minus strand of NZ_CP129126.1, from coordinate 2,294,969 downwards.
GCCACCGAGCACCTCGGCCTGGCCGGTGACGAGGACGGCCCCGCCTACACCGCCGAGGCCTGGCAGCTCGCGGTGGACACCGGACTCGTGGAGATCACCGAGACCGAGGAGAGCGAGGACGGCGCCGACCTGCCCGACGACGCCACAGCCGGGATCGCCACCCCCGGCGAGGAGCTGGGCCTGCTCACCTCCGGCAGCCCGCAGGACATCCTCGACATCTGGCTCGGCGGCATGGAGACCGTGCTCGCCGACGCGGCCGCACCCGACCTCGCCGACCTCGCCGACCAGCTCACCGAGGGCGGCGAACTGGACCTGGACGCGCTCGACTGGAACCCCGAGGAGGAGGCCGAGCTGCTGGACGGCATCCTCGGCAACCTCTATCTGCTCACGGCCCTGAACGAGCGCCCTGACCAGGAGGTTCCGCTGCCCGCGCTGGCCGCCTCCATGATCGTCCCGGACGATATGGACGAGCCCACGGACGATGTCCTCGAAGAGGTCTCCGAGGCGATGATGCGCCTGGACGACCAGTTCCGGGTGCTGGAACCGATCGGTCTGATCGCCTACCAGCCCGTCGACGAGGCACTCATCGAGGAGCTGGACGAGGACGGCGAGACGGCCCTTCCCCAGAAGCCCGGGGGGACCTCCGACGAGCCGCTGACCGAGGAGGACGTCTCCCGCTACGGCCTGGTCCGCCTCACCCCGCTCGGTGTCTACGCCGTGCGCGCCCGGATGCTGGACGCGGGCGTCCACGCCCCCGCGGTCGGCGACCTCACCGACAAGGGCTCCGATGTCCTCCTGGACGCGCTGCCCGACTACCCCGAGGCGCTCGCCCAGGCCGAGTCCGAGCTCTGGCTCGCCGCCCGTACGCCCCTGGACGCCGCCCGGGACCTGCTCACCGCCGCCCGCGGGGACGACGAGCGCGCCCCGCGGCGCCGGCTCGCCGCCCAGCAGACCCTCTCGCTGGTCTCGCCGGACGCCGAGGCCGCGCTGCGCGAGGTGCTCGACGACCGGCAGCTCGGCGGCCTGGCCCGGGTCTGGCTCGCCGAGCGCGCGCTGTCCGGCATCCCCGAGCCGTCCCAGGAGCTGATCTTCTGGCTGACGGTGGACACCATCGCGGCCCAGCTGGACAGCGCCGACGAGGACGCCACGACCGAGCTGCGCGACCTCGTACAGGGCCTGACCGAACAGCACAGCGGGTTCTTCGACACCGCCTGGCGGGTGGACCACCCGGCCACCGCCGACGTCCTGGAGGCCATGGGCCGCCTGCACCCGGACAAGAAGGCCGCCAAGGAGGCCCGCAAGGCCGCGTTCAAGGCGCGGTCGCGACAGTCGGGCTAGGGCTTGTCCGGGCGTGTCCGGCGGACCGGGGGCAGCCCCGATCCGCCGGACACGCCCGCTAACCCGCGCTCCGCTTCTCCAGGAGGCTGCCCCGCGGCAGGGTGACGGACATGATGTCGCCGGGGGCGTCCAGGGCGAGGCGGTGCCACCGCCCGCGCGGCACGATGGCCGCGCTGCCGGGCGTCAGCGCGATCTCCTCCTCCGGGTCTCCCGGCTGTTCCGGGCGCAGGACGAGGCGGATGCCGCCGGTGAGGCAGGAGACGAGTTCCTCCGCGTCGGGGTGGACTTCCCAGTGGTCGGCGTGGAGATCGGCGTCGGTCTCCACATGGAAGGTCATCAGCTGCCAGCCGTCGCGCCCGGCGTCGAACGAGGGCGGCTCGGCGCGCACCCGGCGGTCGTCGAGGTGGATGAAGGAGCCGAAGAGGTCGATCGGGGTGACGGTCATGCCGGGAGGTCCTTCCAGCGGTGGGTGTTCAGGCGGTGGGTTTGCGGGCGGCTCGGGCGGTGGGGTGGCGGCACGGGGGTGGCCGTTCGCGGCCGTGTCACTCGGCCAGGGCGCGGCGCAGGACGGCACCGAGTTCGGCGATCTGGCGCTGGGACACCTCGGCGGACAGGATCGCCTGCGAGCCGTGGAAGGTGCCGGGCCACTGGTGCAGCTCGACCGAGACGCCGGCCTGTAGCAGGCGCAGCGCGTAGGTGATGTCCTCGTCGCGGTTCGGGCAGAGCTCCGCGGTGGCGATGTAGGCGGCGGGCAGGCCGGAGAGGTCGGCGGCCCGTGCGGGGGCGGCGTCGGGTGTGGCGGGAGTGCCGCCCAGGTAGTGCCGCCAGGAGGCGGTGACCTTGTCGCGGTTCATCCAGGGCGTATCGGTGAAGTGCCGCTGCGACCAGGTCTCCTGCCGGTCGTCGAGTCCGGGCTGATTGAGCAGCTGGTAGCGGACCGGCGGCCCCTGCCGGTCACGTGCCCGCAACGCCAGCGCCGCCGCGAGCCCCGCGCCGGCGCTGTGCCCGCCGACCGCGATCCGCTCCGGGTCGATGCCGAGCCCGGCCGCGTGCTCCGCCGTCCAGGCCAGAACGGCGTACGCGTCGTCCAGGGCGGCCGGGTACGGATGCTCGGGCGCCAGCCGGTAGCCCACCGAGATCACCACCGTGCCGGAGAGGTCCGCCATCCGGGCCGCCCAGGGGTGCTCGGTCTCCAGGTCGCCCATGACGAATCCGCCGCCGTGCAGCCAGACGACGGCGCCCTGGGCCTCGCGCGGGCGGTAGATCCGCACCGGCACGTCCGGATCGGCGGGCACCATGCGGTCCTCGATGTCCAGGCGGGTGATGTCCGGCGCCGGGACCGCGGCGGCCAGAGCGGCGAAGTTCTTGCGCTCGGTGACCGGGTCCGTCAGATCGGCCCGGGGGAACAGCGGGATGAATGCTTCGAGTTCGGGATCCATGTCGGCCATCCTCACCGCTGCCGGCCTACCGGATCATCCGCCAACTGTCGGCCGTCCCGCCGGAGTTGCCCGCCGGTCGGCGCCTATCCTCGGCACATGGAGGCACTGGCCGCACGGCTGTCGCAACTGGATGCGCAAGGCGAGGGCGCGATCCGCGTCGTCATGTTCTACGACACCCTGATGCGCCGACGGGTGGATCTCCCGGCGCTCGCCCGGGCCTCGGCGGGCCTGGCCGAGTGCGTGACCGGGATCCGGCTGCACGGCACCGGGCAGGTGATCCGCTTCTCGCCCGGCGGCACGGCGGCGGGCGCTCCACCGCCACCGGCGTCCACCACGGCGCCGATCACCCTCGACGAGGAAGAGATCGGCACGGTGTGGCTGGAGCGCCCCGGCCCGCCCGGCCCGCGCGGCCTCGACGAGCTGCTGCTGGAGCGGCTCTCCCTCGCCGTCGCGGCGGTCGTCGAGCGCTACGGCCCGGCCCGCACGACCATGGCCGACCCCGCCCTGGTCGAGCTGGCGATCAGCGCCGACAGCGACGAGGCGGCCCGGGCCCGGGCGCTGCGGCTCCTGGGTTTCGCCGCCGACCTGCCGGTCCAGGTCGTCGCCGTACGGTCGCCGCTGCCGCTCGACCGGATCGGCGGGCAGCTCTGCCCGGCCCGCCCGGTGAAGGCGGCGCCCCTCGCCGACGTGGGCGTCATCCTGGCCACCACCGTGGACCGGACGCGGATTCCGGCCGGTGTACGCGCCGGCCTCGGCGCCGCCGCGCGCCCCGACCGGTCCTGGCGGGAGGCCCGTACCGCCCTCCGCTTCACCAGCCCGCGCGAACCGGTCATCCGCCACGCCGACCTGGGCGCACTGGCACTGCTGGCCGAGATACCCCGGGACACCGCGCGGGACAACGCCGATGTGGCCGCCATCGCCCGGATCGCCGGCCGCCCGGCGGACCTGGAGACGCTGGACACCTACTGCGCCGCCGGCTCCCTGCGCCGCGCCGCCGACCAGCTCCACCTGCACCACAGCAGCGTCGCCCGGCGGCTGGAACAGATCGGCAAGATCCTGGGCATCGACCTCACCGAGCCCACCGGACTGACCCGGGCCGGGCTCGCCCTCACCGCCTGGCGGCTGCTCGACGGCTGAGGGGCGGCCCGGTGGCAACCGCTGCCCGGATGTCGCATCGCGTTCAACTGGAGTTCGGCGGCGCACGAGAACGTGTGCCCGCAGGCAAGGGGAGAAGAATCCGGCCATCCAGGAGATGACAATGCCGCTCACCCGCAGAGACTTCGCCAAGCGTTCCGCCCTCACCGGTGCCGGGGTCGCCCTGGCCGGCAGCGTCGGCGTGCTGGCCACCGCGCCCGGAGCCATCGGCGCGGAGGTACCGGCCGACGGCGCGGACGGCGCGGCGGACGGGCACGGTATCGGCTACGGCCCGCTGATCCCGGACCCGGAGGGCCTGCTCGCGCTGCCCGCCGGGTTCTCGTACCGGATCATCACCCGGACCGGGGTCACCACGCTCGACAGCGGTGAGTCCACCCCCTCCAACCACGACGGCACCGGCACCTTCGAGGGCCACCGCGGCAGCACCCTCCTGGTCAACAACCACGAGCTGAAGGGCCCGCGCGCCGACTGGCCGCACCCGGTGCCGCTGACCGAAGGACTGGTCTACGACCCGGCGGCGTCCGGCGGCTGCACCGTCGTCGAGGTCGCCAAGGACGGCAGCCCGGTCGGCGAGTGGGTCGGCATCGCCGGCACCTCCACCAACTGCGCGGGCGGCACCACCCCTTGGGGCACCTGGCTCACCGGCGAGGAGACCGAGGACAAGGCCGGCGAGCACGGCATGACCAAGGACCACGGCTACGTCTTCGAGGTCGACCCGCACGACCGCCGCGCCGGCCGCGACCCCAAGCCCGTCAAGGCCCTGGGCCGCTACGCCCACGAGGCCGTCGTCGTCGACCCCAAGCGCGGCCACCTCTACCTGACCGAGGACGCCTCCGGCCCCAACGGCCTCTTCTACCGCTGGACCCCGCCGCACGGCTTCCGCCACGGCCGCGGCCGGCTGCGCTCGCTCGCCGGTGACTCGGGCGTGCTGGAGGCCTTCAAGTGCTTCGACTCCGGCGGCCGGTTCGTCGACGACCTCTCCCGCGCCACCAAGACCGGCACCGTCTACGGCGTCGACTGGGTCGAGGTCCCCGACCGCGACGCCCGTAAGGTCTCGGTGCGCAAGCAGTTCACGGACGGCGAGATCACCCGCGCCCGCAAGCTGGAGGGCCTGTGGTGGGCGGACGGCGGCGCGTATGTGGTGTCCTCGTACGCCCGTGACGAGAGCCCGGTCCAGCACGACGGCCAGGTCTGGTTCTACGACCCCCGGCGGCGGACCCTGACGCTCAAGGTGCTGCTGGGCGTCAACCCGGACCCGGCCAAGGACGGCGCGCTGGACGGCCCCGACAACATCACCGTCTCGCCCTACGGCGGCCTGATCATCGCCGAGGACGGCGAGGGCGTCCAGCACCTCTTCGGGGCCACCGACGACGGCCGGACCTACCCGATCGCCCGCAACGAGCTCAACATCGGCACCGCGGCCGAGCCCGCGTTCAGCGAGTTCACCGGGCCGGTGTTCTCCCCGGACGGGCGGACGCTGTTCGCCAACATCCAGGAGCCCGGCATCATGCTGGCCATCACCGGGCCGTGGAAGCGGCAGCGCCGCCAGCGCTAGCGTCCGTCCGGCGGCGGCTCAGCCGGCCGCCGCCGTCAGCAGGTAGTAGTCCAGCAGACCGGTCTCATACGCCGTCAGATAGCGGCGCGGCCACTCGTCGTCGCGGAGCTCCGGCTGCTGGGCCATATAGCGGTCGTAGGGCTCCCAGACCCCGTCGCCGATCGGCCGGACCCGCACCTCCCGCAGCCCCGCCGCGGTCAGTGTCGCGGCGACCTCGTCGACCACATGCGGGACGTCCAGGCCGTCGGCGTACGGGGGCAGCAGTTCGGGCAGGGCGCGGGCGGCCGCCCGGGTGCGGGCGAAGAACGTGGTCAGCGCCAGTTGGCCGCCGGGGCGCAGCACCCGCGCGGCCTCCCGGGCGAAACCGGGCAGATCGCGGAAGTGCTGCGCCGCCTCGACCGAGAACAGACACTCCACGGAGCAGTCGGGCAGCGGGATGCGCTGGGCCGCGCCCAGCAGGAACTCCAGCCGGCCGGGGGAGTCCCCGGCCGCGGTGAGCAGCTCCGCGTTGGCGTCCCGGGCACGGGCGATCTGGTCGGGGTGCGCGTCCAGCCCGATGACCGGCTCCAGCCCGAACTCCCGCAGCGCCAGCGCACAGCCCAGCCCGCGTCCACAGCCGACGTCGAGGGCGGTGCGGCCCCGCGGCCGGTCGAAGGTGCCCAGCACCAGGCGGTAGAGGTCCTCCTCGCTGCGCACCCGGTCGGCCGTGGTCAGCTCGCGGTCCGCGGGGCCCGGCAGACCCGTCCAGTAGCCGAAATTGATGAAGCCGCCGGCGAAGGCGGGGACGGTGCTGAGGTCGAACTCGCCGTAGACCCGCGCGACCCGCTCCGGAAGCTCCGGGGGCGCTGGGCCGTCCGGGGGGTCCGCGGGGCCGGCCGGCGGCGGCTGCTGCGTCATCGAACGCTCCTCGTGCGTGCCGTGGGGGACATACCGTGACGGGCTCTGCCGTGACGGGGCGAGTCGGAAGGGCGTGGCGGGAGAGGGCGGGATCCGGGGGCCGGTGGACGGGGGAGGAGAGGTTGCTGAGCTGGACGAGACGGACGACAACAATTCTCGATCCTGGCCCGTTGACGCACCAGGGAAGGGCGTCCGTGGCGGTGGCGCCGGGGCGGGTGAGCCGCCGCGGCCCGCCGCCCTGACGGCGGCGGGCCATCAGGGAAGCAGGCGTCCTCGGCTCACAGGGCCTGGCCGGCCGGTTTGACCATGCCGCGGACCGTGCGGGCGTCGACATACTCGCCCAGTGCCGTCATCTCCCACTCGCCGGAGAACTGGCGGATGAGCTTGGCCATCATCACGCCCGTACGGGGCTCCGAGTGGGTGAGGTCGAAGCGGACCAGCTCCTCGCCGCTCTGGGCGTCCAGCAGGCGGCAGTACGCCTTGGCGACATCGGAGAACTTCTGGCCGGAGAAGGAGTTCACGACGAAGACCAGGCCCGTGACCTCCGGGGGCAGCCCGCCGAGGTGGACGGTGATCGCCTCGTCGTCACCGGCGCCCTCACCGGTGAGGTTGTCGCCGGAGTGCTGGATCGCGCCGCCCAGGATCATCAGCTTGCCGAAGAAGCAGTTGTCGACCTTCTTGCGGTCCGGGCCGTAGGCGATGACGGAGGCGTCGAGGTCGATGCTCTTGCTGCGGAAGGCGGGCTCCCAGCCGAGGCCCATCCGCACCGAGCTGAGCAGCGGGCGGCCGCCCTTGACCAGGGAGACGGTCTGGTTCTTCTGGAGGCTGACGCGGCCCTTGTCGAGGTTGATCTTGCCCGGGGCGGCAGCGGCGGGGGCCGGGGGCGCGACCGGGGCGGGGGCGCCGGTGGGCGGCCCCCACTGGCCGGTGGGTGCCGCGGGCGCCGCGGCCGGGGGAGCGGGGGGTGTCTGCGGGGCCGCGGGTGCGGCCGGTGCCTGCGGGGCCGCGGCCGGTGCGGCCGGTTCCTCCACGCTGACGCCGAAGTCGGTGGCGATCCCCGCCAGGCCGTTGGCGTAGCCCTGGCCGACCGCGCGGACCTTCCAGGCACCGGCCCGGCGGTAGATCTCGACGACCACCAGCGCGGTCTCGGTGCCGAGCTGCGGCGGGGTGAAGGAGGCGAGGACGCTGCCGTCGTCGGCGTTGCGGACCGTGCCGGTCGGTTCGGTGCCGGCGAAGGTCGCGCCGGGGGTGTCCAGGCTCGCGGTGACCACGATCTTCTCGATGCCGTCGGGCACCGCGGCGGTGTCCACCGTGATGGTGTCGCCGCCGCCGGCCGCCGCGGAGTGCGTCACGCCCGGCCCGGCGGGCTGGTTGTAGAACACGAAGTCGTCGTCGGAGCGCACTTTGCCGTCGGCGGCCAGCAGCAGGCCCGAGACGTCCAGCCGCACGGGGGCGGTGACGTCCACCGCCACCCGCACGGCACTGAGCGGGAGGTTCGAGCCAGGAGTCATAGCGGTCATGCCGGGCTCAACGATCGGCGCGCCTTTGCGGTTCCATTACCTGCGGCCGGATGGCGGCCCGGCCCGTTCACCGGCGTTCGCGGGAGTTGCCGAAGAGCAGCCGGTAGGCGATCAGCAGGACCAGGGCCCCGGCGATCGAGGAGACCCACATCGACGGCTCGCCGAAGTCCTTCGGAATCGGGCGGTGCAGGATTTTCGTGGAGAGCCAGCCGCCGATGAAGGACCCCACGATGCCGATCAGGGTCGTGCCGATGACCCCGCCCGGGTCCCGTCCCGGCAGCAGAACCTTGGCGATGACGCCCGCGATCAGCCCGAGTACGAGCCAGCTGACGATGCCCATGATGCGTTCCTCGTTCCTGCGCGGAGATTCGGTACGTAGACGAGGACGCCTGGTGGGCGGCACGGGTTCCGTGGCGTGGCCCGTGGGGTGCCCGGTACGGCCGTGGGGCGCGCCGGTCAGTGCGGCCACCGGGGCGGGTCGGTGCAGAAGGAGCCGCCGAGATGGGCGTGGGCGGGGTTGCCGGGGTCCAGTGCGCCCTGGGCGGCGATCAGCTCCGCCGCGTACGGCTCGGAGTCGTCCCGCGGGGTGTACCCCAGTGCGCGGGCGGTCGACAGGTCCCACCACAGACGGGTGTTGGCGGAGGAGCCGTAGACGACGGTGTGGCCCACGCCGGGCGCGGTGAGCGCGGCGTCCAGCAGCCGTGCGCAGTCGGCCGGGCTCAGCCAGATCGACAGCATCCGTACCGAGGTCGGCTCCGGGCAGCAGGAGCCGATCCGGACCGAGACGGTCTCGATGCCGTGCAGGTCCCAGTAGAGCGAGGCGAGGTCCTCGCCGAAGCCCTTGGACAGGCCGTAGTAGGTGTCGGGGCGGCGGGGTGTGCCGACGGGGATGGCGCCGGAGCCGTCCGCGGGGCGCGGGGTGAAGCCGACGGCGTGGTTGGAGGACGCGAAGACGACCCGGTGGACACCGGCCGCGCGGGCCGCCTCGTAAAGACGGTAGGTGCCCTCGATGTTGGCGCGCAGGATCTGCTCGAAGGGGGCTTCCAGCGAGATACCGGCGAGGTGCACGATCGCGTCGACCCCGTCCACCGCCGCGCGCAGCGCCACCGTATCGGCCAACTCGGCGGTGATCGCGTCCGGTTCGCCGTCCGTGGTCTCGATGGTCCGCCGGTCGAAGAGGCGCAGCCGGTAGCCGTACGGCGGCAGCAGCTCGCGCATCAGGGTGCCGACGCCGCCGGCGGCGCCGGTGAGCAGGACGGTGCGGGGTGCGGTCATGGGCGGCGACTCCTCCGGCCGGGCGGCAGGGCCGCGGGTGCGGACGTCATTCAGATGGCTGGACACCGACCGTAGAAAGCCGGATCTCGGCAGGTCAAGACGCTTGACGGGTGGTGTGAAACGGCTTGTGGCACGGCAGTTGTGGCACCTTGACCGGCCCGGTGCGGCTGTCCTAGCGTGGCGCCGTTCAGAAATATGGACGTCGATCATAAACGTGCACAGGTATGCCAGGGAGCGCCCGTGACCTCAGCCCCTCCCCCCGCCACCGTAGGGAGGCAGCAGCGCCGGCTCACCGACCGCCTCGACGGCCCCCTGTTCTTCCCCGTGACCGCGTACGGACCGGACCGCGCCCCGGACCCCGCCGCCTTCCGCGCCCATGTACGCGACGGCATCGACGCGGGCGCGGCCGCCGTCTTCGCCTGCTGCGGCACCGGCGAGTTCCACGCGCTCACCCCCGGGGAGTTCGCGGACTGCGTCGCGGCCGCGGTCGAGGAGGCCGCGGGCCGGGTCCCGGTGCTCGCCGGCACGGGCTACGGCACCGCGCTCGCCGTGCAGTTCGCCGAACTCGCGCACGCCGCGGGCGCCGACGGGCTGCTCGCCCTGCCGCCCTATCTCGTCATCCCCGGCCAGCAGGGCCTGCTGACGCACTACACCGAACTCGCCGCCGCCACCCCGCTCCCGGTCATCGTCTACCAGCGCGACAATGCCGTCTTCGCCCCCGCCACCGTCGCCGCCCTGGCCAGGACCCCCGGCATCATCGGCCTCAAGGACGGGGTGGGCGACCTCGATCTGCTCCAGCGCATCATCAGCACCGTCCGCACCGAGGCCCCCGACGAGAACTTCCGCTACTTCAACGGCCTGCCCACCGCCGAACTCACCGCCCCCGCCTACCGGGCCCTGGGCGTCCACCCCTACTCCTCCGCCGTCTTCGCCTTCGCCCCCGAGATCGCCCTGGCCTTCCACCGCGCGCTGCACACCGGCGACGACACCACCGTGCAGCGGCTGCTCGACGGCTTCTACCGGCCCCTGGCCGAACTCCGCAACCAGGGCCACGGCTACGCCGTCTCGCTCGTCAAGGCAGGCGTCCGCCTGCGCGGCCGCGACGTCGGCCCGGTCCGGCCACCGCTCAGCGAACCGTCTTCTGCCCATGTGAAGGAGCTGGCGAGGTTGGTTGAGCGCGGGTTGGGGTTGGTGGGGGAGGGTGGGTGAGGGGGCGCCCCCCTCACGCCGACCCGATGCCCCCGGCCCTCACCCCGGCCGGACGAACCCGCACTCGTACGCGGCGATCACCGCCTGGGTGCGGTCCCGTACGCCGAGTTTGGCGAGTACGCCCGCCACATGTGTCTTGACCGTGGCCGGGCCCACCCCGAGCCGGTCGGCGATCTCGGCGTTCGTCATTCCGGCCGTCATCAGGCGCAGTACGGCCCGCTCCCGCTCCGACAGCCGGGCCCGCAGTGTCCGCACCGCGTCGTCCGCGGCGCGCTGTGCGGCGTGCCGGGCGGCCAGTTGGCGTACGGCGGCCGGGAACAGCAGCGAGTCGCTGCGCGCCACCAGCCGTACGGCCTGCACCAGGTCCTCCGCGCCGGACCGTTTGAGCAGGAATCCGCTGGCACCGGCCCGGAGCGCGTCATAGACGTAGGCGTCGTTCTCGAAGGTGGTCACCACGATGATGCGCGGCGGCCGGTCCATCCCGGCGAGCACCTGCTCGGTCGCCCGGATCCCGTCGATCTCCGGCATCCGGACGTCCATCAGCACGATGTCCGGGCGCAGTTCACGGATCAGCGGCACCGCCTCGGCGCCGGTCGCCGCCTCGCCGACGACCTCCATATCGCTCTCGGCGCCCAGGATCGCGCGCAGCGCCGAGCGCACCATCTGTTCGTCGTCGGCGAGCATGATCCGGAGGGGGCGGGGGGCGTCCGGGTGTTGGCCCCGCTGGTCGTCGTCCTGCGTCGTGGTCATGCCCCGCTCGTCCCCGTTCCCGGCCGCCGGCCGTGTTCCATCCGCCGCCCCGCTCGCCGTTCCCGGCCGTCGGTCGTCCGTCATCCGCCGCCCGCCCCGCTCACCATTCCTCTGTCCCCGTGCCCGGCCCCGCCTCTGCCCCCGTGACCGTCCCCGTTCCCGCCCCCGTCAGTGATAGCCGGGCCGTGAGCCGCCATACGCCGTCCCGTTCCGCCGCCGACGCCGCACCGCCCAGCAGCCGTGCGCGCTCGGTGATCCCCCGCAGCCCGCGTCCCCCACCCGGCCGGGCCCCCGGGCCCCCCGCCGCACCGGCCCCCGTCCCCGCCACCGGATTCTCCACCCGTATCAGCAACTCGCCCTCCCGGACGCCGAGATGCAGCCGGACCGGTACCGGACCGGCGTGCCGCAGTGCGTTGCTGAGGCCCTCTTGCACGATCCGGTAGGCCTCCCGGGAGATCACCGGCGCCAGCCCCGCGCACGGTCCCTCGACCGTCGCCTCGACCGGTACGCCCGCCGCCCGGGTGCGGCCGAGCAGCGCCTCCAGACCGTTCAGGGTGGGCGCGGGCGCGGCCGGATCGCTGCTGTCCTCCTCCCGCAACAGCCCGAGGACGGTGTCCAGTTCGGCGACCGCGTCACGGGTGGTCTCCTCGATGGCGGCCAGCGCCCGGCGGGCGAACTCCGGGTCCGTGTCGAGGACCCGGCGGGCCGCGCCCGCCTGGAGGGTGACCGCGCTCAGCGCGTGTCCGACCGCGTCGTGCAGGTCGCGTGCCAGCCGGTTGCGGGACGCCAGTTCGGCGGCCCGGCGCTCGGCGGCCGCCAGCCGGTCGGCCGGTGTGGGACCCAGCAGCACGGGGGCGGCGCGGCCCAGCAGCGCCCCCGCACCCCAGGCCGTGCCCACCACCAGGGCCAGCAGCGCCAGCCCCGCGAGCGGGCCCAGCACGCCGTGGAAGGTGTCCGGCAGCGCGGTGTGCCGCAGGGGGTCGGCGAACGGCAGCAACAACAGCACCACCGCGGCCGGCGGCGCGGACAGTGTCATCCCGCTGACGATCCCGCCGGCCAGCAGATGCGCCACGAACCACAGCGCCGTACGCCGCCGGGCCGCCCAGGAGACCGCCGGCCCCTCGGCCAGCCGCTCCGCGGGCACCCCGCACAACGACCGTACGGCGGCCACCTCCAGCGGCCGCAGCAGCGGGAAGAGCAGCGCGGCCAGGGCGGCAAGCGGCAGCGCACCGCCGAACGCGACGAACTGCCAGCCCACGTCGAGGAACGGGTTGGCGCCGTCCGCGAACAGCGGCACGACGACCGAGGTCAGCAGGAAGAACGGCATCAACAGCGCGCCGCCGAGCACCAGATGGACCCAGCGCCGACCCATCAGCAGCACCGGGCGTCCTCGCGTACGGCGAAGAAACGGGCCCCGGCCCCCGCCACGCTCGTCCCGACGCTCATCCGCACAGCGTAAGTGGAGCTCCTCGCCGGCGGGGGCGGCGTGGCTGTCGGCGGAGCCAGCCGCCCCACGGGCCGGGCGGCACGACCCGCCGGGCGTATGACGGGCGGCAGGGCACCGGCGTACGGGGCCCGCGCGGGGTGGTCTCTCCGGTTGCTCATGGCGCCCAGCCTCCCGGCCGCCGCTCCGCAGCGCCTCGCCCGCGCTGACGATCCTCCTCCGCCGCACGGGGGAGGAGCACTCAACCGGCCGTCGCCGATATCAACCGGCCCTCCGCCTCACAACCGCCGGGTCGCCAGCGTCAGCCGGTCGCGGGCGTCGAACAGCGCTTCCTTGATCATCTGCTCGCGCCCCGGGGCCAGCCGGGCCACCGGCACCGAGCAGCTGATCGCGTCCCGCGCCGGGGTGCGGTAGGGGATCGCGACGCCGAAGCAGCGCAGGCCCAGGGTGTTCTCCTCGCGGTCGACCGCATAGCCCTGTTCGCGTACCGCGTGCAGCTCCTCGATCAGCTGCTCGCGGTCGGTGCGGGTGTGCTCGGTCAGCGGGGCGAGGGCCGGCGGCAGCATCGCCCGGACCTGCTCGTCGGTGTAGGTGGCGAGCAGCGCCTTGCCCAGCGAGGTGGAGTGCGCGGGCAGCCGCCGTCCGACGCGGGTGAAGGGGCGCAGATAGTGCTGGGACTGCCGGGTCGCGAGATAGACGACGTTGGTGCCGTCGAGCCGGGCGAGGTGGATGGTCTCGGTGGTGTCGTCGGAGAGCCGGTCCAGCGTCGGCCGGGCCGCGGCCACCACCTCGTCGCCGTCGATGTACGAGGTGCCGACGAGCAGGGCGCGCACCCCGATGCCGTAGCGGGTGCCGGTCGCGTCGGTCTCGACCCAGCCCAGGTCGGCGAGGGTGCGCAGCAGCATGTAGAGGCTGGACTTCGGGTAGCCGACCGCTTCCTGGACCGAGGCCAGGCTGTGCATACCGGGACGACCCGCGAAGTACTCGAGCAACTCCACCGTCCGCACCGCGGATTTGACCTGCGATCCACCGGTTTCGGCAGCTGACATCGCCCTTGACCCCTCTGTTCGGACCGCCATAGAGTCCCAGTTGTTCATCATCTGGAACAGCGTTCACGATATCGAACGTGATCCGGTGTGCGGCAAGGCGCGGAACGACTCGGCAGCATCGCCCGGGAGGAATGCACGGTGGCAGCGACAGCAGCAGCACCAGTCTGGAGTGTCGACCCCCGAACCGGGAAGCAGCGGGAACAGGTCGCGGTGGAAGCCACCGCCGACGAGGTGGACACCGCGGTCCGCACCGCACACGCCGCCCGTGGCGCGCTGGCCGACCGCACCGTACGCGCCGCTCTGTTGCGCCGCTCCGCCGATCTGCTGGACGAGGCGGGTGAGGCGGTCATCGAGGCCGCCGACGCCGAGACGGCGCTCGGCCCGGGCCGGCTCACCGGCGAACTCGCCCGTACCACCTACCAGTTGCGGGCCTTCGCGGACCTGGTCGAGGACGGCGCGTTCCTCGACGTACTGATCGACCACGCCGACCCCGGACTCACCCCGCCCCGGCCCGACCTGCGCCGCTACAAGATCCCGCTGGGCCCCGTCGCGGTCTACGCCGCCAGCAACTTCCCGCTCGCCTTCTCGGTACCGGGCGGGGACACCGCCAGCGCCCTCGCGGCCGGCTGCCCGGTCGTCGTCAAGGCACACCCGGACCATCCGGCGACCTCAGAGCTGTGTGCCGCGCTGCTGCACCGCGCGGCCAGGGAGGTCGGCCTGCCGGAGGGCGTGGTCAATCTGGTGCACGGCTTCCAGGCCGGTATCGACCTGGTGCGCCACCCGCTGATCAGCGCCGCCGGCTTCACCGGCTCGGTGCGCGGCGGCCGCGCCCTGTACGACGCGGCCGCCTCCCGCCCGCACCCGATCCCCTTCCACGGCGAGCTGGGCAGCCTCAACCCCGTCGTGATCACCGAGGCCGCGGCCGCCGAGCGCGCCGAGCAGATCGGGGCCGGGCTGGCCGGGTCGATGACCCTCGGCGTCGGCCAGTTCTGCGTCAAGCCGGGCCTGGTCCTGGCGCCCGGCGGCGAGACCGGCGACCGGCTGCTGACGGCGCTGACCGCGGCGGTCAGTGACACCGAGGCCGGGGTGCTGCTCGACCACCGGATGCGCGAGGCGTTCCTCGACGGGGTCCGCACCCGCGCAGCGCTCCCCGGTGTCCACGCGCCGGTCACCCCCGGCGCGGGCAGCGAGCACACCGTCAGCGCCGGTTTCCTCGCCGTCCCCGCCGCCCACCTGGCCGCCGAAGGGCCGCACGACCTCCTCCTGGAGGAGTGCTTCGGCCCGGTCACCGTCGTCGCCCGCTACGCCGACGAGGCCGAGATCGGCGCCGTACTCGCCCGGCTCCCCGGCAACCTCTCCGCGACTCTTCAGCTCGGCGACGCGGAGAGCGCCGGCACCGATGCCGCGGGCCGCGGCGCCCGGCTGCTGGCCGAGGTCACCCCGCTCGCCGGCCGGGTGGTCGTCAACGGCTGGCCGACCGGCGTCGCGGTCGCCCCCGCCCAGCACCACGGCGGCCCCTACCCGGCCACCACCTCCACGTCCACCTCCGTCGGCGGCAGCGCCGTGGAACGCTGGCTGCGCCCGGTCGCCTACCAGGACACCCCTCCCGCGCTGCTGCCGCCCGAGCTGCACGAGGACAACCCGCTCGGTCTGCCGCGCCGGGTCGACGGCCGCGCCGAGGGCGTCTAGCGACCGTGCGCCCCGCCCCCGACGCGGCCCTCCAGGTCCGCGCCGCGACCGCCGCCGACCTGCCCGCGATCGCCGCCCTGCACACCGGGGCCCGTGCCGCCTACCACCGCGCCCGGTTCCCGGACGCGCCCTTCGACGTCGTCGCCGAACGGGCCCGCCGGCACGACGCCTGGTTACGTGACCTGGCCCGGGGCGACACCCCCGCGCTCTGCGCCGCCCGGCACGGCACCGTGGTCGGTGCGGCCTCCTACCGCCACCGCGCCGACCACCACCGGCCGGCCGTCACCCTCCACCAGCTCCATGTCGACCCCCACCACTGGGGCACCGGCGTCGGCCGCGCCCTGCACGGCGCCTGCCTGCGGGCCTGGTGCGCGGCGGGTTTCTCCCGGGCCGTCCTCGACGTGCTCTGGCACAACCACCGCGCCCGCGCCTTCTACACCCGGCTCGGCTGGCGCCCCGACCCGGACCGCCGCCCCGCTCCGGACGCCACCCACCTCACCCTGTGGCTGGACCTGGCGACACCCCCGGCGGCACCGGCTCCGGCGGTACCGGATCCCGCCGGGCGATGAGCTGAAGCCGATCGGCGGTCTGCCCGTCCAGCGTGGCCACCGACCCCTCCCGCTCCTTCACCACCGAGAAGCCCGCCTCCCGCACCAGCCCCCGCAGCCGCTCCGGCGGATGGTGCCGGAACACCCCGCCGTCGGGCGTCTCGAACACCCCGTACGTCCCGTACCGCGCCGAGAAACGCGCATACCGCTCCCGGTTGAGCGCATCCCCCTGCAACGGCACATCGCTCAGATACAGCACCCCACCCGGCCGCACCAGCCGCCCCAGCTCCCCGACGATCGCCGTCTGGTCCGCGTCCCGGGGCACACAGGTCAGCACCGCGAACAGCAGCGCCGCATCGAAAGCACCGTCCGCGAACGGCAGCGGGAAACCGGGGCAGTGCAGCAGCTCCAGCTCCGGATGCTCCCGCTTCCCCCGCGCGATCAGCGCCGCCGAGACATCCACCCCACGCACCGCGCGGTACCCGGCCCCGGCCAGCTCGGCGGTCAGCCGCCCGTAGCCGCATCCGTAGTCCAGCACCCGCGCGCTCCGCGGCACATACGCGTCCAGCAGCGCCGGGTCGAGCGGGTGGGTGAAGGTCTTGGCGGACCCGGCCGTCTCCCAGAACCCGAGAAATCCCTGTGACGAGGTCATGCGGGGACCGTACCCGGGGAATAGCCCGCCGCCCCGTCGGATCACTCAGGCGGGGTGCTGTACTGCGCCAACGCGGCCTTGCCGGTCGAGCGGTCCACCAGACGCAGTTCCCAGGGGCCCGTGTTCACGTCGAATTCCTTGCCGAAGCCGACCCACTTGCCGGTCATACGGCGGCCGGTCGGCTCGACCAGCAGCTGAACGGCGCCGTGGTAGCGGGCGCCGTTGTAGTAGCCGTCGGCGGCCGTCTGCTCCACCCATGAACCGGTGATGACGTTCCGGTCCACGGTGAGGTCCAGCGTGAGCGGGCTGTCCGGGTTGCTGCTCGCACCGGGCAGGCTCTGCGCGGTCAGCCGGTTCCCGTGCTGCACGATCACCACGTGGTGCCGGCCCTCGTACGTGGCATCCCGGCTGGAGGAGTAGAACTCGTACCGGCTCAGCCACACCCCCGTGAACGTCTCCTCGCCCGACTGCGCGGCCTGCTGCGGGCCCCTGACCGCAGCGGCGGTACCTTCCACCCCGGCATCCATGTCATGCCCTCCTGTCCCGTCTGCGTGCACCCGTGCCATCGGCACCGGAAGGGAGAATCCGAGGGCCTCCACGGGGCGGCCCGTCACCCGCTCCAGGGCCCGCGCGTACACGCCCCTCGGCGTCCTGCTGACACCGGCTTCCCAGCGCTGTACCAGGCGCTTTGATGCCTCGTTGGGTTCTCCGAGCTCGATACCCGCGCGCCGTAGCGCGGTCGCTAACTCGTCCTGACTCATGCGCAGTCCCAGCCGTACGGCCCGCAGCACGTCATTCGGCACCACAACGGTCATCGTCATGCCGTCAAAGCTAGCCCGAATCACCCTCAAATGACACCGGTTTGACGCCCACTCAGGTGTCGTTGACGCCTTTCCGAGTGACGCCCCGGCGACGCCTCAAGCGACGTCGTGATGTCCGTCCATCGCCGGGAGCATCGAAGTACCGAGGAGACGCTCAAGGAGAGGCAGAGCACATGGTCCATGGCAATGAGGGGGCACCCGGAGGCGGTGTCGGCGCAGCGGTCTCCCTTTCGCTGCCGGAGCTGCAACCCACCCCCGTGGAGGGCTGCGCCGTTTGCGGCGACCTCGCCGTGCAGCGCCGGGAAGCGCGCGAACGGGGTGATCTGTCCGCCGCAACGGACGCGAACGTGCGGCTCCGGAAGCACCGTTACCACGCAGCGAGCCGTCCATGACCATGACCGTGCGTGTCTCGCGTGACTCCGGGAGGACGTGGGAGGCCGCGGCTACGTACCCGGCCGACAGCGCCGACCGGTCCCTCAGCCCCGAGGCATCGGGAGTCTGGCCCCCGTGCGGGTGTCCGCGCTGCGTGCGGACTCACGAAGCCCTGCCCCCGTCTCCCACGGCAGATCCACGAGGAAGAGGAGGACCGGAACGTTCTTGACCCGGGCGGTCCACGAAGGCCAGGCGTCCCCCGCCCCGGGAATATCGCCCCCACCCCCCGACGTTGCCCCCGCGCACACCCACCACGAGGAAAGTCAGCTCATGCGCGTCGAAATCTGGTCCGATATCGCCTGCCCCTGGTGCTACATCGGCAAGGCCCGCTTCGAGGCCGGGCTCGCCGCCTTCGCGCACCGGGAGGGCGTCGAGGTGGTGCACCGCTCCTTCGAGCTGGATCCGAACGCGCCGGCCGCCACCGACATCCCGGTGATCGACATGCTCGCCACGAAGTACGGCGTGAGCCGGGCGCAGGCCGAGGCGATGGAGGCCCGGGTCGCCGAGGCGGCCGCGGGGGAGGGGCTGGAGTACCGGTCCGACCGGATCCACGGCAACACCTTCGATCTGCACCGGCTGCTGCACCTCGCCCGGGAGCATGGCGTCGAGGAGGCGCTGCTCGATGCCTTCTACCGGGCCAATTTCGCTGAGGCCGGGCGGCTCGGTGAGCCCGCTGTGCTCCGTGCGACCGCGGTCGGCGCGGGGCTGCCCGCCGAGGAGGCCGACCGGGTGCTGGCCGACCCCGGGGCGTATGCGGAGGAGGTGCGTGCCGAGGAGCGGGAGGCCGCGGAGCTGGGTGCCACGGGGGTGCCGTTCTTCGTCATCGACCGCCGGTACGGCATCTCCGGCGGGCAGCCCGCCGAGGTCTTCCGGGAGGCCCTGGAGCGTGCGTACGCCGACGGGGCGGAGCCGCTCGGGGCGGCCGGGGACGCCGGGGTGTGCGGGGACGACGGCTGCGCCGTGCCCGGGAAGTGAGGTGGGGAGCCGCCGCCCGCACCCGTCGTGATCTGCGGTGACAGGGACGTGGTGCGGGCCGGCCGGACGGAGTCGCCATGGACGGGGCGCGCTGTGCCGAGCAGAGTGGGGACATGCATCGACGTGAGCCACTCGGCGGGGCCGAATTCGCGCCCGAGACGACCTATCTGAACTCCGCCTCCAGCGGACTGCTCCCGCGGCGCAGTGCCGACGCCTTGCGCGCGGCCCTGGAGGAGTCCGCCTCCTACGGAACCATGGGCCGCGACTACTTCGCCGCCGCCACCGCCTCCCGTGCCGCCTTCGCCCGGCTGCTGGACGTGCCCGCCGAGCGGGTCGCGCTGGGCAGTTCGGTCGCGGTGCAGTCCGCGTTCGTCGCCGCCACGCTCCCGGAGGGTGCCGAAGTGCTGGCCCCCGAGGGCGACTTCAGCTCCCTGGTCAATCCGCTCGCCGCCCGCCCGGGCATCAAGCTGCGCACCGTGCCGCTGGAGGCGCTCGCCGACGCCGTGCGCCCCGGCACCGCGCTGGTCGCCTTCAGCGCCGTGCAGTCGCTGGACGGCCGGATCGCCGATATGGCGGCGGTGCGCGAGGCCGCCCGGGCTCATGGGGCGCGCACCTACCTCGACATCACCCAGGCCGCCGGCTGGCTGCCGCTGCGCGCCGCCGACTTCGACTTCGTCGTCGCCGGGGCGTTCAAGTGGCTGCTGTGTCCGCGCGGGACGACCTTCATGGCGTTCGGCGGGGACTACGGGCGGGGCGCGGAGTGGCCGGCCGCGCTGCATGCGGGCTGGGTCGCGGGGGAGGACATCGGCGCGTCCAACTACGGGCTGATCCAGCCGGCGGCCACCGCCCGGCGCTTCGACGAACCGTACGCGCACTTCTCCTACGTCGGCGCGGAGCAGTCCCTCGGCCTCCTGGGGGAGCTGGGCGTGGAGACCATCCATGCCCACAACAACGCGCTCGCCGACCACTACCGCGCGGGGCTGGCCGAGCGGGGTCTGACGCCGCGGCCCGCGCCCGGTTCGGCGATCGTCTCCACCCCGGGGATCGCGGACGCGGAGGACCGGGCCGCCGCGGCGGGGGTGCGGATCTCGGTGCGCGGCGGGCTGCTCCGCGCGGCCTTCCACCTCTACAACTCGACGGATGACGTGGACCGGTTGCTGGCCCTGCTGGGGTAACGGCGGCCGGGGAACAGGGGGCGGGCGGGGGCGTGGGAGCAGCTGGTGTAATGGGAAACGATCTTGTTCAGGAAGCAGTGGAAAGGCCCCCAGTGACCACCGCGTTCGACCCGATAGACCTCGCCGGCATCCCGCTCGCCAACCGCCTCGTCATGGCCCCGATGACCCGCAACCGCGCCACCGCCGAGGGCGTTCCGACCCCGTCGATGGTCCGCTACTACACCCAGCGGGCCTCGGCCGGACTCATCATCACCGAGGCCTCGCAGACCGAGCCGGTCGGCCGTGGCTACCCGCTCACCCCCGGACTGCACACCCCGGAGCAGGTCGCCGGATGGCGCCGGGTCACCGACTCCGTGCACGCCGCGGGCGGCAAGATCTTCGGTCAGCTCTGGCACGGCGGCCGCATCGGTCACCCGGTGCTGCTGCCCGACGGCCTGGTGCCCGTCGCGCCCTCCGCGGTCGGCGCGGCCGGCCAGGGCTTCACCCAGGACGGCCCGACGGACTTCGTCACCCCGCGCGAGCTGACCGACGAGGAGATCCACCGGACCATCCAGGGCTTCGCGGCGGCGGCCCGCAACGCCCTGGAGGCCGGGTTCGACGGTGTGGAGATCCATGGCGGGAACGGCTATCTGATCCACCAGTTCCTGGCGCCCAACACCAACCTGCGGACGGACGCCTGGGGCGGCTCCGACGAGGCCCGCGCCCGCTTCGCCATCGAGGTCGTCAAGGCCGTCGCGGCCGAGGCCGGTGCGCACCGCACCGGTCTGCGGCTGTCGCCCGGCAACCCCTTCAACGACATCGACGAGCCCGCGCCCGAGGCCACCTACACCGCCGTGATCGAGGCCGTCGCCCCGCTGGGCCTGGCCTATCTGCACACCTGCGATGTGCTCGATCTGGAGCTGCTGGCCCGGCTGCGCAAGCGCTTCGGCGGGACGTTCCTGCTCAACCCGGCCACCGTGGGCCGGCCCACCGGTCCCGAGGAGCTGTCGCTGGTCGAGGAGGGCGAGGCCGATCTGCTGGCGTACGGCGCGCTGTTCCTCGCCAACCCCGATCTGCCCCGGCGGCTGGCGCTCGGCGGCCCCTTCAACACCCCGGACCGGGCGAGCTTCTACGGCGGTGACGACTCCGGCTACGTCGACTACCCGGCGCTGGATGCCTGAGGAGCCGTCCGCCGGTGCGGGCCGCCCCGGCGGGGCCCCGCGCACCGGCCGCACAACACGGCGCGGCCGCCGCACAGACCTGCTGTGCGGCGGCCGCGCCACCGGTGCGAACGTCCCCTAACGCACCGGAGCGAAGTCGCGGGCCCCGATGTATTCCGGGCGCCGGACCGGTGCCGCGAACGGCTCCACCGCTTCGTTCTCCACGCTGTTGAAGACGATGAAGACATTGCTGCGGGGGTAGGGCGTGATGTTGTCGCCCGAGCCGTGCATGGCGTTGCAGTCGAACCACGTCGCCGAGCCGGCCTGACCCGTGAAGAGGCGGACCCCGTGCGTGTCCGCCAGCTTCGTCAGCACCTCGTCCGACGGGATGCCCGCGTCCTGCATCTGGAGTGACCGCTTGTAATTGTCCTTCGGCGTCGCGCCCTCGCAGCCCACGAAGTGCTGGTGTGAGCCGGGCATGATCATCAAGCCGCCGTTGGTGTCGTAGTTCTCCGTCAGCGCGATCGAGACCGACACGGTGCGCATATTCGGCAGCCCGTCCTCGGCGTGCCAGGTCTCGAAGTCGGAGTGCCAGTAGAAGCCGGAGGCACCGAAGCCCGGCTTCACATTGATCCGCGACTGATGGACATACACGTCCGAGCCGAGGATCTGACGGGCCCGGCCGACCACCCGCGGATCGGAGACGAGCTTGGCGAACACCTCGCTGATCTTGTGCACCTCGAACACGGTCCGTACGTCCTGTGACTTCGGCTCGACGATGGAGCGCGGGTCGGCGCGCATCGTCGGGTCGAGCACGAGCCGGTCCAGTTCGGCGCGGTACACCGCGACTTCTTCCGGCGTGAGCAGTTCCCCGATGGCGAAAAAGCCGTCGCGTTCGAAGTCGCTCAGCTCGGACGGCTCGAAGGGGCCGGCCGTTCCGGGCTGCGACCACACCACCGGGTCCTTCCGCGGGGTGATGACCTCAGCGGTCCCACGGGTCGGGTACAGGTCGGCGGTGCGCTCGGGTGCGGTGGTCATGGTGTTGCCTTCCTCTCCTCTCGTACGGAATCTGGCTTACGTGCGTGTGCGTGCCTCCTGGGCGCTGCCGGACGGGGCAGCGGGCGGGCGGCGCCTCAGACCGTTTCGGGCTCAGACTCCGGTTCGGTGAGAAGCGGGTAGACCCCGTTCTCGTCGTGGTCCTCGCGGCCGGTGACGGGCGGGTTGAAGACACACACGCAGCGGAAGTCCTCCTTGATCCGCATGGTGTGCTTCTCGTGCCCGTCGAGCAGGTACATCGTGCCCGGCGTGATGGTGTATTTCTCGCCGGTCTCATCGTTCGTGAGCTCGGCCTCACCCTCTACGCAGAGTACGGCTTCGATGTGGTTCGCGTACCACATCGACGTCTCGGTCCCGGCGTACAGCGTGGTCTCGTGCAGCGAGAAGCCGACGCGCTCCTTGGCGAGCACGATGCGCTTGCTCTCCCAGGTGCCGGACTTGGCCTTGACGTGGCGGTCGGTGCCTTCGATGTCCTTGAAGGATCGGACGATCACGGTGCTCGGTGCCTTTCTGTGGAACGGTAAGGATCTCTGGGGCCGCTGGGCCGATCAGGCGCAGTCGCGGACCGCGCGGGCGAGGACGCGGAGTCCCTCGTCCAGTTCCTCGGGGGTGGTCGTCAGTGCGGGGAGCAGTTTGACGACCTCGCTCTCCGGGCCGGAGGTCTCGATCAGCAGACCCAGCTCGAAGGCGCGGGCCGCGATCTTGTTGGCCAGGGGCTTGTCGTTGCACTCCAGGCCCCACACCAGACCGCGGCCGCGGTACTCGGCGATGGCGTCCGGGTGCTCCTCGGCGATCGCCTTCAGGTGCGCTTCGACGATCTCACCGCGGGCGAGAGTCTGCTTCTCCATCTGGCCGTCGGCCCAGTAGGTGTCCAGCGTCGCGGCGGCGGTCACGAAGGCCGGGTTGTTGCCGCGGAAGGTGCCGTTGTGCTCGCCCGGCTCCCAGATGTCCAGCTCAGGCTTGAACAGGGTGAGCGCGAGCGGCAGGCCGTAGCCGCTGATGGACTTCGAGACGGTGACGATGTCCGGCACGATGCCCGCCTCCTCGAAGGAGAAGAAGGCACCCGTGCGGCCGCAGCCCATCTGGATGTCGTCGACGATGAGCAGCATGTCCCAGCGCTCGCACAGGTCGGACAGGGCGCGCAGCCACTCGGGACGGGCGACGTTGATGCCGCCCTCGCCCTGGACCGTCTCGACGATCACGGCGGCGGGGGTGTTCAGACCGGAGCCCTGGTCCTCCAGCAGCCGCTCGAACCACAGGAAGTCCGGGTAGGTGCCGTCGAGGTAGTTGTCGAACGGCATCGGGGTGCCGTGCACCAGCGGGATACCGGCGCCGGCCCGCTTCATGGAGTTACCGGTGACGGCGAGGGCGCCCAGCGACATGCCGTGGAAGGCGTTGGTGAAGGACACGATCGACTCGCGGCCCTTGACCTTACGGGCCAGCTTCAGCGCGGCCTCGACGGAGTTGGCGCCCGTCGGGCCCGGGAACATGACCTTGTAGGGCAGGTCACGGGGCCGCAGGATGATGTTCTGGAACGACTCCAGGAAGGCCCGCTTGGCCACGGTGGACATGTCCAGGCCGTGGGTGACGCCGTCCCGCTCGATGTAGTCGATCAGGGCGCGTTTCAGGACGGGGTTGTTGTGGCCGTAGTTGAGTGACCCGGCGCCGGCGAAGAAGTCGAGGTAGGTGTGGCCGTCCTCGTCGGTCATGCGGCTGCCCTGCGCACGGTCGAAGACGGTGGGCCAGCTACGGCAGTAGCTGCGCACCTCCGACTCCACGGTCTCGAAGACGCTCAGATCGGGCTGGGTGATGGTCACAGCATGCTCCTGGGAGATGAGTGGCGAAGGATGAGGAAGTCTGTTGGGTGCTGGGCGGTACCGGCCGTGTCACGGGGTGTGTGCCGGGTTCCGCCTGACCGCTGCGGCGCCGTCGTCGCGCGGTCCTGTCCTGGGTGCGTCAGTGCCCCGAGCGGGCCGGTGGCTCGAACGGGCCGATGAGGTGCAGCACCTCCGGCTCGTGGCCCTGCTCCGGGAACAGCCCTGCGTCAAAGAGCACCTCGCTCTTGAGGGGCACTGAGTGCCGCTCGGCGAAGGACGCGAACAACCGGTTGGATGCGGTGTTGTCGGGGGTCACGGTGGTCTCGACGAAACGTACGCCCAGCTCGTCCCTGGCCCGGGCGGCGAGCCCGTCCAGGAGTGCGGCCGCCAGTCCCTGCCCACGGTGCGCGTCGTCGACGGCGACCTGCCAGACGACGAGGGTCTCCGGGCGTTCCGGGCGGAGGTATCCGGTGATGAAGGCGGCCGGCTCGCCCTCCGCGTCGCGGGCGACTACGGAGGTGGCGGCGAAGTCGCGACACCACAGGAGGTAGCTGTACGAGGAGTTGAGATCCAGCGCCTTCGAGTCGCGGGCGATGCGCCAGATCGCGGCTCCGTCCTCCACGCGTGGGGTGTCGAGCTTGAAGCCCTCCGGAAATTCTCTGAAATCGCTTCGGGCACCGGCATGGTCTGCTTGTGCGGCGGTCATGGGAATTAAATTTACCTAGGGAAAATGGAAATTGCATCGTGGGCAGGGGTTACGGAAGCGGCCAGGGTGTGTTATCGCGCGGGGGCGCCCGGGTGCGCGATGCCACCGCAAGATGTGCCGATTTGACCGGGATGTTCGGGGCGAAATGGACACGTTGTGTAGTCGGTCACAGCTCCGTAACACCCATGAGATCCGTCCGAATTACGGTACTTGCCACTAGCGAAATCTTGGCGTTTGAGGTGCGGAAAAGCGGGCAGAAGAATACGGGAAGCTGTACTTCTAAGAAATTGGGAATTCGCCGCCGGAAGGCCGGGCGCAGGCCCATGGAAACCTGCGCGGCAAGACCGTGACAAGACCCGCGGGAACATGCGTGAGGCGATCTCCCGGAAGACCGCGTGAAACGTACGCAGAGTCGCCGGGAACACACGGAGAACGGTGCGGCGCGGGTGGCGGAAGCCACACGGAGAGTGCACGGAAAAAAGTTCCGGCGGAAAGTCCGGCGGGGCGCCCGGCGTCCCGGAAACGGGCGGGGAAAGCCGGCCGTGCGAACCGGCGCGACCGCCCCGGCCGCCCGCCGTACCGCGCCGCCTACAGTGCCGGTATGACGTCCATGAGTGAAGGTGCGGTGCTGCACCTCAAGGGGAGGGTCCTCGTCGGACCGGACGATGTGCGCGACGAGCTGTGGGTGGTCGGCGGCCGGGTGACCTTCGACCGGCCATCGATGGCACGGGATGCCACCACGGTGACGGGCTGGGCCCTGCCGGGCCTGGTCGACGCCCACTGCCATGTGGGCCTGGACGCCCACGGCCCGGTGGACGCCCCCACCAGCGAAAAGCAGGCGCTCACCGACCGTGACGCCGGCACCCTGCTGATCCGCGACGCCGGCTCCCCCTCCGACACCCGCTGGGTCGACGACCGCGAGGACCTGCCGCGGATCATCCGCGCCGGGCGCCACATCGCCCGTACCAGGCGCTACATCCGCAACTACGCGCACGAGATCGAGCCGGAGGACCTGGCCGCCTATGTCGCCCAGGAGGCCCGCCGCGGCGACGGCTGGGTCAAACTCGTCGGCGACTGGATCGACCGCTCCACGGGCGACCTGGAGGCCTGCTGGCCCCGCGGAGCGGTCGAGGCTGCCATCGCCGAGGCCCACCGTCTCGGCGCCCGGGTGACCGCGCACTGCTTCGCCGAGGACACCCTCGCTCCGCTCGTCGAGGCCGGTATCGACTGCATCGAGCACGCCACCGGGCTCACCGAGGAGACCATCCCGCTGTTCGCCGAGCGCGGCGTGGCCATCGTCCCCACGCTCGTCAACATCGCCACCTTCCCGCGGCTCGCGGACGGCGGCGCGGCGAAGTTCCCGCGCTGGGCGGACCACATGCGGCGCCTGCACGACCGCCGCTACGACACCGTCCGGGCGGCCTACGACGCCGGAGTGCCCGTCTTCGCCGGTACGGACGCCGGCGGCTCGCTCGCCCACGGTCTGGTCGCCGAGGAGGTCGTCGAGCTGACCCGGGCCGGTCTGCCCGCCGTGGCGGCCCTCTCCGCGACCACCTGGGGCGCCCGGGACTGGCTGGGCCGCCCCGGCCTCACCGAGGGCGCCCCGGCGGACCTGGTGGTCTACGAGAGCGATCCGCGCGCGGACGTCCGGGTGCTGGCGGCGCCGCGCCGGGTGGTGCTGCGGGGGCAGGTCGTGGGATAGCCGCCGGGGTGACCCGGTGAACCTGCGCGGTCAACGCGGGTCACCCGGGAGGTGGGGCGGCTGGGGCGCCGGTGGTGCCCCGTGTCGCAGGAATCGAATACAGGCACGGAAACCACCCATTGGGATGAACTGACGCCACGTGGCTGCCCGTTCACCCTCGGTGCGGACACGATGTGCGGGTCGATGCCGTCGGCCCGCGCGATGTCCCCCATTGGCGCGGCCGGCGGCTCCATTTCTCCTGTGAGGGTTCCACACACGTGTCCACCAGTCCCACCAGCTCCTTCGGCATGCCCCGACGCCTCGCCGCGACCCTCGTCGCCACCGCGCTCACGGCCGGTCCCGCCGTCCTCCTCGGCGCCGTCCCCGCGCATGCCACCGGAGACCATGGCCCGGCCCGCGGCACCGCCGACGCGGTCGTGCTGCGCACCGGCGTGAACGTCGGGCTGCTCAACAAGACGCTCGATGTCCCGCTGAACGTCGCCCTCAACGAGGTGCACGCCCCGGCCTCGGCCAGCAAGACCGCGCTCACCGTCAAGCTCGACGGCATCGACCACGGCCGGCCGTTCAGCGTGCTGCGCGCCGACGCCGCCACCGCACGGGCCACCGCCGACCGCCGCGCCGCCGAGGGCTACGCCAACCTCGTCCGGGCCAAGGTGCATCTGCCCGGTCTGCCGCTGCTCTCCGTGATCGAGGTCCAGCAGGTCACCGCCAAGGCGGTCTGCGAGGCGGGCGCGCGGCCCCGCGCGGAGGCGAACGTGCTGGGCACGGTGCGCGTCCTGGGGCAGAAGGTCACGCTCACTGCGGGCGGCACGACCAAGGTCAAGGTGCCGGGGGTGGGCCAGGTGCGGCTCGACCTGTCCAAGAAGAACGTGACGTCCAAGGGCGCCGCGGCCACCGCCCTCGACCTCGATGTCTCCGTCAACCCGCTGAAGCTGAACGTCGCCGACGTGCACGGCCGGGTCACGCTGGCCAAGGCCACCTGCACCACGCCGCGCAGCAAGGCGCCCGAGGAGAACGGCTCCGGCGGCACCAGCGGCGGTCAGACCGGCGGCGGCACCGAGCCGGCCGGCGGCAAGGGCACCGAGGCGACGCAGACGGGCTCCGGGACCAGCACCCAGAACCTCGCGGAGACCGGCGGCAGCTCGGCCACCCCGTACCTCGCCGGCGGCGCCGCACTGCTGCTCGCCGCGGGTGCGGGGGCGATGGTCTTCGCCCGCCGGCGCCGCAGCGCCGCACCCGAGGGCCGCGGCTGACCGACCCCGTACACCGCGCCGGTGCTGTGGGGGCGTCGCGCGCGGTGTACGGCCCGGGGTGTGCCGTACGGGCCGCGGACCGTGCGGCACACCTCACCCTCGCCGGGAGCCCCGCCAGGCATGGACTGGCGGGGTCCGGCCGCGGGAGACCGTCGCGTCCGCCCTACCCGAGCACCTCTCCCAGCGCCGTCACGAAGCGGTCCGTGGTGGCCCGGTCGCGCACCGCGAGCCGCAGCCAGTCGGGGCCCAGACCGGGGAAGGTGTCACCGCGGCGCACCGCGAAGCCGCGGTCCCGCAGCGCGGCCCGTACCCGGTCCGCGTCCGGCAGCCGGATCAGTACGAACGGGCCCGCCGCCGGGCCGGCCGTCCGGATCTGCCGGAACTCGCCCAGCCGGGCCAGCAGATGGTCCCGGTCCACGGCGATCGCCTCGGCCGCCGCGGCCGCCTCCGCCAGCGCCCGCGGCGTACAGCACGCCTCGGCGGCGGCCAGCGCGGGACTGGAGACCGGCCACAGTGGCTGGGCCCGCTCCAGGGCGGCGACGGTGTCCGGGGCGGCCAGCACATAGCCGATCCGCAGCCCGGCCAGGCCCCAGGTCTTGGTGAGGCTGCGCAGCACCACGAGCCCCGGCAGATCCGTCCGCCCGGCCAGCGCCGCCCGTTCACCGGGCACCGCGTCCATGAACGCCTCGTCCACCACCAGCGTCCGGCCCGGCCGCGCCAGGGAGGCCAGCGCCTCGGCGGGGTGCAGGACCGAGGTGGGGTTGGTGGGGTTGCCGACGACGACCAGATCGGCGTCCTCGGGCACCGCGGCCGGGTCCAGCCGGAACCCGTCGCGTGCGTCGAGCAGCACCCGCCCGACCTCGTGCCCGGCGTCCCGCAGCGCCGCCTCGGGCTCGGTGAACTGCGGATGCACCACCACCGGCCGACGGGCCGGCAGGGCGCGGGCGAGCAGCACGAACGCCTCCGCGGCCCCCGAGGTGAGCAGCACCCGCTCCGTAGGCAGTCCGTGCCGCGCCGCCACCGCCCGGCGGGCCGCACGGCCGTCGGGGTAGGCGGCGAGACCGTCCAGCGACGCGGCGATCCGGGCCTTGAGCCAGGCCGGGGGAGTGCCGGTGCGGACATTGACCGCCAGATCCGTCAGCCCGGCGTCCGCGCCCCGTACCTCGGCGTCGCCGTGGTGCCGCAGATCGGGTTCGGGCGGCGGGGCGGCCGGGCCGGGGCCCCCGAGACGGGCGGCCGCGGTGGGCGAGGGCATGCTCACCGGTCCCCGGCGCCCGCGGTCAGGGAAGCGCCCTGCCATGCCGCACCGTGCGGCTGCCGGGCGTCCTCCGCCGCCGCCCGGCAACTGCACGGCGCGGAGGCGAACGGCGGCTCGCCCGCCACCGCCGCGCGGTAGCGCTCCATGACCACATCGGCCACCTCGGGCTCCGGGCCGATCACCGTCGCGCCGAAGACCTCGGTGCCGGGATGCGCCGCGGCCCAGCCCTCGGCCTGCATGTGCAGCCGCTCCACCGGGCCGCCGGGGAGGAGGAAGTAGGGCAGCACCACGATCCGGTCCGGTTCACCGGCGCCCGCCGCGGTCGCCAGCGCCCGGCACCGGTCCAGGCCCGCCGGGACGTCGGGGGCCGCCTGCGAGACGAACGCGGTCTCCACGCCCGCGAAGCCGCGCCCCTCCCACAGCAGCCGCGCGGCCCGTGCCACCTCGGCGTTGGCGTGCGGATCGGTCGCGCCGTGGCCCACCAGCAGCACCGTGGTGCTGGCCCGGTCGGCGGGCTTGCGGGCGCCGCTGCCCAGTGCCTGGTCCAGCCGCCGCTCCAGTACGTCGAGCAGCTTGGGATGCGGCCCCAGTTCGGCGCCGCAGACATGGGTGAGCCCGGGGTGGCGCTCGCTCGCCCGCGCCAGCACCGTGGGCAGCGCCTCCGGGACCGGGCCGGTCGGGGCGGTCAGCAGGGGTATGACGGCGAGCCGGTCCGCGCCCCGCTCGACGAGCCCGTCGACGGCGTCGGACAGCGGCAGCGGCGAGGCCGGGGCGCCGAAGAACCCGCCGGCGACCGGCACCTCGGGGTGGCGCTCGGCGAGCAGGCGTACCAGGGCGCGCAGGGCGTCGGCCCCGCCTTCGTCGCGGGTGCCGTGACCGGCGATGAGCAGTGCGGGAGAGGTCGTCACTAGGTCTCCTTGGTGCCGGAGGGTCCGCTGCCGGGCGCCGGGTCGCCGGCGACCGCCGTCCACCGATCCGGGCCACGGCGGGGCGGGTTGGGGGAGGTCATGACGATATCCGCAGCGGAAGAGCGGTAGGTGGCCGCTCCCTCCCTACCAGCGGTAAGGGCACCGCTCTTCGTTACAGCGGGCCCGGCCAGCGCACACGTTGCCCCGGGCGGCCGGTCCCGTGGCGCCGACTTCCGCTTGCCGGCGAGCAGTTCCGCGCCCGGCCCGGCGGCCAGCAGCGCCGCCGCCTCGGCCACGCTCGGCGTCCCGACGGCGGCCGCCGCGGCGCCGGACGGAGCGGGCACCGGCACCGCCGCCAGGGCCGCCGCCGGGAAGGACCGCAGCGGCACCCCCAGCCGGCGGGCCGCCCTGAGCAGGCCCGGCTCCGCCGCCTTGGCCGCGACCGTCGCCAGCGCGACGACCGGCCGGTCCGTACACCCGGCCGCCGCGCGGGCGGCCGCGATCAGGTCCAGCACCTCGGACACCGGCACACCACGGCGCGCCCCCACCCCGACGACCAGCGGCGCCGCGGCACCGCCGGTCTCGTCGGGAGTTCGGAGCGTCATGCCGCGACGGCTCTCCGGCCGGAGGCGATCCGTCCGGGCCGCCCCTCCAGGACCGCGGTCGGCCCGACCGGCCCGTTGGCGGCCGCTGCCCCCGGCCGCTGACGGGTGCCCCGGCCCGGACGTCTGCCGCCGCCCACCGGCCGTACGCCGGTCATCGGCCATACGCCGGTCACCGGCCGTCACCCCGGGCCGCCGCGCTCCGTGCCGCGCTCGCCACCAGCCGCCCGGCCAGCGACGGTTCGGCGGCCCAGTGCACATGCAGATACGAGGCATGCACGCCGCCGGACACAAAGCCCTCCACCCGGCGCTCCGGATGCGTCAGCCCCCACGCCGGGTCCGCGCCCGCGCCCGGCTCCAGTGCCGTGCGGTGGAACTCGTGGCCGCGCACCCGGGTGCCGGCCGCGGCCAGCGCGTTGTCCGAGAGCGCCACCGCCTCGCGGTAGCCGAGGGTGAGCCGTTCGGTCATCCGGGCCTCGGCGGGCAGCACCCCGCACATCGGCTTCCCGTCCAGAGACCGGGAGAGGTACAGCAGCCCGGCGCACTCGGCGGACACCGGCGCCCCGGAAGCGGCCAGTTCGGCCACCGCGGCGCGCAGTGGGGCATTCGCCGACAGATCCGGCGCGTACATCTCGGGGAAGCCGCCGCCGATCACCAACCCCTGGGTGCCGGGCGGCAGTTGCTCGTCCCGCAGCGGGTCGAACGGGGCCACCTCGGCGCCAGCGGCGGCCAGCAGCTCGGCGTGTTCGGCGTACGAGAAGGTGAATGCGGCGCCGCCCGCGACGGCGATCAGCGGCTGCTCCGGCGCGGCGGCCGTCCCCTCGGCCGGTGCGAGGTGCGCCGCCGGGTCCCAGGCCGCGTCCGGCAGCTCCGGCACCGTACGCGCCAGCGCCAGCAGCGCCTCCAGATCGCAGCCCGCACGGATGCGCGCGGCGAGTTCGGCCACCGACTCCACGGCCTCGGCCCGCCGTTCGGCGACCGGCACCAGGCCCAGGTGCCGGGAGGGCGTACCGGCCCGCCCGTCGCGGCGCAGGGCGCCCAGCACCGGCACCCCGGAGGAGTCCATCGCCTCCCGCAGCAGCTCCTCGTGGCGGTCCGAGCCGACCTTGTTGAGGATCACCCCGGCCAGCCGCACCTCCGGGTCCCAGGAGGCGAAGCCGTGCACCAGCGCGGCCACCGACCGGGACTGCGAGGACGCGTCCACCACCAGCACCACCGGCGCCCGCAGCAGCTTCGCGACATGCGCCGTCGAGGACAGCTCGCCCATTCCGGACGCCCCGTCGAACAGCCCCATCACGCCCTCGACGAGCGCGACATCGGCGCCCGCCGCCCCGTGCAGGAACAGCGGCGCGATCCGGTCCGGCCCGCACAGATAGGCGTCCAGATTGCGGCCGGGGCGGCCGGTCGCCAGGGAGTGGTAGCCGGGGTCGATGTAGTCGGGACCCACCTTGTGCGGCGACACCGTGAGCCCGGCCTCGGCGAACGCCGCCATCAGGCCGGTGGCCACCGTCGTCTTGCCCGCGCCGGACGACGGTGCGGCGATCACCAGCCGTGGAATCGACCCGCTGCTCACGCGCTGTGCTCCCTGTTCACCATTCGATGCCCCGCTGGCCCTTCTGGCCCGTGTCCATCGGGTGCTTGACCTTGGTCATGTCCGTCACCAGATCGGCGAAGTCCAGCAGCGCCTCGGGGGCGTTCCGCCCGGTGATGACGACATGCTGCGTACCGGGGCGGTCGCGCAGCACCGACACCACCTCCTCGGTGTCGATCCAGCCCCACTTCAGCGGATACGCGAACTCGTCCAGCACCAGCAGCTTGTAGGTCTCCGCGGCCAGATCCCGCTTGACCTGCTCCCAGCCCTCGCGCGCCGCGTCCTCGCTGGAGGCGATGTCGCGCTGCACCCAGGACCAGCCCTCGCCCATCTTGTGCCAGGCGACGGTGCCGCCCTCACCGGACTCCCCGAGCACCTTCAGCGCCCGCTCCTCGCCGACCTTCCACTTCGCCGACTTCACGAACTGGAACACCCCGACCGGCCAGCCCTGGTTCCAGGCGCGCAGCGCCAGCCCGAAGGCGGCGGTGGACTTGCCCTTGCCCTGGCCGGTGTGGACGAACACCAGCGGACGGTTGCGGCGCTGGCGGGTGGTGAGCCCGTCGTTCGGTACGACGGACGGCTGCCCCTGCGGCATTACGCGGCCTTCCTGTTGCCCTGCACGGTCCGTACGAGCGCGGAGACACTGTCCGCGCGCAGTTCGTCGAGGGTGATCGCGGTGCCCTGGAGCTCCCGGGCCAGCTCGCCCGCGAGACCCAGCCGCACCGGGCCCGCCTCACAGTCCACGACCACCGACGCGGTGCCCTCACCGGCCAGCAGCCGGGCGGCGCGGGCGGCCCGCACGACGGGCTCCGGGCCGCCGGTCGCCCGGCCGTCGGTGACGACGACCAGCAGCGGCCGCCGCGAGGCATCCCGCATCCGCTCCACCCGCAGCACCTCATGGGCCCGCAGCAGGCCCTCGGACAGCGGCGTACGGCCGCCCGTCGGCAGCTGCTCCAGCCGCGCCGCGCCCGCCTCGACCGAGGAGGTCGGGGGCAGCGCCAGCTCGGCGCCGGTGCCGCGGAAGGTGATCAGGCCGATCTTGTCGCGCCGCTGGTAGGCGTCCAGCAGCAGCGAGAGCACCGCGCCCTTGACCGCGCTCATCCGCTTCCGCGCCGCCATCGAACCGGAGGCGTCCACGACGAACAGGACCAGATTGCCCTCCCGCCCCTCGCGGACCGCCTCACGCAGATCGTCCCGGCGCACCACCAGTCCCCGCCCGCTGCGGCCGCGGGACCGCTGGTGCGGCGCAGCGGCCTGCACGGTCGCCGCCAGATGCAGCTTGCCCAGGGAGCCCTGGGGGCGGCGGGCGCCGGTGGTCCGGCCGTGCGCGGTACGAGCCCGGGAGCGGCGGCCGTCCGCGCCCTCGCCCAGGCCCGGCACATCCAGCCGCCGGGTGCGGAACGGCTCGGTGGCCCCGACCGCCGCCTTCTCCCCGGCCGCGCCGCCCTGCGGTGCGCTCTCGGGCTCGGGCTTCTCGGGGGCCTGCGGCGTCTGCGGGGCCTCCCGGTCCTGCTGGTGGGGGAGTTCGGCCTCCGGCGGCAGCGGTGCCTCCTCCGGCCCGCCGTCCTGCGGCGGCTGTCCGCCGCCCTCCGGACCGCCGCCGTCCGGGCCGCCCCCGTCGGGACCGCCGTCCGGACCGTCCGGCTCCGGGTCGTCGTCGCCGGTGCCCTCGTCCGCCCCGAACTCCTCCAGCGTCTGGTCGAGTTTGTCCTCGTCCAGACCGGGGGCGTCGAACGGATTACGGCGCCGGCGGTGCGGCAGCGCCAGCAGCGCGGCCTGCCGCACGTCCTCCTCCAGGACGTCCGTCCGCCCCGCCCAGGCGGCCAGCGCGGTGGCGGTGCGCGCCATCACGATGTCCGCGCGCATCCCGTCCACCTCGAACGCGGCACAGGTCGCGGCGATCTGCCGGAGCGCCGCATCACCCAGCGTCACCCGCGGCAGCAGCTCCCGGGCCGCGGCGATCCGCCCGCGCAGCGCGTCCTCCTCGGCCGCCCAGTCCGCCGCGAAACCGGCCGGATCGGCGTCGTAGGCCAGCCGGCGCCGGACGACCGTCACCCGCTCGTCGGGCACGCGGGAGGCGGCGACCTCGACCGTGAGCCCGAAGCGGTCCAGCAACTGCGGCCGCAGCTCGCCCTCTTCGGGGTTCATCGTCCCGACGAGCAGGAAACGGGCCGCGTGACGTACGGAGACCCCCTCGCGCTCCACGTACGAGGCACCCATGGCGGCCGCGTCCAGCAGCAGGTCCACGAGGTGGTCATGGAGCAGATTGACCTCGTCGACGTACAGGATGCCGCGGTGCGCGTCCGCCAGCAGGCCCGGCTCGAAGGCCTTCACGCCCTCCGACAGTGCCCGCTCGATGTCCAGCGCGCCGACCAGCCGGTCCTCGGAGGCGCCGACGGGGAGTTCGACCATCCGCGTCGGGCGCTCCTCGACGGCGCCGGTCTCGTGCGGCCCGTCGGGGCAGCCGGGGTCGGGCGCGTCCGGCGCGCAGGCGAAGCGGCAGCCGCCGACCACGTCCACCGCCGGCATCAGCGCCGACAGCGCCCGGACTGCGGTGCTCTTGGCGGTGCCCTTCTCGCCGCGGACCAGCACGCCGCCCACCGCGGGGCTCACCGCGTTCAGCAGCAGCGCGAGCCGCAGATCGTCCATCCCGACCACCGCGGTGAAGGGGTACTGCGGGGTGGTGTTGTGCGCGGTCGTCATGCTGTGTCGTCCTCCATGTCGCCGTCGAACTCCGGATTCGTCGTGTGCGTACCCCTCATGGCGCCCCCGGAGGCACGAACGGCAGTCCCTCCGGCACCCCTTCCTCCAGCAGCCGCAGCAGCGCGGCGGTGTCCGCGTGCTCCTCGATCAGATCGCCCAGCCGGTCCAGCTGCTCCTCGCGCAGCACACCGAAACGGGTGTCGGGCGCCGGGACGAACGCCCGGCCCGCGTCCGCCGCGACCCGCCGCAGGAAGGCCCGGCGGAAGCCGTCGCTCTCCAGGGAGCCGTGCCAGTGCGTGCCCCATACGGAGCCGGCCCGGCAGCCGTCCAAGAACTCTTCCTCCCCGCCGGTCACTTCGGCGACCCCGTGGTGGATCTCGTACCCCTCCACCGGCTCGCCCAGCGCCTCGCCGGCCGGCCGCGCGAGCGTCTTCTCCGCCGCGAACCGCACCCGTACGGGCAGCAGCCCCAGCCCGTCGACCACGCCCGCCTTCGACTCGACCTCGTCCTCGATGCGCTCGCCCAGCATCTGGAAGCCGCCGCAGATGCCCAGCACCGGGCGCCCCTCGGCGGCCCGCCGGGCGATCGCGTCCGCCAGGCCGCGCTCCCGCAGCCACGCCAGCGCCCGTACGGTGCCCCGGGTCCCCGGCAGCACCACCAGGTCGGCGTCGGCCAGCTCCTCGGGCCGGTCCACGAACCGCACCACCACGCCGGGTTCGGCGGCCAGCGCGTCCACGTCCGTGAAGTTCGACATCAGCGGCACGGCACAGACCGCCACCCGCAGCACGTCCGCCCCGTGAGGCGGTGCCACCACGCTCTCGCGCACCGCGCCGCGCAGCGACACCCGCAGGCCGTCCTCCTCGTCGATGCCGAGCCCGTGCGCGAAGGGCAGCACGCCCAGCGTCTGCCGCCCCGTGAGGCCGCGCAGCATCTCCAGGCCCGGCTCCAGCAGCGTCACATCGCCCCGGAACTTGTTGACCATGTACCCCGCGACCAGCGCCTGGTCCTCCTTGGACAGCAGCGCGGTGGTGCCGAAGAACGAGGCGAACACCCCGCCGCGGTCGATGTCACCGACCACCACCGCCGGAATACGGGCGGCCCGTGCGAGGCCCATGTTCACGATGTCGGTACGCCGCAGATTGATCTCGGCGGGACTGCCCGCGCCCTCGCAGATCACCGCGTCATGGGTACGCCGCAGCTCCTGGAGGCAGTCGGTCACCGTCCCGAGCAACTGCTCCCGGCGGCCCGCGTACTGCGCCTCCCCCTGGGACGTCCCCCCGAAGTACCCCCGGGCGCTGAGCTCGCCCACCGGCTTCCCCAGCAGCACCACCTGGCTGCTGCGGTCGCTGCCCGGCTTGAGCAGGACGGGGTTCATCAGCGCGGTCGGCTCCACCCGCGCCGCGGCGGCCTGCATCGCCTGGGCCCGTCCGATCTCCGCGCCCTCGCGCGTGACGAACGAATTCAGCGACATGTTCTGTGCCTTGAAGGGCGCCACCCGGACACCCTGCCGGACCAGCCAGCGGCAGATCCCCGCCGTCACCACGCTCTTACCGGCGTCGGACGTCGTCCCGGCCACCAACAGGCCACCACCGACCGCCCCGCCGGCTGCCTTCAACCGCCCGTTCACCGGGTCCTCCTCCTGCGCTTCGGGTCACTGCACCCGGCCACCCGCTCCGGGTCACTACACCCGCCCACCCCCCGAAGGGGGGTGGGCGGCGGGGAAAAAACGGACGGCCTCATACCGGCCCCGCCTCACGCCCGCGGACCGAACCCACCACACGCCCGCGCCCCCCGGCCCCCCGAGCCGCCGCAGCCACCGCCCTCCGAGCCACCGCCGTCCGCGCAGCGCCGACCGCCGCCCGCGCCGCCACCGTCGTCACCAGTGCCAGCACGTTCACCCGGCGGGAGAGCCGTACCGCCCGTTCGATGTCCGGCACCGCCACCGGCGGCGCCGCGCCGTTGAGCACCGGACGGTCCTCCACCCGCCCGCCGTACGCCAGCCTGCCGCCGAGCCGTACGCCCAACGCACCCGCGAACGACGCCTCCACCGGGCCCGCGTTGGGGCTCGGATGCGCACCGCCGTCCGCCCGCCAGGCCCGCAGCGCACCGCGCCGGTCGGGGCCCGCGAGCACGGTCAGCGCGGCGGTCAGCCGGGAGCCGGGCCAGCCGGCGAGATCGTCGAGCCGGGCCGCTGCCCAGCCGAAGCGGCGGTAGCGCGGCGACTTGTGCCCCACCATCGCGTCGAGGGTGTTCACCGCGCGGAACGCCACCAGACCGGGCACTCCGCCCAACGCGCCCCATACCAGGGCGCCGACCACCGCGTCGGAGGTGTTCTCGGCGACCGACTCCACCACCGCACGGGCCATCTGCGGCCCGTCCAGCGCCTGCGGATCCCGCCCGCACAGATGCGGCAGCCGCTCCCGTGCCACGTCCAGATCACCCGCCGTCAGCGCCCCGCCGACGGCCCGCGCCTCCCGGCCCAGCGAGGTGCCGCCCAATACGGCCCAGACCGTCGCCGCGGTCAGCGCGATTCCGGCGCCACCACGGAGCGACAGCGGGCCAGCGGGAGCGCCGCCCCGCACGGCGCGCTGCAGCAGCGCGGCACCGGCGGCGGCCCCGCCCGCACACAGCACGGCATGCGCCGCCCCGTAACCGCGGTGGTCGCGCCACAGCCGGCGCTCGACGGCACCCGCGGCCCGGCCGAACGCGGCCACCGGATGGCCGCGCCGCGGATCCGCCGCGATCAGGTCGCCGAGAAAGCCGAGGGCCGCGCCGTACACATATCCCGCGTGTTCGCCGCGCATCGGGTCAGACCGCCGTGCGGGCGCGTCCGTGACGTCCTGCCCGGCCCCGAAGGAGCCCTGTGGCAGCGGGCAGTGGAGATCTCAAGGGGCGGCCGGGCATGGCGGTATGTCCTCACTCAGGGTCCGCGCCCTGGCTCGACGTGACGGCGACCAGAGTCTCCTGGCTCCCGGATCGGCGTG
This sequence comes from Streptomyces sp. P9-2B-2, assembly GCF_030406865.1. Lineage (NCBI taxonomy): Bacteria > Bacillati > Actinomycetota > Actinomycetes > Kitasatosporales > Streptomycetaceae > Streptomyces > Streptomyces sp. P9-2B-2. The sequence goes on along the minus strand of NZ_CP129126.1, from coordinate 2,257,327 downwards.
TCCTCCGGCCTTCCAGTCCCGCGTACGTCATCCGACGTATGCGAGGCGGACCGTGGCCTTCGCTGGAGGAACGCTCCCCGGTGACAGTGGCGGGACCGCGCCGGATTCGCACCGGACTTCCTCTGCTGTCGCCGAATGGCTCCGGCAGTCCACCACGCCCCGCGAACGCCGTCAACTCACCCTTGACCTGCGACGCTGCCCTGTGGCAGGCGCTGTGGTGCACGCCACAGCGTGGCTGAGGAGTCACGGACGGTTGCCCGCGCACCTGATCCCGCGTCACTATCTGGTGCACGGCGGCGAAGGGGCCGCCGGAAGGGGGCCGGGGGATGCCGCAGCGCGCTGACCGACATGAGATCCGTATCAGGATCACGGGCACGAACAATCCTGACCAGGACGTCGAGGACCTCAAGGCATGGCTGGAGCGTGAGCCCTGGCTGAACCGGCGGTCGCACGACTGGGAACTGCGGCCGGCGGCGGAGCGCGACGACGGCCCCGGCGACATGGCCATCGGCGTCGACGACCTGATCCTGGTCGTGGTCGGCGCGGCCGCCGCCGAGATCACCAAGAGCCTCGGTATCGCCCTGCGCGAGTGGCTGCGCCGCCGCAGGGAGGAACGCGACACCGGCGAACGGCCCGCCGTGGCGGTCGGCGGCGGGGACGGCGAACTGCGCGCACTGGGCGAGCCGGGACCGGGCGCCGCGGCACCCGAACGCCCCGATCCCGGCAGCCCGGCGAACGGGGGCGGCAGCACCGCCGGGGACTGAGCCGGATGTCCGAATACGACGCACGGGGCAAGGTCAACCGGGCGCTGCTGATCTGCGTCGACGACTACCGGCATCTGCGGCCGCTGCCCGCGGTGCGGGACAACCCCGGGGAACTGGAACGCGTCCTGCTCGCCCCCGGCACCGACCTCTTCACCAAGGGCGAGGTCGTCATCTGCCGGCCCCAGGAGCCCTGGGAGGTCGAACAGGCCCTGGACACCGTCACCCAGGAGGCCCGCGGGCTGCTGCTGGTGTACTTCTCCGGCCACGGCCGGGTGGGACGGGACGGCGGCAATCTCCAGCTCATGGTCGGTGCCTCGGAACGGCGGCACAAAACCGTCTCCTGGCAGGACACGGTGCTGTCCTACCTGGACAACGCGCGGGCCGACCGGATCGTGATCGTCCTGGAGTGCTGTTACGCCGGCAACGCCGGGGAGGCCTTCCACGCCTGCCGCGCCCCCACCTCGCTGCTGATGGCCGCACAGCCCAACCGCCGGATCTTCAGCGGCGAGGAGCCCACCGGCGGCAGTGTCTTCACCCGCGCCCTGCGGCAGATCCTCGAACAGGGCATCCCCGGCAAACGGTTCGTCACCTTCGAGGACCTCGTCCGCGAGCTGCGGGACCAACTGGCCGGTGAGCGGACCCCGATGGGCGACGTCTGGGAGCCCCGCTCGGCCAAGCAGAACACCGTCGACGACGTCATCCTGTCCTTCGCCACCCCCGGCATCCGGCCGCCCACCCCGCTGCGGATCCGCTTACGGCGCCGGCTGAACACCTCCTTCCGGCACTGGTTCCGGATCCTGATGGTGCTGGCGATCATCGCCGTACCGGCCACCGCGGGCGTCGTCCTGCTGAACCTCCCGGGCGCGGCCGTTGCCTGCCCGCCCGCCCTCGAACTGCGGCTGCTCACCGCCCCCGAGGCCGAACCCGCGCTGCGCCAGGCGGCCTTCGACTACGAGATGTCCGCCGCCAACACCCGGCCCCTCAACGGCGAGGGCGACCTCCCCGACGGCTGCCGGCGCGCCCAGATCACCGTCTACTCCGCCGCCAAGGACCAGGTCGACCAGGGCTTCGCCGCCGCCGGCCGCTGGCAGGGCGAGGCCCACGGCACCGGCAAGGACGGGCCGGACGACAAGGGCATCGACCCCCTCTACCGGCCCGGACCCCAGCCCGACATCTGGATCCCCGAATCCACCGCCGACTACTACGAGGCCCGCCGCGGGATGCCCGCCAAGGGCTCCCCGGCGACCCTGCACTACAGCGCCCCGGTCGCCTACACGCCCCTGGTCGTCGGCATCCCGGCACACCGGCGGCTGGACGACGTCGAACCGGCCGGCGCCTCCTGGCGGGAACTGCTCACCGGCACCGACCGCACCCACCGCGACCTCCGGCTGCTGCGCCCGAGCCCGGTGCTCTCCGGCACCGGACTGCTGCACACCCTCGGCCTCTACCTCGCCCACGACGGCTCGGACGCCGCCTCCTCCGGCGCACCCGACCTCACCCTGGCCCGGCACGCCGAGGAGCGGCTGTCCGCCCCCGGCAGCCAGTACGCGGGCAGCACCGAACTGCTCTGTTCGCTGCGCCCCGACGCGGACGCCGCCGGGTCCGTCGACCGCACGCAGTCCGCGCCCCTGGTCTCGGAGAAGTCCCTCGCCGACTACAACCTCGGCCGCGCCACCGGCAGTTGCCCGGCCCTGGACGCCCCGCTCCCGCTCCGCAACCGCTACGTCGCCTACTACCCCCGGCACGTCCCCGCCCTCGACCACCCCCTGATCCGGGTCGACTGGTACGGCACCAGGGACGCCACCCCACGGCAGGCCGCCGTGGCGGGCTTCGCGGCCTGGTTGCGCGCCGCGGACGGCGGCCAGCGCACCCTCACCGCCCAGGGCTACCGTGGGGTGCACGGCACCGGCCCGGGAGCGGGCTCACCGCTGCTCGACAGCCGCGCGGACATCAGCCTCCTCGCCCCCACCGTCCCCTTCCGAGCGGACCCGGACCAGGTCTCCCAGGTACTGGACGGCTACGACAAGGCCCAGAAGTCCAGCCAGGTGCTGATCCTCCTCGACACCTCCACCTCCATGGCCGACGGCGGCCGGCTGCCGACCGCCGTGCGCGCGGCCGGACGCGTACTGGAGATGGTCGGCACACGCCACACCTACGGCCTGTGGGCCTTCCCGGACCGCGCGCACCCCACCGACGCCGACGCGGTGCGCGAACTCGTCCCGCCCGGCAGCGCCGACCCGGCACCGGGCCGGGCCGCGCTGAACCGGATCGCGGGCGGCGAACTGGTCGAGCACGGTGCCGCGATGGAGGAGGCGCTGACCCGCGCGGTGCGCCGGATGAAGAAGTCCCCGGCCACCAACAAGGCCATCGTGCTCATCCTCGACCAGGACGACGGCGCGGGCCCGCAGCGGGCGGCGGGCGTGGAGCGGACCCTCGGCACCCTCGTCGAGGAGCGGCCCGAAGTGCCCGTCCTGGTGCTGGCGCTGGGCAAGAACGGCTGTGACACCTTCGCCCTCCAACGGCTGGCCGACGCCTCCCACGGCCAGTGTGTGCCCGGCGGCCCGCAGGCCGTCGACACCCTGGCCGGCCGGATCGCCTCCATCGGCACGGCCACGAAGGGGGACCGATGACCGCGCCACGCACCGCCGCGGCCGCCGCCCTGGCCTGTCTCGCCCTGACGCTCGCGGCGAGCGGCTGCATGCCGGGGGAGCAACTCGTCCCGGAGAAGGGCGCGATCGTCCTCGCCACCGGCAGCGACCTCAGCAGCTCCGGCGTCCGCCAGGACCTGATCCACGACTGGGAGCGGCGCACCGGCCGTACGGTCCGGATCGTCAAACTCCCGGACACCGCCGACGGCCAGCGCAGCCAGCTGCTGGCGGCGGGCCAGTCCGGCAGCGGTGGCTACGACGTGCTCAACCTCGATGTCGCCTGGACCGCCGAGTTCGCCGAGGCGGGCGTGATCCGCCCCTGGGCCACGGCCCTGGACGGCGACTTCCTCGACAGCGTGGCCAAGACGGTGGAGTACGACGGCAAGGTGTGGGGGGTGCCCTTCAACACCGACGCCGGGCTGCTCTACTACCGCAAGGACATCCTCCGCACGTACGGCCACGGCGCCCCGTCCAACTGGGGCGAGCTGAAGGACGTGGCGACCGAGGTGGCGCAGGACTACAACCGCGAGGCCGCCCGGGACGCCGCCACCGGCCACAAGAAGCAGCGGCCCAGGATGTACGGCATGGTCGCCCAGCTGCGGCCCTACGAGGGGCTGACCGTCAACACCCTGGAGTCGGCCTGGGTCAACGGCGGCGACCCGGACGCCACCAGCTTCACCAAGGGCGAGCAGATCGGCGCGCTCCAGCAGGGCATCGCCGACCTCAAGGTCCGGCTCGACTCGATCATGCCGCACGAGGCCACCACGATGGACGAGACGGAGAGCCGCCGCTGGTTCGCCGACGGCCGCGCGCTGTTCATGCGCAACTGGCCGGTCGAATACGCCTCGGTCGCCGAGAAGCTCACGCCCGGCGAGCAGTTCGACGTCACCCAGCTGCCGGCCCGCCCCAGCGACGGCAAACGGATGTCCGTGCTGGGCGGGCAGAACCTCGCCCTCGCGGCCGGCAGCACCCGGCCGGCCGGCGCCCGGTCCCTGATCGAGGCGCTGACCGGCCCCGGCAGCGAACGCTGCCTGCTGGAGCGGGGATTCGCGGCCACCCGCGACTCGGCCTACCGGAACGAGGCCACCGCACCGCACTGCCCGCTGCCGCCCGGCGACACCGAACACGGCGAGCACGGCGCCACGGGACGGCCGGAGCCCCGGCCCGACCCCCGCACCCTGCACGCGGCGCTGATGGCGGCCGCACCGCGCCCGCGCAGCGCCCACTACCAGACCTTCAGCAAGGTCGTACAGCTCGGGGTGTCCGCCTACCTCAACGGCCCCGGCGGCACCGCCATCGCCGACCGGCTGGCCCGGCAGGCCGATGACGCGCTCGACGGACGGGGCGGACAACGGACGAGGCGCCCGGCGGACGACGGCTGATGCCGGGTCCGCCGGGCGCCTCACCCGGTCCGTCGTGGCGGCGGCGTCAGCCGGCCACGATCAGATAGATGCCATAGGCCACCGCCACCGCGCAGAGGCCGAAGGCGGCCATCGCGCCGGTCCGTGCGCCCGTACCCGGTGCGGCGACCGCGGCGGCCGCACCTTCCTGGCCCGCCTTGCGGGACGTGCCGGCGATGCCGACGGTGAACAGGCCCACGATCCCGACCGTCACCACGAGGGTCACGCCGAAGACCTGGCCGAGAGCTGCCCAGTCGATGCTCATGGAGTTTTCCTTAGGTGATGACAGCTAGCGGGTGACCGTCGCGGCCTTGGCACGCGGGGTGGTGGAGGTGTCGGCGCCGGACGCCTGGGCCGGAATCCCGGCGGCTTCCGGGGCGTCGGCCGCAGCGGCGTCGGTCTCCGGGGCGTCGGCCGCCGGGGCCTGCTGGCCCGCCGGGGGCGGGGAGACGGTGCGCAGCGCGGCGGTCACCACGCCCACCGGCTCGGCCGCGGCACCCTCGTTGACGTTGGTGTGGTCGATCGGCTTGCGCCGGGAGGCGGCCCAGATCGCGCCGCAGATGCCCAGTCCGAGGACCGCCACCGCCGCCACGCCCCAGTCGCCCTGACCGGCGAGGAACGCGGCACCCGCGGCGACCGCACCGGCGGCCGGCAGCGTCAGGCCCCAGGCGAGGACCATCCGGCCGGCCGTGGACCAGCGCACCACGCCGCCCTTGCGGCCCAGGCCCGAGCCCATCACGGAGCCGGAGCAGACCTGGGTGGTGGAGAGCGCGAAGCCGAGGTGGGAGGAGGCCAGGATGGTGGCCGCGGCGCCGGTCTGGGCGGCGAAGCCCTGCGGCGGCTGGATGTCGGTGATGCCCTTGCCCATCGTGCGGATGATCCGCCAGCCGCCCAGGTACGTGCCGAGCGCGATGGCGACACCGGCCGAGGCGATGACCCACAGCGGCGGGTCGGCGTGCGGGGCGACCACTCCGCCGGTGATCAGCGCGAGCGTGATCACACCCATCGTCTTCTGGGCGTCGTTGGTGCCGTGGGCGAGGGAGACCAGGGCGGCGGAGGCGATCTGCCCCGCGCGGTAGCCCTTGGCGGTGTCCGCCTCGTCGCGGTTGCGGGTCAGCCGGTAGGTGAGCCGGGTCGCCGCCATCGCGGCCAGGCCGGCGACGATCGGGGCGGCCACCGCCGGGATCAGGACCTTCATCACAACGGCGTCACCGTGCACACCGTGGGTGCCGACGGACACCAGGGTCGCGCCGATCAGACCGCCGAAGAGGGCGTGGGAAGAGCTGGAGGGGAGACCCGCGAGCCAGGTCAGCAGGTTCCAGACGATCGCGCCGACCAGGCCGGCGAAGATCACTTCAGGTCTGATGCCGGCGGCCTCGTCAATGATCCCCCCGGAGATGGTCTTGGCCACCTCAACGGACAGGAACGCGCCGACGAGGTTGAGGACTGCCGACATCGCCACCGCGGTCTTGGGTCGCAAGGCCCCGGTGGAAATGGTGGTGGCCATCGCGTTGGCCGTGTCGTGGAAGCCGTTCGTAAAGTCGAACACCAAGGCCGTGACGATCACGATCCCGATGAGAAGCGTGATGTGTTCCATTCACCCAGGCAATCAGTTCGAAGGTCAGTGTCGCTGGGACCGTACGGAGAGCGGGTGAACGGAAGATGAACTGGGACGGGCGCGTCGGTGACACCACCGCAGTGTTCACGCGGAGGCGCCTCTGGCGTCACTTCCGCATCACCCGTTGGCGAACTTCGTGCGCTTCACCGACGAGCCGTTCCCCGCGGTCCCCGCTGGTCGTGGATCCCCCTCGACGGTAAGGGCGAGCCACCCGGGAGAACTCGAATCAGGTCAGTTCACGGCACCTGCGCAGGTGTCCCCATCTGGCGGATACCGTGCGGACGGAACCACGACGTACGGTGCCCCGGCCCGCTCGTACGGTGTCGCGCACCGCATCCGCATCCGCATTCGCCGCACCGCGCCGGAGGACCCATGAAGGACCACCCCGACGACCTCGCCGCCGCCTGGAGCGAACTGGTCGCCACCGCCCGCCGAACGGTCACCGACGGCCTGGTCGTCGGCACCTCGGGCAATGTCTCGCGCCGTATCAGGGACCTGGTCCTGGTCACCCCCAGCGGCGTCCCCTACGACCGGCTCGGCCCCGGCGACACCACCGCGGTCGACCTCGAAGGCCGCCAGATCATCGGCGCGCTCCGGCCGACCAGCGAACTCCCGATGCATCTGACGGTCTACCGCACCACCACGGCCACCGCCGTCGTCCACACCCACGCCCCGCACGCCACCGCCGTCTCGACCCTGGTCCCCGAACTCCCGCCGGTCCACTACATGGCCGCGGCGCTCGGCGGCCCCGTCCGCGTCGCCCCCTACGCCCTGTACGGCAGCGACGAGCTCGCCGCGAACATGCGCGAGGCGCTCCGCGACCGCACCGGCTGTCTGCTGGAGAACCACGGCACGATCACCTACGGCGACAGCCTCGACCAGGCACTGGACCGCACCGCCCAGCTGGAATGGATGTGCCGGGTGTGGCTCGCCGCGAGCTCCGTACCGGGCCGCACGCCGAACCTGCTGTCCGCCGGGCAGCTCGACGCGGCCGGCGGCCGGCTGCGCGGCTACGGCCAGCAGGGCCGCGACCGGAGCTGACCGCCCGTCCCGGGGCGGCGGCCCGTACCCCGTCCGCCGCCCCGGGCCCGCCCGGCGCCCCGCCCGGTCACCCGCCCGACTCCGCCCGGTGGCCGCCCCCGGCACCGCTGCGCACACTGGTGAGGTGCGCCTGGGTACTGCGGCGGCCGTGGCCGCCATCACCGTGATAGGAGCCGGGGCGGCCGCCGTGGCGGTCGGCCGGTACGCCAGTGACATTGCCCTGAAACCATCGCCGGACCAGCCCTTCCCGGGCGACTCCCGCCTCACCGTGCACTCCGCCACCGAGGAGCGCATCGCCCTCACCCGCAGCCTGGCGTCCCTGCGCCCCGGCACCTACGGGCTCACCGGCTCCGGCTGCCATGCGGTGCTCGGCGACGTCGTCCACGGTGTCCCGCACCCCGCCGACGCGGTCGTCCGCCGCCTGGTACGGGTCACCCACGGCACCCTCGGGCCGGGCAACCGGATGCGGCTCACCCCCCAGGTGCACCTCGGCAACCCCCGGGACGCCCTCGGCCTGGACTGCGCCGACGTCGACATCCCCGGCGAACTCGGCTCCCTCCCGGCGTGGTTCGTCCCCGGCGTCCGCGACACCTGGGTCATCACCGCACACGGCCTGGGCACCACCCGCGAACACCCCATGGTGGTCATGCCGTTCCTGCACCGCCACCGGCTGCCGGTCCTCGACCTGTCCTACCGCAACGACCTCGGCGCCCCGCGCACCGTCGACGGCGTCAACCACCTCGGCGACACCGAGTGGCGCGACCTGGACGCGGCGATCCGCTACGCCCTGCGCTACGGCGCCCGGAACGTCGTCCTCCACGGCTGGTCCACCGGCGCGACCATGGCACTGCGCGCCGCCACCCACTCCGCGCTCCGCGACCGGATCAGCGGTCTGGTCCTGGACTCCCCGGTCCTCGACCGGAACGCCACGGTCCGCGCGCTGGCCGGCGCCCGGCGGATCCCGCGCGCCCTGCTGCCGCTGGTGGTACGCGCCGCCGAGGGCAGCATCGGAGTGCCCCTCGGCCACCCCGCCGACGCCGTCGACCCCGACGAGCTGGAAATTCCCACACTGCTCTTCCACGGGCCCGACGACGTGATCGCCCCCTGGACCGCGTCCCGCTCCTTCGCCGCCCGCCGGGCCGACCTGGTCACGCTTCAGCCGGTCCCGCACGCCCCGCACGCCGCGATGTGGAACGCCGACCCCTCGGGCTACGAAGAAGCGCTGCGGCGCTTCCTCACGCCGCTCATGTAGCACCGGCCCGGCCCGAACGCCGGCTCCGCCGCCGACCGCCCCCTCCACCAGGCCCGGCGCCCGATGGCTCCCGGGCATCTCCCGGGTATACGGGGGGACAACTCCCCTCATCAGGGATGGGTCGGCGAGATGACACGGCCGTGTCAGATCGCAAGCCGGGTTCCGATTGGGCTTTCGGGCCGACAGCGGCAACACTGCTCCTGTGACGTCCCGTACTCCGCGCGACTCCCGGCTCCGACTCGTCCCCCGTCAACCGGTTGCGGCCGCCCGCCGGGCGGTGACAACCCGGGCCAAGCGTCCGGCGCCCCGCCCGCCCGAGGGCACGCCGCCGCCCGCGGAACTGGCCCGCCAGGCCCGTGCCGTATTGGCCGGCGCCGCCCGGCTCGCCCGCTGGGCCGACAGCGTCGGTGCCGGCGCCGCCGGCGGCAGCCTGCGCGCCGGTCCCGACGGAGCGCTGCCGAAGGCCGCCGCGGAACGCGCCGCCGAGGCCCTGGGCCTGACGCCGCACCAGGTCCGCATCGACTGGGACCGGGCCCGGCTGGCCGGCCTCGTCGAACTCCACGACGGCCTCGCCCGCCCCGGCTGGCGGCTGCGCGCCTGGGACCGCGACGACACCGCCGTGCTGCGCGGCTGGGTCGCGCTCTTCGACGCCTGGTCGCTGGCCCGCCCCGCACCGGCCGGCGCCGGCCCCGCGATAGTCGCCGAAGTCGTCGAGGCGCTGCCGCAGTTGCTGTCCCTGCTGCATTTGTCGGCCGGCCCCGTGCGGCTGCCGGTGCTGCTCGACATGCTCGACCAGCGCGTCGCCGAACTGCGCACCGAACGCTGCGAGGTCCCCTACGGCCAGGACCCCGGCGGCCCCGACGAGGCCGCGGCCGCCGGCGACGCCGCGGGGGCGTCGCTGGCCGCGCTGCTGGACTGGGCGCTGGACGCCCTGCGGACCGTCGGCGCGCTGGTGCCGCCGGACGGCGCGGAGGCCGCGCACGATGCGTCCGAGGCGCAGCTGACGCCGCTCGGCAACTGGTCGGTATGGGTCAAGCTGGAGCAGATCTGTGTGGCCGCGCAGAGCCCGGCCGGCAACATCGAACAGTCCGCGGAGGCGATGCTGCGCGGCTGCGCCCGGCTCACCCCGGGCCCGGCCCGCGCCGAATACCGGGCCTGGCTCGCCGCCCGCTCCGTCGGCGCGGCCGTCGAGGAGCTGCTGACCGTGGCCCGCGGCGAGGACGCGCTGCTGCGCGGTCTGGCCTTCGAGGCACTGCGGGCGGTCGGCGCCCCCGCCGAGGCCGCCGTACGGGCCGCCGCCGACGAGCCGGGCCTGCGGCCGTACGCCCTGCTGTGGCTGGTCGAGCACGAGGGCGGCGACCCGGAGACCGCGCCCGATGTGCTCACCCGCGAGGAGTCCACCTGGCTGTGGGTGGACACCGCCGCGGCCGTCGCCGACCACGGCGAGACCCAGCTGCTCGTCCGCCACCTCGACTCGGCCGTCCAGGGCTCCGTCCCACGCCTCCTGGAGGAGGTCCGCGCCGTAGGCCACCCCAGAACCGTCCAGGTCCTGGTAGCCCTGGCCGCAGCCCACCCCGACCCGGCCCTCGCCAAGGCGGTACGGCGCGCGGCCTTCCAAGTCCACACGGGTGGGGTCTGATCCCACGTTTTTGTCTTTCCCGCCGTGGGTGTTGCTCGCCGTTGCGCCTGCGGCGGGCCGGGTGGTTGTCGGGTGCGGTGACGGACCTCCGGGGCCTGGTGTGTGGACTGCTTCGCTTTACGTCCACACACCAGGCCCCTCCGGCCCGTCCCCTCCCGTTGGGGGAGTGGGTGCAGGTGGGTGGGGGCTGGCCGCCGTAGCCGTGTCAGTGCGACGGAGCTGTTCACTGCGATCTACGAGGCACTGCGATCGGCGAGGCGCACCGGACCACTTACGGGTCCCCCACCGGCCTTCTTCCCACCCCTCAACGGGAGGGGACGGGCCTGCGCGGGTGGGGGTTTCCGGACGTAAAGCGAAGCAGTCCGGAAACCCCCACCCGCGCAGGCCCGTCACCGCACCCCGACAGCCCCGCGCAGCGGACCGCCCGCCGCAGGCGCAACGGCGAGGTCCCACACGGCGGGAAAGCCAAAAACGTCGACCGAGGCAAAGCGCAGCGGAACGGCGAGCAACAACCACGGCGGGCCAGCCGAAAACGTGGGAGGAGAAACGACTTGCGCGGGAACGTTAGACTGCCTCCCATGGCAGTTCTCCCTTGGGTTCATTAGACGGCGCAGCTCGCCCTCGGACCGTCCGTCCAACCCGCCGTCTTCCTGACCCTGGAGCTTTTCCCGTGATCACCGCCTCTGGCCTTGAGCTGCGCGCCGGCGCCCGCATTCTGATCGAGTCCGCTTCCTTCCGTATCGCCAAGGGCGACCGCATCGGCCTGGTCGGCCGTAACGGCGCCGGCAAGACCACCCTGACCAAGGTGCTGGCGGGCGAGGGCATGCCCGCCGCCGGCACGGTCACCCGCTCCGGCGATGTCGGCTACCTTCCGCAGGACCCGCGCACCGGCGACCTGGACGTGCTCGCCCGCGACCGCATCCTGTCCGCCCGTGATCTGGACTCCGTGCTCCGCAAGATGCGGGAGAACGAGGACCGGATGGCCAACGGCAAGGGCGCCACCCGCGACAAGGCGATGAAGAAGTACGAGCGCCTGGAGACGGAGTTCCTGACCAAGGGCGGGTACGCCGCGGAGGCGGAGGCCGCGACCATCGCCGCCAGCCTCGGGCTGCCCGACCGCATCCTCGGCCAGCCGCTGCACACGCTCTCCGGTGGTCAGCGCCGCCGCGTCGAGCTGGCCCGGATCCTGTTCTCGGACTCCGACACCCTGCTGCTCGACGAGCCGACCAACCACCTCGACGCCGACTCGATCGTCTGGCTGCGCGACTACCTGAAGACCTACCGCGGCGGTTTCATCGTGATCTCCCACGATGTCGACCTGGTCGAGACCGTCGTGAACAAGGTCTTCTATCTCGACGCCAACCGCTCCGAGATCGACATCTACAACATGGGCTGGAAGCTCTACCAGCAGCAGCGCGAGGCCGACGAGAAGCGCCGCAAGCGCGAGCGTGCGAACGCCGAGAAGAAGGCCGCGCAGCTGAATTCGCAGGCCGACAAGATGCGGGCCAAGGCCACGAAGACGGTCGCCGCGCAGAACATGGCCAAGCGTGCCGACAAGCTGCTGGCCGGGCTGGACGCCAAGCGCGTCTCCGACAAGGTCGCCAAGCTGCGCTTCCCGGACCCGGCGCCGTGCGGCAAGACCCCGCTCACCGCCGAGGGCCTGTCGAAGTCCTACGGCTCGCTGGAGATCTTCACCGACGTCGACCTGGCCATCGACAAGGGCTCCCGGGTCGTCATCCTCGGCCTCAACGGTGCGGGCAAGACCACCCTGCTGCGGCTGCTGGCCGGCGTCGAGACCCCGGACACCGGCGAGGTCCGTCCCGGTCACGGCCTGAAGCTCGGCTACTACGCCCAGGAGCACGAGACCCTGGATCCGGACCGCACGGTCCTGGAGAACATGCGCTCGGCCGCCCCGGACATGGACCTGGTCGCCATCCGTAAGACGCTGGGCTCCTTCCTCTTCTCCGGCGACGACGTCGACAAGCCCGCCGGGGTGCTCTCCGGCGGCGAGAAGACCCGCCTCGCCCTGGCGACGCTGGTCGTCTCCTCCGCCAACGTGCTGCTCCTCGACGAGCCCACGAACAACCTCGACCCGGCCAGCCGCGAGGAGATCCTCGGCGCGCTGCACACCTTCACGGGCGCGGTGGTCCTGGTGTCGCACGACGAGGGCGCGGTGGACGCACTGGAGCCGGAGCGCATCATCCTGCTGCCCGACGGCGTCGAGGACCTGTGGGGCCAGGACTACGCGGATCTGGTCGCGCTGGCCTGACCGCGGCGGATGGATCATGCCGTATGGATCATTCGGCCGATGTGTGATCCATCATCTGAGTGAGAACGGCTCGTACACCGGCGAGTCTGCGGCCTACGGCCGGGTCCTTGGGGCCCGGCCGTTGCCTTTTCGGTCACACACCACCTGACCTGCCACTTCTCGCGGACGGCCGGACGCGGGCGGCCTCCGGCACAGCCGGAATGAGGCATTCCGGCCCGTGTTTTCGGGCCTCCGCCGGCAAACGATGTCGCATCGACCTTGCGGAATGGGTGGCCAGGAAGCCGGGGAGGGGTGATCATGAGAGTCCAGAGCGCACTTCCCACGAGGAGGCACGGGTGGCCGAGACTCTGAAGAAGGGCAGCCGGGTAACCGGCGCCGCGCGCGAGAAGCTCGCGGCAGACCTGAAGAAGAAGTACGACTCCGGTGCGAGCATCCGGGCGCTGGCCGAGGAAACCGGCCGCTCCTACGGATTCGTGCACCGGATGCTCAGCGAATCCGGTGTGGTCCTGCGCGGTCGCGGCGGAGCCACGAGGGGCAAGAAGGCCGCATCGGCCTGACGGCCGCGACTCCGGGTGCAGCGGTGTCCCCCCGGTCGACCGAGCAGTCGACCGGGAGGTTACCGTTCAGTCACTTACGCACGCAGGTGCGGCTGGCTGACTCGGAGGCGCTCATGACTCTGCTCGACAAGGACGGTGTGCGGCTCACCGTGGACGGTGCGATCGCCACGGTGTCCCTCGCCAACGCGGCCAAGCGCAACGCGCAGTCGCCGGCCATGTGGCGGGCGCTTGCCGAAGCGGGGTCGCTGCTGCCGGGAAACGTACGGATCGCGGTGCTGCGTGGTGAGGGCAAGTCCTTCTCCGCGGGCCTCGACCGTCAGGCGTTCACGCCCGAAGGCTTCGACGGCGAGCCGTCGTTCATCGATCTTGCGCGCGGCACGGACGAGGCACTGGACGCCACCATCGCCGAGTACCAGGAAGCGTTCACCTGGTGGCGGCGCACCGACCTGGTGTCCATCGCCGCTGTGCAGGGGCATGCCATCGGTGCCGGCTTCCAGCTGGCGCTCGCCTGCGATCTGCGGGTGGTCGCGCCGGACGTCCAGTTCGCCATGCGCGAGACCAGCCTCGGGCTCGTACCGGACCTGACCGGTACCCACCCCCTGGTCGGGCTGGTGGGCTACGCCCGCGCGCTGGAGATCTGCGCCACCGGGCGCTTTGTGCACGCCGAGGAGGCCGAGCGGATCGGCCTCGCCAACCTCGTGGTGCCCGGCGACCAACTCGACGCCACCGTGGCCGATTTGGCGGCCGCGCTCACCGCCGCGCCGCGCGATGCCGTCATCGAGACCAAGGCCCTGCTGGCCGGTGCCGCGGGCCGTACGTACGAGGAGCAGCGCCGCGCCGAGCGGGCCGCCCAGGCGCGCCGGCTGCGTGACCTCGCGGGCGTGGGGGAGTAGTTCCCCGCCCCATACCTTCACTTGCCCGAGCTGCCCGGCCGCGCTCCCACGGAGTGCCCGGCCGGGCCGGCTCATCAGGTCCGGTCCACCGCTGTGACCAGCACCGCGACCGTCGAGACCGTGGGCGGCGCGGCCGCCACCGCCTGCCGTACGGCGCAGGCCACATCCAGCGCCCGGTGACCGGGCGCGGTCGCCAGCTGGATCAGGGCATGCCCGTCGGTGAGCCGCACCGGACGGGACGCACCGCCGAGCACCGGCGCCAGCCGGGCCACGCCCGCGACGCCCCGCGCGACGGCGGCGACGCCCGCCGCGCCCTCCTGCGTCGCACCGGTCCGCTCACCCGTCGCGGGCGCGGTGGGCGGTACTTCCTCCTGGGGCGCGGAACCGGCTGACGCGCCCTCCGCCGTGGCCTCGTCCGCTTCCAGCAGGCCGCTGACCCGCAGATCCACCACGCCCACCACCAGCCCCAGCCCCTGGATCGACGCCTCCAGCAGTGCGGCGCGCACCTGGTCGGCGAGTACGGGCAGCGGCCGGTCGGCCACCGCGGCGAACTCCGCCTCGATCCGCAGCGGGCCGGGCGGCAGCGCGCTCGGCGGCGCCGGCACCGCCGGTTCCGGGGCGTGGCCGGGGTCGGCGACGGACAGCCGCAGCGAGCCGAGGCGGACACCGGCCGGGGTACCGGCGGACGCCCGCAGCGCCCCGGTGGCCGCCTGCTCGGTGATCCACGACCCGTCCGCGGGCCCGCCGAGCGGCAGCAGCCGGCCGATCCCGAGCTGTCTGCGGACCGTCTGCGCCAACTGGTTCCCGGCCACCGCGTCACCCCTTTCCCGGAAGGTCCCCGGACGGTTCCGGACACGTCCCGGACCACGCCCCCAGCCTGCCGCAGACCCGCCCGCACGGCAGGGCGGTGGGCCCGGCGGCGCCGTAGGGAGCACTCGCCTGCCACATCCCCGGGGCGGGCCGGAGACACCCGACCTACTGTGGGAATCGGAGCGGGCGGACCGCTTCTCCCCGCGGAAAGGGATACGGCGATGAGCGAGAGCCAGCAGCACGCAGAGGCGCCCAGGACGCCCGCCAAACGGGGCGGCGGCGACCCCGCGACCCGGGGGCGGACCACCATCGCCGACGGTGTCGTGGAGAAGATCGCCGGCCTGGCGGCCCGGGACGTCATCGGCGTGCATGCCATGGGCAGCGGCCTCGCCCGTACGCTCGGCGCCGTCCGGGACCGGGTGCCCGGCGGCGGCAGGTCCGCGACCGCGACCCGGGGTGTCAAGGCCGAGGTCGGCGAGGTGCAGACCGCGCTGGACCTGGAGATCGTGGTCGATTACGGAGTCGCCATCGCCGATGTCGCACGGTCGGTCCGGGAGAACGTCATCTCCGCCGTGGAGCGGATGACGGGCCTGGAGGTCGTCGAGGTCAATATCGCGGTCAGCGACGTCAAGCTGCCCGACGAGGCAGACGAAGAAGAGGAATCGGAGCCACGGCTCCAATAGCCGGACGCGTCCGGAGTGGCAGCGAAGGAGCGACGATGAGTATGGCCGTGGGCGGCCTCTTGGCCGGTATGGCGCTGGGCTTCGCCGGATACTTCGGTGGTTTCGGCGCCTTCCTCCTGGTGGCGGCGCTGGGCGCCATCGGGTTCGTGGCCGGCAGGTTCCTCGACGGGGACTTTGAAGCCGGCGATTTCTTCCGTCCGCGCGGCGGCGACCGCGACCGGCGGCGGTGAAGCCGGGTGGCGACGGTGTCCCCGGCCGCCGCTGCCACCGCCGTACCGGCGGGTGAGCGGGGCGCGACCAGAATCGCGGACCGGGTGGTGGCGAAGATCGCCGCACGGGCCGCCCGGGAGGCGCTGCGCGCGGAGTCCCCGCGCGCCCGCACGGACGCCCATGCGACGGTGACCGTGCACCGGCGCGACGACCGTCAACACTTCGGCGAGGCGCGGGTGCGGATCGCCGTGGAGCTGGGCTACCCCTCCGACATCGGCGGACAGTGCCGGGTGGTGCGCCGCCGGGTCACCGAACGGGTGACGGAGCTGGCGAACATGACGGTGCCCGAGGTCGCGGTGGAGGTCGAGCGGCTGCACTCCCCGCTGCTGGACCGTACGGAGCGCGGGAGGGTGCGATGAGCGACGAGGACGCGGAGCGGTCCGACACCCGGCGGCTGCCCACGCTCGACAAGACGCCGGACGGGACGGAAGGGACGGGCGGGGCGGACGGGGCGACACCGGCCGCCGAGGACGCCCCGGGCACGGGGGCCGCCGACCACCACCGGATCCGGCGCTTCCGGTCGGCCCGCCGGGTGCCGGCCGCCCTGGTGGCACTGGTGCTGCTGGCCGCCGCGGGCCTGTTGCTCTACGACGTGGCCGCGGTACGCGCCAACCGTCCCGCGATGACCTGGCGCCGGTGGCTGGCCCGCGAACTGGGCACCCGTCACCTCGACAACCCCTGGGTCCTGGGCGCCGCCGCGCTGGCCGTGGTGCTCGGCATCTGGCTGGTCGTCTCGGCCGTCACCCCCGGACTGCGCCAGGTGCTGCCGATGCGGCCGGCGGCACCGGACACCCGGGCCGGGCTGGACCGTGCGGCCGCCGCGCTGGTGCTGCGCGACCGGGCCATGGAGGTCGCCGGCGTGCAGTCCGTACGGGTGGCCGTCAGCCGCCGCAAGGCCAAGACGCACGCCGTCTCACACTTCCGCGAACTGGACGAGGTCCGCGCCGACCTCGACACCTCGCTCGGTGAGGGGCTGCGGCAGCTGGGCCTGGCGCACGAGCTCCGCCTGACCGTGGACGTCCGGCGCCCGAAGAAGAGGTGAGCGAGCGATGCGCAGAGGCCGCGGAAGGGTCAACCGGGTGCTGCTGGGGCTGATCGGTGTGGTGCTGTTCGGGGTGGGCGGCCTGGTGCTGTTCGGCGGCTTCGATCTGCCCGCGAAATGGCACCTCGGCCTGCCCGCCGGCTGGCCCTGGTCCCGCCCCGACCAGGTGCTGCTCCCCGCACGGCAGCGCACCCGCTGGACGGACCAGGGCTGGTGGTGGCCCGTCGTCATCGCCGCGCTCGCCGTCTTCCTGCTGCTGATGCTGTGGTGGCTGCTGACCCAGCTCCGGCGGCACCGGCTGACCGAGATCCTCGTCGACAGCGGCGACGGCGAGGGCGCCCAGCTGCGCGGCCGGGCCCTGGAGGCCGCCCTGACGGCCGAATCGGAGGCGCTGAACGGCGTCGACGGGGCCGGTGTGCTGCTGACCGGCCGCCGGGGTGAGCCGCATGTGCGGGCCGTGCTGGCGCTCGCCCCGCACGCCGACCCGGGGACCGTCGTCCGGCGGCTGTCGGACGAGGCGATGGCGCACGCCCGCCGCTCGGCAGGGCTGGACCGGCTGCCGGCCGAGGTCCGGCTGCGCGCGGTCAAGCACCGGCCCGAGCGGGTCAGTTAGGGCCTTGGGACGACGGCGCGGAGGCCGCCGTCCGCCGCGCGTCAGAACCCGTGCCGGGCCCCGCCGTCCACCGGCACCATCACCCCGTTGATGTACGACGCGGCCGGTGACAGCAGGAAGGCCGCGGCCTTGCCGAACTCCTCCGGCCGGCCGTAGCGGCCCAGCGGGATCGCGGCGCAGTTGCGGGCGCGGGACCCCTCGGGGTCGCCGGAGCGCGCGTCGAGCTGGGTCATCCGGTCGGTGGCGATCCGGCCCGGCAGGACGCCGAGTACGCGGATGCCGCGCGGCCCGAGCTCGTTGGCGAGCGACTTGGCGAAACCGGCGAGACCGGGGCGGAGCCCGTTGGAGATGGTCAGTCCGCCGATCGGCTCGTACACCGAGCCGGACAGCACGAAACCGATCACCCCGCCCTCGGGCAGCTCGGCAGCGGCCGCGCGGGCCAGCCGTACCGCGCCGAGGAAGACCGACTCGAAGGCCGACTGCCACTGTGCGTCGGTGTTGTCGGCGGTGGTGCCGGGTGCCGGGCCGCCCACGCTGATGAGCACTCCGTCCAGCCGGCCGAAGCGTTCCCGGGCCGCCGCCATCAGGCGGCCGGGGGTCTCCGGGTCGGCGTTGTCGGCCGCGATGCCCAGGGCCCGCTCGCCGAGCGAGGCGGCCGCCGCGGCCGCGCTCTCCTCGGTGCGTCCGGTGAGCACGACCTGGGCGCCGTCGGCGACCAGTTCACGGGCGGTGGCGAAGCCGAGGCCACGGGTCGCCCCGGTGACGAGGTACGTCCGGTCGGTGAGTCCAAGATCCATGGCCCCTAGTGTGCCCGGGCTCCGTCCTGGAGGCCGAAGGCGGTCCCCACCAGGCCGATATGGCTGAAGGCCTGCGGGAAGTTGCCCAGCTGGCGCCGGGCGGCCGGATCGTACTCCTCGGACAGCAGCCCCACGTCGTTGCGCAGCCCCAGCAGCCGCTCGAACATCTCCT
The DNA here is from genome assembly GCF_030406865.1 of Streptomyces sp. P9-2B-2. Classification (NCBI taxonomy): domain Bacteria; kingdom Bacillati; phylum Actinomycetota; class Actinomycetes; order Kitasatosporales; family Streptomycetaceae; genus Streptomyces; species Streptomyces sp. P9-2B-2. The sequence continues at coordinate 2,238,859 of NZ_CP129126.1, read as the reverse complement.
GGGCCTCGGCCCGCCGGCCGCTCAGCCGGAGCGCGTCGGCGAGCCAGAACGAGCAGACCAGGAAGGTGCCCTCGCCGCCCGGCAGCCCGTCGACCGCGATGCCCTCGGTGCTGTAACGGCGTACCAGACCGTCGTGCGTCAGCTCCCGGCGCACCGTGTCGATGGTGCTGAGGACCCGTGGATCGTCCCCCGGCAGAAAGCCGACACGGGGGATCAGCAGGGTCGCTGCGTCTAGTTCCCGGGAGCCGTAGAACTGGGTGAAGGTGCCGCGGTCGGCGTCGTAGCCGCGCTCGCACACCTCGCGGCGGACCTCGTCGCGCATCGCCCGCCAGCGGTCGGCCTCCCCGCCGAACTTCGGATACGCCTCGATCGCCCGCACCGCCCGGTCGGCCGCGACCCAGGCCATGACCTTGGAGTGCACGAAGTGCCGGCGCGGCCCGCGGATCTCCCACAGCCCCTCGTCGGGGTCGCGCCAGGTGGACTCCAGGTAGTCCACCAGCGCCCGCTGGATGCTCCAGGCGTGCTGCTCGGCGGGCAGTCCGGCCGAGCGGGCGATGTGGAAGGAGTCGAGGACCTCGCCGTAGACATCGAGCTGCCGCTGTTCGACGGCGGCGTTGCCGATGCGTACGGGCGCGGAGTCGCAGTACCCGGTCAGCCACGGCAGCTCGGCCTCCGGCAGCCGCCGCTCACCGGCCAGCCCGTACATGATCTGAAGGTCGTCGGGGGCGCCGGCCACCGCGCGCAGCAGCCAGTCCCGCCAGGCGCCGGCCTCCTCCAGATATCCGGCGGAGAGCAGGGAGTTCAGGGTGAGGCTGGCGTCACGCAGCCAGCAGTAGCGGTAGTCCCAGTTGCGTACGCCGCCCAGCTCCTCGGGCAGCGAGGTGGTGGGGGCCGCCACGATGCCGCCGGTGGGCGCGTAGGTGAGGGCCTTGAGGGTGATCAGCGAGCGCATCACGGCCTCGCGGTACGGCCCCTTGTAGCGGCAGCGCGCCGACCAGTCGTGCCAGTCGTCCAGGGTGTCCTGGAGCGCCGTGAACGGTTCGATCTGGGTCGGCCGGGGCTCGTGCGAGGGATGCCAGGTCAGCACGAACGCGGCGCGCTGCCCCGCGGCGACGGTGAAGTCCGAGCGGGTGCTGAAGTCCTTGCCGTAGGTGGTGCTTTCGGCCGGGGTGCGCAGCCACACCGAGTCCGGTCCGGCGATCGCCACCCGGCAGCCCTCGGTGGCGCGCACCCAGGGCACCACCCGCCCGTAGTCGAACCGCAGCCGCAGCACCCCGCGCATCTCGACGCTGCCGCTGAGGCCCTCCACGATCCGTACGACGTCGGGCGCCCGGTCCCGCTGCGGCATGAAGTCGGTGACCCGGACACTGCCCGTGGGGGTCTCCCAGACGGTGTCGAGGATCAGCGAGTCGCCGCGGTAGGAGCGCTGGGCGCGGGCGTCGGGGGAGCAGGGGGCGAGCCCCCAGTGGCCGTTGTCCTTGCCGCCGAGGAGGGCGGCGAAGCAGGCGCCGGAGTCGAAGCGCGGCAGGCACAGCCAGTCGATGGACCCGTCGCGGCCGACGAGTGCGGCGGTCTGAAGATCGCCGATGAGCGCATAGTCCTCGATACGTGGGTGCACTCAGCGCCCCTTCCCGCCCGGAGGGTGCGCTACGCGATGGTGACGGCCGTCCGGGTTACGGGCCGGCCGGGGCCGGCGTCGCCTCGTCGCCGGCTGCCTCGGTCTCCCCGGAACCGGCGGGTTCCGCGGTCCGCCCGCCGTCGCCCGCGGCCGCGGTGGCCCCGGCCTCCCGGGCCTCTTGGGCCTCCTTGGCCGCGGCCGCCCGGTCGCGGCGCTCGCGGCGTACGAGGACGATCCAGCCGACCGGCACGGCGGCGGCGAACAGCCACCACTGGATGGCGTAGGCCATGTGCGGGCCGATGGAGTCGTGGTCCGGCTCGGGGACCAGCTCCGGGGTGTTGCCGGGCGACTTGGGCGTGGTCTGCTCGATATAGCCGCCGAGCATCGGGCGGCCGGTCCGCTTCGTCTGCTCCGAGCTGTTGATCAGCATGACCTGGCGGGCCGGCAGGCCCTTGGTGTCCTTGATGCCGCTGGCGGCGGTGGTCTCGTCGGCCATCATCCGGCCGGTGACGGTGACCTTGCCGCGGGGGGCGGCCGGGACGTCCGGGAACTTGGTGAGGTCGTTGCCGGCCGAGACCCAGCCGCGGTTGATGAGCACGCCCCGGCCGTCGCCGAGGACCAGCGGGGTCACCACGTAATAGCCGATGCTCTGCTCGTCGGCGGCGGTGCGCTGGCGAACCACGACCTCGTGGGCGGTGTCGTAGGTGCCGGTGGCGGTGACCGTGCGCCACATGTCGCGCCGGGGCAGCTCCCGGCCGGGGGCGGCCAGCGTGGTGACCGGAACCGGGTCGTCGGCGAGACTGCGCGCGATCAGCGCGTTCTGCGCCACCTTGTGCTGATGGCGGTGGAGCTGCCAGTAGCCCAGCTTGATCATGACGGGGATCAGCACAAGACCCACGAGGGTGAGGATCACCCACTGCCGGGACAACAGGAAGCGGTACACGGCTTCGACGGTACCTGGGGCGCCGGGACCGCCGAGCCGGGGGTCCCCCTGCGGGTACCGCCGGCGCCCGCCGGGGGAGGCAGCCGGGGAGTGCCGGGCCGGTCCGCCCGGGCCGGTCCGGTGGCCACCCCGGGTTCAGCCCGGGTTCAGCCCTGCTTCAGACCCGGTCGACGATGCCCACGCGGCCGTCCGAGCGGGCGCAGTGCGCGCCGCAGTACCACTTCTGGTCGGCCTCGACGCCCTGCCCGATGATCTGGCAGCGGCAGTGCTCACAGATCGGCGCCATGCGGTGGATGGCGCAGGCGAAGCAGTCGAAGACATGCACCGCGCCCTGCGCGTGCACCTCGAACGTCATGCCGTATTCGTTTCCGCAGACCTCACAACGTGCCATGCGCCACAGATTGCGGGCGCCGCCCGTGCGCGGCGCGGTGCCGACGGGTGTGTTGGGCGGGCTTCACCCGGACGCAGGCGCCGGGGCCACGTCCTGGAGCAGCTGCATGAAGGCCGCCTCGTCGATGACGACCGTGCCGAACGAGGCGGCCTTGGCGGTCTTCGAGGTCCGGGCGTCGGGGTCGTTGGTCACCAGCAGGCTGGTCAGCCGGGACACGCTCGTGGCGACATGCAGGCCCGCCTCGATCGCCCGGTCCTCCAGCAGCTCACGGTCCACCGACGTGTCACCCGAGAAGGCCACCCGCATCCCCTGGATCAGCCGGCCGCCGGACTCGTAGCGCCCCGGGTTGGGGTACGGGCACGCCGGGCGCTTACGGGACGGCCGCCAGGACGTGGGGCGGTAGGACGAGGCGGCGGCATGCTGCCGGGGCGCGGGGGCGTCCGACCACTCCGTCAGCGGCTGGCAGCTGAGCAGCGGCAGCCGCACATTCTCCTGCGCGGCGCGCCGCAGACTCGGGCGGAACGCCTCGGCCAGCACCCGGGCGTCATCGAGCGCATGGTGGGCGCGCTCCTGCACCACGCCGTAATGGGCGGCGAGGGACTCCAGCTTGTGGTTGGGCAGCGGCAGCCGCAGTTCCTTGGACAGGGCGATGGTGCACAGCCGCTGCTGCACGGGGGCGGTCGCCGCGGCGCGGGCGTACTCGCGGGCGATCATCGACCAGTCGAACATGGCGTTGTGCGCGACCAGCACCCGGTCCTCCAGGCGCCGGGACAGCTCCGGGACGATCTCCGGGAAGAGCGGGGCATCGGCGAGCACGGCGCTCGTGAGCCCGTGGATCCAGACCGGCCCGGGGTCCCGCTGCGGGTTGACGAGGGTGTACCAGTGGTCCTGGACGTCGCCTTGGGCGTCGAGTTGATACACGGCTGCCGAGATGATCCGGTCGTCGCGGGCCAGGCCCGTGGTCTCGACGTCGACCACCGCGTATCCCTGCGGATACGCGGCGGGCCAGGGAGCCGGCGGCGTCTGCGGGCCCGGCTGCTGCCCAATCTTCGGCGCGATCGGGTCGGCGGCTGCTGCCATGCGGTCTTCGAGCATGGTCCCTGAGGATACGGGCCACCACTGACAGCCACCGAACCGCATCGGACCACACCGGAGGGAGACACTCCTGGCGCTCCCGCAGATTGCGGGTGGGTGGGGGAGTTGACGGGGTGTGGGGGGGCGGGGCGGGGCGGGGGCTCCGGGGGGTTACCTGGTCCGGTCCGGTCTGTTCTGGTTCGGGGCGGTGCGGGGTCTGGGGCTGGGGGTTGGGGTCTGGGGGTGCCCACCTGACCCGCCCACCCCCCGAAGGGGGGTGGGCGGCGGGGAAAAAACAGCAGGCCCCTAGGAGGAGGCGTGGGAAGCGGGCCCGCCCCCAGGCAGCGAAGTTGCCCAGAAAGCGGGCCTGCCCCAAGAAGCCGGACCTGCCCAACGAAAAAAGCCAGCCACCCGGAATGGCCGAACAACACCCCGGAGAAAGGGGGTATACGGGAACCCCCGAAAGGAAGCAGGCAAAACGCCCCTCCCGTGGCCCCCGGCGAGAATCACACGAACGGGCGGCAGTGGGCCCGGCCGGCTGCCACCGACCCACCCGTATGCCCCCGCGACCCCCGGCCGGGAGTGAGGCCCCAAGCCGCCGACGGTCACCGCCCGCCCACCCCACCCCCGTTCAGCAGCCGGCCACCCCAGGGGCGAGCAGCGAGCCCACCAGTGCCTCCAGCGTGACCGTGAACAGGCGCCCGGTGTCGGCCGGACCGGCGAGTGCGCGGGCCAGTGCCGGGTCGTGTTCGGCGGTGGGGGAGTCCCACAGTTCGCCCTCGCTCGGATGCTGTTCGGGTGACCGCTCGCGGTTGCGCTCGACCAGGACGAAGCCGACGACCTGGAACTGGATCGCCCGCACCGCCTCGGCGGCCGTCTCGCCGCGCAGCCCGGCGGCGTGCATCTCATGGACCAGCGCCTGCTGCGCGGGCAGGAACATCCGTTCCGTCAGGCCGCGTTCGTGCACCATCGCGATCAGCTGCGGGCGCTCGCGCAGCGCCGAGTGCAGAGCGCGGGCGACGGAGACGATGCGGGCGCGCGGGGTGTCCCCGGTGGGGTGGATCTCGCCCATCTCCCGGACGGTGCGTTCGACGAGGGCGTCCAGCAGCGACTCGCGGTTGCCGACGTGCCAGTAGATCGAGGTGACGGCGGTGCCCAGTTCCGTGGCGAGGCGGCGCATGGTCAGCGCGCCGGGGCCGTCCGCCCGCACCAGCCGGGCGGCGGTCGTCAGGACCTCTTCGCTGGTCAGCGCGGTACGTGTCATATTCCCCCCACTATCCCTCAACTCCCGTACGCACACAGCCCTTTACCCTTCATCCCGCTCGGTGTAACAGTGTTACAGACGCCTCGCACGACCCCCGCAAGTCACCGACGACGAAGGGTGGTACGCCATGGCACGCATACGCTACGGAGCCCGCACCGCGGCGGAGATCACCGCGGCACGCACCGCGAGCTCCCGGCTCCCCGAGATCTGGTCCACCGGTGTGGTCGCCGTGTGGGAGAGCGACCCGGACGCGGTCGCGGCCGTGCTGCCGCCGCCCCTCGAACCCACCGGACGCCCGCTGGTCCGGGCCACCATCAGCAAGGTCGAGCTGCCCGGTTACCCCCTGGGCGCCGGCTCGGTCGCCGTCGCCGCCGCCCACCGCGGCGTCGAGGGCTGGTATCCGCTGGTGATGCCGATGACCCATGAGCGGGCCCTGACCGGCGGGCGGGAGGTCTTCGGCGAACCCAAGAAACTGGGCGAGGTCACCGTCGACCGCGACGGCCCGGTGGTGCGCGCCGCGCTCGCCCGGCACGGCATCGCCTTCGTCGAGGTTCGCGGCGCGGTGAGCGGACCGCTGCCGGTCCCCGAGCCGGCCAGGAAGACCGACTTCTACTTCAAGTTCCTGCCCGCCGTGGACGGTTCGGGCCTAGACCTCGACCCGGTGCTGGTGCACTGCCTGCGCCACGAGAAGGTCCGCAGGCTGGAGCGGATCACCGGCGATGTCGTGCTGCGCGAGTCGATGTACGACCCCGTCGCCGACCTCCCCGTACACACCCTCGTCGAGCTCACCCTCGGCGAGAAGACCACCGACCAGCAGGGCCGGGTCGTCGAGCGGGTCAGTGCCGAGTCCCTGCTGCCGTACATCCACCAGCGCTACGACGATCCGCAGCAGATCCTCGACGGGCCGCCCGAGGGGAGCGCCTGATGCCGGTCCTGCCCGGAGCGCGACGCCGAGCCTCCAGCCCGTCCCGAGTCCCCCTGCCGTCCCGAACCCCCCGGCCGTCCCGAGCGGCCCTGCCGTCCCGAGCGGCCCGGCGAGGGGAGCGGGCATGGAGCTGACAGCGGGACAGGTCGCGGTCGTCACCGGCGCCGCGAGCGGTATCGGCCTGGCCATGGCGCGCCGCTTCGCCGCGGAGGGGCTGCGGGTGGTCCTCGCGGACGTCGAGGAGGAGCCGCTGCGGGCCGCCGCCGACGAGCTGACCGCGGACGGCGCCCGGGTCCTGGCGCGCACCGCGGACGTCGGGGTGCGCGAGGAGGTCGCCGCCCTCGCTGACGCCGCGTACGACGCCTTCGGGGCCGTCCATCTGCTGTGCAACAACGCGGGGGTGGGCTCCGGCGCCGAGGGGCGGATGTGGGAACACGAGCCCAACGACTGGGCCTGGGCGTTCGCGGTGAACGTCTGGGGCGTCTTCCACGGCATCCAGTGTTTTGTGCCCCGGATGCTGGCGGGCGGCGGCCCCGGCCATGTCGTCAACACCTCCTCCACGGACGGTGGCGTCGCCCCGCTGCCCACCGCGTCCGTCTACGCCGTCACCAAGGCGGCCGTGGTGACCATGACCGAATCGCTCTACGCCCACCTCAAGGCCGAGGGCGCCCCCATCGGTGCCTCGGTGCTCTTCCCCGGCCCGCACATGCTCCGCACCGGCCTGTGGGAGTCGCACCGCAACCGGCCCGCGCGCTACGCCAAGTCCCGGCCGCGCCGTACGCCGTACCGCAGCCTGGCGCAGTGGGAGGCGGCCATGAAGGAGGCCGGGCAGGACGTCGCCTTCACCCCTGTCGAGGACGTCGCCGCGCAGGTCGTGGACGGCGTACGGGCGGACCGCTTCTGGCTGCTGCCGCCCGCCGCGCACACCGACGCACAGATCCGCGCGCGGTCCGCCTCGATGCTCGGCCGCACCGCCCCCGACTACCTGGAGCACTTCATCCTCGACCCGGACGACTGAGGGAGGTTCGCCATGACGGACCCACAGGCCGCTACCGACCCACAGGCTCCTGACCCACAGGCCCCTACGGACCCACAAGCCCCCGCGGAACGGCCGGACACCCGTCCCGGCCCGGACGATCCGTACCTGATCATCTCCTCCGACTGCCACGCCGGGCTCCCCACCGAGGAGTACCGCCCCTACCTGGAGGCCCGCTTCCACCGCGCCTTCGACACGTTCCTCGGCGAACGGGACGCCCGCCGCGCGGCGGCCACCCGCCTCGGCATCCGCAACGAGGCCTTCGCCGCCCGCTGGTTCCAGGACCACGAGGAGGGCCTGCGCGGCGGCTGGGACCCCGCCCAGCGCCTGAAGGAGCTCGACGGCGACGGGGTGGCGGCGGAAGTCGTCTTCCCCGACGCGGACGCCGTCGACAGCGGCACCGCGGCCCCCTTCGGCGTCGGCCTCGGCCTCTCCGGCGACCAGGACCCGGACCTCGGCATGGCGGGTGCCCAGGCGCACAACCGCTGGCTCGCCGACTTCGTCTCCGGGCACCCCGAACGGCACTGCGGGGTGGCCCTGCTGCCGGTCACCGCCGACACCGGCCGGGTCGTGGCCGAGATTCACCGTGCCAAGGAGTCCGGGCTCGGCGCCCTGATGATCCCGTCCATGTGGGTCGACAAGGAGCCGTACCACGACCGCCGTTACGACCCGGTGTGGGCGGCGGCCGCCGAGTGCGCGATGCCGGTGCTCACCCACTCCGGGGCGGCACCCCGCCACGAGTACGGCGACCACCTCGGGATCTATGTCTCCGAGGTGACCTGGTGGCCCGCCCGCCCCCTGTGGTTCCTGCTCTGGTCCGGGGTCTTCGAACGCCATCCAGGACTGCGCTTCGGCGTCGCCGAGTCCGGCTGCTGGTGGCTCCCCAACCTGCTGTGGTTCATGGACCGCCTCTACCTGGGCGCGCACGGCGGCAAGAAGCTCTCCCCGTTCGCCGCCCTCACACGCCCGCCGCACGAGTACCTGGACCGGCAGGTCTTCGTCTGCGCCACCAACACCAAACGCCGGGAACTCGCCCAGCGTTACGAGATCGGCGTCGACAACATCCTCTGGGGCAGCGACTTCCCGCACCCCGAAGGCACCTGGCCCGACACCCGAAGCTGGCTGACGAAGACCTTCCATGACATTCCGGTCGCCGAGACCCGCCGGATGCTGGGCCTGTCCGCCGCCGAGGCGTTCGGCTTCGACACCGCGCGGCTGGCCCCGCTGGCCCGCCGTATCGGCCCTACCCCGGCGGACCTCGGCCAGAGCGCCGACCAGACGGCGGTCGAGGCCTCCTGGGCCCGCTCCCGCGAGGTGGGCCGCCACTGGCTGACCGACCACGACTTCCCGGTACTGGGGGCGCAATGACCGACGACCGCTACACCGTGATCTCCGCCGACTGCCACGCCGGCGCCGACCTCCTCGACTACCGGCCCTACTTGGAGTCCCGGTACCACGACGCCTTCGACGCCTGGGCGGCGTCCTACGTCAACCCGCACGAGGATCTGCTCGCCGACACCGCCGACCGCAACTGGAACTCCGCCCGCCGCCTGGCCGAACTGGAAGCCGACGGCATCGTCGCCGAGGTCGTCTTCCCGAACACCATCCCGCCGTTCTTCCCCAGCGCCGCCCTCATGGCCCCCGCGCCCAGCGGCACGGACGCCGAGCAGCGCTGGGCGGGCCTGCGCGCCCACAACCGCTGGCTCGCCGACTTCTGCGCCGAGGCCCCCGGCCGCCGCGCCGGTGTCGCCCAGATCCTCCTCAACGATGTCGACGAGGCCGTACGGGAGGTCCGCCGCACCAAGGAAGCCGGTCTCACCGGCGGCATCATGCTCCCCGGCACCCCGCCCGGCTCCGGCCTCCCCGAACTCCACTCCACGTACTACGACCCCCTCTGGGCGGTCTGCGCGGAACTGGACGTGCCCGTCAACCACCACGGCGGCTCGGCCTCCCCGCCGCTCGGCGACGAACCCGCCGCCCGCGCCGTCTTCATGGTCGAGACGACCTGGTTCTCCCACCGGGCCCTGTGGCACCTGATCTTCGGCGGCGTCTTCCACCGCCATCCCGGTCTCCGCCTGGTCCTCACCGAACAGGGCTCCGGATGGATCCCCGGCGTCCTGGACATGCTGGACTACTACCACGGGCGGCTGGTCGCGGCCGCGTCCCAGGCCGCCACCGCCGAGGCCAAGTTCGGCGTCGGCCTGTCCGCCGCCATGGGCGACTCCCCGGCCGGAATCTGGCGCGACCACTGCTTCGTCGGCGCCAGCTTCATGCGCCCGCACGAGGTCCCGCTGCGCCACCGCATCGGCCTCGACAAGATCATGTGGGGCAGCGACTACCCCCACGACGAAGGCACCCACCCGCACTCCCGCGAGGCCCTCCGCCTCGCCTACGCCGACGTCCCGGCCGACGAGACCGCCGCCATGCTCGGCACCAACGCCGCCCGCGTCTACGGCTTCGACCTCGCCCGCCTCGCCCCCCTCGCCGCCCGCGTCGGCCCCAGGGTCACCGACATCGCCGAGCCCCTGGAAAAGATCCCCCCGGACGCCACCAGCCCGGCGTTCGCCCGGGGCGGATCGGTACGGGTGTGGTGAGGGGGCGGACCGGCCGCGCGACGGACTGAAGCGGAATGCCCCACCGGCGGCGGGCCCGGGGCACTCCTTACGGCGTGCCCCGGAAGCCGGTGCTGTTCCGTCGCCCGCCGGTCCCCGGCTCAACGCTTCCGGTGGCTCACGCGGACCCGGGCCGCCTTCCCCGGCCGGCCACGTCGAGCAGCATTTTCGCGGCCAGCGTCGCCCCGTCCGTACGGATCGTGCCCGCCACGGCCCTCGCGCGTACCCCGGTCTCCGGGGCCAGGGTCGTGGTGAGCGCGGCCGACAGGGAGCCGACGGTCGGGGCCGGGCCGTCGTGTACCGCGCCGATGCCCAGCTCGGCCACCCGGGCGCCCCAGTGCGGCTGGTCCGCGATCTGGGGCACCACCACCTGCGGCGCACCGGCCCGGGCCGCCGTCGTCGTGGTGCCCGCGCCACCGTGGTGGACGACGGCGGCCACCCGGGCGAACAACGCCTGCTGGTTCACCTCGCCCACGACGAAACAGTCGTCCCGGTCGTCGATCCGGGCCAGCTCGGCCCAGCCGCGGGCGAGGAGCACGCGGTGGCCCCGCGCGCGGACCGCCTCGACGGCCACCCGGGCGAGGTCCTTCGACATGTGCAGGGCCATGCTGCCGAAGCCCACGTACACCGGCGGTTCCCCGTCGTCCAGGAACGCCTCCAGCCCTTCCGGGAGGGGGCGTTCGTCCGGCAGGATCCACGCCCCGGTCTGCACCAGGTCGAGCTCCGTCATCTCCTGCCACGGGCCCAGGACCGGGTCCGCCGCCAGCCACGGCCGGCCGGTCAGGACATGGTCACGGACACTGTCCACCGGCGGCAGGCCGATCGCCGCCCGGTGACGGTTGAGCGCTTCCCCGTACAGCGCGTTCACCCGCCGGCCGTCCTGCTCCCACAGCACCTTGAGATCGGTCTCCTCCTGTGGGGACGGCGTGCCGGGCCGCGCCCCTGGACGGAAGTGCCGCGAGGGCAGCCCGAACGGATGGAAGCAGGCGAACACGTAGGGGATGCCCAGCTTCTCGGCCACATCCGGTGCGCCGGCCGGCATCAGGCCGGTCGCCAGGAGCGCGTCAGCCCCCTCGGCCGCCACGGAGAGCGTGTCGAACCGCGCGGCGACCAGCTCCGGCGCCAGCCGGAACGCGTCCTGCGCCGTCGGCGGCCGCTCGCCGGTCACCACCGAGCGCACCGACGGGCCGAGCGGCACCAGCTCCACGCCGACACCGGCCAGCAGCGTCGCGAACTCCTCGTCCGGCGGCGCGCACACCTGTGCCTCCACGCCGAATTCCCGCAGCCGCACCGCCAGCGCGGCCAGTGGTTCGACGTCCCCGCGCGATCCCCAAGTCGACAACACCACACGCATAGCGCAAATCCCCCATTTCCCCAGGTTCTGGTTTCGGCCGCCCATCTTGCGGCACGACCCGGGTCTTGCCGCAAGCCCCCTGGTGCGCTATAGGTTGAGAGTGGCAGGGAGATGCACCTCCCTGCCTTTGTTGTGTGCCGTCCGCCCTGGCCGGACGGCCTCCTCGCGAAGCGACGGCCGCCCGCAGCGGATTCCCTGCGCCTTTACGCGAGGTCCTGAGCCCCCAGCAGCCGCGCCGGCCGTGCCACCTCCGTCACCGCGCCGTCCGCCCCGACGCTCACCCGGCGGAGGGTGGCCCCCGGCTTCCGGGTGGCCACCTCCACCAGGCGGCCGTCGGTGAACACCCCGGCGGCGCCGTCATCGACCGCCCAGCCTGCGGGCAGCGCACGGTCCTTGACCGCCGCCAGATAGCCGGGCCGCCGCTCCGGCTCGCTGTCGTAGTGCGGGCACAGACTGCCCGGCAGCAGGCCCAGCCCGTCGGCGAGCGGCGTCGGCGGGCCGAACGAGTCGGAGAACGCGGACTCGAACCAGCAGCACGCCCCGGCGCTGATGCCGCACAGCAGCACTCCGGACGCGTAGGCCTCGCGCAGGATGCCGTCCAGGCCGTGCACCCGCCAGACGGCCAGCATGTTGGCGGTGTTGCCGCCGCCGACGTAGACGATGTCCTGCGCGAGGACGAAGGCCCGCAGATCGGTCACGGTGCGCCGGAACAGCTCCAGGTGGCTCGGTTCGCAGTCCCGCGTCCCGAAGGCCGTGTGGAACTTCTCGATGTAGCCCGGTGCGTCGCCGCTCGCGGTCGGCAGGAAGCAGACCTTCGGCCGGGGGCGCCCCGCGGTTTCCCGTACGAAATCGTCCAGCAGGGTGTCCGGATCGTCGGAGAAGCCGCCGCCGAGCAGGACGAGGGTGGGTGCGCCGGTCATGGGGCCTCGATTCCGGTCGTGGTGGGGGCGCCGGCGGCGGACGGTGCGGCCCAGCTGACGGCACGTCTTACATACTTCTCAGTAACAACCCCTAGCGGCACGCCCGTCAACGCCTTTATGGTGCGGGACATGCCGCACCTGCCCGATGTCCTGTTGTGGTCCGTACCGGCCTTCGTCCTGCTCACCGTCGTGGAGATGGTGAGCTACCGCCTGCATCCCGACGAGGACGCGGAGGGCTACGAGGCGAAGGACGCCGCCACCAGCGTCGGCATGGGGCTCGGCAGCCTCGTGTTCGACGCGCTGTGGAAGTTCCCCATCGTGGCGATCTACGCCACGATCTACGAACTCACCCCGCTGCGGGTGCCCGTGCTGTGGTGGACGCTGCTCCTGATGCTGCTCGCACAGGACTTCTTCTACTACTGGTCGCACCGCGGCCACCACGTCATCCGCGTCCTGTGGGCGTGCCATGTTGTGCACCACTCCAGCAAGAAGTTCAACCTCACCACCGCGCTGCGGCAGCCCTGGACGACCTGGACCGTCTGGCCGTTCTACGTCCCGATGGTCGCCCTCGGCGTCCACCCGGCCGTGATCGCCTTCACCTCCGGGGCCAACCTCGTCTACCAGTTCTGGGTGCACACCGAGCGGATCGACAAGCTGCCCCGGCCCTTCGAGTTCGTGCTCAACACCCCGTCCCACCACCGCGTCCACCACGCCTCGCAGGGCGGCTACCTGGACCGCAACTTCGGCGGCATCCTGATCATCTGGGACCGGATGTTCGGCTCGTTCGTCGCGGAGACGGAGCGGCCGGTCTACGGGCTCACCAAGAACATCGAGACCTTCAACCCGCTGCGGGTGGCCACCCATGAGTACGCCGCCATCGCGCGGGACATACGGGCCGCGGACAGCTGGCGCGAGCGCGCCGGCCGGGTGTTCCGCGGGCCGGGCTGGCAGCCGGCCGAGCGGATCGCCGCGGCGCAGGCGGCGAAGGACGGCACGGCCGGGAACCGGGCGCCCGCCTCCGTCGAGGAGCCGGCCGCGTGACGGCACGCTGGCCGCGGGCCGTATCACCGCTGCTGTGGGCGTTCGTCCTGCTGAGCGTCGTGCACCTCGGGGCACTGATGGCGGGCGTCCTGCCCGTCGTGCAGCTCACCAAGCCCGTACTGATGCCGGTGCTCGCCGGCTATGCGCTGGCGCGCGGCGGCCCCCCGCTGCTCGCCGCCGCGCTCCTCTTCGGCTGCGGCGGCGACACCTTCCTCCAGATCGGCGGGGACATCGCCTTCCTGGTGGGGATGGGCTCGTTCGCCGCGGGACACGTCTGCTATCTGCTGCTGTTCGCCCGTTACGGGGCGGCTCCGGCGGGCGGCCGACGGGGACCGAACGTGGCGGCCGGTGCCGTGTACGCCGTGCTGCTGGCCGGCACGGTGGTGCTCCTGTGGCCGGACCTCCCGGCGGAGCTGCGGATCCCGGTCGCCGGGTACAGCCTGCTGCTCACCGCGATGGCGTTCGGCGGGCTCCGGGCGGGCCCGTGGGCCGCGGCCGGCGGGCTGCTGTTCCTGCTCTCCGACACCTTGATCGCGAGCGGTATCGCGCACTGGCCGCAGCTCCCGGCCCCGCAGTTCTGGATCATGTGCACCTATGCCGCGGCCCAGTGGGCGCTGGCCGACGGGGTGCTGCGGTCCGCCACCACGGCTCCGCGGCCCACGCCACGGCAGGCGGGGGAGCTGCGGGCGGCGGGCGCACCGTAGGCGTGGAAGGGCTTTCGGCGGGCCGGTGCGCCACCGGAAGCCCCTCGACTTGAGTCTCCCTCCGGGGGAGACCCGAGAGTGGACGGCATGAACGAGGACGGCACGGGCCTGCTCACCATCGGCGAACTGGCCGGGCTGACCGGTCTTCCGGTCAAGACCATCCTCCCCCAAGCTCTCAAGGAGCAGGGGGGACCCCCAGTTGGTCGGACCAGGACCTGCTGCCGCCCGCCGCCCGCACCCCCGCGGGCTACCGGCTCTACGGCCCGGACGCCCCGGCCCGCCTGGAGATCGTGCGCAGCCTGCGCGCGCTGGGCATCGGGCTGGCGGCCATCCGGTCCGTACTGCACCGCGAGTGCACGGTCGCCGAGACGGCGGCGCAGTGGGCGGACGCGCTGGACGCGCAGATCCGCACCCTGCGGCTCCAGTCCGCGGTGCTGCGCTCGGTGGCCGCGCGGGGCAGCGCAGCAGAGGAGCTGCCGTACATGACCGAACTGGCCCGTCTGTCGGCCCGGGAACGCCGCCTGATCATCACGGACTTCGTCGAGGACGCCCTCGACGGGGTGGACGCCCCCGCCTACCGCAGCGGTCTGCTGGCCGCCACCCCCGAGCTGCCCGACGACCCCACCCCCGAGCAGATCGGCGCCTGGCTCGAACTGGCCGCCCTGGTCCGCGAGCCGGAACTACGGACGGCACTGCGCCGGCTGGCCGAGCACAGCGCGTGTACGGCGGGGACGGTGGAGGACCCGGCCGCGCAGGAGCAAGCAGCCGTAGGTGTCGCCGAGTTGATGCGGGTACGCGGTGAGGAGGCCGTCGCGGCCGGTATCGCGCCGGACTCCCCGGTCGCCGAGCCCGTCATCGCCGAACTGGTCGCCGCCTGGCTCCCCACCCAGACCGGCACCGCCGACCCGCCCGCCGAGGACGGCCCGGCGGCCCGCGCCCGGCTTCTGGAGCAGCTGGAGACCGCCGCCGAGCCGCTGGTCGAGCGCTACTGGCAGCTGCTGTGCGCGGTCACCGGCCGGCCCGCACCACCCCGCTGGGACACCGCCGGCACCTGGACCACGGCCGCACTGCGCGCCCACCCCGGCCCGTACGAGCTGGACCGCTCCGCGTTCGACGGCACCGACCCGGACCGGGTGCTGCGCGCCTACGAAGAGGTGACCCGGGACGTCGCCGCCCTGGTCGCCGCCGTACGGCCCGAGGACCTGGCGCTGCCCACACCGTGCGCGGGCTGGACCGTCCGGCAGCTGCTCGACCACATGGTGTGGGAGAACCTGATGGCCACCTCGATCGCCGAGGACACCCCGCGCGCCGACCACACCGCCGACCACCTCGGCGACGACCACCGCACCGCCTTCGCGGACTCGGTACGTGCCGCCCATACCGCCTTCATCGAGAGCGGGATGCTGCACCGCACCTACGGCCCCTATGAGGCGCCCGGCGCGATGATCGTCCAACAGGTTGTGGTCGAACTCCTCGCACACGGCTGGGACTTGGCGCGGGCCACCGGCGCACCGACCGTACTGGCGCCGGAGACCGCCGAGGAGACCCTGGCCGCGGCGTACCGGATCTACGGCGCGGCGCCACGCACCGAGGGCAGCTCGTTCGCCCCGGAGCGCCCCGCCCCGCCCGGCGCGGGCGCCACGGACCGGCTGGCGGCCTTCCTCGGCCGCGACGTGGCCTGACCGGCCCACGGGCCCGCTCCCGGGAGGCGGAAAAGAGGGCCGGGTGATGATCACCCGGCCCTCCCCTCAACTGCCGTCACCGGCACATGAGTTACTTCTTCACCGCGTCCAGCGCATCGACGATGCCGTAGCCGAAGTGGCTGTTGACATGCTTGGTGCCGGTGCAGGTGGTGTCACCCGTGGGGCAGCCGGGGTTGTCCGCCTGCTTCTTGAGGAGCCACTGGATCTCCTGCGGGCTCGCCTTCGGGTGGGCGCTCTTGAGCAGCGCCGCGACACCCGCGACATGCGGGCTCGCCATGGAGGTACCGGCCAGGTAGGCCCAGTCGCCGCCCGGCATGGTGGAGAGGATGTTGCCGTTCTTGGCGGGCAGCTCGGGCACCTGCTTCGAGTCACCGCCCGGCGCGGCCACATCGATCTGGTTGAGGCCGTAGTTCGAGTAGTACGACTTGAGCTTCTGCACACCGGTCGCCGCGACCGTCACCGTGCCCGGCAGCTGGGTGGGCACGTCCCAGCAGGTCTTCGGGGTGACCTTGCGCTCGACGGGGGTGGTGTCGTTCGGGCTGGAGTTATCGGTGAGCTGGGCGGCCCCCAGATCCATCCCGGAGTTGCCCGCCGCCGCGACATTGATCGCGCCCTTGCGCTGGGCGTAGCTCGCCGCCCGGCCGACCGCGTCGATGATGGCGGCCTGGTCCGCGTCGTCCTTGCAGTTGAACATCCACGGATCGACGTAGTAGCTGTTGTTGGTGACCTCGACGCCGTGGTCGGCCGCGAAGACGAAGGCGCAGACCACGCTCTCGGCGTAGAAGAGGCTCGTCTCCGGCTCGCTGACCTTGAGGGCGGAGATCTTCACGCCCGGGGCGACCCCCGACACACCGACGCCGTTACGGGCCGCGGCGATCGTGCCCGCGACATGGGTGCCGTGGTAGTCCTCGTCCGGGTTCCAGGGGCGCCAGGCGCCCTTGGAGGTGTCGGCCACGCCGCCCACGCAGTTGGCGGACTGCTTCGCGGAGAAGTTGGCCTTCAGGTCGGGGTGGGTGTCGTCCACACCGGTGTCGATGATGGCGACGGTGACGTTCTTGCTGCCCGGGTTCACCTTCGCGGCCTTGTCGGCCTTGATGGCGGGCAGGTCCCACTGCAGCGGTTCCAGCGGCTCCTCGCCGTTGGCCTTCGCTGCCTGGCCGGCCGCCTTGAGCTGGGACTTCGGCAGGTCGATCTTCTGCGGCTTGCCGATGTCGGTGGTGCCCTGTGCCTTGAGCGGCGCGGTACGGGTCGCGCCCGCCGACTGCACGCCCGGCACCGTCCGCACGGTGGCGGCGAACTGCGGGTCGGCCGAGTGGACGACGATCACGCCTATCTGCTCATGGGCGATGATCACCTTCCCGCCGGCCTGGGCTATCGCCTTCTTGACCTTGCCGACCGTGGTGTGGCCGGGCGTGGTGTTCACGACGTACGAGAGCAGCGGGCCGTCGGCCGAGGCCGCTGCGGCCGGGGCGGAGTCCTGCGGTGCGGCGGTGGCCGCGTTCGGCAGGAAACCGAGCGACGCCGTCAGGGCCAGTCCGAGCGGTACGGCCAGCGCCCGCATGCGTCTTGAGCGGGGATGCGCCATGGATACTCCACATCATCCGTGAGACCGCCCGGGTGCGGATTTGCGCACGGGCGGGTGCGATGAGCGTGAAGTTATCGGCGATCACTCGCGGACAGCAATGGAAATGGGAAAAAAGCAGGGCGAAAACCTGACAAGGGGCCGGAATTGACAGGTAGTCAGCCGTGACGCCGCAGGGTCGTGATGCTCAGCGGGGGCAGTGAGATCCGTGGGCCGTACCAGCGGCGGGCGGCCGCGGCGGCCCCCGGGCGGGGCTCCGACGGCGTGACGGTGAGCGGCGCCGGCAGCCGGACACTGCCGTACGGGCGCCGACGGGGAGCGGGTGGCTGCGGGGCCTGCGGGGGCGGCGGATTCACACCGGGCTCAACGAAGCGCCCCGCGCGCGGTGGCGGTCGGCGCGGGCATTCCCCCGGTTTCTTCTGGGATTCAACCAACGACCCCCTGTCGGATCGTGAGCCACGCCTCTACGATGCGTGATCCAGATCACTTATATAAGCCTTATGATCGGGCGGGTGCTCCCGCGGAGACCCCGGACCGGTTGCTGGGAACCCGCCCCCTCGCGTCAGGAGATCCCGTGAGCGCCGCACCGACCCTCGACCCGGGGACGCATGAGCCGCCCGACTACCTCCAGGTGCAGTCGAGCGCGGAATTCGATGAACTCCGCCGCGCACACCGCTCGTTCGCCTTCCCGCTCACCGTCGCCTTCGTGCTCTGGTACCTCGCCTACGTGCTGCTGTCGAGCTACGCCGGCGGCTTCATGGCCACCAAGGTCGCCGGCCACCTCAACGTCGCCTTCGTCCTCGGCATCGCCCAGTTCGTGACGACCTTCCTCATCGCCTGGTGGTACTCCCGGCACGCCGCCGCCAAGCTCGACCCGAAGGCCGAGGCCATCAAGTCCCGCCTGGAGGGCGACGCATGAACCTCAGTCAGCAGCCGCTCGCGCAGCAGCTCGCGGCCGGCGGCGCGGGCGAGCACCGCGCCCTGATCATCACCCTCTTCGCGGTCTTCGTCGCCGCCACCCTCGGCATCACGGTCTGGGCGGGGCGGCAGACCAAGGGCACGGAGGACTTCTACGCCGGCGGCCGCCAGTTCACCGGATTCCAGAACGGCCTGGCCATCTCCGGCGACTACATGTCCGCCGCGTCTTTCCTCGGCATCGCCGGCGCCATCGCCCTCTTCGGCTACGACGGCTTCCTCTACTCCATCGGCTTCCTCGTCGCCTGGCTCGTCGCGCTGCTCCTGGTCGCCGAACCGCTGCGCAACTCCGGCCGGTTCACCATGGGCGACGTCCTCGCCTACCGGATGCGCCAGCGCCCGGTCCGGACCGCCGCCGGCACCTCCACCATCATCGTCTCGATCTTCTATCTGCTCGCCCAGATGGCCGGCGCGGGCGCCCTGGTCACCCTGCTCCTGGGCATCACCAGCGAGGCGGGCAAGATCCTGGTGGTCGTCCTCGTCGGCATCGTGATGATCCTTTACGTCACCATCGGCGGCATGAAGGGCACCACCTGGGTGCAGATGGTCAAGGCCGTGCTGCTGATCGCCGGCACTCTGCTGATCACCTTCCTGGTGGCGCTCAAATTCCACTTCAACCTCTCCGACCTGCTCGGCGCCGCCGCGGAGAACAGCGGCAAGGGCTCCGCCTTCCTGGAGCCCGGCCTCAAGTACGGCGCCACCGCCACCTCGAAGATCGACTTCATCTCCCTGGGACTCGCCCTCGTCCTGGGCACCGCGGGCCTGCCGCACATCCTCATCCGCTTTTACACGGTCCCCACCGCCAAGGCCGCCCGGAAGTCCGTGAACTGGGCGATCGGCATCATCGGCGTCTTCTACCTGATGACCATCGCGCTCGGCTTCGGCGCCGCGGCCCTCATCAAGCCCGAGACGATCACCGCCTCCAACAAGGCGGGCAACACCGCGGCCCCGCTCCTCGCCGAGGCGATCGGCGGCGGCGCCGGCTCCACCGGCGGCGCCATCCTGCTCGCCGTCATCTCCGCCGTCGCCTTCGCCACCATCCTCGCCGTGGTCGCCGGCCTCACCCTCGCCTCGTCCTCGTCCTTCGCGCACGACCTGTACGTCAACGTCCTCCGCAAGGGCAAGGCCACCGAGAAGGAGGAGGTCGGCGCGGCCCGCTGGGCCACCGTCGGGATCGGCGCGGTCGCCATCGTCCTGGGCGTCTTCGCCCGCGGTCTGAACGTCGCCGGCCTGGTGGCGCTCGCCTTCGCGGTCGCCGCCTCCGCCAACCTCCCGACGCTCCTGTACAGCCTGTTCTGGAAGCGCTTCACCACCCGGGGCGCACTGTGGTCCATCTACGGCGGCCTCGCCTCGTCCGTCTTCCTGGTGCTCTTCTCCCCGGTCGTCTCCGGCAAGGAGACCTCGATGTTCCCCGGCGCGGACTTCGGCTTCTTCCCACTGGAGAACCCGGGGCTGATCTCCATCCCGCTGGGCTTCCTGCTCGGCTGGCTGGGATCGCTGCTGTCGAAGGAGGAGCCGGACGCCCAGAAGTACGCCGAGCTGGAGGTCCGCTCGCTGACCGGGACCGGCGCGCACTGACGCGCTCCGGCTGAGGCGTCCGCACAGGGCCGGGCGGGGGTGGTGTCGTAGGGATCTACGACACCACCCCCGCCCACCTCGTGCTTCTCATCTCTGCTCGCTGTCACACCCATCGCGTAGGCTCGAAGACGTACTGATCCACCAAGGAGAGGTACCGAGCCATCACTCTTGGGGAGGGGGCCCAGTGCTCATCGACACTTTCGGCCGCGTGGCCACCGACCTGCGCGTTTCGCTCACCGACCGGTGCAATCTGCGATGCACGTACTGCATGCCGGAGGAGGGCCTGCAGTGGCTGGCCAAGCCCGATCTGCTCACCGACGACGAGATCGTCCGGCTGATCACCATCGCGGTGCGCGACCTGGGCATCGACGAGGTCCGCTTCACCGGCGGTGAGCCGCTGCTCCGCCCCGGCCTGACCGGCATCGTCGAGCGCGTCGCCGCCCTCGACCCGCGCCCCCAGATGTCGCTGACCACCAACGGCATCGGTCTCCAGCGCACCGCCGCCGCCCTCCGCGACGCCGGCCTGGACCGCGTCAATGTCTCCCTGGACACCCTCCGGCCGGAGGTCTTCCAGGCCATGACCCGCCGCAAGCGGCACGACGACGTCCTCCGCGGTCTGGAGGCGGCCCGCGACGCCGGTCTGACACCGGTCAAGGTCAACACCGTCCTGATGCCGGGCCTCAATGACGACGAGGCCCCCGACCTGCTGGCCTGGGCGATAGCCCACGACTACGAGCTCCGCTTCATCGAGCAGATGCCGCTGGACGCCCAGCACGGCTGGAAGCGCGACGGCATGATCACCGCAGGCGACATCCTCACCTCGCTGCGTACGCGCTTCACGCTCACCCCCGAGGACCGGGAGGAGCGTGGGTCCGCGCCCGCCGAGCGCTGGATCGTCGACGGCGGCCCGCACCGCGTCGGAGTGATCGCCTCGGTCACCCGCCCGTTCTGCCGGGCCTGCGACCGTACGCGACTGACCGCCGACGGCCAGGTCCGTACGTGCCTGTTCGCCACCGAGGAGACGGACCTGCGCGGCGCCCTGCGCTCCGACGCCCCCGATGACGAGATCGCGCGGATATGGCAGACCGCGATGTGGGGCAAGAAGGCGGGCTCCGGTCTCGACGACCCGTCGTTCCTCCAGCCGGAGCGCCCGATGTCCGCGATCGGCGGCTGAGCCGGTCCGGGCTCAGCCGGCGGCCGACGCCTCCCACTCGGTCAGTGTCACGACATCCTTGAGGAAGCCGCGCACCCCGAGGAACTGCGACAGATGCTCCCGGTGCTCCTCGCACGCCAGCCAGGTCTTGCGCCGGTCCGGAGTGTGCAGCTTCGGGTTGTTCCAGGACAGCACCCATACGGCCGCGGCGCGGCAGCCCTTCGCGGAGCAGATGACGGCGCTGTCGGCGGAGTCCTGGGGATTCGGGGAGTTCACGGCCTCAACCCTACGTCCTGGGCCCACGGCCCCGGCCCGGCGATCCCGCCCTCGGGCCCTGCGAACATGACGACGCCGGGCAGCCACGGGGGGAGCCGCCCGGCGTCGGTCTGTCGCTCCGACGGGGGATGCGGAGCGCGTACGCAGTATGTCACGGGGGATGGTGCCGAGTGCACCGGAACTCCATGATTGATCTGAGCTTTTCTTGAGCTTTGCAGACCGCGAGATGATCAGCTGGGGTCGTGTTGCGACTCGGAAGCGCCCGCCGCCGGACGCTCCGGAACGGACTCCGCGGGGGTGTCGGAGGCACCCGGCGTCAGCATCGTCCTGGTCGGGCCCGCGACGAACGTCTTCGGCAGCGAAGGCACGTTCTCCCGGCCCGCGTTGGCGATGACGACCGCGATATAGGGGAGGGCCAGGCCCAGCACCAACGTCGCGATGGCCACCGGCCGCTCAATGTTCCACAGCACGACGGTCAGCACCACGGCGACCGTCCGCACCACCATCGAGATCACATACCGGCGCTGCCGCCCGCGGACATCCTCGGACAACCCCTGCCGGGCCCCCGTGATCCGGAAGGTCTGGCCGCTGTTCTGCTTCCGCATCACGCTCCACCACCTGGTCAGTCATGCCGGATTCTCCCCGGTATCCGGTCGGTTTCCACGGTACGCCGCGACTGCGCCGCCTTCGAGACCGGGTCGTGCCACGCTTCGCCCGGATCGGCCGGGCCACCGTGCGTACCAGCGGCTCCGGCGTGCGCCGTAGTCGAAGCGGGGCGACACTGACGGAGCGACCGTCATCTGCACCGCGCCGCAGGAGGAGCCGACATGACGTGGTTGTGGGCCATCATCGTGGGCCTGGTACTGGGCCTGATCGCGAAGGCCATCATCCCGGGCAAGCAGCAGATCCCGCTCTGGCTGACCGTGATCTTCGGAATGCTGGGCAGCGTGCTCGGCAACTGGCTGGCCACGGGCATCGGGGTCGCCGACACCAAGGGCATCGACTGGATCCGGCATCTGCTGCAACTGGTCGGCGCGGTCTTTATCGTCGCCATCGGCGACCGTCTCTGGGTCTCCATGCGGAGCCGCAAGAAACACGTGGCCTAGGGCGTGTCGAGGATCGGTACGGGCTGATCCGAGCGGCACCGCCCCCACTCGCCACAGGCGGCCGGCGCGCACTTCGCGCACCGGCCGCCCGTACGTCTGCCGTCTCAGCGCCCGTCGAGCTGGGCCAGCTTCCGGCCCGCCTTCAGGTACGCGACGCCGGGGGAGCCCGCCAGCTTCTCGGCCAGCACCTCGCCCAGCGGCCGGGCCGCGTCGGCCTCCGCCAGCACCACGGCCTGCTGGCCGCCCTCGCCCTCCACGACCAGCCGCAGCGCGTTCTGCTTGGCCAGCCGCCGCGCCGCCGAGGCGCTCGGGGTGAACTCCAGCACCGTCGTCAGCACCGCCGCCACCGTCTCCGCGCCGTGCGCCGCGACATCCACGGACGGCAGCGACTCCACATCGGAGAACGACTTCTTGGAGAACTGCGCCACGAAACCGGCCCGCGCGGCCATCGCCGCGTCGATCCCGTACAGCGCGGTCACGACCTCGCCCGCGAGCACCTTCTTGAGGTCCATCGGGTGCATCGAGCGGTCCGCGACCCGGCCCAGGACGAGCGTGATCTCCTCGTCGGTCCACTCCGTCCAGGCCTTCAGGTACGGCTCCATCAGCCGGTCCGGCACTGACATGATCTTGCCGAAGACATCGTCGGCGGGTGCGCCCAGCCCGACGTAATTGCCCTTGGACTTGGACATCTTGGCGCCGGTGCCGTCCGTGCCCTCGATCAGCGGCATGGTCACCACCAGCTGCGGCCGCTGCCCGCGCAGCTCCATCAGCTTGCGGCCCATCTGAAGATTCAGCAGCTGGTCGGAGCCGCCCAGCTCCACATCGCACTCCAGCGCCACCGAGTCCAGGCCCTGCGCGATGGGGTACAGCAGCTCCGTCATGGTCAGACCCGACCCGGCCGCCAGCCGGTTGCGGAAGTCCTCGCGCTGGAGCAGCTGGGAGGCCGGCACCTGCGCGAGCAGTGCGAGCAGCTCAGGGAAGGTGTACGGCGCCAGCCACTCGCTGTTCTGCCGGAAGCTGACCTTCTCGAAGTCGAAGAAGGGGCGGACCTGTTCGCGGTACGTGGCGAGGTTCTGCGCGATGTCCGCGTCGGTCAGCGGCGGACGCTCGGCCGTACGGCCCGACGGGTCGCCGATCTTGGCGGTGAAGTCACCGATGATCAGCGTGACGTCATGGCCCAGCCGCTGGAACCGGCTCAGGATGATCAGCGGGACCGCGTGCCCGAGGTGCACATCGGTCGCCGTCGGGTCGATGCCCAGCTTGATGTGCAGACCCTGGCCGGCCGCCCGGCGCTCCTCGATCCGCTCGGCCAGCTTCTCCACGCCCGGCAGGACCTCGACCGTACGGGCCGCGATCAGCTCGGCCTGCTCCTTGGCGGGCAGGTCCGTCAGATCCAGATAGCGCCGCGCGCCCGTCTCCTTGAGCAGCTCCTGGACCGTGGCGTCCGAGGAGAGGTCGGCGGAGAGCAGACTGCTGGCGCGGGCGACGGATTCGCCGAGGCGTGTCATGGCGTTCCTGATCGATCGTGGTTCCCCGAGGGGAGGACAAGCGGACAGTCTATTCGCCCCGTACGACACTCCCGCGCCGTCCGCCCGCCCGGCCCGCCACGACGGGGCCGGGCGCACCCCCGCCTCACACCCCCCGGCTCACCGAACTCATGTTGAAGTCCGGGATCCGCAGCGCCGGCATCGCCGCCCGGGTGAAGTAGTCGCCCCACTCGCGCGGCAGCGTCGGCTCCGTACGGCCCGCCTCCACCGCCCGGGACAGCAGATCCACCGGCGACTCGTTGAACCGGAAGTTGTTGACCTCGCCGACCACCTCGCCGTTCTCGACCAGATAGACCCCGTCCCGGGTCAGCCCGGTCAGCAGCAGCGTCGCCGGGTCCACCTCGCGGATGTACCACAGGCAGGTCAGCAGCAGCGCGGGACCGTCATGCCCGGCGGCCGCCACCATCTCGTCCAGCGAGCGCGAACCACCGCCCTCCAGAAGGAGGTTGTCGATGCCCGGCGCCACCGGGAGACCGGTCAGCCCGGCACTGTGCCGGGTGGTCGGCAGCCGGTGCAGCACCCCGTCACGGATCCAGTCGGTGGCCGTCAGCGGCAGCCCGTTGTCGAAGACCGAGGCATCGTCGCCGGAGGAGTGCGCCAGGACGAACGGCGCGCACTCCAGACCCGGCGCCCCCGGGTCGCTGCGCAGCGTCAGCGGCAGCTCACTGAGCCGCTCACCCAGCCGGGTACCCGCCCCCGGCCGCGCCTCCCCGTCGCCGTCGGCCGGCCGGGAGAAGACCGTGCGGCCCTCGGCGGCGTCCCGGGCCCCGGACGACCACATCTGGTAGATCAGCAGGTCGGCGACGGCGGTCGGCGGCAGCAGCGTCTCGTACCGCCCGGCCGGCAGCTCGACGCGCCGCCCGGCCCAGCCCAGCCGCCGGCTCAGCTCGCCGTCCAGCTCCCGCGGGTCGACATCGGTGAAGTCACGGGTCGCCCGGCCGGTCCAGGCCGAGCGGCTGCGGTCCGGTGACTTGGCGTTCAGCTCCAGCGTCCCGGTGGGCTGGTCGTGCCGCAGCCGCAGCCCGGTCGAGGTACCCAGATACGACGAGACGACCTCGTGGTGGGCGAAGCCGTACAGCTCCCGGCCGCCGGAGCGGGCCTGCCGGAAGGACTCCCCGAGCGCCGGCGCGAACCCCGCGAACACCTCCGAGGAGGTCTCGGCGGGCGCCTCCGTGAAGTCGGCGGACGCCTTCTCCCCACCGACCAGCGGCTGCGCGTCCTCGGCGGGCCCGGCCTCCCGGGCAGCCGCCTCGGCGGCCCGCACCAGCGGCTCCAGGTCGTCCGCGGTCACCGCCGAGCGCGAGACGACACCCGACGCGGCGCCCTGCCCGCCGTCCACGGTCGCCACCACCGTCAGGGTGCGCCCCCGGGTGACGCCATTGGTCGTGAGCGCATTACCCGCCCACCGCAGATTCGCGCTGGACTGCTCATCCGCGATGACCACACAGCCATCGGCCCGCGAAAGCTCCAGCGCCCGCTCGACGACCTCGTGCGGCGTATTCCTACGCGACCTGCGCGTGCTCATCGACCGGCCTCCTGCGTCGTGTTGAGACAGTGCCATTCCGGGGGACGGCCCCCGGAACCCCGGCCGGATCCGTGGTGGGGTCTGGTGATGACGTGCCGTCGACCGGGGAGGAGAGCTTATCGAGCGGGGGCGGCGCTGCCGTAGAGGGCGACCGGCCTCCCGGCTTCCCGGACGGGCCGCGCTCGGCGCAGCGAAGGTGGCCGCCCGGTCAGCTTCCGCATGCGCAAGCTCCGGCGGAGGCCGGCTGCTCGTGGGCGCCGACGCAGCATCCCTCACCGCCGGTACGTGCCCGGTCGGTGCTCGGGCCCAATGTGTCGGCGTCGGCCTTGACGACGTAGACCTCCCACGGTTCCTTGCCGGGGCCGTGCACCCACACCTTGTCCTGGAGGGCGTAGCAGCACGAGGTGTCGTTCTCCTCGAATGTGGCGAGGCCGGCGTCCTTGAGGCGGGTCGTCGCGGCTGTCACCTGGTCCGTGGAGCCGACTTCCACACCGAGGTGATCGAGGCGGGTTTCCTGTCCGGGCTCGCCCTCGATCAGGACGAGCTTGAGCGGCGGCTCTGCGAGGGCAAAGTGGGCGTAGCCCTCGCGTCGCTTGGCCGGTTCGGTACCGAACAGCTTCGAGTAGAAGGTGATCGATGCTTCGAGGTCGCTGACGCGCAGGGCGAGCTGTGCACGGGACATGGTGCACCTCCCAGCTGGCTGCATTGAGTTCTGTCGATTCAAGGTTGCGCCTTGGATCGAAGAACGTCAACATAGAAGAATGTCGAAACAAGAGCTTGAGGTGCTGGATCAGGACGGCGCGGTGACCGTCTGCTGCCCGGGCATCCTGACGGCGCCCCTCGACGAGGGGCAGGCCGGGGAACTGGCAAAGGTGTTCAAGGCGCTCGGTGACCCGGTGCGTTTGCGGCTGCTGTCGCTGATCGCCTCCCGGGCCGGAGGCGAGATCTGCGTCTGCGACCTCACCCCTGCCTTCGACCTGTCGCAACCGACGATCTCTCACCACCTCAAGCTGCTGCGCCAGGCCGGTCTCATCGACTGCGAGCGACGCGGCACCTGGGTCTACTACTGGCTGCTGCCGGAGATGACCGACCGCCTTGCCGGCATCCTGACGCGCCCCGCAGGCGAACCCCTGCCCTCGCACGCCGGATCGGCCGGAGGATGTTCGTGAGCGCCGCGACGCCTGAGCCCGGCGTCGCCGGCCGTCTCTCCTTCCTGGACCGGTACCTCGCGGTGTGGATTCTCGCCGCGATGGTGGTCGGCCTCGGCTCGGGGCGCCTGGTGCCCGGCCTCGGGGATGCTCTGGCCGGAGTCACCGTGACCGGGGTTTCGCTGCCGATCGCGCTGGGACTGCTGGTGATGATGTACCCGGTCCTGGCCAAGGTGCGTTACGACCGGCTCGACACCGTGACCCGGGATCGGCGCCTGCTGCTGCCCTCGCTGCTGCTGAACTGGGTCGTCGGCCCGGTCATCATGTTCGCGCTGGCGTGGCTGTTCCTGCCGGACCTGCCCGAATACCGCACGGGTTTGATCATCGTCGGCCTGGCCCGCTGCATCGCCATGGTGATCATCTGGAACGACCTCGCCTGCGGCGATCGCGAGGCCGCCGCCGTCCTGGTCGCGCTGAACTCGGTCTTCCAGGTGATCGCGTTCTCGGCCCTCGGGTGGTTCTACCTCTCCGTGCTCCCCGGTTGGCTGGGACTGCAACAGGCGGGTCTGGACGTGTCCGTGTGGCAGATCGCCCGCAGCGTGCTGATCTTCCTCGGTATCCCGCTCGCCGCCGGATGCCTCACGCGGCGGTTCGGCGAACGCGCCAAGGGCCGCGACTGGTACGAGTCCGAGCTGCTGCCGAAGGTCGGCCCGTTCGCCCTGTACGGCCTCCTGTTCACCATCGTGGTGCTGTTCGCGCTGCAAGGTGACGCGATTGCCTCGCAGCCGCTCGACGTCGCCCGCATCGCGCTCCCGCTGCTCGTCTACTTCGCCGTGATGTGGGTCGGCTCCATGGCGCTCGGGCGCGCTGTCGGCCTGAGTTACTCACGCGCCACGACGCTCGCTTTCACCGCGGCGGGCAACAACTTCGAGCTGGCCATCGCCGTCGCCATCGCCACGTTCGGTGCGTCGTCCGGGCAAGCACTCGCCGGAGTGGTCGGCCCCCTCATCGAGGTACCGGTCCTGATCGGCCTCGTCCACGTCGCGCTGTGGGCTCGGCGCTTCTTCACCTCTCCCGCTCCCGCGCCCCAGGAGGGCACCGTCCATGTCTGACACGGCCCCGCCGTCAGTGCTGTTCGTCTGCGTCCACAACGCCGGCCGCTCCCAGATGGCGGCAGCCTTCCTCACTCACCTCGCGGGCGCCCGGGTACAGGTGCGATCGGCCGGGTCCGCTCCGGCGGAAACCGTGCACCCCTCCGTCGTGGCAGCCATGGCGGAGGTGGGCATCGACATCTCTGCCGAGACACCCAAGGTCCTCACGGTTGCGGCCGTTCAGGCGTCCGACGTGGTGATCACGATGGGCTGCGGGGACAGCTGCCCCGTGTTCCCGGGTAAGCGATACCTCGACTGGCAGTTGCCCGACCCCGCCGGACAGGGCATCGAGGCCGTCCGGCCGATCCGCAACAAGATCGAAGAGCGTGTCCGGGGACTGATCGACGAAATCGCCACCGCCGACGAGAAGTGACGGCCGCTCGATGTCGCCCCACCGGCCATGGGGGTACGGCAGATGACGCTTTCCGCGCACGCCCGGTTCGTGATCTCCAGGGAGCCCGGAGGCGATCGTGCGGCCGCGCCCGTACTGTCGCCTCATGGACTTCAACATCACTGCGGCGGAGGAAGCCATGGTCTTCCGTGTCGCCGAACGCGTCCGGGCCGGCGGTGCCCCGACGGACGACGATCTGGCGGCAGAGTTGGGTGACGAGGTCCGGCCGGAGCTTCAGTCGCTCCTCGCAAAGGGTTGGCTCATCGTCGACGCGGAGCGCTCCCTGACACTCTCCAGAATCGCCCAAGAGGCCGTGTCCAGCCGACGCGACATCGGAGGCTGAAGACCGTCCACCGGAACAAGCAGCGGTACGTGAGCTCAAGGCAAAGGCTGAGGCGCTGACCATGCTGCCGCAGCGCATGGCGCCCCGCTTCATGGCGGCCACAGAGGCGTTCACTCCCGGGATACCTCAATACCCCCACAACGGGTCTGCGTTGCCGTAGCGCCACCGATACGAACCCTCTGCTGCTCGTCGGGCAGCGCGGCGGGGGCGGAACCCGTCGCGCCGCCCGAGCGTGTCAGGGGAGGCAGACCGGGCGGAGCCGGCTCGGCCAGGGGCTCACGAGCGACCGGCCTCCTGCGTCGTGTTCAGAATGTTCACGCCCTCGAAGAGCGCTGACGGAGAGCCGTGCGAGACGGCGGCGACCTGGCCCGGCTGGGCCTTGCCGCAGTTGAAGGCGCCGCCCAGCACATAGGTCTGCGGGCCGCCGACCGCGGTCATCGAGCCCCAGAAGTTGGTGGTGGTCGCCTGATAGGCGACGTCCCGCAGCTGCCCGCACAGACGGCCGTTCCGGATCGCATAGGCCCTTTGCCGGGTGAACTGGAAGTTCACCGGAAGAGTGGAGGGCATACCCCTCTGGCGGACATCTATGCAGGTCAGGCGGCTATTCATGGTCTACCCTCAATCCCTGTCCATACCGATTCAAACCGGACTGTGCGGGGCCTGGTGATGACTT
This sequence comes from Streptomyces sp. P9-2B-2, assembly GCF_030406865.1. Lineage (NCBI taxonomy): Bacteria > Bacillati > Actinomycetota > Actinomycetes > Kitasatosporales > Streptomycetaceae > Streptomyces > Streptomyces sp. P9-2B-2. The sequence continues at coordinate 2,209,826 of NZ_CP129126.1, read as the reverse complement.
GGTGTCGACCTGGGAGCAGAGCTTACCGAGCGGCATCCGCACTGACGGAGACGCCGGTCGGCCGCCCGGCGCCGGTGGCGGGCGGCCGTCGCTGTGAAGTCTTGCCCCACAGGGGCGTCCCTGCACGAACGGGTCCAGGTCGCTGCGACCCTGGGTACCGGCCTTCGGCGCTGGTCAGGTCATGGGGGTCGCCATGGGTCGTGTCAGATGAGCTGTGGAAACGGAGCGAATCGCTGCTGCCGAGGAGGGAGCGGCGATTCCGGTATCCGGGTCGGAGGCCGCTGCCGGACCGGCAGGTGCTGTGCGGGGTCCTCTATGTGCGGTACACCGGCGTCCAGGGGGAGTATCTCGACTTCCAACGCCTCCGCATCCGCTGGGAGAGACGAGCCGACATCCATGAAGCCTTCCTTTGCCTGGCCTGCTCTCTGATCGCCCTTCGACAGATCAACTCAGTGTGTTAGTCGTGGTAAGCGCTGGGCTATTCGGGTGACATCTGGGTTCTGCCTCTATTCAGGACCAGCCGGTGACGACTTAATGGTGATAGTGAGTCCGGAGGCCGCCCATTCCTCTCGGGGACTCATGTTTTGCCGGTTGGCCGGTGAACGGTCAGCGGCATTGCTGATGGGCGCTCCTCGGACGGCTGGTTAGTTGCCCCTACCAGTCTGTTGGCTGACTTCTGATCAGCCCTTGAGAGCCCCGACCTGGATCGACGCAGACCTAGAGGGCGAGGGCTCGACACATGGGCAAGGTATTTCAGCCGAGAAGGCATCAACTGCTTTGAGCCGTGGTGAGTGGAAATCAACTCACGCTGTCGGCTCCGCTGAATCCGGCCGTACCTGTAAGGGGATTCGCTCTCACCCGGCCTCCCCGGACTGCTAGCGCGTCCGGGCGGCCGATTCGGGCGACAACTCCGCCGTTTCCCAGGCGTCCCCGTTCTCCATCAGACCTTGAGGGCGGAGCCCCACAGAGCCCGCCGCAGGCGAGTCCCCCGTGCGGCTTCCCAGGACCCGCGGCAAGGCTCGCCAACGCCTGAACATGCTGGTCAGGCAGTTGTGGCGAGTGCGCACACCACGCTCGGGCGAAGCCTTCATGTTCATCCCGGCGCAGCAGATGGCACAGCTCACCCCGTGCCCAAGGCGCCGGTCGCAGCGGTGCAAGTGCGCCGCTCTCCCACAGTTCCAGGACGGCATCAGGGCTGCCCCGGAAACCTTGGAAAGGAAACCCACGATGGCCACACTTGTACCTCTGGGCACCGCCGCCACCTTCGGCGTGCTCGCCAACACGGCGGTCACCAACACCGGCCCCACCGTGGTCACCGGCGACCTCGGAGTGAGCCCCGCCGGTGCGGTGACCGGGTTCAATCCTCCCGGAACGGTCACCGGAACCATCCACGTGAACGACGCTGTCGCGGCGCAGGCCCAGGCCGACCTGCTCATCGGGTACGGCAACGCACTTCTGCAGCCGGCCACGGCCACTGTCGCGACGGAACTCGGCGGGACCACTCTGACCCCCGGCGTGTACAACTCCGCCTCCGGCACGTTCAGCCTCAACGGGACTCTGACCCTGGACGCTCAGGGCAACCCCAACGCCGTCTTCATCTTCAAGGCGAACACCACGCTCATCACGGGAGCCACCGGCAACGTCAACCTCATCGGCCTCGCGCAGTCCGGCAATGTCTTCTGGCAGGTCGGCAGCTCCGCGACGCTCGGCGCCGGCTCCACCCTGAGGGGCAGCATCCTCGCCAACACCTCGATCACCGCCACGACGGGGGCCATCGTGGACGGCCGGCTGCTGGCTCTCGGCGCCGCCGTCACGCTGGACACGAACGCGGTCACCGTGCCGCCCCTGTCCACCTGCCAGGTGGTGGTCCAGCCGGTGGCCGGGCCGGTGGTCGTGGGGCAGCCGACCTCCGTGTCCGCTGTGGTGACCTGCAACGGTCTGCCGGTCTCGGGTGCGTCGGTGACCTTCAACGGTGGTGCGGCCCCGGTGACCGTCACCACCAATGCGGCCGGTGTCGCGACCGGATCGCTGACCTTCAACACCGCCGGGTCCGCCACGGTCACCGCCACCGTCACCGCGGCGGGCACCGCGTGCTCGTGCACCGGTGTCGTCTCCGCGCCCCTTACCGTCACCGTCACTCCGCAGCCGTCCTGCTCGGTGGTGGTCCAGCCGGTGGCCGGGCCGGTGGTCGTGGGGCAGCCGACCTCCGTGTCCGCTGTGGTGACCTGCAACGGTCTGCCGGTCTCGGGTGCGTCGGTGACCTTCAACGGTGGTGCGGCCCCGGTGACCGTCACCACCAATGCGGCCGGTGTCGCGACCGGATCGCTGACCTTCAACACCGCCGGAACCGCCACGGTCACCGCCACCGTCACCGCGACAGGCACCGCGTGCTCGTGCACCCGTGTCGTCTCCGCGCCCCTCACCGTCACCGTCACTCCGCAGACGAGCCCGCTGAGTGCGTCGCCCGCCTGCTGGCGGGTCAACCTGCCCTTCCCGGTCCCGCACCTGTTCGTGGCGACGCTGAAGGCCACCCTCACGCCGGCGCAAGCGGGAGTCACGGTCACCTTCTACGTCTCCGGCCTGCCGGTGGGCACCGCGGTGACCAACGCCAGCGGTGTCGCCACCCTCAACAACGCCGGCCTGTCCATCCTGCAGATCAGCGCCAGCAGCTACACGGCGGTCGCCACCGTCGGCGGCTCCACGGTCCAGGCGACCGGCTCCCTGGTGCCCTGCTTCCCGCCGGCGTGACCGGCCTGTGCCCGATCGGCCGGGGCAGCGCGACGGGTCCTGCTGCGGTACTCGCGCACAGGTCCGGTCACGCAGTGCAGCCCCTGACCTGACGGCCTTCCGGTAGGCGGCCGGCCCCTCAAGGGGGTGTCCGTCACGGGCTGTCCCCCGTCGTGGAAGGACGGGGGACAGCCCGACCCGAACTTACCGGTGAGCCATTCGGCACCACGTCCGCCGGCGGGACGGAGACGGGGAAACGGACAGCCCCCCGGTGCCGGTGGTACGTGGACGGCTCACGGGTGAGGACCGGGGCCGGTGCTTCCCTCCGGTATCGGCCCCGGGACAGCCGAGCGGCTCTCACAGTCCCAAGGCCCCGCGTGGAGCCCCCAGGTGGCCGGTCAGACACATGCTCGGCATCCGGGGCCCGAAGAACCGCGCCATCCCGAAGAGAACCCAGCCCGTGAGGGGACGGTTTCCGTGAGCTTTTCCGCGTTCCTTCTCGCCCTCGGCGTCACATGTCGCATCACCCGTTTTCTCACCAAGGGCACACTGGCGGCGGGGTCCAGGTCATGGATCGGCGCTCACTTCGGTGACGACTCCCGAGCCGCTTACCTGGTCAGCTGCGGATGGACACAAGCATCTGGGGCGCCACCGCCACGGCCTTGTACGCCTCCTGTTGGGGAGGCTCTCCATGGTCATGCGGTGACGCCTGCCCAGTGGCCGGGGCCCCTCCACCTCTTCGGTGTACTGCCCTTCAGGGACGCCCCGACTCCTCCGCCGTGTTCAGGATGTTCACGTTCCGGAACAGTGCCGTGGGGCAGCCGTGGGACACCGCGGCGACCTGGCCAGGTTGAGCCTTTCCGCAGTTGAAAGCCCCTCCGAGGACGTACGTCTGTGGTCCTCCGACCGCCACCATGGAACCCCAGAATTCAGGGGTGGTGCCCTGATAGGCAACATCCCGGACCTGCCCGCAAAGGCGTCCGTTCCGGATGCTGTATGCCCTCTGCTCTGTGAACTGGAAGTTGTACCGCTGCATGTCGATGGACCACGAGCGGTCGCCCACGGCATAGATGCCGCGGTCCACCCCGGAGATCAGCTCCTCCGTGGACGGTCCGGCCGCCGCCGGCTGCAGCGAGACATTCGCCATCCGCTGGACCGGCACATGGCCGGGGGAGTCCGCGTAGGCGCAGCCGTTGGAGCGCGGGAAGCCCGTCAACTCGGCGATTCTGCGGTCGAGTTGGTAGCCGACCAGGGTGCCGTCCTTGATCAGGTCCCAGGACTGGGCGGCCACCCCCTCGTCGTCGTAGCCGATCGTGGCGAGCCCGTGCTCGGCGGTCCGGTCGCCCGTCACGTTCATCAGTGCGGAGCCGTACGCCAGCTTCCCGAGCTGGTCGAAGGTGGCGAACGAGGTTCCCGCGTACGCCGCCTCGTAGCCCAGCGCCCGGTCCAGTTCGGTGGCGTGCCCGATCGACTCATGGATCGTCAGCCAGAGGTTGGACGGATCCACCACCAGGTCGTACGCACCGGCCTCGACGGTCGGTGCGTGCATCTTCTCGGCGAGGTGCTCCGGGATACGGGCCAGCTCACCGTCCCAGTCGTAGTGGCTGCCGGTCAGATACTCCCAGCCGCGCCCGACGGGCGGGGCCAGGGTGCGCATCGAGTCGAAGTCGCCGCTCGCCGGGTCCACCGCGACCGCGGTGAGCTGCGGATGCAGCCGTACCCGCTGCTGGGTGGTGCTGGTGCCCGCGGTGTCCGCGTAGAACTTGTTCTCCTGGACGGTCAGCAGCGAGGCGTCCGCGTGGGCCACGGCCTCGGCGGCCAGCAGCCGCGCGCTCCACTCCGCCAGCAGCCCGGTCTTGTCGGTGTCCGGGACGTCGAAGGGGTTGATCTCGTACGAGGAGACCCAGGTGCGGTCCGGATGCGCGGGCTCCGCCGCCAGCTCAACCCTCTCGTCGGAGCCCGCGGCCCGGATCACCTTGGCCGACAGCTTCGCCATCGCCACCGCCTGCGCGGCCACCCGCGCCGCCGCGTCCATCGTCAGATCCACCCCGGACGCGAACCCCCAGGCCCCGCCGTGCACCACCCGCACCGCGTACCCCAGCTCGGTGGTGTCCGAGGCCCCGGACGTCCGGGCGTCCCGCAGCCGCCAGGACGCGCTGCGGATCCGCTCCAGGCGGAAGTCCGCGTGGTCGGCGCCCAGCGCGCGGGCGCGGGCCAGCGCGGCATCGGCCAGCGCGTGCCGCGGCAGCGCCAGGAATGTCTCGTCAACGGCATGGGGTGCAGGCAAGGAATTCCTCCCGTGGTCGGCGCCTGCATCATGCCCTGTGGCGGGCCCGCGGCCCAGAGCGCACCGGCGTGCGGCGCCGTGCCGCCGACCGGGGTGGGGCGGGTGCCGGGGCCGGTGCGACACGGCCGGCGGGAGCCGCCGCGGTACGGGATTCCGCCGTGGTTCTGTGGAGACCCGACAGGGACCGGCGCACGCGCCTGTCCGTGCTCGATTCCCCGGAAGGGCCCCGTGACCGATAGTTTCGTATCGAAACGCTGGACGGACAGGAAACGGAAAGGGTGATCTCTTGAGCCGCTCGGTTCTGGTCACCGGAGGTAACCGCGGCATCGGCCTCGCCATTGCCCGTGCCTTCGCCGAGGCAGGCGACAAGGTCGCCATCACCTACCGCTCGGGCGAGCCCCCCGAGGGATTTTTGGCCGTGAAGTGCGACATCACGGACAGCGAGCAGGTCGAGCAGGCGTACAAGGAGATCGAGGAGAAGCAGGGTCCGGTCGAGGTGCTGGTGGCCAACGCCGGCGTCACCCGTGACCAGCTGCTGATGCGGATGTCCGAGGAGGACTTCACCTCGGTCCTGGAGACCAACCTCACCGGCACCTTCCGGGTGGTCAAGCGCGCCAACCGCGCGATGCTGCGGGCCCGCAAGGGCCGGGTCGTGCTGATCTCGTCCGTGGTGGGCCTGATGGGCGCGCCGGGCCAGGCGAACTACGCCGCCTCCAAGGCCGGCCTGGTGGGCTTCGCCCGCTCGCTCGCCCGGGAGCTGGGCAGCCGCAACATCACCGTCAACGTCGTCGCCCCCGGCTTCGTCGACACCGACATGACCCGGGTGCTCACCGATGAGCAGCGGGAGGGCATCGTCAAGCAGGTACCGCTCGCGCGGTATGCGCAGCCCGAGGAGATCGCCGCCTCGGTCCGCTTCCTGGCTTCCGACGAGGCCGCGTACATCACCGGAGCCGTCATTCCTGTCGACGGCGGATTGGGCATGGGTCACTGATCAGCATGAGTGGAATCCTCGCAGGCAAGCGCATCCTCGTCACGGGTGTCCTGACCGAGTCGTCGATCGCGTTCCAGGCGGCCAAGGTCGCCCAGAACGAGGGCGCCGAGGTCATCCTCACCGGCTTCGGCCGGCTCTCCCTCGTGGAGCGGATCGCCAAGCGGCTGCCCAAGCCCGCCCCGGTCATCGAGCTGGACGTCACCAACCAGGAGCACCTGGACGGTCTGGCCGACAAGATCCGTGAGCACCAGGGTGAGGGCGCCCGCCTCGACGGCATCGTGCACTCCATCGCCTTCGGCCCGCAGGGCGCCTTCAACTTCCTGGAGGCCGAGTGGTCCGACGTGGGCACCGCGGTCCAGGTGTCGGCGTACTCCTACAAGTCGCTGACGATGGCCTGCCTGCCGCTCATGGAGCACGGCGGCGCGGTCGTCGGCCTCACCTTCGACGCGCAGATCGCCTGGCCGAAGTACGACTGGATGGGCGTGGCCAAGGCGGCGCTGGAGAGCACCAACCGCTACCTGGCGCGTGACCTGGGCCCCAAGAACATCCGCTGCAACCTGGTCTCGGCCGGCCCCATCAAGTCGATGGCCGCCAAGTCCATCCCCGGCTTCGAGGAGCTGGCGGACGTGTGGAACCACCGCGCCCCGATCGGCTGGGACCTGGCCGACCCGGAGCCGGCCGGCCGCGGTGTCGTCGGCATGCTGTCCGACTTCTTCCCGCGGACGACGGGCGAGATCGTGCACGTCGACGGCGGCGTGCACATGATGGGCGCCTGACGCCCCGCGCGCTTCCTCCGTACCGCCCGTCCCGGTGTGCCGGGGCGGGCGGTATGCATTTGCGGCGGGAGGGGGGCGCGGGACGCTGGGGGCGCCGGGGACGCCAGGGGCAACCCGGGGGCAGGGGAGGGGGACGCCACGGGGTGCCCTGGGATGCCACGTGGTGCCACGGGAGCGCGGTCCCACGCGGTGCCGCGGGAATACCGCCCCCGCCTGGCCCGTTGTGGCCCCGCAGGGGGCGCCGGCATCCCCTACGGGAACCGTTCGACCCCTCTCAGGGCCTGGCTGCGGTCGCCCTCAGGGCTCCGGTGCAGTCCCCCTCAGACCCCCGGCACCGTCAGCCGGCAACCGAAGGGGTGCGCGCTCGCCTCGGCGGCGGCCCGGTCGGCGTCGCCCGCGCGGATCGCCTCCACCAGCCGGGCATGGTCCATGTGCGCCTCGGGCCGCAGCTCCTCGCCCACGTCGGCGCGCAGGAAGTCCCGCAGCACGCCCCCTAGGTCGGCGTAGATCTCGGCCAGCACCTCGTTGTGGGAGGCCGACACGATCGCCATGTGCAGATTCGCGTCCGCCTCCACGAAGGCCTCCGCCGCACCGGATTCCCAGGCCCGCTCGCGCCGCTCCAGCAGGGCGTCGAGCTGCCGCAGGTCCTGTGCGGTACGGCGCTCCGCGGCGAGCCGGGCGGCCGATGCCTCCAGGGCGCTGCGCAGCTCGGCGACGTGGCCGGGCTCGGCGGCCGCGAACCGGCGGTTCATCACCCCGGCGAGCTCACTGGTGGCGACCACATAGGTGCCCGAACCCTGGCGGATGTCCAGCAGCCCGTTGTGGGCCAGCGCCCGGACGGCCTCACGGACGGTGTTGCGGGCCACCCCGAGCTGCTCGACGAGTTCCGGTTCGGTCGGGATACGGGATCCCATCGGCCACTCGCCGGACGTGATCTGGGCGCGCAGCTGCGCGATCACCTGGTCCGCCAGCGCGGACCGGCGGGGCGAGGTCAGAGGCATGGCTGCGCTCCGGGGGGAAGGGGCGGACGGACGGCGGCGGTGCGGCGCCCGCCGGACCCTGTCGGCTCCCGGCGCCGCCCGGGACAGCCGAGGCTATCGGCATCGGTTGGACAAGGATTCATCCCATGATTCTATGATGGGTCTATGGCAGACGACGACCTCGCGACCCTCGGCCCCGCCGCCGGGCCCCGTACGACCTCCACCGACCAGCCGGCCGACGGCCCGGAACACCCGCAGCCGGCCCCTGAAACGGCCCCCGCGGCCGGGCCGGCCGCCCGCTGGCTGCCGCGCCTCTTGATCGCCGGTCTCGTCCTCGCCGCGCTCAACCTCCGCCCGGCCATCACCAGCCTCGGCGCCCTCCTGGAGGAGGTCCGGGACGGCCTCGGCATGAGCGGCACCGTCGCCGGGCTGCTGACCTCCGTCCCCGCCCTGTGCTTCGCCGCCTTCGGTATCGCCGCACCCCGGCTGGCCAGGCGCTGGGGGCCCGGCGCCGTCGTCTGCACCGGCATGGTCGCGATCACCGTGGGCGTCGCGGTGCGCCCGTACGCCGGCGGCACCGGCGGCTTCCTCGCCGCCAGCGGACTCGCCCTGGCCGGTATCGCGGTCAGCAATGTCCTGATGCCGGTCGTCATCAAGAGCTGGTTCCCGAGCCGGGTCGGCCCGATGACCGGGCTCTACTCCATGGCGCTGGCGCTGGGCACCTCGCTCGCCGCGGCGCTCACCGTCCCCATGACCGGGGCGCTGGGCGGCAGTTGGCGGACCGGCCTGGCGGTGTGGGCGGCGCTCGCCGCGGTCGCCGTACTGCCCTGGCTCGTGGTCGTACGGCAGCACCGGGCCGCCGCCGGACCGATCGGTTCCACCGCGGCCCGGCCCGTGGAAGCCCCGGTGCGGATCACCGCGTCGCCGACCGCCTGGGCGCTGGCCGTCTTCTTCGGACTCCAGGCCACCGCCGCGTACATCACCATGGGCTGGATGCCGCAGATCTTCCGCGACGCCGGGGTCTCGGCCGGTACGGCGGGGGTGCTGCTCGCCGTCACCATGGCGATGGGCGTGCCACTCTCCTTCGTCCTGCCCCGGCTCGCGACCCGGATGCGGCATCAGGGTCCGCTCGCGGTGCTGCTCGGCCTCTGCGGTCTGGCCGGTTACGCCGGACTGTGGCTGGCACCGGCCGCCGGCGCCTGGGCCTGGGCGCTGCTGATGGGCATCTCCAACTGCGCCTTCCCGCTGGCCCTGACGATGATCGGGATGCGCTCGACCAGCTCCGCCGGAGTCGTCAAGCTCTCGGCCTTCGCCCAGAGCGTCGGCTATCTGATCTCCATCCCCGGACCGCTGCTGGTCGGCACGCTCTACCAGCACAGCGGCGGCTGGGGGCTGCCGATCGCCCTGATGGCAGGGCTCATGGTGCCGCAGATCGCGGTGGGTGTGCTGGCCGGCCGGGACCGGCGGATCGAGGACGAGGGGTGAGTGCGACACTGGGGCCATGCCAGTGCTCGAACCGAATCCGCAGGGCGGACAGAAGAAGCTGCTCCTCGTCCTGGGCGCCATGCTCGGCGTGACCGTCGTCGTCGCGATCATCGCGAGCGTCGTCGCGCCCTAGTGCCTGCCCCGGCCGGAACGAGGCCGCGACGAGGCCCGGCCAGGGCCCGGATCCCGCGGGCCCGGGGTGGGGAAGACCCCACCGTCCCCTAGGGGGCGGGCATCAGGGTCAAGTGGGTGGCTTCCCGGGTAGGAACGGCCGCCGGTGATCCGTAGCGTCGAAGTACACCGCAAGACAGCGGTGGGCGCGCCGCGGTCCGCGGTCGTGCCGCCCGTCGACGCACCTCGGAGGCGATCCGCATGTCCGCCGTGTTCCGCCGGTCTTCCGCGCCCGGCGCGTCCCGCCTGCGGACGCGGCTGCCGTGGTGGGCGCTGGCCCTGCCGGTGGTCTCCTTCACAGCCCTGCTGGCGCTCGTCGTCGGCTCCCCCGAGGCGAGCGCCGCGAGCGCCGGGCAGGGCCTGGCTCCGCTGCTCCGAATACTGGCCCAGCTGCTGCACGGTGCCTCATGGTGATCACGCGCAGCGCTGCGTGGTGATCAGCCGTGCCCGCGTCCCACCCGGCGGAACGAGCGCTTCAACACCCCGCGCCCCGCGCCGCCTTTCGTGCGAAGCTGGGACGCATGAGCGCCGATACACCCCGCCGGATTGTCCTCCTCCGACATGCCAAGGCCGAATGGTCGGACAGCAGCGATCATGAGCGTCCGCTCGCCGGCCGCGGCCGCAAGGATGCCCCGGTCGCCGGCCGCTGGCTGGCCGGAGCCGGGATCACCCCAGATCTGACCCTGTGCTCGACGTCAGTGCGGACCCGCGAGACATGGAAGCTCGCCGTCCATGAACTACCGCAGCGCCCCAAGACCGTCTATGAGGAGCGGATCTACGAAGCCTCCCTCGGCGAGCTCATCGCGCTGCTGAACGAGACCTCCGACGAGGTGAACGACCTGATGCTGGTCGGGCACAACCCCGGTGTGCACGCCCTCGCGGACGCCCTCTCCGGTGAGGCCGAGGGCGATCTGCTGCCGCGGATGAACCGCAGCGGCTTCCCGACCGCCTCGGTGGCCGTGCTGACCTTCAACGGCTCCTGGAAGTCCGTCGAGCACGGCGTCGGACGGCTGGTCGCGTACTGGACGCCGCACGACTGATCCCGGCGCCCGCGCACGCCCGGTGCGTGCGGGGAGCGGAGACGACGAGGGCCCCGGCAGAGAGGTTTCTGCCGGGGCCCTCGGCTGAGCAAGGGACGGTCCCGCCGGGCGGTGCAGGCCGCCGGCCGTACCAGATGTGGCGGTGCCGGCCGCAGCCGTGCCGGATGTGGCGGTTGCCGGGCGTGGCCGTGCCAGTGGTGGCCGTTGCCCGACGTGATCGCGTCGGCGCGGGCACCGGCCGTGCCGTCACCCGACGTGGGTGTCCGCCGCCTCGACCTCGTCGCGGGTGATGCCCAGCAGATACAGCACGGTGTCCAGGAACGGCACATTCACCGCGGTGTGCGCCGCCTCCCGCACCACCGGCTTGGCGTTGAAGGCGACCCCGAGCCCGGCCGCGTTGAGCATGTCGAGGTCATTGGCGCCGTCGCCGATCGCCACGGTCTGCGCGAGCGGCACCCCGGCCTGCTGGGCGAAGTCCCGCAGCAGCCGGGCCTTGCCGGCCCGGTCCACGATGGCGCCGGTGACCCGCCCGGTGAGCTTGCCGTCGACGATCTCCAGGGTGTTGGCGGAGGCGAAGTCCAGCCCCAGCTCCTCCTTGAGCGCATCGGTGACCTGGGTGAAACCGCCCGAGACGACGCCGACTTGGTAGCCGAGCCGCTTGAGGGTCCGGACCAGGGTGCGGGCGCCGGGGGTGAGCCGCACCTCCTTGCGTACGGTGTCGACCACGGACGCGTCGAGGCCGCCGAGCAGCTCGACCCGGGCGTGCAGCGACTGCTCGAAGTCCAGCTCACCGCGCATCGCGGCGGCGGTGACCTCGGCGACCTCGGCCTCACAGCCGGCGTGCGCCGCGAACAGCTCGATGACCTCGTCCTGGATGAGCGTCGAGTCGACGTCCATGACGACCAGCCGTTGTGCCCGGCGCTGGAGCCCGGCCGCCACCACGGCGACATCCACCCCGAGCTGTGCGGCCTCGGGCGCCAGCACGGTGCGCAGCGCCTCGGTCGCCGCACCGGAGACCGCGAACTCGACGGCCGTCACCGGATACTTGGCGAGTCGGAAGATACGGTCGATGTTGCCGCCGGTGGACGTTATGGCGGCGGCGATCGCGGCGGCCGACTCGGCCGTGAGCGGATGCCCCAGCACGGTGACGTGCGAACGTCCGGTGCCGCGCGGACGGTTGTCGCCCCGGCCGGAGATGATCTCCGCCTGGAGGTTCAGGGACTCGGCCCAGCTGTGCACGGTGGCCCGCAGGTCGCCCTCGGTGGAGCCGGAGCCTCCTGGGGAGGGGGCGGTGACCAGTGCGCACAGCGTGATGCGTCCTCGGGTCACCACCTGTTCGATGTCCACGACGTCGACGGAGTAGGCAGCCAGGGTGTCGAAGAGGCCAGCGGTGATGCCGGGCCGGTCCTTCCCGAAGATCTTCACGAGAAGGGTCGGTACGTCATCGCCCGGTACGGCGGTGGCAGGCGGGGTCTGCGATGCGCTCATGGTGCCCTTACGGTAGCCGCCGGGCGGGCGGGCCCGTACGGGCGTCCGGGGTTCGGACCGGCGCTGCCCCGTTCCCCGCGCCCGCACCCCGTGGCTCCCGGCCCGGACCGCCGCCGTCGATCGTTATGGAGTCGTGTCCGGCCCGCCCCGGGCCGTTGGCCAGGGCATCCGCTCGGCATGCCAACGACCTTGCCGGGCCAAAGCGTTCGGCAGGCCGGGGGAGCGCGACCGCGACGGGTCGCCCCGCCACCCGGGCATTCGTCCGCTTCATCCCATCATGCGGCCTCCGGGGCGGACGTGCATGGCGTACTCGGCGGCCGCCGCCGCTCCCCGCCGCACCCGGTCCGTCCGTAACACCCGGTATCCGATGATCTCTGCCCATCCATGGGTTCTTCCCGTGCTCCGGGACCGTTTGGCGCACCGGCGCGAACTCCTTGCACCCCGGTCCCGTCCCGGTTTCCGGTCGGTGGGCCGAGCCTGAAATAGTTCCTCACGATGTTCGCCATCCCTGGACTTCCCATACAGGGCGTCACTCGGGGGACTATGTAATGGGGCGTGGAGTGCCTGAACTCGTACTCGAATTGAACGGACGGACCTGGACGCTCGACCCGTCCCGGTCCTACAACGTGGGCCGTGATCCGCAGGGCGACATGGTGCTCGACGACGCCAGGGTCTCCTGGCGGCACGCCACCGTGAGATGGGCAGGCCGCAGCTGGATCATCGAAGACCAGGGCAGCACCAACGGGACCTACGCGCAGGGCCAGCGGATCCACCAGATGGAGATCGGCCCCGGCTCGATCGTGCATCTGGGCAATGCCACCGACGGCCCCCGGGTGACCCTGTCGGCCCCGGCCCCGGCCGCCAACGCCTTCAGCGCGCCGCCCGCGAGCGCGCCGCAGCAGCAGGCCGCGCAGGGCTGGCAGGCGCCCCCGGCGCACCAGCCGCCGGCCCAGCAGGGCTGGCAGGCGCCGCAGCAGGCTCAGCAGCCGCCCTACATCCCGCCCCAGCAGGCGCAGCAGCCCCAGCAGGCCGCGCCTCCGCAGCAGGAGCGCCCGGCGCAGCAGGCGGGCGGCGGACCGGTCCACGGCGACCGCAGCCCGACCACCTTCCACCGCCTGGACATGGGCCGGGTGATGCGCATCGGCCGTGCGCTGGAGAACGAGCTGGTCGTCTCCGACCTCCAGGTCTCCCGCCACCACGCCGAGTTCCGCGCCACCCCCGACGGCCGTTTCGAGATCCATGACCTCGGCAGCCACAACGGCACGTACGTCAACGGCCAGCCGGTCCCCAAGTCCGGTAAGGCGCCGGTCGGCCCGAACGACATCATCGGTGTCGGTCACTCCACCTTCCGGCTGGTCGGCGACCGCCTGGAGGAGTTCGTCGACACCGGCGAGGTCTCCTTCTCGGCCCGCCATCTGACCGTCACCGTCGACGGCGGCAAGCAGATCCTCAAGGACGTCTCCTTCGCCGTCCCGGAGAAGTCGCTGGTCGCGGTCATCGGCCCCTCGGGCTCCGGCAAGTCGACCCTCCTCAAGGCGCTGACCGGCTACCGGCCCGCCAACCAGGGCGATGTCCTCTACGACAACCGGAACCTCTACAAGCAGTTCGCCGAACTGCGCCAGCGCATCGGTCTGGTCCCGCAGGACGACATCCTGCACAAGGAGCTGACCGTCCAGAAGGCGCTGCGCTACGCCGCCAAGCTCCGCTTCCCGGGCGACACCGCGGAGTCCGAGCGCGAGGCCCGGATCGACGAGGTGCTGCGCGAGCTCAAGCTCGACATCCACAAGGACAAGCGGGTCACCTCGCTCTCCGGTGGTCAGCGCAAGCGGGTGTCGGTGGCCCTGGAGCTGCTCACCAAGCCGTCACTGATCTTCCTGGACGAGCCGACCTCCGGACTCGACCCGGGCATGGACCGCGATGTCATGCAGCTGCTGCGCGGCCTCGCCGACGACGGCCGTACGGTCCTGGTCGTCACACACTCGGTGGCCGAACTCGCGCTCTGCGACAAGCTGCTGGTGATGGCCCCGGGCGGCGGCGTGGCCTACTTCGGCCCGCCGGACGAGGCGCTCAACTTCTTCCAGTACGACTCGTGGGCGGATGTCTTCTCGGCGTTCGAGAACTACCGCGACTACGACTGGATGGGGCGCTGGCGCGGCTCCCCGCACTACCAGATGTACGCCGCCGACATCGACGCCGTCGCGCCGCAGTCGGTGAACGTCCAGGTGCCGCCGGCCCGGATACAGAAGTCCCAGAGCTGGGGCTCGCAGCTGTGGACGCTGATGCGCCGCTATGTCTCGGTACTCGCCTCCGACCGCGGTTTCCTCGGGCTGATGGTGATCCTTCCCGCGGTGCTCGGTGTGGTCTCGATGCTGATCCCCAGCGACTACGGCCTCGGCTACGGTCCGCTGAACAGACACCGCACCAACCGCGACGCGAGCACGATCATGCTGATCCTCGCGGTCGGCATGTGCTTCTCGGGCGCCGCCAACTCGGTCCGTGAGCTCATCAAGGAGCGCGTCATCTACGAGCGCGAACGGGCCACCGGTCTGTCGCGGTCCGCGTATCTGATGTCCAAGGTGATCGTGCTCGGCGTGGTCACGGCCATCCAGGGCGTGATCATCGCGGTGATCGGCTTCTCGACCCGGAACATGCCCAGCGAGGGCCTCATCGTGGCGAAGGCCCCGGCGATCGAGATGGCGCTGGCGATCATCGCGCTCGGCTTCACCTCGATGATGTTCGGCCTGATCATCTCCGCGCTGGTCAAGACCGCCGAGAAGACCATGCCGCTGCTGGTCATGTTCGCCATCGTCCAGGTCGTCTTCACCGGCGTGCTCTTCCAGCTCTTCGACACCCCGGGCGTCGCGCAGTTCGCCTGGCTGATGCCGTCGCGCTGGGCCGTCGCCGCGATGGGCGCGACCGCCGATATGAACACGCTGCTGCCGTGGGAGCTGGGCAACCCGGACCCGCTGTGGAAGCACCAGACCGGCGTCTACGTGATGGACATGATCATCCTGATCACGCTGGGCATCGGCCTCGCCTTCGTGGTCGCGCGGCTGCTGCGCCGCCACGAGCCGGAGGTCATGCGCAAGTAACGCGCACCGCACGACAACGCCCGAGGGGCGGCACCCGAAACGGGTGCCGCCCCTCGGCGGTGTGCGCGTCCGCGCACTGCGTCAAACGCCGGCTCAGTACGCCGAGTTGACGTTGTCCATCGAGCCGTAGCGGTCGGCCGCGTAGTTGCAGGCGGCGGTGATGTTGGCGACCGGGTCGTACAGGTTCCAGGAGGTGCCCTCGACGTGGTACGTGTTGAAGGTCGGCTGGATCACCTGGAGCAGGCCCTTGGACGGGGTGCCGTTGATGGCGTTGATGTCCCAGTTGTTGATGGCCATCGGGTTACCGCTGGACTCCCGAATGATGTTGCGGTGGATGCCGTCGTAGGAGCCGGGGATGCCCTTCTTGGCCATGATGTCCAGCGACTCGCGGATCCAGCCGTCAAGGTTGTCCGGGTAGACCTTGGCGGCGGGCTTGGCGACGGGCTTCGCGGCCGGCTTCGGGGCGGCCGCGGGGATCGCGGTGCGCACCTGGGAGCGGCTCGCGGCGGCCTTCGCCGCACGCGCCTTCTCGGCCTTCGCCTTCGCCACGGCGGCGGCCTTGGCCTTGGCGGCCTTCTCGGCGGCGGCCTTCTTCGCGGCGGCCTCGGCCTTGCCCTTGGCGGCGGAGTTGTTCGCCTGCTGGGTGATCGTGGCCTGCTGGGTCTTGGCGGCGGTGTCGACGGCGCTGAAGGCAACCGGCTTCACGTTCTCCACGGCGGCGGCCTGGCTCTTGCCCTGGTCCGCGCCGGCACCCGGAACGATGCTGAAGACCAGTGCGGCGGCGCCGGCGGTGGCGACACCGGCGACGGAGAGCTTGTGGGTCCGGGACAGGCGGGGGAGACCAGAAGTGAGGTGCTTAGGCATGGCGGGACAGACCTTCCGAATGGGGGGAGGTCGCACGGGCCTTGAGCGGGGCGAACGCCGAGTTTCCGACCACGGCGCCGAGCGACGAAAGCCATTCTTAGCGGCAGGAAATTGCCCCGGCAAAGGTGTGACGTACGATCCCGCTTAGTGGAACCACGGTGCGGAATATTCCGTCCCGGATGGCAGCAGCCCAGCTCACGCCGTATTTACGGTTCCACTACCCCCGCTCGTAAGTGACCTGCGTCCTATGCGCGGCGTCACAGTGCCGAGGGGTTTGCCTCGCCAGACGTAATTGCAAATGCACAGTCTGTATATGCCGGAACTCGCCCGCGACTCTTTCGAGGGACTTTCTGGTCAAATCGGACACTTCGCATTCCGGTCCGGGGAAAGCGCGCCGGGATCACCGTCCGCGGGCGCTCGCCGACGGGCCTGCGCTGCTCTGTACCGCCGTCCGCCGCCCACGCAGCCGCCCACGCCGCCCGGATCCGGGCGGCGTGGGCGGCTGCGTGGGCGGCGCTTCACGGGGCGGGCGCAGCACCCGCCGCCTCCGGAGCTCAGTCCGGCAGCACCAGATGCAGATCCCCGAATTCGTGCCACAGATAGCGCTCCCGCACCGCCGCCGCATAAGCGCCCCGCAGCAGCTCCCCGGCCGCCGCCCCTGCCGCCGCCGACGCCACCGCCTCCAGCATCAGCAGATGGGACGCGGTGGGCTCGTGCAGCCCGGTGAGCAGGCCGTCCACCGCCCGCACCCCGCGCTCCGGCGTCACCACCAGATCCGTCCAGCCGGCCGCGGTCCGTACCCGCCCGTCCGCGCCGGCCGCCGACTCCAGGGCCCGTACGGCCGTGGTCCCCACCGCCACGATCCGTCCGGCCGGGGTGCCGCCCGCCGCCCGGCCCCGCCGCGCCGCCGCCCCGCGCCGTGCCCGTGCGGCGTTCACCAGCCACGCCGTCACCGGCGGCACCACGAACCGCTCCGGGTGCGGCGGCTCGAACGCCTCCGCCGACGCGACCCCCGTGTGCAGCGCGATCGGCGCGAACTGCACCCCTTGCTCACCAGCCGCGCCACCAGCTCCGCGGTGAAGGGCCGGGCGGCACTCGGCATCTCCGCGCTGCCGCCGCCGGGCGCGTCCACGGCGAACACCGTCTGGTACGCGGCCAGCGGCTGGTCCCGGTCCGTGTAGCCGTAGCGGATCGGCCGCCCGTGGCGCCGCAGCAGCTCCGGCACCCGTACGCCCGTCACCCGCCCCCACCACAGCCGTACGCCCCCGGGGTCCACCGGGGCCTCCAGGGTCAGCCGTGCCCCGCCGGGCAGCCGCACCACGGTGCCCGCCGGGCCGCCCGCCCGCGGCCGGGTGCTGCCGTGCCCGTCCGGGCCGCGCAGCTCCACCGCCCAGCGCCCGGCCGCCGCCCGGCCCGCCGGATGCCACCGGTCCCCGCGGGTCGAGAAGTGCACCACCACCGGCTCACCGCGCCCCCGGCCGTCCCCGATCCGGCCGTCCACCGCGGCCGGCAGCGTCCGCGAGGTGTTCACCACCAGGACGTCCCCGGCCGCCAGCAGCTCCGGCAGCTCCCCGAAGCTGTGGTGGCCGGCCTCGGCCGCGCCCCGGCTCACCAGCACCCGTACGGCGTCCCGGCCCAGACCGGGACCCCGCTGCTCCGCCGGGACCCGGGCCGACAGCTCCTCCGGAACCCGCAGCAGATCCGCGATCACCGGGAGCTCGCCCCGCCGGGCATGGCCGCCGCCGTATACCGCCCGCTGGGGGCGCCGCCGTCCAGCAGCCGCAGCAGCCCCGGGACCACCGTCGCGGGCAGCGGGCGCCCCGAGGCGTCGTCGTCCGGGGCGGCGGCCGCGTAGAGATCGGTCCGCATATCGCCCGGGTC
This sequence comes from Streptomyces sp. P9-2B-2, assembly GCF_030406865.1. Classification (NCBI taxonomy): domain Bacteria; kingdom Bacillati; phylum Actinomycetota; class Actinomycetes; order Kitasatosporales; family Streptomycetaceae; genus Streptomyces; species Streptomyces sp. P9-2B-2. Next base: position 2,192,044 of record NZ_CP129126.1, on the reverse strand, counting down.
CACCCACCACACCCGCAGTCCCGGTTCCTCCTCCGCGAGCACCGCCGACTGCTGGTCCAGTGCCGCCTTGGCGGCCCCGTATCCGCCCCAGGTCGGATAGGCCGCGACGGCCGCGTCCGAGCTGATGTTGAGAATCGCCCCACCTGTCCCTATATAAGGGGGCGAATCGGACGAACCGGCATTTCGGACATTCTCGGTATTGTGGTGTGAATCGTATGCCTCGCCATTGCTGTCCAGGCTTCCCGGAAGGGCGCTATCTGAGCGAAAAGCGACTTCCTCGTACGACGGCGAATAGGAGGAGGTTCGCAAAAGGGGCATAGCCTCCTGAATGAGTCCGAGTGGCGCCACCACATTCACTTCCAGCGCCGCCCGCAGCCCGTCCAGTGGATGGTCCGCCAGCCGCACCAGCGGCTCGGCCCCCAGCATGCTCGCGTTGTTCACCAGCAGATCGAGCCCGCCCAGCTCACCGGCCGCCGCCACCAGCGCCGCCCGGTGCCCGGCGTCCGCCACGTCCCCGGGCAGCGCCACCACCCGTGCCGCCGCCCCTCGCCCCGCTCCCTGTCCCGCTGCGCGCAGCTCCCGCGCCGCCTCCTCCAGCGGCCCCGCCGACCGGGCGTCCACCACCAGATCCCAGCCGCGCCCGGCCAGCGCCGCGGCGAGTGCCCGGCCCAGCCCCTTCGATGCCCCCGTGATGATCGCCACCGGCATGATCACATCCCCTTTCGGTCCGGACCGGGAGCCCGGCCCTCGCCCTCACGGTAGGAACGGCACCACGCCCCGGACGTCGGCCGCCGGACCGGCCGTGGCCAGGGCATTCGGCCTAGGCCCGGGGGTGTAGGCGGCAGCCGTCATCGGACCGATACGGGCTGGTCGCGCCGCCGGTACGGTGAGCCCCATGACCAACGGACCGGGAGCCGGGATCCCCGCGGTGAGCACCGCGATCCTGGCGATGAGCAGGCATCTGGAGGTGCGCGACGTCCTCAAGACGATCGTCGCCTCGGCCCGCGAACTGCTGGACGCCGAGTACGCCGCCCTGGGGGTGCCCGACGATCACGGCGGCTTCGCCCAGTTCGTGGTGGACGGTGTCAGCGCCGAGCAGTGGAAGGCCATCGGCCCGCTGCCCCGCCAGCACGGCATCCTCGCCGCGATGCTGCACAACGCCACCCCCGAGCGGCTCGCCGACGTCCGGGCGGACCCGCGCTTCGGCGGCTGGCCCGCGGCGCACCCCGATATGTCCGACTTCCTCGGTCTGCCGGTCGCCGATGGTGACGAGATCCTCGGCGCCCTCTTCCTGGCCAACAAGCGCTGCCCCAAGCCGGCCGGCGGCTGCGGCTTCACCGAGGAGGACGAACGGCTGCTCGGGATACTCGCCCAGCACGCCGCCATCGCCCTGACCAACGCCCGCCTCTACGAGCGCAGTCGCGAGCTCACCATCGCCGGGGAGCGCGCCCGGCTCGCCCACGAGCTGCACGACGCCGTCGCCCAGAAGCTCTTCTCGCTCCGCCTCACCGCCCAGGCCGCCACCGCCCTGGTCGACCGGGACCCGGCCCGCGCCAAGGACGAGCTGCACCAGGTCGCCGCGCTGGCCGCGGAGGCCGCCGACGAACTGCGGGCCGCCGTCATCGAGCTGCGCCCCGCGGCCCTGGACGAGGACGGCCTGGTCGCCACCCTGCGCTCACAGGTCCAGGTCCTGGACCGGGCCCACTCCGCACGGGTCACCTTCGAGGCCCACGGCGTCCGGGCGCTGCCCGCCGCCCAGGAGGAGGCCGTTCTCCGGGTGGCCCAGGAGGCGCTGCACAACGCCCTGCGGCACTCCGGGGCCAAGGCCGTCGAGGTGAGCCTGGCCCGCGACGGCCAGGGCGCGCTGCTGCGGATCGCCGATGACGGTTGTGGTTTCGACCCCCGCGCGGTCCGCCGGGCCGGCCGCCATCTCGGCCTGGTCTCGATGCACGACCGGGCCGGCGGCGTCGGGGGAAAGCTCACCGTGGAGTCGGAGCCCGGCAAGGGCACCGCTGTCGAGATGGAGGTGCCCGGTGGCTGAGAGAGACAAGGACGGTGCGATGGGGCTTCCCCGGGACGACGGCAGGGAGCGCCCGGGCCACCGGGCGACGGGCGAGGGGCGGGCCATCCGCGTCCTGCTCGTCGACGATCACCAGGTCGTGCGCCGCGGGCTGCGGACGTTCCTGGAGGTCCAGGAGGACATCGAGGTGGTGGGGGAGGCCGCCGACGGGGCCGAGGGCATCGCCGCCGCCGAGGAACTGCGCCCCGACGTGGTCCTGATGGACGTCAAGATGCCCGGCATGGACGGTATCGAGGCGCTCCGCAAGCTGCGCGCACTCGACAACCCCGCCCGGGTGCTGATCGTGACCAGCTTCACCGAACAGCGCACCGTCGTCCCGGCGCTGCGCGCGGGCGCGGCCGGCTATGTCTACAAGGACATCGATCCGGACGCCCTGGCCGGCGCCATCCGCTCCGTCCACGCGGGCCATGTCCTGCTCCAGCCGGAGGTGGCCGGCGCGCTGCTCGCCCAGGAGGAGAACAACGGCGGCCAGGGGCGCGGTACGTCACTCACCGACCGGGAGCGCGAGGTCCTCGGCCTGATCGCGGACGGCCGCTCCAACCGTGAGATCGCCCGTGCGCTGGTGCTGTCCGAGAAGACCGTCAAGACGCATGTCTCCAACATCCTCATGAAGCTCGACCTCGCCGACCGCACCCAGGCCGCCCTGTGGGCCGTACGCCACGGCATCGGGGCCTGACCGCCGCAGGGGAGAAGCAACTGCGCCGCGGTCCTGTACGGCCGCGGCGCTCTTGTACAACGACAGCAAGCGGAATGTCGTCTTCAGATCCGAGATTCATACTGTCGTGTAGCCGTAGCCCGTTTGGCGTATCCCTTCCCGGGCCGGGCCGTTGTCCAGTGCAGTCGTGGCGGCTGGCCACGGCAACGGCAACGAGGAGCTAGAGAAGTGAAGAACATCAAGCGCGCAATGGCCGTCACTGTGGCGGCGAGTGGTCTCGCCCTCGCGGGCGCCGGCATCGCCTCGGCGCACACCCCGCAGGCGCAGGGCGCCTCGATGGACTCCCCGGGCATCGTCTCCGGCAACAACGTCCAGGTCCCGGTGCACGTCCCGGTGAACGTCTGCGACACCACCGTCACCGTCATCGGTGCGCTCAACCCCACCTTCGGCGCCCCCTGCCTCAACCCCTGAGCACGGGCCTGCCCGCAGGATCCGGCTGACCCGCGCGACGCCACGGTCCGCGCGGGTCACCCCGGACCGGCCCGCCCCTCAGGGCGCGGGGCCGGTCGCCTCCCTCCGCCTCCGCCATTCCGGCCCGGTGCCACCACGTGAGGAACACGCCCTCCCATGAGCACCGCCAAGAAGGCCAACTGAGGTTGTCCGATCTGGGGTGCCCGGCTCCGCCTGCCCAGAGCCGTGCGCCCCACTTCGGCACGGGCCCCGTCGACCACACAATGGTCCGGCGGGGCCTGTCCCGTTTCAGCCCCGGTTCCGCTCCCGCTCCTCCACCGCGGAGTTGTACGCCGCCACCTGCGCCCGCCGGGCCGTACGCTCCACCGGCCGCAGCGCCTCGGCACGGGCCGCGATCTCCGACGAACTCACCGCCGCGCCGTGCTCCCGGCCGTCCCCGCCGGCCTGCTGCGCGATGCCGATCAGCGCACCGACCCGCTGCGCCAGCTCCAGCACCCGCACCGCCCGCGGCGGATACCCCGGAGCGAGCACCTGCCGCCCGGCCTCCGCCCGCGCCCGGTACGCCGCCAGCGCCGCCTGCGCCACCGGACCGGACCCGGCCACGTCCAACCGGGAGAGCAGCGCGGTCGCCTCCTGGAGCGCCTCCGCCAGCTCCCGCTCCGCCTCGCCCAGCGACGGCACATCGGCGGGCGGCGCCTCCCGCACCGGCAGGCAGCGCCAGACCACCTCCACATGCACATCGGGCCCGGCGCCGCCCTCAGGACCGGCCTCGTACGTCTCCGGAATGAGCCCGAGCCCGGCCCCCGAGGCGATCACCGCTTCCTCGGCTTCCAGGGCCCGTGCGTTGAATTCCGGCGGTCCGCACAGTCCCAGCGGATGGCCGGGCGCCGGCAGCGCCACCCGCAGGCCGGCCGCCCCCAGGGCCCGCAGCCGCCCCAGCGCGAGCGTCAGCCCGACCGGGGCCGCCTCCCCGGGCAGGCCCTCCACGCGGTGCACCGCATCGTCTTCCGCGATCCGGTGCGCGGCTTCATCAGGTGAGACAAGTCCGGCCAAAAGGGCATTTCCCCATGCCGCCAACCGTCCTGAACGAGGTTCATCGAGCATGGTCCCCAGCCTAGGGAAGAGCACCGACAACGAGTGGCGTAGGTTTGCAGGGGGGCTGCGCCTACAGGTGTACGCGACGACCGAGAAGCAATGGGAGACAACGCGCTCATGAGCGATGTGCTGGAGCTGGTGGACGTATCCGTGGTCCGCGAAGGACGGGCTCTGGTGGACCAGGTCTCCTGGTCGGTGAAGGAGGGGGAGCGCTGGGTCATCCTCGGTCCCAACGGGGCGGGCAAGACCACCCTGCTGAACCTCGCCTCCAGCTACCTCTTCCCGAGCTCCGGCAGCGCCTCGATCCTCGGCGAGGAACTCGGCAAGGTCGACGTCTTCGATCTCCGCCCGCGCATCGGCATCGCCGGTATCGCCCTCGCCGACAAGCTGCCGCGCAGCCAGACCGTGCTCCAGACCGTTCTCACCGCCGCGTACGGCATGACCGCCAGCTGGCAGGAGAACTACGACGACATCGACGAGCAGCGCGCCCGGGCCTTCCTGGACCGCCTCGGCATGACCGCCTACCTGGACCGGAAGTTCGGCACCCTCTCCGAGGGCGAGCGCAAGCGCACCCTGATCGCCCGCGCGATGATGACCGACCCCGAGCTGCTCCTGCTGGACGAGCCGGCCGCCGGCCTCGACCTCGGCGGCCGTGAGGACCTGGTGCGCCGCCTCGGCCGCCTCGCCCGCGACCCGTACGCCCCCTCCATGATCATGGTCACCCACCATGTCGAGGAGATCGCCCCCGGCTTCACCCATGTCCTGATGATCCGTCAGGGCAAGGTGCTGGCCGCCGGCCCGCTCGAACTCGAGCTGACCTCCAGCAACCTCTCGCACTGCTTCGGCCTCCCGCTGGTCGTCGAGCGCAACGGCAACGACCGCTGGACCGCGCAGGGCCTGCCCCTGACCTGAGCGCCGCCCGCCGCCCGGCCACTTGAGGCGCCGGGTCCGCGTCGCTGACCGATCGTGCCCTGTCCCGGGCCGCCGCACCGATCTACCATGAAGCCGTGGATCCATGGGTGTGGTGGCTGATCGCCGCCGTAGGACTGGGCATTCCGCTCGTCGTGACCGCGATGCCCGAATTCGGGATGCTCGCGGTCGGCGCCGTCGCCGGTGCCGTCACCGCAGGCATCGGTGGCGGCACCGTCCTGCAATTCATCGTCTTCGCCGCCGTATCGGTCGCGCTGATCGCGGTCGTACGCCCCCTCGCCAACCGCCATCGCGGCCAGAGCCCCCAACTCGCGTCCGGAGTCGACGCGTTGAAGGGCCGCAGCGCCACGGTCCTGGAGCGGGTCGACGGCGGAGCCGGCGGCCGCATCAAACTCGCCGGTGAGATCTGGTCCGCCCGCGCGCTCGACGGCAATCAGGTCTATGAGCCCGGCCAGCAGGTCGACGTCGTCGAGATCGAAGGCGCCACCGCTGTCGTCATCTGACCCGAACACGCTGCGCGACGAGCCACGTCTCTGAAAGACTGATCAACGGCAAGCCGGTCGCCGGCCGGCACGGACCAGCAACGAAGGGCACGGGAGCCGCTGTGGAACCGATCATCATCGTCCTGATCATCCTGGTGGTGCTCGTGTTCATCGCACTCATCAAAACGATCCAGGTCATCCCACAGGCCAGCGCCGCCATCGTCGAGCGCTTCGGCCGCTACACCCGCACCCTCAACGCCGGCCTGAACATCGTCGTTCCGTTCATCGACTCCATCCGGAACCGCATCGACCTCCGCGAGCAGGTCGTCCCGTTCCCGCCACAGCCGGTGATCACCCAGGACAACCTGGTCGTGAACATCGACACCGTCATCTACTACCAGGTGACCGACGCCCGCGCCGCGACGTACGAGGTCGCCAGTTACATCCAGGCCATCGAGCAGCTCACCGTCACCACGCTGCGGAACATCATCGGCGGCATGGACCTCGAACGGACCCTGACCTCCCGTGAGGAGATCAACGCGGCGCTGCGCGGCGTCCTCGACGAGGCCACCGGCAAGTGGGGCATCCGCGTCAACCGCGTCGAGTTGAAGGCCATCGAGCCGCCGACCTCCATCCAGGACTCGATGGAGAAGCAGATGCGCGCCGACCGCGACAAGCGCGCCGCCATCCTCCAGGCCGAAGGTGTCCGGCAGTCCCAGATCCTCACCGCCGAAGGTGAGAAGCAGTCCTCGATCCTGCGCGCCGAGGGTGAGGCCAAGGCCGCGGCCCTGCGCGCCGAGGGCGAGGCCCAGGCGATCCGGGTGGTCTTCGAGTCGATCCACGCCGGAGACCCGGACCAGAAGCTGCTCTCCTACCAGTACCTCCAGATGCTCCCGAAGATCGCCGAAGGCGACGCCAACAAGCTCTGGATCGTGCCCAGCGAGATCGGCGACGCCCTCAAGGGCCTCGGCGGCGCCCTCGGCAACTTCAACCCGGCGGGCGGCGGTTCCATCCCCAAGCCCAGCTCGCCGAACCGTGAAGCGCCCCCGATCGACTGACCGTTCAGCCTCGTGCATGATCAGTGGTGGCCCCTCGACCTTCATGGCGGGGAGGCGACCCTGACCATGTGAGGAGATGGCCTTGTCCATCGGGGAAGCAGTCGCAGTCTTCGCCGCCGGGATCGGCGCCGGCACGATCAACACCATCGTCGGATCCGGGACGCTGATCACCTTCCCGGTACTGCTCGCCTTCGGCTTGCCGCCCGTCACGGCCAACGTCTCCAACACCCTTGGCCTGGTGCCCGGTTCGCTCAGCGGCGCGGTCGGCTACCGCCGTGAGCTGACCGGCCAGCGCAGCCGTCTGCTGCGCTTCGCCGCCGTCGCCCTCATTGGTGGCCTCGGCGGCGCGATCCTGCTCCTGGCGCTGCCCTCCGCGGCCTTCGACACCATCGTCCCGGTGCTGATCGCCGTCGCCCTCGTCCTCGTCATCGCGCAGCCCAGGCTCGCCGCGAGGATCCGCGCCCGGCGCGAGCGCAACGGCACCACCGCCCACCCCGACGGTGGCCCCGTCCTGCTCCTCGGCCTGATGCTGGCCAGCGTCTACGGCGGCTACTTCGGCGCCGCGCAGGGGGTGATCTACGTCGCCCTGATGGGCGTGCTGCTCAACGAGGACCTCCAGCGGCTCAACGCCCTCAAGAACGTCCTCGCGGCCGTCGTCAACGGCGTGGCGGCGGTCTTCTTCCTCTTCGTCGCGGACTTCGACTGGACCGCCGTCGCCCTGATCGCGCTGGGCTCCACCCTCGGCGGCCAGATCGGCGCGAAGGTCGGCCGACGGATGCCGCCCACCGCACTCCGCGCCGTCATCGTGCTCGTCGGCCTGCTGGCCATCGTCCAGCTCCTCCTGAAGTAGGGGGAGCCGGACGCGTCTTCCGGACGGTGCGCGTTACGCCGGCACCGGCAGCCACTCCGGCAGCCCGTCCCGCACCGACACCCCCAGCGTCGACAGCAGGGCGTCCGCCGGCGTCGGCTCGAAGGGGCGCCGCAGCAGCCGCATCCCCGCCTGCTCGGGCGTCCGGTCCGCCTTGCGGTGGTTGTCCTCCGCACATGAGGCGACGGTATTCAGCCAGGTGTCCCCACCGCCGTGCGACCGCGGCACGACATGGTCCACGGTCGTCGCCCGGCGCCCGCAGTACGCGCACCGGTGCTGGTCACGCACCAGCACGCCCCGCCGCGACCACGGCGCCCGTCTTCGGAACGGCACCCGTACGTACCTGCTCAGCCTGATCACCTGCGGTACCGGCACATCCACCGAAGCGGCACGGATGCGCAGCCCCGGGTGAGCGTGCTCGACGACGGCCTTGTCCTGCATGACCAGCACCACCGCACGCCGCAGCGACACCGTCGACAGCGGCTCGAAGCTCGCATTGAGCACCAGCGTCTCGCGCATCCCGTCCACCTCCCGGACCCGCTCCGCCCCCGCGGCGAAGTTGCTCCACTGTGCAGCGGCAGGTATTCCCCGAACAACGCAATTTCCGTATGCCACAAGGGAAATGGAGAGGGATCGGCAGATGAAAAAGAGGTGCTCCGGCGGCGCCCCGCACGGCGCGAAAAGCGTGCGCTCCGGGTCCCACCCCCGTGAAACACGCGAGACCCGGAGCGAACGGCAGCCGGCGAGGACGCCCGAGACACGTACGGGCTCCGACAAGCAGCCGGCGACACACCTGCGCCCCGCCGCTCCCGCCACTGCGGTACCAGCTGCCCGACGCCCTTCTTACGGGGCGGCGGCACGGACACCACTCTGCGTGCGGGAAGCGCCGGGGCGCAACGGAATTACGGCGCTCAGCCCGCCGCCGGCACCTCGTACTCGGCGATCAGCTGCGCCCGCCCGAGGGTGTGGAACCGCAGATTGAAGCCCACCACCGCGGGCGAGGCCTCCGCGTCCGGACCGAGCTTCGCCTGGTCCACCGCGTAGACGGTGAACACATAGCGGTGCGGACCGTCCCCGGGCGGCGGCGCGGCGCCACCGAACTCCCGCGTCCCGTAGTCGTTACGGACATGCACGGCGCCCTCGGGCAGCCCCTTCATGTCGCCGGACCCGGCACCGGCCGGCAGCTCCGTCACCGACGCCGGGATGTCGAACAGCGACCAGTGCCAGAAGCCGCTGCCCGTCGGCGCGTCCGGGTCGTAGCAGGTGACGGCGTAGCTCTTCGTCCCCGCGGGCGCACCCTCCCACCGCAGCTGCGGTGAACGGTTCCCCGCCGAGAAGACCTGCTCCGGCCGCAGCGTCCCGCCCGGCTCCACCTCGTCGCTCAGCACCGTGAACTCGGCCACCGGCGGATGGAAATCGTGCGGGAGCGGCCGCCGCTTCAGCTCGGACACTGCAACACCTCCTGGTCGCTTGCTGACACCTGTCCGGCCAGGTTAGAGCCAGTTCCGCTTACCGCCGACCTCCGCCAGCCACTGGTTGAGGTATCCCGCCCAGTCGGTCCCCTCGAAGTCGTTCAGCCCGACCGTGAACGACCGGTAGGTGTCCGACCCCTCGCTGAACAGCCCCGGCTTCTTGTCCATCTCCAGGATCACGTCCATCTCCCGGTCGTCCGCCACGAACGACAGCTCGACCTGGTTGAGCCCGCGGTACTGCTGCGGCGCGTGGAACTCGATCTCCTGGTAGAAGGGCAGCTGCTGCCGCGTGCCCCGGATGTGACCCTGCTCCAGGTCAGCGGCCTTGAAGCGGAATCCGAGCCGCCCGAACGCGTCCAGGATCGCCTGCTGCGCCGGCAGCGGGTGCACATTCACCGGGTCCAGGTCACTGGAGTCCACCGCACGCGCGATCGCCAGCTCCGTCGTCACCCCGACGCTCATCCCGTGCAGATGCGTCCCCAGGAACGTGGTGATCGGCGTCTCCCACGGAATCTCCAGCCCGAACGGCACGGTGTGCGCCGCCCCCGGCTGCACCGTGAACTCCCCGCCCAGCTGCACCTTGGTGAACTCGACGTTCCGCTTGTACTCCTCCTCGCCGCTCTCCACCTCGACGCGCGCCTGGAGCCCGACCGACAGCCCCTGGATCTCCTGGGCCACCGAACCGCCCTGGATCCGCACCTCGCCCTGCACGACCCCGCCCGGGACGACGTTCTCCTCGAAGAGCACCGTCTCCACCGACGCGCCCCCGGCCCCCAGGCTCGCCAGCAGCTTCTTGAATCCCATGCTCGTCCTCCCCAGGCGGAACGCCTGTGCTGTGTGTAGCGCGCCGAGATCTCGGCTTGATTCCTACGAACGCGAAACCGCGCAAGCCGGTTCCACGCCACACCTTCCCAACCTCGGCACTTCCATGGCCAGCCGCCCTCTACAACGGCTCCACTACGCTCGGTCCGCATGACCGACGTACCGGAACGAATGCCGCTCACCCGGGACTTCTTCGACCGCCCGGTCGTGGACGTGGCCCCCGACCTGCTGGGCCGGACCCTCCTCCGCAACACCCCCGAGGGCCCGATCGCTCTCCGGCTCACCGAGGTCGAGGCGTACGACGGCGAGACCGACCCGGGCTCCCACGCCTACCGCGGCCGCACCGCACGCAACGCCGCCATGTTCGGCCCACCCGGCCACGCGTACGTCTACTTCATCTACGGGATGTGGTTCAGCCTCAACGTGGTCTGCGGCCCCGAGGGCAAGGCGAGCGGTGTCCTGCTGCGCGCCGGCGAGATCCTCACCGGCGCACCCCTGGCCGCCGGCCGCCGCCCCAAGGCCCGCAGCACCAACGAACTGGCGAAGGGCCCGGCCCGCCTGGCCACCGCCCTGGACATCGACCGCACCCTCGACAGCACCGACCTGTGCACCGGCGGCGCCGCCCCGCTCTCCCTGCTCCTAGGCCGGCCACCGGCCCCCGAGCGGGTACGCAACGGCCCGCGCACCGGCGTCGGCGGAGACGGCGCGGACCACCCCTGGCGCTACTGGATCGCCGACGACCCCACCGTCAGCCCCTACCGCCGCCACGTCCCCCGGCGCCGCACCACCACCGCTTCTTGACTCTGCTTCGCGAACCGCCTAACGTAGCCCGAGCCGCTGGAGACGGGCAGCGCTATCTGCGCAGACCGCCAGGCGGCACAACCAACTACTCTCAACGATTCCCTAACGGGTCCTCTTTCGCGTTGCCGAAATTTGACCCCAGCCGACCCGATTATGAGTCGCCAGGGAAAGCCGCTAAAGTAGTAACCGCCGAAAGGGCAGCAGTAAATAACTGCTCCGAGGCCGACCTCCGACGGAAAATCGGAACCGGAATCGAAACGAATCCGGATCTGGTAAGGTCGGAAACGCGAAGAAGCCGAAAGGCGGAAACGCACCGGCGAAAATCGGGCCCGCAAGGATCTGATAGAGTCGGAAACGCAAGACCGAAGGGAAGCGCCCGGAGAGCCTGCTGAAACAGGCACAAAGGAAGCGTCCGTTCCTTGAGAACTCAACAGCGTGCCAAAAGTCAACGCCAGATATGTTGATACCCCGTCCACCGGAAACACTTCCGGAGGATGAGGTTCCTTTGAAAAGCCCACCACGGCCCATGCGGTCGGGGTGGCACACACAGCGAGGACGCTGTGAACGACCGGACCTATTCCGTCTGGTCGTTCCGCTCTCGTGTGTGTTTCACCGGATTACCGGTAAACATTCACGGAGAGTTTGATCCTGGCTCAGGACGAACGCTGGCGGCGTGCTTAACACATGCAAGTCGAACGATGAACCTCCTTCGGGAGGGGATTAGTGGCGAACGGGTGAGTAACACGTGGGCAATCTGCCCTTCACTCTGGGACAAGCCCTGGAAACGGGGTCTAATACCGGATACGACCACCGACCGCATGGTCTGGTGGTGGAAAGCTCCGGCGGTGAAGGATGAGCCCGCGGCCTATCAGCTTGTTGGTGGGGTGATGGCCTACCAAGGCGACGACGGGTAGCCGGCCTGAGAGGGCGACCGGCCACACTGGGACTGAGACACGGCCCAGACTCCTACGGGAGGCAGCAGTGGGGAATATTGCACAATGGGCGAAAGCCTGATGCAGCGACGCCGCGTGAGGGATGACGGCCTTCGGGTTGTAAACCTCTTTCAGCAGGGAAGAAGCGAGAGTGACGGTACCTGCAGAAGAAGCGCCGGCTAACTACGTGCCAGCAGCCGCGGTAATACGTAGGGCGCAAGCGTTGTCCGGAATTATTGGGCGTAAAGAGCTCGTAGGCGGCTTGTCACGTCGGATGTGAAAGCCCGGGGCTTAACCCCGGGTCTGCATTCGATACGGGCAGGCTAGAGTTCGGTAGGGGAGATCGGAATTCCTGGTGTAGCGGTGAAATGCGCAGATATCAGGAGGAACACCGGTGGCGAAGGCGGATCTCTGGGCCGATACTGACGCTGAGGAGCGAAAGCGTGGGGAGCGAACAGGATTAGATACCCTGGTAGTCCACGCCGTAAACGTTGGGAACTAGGTGTGGGCGACATTCCACGTCGTCCGTGCCGCAGCTAACGCATTAAGTTCCCCGCCTGGGGAGTACGGCCGCAAGGCTAAAACTCAAAGGAATTGACGGGGGCCCGCACAAGCAGCGGAGCATGTGGCTTAATTCGACGCAACGCGAAGAACCTTACCAAGGCTTGACATACACCGGAAACGTCTGGAGACAGGCGCCCCCTTGTGGTCGGTGTACAGGTGGTGCATGGCTGTCGTCAGCTCGTGTCGTGAGATGTTGGGTTAAGTCCCGCAACGAGCGCAACCCTTGTTCTGTGTTGCCAGCATGCCCTTCGGGGTGATGGGGACTCACAGGAGACTGCCGGGGTCAACTCGGAGGAAGGTGGGGACGACGTCAAGTCATCATGCCCCTTATGTCTTGGGCTGCACACGTGCTACAATGGCCGGTACAATGAGCTGCGATACCGCGAGGTGGAGCGAATCTCAAAAAGCCGGTCTCAGTTCGGATTGGGGTCTGCAACTCGACCCCATGAAGTCGGAGTTGCTAGTAATCGCAGATCAGCATTGCTGCGGTGAATACGTTCCCGGGCCTTGTACACACCGCCCGTCACGTCACGAAAGTCGGTAACACCCGAAGCCGGTGGCCCAACCCCTTGTGGGAGGGAATCGTCGAAGGTGGGACTGGCGATTGGGACGAAGTCGTAACAAGGTAGCCGTACCGGAAGGTGCGGCTGGATCACCTCCTTTCTAAGGAGCATCTAGATCTCGTAAGAGATCCAGAGCCACTACGTCGGCAAATGTTCGACGGTGGTTAGCTCATGGGTGGAACGTTGACTATTCGGCGCACTTGATTGGTTGTCACTAGTACTGCTTCGGCGTGGAACGTGAGGACGAGTGAAGTGGGCCGGGCACGTTGTTGGGTATCTGAGGGTACGGACCGTTGAGTCTGGACCTTCGCGATGCCGGCCCCAGTGAACTCAGCCTTCGGGTTGGGGTGGTGGGTGGCTGGTCGTTGCTTGAGAACTGCACAGTGGACGCGAGCATCTGTGGCCAAGTTTTTAAGGGCGCACGGTGGATGCCTTGGCACCAGGAACCGATGAAGGACGTGGGAGGCCACGATAGGCCCCGGGGAGCTGTCAACCGAGCTTTGATCCGGGGGTGTCCGAATGGGGAAACCCGGCAGTCGTCATGGGCTGTCACCCGCTGCTGAACACATAGGCAGTGTGGAGGGAACGCGGGGAAGTGAAACATCTCAGTACCCGCAGGAAGAGAAAACAACCGTGATTCCGGGAGTAGTGGCGAGCGAAACCGGATGAGGCCAAACCAGTCACGTGTGATACCCGGCAGGGGTTGCGTGGTTGGGGTTGTGGGATCTCTCTTTTACAGTCTGCCGGCTGTGAGACGAGTCAGAAACCGTTGATGTAGGCGAAGGACATGCGAAAGGTCCGGCGTAGAGGGTAAGACCCCCGTAGCTGAAACATTAGCGGCTCGTTTGAGAGACACCCAAGTAGCACGGGGCCCGAGAAATCCCGTGTGAATCTGGCGGGACCACCCGTTAAGCCTAAATATTCCCTGGTGACCGATAGCGGATAGTACCGTGAGGGAATGGTGAAAAGTACCGCGGGAGCGGAGTGAAATAGTACCTGAAACCGTGTGCCTACAAGCCGTGGGAGCGTCGCGTTGAGTCTTCGGACTCAACGTCGTGACTGCGTGCCTTTTGAAGAATGAGCCTGCGAGTTTGCGGTATGTTGCGAGGTTAACCCGTGTGGGGAAGCCGTAGCGAAAGCGAGTCCGAATAGGGCGTTGAGTAGCGTGCCCAAGACCCGAAGCGGAGTGATCTAGCCATGGGCAGGTTGAAGCGGAGGTAAGACTTCGTGGAGGACCGAACCCACCAGGGTTGAAAACCTGGGGGATGACCTGTGGTTAGGGGTGAAAGGCCAATCAAACTCCGTGATAGCTGGTTCTCCCCGAAATGCATTTAGGTGCAGCGTCGTGTGTTTCTTGCCGGAGGTAGAGCACTGGATAGGCGATGGGCCCTACCGGGTTACTGACCTTAGCCAAACTCCGAATGCCGGTAAGTGAGAGCGCGGCAGTGAGACTGTGGGGGATAAGCTCCATGGTCGAGAGGGAAACAGCCCAGAGCATCGACTAAGGCCCCTAAGCGTGTGCTAAGTGGGAAAGGATGTGGAGTCGCAGAGACAACCAGGAGGTTGGCTTAGAAGCAGCCATCCTTGAAAGAGTGCGTAATAGCTCACTGGTCAAGTGATTCCGCGCCGACAATGTAGCGGGGCTCAAGCACACCGCCGAAGTCATGTCATTGCAGCAATACTCCCAACGGAGGCTGTGATGGGTAGGGGAGCGTCGTGTGCCGGGTGAAGCAGCCGTGGAAACGAGTTGTGGACGGTTCACGAGTGAGAATGCAGGCATGAGTAGCGATACACACGTGGGAAACGTGTGCGCCGATTGACTAAGGGTTCCTGGGTCAAGCTGATCTGCCCAGGGTAAGTCGGGACCTAAGGCGAGGCCGACAGGCGTAGTCGATGGACAACCGGTTGATATTCCGGTACCCGCTTTGAAACGCCCAATATCGAATCCATTAATGCTAAGGCCGTGAAGCCGGCCTGGAGTCTTCGGACAAAGGGACGTGGTGGAGCCGCCGATCCAAGGTGGTAGTAGGTAAGCGATGGGGTGACGCAGGAAGGTAGTCCAGCCCGGGCGGTGGTTGTCCCGGGGTAAGGGTGTAGCCCGTCATCTAGGCAAATCCGGATGACGTTAAGGGTGAGACCTGATGCCGAGCCGATTGTGGTGAAGTGGATGATCCTATGCTGTCGAGAAAAGCCTCTAGCGAGTTTCATGGCGGCCCGTACCCTAAACCGACTCAGGTGGTCAGGTAGAGAATACCGAGGCGTTCGGGTGAACTATGGTTAAGGAACTCGGCAAAATGCCCCCGTAACTTCGGGAGAAGGGGGGCCATTGCTGGTGATGGAATTTACTTCCTGAGCTGGTGGTGGCCGCAGAGACCAGCGAGAAGCGACTGTTTACTAAAAACACAGGTCCGTGCGAAGCCGTAAGGCGATGTATACGGACTGACGCCTGCCCGGTGCTGGAACGTTAAGGGGACCGGTTAGTCACATTTCGGTGTGGCGAAGCTGAGAACTTAAGCGCCAGTAAACGGCGGTGGTAACTATAACCATCCTAAGGTAGCGAAATTCCTTGTCGGGTAAGTTCCGACCTGCACGAATGGCGTAACGACTTCTCGACTGTCTCAACCATAGGCCCGGTGAAATTGCATTACGAGTAAAGATGCTCGTTTCGCGCAGCAGGACGGAAAGACCCCGGGACCTTTACTATAGCTTGATATTGGTGTTCGGTTCGGCTTGTGTAGGATAGGTGGGAGACTTTGAAGCGGCCACGCCAGTGGTTGTGGAGTCATTGTTGAAATACCACTCTGGTCGTGCTGGATGTCTAACCTGGGTCCGTGATCCGGATCAGGGACAGTGTCTGGTGGGTAGTTTAACTGGGGCGGTTGCCTCCTAAAGAGTAACGGAGGCGCCCAAAGGTTCCCTCAGCCTGGTTGGCAATCAGGTGTTGAGTGTAAGTGCACAAGGGAGCTTGACTGTGAGACTGACGGGTCGAGCAGGTACGAAAGTAGGGACTAGTGATCCGGCGGTGGCTTGTGGAAGCGCCGTCGCTCAACGGATAAAAGGTACCCCGGGGATAACAGGCTGATCTTCCCCAAGAGTCCATATCGACGGGATGGTTTGGCACCTCGATGTCGGCTCGTCGCATCCTGGGGCTGGAGTCGGTCCCAAGGGTTGGGCTGTTCGCCCATTAAAGCGGTACGCGAGCTGGGTTTAGAACGTCGTGAGACAGTTCGGTCCCTATCCGCTGTGCGCGTAGGAGTATTGAGAAGGGCTGTCCCTAGTACGAGAGGACCGGGACGGACGAACCTCTGGTGTGCCAGTTGTCCTGCCAAGGGCATGGCTGGTTGGCTACGTTCGGAAAGGATAACCGCTGAAAGCATCTAAGCGGGAAGCCTGCTTCGAGATGAGTACTCCCACCCCCTTTGAGGGGTTAAGGCTCCCAGTAGACGACTGGGTTGATAGGCCAGATATGGAAGCCTGGTAACGGGTGGAGTTGACTGGTACTAATAGGCCGAGGGCTTGTCCTCAGTTGCTCGCGTCCACTGTGTGGTTCCCGGGTTGCGAACAGTCGCAATCGCTGGTTGAACCAAGTTTCACTCTTTAACTAAAAAGTGTGCTTGTTCGCTAGAACCCGATAGGGTTTCGGTGGTCATAGCGTTAGGGAAACGCCCGGTTACATTCCGAACCCGGAAGCTAAGCCTTTCCGCGCCGATGGTACTGCAGGGGGGACCCTGTGGGAGAGTAGGACGCCGCCGAACAATCTTTCAGGACCCTTGGTCCCAGCGTTCATGCTGGGACCAAGGGTCCTTTTTGTTTTTTGCCGAAGCGCGCCGAAGTGATCGGTGCGTGAGAATGAATGCAGTACCGAAGACAGGAGTCACGTCGATGTCCACCAACTCTTCCGACGATCGTTCGGAGCGCCGGCCGCAGCGGCGCGACGACGGCGACCGCGGTGGTTTCCGGCGTGACGACCGGGGGTCGCGCGGCGACAACCGTGGTGGTGACCGCGGAGGTTACCGCCGTGATGACCGTCCGTCGGGTGGCGACCGTGGTGGATACCGCGGTGGCGACCGGCGGGACGACCGCGGCGGGGACCGCGGTGGTGACCGTGGTGGCTTCCGCAGGGATGACCGCGGGCCGCGGCGGGATGACCGTTCCTCCGGTGGTGACCGTCGGGATGATCGCGGTGGGTTCCGTCGTGATGACCGGCCGTCCGGTGGCGATCGCGGTGGATACCGCGGTGGCGACCGTCGCGATGACCGCGGTGGCGAGCGCGGTGGCGAGCGTGGCGGATTCCGTAGGGACGACCGTTCCCAGGGCGGTGACCGTGGGGGATTCCGTCGCGACGACCGTCCGTCCGGCGGTGACCGTGGCGGATTCCGCCGTGATGACCGTCCGTCCGGCGGTGACCGTGGTGGATACCGCGGTGGTGACCGTCCGTCGGGTGGTGACCGTGGTGGATACCGCGGTGGTGACCGTCCGTCGGGTGGTGACCGTGGTGGATACCGCGGTGGTGAGCGTCGCGATGACCGCGGCGGGGACCGTGGCGGTTTCCGGCGTGATGACCGTGGTGGCGAGCGTGGCGGTTTCCGGCGCGATGACCGGCCGTCGGGTGGCGACCGTGGTGGGTTCCGCGGTGGCGATCGTCGGGATGAGCGGGGTGGCGACCGGCGGGACGACCGCGGTGGTGACCGTGGTGGGTTCCGTAGGGATGACCGTGGGCCGCGTCGGGATGATGAGCGTGGTGGCGGGTTCCGGCGGGAGGAGCGGGGCGGGGATCGTCCTGGCTTCCGGCGGGATGACCGGCGCGATGACCGCGGTGGGTTCCGGCGCGATGACCGGCCGTCGGGTGGCGACCGTGGTGGGTTCCGCGGTGGTGACCGGCGGGACGACCGTGGCGGCGAGCGCGGTGGGGACCGTGGCGGATTCCGTCGGGACGACCGGCGCGATGACCGGCGTGATGACCGTGGTGGGTTCCGTGGTGGCGACCGGCGCGATGAGCGGGGCGGCGACCGGCGGGATGACCGCGGTGGGGACCGTGGTGGGTTCCGTCGGGATGACCGTGGGCCGCGGCGCGATGACCGTGGGGGATTCCGGCGGGATGACGAGCGTGGGGGGCGGCGGCCGTACGGCGGTGGCCGGGGGCGGGATGACCGCCGGGACGATCGCCGTGATGACCGGCGGGACCGGGACCGGGAGCCGATCAAGCGGCTGCCGATTCCGGAGGACGTCACCGGTGAGGAGATCGACAAGGATGTGCGGCAGGAGCTGCTGAGCCTGCCGAAGACGCTTGCCGACGACGTCGCCAAGAACCTGGTGATGGTGGCGAAGCTGCTGGACGAGGAGCCGGAGAAGGCGTACGGGTACTCGCGGGTGGCGCTGCGGCTGGCGTCCAGGGTCGCGGCGGTGCGTGAGGCCGCGGGCTTCGCGGCGTACGCGGTCGGCAAGTACAGCGAGGCGCTGGCGGAGTTCCGGGCGGCGCGGCGGATGACCGGCAGCGTGGAGCTGTGGCCCGTCATGGCGGACTGTGAGCGGGGCCTCGGCCGTCCGGAGAAGGCCATGGCCATGGCCGGTGAGCCCGAGACGCAGAAGCTCGACAAGGCCGGCCAGGTCGAGATGCGGCTGGTCGCGGCGGGTGCCCGTCGGGACATGGGCCAGGCGGACGCCGCGGTGGTGACGCTCCAGAGCCCGGAGCTCGCGTCGAGTGCGGTGCACCCGTGGACGGCGCGGCTGCGCTACGCGTACGCGGACGCGCTGCTGGCGGTCGGGCGTGAGGACGAGGCGCGCGACTGGTTCGCCAAGGCGCTGGAGGCCGACCAGGGCGGTACGACGGATGCCTCGGACCGGCTCGCGGAGCTGGACGGCGTGGAGTTCACCGACGCGCTGGACGAGGACGACGAGGCGGAGGCGGCCGAGGGCGACGGCGACGGCGCCCAGGGCGAGGCCGGTTCCGCGCGGGACTGAGCCGGCCGTCGGCCCGAGCCGATGTGACGCATGAGAAGGGCGGGACCCCGGGGAGGGGTCCCGCCCTTCGGCGTGTGGGGGTGGGTCAGGAGGCGGGAGCGTAGGGGGCGAGGGGGTTGCGGAGGGTGCCGATGAGCTGGAGGGCGCCCGCCGGGTCCTGGAGGTCGACCATCTCCTGGTTGTTGCGCAGCTGGAGGCGGTTGAGGCAGGAGAGCGCGAACTCGTCGGTGAAGAGGTCGTAGCGCGCGAACTTGTCGGCGAGCTGGGGGGTGGCCGTCCGGTAGTCGGTGACGCAGGCGGCGACCGTGCGCCAGAAGGTGTCCTCGTCGAGGGTGCCGTGGTCGTCGAGGGTGCTGCTGAGGAAGCGGAAGAAGCAGTCGAAGACGTCGGTGAAGACGGACAGCAGCTTCTTGTCCTCGGGGACGTCGGCGCGGATGCGTTCGACGGCGGGGGGCAGGACCGCGTCGATGGGGGCACCTCCCTGGCCCTCAAGGCATTGGGGGACCATGACGGCGATCTCCTCGGCGATGTCCTTGAAGATCACGCGGGCCACGGCGCCGTCCTCGATGACCAGGATGGCGTTCTCGCCGTGTGGCATGAAGACCAGGTCGTAGGCGTAGAAGGCGTGGAGTACGGGTGTGAGGTAGGCGTCCAGGTAGCGGCGGAGCCAGACGGCGGGTTCCAGGCCGGACTCCTCGATGAGGGCGGCGGCGAGGGAGCCGCCGTCGTTGTCGGTGTGGAGGAGGGAGGCCATGGTGGCCAGGCGCTGGCCGGGTTCGACGGTGGGGACGGGGCTTTCGCGCCACAGGGCGGCGAGCATTTTGCGGTACGGGGAGCCCTTGGCGGTGGCGGCCTCGTACTGGCGGTGGTGGTAGCCGATGGCGGCGCGCTCCCGGATGATCGAGAAGCGGGCGGCCCGGAAGGTGTCGTCGGCGTCGATGAGGCGGGCCAGCCAGTCGTTGATGGCCGGGGTGGCCTCCATGTAGGACGCGGACAGGCCGCGCATGAAGCCCATGTTGAGGACGGAGAGCGCCGTTTTGACGTAGTGCTTGGTGGGGTTGGTGGTGTTGAAGAAGGTACGGATGGACTGCTGGGCCAGGTAGTCGTCGTCGCCGGGGCCCAGGCACACCAGGCGCTGCTGGGCGACTTCGGAGGCGAAGGTGACGGAGAGCTTGTTCCACCACTGCCAGGGGTGGGTGGGGAAGAAGTAGTAGTCGGCGGGGTCGAGGCCGAGGCCGGTGAGGGTGGCGGTGAAGCGGGCGTGGGTCTCGTCGGGGAGTTCGTCGCGGATCAGGGCGTCGTAGTCGAGGCCGGCGCCGGCGGTGAAGGTGGCGTGGTCGCGGTGGGCGGCGAGCCAGATCAACCGGAGCGGGGCCGCGGTCTCCGGGGCGTAGGCGTGGTACTCGTGGACGCCGAAGCCGAGCCGGCCGTTGTTGGCGACGAAGCAGGGGTGGCCCTCGGTCATGCCGGTCTCGATGGCCTGGAAGTCGCTTTTCGCGAGCTCGGCGGCGGCGGGCCGGTCGGCGGCGAGCTTGTAGGCGGTGCCGGAGAGGGTGGAGCTGATCTCCTCCAGGTAGACTGGGAGGATGGCCTCGCCGAGGCCCAGGGCGTCGCGGAGTTCGAGGAAGAACGCCAGGGCATCCAGGGGGAGTTCGTCGTGGTCGCGGTGCCGGGTGATGCTGTCGGCGTCGATCTGCCAGTGGTCCAGGGCTCGTCTGCGGGCGGCGAAGCGGTACTCGGTGGCGCCGTCGTCGCTGCGTACGGCGTAGTGGCCGTCCTGGGGGAGGCGCCGGGGGGTGAGCAGCCGTTCATGGGCGAACTCGGCGAGGCCCTTGCGGATCAGCAGCCGGTTGGCGCGGGCCCACAGGTCGGGGGTGAGGTGGGCGACGGCGTCCCGGGCGGACAGGTGCGGGGTGCCGTCGGAGGGGGCGGTCATCGGTGGTCTCCTCGGGTGGCCAGGAACTGGTCGCGGGTGCAGGTGCTGAGGTAGGCGTCTTTGGAGGGGAGCGAGACGGTGCGCAGGACCTCGAAGCCGACGGCCTTGTTGAGGGCGTGGACGGCGGTGTTGCGGGCGTCGGGCTCGACGACGACGCGGCGGGTGTCCGGGTCGGCGAAGAGCATCTCCATGACGGTGGTGATCACGGCGCGGGTGAAGCCGTGCACGGGGGTGTCGGTGGGCGCCGACAGGAAGTGCATGCCGACGTCGCCGGGTTCGGCGGCGTGGATGCCGACGAGTTCGCGGTGGGCGGGGTCGTAGCGCTCCATGAGGAAGGCCGGGGTGCCGTTGTGCAGGCCGAGGAAGGCGTCGTGGAAGGGGTCGGCGGATATCCGCGCGAATTCCTTCTCGACGGCGGCGAGGCCGCAGTCCTGCATCAGCCAGAAGGCGGCCTTGGGGTGGGTGACCCAGCGGTGCAGCAGTTCGGCGTCGCCGTACGGGTCGACCGGGCGGAGCGAGAACTCCCCGAGCGCGGCGTCGGTGCGGGTGAAGAGGGGGGTGGTCATGCCAGGAGCTCCATGGGGTGGTGCGGGCCGGCCGGGGCGGCGAATTCCTGGAAGGCGATGGCCTTTTCGACCGGGTAGTACTCGCGGCCGAGCAGTTCGCGGATGATGCACGCGTTGCGGTAGGCGGCCATGCCGAGGTCGGGGGTGACGAAGCCGTGGGTGTGCAGCTCGGCGTTCTGCACGAAGATGCCCCGGCCGGTGGTGTCGATGCTGTAGTTGCGGGCCACGTCGTAGCGGCCGGCGTCGTCCCAGACGATGCGGTCGCGGACGGGGGAGAGGAAGTCCGGTACGCGGTAGCGGTAGCCGGTGGCGAGGATCAGGCCCTGGGTGTCGTGGGCGAAGTCCGTGCCCTGTTCCTCCTGGCGCAGGCCCAGGGTGTAGGTGCCGGACGTCTCGTCGTAACTCGCCTGGTGCAGGGCGGTGTTGGTCAGGAGCCGGGTGGGGACCGGGCCGGCCAGGTTCTTCTGGTAGAGCAGATCGAAGATGTCGTTGATCAGCTCGGAGTCGATGCCCTTGTAGAGGTGCTTCTGGGTGGCGTTGAGGCGGTCGCGGGTGGCCGGCGGGAGGGCGTGGAAGTAGTCCACGTACTCCGGGGAGGTCATCTCCAGGGTGAGCTTGGTGTATTCGAGGGGGAAGAAGCGCGGCGAGCGGGTGGCCCAGGTCAGGTGATAGCCGTGGCTGTCGATGTCCTGGAGGAGGTCGAAGTAGATCTCGGCCGCGCTCTGGCCGCTGCCGATGAGGGTGATGCTGTCCTTGGCCTGGAGGGCCGCCTTGGCGTCGAGGTACCCGGCGTTGTGCAGCAGGTCACCGCCCAGGTCGCGGCAGGCATCGGGGAGGTACGGCGGGGTGCCGGTGCCCAGGACGAGCCGGCGGGCGCGGAAGGTGTGGCGTTCGCCGGTGGGCCGCTGCTCGGCGTGGACGACGTAGAGCTCCTCGCGCTCGTCGTACTCGACGGTGGTGACCCGGTGGCCGAAGCGGACGGAGTCGAGTTTGCCGGCCGCCCAGCGGCAGTAGTCGTTGAACTCGGCGCGCAGCGGATAGAAGTTCTCGCGGATGTAGAACGAGTACAGCCGCCCCGATTCCTTGAGGTAGTTCAGGAACGAGAAGGGGGAGCTGGGGTCGGCGAGGGTGACCAGGTCGGCCAGGAACGGCACCTGGAGGTGGCTGCTGTCCAGCATCATGCCGGGGTGCCAGTCGAAGGACGTCTTGTCGTCCAGGAACAGGCCGTCGAGTCCGTCGATCGGCTCGGTCAGGCAGGCCAGGCCCAGGTTGAACGGGCCGAGGCCGATGGCGATGAAGTCGTGAGGGGCGGACACAGGGGTCTCCGATGGGGGGTGGTGGGGGAGGTCAGCGCGTGCTGAGGGCCGGCCGGGGCTGCTCGGCGAGGAAGCTGCCGGCGTGCTCGGCGATCAGGTCGAGGACGGTGGCGATGTCCTCGAGCGTGGTCTCCGGGTTGAGCAGGGTGAACTTGAGGTAGTGGCGGCCGTCGACGACGGTGCCCGCGACGATCGCCGCACCGGAGGCGAACAGCGCTTCCCTGGCGTGCAGATTGACCCGGTCGCTGAGGTCGGGGTCCTGGTCGGTGGAGGGCACGTAGCGGAAGACCAGGGTGCTGAGCTGGGGCTCGACGACGACCTCGAAGCGGGGGTCGTCGTGCAGCAGTTTCCAGGCGTCCGCGGCCCGGTCGATGACCTCGTCGAAGAGTTCGCCGACGGCCTGGGCGCCCATGATGCGCAGGGTGAGCCAGAGCTTGAGGGCGTCGAAGCGGCGGGTGGTCTGGATCGACTTGTCGACCTGGTTGGGGATGCGCTGCTCCACCATGCGGCGGGGGTTGAGATAGTCCGCGTGGTAGGTGACATGCCGCAGGGTGGTGCGGTCGCGGACCAGGATGGCGCTCGAACTGACCGGCTGGAAGAAGGACTTGTGGTAGTCGACGGTCACCGAGTCGGCGCGTTCGATGCCGGTCAGCAGGGCGCGGCGGCGGGAGACCAGCAGTCCGCAGCCGTAGGCGGCGTCGACATGCATCCAGGCGCCGTACCCGGCGCACAGCCCGGCGATCTCGGGGAGCGGGTCGATGGAGCCGAAGTCGGTGGTGCCGGCGGTGGCGACGACGGCCATGGGTATCAGGCCGTCGCTCTGGCAGCGGGCCAGTTCGGCGGCGAGCGCGTCGGTGCGCATGCGCTTGGTGTCGTCGCTGGGGACGGTGATGACGGCTTCCGCGCCCATGCCCAGCAGGGTGGCCGACTTGCGGATGCTGAAGTGGCTGCATTCGGAGGTGAGGATGCGCAGCCGGGGCAGTACGTCGGTGAGCCGGGCGCCCGCGGGGGAGCCCTCGCGGCTCAGCTCCCGGCGGCAGGCCTCGTCGCGGGCGAGCAGCATGGCCTGGAGGTTGGACTGGCTGCCGCCGCTGGTGAAGATGCCGTCGGCCGCCTCGCCCAGGCCGATCCGCTCGGCCGTCCAGTCGATCAGCCGGCGCTCGATGAGCGTGCCGCCCGCGCTCTGGTCCCAGGTGTCCAGGGAGGAGTTGACGGCGGAGAGCACGGCCTCGCCGACGAGGGCGGGGATCACCACGGGGCAGTTGAGGTGCGCGAGGTAGCGCGGGTGGTGGAAGTAGACGGCGTCGCGGAGGTAGACCTCTTCGAGTTCGTCGAGCGCGGCGGCCGCGTCGTGCAGCGGGCTGTCGAGGTCGACGCCGGAGACGGTGGGGGTGAGGCCGTCGACGGTGATTCCGGTGAACGGCTGGGCGGTGGCGGCGATTTTGGCGCTGATCCGCGTGACGCTCTCGGTGACCGCGCTGTGGTAGCGCCGGGCGGTGCCGTTGTTGAGCAGATACGCCCGGTTGTCGGCCGGGTCCTCGGCAGAAGGCGCGAGGAGACTCATGAAGATGTCCTCCCTGGTGCGGAGTTGACCACGTCCTGCGCAGGGCGGGGTGTGCGCAGGGGCAGGGAGACCCGCCCGGCGACGTAGTGAGGTAAGCCTAACCTAACTAAGTCGGCGGGCGGGGTTGAGAGGCCGTGACGGCGCCCTGTAGGTCAGTTCTCGTCGCCGTCCAGGGTGCGCAGGACCAGGCCCGTGGCGGGCTTGGGGCCGAAGGAGGTGGACTTCCGCGGCATCGTCACGCCGTGCTCGGCGAGCTGACGGACCGTCTCCTCGGAGGTGGCGCGCATCAGCACGGCGGTACCGCCGTGCCGGGCCGCCTGCTCGACGGCGGCTTCGGTGTGATGCAGATAGCCGATGTCCGACGGGTGGTCAGGGATGTGCCAGACCTCGTCCAGCAGGACGGAGTGCAGCACGGTGGCGTCCAGCCGCCGCCAGGCCTCGGGCCGGTCCCGGCGGATCGTCCGGTCCAGCAGAGCGGGATCGGGACGGTCCAGGAGGTGGAAGGAGTCCGGGCCGCCGGCGAGCACGAAGGCGGTGCCGGGCGTCTCCTCCAGGGCCTCCATGGCGGCGGACAGCCCGCCGGGGAGGGCGCGGGCACGGAAGGTGCCGGCCAGGTCCGCCAGCGCCTTGCCGGGCGGCAGATGGGGCAGTACCCGGTGGATCGCGCGGACCTGGAGCGGATAGCGGGCGGTGTCCACCAGCAGCACCAGACCGGAGGCCCAGGGCGAGCCGGCGGTGGCGTCGGTCTGCTGCTCGTACAGCCGCTGGTAGGTCGCCCAGCGGTGGTGGCCGTCGGCGATCAGGGCCTGCCGGCGGGCGAGGTCGTCGTCGATGGCGGTGAGGTCGGCCGGGTCGGTGACCGCCCACAGGCGGTGCGCGAAGCCGTCCTCCGTAGTGGTGGCGAGCAGCGGCTCCCGCTCCACCACGCGCTCGATGACCGCGGCGGCGCCGGTCGCGGTGCCCTCGCCGCGGTAGGAGAGCAGCAGCGGTTCGAAGTTCGCGGCCGCCGCCCGCATCAGGGCCGCCCGGTCCTCGACCACCTCGGGGATGACCCCCTCGTGCGGCAGCACCGGACCGTCCAGGCGCAGCGCCCCGATCAGCCCGCGCTGGAGCACCTCGCCGGCGCGCTGCTCGTAGACGTACAGCGCGGGCTCGGCGTCCTGCGTCAGCACGCCCTCGCCGCGCCAGCGGTGCAGGGTGTCGGCGGCCTGGCGGTGGCGGGTGGTGGGGTCCGCGGCGTGCGGCAGGATCAGCCGGACGATGTTGTACGGATCGGCGGTCTCCAAGTGGCGCACGCCGTCCGGCCGGACCACCACGTCGTACGGCGGGGACATCACAGCGGTCAGGCTGCTGACCCGCTCCGGGGCGTAGCGCAGCCCGCGGAACGGGAGGAGGCGGAGGCCGTCGGTACTGGTCATTGAAGAATGCTATGCCGCCGGACGGATGAGGGAAGATCGGGGGACAGCCCGTGCGTGGCTGGAATTATCGGTAGGCGCGAAGTGGAGGGCGAGGGTCCCCACGGTGCGGTGAGTGCGCCCCCGTGGGCGGCGGATCCCCGGCGCGATGCGTGGAGCGAGGAGCGAGACGGCATGAACGAGCAGGTTCGCAGGCGGCCCGACGGGTCCCGGCACGCGCTGAGCGAGGCATATGACACCGCGCTGCTGGATCTGGACGGAGTGGTCTACGCCGGCGGACAGGCCATCGAGCATGCCGTGGCATCGCTGACGCGTGCGCGCGAGGGCGGGATGCATCTCGCCTATGTGACCAACAATGCCGCCCGGACCCCACAGGCCGTCGCCGACCAGCTGTCCGGTTTTGGTCTGCCGACCGGTCCGGACGATGTGATCACCTCCGCGCAGGCGGTGGCGCGGCTGATCTCCGAGCAGGTGCCGCCGGGCGCGCGGGTGCTGACCATCGGCGGCGAGGGGCTGCGGGTGGCGCTGCGTGAGCGCGGTCTGGTCCCGGTCGGCTCCGCGGACGACGACCCGGCGGCCGTGGTGCAGGGCTACGACCCCTCGCTGGACTGGGAGCGGCTGGCGGAGGCCGCGTACGCGGTGCAGCGCGGGGTGCCCTGGTTCGCGTCCAACACGGATCTGACGATCCCCAAGGAGCGCGGGATCGCGCCCGGCAACGGGGCGTTGGTGGAGGTGGTCCGGATCGCCGCGGGTGGCACCCCGCAGGTGGCGGGGAAGCCGCAGCCGCCGATGCACCGGGAGACGGTGCTGCGCACCGGTGCGCAGCGGCCGCTGGTGATCGGCGACCGGCTCGACACCGACATCGAGGGGGCCTGCAACGGCGAGGTCGACTCGCTGCTGGTGCTCACCGGCGTCACCACACCGGCCGCGCTGCTGGCCGCCCCGCCGGAGCACCGCCCCGCCTACGTGGACGAGGATCTGCGCGGCCTGCTGACCCCGCAGCCGGAGGTGACCGCGGACGGCGCCGGTTTCCGGTGCGGCGGCTGGCGGGCCGAGGCGGCCGGGGACACCCTGCATGTGGACGGCGAGGGGACGCCGCTCGACGGGCTGCGGGCGCTGTGCGCGGCGGCCTGGACGGCGGCGGGGGACGGCAGTTACGCGGCGGACACGGGGCCGGCACTGGCGCGGATCGGCAGGTAAGGCGGTGTCCCGGCGCGCGGGGCTAGGGTCTGTCGTCACACTCCCGCCTGCCCCGCGGCGCTCCCCCAGCTACCGCTGGGAGGTGCCCCCAGGCACGCACGCTCGCTGCGTTGTCGGATCGTCCACGTAGACCCACTACGAGGACGACCCTCCGCCTTGCGAGCGCACGCACCAGACGCCGCGGGGCCTGCCCTTCGGGCAGACGACGGGAGTGTGACGACAGACCCTAGTCCTCCTCGGGCGCCGGGGCAGCGGCCGTCAGCTCCGCGAGCAGCTCTTCCTCGGAGGCGCCACGGCGCCAGTAGCCGGTGAACTTGACGGCCCTGCGGTCGATGCCGCGCTCGCGGACGAGATGCCGGCGCACCGCCTTGACGGTGCCGGACTCGCCGGCGATCCAGGCGTACGGGGTGCCCTCGGGCAGCTCGGCGGCGCACAGGGCGTCGAGCACCGGCTCGTGCCGCGCGGCGGTCGCCTCGTCCCGGACGAGCCAGGTGATGTCGGTGTCGGCGAAGGACGGCAGCTGCTGCCGGTCGTCCTCGTGCGCGATCTCGATCCAGACCTTGGCGTGGGTGCCGGGGGAGAGCCAGGACAGGATGCCGGCGATCGCGGGCAGCGCCGTCTCGTCGCCGGTGATCAGAATCCAGTCGGTGCCGGCCGGCGGCCGGAAGTCGACACCGCCGTTGTCCTCCACGGCCGGGGCGAGGACGGTCAGCCGGTCGCCGGGCCGGGCGTGGGCGGCCCAGCGGGAGGCGGGGCCGCCGGCCAGCGGCGAGGCATCCGGCGCGGCACCGTGCAGCGCGAAGTCGACGTCGAACTCCCGTGGTTCATGGCGCTGTTCGCGGATGGTGTACGAGCGCATCAGCGGCCGCTCGGCCGGGTCCTGCGCCCGCCAGGTGGTGTACCAGCCGTCGCCGGTGTCGTGGAAGACCGGCCGGTCCTGGTGGGGCTGCGGGAGGAAGAGCTTGAAGCGCTGGTCACGACCGCCGGAGGCCAGTTCGGCCAGCCGTTCACCGCCGAAGGTGACCCGCACCACCGAGGGGCTCAGCCGTCGGGTCCGTACGACCTGCACGTCGAAGAAGCGGAACGGTGCGGTGGCGGGGGCGGCGGTCGTGGTCATGTGGGGGACCTCCCGGGGACGGGGCGGGGACTGTGCGGTGGGGTAGCGCGGTGGCTTCGGGCGGTGCGGTGGCTTCGGGCGTGGCGACGCCGGGGCGCTGAGGTGCAGGGGTGCCGCGGTGGACCGTGGCGGCCGGGGTGTGCTGCGGCCGGGGCCGGGCGATCCACCGCGGCCGTACGTCACTTGGCCTTCTTGGCGCCCTCGATGGCCTTGGCGAGCGACTCGATGAGCGGGGCGGCGCCCGCGTAGGAGAAGCGCGGTTCGCTCGACCACGGGGTGATCTGGCCGGCCTTGACGGCGGGCAGCTTGGCCCAGGAGGGCTTGGCCGCCAGGTCCTTGGGCTGGAGGGTGGCGGTCCGGTTGTCCAGCAGGAGCACATCCGCCTGGTACTTGTCGGCGTTCTCCCAGCTCAGGCTCTCGAAGTAGCCGCCCTTGTCCAGGTGGTCGGGGACGATCAGATCGACGCCGAGGGACTTGTAGTACATGAGGTCGGCGTTGATGCCGGGGTTGGACGCGTAGAAGAGGTTCGGGCTGCCGGAGCAGGCGAGCACCTTGACCGGGTGGGACTTGGCGGCCTTGCGCAGCGCCGCGGAGGCCTTCTCGAAGCGGGCCTTGGCGTCGGTGACCTTCTTCGCCCGGAGGTCGGCGCCGAGTGACTCGGCCAGGTCGGCGTAGCGCTCGATGATCTTGACGAGCGGGACCCGGGCCGAGGTGATGGCGACGGTCTTCGCCAGCGGGGTGATCTTGTCCTTGCTCTCGTCCGGCACGAACCACAGCGCGTCCGGCTCGTACATGTTCGTGACCAGCAGATCGGGGCGCAGGGACGCGTACTTCTCGATGTTGAACTGGTCGTAGGCGTTGCCGATGATGGTGACCTTGTCGACGTCCAGGTCACCGGCCTGCGGATCGGGCTTGCCGTTCTTGAGCTTGGTGGGGCCGAAGACACCGACGATCTGGTCGTCGATCCCGAAGTCGTGAAGCGCGGCCGCGGTGCCGGTGAAGGCGACGATACGCTGAGGGGTGTTCTTCAGCGAGACCTTCTGCTTGCGGTCGTCGGTGAAGGACCACGGGCCGGTGTCGGCGCCCTTGTTGGCACCCTCCGAGCCCTTGTCTCCGCCGCATGCGGCCAGCAGGGCGCCGATACCGACGGCGCCGCCTGCGGCCAGGATGCCGCGACGGGACAGAGTGACGTTTCGGGAGGTGCTCATGGGTGCACTTCTCTCTGGGAGGGGCTGCGAGTCGGATGTGAGGGTAGGCTAACCTAACCATCGTGTTGGTTGACAGTCCCCCCGAAGCGGCAACGGTTCCGGACCCCGTGACACCCCGGCGGCGCCCCCTCCTGCGCTCCGTGGGGCTGGTGGTCTCGGTGGCCGTATTGGCCGTCATCGTCGTCCTCGGCATCGCCGTCGGCGCCAAACAGATACCCCTCGACCAGGTGTGGCACGGGGTGTTCCACTACTCCGGCTCCGACACCGACGTCGTCATCCGCGATGTCCGCTTCCCGCGCACGCTGCTCGGCCTGCTCGTCGGCGCCGCGCTCGGCCTGGCCGGCACGGTCATGCAGGCGCTCACCCGAAACCCCCTGGCGGACCCCGGAGTTCTCGGCATCAACGCCGGTGCCTCGGCCGCGGTCGTCACCGCCATCAGCTTCTTCGGCATCACCTCACTGACCGGCTATGTGTGGTTCGCGTTCACCGGCGCCGCGGTGGTCAATGTCGCGGTGTACGTCCTCGGCGGTACCCGGGGCGCCACGCCCGTACGGCTCGCCCTGGCCGGCACCGCGCTGACCGCCGTCCTCATCGGCTACATCAACGCCGTCAACCTGATGGACACCGCGGCGCTGGACAAGATGCGCTTCTGGACGGTGGGTTCGCTGGCCTCGGCCACACTGCCGACGGTCACCTCGATCGCGCCGTTCCTGGCGGTGGGGGGCGTCCTCGCGCTGCTGATCGCCCGGCCGCTGAACGCCATCGCGCTCGGCGACGACCAGGCGCGCGCGCTGGGCGCCCGACTGACCCGCACCCGGGTGCTGGCGATGCTCGCGGTCACCCTGCTGTGCGGCGGGGCGACCGCCGCCTGCGGCCCGATCGTCTATGTGGGCCTGATGGTTCCGCACGCCGTACGGGCCATCACCGGGCCCGATATGCGCTGGATCCTGCCGTACTCCGCGGTGCTCTCACCGGTCCTGCTGCTCGGCGCGGATGTCCTCGGCCGGGTCGTGGCCCGGCCCGGTGAGCTCCAGGTCGGCATCGTCACGGCCGTCCTCGGCGGACCGGTCTTCATCTATCTCGTACGACGTCGGAGGATGGCCCAGCTGTGAGCGCGACCGTGAAGTCCGGGGAGGCCGTGGAGCCCGAGGCCGGGAACGGCCGGGCGGCGGGGGCCCGGCGGGTGAGAGCGGTACGCACCAGGGGCGGCCTCTCGGTGCGCCTGGACGTACGCGCCACGGCCGTCGGACTGCTGCTGCTGGCCGTCGCACTGGCCGCCGCCGTCGCCCTGATCGGCTCCGGCGACTACCCGATGACCCCGTCCGAGGTGCTCGCCGCCCTGACCGGCGGCGGGGACCCCGGACAGCAGTACATCGTGCACGACCTGCGGCTGCCGCGGGTGCTGGTGGGGCTGCTGGTCGGTGTCGCGTTCGGGATCTCCGGGGCCGTCTTCCAGACCGTCTCCCGCAATCCGCTGGGCAGTCCGGACGTCCTCGGCTTCTCCCAGGGCTCGTCCGTCGGCGCCCTGGCCGCCATCGTCTACTTCCAGGCCGACGCCTTCGGGGTCGCGGCCGGCGCCGTGGTCGGCGGGGTGGGCACCGGGATCGCCATCTTCCTGCTCGCCTGGAAGCGCGGCATCCACGGCTACCGCTTCGTGCTCGTCGGCATCGGAGCCGGCGCCATGCTCTACGCGATGGTGCTCTTCCTCATGACCAAGGCGAACATCGTCGAGGCGACCCGGGCCACCACCTGGATGACCGGTTCCCTCAACGGCCGTGGCTGGGACCAGGTCGAGCCGCTGGCCGCGGTCTGCGCCGTCCTCGTCCCGCTGCTGCTCTTCTTCGGGCGGCCGCTGCGCATGCTGGAGATGGGCGATGACGCCGCGTACGCGCTCGGCGTACGGGTCGACCGGGTCCGTATCGTCGTGCTGCTGACGGCGGTGGTGCTCGTCGCCGCCGCCACCGCGGCGGCCGGACCGATCTCCTTCGTCGCGCTCACCGCACCCCAGTTGGCCCGCCGGCTGACCCTCCCGCGCTGGCTCAAGGGCGGGGGAAACAGGGGCGGTGCGCCGATGCCCGGTCCCAACCTGGTGCTCTCCGGCCTCATGGGCGCCGTGCTGCTGGTCGCCGCCGACTGGGCGTCCCAGCAGCTCTTCGGCGCCGACCAGTTGCCGGTGGGGGTGCTCACCGGCGTTCTCGGCGGCGGCTATCTGCTGTGGCTGCTGGCCACGGAGCGCAAGGCGGGACGGGTATGAGCGGCCGTACGACGGCGCAAGGACGGGCCGGGCGGCGGACGCCGGAGGGCGGCGCGGCCCGCGCCGGGCGCCAACTCCGCGCGGGCCGGGCCGCGGTGCGGCCCCCGGACGGTGACGGCGCGGCCGGTGGCGGGCCGGCCAACAGCAGTGACACGACAACCCCAGGAGTTCCGAAGTGAGCCGTCTCTCGGCCGAGAACGTCACCCTCGCCTACGACCAGCGGGTCATCGCCGAGAACCTCTCGGTCGCCATCCCCGACCACTCCTTCACGGTCATCGTCGGCCCCAATGCCTGCGGTAAGTCCACGCTGCTGCGCGCGCTCTCACGGATGCTCAAACCGGCCGGCGGATCGGTCCTGCTCGACGGTGCGGCGATCTCCTCGCTGCCGGCCAAGAAGGTCGCCAGGACGCTCGGGCTGCTGCCCCAGTCCTCCATCGCCCCGGACGGCATCACCGTGTCGGATCTGGTGGCCCGCGGCCGCTATCCGCACCAGGGGCTGCTGCGGCAGTGGTCGCCCGAGGACGAGCGGATCGTCGAGGAGTCGATGGCGGCCACCGGCGTCGGCGAGCTGGCCGACCGCTATGTCGACGAGCTGTCCGGCGGCCAGCGGCAGCGGGTGTGGATCGCGATGGCGCTCGCCCAGCAGACCCCGCTGTTCCTGCTGGACGAGCCGACGACGTATCTGGACATCCAGCACCAGATCGAGGTGCTGGACCTGTGCGCCGAACTCCACGAGGAGCAGGGACGCACACTGGTCGCGGTGCTCCACGACCTCAATCACGCGGCCCGTTACGCGACGCACCTCATCGCTATGAAGAACGGCGCGGTCATCGCCGAGGGCGCCCCCGCCGACATCGTCACGGCGGAACTCGTGGAGCAGGTCTTCGGCCTCAGCTGCCAGATCATCGAGGACCCGGAGAGCGGCACCCCGTTGGTTGTGCCTGCGGCGCGCAAGCCGCGTAGGGGAAGCGGGCGTGGGGGCCGGGCGGTGGAGCCTGAGGGCGCTGCGGGGGCGGAGAGGCCTTCGGCAGCGGGGGAGGCGTCCGCGGGGGAGGAGGCGCCTTCGGGGGAGAAGGCGTCTTTGGCAGTGGGGGAGGCTTCGGGGGCTGAGGGGCCTGCGGGGGCTGAGGAGGCTTCGGCGGGGGTTGGGCGGGGGAGCGGTCGGTAGGGGGGCGGGCGCGCGTCGCGGGTTGGGGGGCGAGGCGGTACGAGCGGAGCTGGTGCCGGTTGGCCGCCCCGAGCGGGGCCGCGGTCGGCGCGGCACGGCAGGGTGTGACGAGCGGGTCTGCGGCTAGTGAGGCGCGAGGGGCGGGGCTGCTGTTACAGGCGGGGCAACTGTTACAGCAGTGTCCTGAGGCGGAGCAGGTCCCGTAGCCCGGCCTCCAGCTTGACGCGGCCGCTGCCCCAGGCCTTGGCGAAGTTCAGCTCTCCGTCCACCAGGGCCAGCAGATCGTCACCGGCCATGGACAGCCGGATGTCGGCCTTGTGCGGGGGCGGCCCGGGGACGTTGGTCACCTCCTGGATGGTGCCGTCGGCCAGCCGCCCGAGAAAGGTCACATCGAGGTCCGTGATGCGGCAGCTGAGTGAGCGGTCGAACGTGGCGGCCTGGCGGACGCTGCCGTCGGCCGAGGACAGGTTCTGGGCCAGCCGGTCGAGAGCGGCGCGGCACTGGTCGAGGGTTGCCATCGTGATCGACGATACGCCAGGTCGGGGACGGCTCGTTCCTCCTCGACCGGCTTCGCCGAGGTAGCGTCGGGGGCATGGAAGAGCCGACGTCCGGCCCGGAGCCGGAGGCGCCCGCACAAGCCGCGCCAGGGGACCCCACAGAGCCCGCGGAACCGGGGGAGCCCGGCCGGCGCGAGGGCAGCGGAGCCGTGAGCACCACGGGTGGAACGCCGACCGGTCCCGTCGGGTCGGACGATGCCGTCGGGCCGGATGCAGGGGCCGAGCGGAGTGGTGCCGCTGCGTCGGGCGGCCAGGGCCGGCCCGACCCCACGGGCGGGCCGGAGCGGCCCGGCGGGCCGCAGCCGATCAGGGTGGGCGTGACGGCGACCGGTGAGGCCGCGGTCGATACCGGGCTGCGGCGCCTCGCCGACGCCGACCACCTCCCCGCGAGCGAACACCTCCGGGTGTACGAGGATGTGCACCGTGGGCTGCGCGATGTGCTGGCCGGTCTCGACCAGCACCCCGGGCCGCCCGCCCCTTCCTCGACGACGCACGACAACAGGAGCTGAACCACAGGTGGCAGGAGTGGCACGACGCCGACTCGATGCGGAGCTGGTGCGCCGCAAGCTGGCCCGTTCCCGCGAGCACGCGAGCCAGCTGATCGCCGCGGGCCGGGTGACCGTCGGCGGGGCGACCGCGACCAAACCGGCCACCCAGGTGGAGACCAGCGCGGCCGTGGTCGTCCGCGACGACGAGAGCGACCCCGACTATGTCTCGCGCGGCGGGCACAAGCTGGCCGGGGCGTTCGCCGCCTTCGTCCCGCTCGGCCTGAAGATCGAGGGCCGCCGGGCACTGGACGCGGGCGCCTCGACCGGTGGCTTCACGGACGTCCTGCTGCGGGCCGGTGCGCGTCATGTCGTCGCCGTCGACGTCGGATACGGACAGCTCGCCTGGTCGCTCCAGAGCGATGAGCGGGTCACCGTGAAGGACCGCACCAACGTCCGTGAATTGACCCTGGAGCAGATCGACTCGGAGCCCGTCGACCTCGTCGTCGGTGATCTCTCGTTCATCCCGCTGGGGCTCGTACTGCCCGCACTGGCCCGCTGTGCGGCGCCCGACGCGGATCTGGTGCTGATGGTCAAGCCGCAGTTCGAGGTCGGCAAGGAGCGGCTGGGCAGCGGCGGGGTGGTGCGCAGCGCGGAGCTGCGGGCCGAGGCCGTCCGCGCGGTCGCGAGCCGGGCCGCCGAACTGGAATTTGGCGTACTTGGCGTAACTGCGAGCCCACTGCCTGGACCTTCCGGGAATGTCGAGTACTTTCTGTGGCTGCGCGCCGGGGCGCCTGCACTCGACCCGGCGGACGTCGACCGTGCAGTGGCGGAGGGGCCTCGTTGACCACTACCCATGCAGTTGAAGGCAGCGCAGCACACGAGAACACCGGAGCCGGGCGGACGGTGTTCCTGCTCGCTCACACGGGCCGTCCCGCGGCCATCCGCAGTGCCGAACTCGTTGTCCAGGGGCTGCTGCGCAGCGGCATCGGGGTGCGGGTGCTGGCGGAGGAGGCGGCGGATCTGCCGCTGCCGTCGTCGGTCCAGCGCGTCGACTCCGAGCAGTGCGCCGCCGAGGGCTGCGAACTCCTGGTGGTGCTGGGCGGAGACGGCACGCTGCTGCGCGGCGCGGACTTCGCCCGGACGTCCGGGGTCCCGATGCTCGGTGTCAACCTTGGCCGGGTCGGCTTCCTCGCGGAGGCCGAGCGCGACGACCTCGACAAGGTCGTCGACCGGGTCGTCACCCGGGCATACGAGGTCGAGGAGCGGATGACGCTCGATGTCCTCGTCCGCAACAACGGCAATGTCGTACACACCGATTGGGCCCTGAACGAGGCGTCGGTGGAGAAGGCCGCACGGGAGCGGATGCTGGAGGTGGTGACCGAGGTCGACGGCCGGCCCGTCTCGCGCTTCGGTGGCGACGGCGTGGTCTGTGCGACTCCGACCGGTTCGACCGCATACGCCTTCTCGGCCGGCGGGCCGGTGGTCTGGCCCGAGGTCGAGGCCCTGCTGATGGTCCCGATCAGCGCCCACGCCCTGTTCGCCAAGCCGCTGGTCACCTCGCCGCGTTCCGTACTGGCGGTGGAGGTCCAGCCCAAGACGCCGCACGGCATTCTCTGGTGCGACGGCCGCCGCAGTGTCGAACTCCCCGCCGGCGCCCGCGTCGAGGTCCGCCGCGGCGCCGTACCCGTACGCCTGGCCCGTCTGCACCATGCCTCCTTCACGGACCGCCTGGTCGCCAAGTTCGCCCTCCCCGTGGCGGGGTGGCGGGGGGCGCCGCACTAAGGCCTGTCCGGTGCGTCCCCGCTGCCATCGGTTCCGGTGGCAGCGGGCGCCCGCCGCGCGGAGCGTCACGCATCCGCGGCGCTGCCGGGAGACGGGGTCCCTCCTTGAGCTGGAGACGGGGCCACTCGTCCGGACGCTCGCGAATATCGACATGTGGATCCAGTCGCGGAGCGGAGTGACGGCCGTGCGCGCCGCGGCGCCGCCGGCCATCGGTGCCCGGCGCGCGGTGGACGGCAGGGCCTCCGCGTCCTGCCGTCCGACGAGCCGCTTCACCGACGCGACGAGCCGCCTCACCGAAGCGCCGGCAATCGCCACCGCACCCCGCGTGACCACCGCAGTCCTGCCGTCCGCGGGCCGGTGACCGCACCACCCCGCAGACGTCGCTGCGTACCTCGATCCGCTGACCATGACCACACCTTTCGCTCCGGACTGTGATCAGCTTGACGGCTGAGCGTGATCACGCACCATGCGGAATTCCCCCCTTTTTCGATGCGGTTTTCCGCAGGTGCGAGGGCAGGAGTGAGGGGAGGCCGTCGCGGGGCGACCCCGGGACCTCGTAAGGTCGTATCCGTGTTGGAGGAGATGCGGATCCGGTCCCTGGGTGTCATTGATGACGCCGTTGTCGAGCTGTCCCCCGGCTTCACGGCGGTGACCGGCGAGACGGGCGCGGGCAAGACCATGGTCGTCACCAGCCTCGGCCTGCTGCTCGGCGGGCGCGCCGACCCCGCCCTGGTGCGGATCGGCGCCAAATCGGCGGTAGTGGAGGGCAGGATCAGCGTCGGCCCCCAGGCCCCCGCCGCGGTACGGGCCGAGGAGGCCGGTGCGGAGCTGGACGACGGTGCGCTGCTGATCAGCCGCACGCTCTCCGCGGAGGGCCGTTCACGCGCCCATGTGGGAGGCCGTTCCGTTCCGGTCGGTCTCCTGGCGGAGTTGGCCGACGACCTGGTCGCCGTACACGGCCAGACCGACCAGCAGGGCCTGCTGCGGCCGGCCCGCCAGCGCCAGGCCCTGGACCGCTACGCCGGAGACACGGTCGCGGTCCCGCTGGCCAAGTACACCGCCGCCCACCGCCGCCTGCGCGCCGTCGCCACCGAGCTGGACGAGCTGACCACACGGGCCCGCGAACGCTCACAGGAAGCCGACCTGCTGCGCTTCGGCCTGGACGAGATCGCGGCGGCCGAGCCCCAGCCCGGCGAGGACACCGAACTCGCCGCCGAGGCGGAGCGGCTCGGCCACGCCGAGGCACTGGCCTCCGCCGCGACCCTGGCGCACGCCGCGCTGGCCGGCAATCCCGAGGACCCCGAGGGCGTCGACGCCACCACCCTGGTCGCCGGCGCCCATCGCGCGCTGGAGGCCGTACGCAGCCATGACCGGGAGCTCGCCGGGCTCGCCGAGCGGATCGGCGAGATCGGCATCCTGATGGCTGACGTGGCGGGCGAGCTGGCCGGCTACGCGGACGGCCTGGACGCCGACCCGTTGCGGCTGGCCGCGGTCGAGGAGCGTCGTGCCGCGCTGAACCATCTGACCCGCAAATACGGCCAGGACATCGCTGCGGTGCTGGCCTGGGCCGAGGAGAGTGCCGCCCGGCTCGGCGAACTGGACGGCGATGACGACCGGATCGGCGAGCTGACCGCCGAGCGGGACGCACTCCGCACCGAACTGGGCGAACTGGCACAAACGTTGACCGATGCCCGTACAGGGTCGGCGAAGCGTTTCGCCGACGCGGTCACCGCCGAACTGGCGGAACTCGCCATGCCGCACGCGCGGGTCACCGTCGAGATCCGCCAGACCGAGGTCGCCGAGGACGCCGACGGCATCGAGGTCGGCGGCCGCACGGTGGCCTATGGACCGGCCGGCGCCGATGAGGTCGAACTTCTCCTGGCCCCCCACCCGGGCGCACCGCCCCGGCCGATCGCCAAGGGAGCGTCCGGCGGTGAGCTCTCCCGGGTGATGCTCGCCGTGGAGGTGGTCTTCGCCGGCTCCGACCCCGTACCGACCTACCTCTTCGACGAGGTCGACGCGGGCGTCGGCGGCAAGGCGGCCGTCGAGGTCGGCCGGCGGCTGGCCAGGCTCGCGAAGTCGGCACAGGTCGTGGTCGTCACGCACCTCCCGCAGGTCGCGGCCTTCGCGGACCGCCAGCTGCTGGTGGCGAAGACGAACGACGGCTCGGTCACCAGGAGCGGTGTCACGGTCCTGGAAGGCGAGGAGCGGGTCCGCGAACTCTCCCGGATGCTGGCGGGCCAGGAGGACTCCGAAACGGCCCGCGCGCATGCCGAGGAGCTGCTGGAGACGGCGCGCACGGGCAACTAGCAAGCAGCGCGTACGCGGGGCGCTTCAGCTCTCCCACCTGCCACCTGCCACCTGCCACCTGCCGCCGCCTACTGGCCACCGGCCCCCGGTCGCCGGGGGCGTCGTTCCCGCGTGACCGGGCGGCGCTCGCCCCTAGGGTGACGGGAAGCGAGCACGGCAGGGTGCCGGGTGAGGGGCGGGACATGGCGGCGGTGGCAGGCGGCAGGGTGTCGGGGCGGATCTCGGCGCTCCTGGGGGCGGCCGGGGCGACCCGGGCCGTGTACACGGCGCTCAGGAAGCGCCCGCCGGGCGGTGCCGTCCTGTGGGAGCGGAAGAACTACGCCGGCCGCACCGTGAACCTGCATGCGGGTCTCGCCACGGCCACCGGTACCGCCCTCGCCGCCGTCACCGCACCGGGTCTGCCCGCCCGTACCCGGGCCGCCGGGGCGCTGGCTGTACTGGCCGCCGGGGGCTGCGGCGCGTACGACGACGTGTTCGGCGCCGGTGATCCACGCCGCGGATTCCGGGCCCACCTCTCGGCGCTCCGGCAGAAAGAGGTCACCAGCGGGGCGGTGAAGCTGTTCGGGATCGGCGCCGCCGGGCTCGCGGCCGGCGCCCTCCTCAAGGAGCGGCCGGCCGACAAAGTGCTGGCAGGCGTGGTGATCGCGGGCTCGGCGCATCTGGTGAACCTGCTGGACGTCCGGCCGGGCCGGGCGGTCGGCGCCGTACTGGCCATCGGCGCACCCGGGCTGCTGCGCCGCGGCCCGGCGGGCGCACTGTCCGCCGCGCCCATGGGGGCCGCGGCCGCCGTCCTCGGCGACGACGTCGGGGAGCGCACGATGATCGGGGACGCCGGGGCGCACGCCCTCGGCGCGGCGCTCGGCCTCGCCATCGTCACGGGCAACGGCCGCCGTGGTCTGGCCGCTCACGCCGCCGGGCTGATCGCCGCCGCGGCCGCGGGGGACCGCGTCAGCCGGGCAGCGGCAACGCTCTGAGCCGGTAGCCGCTAGCCGGTTGAAGGCCCGCCGAGTCGCTGCCCCTCCGGGGAAGCACCCCGCGAGGGAGCACCGCCCGTCCGGTTCGGGATTCCGAGCGCCCGGCTCAACACCGGGCGGGGCCCGTCACCGCCCCCGCCCGGTGTTGAGCCGGGCGGCCTGGCGCGTCAGGTAGTCGCGCTCGGCGAGGTTGGGTGCCTTCCGGGCCGCCTCGGCGTACAGCCGGGCCGCCGTCGTCAGGTCGCCGTCGCGTTCGTGGAGGTACGCGGCCACCGCGGTGTGGCGGGGCAGGGAGTCGTTCAGCGCCGCGAGTGCCGCCAGCCCGGCGCGCGGTCCGTCGGCCTCACCGACGGCCACCGCGCGGTTGAGCCGGACGACCGGGCTGTCGGTCAGGCGCGCGAGCTCGTCGTACCACTCGACGATCTGCACCCAGTCCGTCTCCTCGGCGGTGGGCGCGTCGGCGTGGAGTGCCGCGATGGCGGCCTGGGCCTGGAACTCGCCCAGTCGGTCGCGGGCGAGGGCCGCCTGAAGGATCTCGACGCCCTCCGCGATCGACGCGGTGTCCCACCGGCTCCGGTCCTGCTCGGCGAGCGGCACCAGGCTGCCGTCGGCCGCGGTCCGGGTGGCGCGCCGGGCGTCGTGGAGCAGCATGAGGGCGAGCAGCCCTGCCACCTCGGGGTGGTCGATCGTGGCCGCGAGCTGCCGGGTGAGCCGGATGGCCTCGGCGGCGAGGTCGACGTCGCCGGAGTAGCCCTCGTTGAAGACCAGGTAGAGGACGCGCAGCACGGTGGCGACGTCGCCGGGCCGGTCGAACTGCACGCCCGAGACGGTGCGCTTGGCACGGCTGATGCGCTGCGCCATGGTCGCCTCGGGCACCAGGTAGGCCTGGGCGATCTGGCGCGTGGTGAGCCCGCCGACGGCGCGCAGGGTGAGCGCCACCGCGGACGACGGCGTCAGCGACGGGTGGGCGCACAGGAAGTAGAGCTGGAGTGTGTCGTCCACGGCGGGCGCGGGGCCTGGCGCGGGCTCCTCGTCGACGAGGTCCTCACGCCGGCGGCGGGCGGCGTCCGCGCGGGTCGCGTCGAGGAACCGGCGCCAGGCCACGGATCGCGCGGCTGGTCGGCCGGCCAGACGCGGACTGCCTCGATCAGCGCGTCCTGCACGGCGTCCTCGGCCGCCGCGAAGTCGGCTCCGCGGCGGACGAGGATGCCGAGCACGCCCGGCGTGAGGCTCCTGATCAGGGCCTCGTTCATCTGCGTCACTTGAAAGTGCACTCCGTGATGCTGGGCTCGGCGGCCAGGAACGGGCGCACTTCGAGCCACTCGTGGATCGGCTTCCCGCCCGCCCCCGGGGCGGCCGACAGTTCCCCGGCCAGTTCGACGGCGCGCTCGTGGCTGTCGACGTCGATCACCATCCAGCCGGCGATGAGGTCCTTGGTCTCGGCGAAGGGACCGTCGGTGACCGGCGGGCGCCCCTCGCCGTCGTACCGCACCCACGACCCCTCGGGGGCGAGCGCCTGGCCATCGA
Source organism: Streptomyces sp. P9-2B-2 (assembly GCF_030406865.1). Lineage (NCBI taxonomy): Bacteria > Bacillati > Actinomycetota > Actinomycetes > Kitasatosporales > Streptomycetaceae > Streptomyces > Streptomyces sp. P9-2B-2. Next base: position 2,151,908 of record NZ_CP129126.1, on the reverse strand, counting down.
CGAACTCGCCGCTCTTCTCCAGTCGGGCCGCGAAGTCGTTCATGTACTGCACGTGCGCCGAGATCTCCTCCGGCGTCCACTGATCCATGGGCACGTCGTTGACCGCGGCGGGAGCGCCTCGGTAGTGCTTGAGCAGCAGGTACTTGGCCATGGTGTTCTCCTCGGTGCTGGTGCGGCCCATTGTGGTCGCCTTCACCCCGGGGACGGAGCCGGTCACGGGTTCTCGACATCGCCGTCCGAAGTTTTTGGCCCGGGTAGCGGAACCTGGGTGAGCCGCCTTGTGAGGTTGGGGTTCACGGGGCGGCGCGAGGGCGAGAAGGCGGGAGGCCATCCCATTCCTTATTCGGCCAAACACCGGCCGCGCTTCGAGTGACGGCGCACGCGCCCTGTGGTGCGGCGCGAGGCGCACTCCGGGGAGTGGGTTCACCCTCAGGAGCCATTAACCCGCGCGGGCGGTTTGTCGCCCATGTGGGTGATCTGGTGGGTGCTGGGGTGAGACTTCCCACCGGAACGGCGGCCGGACGGTGCCGATTTGACCCCGCCGGGCTGGCATCCTGGGCGCGGTGCGCAGTCCCGGGCCCGCTTGCCGCATCCTGGCCCGTCGCCGGGCAGGCAGGTGGCCGCCGGCCGCGCACCGCAGCTCAGCGGACCGACCCGCCGGTACGGCCCGCCCGCCCCCGATCCAGGAGACCCACCACGTGATCAGCACCCCGACCTCCGCGCACGGGCTGTCGCCGCTGCGCACGGTCCAGGTGCTCGGGCACGGCAGCGCCGGCAGCGCGGCACATGTCCGCTCGCTGGCCGAAGGGCTGGTCGCACGCGGGGTCCGGGTGTCCGTCTGTGCCACGCCGGAAACCGAGGAGGCCTACGACTTCACCGGGGCGGGCGCGCGGTTCGTGCAGGTCCCGCCGCGGATGGATCCGGCGAGCGTGGCCGTACTGCGCAGCGCCTGCTGGGACGCCGACCTCGTCCATGCGCACGGCCTGCGGGCCGGGCTGCGGGCCTCGATGGCGTTGCGCGGACTGCGCGGCCCACGGGGCGGGCGCCGGGTCCCCCTGGTCATCACCTGGCACACCAAGGCGCACACCGAGGGTGCGCGAGCCGGGGTGGTGCACCTGATGGAGCGGCGGGTGGCACGGGCGGCCGCCGTGGTTCTGGGAGCTTGTTCCGATCTCGTGGACCGGGCGCGTGAGCGGGGCGCCCGTGATGCGCGGCTTGCGCCGGTCGCGATTCCGCGCCCCCGGTCCGGCGGTACACCGGACGAGATCGAGGAGCACGACCGGACGCGTCACAAGGAACGGGCCGAACTGGGCGCGGTGGACCGTCCGTTGCTGCTCGCGGTGGGCCGTCTCGATCCCAGCCAGGGCCATGACCTGCTGCTGGACGCGGCGCACGCCTGGTGCGCGCTCGACCCGCAGCCGCTGGTCGCGATCGCGGGGGAGGGCGATCAGCGGAGCGCGCTTCAGCGGCGGATCGACAGCGAGCAGCTGCCCGTCCAGCTGCTCGGGCGCCGTGACGACGTGCCCGAACTCCTCGCCGCCGCCGACCTGGTGGTGCTGCCCAGCCGGTGGGAGGCGCGTTCGCTGATCGCCCAGGAGGCGCTGCGCGCCGGGGTGCCACTGGTCGCCACCGACACCGGAGGCACCCGCGAACTGGTCGGCCCGGCCGCCGAGCTGGTCCGTTACGGGGATGCCGCGGCCCTGGCCCGTACCGTTCTCGCGCTGCTCGCCGACCCCGCCCGGCGGGACGCGCTCGCCGAGGCGGGCCGTGCCCAGGCGGCCGGCTGGCCCAGCGAGAACGACACCGTCACCCAGGTCCTCAGCGTCTACGACGAGCTGACCCAGCCGATTCAACCGGTCTAGCCGATTCAGCAGCGGATTCAGCCGACGGCCGGGCCGGCCAAGAGGCGGCCGAGCCGACCACGCCCGGGGCGACGCCCCCGCCCGCCCCGCCCCAGACCCCTTCGACGCCCCGGCACCGGACGCCCGAGCCGCCGCGCCCCTCGCGCCCCCGCGCGCCTTCCGGCAAGGGCTGCTGAGCTGTGGCTGAACCCCAAGGTCGGGATCTTCTTCGTGGCCGTCGTGCCGCAGTTCCTCCCCGAGGGACACTCGGTGCTGGGGACGACGCTGCTGCTCGGGGTCGTCGACGCGGTGATCGCCGCGGGCTGGCTGCTGCTGGTCGTGGTCTGCGCGGGCCGGCTGCTGCGCCGTCTGCGGCGGCCCCGGGTGCACCGCAATCTGGAGCGCACCACGGGCGGGGTGCTGATCGCGCTCGGTATGGGGACGGCGGCCGAGACGGTCGCGGGGTAACGCGCCGCCCGTTGGCCGCCGCCCGTTACGGCTTGTCCGTGTGGCGCCGGGCGCGCAGCGCCAGCCGCAGGCCCAGGACGGTCTGCGGATCGTCCAGGTCCGTGCCGAGCAGCTGCGCGATACGGGCCAGCCGGTCGTACAGCGTCTGCCGGTTCACATTCAGATCGCGGGCGGTCTCGGCCTTGCGGCCCGCGCTGGCCAGATAGGCCTCCAGCGTCGGCAGCAGCGGCTGACGGGCGGCGCGGTCGTGGGCCAGCAGTGGCCCGATGGCGCGCTCCACGAAGTCGGTGAGCACACCCTGCTCGCCGTGTTCGCGCATCCGCCACAACAGCAGCTCGATGTCCAGCCGGCGGGCGTCGTACCAGGGCTGTTCCGGCAGGCCCTGGGCCGCGGCCGCCGCCTCCGCCGCGTGCTGGAGGCCGGGGCCCGCCGCCGCCCAGTCACCGGGCGTCCCGACGACGACCACCGGGCGGTGCGCGGCCGGCCGGTCCAGGCCCGCGCGGACCACCCCGGCGCGCAGGGCCTCGGCGATCCGGCCGGCCAGCGCGTCCCGGTCCTGGCCCGCGCGCAGCGCCACCAGTATCGGTACCCGGCCCTCCACGGGGCGGACGCCGAGAAGTACGGGTACCCCGGGGGCTGCGAGTTCCTCGCGCAGGGCCTGGGCGAGCAGCGCCCAGCTGCCGGGGGACGGCAGCCCCGCCGGCAGCCGCATCACCACCGGGAACACCGGCTCGGGGCCGGGGCGGAAGCCGAGCAGGCGGGCCTGTGCGGGCGCCTCGGCCGCGGAGATCCGGCCCTCCGAGAGGTCGGCCAGGAAGTCGCCGCGCCCCCGGGCGGCGAGCACCTCTTCCTGGCGGGACTGGAGCATGACGACGGCGAGCAGATCGGCGGCGCGTTCGGCGGCGATCCGGTGCACCGGCGCCAAGGGGGCGTTGACGGGCAGCAGGACGAGACGGGCACGGACCGCGTCGGGGCCGTGGCCGCCGCCGGGCACATCGACCCGCAGACCGGTCTCGCGCAGGCCCTCCCAGGCCAGCAGCGGGTCGGCCTCCGCGGGACCGTCGTCCTCGCTGTCCGGGCCCGCCGCGTAGAGCGGGCTGCCGTCGGGGGCCTCCAGGCAGAGCGGGTTGCCGGTGAAGACGGCCAGCAGCCGGAGCACCTCGGGGACGCCGCCGCCGCGCAGCAGCACGTCCGTGCAGCGCCGCAGGATCTCGTCGGCACGCCGCAGCAGCGCGTAGTGGCTGTTGATGATCTCGGTGTGGATCGCCTCGGTGACCGTGACGTACGGGACCTCGCGGTGCAGCTGGATCAGCGGCAGCCCGCAGTCCCGGGCGGCGTCGACCAGCGCGACGGGCAGGGAGGCGAACCGGGAGCCCAGCTCCACGACGAGCGCGGCGATCTCGCGGTCCGCGAGCTTGCGGATGAAGGCGCGCTGCTCGGACGGCCGGGCCCCCAGGCCCAGGCCGGTGGTCAGCAGCAGCTCGCCGCCCTTGAGCAGCGAGGCGATATGCGGGACCTCGCCCGCGTGCACCCAGCGGACCGCGCGGTCCAGCCGGTCCCCGCCGGCCAGCACCTCCGGCAGACCGCGCCGCAGCGCGGGCAGCTCCAGCGCCCTGCGTACCGTGACCTCGGCTTCGATCTTCGCTTCCTGCCCCATGGCGAGGACGGTACCCGTAGTCCGCTATCCGGAGCTTCGCGGTCCGGATCACCGTGCCGTAGGGCGCCGGGAGGGGGCGCGTGCCTCCCGGCGCCTCCGCCCGTCACCCCGATTCCCGCACCACCAGCCGCGCCTCCGTGATCACCGGGGCGAGCTCCACCGCGTCCGCCTCCGCCGCCCTGCCCGGATCCAGCAGTCGCAGCAGCAGCCGGACCATCAGCCGCCCCATCTCCTCCACGTCCTGCCGCACCGTGGTCAGCGGCGGATCGGCCCAGGCCGCCGGTTCCAGATCGTCGAAGCCGACCACCGCCACGTCGTCCGGAACCCGTCGCCCGCGTGCCCGCAGGGTGCGCAGCGCCCCGTTCGCCATCAGGTCGGAGCAGACGAAGACGGCGTCCAGGTCCGGTGCGGCGTCCAGGAGTTCGGCCATCGCCCGCTCGCCGCCGGCGGCCGTGAACCCGCCGTCCGCGATCAGCCGAGGGTCCGGCTCGGCCGTGCCCAGCGCCTCGCGGTAGCCGTCGAGACGGTCCACCGCGGAGGTCTGGTCGAGCGGCCCGGTGATCACCGCGATCCGGCGGCGGCCGCGGCCGAGGAGATGGCGTACGGCCTGCCGGGCGCCCCCGCGGTTGTCGGTGTCGACATACAGCGGGCGCGGCACCCCGTCGGCGCTCGCCCAGCCGGGCCGGCCGCCGTAGACGGTGGGCAGTCCGGCGCGCTCGGCCATGGCGGGCAGCGGGTCGTCACGGTGCAGCGAGAACATCAGCGCGCCGTCGACATGCCCGGCCGCCAGATACCGGCCGATCCGGTCGTAGTCGTCGCGGTGCTCGACGAGCATCAACAACAGCTGGGTGTCGGCGGCGGCCAGTTCCCGGCTGATGCCGCGCAGTTGGCGCCCGAAGAACGGATCGCTGAAGACCCGGGCCTCCGGCTCCGCGATGACCACGGCGACCGCGCCGGTGCGGCGGGTGACCAGGGAGCGGGCCGCGCTGTTCGGTACGTAGCCCAGCTCGGTGACCGCCTGGCGCACCCGTTCCTGGACCGCGGCCCGGACCCCCGCACCGCCGTTGACCACACGGGACACCGTGGCGCGGGAGACCCCGGCTCGGGCCGCGACCGCCTCCAGCGTCGGCCGCGGACCGTTCGGCTCGGACACCATTCAACTCCTTTTTCTACGCGATGACTTGACGGTCTGCCAGGGAATCGGCAGGGTGCACAGCGCACGATATGAGAGCGCTCTCAGTCCGGGTACCCCCCCCGGAACTCCTCACGACCCCCCACCGTGCCGAGGAGAGAATGTCATGAGCATGAGAGTCGGACCCGGATGCCGGACGGTCGCCGTCCCGCAGCCCGCCGGGGCCGGTACCAGCCGGAACGTCACCCCCACCGATCGGCACACCGCCCCGCAAGGAGCCATCTCGTGATCACTCGCCGCAGTCTGCTCGGCGGTCTCGCCGCCGGCGCCGCCGCCTCCGGAATCGCCCTGGCCGGCCGTGCGAACGGCGCGCCCGCCCCCTCCGCCGCACCCCGCGGGCCCGCCCGGTCCGCCGCCGGAATGCCCCTGCACCTCGTCAACAACTCCGGCTCCTACGCCAACTCCTCGGTCTGGATCTACGTCGTCGGCAATGACGGCACCCAGCAGGTGCACGTCACCCCGGACGGCGAGCTCAAGCCCGTGGCACTGGCCGACAACGGGCCGGACGGCTTCACCGACTACGCCATACCGCTCGCGGCGAGCGGCACCACGACCCTCCAGCTGCCCCGGATGTCCGGCCGGATCTACACCGCGCTGGGCGGCAAGCTGAAGTTCAAGGCGGTCGAGGACGGCAACGGCAAGGCCGCGCTCGCCTACCCGGCGGGCTGGGTCGCCGGCGACCCCAACTACGACGTGCTGCACGACTGCGCCGAGTTCACCTACAACTCCGGCGGGATGTACTGCAACACCACCATGGTCGACATGTTCAGCGTGCCGCTCGCGATCCGGCTCACCGGGGCCAAGGACCAGACCACGGGCACGCTCAAGGACGGCGCCCGCGCCAAGATCTTCGCCGACGTCCGGGCCGCCGACGGCTTCGACCGGCTGGTCATCGGCGACCGCCGGGTGATCGCCCCCGGCCACGGTCTGGACAGCGGACTGTTCGCCCCCGACTACTTCGCCCCCGCCATCGACGAGGCCTGGTCCGCCTACGCGGCCAAGGACCTGTCCGTCACCACGAACGCGGGCACCTTCACCGGCCGGGTCCGCGACGGCAAGCTCGTCTTCACCGTCCCCCAAGGACTGAAGGGTCCGCGCGGTGGGGCCGCCCCCACCGGCACGGTCTCCTTCGACAAGCCGTCCACCCGCGATGTCCTCTTCTGCGACGGCACCCTCGCCGCCCCCAACGACGGCACCCGCGGCCCGATCGCGGCCATCCTGGGCGCCGCCCTCAACCGCTCCGCCCTCACCGCGCACGCCGCCCAGCCCACCACCGACCCGGCCACCTTCTACGGCGAGCGGCTGACCCACCACTACGCCAAGGCCATGCACGCCGCGACCCGGGACGGCAGGGCCTACGGCTTCGCCTTCGACGACGTCGCCGGCTTCGCCTCCTACATCGAGGACCCCGCCCCGAAGGAGATCACCCTCACCCTGACCCCCTTCTGACACACACGTGGTGCCGCCCGAAATCCGAGCGGCACCACAGAACTCCGGGCGGTTGGCGCCCCGAAGGGGGCGCTAACCGCCGTAAGCCCCACTGGCCGTCAGCCGCAGCGCGGTGTCGATCAGCGGAACATGGCTGAATGCCTGCGGGAAGTTGCCCACCTGCCGCTGGGCCTTGGGGTCCCACTCCTCCGCGAGCAGGCCCAGGTCGTTGCGGAGCGAGAGCAGCTTCTCGAAGAGCTTGCGGGCCTCGTCGACCCGGCCGATCATCGCGAGGTCGTCGGCGAGCCAGAACGAGCAGGCCAGGAAGGCACCTTCCTCACCCTCCAGACCGTCCACCCCGAGATCATGCGCACCCGACGTCGGGTAGCGCAGCACGAAGCCGTCCTCGGTGGACAGTTCCCGCTGGATCGCCTCGATCGTGCCGATGACGCGCTTGTCGTCCGGCGGCAGAAAGCCCATCTGTGGGATCAGCAGCAGCGAGGCGTCCAGCTCCTGCGAGCCGTAGGACTGGGTGAAGGTGTTGCGCTCCTTGTCGTAACCCTTCTCGCAGACGTCCCGGTGGATCGTCTCGCGCAGGTCCTTCCAGCGCTCCAGCGGGCCGTCGACGTCCCCGGACTCGATCAGCTTGACCGTGCGGTCGACCGCGACCCAGGTCATGACCTTGGAGTGGACGAAGTGCCGGCGCGGGCCGCGGACCTCCCAGATGCCCTCGTCCGGCTCGTCCCAGTGCTTCTCCACCCACTGGATCAGCTTGAGCTGCAGCAGCGAGGCGTAGTCGTTACGGGCCAGCCCCGTCATGTGCGCCAGGTGCAGCGCCTCGGTGACCTCGCCGTAGACATCGAGCTGGAGCTGTCCCGCGGCGCCGTTGCCGACCCGTACGGGACGGGAGTTCTCGTAGCCGGGAAGCCAGGTGAGCTCGTTCTCGCCCAACTCCCGTTCGCCCGCGATGCCGTACATGATCTGGAGGTTCTCCGGGTCCCCGGCCACCGCCCGCAGCAGCCACTCCCGCCAGGCCCGGGCCTCTTCGCGGTAGCCGGTGCGCAGCAGGGAGGACAGGGTGATCGCCGCGTCCCGCAGCCAGGTGAAGCGGTAGTCCCAGTTACGGACCCCGCCCAGGCACTCCGGCAGCGAGGTCGTCGGCGCCGCCACGATCCCGCCGGTCGGCGCGTAGGTCAGCGCCTTCAGCGTGATCAGCGAGCGCACCACCGCGTCCCGGTAGGGGCCGTGGTACGTGCAGTGCTCGACCCACTCGCGCCAGAACTCCTCGGTGGCCTCCAGCGACCCCTCCGGGTCGGCGACGGCCGGCGGCTGCTTGTGCGAGGGCTCCCAGCTGATCGTGAACGCGATCCGCTCACCCGGCGAGACGGTGAAGTCGGAGAACGTCGTCAGGTCCTTGCCGTAGGTCTCCGCCTCGGTGTCCAGCCACACCGAATCGGGCCCGGCCACCGCCACCGTCCGGTCGTCGATCTTGTGCACCCACGGCACGACCCAGCCGTAGGAGAACCGCATCCGCAGCTCCGAACGCATCGGGACGCGCCCGCTGACGCCCTCCACGATGCGGATCAGCTGCGGCGCGCCATCACGGGGCGGCATGAAGTCGATCACGCGGACGGTGCCGCGCGGGGTGTCCCACTCCGATTCCAGGACGAGCGAATCGCCCCGGTAACGCCGGCGGTCGGCCGGTGCGGGCCGCCCCCCGGGACCGTTGACCGGTCCCAGCCGCCAGAATCCGTGCTCCTCCGTGCCCAGCAGCCCCGCAAAGACCGCCGGCGAGTCGAAGCGGGGCAGGCACAGCCAGTCCACCGTGCCGTCCCGGCACACTAGAGCGGCGGTTTGCATATCGCCGATAAGTGCGTAGTCCTCGATGCGCCCGGCCACGTGCATCTCCCGTCGAACTGGAGTCACGCCCCCCATGGGACGTATGTATTGGTCCGTCCTGCCCATGAAACGTCGCCGAGCAGCGGGACCGGAAATCGGGCGGCGGGGGTGGTGCCTTCCCGGACGGCTCGTAGCGAGTGTCCGAGCAGGATACGACGCAGGTGGGTGATCCGCGTGACGCTCGCAAGGACGGAAGTGCTCCGAACGGGTGGCCTCCGTCACGTGACACCGTCACCCCGGCCGTGACCGCGCGATCGCCCTGTGTGGCCGGACACGACCATGCCCGGTCGCTGATAGCCTGGTACCCCGTGGACCGGTGGTCACGAGAACCCCCGAACCGCAGCGACGGCACCCCTGAAAACCAGGACGGCGCCGCTTCGCACCTCTCCACCTCGCGACCACGGGAGCCCCCTCTTGGCCATGCCGCCCAAATCCACGACGACCAAGCACCTCTTCGTCACGGGGGGCGTCGCCTCCTCGCTGGGCAAGGGGCTCACCGCCTCCAGCCTGGGTGCCCTCCTCAAGGCGCGCGGCCTGCGGGTCACGATGCAGAAGCTCGACCCGTACCTGAACGTCGACCCCGGAACGATGAACCCGTTCCAGCACGGCGAGGTCTTCGTCACCAACGACGGTGCCGAGACCGACCTGGACATCGGCCACTACGAGCGCTTCCTGGACGTCGACCTCGACGGCTCCGCGAACGTCACCACCGGCCAGGTCTACAACACCGTGATCGCCAAGGAGCGGCGCGGCGAGTACCTCGGTGACACCGTGCAGGTCATCCCGCACATCACCAACGAGATCAAGCACCGCATCCGGCGGATGGCGACCGAGGACGTCGACGTCGTCATCACCGAGGTCGGCGGCACCGTCGGCGACATCGAGTCGCTGCCGTTCCTGGAGACCGTCCGCCAGGTCCGCCACGAGGTCGGCCGGGACAACGTCTTCGTCGTGCACATCTCGCTGCTGCCCTACATCGGCCCGTCCGGTGAGCTGAAGACCAAGCCGACCCAGCACTCCGTCGCCGCGCTGCGCAACATCGGTATCCAGCCCGACGCCATCGTGCTGCGCGCCGACCGCGAGGTCCCGACCGCCATCAAGCGCAAGATCTCGCTGATGTGCGACGTCGACGAGGCCGCGGTGGTCGCCGCGATCGACGCCCCGTCGATCTACGACATCCCCAAGGTCCTGCACACCGAGGGCCTGGACGCCTATGTGGTGCGCAAGCTGGACCTGCCCTTCCGGGACGTGAACTGGACCCAGTGGGAGGACCTGCTCGACCGCGTCCACAACCCCGACCACGAGGTCAAGGTCGCGCTGGTCGGCAAGTACATCGACCTGCCCGACGCCTACCTCTCGGTCACCGAGGCGCTGCGGGCCGGCGGCTTCGCCAACAAGGCCCGGGTGAAGGTGAAGTGGGTCACCTCCGACGACTGTAAGACCCCGGCCGGGGCCGCCGAGCAGCTCGGTGACTGTGACGCGGTCTGCATCCCCGGCGGCTTCGGCGACCGCGGCGTGGACGGCAAGGTCGGCGCGATCACCTACGCCCGGGAGAACAAGCTCCCGCTGCTCGGCCTGTGCCTGGGCCTCCAGTGCGTGGTCATCGAGGCGGCCCGCAACCTGGCCGGCATCCAGGGCGCGAACTCCACGGAGTTCGATCCGGCCGCGGCCGACCCGGTCATCTCCACGATGGCCGAGCAGATGGACATCGTCGCAGGTGAGGGCGATATGGGCGGCACGATGCGGCTGGGCATGTACCCCGCCAAGCTCGCCGAGGGCTCGATCGTCCGCGAGGTCTACGGCGACCAGCCCTACGTCGAGGAGCGCCACCGCCACCGCTACGAGGTCAACAACGCCTACCGCGGTGAGCTGGAGAAGAAGGCCGGGCTGCAGTTCTCCGGCACCTCCCCGGACAACAAGCTCGTCGAGTACGTCGAGTACCCGCGGGAGATCCACCCCTACCTGGTCGCCACCCAGGCCCACCCGGAGCTGCGCTCCCGCCCGACCCGTCCGCACCCGCTCTTCGCCGGGCTGGTGAAGGCCGCGGTCGCGCGCAAGACGGGCGCCGCGAAGTAGCGGACACCACGGCGGATACGGTTGCCGGGGTACGGCCTCACGCAGGTCGTGCCCCGGTTTCTGCGTTGGTACAGGCACACACAGGAGGACGCGCCATGGCGATCAAGGACACCCCCGAGGAGTGGACGGTCACCGCGACCACGACGCCGTTCACCGGAAACAAGACCAGCGTGCGCACCGACGAGGTCGTCATGCCGGACGGCTCCACCGTCACCCGCGACTACCAGGTCCACCCCGGTTCCGTGGCCGTCCTCGCGCTCGACGAGGAGGGCCGGGTGCTGGTGCTGCGCCAGTACCGCCACCCCGTACGCCAGAAGCTGTGGGAGATCCCCGCCGGGCTGCTCGACATTCCCGGGGAGAACCCGCTGCACGCCGCGCAGCGCGAGCTGTACGAGGAGGCGCACGTCAAGGCCGAGGACTGGCGGGTGCTGACCGACGTCTACACCACGCCCGGCGGCTGCGACGAGGCCGTGCGGATCTTCCTCGCCCGCGATCTGTCCGAGGCCGAGGGCGAGCGTTTCGAGGTCTCCGAGGAGGAGGCCGACATGGAGCTGGCGCGGGTGCCGCAGGACGAGCTGGTCCGTGGCGCGCTCGCCGGTGAACTGCACAACAACTGCCTCGTCGTGGGGGTGCTGGCACTCACCGCGGCCCGGGCCGGTGCGGGCCTGGACGCGCTGCGCCCGGCCGACGCGCCGTGGCCGGCCCGCCCCTTCGAGGCCTGACCGACGGTCCGTCCCCGCCGTACGACGCGCCCGTCGGATGATCCGCCGATCCGATCGGGTGACGTAACCGCCCTGCGCTGCGCGAGACGTGACGTGCCGTGAACTACGCTCGGCAGCGTCCGCCCCAGCGGCGGATTCGTACGCGCAGGTGGACGGGAGCGTGAGCCGGTGACGGACCAGGCGGTGGGCGGGGGGCACCTCCCGCCGGAGGCGGCGCGAGCGCCTGCCACGACAGCGCCCGGACCGCGGGGCACGGCGCCCCGCCAGGACGGTGCCGCCCCCCGCCCCACCGTTCCCGCGACCGCCGCCGCCCCTGCCCCGAGTGGCTTCATCGGGCGGCGCCGCGAGCTCAAGGAACTGCACGCCGATATCGCCCGAGCCGGCCTGGACACCCTCTCCGGCCGCAAGGGCGCCCGCAGCCGGGTACTGCTGATCGCCGGGCGCCCCGGATCCGGCCGTACGGCCCTGGCCGAGGAGCTGCTGCGGGAACGGGCCGGCGACCACCCCGACGGGGTGCTGCGGGCCACCCTGACCGGGCCGGACGGCGAACCGGCCGACACCGGCCGCACCGCACGGGAACTGCTGGCCGCGCTCGGCACCGGCGCCCCGCCCGGCGCCCCCGAGGACGAGCTGACCGAGCGGCTGCGCGAGGCGCTCGCCGGGCGCCGGGCGCTGCTCTTCCTGGACGACGCACCGGGCGCCGACCAGGTCGAACCGCTGCTCCCGGACGCCCCGGACTGCCTGGTCGTGGTGGTCTCGCAGGGGCCGCTGACCGGCATTCCGGACGTCCGGCCGTGTGCCCTGGGCGGCCTGGACAGCGCGGCCGGGGTCGCCGTTCTCAGCCGGTACGCCGGGCCGACCCGGATCACCGTCGATCCGCGGACCGCCGACCGCGTCGTGGAGGAGTGCGGCGGCCAGCCGGCCGCCCTGGTGCTGGCCGGTGCCTGGCTCGCCGCCCGCCCGATGTCCTCGGTCGCCGATCTGTGCCAGGCGCTGCACGCCGTCCCGCTGCCGCCGGACCTGCCCACCGGCGCCCGGCCGCTGTTCCGCGCCTTCCGCCTGGCCCACGACGCGCTGCCGGCGCCCGCCGCCCGGATGCTGCGGCTGCTCACCCTGGCGCCGGGCGGACTGGTGGACGCGCACATCGCCTCCGCGCTGGCCGGCTGCTCGGTGGCGGTGGCCGCCACGACACTGGGCGAATTCGCCGCGCTCGGGCTGCTGCGGCCGGTCACCGCCGTGGACGACGAGGTCCCCGGCGCCCGGGCGCCCGACGCCGCCCTGTATCTCCCGTACCGCCTCCCCGGCTGCCTCGGCCCGCTGGTGCGCGAGCTGCTGACCGGGCACGAGCGCCCGGCCGACGTCCAGCTGGCCCGTGCCCGGATGCTGGAGCGGACCGTACGGCTGCTCCAGTCCTGCCGGGCGATGGGCGAGCCGGCCGATTCCCCCGCCCGGCAGAAGACCGCGGGGCTGCCGCGGTCGCTGCGCTTCAGCTCCCGGGCCGCCGCCGCGCACTGGCTGCGCAGCCGCCGGGGCGCCCTGCTGGACGCCGCCCGGATCGCCGTCGCGGACGGTGAACTCGACACCTTGGACCGGCGGTTGATGGCCGCGCTGACCCGGACGCTGCTGGCCCACCAGGGCGCCGAGGCCGCCGCGCCGGACCTCTACGCGCTGCACGGGCTCGTCCTGCGGGTCGCCGAGCGGCGCGGGCTGCCGCGGGAGCGGGCCGCAGCCCTGCTGAACCTCGGGGACCTGGACGGCCAGGCGGGACGGACCGCACAGGCGGCCACCCGCTACCGGGGTGCGCTGGAGGCGGCCCGCTCGGTGAAGGACCCGATGGCCACCGGCCGGGCGCTGGAGTCACTGGGCGGCGCGTACACCGAGCTGGGCGACTGGCAGCGGGCCGCCGACTGGTACGGCCGGGCCCTGGAGCTGCGGCTCGCCCGGGGCGAGGGCGCGGACGCGGCGCGGCTGCACGGCCGGATCGGCGGCGCGCTCAGTCAGGCGGGCCGGTGGGGCGAGGCGCTCAAGGCGTGGGGGGCCGCTGTCGGGGCCTGCCGGAGGCTCGGCGACGTGGCCGGTCAGGCGCGGGCGACCGGTGAGATGGCCCGGGTGCAGGAGTACGCCGGGCGGCCCGAGGATGCCCTGCGGACCTGCCTCGAAGCCCTGGATACGGCTCGGAAAGCGGGCGACGGACGGCTGGAGGCGGCCCTTCAGCTGCGGATTGCGGACACCCTCGACCGGCTCGGAGATCCGGCCGCGGCACGGCTCCATCGTGCCGCTGGAGAGCGACTCCTTGGAGATCATCCCGAGTGACCTACGAAATCGGTAGTGCTTCTCGCGAGAATTAATGCTTTGCAAGGCTAGACAAGAGGAGCTCCTTCAATAGACTGGCTGGACCGCGTTCGGCGCGGCCAGTTCCGTCATGCAAGGCATGAGGGGATAATTCCTCCTGCACCCTCTCTAGCAAGGACCGTGATCGACGTGAAGGTCGGTATCCCCCGCGAGGTCAAGAACAACGAGTTCCGTGTGGCCATCACGCCCGCCGGAGTCCACGAGCTCGTCCGCCACGGCCACCAGGTCTTCATCGAGAAGGACGCCGGTCTCGGCTCGTCCATCACGAATGAGGAGTACGTCTCCGCCGGTGCCTCCATCCTGGACACCGCCGATGAGGTCTGGACCACCGCTGACCTGCTGCTGAAGGTCAAGGAGCCGATCGCGGAGGAGTACCACCGTCTCCGCAAGGACCAGACGCTCTTCACCTACCTGCACCTGGCCGCTTCCAAGGAGTGCACGGACGCCCTGCTGGAGTCCGGCACCACCGCGATCGCCTACGAGACCGTCGAGACGGCCGGCCGCCAGCTGCCGCTGCTCGCCCCGATGTCCGAGGTCGCGGGCCGTATCGCCCCGCAGGTCGGCGCCTACCACCTGATGCGCCAGGCCGGCGGCCGCGGTGTGCTGCCCGGTGGCGTCCCCGGTGTCCACGCGGGCAAGGCCGTCATCATCGGCGGTGGCGTCTCCGGCTGGAACGCGCTGCAGATCGCCGTGGGCCTCGGCTTCCACGTCACCCTGCTCGACAAGGACATCAACAAGCTCCGCGAGGCCGACAAGATCTTCGGCACCAAGGTGCAGACGATCGTCTCCAACGCCTACGAGCTGGAGAAGGCCGTCGTCGATGCCGACCTCGTCGTCGGTGCGGTCCTGATCCCCGGCGCCAAGGCGCCGAAGCTGGTCACCAACGAGCTCGTCGCCAAGATGAAGCCCGGAAGTGTTCTTGTCGACATCGCGATCGACCAGGGCGGCTGCTTCGAGGACTCCCGTCCCACCACGCACGCCGAGCCGACCTTCCCGGTCCACAACTCGGTCTTCTACTGCGTCGCCAACATGCCCGGCGCGGTGCCCAACACCTCCACCCACGCGCTCACCAACGCCACGCTGCCCTACATCGTGGAGCTGGCGAACCGCGGCTGGGTCGAGGCGCTGCGCCGTGACCCGGCGCTGGCCAAGGGCCTGAACACGCACGACGGCAAGGTCGTCTACGGCCCCGTCGCCGAGGCGCACGGCCTGGAGCACGTCGAACTGCGCACCCTCCTCGGCTAAGACGTCAACCGCGGACGTCAACGCCGTACCACCGGCCGGGCCTTGTCGACAAGGCCCGGCCGGTCGCGTGTGCGACCCGCGGCGCGCCGCCCTCCGGGCCGCCGGTACTCAACTCGCCGCGAACGTAACCCTTTAACCGATTCGCGCACCCCTGAAACATCGGTCCGATACTGCTTGCGCCCTTGACATCGGGGGGTCCGGTTACCGACACATCGTGCCGGGTCCGGTGGATTGTGTTGCTGCGGACGCCCGACACGCCATAGAGTCGCCAACCGTCGGCATGGTGCCACGCTGACCTATCGATAAAGTTTCCTGGTCACGTCCAAGGAGGTAAGACGACTTGTGAATGAGTCGACATTTACTCCCGGAGGCGGTCAACCAGGAGTGGTTGCACGGGACCAGGGTCCCTCGGGGCGCGAGGCTGTCGGCTCCGTTGCGGTCCATACCTACGCAGCCCATCAGAGTATTTCCACGACAGCCCACCAGAGCATGGACGGCCATTACGTGAACGCCATGGCCGGCGACCGGGGCAGTGGAGAACCCGCCCGTCTCGCCGACTACGACGACCTGCCCGAGGGGCACTTCTACGATCCGGACGCGGAGTACGAGCCGGACCCCGAATACGCCGCGACGCTCGCGCCGGACGCCGCGCGCCAGCGCCGCGAACGCGTCGGCCCGACCGGACGCCCGCTCCCTTATTTCCCCATCCCGGGACCGCTGTCGGACCACGGCCCCGCCAAAATCATCGCGATGTGCAACCAGAAGGGCGGGGTCGGCAAGACCACCTCGACCATCAACCTGGGCGCCGCCCTCGCCGAATACGGACGACGGGTGCTGCTCGTCGACTTCGACCCGCAGGGCGCACTGTCCGTCGGACTCGGCGTCAACCCGATGGAACTCGACCTGACGGTCTACAACCTGCTCATGGAGCGGGGCATGTCGGCCGACGAGGTGCTGCTGAAGACCGCGGTCCCCAACATGGACCTGCTGCCCAGCAATATCGATTTGTCAGCGGCAGAGGTGCAGTTGGTCAGCGAGGTCGCGCGCGAGTCGACGCTCCAGCGGGCCCTGAAGCCGCTGCTGGCCGACTACGACTACATCGTCATCGACTGCCAGCCCTCGCTCGGCCTGCTCACCGTCAACGCCCTGACGGCGGCTCACAAGGTCATCGTGCCGCTGGAGTGCGAGTTCTTCGCGCTGCGCGGTGTCGCGCTGCTCACCGAGACCATCGAGAAGGTCCAGGAGCGGCTCAACCCCGAGCTGGAGCTGGACGGCATCCTGGCGACGATGTACGACTCCCGCACCGTGCACAGCCGTGAGGTCCTGGCGCGGGTCGTCGAGGCCTTCGACGACCACGTCTACCACACCGTCATCGGCCGTACGGTCCGCTTCCCGGAGACCACGGTCGCCGGTGAGCCGATCACCACATACGCCTCCAACTCCGTCGGCGCCGCCGCCTATCGTCAGCTCGCCAGGGAGGTGCTCGCCCGGTGTCACGCCGAGTGAGTCTGCCGGGCGCCGACGAACTGTTCCGTACCACCGGGGGAGTGGGGCTGCAGCCCTCCAGCCCCCGGCGCTCGGCGAACGGCTCCCCGGCCGGCGGTGAGGCGCCCCGGGTGCCCGCACCGGCCGGTGAGCCCGATCCGGCGGCGGACGGGCCGGAGGCGGCCACCGCGGTACGGCAGCGTCGGCCCGGGGCCGGCGGCTCGGACACCCCGGCGGCGACGGCCGGTGACGGCGGACCGGCCACCCCGCCCCGGGTGCCCGCCGTCGGCCCCCCGGCCGAGCACAGCGGCCGCGAGACGGCCGGCGAGACCGCCAAGGGCCACCGGGTCAAGGCGGCCAAGGGCGGCCAGACCGGCGCCGAGCCGGACGCCGCGACCGGGCAGACCGGTGGCCAGGGCCGCCGCCGCGGCGGCTCCCGCGGCGCCAACCGCCGCCCCAGCGGCCGGGAACGGCACGACGAGAAGATCACCGTCTATGTCTCCGCCGAGGAGCTCATGGACCTCGAACATGCGCGGCTGGTGCTGCGCGGCGAGCACGGCCTCGCCGTGGACCGCGGCCGGATCGTCCGCGAGGCGGTCGCCGTCGTCCTCGCCGACCTGGAGTCGCGCGGCGACGCCAGCATCCTGGTGCGGCGGCTGCGGGGCCGCTGACGCCCGCTTCCCGCGGTCCGTGCGTGCCGGTCGGCACCGTCGGGACCGCCGTCGTGGCCGCCCGCAGAGGACGGCCGAGAATTCCTGCGCCGGACGCCGCGGTGCGGAAACGTCACGCCGGGCGGGCCGGGATAGCCTGCCTCCTCGGCGGGGTCTCCCGCCCGTGACCAGCCCGTCGCCCCCGGCACGGGACCGCAGCACCATGGACCGCGATGCCGACGACCAACGACGAATCCCCCGCGCCCCGCACCCGCAGACCCCTCGGCCGCGGGGCGGGCGCGGGGCTGGTGTCACCGGGGGAGGCGGCGGCCCCGGAGGGGCCCGGGGCGGTGCCGGACGAGCCCCCGGCAGCTGAGATGCCGGAGGTTTCCGGTACGGCGGAGGCGACCCTCGCCGGGGAGGAACCCGCGACCGTCCCCGGTAGCGCTCCCACCGAGGCGCCGCCCGAGAACGGCGAGCAGGCCGAGCACGTCGAGAGCGGCGAAAGCGGCGAGAACCCCCGGAGCGCCGAGAGCCCCGAAAACCCCGACGGTCGCTTCACCCTCCACCTCGACAATTTCGAGGGCCCCTTCGATCTCCTCCTCCAGTTGATCTCGAAGCACAAGCTGGACGTCACCGAGGTCGCGCTGTCGAAGGTGACCGATGAGTTCATGGCGCACATCCGTGCCATGGGGCCGGACTGGGACCTGGACCAGACCACGGAGTTCCTGGTCGTGGCGGCGACGCTGCTGGATCTGAAGGCGGCCAGGCTGCTGCCCGTGGCCGAAGTGGAGGACGAGGCGGACCTCGCGCTCCTGGAGGCCCGTGATCTGCTCTTCGCCCGGTTGCTCCAGTACCGCGCCTACAAACGGATCGCGGACATCTTCAGCGGCCGGCTGGCGGAGGAGGCCCGCTGCCATCCGCGTACGGTCGGCCTGGAGCCGCAGCTGGCCGAGCTGCTGCCCGAGGTCGTGATCAGCACCGGGGCGGAGGGCTTCGCCAAGCTCGCGGTGAAGGCGATGCAGCCCAAGGCGCGGCCACAGGTCTATGTCGACCACATCCACGCCCCGCTGGTGAGCGTGCGGGAGCAGGCCGAGGTGGTGGTGGCGCGGCTGCGGGAGGCGGGCGAGCGCAGCTTCCAGGAGCTGTGCGCGGACGCACCGGACACCCTCACCGTCGTGGCGCGCTTCCTGGCCCTGCTGGAGCTCTACCGGGAGCGGGTGGTCGTCCTGGACCAGGAGGAGGCCCTGGGGGCGCTGACGGTCCGCTGGACGGGCGCGGAGGGGTCCGAGCCGGTGGTCACCGACGAGTTCGACCAGGAACCGGCACAGCGCGCCGCCGAGGCGGCGCGGACAGAGCGAGCGGGAGAGGAGCGGGCATGAGCGGCGCGGCCGGCGGCGAGGCGTACGACATCACGGAGACCGGTACGGGCGGCACCCCGGGCGAGCGGCCCGGGGCGCCGGCCGGGGCGCTGGGCGTCGACGGGCTTGAACTGAAACCCGCGCTGGAGGCCGTCCTCATGGTCGTCGACGAGCCCGCGACCGAGGAACACCTGGCCAGGGTGTTGCAGCGGCCCCGCCGTGCGGTCGCGCTGGCGCTGCGCGAACTGTCCGACGACTACACCCGCCAGGGGCGCGGTTTCGACCTGCGCCTGGTGGCCGGAGGCTGGCGCTTCTACTCCCGGGCCGCGTACGCGGACGCGGTGGAGAACTTCGTCCTGGACGGGCAGCAGGCCCGGCTCACCCAGGCAGCTTTGGAGACTCTGGCCGTGGTCGCGTACCGTCAGCCGGTCAGCCGTTCCCGTGTCTCGGCCGTACGCGGCGTGAACTGTGACGGTGTGATGCGCACGCTCCTCCAGCGCGGCCTGGTGGAGGAGGCGGGGACGGAACCTGAAACAGGTGCGATCCTGTACAGGACGACGAATTACTTTCTGGAGCGGATGGGCCTGCGCGGCCTCGACGAGCTCCCTGAGCTCGCACCGTTCCTCCCGGAGGCGGACGCGATCGAGGGCGATTCCCCGGAAGGTATCCCGTCGTTCGACGTAGACGACAGCGGCGACTCTCAGACGGATCATTGATGCGAAGCAGCGGCAGGAACAACGACAACGGGCGGGGCAACCACCGCGGCGCGGGTGGGGGCACCTCCCAGCCGAAGGCCGGGGGAAAGAGGGACGACAAGCAGCAGCGCGCCGGCCGTCCCCGTCCCGAGGAGCGCCGCTACGACGTGGGCGGAACCGGCGGCCCGGGCGGCAAGGACGAGCGCGGGGGCGCCAAGAGCGGCGGCCCCAAGAGCGGCGGCGCCAAGAGCACGGGCAGCCGGGGCGCGGCGGCCCGTGGCGGTGCCAAGGGCGGCCCCCGTACCGGCGCCAAGTCCGGCCCCGGTGCCAAGGGCGGCCCGCAGCGCGGCCGTGGCCAGGCGCCCGCGCGGCCCCGTGAGTACGACGCCCAGGTAGAGGAGCGCAACCGCGCCCGCCACAACAAGCCGCAGATCAAGACCCCCAAGACGTTCGGCGACGAGGAGGGCGAGCGCCTCCAGAAGGTGCTGGCCAGGGCCGGCATGGGCTCGCGCCGGGCCTGCGAGGAGCTGATCGACCAGGCGCGGGTCGAGGTCAACGGCCAGATCGTCATGGAGCAGGGCGTCCGGGTCGACCCCGAGAAGGATGAGATCAAGGTCGACGGCCTGACGGTCGCCACCCAGTCCTACCTCTTCTTCGCGCTGAACAAGCCGGCCGGCGTCGTCTCCACCATGGAGGACCCCGACGGCCGCCAGTGCCTCGGTGACTACGTCACCAACCGCGAGACCCGGCTCTTCCACGTCGGCCGCCTCGACACCGAGACCGAGGGCATCATCCTGCTCACCAACCACGGTGAGCTGGCCCACCGCCTCACGCACCCGCGCTACGGCGTCAAGAAGACCTACCTGGCCGCCATCCAGGGCCCGCTCCCGCGCGACCTGGGCAAGCAGCTCAAGGACGGCATCCAGCTGGAGGACGGCTACGCCCGCGCGGACCACTTCCGCGTCGTGGAGAACACCGGCAAGAACTACCTCGTCGAGGTCACCCTCCACGAAGGCCGCAAGCACATCGTGCGCCGGATGCTCTCCGAGGCCGGCTTCCCGGTCGACAAGCTCGTCCGCACGAGCTTCGGCCCCATCGCCCTCGGCGACCAGAAGTCAGGCTGGCTCCGCCGCATGACTAACACGGAGGTCGGCATGCTTATGCGAGAGGTCGAGCTTTAGCTCTTCTTCCCACGTTGTCGGCCGTCCCGCCGTCTGGGACCTCGCCGTTCCGCTGCGCTTTGCCCTGGCCGATGTTTTCGGCTTGCTCACCGTTGCGCCTGGCGGCGGGCGGGGTCCGCTGCGCGGGGCTGTCGGGTGCGGTGACGGGTCTGCGCGGGTGGGGGTTTCCGGACTGCTTCGCTTTACGTCCGGAAACCCCCACCCGCTCCGACCCGTCCCCTCCCGTTGAGGGGTGGGAAAACCTTGGTGGGTGGACCCGTAGGTGGTCCGGTGCGGCTCGTTGATCACATGCCATGGGGACGGGTGTGGGCACGGGCACGAGCACGGGTGTGGGCATCGGCGTAGGGATGGGCATGGGTGGCCCGCCCCCACTCACCGTCACTCACTCCCCCACGGGAGGGGACGGGCCGGAGGGGCCGGTGTGTGGGACGTAAAGCGAAGCAGTCCCACACACCGGCCCCGGAGGTCCGTCACCGCACCCACAGCCCCGCGCAGCGGACCCGGCCCGCCGCAGGCGCAACGGCGGGGGCACCGCGCAAGCGGGCCACAAACGGCGAGCAACCACCACGGCGGGAAAGCCAAAAACGCGGGCCGTCAAGCAAGCGCAGAAGCGCTCCGGGCGCGGTACAAGAAGTCGGCTACCCGGGCCCGGTCAGGGCTGGCTGGTAGGGGGGAGCCGGAGACCGCGGCTTCGGCTTCTTCGGAGAGGCGGGCCATTCGGCGTTCCACCGTGTTCCAGGGGACCTCGCCGCGGCGGACTGCCAGCAGGTGGTCCCGGTCCGGGCCGACGTCGAGGGTGAGCTCGCCGGTGCGGAGCAGGTCGCGGGAGCAGGCCAGTATCCGCAGCAGGTGCATGGCGTGTTTCCAGCGGGGCGCGCCGTGCTGCCGTACGTCGGCGCGCAGTTGTTTGAGCTGGCCGCCGGCGTAGCCGGCGAAGGTGCGGTGGACCTGCCGGGACAGGAACGCCTCGCGCAGCGTGAGCAGTTCCCGGCCGGTGGTGTCGATCCGCTCCACGAGCGGGGAGTGCAGGCATTCCAGGACGGTGGGGTTGGCGCGCAGCGCCAGCTGGCAGAACCGTTCCAGCTCCCAGGAGAACTCCTCCTCGCGCGGTCCCTCCACATGGGTCGGCGGCTTCTCGAAGCCCCAGAAGAGCGGGGTGGGGGCGAGAAACACCCCGCGGCGGTCGGTGTCGCTGGTCTCCGTGGCCAGGCCGAAGGCGCGCGAGCCCATCACGCAGGCGTAGACGGTGTGCTCGGTGACCAGGGAGTGATCTGCGGCGGCTTCGGACATGGCGGCGATTGTCGCTGGCGGGAGGGGGCGGTGTCACCAGGTTTCGGCGGTGCGTTTACCGGCCGGTTGAGGGCTCGGCCACCGTCGGTGCACGGGTGGTCGCGGGGCGCGCGGACCGCCGTCCCGCGCTGCCGGTCCGGCCGCGGCCGTACGGATTGTCCGTGCGGCTGGTTACGCTGATCAGTGCGCGCACAGGTGCGTGACGCGGCACATAACGCAGGGGAGCAGTGACGTGGCGGTACGAGCGGTCCGCGGGGCCGTCCAGCTGGAGCGGGACGACGCGGAGCACATGCAGGAGCAGGTCGGCGCGCTGCTCACCGCCATTCTGGAGCGCAACGAGCTGCGCGCGGACGACCTGATCAGTGTGTGGTTCACCGCCACCCCCGACCTGCACAGCGATTTCCCGGCCGCCGCCGCGCGGGCCCTGGGCATCACGGACGTCCCGCTGATCTGCGCCCAGGAGCTGGACATCACCGGCGCCATGGAGCGCGTGGTGCGGGTGCTGGCCCATGTCGAGACCGATCTGTCCCGGGCCGGGATCGCCCATGTCTACCTCGGCGCTGCCGGGGCGCTGCGGAAGGACATCGCGCAGTGAGGACCGCACTCGTCATCGGCACGGGCCTGATCGGCACCTCGGCCGCGCTCGCGCTCAACGCGCGGGGTGTGCAGGTGTTCCTGGAGGACCATGACCAGGCCCAGGCCCTGACGGCCGCCGCGCTGGGTGCGGGTACCGCCGAGCCGCCGCCGGGACCGGTGGATCTGGCCATCGTGGCCGTGCCGCCGGCCCATGTCGCGACGGCGCTGGCGGACGCGATGCGGCGCGGGGCGGCCCGTGCCTACATCGACGTCGCCAGCGTCAAGGGCGGCCCGCGCCGTGAGCTGGAGGCGATGGGCCGCGATCTGTCCGGCTACCTCGGCACGCACCCGATGGCGGGCAAGGAGCGCTCCGGCCCGCTGGCCGCCACCGCCGACCTCTTCGAGGGCCGCCCCTGGGTGCTGACCCCGACCCGTGACGGCGACACCGAGGTGCTCAATCTCGCGCTGGAGCTGGTCGCGCTGTGCCGGGCCGTCCCGGTGGTGATGGACGCGGATGCGCACGACCGCGCGGTCGCCCTCGTCTCGCACACCCCGCAGCTGCTCTCCAGCCTCGTCGCCGCCCGCCTCAAGGGCGCCGACGAGACCGCCGTACGCCTCTGCGGCCAGGGCATCCGGGATGTGACACGGATCGCGGCCTCCGACCCGGCGATGTGGATCGACATCCTGTCCGCGAACCCGGGCCCGGTCGCCGATGTGCTGTCCGAGATCGCCGCCGATCTCGACGAGACGGTGCGTTCCCTGCGTGCTCTGGAGTCCGCCGACGAGGACAAGCGCGGCGGCGGTGCCGGCGGCATCGAGGACGTGCTGCGCCGCGGCAACGCCGGGCGGGAGCGGGTGCCGGGCAAGCACGGCGCCGCCCCGGCCACCTACGAGATCGTCGCCGTCTACATCGGCGACCAGCCCGGTGAGCTGGCCCGGATCTTCGCCGACGCCGGCCGGGCCGGGGTCAATATCGAGGACGTCCGCATCGAGCACGCCACCGGCCAGCAGGCGGGCTTCATCCAGCTCATGGTCGAGCCGCAGGCGGTGCCGGTGCTCACCGCGGAGCTGCGGGAGCGGGGCTGGTCGATCCGGCAGTGACGCCGTGGACGGGGCGGTGCGGGTGAGCCAGTAACCTTGTCCGAGGCCCTTATGGCCCTTGGACCCCCGCCCCGTGTACAAGAAAGGTGTTCGTCACCGTGGAAACCGCCGCTCGGACCGCCCCGGCAGCAGTGATTGTCGCCATCGACGGCCCCGCAGGCACGGGCAAGTCCAGCACGTCCAAGGCCGTCGCCGCCAAGCTGGGCCTCGGCTACCTCGACACCGGTGCCCAGTACCGCGCGATCACCTGGTGGATGCTGAACAACGGGATCGACGTCAATGACGCGATCGCGGTGGCCGACGCCGCCGCCAAGCCCGTGATCGTCTCCGGCACCGACCCGGCCGCCCCGACCATCACCGTCGACGGCCTGGACGCCGCGGGCCCGATCCGCACCCAGGAGGTCACCTCCGCGGTCAGCGCGGTCAGCGCCGTCCCCGAGGTGCGGACCCTGATCACCGACCTCCAGCGCAGCATCGCCGCGGAGGCGCCGCTCGGCATCGTCGTCGAGGGCCGGGACATCGGCATCACCGTCCTGCCCGACGCCGACCTCAAGGTCTTCCTCACCGCCTCCCCCGAGGCGCGGGCGGCCCGCCGCAGCGGTGAGCTCAAGGGCAAGGAGGCCGGTGACCTGGCCGCCACCCGCGAGGCGCTGATCAAGCGCGACGCCGCCGACTCCGGCCGCAAGACCTCCCCGCTGGCCAAGGCGGACGACGCCGTCGAGGTGGACACCACCGAGCTGACCCTGGAGCAGGTCATCGAGTGTGTGGTCACTCTTATCGAGGGCGCCGGCGCCGAAAAGGCAGGGCGGGCCGCCCGGTGACCGACAGCGGCAGGGCGCCGAGCGCGGCGGGTGCCGCGGTCGGCCGCCGGATCGGCATCGGCCTGATGTACGGGCTGTGGCGGCCGCGGGTGCTGGGTGCCTGGCGGGTGCCGTCGGCCGGCCCGGTGATCCTCGCCGTCAACCACTCGCACGGTATCGACGGCCCGATGCTGATGGGCACCGCGCCGCGGCCGGTGCACTTCCTGATCAAGAAGGAAGCCTTCGTCGGCCCGCTGGACCCGTTCCTGCGGGGCATCGGGCAGCTGAAGGTGGACCGCGACACCACCGACCGCAAGGCGATCACCGACGCTCTCGGGGTGCTGACGGACGGCGGCGTGCTGGGGATCTTCCCCGAAGGCACCCGCGGCGAGGGCGACTTCGCCTCCCTGCGGGCGGGCCTGGCGTACTTCGCGGTGCGCTCCGGGGCCCCGGTCGTGCCGGCGGCGGTGCTCGGCGGCAAGGACCGGCACAGCCGGCTGTCGTCGGCCGTACCGGCGCTGCGCTCCCGCGTCGACGTCGTTTTCGGGGACGCCTTCGAGGCGGGTGACGGCAGCGGTCGGCGCACCCGTAAGGCGCTCGACGAGGCGACCGTACGGATCCAGGAGCGGCTGACCGCCCACCTGGCGGAGGCCAGGCGCCTGACCGGGCGCTGAACCACACATGAGTAGTGGGCCGCGGACGAGTGGCCCACCGATGATGAACGAGGAACGGACTTCATGAACGACCAGACCCCTACCGGCGACGAGCACGGTGCGCTTGGCGACGCCGAGTACGCGGAGTTCATGGAGCTTGCCGCGGAGGAGGGCTTCGATCTCGAGGAGGTCGAGGGTGACATCGCCGCGGCCGGCCATGGTCCGCTGCCCGTCCTCGCCGTCGTCGGCCGCCCCAATGTCGGTAAGTCGACCCTGGTGAACCGCATCATCGGCCGCCGGGAAGCGGTCGTCGAGGACAAGCCGGGCGTCACCCGCGACCGTGTCACCTACGAGGCCGACTGGAACGGCCGCCGCTTCAAGGTCGTCGACACCGGCGGCTGGGAGCAGGACGTCCTCGGCATCGACGCCTCCGTGGCGATGCAGGCCGAGTTCGCCATCGAGGCCGCGGACGCGGTCGTCTTCGTCGTCGACGCCAAGGTCGGCGCGACCGACACCGACGAGGCCGTCGTCAAGCTGCTGCGCCGCTCCGGCAAGCCCGTCGTCCTGGTCGCCAACAAGGTCGACGGCCAGTCCGGTGAGGCCGACGCCGCCATGCTGTGGTCGCTGGGCCTCGGCGAGCCGCACCCGATCTCCGCGCTGCACGGCCGGGGCACCGGCGACATGCTCGACGCCGCGCTGGAGGCGCTGCCCGAGGCCCCCGCGCAGACCTTCGGCACGGCCCTCGGCGGCCCCCGCCGGATCGCGCTGATCGGCCGCCCGAACGTCGGCAAGTCGTCGCTGCTGAACAAGGTCGCCGGCGAGGAGCGGGTGGTCGTCAACGAGCAGGCCGGCACCACCCGCGACCCGGTCGACGAGCTGATCGAACTGGCCGGCAAGACCTGGAAGTTCGTGGACACCGCCGGTATCCGCCGCCGGGTGCACCTCCAGGAAGGCGCCGACTACTACGCCTCGCTGCGCACCGCGGCGGCCGTCGAGAAGGCCGAGGTCGCCGTCGTCCTGATCGACGCGTCCGAGTCCATCAGCGTCCAGGACCAGCGCATCATCACGATGGCCGTGGAGGCCGGACGCGCCCTGGTCATCGCCTACAACAAGTGGGACACCCTCGACGAGGAGCGCCGCTTCTACCTGGAGCGGGAGATCGAGCGGGACCTCGTGCAGATCCCCTGGGCGATGCGGGTAAACGTCTCCGCGCGCACCGGCCGCCACATGGAGAAGCTGGTCCCGGCGATCGAGACCGCGCTGGCGGGCTGGGAGACCCGGATCCCCACCGGGCGGCTGAACGCCTTCCTCGGTGAGATCGTCGCCTCCCACCCGCACCCGATCCGCGGCGGCAAGCAGCCCCGCATCCTCTTCGGCACCCAGGCGGGCACCAAGCCGCCGCGCTTCGTCCTGTTCGCCTCCGGCTTCCTGGAGGCCGGCTACCGCCGCTTCGTCGAGCGCCGGCTGCGGGAGGAGTTCAGCTTCGACGGGACGCCGATCCACATCTCCGTGCGCGTGCGCGAGAAGCGCAGCAAGAAGAAGTAGCGGCGCTCTCCGGCCGTGCGGACGGCTCAGTGTCCGCGCGGCCGGGAATCCCGCCGGGCCGGTGGGAGCGCCGCCGGGCCCTGCCCCCGGGAGTGGTAGGGCTGTCGGCTCACGACCTCCCAGTGGCCCGCGGAGCCCGGCGTACGGCTCCAGCTTCCGCGTAGCGACTCCGGGAGTTCCGGCTCGTCCGTACGGTCCCCGGGCAGCGCCCGGAAGCTGCGGCGGTACTCGGCGTACAGCGCGTCATAGATCGGCGTGGCCGAGCCGTGGTCCGCGGTGTGCGCCGGCCCGTGTTCGCGTGACGGGCGCATGCCGGGGATCGGGTGGGTGTACTGGGCGGGAACGGAGGGGTCGTATGCGTGCACGTATGTGCCAACGACCCCGATGGCCGCGGGATGCGGCTTTCCTGCGGAAATGGCTGATCGCGAGGGCATGACCGGCCGGATCGGCGGTCCTGCCCCCGCGATCGGGACCACGGGAAGATCAGGTGCCGGCCAGCGGGATCTCCGCGGCGACCAAGGCGCCCTTCGCGGCGGCGTCCTCCAGTGCCTGCCGCATCAGGTCCTCGCGGGGCTGGTGGCCGATGGTGCCGGCGGGTGCGGCGTACAGCACCACGGACTGTGCCTTGTTGGCCGCGGCGCGCCAGCCGTCCGAGACGGCCAGCGGCTGGTGGGCCTGCCACCAGGCGGACTGCTGGCCGGAGTTGCCCGGCTGGAGGACGGCGTGCAGTTTGCCCATGGCCAGCAGCGCGGACCAGCCCGGGTTCGGGCCGGGGAGCTGGTTCATGTCCGTGACCGGGTGGAAGCCCTGCTCCAGGAGCAGCGGCAGGAAGTCGTCATCCGGGCCGGCCGAGCCGGGACGGGCGATCGGGCCGTCGGGCTCGACCACCAGGGCCGGGCGCAGGTCGGCCTCGACGAGCACCAGACCGCAGGTGATCCCGAGGGTCGCCTGGCGGGGCGCGGTGGGAACCGGGACGGCCGGGGACGGCTGCGATCCGGGCGTGCGGGGGGCGGCGTCCTCTCCGGTGATGGAGCGTACGGCTCCCTGGAGCTGCTCCTCCGAGACCGGGACGACCTGCGAGGGGATGCAGGTGGCATGGGCGAACGCGAGCACCGCGGTCTCCTCGCCCACGAACAGGACGGTGCTGGTGCGCTCCTGGTCGCTGTCTCCGGGGGTCCGGCAGGAGGTGCAGTCATAGCTGCCGGGGGCGTCGCCACCGGCCAGCAGGCGGTCGGCTTCTTCGTCGCCGATCTCGGCGCGAACGTCGTCGCTGACGTCGAGCATGCGCGGCACGGGTGGCTCCTCGATCTCTGTGCGTCTGCCGGGTGGTCTCCCGGCTCGTACAAGCACAACGGGTGACCTGCGGCAGGAGTCACGCGAGGACGGGAACAGAATCGAACCAATCGCCGCACAGCGGAAAATCACGGAAAGCCGCCCCACAAGCGGTCACTTAACGCCAACTCTTGCGCAGAACTTGGCGCAGTCGGCGGCGTTCCGTACGCCGGACCGGGTGGGACCGGGACGCCGAGGGCGTGGCACGCTCGCCGGCGCCGGCGGGCTGCTTACCGTCACCGGCTATGTCGGACAACTCTTCGGCGCCACGGCGCCTCGTGGGATCCGTCGGGCTGCTCACCGCGGCGGCCGCCGCCCTGCTCCTGGGCCTGCCCGGGGGCGCCGCCGCCGACGGGCCGGACGGCCCCGGCAGGACCTCGCACGCCTGCGCCGGTGACCAGTGGCCATGGGGCTGCCTCGCCGAGTGCGAGAGCAGCGGTGACTGGCACATCAACACCGGCAACTCCTTCTACGGCGGGCTCCAGTTCCACCAGCCCACCTGGGAGGACTTCGGCGGCCTGGCCTTCGCGCGGCGGGCCGACCTCGCCTCCCGTGAGGAGCAGATCGAGGTCGCGAAGAGGGTCCAGGCCGCCCAGGGCTGGGGCGCCTGGCCGGAGTGCGCCCGGCGCTACGGGCTGACCGCCAAGAGCCGGACCCATGTCGTACGGCGCGGGGAGACGCTCGGCGAGATCGCCGCCAAGTACCGGGTGACGGGCGGCTGGCAGGCGCTCTACAAGGCCAACCGGTCGGCCATCGGCCAGAACCCCAACCGGCTGTCGATCGGCACCCGGCTGCGGCTCCCCTAGAACGGCCCTGAACGCTGGGCCGTCGGCGTCAGTATCCGAGACCGCGTCGAATGGCGACCTCCACCGGTGAGTAGTCCCCGTCGGGCCGTTCGATGCGGGGGTCCGCACCCGGCCTG
Source organism: Streptomyces sp. P9-2B-2 (assembly GCF_030406865.1). NCBI lineage: Bacteria > Bacillati > Actinomycetota > Actinomycetes > Kitasatosporales > Streptomycetaceae > Streptomyces > Streptomyces sp. P9-2B-2. The sequence goes on along the minus strand of NZ_CP129126.1, from coordinate 2,123,437 downwards.
GGGAGCAGCGGCGGCTGGGCCATGAAACGGGGCTCGGTGCCCCGGTGCGGCTGTGCGCCGTGCACCAGGAATGGGTGGCAGAGGTAGACGTCACCGGCGCGGCCGGTGGCCAGGGCGAGCGGCCGGTGCTCGGTGGCGGGCACCGCGCGCCCGGCGAGGTCCATGAAGGACAGCCCGGCCTCACCCTCCGGCCCGAGGAGTGCGGCGACGTCCAGATGGGAGCCGACCCGGATGCGGGTCGGCGCGTCGTCGTCCCCCACGTCGGACATCAGGAACAGCATCAGCAGCCAGCGGCCCCTGGACGCGGCGTTCACCCGGTAGGACAGGAAGTCGGCGGGGTCGTCGCCCGGGAAGCTCGCGTCGATGTGCCAGCCGTCGTCGCCCGGTTCGTCGTCGCTGCGGAACCGCACCGGGAACGTGCCGAGGTCGCCGCGCGGAGCCCAGCGCTCCTTTCCGGTGAGCGCGTCGTACGCGGCGCGCAGCCGGGGCGAATTGACGGCGGCCCGGAAGGGTTCCTGCCCGTAGAAGCCGAGCCGGACGACGGGGTCCTTCCATGTCGCCGGATCGCCGGGCTCACCCGGGAGGTCCCGCCACATGATCTCCCGGCACTCCGCCGCGACCTCGGGTGAGAACGCGCCCTCCACACGGAGGAAGCCCTGCTCCACGAATGCGGATAAGGCGGTGTCATCAACAGTTGAGTCATCCATGGGGCCAGCGTGACGCGGGGGACGGGCGGCGGCCAGCGATTTTCCGGGGGCGCCGCCGGGCCGGGGTGCGCGGCGCTCAGCGGACGTCTCCGGCTCCCGTGGGGCGGAGGGGATTTATGGCCCAAGGGTTCCATGAAGTGATTACCGATGAACTAACTCTTTTGGAACAAGTTGGCGAAAGGCCCAACCGGGATCCCCGTTTCGCGGTCCTTCCCTAGAGCAGGGGGCTGCCTCGCACCATCAGGAGGGGAGCGCGAAGCGGCCCCGGGGGAGATCAGGCAGGACCGGAAGACCAGGGGACACGGGGACGGATGCACATCTCATTCCTGATTCACAATGCCTACGGTATCGGGGGGACGATCCGGACCACGTTCAATCTGGCCCGGACGCTGGCCGAACGGCATGACGTCGAGATCGTGTCCGTCCTGCGGCACCGCGACGACCCGGTCTTCGACCTGGGTCCCCGTGTTTCGCTGCGGCATCTCGTGGACCTCAGGGAGAGCAGTCCGGGCCATGACGGCGCCGATCCCGAGCACGCCCGTCCCGCCAGGGTCTTCCCCGCCGCCGAGGGCCGCTACGACCAGTACAGCGAGCTCACCGACCGCCGGATCGCCCAGTATCTGCGCCGTACGGAGGCGGACGTGCTGGTCGGTACCCGGCCCGGCCTCAATGTGCACATCGCCAGGCAGGCGCGCCGCGGCCCGGTGCGGATAGGCCAGGAGCACCTCACCCTGGACACCCACAACCGGGCGCTCAAGCTGGCGCTGCGCGGCGCCTATCCGCGCCTCGACGCGGTCACCACCGTCACCGAGGCCGATGCCGACGCCTACCGCCGGACGCTGCGGCTGCCCGGCGTGCGCGTCGAGGCGGTGCCCAACAGCGTGCCGGCGCCCGCTCTCGCACCTGCCGACGGCAGCGGCAAATGGGTCGTCGCGGCCGGCCGGCTCGCCCGCGTCAAGCGCTATGACGTGCTGATACGCGCCTTCGCCCAGGTCGCCGCCGAGCGGCCCGACTGGCGGCTGCGGATCTACGGCGGCGGCGCCGAGAAGGCCACGCTGCGCGCCCTGATCGACGAACTCGGCCTGTACAACCACGTCTTCCTGATGGGCCCGGCCAACCCTCTGGAGCCGGAGTGGGCCAAGGGCTCGATCGCCGCGGTCTCCTCCAGCCTGGAGTCCTTCGGGATGACCATCGTCGAGGCCATGCGCTGCGGTCTGCCGGTCGTCGCCACCAACTGCCCGCACGGGCCGGGCGAGATCATCGACGACGGGGTGGACGGCAAGCTGGTGCCGGTCGGCAATCCGGAGGCGCTGGCCGGCTCGCTGCTGACGCTGATCAACGACGATGCCGCCCGCAGGCGGATGGGGGTGGCCGCGCTGGCCTCGTCGGCGCGCTTCGACCCCGCCACGGTCGCCGGGCGCTATGAGGCGCTCTTCGGGGAGCTGCTCGCCCGCAGGCGCGACAGCCGATGGCACAGCAGCCTGCATCGCGCCCGCGGAGCCCTGCTCAGCGGCGCTTACGCCACCAAGGACGCGGCCCGCGCCGCGCTGAGAGGGGTGCGGACGGTATGACGGCGGCGAGCCAGTTGACCGTGACCGGACACGAGACGAAGGAGTCGTCCGCCATCGATCAGGAACCCATGGCTCCGGCGAGCCCGAGACCCGAGGGCCCCGGGCGGCCGGGCGAGCGGGGCGGCGAAGCGGCTCCGGCGGAGCTGCGGGCCGACTGCATCGCGGACTCCGCGGGCGGCCTCACCTTCGACCTGAACGCCCCTCAGGACACCCACACCACCTGGAGCGCGGCGCTGGTCCTGCGGCTGCGCGGCGGCGACGGCGCGGACGACGAGGTACGGCTGCCGCTCGGGCCGAACGGCGCCGGACGGCTGCGCGCCGTACTGCCCAGCACCGTTGCGCTCGCCGAGGGCCGCTGGAACGCCTACGCCGACCTCGGCGACGGCCAGGACCCCCGGCGCCTGCTGCCCGGCGTCAACGATCTGCGGTCGCTGGTGGACCGCCGGCCGCTGGCGGGCATCGGCCGCCTCGGTGTGCGCATCCCGTACGCAACGAAGTTCGGCAACCTCGCGCTGCGCAGCTGGCTGCGCGGCCCGCACGCCGAAGCCGGTGACATCCTTGTCGCCCCCGACGGCATGACGGTCTCCGGCCGGCTCTACGGTGCCGTCCCGGCCGCCGGTGCCCGTGCGGAGGCCCGTGCGCGCCGCAATCCGAAGTCCCCGGAGACGGCACCGGCCACGGTGGCCGTCCCGCTGACCGTCGACGGCGCGGACTTCACCTTCACGCTGCCCTACGCGGAGCTGGTCGGCCGGTGGGCGCACGGCAGCGAGCCGTGGGACCTGTGGCTGCGCCTCGCCGACGGTGCCCGGTCGGTGCGGATCGCCCGCCTCCTGGACGATGTCGCCGACAAGAAGCAGGTGTTCAGCTACCCGGCGCTGCCGGTGCCGGCCGCCGCGGGCGAGCTCAGGATCGGCCCGTATTACACGCTCGACAACGACCTGGCCCTACGGGTCGCCGGGCCGGCCGAGGACTGACGGGGCACCGGCTGCGGTCCCGGTCCGGTATCGAGGACCGCAGCTGTCCGCAAGGGCTGCGAAACTCGGGCCATGTTGGAGACCTCGGCACGTCTGCTCCGTCTGCTCTCCCTGCTACAGGCCCACCGGGAGTGGTCCGGCGCGGAGCTCGCCGACCGGCTCGATGTCACCCCGCGCACGGTGCGCCGGGACATCGACCGGCTGCGCGAACTGGGCTACCCCGTCCACTCCGCGCCGGGGACGGCCGGCGGCTACCGGCTCGGCGCGGGCGCCGAACTCCCGCCGCTGCTGCTGGACGACGACGAGGCGGTGGCGGTCGCGGTCGGGCTGCGCACCGCCGCGGCCGGTGGTGTCGACGGCATCGAGGAGGCCTCCGTACGGGCGCTGGCGAAGCTGGAGCAGGTGCTGCCGCACCGGCTGCGGCGCCGGGTCGGGGCGCTGACCGCCTTCACCGTGCCGATCCTCGACGCGGGCGGCCCCCGGGTGGATCCGCACACCCTCACCGAACTCGCGCACGCCTGCCGGGACAGCCAGCGGCTCCGCTTCGACTACACCACCCATGACGGCACGGCCTCCCGCCGCACCGTGGAACCGCTCCGCCTGGTCTGCGCCCGGCGCCACTGGTACCTCGTCGCCTGGGACGTGGACCGCGACGACTGGCGCACCTACCGTGCCGACCGCATCACCCCCACCCCGCCGCACGGCCCGCGCTTCGACCCCCGTACGCCACCGGCCGAGGACCTCGCCGCCTATGTCTCCCAGGGCATCTCCACCCGGGCGTACGCGACCCGGGCCACCGTGCTGCTGCATGCCTCGCTGGAGCAGGCCGCGGCGCGCATCAGCCCGGCGGCCGGGGTGCTCGAAGCGGTCGACGAGCGGCACTGTCTGCTGCGCACCGGGGCGCACAGCCTCGACCTGATGGTGCTGCACATCGTGCTGACCGGCTTCGACTTCGAGGTCCGGGAGCCGCCGGAGCTGCTCGGCAAGGTACAGGAGGTCAGGGACCGGCTGGACCGGGCTCTGGTACCACCACCGGCTGCTTCCCCACCTCCGGGTGGTGCAGATCGAACGCCGGGGACTCGGAGCGGATCCTCGGCAGGGTCGTGAAGTTGTGCCGGGGCGGCGGTGAGGACGTCGCCCACTCCAGGGACCGGCCGAAGCCCCACGGGTCGTCCATGGTGATCCTGACGCCGTGGTGGGTGGTCTTCCAGACGTTGTAGAGGAAGGGCAGCGTGGACAGCCCGAGCAGGAAGGAGCCGATGGTGGAGAAGGTGTTCAGCGCCGTGAAGCCGTCGGCGGCCAGATAGTCGGCGTACCGCCGGGGCATGCCCTCCACGCCCAGCCAGTGCTGGACGAGGAAGGTGGTGTGGAAGCCGATGAACAGCGTCCAGAAATGGATCTTTCCCAGGCGCTCGTCGAGCATCTTGCCGGTGAATTTCGGCCACCAGAAGTAGAAGCCCGCGTAGGTGGCGAAGACGACCGTCCCGAAGACGACGTAGTGGAAGTGGCCGACGACGAAGTACGAGTCGGTGACGTGGAAGTCCATCGGCGGTGAGGCCAGGATGACGCCGGTCAGCCCGCCGAACAGAAAGCTCACCAGGAACCCGATCGACCAGAGCATCGGCGTCTCGAACGACACCGAGCCGTGCCACATGGTGCCGATCCAGTTGAAGAACTTCACCCCGGTCGGCGCCGCGATCAGGAACGACATGATGGAGAAGAACGGCAGCAGCACCGCCCCGGTCACGAACATATGGTGCGCCCAGACCATCACCGACAGCGCCGTGATGGCCATCGTCGCGCCGATCAGCATGACGTAGCCGAAGATCGGCTTGCGGGAGAAGACCGGGATGATCTCCGTGATGATGCCGAAGAACGGCAGCGCGATGATGTAGACCTCGGGATGGCCGAAGAACCAGAACAGGTGCTGCCACAGCAGCGCCCCGCCCCACTGCGCGTCGAAGACCACCGCCCCGAACTGCCGGTCCGCCTCCAGCACCAGCAGCGCGGCCGCCAGCACGGGGAAGGCCATCAGCACCAGGATCGATGTGAAGAGCACGTTCCAGGTGAACACCGGCATCCGGAACATCGTCATGCCGGGCGCCCGCAGCACGATGATCGTGGTGATGAAGTTGACGGCGCCGAGGATCGTGCCGAATCCGGCGAGCGCCAGCCCCATGATCCACATATCGGCGCCGACGCCGGGGGAGCGGACCATCGAGTTGAGCGGGGCGTAGGCCGTCCACCCGAAGGCCGGGCCGCCGAACGGTGTGAGGAAGCTGCCCAGCACGATCAGCCCGCCGAAGAGGAACAGCCAGTACGAGAGCATGTTCAGCCGCGGGAAGGCCACATCGGGTGAGCCGATCTGAAGCGGCATGATCTCGTTCGCGAAACCGGCGAACGCGGGGGTGGCGAACAGCAGCAGCATGATCGTGCCGTGCATGGTCACCGCCTGGTTGAACTGTTCGGCGTTGATGATCTGGAGCCCCGGACGGGCCAGCTCGGCGCGCATCACCATCGCCAGCAGGCCGCCGACCAGGAAGAACCCGAACGCGGTGATCAGGTAGAGGTGCCCGATCTTCTTGTGGTCGGTGGTGGTCAGCCAGTCCACCAGCACCGAGCCGGGGTGCCGCGCCCCGGAGGGCCGGATGTGCGCCCGGTCGGCGTCCGTAACCATCCGCTGCACCTCGTTCGTCGAAGGTGGACTGGGGCCCGGCACATGATGCTCGCGTGGGGGACGCAGGGCGAGAGGGCGCTCCGGTCCGTTCCGGTGGCATCCGGCGGGCGGTGGACGGCGGGGCCGGGAGAGCGAGGGGCCCGGTAAGCGAGGTGATGGGTGATGTGCGGAAAATGTGTGTGGAGTGTGTCTCGTTGGCCAATTTCCGGTCGGCCGATAAAGGGCGTCGGGTAATGCAAATCCGGAACTGACAGGGGATTGTTTTCGGACGGCGCGTCGCGTTGACCGGACCGACTGCGTCCGTTCCGTCTTCGATCAAGGCGGAATTCCGGCCGATTAATTTTCCACCCGGTTGCGCCGTCACGCGGCGCGTACGGGTGACGGAAGTTCCGGCAAACGCGCGCACGTTCGCTGTGACACAAGTGTGACCAATGCCGGACCGGGAAGTCACCGGGGCGTGCGAGGGCGGGCCTTCCACGGGCCGTCGCGGGCGCCTACGGTGGCTGTCATGGACGTACCGAACCTCCCCGACAACCCCCAGGACGACATCGAGGCGTATGTCGGTCTCGCGCAGCAGGACGCCGAGGAACAGGCGAGAGCGCGCGGCTGGACCACCGTCCGCTCGCTGCCGCCGGGCGCGATCATCACGATGGAGTACCTGGCCGGCCGGCTCAACTTCGAGGTCAAGGACGGCGAGGTGCACCGCAGCTGGCAGGGCTGACCGCGGCTGTCGACGACGAAGGCCCCGGCCGCTCCTGGGAGCGGCCGGGGCCTTCGGTGCGGGGTGAGGGTGTGCGTACCGGCCCCGCGGCTGGTGGGGCGGTCAGCCGCTCCCGTTGCGGCCGCGCCCGGACGTCGGGCTCAGCGGCGAGGTGCGCGGGACGCGGTCCGCGTGCGGTGGCCGCCGGCTGCCCGCCGGGGTGGTCGGCGTGCGCTCCGAGCGGATGGAATACGGGCGCGACGGGTGGTGCGGCCAGCCGTCCGGGGTGTGCCCGGTGGCCGAGCGGCCGCCCGTACCGGCGGAGATCGTCTCGCGTACCAGGACCTCGCCGTCGGAGGCGAGGCGCTGCCGGGAGACTCCCGCGGCCGGCGCGCCGGCCGGCAGCGGCCCGCGCAGCGAATCGGGGCGCAGCCGCAGCCACAGCCGCAGCAGGACGCCCATGAGACGGTCCTCGAACCAGGTGACCGCGGGCTCCAGCCAGGGCATCGCCAGCAGCACCAGCAGCCCCGCGGCCCAGCCGAGCAGCACATCGCTGACCCAGTGGGTCCCGAGGTAGACGGTGGTCATGCCGACGCCCAGCGCGCCCAGCGCGGCGATCACCGACAGCGTGCGGCGGCGCAGCGAGGTGGTCGCCAGGTAGGCCAGCACACCCCACGTGACCACGGCGTTCGCGGTGTGACCCGAGGGGAATATGTCGCCGTCGAGCCACATCTCGTTGGCGCCCACCACGGTCGCGTAGTGCGGGCCGAGCCGGCCCATGCCGAGCTTGGCGGCGCCCACGGTGACGTTCAGCAGCAGCAGTGAGGCGCCGAGCACCAGCAGCGGGTGGAGGTTGCGCTGCCGCCAGCAGCGCCAGCCCAGCCAGGCGGCCACCGCCACCGCGGTCGGTCCGCGCTGCCCCAGCACCACGAAGTAGTCGAGGAAGGCATGGATCTCCGGCCACTGCTTGTAGGGCCGGAAGAACATGACCTGCCAGTCGAACGTGACCAGCCATGAAGTGGCCAGCACCCCGGCCACGATCGCGAGATAGACCGCCAGGGTGCCCCAGAACAGCCACATCCGGGTCGGGGTCATGCTGGGCGGTCGAACGCGATCGGTGGGGCGCTCCTCCATCTGGTCGAGCTTGTCATCGGTACGCACTCAATCGACGTTACCGCGTGTGATGTAGGTGCTTGGTCAAACTGTGCGCTTTGTAATGACGATGTGATGTGGAATGTGTCTCAATCGAGGCTTCGCCACAGGGATTTGGAAGGGAATTCCCGGCGATTCTCAATCGGCTCCGCGCATGCGCGTGTCGTCACCCTGAGCGCCTTATCTTCTTTTCCCCTCCGGAGTTTATCGGCTATTCGCTCATGGGTAGCGTGACGTTTCCTCGCGGCGATGCTCACGGAACGGACTCGATCGGTCACGCGGAGTATCGACGGGAGGTCATGGCGGGCCCGAACCGTTCAGCCAGAACGCCCCGTAGACCGCGGAGCCCGCCGCCGCCACCCCGACGACCAGCCAGGTCCACACCGGGTGTCTTCGCGCCAGCGCCACTGCCAGGGGCAGCAGCAGCGGGTAGGCCGGCAGCATCAGCCGGGGCTTGGACCCGAAGTAGCCCTTGGCGGTCAGCGCGAGCACCAGCACCGCCCCGCCGTAGACGGCCAGCGGCAGCGGCTGCCCCTGCCGCACCCCGTGCACGTGGAGCCAGATCACCAGTCCGACGCCGACGACCAGGGCGATTCCGGCCGCGAACGTGGGCCCCGACAGCTGGTGCCAGACGAAGGAGCAGAACGCGATCCCCCCGTCGAAGCCGTTGCCCCAGCCTTCCTGGACGTCCAGATAGCCGGTGAACGAGCCCTGCCGCGCCCCGACCCACAGGAAGTAGCCGCACCAGCCGAGCGGTGCGAGCAGCACACCGGGCAGCATCCCCGGGTGCCGGAGCGGCGCCGTGCGCAGCCGTGCCCCGCCGGCCCGCTCCCGCCACAGCGTCACCGCCGCGGTGAGCCACACGGCCGCCACCACCGCCGCGCCCACCGGCCGGGTCAGCCCGGCCAGCGAGCACAGCACCCCCGCCCACACCCAGCGCTCCGTCAGCACGGCGTACAGACTCCAGGCCGCGAGCGCGGTGAACAGCGCCTCCGAGTACGCCATCGACTGCACGATCCCGACCGGCAGCGCGGCCCACAGCGCCGCGAGCGCGACCCCGGCCCGCGGCCCGTGCAGCCGCTCCCCGGTCGCGTACAGCGCCCAGGCCGCACCCAGCGACGCCAGCCAGGCCACCAACAGTCCGGCGTCCGCGGGCGACAGCGTCGTGAGCGCCGACAACCCGCGCTCCAGCCAGGGGAACAGCGGGAAGAAGGCCAGGTTGGAGTGCACTTCGCCGGTGGGCAGGGCGACGGTGTAGCCGTAGCCCTGCTCGGCGACCCGGGTGTACCAGAGCGCGTCCCAGCGGGCGGCCAGCAGGGTGTGCCAGTTCTTGCCGTCGGCCGCCGACCAGAGGGCGAGGGTCACGATCCCCAGCAGCCGGATCGCCGCGTACGCCAGCAGCGCGGGCGCGGCCCGGCGCAGCGCGGCCCGTACGACGGATCCGTCGTACGGGGGCCGGCCGGGAACGGCGGCGGAGGCAAGATCGTTCATCGGGACGATTATCCAGGTGGCCGAAGAACGACTGCCGACGGCAAGTGGGGGAACGCATGGCGCTGCGATGAGCGTCTCATCGTGAGGTGAGCCACGCGGCACGCCACGGGACTCGCGTAGTCTGAGCGTCTTAACTCGCCCGTGCCGCCGGTTCGCCCGGGGCGTTTTCGCGCCCTGTTCCGTGGCCGCGAGAGCATGACTGGAGGTGCTGCATGTCCGGGACGACCGCGTCCGGCAGTGGACGGACGGCTGGTGTTCCCCGGCTTTCACGTGGTGGTGCGAACCGCTGGACCGTGCTGATCGTGCTCTGCGTCAGCCTGCTCTTCGTCGCGCTGGACACCACGATCCTCTACGTCGCCGTGCCCTCGGTCACCGAGGACCTGCGACCGGGACCCGTCGAGCTCCTCTGGATCGTCGACGTCTATCCGCTGATCGCGGCCTCCCTGCTGATCCTCTTCGGCACCCTCGGCGACCGCGTCGGCCGCCGCCGCGTCCTCCTTCTCGGCTACGGCCTCTTCGGCCTGGCCTCGGCCGCCGCCGCCCTCGCGCCCAATCCGCAGATCCTGATGGTCGCCCGCGCCCTGCTCGGCATCGGCGGCGCCATGATCATGCCGGCCACGCTGTCGATCCTGCGGCAGGTCTTCCCCGACCGGCGCGAGCGCGCGGTCGCGATCGGTGTGTGGAGCGCGGTGGCCGCGGTCGGTGCCGCGGTCGGCCCGGTCCTCGGCGGCTTCCTTGTCGAGAACTTCTGGTGGGGCTCGGTCTTCCTCATCAACATCCCGATGATGGCCGCGATGCTGCTGATAGGGCGGTGGCTGCTGCCGGAGTCACGCGGTGAGCGCAACGGCCCCTGGGACGTGATCGGTGCGATCGTCGCGGCGCTCGGTGTGCTGGGGATCGTCCTCGGCGTGAAGCGGATCGGCAGCGGTGCGGCCGTGGTGGGCCCGACCACGCTGCTGCCCATCGTCCTCGGCGTCCTGCTGCTGGTCCTCTTCGTCCGCCGCCAGCGCCGCCGCAAGGACCCGCTGATCGATGTGCGGCTGTTCGCCCGGCCCGCGTTCGGCACCTCCGTCGCCTGCATCGTGCTGGCCATGCTCGCCCTGGTGGGCCTTCAGCTGATCGCCGTTCAGTACCTCCAGCTCGTCCTCGGACTGAGCCCGCTGCAGACCGGACTGCGGATGCTGCCGCTGGTCTTCGCCGCGATGGCCGCCGGCCTCACCGGCTCGAAGATGCTTCAGGTCCTGGGCCCGCGCGCGATGGTCTCCCTCGGCTTCGTGCTGACGGCCGTCGCGGTGCTCTGTCTGACCGCGATGAGCGCTCAGGACCGCCCCTGGCTGCTGTCCCTGGGCTTCGTGCTGCTCGGCTTCGGCTTCCAGTCCACGCTGTTCGGCGCCTACGAGTCGATGCTCAGCGAGGCGCCCGCCGAACAGTCCGGCGGCGCCGCCGCGATCGGCGAGACCTCCTACCAGCTCGGCGCCGGTATCGGTGTCGCCCTGCTCGGCAGCGTCATGAACGCCGCCTACGCCCCGGGCCTGAACCACGTCGACGGCGTCCCCGCACGGGCCTCCGCCTCGGCGGCGCACTCCCTCGGCGAGGCCTACAAGGTCGCCGCCGGTATGGGCGGAGCCGCCCGCGCCGCCCTGCGGGAGGCCGCCCGGGACTCCTTCGTCCGCGGGCTGCACGTCACCCTCGTCGCCAGCGCCGTGCTGCTGCTGGTCGGCGCGGGGATCGCACTGCGGCTGCCGCGCCGGGCGGCGGACTCCACGGAGCGTGCGGAGGCGGACGGTGAGCCCGCCCCGGGTGAGGGCGCCGGCCGCGACAGCAGCGAGCCCGCCCCGGCGAGCTCCGGCCGCTGACCCCGGCTCCTCCCGGGCGTCCCTGCCCCGCCGCGCGGCGGTGACCCTTGCCGCGCGGCACCGCGGCCCGTACCGTCGGAAGCGCAAATAACTACCACTGCTAGTTTTTCGCGCCGATCCGCCGGAGGCCCCGCCATGTCCGCACCGCCGTCCTCGACGCTTCCGCCGTTCGACCCCAGCGACCCCCTGGGCCTCGACGATCTGCTGACCGACGAGGACCGCGCCGTACGGGACACCGTCCGCCGGTGGGCCGCCGACCGGGTGCTGCCGCAGATCGCCGACTGGTACGAGCGCGGCGAACTCCCCGGCATCCGCGAACTCGCCCGTGAGCTCGGCTCCCTCGGCGCGCTCGGGATGTCCCTGACCGGCTACGGCTGCGCGGGCGCCTCCGCCGTCCAGTACGGTCTGGCCTGCCTGGAGCTGGAGGCCGCCGACTCCGGTATCCGCTCGCTGGTCTCCGTCCAGGGCTCGCTCGCCATGTACGCGATCTGGCGCTTCGGCTCCGAGGAGCAGAAGCAGCGGTGGCTGCCCGGCATGGCGGCCGGCGAGATCATCGGCTGCTTCGGCCTGACCGAGCCCGACCACGGCTCCGACCCCGCCGCGATGCGGACGTACGCCAAGCGCGACGGCGGGGACTGGGTGCTCAACGGGCGCAAGATGTGGATCACCAATGGCTCGGTCGCCGGTGTCGCGGTCGTCTGGGCGCAGACGGACGACGGCATCCGCGGCTTCGTGGTCCCCACCGACAGCCCCGGGTTCTCGGCCCCCGAGATCACCCATAAGTGGTCCCTGCGTGCCTCGGTGACCAGCGAACTCGTCATGGACGACGTGCGGCTGCCGGCCGACGCGGTGCTCCCCGAGGTCACCGGACTGCGCGGCCCCCTCGGCTGTCTCAGCCACGCCCGCTACGGCATCGTCTGGGGCTCCATGGGAGCCGCGCGCGCCAGCTTCGAGGCGGCGCTGGACTACGCGAAGACGCGGGAACAGTTCGGCAAGCCGATCGGCGGCTTCCAGCTCACCCAGGCCAAGCTCGCCGACATGGCGGTCGAACTGCACAAGGGGATCCTGCTGGCCCATCATCTGGGGCAGCGGATGGACGCGGGGCGGCTGCGCCCCGAGCAGATCAGCTTCGGCAAGCTGAACAACGTACGGGAGGCGATCGAGATCTGCCGCACGGCCCGGACGATTCTCGGTGCCAACGGGATCTCGCTGGAGTACCCCGTCATGCGGCATGCGACCAACCTCGAATCGGTGCTCACCTATGAGGGCACCGTCGAGATGCACCAGCTGGTGCTGGGCAAGGCGCTCACCGGCCTGGACGCCTTCCGGTGAGCGGCCTCGCCCGCTGAGCGGGGCTCTGCCTCAGCCGGGGGCCGGCGCGCCGGTGGCTGCCGCCGCGGGCCCCCGGACCTCCGTCCGGACACCCGGGGGCCGGGCTCAACTCTGGTTGAAGAAGCCGCCGTTGCGATGACCGCGGGCCTCCCCGCTGACCACCCTGTAGTCGGCGGGGGTCAGCAGGAACACACGGGTGGCGACCCGCTCGATCGAACCGCGCAGACCGAACGTCAGGCCGGCCGCGAAGTCCACCACCCTCTTGGCGTCGGAGGAGTCCATGGCCGTCAGATTGACGATCACCGGCACGCCGTCCCGGAACAGTTCGCCGATGCCGCGGGCGTCCCGGAAGCTCTCCGGGGAGACCGTGGCGATGCGGGTGCCCTGGTCCTGGGCGGCCTCGTCGGCCACTCGGATCCGGGGGTCGGTGACCCAGGGGCTGTCGCCCGAGTCACCGGCATCGGGTCCCTCGGCGTAGTCGTCGTCGTAGTAGCGCTCGTCATCACTGTCGTCGACGAGGCCAAGCCAGGCACTCGCCTTGCGCACCGATCCCATTGACGCCTCCTCTCACCCGCGGTCTCTGCGTGTCCGCCCCTATCGTCGTTCATGAGGCGGAGGGTGTGCCAAGTGGATAGCCGCCGCACGGGGGGTTCGTGACACATCTGGTGCAAAGAGGGTGGCGCAGCATCAGCTTACGCGCCCCGTAAGGAAACTGACAGTACGACGAACATCACGGTCGGTACTCTATCGGGTGAGCGGGGCCGGTGCGGGCAAGAAAACGGAGCTGACCCGCGGGTCGGTTCGTGCACGGGACCAGGGCAAATGCCAATGGACTCGGCGGAGGGCCACGGGATAGCCCGATGATCGGGAGACTGGCCCATCGGAGGGGTGTTGACGCGGCGGCGGATTCCGACCTGTGTCCACCGGACCCGCTTCCCTCGAAAGTTGAGCGGGCCGATTGTCCGACGATGGCAGCCGGAGCGCGGCATTCCGGGTGGGTTTCGCGCCCCCCGGCCGGGGGGTCGGGCGCATCATTCGCGCCACGTTCGCCGCCTCCCCGGATCGCGGCACCGAGGAGGGGGCGCGGGCGGGGCGGAACCGTATCGTCCGCTGGTCCGTCCCATCCGCGACCGAGGGGGTCAGCGCCGCCCCGGCAGCCGTCAATGTGGCTGCCGGGGCGGAGTTTTGAGGGTGGCGGGGAGGGTGCGGCCGGGTGCCGGGCGGGAGGCATTGGTGCGGACCTCTTGCGCTGCGGGGGTGGTGCGCCCGAGACTCCGCTCAGCGCTTGTCAGGGGCACGCCGAAAATGAACGTGCGGATTCTTGCGTGCCCTTTGGCTGCGCCTCACCGGCCGCCCACCGGCGGCCCCCGATCCCCTCGGAGGAATCAGTGAGGAACGAGCGCACCACCCCCCGCAGCGGCGTGGCGAGACGCACCCGGCTGATCGCCGTGGCGTCCGGACTGGTGGCCGTCGGTGCCATCGCCATCCCTGACGCCCACGCACAGAACCCCGCTCCCGCACCGAAGTTCAGCGCCGCCCAGCTCTCCGCCGCCGGGAACGCGGTACGCGCCGCGGATGTCCCCGGCACTGCCTGGCGGGTCGACAGCGCGACCCGCACCCTGGTCGTCACCGCCGACCGCACGGTCTCCCGGGCGGAGATCGCCAAGATCGAGCGGGCCGCGGGCAGCAACGCCGACGCGGTCCGCATCGACCGCATCGCGGGCACCTTCCGCAAGTTCATCTCCGGCGGCGACGCCATCTACGCACCCAGCTGGCGCTGCTCGCTCGGCTTCAACGTCCGCAGCGGCAGCACCTATTACTTCCTGACGGCCGGTCACTGCACCGACGGCAACCCGCCCTGGTACACCAACTCCTCGCACACCACGAGCATCGGCCCGACCGCCGGCTCCAGCTTCCCCGGCAACGACTACGGCATCGTGAAGTACACGAACTCCTCCGTGGCCCACGCCGGCATGGTCGGCAGCCAGGACATCACCAGCGCCGGCACCCCGGGCGTCGGCCAGTCGGTCACCCGCCGGGGCTCCACCACCGGCACCCACAGTGGCAAGGTCACCGCGCTGAACGCCACCGTGAACTACGGCGGCGGCGACATCGTCTCCGGCCTCATCCAGACCACGGTCTGTGCCGAGCCCGGCGACAGCGGGGGTCCCCTCTACTCCGGGACCAAGGCACTCGGGCTCACCTCCGGTGGCAGCGGTGACTGCACCTCCGGCGGCACCACGTTCTTCCAGCCGGTCACCGAGGCGCTGAGCGCGTACGGCGTGAGCGTCTACTGACGCCGGCCGCCTGAGTCCGTACGGCCCGGGTCGCGCGGCCCCGGGTCCGTACGGCGGGAACCCCGCACGAACGCCGGACCCGGCTCCGGCGGTATGACGGCCCCCGTCCGCCGGCGGACGGGGGCCCGGCCGTGTCCGCCCCTGAGCCTCGACCGTCCCTCCGGGCCGGGCATACCATGGTAAACAGTGCGATTCAGACGCGTACGGCACATGTTCAGGGAGCCGTGATGGTCGGAGAACTGGTGACGGCCGGGGTGGCGCTGGCCTGCACGGGCACGGTGTATCTCATGGCGGCGGCGCGGGTGGTCAAGCAGTACGAACGCGGTGTGGTGCTGCGGCTGGGGCGGCTGCTCTCGGACGTGCGCGAGCCGGGGTTCACCATGATCGTTCCGATCGTCGACCGGATGCGCAAGGTCAATATGCAGATCGTCACGATGCCGGTGCCCGCCCAGGAGGGCATCACCCGCGACAACGTCACGGTGCGGGTCGACGCGGTCGTCTATTTCAAGGTCGTGGACGCCGCCGACGCGGTCATCCGGGTCGAGGACTACCGCTTCGCGGTCTCCCAGATGGCGCAGACCTCACTGCGGTCGATCATCGGCAAGAGCGAGCTGGACGATCTGCTGTCGAACCGCGAGAAGCTCAATCAGGGCCTGGAGCTGATGATGGACAGTCCGGCCATTGGCTGGGGGGTGACCGTCGACCGGGTAGAGATCAAGGATGTCTCGCTGCCGGAGACGATGAAGCGGTCGATGGCCCGCCAGGCGGAGGCCACCCGTGACCGGCGGGCCCGGGTGATCAACGCGGACGCCGAGCTCCAGGCGTCGCGGAAGCTGGCCGAGGCGGCCGCGGCGATGTCCGACCAGCCCGCGGCGCTGCAACTGCGACTGCTCCAGACCGTGGTGGCGGTCGCCGCCGAGAAGAATTCCACCCTTGTCCTGCCTTTCCCGGTCGAACTGCTGCGGTTCCTGGAGCGCTCCGGGCTCCAGGCCCAGGCGGAGACCGCGGCCGCCGAGGCGGAGCGGGACGGCGTGCAGCGGCCTGCCCCGGCGGCGCCCCGGCCGTCGCGTACGACCGTTGAGCACGGTGCGGAGGTCGCCCTGCCGCCGGAGCTGGCGGACCTCCCGCCGGTGGAGGACCTCCCGTAGGAAGCCCTCGCGCATGAGGCTCTGAGGCGGGCGCAGGCTGCCTTTCCGATGTGCCACTGAATGCCGTATGTACCCCTTGGTGCGGGTATATACGGCGTTTTCGATGCGCCGGGGGGCGGTTCCGGGCCGGTGTTTTCCGGCCAGCTATAGTCCTCACACGTTGCCGTCCGCCGCGCGTTTCGCGTGTCCGCTGATGTCCGCACTCGGCCGAGGTGCACGGATATCGGTGTGTCCTTCGTGTGGCGAAGTGGTGAACTCCCGCAGGTAAGACCGGAACTCGGTCTTGTGCGCGAGTGAGGCGGATGGGAATACTCGGCTCCACCTTGGCATGGACGCGACTCCCCGAGCCGCCGCTTCTCGGGGCGGACCCGTGCCAGTCCTGATCCCCTCACTCCACGGGCCCGGGCGACTCCCCACGGTTTCCGGGCTCTTCCCCCACGGGAGGCCCTGAGTTGCAGCACCGACGCATACCCAACCGGCGCGCCGTCATAGCGGGCGCCGGAGCGCTCGCCCTCGCCGCCACCGCCACCGTCACCCTCGCCAACGCCAACGCGTCCCAGGCCCCCACCCCCAAGCCGACGCTCGCCAAGCTGACCTCGGCTGCGGCGAGCACGCTCGCCTCGCACCTCAAGACGGACACCGCCGGTGCCTTCTATGACGCCAAGGCCAAGAAGCTCGTGGTCAACGTCGTGAACCAGGCGGCGGCCAAGGCCGTACGGGCGAAGGGGGCGGAAGCCAGACTCGTCGAGCACACCTTCGCCCAGCTCGACTCGGCCCGGCAGACGCTGAAGTCGAAGGCGACCATCCCCGGCACGTCCTGGGGCATCGACCCGCAGAGCAACAAGGTCGTGGTGACCGCCGACCGCACGGTCAAGGGCACCAAGCTGGACCGGCTCACCAAGGTCGCCAACAGCCTCGGTGACAAGGTCGAGGTCCGCCACAGCAAGGGGCAGTTCAAACCCTTCATCGGCGGCGGCGACGCGATCTGGGGGAGCGGTGCCCGCTGCTCGCTCGGCTTCAACGTCGTCAAGGACGGCCAGCCGCACTTCCTGACGGCCGGCCACTGCGGCAACGAGATCAAGAGCTGGTCCGACAAGCAGGGCGGCTCGGCGATCGCCACCACCGAGGACTCCAAGTTCCCCGGTGACGACTACTCGCTCGCCAAGTACACCGGCGACACCGCGCACCCGAGCGAGGTCGACCTCTACAACGGCAGCACCCAGAAGATCACCAAGGCCGCGGAGGCCACCGTCGGCGAGAAGGTGCAGCGCAGCGGCAGCACCACCCAGGTGCACGACGGCACCGTCAAGGCGCTGAACGCCAGCGTCAACTACCAGGAGGGCACGGTCGAGGGTCTGATCCAGACTGATGTCTGTGCCGAGCCCGGCGACAGCGGCGGCGCGCTGTTCGACGGCGAGTCCGCCCTCGGTCTCACCTCCGGCGGCAGCGGCGACTGCTCCAACGGCGGCGAAACCTTCTTCCAGCCGGTCACCGAGGCCCTGAAGGCCTACGGCGCGGAAATCGGCTGACCCACCGGCACACCCCGCAGCAGCCCGGCGCACGGTGCCGGGCCCCGGATCCGCTCGTCGCCCGGGGCCGGCACCGTCCCGCGGCGCTCAGCCGTCCGTGCCCGGGGCGGTGTTCCGGCCGTCGCCCGGCCCGAACGCCGCCAGTGCCTCCTCGGCGGAACACCGGGCCCGGACATAGGTATCCGCCCACGCGGCCGCCGACGGAGAGTCCGATTCCCGGGCGATCCGGGCGCAGGCCGCCTCGTGATCGAAGGCCGTATGCCGCAGCGTGACCGCTCCGCCGCCCGGCCCCAGCAGCGCCCAGTGGGCGCCCGGCCGGCCGTATGGCATGCCGATGCTCCCCGGGTTGACCACCAGCCGCCCGTGGGTGAACCGGACGAACGGCATATGGGTGTGCCCGCAGACCACCGTGCGGACGGCATCGGGCACCCCGGCCAGCACCTCCGCCCAGCGCTCCGGCCGGGAGTCGACCAGCGCGATCTCGGTGTCGTCGCGCGGGGTGGCATGACAGAAGAGGACCGGCCCGAGCCCGGCCACCTCCAGCGTCACGGTGGCGGGCAGCGAGCCCAGGAACTCCCGCTCGTCCGGGCCGAGTTGACCTGCCGCCCAGGCGTCCATCGGATCTCCCGGTTCGTTCCCCGGCCGGGCGGCGGCCATCTCACGGTCGGCGTTGCCGCTGATCCACACCGCCCGGTCGCCGAGGGCGCGCAGCCGCGCCAGGGTCTGGCGGGGGAGCGGCCCGGCGAGCAGATCACCGGTCAGCACGATGCGGTCGGCGGCGCGGACATCCGGTTCGGCGAGCACCGCCTCCAGCGCCGGCAGCACGGCATGGATGTCGGAGAGCACGGCGACGCCCGCGCCGTACGGGCGAACGGAGTTGGGGGCGGAGCCGGGGGCGGAGTCGGGAGCGGTCATGCGCTGACCCTAGGCGCCGTCCACGCCCCACCCCATGCGAAATCCCCGGGCACCGCGTCCGGTGCCCGGGGATCTGACGCGATGTTCCGGTCAGAAGTCGAAGACCGCGCCGATGCCGTCGGCCATCGCGCAGGAGTTGGCGAAGGTGTAGGTGTACGAGACCCGCTTGCCCTGCCACACGCCGTCGGCGGTGACCACGAAGGGGTTCCATTCCCTGGTGCACAGCCGGTCGGACGGGGCAGTGGTCACCGCGTTGAAGTCACCGGCCACCGTGCGCAGTTCGGCGCAGGCGGCTTTCGGGTTCGGGTGGCTGCCGGTCGCCCCCGGCATACAGCTGAGCGTCACGGCGCGCTGCACCGTGGCGGTCGCGCGGCTTTCGCCCTGGCCGGCCGTCAGCACCAGTGCCGTGGGGGCGTAGAGCCCGCCGGTCCGCGTGGGCTGCGCCGGTGCGGCGACAGCGTGCGCGGTGGTGGCGAGCGTGCCCAGGACCAGTGCCGCGCCGAGCGCGACCGCCCCAGTGATGTACCGCATGACGAACACTCCCTTGCTCGAAGGTGCAGATACCGGACGGGAGTCTGGCCCAACCGCACCCCGAAAGCATCCCGAGTGGGCAAGGAGCGATCACTTTGAGTCGTTAGATGAAAGCTGAGAGTAATGGCGTGAACCGGCCGGAGGCGGTACCGGACGGCCGGGGTGAAGCGGGGTGCGGCCAGCGGGGATGCCGCTGCCGGTATGCCCCGGGCAATGGGTGATCGGCCACGGAACGACGGAATCCGGCCGCCGACCGGTCGTTCGGGCGGGGTTGGATCTCCGGCGATTGGCCGAAGAGGGGGGCCGGAGGGTCCCTCCGTGCTGCCCGGGGCGCCCGGAGAGGTAAGAACCGGCCGCCCGCGGGTCGCCTTACCGGCCCCGGGTCTCCGCGTTTTCCCGCCCGTTCCCCATGTATGCCCGGCTCGGTGCAACCAGTTCCGGCAGTCCCGCCGTGAGCGCCCGCAGGGCCGGCACCACCAGTGCGCCCGGCCCCCGCGGCCCGTCCGGCGCCGCATCTCCCGCCGCCCACTCCTCCACCGCGATCCGCATCGCGGTGTTCGCGGCGGCCGCGGCCAGCCGCACCGCCCACGGGTCCGCACCGGTCAGCCGCGCCAGGACCGGCCGCAGCGCCTCCTCGGAGTCGTGATGGACCCGGTGCCAGACCGTGCGCAGCGCCGGATCGTCCGGCATCGCCCGCAGCAGCCCGCGGGTCCGGCGCAGTGCCTCGGCGGCCGGTTCGTCGGCGGGGGTCAGGGCCCGGTGGGCCGCCCGCTCCAGCACCTCGCGTACGGGGAGGGTTTCCGGGTCCGCCGGCGGCGCGGCCAGATCGTCGAGCCACTCCCGCACCCCGTTGGCCAGCAGCGGGACCACCGCGTCCTCCTTGGTGCGGAAGTAGCGGTAGAAGGTGCGCAGCGCGACCCCGGAGGTGCGGGCGATCTCCTCGGCGGTGACGGCGGCGCCGCGCTCCGTGAACAGGGCCGCCGCGGTACGGGCGATCTCCAGCTGGGTCTCGGCCTTGCGCCGCTCGGTGAGCGAGGGGCGGGGCGGCGGGGTGGAGCGGGGTGCGGTCGGCATGGGTTCAGTGTAGGGAGTGTGTGTCAGGGTGGCACGGCAGGCGCGAGTGGCATGAAGTGCCACTTGCGGGTTAGCGTGCCCGGGTACTTCGAGAACGGAGCTGGACCATGCATCGCTTTGACGGACGCCGCGTACTGATCACCGGAGCCGGCTCGGGCATCGGACAGGCGACGGTCCACCGGATCCTCGCCGAGGGCGGCCGGGTGGTGGCGGCGGATGTCGACGCCGCGGGCCTGCGGATCACCGCCGACCGGGCCGCCGCGGAGGGCACCGACGGCCGGCTGGAGACCGTGGTGCTGGACGTGGCCGACGAGGCGGCGGTCCGGGCGGGCGTCGCCTCGGCGGTGGCCGCCCTCGGCGGGCTGGACGTGCTGGTCAACGCGGCCGGCATCCTGCGCGCCGCACACACCCACGAGACCGGCCTGGACCTCTTCAACCAGGTCCTCACGATCAATCTGACCGGCACCTTCCTGATGATCCGTGAGTCGCTGCCCGCGCTCCTGGAGGGCGAGGCGCCGGTCGTGGTCAACTTCAGCTCCACATCGGCCTCGTTCGCGCACCCGTACATGTCGGCGTACGCGGCGAGCAAGGGCGGCATCCAGTCCATGACGCACGCCATCGCGAGCGAGTACAGCAAGCAGGGGCTGCGCGCGGTGTGTGTGGCGCCGGGCTCCATCGCCAGCGGCATGACCAGCGGCCCGGTGCCGGGGCTGCCGGAGGACGCCGACATGACCCTGTTCACCAAGCTCTTCCCGGCCATCGGGGAGGGCTTCGCCGGCCCGGAGACGGTCGCCGGGGTCATCGCGATGCTCGCCTCGCGGGACGGTGCGTTCATCACCGGCACAGAGATACGGATCGACGGCGGCACGCATATGTGAGCCAGGGGTGGGGGCCGGGCCGGGTGCCCGGTCGGGCTCAGCTGCCCGCCGGGCGCGGTTGCTCAGGCGCTGCGCCGGCCGGCGGGGAGGGTCATGACGGGTTCTCGCCCTTCTTGCGGAAGATCGACAGAGCCAGGGTGAGCAGGGCGCCGCCCACCGCCCAGGCGGCGAGCACCAGGAGCGGGCCAGTGATCGCGTGGCCGCGGAAGTAGGCGAGGGAGCGTGCCGTCCAGGTGCCCGCGCCCGGTGGAAGGGCGGGGCCGATGGCGCGCCAGAACGGGGGCAGCAGTGGATAGGGGTAGGCGCCGCCCGCGCTCGGGTTGCCGAGGATGACGATCAGCAGGATCGCCAGGCCGATGCCGAGGATGCCCAGCAGGGCCTGGCAGGCCAGGGTGGTGGCGCCCACCGCGAAGACGGTCAGGGCGCCCAGCCCCCACAGCCCGAGGAAGGTGCCGGGCAGGGCGCCGAGGACCGGTCCGACGATGATCGCCCCGGCTAGTCCGGCGGCGAGCGCGTAGACGGTGAGCGCGGCCAGCCGGATGACCGCCCGGTGTCCGTTCGAGGGGCGCGCCCCGGCGCTGATCGCGAGGATCGCGGCGCACAGATAGCCGCCGACGCACCAGCCGACGACGAGGTAGAAGGACGACAGGCTGCGGCTGTCGCCCGCGGCGGCGGGGGCCACGTCGACCGTGCGTACGGTGCGGTGCCGGGCCTTCTCGGCCGAGCGGACGACCAGTTCGACCGCCTGGGCGAGGGATGCGCCGCCCCCGCTGGCCACCAGCAGCCGGTCGGTGCTCCCGCGGGGGTTGACGATCAGTGCGCCGTCGATGGTCCGGTCCGCGAGCTGCTGCCGGGCGGCCCGTTCGGAGGGCAGCGCGCGCGGGTCCAGAGGAGAGCCCGGCAGCCGGTCCAGTTTGCCCACCAGTTGCGTCCTGGCCTGCGCGGGGGCGACGACGCCGAGCGGTACATCGGCCGGTGCGGGGTGGTGGAAGGCGCCGGTGTACGACGTGATGAACGCGATCACCAGCCCCAGGACGCCGAGCACCAGCAGCGAGGCATGCGGCGTCACCGCGCTCTTCACCTCCCCGAGGAAGGTGGTGCGGGTGCCGTCGTCCGTCGTGGCCATGACTCGCTCCTCGCCGCACTTCGGCTGCCGGTCCGGTGCTTTTGCTCCCTTATCTTCCGGTTGGCGGCAAAGGGGCGCAGATCGGTGGGGCTGATCGGCGGATCGTGACCGGCCTCCCGGCATGTCTTCGTACGAATGTTCGATACGCGGGTTATGGTGGAGAGGAGGAACGGGGGACGCAAGGTCAGCCGGGGGGCGGATGAGGTGCAGGAGGTGCGGATGCCCGGGTTCACGCATCTGCACACCGCTTCGGGGTTCTCCCTGCGCTACGGCGCCTCCCATCCGGAGCGGCTCGCCGAGCGCGCCGCCGAACGCGGTATGGACGCCCTCGCACTGACCGACCGGGACGGGCTCTCCGGGGCCGTACGGTTCGCCAAGGCCGCGGCCGAAGCCGGTGTCCGCCCGCTGTTCGGCAGCGAACTCGCCGTGGCGGAGCGCGCGTCGGCGCCCACGCCCACCGCGCGCCGCCGCACCCCGGTGCGCGGCGGCGCCTTCCTCGACGAGTCCGCCGCCCGTGCCGTCTTCCTGGCCCGGGACGGCGCGGCCGGCTGGGCTGCCCTGTGCCGGCTGGTCTCGGCCGCCCACGCCGGGCAGGGGGAGCAGCCCGTCCTCCCGTGGAGTGCCCTGGAGGCCGCCACGGACGGGCTGACCGTGCTGCTCGGGCCGGACTCCGAGGTCGGCCGGGCGCTGGCGGCCGGCCGACCGGACCGTGCCGCGCGGCTCCTCGGCCCCTGGCATGAGCTGTACGGCGAGGCGCTGCGCCTGGAGGTCGTCGACCACGGCCGGCCCGGCAGCGGCCCCGGCTCCCCGCGGCTGGCCGCCCGTACCCTCGGCTTCGCCGTCGACCAGGGCCTCCGCGCCGTCCTGACCAACGCGGTCCGCTATGCCGACCCCGGCCAGGGCCCGGTCGCCGATGTCCTGGACTCCGCCCGCCGGCTGGTGCCGGTGGACCGGCACCGGCCCGAGGCCTGGGACAGCGGGGAGCGCTGGCTCAAGGACGGCGCCACGATGAGCCACACCGCCGAGCGGATCGCCGAGGCGGCCGGTTTCCGGCGCGGCCTGGCCCACCGGCTGCTCGCCATGACCGAGGAGGCCGCCGGGGAGTGCCTGGTCGATCCGCAGGACGACATCGGGCTCGGCCGGATCCACTTCCCCGAGCCGCGGCTGGTCGGCGCGGAGCACCGCACCGCCGCCCGGGTACTGCGCTCGCGCTGCGCCGCCGGGATGGTGCTGCGCGGTTACGACCACGACCGTGAACGCTGGGCGCGGCTGCACGGCGAGCTGCGCACGATCGAACGGCTCGGCTACCCTTCATACTTCCTGACGGTCGCTCAGGTCGTGGACGACATACGGGAGATGGGCATCCGGGTCGCGGCCCGCGGGTCCGGCGCCGGCTCCCTGGTCAACCACCTCCTGGGCATCGCACACGCCGATCCGGTCGAGCACGGGCTGCTGATGGAGCGTTTTCTGTCCGAGCGGCGGGCGGCGCTGCCGGATATCGATATCGACGTGGAGTCCGCCCGGCGGCTGGAGGTCTACCGCGCGATCTTCGACCGGTTCGGTGCGGAGCGGGTCGCCACCGTCTCGATGCCCGAGACCTATCGCGTCCGGCACGCCGTACGGGACGTGGGCGCCGCCCTGGGCATGGACCCGGCGCGGGTGGACCGGCTGGCCAAGGCCTTCCCGCACATCCGTGCCCGGGACGCCCGGGCCGCGCTGGCCGAGCTGCCGGAGCTGCGCGGGGTGCGGGAGGCCGGCGGCGAGCAGCTGTGGCCGCTGGTCGAGGCGCTGGACGCACTGCCGCGCGGTATCGCCATGCACCCGTGCGGGGTGCTGCTCTCCGACGCCACGCTGCTGGACCGTACGCCGGTCGTCCCGACCAGCGGCGAGGGCTTCGCCATGTCGCAGTTCGACAAGGACGACGTGGAGGAGATGGGCCTGCTCAAGCTCGATGTGCTGGGCGTGCGGATGCAGTCCGCGATGGCGCATGCGGTCGCCGAGATCGGCCGGGCCACCGGGCGCCGGATCGATCTCGACGACCCCGCACAGGTGCCGCCGGGAGACCCCGCCACCTACGACCTGATCCGTTCGACCGAGACGCTCGGCTGCTTCCAGATCGAGTCGCCGGGCCAGCGCGATTTGGTCGGCCGGTTGCAGCCCGCCACCTTCCACGACCTGGTCGTCGACATCTCCCTCTTCCGTCCCGGGCCGGTCGCCGCCGATATGGTGCGGCCCTTCATCGAGGCCCGGCACGGCCGCAAGGCGATCCGCTATCCGCACCCCGACCTGGAGGAACCGCTGCGCGAGACCTATGGGGTGGTGGTGTTCCACGAGCAGATCATCGAGCTGCTGCGGATCATGACGGGCTGCGGGCGGGACGAGGCCGACGAGAAGCGGCGGGCGCTGTCGCATCCGGAGCTCCAGGGCCGGGTGCGCGCCTGGTTCGCGCAGCGCGCCGAGCGGCGCGGGTACGCACCCGAAGTGATCGCGCGTACCTGGGAGATCGTCGAGGCCTTCGGCTCGTACGGCTTCTGCAAGGCGCATGCGGTGGCCTTCGCGGTGCCCACCTACCAGTCCGCCTGGCTCAAGGCGCACCATCCCGCGGCCTTCTACGCCGGGCTGCTCACCCATGACCCGGGGATGTATCCGAAGCGGCTGCTGCTCGCGGACGCGCGGCGGCGCGGGGTGCCGGTGCTGCCGCTGGATGTGAACCGGTCGGCGGTCGCTCACCGAATCGAACTGGCGTCCGGTGCGGCTTCCCGTGGCGACGGCCCGGAGGACTCCGCGGTCTGGGGCCTGCGGCTCGCGCTCTCCGATGTGCACGGGATGAGCGAGGCCGAGGCGCAGCGGATCGAGGCCGGGCAGCCCTACCACTCGCTACCGGACCTGTGGCAGCGGGCCAGGCCGGGCCGCCCGGTGGCCGAACGCCTCGCCCGGGTGGGCGCGTTGGACGCCTTCGGGGCGAACCGGCGGGACCTGCTGCTGTACCTCGCCGAGCTGCACCACCGCGGCCGCCAGGCGCCCGGCGGTCAGCTGACGCTGCCCGGCCGGGCCCTCGACGGCGCGGACGCGGAACCGGTCGATCCGGTCGAGCCGGCCGGGCTGCCCGACCTCAGCGAGGTCGAACGGCTCAGCGCCGAGCTGGGCGTCCTCGGTATGGACGCCTCCCGTCATCTGATGGCCGACCACCGGGAGTTCCTCGCGGAGCTGGGCGCGCTGCCGGCCCGGCTGCTGCGCGACGCCCGGCACGGTGAGACGGTGCTGGTCGCCGGGGCCAAGGCGGCCACCCAGACACCGCCGATCCGCTCCGGCCGCCGGGTCATCTTCACCACCCTGGACGACAGCACCGGACTGGTCGACTGTGCCTTCTTCGACGACAGCCATGCGGCCTGTGCGCACACGATCTTCCACTCCTGGCTGCTGCTGGTACGCGGCACGGTCCAGCGGCGCGGTCCGCGCAGCCTCAGCGTGGTCGGCGCCGCCGCCTGGAACCTCGCCGAGCTGGCCGAACTGCGCCGCGAGGGCGGGCTGGAGGCGGTCGCCGCCCGGCTCGCGGAGGTGCCGGACGCGGGGGCGGCCGAGGCGGGTGCGGTGTCGGCCGAGGCGGACGCCCCGTCGGCGGAGCCGGGCCAGGGTCCGGGCCAGGGACGTGGCCAGGAGCCCGGGACGGACCAGGAGCCCGAGCCGGCCGCCGCCCCGGGCCGCACCATCCGGCTGACGACCGGCTACGAGCTGCACCCGTGGGCCGACCTCCAGCCCCCCGGCGAACGCGCCGCCACCGGACGCAAGCTGTGGCACTCCAGCCCGGGGAGCGCGGGATGACCCCCGCGCCGAGGCCGCCCGCCGCACCGCCGGATCCGCCCGGCGCCCCGCGGCAGCCGGGCATGCTCCACGTACGGTTCCGGACCGTCGACGGCACCCCCGTGAGCGCCGGATGCTTCGAACAACTGCTGGGGCTGCTGGCGCAGTTCACCCCGGTGATCGAGGCGCTGCCGCCGGACGCCGCGCTGGCGGATGTGCGCGGTGCGCTGCGCTACTTCGACCGGGACGCGACGGGCCTCGCCGAACTCGTGCGGCTGCGTGCGCTGGCCTGGCACGGCGTACGGTGCACGATCGGGATCGGCGCCAACCCGCTGCTCGCCCGGATGGCGGCCCAGGGGGCGGCGCCCGGGGAGATCCGGGCCGTCCCCGAGGGCGCCCCGGCCGTCGCCGCGTTCCTCGACCGCCGCCCGGTCTCGGCACTGCACGGTGTCGGCCCGGCGACCGCGCGCGCCCTGTGTGCGTACGGGCTCGACAGCGTCGGCCGGATCGCCGCCGCCCCGCCCGCGACCCTCCAGCGGATCCTCGGCGCCAGGATGGGCCGGATCGTGTACGAACGGGCCCGCGGTATCGACCCGACGCCGGTGACGCCCAACGCCGCGGCCCGCTCGATGGGCGCCGAACACCGCTTCGGCCACGACGAGTTGGACCCGGCCAGGCGCCGCCGGGCGCTGCTCTCGCTCGCCGACGGCCTCGGTGCCCGGATGCGCGCGAGCGGGCAGGCGGCCCGCGTGCTCACCCTCACCGTCCGCTACGCCGACCGCTCCACCACCACCCGCACCCGGCGGCTGGACGGGCCGACCGCGCACGGTCCCGCGCTGACCGAGGCGGCCTATGCGCTGCACGCCGCGCTCGGACTTCAGCGGGCGCGGGTACGCTCCGTGGCACTGCGCGCGGAAGACCTCTGCCGCGCCGAACGCGCCGCACGTCAGCTGACCTTCGACCCGTCCGACGACAAGGCACACCGCATCGAGGCCGCCGTGGACCGCGCCAGAGCACGCTTCGGCACCGCGAGCGTCCGCCCCGCCGCAACCCTCGGCCAGGCGGGCCGGACCCCACCGCCGCCGGGCACGAAGCCTCTCGGGCCCGGGGTCAACCGGCCGTAGCTTGCCGCCGGTCAGCCGGCGAGCAGGGCCTTCTCCCACTGGTCCGCCCGCTGCTCGATATAGGCGGCGTCACTGCGCCAGACGTCGCCGTGGCCTTCCGCCCCCGACGCCCCCCGCCTCAGCCGTAGAGCTTTTCCGCGTATTGGGGGCCGTAGTGCTGCTCCAGTTCCTCCAGGGAGTGGTCCGGGGCTTCGAGGCCCTTGACGATGCGGGCCCGGGAGGGCAGCGCGTCGGGGTGCCAGGTTTCCGGCTTCCACAGGTCCGAGCGGAGGAACGCCTTGGAGCAGTGGTAGAAGAGCTCCTCGACCTCCACCAGGAGCGCCAGCCGCGGGCGGTGGCCCTTGATGGTCAGGGCGTCGAAGAACGGGGCGTCGCGCAGCAGCCGGGCGCGGCCGTTGATGCGGAGGGTGTCACCGCGGCCCGGGAGGAGGTAGTTCAGCCCGACATGCGGATTGTCGAGGACGTTCATCCAGCCGTCCATGCGCTTGTTGCCGGGGCGGTCCGGGATCACCAGGGTGGTGTCGTCCAGGACATGGGTGAAGCCCGCGGGGTCGCCCTTGGGGGAGACGTCGCACCGGCCCTGCGCGTCCGCGGTGGCTATCACGCAGAACGGCGAGCGGGCCAGCCACTGCCGGTCGAGGTCGTGCAGCCGGTACCGGGTCTTGTGCGCCGCGTGGGAGCTGGGCTCACCGATCAGCTCGCGCAGCTCCGCCTTCGAGTCGATCTCCACAAGCCCGGTCAGATCCGTCGTCCCGGCCGTTTCCATCGGTCGCCCCCTCATGTCTCGTCCCCGGCCAAGTCCCTTACCTGGCCAAGTCCCGTAGCTGGTCAAGCCGTTGCCGACTCTACGCGACGGGTCTGACATCCGGTCCGGTCGCGACGGACGGGGCGCACAGGCACGGAAACCGTTCGTTGAACCCGGGACGTCCGGTGAGGGTTGTGTGCGGCTTCCTTCACCGTCACACCGCTGGCCCACCGTGCTTACCCAGCCGTAACTTACTTGCCAGTCAACTGCGTTGGCCCTTGCGATCCGGATCGCAGGTGAACGGCTCACGGAGCACTTCGGAGTCCCCTCACCCCGCAAGGAGCATCGTATGAAGCTGCGCTGGTCAAGAACGCTCACCCTTCTCCCCGCCCTCGCCCTGGCCGTCGGTGCCGCCACCGTCCCCGCCGCGGCCGCCGACCCGTCGCCCGCCACCACCCCGGCCGGAGACGCCGCGCAGCACCCCACGCGCGCGGCCGCCGGCAGTGGCTGGAACAACTACTCCTGCAAGCCCTCCGCCGCCCACCCGCGGCCGGTGGTCCTGGTGCACGGCACGCTCGGCAACTCCATCGACAACTGGCTCGGCCTGGCGCCCTACTTGGTGGCCCGCGGCTACTGCGTCTTCTCCCTGGACTACGGTCAGCTGCCCGGTGTCCCGTTCTTCCACGGGCTGGGCCCGGTCGACGCGTCCGCCCAGCAGCTCGCCGCCTATGTCGACCGGGTGCTGACCGCCACCGGTACCGAGAAGGTCGATCTCGTCGGCCACTCACAGGGCGGCATGATGTCGCGGGTGTACCTGAAGTTCCATGGCGGCGCGGACAAGGTGAATACGCTGGTCGGACTGGCCCCCGACAACCACGGCACCGATCTGAACGGTCTGACCCGTCTGCTCGACCACTTTCCCGGCGCCAAGGACTACATCGACAAGCTGACCCCCGGGCTGGCCGACCAGATCGCCGGCTCCGACATCCTCAACCGCCTCAACGAGGGCGGTGACACGCTCCCCGGCGTGCACTACACCGTGATCGCGACCAAGTACGACGAGGTCGTCACCCCCTACCGGAGTGCCTTCCTCAACGGCCCCGACGTACGCAATGTGGTGGTCCAGGATCTGTGCGGGCTCGACCTCTCCGAGCATGTGGCCATCGGGCTCGTCGACCGCGTCGCCTTCCATGAGACGGCCAACGCCCTCGACCCGGCGCACGCCACCCGGACGACCTGTCTGCCGGGCTGACCGGGAGCCGGCCCGGCCCGCTGCCGCGGCGGGGCCGGGCCGCGCTCCGTATCGGGCGTGAGGGTCAGCCGGCGGCCAACAGGGCGTCGGTGCACCGCTCCGCCAGGTCCTCGGCGTGCGGGGGCAGTGGGGTGCCGCCGCGCAGATGGCGGCGGACCAGTGACAGCGGGAGGTCGACGGCGGCGAGCGTCACCCGGTCGAAGCCCTCTCTGCCGTGCAGCCCCAGGGCCCCCGCGAGCGCCGCCAGGGCGGCCCGGACCTCCATGTTCCCCTCTTCCGCGCGCAGCAGATGCTCGTCGGACCAGTCGTCCCGCCCGAACTCCTGGGCCCCGTACAGGAGCAGCGCGGCCTCGTCCGGGTGGGTGCGGCTCCACGCCACGATGTGCCGGGCGCCCGCCCGGCCCCCGGCGCGCGGGTCGTCCGAGGATTCGAGGGCCTCGAAGTAGCCCGCCTGGAAGCCCTCGACGGTACGCAGCCACACCTCGGCGAGCAGCGCCGAGCGGCCGGCGAAACGGTGGTAGAGCGAGCCGCTGGGGGCGCCGGCGGCGGCCGCGACCGCGGACATGGTGACACCCGACGGCCCGGACTCGGCCGCCAGTCGTACGGCGGCGTCGAGGAGCTGTGCGGTGTCGAACCGGGGTGGCCTGGCCATGTTCTAGAGGGTACTCTCCACTATATTGGAGATGCGCCTCTAGAACGAGTGCGGAAGGGGTGCGGACCAGGTGAGGAAGGGCGCGATGGGTGTCTGCAACATGCACGAGTGGGAGCTGCCGGTGTCCGGGGCCGAGGCCGGTCTGCTGATCGACGGCCTGTCCGGCGGCACCGACCCGCTCTGGCCGCGCCACGACTGGCCCGCGATGCTGCTCGACGGCCCGCCGGCACCGGGCGCGGCCGGCGGCCACGGCCCGGTCCACTACACCGTGGCGGCCTACGTCCGCCTCATCGGGTGACCCGCCGCAGCGTCAGAAAGCCGACGGCCGCGCAGGCGAGTCCCGCCGGGATCAGCAGCAGCCATCCGGAGAAGGCCAGCACGGCCGCCGTCAGCAGGGCGCTCACGCATCCGCCGCACCACAGGGGAGTGCGGCGGGGCAGCAGCACCAGCGCGGCGGCCAGGCCGGCGAGGGTCACCGCCGCCAGACAGGTGGCGGTGGCCCTCATCAGGAGGTCCAGGTCGGCGCCGCCGAAGCCCGCCGCCGCCCCCACGAGCACGGCCGCCCCGCCGAGCACCGCCAGTGACCGCCGCGGCACCTCGCCCGGCGCGCCGCCCTTGGCCAGTGCGCGCGGCGCCGCCCCGTCCCGGGCGAGCGCCGCACCGAGCCGGGAGGCCCCGGCCAGATACGAGTTGACCGCGCCGAAGGTCAGAAAGAGCGCCGCCACGGCGGCCACGGGGCGGGCGGCGCCGCCCACGCTCCGGGCGAGCAACTCGGTCAGCGGAGTCTCGGTCCCGGCCGCGGCCGGCCCCAGCGCACCGATCGTGGCCACCGCGAGCCCCAGGTAGAGCACGGTGATGACGGCGAGCGTACGGCGCGTGACCCGCGGCAGATCCCGTCCGGGATCGGCGAACTCGCCCGACAGATGGCTGGCCGCCTCCCACCCGGCGAACGCGAAGAACAGCACCACGGCCGCCGACCCGACCGAGGACCAGCCGCCCGGCATGAACGGGGTGAAGTGGGCGGCGGACACCTGCGGGGCGGCGGCCAGCACGGTACCCAGCAGCACCACCGCCAGCAGCCCGCCGAGCAGCAGCTGCACCCGGCCCGACAGCCGCAGCCCCACCGCGTTGGAGACCAGCGCCACCGCGACCACCGCCCCGGCCACCACGGCCGCGCCGGTGCCGCCCCAACCGGCCGCGTCGGCCACGTACTTCCCGCCGATCCACGACGCCGAGACCACGCCGATCGGCACCGCCCCGTAGAACCACCACCCCACTACGGCCGCCGCCCGCGGCCCGATCGCCCGGTGTACGTAGGTGGCCACGCCCCCGCCGTCGGGGAACCGCGCGCCGAGCGCCGCGAAGGAGGCGGCCACCGGCACACACAGGGCGAGCAGGACCACCCAGGCCAGGATCGAGGCGGGGCCGGCCGCGGCGGCGGCCAGGGACGGCAGCGTCAGCACGCCGGGCCCGAGGACGGCCCCGGCGCACAGCGCGGTACCGCTGCCGACGCCCAGCCGCCGTACATCCGGTAGTGCGGATGCCGGGAGGGATGTTTGTTGTACGGTCACAGTCGCAGAACGTAACCGTTGGATTGATCAATCCGGCCTCTCACCGAACATAATTCGGCGGCTGCGGCACCATGGGGCTCATGGACGACATTGATTCGGCGATTGTGCGTGAACTCCAGCGCGATGCACGGCAGACCAACCGTGACCTGGCCCGTCGGCTGAACATCGCGCCCTCCACCTGCCTGGAGCGGGTCCGGGCCCTGCGCGCCCGGGGAGTGATCACCGGCTATCGCGCGACCGTGGACCTGCGCGCACTCAACCGGCCCGTACAGGCGCTGCTCACGGTCCGTATCCGCCCGATGAACCGCGAGGTCATCGAGCGCTTCAAGGCCTTTCTGACCTCGCTGCCCGAGGTGCTCAGCGTCTATGTCGTCGCGGGCGGCGACGACTTCCTCGTCCATGTCGCCGTCCCCGACGTCGACCGGCTGCACGCGCTCCTGATGGACCAGGTCTTCAAGCGCCGGGAGGTCGTCGACTGCCGGAGCTCGATCATCTACCAGCATGTCGCCAACGACATCATCGAGGCGCTGCCGCCGGCCGGCTCCTGATACGGCGGCGCCGCCCCCGCGGTGAAGCAGGGGCGGCGTCGCTGCCCGGACCCGCCGGGCCGCCGGGTTCAGCCGCGGTGCCGGGCGGCCTTGCGGCGGGTGGTGAGGAACATGACCCCGGCGCCGAGGGCGACCACGGCGGCGCCGCTCACGGCGAGCGGGGCGGTGGAGCTGTCCCCACCGGTCTCCGCCAGCCGCTGCCCGCCGGCCGGCCGGGAGCCGCCGTCGGGGTGCGCGCCGTTGGCCTCCGCGCGATCGGCGGGCGCCGGGGCGTCGGCGGCCGCCGACCGGACCGTGCCCGTGTGGCCGGCCTTACCGTCGTGGCCGCCGTGGCCGCCGTGGTGGTGGCCCGTGCCCACCGACGACTTGGGGGCGCCCGCCGCGATCTGGGCGTCGGTCGGCGCGGAGGCGGATGGCGCGGGCGCCGCCGCGCTGCCGGTGCCGGCCGCCTTCTTACCGAAGACCACGTCCGAGCAGGTGTAGAACGCCTCGGCGCTGTCCGACCGCTGCCAGATGCTGTAGATCAGATGGCGGCCGGACCGCGCCGGCACCTTCGCGTCGAAGACGTACTCGCCGTTGACGAGCTTGGGGTCGACGACCTTCGCGAACGGCTTCGACTCCAGGTCGGACCACTTCAGCGGCTTCTTCGGGTCGTAGCCGGCCCTGGTGAGGTACAGCTCGAACGAACCCCGGTGCGGCGCGGTGGCCTTGTAGTGGAAGGTGTGGCCGCCCGCCCGCATCGGCGACGACGGCCAGTCGGCGCGGGCCAGGTCCAGGCCCTTGTACTCGGCGCTGTTGGCGCTGCACAGCTTGCCGTCCGGGATACGGGTCCGGGACCGGCCGCCCGCTTCGCCGTCCCGTACGCCGTTCCAGTCGTAGAGGGCCTGGGCCCCGCCGGCCTGGACGGCGGCCTTGCACGCCGCGGACCGCGGGCTCTCGGGGCCCTCGGCGTAGCAGGCCGAGACCCGGCTGACCGGGTCCGTCATCGAGCCGTGTGCGGCGGCCGGGCTCGCGGTCAGCGCGGTGAGCGCGAGCGGGGCGATGCCGATGAGTGCGATCCCGGTGGCCTTGCGACGAACGGTCATGGTGGGGGTCTCCTTCAGGTGCGGGGAGCGGGGGTGGCGGGGGAGCGGTGGGGGTCGGGACGCGTCCGTCGGCGCCGCCCCCGGTGACCGGCGCCGACGGTCCGCGACCCGCCTTGCGAACAGCACGCTAGCCCCGCTGAACAGCGCTTTTGCCGGTGAAAGGGCGATCCTGGTGATCGTTATGGTCCGCTTAAGGGACGGCTAAGCGGGGGCTCATGCAGGTGGGGAGGAAACGGGCATCGGCGGGTGGCGGGGAGTGCCCCTCGTACCGGTGGCCGGTTGCCCTGGCGGCAGCGCCCCGGCCACCTTGCGCCGCTCTCGGGCCTTACCCGCAGCGGGAGTTGACGTCGGCGGGAGCCGTCCGCAGGCGGAGCCGTGCGCAGTGGGAGCCGTCCGCGCGGGAGTGGTGGTCAGCGGTCCTCGGTGTCGCTGACGGGGGCCGGGTCGCCGATGTCGTCGAGGCCCTCCAGGAGCGCGTCCATGGCGTTCGCCGATACGGGGCCGTCGGCCGAACGGAGCGGCTGTTCGGCCCAGATGATCTTTCCCTGGGCGGTGTAGCGAGTGCCCCAGCGCTCGGCGTACCGGGCGATGAGGAACAGTCCCCGGCCGCCCTCGTCGGTGGTGCGCGCATGGCGGAGGTGCGGCGAGGTGCTGCTGCTGTCCGACACCTCGCAGATCAGCGTCCGCGCCCGGATCATCCGCAGGCTGATCGGCCCGGAGGCGTGCCGGATGGCGTTGGTGACCAGTTCGCTGACGATCAGCTCGGTGGAGAAGGCGAGGTCCTCCAGGCCCCACTCCGCCAGCCGGCCGGCGGCGGACCTGCGGGCCTGGCCGACCGCGGACGGATCGGCGGGGATCTCCCAGGTCGCCAGCTGGGCCGGTGCCAGGGCCCGGGTGCGGGCCAGCAGCAACGCCACGTCATCGACCGGCCGTCCGCCCGGCAGACCGCCGATCACCGTGTCGCAGAGATCCTCCAGCGGGGCCTGCGGATCGGCCAGGGCGGTACGCAGTCTGGTGATCCCGCCGTCGAGATCGAGCGTCTTCCCCAGCAGCAGACCGTTGGTGTAGAGGGCCAGCAGACTGCCTTCCGGCAACGGGAGTTCGACGGATTCGAAGGGCATCCCGCCCAGCCCCAGCGGCGGTCCGGTCGGCAGCTCCAGCAGCCGGCCTTCGCCCGCGGGGCTGATGAGCAGCGGTGCGGGGTGGCCGGCGCGGGCCAGCGTGCAGCGGCAGCCGACCGGGTCGTAGACCGCGTACAGGCAGGTGGCTCCGATGACCCCGTCGTCGGCGTTGGTGTCGTGGCCGACCCGGTTGACCATGTCGTCCAGGTGCGCCAGCACCTCTTCCGGGGACAGGTCCAGGTCGGCGAGCGCCTGCACCGCGGCCCGCAGCCGCCCCATGGTGGCCGCGGCGTGCACCCCGTGGCCGACGACATCGCCGACCACCAGCGCGACCCGGGCGCCGGACAGCGGGATCACATCGAACCAGTCGCCGCCGACGCCGCTGAGCGAGTCGGCCGGCAGGTAGCGGTAGGCGGCTTCCACCGCGCACTGCTCGGGCAGATCGTGCGGCAGCAGGCTGTGCTGGAGGGTGAGGGCCGCGTTGTGCTCCCGGGTGTATCTGCGGGCGTTGTCGATGGAGATCGCGGCGCGGGTGACGAATTCCTCGGCGAGCACCAGGTCGTCGGGCTGGAACGGCCCGGTGTGCTGCCAGCGGGCGAACGCGGCCGCCCCCAGGAAGGCGCCCCGCGCCCGGAGCGGAACCACCATCAGCGAGTGGAAGCCCAGTTCCCGCAGGTGCGCCGCGCGGACCGGGTCCTCGGCCGCCCAGTCGGCCCCGGCGAGATCCAGCGTCTGGAACAGCGCCGAATCGCCGTCGATGAGACTCAGCACGACGGGCGCCGACGCCGGATAGGCGGCCGCCTCCCCGACCGCCACCACCGCCTCGGGACAGCCCTCGCGTACCGACTGCTGCCCCGCCCGGCGCATGGTGAACAGATCCGCGGCATCGACCGGCTCGGGCAGCGGCTCCTCCCCGGAGAGCAGCGCGTCGAGCAGATCGACGGTGACGAAGTCGGCGAGCTCCGGAACCGCCGTGTCGGCGAGTTCCTGCGCGGTCTGCCAGACGTCCAGGGAGCTGCCGATGCGCTCGGCGGCCCGGTTCAGCAGAGCCATCCGCTGGCGCGCCCGGTAGCTCTCCGTGACGTCGAGGACCATGTAGCAGACGCCCAGCACCTGACCGGCTTCGTCCTCCATCCGGAAGAACGAGGTGGAGTAGGCGTGCTCCCGCTGCGGATCGGACTCCGGGTGCCCCAGGTACTCGTAGCCGACCGACGGGGTGCCGGTGGCCAGCACCTTGCGCATCTCCGCCTCGATGGCCTCCACGGCCAGGCCCGGCTGGATGTCCCCCAGCCGCTTCCCGAGGCGCTGCTCGCGGCTGGTGCCGCCCATCTGCTCCAAGGCGTCGTTCAGCCACACGTACTGGAGATCGGCGTTCACCATGGCCACGCCGATCGGTGACATGCCGAGGATGCCCTCCAGGAACGACCGGCTCGCTCCCGACCAGGGCGTCCGGGTCATCTCGGCGGCAAGGACGAGACGTGTCGAGTGCTCCTGCGCGTCCATCAGCGGCAGTACGCGGAATTCCAGGTCGAGCCGGTGGCCGTCCTTGTGCCGTACGGCTTCCAGCCCGCTCCAGCCGTCCGCCGACGCCAGCCGGGACTCCCACCTGTTGTCCTGCGGCGCCCCGGTGGCCACGCCCGCGAACAGCTCCCCCAGGGGCCTGCCGACGGCCTCGGACACCGCATACCCCAGCAGCCGCTCGGCGCCCTTCGTCCAGCCCTGCGCCACCCCCGCGCGATCGGCCATCACCACGGCCGTCCGCGTGAGGTCGAAGACGCCGTCTCCGGAGAGACGGCTGCTCTGGGAGGCACACATATGACCGGTCCAATGCCGGTCCCCACCGTGCGACAGGCGCTCTCTCAGGGTGGCGCCGCCGCACTCGACCGGCCTTTTCCACGGTACCCCCTCACCCCGTCCGGGCGCTCTCCCCGGCGCCCGCCACCGGCCCGCGCAGCACGCCGGGAACCCGTGTCCGCGGCGTTGTCAGTGGGTGCTGTCACCATCGGCACATGAGTCCCGAAGCGCCCGCCGATCCGTCCCGTCAGCCCGTGACCGACTCCCTCAACCCACCGCTGCCGACCGCCGACGCCGCCTATTGGGAAGCGGCCGCCGCCTCCTTCGACGAGGAGCCCGACCACGGTCTGCGCGACCCCGCCGTCCGCGCCGCCTGGGCCGCCCGGCTGCGCTCCTGGCTGCCGTCCGCGCCCGCCGCCGTCCTCGACCTGGGCTGCGGCACCGGAAGCCTCTCCCTGCTGGCCGCCGAGCAGGGCCATCGCGTCACGGGCATCGACCGCTCCGCGCGCATGATCGAGCGGGCGCGCACCAAGCTCGCGGGCCGCGATGCCGCGTTCCTGGTCGGGGACGCCGCCGAACCACCCGTGGGGGAGCGGCGGTTCGATGTCGTCCTGGTGCGCCATGTCCTGTGGGCCCTGCCCGATCCCGCGGCCGCGCTGCGGCACTGGGCCGGTCTGCTCACCCCCGGTGGCCGGCTGGTGCTGGTGGAGGGCCGCTGGGGCGAGGCCGACCCGATGGGTCTTCCGGCCGACGAACTCACCGCCCTCGTCGCGCCGTTGGCGGCGCGCACACGAGTGGAGAGCCTCGCGCACGATCCGGCGCTGTGGGGCAAGGAGGTGGCCGATGAGCGGTATGTGCTGATCGCCGACCTCCCCCGTCGGCACACCGAAGTGGTCGACGTCCATCTGGTGGTGCGCCGCGGCGACGAGGTGCTGCTCGCCCGCCGGTCCGGCACCGGTTATGCGGACGGTCTGCTGAACGTCCCCTCGGGCCATGCGGAGGACGGGGAGGACGTCCGGGCGGCGGTGATCCGGGAGGCCGCGGAGGAGATCGGGCTGCGGCTGGCGCCCGAGGACCTGCGGGTCGCGCTGGTGATGCAGCACTGCGCCCCGCCCCCGGCACGGCCCCGGATCGGCTGGTTCTTCGAGGCGGAATACGGCGCGGGCGGCGAGCCGTGGAACCGTGAGCCGGACAAGTGCGCGGAGTTGGCGTGGTTCCCGCTGGCGGCGCTGCCGGACGACATGGCCGCCTACTGCCGCGCCGGATTGGACGGACTGCGGGCCGGGCACCGCTTCCTGCTCCACTGGCACCGGCCCGGAGACCCTGTCGCCCACGACCCGTCGGGCCCCGGCCGCGCCGTGGTGCTCGACGGACCGGGCCCGAGGGGGTGAACCGGCGAGCGCGCGCGACGCCCCGGCCACCCCTCAACTCGCTCAGGTGACACGGCTCTTGGGGGAGTGGCCGAAGCCCGGCACGCGACGGGATTGCCGCTTCTTTTCCGGTATGCGGGCCCCGCTTTGCCGCCGCTTTTCCGTAATGCGGTGCGTGCGTGGCCCGTTCCGGGCGCTCCGGGGCGGCTTGTGTGGCTGATACACCTATCCGCGCGTACGGTGCCTGCCGCAGGCCGCCGCCCGGATGCGGCGGCCCCCGAAGGAGGAGCCGCGAGCATGTGCGGAATCACCGGATGGATCTCCTACGACCACGACCTCACCAGACAGCGCGCCACCCTTGAGGCGATGACCGCAACCATGGCCTGCCGGGGTCCGGACGCGGCCGGCCACTGGCTCGACACCCACGCCGCGTTCGGCCACCGCCGGCTCGCCGTCATCGACCCCGACGGCGGCAAGCAGCCCATGACCGTCAACCACGACGGCCGCACCCTGGCCGTCACCACCTACAGCGGTGAGGTGTACAACTACCGCGAGCTGCGCGCCGAACTGGAGCAGCTGGGCCACGCCTTCCGTACCCGCAGCGACACCGAAGTGGTGCTGCACGCCTACCTCCAATGGGGCGAGGCGTTCGCCGAGCGCCTCAACGGCATGTACGCCCTGGCGCTCTGGGACCCACGAAGCCGGCAACTCCTGCTGTTACGTGACCGGATGGGCATCAAGCCGCTCTACTACCACCCCACCCCCGACGGGGTGCTGTTCGGCTCCGAACCCAAGGCGATCCTCGCCCACCCGTCCATACGCCCCACCGTCGACGCCGAGGGCCTGGCCGAGCTCATCACCTTCACCAAGACTCCGGGGCACGCCGTCTACCAGGGCATGCAGGAGGTACGCCCCGGCCATCTCGTCCGGGTCGGCCGCGGCGGGCTGACCGTCAAGCGCTACTGGGCCCTCACCGCCCGCGAGCACACCGACGACCTCGGCACCACCGTCGCGCACATCCGCACGCTGCTCGACGACATCGTGGACCGCCAGCTGATCGCCGACGTGCCGCTGTGCACCCTGCTCTCCGGCGGCCTGGACTCCTCCGCCATCACCGCACTCGCCGCCGGTGCGCTGGCCGCCCAGGGGCGCGGCCCGGTCCGCTCGTTCGCCGTCGACTTCACCGGCTACACCGAGAACTTCCGGCCCGACGATCTGCGGAGTACCCCCGACGGGCCGTACGCGCACGCCCTGGCGGAGCACGTCCGCGCCGAGCACCAGGACATCGTCCTGGACACCACCGCCCTGATGGACCCCGGCCACCGCGCCGCGGTCCTCGCCGCCCGCGACCTGCCCAACGGCTTCGGCGACGGCGACACCTCCCTCTACCTGCTGTTCAAGGCGATCCGCGAACAGTCCACGGTCGCGCTGTCCGGCGAGTCCGCGGACGAGGTCTTCGGCGGCTACCGCTGGTTCCACGACCCCGAGGCCGTGCACGCCGACACCTTCCCCTGGATCGCGGCCGGCCTCTCCGGCCGGTTCGCCGGGGGCGACGGCACCCGCGAGGCGCTGCTGGACCGCGGCCTGCTCGCCAAGCTCGACCTGCCCGGATACACCGCCCGCCGCTATCGCGAGGCGCTCGCCGAAGTGCCCTGCCTCGACAGCGACACCGGCCTCCAGCGGCGGATGCGCGAGATCAGCTATCTGCATCTGACCCGCTTCGTACAGATCCTGCTCGACCGCAAGGACCGGGCCAGCATGGCCGTCGGCCTGGAGGTCCGCGTCCCGTTCTGCGACCACCGCCTCGTCGACTATGTCTTCAACACCCCCTGGTCGATGAAGACCTTCGACGGCCGGGAGAAGTCGCTGCTGCGCGCCGCCACCCGCGATGTGCTGCCCGACGCGGTGGCCGACCGCGTCAAGAGCCCCTACCCCAGCACCCAGGACCCGCGCTATATCGAGGCGTTGCACGACGAACTGCAAGAACTGGCCGCCGACCGCGCCGCCCCCGTCCGGCCGCTGCTGGACTCCGGCGCCCTCGCGCAGGCCACCGCCGACGGCGCGACGCCCGGCATCCGCCCCGGCGCCGAGCTGGTCCTCGGCATGAACGCCTGGCTGCGGACGACGGGCACCACCCTGGAGCTGTGACCCCTCCCTGGGGGACACCGCCTACGTGACGTGCACCGCCTACGTGACGTGCCCTGGGGCTGACACCTCCCGAGAGGGGGACTTCCCGTCACAGCGGGCGCTCCTGACGCACAATGGATGCGACAAACACGCGCACCGACGGGTACGCGTACGCGCACGCATCCCGGGGACACACCCCAGGGGTACGCGCCGTCGCGCATCCGCCCCCCACCACCAGCACCAGGAGCGCCACCGTGTCCCCGCAGACCTTGACCCTCACCATCGATCCGGCCGCGGCCGCCGCGCCGTTCGAGCAGGTACGCACCCAGATCGCGGACCAGGCCAGGGACGGCGGTCTGCCGGTCGGCTACAAACTCCCCACCGTCCGCGGCCTCGCCGAAGAGCTCGGCCTGGCCGCCAACACCGTGGCCAAGGCCTACCGCGCCCTGGAGACCGACGGCGTGATCGAGACCCGCGGCCGCAACGGCAGCTTCATCGCGGCGGCCGGCGAGGCCGCGGACAAGGAAGCCGCCGCGGCCGCCGAGAGCTACGCCCGCCGCGCCCGGCGCCTCGGCCTGGACCACCACGCCGCCCGCGCGGCGGTGGAGGAGGCCCTGCGGGCCACGTATGGGGCTGACGACTGACCGCACGGCCCGAGCGGCCACCGGACCCCGCCGACACCCACCACTACGGCCCCCGAAGAGGAGCCCCATGCCCAGCAAACAGGCGCTCGTGCGCCGCCCCGGTCCCCGTCTCGCCGAGGGGCTGGTCACCCATATAGACCGGCGCCCGGTCGACCCCGCCCTCGCCCTGCGCCAGTGGGAGTCCTACGTCCAGGTGCTGCGCGACCACGGCTGGCACCTCACCGAGGTCGCCCCGGCCGACGACTGCCCCGACGCGGTCTTCGTCGAGGACACCATGGTCATGTTCCGCAATGTCGCGCTGCTCGCCCGCCCCGGCGCCGGAGAGCGCCGGCCTGAAATACGGGACGCCCGAGCGGCCGTCGAGGCGCTCGGCTGCTCCGTCAACGAGATCCGGGCGCCCGGCACCCTGGACGGCGGCGACATCCTCAAGGTCGGCGACACCGTCTACGTGGGCCGCGGCGGCCGCACCAACGCCGAGGGCGTCCGCCAACTCCGGGCCGCCTTCGAGCCGTTGGGCGCCCGCGTGGTCGCGGTGCCGGTGAGCCGCGTACTGCATCTCAAATCCGCCGTGACCGCGCTCCCGGACGGCACCGTCATCGGCCATCCGCCGCTGGTCGACGACCCCGCCGCCTTCCCCCGCTTCCTGCCCGTCCCCGAGGAGTCCGGCGCCCATGTCGTGCTGCTCGGCGGCGGCAAGCTGCTGATGGCCGCCGGCGCGCCGCGCAGCGCGGAGCTCTTCGCCGACCTGGGCTATCAGCCGGTCGTCGTGGACATCAGCGAGTTCGAGAAGCTGGAGGGCTGTGTGACCTGCCTGTCCGTGCGGATGCGCGAGCTGTATGCGTGACGGGGCATCATCCCCGGCGCTACGTGTGCCTGCCCGGACCGCGCCGCTGACCGTGCCTATCGTGGCGCCATGAGCAACCTTGAAGTCAGACCCGCGCCCAGCCTGTGCGGCGGCACCGGCCGCACGGGCCCGGTCCGCGACGTCCAGCCCGGCAAGCAGGTACCCCTCGGCGAGAGCACCGTCGTCCGCCGGCTGCTGCCGAACCTCGGCCGGCGGATGGTCGGCGCCTGGTGCTTCGTCGACCACTACGGCCCGGACGACATCGTCGACGAGCCCGGGATGCAGGTGCCGCCGCATCCGCACATGGGGCTCCAGACCGTCAGCTGGCTGCGCGAGGGCGAGGTGCTGCACCGCGACAGCCTCGGCAGCCTCCAGACCGTACGGCCCCGGGAACTGGGCCTGATGACGTCCGGCCGGGCCATCGCCCACTCCGAGGAATCGCCGCACGGCCATGGCCCGTTCCTGCACGGCGCCCAGCTCTGGGTGGCCCTCCCCGGCGCACACCGCGACACCGCGCCGTCCTTCGAGCACCACACCGACCTGCCGGTGATCAACGGCGGCGGCCTCTCCGCCACCGTCATCCTCGGCGAACTGGCCGGCGCCACCTCGCCCGGCACCACCTACTCCCCCCTGGTCGGCGCCGACCTCACCCTCACCGCCGGCGCGGACACCCGCCTGCCGCTCGACCCCGACTTCGAGTACGCGGCACTCACCATCTCCGGCGAGAGCGAGGTGGACGGCGTCCGGCTGGCCCCCGGCACCCTCCTCTACCTCGGCTGCGGCCGCAGCGAGTTGCCCCTGCGCGCCGACTCCGACAGCAGCCTGCTCCTCCTCGGCGGCGAACCGTTCGAGGAACAGATCGTGATGTGGTGGAACTTCATCGGCCGCTCCCAACAGGACATCGAGGACGCCCGCACGGCCTGGACCACCGGCTCCCGCTTCGGCACCGTCCACGGCTACGACGGCGACCGGTTGGCTGCTCCCGAGCTTCCGCCCGGCCCCTTGAAGCTGCGGGGGCGACTGCGCTGACCTGGTGCTATGCGACTTGAGTGGATCAACGGCGAGTGCGTCCACGGCCGGCCGGGCTTTGCGGACCTGAGTGACTGGCTGCGCTTCAAAGTGCAGGCTCCGGGAGCGCGCCGTCGGTCGCGTGTCCAGTCACGTGTAACCACCTCTAGTCAGACCCACGCTGACCCAATGCTGCCTTTCCTGAAGGGTAGTCAGTTCGGCGATCACCGGGTCACGACGCACCCTCTCCAAGTGCTGTCTTGGCCTGGTGGCCCGAACCCCGCCCGAACGTCAAAGAACTCGAGCCAGACGGGGCGCGACCGTCCTGGTGGCGCATCTCGCCTACCGGCGGCGGGTGAAAGCCGTAGAACTCATTCCGCGGGAGATTCCGGGGCCGCGGCACACTCACCGGACAAGAACCTCCCCCCTCATTCCGGTCCCGGCGTGGTAAGCGCAGAAGAACGAGTGCCGGCCGGTACTGGTGAAGTGGAGCCGGATGCTGCCGTGCCGCCGCCGTTGAGGTTGTCCATGCCGGAGCTGTCATGCTCGTCCCGGTCCCGCAGAGTGAGGGTGTGCGGCGCGCCACCCGCGTTCCGCACGGTGATCACCAACGGCCCCGGGCGGGCTCGTATATGTGCGAGGAAGAAGCGCTGGCGGTCGTTCACGGTGACAGTGATCCGCTGTACCCCGTCCGCTCCCTTCTTCGCGGTGCCGGTCGCCGGCCGGCCGGTTTGGCCGGCCGTCGGGCCTGCGTACGGTGCAGCGTCACGGCCGGGCGGTGGGTGCGACCAGCCGGTAGCCGACGTTACGGACCGTGCCGAGGAAGCGCGGCTGCGCGGCGTCGTCGCCCAACTCCCGGCGGATCGTGCGGATATGGACGTCCACCACTCGCTCATCCCCGAAGAAGCGGACGCCGTCGCAGCTCAGCGTCGTCGGTCGTCGGGTGCGGTGCGTGGGCCGGGCGTCCGGGCGACGGCCAGCAGCCGGCGGTGGGTGGGCGCGAAGGGGTGGCCGTCGTCACCCAGGAACCGCACATCGACGAAACCCGCTTCGCCGAGCCACTGTTCGAGTTCGCTCG
The DNA here is from genome assembly GCF_030406865.1 of Streptomyces sp. P9-2B-2. Lineage (NCBI taxonomy): Bacteria > Bacillati > Actinomycetota > Actinomycetes > Kitasatosporales > Streptomycetaceae > Streptomyces > Streptomyces sp. P9-2B-2. The sequence goes on along the minus strand of NZ_CP129126.1, from coordinate 2,080,715 downwards.
GTTCGAGCATCCGTAGCGACCAGCGGCATTCGCGCAGGGCATGGTCGCGCACCACGGTGCGCCGGGATTCGAGCCGGCTCCGGGTCACGTCGTAGGTGACCTCGTCGAGCATGAAGTCGGAGCCCACCCGCTGCAACCCCAGTTGGGGCCGACCGGCGCTCAGGGCCCGCTGCTGGGCCGGATTGAGAATGTCGAGGAGCAGCCGGCCTCCCGGGCGCAGGGCGGTGCGCAGATTGGCCAGGATCACACGGCTGTCGGCATCGCTGCCATAGCCGAAGGAGGTGAACCACACCAGTGCGGCGTCATAAGCACCCGCGGCCGTCAGCTCACGCAGGTCCGCGGTGTCGAAGTCGGCCGGCAGGCTCTCCCGGCCGGCTCGGGTACGGGCGGAGGCCACCAGCGCGGGATTGCGGTCGACGCCGTGCACGTCGATACCGCGACGGGCCAGCTCCAGGCCGATGCGGCCGTAGCCGCACGCCGCGTCCAGCACCCGCATACCGGGTTCCAGCCTCCCGGCGCGTACCGCGAGGTCCGCTTCCTTCCCGTTGAACTGCGGGTCATGACCGGAACTCATGAAGTACTCGTAGTCGGTGTCGAAGACCTCGTCCAGTTCCGTCTCCCGCATGCGCCCGCCGTCCGCGAGCGGCATCCGCCGTATGTCATCCGTCTGCTGCACCTTGCGTCTTCCCCTCGTCCGCCGGCCGGTACCCGCCGGGCCGTGGCACGTCGCCGTGCACGCCGGCCCCCGTCCGACAGATATGCACCCGGCAGCGCCGCTCCGCCACTACGGCGGACTCCGACCAGCACTGTGGCGTCCGTCAACCGGACATGATCAAGCGCGAGGCTATACCTCCTGCACCCCAACTGGCCGTGGACGAGGCTCCTTTACAGCGGGCGGTGGCGGGGCGGGGCCGGTGACGGCGTGCGAACTTCTGATAGGCACCAACGCGGACGAGGCTGATCTGTACACCGTTCCCCGCGGTGCGATCGGCTCGCTGGAGGCATCCGCACCGGCGGCTGCCGCGGCACGGAGCTCTGCCCGGCCTGAGGCGGGCGTACCAGGGGTGAGCGGCTACGACGGCGACCGACTGGCGGCTCCCGAGCTTCCGCCGGTGGCATTGAAGCCACGGGGGAGGGTGCGGTGAGCTGCGGGTATGGCTGATGGGCGGGTTGTTGTGAGGGGTGCCCTTGCCCTCGACCGGACCGGGAAAGCCAGGCCCGATCGAAGGCAAGCGCACCCCTGTCACCCCTCCCCGACCCGCGCTCCGGCGGCGCGTGCCAGCGCCCGCGCCTCGGGGCTGACGCCGCGCTTGCGGGGGGACATTCGTGAATCCGTCGCCTCCCGCTGGGAGACCCACAGAAGGTTCCGGGGCCCAGGGGTCGCTACGACGGCCACATACCGGGGGTCGCCGGCGAACCACGCTGACGTGACCTCACCGGACTTCATGGTGCGCACCCAGAAGTGCTGTCCTGTCCCGATCAGACCGCCGTCCGAGGCTTACGGACTTCTCCGGCCGCTCCGGGACCGGCACGACGAACTGCGTACTCCCCTTCTTCTTCGCTCTCACGTCGGCAATGTCCACCTGCCAGGGGTAGACGCGCAGTACTCGCCGGATTCCCCTCAGGGTGGTGACTGCGACCATCGCCAGCAGGGTGTACCAGATGCCCACCCACAGCACCGGCAGCCACAGGACCAGCAGCCAGGTCGGCGTCATGACGACGGCGAAAAGCCAGGTGGGAAAGCCCAGCAGCCACGCCAGCAGGGCAGCGCACCGGAACATCGCGGTACGGCGCCACGCCTGGCGGGTGGCCGGGTCCTCCCAGGCCGTCTTGTAGTGCGTAAGACGCCTTCCATTGCGGTCTCGTCCTCCTCCGTGAATCACAGATACAACCCCGCGTCCGCGCCCGAGTCCTGGGGTGGGACCGAGGCGGGGCGGGTGCCGCGGCGTAGGGCGTAGAGCTCGGCGAGGGTGGCGCCCTCGCGGCTGATGCCCTGGTCCGTGCCGAGCCAGTGGGTGGCTTCGGGGCGGCTCAGCGGGCCGACCTCGATACGGGCCAGGCAGCGGCCGGGGCGGACCACGGCCGGGTGCATGCGTTCCAGGTCCTCGTTGGTGGTCACCCCGACCAGGACGTTCCGGCCCTGGCCCAGCAGGCCGTCCGTGAGGTTGAGCAGCCGTGACAGGGCTTGGCCCGCGGCGTGCTTGGCCTCGCCGCGGATCAGTTCGTCGCAGTCCTCCAGGAGCAGCAGCCGCCAGCGGCCCTTGCCGGAGCTGTCGTCCTCGCCGATCGCGATGTCCATCAGGTAGCCGACGTCGTTGAACAGTCGTTCCGGGTCCAGGACGCAGTCCACCTGGCACCAGTCCCGCCAGGAGCGGGCCAGGGTGCGCAGGGCGGAGGTCTTGCCCGTACCGGGCGGGCCGTGCAGCAACAGCAGCCGGCCGGAGATCTCCTCGGGGGCCACCTTCATCAGCCGGTCCATGGCGTCGGCCACCGGCGCGGTGTAGTTGGGGCGGATCTCCTCCCAGGTGCCCGCCGAGATCTGCCGGGAAGTACGGTGCGGGCCGCGGCGCGGGGAGAAGTACCAGAAGCCCATCGGGACGTTCTCCGGCTGCGGCTCCGGTTCGTCCTCCGCCCCGTCCGCGGCCTGTCCCAGCACCTTCTCGGCCAGCTCGTCGGTGACGGCGGTGACCGTCACATCGGCGCCGCGGTTCCAGCGGGAGACCAGCAGGGTGAAACCGTCGCCCTCGGCGAGGAGGGCGCTGCGGTCCTCGTCCTTGGCCGAGCGCAGGACCCGGGCGCCCGGGGGCAGCAGGGTCAGGCCCGGGCGGACCCGGTCCATGGACCGGCTGCGGGCGTACGGCTGCTCTCCTTTGGCGAACCGGCCCAGGAAGAGCGCGTCGACGACATCGGCGGGCGAATCGCTGTCGTCCATGGTCAGCCGGAGCGGAAGGGACTCCTCGGCGGCGGACGGCTGGACGTGATCGGCACACATGCGGCCATGATCCGTCACGGCGGGCCACGACGTACACGGATTATCCCGGCGTTTCCCCGGAGCCGGGCGCCGCGGCGAGCGCGGCGGCCGAGAGCCGGGGCCAGTGGTGACGGGCCGCCCACAGACGGCGCAATGACGGCCCGTCGGGCGGGGCGACCGGAGACTGGGGGGACGTGCCGCGAGGTGAGGTGACCGCGGGAAGGAGTCGCGTCCGTGGAGCCGCCGAGCGGAACCCCGCTGACGGTGATCATGGTCTGTCTGACCGTGGCCACCGGGATGCTCGATGCCGTCAGCTTTCTGGCGCTCGGTCAGGTCTTCACCGCCACCCAGACCGGCAATCTGCTCTTCCTCGGCTTCGGTATCGCCGGGCAGGGCGGGCTGCCGGTGGTGGCGACCGCGATTTCGCTCGGCGCCTTCGCACTGGGCGCGCTCCTCGGGGCGCGGATGGAGTCCCTGCTGGCCGCACGGGCCTCGCAGTGGTTCCCGGTGGCGCTGGCCGTGGAGGCGGCGCTGCTGCTCGCGGCCGCGGCGGCGGCCTGGGAGTCGGGGGCGGTCCCGGGGCTGCCGCAGGGCCGGCGCGATGTCGTCATCGGTCTGATGGCGGTGGCGATGGGCATGCGCAATGTCACCGCCATACGGGCCGCGCCGCCCGATCTCACCACGACCGTGGAGACCCGGGCGATGACGGCGCTGGTCAGCGCGTCGCCGCTGGGGCGGGACACGCGGCTGGGGTACGGCGGGCACAGCGCGGGCCGCCGACTGCTCTCGGTCGGCTCGATGTTCGCGGGCGGTCTGCTCGGGGCCGGGCTGCTCGGTCTGGGGACCCGTCCGACGCTGGTGCTCCTGCTGGTGGCCGTCTTCGTCGCGGCCACCGCCTTTCTCGTGCCCGGCCTCGCCCGCCGTCGCCGCAGCAGTGAGGAGTGAGGAGTAGGGGTGAGGAGTAGGGGGATAGGGGTGGCGCGCGGACGGGGCTGCTGCGGAGGGACCGTCAAGAGGCGGGCGGGGAGGCAGGGCAGGCCGAGCGGACGCCTCGGGGGCTCTCCCGGGTGTCATCGGCACGTGCGGGCCGCGGCGATGACATGGCGGTGAACATCGCCTCACATCGGAAGATTTGCCGTGAACCGCAGACAACTTTTGGCATGGACACTTCCGACTACCCGTGAGTCTTGCTACGACAGATAGGGCAGAGCTCCTGCTAAGGGAGGTTCCATGAAACTGTCCCGATTCGCGGCCTTGACGTCCGCCTTCTTCGTCACCACGGCGCTCGCGCTCACCGGCGCGAGCGCCGCCGCGTCCGCCCAACTCCCCGCCGCCACGGGCTATGTGGCCCTCGGCGACTCCTACTCCTCCGGCGTCGGCGCCGGCAGCTACGACAGTGCCAGCGGCTCCTGCAAGCGCAGCACGAAATCCTACCCGGCCCTCTGGGCCGCCGCGCACTCCCCCTCCTCCTTCCGGTTCACCGCCTGTTCGGGCGCCCGAACGGGTGATGTTCTCAGCGGACAACTCACGCCGCTCGGCAGCTCCACCGGCCTGGTGAGCATCTCCATCGGCGGCAATGACGCCGGATTCGCCGACACCATGACGACCTGTGCGCTCCAGGGCGAGAGCGCCTGTCTGGCCCGCGTAGCCCAGGCCAGGACGTACATCGACACCACCCTGCCCGGCCGGCTCGACCAGGTGTACGACGCCATCTCCCAGAAGGCCCCGGCCGCGCATGTGGTGGTCCTGGGCTACCCGCGCTTCTACAAGCTCCGGGGGACCTGCATCGCCGGTCTCTCCGAGAAGTCCCGTACCGCCATCAACGCCGCCGCCGACCACATCAACGGCGTCACGGCCAAGCGGGCCGCCGACCACGGCTTCACCTTCGCCGATGTCAACGCCACCTTCTCCGGCCATGAGCTGTGCTCCGGCAGCGCCTGGCTGCACAGCGTGACCTTCCCCGTCCTGGAGTCCTACCACCCCACCGCCAGCGGCCAGTCCGGCGGTTATCTGCCGGTGTTCGCCTCCGCTGCGTGACGATCCGTTCGCCGGGCGCCGGGGAGAGGCCGTGATCCCGGTCTCTCCTTGTGCGTTCCGGCGGTCCGTCAGGCCCCCCGCCTCACCCGAGCCGAAGTCCGACGGTTGCTCAACTCGCCCTGATCCAAGCCCTGTACGTGACATTCCGTATGGTGTTCGTCAACGTCCGAGCGAGGCAGGTGAATCCGATGACCGGTCTGCACGCGTGTCCTCCAAGAGAGATAGGGTTACCCTGCCCGGGCCGGGGTGCCCTCATAGGGTGGGGAGAGTCATGGAACAGATAACAGTGCGTAGCAGGGCGCGAGTCCCTGCCATCACATGCGGGAGCGTCGCCACCAGTGCGCGTCTCGACCGCCATCTCGCGGTGTTGGGTGGCCCTGCCATCCCGCAGCGTGAGGTGGAGGGTGCGACGTCGCTGATGCAGGAGCTCACCGCGCGCGATCACTCGCGCACGAGGAACGGCCGTGGCGCCAGGGTGTCGCTGTTCGCACCGCTGCGCAGGCTGCGGCGCTCGCTGTTCGGCGGGCACGGCTGACCCGTTTCTGAAGCGGCATCTCGGGCGATCACACCGTCCCGGCGCGGCACTGCGGTCCGATCGCTCAGCAGGCCGGCGGCGCCACCAGTACGTCGGTGTGTTCGCCGGGGTGGGATCCCTCGCCCCGGAGGTGCCGTGAGCCGCTCACTTCTTCGCCCGGCCCCGTCCCCGCCCGGCCGGTTGCACCACCACTCCCCACCACCCGTCGCTCCTACCGCGACGGGTGGTTTGCTGTGCGCGGCCCCAGCGGCCCCAGCGGCCCCAGCGGCCCCAGCGGCCCCAGCGGTCCACGGTCGGGCGTCCGGCGCGCTCACAGCAGCGCGAACTGCCCCTCCGGGCCCTCCTCGTGGTGGTCGAGCACGGAGGCCGGGCGGTGTGCGGAGACCGGCGCCGGGAGGATGCCGGCCGCCCGTAGTTCCCCGGCCGTCAGCTGTGCGGCCTCCGCCGTCTGCCGCCGCAACTCCGCGCACTCCGGGGCGAGTTCGGACAGCAGGGCCAGTACGGTGATCAGCTCCAGCAGCTCCGAGGTCCACTCCTGGGGCCAGCCGGTGGGGCGGAGCGCGGCCAGCGAACCGGGCTCGGGCGGTTCCGTGCCCGCGCCGGTGCGCTCGGCATACCACGCCTCCAGGACCCGGACGCCGCCCGCGTGGAAGTCCCAGGCGCCCGGCGGCACCGGCGAGATCCGGCCGCTGCCGAGAAGCAGCGCCTGCTCCTCCGGGTCGTAGCCGAGGGCCTCGGGCAGCCCACGGGCGGGCAGCGCGGAGCGCACGTACGGGCGCCGGCCGCCTGGCATCCGGGGCCGCTCGCCCGTATGCCCGCCGTCGGTCCCGTGCCCATGGGCGCCCCGGGTGCCGAGCCACAGCAGCCGGGCGCCGAGTGCGACGCCGCGGTCCCAGAGCTCCGGGTCGGTGGTGAGCGGGACCGTGCAGCCGTCGGGGGAGTGGTGGGCGCTCGCGGCGAGCCAGGCGAGCAGGTCCGCCGGGGCCGCCGGGCGGTCCAGTCGCCGGCCGAGGAGGGCGAGCAGGCCCGGGGCGATGTTCGGCTCCTGGCCGCCGGGCCGCCGGTAGAGGGGGTGGATCCGGCCGGGGCGGCCGGCCGGGGACCGTCCGTCCGGCAGCAGCGCCGAGCACAGTACGGCCGGGCCGGGCAGCTGCGGCACCTGCGGCCACTCGACCGCGAACAGCTGCCGGGCGTCCGCGACCCGCCACAGCTCCGGGCGCGCGCCGTCGAGCAGCCGGTGGTCGGGCAGCAGCCACTGCTGGTCGAAGGGGCCGTGCAGGATCCGCACCGGTTCGGGGCACGGTCCGCTCGCCCGGTACAGCCGCCCGGTCGGGGTGGGCTGGCCCGGCAGCTGGCCGACGGCGGAGTGCAGGGTCCGGGCCCGGGACGGCCGGAAGAGCCGCTCGCGTTCCGCCGCGTCCTCGGCCGCCACCAGCGCCGCCCAACGGGCCCGCAGGGTGGCCGGATCCGGCGCCCGCACCCAGGAACGGCCCAGCCGCAGTGGCGCCACGGACCACGGCATGAGATCGGACAGCCGTGGCGCGTCCTGCTTCGCCGTCACGCGGAGCCCCTCCCGGACCGTTCGGTTGACCCGGGCATGGTATCCAGCGGCCCCGCGGCCGCACCGAATCCGCAGGCCGTACCACCCGTCCGGGACGGCACAGGCGGTCTTCCGCTTGCTGATCTTGACGGAGTACGGTCCTCGCCGTACGCCCGACCACGCGGTGCGGACCCGGCTCCGTCCCGCGCGCGCCGGGACCTGCTCAGGGGAGGACCGTCATGACGGACACCACCTCCTCCACGCCGGAACGGCGCGGGGGGACCCCCATCGGTGCCCGGGCCGCGGCCCGGCTGGACCGGCTGCCGCCGTCCCGGTGGCACCGCCGCCTCACCCTCATCGTCGGCATCGGCGCCTTCTTCGACCTCTACGAGATCTTCCTCGGCGGGGTACTGGCCGCGGTCCTCGCCGACCAGTGGCACCTCGGGCACACCGCGAAGTCCTCGGTGATCGCCGCCGGTTTCCTCGGGATGTTCGTCGGCGCGAATGTGCTGTCGGTACTCGCCGACCGTTTCGGGCGGCGCCGGATGTTCCTGGTCAACCTGGGCGGCTACGCCTTCTTCTCGCTGTTGTGTGCCGCCGCCCCGGACCTGTCCTGGCTGCTCGTGCTGCGCTTTCTCTCCGGCCTCGGGCTCGGCGCGGAACTCGTGCTGGTGGACACCTATCTCGCGGAGTTCCTGCCCCGGGCCGTACGGGGCCGCTATATCGCCTATGCGTACACCCTCGGCTTTGTCGGGGTGCCGGTCGCCGCGCTGCTCGGGGCCCGGCTGGTGGCCGCACACGCGCTGTTCGGGATCGAGGGCTGGCGCTGGCTGCTGGTCGCCGGTGCACTGGGGGCCGCGTTCCTCCAGCTGATGCGGCGCCGGCTCCCCGAGTCGCCACGGTGGCTCATGGTGCAGGGACGGGATGCGGAGGCCGAACGGATCGTGGCCGGGCTGGAGGAACGGGTGGCCCGGGAGACCGGCGGCAGCCTGCCGTCCGTACCGGAGGCGGAGACCGTGCCGGAGCGGAAGGTGCCGCTGGCCGAGATGTTCCGGGGCGAGCAGCGGCGGCGCACCGTCATGTGGTGGATCTTCCAGGTGCTTCAGACCGTCGGCTACTACGGCTTCGGCTCGCTGGCGCCGGTGGTGCTCACCGCGAAGGGCCACACCGTCACCGAGTCGCTGCTGTACGCGGCGCTCAGCTTCTGCGGCTATCCGCTCGGCTCCGCGCTGTCCATCCCGCTCATCGACCGGATCGAGCGCCGGACCCTGATCATCGCCGCCGCGCTCGGCATCGCCGGCTGCGGACCGGCCTTCGGCTTCGCCACCGCCACCTGGGCCATCGTCACCTTCGGCTTCCTGCTGACGGTGTGCAGCAACGTCTTCTCCAACGCCTTCCACGTCTACCAGACCGAACTCTTCCCCACCGGTCTGCGCAGCAGCGCGATCGGCATCGCCTACTCGCTGTCCCGCCTCACCTCGGTCGCGCTGCCGTTCATCGCCCTGAGCGTCCTGACCGACCTCGGCCCGGCCGCGGTATTCACCGGCTCGGCGGCCCTGATGCTGCTCCTGTGCGTGGACGTAGCGCTGCTGGGGCCCCGGAGCACGGGGCGGAGCCTTGAGAGGATTTGAGGGCTTCCGGCGTTCTCGGCTGAGTGGCCAGGCCCCACCCACCGTCACACTTCCCTCAACGGGAGGGGACGGGCCGGAGGGGCCGGTGTGTGGGACGTAAAGCGAAGCAGTCCCACACACCGGCCCCGGAGGTCCGTCACCGCACCCGACAACCACCCGGCCCGCCGCAGGCGCAACGGCGAGCAACCCCCACGGCGGGAAAGCCAAAAACGTGGGCCGCTACGCGTCCAGCGTCACCGTGAAGGAGAACCGGTCCCCCCGATAGTGGATGCGGGCGACATCGACCGCGCGGCCGTCCTCGTCGTAGCTGACGCCCGTGTAGTGCAGGATCGGGCTGAGCAGCGGGACTTCGAGGAGCCGGGCGGTTTCGGGGTCGGCCAGGCGCGCCTCAACCGTGTCGGTGATCCGGCTGATCCGTACGCCCGCCGCGTCCCGCAGCACCTTCGTCATCGGCCAGCGGAGCAGATCCGCCAGGTCGATGGCCGCGGCGACCTCGGGGTGGACGTAGTTGCAGGCGTGGTTGGTGGGTTCGCCGGTCTTCTCGTCGCTGCGGAGCCGGCGGAAGCCGGCCACCTCCGCCAGGTCGGGGAAGAACTCCGCCAGTTCGGACGGCACCGGGGTGGGGCCGTGTTCCAGCAGTTCGGTGCGCATTCCGGACTGCTGGGCCACGATGGCGTCCACGGAGCCCAGCAGCCGCACCGGCGCCCCGCGCTGGGCGCTCGGTTCGATGAAGGTGCCGCGGCGCCGGTGCCGGCTGATCAGGCCCTCCGTCTCCAGCTCCTTGAGGGCCTGGCGCATGGTCAGCACGCTGACGCCGTAGTGCGCGGCGAGCGCGTCCTCGGTGGGCAGCCGCAGCGGCGCCTCCGGGGAGCGGCCCAGTATGGAGGCGCGCAGCGACTGCGAGACCTGATACCAGAGCGGCAGCTTGCGGTTCAGGGCGAGCGAATCGGGAGCGAAGGTGGTCACGAGGCGTTCCCGGTGTCACAGGCGGAAGTGGCGCTGGAGACCCTGCCATACGTCGTCGTAGCCGCGCTGGAGATGGCCGGCGTCCCGGGCCTGTTCGGTGAGCGTCAGCGGCCAGCGGGTCTCGAACATGAAGGCCAGCCCGTCGTCGATCTTCTGCGGCCGCAGTTCGGCGGCGCTCGCCCGGTCGAAGGTCTCCCGGTCGGGTCCGTGCGCCGACATCATGTTGTGCAGCGAGCCGCCGCCCGGGACGAAGCCCTCCGCCTTGGCGTCGTAGGCGCCCTCGATCAGGCCCATGTACTCGGTCATCACATTGCGGTGGAAGTAGGGCGGCCGGAAGGTGTCCTCGCCGACCAGCCAGCGCGGCGCGAAGGCCACGAAGTCCACGCCCGCCAGCCCCGGGGTGTCGGAGGGGGAGGTGAGCACGGTGAAGATGGACGGGTCGGGGTGGTCGTAGCTGATCGAGCCGATGACATTGAAGCGGCGCAGGTCGTAGACGTACGGGACGTGGTTGCCGTGCCAGGCGACGACGTCCAGGGGGGAGTGGTCGTAGGTGGCCGTCCAGAGGTGGCCGCAGAACTTGTTGACGACCTCGACGGGGCCCTCGACGTCCTCGTAGGCGGCGACCGGGGCGCGGAAGTCCCGGGCGTTGGCCAGGCCGTTGGCGCCGATCGGGCCGAGGTCGGGGAGCTGGAAGGGCCGGCCGTAGTTCTCGCAGACGTAGCCGCGGGCGGTGCCGTCCAGCAGCTCGACGCGGAAGCGGACGCCGCGCGGGATCAGCGCCACCTCGCCCGGTGCGGCGTGCAGCAGGCCGAGTTCGGTGCGCAGCAGCAGCCCGCCCCGTTCCGGCACGATCAGCAGCTCGCCGTCCGCGTTGCCGAACACCCGCCGTTCCATGGAGGTGTTGGCGTAGTAGAGGTGGACGGCCATACCGGTGCGCTGGGTGGCGTCGCCGTTGCCGCCCAGGGTCCACAGGCCGTCCAGGAAGTCGGTGGGCCCGGTGGGTTCGGGCAGCGGGTTCCAGCGCAGCCGGTTGGGGTCGGGGATGCAGTCGGTGAACGGCGCCGAGCGGAGCGCGTGCCGCTCGGCCCGGACGAACGGCGGATGCGCGGCCGACGGGCGGATGCGGTAGAGCCAGGAGCGGAGGTTGTGGGCGCGCGGTTCGGTGAACGCCGACCCGCTGAGCTGCTCGGCGTACAGGCCGAGCGGGGCGCGCTGGGGGGAGTTGCGGCCCACCGGCAGCGCGCCCGGGACGGCCTCCGAGCTGTGCTCGTTGCCGAAGCCGGTCTGGTACGCCAGCCCCTCGGCCGTCTTCCTCGCCTGCTCGTTGCCCGTGCCTGCCATCGCGTGCTCCCGCCGCTCAAGGAATCCTATGCATGACCTTAGGATTGCGGTCGGGGGCCGTCAACGGAGGATCCCGGCCGCGTCGGCCGGATCGCGGCGCTCATGTACCGCCGCCGGTGAGGCGGGCAGGATGGTCGGGTGCCGCAGCCGAACCCCCGCCCCGACCCGCCGCCCGCCGCCCTGCGCCGCGCCCCCGTCCAGCGGCGCAGCGCCCAGCGGCTGGCCAGAATCCTCGACGCCTGCGCCGAAGTGCTGGAGGAGAGCGGGTACGAGGACCTGAGCACCCGGGCCGTGGCCGGCCGTGCCGGGGTCCCGATCGGCTCCGTCTACCGCTTCTTCCCCAACAAGCGCGCCATGGCCGAGGCCCTCGCCCAGCGCAATCTCGACGCCTACGCGGACCGCATCACCGCCCGGCTGACCGCCCCGGCGCACACCCCGCTCCGGTGGCGCCCCGCGATGGATGTGGTGGTCGACGAGTACCTCGCCATGAAGCGGACGGTGCCGGGCTTCGCCCTGGTGGAGTTCACCGTCCCCGCGCCGAGCGCCTCCCGGCAGGCCAACTACGAGGTCGCCGACCGGCTGCTGGCGCTCTTCGCCGGCCCGCTGGGTCTGGACGCCGCCGACGAACGGCTGCGCACCGCCTTCCTGGTCGGCGTCGAGACGGCCGATGCGCTGCTCCAGCTCGCCTTCCGTACGGATCCGGCCGGCGACCCGGCCCTCGTGACCGAGACCAAGCTGCTGTTGCGGGCCTATCTGGCGCGGTATCTGGACGCGGCGGGCACGGGGGAGGAGTAGTGCCGACGGCGGGGCGGTGCGGGTCCGGTGTGCCGGTTGTGCGCATGCCCGTCCGGTGAGATCCCTATTGACCTGGGGTTTTGCTCTTATTGCTCGCGCGTCAAGACCTTGTTAACAAAACTTTGCGGGACCTAACGTCGCCTGAACCGCCACCCCCGGCAGATGTTCAAGGGCGAACGTGAGGTAACCCCTAATGCTGACAATCCTCGGATTTGTCATGATCGCCGCCTTCCTGGTGCTGATCATGATGAAGAAGATGTCACCGATGGCAGCGCTGGTGCTGATTCCCGCGCTGTTCTGCGTCCTGGTCGGACAGGGCGCGCACTTGGGCGACTACGTCCTCAAGGGCATCGGTGACCTGGCCCCCACTGCCGCGATGCTGATGTTCGCCATCATCTACTTCGGGGTGATGATCGACGTCGGGCTCTTCGACCCGATCGTCCGCGGCATCCTGAAGTTCTGTAAGGCCGATCCGGTGCGGGTGGTGGTCGGCACGGCCCTGCTCGCCACGATCGTCTCGCTCGACGGCGACGGCTCCACCACCTTCATGATCACCGTCTCGGCGCTCTACCCGCTCTACAAGCGGCTGAAGATGAGCCTCGTGGTGATGACCGGTGTCGCCGCCACCGCCAACGGCGTGATGAACACCCTCCCCTGGGGCGGCCCGACCGCCCGCGCCGCCACCGCGCTCAAGCTCGACGCCGGTGACATCTTCGTCCCGATGATCCCCGCCCTGGCCGTCGGCCTGGTCGCGGTCTTCGCCCTCGCGTACGTCCTCGGCCGGCGCGAGCGCAAGCGGCTCGGCGTGCTGACCCTCGGCGACACCGGGCCGGTGACCGAGGCCGTGCCCGAGAAGGAGACCGAGCAGGTCCTGGTCGGCGCGGGCACCGGCGGCACGGGCGGCGCCCCGGCCGAGGCCCGGCGCACCACCGGCGGCGCGGGCACCGGCGCCGACGACGAGCCGGCCGCCGGCTCCGGAGAGCCGGCCGACGACGGCCTCCAGGTCCTGGACCCGCAGCGCGCCACCCTGCGGCCCAAGCTCTACTGGTTCAACGCCGCGCTCACCCTCGCGCTGCTCACCCTGCTGATCCTTCAGACGCTGCCGATCCCGGTGCTCTTCCTGCTCGGCGCCGCCCTCGCGCTCACCGTCAACTTCCCGCACATGAAGGACCAGAAGGCGCGGGTCGCCGCGCACGCCGAGAACGTGCTCAACGTCTCCGGCATGGTCTTCGCCGCCGCCGTCTTCACCGGTGTGCTCACCGGCACCGGCATGGTCGAGCACATGGCCCGCTGGCTGGTCAGCGGCATCCCCGACGCGCTCGGCCCGCACATGGGCATCGTCACCGGAATCCTCAGCATCCCGCTGACCTACTTCATGTCCAACGACGGCTTCTACTTCGGCATCGTGCCGATCCTCGCCGAGGCCGGTGCCGCCCACGGGGTCGCGCCCATCGAGATCGCCCGCGCCTCCCTCGTCGGCCAGGCCCTGCACATGTCCAGCCCGCTCGTCCCCGCCGTCTACGTCCTCGTCGGGATGGCCAAGGTCGAGTTCGGCGACCACACCAAGTTCACCGTCAAATGGGCCGCACTGACCTCTCTGGTGGTCCTGTGCGCCGGTGTGCTCTTCGGCATCCTCTAGATGACCGCCACCCACACCGCGGGGCCCGGCAGGAGTTGGCTGCTGCGCCTGGTCCTCACCTTCTCCTTCGCGCAAGGAGCGGTGAGCATGGCCAGGCCGGCGGTCTCCTACCGGGCCCTCGCCCTGGGCGATTGGGGTCTCCCCTGCTCGAACGTAGTTGAGAGCTTGGGGAAGAACGCGCCGTCGGCGTGATCACGGCCGTCTACGCCCTGCTGCCGCTGCTCGTCGCCGTACCGCTCGGCCGCCGTACCGACCACGGCCGCTGCGCCCCGCTGCTGGTCGTCGGGGTGGCGCTGATCAGCGGCGGCTGCGCGCTCAGCGGCCTGGCCGGGTCACTGCCCGCGATGGCCGCCTGGAGCGGGGTGATGGGCCTGGGGCACCTCTGCTTCGTCATCGGCGCCCAGTCGATCGTCGCCCGCCGCAGTGCCCCCGAGGACCGCGACCGCAACTTCGGCCACTTCACCATCGGCGCCTCCCTCGGCCAGCTCATCGGCCCGGCCGCCGCCGGACTCGTCATCTCCGAGCAGGACGGCCGGATGGCCCCGACGAGCGCCACCGCCCTGCTGGTCTCCGGCGCCGTCGCCGCCGTCTCGTACGCCTCGCTCTGGCGGCTCGAACAGCGCGCCCGCACCGCCCCGTCCGGCACCCCGGCCCCGGCCGCCGGACCGCCGGTCCCGGTCCGCGGCATCCTGCGGACCCGGGGCGTACCGGCCGGCATCTTCATGAGCCTGGCCGTGCTGTCGGCGACCGACATCCTCACCGCCTACCTCCCCGTCATCGGCGAGGACCGCGCCATCACCCCCACCACCATCGGTCTGCTGCTCAGCCTGCGGGCCGCGGCCACCATCGCCTGCCGGCTGGTGATGACGCCGATGATCCGGTGGCTGGGGCGCACCGCGCTGATGGCCGTCAGCTGCGCGCTGACCGGTGTGCTGTGCGGCGGTCTGGTGCTGCCGGTGCCGGTATGGGCGCTGGCCGCGATGCTGCTCGCCCTCGGCTTCTGCCTCGGCGTCGGCCAGCCGCTGTCGATGACGACGGTCGTGCAGGCCGCCCCCGAACGGGCCCGCAGTACGGCGCTGGCACTCCGCCTCACCGGCAACCTCCCCCACGTCTAAAGGACGCGGGGGGACCCCCACCGGCCAGGTCGCCGCCCCGGCCGGCGCCGGACTGCTCGCCGGTGTCGCGGGCACCGCCGCGCCCTTCGTCCTGCTCGGCGCGCTGCTGCTGTCCTCCGCCGCGATGGCCGCCCGTACGGGGCGGGCGCGGGGCGGCGGAACCGCAAGCGGGGGCGGGGTGGCCGCGCCGGTGGGGGAGGAGGCCGGGCCGGCGTGGATGAGGGGGCCGGTGCTCAACAGGCCCGCTCCAAGGGCCCGTAAGCCCTCCCCAAGGGACCGTAAGGCTTCCCCAAAGGACCGTAAGCAGACCCGAAGGGAACCATAAGCGCGGCTCGGCAGGGTGGTGTGCACAGCGGGCCGGGCAGCGGGCCGGGCTCGCGCAGCGGATGAGGAGCACACCATGAGCAGCACCCCGAACGACCCCCGCACCCCGGTGACCGTGCTCGGCCTCGGCGCCATGGGGAGCGCGCTGGCCGGCGCCTTCGTCCGGGCCGGGCACCCCACGACGGTCTGGAACCGTACGCCGGGGAAGGCCGATCCGCTGGTGGCACGCGGTGCGGTCCGCGCGGACACGGTGGCCGAGGCGGTGGCCGCCAGTCCGCTGGTGATCGTGTGCGTGGTGGACTACGCGGCGGCCCGGGAGATCCTGGAGCCGGCCGGTCCCGGGCTGTCCGGCCGGGTCCTGGTCAATCTGACCTCCGACACCCCGGAGCGCGCACGGTCCGCCGCCGCCTGGGCCGCCGGGCACGGCATCGACTACCTCGACGGCTCGGTCATGGTGCCGACGCCGGACATCGGTGAGCCCGGTGCGACCCTCCTCTACAGCGGCTCGCGGCAGGCGTTCGAGACGTACGAGGAGACGCTGAAGGTGCTGGGCGGCCAGGCGGCGTACCTCGGCGACGACCACGCCAGGGCCGCGGTGTACGACCTCGCCCTGCTCGGCTTCTTCTTTCCCGCGATGGCCGGCCTGGTGCACGGCTTCGCGCTGGCCGGCGCCGAGGGCGTACCGGCCGCGGAGTTCGCGCCGTTCACGGCGGCGATCGCCGGCATCCTGCCGCCGCTCGCCGCGGGCATGGCGCGGGACCTGGAGCGCGGCGTCTTCCCCGGCGACCAGGACAACATCGTCATGGAGGCCGCGGGCATGGCCCACATCATCGAGGCGTCCACGGACCGCGGCCTCAACACCGAGGTGCTCGACGCCGTCAAGGGCCTCGCCGACCGCACCATCGCCGCGGGCCACGGCAAGGCGGGCTTCCTCAGCATCATCGAGGAAATCCGCAAGCCGTCCGCCAAGGGGTGAGGGCCGGGGCGCCTCTTCGGGCTTCGGCCGGTGCCGACCGGGTTCGACCGGGTTCGACCGGCAACGGAGCACGAGGCGTCCCGCGTTCAGCCGCCGCAGCCGTCGATGTCGTCGTCACAGCCGTCCACGTCCTCCCGGGCGACGGTGTTCAGCCGCCACAGGACGAGGCCGGTGCCACTCCGCACCGCGTCGACGCGGGCCGTGAAGGGGGCGCCCGGGGGAATGTTGAACTGATCGGCCTCAGGGTCCCCGCAGCCGATTCCGTAGGCCTGTTCCGCGTCGCCACGGCTCAGCGTCAGGGTGAGTTCCTCGACGCCCGCGGTGTCGCAGGTGAGGTCGAGGCGGTACCACCGCTTCCCGGGGGCCCGGAAGGTCCTGCGCACTCCGTCGGCGAGGAACGCGGACCCGGAGTCGGCGCGTTGTACTGTGCTGCCGTCCTCGTCGTAGGCGTCCAAAGCCCGCTCCGCGCGTTGCATGGCGTCGTCGGGCTCCCATGGCCTGCCGCTGTCCGGTGCCGAGGTCTTCTGCTCCTTGGGTGTCTTTGAGGGTTTCGCCGACGGGGTGCGCCGGTCCGCGGTCTCCGGCTGCGCCGCGTCGGCGCAGCCGGACAGGAGTAACGCCGTGGCGGCGCCGAGCGGGACGAAGTGGTACAGCGGGCGCAGACGCATGTGGGCCTCAAGGATGTGGGTTCGCCGATGGCGGGAGCCCGTTGAGAGCTCCCGCCATCGGCGTGCGAAGGATTCTGGCTAACGTGCGGTCAGGCGGCGCAGGCGACCGGGGCCGCACTCAGTGTCACATGACTCTTTGCCGGCTTGCTTTCCAGGAGCGAGAGCAGATGCGGCCGACGGAGGGACGAGTTGATATTCGCGGCCCAAGGCATCGGCCTGAGTGTTCCCGTAGATGGTTACCTCGCCATCGGACCAGCGGACGAAGACATCGTCTTCCCACAGGTTCCCGCCGAACTCGCCAGGGACGATCACACGTGAGTGCGTCCACAAGTCGTTCGGGCCTTTGATCTTGTTCTCCTTCTTGAGTCCGTTGGCACCCAGATCTTCATAGAGGGTGAGCTCACCGTCCGCCCAGCGTACGAAGAGATCGAAGTCGGAGTTGACGGACCCGTCGACGTCGCCGCCCGCAATGATCGAGGCGTGGTTCTTCCACAGATCGTTGGGGGCGAGAAGTTTTTGTTCGGCGTGGAATCCGGATCCATCGACGTTGGTGTACTTCGTCACTTCACCGTCCACCCAGCGGACCACCAGGTCATCGGCCCATGCGTTGCCGCCGTACTTGCCCGTGGCGATACCCTTGGCGAATTTCCATGTGGAGCCGGAAGCGGCCACCTTGATCTCGTTCGACGGGTGCTCGTCCGATGAGGTGGGCAGCTTTGTCTTCTCGTCGATGTCCTTGTAGATCGTGACCTCTCCGTCGACCCACTTGACCATGAGATCGTAGGCATTGGAGCCCGTGTAGTCGCCGGCGGTGATGACGTCCGCGTATTCGGCCCATAACTTGTTGGGCTTCGCCAATTGAGTTTCGCAGGGCTGCCCCGCAGAGCAGCCGGTGTGGAACCCCTGGGCCTGGTCGCCTGGATAGAGCGTCACCTCGCCGTCCGACCATTTGACGATGAGGTCGCCGTCCTTCGTCTTCTGCGACGAGGTGTGGAACTGGCCGGTAGCGGCCGTGGTGGCATGGCGCCACATTCCGGCGTCACCCATCCCGGCGATCCCCGAGGGCTGGTCCGGCGGGTAGTCGTTCACCGCCTGGTTGTACAGGCGCACCACATCGGCATCGAACTGCGAGGAGTAGGAGATGTTCTCGAACTTCCCCCCTGTCTTGTAGCCGCCGATGACACCGATGAGGTCTCCCCGCTTGCCGTCGAAGTTCCGCAGGAACGGCCCGCCGGACACACCCGGCGCGAACCCGTCACAGGCGATCTCCAGGAACCGGTCGTCGTATGCCTTCGTCTCGGTCGAGGGGCATACCAGCGGAGACTTGGCGGAACCAGGGAAGCCGATCAGGGTGACGTTCTTCTGGTTCAGATTCCCGGTGGCGGGGAGGGTGGTCAGTTCGTTACCCATCCCCGTGGCGTTCTCCAGGAACTGGCCCTTGGAGTTCGGACCGGTCTTCAGAAAGGCGAAGTCGAGGTCATCGGCCCTGGCGGGACCCTGAGAGAGATAGCGGCCGTCGAGCCAGATCTTCCCCGGCTTTATCGGGAAGACGCCGTAAGGTGCAATGCCTTTGCTTTTGTCCTTCGGATCCACCTTCCACCCGGGGGCGAAGGCGAGGTTCCGGAAGCGGTCGTTGTCGTTGAGGCAGTGAGCGGCGGAGATGACCAGCGACTTGGTCGGCGAGGTCACGGACGAAGCGGAACAGAACTGGTCCCGCTTCCCGGGATCCGACTGCGGGTCGTCGTCCTGGCTGATGAGGAAGACGCCGGTGGTCGCTACGCCCCTGTCATCAAAGCGGGACGGCGACTTCATCATCTCCCCCAGTGACGTTTGTTTTCCGGCCCCCTTGTCGGGATTGGCCGGAACCGCCATGGCTATGCGCTCCGGGGTCCAGTACGCCTCGGCGGCCTTGGCCTCCGCGATCTCCTGCGGAGTCGCTTTCGGCCCGTCATCTGAGGGTGTGGACTTTCCGGCGGAGCTGTCCGTAGCGGGACGGCCCGAGAAGGAGGGCGAGGGCTCACCAGGAACAGCTGTGGCCGGGCCCGTGGACGTCAAGATGAGAGCCACCGCTGCTGTACCGAGTACCACGGTACGTGCGGCGGTGTATATGTTCTTGATCATAAACTTCTTCCCGCTCTGGGTCTCGTGGCGTGAGCTGCGACGGTTGCGCGAGTTACGGGAAACTCCCTTGCATTGCCGATACGTGACATGGATGCACCTTTCTGATCTGGGCTTTCTGTGGGCGGTACCTGACGGATGGGTGCGGTGTCCCCGGGTTGGTTCGCACCCGGGGACACCGCTGGGCAGGGGGAAGCGAAGAATGTTGCTGAGGAGGAGAGGAGTTCGCCTCTCGCCGAGAGGCTCGGTCCGCCTTCCGTCATTGCCGCCGGGGGTGCGCTGTGGTGTGCGTCCCGCCTCGGTGTTCGTCCCCCTGGACCAGATCCGACAAGTCATCCGCAAGATGAGGTATCTGGCGGATATCTGAACATGCCCCGTTTAGCAGTCAACAGCCGTATAGATGCTGACGGGTGACACATTAAAGGTTTCTATATGTGTTCTCCAGAAATAGGGAATCGTTGTCTCGAACGATCTCCATGCCGGATCCCGAAGCCGACCCCCACCAGTGCCTTTCCGCAACGTGGAATGGTCGTTTTCGGACGGGTGTGGCGGAGCGGCCGGCATCGGTGGGCCGGCGCGTGGCCGCGCTCCCGGCCCGTGAACCACGCTGTAAGGATGAGGCCGGCCTTCCCCGCCGCTCGTGGTGACCGTCACCCCGGGGGTGTGGCGGGCTCCCTGGCGCGGGCAAAACTACCGGCGCTAGTTTGGGAGCGGATGACCATTGGCCGCCGCGGGAGGACCACGACGTGAAGCAGCACGACGCGATGTACATCGACGGAAGCTGGCGGGCCGCTGAGGGCGGCGGGGTGATCGAGGTCGTCAACCCGGCCGATGGGCAGGTCATCGGCACCGTCCCGGCCGGGTCCGCGCGGGATGTGGACGCCGCTGTGCGGGCCGCCCGTGCCGCCCTGCCGGGCTGGGCGGCGACCCCGCCCGGGGAGCGGGCGGACCGGCTGGCCGCGCTGCGCGATCAACTCGTCGCCCGCACCGGGGAGATCGCCGAGACGGTCACCGCCGAGCTCGGCTCACCGCACGCCTTCAGTACGGCGGTGCACGCCGGGGTGCCGGTCGCGGTCTGCGGCTCCTACGCCGAACTGGCCCGGACCTACTCCTTCGAGGAGACCCTCGGCAACTCCACCGTGCTGCACGAACCGGTCGGCGTGGTCGGCGCGATCACGCCGTGGAACTACCCGCTCCACCAGATCGTCGCCAAGGCCGCCCCGGCGCTCGCGGCCGGCTGCACGGTGGTGCTCAAGCCCGCCGAGGACACCCCGCTGGTCGCCCAGCTCTTCGCGGAGTGCGTCGATGCGGCCGGGATACCCGCGGGGGTCTTCAACCTCGTCACCGGCCTCGGACCGGTCGCCGGGCAGGCGCTCGCCGAGCACGACGGGGTCGATCTGGTCTCCTTCACCGGCTCGACGGCCGTCGGCAAGCGGATCGGTGCCCTGGCGGGCGCCGCGGTCAAGCGGGTGGCGCTGGAGCTGGGCGGCAAGTCCGCCAATGTCATCCTGCCCGGCGCCGACCTGCCGAAGGCGGTCGCGGTCGGCGTCGCCAACGTCATGGCCAACTCCGGCCAGACGTGCAGCGCCTGGACCCGGATGCTGGTCCACCGGGACCACTACGCCGAGGCGGTGGAGCTGGCGACGGCGGCCGCCGCGAAGTACGTCCCCGGCGAGAGGCTCGGCCCGCTGGTCAACGCCGCCCAGCGGGACCGGGTGCGCGGCTATATCGAGCAGGGCATCGCCCAGGGGGCGCGGGTCGTGGCGGGCGGCCCGGAGGCACCCGGCGCCGGCCCCGGCTACTACGTCGCGCCGACCGTCTTCGCGGACGTCACCCCGGAGATGACCATCGCCCAGGAGGAGATCTTCGGCCCGGTCCTGTCGATCCTGGAGTACGAGGACGAGGACGACGCCGCCCGGATCGCCAACGACACCGTCTACGGCCTGGCCGGCGCGGTCTGGGCGGCCGACGACGCCGAGGCCGTCGCGTTCGCGCGCCGCCTGCACACCGGGCAGGTCGACATCAACGGCGGCCGCTTCAACCCCCTCGCCCCGTTCGGCGGTTACAAGCAGTCCGGCATCGGCCGGGAGCTGGGCCCGCACGGCCTGACCGAATATCTCCAGACCAAGTCCCTCCAGTTCTGATCCGTCCGGCCGGTGGGGGCGGCCGCCACCGCCCCCACCACGCCACCCCGCCCCGCCGCCCTGCGCACGAGGAGTCCTTGTGGTCCGCGCCGCCGTACTGCCCGCCGTCAACGCCCCCCTCCAGATCACCGAGATCGAGCTGCCCGAGCCCGGCCCCGGCCAGGTCCGTATCCGGCTGGCCGCGGCCGGGGTCTGCCACTCCGATCTGTCGCTGTCCAACGGCACCCTGCGCCAGCCCGCCCCGGCCGTCCTCGGGCACGAGGGCGCGGGCACCGTCACCGCGGTCGGCCCGGACGTGACCACGGTGGCCCCCGGCGACCAGGTCGTCCTCAACTGGGCGCCGTCCTGCGGCGACTGCCACTTCTGCGGACTGTCCGAGCCCTGGCTGTGCGCCCACTCCGGCCTCGCCGCGAACGCCCCGTACGCCCGGCGCGCCGACGACGCCACCGAGCTCTACCCCGGCCTGGGCACCGCCGTGTTCGCCGAGGAGACCGTGGTCTGCGCACGCGCCGCGCTGCCGCTGCCGGACGGGGTGCCGCTCGCCGATGCCGCGCTGCTCGGCTGCGCGGTGCTCACCGGCTGGGGCGCCGTGCACCACAGCGCCCAGGTGCGGGCGGGGGAGTCGGTCGTGGTCTTCGGCGTGGGCGGGGTGGGCCTGGCCACGCTCCAGGCGGCGCGGATCGCGGGCGCCGGCCCGATCGTGGCGGTGGATGTCTCACCGGCGAAGGAGGAGCTGGCCCGCTCGGCCGGGGCCACCGAGTTCCTGGTGGCGGGCGACGACACCGCCAAGCGCATCCGCAAGCTCACCGGCGGCCTGGGCGCCGATGTCGCAGTGGAGTGCGTGGGCCGCGCGGACACCATCCGTACGGCCTGGTCGGCGACCCGCCGCGGCGGCCGCACCACGGTCGTCGGCATCGGCGGCCAGGACCAGCAGGTGTCCTTCTCCGCCCTGGAACTCTTCTACTTCGGCCGCACCCTCTCCGGCTGCGTCTACGGCAACACCGACCCCGCCCGCGACCTCCCGCTGATCGCCCGGCACATCCGCTCCGGCGCGTTCGACCTCTCCGCCCTGGTCACCGACCGGATCGGCCTCGACGGCATCCCGGCGGCCTTCGACGCGATGCTGGCGGGCAAGGGCGGGCGGGCGCTGGTCGTCTTCTAGACGGCTCTGCTCTTCACGGCGGCAACGAAGGACCCCCAGGCGGCGGCGCTGAAGACGAGCGCGGGCCCTTGGGGGTTCTTGCTGTCGCGTACGGGGACGAGAGCGGGGAGGTTGTCGGCGATCTCGATGCAGTTGCCGCCGTCGGAGTTGCTGTAGGAGCTCTTACACCACGTCGCGCTGCTCAGGTCAATGGCTCGCACGGCATTTCCTCCAACAATCGCGTGATGAACTTCTGCGACTCGGCCGGGGACAACGCCAGGTCGCGCACCGCATCATATGTGCGCTGCAAACGCTCAACCCTGTCGTTTTCTTCGATCAGTTCCCCGCGTACGTCGGTCTCGACGTACGCCACGGTACTGCCGTCCAGCAGCCGCAGGAACATCACATCCGTGCTGTCCAGGCCATGCGGGCCAGTGCCGAACGGCAGGACGTGAAGCGTGATGTTGGGGCGCTCCGACGCGTCCACCAGGTGGTGCAACTGCTCCCGCCACTCCAGAGGGTTGCGCAGCGAGTTCCGCAGCACGGCTTCGCAGAGGATGACGCGGAACGGCGGTGGGTCTTCGCCCTCCAGCAGATTCCGCCGGTCCACCCGCGCGTCCACCTGCTCGTCCAGCTCTTTGCCTCTGTGGCCGCCCGCCGCAAGCGCTTCACGTGCGTACGCAGGCGTCTGAAGCAGCCCCGGCGGCCTCCTCACGGAGTACTGCCACAGGCTCATCGCTTCCTGCTCCAGCGACATATAGCGGCGGTACTGCTCCTTGAACTGCGTCGGATCCCCCACCGCCAACTCCCACAGCGTCAGCAGCCATTCCTCCGCCCCGTAGTGCTGGGCCAGTGCCTCCACCACCTCCGGGCTGCCGATGGTCTTCCCGCTCTCCATCTTCCCGAACAGTGACGCGTCCCAGCCGAGCACCTCACCGAGCTTGCGCAGGCTGTCGCCCTTCTGTGCACGCAGTAAGCGCAGTTCCTCCGCGAACCGCTTGCGCGGCTCCTTGC
This sequence comes from Streptomyces sp. P9-2B-2, assembly GCF_030406865.1. Taxonomy (NCBI): domain Bacteria; kingdom Bacillati; phylum Actinomycetota; class Actinomycetes; order Kitasatosporales; family Streptomycetaceae; genus Streptomyces; species Streptomyces sp. P9-2B-2. Next base: position 2,057,760 of record NZ_CP129126.1, on the reverse strand, counting down.
TCCGTCCGGTGACGACCCTTCTCGGCGGCATGGGACCTCCTCCACAACCGGCCAATTCCCGTAATGGCCAGAACACTTACGGTAGTCAGCCCTTGGCGGGCCGCGCAGGGAATTGCAGCGCCAGGCCGTCCACCAGCGCCCGTAGTCCCGTCTCGAACGCGCCCTCGTCCACCTGGCGTTGATGCTCGGCCAGCAGATGCGCCTGGCCCAGGTGGGGGTAGTCGGCGGGGTCGTAGGCGCTCGGGTCGTCGACGAAGCCGCGGGCGAACGAGCCCAGGGCGGAGCCGGCCACGAAGTAGCGGACCATGGCGCAGACCCTGGTGGCCTGGGCGGGCGGCCAGCCCGCCCCGACCATCCCGCCGAACGCCGCGTCGGCCATCTTCAGGCCGGCGGGGCGGCGGCCGGGGCCCTGGGCCAGGAACGGCACGATATGCGGATGGGCGGCGAGCGCCGCGCGGTAGGAGCGGGCCCAGTCGAGCAGCCCGGCGCGCCAGTCCGTGCCCGTCTCGAACGCCGACACATCGACCTCGGCGATGACCGTGTCGGCCACCGCGTCGAGGATCTCGTCCTTGGTCGTGAAGTGGTTGTAGAGCGACGGCCCGCTCACGCCCAGCTCCGCCGCCAGGCGCCGGGTGGAGAGTGCCGGCAGCCCCTCGGCGTCGATGAGCGCCAGCGCCGTGGAGACGATGCGCTCGCGGCTCAGAAGGGGCTTGCGGGGTCGGGCCATGCCGCACATAGTAGAGGCTGCCCACCAAAAACTAGCAGTGCTAATCAACTGTTCCCGTCCACAAGGGGCCCGAGATGAACCTGGAGCTCAGCGCGGAGCGGACCGCGGTACGGCAGCTCGCGAAGGACTTCACCGACCGCGAGATCGCCCCGTACGCCACCGCCTGGGACCGCGCCGAACAGGTCGACCGCGGCATCGTGAAGAAGCCCTCCGGCCCGTACGTCCGCGGGGCCGCGGCCCGCCCGCCGGGCCCTAAGCGCTTGCTCAGCGGCGCGATATGGTGTTCGATCCGTCAGAGGAGGGTCCCTGGTGGGTCGAGGAGCGGGGTGCGCGATGGGTGCGGCGGCGGAGCGGGCCAAAGAGGAGAACGAGGAATGGGCCGGGGTGACCCCGGACGCCGCGCGACGGCTGGTGAGCGCCGCCGTCGAGGCCTTCGCCGAACGCGGCTACCACGCCACCACCACCCGTGACATCGCCGGCCGCGCCGGGATGAGCCCGGCCGCCCTCTACATCCACTACAAGACCAAGGAAGAGCTGCTCTACCGCATCAGCGGCATCGGCCACGAGAAGGCGCTGCGCATCATGGGCGCCGCCGCCGAGGCCGGGGGCAGTGCCGCCGAGCGGCTCCGCGACGCCGTCCGCACCTTCGCCCGCTGGCACGCGGAGCACCACACCACCGCCCGGGTCATCCAGTACGAACTCCAGGCGCTGAGCCCCGACCACTACACCGAGATCGCCGGACTGCGCCGCCGGACCGACCGGTTGCTCCGGCAGATCATCCAGGACGGTGCGGACAGCGGCGAGTTCCGGGCCGACGACGTGCCGGGCACCACCCTCGCGGTGCTGTCGCTGTGTGTGGACGTCGCCCGCTGGTTCACCGCGGACGGCCCGCGCACGCCCGACGAGGTCGGCACGCTCTACGCCGACCTCGTCCTGCGCATGGTGGGCGCGCCGGTCGCCTAGGGCGCGCGGCCGCGAGGCCCCCGGCGCCGGCCGGGAGCCTCGCGGCGGAGGCGGGCACCCCGGTCACACGGCCGGGGCGGCCCACCGCTCACAGATAGAAGCGGCTGACCGTCTCCGCGACGCAGACCGGCTTGTCGCCGCCCTCGCGTTCGATCGTCACGACCGTGGCGAGCTGGACGCCGCCGGACACCTCGGTCACCTCCGCGATCCTGGCCGTGGCCCGCAGCCGCGAGCCGACCGGCACGGTGGCGGGGAAGCGGACCTTGTTGGTGCCGTAGTTGATGCCCATCTTCACGTTGTCGACCCGCATCAGCTGCGGGACGAGGGCGGGCAGCAGCGACAGCGTGAGATAGCCGTGCGCGATGGTGGTGCCGAACGGGCCGGCCGCGGCCTTCTCCGGGTCCACATGGATCCACTGGTGATCGCCGGTGGCCTCCGCGAACTGATCGATCCGCTTCTGGTCGATCTCCAGCCAGTCGCTGGTGCCCAGCTCCTCACCGACCGCGGCCCGCAGTTCGTCGAGCGATCCAAACACTCGGGGCTCTGCCATCTCTCGTCTGCCTCCTCGGGGGTCCGTCCGCCGTTGGCGCGCATCGGCCGACGCTTACTAAGCGCTTGCTCAGAATGCGGAGTGCGAGCCCCCGCTGTCAATGGCCGCACGACCGGTGCCGGTCCGATGGCCCAGTGTCGGACAAGCTCTAGGGTTGAACCGTGCCCCAGCTTCCGTACAAGGTTCATGAACTCTCCGTCGGCCAGCTCTCCGCGCGCAGCGGCGCCGCGGTGTCCGCGCTGCACTTCTACGAGTCCAAGGGGCTGATCAGCAGCACCCGGACGGCGGGCAACCAGCGCCGCTACAGCCGTGACGCGCTGCGCCGGGTCGCTTTCGTACGGGCGGCACAGCGGGTCGGCATCCCGCTCGCGGTGATCCGCGACGCGCTGGCGGAGCTGCCCGACGAGCGCACCCCCAACCGCGCCGACTGGGCCCGGCTCTCCGAGGTCTGGCGCTCCGAACTGGACGAGCGGATCAGTCAACTCGTCGAGCTGCGCGACCGGTTGACCGACTGTATCGGCTGCGGCTGCCTCTCGCTGGAGAAGTGCGCGCTGTCCAATCCGTACGACAACCTCGGCGAGCAGGGGCCCGGCGCGCGGCGGCTGCGGGTCGACCGGAGCGCCAAGGACCCGGAGGGCGCCGAGCGGCGCGCCGGTGGCGAGCCGGGGAGCGGCCCGGGGCTGCCGGACGAGCAGGAGTGCTGCACGGGCGAGAGCTGAGCGCGGACGTGCCCGTCCCGGGGCGGGACGGGCGCGCGCGGTCCGGCGTCGGTCACCACACGGACGGGGTGCGTCCCGCCCACGGGCGGGCCTGTTCCAGCTGCGCCGACAGCGCGATCAGGGTGGCCTCGTCGCCGTACCGGCCGGCCAGCATCACCCCGATCGGCAGCCCTGCGGCGTTCCACTGCAACGGGACGTTCACCGCGGGCTGGCCGGTGGCGTTGTAGAGCGCGGTGAACGGCGTGAACGCCCCGAGGGCGTCGAACTCGGCCTGCGGGTCGGCGTCGTTGCGCAGCGCGCCGACCTCGGCCGGCGGGGCGGCCAGGGTCGGCGAGAGGATCACGTCATAGCCGCCCGGCGGCATCAGGCCGTCGGCCAGGGACTGGGCGAGCATCCGGAAGGCGTACAGCGAGCGGGTGAAGTCCGTGCCCGAGACCTCGGCGCCGCGGTCGCGCAGATAGCGGGTGAGCGGCATCAGCAGCTCCTCGCCCGCGGGCGGCACGGGGCGGCTCGCGGCCAGCACCGACCAGACGCGGGTGAAGGCGAGCAGGATGCTGTCGTCGGCGGGCAGCGTCAACTCCTCGACCTCATGGCCGAGTCCGGTCAGCAGGGCGGCGGTGTCGGTGGTGGCGGTGCGGCAGTCGGGGTGCACCTCGATACCGGGGACGGGCGCCTCGGTGAGGCAGGCGATCCGCAGCCGGCCCGGGTCGCGAAGGGCGTGGTCGGCGAAGGTCTCGCCCAGCGGCAGCGACGGCGCCGCGAAGGGGTCGCCGGGCATCGGCCCCGCCAGGACGTCGAGCAGGGTGGCCGCGTCGGCGACCGTACGGGCCAGCGGTCCCGACGTGGCCAGGCCGGAGATGTCGTGCAGCATCGGGCCGCTGCTGATCCGGCCGCGGCTGGGCTTGATGCCGAAGAGCCCGCAGACCGAGGCCGGTATCCGGACCGAGCCGCCGCCGTCACTGGCGTGCGCGACCGGCGCCAGGCCCCCCGCCACCGCCGCGGCGGCCCCACCGCTGGAACCGCCCGCCGAGCGCGCCAGGTCCCACGGGGTGCGGGCGGGCGGGGCGAGGCCGTTCTCGGTGTAGCAGGGCAGCCCGAATTCGGGGGTGTTGGTCTTGCCGAGCAGAATCGTGCCGCCCGCCCGCAGCTTGCCGACCACATGGTCGTCGGTGGCCGGCACATGCTCGGCCAGCGCCCGGGAGCCCATCGTGCAGCGCACCCCCGCGACCTGGTTGAGGTCCTTCACCGGCACGGGAACGCCGTGCAGCGGCGGCAGTTCACGGCCCTCGCGGCGGGCCGTGGTGGCCTCGCTCTCCGCGTCCGCGGCCTGTTTGCGGGCGATGTCGGGGGTCCGGGTGAGGAAGGCGCCGAGTGTGTCGTCGAGCCGCTCGATCCGCGTGAGGTAGTGCTCGGTGAGTTCCACGGGGGAGAGGTCCCCGGACCGGATTCCCCGGGCCTGTTCGAGCGCGGTCAGATCGTGCAGTTCGGCCATGGACGTCCACCTTCTCCTGGGAGTACCTCCCATGCCCTCACGGCATGAGGGGAGGGCGCTCGTGCGGCCTGGTGCCGTACGGGCGGGGCCGGTGCCCGCCGGGCGCGATGCCGGTGCGGGTGGTCAGCCCGTGCACAGTTGTCTCAGTTTCCGGACCGGGGCGTAAAGGCCGCATATGAACGGGCGGTTCATGCGCCGCCGGGAGGGCCGCTCATCGCGGCCGCTGCGGCGCGTATCAGCTCGGCGTTGTCGCGGGCCGGCCGGCCGTCGGGCAGCAGGAGGGTGTCCTCCAGGCCGATCCGGGTGTCCAGACCCAGTGCGCCGGCCAGCCGCAGCACCGGCCAGGCTCCGCCGTCCATTCCGTGGAGCAGCACCGGGCGGCCGGGCGCGGCACCGGCCAGCGCGGCCAGCAGCTCGCGCGCGGTGGCCGGCGCGGAATCGGCGTCGGTGCCCACATCGGTCCCGGCCTCGGTGCTGATCACTTCGGCCAGCACCCGCAACACCCTGGGGGCGAGCGGGGAGCGGGCGAACAGCCCGGCGCCGGCGGTGCCCGCCCAGATGCCGGCCTCGATGCCGACGCCGCGCTCCAGCAGGGCCGCGGCGAGCGCGTCGGCGCCCGGCTCGTGCCAGTTCACCGACGCGTGATCGGGCAGCACCGTCCAGGAACTGATCCGCGCCAGCCGGCGCTCGGGGTCCGGCTCGGCCCAGGCACCGGTCGTCACCCCGACCGGGACGTCCACCACTGCCCGGATCGCCTCCAGGGCCGCGGCCACCACCTGTGGTGAGAGCGAATCCTGGCCGCACGGGGTCTTGGGATGGACATGGACATCCTCGGCACCGGCCGCCACCGCCTGCTGCGCGGCAGCGGCCAGGGCGGCCGGTGACATCGGTACGGCGCCGGAACCGGCCGCGGTCCGAGGGCCGTTGAGACAGACCTGAAGCATGCCCTCATGATGGCAGCAGGGTCTGACAGCGTCCGGACCCGGCCGTTCGGTGCGGCCTCTCCGGCTTGCTCAGGCCGCCGCGAACGCCCCCGCGCGGTGCACTCGGTCCGCGGCCATCAGCACCTCGGGCGTGAGCACGGAGACCGGCGCAAGCACCCCGCACTGGCGGCAGGCCGGGCCGGAGGCGGGGGAGTCCGGGGACTCCGGGAGCCAGGCGAAGTGGGTGCTGCCGCACACCGGGCAGTCGCGGCGGGGCCGGCCGGCCTCCATCGCGGAGATCATGCGGCGCAGGACCACCGCGAGACGGGCCGCGGGGTGCCGTTGCGGTGATTCGCACGGCACGATGTCGCAGCCGCCCCAGGTCCGCCGGTGCCACTCGTCGAGGGCGCCGGGCTGGCGGATGCCGTGGTATTTCTCCTTGCGGCGCCGGGCGGCGCACTCCTCCTCGTACGCGAGCCAGAGCGTGCGTGCCTCCTCCAGCTCGGCGAGCGCGGCCATCAGCCGCTCCGGATCGGGATCGCGGTCCTGGGTCGCGATACCGGCCCGGGTGCACAGATGGTGCCAGGTCGCCCGGTGCCCGTAAGGGGCGAAGCGTTCAAGGCACTTGCGCAGCGCGGTGCGTCGCTGCGTCGCGACGAGACGTGGATTGCGGACCTGCTCTGCGAGGGCTCTGAAACCGGCCATTTCTTCCCACCTCCGTGGGGAGGATCCGACTGGACGGGGATGAGACGTAGCCTGCCCCCACTTGGATCCATCGAACTTTTTTGTGGCCTTGTCGGCGATGTTCCGAAGTATCGCCGCGGCACGGGCCCGATCTTCCGGCGGAAGAGCAAAAGTTGACTGTTGTTCATCTTCCGGCCGGGGATAACCGCCGGTAACGTCCCGCCCGCCCTCCCCAAAGGGACCCCCATCGAGGAGCTGCAATGCGACGACGTACCGGAAGGTTCAGGACTGCCGCCGCGGCAGCCCTGTTCGCCTTGGGCGCCACGCTCTTGGCACCGCCCCCCACCGCGGCCGCAGCGCCGCCGGACGCCCAGGACTACTGCCGGGGCCAGTGCGGCGACATCCTGCCGCCCGGCGCCACCGGCAACGCCACCCTGGTGGAGATCCTCGGCAACAAGCTGTTCGGCACCCACCCCGAGCACACCACGGACCAACTCGGCCCGTACGGCGCGCTGTCGAGCGGCTATCAGTCGCTCACCGACGACACCCTCGGCAACTTCTTCAACGACGCCTCCTTCGGCGTCCCCGCGGACCAGGTCGGCAAGGTCAGCACGCCCCGCGACGACGTGACCATCACCCGCGACAAGAAGACCGGCGTCCCGCACATCAAGGGCACCACCCGCTACGGCACCGAATTCGGCGCCGGTTACGCCGCGGGCCAGGACCGGCTCTGGCTGATGGACCTCTTCCGTCACATCGGCCGCGGCGAACTGACCTCGTTCGCGGGTGGCGCGCTCGCCAACCAGGGCCTGGAGCAGCAGTTCTGGCCGCAGGCGCCGTACACCGAGGACGATCTCCAGGCCCAGGTCGAGCGCATCCGGGACACCAACGGTGAGCGCGGCAAGCTGGCCATGCAGGACGCCCAGGCCTATGTCGACGGGATCAACGCCTACCGCGATCAGTCCAAGAACGGCCGCTACTTCCCCGGCGAGTACGTGCTCACCGGGCATGTCGACGCCATTACCAACGCCGGTGAGATCCAGCCCTTCAAGCTCACCGACCTGATAGCCCTGGCCTCCGTCGTCGGCGGTCTCTTCGGCAACGGCGGTGGCGGCGAGGTCCCCTCGGCCCTGGCGCTGCTCTCCGCCCAGCAGAAGTACGGCGTCGAGAAGGGCACCGAGGTCTGGGAGTCCTTCCGGGAGCGCAACGACCCCGAGGCCGCCAAGACCCTGCACGACGGCAGCAGCTTCCCGTACGCCGTCAAGCCCGCCAAGGCCAAGGGCACGGCGCTGCCGGACCGCGGCTCGGTCACCCCCGAACCCCTGGTCTTCGACCGCACCGGCGCGGCCACCACCAAGAGCGGGACGCCGCCCCGGGACCCGGTCAAGGCGCCCAAGAAGTACAAGAAGCTGGAGGGCCTCTTCAAGGACGGGGTGCTGCCCGACGGGAGCTTCGATCCCACCCAGCACCGCGGGATGTCCAACGCCCTGCTGGTGTCCGGCAAACACTCCGCGAGCGGCCACCCGGTCGCCGTCTTCGGGCCGCAGACCGGCTACTTCGCGCCCCAGCTGCTGATGCTCCAGGAGATCCAGGGGCCCGGTATCAGTGCCCGCGGCGCCTCCTTCGCGGGCGTCGGGATGTACGTCCAGCTCGGCCGCGGCCAGGACTACTCCTGGAGCGCCACCTCCGCCGGCCAGGACATCACCGATACCTTCGCGGTCGAGCTGTGCAACGCGGACGGCTCCGCGCCCACCAAGGACTCCACCTCCTACCGCTACCGCGGCGCCTGCGTCCCCATGGAGAAGCTGGAGCGCACCAACTCCTGGAAGCCCACCATCGCCGACCCCACGGCGGCCGGCTCCTACCGGATGCAGGTCTTCCGGACCAAGTACGGGACCGTCACCCACCGCGCCACCGTCGACGGCAAGCCCGTCGCCTACACCGCGCAGCGCTCCACCTACCGCCACGAGGCCGACTCGATCATCGGCTTCCAGATGTTCAACGACCCGTCCTACGTGCGGGACGCCACGTCGTTCCAGAAGGCCGCCGAGCACATCGACTACGCCTTCAACTGGTTCTACGCCGACTCCCGCGACATCGCGTACTACAACAGCGGCCTCAACCCGGTCCGCAACCCCGACGTCGATCCGGCCCTGCCCGTCAAGGCGGACGACGCCTACGAGTGGAAGGGCTACGACCCCGAGACCAACACCACCGAGTACACCCCGCCCGCCCAGCACCCGCAGTCCGTCAACCAGGACTACTACATCTCGTGGAACAACAAGCAGGCCAAGGACTACGACTCGGCGGGCTACGGCAACGGCTCGGTGCACCGCGGCAATCTGCTGGACGACCGGGTGCGCGCGCTGACGAAGGACGGCGGCGTGACCCGGGCGTCGCTGACCCGTGCCATGGGGGAGGCCGCCGTCACCGATCTGCGCGGTGAGGACGTGCTGCCCGAACTCCTGCGGGTCCTCAACAGTAAGCCCGTCACCGACCCGAAGCTGAAGACCGCGGTCCAGCAGCTGGAGGCCTGGCGCAAGGACGGTGCCCAGCGCCGGGAGACCGCCGCCGGCTCGCACACCTACACCCACCCCGACGCGGTCCGCCTGATGGACGCCTGGTGGCCGCTGATGACGGAGGCCGTCTTCAAGCCGGGCCTCGGCGGCGACCTCTACGACGCACTGCGCGCCAACCTCGGTATCGACGAATCACCGTCGGCGGGCCACGGCCCCACCGGGGCGCACGCCGGATCGGCCTTCCAGTACGGCTGGTGGAGCTACGCGGACAAGGATCTGCGGGAGGTGCTCGGCGACAAGGTGGCGGGGCCGCTGGGCCGGCAGTTCTGCGGCAGCGGTGAGCTGTCCGCCTGCCGCGACACCCTGCTCACCACGCTCCAGCAGGCGAGCGGGAAGACGGCCGAGCAGGTCTACCCCGGTGATGACAGCTGCAAGGCCGGCGACCAGTGGTGCGCGGACGCCATCATCCACCGCACGGTGGGCGGCCTGACCCACGCCACCATCAGCTGGCAGAACCGGCCGACCTATCAGCAGGTGGTGGAGTTCCCCACCCACCGGTAGACGGAAGGCGGCACCACCGAAGGCCCCGGGGCGTATGACCCCGGGGCCTTCGTGCGCGCCGGCCGGGTGCCTCGGCGGGCCCAACTCCCGTGCCGGGCACGCCGACTGCCCTCGGGGCGGATTCCCTTGGGGTTATGCTTCAGGGTTCTGAACTCCAGGGGAGGGGAAAGCGAGGCATGGCCTTGTCAGGTCCGCAGCAGTACCCGACGGAGCTGCTGGATACCACCATGGACCAGCTGCGCACGCTGATCGTCGTCCACGAGGCGGGTACCGCGCTGGGCGCCGCCCGCCGACTGGGCCGCGAACAGTCCAGCGTGCAGAAGCAGCTGGACACCATGAACCGCACCTTCGCCGCGCTGTGCGGCGAGGAACTGGTCCTCAAGCAGGGGCGGGGCCGGGACGCCCTGTTCACCGCGACCGGGGAGGCGCTGGTCGTGATGGCGCGCCGCACGCTGGGGGAGTGGACGGACGGTGTGCACGACGCCCGCCGCCGGCTCGGCCGGACACTCTCCGTCGGCACCACCCGCTACACACTCGGCTTTCTGCTGGACGCGGTGGAACGGGTCACCGAGGACTATGAGCGCGACGATGTCGATCTCAAGGTCACCCATGTCCGCACCGGTGACCTCTTCACCAAACTGCGCTCCAAGGAACTCGATCTTGTCTGCGGCAGCGTCGTGGTCACCGAGCGGGATGAAGCGGAACTGCTGGCTCCGTACGAGGTGATGGAGTGGCGCCGCAGTGGGCTGTCGCTGCTGACGAACCTGCCGCCGGAGCGGCTGCCCGGCACTTCCTTCGCGGCCCAGGACCTGCCCCGGCTGCCGCTGGTCGTCTCCGCACGCGGGCTGATCGGCCGCTTCCTGACCGCCTGGTACGGCCCCGACTACTGCCAGCGCCTCTCCATCGCGGCCGAGATCGAGGCCGCGCACTACGGCTTCGAGCTGCTGCGGTCCGGGGTGGTGAGCGGCGCGATGCTGGTCACCCGGGGCATCGGGGAGGCGGCGGCGGACGGCCGCCTCCCGGAGGCCGGCGGACTGCGCACCCTGGAACTCGTCGGAGAGGTGGGCCCCAAAACGGAAGTACTGGTCGGCGTCTTCACCCGCCACGGCGAACGCGACTCCTACGCCCCCGGCCACCCCCTCAACCTCCTGTGGGACGCCCTCTCCCGGGAGAGCGGCCGGTGGTGGCTGAGCTCGTGAGCGCGCGGGGGCGCCTCAGACGAGTTTGCGCCGTTGACCGGGGCGGGCGTCGGGAAGCCCACTCGGCAATGGGAGGGGGCCTTGCAGTACTCCCAACCGGCTTACGCTGAACGGGAGGTGATTCGATGTCGTCGCTGCAAGAGAACATCCGCAATCATCGTCGGCGGACTGGCATGCGCCAGGAACAACTCGCCGAGGAAGCCGGCCTGTCCGTGGGCGTCGTCCGCAAGGTCGAGCAAGGCGGGAATGTTCAAGTCGAGACCCTGCACATGCTGGCGCGCGCCCTGGGCACCACCACGTCCAGCCTCTTCGCCAGCGAGTCGCCGGAGCCTGTGCGCTCCAATGCGGGCGACGGCCCGAAGCTGATGGAACTGCGCCGAGCACTCATGCCACCCATCGGGCTGTCGGAAGTGCTCACCGAGCAGGGCCAAGCCCCCGACCTCGCAGCCATCCGGCGAGACATTGACGACTCGCACAGCCTGTACCACGCAGACCGCTACGACTCGGTCGCGAAGAAGCTGCCCGCCATCCTGCGCTCCGCCGAGGCCGCGGTCGTGCTGGCTGGGCACGAAGAGGCCCGCCAGCAGGCCACCATCCTGCGTGCGAGCTCCTTCCTGCTCGCCGGCAAGTACTTGACTCAGGTGCGGCGGTACGACATGGCCTACCACGCCCTTTCTCAGGGCATCCGGGACGCCAGGGAGACCGGGCACACGCTCATTGCCGCTACGGGCGTCGTGGGCATGGGCTGGCTGCTCCTGCGCCAGGACCGGTTCGACGAAGCCGAGCGCTTGGCCACCGTCACGGCATCCGAGGTCGAGCCGCGGATCTCCTGTGCGTCACCAGGTGAGTTGGCGGTGTGGGGCGAGCTTCTCCAGCGCGTTGCTTCCGCGGCGATGCGCAATAACCGCCCAGACGTGGCCAAGGAGGCTCGGCGTATGACTGCGACGGCCGCGAGCGCCCTGAATGTCGAGCACGTCAACTTCCGGGAGCATTGGACCACCTTCGGGCCTGTGACTGCCGAGGCGAAGGCGATCGAGGACCTCTCCCTGATCGGGGACGCCCGCGGAGTGCTCCGCCGCGCCGACGAGGGCCCAGTGGGGGCAAAAGCGTTGAAGCGGTTCGGTCGGCCGAGTGCGAACAACTGGGACCGGCACCGTCTGGACGTCGCCAGGGCCCACTCGAAGCTGGGGTCGCACCAGGACGCCATGGACGAGCTCAACGCCATCCGCCGAACCTCGCCGGAGTGGCTGAAGCATCAGTCCATGGCGCGGTACGTCATGGACGACATCCTGTCGCGCCGTAAGAGGACGCTGACAACGGACATGCGTGACATGGCCGCTCACCTGGGCGTAACCGGCTAACTACCATGCAAGGTGGCACTTCCTGTCGGATCGCCGGAGAAGTGCCACGCTGCGTGTCTGGGGCGCCTCTCTGAGTAGGCATATCTTCGTGGTCATGGCGAGCATTCAGCAGGCCGAACTCGAAATCGGCGATCTGGTAAAGGACTTGAAGACAGACCTGATCGGTGTCGTCATGGGCAAGCTCGGCGGCAGGGTCCAGCTGAGGCCCCTCGCGGGCGGTCGCGAATGGGATGCCAGACCCGACAATGTGATCCCCCCGAGCGCACGCGAGGAGCTCAGCGCACGCAACGCTGTGCGCAGCGCCAGAAGTCGGACAGTCCTGTGATGCGCGCCATCGGTCGGTTCGCCGGAGCCCTGTTCATCATCACCATCAGCGCCTCGTGCGGCCTGGTGATCGGAATGAGTCTGGCCATGCGGACGCCATAAGCAGGCTCGCCCTGGCTGGCGCGCCCGCCCCCGTGCGGGCAGTGGCTCCCCGCCCCTCCCGGGGCGAGCCTTTCCACGCCTGTCCGGTCGTCTCCGAGCTGAGCTCGACTGCCGGGCAGGTGCACAGAAGAGCACCATCCAACTGAATGAAGGCGAGGACGCGACATGATCAACTTGCAGGCGATCAACGCTGCCGGCGGTGACGAAGGCGACGGCCACCCCGGCACCCCCTGGACGCCGCCCCAGGAGCCCCCTTCTCCTGACGGCGACACCCCGCCCGGCGACGGGACGCACCGCAAGTGACGCTCAACTCTCCGCAGGAGGAGGCGCGCCCCAGCCGCAAGGAGCTGGGGCGCGCCCTCCTCGAATCGTGCTCGATGTCGTCGGACTGGGCTCCGACATTTGCGGCCGTTGACCGCGCCAACTTCCTGCCCGACCTGATGTGGCCGTTCGACATGGACACCGGGGAGAGCCTCCCCGTGGACCGGGTCGTCGACCCGGACACCTGGTACGCCGCGGCGGACAGCAACATCCCCATCGTGACTCAGTGGGACGACGGCAAGCACTCCGGCACCCAGCCGGGGAAGGTGTCCACGAGCTCGTCGTCCATGCCCTCGGTCGTCTACGCACTCCTGCAGACCTTGGATGTGGACAAGGGTATGAAGGCGCTCGATGTGGGCACTGGCACGGGCGAGACGTCCGGAGCCCTGTTCCACCGCTGCGGACATGGCCGTGTCACCACGATCGAGGTAGACCGTGCTGTGTCGCGGCATGCCCGTGAACGCCTCTGCACTGTCGGTCTGTATCCCGAAGTTGTCGTGGGGGACGGCTTCAAGGGCTACCGGGACAACGCCCCTTACGACCGCATCCTGGCCACTGTCGCCCTCCGGGAAATCCCGGGCACGTGGATCGAGCAGACCCGTCCGGGTGGCCTCATCGTCGCGCCGTGGGGCACGCACTTCTCCCACGCGGATGCTGTTGCCCGCTTGGCCGTGAGCAAGGGGGAGGCGTCTGGGCACTTCACCCGCCCGGTGGAGTTCATGAAGCTGCGGTCGCAGCGACTGGCGCGACCTAAGCATGACGAGTACTTCGCCGCGGGGGCGATGGAGGACGCTGGCACGTCCACCACGGCGATTCCCGAGGGCGACTTCCTCACCGGGAAGTACACCGCCCTCCCGTTCGCCCTCGGGCTCCGCGTCCGCGACTGCGCCAGGGCCGTTGCCGACAAGCGCAACGACGCCCGCCCCGTGTGGCTCTACGGACTGAGCGACAAGTCCTGGGCGTGTGTCATGTTCCGGGACGGAGAGAAGGAGGCGCGGGTCTGGCAGTCGGGTCCACGCCGACTGTGGGACGAGACGGAGGAGGCGTACTGGTGGTGGGTGGAACAGGGCCAGCCTGACCACACGCGATTCGGGCTCACCATCACGCAGGAGGGCCAGGCCGCCTGGCTCGACGATCCCTCTCAGTTGGTGCAGTCGCAAGGCTGACGCTCGGTCGGCAAAACGAAGAATGCCCCCCAGCCGCGAAGGCCGGGGGGCGTCTTGTTGCTCAGGTACTGGTCGGCGTCTTCACCCGCCACGGCGAACGCGACTCCTACGCCCCCGGCCACCCCCTCAACCTCCTGTGGGACGCCCTCTCCCGGGAGAGCGGCCGGTGGTGGCTGAGCTCGTGAGCGCGCGGGGGCGTTGGCGGATCAGACCAGTTCCCGCTCCCGGGTCTCCGGCAGGGCCAGGACGCACAGCAGTGAGACGGCCGCCATCGCGCTGACGTACCAGCCCACCGATGACGAGCCGTACGCGGACTGGAGACGGGTGGCGACCAGTGGGGCCACCGCGCCGCCCAGGACGCCGCCGAGGTTGTAGGCGAGTGAGGCTCCCGAGTACCGGACCCGCGCGCTGAACAGCTCCGGCAGATAGGCGCCCATCGGGCCGTACACCACGCCCATACAGAACAGCGCGCCACCGATGCCGAGGGCGATCAGTGCCGGCCGGCCGGTGTCCAGCAGCGGGAAGAGCACCAGGCCCCACACCGCCGCGAGGACGCTGCCGGCCAGGATCAGCCTGCGGCGGCCGGCGGCGTCGGAGCGGGTGGCGGCGAGCCAGGTGCCGGCCGCCAGGAAGAGGCAGGCGACGAGGGAGAGACCCAGCATGGTGTTGCGGGAGATGCCGAGGGTGCCGGTGGCGTAGGCGAGGCAGTAGGTCGTCGCGGTGTAGAAGAGGCCGTAGGCCACGATCATCCCGCCCGCGCCCAGCAGCAGTTCGCGCGGATGGCGGCGCAGCACCTCGACGGCGGGGGCCTTGCTCGCTTCTTGGGCGTCCAGCACCTTGGTGAAGACCGGTGTCTCACTGATCTTCAGCCGTACGAACAGCCCGACGCCGACCAGCAGGAACGACAGCAGGAACGGCACCCGCCAGCCCCACGAGCGGAACGCCGCGTCGTCGAGCGCGGACGACAGCAGCCAGAACACCCCGGTCGCCGCGAAGAACCCGACGGACGGGCCGAGTTGCGGGAACGCCGCGTACAGCCCCCGGCGGCTGCGCGGCGCGTGCTCGACCGCGAGCAGCGCGGCCCCGCCCCACTCCCCGCCCAGCCCGATGCCCTGGAGGAAGCGCAGCGCGATCAGCAGCAGCGGCGCCCAGATGCCCCACGTGCCGTACCCCGGGAGCAGTCCGACGCACGCCGTCGACAGCCCCATCAGCAGCAGCGACGCGACCAGCACGGATTTCCGGCCCACCCGGTCGCCGAAGTGGCCGAAGACCACCGAGCCGAGCGGCCGCGCGGCGAACGCCACCGCATAGGTGGAGAACGAGGCGAGGGTGGCGTTGACCGGGTCGAGGGTCGGGAAGAACGCCTGGTTGAGGACGAGCGCGGCGGCCGTCCCGTAGATGTAGAAGTCGTAGAACTCGATGGCGGTCCCGATGAACGAGGCCACTGCCACCCGGCGCAGGCTTTCGCCACCGGGGGCCGCCCCGTTCGTCTTCGCCGGAGCGTCGTCCGGTGTCTGTGCTGCTGTCGCGTCTTTGCTCACCAGCGCACTTTCCGGCCCGGCGGCGGAGCCGGTCAAGAGGCGACAGGGCCTGTCCCGGTTCCTGAGACCGGGACAGGCTCGGCGAAGGCACCGGCCCAACGCCCTTACGGGTAGCGCAGATACCGCCGCCGCACCGCACGGAAGCGCGTCAGGTCCTGCTGCCAGGCGGCCACGATCTCGTCCGGTCCGGCGCCCGCGTCGATCATCGTCCGGACGGTCGCGGAGCCGGTCAGCCGGTCGATGCCGTGGTCCGGGCGCCAGGCGAAGCCGGACCAGACCCGCTTCGCGGTCACCAGCAGGCCGATGCCGGTACGCACCGGGTCGAAGGCCGCGCGGTCGTGGACGTGCAGCTGGACGCCGCCGATCGTCTTGCCCTGGAACTTGGAGAAGGTGGGGGCGAAGTAGGCCTCCCTGAAGTGCACGCCGGGCAGGGCCAGTCCGGTGGCGGCCGCGGCCCAGCGCCGGTCGATGCCGTCGGCGCCCAGCAGTTCGAAGGGGCGGGTGGTGCCGCGTCCCTCGGAGAGGTTGGTGCCCTCGAAGAGGCAGGTGCCCGCGTAGACGAGGGCGGTGTCGGGGGTGGGCATGTTGGGGCTCGGGGGGACCCAGGGCAGCCGGGTGGTGTCGTAGAAGTCGGTGCGCCGCCAGCCCGTCATCCGGACCGTCGCCAGCTCCACCGGGCGCCCGGCGGCCTGCGGCACGAACTCGCCGTTGAACAGCAGCGCCAGCTCCGCCACGGTCATCCCGTGCGCCTGCGCGATCGGCTCCCGGCCGATGAACGAGGCATACGCCTTGTCGAGCACCGGGCCGCTGGCCGCGCGGCCGGTGACCGGGTTCGGGCGGTCGAGGACCAGGAAGCGCTTGCCGGCCAGGACCGCCGCCACCATGCAGTCGTACAGCGTCCAGATGTAGGTGTAGAAGCGGGCGCCGACGTCCTGGATGTCGAAGACGACGGTGTCCACACCGGACGCGGTGAAGATGTCGGCGAGGGCCTGGCCGCTCTTGTTGTAGGTGTCGTAGACCGGCAGCCCGGTGGCCGGGTCGTCGTAGCGGCCCTCGGAGCCGCCGGCCTGAGCGGTGCCCCGGAAGCCGTGCTCGGGGCCGAAGACGGCGGTCAGCCGCACCCGGTCGTCGGCGTGCATCACATCCACGATGTGCCGCAGATCCGGTGTGACGCCGGTGGGGTTGGTGACGATGCCGACCTTTTGGCCGTCCAGCAGGCGGTAGCCGTCGGCGGCCAGCCGGTCGAAGCCGGTGTGCACCCGCCGCCGTCCGCCGTCCGCCGGCTGCGCGGCACCGGCGGGCCCGGCCCCCGCGGTCAGGGCCGCCCCGGCCGCACCGGTCGCCGCCAGCCGCCCGAGCAACAGTCGTCTCGACAGAGCCATCCGCACACCTCCGTGATCAGAAATCCACCGGGTCCGTGTCGTGCCCGTGCGCACGCTAGCCGGGCCGCGGGCATCCCGGAACAGGGCGGGCCGGGGCGCGAAGGACTCTTCCGTCAGGACATACCGACTGGTTAGTCTGCCGTCAGCCGAACCGACGTGACCGAGGGAGATCCAGCGTGGCAGCCGTACGGGACAAGACCGTGGTCGTGACCGGGGCGGGCGGAGGGATCGGCGCCGCGCTGGCCCGCCGGTTCGCCGCCGAGGGCGCCCGGGTCGTGGTCAACGATCTGGACGAGGCCAAGGCGCAGCGGACCGCCGACGGGATCGGGGCGCGCGCGGTCGCCGGTGACGCCTCCGCCGTCGTCCCGGCCGCCCGCGAGGCGCTCGGCGGCGGTATCGACATCTTCTGCGCCAACGCCGGGGTCGGCACCGGCGGCGGGCCCGAAGCACCCGAGGAGGACTGGGCGCTGGCCTGGGACGTCAATGTCATGGCGCATGTCCGGGCCGCCCGTGAGCTGGTGCCGGAGTGGCTGGAGCGCGGCAGCGGCCGCTTCATCTCCACGGTGTCCGCCGCCGGTCTGCTCACCATGGTCGACGCCGCCCCGTACAGCGTCACCAAGCACGGTGCCTACGCCTTCGCCGAATGGCTGTCGCTGACCTACCGGCACCGCGGTATCGACGTCCACGCCATCTGCCCCCAGGGCGTCCGCACCGACATGCTGGCCGCCACCGGGACCGCCGGGGACCTCGTGCTCACGCCGACCGCCGTGGAGCCCGAGGACGTCGCCGAGGCGCTCTTCGCGGCCATGGCGGAGGGCCGCTTCCTGGTCCTGCCGCACCCGGAGGTCGCGGACTACTACACCGCGCGCGCCGCCGAACCCGACCGCTGGCTCGGCGGGATGAACCACCTCCAGCGGAAGCTGGAGCAGGCCGAGGGCCGCTCCTAGCGGCGCGGGGTGGCGGGACCGCCCGCCACCCCGCCGCACCTCAGCCGTTTCCCCGCAGGGATGATCGGGCGATCAGGAAGAAAGGGCCGCACCTCGATGACCTCCTACCAGGACAAGCCGTGGCTGGCACAGCTCACCGACGCCCAGCGCGCCCCCGTGCAGCCGCCGCCCTCGACGCTGCACGCCTTCCGGGCCGCGGTGGCCGGCGTCCCCGACCGTACGGCGCTCGCCTACTTCGACGGCCGGCTGTCCTACGCCGAGACCGACGCGCTCTCCGACGGCATCGCCGCCCACCTCGCCGAGCGCGGCTTCCGGCGCGGCGACCGGGCCGCGGTCATGCTCCAGAACACCCCGCACTTCGTGCTCGCGCTGCTCGGCGTGTGGAAGGCGGGCGGGGTGGCGGTGCCCGTCAACCCCATGTACAAGTCCGCCGAGATGCGGCACATCCTGGACGACGCCGAGGTCACCGCCGTCATCTGCGCCGACCGCACCTGGGACGGCTTTCTGCGGGACACCGCCGCCGGGTCCCCGTCCGTACGCATCGTGCTCACCGCCCACGAACGGGATCTCCAGACCCGCGACGACCGGCGGGTGCTGCACGGCGAGCGGATCGGGCCGCAGCGGGACGCCGACGATCTGCTGACCGTGGCCCGTACCGCCGGCCCGATACGGGTGGCACCCGCCGACCCGGAGCTCACCGCCGACGACCTCGCGCTGATCAGCTACACCTCGGGCACCAGCGGCACCCCCAAGGGCGCCACCAACACCCACGGCAACATCACCTATAACGCCGAACGCCAGCGCACCGGCCTGGGCCTTCCCGAGGGCGCCACCTACTTCGCGCTCGCCCCGCTCTTCCACATCACCGGCATGGTCTGCGAACTGGCGGCCTGTATCGCCAGCCAGGGCACCCTGGTGCTCGCCTACCGCTTCGAGGCGGGCGTCGTCCTGGACGCCTTCCGGGAGCACCGCCCCGCCTATACGGTCGGCCCCTCCACCGCCTATATGGCGCTGATGGCCCACCCCGAGGTCACCCGCGACCACTTCGCGTCCTTCCGGACCATGTCCTCCGGCGGCGCGCCGCTGCCGCCCGCCCTCGTCGAGAAGTTCCGTACCGGTTTCGGGCCGTACGTCCACAACGGCTACGGCCTGACCGAGTGCACCGCGCCCTGCGCCAGCGTCCCGCCGGGCCGGGAGGCGCCGGTCGACAAGGTCTCCGGCACGCTCGCCGTCGGGGTGCCCGGCGCCGACACCGTCGTCCGGATCATCGGTGAGGACGGCCGGGACCTGCCGTTCGGCGAGCCGGGCGAGATCGCGGTGCGCGGCCCGCAGGTCGTCCCCGGCTACTGGCGCCGCCCCGAGGCCACCGCCGAGGCCCTCCCGGACGGTGAGCTGCGGACCGGCGACATCGGCTTCATGGACCGCGACGGCTGGCTCTATGTCGTCGACCGCAAGAAGGACATGATCAACGCCTCCGGCTTCAAGGTGTGGCCGCGCGAGGTCGAGGACGTCCTCTACAGCCACCCCGCGGTGCGCGAGGCGGCGGTGGTCGGGGTGCCCGACGCCTACCGCGGCGAGTCGGTGAAGGCGTATGTCAGCCTGCGCCCCGGCACCTCCCCGGAACCCGCCGAGCTGGCCGCCTACTGCAAGGAACGGCTGGCCGCGTACAAATATCCCCGTGCGGTGGAGATCCTGGCCGAGCTTCCGAAGACCACGAGTGGCAAGATCCTCCGACGGGAGCTGCGCCACCGCGCATGACTGAGCACGAAGGACAGGTGAGGGCGATGGCCGGCACGAAGGACGGTAACGGCAACGGCGCTGCGAAGCCGGTGGCCCAGCGGCTGCTGGCCACCGCCACCAGGCTCTTCGCTGAGCAGGGCTACGACCGCACCTCCGTCCAGGAGATCGTCGATGCGGCGGGCGTGACCAAGGGCGCCCTCTACCACTACTTCGGCTCCAAGGACGATCTGCTGCACGAGGTCTACGGCCGGGTGCTGCGGCTCCAGCAGGAGCGGCTGGACCACTTCGCGGACGCCGACGCGCCGGTGGAGCAGCGGCTGCGGGACGCCGCGGCCGATGTGGTCGTCACCACCATCGAGAACCTTGATGACACCAAGATCTTCTTCCGCTCGATGCACCAGCTGAGTCCGGAGAAGGACAAGCAGGTGCGCGCGGAGCGGCGGCGCTACCACGAGCGGTTCCGGGCCCTGATCGAGGAGGGGCAGCGCACCGGCGTGTTCGCCGCCGACATCCCCGCCGACCTCGTCGTGGACTACCACTTCGGCTCGGTGCACCACCTGGGGACCTGGTACCGCGAGAACGGGCCGCTCAGCCCGCAGCAGGTCGCCGACCAGCTCGCCGATCTGCTGCTGCGGGCCCTGCGGCCGTGAGACACGCCGCAGGGGTGCGGCACTGCTCACACAGGTGCACCTGATCGCGCAGCGGGCCTTGACCGCATCCCCTGGAATTTGTTGGATTGCGCGCAAGACCAGTGGGCATGCGCTCCGGGGCCATGAGACTCAGGGGGCGGTCACGGGCAGGGGCTGTCCTCATCCCGCACCCGTAACCTAAGGTATGGATAGTACTGCTATCTATCGAGTGGGTGCCCTTTGCCTGAAGTGACACTTTTTCTCCGGGAGTACGCACGGACGAGCCGGGAGGTGGGGGCGATCGCCCCCAGCGGCCCCCGGCTCGGCAGGGCCCTCACCCGCTATGTGATCCCCAGCCCCGGCAGCGCCCGCGCAGTCCTTGAGGTGGGGCCCGGCACCGGGGCGGTGACCCGCCACATCGCCGGCTCGCTCGGCCGGCACGACACCCTCGACCTGGTCGAGGCCAACCCGCGCTTCGTCGACCTGCTGCAAGGTGCCTACGGCAGCGACCCGCGGCTCCAGTTCCGCACCGGCCTGGTGCAGGACCACGACCTGGGCAGCTATGACACCATCGTCTGCGGTCTGCCGTTCGCGAACTTCGACGCCCCGACGACCGCGGACATCTTCGACCGGCTGCTGGGCGCCCTGCGGCCCGGCGGCACCCTGTCCTTCTTCGGCTATGTGGGAGGGGCGCGGATGCGCCGCACCTTCACCAAGCGGGCGGGACGCGAACACGTCCTGGACGGGCAGAACACCCTGCGCCGCATACTGGAGCGGCACACCTTCCGTACGGAACTGGTGCTGGGCAACCTGCCCCCGGCCCGGGTGCACCACCTGGCACCGGTCAGCGCCCCCGTTCACCCGGCGTGACGACGCGCCCCCACCCACCCGCCGACGTTTCCCCGGGCGATGCCGGACAGGCATCACGGCATCGCCCGGACGGCCCCGGGCACGGCACCCCTGATCCGGGTGCCGCGCCCGAGGCTTTGTCGGCGGTGACCGGTCCCGCCCGGGTCCGGCCGCCGGACCCGCGCTACAGGTAGCGCTTCAACTCCCGGCGCGCCAGCGACCGTTGGTGCACCTCGTCCGGACCGTCCGCCAACTGGAGCGTACGGGCCCCGGCCCACAGCTCGGCCAGCGGGAAGTCCTGGCTGACCCCGCCCGCGCCGTGCAGCTGCACCGCCTTGTCGAGGATGTCCACGACCGTGCGCGGGGTGGCGATCTTGATGGCCTGGATCTCGGTGTGCGCACCCTTGTTGCCGACGGTGTCCATCAGCCAGGCGGTCTTCAGCACCAGCAGCCGCAGCTGCTCCACCGCCACCCGGGCGTCCGCGATCCACTCCTGGACCACGCCCTGCTGGGCCAGCGGCTTGCCGAAGGCCGTACGGCTCACCGCGCGGCGGCACATCAGCTCGATGGCGCGCTCGGCCATCCCGATCAGCCGCATGCAGTGGTGGATCCGGCCGGGGCCGAGCCGGGCCTGGGCGATACCGAAGCCGCCGCCCTCCTCGCCGATCAGATTGCCGGCCGGCACCCGTACGTCATGGAAGAGCACCTCGGCATGGCCGCCGTGCCAGTGGTCCTCGAAGCCGTAGACCTGCATCGCCCGCTTGACCTCGACGCCGGGGGTGTCGCGCGGCACCAGCACCATCGACTGCTGGCGGCGCGGGTCCGGGCCGTCCGGGTCGGTCTTGCCCATCACGATGAAGATCTGGCACTGCGGGTTCATGGCCCCGGAGATGTACCACTTGCGCCCGTTGATGACGTACTCTCCCCCACTCTCGGCTCCGCTCGAGTGGGAGGTGCCCCCATCGTCGCGCGCGATATGCGTCTCGATGTTGGTGGCGTCCGACGAGGCCACCTCCGGTTCGGTCATCGCGAACGCCGACCGGATCTCGCCCGCCAGCAGCGGCTCCAGCCACTGCTTCCGCTGCGCCTCGGAGCCGAACTGCGCCAGTACCTCCATGTTGCCGGTGTCCGGCGCCGCGCAGTTCAGCGCGGTGGGCGCCAACTGCGGGCTGCGGCCGGTGATTTCGGCCAGCGGCGCGTACTGGAGGTTGGTCAGCCCGGCGCCGTACTCCTCGTCGGGCAGGAAGAGGTTCCACAGTCCCTGCTTGCGGGCCTCGGCCTTGAGCTCGTCGACGATCGCCGGGGTCTCCCACGGGGAGGCCAGCGCGGCCCGCTGCTCATGGGCGGTCTGCTCGGCCGGGTGGACATGCTCGTCCATGAAGGTCAGGAGCTTCTCGCGGAGCTCCTCCGTCCGGGCGTCGAATGCGAAGTCCATGGCTGCCTCAGCCTTCCTTGAGGGTGGTGAGTCCGCGGTCGATGAAGACGGGGACGAGCTCGCCGATCCGGTCGAACCCGGCGCCGACGGTCTGGCCGAGCGTGAAGCGGTAGTGGATGCCTTCGAGGATCACCGCGAGCTTGAACCAGGCGAACGCCGTGTACCAGGCGATGGCGGAGGTGTCCCGGCCGGACCGGGCGGCGTAGCGCTCGATCAGCTCGGCCGGGGACGGGTGCCCCGGAGCGCCGCTGGTGGTGCTCACCGGTGACTCCGGCAGCCCCAGGTCCGAGCTGTACATCACCAGCAGCCCGAGGTCGGTCAGCGGGTCGCCGAGCGTGGACATCTCCCAGTCCAGTACGGCCTTGAGGGTGTCGGCGCCCCTTTCGGGCTCGTTCACCTCCGGGGTGCTCGCCGGGCCCACCAGGACGTTGTCGAGGCGGTAGTCGCCGTGCACGACGGCCGGGGCGGGCGAGGTGGGCAGTGCCCGGCCCAGCGCCTCGTGCAGCTCGTCGATGCCCGGCAGGTCGCGATTCTTCGACGCGGCCAACTGCTTGCCCCAGCGCCGCAGTTGGCGCTCCAGGAAGCCGTCGGGGCGGCCGAAGTCGCCGAGTCCGACCGCCTCCGGGTCCACCGCGTGCAGGTCCACGAGCGTGTCGACCAGGGACAGCACCACGGCGCGGGTGCGCTCCGGGCCGAGCGGGGCGAGCTGCGCGGCGGTGCGGTACGGGGTCCCCTCGACCAGCTCCATCACGTAGAAGGGCGCCCCGATGACCGACTCGTCCGTGCACAGCAGCAGCGTCTCGGGCACCGGCACCGGCGTCCGGTGCAGCGCGCTGATCACCCGGTGCTCGCGCTGCATGTCGTGGGCGGTGGCCAGCACATGGCCGAGCGGCGGCCGGCGGACGACCCAGGAGGCGGCGCCGTCGGTGACGCGGTAGGTGAGATTGGACCGTCCGCCCTCGATCAGCCGCGCCCGCAGCGGGCCGCCGGCCAGCCCCGGCCGCTCCCGGTCCAGATGCGCGCGCAATCGTGTCAGGTCGAGGCCGGGAGGGTCCTCCCGGTCCCGGTCCTGCGGGGGAGGGGTGCCCTTGCTCATCGTGCTCCTCCGTACGGAGTGGACGGTCGGATCGGTCGCTGGCACGATCATGCCGACTAGTCGGTATGGAGTCCAGTGCCGGAGCGTGGGGCGTCCGTCACGCGAGGTTATTCCGCCGTATCCGCCGCCCCGTCCGCCCCCTGCCACTCATGGCCGCGGGCCCGCCGGCTCCCGCGGCCCACGGGACCGGTTCAGGCGTGACAGGACATCGGGACCCCGCCGTTCATCACCGTCATATCGCCGAATCCGGCGATCGGGTCGAGGGGGACGCCCGGGGCGGCGCCGCCCAGTTCCGCGTACGCGCGGTGCAGATTCGCCACCAGCCGCTCACTCTCGGCCAGCTCGGCGAACGGGCCGAGATCCGCCTCCTGGGCGGTCTCCAGCGGGGTGCGCCCGGCCGCCCGGCCCTCCTCCGCGAGCCGGCCGACGAACCGCAGATAGCGCTCGATCCCGTCGTAGACCTCGGGGCCGGTCACCGTACCGTGCCCGGGGACGACGGTGACCGCGTCCAGGGCCCGCAGTGTCCGCAGCGCGCGCAGCGAGCCGGCCAGCGACCCCATGAAGACGAACGGGGTGCCGCCGTGGAAGACCAGATCGCCGGCGAAGACGATGCGCTCCCGGGGCAGCCAGACGATGGTGTCGCCGGTGGTGTGCGCGACGCCCGGGTGGATCAGCCGCACCTCGGTGTCGCCGACGTGCAGGGTCAGTTCGTCGGTGTAGGTGATCTCGGGCGGGGTGAGACGGATGTCGCCGTACCCCACCTCGGGCCAGACGGCGTGCAGTTGATGTCCGGCGGCCAGCAGTTCGCGGCGGCAGGAGGCATGGCCGACGATCGTCGCCTCGGGTGCGAAGACCCCGTTGCCGTAGGTGTGGTCGCCGTGGTGGTGGGTGTTGACCACGGTGCGGGGGGCCGGTGCGCCGCTCTCGGCGATCCGCCGGCGCAGCAGGCGCGCCCGGCGCTCGGTGGCGGCGGTGTCCACGACCAGGGTGGCGTCCCCGTCGGTGACGAAGCCCGCGTTGTTCAGGCACCAGCCGCCGTCCGGCTGGATGAACGCATGGACCCCGGCGGCCAGTTCGGTGAGATAGGGCTCGGGGACGGGGGACCCGTCGGCGGGCGGCGGGCCCGCGGGGGTTCCGGCGCCGGGCGGCTCGGTGGCGTCCGGTCCGGTCGCTCCGGGGCCGGTGGCCGGTGTCGTGGCCGGTGCCGCCGGGTTCTGTGCCGCCGTGTGCCGTGCCGTCGCGTCGTCCATGCGGGTGCGCCCTTCATCTGATAGCTCGTCACTCCACGCTGCCGAGCAGGGGCCCGCCCGGTGCGCGCGAGGTCGTGTCACGGTACCGCCGCCCCGGCCGGCGGGCGTGCCGCACCCCGGCGTCAGTGCCCCGGCCGCACCAGGATCACCCCGCCGCACAAGGCCAGCGCCAGGGTGCAGCCGACCAGCAGCAGTGCGGTCCGCGGGGGCAGGCCCGGCGGGCGGCCGCCGCCCATCGCCCGCATCCGGCGGTGGGCGAGGGCCACGAAGGCCGCCCACAGCAGCCCCATCAGCACCACCAGCGTCACGTCGACCGCTCCCGGGGCATCGCTCCGCAGCAGCTGGCGGCCGGCCAGTACCGCCATCGCGGTGGCCGACAGCGTGGTGCGCCGCCAGGCCAGCCGGGTCCGCTCCGGCTGGAGCCCGGGGTCCCGGTCGGGGGCCGGACGCGGCGTTCCCACGCCCGGCGGCTGTCCGTCCGCCATCGCTAGCCGGTCCGGCCCAGCAGCACCAGCACGACCATCGCCACCGCCAGCACGCCGACGCCCAGCGCCAGCGCGCTGGGGAAGCGGGAGACCGGCAGATCCTCACCGCGCCGCATCGCGCGTTCACAGCGCACCCAGTGGTTGACCGCCCGCAGCGCACACAGCGCGCCGCCCACCAGCAGCACGACGGTGAAGATCAGCCGCAGCCCCTCGTGCAGCCGGGGCAGGAACTGGTCCACCGCGAACCCGCCGCCGACCAGCGCCAGCCCGGTCCGCAGCCAAGCGAGAAAGGTGCGCTCATTGGCGAGCGAGAAGCGGTAGTCGGGGGTCGCCCCCTCCTCGTGGACCCGCGCGGGCGAGACCCACAGCCGTACGGCCGCGCGCAGCGACCGCAGTCCGTCGGTGAGGATCATGGCCGGAACCCTGGCCCGCGTCCCGTCCCGTACACCGGTGGCATCAGCGCTCCCCCGCCTCCCGCCGGGCGAGCACCTGCCGGTAGGCGGCCATCCCGTCCGGTGTCCACGGCCACTCGTCGAGCCGCCGCCCCAGCTCCTCCTCGGTCAGGAACGCGGCCCAGTCGATCTCCGACTCCTGCGGGGCGACCGGCAGCGTGCAGCGCACCTCGTAGACCGCGGACCACCAGGAGTGCTCGTCCGTCTCGTAGAGGAACTTGAACAGCGGCTCGGGCTGCGCCAGCCCCTGCACGCCCAGCTCCTCCTCGGCCTCCCGCAGCGCCGCCTGGTCATAGGTCTCGCCGGCGCCGACCACCCCGCCCACGAACATGTCGTAGTGCGCCGGGAAGACGAGCTTCTGCGGAGTGCGGCGGTGCACGAAGATCCGGTCCTCGGCGTCCCTGACCAGGACGAAGGCGGAGCGGGTGCGCATCCTGCGGGCGTAGGTCTCACCGCGTGGGGCCTGCCCCACGACCTGATCGTTCTCGTCGACGACGTCGAGGATCTCGTCCGCGTTGAGCGGTTGCTGATCGGTCATGGAGCCATGCAATCACCAGGGGCGGGGGCCGCACCCGCCGGGGCGGGGCGCGAGCGGCGGGTTCCGGCCGGGGGGAGCGGGACGCGAAGAAGGCCCGTACGAGGGAGTCGCACAGGGCCGGACGGGGGAGTGGCGGCGGGCGGCGCGAGGCGACGGCGGGGCACCACGCGACGCCGGAGGGGCCCGTCAGTGCGGCTGGAGCTCCCGGGCGTTCTCCCGCTGCCCGGCACCCGGCGGCATCGCCGGATGGCTGCCGATCAGCACGATGCCCGCGACGACGGCCATGATCCCGATCACCTCCGTGGCCAGCGCCCCGGGCGTCACCCGCAGCTGGTCGCCGAGGAACCCCACCCCGCAGAGGATTCCGGCCAGCGGCTGGGCGGCGGTCAGCGCCGGCAGCGACAGCCGCAGCGGCGCCGACTCGAAGGCGCTCTGCACGAACACCAGCGCCAGCACCCCGAGCACGACGATGGCGTACGGCTGCCAGCTGGTGAGCAGCCCCGACCAGCCGCCGGCCCCGAAGCGCTCACCGCTGATCCGGGTCAGCGCGTCCTGGAGCCCGTAGAGCAGCCCGGCGGCGATGCCCAGGAGGGCGGCCTCCAGGCTCACATGCACGCGTTCCCGTTTGGCGACCGCCGCCAGCAGCAGGGCGGCGCCCAGCACCAAGCCCATGATCAGCCACTGCCACATCGGGTCGGCGTTGCTGCGCCCGCCCTGGGGGCGCCCGGCCACGATGAAGGCCGTCACCCCGCCCGCCAGCAGCCACAGCCCGGCCCAGCCGCTGCGGCCGAGCCGCTGCCGGGTCAGCCGTCGTGACAGCGCCATCGCGAACAGCAGATTGGTCGCGAGCAGGGGCTCCACGAGGGTGATGTCGCCCATCCCCAGCGCCACCGCGCCGAGCGCCATCCCGACCACCATCAGACCGATACCGGCCACCCACAGGGGCATCCGGACCAGGTCGAGCAGCAGCCGGAAGGAGAGGAAGTCCTTCATCGGGGCGTGTTGCGCCGCGGCCTGCTGAAACACGAAACCGAGTCCCAGGCAGCAGGCCGCGCCAAGGGCGAGCAATATCACCGTCACGTCGCACCTCGTATCGCGCGGGGTGGGGGGATGCGCCTGAGGATAGTCATCCGGCGTCGGGCGTGGGGTGGCCCTCGTCACCCCCCATTCTCCCGCGTGCCCCGGTGTACCACCCGGTAACTCCATGGTTGACGCGGCAGTCGGGTGCGCTGAGGATCGTTCCACCGTTGCGGCCGGGGCGCCCGGCGTGCCCCGTTGAGGAGAGCAGAGATGGCGTACGACGCTGATGTGATCGTGATCGGAGCGGGGCTCGCGGGTCTGGCGGCCACCGCCGAGCTGGTGGACGCGGGACGCAAGGTGATCCTCCTCGACCAGGAGCCCGAACAGTCCCTCGGCGGACAGGCCCACTGGTCCTTCGGCGGTCTCTTCCTGGTCGACTCGCCCGAGCAGCGCCGGCTGCGGGTCCGCGACAGCCACGCGCTGGCCTGGCAGGACTGGCTGGGCACGGCCGGTTTTGACCGGCCGGAGGATCACTGGCCGCGCAAATGGGCGGAGGCCTATGTCGACTTCGCGGCCGGGGAGAAACGCGCCTGGCTGCACCGGCAGGGCGTACGGCTGTTCCCCGTCGTCGGCTGGGCCGAGCGCGGCGGCTATGACGCGACCGGGCACGGCAACTCCGTCCCCCGCTTCCACATCACCTGGGGCACCGGGCCCGGTCTGGTCGCCCCGTTCGAGCGCCGGGTACGGGCCGGGGTGGCCCGTGGCCTGGTGGAGCTGCGCTTCCGCCACCGGGTGACCGGGCTGTCGCGCAGCGCGGGGGCCGTGGACACCGTCAGCGGCGAGATCCTGGAGCCGTCGGACGTGGAGCGCGGCCGGCCCAGCAGCCGCGAGGTGGCCGGTGCCTTCGAGCTGCGGGCGCAGGCCGTGATCGTCACCTCGGGCGGTATCGGCGGCAATCACGAGCTGGTGCGCGCCAACTGGCCGAAGCGGCTCGGCAGGCCCCCGAAGCGGATGCTGTCCGGGGTCCCGGCGCATGTGGACGGCAAGATGCTGGGCATCGCCGAGGCGGCCGGCGGCCGGATCATCAACCGTGACCGGATGTGGCACTACACCGAGGGCATCGACAACTGGAACCCCATCTGGCCGCTGCACGGCATCCGGATCCTGTCCGGACCGTCCCCGCTGTGGCTGGACGCCCGCGGCAAACGGCTGCCGGTGCCGCTGTTTCCCGGCTTCGACACCCTCGGGACGCTGGAGCACATCATGCGGACCGGCCACGATCACACCTGGTTCGTGCTCACCCAGAAGATCATCGAGAAGGAGTTCACCCTCTCCGGCTCCGAGCAGAACCCGGATCTGACCGGAAAGAGCATCCGGGACGTGCTGGGCCGGGCCAGGCCCGGTGCGCCGGGCCCGGTGCGGGCCTTCATGGACCACGGCGCGGACTTCATCGTCGAGCGGTCGCTGACGGACCTGGTGCGGCGGATGAACGAGCTGACCGAAAAGCCGCTGATCGCGGAGGACGCGCTGCGCGGCGAGATCGTCGCGCGCGACCGCGAGATCGCCCACTCCTTCACCAAGGACCTCCAGGTGACGGCGATACGCGGGGCCCGGAAGTACCTCGGCGACCGGCTGATCCGCACCGCCGCCCCGCACCGGCTGCTCGACCCCAAGGCCGGCCCGCTGATCGCCGTACGGCTGAACATCCTCACCCGCAAGACGCTCGGCGGCCTGGAGACCGACCTCTCCTCACGGGTGCTGGCCGACGGCGGTGCGCCGCTGCCCGGCGTGTACGCGGCGGGCGAGGCGGCCGGGTTCGGCGGCGGCGGGGTGCACGGCTACCGCTCGCTGGAGGGCACCTTCCTCGGCGGCTGCCTCTTCTCCGGACGCACGGCGGGGCGGGCGGCGGCGCGGGCGGTGTCCTGACGGGGCCGGGGGGCCGGGATGGGGGAGGGGGCGACGGGTGGCGGGGCCGCGGGCGGTGCGCGTTCCGGCCGCCATTCGTCTCCCCCTCCCGTTGGCCGTCCGATCAATACCGTGATACGGAAGGGGGGTTGGGGCGGATCCAGCCATTCCCCTTCCCGCCTTGACGCGGAGCTCTGCGTACCGCTTTGCTTTGCGTGATGACTGGTGCGGACCAAGCCATCACCCTCTGTAGAGGCGCGTACGGATCCGGTCCCTCCCCACTGAGGGCGACTCAGGGGGTTGTTCGGGGCCGGTGCGGCGCGTCATGGAGCCCCTGACCCGTGATTTCGATTTCGCCCTCCCCACCGCCGCAGCTCGCACCCGCCCGCTGCCCGGACGGCCCGGTCCTCGCCCCGGCCCTGGACGACGCCCAACTGTCCCTCGCCGCCGACGCCTTGGCGCTCGGCCAGTGGGCCCGGGTGCGCGGCCTGCTCACCGAGACCGGCCAGGACTGGGATCTGCGCGGCCACCGGTTAACGGTCCTGGCCACCTCGCCCGGCAGCGCCGCCTGGGCCGGCGACTGGCGGCTCGCCGAACCGGACAGCGGTGACGCCGCCACCCTCCTGGCGCTCGCCACCGTCCGGCTCGCGCTGCACGGCGAGCGCAGCACCGAGGCCGCCGCCGACGCCTGTGCCGCCGCCGCCCGGCTGCTGCCCGAGGACCCCACGCCCTGGCTCGGCGCGCTGATCCTCGCCCGCCGCACCGGCACCCCGGAGGCCCGGGCGCACGCCTTCCAGCAGATCCGCGCCCGGCACCGCGACCACCATCACGCGCATCACCTGATGGCGGCCGCCCTGGCCGAGGAGCATCCCGGCGCCCGCGAGGACCCCCGGCACCCGGCCCATGCCTTCGCCGCCCGCGCCGCGGCCCGCGCCCCCGCCGACTCACCGCTCGCCCTCCTGCCCCTCGTGGCCCACACGGAGCGCTACCGCGTCCTGGCCGCCGCGGGCCCGGCACCCCGTCCGGACCGGGGCCACTGGTCCACCCGGCGCGCCCACCAGATCCTGCGGGACGCCTTCGACTGGTGGCTGGAATGGGGCGGTGAGGACCATCCCCGCGGCAAGGTCGATCTCAACTTCCTCGCCCACGCCACCTTCCACGAGGGGTGGATGGCCGAGGCCGCCGCGCTCTTCCAGCGCATCGGCCCGCACCCCACCCGGGCCCCGTGGTCGTACGCGGGCCGGGACGCCGACGGCGCGTTCCGGGCCGCCCGGAACACCGCCCTGCGCCGCGCCGGGGACATCACCGCACCGTGCCCCCGGGGACGACGATGACGAAAGTCTGACGCCGGGGCCCGGACACTGGCCCCGGCGCCCGTCCGGTGTTCGAATCGAGGCATGACCAGGGACGACAGGCCGGAGCGCGCGACGGGCGGCGGCAGGGACGGGCAGGGCACCCCCGTGGGCCGCCGGGTGGTGCTCGGCATGCTCGCGGCCGGTGCCGCCGGAGTGGCCACGGCACCCCTCCTCCAGCGCGCCTACGACAACGCCCTCGGCGCCGCCGCGCAGAAGGACCCCACCGGCCTGTCCGGGCTGCTCCCGGGTGGCGGCGGCTTCCGCTACTACTCGGTGACCGGTTCCGTACCGGAGAAGGACGCCCACCACTACCGGCTGACGATCGACGGCCTGGTGCGCCACCGGGGCGGCTACAGCCTCGCCGACCTGCGCCGGATGCCGCAGACCCGGCTGGTGCGCGATGTCCAGTGCGTCACCGGCTGGCGGGTGCCCGGTACCCCCTTCGAAGGGGTCCGCCTCTCGGCCCTGCTCGATGCCGCGGGGGTCCGCCCCGAGGCCCGGGCCGTCCGGTTCACCTGCTTCGACGGCGCCTACAGCGAGTCGCTCACCCTCGAACAGGCCCGCCGCGACGACGTCCTGGTCGCCCTGCGGATGCAGGACAAACCGCTCGCCCATGCGCACGGCGGTCCGGTGCGGCTCTATGTCGCGCCCATGTACTTCTACAAGTCGGCGAAGTGGCTCTCCGGGATCACCGTCACCGAACAGGTCGAGCCCGGATACTGGGAGGACCGTGGATATGACGTCGACGCCTGGGTCGGCCGGTCGAACGGACGCGACGATGCCCCCACGACCTGACGCCCCCTCGGCGCCGCCCGCCGAGCGCCCCCGCGTCCCCCGCTTCAGCCGCGCGGAACACCGGGTGCACCGCGCCACCGCCACCCTGATGGCCGTCTGCGTCCTCACGGCGGGCTGTCTCTACCTCCCCTTCCTCGCCGAACTCGTCGGCCGCCGCGCCCTGATGGTCACCGTCCACGAGTGGTCCGGCATCCTGCTGCCCGTCCCCCTGCTGCTGGGCCTCGGCTCCCGTGCGCTGCGCACCGACCTCACCCGCCTCAACCGCTACGGCCCGCACGACCGCCAGTGGCTGCGCGCCGCACTCCGCCGCCGGGGCGGCCGGCCGGCCGGGAAGTTCAACGCGGGCCAGAAGCTCTACGCCGCCTGGATCGCCGGTGCGGTTCTCGTGATGCTCGGCACCGGCCTGTTGATGTGGTCCACCCTCCCCCAAGCTCTCGGCTTCGCTCGAGCAGGGGGGACCCCCATCGCGCCCCTGGTATGGCGGACCGGCGCCACCTTCGTCCACGACTGGCTCGCGCTCGCCGTGGTCCTGGTGATCGCCGGCCATGTCTGGAAGGCCTTCGGTGACCCCGAGTCCCGCCGCGGGCTGCGCACCGGATCGGTCGATGCCCAATGGGCCCGGCGCGAGCACCCGTTGTGGGAGCACGAGGACAACACGCCTTAAGGTGCGTCGGCGATGTCGCCTTCAGCTGGGGTGAGTGGCGTCGGCCTCGGGGAGGGTGCCCGCCGGCCAGAGGGCGTCGGGGAACGCGGCGTCATCGGTCTCGGTGTCGGGCATGAGCGTGGCGAGCATCTGCTGGGCGGTCTTCGCGTTGTCGAGGGCGCGGGGCAGCATGACGCTTTCGTAGGCGTCGAGGGCCTCGTCGATGGTGGGGTGTTCGACGACGGCTTGGGCGAGCTCGGCGCCGTCAAGCAGGGCGAGGTTGGCGCCGACGCCGACGGGCGGCATCAGGTGGGCGGCGTCGCCGAGCAGAGTGATGCCGCGGACGCGCTGCCAGGAGTGGGGGACGGGAAGGACGAACATCGGCCGGTTGATGAAACCGCCCTCGTTGTCGCGCAGGATATCCAGCAGGCTCTCGTGCCAGCCCTGGTATTGGGCGAGTAGGCGGGCGCGTACTGCTTCGGTGTCTGCGAGGTCGAGACCGGAGTGCCAGTCCTGGGCGCCGCGGAAGGTGATGTAGACGCGCACGTGCCCATTGCTGTTCCGCTGCATCACCAGGCTGCGGCCGCCTGCCTTGGCCGACATGGTGCCGCGGCCGACCAGTTGGGCGATGCCGGGGTGCCGGTGGTCGACGTCGTCGAAGCGGGCTTCCACCATCGTGACACCGGCGTAGGAGGGTTGGTCGTCGGAGAGCGCGGGGCGCACCCGTGACCAGGCGCCGTCGGCGCCGATGACCAGGTCGAAGTCCTCGGTGGTGCGGTCGTGGTGGTGCACGCGCGCGGTGCCGTGGGGGAGCGGGGTGACGGCCCTTACGGGGTGATTCCAGCGGACCGTGCCGGGGGCGACGGAGCCCAGCAGGAGGGTGCGCAGCTGGCCGCGATCGATCTCGGGCCTGCTCAGGTCGTCCTCGCCGGCCTGGTCGTGGCGTATGAGGATCGCGTGACGGTCGTACAGGCGCCACTCCTGACTTTCGGGCCGGGCCAGTGCGAGGAACTTGTCGAACAGTCCGGCTGCGCGCAGGGCGACCTGCCCGGTGTCTTCGTGGATATCGAGAGTGCCGCCCTGCGAGCGGGAGTGGGGGTCACTCTCACGCTCGAAGACCGTGACCGGCACGCCGTGCTGCTGGAGAACGCCGGCGCAGACGAGGCCGCCGAGACCAGCGCCGACGATCGCGATACGAGGGGTGGTGGACATGAGGGTCATGCTCCGTTCTACGGGTGAAGGCGGTGCTGGTGCTGGTGCTGGTGCCTTTGGTGACGCCCGGGGAAGGGGGCGGGCGGCATGTGTGCGGCGCAGGTGGAGTCGAAAACGCTCGTGATCGCGCCGCTGCTGAGGTCCCTGCTCGTTCCCTCAAGTCGCCGCCCATTGACATCCGTTGACAGGACGGAGCTTCTCGCTCCTTACATCAGTGGCGTTACATGCGACCCCTTCCCTTCCGTCAGGCCGCGTTTCGGACACGGCAGGTCGGTCGTTCCGGGTCTCGGGACGCGAGCTCCTGGGGTCGGCAGCTAACTGCCAGTCAGTCAGGAGCACCCGCCTACAGAAACACAGCCGATTCAAAAGTACAACTGCTCCGACTTTCCACCTGATCTCCTTTGTGATCGAATCCTCTCAAGGGGGTAGGGTGGGAGGATGGTCGAGACGAAGACAGGGCGCCGAGAGCGCAAGAAGGCCCAGACCAGGCAGGCCTTGTCGGATGCTGCGGTGCAGCTGTTCACGGAGCGCGGCTTCGACAACGTCGGGGTACGCGAGGTGGCGGAGGCGGCCGACGTCTCGCTGAGCACACTCTTCAAGCACTTCCCCAGCAAGGAGGCCCTCGTCTTCGACCTGGACGCGGACATCGAGAGCGCCTTGGTCGCCGCCGTCCGCGACCGAGCCTCCGGCCAGTCCGTGCTGCACGCCCTGCGCGACCACATGGTGCATACCCGTACCGCCGTGCGGACCGACGACCCCACTTTCGTCCTCGTCGAATCCACCCCCGCGCTGCGGGATTACGCCCGGCGCATGTGGTTGCGCCACGAGGAAACGCTGACCGCCACCCTCGCCGACACCACCGGTCTCGCCCAGGACGCCCCCGCCGTCACCGGCCTGGCACGCTTCACCCTGGAAGCCCCCGGCATCGCCCGAGCAAGCGAAGACCCGGCCCAGACCATGCACGACTTGTTCGCCCTGCTGGAACAGGGCTGGGCCACCACGTCCCTGGCACGAGAGGAGAACCTCCTCGGCCAGGACGGGTGACTGCGACCAGGGCGCCGCCGGAGCCACCTCCAATTCACCTGCTCCATCAGCTGTTTGAAAAGCTGCCCGATCGCAGGAGCGGCCGGGCAGTCCGCTTCGACAGTCACCCACCACCTGCGGGCCCTGGAACACCGCGGGAACATCACCCACACCGCAGCCGCTCGTACCCCAAGAATGGTGTCTTGGCTGAGCGGCTGCCGACGCCTCCACCGACGCTACGAACGCAAGGCGGAACAGTTTCTTGCCTTCGTCGGCATAGCCGCAGCCCTCATCGGCCATCGCCGACTCGCCAAGTGAAACGACGCCTTAGAGAGCGGCAAGTTGCAGAGAACTCTTTGCAGAGAACCCTGTGCAGAGGAGTCTCTGCAACTCTAGGCTGTCGTCTCATGACCGATGCCCCTGAGCCGAAGCGGCCGCAACCGCCGTCCGCCGCCCCTCCCGTGCGCCGGATGGACGCCCGCAGTCTGCGCGGCCTGGCGCATCCCCTGCGGATGCGCATCCTGGACCTGCTGGCCCTCGACGGCCCGGACACCGCCACCGGACTCGGCCGCCGCCTCGACGAGAACACCGGCACGGTCAGCTGGCATCTGCGCCACCTCGCCGACCACGGCTTCATCGAGGAGGAGACCGGCCGCGGCACCCGCCGCGAGCGCTGGTGGCGGGCGGTGCGGGTGGCCCGCCGCCTCGACACCAACGACTTCCGCGACGACCCGGACAGTCAGGGCGCGCTCTCGGTCTATCTGCGCGAAACCGTCCACCGGGACTTCGGTCAGGTCACCACCTACCTCGCCGAGGAGTGGGCCGCGGAGTGGCGCGACGCCGGGACGCTTTCCCGCTGGCAGGACCTGCGCCTGACTCCGGACCAACTGGCCGCACTGAACGCGGAGTTGGAAGCCGTGGTCGTCCGGCACCGGGAGGCGGCGGCGCGCGAGGCGGCGGCGGGGGACGGGGCGGAGCCGGGTGCCGAGGAGGCCCGGCCTGTGATCGTCCAGCTCCAGTCCTTCCCGCGTAAAGAGAGGGACGGGCGATGAGCGGACTGCTGCGCCGCCACCGGGACTTCCGGCTGCTGTGGTGCGGGGAGACGGCGGGCAAATTCGGAGCGGCCGTCAGCACGGTGTCGATGCCGCTGGTGGCCGTCTCCACCCTGCACGCCACCACCTTCGAGGTCGCCCTGATCAGCGCCTGCGGCTGGCTGCCCTGGCTGCTGATCGGCCTCCCGGTCGGGGTGTGGGTGGACCGTCTGCGCCGCCGCCCGCTGATGCTGGCCGCCGCGGGGACCTCGATGGTGCTCTTCGCCGCCGTACCGGTCCTGGCCCGGGCCGGCGGGCTCACGCTCGGTCTGCTGATCGCGGTGGCCCTGCTGACCGGCGGCTCGGCGGTGCTGTTCCAGACCGCGTACAGCGCCTACCTCCCCACCCTGCTCGCCCCGGCCGACCAGGCCGAGGGCAACGCCAAGCTGCACGGCAGCGCCTCCGCGGCCCAGATCGCCGGGCAGGGGGCGGGCGGCCTCATCGCCCAACTGGCGGGCGCCGTCAACGGGTTGTTCGCCCATGCCGGCACCTTCCTCGTCGCGCTGCTGTGCCTGCTCGGCATCCGGTTCCGCGAACCCCGCCCGGCGGGCCGGGAGGGTGCGCCGAGGTCGCTGACCGGGGAGATCGCCGAGGGGCTGCGGCTGGTCGCCGGTGACCGCTGGTTCCGTACGCTCACGCTCTTCGGCGCCGCCTCCAACCTCGCGCTGATGGGATACCAGTCCCTCACGGCCGTCTTCCTGGTCCGCGAGGTCGGTCTGCCGCCCGGCGCGGTCGGCGGGCTGCTGGCGATGGCGAGCACGGGCGGTATCGCGGGCGCCTTCGTGGTGCGCCGCACCGCCGCCCGGCTCGGCACCGCCCGCGCCATGCTGCTCTTCGAACTCGGCGTCCCCGGCGCGGCGCTGCTCATCCCGCTCACCGCCCCGGGCGCCGGGGCGCTGCTCTACGTGGCGGGCAGCTTCGGCGTCAGCGCGGGAGTGGTGGCCGGCAACATCCTCAAGGCGAGCTTCCAGCAGAGCTACTGCCCGCCGCCGCTGCTCGGCCGGCTGGTCGCCGGCAGCACGTTCCTCAGCTACGGCACCCTGCCGCTGGGTGCGCTGCTCGGCGGCGCGCTCGGCTCCGCCCTCGGCGTCCGCACCGCGATGTGGATCACGACGGCCGGGGTGCCGCTGGCCGCCCTGTTCCTGTTCTTCTCGCCGTTCCGGACGGTCCGCGACCTGCCGGTGCGCCCGGCGGAGCAGGAGTCCGGCGGGCCCGGCCCCGGGGCGGCGGAGCGGGACGGGGCGCCGGCGCACCGCTGAGCCGACGCCGGGCCGCCCGTACGCTCATGCCGCGGGCGGCGCCGCCGGTGCCTCCGCCGCCGGCAGTTCGACCTCGAAGCGGCAGCCCGCCCCGGTGTTCCGCACCGTCGCCCGGCCCTCATGAGCCGTCACGATGCCGCGGACGATCGCCAGGCCCAGCCCCGCGCCGCCCATACCGTCCGCCCGCGGGGTGCGGGCCGCACCACCGCGCCAGCCGGTGTCGAAGACCCGCGGCAGATCCTCCGGCGGGATGCCGCCACAGCAGTCCTCCACCGCGAGCACCACCCGGCCCTCCTCGTGCCGGGCGCTGACCGCGACGGTGCCGTCGGCGGGCGTCGCGCGGATCGCGTTGACCAGCAGATTGCCCAGGACCCGGGTGATCTGCTGGGCGTCCACCCGCACCGGCAGCGGGACCACCCCGCCGTCCACCAGCCGCACCCCGCTGGCCCGCGCCAGCGGCCCGGCCCCGGCGAGGGCCTCGCCCACCAGGTCGTAGACCGACACCCGCGACAGCGTCAGGGCCAGCGCCCCGGCCTGGATACGGGACAGTTCGAAGAGGTCGTCGACCATCGCGGCCAGCCGGTCCACCTCGATCCGCATCCGTGCGTGATAGCGCGCGGTGTCCTCGGCGACCCCGTCCTCCAGCGCCTCGGCCATCGCCCGCAGCCCAGCCAGCGGAGTGCGCAGATCGTGCGAGATCCCGGCGATCAGCTCGCGCCGGGAGGCGTCCAGCGCCCGTTCCCGCTCCCGCGCCTCGGCCAGCTGTCCGCTGGTCTCCTCCAACGCCCGTGACAGCGCGGCCAGTTCGGCCGTCGGCGGTTCGGCGGGCGCCACGAAGCCGCCCTCGCTGCCGACCGTACGGGCCGAGCGCGCCAGCTCCCGGCTGCCCGCTGCGATCCGCCGCCCGAAGAGCAGCGCCGCCGCCAGCGACACCACCCCGGAGACGGCCACCACGGCCATCACCACGCCCAGGTCGTGCCCGGACAGGAACATCGCCTGGGCGACCGCCACCGTGCCCGCCGCCATCGCGGCCACCGCCAGCGCCGCCACCGCGAACAGTGACAGCGCGACCGAGCGCCGCCGCAACACCCGTACCGCGGGCGCGGCGAGCAGCCCCGCCAGCGCCGCGCCGAGCGCTGCCAGCGCCACGATGACCAGGAAGTCCGTCATCGTGTCTCCTTCGTGGATACGCCCGGCTTCAGCCGGGTGAGGAAACGAAGCTCCCGCGTGAGCGGGGCAGGGAAAGCCGATTCGCTGCCAGGGCGGATCGGGGCCCACCAGCAATGGTGGTGAGGCGACCCATGCCGGGTGAGAGCTCTCAACTGTCGTACCTCCCGGATAGGTTGCTGTTTATGACGGCGGAAGTGAAGACGAGCGGGGAGAGTGGGCATGCCAGGTTCACCTATCGTCTTCGTGTGTCGTCCACGGCCCGGGCTGCGCTCGAAGCGGAGTGGGACCGGTGCCGGTGGCTGTGGAACGAGTGTGTGGCCAAGTCCAAGCAAGTCGGCGCCTGGAACAGGACCCGTCCCGGAGGCGCGGAGAAGCGGACGTGCGGGCCAGTGCAGCTCGCCGCGATGCTGACCGAGGCCCGCGCCCGTACCGAGTGGCTGCGTGAAGGCGCATGCGTTCCGCAGCTGGGGGCACCTCCCAGCGGTAGCTGGGGGACAGCTGATACGCCACTTCGGCAAGTCCCGCGCCAAAGCCCTCAAGGACATCAGGGCCCGGTTGCCGATGCGGCAGCGGGCGGGGATGCCGAAGTACAAGAGGAAGCGCGAAGCGCTTCCCACCCTCGAATACACCAGGCGGGGTTTCCGTCTCAAGGATGGCCGTCTGCACCTCGCGGGCGGCACCGTGGTGAGGGTGGTGTGGTCGCGGGACCTGCCCAGGACGCCGTCCTCGGTGCGTGTGTACCGCGACAGTACCGGCGCCTGGCACGCCTCCTTCGTCGTCGCCACCGTGCCCGAGGACCTGCCCGCCACTGGACGTGTGATCGGGATCGACTGGGGCGTTACGGAGACCGCGACCACCACCAGCGACGACCACGACCTTCCCCATCCGCAGTACGGGAAGAACGCCGCCCAGCGCCTTGCGAAGTACCAGCGGATGATGGCCCGCCGCAGACCCGCGAAGGGACAGGCCGCGTCGAAGGGCTACCGTGAAGCGAAGCGGCAGACCGCGAGACTCCACAAGAAGGTGGCCCGGCAGCGTCAGGACACCGCCCGCAAGTGGGCCAAGCGCGTGGTCCGTGATCATGATGCTTTGGCTGTGGAGGACTTCCGGCCGAAGTTCCTTGCCAAGTCCTCGATGGCCCGCAAGGCCGCCGACGCCGCGATCGGCGCCACCAAGGCGGCGTTGGCCGAGATGGCCCGCAAGCACGGGCGGGCCGTGCATCTGGTACACCCCGCGCACACCACGATGGACTGTGCGCAGTGCGGAGCGAGAACCAAGCACGCACTTCCTCTTTCCGAGAGAACCTATGCCTGCACCGTGTGCGGAGCTGTATCCCCCAGGGATAAGAACTCCGCCCGTGTGATGCTGGTCCGGGCTGGTCTTCAACCCGGCTGGTGCTGATCGTGTAAGACCTGTCGGCCCGCCGGTCCGCAGGCGACGTGAGCTAGGAATCCCCCTCGTTTACGAGAGGGAGGAGTCAAGGGTGCAGTTCCCCTCCTGCCGCCGGCGGCCCGTCCTCCGGCGGCGGCTCGTCCTCCACGGGGTCGAAGCGGTAGCCGGCGCCCCAGACCGTCGTCACCAGCCGCGGCGCCGCCGGATCCGCCTCGATCTTCTCGCGCAGCCGCCGGACGTGGACGGTCACCGTCGACAGATCGCCGAACTCCCAGCCCCAGACCCGGTGCAGCAACTCCTCGCGGGAGAAGACCCGCCCGGGGTGGCGCATCAGGAAGACCAGCAGATCGAATTCGCGGGTGGTGAGCGAGAGCGCCCGCCCGGCCCGGTCGGCCCGCCGGCCGCCGGGGTCGGCGGACAGATCCCCGGCCCGCAGGACGGCGGCGGGCGCCGCGGCGGGCGGCGCGGCCTCCGCACGGCGCAGCACCGAGCCGATCCGCAGCACCAGCTCCCGCGGGCTGAACGGCTTGGTCACATAGTCGTCGGCGCCCAGCTCCAGACCGAGGATGCGGTCCGCCTCCTCGCCGCGCGCGGTCAGCATCACCACCGGCACCGCGGGACCGTCGCCGCGCCGCAGCCGGCGGCACACCTCCAGGCCGTCGATGCCCGGCAGCATCAGATCGAGCACGACGAGATGCGGACGGAAGTCCGCGGCCCGGTCGAGGGCGGCGAAACCGTCGGCGGCGTGGGCCGTGGTGTAGCCGGCGCGGGAGAGATAGCCGGTGACGACCTCGGCGACGGTCGGATCGTCCTCGACCACCAGGACACGGCGCGGCGGCCCGGCGGCGGGGACGGGCGGGGGAGCGGACGGCGGGGTGGCGGGGTGCACAGGTCAGCGTGCCTTTCCCGGGAGGGGCGTCATGGCCCCAGCCAACACCACCGGGGGCGGACGCGGGTGGCCCGGTCCGGCTTCGTAAGACTCCGGTAACCGAGGGCGGTGCCCGGGGCGGGGGAGTGCGGCGGCCCGGGCCTCAGCCCTCCAGGCCCTCCCGCACCCGCCGCGACACCGTGATCGCGTACAGGTCGAGCACACCCGGCGGTTCGGCGAGGCCGGGGCCGCCGGCCCGGATCCAGGCGGCGATGTCGGCCAGCGCCTCGTCGTCGTTGACCAGCCCCAGCCAGACGGGCCGTCCGCCGGCCGCCCGGCCCGCGGCCGACGGCTGGACCACGACCACATTGGCCTGGTCGCAGACGTCCAGGCACTCCGAGGCACGCACCGGCGCCGCGCCGTCGAGCGCCGCGCGCAGCCGGGGTATCTGGCCGGTGTGGTCGACGCCCGGGATCTTGGCCGCGTCGCCGCAGCAGCAGCCGCGGCATACGGTGACCCGGCACGGGGCTGCGGTGGCGGTCCGTCCGGCAGGCTTGTTGATCACCGCGTCATGCTACGCGGGCCGTTGACGGCGCCCGAGGCCGGGAGCGAATCCCGGCCCGCAGGGAGCGAACCTCGGCCCACCGAGAAGGAAACCCGTGCCCACCGAGAAGCGAACCCTGCCCACCAGGCGAGAATCCCGGCCCGCCGGGATAGACAGCGGGCGCGCCGGGATAGACATCGGGCATGTCCCTGACCGAATCTCCTCCCCCTCAGCCCGGTTCCGCCCCGGAGCGCGCGATTCCGGGCCCGGCCGGACTCCCCGTGCTCGGCTCGATGCTCGACCTCCGGCGCGACTCGCTCAGCACGTTCTTACGGGCCCGGCGGGAGCACGGCGATGTGGTCCGTCTGGAGGCCGGGCCGCCCGGCCTGCGCAGCGTCTTCCACGCGGTCTTCGCACCCGAGGGCGTCCAGCAGATCCTCGCCTCCCGGGCCGCCAACTTCCGTAAGGACCACCCGCTTTACGAGGAGGTCCGGCAGGCCTTCGGCAACGGCCTGCTGACCAGCCAGGACGCCGACTACCTCAGACAGCGCCGGCTGGTGCAGCCGCTGTTCACCAAGCGCCGGGTCGACGGCTACGCCTCGGCGGTGACCACCGAGGCCGCCACGCTCGCCGACCGCTGGCGGACCGCGGGCGGCGGCACCGTCGACCTGGTCCCCGAGATGAACCGGCTGGCGCTGCGCACCGTTTCCCGGATCCTGTTCGGTCTGGACGCGGAGGCGGCGGTGGACGCCATCCACCGCTGTGCTCCGGTCATCAACGCGTATGTCGTCCGGCGCGCCTACGTCCCCGTGAAGATCCCCCGCGAGTGGCCCACCCCGGGGAACCAGCGGGCGCGGGCCGCCACCGATGAGCTGAACGCGCTGTGCGACCGCATCGTGGCGGACCGGCGGGCCTCGCGCGACACTGCCGGGGACGCGGACGGCGCGGGCGAGGATCTGCTGTCCCTGCTCGCCGCGGCGGGCAACGACGAGGACGGCTCGCTGGACGCGACCGAGGTCCGCGAACAGGTCCTGATCTTCCTGCTGGCCGGGCACGAGACCACCGCGACCTCCCTCGCCTTCACCCTCCACCTCCTCGCCCGGCACCCGGAGGAGCAGACCCGGGTCCGCGACGAACTCGACCGCGTCCTGGGCGACCGCACCCCCACGGCCGCCGACCTGGACCGACTGCCGTATCTGACACAGGCGCTCAAGGAATCGATGCGGCTGTATCCGGCGGCGCCGGTGATCAGCCGCCGGGCCGTGGCGGCCGCCGAGATCGGCGGATACCGCATCCCGGCCGGTGCCGATGTGGTCGTCGCGCCCTGGGTCACCCACCGCGACCCGGAACTGTGGCCGGACCCGGAGCGCTTTGACCCGCGGCGCTTCGACCCGGAGCCGGAGGCGGCGCGGCACCGCTACGCCTGGTTCCCGTTCGGCGGCGGGCCGCGCGCCTGTATCGGACAGCACTTCTCGATGCTGGAGTCCGTGCTGGCGCTGGCCGTGCTGCTGCGCGCGTACGAACTCGACGCCGTGGACGAGGAGGTGCCGGTCTCGGCCGGAATCACCCTCCAGGCGACCGGTCCGGCGCGGGTGCGGCTGCGGCCGCGCGCCGGGGCGGGGGAGTAGCGCCCGGGGACGCCGTCCGGAGGGAAAAAATAAACGCAACGAAAATAGCGTTTGCTTTTCGGCGGCGTCCCCCGTACCGTCAGCATCGTTCCTGTTGCCGCCGATCGGAGAAGGCCGTTGCTCGTCTGAGGTCATGAGACACCGCGCCCGTGAGCGGTGATCCGCCCTGCGCTTCCGGTATCCGGAGCGGCGGATCATGCCTCACGCGGCCCGTCCGCGACCTCGGCGTACCCGCACGGCGTACCCCGGCGCAACACGGCGTTCCGACGCGGTGTCTCCCAGCGCAGTTCCCATGCACTCCACCCGCGCCCAGGAGACCCGTATGTCCATGTCCGCCGCCTCCCCGTCCGCCGCCTCCATCGTCTGTACCGGCCTCGGCTTCACCTGGCCCGACGGCAGCCCCGTCCTGGAGGACTTCCCGCTGGCCGTCGGCCCCGGCCGCACCGGCCTGATCGGCCTCAACGGGGCAGGAAAATCAACCCTGTTGAAGCTGATCGCGGGCGAACTCACCCCCACGGCGGGCAGTATCAAGGTCGCCGGCGAGGTCGGCTACCTCCCGCAGCACGCCCCGCTCGACACCGCCCTGCGGGTCGACCAGGCGCTCGGTATCGCCGCCGCGCGCGCCGCGCTGCACGCCATCGAGGGCGGCGACGCGAGCGAGGAGCACTTCACCGCGATCGGTGACGACTGGGACGTCGAGGAGC
This sequence comes from Streptomyces sp. P9-2B-2, assembly GCF_030406865.1. NCBI lineage: Bacteria > Bacillati > Actinomycetota > Actinomycetes > Kitasatosporales > Streptomycetaceae > Streptomyces > Streptomyces sp. P9-2B-2. Next base: position 2,015,196 of record NZ_CP129126.1, on the reverse strand, counting down.
GCGCTCGCGCCACCCTCGACCAGCTCGGACTGCCCGGTATCGACCTCGACCGCACCATCGGCGAGGTCTCCGGCGGCGAGTCCGTCCTGCTGCGGCTGGCGGCCCTGCTGCTGCGCCGGCCGGACGTCCTGCTGCTCGACGAGCCCACCAACAACCTCGACGTGGCGGCCCGGGAGCGGCTGTACACCGCGGTCTCCGGCTGGTCCGGTGTGCTCGTCGTGGTCAGCCACGACCGCGAACTCCTCGAACGCGTCGACCGGATCGCCGACCTCCGCGACGGCGAGGTCCACTGGTACGGCGGCAACTTCTGCGCCTACGAACGGGCCCTGGCCGTCGAACAGGAGGCGGCCGAGCGGATGCTGCGGGTCGCCGAGGCCGACGTCCAGCGCCAGAAGCGCGAACTGGCCGACGCCCAGGTCAAGTTGGCCCGCCGGGTCCGCTACGGCAACAAGATGAACGCCCAGAAGCGCGAGCCGAAGATCGTCATGAATGAACGCAAGAGGGAGGCCCAGGTATCCGCGGGCAAGCACCGCATCATGCACACCGAACGCCTCAAGGAGGCCAGGGACCGGCTCGACGAGGCCACCGAGGCGGTCCGGGACGACGACGAGATCCGCATCGATCTGCCGCACACCGCCGTGCCGCCGGGCCGGACCGTACTCACCCTGCACGACCTGCAGGCCCGTTACGGCGTGCACGCCGATCTGGAGGTGCGCGGCCCCGAACGGATCGCGCTGACCGGCCACAACGGCTCCGGCAAGACCACCCTGCTGCGGACCGTCGCCGGTGTGATCCCGCCGGAGTCCGGTACGGCCGAGACCCATGTCCCCCACCGCTTCCTGCCGCAGCGGCTGGAGGTGCTCGACCCCGCGCTGACCGTCGCCGAGAACGTCGCCCGCTTCGCCCCGGACGCCACCAACAACCGCATCCGGGCCCGGCTCGCCCGCTTCCTGTTCAAGGGCGCCCGCGCCGACCAGTTGGCGGGCACGCTCTCCGGCGGCGAACGCTTCCGTGCCTCGCTCGCCGCGCTGATGCTGGCCGAACCGGCCCCGCAGCTGCTGCTGCTCGACGAACCGACGAACAACCTCGACCTCGCCTCGGTCCGCCGGCTGGTCACCGCCCTGGAGTCCTACGAGGGCGCGCTCCTCGTCGTCAGCCACGATCTGACGTTCCTCCGGGACCTCGGCATCACCCGCTGGCTGTCGACGGACGGCGGTGAACTCACCGACATCGCACCGCTGTAGAGGGAAGGGGGCGGGCCCACTGCTCGGCCCGCCCCCCGAAAACCGGTTGCCGCGCCCCTTCCCGTGGGCCACGATCCTCCCCATGACCTACAGGAAGGGCGGCCACCGCCCCACCCGATGACCGCGCGGACCCCGGGCCACGACCCGGTCCCCGCCCCGTCAGCCACCGGCCCCGACCGCCCGGCCGACGTGACCACGGCGGTCCTTGACGGATCCGCCCTCGCCCCCGGCGCCACCGTCCGTACCGCCGTCTTCGACGCGGTACGCGCCGACCCGGACGGCCCGGTCACCCAAGAGCTGACCGGACTCACCCACCACCGGCGCCCCGCCGTACGCCGCACCGCGCTCACCCTGCTCACCGAGCTGACCTACAGCGGCCACCGGCCCTGGCCGGGCCCGATCGAGGCGGCGGCGGCCCGGCTCCACGACCCCGACCCGGACGCCCGGCGGACCGCCGCCCGCCTCCTCGTGCGCGCCGGCGGCACCGACCGCGCCCGCACGGCCCTCAACAGCCACCCCGACCCCACCACCCGTATCGCGCTGGCCGACGCACTGCTCCTGTACGCCCGACACACCCCGTGCCCGCCCGGGCCGCTGCGCACCGACCCGCTCCCCGAAATCCGCCTGCTCGCCTGTATCGAGGAGCTGCGAACGGCGCCGGAGGAGGAGTGGCCCGCCCTGGACGCGCAGACGGTGGCGGAGGTCGGCGCGCTGTCCGGGCATGCCGCGGACCGCGGTTGGCCCCTCGGTCACCGCTGGGGCGACGCCCTGTTCCGGCAGGACCGGGAGCAGCACTGCTACACCGCCGCCGCCCGCCTGCTGACCGGCTCCGCGGGCCCGTACGGCCAACGGGTTGGGGTGGACCTCGCCCGGCGGGCCCTCCAGTCGTGGCGGGCCGCCCCCGCCGCCCTGACCCCGCACCTCACCGCCCTGGTCCGCACCGCACCGGCCGCCCTGCGCGACCTCGCCGTGGAAGCGCTCTGCGCCTCCCGCACCGCCTCCCGCATCGCCGCCGACGACCTGGCGGCCCTGCTACCCGCCACCCGCAACCCCCGCTCCGCCACGGCCTGGACGCTCACCTACGCCCTCGCCACGGTCGACGACCCGCGCGCCGCCCCGTACGTGCACGCCCGTCTGGCATCGGGGGCACCGCCCGCCGGTGCGGTCGCCGCCGTCCGTGGTCTGTTGCGCTCCGGGACCGCCGACCCGGAGCATCTCGTCCCCGTCATACGGAGGTTGCTCCGCTCCGACGACCCGCTCGCGGTGTCGACCGCGATCGCGCTGAGCGTGGACCTCGGCCCCGCGGCGGCGGCCTGTGTTCCCGACCTCATCGAGGCGCTCCGCGCCGAGTGCGCCGTGCGCGATGCCCAGGGCGCCGAGTGGGCCGGCCGGAGTGAACAGCGCCTGGTCACCGCGCTCGGCCGGATCGGACCCGCCGCCGTGTCCGCGGTGCCGCTGCTCGAAGGGCTCAGCCGCGCCTCCCGGCAGCGGGCGGGCTACCGGGAACTCGCCCTCGCCCGGATCACCGGCGAGCGCCGCTATGTCGAGGCCGCACTGCGCGCCCCGTCCCGGCTGCGGCGGTATGTGTCCGACCGCTCCGGGCTCTTCGAGTGGCTGCTCGACCACGGCGGCCTGACCCCGGACCAGGCCCGTCAGCTGCGCGACCTCGTCCTCAGCCGGCCCGGCGGTATGCAGGTCTTCGGATCTCGGGCCCTGTGGCGCCACGAGGGCCCGGCGGCCGCCGCCGACCTGCTCGCCGTCCTCCCGCAGTACCTCGACGACGATCTCTTCGGCTCCGCCGCCATGGCCACCCTGGAGGCCATGGGGGAGCACGCCCGCCCGGCCCTGCCGCACCTGCGCGCCGTCATCGACCGACGCACCCGGCTCCCGCTCAACGCCGGTTCCGAGGACGCCGATATGAACGCCGACGAACAACTCCTCGAAGCCGCCCAACGGGCAGTGAGCGCCGTCGCCCCCTAGGGGTGCTGTCCGGCGGACCGACCACGATCCGCCGGACAGCACCCCCGCCGCCGTGACGGGCTCACCGACCCCCGTGCCCCCGGGTGCCCGCCGCGAACAGCCCCAGCGTCTCCCCGCATTGCGAATGCAGCGGCTCCGGCAGCGCGTCCGGGGCGAACCAGTCGAGCGCGTCGAACTTGTGCGGTTCGCCGATCGTCACCCCGTCCGGGGCCACCCGTACGGCGAAGACCACCGCGACCCAGTGCGAGTCGACCGGATCGCCGCGCAGCACATTGCGCACCCCGATCTGCTCGATGCCGAGCGGCCGCACCCCGTACTCCTCCTGCACCTCCCGGGCCACGGCCGTCTCGAAGGACTCCCCGAACTCCAGCGCTCCGGCGCCGCAGTCCCAGGTCCCCGGCTCGTCCCGGGCCCCGGCACCGCGCCGCGCCAGCAGCACCCGCCCGGCGCCGTCATGGCACACGAAGACACAGGACACCTTGGGTTCCACTGTTGTCATCTCCCCTTCCACTCCCCTCGGTCCGCTCAGAAGTGGTGCAGCAGCTCGCCGAACGCGGGCAGCCGCAGCACCTTCTCGTCGGCCGGGTCGAGCTCATCGTGCTCCAGGACCCAGGTGTGGTCATGGGGGATGAACACCGCGTTCAGGCCCGCCGAACGGGCCGGCAGGATGTCCGACTTCGGGGAGTTCCCGATCATCCAGGTCGAGCCGGGCACCAAGTCGTAGGCGCGCACCAGCTCCTCGTAGGTGGCGGCGTTCTTCTCCGCCACGATGTGCACCTCCCGGAAGTGCCGGGTCAGCCCGGAGGCTGTCACCTTCCGCTGCTGCTCCTCGGTGTCGCCCTTGGTCAGCAGCAGCAACTCGTGCCGCCGGGCCAGCTCGGCCAGGGTCTCGGCCACCCCGGGGATCAGCTCCACCCGGTCCCCGGCGAAGGCCGCGGCCCACCCGGCGATCCGGGCCGACTCCTCGGCCGTCGCGGCCCGTCCGCGCAGCCGCGCCACACACTCCCCGAGGCTGTGCAGAAAGACCTTGCTGCCGTATCCGAGCGTCAGCGCGTTCGCCGCCTCGATCCCGTCGAGCACGGCCCGCACCCCGGCCCGGTCGAGCTCGGGGTGGGTCATCCACTCCAGGAACTCGTCGATGACCCGCTCGAAGATCACGTTGTTCTCCCACAACGTGTCATCCGCATCGAAGATCAGCATTCGTCCGTCAGCCCTTCTCCCAGTTCACCGGCCTGCGCACCCTACGCAGGCCGGGCGGCCGGCCGCACCGGATATTCGGTGCGGAGGGAGGTCCCGGCCGGGTGTCTCACCACCACCGGAGGTACGACAGCAGCCGCAGCAGCTCCAAGTAGAGCCAGACCAGGGTCATCGTCAGCCCGAACGCGACATACCAGGCCCACCGGTGGGAGGCGCCGGACCGCAGCAGGCGGTTGGCGGCCTCGAAGTCCCGCAGAAGGAAGAAGGACGCGGCGGCCACCATCAGCACACTCATCCCGAAGGCCAGGACACCGCCGTCCCGCAGTCCCAGGTCCGCGCCGAACCCCCACCAGGCGACCAGCTCCGCCACGAGCAGCACCAGCAGCCCGAGCGCCGCCCCGACCGCCCAGCGCGTCACCTTCGCGCTGATCCGCACCCTCCGTGTGCGATACGCCGCCAGCATGCCGGCGAAGACGCAGCCGGTGCCGAGGACGGACTGGGTCCCGATCCCCGGATGCAGCGCGTCGAAGAGCTGTGTCGCCTCGCCGAGCACGATCCCCTCGACCGCCGCGTACAGCAGGGCAAGTGCGGCACCGGGCCGGGGCCGGAGGGTGAGGAAGATCCCGAGGCCCAGCCCGGCGAACAGGGCGGGCAGGGCGAGGTACCCGAGTTCCAGGAAGACGGTGAGGAAGGCGCTCGCCACCAGGACGGCGAACACCACCAGGGTTTTGACGACGATGTCGTCGAGCGTGATCGGCCGGTCCGCGGCGACCGCCGGGGACGCCTCGCCCGACCTGGCCGGACCGGCCGGTGACACCGCACCGTCCAGCGTCAGCAGATTACGGATCGCAGGGTTGCTCGTCGTGGGCACCGGCCCTCCCGGAGGATCGAGAGAAGTGAACAACTCCGTGTTGTCACAGCATAGTTGGCGAAAACGGGGAATGCCTCAGTCCACCTCGACGACCTGCCGCGCGCCCGGCACGCTCGCCCGCAACGCCCGCGTCACCTCCGGCACCGCGGGAAACACGGTGTCCGCGCCGGACGGGGAGGCGTACGGCAGCGCCGTACCCAGATGGTCGCGCCAGGGCGCGGGCACCGCGATCGGCTGCCGGATACCGGTCAGCACCACACACTGGACCGCCTCGGCACCGTGGTCACGCAGTGCGGTCCGCAACCGGCCCGGCAGACCCAGGCGTTGCGGCACCGCGGTGTTGAGCAGCCGCTCGCCCAGGCTCTCGCCCTGCCCGGCGAGCTCGGCGCCGTGCAGCTGATGGACGGTGTCGCGGATGGCCGGGTACTGCTCCGGCAGCACCCCGCGGCAGCGCAGCACGACCACGGTGTGCGCCTTCCCGTCGACCTCCACCTCACAGGCGATGTCGAACGACATCCGGCGCTTCAGGAAGCCGTAACGGACCTCGTTGATCACCTGAAGATTCGCGTCGGGCGCTGGCCGGCCCGTCTCCCCGGGTGGCTGGCTGTACAGCCCGTGGAGCTGTTCGCCGACCGTCACCGAGCCGGTGAACAGCCGCCGCAGCCCCACCGCCACCGCATTGCGCTCGTACAGCTCCAGCCAGGCGGGCAGCCGGCTGACGCTGCTGAGATCGGGCGCCAGCAGCCGGGCCGTCTCGGCGTGCTCCAGCGCGTCGTCGCGCATCTGCTCGGTGAGCAGACCGATCCGGCGGCGCAGCTCGATCAGCGCCAGCGCGTCGAACTGCGCCGCCTCGTCACCGGTCCGCCGCCCGCCGACGCCTTCGAGCACCCCCGCCAGGATCTGGGTCGGGGCGGCCTCGGCGGGCCACCCGCGCCGCCGGGCCAGCTCGGTGAGCCGGTCCTGGGCGTACGGGGTCAGCCAGCCCCGGCCCTCGACGAAGCCGCCCCAGTCGCGGGACTCCAGACCGTGCCGGGCGGCGAGCCGCGGCAGCCGGGCCAGCAGCGCCAGCAGCAGCAACTCGGCGTCATCGATACCGTCCTGGTGGTGCCCCGTCTCCCGCAGCGCCTGGGCCAGCTGATGCCCGTCGAAGAGCGTCGCGAACACCTCGGACTCCGGGCACCCCAGAAGCTCCGCCAGCAGCGGCTGCGCGGTCGGGCCGACCAGCAGATGCAGATGCCGCCCGGTGAACACGGCCGGCAGCTCGGGCGGGGTGAAGGCGGCCCGGACCCGGGCCGCCAGCTCTGCCAGTTTGCTCTCGGCCTCGCTGAACCGGCCGATCCGGTGCAGCAGATCATGCGCGGCGAAGTTGCCCAGCGCCTCCTCGGCCGCCGCCCTGGCACGGTCCGAGCTCCGCACCATCCATACGACATACAGCTCGTTGTCCATGTCCTACCTCCCCGCCACCCGGCCGTAGCGCGGGGGTTCCTGCCCGGTGAGGACCTCGAAGAGCTCCTCGGCGGCGCCACGCGACCCCCCGGCATACGGCCCCACCAGAATCTCCTCCAGCGCCCGGCCGAGCTTCGCCAGTGCCGCGTCGACGGCCTCCTGATGCTCGGCGAGCTCCTCACCGGCCTCGTCCAGCTGCCGGGCCAGCCGGGCGTACTCCACCGCGTTCCGGAAGAGCCACACCGCGTACTCCCGCTCGGGGCTCACCTTGTTCAGCGGATCGCCCTTGCAGCTCGCCCGTGCCCGCGGCAGCCCCTGGAACAGCCGCCGGATGCCCTTGTCCAGCCCGGCCTCCGGCAGGCTCGCCAGCCAGTCCCGGGTGAACTCCTCGTCCGCGCTGCCCGCTTCGTCCAGGGCCCGCAGCGCGACATCGGGCAGTCCGGGCATCTGATGCCCGAGCAGCCCGGGGATCTCACGGGACTCCAGCCGGGCGGCCCGGCACTCCACGATCGCCCGCAGCAGCCAGACCCGGGCCTGCCACTGCGTCTCGGTACGGATGTCGTCCAGGCACTCCCGCGAGGTGAGGAACGCCTCGTTGCGCATCGCCATCAGCGCCCGGTCCATCCCCTCACCGAGCGAGATGTGCCGTTCCGCGGTCCGCAGCGCCACCTCGATCCGGTCCTCCTCGGCGGCGCTGGGCCCGGTCGGCTGGAGCGCCTCGATCATCCGCCGGGCGATCCCGTCCGGCCGCGCCCGCAGCGCTTCCAGGAACCGGCGGCTGAACTCCTCCTCGACCTGTGGCTGTTCGGCCAGTGCGGCGAGGTCGTCCCAGAGCGCCTGCGCGGACGGCCCGGTGGCCTCGGCCGGGGCCGGCTCGGCGTGGTCCGTGGCGTCCCGCACCACCAGCACGGCGCGCCCGGCATCGGCGAGGACCGCGGACCGGGTGGTGTCCACGAGTGTGTACGGGTGGCTGAAGAGCACCGCCGGGTCCTCGGCGGTCGGCGGCAGATAGCGGCTGATCAGCACCGTGTGCGGGGTGAACACATCCTCCGGTGCGATGCCGTGCCGGCGCAGCGCGCACCGCCACTCGAACCACAGCATCGGCGCGGCCTCCGTGCACCAGGCGCGGAAGGCCCGTTCGGTGGCGGGACTCTCGTCCGGGACGACGCCCCGTAACGCGGCATCGAGGAACCGCCCGGCGGCCACCTGCCGCGCCGGGGCGTGCGGCCGGTGCACCGCCGTCTCCAGCTGCTCGACCAGCTCCCGCATCCGCCGGGCCCAGGCCTGCCGCGTCTTGATCAGATGCGGAACATTGGTCGCGTAGTACTTCTCGGTGGGCACCTCCTCCGGCTCGGTGAGCCGGATGGTCCGCCCGGTCGCCTCGTCGAACCGCACGGTCAGCAGCACCGTCGCCGGCCACAGCGTCCGCCGCTCCTCCTCGCTCGCCTGCTCATAGGCCTGCTGATCGGCCGTCAGCTGCTCGATCTCCGTCTCCAGCTGGTCCAGACGCAGCCGGGCGTCCATCGTCAGCCGCTGCGACAGCACCCGCTGATGGGCCTGTTCGACGCTCACATAGGCGTCCGTGGCGAACAGATCAGGGCTGAACTCCAGCCCCACGGACGCCCCCGGCCCCCGGACCGTACGGAGATACGCCTGAAGGGACACCAGACCGTCGTCCTCCGCGGTGCGGGGCGCACGCAGGAACGCCCGGTCCGTCTCACCCGCCGCCCGGTCCGCGAGCGCCCGCAACCCCTGGGTGTACGTCACCAGGTCCGCGTACGCCAGGTCCGCGACCTCCACCAGGCCGGTCTCGTGGGCCAGCGACCGCAGCAGCCCGACGAAGTCACGCAGCGCACCCCGGGCCGTCGACGACACCGCGTCCGCCACCGTCACCGACCGGGCCCGGAACACCGACGGGATGTCGAGGGAGGCCTGGGCGCCGGACAGCCCGGCGGTGACACGGATCAGCCCGACGCCGATGTGGTCCCCGACGAAGTCGCCGCCCTCCGAGTCACCCAGACCGTTGACCCGCAGACAGGTGGTCAGCGCCGCCTGCACCACCTGCTGGCGGATCTCGGGAAGCCCCTCACCGGCCACCAGCACTTCCACCGGGCCCTGTTCGTCCCCCGCCACCCACGCCCGCACCAGCGACGACGGCAGCGCGGCCCGCACCTGCGGCGCCAGCGCGGCCTTCGGCCCCCAGGCGAGCGGCGCGGGAAACAGCGGCCCGCACTCCGCGGCCTCCCGGGCCCGCCGGGCCCACCGGGCGACCGGCCCGTCGTCGGTCCCCGGATCACCGGCGGGCACCCGCAGCCCCAGCGCCCTGGCGTGCAGCACCAGCGCGAGATCGTCCTCGGTGTCACCGAACAGCGGCGCGTCCGGGAACTGCTGGAGCCAGTACTGCCACAACCTGCTCACCAGGCGCTTCGGCACGGCCGGCCGGCTGTCCCGGAAGCGCCGCACGATCCGCTCGGCCTCATCGGCTGTCCAGGTGTGCGGCAACCGGCTCAGCACCTCGTCGACGGCGTCCCCCCGCATGGATCTCCTCTCGTCGTCACATGTCGCCGGCACACCGGAATCCGACGTTCCCGCGGCACTCGACCGGTGACCGTGGCGACAGCTCCTCCCGCAGCCGCGCCGCGGGGGTGTCATAGGCCCCGCCGCGCAACACCGGCGCCCCCCTGTCGTCCACGCAGATGTCCCAGACGTTACCGAGCAAATCGCCGATGTTGTACGGGTTCGGTGGGAATTCCCCGACCGGGGTCAACGCGGCATGACTGCCGAGGAAGTTCACCCGGCCCGCCGCGATCTCCGCACGCCACCACTCGCCGCTCCGCCCGGCCCGCGCCGCCAGCTCCCACTCCGCCGCGGTCGGCAGCCGCAGCGGTACGCCCAGCCGGCGGCCCGCCCAGGCCAGATACGCGCGGGCCGCGGGAAGGCTCACCGCGACCACCGGGTGCTCCGCGCGCCCCGCCGGGAAGTCCGCACCGCTCCAGCCCGCCAGGTAGTTGTCGTCCACGTCCGTGCCCGCCGCCCGCGCGGCCGCCGGGTGCCAGCGCGCGTTCGCCGGATCCCGGAGGAAGGCACCGAACTGCGCATGCGTCACCGGGTACCGGCCCAGCCCCACCGTCCGCGTCTCCGTGACCGCCACCGGGACCAGCCGCGGCAGACCGGGCTCCGGCTCGCCGACCGGCACCCGCACCCGCGCCGGGGCCGCCATCCCACGGTCCGACGGGACGGTCCCCCCGGCCGTCGGGCCCACCAAAACCCGCGACGGCGCCTCCTCGGCCACGGGACGCGCGTCCGCCGCCCAGGCCTGGTTACGGAACAGGCAGATCTCCCCGGCGGTCTGGCGGGTGCTCAGCTGGGGCAGCGGCCGGGACTTCGCGGTGAGCGCCGCCGTCAGCTCCGCGAACAGCGCCGCCATGCTCAGCAGCGCGGGCCGCCCCGGAACCCCGTCCTCCACGATCCGGATCAGCTCCCCGGTGAACGCGGTGTACTTCTCGCCCGGCGGGGCCAGCGCCTGCCGTGTCCCGGCGGTGGCGGTCAGCACACACGCCCCCTCGACGGCCACCGCGGGCGCGACATCCGGGGCCTGCATCAGGCCGTCCAGCGCCAGCCCGCTCCAGCAGCAGTCCAGAATCACCACGGTCCGCGGGGCGGTGGGCCGCCCGCCCGACGGATGGAGCAGGACCGACCGCAGCTCCTCGTAACGCAGCGCCGTGTACGACGGACCCGTCTGCGACCCGGGCAGCGCGAGATGGAGCTCGCCCGAGATCGGATCGACCAGGCCGTGCCCGGCGTAATACACCACCACGGTGTCGGTCGCCTCAACGGTGGCGTCCTCCACCGCCTTCAGGATCGCCTCCCGCGACGCCTGCCGCAGCACCCGGCACCGCTCGTCGGCCAGCCCCCAGACCGCCGGATCACCGCACAGCTCCCGCAGCCGGCTGACGTTACGCGCCACCGGCGGAAGGTCATCCAGCTCCGTGTACGCATGGGTGCCGATCAGGACGGCGCGCGACCGGAACGGGTCGGACTGCACCCCGGCCAACGGACTAGCTCCGCCCGGGCCGGTGCACCGGCGCCCCGCGACCCCCGCCGCCCCCGGCCTCCGAGCCCCGCCCGCCCTCGATCCGTACGCGCACCGCCGCCCCCGCCGCCGTCCGTGAACCCCGTCAGAGCGGTCAGCATAAGCGGCGCCCCGCACCCAGGTCTCAGGATCAGACGATCGGGCCGTCCGCCCACTCCGCCAGCCGCAACCGGGTCTCGAACCGCCGTACCCGTCCGTCCACCGGATCGGTGAACTCCAGGATCCCGGCGAGCAGTTGGAGCGGCGCGCGGAAGTCGTCCGGGGCCGGGTCGGTGACGACCGGATAGACCGGGTCGTGGTGGATCGGCAGCCCGAGGCCGTTCATATGGACCCGCAGCTGATGGGTACGGCCGGTCGCGGGCAGCAGCCGGTACCGCCCGAGCCCGCCCCGCCGCTCCACCAGCTCGATCCGGCTCTCCGCGTTCGGCGCCCCGGCCTCCTCGCGCGCGGCCGTCACCCCGCGCTCCTTCACGATCCGGCTGCGCACGGTCAGCGGCAGCGCCACCGCCCCGTCATACGGCGCCACCGCCTCGTACTCCTTGCGCACCCGCCGCTCGGCGAACAGATTCTGGTACGCGCCCCGGTCCTCGGGCCGTACGACGAACAGCGTCAGCCCCGCCGTCAGCCGGTCCAGCCGGTGCGCGGGCTGCAGCGCGGGCAGCCCGAGATCCCGCCGCAGCCGCGCGAGCGCGGTCTCGGTGATGTGCCGCCCGCGCGGAGTCGTGGCGAGAAAGTGCGGTTTGTCGGCGATCACGATCCGCTCGTCCCGGTGGATGATCCCCACCTCGAACGGCACCGGCACCTCCGGCGCGAAGTCCCGGTGGAACCACACATACCGTCCGGCCGCGTACGCCTCGGCCCCGCTCAGCACCCCGTCCACCCCGACGAACCGCCCCGCCCCCAGCATCGCGTCCACCCGCCCGGCCCCGATCGCCCCCTGGAACCGGTCGACGAGATGGTCCCGGACGGTGCCCCACACCCCGCCCGGATCGGCGGGCAGCCGCACCCGCACGGGGTCGATCCCGTCACGCTGCGGGAGAGGGGCCGGCGGAACCGGCGATCTGCGTCTCACCCGGCAAGAGAACCCCAGGTCGGCCGGGGTCTCAAGTCGGTACGGGCGGCGACCGGCCACGGACCTGGGGTGAGCGGCCCCGGCACACGCCCGCCCGGGCGGAAACGACCAACGCCCGCCCCGGCCGAGCGGCCGGTGCGGGCGTTGATGCTGCGAGTGTCCGAGGGGGGACTTGAACCCCCACGCCCGATAAAGGGCACTAGCACCTCAAGCTAGCGCGTCTGCCATTCCGCCACCCGGACAAGGTGTCTGCCGTTTCGGCCCTGGGCCGTTCCGACGTGGAAAACAATAGCAAACCTTCGAGGGTGGTCGATCACCCGCACAGGTGGCCGGAAGCGGGCCTGTGACCAGGGCATGTCGGGAGTATTGCGGCCTTGGGCCCAGCGGGCGACGGGTGGAGGATGGCAGTGGACCCGCCGCGGGCCGCGCTCCTCCGGGCGCGCGATGCGGCCGTGAACCCAGAGGAGGCACTGTGAGGGAGCTCAGCGAGCTGCGCGAGCGAACCGTGGAGAGGTGCGCGCCGCGTGCATGCGGGGCCGGGCGAAGCGAGGTTTCGGCATGAGTGCGTCGCAGCCGGCCCGTGGGGTCACCGGTGAGGACGAGGTCGTCGACCTGTGCCGGGATCTGATCAGGATGGACACCAGCAACTACGGCGATCACTCGGGCCCGGGTGAGCGGGCCGCCGCCGAGTACGTCGCGGAGAAGCTCGCCGAGGTCGGCCTGGAGCCGCAGATCTTCGAGTCCCACAAGGGCCGCGCCTCGACCGTCGCCCGCATCGAGGGCGAGGACCGCTCGCGGCCCGGACTGCTGATCCACGGCCACACCGACGTCGTCCCGGCCAACGCCGACGACTGGACCCACCACCCCTTCTCCGGCGAGATCGCCGAAGGGTGCGTCTGGGGCCGCGGCGCGGTCGACATGAAGGACATGGACGCGATGACGCTGGCCGTCGTCCGCGACCGGCTGCGCACCGGCCGCAAGCCGCCGCGCGACATCGTGCTGGCGTTCCTCGCGGACGAGGAGGCGGGCGGCACCTACGGCGCGCGCTACCTCGTCGACCACCACCCGCACCTCTTCGAGGGCGTCACGGAGGCGATCAGCGAGGTCGGCGGCTTCTCCTTCACCGTCAACGAGCAGGTGCGGCTGTACCTCATCGAGACGGCCCAGAAGGGCATGCACTGGATGAAGCTGACCGTGGACGGCAGCGCCGGACACGGTTCGATGATCCACAAGGACAACGCCATCACCGAACTGTCCGAGGCCGTCGGCCGGTTGGGCCGGCACGAGTTCCCGGTGCGGGTGACGAAGACCCTGCGGTCCTTCCTCGACCAGCTCGGCGACGCGCTGGGCACCGAGCTCGACCCGGAGGACATGGACGCCACGCTGGCCAAGCTCGGCGGCATCGCCAAGCTGATCGGCGCCTCCCTCAAGAACACCGCCAACCCCACACAGCTGGGCGCCGGTTACAAGGTCAACGTCATCCCGGGACAGGCCACCGCGCATATCGACGGCCGGTTCCTGCCGGGTTACGAGGAGGAGTTCCTGGCCGACGTGGACCGCCTCCTGGGCCCGCGCGTCAGGCGTGAGGACGTGCACGCGGACAAGGCGCTGGAGACCACCTTCGACGGTGCGCTGGTGCAGGCGATGCAGTCGGCGCTCCAGGCCGAGGACCCGATCGCGCGGGCGGTGCCGTACATGCTCTCCGCGGGGACGGACGCCAAGTCCTTCGACGATCTCGGGATCCGCGGATTCGGCTTCGCCCCGCTGAAGCTGCCGCCGGAGCTGGACTTCGCGGGGATGTTCCACGGTGTGGACGAGCGAGTGCCGGTGGACGGACTGAAGTTCGGGGTGCGGGTGCTCGACCGGTTCATCGAACAGAGCTGAATTCGGCGCGGTTTTCCTGCCTTTCGCGCCGGCTTCGCTGAAAAGAGTGAAAGCGCCGATGTGTTCGTAGCTTGAACGGCATTTTCCTCGTTGCAGTCAGTGCGGTCCGCGGCTGGGATCGTATTGCCTACAAGGAGGACTAATGATCAAGAAGGTCGTCGCAGCTGCGGCAGTCGCTGGTGGTGTCGTACTCGCCGGTGCCGGCCTGGCCGTTGCCGACTCGGGTGCCCAGGGTGCGGCCCTGAATTCTCCGGGTGTGGTGTCCGGCAACACCATTCAGGTGCCGGTCCAGGTCCCGGTGAACGTCTGCGGTAACACGATCTCCGTGATCGGGCTGCTGAACCCCGCCTTCGGTGCCGGCTGCGTCAACAAGTGACCTTCTGACGTCCTTTGGCGTTGTATTTACACCCGTAAAAAAAGGGTCTGACCCGGCTCGGCTCCGGGGGGCGTGCCACGCAATCCGGAGCCGCTGGGTATTTCGGCGGGCGGGTGGATCTTCCCGAAGACCGCCACTCGTCCGTATTCCTGAAGGCACTAGGCAGGGGAACAACCTATGAGACAGGTCGCACGAAAGGGCCTGATCACCGCGGCCGCCGCCAGTGGCGTACTCGCCATGGCCGCCGGCTACGCACAGGCCGACGCGGGAGCCGCCGGAGGGGCGGCGAATTCGCCGGGCGTGGGATCCGGCAACAACGTTCAGGTACCGGTCCACGTGCCGGTGAACGCCTGCGGTAACACCGTCAATGTGGTCGGGCTGCTGAACCCCGCGTTCGGCAACCGCTGCGCCAACGGCGGCGGTGGCAGGCACCACGGTGGGAACCACCACCAGGGCGGGCACACGGGGGCCGGCGCCGCCGGTACCACCGCGAACTCGCCGGGTGTCGTGTCGGGCAACAATGTCCAGGCTCCGGTCGACGTACCGGTCAACGCCTGCGGCAACAATGTCTCGGGAGGCGGGCTGCTGAACCCCACCTTCGGCAACCACTGCTCCAACGGGTCCTCGGCGACCCCGGGCAGGCCGCACCACCCGGGCAACCCGCACCACCCCGGCAAGCCCCACCACCCGGGCAAGCCGCACGAGCCGGGTAAGCCGCACCACCCGAGCACGCCGCACCACCCGAGCACGCCGCACCACCCCGGCAAGCCCCACCAGCCGGGTAACCCGAGCCAGCAGACCCCGCACAAGCCGGCCAAGCCGCAGGCGCCCAGCCAGCAGGTGACGCCCGCGAAGCCCGTCGGGCACCTCGCGCAGACCGGTGCGGGCTCGATCGGCTACGCGGTTCCGGCCAGTGCCGGGATGCTGCTCGGTGGCGCCCTGCTCTACCGCAAGGCGCGCGCCGCTCGCCGGTGATCAGCAGCAGTTAGCTCACCGGCAGCTCAGCGAGCGGGCCCCGTCTCGACGGGGCCCGCTCCGCTGTCCTCAGCCCCCGGTGGCGCTCACCACGTCGCGCGGAGCTGGCGGATGATCCGGCGGCGCAGCCGTACCTTACGGCTCCCGTCGGGGTTCAGACGCAGTCGGTCCAACTCCCAGTGTCCGTACTCGGCATGGTCCGTCAGCAGGCGTGTGGCGGCGTTCCGGGAGACTCCCCGGGGCACATACACATCGCAGAATTCGTATTCCGGCATCGCATCTATTGTGCGGGACCGGCCCCGGTACGGATAGCGTCTGCACTATGTCTGATGCTGCGCAGCCTTCCGCCGCCGAGGTACGTGCCGCCGCCGAGGCGGTCAAAGCCGCACTGGACCGTCACCTCGACGCGGTCGAACGCCGCTCGGGGCAGGACGATCCGGCCGTGTACGCCGCGTTCGACGAGCTCGCCGCGGCGGCTGAGGTCTATGACGAGCTGCTCTACGACACCTACGACGAGGTCACCCCCTTCGAGATCCCCGGAAACGAGGCGCTGCCCGCATACGCGGGCCCGGAAGACCCGAGCGCGCTGAGCGTGCTGATCCGCCGGGACTACACCGTCGCCGCACCGCAGCGACTGCTGCATCAGGCACAGCGCATCGCCGACCTTGATCCGGACGCCGCCGACGACGCGGCCGGCAGCGCCGCCGATGCCGCCGCGGTGGTCGGCACCAGCGTGCATGCGGCGCTCGGTGTGCTCTTCGGGGAGTTCGAACCGGACGAGATCGCCACCCGGCACAAGGAGTTCGGCCTGGAGGAGGGCGATTCCACCCTGTGGGTGGCGGCCGCCGACGACCCGGCCGAGCCGGGGGAGTGGCTGTCCGCCCCGTTCGACACGGCGGACCCCCAGCGGGTGGTGTGCCGCTTCGACGTCAGCGCCGTCTTCGACGAGGAACTGGGCGAGGACGACCTGGTGGAGCCGCTCGACAACGAACGGTGAGGGAGGCGCCGGGCGGCCGTGTGCCGCACCGGCGCCGCCTGCTGATCGGCAGACGCCGCTGCCCCGGCCCGTTCGCTGGTTCTGCGACGGGCCGGGGCAGCGGCGTACAGGGGCGTGGTGGAGGGCGCCGAAGCCCCCGGCTCAGTCGGCTGCCGTCGGCTCCTCACCGCTCTGCACGCTCTGCTGGAGCAGGCTGCGCAGCCGGGTCGTGCGCTCCTTCACGGGCACCTCGGCGACCGCGCGGGCCAGCGCCTGGTCGGCGCCCTGGACGACCGACAGATGCCGCTCACCGAGACTGAAGGCGGTGTAGACCCAGGCGCGGGTCAGCCCGCCGGTGGCATCGCCGGGGAGAACGACCACCGCGGCGGGCCAGCGCGTGCCGGCCGCCTGGTGGGCGGTGAGCGCCCAGCCGTGCCGTACGGCTCCCGTGCCGACCTGCTCGCGCGGCACCACGAGCGCGGAGCCGTCGCAGTCCAGATGCAGCCCGGCCGCGTCCGCGCCGGTGACCGTGCCGGGCACCGTACGGCCGGGGGCCGGGGCGTAGGCCACGCGGTCGCCGGGGTCGAAGCCGCCGAACCGGCCGGGGCCGGGGTTGAGCCGTTCCTTGAGGGCGGCGTTGAGCGCCCGGGTGCCGGCCGCGCCGCCGTGGCCGACCGTGATGACCTGGGTGTGGTCAGCGGGGACCCCGAACGCCCGGGGCACGGAGTCGGCGACCAGCTGGACGGCGCGGTGCACCGCCTCGCCGGCGTCCCGCACCGGGACGATCACCACCTCCTTGCCGGGCGCCTCGACCTGGCTCAGCTCCCCGATGCCGATGCCCGACACCAGCTCGCCGATCGGACCGAAGTCCGGGGTACGGGAGGCGACCTGCGGACAGAAACGGGCCGCGAGCAGATCGGCGAACAGCCGGCCGGGACCGGCGGACCACAGCACGCCCGGATCACCGCTGAGCACCAGCCGGGTCCCGTCGGTCAGCGACTCGACGAGCAGTGCGGCGGTCTCCAGATCCAGCTGCGGGGCGTCCAGCACGACCAGCAGATCGAGCGCGAGGGCGCCGTCCGCGTCCCGTCCCGGCCCCTCCCGTCCGGACAGCAGGCCGGAGACGGTCACCGCCGCCGCGGCGGGGTCCGGGGAGCCGGCGGCCGTGACGTCGGCCGCGATGTCGGTGAGGTGCGCGGCCAGGCGCCGGCGGCCGTTCTCGGTGTGGGTGGCGCCGAAGGCCCGCAGCCCCAGCGAGCGGGCCGCGGCGATCAGCGCGGCCGGCTCGGTGCGGGCCGCCTCCGCGCCCGTGTGGGCCACCAGGCCGCTGTGCGCGGCGGCCCGGATGAGCTCGGCGGCCGACGGCGAGGGCGCGGCGGCGGCCACGGCCTCCCAGGCGGTGGCGGAAGGCCGGGCGGGGTGCGGGGCCGGGGCGTGGTCGGCGGGGGCGCCGGTGGCCGGGGTATCGGCGGTGGGGGCCGTGGTGGCGGGGCTCTCGCCGGGGGTGTCCCCGTCGGTGACCTGCGTGTCTCCGGCGGCGGTGGACTCGTCGGCCGCCTCCCCGACGGCCGTGGTCTCGCCGGACCCGGGCCCGTCAGCCGTGGCCTCGCCGTCCTCCGCCGGTGCCGTGTCCTGGGTCGGTTCCGCCACCGCTTCGAAGGTGTTGAGCAGCCGTGCCAGCCCGTCGGCGACGCTCTCCTCGGCCATCGCGAACCGGTCCAGGCCGAGCAGGACCCGGACGGGCTGTTCCTCCTCGTCGTCACCGGTGGCCGGACGTGCCCGGCCGCCCGGCTCGTCGATCGCGTCCTGGAAGACCAGCACCGCACCGTCGGCGATGGCCGCCTGAAGGGCGTCATCAGGGTCGGGTACCGAGCGCTGGGCGAGGGCCGCGCGCAGGGCGGCGGCCTCCAGGGCGGAGTGGCCCGCGAGCGCGGCCTGTTCCAGCAGCCAGCCGACCATCGCCAGTGCGCGGCGCTCGTCGCCCGGCCCACAGGCGGGGCCGAGCAGCGCCCGCGCGAAGCCGTCGGCCTGTTCGGGGCGGACCCCCGGTACCCCGAGCAGCAGCCAGGGGTCCTCGCTCAGCGCTTCGGCGGCCCGCTCACCCAGGACCTCCGCGGTCTGCTCGGCCAGCGTCTCGGGGGCACCGCCCGCCGCGAGCACCTGCCGTACGCCCTCGACCCCGGGGAGGGCCCGCACCGCGGGTCGGGGAGCGGGGGCGGGGCCGGTGGCGGCCGGAGCGGTGGCGGCCGGTCCCGTGGCACCGCCCGCCGGTCCGTCCGGACGGGCCGGTCCGCCGGTCTCCTGCGCGGTGCGCTGCCGGGTCACCTCCGGGCCCGGGCCCGTGGGTCCGGCCTGCGACCCGCCCTGCGGCCCGCCCTTGGCAGGCTGGGCGGCGGGTGCGGCCGGCCTGGCCGGGCGGGGGGCCTCATTGAAGAACGAGGCGGCCGAGCGCTCGCCACTCTCCACGGCTCGCACGGCCGCCGCCAGCGCGTCGGCGGTCGCCTTGGCCGAGCCGGACGGCGGGTTTGCCTTTGCCGCACCGGGGTGCGCAGCCGCGGCCCCGGACGCCGGGGCAGCGGTCTCCGCGCCGGAAGACGGCGTGCCGGTTTCCGAGCCGGGCGCCGGGCTTCCGTTTGCCGCACCGGGGCTCGCGGCATCGGCTCCGGATGCGGGAGTGACGGACTCCGCCCCAGTTGACGGCGTACCGGTCTCCTCCCCGGATCCCACAGCGTCGGCCTCCGCCCCGGAAGCCGCAGCCTCGGCGCCCTCCTCGCGCCCCGTCGCACCCTCGCCGGGCGCCTCCGCACCTTCCGGCGCCTCCGCGCTCTCCGGCGCCTCCGCGCCTCCCGGCCCCGCCGCGTCATCCGGCGTCCGGGCCTCCGCGGTGGCGGGTGCGGCCTCCTGCCCGGGCGGGGTTTCGCCGGCGAGGCGGTCGGTGCTCACAGCGTGCTCCAGTCGTGATCGGGGTAGTGGTGCACCGGCGCCGAAACATCGTCCAGCGCCTGGCAGATCTCGTCAGGAAGACTAAGGGTCTCCACTGACAATGCGGCTCTGAGCTGCTGCGCTGTGCGGGCGCCCAGGATCGGTGCGGTCACGCCGGGGCGGTCGCGGACCCAGGAGAGCGCGACCTGGAGCGGGGTGACGGCCAGTCCGTCGGCGGCGGTGGTGACCGCTTCGACGACCCGGCTCGCGGTCTCGTCGAGATAGGGCGCGACGAACGCCGCCAGATGCTCCGAGGCAGCACGGGAGTCGGCCGGTGTCCCATGGCGGTACTTGCCCGTCAGCACCCCCCGGCCGAGCGGCGACGACGGCAGCAGGCCGATCCCGAGGTCGAGTGCCGCGGGCAGCACCTCCCGCTCGATGCCGCGCTGAAGAAGGGAGTACTCCATCTGCGCGCTCGCGAGACGGTTGCGGACACCGGGCGCCGCGAGCTGCCAGGTGCCGGCCCGGGCGAGCTGCCAGCCGGAGAAGTTGGCCAGCCCCACATAGCGCGCCCGGCCGCTGGTGACGGCGAGGTCGAGGGCTTGGAGCGTCTCCTCCAGCGGGGTGTGCGGATCGAAGGCGTGCAGCTGCCACAGGTCGACGTAGTCGGTGCCCAGCCGCTCCAGGGAGGCATCCAGGGCGGCGAGGAGATGGCGCCGGGAGCCGTCGACCCGGCGGTCCGCCTCCAGGACGCTGCCCGCCTTGGTGGCGATCACCAGGTCCTCGCGTGGAATGAGCTCCTCCGTCAGCCGGCCGAGGAGGTATTCGGCGCCGCCGTCGGCGTAGATGTCGGCGGTGTCCACGAGGCTGCCGCCGGCCTCCCAGAACGCCTTGAGCTGGTCGGCGGCTTCCTGCTCGTCCGTGTCACGCGCCCAGTTCAGGGTGCCGAGCCCGAGGCGGGTCACGCGCAGGCCCGTTCGGCCGAGGTGCCTTTGCTCCATGGGCCTTGAGATTACTGGGCGGAAGCCGGCATCAGGGGACCTGTGGACAACCCGCCGATGACAGCCGGCGCGACCGGCGGCTACAGTCCCCGCAACAGCGACGTTACTGATGGGTAAGGGGAGCGGCATGAGGCTTGGCATCAACCTCGGCTACTGGGGCGCCGGGATGGACTCCGACAATCTCGCGGTGGCACAGGAGGCCGATCGCCTCGGCTACTCCGTCTGCTGGGCGGCGGAGGCCTATGGCTCCGACGCCGCCACCGTGCTCTCCTGGGTCGCGGCCCAGACCGAGCGGATCGACATCGGCTCGGCGATCTTCCAGATCCCGGCGCGTACGCCCGCGATGACCGCGATGACGGCCGCGACCCTGGACTCCCTCTCCGGGGGCCGGTTCCGGCTGGGCCTCGGTGTCTCGGGGCCGCAGGTCTCCGAGGGCTGGTACGGCGTCAAGTTCGACAAGCCGCTGGCCCGCACCCGCGAGTACGTGGACATCGTCCGTAAGGCGATGTCGCGCGAGCGGCTGTCCTACGAGGGCGAGCACTGGACGCTGCCGCTGCCGGGCGGTCCGGGCAAGCCGCTGAAGCTCACGGTGCACCCGGAGCGCGAGTACATCCCGCTCTACATCGCCGCGATCGGCCCCAAGAACCTCCAGCAGACCGGTGAGATCGCCGATGGCGCGCTGCTGATCTTCCCCTCGGCCGACCACCTGGAGGAGACCGCGATCGCGCACCTCCGGGCCGGCCGTGAGAAGGCGGGCAAGACGCTGGACGGCTTCGACGTCTGTCCGACGCTGCCGCTGGCCGTCGGCGCGGACAAGGACGTCAGCGCGCTGGCCGACATGTTCCGCCCGTACACCGCGCTCTACGTCGGCGGCATGGGCAGCCCCAAGCAGAACTTCTACAACCAGCTCGCGCAGCGCATGGGTTACGGGGAGGAAGCCGCCGAGATCCAGGAGAAGTACCTGTCCGGCGACAAGGAAGGCGCCGCGGCCGCGATCCCGGAGCGGCTGATCGACCAGACCACGCTGCTCGGCTCCGTCGAGCGGATCGCCGACCGGATGCAGGCCTACGCGGCGGCCGGCGTGACCACATTGACGCTCGCCCCGGCAGGCTTCTCCCTGGAGGACCGGCTGGCGTCGCTGCGGGCCGGTACCGAGGCCCTGGAGCGCGCCGGGCTGGCGTAACCCCCACCGGGGCGCCGGGCCCCTCGGCCCTGCACCCGGCCCGGCGCCCGAAGCGCCGGGCCGGCGAGGCCCCGCGGCCGTGGTGGGGGCTCGGGGGTCTTCCCCACCACGGCCGTCAGCAGCACAACGCGGCCACGGGCACGCTGGTTACGCCCGCGTACGGGGGCATCCCTCGCCCGAACGGCCGAACGGGCCGCCGCTCCGGTTGCCGCCCATGGGCCACCCCAATTGACTCTTCCTTTACGGGTGTGTCCGTTCGGAGGTGGCAAAGATGCTCTCGGCCCGAGGCCTGTTCCAGGAGATCGTCGACAACGACGACTCCTTCCGTTTGTTCTGTTCCATCGCGGCCAGCGGAGAGGCGCAGGGCGGCTGGGAGAACGGCCGGATCGCCGCGCTGCTCCCCGCGTCGATGCGGGAGCTGGCGCCCAAGGTCACCCGGCACGGCGCCGACGAGGACAAGCACGGCCGGATCTTCCAGGCCCTGATGCGCAAGCGCGGACTGACGCCGACCGAGGTCCCGGTGGCGACCGACTACACCGCGCTGCTGGAGCGGCGGGGCATCGGTCTGACGCACGACAAGCTGCGCCGCGACCAGCCGCTCACCGAGCGCGACATCGTCGTCTACCTCTCCCACAGCCGGGTCACCGAACAGCGTGCCTCCGATCAGATGCTGCTGCTCACCAAGCACTTCGGCGACCACCCCGAGCTGGGCAAAGCGGTCCGGATGATCTCCCAGGACGAGGACAGCCACCTCGCGTACTGCCACGAGGAGCTGCTGCGGCTGGCCCGCGCCGGGCACGGCCGCGTCATCCAGCGGACCCTGCGGGAGTGCGCCCATGCCGAGATCGTCGTCTACCGGGAGGTGAGCCTGGCGGTGATGGCCCACATGGGCCGCATCCTGGAGTGGCCGGCGGCGAAGTCCGCCGCGCTCGCCGCCGGGATCCGGGCGGTGTACGGCTATGAGCGGCTGGCCGGCTGGCGGCGGATGGTCAGCCTCCGGATGCCCGAGCGGCGGAACGCGCTGGGCGGACCGGCCACCACCGCACCGGAATTCGCCTGAGCGGACCGGGCCCACGGCCCGCGGCGCGGCGTCAGAGCCAGCCGCGGCGTTTGAACAGCCGGTACAGCGACACCTCGATGATGACCATCACCGCCAGGATCACCGGGTACCCCAGGTCCCACTTCAGCTCCGGCATGTGGTCGAAGTTCATGCCGTAGACGCCGGCGATCAGGGTGGGGACGGCCGCCAGCGCCGCCCAGGCCGAGATCTTGCGCATGTCGTCGTTCTGCCGTACGCCCATCTGCGCGAGGTGGGCGGAGAGAATGTCCGACAACAGCCGGTCCAGGCCCTCCACCGACTCGTTGGCGCGGGTGAGGTGGTCGTCGACATCGCGGAAGAACGGCCGGGCGTGCGCGTGCACGAACGGGACGCCGGGGTTCTGGAGCCGGGCCATCGGCTCCGCCAACGGGCCGGTCGCCCGGCGGAATTCGAGCACCTCGCGCTTGAACGCGTAGATCTCGGCGGCGGTGTTCCGGGTGTCCCGGCCGCGTACCGGAGCGAATACCTCCGCCTCCAACTCCTCCAGATCCAGCTGGAGTTCGGCGGCCACGTCGATGTAGTGGTCCACCACCGCGTCGCTGATCGCGTACAGCACCGCCCCCGGGCCGTGCCGCAGGATCTCCGGGTGCTCCTCCAGCCGGTGCCGCACCGCCGCCAGCGGGCTGGCCTCACCGTGCCGGACGGTGACGACGAACGCGTCGCCCACGAACACCATCAGCTCGGACGCGGTCACCGTGTCCGCCTGGTCGTTGTAGGTGACCGGTTTCAGCACCATGAACAGCGAGTCGTCGTAGACCTCCAGCTTGGGCCGCTGGTGCGCCTTGAGCGCGTCCTCGACGGCCAGCGGGTGCAGCGCGAATTCCGACCGGACGCGCGCGAACTCCTCCTCCGTCGGCTCGTACATCCCCAGCCACAGGAAGGAGTGCCCCTCGGCCCGCGCCTCTTCCAGGGCGTGCGAGAAGTCGGTCGTGCACTCGGTGCGACGGCCCTCCCGGTAGATGGCACTGTCGACGATCACACCGGCATTCTCGCGCGTTGCCCGGCTGCCTGCCAGGAAGGCGCCCGGCCACCTGCCGGGAAGGCGTACCGGGAACGTAGGGTGGCGGTCATGCCCACGCTGATCCTGGTGCGGCACGGCCGCTCCACCGCCAATACCGCCGGGGTGCTCGCCGGGCGGGCGCCCGGAGTCGCACTCGACGAGCGCGGCGCGGCCCAGTCCGCCGAGCTGCCCGCACGGCTGGCGCAGGTGCCGCTGACCGCCGTCGTCTCCAGCCCGCTCCAGCGCTGCCGGGAGACCCTGGCGCCGCTGCTGGAGGCCCGGCCGTGGCTCACGCTGCACGTCGACGACCGGATCAGTGAATGCGACTACGGCGAGTGGTCCGGCCGGAAACTCGCCGAACTGAGCGACGAGCCGCTGATGGAGATCGTCCAGCAGCACCCGTCCGCGGCCGCCTTCCCCGGCGGAGAGTCGATGCGCGCGATGCAGGCCCGTGCGGTGGACGCGGTACGGGACTGGAACGCCCGGATCGAGGAGGCGCACGGCCCCGAGGCGACCTACGCCATGTGCTCGCACGGCGACATCATCAAGTCCCTGGTCGCCGACGCCCTGGGCATGCATCTCGACCTCTTTCAGCGGATTTCCGTCGAGCCCTGTTCGGTCACCGCGATCCGCTACACCCGGCTGCGCCCCTACCTCGTCCGGCTCGGGGACACCGGGGACTTCGGATCGCTCGCGCCCCGGGACGAAGGGGGTGCCGCGGCGGCCGAGCGGGACGCGGCAGTCGGCGGTGGTGCGGGAGCAGCGTGATCAGTCGGCGCAGTAGGGTGGTGCGACGGCGCTGCCCGCCACGCCCCTGCGATCCGCGCAGTGACCGCAGGACGTGCAGTGACCGCAGTGACCCCGCAGTCGAGCAATCGGAGCAGGACGTTGTCCCGTCAGGTGTTCTTCTACGACGCGCCGGACCGCTTCGTGGCCGGTACGGTCGGGCTGCCTGGCCGCCGTAGCTTCTACCTCCAGGCCACCGCGGCCGGCCGCACCACCAGCGTCGTCCTGGAGAAGACTCAGGTCGCCGCCCTCGCCGAGCGGATCGACGAACTGCTGGACGAGGTCGTCCGGCGCAGCGGCGGCAACGCCCCGGTGCCCGCCGTCTCGCCCACCGAGCTGTCCGACACCGCGCCGCTGGAATCGCCGGTCGAGGAGGAGTTCCGGGTCGGCACGATGGCGCTCGCGTGGGACGGCGAGGACGAGCGGATGATCGTCGAGGCCCAGGCCCTGGTCGAGCTGGACGCGGACAGTGACGAGGACCTCGCCGACGCCGAGGAGCGGCTGCTCCAGGACGACGAGAACGGCCCCCCGATGCTGCGGGTGCGCCTCACCGGAACCATGGCCAGGGCGTTCGCCAAGCGGGCGCTGGAGGTCGTCAACGCCGGCCGCCCGCCGTGCCCGCTGTGCAGCCTGCCGCTCGACCCGGAGGGACACGTATGCCCGCGCCAGAACGGATACCGGCGGGACGCCTGAGCGCCATGGAGTCCGCCGCAGAGCCCGCCGCGCCGCTGCCCGGCCCCGCCCGGCCGCAGGACCCGTCGGCGGCCGCGCCGGAGCCCGCCGGAAACCCGTCGGACGCGCTGCTCGCCGAAGGGGAGCTGACCGTCCGCGGCCGCATCGAGGAAGCCTCCAACGCGGTGCTCTACTGCACCGTCGCCTACGACGGCCACAGCGCCGCCTGTGTCTACAAGCCCATCGCCGGTGAGCGCCCGCTGTGGGACTTCCCCGACGGCACGCTCGCCCAGCGCGAGGTCGCCGCGTACGAGGTCTCCCGGGCCTGCGGCTGGGACCTGATCCCGCCGACGGTGCTGCGGGACGGCCCGTACGGCACCGGCATGGTCCAGGAGTGGATCGAGCCGCCGGAGAGCAGCGACGAGGTGCCCGAGCTGCTGGCACTGGTGGAGGACGAGGAGCCGGGGCCCGGCTGGAAGGCCGTCGGGCTCGCCCAGATCGGTGAGGGCCGCACCGCGCTGCTGGTGCACGCCGACCATCCGCGGCTGCGGCGGCTCGCGGTGCTCGACGCGGTGATCAACAACGGTGACCGCAAGGGCGGCCATCTGCTGCCCGGCGCCGACGGGGAGTTCTTCGCCATCGATCACGGTGTGACGTTCAACGCCGAGGACAAGCTGCGCACCCTGCTGTGGGGGTGGGCGGGGGAGCCGCTGACCGACGAGGCGCTGGAGGTCCTGCGGGGCCTGGAGCGGGAGCTGGCGGACGGCCGGCCGCTCGCCGCCCGACTGGCCGAACTGATCACGGACGCCGAGACCGAGGCGCTGCGGGCGCGGGTGGCGGGGCTGCTGCGCAGCGGCCGGCACCCGGAGCCGAGCGGCGAATGGCCCGCGATCCCCTGGCCGCCCGTCTGATGCCCGTCTGATGCCCGTCTGATCCGCCGGGAATCCGTGCCGTGGCGACGGGGCGCTTGCACGTACGGCCGTCGAACACAAGACCGCCTTTCCGGCCAGACCTCCGGTCCGGTTCGTATGCGGAACATCCGTCCGGTTACGCTCAAGGCATGCATGCATGGCCCGCTTCTGAGGTCCCCGCCCTGCCTGGCCAGGGCCGCGACCTGAGGATCCACGACACCGCGACCGGCGGACGGGTAACCCTCGACCCCGGTCCCGTCGCCCGTATCTACGTCTGCGGCATCACGCCCTACGACGCCACCCACATGGGGCACGCGGCGACCTACAACGCGTTCGACCTGGTTCAGCGCGTGTGGCTCGACACGAAGCGTCAGGTGCACTACGTACAGAACGTCACCGATGTCGACGATCCGCTGCTGGAGCGGGCCGTGGCCACCGGCGACGACTGGACGGCACTCGCCGAGCGCGAGACCGCCCTCTTCCGCGAGGACATGACGGCCCTGCGGATGCTGCCGCCCCGCCACTACATAGGCGCCGTCGAGTCGATACCCGGCATCGTCCCGCTGGTGGAGCGGCTGCGTGACGCCGGCGCCGCCTACGAGCTGGACGGTGACATCTACTTCTCGGTCGCCTCCGACCCGCACTTCGGCGAGGTCTCCGGGCTGGACGCCGAGGCGATGCGGCTGCTGTCCGCCGAGCGCGGCGGCGACCCGGAGCGCGAGGGCAAGAAGAGCCCGCTCGACCCGATGCTGTGGATGGCGGCCCGCGACGGCGAGCCGAGCTGGGACGGCGGCTCGCTGGGCCGCGGCCGGCCCGGCTGGCACATCGAGTGTGTCGCCATCGCCCTGGACCACCTCGGCATGGGCTTCGACGTCCAGGGCGGCGGCTCCGACCTCGCCTTCCCGCACCATGAGATGGGCGCCTCGCACGCCCAGGCGCTCACCGGTGAGCACCCGTTCGCCAAGGCGTATGTGCACGCCGGGATGGTGGCCCTGAACGGCCAGAAGATGTCCAAGTCCAAGGGCAATCTCGTCTTCGTCTCCACGGTGCGGCGCGACGGCACCGACCCGGCCGCGATCCGGCTGGCGCTGCTCGCGCACCACTACCGGGCCGACTGGGAGTGGACCGACGCCGTGCTGGCGGAGGCCGAGGAGCGGCTGGCACGCTGGCGGGCCGCCGTCTCCCGTCCTGACGGTCCGTCCGCCGACGCCCTCCTGGCGGAGATCCGTACGGCCCTCGCCGACGACCTGGACTCCCCGGCCGCCCTCGCGGCCGTGGACCGCTGGGCCGCCGCGCAGCAGGACGGGGGCGGCACCGACGAGGGCGCCCCCGGTCTCGTCTCCCGCGCGGTCGACGCACTGCTCGGCGTGGCCCTGTAACGACCCGTCAATCCGACCCTCAGGGGCGCTTCCGCCGGCCGGTGGAAGCGCCCCTTTCTCCTTGCGGCTGCGGGGACTTGCGGTTCGGGGGAGGTCCGGGAGGTCGGGAGGGGAAATGCCAGGGGCGCCGTACCGGCCCGCAGGCCGTCCGGCGCCCCTGGCATAACGGGGAGTTGTGTCCCCGGCGCTCAGCTTCCGCTGCTCTCCGAGCCGTCCTCCGGCCCCGGGCAGTCGGCCGGGTCCGTGCCGCCCGCGGCATCCGGGCTCTCCGATGTGTCGTTGCCCTTGGCCGTGTCCTTCGGTCCCGTCGCCGTCTCGTCGCCGGTCTTCGGCTCGCGGGGCTCCTTGGAGACCGGGCGGGGCGGACGGGTGCGGCCGCTGGTGGTGTCGCGGAGGTAGGAGCTGTCGCGGCCGTCGGCCGGCCCGCCCTCGGTCGCGACGCCCGGACCGGACTGCGGGTCGCGGCGGCGCAGATAGCGCTCGAACTCGCGGGCGATGGCCTCGCCGGACGCCTCCGGCAGATCCGCGGTGTCCCGCGCCTCCTCCAGCGACTGCACGTACTCGGCGACCTCGCTGTCCTCGGCGGCCAGTTGGTCCACGCCCAGCTGCCAGGCGCGGGCGTCCTCGGTCAGCTCGCCCAGCGGGATACGGACGTCGAGGAGGTCTTCCAGGCGGTTGAGCAGAGCCAGGCTGGCCTTCGGGTTGGGCGGCTGGGAGACATAGTGCGGCACCGCGGCCCACAGGCTCACCGCGGGGACACCGGCATGGGTGCACGCCTCCTGGAGGATGCCGACGATGCCCGTGGGGCCCTCGTAGCGGGACTCCTCCAGATCGAGCCGGGCGGCCAGGTCCGCGTCCGAGGTGACCCCGCTGACCGGCACCGGGCGGGTGTGCGGGGTGTCGCCGAGCAGCGAGCCCAGCACCACCAGCATCTCCACACCCAACTCATGGGCGAAGCCGAGGATTTCGTTGCAGAACGAGCGCCAGCGCATGCTGGGCTCGATGCCGCGGACCAGGACGAGGTCGCGCGTGCGCCCCTTGCCGTTCTTGTCGCCGACACGCACCACGGAGAGCCGGGTCGTCGGCCAAGTGATCTTGCGTACCCCGCCGTCCAGGAAGACGGTGGGGCGGTTCACCTGGAAGTCGTAGTAGTCCTCCGCGTCCAGCGCGGCGAAGACCTCGCCCTTCCATTCCCGGTCGAGATGGGCGACCGCGGCGGAGGCGGCGTCGCCGGCGTCGTTCCAGCCTTCGAACGCGGCCACCATGACCGGGTCGATCAGCTCGGGTACCCCCTCGAGCTCGATCACCCAGCGCCTCCTTCCGACCGGTCCGGCCGCCTGGGGCGGCTGCCGGCAGCAGTTCCATTACGTGCGATCCCAAGACTACGGCGTCCGCGGCGCCGGTCCGTAGCCCCTTTGCAGGAAGGGCCGGCGATTCATCCGACCTGTCCCGAGGGTCGTTGGCTCAACTTCCGTACGGGGTCTGGACGCGGTCTCACGCGCGGGTCTATACATCGGATGTCCGGCAAAGGTCCGATGTTCTTCCGCAACATCCCAGGGGGCATGCGCATGGCAGGGACCGGCACCGTCACCGAGCTGGAGGTCCACGACGTCCGCTTCCCCACCTCGGAGCAGCTGGACGGCTCGGACGCCATGAATCCGGACCCCGACTACTCCGCCGCCTACGTCGTCCTGCACACCGACGGCGGACCGCCGGGCCACGGCCTCTGCTTCACCATCGGACGCGGCAACGAGGTCATGGCCGCCGCGATCCGCTCCCTCGCGCCCTACGTCGTCGGCCGCCCCGCCCCCGCCACCGCCGCCGATCTCGCCGCCCTGCACCACGACCTCACCCACGACTCCCAGCTGCGCTGGCTCGGCCCCGAGAAGGGCGTGATGCAGATGGCGGCCGGGGCGCTGGTCAACGCCGCCTGGGACCTGGCCGCGCGCCGGGCGGGGCTGCCGGTGTGGGAGTTCCTCGCCGCGCTGACCCCCGAGGAACTGGTCTCGCTCGTCGACTTCCGCTACCTCTCCGACGCGCTGACCCCCGACGAGGCGCTGGCCCTGTTGCGCGCCGCCGCACCCGGCCGCGCCGCCCGCGCCGCCCGTCTCAAGGCCGAGGGCTACCCCGCGTACACCACCTCGCCCGGCTGGCTCGGCTACGACGACGGCAAGCTGGTACGGCTGGCCAGGGAGGCGGTGGCCGACGGTTTCGGCCAGATCAAGCTGAAAGTGGGCGCCGACCTCGACGACGACAAGCGGCGGCTGCGGCTGGCCAGGGACGCGGTCGGCCCCGGCGTACGGATCGCCGTCGACGCCAACCAGCGCTGGGACGTGGCCGAGGCGGTCCGCTGGATGACCGCGCTCGCGCCCTGGACCCCGCACTGGATCGAGGAGCCGACCAGCCCCGACGACGTCCTCGGGCATGCCGCGGTGCGCTCCGGACAGCCCGTGAAGGTCGCCACCGGTGAACACGTCGCCAACCGGGTGGTCTTCAAACAGCTGCTCCAGGCCGGCGCCGTGGACTTCGTACAGATCGACGCGGCCCGGGTCGCCGGGGTCAACGAGAACCTCGCGATCCTGCTGCTGGCCGCGAAGTACGGGGTGCCGGTGTGCCCGCACGCGGGCGGGGTGGGGCTGTGCGAGCTGGTGCAGCATCTGGCGATGTTCGACTACGTGGCGGTGTCCGGGAGTTGGGAGGACCGGGTCATCGAATACGTCGACCATCTGCACGACCACTTCAGCGACCCCGTCGTCATCGACCGCGGCCGCTACCGCGCCCCGACCGCGCCCGGCTTCTCGGCCCGGATGAAACCCGGGTCCCTCGCCGCCCACCGCTTCCCCGACGGGCCCGTCTGGCGTGCCCGTCAGCGGCCGCGGCACCCCCACGGCGAACAGGAGGTCTCCGTATGAGCGACCGACCGCGGACCGGCCACCACCCGGCCGACTTCGAGGGGATGGCCGCCCTCGTCACCGGCGGCGGCTCCGGCATCGGGGCGGCCACCGCCGCGCTGCTGCTGGCGCGCGGCGCGCGGGTCGCCGTCCTGGACCGGGACCCGGCCGGTGCGCCCGCCGGGGCGATCCCGGTCACGGCCGATGTGACCTCCGACGCCGCCGTACGGGCCGCCGTCGGCGAGGCGGTGGGGGAGCTGGGCGCCCTGCACACCCTCGTCGGCAACGCCGGGACCGGCGCCATCGGCACCGTCGAGGACAACGACGACGCGGAGTGGGGCCGGGTTCTGGACGTCAATGTGCTGGGGCTGGTGCGCACCGCCCGCGCCGCGCTGCCGGCCCTGCGCCGCACTGCGGCCGGCGCCCCGGGCCGGGTCTCCATCACCCACACCTGCTCCATCGCCGCCACCGCGGGCCTGCCGCAGCGCGCGCTGTACGCCGCCAGCAAGGGCGCGGTGCTCTCCCTGACCCTCGCGATGGCCGCCGACCACCTCCGCGAGGGCATCCGCGTCAACTGCGTCAACCCGGGCACCGCCGACACCCCGTGGGTCGGCCGCCTGCTGGACCACGCCGACGACCCGGCCGCCGAACGCGCCGCCCTCCACGCCCGCCAGCCGATGGGCCGGATGGTCACCGCTGAGGAAGTGGCCGCCGCCATCGCCTCGTTGGCGTCCCCGTCCGCCTCCGGCATCACGGGAACGGCACTGGCGGTGGACGGGGGGATGCAGGGGGTGAGATTGCGGGGGGACACGTGAACCGGGCTGCCGGGGAGAGCCGTAGGAGCCGCACACCACGACCGAGGGATCAACCATGAGATTGCGTACGACCGGCGCGGCGGCCTGTGCCGCGGTGCTCGCCATCGCCGCGCTCGCCGGCTGCAACCGCGGCAGTGACACCGCGGGCGGCAGGATCGGCATCGATCTGCCCCGTACGGACACCGACTTCTGGAACTCCTACCAGCAGTACCTGGAAAAGGACCTGGACCACGGCGGCCCGGCCGCGCTGCCGCTGTCCAACTCGCAGAACGACATCGCCAAGGTCGTCTCCAATGTGCAGGCCCTGACCGACCAGGGCGCCAAAGCGATCGTGATGGCACCGCAGGACACCGGCGCCATCACCGCCGCGCTGCAACGGCTGGCGGAGAAGAAGATCCCGGTGGTGAGCGTGGACACCCGCCCCGACGAGGGCAAGGTCTACATGGTCGTACGCGCCGACAACCGCGCCTACGGCGAGAAGTCCTGCGACTACCTCGGCAGGCAGCTGCACGGCAAGGGCCGGGTCGCCGAACTCCAGGGCGACCTCAGCTCGATCAACGGGCGGGACCGCTCCGAGGCGTTCGCCGCCTGTATGAAGAAGAAGTTCCCCAAGATCACCGTGCATGAGCTGGCCACGGACTGGAAGGGCGAGGTCGCCTCCGGCAAACTCCAGAGCCTGCTCGCCCAGCACCCGGACCTCGACGGCATCTATATGCAGGCCGGCGGCGCCTTCCTCCGGCCCACGCTCGCCCTCCTGGAGCAGAAGAAGCGGCTCGAACCGGCCGGCTCCGACGGGCACATCACCATCATCTCCAACGACGGCATCCCGGACGAACTGGACGCGATCCGGGCCGGCACGATCGACGCCACCCTCTCCCAGCCCGCCGACCTCTACGCCAAGTACGCGCTCTACTACGCCAGGGCCGGACTGGCCGGAAAGACCTTCCGGCCCGGACCGACCGATCACGGCTCCACCATCGTGAAGATCAGGAACGGTCTGGAGGACCAGCTGCCGGCGCCCCTGGTCACCAAGGACACCGTCGACGACAAGAAGCTGTGGGCCAATCAGCTAGAGAAGAAGTAGCGCCGTGGAGACCCACGACCGGGCGGCGGCGGTGCACGCCGAGGGGATCGTCAAACGCTACGGGCCCACCGTCGCCCTGGACGGCGCCCGGCTGACCGTACGGCCCGGCGAGGCGCACGCCCTCGTCGGCCGCAACGGCGCCGGGAAATCCACCCTGGTGTCCGTCCTGACCGGCATGGCACGCCCGGACGCCGGCCGGGTCACCTTCGGCGGCGCACCGGCGCCCGGCTGGGGCGACACCGCCGCCTGGCAGCGCAAGGTCGCCTGCGTCTACCAGAAGTCGATGACCGTGCCGGAGCTGACCGTCGCGGAGAACCTCTACCTGGGCCGCTACCAGGGCACGCGGACCATCCGCTGGCGGGCGCTGCACACCCGCGCCCGCGAGCTGCTCGCCGAATACGGCGTCGAGGTCGACACCGCCGCCCGGATCCGGGATCTCGGCGTCGAGCAGCGGCAGTTCGTGGAGATCGCCCGTGCGCTGTCCGGCGGTGCCCGGCTGATCATCCTCGACGAGCCCACCGCCCGGCTCGACGCGGGCGGCATCGACCGGCTCTTCGCCAAACTGCGCGGGCTGCGCGCCCAGGGCGTGGCCTTTCTGTTCATCTCGCACCACCTCCAGGAGGTCCACGAGCTCTGTGACACCGTCACCGTCTTCCGTGACGCCCGGCAGGTGCTGACCGCACCCGTCCCCGGGCTGGCCAAGGAGGCGCTGGTGGCGGCGATGACGGGGGAGGAGACGGCCGCCGTACGGAAGCCCCGGACGGGCGTGCGTCCGACGGGCGAGCCGGTGCTGCGGACCGAAGCCCTGGCCCTCGACGGGCATTTCGCGCCGCTCGACCTGACCGTACGGGCCGGGGAAGTGGTGGGGCTCGCGGGCGCCACGGCCGGCGGGGGCACCGCGATCGGCGAGACCCTGGTGGGGCTGCGGACGCCGGACGCGGGGCGGATCGCGGTGCGCGGCCGCCCGGTCCGTACGGGCAGCGTCCCGCACGCCCTCGACGCGGGCATCGGCTATGTCCCCGAGGACCGGCACCGCGAGGGGCTGATCCCGGGCCGCAGCGTCGCCGAGAACGCCACCCTCACGGTCACCGGCAGGCTCGGGCCGATGGGCACCGTACTGCCCTCCCGGACCCGGGCGTTCGCCCGCCGGATGATCGCGGCACTCGACATCAGGACCACCGGGCCCGGCCAGCCGGTGTCCGGGCTCTCCGGCGGCAACCAGCAGAAGGTCGTGATCGCCCGCGCGCTGGCCCGTGAGCCCGCGGTGCTGGTCGCGATCCGGCCCACCAACGGCGTCGACGTCAAGTCCAAGGACGCGCTGCTGGGGGTCGTACGGGAGGTCGCGGACGGCGGCAGCGGCGCCGTGATCGTCTCCGACGAGCTGGACGATCTACGGGTCTGCGACCGGGTACTGGCCGTCTTCCACGGCCGGGTGACCGCCGAATTCCCGGCCGGCTGGCGCGACCACGAACTGGTCGCCGCGATGGAGGGGGTGGCCGCCGGCGGCCCCGGCCCGGGTGACCCGCCCGGCGTGGACGGCGGCCGGGACGCCGCACCGGGCCCACCGGACACGGAAGGAACGGAAGGAACCGCGCCATGACCGAGACCGCAACGCCGCCGGCCGCCGACGCGGTGGACCGGCCGCCGCCGCGCCGCCGGCCCTGGACCGGACCAGCCCGCTGGCGGGACTTCTCCCTGGTGCCGGTGATCTTCGTACTGGGCGTCATCGGCTTCATCGTGTCGCCCGCGTTCCTCACCCAGGACAACCTCATCGGCGTCATCCAGCAGTCCACGGAACTGGGCCTGCTGGTGCTCGGCGAGGCGCTGATCCTCATCACCGGGCGGATGGATCTCTCACTGGAATCGACCATCGGCCTGGCGCCGGTGCTCGCCCTGTGGCTGGTGATGCCCGCCCACGGCACCCGCTTCGCCGGGCTGGAACTCTTCCCCGCCTGGACGGCGATCCCGCTCTGTCTGGCCGTGGGCGCGGCGGTCGGCGCCGCCAACGGCTTCCTCATGCTCACCCTGCGGGTCAACGGCTTCATCGCCACCCTCGGCATGCTCACCATGCTCCGCGGTCTGCACGTGGGGATCTCCGAGGGCCGGTCCATCGGCGACGTACCGGAGTCCTTCGCCTATCTGGGCAAGGCCGACTGGCTGGGCATCCCGGCCGCCGTCTGGATCTGCCTCGCCCTCTTCGCGCTCGGCGGCGCGGCCCTGGGCTACCTCCGGCACGGGCGGGCGCTGTACGCCATCGGCGGCAACCCGGAGGCGGCCCGCGCGGCCGGTATCCGGGTGGACCGGCTCACCTGGATCGTGCTGGCCCTCGGCGGGGTGCTCGCCGCCTTCGCCGGGATTCTCTACACCGGCCACTACGGCGCGGTCTCCGCGAGCCAGGGCAACGGCTGGATCTTCCAGGTCTTCGCCGCCGCGGTGATCGGCGGGATCGGCCTCAAGGGCGGCCGGGGCACCCTCTTCGGCGCGCTCACCGGCGTCCTGACGCTCCAGCTGGTGATCAATGTGATGACGCTGGGCGGGGTGCCACCGCTGTGGACCCAGTTCCTCAACGGCATGATCATCATCGTCGCGCTGGTCATCTCCCGCTTCACCAGCGGCGAGAAGCAGGACTGAGCGCCCGCTGCCATGCGCTATCCGCCGTACGGACCAAGGGAGTTGGGGCACACCGGCGTCACCGTTCCGCCGCTGGGGCTGGGCTGTGCCCCGCTCGGCAACCTCTACCGTGCCGTCCCGGAGGCGCGGGCGCGCGAGGTCGTCCGCACCGCCCTCGCCACCGGCGCCGGATACTTCGACACCGCCCCCCACTACGGCGTGGGCCTGTCCGAGGAGCGCCTCGGCCGGGCACTGCGCGGCCGGGACCGCGCCACCTACACCCTCTCCACCAAGGTCGGCCGCCGGCTGCGGCCGCTCGCCCCGGGGGAGCGGGCGGCGGGCGAGGGCTTCGTGGGCACCCCCGCGCGGGCCCGGGTGTGGGACCTCTCCCGCGACGGCATCCGGGCCACGCTCGACGCGTCCCTGACCCGGCTCGGGGTGGACACCGTCGACATCGTCTATCTGCACGATGTCGAGGACCGGCTGCGCGAGGTGTACGAGACCGGCTTCCCCGCCCTTGCCGAGCTGCGCGCACAAGGGGTGGTCCGGGCCATCGGGTTCGGCATGAACCACAGCGATGTGCTGGCCCGCCTGGTCGCCGACCTCGATGTCGATGTGGTGCTGTGCGCCGGCCGCTGGACCCTGCTGGAGCGCACCGCCCTCGACACACTGCTGCCGGTCTGCGCGCGCCGCGGCACCTCGGTGGTCGTCGGCGGCGTCTACAACTCCGGTCTGCTGGCCGACCCGTCACCCGGCGCGCCCTACAACTACGCACCGGCGCCTGCCCCGGTGCTCGACCGTGCGCGTCAACTTGCGTCCGTCTGCGCGGAGTTCGATGTTCCGCTCAAAGCGGCGGCGCTCCGCTTCCCGTTCGGGCACCCTGCCGTCGCCGCGGCCGTGGTCGGAGCCGCCACACCGGACGAAGTGGCCGAGAACGCACGGCTGTTCACCCATCACCTCCCCGACGCGCTGTGGCATACGCTCGTCGCCCGCGGCCTGCTCGACCCCGATCTGCCGCTGCCCCTGAACGACTGAGCGATGCCCGGAGCGCGCCCCTGATGCGTATCGACGCCCATCACCACCTGTGGGACCTCAGCCGGCGCGAACAGCCCTGGATGGACGGGCCCTGGGCCGATCCGATCCGCCGCAGCTACGGCCTGTCCGACCTCACCCCGCATCTGACCGGGCACGGCGTCGACGGCACCGTCCTCGTCCAGTCGTCGTCCTCGTACGAGGAGACCGCCGAACTGCTCACCCTCGCCGCGGGGGAGGGCCCGGTCACCGGCGTCGTCGGCTGGGCCGACCTCCGCGACCCGGCGCTCGCCGAGGTCCTCGCGGCGCTGCCCGCCGGTCTGGCCGGCATCCGGCACCAGGTGCAGGACGAACCGGACCCCGACTGGCTCACCCGCCCGGACGTGCTGCGCGGCCTGGCCGTCCTGGCCGACGCCGGGCTGGTCTACGACCTGCTGGTCACCCCGCGCGAACTGCCCGCCGCGCACACCGCGGTACGCGCCCTGCCCCAGCTGGCCTTCGTACTGGACCATGCCGCCAAACCGCCGGTCGTCACGGGGGAGTGGCAGCCGTGGGCGGACGCCGTCACCGCCCTCGCCGCGCTGCCGAACGTCAGCTGCAAACTGTCCGGGCTGGTCACCGAGGCCGACTGGGACGCCTGGCGGCCGCAGCAGATCCTGCCCTACGCCCGGCACGTCCTGGACGCCTTCGGCCCCGGCCGGGTGATGTTCGGCTCCGACTGGCCGGTGTGCACCCTGGCCGCCGGCTACGAGGACGTGGTGGCGCTCGCCGAGGCGGCCACCGGGCAGCTCTCGGCGGCGGAACGGTCGGACGTCTTCGGAGGGACGGCCGGGCGGGTCTACGGGGTCGGGGTGCCGTCGGAGCCGGAGCCGGGACCGGGACCGGGACCCGAGCCGCCCCGCCGCTGACATGGCGTCCGGATTCCGCCAGCCCCGGCTCCCGCCGCGCCGGAAGATCGAGTCGTACCGCGGAGAAACCCCGCGACCCGGTGCGCCCCGTACGGAAGCCACGGCATTCCGCACGGCCGCGCCCGGCCACGACGACTCGATACGAAGGTGATGACGATGACGGCGACGGTGCTGACGGAGACGACGGCGGCGGCGCACGGCCCCCGGCCGCTCGTCGGCAAGGCGGCCCTGGTGACCGGCGGCAGCCGGGGGATCGGCCGGGCGATCGCGCTGCGGCTGGCCGCCGACGGCGCGGCGGTGGCCCTGACCTTCCGGAGCGGGCAGGACCAGGCCGACCAGGTGGTCAAGGAGATCGAGCGGGCCGGCGGGCTGGCCTGGGCGGTACGGGCCGACAGCGCCGAAGCGGAAGAGATCCGGGCCTCGGTGGCCGGTGCCGTCGACCGGTTCGGGCGGCTGGACATCCTGGTGAACAACGCGGGCATCGGCGTGCTCGGACCGTTCGAGGGCCTCTCCCTCGACGATGTCGACCGGGTGCTGTGGACCAATGTCCGGGCGCCGTTCCTGGCGGCGCAGGCCGCGGCGGCGCATCTGACCGAGGGCGGGCGGATCATCTCCATCGGCAGCTGTATGGCCGAGCGGGTCGCCTTCCCCGGCGGCACCCTCTACGCCACCAGCAAGGCCGCGCTCACCGGTCTGACCAAGACCCTGGCCAAGGAGCTGGGGCCGCGCGGCATCACCGCCAACCTCGTGCACCCGGGCCCGATCGACACCGATATGAACCCCGCCGACGGCGAGAGCGCGGCGATGCAGGCCGGGCTCACCGCGCTGGGGGTCTACGGCCGGGGCTCGGATGTCGCGGCGACCGTGGCCCATCTGGCGGGCGACGGCGGACGGTACATCACGGGCGCCTCGATCGCGGTGGACGGCGGCTTCGCGGCCTGACCGGGGGCGCGGCCCGACGTGGGGCGCGGCCGGATGCGGTGGCGGGCGGCTGAGCTGGCCGGGCGGCTGCGGTGGTCGGCCGGATGCGGCGCCGCCCGGGCCAGGCCCCGTATACCGGCCGGTCTCACAGCGAGGCGCGCAGCCACTGCTCCACGCTCGCGATGTGCACGGTCGCCCAGGCCCGCGCCGCCTCCGCGTCCCGGTCGCGCAGCGCGCCGAGGATCGCCCGGTGCTCGGTCAGGGTGCGGGCCACCGCGTCCTTCTGCGTCAGCCCCCGCCAGACCCGGGCCCGGGTGGTCGGCCCGGACAGTCCCTCCAGCAGTGAGCAGAGCACGGAGTTTCCGGACGCCGCGACGATCCCCCGGTGGAACTCCAGATCGCAGGCGACCAGATCCTCGACCGAGGGGCTCGGCCCCAGCGCGTCCAACTGGGCCTCCAAGGTGTCCAGTTCGCCCGTCCCGATCCGGCCGGCCGCCATCGCCGTGGCGGCCGGCTCCAGGATGCGGCGGACGGCGAGGAACTCCAGCACCGTGTCGTCGCGGTGGAAGTCCACCACGAAACTCATGGCCTCCAGCAGGAGTTGCGGATCGAGGCTGGTGACATAGGTGCCGTCGCCCTGGCGCACGTCCAGGATGCGGATGAGGGAGAGCGCGCGCACCGCCTCGCGCAGGGAGTTGCGGGACAGTCCGAGCTCGGCCGCCAGCTCGCTCTCCTTCGGCAGCCGGTCGCCCGGCCGCAGCGCCCCGGAGACGATCATGCCCTTGATCTTCTCGATGGCCTCGTCGGTGACCGCCATGCCGACCTCCCCGCTGGACCCGCCCGGATGCCGCCCAGACATCCGATGTCTGGCCGCCCATTATGACCGGTGCCGCCGGCCCCAGCCCTTCCCGTACGCGGCCCAGTCCTCGTCCGTGGCGGCGAAGTCGACATACAGCGCCATACCGAACCTCCGGCGGCCCGGCTCCTCCCGGGTCAGCCCCAGACGTATGCCCCGCACCGCGGCCCGTACCGTCTCCGCCGAGGCGTGATGGCCGACGCTCTCGGTGTGGAAGAACGGCAGCCCCATCAGCAGATCGGTGTGCGGCCCCGTCGCCGCCAGCGCCAGCCGGGTCTGCTGCGCCACATAACCGCCGTAGAGGCTCTCGGCCGGCAGCCCGGTGTCGTACGACATCAGCGCGATCTGGTCGACCCGGCGCGCCACCTGCCCGAAGAACCGCTGGGATATCCACTTGCGGTGGCCCGTCAGCGCACCGCTGACGGTGTGCAGTCCGGGCAGCGGGTCGATCTGGTGGACGGCGACGGAGAGCACCGCACCCCGGCCCCGGACCGCCGGCCCGAGCCGGTCCAGCAGCCGCAGATAGTCGGCGTTGCCGGAGTGCAGCGGCTCCAGATCGAGATGGACCCCGGCGAACCCGGCCGCCAGCACCTGACGGGCGCTCGCCACGATCGCCGCACGGGCCGCGGCGTCCGACAGCCGGAGCCCGCCGCGCTCGCCCGGCTCGTAGACCAGCCGGTCGCCCAGCCAGGCGTGCACCCGCACCGACGGCAGCGCGCGGTGCAGCGCGGAGATCAGCCGGCCGGCCCGCGGATAGGCCTTACGGGCGGGCGGCAGGGTGCCGTCGTGCTCCAACGGCCCGGCGTGGACGTACAGATCACGGATGCCGGTGCCCTGGATGCGGCGGCGCAGCGCCGCCACGTCGGAGGCGTCCCGCCGGCCGTCCACCCAGGCATGCCCGAGCCAGAGCGCGTCGCGCCCACGGGTACTGGCCTCCGGAGCGGCCTCGCCCGCGTACTGGGCGCGCAGCGCGGTCCCCGCCAGCGTCACCGGCAGCACGATCAGCACCGCGACCGTCCAGGCCGCCCACTTCACCGCCCGCCGCCACCGTGGCCGCGCCTGTGTCGTCCCCCGCCGCCGCATACCGGACTTCCCCCGTTCCGGAACCCCCGTTGATTCCTGCGCACATCATCGCAGCCGCCACTGACAGTCACCGCCGATGGCCGCCCCGCCCCGCTCCGCACGCGGATATGACGATGGGGCGGCCCCGTGGCCCGCCCCATCGTCACGCGCTGCACACGCCGTGGCGTGCCGTCAGTCGCTTGCAGCTGCTTTCAGCCGTGCTGTGCCGGCGTCAGCCCGCCAGCATGTCCTTCACCTTGGCCCGGACGTCCTCCGTGTCGAGGCCGCGGATCATCAGGGTCGTACGGCGGCGCAGCACATCGTCGACCGTCTCGGCCCACTCGTGGTCGCGGGCGTAGGCGACCTGCGCCCAGATCTCCGGGGCGTCGGGGTGGATGCGTTCGGCCAGCGCCGGGTTGTCGTTCGCCAGCCGGGCGATGTCGAAGGACAGCGAGCCGTAGTGGGTGGCGAGGTGCCGCGCGGTCTCCGGGGCCATCCGCGGGCCGGGGGTGCCGCCGTCGACCAGCAGCCGGTGCGCGACCGCGTTCGGGTTGGCGATACCGGGCAGCGGGAGCTTCTTCGGCAGATGCGCGATCGGCTCCATGTCCTCGGCCAGCGGGTGGCCGGGCAGCGCGGCGAGCTTGTTCATGACCGTACGGCCGATGTGCCGGAAGGTCGTCCACTTGCCGCCGGCGACCGACAGCATGCCGCCGCTGCCCTCGGTGACGACCGTCTCGCGCTTGGCCTTGGAGGTGTCGCCGGGGCCGCCGGGCAGCACCCGCAGACCCGCGAAGGAGTACGTGATCAGATCGCGCGACAGCTGCTGGTCACGGACGGAGAAGGCCGCCTCGTCCAGGATCTGGGCGGTGTCCTTCTCGGTGACCGCGACATCCGCCGGGTCGCCCTCGAACTCCTCGTCCGTGGTGCCCAGCAGCAGCATGTCCTCCCAGGGGAGGGCGAAGGTGATGCGGTACTTGTCGATCGGGGTGGCCAGCGCCGCCTTCCAGGGCGCGGTCCGCTTGAGGACCAGGTGCGCGCCCTTCGACAGCCGGATGGAGGGGGCCGCGTTCGCGTCCTCCATCTTGCGCAGGTGGTCCACCCACGGGCCGGTGGCGTTGAGGACCAGGCGGGCGTTGACCCCGAACTCCTCGCCCTCCATGCGGTCCTTGAGCTCCGCACCGGTGACCCGGCCCTGGGTGAAGCGCAGTCCGGTGACCTCGGCGTGGTTGAGGACCGTGGCGCCGGCCGCGGCCGCCGCACGGACGGTCATCAGGGCCATCCGGGAGTCGTTCATCTGGTCGTCGCCGTACACGGCCACGGCCTTGAGGTTGTCCGTCCGCAGCTCCGGCACGTCGCGCGCCGCCTTGGCCGGGGATATGACATGGCCGACGCCGTCGCCGAACGCGGACAGCGCCGAGTAGGCGAAGACGCCCGCGCCCAGCTTGGCGGCGCCGTGCGGGCCGCCCTTGTAGACGGGCAGGTAGAAGGTCAGGGGGTTGGCGAGGTGCGGTGCCACCTGGCGGGACACCGCACGACGCTCGAAGTGGTTCTCCGCCACCAGCTTGACCGCGCCGGTCTGGAGGTAACGCAGACCGCCGTGCAGCAGCTTGGAGGAGGCGGAGGAGGTGGCGCCGGCGAAGTCACCGGCGTCCACCAGGGCAACCCGCAGTCCGGCCTGTGCGGCGTGCCAGGCGGTGGAGATGCCCAGGATGCCGCCGCCGATCACCAGGAGGTCGTATGTCGCCTTGGAAAGCTGCTCCCGAGTCTCGGCGCGGCTCGCGTGCGAACCATTGGCCGGGTGCGTCCCGAGTGCCGGGACGCTCTGCAGGGTGCTCATGTTTACTCCTCGTCCTCGATCCAGCCCATGGTCCGCTCGACGGCCTTGAGCCAGCTCTTGTACTCGCGGTCACGGGTGGCCGCATCCATCCGGGGGGTCCACTCGGCGGCCCGGCGCCAGTTGGCGCGCAGTTCGTCGGTGCTGGACCAGAAGCCGACGGCCAGTCCGGCCGCGTAGGCAGCGCCGAGGCAGGTGGTCTCGGCGACCATCGGGCGCACCACAGGGGCGTCCAGGAAGTCCGAGATGGTCTGCATCAGCAGGTTGTTGGAGGTCATCCCGCCGTCGACCTTGAGCGCGGTCAGCTCGACGCCGGAGTCCTTGGTCATGGCGTCGGTGATCTCGCGGGTCTGCCAGGCGGTGGCCTCGAGTACGGCGCGCGCGATGTGCGCCTTGGTGACATAGCGGGTCAGGCCCGCGATGACGCCGCGCGCGTCCGAGCGCCAGTAGGGGGCGAACAGGCCGGAGAAGGCCGGCACGAAGTACGCGCCGCCGTTGTCCTCGACCGTGCTGGCCAGGGTCTCGATCTCGGCCGCGCTGTTGATGAGCCCCATCTGGTCGCGCATCCACTGGACGAGCGAGCCGGTGACGGCGATGGAGCCTTCCAGGGCGTAGACCGGCTGCTGGGCGCCGATGCGGTAGCCGACCGTGGTCAGCAGTCCGTTGTACGAGTTGACCGGCTCGTGGCCGGTGTTCATCAGCATGAAGGTGCCGGTGCCGTACGTGGACTTGGCCTCGCCCTGCTCGAAGCAGGTCTGGCCGAACAGCGCGGCCTGCTGGTCACCGAGAGCCGAGGCGACCGGCACACCGGCCAGCACACCGCCGGCCGTGCTGCCGTAGACCTCGGCGGACGACTTGATCTCCGGCAGCACGGCCGCCGGGATCTCCATCGACGCGAGGATCTTCGGGTCCCACTCCAGGCGGTGGAGGTTCATCAGCATGGTGCGCGAGGCGTTGGTGACGTCGGTGACGTGCACGCCGCCGTCGACCCCGCCGGTCAGGTTCCAGATGACCCAGGAGTCCATGGTGCCGAAGAGGATGTCGCCGCGTTCGGCGCGCTCGCGCAGGCCCTCGACGTTGTCGAGCAGCCAGCGGATCTTCGGGCCCGCGAAGTACGAGGCCAGCGGCAGACCGGTCTCCCGGCGGAAGCGGTCCTGGCCGACGTTGCGGCCGAGCTCCTTGCAGAGCGCGTCGGTGCGGGTGTCCTGCCAGACGATCGCGTTGTGGACCGGCTCACCGGTGGTGCGGTCCCACATCACGGTGGTCTCGCGCTGGTTGGTGATACCGATCGCCTTGACGTCGGCGGCGGTCAGCCCGGCCTTGTGAACGGCGCTGTCGACGACCTGCTGGACGTTGGTCCAGATCTCGGTGGCGTCGTGCTCCACCCAGCCCGGCTTCGGGAAGATCTGCTCGTGCTCCTTCTGGTCGACCGAGACGATCCGGCCGTCCTTGTCGAAGACGATGCAGCGGCTGGACGTGGTGCCCTGGTCGATGGCCGCGATGAACGGGCCGTGCCCGTGGGAGGCGGTGCTGGGGGTGTCGCTCATGGTGTGCTCCAAGAAGTCTGTGCGGGCGGAGTCGGGGCGGTCAGGCGGCTCAGGCGAAAGCCACCTGGTAGATACCACCGGCGATGGCTCCGCCGATCAGCGGGCCGACGACCGGGACCCAGGCGTAGCCCCAGTCTGAACCGCCCTTGTTCCGCAGCGGCAGAAGTGCGTGCACGATGCGCGGGCCGAGGTCACGGACCGGGTTGATGGCATATCCGGTCGGACCGCCCAGCGACAGACCGATACCGGTGACGACCAGCGCGACCAGGAGCGTGCCGATGACGCCGACGCCCTTGCCGTTGTCGCTCAGACCGAGCGTGAGGATCGACAGCACGAGCACCGTGGTGGCGATGATCTCGGTGGCCAGGTTCTGCACCGCGTTCCGGATCTCCGGGCCGGTGGAGAAGATGCCGAGCACCGGTCCGGCCTTGGGAGCGGCGGTCGGGTCGACCAGGCCCTCCTCGGTGGTGTGGTCGGCCAGGACCTCGGGGTCACTCAGATGGGCCTGGAACTGCCCGAGGTAGGTGACCCACACCAGCACCGCGCCGATCATGGCGCCGAGCATCTCGCCGGCGAAGTAGACCGGCACCTGGCTCCACTCGATGCCGCCCTTGATGGCGACACCGATGGTGACCGCAGGGTTGAGGTGTGCGCCGGACTTCGCGGCGATGTAGGCACCCGTGAGGACGGCGAAGCCCCACCCGAAGGCGATGGCGACCCATCCGGCGTTGAACGCCTTGGAGCGCTTGAATGTGACGGCGGCGCAGACGCCACCGCCGAGCAAGATCAGAACAGCGGTACCGATGGTCTCGCTGATGAAGATGTCGGAGCTGGACACCCGCGACTCCTTTGTCCTTCGTCCAGGGGAAGGCGAACCCCGGGTCCCGTCCGGTGGTCCGCGCCCTCCTAGAGGGCGGTGGTCGGCCCGCGGCAATGCCCCACCATAGCGAATATTGCCGTTAGGTGTTCGACAATGCCGACCGACGAACGGCAGTTTTGTTCACCGGTAGAACCCCGTCAAGGGTTCCGTGGCGAAAAACTTAGGTGAACTTATGGGGTGAATCCGGTCAGAATCGCCCTGCACCAAGATCACGGGATACGGCGCGTGCGCAATCCCTCACGGCAGCGATGATTTCCGGCCGCAGTTCGCCGTCATTACAGACCCGCTCCACCGCCCCCGTGATGCCCACCGCGCCCACCGGCATCCGCCGCCGGTCATGGATCGGAGCGGCCACCGAGGCCACGCCCTCCCAGGTCTCCTCCACGTCCGCGGCCCAGCCGCGGGCCCGGGTCAGGTCCAGCAGCCCCTCGATGTCGCCCAGCCCGGTCACCGTGCGCGGGGTGATCGCCTCCCGCTCCGCCTCGACGATCTCGCTGTGCGCGACCGGGTCGTAGGCGCACAGCACCTTGCCCAGCGAGGTGCTGTGCAGCGGGTGCATCGCGCCCACCTCCAGCACCTGCCGGCTGTCGTCAGGACGGAAGACGTGGTGGACGATCAGCACACCCTGCTGGTGCAGCACGCCCAGGTAGACCGCCTCACCGCTGGAGCGGGCCAGGTCGTCGGTCCATACGAGGGCGCGGGCGCGCAGCTCGTGCACGTCCAGGTAGCTGTTGCCCAGCCGGAGCAGCTCCGCGCCCAGCTGGTAGCGGCCGGAGGCGGCGTCCTGCTCGACGAAGCCCTCCTGCTGGAGCGTGCGCAGGATGCCGTGCG
This sequence comes from Streptomyces sp. P9-2B-2, assembly GCF_030406865.1. NCBI lineage: Bacteria > Bacillati > Actinomycetota > Actinomycetes > Kitasatosporales > Streptomycetaceae > Streptomyces > Streptomyces sp. P9-2B-2. Next base: position 1,970,858 of record NZ_CP129126.1, on the reverse strand, counting down.
CGGTGCCCTTCGCCAGTCCCAGCGAGGAGGAGATGTCGGAGAGCCCCAGCCGCCGTTCCCCTCCTGCGAGCAGCCGCAGCATCGCTGCGGCGCGCTCCAGCGACTGGATGGTGCGTGCCATCGGGCAACCTCCGGAAGTATGCGGTTCGACAATGCTGAACGATATCGGCCCATGCCGACTCAAGTCAGCGATCTCGAGATACTTGATAGGCGCAACCGGAGTCTGCCAACGATCAAGGGTGGTGCAGGCAGCGGGGTGGAGTGGTGCTGTCCAGGGCGTGAAACGGGGAACACGTGTACCGGACCGGCAGCTACGCTGGCCGGGTGCGCCCTCTGAAGGAGGGTGCAAAGCCGACAGCCGTCGCAACCACGGGAGCATCTCCATGGCCTCGAACACGCCAACGTCCGTCAACACGCCCCGCGCCACAACACTGCGGGAGGCTCTGGCCTCGCGGGTGGTGGTCGCCGACGGCGCGATGGGCACCATGCTTCAGGCGCAGGACCCCTCCATGGAGGACTTCCAGCAGCTGGAGGGCTGCAACGAGATCCTCAATGTGACCCGTCCCGACATCGTGCGGTCCGTGCACGAGGAGTACTTCGCGGTCGGTGTCGACTGCGTGGAGACCAACACCTTCGGCGCGAACTTCGCCGCGCTTGCCGAGTACGACATCCCCGAGCGGGTCTTCGAGCTGTCGGAGTCCGGCACCCGCATCGCCCGCGAGGTCGCCGACGAGTTCACCGCCTCGACCGGGCAGCAGCGCTATGTGCTCGGCTCGATGGGCCCCGGCACCAAGCTCCCCACGCTGGGCCACGCCCCGTACGTCACCTTGCGTGACGCCTACCAGCAGAACGCCGAGGGCATGATCGCCGGTGGTGCGGACGCGCTGCTGGTGGAGACCACCCAGGACCTGCTGCAGACCAAGGCCGCCATCCTCGGCGCCCGCCGCGCCCTGAAGGCCACCGGCAGCGACCTCCCGGTGATCTGCTCGGTCACCGTCGAGACGACCGGCACCATGCTGCTGGGCTCCGAGATCGGCGCGGCGCTGACGGCGCTGGAGCCGCTGGGCATCGACATGATCGGCCTGAACTGCGCCACCGGCCCGGCCGAGATGAGCGAGCATCTGCGCTACCTGGCCCGGCACTCCCGGGTGCCGATCGCCTGTATGCCCAATGCGGGCCTGCCCGTCCTGGGCAAGGACGGCGCGCACTATCCACTGTCCGCGGCCGAGCTGGCCGACGCGCAGGAGACCTTCGTCAGCGAGTACGGCCTGTCGCTGGTCGGCGGCTGCTGCGGCACCACCCCCGAGCATCTGCGCCAGGTCGTCGAGCGGGTCCGCGGGATCGCCCCGCCGCCGCGTGAGCCGCGCCCCGAGCCGGGCGCCGCGTCGCTCTACCAGACCGTGCCCTTCCGCCAGGACACCTCCTACCTCGCGATCGGCGAGCGGACCAACGCCAACGGGTCGAAGAAGTTCCGCGAGGCGATGCTGGACGGGCGCTGGGACGACTGTGTGGAGATGGCCCGCGACCAGATCCGCGAGGGCGCCCACATGCTCGACCTGTGCGTCGACTACGTCGGCCGGGACGGCGTCGCGGACATGGAGGAGCTGGCCGGCCGTTTCGCCACCGCCTCCACCCTGCCCGTGGTGCTGGACTCCACGGAGCTGAACGTCATCCAGGCGGGCCTGGAGAAGCTCGGCGGCCGCGCGGTGATCAACTCCGTCAACTACGAGGACGGGGACGGGCCCGAGTCGCGGTTCGCGAAGGTCACGGAGCTGGCCGCGGAGCACGGTGCGGCGCTGATCGCGCTGACCATCGACGAGGAGGGCCAGGCCCGCACCGCCGAGCACAAGGTCGCCATCGCCGAGCGGCTGATCGACGATCTGACCGGCAACTGGGGCATTCATGAGTGCGACATCCTCATCGACTGTCTGACCTTCACCATCTGCACCGGCCAGGAGGAGTCCCGCAAGGACGGCATCGCCACCATCGAGGCGATCCAGGAGCTGAAGAAGCGTCACCCGGAGGTCCAGACGACGCTGGGCCTGTCGAACATCTCCTTCGGTCTGAACCCGGCCGCCCGGATCGTGCTGAACTCCGTGTTCCTCGACGAGTGCGTCAAGGCCGGTCTGGACTCGGCGATCGTGCACGCGAGCAAGATCCTGCCGATCGCGCGTCTGGAGGAGGAAGAGGTCAAGACCGCCCTCGACCTGATCTACGACCGGCGCAGCGAGGGCTATGACCCGCTCCAGAAGCTGATGGAGCTGTTCGAGGGCGCCACCGCCAAGTCCCTGAAGGCCGGCAAGGCCGAGGAGTTGCTGGCGCTGCCGCTGGACGAGCGCCTCCAGCGGCGCATCATCGACGGCGAGAAGAACGGCCTGGAGACGGACCTGGAAGAGGCGCTGGGGGAGCGGCCCGCGCTCGCCATCGTCAACGAGACCCTCCTGGCGGGCATGAAGGTCGTCGGTGAGCTGTTCGGGTCCGGTCAGATGCAGCTGCCGTTCGTGCTCCAGTCCGCCGAGGTCATGAAGACCGCGGTGGCCTACCTGGAGCCGCACATGGAGAAGTCCGACGACGAGGGCAAGGGCACCATCGTGCTGGCCACCGTCCGCGGCGACGTCCATGACATCGGCAAGAACCTCGTCGACATCATCCTGTCCAACAACGGCTACAACGTCGTCAACCTCGGCATCAAGCAGCCGGTTTCGGCGATCCTGGAAGCCGCCGAGGAGCACAAGGCCGATGTCATCGGGATGTCCGGGCTCCTGGTCAAGTCCACGGTGATCATGAAGGAGAACCTGGAGGAGCTCAACCAGCGCAAGATGGCGGCCGACTTCCCCGTCATCCTGGGCGGCGCCGCCCTCACCCGCGCCTACGTCGAGCAGGACCTGCACGAGATCTACGAGGGCGAGGTCCGCTACGCCCGGGACGCCTTCGAGGGCCTGCGCCTGATGGACGCCCTGATCGCGGTCAAGCGCGGGGTGCCCGGCGCCAGCCTCCCCGAGCTCAAGCAGCGCCGGGTGCCCAAGCGGGACACCGCCGCACTGGAGGTCGAGGAGCCCGAGGGCGCGGTGCGCTCCGACGTTGCCATCGACAACCCCGTGCCGGCCCCGCCGTTCTGGGGCACCCGCGTCGTCAAGGGCATCCAGCTGGCGGACTACGCGTCCTGGCTGGACGAGGGCGCGCTGTTCAAGGGCCAGTGGGGCCTCAAGCAGGCCCGCACCGGCGAGGGGCCGACGTACGAGGAGCTGGTGGAGACCGAGGGCCGCCCCCGGCTGCGCGGCTGGCTCGACAAGCTCCAGACCGAGAACCTGCTCGAAGCCGCCGTCGTGCACGGCTACTTCCCCTGTGTGTCCAAGGGCGAGGACCTGATCCTGCTGCACGAGGACGGCACCGAGCGCACCCGCTTCACCTTCCCCCGCCAGCGCCGCGGCCGGCGGCTGTGCCTGGCCGACTACTTCCGCCCGGAGGAGTCCGGCGAGACCGATGTCGTCGGCCTCCAGGTCGTCACCGTCGGCTCGCGGATCGGCGGCGCCACCGCCGAACTCTTCGAGGCCAACTCCTACCGCGACTACCTCGAACTGCACGGCCTGTCCGTCCAGTTGGCCGAGGCGCTGGCCGAGTACTGGCACGCCCGGGTCCGCGCCGAGCTGGGCTTCGCCGGCGAGGACCCCCAGGACGTCGAGGACATGTTCGCCCTCAAGTACCGGGGCGCGCGCTTCTCGCTCGGCTACGGTGCCTGCCCCGACCTGGAGGACCGCGCCAAGATCGCCGACCTGCTGGAGCCGGCGCGGATCGGGGTCGAGCTGTCCGAGGAGTTCCAGCTCCACCCGGAGCAGTCCACCGACGCCATCGTCATCCACCACCCGGAAGCCAAGTACTTCAACGCGCGGTAACGGGCGGACGCCCTGACCGGAGCCCCGGCACGGCTCCGGTCACGGCAGCACCATGCGGTAACTCTGCGTGAGCAGGTCAGGGTCGTCCCGGGATACTCCCCGGGACGACCCTGACCTGTATCACCACGCATTCCGGGGCGTACCGTCGTACACTTATCGGTCCGGTGGCGGCCGGTCGTATCCCCAGCCGGGGGTGACGACCGGCCCTTTCGTCCCTTGGGGGACGTCGCAGTTGGAGGTGGATGGATGACCAGCAGCATCCCCGCAGTCGGCACCCGCACGGCCGAAGCCGCGACCCTCCAGGCCGTATTCCTCGATCTGGACGGCACCCTCGTCGACACCGAGGGCTTCTGGTGGGAGGCGGAGGCGGAGGTCTTCGCCGAACTCGGGCACATCCTCGACGACGCGCACCGCGAGGTCGTGGTGGGCGGTCCGATGACCCGCAGTGCCGGCTATCTGATTCAGGCCACCGGCGTCGACATCAGCCTGACCGAGCTCAGCGTGCTGCTCAACGCCGCCTTCCTGGCGCGGATCAGGCGTGGTGTCCCGCTGATGCCGGGCGCCCGCAGGCTGCTGGCCGAGCTGGCCGCGCACGGGATCCCCGCCGCCCTGGTCTCCGCCTCGCACCGCGCCGTCGTCGACCAGATGCTGCACTCCCTCGGTCCGGAGAACTTCCGGCTGACCCTGGCCGGCGATGACCTGGAGCGCACCAAACCGCACCCCGACCCGTATCTGACGGCCGCCGCGCGGCTGGGGGCGGACCCGGCGTGCTGTGCGGTCATCGAGGACACCATGACCGGGGTGACGGCGGGGGAGGCGGCGGGCTGCCCGGTCGTCGCGGTGCCCTCGGTGACGCCGATCCCGCCGGCCCTGGGGCGTACGGTCGTCCGTTCGCTGGAAGAAGTTGATCTGCCATTTCTCCGGACGCTCATCACGGAAAGCCGTGGAACCGTGCACTGAGCGTGCTCCGGGAAAGGCGACGGGAACCGAGTGGAGCGGCCCGCTCATTTTCCGTGACGAATGCACTGACTGAATTGTTGCTTCGCCATGGATCCTTGAACGCGTGACGTTTCTCACGTGCCAGGCCGTCGACAGCGGGCCCCACAGGTGTTCCAGGGGGTCTCCGGGGTGCTTTGTCCGGGGGTAACTGTCCGGATTGGTGGGGCAACGTGTGAATCGTTCCGCCGTCCGGATATCGAGCAGGTTGCCATCGTTATCCAGGTGCCATATCGATACAACTCCATTGAGTCCCAGTGCGGCTGGCCGTTCCTACTAATGTCGACGCGAGCAACACCTCTGCGCTGATAAGGAACCTGCCGACGATGAATCGCAAGACCCTGGTGCTGCCGGCGCTGGCCGGTCTCCTCGCCCCTGTTCTTGCTGCCTGCGGCAGCTCGGACGGTGCCGGCGAGGGCGTCGATCCGATCGTCGTGGGTGTCGCCACCCACATCGAGGCGACGAAGGCGGCCCCCGCGCCGCTCGACCCGTCGCAGGCCTACGACGTCGACGCGTGGAACGTCATGCGCAGCACGCTCCAGACGCTGCTGCGGCTGCCCCGGTCCGGGACCGCCCCGGTGCCCGAGGCCGCCCGGTCCTGCGGGTTCCGTGACACCCAGAACGAGCAGTACCGCTGCACTCTGCGCGACGGCCTGAAGTTTTCGAACGGGCATGCCCTGACGGCGCAGGACGTCAAGTTCTCCATCGACCGCATGAAGACCATCAACAACACCAATGGTCCGGTGTCGTTGCTCGACGGCATCGACAAGGTCGAGACGCCCAGCGACTCCGAGGTGGTCTTCCACCTCAAGAAGCCGGACGCCACCTTCCCGCAGAAGCTCACCACGCCCGCCGCGGCCATCGTCGACCCCGAGGTGTACCCGAAGGGCCGCCTCTACAGCGGCTTCAACGTGGTCGGCTCCGGCCCGTACACCCTCAAGACCGAGCGCAGCGACAACCGCATCACCAAGGCCTTCTTCACCAAGAACCCCACCTACAAGGGCGGGGTGACGGCGAAGAACGAAAAGGTCGAGATGCGCTTCTTCGACGACTCGGTGTCCACGGAGAAGGCGCTGCGCAAGGGCAGCATCGACGTGATGAACCGCGGTCTGGCGCCCGACCAGGTCAAGGGCCTGGAGAAGGCCCGCGACAAGGGCATCAGGCTCCAGGAGATGCCCGGTCAGGAGATCCGCTACCTGGCCTTCAACACCAAGGACCCGGCCGTCTCCAACAAGGCCGTACGGCAGGCGATGGCGCAGCTCATCAACCGCTCGGACCTGGTGCGGAACGTCTACGGCTACACCGGCGACCCGCTGTTCTCGATGGTGCCCACCGGCCTCACCGGGCACATCAACTCGTTCTTCAACAAGTACGGGAACCCCGACGCCGGGGCCGCCCGCAAGACGCTGCGGGACGCGCACATCACCTCTCCGGTGAAGTTCACCCTCACGTACACCACGAACCACTACGGATCCAGCACCGTCAAGGAGGTCCGTGCGCTGCAGAGCCAGCTCAACCGCACCAAGCTCTTCGACATCAGCATCAAGGGCATCGACAGCTGGCAGCAGTTCCGCACCGACGCCCTCGACGGCAAGTACTCCGTCTACAACATGGGCTGGTTCCCGGACATCCCGGATGCCGACAACTACATCGCGCCCTTCATCGGCAAGCAGAACTTCCTCGGCTCCCCTTACCGCAACGGAAAGATCGAGTCGCAGCTGATCCCGTCCAGCCGCCAGCAGTCCGACCGCAACGCCGCGGGATCCGACTTCAAGCAGGCGCAGGACATCATCGCCGACGACGTACCGCTGCTCCCGCTCTGGCAGGGCAAGCAGTACGTCGCCGCCCGCGATGACATCACCGGCCTCGAGTGGGCCCTCAACTCCGCATCGGGGCTACAGATCTGGGAGCTCAGCCGCGGCGTCGCCGACTGAGCCGGCGGATCCCACCCATGCAGCACACCACCGCCGCGGCTTCCTGTCCGCGGCCCGACAGGCACGACCCAGAACGTGAGGACCGTTTAGTGAGGAAGCGCGACCAGTGGCTGGCCGCCCCGATCGGGGCGGGGCTGACCACAGCTCTGCTCGCGGTCGCCGGGTGCGGCACGGACGACTCGGGGGCGGCCGGCAACGGCGAGCCCGTGGTCATGGGAATGACGGACAAGGTCGTGTCCACCGACCCCGCCTCCGGCTACGACCCGGGCTCCTGGCTGTTGTTCAACAATGCCTTCCAGTCCCTGCTGAGCTTCCCCAAGGGAGGCACCACTCCCGAGCCGGAGGCCGCCGAGCGCTGCGGGTTCACCGACAGGGAGAGCAAGGTCTACCGCTGCACCCTGAAGGACGGACTCACCTTCAGTAACGGCCACCCGCTGACGTCCAAGGACGTCAAGTTCTCCTTCGACCGCATCAAGCGCATCAAGGACAAGGACGGCCCGGCCGTGATGTTCGCCGCGCTCGACAAGGTCGAGGCCCCGGACTCCAAGACCGTGGTCTTCCGGCTGAAGTCGCCCGACGCGACCTTCCCCATGAAGATAGCCTCCGGCGCCGGCTCCATCGTCGACCACGCGGAGTACCCCGCCGACCGGCTGCGCACCGACGGCAAGGCCGTCGGCTCCGGCGTCTACACCCTCAAGGACTACAGCTCCCAGAAGGCCGTCTTCGCCGTCAACGGCTCCTACAAGGGCCCGGCCAAGGTCAAGAACTCCGGCATGACCGTGAAGTTCTTCAACGCTCCCGGCGCGCTCAAGACGGCCGTCGAGAAGGGCGATGTCGATGTCGCCTACCGCGGTCTGGCCATGAAGGACATCGCCGCACTCGACAACGCCTCGCTGAAGCAGCAGCACGGCACCCAGGTCGTCGAGGGCGCCAGCGCCGAGGTCATGCACCTGGTCTTCAACCTCAAGGACCCGGTCGCCGGCAAGCTCGGCGTCCGTAAGGCGATCGCCTACCTCCTGGACCGCTCGACCCTGGTCCGGGACGTCTACCAGCGCACCGCGGTGCCGCTGTACTCGATCGTCCCGGCCGGCATCACGGGCCACAGCACCTCCTTCTTCAACACCTACGGCGACCGCCCGAAGCCCGACAAGGCGAAGGACGCGCTGCGCTCGGCCGGCTACAACGGCAAGGTGCCGCTCACGCTGTGGGCCACCCCCGAGCGCTACGGCCCCGGCACCGTCCCGGCCTTCGAGGAGATCGCCCAACAGCTCAACGCCAGCGGGCTGTTCAACGCCAAGGTGCGCACCCTGCCCACCAAGGAGTACGAGCAGGGCATGGCCGACGGCAAGTTCGGCGTCTACGTCAAGGGCTGGGTCCCCGACTATCCGGACCCCGACAACTTCACCGCGCCGTTCTTCGGCAAGGACAGTGTGGTGGCCAACCACTACAACTCGCCCTCCATCACCGGACGGCTGCTGCCCAAGACGGCCGACCAGCCGAACCGCGGCGCCACCAAGTCCGAGTTCCGGGAGCTCCAGGACATCGTCGCGCAGGACGTGCCGATGCTCCCGCTCTGGCAGGGCAAGCAGTACGCGGTGGCCCGGGAAGGGGTCTCCGGTCTGGAATGGACCCTGGACCCGTCGACCGTCTTCCGCTTCTGGGAGATCAGCAAGCCGGCCGAGGCCTGACCGGACGTCTGCACACCACGGCGGGGCCGGCCCGGGACATCTCCCCGGGCCGGCCCCGCCGTCGTCCGTCTGCCGGGCCGTCAGGCCCCGCCGCCCTACTGTGCGCCGGGGCGCACCAGACCGCTCTCGTAGGCGTACACCGCCGCCTGCACCCGGTCGCGCAGCCCCAGCTTCGTCAGCACATGCCCGACATGCGTCTTGACGGTGGTCTCGCTGACGAACAGGTCCGCGGCGATCTCCGCATTCGACAACCCGCGGGCCACCAGCTTCAGCACCTCCACCTCGCGCTCGGTGAGGGTGTGCAGGGTGTCCGGCACCGGCTCCTCGCCCGACGGCAGATGGCCGGCGTACTTGTCCAGCAGCCGGCGGGTGATGCTCGGCGCGAGCATCGCCTCGCCCCCCGCCACCACCCGGATCGCCTGCACCAGCTCATTGGCCGGCGCGTCCTTGAGCAGAAAGCCGCTGGCCCCCGCCCGCAGCGCCTCGACGACATACTCGTCCAGATCGAAGGTCGTCAGCACCAGCACCTTCGCCGGGCCGTCCTTCGCCGGGCCGGTGATCTGCCGGGTCGCCTCGACCCCGTCCATCCGGGGCATCCGGATGTCCATCAGCACCACATCGGGCTGAAGGGCCCGCACCTGCTCCAGCGCCTGGAGGCCGTCCCCGGCCTCCCCGACGACCGCCAGATCCTGCTCCGCCTCCAGAATCATCCGGAATCCCGTACGCAGCAGGGGCTGGTCGTCGACCAGCAGGACGCGGATGGCCACGAGCTCTCCTTCGTTAGATGTCCCCCATTCTGCCCTGCGGCGGCACACCGCCCTCCGCCGGGCGCACCTGGAGCGGATACACCGGGGGAGTGCCGCCGAATTCCGGACAGTGCGCCTGGTGGTCGCACCAGCCGCACAGCTTCGTCGGCCGCGGCCGCCAGTCGCCGCTCACCGTCGCCAGCTGGATCGCCTCCCACAGCGCCAGCAACTTCCGCTCCACGCCCCGCAGATCGGCCTCGACCGGGTCGTACGTCACCACATCGCCGCTGCCCAGATAGACCAGCTGAAGCCGCCGCGGCACCACACCGCGCAGCCGCCACACCACCAGCGCGTAGAACTTCATCTGGAACAGCGCGCCCTCGGCGAACTGCGGCCGCGGCGCCTTACCGGTCTTGTAGTCGACGATCCGCACCTCGCCGGTCGGCGCGACATCCACCCGGTCGATGAAGCCCCGCAGCTGAAGCCCCGACTCCAGCACCGTCTCCACATACAGCTCACGGTCCGCCGGCTCCAGACGCGTCGGATCCTCCAGCGAGAACCACCGCTCCACCAGCGCCTCGGCCTCCGCCAGCCACCCCGCCAGCCGCTCGCCCCCCGCGTCCTCCGCGAACAGCTCGGCCAGCTCCGGCCGCTTGGCGAGCAGCTTCTCCCACTCGCCCGGCACCAGCGCCCGCGCCCCGGCCGCCGTACGCTCCGCCGCCGGAGCGTCGAAGAGCCGCTCCAGCACCGCATGGACGACCGTGCCCCGGGTCGCCGCCGCGCTCGGCTTCTCCGGCAGCCGGTCGATCACCCGGAAGCGGTAAAGCAGCGGGCACTGCATGAAATCGCTCGCCCGCGACGGCGACAGCGCCACCGGCGGCCGCGCCCGCTCCCCGTCGCCGGGCCCCGCCCCGGCCGCCACCGCGCCCGGCTCACCGCCGCTCCGCCCGCTCCGCGTGTCCGCCCCGGCCTGCTCCGTGCTCCATCCCATGCCACAAAACCCTACGGCCCGCCACTGACAGGCGCGGACGGGTCACCGGCGCAAGGGCCCCGCGGCGGACCGGGCCGGGCCGCTCCGCATACCATCGACGGCGGACCCCTTCGCCCTGCATGATCGAGATATCAGGCCGAGCAGGGGCGAAAGCCGTAGTCAATGAGGGGACGCCGTGGACGAGAGCGGGAAGTCGCAGGACCCCGAGGAGTCCGTGCGGCCCCAGCCGCCCGAGCCGCCCGAGCGCAACAACGGACCGAAGGGACCCCCTCCGGGCAAAAGGAAGAGCGGCGGCGGCATTCTGATGGGCCGTCCCTTCGGCGTGCCCGTCTACGTGGCGCCCAGCTGGTTCCTCGTCGCCGCCCTGATCACCTGGGTCTTCGGCGGCCAGCTGGAGCGTGTGCTGCCCGAGCTCGGCGCCGCCCGCTATCTGGTCTCGCTCTTCTTCGCCGTCGCCTTCTACGCCTCGGTGCTCGTCCACGAGCTGGCCCACACCGTCGCCGCGCTCCGCTTCAAGCTCCCCGTACGCCGTATCCAGCTCCAGTTCTTCGGCGGCGTCTCGGAGATCGAGAAGGAGACCGAGACCCCCGGCAGGGAGTTCGTCCTCGCCTTCGTCGGCCCGCTGCTCTCCCTCGTCCTCGCCGGGGTCTTCTACGCGGGCATGCAGTTCGTCGAGCCCGGCACCGTCCCCGGAGTCCTGCTCGCGGGCCTGATGATCTCCAACCTCATCGTCGCGGTCTTCAACCTGCTGCCCGGCCTCCCGCTGGACGGCGGCCGGATGCTGCGCGCCCTGGTCTGGAAGATCACCGGCCGGCCCATGAGCGGCACCATCGCCGCCGCCTGGGTGGGCCGCGCGCTCGCCGTCACCGTCCTCATCGGACTGCCGCTGCTCACCCACACCGGCGCCCTCGGCACCGCCCGCCCCGAGATCGGCGGCGCCGACTCGCTCACCGACGCGCTGCTCGCCGCGATCCTCGCCGCCATCATCTGGACCGGCGCCGGCAACAGCCTGCGCATGGCCCGGCTGCGCGAACGCCTCCCCGACCTCACCGCCCGCACCCTGACCCGGCGCGCCGTGCCCGTCGAGACCGACACCCCGCTCTCCGAGGCGCTGCGCCGCGCCAACGACGCCGGCGCCCGCGCCCTGGTCGTCGTCGACCGCCAGGGCACCCCCACCGCCCTCGTCCGCGAGGCCGCCATTGTCGCTGTCCCCGACCACCGCCGCCCCTGGGTCCCCGTGGGCACCCTCTCCCAGGACCTCAAGGACGGCATGCGGGTCTCCGCCGAACTCGCCGGCGAGGACCTCCTGGAATACCTCCGGGCCACCCCCGCCACCGAATACCTCGTCGTCGAGGAGACCGGTGAGATCTACGGCGTGCTGTCCACCGGCGACGTCGAGCGCGCCTTCGTCTCGGCCATGGCCCGCAAGGTGGCCCCTTAGGGCTCGGCGGCCCACCGGCCCGCCTACCGCCCGCCCACTGGTCGGCGCGGCCCCGACGGGCCGGTAGGCTGGTCACATGTCCGAACCGACCGGTGCCGCCCGCCGTCGCGGGCCCTTCAAGGTCGGGGACCAGGTCCAGCTCACCGACCCCAAGGGACGCCACTACACCTTCACGCTCGAAGAGGGAAAAAGCTTCCACACCCACAAGGGAGCCTTCCCCCACGACGAGCTGATCGGTGCTCCCGAGGGCAGCGTTGTCCGTACCACAGGGAACGTCGCCTACCTCGCGCTGCGCCCGCTGCTCCCCGACTACGTCCTGTCCATGCCCCGCGGTGCCGCCGTGGTCTACCCCAAGGACGCGGGGCAGATCCTGGCGATGGCCGACATCTTCCCCGGCGCCCGCGTCGTCGAGGCAGGTGTGGGCTCCGGCTCGCTCAGCAGCTTCCTGCTGCGTGCCATCGGCGACGACGGCATGCTGCACTCCTACGAGCGCCGCGCCGACTTCGCCGAGATCGCCACGCAGAATGTGGAGCGCTACTTCGGCGGTCCGCACCCCGCATGGACGCTCACCGTCGGTGACCTCCAGGACAACCTCTCCGACACCGAGGTCGACCGCGTCATCCTCGACATGCTCGCCCCCTGGGAGTGCCTGGAGGCCGTCTCCAAGGCCCTGGTCCCCGGCGGCATCCTCTGCGCCTACGTCGCGACGACGACGCAGATGGCCCGCACCGTCGAGGCGATCCGTGAGCACGGCACCTTCAACGAGCCGTCGGCCTGGGAAACCATGGTCCGCACCTGGCACGTGGAGGGCCTCGCCGTCCGCCCGGACCACCGCATGATCGGCCACACCGGCTTCCTGCTGACCGCCCGCCGCCTCGCCGACGGCGTCGAGCCCCCGCTGCGCCGCCGCCGCCCCGCCAAGGGCGCGTACGGCGAGGACTACACGGGCCCCGGCAAGGACGCGGCGGCGGCATCCGGCGGCGGCTCCACCGACCGCGGCTGACCGTCCAGAACCGGCCACCGAACCACCAGGCGCCGCCGACGAGTTCCCGCACGGGAATCCGCCGGCGGCGCCGCTCCGTTTCCACCCCGGATGTACACGGAAAACTACGGCCCTGCTGGTTCCTTGCCGCCCCCTCCTGTGGAACGATCTGGGCACTCCCACCGCCACAGCACTTCACAGGAGTTAGCCCGCGTGCAGCCCATGGCAGGCCAGGACCTCTTGCACACCCAGCCGCGCCCCATGCACTGGCTCGCCACCGCCACCGCCATCTCGGCGGTCGTCGCGGCCGCGTCCTTCGTCCAGCCCCCCGACGCCACGGCAACGACCACCCCCGCCGCCACCGGCATGCACCCCGCCGCCGCCCCCGACCCGAGCCGGGTGACCTTTCCGGTCGACTGCGGCCCCAACCGCCTCGACGTGGTGAAAAAGGCCTCCGGAGACCTTGACGGCGACGGGACGACCGAGACCGTCGCGGTGGTCCGCTGCCACACCGGGGCGGGCTCCCCGCCCAGCGGCGTCTACGTCCTCGCGCAGCCGGCCGGGCGCCGGGCGGCCCCGCGGATCGTGGCGACCCTCCTCGCGCCCGCGCAGCAGCGCAGCGTCCAAACCCTCGCCGTCAAGGATGGCGCGATCTCTGCGGCGGTCCTGGGCTACTCCACGCGCGATGTCCCGCGCTGCTGCCCGGACGTGCGCAAGAGCGTCAAGTGGCAATGGAAGGGCGGGAAGTTCGTCCAGAGCGAACTCCCCGCCGCTGTGAGCACCCGGCGCGTCTGACCGGTCACACGGTGTTCCCGCCGGGAGCGTTCCGCTCCGGCGGGGCTACTCCGCGTCCGGGCCGTAGACCTCGACCAGGTCCGTGACGCGGCGGACGTGGATGCAGTCCCCGGGGCACTCCTTCGCCGAATCCCGGACGTCGTCCAGCATCTTCAGCGGGACGGGCGTTGTGGCCCCCTTGTCCTGGAGCAGCTCGTCATCGGTGCTCTTGACGTAGGCCAGACCATCGATGTCGAGCTCGAAGACCTCCGGCGCGTACTGCGCACAGATGCCGTCCCCGGTGCACAGATCCTGGTCGATCCATACTTCCAGCTCTGGGGCTTCGTCCTGCGCGGTCATCTCGCCTGCCGTTCCTGCGTACGTGAACCGTTTTTGTCTAAGTGGCGCCAGCCCTGACGGGTGTTGACCAAGTCGACGATACAACCGCTCGCTTTCCGATGTTGTTGGGTGGGTATTCCCTTGGCGTGAGGACGTGCGCAAGGGTGAAGATCGGACACGCCCCGACAGTCTTTTCGATCTAGGGGTTTCAACCTGCACCGGCCCAGGTAGGGTCAGGAAGCGTCCAGCTCCTTGGAGGAGGTGAGGACCGTGGCAGCCCACGACGACGACATCAACCGCGGCATCCGGCCGGGGCGAGGGTCTGAAGATCCCGCCGGCCAGGTTGCCTATCTTGAGCAGGAGATCGCCGTCCTGCGACGCAAGCTCGCCGACTCTCCGCGTCACACGAGGATTCTCGAAGAGCGGATCGTCGAGCTGCAGACCAACCTGGCCGGCGTCTCGGCGCAGAACGAGCGTCTCGCCAATACTCTCCGCGAGGCCCGCGACCAGATCGTGGCCCTGAAGGAGGAAGTCGACCGGCTCGCGCAGCCGCCGGCCGGCTTCGGGGTCTTCCTTCAGACGAACGATGACGGCACGGTCGACATTTTCACCGGCGGCAGAAAGCTCCGGGTGAATGTCAGCCCCAGTGTGGAGACCGAGGACCTCAGGCGCGGCCAAGAGGTCATGCTCAATGAAGCGCTCAACGTGGTCGAGGCCATGGAGTTCGAGAGCGCCGGCGACATCGTCACCCTCAAGGAGATCCTTGAGGACGGCGAGCGCGCCCTGGTGATCGGGCACACCGACGAGGAACGGGTGGTCAGGCTCGCCGAGCCGCTGCTGGACATCACCATCCGCCCCGGCGACGCCCTGCTCCTCGAGCCCCGCTCCGGCTACGTCTACGAGGTCATCCCGAAGAGCGAGGTCGAGGAACTCGTCCTCGAAGAGGTCCCGGACATCGACTACACCAAGATCGGCGGTCTGGGCGGCCAGATCGAACTGATCCGGGACGCGGTCGAGCTTCCGTACCTCTACCCCGACCTCTTCAAGGAGCACGAACTCCGCCCGCCCAAGGGTGTCTTGCTCTACGGCCCGCCCGGCTGCGGCAAGACGCTCATCGCCAAGGCGGTCGCCAACTCCCTTGCCAAGAAGGTCGCCGAGGTGACCGGGCAGCCCGCGGGGAAGAGCTTCTTCCTCAACATCAAGGGCCCCGAGCTGCTCAACAAGTACGTCGGCGAGACGGAACGGCACATCCGGCTGGTCTTCCAGCGCGCCAGGGAAAAGGCGAGCGAGGGCACCCCCGTCATCGTCTTCTTCGACGAGATGGACTCCCTCTTCCGCACCCGGGGCTCCGGCGTCAGCTCGGACGTGGAGAACACCATCGTCCCGCAGCTGCTCTCCGAGATCGACGGTGTCGAGGGCCTCGAGAACGTGATCGTGATCGGCGCCTCGAACCGCGAGGACATGATCGACCCGGCGATCCTGCGCCCCGGCCGTCTCGACGTGAAGATCAAGATCGAGCGTCCGGACGCGGAGGCCGCCAAGGACATCTTCTCGAAGTACCTCACGGAACGGCTGCCGCTGCACTCCGACGACCTCGCCGAACACGGCGACTCGCGGAAGGCCGCAGTGAGCGGAATGATCCAGTCGGTCGTCGAGCAGATGTATGCGGAATCCGAGGAAAATCGCTTCCTGGAGGTCACCTACGCCAATGGTGACAAGGAAGTCCTTTACTTCAAGGACTTCAACTCCGGTGCGATGATCGAAAACATCGTAGGACGTGCGAAGAAGATGGCCATCAAGGCCTTCCTCGAACACAATCAGAAGGGGCTTCGGGTTTCCCACCTCCTCCAGGCCTGCGTGGATGAGTTCAAGGAGAACGAGGACCTGCCCAACACCACCAATCCGGACGACTGGGCCCGGATCTCCGGAAAGAAGGGCGAGCGGATCGTATACATCCGTACGCTGGTCACCGGAAAGCAGGGCGCCGACACCGGTCGCTCCATCGATACGGTGGCGAATACCGGCCAATACCTGTAACACCGCTCTCCGGCTGCGGATGTCCTGCACGGGGCGTCCGCAGCCGGACGCTTTTCCGGGGGCGCCAGAACCGCTCCCCATAAGGGCGCGGTGAACCAGGGAAAACCGGACTGGAGCAATGACTGTAATGATCTCCCCAGCGCCGCTAAGGCGTTCTAGGCTCTTCGGTACCGCTGCGTCACGCTGTGCGGGCGTGGGGCACGCACACGGACCGGAAGCACAGCGGTACTTGAGCGCCGACCCCATCCGGGGGCGCCGCCGGGCTAGGAGGGCCGCATGACTGTACGGCGAGTAATGGGAATCGAGACGGAGTACGGGATCTCCGTCCCCGGCCACCCGAACGCCAATGCCATGCTCACCTCGTCCCAGGTCGTCAACGCCTACGCGGCCGCGATGCACCGGGCACGCCGTGCCCGCTGGGATTTCGAGGAGGAGAACCCGCTGCGGGACGCCCGCGGCTTCGACCTCTCACGGGACAACGCCGACGCCAGCCAGCTCACGGACGAGGACATCGGCCTGGCCAATGTGATCCTCACCAATGGCGCCCGGCTCTACGTCGACCATGCCCACCCCGAATACAGCGCCCCCGAGGTCACCAATCCGCGCGACGCCGTCCTCTGGGACAAGGCCGGCGAGCGGATCATGGCCGAGGCCGCCGAGCGGGCCGCCCAGGTCCCCGGCGCCCAGCCCATCCACCTCTACAAGAACAACACCGACAACAAGGGCGCCTCCTACGGCACGCACGAGAACTACCTGATGAAGCGGGAGACCCCGTTCTCGGACATCGTGCGGCACCTGACGCCGTTCTTCGTCTCCCGCCAGGTGGTCACCGGCGCCGGCCGGGTCGGTATCGGCCAGGACGGCCACGAGCACGGCTTCCAGCTCAGCCAGCGCGCCGACTACTTCGAGGTGGAGGTCGGCCTGGAGACGACGCTCAAGCGGCCGATCATCAACACCCGCGACGAACCGCACGCGGACGCGGAGAAGTACCGCCGGCTCCACGTGATCATCGGCGACGCCAACCTCTCCGAGATCTCGACCTATCTGAAGCTGGGCACCACCTCGCTGGTGCTCTCCATGATCGAGGACGGGTTCATCGCCGTCGACCTGGCCGTCGACCAGCCCGTCCGCACCCTCCACCAGGTCTCCCACGACCCCACCCTGCAACATCTGATCACGCTCCGCAGTGGCCGCACGCTCACCGCCGTCCAGCTCCAGATGGAGTACTTCGAGCTGGCCCGCAAATACGTCGAGGACCGTTACGGAGCGGATGCGGACGACCAGACCAAGGACGTCCTGACCAGGTGGGAGGACGTGCTCGGCCGGCTGGAGAACGATCCGATGAGCCTGTCCGGCGAGCTGGACTGGGTCGCCAAGCGTGAGCTCATGGAGGGCTACCGGCGCCGGGACGGCCTGGACTGGGACGCGGCGCGGCTGCATCTCATCGATCTTCAGTACGCCGACGTGCGCCCCGAGAAGGGCCTGTACAACCGTCTGGCGGCCCGGGGCAAGATGAAGCGGCTGCTGGACGAGCCGGACGTCACCCGGGCGGAGCAGAAGCCCCCAGAGGACACCAGGGCGTACTTCCGCGGTCGCTGCCTGGAGCAGTACGCGGACGATGTCGCGGCGGCCTCCTGGGATTCGGTCATTTTCGATCTGCCCGGTCGTGACTCCCTGCAACGGGTTCCCACACTGGAGCCGCTGCGGGGGACGCGTAAGCACGTCAAGGAGCTCCTTGACCGCTGCCGTACCGCAGAGGAGCTGGTCAGGACGCTCTCCGGTCGCTGAGCCGCGGCAGGTGCACGACAAATTTTGTGGCGATCCGCGGCCGATCCACGGCTGAAATCGTCGCGGGGCGGGAATCATCGAGGTGACTCCCGGGCGTTGCAGCAAGTGCAGGGCCGATGTTCGACCCTGCTTGTAGGGTCGGATCTTGAAGGTCACATCGAGCGGGGCGAACCGAGCGGGGTGAGGGACATGGCGACCAAGGACAGCGGCGGCGGACAGGCCAAGGCCACGCGTTCCACCGAAGAGGTCGAGGAGCAGACGCAGGACGCGGAGGCTTCGGAAGACCTCAAGGAACGCCAGGAAAAGTTGTCGGACGACGTGGACTCGGTGCTGGACGAGATCGACGATGTCCTCGAAGAGAACGCAGAGGATTTCGTTCGGAGCTTCGTGCAAAAGGGCGGGGAGTAGAGCGGACCGGACACGTTCGATGCAGGGGGGCCGGAGCGTTGCGCGCGGTGCAGGGAATGACCGTGCGCAGCCTTCGGGCGGCATCCGGGGAGAGGCGACGGCCGTCATGGCCGCGGCACCTCGTACGCCCGGAAGGGCACCACGGCACGCGCCCGGCGCAGCGCCGGGAATGCCGTACACCGAAAGCCGGTCCGCCGGCCCCGGTGGGTGCGGGCGCCGCCGGGCGGGCGCGATGATCAAGGAGCGGCCGGTCTCCGTCCGATCCGTCCAGAGCCGGGCCCCGGGCATGTGGATCACACCCCCGATACGGGTAAGGTCCGGGGCGTACGGTGCATCAACTGCAACTCGGCACTCGGCAAGTTGAGGGATGACCCCGTCGCCATGCGCAGGGCCATCGCATATCCGGAAGGAAACGTGTGGAAGCCAATACTCGAAGCACCGGGCGTCTACCAGCTGCCTTCCTGACGCCTGGATCCTCGTCGTTCATGGATTTCCTCGGCGCGCACTCGCCCGATCTGCTGCCGGGCAATCGCCCGTTGCCGCCGGTGCAGGGTGCCATCGAGGCGCCGCACGGCACGACGATCGTCGCCGCGGCGTTCCCCGGGGGCGTGGTGCTCGCCGGTGACCGCCGGGCGACCATGGGCAATGTCATCGCGCAGCGTGACATCGAGAAGGTTTTCCCGGCCGACGAGTATTCGGCGGTCGGCATCGCGGGCACGGCAGGCCTCGCGGTGGAAATGGTCAAGCTCTTCCAGCTGGAGCTGGAGCACTTCGAGAAGGTCGAGGGCGCCCAACTCTCCCTGGAGGGCAAGGCGAATCGTCTGTCGACGATGATTCGCAGCAATCTCGGGATGGCCATGCAGGGCCTGGCCGTGGTGCCGTTGTTCGCCGGCTATGACCTGGACCGCGAGAAGGGCCGTATCTTCTCGTACGACGTCACCGGCGGGCGCTCGGAAGAGCAGGGTTTCGCGGCGACGGGTTCCGGCTCGGTCTTCGCGCGCAGCGCCCTGAAGAAGCTCTTCCAGGAGGACTTCACGGAGAATCAGGCCGCCACGGCCGTCGTCCAGGCGCTCTATGACGCCGCGGACGACGATTCGGCGACCGGCGGACCGGACATGGCACGGCGGATCTACCCCATCGTCACCGTGATCACCGAGGACGGCTTCAGGAGGCTGGCCGAGTCCGAGGTCGCGGAGATCGCCCGTGCCATTTATGAGCGCCGCCTGGAGCAGCCCGACGGTCCGCGCGCCGCGCTGCTCTGACGGGACGGATGTTCCGCAATGCTCCCCCAGCTCCCGCTGGGTGTGCCCCCAGCCACTGAGAGAGCTCTTGACAGGAAGGGACGGATAGCCGGTGTCGACGCCGTTCTATGTCTCACCCCAGCAGGCCATGGCCGATCGCGCCGAATACGCCCGCAAGGGCATCGCGCGCGGCCGCAGTGTCGTGGTGCTGCAATACACCGACGGCGTGGTCTTCGTCGCCGAGAATCCCTCCCGCGCCCTGCACAAGGTCAGCGAGATCTATGACCGGATCGCCTTCGCGGCCGTCGGCAAATACAACGAGTTCGAGAATCTGCGGATCGGCGGTGTGCGCTATGCCGATCTGCGGGGTTACACCTACGACCGGGAGGACGTGACCGCGCGCGGCCTGGCGAATGTCTACGCCCAGACGCTCGGCACGATCTTCTCCAGCGCCGCCGAGAAGCCCTACGAGGTCGAGCTGATCGTGGCCGAGGTCGGCGCCGCGCCGGAGGACGACCAGATCTACCGGCTGCCGCACGACGGCTCGATCGTGGACGAGCACGGGTCGGTGGCCGTCGGTGGCAACGCCGACCAGATCAGCAGCTATCTCGACCAGCGGCACCGCGACGGCATGACGCTGGCCGAGGCGCTGAAGCTGGCGATGGAGTCCCTGTCGCGGGACACCAACGGCGGTGAGCGCACCCTGACCGCCGAACAGCTCGAGGTCGCCACTCTGGACCGCACGCGGCCGCAGCAGCGCAAGTTCAAGCGGATCCTGGGGCGGCAGCTGTCGCGGCTCCTGGACGAGCACGCCGCCGCGGGCGCCAAGGAGCCGGCGGCGGACGCGGATGCCGGTGCGGGCGAGGCCGGGGCGTCCGACGAAGGATCCGGCGCCAAGGGCGGCAAGGGCGCCAAGGACAAGGACGACTCCGACGGGGAGTCCGGCCCGCTGCTCTGACGAGGTACCGCTTTCGGGCCCGAGGCCCGGTTCACGCGCCCCGGTGGGTCACTGCCCGCCGGGGCGCGTGGCATGTCCGGGGGTGTCCTGGGGCGGGGCGGTGGAGCCGCGGGTGACCAGTTCCACGGGCAGGGTGGGGGCGTCCGCCGGGTGTCCGTCGAGCACCGTCATCAGGGCCCGCATCCCGGCCTCGCCGAACTCCTCGGCGGGCAGCCGTACGGTCGTCAGCTCCGGTTCGACGGCGACGGCCAGGGCCAGGTCGTCGAAGCCGGTGACGGAGACGTCTTCGGGGACGCGCAGGCCCAGGCGGCGGACGGCCTTGCAGGCGCCCGCGGCGATGATGTCGTCGTCGCAGAGCAGCGCCGTGGGGCGGGGGCCGGGCCCGGTGAGGGCGGCGTGCGCGGCGTGCAGCCCGGCGTCCACCCGGAGGGCGGCCGGCTGACGGCGCAGCAGCGCGCCGGGGACGCCCCGGAGGCTGTCGGCGACGGCGCGGGCGCGCACCTCGAAGGTCCAGGACCGGACATCGGCCGCGAGGTGGGTGATGCGGCGGTGGCCGAGGGCGGTCAGATGGCCGGTCAACTGCCGTACGCCGTCGGCGATATCGAGGTTGACAGTGGCGCCGGCCCGGTCGTCGTCGGGGTCGCTGTCGAGCATGACCAGCGGCAGATCCGCGTCCCGGAGTGCGGCGAGCGCCTCGGCGGCCATGGACGAGGCGATCACTCCGTCCAGGGTGGCCGCGGCGGAGTCGAACGGGTCGCGGGCGGGGCCGATCCCCTCGGGGGAGGGGTAGAGGACCACGCCGAAGCCGTGGTCGGCGGCGACCCGGGCCGCGCCGGTGTAGACGCGGGCGAAGAACTCGCTGGTCAGGGCGGGAACGACCAGCAGCACCGTACGGGTGCGGCCCATCCGCAGGCTGCGGGCGGCGAGATTGGGCCGGTAGCCCAGCTCGCGGGCGGCGGCGCGGACGGCTTCCGCCTTGCCGGGGGAGACCCGGCCGCGCCATTTGCCGCCCAGGACGAGTGAGACGGCGGCCTGGGAGACTCCGGCGGCGCGGGCCACGTCCCGGCTGGTGACGCGGGCGGGGGCCGGGCCGCCGGGGCGCGCGGCGCCGGCCGCTCCGGTGGAGGGTGCGGCCTCGTTGCTGCTCACCGGGTGTCTCGCTCCTCACGTTCGGCCATCGCGGGTGGACCGCGGGTTGGCGTCATGGTACGTATAACGGCGAAGGTTATACGTAACACGTCCGGTGCGACCGGACCGGAAAGGGGCGCGGATGGCTGCGGGATACGCGGAGCTGCTCAGGACCCGGCATGCGGCCCGGCTCCTGGCGGGGACGCTGGTCGGCAGGCTGCCGAACGCCACCGCGGCGCTGGCCGTGGTCCTCTTCGTACGCGCCGAGGGCGGCAGCTACGCCTTGGCCGGTGCGCTCTCCGCGGTCTATGGCGTCTGCAACGCCATCGGCCAGCCGTTGCTGGGCCGGGCCGTGGACCTCTACGGACAGCCGCGGGTGATGCTGCCCGCCTCGGTGCTCTCGGCGCTCGGCATGGCGCTGCTGGCGGCCGTCGGCCTGGATGTGCTGTGGCTCGCCTACGCCGCCATGGTGATCGCCGGTTTCTTCACCCCGCCCCTGGAAGGTGGTCTGCGGGCGCTGTGGCCCGGGGTCCTCAAGCGCGCGGACCGGGTGCACGCCGCCTACGCGCTGGACGCGGTGGCCCAGGAAGTCATGTTCGCGGTGGGGCCCTTGCTGGTGACGCTGTGCGTGGCGGCCTGGTCCGAAGGGGCGGCGCTGTGGGTGATCAACCTGCTCGGGGTGTTCGGCGCACTCTCCGTCGTCGTGTCCAGGCCGTCCCGGGAGTGGCGCAGCGGGCCCCGGGAGGCGCACTGGCTGGGGGCGCTGCGCTCGGCCGGGCTGCTGGTGCTGGTCGCGGCGTTCCTCTTCGTGGGGCTGGCGATGGGGTCGATCGCGGTCGCGGCGGTGGCGTACGCCGATGAGCACGGCGGCGGAATGGTCTCCAGCGTGCTGCTGTCCGCGCTCGGTGTCGGCGCGCTGGCCGGCGGCCTCGTCTACGGCGCCCGGGAGTGGCCGGGGCGACCGGAGAGCCGGCTGCGGCTGCTGGTCTGTCTGCTGGCGGTGGGCTATGTGCCGCTGGTGCTGGTGCCGGACGTGGCCGGGATGACGGTGCTGACCGGTGTCGCCGGTGTGTTCCTGGCGCCGGCGCTGGCCTGCGCGTTCGTCGTGGTGGACCGGCATGCGCCCAAGGGCACGGTGACGGAGGCGTTTTCCTGGCTGGTGACGACGTTCGGCGTCGGAGCGTCGGTGGGGGCCGCGGTCGTGGGCCCGGCGGTGGAGAGCGGCGGCGCGGTCGCGGGCTTCGCCGTGGCGGGGGCCGGTGGGATCGCCGCGATGCTCGTCCTTTTGTCGACGAAGCGATTTCTTGGGGATCCCGTACGGCAGACGCTCGTGGCCGCCTCGGCGGAAAATGATCGAAACGGTGCGGCCGAACCCGGTTTCAGAGCAGGCCGTCAGGCGTAATGTTCAGTCATGGACCGCCGCATTTTCGGGCTGGAGAACGAGTACGGCGTCACGTGCACGTTCAGGGGACAGCGCCGACTGTCGCCTGACGAAGTGGCGCGGTACCTCTTCCGCCGTGTCGTGTCATGGGGCCGCAGCAGCAATGTCTTCCTGCGGAACGGCGCCCGCCTGTACTTGGACGTGGGTTCGCACCCGGAATACGCAACTCCCGAGTGCGACAACGTGACCGAGCTGGTCACCCACGACAAGGCCGGTGAGCGCATTCTCGAAGGCCTGCTCGTCGACGCCGAACGCCGCCTGCACGAGGAGGGAATCGCGGGCGACGTCTATCTCTTCAAGAACAACACCGATTCGGCGGGAAACTCCTACGGCTGCCACGAGAATTATCTCGTCGCCCGCCATGGCGAGTTCTCCCGGCTCGCGGACATCCTCATTCCGTTCCTTGTCACCCGTCAGCTGCTGTGCGGCGCGGGCAAGGTGCTCCAGACCCCGCGTGGCGCCGTCTACTGCGTCAGCCAGCGTGCGGAGCACATCTGGGAGGGCGTCTCCTCGGCGACCACCCGTTCCCGGCCGATCATCAATACCCGCGATGAACCGCATGCGGACGCCGAGCGCTATCGCCGGCTCCATGTCATCGTCGGTGACTCCAACATGTCCGAGACGACCATGATGCTGAAGGTCGGCGCCACCGACCTCGTGCTGCGCATGATCGAGGCGGGCACGGTCATGCGCGATCTGACGCTGGAGAACCCGATCCGGGCCATCCGTGAGGTCAGCCATGACATCACCGGCCAGCGCAAGGTGCGGCTGGCCAGCGGGCGCGAGGCATCCGCGCTCGAGGTGCAGCAGGAGTACTACGAAAAGGCCGTGGATTTCTGTGACCGCCGCGGAATCCGTACCGGCCTCGTCGAGCGGGTCCTGGAGCTGTGGGGCCGCACCCTCGAAGCGATCCGGGACGAGGAGCTCGACCGCGTCTCGACCGAGATCGACTGGGTGATGAAACATCAGCTCATCGAGCGGTACCGGACAAAGAACAACATCACCATGTCGCACCCGCGAGTGGCGCAGATAGACCTCGCGTATCACGACATCCACCGTCGCCGGGGGCTCTATTACCTCCTGGAGCGGAAGGGGCAAGCGGCACGGATCTGCAATGACTTGAAGATCTTCGAGGGCAAGTCGGTGCCGCCGCAGACCACCCGTGCCAGGCTGCGCGGCGACTTCATTCGCCGGGCGCAGGAGCAGCGCCGCGATTTCACGGTCGACTGGGTGCACCTCAAGCTCAATGACCAGGCGCAGCGCACGGTGCTGTGCAAGGACCCGTTCCGCTCCGTGGACGACCGGGTGGAGAAGCTGATCGCGGGAATGTGACCGACTGCGGGAGGTATGCCGCCGCTGGTATCGGGGACGGATTCCCCGCGTAACGCACCGTGGGGATCCGACCCGGTCGAGTGACGGCGTCCCGAGCGTGTGGTGCCGGTGAGAGTGCCGACCGGATGGGAAAGTGGCGGGTCCGCGTGACACGGCCCCGCCACTTTCGCGTGGCGTGGCTAGAGTGGCTCCGTCCATTCATTGATCGCAGCCCGTTTTGAGGGATATACGTGCGCCGACGCCGAATCGCAGCCCTGATCGCCGTGCCCCTGCTCCTCGTTTCCGCAGCGGCCTGCGGCAATGACGACTCATCCGAGGGCGGCTCAGCGCCGAAGGTGAGTGGGCAGGCGGATGCCAAGCCCAAGGTCGAGAAGGGCCAGGGCACTGCGCCCAAGAAGCTTCAGGTCAAGGTCCTCAAAGAGGGCGACGGGCCGGCGGTGAAGAAGGGCGATGCCCTCAACGCCAACTACCTCGGTCAGACCTGGGAGGGCAAGGCCTTCGACAACAGCTGGGACCGCGGCGCGCCGGCCACCTTCGAGATCGGCAGCGGCAAGGTCATCAAGGGCTGGGACGAGGGCCTGGTGGGCCAGAAGCTCGGCAGCCGCGTCGAGTTGGTCATCCCGCCCGACAAGGGCTACGGCGCGCAGGCCCAGCAGAGCATTCCGGCCAACTCCACGCTGGTCTTCGTCGTCGACCTCAAGAAGATCATGCCGAGCAAGATCGACGGCAAGCCGGTCGCGCAGGACAACGGCGATCTCCCCAAGGTCGGCACCAACATCGACGGCAAGGCGCCGAAGATCACCCTCCCCAAGGGCCAGGACGCGCCGAAGGACGTCGAGAGCGAGACGATCATCAAGGGCAAGGGCGCGACGGTCGATGCGAAGAGCACCGTGCGGGCCCACTACACAGCGGTGACCTGGAAGGACGGCAAGGTCGTCGCCAACACCTGGGCGCCGGGGCAGCCCGGGGCGCAGGATGTGCCGGTCGCGCAGCTGCCGGGCTGGAAGGAAGGCCTCAAGGGCAAGAAGGCCGGCAGCCGGGTGCTGGTCGTGGTGCCGAAGAGCAAGCTGACGCCTGACCAGCAGAAGTCCATCGGTTCCGACCTGGTCTTCTCGGTGGACGTCCTCAGCGTGAACTGATGTTGATCTGCGAGACTGGCGCCGTAATCGTAAAGATTCGTAAGTAGGAGCACATCCGTGAGCATCGACAAGCCCGAGATCGACTTTCCTGAGGGCCCGGCTCCCACCGAGCTCGAGATCGTGGACCTGAGGGAGGGCGACGGGCCGGTCGCCAAGGCCGGGGACACCGTCTCCGTCCACTACGTCGGCGTGTCCTTCAGCACCGGCGAGGAGTTCGACGCCAGCTGGAACCGTGGCAAGCCGCTCCAGTTCCAGCTGGGCGCCGGCCAGGTCATCGCCGGCTGGGACCAGGGCGTGCAGGGCATGAAGGTCGGCGGCCGCCGCCGGCTGACCATCCCCGCGCACCTCGCGTACGGCGACCGTGGCGCCGGCGGCGGCCTGATCGCCCCCGGCGAGACGCTGATCTTCGTCTGCGACCTGGTGTCCGTCTGAGACCAGGTGCCGGTCGGCCTGCGCGACCGCCGCTGACGTGACCGGGGGCCCGTGCCGTGATGGCACGGGCCCCCGGATGACTAAGCCCCCGCTCCCTTCCGGCCCGCGGCCTCCGGCACCCGGACGCCGCCGGCTCCGCCCGTCGGGCGGACGAAGGGAGCGGGGGCTTTCTCGTCCGGCTTTTGCCCTGACCACCGCGAGCGGTACGGTCAACGATCGGAACGTCAAACGAGAAAGGGCGTCGATGGCCATTGCCAAGGCCGAGCGGCTGATGAATCTGGCGCTGTGCCTGCTGGGGACGCGACGCCCGCTGACCAAGCGTGAACTGCGGTCGTCCATCGAGGCCTATATCGAGGCGAGCAGCGACGACTCGTTCAACCGCATGTTCGAGCGGGACAAGGACGATCTGCGCGAGCTGGGCCTGGTCATCGAGACCGTCGAGGGCATCGAGGGCGACATCGGCTATCTCGCCCGCCGCGACAGCAACCGCCTGCCTCCGATCACCCTGGACGCCGAGGAGGCCGCCGCCCTGGGGCTCGCCGCCAAGATCTGGCAGCAGGCCCGGCTGGCGGGCGCCGCCAGCGGTGCGCTCCAGAAGCTGCGCGCCGCCGGAATGCCGCTGGCCGCGGACGGTGCCGACTACGACGCCGGACAGCCGCACAGCGCGCTGGAGCCCCGGATCCCCGCCCATGAGGCCGCCTTCGAGCCGCTGATGCTGGCCTGCCGCGATCGCCGCCCGGTCGTCTTCGACTACCGCAAGTCGAATGCCGCCCACCCCGAGCAGCGGCAGGTCGAACCCTGGATCCTCGAATGCTGGCGGGGTCACTGGTACGTGGCCGGCTGGGACCGTGAGCGCCAGGCCGAGCGGGTCTTCCGGCTCTCCCGGATCACCGGCAAGGTCCGTTCCCGGCAAGGGGCGTTCACCGCGCCGGTGCCCGATCACGTCACGGTCCGGAACACCGTCGAGAGCTGGGCCGGCGAGACCGCCACCGGCACCGCCACGATCAAGCTGCGCGCCGAGCACGGGTACCCGCTGCGCGCCCGCGCGCTCACCGTCCGCGAGCTGGGCGACGGCTGGGACGAGCTGGAGATCCCCAACGGGCACGGACTCGACGCCTGGCTCGTGGAGTTCGGCCCCGACGTGGTCGTCCTGGAACCCGCGGAACTGCGCGCCGATGTCATCGACCGGCTGCGTGCCGTGGCCAAGGGCTGAGAGGGATACGAGACCCATGGCGACGAACGCCATCGACCAGACCCGCCGGATGCTGTCCCTGGTGACCTACCTGCGTGAGCGCCCCGGCGCCCGCGTCGGGGACGTCGCCCGCGCCTTCGGCATCACCGAGGACGAGCTGATCGGCGACCTCGACGTCCTGCCGATGTGCGGGACGAGCTTCCGCGGCGGCGACCTCCTGGACATCGACACCGACGGCGACCGCATCTGGTGGCACAACCCCGACGATGTCGCCGAGCCGCTGCGGCTCGCTGCCGACGAGGCGACCGCGCTGCTGGTCGCGGCCCGTGCGGTGGCCACCCTGCCCGGGCTGCGCGAGGGCGACCGGCAGGCGCTGCTGCGGGCCACCGCCAAGCTGGAGGCGGCGGCCGGTGAGGCGGCCGGTGCCAGCTCCCGGCTCTCGGTGACCTTCGAATCCGAGGGCGGGGTCTTCGCCGACGTCGACCGAGCCATCGCCGAGCGGCGCCGGCTGTGGCTGCGCTACTACTCCCCGGCCCGCGACGAGCTGACCGAGCGCGAGGTGGACCCGATCCGGCTCTTCGCCGTCGGCCACACCTATATGGAGGCCTGGTGCCGGCTCTCGGAAGCCCGGCGCACCTTCCGGCTCGACCGGGTCGCCGAGATCAAGCTGCTGGACGCCCCCGCCGACCCGCCCCCGGTCGAGCTGCGTGATCTGTCGGAGGGCCTGGTGCAGCCCGCGGCCGAGGACCCCGAGGTCTCCATCGAGGTCGGACCCGGCGGCCGCTGGGTCGCCGAGTACTACCCGCACGACAGCGCCGAGGAGCTGCCCGACGGCGGGCTGCGCATCACCCTGCGCACCCCCGACCCGGCCTCGCTGCGGCGGTTGGCCCTGCGGCTGGGCCGGGACGGCCGGATCGTGGCGCCGCAGGCCCTCGCCGACAGCGCGCGGCAGGCCGCCGAGCAGGCCCTCGCGGCGTACGGCGCGTGAGCGCGACGGGCCGGGCGCGCCGTGCGGCGCGGGGCGACGGACGAGGCAGCGAAGGATGACGATGGTGACCACCACCTTGCCGGGCCGGCCCGCTCCGGTGCTCTACAAGGCAGCCTGCCCGGACTGCCGGGGCCGTTTCGAACTGGCCTCGGACGCGTTCCGGCTGGCGATCGGCGCCAGCAGCCGCACCACCTTCTACTCCTTCACCTGCCCCGACTGCCGCCGGGCGGTGCGCAAACCGGCCGGCGAGCGGATCATCGAGCTGCTCACCGGCGGCGGCGTCCGCACGCTGCGGCTGCACACGGGCTGACCGTTAGGCTCGTCCCATGCTCTGGCCCATGATCGCAATCGCCCTCGGCTTCGCCGGGATCGCCGTGCTCGGCGTCCTCGCCGTCCGCGTCTTCGTCGAGGTGCGACGGCTGGCCCGCCAGGTCGGGGCCACCTCGGAGCGGATCCAGCGGGCCAGCGAGGACCTGGAGCGGGCGGCGGTGCCGCTGGCTTCCCGGATGCACGAGGCAGGCCGGGACTGAGATGTCGCAGTCCGGATGCGTGCCCTGCTCCGCCGGAGAGCAGAAGGGTAGGCTTCCCTCTGCGGTTCACAGCGCGCGGCGGTCGAGTCAATTCGGAAGACGCACGGGCATTGCCCGGCGTTCACCACCGAACGTTACGATCGAGCGAGCCAGCACCAGGACGCCAGTCCGACCCCATTCGGCAGGCACCACAGCAGACGCCGCCCCGGCGAGAAGGTAGTCGCAGATGTTGAGCAACTTGAGGGCCCCCGAGATCATTCTGATCCTCGTCGTCATTGTGCTGCTGTTCGGTGCGAAGAAGCTTCCGGACATGGCGCGTTCGCTCGGGAAGTCCGCTCGCATCCTCAAGAGCGAGGCCAAGGCGATGAAGAAGGAGGGCGACGCGGACGGCGGCGCCACCTCCGGCACCTCCTCCGAGGCGCCCGCCGACGCTGCTCAGCAGGCCCCTCGTACGATTCAGGCGGCTCCCGGTGATGTGAGCAGCTCGCGCCCCGTGGCCGAGCCGAACCGCACCAACCAGAGCTGACCGAACCGATCCAGTCGCCCCGGCCCGGTCGGCGGCGGCTGATGTACGAGACGAGGAAGTGGGTTGCTCAAGTCTGCCCGCACGCAGGAGAAGGACCCCGAGGGGCGGATGCCGCTCGCGGCGCATCTGCGTGAGCTGCGTAACCGGTTGCTGAAATCGGTGCTGGCGATCATGGTCATCACTGTCGTCGCGATGTGGCAGTACAACGCGATCGCCGACTTCGTCACGGGCCCGGTCATCGAATCGGTCGGCTGCCCCAAGAGCCAGTCCGTTCCGCGCGACCACCCCTGTGCCCAGATCGTCGCCAACGGTCTGCTCGCACCGTTCACGATCATGCTCAAGGTGTCCCTCACCACCGGCGTCGTCCTCGCCACCCCGGTGTGGCTCTACCAGCTCTGGGCCTTCCTCGCGCCGGGGCTGCACCGTCACGAGAAGAAGTACGCACTCGGCTTCGTCGGCGCCGGTGCCCCGCTCTTCCTGGGCGGCGCGTACCTCGCCTACGCGGTCCTGCCGACCACGGCGGGTGCGCTGGTCGGACTGACCCCCGAGAACTGGGGCAACCTCTTCCCCGCCGACGAGTTCTTCGACATCGTCACGCGCATGGTGCTGGTCTTCGGCCTCGCCTTCGAGCTGCCGCTCCTCCTGGTGCTGCTCAACTTCGGCGGGGTGCTCACCGGCCGCCGGATCATGAGCTGGTGGCGGTTCATGGTGCTCGGCATCACGGTGTTCGCGGCCCTCGCCACGCCGACCGGTGACCCGCTGACCATGGGGCTGCTGGCCGCTCCGATCGTGGTGCTGTACTTCGGTGCCGTCGGAATCTGCCTCTTCAACGACCGTCGCCGCAAGATCGGCAACCCGGATGCGGGGTTGAGCGATGACGAGGCCTCGGAGCTCGATCTGACGCCCGGCGAGGTCGAGGAGATCGAGCCGGTTGCCTCCGGGCGGATGCTGCCGGAGCAGGCGAGTGGTGAGGCGGGCGAGGGTGATGCGGGGCGTCGTGGTGGGTACGACGACTTCACGTGATGGGCTGTGACTTGGGGTAGCCGGCGCTTGTAGTTCGGCTGCGGGTTTCGTTGTGGTTGGGCGCGCAGTTCCTCGCGCCCCTGTGGGGGTGGCCGCGCCGTTCGTTCGGTGCGGCTGTGTATGTGGCTGGCGTCGTTGCGGGATACGTGATTGCCGCGGGGGCCGGAGGGGACGCACCGGGGCCCTCCCCCAGCCTTCGGCCGGGAGGTGCCCCCACGGCGCGGGCGACGCGGGTGCGTTCGTTTGATTGCCCCGGTGTTCGCTCCGGTCCTGCGGGCGGGCCCCGGTGCATCCCCTCCGACCCGCCACCCACCCGTCGTAGGCGAACCGGTGGCCGGCCACCGGCAAAGGTCGCCATAAAGATCGGGTCGTTGTCAGAGGCGGCCGGTAGGCTCGTAAGCACGATGACCGAGGACATGTCCCCTGCTGAGCGCTATGCCGCCGCCAAGCTCCGGGCGGCCGAGCAGGCCACCGCACTCGCCCCTTTCCGTGAAATGTACGACTTCGGGCTGGATCCGTTCCAGATCGAGGCGTGTCGGGCCCTGGAGGCCGGCCAGGGCGTACTGGTCGCGGCTCCTACTGGATCCGGCAAGACGATCGTCGGCGAATTCGCCGTCCACCTGGCCCTGGAGCAGGGCCGAAAATGCTTCTACACCACGCCCATCAAGGCGCTGTCCAACCAGAAGTACCAGGATCTGGTGCGGCGTTACGGTGCCGACAAGGTCGGTCTGCTGACCGGCGACAACAGCGTCAACTCCGAGGCTCCGGTGGTCGTGATGACCACCGAGGTGCTGCGGAACATGCTCTATTCCGGTTCGCAGTCGCTGGTCGGCCTCGGCTATGTGGTCATGGACGAGGTGCACTACCTCTCCGACCGCTTCCGTGGCGCCGTCTGGGAAGAGGTGATCATCCATCTCCCCGAGTCGGTGACGTTGGTGTCACTGTCGGCGACGGTCTCCAACGCCGAGGAGTTCGGCGACTGGCTGGACACGGTGCGTGGCGACACCGCCGTGATCGTCTCCGAGCACCGGCCGGTGCCGCTGTGGCAGCACGTCCTCGCGGGGCGCCGGATATACGACCTGTTCGAGGAGCGGGACGGGCAGCGCGGCGGCCGCCGTGAGGTCAATCCCGACCTGGAGCGGCTGGCGCGGATGGAGAACAGCCGGCCGACGTTCGGGCGGGACAAGCGCCGGGGCCGCAATATGCGCGAGGCGGACCGGGAGCGTGAGCGGCGCCAGCGCGCGCGTATCTGGACGCCGAGCCGGCCCGAGGTCATCGACCGCCTCGACAACGAGGGCCTGCTGCCCGCGATCACCTTCATCTTCAGCCGGGCCGGCTGCGAGGCGTCCGTCCAGCAGTGCCTGGCCTCGGGCCTGCGGCTCAACGACCAGGAGGGCCGCGAGCAGGTCCGCCGCATAGTCGAGGCGCGGACGGCCGGGATCCCGGATGACGACCTTCATGTGCTCGGCTACTTCGAGTGGTTGGAGGGCCTGGAGCGGGGCATCGCCGCGCACCACGCCGGCATGCTGCCGACCTTCAAGGAGGTCGTCGAGGAGCTGTTCCTGAAGGGTCTGGTCAAGGCCGTCTTCGCCACCGAGACACTGGCGCTGGGCATCAACATGCCCGCGCGCTCCGTGGTGTTGGAAAAGCTGGTGAAGTGGAACGGTGAGCAGCACGCCGACATCACCCCCGGCGAGTACACCCAGCTGACCGGCCGCGCCGGGCGCCGCGGTATCGACATCGAGGGCCACGCGGTGGTGCTGTGGCAGCGGGGGATGGACCCGGGCGCGCTGGCCGGGCTCGCCGGGACGCGTACCTATCCGCTGCGGTCCTCGTTCAAGCCGTCGTACAACATGGCGGTCAACCTCGTCTCGCAGTTCGGCAGGCACCGTTCGCGGGAGCTGCTGGAGATGTCCTTCGCGCAGTTCCAGGCCGACAAGTCGGTGGTCGGGATCTCGCGGCAGGTGCAGAAGAACGAGGAGGGGCTGGAGGGTTACCGCGGCTCGATGACCTGCCACCTCGGTGACTTCGAGGAGTACTCCCGGCTGCGGCGGCAGTTGAAGGACCGGGAGACGGAGCTGGCCAAGCAGGGCGCGGCGCAGCGGCGGGTGGCGGCCGCGGCGGCGCTGGAGAAGCTGAAGCCCGGCGATGTCATCCATGTGCCGACCGGCAAGTACGCGGGCCTCGCACTGGTCCTCGACCCAGGGATGCCCTCGGGGCGGACGAACGGCCACCGCGGCTTCGATGCGCAGGACGGCCCGCGGCCGCTGGTGCTGACCGCCGAGCGGCAGGTCAAGCGGCTGGCCTCGATCGACTTCCCGGTGCCGGTCAAGGCGCTGGACCGGATGCGGATCCCCAAGTCGTTCAACGCCCGCAGCCCGCAGTCGCGCCGCGATCTGGCCTCCGCGCTGCGGACGAAGGCCGGCCATATGGTGCCGTCGCGGCATCGCAAGCCCCGTGCGGAGGCGGCCGACGACCGTGAGATCGCCCGGCTGCGTACGGAGATCCGGGCGCACCCCTGCCATGGCTGCGCCGAGCGGGAGGATCACGCCCGCTGGGCCGAGCGCTATCACCGACTGCTGCGTGACACCCGCCAGTTGGAGCGCCGGATCGAGGGCCGGACGAACACCATCGCCCGTACCTTCGACCGGATCTGCGCCCTGCTGACCGGGTTGGACTACCTCGAAGGCGACACCGTCACCGACGAGGGCCGCCGGCTCGCCCGGCTCTACGGTGAGCTGGATCTGCTGGCGAGCGAGTGTCTGCGCGAGGGCGTCTGGGAGGGGCTGGGCCCCGCCGAGCTGGCGGCCTGCGCCTCGGCGCTGGTGTACGAGGCGCGGCAGGCGGATGACGCGGTGGCACCCAAGCTGCCGGCCGGCAAGGCCAAGGACGCACTGGCCGAGATGGTCCGCATCTGGGGCCGGCTGGACGCCCTGGAGGAGGATCACAAGATCAACCAGGCGGAGGGCGTCGGCCAGCGGGAGCCGGACCTCGGCTTCGCCTGGGCCGCCTACCGCTGGGCCTCCGGCTTCGGCCTCGACGAGGTGCTCCGCGAGGCCGAGATGCCCGCCGGTGACTTCGTCCGCTGGTGCAAGCAGCTGATCGACGTCCTCGGCCAGATCGCGGCCGCGGCCCCACCCGGCGGCACGGTCGCCCGCACGGCCCGCAAGGCCATGGACGGGGTCCTGCGCGGCGTGGTGGCGTACTCGTCGGTGGGCTGAGCAGGACGGGCCGAGCGCGGCTCCAGCAGTTGCGGCGGCGCCGTGCCCCCTCCGGAGGGGGCACGGCGCCGCCGCATTTTGCCGGGCCAAGATGGCCGCCGACCCCGTGACCCGGCGGTGGTGGCAGCTCACCGACCCGTGTCGGGAGCAGACCGAGGGCGCCGTGCCGGGGGAGTGGTGGACGCCGATGCGGGAGGTCTTCCACCACGACTGAGGGCGGCGATGCGTTTCGACCGGTTGCCGCCCGAAAAGCACGCGCCGATTTCCCGCTTCGGTGGAACGCTGGCGGCATGATTGATCACATGGCGATTCAGGTGGCGGACGTTCCCGCCAGCGCGGCCTTCTACGACCGTGTCCTCGCTCCGCTCGGGGCCCAACGGACCAAGGAATTCGGCGAGTTCATCAGCTTCGGCACCACCGGGCACACGCTCTGGCTGGTCCCCGCGACCGACGAAGGCCCCGCCCGCGAGGTGCACCTCGCCTTCGCCGCGCCCGACCGGGCGGCCGTCGACGCCTTCCATGCCGCTGCCGTCGAGGCCGGTGCCGAGTCCCTGCACACACCACGGCTGTGGCCTCAGTACCACGAGTCGTACTACGGGGCCTTCGTCCGTGACCTCGACGGCAACAACGTCGAAGCGGTCTGTCATACGCCCTAGCCGTGCTGACCCGCAGCGGTCGGGGCCGGCTGCCGTGGCGGTGTGGCATCCGGCCGGCGGAGGCGGCGGGCGCCCGCGCGGAGGGCGAGGAAGAGGAGGACGCCCACGGGGGAGAGCAGCACGGTGAGCAGGAGCAGGGGGCCCATCACCAGGGGATGGATGCCCAGCTCCCGGGCCTCGCGGTACATCCACTGCCCCAGGAAGAGGTCCCAGGCGATGACCTGTGCCCAGATCGCGCCCGCTCCGCCGCCGAGCCGCAGCAGCTCCTGGAATCCCGCCAGATCGGGGTGGCTGACGGCGGCCCACAGTTGCGGGAACACCGGGACGGCCAGGGCGGCATAGACCGCGAGGACCGGCACCATCGGCAGCGGGGAGGCGGCGATCCGGTCGGTCCAGCGCCACCCCGGGGCCAGGATCAGCAGCGCCCAGAACGGCGCTGCGAGGGTGAAGGCCAGGTTGAAGAGGGTGGGGGTGGTCATGCCGGCAGCTCCTGCTCGGGGTGGTGGGGGCGGGCGGTCTCGGCAGTGGTGGCGGACGGGGACGGGGTTCCGGGGGCGGTCCGGTCGCCGCCGGGGCGTCGTAGGGCGGCGAAGGTGCCTGCCGCGGTGGCCGCCATGAGGGCCGCTAGGGCGCCGAGTGTCGCGCCGTCCGGGTGGATCAGGGCCTGGCCGCGCAGGGCCTGCCAGGTCGCCAGGGCCAGCAGCGCGGTGGTGAAGCCGGCCGCGACCAGCACCAGGCGGAGGCGTATCCGCTCGTCCCGCAGCCGGGCGCAGCGGCCGGACAGTGCCTCGATCGCGTAGAGGAAGAGCGGCAGTGCCTGGAGGGCGTGCATGCCGACGAAGTGCGGGATGCGCAGATCGCCGCCGGTGGTGTTCCAGCCGGTCATCGGCATGGCCGGACCGCCGTCGGGGATGCCGACGCTGTGCGCGCCGACGAGGGTGCGCAGCGCGCCCTGGGCCTGCTGCTCCGGTGTGGGCATCGCCATCAGGCCGCCGACCAGCAACCCGGCCAGAGCGATCAGCAGTCCGAGCCGGATCGCCCAGGTCGCGGCGCGGTCACCCAGGCGGGCGCGGAAGAGCAGGACGGCGATGACGAGGGTGGCCACCCACAGGACGGCGATGGTGACGCCCATGGTGAGGAACAGGCCCCGGTCCAGCGGGGTTTCGATGTTGAAGTGGCTGCGCCGGCCCCGGATGGTCTGCCCGGTGATGATCGCCATCTCGATGGTTCCGGTCACCACGACGGTGTGCGCGGCCCACCGCCCGGTCCGGCTCGGGGGCGTGTGCCGGGACAGCATCCAGGCCAGCGTCAGCCCGTACGCGGTGAAGGAGACCGCGAACTTGAGGGGCTTGAGCCAGATGGGCGCGCCGACCAGGACCCGGTCGTCGACGATCAGGCCGACCGCCGCGACGGCGGCGAGTGCGGCCATCGCCCAGGAGAAGGCGAGCAGTAGGCGATATCTGGACATATGGATCCCCCGTGAATGGATAGTGGCACTTTCTGCTATCTGATAGCTGGACTATCTATGATGGAGGGCGGAATGGCAAGGCCGGGTGCGGGCGCCCGGCCATTCGGCACGCCGGGGAGATGGCCCCGGCGAGGAGAAGGGCGACAGATGCGCATCGGGGAGTTGAGTCGCGAGACGGGAGTCGCGATCCCGACGATCAAGTACTACGTCCGCGAGGGGCTGTTGCCCGCGGGCCGGCTGACCAGCCCGAACCAGGCCAGTTACGACGCCGGCCACGTCCGCAGGCTGCGGCTGATCCGGGGGATGATCGACGTCGGGGGACTCTCGGTCTCGGCCGTGCGGGGCGTGCTGGCCGCCGTCGACTCACCGGAGGAGTCGGTGCACAAGGTGCTCGGCGCGGCACAGGAGGCGATCACCCCGCGGACGGCCGCCGCACCGGAGGGGATGGCGGAAGCGCGGCGGACGGTCGCGGAGCTGATCCGCCGCCGCGGCTGGCGGGTCGAGCCGGAGAACCCGTCCATCGAGAAACTGGCCGTCGCGCTGGCCACCTTCCGGGGCATCGGGCACGGCGATTTCGAGGACGCCCTGGATACCTACGCCGACGCCTGTGAGCGGGTCGCCGCCGCCGATCTGGCGTGGGCGGGGCGCAATGCCGAGGTCGAGGGGCTGGTGGAGAGCGTCGTGGTGGGGACCGTCCTGGGGGACGCAGTCCTCTCGGCGCTGCGCCGGCTCGCGCATGTGGAGGCGTCGGCCCGCAGGTTCGAGAGTCTGGCGGAAGGGGCGGGCGGCCGATAGGGCGCGCGGGCGGCGGCGGCCGCAGCCAACTCCCGGCCCCTGTAGGGCGGAGGCCGCTCCCCCCGGTTCCCGTACGACAGCGGGCCCTTCCCCGCGGCACTCTCGCCGGGAAGGGCCCGTAGGGCTCCGCCGTGTCAGGAAGCCGCCGCTGTGGCGGGCTCCTGTTCGGCCTCGACCTGCTGGTTCCAGTCGCGCTTGGCGGCCTGCCAGCCGTCCTCGTCGTGGCCGGTGCGCCAGTAGCCGGAGATGGACAGGTCCTCGCGGGGTATCTCGCGCTCGACGCGGAGCAGCCGCCGAAGTTCCTTCACGAAGCCGGCCTCGCCGTGCACGAACGCCTGGACCCGGCCGGACGGGAACGCCAGCGCCCGGACGGCGGCGACCAGTTCGCGGCCGACCGGGGCGGCGCCGCGGTACAGCCAGGTGACCTCGGCGCCGGCCGGTACGTCCAGCTCCTGGCGCTCCTCCGGTCCCGCCACCTCGATGAAGGCGTGTACCGGCACCCCGGCGGGCATCCGGGCGAGCGAGGCCGCGATGGCCGGCAGCGCGCTCTCGTCGCCCGCCAGCAGATGCCAGTCGGCGGCGGTCTCCGGGACGTAGGCGCCGCCGGGGCCGAGCAGGAAGATCTCGTCGCCCGGCTGTGCCGCGGCCGCCCAGGGGCCGGCCAGGCCCTCGTCGCCGTGCACCACGAAGTCCACGGTCAGCTCGCGGGTCGCGGCGTCCCAGGTGCGGACGGTGTACGTCCGGGTGCTGGGCCACTGGTCGCGCGGGAAGTCGGTCCGGATCTGCGCGATGTCGAACGGCTCGGGGTAGGCGACGCCGGGGCGCGGGAAGACCAGCTTGACGTAATGGTCGGAGTACTCGCCCGCGGCGAACTCCGTCAGCCCTTCACCGCCCAGCACCACCCGGACCATGTGCGGCGTGAGCTGCTCGGTGTGCCGCACCCGGGCGCGGTGCACGGCGGGCTTTTTGCGGGACGGACGCTCTGCTGCCACGGCAATCTCCCCTGACGCCAAGGTTATTAGGTATACCTAACCTAACAGTTCACCGGCGAAGTGTGAGGAGCAGCCGCTGGAGGGCGCCGCCGAGGCCCCACTGGGCGGCCAGTGCTTCCAGGCGCTCGGGGTCGGCCGGTTCGCCGGGCAGGGCGTGGTCGACGGCGGGCACCGGCACATCGGTGGCCACCTTCACGACCTTCGGCGCGACCGCCACGTACGGGCGGGACTCCAGCAGCCGCTTGCGCTGTGCGGGGGTCACCTTCGAGGCGGGGTCGTCGGCGGCGGCCATGATGCCCGCCAGGTCGCCGTAGGTGGCCAGCAGCTTGGCGGCGGTCTTCTCGCCGATGCCCGGGACGCCGGGCAGGCCGTCGCTGGGGTCGCCGCGCAGCAGCGCCAGATCGGCGTAGCCGGGGCCGTCCACCCCGTACTTCTCCCGCAGCAGGGCCTCGTCGGTGACCTGGAGGGTGCCGACGCCCTTGAGCGGATAGAGGATGCGGATGCCGCGCCGGTCGTCGACCAGCTGGAAGAGGTCGCGGTCGCCGGTGACGATGTCCACCGGGCCCGTGGCCTGCGCGGTCAGGGTGCCGATGACGTCGTCGGCCTCGTAGCCGGCCGCGCCGATCCGGGCGATGCCGAGGGCGTCCAGGACCTCCTCGATGACCGGGACCTGCGGCGAAAGGGTGTCGGGGACCTCCTCCTCGTCGGGCTCCGCGGACCCGGCCGGGGCCTCCTCGGCGACCCGGTGTGCCTTGTAGGAGGGGATCAGATCGACCCGCCACTGGGGGCGCCAGTCGAAGTCCATGCAGGCGACCAGGTCATCGGGGTGGTGGTCCTGGACGAGCCGGGCGATGAAGTCCAGCAGACCGCGCACCGCGTTCACCGGGGTGCCGTCCGGGGCCTTGACTGATTCCGGTACCCCGAAATAGGCGCGGAAGTAGAGCGAGGCGGTGTCGAGGAGCATCAGGCGTCGAGTCACATCCCGCATCTTGCCGTATGCCCCATACGTCACACAGACGTGAGCTGGATCACCGTTGTGTTTGAGCCAGATAAAGACGGGCAGGCGCGCACCCGGAGTGAACCAGGTCGGGATTCAACTATTCGACCGGTAAACGCGGGCCGACCCCGTGCCGCTCCACGACCTGGCTACGGGGGTGGCAGGACGTTCTTCACACAACAAGAGAGGCATATGTGTCCAGGCTGCAAGCCGAGCACCTGTACAAGGTGTTCGGCAGAAGACCGGAGGACGCGGTCCGCAAGCTCGAAGCCGGCGAGAGCCGGGACGAGCTGCGGGCCGAAGGCACCACCGCGGCGGTGATCGACGCGTCGATCGAGGTCGACGAGGGCCAGATCTTCGTCGTCATGGGCCTGTCCGGGTCCGGAAAGTCCACGCTGCTGCGGATGCTCAACGGGCTGCTGGAGCCGACCGCCGGAACCGTCCGGATCGACGGCCAGGACCTCACCTCGCTCAGCGGCAAGGAACTGCGCAAGGTCCGCTCCGAGAAGATCTCCATGGTCTTCCAGCACTTCGCGCTCTTCCCGCACCGCAGTGTGCTGGAGAACGCCGCCTACGGCCTGGAGGTGCAGGGCGTCCCCCGCGCCGAGCGCACCCGGCGCGCCACCGAGGCGCTGGAACTCACCGGGCTCAAGGGCTGGGAGAAGTCCTGGCCCGACGAGCTGTCCGGCGGGATGCAGCAGCGGGTGGGCCTGGCCAGGGCGCTGGCCACCGATGCCGATCTGCTGCTGATGGACGAGTCCTTCAGCGCGCTCGACCCGCTGATCCGCCGCGATATGCAGGACCAGCTGCTCGAACTCCAGAAGACCCTGAAGAAGACCATCGTCTTCATCACCCACGACCTCAACGAGGCGATGCGCCTCGGTGACCGGATCGCCGTGATGCGGGACGGACGGATCGTGCAGACCGGCAGCGCCGAGGACATCCTCGTCACGCCGGCCAACGACTACGTCGCCTCCTTCACCCAGGACGTGGACCGTACGCGGGTGCTGACCGCGGGCGCGATCATGGCCGAGGTCGGGACGGTGCTCGGTGCGACGACCCCCGAGGGCCACAAGCTCACCACCGCGGCGGAGTTCCGGGCCGCGGCGCCCGCCACCGTCGGTGTGGACACCCCGCTCTTCGAGCTGTTCACCCCCTGCTCGGCCGGCACCGTTCCGGTCGCCGTGACCGATGAGCACGGGGACCTGGTCGGCGCGGTGTCGGCGGAACGGCTGCTCGCCGTCCTCGGCGAACCCGCCCGGCAGGAGACGGCCGGTGTTCCGGCCCCGGGCGGCGACGGCACGGCCGTACCGCTCGGCAAGACGACCGCGGCGGACGAGCCGGCCGGCCACGAGCCCGAGGACAAGGTGATCGCCGGTGCCTAGGATCCCGATAGGCAGCTGGGCCGAGGGCGCCGTCAACTGGCTGCGTGACAACCTCGACTGGCTCTTCACCCTCATCACGAAGGTGCTCAACGGCCTCTACGACGGGATCCACACGGTCCTGTCCGGGCCCGAACCGCTGCTGCTGGCCGGCATCCTCGCGGTGCTCGCCTGGTGGCTGCGCGGTCTGCCGGCCGCCCTGCTCGCCTTCGCCGGCTTCGCCCTGATCGACTCGGTCGAGCAGTGGAACCCGACCATCGAGTCGCTGTCCCTGGTGCTGGTGGCCTGCCTGATCACCGTGGTGGTCGCGGTGCCGCTCGGAATCTGGGCGGCCCGCAGCCGGGTCGTCGGCGGTGTGCTGCGTCCGGTCCTGGACCTGATGCAGACGATGCCGGCGATGGTCTACCTCATCCCCGGCATCCTCTTCTTCGGCCTCGGTGTCGTCCCCGGCATCGTCGCCACCATCGTCTTCGCCATGCCGCCCGCGGTCCGGATGACCGAGCTCGGCATCCGGCAGGTCGACGCGGAACTGGTCGAGGCGGCCGAGGCGTTCGGCACCCACCCGCGGCGCACGCTCTTCCGCGTCCAGCTGCCGCTGGCACTGCCGACGATCATGGCCGGTATCAACCAGGTCATCATGCTGGCGCTGTCCATGGTCGTCATCGCCGGCATGGTCGGCGGCGGCGGGCTCGGCGGGTCCGTCTACAACGCGATCAGCTCGGTCGATGTGGCGCTGGGCGCCGAGGGCGGCATCGCGGTCGTCATCCTGGCCATGTACCTGGACCGGATGACCGGCGCGCTCAACCAGCGGGTCTCCCCGCTCGGCCGGCGGGCGCTGGCCAAGGCGCAGGCGGCGCTCGGCGGCCTGAAGTTCCTGCACTGGCGGCCCGCCACCTCCGTGGCCATGGCCGGCATCGTGGTGCTGGCGCTGCTCGCCGGCGGGATGGGCATGACCGGCAAGGGCGGCGGCCAGGCCGGCGGCGGCAACGGCCGTCCGATCAGCCTCGGCTACGTCAACTGGGACGAGGGCAAGGCCACCACGTACCTCTGGAAGGAAATCCTGGAGGAGCGCGGCTACAAGCCCAAGGTCGAGGCCCTGGAGGCCGGTCCGCTGTTCGCCGGCCAGGCCCGTGGTGACATCGACGTCCAGACCAACGCCTGGCTGCCGACCACCCACGCCTCGTACTGGAAGAAGTACCAGGACAAGCTGGAGGACCTCGGCACCTGGTACGACAAGACCTCCCTGGAGATCGCGGTCCCGTCCTACATGAAGGGCGTCAAGACCCTCGACGACCTCAAGGGCAAGGGCGGCGAGTTCGGCGGCAAGATCACCGGTATCGAGCCGGGCGCCGGCGAGATGAAGATCCTCAAGGAGAAGGTACTCAAGGACTACGGCCTGGGCGGCGAGTACAAGGTCCAGGAGTCCAGCACCGCGTCCATGCTCACCGAGCTGGACCGCTCGCTGCACGCCAAGAAGCCGATCGCGGTCACGCTGTGGTCCCCGCACTGGGCGTACGACAAGTACAAGCTCACCAAGCTCAAGGACCCCAAGGGCTCCTTCGGTTCCGGGGACGGTCTGCACCTGCTGGGCCGTAAGGGCTTCGCCAAGGACGAGCCCGAGGTCGCCAAGTGGATGAAGAAGTTCCACCTGGACGAGAAGCAGCTCACCAGCCTGGAGAGCGACATCAAGGACGCCGGTCAGGGCCATGAGCAGGACGGTGTGCGTACCTGGCTGAAGAAGCACCCCGGCCTGGTCGACAAGCTCGCACCGTCCGCCGACGCCGCCTACGCCAAGGGCAAGGACGCCGGCAAGGCACCGAACATCGGCTACCCCGCGTGGGACGAGGGCATCGCCACCACGTACCTGTGGAAGAACGTCCTGGAGAAGCGCGGCTACAAGCCGAATATCCGCAACCTGGATGTCGGGCCGATGTGGACGGGACTGTCCACCGGCCAGATCGATGTGGAGACGGACGGCTGGCTGCCGGTCGCGCAGAAGCAGTACTGGGACAAGTACAAGAAGGATCTGGTCGACGTCGGGCCCTGGTACGACAAGACCTCGCTGGAGATCGCGGTGCCCTCGTACGTCAAGGGTGTGAAGACCCTGGACGATCTGCGCGAGCACCAGGACGAGTTCCAGGGCAAGATCATCGGCATTGAGCCGGGCACCGGTGAGATGAAGCGCCTCAAGGACACCGTCGCTCCCGCGTACGGCCTGCAGGACTTCGAGGTCACCTCGGCCGGCACCAGCGCCATGCTGACGGAGCTGGACCGGGCATACCACAAGAAGGAGCCGGTCGCGGTGGTGCTGTGGTCGCCGCACTGGGCCTACAGCAAGTACAAGCTCACCAAGCTCAAGGACCCCAAGGGCACCTGGGGCGCCAACAACCAGATCAAGACGCTCGGCAACAAGAGCTTCCCGGAGAAGTTCCCGGAGTTCCACGGCTGGCTGAAGAACTGGAAGATGAGCGCCGACGAGCTCGGCAGCCTGGAGCAGGACATCCAGGACGCCGGTAAGGGCAACGAGAACAAGGGCGTCGAGAAGTGGATCGCCGACCATCCGGGCATCGTCGACAAGATGGCGCCGGTGAAGTAGGCGGACCGGGCGCGTAGTTCGCGCCGCCCTGTCCTCCAGTGAGCCCCGTCCCCGGCAGTTGCCGGGCGGCGGGGCTCGCTGCTGCGCGCAGGCCGCGCGGTGCGGGGGCGCTGGATCACCCGACCGGCGGCGTGTGCTGCGCGGCGGGGTGGGACAGGTGATTCGCTCTGCTGTGTGCCCGTTTTTCCTGAGGGGCCGCCGTGGTCGCGGCCGGCGAAGGAGATGACCGTGAAGCCCGCACCTTCCGCCGCCGTCGCCCTGCTCGGCCTCACCGTCCTGGGGCTCGCCGCACCCACCGCCGCCGCCCGGGTCGACCCCGATCCGATGGTGGCCGGACAGCGGGTGCGTATCAGCGACGGCGGGCGGTGCGCTCAGGACGGTGCCGCGCGGGTGTCGTCGAGGCTGTTCGGCCCGGTGGTGCTGCGGCCGGGGGAGGGCGGGATGGGGGCTCAGGCCCGGGTCGCCGAGGGGGCCGCGCCGGGCCGCTACCCGGTGACCATCCACTGTGCGTCGGGCGGGGCGAGCTTCACCGAGACCGTCACGGTGCGCGACGCCCGGGTCGAGGGGCTGAACGCCGCGCAGGCCGCGGGCGGTCTGGCGCTGCTGGCGCTGGCCGCGGGTGCGGCGTTCTGGCTGCGGCGCACGGTCGGCGGACGCTCCTGAACACCCGGGCCGCGGGCTGATACCGGCCTGCTGCCCGCGTGGTGACGGGCGCGTACCGTGAGCGGATGACCGGTCACCGTTCCCCCCGGCGCGTGGTGTCCCTGGTGCCCTCCCTCACCGAAGCGGTGGCGGCGAGCGCGCCCGAGTTGCTGGTCGGGGTCACCGACTGGTGCAGCCACCCCGCCGGGCTCGACGTCCCCCGTATCGGCGGCACCAAGAATCCCGACGTCGGCCGGATCGCGGCACTGGCGCCGGAGCTGGTGATCGCGAACGAGGAGGAGAACCGTCCGCAGGATCTGGCCGCGCTGCGGTCCGCCGGGCTGACCGTCCTGGTCACCGAGGTGCGGACG
The DNA here is from genome assembly GCF_030406865.1 of Streptomyces sp. P9-2B-2. Lineage (NCBI taxonomy): Bacteria > Bacillati > Actinomycetota > Actinomycetes > Kitasatosporales > Streptomycetaceae > Streptomyces > Streptomyces sp. P9-2B-2. Next base: position 1,927,791 of record NZ_CP129126.1, on the reverse strand, counting down.
CTGGACCAGGCGTGGCGCGAACTGGCGCGGGTGCTGGTGACCGGCTGCGGACTGCCCCGGCCCGGGTGGCTGGACGCCGCCGAGGCCGCCTGGCGCGACCTGCCGGCCCCGGCGGCGATTGGGGTCTCCCCTGCGCGAACGGAGTTGAGAGCTTGGGGAAGGACGGCGGTGGTGCCCATCTGGCGCCGGCCGTGGATGGTGCTGGGCCGGGACACCTTCGCCGGCGATGTCCTGGCCCGTCTGGGCGTACGGAATCTGTACGCGGACCACGCCGAGCGCTACCCCCGCATCCCGCTCGACGCGCTCAACGCCGGGGCCGCCGATCTCGTGGTGCTGCCCGACGAGCCCTATCGCTTCAGCGCCGGGGACGGCCCCGAGGCGTTCCCCGGCCTGCCCGCCGCGCTGGTCAGCGGCCGTAGCCTGACCTGGTACGGGCCGTCGCTGGCGGCGGCCCCGGCCGTCCTGGCACAGGCACTGGCCGGGGCCCGGTGAGAGCGCCGGGGACACCCCCTACGGCGTGACCGGCCGGGGCGGGGCCAGCAGGCGGCCGCGGGCCAGGCCGGCGGCGGTGCGGGTGCCGGCCACCGCGACCGCCGCCACGAGGGCCGCGAACAGCGCCGCGGCGAGCCAGCCGAAGGCATGCAGACCGGTGTGCCGGGCCAGGCCGGCCGCGCCCGTGACGCAGGTCCCCAGGGGGAAGGTGAAGCCCCACCAGGTCATCGAGAAGCCCATGCCGTGGCGGACGGCGCGGACCACCATCGCGGTGGCGAGCGCCAGCCAGAGCAGCGCGAAGCCCATCACCGGGACGCCGTAGAGCACCGCGAAGGCGCCCATGGCGTGGGCGGTGGCCGGGTCCACGACTCCGGGTGCGGCGTCGGCGAGGTTGTTCACGGCGGTGGTGGACTGGCCGAGCGGGCCGAGGACGAGGAACAGCGTGGGGGTGAGCGCCAGGGGGAGCGGGCCGTGGTGGATCAGCCGGGACAGCACCAGCGGCAGCACGAGCAGGGTGGCCAGCAGGGACATGCCGAACAGGGCGTAGCAGCCGAGCAGCAGGGCCCGCTGCCACTGGCCGGCCGGCAGCTGCGCCACCAGCGCCGGGCCGACCGCCGCCGAGACCATCGGGGCGACCAGCGGCAGCAGCCAGACGGGGGAGGCGCTGCCGGGCTCGATCCGGTGCCGGGTCACCATCAGATACGGGATCGCCGCGGCGCCCACGAGTCCGGTCAGGGTGCCCACGGTCCACAGCACGGCGTCGGCGGCCACCGCGGCCGGTGTGCCGATGACGTCCCGGCCCACCGCGAGCGTGCCGCCGCCGACCGCGAGCAGGGCCATGGCGAGACAGCCGTAGAACGGGGCGACGGCCGGGTCCAGCAATTGGCGGCGCGCCTGGTCGCCGTGGCGGACCCAGTGCACGGTTCTGGCGGCCAGCAGCGTCAGCAGCATCAGCACGGACAGCGCCCAGACCGCCTGGTACACGGTGCGCGCACCGGGTCCGGTGAACGGCAGCACCGCACCGGCGTTGGCGACGATCGCGGTGCCCATGACGGTGGCGTACCAGTTCGGCCCGAGCTGGCGGACCGACGCCGGGGCCGGGGTGCGGGGGGTGCCAGGGGCCGGGGTGTCGGTGCGGGAAGGTGCTTGCGCGAGGGTTGCCATGAGAACAGCGTCGCCGCCCCGGACAGCCGCCACCAGGGACTCCGTGTCTATGAGGGCATAAGCTGGGGTTATGCGCAGGGGGATTTATGGGTGCTGAGGACGAGTCCGTCGCCGTGTCGCTGGCGCACCGGGTCCCGGATCTCGGCGCGTTGGAGCTGCTGCTCGCCGTCGCCCGGCTCGGGAGTCTGGGGCGGGCCGCCCGCGCGCGGGGCATCAGCCAGCCCGCCGCCAGCAGCCGTATCCGTTCGATGGAGCGGCAGTTGGGGGTGGCGCTGGTGGAGCGCTCGCCGCGCGGCTCCCGGCTGACGGATGCCGGAGCGCTGGTGACGGACTGGGCGCGGCGGGTGGTGGAGGCGGCCGAGGCCTTCGACGCGGGCGCGCAGGCGCTGCGCGGGCGGCGCGATTCCCGGTTGCGGGTCGCGGCCAGCATGACGATCGCCGAGTATCTGCTGCCGGGCTGGCTGATCGCCCTGCGCGCCCAGCGGCCCGGCACCGCCGTCTCGCTGCTGGCGGGCAACTCCAGTGCGGTCGCCGAGCGGTTGCTGGGGGGTGCCGCGGACCTCGGCTTCGTCGAGGGGCTGGAGGTGCCGGCGGGGCTGGACGGGACGGTCATCGGACAGGACCGGCTGATCGTGGTCGCCGCCCCGTCCCACCCCTGGACCCGGCGCCGTACGGAGCTGACCGCCGCCGAACTGGCCGCCACCCCGCTGATCCTGCGTGAGCGGGGCTCCGGGACCCGTCAGGTGCTGGACGCGGCGCTCGCCCGGCACGGCGGCCTGGCCGAACCGCTGCTGGAACTCGCCTCCACCACGGCCGTGAAGGCGGCGGTGGTGAGCGAGGCGGCGCCGTCCGTGCTCAGCGAACTCGCCGTCGGTGAGGAGCTGACCGCGCGCCGGCTGGTGGAGATTCCGGTGCGCGGACTGCGTCTGGGCCGGGAGCTGCGCGCCGTGTGGCCCACCGGTCAGCGGCCCGCGGGCCCGGCCCGCGACCTGCTCGGGCTGACGCGCGGCACACCCTGAGGCCGGGGCGGTTCGAGCGGTCTCACTCCGCCGGGGACGCCCCGCGTGCCGCCGCGACCAGCGCGTCCATCACCCGGGTGTCCTCCCCGGCCTCCGGGTGCCACTGCACCGCCAGCGCGAAGCCGTAGGCGCCCGGGAGTTCCAGCGCCTCGATGGTGCCGTCCTCCGCGTACGCCGAGGCCAGCAGCCCGCGGCCGATCCGGTCCACGGCCTGGTGGTGGTACGTCGGCACGGCGACCGGCTCGGGGAGCGTACGGCCCAGCAGCGTTCCGGGGACCGGCTTGATCTCGTGCTGCTCGAAGACCCCGGGCGCTCCGGCATGCCCGTCGAGGTGCTGGATCAGGGAGCCGCCCAGCGCCACGTTCAGCAGCTGGAGCCCGCGGCAGATGCCCAGCAGCGGGACGCCGCCCGCCAACGCGGCCTCGATCAGGGCCAGTTCCCAGGCGTCCCGGTCCAGGGCGGGCGGGCCGGTCCTGGGGTGCGGCTCGGCGCCGTAGCGTGCCGGCTGGACATCCGCGCCGCCGGCGATCACCAGACCGTCCAGGCGGGCGACGGCCGCGGCGGCGGTGGCCGGATCGCCCGGCGGCAGCAGCGCGGCCAGCCCGCCCGAGCGCTGCACCAGCTTGGGGTACCCGGCGGGCACCAGCGCGGCGGGCAGCGTCCACACCCCCCACCGGGCCTCTTCCTGGTACGTGCTGATGCCGATGAGGGGCTGGGACATGGGGTGTGGTCCTCCGTGCGTACGTGGGGTGGGTGCGGTGCGGGGACTGCCGGAGCCGGCCGGGAGGTCCCGGCCGGCCGTGGGGCGTCCCGAGGTGTCGGTCAGGTGCGTTCGAGCTCCGCCTCCGCCGCCGCCAGTGCCGCGAACTCCTCCTCGGGCGCCGCGGCCACCAGCCGGTGCCGGGAGTAGAAGGCGAAGTAGGCGAGCGCCACGACGTAGACACCGAGGGCGATGAAGGCGGCCTCCTTGTCCACCAGGAACGTCGCCACCAGCGCCGAGCAGGCCAGGACGAACGCGATGGACGAGGTCAGCATGCCGCCGGGGGTGCGGTAGGGGCGGGGCAGTCCGGGCTCGCGGCGGCGCAGCACGATGTGGGAGAGCGCCATCAGCGCATAGGAGATGGTGGCGCCGAAGACCGCGACATTGAGCATCCGGCCGCCGTCGCCGGTGGCCGCGGCCAGCGCGAAGCCCAGTGCGCCGGGCACCAGCAGGCCCAGGTAGGGGGCCTTGCGGCGGCTGGTCAGGGAGAGGAAGCGGGGGAGATAGCCGGCCCGGGAGAGCGCGAAGAGCTGGCGGGAACCGGCGAAGATCAGGGAGAAGAAGGAGGCCACCAGGCCCGCGAGCCCCGCGTAGTTGACGATCCGGCTGACGGTGGTCGGCTTGCCGTGCGGCTGGAGCGCCTGGACCAGCGGGTCGCCCACCGACTGGATCGCCGCCGAGCCGCGCGCGCCGGTCGCGGCGACAAAGGTGATCAGCGCGAGCACCAGCAGGATCCCCATCGCGGCAGCCATCGCCCTGGGCAGCGAACGGGCCGGGTCCTTGGTCTCCTCGGCCGCCAGCGGGACGCCCTCGACGCCCAGGAAGAACCACATACCGAACGGGAAGGCCGCCCAGATCCCCAGGATGCCGAACGGCAGCCAGGAGTTGGCCCCGAAGGCGCCGGCCTTGACGGGGATGTCGTTGAGCGAGTCGACATGGAAGTCGGTCAGTGCGGCGATCGCGAAGACGACGACCGCGGCGACCGCGATGGCGGTGACGATCAGGCTGAAGCGCAGTGCCTCGCCCACGCCCCACAGATGGATCCCGATGAAGATCGCGAAGCAGGCGAGATAGACCGGCCAGCTGGAGTGCAGACCGAACAGGCCGAGCGATTTGACGTAGTCACCGATGAAGATGGAGATCGCGGCGGGCGCCAGCACATATTCGATCAGGATCGCGGTGCCGGTCAGAAAGCCGCCCCAGGTGCCCAGGGCGCGCCGGGCGAAGCCGTAGCCGCCGCCCGCGGTCGGCAGGATCGAGGCCAGCTCCGCCAGCGCGAAGACCAGACAGGTGTACATCAGGCCCATCAGGACGGCGGCGATCGCCAGGCCGCCGAAGCCGCCCTGCGCCAGGCCGTTGTTCCATCCCGAGAAGTCGCCGGAGACGACATAGGCGACGCCCAGGCCGGTCAGCAGCAGCGGTCCCGCGCTGCCGCGGCGCAGCGTCCGCCGCTCCAGATAGGTCTCGTCGGGGGATGCGCCGCCCGCGGACCCAGCGGGCGGTGCGGTCTGCGTTTCCGTGTTGTCGGCCATGAGCCGCTCCTGCCTCGCCGAGGGGATAACGAGCAAAGGTTTAGCCGCATACCTTTGCTGGCGGGTCGGCGCAGCGCAAGACCTGTACGTAAAAGAATGGTGAACGCGCGCTCACCGTCCCCGTGCGGCTGCTCAGGGTGACGGGGCGGTCAGGAAGCCCCGCAGCAGCGCCGCGGTGCCGCAGCAGTGCTCCCGCATCACCTCGCGCGCCCCGTCCGCATCGCCCTCCAGCACCGCCTCGACCAGCGCCGTGTGCTGGGTCTGGGAGTGCTCCAGATTCCGGACGAGCAGCGGAATGCAGTCCAGGAGATCGTTCACCCGGGCCCGGACCGCCGCGTACTGCGCCGCCAGCGACGGTGAGCCGGACAGCTCCGCGAGCGTCAGATGCAGCAGGGTGTCCCGCCTGCGGTAGTCGGCGAGCGGGGCGTCCTGGGTGGCCGCGAGGGCCGTACGCAGCCGGTCGCTCTGGGCGTCGGACAGCCCGTGGGCGGCGCACAGCCCGGCCGCGCCCACCTCCAGTACCTCCCGGAAGCGCAGGGTGTCCTCGACGTCGACCTTCTCGATCCGGCGCCGCAGCTCGGCCTCGCCGTGGTTCTCCGTGCGCACCCGGACGAACGTGCCGCCGTAGCGTCCGCGCCGGCTCTCCACCAGCCCCTCGTCCTGGAGTACCTTCAGTACCTCGCGCAGGGTGACCCGGCTGATCTGGAGCCGCTCGGCCAACTCCCGTTCCGCGGGCAGCCGTTCACCCTGGGGCACCAGGCCGAGCCGGACGATCTGGAGTATCTGCTCCAGAGCTTCCTCGAAACCGTTGCCTGCGCGCACCGGCCGCAGCACCGGTGCCAGCCGATCAGCCGCACTCTCCATCGATACCCCTTCCCAATCAATGGTTCGTGTGCCTACCTTATGACCTCCGGATGCAGTGACAGGAGGCAATACCGTGGCAGACCGCACGCCCCCACTCTCCGTCGAGGAGCTCAGGGTCCTCGTCGACGCCGGGGAGATCGACACTGTCGTCCTCGCCTTCACCGATATGCAAGGCAGGCTCCAGGGCAAGCGGTTCGCGGCCCGATATTTCCTGGACACCGTCCTCGACCACGGTACGGAGGGCTGCAACTACCTCCTCGCCGTCGATGTCGACCTCAACACCGTCGAGGGCTACGAGATGTCCTCCTGGGAACGTGGCTACGGCGACTTCGCCATGCACGGCGACCCCGGCACCCTGCGCCGCACCCCCTGGAACGCCGGCACCGCCCTGATCACCGCCGACCTCGCCTGGCACGACGGTTCGCCGGTCGTCGCCTCGCCCCGGCAGATCCTGCGCCGCCAGCTCGACCGGCTCGCCGAGCGCGGCTGGAGTGCGTACGCCGGTACCGAGCTGGAGTTCATGCTCTTCAAGGACTCCTACGAGGACGCCTGGTCCCGCGGCTACCGCGAGATGAACCCCGCGAACCAGTGGAACGGCGACTACTCCGTCCTCGGCACCGGCCGCGTCGAACCCGTGCTGCGCCGCATCCGCAACGAGATGGGCGCGGCCGGCATGACCGTCGAGTCCGCCAAGGGCGAGTGCAACCTCGGCCAGCACGAGATCGTGTTCGTCTACGACGAGGCGCTCACCACCTGCGACCAGCACGCGATCTACAAGACCGGCGCCAAGGAGATCGCCGCCCAGGAGGGCATGTCGCTCACCTTCATGGCGAAGTACGACGAGCGCGAGGGCAACTCCTGTCATATCCACCTCTCGCTCCAGGACGAGGACGGACGGCCGGTGCTGGCCGACGACAACGGCCCGTACGGCATGTCGAAGACCATGCGGCACTTCCTGGCGGGCCAGGTCGCCGCGATGCGTGACTTCACCCTCCTCTACGCGCCCAACATCAACTCCTACAAGCGCTTCCGCCCCGGCTCCTTCGCGCCCACCGCCGTCGCCTGGGGCCCCGACAACCGCACCTGCGCCCTGCGGGTGGTCGGCCACGGCCGCGCCCACCGCCTGGAGAACCGGCTGCCCGGCGGCGATGTGAACCCCTACCTCGCGGTCGCCGGCATGGTCGCGGCGGGTCTGTACGGCATAGAGCACGAGCTGGAGCTCCCCGAGGCGACCACCGGCAACGCCTACACCGGCGACGCCGCCCATGTCCCCACGACCCTGCGCGAGGCCGCCGAGCTGTGGGAGCGGAGCCCGATCGCCCGGGCGGCGTTCGGCGACGAGGTCGTCGACCACTACCGCCACATGGCCCGCGTCGAGCAGGACGCCTACGACGCCGCCGTCACGGACTGGGAGCGCTTCCGCTCCTTCGAGCGCATGTAAGGAACCGCACGTGTTGCACGAGCTGAAGATTCTCAACCCGGCGACCGAGGAGGTGGTGGCCACCGTCCCCACCACCTCTCCCGAAGAGGTCGACGCGGCGGTCCGCCGGGCCGCGGCCGCCCAGGAATCCTGGGCCGCCGTGGCACCCGGCGACCGGGCCCGCATCCTGCGCCGCTTCGCCGAGGTCGTCGACGCGCACATCGAGCCGCTTGCCGCCCTCGAACTCAAGGAGGCCGGCCACCCGCTGGGCAACGCACGGTGGGAAGCGGGCAACGTCCGCGATCTGCTGCACTACGCCGCCGGGGGAGTGGAGCGGCTGACCGGCACCCAGATCCCGGTCGCCGGCGGACTCAACATCACCGTCCAGGAGCCGCTCGGCGTCGTCGCCGTCATCGCCCCCTGGAACTTCCCGATGCCGATCGCCGCCTGGGGCACCGCCCCCGCGCTCGCGGCCGGCAACGCGGTCCTCCTCAAGCCCGCCGAGACCACCCCGCTCACCGCGCTGCGGCTGGCCGAGCTGGGCCTGGAGGCCGGGCTTCCCGAGGGCCTCTTCCAGGTCCTGCCCGGCGAGGGGTCGGTCACCGGCACCGCGCTGGTCGACCACCCCGGCGTCGCCAAGGTCGTCTTCACCGGCTCCACCGCCACCGGCCGGCAGATCGCCGCCCGCTGCGCCACCCGGACGAAGCGGCTCACCCTCGAACTCGGCGGCAAGAGCCCCAACATCGTCTTCGCCGACGCCGACATCGAGGCCGCCGCGGCCGCCGCCCCCGGCTCCTTCCTCGACAACACCGGCCAGGACTGCTGCGCCCGCAGCCGCATCCTCGTCCAGCGCTCCGTGTACGACCGTTTCATGGAGCTGCTGGAGCCCGCGGTCAAGGCGTTCACGGTCGGCGACCCGGCCGATCCCGCGACGCAGATGGGCCCGCTGATCTCCGCCGCCCAGCGCGAGCGGGTACGGTCCTTCGTCCCCGAGGACGCCCCGGCCGCCATCCGTGGCGAGGCGCCCGCCGGCAAGGGCTTCTGGTACCCGGCCACCGTCCTGGAGGGCCGCCCCGAGGACCGTACGGCCGTCGAGGAGATCTTCGGCCCGGTCGCCGTCGTCCTCCCCTTCGACGACGAGGCCCACGCCGTCCGGCTCGCCAACGCCGGTGACTACGGGCTGGCCGGCTCGCTGTGGACCCGTGACGTCGGCCGCGCCCTGCGGGTCTCGCGCGGCGTCGCGGCCGGCAACCTCTCCGTCAACTCCCACAGCGCCGTGCGCTATTGGACCCCCTTCGGCGGGTTCAAGCAGTCCGGTCTCGGCCGTGAGCTGGGCCCCGACGCACTGACCGCCTTCACCGAGACCAAGAACATCTTCATCAGCACCGAGGAGACCAAGTGACCGAGCAGACCGCAGTGTGCCGCCGCCTCGTCGGCCGTACCGCCGTGATCACCGGTGCCGGCAGCGGCATCGGCCTGGCCACCGCCCGCCGACTGGCCTCCGAGGGTGCCAATGTCGTCTGTGCCGACATCGACGAGACGGCGGGCAAGGCCGCGGCCGCCGAGGTCGGCGGCCTCTACGTCCAGGTCGATGTGACCGACTCCGACCAGGTCGAGGCGCTCTACAAGACCGCCTTCGACACCTACGGCTCGGTCGACATCGCCTTCAACAACGCCGGGATCTCCCCGCCCGACGACGACTCGATCCTCACCACCGGCCTGGACGCCTGGAAGCGCGTCCAGGAGGTCAACCTCACCTCGGTCTACCTCTGCTGCAAGCACGCACTGCCGTACATGCAGCGCCAGGGCCGCGGCTCCATCATCAACACCGCGTCCTTCGTGGCCGTCATGGGCGCCGCCACCTCGCAGATCAGCTACACCGCCTCGAAGGGCGGCGTGCTGTCCATGTCCCGCGAACTGGGCGTGCAGTTCGCCCGCGAGGGCATCCGGGTCAACGCCCTGTGCCCGGGGCCGGTCAACACCCCGCTGCTGAAGGAGCTGTTCGCCAAGGACCCCGAGCGCGCCGCGCGCCGTCTGGTGCACGTCCCGGTCGGCCGGTTCGCCGAGCCCGAGGAGATCGCCTCCGCGGTCGCCTTCCTCGCCAGCGACGACTCCTCGTTCGTCAACGCCGCCGAGTTCCTGGTCGACGGCGGTATCGCGGGCGCGTACGTGACTCCGGTCTGACCGCGCGCTGTTCACCTGCGCGTAAGCGCCATGGCGGCCGGACGTCGTACGACGTCCGGCCGCCATGCGCTAGCGTCCGCCTTCGGTTCTTCGTTCGACAGGAGTGCGTTCCATGCTCACCAAGCGTCGTTGGACGGCAGCGGGTGCTGCCCTCGCAGTCTTGGGCGGCGGCGTCGCCGTCGCGCAAACGGCCACGGCGGGCCCGGCCCCCCGCCACTGCCCCACCCTCCACGTGACCAAGGGCTGGTACGGCGACAACCGTGCCAAGCTCCAGAAGATGATCGATGAGCAGGGCAGCTGCTCCGGCTCCGGGGGCGCGAAGCCGGTCGCGACCTTCGACTGGGACAACACCGTCGTCAAGAACGACATCTCCGACGCCACGCTGGCCTGGATGCTGCGGAACGACAAGGTGCTGCGCCCCGCGAGCTGGAAGGCCACCAACAAGTGGATGACGGACGACGCCGCCGCCGGCCTCACCAAGGCGTGCGGTACCTCCGTCCCCGCCGGCCGGCCGCTGCCGACGTCGACGGACACCGGCTGCACCGACGAGATCCTCGACATCTATCTGGACGCCAAGACCTCCACCGGCAAGAAGGCGTTCGAGGGTGAGTGGAACGCCCGCCGCACCGTCCCCGAGTACGTCTGGATCACCCAGCTCTTCGCCGGTCACAGCCCCGCCCGGCTGACCGCGTACGCCCGCGCCGCGCGCGCCGAGAACCTCGCCGCGCCGATCGGCACGGAGCAGAAGGTCGGCACCCACATGATGGCGGGCTACGTCCGCTACTACGACCAGCAGCGCGACCTCATCGGCACCCTCAAGAAGGCCGGTTTCGACGTCTACATCGTCTCCGCCTCGGCCGAGCCGCTGGTCCGCGCCTGGGCGCCCGGTGTGGGCATCGACCGCGACCACACCATCGGTATCCGCAACCTCGTCCGCGACGGCAAGCTCACCACCGGCGTCCAGGGCTGCGGCGACGTCAAGGACACCAACGGCGAGGTCCTGACCTACATCGACGGCAAGCGCTGCTGGATCAACCAGGAGATCTTCCACGTCAAGGGCGCCAAGGCCTGGCAGCAGCAGGACCCGGCGAACCGCCCCGCCTTCGCGGCCGGTGACGCCGACACCGACGTCACCTTCGTCGGCGACGCCACCGCCGGACACCTCGCCATCAACCGCAACAAGACCGAGCTGATGTGCCGGGCGTACGACAACGCCGACCACCGCTGGCTGGTCAACCCGATGTTCATCGAGCCGAAGAAGGGCCAGGCCGACCCGTACCCGTGCGCGACCACGGGCTACACCCGGCCGGACGGCACCCCCGGGCCGCTCCGCCGCCCGGACGGCAGCATCGTGCCTGACCAGCAGGACCGCGTCCACGGCTGACGGCAACAACGGGACGGGGGCGCGCCTTCACAGGAAGGCGTGCCCCTCTCCCCGGTACGTCGGGACCGTGTCCACCACCCGGTCCCCGTCGATCAGATGCAGCTCGGCGAACCGCTCACACAGCTCACCGGCCTTCGCATGCCGGAACCACACCTTGTCGCCGATCCGCAGCCGGTCCGCGGCCGGTCCCAGCAGCGGGGTCTGCACCTCGCCGGGGCCCTCCTGCGGGTCGTAGCGCAGCCCCGCGGGAAGATGCGGCACCGGCAGCCGGTCCGGGCCCGCCACCCCCGACGCCGGATAGCCGCCGCCCAGCACCGTCACCACCCCGGGCCCCGGCCGGCGCACCACCGGCTGGGCGAACAGCGCCGCCGGACGCCCGCTGAACGAACGGAAGTTGTCGAACAGCCGCGGCACATACAGCCCCGACCCGGCCGCGATCTCGGTGACCGCCGCCTCCGCCGCGGTGTGCTGCACACTGCCGGTCCCGCCGCCGTTGACGAACTCCAGCCGCGGCGCCACCTCCCGCACCGCCCGGACGGCCGCCCAGCGCCGCTGCGCCAGCTCCTTGCGCGCCGCCGCCTGCATCACCCGGATCGTCCGCGAGAACACCGGCTTGCCGGCGACCTCGTCACCGACCCCCGCCACATGCCCCTCGTACGCCATCAGCCCCACCAGCCGGAACCCGGGACGGCGCACCACCGACCGGGCCAGCGCGGCCAGTTGCGCGGGCGTCCGCAGGGGGGAGCGGCGGGCGCCGACCCGCACCTTCCCGCCCAGCAGCCGGTAGGAGGTGTCCAGTTCCAGGCACACCCGCACCTCCTCGCCCGGCCCGCCGGACGGCCGGGCGGCGTCGATCAGATCCAGCTGCACCGGGTCGTCGACCATCACCGTCACCGCGGCCGCGAGCCCGGCGTCGGCGGTCAGCTCGGCGAAGCCCGCCCGGTCCGCCGACGGATACGCCAGCAGGACGTCCGGGAAGCCCGAGCGCGCCAGCCACAGCGACTCGGCGAGCGTGAAGCTCATGATCCCCGCGAAGCCGTCCCGTGCCAGCACCCGTTCCAGCAGCGCCCGGCAGCGCACGGACTTGCTCGCCACCCGGATCGGCTTGCCCTTCGAGCGGCGCACCAGATCGGCGGCGTTGGCGTCGAAGGCCCGCAGGTCGACGACGGCCAGCGGCGCGTCGAGGGCGGCGGTGGCCCGGTCGTAGGCGGCTTTGTCGGCATCCGCGCCGGATGTGTAGGGGGGCATGGCCGCAGCCTGCCAGACCCCGCTACCACGGGGTAGGGGAGAGATTGCGACAGAGCGGACAGGGGTTGGAGCACCGACGGCGCCAGCCCTTACAGTGGCTCGACACCGCAACCAGCAGGTCAGCGGCGTGTTGTCCGGATACGAACCACCGTGCCCCGATTGCGGATCGGGCCCGGAGGTCAGCGGTGCAAGGGGGAGCGCGGGTGAGCACCGACGCCGAATTCGCCGATGCCCGGCACATTCCACCGATACCCCCGCAGCCGCCCCGGCAGCCCGCCCCGGCCGGGATGCCGGAGCCCGAGGGGGACCCGCTGACGACCGTGCTGCGCCGGGTGCCGGCCGAGCCGTCGGCACCCGCGCCGCCCGGGGCGCACCCCGTCCCGCCGCCCGCCGGTGCGCAGCCGCCACCCCGCCCGGACCGTGCGCCCGGCACCCCGGCCGCTCCCACCCCGCCGCCGCCAGCCGGCCGCCCCAACGCCTTCCGCGACACCGCCGCCTTCCACCTGGCCAACAGTCAGAAGCTGTGGAGCGACTCCCGGGAACCCGCCGCCGGCCGCGCACCGGGCGCCCGGCCGGCCCCCGCCACCCGGCCGCCGGCCCCTCGGCGGCCCCCGGCAGCGAGCCGCCCCGCCCCGCGGCCGAGCGCCCGCCACACCCGCCCTGGCCCCCAACAGCCGCCCCGCACACGGGAGTTGTGCCTGCCCCCGGCGCTCCGCGACGGCCCGGCTCCGTCCGCCGCCCCGGCCCCCGGCTGCTCGGCGCCGCGGCCTGCCTCGTCCTCGGTATCGGCCTCATCGGCGGCGCCGCGGCCGGGAGTTGGCTCACCGACGAGGCCGACGCCGCCCCGCCCACCGCCGAGGCCGTCTTCGCCAAGGGCCGCGACGTCTGGCACAACACCCCCGTCGACCGGCTCTTCCCGCGCACCGTCAACGGCCTGGGCGTCGGACCCGGCGGCGCCGACCGGACCTGGACCCGGATCGCCGTCGCCCCGGACGGTGGCTGCGGCCACGCCTACGACCCGAAGCTCGCCGCCGCGCTCGCCCGTACCGGCTGTACCCGGCTGCTGCGCGCCACCTACGCCGATGCCACCCGCAGCAGCGTCATCACGGTCGGAGCGCAGATCACCAAGGCCGACCAGCCCGGGATGATGGCCCTCAACACCCGCTTCAGCACCAAGAGTCTGGGCACCCGTACCGACCTGCTGCCGCTGCCGTACGCCGCCAAGGGCACCCCGGCCGAGGGCTTCGGGCCCGCCCAGCGGGCCAGTTGGACCGTCCGGATCCTCACCGACATCCCGGTCGTCGTCTACGCCGTATCCGGCTTCGCCGACGGCCGCACCGTCACCGACCCGCAGCCCGCCGAGGCCGCGGTCCGGCCCGGCGTCACCACCGCCGCGGCCGAATCCGGCCTGGGCCACGACGCGAAGGGTCTGGCGGACCGCATCGGAACGGACTTCCGCAAGGCGGCCGGCAGCCCCACGCAGACGACGGAGGCCTCGTCATGACGCACACCGTGCTGCGCGGCACCGCCCTCGCACTGGCCTCCGCGGCGCTCGCCGTACTCCCCGCCGTCCCCGCCCGGGCCGACGCCCTGCGCGCCCAGGAGTGGGCCCTCCAGGCCGTCCACGCCCAGCAGGCCTGGCGCACCACCAAGGGCGAGGGCGTCACCGTCGCGGTCCTGGACACCGGTGTGGACGCCAACCACGCCGACCTGGAAGGACAGGTGGAGCCCGAACGGGACCTGGTGGGCTTCGGAGCCGGCCCCGGGGACACCGCCTGGGCCCGGCACGGCACCGGAATGGCCAGCATCATCGCAGGTCACGGCCATGGTGCGGGCCGCGAGGACGGTGTGCTGGGCCTCGCCCCGGCCGCCCGGATCCTGCCGGTCCGGGTGATCCTGGAGGACGACGACCCGCAGCGCGGACGGGCCCGCACGGAGAAGGCGGGCGCGCTCGCCGACGGCATCCGCTGGGCCGCCGACCACGGCGCCGACGTGATCAATATGTCGCTGGGCGACGACAGCGAATCCGCGCACCCCGAGCCCCGCGAGGACGCCGCGATCCAGTACGCCCTCGGCAAGGGCATCCCCGTCGTCGCCTCCGCGGGCAACGGCGGCGAGAAGGGCAACCGCGTCTCCTACCCCGCCGCCTATCCGGGCGTCATCACGGCCAGCGCCGTCACCCACCTGGGGGGCCGCGCCCGGTTCTCGACCCGCCACTGGTACGCCACGGTCAGCGCCCCCGGCTACGACATCATCATGGCCGACCCCGAGGACGACTATCTCTCCGGCTGGGGCACCAGCCCCGCCGCCGCCTTCGTCTCCGGCGCCATCGCCCTGATCCGCTCCGCGCACCCCGACCTGAGCCCCGCCCAGATCCGCCGGCTGCTCACCTCCACCGCGCAGGACAGGCCCGAGGGCGGCCGCGACGACGACTACGGCGCGGGCCTGATCGACCCCGCCGCCGCCCTCCAGGCGGCGGCGGATCTCCGGCCCACCGCGCAGAAGCCGTCCCCCGCCGCCTACGCCGACCGCTACTTCGGCCCCGGCCCCACCGCCGACGACACCGCGGACACCGGCACCTCCTGGCTCCCCTGGACCGCCGGCGCCGTCGGCGTGGCCCTCCTCGCGGCCGCCGCCGTCCTCTGGCGCAGCCGCTCCCTCGACCACTGACCCGTACGCCGCCCGCCGGAGCCCCCGCACCCGCTGACGCCGCAACCCCACCCGATACGCTCGGGCGCGTGCAGAAGAACATTCCCGACCCCGGTTTCGGCGACGACGACGGCTCCGCGGACCCGGCCCTGACCGCGGCCCTGGCGGCCTACGACCGGGACCGGAGCGCCGAGCCCGAGCTGCTGTCGGCGCTGGCCGGCGCACGCGTCCTGGTGCCCGTGGTGGCCGTCCTCGGCGAGGTCGAGACCGGACCCGACGGCCTGCGCCGGGAGAAGACCAGCGATATGGCCGTCCCCACGCTCCAGGCCCCGGACGGCCGCCGCGCCCTCCCCGCCTTCACCTCCATGGAGACCCTCCAGCGCTGGCGCCCCGACGCCCGCCCGGTCGCGGTCCCGCTGCCGCAGGCGCTGCTCGCCGCCTCCCACGAGCAGGCCGACACCGTGGTCGTCGACCTGGCAGGGCCGGTCACCTACCAGCTCACCGGCCCCGCCCTGCGCGCCCTCGCCGAGGGCCGCACCAGCGCCGACCCGCTCGCGGACCCGGCCGTCACCGACGCCCTGCGCACCCTGCTCGACGCCGAGCCCGCCGTGCTCGTCGCCCACCTGGCGCCGTCCGCCGAAACCGACGCCACCCTCGCCCTCGGCCTGGCGCCCGACGCCACGGCCGCGGAGGTCGCCCAGCGGCTGGCGCAGGCCCTGGCCACCGACGAGGCGCTGCGCGCCCGGCTCGTCCGGGGCCTGGACCTGGCCCTTCTGCCGCCGGGCGGCGCGACGGCCGGGGAGCCGTTCTACCGGCGCTGACACCCCACGGCCGGGTCCCGGTGCCGACGGCCGGGCCCCCGGCCGTCAACGGGCGGGTTCGTCTCCAGGGCCGCACAATGCGGAGGAGAGCTCAAGATCCACGCGAGGAGAGCCCCCATGGAGAAAACGGAGATCTCGTCGGTACTGACCCGCACGGTCGTATCCGAGTTCCTCGGCACCCTGCTCCTGGTGTTCTTCGCCGTCGGCTCGGCAGTGCTGGCGGGCGAGTACATCGGCACCTTCGGCATCGCCCTGGCCTTCGGCTTCACCATGGTGGCGCTGGCCTACGCCCTCGGCCCGATCTCGGGCTGCCACTTCAACCCCGCGGTGACCCTGGGCATGCTGCTGGCCCGCCGGATCACCCTGCGGACGGCCGCCGAGTACTGGATCGCCCAGGTGGTCGGCGCCATCGCCGGCGCGGCCCTGCTCTTCCTGGTCGCCAAGCAGATCCCCGGCCTCCAGACCCATGAGTCCTTCGGCACGAACGGCTGGGGCGACCGCTCGGCGGTCCACCTCAACCTCGGCGGTGCCTTCGTCGCCGAGATACTGATGACCTTCCTGCTGGTCTACGTCTGGCTGTCGGTGACCCACAAGGTGGCCGTGATCGGCTTCAACGGCATGGCCATCGGCCTGGCCCTGGCCGCCGTCCACCTCATCGGGGTCCCGCTCGACGGCACCGGCGTGAACCCGGCGCGCTCCATCGGCCCGGCACTGTTCGCGGGCGGCGCGGCCATCACCCAGCTGTGGCTGTTCATCGTCGCGCCCCTGATCGGCGCCGCCATCGCGGCGGTGGTCCACCAGATCACCCATCCGCCGCACGAGCCGGTCCTCGTCGCCGACGAGCCGATGCCCTACGAGCCCGCCGACGACGGGCTCTGAGGCACCGCGCCCCCACCGCACACACGACGGGCCCCGGCCGTATCCCGGCCGGGGCCCGTCGTCCCGTGTATGCGGCGCTCCGCCGCCCGGCTCAGCCGTAGACGGGGCCGGTGTACTTCTCCCCGGGACCCTGGCCCGGCTCGTCCGGCACGACCGACGCCTCGCGGAACGCCAGCTGGAGCGACTTCAGGCCGTCGCGCAGCGGCGCCGCGTGGTACGAGCCGATCTCGGTGGCGCTGGCGGTGACCAGCCCGGCCAGTGCCTGGATGAGCTTGCGCGCCTCGTCGAGGTCCTTGTGCGCCGCGCCCTCCTCGGCGAGCCCGAGGTTGACCGCCGCCGAACTCATCAGATGCACCGCGACCGTGGTGATCACCTCGACCGCCGGCACCTCCGCGATGTCACGGGTCATGGCGTCGAAGTCGGGATTCTCCGCGTGCGCTGCGTCGGGCTGCTGCGGGGTCTGGTCACTCATGTCTTCGGGCTTCTTCCTGCTGAGGGGACGCCTCCAGCCTATGGGCAGCGCCCCCGGACCCCGCGTCCGGGAGCGCCCTCCCGGTCCCGGGGCGGGTCCGCGTCAGCACAGAAGTGGGTGCCACCCCTTGACTCGTGTATTCTGGTGTTCCGACCGGCCGGACACGCATGTGACCGGCCCACAAGTGGAGGCTCCGATCTCCCACCCGACCGACCTCACGGTTGGCGGGTCAACGGTCCGGCTGCGCCCCGCGGAGACTTCGCGGCGGTGCTCCAGATCCACGTGGAGCCCCGCCTGTGTCCCGTCCGGGGCGTTTTTCATGCTACCGGCGCGGTTGGTCACACCGAAAAGACGTTACGCGGCAGTCCGCCAGGCCGTCGCGTGGTGCTACCGAGGAGGATCCATCAGCGCCGAGCCCCGCATCAACGACCGGATTCGCGTTCCCGAAGTGCGACTTGTCGGTCCCAGCGGCGAGCAGGTCGGGATTGTTCCGCTTGCCAAGGCCCTTGAGCTTGCTCAGGAGTACGACCTCGACCTGGTCGAGGTGGCGGCGAACGCTCGCCCGCCCGTCTGCAAGCTCATGGACTACGGGAAGTTCAAGTACGAGTCGGCCATGAAGGCCCGTGAGGCGCGCAAGAACCAGGCGCACACGGTCATCAAGGAGATGAAGCTCCGGCCGAAGATCGACCCGCACGACTATGACACCAAGAAGGGTCACGTCGTCCGGTTCCTCAAGCAGGGTGACAAGGTCAAGATCACGATCATGTTCCGTGGTCGCGAGCAGTCCCGCCCCGAGCTGGGCTTCCGGCTGCTGCAGCGGCTCGCGTCCGACGTGGAGGACCTCGGCTTCATCGAGTCGAATCCGAAGCAGGACGGCCGAAACATGATCATGGTTCTCGGTCCGCACAAGAAGAAGACCGAGGCGATGGCCGAGGCCCGTGAGGCGCAGGCCGCCCGCAAGGCGGAGCGCCAGGGTGGAGTTGCCGAGGAGCCCGCCGAGGCACCCGCTGAGGCACCCGCTGAGGCACCCGCCGAGGAGCCCACCGGGGCGTGACCCCGAGGCGTCGGCCCCGGTTCGCGCCGGGGCGCCCCGCCCCGGACATCAATCGATATATATGACGCTCCCGCTCGCCGGTTCGTGCCTGCGGGAGCGCCAATGACGAGGAGAGAACGGCGCATGCCGAAGAACAAGACGCACAGCGGTGCCAGCAAGCGCTTCAAGGTCACCGGTTCCGGCAAGGTGCTGCGTGAGCGCGCCGGCAAGCGCCACCTGCTCGAGCACAAGTCGTCCCGCGTGACGCGTCGCCTTTCCGGCAACGCCGAGATGGCCCCGGGCGACGCCGCGAAGATCAAGAAGCTTCTCGGCAAGTGAGCCGACGCGCCCCATTGACCGGGGGCGCGCGACTCGGACCGGGACCCAATCGATTCGGGCCGTTGTGACGACAACCACGGCCCCGCTACAAGGAGTTAACTAGTGGCACGCGTCAAGCGGGCAGTCAACGCCCACAAGAAGCGCCGGGCGATCCTCGAGCAGGCCAGCGGCTACCGTGGCCAGCGCTCCCGCCTGTACCGCAAGGCGAAGGAGCAGGTCACCCACTCCCTCGTCTACAACTACAACGACCGCAAGAAGCGCAAGGGCGACTTCCGTCAGCTGTGGATCCAGCGCATCAACGCCGCTGCCCGCGCCAACGGCATGACCTACAACCGCTTCATCCAGGGTCTGAAGGCCGCCAACATCGAGGTGGACCGCAAGATCCTGGCCGACCTCGCGGTCAACGACGCCAGCGCGTTCGCCGCGCTCGTCGAGGCCTCGCAGAAGGCGCTTCCGAGCGACGTCAACGCCCCGAAGGCTGCCTGAACTTCAGCCTGACGACGTTGAGCGGACCCGCAGGCCCCGGCCTGCGGGTCCGCCGCTTTTCCGGAACCGGCGCGCACCTCCCGTGCCGCGGTCCCCACCCGCACCGAACGACAGAAGCGAGCCGCCGCCCATGGGCACCCCCGAGCTGATCTCCCCGCGTTCCCCGCGTGTCACCGCCGCCCGGCGGCTGGCCCGCCGCGCCTTCCGCGGCAAGGAGCGCCGGTTCATCGCCGAGGGCCCGCAGGCCGTACGGGAGGCCATCGCGCACCGCACCGGCGGAACGCCCACGCTCATCGAGCTGTTCGCCACCGTCGAGGCCGCCGAGCGGCACACCGAGATCATCGAGGCGGCCCACGCGGCCGGGGTGCGGGTCCACCACGCCGACGACAAGACCGTCGCCGACATCTCCCAGACCGTCACGCCGCAGGGGCTGCTCGGCGTCTGCGAGTTCCTCGACTCGCCCTTCGAGGAGATCCTCGCCGCCCGCCCGCAGCTGGTCGCGGTGCTCGCCAACGTCCGTGACCCCGGCAACGCCGGCACGGTGCTGCGCTGCGCGGACGCCGCGGGCGCCGACGCGGTCGTGCTGACCGACGCCTCCGTGGACCTGTACAACCCCAAGTCCGTACGGGCCTCGGTCGGTTCGCTCTTCCACCTGCCGGTCGCCGTCGGCGTCCCGGTCGAGCGGGTGGTGAGCGGACTGCGGTCGGCCGGGGTACGGATCCTCGCCGCCGACGGCGCGGGCGACCGCGACCTCGACGCCGAACTGGACACCGGCTCCATGGGCGGGCCCACCGCCTGGGTCTTCGGCAACGAGGCCTGGGGACTGCCGGAGGAGACCCGGGCGCTGGCCGACGCTGTCGTACGCGTCCCGATCCACGGCAGGGCCGAGAGCCTCAACCTCGCGACGGCCGCCGCGGTCTGCCTCTATGCCTCCGCCCGCGCCCAGCGCAGCCCCGGCGGCTGCCGCGCGGTGTCACCCGCCTGAGGGGTGTCCCCCCGATCTTCGGGGCACTTCCGGTGCGAACTAGTAGTCTTGCGTGCTCGGGGGCCCGGAAGGGGGTACGGGGATGAGTGTGAGGACTTCCGGCATCACAGTCACCGCTGACGGCCGCCGGTCCGAGGGGCTCGTGGGCGCTCAGCCGTCCGCTCCGGCCGGAGAGCCGGCGGCCCTGGGGACCGGTCTCGGACTGGACCCCGACGATCTCCCCGACGGCCTGGTCGTCGCCGACGAGACCGGCCGGGTGATCTGCTTCAACGCCGCCGCGGCCCGGATCACCGACATCGCCCCCGAGGACGCCGTCGGCCGCCCCCTCGAACAGGCCCTGCCGCTCCAGGACATCGAGGGCCGCCGCTGGTGGCGGCTCACCGACCCCTACGGCGGGCTCGCCATCCGCCGCGGCCAGCCCGAGCGCAATCTGCTGCTCGGCGGCCGCGAGGTGCTGGTCTCCGCCCGCTATGTCCGCAGCCGCCCGACCGGGCCCGTCCAGCGGCTGGTGATCGCGCTGCGCGGCACCGAGGCCCGGCGGCGTACGGAACTCAGCCACGCCGAGCTGATCGCCACCGTCGCCCATGAGCTGCGCTCGCCGCTGACCTCCGTCAAGGGCTTCACCGCCACGCTCCTCCAGAAGTGGGAACGCTTCACCGACGACCAGAAGCGGCTGATGCTGGAGACGGTGGACGCCGATGCCAACCGCGTCACCCGGCTGATCGCCGAGCTGCTGGACATCTCCCGGATCGACTCCGGGCGGCTGGAGGTGCGCCGCCAGCGGGTCGACATGAGCGCCGCGGTCCGTCGGCACGTCCAGGCGCAGACCACCGCCGGCCAGCGGCCCGATCGCTTCCTCATCCGGATGCTGGAACCGCTGCCCGATCTCTGGGCGGACCCGGACAAGGTGGACCAGGTGCTGGGCAACCTGCTGGAAAATGCGGTGCGCCACGGCGAGGGAACGGTCACCATCGAGGTCGGACCGGTATCGGACGAGACCAGCACGGAGGGGACGAGCGTCACCGTGAGCGACGAGGGCCCCGGCATCCCGGAGGAATCGATGAGCCGCGTGTTCACCCGCTTCTGGCGGGGCAGCAAGCGCGGGGGCACCGGCCTGGGCCTCTACATCGTCAAGGGCATCGTCGAGGCGCACGGCGGGACGATCACGGTCGGCCGGGCCCCGGCCGGCGGCGCGCAGTTCCGATTTAGCCTGCCCGTCGCGACCCCGGCCTTCCTGGCCTGAAGCGGAAGCGGCGGGCGCCCCGCACGGGGGCGCGGACCGGCCGCGCGGCCCGTCCCCCTTAGACTTGACCTTTGGCACCTTTGGCGCACAGGCATCGCGGGCACAGCGCGGGCTCGGCATCCGACCTTTGTGATCGAGGAGCCGAGGCGAAGCGAGCCAAGCCAAGCCAGTCCACCGGAAGCACGGGAAGAGATGTCCGCACCCAATAAGTCGTACGACCCTGTCGAGGTCGAAGCCCTGAAACCGGAAGAGATCGCCGCACGGCTGGACGAGGCGCTGGCCGCCATCGCCGCCGCGGGTGACCTCGATGCGCTCGCCCAGGCGAAGATCGCGCACACCGGTGGCACCTCGCCGCTCGCTCTCGCCAACCGCGAGATCGGCGCCCTGCCCCCGCAGGCCAAGGCGGAGGCCGGCAAGCGCGTCGGCCAGGCCCGTGGCCGGGTGAACCAGGCGCTCAAGGCCCGCCAGGAGGAGCTGGAGGCGGAGCGCGACGCCCGTGTGCTGGTCGAGGAGGCAGTGGATGTCACGCTGCCCTACGACCGCACCCCGGCCGGCGCCCGGCACCCGCTGACCACCTTCATGGAGCGGGTCGCGGACGTCTTCGTGGCCATGGGCTACGAGGTCGCCGAGGGCCCCGAGGTCGAGGCGGAGTGGTTCAACTTCGACGCCCTGAACTTCGTGCCCGACCACCCGGCGCGCCAGATGCAGGACACCTTCTTCGTCCAGGGTGGGGGCACCTCCCAGACGGAGTCTGGGGGAGGCACCGAGGGCGACGAGTCCGGCGTCGTGCTGCGCACCCACACCTCGCCGGTGCAGGCCCGTACGCTCGTCGACCGCGAGCCGCCCGTCTACGTCGTCTGCCCGGGGCGGGTCTACCGCACCGACGAGCTGGACGCCACGCACTCCCCGGTCTTCCACCAGATCGAGCTGCTCGCCGTCGACGAGGGCCTGACCATGGCCGACCTCAAGGGCACCCTCGACCACATGGTCCGGGCGCTCTTCGGTCCGGACATGAAGACCCGGCTGCGGCCGAACTACTTCCCGTTCACCGAGCCGTCCGCCGAGATGGACATGGTCTGCTACGTCTGCCGTGGCGAGTCCGTGGGGAACCCCGACCGGCCCTGCCGTACGTGCTCCAGCGAGGGCTGGATCGAGCTCGGCGGCTGCGGCATGGTCAACCCCAAGGTGCTCATCGCCTGCGGCGTCGACCCCGAGAAGTACAGCGGCTTCGCCTTCGGGTTCGGCATCGACCGGATGCTGATGTTCCGGCACAACGTGGAAGACATGCGTGACATGTTCGAAGGCGACGTCCGGTTCACCCGGCCGTTCGGGATGGAGATCTGATGCGGGTCCCGCTTTCTTGGCTGCGGGAGTACGTCGACCTGCCGGCCACGGCAACCGGTCGTGACGTACAGGAAAAGCTCATCGCGGTCGGCCTGGAGGTCGAGTCCGTCGAGCGTCTCGGCGACGGGCTCAAGGGCCCGCTCGTCGTCGGCCAGGTGCTGACCATCGAGGAGCTGGAGGGCTTCAAGAAGCCGATCCGCTTCTGCACGGTCGACGTCGGCCAGGCCAACGGCACCGGCGAGCCGCAGGAAATCGTCTGCGGCGCGCGGAACTTCTCCGTCGGTGACAAGGTCGTGGTGGTCCTCCCCGGCGCCGTGCTGCCCGGCGACTTCAAGATCGCCGCGCGGAAGACGTACGGCAAGAAGTCGCACGGCATGATCTGCTCCGGCGACGAGCTGGGCATGGGCGACGACGGTACGCACGGCATCATCGTGCTGCCGCCGGAGTACGAGGTCGGCACCGACGCCATCGCGCTGCTGGAGCTCGTCGACGAGGTGCTGGACATCGCCGTCACCCCGGACCGCGGCTACTGCCTGTCGATGCGCGGTGTCGCCCGCGAGGCCGCCACCGCGTACGGCCTGCCGCTGCGCGACCCGGCGCTGCTGGACGTGCCGCCGCCGAACTCCACCGGCTACCCCGTCCAGGTCTCCGACCCCCTCGGCTGCGACCGCTTCACCGCCCGTACGGTCACCGGTCTCAACCCCGAGGCGCGCTCGCCGATCTGGCTCCAGCGCCGCCTTCAGAAGGCCGGGATGCGTCCGGTCTCGCTGGCCGTCGACATCACCAACTACGTGATGCTGGAGCTCGGCCAGCCGCTGCACGCCTACGACCGCACCAGCGTGGACGGCCCGATCGGCGTCCGCCGGGCGGCCCCCGGCGAGAAGCTGACCACCCTGGACGGCACCAAGCGGGTGCTGGACGCCGCTGACCTGGTCATCACCGACAACCGCGGCCCGATCGGCCTCGCGGGCGTCATGGGCGGCGCCCACACCGAGATCGCGGCCCCGGCCGCGGACGCGGAAACCGGCGAGGTGCGCGGCACCACCGACGTCGTGATCGAGGCCGCGCACTTCGACGCGCTGTCCATCGCCCGTACGGCCCGCCGGCACAAGCTGTCCTCGGAGGCCGCCAAGCGCTTCGAGCGCGGGGTGGACCCGGAGGCCGCGTCCGCCGCGGCGCAGCGGACCGTCGACCTGCTGGTGCTGCTCGCCGGCGGTACCGCCGGGGAGGGCGTCACCGAGGTCGTCACGCCCCGCGGGCCGCGCACCATCAGCCTCTCCGCCGGCCACCCGGACAAGGTCGCCGGTGTCGACTACGGCCGGGAGACCGTCGTCCGCCGCCTCCAGCAGGTCGGCTGCGATGTCTACGGGCAGGACGAGCTGGTCGTGACCGTGCCGTCCTGGCGGCCGGACCTCAGTGAGCCCAACGACCTGGCCGAAGAGGTCATCCGGCTGGAGGGCTACGAGAACCTGCCCTCCACCCTCCCGAAGCCGCCCGCCGGCCGCGGGCTGACCGAGCGTCAGCGGCTGTACCGCCGGGTCGGCCGGTCGCTGGCCGGTGCGGGCTATGTCGAGGCGCTGAACTACCCGTTCACCGGCTCGCACGTGCTCGACCAGCTCGGCATCGAGCAGGACGACCCGCGCCGCGCGGCGGTCACCCTCGTCAACCCGCTCTCCGACGAGGAGCCCGACCTCCGTACGACGCTGATCCCGGGCCTGCTGAACGCGCTGCGCCGCAACTACGGGCGCGGCACCCACGACCTGGCGCTCTTCGAGACCGGACCGGTCTTCCGGGCGACCGGCGACGAGAAGCCGGCCAGCCGGCTGGTCGTCGACCGCCGGCCGACCGACGACGAGATCGCCTCGCTGGACGCCTCCCTCCCGCAGCAGCCGCGGCGCGCCGCGGTGGTGCTCGCCGGGGGCCGTGAGCAGGACGGCTGGTGGGGCGGTGCCCGCCCCGCGATCTGGGCGGACGCCATCGAGGCGGGCCGGACCGTCGCACGGGAGGCGGGTGTCGAGCTGATCGTCCGCCAGGACCAGCACGCCCCGTTCCACCCGGGCCGGTGCGCGGCGCTGCTCGCCGTCGCCGACGGCGAGGAGATCCTCGTCGGCAACGCCGGTGAGCTGCACCCCCGCGTCATCAAGACGCTGGCCCTGCCGGAGCGCACCTGCGCGATGGAGATCGACCTGGACCGCCTGGAGCAGGCCGGTAGCGGACCGCTGCGCGCCCCGAAGATCTCGGCCTTCCCGGTCGCGACCCAGGACGTCGCCCTCGTGGTCGACGCCGGGGTCCCGACGGCGGAGGTCGAGGGCGCGCTGCGCGACGGTGCGGGTGAACTGCTGGAGTCGCTGCGGCTGTTCGACGTCTTCACCGGCGAGCAGATCGGCGCGGGCAAGAAGTCGCTGGCGTACGCGCTGCGCTTCCGCGCCGCCGACCGGACGCTGACCGCCGAGGAGGCCTCGGCGGCCCGTGACGCGGCGGTCGCGGCGGCCGTGGAGCGGACGGGAGCGGTGCTGCGCGGCTGAGCGCGGCCCGCGGCGCCGCGACGGCGTGCGCAACGGGGTGAGGGCGTGGACGGCAGGCACCGTCCGCGCCCTCACCCTTTTTCGGTGTGCGGCGGACAGGTTCCGCGGGGGCGGTGGGGCGCGACGGGCGCCGTGCGGCGGGCGGTGCTGTGCGGGAGACGATCGGATCCGTACACCATCACTCCATCGGGTGATGATGTACGTATCGTCGTCGGATGGACACGGAACGTCGCGAGAATCGACCGGGTCGGCCGGGCCCGTGTGACCACGGCAGCGGGCCGGACCGAACCGCTCAGCACCTGGGGGACCACCGGCGAGCGTGCGTGCCGGACCCCGCGAGCCCGCCATGACCCGAACGACCCGCCCTAGGGGGACCCTCGGCATGATCCGACACCGGGCGAGGCGTGGCGCACGCGCCGGGGCGGCAAGCGCCCGGCGCGCCCTCGTCTTCGTCCTGCCCGGCCTCTGGGTCCTCGGCGTGGTGGCCTGGGAGCTGAGCCACCCGACCAGCGGCCGGCTGCTGCAACTCCTCGCCGCCGCACCCGCCATCGCCTGCGCGGGCACCGGCCGCCGCCAGTGTGTGCTGCTCGGCGGGCTGTGCGCGCTGCTCGCGCTGCTGCCGTTCGGCGAGGTGGAGCCGGGGGCCGGGTGGGGCAGCCGGCTGATGACCTGTGGTGCGGTGCTCGCGGTGATCGGTGCCAGCTATCTGACCGCCGGGTGGCGGCTGCGGCTCGTACGGGAGCTGGAGCGGACCCGGGAGGTCGCCGCCACCGCGCAGCGGGTGCTGCTGCGGCCGTTACCGCGGCGGATCGACGGGGTGCTGCTGGCGGCCGACCATCTCTCCGCGAGCGAGGGAGCCGTGGTCGGCGGGGATCTGTACGAGGTCGTGGGGACCCGGCACGGGGTCCGGGCGGTGATCGGGGACGTACGCGGGCACGGGCTGGACGCCATGGGCACGGTCGCGGCGATGCTCGGCAGCTTCCGCGAAGTGGCGCACGACGAGCCCGAACTGGGGGATGTGCTGCGCCGGTTGGAGCGTTCGCACCAGCGGCATCTGTGGGAGCGGGCGCGCCCCGGACGGCGGGCGGCCGACGGGGCGCCGAGCGGTCCGCTCGCCGAGGAGTTCGTGACGCTGCTGCTCGTGGAGGTGGCCCCGGACGGGTCCGTCACGGCCCTCAACTGCGGGCATCCGTGGCCCTATCGCATCGCCCGCACGGCGGTCGCGCCGGTCGCCCCGGCCGATCCGATGCCGCCGCTGGGCCTGTTCCCGCTGCCGGCCGAGCTGTCCACGGTGTGCTGTGGGCAGCTGCGGCCCGGGGAGGGGCTGTTTCTGCACACCGACGGGGCGGCCGATGCGCGGGACGCGGCGGGGGAGTTCTTCCCGCTGACCCAGGAGCTGCGCAGCAGCGTCGAGGCGGCCGCGGCCCCGGGCGGGCCCTCGCCGACGGGGGTGGTCGGGAATGTCCGCAAGGCGTTGCTGCGGCATGCGGGCGGACGGCTGACGGACGATGTGGCGCTGCTGATGCTGAGCAACGACCGGGTGCGGGTGCCGTCGCAGTCGGCGCGGGGCCGGCGGACCGCCGGGCCGGGGCGGGTGGAGGCGGGACGGGCCGAGTAGCGGCGGGGGCCGGTCCGTGACGGGTGCTGGCACGCCTCTTCACACCCCGTGTGAAGGGGCGTTCACTACGCTCAACTGACGGAGTGGTCCTGTCGACATGGCCATGAGCCCGCGGTCCGGCGGACGGGCCCGGCTCACCGGGAGGCCGGTATGGAGCCCAACACCCTGCTGGACGCGATGCTCGACGAGTCCGGTATCTCGCATGCGGGGCTCGCCGCGCGGATCAACCGGCTCGGCCGGTGCCGCGGGCTGGCGCTGCGGTACGAACACACCGCGGTGGCCCGGTGGTTGAAGGGGCAGCGGCCGCGGGGCCAGGTACCCGATCTGATCTGCGAGATCCTGGGCGAACGGCTGCACCGGCCGGTCGGACTCGCCGACATCGGCTTCAGCGGCCCGGGGTCGCAGCGGGCCGCCGACACCCCGCTCTCCGGCTTCGTCGAGCGCGCCACCGCGCTGTGGCGGTCCGATGAGCAGCAGCGGCCGCACATCCTCGACGCACCGGCGCTCACCGGCACCTCGGCGGTCATCCCCGTATGGGAGTGGGAGAACCCGCCCGAGGACTCCGATGTCTCGCGCGACGGGCTGACCCGGGTCGGCATGGCCGACATCGAGATGCTGCGTACCGCGCGGACGCACTACGAGACGATGTACCGGAAGGCGGGTGGTGTCGCTACCAGAGCACGCATCGTGGGATTCCTCAACGCCGAGGCGGCGCCGCTGCTGCGGGGCAGCTACAGCGATGCGACGGGGCGTCAGCTCCACCGGGCGACCGGCGGACTGGTCGCGGTCGCCGGCATCTGCGCGTACGACTCGGACTCTCTCGGGCTGGCCCAGCGCTACTTCCATCAGGCGCTCCGGCTGGCCAAGGCCAGCGGGGACCGCGGCCTCGGCGCGTATGTCATCGCGCTGCTGGTCAACCAGTCCCTCTTCGTACGGGAATACCGCCAGGCGGTCGCCTTCGCGGAGGCGGCGCTGCGGGCCGCGGGTCCGCAGATCACCCCGGCGCTCTCCGCGGACCTCTACGCGATGCAGGCCAAGTCCTACGCCCGGCTCGGCGACGGCGCCGGCGCGCTGTCCTGCATCCGGCGCGCGGAGGCTGCCGCGGAGCGTATCCGGCCCGGTCTCGAACCGGCGGAGACGGGCTATGTCCAGCCCGGCCTGGTGAACGTACAGGTGGCGGAGGCGCTGCTCAGCCTGGGGGACTTACGGTCCGCCCGGGAACAGGCGGACGCCGCCGTCGACACCCCCGCGCACGACCGCGGCCGGGTCCACCGGCTGGCCATGCTCACCCATATCGAGCTGCGTCAAGGCGATGCGGACCGGGCCGTGGCCAATGCCGCGGAGATGACGGAGCAGGCCCGCGGCATGGAGTCGCAACGGCTGCGGGACCGGCTGCGGGCGGTGCGCGAACATCTGGCGGAGACCGGGAGCTCCGCGACGGACGAGGCTGCCGATCTCATCGACGAGGTGCTGCGCGTTCCGCTGTAGGGCGTAAGACACGCCCCTGACCGGGCTCGTGTCACCTTGCCGGCCCTACAGCGGAAGGTGGCAGTTACGTGCGTTGGAACAATCTCAGCGAAAAGCCCGTCTATGCGAATCCCTGGTTCCGGGTCAATCTGGCCGATGTGGAGCTGCCCGACGGCCGGCACCTGGACCACTATCTGATCCGGATGCGGCCCGTCGCCGTGGCCACCGTGGTCAATGAGGCCAACGAGGTGCTGCTGCTGTGGCGGCACCGGTTCATCACCGACACCTGGGGCTGGGAGCTGGCCGCGGGCGTCGTCGAGGACGGTGAGGATCCCGCGGCGGCGGCCGCCCGCGAGATGGAGGAGGAGACCGGGTGGCGCCCCGGCCCCCTCCACCATCTGCTCTCGGTGGAGCCGTCCAACGGCCTCACCGACGCGCGGCATCACATCTACTGGTCCGAGGAGGGCGAGTACACCGGCCCGCCGCAGGACGGTTTCGAGTCCGAGCGGCGGGAGTGGGTGTCGCTGAAGCTGGTGCCCGACATGGTGGCGCGGGGGGAGGTGCCGGCCGCCAACATGGCCGCCGCGCTGCTGATGCTGCATCACCTCCGGTTGGGCTGACCGGTGCCGGCCGGTGACCGTGGCCGGCGGTCATCGGCCCAGGGCCTGCCACACCGCCACCACCAGCGCCGCGAGCCCCGTGAGCGCGGCGAGGGACGGCAGTGGCCAGCGGGTGCTCTCCAGTCGTGTGACGCGGGCCTGAAGGTCCTCCGCGTCCCGCTCGTACTGCGCGGAGCGCTGGGCGAGCAGCGCGAGGTGGCCGTCGACCCGGGCGGTGCGGACGTCGAGCTGACGCCTCAGCTCAGCTAAGTCGGCGGTTACCAGGTCGGGTTCGGGGTGGGCGGTCACGGTCCGCTCCTCATTCCTTCGGTCGGCTGCTTCGGGGTCCGTACGGGCCTTCAGTCAACTGTGCTGCGGCGAAGGGCGGGAGCGTGTGCGGCGGGGAGATACGGGTCTGGGCTTCACACCCCGTGTGAAGTGACCCGGGGTGACGGCGCGGCGGCCCTTCACACGGGGTGTGAACCGCGCACCCCGACAGGGCCGGTTCACACGCTCCCGTACGCGCCCGCGCCGCGCTTCACTCGAAGATGCCACGGGGGCCGACGCCGGCGGACGGGCGCCCGCCGGCCCGGGGTCCGCCCGCCGGTTTCTCCCCCGAGCGGCGGGCGGACGGCCCGTGGGCCGCCTCTGGGCCGTGGCCTCAGCCTGCCCGTGTGGAACCGGAAGCCAGGGCATGTTCGATCTCTGCCGCAGGGAAGGGCGTCCGCTTGCTCTCGGTGAGCAGCCGGCGGTGGAAGCGGTCCAGGACGACGGCGGGGCGGGCGTGCCGGTCGAGGAGCGCGGCGATCCCGGGCGGGAGGCCGCCGGGACGCCGCCCGTCGATCCAGGCGCGCAGAAAGGCCGCGCGTTCCGTGGGGCCGGGCAGGTCGTCGAGCAGGTGCTGACGGAGCAGATGGGCCACGGTGTGGCAGCGGTCGTACGCGAGATGGTTCGCGAGGAACTCGGTCTCGTCGGCCGCCAGGTCGAAGCGGGAGCTCAGGGCGAGTCCGAAGTCGGCGAAGTAGAGCCGGCGGCCGTCGGTGAGGATGTTGGCGAAGTGCGCGTCGAAGTGGACGAGTCCGTGCGCGCTCATGAAGGCGGTCCCGCGCGCCAGAGCCTTCTCCGCCCAGGTGTAGGGCGAGTCCGGTCCGCTGTCCGTCACGGCGGCGTCGCCGTGCTCGGCCAGCCAGCCGGCGAGGGTGTGCGGCACATGCTCCAGGAAGAGCACCAGGCCGGCCGAGGACCGGCCGATGGCCTCCAGCCGGTCGCGCACCGCAGGTGATCCCTCCCAGTGGGCGACGGCCCCGTCCACACCCCCGAACTCGTCGGTGAACCCTTCGGGAGGGGAGTCGGGCAGGACCCGCCAGTGGTACATCAGCGGGAAGCCCGCGTACGCGCCCCCGAGAACCCAGTGGGTGGTCAGGGTGTGGGCCGCCAGCTCCCGCCAGGCACCGAAACCGGCCGAGCCCGCCCCGTACTGGTAGAACGTCGGCAGCCCGAAGACGTTCGCCGTCGACCGCACATGCTCCGGCCGCAATTCGATGTCTGTCAGGGGCACCCGCTTGACGAAGACGCGCCGCCCCGCGATCTCCAGCTCCGCCGACCTGCCGCCGATACCGGACCCGAGCGGCACGGCGGAGGCCACCAGCTCCTTGAGCCGGTGGTCGCTCAGCAAGGAGAGCTCCGTGGCCACGGCCCCGTAACCGGCCAGGCGTGCGGCTTCCGGCGGATCCCTGTCAGGCATCAACCGCTCCTCGGTGCCCTCACCAGGGCCTCGGCGATGGTACGTACGGGGCGGACCCTACGGGCCGCGCGACCGGTCGTGCTAGGTGATGCCCTGGGCGCGGGCGTTGGCCAGCAGGGCCTTCAGGCCGTTGAGGTCGAAGCCGGTGAGGCGGCCCATTCCGGTGGCGGTCCGGTAGCCGCCGTTGGGTGAGCACATGATCGGGGTCTCCCCGGAGGGGTTGGCCGGGCATTCGTAGTCGGCGGTCTTCCCGTCCTTGTTGAGGTCCAGGTTGGGGTGGTCCAGGCCGAGGGCGTGCAGCGGCTCGTGCACCAGCGTGTTCCGCAGCTTGTACGCGGGCATCGGCCAGCTGCCGTCCCAGTACTCGGAGTCGATGGCGACGATGCCGCCGGTGCCGACGCCCTTGGGCGGGTTGGGGCAGGGCATGCCCTGGCTGAAGCCGGGGCGGCCGAGCGGCCGGTAGAGCTCGGTGAACTGGATGTGCCCCACGGGTCCGCACTTGGCCGGGTTGACGGGTTCGACGCCGCCGATGGCGAGCTTCAGCCCCGCGGCCTTGGCCTGGGCCACCGCGGCCGATAAATAGGGCGTGTAGCGGGTCTTCATGGCGGACGTGGCGAACGTGATCGTGTACTGGCGGCCGGGGCTGAGGCTGGTGACGCCGAGCTGGGTGGTGAGCTGCCACCCGGTGCCCTTCGTGGTGAGCGTCGCCGCTTGGGTGGGTACGGCGGCGAGCGCGCACACCGCGAGCGCCGCGGCCACGGGCAGGGCCTTGTACATGGGTCCTCCGTATGTAGTTGTGGGGGGAGTGTGATGGTCCTTCATAAGTGAGACGCATGAGACCGGTAAATGGATACATCGCCAACTAGATCGGTTTCAGGGTGATTTGGGGGATGGTGGGAGGTGTCAGCGATGAGTGGTGGGCGCACAGCACAACGCCTCGCACCGGGAGGCGCGAGGCGAGGTGGGGGGGGAGGGGGCGGTCCGGCCCGTACGGGCTAGCCGAGGGTGAGGACGGGTTTGACGACGTGGCCCGCCAGCGAGGCCTCGGCGGCGGCCTCGATATCGGTGAAGGGGAAGGCGGTGATGAGCTTTTCGAGGGGGAGTTTCCCCTGCCGGTGGAGGCTGATCAGATGGGGGATGGTCACGGCGGGGAGCGCGTCCCCCTCGGTGACACCCCGGAGGGTGAGGCCCTTGGTCAGCACGGGCATGGTGTCGAACTGCGCGGAGCCGATGCCGACCAGGGCGAGCGTTCCCCGTTGGCGCAGGGCGCCGATGGCCTGGGACACGACGGCGGGCCGGCCGGTGGTGTCGAGGGCGTACTGCGCTCCGCCGTGGGTGAGATCGCGGACAGCAGCTGCCACCTCCTCCTCCGCGGTGGGGTCGATGACGGCCGCGGCGCCGAGTTCCTTCGCCAGCGCGCGGCGCGCGGCGAGGGGTTCGATGGCGATGACGGTGTGGCCGTCGGCGACGGCGGCCATGAGGGCGCTCAGCCCGACGCTGCCGGCTCCGAAGACGGCCAGCGTGCTGCCCGGCGACGGCCGGAGGACGTTCTGGACCGTGCCGACCCCGGTCTGGACGCTGCATCCCAAGGGAGCGACCAGCGTCGGGGGAAGGTCCGCGGGGACCTTGACGGTGTTGCTCGCGGTGGTCAGGCAGTGTGTCGCGAAGGCGGACTGGCCGAAGAAGCTGCCGTAGGCCGGGGTGCCGTCGGTGTGCGACAGCGTCGTGCTGCCGTCGGGCCGGGAGCCGAGGGCGTTGAGGGCGCCGGACTGCTCGCAGTAGGCCGGGCCCCCGGTCGTGCACGGGTCGCAGGCCCCGCAGCTGCGGTAGGTGAGGCAGACGGTGTCACCGGGGGCGACGGTGGTCACCGCGTCTCCCACGGCCTCGACGACACCGGCGCCCTCATGGCCGAAGACCATGGGCAGGCGTTCCCGGGGCCAGACCTGCCGCATGGCCAGGTCGGTGTGGCAGATGCCGGTGGCGGTGAGCCGGACCAGGATCTCGTCCGGCCGTGGCGCGTCGAGGTGAAGCGAGTGGAGGGTGAAGGGGCCGCCGGGGGACTCCACCAGGGCTGCTTGTATCCGCACGTACGTCTTCCTTGAGCTCGTGGCTGCCGTGCGCGCCGGCCGGGACGGGGCGTCCCGTGTGGGCGCCGTCGGCGGGGCAAGTGGTGGGGGCGTCAGGCGCGTTCGAGGAGGAAGTAGAAGTGGCGTCCGTCATCGAGGACGTTCTTGCCGTTCATGACGCCCAGGAGGGTGTCGTCGCCGGCCCGTTTGAAGTGGTCGAGTACGGGCTGGCCGTCGTAGACCATCGTGGCGGTCGTCTCCCCGCGGAACTCCACCATCCACAGGCTCGCTTCGCCCTTGGCCAGCTCGGTGTGGGAGAAGAGCGCGCCCTGCTCGTCCCGGCAGATCAGGGGCTCGACCCGGTCGACGGAGTGGAAGGTCTTGCCGTACCAGCGGGCCTGGGCCAGCAGGCCCTCCACCTGGTGGCCGGTGCTGATCCCGGTGCCCTTCCAGGTGCCGAGGATCTCCTCAGGACGTACGGTCTCCAACGCCGCCCACAGCCGGTCGCACTCACCGGTGTCCGACACCATGTCATCTGCCGCCTGTAGGGCGGCAATTCGGGCACGGGCCTGCTCGGCGTCCATGTGGCACTCTCCCCTTGTTGAACCACGTCCAGGTCGGGGCCAGTCTGCCAGCGATCAAGGACGCTTGCCGGGCCATGTCCTCGTACGGAGCGGGCCGGGCACTGCTGCCCCCACCACGTCCGGCCGCACCGCCCACAACACCCGAGCGCAGCACCGTCATCGGTGCTGCGCTCGGGTGAATGCGGCGGTGAACGGCGGCACTTGACGGTGTCGCCGGGCCCGCTAGTACGGATAGAAGCCCGACCCGGACTTCCGGCCCAGCCGGCCCGCGTCGACCATCCGCGCGAGCAGCGGGGGAGCGGCGTACAGGGGCTCCTTGTACTCGTGGTACATCGATTCGGCGACCGAGGCCACGGTGTCCAGGCCGATCAGGTCGGTCAGCTTGAGCGGGCCCATCGGGTGGGCGCAGCCCAGCTCCATGCCGTTGTCGATGTCCTCGCGGCTGGCGATGCCCGACTCGAACATCCGGATCGCGGAAAGCAGATACGGGATGAGCAGCGCGTTGACGACGAAGCCCGAGCGGTCCTGGGCGCGGATCGCGTGCTTGCCCAGCACGTCCTGCACCAGCGCCTCGGAGCGCTTGATGGTCTCCTCGGCCGTGGTCAGGGCGGGGATCAGCTCGACGAGCTTCTGGACCGGTGCCGGGTTGAAGAAGTGGATCCCGATGACCTGGTCGGGGCGGGAGGTGGCGACCGCCAGCTTCACCAGCGGGATCGACGAGGTGTTGGATGCCAGGATGGCGTCCGGCCGGGTGATCACCTGGTCGAGGACCTGGAAGATCTCGGTCTTGATCTGCTCGTTCTCCACCACGGCCTCGATGACGAGATCGCGGTCGGCGAACTCCCCGAGGTCGGTGGTGAAGCTGAGCCGGCCGAGCGTCGCGTCGCGCTCCGCGGCGGTGATCTTGCCGCGCTCGGCGGCCTTGCCGAGAGAGTTGGTCAAACGGGTACGACCCAGCTCCAGAGCTTCGCCGGTGGTCTCGGCGACCATGACGTCCAGTCCGGCGCGGGCGCACACCTCGGCGATGCCTGCGCCCATCTGGCCGCAGCCGACCACTCCGACGCGTTCGATGTCGGTCACATCGTGCCTTTCGCTGATCTTCAGGACCGGCGGTACGCCGTAAGGGTCCGGCACCCGCCTCGGCCCCGACGTTACTCCGCGCGGTGCTGGGCCACGGGTGCCGGGGCGGGCATTCTGAGCCCCCAGACGGGATGAACCGGACAACTTGGGGACTTTTGATGCGACCGATGACACGCAGAACGTTTGCCGCGGCCGGGCTGGGGGCGGCTTCCGCGCTGCTCGTCACGGGTGCGGCGCCGTCCGCGCGCCGGGCGCCGCGCCGTGAGCTGCGCGGCATGTGGCTGGCGACCGTCGCCAACCTCGACTGGCCCTCCCGTGCGAAACTCGGGCCCGCCGAGCAACAGCGCGAACTGCGCGCCCACTTCGACACGGCCGTCGCCCGCCGGCTCAATACGGTGTTCTTCCAGGTGCGGCCCACGGCGGACGCCCTGTGGCCGTCCCCGTACGAGCCCTGGGCGCAGTATCTGACCGGACAGCAGGGCCGCGACCCCGGCTGGGACCCGCTTGACTTCGCGGTGCGCGAGGCACACCGGCGGGATCTGGAGCTGCACGCCTGGTTCAACCCGTACCGGGTCGCCAACCACACCGACCCCGGCCGCCTCGTCGCCGGCCACCCCGCCCGCCGGCACCCCGACTGGGTCCTCCCGTACGGCGGCAAGCTCTACTACAACCCGGGCCTGCCGGAGGTCCGCGGCTTCGTCCAGGACGCGATGCTCGACGCGGTGCGGCGCTACCCCGTCGACGGAGTGCACTTCGACGACTACTTCTATCCGTATCCGGTCGCCGGGCAGCGCTTCGACGACGACGCGGAGTTCGAGGAGTACGGCAGCGGCTTCGCGAGCCGGGCCGCCTGGCGGCGGGACAACATCGACCGGCTGGTGTACGAGATGGCCGGCAAGCTCCGGGACGGGAACGAGCGGGCCGGGCGCACGGTGCGGTTCGGGGTCAGCCCGTTCGCGGTCTGGCGCAATCAGGGCACCGATCCGCAGGGTTCCCGCACCAAGGCCGGGGTGCAGACCTACGACGATCTGTACGCCGACACCCGCCGCTGGGTACGCGAGGGCTGGCTGGACTACATCGTGCCGCAGGTCTACTGGCCCCTCGGCTCCGCGCCCGCCGACTACGCCGAACTCGTGCCGTGGTGGGCGCGGACCGTCGACGGCACCGATGTGGACCTCTACATCGGCGAGGCTCTCTACAAGGCCGGTGACACCCAGCCCGCCGCCTGGAAGGACCCGGCCGAAATCTCCCGCCACCTCACCTTCGCCGCCCGCTATCCGCAGGTGGGTGGCCATGTCTACTTCTCGGCGAAGGAGGTGGCCAGGGACCGGGCCGGTGCCATGGCGCGGGTCGTGCGCGACCACTACGGCAGCGCGGCGCGGTCCTGAGGCCCGGCGGACAGGGACCAGAGGCGGCCCGCGCGGGCGGTGGCACCGTCCGCGCGGCCGCGGTGGCGTTCCGCGTACGGGGTCCGGCTACCGGCCGGCGTCCACGTCGGTGGTCTTGCCGTGCCGGACGACGCAGTCGGGGCCGGGCGACATGATCGCCTCATGCCCGTCCTCACCGCGGACACGGTAGGGCGGGTCGCCGTTCGTGCCCAGCACCTCGATGATCTCGACAACCCGGTCGTGATGCCCGACGGTCCTGCCGTGCACCACCAGCCGGTCGCCCCTGCTTGCGTGCATGAGAGTCCTCCCCGCTTCGGGGCGGCCGTGCGACCGGTTCGGCCGACGGCGTGCCGGCCAACGGTTGAACGGCCAACGGTTTCAACGGTTTACGGGCCTGGAGCAGCCCGGACGGCGGTATCCGCCTTCGCGGCAAGTTTACGTCGGTAAGGGACGGCTGCACCCGGTAAGTCCCGAGCCGCCCCATTCCGGTCGGTGCCCGGCGCCGGTCAGCCGCGGGTCCGCTGGGTGACCGCGATGCACGCCAGGACCGCCAGCGCCGCCGCCGGAGCGGCCGGCGGCAGCCGCTCGCCCAGCAGCAGTACGGACCAGACCAGGGTCAGCAGCGGCTGGGCGAGCTGGAGCTGGCTCGCCTTGTGGATGCCGATCGCGGCCATCCCGCGGTACCAGACGACCAGCCCGAGGAACTGCGAGCCGAACGCCAGCCACAGCAGTCCGCCGACCGAGTGCACGGTGAGCCGCAACGGCTCGGTGGACAGCGCCAGCGCGGCGCCCGCCACCGTCACCGGCAGCACCAGGACCAGCGCCCAGCCGATCACCTGCCAGCCCGGCATGTGGCGGGCCAGCCGGCCGCCCTCGGTGTACCCGGCCGCGCACACCAGCAGCGCCGCGAACAGCAGCAGATCGCTGCGGCCCAACGCCCCGCCGCTCTGCTGCACCGCGAAGCCGATGACGACGGCGGCGCCGACCAGCGAGGCGATCCAGAACGTACGCGAGGGCCGCACCCCGGTCCGTACGGCCGAGCAGGCGGCCGTGGTCAGCGGCAGCAGGCCGACCACGACAGCCGCGTGCGAGGTGGTGGAGGTCTCCAGGGCCAGGGTGGTCAGCAGCGGAAAGCCGAGGACGACACCGCCCGCGACCACCGCGATACCCGCCCAGTGGCGCCGCTCCGGCAGGCGCACCCGGAAGACGGCGAGCGCGCCACCGGCCACTACGGCGGCCAGCACGCTGCGCAGCATCACCACCGTCCAGGGGCCCATGCCCTCCAGCGCCCAGGCGGTCCCGGGGAAGGTGAGCGAGAACGCGGCCACGCCCAGGACGGCGAGCAGGGCGCCACGGCTGGCGAGGGCGCCACGGGCGGGGGTGGCGGCGGGCGCCGGGGTCTGCGGCCCGGCGGTGGTCCGGGTGCCCTGCCCGGCGGGGTCCGGGGTGCTGACCGCTATCGTGGCGGTGGCAGTAGCGCTATCGTTGGCTCTCATGCAAGAGCGTAGCAGTGGTGCCGAACTGGCCGCGATCCTGCGTACGGAGCTGAATCGCTACTCTCCCGGAGAGAAGCTGCCGTCCAGCCGTGCGCTGGTGGAGCGGCACCGGGTGAGCCCGGTGACCGTCTCCCGCGCACTGGCCGAGCTGGCGGCGGAGGGACTGGTCACCACTCGGCCGGGCGCCGGGGCCTTCCGGGCCGAGCCGCGCAGCGAGGCGCCCCGGCCGGTCGACACCTCCTGGCAGGAGATCGCGCTGAGCGCGGAGCCGGCCGGCGACCAGGTGCCGCGCAGTGTCGACGCCGCGGGCGTGGTGGCCACCCTCGCCGTCCCCGGCCCCGGCGTCATCGAGCTCAACGGCGGCTATCTGCACTCCGATCTCCAGCCCGAACGCGCCCTGGGCGCCGCGCTGGCCCGGGCCGGACGCCGGCCGGGCGCCTGGGGGCGGCCGCCGGTCGAAGGGGTGCCGGAGCTGCGGGCCTGGTTCGCGCGGGAGATCGCCGGGTCCGGCGGCCCGCTCGCCGCCAGCGACGTCCTGATCACGGCGGGCGGCCAGAGTGCGCTGACCGCCGCGCTGCGGGCCCTCGCCGCGCCCGGCGCCCCGGTGCTGGTCGAGTCCCCGACCTACCCGGGCATGCTGGCCGTGGCCCGCGCCTCCGGGCTGCGCCCGGTGCCCGTACCGCTCGACGCGGACGGGGTCCGGACGGATCTGCTCGCCGACGCCTTCCGCGTCAGCGGCGCACGGCTCTTCGTCTGCCAGCCGCTGTTCCAGAACCCGACCGGCGCGGTGCTGGCCGCGGAGCGGCGGCGCGAGGTGCTGCGGGTGGCGCGGGCGGCGGGCGCCTTCGTGATCGAGGACGATTTCGCGCGCCTGCTGGTCCACGGTGACACGCCCCCGCTCCCGCCGACCCTGATCGCGGACGACCGGGACGGCACGGTCGTCCATGTCCGCTCGCTGACCAAGGCCACCTCCGCCAATCTGCGGGTGGGCGCCCTGGCGGCCCGCGGACCGGTGCTCGACCGGCTGCGCGCCATCCAGGTCGTGGACAGCTTCTTCGTGCCCCGGCCGCTTCAGGAAGCCGCCCTGGAACTCGTCGGCTCGCCCTCCTGGCCCCGCCATCTGCGGCTGATCGCGGGGGAGTTGACCGCCCGCCGGAACGCCCTCACCGCCGCGCTGCACCACGAGCTGCCCGCGCTCGCCGGGCCGGAGGCGGGGCCCGGTCCGGCGTACGGGCACGACCCGGCGCCCGGCGGCCTGTACGTCCCGCCGGGCGGCTACCACCTCTGGCTGCGGCTGCCGGACGGTACCGACGAGGCGGCGCTGACCGGCGCGGCGCTGCGGGCGGGCGTCGCGGTCGCGGCCGGCCGCCCGTACTTCGCCGCCGAGCCGCCCGCCGCGCATCTGCGGCTGAGCTTCGCCTCGGCGTCCGGCACCGGCGAGATCACCGAGGGCGTGCGCCGCCTCCGGACGGCGTGCGAGGAGCTGGGAGTACCGGTGCGCTGACCGGGATGAGGGGGCGCGGCGGGCCCGCCGCCAATCCCCGGCCCCGCCCCTTCGCATACCGGTTCGACGCCGGACCCGCCCTTCTGCCAACCTCCCGGCATGAATGCCCACGCCCTCGACGGCTACGAGATCTCCACCGACCCGGCCCGCCTGGACGCCGACCTGGTCCACTACTGGCTCGCCACCGACGCCTACTGGGCCGTGGACCGCCCCCGGGAGCTGCATGACCGTGCCGTCGCGGGCTCGCTCAACTTCGGTCTGTACGCCTCCGGTTCCGGCCGCCAGGCCGGGTACGCCCGGGTGGTCACCGACCACGCCACCTTCGCCTGGCTCTGCGACGTCTACATCAGCCGCGACGACCGCGGCAGGGGCCTGGGCACCGCGCTGATCGAGGCCATCGCCGACCATCTGACGCCCTCCGGGCTGAGCCGGCTGACGCTCTCCACCAAGGACGCCCACGGGGTGTACGAAAAGGTCGGCTTCCGCTCCCTGGTCTCCCCGGAGCAGTGGATGACCCTCGGGCTGATCGACCCGGGTCCTGTCGATATCTGATCAACTGGGACCACACGGGCGCCGCTGCTCCTACCATCGGCGGATGAGCGTTCGACTCAAGCTGCTCGCCGCGGTCCGTAACTCCACGCTGCTGGAGACCCGGTTCGACGACGACCGCCCGCTGGACGCCGCCGGATGGCACGAGGCGGAGCGGGCGGCCCCCGTCCTGTGCCGGCTCGCCGCCGCCGAGCTCCGCTACTGCTCGCCGTCCGCCCGCTGCCGGCAGACCGGGGAGGCCCTCGGGCTCCGGCCGCTCGCCCAGCCGGCACTGCGCGACTGCGACATGGGGCGCTGGCGCGGCCGCACCCTGGGCGAGGTGACCGCCGCCGAACCCCGCGCCGTCGAGGCCTGGCTCGCCGATCCGCGCTCCGCACCGCACGGCGGGGAGTCGCTGCTGGAGTTCATCACCCGGATCGGCGGCTGGCTGGACACCCGGCCGGCCGAGGACGCCGCCGGGCTGCTCGCGGTCGCCGAACCCGCCGTCGTCCGCGCCGCCCTGGTCTATGTGCTCAAGGCGCCGCCGCACGCGTACTGGCGGATCGACGTCCAGCCGCTCTCGGTGATCACTCTGACCGGCCGGCCCGGCAAGTGGGACCTCCTGCTGGAGGCGTGAGCCGACGCCCGGTCACCCGCCGCCGTCCGCCCGGGGCGTGCCCGGCCCGCCCGGCCGCACCACCCGGAAAGCCCAGCCGCCGGGTTCCGCCGTCCGGGGCGTACGCACCCGTCTGACCTGCGGAAAGACCAGGAAGGCGGGTGCCTTCGGGGGCAGTTGGACCCGGGCGGCGGACCCCATCGAGGTGCGCACCGCCGGGGCGGGCGCTTCGCTCGGTCTATGCACATACGCCACATTCCTCTGTATGCCCTGGCGGCCGGCGCGCTGGTGGTGTCCGTCCTGCTCTTCGGTGACGGCGACGGCGCGGACGCCGCCACCGAGGCCGCCTCCGGCACGGTGACCGACACCGTCACCGAGGCCGGCCCCGCCGTGGACACCTCGCAGGCGGTGGTCGTCGAGCCCGACCCGGTGGCACCGGGCGGCGCCTTCTCCGTGAACGACGGCGGCACCTGCTCCGGCGACAGCGCGCAGGCCACCTTCGACGGCGCGGACATCCCCACGATGCAGCTGAGCTCCCGGAACGACCGGATGGGCGGCAGCGCGATCATGCCGGCGGGCACCGCCCCCGGCTCGTACCAGGTCACCATCACCTGCGGCGGTACGTCCGGAGCCCGGCAGAGCGCCACGGAAGCGGACCGGGCCGGCACCGGGGAATACGACGAGGCATACGGCACGGAGCACGGCGACACCGACGGATCGGAGCACGGAAAGGGCTCCGGCGACGGCCGCCGCACCCTCACCGGCACCATGGTCGTCTCCGGTGACGGCACGGAGGTCGTCCCGCAGGGCGGCGCGGACACCGGCCTCGGCGGCACGGCCGGATCCGGCCGGGCGGCCACGGCGCTCGGCGGAGTGGTGCTGCTGGCCGCGGCCGGCGGGGGCGCCCTGGTCCGCCGCCGGCGCGCCCGCGGCGACCGGGGCTGACGGCGGTGAGCGCACATCCGCCCCGGCGCGTCCTGCTCCTCGGTCTCCTCACGGCCCTCGCGGTGGCGGGCGTGCTCGCGCTGACCGCCGCCCGGTTCCGCGCCCGCGAGGCCACCAGCGAGGTCGACGGCGGCACCCACACCGTGCCGCGCACCGAGATCGCCCGGACGATCAGCGGCCAGCTCACCCTGCCGTTCCGCAACGGGCCCGACGCGGTGCGCTGCTCCGGCGACCTGCGGCCCGTGCGGTACGACGCGGTGCGCTGTACGGCACACTTCCCCATCGGCCCGGACCGCCAGCTGACCGTGGAGGTCACCGGCGTCCGCCACAACCTGGTCACCTACCGGCGCCACATCCTGCCCCGCTGACCGGCGGGGGCCGTCCGCTACGGCTGGAGATCCAGGGCGGCCAGCCCCGACCCGTCCATCAGGAACGGCACCGAGTCATGGGTATGGGTGATCTTCCAGGTGCCGTCGATCCTGCGCAGGCCGACGGTGGCCCGGCTCCACAGCTCCACCTCGAAGCCGTCGGTCTTCGTCCCGCGCATCCGGTTGATGCTGTGGCCGAACGCCACGTCGTCGCCGACCGTGATCTCCAGCTGGGTCACGGTCACCTCGATCGGTCCGTCCCAGGTCGCGTACCAGGCCTCGACGGCCCGCTGGTCCCGCGCCTCGGGCCCCTTGTACTGCAACGGGGGAGCGAGACTGAAGTCCACGAGGTCGGGCGCACTGGTCGCCAGGAACCGCCGGGCGTCCCGCTCCTTCGTCGCGGCCGCCCGGTCCGCCAGCAGCTCCCGGATCTGCGCTTCGTCCGTCATGCGGTCGATGTCGGTGGTCATGAGGTCTCCTCCTGTCGGACGGCGCCGCGGCGCCCCGGAATCTCTGTCCGACGGGTAGACCCCGGCGCGCACGGAAACTCATCGGCGGCAGCGGCACGGGCCGGGCGGCACGTCGCGGATACGCCCTACGGCCCGAGCGGCACCGCCGTCCGCCCGCGCGTCAGCCAGGCATTGGCCGCCTCGACCCGGCTGCTCACCCGCAGTTTCGCGTAGGCGTGCTCCAGGTGTTTGTCGACGGTGCGCGGGCTGATCTCCAGCCGGCGGGCGATCTGCTGGTTCGTCAGGCCCCGGGCGAGCAGGGCGAGTACGGCCGACTCGCGGCGGGTGACGAGGGAGGGCGGCGGTGTCGGCGGGGCGAGCCGGTGGAGCACGTGATTGAGCCGGGTGCGCAGCAGGGCGGCGGCCGCCACATCGTCGTCGGAGAAGTCGCTGCCACTGCGGCTGATCGCCACGCACACCTTCCGCGGCCGGCCGGCGGCGTACCCCGCCGGGAACGACATCGCGAGCTGCTGCTCGGCGCCGAACGGCCGGTAGACCTCGGCGTAGGCGGCGAGGGCATGGAACTCGGCGCGGGTCTGCAGCGTCGAGCGCCGCATCGGGGTGCCGGAACCGAGGGTGGTGTGGGTGACGAGGGAGTCCGCCGCCGCCTCCCGCGCGAACGCCGCCTGCACGTCCGGGGTCAGCAGACCGGCGGGCAGGGTGAGCGGCCGGTCGGCGGTGCCGGCGCGGGGGGACCAGATGATGCTGTCGCCGGGAACGGCGCCGAGCAGCAGCGGAAGCAGTGCCGGAACAAGGGTTTCCTCGTCGACGGCATCGATCAGGAGGTCCACGACGGCGAGAATCCGTCGCAGGCCGGCCTCCGCGGCCGCGCTCATACATCCAGCGTGCCGAGGGGGCCGGGGCCCGTCAAATGAGGGCCACCCGGCCGGCCGGGGGAAGACCGGCCGGGCGCGTCAGACGCGTTAACGCCCGACGGCATAGACGCGGTTGAGGGGGCTCTCGGCGGCGAGTCGCCAGCGGTGGAGTCCGGCCTCGTCGGCGATCTCCCGCATCGTCTCCTCACCCGCGTGGTTTCCCAGTGCCCGCGGCCCGTGCTGGGCCAGTGCGGACGGCAGACAGACGGCGACCGAGGCGGCGGTCAGCGCCCGGCCGACGGGGTGCACGTTCTCCTGGGCGTTCCCCGAGGCGTTCGGCTCGACGACCATGCAGGTCCCGCCGTCGGCCAGCGCCTCCTCGGCGTGGTGCAGCGCACCGCCCGGATCGCCGGTGTCGTGCAGACAGTCGAAGAAGGTGATCAGGTCGAAGTCCTCGCCCGGGTAGTCCTGGGCGGTGGCGACCTCGAAGCTGACCCGGTCGGCCAGCCCCTCCTCGTCCGCGATGCCACGGGCCGCCTCGATGGACGGGCGGTGGAAGTCGAAGCCGTGGAACTCCGACCGGGGGAAGGCCCGCGCCATCAGCGTCGTGGAGTAGCCGTAGCCGCAACCGACGTCCGCGACGCGTGCGCCTTGCTCCAGCTTCTCCCGCACGCCCTCCAGCGCGGCCAGCCACTCCGGGACCAGGGCGGCCGCGTAGCCGGGGCGGAAGAACTTCGCGGTACCGGCGAACAGCGCCGAGCTGTGCTCCTCCCAGCCGACGCCCTCACCGGTACGAAAGGCCTCCATCAGGGCGTCCTCGGTGGCGTAGAGCGCCTGCATCGCGGTGAAGAAGCCCGCCGCGTACGTGGGCAGTTCCGGGTCCGCCAGGACCGCGGCGTGCTCGGCGGGCAGCAGGTAGGTGTCGGTGTCCGGCGCGTAGCTGACGTACTCGCCGGCGACCTGCGCGGCCAGCCATTCGCGGACATAGCGCTCGACCAGCCCGGTACGGGCGGCGAGCTGCGCGGAGGTGAGCGGCCCGGCACCGGCCATGGCCGTGTACAGGCCGAGCCGGTCACCGAGCGAGGTGCACAGACCGGCGACCGCGGCCCCGCTGTCGGTGATCACTCGCTCCAGGAACGCCTGCACCCGCTCCTGATCCAGCGCCCCGCGCGAGCCGGCACCGGCGGACGTCGCCATGGCTCTCACCTCCTCGTCCCCTTCACTGCACCAGCACCGCCACCCCGCGCGCCATACGGGATTCGCCGTATACGGCCGGCGGCCGCGACCGGCCGACACTGGAGGAAGAGCAGGAGGTGCACCATGCGAAAGAAGATCGACTGCCGGGACTACCCGAGCGAGATGAACTGCACCCTCGTCATCACCGGCGAGGAAGAGGAAGTCCTCCGCGCCGCCACCGAGCACGCCGTCTCCGTCCACGGCCACACCGACGGCCCGGAACTACGCGAACAGATCAGGTCCTCCCTGAAGAACGAGATCCCCCAGCACGCCTGAGGTACGGGCACGGGCACGGACACGCCGTCCCTGGTGGGGGCGGCGGTCGTGTGGGGGCGGGCTCGGGGCCCGGGTGGCCTCAGTCGCCTTGCCCCACCAGCCATTGCATAAAACTGCTGGATTCCGTATAGTCATGCCATCAAGGAGGAGGGTCCATGACGGTACGAGCGGCAGTGGCCGGGGCGAGTGGGTATGCCGGGGGTGAAGTGCTGCGTCTGCTCCTGGGGCACCCGGGGGTGGAGATCGGGGCGCTGACCGGGCATTCCAATGCCGGGCAGCGGCTGGGGGCGCTCCAGCCGCATCTGGCTCCGCTGGCCGAGCGGGAGCTCCAGGCGACCACCGCCGAGGTCCTGGCCGGGCACGAGGTCGTGTTTCTCGCGTTGCCGCACGGGCAGTCCGCCGCGGTCGCCGAGGAGCTCGGGCCCGATGTCCTCGTCGTGGACTGCGGTGCCGACTTCCGGCTGAGCGACGCCACGGACTGGGAGGCGTTCTACGGCTCCGACCACGCGGGCACCTGGCCGTACGGGCTCCCGGAGCTGCCCGGGGGGCGCGCCGCGCTCCAGGGGACCCGGCGTATCGCGGTCCCGGGCTGTTACCCCACGGCCGTCTCGCTCGCCCTGTTCCCCGCGTACGCGGACCGGCTCGCCGAGCCCGAGGCCGTGATCGTGGCGGCCACCGGCACCTCCGGCGCGGGCAAGGCCCTCAAGCCGCATCTGC
The DNA here is from genome assembly GCF_030406865.1 of Streptomyces sp. P9-2B-2. Lineage (NCBI taxonomy): Bacteria > Bacillati > Actinomycetota > Actinomycetes > Kitasatosporales > Streptomycetaceae > Streptomyces > Streptomyces sp. P9-2B-2. The sequence continues at coordinate 1,883,392 of NZ_CP129126.1, read as the reverse complement.
TGGGCTCCGAGGTCATGGGCTCGATGAGCCCGTACGGCGTCGGCGGCAGCCACCGGCACACCCCCGAGATGATCCAGAACCTGAGCGCGGTGGCCGGCGAGCGCATCAGCGTCTCCTTCACCCCGACCCTGGCGCCCATGTCCCGCGGCATCCTCGCCACCTGCTCGGCGAAGGCGAAGCCCGGTGTGGACGCCGTCGCCGTACGGGCCGCGTACGAGAAGGCGCTGGCCGACGAGCCGTTCGTCCAGCTGCTGCCCGAGGGGCAGTGGCCGTCGACCGCCGCCGTGTACGGCTCCAACACCGCGCAGATCCAGGTGACCTTCGATGCGGCGGCCGGCCGGATCATCGCGATCAGCGCCCTGGACAACCTCACCAAGGGGACCGCGGGCGGCGCGGTGCAGAGCATGAACATCGCCCTGGGCCTCCCCGAGGGGACGGGGCTCCCGAAGGTCGGGGTCGCGCCGTGACCCGCGACGGCACGGGGCGGCACGGCGGGACCGGCGGGACCGGAGAAGCGACGGAGGACATGCAGTGAGCGTGACGGCAGCACAGGGATTCACGGCGGCGGGCATCGCGGCCGGGATCAAAGCCCCTCTTGCCAATGGCAGCGGCGGGAATCCGGACCTCGCCCTCGTGGTGAACACCGGGCCCCGGACCGCCGCCGCCGGTGTCTTCACCTCCAACCGCGTCAAGGCGGCGCCGGTGCTCTGGTCGGAACAGGTACTGAAGAGCGGAGAGCTCACCGCCGTCGTCCTCAACTCCGGCGGCGCCAACGCCTGTACGGGCCCCAAGGGCTTCCAGGACACCCACGCCACCGCGGAGAAGGTCGCGGAGTCGCTGAACACCGCGGGGTACGACGAGACCGGCGGGCACAACGCCGGCATGATCGCGGTCTGCTCGACGGGCCTGATCGGCGTCACGCTCCCGATGGACAAGCTGCTGCCCGGCGTCGACAAGGCCGTCGCCCAACTCAGCCCGCACGGCGGTGAGAAGGCCGCCATCGCCATCAAGACCACCGACAGCGTGCACAAGACCGCCGTCGTCACCAAGGACGGCTGGACCGTCGGCGGGATGGCCAAGGGCGCCGGCATGCTCGCCCCGGGCCTGGCCACCATGCTCGTCGTGCTGACCACCGACGCGGATGTGCCGTCGGCCGGCCTCGACACGGCGCTGCGCGCGGCCACCCGTACCACCTTCGACCGGGTCGACTCCGACGGCTGTATGTCGACCAACGACACGGTGCTGCTGCTCGCCTCCGGCGCCTCCGGCGTCGTCCCGGCCGCCGACGACTTCGCCGAAGCGGTCCGCGCGGTCTGCGACGACCTCGCCCGGCAGCTGATCGGGGACGCCGAGGGCGCCAGCAAGGACATCAGGATCGAGGTCGTCGGCGCGGCGAGCGAGGACGACGCGGTCGAGGTCGGCCGCTCCATCGCCCGTAACAACCTCCTCAAGTGCGCCCTCCACGGTGAGGACCCCAACTGGGGCCGGGTGCTCTCCGCCATCGGCACCACGTCCGCCGTCTTCGAGCCCGACCAGCTGAACGTCGCCATCAACGGCGTCTGGGTCTGCAAGAACGGCTCGGTGGGCGAGGACCGCGAGCTGGTCGACATGCGCTACCGGGAGGTCCGCATCACCGCCGACCTCGCCGCCGGCACCGAGTCCGCGGTCATCTGGGCCAACGACCTCACGGCCGACTACGTCCACGAGAACAGCGCGTACTCGTCATGAGTGAGCGGAGCGAACGATTCATGGACAGGTGCGCGCTGTGCTCACAGCGGGACGAGCGAAGCGAGGCCGGCGCATGAGTGAGCGGAGCGAACGATTCATGGACAGGTGCGCGCTGTGCTCACAGCAGGGCGAGCGAAGCGAGGCCGGCGCATGAGCGCACGCAAACACACCGCGCTGCCCAAGGCCCGCACCCTCATCGAGGCGCTGCCCTGGCTGACCCGTCACCACGGCAAGACCGTCGTCATCAAGTTCGGCGGCAACGCCATGATCGACGAGGAGCTCAAGCGCGCCTTCGCGCAGGACGTGGTCTTCCTGCGGCATGCCGGGCTGCGCCCCGTCGTCGTGCACGGCGGCGGCCCGCAGATCAGCGCCCAGCTGGACCTGCTCGGCCTGGAGTCGGAGTTCAAGGGCGGCCTGCGGGTCACCACCCCCGAGGCGATGAACGTCGTACGGATGGTGCTGGCCGGCCAGGTGCAGCGCGAGCTGGTCGGACTGCTCAACGAGCACGGCCCGCTCGCCGTCGGCATGACCGGCGAGGACGCCCATCTGATGACCGCGACCAAGCACTTCGCCCAGGTCGACGGCGAGCGGGTGGACATCGGCCGGGTCGGTGAGATCACCGCCATCGACCCCGGCGCGGTCCAGGCGCTGCTGGACGACGGCCGGATCCCGGTCATCTCCTCCATCGCCCGCAGCAGCGACGAGGAGGACACCGCCTCCGGCGCCTCGGGGGCCTCCGGTGTCTTCAACGTCAACGCCGACACCGCAGCGGCCGCCCTGGCCGCCGCGCTCGACGCCGAGACGCTGATGGTGCTCACCGACGTCGAGGGCCTCTACGAGGACTGGCCGAACAGCGACGAGGTGATCTCCCGCCTCACCGCCACCGAACTGGAGAAGCTGCTGCCCGACCTGGCCAGCGGCATGGTCCCCAAGATGCGCGGCTGTCTGCACGCCGTCCGCAACGGGGTGCACACCGCCCGGGTCATCGACGGGCGGGTCCAGCACTCGATCCTGCTGGAGATCTTCACCGACGAGGGAATCGGCACGATGGTCGTGCCGGACGCGAACACGATCGAGGGGGCGACATGAGCGACGTGGCACACACCCACGGCCCGCCGACCAACGCGGGCCTCACCGGGCGCTGGCAGGGCGCCATGATGGACAACTTCGGCACCCCCCGTATCCCGCTGGTCCGCGGTGAGGGCGTCACCGTGTGGGACGCCGACGGCAAGGAGTACCTCGACTTCCTCGGCGGTATCGCGGTCAACGCCCTCGGGCACGCCCACCCGGCGGTGGTCCGCGCGGTCTCCGACCAGGTCGCCACCCTCGGCCATGTCTCGAACTTCTTCGTCGCCGAGCCCACCGTGACCCTCGCCGAGCGCCTGCTCGCGCTGGCCGGACGGCCCGGCCGGGTCTACTTCTCCAACTCCGGCGCCGAGGCCAACGAGGCCGCCTTCAAGATCGGCCGGCTGACCGGGCGCACCCATATGGTCTCCACCGCCGGCGGCTTCCACGGCCGCACCATGGGCGCCCTCGCGCTCACCGGCCAGCCCGCCAAGCAGGCCCCCTTCGCCCCGCTGCCCGGCGACGTCGACTACGTCCCGTACGGGGACGTGGAGGCGCTGCGCACCGCCGTCACCACCGACACCGCCTTCGTCATCCTGGAGCCCGTCCAGGGCGAGAACGGCGTCATCGTCCCGCCGCCCGGCTACCTCCGGGCCGCCCGCGAGATCACCGCCGCCACCGGCACCCTGCTCGTCCTCGACGAGATCCAGACCGGCATCGGCCGGACCGGACACTGGCTGGAGTCCCAGGCGCAGGGCGTCGAGGCGGACATCGTCACCCTCGCCAAGGGCCTCGGCGGCGGACTGCCGATCGGCGCGACGCTGGCCTTCGGCCGGGCCGCCGACCTGCTCACGCCCGGTTCGCACGGCTCGACGTTCAGCGGCAACCCGGTCGTCTGCGCCGGCGCGCTCGCCGTCCTGGACACCATCGAGGCCGACGGCATCCTGGAGAACGTCAAGCGCGTCGGCGAGCGGCTGCGTACCGGGACCGAGGCGCTGGGCCACCCATTGGTCAGCCAGGTCCGCGGTGTGGGGCTGCTCCTGGGTATCGTCTTGACGGAGTCGCTCGCGCCGCAGGTGCAGCAGGCGGCTCAGGACGCGGGCCTCCTGGTGAACGCGGTCGCGCCGGACGTCGTCCGGCTCGCCCCGCCGCTGATCGTCTCCGACGAGGAGGCGGAGGAGTTCCTCCGGAAGCTGCCCGCCGTCCTCAACACGGCCCGCCAAGGGGCCGACGGGGAACGACGAGCCGGAGACTGACGACAACGATGACCGAGCCGCAGGACAACGAGGCGCAGAACGGCGGCCAGGCCGTACCGCAGACCCGCACCGCCCGCCACCGCCGGATCGTGGACATCCTCAACCGGCTGCCGGTCCGCTCCCAGAGCCAGCTCGCCAAGCTGCTCGCCGACGACGGCCTGTCCGTCACCCAGGCGACGCTCTCCCGCGATCTGGACGAACTGGGCGCGGTGAAGATCCGCAACACCGGCGGTGAGCTGATCTACGCGGTGCCCAGCGAGGGCGGCGACCGCAAGCCACGGGCGCCGCTGGGGGAGTCCGCCAAGGAGGAGCGGATGCGCCGCCTCTCCGGCGAACTCCTCATCTCCGCCGAGGCCTCCGCCAACCTCGTGGTCCTGCGCACCCCGCCGGGCGCCGCCCAGTTCCTGGCCTCGGCCATCGACCAGGCCGAACTCCACGACATCCTCGGCACCATCGCCGGCGACGACACCCTGATGCTGATCAGCCGCGACCCGGCGGGCGGCCAGGCCCTCGCCGACCATCTGCTGCGGCTGGCCCAGAAGGCGCACTGAGCCCCTCCGCACGCGCTCCCTGGGGCTTCTCGTCACCCCCGGGGCGCCTCGTCCCGCCCCCGAGCGGCGGTTGTGCGGAGCATCCACCCGAGCCACTCTCTCCCCGCCGAACCGCATACGGCAGGATGGCAGTTCGCGCCGGGACGTCCACGGATGTCCCGGCGCCTTCACAGCCCTAGAGACAAGCAGGTGGCATGGTGACGAGACATCACATCCGGCTCATAGCACGTCCGCTCCTCCCGGTCGCGGGAGGAGCCGGCCGGTGAACCGCGCGGTGACACTGCACGACCTGATCGTCGCCGGCGCCGCGCTCGCCGCCGGCATCGTGGCCGGACTGCTGCTGCGGGTGGCCCTGCGCTGGCTGGGCAAACACGCACTCAAGACCCGTTGGAGCGGGGACGACATCCTCGTCGACGCACTGCGGGCCGTTGTGCCCTGGGCGGCGCTCACGGGCGGCCTGGCGGCGGCCGCCGCGGCGCTGCCGCTGACGCCGACGGTCGGACACACCGTCAACCGGACGCTGACCGTGCTGCTCATCCTGGTCGTCACGCTCACCGCGGCCCGGGTGATCACCGGCGTGGTGAGGGCCCTGGCGCAGTCCCGGTCCGGGGTGGCCGGATCGGCCACCATCTTCGCCAACATCACCCGCATCATCGTGCTGGCGATGGGTTTCCTGGTGGTCCTCCAGACCCTGGGCATCTCCATCGCCCCGCTCCTGACCGCGCTGGGCGTGGGCGGCCTCGCCGTCGCCCTGGCGCTCCAGGACACCCTGGCCAACCTCTTCGCGGGCGTGCACATCCTCGCCTCGAAGACCGTGCAGCCCGGCGACTACATCCGGCTCAGCAGCGGCGAGGAGGGCTATGTCGTCGACGTCAACTGGCGTAACACGGTGGTGCGCCAGCTCTCCAACAACCTGGTGATCATCCCCAACACCCAGCTGGCCGGGACCAACATGACCAACTTCACCCGCCCGGACCAGAAGTTGACGATCCTGGTGCAGGTGGGCGTCGGCTACGACAGCGACCTCGGCCATGTCGAGCGGGTCACCATGGAGGTCATCGAGAGCGTGATGAAGGACGTCGACGGCGGCGACCCCGACCATGAACCGGCCGTCCGCTTCCACACCTTCGGCGACTCCAGGATCAGCTTCACGGTGATCCTGGGCGTCGGCGAGTTCAGTGACCAATACCGGATCAAGCACGAGTTCATCAAGCGCCTGCACCAGCGCTACCGGGCCGAGGGCATCCGCATTCCCTCCCCGGCACGCACCGTGGCACTTCAGAAGCCGGAAGAGATCGTGATACCGCATCAGCGGGACCTGTCGGACACGGTGCCGCCGGTGCCGTAGGGGCGCCGGCGGGCCCGGCCGCCCCGTGCGGGTCTTCCACCGCCGGGGCGGTCGGGCGCAGCACCGCAGTTCAGCTGTCACGCCGTTCTTCGCGAGGAACAATCAGCGTCAGCCGGTCGGGGGCACTGCAGAACCATTCGCCCGGCCCGGTATCGGGCCGTAGCACGTAGACGCCCTTGCGTACGTCGCTGATGATGCCGGTCCGGTCGGCATCCTCGTCATGTACCAGATCACCCACCCAGGGATTCCCCGCGCCGTTCACCGGCTGTCCTTCCTGTGCAGTTCGCTCCAGACCCGCTTGCCCCAGGGGAGCAGGTCGGTGCCCCAGTCATCCGCCAGTCCCGCCACGAGCACGAGGCCGCGCCCGCTGTCGTCCTCGTTCCCTGACGGGCGGTGCTGTGGAGGGGCCTTTGACTTGTCCACCACTCCGATCCGCACTGTTGTCGGGCCGGGGCGACTGACGACCAGCCGGATCACCTCGCTCCGTGCGTGCTGCACGGCGTTGGTCACCAACTCGGAGACCACCAAGGCTCCGTCGTCGGCCAGTTCTTCCATGTCCCAGGCCGCCAACGCAGTCCGCACCAGACGGCGGGCGGTGGCCACGCTCTCGGGTCTGCGCAGCAGCGTTTCGATGTATCCGGGGTGCCCGGTGGGGCGGGATGCGGTCATGGTCATCAGGACCTCGTCGGTGGTGGGCTGTGAGGTGCCGCCCGCTTCCCCGAACAGGGGGTGGAGGCGGGCCTCTCTCCTTAGGGCCGCTGCACCGTTCCGATCAGCGACGCCCTGTATGCATCCAACGACGGGCTGTCATATGCCATGAGGAAAATCCGCCACCGTGTGCAGTACGGTCGACCGGAAATTTCGCCGCTGTCCGAGATACCGACAAGCGCGATCTGGATACCGTGCATGCGTGAAGGCGAACGAGAGTCTTGCCGGCGCCCTCGGAGAAGCGGGCTTAACCCAGGCCGAGTTGGCCGAGGCGGTGAACGACTACCTGCGGTCGCTCGGCCGGGCGGGCACCGTCAGCGACCGCACCGTGCGCCAATGGCTGACCGGAAAGACGCGGTGGCCGCACCCTCGGCAGCGGGAAGCCTTGGAAGCAGTATTCGGATGTTCCGCCGAGGAGTTGGGCTTTGCTCCTCCGGCGGGCAGACGTGGCCCTCACAGGACGGAGGATCCCGTGCGTCGCAGGCACTTCCTCACCGCCGCCACCGGAACAACGGCCGCCGTCGTGCCCCTGGTGGCCGCCCGGCCGTACGCCGTCGGCACCTCAGAGGTGATCCGCCTCCGCAGCGGCCTGGACGCCCTTACCGCCCTGGACGCCGCAAAAGGCGGGCACGAGGCCCTGGAGCGGGCCGCCTTGGCGGGTGCCGCCGAAGCGCTGGAACTACAGAAGCGGGCGGCGTCCCAGCGCATCCGGCAGCGTCTCTTCAGCGTGGCCGCCGACTACACGAAGGCCGCGGCCTGGTCGCTGCTGGACGCCGGCAGTGCCCGTCAGGCAACCGGGCACCTGGACCGTGCCCTCTGTCTGGCCGGCATGGCGCAGGACTCCGTCGCGGAACTTGGCGTATGGAACCTGTATGCCATGGCCGCCAGACAACAGCAGGACTACACCCAGGCCGTGAGCGCCGCACAGGCCGCCCTCGCGACGCGCATCACCCGGCGCGACCCACTGTTCGGCTCTCTGGCCCATGCACGCACAGCCGTCGGACAGTCCCCCCTCCAGGACCGGCAAGGCGCCCTGCGATCCCTGGGATACGCGGAAGAGGCGCTGGCCAAGGCCCCGGAAGACACTCCCCGGCCGGCTTGGATGGACTTCTACGGTCTCGCTGAACTGCTGGCTCTCACGGCGGTCGTCCGGGGCTACATCGGGGACGCTGCCGGGGCCGAGGCCGCATCACACCGCGCCCTGGCAGCCATCCCACAGCAGTTCCGCCGGAACCGTGCGATGGTCACGCTCCAGCTCGCCCTCGCGCAGCTGCACCAGCGTGACATCGACCAGGCGTGCGGCACCACGGAGAAGGTGTTCGCGCTGATGGACGGCACCCCCCTGCCGGGCCGGATGCGTTCCCTCTTCGGAGACTTCCACCGCGATTTGATCACTCTTTCGCCGGACGCCAACACCGTGCGCGAGTGGCGGGACCGCTACCGATCAGAATGGAGCCACACCTGATGACCTCCGCTTTGGAACTGCGCCACTACAGCCACGGCGACCTGCCGGAGATCCGGCAGACGCTGCTCGACGTGCACGCAGACGTGCACGCCGACCAGATGCCGGACGACGAGTTCCGGCAGAAGTTCCCGTGGTTCGTCGACCACTGGGGCGGACACCCCGAGTTCTCCTGCGTGATCGCGTACGACGGCGACGAGGTGGTGGGCTTCGCCTACGGAGCCCCCGGAACCGAGGGCAGCGAATGGTGGCGTGAGCACCTGGACCCGGCGCCGGAGAAGAGCCGCACGTTCCATTTCTCGGAACTGATGGTGCGCGAGCGGTGGCGGAAGACGGGCGCGTCCGAGCGGCTGCACCGGGCGCTGATGGGTGCCGGGGGCGCGGACCTCGGTGCGCTGCTAGTAGACGTGACGCACCCCAGGGTCCAGGCCCTGTACGAGTCCTGGGGGTACCGGAAGGTGGGCGAGGACCAGCCGTTCCCGGACTCCCCGGTGTTTGCAGTGATGCTGGTGGGACTGCCGCTCCCGTGACCCGGGAGCGGCAGTGGAGAGCCGCCCGCCCACCTAACTTCGTACTTCCGGCCCCCACCCCGAGGAGCTCAGCACCGTGGCAGAAGAATTCACCGTCGTGCCCGTCGCCCACGTGATCGGCGGACGCGTGGAACCGACGGATGACTACTGGGGCGGCACCCGCTCCGTCATCCGCATCGACTCCGAGCGCTACACCGAGGAGTCGGTGGTCGGTCTGGAGGCGTTCTCCCATATCGAGGTCGTGTTCCTCTTCCACCTGACCGCCCCCGGCGACCTGCCTCCCGAGCTGCGACGGCCCCGGGGCAACCCGGACTGGCCCGCGGGCGGTACGTTCGCCCATCGCAATATGCGGCGGGTGAACCGGCTGGGTGTCTCGCGGTGCCGCCTGGTCGCGGTGGACGGCCTGGACCTGCAGGTGGAGGCACTGGACGCGGTGGACGGCACGCCGGTGCTCGACATCAAGCCCTGGTTCGGCGTGATGGGCCCGCAGGGCGAGGTCCATGAGCCGGCCTGGCCGTCGCAGATGCTGGCCGACTACTACTCCGCCCCGGGCGAGTAGGTACCAGGACCCGGGCCGAGAAACCCCGGAAACGATCAAGGGCCTTGCTTCAGTGATCTGAAGCAAGGCCCTGACCTGGGCTGAAAGCCCTTACTGCACCGTCGGGACGACAGGATTTGAACCTGCGACCCCTTGACCCCCAGTCAAGTGCGCTACCAAGCTGCGCCACGTCCCGGTGCTCGTGCCGGCCGGAGAACTCCCGGCCGGGGCGTGCAGAAGAAAAATACCCTGTCCTGGCCTCTGAATCCAAAGCGGGGCCCCCGGGGGCGCTTCCGGGGCCTCCGGCGGAGGCCCCGCTTCCGTGGTTCGATGAGGTTATGGGTGAAATGTCTGCCAGAAACGCCCTCCGCGTGCGCCGGGTGTACGAGCCGCCGGAGCCGGCGGACGGGGCCCGGGTGCTGGTCGACCGGCTGTGGCCGCGCGGGCTGTCGAAGGCCGATGCGCAGCTCACCGAGTGGTGCAAGGACGCGGCACCCTCGTCCGAGCTGCGGCGCTGGTACCGGCACGAGGGGGAGCGGTTCGAGGTCTTCGCCGAGCGTTATCGCGAGGAGCTGGCGCGGGAGACCGCGCAGCGGGCGCTGGAGCGGCTGCGGGAGTACGCCGAAGAGGGGCCGCTGACGCTGCTGACGGCCACCAAGGATCTGTCGGCGAGCCATGTGAACGTGCTGACCGAGGTGCTCAAAGAGGGCGGCTGAGGCTCCGCGCCACGCCGGCGACCCGCCGCTGACCTGCATATTCATCGACGCGTTGACGAAACATACGGTGGAGTGCATACTTATACCCATCAGCGTATGCACCGTAAGGAGAAACCCGTGACCGAGCGCGTCGTACTCGCCTACTCGGGCGGCCTGGACACCTCTGTCTGTATCGGCTGGATCGCCGAGGAGACGGGCGCCGAGGTCATCGCCGTTGCCGTGGACGTCGGCCAGGGCGGCGAGGACCTGGACGTCATCCGCAAGCGTGCGCTCGACTGCGGTGCGGTCGAGGCCGAGGTCGCGGACGCCAAGGACGAGTTCGCCGACGAGTACTGCCTCCCGGCGATCAAGGCCAACGCCCTGTACATGGACCGCTACCCGCTGGTCTCCGCGCTCTCGCGGCCGACCATTGTCAAGCACCTGGTGGCCGCCGCCAGGAAGCACGGCGCCACCACCGTCGCCCACGGCTGCACCGGCAAGGGCAACGACCAGGTCCGCTTCGAGGCCGGTATCTCCTCCCTCGCCCCCGACCTGAAGTGCATCGCCCCGGTCCGCGACTACGCGATGACCCGGGACAAGGCGATCGCGTTCTGCGAGGAGAAGAACCTCCCGATCGCGACCACCAAGAAGTCGCCGTACTCGATCGACCAGAACGTCTTCGGGCGGGCCGTGGAGACCGGCTTCCTGGAGGACATCTGGAACGCGCCGATCGAGGACGTGTACGAGTACACGGAGAACCCGGCCACCCAGCGGGAGGCCGACGAGGTCGTCATCTCCTTCAAGGAGGGCGTCCCGGTCGCCATCGACGGCAAGCCCGTCACCGTCCTCCAGGCGATCCAGCAGCTCAACGAGCGGGCCGGCGCCCAGGGCATCGGCCGGATCGACATGGTCGAGGACCGGCTGGTCGGCATCAAGTCCCGTGAGGTGTACGAGGCGCCCGGCGCCATCGCGCTGATCACCGCGCACCAGGAGCTGGAGAACGTCACCGTCGAGCGCGAACTGGCCCGCTACAAGCGGCAGGTCGAGCAGCGCTGGGGCGAGCTGGTCTACGACGGCCTGTGGTTCTCGCCGCTCAAGCGGGCCCTGGAGGGCTTCATCAACGAGGCCAGCCAGCAGGTCACCGGCGACATCCGGATGACGCTGCACGGCGGCCGCGCGGTCGTCACCGGCCGGAAGTCCGACCAGTCGCTCTACGACTTCAACCTCGCCACGTACGACACCGGCGACACCTTCGACCAGTCGCTCTCCAAGGGCTTCATCGAGCTCTTCGGTATGTCGAGCAAGATCGCGGCCAAGCGCGACCTCGCCTGAGCCGACTCGTTGGATTCATCAGGTTGCCGCCTCCCTGCCCTCGCGGTGGGGAGGCGGTGGCACATCTACCGCAGCCTTGAGGAGCAGCAGTGAGCAGCAACAGCGGTGACGTCCGGCTCTGGGGCGGCCGGTTCGCCGACGGTCCGGCAGAGGCGCTGGCCCAGCTGTCGGCGTCGGTCCACTTCGACTGGCGGCTGGCCCCGTACGACATCGCGGGCTCCCGTGCGCACGCCCGGGTGCTGCACAAGGCGGGCCTGCTCACCGAGGACGAGCTCAGCCGCATGCACGCCGGGCTCGACCAGCTCGCCGCGGATGTCGCCGATGGCTCGTTCACCGGCACCATCGCCGACGAGGACGTGCACACCGCCCTGGAGCGCGGGCTGCTGGAGCGGCTCGGCCCGGACCTCGGCGGCAAGCTGCGGGCCGGCCGGTCCCGTAACGACCAGGTCGCCACGCTCTTCCGGATGTACCTGCGGGACCACGCCCGGATCATCGGCGGTCTGATCGCCGACCTCCAGGAGGCGCTGGTCGGCCTCGCCGAGACCCACCCGGACGTCGCGATGCCGGGCCGCACCCACCTCCAGCACGCCCAGCCGGTGCTCTTCGCCCATCACGTGCTGGCGCATGTGCAGTCGCTGTCCCGGGATGCGGAGCGGCTGCGGCAGTGGGACGAGCGCACCGCCGTCTCCCCGTACGGCTCGGGCGCGCTGGCCGGCTCCTCGCTCGGCCTCGACCCGGAGGCGGTCGCCGCCGACCTCGGCTTCGAGCACGGCTCGTCCGGCAACTCCATCGACGGCACGGCCTCCCGTGACTTCGTCGCCGAATTCGCCTTCATCACGGCGATGATCGGGGTGAACCTCTCCCGGATCGCCGAGGAGGTCATCCTCTGGAACACGAAGGAGTTCTCCTTCGTCACGCTCCACGACGCCTTCTCGACCGGCTCGTCGATCATGCCGCAGAAGAAGAACCCGGACATCGCCGAACTGGCGCGGGGCAAGTCGGGGCGCCTCATCGGCAATCTGACCGGGCTGCTGGCCACGCTCAAGGCGCTGCCGCTGGCGTACAACCGTGACCTCCAGGAGGACAAGGAGCCGGTCTTCGACTCCTGCGACCAACTGGAGGTGCTGCTCCCGGCGTTCACCGGGATGATGGCCACCCTGACCGTCCACCGCGAGCGCATGGAGGAGCTGGCCCCGGCCGGCTTCTCGCTGGCCACCGATATCGCGGAGTGGCTGGTCAAGCAGGGTGTGCCGTTCCGGGTGGCGCACGAGGTCGCGGGGGAGTGCGTCAAGGAGTGCGAGGCGCACGGCATCGAGCTGGACCAGCTCACCGATGAGCAGTTCGCGAAGATCTCGCCGCATCTGACCCCCGAGGTCCGCGGCGTCCTCAACGTCCCCGGCGCGCTCGCCTCGCGCAGCGGCCGCGGCGGCACCGCCCCCTCGGCGGTGGCGGTCCAGCTCGCCGAGGTGCGGGCCGACCTGGTCACGCAGCAGGAGTGGGCGACGGCCAAGAAGGCCACCGGTCTGGCCTAGCCGGCAGAGGTGTACGACGGCGGCCCGCCCCCGGAGGAGATCCGGGGGCGGGCCGCCGTCGTGTGCGTGGGGAGAGCTGGATGAGACATTCGTGTCTCATTCGGCTAGTGTGTGTCTCATGGCCTTGGATCGTGAACGGGTACTCAAGGAGGCCGCCGCCTTGCTCACGCGGCGGGCCGCGACACCGATGGACGAGATCGCCCGCGCCGCGGGCATCAGCCGCGCGACCCTGCACCGGCACTTCGCCGGGCGGGACGCGCTGATCAGAGCGCTGGAGGACTACGGCATCGCCCAGTGCGGGCAGGCGATGGACGCGGCCCGGCTGGACGACGGGGACGCCGCCGGCGCACTGCGCCGGCTGATCGCCGAAGCCGAACCGGTCGCCGCCGTACTCGCCTTCCTCTTCACCGAGAACCAGCTCTTCGAGGACGGCGAGATCAACGCCGGCTGGGCCGAGCTCGACGCCCGCCTCGGCGCGCTCTTCCGACGCGGCCAGGAAGAGGGCGACTTCCGGATCGATCTGAGCGCCGCCTGGCTCACCGAGGCCTTCTACGGACTGATCGGCGCCGGCGCCTGGGCCGTGCACGAAGGGCGGGTCGCCCGTAACGACCTTCACCACTCGATCGCCGAGCTGCTGCTCGGCGGCATCCGACGGAGCATGGAGAAATGACCGAGACCATAGCGTCAGGACCGGCCGGCTCGGCCCATGTGGACGACCAGCCCCGACCGGGCCGCTGGCTCGCGCTCGCCGTCCTCGTCCTCGCCGTCCTCCTGGTCGGCGTCGACGCCACGGTCCTCGGCCTCGCCACCCCCTTCCTCAGCGAAGACCTCCAGCCGTCCGGCACGCAGCTGCTGTGGATCGGCGACATCTACTCCTTCGTCATCGCCGGACTGCTGGTCTCCATGGGCAGCCTCGGCGACCGCATCGGCCGCAAGAAACTGCTGCTGCTGGGCTCCGTCGGCTTCGGCGCGATGTCGGTGCTCGCCGCGTACGCCACCACGCCCGAGATGATGATCCTGGCCCGGGCGCTCCAGGGCGTCGCCGGTGCGACGCTGATGCCGTCCACGCTGGCGCTGATCCGCAACCTCTTCCACGACCCCAAGGAACGCAGTCTGGCCGTCGGCATCTGGGGCGCCATGGCCTCGGCCGGTATGGCCGTCGGCCCGGTCCTCGGCGGCTTTCTGCTGGGGCACTTCTGGTGGGGCTCGGTCTTCCTGATCAACCTGCCGGTGATGGCGCTGCTGGTGGCCGTCGGCGCCAAGGTCATCCCGGAGTCACGCAATCCGGACCCCGGCCCCTGGGACATCCCCAGCGTCCTGCTGGCCCTGGTGGGCATCGTCTGCGTCGTCTACGCCATCAAGGAAGCGGCGGTGCACGGCTACCGCTGGGACATCGCCCTGGCGGCCGTCGTCGGCGTGCTCACCCTGTTCGTGTTCGTCCGCCGGCAGCTCACCCTCCCCTCGCCGCTGCTGAACATGAAGCTCTTTCACCACCGGGGCTTCTCCGGAGCGGTGCTGGCCGACCTGCTGACCATCCTCGGACTGTCCGGGCTGGTCTTCTTCCTCTCCCAGTTCCTCCAGATGGTGCAGCTGCGCTCGCCGCTGAACGCCGGGCTCGTCGAACTCCCGGCGGCGATCGGCGCGGTGGGCGCCGGACTGGCCGCCGGCTGGGTCGCCCGGCGGCTGACCGTACGGCTCGTGGTCGCCGGCGGCCTCGCCATGGTCGGACTCTCGCTGGTCGGCTGCACCACCCTGCACGCCGACACCGGCACCGCCGCGATGTGCGTGATCCTCTTCGTCGTCGGCGTCGGCGCCGGATTCTCGTTCACCGTCACCGCCGATGTGATCCTCTCCAGCGTGCCCAAGGAGGAGGCGGGCGCCGCCTCCGCGGTCTCCGAGACGGCCTACGAACTGGGCGCCGCGCTCGGCATCGCCCTGCTCGGCTCCATCGTGACCAGCATCTACCGGGGCTTCGCCGCACCGCCGGGGGTCCCGGGGGCCGCCACCGCCGCCGCCCGTGAATCGCTCGGCGGCGCCGTCGAGACGGCCGGCCAACTCCCCGCCGACCAGGGCGCGGCGCTGATCAGCGCCGCACAGGACTCCTTCGTCGCGGGCGTCGACGTCGCGGCCGGGGTGGGCGCCGTGGTCCTGCTGTCCGCCGCCGTCGCCGCATGGTTCCTGCTCCGCGGCCAGGAGCTGGCGTCCGGCCCGGCCCCGGCCGGGCCCGCGGCGCTCTCCACGGCCGCGGCGAAGCCGGGGGGCGACTCCGGCGCGGCGGCCGGCGACCCGGCGGAACGCCCGTAACGCGCTACGGCCGCTCCGCCGGACGGCGGGCACCCGGCGCGCCCCAGGGCGTGTCCTGTGGATCACGGTCCCCGCACCCGCGATGATCCACGGGACACGCCCCGGGGGCGACTGTCCCCCGCCCGTTCACGCCCGGTACGCATCCTGGTGACCGGCCGTCCGGAGCGGCTTGCTTGACTCTCCCGTCGTCCCCTCACGGACGGCCCGCTCAGGAGAGTGACGCAGTGCGCGACATCGGACGACGCTCCTTCTTCACCGCCGCGGGGGCCCTGGCCACCGCGAGCGCCATCGGCAGCAACGCCTACGCCACCGGCCACGCCCGCGACGCGGCCACCGCCGACGAATATGTCGACGTCCAGCTCCTCAACATCACCGACCTGCACGGCTATCTCCAGGGCGCCCCGGGCGCCCACTCGATCATCACCGGAGCCGGCGGAAAGACCTACACCGTGGGCGGCGTCGCCTATATGGCCGCCCACCTGGAGCGATTGCGCGCCGGCCACCGCAACTCCCTCTTCTTCGCCCCCGGCGACCTCTTCTCCGGCTGGGAGTTCGACGCCGCCACCTTCGCCGACGAGCCCACCATCGAGGCGCTCAACGCCATGGGTCTGGACTTCGCGTCGGCCGGCAACCACGAGTTCGACAAGTCCGCGAAGTTCCTCACCTCCCACATGGAGGACGGCGACAGCTTCCCCGTCGTCGGCCGCGACGACGACTTCGAGGACTCCACCGGCCGCCGCTTCCAGGGCGCGAAGTTTCCCTACTACAGCGCCAACATGGTGTGGAACGGGAACGGCGAGCTCGTGCTGCCGCCGTACAACATCGAGTACGTGGACGCCGGCGGCGGCCGCCGGCTGCCGGTCGGCTTCATCCATCTGACCGCCATCGGCACCGAGTCCTTCCCCGGCTCCTACCAGCCCGGACTGCGCACCCTCGACGAGCTGGAGACCGCCAACCGCTGCGCGGCGGAGCTCAGGTCCCGCGGTGTCCGGGCGATCGTGCTCAGCATGCACGACGGCGCGGTGGCCGGCAGCGACTTCTCCAGCGGCAGCAACCCCTCGGGGCCCGCCTACGAACTGGCGCTGCGCGTCTCCCCGGACATCGACGCCATCGTCACCGGCCACTGGCACTGCGCCTTCACGATGATGCTGCCCGACCCCGACGGCGTGCCCCGGCCGTTCGTCGAGGCCGGCTGCTACGGCCAGCTCGTCAACGAGATCACTCTGCGCCTCGACCCCGACACCGGCGCGGTGATCCGGGAGCTGACCACCGCCACCAACCACCCCAACACCCGCGATGTCACACCGGACCCGGACCTGAAGTCGATCGCCGGCTACTGGGCGGACTACGGCAGCCGCCGCGCCCGCAGCCGCCTGGGCACCCAGACCGCCTCCTTCACCCGGCGGCGCAACGCGGTGGGGGAGTCCACCATGGGCAACCTCGTCGCCGACTGGGCGCTGTGGGCGGGCCGGCAGCCGCTCGGCCCGATGGACGATCCCGCCGACCACCCCAACACCCCCGCGGACCTCGCCGTCATCGCGGTCGCGCCACGCGTCGGCCAGGCCGTGATCGCCGGCGATCTGATCCGCGACGAGGAGACGGGCGGCACCGTCACCTTCGCGCAGGCCTGGAACTCCGTCGGCTTCGGCGACCCGATCATGACCGTCACCGTCACCGGCCGGCAGCTGCACGACGCCCTGGAGGAGCAGTGGGCCCCGACCGCCGGCGGCGGCCTCGGCTTCTCCCCGCTGGCCGTCTCCGCCAACGTCCGCTACACCTTCGACGCCGCGGGAGCGGTCGGCCGGCGGATCGACCCGGCCGAGGTCTTCATCGACGGCACCGCCCTCGACCTCACCCGCCGCTACCGGCTCGCCGCCCCCTCCTACACCCTCATCAACCAGGACGGCTTCAGCGCCTTCACCGGCTTCACCGCACCGGTCCGGCACACCCGTGACTTCGAGAGCTTTGTCTCCTTCATCCGCGCCATGAAGCAGCTGAAGCCCGCCCCGTTGAACCGGGTGGCGGTCAAGAACGCGGGGGTGCCCGGCGCCCGCACCGGCACCGTCACCCAGCGCCAGCAGCTGCTCCAGCCCGACGGCAGCATGGTGCCGCGCCCCGAGGCGGCCCTGCGTACGGCCCTGACCGGCGGCGCCGAGGGCCAGCGCGCCCCCGGCGGCTTCCGGGTCCCCTGCTGACCCGCCCGCACCGCAGCGGATACGACAACGGGCCCCATCCGGAGAACGGATGGGGCCCGGCGCACGGCGGACGGGTCAGGCGGCCCTGGCCTTCGTGGCGTAGATGTCGACGTACTCCTGGCCGGACAGCTCCATCACGTCGCTCATCACCTCGTCGGTGACGGCCCGCAGGACATAGCGGTCGCGGTCCATACCGTCGTAGCGGGAGAAGTCCAGCGGCTCACCGAAGCGCACCGTCACCGGCGCGATGTGCGGGAGGCCCTTGCCGCCGGGCTGCACCTTGTCGGTGCCGATCATCGCGAACGGGACGACCGGCGCACCGGTCATCAGGGTGAGCCGGGCGATGCCGGTACGGC
This sequence comes from Streptomyces sp. P9-2B-2, assembly GCF_030406865.1. Lineage (NCBI taxonomy): Bacteria > Bacillati > Actinomycetota > Actinomycetes > Kitasatosporales > Streptomycetaceae > Streptomyces > Streptomyces sp. P9-2B-2. The sequence continues at coordinate 1,865,792 of NZ_CP129126.1, read as the reverse complement.
CGCGGTAGAGACGGCCGTCGGGGGAGCGGGTGCCCTCCGGGTAGATGCCGAAGACGCTGCCCTCCTCCAGGATCCGGCGGCCGGTCATCAGCGCCGCGACCCCGCCGTGCCCGCCGTCGCGGTCAACCGGGATCATGCCGGCGCTGGTGAAGAACCAGGCCATCAGCCGGCCCTTGACGCCCTTGCCGGTGACGTACTCGTCCTTGCCGATGAAGTACACCGGGCGCTTGACCACCAGGCTCAGGAACAGCGAGTCGATGAAGGTGACGTGATTACCGGCGAGGATCACCGGTCCGGTCGCCGGAATGCGCTCCATGCCCTCGACCTTCGGGCGGTACAGGACACGCATGACGAATCCGAGAATCGCCTTCAGCACAATGCGGGACAACGGGCCCTCCGGGACGTGATGGTCAATGTCAAGCACACGCGGAACTCCGCGCAGCCAAGGACCATACTCGCGGGTCACTCCCGCGCGCACATCGGGTTCACGAGGTCGATACGCACAGTTGACATGTGTTACCACCATCTTCCCCCCGATGTCGTCGTCCGGCTCCCCGGCATGGCCCGTCCGTGCCTACGATCGGCCGGGTTCCGTGGGCCGGTGTGCAACACGCCTCACCGCACGCCGGAAAACACCCGGAAGCACCCCGAAGACCAGCGAATGCCTCAGACAAGGAGTGTGCGCATGCACAAGGGCCAGCAGCCGGGACGGCGGACGGTACTGGGGGCCGCGGCTCTCGGCGCGGGAGCGGCGGTGTTCGGCGGAGCCGGCCAGGCGAGCGCGGCCGGCCGGGCCGGGGCGCCCCAGGAGCTGCCGGTACCGCTGATCGTCGGCCACCGCGGCGCCAGCGGCTACCGCCCCGAGCACACCTTCGGCTCCTACCAACTCGCCCTGGACATGGGCGCGGACGTCATCGAGCAGGACCTCGTCCCCACCAAGGACGGGCATCTGGTCTGCCGCCACGAGAACGACATCACCGCCACCACCGATGTCTCCGCGCACCCCGAGTTCGCGGACCGCAAGACCACCAAGACCGTCGACGGGGTGAAGCTGACCGGCTGGTTCACCGAGGACTTCACGCTCGCCGAACTCAAGACGCTGCGCGCCAAGGAGCGCATACCGGGCACTCGGCAGCACAACACCCTCTACGACGGGGTGTGGGAGGTGCCGACCTTCGAGGAGGTGCTGCGCTGGGCCGAGCGCGAGGGCCGTAAGCGGGGCCGCCGCGTCTGGCTGCACATCGAGACCAAGCACCCCACCTACTTCCGCAAGCTGGGCCTCGGCCTGGAGGAGCGGCTGGCCAAGGCGCTGCGCGCGCACGGCCGGCACCGTAAGAACTCCCCGAACTTCCTTCAGTCCTTCGAGCCCAGCAGCATCCAGCGCCTGGGCAAGCTCGTCGACTGCCCCAAGGTCGTGCTGCTCTCCACGCTCGACTCCCGGCCCTGGGACTTCACCGAGGCCGGCGACCCGCGCAAGGTCGCCGATCTGGTCAAGCCCGAGGGCCTGAAGTGGCTGGCCGGTTTCGCCCAGGGCATCGGGCCGGACCTGACCGTGATCATCCCGCGGGACAAGGACGGCAAGCTCGGCGAGCCCACGTCCGTCGTCAAGGACGCGCACGCCGCCGGACTGGTCCTGCACCCGTATACGGTCCGCAACGAGAACAGCTTCCTGCCGGCCGACTACCGCCGCGGCACCGACCCGAACGCCTACGGCGACGCCCTCGGGGTGTTCAAGGCGTACCTCGGCACCGGTATCGACGGCCTGTTCTCCGACAACCCCGACACCGCGCTGCTGGCCGCCGCGGAGTTCCGCAAGCGCTGACGCCGGCCGCGGACCGCCGTCGCGGCGGCGCCCGGCCGCCCGGACCGGCCCCACCTCCCCGGCATTCTCATCTGAGTTGGGAATGTCACAGGGGAGCTGGGTGCCGGTCCGTTCCGCTTGCCCCAATTGCCTGCGCAGAATGCTCGCGGCGAAGATTGCCGCCGCCCTCCGCCGGGGATTCCGGAAGAGGCGGTGTCAGCACCGCCGGGCGGCGCCGGGTACCCCACGGCACCGTCGGTCAGGGCACATCGTTCCGGGCGCACCCCTCTCACCCCCAGCGCGCCCGGACCAGCGAACCGAATAGGGGAGGCATACGCGCATGGGCACGAGTGTGACCATCTCTGCGGCGACCGACCAGGACGCCGAGCAGATCCTCAAGCTCCAGTACCTCTGCTACCAGCAGGAAGCCGCGCTGTACGACGACTACGGCATCGAGCCGCTCACCCAGACGCTGCAGGCGCTGCGGGCCGAACTCGGCGAGGGCTGCGTCGTGGTGGCCCGGCTCGGCGAGGAGGTGGTCGGCGCCGTGCGCGGCACGGTCGACGAGGACGGCACCGGGAGGATAGCCAAACTCATCGTGCACCCGCGGATGCAGCGGCACGGCCTGGGCGGCCGGCTGCTCGACGCCGTCGAGGGCCGGCTGGTGGCCGAGCGCTCGGCCACCAGCTACCGCCTGTTCACCGGCCACCGCAGCGAGGGCAATCTGCGGCTCTACCGCAGCCACGGCTATGTGCCCGTGGGCACCGAGCAGCGCACCCCCCGGCTGAACGTGGTCACGCTGGAGAAGGAAGTACCCCAGCCGGCCGGCGCGGGGGAACTCGTCGCACAGGCCTAGGGCCGGAGGCGGACCCGCACCTGGCGGGTGGGTCCGCCTCCATCCGTCCTCGTCGGAGCGGACAGCGGAGCCGATGGCGGAGCCGCTGTCAGAGCAGATAGAGGAAGACCCCGGGGGCCGCGTCGCTGCCGCCCGTGGTGGTGAGCGTGATGGTGACCGTGCCCGCGGCATGGCTGGGCGCGACGGCCGCGACCCGGGTGTCGGACAGCACGGCGAAGGTGGCCGGGACGCTGCCGAAGGTCACCTGGGTGGTCGTCGCCAGCGCGGTGCCCGTGATGTCGACCAGCGTGCCGCCCGCGGGCAGACCGGTCACCGGGCTGAAGCCGGTGACGTTCGGCGCGGCCACGAAACCGAAGGTCCCGGACGCGGTGGCGGTGCCGCCCTGCGCGGTGACCACCAGGGCCACCTCGCCCGCCGCATGGGCCGGGCTGACGGCCGTGAGCTCACTGTCGGACAGCACCGTCGGCGTCACGGCGGTGCTCCCGAACAGCACGGACGTGGCGGTGGTGAGGTTGCGTCCGGTGACGGTGACCGTGCTGCCGCCCGCCAGGGGCCCGGAGGCCGGCGAGACATCGAGGATCACCGGCGGGAGGACGTAATAGAAGGGCACCGGATTGCTGGTGCCCCCCGGTGTGGTCACCGTGGTGTCGACCACACCGGCTCCCGAGGGGGCCACCACCGACACCGAGGTGGGCGAAGTGGCCGTGATGGTGGCCGGTTTGCTTCCGAAGCGCACCACCGTGGCCCCGGTGAGACCGGTGCCGGTGAGGGTCGCCGCGAAACCGCCGCCGGTGGAACCCTGGTTCGGACTGATCGGCATCTTCCGCTCCGTTTCCGCGCCGGCGAACCCCCTGAACGCCTGTCGGACTCCAGTCAGACAGGGCGTCCGCCCCGGGGCGAGGTGCGGCCCCGCTATTCACCCGGATGGCGCAGCTCGCTCGCCGGGCGGCCTCAGGCCGTCGTTCGCTCCGTACGCGACCGGCGCAGCCACAGCAGCCCGGTGACGGGCAGGAAGACCGGGATGAAGAGGTAGCCCATGCCGTAGTCCGACCAGACCGTGGCGTCGGGGAACGCGGACGGGTCGAGCAGCGTCCAGGTGCCGATGGCGAACACCCCGAGCAGCTCCAGCGCACAGCAGGCGAACGCGGCCCGGCGGGCGCCCTCGCCGCCGCGCACCAGCGAGAAGGTGATGAACCCGTAGACGAGCGCGGAGCCCGCCGAGAGGCCGTACGCCAGCGGGGCCCGGTCGAACTGGGCGAGGAGCTGGTACAGCGAGCGGGAGGCGGCCGCGACGGTGAAGATGCCGTAGAGCGCGACCAGCAGCCGGCCGGGGCCGGTGCCCAGGGAGCGCCGGGCCGGGCCGGCCTCGGTGGGCTGTGGGGTCCTCGTGATCTCAGGCACTGCCGCCTCCCCAGATGTCGAACAGCCGCACTTCCAGGACGGCCAGCACCACGGCGCCCGCCGCGACGGTGGCCGAACCCCAGCGGGTCCGCTCCGACAGCGACATGAAGCCGGTCGCCGGGACACAGGCGGCGGCCCCGAGCAGATACGAAACGAAGAGCGCGGTGCCCTTGTCCGGCGACACTCCGCGGGACAACTGCACGACGGCGATGACCAGTTGGACGATGCCGAGCAGCGACACCAGGCCCATGCCGATGAAGTGCCAGTCCTTGGTGGGCTGGTCACGGAACGCCGCGAAGCCGCACCAGGCGGCGAGGGCGAGAGCGGTCACCGCGACCGCGATCGTCAGCGCGTCGATCACCGGGGCCTCCGGACGGCGTGGCCGCGCGCCGTGGGGTTGTGGAGCATGGAGCGATGCTAATCGGCGGCGGGCGGGCGGCCGCGCCCGGCCCCACCGCGGTCCGCACGCCCGCGGGAGGGCGCCCCGGGCTCCCGGGCCCCGGCCAGGTTCCGGCCACGCGCCGGGACGCCGACCGTGGCGTTGACCACAGCACACCGGGCCCCGCGCCGTCGGCCGCTCATCCGCTCCCGCCACGCCTCGCCGCATCAGTGCAGGCCACGGACGGGTCGGGCGAGATCGTTTCCGCCGGGCGAGAGGCTGTCCACGGGTCGGTCAGTGGTGTCCGCAATGCGGACTGGCTTGATCGGGCTGTGCTGCTGTCTGGTTTACTGCCCGCATGACCACGACGAGCTACCGCACCCCTGCGACCGAGGCGTACCAGACGCCCGGTGCTCGTTGCATGTGTCGAATGTGTGACCGCTGAGGGCCCCCGCCTGAGCCTCGCGCCCCGAAGCGAGACCCTGCCATGAGCCGTACGTCGGACGCCCGACGCCCTCGGCCGCCCCGCGTCACCGGAACCCGGAGCCGGGCCCCGCGCCCGCCGCCGCTCCCTGTTCCCCTCTGCCGCACTCGCAAGAATGCCCCGTGCCCGGCGGGCGAGCCGCCGAGCACTCGACAGTGACGGAATTCCCTGTGATCACCACAACGGGCCTGACCAAGGTCTACCGTTCCGGAGACCGCGAAGTCACCGCCCTGGACGGCGTCGATCTGCACGTCCGCGAAGGAGAGGTGTACGGCGTCATCGGCCAGAGCGGCGCCGGCAAGTCCACCCTCATCCGCTGCCTCAACCTCCTGGAGCGCCCCACCTCCGGCACGGTCACCGTCGCCGGCCAGGAACTGACCTCCATCGCCGGCCGCGGCAAGCGCGCCAGCGCCGGACTGCGCGCCGCCCGCAGCCACATCGGGATGGTCTTCCAGCACTTCAACCTGCTGTCCTCACGCACCGTGCAGGACAACGTCGAACTGCCGCTGGAGATCCTCAAGGTCGACCGCCGGGAGCGCTCCCGCAAGGCGCTGGAGCTGCTGGACCTGGTCGGCCTCGCCGACAAGGCCAACGCCTACCCCGCCCAGCTCTCGGGCGGCCAGAAGCAGCGCGTCGGCATCGCCCGCGCGCTGGCCGGCGACCCCAAGGTGCTGCTCTCCGACGAGGCCACCAGCGCCCTGGACCCGGAGACCACCCGCTCCATCCTCCAGCTGCTGCGTGACCTCAACCGCAAGCTGGGCCTGACCATCGTGCTCATCACGCACGAGATGGACGTCGTCAAGACGATCTGCGACTCGGCCGCGCTGATGAAGAACGGCCGCGTCGTCGAGCAGGGCACCGTCGCCGAACTGCTCGCCACCCCCGGCTCCGAGCTGGCCCGGGAGCTGTTCCCGGTCGGCGGCGAGCCCTCCGCCGACGACCGCACCGTCGTCGACATCACCTTCCACGGCTCGGCCGCCACCCGCCCGGTGATCTCCGAGCTGTCGCGCACCTACAACGTCGACATCTCGATCCTCGGCGCCGCCATGGACACCGTCGGCGGCAAGCAGATCGGCCGGATGCGCATCGAGCTGCCCGGCCGCTTCGAGGAGAACGTCGTGCCGATCGGCTTCCTGCGGGAGCAGGGGCTCCAGGTGGACGTGGCGGACGTCGCCACCGGCGCCGCAGCGACCGCCACCGACCCCGCCGACCGGCCGGTCACCCCGGAGCCCGCCGCCGCGCTCCAGAAGGAAGGTGCCAAGTGACCTGGAACGAGATGCAGCCGCTGCTGTACGACAACACGCTCGACACCCTCTTCATGGTGTGGTGGTCGACCTTCTACGCGGTGCTCTTCGGCATCCCGGTCGGTGTGCTGCTGCATCTGACCCAGCGCGGTGCCGTCCTGCAGAACGTCGTGGTCAACAAGGTGCTCGGCGCGATCGCGAACATCGGGCGGTCTTTCCCGTTCCTGATCCTGATCGTGGTGCTGATCCCCTTCACCCGGCTCCTCGTCGGCGTCTCCATCGGCCCGACCGGCGCGGTGGTCCCGCTGGCCCTCGCCGCCATCCCGTTCTTCGCCCGGCTGGTGGAGGCCGCGCTGCGCGAGGTCGACCACGGCCTGGTCGAGGCCGCCCACGCGATGGGCGGCGGCACCTGGACGATCGTCTTCAAGGTGCTGCTCCCGCAGGCGCTGCCCGCACTGATCGCCGGCGTCACCACCCTGGTCATCCAGCTGATCGGCTACTCCGCCATCGCCGGTGCGGTCGGCGGCGGCGGTCTGGGAAACCTCGCCTACACCTACGGCTATCAGCAGTACGAGACCTCGCTGATGATCGCCACCGTGGTGGAGCTGATCCTCCTGGTCACCCTCGTCCAGGTACTCGGCGACCTCGTCGTCCGCCGGCTCGCCCAGCGCGGCACCCGTGCCTCCTCCCTGCGCGTCGGTCTGCGCCGCACGCGCACCGAGGAGCCGGCCGCCGTCACCGAAGCCGCCTGATCCCGGAGCCACCCGCTCCGCCCAAGAGCCCGGACCCTTTGCCGGGCGGACCTCACGCGGAACCCTCGCGTGTGACACAAGAAAGAGGCACTCTTCGTGCGCAACACCGTCAAGATCACCGTGGCCATCGCCGCCGCCTCCGCCGTCGCCCTCGGCGCGAGCGCCTGCTCGGCGCCCTCCGACACCACCGCCAGCAGCGACAAGGGTGACAAGAACGCCCCGCTCGTCGTCGCCGCGAGCCCCACCCCGCACGGCACCATCCTCGACTTCGTCAAGAACGAGCTGGCGGCCAAGGAAGGCCTCAAGCTGGTCGTCAAGCCGTTCACCGACTACAAGATGCCGAACAAGGTCACCGACGACGGCCAGGTCGACGCCAACTTCTTCCAGCACAAGCCGTTCCTCGACACCTTCAACAAGGAGAACGGCACGCACATCGTGCCCGTCCAGAACGTGCTCATCGAGCCGCTCGGCGTCTACTCCAAGAAGATCGACAAGCTGGCGGACCTCAAGGCCGGCAGCACCGTCTCGGTCCCGAACGACCCCTCCAACGAGGGCCGCGCGCTCAAGCTGCTCGCCGACAACGGTGTGATCACGCTCAAGCCCGGTGTCGGCTCCGACGCCAAGCTGACGGATGTCAAGGACGACAAGGGCATCAAGATCACCGAGCTGGAGGCCGCACAGACCGCGCCGCGTATCGAAGACGTCGACGCCGCGATCATCAACGGCAACTTCGCCATCGGCGCCCACCTCAAGCCCTCGAAGGACGCGCTGGCCCTGGAGAAGGCGAAGGGCAACCCCTACGCCAACTTCCTCGCCGTCAAGAAGGGCAACGAGAACGACCCGCGGGTCAAGAAGCTGGCCAAGCTCCTGAACTCCCCCGAGGTCAAGAAGTTCATCGAGGACAAGTACAAGGACGGCTCGGTCATCCCGGCCTTCGGCCCGGCCAAGAGCTGACGGCCACCGGCGGCCAGGAGCCGACGGCCACCTAGGGGGCTGAGGGCTCCGCCGCCCAGCGCGGCCGGGAACTCTGCCGCCCACTGGCCGAGGGCTCTGCCGCCCCCTACTGGGCCGGTTTTCCGCCGGGCCGGTTTTTTCCCCGCCGCCCACCCCCCCCTTCGGGGGCTGGGCGGGTGTGGACACGCAGTCGCCGTGCGCAGGTCACCGGAAGGTGTCCGTCCGCACGGGCGGCCCGCAGGCCCCGGACGCGCCCGGCGCGCGCCCGGGGCCCACGCACGTGCACACCCGTACGCCGATGCTGCATGCTGGTGCATTCAAGACGGTCAAGACGGCCCGTGACCTCGCGGTCTCACAGCCCGCGACGGTCCGGACACCACAGTCAACGGCGTGGGAGCAGCGGCATGACATCCACCTTTCCGGACACCTCGATCAGCACGGACCGGCTGGTGCTGCGCCCCTTCGAGGAGGCCGATGTGCCGTCCCTCGCCGCGATGATGAACGACGAGCTGGTCGCCGCCTGGACCGCGATACCCCAGCCGTACACCGAGGACGCCGCGCGCCGCTGGACCACCGAGAGCGCCCAGGCGGAGCGGATGTCGGGCCACGGGATCGATTTCGCGGTCACCGAGTTCCTCACCCAGCGCCTGGTCGGCGTGGTCCAACTGCGCAACACCGACTGGCGGATCCGCTCCAGCGAGATCAGCTACATCGTCGCCTCCTGGGCCCGCGGTGAGGGGTACGCCTCCGAGGCCTCGCTCGCCGTCGCCCACTGGCTCTTCCACGACCGGAAGTTCGAACGCATCGAGCTGCGCACCGCCGCCGGCAACACCGCCTCCCAGCAGGTCGCCCAGAAGATCGGCTGCATCAGCGAGGGCGTGCTGCGCAACGCCTTCATAGCCCGCAGCCGCACCGAGGACGGCGGCTGGACGGACATCCGGACCGATCTGATCGTGTGGAGCCTGCTGCCCGAGGACCTCGAAGGGGTCCCCGGCCGCCTGGCGGATGCGAACGGATTCAGCTACCCCGAGTGGAACTGACCACGCCCGCACTCAGGTCCGTACCGCACGGGGTAGTCTCGGCCTGCCGCGCCTCTGCGCGACCAGCGCGGAACAGCGCACCACAGCGGTACCACCACCGGCCAACGGCCGCTCTGTCTGCCGCCCCGCCCGCGTAACCACAGCAGCCCCAGGAGACTGACGAGCATGGCCGACCGGGTCACGGTGATCGGATGGGACGGCTCTCCACTGACCGCCGCAGCCCGCTCCGCGCTCGGCGCCGCCACGCTGGTGGCCGGCGCCGCCCACCACCTCGCCCTTCCCGAAGTGCCGCCGAACGCCGAACGGATCCGGCTCGGCAGTGTGACCCTGGCCGCCCGCCGTATCGCCCAGCACCGCGGCACCGCCGTGGTGCTCGCCGACGGCGACCCCGGCTTCTTCGGTGTCGTCCGCACCCTGCGGGCCCCCGAGCACGGCCTGGAAGTGGAAGTGGTCCCGGCCGTCTCCTCCGTCGCCGCCGCCTTCGCACAGGCGGGCATGCCCTGGGACGACGCCCAGGTCGTGGTCGCCCACAGCCGCGATCTGCGCCGTGCCGTGAACGTCTGCCGCGCCCACACCAAGGTCGCGGTGCTCACCTCGCCGGGCGCCGGTCCCGCCGAACTCGCCCTGCTGCTCGGCGGCGTCCACCGCACCTTCGTGATCTGCGAGGAACTGGGCACCGAACGGGAGCAGGTGACGGTCCTCACCTCCGACAAGGCCGCCGACCATGTCTGGCGTGACCCCAATGTCGTCATTGTCATCGGCGGTTCGCCTGCCGGTGCCGCGGCGCAGGGCACCGGCTGGATCGCCGGTCACGAGGTCGGCCACCCGACGGGCCCGCGCGGCTGGGGACTTCCGGCGAGCGCGTACGGCGGCGCCCTGGGCGAGGGCGAGTCCGTCCAGCTGCGCACCGCGCAACTCGCGCGTCTCGGGCCGCAGGTGGGCGACCTGGTCTGGGACATCGGCGCGGGCAGCGGCGCCGCCGCGGTGGAGGCCGCGCGCTTCGGCGCCGCCGTCATCGCGGTCGACGCCGACCCGGACGCCTGCGCACGCACCACCGCCCTCGCCCGCCGGCACGGTGTCCAACTCCAGGTCGTGCACGGCCGGGCGCCGCAGATCCTGGAGGACCTGCCCGAGCCCGACGTGATCCGGGTCGGCGGCGGGGGAGCGGACGTGCTCACCGCCTGCGCGGCCCGCCGTCCCGAACGTATCGTCACCCACGCGGCCACCCGCGACGAGGCCGAATCGCTCGGCCGGGCGCTGGCCGACGGCGGCTACGAAGTCGAGTGCGCACTGCTCCAGTCCGTGGACCTGGACACCACCGTCTGGGTCGAACGCGAGCGGTCCGTGGTGTTTCTTCTCAGCGGGTATCGCGTTCCTCACCCGTGACCAGCACGGCAACCCGCGCGAGGTAGGCTGGCGGATCGTTGCGCCGCCGTTCCGCATTCGGCTTCGTACGCCAATATCCGGAAAAAGCTGTGGTTTTGGCCGAATATGAAGCTCTGGAGAGCGGACGTGCCGCGAGGCGTGCTCGCTCGTTCTAGCTATCGGGGCGTCGGCGCGCCCCGGTCGAGCGCGTCGCACGAGCGGTTGGAAGGAGCACTACCAATGGGCGAGGGGTACGCATGACCGACACCGGCCAGGTCCCGGGCGAGGGACAGCCGGAGAACGCAGGCGGACATCCCGGGCAGCCGCAACCCGGGGCCACTCCCTCCCCTGCCGACGCCGGACCGACGGAGCAGCCAGGCATGATGCCCGCTCCGGGTGCATACCCCTACCTCGGCCAGACCGACGGCGCGGTCGCGGACGACGATCTGCTGATGCCGGGCGCCCAGGGCGCCTGGAGCGAGCAGCCCGCGCACCAGCCGCTCCCGCAGCCGCAGGACACCCTCCACGGTGCGGACCCCCAGGGCGCGCCCTTCGACCCGGCCGCCCAGGGGACCCCCGGCTACGAGCCGACGCCCGCCCCGACCGGCGATCACGAGAGCGGCGGCCGGGACTCCGGTTCCGTCGACCTCAGCGCCGTCCGCATCCCCCAGCCCGCGGCCCCGCAGCCGGACCGGGCCCGCGCGGCCGCCCCCGCCACGCCCCCGCGCCGCCCGCTGCACATGGGCCCGCCGGTCCCCGACCCCACCGGCGGCGTGGTCCGTTCGCTCGCCGACCGCGGACCGGCCGAGGTCCCCGTACCCCCCGCCGCACGGCACGCCGGGCCTCCCACGGGCGGCCCCGAATACTTCGACGCCCCGGCCACGCCCGACGTGCCCGCCCCGGCGGCCGACGCCCAGACCGCCGCCGACCTGCCGTACGCCGAGCAGCCCCCCGGGGAGGTGGCGGCGGCCGAGCAGTCCTACGCCGCGCCCTCGTACGGTGAGCAGTCCTACGGCGGGCAGTTGAACGCCGAGCAGACCTACGGCGCCGCGGGCCAGGGACCGTTGCCCGGCCCGCAACTCGGCGAGATCCCGTCACAGGTGCCGCAGTGGAACGACGCTGCCGCCCAGGCCCCCGCCGCCCCGCTTGCAGAAACGGTCGCCCCCGAGGCACCCGTCGCCCCCGCCGAGCCCGTACAGCCCGCCCCGCAGGACGCGGCACTGCCCGTCGAACAGCCGATGCCGCTGCCGGCCGAGGACGGCGGGCAGGCCGCGGATGGCGGGCAGGCCGCTCCCGTCACCGGAGCCGCTGCCGAGGCCGGGCAGGAGACGCAGGCCGAGGTGCCGATGGCGCCGCAGGACGGTGCTGCGGACGCGGTGCCGGATGCGATTGCGCCCGGTCACGACGGAACGGCTGTGGCGGAGGGCGCTGCAGTGGAGGGCGTCGCGTCGGAGGCCGTGACGGCGGATGGTCCCGCTGTGGACGGCGCCGTGCAGGATGTCGCCGCTGCGGACGTCCCTGTGCAGGATGTCGCCGTCGCGGACGCCGCTGTGGACGCGCCTGTGCAGGATGTCGCTGCGCCGGATGCCTCCGTGCCGGACGCGCCCGCGCCCGACGCCCCCGTGCAGGACGCCCCCGGACAGGCCCCCGCCCGGGATGCCCAGCAGCCCGAGGCCGTCGCCGCCGAGGCGCCCGAGGCGCCCGTTGCCCAGGACGTGCCCGCCGAGCCCGACGCACATGCACCGGCACAGCCCGCCGATGCCTCGGCCCCGGCGCAGCCGACCGATGCCCCGGCCCCGACCGACGCGCCCGCCCAGGCCACGGCACCCGAAGCGGACCAGTCGGCGGCCGACGCCCCCGCCGAGGCCCCCCAGGCACCGCAGGCCGAGCAGCCCGCCGAGCAGCCCGAGGCGACCATCGAGCCCGTCGCCGCCGAGGCCGCCTCCACGGAGACCCAGCCGGACGCCGCCGCCGAGGCCCAGCCGGACGCCGCCGCCGACCCCCAGCCGGACCCCGCGGCCGCCACCCCCGCCGAAGCCACCCCGGACCAGGCCACCCCGGCCGACGCCACCGCCGACGCCCCCATCGCCGAGCCCGTCGCCCCGACGTCCGACACCGCCCCCCAGGGCTCTGTCGCCCCGCCCGCGACCGACGACGGTGTGCCCCAGGAACAGGCCGTCATAGAGCCGTCCGAGGCACCGCAGCCGGCCGCCGTAGAGCCGCAGCCCGGCGCCCCCGTGGACGCCGCTGGCCGGCAGACCACCCAAGAGCCCGCCCCGGAGGCCGTGATGCAGGACGCGGGCGCCCCCGCCGAGCAGCAGCCCGCAGTGGCCGCTGCGGACGCCGTCGACAACCCGGCCGAGCCGACGGCCGCCGCCGAGCCGACCGCCCCCGCGGCCGAGGCGGCCCCCGCCGAGCCCGCCGAGGACGCCGCGCCCGCAGCCGTCGCCGAGCCCGCAGAGGCCACCCCCGACGCCCCCGCCGAGCCGCTCGCCGAAGCCCGGCCCGTCAGCGTCCACATCCCGGCCCAGGCGTCCGGCGAGCACACCCCCGTCGGCGCCCCGGCTCCACAGACCGCGGCCCCCGCCGACGAGCCTGCCCCCGACGCCGAGCCCACCGCCGACGCCGACGAGACGCCCCAGCAGCAGGACGCCGCGGCACTCGTCCAGCTCGGCGAGGACGAGGGCGAGGGCGAAGACGGCGACCAGTCGCAGGTGGCCGACCAGCAGAGCCCGGCCGGTACGTCCGACGTCGCCGACGGCCTGCTGTCCCCGGCCGCCGGGTACGACGACTCCGAGCGCGCCGCCGTCCACCGCGTGATCCGCGAACGCCGCGACATCCGCAACGGCTTCCGCAGCGACCCGATCCCCAACGATGTGCTGCTGCGCGTCCTGGAGGCCGCCCACACGGCCCCCAGCGTCGGCCACTCGCAGCCCTGGGACTTCGTGGTCATCCGCTCGGCCGAGACCCGCGAGAAGATGCACCAGCTCGCGATGGCGCAGCGCGAGGCGTACGCCAAGTCGCTGCCCAAGGCGCGCGCCAAACAGTTCCGCGAGCTGAAGATCGAGGCGATCCTCGAAACGCCGGTGAACATCGTCGTCACCGCCGACTCCACCCGCGGCGGCCGGCACACCCTCGGCCGCCACACCCAGCCGCAGATGGCCCCGTACTCCTCCGCGCTCGCGGTCGAGAACCTCTGGCTCGCCGCCCGTGCCGAGGGCCTGGGCGTCGGCTGGGTCAGCTTCTTCGACGAGCGGGAGATGGTCCGCGAACTGGACCTGCCCGAGCACCTCGAAGTCGTCGCCTACCTGTGCGTCGGCTACGTCGACGAGTTCCCGGAGGATCCCGAGCTGCTCCAGGCCGGCTGGTCCAAGCGCCGTCCGCTGTCCTGGGTCGTGCACGAGGAGACCTACGGCCGCCGCGCGCTGCCCGGTGAGAGCCCGCACGACCTCCTCCAGGAGACCCTTCAGGGCATCCGCCCGCTGGACGCCAAGGCACTCGGTGAGGCGTGGGAGCGGCAGAAGCGGATGACCAAGCCCGCCGGGGCGCTGGGCATGCTGGAGATCATCTCCGCGCAGCTGTCCGGGCTGTCCCGCAAGTGCCCGCCGCCCATCCCGGAGCCGGCCGCCGTCGCGATCTTCGCCGGTGACCACGGTGTGCACGCCCAGGGCGTGACCCCCTGGCCCCAGGAGGTCACCGGCCAGATGGTCGCCAACTTCCTGGGCGGCGGCGCGGTCTGCAACGCCTTCGCCAACCAGGTCGGCGCCGAGGTCTGTGTCGTGGACGTCGGTGTCGCGGGCGATCTGCCCGCCACCCCCGGCCTGCTGCCGCGCAAGGTCCGCCCCGGCACCGCCGACTTCACGGCGGGCCCGGCGATGACCCAGGAGGACGTGCTCAAGGCCATCGAGGTCGGCATCGACACCGCCCGTGACCTCGTCGCGGCCGGCAACAAGGCGCTGCTCACGGGCGAGATGGGCATCGCCAACACCACCACCTCCGCCGCGCTGATCGCCGTCTACACCGGCGTCGACCCGGTCGAGGTCACCGGCCGCGGCACCGGCATCAACGACGAGACCCACGCCCGCAAGGTCGATGTGGTCCGCCGCGCCCTGGAGCTGCACCAGCCCGACCCCGCCGACCCCATCGGTGTCCTCGCCGCGATCGGCGGCCTGGAGCACGCCGCCCTCGTCGGCCTGATCCTCGGCGGCGCCTCGCTGCGTACGCCGGTGATCCTCGACGGGGTCAGCGCCGGCGCCGCCGCCCTGGTGGCCCGTGCCATCGCCCCCGAGGCGCTGGCTGCCTGCATCGCCGGGCACCGCAGCGCCGAGCCCGGCCATGTCGCGGCCCTGAACAAGCTGGGCCTGCGCCCGCTCGTCGACCTCGATCTGCGCCTCGGCGAGGGCACCGGCGCCCTGCTCGCCCTCCCCGTGGTGCAGAGCGCCGCCCGCGCCATGCACGAGGTCGCCACCTTCGACTCCGCCGGAGTGACGGAGAAGACCTGATCAGGCCCTGACCTCCGCATGACCCCCGGCCCGCAGCCCCATAGGCTGTGGGCCGGGGCCGTACCGCCACCCCGGCCGTCCCCCTCACAGCCGCTCCAGAGCCGCAGCGGCTGCGCCGGTCGCCGAACCCGCATCATCCGCACAAGGAGCCGTACCGCCATGGCTGAGCACGTCGCCGAACACGCCGCCTACCCCGTCGGACTGCGGCTGTCCGGCCGCCGGGTGGTTGTCCTGGGCGCCGGACAGGTCGCCCAGCGCCGGCTCCCGTCCCTCGTCGCCGCCGGCGCGGATGTCCTGCTGATCTCCCCGTCCGCCACTCCGTCCGTCGAGGCGATGGCCGATGCCGGCGAGGTCCGCTGGGAACGCCGCCGCTACCAGGACGGCGACCTCGACGGCGCCTGGTACGCGCTGATCTCCACCGACGACCCGGAGGCCAACGCCGCCGCGTCCCACGAGGCCGAGGACCGCCGGGTGTGGTGCGTACGCTCCGACGACGCCGAGGCGGCCACCGCCTGGACTCCGGCCACCGGCCGCAGCGAGGGCGTCACCGTCGCCGTGCTCACCGGCCGCGACCCGCGCCGCTCCGCCGCCGTACGCGACGCGATCGTCGAGGGCCTCCGGGACGGCAGCCTCGCCGCCCCGCACCACCGACGCCCGCACACCCCGGGCGTCTCCCTGGTCGGCGGCGGCCCCGGCGACCCGGACCTGATCACCGTCCGCGGCCGCCGGCTGCTCGCCGAGGCCGATGTGGTCATCGCCGACCGCCTCGGCCCCCGCGACCTGCTCGCCGAACTGCCGCCGCATGTCGAGGTCATCGACGCCGCGAAGATCCCCTACGGCCGCTTCATGGCCCAGGAGGCCATCAACAACGCGCTGATCGAGCACGCCAAGGCCGGCAAGGCCGTGGTCCGGCTCAAGGGCGGCGACCCGTTCGTCTTCGGCCGCGGCATGGAGGAGGCCCAGGCGCTCGCCGAGGCCGGGATCCCCTGCACGGTCGTCCCCGGCATCTCCAGCACCATCTCGGTGCCCGGCGCCGCCGGTATCCCCGTCACCCACCGCGGCGTCGCCCACGAGTTCACCGTCGTCAGCGGCCATGTCGCCCCCGACGACGCGCGCTCGCTGGTGGACTGGCCGTCGCTGGCCAAGCTCCGCGGCACCCTCGTCGTCCTGATGGGCGTGGAGAACAGCGGCGCCATCGCCGCCAAGCTCATCGCGCACGGCCGCGCCGCGGACACCCCCGCCGCCGTCATCCAGGAGGGGACCACCGCGGCCCAGCGCCGCGTCGACGCCACCCTCGCGACCCTCGGCGAGACCGTACGGGCCGAGGGCGTCCGCCCCCCGGCGGTCATCGTCATCGGCGAGGTCGTCGCCGTCGCCCCTGCCCCCAGGTAACCGATCCCCCGACGCGGCATTGGCACCCCGACACCGACAAGGCACTATCTCCCCGTGGCAGAAATCATCACCGTCGACGACCCGGACGACCCGCGGCTGGCCGATTACACCGGCCTGACCGACGTCGAGCTGCGGCGCCGGCGCGAGCCCGCGGAAGGGCTCTTCATCGCCGAGGGCGAGAAGGTCATCCGGCGGGCCCGGCACGCCGGTTACGCGATGCGCTCCATGCTGCTCTCGGCCAAGTGGGTCGACGTGATGCGCGATGTCATCGACGAGGTCCCGGCCCCGGTCTACGCCGTCAGCCCGGCCCTCGCCGAGCGGGTGACGGGCTATCACGTGCACCGCGGCGCGCTGGCCTCCATGCAGCGCAAGCCGTTGCCCACGGCCACCGATCTCCTCGCCGGGACCCGCCGCATCGTGGTCATGGAAGCGGTCAACGACCACACCAACATCGGCGCGATCTTCCGCAGCGCGGCGGCCCTGGGCATGGACGCGGTGCTGCTCTCCCCGGACTGCGCCGATCCGCTCTACCGCCGCTCGGTGAAGGTCTCGATGGGTGCGGTGTTCTCCGTGCCGTACGCCCGCCTGGAGAGCTGGCCCCGGGACCTGGCCGCCGTACGGGAAGCCGGCTTCAAGCTGCTCGCCCTTACTCCGGCCGAGAAGGCCACCGCCATCGACGAGGCCGCCCCGCACACCCTGGAGCGCGCCGCGCTGATGCTGGGCGCCGAGGGCGACGGCCTGAGCACCGGCGCCCTGCGGGCCGCCGACGAATGGGTCCGCATCCCGATGGCGCACGGCGTGGACTCCCTCAACGTCGGCGCGGCCGCCGCGGTCGCCTTCTACGCGGTGGCCACCGGGCGCCCGGCTTAGCGCCTGGGGTGTGCAGGGGCCGTGGCCCTTGGCTCTTGAATCAGCGGACGGGCCTTGCCCCACCGACGGGCCTTGCCCCACCGAACGGGCCCTGCCCCGGCGGCCGCCGCCCCTCGGCGGCCGCCGCAACAGCCCCCTCGTCGGCCTCCACAACAGCATCCGGGTGCGGGAATACCCTCCCGCCCCCACCCGTTGAGGCCCGCAGGGGGCGCCCCCACCCCCTAAGGGATCCGTTCCCCTACCCCGTAAGGCCCCGCCACCCCCACCCCGGCGGCCGCCGAAGCGGACCGTTCCGCCCCGAGTCCGCGGGCCGGCCCCTGGCACCCCTGGGCGGCCGCGATGCCGAGCGCCACCAGCAGCGTCACCACCACGAACACGATGACGCGCTGACGCAGCAGCCGGCGGTCGGGGCCCGGCCGGCGCCCGCCGGAGGTCGTACGGACCGGGGTACGTGAACCGTTTCGCCCCGTGGGCCGCGCGGCCGGGACCCGTCGCCCGTTGCGCCCGCCGGTCCGCGGATTCTTCCCCGCGGCCGAGGCCGGACCGGCCGGCCGGTCCGCCGCGTCCCGCGGGACCGGGGGACGGGAGGGATGCGGACGCGGCGAGGAGCTGCCCGCCGTCCGGCGCTCGGTGCGCTGGCGCGCGTACTCCTCGGCCCGCTGCCCGGTCGGCCGCTCCGAGGTCCGGCGCTCCCAACCGGCCCCGGCCCCGGGCCCGTTCTCCAGCGGCCCGCCCGACAGCCCGTGCGCCTCACGGGCCGCGATCTCCTTGAGCCGCAGCGACAGCGACAGCGTGCTGGGACGGTCCGCCGGGTCCTTGGCCAGGCACGACGCGAGCAGCGGCGCCAGCGCGTCCGGTACCCCGCCGAGGTGCGCCTCCTCGTGGACCACGCGGTAGAGCATGACCTCCGAACTGCCCTGCCCGAAGGGGGAGTCCGCGGTGCAGGCGTACGCGAGGGTGGCGCCCAGCGCGAAGATGTCCGTCGCCGGGGTCACCGCGGCCCCGCGCACCTGCTCCGGCGCCAGGAAGCCCGGTGAGCCGACGGCCGTACCGACATGGGTCAGGGTGCTGGCGCCGGTCGCCCAGGCGATACCGAAGTCGATGATCCGCGGGCCCTTGGGCGACAGCAGAATGTTGGACGGCTTCAGATCGCGGTGCACCACGCCCGCGTCATGGACGGCCAGCAGCCCCTCGGAGAGCGCGGCGCCGATGGAGGCGACCTCCGCCGGGGACAGCGGCCCCTCCTCGTTGATCTTGTCGTGCAGCGAGGGTCCCGGGACGTACTGCGTGGCGAACCAGGGGCGGTCCGCGTCGAGATCGGCCGCGACCAGCCGGGCCGTACAACCACCGCGGATCCGCCGGGCGGCGGAGACCTCACGGGCGAACCGCGAGCGGAATTCCTGATCCTCCGCCAGGTCCGGCCGGATCACCTTGAGCGCCACCCGCTGCCCGCGCTTGTCCGAGCCGAGGTAGACCACACCCATCCCGCCCGCGCCGAGCCGGCGGTGCAGCCGGAACGTCCCGACGACACGCGGGTCCTCGCGTCGGAGCCGCATCATCGCCATGTCCGTCCCCTACCTGCGGTGGGGAGCCCCCTCCGCTGCCAACCGTCTGACGTGGCACAGCTTACGGATTGACGGCTCGCTGTGCTGAGAGGCCGCGCATGCGTCGGCCGGTGGATTGACCGGGGCCACCTGCGGTCCCCGACGTGCGTG
Organism: Streptomyces sp. P9-2B-2; assembly: GCF_030406865.1. Lineage (NCBI taxonomy): Bacteria > Bacillati > Actinomycetota > Actinomycetes > Kitasatosporales > Streptomycetaceae > Streptomyces > Streptomyces sp. P9-2B-2. The sequence continues at coordinate 1,847,037 of NZ_CP129126.1, read as the reverse complement.
AGCGCTTCTTCCCGGCGGGCGGCCCGGTATCCCCGGTGCGATCCCAATGATCCGCTGGAGAAGGGGGATTGGCGGGATGTAGCGGGATCGGGCCGGGTTGGTGACGGATGCGGGGGATACGGCCGGGGTGCGGGAAGGGGCGGCGGGCCGGGTGCGGTGCGGGGCGGGACCGCCGTGCGCGGGGGAGCGGCCGGAGTGAGCGAGGTCACCCTCAGGAGTGCCCGGGACGGTCCGTCCGACGGTCCCCCCTCGGGGATGTCCCCAGGTCCTGGACGTGTTTCTCCACCCAGAGGAGTACACGGGACGCGGTGAGGTCATCCTCCTGGAGGCCGCCCATTCGATACGACGGCATGACGCCTGCGGCCGCCCGCGTGCCTAGGGTGGTTTTCAAGCGGCGGGTGGTGCACTCGTCCCCCGAGGTCAGACGCCCGCCGCCCCAGAACACGACGGGAGCGGGACGATGGCGCAGACCTCCGGGCGGAGGGGCCTTCGGGCGCAGGGGCGCAGAGTCCCCGCGGCGCTCGCGGGCCGGCAGTCCGCCGGTACCCGCCATCCCCTCGTCGCGGTGGTCATGGTGCTGCCGCTGGCGATCGTTCTCGCCGTGGTCTTCGGCGGCTGGGAAGCCGTGCTGACACAGGCGTCGTCCGTGGTCGGATTGTTGGGGCGCTGAACTGGCGCCCCGGTCCCGGGAGAGCGGCCCGGGACGGGGGACATCCGGCCGAAACCCCGTGGGGACGGGGGGTGCGGCGGACGGCACGACGGCCGGGCATCTGGGGAGATGCCCGGCCTTCGAGCGTTCCGGACCGCGGCCGTCCCGTTCCGCCCGCACCGCGCGTACGATCCCGGACCGGGCCGCCCATGGCCCGCACCACCACGCACGGCGCATCCGGCCCGGGCCGGACTCGGGGGACCGATGACCACCTCACTGCTCGACCGTCTGGCCGCCCTGTCCGCGACGGCGACCAGGGAAGATGCCCCGGCCCCCTCCTGCGAGGTCCTCGCCGACCGCCCCGACGGCACGGTCGTCCGCAGCGGCCGTACGGTCGCCAAGGCGCACGCCCCCGACGGCGACCCCCGCGCCCTCGCCGCCCGGCTGCGCATCGCCGCCCACCCCCTCCTGCACGGCATCCTGCTGCCCCCGCTCCCGGTCACCGCCCCCGACGGCTATCTCACCCTCACCGAAGAGGGCCGTGCGCTCACCCGCTGGCCCTACGGCAGCCCGGCCCCGCCCGACGACCCCGACGCCGCCCCCTGGGAGGACACCGCCCGCCTGCTGGCCCGGCTGCACCGCGTCGACCTGCGCCAACTTCCCGGCCCCGTGCCGCCGATGCGCGGCCCCGCCAAGGCCGCCCGTGCCCTGGCCCGGCTGCGGACCGCACCGGTTCCGTCCAACGGCCGGGCGTCCGGGCACCACGCACCCCTGACCGCCGCCGGGCCGCTGCCCGCGGCTGCCGCCGCCGTCGAGCGGGCCTGGGCCACGCTGCCCCCGTGGGCCCGGGGCGAGGCCCCGCCGCCGCGGACCGGCACCCTCTGCCACGGCGATCTGCACCTGGGCCAGCTCATCCGCCACCCCGCCGGCGACGGCCCCTGGCTCCTCATCGACATCGACGACCTCGGCCGGGGCGACGGAGCCTGGGACCTGGCCCGCCCCGCCGCCTGGTTCGCCACCGGCCTGCTGGCCCCGGACCTCTGGACGCGCTTCCTGGCCGCCTACCGCGCGGCCGGTGGCCCGGTCGTGGGTCCGGACGGCGATCCCTGGCCTGACCTGGACCTTCCGGCCCGCACGCTCACCGTGCAGACCGCCGCGCTCGCCATAGCCAAGGCCGCCACCGCCGACCGCTCCCTGGACGAGGCCGAGACCGCGTTCGTCGACGCCTGTGCCCGGATGACGTCCCCGCCGCAGCAGTTGGCGCCCACCGGCCCCGGCGTAGGCTGAACGCCCCGCTGCCGGGAGGCCGTTCCGGTGGTGCCGCCGTGAGCGGCGGTGGACGACAGGAGTTGAGCGACGATGCAATGCCCCAAGTGCCATGCACCGATGCAGACATACCAGCGCAATGGCGTGCAGATCGAGCAGTGCGCCGGCTGCCGGGGGATATTCCTGGACTACGGGGAGCTGGAGGCGCTGACCCGTCTCGAGTCACAGTGGGCGCAGCAGGCCCCGCCGCCACCCGCTCCGCAGGCTTACCCGCAGGCTCCTGCTTGGGGCGCCCCGCAGCACGGCCACCACGGTCATCACGGCAACCATGGACACCACGGCCATCACCGCGGCTTCGGCCACATGCTCTTCTCCTCCTGAAACACGACCGAGGGCCGGAGCGAAATGCTCCGGCCCTCGGGATCAGGTGTGGACGATACTGGGATTGAACCAGTGACCTCTTCCGTGTCAGGGAAGCGCTCTCCCGCTGAGCTAATCGTCCGCGGGACCACGGATCCCGAAAGATCCGCAGCTGCGTGCGCGATACTGGGATTGAACCAGTGACCTCTTCCGTGTCAGGGAAGCGCTCTCCCGCTGAGCTAATCGCGCGGGACGGACACCCCGTTTCCGGGGATCCAGTGGACGATACTGGGATTGAACCAGTGACCTCTTCCGTGTCAGGGAAGCGCTCTCCCGCTGAGCTAATCGTCCTTGGAGGTGGAGACGGGATTTGAACCCGTGTAGACGGCTTTGCAGGCCGTTGCCTCGCCTCTCGGCCACTCCACCAGGAGTGAGGGGGTTCGGGAAGATCCCCCACATCGAGCGGACGACGAGACTCGAACTCGCGACATCCACCTTGGCAAGGTGGTGCTCTACCAACTGAGCTACGTCCGCAGGTGTCTCTCCCAGACTACGTCCGGGAGCTACTCGGCCTCCGGGACGCTTGCGTGTCCCGGCGACGTGTTGAACTCTAGCGGATTCCGGGGCCAGTACAAAAACGCGTTTGTGCAGCGTGCTGCGGTGCTGGCTCGGCGCAGGCGGCCCGCGGGCCGCCGCCATAGACTCGCTGACGTGCACGACTTCGCTCCGATGGCACGCTTCGGCGGCCTGATAGCCACTGACCTGCGGGATGTGACCAGCGATCCCGCGGCCCTGGACTCCACGGGCTGGTGGGCGGTCGCCGCCGACTTCGAGGGCACAGTGGTCTGTGCCCGCTTCGGCGACGTCCGGCCGGCCACTACGGCGGACCGGCCCGCCGCCGACGCCTGGCGGGGCCCCGCGCCCGAGGACTGGATCAGCTCGCTGGACCGTGACGCCTATACCGGCGGTGTGCGGCGCGTCCGTGAACACATCGCGGCCGGCGACGTCTACCAAGTGAATCTCTGCCGGGTGCTGACCGCGCCGCTGCCCGACCCCGGCCGGGCCGATGTCGACGCGCTGTCCGCGGTGCTGGCCCGCGGTAATCCGGCGCCGCACGCGGGCACCATCCGGCTGCCCTCGCACGGCGTCGAGATCGCCAGTGCCTCCCCGGAGCTGTATCTGCGGCGCGACGACCGCGTCGTGAGCTCCGGTCCCATCAAGGGCACCGGGCGGACCGCGGCGGACCTCTCGGCGAAGGACCGGGCGGAGAACGTGATGATCGTGGACCTGGTCCGCAACGATCTCGGCCGGGTCTGCGCCACCGGAACCGTCACCGTCCCGGCACTGTGCGCCGTCGAGGAACACCCCGGCCTGGTCCACCTCGTCTCCACGGTGCGCGGTGAGCTGGCCGAGGCCAACGAGAAGACCGCCTGGGCGGATCTGCTGGGCGCCACCTTCCCGCCCGGGTCGGTGACCGGCGCCCCCAAGTCCAGCGCGCTGCGGATCATCGACGAGTTGGAGACCGCCCCCCGCGGCCCGTACTGCGGAGGCATCGGCTGGGTCGACGCGGACCGCCGCACCGGCGAGCTCGCGGTCGGCATACGGACGTTCTGGATCGACCGCACCCCGCCCGGCGGCCCGGTGCTGCGTTTCGGCGCCGGCGCGGGGATCATCTGGGACTCCGATCCGGAGCGGGAGTGGGCCGAGACCGAGTTGAAGGCGCGCAGGCTGCTGGCGGTAGCGTCGGGCCTGCATGAGGTGAGTGGAGGAAAGCGATGAAGATCTGGCTCGACGGGGCACTGCAGGACGCGGAGAGCGCCCGGGTCTCGGTTTTCGACCACGGGCTGACGGTCGGCGACGGAGTCTTCGAGACCATCAAGGCCGAGCACGGCCGCGCCTTCGCCCTCACCCGTCATCTGGAGCGCCTGACCACTTCCGCCCGCGGGCTCGGGCTGCCCGATCCCGACCTCGACGAGGTGCGGCGCGGCTGCGAGGCCGTCATGGCGGCCAACCCGATGGCCCTCGGCCGGCTGCGGCTCACCTACACCGGCGGTGTCTCCCCGCTCGGCTCGGACCGCGGCGACGCGGGTCCCACCCTGGTCATCGCGCTGTCCGAGACCCGGCGCCGCCCCGACACCACCGCCGCCGTCACCGTCCCGTGGACCCGTAACGAACGCGGTGCGCTCGCCGGCCTGAAGACCACGTCGTACGGCGAGAACGTCGTCGCCCTGGCCCGCGCGCGGGAACGCGGCGCGTCCGAGGCGCTGTTCGCCAACACCGTCGGCGCGCTCTGCGAAGGCACCGGCGCCAATGTCTTCGTCGTCCTGGACGGCGAACTGCACACCCCGCCGCTGCACTCCGGCTGCCTGGCGGGCATCACCCGCGCCCTGACCGTTGGCTGGGCCGGCGCCAAGGAGACCGATCTGCCGCTGGACGTCCTGGAGCGGGCCGAGGAGATCTTCCTGACCTCCACGCTGCGCGATGTGCAGGCCGTGACCCGGATCGACGACCGTCAACTGGCCGACGTCCCGGGCCCGGTGACCGCGGAAGCCATGCGGATCTTCGACGAGCAGGCGGCCGCCGACTTGGATCCGCGGTGATGACGCGCCCGCTCATGGGCGAGTAGAAAGTCCTCGTGACCACAACGCTGCGCCCCGCGGGACCGGAAGAAGGGCACGACGACGGGCACCGGGCCCGTGCGTACGACATCTGCGTCAACAGCCGCCGGGTCGGCGGGATACGGCTGACGACGGACGCCCGGTTCGGCCCGGCGGCCGGCCGGATCGCGGAGCTGGCCATCGACGAGCCGGACCGGCACCGGGGCCGCGCCACGGTCGCCGCGCTCGCCGCGGAAGAGGTGCTGCGCGGCTGGCGTTGCCGGCAGATCGAGCTGACCGTCCCGGCCGACGCCGAGGCCGCCGGGCGGCTCGCGGCGGCGCTGGGCTACACCGAGCGCAGCCGCATGATGAGCAAGCCCCTCACCGCCGCGCCCCCGCTCCCCGAGGGCAGCGGCGACCGCGCGCTGAGTGAGGCGGAGTACCCGGCCTGGCGGGACGCCGCGCTCGCCGAGCACATCCGTACGCAGGTCGGCCAGGGCATGGCCCGGGAGCGCGCCGAGGAGAGCGCGGCCGCCGGGCATCGCGCCCTGCTCCCGGAGGGGGCGGAGACCCCCCACCAGGCGCTGCGCGTCCTGGCCCACGGCGGCGCGGATGTCGGCAGCATCTGGGTCGCCCTGCGGATGCCGGACCAGCCCGGCGGCTATGTCGTCGATGTACGGGTCGCCCCCGGACACCGCGGCCAGGGCCACGGCCGCACTCTGATGGGGATCGCCGAGCGGGAGAGCCTCACGGCGGGCCACACCACGCTCGGCCTGAACGTCTACGCGGGCAACGCCCCGGCGCTCGGTCTCTACACCTCGCTGGGCTACCGGCCCACCGATTATCTGCTGTGGAAGCCGATCCTGTGAGCGGGCCCGCGAAGGGCCCGTGACGCCCCGGACTCAGTCCTGTTCGGCCAGCAGCCGGTCCGCGATCCCCTCGATACGGGCGCGCAGCCCCTCCTGGCTCTTGCCGCCGTCCAGCCGCTCGCCGCCGATCACATACGTCGGGGTCCCGGTCACCCCGATGGCCTTGCCCTCGGCCTGGTCCGCGTCGACGATCAGCAGATGCCGCCCGTCGATCAGCGCGGTGTCCAGCTCCTCGGTGTCCAGCCCCAGCTCGCCGGCGACCTTCAGCAGCAGCTTGTCCCCGCGCTTGCCGAGCTCCTCGGTCCGCGCCAGCACCGCCTCGATGTACGGCCAGCCCTGGCCCTGCTCGATGGCCTCCTCGGCGGCCTGCGCGGCGACATAGGCGTGCGGGTGCTTCGGCAGGGGGAAGTGGCGCAGCCGGATGTCCAGCCGGTCGCCGTAGCGCTCCCGCAGCGCCCGCACGTCCTCCAGGGCGGCATGGCAGTCCGGGCACTGGAGTTCGCACCACACGTCCAGCACGGGGCGGACGGGACGGGCGGGGGACGGGGTGGTGGCGTCGTTCATGAGAGCCAGTCTTCCAGTCTTCCCACGGCCGGTCCCGCGAGGTACCCCGGACCAGCGGCCGAACCGGGACCTGGGAAGGAGTCCGACCCCGAGATGTCCCTGAGGCCGTGCCGGAACATGGCCCCCGCGGGCCGGGACAAGGCAGGATGGAAGGGAGCAGACTGCCTGCTCATCCATCCATCGGCAGGAGGACCGGATGCTGACCTCGACCGTCTGTGCCGCGGTGTCGGCGGCGGGCCTGGGCATCGCCGCGATCACGGCATACCGCAAGCGGTTCCTGGCCGCGACCCGCATCGCCGCCTATTCCCTGATCCCCATCGGCCTGGTGATGACGGGCGTCATCGACTGGCTCGCCGGGATCGTCTTCAAGCCCACGGTCTGGGCCGGCTTCGGCGTGCTCGCCCTCTCGGTCGTGCTGTTCATGACCACCAGGGCGGTGGAGCGCCGCCGGGGCGGGGCCGGCAGCCGTAAGGAGCGCCGTGCCGCGGCGGCCGACCGGCCCGACGCGGTGGCCCCGGCCGCCTCCGCCCCCTCCCTCGGCGCGGGCCGCGCGGCGCCGCAGCCGGCCACCAAGGGGAAGGCCGCACCGGCCAAGGGAGGCGCCCCCAAGGATGACTTCTCGGACATCGAAGCGATCCTGAAAAAGCACGGGATCTGATGAACTACCGCTGCTGAGGCGTCCATCGGGCGCACTCGGACGATCAGCTGCGCCATGATGCGCGCGAGATGAACGATGAGTGCGCCCTCGCCCAAGACGACGCCCCGTCCCCCCGACCACGCGGTTGTCTGTTCGCGCTGTCCCAGCCGCCGCTGATGCTCTTCCTCGCCGTGATCGGCCTTCTGCTCCTTCTCGGCGCGATGCACGACCTCTTCCTCCTGTGAGGCCGGCACCCGGGGCTGCCGCCGCGCCGCCGCTCAGCCCGCGGCCTCCCGCCGCCGTGCCCGGTAGGCCGCGACATGCAGCCGGTTTCCGCAGGTACGGCTGTCGCAGTAGCGCCGGGAGCGGTTCCGGGAGAGATCGACGAAGGCATGCCGGCAGTCCGGTGCCTCGCAGTGCCGCAGCCGCTCGCGCTCCCCGGCGACGACGAGGAAGGCCAGCGCCATCCCGCCGTCCGCGGCCAGATGATCGGCGACCGACGCGCCCGGCGCGAAGTAGTGGACATGCCAGTCGTACCCGTCGTGGTCGGTCAGCTGCGGAGTGGTGCCCGCCGAGGCGACCAGCGCGTTCAGCTGCTCGGCCGCGGTCCGGTCGTCGGCGGCCGCGAAGACCCGGGCGAAGCGCGCGCGGACGGAGCGTACGGTCGCCAGGTCGCCCGCACCCAGCGCGCCCACGCCGCTGATGGCGTTGCGCCGGACGAAGTCCTCCAGGGCCGCGAGATCGGTCAGGCTGTCCGGCGCGCCGGTGCCCTCGCCCTCCGGGGCGGTGTTCAGCAGATCGACGACCGCGTCCAGCGCGCACCGGGTGTCATGGGTGATGATCACGGTTCCGCTCCCTGGCAGGGTGGGGACGGACGGGTACCGCCCCCGTGGGTTGCCGAATGGTCGCCGACTCTAGCGCCTCGAACAAGCTTCAGCGCCGACTCCGCGGTGGGTCCGCGGCGACGACGCCGAAGTGTGCCGTATGAACTTGTCGGTCCTGCGCCGTCTCCCCGAGTCGGACGGGCGCAAGTGTGAGCGGGTGGGTGCTTTCGGTAACCGTGCTGCGTCTCAGCTCTCCGCGAGGATGTGCGAGAGCTCGGTGTCGAGATCGAAATGCCGGTGCTCCGTACCGGGTGGCACGGCGGCATCGGTCCTTTTGAGGAACGACTCGAGAGCCCGCGCGGGCGCCTCGAGCAGGGCTTCGCCTTCCGGGGAACTCAGGGCGATGCAGACAACACCCTGTCCGTGGCTCCGGGACGGCCATACGCGGACGTCTCCGGTGCCCGTGGGCCGGTGCAGGCCCTCGGCGAGGAGGTCGCGGGCGAAAACCCACTCGACGGTCTCCTCGGCTCCGGTATGGAAGGTGGCATGCACGGCATAGGGATCGGCCGTGTCATACCGCAGGCCCGCGGGTACAGGCAGTGAGGACTCGCTCGACACAACGAGGCGCAGGTGCAGCTCGCAGCTGACCGTGGTGTTCATAAGCGCCAGGGCCTTTCGCTCAGTGTGCGCTCGGGGATTCGCACGTCGGCGAAATCGACATGCCACCTACGGTGCCGTTGTAAACCCCTCTGACGGTTTTGTGTGGCTTCAGGTACCTCTTCCGGCGGATTGCGAGATCGTCCCCGGCGGTAATTCCGGCGGGCGGTCGCGTCCGGTAAGTTGGGGGGCATGAATACGCAGAGTAACGGGGGGCTGGGAACGGTGGAGGGGGACACCGCTCCGGCCGAGAAGCCGCTCGGTTCGCGGGCGCCGCACTTCATCAAGCGTTCGCGGCCACTGCATGTCAGCTGGCAGGTCGGAGTCTTCGTCGTCGGTCTCGCGGTCGTGGTGGCCGGCGTGATCATGCTGCCGCTGCCGGGGCCCGGCTGGCTGGTGATCTTCGGCGGTATGGCGATCTGGGCGACGGAGTTCGTCTGGGCGCAGCTGGTGCTGCGCTGGACCAAGCGCAAGGTCACCGAAGCGGCCCAGCGGGCGCTCGATCCCAAGGTGCGGCGGCGCAACATCACCCTGACCACCATCGGCCTGGTGATCATCGCGGCGGCGCTCGCGGTCTACGTCTGGAAGTTCGGCGTCGTGATGCCGTGGAAGGTTTCCGAGTGACCGAGGCGTGGTCAGAAGTGCCCGCCGACGTGCGGTAATGTTGGCGGTGCGCCCGGGCGATTAGCTCAGTGGGAGAGCGCTTCGTTCACACCGAAGAGGTCACTGGTTCGAACCCAGTATCGCCCACCCCGGACGACGGCCCGGAGACTTCAAGTCTCCGGGCCGTCGCAGTTGTTGGGCGCGCGCCCCGCCCGGGGGCGCACACTGGGATCATGCCCGACTGGTCCCGCCGACTGCACCGCTACCGCTTCCGCAGCGTATGGCTGCTCAACGCCTCGCCGACCGTCGTCTACGCCGTCCTCGAACGCGCCGAGGCGTATCCCCAGTGGTGGCCGCAGGTCCGCGAGGTGACCCCGCTCGGCGACCGCAGTGGCACCGCCCGGTTCCGTTCCCTGCTGCCGTACGACCTGACGGTGGTGGCGAGCGAGCGCGTACGGGACCCGGGCGCGGGGGTGCTGGAGATGACGATGCGCGGGGATCTGGCGGGCTGGGCGCGCTGGACGGTGGTGCCCGGGGCCGGCGGCACCCGTGCCGTCTTCGAGCAGGATGTCGAGGTCTGCAAGCCGCTGCTGCGGCGGTTCGCGCTGCTGGGGCGGCCGCTGTTCCTCGCCAATCACGCGCTGATGATGCGGGCCGGGCGGCGCGGGCTGGCGGCCTGGCTGGCCCGCGGATGAGGTGCGCCGGCCACCCGGCCGCGGTGGCCCGGGACCGCCGGGGAACAGGAATTTGATGGAAGCCCCGCGGGGCCTGTATTGTTCTGCTCGTTCGTGAGGGAAACCTCGTCGACACCCGGGCGATTAGCTCAGCGGGAGAGCGCTTCGTTCACACCGAAGAGGTCACTGGTTCGAACCCAGTATCGCCCACCGGGATCAAGAACCGGGCCGCCAAAAAGCGGCCCGGTTCTTTTCGTTGGAAGAGTGCCCCGCGGGAATTCCGTCCGGCGTCTTTGCCGCCCGGTGGAATTCCTGAGGGGGGATCAGGCCGCCGCCGGGAGTTCGGGACGCAGCGGCCAGTGCGGATCGACGACTTCCGGATTGCCGCTGCGGGCGAACCACGCCTGAAGTCCGCGGGCCTGGGCCGCGTACCAGACGGCCTGGCGGGTGTGCAGCTCCGCCGGATGCAGCCCCTCCAGGCGCTCGGCGAAGCGATGCCCCAGCGCCCGGACGACCCGCAGCGCGGCGAGCGCGTCGGCGGCCGCCTCATGGGCGTCGGTCAGCTCGACCTCGTAGTGCGCACACAGATCGGTGAGCGTACGGCGGCCCTTGCGGTAGCGGTCCAGGTGCTTGTCGAGGACGTGGGGGTCCAGGATCCGCAGCGGGTGGCCCCCCAGATAGGCGTTCAGCGAGCTGGCGCGGTGCCGCTTCAACTCGCGCTCCAGGAGGGTGAGATCGAACGGGGCGTTCATCACGACCAGCGGCCGGCCGGCCACCGACTGGGCGGCCAGGGCGCGCGCGACCTCCTCCAGGACCGGCGCGGGCCAGCGGCCGTGCAGCGCGAGATGGTCGGCCGTCAGGCCGTGCACCGCCGTCGCGGCGTCCGGTATATCGACGCCCGGGTTGATCAGCCAGCGGGTGATCCGGGGCGCGGAGCGCGGAGTCTCCTGGACCACCAGGGCCGCGGAGACGATGCGATCGCGCTCGACGTCGATCCCGGTGGTCTCGGTGTCGAAGGCGGCAAGTGGACCGTCATACCAGCACGGCATCATCCCAACTCCTCGCGCTCGTACGGGGGATGACACATGCGCCATCCGAGCTGGTGATACCCGAGGTGCCGGGGGCTCGAACCGTCTTTGTTTGCGGACCACTTGACGCGGAGACAACCAGAGGGACGGGCCGACGCGATCCGCCTTCTCCCCGTCATCCACCCGCATCGATCGGCACAGCCCGGAAGGCCACTCCGCGATGACGCTCGCGCAGCCCGAACCGGGCGGGCTGCTGCCTCAGCGGACCACACCGCAGCGCGGCGGACTCGCCACCACCGCCTGCATGGAGACCCTTCAGGTGGGCTATCTCCATGCGGTCGCCGCCGCCTCCGGGTGTTCGCTGGCGCAGCCCTTCCCGGACAACGGAATCGACTGGCACGTCAGCCATGGCGCGCCCGGCCACACCGTCGACGACGAGGTCACCATCAAGGTGCAGCTCAAGTGCACCTACCAGACCGCCCCGCGCCCGCCGGGGCCGACGTTCGCCTTCACGCTCGACAACGACCACCTGGTGAAGCTGGCCCGTACGCCGGTCACGGTGCACAAGATCCTGGTCGTGATGCTGGTCCCGCGGACCCAGGAGGACTGGCTGCGGGCCGGCCACGACCGCCTCGAACTGCGGCACTGCTGCTACTGGATCAACCTGGCCGGCCATCCGGTGACCGGCCGGCGCAGGACCACTGTGCGGATCCCCACCGCGCGGATCTTCGACGACCGAGCGCTCTGCGAGATCATGACGCGCGTCGGCGCGGGAGGGAGACCCTGATGTACCGGCCGACCGACGAATATGACGCGCGACTGCTGGATCCCGCGCAGCTCGACCCGGCGGTGCTCGGCGCGCTGCTGGCCCGGCACGGCTGGCGGCGCCGGGGCGGGGCCGCCGGCCACTACGCGCGGTGGACACCGCCCGGCGGTGCGGCCGGCACCAGCCTGCTGGTCCCGCACGACCGCCGCTTCCCCGACAGCGGGGAACTGCTCGCGGAGGCGCTGGCGGCGCTGGCGCAGAGCGCCGCGCCCTCCGCCCGGGAGGTGCTGATGGGGCTGGCGGTGCCCAGTGACGAGGTGCGCTGGGAGCGTGAGGTCCCCGATGGCGGCTCGGGGGCCGCGCACTGGGTGGCGCAGGAGCAGCTGCGCGGGGCGGCCCGTTCGATGCTGCTCGCCGGGGCGCTGGGGACGTACGGCCGGGCCGGGTACTACGGCGCGCGGCACAAACGGCAGGCAGAGGGGTTCCTGAGCCAGGTGCTGGTCGGTCCGGCGGCGGCCGGGCGCCGGGTGACCGCTTTCGTGCCGGTGTCCGGCGGCCGCCGGGCGGTCGCCGGGCTCCAGCGGGCGCTGCACGCGGTTCGCGACGCCACCGACTACCAGCGGGCCACCGGCGGTATGGAGGCCTTCGACGCGGCCGTCGAGCTGGGGGTCTGCCATGAGCTGGCCCAGGCGCTGATCGCGCTGGTGCGGGACGCGGAGGGGGCGCGGATCGCGGTCGAGTGGTCGCCGGCGGCCGGTGCCCCGGCCGGCTGCCCGGCCCGCCCCGAGCCGGTGGAGTTCTCGCCCGGCGATCTGCCCGCGCTCCAGCAGGCCGCCCAGCGCTATGTCCGCGATGAGCCGTCGCTGCCGGTGCGGGTGACCGGTGCGGTGGTACGGCTGCGCAGGGAGCGGCCGGGCGGTCCCGGCACGGTGCGGCTGCGGGTGATCTCCGGAGCCGATGTGCTCCAGGTACGGGTCGCGCTGGGGGAGGAGGACTATCGGATCGCCGGGCATGCGCACCTGGTGGGGCTGCCGGTGCGGGTGAGCGGGCGGCTGGAGAGCCGCGGCGGCTTCCGGCGGATCACCGGCGGCCGCGATGTCACACCCGTACAGGTCGACGAGGCGGAGCGGGACCGGCTGCTGAAGTCGCTCCAGGAGAATCTCGACTTCTTCGAGGAGGCGTGCGGTGCGGAGGAATGACACCGTGCGAGCCGGGGGTGGTGAAACCGTTTCGCGGTCGGGTCCGCGGGCTCGGTACGATTCGGCTGCGCAGCAATCGCTGCCGTGAAGAGACAGTAGTCAGGAGAGACCGGTGTCAGACGTCCGTGTGACCGTCCAGCGCGATTCCGAGCGGGAAGAACGCGTGGTGACCACGGGCACTACGGCCGCCGACCTCTTCCAGGGCGAGCGCAGCGTCGTGGCTGCCCGGGTGGCCGGAGAGCTGAAGGATCTGGCGTACGAGGTCGCCGACGGTGACGCGGTCGAGCCCGTCGAGATCACCTCCGAGGACGGTCTGAACATCCTGCGGCACTCCACCGCGCATGTGATGGCGCAGGCCGTGCAGGAGCTCTTCCCGGAGGCGAAGCTAGGCATCGGCCCGCCCATCAAGGACGGCTTCTACTACGACTTCGACGTCGAGACCCCGTTCCACCCGGACGATCTCAAGCGCATCGAGAAGAAGATGCAGGAGATCCAGAAGCGCGGCCAGAAGTTCGCGCGCCGTGCGGTCAGCGATGACGCCGCCCGCGAGGAGCTGGCCGACGAGCCGTACAAGCTCGAGCTGATCGGACTCAAGGGCTCCGCCGCGGACGCCGCCGAGGGCGCCTCCGCCGAGGTCGGCGCCGGCGAGCTGACCATCTACGACAACCTCGACGCCAAGACCGGCGAGCTGTGCTGGAAGGACCTGTGCCGCGGTCCGCACCTGCCGAGCACCCGCGCCATCCCGGCGTTCAAGCTGATGCGCTCGGCCGCCGCGTACTGGCGCGGCAGCGAGAAGAACAAGCAGCTCCAGCGGATCTACGGCACCGCCTGGCCGACCAAGGACGAGCTCAAGGCGCATCTGGAGTTCCTCGTCGAGGCCGAGAAGCGCGATCACCGCAAGCTGGGTGCGGAGCTGGATCTGTTCTCCGTTCCCGAGGACATCGGCTCGGGGCTGGCGGTCTTCCACCCCAGGGGCGGCATCATCCGCCGGGTCATGGAGGACTACTCCCGCCGGCGGCACGAGGAGTCGGGGTACGAGTTCGTCTACACCCCGCACGCCACCAAGGGGAAGCTGTTCGAGAAGTCGGGCCACCTGGACTGGTACGCCGACGGCATGTACCCCCCCATGCAGCTCGACGAGGGCATTGACTACTACCTCAAGCCCATGAACTGCCCGATGCACAACCTGATCTTCGATGCGCGCGGCCGCTCGTACCGTGAACTGCCGCTGCGCCTCTTCGAGTTCGGGACTGTGTACCGCTACGAGAAGTCGGGTGTGGTGCACGGCCTGACCCGTGCCCGCGGCTTCACCCAGGACGACGCGCACATCTACTGCACCCGGGAGCAGATGGCGGACGAGCTGGACGCCACGCTCACCTTCGTCCTCGACCTGCTGCGCGACTACGGTCTGACCGACTTCTACCTGGAGCTGTCCACCAAGGACCCGGAGAAGTTCGTCGGCTCGGACGAGACCTGGGAGGAAGCCACCGAGGTGCTGCGGGAGGTGGCCGAGAAGCAGGGCCTGCCGCTGGTCCCGGACCCGGGCGGCGCCGCGTTCTACGGGCCGAAGATCTCCGTGCAGACCAAGGACGCCATCGGCCGTACCTGGCAGATGTCGACCATCCAGCTGGACTTCAACCTGCCGGAGCGGTTCGACCTGGAGTACACCTCGGCGGACGGCTCCAAGCAGCGGCCGGTCATGATCCACCGCGCGCTGTTCGGCTCCATCGAGCGGTTCTTCGCGGTGCTGCTGGAGCACTACGCCGGCGCGTTCCCGGCCTGGCTGGCGCCCGTCCAGGCGACCTGCATCCCGATCGGCGACGCGCATGTCCCCTACCTCCAGGAGTTCGCCGCCCAGGCGAAGACCAAGGGGCTGCGGATCGAGGTGGACTCCTCGTCGGACCGGATGCAGAAGAAGATCAGGAACGCCCAGAAGAGCAAGGTGCCGTTCATGATCATCGCCGGTGACGAGGATGTCGCCAACGGCGCGGTCTCCTTCCGCTACCGCGACGGGTCGCAGAAGAACGGCATTGCGCGCGATGAGGCGATCGCCGAGCTCCTCGACGTCGTGGAGCGCCGCGTCCAGGTGTGATGGCTTGAGCACCTGGCCCCGGAGAGCGAGCGGCTCTCCGGGGCCGCGTCATCTCTCGCCCTCCTGCCGGAAGCGGCGCATCAGGTAGGCGGAGAAGGAGCCCACCACCGCGCCCACCAGGGCCACCCCGACGAACATCAGCCCCACCGCGATCACCCGGCCGCGCGGGGTGACGGGGGTGGCGTCGCCGTACCCCGTCGTCGTCAGCGTGGAAGCGGCCCACCACACGGCGTCACCGAAGGTGCGGATGTTCGCATCCGGGGCGGACCGCTCGTCGTGGTAGACCGCCAGGCTGGAGGCGTACCCCAGTAGCAGCGCGGCGAGCCCGGAGTACATCATCACCCGCGCCTCCAGGGCGAGCCCGGGCCGGTCCCTGCGCAGCTGCATCCGCTCATGCAGATCGATCATGCGCAGCGGACGCAGCAGCGGCAGCACGGTCACGATCAGGTCCAGCCAGCGGGTGCGCACGAAGTGCCAGCGGTCCCTGCTGAAGGCCAGCCGTGCCAGGTATTCCGCCACGAAGACACCCCAGCTCACGATCATGACGGTCTCCCAGAGGGCGTACCAGCCGGGGGAGAGTTCGGGGGTCAGCACCCGGACCGTGTAGGAGGCGAGAAAGAGGATCGAGGCGATGAAGAGATACGGCTGCGCGCGCCGCTCCCACTCCTGTAGCCGCGCGTCCATGTCCACCGGCACAGCATCGCGGAGCGGGTCAGGGTATCCGCCCCAGCGACACGGTGCCAACGGGCGAAGCCATATGCTGGCCCGTATGACAAGCGAGCCGGAGCAGCAGATCGGAGTCGGGACGCAGGACGCCTTCCAGCGCCTGTGGACGCCCCACCGGATGGCCTACATCCAGGGGGAGAACAAGCCGACCGGCCCGGGGGCCGATGACGGCTGTCCGTTCTGCACCATCCCCGAGAAGTCGGACGAGGACGGCCTCGTCATCGCGCGCGGTGAGCATGTCTACGCGGTGCTGAACCTGTACCCGTACAACGGCGGGCACCTGATGATCGTCCCGTTCCGGCACGTCGCCGACTACCCGGAGCTGGACGGCCCGGAGACCGCGGAGCTGGCGGAGTTCACCAAGCGGGCGATGGCCGCGCTGCGCACCGCCTCCGGGGCGCACGGCTTCAACATCGGGATGAACCAGGGCACCGTCGCCGGGGCCGGGATCGCGGCCCATCTCCACCAGCACGTCGTCCCGCGCTGGGGCGGCGACACCAACTTCATGCCGGTGGTCGGCCACACCAAGGTGCTGCCCCAACTCCTCGCCGACACCCGGGCGATGCTCGCGCGCGCCTGGCCCGCGTAGCGCCCGTCCGGCCCGCTCCGGGGTGGGTGCCCGGGGCGACACGAACCCGGACGAATCGGATAGATCGCCCTAATTCGGATTAGTTGCCCCTCTAATGGGGTGGTGACTTCCCTAGATCGCCGCTCCGTGCTGCGTGCGGCCGCCTCGGCCGCGGCCGCCGGAGCACTGGTGACGGGCTGCGACCCGACGCGGGACCAGGACCCCGACGCCGTCCGGCCCCCCGGCGGACCGGGCCCTTCCGGGGCGGGCCACGCCTCACCCGCCCCGGTGCGCGCCGCCCGGCCGCCGACCCGGGTGCCCGGCCTGCCCGTACAGATCGAACACGGGCCGCGGAACGGCCGGGCGGTCGCACTGACCTTCCACGGCAGGGGCGACCCCAGGATGGCGACCGCCCTGCTGGGCGAGGCCGAGCGGGCCGGCGCCAGGGTCACCGTGCTCGCCATCGGCGACTGGCTCGACGAGCAGCCCGCGATGGCCCGCCGGATCCTCGACGGCGGCCATGAGCTGGGCAATCACACGCTGCACCACCGCGACATCTGCGCCCTGCCGGCCGCCGACGCCTACGCCGAGATCAGCGGCTGCGCCGACCGGCTGCGCAAGCTCACCGGGACCATCGGCAGCTGGTTCCGCCCCTCGCAGACCCGGCGGGCCACGCCGCTGGTGACCGACCTGGCCCGCAAGGCCGGCTATCCGCACGTCCTCTCCTACGACGTGGACTCCCTCGACGCGAACGACCCCGGTGCCGCCGCCGTCCAGCGCACGGTCCTGGACACGGTCGGGCCGGGCTCGGTCGTGAGCCTCCACCTCGGGCACGCCGGCACGGTGGCCGCGCTGCCCCCGATCCTCGACGGCCTCCGCCGGCGCGGTCTGCGCGCGGTGACGACAACGGAGCTAGTGACCTGATGGCTGACCGGAACCGTACCCACGACCGTCGGAGCCCCCGCGCGCGCCACCGGGCCGCGCTGCTCGCCGTGGCCTGCGCGCTGGTGGCCGCGGGCTGTGGCAGCGGCGACGAGAACGACCGGGCCTCGCAGAGCCCGCGGCCGGTCGAGCGCGCGCCGCTCAAGGCCGCCAAGCCCGGTCTGCCCGGGATGCCGCCGCTGCTGGACGAGCACGACCTCTACGCGGCGGACCGGCCCGGCAGGCTGGCGCCACAGGTCAAGGACTTCCCCGCGCGGATCTACGTCCCCAACACCGGCTCCGACACGGTCAGCGTCATCGACCCGAAGACCTACAAGGTCATTGAGACCATTCCGGTCGGCGTCCAGCCGCAGCATGTCGTGCCGTCCTGGGACCTGAAGACGCTCTGGGTCAACAACAACCGGGGGCACGACCTCACCCCGATCGACCCCGCCAACGGCAAGGCCGGCGACCCGGTCAAGGTCCACGACCCGTACAACCTCTACTTCACGCCCAACGGGAAGTACGCGGTCGTGATGGCCTCGATGGACCGGCAGTTGGTCTTCCGCGACCCGCACACCATGGAGGTCCGCAAGACGCTCCCGGTCAACTGCGCCGGCGTCAACCACGCCGACTTCTCGCCGGACGGGAAGTACTTCATCGTCTCCTGTGAGTTCTCCGGCGAGCTGCTCAAGGTCGACACCGCGAAGATGAAGGTCATCGGCCAGGAGAAGCTGCCGTTCGAGGGCGCGATGCCGCAGGACGTCAAGATCTCCCCGGACGGCAGGACCTGGTACGTCGCCGACATGATGGCCGACGGCATCTGGGTCCTCAACGGTGACCGCTTCGACCGGCCCCGGCTCATGCCGACCGGCAAGGGCGCCCACGGCCTCTACGTCAGCCGCGACTCGAAGCACATGTACGTCTCCAACCGCGGCGAGGGCTCCATCTCCCTGCTCGACTTCCACACCGGCAAGCTCGTCGACAAATGGCACATCCGCGGCGGCGGCAGCCCCGACATGGGCGGTCTGTCCACCGACGGCAAGGTGCTGTGGCTGTCCGGCCGCTACAACTCCGAGGTCTATGCGCTGGATACCCGCACGGGCAAGACCCTCGCCAAGATCCCGGTCGGCCAGGGCCCGCACGGGCTCGCGGTCTACCCGCAGCCGGGACGGTACTCCCTGGGGCACACCGGCATCTTCCGCTAGCCGGTGCGCCCCGGGGCGTCGTCTAGGCGTTGTACTCGTCCGCCTTCGACGGCTCCACGCCCTGGATCATGCCGCTGAGCACCAGGGAGCGGTTGGTGAAGCGCTCGGTGTCCACGCCGTTCTCCTTGAGGACGCTCATCGCGGCGGAGTGGACCGTGCGCAGCACCGGGGTCGCGGCGCGCAGCGCGTCATCGGCCATGAAGCGGTGCCGCCAGGGCTTGTCGGCCCAGACGTGCCGCAGACCGAAGGGCTCGGGCAGGGTCAGCTTGCCGCCGAGGAAGTCCAGGACCGGCGGGAACCACGTCAGCGGGGCGCGGGCGGCGAGCCGGACCACTTCCTGCGGCTCGATGAGCGGGAGCTGCTGGGTCTTGGTCTCCCAGAACTTGACGACCTTGGCGACGTCCTTGGTCTTGGGCTCCGGCTTCGTCGTGAAGAGACCGTTGACCGGGCCGAGGGCATGGCCGGTCACCTCGATGCGCAGCGTCTCGTGGAGCACCGTGACAGTGATCATGAGGGTGATCACCAACTGGCCGTCCCACAGGACGAACTGGACCCCGAGGTAGTGGCGGTTGCCGCTGCCGAACTGCTGCTCGTTGCAGATCCGCTCTATCTCGTGCCCGCGGATCTGGTACGCCTCCACATGGCTGCCCTCGGGGCGGGAGACCGCGGCGGCCTTCTCGCCGACCGGCGAGACGATCCAGTGGCGTACGGACGGTGTGGGGAAGCCGCCGGTGTGCAGCGGGCTGCGCTCCAGCAGCCGCAGCTTGTCGTGGATCGCCCGGATCACGTCCCAGCTGCGGAACGGGTGGATCTCGCTGCCTGCCTGCGCCGGGATGAGCTCCTCGGCGAGCTGCCAGCTGCCCCAGCGAGTGCCCATGCCGAGTATCCCCTTGGGGCCGGCGTAGAAGACCACATTGCTGTTCTGCTCGGCGGAGATTTTGGCGAGATTCTGGCGGAGGGTCTCGGCGGCGATCTGGTTCGGGTCCTGGGGGACCGCCTCGGGGATCTTCGCGGCCACCCCGCCGCCTTCCAGCAGCCCCTTCCAGGACTCCCGCATGGCCACCGCGGTCTTCTCGCAGAACTGCTTGGCCAGCCACCAGCCGACCACCGGGGCGACGACCATGCCGCGGGCGTACAGCGGCCAGAAGCCGTTGAACGGCAGCTTGATCATGAAGAACACGCCGAGGACACCCAGCACCGTCAGCAGCACCCCGCCGATCAGCGACAGGCCCTTGCCCGCACCGTCCTTGGAGAGCATCTTCCGCAGCTGGAAGACGCCCAGCCACAGCAGCACACCGGGCAGGAACAGCACCCCGAACAGCACCATCAGCACCGTCAGCTTGGCGTCCCGCTGCTTGCGGATGCGGGTGGCGGACAGACAGTGCTCGACGATGGTCTGCGGCTCGGTCCCGAAGGACTGGATGAGCGCGGCCCGCCCGCCGCCGAGCATCCGCACCTGCACCGCGCGCGCGAACGCCTCGCCGAGATTGGGCGCGAACAGCGACAGCTTGGGCTTCTTGATGGCGGATTTGCCGGATTCCGAGTCGGCCTTGGAGATATCCGCGAGCGGACTGTCCCGATAGGCGGCCGAGGCCAGCGCCTGGGTCGCCGCCGTCTGCCCGGCGCTCCCCGAAAGCGGGACCTGCGCCCCGGGACTGAAGTCAAAGCCGTCTGCCACTACCGCCCCCCACACCGCACGCATCCGATGATGCGGCTCTTCCCGACTTCCGCTGACGGCACACCTGCTGAGAGCCTGTCTTCGAGCCCGTGACCTCGCCACCCGCCGTCGAACGCTTGGTTCCACGGCAGGCACTCAGCGTACAGCCGCCGTCCCGCCCGCAGGAGTTGAGCAGGACAGCGGCCGCCCGAACGGTTGATCGGCCGTCAACTATGCGCCGTTCTCGGCCTCTTCCCGCCACTTGTCGGCGAGCTGCGGCGGCATCGGCTCATGCCGCAGGTGGACGCGGGAGAACCGCCCGGTGCCGTGCGAGAGGGAGCGCAGATCGATCGCGTACCGGTCGATCTCGATCTCGGGCACCTCGGCGCGCACCACGGTGCGTCCCGCCCCTGACTGTTCGGTGCCCACGACCCGGCCGCGGCGCCCCGACAGATCGCTCATCACCTGGCCGACGAAATCGTCCGGAACCATCACGCTCACCTCGGACACCGGTTCGAGCAGATCGATCCGGATCTCACCGGCGGCCTCCCGCAGAGCCAGCGCGCCCGCCGTCTGGAACGCGGCGTCCGAGGAGTCGACGGAGTGCGCCTTGCCGTCGAGCAGCGTGACGCGGATGTCGACGAGCGGATGCCCGGCGGCGACCCCGCGTGCAGCCTGGGTGCGTACGCCCTTCTCCACGGACGGGATGAACTGCCGGGGCACCGCGCCGCCCACGACCTTGTCCACGAACTCGATACCGGAGCCGCCGGGCAGCGGTTCCACCTCGATCTCGCAGATCGCGAACTGGCCGTGTCCGCCGGACTGCTTCACATGGCGCCCGCGGCCCGCGGCGGGGGCGCCGAAGGTCTCCCGCAGCGACACCTTGTGCGCGACCGTGTCCACCTGGACGCCATAACGGGTCCGCAGCCGCTCCAGGGCCACATCGACATGCGCCTCGCCCAAGCACCACAGCACCACCTGATGGGTGTCCTGGTTGTGCTCCAGACGCATCGTCGGGTCCTCGGCGACCAGCCGGGCCAGGCCCTGCGAGAGCTTGTCCTCGTCGGCCTTGCTGTGGGCCTGGATGGCGACCGGCAGCAGCGGGTCCGGCATCGTCCAGGGCTCCATCAGCAGCGGTTCGTCCTTGCCGGAGAGGGTGTCGCCGGTCTCGGCCCGGGACAGCTTCGCCACACATGCCAGATCCCCGGCGATCGCCTTGGACAGCGGGCGCTGCTGCTTGCCGAACGGGGTGGACAGCGCGCCGACCCGCTCGTCGACGTCATGGTCCTCGTGCCCGCGGTCCTGTAGGCCGTGGCCCGAGACATGCACCGTCTCGTCCGGGCGCAGGGTGCCCGAGAAGAGGCGGACGAGCGAGATCCGGCCGACGTACGGGTCGGAGGAGGTCTTGACCACCTCGGCCGCGAGCGGACCCTCGGGATCGCAGCTCAGCGCCGGGCGCGGGGTGCCGTCCGGGGTGGTCACGGCCGGCGCCTCGCGCTCCACGGGCGTCGGGAAGCCACCGGTGATCAGCTCCAGCAGCTCCACGGTGCCCAGCCCCTGCTTGGCGCCCTCGGCGGCCGGGGCCGCGGCCAGGACGGGGTGGAAGGTGCCCCGGGCGACCGCCGTCTCCAGGTCCCCGACGAGGGTCTTGATGTCGATCTCCTCGCCGCCGAGGTAGCGGTCCATCAGGGACTCGTCCTCGCTCTCGGCGATGATGCCCTCGATCAGGCGGTCGCGGGCCGCTTCGATCAGCGGCAGCTCGTCCGCCGTCGGTGCGCGTTCGGTGCGCTCGCCGGAGGAGTAGTCGAAGACCCGCTGCGAGAGCAGGCCGATCAGGCCGTGCACGGGGGCGTGGCCGTCGGCGCCCGGTGTCCCGTAGAGCGGGAGGTAGAGCGGGAGGACGGCGTCCGGGTCCTCGCCGCCGAGAGTGGAGCGGCAGCGCTCGGTCATCTCGTCGAAGTCGGCGCGGGACGCCTCCAGGTGCGTGATGACCAGCGCGCGCGGCATGCCGACGGCCGCGCACTCGTCCCAGACCATCCGGGTCGCGCCGGCCACGCCGTCGGCCGCCGAGACAACGAAAAGGGCCGCGTCCGCGGCGCGCAGACCGGCCCTGAGTTCCCCGACGAAATCGGCGTATCCGGGGGTGTCCAAGATATTGATCTTGACTTCTCCCCAGTCCACCGGGACCAGGGAGAGCTGTACGGAGCGTTGCTGCCGGTGTTCGATGTCGTCGAAGTCGGAGAGGCAGCCGCCGTCCTCGACCCGGCCCGCCCGGTTGACCGCGCCGGATGCCAGCGCGAGGGCTTCGACCAGTGTGGTTTTTCCCGAGCCGCTGTGGCCGACCAGCACCACATTGCGCAGGGCGGTGGGCTGGTCGGCCGTTGATGCCCTGCCGGCGGCTCCCGGGTGTGTACTCGATTTCTCGCTCATGTGTCTCGCCTCCAGGTCGACACTTTGCGGTGATTCGAGCTTTCCACCGAGGCCATGCCGCGTCCATACATGGCACACGGGCCCGGTGCTCCCAAGGGGTCCGGGCGCCCTGGTGGGGCCTGCGGGCGCGTCCGGCGGCGTGCGCCGGCGGCCCCGAGCCGCGGGACGCACCCCGCGCCGCGATGCGTTCGTGGTGCCCCCTGACCTCCTGGCTACGATGGGCCCGCCGGTGGCCGTCAGACCGCACGGCCCATATCGACTCCCGGGAAGGCCATGCTGAACAAGTACGCGCGTGCGTTCTTCACGCGTGTTCTCACGCCGTTCGCCGCCCTGCTCATCCGGATCGGCGTCAGCCCGGACGCGGTCACTCTGGTCGGCACCGGGGGCGTGGTGGCCGGCGCCCTGATCTTCTACCCGCTGGGCGAGTTCTTCTGGGGAACGGTCGTCATCACCCTGTTCGTCTTCTCCGACCTCGTCGACGGCAACATGGCGCGGCAGCTGGGCCGCTCCAGCCGCTGGGGGGCCTTCCTCGACTCCACCCTCGACCGGGTCGCCGACTCGGCGATCTTCGGCGGACTCGCCCTGTGGTACGCGGGCCGGGGCGACAGCCTGGTGCTCTGCGGGATGGCGATCTTCTGCCTGGCCAGCGGCCAGGTGGTCTCGTACACCAAGGCCCGGGGAGAGGCCATCGGACTGCCGGTGGACGTCAACGGCCTGGTGGAACGCGCCGAGCGGCTGGTCATCACGCTCGTCGCCTGCGGCCTGTCGGGCCTGCACGCCTTCGGGGTGCCCGGCGTCGAGATCCTGCTGCCGATCGCCCTGTGGATCGTCGGCATCGGCAGCGCCGTCACCCTGGGCCAGCGCGTGGTGACGGTACGACGGGAGTCGGCCGAGGCCGACGCCATGGCACAAGGGGGGAACAGCGCATGAGCCCGCGCAGGAACGGCCGGCCGTTGATCGATACGGAGAAGCTGGCGGAGGCGCTCTACGCGCTGGGCTGGAGCACCGTCAAGAAGCTGCCCGAGGGCGCTGCCGTACGGCTCGGCCGCCGGATCGCCGACATCGCCTGGAAGCGCCGCGGCAAGGGTGTCCTCCGTCTGGAGTCGAACCTCGCCCGGGTCGTCCCGGACGCCACACCGCAGCGGCTCGCCGAGCTCTCCCGGGCCGGGATGCGCTCGTACATGCGCTACTGGATGGAGTCCTTCCGGCTGCCGGCCTGGAGCAAGGACCGGATAAGGGCGGGCTTCACCCCCGAGGACGTGCACCACCTGGAGGAGGGGCTCAAGTCCGACCGCGGCGTCATCCTGGCCCTGCCCCACATGGGCAACTACGACCTCGCGGGCGCCTGGGTCACCACCAAGCTCGGGGTCCCCTTCACCACCGTCGCCCAGCGCCTCAAGCCGGAAACCCTCTACGACCGCTTCGTCGCCTACCGCGAGGGCCTGGGCATGGAGGTGCTGCCGCACACCGGCGGCACCGCCTTCGGCACCCTCGCCCGGCGGCTGCGGGCCGGCGGGCTGGTCTGCCTGGTCGCCGACCGTGATCTGTCCGCCTCCGGCATAGAGGTCAAGTTCTTCGGCGAGGCCACGAAGATGCCGGCCGGCCCCGCCGTACTCGCCGTCCAGACCGGCGCCATGCTGCTGCCCGTCACCCTCTGGTACGACGACACCCCCGTCATGCGCGGCCGGGTCCACCCGGAGATCGAGGTCCCCGAGACCGGCACCCGCGCCGAGCAGGCCGCCCAGATGACCCAGGCGCTCGCCGACGCCTTCGCCTCCGGCATCGCCGACCACCCCGAGGACTGGCACATGCTCCAGCGGCTCTGGCTCGCCGACCTGGAACCGCGCGAGGAGCCCGGCGCCCCGGGCGGCACCGCGGCCTCCGGAACCTCCGGAACGGAGTCCGTGTGAAGATCGGCATCGTCTGTCCGTACGCCTGGGACGTTCCCGGCGGCGTGCAGTTCCACATCCGCGACCTGGCCGATCACCTGATCCGCCTCGGCCACGAGGTCTCCGTCCTCGCCCCCGCGGACGACGAGACCCCCCTGCCGCCGTACGTCGTCTCCGCC
Source organism: Streptomyces sp. P9-2B-2 (assembly GCF_030406865.1). Taxonomy (NCBI): domain Bacteria; kingdom Bacillati; phylum Actinomycetota; class Actinomycetes; order Kitasatosporales; family Streptomycetaceae; genus Streptomyces; species Streptomyces sp. P9-2B-2. Next base: position 1,822,674 of record NZ_CP129126.1, on the reverse strand, counting down.
GGCCGCGCCGTCCCCGTCCCGTACAACGGCTCGGTCGCCCGCCTCAACTTCGGCTTCCTCTCCGCCGCCCGGGTCCGCCGCTGGCTCCAGCACGGCGCCTTCGACGTCATCCACATCCACGAGCCGGCCTCGCCCTCGCTGGGCCTGCTCTCCTGCTGGGCGGCCCAGGGCCCGATCGTGGCGACCTTCCACACCTCCAACCCGCGCTCGCGGGCGATGATCGCCGCGTATCCGATCCTCCAGCCCGCACTGGAGAAGATCAGCGCACGGATCGCGGTGAGCGAATACGCCCGCCGTACCCTCGTCGAACACCTCGGCGGCGACGCGGTGGTCATCCCCAACGGCGTGGACGTCGACTTCTTCGCCACCGCCGAACCCAAGGCCGAATGGCAGGGCAAGACGATCGGCTTCATCGGCCGGATCGACGAACCCCGCAAGGGCCTGCCGGTCCTGATGAAGGCGCTCCCCACGATCCTCGCCGAAGTACCGGACGCCCGGCTGCTGGTAGCCGGCCGCGGCGACGAGGCGGAAGCCGTCGCGGACCTGCCCGCCGACCTGCGCTCCCGGGTCGAATTCCTCGGCATGGTCAGCGACGAGGACAAGGCCCGACTGCTGCGCAGCGTCGACCTCTACGTCGCGCCCAACACGGGCGGCGAATCCTTCGGCATCATCCTGGTGGAGGCCATGTCGGCCGGAGCGCCCGTACTGGCCAGCGACCTCGACGCCTTCGCCCAGGTCCTCGACCAGGGCGAAGCCGGCGAACTCTTCACCAACGAGGACGCCGACGCGCTCGCCGCTGCGGCCGTACGACTCCTCGGCGACCCGGCGCGCCTGACCGAACTCCGCGACCGCGGCACCCGCCACGTACGCCGCTTCGACTGGTCCACCGTCGGCGCCGACATCCTCGCCGTCTACGAAACGGTCACCACCGGCGCGATGTCGGTAGCCACCGACGAAAGAACCGGCCCATGGGGCCGTCGCCGCCTGGCCAAGGATTAGGTTTTCCCACGTTTTTGGCTGGCCCGCCGTGGTGGTTTCTCGCCGTTGCGCCTGCGGCGGGCCGGGTCCGCTGCGCGGGGCTGTGGGTGCGGTGACGGGCCTCCGGGGCCTGGTGTGTGGACTGCTTCGCTTTACGTCCACACACCAGACCCCTCCGGCCCGTCCCCTCCCGTTGGGGGAGTGAGTGACGGTGAGTGGGGACTGGCCGCCGTAGCCGTGTCGGTGCGACCGAGCTGTTCACTGCGATCTACGAGGCGCACCGGACCACCGACGGGTCCCCCACCAACGTTTTTCCCATCCCTCAACGGGAGGGGACGGGCCTGCGCGGGTGGGGGTTTCCGGACGTAAAGCGAAGCAGTCCGGAAACCCCCACCCGCGCAGGCCCGTCCCCGCACCCCGACAGCCCCGCGCAGCGGCAACGCCCGCCGCAGGCGCAACGGCGAGCAAGCCGCAAACGTCGGCCGAGGCAAAGCGCAGCGGACCGGCGGGGGCATCGCGAAGCGGGCCACAAACGCCGAGCAACCCCCACGGCGGGACAGCCGAAAACGTGGGAAGAAAAGCCAAGCGCAGCGGACAGGTAACGTGACCGCCCGTGACCACGTTCATCTGGATCGCCGTCGCGATCGTCCTCATCGGCATCTACCTCAGCTGGACGGCCGGCCGCCTCGACCGCCTGCACGCCCGTATCGACGCGGCCAGGGCGGCTCTCGACGCTCAGCTGCTGCGACGGGCGTCCGTCGCGCAGGAGGTGGGTACGTCGGGGGTCCTGGATCCGGCCGCTTCGATCGTTCTCTACCAGGCCGCGCACGAGGCGCGGCAGGCCGAGGAGGATCACCGGGAGGTCGCGGAGAGTGAGCTGAGCCAGGCGCTGCGGGCGATCTTCGCAGAGGAGGCGCAGCTGGAGGCCGTACGGGAGGCGCCGGGTGGCGAGCAGACGGTCGCCGAGCTGACGGCGGCGGTGCGCCGTGTCCCGATGGCGCGCCGCTTTCACAATGACGCCGTACGGGCCGCCCGCGCCGTTCGCCGCCACCGGGTGGTGCGGTATTTTCGGCTGGCCGGTCATGCGCCGTTCCCGCTGGCCTTCGAGATGGATGATGAGCCGCCGGCCGTTTTGGACGACCGCTCGGCCGGGAACTGAGCCGGGGAGCAGGCCGGGAGCGCGGAGTCGGCGCCTCCCGGCGGTGACGAGCCACTGACCTCTAATTGGCCCTTTTCCCGGGCCGCTCACAAACGGTTGTGTGGGCGCAGCAGTACAGCCACCCGCATTGAGTGAGGTCAAACCGTGTCCAGCACGCCTACCACGCCCCAGAACCCCGAGACCGGAACCGCGCGCGTCAAGCGCGGGATGGCCGAGCAGCTCAAGGGCGGCGTGATCATGGACGTCGTCACGCCGGAAGAGGCGAAGATCGCCGAGGACGCGGGCGCCGTCGCCGTCATGGCCCTGGAGCGGGTCCCCGCCGACATCCGCAAGGACGGTGGCGTGGCCCGGATGTCGGACCCCGACATGATCGACGGCATCATCAGCGCCGTCTCCATCCCGGTCATGGCCAAGTCCCGGATCGGTCACTTCGTCGAGGCGCAGGTCCTCCAGTCGCTCGGCGTCGACTACATCGACGAGTCCGAGGTCCTCACCCCGGCCGACGAGGTCAACCACTCCGACAAGTGGGCCTTCACCACCCCCTTCGTGTGTGGTGCCACCAACCTGGGTGAGGCGCTGCGCCGGATCACCGAGGGCGCCGCCATGATCCGCTCGAAGGGCGAGGCCGGCACCGGCAACGTCGTCGAGGCGGTGCGCCACATGCGTCAGATCAAGGGCGAGATCGCCCGGCTGCGCGGCTACGACAACAACGAGCTGTTCGCCGCCGCCAAGGAGCTGCGCGCCCCGTACGAGCTGGTCAAGGAGGTCGCCGAGCTCGGCAAGCTGCCGGTCGTGCTGTTCTCCGCCGGTGGTGTCGCCACCCCGGCCGACGCCGCGCTGATGCGTCAGCTCGGTGCCGAGGGCGTGTTCGTGGGCTCCGGCATCTTCAAGTCCGGTGACCCCGCCAAGCGCGCCGCCGCGATCGTGAAGGCCACCACCTTCTACGACGACCCGAAGGTGATCGCGGACGTGTCCCGCAACCTGGGCGAGGCCATGGTCGGCATCAACTGCGACACCCTCCCCGAGGCCGAGCGCTACGCCAACCGCGGCTGGTAGGGCACCGGATGAGCACCCCCACCATCGGTGTGCTGGCTCTCCAGGGCGACGTCCGCGAGCACCTCACCGTGCTCGCCGAGGCGGACGCCCTGGCCAGGCCGGTACGCCGTCCCGAGGAACTGGACGAGATCGACGGCCTGGTCATCCCGGGCGGCGAGTCCACCACGATGTCCAAGCTGGCGGTCGTCTTCGGCATGCTGGAGCCGCTGCGCGCCTTCGTCCGCGCGGGCAAGCCGGTCTACGGCACCTGCGCCGGCATGATCATGGTCGCCGACAAGCTGCTGGACGCCCGCGACGACCAGGAGACGTTCGGCGGCGTCGACATGATCGTGCGCCGTAACGCCTTCGGGCGGCAGAACGAGTCGTTCGAGGCGGCCATCGACGTCGCCGGGATTCCCGGCGGACCGGTCGAGGGCGTCTTCATCCGGGCGCCCTGGGTCGAGTCGGTCGGTGGCGCGGTCGAGGTCCTGGCGACGTACGACGGGCACACCGTGGCCGTGCGGCAGGGTAACGTCCTCGCCACGTCTTTCCACCCGGAACTCACCGGCGACCACCGGGTCCACGCCCTGTTCGTGGACATGGTGCGGCGGGCCAGGGACTGATCCAGGGGCGGGCCACGGCGCTTGATCACGGTCGTGGCCGGGCGACGGGCGGGAGTGACACCGTGTGACCCGGCCCCGGTAGGATCTGAGGCGTTCGTTTCAGACGTTGGTTACGCGAAGGAGACAGGCGGATGTCCGGCCACTCTAAATGGGCTACGACGAAGCACAAGAAGGCCGTGATCGATGCCAAGCGCGGCAAGCTCTTCGCGAAGCTGATCAAGAACATCGAGGTCGCGGCCCGTACCGGCGGCGCCGATGTGGACGGCAACCCGACCCTCTTCGACGCCATCCAGAAGGCCAAGAAGAGCTCGGTGCCCAACAAGAACATCGACTCCGCGGTCAAGCGCGGTGCGGGTCTTGAGGCCGGCGGCGCCGACTACGAGACCATCATGTACGAGGGTTACGGCCCCAACGGTGTCGCGGTGCTCATCGAGTGCCTCACCGACAACCGCAACCGCGCCGCCTCGGACGTCCGCGTCGCCATGACCCGCAACGGCGGTTCGATGGCCGACCCGGGTTCGGTGTCGTACCTGTTCAACCGCAAGGGCGTGGTGATCGTCCCCAAGGGTGAACTCTCCGAGGACGACGTCCTGGGCGCGGTCCTGGACGCGGGCGCCGAAGAGGTCAACGACCTCGGCGAGTCCTTCGAGGTGCTCAGCGAGGCCACCGACCTGGTCGCGGTCCGCACGGCCCTCCAGGAGTCCGGCATCGACTACGACTCGGCCGACGCCAACTTCGTCCCGACCATGCAGGTCGAGCTGGAGGAAGAGGGCGCGCGCAAGATCTTCAAGCTGATCGACGCGCTGGAGGACAGCGACGACGTGCAGAACGTCTTCGCCAACTTCGACGTTTCGGACGATGTCATGGCCCAGGTCGACGCCTGACCTGCGCGGCACACTCGGTCGTCTGACGGGCCGACGGGGACACACCCCGTCGGCCCGTCGGTTTGTCAGTGGCAGCCACTACTGTGCTGATCAGGGGGCATGCGCTTCCGAGGCAGGCACAGTTGACCGATAGGTGAGGGGCGGGGACCGATGAAGGTGCTGGGGGTGGACCCGGGGCTGACACGCTGCGGAGTCGGGGTGGTCGACGGCGTCGCGGGGCGTCCGCTGACGATGGTCGGCGTCGGTGTCGTCCGCACCCCCGCGGACGCCGAGATCGCCCAGCGCCTGGTCGAGATCGAGCGCGGGATAGACGCCTGGCTCGATGAGTACCGCCCCGAATTCGTCGCCGTGGAGCGGGTCTTCAGCCAGCACAACGTCCGTACGGTCATGGGCACCGCCCAGGCCAGCGCGGTCGCCATGCTGTGCGCGGCCCGCCGCGGGCTGCCGGTCGCGCTGCACACCCCCAGCGAGGTCAAGGCCGCCGTCACGGGCTCAGGGCGGGCCGACAAGGCTCAGGTGGGCGCGATGGTGACCCGTCTGCTGCGGCTCGACGCGCCACCGAAGCCGGCCGACGCCGCCGACGCCCTCGCCCTCGCCATCTGCCACATCTGGCGCGCCCCCGCGGTCAACCGCCTCCAGCAGGCGCATGCCGCGGCCCGCCGCGCCGCCCCCGTCCGCGCTCCCGGCGTCCGCCGGGCGACACCCCAGAAGGGCACCCGATGATCGCCTTCGTCTCCGGCCCGGTCGCGGCCCTCGCACCGGACTCCGCCGTCGTCGAGGTCGGCGGTATCGGCATGGCTGTCCAGTGCACCCCGGACACCCTCTCCGGCCTGCGCATCGGACAGCAGGCCAAGCTCGCCACCTCCCTCGTCGTCCGCGAGGACTCGCTCACCTTGTACGGCTTCGCCGACGACGACGAGCGGCAGACCTTCGAACTGCTCCAGACCGCCAGCGGCGTCGGCCCCCGGCTCGCCCAGGCGATGCTCGCGGTGCATTCGCCGGACGCGCTGCGGCGGGCCGTCGCCACCGGTGACGAGAAGGCACTCACCGCCGTGCCCGGCATCGGCAAGAAGGGTGCGCAGAAGCTGCTCCTGGAGTTCAAGGACCGGCTGGGGGAGCCGGTGGGCACCGGCCGCGCGGGCGTCGGCAGCGCCGTCACACCCGGCTGGCGCGATCAGCTGCACGCCGCCCTGATCGGCCTCGGCTACGCCACCCGCGAGGCGGACGAAGCGGTCGCCGCGGTCGCCCCGCAGGCCGAGGCGGCCGTCGCCGACGGTGGCGCGCCCCAGGTGCCGCAGCTGCTCAAGGCCGCCCTCCAGACCCTGAACCGCGCCCGGTGACCGCCGCCCTTTGGGCCCCGCGCCCCCGACCGTTCGACCACGCAGGCGGCCCGGCCGCCCCGACCCCGCGAGGCACACCGCAGTGAACTGGGACGACACCGCACCGCCCACCACCGAGGACCCCGTCACGGGCGCGCCCGACCGGCTGGTCGGGGCCGACGCGGACGGTGAGGACACCGCCGTCGAGGCCGCACTGCGGCCCAAGGACCTGGAGGAGTTCGTCGGCCAGGAGCGGGTGCGCGAACAGCTCGACCTGGTCCTGCGCGCCGCCCGCGCCCGCGGTGCCACCGCCGACCACGTCCTGCTGTCCGGGGCGCCGGGCCTCGGCAAGACGACCCTCTCGATGATCATCGCCGCCGAGATGGGCGCCCCGATCCGCATCACCTCGGGCCCGGCCATCCAGCACGCCGGTGATCTCGCCGCGATCCTCTCCTCCCTCCAGGAGGGCGAGGTCCTCTTCCTCGACGAGATCCACCGGATGTCCCGGCCCGCCGAGGAAATGCTCTACATGGCGATGGAGGACTTCCGCGTCGACGTGATCGTCGGCAAGGGCCCGGGCGCCACCGCCATCCCGCTCGAACTTCCCCCGTTCACCCTGGTCGGGGCCACGACCAGGGCCGGTCTGCTGCCGCCCCCGCTGCGCGACCGCTTCGGCTTCACCGCCCATATGGAGTTCTACGCCCCCGCCGAGCTGGAGCGGGTCATCCACCGCTCGGCCGGGCTGCTGGACGTCGAGATAGAAGCCGAGGGCGCCGCCGAGATCGCCGGCCGCTCCCGCGGCACACCCCGTATCGCCAACCGTCTGCTGCGCCGGGTCCGCGACTACGCCCAGGTGAAGGCCGACGGCGTGATCACCCGCGAGATCGCCTCGCAGGCCCTCGGGGTCTACGAGGTCGACGCCCGTGGCCTGGACCGCCTCGACCGCGCGGTGCTCACGGCCCTGCTCAAGCTGTTCGGCGGCGGCCCGGTGGGCCTGTCGACCCTCGCGGTGGCGGTGGGGGAGGAGCGGGAGACGGTCGAGGAGGTCGCCGAGCCGTTCCTCGTACGGGAAGGACTGCTGGCCAGGACCCCCAGGGGCCGGATCGCGACCCCGGCGGCCTGGGAGCATCTGGGGCTCGTCCCGCCGCAGCAGCAGGCGGGCGCCCGTGGGCAGCAGGGCTTGTTCGGGGCGTGACGGCGCGGGGACTCGCCCGGTCAGGAACTGCGGTGGGATGCTGTGCGTTGTTCCACTGGTGGGGACTCGCCTAGACTCCGCCGATGCCGTTCGTATGGGCGGCATACCCACCCCCGTATATGAGACCGCGCGTCAGCGGTCGTGCGAAGGATTTCCGTCCCGTGAGTATCGTGACTCTCCTCCCCTTCATCGTCCTCATCGGGGCCATGTTCCTGATGACGCGGTCCGCCAAGAAGAAGCAGCAGGCGGCCGCGCAGATGCGCAACGAAATGCAGGCCGGCACCGGCGTCCGGACGATCGGCGGCATGTACGCCACCGTCAAGGAAGTCCACGACGAGACCGTCCTGCTCGAGGTCGCCCCCGGCGTGCACGCCATCTACGCCAAGAACGCCATCGGCGCGGTCATCGCGGATGAGGAGTACAACCGCATCCTGGACGGTGCCGACCCGCTGCACGCCGACGAGCCGGTCGTCCCGGACGACGCCTCCTCGCTGACCGGCGACACCGCCGAGGCCGAGAAGGCCGACAAGATCGACCTGGGCAAGACCGCCGCCCCGGCCGACGCCGAGCCGGCCGCCGACGAGGCCAAGGACGCCAAGCCCGCCGACGAGGTCAAGGACACCGTCAAGGCGGACGCCGACGCCGCGAAGGACGACAAGAAGTCCGGCGACGACGCGAAGTAGTCCACCCCCACGGAACCGCGGAGCACGCGTGGTGTGTCGTGCACCGTGGTTCCGGAACGGTCTAGGCTCCGGCGGGGGCAGGTCCCCACAAGACTTCGTGGCCCCTCGGCCGGCATCCCGGGCCGAGGGGTTGGACAGGGAGATACGAGAAGGTGGCAGCACCGAAGAAGGGCCGCAGGGCGCCCGCGAGCCAGGGGCATCCGGGCCGCACCCTGCTCCTGGTCCTCATCGCCATGGCGGGGCTGATCGGAGGGATGTTCTACTCCGGCACGATGACGCCGCGGCTGGGCATCGACCTGGCGGGCGGCACCAGCTTCACGCTGGCGGCCCAGAACCAGCCGGGCAAGCCCAACGCGATCAACGAGACCAACATGAAAACCGCCGCCGGCATCATGGAGCGGCGGGTCAACGGTCTCGGTGTGTCCGAGGCCGAGGTCCAGACACAGGGCACCGACCACATCATCGTGAACATCCCCAAGGGGACGGACGCGAAGCAGGCCCGCCAGCAGGTCGGCACCACCGCCAAGCTCGGGTTCCGGCCGGTGCTCACCACCACGGCGGGTGCCAAGACCCCCGAGCCCAAGCCCAACCCCTCCAAGGGCGGCGCGAACGGCAAGGCCCCGGGCGACAAGGCCGCGGGTGACCCGGCCAAGGACAAGCCGGGCACGGAGCAGAAGGCCTCGTCCTCGCAGTCGCCGGACGCCAAGCCGACGACGCAGGGCCGGGCGGTGACGGACGCGCTGAAGAAGGCACCGTCCGCCAAGCCCACCCCCTCCGCCCCGGCCAAGCCCACCACCCCCGCGGTTCCGCCGACGCCCGGCGCGGACATCCCGCCGGCCCTCCAGAAGCAGCTGAACGCCCTGGACTGCGCCAGCAAGCAGAGCCGTGCCACCGCCGGTGAGAAGGCCGCGAACGCCAAGCCGTCCGACCCGATCGTGGCGTGCAAGGACGACGGCACGCAGAAGTACGTGCTCGGCCCGGTCGGCGTCGAGGGCACGGACGTCAGCGACGCCAAGGCCGTCTTCGACAGCCAGCAGGGCCAGGGCTGGATCGTCCAGATGGACTTCACCTCGAACGGTGGCAAGAAGTTCGCGGACGTCACCGGCAAGCTGGCCGCCAAGGCGCCGCCGCAGAACCAGTTCGGAATCGTGCTGGACGGTGCGGTGGTCTCCGCTCCGTCGGTCAGCAACGCGATCAACGGCGGTAACGCCACGATCTCCGGCGGCTTCACCCAGCAGTCCGCCGAGGACCTCGGCAACATGCTGTCCTACGGCTCCCTGCCGCTCTCCTTCAAGATCGACGACGAGACCACGGTCACCGCGGCGCTCGGTGGCGAGCAGCTGCACGCCGGTCTGATCGCCGGTGCCATCGGCCTCGCCCTGGTCGTGATCTACCTCGTCGCCTACTACCGGGGACTGGCGCTGGTCGCGCTGGCGAGCCTGATGGTCTCGGCGATCCTGACGTACACGATCATGACGCTGCTCGGACCGACCATCGGGTTCGCGCTGAACCTCCCAGCGGTCTGCGGCGCCATCGTGGCCATCGGTATCACCGCCGACTCGTTCATCGTCTACTTCGAACGCATCCGGGACGAGATCCGCGACGGCCGCACCCTGCGACCGGCCGTCGAACGCGGCTGGCCGCGGGCCCGCCGTACGATCCTGGTCTCCGACTTCGTGTCGTTCCTGGCCGCCGCGGTGCTGTTCATCGTCACCGTCGGCAAGGTGAAGGGCTTCGCCTTCACGCTCGGCCTGACCACCGTCCTCGACGTCATCGTGGTCTTCTACTTCACCAAGCCGCTGATGACGATGCTGGCCCGGCGGGCGTTCTTCGCCGACGGTCACTCCTGGTCCGGCCTCGATCCCAAGCGCCTGGGCGCCAAGCCGCCGCTGCGCCGTAGTCGCGGCGCCGCCCCCACCCAGACGAAGGAGGCGTGAGATGTCCAAGCTCGGAAACATCGGCGCCCGGCTCTACCGCGGCGAGGTCGGCTACGACTTCATCGGCAAGCGGAAGATCTGGTACGGCATCTCGATCCTCATCACCATCACGGCCATCGTCGGCCTGGCGGTGCGCGGCCTGAACATGGGCATCGAGTTCTCCGGCGGCGCGGTCTTCACCGCGAAGTCGTCCATGTCCGCCCCGGAGGCCCAGCACAGCGCCGAGTCGGCGGCCGGCGGCCACCAGGCCGTGGTGCAGAAGCTCGGCGGCGACACGCTGCGCATCCAGATCAGCGGTCTGGACACCAAGCAGGCGGTGCCGGTCCAGGAAGAGCTCGCCAAGGACCTGAACATCCCGGTCAAGGACGTCAACACCCAGTTGGTCGGCCCGAGCTGGGGTGAGGAGATCGCCAACAAGGCCTGGCTGGGCCTGGGGATCTTCATGGTCCTCGTGGTGCTCTATCTGGCGATCGCCTTCGAGTGGCGGATGGCCCTCGCCGCCCTGATCGCGCTGATCCACGACCTCACGATCACGGTCGGCGTCTACGCCCTGGTCGGCTTCGAGGTCACGCCCGGCACGGTCATCGGTCTGCTGACCATCCTCGGTTACTCCCTGTACGACACGGTCGTCGTCTTCGACAGCCTCAAGGAAGCCAGCAAGGACCTCACCAAGCAGAACCGCTTCACGTACAGCGAGGTCGCCAACCGCTCGATCAACAGCACCCTGGTGCGGTCCATCAACACCACGGTCGTCGCGCTGCTCCCGGTCGCGGGTCTGCTGTTCGTCGGCGGCGGTGTGCTGGGCGCGGGCATGCTCAACGACATCTCGCTGGCCCTGTTCGTCGGCCTCGCCGCCGGTGCCTACTCGTCGATCTTCATCGCGACCCCGCTGGTCGCCGATCTGAAGAGCCGCGAGCCGCAGATGAAGGCGCTGGCCCAGCGGGTCAAGGCGAAGCGCGCCGCGGCCGCGGCCAAGGAGGCGAGCCAGGAGGACGCCGAGGACTCGGGCCCCGCCCCGGCCGACGCCGAGGACGGTGCCGCGGTCGTCGGACCGCGCCACCAGCCCGCCTCGCGTAACCGCGGACGCGGCCGTCCCTCGGGCAAGCGCCGATGAGCGCCCCGGCGGAACTGCGTGAGCTCCTGCTCAGCCGGATCACGGACATCCCGGACTACCCGCAGCCGGGGGTGATGTTCAAGGACATCACCCCGCTGCTGGCCGATCCGGCCGCCTTCGGCGCGCTGACCGAGGCGTTCGCCGAGCTGTGCGGGCAGCACCGCGTGGACAAGATCGTGGGCCTGGAGGCGCGCGGGTTCATACTCGCCGCTCCGGTCGCGGTCCGGGCCGGTGTCGGCTTCGTCCCCGTCCGCAAGGCGGGCAAGCTCCCCGGCACGACCCTCGGGCAGTCCTACGCGCTGGAGTACGGCACGGCCGAGATCGAGATCCACAGCGATGCGCTGGCCCCGGGCGACCGGGTGCTGGTGATCGACGACGTCCTCGCCACCGGCGGGACCGCCGACGCCTCGCTCCAGCTCATCCGCCGCGCGGGTGCCGAGGTCGCGGGCCTGGCCGTCCTGCTGGAGCTCGGCTTCCTGGCCGGCCGGCAGCGGCTGGAACCGGGACTCAAGGGCGCTCCGCTGGAGGCCCTGATCACGGTCTGAGCCGGTCGCACGCAGCAGCTCCGCAGCGGGGGCATCCGGAAGAATCCGGGTGTCCCCGCTGCTGTGTCATGTACGGACCCATGGCCGCGGGGGAGTCGCGGCCGCGGGGTCGATACCATGGCACCCCGACCCGTTCGAGGTTTTGGGGTCCGGAACCGCCTGAGGAGTGCTCTTGCCAGACGAGGCCCAGCCGCTCTCCCCCGGACTGCGTCCGACGGGATCCGACGCCGCGCGCCCGGACGAGCCGAAGCCCACGGACGTGGCTTCCTCGGACGCGCCCCAGCCCGAGCGGCAGGGTGCGCCCGACGGCAGCGCCACGCCCCGGCCGCCGGCCGGCCCGACCTCCGCGTCCGCGGCGCCCGCCGAACGGCCCCGTACGGCGCCCAAGCCGGGGCCCGCCGCCTCCTCGTCCCAGCCGGGCTCCGCGCCGTCCCAGGCGCCGAAGCCGCCCGCCAAGGCCGACCAGCCCGCCGCCACCAAGCCGCTGCCGCCCGCCCCGGCCGGCCGTTCGGGCTCCCCGAACCGGGTACGGGCCCGGCTGGCCCGGCTGGGCGTCCAGCGCTCCAGCCCGTACAACCCGGTCCTGGAGCCGCTGCTGCGGGCCGTCCGCGGCAACGACCCCAAGATCGAGACCGCGACGCTGCGCCAGGTCGAGCGGGCCTACCAGGTCGCCGAGCGCTGGCACCGCGGCCAGAAGCGCAAGAGCGGCGACCCGTACATCACCCACCCGCTCGCGGTGACGACGATCCTCGCCGAGCTGGGCATGGACCCGGCGACGCTGATGGCGGGCCTGCTGCACGACACCGTCGAGGACACCGAGTACGGCCTGGACACCCTGCGCCGCGACTTCGGCGACCAGGTCGCGCTGCTGGTCGACGGCGTCACCAAGCTGGACAAGGTCAAGTTCGGCGAGGCCGCGCAGGCCGAGACCGTCCGCAAGATGGTCGTCGCGATGGCCAAGGACCCGCGCGTCCTGGTCATCAAGCTCGCCGACCGGCTGCACAACATGCGCACCATGCGTTACCTCAAGCGGGAGAAGCAGGAGAAGAAGGCCCGCGAGACGCTGGAGATCTACGCTCCGCTCGCCCACCGCCTGGGCATGAACACCATCAAGTGGGAGCTGGAGGACCTCGCCTTCGCGATCCTCTACCCCAAGATGTACGACGAGATCGTGCGGCTGGTCGCCGAGCGGGCGCCCAAGCGGGACGAGTACCTGGCCATAGTGACCGACGAGGTCCAGGCCGATCTGCGCTCCGCGCGTATCAAGGCCACCGTCACGGGGCGGCCCAAGCACTACTACAGCGTCTACCAGAAGATGATCGTCCGCGGCCGCGACTTCGCCGAGATCTACGACCTGGTGGGCATCCGCGTCCTCGTCGACACGGTCCGCGACTGCTACGCGGCGCTCGGCACCATCCACGCGCGATGGAACCCGGTCCCCGGCCGGTTCAAGGACTACATCGCGATGCCGAAGTTCAACATGTACCAGTCGCTGCACACGACCGTGATCGGCCCCAGCGGCAAGCCCGTTGAGCTCCAGATCCGTACGTTCGACATGCACCGCCGCGCCGAATACGGCATCGCCGCGCACTGGAAGTACAAGCAGGAAGCGGTGGCCGGCGCCTCCAAGATCCGTACGGATGTGCCGAAGAACGCCGGCAAGGGCCAGGACACGGTCAACGACATGGCCTGGCTGCGGCAGTTGCTCGACTGGCAGAAGGAGACCGAGGACCCGGGCGAGTTCCTGGAGTCGCTGCGCTTCGACCTGTCCCGCAACGAGGTCTTCGTCTTCACGCCCAAGGGCGACGTCATAGCGCTGCCGGCCGGTGCCACCCCCGTCGACTTCGCGTACGCGGTGCACACCGAGGTCGGCCACCGCACGATAGGGGCGCGGGTCAACGGGCGCCTCGTCCCGCTCGAATCGACCCTGGACAACGGCGACCTGGTGGAGGTCTTCACCTCCAAGGCGCCGGGCGCCGGACCGTCCCGCGACTGGCTCGGCTTCGTCAAGTCCCCGCGGGCCCGCAACAAGATCCGCGGCTGGTTCTCCAAGGAGCGCCGCGACGAGGCCATCGAGCAGGGCAAGGACGCCATCGCGCGCGCCATGCGCAAGCAGAACCTGCCGATCCAGCGGATTCTGACCGGCGACTCCCTGGTCACCCTCGCGCACGAGATGCGCTACCCCGACATCTCCTCGCTCTACGCCGCCATCGGCGAGGGCCATGTCGCAGCCCAGGGCGTCGTCCAGAAGCTGGTGCAGGCGCTCGGCGGCCAGGACGAGGCCACCGAGGACATCGCCGAGTCGACCCCGATCCGGCCGCGTTCCAAGCGCCGTTCCAGCGCCGACCCCGGCGTGGTCGTCAAGGGCGTCGACGATGTGTGGGTCAAGCTGGCCCGCTGCTGTACGCCGGTGCCGGGCGACCCCATCATCGGCTTCGTCACCCGCGGCAACGGCGTCTCGGTGCACCGCGCCGACTGCGTCAACGTCGACTCGCTGTCCCGGCAGCCGGAGCGGATACTCGACGTCGAATGGGCGCCCACCCAGTCCTCGGTCTTCCTGGTCGCCATCCAGGTCGAGGCGCTGGACCGCTCCCGGCTCCTGTCGGACGTCACCCGGATCCTGTCCGACCAGCACGTCAACATCCTGTCGGCCGCCGTCCAGACCTCCCGGGACCGCGTCGCCACCTCCCGCTTCACCTTCGAGATGGGCGACCCCAAGCATCTGGGGCACGTCCTGAAGGCCGTACGGAGCGTGGAGGGCGTGTACGACGTGTACCGGGTGACGTCGGCCCGCAGGCCGTGACGGCGTGACACAAGCAGGCGGCCCCGGTACGGAATCCGTACCGGGGCCGCCTGCTGTTCCGCGCTAGCCGCCGAACTCTTCCAAGCCCTTGAGCGCCTGGTCCAGCAGCGCCTTGCGGCCCTCCAGCTCCCGGCCGAGCTTGTCGGCCTTGGCGTTGTTGCCGGCCGCCCGGGCCGTGCCGATCTGCTTCTCCAGCTTGTCGACCGCGTCCTGGAGCTGGCCGGTCAGCCCCGCGGCGCGGGCCCGCGCCTCAGGGTTCGTCCGGCGCCACTCGCTCTCCTCGGCCTCCTGGATGGCCCGCTCGACGGCGTGCATCCGGCCCTCGATCTTCGGGCGGGCGTCCCGCGGCACATGGCCGATGGCCTCCCACCGCTCATTGATCGAGCGGAACGCGGCGCGCGCGCCCTTCAGGTCCGAGACGGGCAGCAGCTTCTCGGCCTCGACGGCCAGCTCCTCCTTGCGGGTCAGATTCTCCCGCTGCTCGACGTCACGCTCCGCGAAGACCTCACCGCGCGCCTGGAAGAAGACGTCCTGGGCGCCGCGGAAGCGGTTCCACAGATCGTCCTCGTGCTCGCGCTGGGCCCGTCCGGCCGCCTTCCAGTCCGCCATCAGCTCGCGGTAGCGGGCCGCGGTGGCCCCCCAGTCCGTCGAGTTCGACAGCGCCTCGGCCTCGGCGACCAGCTTCTCCTTGGCCTTACGGGAGTCCTCGCGCTGCGCGTCCAGCGACGCGAAGTGCGCCTTGCGCCGCTTGGAGAACGCCGAGCGGGCGTGCGAGAAGCGGTGCCACAGCTCGTCGTCCGCCTTGCGGTCGAGCCGCGGCAGGCCCTTCCAGGTGTCGACCAGCGCGCGCAGCCGTTCACCGGCCGCCCGCCACTGCTCACTGGCGGCCAGCTCCTCGGCTTCGGCGACCAGCTTCTCCTTGGCCTCCCGGGCCTCGTGGCTCTGCCGTGCCTTCTGTGCCTTGCGCTCCTCGCGGCGCGATTCGACGGCCTCGACGAGCTTGTCGAGCCGCTTCTTCAGCGCTTCCAGGTCGCCCACCGCGTGGTGTTCGTCGACCTGGGTGCGCAGATGCTCGATCGCGGTCGTGGCGTCCTTCGCCGACAGGTCGGTGGTCTTGACCCGGCGCTCGAGGAGGCCGATCTCGACGACCAGGCCCTCATACTTGCGCTCGAAGTAGGCGAGGGCCTCCTCGGGAGTGCCCGCCTGCCACGATCCGACGACCTGCTCGCCATCGGCGGTACGCACGTACACGGTCCCCGTCTCGTCGACGCGGCCCCATGGGTCGCTGCTCACAGCGCCTCCTCCACATGATGCCGACGGGGGCGTGCGGCCCCCCGGCATCGTCCACAGTTTCTGTCCGGCAGAGCCGCGCCCTGACCGGTCCGACGGGCTGTATTGCGGGTGAGGGTGGCAGCCGTCGGAGCAGGCACCCTACCCAACGCCAATCTAGGCGACCGGCGGTCGGCTGTCCGCATCCAGCACGACCGAAATTCCGCGGTTCGGGTGGCGGGGGCCGCCGCACCGCCCCAGGTCGCCCGGCAGGTCAGGACTTTTTGACGGTTGCCCGGTCGATCACGACGGTGGCGTTCGGTGCGGTGTTGCGGGTTTGCGGGTCGGGCGTTGAACCGGCCTTGGCGATCTTCCGCAGCACGTCCATACCGCCGGTGACGGTACCGAACGGTGTGTAGTTGGGAGGCAGCTTGCTGTCCTGGTAGACGAGGAAGAACTGGCTGCCGCCGGAGTCGCGGGTCTTGTCGCTCTGCCCGTCGTAGCGGTTGGCCATCGCGACCGTGCCCGCCGGATAGACGCCGCCCTTGAGCCGGGGGTCCTTGAGGTTCTCGTCCGGGATGGTGTAGCCGGGCGTGCCCTGGCCGGTGCCCTTCGGGTCGCCGCACTGGAGGACGTAGAGGCCCTGGTCGACCAGGCGGTGGCACTTGCTGTGGTCGAAGTAGCCCTGACCGGCCAGGAAGGCGAAGGAGTTGACGGTGTGCGGCGCCTTGCCGGCGTCCAGCTTCAGCTCGATGGTGCCGCAGGTCGTCGCCAGCTTCGCGGAGTAGGAGGCCGAGGTGTCGACGGACATCGCGGGCTCCTTCTTCCAGGTCTTGGTGGACGGCGTGCCCTTGGCGGGCCTGCCGCACGGATCCGGCGCCTTGGAGGGGGACGGGGGAGCCGCCCGGTCGGCATCCTGGCCGGAGCCCGCCAGCCCGGTGGTGGCATACGCGGTGACGCCCGCGGCCAGGGTGACGGCCACGGCGGACGCGATGACCACATTGCGGCGTTTGGTCTTCCGTTCGGCCGTGGACCGCCGTTGCTGCTGGCGCTCGTACTTCTCCCTGGCGAGCTGCCGCCGCCGCTGATCTCTGCTGACCACCGGTCGTCTCCTTCGTCCGATCACCGATCGCTGTCGTCGCAGTGGCCGTACCGTATCCGGGTTCGCCCTGCCGGGAGTCCCGCCGGTAGGCTCTGGAGCTGCCGAGATGTTCCGGGAGCGGTCCCGTGGACCGCGCCCCACCACCGACCTTTAAGGACGAACGTGCTGATTGCCGGGTTCCCCGCCGGGGCCTGGGGCACCAATTGCTACTTGGTCGCCCCCGCCGCCGGCGAGGAGTGCGTCATCATCGACCCGGGCCACCAAGCGGCCCAAGGCGTCGAGGACGCGGTCAAAAAGCATCGGCTCAAGCCCGTCGCGGTCGTTCTCACCCATGGCCACATCGACCATGTCGCCTCCGTGGTCCCGGTGTGCGGCGCGCACGACGTCCCGGCCTGGATCCACCCCGAGGACCGCTTCATGATGAGCGACCCGGAGAAGGCCCTGGGCCGCTCCATCGGTCAGCAGCTCATGGGCGAACTCACCGTGGGGGAGCCGGACGACGTCAAGGAGCTGACCGACGGTGCCGCCCTGGAACTCGCCGGGATGGAGTTCTCCGTCGCGCACGCCCCGGGCCATACCAAGGGGTCGGTGACGTTCAGGATGCCCGAGCAGGCCGACATTCCGCCGGTCTTCTTCTCCGGCGACCTGCTCTTTGCCGGCTCCATCGGACGCACCGACCTGCCGGGCGGCGACCACGCCGAGATCCTTCAGTCGCTGGCCCGTGTGTGCCTGCCGCTGGAGGACTCGACCGTCGTCCTGTCCGGCCACGGCCCCCAGACCACCATCGGCCGCGAGCGCGCCACCAACCCCTTCCTGCGGGAGGTGGCCGCCGGCCTCGGAGACGGCTTCAGTGCCGCTCCACGACGAGGAATGTGACGAGACCTTCCGTGAGCACCTTCAAGGCCCCCAAGGGCACGTACGACCTGATTCCGCCGCAGTCCGCCACCTATCTCGCGGTGCGCGAGGCGATCGCCGCGCCGCTGAAGAACTCCGGGTACGGCTACGTCGAGACGCCCGGTTTCGAGAACGTCGAGCTGTTCGCGCGCGGGGTCGGTGAGTCCACCGACATCGTGACCAAGGAGATGTACGCCTTCGAGACCAAGGGCGGCGACCGGCTCGCGCTGCGCCCCGAAGGCACCGCGTCCGTGCTGCGCGCCGCACTGGAGGCCAACCTCCACAAGACGGGCAACCTCCCGGTCAAGCTCTGGTACTCCGGCTCGTACTACCGCTACGAGCGCCCGCAGAAGGGCCGTTACCGCCACTTCTCCCAGGTCGGCGCCGAGGCCATCGGTGCCGAAGACCCGGCCCTGGACGCCGAGTTGATCATCCTGGCCGACCAGGCCTACCGCACGCTGGGGCTGCGGAACTTCCGCATCCTGCTCAACTCCCTGGGCGACAAGGAGTGCCGCCCCGTCTACCGGGCCGCGCTCCAGGACTTCCTGGGCGGGCTCGACCTGGACGAGGACACCCGGCGCCGGGTCGACATCAACCCGCTGCGCGTTCTGGACGACAAGCGCGAGTCCGTACAGAAGCAGCTCGACGGGGCGCCCAAGCTCCGCGACTACCTCTGCGAGGCCTGCAAGGCGTACCACGAGCAGGTGCGCGAGCTGCTGACCGCGGCGGGCGTGGCCTTCGAGGACGACGAGAAGCTGGTCCGCGGCCTGGACTACTACACCCGCACCACCTTCGAGTTCGTCCACGACGGCCTCGGCTCGCAGTCCGCGGTGGGCGGCGGCGGCCGCTACGACGGTCTCTCGGAGATGATCGGCGGCCCCGCGCTGCCGTCCGTCGGCTGGGCGCTGGGCGTCGACCGTACGGTGCTGGCGCTGGAGGCGGAGGGCGTCACGCTCGACATCCCCGCCGCCACGGCCGTCTACGCGGTACCGCTCGGCGAGGAGGCCCGCCGGGTGCTGTTCGGCGTGGTCACCGAGCTGCGCCGGTCCGGCATCGCCACCGACTTCGCGTTCGGCGGCAAGGGCCTGAAGAACGCCATGAAGTCCGCCAACCGCTCCGGCGCGCGGCTGGCACTGGTGGCGGGCGAGCGGGACCTGGCCGAGGGCGTCGTCCAGCTCAAGGACCTGGAGAGCGGTGAGCAGACCGCGGTCGCGCTCGACACCGTGGCCGACGAGGTCCGGCGCACGCTGGGCTGAGGCCGCGGGACAGCGGACCCCGAGGGGCCCGGACGGCGATCTGCCGGCCGGGTCCCTCGGGCATGCCGGGTCTTCCGCTGTGCCGGGTCTTCCGCGCCGCCGGACGCCCGGGGTCAACGCCTGCCGTGCGTTCATCCCGGCGAAGGGATTCCGGCCCGGCAGCACCCGCGGTGGCCGGCCGCCGGGCGGGCGGACAGTGCAGGCCGGAGTGGGAGCGAACCTGAGAGAACCCTGTGTGCGGAGGGCTCTTCTTTATGCTCGTCGCACAGTGGGTCATGGTGGAGTTGGGGCAGAATGAACGGCGTGCCCGTGACCGGGCCCGTGCTCAGCCCCATCTCCCGAGGGATCGACGGAACGGCGATATGACGACGACAGAGCTTGACGACGTGTCCACCGACGACGACCGCGCGAGCGGCACGGGCACCACCGGCTCGGGTCGGGGCTTCGCGCTGCTCCTGGTGATCACCGGCGCGCTGGGCATCCTCGCGTCCTGGATCATCACGCTGGACAAGTTCGAGCTGCTGAAGAACAAGAATTTCACGCCGGACTGCACTTTCAACCCGATCATTTCTTGCACCAACGTCATGAAGAGCCAGCAGGCGGAGGTCTTCGGCTTCCCGAACCCCATGGCCGGGCTGGTCGGCTTCGGTGTGGTCATCGCGATCGGTATGGCCCTGCTGGCGGGCGCCCGCTTCCGCCGCTGGTACTGGACCGGGCTGAACATCGGCACCGGGCTCGCCGCGGTCTTCTGCATGTGGCTGATGGTCCAGTCGCTGTACCACATCAACTCGCTGTGCCTGTGGTGCACGCTGACCTGGTGCGTCACCATCCTGATGTTCTGGTACACCACCGTCCACAACCTCAAGCACGGCATCATCCCGGCCCCCGCGGGGCTGCGCCGGGTGGTGCTGGAGTTCCACTGGGTCGCACCGGTGCTCTGGTACGGCGTGATCGCGCTGCTGATCCTCACGAGGTGGTGGTCGTACTGGAGCAGCCTGATCTGAGGTCCCGCCCGACGCGTCACCCGCGCCCCGGCCCCGTCCATGACGGCGGCCGGGGCGTTGTCAGTGGGGTGGCTTAGGCTCGTGATCGTGGAGCCCGACCTGTTCACCGCCGCTGCCGAAGACCGCCAGGAGAAGGACCCCGCGGGGTCCCCGCTCGCCGTCCGGATGCGCCCGCGCACCCTCGACGAAGTCGTGGGCCAGCAGCATCTGCTCAAGCCGGGCTCGCCGCTGCGCCGCCTCGTCGGCGAGGGCGCCGGGGGGCCCGCCGGGCCGTCCTCGGTGTTCCTGTGGGGGCCGCCCGGCATCGGCAAGACGACCCTCGCGTATGTCGTCAGCCAGGCGACGAACAAGCGCTTCGTGGAGCTCTCGGCGATCACGGCGGGCGTCAAGGAGGTCCGTGCGGTCATCGACGGCGCCCGGCGGGCCTCGGGCGGCTACGGCAAGGAGACTGTCCTCTTCCTCGACGAGATCCACCGCTTCAGCAAGGCTCAGCAGGATTCCCTGCTGCCGGCCGTGGAGAACCGCTGGGTCACCCTGATCGCCGCGACGACCGAGAACCCGTATTTCTCGGTGATCTCGCCGCTGCTGTCCCGCTCCCTGCTGCTGACCCTCGAACCCCTCACGGACGACGATCTGCGCGGGCTGCTGCGGCGGGCGCTGACCGATGCGCGCGGGCTGGCGGGCGCGGTGACCCTGCCCGAGGACACCGAGGGGCATCTGCTGCGGATCGCCGGCGGCGATGCCCGGCGCGCGCTGACGGCCCTGGAGGCCGGAGCCGGTTCCGCGCTGGCCAAGGGCGAGAAGGAGATCACCCTCCAGACGCTGGAGGAGTCCGTCGACCGCGCGGCGGTGAAGTACGACCGGGACGGCGACCAGCACTACGACGTCGCCAGCGCGCTGATCAAGTCCATCCGGGGCTCGGACGTCGACGCCGCGCTGCACTACCTGGCGCGCATGATCGAGGCGGGGGAGGACCCGCGGTTCATCGCCCGCCGGCTGATGATCTCGGCGAGCGAGGACATCGGCCTGGCCGACCCCACGGCCCTGCCGACCGCGGTCGCCGCCGCCCAGGCCGTGGCGATGATCGGCTTCCCGGAGGCGCGGATCACGCTGAGCCAGGCCACCATCGCGCTCGCCCTGGCGCCGAAGTCGAACGCCGCGTATATGGCCATCGACGCCGCCCTGGCGGATGTCCGGGCCGGTCAGGCGGGAGCGGTGCCGCCGCATCTGCGCGACAGCCACTACAAGGGCGCTCAGAAGCTCGGCCACGGCCAGGGATACCAATATCCGCACGACCTGCCGGGCGGTATCGCGGCCCAGCAGTACGCGCCGGACGAGGTGCACGGCAAGCGGTATTACGAGCCCACCCGCCATGGTGCGGAGGCGCGTTACGCCGATGTCGTCGAGCGGGTGCGGACGCGGCTGCGCGCGGACTCCGGTGAGAGCGCCGCCGAGTAGCCCTCCGCGGGGCGGCGCCCCCGGACTACTCGGCCGCGGCCTCGAAGAGCAGATGCATCGCCCGCCGCAGGTCCACCACGTCCCGTACGGGCTCGGGGAAGTCGAACCGTGCGTCGAAGGTGTGCTGCTCGGCGTCGGTGAAGCGGACCCGCAGCCCGAAGCGGTCCAGGCCCACCGGCACCGCCCGGCCGCGCACCCCGCAGACGTCCTTGCGGTCGCCGAGCAGGGCGCACAGCCCGCGCACCTGCTCGCTGTGCGCGGAGTGCAGATGCTGGAGCAGCTCCGCCTCGTGGGCGACGAGCGGATCGGCGGCCGCGTCGGCGAAGTCGTCCGGTTCGACGGACTCGGCGCCCCACAGATCGTCCACCGCGCCCTCGCCGACCTCCAGGCGCAGCATCATCCAGGCGGTTCGCCCGTACAGGCCCGGTGCCGACTCCGGCTGGAGCGCCTCGCCGATGCCGAGCAGCTCGCCCACCGGGTGCCGCTCCGCGAGCAGCAGCGCCGCCTCGGCCCGCTGCTCATTGCGGACGGGGGTGAGCCAGCCGGCCACCCAGGCCCGTCCGCGGATGCGATGGGGCACCGAAACGGGCGCGACATCCGTGATCTCCATCACGGCGGTGAGGTCGTCGTCCTGCGCGTGTGCCGCCGCCCGAGCCGCCGCAGAGTCCCCGGAAACCAGCAACAGCACGTCTCCGTCGGCTGTCACGGTCCGGCAGACCGGTGCCGAGAGACCGGTTTCGTCGGGGTCCTCGATTCCGGGGATGCTCAGAGACGCCATACCATTGGATTCGACGAGGGTTCGTATGCGCTCGGCGGCAGTGGGCTGCTGGGCGTCTTCCACGGGACGCGGCTGACCCGCCTCGGTGCGGTGTGCACTGGGCAGGGGGATCCCAGGTCGAAACATGCGTTCTCCTCGCGCTAAGGTAAGCCTCACCTAACTTACACGGAGGTCCGTTCCACGTGAACCAGTCGCGTCCCAAGGTCAAGAAGTCCCGCGCGCTCGGCATCGCGCTGACGCCCAAGGCCGTCAAGTACTTCGAGGCCCGTCCCTACCCGCCCGGCGAGCACGGCCGTGGCCGCAAGCAGAGCAGTGACTACAAGGTCCGTCTGCTCGAGAAGCAGCGCCTGCGTGCGCAGTACGACATCAGCGAGCGCCAGATGGCGCGTGCCTACGACCGCGCTCGGAAGGTCGAAGGCAAGACCGGCGAAGCGCTGATCATCGAGCTTGAGCGCCGTCTGGACGCGCTCGTCCTGCGTTCGGGCATCGCCCGCACCATCTACCAGGCTCGCCAGATGGTCGTCCACGGCCACATCTCGGTGAACGACCGCAAGGTCGACAAGCCGTCCTTCCGCGTCCGCCCCGGCGACGTCGTGATGGTCCGCGAGCGCAGCCGCGAGAAGCACCCCTTCCAGGTCGCCCGCGAGGGTGGCTACGACACCGACGGTGAGACCCCGCGCTACCTCGAGGTCAACCTGCCGGCTCTGGCGTTCCGTCTCGACCGGGACCCGAACCGCAAGGAGATCCCGGTGATCTGCGACGAGCAGCTCGTCGTCGAGTACTACGCCCGCTAAGCACCACCGCAGGCGCAGCACCACTTCAGCCCGCCGTCTCCCCGCCGCTCGCGGAGGGG
The DNA here is from genome assembly GCF_030406865.1 of Streptomyces sp. P9-2B-2. NCBI lineage: Bacteria > Bacillati > Actinomycetota > Actinomycetes > Kitasatosporales > Streptomycetaceae > Streptomyces > Streptomyces sp. P9-2B-2. The sequence continues at coordinate 1,799,785 of NZ_CP129126.1, read as the reverse complement.
GAGGCGGCGGGCTTGCTCGTATCCGGCGGCGCGATCCGCACCGTCCGGGGCCGGGCGGGCGCCGGGCTTTCGGACCGCAGCCCCCGGGCCACCGCCGCGTCCAGGCCGAGGCGTTCGCCCCTGCGCAGGGCGCGCTCGTAGCGCTCGGCTCCCAGCCGCTGCCGCGCCTCTTCCTCACAGAGCACGTGCGGCCGGCGGAAATGGCGCGAGCCGAACAGCGGCAGCCCCACCGACGGCCAGATCCGTTTCGCGGCGCCCTGGAGCACCGCCGCCTCCTCCGCGTCCCCCTCGCCGAGCGTGATCATCGCCAGCAGTTCGAGCGCCAGCACCACGCCCAGCAGGTCGTGGAAGGTGTGATGGACGCCCAGCGACTCCTCCAGCAGGGCCCGGGCCCGCTCGGCGTCGCCCCGTGACCAGGCCGCGTACCCCAGCACGAACTGGGCGTACGCCCGTGTCCAGCGCTCCCCGTGGTCCGCGCACACCTCCACGACGTCCTCGCACAGCCGCACCGCGTCCGCCGGCTCGCCCCGGAAGGCCACCGCCATCGCCAGCTCGACCTGCGCCAGCAGCACGGTGCCGTTGAGCTCGCCGATCTCCCGGTAGCGCCGCAGCGCCCCGCGCAGCAGCTCCTCGGCGCGCGGCATGTCGTCGCAGACCAGCGCGAGACAGCCGGTGCGGTGCTGCGCGTACGCGGCCGCGGTGGCGTTGCCGGTCCGCTCGGCCTCGTCCCGGCACTCCTGTAGTGCCCCGAGCGCGCCGATGGTGTCCCCCTGGAGCACGGCGACATAGCCGGCCACCCACAGGGCCTTCAGCCGGGCGTCGTCGTGCTCGCTCTCCAGCTCCAGGGCCCGGTCCAGCCAGTGCCGGCCCTCGGAGAGCCGGCCGCAGCCCACCCAGTAGAACCACAGGGTGCCCGCCAGATACTGGCCCAGATGGGTATCGGCGGGGCACTCCAGGCTCTGCTCCAGCGCCACCCGCAGATTGGGCAGCTCGGCCTCGATCCGGGCCGCGATCTCGGCCTGCCGGGAGCTGAACCAGTCCAGTTCGCACCAGGTCGCCAGCCCCAGATACCAGTCGCGGTGCCGGCGCCGCAGCCGGTCGCCGTCGTGCGTCGCCGCCAGCCAGTCCGCGCCGTAGGCCCGTACGGTGTCCAGCATCCGGTAGCGCACCCCGGCCGCGGTCTCCTCCCGCACCAGCACCGACTGGGCGACCAACTCCGCGACGACGTCGAGGAGTTCCCCGTCCGGCAGCTCCGGTCCTGAGCAGATGTACTCCACCGCCTCCAGGTCGAACTGCCCGGCGAAGACCGACAGCCGCGCCCACAGCAGCCGTTCCCCGGGCGTACACAGCTCATGGCTCCAGCCGATCGCGGTACGCAGCGTCTGGTGGCGCGGCAGGGCACCGCGGCCGGTGCCGGTCAGCAGTCGGAAGCGGTCGTCGAGCCGCTGGAGCACCTGGTCGACGGAGAGCGCGCGCAGCCGTCCGGCGGCCAGCTCCAGCGCGAGCGGAATCCCGTCGAGCCGCGCACACAGCTCGGTGACCGCGGCCTCGTTGGCCTCGTCGACGGTGAAGGCGCCGAGCACGGCCGCCGCGCGGTCGGTGAACAGGGCGGTCGCATCGGCGGTGTTCAGCGGCGCCAGCGCCATGTTCTGCTCGCCGGTGATCCCGAGCGGGCGTCGCCCGGCGGCCAGCACCCGCAGCCCGGGGGCGCGGCGCAGCAGCTCCGCGGTCAGCTCGGCGCAGGCGTCGACCAGGTGCTCGTAGCCGTCCAGGACGAGCAGCAGTTCACGGTCGGCGAGGTGGTCGCAGAGCGCGGTGCGCACCGGGCGGCCGCCGCGGTCGGCCGGGGCCAGTGCCTCGGCGACGGCGTGGTCCAGGAGGTGCGGTTCGCGCAGGGACGCGAGTTCGACCAGCCACACCCCATCGCAGAAGCGATCCTGCAAGATCGCTGAGCCATGGCGGGCAAGGCGTGACTTCCCGATGCCGCCGAGGCCGGTGAGCGTCACCAGCCGGGCCGATTCCAGCTGCCGTGCCAGCGTGGCCAGTTCGTCGTCGCGGCCGACGAAGCGGTTGAGTTCCGCGGGAAGGTTCCCCGGCCTGCCCGGTGCCCGCAGACGCTCGGGGGACGGGCGGGAGAGGGGACCGGAGCGCGTGAGGCGTCGCATGGCACACGGAGCGTACTCGGCAGGATGCGGACCGTACAATCACGCCGCGGGATTCCCCCGGCGGTCGCCCGTGGTGACCGGGAACGGGGTACGGACGGACAGTCACGGCGCGATAAGGTCAAGGTTGCCGTTCGAGCAGGACGAGAAGCAGACCGAACCAGTCGGAGAGTGGTGCCAACGTGTCCGGTGGAGAGGTGGCCGGGATCCTCGTGGCCGTCTTCTGGGCGATCCTTGTGTCGTTCCTCGCCCTCGTGCTGGTGAGGCTCGCGCAGACGCTCAAGGCGACCACCAAGATGGTGGCCGAGGTGTCCGAGAAGGCCGTGCCCCTCCTCGCCGACGCCTCCGCGACGGTCCGCTCCGCGCACACCCAGCTGGCCCGCGTCGATGCCATCGCCGCCGACGTCCAAGAGGTCACCGCCAACGCCTCCGCGCTCTCCTCGACCGTGTCCTCCGCCTTCGGCGGCCCGCTGGTCAAGGTGGCGGCGTTCGGCTACGGCGTGCGCCGCGCGATCGGCAAGAAGGGCGAACCGGAGCCGGAGCGCACCGTCGTCCTCGGCCGTACCCTGCCCGGCGCCCGCCGCGGCGGGCGCCGTAACCGTCGCTCCAAGGACTGATCACAGCGATGTTCCGCCGCGCATTCTGGTTCACCACCGGCGCCGCCGCCGGCGTCTGGGCCACCAACAAGGTCCACAGCAAGCTGCGCAAGCTACAGCCCGACAGCCTCGCCGCACAGGCCGCGGACAAGGCCGTCGAGACCGGACACCGGCTGCGCCAATTTGCATTGGACGTACGCACCGGAATGGCGGACCGTGAAGAACAGCTGCACGACGCCCTGGGGCTCGGCGAGCCGGACGGGGTGCGCGAGCTGCCGGCACCGCGCCGTGCGGTGCTCGAACCGCAGTACCGAACCACGAGAACAACCGGACCTACCGGTCTGACCGGACCGACTGGAAAAGAGGACCACTGATGGAGTCGGCTGAAATCCGCCGCCGCTGGCTGCGCTTCTTCGAGGAGCGCGGGCACACCGTCGTGCCGTCGGCGTCGCTCATCGCGGACGACCCGACGCTGCTGCTCGTCAACGCGGGCATGGTCCCCTTCAAGCCGTACTTCCTCGGTGAGGTCAAGCCGCCGGCACCGCGCGCCACCAGCGTGCAGAAGTGCGTCCGTACGCCGGACATCGAAGAGGTCGGCAAGACCACCCGGCACGGCACGTTCTTCCAGATGTGCGGCAACTTCTCCTTCGGCGACTACTTCAAGGAAGGCGCCGTCAAGTACGCCTGGGAGCTGCTGACCGGCTCGCAGGCCGACGGCGGCTACGGCCTCGACCCCGAGCGCCTCTGGATCACCGTCTACCTCGAGGACGACGAGGCCGAGCGCCTCTGGCACGAGGTCATCGGGGTGCCCAAGGAGCGCATCCAGCGCCTGGGCAAGAAGGAGAACTACTGGTCCATGGGCGTCCCGGGCCCCTGCGGCCCGTGCTCCGAGATCAACTACGACCGCGGCCCGGAGTTCGGCGTCGAGGGCGGCCCGGCCGTCAACGACGAGCGGTATGTGGAGATCTGGAACCTGGTCTTCATGCAGTACGAGCGGGGCGCGGGCACGAGCAAGGAGGACTTCGAAATCCTCGGCGACCTGCCCAGCAAGAACATCGACACCGGCCTCGGTCTCGAACGCCTGGCGATGATCCTCCAGGACGTCCCGAACATGTACGAGACGGACACCCTGCGCGTCGTCATCGACAAGGCCACCGAGCTCTCCGGGGTGCGCTACGGCGACTCCGACGCCACCGATGTCTCGCTCCGCGTCGTCGCCGACCACATCCGTACGTCCACGATGCTCATCGGCGACGGCGTCACCCCCGGCAACGAGGGCCGTGGCTACGTCCTCCGCCGCATCATGCGCCGCGCCATCCGCAACATGCGGCTGCTCGGCGCGAGCGGGCTGGTCGTCGGCGAGCTGCTGGACGTGGTCATCAAGACCATGGGCCAGCAGTACCCGGAGCTGCTGGAGGACCGCCGCCGCATCGAGACGGTCGCCCTCGCCGAGGAGGCCGCCTTCGTCAAGACGCTGAAGGCCGGCACCAACATCCTCGACACCGCCGTCACGGACACCAAGTCCGCCGGTTCCTCGGTCCTGCCCGGCGAGAAGGCGTTCCTGCTCCACGACACCTGGGGCTTCCCGATCGACCTCACCCTCGAAATGGCCGCCGAACAGGGCCTTTCGGTGGACGAGGACGGCTTCCGCCGCCTGATGAAGGAGCAGCGGGACCGCGCCAAGGCCGACGCCCAGGCCAAGAAGAGCGGCCACGCCGACCTGTCCGCCTACCGTGAGGTCGCCGACAAGTCCGGCAGCACGGAGTTCACCGGCTACAGCGCCACCGAGGGCGAGTCCGCCGTCGTCGGCCTCCTGGTCAACGGCGCCTCGGCCCCCGCCGCCCACGAGGGCGACGAGGTAGAGGTCGTCCTGGACCGCACCCCCTTCTACGCCGAGGGCGGCGGCCAGCTCGCCGACACCGGCCGGATCAAGCTGGACTCCGGCGCCGTCGTCGAGGTCCGTGACGTCCAGCAGCCGGTACCCGGCGTGACGGTCCACAAGGGCGTCGTCCAGGTCGGCGAGGTGGTGCTCGGCTCGGCCGCGTACGCCGTCATCGACATCACCCGCCGCCGGGCCATCGCCCGCGCCCACAGCGCCACCCACCTCACGCATCAGGCGCTGCGCGACGCCCTGGGCCCGACGGCCGCCCAGGCCGGTTCGGAGAACTCCCCGGGCCGCTTCCGGTTCGACTTCGGCTCGCCGGCCGCCGTGCCGGGCACGGTGCTGACCGACGTCGAGCAGAAGATCAACGATGTCCTCGCCCGTGAGCTCGATGTGCATGCCGAGGTCATGAGCATGGAGGACGCCAAGAAGCAGGGCGCCATCGCCGAATTCGGTGAGAAGTACGGCGACCGTGTCCGGGTCGTCACCATCGGCGACTTCTCCAAGGAGCTGTGCGGCGGTACCCACGTCCACAACACCGCTCAGCTGGGCCTGGTGAAGCTGCTCGGCGAGTCGTCCATCGGCTCCGGCGTGCGCCGGGTCGAGGCGCTGGTCGGCGTCGACGCCTACAAGTTCCTGGCCCGGGAGCACACCGTCGTCTCCCAGCTCACCGAGCTGGTCAAGGGCCGCCCGGAGGAGCTGCCCGAGAAGATCTCCGGTGTCCTGGCCAAGCTGAAGGACGCCGAGAAGGAGATCGAGAAGTTCCGCGCCGAGAAGGTGCTCCAGGCCGCCGCCGGGCTGGCCGAGGGCGCCAAGGACGTGCGCGGGGTGGCGCTCGCCGCCGGGCAGGTCCCGGACGGCACCTCCGCCGACGATCTGCGCAAGCTGGTGCTGGACGTCCGCGGCCGGATCCAGGGTGACCGGGCCGCCGTCGTGGCGCTGTTCTCGGTCGCCAACGGCCGCCCGGTGACGGTCATCGCCACCAACGAGGCCGCCCGCGAGCGCGGCATCAAGGCCGGTGACCTGGTCCGTACGGCCGCCAAGACGCTCGGTGGCGGTGGCGGCGGCAAGCCGGACGTCGCCCAGGGCGGCGGTCAGAACCCCGCCGCGGTGCCCGAGGCCATCGAGGCCGTCGAGCGCCTCGTCGCCGAGGCGGCCTGACGCGCGTGAGTGAGATGCGACGCGGCCGGCGTATCGCCGTGGATGTCGGGGACGCCCGTATCGGGGTCGCCTCGTGCGACCCCGACGGGGTCCTCGCCACCCCCGTCGAGACCGTGCCGGGACGTGACGTCCCGTCAGCACACCGTCGGCTCAAGGCGATCGTCGAGGAGTACGAGCCCCTCGAAGTCGTGGTCGGCCTGCCCCGCTCCCTCAACGGGGGAGAGGGGCCGGCCGCGGCCAAGGTCCGGGCCTTCGCCCAGGACATGGCCCGGAACATCGCTCCCGTAGGGGTCCGGCTGGTCGACGAGCGGATGTCGACGGTCACCGCGACCCAGGGTCTGCGGGCCTCCGGGGTCCGGAGCAAGAAGGGCCGCTCGGTGGTCGACCAGGCCGCCGCGGTGGTGATCCTTCAGAGCGCGCTGGAGACCGAACGTGTCTCCGGGGAACCTCCGGGCGAGAGCGTCGAAGTGGTCATCTGATCGCGGTACGGTAACGTTCCGCGCGATGTGCGGCGTTCGAACAGCCGCGCGTGCAAGTAGAGGCGGATCGGGTTACGGCAAGCGCACTGCCAGGCCGGAGTGCACCGCCTCTCGGCTCTAGGGGATCGATGACCGAGTATGGCCGGGGCTACGGCTCCGAACCGTGGCATCCCGAGGACCCGCTCTACGGAGACGGTTCCTCCAGAGGCCAGGACCAGCAGCCTCAGTGGGACGGGCAGCAGGCCCACCGGTACCCCCAGCAGCAGGCTGACCCGTATGCCCAGCAGCACTACAACGGCGGCTGGGACGGGACGCAGGGCGGGCAGGTCCCCTACGACCCGTACGACCCCTACGGGCAGCAGCCACCGGCCGACCCGTACGCCGGGGCGAACCCCGACTACTACGCCGCTCCCGAGGCCTATCCGCCGCATCCCCAGCATCCGCAGCAGCAGGGGATGCAGGCCCAGCATCCCCAGCAGCCCCAGCAGGGGATGCAGCAGCAACAGCAGTACCAGCAGCCGCCGCATCCCCAGCAGCGGGAGCCCTACTACGACGAGGGCACCGGGGCCGGCGACGACTGGCGGGCCGAGCCGGAGCCGCGCGAGCCCGAGCCGGAGCACGCGTTCTTCGCGGACCACGGCGATGACGACGACCGCGACGACCGGGACCCGCGCGAGGAGGGCCGCGGTGGCCGCGACCGCCGCGGCAAGAAGAACAAAAAGAACAAACGGCACAGCGGCCGGACCTGCCTGGTCGTCACCCTGTTCTTCGCCGGAGCCGTCGGCGTCGTCGGCTATTTCGGCTATGACTTCATCATGAGCCACCTCGGTTCGGCCCCCGACTACGAGGGCGAAGGAACCGGCGAGGTCCAGGTCGACGTCCCGGAGGATTCCACGATCCTTGAGATGGGTCTCGCCCTCAAGAAGGCAGGCGTGGTCAAGAGCGCCGACGCCTTCTCCGAGGCGGCCGTCGACAGCAAGAAGGACAAAGTCCTTCAGCCGGGGACCTATTCCCTGCGCAAGCACATGTCCGCGGCCTCGGCCGTGGAACTGATGGTTAACCCCAAGAGCCGCAACGGCCTCACGATCCGTGAAGGACTGCGCTCCGGCGACGTCTACAAACTCATCGACAAAAAGCTCCACCTCAAAACGGGCACCACCAAGGACGTCGCCAAGGCCGAGTCCAAGAGCCTCGGCCTGCCCTCGTGGGCCAACGACTCCGCGAAGATAAAGGACCCGCTGGAGGGCTTCCTTTATCCGTCGACGTACAGCGTCGGGGAGAACACGAAGCCGGCAGCGGTCCTGAAGCAGATGGTGGCGCGGGCGAACCAGGTGTACGCGAAGTACGACCTGGAGGGGAATGCGCAGAAGCTGCACCTCGATTCGCCGATGCAGCTGCTCACCGTCGCCAGCCTTACGCAGGCCGAGGGCAAGTACAAGCACGACTTCGACCGGGTCGCACGGGTCGTCTACAACCGTCTCAAGCCGAACAACACCGAGACCTACGGTCTGCTCGATTTCGACTCGACGGTGAACTACGCCCGGTCCAAGAGCACGCTCGACACCGGCTCCGTCGACAATCTGCGGAACTTCAACGATCCCTACAACACCTACAAGTTCAAGGGACTGCCGCCGGGGCCGATCGGCAACCCGGGTGAAGAGGCGCTGAAGTCGGCGATCCACCCGACCAAGGGCAACTGGTACTACTTCGTCTCGATCAATCCGGAAAAGACGCTGTTCGCCGAGACGAACGAAGAGCACGAACGCAACCGCCGCATTTACCTCAAGGAACAAGAGAAAGCCAAGTAATGAGCACCACCCGTCGGGCTGCGGTACTCGGCTCCCCGATCGCCCATTCCCTTTCCCCGGTGCTGCACCGTGCCGCGTATGCGGAACTGGGGCTGGCGGACTGGTCGTACGACCGCTATGAGGTCGACGAGGCGGCATTGCCCGGTTTTCTGGAGAAGCTCGGCCCCGAGTGGGCGGGCCTGTCGCTGACCATGCCGCTCAAGCGCGCGGTGATTCCGCTGCTCGACGAGATCAGCGAGGTCGCTGCCTCCGTGGAGGCCGTCAATACGGTGGTCTTCACCGAGGGCGGCCGGAGCGTCGGCGACAACACCGATATCCCCGGCATGCTCGCCGCGCTACGTGAGCGCGGGGTGGAACAGGTCGAGCGGGCGTCGGTCCTGGGGGCCGGGGCCACCGCCTCCTCCGCGCTCGCCGCGCTCTCCCGGATCTGCACCGGCGAGGTCACCGCGTACGTCCGCAGCGCGGCGCGCGCCGACGAGATGCGCGGCTGGGGCGAGCGGCTCGGCGTCACGGTCCGCACCGCCGCCTGGGAGGACGCCGCCGCGGCCTTCGAGGCACCGCTGACCATCGCCACCACCCCGGCGGGAACCACCGACGCGCTCGCCGCCGCGGTCCCCGACCGGCCCGGCACGCTCTTCGACGTGCTCTACGAGCCCTGGCCGACCGCGCTGGCCGCGGCCTGGTCCGACCGCGGCGGCGCCGTGGTCGGCGGCCTCGACCTCCTGGTCCACCAGGCCGTGCTCCAGGTGGAGCGGATGACGGGCCGGTCCCCGGCGCCGCTGGCCGCGATGCGCACGGCGGGCGAGGCGGCGCTCACCGCCCGCTGACCCTCCGTACCGGGCCCTTCCGCCCGGACCGTCCCGTACGTCCCCGCGCGCCCGGTCCGCACCCTGGACTGGGCGCCGGTCGTCCCGCGCGACGTGGGAGGATCAGGGAGAGACCGTACGCGGATGAGCAGTACATGAGGAGCACCGTTGAGCAGGTTGCGCTGGCTGACGGCGGGGGAGTCGCACGGCCCCGCACTCGTGGCGACGCTGGAGGGCCTTCCGGCCGGCGTGCCGATCACCACGGAGATGGTGGCGGACGCGCTGGCCCGGCGCCGGCTCGGCTATGGCCGCGGTGCCCGGATGAAGTTCGAGCAGGACGAGGTCACCTTCCTGGGCGGGGTGCGGCACGGTCTGTCGATGGGCTCGCCGGTGGCGATCATGGTCGGCAACACCGAGTGGCCCAAGTGGGAGCAGGTGATGGCGGCCGACCCGGTGGACCCGGAGGAGCTGGCCGCGCTGGCCCGTAACGCGCCGCTGACCCGTCCCCGCCCCGGCCACGCCGACCTCGCCGGTATGCAGAAGTACGGCTTCGACGAGGCCCGCCCGATCCTGGAGCGCGCCTCCGCCCGCGAAACCGCCGCCCGGGTCGCCCTCGGCACGGTCGCCCGTTCCTTCCTCAAGGAGACGGCCGGCATCGAGATCGTCTCGCACGTCGTCGAGCTGGCCGCGGCCAAGGCCCCTTACGGGGTGTACCCCAAGCCCTCCGACGTCGAGAAGCTGGACGCCGACCCGGTGCGCTGCCTGGACGCGGACGCGAGCAAGGCGATGGTCGCCGAGATCGACCAGGCCCACAAGGACGGCGACACCCTCGGCGGTGTGGTCGAGGTGCTGGCCTACGGCGTGCCGGTGGGCCTCGGCTCGCATGTGCACTGGGACCGCCGCCTGGACGCCCGGCTGGCCGCCGCCCTCATGGGCATCCAGGCCATCAAGGGCGTCGAGGTCGGCGACGGCTTCGACCTGGCGCGGGTGCCGGGCTCGAAGGCCCATGACGAGATCCTCGCGACCGACGACGGCATCAAGCGCAGCTCGGGCCGCTCCGGCGGCACCGAGGGCGGGCTGACCACCGGCGAGCTGCTGCGGGTGCGCGCCGCGATGAAGCCGATCGCGACGGTGCCGCGGGCGCTGGCGACCATCGATGTGAGCACCGGCGAGGCGGCCAAGGCGCACCACCAGCGCTCGGACGTCTGCGCGGTGCCGGCCGCCGGCATCGTCGCCGAGGCCATGGTGGCGCTGGTGCTGGCGGATGCGGTGGTGGAGAAGTTCGGCGGCGACAGCGTGCCGGAGACCCGCCGCAATGTGCGGAGCTTCCTCGACAACCTGGCGATCAAGTGACGTCCCCGGTCGTCGTGCTGATCGGCCCGCCCGGGGCCGGTAAGTCGACGGTGGGCGCACTGCTGGCCGAGCGGCTGGGCGTCGGCTACCGGGACACCGACGCCGATATCGTCGCCACGGCCGGCCGGCCGATCGCCGAGATCTTCATCGACCAGGGCGAGCCGCACTTCCGCGACCTGGAACGGGCCGCGGTGCGGGACGCGCTCGACGGTCACCCGGGAGTGCTCTCGCTCGGCGGCGGCGCGATCCTCGACGAGGGCACCCGCGAGCTGCTGACCGGACTGCCGGTGGTCTTCCTGGACGTGCAACTCGCGGACGCCGTCAAGCGGGTGGGCCTGGACGCGCCCCGCCCGCTGCTGGCCGTCAATCCGCGCAAGCAGTGGCGCGAGCTGATGGAGCGGCGCCGCCCTCTGTATACCGAGGTCGCGCGCGCCGTGATCGAAACGGGGGAGCGCACCCCCGAGCAGGTCGCCGAGGCGATCCTGGACGCTTTGGAGCTTCGGCCGGCCGGGGGAGACGCCCCGCGGGCCGCCCACAGGGAGGAACAGGCATGACGGAGCAGGCCACCCGTATCCAGGTAGGCGGCACGGCGGGTACCGATCCGTACGAGGTGCTCGTCGGGCGGCAGCTGCTCGGTGAACTCCCCGGCCTGATCGGCGAGGGCGTCAAGCGCGTCGCGGTGCTCCACCCGGAGGCGCTGGCCGCCACCGGTGAGGCGCTGCGCGAGGACCTGGCCTCCCAGGGCTACGAGGCGATCGCCATCCAGCTGCCGAACGCCGAGGAGTCCAAGACCGTCGAGGTCGCGGCCTACTGCTGGAAGGCGCTCGGCCAGTCCGGCTTCACCCGCAGCGATGTGATCGTCGGCGTCGGCGGCGGGGCCACCACCGACCTGGCCGGCTTCGTCGCCGCGACCTGGCTGCGCGGGGTGCGCTGGATAGCCGTACCGACCACCGTGCTCGGCATGGTGGACGCCGCGGTCGGCGGCAAGACCGGCATCAACACCGCCGAGGGCAAGAACCTCGTCGGCGCCTTCCACCCGCCGGCCGGCGTGCTTTGCGACCTGGCCGCGCTGGACTCGCTGCCGGTCAACGACTACGTCTCCGGCCTGGCCGAGGTCATCAAGGCCGGCTTCATCGCCGACCCGGCGATCCTCGACCTGATCGAGTCGGACCCGGAGGCCGCCAAGCGCCCGGACGGCGCGCACACCGCCGAGCTGATCGAGCGGGCGATCCGGGTCAAGGCCGAGGTGGTCTCCGCGGACCTCAAGGAGTCCGGTCTGCGGGAGATCCTCAACTACGGCCACACCCTCGCGCACGCCATCGAGAAGAACGAGCGCTACAACTGGCGGCACGGCGCGGCCGTCTCCGTCGGCATGGTCTTCGCCGCCGAACTCGGCCGGATCGCCGGCCGCCTGGACGACGCCACCGCCGACCGGCACCGCTCCGTCCTGGAGGCCGTCGGGCTGCCGCTGACCTACCGGGGCGACCAGTGGCCCAAGCTGCTGGAGACCATGAAGGTCGACAAGAAGTCCCGCGGTGACCGGCTGCGCTTCATCGTCCTGGACGGCCTCGCCAGGCCGACCGTCCTGGAGGGCCCGGACCCGGCCATGCTGCTCGCCGCACACGCGGAGATCGCGGCATGACCGGCAGGCCCCGCCGGGTGCTCGTCCTCAACGGGCCCAACCTCGGCCGGCTGGGCTCCCGTGAGCCCGATGTCTACGGCGCCACCTCCTACACCGGCCTGGTCGAGGAGTGCACCAGGCTCGGCAAGGAGCTGGGGTTCGACGCCGAGGTCCGGGAGACCAACGACGAGGGCGAGATGATCCGCTGGCTGCACGAGGCCGCCGACGGATCGATTCCGGTCATCATCAACCCCGGTGCCTTCACGCACTATTCGTACGGCATGCGGGACGCGGCGGCCCAGCGCACCGCCCCGCTGATCGAGGTGCACATCTCCAACCCGTACGCCCGCGAGGAGTTCCGCCACAATTCGGTCATCGCGGCCATCGCCAGCGGTACGGTCGCCGGCTTCGGCATCGGCTCCTACCGGCTCGCGCTCCGCGCGCTGGCCGAGGAACTGGGCGACTGACGCCCCTCGGCAGATACGGCGCCCCCGGACGTTCCCGCAGCGAGCGCCGGGGGCAGGACACCCACCGGCCGGGTCCGGGAGGGTACCGTTCGCACCAGCACCACCCACGCCGACGGCTGTGGGGCACAACGGCCCCTCCGGGCCGGTGGGTTACCGCACGGGGCGCCGGGCAGCCGAGCCCGGTGCGCCGGGTGCCACCCGGCGTGAGCCGGGCGCACCGCACCACGTCGACCGCACGAGACGGAGAGCCACCGGATGCACTACGCAGTGGGGGCTCCGCTGCCACCGCCCCGCGGGCAGGCATCAGGACCCGGGGCATCCATGCACTGGACGCCCCACCCGGGAGGGCATACACCGGGAGGGCACCAGCCGCCCGCCTCGCCGCCGGCTCCTTCGCCCGCGCCGCAGGCCCCCGCCGCTCCGCCGCCCGCGCAGCAGCCCGCCCCCGCCGGCCAGGGCTGGCACGGGCCCGCACCCCAGCAGGCCCCGCCCACCCAGCACAGCATGGACGTCACCGGCCATGTGCCGCTGCCCCCGGGCGCCCCGGTGCCGCTGCCCAGCCCGCCCACCGATGCCGCACCGGACGCCGCGCACACGGCCGTCGCGGTGCTGCTCATCGGCCCGGCCGGGGCCGGCAAGACCAGCGTGGCGCGCCACTGGGCCGACACCCGGCGGGTACCGACCGCGCACATCAGCCTCGACGATGTCCGCGAATGGGTCCGCTCCGGCTTCGCCGACCCGCAGTCCGGCTGGAACGACCACTCCGAGGCCCAGTACCGCCTCGCCCGCCGCACCTGCGGCTTCGCCGCCCGTAACTTCCTCGCCAACGGCATCTCCTGCATCCTCGACGACGCCGTCTTCCCCGACCGGCCGGTCGTCGGCCTCGGCGGCTGGAAGCGCCATGTGGGCCCCGGGCTGCTGCCGATCGTGCTGCTGCCCGGCCTGGAGATCGTGCTGGAGCGCAACGCCCGGCGCAGCGGCAACCGCCGGCTCTCCGACGAAGAGGTGGCCAGGATCCACGGGCGGATGGCCGGCTGGTACGGCTCCGGCCTGCCGATCATCGACAATTCCCAGCACGATGTCGCCACCACGGTGCGGGTGCTGGACGACGTCGTCGCGCGCAGCATCGCCAGCCCGCCCAACTGGTAGGACGGCACCGGTCCCCCGGGCGGCCCCGCTCGACCGGCCGCCTCGGGGGAGTCGCCGTACGCTCGTGATATGTCCGAGTTGTACGCGGCCCGACGTACGCGGCTGCGCGACCGCGTAGCCGGGGCCGGAAGTGCCGGCGCACTGATCTCGCGCCCCGCGAACGTCCGCTACCTCACCGGTTGTGCCCCGCCGGGCGCCGCGCTGCTGCTGGGACCGGCCGAGGATCTGCTGCTCTGCGGCAGCCCGCTGAGCGGTGATCCCTCCGAAGGGCGCCCGGCCGAGGACGTCCGGGTCGCGGTGCTGCCGACCCGCGGTGGCGACCCGGTCGTGGCGGGCGCCGGCCTGGCCGAGAAGGCCGGCGCGGAACTCCTGGCCGTCGAGGAACACCACCTCACCGTCACCCGGCACCGGGCCCTCTCCCAGGTCGCGCCCCGGCTGCGGCTGACGGATCTGGCCTGCGCGGTCGAGGCGCAGCGGCTGGTCAAGGACGACGACGAGATCGCCTGTCTGCGGATCGCCGCGGAGATCGCCGACCAGGCGCTGGGGGAGCTCCTGGAATCGATCCTGGTCGGCCGCACCGAGCGGCATCTCGCGCTGGAACTGGAGCGCCGGCTGGTCGACCACGGCGCGGACGGCCCGGCCTTTCCCACCTCCGTCGCGACCGGCCCGAACGCCGGCCGCCCCGGTCATCTGCCCACCGACCGGCGGGTCGAGGAGGGTGACTTCCTCAGTGTCGGCCTGGGCGCCAATTACCGCGGCTACCGCTGCGAGATCGGCCGGACCTTCGTCATCGGCACCACGCCCTCGGACTGGCAGATCGAGCTGTACGATCTCGTTTTCGCAGCCCAGCGCGCCGGACGCGAGGCGCTCGCACCGGGTGTGGAGTGCCGCGAGGTGGACCGGGTGACCCGCCATGTCCTGGACGCCGCGGGGTACGGGGAACGGCTCGGACCGTGGACCGGGCACGGTGTGGGACTCGAAATCGACGAGGACCCTCAGTTGTCCCCTGCCGCCATGGGTAAACTGGACGCTTGCGTGCCGGTCACCGTCGAGCCGGGGGTTCACATCCCGGGCCGTGGGGGTGTCCGGATCGACGACACACTCGTCGTCCGCCCCGAGGCGGACGGCGGGCCCGAGCTACTCACGATCACGACCAAGGAGCTGCTCGCACTCTGAACCGTAGGGGTTCGGCGTGCGCTGCTCCCGGGTCCCACCACCGGCAGTCCAGGAGATTCCGCAACCGTGGCATCCACGAACGACCTCAAGAACGGCATGGTGCTCAAGCTCGACGGCGGCCAGCTCTGGTCCGTCGTCGAGTTCCAGCACGTCAAGCCCGGCAAGGGCCCCGCCTTTGTCCGCACGAAGCTCAAGAACGTGCTGTCCGGCAAGGTGGTGGACAAGACCTTCAACGCCGGCGTGAAGGTCGAGACGGCCACCGTCGACAAGCGCGGAATGCAGTTCTCGTACATGGACGGCGACTACTTCGTCTTCATGGACATGGACACCTACGACCAGCTGCACGTCGACCGCAAGGCCGTCGGCGACGCCGCGAACTACCTCATCGAGGGCTTCGAGGCGGTCGTGGCGCAGCACGAGGGCGAGGTGCTCTACGTCGAGCTCCCCGCCGCGGTCGAGCTGACCATCAACCACACCGAGCCCGGCGTGCAGGGCGACCGCTCCACCGGTGGCTCCAAGCCCGCCGAGCTGGAGACCGGTCACTCCATCCAGGTGCCGCTCTTCATCACCACCGGTGAGAAGATCAAGGTCGACACCCGCACGGGCGACTACCTCGGCCGGGTGAACAGCTAACCGTGGCTGCCCGCACCAAGGCCCGTAAGCGCGCCTTCCAGATACTCTTCGAGGCCGACCAGCGCGGTGCCGATGTGCAGTCCGTGCTCGCGGACTGGATGCGGCACGCCCGGACCGATCCGCGACAGCCGCCGGTGAACGAATACACCCTGGAGCTGGTCGAGGGCTACGCGGACCATGTCACCCGCATCGACGAGCTGATCTCCACCTACGCGGTCGACTGGGACCTGGACCGGATGCCGGCGGCCGACCGCAGCATCCTGCGGCTCGGTGCCTACGAGCTGCTCTGGGTGGACGGCACGCCGGACGCCGTGGCGATCGACGAAGCCGTGCAGCTCGCCAAGGAGTTCTCCACGGACGACTCCCCGGCCTTCGTCAACGGCCTCCTCGGCCGGCTCAAGGAGCTGAAGCCGAGTCTGCGGCGCGAGGCGTAGCAGGCGGTCGGCAGAGCGTGTGAACGGGCCCGGAGCTCAGGGCAGCTCCGGGCCCTTCGCATGCCCGCAGAACGCCGTCAGCGGCCTCATGGGGGCACCTCGCGGGCAACCGGAGCGCCCCGGAACGCAGAACCGCCGCCCCGGAAGCCCGGGGCGGCGGTACGTTTCTGCGGTGCGAGGGGTCAGAGCTCCTCGTGTGACACGGCACGGCGTGCGTCGGCGTCGAGCACGCCCCAGCTGATCAGCTGCTCGGTCAGCACCGAGGGCGACTGGTCGTAGATGACCGCGAGGGTGCGCAGGTCGTCCTGGCGGATCGAGAGCACCTTGCCGTTGTAGTCACCGCGCTGGCTCTGGATGGTGGCGGCGTAGCGCTGAAGCGGGCCGGCCTTCTCCTGCGGGACATGGGCGAGGCGCTCCAGGTCGAGCACCAGCTTCGGCGGCGGCTCGGCCGCTCCGCCCGGTGTCGTGCCCGGAAGCAGTTCCTGCACCGGGACGCCGTAGAAGTCCGCCAGCTCGGCAAGGCGCTGTACGGTCACGGCGCGGTCACCGCGCTCGTACGACCCCACCACCACGGCCTTCCAGCGGCCCTGGGACTTCTCTTCGACACCATGGAGAGAAAGGCCCTGCTGGGTGCGGATGGCGCGGAGCTTGGCCCCGAGCTGTTTGGCGTATTCGCTGGACATAAAACTCCCCAGACGGCTCTATCGACATGCGGCTCCGCCGCGGGCTGGTAACTCACTGTGAGGTTACGCAGCGTAATCTGACTTCGTCAAGCGGAACGGGGTAGACCCTCACCCGTCAGGGGTGCCGACGGGTCGTGGCGGGCCCCCTGGTAGCCTTGGGCGCGTAATTCCGACGTCCTTTAAGGTCCGTCCCGTGAGGCGGAGAAGGAGGTCCGTTTCGTATGGACGCAAGCAATTCCGACACGAGGGTTCAGCTCCCCGCGCGGCCGGTGCTCGAAGGCCCGGACATCGCGCGCATGCTCACCCGCATCGCCCACGAGATCGTCGAGCGCGCCAAGGGCGCGGACGATGTGGTGCTCCTGGGGATCCCCACCCGCGGCGTCTTCCTCGCCCGGCGACTGGCCGAGAAGCTCGAAGAGATCACCGGCCGTACGGTTCCGGTCGGCTCCCTCGACATCACGATGTACCGCGACGACCTGCGCCTGGGCCCCGCCCGCACGCTCGCCCGCACGGACATCCCCGCCGACGGCATCGAGGGCCGGGTCGTCCTGCTCGTCGACGACGTCCTCTTCTCCGGGCGCACGATCCGCGCCGCGCTGGACGCGCTGGGCGACATCGGCCGCCCGCGCGCCGTGCAGCTGGCGGTCCTCGTCGACCGGGGCCACCGCGAACTCCCGATCCGCGCCGACTACGTGGGCAAGAACCTCCCCACGTCGCTGCGGGAGACGGTCAAGGTCCAGCTCACCGAGGAGGACGGCCGGGACGCCGTGCTGCTCGGCGTGAAGCACTCCGCCCCGGCCGGCGAGCGATAGCGCACCGCGCACGGACCCGGTGACCCCGGGCCCGCAGGCATGCCCGCTCTACGGACATTCCCGTACACCTCCTTCACCCACGGAGAACACCGGATGAAGCGTCACCTCATCTCGGCCGCCGACCTCACGCGCGACGACGCCGTCCTGATCCTCGACACCGCCGAGGAGATGGCCCGGGTCGCCGACCGGCCGATCAAGAAACTTCCCACGCTGCGCGGACGCACGGTCTGCAACCTCTTCTTCGAGGACTCGACCCGGACCCGGATCTCGTTCGAGGCCGCCGAGAAGCGGCTCTCCGCCGACGTGATCAACTTCGCCGCCAAGGGGTCCAGCGTCTCCAAGGGCGAGTCGCTCAAGGACACCGCCCAGACCCTGGAGGCGATGGGCGTCGACGCCGTCGTCATCCGGCACGGCGCCTCCGGCGCGCCCTACCGGCTCGCCACCTCCGGCTGGATCGACGCCCCGGTCATCAACGCCGGCGACGGCACCCACCAGCACCCCACCCAGGCCCTGCTCGACGCCTTCACCATGCGGCGCCGGCTGATCGGCCCGGACGCCGGGCTCGGCCAGGACCTGAGCGGGCGGCGCATCACCCTCGTGGGCGACGTGCTCCACAGCCGCGTCGCGCGCTCGAACGTCGACCTCCTGCACACCCTCGGCGCCGAGGTCACCCTCGTCGCCCCGCCCACCCTGGTGCCGGTCGGCGTCGAGACCTGGCCGTGCGAGGTGTCCTATGACCTCGACCGCGTCCTGCCGAAGACCGACGCCGTGATGATGCTGCGGGTGCAGCGCGAGCGGATGAACGCCGCCTTCTTCCCGACCGAGCGGGAGTACTCGCGCCGCTACGGCCTGGACGGCGAGCGGATGGCGCGGATGCCCGAGCACGCCCTGGTGATGCACCCCGGCCCGATGGTCCGGGGTATGGAGATCACCGCCGAGGTCGCCGACTCCGACCGCTGCACGGTCGTCGAGCAGGTGGCCAACGGCGTCTCCGTCCGCATGGCCGTCCTGTACCTGCTGCTCGGCGGCAACGAACCCGCCGTGACCCACACCCGCACCGAGGAGAAGTAAGAACATGAGCAAGATCCTGATCCGCGGTGCGAAGGTGCTCGGCGGCGATGCCCAGGACGTCCTGATCGACGGCGAGACCATCGAGGCGGTCGGCGCCGGGCTGTCCGCGGAGGGCGCCGACGTCATCGAGGCCGAGGGCAAGATCCTTCTGCCGGGCCTCGTCGACCTGCACACCCACCTGCGCGAGCCGGGCCGCGAGGACTCCGAGACCGTGCTGACCGGCACCCGGGCGGCCGCCTCCGGTGGCTACACCGCCGTGTTCGCCATGGCCAACACCTTCCCCGTCGCCGACACCGCCGGCGTCGTCGAGCAGGTCTACCGCCTCGGCCAGGAGCACGGCTACTGCGATGTGCAGCCCATCGGTGCCGTCACCGTCGGCCTGGAGGGCAGCAAGCTCGCCGAGCTGGGTGCCATGCACGAGTCCGCCGCCGGGGTCACGGTCTTCTCCGACGACGGCAAGTGCGTGCACGACGCCGTGATCATGCGCCGGGCCCTGGAGTACGTGAAGGCCTTCGGCGGCGTCGTCGCGCAGCACGCCCAGGAGCCGCGGCTCACCGAGGGCGCCCAGATGAACGAGGGCATCGTCTCCTCGGAGCTGGGACTCGGGGGCTGGCCGGCGGTGGCCGAGGAATCGATCATCGCCCGGGACGTCCTGCTCGCGGAGCACGTGGGCTCGCGGGTGCACATCTGCCACCTGTCGACCGCCGGCTCCGTCGAGATCGTCCGCTGGGCCAAGTCCCGCGGCATCGACGTCACCGCCGAGGTCACGCCGCACCACCTGCTCCTCACCGACGAGATGGTGCGCACCTACAACCCCGTCTACAAGGTCAACCCGCCGCTGCGCACCGAGCGCGACGTGATGGCCCTGCGCGAGGCCCTCGCCGACGGCACGATCGACATCGTCGCCACCGACCACGCCCCGCACCCGCACGAGGACAAGGACTGCGAGTGGGCCGCGGCCGCCATGGGCATGGTGGGCCTGGAGACCGCGCTGTCGGTCGTGCAGCAGACGATGGTCGAGACCGGCCTGCTGACCTGGGCGGCCGTCGCGGACCGGATGTCCTACGCGCCCGCGCGGATCGGGCAGGCCAAGGGCCACGGCCGTCCCGTCTCGGCTGGTGAGCCCGCCAACCTCACACTGCTGGATTCCGCTTACCGTGGAGAGGTGGACCCCGCGGGCTTCGCCTCCCGCAGCCGCAACACCCCCTACGAGGGTCGTGAGCTGCCGGGGCGCGTCACCCACACCTTCCTGCGGGGCCGGGCAACGGTCGTCGACGGGAAGCTGGCGTGACTCCTTCACTGATCCACCTGGCCGAAGCGCAGAAGTCCGCGCCGGTCACCGACTGGGCCGCCCGGATCTCCTGGGTCGTCGGTCTGCTGGTCTTCGTCGTCTTCGTCTACTGGCTGATGCGCCAGGGCTGGAAGTGGCGCGGCACGCTCCAGGGCGATCTGCCCGAGCTGCCCACCACCCCGGACGACCTCGGCGAGCCCGAGCTGACCCTCAGCGGCCGCTACCACGGTTCCACCACCGCCGGGCAGTGGCTCGACCGGATCGTGGCCCGCGGTCTGGGCACCCGCAGCCGGGTCGAGCTGACCCTGTCCGACCAGGGCCTGGACGTCGTACGGCCGGGCGCGGCGGACTTCTTCGTGCCGGCCGCCGCACTGCGCGGCGCCCGCCTCGACAAGGGCATCGCCGGCAAGGTCCTCCCCGAGGGCGGCCTGCTGATCGTCACCTGGCGGCACGGGGACAAGGAGATCGACTCCGGCTTCCGCTCCGATCAGGCGACCGAGCACCCGGCCTGGGTCGAGGCCGTCAACCGGCTGAGCACCACCGAGCACAGCACCACCGAGCAGCACACCAGCACCACCGAGCACACCGAAACGGAAGGCGCACGATGACGACCTCCACCAGGGGGACCGCCAAGATCCCCGCCGTACTCGTCCTGGAGGACGGCCGCACGTTCCGCGGCCGCGCCTACGGGTCCGTGGGGGAGACCTTCGGCGAGGCGGTGTTCTCCACCGGCATGACCGGCTACCAGGAGACGCTGACCGACCCCTCGTACCACCGCCAGGTCGTCGTCATGACCGCCCCGCACATCGGCAACACCGGTGTGAACGACGAGGACCCCGAGTCGCAGCGGATCTGGGTCGCCGGTTACGTCGTCCGTGACCCCGCCCGGCTCCCGTCCAACTGGCGCTCGGTGCGCTCGCTGGACGACGAGCTGGTCGCCCAGGGCGTCGTCGGCATCAGCGGCATCGACACCCGCGCGCTGACCCGGCACCTGCGCGAGCGCGGCGCCATGCGGGTCGGCATCTTCTCCGGCGAGGCGCTGCCCGACGAGGGCACGATGCTGGCCAAGGTGCGCCAGGCCCCCGAGATGCAGGGCGCCGACCTGTCCACGCAGGTCGCCACCAAGGAGTCCTACGTCGTCCCGGCGATCGGCACGAAGAAGTTCACCGTCGCCGCGATCGACCTGGGCATCAAGGGCATGACCCCGCACCGGATGGCCGAGCGTGGCATCGAGGTGCACGTGCTCCCCGCCACCGCCACCGTCGAGGACATCTACGCGGTGAACCCGGACGGCGTGTTCTTCTCCAACGGCCCCGGTGACCCGGCCACCGCCGACCACCCGGTCTCCGTCATGCGCGGAGTGCTGGAGCGCAAGACGCCGCTGTTCGGCATCTGCTTCGGCAACCAGATCCTGGGCCGCGCCCTGGGCTTCGGCACCTTCAAGCTCAAGTACGGCCACCGCGGCATCAACCAGCCGGTCCAGGACCGTACGACCGGCAAGGTCGAGGTCACCGCGCACAACCACGGGTTCGCCGTCGACGCCCCGCTCGACAAGGTCTCCGACACCCCCTTCGGCCGCGCCGAGGTCTCCCACGTCTGCCTCAACGACAACGTGGTGGAGGGTCTGCACCTCCTCGACCAGCCGGCCTTCAGCGTCCAGTACCACCCCGAAGCAGCAGCGGGTCCGCACGACGCCGCGTACCTCTTCGACCGCTTCGTATCCCTGATGGAGGGCCAGCGTGCCTAAGCGCACCGATATCCAGTCCGTCCTGGTCATCGGCTCCGGCCCGATCGTCATCGGCCAGGCCGCCGAGTTCGACTACTCCGGCACCCAGGCCTGCCGGGTCCTCAAGGCCGAGGGCCTGCGCGTCATCCTGGTGAACTCCAACCCGGCGACGATCATGACCGACCCGGAGATCGCCGACGCGACCTATGTCGAGCCGATCACCCCGGACTTCGTCGAGAAGATCATCGCCAAGGAGCGCCCCGACGCGCTGCTGCCGACCCTGGGCGGCCAGACCGCGCTGAACACCGCGATCTCGCTGCACGGGTCCGGCACCCTCGACAAGTACAACGTCGAGCTGATCGGCGCCAACGTCGAGGCGATCAACAAGGGCGAGGACCGCGACCTGTTCAAGGACGTCGTCGAGGCCGTCAACCGCAAGATCGGCCACGGCGAGTCCGCCCGCTCGGTCATCTGCCACTCCATGGACGACGTCCTGGCCGGCGTCGACGAGCTCGGCGGCTACCCCGTCGTCGTCCGCCCCTCCTTCACCATGGGCGGCGCCGGTTCCGGCTTCGCCCACAACGAGGAGGAGCTGCGCCGGATCGCCGGCCAGGGCCTGACGCTCTCGCCGACCACCGAGGTGCTCCTGGAGGAGTCCATCCTCGGCTGGAAGGAGTACGAGCTGGAGCTGATGCGCGACAAGAACGACAACGTCGTGGTCGTCTGCTCCATCGAGAACTTCGACCCGATGGGCGTGCACACCGGCGACTCGATCACCGTCGCCCCGGCCATGACGCTCACCGACCGCGAGTACCAGATCCTGCGGGACGTCGGCATCGCGATCATCCGCGAGGTCGGCGTCGACACCGGCGGCTGCAACATCCAGTTCGCGGTCAACCCCGACGACGGCCGGGTCATCGTCATCGAGATGAACCCCCGCGTCTCGCGCTCCTCGGCGCTGGCCTCCAAGGCCACCGGCTTCCCGATCGCGAAGATCGCCGCCCGGCTCGCCGTCGGCTACACCCTCGACGAGATCCCCAACGACATCACCGAGAAGACCCCGGCCTCCTTCGAGCCGACTCTCGACTATGTCGTCGTCAAGGTGCCGCGCTTCGCCTTCGAGAAGTTCCCGGCCGCCGACGCCACGCTGACCACGACCATGAAGTCGGTCGGCGAGGCGATGGCCATCGGCCGTAACTTCCCCGAGGCCCTCAACAAGGCCCTGCGCTCCCTGGAGAAGAAGGGCAGCCAGTTCGACTTCGTCTCCGAGCCCGGTGACAAGGCCGCGCTGCTGGAGAAGTCCCAGGTCCCGACCGACGGCCGGATCAACACGGTCATGGCGGCGATCCGGGCCGGTGCCACCCCGCAGGAGGTCTTCGACGCCACGAAGATCGACCCGTGGTTCGTCGACCAGCTCTTCCTCGTCAAGGAGATCGCCGACGAGATCGCCGCGGCCGACAAGCTCGACCCGGAGATCCTCGCGGACGCAAAGCGCCACGGCTTCTCCGACGCCCAGATCGCCGCGATCCGCGGGCTGCGCGAGGACGTCGTCCGTGAGGTCCGGCACTCCCTCGGGGTCCGCCCGGTCTACAAGACGGTCGACACCTGCGCCGCCGAGTTCGCCGCGAAGACGCCGTACTTCTACTCGTCCTACGACGAGGAGACCGAGGTCGCCCCGCGCGAGAAGCCGGCTGTGATCATCCTCGGCTCCGGTCCCAACCGCATCGGCCAGGGCATCGAGTTCGACTACTCCTGCGTCCACGCCTCGTTCGCGCTCAGCGACGCCGGCTACGAGACCGTGATGGTCAACTGCAACCCGGAGACGGTCTCGACGGACTACGACACCTCCGACCGCCTGTACTTCGAGCCGCTGACGCTCGAAGACGTGCTGGAGATCGTGCACGCCGAGACCCAGGCCGGTCCGGTCGCCGGTGTCATCGTCCAGCTCGGCGGGCAGACCCCGCTGGGCCTGGCGCAGGCGCTCAAGGACAACGGTGTGCCGATCGTCGGCACCTCGCCCGAGGCGATTGACCTCGCCGAGGAGCGCGGCGCCTTCGGCCGGGTGCTGACCGAGGCCGGACTGCCGGCCCCCAAGTACGGCACCGCGTTCTCCTTCGCCGAGGCCCAGCAGATCGCCACCGAGATCGGCTACCCGGTCATGGTCCGCCCGTCCTACGTGCTCGGCGGCCGCGGTATGGAGATCGTCTACGACGAGCCCTCGCTGCGGGAGTACCTCACCCGGCACGCCGGCCTGATCGACAAGCACCCGGTCCTCATCGACCGGTTCCTGGACGACGCCATAGAGATCGACGTGGACGCGCTCTACGACGGCCACGAGCTCTACCTCGGCGGCGTCATGGAGCACATCGAGGAAGCCGGTATCCACTCCGGCGACTCCGCCTGTGCGCTGCCCCCGATCACCCTCGGCGGCTTCGACATCAAGCGGCTGCGCGCCTCGACGGAGGCCATCGCCAAGGGCGTCGGCGTCCGCGGACTGATCAACATCCAGTTCGCGATGGCCGGGGACATCCTCTACGTCCTGGAGGCCAACCCCCGCGCCTCCCGTACGGTCCCCTTCACCTCGAAGGCCACCGCCGTACCGCTCGCCAAGGCCGCCGCCCGGATCTCGCTGGGCGCCACCGTCGCCGAGCTGCGCGCCGAAGGCATGCTGCCCAAGACGGGCGACGGCGGCACCCTGCCGCTGGACGCGCCGATCTCCGTCAAGGAAGCCGTGATGCCCTGGTCGCGGTTCCGCGACATCCACGGCCGCGGGGTGGACACCATCCTCGGCCCGGAGATGCGCTCCACCGGCGAGGTCATGGGCATCGACTCGGTCTTCGGCACCGCGTACGCCAAGTCGCAGTCCGGTGCCTACGGGGCGCTGCCCACCAAGGGCCGCGCGTTCGTCTCGGTCGCCAACCGGGACAAGCGCTCGATGATCTTCCCGGCCCGTGAGCTGGTCGCCCACGGCTTCGAGCTGCTCGCCACCTCCGGCACCGCCGAGGTGCTGCGCCGCAACGGCATCAACACCACCGTGGTGCGCAAGCAGTCCGAGGGCGAGGGCCCGGACGGTGAGAAGACCATCGTCCAGCTGATCCACGACGGCCAGGTCGACCTGATCGTCAACACGCCCTACGGCACCGGTGGCCGGCTGGACGGCTACGACATCCGTACCGCCGCCGTCGCCCGCGGCGTCCCCTGCCTGACCACGGTCCAGGCGCTGGCCGCCGCCGTACAGGGCATCGAGGCCATGTCCCGCGGAGACGTGGGCGTGCGTTCCCTCCAGGAACACGCCGAACATCTCACCGCGGCCCGCCAGGAGTAGCGGTCAGGAGGGGGACACCGAAACGGTGTCCCCCTCTTCATGAGCCCCCCGACCCTCCCCGTGCGGAAGGCACCACCCGACGATGTACCGCCTCTTCTTCCCACTGATCTTCCAGCGCATGGACCCCGAGAAGGCCCACCACCTGGCCTTCCGCTGGATCCAGCTGGCCGTGCGCCTCCCCGTGCTGCGCACCTTCCTCGCGGCCGCCCTCGCGCCCCGCTACAAGGAACTGCGCACCGAGGCCCTGGGCCGCCGGATGCACGGCCCCTTCGGCCTGGCCGCCGGCTTCGACAAGAACGCCGTCGCCATCGACGGAATGACCATGCTCGGCTTCGACCACGTCGAGATCGGCACGGTCACCGCGCAGCCGCAGCCCGGCAACCCCAAAAAGCGCCTGTTCCGGCTCGTACCGGACCGCGCGCTGATCAACCGGATGGGCTTCAACAACGACGGCTCCGCGTCCGTGGCGGCCCGTCTGGCGGCCCGTAACCCGGTGTTCCCGGCCACCGTCGGCGTCAACATCGGCAAGACCAAGGTCGTACCCGAGGCCGAAGCGACCGCGGACTACGTCACCTCCACCGAGCGGCTCGCCCCGCACGCCGACTACCTGGTCGTCAATGTCTCCTCCCCGAACACCCCGGGGCTGCGCAACCTCCAGGCCGTCGAGCATCTGCGCCCGCTGCTGACCGCGGTCCGCGAGGCCGCCGACCGTACGGTCACCGACCGCCGGGTCCCGCTGCTGGTCAAGATCGCCCCGGATCTCGCCGACGCGGACGTGGACGCGGTCGCCGACCTCGCCGTCGAGCTCGGCCTGGACGGCATCATCGCCACCAACACCACCATCGCCCGCGACGGCCTCGGGCTGACCTCCGACCCGAAGCTGATCGCCGAGACCGGCGGACTGTCCGGCGCGCCCGTCAAGGAGCGCTCCCTGGAGGTCCTGCGCCGCCTCTACGCCCGCGTCGGCGACACCATCACCCTCATCGGCGTCGGCGGCATCGAGGACGCCGAGGACGCCTGGCAGCGCATCCTGGCCGGCGCCACCCTGGTCCAGGGCTACAGCGCCTTCATCTACCAGGGCCCGTTCTGGTGCCGCGCGATCCACAAGGGGCTGGCCGCCCGCCTGCGCAACAGCCCCTACGCCACCCTCGCCGACGCGGTCGGCGCCGAGCACAAGAAGGTGACCGGATGACCCGGGAAGCCGCCCACCCGCCGGCCGCCCCCTTCGGCGCGCGCCTGCGGCAGGCCATGGACGAGCGCGGCCCGCTCTGCGTCGGGATCGACCCGCATGCCTCGCTGCTGGCCGACTGGGGCCTGAACGACGATGTCGCGGGCCTGGCCCGCTTCACCCGCACCGTCGTGGAGGCCCTCGGCGAGACGGTCGCCGTCTTCAAGCCGCAGTCCGCGTTCTTCGAGCGCTTCGGCTCGCGCGGCCTGGCCGTCCTGGAGACCGCCGTCGTCGAGGCGCGCGAACGCGGCGCCCTGGTCCTGATGGACGCCAAGCGCGGCGACATCGGCTCCACCATGGCCGCCTACGCCGAGACCTTCCTGCGCCCGGACTCCCCGCTGTTCTCGGACGCGCTGACGGTCTCCCCGTACCTCGGCTACGGCTCGCTCCGGCCGGCCGTCGACCTGGCCCGCGAGAGCGGCGCCGGACTCTTCGTGCTCGCCCTCACCTCCAACCCGGAGGGCGCGGAGGTCCAGCGGGCGGTGCGGGAGGACGGCAGCACCCTCGCGGCGACGATGCTCGGCCATCTTGCCGCCGAAAACGCCGGAGCCGAACCGCTGGGTTCCTTCGGCGCGGTCGTCGGCGCCACGCTCGGCGATCTCTCCTCGTTCGATCTGGCGATCAACGGTCCGCTGCTCGCCCCCGGCATCGGCGCGCAGGGCGCCACGCCCGCCGACCTGCCGAAGGTCTTCGGAAACGCCGCGCACAACGTCGTCCCGAGCGTCAGCCGGGGGGTGCTGCGGCACGGTCCGGACCCCGCGGCGCTGCGCGCGGCGGCGGACCGATTCGCCGACGAAGTGCGCACCGCGCTCGCCTGACGCCCGAAAGGCGGGGAGTTTGGTCCCGAAATGTCCTGGTCAGCAGAGTCTGACCAGGACTTTTCGCTTGTTCTCGCTGACTCCGGCGCACTCTGCCGCTAGTCTCCGTCGAGAGCACTGCACGTAAGCGCGTTGCTCGTTGCTCCGCACGTGTGGGGTGACTAGGTTCCACACTGGTCCGTATCCGACAGTTCGACATCCGAGGTGACGTAGGCGTGGCTCTTCCGCCCCTTACCCCTGAACAGCGCGCAGCCGCGCTCGAGAAGGCCGCCGCGGCTCGCCGGGAGCGCGCCGAGGTCAAGAATCGGCTCAAGCACTCCGGTGCTTCCCTCCATGAGGTCATCAAGCAGGGCCAGGAGAACGACGTCATCGGCAAGATGAAGGTCTCCGCCCTCTTGGAGTCCCTGCCGGGCGTCGGCAAGGTCCGCGCCAAGCAGATCATGGAACGGCTCGGAATCTCCGAGAGCCGCCGAGTCCGGGGACTTGGCTCCAACCAGATCGCGTCGCTGGAGCGCGAGTTCGGCAGCACCGCTTCCTGAATTTTCCGGCATCACCGGGAAGCTGGAATAATCGCTGCATGAGTTCTGACGTCTCCCGGGGGACGACCCCCGCGCCCCCGGCCAGACAGCCGCGGCTGACCGTGCTCTCCGGCCCCTCCGGGGTCGGCAAGAGCACGGTCGTCGCGCATATGCGCAAGGTCCACCCCGAGGTCTGGCTGTCGGTCTCGGCCACCACCCGTAAGCCGCGGCCCGGGGAGCGGCACGGCATCCATTACTTCTTCGTCGAGGACGAGGAGTTCGACAAGCTCATCGCCAACGGTGAGCTGCTCGAATGGGCTGAGTTCGCGGGCAACCGCTACGGCACCC
This sequence comes from Streptomyces sp. P9-2B-2, assembly GCF_030406865.1. NCBI lineage: Bacteria > Bacillati > Actinomycetota > Actinomycetes > Kitasatosporales > Streptomycetaceae > Streptomyces > Streptomyces sp. P9-2B-2. The sequence continues at coordinate 1,772,238 of NZ_CP129126.1, read as the reverse complement.
CCCGCAAGGCGGTGCTGGACCGGCTGGCGGCCGGGGAGCCCGTCCTGCTGGAGATCGATCTTCAGGGTGCCCGCCAGGTCCGCGCGTCCATGGCGGAGGCCGAGCTGGTCTTCCTGGCCCCGCCGAGCTGGGACGAGCTGGTCCGCCGGCTCACCGGACGGGGCACCGAGGCGCCGGAGGTCATCGAGCGCCGGCTGGCCGCCGCCAGGGTCGAGCTGGCAGCGGAGAAAGAGTTCGATGTGACGCTTGTCAACACCTCCGTCGAGGACGTCAGCCGCGAGCTGCTAGCCTTGATGCTGAATCGCTCCGGGGACCGGAACACCAGCGGCTGACCGCGCAGCTCCCCGGACCGTCCAAGACTTTGCGTAACACCCCCGCTTCATCCCCCTTCGGAAGGTAGAGAGTGTCCTCTTCCATTACTGCACCCGAGGGCATCATCAACCCGCCCATTGATGAGCTTCTCGAGGCCACCGATTCGAAGTACAGCCTGGTGATCTACGCCGCCAAGCGTGCACGCCAGATCAACGCGTACTACTCGCAGCTCGGCGAGGGCCTGCTCGAGTACGTCGGCCCCCTCGTGGACACGCACGTCCACGAGAAGCCCCTCTCGATCGCGCTCCGCGAGATCAACGCGGGTCTGCTGACCTCGGAGGCCATCGAGGGCCCCGCCCAGTAAGCAGCACAGCGACACAGCAAGGGCCCGGCGGAGCATCCGCCGGGCCCTTGGTGTGTCATAGGGGCATACGTAGGGACCTAGCCCGGGGAGCGGCGAAGCGATGGACAAGCGGGAGCGGGAGCGGCCCAGGGTCGTCCTGGGGGTCAGCGGCGGGATCGCCGCGTACAAGGCGTGCGAACTGCTGCGGCGGCTGACCGAGTCCGGACACGACGTACGGGTGGTGCCGACGGCTTCGGCGCTGCACTTCGTCGGGGAGGCCACCTGGTCGGCGCTGTCCGGCAACCCGGCCGGCACCGAGGTCTGGGAGTCCGTCCACGAGGTCCCGCACGTCCGTATCGGCCAGGCCGCCGATCTCGTCGTGGTCGCGCCCGCCACCGCCGACCTGATGGCCAAGGCCGCGCACGGCCTCGCCGACGATCTGCTGACGAACACGCTGCTCACCGCCCGCTGTCCGGTGATCTTCGCGCCCGCGATGCACACCGAGATGTGGGAGAACCCCGCCACCCAGGAGAACGTCGCCACCCTGCGCCGCCGCGGCGCGCTGGTGATCGAACCCGCGGTCGGCCGGCTGACCGGTGTCGACACCGGCAAGGGCCGCTTCCCTGACCCGGCCGAGATCTTCGCGTTCTGCCGCCGGGTGCTGGCCCGCGGTGCCCGCGCGAGCGAGCAGGATCTCGCCGGGCGCCATGTCGTGATCAGCGCGGGCGGCACCCGCGAGCCGCTGGATCCCGTCCGCTACCTGGGCAATCGCTCCTCCGGCAAGCAGGGCTACGCGCTCGCCCGTACGGCGGTGGCCCGCGGCGCCCGGGTCACCCTGGTCGCCGGCAACACCGAGCTGCCCGATCCGGCCGGTGTGGACGTGCTCCCGATCGATACGGCCCGCCGGCTCCGTGAGGAGATGGTGAAGGCCGCCGCGGATGCCGACGTGGTGGTCATGGCCGCCGCCGTCGCCGATTTCCGTCCCGCCGTCTACGCCTCCGGCAAGATCAAGAAGGTCGAGGGCCAGGAGCCGGAACCCATCGCCTTGGTGCGAAATCCGGACATCCTCGCCGAGCTCTCCGCCGAGCGGGCCCACCCCGGCCAGCTCGTGGTCGGCTTCGCCGCGGAGACCGACGACGTGCTCGCCAACGGACGCGCCAAGCTCGCCCGCAAGGGCTGTGACCTGCTCGTCGTCAATGAGGTCGGCGAGCACAAGGCGTTCGGCTCGGCGGAGAACGAAGCGGTGATCCTCGCGGCCGACGGAACCGAGACCCCGGTGCCGTACGGGCCCAAAGAAACCCTGGCCGACACGGTCTGGGACCTGGTCGCACCCCGCCTGGCCGAGACTCGTCGCTGAAGCGCCGCAGCGGCCCCGGAATCACTCCGTCAGCCCTGCAAAATCGGGCATGTCCCCTTGACCCGGAAGATTCTCAAGGTGATCGTCCTAGCGTAAGTCGCGGTGTCCCAGGTCACGGGGGGTCCATAAATCGAGACCGTGTGCCCGAACGCCGCATCCGACCGATAAACTGGCGAGTGGATCGGGCCGAGCGCAGCTCTCGGCCCGTCCGCCAATGATCAGCCAGCAGCCGCTGCAACCCCAGGGAGCGATGTGTCCCGCCGCCTTTTCACCTCGGAATCCGTCACCGAGGGACACCCCGACAAGATCGCTGACCAGATCAGCGACACCATCCTCGACGCTCTCCTCAAGGAAGACCCGACGTCCCGGGTCGCCGTGGAGACGCTGATCACCACCGGCCTGGTGCATGTGGCCGGCGAGGTGACGACGAAGGCGTACGCCGACATCCCCAACCTCGTCCGCAACAAGATCCTGGACATCGGGTACGACTCGTCCAAGAAGGGCTTCGACGGCGCTTCCTGCGGCGTCTCGGTGTCCATCGGCGCGCAGTCCCCGGACATTGCCCAGGGTGTCGACACCGCGTACGAGAACCGTGTCGAGGGCGATGACGACGAGCTGGACAAGCAGGGCGCCGGCGACCAGGGCCTGATGTTCGGCTACGCCTGCGACGAGACGCCGGAGCTGATGCCGCTCCCGATCAACCTCGCGCACCGGCTCTCCCGCCGCCTGTCCGAGGTCCGCAAGAACGGGACCATCCCCTACCTCCGTCCCGACGGCAAGACCCAGGTCACCATCGAGTACGACGGCCACAAGGCCGTCCGCCTCGACACCGTCGTGGTCTCCTCGCAGCACGCCAGCGACATCGACCTGGACTCGCTGCTCGCGCCCGACATCCGCGAGTTCGTCGTCGAGCACGTCCTGAACCAGCTGGTCGAGGACGGCATCAAGCTGGACACCGAGGGCTACCGTCTGCTGGTCAACCCGACCGGGCGCTTCGAGATCGGCGGCCCCATGGGTGACGCCGGCCTCACCGGTCGCAAGATCATCATCGACACCTACGGCGGCATGGCTCGCCACGGTGGCGGCGCCTTCTCCGGCAAGGACCCGTCCAAGGTCGACCGCTCGGCCGCCTACGCGATGCGCTGGGTCGCCAAGAACGTCGTCGCGGCCGGCCTCGCGGCCCGCTGCGAGGTCCAGGTCGCCTACGCGATCGGCAAGGCCGAGCCGGTCGGTCTCTTCGTCGAGACCTTCGGCACCGCCACGGTCGACACCGACAAGATCGAGCAGGCCATCGGCGAGGTCTTCGACCTCCGCCCGGCGGCCATCATCCGCGACCTCGACCTGCTCCGTCCCATCTACGCGGAGACCGCCGCCTACGGCCACTTCGGCCGTGAGCTGGAGGACTTCACCTGGGAGCGCACGGACCGCGTGGAGGCGCTGAAGCAGGCCGCGGGGCTGTAAGTCCCGTAGCGCCCGTGTGAGTGCCACGGCCCCGGACCGCCGAGCGGTCCGGGGCCGTCGGCTGTCCACAGCCCGCCGGGCACTGTCCGTGCGGTCTGCTAAGACTGATGCTGTGAGCAGGGAGAACGGGCGACCGGAGGCGGGGGCGGCGGATGCGGGCGAGCAGTTGGCCCTCATCCGGGAGGCCGTGCGGGAGACCAAGGCAGAGCGGGCGAAGCCGCGGACCTGGCGGGGGGCCGAGCTGGCGGCCGAGCTGCCGGTGGCGCGGGTGCTGGTCGACAAGGGGCTGGTGCACCTCGACCGGTATTTCGACTACGCGGTCCCGGCGGCGATGGATCACGAGGCGCAGCCCGGCGTCCGGGTCCGGGTGCGCTTCGGGGCGGGGGAGAAGGGCGGCCGGCGCGAGGGCGGCAAGCTGGTCAGCGGCTTCATCGTGGAGCGGGTCGCGGAGAGCGACTACCGGGGGGTGCTCGCCCCGGTCGCGCAGGTGCTGTCGTCCGAGCGGGTGCTGACGCCGGAGCTGCTGGCGCTGTGCCGGTCGGTCGCGGACCGCTATGCCGGGACGCTCGCCGATGTGGTGCAGCTGGCGGTGCCGCCCCGACGGGCGCGCGCGGAGGCCAAGCCCTCGCCCGCCCCGCTGCCGCCCAACCCGCCCCCGGAACCGGGAAGTTGGGAGCGCTACGGCGCCGGCGCCGGGTTTCTGGCCGCGCTCACCCGGGGGGACGCGCCGCGGGCGGTGTGGACGGCGCTGCCCGGGCCGACCTGGCCGCAGGAGCTGGCGCGGGCGGCGGCCGCGGCGCTGGCGGGCGGCCGCGGCGCGCTGGTGGTGGTGCCGGACGGGCGGGCCGCGGCGCGGGTGGACGCGGCCCTCGGCGAGCTGATCGGAGAGGGCCGGCATGTGCTGCTGACCGCCGACGCCGGGCCCGAGGAGCGCTACCGTCGCTGGCTGGCGGTCAGCCGGGGCGCGGTGCGCGCCGTGGTGGGGACCCGGGCGGCGATGTTCGCACCGGTCGCCGACCTGGGCCTGGTCGCCCTCTGGGACGACGGGGACGCCAGCCACAGCGATCCGCATGCGCCGCAGCCCCATGCCCGTGAGGTCCTCATCCAGCGGTCGGTCCATGAGCGGGCGGGATTTCTGCTGGGCGGGCTGAGCTGCACGGTCGAGGCGGCCCAGCTGGTCGAGACGGGCTGGGCGCGCGCGCTGACCGCCGAGCGCGAACAGGTCCGGGCCGCGGCGCCCCTGGTGCGTACGGTCGGCGACGGCGACGAGGCGCGGGACGCCGCCGCGCGGGCCGCCCGGCTGCCGTCGATGGCCTGGCAGGTGGTGCGGGACGGCCTCCGGCGCGGACCGGTGCTCATCCAGGTCCCGCGCCGGGGATACGCGCCCCGGCTGGCGTGCGAACGGTGCCGTACCCCCGCGCGCTGCCGGTCCTGCGCGGGCCCGCTGGAGGCGCAGGACGCCGGCGAGCTGTGCTGTGCGTGGTGCGGCCGCCCGGAGCCGGACTGGCACTGCTCCGAGTGCGGCGGCGCGCGGCTGCGGGCGCAGATCGTGGGGGCGCGGCGAACGGCGGAGGAGCTGGGCCGGGTGTTCCCGGCGGTGCCGGTGCGGACCTCGGGGCGGGACCATGTGCTGGCCACGGTGCCGGGTGCCCCCGCGCTCGTGGTGAGCACCCCGGGCGCGGAGCCGGTGGCCGAGGGTGACGGGTATGCGGCCGCGTTGCTGCTGGACGGCTGGGCGCTGCTGGGGCGGCCGGACCTGCGGGCGGGCGAGGAGGCGCTGCGCCGCTGGCTGGGCGCCGCCGCATTGGTCCGCGGCCAGGCGGCGGGCGGCACGGTCGCGGTGATCGCGGAGCCGACGCTGCGGCCGGTGCAGGCACTGGTGCGCTGGGATCCGGTCGGCCATGCGGTCCGTGAGCTGGCCGAGCGGGCCGAGCTGGGCTTTCCGCCGGTGTCGCGGATGGCTGCCGTGGCCGGCCGCGCCGACGATGTCACCGAGCTGTTGGGATCCGCCGAACTCCCCGCGGGCGCCGAGGTGTTGGGCCCCGTACCCCTTCCGGTGCCGGACCCCGCCCGCCCGCGCCGGCCGGGCGACCCGCCGCCGGGCGAGCAGTGGGAGCGTGCGCTGGTCCGGGTCCGCCCCGGCCAGGGCGCGGCCCTCGCCGCCGCGCTCAAGGCCGCCCGTGCGGCCCGGCTGGTCAAGCGGGAGGGGGAGGCCGTACGGGTCCGGATCGATCCGCCCGATCTGGGGTGAGCGTCCGCCCGGGCGGGCCGTCGGTGCGTCCCCGCCCCGGACATGGCGCCGCCCCGGGACCGAGGCGGCGTCCCGGGGCGTTGGCGAGCGGCGTGGGGGCGAAGGCGCCCGGTGTCGCGGGTGGTTCAGCCGTTGCGGGGGCCGGGGAAGGCGCCCGGCCGGGCCGGTTCGTCGCGGGCGGCCGCGGAGGGCTGGGCGGGCATGGACCGGGCGGCCGGGACGGACGGCGCACCGGGCAGTCCCGCGGCCACGGTCACCGCACGGGTCGCGGTGGTCTCGGGCGAACGCACCGCCGGCTCGGCGCCGTTGGTCTCCGCGGCGGGCTGGGCCGCGGCTCTGCGGGCACCGTAACGACGGTGTACCGCCTGTTTGGTGACGCCGAGCGCCGAGCCCACCGCGTCCCACGAGAATCCCAGCGAACGGTCGAAGTCGACCGCGGCTGTGACAAGGGTTTCGACGCTGTCCCGCAGTTCCTGGGCGAGGCGCACCGTCGGAGCGGGCGCGCGTCCGTAGACGACGAAGCCCGCGGAAGGGCCCGTGCGCCGGGGCCGGTAGACGTTGCCGAGCTGAGCGGTCAGCGTGCGCAGTGCGTCCACCTGCCGGCGCACCCGCTCGATGTCCCGCACCAGGAGATGCAGGCTGGCGCGCGCCTGGGCGTCGTGGGTTGCGTGGTCGGCCATGAGCAAGCCTCTCGAACCGGCGTGAAATAGGAAGGATGTGGTACGAGCGGGCCGCCAGAGCGGCCCGGCCCGGGTCAATGCTGTTTGACCAACGCGACAGCAGCGGCTCTGGTCACGGTATGGGGGCGTACGAGCTTTCCCACGAGGCGCGGGAATTCATGTACGCCCCCTGGAACCGTCTCCCGTGGCCCGCGTGCCGGACCCATAGACTGGTGCGTCGTTCCGCTGCGTGTGAGAGGTAGTTCGCCACCCATGAGGCTTGTCTTCGCCGGCACCCCCGAGGTCGCCGTACCCGCCCTCGATGCCCTGATCGCCTCGGACCGGCACGAGGTCGTGGCCGTGGTGACCCGGCCCGACGCCCCCGCCGGACGCGGCCGGAAGCTGGTCGCCAGCCCCGTCGCGGAGCGCGCGGAGGAGGCGGGCATCGAGGTGCTCAAGCCCGCCAAGCCGCGCGACGAGGACTTCCTGGCCCGGCTGCGGGAGATCGCGCCGGACTGCTGCCCGGTGGTCGCCTACGGTGCGCTGCTGCCGAAGTCCGCGCTCGACATTCCCGCCAAGGGGTGGGTCAATCTGCACTTCTCGCTGCTGCCCGCCTGGCGGGGCGCGGCGCCCGTGCAGCACGCGGTGCTCGCGGGGGACGAGGTGACCGGCGCCTCGACCTTCCAGATCGAGACCGGCCTGGACTCCGGCCCGGTCTTCGGGGTGCTCACCGAGGAGGTCCGGTCGACCGATACCAGTGGCGATCTGCTGACCCGGCTGGCGTTCGCCGGTTCCGGGCTGCTGGTGGCGACGATGGACGGCATCGAGGACGGCACGCTCCAGGCGGTGCCGCAGCCGGCCGAGGGCGTCACGCTCGCCCCGAAGATCGAGGTCGAGGACGCCAAGGTGGACTGGGCGGCGCCCGCACTGCGGGTCGACCGGGTGATCCGCGGCTGCGCGCCCGCGCCCGGCGCCTGGACGGTCTTCCGCGGTGAGCGCCTCAAGCTGATGTCGGCCGCCCCGGCCGTGGACCACGCGGAGTTGGGCCTGGCGCCCGGCGAACTCGCCGTCACCAAGAAGGCGGTGCACGTCGGCACGGGCAGCCACCCCGTGGAACTCATCTGGGTCCAGCCGCAGGGCAAGAAGCCGATGAAGGCCGCCGACTGGGCGCGCGGGGTGCGCATCGAGGGCGGGGAGCGGCTGGGGGACAGCGCCTAGGGGGTGGGCGAACACATCCCGTAGGGGATGCCGGCGCCCCCTGCGGGCCACAACGTGGCGGGGGCGGGCCGGTATTCCCGAGGGGCCCGCCCGAGCGCAACGCGCCGTCGCCTGCCGCACACCCCGTCCCTCTCCCGGCGCCGCCACCAGGTCCGCGTAGGCTGGGAGGAAGCCCTCATCTCGTATCCGGAGCACCTTTTCTGTGAGTCAGCAGCCAGGCCGTCGCCCCAGCAAGCCCTATCGCCGCCCGCAGAAGGACCCGGTCAGGATCCTCGCGTTCGAGGCGCTGCGGGCCGTCGACGAGCGCGACGCCTACGCGAATCTGGTCCTGCCGCCCCTGCTGCGCAAGGCGCGCGAGGGCGGGGACTTCGACGCCCGGGACGCGGCGCTGGCGACGGAGCTGGTGTACGGCACGCTGCGCCGGCAGGGCACGTATGACGCGATCATCGCGGAGTGTGTGGACCGGCCGCTGCGCGAGGTGGACCCCCCGGTCCTGGACGTGCTGACGCTCGGGGCGCACCAGCTGCTCGGCACCCGCATCCCCAGCCACGCCGCGGTCAGCGCCAGCGTCGAACTGGCGCGGGTGGTGCTCGGCGACGGCCGGGCGAAGTTCGTCAACGCCGTACTGCGCAAGGTCGCGGCCCATGACCTGGACGGCTGGCTGGAGCGGGTCGCCCCGGAGTACGACAAGGACCCCGAGGACCACCTCGGCCTTGTGCACGCGCACCCCCGCTGGATCGTCTCGGCCCTGTGGGACGCGCTCGGCGGCGGTCGGGCCGGCATCGAGGACCTGCTGGAAGCGGACAACGAGCGCCCCGAGGTGACCTTGGTCGCCCGGCCCGGCCGGAGCACCGCCGAGGAACTGCTGACGGTGGCCGGCGAGGAGAGCGCGCTCCCCGGGCGCTGGTCCCCGTACGCGGTGCGGCTCGCGGAAGGCGGTGAGCCGGGCGCCCTGGACCCGGTGCGCGAGGGGCGTGCCGGGGTGCAGGACGAGGGCAGCCAGCTCGTTGCCCTGGCGCTGGCGAACGCGCCCGTCGAGGGCACGGACCGCGCCTGGCTCGACGGCTGCGCCGGCCCCGGCGGCAAGGCGGCGCTGCTGGCGGCGCTCGCCGCGCAGCGCGGCGCCGCCCTGCTGGCGTCGGAGAAGCAGCCGCACCGCGCCCGTCTGGTGGCCCGGGCGCTGGAGGGCAACCCCGGCCCGTACGCGGTCATCGCGGCCGACGGCACCCGCCCCGCCTGGCGGCCCGGCGCCTTCGACCGGGTCCTGGTGGACGTGCCGTGCACCGGCCTGGGCGCGCTGCGCCGCCGCCCGGAGGCCCGCTGGCGCCGCCGCCCCGAGGACCTCGACGGCTTCGCCCCCCTCCAGCGCGAACTGCTCCGGCAGGCGCTCGCGGCGGTCCGGGTCGGCGGCGTCGTCGGCTACGCGACCTGCTCACCGCATCCGGCCGAGACCCGCGCCGTCGTGGACGACGTCCTCAAGGGCCGGGGCGGCGAACCGTTCGCGACGGAGTGGATCGACGCCCGCCCCCTGATGCCCGGCGTCCCGGCCCTCGGCGACGGCCCGGACGTCCAGCTGTGGCCCCATCTGCACGGCACGGACGCGATGTACTTGGCCCTGCTGCGCCGGACGGCCTGACAGCGGCCGCGCGGCCTTTGCGGCGTCCGTCGCGGAAGGCGGAAGAAGGCGCGAGCGGGCGACGGGGGATCAGGGCTGGTGGAGGTCGTCAGCGGTGCCGTCTACGGCGGGGCCGCAGCCGGGCGGAAGGTGGGCGACGACCAGCGCGACGGCCTCTTCGGCCGAGTCCGCGTCGCCGACCATCTGACGGCTTGAGCCGACGGGTTCGTTCATCCGGACCACCCGGAAGCCTCCGCCGGAGCGCGGGTACACGGACGGCACGTCGTTCGTCCAGGGGAACGCGGTGCAGCGGCTGAAGTGCAGCGACCCGTGGCTGATGAGGGGAAAGAGGGCGCGGAGCAGCGGGTGGGCGTAGGCGGCTTCGACCGCGGCGTGGATGAGACGACCTTCGCTCGCCCCGCGTACCGTGTGCCATTTGCTCGCCACGTCATCGGGCGCCTGTGATGCGGTGCTGCCTTGGGTCATCCGTGCTCCCGTTGTGGGCGTGTGGTCGGTCGGCAGAGGTTGCCGTCGATCTTGTCCCAGTGTGCTGTCCACGCCTCCGCGGCCGCCCCGTCCGCCCGGTATCCGTCCCGCCTCCTCCGGCCTTCGGCCAGCAGGCCATACTGGGGGCATGGCCTTGATCAACCCCAGCATTCTGTCCGCGGACTTCGCTCGGCTCGCCGAGGAGGCGAAGGCGGTGGAGGGCGCCGACTGGCTGCACGTCGACGTCATGGACAACCACTTCGTACCGAATCTGACCCTTGGTGTGCCGGTGGTCGAGTCGCTGAGCAAGGCGACGGACACCCCACTCGATCTGCATCTGATGATCGAGGACCCGGACCGCTGGGCGCCCCGGTACATCGAGGCCGGGGCCGGTTCCGTGACCTTTCATGTGGAGGCGGCGGCCGCGCCGGTGCGGCTGGCGCGGGAGATCCGGGCCAAGGGGGCGCGGGCGTCGATGGCGCTGAAGCCGGCCACGCCGATCGAGCCGTACGAGGATCTGCTGCCCGAGCTCGACATGCTGCTGATCATGACCGTGGAGCCCGGCTTCGGTGGCCAGGCCTTCCTGGACATCATGCTGCCGAAGATCCGCCGCACCCGTGAGCTGATCTCCCGGCACGGCCTTCAGCTGGCGCTTCAGGTGGACGGCGGGGTCTCGGCGGACACCATTGAGCGGTGCGCCGAGGCGGGCGCGGACGTGTTCGTCGCGGGCTCCGCGGTATACGGCGCGGACGATCCGGCGAAGGCGGTCCGAGACCTGCGCGAGAAGGCCGAGACGGCGACCGCGGCGGCGGGCTGGGGCTGCGCGCACTGAATTCCCGAGCGGGGGCGCGGGCGGACCGGTCCATTCCGGCCACCGGAATCTCCTCGTGGCACGGCCGCGCCGCCCCTCGTGCGGGGCGCCACCGAGCGTTCATGAGGGTCGGGGCGCTGATGGTCCCCGTTGCCGCCGGGTTTCTGAAAGGATGAGCAAAGACTCGATCAGATGCGCAAAAGGGGAGAATTTCGTGGTAGCCAGCCGCCCACAGTCCGGAATGGGCCCTGCCGAGCTGGTGCAGGCCGCGGCCATGGCCCGCCGTTTCTATCTTGAGGGCAAGTCGAAGATTCAGATCGCGGAGGAATTCGGCGTCAGCCGGTTCAAGGTCGCGCGGGTGCTGGAGACGGCGCTGGAGCGTGATCTCGTACGCATCGAGATCCGGGTGCCCTCCGAGCTGGACGCCGAACGCTCCGACGCCCTGCGGGCCCGCTACGGCCTGCGGCACGCGGTGGTCGTCGAGTCGCCCGCCGACGCTCCCCCCGCCTTCGGCGGCCAGACCCCGCCCGAGGACGCCGCCGACCCGGAGAACCTCGGCGAGGTCGCGGCCGACCTGCTGGGTGAGCTGGTCGCCGAGGGCGATGTGCTGGGCCTGGCCTGGGGCCGGTCGACCATTCACATGGCCGCCGCGCTGCACCGCCTCCCGCCGTGCACCGTCGTGCAGTTGACCGGTGTCTACGACGCGGGGACCGCCGACCGCGGCTCCGTCGAGGCGGTCCGCCGCGCGGCCGATGTCGCCGGCGGCGAGGCGCACCCGATCTACGCGCCGATGCTGCTGCCCGACTCGGCGACGGCTGAGGCGCTGCGCCGCCAGACCGGCATCGCCCGCGCCTTCGACTACTTCGACAAGGTCACCGTCGCCTGTGTCTCCATCGGCTCCTGGGAGCCGGGCGTCTCGACCGTCTACGACATGCTGACGGACCAGGAGCGGGAGCACTACGCCTCGCTGGGTGCCGCCGCCGAGATGTCGGCGCACCTCTTCGACGCCGAGGGGCGGCGGATCGGCCGGGACCTCGGCGAGCGGTGCATCACCGTCGAGGCGGACCGGCTGCGCCGTATCCCGGAGGTCGTCGCCATCGCGGGCGGCCGGCGCAAGGCCGCCGCGATCGGTGCGGTGCTGCGCTCCGGGCTGGTGACGAGCCTGGTCACGGACACCGCGGCCGCCGACCATCTGCTGTTGGAGACCGGCCCGGGGCCGCGCCCCGCACTGGACCGGGCGGACCCTGACGGGGCGTGACGCAGGCCGGAGCCGGAGCCGGGGCGTGACGTACGCCGGAGCCGGTCGCGGTGCGTGATGTACGCCGGGGCCGGACACGGAGCCGGACCCGGCGCCGAGCGGCCCGCGTAAGCCCGGGACCGCGCCCCCCCGGCAGGCACCCCGGCCGCGGTCATCGACGAGCAGCCTGCGCGGCCCTGTGACAGCATCGGCGCATGGTGATCCGCTTCTCCCCGCGCCGTGCCGCCGCCGTCCTCGGCGCGCTGCTCGCCGGGCTGCTCCTGGTGCTGACCGGGTGCTCCATGGGCGGTGGCGCCAACGGGAGTTCGCCGGCGGCGCCGCGGTCCACCGCGACGGCCGTCGACGGTACGCCCCGCGCTTCCGGTGTACCGGACTGGGCGCAGGGCATGCCGGTCGTGCCGGTCGGCGAGCTGCCTTCGCAGGCCCGGGACACCCTGCGCCTCATCGACGCCGGCGGTCCCTTCCCGTACGCCCAGGACGGGACGGTGTTCGGCAACCGGGAGCGGCTGCTGCCCCGTCAGCCGCGCGGCCACTACCACGAGTACACCGTTCCCACGCCGGGCGCACCGGACCGCGGCGCCCGCCGGCTGGTCACCGGCCTCAGCCATGAGACGTACTACACCGAAGATCACTACCGGTCCTTCAAGGCGGTGCTCCGATGACGGCTCCCGTACCCCGGCCGCTCGCCGCGGTGCTCGACGGCAGTACGCCCCCGGGGGTGCTGCCCTGGCCCGCGGAGCGCGCGGTGGCGGACGCGCTGGGCGCCGCCCGGGACGCCGGCTGGACCGGTGCGTCCCTGGATCTCGACGGGGTCGCGGACAAGGCCGCCTTCATGGAGCGGTGCGCCCGCGCGCTGCGGCTGCCGGAGTGGTTCGGCCGCAACTGGGACGCGCTCGCCGACTGCCTCACCGATCTGTCCTGGTGCCCGGCCGGCTGCGGCCGGCTGCTCGTGGTGACGGGCTGGCAGGGGTACGCGGCCGCGGCGCCCGACGAGTGGAGCATCGTCGAGGGAGTGCTGGCGGACGCGGTGGGTTACTGGCGTGACACGGACGCCGGACTGGCCGTGATCATGGCCAGGGGGCGGGCCCGGCAGGGCGCGTAGCGGCGGCCGCGGCGGCCCGACCAGCGGCGATGCCATGCGGTCCGCCGCTCAAGCGGAACATCCCCGCGCGGCAGGGACGCACCGGGCGCCGCGAGGCCCCTTGGGGGATCGCACACACGCCCGACGAAGCGCTCGGACAATCATATGACCCCTGGTCAGGGCCCGTATCCTGGCCATATGCGATTCCTGAATCCGAAGAACGGCGCGCTCGAAGAGAGTTCTTCGGTGCCCTACGACCTGACCTACGACGATGTGTTCATGGTGCCCGGACGCTCCGCCGTCGGCTCCCGCCAGGCCGTGGACCTGAGCTCGCACGACGGGACCGGGACCACCATCCCGCTCGTGGTCGCCAACATGACGGCGATCGCCGGCCGCCGGATGGCGGAGACCGTGGCCCGCCGCGGTGGCCTGGTCGTCATTCCGCAGGACATCCCGCTCGATGTCGTCACCGACGTCGTGACCTGGGTCAAGCGCCGTCATCTGGTCCTGGACACGCCGATCGTGCTGTCCCCGGTCGCGACCGTGGCCGACGCCTTGGCGCTGCTGCCCAAGCGGGCGCACGGCGCGGGCATCGTCGTCGAGGGCGGCCGCCCGGTCGGCGTCGTCACCGAGCACGACCTGGCCGGGGTGGACCGCTTCACCCAGGTGGCCGAGGTCATGTCCCGGGACCTGCTGGTCCTGGACGCGGACATCGACCCGCGGGACGCCTTCAACCGCCTCGACGCCGCCAACCGCAAGCTGGCGCCCGCGGTCGACGCGGACGGCATGCTGATGGGCATCCTCACCCGTAAGGGCGCGCTCCGCGCCACCCTGTACACCCCCGCCACCGACGCCGAGGGGAAGCTGCGGATCGCGGCCGCCGTCGGCATCAACGGCGATGTGGCCGGGCGGGCCAAGGCCCTGCTCGCGGCCGGTGTGGACACCCTCGTCGTGGACACCGCGCACGGTCACCAGGAGTCGATGATCAGCGCGATCAAGGCGGTCCGGGCGCTGGACCCGCAGGTCCCGATCGTGGCGGGCAACATCGTCGCCGCCGAGGGCGTCCGCGATCTGATCGAGGCCGGCGCGGACATCATCAAGGTCGGCGTCGGACCGGGCGCGATGTGCACCACCCGGATGATGACCGGTGTCGGCCGGCCGCAGTTCTCCGCGGTGCTGGAGTGCGCCGCCGAGGCGAAGAAGTTCGGCAAGCACGTCTGGGCCGACGGCGGTATCCGCCACCCCCGCGATGTCGCCATGGCGCTGGCCGCGGGCGCGTCCAACGTCATGATCGGCTCCTGGTTCGCGGGCACCCTCGAATCGCCCGGTGATCTCCAGCACACCGCCGACGGCCGGCCGTACAAGGAGAGCTTCGGGATGGCCTCGGCCCGTGCGGTGCGCAACCGTACGAGCGACGAGTCGGCCTACGACCGGGCCCGCAAGGGGCTCTTCGAGGAGGGCATCTCCACCTCGCGGATGTTCGTCGACCAGGCGCGCCCCGGCGTCGAGGACCTGATCGACTCGATCATCGCGGGCGTCCGCAGCTCCTGCACCTACGCGGGCGCGGCCTCCCTGGCCGAGTTCGCCGAGAAGGCCGTGGTCGGTGTGCAGAGCGCCGCCGGTTACGCCGAGGGGAAGCCGCTGCACGACAGCTGGAACTGACGCGTCACGACGGCCGCTCACCGGCCGTCGTAGCCGCCGCCCAACGGCCCCGCACCGACTCGGTGCGGGGCCGTTCGGGTAAGTGGAACCAGGGGCCCCGGTCGGTGTCACGTGTGGGAACCCGTACGATCGGAACCTGGCGCGCAACGAACGACCGCCCGCCGCGCCGGTGCGCAACGATCGTGCACTGTTGCGCAAAGAACCTGCATTACGGCAGGTCAGCGGCGGGCCGTAAGGTCAAGCGCTGTACGTGGAGTGGCGGAGACCGCCTGCTCGGCGGTCTCCTGCTGCGGGTGTGCTTCGGCATGCCCTTGTACCGACCGCTGCCGGTCGCCGTCATCCGTACCCGTCATCTGATCGGCAGCGATAAAGGAGCCACCCCAGTGTTGGAGCACGGCGCAGCCCCGCCCGCAGGGGACAGCGACCCCCGGCCCCCCTCGTCAGGGGGCCTGGCCACTCGGCTGATGCGGCGCAAGCCCGTCGAGCGGCTGGTCGCCGAGGGCGGCAAGGGCGAGGGGGGAACGCTCCGCCGCTCGATGGGCATGTGGCAGCTGACCATGATCAGCATTGGCGCCACGCTCGGCACCGGCATCTTCGTGGTCCTCGGCGAGGCCGTCCCGGACGCCGGGCCCGCGGTCATCCTCGCCTTCGTGATCGCCGGGGTCACCGCGCTGTTCTCCGCACTGTCCTACGCGGAGCTGGCCGGCAGCATCCCGGTCTCCGGATCGTCGTACTCCTACGCCTACGCCACCCTCGGTGAGCTGGTCGCCTGGGTCTGCGGCTGGTGCCTGATCCTGGAGTACGGCGTCTCGGTCGCGGCCGTCGCCGTCGGCTGGGGCCAGTATCTGAACGAGCTGCTCAGCGGCGTCTTCGGCTTCACCATCCCGGACGCGCTGTCCCAGCCGCCCGGTGACGGCGGTGTCTTCAACCTGCCGGCCCTCCTGGTCGTGATGCTCGCGATGGTGTTCCTGCTGGGCGGCGCCAAGGAGAGCGCCCGCGCCAACACGATCATGGTCGCCGTCAAGATCGCCGCGCTGCTGCTGTTCTGCGGTGTCGCCATCCAGGGCGTGCGGTCCGGCAACTACGCGAACTTCATGCCGATGGGCATGGCGGGCGTCAGCGCCGCCGGCGCGACCCTGTTCTTCTCGTACATCGGCTTCGACGCCGCCTCCACCGCCGGTGAGGAGGCCAAGGACCCGCAGCGCGACCTGCCGCGCGCGATCATGCTCTCGCTGGTGATCGTCACGGCGCTGTACTGCCTGGTCGCGGCCATCGCCGTGGGCGCGATGCCCTGGCAGAAGTTCGAGGGCTCGGAGGCCGCGCTGGCCGGGATCATGAAGGACGTCACCGGTCAGAGCTGGTGGGCCGTGCTGCTCGCCTTCGGCGCCGTCATCGCCATCGCCAGCGTCGTGCTGACCGTCCTCTACGGCCAGACCCGCATCCTGTTCGCGATGTCCCGGGACGGCCTGGTGCCCAAGGTGTTCTCCAAGGTGCACCCGAAGAGCGGTGCGCCGCGTGCCAACACCGTCATCGTCTCGCTGTTCTGCGGGGTGCTCGCCGCGGCGGTGCCGCTGGGCGAGCTGGCCGACGCCACCAGCATCGGCACCCTGTTCGCCTTCGGGCTGGTCAACATCGCGGTGATCGTGCTGCGCCGCACCCGGCCCGACATGCCGCGCAGCTTCCGCACCCCGCTCTCGCCGCTCTTCCCGGCGATCGGCTTTGTGCTGTGCGTCTACATGATGGGCAGCCTCGGCGCCGTGACCTGGGTGGTCTTCGGTGTCTGGATGGCCGTGGGCCTTGTGGTCTACTTCGGATACGGCATGCGCCGCTCCCGATTGGCCACCGCAGAGAAGTGATCCACCCGCAGTGCGACTGAACGATCTCGACGAACGCATCGTCCACGCCCTCGCCGAGGACGCCCGCCGCAGCTATGCCGACATCGGCCAGGAGGTCGGGCTGTCCGCACCGGCCGTCAAACGCCGGGTGGACCGGCTGCGGGCGGACGGCGCGATCACCGGATTCACCGTACGGGTCGATCCGGCCGCGCTCGGCTGGGAGACCGAGGGGTTCATCGAGATCTACTGCCGCCGCAACACCTCGCCCGAGGCGATCCACCGCGGCCTGTCGCGCTACCCGGAAGTGGCGTCCGCCTCCACCGTCACCGGTGAGGCGGACGCCGTCGTCCAGGTCTTCGCCTCCGACATGCGGCACTTCGAACGGGTGCTGGAGCGGATCGCGGGCGAGCCGTTCGTGGAGCGGACGAAGTCCGTGCTGGTGCTCTCCCCGCTGCTGCGGCGCTACAGCTCGGGTGCGCCGGGCTGAGCCGGTGGCCGGCGGGCGTGCCGCTCACGCCCCGCCGCGCCCGGCCCGGGTCCCGGCCCGCAGACCCCACACCACGGCGCAGCCCGCCACCAGCACCACCCCCGCCGCGATCCGGTAGCCCAGCGCCGTGGCGTCGGCGAACGCGGTGACCGCCGTGGCGCCGTGCCCGGTCCCCGCGGCGAAGCGCACCGACAGTACGGTGCCCACGACGGCGATCCCCAGCGCCGCGCCCAACTCCCGCGCCGCGCCCTGGAGTCCGGACCCCATCCCGGAGCGGTGGGCCGGTACGGACGCCACGATCGCATGCGACAGCGTCGGCATCGCCAGCCCCGCACCGGCCGCCAGCACCAGCAAAAACGCCAGGTACCAGAGGTACGGCGTGCGGGCGTCCGCGGTGGCGAGCAGCAGCAGACCGGCCGCGATCAGCGCCAGTCCCGCACCGACCGCCCTGGCCTCGCCGGCCCGCTGCGCCCAGCGCATGCCGTACTTCGTCACCGCCATCATCCCGAGGGCCAGGGGCGCGATGGCGCAGCCCGTCTGGAGCGGCGAGTACGCCTTCACGTACTGGAGGAACTGGGCGTTGACGTAGAAGAGCGCGAACATCCCGAAGAAGGTGACGGCGATCCCGAGGCTCCCGGCGAGCAGCCGCGGCAGCCGGAACAGCCGGGGGTCCAGCACCGGGTGCGCGGCCCGCAGCCCGTGCCGGACGAACAGCGCGAACACCACCAGCGCCAGGGCGAAGGCGCCGGTCACCGTGGCCGAGGTCCAGCCGCGCCCCGGGCCCTCGATGATGCCGAAGAGCAGCGCCGCCGCCCCGAGGACCAGCAGCGCCGAGCCCGGCAGATCGAGCGTCGCGGTCTGCCGGGGGATCCGGGGCGCGGCCGTCGCCACCCAGGCCAGCAGGGCCAGGGCGAGCGGCACATACGCCCAGAACAGCCCCTGCCACGGCAGGAATTGCAGGATCAGCGCGCCGCC
The DNA here is from genome assembly GCF_030406865.1 of Streptomyces sp. P9-2B-2. NCBI lineage: Bacteria > Bacillati > Actinomycetota > Actinomycetes > Kitasatosporales > Streptomycetaceae > Streptomyces > Streptomyces sp. P9-2B-2. The sequence continues at coordinate 1,754,427 of NZ_CP129126.1, read as the reverse complement.
CGCATTGCCCGCCAGCCCGCCGATACCGACCGCCGTGCTCCACGCGGCGACGGCCCCGGCCCGGCGGTCGGGCGGCGCGGTGTGCAGGAGTACGGACATGGTCGCGGGGACCAGGAGCGCGGCGCCCGCGCCCGAGAGGGCCCGGCCCGCCAGCAGCACCGGCAGCGAGGCCGCGGGCGCGCACAGCAGCGCGCCCGCCGCGAACACGCCCAGCCCGGTGAGCAGCACCCCCTTGCGGCCCACCCGGTCGCCGAGCGCCCCGGCCGGGATCAGCAGCCCCGCGAAGACGAGCACATAGGTGTCGACGATCCACAACAGCTGGGCGGGGGAGGGGTGCAGAGCGCTTGCGGCGATCTTGGGTATCGCCAGATTCATCGCGGCCACCAGCGACTGCGCCACCAGCACACAGGCGCACATCGCGGCCGTCACCGAGCGCCGCCGGGCGGAGCGGCCGACGGCCGTGGGAGGGGAGTCCGGAGGGGAAACGGTGGAGGTCATGACCGGGACGCTAAAGTCCCGTCCAGTTGACCTCAAATGCAAGGGGTGCACTCCATGATTGCGCGAAACGCAAATATCGACCTCAACCTGCTGACGGCGCTGGACGCCCTGCTCGAAGAGCAGAGTGTGACCGCGGCCGCCGACCGGCTCGGCCTCTCCGGACCGGCCATGAGCCGCGCCCTCGGCCGCATCCGCCGCACGATCGGCGACCCCGTCCTGGTGCGCGCCGGCCGCCATATGGTGCCCACCCCGCGCGCCCTGGAAATCAGGGCCGAGGTGCGCCGGTTGGTGGAGGCGGCCCACGGCGTCCTGGCCCCGTCCGCGCCCGCCGACCCGGCCCAGCTGGCCCGGGTGTTCACCATCAACGCCAACGACCTCTTCGTCACCTCCCTCGGGCCGCGCCTGGTCGCCCGCGTCGCCGAGGAGGCGCCGCAGGTCGTACTGCGCTTCCTCGGCGAGAGTCATATCGATGTGCCGCTGCTGCGGGACGGCGCCGCTGACCTGGAGATCGGCGTCATCGACAGCCGTGAGCCGGAGATCCGCAGGGAGGAGCTCTTCGTCGACCGCAGCGTCGCGGTGGTGCGCGAAGGCCACCCGCTGACCACCGGGAAACTCACCGCGCGCCGCTTCGCCGACGCCTCCCACCTCAACTTCTCCCGCCGCGGCCGGCTGACCGGGCCGGTCGACGCGGCGCTCGCCGCCCGCGGACTGCGGCGCAAGGTGATCGCCACCGTCCCGACCTTCGCCGCATCGCTGATGATGATCCGCGACAGCGACGCGGTGGGCCTGACCAACGAGCGGGCCGGAGTGGCCACGGTCCGCGGCCTGGGCCTGCGCATGCTGCCGATCCCGCTCGAACTGCCGCCGATGACCATGGAAATGGCCTGGCACCCGCGCCAGGAGGCCGACGCGGGACACCGCTGGCTGCGCGGGCTGGTACGGGAAACGGCGCTGGAGAGCCTGCGGGACGCGGCGCCCGACGAGGTCTGAAGCCGCCCGGCGCGGTGGATCGCCGCTGGTCAGGTGATGCGGACCTCCCGGGGGCAGCCGCCGGCCGTTCCCGGTGCCCCGGCCGGGCCGCACCGGCACCGGCGCAACGAATCACCGCACAGTCCCTTGAACGCGCAATGAATCGTCCATCGGCGCGCAACGGTGGCGCCTTGTCCCGGATCACCGGCGGCCCGTACCGTCAAGGCGTCCGCCTGCACCGTCCCGCCGAGGGGTCCCATGACGTCGCTGCACACCGCCCTGCTCCAGAGTTCGGGCCGGCCCGGCGATGTCGCGCACAATCTGCGGGTGATCGAGGACGCGGCCCGCGCGGCGGCGGCCACCGGCGCCGGACTGCTCGCCTGCCCCGAGCTCTTCCTCACCGGCTACGCCATCGGCGGCGACGTCCACCGCCTCGCGGAGACCGCCGGCGGCGACAGCGCGCAGGCCATCGGGAAGATCGCCGCCGAGCACGGCATCGCGGTGCTCTACGGCTACCCCGAGCGCGCCGCGCAGGACGAGGCCGACAGCACCGCGGTGTACAACTCGGCACAGCTCATCGGCCCCACCGGCGAGCGCCTCGCCAACTACCGCAAGACCCACCTCTTCGGCTGCTTCGAGCAGGAATGGTTCACCCCGGGGGAGCGGGCCGTCGTCCAGGCCGAGCTGGCCGGACTCCGGATCGGTCTGCTGATCTGCTACGACGTGGAATTCCCGGAGAACGTCCGGGCCCATGCGCTGGCCGGCACCGATCTGCTGCTGGTGCCCACCGCGCAGATGCACCCCTTCCAGTTCGTCGCCGAGTCCGTCATCCCGGTCCGCGCCTTCGAGAACCAGATGTATGTCGCGTACGTCAACCGGGTCGGCGCGGAGGGCGAGTTCGAGTTCGTCGGCCTCAGCTGCCTGGCCGGCCCGGACGGGGTGGTCCGCACCCGCGCCGGCCGCGGCGAGGAACTGGTCCGGGCCGATGTCGACCCCGCGTTCCTCAAGGAATCCCGGGCGGGCAACCCCTATCTGCACGACCGCCGGCCCGAGCTGTACGGCCCGCTGACGTGACCTGACCCCGCCTTCCCCCTCCCGATCCGCCGCAGGCCGGCCCACCCGGCCTGCACTGCCCTGCCTGCTGTGCCCTGTCTGCAAGGAGCCCGTCCCCCATGACGTCCACGGTGCCCACCGCCGCCCACCACGCGGATGCCCAGCCGCCGATCACCATGTTCGGCCCGGACTTCCCGTACGCCTACGACGACTTCCTCGCCCACCCGGCGGGCCTCGGCCAGGTTCCCGCGACCGAGCACGGCAAGGAGGTCGCGGTCATCGGCGGCGGCCTCTCCGGCATCATCACCGCCTACGAGCTGATGAAGATGGGCCTCAAGCCCGTCGTCTACGAGGCGGACCGAATAGGCGGCCGGCTGCGGACCGTCGGCTTCGAGGGCACTCCGGCCGACGCCGCGGGCCTGACCGCCGAGATGGGCGCGATGCGCTTCCCGCCGTCCTCCACGGCGCTCCAGCACTACATCGACCTGGTGGGCCTGGAGACCACGCCGTTCCCCAACCCGCTGGCCGCGGACACCCCCTCGACCGTCGTCGACCTCAAGGGCGAGTCGCACTACGCCCGTACCGTCGAGGACCTCCCCGAGGTCTACCACCAGGTCATGAACGCCTGGAACGCCTGCCTGGAAGAGGGCGCGGACTTCTCCGACATGAACCAGGCGATCCGCGAGCGCGATGTCCCGCGCATCCGCGAGATCTGGTCCCGGCTCGTCGAGAAGCTCGACAACCAGACCTTCTACGGCTACCTCTGCGACTCGACGGCCTTCAAGTCCTTCCGCCACCGCGAGATCTTCGGCCAGGTCGGCTTCGGCACCGGCGGCTGGGACACCGACTTCCCCAACTCCATCCTGGAGATCCTGCGGGTCGTCTACACCGAGGCCGACGACCACCACCGCGGCATCGTCGGCGGCAGCCAGCAGCTGCCGCTGCGCCTGTGGGAGCGCGAGCCGGCGAAGATCGTGCACTGGGCGCCGGGCACCTCGCTGTCGTCGCTGCACGACGGTACGCCCCGGCCCGCGGTCACCCGCCTGAACCGCACCGCCGGCAACCGCATCACCGTCACCGACGCCCACGGCGACATCCGCACCTACGAGGCCGCCGTCTTCACCGCGCAGTCCTGGATGCTGCTGAGCAAGATCGCCTGCGATGACTCGCTCTTCCCCATCGACCACTGGACGGCGATGGAGCGCACCCACTACATGGAGTCCAGCAAGCTCTTCGTCCCCGTCGACCGGCCCTTCTGGCTCGACAAGGACGAGGACACCGGCCGGGACGTCATGTCGATGACGCTGACCGACCGGATGACCCGCGGCACCTACCTGCTCGACAACGGCCCGGACGAACCCGCCGTCATCTGCCTCTCCTACACCTGGTGCGACGACAGCCTCAAGTGGCTGCCGCTGGAGGCGAACGAGCGGATGGAGGTCATGCTGAAGTCGCTCTCGGAGATCTATCCGAAGGTCGACATCCGCAAGCACATCATCGGCAACCCGGTCACCGTCTCCTGGGAGAACGAGCCCTACTTCATGGGCGCCTTCAAGGCGAACCTGCCCGGCCACTACCGCTACCAGCGCCGCCTGTTCACGCACTTCATGCAGGACCGCCTCCCCGAGGACAAGCGCGGCCTGTTCCTCGCCGGCGACGACATCTCCTGGACGGCCGGCTGGGCCGAGGGCGCCGTACAGACCGCACTGAACGCGGTGTGGGGCGTCATGCACCACTTCGGCGGCACGACGGACGCCACCAACCCGGGCCCGGGCGATGTCTACGACGAGATCGCCCCGGTGGAACTGCCGGAGGACTAGGGCGACCAGGGCGTATGGCAGGAGTGGGTCACCCCGGTGATCCACTCCTGCGCCTTCGGCTCACGCCGCGGTGCGGTAGTCGTGGCCGCAGAGTTCGCGGAAGCCGGCCTGCCCGTACAGCCGGAGCACGGTGCGGCGGCGGCCGTGCGGGGAGCGGGCGGCATGGCGTCGATGACCGGGGCGCGGATCAGCCGGGCAGCGGAGTCAGCAGCATCCGCCCCACCAGGCCCACCCCGGCGTCCAGCCGTTCGGTGAGCTCCTCCGTCACATCCGGCAGTCGGCGGACGCTCCACAGCGCGCGGGCCGCCGCCCAGGCGCCGTCCCTGGCCTTGTCCAGGCTCCAGGACCCGATCAGATGCGTCAGTGGATCGGCGACGTCCAGCACATCGGGGCCGGGCATCAGCAGCTCACGGATCCGCTCCTCCAGGCTCGTCAGCACGCCGCCGACCCGGTCGAAGTCGTGCTCCAGCGCCGCCGGTTCGCAGTCCAGCGCCCGGCAGGTGTCCAGTACGGCCAGCGCCAGATCGTGGCCGATGTGGGCGTTGATCCCGGCCAGGGCGAACTGGAGCGGGCGCACTCCCGGGTGGCGGCGGAGCTGGAAGAGCGGCCGCCAGCAGGCCGGTGGCCGCAGTCCGGCGGCCGCGGCCTCCACCGCGTCGAAGTAACGCCGCGCGAAGCGGATGTCCAGCTCGCCGGTGGCCGCCGGATCCTGGAACGTACCGTCCCCGATGCGGCGCGCCACCGCTTCGGTGACGGCGAGATAGACCCCGTTGAAGACGGCCACCCCGTCCTCGGCGGGCAGCCCCGCGGACAGCGCCCGCATCCGGGCCAGCACTTCCGTCACGCCCGTGTCCGCCTCGGGCCCCGTGGCGGTCGGGGGGCGGGCGGCGGATCCCCCGGCCGGGCCCGTGCGGCTGCCGGGGACGCCGAATTCCTGAGTTGTCGTCATCCACTCAGCGTGACAGTGGAATTGCGGATAGTGAGGAATGCTGGTCGTCGATGACCGAAAAGGGGTAATCGACGGCGCGCCCGCTTGTGGTGTGCCGTGCTCTGCCGCGCCCCGGAAACCGGCCGGTCAGCCTTTCTCGTACGGAGCCCGGCGGCCTTCCGCACACCGCGGAATCCCCGTGCGGAGGGCGGCTGAAATACGCACCCTGCCTCGGCCACCCGAATACGCCTCGGCGTCAGTTTGTCCAGACGCGGTCGTTCGACTATGAATCACCTCGGCTCTGTGACGTGCAGGGCGTCGCAGAGTGGAGAGTGATCATGGCCGGCTTCGGGTGGAAACTGCATGGGGACGGGCGCCATCTGAAGCCCGGCGAGGTGGTCAGGCCCGGAGAACGCCTGACGTGGGGGCGGACGATCGCGCTCGGCGCCCAGCATGTGGTGTCGATGATCGGGGCGTGTTTCGTCGCCCCCGTGCTGATGGGGCTGGACCCCAGCCTCGCCCTGATGGCGTCGGGCGTCGCCACCGCACTGTTCCTGGTGATGACCCGCGGACGCATCCCCAGCTACCTGGGCTCCTCGCTCTCCTTCGTGGGCGTCTCCGTCGTGATCGCGGGCCAGGGCGGTGACGCCGGCACCCTGACGGGCGCGATGCTCGTGGTGGGCGCTTGCCTGGCCGGCTGCGGTGTCGCCATTCATGTCGTCGGGGCCCGGGTGATCCACGCTGTGCTCCCGCCGACCGTGACCGGCGCGGTCGTGATGCTGATCGGCTTCAACCTCGCCCCCGTCACGGCCTCCACCTACTGGCCCCAGGACCAGTGGACGGCCCTGGCGACGATGATGTTCACCGGACTCGCGCTCGTCGTGCTCCGGGGTTTCTGGTCGCGCATCGCCATTTTCCTGGGCCTGGTCTTCGGCTACGCCCTGTCCTGGATTCTCGACCGCACCGCGGGAAAGATTCACTCCGTCAATGGCGCGGGCAAGCTCACGGACCACTGGCGCATCGATTTCTCCGGCGTCGAAAAGGCCGACTGGATCGGCGTTCCCACGTTTCACGCACCGAACTTCTCGGCCTCCGCGATTCTTGTCGCGCTGCCGGTCCTCGTCGCGCTGATCGCGGAAAACGCCGGCCACATCAAGGCGGTCGGCGCCATGACCGGTGACCCGCTGGACGACAAAATGGGTATGGCCATCGTCGCCGACGGCACGGCAACCGTCCTGTCGACCGCGGTGGGCGGCCCCGCCACCACGACCTACGCCGAGAACATCGGCGTCATGGCGGCCACCAGGGTCTACTCCACCGCGGCCTACTGGGCGGCGGCCGGCTTCGCTCTGCTCTTCGGCCTGTGCCCGAAGTTCGGCGCGGTGGTGGCGGCGATCCCCGGCGGGGTGCTGGGCGGTATCACCGTCATTCTGTACGGCATGATCGGCCTGCTGGGAGCCCAGATCTGGGTGCGGAACAAGGTGGACTTCTCGGTCCCCCTGAACCTCATCCCCGCCGCGGCCGGGATCATCATCGCCATCGGCGGCGTCTCGCTGAAGTTCACCGACAACTTCGAACTCAGCGGCATCGCGCTGGGCACGCTCACCGTGCTCACCGGCTACCACTCCCTGCGCTGGCTCTCCAGCGCGGCGTCCCGGCCCCGCACCCCACTCCTCGACGCGGGGACGAGTGAGTACGGGGAGCGTGGCGACGGCGAGGGCTGAGGGGGCGACGGGCCGACGGCTGAGACGGCTGATGACTGCGACAACTCACCGGGACTCCGACCCCCGCCGGTTCGCGTGGGGGTGCGGCAGTGGGCGCCGGCAGGTGGCAGGTCGCCCCGAGCAGTTGGCCGAATACCACCGGACAGGCATGGACGAAGTTGTCGTCACCATGGCCGGCGTGTATTCCGAGCACGGACCCCGGAAACGCCGTGCGAGACCATCAGAACGTCCTCGCCGCGTGCCGGAGGCCATGAACTGACACACGCTCAAGTGCGGTAGCACGGGCGGGCGCCCTTGATGCTCCCCGGCCCGCCCGCAGGGAGGAGACTCACCACCGTGCCCGACGACATCGCGCGCTGGCTGACCGAGCACGCCAGGCCACTGGGCACGCCGGCCCCGGGCGCTCCCCACGGCGACCTCGAACCGCTGGGCGACGCCCTGCGGGACGTGCGAATCGTCGGTCTGGGCGAATCCACCCACGGCACCCGCGAATTCTTCCAACTCAAGCACCGCATCGCGGAGTTCCTGGTGCGCGAGGCAGGCTTCACCACCCTCGCCCTGGAAGCCAGCGCATCGGCCACCCGCGCCCTGGACACCTACGTCCGCCACGGCACCGGGGACCCCACGCGCCTCATCACCCGTCTGGGATTTTGGACTTGGCGCACCGAGGAGATGCTCGACCTCGTCCAGTGGCTGCGCACCCACAACCACGATCTGCCCGAGGACCGGCAGGTGCGCCTCATCGGCCTGGACCCCCAGCGCTGCACCGACTCCCTCGAAGCGCTCGCCACCTACCTGCACCAAGTGGCCCCTGAGCAGGCGGAGAACGTACGCGAACTGGAGCCACTGGCCCAGGCCCACCCCGCCGCACACCCCGACCCGCAACAAGCCCTCCTGCACCGCGCCGAAGCCCTCGCCGCTTTCCTGGAAGCTCACCACGAGGAATTCGCCCGGCACACCACACCCAAGACCGCCGACGAAGCCCTGGAACACGCACGCATCCTCACCCGCGCCGCCGACCTGGTGACCCGCTCAGCCGTCCCGCCCTCCGGCGAGAACAGCGTCTTCGCCGCCCGTGACCGCTCTATGGCCGACGCCGTGATCCGGCTACTCGACGACGACCCTGCCGCACGCGTCATCGTCTGGGCCCACAACGGCCATATCGCCAAGGGCACTTACGGCGACGGAGTACCCGCACTCGGCAGCCGACTCCGAGACCGCTACGGCGACGACTACTACGCCCTGGCCCTGCTCTTCGGCAAAGGCACCTTCCTCGCCCGCCGCAGCCACAACCTGCACGCCCCGCCACGCCGCACCCGCATCGGCACCGGAATCCGCTCCCTCGAAGCCCGCCTCGCAGCCGCCCTCCCCGGCAACTACTACACCAACCTGCGCACCAACGACCCAGCCCCCCAAGCCACTCCATGGCTGCACACCCCACACACCCACCGCAGCTTCGGCGCCGCCGTCCCCCGTTTCACCTACCGCTTCCACGTAGCCCCCCTCACCCCGGCCGACGACTACGACGGCATCGCCTTCGTCGCCCGCTCGAACTGCTCCCGGCGGCTGCCGGCGGGGGAGGTGAGCGCCGCCGGTCAGGACGGGGCAGATGGGGAGCGCCTCACGGGCCGGTCGCGCCCCGCGTAAGCCCAGGGGCGGGCGTTCTGCCTCCGGACAACGACCGGAGCCAGAACGCTTCCCACGGTTGGCTGTCCTGGCAAGGACGCCCGTCGGCTCAGGAATCGAGTACGGCGGCGACGGATTCGATCTCTACCAGCTGGTCGTTGTAGCCGAGCACGGTGACTCCCATCAGCGTGCTGGGCACGTCGTGGTCACCGAACGCGTCCCGGACCACCTCCCACGCCGTCACCAGGTCCTTCTGCCGGGTGGAGGCCACGAGAACGCGGGTGCTGATGACGTCCTGCAGCGACGCACCGGCATCCGCCAGCGCGGTCCGCAGGTTCTCCACGGCCTTGGCCGCCTGCCCCGCGACGTCCCCGATCGCCGCGGTGGAGCCGTCCTCGTTCAGCGGACATGCACCGGCGAGGAAGATCAGCCGCGACTCGGCGGGGGCCGTGGCCGCGTAGGCGTACTCGGCAACATCGGACAGGGACGCGGAGCGAATCAACGTGACGGCGCGTGGCACGGGCATTCCTTTCGCGGGGGACGCGGGACGCCCATGACCCTCTCAAGGATCAACTCTGCTTTCGACGCAATTTCCGGGGCGGGGGCGACTGCTCCGGTGGGATGGCGCGGTCTCGCAGACGGAAGCGATGCCGCCTGCGAGACCGCGCAAGGCCCGAAGGTCTGCCCGCTACTGGAGGTTCGCCCGCTACTACGGTGCGATGGCTTGGAGCCAGTCCTCGACGGCGACGACATCCGCCCACTGCGGGAACAGCCGCTCGGTGAGGAACTGGTGGACCTCGGGGTCGGTGTCGAGGCAGGCATCGGCCAGGACGGTGAGGCCGAAGTCCTGGTCGTTGGCCTGGCACAGGGTGTGCAGCACCACGCCGCTGGTGGCGATGCCGGTGAGAACAAGGCTGTCGATGCCGCGAGCCCGGAGCACCACGTCGAGGTCGCTGCCCAAGAACGCGCTCGCCCGCCTTTTGGTGACCACGATGTCGTCCTGCCGGGGCGCGACGTCCTCGTGGATCGCCGTGCCGGGGGCGCCTTCGGTGAAGAGGCCGGCCTGCACGATGGAGTTGAGCACCCTGTTGCGCGGGCCGACGTCAGGATGACCCGGCCGCAGGCCGATGACCACGTAGATCACCGGGATGCCCGCCGCCCGGGCGCCGTCGATGGCTCTGCGCACGCGCGGCAGATATCCGGAGCCGTCGTCGGCGATGTCGACGACGTCCTGCTGGACGTCCATCACGAGAAGGGCGCTGTTCGCCATGCTTGCTCACCGTCCGTTCTTGAGGGGGAGACGAGAGTAACTCCGGGGAAATATCCGGGTTGAGGTGGGGGATGGGGAGATCCTCCGGGTGTTGTTGGCGTGCAGACCCGGTGCGATTCCAAGGGGCCGGGGCGGCGACGCGTCCCTTCGACCCCTGCGGCCTCGAAGGGCGAAGGCCACTGGGCCACACCTCGCGCGGCGAGCCACCCAGCTGCCTCGTCGAGCACGCCGATACCTCGTCTGGCCTGTGCCTGCCGCGGCCATGAGCCTTCACCCGTGGCGGCCGTCGCGCATTTCCCAGGCCCCTGCCGATGCGGGGAATTCAGCCAGGATGTCGGTCATGGTCTCCGCGAGGCCGACGACTTTCTCGTATGGCTTTCGGTCTTTGAGCCAGCCGAGCATGTGGTTTCCGTGGAGCCGCCAACCCATTGTGGCGCCCACGGTGATGCGTACCACCGGCTCGGTGACGACCAGTTCGGCGAAGGCGGGGTCGACGGAGCACTTGACCATGCGGGGATCGCGGCCGGCGGACAGGTGGGTGGGGGTTCCGGCGTCGGGTGGAAGGGGTTCGTTGCGGAGCCGGTAGACCAAGGTGCCGACGGAGACGGAGGTGTCCGGGAAGGTGGTCGGCAATGTCAGGACGGCCACGGAATAGGAATGGACGAGGGTTCCGTAGCGGCCGCCCTTGCGTACCCCGGCCAGGTGGAAGAGCGTCGTGGGGTATCCGCGTACCTGGCCCTCCAGCACATGGTGGATGTGATTTCTGAACGTGCCGAAAGGATGACCGGGGAGTCCGAATTGAGTTAGCCAGTCACCGGATTCCCGTGTGCGGTAGCTGTGCCAATCAGGGTCGTTGCGATATTTCTGGACGCTCTTCCTCACCCGCCACATGCCGTGGTCTCTCCTCGTCCTTGTACGCCCACCCATCGTTCTCGCACGCCCGCCCACCAGGCAGGCCCTCATCCTTACTCCTTGTACGCACCGTCCGGGTCGGCGAGCGCAGAGTGTGGCTGGTCGAACGGGCTCGCCGGGTGTTCGGCGGTCCTGTCGGTCTCGTTGGCGTTGGCGTCGCCGTAGACCACGCCGTTGGCGGCGGCCTGCCGCCCGGGGCCGAAGGAAGGGCCCGTGTCGGGGTCGCGGTGCCGTCCGCCCCCGCCGTGCTCGTACCGGGCGTCACTTCCGTGCACCGCTGCTCCACCGGCCGCGCCGCCGACAGCACTGGTGATCAGGTCGGGGACGAGGTTGTCGGTGGTCTTGCTGCCCTGGTGCATATCGAGACCGTCCGCGGCCATCTGGCCGCCCGCACTGGTGGCCGCGCCTGTGGCCGTCCTCCCCCAGAAGCCGTCGCCCTCGAAGACCCTGCCGAGCCCGCCGGACATCCGCCCGCCCACCACCCGGCCCCCCGCTCCGAGAGCGGTGCCGACACCTCCGGCCACCGCGGCGTCCTGGAAGTCCTGACCCCAGGTGACCTGCTGTCCGGTGAACACCTGCCCCAGCACATTCCCGGTGAAGTTGCCGGCCGCGTTCGTGCCGAACTCCACGCCGATCTTCAGGAGTTTGCTGCTCTCCATGAGGTCACGGAGTGTCTCCAGGGCCGATTCGACCGTCTTGAGCAGCTTCGCGAGCCGCGCGACGACCGTCCCGGCCTCGGCGACCTCGGCTGCCGCAGCACCAGCGGCCACCGCGTCGGAGAAGCCCGCGGTGAGGACGGTCAGGCCCAGCCCCACGGCTGCGGTCACCGCCAGTTCCTCAAGGACGTGCTGCACCTGCTCATTGGCGTCCTCAATGTGGTCGGCCGCCTGTTCCAGCTCTTTGGCCACGCGCTCGAAACGGGGGAGTGCGTGGTCGATCTGCTGTTTGGTGTGTGTCCAGTGTTCCCGGAATGCGGATGCGGCCCGGCCGCTCCAGTCCGCCTCACCGAGGTCTGCGACCTGGTGGTCGAGATCCCTCCCCGTGGATTCCAGGTCATGTGCCATCCGGCGCCATGCTTCTGCGCACGTGCGTAATACCTCGGGATTTCCGCCGGGTTTGAGGATGTTGAAGCTTTTTTCGATCTCCGGCTGCTGGTCGGCCATGGTCACTTCCCCTCGAGGGCGGCCGCGCGCTCCGCGTCGGTGTGTTCGTAGTTCGCGGCGGTGCGGTCCAGGCCGACCGCGTAGGCGGCGAGTTGCCGGTGCAGCTGCTGGAGACTTTTGACGGTGGCCCGCGTCATCTCCACGTATTTCGCGAGCGCCTCGGTGGATTCACTCAGCACCCCGAATGCATCGTCCACATTCTCCGCCTTCTTGGCGAAGTGATGTATCTGGCCCTGGATCCGGCCTTCCACATGCGTGAAGTCACGAGATAAGTCGCGAAGTTTATCCGGGTGGGCGGTGAAGTGCTCGTGCGTCATATTCAACTCCCCGTTGCGTGAGCGATCTTGCGCCGAACACGCTAGCGGGGCGTGCGATTACGGTGGAGGGATGTCGCGTCAAGATGCCGACAAGAGCGTCAAAACCTGCACACACAAAAGCAAGAGAACGGCAAACTCCGCAGTCGGCGCGCAGAGCCGCGGAATCCGAGCTCGTTGACGCTGGCTCTGTCGCGGTTCGACGGTGTTTCAGATGGGAAGCCCCATCAGTCCCCATCGGCGTCGTCGGGCTTCGCCGACGATTTCGGCCCAGCCGGACAGCAACGCGGTGAACTCGTCGAAGTCCGCGATCCAGCGCCCCGGGCATGCCGCGTGGCGTGCGTACGGTTCACGGAGTCGCGGCAGAGCGGGGGCAGCTTCCTGCCAGCAACGGTTCAGATGGGCCACGGACCGGGGCCCGCGGGCGATCAGCGGCCCGGGCCGCCACAGGCCGTGCTCGGAGGGGAAGACCTCGGCGTCCACGTGCTCGGTGTCGCTTTCGGCCTCGGGACCCCACCAGATCAGGGCTTCCAGGAAGTCGTCCAGCGTTGTCCGCAGCTCGGTCCCGGCGGCGTCCCGGACGTCCTCCCACGCCTGCGCGGCCCAGAAGTGCGGCTTGTACGAGCCGAGGGTGCCGCCGAACTCGTACCGGCCCAGCCAGGACCGGTCCGGCTCAGCAGGCCACACCCAGCCCGCGTCGACCTCATCGCTTTCGTCGTCCGCGTACGCCGACTCCTGGAGAACCTCAAGCCGGTCGTCCGGCGCGATCTCCGTGAGGTGCGCCCAGTCGACGATCAGGACGGTGATGTCCATGCCCATGGGGTGAGGCTAGACGGGTCGCGAAGGAGTCCGGGGACCGGGGCGCAACGGGGGCGGCTGATCGCGCGCGGCTGATGCGCACCGTGTGAGGCCACTCGCGGTCCTTCGCTCCCCCCCCCAGGTATCCCGGCGAAGGGGCATCCTAAGCAGCCGCTTACCATGGCCCCGGCTCGTCGTCAGAGCCTCACCCGTCCCGACAGCACCCTTCGCACCAACAGCGCCGGTCGGCGCGAGAAAACCAGGAGCACGTTTCGTGAGCGTCGAACCCCTTCAGGCCAGCACCGTCCCGTACGGCGAACTGGTGCCCGTCACCGTCCACTTCGACGACCTCGACGCGCTCGGCATGCTCCACAACTCCCGCTACCCGCTGCTCGCCGAGCGCGCCTGGGCGGAGTACTGGCACGGCCAGGGCTTCACCTTCGACGGCGACTGGGCCGCCGCGGGCGATATGTGCAATGTCATCAAGGAGATGAAGGTCTCCTATGAGCGCCCGATTACCCGGCCCGGCCGGTACGCGGCGCACCTCTGGGCCGAACGCCTCGGCCGCACCGGCCTCACCTACGGCTTCCGGCTCTGCACGGCCGACGGCACCGAGACCTACGCCCAGGGGCACCGGGTGCTCGTCCGCGTCGACGCGCAGACACTGCGCCCCATCCCGTGGTCCGACCGCGCCCGCGCCATCGCCGACCGGCTGCTTCGGCCGGAGGCCGCGGACGCGGGCTCCGAGGCGGGCACGGAGGCGGAGGCGGCCTGAGCCTCGGCGGGCTGTGGGCGGGCACTCCTGCTCGGGGTGCTTCCGTCGACCGCACAGCCGGTGCCGGCCCGCCCCGCCCCCCAACACCACCCGCCGCTCAAGACCTCTCCAGCTCCCCAGCCACCGCCGGAGCGCTCCCCGACGCCGTACGGCTCGGTACCCCCAGTACCCGCGCGCCTACCACCAACCCGCATGCCAGGGCTGTGACCAGCATGAACGACACCGGCAGTGAGGTCGCTTGGGTCAGGCCGCCGATCGCGGACGGGGCGATGAGGCCGGAGGCGTAGGTGATGGTGGCGACGCCCGCGATCGCCTGGCTGGGGGCGGGGCCGCTGCGCGCGGCGGCCGCGAAGGCCAGTGGGACCACCACCGCGATACCGAGGCCCATCAGGCCGAACCCGCCCATCGCCATGGCCGGATGCCGCGCCGCGACGATCAGCAGACCGCCGGCCGTGGCCAGTACGCCGCCGGCCCGCACCGTACGCACCGCACCGAACCGGGCCACCACCTTGTCCCCGGCCAGCCGGGCGACTGTCATCGTGCAGGCGAAGGCGGTGGTCGAGGCGGCCGCCAGGCCCGCGTCGGTGCCCAGCTCGTCGCGGAGGTAGACCGCCGACCAGTCCAGGCCGGCGCCCTCCGCGAAGACCGCGCAGAACCCTATGGCCCCGAGGATCAGCGCCGACCTCGGCGGCAGGGCGAAGCGCGGCGGCGGATGCTCCTCGGGGGTGCTGCGCAGATCCAGTACGCCCCGGCAGGCGAGCGCGCCGAGCAGGGTCAGGACGAGGGCGGCGCCGGCCAGATGGAGCCGGGCGTCCCAGTCGGTGTGCGCGGCGACGGTGCCGGCCGCCGAGCCGAGGAGGGCGCCCGCGCTCCACATCCCGTGCAGCCCCGACATGATCGGTTTGCCGAGCCGGTTCTCGGTCTCCACGCCCAGCGCGTTCATCGCGACGTCCGACGTCCCGGAGGCCGCGCCGTACATCAGCAGCGCCGGGATCAGGGCGTAGAGGCCGGGGGAGAGGGCGGGCAGGACCAGCGACAGGGTCCACAGGGCGAGCAGGCCGCGGAGCGCGGTGCGGGCGCCGAAGCGGTGACTGATCCGGCCGGCCAGCGGCATCGCGAGGGACGCGCCGATCGCGGGGAAGGCGAGCGCCAGGCCGAGTTGGCCCGGTGAGATGGCGGTGTGGTCCTGGATCCAGGGGATGCGGGTCGCGAAGTTTCCGGTGACCGAGCCGTGGATGAGGAACACCGCGGCGACGGACCGGCGCGCCCGGCGCAGCTCGGTGTGGGGGAGTGGGTTGGCGCCGTCGGGGACGCTGATGCCAGCCATGCGCGGTAAATTATCAGGAACCCTGCCTGATAATAAGGGGGTTGGTCCGACCGAATGAAAGAATCCCGCCATGCATGCACCGCGCGCGGCAGCGGCCGGCCGCACCGCCTCCCCGACCACGGCACGGCTGATCAACGATCGGCTCGCGCTCCAACTCCTCCAGTCCGAGGGTCATTTGACGGCAGGTCAGCTCAAATCGTTGACCGGACTGTCCCGGCCGACCGTGGCGGACCTCGTCGAACGTCTCCAGGAGGCCGGGCTGATCGCCGTGGTCGGCGAGAGCGGCGCCCAGCGGCGCGGGCCCAATGCCCGGCTCTACGGGATCGTCGCCGACCGGGCCCACCTCGTCGGCCTCGATCTGCGGACGCACAGCATCACCGTCGCGGTCGCCGACCTCCTGGGCCGGGTGCGCACCGAGCACACCGTCGCCATCCGCCCGGACAGTGCCCCCGACACGGCCGTCGCCACCGCACTCGCCGCCGTGGACAAGGCGCTCGCCACGGCGGGCGCGCCCGCGCCGCACACCATCGCCGTCGGCGCGCCCGGCCTGGTCGACCCCGCCACCGGGCGACTCGCCGGCACCGACTGGACCTCGTCCTGGCACGTCGGGCTGGTGGGCGCGCTGCGCGCACGCACGGGCGTAGCGGTCCTGGTGGAGAACGAGGTCAATCTCGCCGCCATCGCGGAGCAGCGCGACGGCGCGGTCCGCGACCGCGACACCTTCGTCCTGCTCTGGCTCGGCCACGGCACCGGCGCCGCCGTGGTCCTGGACGGCACGCTGCGGCGCGGCGCCTCGGGCGGCACCGGAGAGATCGGCTTTCTGCCGGTCCCCGGCACCGGCGCACTGCCCTCCGCGAGCGGCTGCGACGGCGGCTTCCACTCCCTGGCCGGCTCCGCCGCGATCTGCGCCCTCGCGGCGGAACACGGTCTGTCGCCCGAGGACGCCGCGGGGTCGGCGGACGGCGCGAACAGGCCGTCGTCGGAGAACGCCGCCGGGCCGGACGGGGCGAATGGGCCCTTGTCCGAGAATGCCGCCGTGACAGACGGGGCGAACGAGTCGTCGTCCGGCACCGAGGCCACCGACGGCCCGCCCGCCGAGTCCCTCGTCCGGGCCGCCGTGGCCGCGGGCGACGCCGGTGCCGCCTTCCTCGACGCGCTGGCCGCACGGATCGCCCTCGGCGTGGCGGGCGTGTGCGCCGTACTCGACCCCGGGTGTGTCGTGCTCGGCGGCGAGGTCGGCCGCGGCGGCGGCGCCGAACTCGCCGACCGGGTCACCGGCCATCTGGCCAGGCTCTCCCCGCTGCGTACCGACGTACGGGCGGGGGCGGTGGGCGGACGGGCGGTACTGCTCGGCGCGGTGCTCGCCGCACGGGACGCCGCGCAGAACGACCTGTTCGGAGCCGCGGGCCCGGAGGCGGCACCTCGTCCCTGAGGCATCCCTTCAGGGGGGTGGGAACAGATCCCGTAGGGGATACGGGCGCCCCTCGCGGGCCACAACGTGCCGGGGGCGGGAGGTATTCCCGGACGAGCGCCAGGCTGGGGGTGTTCCCGACGAGCGCCGGGGCGCGGCCGTTCCGACGAGCACCAGGCCGCGACGAGGATCCCCGACAGCACCCGACACCGCCCGCCACCTGAACGCGCCCACCTCAGCCACCCATCAGACCGCCCCCACCCGCTCCGCCAGAAATTCCGCATAAGTCCGTCGGCCCTCGGCGTGCTCCGGTGTCAGGTTTCCGCCGCGGCGTAGTGCGGCGGCGGTGGGGCCCGGTAGCCGGAGAGGCATCAGGAGGCGGCGTCGTCCGCCCGCCTCCAGGGTGGTCCGTACGAGGTCCCGGGCGGTCAGTACCTCGGGGCCGCCCAGGTCCGGGACCCGGCCGGCCGGGGGGCCGGCCGCCAACTCGGCGAGGCGGGCGGCCACTTCGTGTACCTCGACCGGCTGGACCCGTACCCCGGTCGGTACCGGCAGTACCGGTGACCGGGCGCCTGCCTTGATGAGCTGGAGCACCAGGTGGTGGAACTGCGTGGTGCGCAGCACCGTCCAGCCGATGCCGGAGTCCTCGATCAGCCGTTCCACGGCGAGCTTGGTGCGGTAGTAGCGGAGCGGCACCCGGTCCACTCCGACGATCGAGATGTAGACCAGGTGCGGGACGCCCGCCGCCTTCGCCGCCTGGACGAGGCGGCCGGCCGCCTCCATGTCGCCGCCGGCCGGTGTCGAGGCGCAGTGCACGATCGCGTCCACTCCGGCCAGCGCCTCGGGCAGCCCCGTGCCGTCGCGCAGATCGACCGCGTACGACTGCGGCCGGGGGCGCTCCGTGCCGGTGTGCGGACGCCGGCTCAGTGACCGGACGTCATGGCCGTCGTCGAGCAGCCGGTGCACCAGGGGATGCCCGAGCGTGCCGGTGCCGCCGGTGACCAGAATTGTCGCCATCGAGGATCAGTCCTTGGGGAGAAGGGGCGGGGACGTCTCCGCTATGACGCCTCACGCGCGCGGTCCGTGACACGGGCGGCGCGCCGGGGGCTGTGAGGCAGCCCACAGGGCTTCGCTCGCATGGGCCACGACGCGGCGTGGCAGACTGAAGCTGTACTGACATAAAAGCAGCAGCGCACTCCGGGGTCGGTGTAATTCCGAACCGGCGGTAACAGTCCGCGACCCGTCCGCAGCCAGCGGCCGGTTGAGCAGGTGAAATTCCTGCACCGACGGTGAAAGTCCGGATGGGAGGCAGTGCGCGGCGGGCGAGCTTCGGTACACCGCCGTCGGCGGCGCGTCCGGTCGTTTTTCCGGACGGGCTGTACGCATTTTTCCGGCCGCGGTGTTCCCGTGGCGTCGTTTCCGCTTCTGTCGTCACAGACAGCCCCGGAGTCCGTGCCCTGAGAGGCAGGAGGACCCGGTGGCCACCGCAGCCCCCGTCGAGATCGCGGCGATGCGCCGAGCCATTGAGCTCGCCGCGCGCGGGCTCGGGCACACCAGCCCCAACCCCGTGGTCGGCTGCGTCGTTCTCGACTCCGCCGGCTGTACGGCGGGCGAGGGCTGGCATCAGCGGGCCGGCGGGCCGCACGCCGAGGTCCATGCCCTGCGTGCCGCGGGCGAACGCGCCCGGGGCGGCACCGCACTGGTCACCCTCGAACCCTGCAACCACACCGGCCGCACCGGCCCCTGCGCCCAGGCGCTGATCGACGCCGGGATCGCCCGCGTCGTCTACGCCGTCTCCGACCCCAACCCGACCGCCACCGGCGGCGCCGTCACCCTGGCCGAGGCCGGGATCGACGTCGAGGGCGGACTGCTCGCCGACGAGGCCGCCGCGGGCAACGAGGCCTGGCTGACCTCGGTGCTGCGCCGCCGCCCCTTCGTGCTGTGGAAGTACGCCGCGACCCTCGACGGCCGGATCGCCGCTGCCGACGGCACCAGCCGCTGGATCAGCTCGCCCGAGTCGCGCGCCGATGTGCACCGGCTGCGCGCCGCCGCGGACGCCGTGATCGTCGGCTCCGGCACCGCCCGCGCCGACAATCCGCAGCTCGGCGCCCGGATCAGCGGGCTGTCCGACGACGAGATCAGCCAGCCGCTGCGGGTCGTCGTCGACTCCGGCGCCACCGCCGTCAAGGCCGGCGCCCGCGTCCTGGACGGCACCGCGCCCACCCTTATCGCGGTCGCCGAGGACGCCGACGCCGGCCACCTCGAAGGACTCGCCCCGATCGTCCGGCTGCCGCGCGCCGCCGACGGGCCCGGGCTGTCCCTCCCCGCGCTGCTCCAGGCGCTGTACGAGCGCGACGTCCGCTCCGTGCTGCTCGAAGGGGGCCCCACGCTCGCCGGTGCCTTCCTCGCCGCCGGGGCCGTCGACAAGGTCGTCGGCTACCTCGCGCCGGTACTGCTCGGCGCCGGAGCGGCCGCCGTCGGCGACGCCGGAATCACCACCATCGCCCAGGCGTTGCGGCTCGACGTGACCGACACCGAACGGCTCGGACCCGACCTGCGCCTCACCGCCACCCCCATCCGCCACGCCCTCCACGAGGAGAACTGAAGTGTTCACCGGAATCGTCGAAGAACTGGGTGCGGTCGTCGCCGTCGAGAACCTCGGTGATGCCTCCCGTTTTAGGCTCCGCGGGCCCGTCGTCACCGAGGACGCCAAGCACGGTGACTCGATCGCCGTCAACGGTGTCTGTCTGACCGTCGTGGACACCGCCGACGGTGAGTTCACCGCCGATGTGATGGCCGAGACCCTCAACCGCTCCAGCCTCGGCGCGCTGGCCGCCGGCTCGCGGGTCAACCTGGAGCGCCCGATGGCGCTCGGCGGGCGGCTCGGCGGGCACCTCGTCCAGGGCCATGTCGACGGCACCGGCACCATCGTCGAGCGCGTCCCCGGTGAGCACTGGGAGATCGTCAAGATCGCGCTGCCGGCCGCACTGTCCCGCTATGTCGTCGAGAAGGGCTCGATCACCGTCGACGGTGTCAGCCTCACCGTCGTCGACGCGGCGGACGACTACTTCACCATCAGCCTCATTCCCACCACCCTCGCCCTGACCACGCTGGGCATCAAGAAGGCCGGCGACCCCGTCAACCTCGAAGTCGATGTCCTCGCCAAGTACGTCGAGCGGCTGCTCGGGCGAGGCACCGGCACCGGCACCGGCGCGGACCTCAGGGATCTTGAGGAGATCAAGGAGATGGACCGGTGAGCGTCCTGGACACGCTGAACGGCGAGGTCTTCACGGCCTTCGGGCAGCACGTCATCTGGTCGGACATGATCGGCAACACCATCGGTCTGGCCGCGCTGGCGCTCGGCTGGCGGCGCTCCATCTGGACCTGGCCCGCCCAGCTCCTCTCCGGAATCATCCTCGTCGCCGCCTACGCCTCCGCCCACCTCAGCGGCGGCGTCGGCAAGCAACTCCTCGTCATCGGCGTGGCGTTGTGGGGCTGGCGGCAGTGGCAGCGCGGCCGGCAGCAGGCCCAGGACGGCTCCATCGCCGTACGCTTCGCCGGCTGGCGCGAGCGGGCTGTGCTGCTCGGCGGCACCGCACTGGGCACCGCGGCCGTCGGCACCCTCTTCACCCTGATCCCGCAGCTGTCCTGGAACCCCTGGCCGGACGCCTACATCTTCGTCGGCACGCTCGCCGCGATGGTCGCCCAGGCCCGCGGACTGGTCGAGTTCTGGTTCGCCTGGCTGCTGGTCGACGTCGTCGGCGTCCCGCTCGCCTTCAGCAGCGGGCTCGCCTTCTCCGGCCTCGTCTACGTCGTCTATCTCGCCCTCGTCGTGTGGGGCATGCGCGACTGGTGGCTGCGCTCGCGTGCGAGCGGCCGCCCCGTCCTGGAAGGAGCAGCGGCATGACCGCACTACAGAGCTGGTACGACGAGGACGCCGCGGCCCTGGCGCTGGACCCCGTCGCACAGGCCGTCGCCGATATCGCCGCCGGCCGCCCCGTGGTCGTCGTGGACGACGAGAACCGCGAGAACGAGGGCGACCTCGTCATCGCCGCGGAGAAGGCCACCCCCGAGATCATCGCGTTCATGATGAGCGAGTGCCGCGGGCTGATCTGCGCCCCCATGGAGGGCCCGGAGCTGGACCGGCTGGAACTCCCGCAGATGGTCGAGCACAACACCGAGTCGATGCGGACCGCCTTCACCGTCTCCGTCGACGCCACCGCCGCGCACGGCGTGACCACCGGCATCTCCGCCGCCGACCGCGCCACCACCCTGCGGCTGCTCGCCGCCGGGGAATCGACCGCCGGTGACTTCGTCCGGCCCGGCCACATCTTCCCGCTGCGCGCCCGGCCCGGCGGGGTGCTGGTCCGCAACGGCCACACCGAAGCCGGCGTCGACCTCGCCCGGCTGGCCGGACTGCGCCCGGCCGCCGCCATCGTGGAGATCGCCGGCGAGGACGGCACGATGCTGCGGCTGCCCGAGCTGGTGCCGTTCGCCCGTAAGCACGGACTGTCGATCATCTCCATCGAGGACCTGATCGCCTACCGGCAGTCGTCCGAGCCCACCGTCCGCCGCGAGGCCGAGACCCGGCTGCCCACCGCCCACGGCGAGTTCACCGCCTACGGCTACCGCTCCACCGTCGACGGCGTCGAGCACATCGCGCTGGTCGCCGGGGACCTCGGCGACGGCGAGGACGTCCTGGTCAGGGTGCACTCCGAATGCCTGACCGGCGATATCTTCCACTCGCTGCGCTGCGACTGCGGCCCCCAGCTGGAGGCCGCGCAGCGGCGGATCGCCGAGGCCGGACGCGGTGTGGTGATCTACCTCCGCGGCCATGAGGGACGCGGTATCGGCCTGCTGTCCAAGCTGCGCGCCTACGAACTCCAGGAGCGCGGCCGCGACACCCTCGACGCCAACCTCGAACTGGGGCTGCCCGCCGACTCCCGCGATTACGCGGCCGGCGCCCAGATGCTCCAGGACCTCGGGGTCCGCTCGGTGCGCCTGATGACCAACAACCCGGAGAAGACCGCCGCCCTGGTGCGGCACGGCCTGCGGGTCTCCGGCCGCGAGGCGATGCCCGTCCAGGCCGGGGAACACAATCTGCGGTATCTGCGCACCAAGCGGGACCGGATGGGGCACGACCTGCCCTGGCTGGACCCCGCCGCGGGCGGCGGCGCCGACGGAGCGGCCTACGCCCCGCCCGCCTCGGCCACCACCTGCGACAACCAGTAGCCACCCGGCACCACGTCACCCAGCACGTCACCACCAACCGGCACCATCACCCGAACGAGGAGAACCGTGAGCGGCAAGGGCGCACCCGAACTGACCGTGAAGAACTGTGGCGACCTGCGGGTGGCCGTCATCGCGGCGCAGTGGCACCAGCAAGTGATGGACGGCCTCGTGGACGGCGCGCTGCGCGCCCTCACCGAGCTCGGGATCGACGAGCCGACGCTGCTGCGGGTGCCCGGCGCCTTCGAGCTGCCGGTCGTCGCCAAGGTCCTGGCCGGCCGCGGCTATGACGCCGTGGTCGCCCTCGGTGTGGTCATCCGGGGCGGTACACCGCACTTCGACTACGTCTGCCAGGGCGTCACCCAGGGCCTGACCCAGGTCTCGGTGGACACCGGCGTACCGGTCGGCTTCGGCGTGCTGACCTGCGACACCGAGCAGCAGGCCCTGGACCGCGCGGGCCTCGAGGGCTCCACCGAGGACAAGGGCCACGAAGCGGTCACCGCCGCCGTCGCCACCGCCGCGACGCTGCGGACCGTGTCCGAGCCCTGGCGCTGAGGCGAGGGGGCAACCGCGTAGGGTGGTCACCATCATGTCCAAGAAGACGTTCGAGGAGCTCTTCGCCGAGCTCCAGCAGAAGGCCGCCACCGGCGACCCCACCACCTCCCGTACCGCCGAGCTGGTGCAGGCAGGCGTCCATACGATCGGCAAGAAGGTCGTCGAGGAGGCCGCCGAGGTCTGGATGGCCGCCGAGTACGAGTCCGACGAGGCCGCCGCCGAGGAGATCTCCCAGCTCCTGTACCACCTCCAGGTCATGATGGTCGCCAAGGGCATCTCCCTCGACGACGTCTACGCCCACCTCTGATCCACCACACCGCACCCCAACACCCTTCACCTGCAAAGGAACTTGCTCTCATGCTGCGCATCGCTGTCCCCAACAAGGGTTCACTGTCCGAGCCTGCGTCGGCGATGCTCCATGAGGCCGGCTACCGCCAGCGCAAGGACCGCAGGGAACTGGTCCTGGTCGACGCCGAGAACGAGGTCGAGTTCTTCTTCCTCCGCCCGCGCGACATCGCGGTCTACGTCGGCTCCGGCAAGCTCGACATCGGCATCACCGGCCGTGACCTGCTGCTGGACTCCGGCTCGCCGGCCGAGGAGATCCTCCAGCTGGGCTTCGCCGGCTCGACGTTCCGCTACGCCACCCGCCCGGGCACGGCCACGGACGTCAGCGAGTTCGGCGGCATGACGATCGCCACCTCGTTCTCCGGCCTGGTCCGCCAGCACCTCGCCGACAACGGTGTGGACGCCTCCGTGGTCCACCTCGACGGCGCCGTGGAGACCGCCATCCAGCTCGGCGTCGCCGAGATCATCGCGGATGTCGTGGAGACCGGCACCACCCTGCGCAACGCCGGGCTGGAGATCATCGGCGAGCCGATCCTGAAGTCCGAGGCCGTGGTCATCCGCGGCACCGGAGCGCCGGACGACGACCCGAAGGTGCGCCAGTTCCTGCGCCGTATGCAGGGCGTCCTGGTGGCCCGCCGCTACGTGATGATGGACTACGACATCCGGGTCGAGCACGTGGAGAAGGCCGTCGGCCTCACCCCCGGGCTGGAGTCGCCGACCGTCTCCCCGCTGCACCACGAGGGCTGGGTCGCGGTCCGCTCGATGGTCCCGTCCAAGGACGCCCAGCGCATCATGGACGAGCTCTACGACCTCGGCGCCCGCGCGATCCTCACCACCGGCATCCACGCCTGCCGGCTCTGACCCGCGGCCCCCGGCCACCCACCCGTACGCACCGCATCACCCACGACGGAAGACCGACGACGTGTCCGCGCCCCTGCCCAGCCTGCCGGTGACCTTCCGGCCGACCCGCACCCGGGTCGTCCTGTACTCCGTGGGCGTCGCCCAGCTCGCCGCCCTCACGGCGATCGCGCTGGCACTGCCCAAGCTGAGCGGTGGCGAACGGCTGAGCTTCGTCCTCACCGGACTGCTGGTGCTCGCCGTCCTCCTGCTGCTCGGCCGCCCGAAGGTGGTCGCCCGGCAGGAGGGCGTCACGGTGGTCAACCTCACCACCCGGCGCGAACTGGCCTGGGCGCAGGTCGTCCGGGTCAACCTCCGGGTCGGCGACCCCTGGGTCCACCTCGACCTCGCCGACGGCACCAGCCTGCCCGCCATGGGCATTCAGCCCGGCATCGCCCGGGAGCAGGCCCTCCGGGACGCCCGTGCGCTGCGCGACCTCACCGAGAAGCATGGTGCTGTCGACCACACGGCCGGGTGAGCCTGCCCTAATCCGGGCCCTGCTGTTTACTCTGTTCTCCGGGGCGCACCCTGCGCCCTGCCCTTCAGTGGGCTCAACACGACCCGAGGAGTGACTCCCTCCGGCAATGGACGGATCGTCCTGTAGTACCTGCGCCGCCCCTCCCCAACCCCCGCATACCACGGAGGCGGCGGCATGACCGGCCCCCTTTTGCTGCTCGCCGCGGCACTCGTCCTGATCCTGGCCAACGGTTTCTTCGTCGCCGCCGAGTTCGGACTCATCACCGTCGAGAAGGCGGACGCCGAGCGCGCCGCGGCCGACGGTGACCGCCGCGCCCACACCGTCGTCTCCGCACTGCGGGAACTCTCCTTCCAGCTCTCGGGCACCCAACTGGGCATCACGATCACCTCCCTGGTGGTCGGTATGCTCGCTGAGCCCGCGCTGGCCGAGCTGCTGTCCGGCCCGCTGCTGGCCACCGGCCTGCCCCAGGGCGCGGTCCCCGGCACGGCCGTGGTGACCGGCATGCTGCTGGCCTCCGGCGTCCAGATGGTCGTCGGCGAGCTGGTCCCCAAGAACTGGGCGGTTTCCAAGCCGCTGCCCGTCGCCCGCGTCGTGGCCGGGCCGCAGCGGGCCTTCTCCCGCTTCTTCCGCCCGGTGATCACTCTGCTGAACACCGTCGCCAACCGCCTGGTGCGCGCCCTGGGCGTGGAGCCGACCGATGAGCTGGCCTCCGCCCGTACCCCGGGTGAACTGGTCTCGCTCGCCCGGCACTCCGCCCGCGCGGGCGCGATCGAGCAGGACACCGCTGACCTGTTCGTCCGCACCCTCTCGCTGGGCGATCTGACGGCGGAGAACGTCATGACGCCGCGCGTGCGGGTGAGCGCCCTCCAGTCCTCCGCGACCGCCGAGGACGTGGTCAACCTCACCCGCGCCACCGGCCTCTCCCGTTTCCCCGTCTACCGCACCCGCCTCGACGAGATCGTCGGCATGGTGCATCTCAAGGACGCGCTGGGCATCCCCGAGCACGACCGGCTGCGCACCCCCGTCGGACGGATCGCGGTACCGCCGCTGCTGGTGCCCGAGACGCTGCCGGTGCAGCCGCTGCTGGAGCGGCTGCGCAGCGAACAGCCGATCGCGGTCGTCGTCGACGAATACGGCGGCACGGCCGGCGTGGTCACCCTGGAGGACATCATCGAGGAGCTGGTCGGCGAGGTCCGCGACGAGCACGACGGGGTCGACCTGCCCGAGCTGGGCCAGGCCCCGCCCGAGGAGGGCCGCCCCGCCTGGGACGCCGACGGCGGCTGCCGGGTGGACACCCTGCGGCGGATCGGCCTGGACGCCCCCGAAGGACCGTACGAGACGGTGGCAGGACTGGTGGCACACATACTCGGCCGGATCCCGGCCCCCGGCGACATCGCGGAACTCGACGGCTGGCGGCTGCGGGTGCGGCTGGTGTCGCACCACCGCGCCGAACGGATAAGGATCGTACGCACCGCGACCGTCACGGTGCCCGCCGCCCCCGGGGCGCCCCGTGAACCCGTCGTGGTCGGCGCGGAGGTGGCCCGGTGACGCTGGTCCAGCTCCTCTTCGCGGTACTGCTCGTGCTCGCCAACGGCTTCTTCGTCGGCGCCGAGTTCGCCCTGGTCTCCGTACGCCGCAGCCAGATCGAACCCCTGGCGACCGAGGGGTCCAGCCGGGCCCGCCAGGTGCTGCACGGCCTGGAGAACCTCCCGCAGATGATGGCCGCCGCCCAGTTCGGCATCACCGTCTGCTCACTGACGCTCGGCGCGGTCGCCGAGCCGACCGTCGCCCATCTCCTGGAACCGCTCTTCGCGGCGGTGCACCTCCCCGCCGCCCTGGTCCACCCGCTCGGCTATGTCATCGCCCTGGCGCTGGTGGTCTTCCTCCACCTCGTCATCGGCGAGATGGTCCCGAAGAACCTGGCGATGGCGGCGCCGGAGAAGACCGCCCTGTGGTTCAGCCCCGGCCTGGTCGCCTTCGCGCGGCTGTGCCGCCCGGTCACCGCACTGCTCGGGGCCTGCGCCCGCGGCGTGCTGCGGCTCTTCGGGGTGGAGCCGAAGGACGAGGTCGAGGCGGTCTTCACCAGCGAGCAGCTGACCCACCTCGTCGAGGACGCGGGGCAGGCGGGCCTGCTGGAGCCGGCCGAACAGGAACAGCTCTCGGACGTCCTGGAACTGGGCAGCCGCCCCGTCACGGACGTCCTCCTCGACCGGGCGGCACTGGTCACCGTCGACCCGACCGTGACCCCCCGTCAGGTGGAGGAGCTGACCGTACGGACCGGCTACTCCCGCTTCCCGGTGTGCGCCCCCGGCGGCGCGTACATGGGCTATCTGCATGTCAAGGACGTCCTCGACCTGGAGGAGCGGGACCGCGCGGTACCCCAGCGGATCTGGCACCCGATGACCACCCTGCGCGCCGAGCTGCCCCTGGACGACGCCCTGACGGCGATGCGCCGGGCCGCCTCCCACCTGGCCGCGGTCGCCGACGCGACCGGCCGGGTGCTGGGCCTGGTCGCCCTGGAGGACGTCCTCGAAATGCTGGTCGGCGAGGTCCGCGACCCGGCCCACCGGCGTGCTCCGGCGGCCCGCACCGGCCGGCGGCAGGCCGGCGAGCGGGTCAGCGAGCCCCGCGAGGAGGCGGCACTGCCGGCGGAGAACCGGGCGATGGCGGGCTGAGCCGAGGCGGGGCGCCGGGCCGGGGCGCCGAGGGGCTGAAGCGCCGTCCCTGGGCGCCGACCCGCCGGGCCCGCGACGGTCAGTACTCCGGCCGTCCCCGCGGATCCGGCCCGCGCCCGGAGAGCACCTCGCCGTAGGCCTGCATCAGGTCGGGCAGTCGGAGGGTGGCGAGGTCGTCGCGGGTGGGGGTGCCGAGCCAGGTGGCGAGCCGGAGGTCGCGGTAGGCGCAGCTCTTCTCGTACAGGGTGCGCAGGAAGCGGCCGTTGCCCAGCTCGTCGATCCAGCCCTGCTCGACGACATGACCGCTGATGCTGCACAGCTCGTCGCGCGCCTCCTCGTCCCAGCGGTCGCCGTTCTCCGCGGCCAGCACCTCGCCGATGGCGGTCAGTTCCAGCGGCCGGTAGCTGGGGAAGTCGACGCGGCTGGTGAAACGGGAGGACAGGCCGGGGTTGGCGGCCAGCAGCCGGTCCATGCCCTCCGGGTAGCCCGCCAGGATGACCACGAGCCGGTCACGGTTGTCCTCGGCGCGCTTGAGCAGCACCTGAAGCGCCTCGTCGCCGTAGGCGTCGCCCTTGCTGTAGCCGGAGTTGGAGAGGCTGTACGCCTCGTCGACGAAGAGCACCCCGCCCAGCGCCGAGTCGATCAGCTCATTGGCCTTCACGGCGGTCTGGCCGAGGAACTCGCCGACGAGATCGGAGCGTTGGGCCTCCACGAGATGGTCGCCGCCCAGCAGCCCCAGCGCGTAGAAGACCCGGCCGAGTATCCGTGCCACGGTCGTCTTGCCGGTGCCGGACGGGCCGGAGAAGACGAAGTGTCGTTTCGGCGGCTGCACCGGCAGCCCCTGGCTCGCCCGCAGCCGGGCCATCCGGAGCTGTGCGGACAGCGCCCGCACCTGCCGCTTGACCGGCTCCATGCCGACCATCCGCTCCAGCTCGGCCAGCGCCTTCTCCAGCAGCACCGGATCGGCGGGCCCGGCGGGCAGCCGCTCGGCGCCGCGCGGCACCGGGGCCGTCGCCTTGACCCGGGCCGCCGCGTCGCCCCCGGCGGGCACGCCACCCGGCTCGCCCTCCGGCCCGTCGGCCTCGCCGGTCACCAGCAGCTCACGGCCGTCGGCCGGATCGAGCGGGGCCGGCGGATCCGGATCGCCGCCGGCCTCCTGGCCGAGGCCGGCGGCGGAGACCGTCGCGAGATCGGAGCCCTCGTCGAGGCCGTCGCCCTCCGCGATGGCGGCGAGCCGGGCCGCGGTGTCCATGAACGCCGGGTCGACGCGGTGTACGGCGCGGTAGAGGGGGAGCGCCGCGGCGCTGCGGCCGGTGCCCTCATGGGCGCGGGCGAGCCAGTAGCGCAGCTCCTTGCGCTGCGGCTGCTCGCTGCGGCAGCGCATCAGCGCCGCGGACAGCAGCGGCTCGGCCTGCCCGTACATCTCCAGCCGCACCCGCGCCATCCCGCCGAACAGCCCCGCCTCGATACCCAGCGCCGGATCGGCGAGCAGCGGCTCGGTCTGCCGTACGAGCTGGTCCCAGTCCTTGACGAGATAGGCGCGACAGGCGTGCAGAAAGCGCACCTGGGGGTCGGTGTCGACGGGCGGGCAGCCGGCCAGCGCCTGGTCCAGCTCGGCGACATGGCGGCCGTCGAGCCAGTGGGAGGCGTGCGCGAGCAGCAGATCGCGGCCGGTCTCCAGCACCGGCTGAACCCACCAGCCCAGCCAGTACCAGGAGTTGAGGGTGCGTCGGTGACGCGCGCGCATCTCACCGAAGCGGTCGCGGTGCCGGTGCATCCGCAGCAGGGCGATGGAGGTGTCGGCACGCAGTGCGTGCAGTCCGAGCCAGGCGTCGGCCATCGTCGGATCGAGTCGTACCGCGGCCCGGAACTCCTCCTCGGCCTGCGGATACGCGCCCACGGTGTAGGCGTCGACCGCGCGCAGCCA
Organism: Streptomyces sp. P9-2B-2; assembly: GCF_030406865.1. Classification (NCBI taxonomy): domain Bacteria; kingdom Bacillati; phylum Actinomycetota; class Actinomycetes; order Kitasatosporales; family Streptomycetaceae; genus Streptomyces; species Streptomyces sp. P9-2B-2. Next base: position 1,725,733 of record NZ_CP129126.1, on the reverse strand, counting down.
GGCGAGCTCGGCCGGGGCGGGCGAACCCTGAGCGCCGAAATCCATCCCGTCCCCCCACAAAGCGTCCCCCGTGCGGCGCCGGGCGAGTGCCCGGCGGCGGCTCCCTAACCGGCATACCGCGGGCGGGAGTTGACCGAATCCGCGCGCACCTCGGCCCTGGCCTGTGGTGGCACGGACTCGCATGGTACCTGCGGGATCGGTGCAGGCCGTAGAGGGCGGTACGGGGCAACAGCGGGCGACCGGGCGAGGGTTCGCGGCGCGAAGAATGCGGTGACCCAGGGTGAGGGAGAGAGGGCGCCCGGCGGCGGCACGGGGCGGTTTCAGACAGAACGAAGCCCCCGATCACGGGGGAACAACCGGGGGCTTCGCATCTGTGGGCGGTCCGTTGAACCGCACATTGAGAACGTAAGTCCTGTACGCCCCCCAGGTCAAGCCGAGTTGAGGTACTCGGCGGGACCCTGTCGGCGTTGTCGGACGCCTCTGCCATGGTCCACTACGGAGCGTGAGAAGCGGGGCCGATCATGGTGCCGCGGAAGGCCCCACGACTACCTCGTACCCCATCTGCCCCTGCTGGACCAGGAAATCGGCGTAGGGGCGCGAAGGATCCGCCGCGAAGTGCGCGCGCTCCGCCGGAATCCAGCCACTCCAGAACGCGGAGAGCCCCGGCCCGTCCCGGAGTTGACCCCTTTCCCAGGAGTGTTCGCTCGTCAGTTCCATCCACAGCAGGCACGCCAGAAACGGCCGCAGCGCCCGCCGGCCGGCGCCCACACCCTCGACGAGCACCAGCGGCTCGGGCGCCAGCGCACGCTCCTCGGTGAACTCGCCGCGCACCCAGTCGTAGACGTCGTAGCGCGCCGTCTCACCCCGGGACAGCGGAGCGAGGATCTGGGCGTCGAAGCGCTCACTCCAGGCGAAGAGTTCCTCATGGGTGGCGAGATCGTCGGTGTGCACCACCGGCACCCCGCCCAGCGCGCCGGCCAGCCGCTCGGCGAACGTCGTCTTGCCCGAGCCGGCGTGCCCGTCCACCGCGATCAGCCGCACCAAACCGCAGGAGGGCGGCACGGCGAGCAGCCGGGCGGCGAGCGAGGCAAGATCACGGTCCATTGCGCCAGCGTACGCCGCCGGCGCGCACCACTCCGATGCCAGTGGTCCACGCCAATATTGGTGCCGCGACGCGCCCCGCACCGCCTTCCGCAGCAGGCCCGGAACCGGAATAGTTGAGCCACTGCTCAGCCGCCCGTCGCCCGTACGCCGCCCGGCCCGACCTCCCCGCCCGCTCGTCTGCATCCCACTGGGGGACCTCCACCATGACCAGCTCCGCACCCCGGCGCACCGTCCTGGCCGCCGCACTCGCCGCCGCGGCGGGTGCCGCCACCCCCTCGGCGCAGGCCGACGCCGCCCGTACGCCCGCAGCGTCCGCGGCCGCCGGCACCCCGGAAGCCGCCGCGCGCCGAACGAAGAGCCTCGTGGACTATCACGCCTGGACCACCACCGCCGACTGGAACAAGGGCCACGCCCAGGGCACCGCCCTCGCGCACGGCGCCCGGCCCGGCATCCGCCTCGTTCACCCGGTCGGCACTCTCGACTACAAGGATCCGCACACCGGCCGGACCACCGCCTGGGAGTACGCCGTCTGGACGTCCCCGGCGCACTCCCTCAAGGTCCCGGCCACCGAGGCCGTCGCCTCCTGGAACGCCCACACCCCGCCCGGTACCTGGATCGCCGTCGAACTGCGCGGCACCTACTCCGACGGCGGCCGCACCCCCTGGTACGTGATGGGCCGCTGGACCGCCGGCGACGGCGACGCCGATATCCGCCGTACCTCCGTCGACGACCAGAAGGACGGCAAGAGCAGCATCTCCACCGACACCTTCGCCGTCGACGCCCCCGCGAGCGGCCTCCGCCTGACCTCGTACCAGCTGCGCGTCACCCTCCACCGCAAGCCCGGCACCGCCCTCACCCCCACCGTCTGGCGGCTGGGCGCCATGGCCTCGGACCTCCCCGACCGCTTCGAGGTGCCGGCCTCCCGGCCCGGCCGGGTAGGCCGCGAGCTGGCCGTCCCCCACTACTCCCAGGAGATCCACAAGGGCCAGTACCCGGAGTACGACAACGGGGGCGAGGCCTGGTGCAGTCCCACCTCCTCCCAGATGGTCATCGAGTCCTGGGGCCGCAAGCCCACCCGGGACCAGCTCTCCTGGGTCAACCCCGACTACGCCGACCCCCAGGTCTGCCACGCCGCCCGCCACACCTTCGACTACCAGTACGAGGGCTGCGGCAACTGGCCCTTCAACGCCGCCTACGCCGCCACCTACCGCGACCTCCAGAGCGTAGTCACCCGCCTCGCCTCCCTCACGGCCGTCGAACGCCTCATCCACGCGGGCATCCCCGTCATCACCTCCCAGTCCTTCCTCAAAACCGAACTCGACGGCGCGGGCTACGGCACCGCCGGCCACCTGATGACCGTCGTCGGCTTCACCAAGAACGGCGACATCATCGCCAACGACCCGGCCGCACCGAACAACGCGGCGGTCCGGCGGGTTTACAAGCGCCGGCAGTTCGAGAACATTTGGCTGCGCACCAAGCGTTACGACGAAAAGGGCCAGATCAAGAGCGGTACAGGAGGCATCTGCTATCTGTACTGGCCGGCCAAGCCAGCACCGAGTCAGCACCGCGTACTGCGGGAGCTGGGAATCCGCTGAGTATGTGCACGCCGACAGTAGCGCTCGGTGCCGTACGGTCATCGAGGCGGCCGGAGCGGTCCGCCGTGGCCTTGATGGAGCCGCACCTTGACAATGGCGTTGTGGACATCGAGGTAGAACGGCGTGACGTCGGCAGCCTCGGTTTCTTCGCTCGTGATCAGCACGACCGGTACACGGTGGGCCCAGTGTCACCAAGGCGCTGATCGCGCTTCCTCGGTGCCTGTGCTGTTGAGCAGGAGCTCGCTGATCGGTGGGTGCGCGAGAGCGTGGCCGGGGCGCCGGCCATCGAATTGTGGTAGGAGACGAAGAAGAGAGACCGTAGAACGAGGGCCCCAGGCTCTGTGGACGGGTTTGTGCCGACGGGCAGATAACGAGCCCGGGCTGCGAGAGCGTCCGACCGGAAGTTGGTCACCTGCCCGTGCGAGTCATGGACCAGGAGACCGGTTGTGCCACTGGCCCGCGCACTGTCGATCACGGCATTGACTTCTTCTTGCAACAGGCTGCGGTAATAGTCGTCTTCGGAGGGGACTGCGGGGCTCGGATCTGGAGCCAGTCGACAACCCGCGATGCCTTCCACGCCGGAGAAGTCGAAGATCGTCACGCGCGCGGGCCCTCAAAGGTGTTCTGTTGTTACCGGGAATGCTCACGATTCCGATGCCGGTTCGCTGGGCGGGAGATGTCCTTGTGCGGGATTCCGTTCTGGAGGTGGTCGGCGAGGGCGGTGGTGATTGCTCGGCGGGTGGGCTCGTCGACGAAGGCCCATTGGCCGTTCGGGTTGGTCTCCAGCCAGATCCAGCGGCCGTCGGCCCGGACGGCGAAGTCGAAGGCTCCGAAGAGGAGGCCGAATGCGTCGACGTAGGCACGCACCGCCGTGCGGATGGTGGGGGCGTCTCGGCGGGGGAGTAGGTGAGGGAGGCGTAGTCCTGGCGCCAGTCGAGGTGGTCGCCGCCGATGTCGATCCGGGTGGCGAAGAGCTGGTCGCCGACGGCGGCGAGCCGGATGTCCGCGACCTTGGGGACGCAGGACTGGAACAGGTGAGGGCAGGCCGAGACACCGTCGTCGAGCTCGTCGGGGTCGACGGTGCGGTCCCGCGTCAGAGCCGGGACGTACGCAGCGGCCGCACCGTCAGCGTGATCGCCGCGGTGAGTAGGCAGGCCGTGCCGCAGCCCGCGATGAAGACGCTGGTGCCCAGGCCGCCACCACGCCGGTCAGCGCGTACAGCAGCGGGCTCAGATCCAGGTGCCGAGGCTGGTGACCGAGGTAGCGCGGGTCGGTCTCCTTCTGCAGCAGGGCATTGCTGACGGCCATCGCGACGCCGGTCGTGGCGCCGAGCAGTGCGGCCAGGGCGATCGCCGGGCCGGGGGCCTGGCTCACGGCGGCCGTCAGGACTGCGGTGAGCAGCAGCAGCACGCCCGCCAGCGCCTGGCCGGCCCGAGGTCCTGTCGTCGAACAGCTTCCCGATCGGTGTCACTCGCCTGGGAGTTCGGCCTGCGCGGACGGCGGTCTTGGCGTGATTCTTCGTGCCGATCCAGAGCGGGAGTTTCGCCATCCCCAAGACCGCCGTCGGAGGTGAGTCCGCTGCACCATGAAGCCCAGCGGGACGCATTCGACTTCGCATCACACTTCCGTGATGACTTCTCCACGCGCCTCGTCGGCACCGGGACGAACTGTTTGAGCTAATGGACGCGCTGCTGTGCGCCGTGGGCCGGGTGATGACGCCGGTGGACCTGACGCTGTTGGCTGAACACCCGTGTGGGCATGGCGCGTTGTACCCCGCGCTGTCCCGGCCCAAGGCCGCCGACAATCGGCTCGTCCTCGCGGACGACGTGAGCAACTGGCTGCGCCCGGACGCCGAGTGCAGCGCAGACCGCCTCTTCTGCCACACCTATGGCCGTAGCCGCGACCAGCACTTCATGATCCCAGGATAGCCATACTCCTTTGTCGCCGCCTGGACACCGGATGTACCTCCTGGTGCCAGCTGCTGTGCTGTCCGCCTCGACCTCGAAGATGACCTGGCCGAGGTCGCCGCACGCCAAGTCCGCGGTGTCGTCGAAGACGTCATCGACGGCGGTCAGTGGGAAGACGATGATGCGGACATCCTGGTCATCTTCGATGCCGGCTACGATGTGCCGCGCATGGCCTACGTCCTCGAGGGCCTCCCGGTGGAGGTGCTCGGGCGGATGCGGACCGCTTCGACTTGGAACACGCCTTCAGAGTGATCAGGACCACGCTTGGATGGACCCACCCGAAGCTCCGCACCTCGAAGCCGCGGACTGCTGGACTTGGCTGATCATCACCGCTCACACCCAGATCCGCCTGGTCCGGCCGCCGGCCGCCGAACCTCCGCCGTTCCTGGGAACGTCCTGCCGAGCCCGGCCGGCTCACCCCGGACCGCGTCCGCCGCGGATTCAGAACCCTCCGCGCTCACTTGCCATGCCCAGCCCGTGCGCCGAAACCCTCAAGGCCAGGCCCAGGCAGGCCACCGGGGTCGACGAGCCGCCGACCAGCGCCCCGCTACGACGTGGGTAAAAACGGCCAGACGACCCGAGTCCATCATCGAACGTGATCGGTTGAGACCATAAAGATCAAACTTAGGGCGAGTGCCAGTACCTCGTCGAGTCCCATCCCATACCGCTGGCCCTCCACAGGCCCGGTGGCGTACGTCACGCGATCCGCCTCGACGGGAAGAGCCGCTGTTTGCTCGGCCGAAGTTCGCTGGCCTGGGCAACACAGGAGATGAAGGCGCCCGACTCACAGGGCACGATCCGGATCCGCCCCCCGGCATTCGCGGCGAGGAATTGCAGGTAGCCTCGCCGCAATCCGACGAGACGGCGGGCCTCAGAGCTGACGGCGCATCACGGCCTCGATCACCACACCCGACAGATGCGACAAGGCTTGCTGTAACTCGCTGAACTGCACACGCGCACAATACGATCTACATAGCATCCAGGCCGCAAGATCATCGACTGACGTTCACGTTGTGCGCCGACACCAACGTGCCGGGACAGCACAACTAGTGTCCTGAGTCGGAGATTCGTCGGCAGTAGGCGGCGACTTTGTCGAGGATCTCGTCGGCGGTTTTGGTCCAGACGAAGGGTTGGGGTTCGTCGTTCCAGTGGGCGAGCCAGGCTCGGATATCGCGCTCAAGGGCCTGGACGGAGCGGTGGACACCGCGGCGGAGCTTCTTCGTGGTGAGTTCGGCGAACCACCGTTCCACCAGGTTCAGCCAGGAGGACCCGGTCGGGGTGAAGTGCAGGTGGAAACGCGGGTGCGTGGCCAGCCACTTCTTGACGGCCGGGACCTTGTGGGTGACGTAGTTGTCCAGGATCAGGTGGACTTCAAGGCCGGCCGGTACCTCTTTGTCGAGCTTCGCCAGGAACTTCTTGAATTCCACTGCACGATGGCGGCGGTGCAGTGAGCCGATGACCTTGCCGGTCGCGGTGTCCAGGGCGGCGAAGAGGGTGGTGGTGCCTGCACGCACGTAGTCATGGCTGCGGCGTTCAGGGACCCCGGGCATCATCGGCAGCACCGGCTGGGACCGGTCCAGCGCCTGGATCTGCGACTTCTCGTCCACACACAGCACCAGGGCCCGCTCCGGCGGGTCGAGATAGAGCCCGATCACATCGCGGACCTTGTCGATGAACAGCGGGTCCCTGGACAGCTTGAACGTCTCGGCGCGGTGGGGCTGAAGGGCGAACGCCCGCCAGATCCGCGAGATCGCCGACTGCGACATCCCTGTTGCCGCGGCCATGGACCGGGTCGACCAGTGGGTGGCGTCCTTCGGCGTCTCCTCCAGTGTCTTGACGATGACCCTTTCCACGTCGGCATCGGTGATCTTCCGTGGGACACTCGGCCGGGGCTCGTCGCACAGGCCGTCCAGCCGACGCTCCAGAAAGCGCCGACGCCAGGTGCGGACCGTGTCCGTCGTGATCCCCAACCGCCGCGCGACCTCTGCGATCGCGTGACCGTCCGCGCTCTCCAAAACGATCCGCGACCGCAAGGCCAACGCCTGAGCGCTCGACCGGCGACGCACCCACGACTGCAACATGGCCCGCTCAGCATCGGACAGCACCACCGGCGGAATCTTCGGTCCAGGACGACTCACACCAGACCAACGACGAATCTCCGACTCAGGACACTAGTGGCGCAATTGCCGGCGCATCTCTTGTTCGCTGAGTTCTTCCAAGTGCTCGTAGAGCGCGATGATTTCGGGTGCGGCAGCGCTGGCGCGGTCAGCAGAGGAATCGGGGCACGCCGGTGTTTCCAACGCGCTGCGGACCGTGCGGGCGAGGATGTCGGCCCGCACCTCGGCAGGGCCCGGGGCACAGTCGAAGAGCAGCGACTCGGCCATGACAAAGCCAGTCGTCATCGTCATCAGGACATAGCACTGATGACTGACTTCGGTGTCGTCGCGTACCAGACCGTGCTCGCGCAGCACCTCCAGATGACGGTGCAGGACCCGCTCGCCCTCTGCCATTAGCCCCGCGAGCTCCTTTTGGGCGATGCCGTTGAGCCGGCCCAGCACATCGGGATCACCGGTGTAGACGGCGCGCAGGACCGGCTCCTCCATGAGATCGCGGTAGTGCCCGTGCATCATCCGGCTCGGAAGAATCTCCAGGGGGTCGGCGCGCATTCGCTCCAACTCCCGCCGCTGGCTATGCGACTTGTACTTGAGTAGAACCGCCAGTAGCAGGGCTTCCTTCGTCCGCCAGTGCAGATAGACCGTACCCTTCCCGACCTTGGCACGCCGGGCGATTTCATCGATCGTCACCCGCTGGTAACCCCACGCCAGCAGTAACTCCCTCGCCGCCGCCAGGATGCGCTCACCACGCTCCGCTCGCTCCACGTTGCCCTCCCCCATCCATCGCCTCCAACTCCGTGACCAGGCATCGAATCCGATCACGCAATGCCAAGTAGATCTGACAACGCCCCAAAGAAGGAACCAAATCCGGCCAACACCCAGCCGCATCACCACCCGCCAGCTGCTGGATCAGACCGCCTTGCGGCTGGCGGGCATCCGCACGATCCCTGACCGGCTGGTCTCGTTAGCCGACCCCGACGCCCGGCGGATCCGCAAGGGACAGGCTCAGCACCCGACCCAGTTCGGCTAACGGCGCTCGTTGCGGAGGACGAACGCGGCTTCGTCGTCGACCACCAACTCCAGCTCGGGAACCCGCCCGATGCGCCGTAACTGGTGCCATCGGTGGAGCGCGTCACCACACTGACCGGTCGCCCGCCCGGCACGGTCGTCGCCGACCGCGGCTTCGGCGCAAGCGCGAACGATCTGGCCCTGGCCGAACTCAGCGTTCAGCGGATCGGCCTCCAGCGGCGCCGGGAGACCAGGAAGGCACGGCGCGAGTACGAACACAGTTGCCCCTTCCGGCGGATGCGCAACTGGAGAGTCGGTATCGACTCACATCAGCCACCTCAAACACGGCTTCGGCTTCCGCCGCACCCGCCTGCGCCGCCTGACCGGCCCCTGGACTTGGGCCGGACGGTAGGCCGACGTCATGCCGCCGCCCCGAGCACCGCCCCCGTCACCATCCCAAACCCCTTTTCAGGAGCAAGTAGCCATCCAAGTTGACCGCACATCACCAGACGCTCTGCAGTCGGCGGCCCTTCATATCTCGCGGAGCTTGACCGGCCGATGAGGCTCGTGACCGGTGCGGGCAGATTCGTGCATTGCGTGGCCATCTGCCGGCAGGCCGCCGCGCCCGGCGATGTCCACCTCTGATCGTGGGCATCGCCGGAAGGGCGGCAGTGATCGATGGGCGCGTCAGCCAGTGAGCAGCGGCAGGGTGCGGACGCCGGTCATGTCCGGCGTCGGCACGAAGGTCGGCGGGTTGTCCGGGTCGGTACGCAGCACCGGGAAACGGTCCAGCAGCATGTTCAGTGCGACCCGGCCTTCTAGCCTCGCCAGTGGTGCGCCCAGGCAGAAATGGACACCGCGTCCGAGTCCGAGATGAGGGTTGGGGTCCCGGGTCGGGGTGAAGGTGTGCGGGTCGGCGAACTGGCGGTCGTCGCGGTTCGCCGCCGCAAGCCACACCATGATCATCTGGTCCGGGGGCACCCGCTGTCCGGCGATGTCCACCTCGGTATAGGTGGACCGCGCGACTCCTGCGAACGGGCTGAACATGCGCAGCGATTCCTCGATCGCGCCGGGCACCATCGAGCGGTCTTCGCGTACCCGTGCCATCCAGTCCGGGTGCGAGTCGAGGCACAGCAGGGTGTTGCCCAGCAGCATGGTGGTGCTGACGTGCCCGGCGACCAACAGTAGGACCGCGAAGTTCACCACCTCGTTGTCGGTCAGCCGGTTACCGTCGACCTCTGCGGTGACGAGTTGGGTCAGCAGGTCCTGCCGCGGCTTCCGCCTGCGCTCGCCGACGTGTTCGCGGATATAGTCGAACATCGGCTGCCACTTCTCGATCATGTTCTGGTGATCGCGTTCCTCCTCTTCGTCGGGGTCGCGGTTGCGCATGGAGAGCTGGCCGGTGTCCTCCAGCATCACCGTCACCCATTCCTTGAACAGGTCGCGGTCACTGCTTGGCACGCCCAGCAGTTCGGCGATGACGATCACCGGAAGCGGATACGCGAGGTCGGCCACTAGTTCGAGTTCATTGGGGTCGGAAATCGCGTCGAGTAGCTCGTGGGTGACTTCGCGGATCCGGGGTTCGAGGTCGGCCACGATCTTCCGGTTGAAAGCGTGGCTGACCAGCGTGCGCAGCTTGCCGTGATCCGGCGCGTCCATCTGAATCAGGTTGCCCTCCTTGTGCTCATTCACAGCTTCGGAGGAGAACAACCGTTTTGTATCGGAGGAGAAGGTTGCCGGATCGCTGAGGATTTTCAGGGCCTCCGCGTATCCGTAAACGTTCCATATTCCCGATTCCTCGTCGAATCGGATTGGCTTTTCCGGTTGAAGTCCGCGCAGCCAGAAATGTGTTGGGTGAATGTTCCATCGGTCGGCGAGGGTGGCCATCGGGTATCCCTTTCAAGGTTCCTGGTGTGGGGCGTCTCATCGAGACGATCGGGTATGCGCGTCCGGCCGGTACACCGACAGGCGGCGCTCGGCCTCGATGAGTGTTTCGAGCTGCCGATTGAAGGCGACGCGAACGAGCCGTGCGCCCGCAACGTCATCCGAATAGAAGAACGTGCCGGGGGCGACCATGACTCCGGCCTCCCGGACGACGCGATAGGCCATCGACTCACCGTCCTCATCGGTGAAATGCCGGATGTCCGCCATCACGTAACACCCGCCGTCCGGTGGGATACAGCGAAAACCGACCTCGTCGAAGATCTGGGTCACCAGGTTTCGCTGGACGCTCAGATCCATGCCCGGCTTGAGGAAATCCGGTTCCGTCGCGGCGGCGCGCGCGGCCGCCTCCTGCAGGGGGGCCGCGCCACCACCGCAGATCGCCTCGTGTACCCGGCGAACGGCGCTGCTCAGCGTCGCGCAGGCGCGTAGGTAGCCGATGCGCCAGCCGCTGACCGCATGACTCTTGGAAAGGCTGCCGATGACGATGCTGCGCTCGCGCAGTGCGGGCACGCCGGCTGCCGACACGTGCTGCTTTCCGTCGTAGACGTACCCCGCATAGATCTCGTCAGAGATCACGATGGCGTTCCAGTGATCGCATAATTCCGCGATCTCGGCGAATTCCTGCGGAGTGAGCATATGGCCGGTGGGATTGTTCGGCGTGCAGAGCACGACCGCCTTCGTGCGCGGGCCGAACGCCGCCCGCAGTTCGGCAAGGTCGTATCGCCAATCCGGTGCAACCACCCGCACCAGCCGCGGAACACCACCAGCGAGGGCGATCGCGCTGAGGAAGTTCTCGTAGAACGGCTCGAAGACGATGACCTCGTCACCCGGGTTGACGGTGGCCAGAACGGCCGCGGAAAGCGCCTCGCTGGAACCGACCGTGATGGTTAATTCGGTGAGCGGATCAGTGGGCGTGGGCAACGCAGCCGCGATCCGACGCCGTAGCTCGACGTTGCCGTCCGGCAACTCGTACTGGTTGATGCCCTCCCGCAGCGCTGCACAGGCCGTCTCGATCAGCTTGGGTGGAGTCAGGGGTGCGCCGGGTACGCCGAGGGCGAGGTCGACCACCTTCTCCCTGTGCCCCTCGCCGAGCAGCTTGAACAGGCCACTGCGCGCCAGCCTGTCGACGCGTGCGGCTATCGCGATGTCCGTCATCTGGGCTGCACCTCCGCCGTGGAACTGCGCACCGGCTGAAGCGACGTGGTCCGGATGTTAGGCAGCCAGCCCGGCCTCGACCTCTCGTAGGTGGTGATCGCGCAGTCCTTCACCAAGGTGACCGCGATCTCGTCGAGCCCTTCGAGCAGCAGCCAACGCGCCCTTTGATCAACGGCGAACCCGTGGCGCAGCCCGCCGGCCCGGACCTCAAGATCGACCAGGTCCACGGTGATCTCACTACGGGGATCTGCATCAACGAGGTCGGCCAGCTCTGCCACCACCGGTGCCGGCAACTCGACCGCGAGCAGACCGTTCTTGAAAGCGTTGCGCCGGAAGATATCCCCGAAACTGCTCGCGATCACCGCTGCGAAACCCCAGTCCCGCAGCGCCCACACGGCGTGCTCACGCGAACTTCCGGTGCCGAAGTTGTGGCCTGCCACCAGGATGCTGGCGCCCAAGCTCGCCGGCCGGTTCAACACGAAGGCGGGATCCTCCCGCCAGCCGGCGAACAGGACGTCCGCGTATCCACTTTTGGTCAGCCGCTTGCAGTACTCGGCGGGGACGATCTGGTCGGTGTCGACGTCGCTGCGGCGCAGCGCGACTCCGTACCCGGTGTGTTCCATCAGCGGTTTCACAGCGCCTCCCCCGACCGCAGGCCACTCGGCGCGGTCAGCCTCCCGGTGACAGCGGTCGCCGCCGCGACCGCGGGCGACGCCAGATGCGTACGGGCTTGCGGACCCTGACGGCCCTCGTAGTTCCGGTTCGAAGTGGATACACAGCGGGTGGGGCCGGTCAGCCGGTCGGCGTTCATGCCAAGGCACATGGAGCAACCGGACAGCCGCCACTCCGCGCCGGCTTCGGTGAAGATGCGGTGCAGGCCTTGGGCTTCGGCCTGTTCGCGTACATCCGTGGAGCCGGGCACGACAAGCATCCTTACGCCGGGAGCCACCTTGCGGCCACGCAGCACTCCGGCGGCGGACTTGAGGTCCTCGATGCGCCCGTTGGTGCACGAGCCGATGAACACGGTGTCGATCTCGATGGAGTCCATCGCCGTGCCGGACGACAACCCCATGTAGTCGAGCGCACGTTGGGCCGCCGCTCGTCGCTGGTTATCGGCGAAGGACTCCGGGGCGGGCACCCGTCCCCCGATGGGTACGGCCTGGCCCGGGTTGGTGCCCCAGGTAACGAACGGGGTCAGAGCCGAGACATCGATCCGTACGACACTGTCGAAGACAGCGTTCTCGTCGGTACGCAGCGTCTCCCAGTAGGCCACGGCCTCGTCCCACGCTGTGCCCTCCGGCATACCCGGCCGCCCCCTCAGGTACTGGTAGGTAACCTGATTCGGCGCGACCATCCCGGCGCGGGCGCCGGCCTCGACGCTCATGTTGCACACGGTCATTCGGCCCTCCATCGACATCTGCTCGATGGGCCGGCCCCGGTACTCGATGACGTGCCCGTGCGCGCCGTTGGCACCGATGCGCGCGATCAAGGCCAGGATGAGGTCCTTCGGCGTCACGTCTGCGGGCAGCACACCGGTGAACTCGACAGCCATGGTGCGCGGCCGGGGAAGCGGCAGCGTCTGGGTGGCAAGCACGTGCTCCACATCAGAGGTCCCGATACCGAAGGCCAGCGCGCCGAATGCACCGTGTGTGGAGGTGTGGCTGTCGCCGCAGACCACCGACATACCCGGCCGGACGAACCCGTGCTCCGGCGCCACCACATGCACGATTCCCTGTCTGCGGTCACCCAGCCGGAACAGCTCGATGCCATGTGCCACGCAGTTCTGGCGCAGGGTCTCGACCTGCTGCTTCCCCATCCGGTCCAGGATGAACAGCGAGTCGGTGGGGACATTGTGGTCTTCGACGGCCAGAGTGAGATCCGGACGTCGCACCGTTCGACCGGCCAGCCGCAGACCGTCGAACGCCTGCGGCGAGCTCGCCTCGTGGATCAGGTGGAGATCGATGTAGAGCAGGTCCGGTTCGTCGGGGGAGTGCTGCACGACATGGCTCTCCCAGACCTTCTCGATCAGCGTCCTTCCCGTGGCCATCAGGTCTGCGCCCCGGAGCCCATGGTGTGGTTCTCGGCGATGAGTCCACGCAGGCCGGCCAGGTCGATGCACTCACCGTTGGTGCGATGCGCGATGTGCTCCTCGTAGAGGCGGTCCACGAGCTGCTCGTCGAGGGGCAGCTTCATCTCGTCGAGGACGTAGCGCAGCACGGCCCGGCCCGAGTGCCTGCCGACCAGGATCGTGCGTTCCCGGCCGAACAGTGCGGGCTCGACGTACTCGTAGGTGATGGGGGCGCGCAGGATACCGGCCTGATGGATACCGGCCTGAGTGGCGAAGGCATTGACGCCGAAGATCGCCTTATTGCGCGGGGCGGACAGTCCGATCACCCGGCACAGGATCTCGAACGCGGCGTATAGGCCCTCGGTTTTCGCGGAGGTGGTCGCGCCCATCGCCGCACCGTTGTATGTGAGCACCGCGATCAGTTCCTCCAGCGAAGTGTTGCCTGCCCGCTCGCCGATCCCGGCCAGCGTGGCCTGCACTTCGTCGGCCCCGGCCTCGATTCCGGCCAGTGCGTTCGCCAGTGACAGGCCGAGATCCTCGTGGCAGTGCGTGGACACCACGATCTCCGCCGGGATCCAGGACCGGATTCGCACGATCAGGCGGCCGTACTCGGCAGGCATCATGCAGCCGGTTGTGTCGGCGATCGTCACAGTGTCTGCGCCCGCCGCTATGGACTCCGTGATCAGCGGCCGGAGCAGGCCATCGGAACCGCGCGAGGCATCCTCAATGGCTAGCGTCACATTCTTCACGCCCAGCGACTTGGCGAAGCCGATTGCGTCGACCACCTGGTCCTGCGCTTCAGCCTGTTCGAGGCCCCTCTTGTGTTTCAGGTGAATCTCGCTACCGGTTGCCATCACCTGCAGGTGATGACGCTCGGTGCCGGCCGACTCGACGGCAAGGCGGACGTCATCGGGTAATGGCCGGTTGAGCGTGGCGACGCGAGCGGCGGTCAACGACTCGGCTAGCAGCCGGGCCGCCTCACGGTCGCTCGGCGAGGAACTCGGAAAACCCGCCTCTATCACATCGACACCGAGCGACTCGATCGCCAATGCGATGTCGAGTTTCTGTTCCGGCCGCATTGCATTTCCTGGTGCCTGTTCACCGTCGCGCAATGTGGTATCGAAGATTTTTATTCTTCTCAGTGGCAAACCTTCATGAGTCAGCACGAGAATCTACCTCCATGCACTGTTACATGGCTGGTATCTCTCCATATGTTGAGGACGCGAACCGCCGGAGAAATAGTTGCCGAACGTGAAATGCGAAATGATCCTTGCTCGGTGCGGCCTTCCGTGTCAAGCGTTGCATTGTTCGGCGCCGTCGAGATGCCGGTAGTAAGCGAACGACCCTCGTTGGGCTGTCCTGTTGACGGGACGGGACCTTCGAGAGGGCTCGTTTTGTGTGCGGCGATGCCTATTCAGCCTTGACCAGTCGGTCTTGCGGTCGTGAGAGTGGGGAATGCCCGCGTCTACTCCGTGTGGGCTTTGCAATGTACGAGGGGACGGTCATTTTGCGTTCGTTAGGTGTATCGTCGGCGCAGCAAGGGCTGTGGTTGGCCCAGAAAATGACACCAGAGGTTTCCAACAATACGACCCTGCTCTGGGATATTGCGGGGGAGATCGACCTCGGTGTCCTTCACGCTGCATTGCGGATCGTATTCAGCGAGAGCGACGCGGTCCTGGTCAACTTCCGAGAGGAGGCGGACGGGCTGCGGCAGGTGATTGGGGACCCCGGTCGGCTGGAGCCCTTCGCCGTCGATGTCAGCACGGAGGAAGACCCGGAGGCGGCGGCCCTTGCTCTGCTGACCGACGTGGCGGGCGAACCCTTTGACCTGGCGAACGACATCCTTTTCCGGGCCGGTACCATCCAACTCGCGCCCGCTCGTTGCTTCTTGGTCGTGGTCTTCTACCACATGGTCGCTGATGGTGTCGGCGTGATCGACATGCTGTCGCACAGGGTGGCCGAGGTCTACACGGCGCTCCATAGCGGACTGCCGGTGCCGGAGGCGCTGTTCGAAGGTCCGGAGACGCTTTACGACGCGGACCGTCAGTATCGGGCATCACCGCGGTTCGCCGAGGACGCGCAGTTCTGGAAGGACTATCTCGCAGACGCGTCGACCCCCGTCCAGCTGCCGCGCCTCGGAGCCGGCGTGTCTGGGCTGATGAGCGTCGGTTTCGACGAGCGCGTTCACCCGGCGGATAAATGGGCCGAACTGGCGGCTGCCGTTGGGATGGTGAGCCGCGTTGTCACTGTTCCCGGAGCCGAAGCAGCGCAGTGGCAGAGGACGGCTGAGGACATCGGCGTACGGATGTCCACATTGCTGGCCTCGGCTGCGGCCCTGTACTTCGGCCGGCGCTGTGGCCTGGCGGAGCCGATGTTCTCGCTCAGCGTCAAGAACCGGCACGGAGCCACGAGGCACACTCCCGGACTGACCCTGAACATCGTGCCGATCCGGGCCCACGTCCCGCTGTCGTCCAGTTTCGCCGAGATAGCCACAGCGGTGGCCGCGGAACGGCGCGTGGTGTTCAGCCACTCCACACACCACATCACTGACATCCAGCGCGGCACGGGCTCAACCGGCGCAGCGCGAAGCCCGTTCGGTGTCCTAGTCAACGAGATGCCGTTCGTGAAGGCGCTGGACTTCGCGGGGAGCAAGGCGCATCTCTACTTCGGGACATTGGGCATTGCCGATGAACTGGGCATCTCCATATACCGAGACGGCCGTGAGGGCAGCGACCTGTACCTCCGCATGGACGCTCCGTCCACGCTCTACGAATCAGCGGAGCTGCTGCAGCTCTGCGACGAGCTGGTGGCGTTCATCCGCGCCGCGGTGGACCGGCCCGACGTCCCCGTCGGCCGGCTTGAGGCGCTGCGGCCGGAGCACCGCGACCTGTTGCTGACCCAGATCAACGACACCGCGGCGCCGACACCTGAGCTGACCGTCCCCGAGTTGGTGCGGCGACAGGCTGTGGCGACCCCTGAAGCGGTCGCCGTCACCGCCGACGGAACCTCGCTGACGTACCGGGAACTGGAGGAGCGCGCGGGCCGCCTGGCCGCGGAGCTGACACGGCGCGGTGTCGGCCCAGACACTCTGGTGGCGGTGGTGCTGCCCCGATCGCTGGAGCTGGTGACATCGCTGCTCGCGGTGCTCAAGGCGGGCGGCGCATACGTGCCGATCGACCCCGCCCACCCTGTCGAGCGGGTGGAGCTCATGCTGCGGGATGTCCGTCCGGTGCTGGCCCTGACCCGCACTGAGCACGCCGGTGCCGTGCCCGAAGGCGCATGTCCTTTGGTGTTCCTCGACCGTCTGGACACGCTGCCGGACGAAGTGGTGTCCAGCACCGGCCTCGTGGACCGATTGGCGTACGTCATGTTCACCTCGGGCTCGACGGGGGCGCCGAAGGGCATCGGGGTGACCCACCGGAACATGGTGGACTTCGTGCTGGACCGGGGGTGGGAGTCCGGCCACGAGCGGGTACTGCTGCGCTCACCGCACGCCTTCGACGCGTCGACCTACGAGCTCTGGGTGCCGCTCACGCGCGGAGGCACCGTGGTCGTGGCTCCCCCCGGGGACCTCGACATCGCCACGCTCACGGAGTTGCTCGTCGACGGCCGGCTCACTGCGGTCTGCCTGCCCGCGGCGCTTCTCAACCTTGTCGTCGAGAACGACGCCAAGTCCCTCGCCGGACTGACCCACGTGGTGACAGGCGGGGAACGCGCCCTGCCCGCGACCGTTCGGCGCGCGGTGCAGGCCTGCCCCGGGACGAGGCTGGTGAATGTCTACGGCCCGACGGAGACGACCGTCGCCGCGACCTGCCACTCGGTCGAGGCCGGTGCGGAAATCGGTGACGAGATCCCGATCGGCCGCCCGACGGACAACACGCGCGTCTACGTGCTGGACAGGGCTCTGCAGTTGGTGCCGCCGGGGAGCCCCGGCGAGCTGTACCTGGCTGGTTCCGGTCTGGCGCGCGGGTACGTCGGCAGACACGGACTCACCGCGGAGCGGTTCGTCGCCTGCCCGTACGGGGAGGCCGGCGAGCGGATGTACCGCACCGGGGACATCGTGGCTCTGGCACCCTCCGGCGAGCTGGTCTTCGTGGGCCGTGCGGACGAGCAGGTCAAGATCCGTGGCTTCCGGATCGAACCGGGCGAGATCGAGGCGGTTCTGGAGACGCACCAGGGCGTCGCGGGCGCCGGGGTCGTCGCCCGCGAGGACCCCGGCGCAGGCGGCGGAAAGCAATTGGTCGCCTACGTCGCCGCGGTCGACTCCCTGACCGTCGACGAGCTGCGCGGGTTCGTCGCGCAGCGGCTGCCGGAATTCATGGTGCCCGCGGTCTTCGTCCTGCTGGACCAGCTGCCGGTGAGTCCCAACGGCAAGCTGGACCGCGCGGCGCTGCCGGATCCCGAATTCGTGCACGAGGACTACCGCGCGCCGCGGACGCAACGCGAAGAGATCCTGGTGCGCCTGTACGCCGAGCTGATCGGCCTCGACCGGGTCGGCATCGACGACAACTTCTTCCTGCTCGGCGGGCATTCGCTGCTCGCCACCCGCCTGGCCAACCGGATCCGTGCCGAGCTCGGCGTGGAGATCTCGATCGGCGTGGTGTTCGCGGCGCCCACGGTCGCCGAACTGGCAGAGCACCTGGACGCGGGCACCCGGGTGCGCCCGCCGCTGCGGCCGGTGCAGCGCCCGGACCGGGTACCGCTGTCGTTCGCGCAGCAGCGGCTGTGGTTCCTGCACCGGTTCGAGAACCCGTCCGCCACCTACAACATTCCGGCCGTGTTCCGTCTGACCGGCCCGCTGGACGTGGCGGCGCTGACCGCGGCGCTGCGGGACGTGGTCGCGCGGCACGAGGCGCTGCGGACCTTGATCACCGAGGACGACCAGGGAATCCCTTACCAGCGGCTGGTTCCCGCGCATGAGGCCGAGATCGACCTGCCGGTCGTGCTGGTGCGGCCCGGCGTGCTCACCGACGCCCTGGCCGAATCGGCGGCCCGGCTCTTCGACCTGTCCCGGGACCTCCCCGTACGGGCGGAGGTGCTCCGGCTCTCCACCGAGGAACACGTCCTGGTCCTGGTGCTCCATCACATCGCGGGCGACGGTGAGTCCGTGGTGCCCATGGGACGCGACCTTTCGACCGCGTACGCCTCCCGGCGCGACGGCCGCGCTCCGGACTGGCCGGGACTGCCGGTGCAGTACGCCGACTACACCCTCTGGCAACGCGAACTACTCGCTGACGGGACCGACGAGGACTGCCTGCTCGGCCGTCAGCTCGCGTACTGGCAGAGGGAGCTGGCAGGCGTGACGCAGCCCCTGCTGCTCCCGACCGATCGCCCGCGACCGCCGGTGGCGAGCCAGCGCGGTGACCTGCTCGACTTCACCGTCGAGCCGGAGCTGCTGGCCCAGGTGGAAGAACTTGCCTGCGCCCACGGCGTGACCGCCTCGATCGTCTTGCAGAGTGCCCTGGCCGTGCTGCTGTACCAGCTGGGCGGCGGTGATGACATCACCATCGGTTCGCCGATCGCGGGCCGTACCGATGAGGCGCTGGCGGATCTGGTCGGATTCTTCGTCAACACCTGGGTGCTGCGGGTCCGTCCGGCCGGGAACCTGTCGTTCGAGCAGGTCATGGAGGAGGTTCGCGACAAGGCGCTCGCGGCATACGACCATCAGGACGCGCCGTTCGACCGGCTGGTCGAGCTGCTCAATCCGGATCGCTCGCTCGCGTACCACCCGCTGTTCCAGGTGATGTTCGCCTGGCAGGACACCCTGCCCGGCTTCGACCTTTCCGGTGTGCGGGCCGAATGGGACGTGGTCCATACCGGCACTGCCAAGTTCGACCTGCTGTTCAACCTCGGGCCCGACCCCGACGGACAGCACCTGCGTGGCGGCATCGAGTACGCCACCGACCTGTTCGACCGGGCCACTGTCGAGCAGATCGCCGAGCGCTTCGTCCGGGTCCTCCGGCAGGTCGTCGCCGACCCCACCCGCCCGGTCGGGGCCGTCGACGTGCTTGACCCGAGCGAACAGGACTGGTTCGCCGGTGAACTCAACGCCGCGCAGACGCCCGTTCCCGAAGCGACGATCCCCGAGGAGCTGGCGCGACAGGCGGCCGCGACGCCGGAGGCCACCGCCGTGCTCGCCGACCGGACGACGCTGACCTACCGGGAGCTCAACACCCGCGCCAACCGCCTCGCCCACGAGCTCATCAGCCGGGGAGTCGGCCCGGAGACCATCGTGGCCGTCGCCCTGCCACGCTCGCCCGAACTGGCCGTGGCGCTGCTGGCCGTACTCAAGTCCGGCGGGGCGTACCTGCCGATCGATCCCGAACACGTCGGCATCCGCACGGAGTTCGTCCTCTCC
This sequence comes from Streptomyces sp. P9-2B-2, assembly GCF_030406865.1. Taxonomy (NCBI): domain Bacteria; kingdom Bacillati; phylum Actinomycetota; class Actinomycetes; order Kitasatosporales; family Streptomycetaceae; genus Streptomyces; species Streptomyces sp. P9-2B-2. The sequence goes on along the minus strand of NZ_CP129126.1, from coordinate 1,706,420 downwards.
GACGCGCGCCCGCAGGTGATCGTCACCGACGAGGTGACCGCGGCCGTGCTGCCTGGTGGTGACATACCCCGTCTCTGCCTCGGCGAAGGCGCCCACCCCGGCGACGACCGCGACGACGCCGACCCGGACCCGAGCCTGGTGCGGCCGGACCGGCTGGCCTGCCTCATGTATGTCTCCGGCCCGACGGGCCGGCCGAAGGGCGTCGCCCTCACCCATCGCAATGTCCTGTCCCTGTTCGCGGGGGCGCAGGACCGGTGCGGATTCGGCCCGGACGATGTATGGACCTGGTGTCATTCGCCAGCCTCCGACGTCTCGGTATGGGAGATGTGGGGTGCCCTGCTGCACGGTGGCCGGGTCGTGGTCGTGCCGAAGGAAGTCGAGCGCTCACCCGAGGCACTCTGGGACCTCGTGGTCTGCGACGGCGTCACGGTCCTCAACCTGGTGCCTGCCACGTTCTACGAGATGGCCCCGTCCGCCCGGACCGCCTTCGAGCGCCGTCTGCGCTCCGCGGTACGCATGGTGATCTTCGCTGCCGAAGAGCCCGATCCGGCCCGCCTCGAAGGGTGGTACCCGCACGAACTGTCCGGCGCACCGGCCCTGGTGACCATGTACGGCTCTGCCGAGACGCCGGTGCACGTCAGCCACCTGAAGCTCACCGAGGACCACGCGGGCCAGGGGACAAGGCCAATCGGCCGGCCGCTCGACACCGTCCGGGCCTATGTGCTGGGACCCGGGATGCGCCCGCTGCCTCAGGGCGCGGTGGGGGAGGTGTACGTGGCCGGGGCGGGCGTCGCCCGCGGCTATCGCGGCAGTCCGGTCCTGACCGCCGAGCGCTTCGTGCCGGATCCGTTCGGCCCGGCGGGCTCGCGGATGTACCGTACCGGCGACCTGGCGCGGTACGACCGTGCCGGGCAACTGGAGTATGTCGGCCGGACCGACTCACAGGTCCGGATCGGCGGTCTCCGGATCGAACCCGCCGAGATCGAGGCCGCCCTGCTCGGCTACCCGGGCGTCGCGCAGGCCGCTGTGGTGGTCAGGGAGGACCGTTCCGGTGAACGGCGGCTCGTGGGCTATGTCGTACCTGTCGGGCCCGCGGACACCAGCGGTGCGGCGAGCATCAGCGACGTCGACATCGACCTCAACGCCGGTGTCACGGTGGGAGAGCTACGGGCGTTCGTGGCACGGCAGTTGCCTGAGTTCATGGTGCCCGCCGCGATCGTGGTCCTCGATGAGCTGCCCATGACCGCGACCGGGACGCTGGACCGGTCCGCCCTGCCGGATCCGGAACTCGCCGGTGCTTCCTACCGGGCACCTGGCTCGGCGACGGAGGAGACCCTCGCCCGGATCTACGCCGAGGTGCTCGGCCTCGACCGGGTCGGCGTCGACGACGACTTCTTCGCAGTGGGTGGCGAGAGCATCCGGTCCATCCAGGTGGCCGTCCGTGCGCGGACCGCCGGGCTAGAGATCACACCCCGGCAGGTGTTCGAGCACCGGACCGTCGCACGGCTCGCCGAAGTGGCCAGCGTGGCCGCCGGGAACCCCGTCGCGGCCCTCGAAGAGCTCGACGGCGGAGCCATGGGATGGCTGCCCCTGCCCCCCATCGCGTGGTACGTGCTCGGACAGGGCGGCAGCCATGAGGGGTTCGCCCAGAGTATGGTGCTCGCGCTGCCGGACGGTATCGACGAGGCCGGCCTGTCGGCGACCTTGACCGCGGTGCTGAACCACCACCATGTGCTGGGTTCCCGGTTGGTGCTGGAGCCGGAGGCCGGTCTGGTCGTCGGCAGCCCGGCGGACGCGGACGGACTGATCCGCCGCGTTGACTGGGACGGTGGCTGGTCCGGGGACTTCTGGGACAGCTTGCTGGCCGACGAGCTGCGTGGCGCGGCGGCGCAACTGGCGCCGGCGTCCGGAGTGATGGCTCGGACCGTTTGGTTCCGTTCCGGCCGAGGCCCTGGCCGGCTGCTGGTCGTCCTGCATCACCTGATCGTCGACAGTGTGTCGTGGCAGATCCTGCTTCCCGAATTCGCCGAGGCGTGGGGCCAGGTGCGCGCGGGCCGTGCCGCCGAGCTGCCGCCGACGGGCACGTCCGTGCGGCGGTGGTCGCACGCGCTCGTCGAAGAATCCGGCCGACCGGGCCGGGCGGCGGAGACAGCGGTGTGGAAGCAGCTGCTGACCGGCCCGGACCCCGTTCTGGGAGCGCGGCCGCTCGACCCCTCGGTCGACCTCATGTCCACGCTGGACAGTGTGCGGATCGAGCTGTCCGCCGAGGTGACCCAGGCCCTACTGACCACTCTGCCTGCCGCGTTCCGCTGTGGGGCCAACGACGGGATGCTCGCCGCCCTCGCGGTCGCCGTCCGGCGGTGGCGGGCGACCGGCGACCCCTCGGTCCTGATTCGCCTCGAAGGCCACGGCCGTGAGGAGCAGGTGGTCCCGGGGGCGGACCTGTCCCGCACGGTCGGCTGGTTCACCAGCATGTTCCCGGTCCGGCTCGACGTCGGCGCGGTCGATCCCGACGAGGTGCTCTCCGGGGGCCGGGCGGCCGGCGACCTGATGAAGTCCGTCAAGGAACAGCTGCTCGCGATCCCGGACAGGGGTGTCGGCTACGGCTTGCTGCGTTATCTGAACCCGCGGACGGGGGCGGAACTCGCGGAGTGCCCGACCGGGCAGATCACGTTCAACTACCTCGGCGGTTTCTCCGCCGGGGACATGCCCGAGACGGCGCGTGGTCTCGGCTGGGGGCCGGCGCCCGAAGCGGGCGGCCTCTCGGCGCCCTTGGACGGGGACATGCCGGCGATGTCCGCGCTCGATGTGACCGCGGCCGTGGCCTACGACGGGGGTGTGCGGCGCCTCGGTGCCACCTTCAGCTTTCCCCGCGGCGTGTTCTCCTGCGACCAGGTGCTGGAGCTGGCGAACCTGTGGCAAGCCGTACTGGAAGGGCTCGCGCACCATGCGACCTCGTCCGGAGCCGGCGGAATCACCCCGTCGGACGTCCCGCTCGTCGCGGTGAGCCAACGCGAAATCGACGCCTGGCAGGCCCGCCACCCGGGTCTCGCCGACATCTGGCCGCTGACCCCACTGCAGTCGGGGCTGCTGTTCCACGCCTCGCTCGCCGGCTCGTCGTTCGACGCCTACCAGGTCCAACTGGTCTTCCATCTGGCCGGACGGGTCGATCCGGACCGGATGCGGGCGGCCGGCCAGGCGCTGCTCGCTCGGCACACCAGCCTGCGGGCCGGGTTCGTCACCGGTGCGACCGGCGAGCCGGTGCAGATCGTGGTCGACGGTGTGCCCCTGCCGTGGCAGGACGTCGACCTGTGCGCCGTACCCGGCCCGGAGCGCGCCCAGGCTCTGGAGCGGTTGCTGGCCGAGGACCTGAACACCCACTTCGCGCTGGACACGCCGCCACTGCTGCGGCTGACCCTGGTCCGCACCGGGCCCGAACGCGCCGAACTCGTGCTCACCTCGCACCACGTGCTGTTCGACGGCTGGTCTATGCCGATCCTCATGAAGGAACTGCTGCATCTCTACGCCACCGTGGGCGATCCGGCGGCGCTGCCGAGATCCCGCGACTACCGGCTGTTCCTGGAGTGGCTCGCCCGCCAGGACCTCGACAAGTCCGCAGAGGTGTGGGCCGACGAGCTCGACGGGGTCGAGGAACCGACGCTGCTGGCCGCGCAGGCGGCGTCCGCACCGGCCAGGTCTGCACCGGACGTGCCGGAGATCGGGCACGTCGACGTCGCGCTGTCCGCCGTGGACTCCGGGGAGCTGTCCCGCCGTGCCGCCGAACTGGGCGTCACGGTCAACACGATTGTGCAGTGCGCCTGGGGACTCCTGCTGGCCGAGCTGACGGGCCGCCAGGACGTGGTGTTCGGCGCCACGGTGTCCGGCAGGCCCCCCGCTGTCGGCGGCGCCGACACCATGGTCGGGCTGTTCATCAACACCGTGCCGGTACGGGTGCGGTATGCGCCGTCCGACACCGTGGCCGAGCTGCTGGCCCGGTTGCAGAGTCAGCAGGCCGCGCTCCTGGAACACCACCACTACGGGCTCAGCGACATCCACCGGCTGACCGGACTGGACGTCCTCTTCGACACGCTGGTCGCCTTTGAGTCCTACCCCATCGACCGGGTCGGGATCAGTGACGCCAACGCCGTGGCGGGCATCGAGGTCACCGGGATCCGCCCGTTCACGGTCACCCACTATCCGCTTACGGTGATGGCCGCCGCTGATCCGCAGCTGCGGCTCTCCCTGCAGTACCAGCAGAAACTGTTCGGCCGGGACGCGGCCGAGGACATCGCCGCGCGGTTCGCACGCGTCCTGCGGAATCTCACGGGTGAACCGGACCGGCTGGTCGCCGTCTTGGACGTCCTGACGGCGGGGGAGCGTGACCGTCTGCTGTACGAGTACAACGACACCGCAACACCCGTTCCCGCCCTGACGATTCCCGAGCTGTTCGCGCGGCAGGCCGCCGCGACGCCCGACGCGGTCGCGGTGGTCGACGAGTCGACGACGCTGACCTATCAGGAGCTCAACGTCCGGGCGAACCGGCTGGCACATGCGCTGATCGCGCGGGGCGCGGGGCCGGAGACCGTCACAGCCGTGGCACTCCCGCGCTCGGCGGATCTGGTCGTGGCGATCCTGGCGGTACTCAAGGCGGGCGGCGCCTATCTGCCGGTCGACCCGGATTTCCCGGGCGCCCGACTGGACTTCGTGCTCGCCGACGCGTCCCCGCTGCTGATCCTCACCGACGCGAAGACCTCGCCCACGCTGCCGTGCCCCGCGATACCCAGGCTGAGGCTCGACGAGATCACCGCGACCGCAGACACCGATCCGGCAGACCGGGCACAGCCGGACAACCTGGCGTACCTGATGTACACGTCCGGATCGACCGGGACGCCGAAGGGCGTCGCGATCACCCACGGCAATGTGGTCAACGGTGTGGCAGGGCTGGTCGACAGCCTGGGTGTGCCACCGGGGTGGCGGATGCTCGCGGGCACATCGATCGGATTCGACGTGTCGGTCTTCGAGATGTTCACGACGCTGAGCACCGGCGGCAGCGTCGAAGTGGTTCGCGACGTTCTGGTCCTCGGCGAGCGCGAGAGCTGGGCGGGCGGCGTGGTCAGCACGGTCCCCTCGGCATTCGGCGAGCTGGCGGACCAGCTGATCGGCCGGGTCAGTGCCGACGCGGTCGTGTTCGCGGGCGAATCGCTGCCCGCCGGGCTCGTGGCGCAGGTCCACAAGGCCCTGCCCGGGGCAGGGGTCGTCAACGCCTACGGCCAGAGCGAGACCTTCTATGCGACCACGCACATCGTGGCCGCCGACGCGGACCGGCAGACGACCGGAACCGTGCCGATCGGCACCCCGCTCGGCAACGTACGCGTGTACGTGCTGGGCCCCGGCCTGGCGCCGGTGCCACCGGGTGTGGCGGGCGAGTTGTATGTCGCCGGCGCGAGCATGGGCCGGGGCTACCAGCACCGTGCAGGCCTGACCGCGGAGCGGTTCGTGGCCGACCCGTTCGGCCCGCCGGGCTCGCGGATGTACCGCACCGGCGACCTCGGCCGCTGGAACGCCGACGGCAGTCTGGAGTGCACCGGGCGCGTCGACGCTCAGGTCAAGGTCCGCGGTTACCGGATCGAGCCCGCCGAGGTCGAAGCCGCGCTGGCAGCGCACCCAGCGGTCGGACAGGCCGTCGTCGTCAGCCGGCAGACCGGTGCCACCTCGCAACTGGTGGCGTATGTGGTCCTCGGCGACCCGGCGACCGCCGAGGAGTTGCGGGCGTTCACCGAAGCGCGGCTGCCGGCCTTCATGGTGCCGTCGGCCGTGGTCCTCCAGGACCGGTTCCCCCTGACGCCCAGTGGGAAGCTGGACCGCAGGGCGCTTCCGGAACCCGAGTTCACCGGCGCTGAGTACCGGGCTCCGCGGACACGCCGGGAAGAGGACCTGGCGGCGCTGTTCGCCGAGGTGCTCGGCGTCGACCGGGTCGGCATCGACGACGATTTCTTCGTGCTGGGCGGGCACTCCCTGCTCGCCACGCGGCTGGTCGGCCGCATCCGAGCCGAGTTGGAGATCGAGGTCCCGATCCGGACCGTCCTTGAGACGGCGACGGTCGAGCGGCTGGCGGCCCGCCTCGTGGCGGGGTCGCGGGTGCGGCCCACCTTGACGCGGGCGGAGCGTCCGGAGCGGATACCGCTGTCGTTCGCACAGCGGCGGATGTGGTTCATCGACCGGTTCGAGGGTCCCTCCGCCACGTACAACCTCCCCCTGGCCGTGCGGCTGCACGGTGAGCTGGACGTGGCTGCGCTCGGTTCGGCGATGCTCGACGTGCTGGGCCGGCACGAGAGCCTGCGGACACTGATCGCCGAGGACGAGGGTGGTGTCGCCTTCCAGCGTGTGCTGCCGGCGGATGAGGTGCTGCTGGACATACCGGTGGTGCCGGTGACCGAGGAAGACGTGGCCGGCCTCGTGGCCGAGCTCGCCGCCCACGAGTTCGATCTGTACACCGAGATACCTGTCCGGACGCGCCTGCTCCGCTGCGCGCACGACGAGCATGTACTCGTGCTGGTGATCCACCACATCGCCGCGGACGGCGGGTCAGCCGCACCGTTGACCCGTGACGTGTCGCTCGCCTACGCGGCGCGGCGGGAGGGGCGGCCGCCACAGTGGCCTGATCTGCCGGTGCAGTACGCCGACTACACGCTCTGGCACGCGGAGCTGCTCGGTGACGAGAGCGCCCCCGACAGCCTCCTGGCCGAGCAGTTCGGCTACTGGCAGCGCGAACTGGCGGACATACCTGTGCCGTTGGCCCTGCCCACGGACCGTCCCCGGCCACCGGTGGCCAGCCACCGGGGTGGCAGGGTCGAGTTCGCCGTCGACCCCGACGTGATGGCCAAGGTGGACGAACTGGCGCGCGGCACCGGCGCGACGGCCTCGATGGTGCTGCAGTCCGCGCTGGCCGTGCTGGTGCATCAGCTGGGCGGTGGTGACGATGTCGCCATCGGCTCGCCCATCGCCGGCCGTACCGACGAGGCGCTGGCGGACCTGGTCGGCTTCTTCGTCAACACGTGGGTGCTGCGGGCCGAGCTGTCAGGGAACCCGTCCTTCGGCCGACTCCTGAAGCAGGTGCGCGGTAAGGCGATGGCGGCGTATGACAACCAGGACGCGCCGTTCGAGCGCCTGGTCGAGCTGCTCAACCCTGACCGGTCCACCGCATACCACCCGCTGTTCCAGATCATGTTCGCGTGGCAGAACACGGCTCCGCTCGATCTCGAACTGCCAGGGCTGCGGGTCGAAGCGGAACCGACCCCAGCGCTCACCGCCAAGTTCGACCTGCTTTTCAACCTCGCCCCCGACGCGGAGGGCGGTGGCGTGTCGGGCGTGATCGAATACGCCACGGACTTGTTCGACGAGGGCAGTGTCGAGAGGATCGCTGCCCAGTTCGGCCGGGTGCTACGGCAAGTCGTCGATGACCCCGCCCAGCGCATCGGCACTGTCGACATCCTCGCCCCAGGGGAACTGGACCGGCTGGTCCATGGGTTCAACGACACGGCCGCGCCGCTGCCCGCTCTGACGATCGTCGACCTGTTCGACCAGCGTGCCGCCGAGACACCGGGCGCTGTCGCGTTGGTGTCCGGCGAGACGGAGCTGACCTATCGGGAGCTCGGCACGCGGGCCGGCCGCCTCGCCCAGGCCCTGTCCCGGCAGGGCGTGGGGCCCGAGACGCTGGTGGCCATCGCGCTGCCGAGGTCGTCGGACCTGGTGGTCGCCATGCTCGCCGTGCTCATGGCGGGCGGTGCCTATCTGCCGATCGACCCGGCGTATCCCAGCCAGCGGCTGGGATATGTACTGGCCGACGCCCGCCCGCGGTTGATCCTGACCGACCCCGAGACCGAGGCGGTGCTGCCGGACCAGGACATCCCCCGTCTCCACCTGGGCGACCTGCGCGGCGAGTCGGGCCGGCCTCCGGTCACCATACGGCCGGGGAACCTGGCGTACTTGATGTACACGTCCGGGTCGACCGGGACGCCCAAGGGCGTAGGGATCACCCACGAGAGCGTCACCAACGGGGTGCTGGCTTTGGTCTCGGCGGTCGGTGTGACGCGCGGGACACGCATGCTCGCCGGAACCTCGGTCAACTTCGACGTGTCGCTGTTCGAGCTGTTCACCACGCTGTGCACGGGCGGGACCGTTGAGCTGGTGCGGGACGTGCTGGTGCTCGACGAGCGGGCCGGCTGGACCGGCGGCGTGATCAGCACGGTCCCCTCGGTCTTCGACGACCTGGTTGAGCGGATCGCCGAGACGACCACCGTGGACACGGTGGTGTTCGCCGGTGAGGCGTTGCGGGCCGGTCTGGTGCGGCGGGTGCGCGAAGCGCTGCCCGACGCACGGCTGATCAACGCATACGGTCAGAGCGAATCCTTCTACGCCAGCACGTTCGAAGTGCCCAGGTCGGAGGAGCCGTACGAGCCGTCGGGCACGGGTACGGGCGCCGTGCCGGTCGGCCGGCCGCTGACCAACATGCGGATGTATGTGCTCGGTGCCGGACTGGCCCCGGTGCCCTCGGGAGTGGTGGGCGAGCTGTACGTCGGTGGGCTGGTCGGCCGTGGATACCACGGCGGCCCCGGCTTGACCGCGGAGCGGTTCGTGCCGGATCCATTCGGCCCCCGGGGCTCGCGTATGTACCGCACCGGTGATCTGGCGCGGTGGAACGCCGCCGGCCAACTGGAGTATGCCGGGCGCGCGGACGCGCAGGTGAAGGTGCGTGGTTTCCGGATCGAGCCCGGCGAGATCGAAGCGGTCCTGACCACGTATCCAGGGGTGGCGCAGGCCGTAGTGATCGCCGACGAGCGCGGGAGCGGCGGCAAGCGACTGGTGGGCTACGTGGTGCCGGCCGGGACCGGCGGTCTTGAGGACGTCGACCTGACGGCCGGCGTCTCGGCGGGGGAGCTGCGTGGCTTCCTCTCGGCGCGGCTGCCCGACTACATGGTGCCCGCGGCGTTCGTCGTGCTGGACCGGCTGCCGCTGACAGTGAACGGCAAGCTGGACCGGGCCGCCCTGCCGGAGCCGGAGTTCACCGGCAACGAGTACCGGGCCCCCGACTCAGCCGAAGAGCAGATTCTGGCCGGGGTGTACGCCGAGGTGCTCGGCCTCGCCATGGTCGGGATCGACGACGACTTCTTCGCCATCGGCGGCGACAGCATCCGCTCGATCCAGGTGGTCGCCCGCGCGAGAACACTGGGAGTCGAGGTCACCCCCAGGCAGGTGTTCGAGTGCCGGACCGTGGCCAAGCTGGCCGAGGCCGTGGCGCTGAGCAGGGCGGAAGGCATGCGCCCGGTCCTGCAGGAGATGGACGGTGGCGGTGCCGGGTGGATGCCGCTCATGCCGGCCGCCAGGTACCTGCTCGAACTCGGTGGCGGTCATGACCGGTTCTCGATGTCGATGGTGCTCGACCTGCCGGCGGGGATCACCAGAGACGGGTTGTCGGCGACGGTAGCCGCCGTGGTCGAGCGCCACGACGTGTTGCGGTCCCGGCTGTCTTCGGAGCCCGAGGAAGGCCTGACCGTCGGTACGCCGGGCTCGGTGGATGTCGGGCAGTGGATTCACCTGGCCGACTGGAACTCGGTCGATCCGTGGGACCGGCGGGTGGCGGAGGAACTGGACGCGGCCGCCGGCCGGCTCGATCCGGCCGCCGGTGCGATGGCGCAGTTCGTCTGGCTCCAGCACGATGAGGGTCCCGGCTGGTTGCTGGTGGTGTTGCACCACCTGGTCGTCGACGGTGTGTCCTGGCGGATCCTTCTCCCGGACTTCGCCGCCGCATGGGAACGGGTGCGCGACGGCCGGCCGACTGCGCTGCCCCGGGTGGCGACGTCGGTGCGGCGGTGGTCGCACGCACTCGTGGAAGAGGCGTCCCGGCCCGGCCGGGTCGCCGAGATGCCGATCTGGCGGAACCTGCTCAGCGGGCCGGACCCGGTGATCGGATCCCGGCGGCTGGACCCCGCAGTGGACGTGACATCCACGGTGGACACCCTGCGGGCGGAGTTGTCCGCCCCGACGACCGAAGCGCTGCTGACCGCGGTGCCTGCGGCGTTCCACGGCGGGGTCAACGACGGCCTGCTGGCTGCACTCGCCCTCGCAGTCAGGCAGTGGCGAGGTACCGAGGACGCCTCGGTCCTGCTCCGGCTGGAGGGACACGGCAGGGAGGAGCAGGTGGTCCCCGGCGCGGACTTGTCGCGCACGCTGGGGTGGTTCACCAGCATGTTCCCGGTCCGCCTCGACGTGGGCGGTATCGACGTGGAGGAGGTACTCGGCGGCGGCGGTGCCGCGGCCGATCTCGTCAAGTCGGTCAAGGAACAGCTGCTGGCGATCCCGGACAAGGGACTCGGCTACGGCCTGCTGCGCTACCTCAACCCGCAGACCGAGGCGGAACTCGCGGCTTGCCCGGAGGCTCAGATCGGGTTCAACTACCTCGGCCAGTTCACCGCGGCCGACATGCCCGAGACGATGCGCGGCCTCGGCTGGGCAGCCGTGCCCGTGCCCGGGATCGGATCGCCGACGCCCGACGGAGACATGCCGGTGATGTCGGCGCTGGAGGTGAACGCGGCCGTCATCGACACCGAACAGGGCCCGCGGCTGTCTGTGGTGTTCTCCTTCCCCACGGGTGTGCTCTCCCGCGGTGAGGTACGGAAGTTGGCGGATCTGTGGTGCGCCGCGCTGGATGGATTGGCCTGGCATACCGCGCAGCCCGGTGCGGGCGGGTTGACGCCGTCCGATCTGTCGCTGGTGTCGGTGAGCCAGAGCGATATCGAAGCGTGGGAGAAGCGGTACCCGGGCGTGGCCGACGTATGGCCGCTGACCGCACTGCAGTCCGGCATGTTGTTCCACAGCATGCTGGCCGACACCTCGTCCGACCCATACCACATGCAACTGGTATTCCACCTGGCCGGCCAGGTGGTTCCGAGGCGGATGCGGGCAGCGGCGCAGGCCCTGCTGAACCGGTATGCAAACTTGCGGACGGCGTTCGTCAACGACTCCACCGGTCGGCTGGTGCAGATTGTGCTGGACGGCGTGGAACTGCCGTGGCGGGAGCTCGACCTGAGTGACCTGGCCGAGGGCGACTGCGAGGACGTGTTCGAGCGGCTGCTGGCCGAGGACCAGGCCACCCGATTCGATCCGGCCGTCTCTCCGCTGCTGCGGATGACCTTGGTCAGGATGGGCCCGGAACGCTCGGAACTGGTCTTCACCGCGAACCACGCCTTGTTCGACGGATGGTCGTTGCCATTGCTGATGCAGGACTTGCTGCGGCTCTACGGTTCCAGCGGAGACGCCTCGGTGCTGCCGCGAGCGCGCAGCTACCGGGACTTCCTGGCGTGGTTGTCCCAGCAGGACCGCGAGGAGTCGGCGCGGGTGTGGGCGAAGGAGTTCCTCGAGCTGGAGGAGCCGACGACGCTGGTCCCCGGCGCCGGTCCTGGGGCGGCACAGGGAGGTCACGGGCAGATCGAGGTTCCCCTGCCGGCGGATGTCACCCGCCAACTCTCCCGGCGTGCAGCCGAGTTGGGCGTCACCTTGAACACCGTGGTCCAAGGGGCCTGGGCGATGGTGCTGGGGCAGTTGACGGGGCGCCAGGATGTGGTGTTCGGCGCCACCGTGTCCGGTAGGCCCCCCGCTGTCGCGGGTGCCGACACCATGGTGGGGCTGTTCATCAACACCGTCCCCGTGCGCGTGCCGTGTTCGCCCGGGGACACGTTCGCCGGGCTGCTGACCGGTTTGCAGGCCCGGCAGGCTGCGCTGATGGACCACCACCCCTACGGGCTGACCGAGATCCAGGAAGCGATCGGGCTGGGCAACCTGTTCGACACCCTCGTCGTGTTCGAGTCCTTTCCGGTCGACCGCGCCGGCATCACCGACGCACATACGACCGCGGGTATCGCGATCACCGGTATTCGCCCGATGACCGGCACCCACTACCCCTTGATGGTGGCGGCCGACGCTTCCCCCTACCTGCGAGTGGGCCTGCAGTACCACGACACCTGGTTCGGCCGGCGTGCGGCGGAAGACATCGCGGCCCGTCTCGGCCGGGTACTGCGGCAACTGGCGGCCGACCCCGACCTGCCGGTCAGGTCGGTGGACACGCTGGAGCCGGCCGAGCGGGACCTGTTGCTGCGTGAGGTCAACGACACGGCGGCGCCGCTGCCGGCGCTGACCGTTCCGGCGTTGTTCGAGCGGCAGGCCGTCGCCACACCGGACGCGGTCGCAGTGGTCTTCGACGATGTCTCGCTGACCTACCGGGAGGTGAACGAGCGGGCGAACCGGCTGGCGCACTGGCTGATCGAGCGCGGGGTCAGGCCGGAACAGCGGGTGGCGTTGATGCTGCCGCGGTCGGCGCACCTGGTGGTGGCGATGCTGGCGGTGCTGAAGGCCGGTGGCACGTATCTGCCGATCGATCCCGCCTACCCGGTGGACCGGGTGCGATTCATGCTCACCGACGCTGCGCCGGTGGCCGTGCTCACCGATCGGGCCACGGCGGGCGGGCTTCCCGAAACACCGGTACCGCACCTGTTCGTCGACGAGTTCGGGAGCGTCAAGACCCAGGACCCGACCGACGCCCACCGGAACGGCACCCTACGACCCACCAACCTCGCTTACCTGATCTACACCTCCGGATCCACCGGCACGCCCAAGGGCGTCGCCATGACCCACCACAACGTGGTGAACAGTGTCAGCACGATGGCGTCACTGCTCGGCATCGATCGCTCCCCGCGGGTGCTGGCGAGCACCTCGGTCTCGTTCGATGTCTCGGTCTTCGAGATCTTCACCACCCTGTGTGCCGGCGGTAGCGTGGAGATGGTCCGTGACATCCTGGCTCTCGGCGAACGCGACGCGTGGTCGGGCAGTGTGCTCTCGACAGCGCCTTCTGCATTCGACGAGTTGCTGCACCACCTCGACACCAAGGTCACCGCCGACACCATCGTCTTCGCCGGCGAGCCACTGACCCCAGCGGTCGTTGAACGCACCCGGGCCTTGATACCCGGCATCCAGATAGTCAACGGCTACGGCCCCACAGAGACGTTCTACGCGTCGACGTACGACGTCCCGGATCCGGGTACCGACAGGGCCCCGGCCCTTGGGCCGGTGCCGATCGGCAGCCCGCTGGGGAATGTACGGGTGTATGTGCTGGATTCGTGGCTGCGGCCGGTTCCACCCGGCGTGGTGGGCGAGTTGTATGTCGCGGGCGCGGGGCTGGCGCGTGGATACCTCGGCCGGCCGGGGCTGACCGCGTCGCAGTTTGTGCCGGATCCCTTCGATTCGGGATCGGCCGGTGGCCGGTTGTATCGCACCGGTGATGTGGTGCGATGGACCTCGGCGGGAGTGCTCCAGTACGTGGGGCGCACCGATGACCAGGTGAAGGTGCGGGGCTTCCGTGTCGAGCCGGGCGAGGTCGAGGCTGTCCTGATGTCACATCCCGGGGTGGCGCAGGCGGTGGTGGTCGCCCGTGACCTCGCAGCAGGCGGCGGCAAACAGCTGGTCGGGTACGTGGTGCCGGACAGGTCCGCCGGATCCGCCGGAGGGGCGGATGCGCTCGATGGCGCAGGGGCGCGCCGGTTCGCCAGCGAGCGGTTGCCGGACTTCATGGTGCCCGCGGTAGTGATGGTGATCGACGCGGTGCCGTTGATGCCGAACGGGAAGCTGGATTGTCAGGCGTTGCCAGACCCGGAATTCGATGCGGTGGTGGAGTACCGCGCGCCGCGCACCGTGCAGGAACAGGCACTGGCGGAGTTGTTCGCCGAGGTGCTCGGCGTCGACCGGGTCGGCATCGATGACGACTTCTTCCTCTTGGGCGGGCACTCGCTGCTCGCCACCCGGCTGATCGTCCGGATCCGCGCCGAACTGGGCATCGAAGTGCCGATCCGGCTGGTGTTCGAGACCCCGACAGTCGCCGGGCTGATGGCCAAATGGACCGACATGGCCGCCTCCCGCAGGCCGCGCCTGCGCAGGATGACCGAGGAGTAACGAATGTTTCCGTTGTCTTTTGCCCAGCGCCGGCTGTGGTTTCTCTACCGCTTCACCGGCCCGTCAGCCACCTACAACGTTCCCGTGGTGTTGCGGTTGCGGGGCAGGCTCGACGTCGAGGCGCTCAGGGAGGCGGTACGGGACGTCGTGCGCAGGCACGATTGCCTGCGCACGCTGATCGGCGAGGACGAGCACGGCGTCGCCTTCCAGCAAGTGCTGCCGGCCGGCGACGTGGCGCTGGACTTACCTCTGGTGCCCGTGCGGCCGGACGGAGAGACCGCCGCCATCGACGAGGTCACCCAGCGCCCCTTCGACCTGGGCACCGAGATCCCTGTGCGGGCGCGCGTGCTGCGCCGCTCGGACCAGGAGCATGTGCTCGCGCTGGTGATCCACCACATCGCTGCCGACGGCGGCTCGGTCGCGCCGTTCATCCGGGATCTCACCGCCGCGTACACGGCACGGCTGACCGGAGGCGCGCCGGACTGGACGCCGCTTCCGGTGCGATACGTGGACTACACGCTGTGGCAACGAGAGCTGCTCGGCGAGGAGTCCGATGACGACAGCGTGCTGGCCAGGCAGGTCAGGTACTGGCGGCAGGAGCTGGCGGACGTGCCGCAGCCGCTGCCGCTCCCGGTGGATCGGCCGCGCCCCGCGACGGCGGGATACCGGGGCGACGTCGTCGACTTCACCGTCGAGCCGGAGCTGTTCGCCGGGATCGAGGAGCTGGCCCGCGGCCGCGGGGTGACCGTGTCGATGGTGTTGCAGGCCGCGTTGGCGGTTCTGTTGCACCGCCTCGGTGGCGGGGACGACGTCACGATCGGTTCGCCGATCGCGGGCCGCACGGACGAGGCCCTGGCCGACATGGTCGGGTTCTTCGTCAACACCTGGGTTCTGCGGGTGGGCCTGGCTGGGAATCCGTCGTTCGAGCGGGTTCTGAAGCAGGTGCGGGACAAGGCACTGGCCGCGTACGAGAACCAGGACGCCCCCTTCGAGCGGCTGGTCGAACTGCTCAACCCGGACCGCTCGCTGGCCTACCACCCCTTCTTCCAGGTGATGTTTGCCTGGCAGAACTTCGCCCGGCTGGACCTGGATCTGCCGGACCTGCAGGTCACGGCCGAGCCCGTGCCGACCACCACCGCGAAATTCGACCTGTTCTTCAACTTCGCCCCCGACGCGACAGGGCGGGGCGTATACGGCGTGATCGAGTACGCCACCGATCTGTTCGACCGGGGCACCGTCGAGCGGATAGCCGAGCGGCTGCGGAGCGTACTGCGTCAGCTGGTGTCCGCCCCCGGCCGCGACATCGGCTCCGTCGACGTCCTCGCACCCGGCGAAGAGAAACGGCTTCTGTGCGAGCTCAACGACACGGGGGTGCCGATACCGGAAAAGTCGATCCACGGACGGTTCGAGCGGCAGGCGGCCGCGACCCCAGACGCCATCGCGCTGGTGGCCGACGAGCGCACGCTGACCTTTCGGGAACTCAACCGGCTCGCCGACACCTTCGCGGGCAACCTCGTCCGCCGCGGTGTGGGGCCGGAGTCCCTGGTGGCGGTCGCCCTGAAGCGGTCACCGGACCTCGTGGTCAGCATGCTGGCAGTGCTCAAGGCCGGCGGCGCCTACCTCCCGGTCGACCCCGGCCATCCGGCGGAGCGGGTGGCGTTCATGCTGCGCGACGCGGGTCCCACGATCGTCATCATCGACGGGGAGTTCACCCTGCCAGACGGCCTGCCCAGCGTGCTGGTCGACGAGTTGCACACGGCCGTGGACGAGGCGCCGCACAAGTTGGAACACGGCGACCTCCTCGCGTACGTCATGTACACCTCGGGGTCGACCGGCGTGCCCAAAGGCATCGCGGTGACGCATCGCGACGTGGTGAGCCTGGCCGCGGACCAGCGGTGGCGCGGCGGCGCCCACACGTGCGTGCTGCTGCACTCTCCGCACTCGTTCGACGCCTCCACCTACGAACTGTGGGTGCCCCTGCTCGGCGGCGGCCGCGTGGTGATCAGCCTTCCGGAGGACCTTCACGCCGGCACGCTGGCCGCACTGGTGACCGATCGGCAGCTCACCGCGCTGTGGCTGACCGCCGGGCTGTTCACGGTGATCGTCGAACAGGACCCGGCGTGCCTGGCCGGGCTGCGCGAGGTCTGGGTGGGCGGCGACGCGGTCTCCCCGGCCGCGGTGCCGCGCGTTCTCGAAGCGTGCCCGGGGCTGGTGGTGGTCAACGGATACGGCCCCACCGAGACGACCGTGTTCGCCACCTGCCATCCGGTCTCGTCTGCACCGCTGGGCGCGGAGGTGCCGATCGGCCGGCCGATGGACAACATGCGGGTGTTCGTCCTGGACGAGGGGCTGCGGCCGGTTCCGCCCGGTGTGGTGGGCGAGTTGTATGTGGCCGGTGCCGGTCTGGCGCGCGGATATCTGGGGCGGCCGGGCCTGACCGCCGAGAGATTCGTGGCGTGCCCATTCGGGAGCCCGGGCGAGCGAATGTACCGGACCGGGGATCTCGTGGCGTGGACTCCCGCGGGGGAGCTGTCGTTCCGGGGCCGCGCGGACACGCAGGTCAAGGTCCGTGGGTTCCGCATCGAGCCTGGGGAGGTTGAAGCCGTCCTGACCGAACACCCGGCCGTGGCGCAGACGGTCGTGGTCTCCCGCGAGGACCACGAGGGCGACCAGCGCCTGGTGGCCTATGTTGTGCCGGATGTGACCGGGTCCGGCTCCGCCGCCGATGAACAGGTCGGGGAGTGGCAGCAGGTTTACGAGCGCATGTACGCCGCCGGAGACGGGGGCTTGGGCGAGGACTTCTCCGGCTGGAACTCAAGCTATACCGGAAAGCCCATTCCCCTCGCAGAGATGCGGGAGTGGCGGGACGCCGCCGTCGAGCGGATCCTGTGCTGGTCCCCGCGCCGGGTGCTTGAGCTGGGCACCGGCTCGGGGCTGCTGCTGGCCCACGTCGCCCCGCACGTCGAGGAGTACTGGGGCACGGACTTCTCCGCCGCCGCGGTCGATCGGCTGCGCGGCCAGGTGAGCACGATGGGGTGGGCGGACCGGGTACACCTGCGCCACCAGGCCGCGGACGACGTCTCGGGCCTGCCGACGGAACGGTTCGACACGGTCGTACTGAATTCGGTGGTGCAGTATTTCCCGGATGCGGACTACCTCGACCGGGTGCTGTGTCACGCGATGGAGCTGCTGGCCCCAGGAGGCCGGGTCGTCATCGGCGATGTGCGGTATGCGGGCTCGCTGAGCCGGCTGCACCACGCCGTACAGCAGGCGCGGTACCCCGGCGCCGCCGCGAGTGCCCTGCGGGCCACGGTCGAGCACGCGGTGTTCGTGGAGAAGGAACTGGTGCTCGACCCGGAATGGTTCACGCGGTGGGGCGAGCGCACCGGCGCGGCTGCCGTCGACATCCGGCTGAAGTCCGGCACCGCCCACAACGAACTGACCCGGCACCGCTACGAAGTGGTCCTGCATAAGGCACCGGCGGATCCGGTGCTCCTTGGTGAGCTGCCGACGCTCGTGTGGGGCACCCAGGTCGCCGACCTCGCAGGCGTGGGACAGCGGTGCCACTTCGAGGAAGACACCCCGGTACGCATCGCGGGCATCCCGAACGCCCGCCTGATCGGCGAGACCGAACCGGCCACCGACGGGGTCGCCGGCATCGACCCCCAGGAGTTCCAGGACTGGGCCGCCGCACGGGGCTGGGGCTCGCTGGTGACCTGGTCCCGTGCGGCCGACCGGTTCGACGCCGTCGTGTGGCCGGGAGGCCCCGCACCCGGGCGGGTGTTCTCCGGCGGCTGTCTCCCGGACGGCCATACCGTCCGGGCGCTGTCGAACGACCCGGCCGGAGTGCGTGAAGTCGGCTCCCTCCTCGCGGCCCTGCACGGGTACGCGCGCGAGCGGCTGCCCGACTACATGGTGCCGTCGGCTGTCATGGCCATCGGCCAGATTCCGCTGACACCGAGCGGCAAGCTGGACCGGCGGTCGCTACCCGCCCCGGACTACGCGGGCGCGTCGGACGGGAGGGTGCCCCGGACACCGCAGGAGGAGATCCTGGCGGGCCTGTTCGCCGAGGTGCTGGGGCTCGATCACGTCGGAGTCGACGACGACTTCTTCGTGATGGGCGGCCATTCCCTGCTGGCCACGCGGCTGGTCGGCCGGATCCGCGCCGAACTGGGCGTCGAGGTGCCGGTGCGGGACGTGTTCGAGACGAGCACGGTCGCCGGGCTGGCCGCGAACCTGGCCGCGGGGCCGGACGCGCGGCAGCCCCTGGTGCGGCAGGCGCGTCCCGAGCGGGTGCCGCTGTCATTCGCACAACAGCGGATGTGGTTCCTGCACCGGCTTGAAGGGCCGTCCACCAGCTATAACATGCCCACCATGCTGCGGCTGCGCGGCGCGCTAGACGTGGCAGCGCTACGGACGGCGATCCTCGACCTGGTCGTGCGGCACGAGAGCCTGCGCACGCTGATCGCCGAGGATGATGACGGCACGCCGTACCAGCGGATCATCCCGGCCGACGAGGTGCCGCTGGACGTGCCGGTCGAGCCGGTCACGCCTGCAAGTCTCCTTGACGCCATGCTGGCCGCAGCCGGGCACCGGTTCGACCTCGCCACCGAAATGCCCTTGCGGGCCACGGTGTTCCGCTGTTCCGAGGGCGACCACGTCCTCGCGCTCGTGCTCCACCACATCGCCGGTGACGGAGGCTCGGCGGTGCCCCTGGTCAACGACCTCGCGGCGGCCTACACCGCTCGCCGGGACGGACAGGCGCCACCGTGGAGCCCGCTGCCCGTGCAGTACGCGGACTTCGCCATCTGGCAGCGGGCGATGCTGGGCCAGGAGTCCGAGGACGGCAGTCTAATGGCCGCCCAAGTCGGCTACTGGCAGAGGGAACTGGCAGGAATACCGCAGCCGCTGCCGCTGCCGCTGGACCGTCCGCGCCCGGCCATGGGAGCCCGCCGCGCGGACCAGATCGAATTCGCGGTTGGGACGGACCTGCTCGCCGGTGTAGAAGAGCTGGCGCGCGGCCGGAGCGTGACGGTCTCGATGGTGCTGCAGGCTGCACTGGCGACCCTGCTGCACCGGCTGGGCAGCGGCGACGACATCACGATCGGTTCGCCGATCGCGGGCCGTACGGACGAGGCGTTGACCGATCTGGTCGGGTTCTTCGTCAACAGCTGGGTGCTGCGGGTGGGGCTGGCCGACGACCCGACGTTCGAGCAGGTACTCGACCAGATAAGGGGCAAGGCGCTGGCCGCATACGACAACCAGGAAGCGCCCTTCGACCGCCTGGTCGAGCTGCTGAACCCCGACCGCTCCGCCGCCTACCATCCGCTCTTCCAGGTCGTCCTCGCCTGGCAGAACAACCCGCGGGCCGAGCTGCGCCTGCCCGGCCTCTCGGTCGACGTCGAACCGGTCCCCGGCACCGCCACCGCGAAGTTCGACCTGTCCTTCCTCCTCAGCCCCGACGCGCGGGGCGGTGCGCTCGGCCTCGTCGAGTACGACACCGACCTCTTCGACCGCGACACCGTCGCCAAGACTGTCGATCGACTGCTCCACGTTCTCCAGCAGGTCATCACCGACCCGACCCGCCACGTCGGCACGATCGACGTGCTCGAACCCGGTGAACTACAGCGGTATGTCCATGAATTGAACGACACCGCCGTGCCGGTATCCGGCGTCACGATTCCGGCACTGTTCGCTCAGCAGGTGGACGACGCCGCCCCGGACGCGGTCGCGGTGACGGCGGGCGGGGTGTCCCTGACCTACCGTGAGCTCGATGCCCGGGCCGACCAGGTGGCCGCTGAGTTGGTCCGGCGGGGTGTCGCCGCTGAGTCCGTGGTGGCCGTGGCCCTGCCGCGGTCGCTGGAACTGATCGTCGCCCTGCTGGCGGTGGTGAAGGCCGGCGCCGCCTACCTGCCGATCGACCCCGACTACCCGGCCGAGCGGCAGGCGTTCATGCTGCGCGACGCGCGGCCGCTGTTCGTCGTGTCCAATGCCGAGTTCGCCGCCCGGCCGGCCCAGGATGACTGCCCGCGCGTGGTGTTCGACGACCTTGCCGCGGCAACCAGTGCGCCCGGCCAGCGGGTGGACCGCGTCGACCACGGTGACCGGCTCGCTTACATGCTGTACACCTCGGGATCCACCGGGCTGCCCAAGGGCACCGGGATCACCCACCGGGGCGTGGTGCAGCTCGCGGCGGACACGTGCTGGCGGCGCTCGGCGGACGAGAGCGTACTGCTGCGCTCTCCGCACACCTTCGATGCGATGACCTGGGAGCTGTGGCCGACGCTGCTGCGGGGCGCCCGCGTAGTGGTGGCACCGCCCGGCGATATCGACGACGCGGCTGTCTTCGCGTCTTTTGTGGCCGAGCAGCGGATCACCACGACCTTGTTGATCACCTCGGTGTTCAACCACCTGGTCGACCAGGACCCGGCGTGCCTGGCCGGGCTGCGCGAGGTGTGGATCGGCGGGGAACGGCTTTCGCCCGGGGCGGTCGAGCGTGCCGCGAAGAGCTGTCCGGACACGACGTTTGTGAACGCCTACGGACCGACCGAGGTCACCGTCTGCTCAAGTGTGCACAAGCTGTCGCCGGAGCCGCTGGGCGCGGAGGTGCCGATCGGCCGGCCGATGGACAACATGCGGGTGTTCGTCCTGGACGAGGGGCTGCGGCCGGTTCCGCCTGGTGTGGTGGGCGAGTTGTACGTCGCCGGCACACGTCTGGCGCGGGGCTATCCGGGCCGGGCCGGCCTGACTGCCGGGAGGTTCGTGCCGTGCCCGTTCGGCGGGCCGGGCGAACGGATGTACCGGACCGGGGATCTCGTGGCGTGGACTCCCGCGGGGGAGTTGGTGTTCCGGGGCCGTGCGGACGGTCAGGTGAAGGTCCGTGGGTTCCGGATCGAGCCGGGTGAGGTGGAAGCGGCGCTGACGGCGCATCCGGCGGTGACGCAGGCGGCTGTGATCGCCCGCGAGGTCCGGGACACCGGGACGCACCTGGTCGCCTATGTGGTGGCCACCGAGCCCGACCCCGACGACCTGCGGAAGTACCTGGCGGGCACGCTGCCGAACTTCATGGTGCCCTCAGCGGTCGTGCTCCTTGACCGACTGCCGCTGACGCCCAACCGGAAGCTGGACCGCGCGGCCCTGCCCGAGCCGGTTTTCGCGGGCGCGGAGTACCGGGCGCCGCGGACACCCGATGAAGAAGCGCTGGCCGGGCTGTTCGGCGAGGTGCTCGGGGTGGACCGGGTCGGCATCGACGATGACTTCTTCTCCTTGGGCGGCCACTCGCTGCTGGTCACCCGTCTGGTCAGCCGGATCGCCGCGGTCATGGGGGTGTCGGTGCCGGTCCGGGCGGTCTTCCAGCACTCGGTCGTGGCCGACCTCGCCCTGTGGCTGCGGTCCGTCACCGCGTCGGACACACCCGAGGAACCGTTCGCCGTGGTGCTGCCGATCAAGACCGAGGGGCGCCGGCCACCGCTGTGGATGATCCACCCGGGGGGCGGGCTGTGCTGGGCGTACATGGGTTTCGTCAACCACCTGCCTGACCGGCAGCTCTATGGTCTTCAGGCGCGCGAGTACGACCGGACGCGGCCGCGGGCGCGGTCCGTCGAGGAGATGGTCGACGGCTATCTGGAACACATGGCCAAGGTCCAGCCCGATGGCCCGTACTTCCTGCTGGGCTGGTCCAGCGGCGGCACCCTCGCGCACGCGATGGCCGTCGAACTGCGGCGGCGCGGGCACGAGGTGGGCCTGCTGGCGATGCTGGACAGCGCTGCCTCCGGCGGTCGCGGGGCCGACAGTGCCTTCGACGAGAACGATATTCTCGAAGACGCCAGGACTCAGGAACTGGTGCGTGACTTCCTGGGCAGCACGATGGACGAGGTCGATGTCCGGTCGCTCTTCAGGACCATGGCCAGCGTCACCGTCGAGCACTCGGCGCTCCTCGACGCCTTCACCACCCCCGTGTTCGACGGCGACCTCCTGTTCTTCACCGCGACGGTGCACAACCAAGGCTTCGCCACCCAATGGGAGCCGTACGTGCGCAAAATCCATGAGCACGAGATCCCCTGCGAGCACCGCGACATGTCCCGGCCCCAGCACGCGGCCGCGATCTGCGCGGTGATCGACCGTGTGCTCACCGACATCCAGAACCCATTGTGAGGGGAACTTCTGTGCAAACTTCCGAGTCCAGCAGCTATGACGTGGTGGGGCTGGGGTTCGGCCCGGCCAACCTGGCCCTGGCCATTGCGCTGGAAGAGCACCAACACCCGGTGAATGCCGCCTTCTTCGAGCGCCAGACCACGCTCGGCTGGCACCGCAACATGCTCCTCCCCTCCGCCAAGATGCAGGTCTCCTTCATGAAGGACCTCGCGACGTTCCGCAATCCCACCTCGCGGTTCAGCTTCGTGTCCTACCTGCACGCCAAGGAGAGACTGGCACGGTTCGTGAACAGGCAGGATTTCTTCCCCACACGACAGGAGTTTCACGACTACCTGGAGTGGGCGGAGTCGGCGTTCACGGACCGAGTCACCTATGGTGCGGAGGCGGTCGGGGTCCGGCTGCCA
The DNA here is from genome assembly GCF_030406865.1 of Streptomyces sp. P9-2B-2. Classification (NCBI taxonomy): domain Bacteria; kingdom Bacillati; phylum Actinomycetota; class Actinomycetes; order Kitasatosporales; family Streptomycetaceae; genus Streptomyces; species Streptomyces sp. P9-2B-2. The sequence goes on along the minus strand of NZ_CP129126.1, from coordinate 1,683,864 downwards.
CCGCGTGCCGACCCGGCCGACCCAGTCGACCACGTGTACGTCGATGTGCGCGAGGGGGGCAGGGGCGGCGCAGTATCGACCGTCGCCGCCCGCAACGTGGTCATCTCAACGGGCCTGGTCCCGCGGATGCCCGTCGGCATCGAACGCGACCAACGGGTATGGCACAGCGCGGAGTTCCTCGGCCGGTTCGGCGCCTGCGACCGTGCGGCGCTGAAGCGGGTCGCCGTCGTCGGCGCGGGCCAGAGCGCCGCTGAGGTCGTCCGCTTCCTCTACGACACACTGCCCGGCGCAACCGTGTACGCGATCTTGCCCTCGTACGGCTACTCGATCGCCGAGAACACCCCGTTCGCCAACGAGGTCTTCGACGCGTCCGCCGTCGACGACTTCCACGGCGGATCGCAGCGGGCCAAGGACGCGATCTGGCGCTATCACCGCAACACCAACTACTCCGTGGTGGACGACGAGGTGATCAATGACCTCTACAAGCGTGCGTACGACGACGAAGTCAGCGGCGACCGCAGGCTGGAGTTCATCAACCTTTCCAGGGTGACCGGGGTCAAGGAGGTCGCCGGCGGGACCCAGGTCAGCGTCCATTCGCTGGTGAGCGACCAGGCCGCCGAGTTCACGGTGGACCTGGTGGTCTGTGCCACCGGGTACGACACGATGGCGCCGGGCGACCTGCTCGGCGATCTCGACGACTACTGTGCCCGCGACGAGGACGGCAGGTACGTTGTCGAGCGCGACTACCGGCTGGTGACGTCCGCCCCGGTGCACTGCGGCATCTATCTGCAGGGAGGCACCGAGCACACCCATGGGCTCTCGTCCTCGCTGCTGTCCAACGTGGCCGTTCGCGGCGGCGAGATCGCCGATTCCATCGTTGGGCGAATGCTGCACGACACCGTCTCCGCAACCAACGGGCCTGCCGCGCCGAGCGGCTGCTCGTAACCCGGCATCACGTTTTCAGCGAACGAAATCGAACCAAAGGGAGAGAACAGTTATGAGCACCAACCCCTTCGACAACGAGGACGGCGAGTTCTTCGTCCTGGTCAACGACGAGGACCAGCACTCGCTGTGGCCGACCTTCGCCGAGGTGCCCTCAGGGTGGCGGGTGGTCCTGGGGCCCGAGAGCCGTCAGCGGTGCCTTGATCACATTGAGGAGAACTGGACGGACATGCGGCCGAGAAGCCTGCGCGAGGCGATGGCCGCTGACACGGCCGCGTCCTAGCGTGACGGAACTCCGGGAGGGTGCGCCGCGGCGCACCCTCCCGGAGCCTTTCGAGTGGGATTCCTTGGGGACCTCGGACTCGGCTATTCCTTGGCCTCCAGGCCGGCCTGTGGAACGGGAGCCACGGGTGTGAGGCTCGGGCGCTGCAGCCGAGCCGTGGCGAATCTGCGGACGGTTGGTGACTCAATCAAGGTGAAAAGCACGTGAGCGAGAAGCAGGGAGACCACAAACGCGACGAGCAGGATCCCGGCACGAGCGGACGGTGACGGATCGCCGCTTGCGACGAACCACGTATGCGCGTACGTCATGATCAACCCGTGCACCATGTAAAAGGCGAAGGACAGTTCGCCGAGCCGTACCAGTGTCTTTCCTCGGAAGCGCGAGGTCATTCCGTGTCGGTCGGCGTCAGCGGCGGCTGCCACCAGGGGGGTGAGCCAAAGCGCTGCCATGCCGCCAACGCTGTACAGGTAGGGGAGATTGGAGTTGACCGCGTAGCCCCCGGCGGCAATCAGTAATGCGGGCAGCATGGCCAGCCGTGGCCAGGCGCCCTCGCGCATCAGCCGCGCGGTCACCATGCCCAGGACGAACTCAATTGCCCTGACAGGCGGGAAGAAGTACACGAACCAGATCTGTTCGAAGGTGAGCGAGCTGCCCGCGATTGGCGGCAGGGGAGCGCCGCCGATCATGTACTGCGCGATCACCGGCGCCAGCACGGTAAACGCGGCCAGCGATCCGGCCAGTGCCCAGAGCATCCGCACCGACACTCGGTTCAGTACCCATAGCAGTGCCGGGAAGCACAAGTAGAAGAATAGTTCGCAAGATAGCGACCAGCTGATGGGGTTCATGGCGGTCGGAACCGTCATGTCGGGAATCCACGCCTGGATGAGGAAAAGGCTCGCGAAGGTGTCCAGAAAGGCGAACGGCTGCGCCGCGATGAGCATCAGCACCGCTGCCAGCGCAAACGTTGCGACATGGTTGGGGAAGATTTTTACGAGCCGGCGTCGCCAGAGGCGTGGCGCGGTGTCGTTCGGTCGTGCCGACCAGGTCAACACGAAGCCACTGAGTACGAAGAAAAAGGTGACACCGAAGGAACCAGAATTGGCGAAGATTTTCCCCAGCACCTCCCCGGCGGAGCCACTGATGTACTTGCCCTGCCACGTGGCGTGGAAGGCGAATACTAGCAGCGCCGCGATGAATCGTAATCCGGTCAGGGAAGGCAATCTGGCGGCGTTGGAATTTCTTGGTGAGCTCGGCATTAGTGTAGACCTCCGGTTCTGAGGGCCCCGGCCCCGCTGATGGGGCCAGGATTGGCCCCACGGGACTGACTGTGATGCATTGCGCGGGCATAAAGACGTTCTTCGCGTCACTTGCAACACGCATCACTGCGCAATCCTGCCATTCGACTCCATCAATTGGGAATGGCGTCGAGCATGGTCAACCTGCACCTTTCCGGTGGTGGCGATTTCCTTGGCTTTTCCGGCAAGTGATGGCAGTCACGCCACGGTTCCGATACGGACCGCCTTGTCCTTAGATTTTCCCTTCCGTGCAACTGATTCGGAAACCGTCCTGTCGCCAGGACAAGCGCGTCAAGCCGGCCGTTCCCTGGGTCCGCGTCCCGCTGGCCGCCCTCGGCGGGTAGGCGCAGCCAAGTGGCGCCATGGCGCCAAAAGGGTGGCGCCATCAGTCTTGACGTGGCGCCATCGGATCCCCATGATTGGCGCCATGGACCTCACGCCATATATCGACAACCTCCGCAACGAACTCATGGCCGCCGCAGATTCGGACGCAGCCACGGCCCTGGCCGAACGACTGGCCGCCTCGGTTGCGGCGGCAACCCGGCTCACCATGCTCGAAGTGTTGTCGGCCGCGGCGGACGAGATCACCCGGGACCTGGATCCCGGTTCAGTGGAGGTCCGGCTGCGTGGGCGCAATCCGTATTTCGTGGTCACGGCCCCCGAGACCGATGAGGAGCTCGAAGGCGTCGACGTCACCGCGCCCCCGGACGGCACGGTGGCCGAGAAGCAGCCACCGGTCCCCAGTGGGCTGGAAGGCCCCGTCTCCCGGATCAACTTCCGGCCGCCGGAGCCGCTGAAGCAGCGCATCGAAGCTTCTGCCGCCGATGCGGGACTGTCTGTCAACGCCTGGCTGGTCAATGTGGCCACAGCTGCCGCGGTCGACACCCAGAGCCAACGGCGCGTGCGTCGTGATTCCGGACGTGGCAGGCGCTTCACCGGTTGGGTCGGCTGAACCAGGTCGACCACCCAGCAAAGCCAACATCCGACAGAAAGGGACCGCAGTGCCTACCTTCGCGACACCCGACCCCATCACGGTCGTCCTCGATGTCACCAGCGGTCAGGCGAGGATCGTCGCCAGTGACCGCGCGAACACCACCGTCCAGATCAATCCCGGCAACAAGGCCAGGACGTCCCACGCCAGGGCGGCTGAGCAATTCCACGTCGACTATTCCGACGGAAGGCTGGTAGTGAAGGCTCCGGAGTCGAGCGGGCTGAAGAGCATCATCGGGACGGAGGGCTCGGTCGATGTGACGATCGAGCTGCCGACCGGCTCCAGCCTGCAGGCTACAACGGCGGACGCAGAGATCCGCGCCGAGGGCCTGCTCGGCGAATGTCACGTTCAAACCGCGACGGGCCACGTCCAGCTCGACCGGACCGGCACGCTGCACGCGGAGACCGCGGATGGGCTGCTCACGGTTGAGCACGTGACCGGGCACGCTGCTGTCAACGTGGCGTCGGGCAATGTGCGGATCCGCGAGATCGACGGAACCGCCGCGATCGACAGCGCCAATGGCGACATCTGGGTCGGTGAAGCCACCCAGGACCTGGATGTCAGCACGGCGGACGGCAACATCACCGTCGATCGCGCCGGCGCGAACATCACGGCTCACACCTCCAACGGCAGCATCCGGCTCGGAGAGGTGACGCGAGGGCAGGCCGAGCTGCTGACCGCGACCGGACAGCTTGAAGTCGGTATCCGTGAGGGCTCCGTCGGCTGGATCGATGTGCGCAGCAAAACCGGAACCGTACGCAACTCCCTTGCCTCGCAAGACGATCCCGGCAAGTTTGACGAGAAGGTCAAAGTGCATGGTCGCACCCGTTCCGGCGACATCATCATCAGCCGCGCGCCACAGCACAGCCGGTCGTCACACGAGTAAGGCGCCACATCGTTGCCACCCCCTGTGATGGCGCCATATGGCGCCATTTGCCGGCGAGCCCCGCGCCACCTGCGACCGCGCCGCCGTGCCGGCACCGGCCGACGAGCACGACGCTTCCGCTTCAACTGCATATTTCACCAGCCTCAGTAATACGAAAGGAGAGGGAGTTGGCAACCATCCCTCCATCAGCGATTACCGCGCTCGGCTTACGAAAGTCGTACGGCGACAAGCTCGTTCTCAACGGCATCGACCTCGATGTGCCTTCCGGGCAGATCTGGTCGCTGCTCGGCCCGAACGGCGCGGGCAAGACCACTATGGTGCAGATTCTTTCCACGCTCATCCAGCCCGATGCCGGGACTGTGTACGTCGCTGGCCACGACCTGGCCAAAGCCCCCAACGCGGTGCGCCGGTCCATCGGCGTGACCGGACAGTTCGCCGCAGTGGACGAAATGCTCACCGGCGAGGAAAACCTTCTCCTGATGGGCGACCTCCACCATCTCGACCGCCAGGCGAGCCAACGCCGCGCCGCTGAACTCCTCAAGCAGTTCGACCTCGAAGACGCCGGCAAGAAAGTCGCCAGCACCTACTCCGGCGGTATGCGCCGCAAGCTCGACCTGGCGATGACCCTGGTCGGCAACCCGCGCATCATCTTCCTCGACGAGCCGACCACCGGCCTGGACCCCCGCAGCCGGCACATCATGTGGGAGATCATCCGCGGCCTGGTCGACAACGAGGGCGTCACCATCTTCCTGACCACGCAGTACCTCGAAGAGGCCGACGAACTCGCCGACCGGATCGCGGTGCTCGACCACGGCAAGCTGGTCGCCCAGGGCACACCCGACGAGCTCAAGAGCCTCGTTCCCGGCGGCCACATCCTGCTCACGTTCGGCGACCTCTCCGAACTCGACGCGGCCGTCCGTGTCCTGGGCGAGTCCGCCCGCGACGACCAGGCGCTCACGCTCCGGGTGCCCAGCGCCGGAGACCTGGGTTCGATGCGCAGCCTGCTCGACCAGCTCGACGCGGCCTCGGTCACGGCCAAGAACCTCTCCGTCCACACCCCAGACCTCGACGACGTCTTCCTCACCCTCACCGGCCGCCCCGCAGCGGAGAACGCAGAGAAGGAGACGGTCTGATGGCTTCGATGTCCTATGCCATGAGTGACTCGTGGACGATGGTGCGCCGTAACTTGCGGCACATCACCCGCTATCCCTCGATGCTGCTCGCCACCGTGGTGATCCCCGCGCTGATGTTCCTGCTTTTCGTCTTTGCCTTCGGTGGCGTGATGGGCAAGGGGCTGGTCGGCAAGGATGCGGGCACCGACTATGTGGACTACCTCTCCCCGGGGATTATCCTGCTGGCACTGGTCATGGCGGCCATGTCGACGTCCGTTGCGGTGGCCATGGACATGACCAAGGGGGTCATCAACCGGTTCCGCACCATGGCGATCGCCCGCACGTCCGTCCTCGTCGGGCGTGTCGTCGGCAGCGTGGTTCAGGCGCTGGCCAGCGTCGTCGTCATGCTTGCGGTCGCGCTGGCCGCCGGATTCCGGCCCTCAGCGGGCACCGGCGGGTGGCTCGCCGCACTCGGTCTGGTGGCGCTGCTCAGCTTCGCGCTCACCTGGATCGCGGTCGCCTTCGGTCTGGCCGCCAAGACCGTTGAAAGCGCGAGCAACACCCCGATGCTCCTTCAGCTCCTGCCGTTCCTGTCCAGTGCGTTCGTCCCGGCCGAATCGATGGCCTCGGGGCTGCGCTGGTTCTCCGAGTACCAGCCGTTCACGCCGATCGCCGAGACGCTCCGCGGTCTGTTCCTGGACCGGCCGATCGGTAACGACTGGATCATCGCGGTCGCCTGGTGCGTTGGTATCGCGTTGGTCGGCTACCTGTGGTCGGCGAAGCTGTTCAAGCGCGAACCCCGGACAACCTGACCGACCGGTTTCCGGTGAGCCGTCCGCTCGAGGAGCGGGCGTCTATCGGAGCGATACTCGAGCGTGTCACTCCCGGCCGAGCAGCCAATCCGTTGTCCTGGTGACAGGACAACGGATTGGCTGCAATCCAGACACCGGTAGCTGGCTCGGTCCGAACTCTGATGGCCTGCACATCACGCCCCCGAGATCACCCCATTCGGCCATCACGGCATCGGGAATATGTCTTGAGAGTACGGGGCGGTTTACATTGCGAGCCATTTGTCGATAGCGTCGGCTTAGTCAGCGAGTCGGCTCACGGCAAATGCATCAGTAACGCCATGTCGACCCGATTTTCTCGGCAATAAGGAATCAATGTGAGTGGAACTCTCCCCGAGCCGGCGCCGTTACCTTTCACGCGCCGCCCTGGCTGCCCATTCGATCCACCGGAGGAGCTCGCTCCGCTGCGCGAGCAACACCCGATCAGTCGGATGGCCTATTCCGATGGGCATGTGGGTTGGCTGGTGACTGGCCATGCGCTTGCCCGAGAGGTATTGGCCGACCCGCGGTTCAGCACGCGGCGTGAGCTCATCCATTTCCCGTTCCCTGGCGGGGCAGACATCGTCATGACCCCCGCCCCGGTGGGACACTTCACCGCGATGGACCCGCCCGAGCACACCCGCTATCGGCGGTTGCTGACCGGTCAGTTCACCGTTCGCCGCATGGACCGTCTCACTGCCCGCATCAAGCAGATCACCGCTGAGCACCTGGATGCCATGGAAAAGCAGGGGTCTCCGGTAGATCTCGTGAACGCTTTTGCGTACCCCATCCCCGCGCTGACTATCTGCGAGCTGCTCGGTGTGCCCAGTGTGGACCACGATTTGTTCCAGCGGGAGGCGAAGTTGATGAACTCGCTGGATGCCACCGAGAGTGAGGTGATGGCCGCGGTCACCGCACTTGATGACTACATGCGCGACCTGATCGCATCGAAGCGCGCGAAGCCGACCGATGACCTGCTCAGTGATCTGACCACGACTGATCTCACCGACGATGAACTCGCAGGTATAGGAACCGTCCTGCTGGGGTCGGGCCTCGATTCCACTGCGAACATGATCGCGCTCGGCGTCTTCGCCATGCTGAGCCATCCCGACCAGTTCTCCGCTCTGCGCGCCCACCCGGGCATCGCCGACAACGCTGTCGAGGAACTGCTGCGCTATCTCAGCGTCATTCACACCGGGGCGAAGGCGGCGCTTGAAGACGTAGAGCTGGGCGGGCATCTGATCAGGGCGGGCGACACGGTCACCGTTTCGCTCCACGCCGCCAACCGTGACCCGGAGCGGTTCGCCGACCCCGATACTCTCGACCTGAGGCGCCGTGCCATCGGTCACTTGGCCTTCGGCCATGGCATCCACCAATGCCTCGGCCAGCAACTGGCCCGGGTCGAGATGCGCGTCGCCTATCCCGCCTTGCTGACCCGGTTTCCGACACTGCGCCTGGCTGTCCGGCCTGAGGAGGTGCCGCTGTATATCGGCAGTATTTATGGTGTGCAGCGGCTTCCGGTCGCCTGGGACAAGGCGTAACCGGTGCGCCTCAGAGTGGACCAGGCGCGCTGCTGCAGATCGGGTATGTGCGCATTGATGGCGCCCGAGGTGTTCGATCAGGACCTTGAGGACGGACGGGTGCTGCTGCTGGATCCCACTCCGCCGCCTGCTCTCCATGAGGCGGCACGGCGAGCCATCGAGGTGTGCCCGTGTGAGGCGATCACCGAGGGCGCCGGACCCGGCTGACGTGACGGTCCTCGTGTGGCTCACCCCGCCGGCGCCGTGCCAAGTGGCCATGACTCCCGCGGCTTTCCGGTGTCCATGAGGCTGTCCCGCCGACAGGACATGCGGCCCGAGCTGCGAACGCCTTGCGCGCCGCTGCCTGGACGGCGGAAGCTGAGGCTGGCGCGAGGGCAGTCACGAGCTCGACGGCCACGGTCGTAAATCGGCCCACCGCGCTGATTCCGCTGGCCCTGGGTGTGTCCATACCACCGGCGGGCTGGCAGCGGTCTCGGTTTCCGTTTCGCTGTTTCCGTTTCACTACTTCCATTTCGCAGGAATATCGACACGGACAGCGCCGCGTTGAGAGACTCTCTCAGAGGAATTCTGGGTACCAGCGTCGCAAAAAGAAGTGATCGAAGGATTCAACTGCGTGCGCAGCGGAATTGGCGATGACAGGGGAGATCATGTCCGCACTTGCTGAACGATGGAATTTGGACGAACAGCGGTTCTTCTGGATGTACGGCGACAAAAAACCTGCGCCTGAGCGAGTCGCGTACGACGAAAAAACCGGCTTGTGGAGCGTCCATGGATATTCCGAGGCCCTGCATGTGCTGAACAATCCGCAGCTCTTCTCCTCCGAGACGGGTCGTCTCATCCCGGAGCGGAGTGAGTTCGACGAGGGTACGATCACCCAGCTCGATCCGCCGCGGCATACCGCGCTGCGCAAGCTTGTCTCCCACGCCTTCACGCCGGGGGCGATCAGCGAGCTTGAGCCGCGCATCCACGCCATCGTGGAGGACCTGCTGGCCAAGGTCGATGGCCAGAAGAGTTTCGATCTGGTTGCCGAATTCGCCTACCCCCTGCCGATCACCGTGATCACCGAGTTGCTCGGTGTGCCGGTCAGTGACCACGCCCTGATCAATGGGTGGGTCGACAAGATGCTGAGTGGCACCACGGAGTTCTCGCTGCTCGAACGGGACGACCTCGACAGCGAGATCGTCGATGTCATGGACCAGGCGCGCCACCTCACCGACTACCTGAGGGGACTCGCGAAAGAGCGTCGCATCAGTCCACGGGACGATCTGATCACCAGGCTCGTGGAGGCCGAGGTCGACGGGGAGCGGCTGACCGAGAACGAGATCGCCAACTTCGCGAACGCCATGCTCGTCGCCGGCCACGTCACCACCACGTTGCTGATCGGCAGCACCGTGCTGTGTTTGGACGCCTACCCGGAAGCCGACCGGGCGGTGCGTGCGGACCGTGCCCTGGTCCCTACCCTGCTTGAGGAGTCGCTGCGCTACTTCGCGCCGATCGCGTCGATGGTGCGGGTGACCAACTCCGAGGTCGAACTGTGTGGTGCCACTATCGGGCCCGACCAGATGGTTGGCGTGTGGATCCCTACGGCCAACCGCGACGAGCGGGTCTTCACCGACCCCCACACCTTCGACCCGGCTCGCGAGCCTAATCCGCATCTCGCCTTCGGCCGTGGCGTCCACTTCTGCATCGGAGCGGCAATGGCCAGGCGGGAGAGCAGGATCGCGATGAACGCTCTCTTCGACCGCTTCCCCGAGCTGCGCTCTGACCCGCACGATACGCCCACGTTCATGACCAGCCCCAACCTCAACGGCGTGACCAGGCTTCCGGTCATCGTCGGCTGACCGGATCGCCTCGAGGAGAGCATGATGTACCCGACCAGACTCGACACCCACGCCTACCGGACGGCGGAGCAGTTACTGCGGCACAACCGGGGCAAGCTCGTTCACGGCGGGAAGATCCGGCCGAGGTGGATCGACGGCGGGGCGCGTTTTTGGTACACGGTCGACTCCGGCGAAGGACGGCGGTTCATCCTCGTCGACCCGGCCAAAGGCACACGTGTACTTGCGTTCGATCACGAGCGGCTCGCAGCCGCTCTGGCCGCGGCCTCCGGCCAGGAAGTCGATCCGGCTATGCTGCCGTTTGCCGCGTTTGAGCCGACCGCCGACGGCATGGCATTCCACGCGTTCGGCGAGCGGTGGACCTGCGCACTGGGCGACTACACCTGTGCCAGGACCGAGAGCCTGCCGACCCGTAACGTGCTCGAAGTCGTCGCACCGGATGGCCGCCACGCAGTATTCCGTGACGGGTACGACATCCGAGCGCGGTCGCTGGCCGACTCCAAGGCCTGGCCCCTCACCGACGACGGCACGCACGACCGTGACTACGGCGCCAACCCGGACTACTTCATGTACTCCACGCTGCTGCCGAAGATCGGGATTCCGCATCTGCCACCCGCCGTCGTATGGTCACCGGATTCAACACGCGTGCTCACCCACCGGAGCGACCAGCGTGGCGTCCGCCGGACCCATCTCGTACAGGCCCTGCCCCCGGACGACGGCGCGCCGCAACTGCTGACCCAGCGCTTCGCCTTCCCCGGCGATGAGCGGCTGCCGCTGGCCGAGTTCGTAGTGCTGGACATCGCGGCCCAAAAGGCCGTGCCCGCGCTGGCCGAGCCCGTTGCGATGCCGATGATGTCGCCGATCACCCGGCAGTGGGCATGGTGGGCCAAGGACAGCTCGGCGGTGTACTACCTCAGCTCGACACGGGACACGAAGGTCCTCAGCCTGCAGCGGCTCGACCCGGATTCCGGCGAGGTGCGCACCGTATTCTCGGAGTTGGGCACGACGCGGGTGGAGCCGGCGCAGTTCTTCGCGCAGGCGCCCATGGTCGAGGTGCTGTCGGCGGGGGAGGAGGTGCTGTGGTATTCCCAGCGCGATGGTTGGGGCCACCTCTACCTGTACGGGGCACAGGACGGTGAGCTGCGCGCGCAGGTGACGTCGGGGCCCTGGGCGGTGCGACAGATCCTGCACGTCGATGAAGAGCGGCGCGTGGTGTACTTCCTGGCGTCGGGTCTGGTCGAGGCGGACCCCTATCGCCGGACGGTGTGCCGAGTGGGGCTGGACGGCTCCGGGTTCGCCAAGGTGACCCACGACGATCTCGATCACGTTGTGACGGTGCCGCCGGATCTGGCGTACTTCATCGACTCGGCGTCCACCAATGCCACTGAGCCGGTGATCACGGTGCGCGGATGGGACGGCCGCGTGCTGGTCGAGCTGGAACGGGCCGACATATCAGGGCTGTTGGCGACTGGCTGGAGCGCGCCGGAGCGGTTCCGCGTCACCGCGGCCGACGGTGAGACCGACATCTACGGCATGCTCTACCGGCCCCACGGATTCGATCCGGCCAAACGGTACCCCGTGCTGGACCACCCCTACTGCTTCCCGAACGCCAGCCGCGTCAGTCCCTCGTTCGACCCGGGCTTCTACGGCTACGACGCCGAGGTCCTCGCCGCCCTGGGATTCGTCGTGATCGCCGTCGACGGGCGGGGATCTCCCGGGCGCAGCAAGGCATTTCACGACGCCTCCTACGGCCGGATCGCCGACGCCGTCGGCCTTGCCGACCACGTAGCGGCACTGCGCGAACTGGGCAGAACCCGCCCGTGGATGGATCTCGACCGGATCGGGGCATTCGGGACCTCCGCCGGCGGGTTCGCCACTGTGCGGGCGATGCTGGACTTCCCCGACGTGTTCAAGGCCGGTGTCGCCGAGGGCGGTATGCATGACATCCGCTACGCCGAGCTCGGTATGGCTGAGGCGTACAACGGCCCGTGGGACTCTGCGGCCTACGCCGCAGCGTCCAACGTGGATATCGCGGGCCGGCTCACCGGCAAGCTGCTTTTGGTGCACGGCGGCCTCGACGACAGCGTCTCGCCGGATCAGACGTTGCGTCTGGCTGAACGCCTGATCGCGGCGGACAAGGATTTCGAACTGCTCGTCCTCCCTGGCGCGGATCATGTCTACGTTGGTTACGACCACTACGTCAACCGGCGCAGGTGGGACTTCCTGGTCCGCCACCTCATGGGCGTGGAGCCGCCCGCCGACTACCGGCTCGCGCCCGTTCCGCTGGACATGGACGCCGTCGACGAGATCTTCGGATGACAGGGAGGGAGCCCCATGCGTACTGCGAAGCCCACCCCGTCAGAACTCTGGCTGCGTCCATGCAACACCCCCGTACAGCGGCCCCGCCTACGCCTGGTGTGTCTGCCGCACGCGGGAGGCACGGCTCATTCCTTCCGTTCGTGGGCCGCGCGCCTGCCCGCGGACATCGGTGTGTACGCCGTTCAGTACCCGGGCCGGCAGGACCGCTTCATCGAACCGCTCATCGACGACATGGAGCAGATGGTCGAGCCGATCGTCGCGGCGCTGGAGCCGTTGACCGGTGAACCGCTGGTGATCTTCGGTCACAGTATGGGCGCTTACGTCGCCTACGAGGTGACGGCCGAACTGGAGCGCCGACATGGTCAGGTGGTCGATCTCCTCGCGGTCTCCGGTGCTTCCCCGCCCCATCACAAAGGGGAAGCGCAGATTCACAAACTGAGTGACGCCGAGCTGATCGCGGACCTCAAACGGGTCAACGCTTCCTTGATGGATCTGTTGGCACAGCCGGATCTTGTCGAGGTGCTGCTGCCGATGATCCGCGCCGACTACCGGTTGAGCGAGCGGTATGAACGCCTTGACCCCGTTCCGGTGAAAGCGGAGTTGGTGGCTGTCGGCGGAACCGCCGACTCTGAGGTCGACCGCGGCGGGCTGGAGGCGTGGTCGGCGTTCGCCGCCGACCGTTTCGAAGTGATCGAGCTGCCGGGCGGCCACTTCTACCTCTTCGATGACGAAGCCGCCGTGACCGGGGTGCTCGCCGCGCGCCTGCCGGGCGCGGCGTACCGCCCGATGGGCGGGTAACCGGCCGGCGTTGCCGCAGTCGGAATCAGGTGTCCTGGCGACGGGACGGTCACGAGCGGGGACACGTCGGTGGACGGGCCGGTCATTCGACGCTGAGAGAAAACACCCACCAACAGCCTTCCATCAATGTCACCCACCAACTGTGAATGGAATCCGTGGTGTTGCCGGGTACCTGTCTGCACCGAATCTTCAAGGAACGCTCGCGTGCTGCTCCGGAACGGATCGCACTGTCAACGGAGAACGAGAGGATTTCCTACCTGGAGCTTGATGAGCGGAGCGATCTTTTGGCCGCTCGGCTCGCTGAGTTGGGCGTGCGGCCAAATATCCTCGTCGGGTTGTGCGCGTACCGAAGTCCGGAAGCCATCGTGGGAATGCTTGGTATTCTGAAGGCGGGCGGCGCCTATGTGCCGATAGACCCCGACTATCCGCCGGAACGTATCGACTATCTGCTGGCCGACTGCGCGGCGCCGATCGTGGTGGCCGCGGCGGACACAGCGGAGTTGATGGCCGGTCGCCATCCGGCGATGGTGTGGATCGAAGGGGGCGACGTTTCCGTCGACCCGGATGCCGCCGCACTGGAATGCGGCGGGCCGTCGACCGAGGCGGCAGGACACGACCTGGCCTATGTCATTTACACATCAGGTTCGACCGGAGCACCCAAAGGGGTCGCCGTCGAACACCGTAATGCGGTGCGGCTCTTCGAACAGACCCAACTGTGGTACGAATTCGACCACCGGGACACCTGGACGCTTTTCCACTCCATCAGCTTCGACTTCTCGGTGTGGGAGATCTGGGGCGCACTGTTGTACGGCGGACGGCTGGTGCTGCTGCCCGAGACGGTCTCGCGTTCACCCGCACTGCTGATCTCGCTGCTGCGCTCCGAGCGGGTTACCGTCCTGAACCAGACGCCCTCGGCGTTCCACCAGCTGCTCACTGTCATGTCATCCGGCGGGAACAGCACGTCCGGCCTGGCGCTGCGGCTGGTGGTCTTCGGTGGGGAGCGGCTGGACCCGCGGATGCTGGCACCGTGGATCGACCGGCACGGGGATCAGCGGCCGGCCCTGGTCAACATGTACGGGATCACCGAGACCACGGTGCACTGCACCTACCGGCGGATCACCGCGTCGGACCTGGACGAGGGCGGCGACAGTCCCATCGGCGTGCCATTGCCCGACCTGCGGGTCCATGTGCTGGACGGCAACGGCAATCCCGTGCCGGACGGCATGCCCGGTGAGATGTGCATTGCCGGCGACGGGCTGGCCCGCGGCTATCTGAACCGACCGGAGCTCACCGAGGAGCGGTTTGTGTCCCCTAAGGCCGAGCTGGGTGAGGAGCGGCTTTATCGGTCCGGTGACCGGGCCATGCGGTTGCCCGGCGGCGAGCTGGTTTACCTCGGGCGGATGGATAGCCAGCTGAAGGTCCGCGGGTATCGAATCGAGCCCGGCGAGATAGAGGAATGCCTCTCACATGTCCCGGATATCACGGGAGTTGTTGTCACATCCCGAGATTTCGGGGATGGTGATGTCCGGCTGGTTGCCTACTTGCTTCCTGCTCGCACATCGGATTTCAGCGAGCAGGCCACTTCCCGCCTTGTCGCCGCGGCGGAGGGGCATGCGCGAACAGCTTTGCCGAGACATCTTCGGCCTTCCGTATACAGAGTCGTCTCGGAAATTCCTATGACGCTACAGGGAAAGGTGAATCGTGATGCGCTTGGAAAGTGACCCCGTCGCCAGACGGAGGGCCGACGTGATGACGGCGCCGTCCGGAATCGGTGGATCCGTATCCGAAATCCGGCAGTCGATCGGCGAGATCGTCCGGACCGTGCTGGAAAGGAAAGGGATCGACCCGGCCGTCGACCTGTTCGATCAAGGCGCCACGTCGCTGGCGTTCATCCGGATCGTGGCGCAGGTGAATGAGAGGTACGACACCACGGTCGATGTCACAGCGCTGGAGGAAGCGAGTGTCGATTCCTTGTCGGCGCTCGTGGATGCACAGATCAAGAGCGAAGAACCGCTTACGGTGAGGGATTGACGATGACGGACACGGTGGAAAAGAGCTTCACTCCTACCCCGGAAGAAGTCGCCAGGTTTCACGAGCGCGGCTACATGGGACCGTTCAAGGTGTACGAAGTCGAGGAGATGAAGCGGCTCTGGCGGCGTGAGCGGCTCCAGTTGATGGACCGCAGCAGGGCCGTCTACGAAGAGGGCGACGCGCAGGCGGGTAACACCAACATCGCGAACTACGACCGCCATCTCGACTCCAGCTTCCTGGCCGACCACATCTGCCGGCCGGAGATCGTGGACCGGGTGACCGCCGTACTCGGGCCGAACGCGCTCTGCTGGCGCTCGGAGTTCTTCCCGAAGTACCCGGGTGACGAAGGGACGGACTGGCACCAGGCCGACACGTTCGCCTTCGCGTCCGGCAAACCGCAGATCGTGTGGCCGGAGTCCGAGAAGGAATTCGGCGGGACGATCACGGTGTGGACGGCGTTCACCGAGGCCTCCGAGGAAACAGGCTGCCTGCAGTTCATACCTGGGACGCAGCGCACGATGTACTACGACGAGACGAAGAAGATGCACTACCAGCCGGGCAAGATCAATAACCAGGACAAGGACGGTGTCTCGCGCGGCTTCTACGGCTACGACTACCGGGAGCTGCAGAAGGACCCCGACTGGAAGCCCGACGAGGACCAGGCAGTATCCATGGTCATGAAGCCGGGCGAGGCGGTCATGTTCTGGTCCACGATGATGCACGCGTCGAAGCCGCACTCGGCGATGGACAAGCAGATGCGGCTGGGTTTCGCCGGCCGGTATGTGCCGACCTCGGTGGAGATCTATCCGGATACCGATGATGTCGACGAGTACGGCGGCCGGGTGAGCCTGAGCGAGTACGGTGCGGTCCTCGTGGCGGGCGTCGACAACTACACCCACAACCGAAAGGTGACCTCGACCACGAGGGGTCACAAGTTCCCCGTCCGGTGACCTTGTTGACCTGATAGGAGGTCGTCGAATGCTGGGACGGGACACGAGAGGGGCGGTTGCTCGGCTTGCGGGGTCCGTGCTGTCGGTGAAACCGCTCATCGCGGGTCTGGCCGCACCGGTCCGGGTCGTGCCGGTAGCCCGTGATGCCGCTGTTTCCCCCGCCGACTGGTCGGCCGGGGAGTGGCGCGCACTGCGCGGACTGCTGAACCGGGTCGCCCGGCGTGCCGGGGTCACGGGACTGACGTTGACCCGCAATGAGGTGTTCGACGACCTCCAGGTGTTCGAACGAGTGGTGAGCGAGCGGTTGGCGCTCGCGGACTGGATGAACTCCGCTGCGGCGGTGCCGGTGGACCGCCTAGGTGAGGTGGACCAGGTTGTCGCCGAGACCCTGGCCGACAGTTTCGACGTGTTCTCCCACAAAGAAGCCATCACCTCCGTCGACGGGGTGCCACTGAACGTGTACGCCGCGGGGCAGGCCGACGAAGCCGTAGTCCTCGTGCCCGCCTGCGGCATGCCGGCCGCGCTGGCGGAATCCTGGGTACGTTTTCTCGCCCGCGATCGCCGCGTGCTGACCTGGGAGAGCCGGGGGCTGTTCGACGCGGCCGACCATGGCGGCGACTACAGCATCGACATCGGCGCGCAGGCCGCCGATCTGTTCACAGTGATGGACCACTACGGCGTCACCAGCGCGCATGTGGTCGGCCTCTGCGGCGGTGCGGTCATCGCGCTTGCGGCAGCGGCGGAACAGTCGGGAAGAGTCTCTTCGCTGAGTCTGTGGCACGGCGCTTATGAATTCACCGACGGGGGCATGAAGACAAAACATCAGGAGGGGCTGATCGAGTTGATGACCTCGGCCGCCCGCAGCCGTGCTGCCGCGCGGGCAGTGCATGCCGCCTTCTGCCAGGCCATGCTCACCAGCACGCCCGCTGATGTGGCCCATCTTGTGCTGTACCCGTATGCGAGCCCGGAACTCCTCTACCGGTATTGCCGGCTCAACACCGGGATCACCAGCACCGATGTCGGACCGTATCTCGCCAAGGTGAAGCAGCCCACGCTGGTGGTCACCAGCCAGGACGACGACATCGCCCATCCGGCCGGTTCGCAACAGGTGGCCGCGGGTCTGTCGAACGGACACCTTCGGGTGGAGGACCACGGTGACCACATCTCGCTGTTCAACGCAGACGAGAAGCTACTGCGGGTGGCGGCGGACTTCATGGCACAGCACTGAACCAGGACAGTCTGACCTGGAGTGACATCAGTGGCGGCACCGGACCGACCGCCAACCTCTCTATGGCCAAGAGTTGCTGACTCCCCAACAGCACGCCAGTTCATTGATGCCGACCGGGGGGCTGGGAGCTGTGTCTGCCCAAAGGACCTTCGCGCGCAGGGTGCTGCGCGGAAGCTGGTGCGTACGAGTGGCCGTCGGCCTCCGGGAACCAGTACGGGACAGGAGACGACCCGTTGAAGCACATGCTGAGCACGTTGGACCGAACGCCGCGCGCGGCTCGGCGCTGCAGTTGGCTGAGTCCGGGCCGAACCCGGCGGAGCTGCACCAGATTTTCGAGGCTGCGGTGCAGGCATCCGACCACCGCCTGTGTCGCCCCTGGTCGTTCATCCTGATCCCACCGGAGCTCGCCGCCGCGTTCGCAGACGTGCTGGCCTCGGCGTACATGCGTCGCTGCCAGGAAACCGGCGTACCGGTCAGCCTGCAGCGGTGCGCGCGGGAAAGCGCCAAGGCGTTCCGCGCGCCGGTCTTCCTCGTCGTCGCCTGCCGGCCCCTGCTCGATGTGCCCGTCCCGGCACACGAAACGGTGGCGGCTGTCCCCGCGGCCACCCAGAACCTGCTGCTCGCTGCGACCGCGCTCGGGTTCCGCTCGAAATGGGTGACCGGCCCCTCCTGCGACGGATCCGGCAGTCAAGCGGGCACTGGATCTCGGCGAGAGGGACAGCATCGTCGGCTTCGTCCACCTGGGAACGGTGCCTGAAGCTGCCCGGCAACCGCCCGGGCGCGCGTGGCAGCCGTCCATTTCGGTCCGGTCCTGGGAGCTTGACGAGAGCCACCTGCCCGAGTTGCTTCCGATGTCCTCAGTGGAGAAAGGATGCCGTCGATGAGTGTGGGCGGTGTTGTGCTGTTTCTGGCTCATGTGGCCGCATGTCTGGCGGTCGTTCTTGCGCTGGCATGGTTCGGCCGTGCGGTGGCCAGGTGGCTCCGGCAGCCGGAGGTAATCGGCGAGATTACCGGGGGCCTGCTCGCCGGGCCCGCCCTCCATGGGCTAGTCGGCGCGGACGCGTTCGGCCTGCTCTTGCCCGACAACGTGCTGGGCGCACTGAAGCTCCTCGGCGAGGCCGGGCTCGCGCTGTTTCTGGTGGGACTCACTCATGAACTGCGCGCCGGGCCGTCCGGGCGCGGCCGCCGTGCGGTGTCCTGGATCGTGTTCGGAGCGATGGTGCCCTCGCTGTTCGCCGGCACGCTGCTGGCCGGCTGGGTGCTGCTGGTCGACGACCCAGCGCTGCGCGGAACGGCGCCGCTGCCCGCGTTCGTGCTGTTCCTCGCGGTGGCGCTGTCTATAACCGCGGTGCCGGTGCTGGCGCGCATCATGGCGGACCGGGGCCTGACGACCTCCCCCGCAGGGCGGCTGGCCCTCACCGGCGCGATCGTTCTCGACGGCGTGGGCTGGGTGCTGCTGTCCATCGTGGTAGGGCTCGACACCGGCAGCGCGGCCGGCTCTCTGCGGGTGCTGGCAATCATGGCCGCGGCGGTTGTCGGGGTGTTGCTACTCAGAGGTGTCTTGCGCACCGAGTTCGCCGTCGCGTCGATGACCCGGTTCCCGCGTCTGGCAGCCGCTGTCGTCGGCGTCGCCGCGATCGCTGCGGCCCTGACGACGGAGCGGCTCGGCCTGTCGATGATCTTCGGTGCGGCCCTGTTCGGCCTCGCGATTCCCGCCGACGCATCGCCGGACCGGTCCGCGGTGGTGCCCCGTGTGACCGGGGTAGGCCAACTGCTCGTGCCAGTGTTCTTCGTCGTCACGGGTGTCACCGTGCTCACCACCGGGCTCGGTTCGGCGCCCTGGGCGCTGCTGGTCCTGAGCACCGTGCTGGGCGTCCTCGGAAAGATCGGCGGCGGCTATCTCGGGGCACGCCTGGGCGGGGAATCCCGCTCGACGGCCGCGCGCGTGGGCATCCTGCTGAACACACGCGGGCTCACCGAGCTGATCGTCCTTCAGGTCGGCCACAGCGCCGGAATCGTGACGGCGCCGATGTTCCTGGCGCTCGTCGTGATGGCCCTCAGCACCACCGCCCTCACTGGACCCC
This sequence comes from Streptomyces sp. P9-2B-2, assembly GCF_030406865.1. Classification (NCBI taxonomy): domain Bacteria; kingdom Bacillati; phylum Actinomycetota; class Actinomycetes; order Kitasatosporales; family Streptomycetaceae; genus Streptomyces; species Streptomyces sp. P9-2B-2. Next base: position 1,664,739 of record NZ_CP129126.1, on the reverse strand, counting down.
TGCTGTCGCTGCTCGACCGGGCTCACGACCGCACGAGCGGCGCGCGCGCCCGTCCGCGTCGGGTGGCCGCCCCGGCGGGGAAGTAGTCTGCGCTTCCTTTCCCCGCTGGGCGGGGCCCTGCCGCGGATCTCGCCGCCGGGCCCGACCGGGTACGACAGCCACCGGCGCGTTGGACCAGCCGACCTGCAGGTGGCCGAAGCCCCCGGAGGCCGTCGGTCCGGTCCGGCCGCCAGCCCTGGGACCTCCCTTGAACCGCGTGCTGTGTGGCGTACGCATCTGGCGTCCGCCCCGCGCACGGGCCCTTACGCGAGCGCCTGGAGACCGGGGTCGCTACAGCGCCTGCCGAGACTTTGGAACGCGTATGCGGCGGACACCAGAGTCATGTGGTGGTGCCAGCCCGGGAAGGAACGGCCTTCGAAGTCGAGGAGGCCGACGGACCGCTCCATGTTGGAGACGGCCGAGGCGGTGGCATCTGCCAGAGTCGTGAGTGAGACGGCCTGTGCGAGGGCCCGCTCGGGGAAAGTTGTGATCCATATGGAGTCGGGGCGGTTGTCCGGGCCGCACTCGGCGAAGAGCTGGTACGGCTGGCCAGAGGGCGAACCGGAGGAGTCCGACAGGCGGACCGGCAAGGAGACAATACGGGCGCGCCGTTGCTTCCCGTCCGCTGCGCTGGTGAGGATGACGTCACGCGTCGTCCCGGAGGAGAGGCAGGCCTTGGCGTTGAGGAGAGGCGGGGTGCTCGGACCGCGTCCGCTGGGGAGGACTTTGACGTGTTGCGGCACTGCGATGACTAACGAGTGACCGTGCTGGTTGAGTGCGTCGATCAGGGACCGGACATGGGGATCGTCGCTCATATCGGCCACGAGGGGGGCGGATGCGGTGCGCTCGGCCAGCGTCTTCACCAGGCCGAGGGCATGTGCCCACAGCGGGCGATAGTGCTCGGCGTCCGGAATGCGCGCGCGTTGGCGTAACTGGCGGTCATTGAACCAGGACTTGGGCAGGAACAGGCGCCAGTCGACGGGCAGGTGCGTGGTGCCGATGTGCAAGAACAGGCCAATCCCCACTTGGCAGTTGAGTGTGCGGCCGGAGATCGGGTCGAAATAGCGGTGTACGCCGACGGTCTGCTCGCCGCGCTTGGGGAGGAGCGCACGGCCGATCGACCATGCGGGGGCGGAACCGTGTCCTGCGACCCATCTGGTGAGCTCTCGCAGGACCGGATTCCAGTCCCACGGGCTGAGATTCACGAACTGGCGCAACGACTGCACGGTCGTGGGCGAGGCGGAGACGGTATGGGCCAAGCGGCGAATGGACTTCTTGCCGGGAGTGGCAAGGAGAGCGGTCAGATACTTTTTAGCCAACCTGTGCTGGTCGGCTCTCGGCAGATGTCCGAAAAGCTGCGAGGTGAATTTGCTGAACGCGGCATCATCGGCTATGGAGACCGATTCTGCTTTAGTTGACCCGTTAACTGTGCAAAGTAACACTACATCCCCCGGATCCCCGCGTGGCGACAGTCGTCGGGCAGAGTAGCCCGGATCCACTCATCGCCCCCAGGTTTTGGCGAGTTATTAACGCCAACTCGCGGACCTTTGTAGCCGGCGGCAGGGTCTCGGGGTCGGATGCGTCATGTCGCGCTCCGGGTGCAGGTGAATGCTTAAAGTGATCGACATGTGCAAGTCGCGGCGGTTGCCGTTTAACTCCTTGCAGTGGCTGCCGACTTCGACTCAAATCGATGATCACACATCGGGGCAACGGCGGTTCGGGGTGCTGCCGTTAATCGGCGTGAGTCGCTGGTGGGCGGTTGCCGGGCAGATATCCCCTTGGCTTCGCAATTCCTTTGTGGTCCCCGGCGTTGGTGCATACCGTTGGCCGCCCGATATCTAGCGCCATGTGGGAACGGCCGATTCCGTGCTTGTTGAGTTTTCCTGAAAGGTCTTGACTCTTCGTCGTCTGCTCGAATCTTCTTCAGGGGGAGGCATTTAATGAATGCGACCAGTGGCGTGCACCCCGTCAGGGCTGTGCAGCCTCCCAGGCCCGGACCTGGGCAAGGACAGCGCAGACCGGGGGGCGACGCATCGCGGAGCGCCGAGGTGCTGACGACGCGAGTGGGATTGCAGATGCCGCCCGATCTGAGCTTCGAGGACTGGGAGCGGGCCGGACGCCGGCTCTCGGGCGTCCTGGACTCATCCTCGTGGTGGCTCGGTGACTGGCTCGTATACGGGAAGGATAACTATGTCGACCGATACCAGCGCGGTATCCGGGCCGCCGGCCTCAAGTATCAGACGCTGCGCAACTACGCCTGGGTCTCACGTCGGTTCGGACTGAGTCGACGGCGGGCGGGGTTGAGTTTCCAGCACCATGCTGAAGTCGCATCGCGCCCCGTCGACGAGCAGGAATGGTGGCTCGACCGCGCCGAAGAGTTGAGCTGGACCACTAAGCAGCTCCGGAACTCCATCCGGGACACCGGTGACGGTGGCCCGGGCGACCAAACGCGTCCCGCTGTGACCCGCCGCCTGGCGGTTCCGGGCAGTCGTCTCGAGCACTGGCGTAAAGCTGCACAGCATGCGGGAATTGAATTCGAAAAATGGGTTTGGGCGACGCTCGACAACGAAGCTGAGCGTGCTCTGGAGCATGTGGAGGAAGGGTTAGGGATCAGTGCCTGACGGGGTGATGAGCGTGCATCTGGACAGCGTGGGCTCGTAAGGCAGATCGTCGAAAGGATTGATTCCTTATGTTTGTTCCCGATTCATACCGCGCACCAGACAGTACATGGATGGTCGACCTGGTCCGCCGCAACCCCTTAGCGCTGCTCGTGACCAACGGTAGCGTGACCGACGGTCCATTCGCGACGCATCTTCCTGTTATTCAGGACCCGCAGATCGCCGATGAATGGATGGCCGACATGTCAGGGGCCAAACTCCTCGGCCATATGAACAGGCGCAATCCGCACTGGGGGGCGCTCAAAACGGGTGACGTCGTGCTGCTGACTTTCACCGGCCCGCACGCTTACGTATCCCCGACGATTTACCGCAAGACACCGGCCGCTCCCACATGGAACTTCACATCGGTGCATGTGCACGGCGTGGTGGAGAAGATCGATTCACTCGAAGAGACCCTGGGCGTGGTGAAGTCCACGGTACGGGCTTTTGAGGCCGAACTCGGAACTGGATGGGATATGTCCGAATCGATCGACTATTTTCGCAAGATAGTGCCTGGTGTCGGCGCATTCCGGGTCACGGTGTCCAAGGCCGAGGGGATGTTCAAGCTCAGTCAGGAGCAGGAGCCCGACGTCCGCGACCGCGTGCAGGATGCCTTCGCCAGGCGAGAGTGCGGCCGACACCGTGAGACGGCCCAGCTCATGAGCAAACTGCCCTGAACACGACTCCGGTGCCGAAGTAGCCGCCGGCGGCGATGGTGCCGACAGCGGCCTTCACGTTGGATTCGGCCCAGTCCCGGCTGTCGTCGCGGTTACCCACCGTGCAATGGGACCGGCTGGCCTTCGGCGTCAAGGAGTCCGTCTATCAGGCATGGTTCCCGCTGGCCCGCTGCTGGCTAGGGTTCCTCGACGCCGCCCTCACCATCCACCCGCTGCGGCGCACCTTCCACGCCCGCCCGTTCGATGCCGGGCACGTGCTCGACGGACGGCTCATTACGGCTATGACCGGACGCTGGTCCGTCGAGGGCTGCCTGATCGTCACTTCGGTGGCCGTCGAGGCACCGGTGACCGCACTCCCGCACGGTGGCGCTGTGACCGCCGTTCCGCGCACCTCGACCATCTGCCGCTTATGAAGGGACCAGCCATGACAGAAACCTCTGCCCGCACCGTGGGCGAGGCGCGCGAGGCGGCGCCCCGGCGCCTGCTGATGTGCCCGCCCCGATACTTCGACGTGAGGTACAGCATCAATCCCTGGATGGACCCGGCGAAGCCAGTCGACGCCGGTGCGGCACTCCTACAGTGGGAGCAGTTACGGGACTTGTATGTGTCACTCGGCCACACCGTCGAACTGATCGAGCCCGACGAGGACCTGCCGGACATGGTCTTCGCCGCCAACGGCGCCACCGTAGTGGACGGCAAGGTCTTTGGCTCCCGCTTCCGGCATCTGGAGCGGACCGTGGAGGGCCCCGCCTATCTGCGGTGGTTCACCGACAATGGCTTCCGGGACGTGCTGTGGCCGGAGTATGTCAATGAGGGCGAGGGCGATTACCTGCTGGCGGGCCGGACGCTGTTGGCGGGCACCGGCTTCCGTACCGACCAACGCTCGCACGCCGAGGCGCAGGAGTTCTTCGGGGTGCCGGTGGTCGGACTGACCCTGGTCGACCCCCGCTACTACCACCTGGACACGGCGCTGTGTGTGCTCGCGCCCGACGAGGTCATGTACAATCCGGCCGCGTTCACGCCGGGCAGTCGCGCCGTGCTCCGGGAGATGTTCCCGGACGCGATCCTGGCCTGTGCGGAGGATGCGGCGGTGTTCGGCCTCAATGCCTTCAGCGACGGCCGGAACGTAGTCCTGCCCGAGGCCGCGCGCTCCCTCGCCGCACGGTTGCGGGAGCGCGGCTTCAACCCCGTCGGGGTGGAACTGCCAGAACTCCTCAAGGCGGGCGGCGGCGCCAAGTGCTGCACCCTCGAACTGCACCAACTGCACCCTGCTTCGGGCCGTGTGGTCACAGCGCCCGCGGACACCGGTGGCATGGCGCGCTAGGCGGACAGCACTGCTCACCTGACGGGTGGAAAACGATCACATTCCTCGCGGGAAGCGATCCTGGTGTGCCGTGGGCTGTTCCGACCAGCGCGTTTCGTCGGTTCCCCCTGGCGGCGGGGCTTGAGCTTGGAGCGGATGCTCTCGATGTTCTTCGGCTGGAAGCCGAGGTCCAGTGCTTGGCACAGGTCGCGGGCACGTAGGGGCGCACCCCGCAAGGTGCGGGGACCACCGCTCCTTCGCAAACATCGCGATGTTGTACGGGGGAACACCCCCGCCGACGCGGGGGTCAGGTGATGACGGTAACCACGAGGCCGGTGACCAAGAGAGGCGCTCGCTGGTGTCCCCACTCCCAGGGGCGCAGTCGTCCTCGCCTCCGGCAACGGCACGGGGGTGCATCTTTGGGGCCTGCTGACCGGGTGGGCTTGATCCGCTTTGACGGACATCAGAGATCAGGGGTTCTGCCCCGGGAGGATGTCCATCATGGAGAGCATGGGGAAGAAGAAGCCTCGGCCTCGCCGTTCGTTCACGCCGGAGTTCAAGGCCGAGATCGTCGAGCTGTGCCGGCGCGGTGACCGCTCGGTCGGTCAGATTGCCAAGGACTTCGATCTGACCGAGACGGCAGTACGGCTGTGGGTCAGCCAGGCCGAGGTCGACGCGGGCGAGCGCGAAGGCCTGACCAGCAGCGAACGCGAGGAACTGGCCGCGCTGCGGCGAGAGAACCGCCGACTGCGCGAGGACGTCGACATCCTCAAGCGAGCCACGGCTTTCTTCGCGAAGGAGACCCGGTGACGGTGCACCCGTTCATCGAGGCGGAGAAGCAGAGCGGCCACAACGTCAAGCGAGCGTGTGAACTGCTGAAGGTCTCCAGAACCGCCTTCTACGCCCGCCGCACCAGTACTCCCGGCCCGCGGGCAGCCCGCGACGCCGAGCTGACCGAACAGATCACGCAAGTCCATGAGCACTCGCGCGGCACCTACGGCTCCCCACGTATCCACGCCGCACTGAAGCGTGAGGGCTCCGGATGCGGCCGTCGCCGCGTCGCCCGGCTGATGCGGGCCGCCGGGCTGCAGGGCCGGCACCGCAGACGGCGGCACCCGACCACGATCCCCGATCCACGAGCTGCCGTGCGGCCCGACCTCGTTGTCCGGGACTTCCGGCCCGACGCAGCGGCCCTCGACGCTCGCTGGTGCGGCGACATCACGTACATCCCGACCGAGGAGGGCTGGCTCTACCTGGCCACTGTCATCGACATCGCCTCGCGCCGGGTGGTGGGCTGGGCGACAGCCGATCACCTGCGGACCGATCTGGTCGCCGATGCTCTGAAGGCCGCCTGCCGGCAGCGTCGCCCCACCCGTCCGGTGATCTTCCACTCCGATCGCGGGTGCCAGTACACCAGTCAGCAATTCGCCTCCCTGGCTGACCAGTTCGGCATCCGGCTGTCGGTCGGCCGCACCGGCCAGTGCTGGGACAACGCGCTCGCCGAGTCGTTCTTCGCCACTATCAAGCGAGAGTTGCTCGGCACTGCCGCCTGGCCCAGCCGGGCCGCCGCCCGCACCGCGATCTTTGATTTCATCGAGGGCTGGTACAACTTGCACCGACTACACAGCAGCCTCGGCTACCGCAGTCCCGCCGAATATGAGACCGCACTCGCAGCCTGACCACCACACCAATGGTGTCCGTCAAAGCGGAACAAGCTCAAGGTACCACGTGCGTCGGGAAGCATCGCGCCTGCCGCGAAGAGACCAACCCCGCACGTGCGGGGAGCAGGACCAGGCCCCAAGGGGGAACAGCTGGGGCTGGGCCAACCCCGCGGGTGCGGGGACCAGAGGCCGCGACCTTGCGGATTCCGGACGGCACGCTGCCTGGAGCCATGGGCAGTCATGACTGGTCCCCGCGCGAGGGACGGCGTTGGATCCGGCGTAACACACATTGAGGCGCGAGCATGTCGAGGCTGTGGGCTGTCGGCGCATCCACCCGCCGGTGCCGGAAGTCAGCACCGATCCAGCACAACGCCCCCGAACGGACCGGAAGGGACGGCAGCGGAAGTCAGCACGAACTCAGCACGGCCTGGCTTGGGCTCGTTCGCAGTGAACGAGCCCAAGCCGTTGACCTGTATGTTTGCCATCGGAGCCGACGTCTGTTACCGCTCTGCATTCCAGTTCGAGAACATTTGGCTGCGGACCAAGCGCCACGACGCAAACGGCCAGGTCAAGAGCGGTTCGGGAGGGGTCTGTTACCTCTACTTCCCGGCTAAGCCAGCACCAACTCAGCACCGGGTACTCGCGGAGCTGGGAATCCGCTGAGCATGTGCACCCCGAAGGTGGCCCGGTGACCTGACGGCCGGCAGCGCTCGCCGCCGTCGAGGGTGAGGTGGCCGTAGCGGTCCACCGTGATCTTGATCGAGCTGTGGCCCATCCATCGCGACACCTCATGGATGGGCACACCGTTGCTCAGGGTCACGGTGGCCCACTTGTGCCGCAGGTCGTGCGGGTTGTAGCCGGGAAGCCCGAGGCGTTTCAGTGCCCGGTCCCAGGATTTACGGAAAAGGTCGGGGTAGATCATGCCTCCGGCCTGATTTCGAATGGGCAGCCGTTCGGCAAGCGGCTCCAGGGTGGCGGGCGCCGGTATATCACGCTATTCGCCCTCTTTCCGATGCTTCAAGGGGGCGTAGAGGGCAACGTACTTACGCCGGGCCTGCACAACAACAAGCAGGGCCTCAGTCCTGACCCGGACGACCCCCGCCTGTGGCTTCCAGGAAGCGGCCTGCCCGCCTCCTGGAATCCCGTCAGCATCATCCGCATGAAATTGCGCGCAAGCCGAGATGCCACGACTCGTCTCCGTCATTGAGAAGCTGAAGAACGGCACCACCAAGCCGCTCAAGACCTCCAGCGACCTCTACTACCCGGAAGACGGTCCCGAGGGGCATCCGTGGTTCCTGTTCACCGAGCCCCGCAACTACGGCAAGAAGCGCCACGGACAGTGGAAGACCCGCTGGCGTGCCGACCCGGGCAAGGCGTCAAAGAACGCTGACGAGCGCAAGGAGAACGAACTCAACTCCCCCTGGTACAGCATGACCACTCGCGAAATCACTCCGATGTACACGCGCGACGGGTACGAGCGCGAGGCCCTCGCCGTCGCCGCAGCCCGACTCAGCCACCAGGCGCTCTCGTGGTCCGATCGAACCCGTTACCCCGCGCCACTTCACGCCGCACTCCAAATGGACCTCGGCCAACCGCAGTTCCGCCGCTCCGAACCCAAGGACGCAGAGAGCCTCGAGATCCTCAGGGAAGCACGCGGAGGCGACGCGTAGGCTGCCGTCCTCCCAGCCGTTGAGGGCACGATCACGGACGATCGCGCGAGATGAGAAGTGGGGCCAGCGGCCGGGAGGTATCCCGGCCTCTGGCCCCACTTCGAGTCCGCCGACAGCGGGAGTCAAACTGCACGCGGCACCTTGCCGAGGGCCCCCTTCAGTTGCGTATCGACAAGGCTGGGGGCTCCCGAGACGACGACCAAGACGTCACCGACACGGATAGCCGTCTGCTTGATGACACTGCGCTGCCCACCGGACGAGACGCCGAAGAGCTCTGGGGCGGCTCAGGACGGCATGGCACCGTTGAGGTACTCCTGCACCGGCTCGAACAATCCGTAGGGCACGTACTCCGGGATGTCACCGTGGGCGACCCAAGCAAGTTCGGCCAGCTCTTCGGTGTCCGCTACATGAGCTGTGCCGCCCAGCATCTGGCAGGCGGTGTACGACATCAGGCGGCCCGTCTTCGGGTGGACGCGCTCGCCGAGCAGCTTGACCGCCATCACGGTCAGCCCTGTCTCCTCCTGGGCCTCCCGTACGGCGGCGTCCTCGCGTTCCTCGCCGGGCTCGACCTCGCCGGCCGGAAACTGCCAGGAGAGCTGTCCCTCGCTCACCCGGCGGCGGACCATGAGCACACGGCCCTCGTGAACGACGATGGTGGCGGCGATACCCGACCGCTCGTCCGTGTTCTGCTGCGTCACGTCTGCTTCTCCAGGACGGCCAGGACGGGTGGGAAGATCGTATCGACGGAGATGAAGCGGGTCACCGCGTTGCTGGGGACCCACATCACGTCGATGTTCTCGGCCGCGTCGCTGTTGGTGGCCTCGCCGGCCAGGTACTCACATCGGAAGTACTCGCACAGCACGCCGGTCGCAGGCGGTTCCCGAGGTGCTTCCGTACTGCGCAGTGGACCCCAGTCTTGTCCAACGTCTCGCGCACCGTGGTGGTCTCTGCCTTGCCTCCTGGCTTGAGCGCATCAGCATGGCCATCGAACTTCCTGTTTCAGTCCGGTGAGCCCCCCGAAATGGGGCTCACCGAAATTGCCCTGGGTGTAGAGCCGAGTGCGGAGGACTGTGGCGAGCGCTCTGTGGATCTCCTGCATTGCCCTGTCGTGAACTCCGGGGCGTGGCCCTACTGCGGTGTGCGGTACGGAGGAAGTACCCGTACCTGCCCACCCCGCTCAGCGATCCATGCCTCGAGTTCGGTGCCGGCCAGTTCTCGGGACGATTCGCCACTGAAGACGGTGACCGGCCCGAATACGGTGCCTGTCAAGCCACGCATCACCGTGGAGTCGTCGGCCTTGATCTCGAAGATGTTCTCGTCAAGGACGGCATCCGTCAGGTCCGCGCCCCTCATGTCGGTGTCGATCAGCGAAGCACCGAGGAACCTCGTTGTGCGGAAGCTCGCTCCCGACGCATCGGTACCGTACAGCGAAGCCCCGACCATGTCCGTCCCGTTGAGCCGCGCCGTTCGGAGCACGGCCTCGTCCAGGTTCGCCTTGACGAGATCCGCTCCGGTCAGATCCGCCCCGGTCGGATCCGCCGACTGAAGGTCGGCCCGGTAGAAGGACGCGCCGACAAGTCGCACGCCCACGAGGACCGCATCGGTGAACCACGCGTTTGAGAAGTCCCCACCCGAGAGGTCGGCGCCCCGGAAGTCGCGCTCCATGCCATTGAGGTTATATTCCTCCGAGGCGAGCCATTCCTGCAGTTGCCGCGTGGCTTCCGGATCGGCCGGGAGCGCAGTCGGCTTCCAGTTCTTATGGGTACCAGATGACACGATCTCCCCAACCACGGCTTTCGACGACATCCTTGATGCTGTCGATTGCCGCTTGATTTGCGTTCCGAACGTCGACAATAACTATACGTCCACGTTTTTCGATCTGCTTCGCCAGCTGCTTGTTGACCCAAGCCTCGTTATTGGCCGGGTCGTACGCACCCTTGAACGGCTGAGACTTGTCACGCACGTTGTTGAAGGGGGGATAGTCGGAGTGGACGCCCTTGATGTCATAGTACTCGCCGGTGGATTCGGAATAGAATTCACCCTTGTCGGCCAGCTCCGGGCGACGGATATCCGCCGGGAGGCGGCCACTCTCCCGCCGACGCCCGGGGGGCGCCCAGTACACGGCGAATCGGCACAGCTTCCGCGTGTAGATGCTCACCAGAGAGCATCTACTCCTCGTCCAGAGCGTCGAGCGTACCCGCATCAAGCAAAGTCAGCGGCTCGGCCGCGACATGCTCATCCCACGTCGCCAACCGAACGCGACTGGCCACAAAATCGATGAACCCATTCTCGATCCAGAACCCTCCGCCCCTCTCAAAGAGCAAGATCAACGGCTCGAACGGGTCCGGCAGATCGGGAAACTTCGCGAGCGATTCTTCTGAAAGCGACGTCCAATTCAAGGCAGCGCGACAGACCCTGCCTACAAGCAAGCTACTTGCATGTTCGGACAGGAATTCGTCAAGGCGGCTCGCGACTTCTTCGTCGGCGCACACCAACGGGTCGACCCGTTGTGCAATGTCGAAGAAGGGCCAGCGGTCCGACTGTGCTACGTCAAAGAACGGGCGATGCTCTTCTTTTTGGAGTTCCTGGACCCAGAGTGCCGATCGGCGAAGATACTCGCGCATCAACCAAGCGCGAGATGTCCCGTGCTCGAAGCTGTCTTCAGCGGCGTGCCAGTTGATGGCGATGATTCGTTCCACCAAGGCATTCGCACGTCCATTGCTCATGGCAACTCAAAACCCTTCTTCGCCGCTTCTACCAGGATGTCCAGGTTGGATAGATCGTCGGCGAGAGTGAAGTTAGGAATCTCCAGCCCCATCTTGGGCCAGAGGACTAGGGTACCCTTCGCGGTGGGCGGGGCGCCTCGAAAAGAAATCGGCGCCACATCGTGCGCGCCTAGGTGTCCATTGGACCAATCGCGATTGTCCGCCCAGGCCGACGGGTGACCGGATGTGAAGGGCGCCCCTGCCTCCAGAAGCCGACTTTCCACGTACTCGTGAATCAGCAACCCGCGGAAGGATCCCTCCATATCCTTCAAGGTTCCCTTTTCTGCCCGAGTCCACAGATCGGCAATTTTATCGTATGCGGTAAAGTAGACACCCGGCTTGAAGCCCTCGGGGCCGGGGCCGTTGTAGATGTCATGCTTTTCTAGGAAGAGGTTGCTCTTGGCTCGCTCCACCACTGCCGGGTCAATTCCATAATTCTCTGCGATTCTGGGTACATCGTCCGTCGTCGCACGGATGCGCTCGTATGCCGCAACCGCATCTTCGTCAGGCTTGAGCGCATAGTTGACCGGTTCATCGTTGTAGGTGCCCCAATTCTCCGATTCATCGGCACCGTGCGGGCCCGTGGGCTGGTCAGGCGCCTCTTCGTGCGGCAGACGTGTATCCGTGTGCTCATGACCAGGTGCACCAGTTGGACCGCTATCAACATGTTCACTGTGCGGAAGGCCCTGGCCAGGATGCTGCACGTCATGGCTGCCCTGGTGCGGAACGCTCGGGCCGTGGCCACTGCCTGAAGGCGTGGTGTCCGCGTGGGATCCGACGCCGCTCGGTGTGGCGTCACCGTGACCCCCGCTTGCACGGGTGACGTCGTTGCCGACGCCGTTCCCACCATCGCCATGGCGGCCGCTCGAGGGTTCATAAGGTGGCCGAGGGGCCCCGCTCAAGGTCGTCGGCGTGGTTGCCTGGGTTGTGGCCCGCGTCGTCGCCGATGTGGGCCGGGTTGGAGATGTCCGAGCCGACGCGTGTGAAGTCGTCGCCTCGTCCGCCGACGCTGGCCAGGACCCGCTGCTCCTGGTGAGCCGGGGTCTCGATTCGTGGGTTGTCCGCGCCCGTGGCGGGTTGGGCGGGCGCCTCCTTGGTTGCCTCCTCGGCACGCTGGAAGAGGCTGCCGTCCGAGTTGAAGAGGTCGCCTCTGGGGACCATGTACTTGCCGTTGAATGGGCTCTTTACCGTCCCCGGTGGGAAGGTGACCGTGTCCTTGGGCAGCTCGATTCTGCCGCCCGGGAGTTTGGTTGCCCCTTCCGGGATGGCGGCAGCCTTGGGCAGCTGGATCGTGCCGTCCGGCATCTCGACGGCGCCTTCGGGCAGGCTGTAGGCGCCCTCGGAGATCTTCGGGGTCTCGACGTGGCCGAGGCCCTTGAGGTGGGCCATCAGGTCGCCGACCTTCGACAGGCCTGCACCTGCGCCCTTGATGACGTAGGTCATCGGGTCGACGGCGCTGCCCACCTTGCTGACGACGGACAGGCCCTTGGCCAGCGCGCCGGCCTTGCCCGCGCCCTGCACGGCGGCACCGCCACCGCGGGTGAAGAGGGCGGTCACGATGTTGAAGGTGACCGCGCCGGCGGCTCGGGAGCCGTTCGTTTCCCACTGGTCCCAGGCCACAAGGGCCTTGCCGGTATCCAGCACCGCGGTACGCGAGTCCCGCAGCCAGGAGGGGAGCATCTTCCCCGGCGCCATCCAGTAGGCGACGTTCAAACCGGGCGTGGTGGTGATCGCCACTGCGGTGGAGAGCTTGGCCAGACCGGCCCATGCCTCGCCGGCGGCGTCCCCGCCGTGCCCGCCGAACAGGGTGTAAATGCCGTCGATGGTGCCCCCCACGCCGTCGACGATGAAGCCCTTGCCGAAGTCCCAGCCGTGCTCCCACACCTGCCACCAGGGAACGGATTCCTCGACCGCGTCGCCCCAGGGAAGGCTCTTGGACGCCTTGAGGGCTTCGGCGTCGTAGCCGTATCCCTTCTTGTGGGAGGCATCGATCGTGTGGAGCGCCTTGCCCCCTGGTACCAGCGCGACGATCTTGGCGTGGCAGTCGCGTTCGGCTTCCTGAAACGCGGCCCAGACCTCGGCGATCTTGTTGCGGCGATTGAGGTTCTCGTCGGTCAGGTCGCCGTCCTCGCTCCAGTCGTCTTCGGCGGCCTCGTTGTCGCGGAAATCGGCGGCTTCCTGCTTGAGCTGCTCCAGCCGGTGGATCAGTGGCCTGATCTCACGGGCGTAGGTGCTCAGAGCCCCGGCGATGACATGCATGTCGTCACTCAGGTCATGCGCCGTGTCCGCCACCGGCTTGGTGACGCCGAACAGCTGCTCCGCCTCAGGCGCCTTGTAGAAGGCAGCCAGTCCACCGAAGGACTTGTGGACATCCGAGCCAGCGGTTTGGACCTTGGAGCCGCCGCGGGACAGCGCCTTCGCCTTGGCTTCCAGAACGTCCAGATCACCGGTGAAGACCGGTACATCGGCCGGATCGACCGGTCCGCCGCTCACTTCTTCTTCCCCCCGAAGTCCTTGAGAGCATCCAGCCGCACCCTGTGGGCGGCGTTCTGGGCGTTCTTGGCCGCCTCCAGATCGCCCTGGACGTACTCATTGGTGGCTTTGGCAGCCCCCAGAACGGCGGCCTGGCAGCGGTCGGCCATTGCCGTCATGCGCGGCTTGCGCTTCGTCACGTACTCGGACAGGGCCGCGGCGACCGGCCCCGTCGCCGTCTGCGTGAACAGGGAGGTGGCCGCCGGTCCCAACGGCTTGTTCCTCGGTGCCCACGGCCCGGGCGACAGCGGCGTTCGAGCCTGCGTGCCCGGCACGGCCGTACCCGCTGCCTGAGCCGCCTCCTGTATGTCAGAGAGCAGTGTGCTGAGGACCTTCCCCAGATCTTCGGCATGCGTGCCGACGACCTTCAACTGGCCCTGCACTCCCTGCGGCTGAATGTCCCATGACGCCATGAACGCCCCCCTGCGTACATACTTCTTGCCCCGTCGCCGCGACCCGCGCGGCGACGCCCCCGTGGTCGGCAATCCGTCGGTGCGATCCGACGGATTGCCTTATCTGTCGATGCGCTGAGGCCAGCTCAGCCGATGTTGTCGACCGCGGCCTTCGCGCGTGCGCGAGCGGGCCGTAGTGGAGCCTGTGCGGCAGCACGCATCGGCAGCCGTCCACCCCAAGGAGCCTGCGATGCGGCGCCGCGAGATGGGGCCGACCGACGCGGCGCGTGCCGCACGTGCCCTGCGCCGTACGCTTCTGCCGTGACTTCGAGTGCTGCACACCAGCCCCGTCGACCTGGCACACGCGCCAGCTGGCGGGCCGGATGCAGGAAGCCCGGTCAGCCCTCTACCTATTGTGCGCCGATGACACCATCGATCTCGCCGATGCTCTCGCTTCGCGCACGGCTTCCTGGGCGGGCTTCCCTCCTCGGTCGGACAGCTCTGCCGTATCAGGGTTCCGGGCGCGATGTCCTGGCTCGCGCAGCGACCGCGCAGCGGCTCGGCCTGGACCCGAAAACGCAGTGGCGGGCGATCACCGACAGCAGGACCGCCTCGGCGATGCCTTCCACGAGGATGACGCGGCGCGCGAAGAGCTGGCCGGCTCGGGTGACGTCGAAGTACTGGTTGATTTTGCGCCGCTAGGCGTCAGAGAGCTCGATCTTGGCCAGTGGGAGTAATGGCAGTCGTAACCGCCGGAGAGCGTCCCCGCGTACTGGAACACCTCGTGCGGGCCGGCCAAATCCAGGGCCTGAAACCGTCGAAGACCACGAAGACGATGCGTCGTTGCTGCACGTCTTCAGCCTGCTGGCTCCGGGTGCGGGCGTCAACGACGTGCATCCCACGATTCGCGCCCTCGCCCGAGGGCCTGCGGCGTGCGCGGCGGCCAGCTGCTTGACGACTCGGCGGCATGGCACCGAACACCCCCTCGGTGAGGTGGTGGGTGGGGACCCTGACAGGGGACGGCCCGTTCACCGGTGCGGTGAACGGGCCGTGAAGTGGCGGGGCGGGGCGGCAGGGAGCACGCGGGAGACATCCGCGCGGTGGGCACCGGCGCCGACGCTGTTCCGGGTCTTCTCGCGCCGGAGCCCGGTGAGGGCCTGGTGGACCCCCTGCTCAGTCCGCGGTGCTGGTGACGGCGTTCAGATCGCGGGGCCAGTCCAGCTGGGTAGCGAGAGTGTCGTCGCCGGGGCGTTGTGGGGGCGGTCCTCCGCCGGTGCGGGACGGGGGGCGGGTGCCGCGGGAGATTTCTCCGCTGGCGGTGATGTTGTGCTCCACGCGGGGGCGGCGGCACGTCTCGTAGAGGGAGAGGGCGCTGTCCGGATCGGGGGTGTCCCGTAGGGACTTGGCGAGGATGACGGCGTCCTCCAGTGCCATCGAGGCCCCCTGTCCCGTCGCCGGTGAGGCGGCGTGCGCCGCATCGCCGATGATCAGTGTCCGGCCGGAGCGCCAGGGGGTTCCGGGCGGCAGCTCGGTGGCGTTGGTGGCCATGATGTCGTCGGTGGAGGCCGCGACGATGCCCGCGGCGGGGGTGGCGTCCTTGCCCAGCAGTGCGACGAGTTGCTCCCGCCAGTGGGACGGCGTGGGGTGTGCGAGTGCGTCGGCGGGGAGGGCGTCTCCGCCGACGCGGGCGAACCAGTACGCCTCCCCGTCCGGCGAGACCGCGTAGCCGAAGGCGGCGGAGCTGCCCCGCACCATGGTGATGTGGCCGGTGTCCTCCGCCACCGGCGCGCTGCGCGTGTAGCCGTAGTAGACGCTCTGCCCCGCGTAAACGGGCTCCACCCCGGGCGCGATCGACTGCCGGACGGTCGAGCGCAGACCGTCCGCGCCGACGAGCAGATCGCCCGTCGAGACGCTGCCGTCGGCGAATCGGGCGGTCACCTCGTCCGGGCCGTTCTCGACGGACACCAGCCGCGCACCGTGCGTCAGCCCGATTCCCCGGCGCACGGCCTCCGCCTGGAGAGCGGCGCTCAACTCGCCCCGGCGCAGGCACCGGTACCGCAGCAGCTCGTCGTCGGCTTCGCCCAGCGGCACCTGGGCCATTTCACCGCCCTGGGCGTCGAGCACCCGCATGGAGCGCAGCGGGAAACCGAGAGCCGTGACCACGTGCGAGGCATCGAGCTCCGCCAGCGCGCGCATCCCGTTGCTCGCCAGGGTCAGGAACGCCCCTATGTCCTCGGCCGTGTCGGGGTGCGCCTCGTGCACGGTGACGTCGAATCCCGCCTTGTGTAAGGCCAGCGCGGTCGCCGTACCGGCGATCCCGCCACCGATGACCAGAATGTGTGTCACGTGCCAGTCCGCTCTTTTGTGTCGGTCCCCTCGGGCGTCCGGATCCATGATGCACCCGGCCACAGCGCCCGGGTACGCGAAGAGGTCCGGCTGTGGACGACGGGCCTCTTCGGACCGCACGGCAATGCGGAGCCAGGGGCCGTGACGTCTCTCGGGCGTCATCTCCCCTGGCTGGTGCGGCGGATGAATTCGGCGGCTATTTCGACCCGCGAGGCGAGTGTCAGCTTTTTGAGAATGTGCGAGACATGGGTGCTGACGGTGCGTCGGGAGATGGACATCAGGGTGGCGATCTCGGGGTTGGAGCGGCCGCCCGCGACATGGCTTGCGACGAGGCGTTCGGTGTCGGTGAGCGCATCCCAGCCATGCCGGTGACCGCTGCGTGTGCCCCGTACACCGCGGTGTACGGCGACGGTACGCAAACGGGCGGCGGCGCGGGCCGCGTCCCAGTCGGCGCCCAGGCGCGTGTAGATCGCCAGCGCCTGATCGAGCACCACGCGGGCTTGTGCCTGCTGACGGCGGCCGGCCAGCAGCTCCGCCGCGTCGGTGCGGGCGTGTGCCTCGCTCAGGGGTCTGGGCGCCTCGTGGTAGCAGCGCGCGGCCTCCAGGAGCAGGTCCGGGTCCTGGTCGAGCAGCCCCTGGCAGCGGTAGGCGTCGGCGATGTGGTGCGGCACGGCGCTGTGGTCGGCCCGTGCCCGGGCAGCGGCGGTGAAGCGCCGGGCTTCCGCGGTGTCGCCCTGGGACAGCGTGAGCCGGACGAGATCCGGGGTCAGAAAGCCGAGGGTACGTCGGCTGGGCAGATGGCCGATGCCGTTGTCGAAGGCGTGCGCAAGCCGGCCGTAGGCCTGCTCGCAATCGCCGCGGGCCTCGTCGGCGAGGGCGCGGGCGCACAGCGGCAGATGCTCGTAGAACCAGGCGACCGTTCCGGTATCGGACGCCGCGTCCACGGCGGTCAGGTGCGCTGCGGCGTCACTCCGCTGTCCTCGGTGGACGGCGATCAGCGCCGCCACTGAGCGCAGGGCCCGGCTCATCGCGAAGTGCTCGCCCGGGTCGAGCCCGGCCTCGACTTCGGTGAGGGCGTCGTCCCAGCGGCCGGTGTTGAACGCGAGGAGCGCACTCGACAAGTGGTACCAGGGCAGAAACATCCCACCCGCGCGCTCCGTGGCCTCATGGACAGCGGCCAGCGTGCGTTGTGCCTCCGGCCCCCGGTCCAGCTCGGTATAGCCGCTGGCCAGGGTGAGCTCCAACCGGAAGCGCTCCGCGGGGTGGTAGGAGCGCGCGGCGAACCGGATGGCCTGGAGGGCCAGTTCCAGTGCTTCGGGCCCGGGAGCTTCGAGGAAGCGTGCGCCGGACAGCACATGCAGGGCATTGGCCAGCGTCGGGGCGTCGCCACGCGCTTCGCGGTGAGCCGCCTCTGCCGCCCTCTCGGCTTCCCGGAGCCTGCCCAGCGTCAACAGGCACATGGCGCTGACCGACCGGAACCGCGTCGCCTCGGTCGCCGGAACCCCCTCGCTGCCCTGTACGGCCTGGGCTTCGGCCAGCGCCAGATCCGGCCGGCCGCGGTAGAACGCCGCCTGCACGACGATCCAGCGCAGGGCCCACTCCCACTCGGCGGCACCCGGTTCGAGCAGCGCGCAGCGAGCGGTCTCCTCGGCAGCTGCCAGCTCCCCCAGCGTCAACTGGGCGAGGGCACGATGCCGTTGGAGACCTCCCCGGCGCGGATCCTCGGGCCCCGTCAGCGCCAGAGCCCTGTCGGTCAGCTGGATGACCAGGGCGGGGGCCCGGCTGGTGAGCGCGGCGGCTGATTCCATCAGCCAGGACGTCAGGAAGCCCCCGGTCTCGGGCGCCTCGGCGAGCAGATGCCCGGCGACTCGTTCGGGTGTCGCACCGGTACCGGCGAGGACCTGTGCCGCCCTGAAATGCAGCATGGCACGCGTCGAGCCCGGCAGGGCCTCGTACAGGGCGTGCCGTACGAGCGCATGGCGGAAGACCAGGTGGCTGCCGACCTCACACAGGATGCCTGCCCCCGCTGCCTCGCTGACGATGCTGAGCACCTCGTGTGCCGGTCTGTCCAGGACTGCCGCGAGGTCGGTCACCGTGCAGTCGGCTCCCAGCACCGCGGCGACACGGAGTGCTTGGAGGACGTCGTCACGCAGATGACGCCACCGACGCGTGATCAGTGTCTTCAGCGGCGGAACAGGATCCGCGGCCCCGTCGTGTACCTCGATCGCCTTCTCACGCAGCAAGGCAGCGGCCAGCTCTGTGAGGTACAGGCGGTTTCCCGCCGCGCCCTGAGCCATGGACCACAGCCGTGGACCGGGCGCACCGCCGCACTGCTCGGCCAACAGGGCTGATGCGGCGGACGGACTCAGCGGCGCCAACTCCAGCACGGTGTGCCGCCCGAGCGCCGCCCCGCGCACCAGGCGGTCGACCTCACACAGGTGGTCCGGCCGATAGGCCCCGACAAGGAGCAGCGGGAGCTGATGTACTGACCGCATCAACCGGCGTACCACCTCCAGGCTCGCCGGGTCGGCCAACTGAAGGTTGTCGAAGAAAAGCGCCAGGGGTTCACGGGCACACAGGTCTTCCACCAGCCCCAGCAGCGCTTCCATACCGGCGAAGTCCGCCTCGCCCCCACCGCCCAGCGCCCCCGGTATCCCGCGCCGTTCGTGTCCCTGCACGATCTCGGCGACCCGGGAGCGAAGACCATCGCTGGACGCCGCGTCCGCCCCCAGGCAGCCGGCGATCGCCGCAAAGGGCAGCTGCCGCTCCCTGTCCTGCGCCGCCCCGCTCAGCGCCCGCATCCCCAGCCGCCGCGCCGTCCCCATGCCCTCCTCCAGTACGGAGGTCTTGCCCAGACCGGCCTCCCCGACGATGAAGGCACTCTGCCCGGCGCCCGCCACAGCGGTCTCCACCAGCCTCCTCACTTCCGCCGTCTCGGCCTCACGACCCACAAGACCGCTGATACGGGCTTCCATGCTCACCCCTATGTGTCAGATATGTGTCGGGTATGCGTCGGGTCGTTGAGAAGAGCGCGGCACCACGTCCCGACGTCCGTGATCTGCGGGAAGACACCAGGAGGCAGCAGCGTCGTGACATGTCGCGGCCCGTGATGGAAGCGTCAGTGAACGGGTTAACGGCCCTCGCCGCGACAGATCTCAGCGGCGGGCTGCGCGGTCGTGACGGCCCGCCGCAACAGACGGCTGGGCCCTGCCATGAACACCGCTTGGAACGCACCGAATTCGCCCGCATAAACAGGCCGCCGGCTTTATGAACTGTCCGCTACGCCGGGCGGAAATGCCCGGGACGGCCCGCACGGCTTCTTCGACACACCAAAGCGGCTGCATTTGCGCCCCCCGCTTCTGGCCCATGGCAGTCTTGTACGCCATCAAGATCCCACGCAGCGGAGCTACCGGGCATCCCTCCACCGGTTGAACTCGACTAAGCCTCAGGTCGGAGAACTTGGTGCGACTTCTGACGGATGACCCCAGAACGCCGCGTCAACCCGAACGCCCGATGTCCTCAAGGCGCTGGGTCACGTCACGAGTTCGCTGCCGGATTCGCCTCCGGCGCCGGGAGGCCCGGGCTGATGAGGGCGAGTGTCGCGTCGAGGAGTGTGGCGGTGAGGGCGGGGAGTTGGTCGGGGGATTCGGACAGTAGGAAGAGCCAGGCGAAGACGGGGCCGACCAGTAGGGCGTTGAGGGTGGCCGGGTCGGGGCGGGTGGTGAGTTCGCCGCGTGCGGTGGCGCGGTCCAGGATCTCACTGGTCTGTCTGCGCGGGAAGATCCCAAACCGGCGCTGTTCGAAAGCCTCAGCAATCGACGCGCGTACGAACTCGGCAAGCGCATTGAGCAGTTGAGCGCTCGGCACAACGTTGCTTGGTGGCAGATGGAGGCAGGCGACTCCGCCGGAGCAGCGGTCGCGTTCGAAAAGCTGCTCCTCGATAAGGAAGGAGTGTTCGGAAGGAATGGCCTGAGCACTTTTGGCACTCGCTACGGCTTGGCCTGGGCGCTAGGGGAGAGTGGCGATCCGACCTCAGCCGTCAAGGCTTTCGAAGCACTGCTGGCCGACCGCATACAGGCGCTCACATACAAGACCCGCACGTTCTCTCCACGTCGCAGCGTCCGCGCGGCACAGAGAATCAGGGACGAGCAAAGGGCCGTTGATCTGGAGGCCAGCAGCGGAGCTACGGACGGCAGCGCCGGTGCGCTGCCTCAGCTCGAACCCCCTGTCCCGTCCGCACGGTACGGCCTGGCGTGGTGGCGGGGAAAGGCTGGTGATTCTTCCGGTGCAGTGGCCGACTTCGAAGAACTGCTGGCCGACCAGGTGCGGCTACTCGACACCTTCGATCCCCAAAGGCTTGCGACGCGCCACGCCCTGGCCCACTGGCGGGGCGAGGCCGGCGAACCTGGCCGGGCTGTGGCCCTGCTCACCGAACTGCTCGCCGACCAGACGGGCAGCCTGGGTCCCGAGCACCCGGACACCCTCAAGACTCGCCATTCCCTCGCCCAGAGTCGGGGGGAAGCCGGCGAACCTGGCCGGGCTGTGGCCCTGCTCACCGAACTGCTCGCCGACCGTACGAGCATCCTGGGCCCCGAACATCCCCATACGCGTGCCACGCGCGACGCGCTCGCCGACTGGCTGTCGGGGCCGGGGCCCTCCTGAAGCATCTTCCATGCGGCCGTTCCCGCACACGCGATCACCGGATCGTCGTCAGCGGATGGCGCGATCGGCAATCGGCGGTGGTAGCCGGCCCCACGAAGCGACTGATCCGGGGCCGGCCACTGACGTGGGCCCGGACGACGACCACATTGGCGAAGTTCAGGAACGGCCGAAGGCGGCAGTAGGGGTCTTGCCGTTCAGCGTCTGCTGGGCGCGGGTGGCAACCGTCTGGCTGAGGGCGGTGAGCGTGTCGAGATCGACGCTGCTCCCGTGCTCGTTCCTGGCGTAGACGCTGAAGATGACAGTCCCGCAGTGGACGACGCTCCGTGCCTCCCCTCTGTCCACGCCGTCGAGGATGCCGGGATAGGTCACGCTGAAGAAGGCTGACTGCTCGCAGTAGGAGGGCAACGATTCTTCCGTCACGCCGCTGGGTGGGTTGTT
Source organism: Streptomyces sp. P9-2B-2 (assembly GCF_030406865.1). NCBI lineage: Bacteria > Bacillati > Actinomycetota > Actinomycetes > Kitasatosporales > Streptomycetaceae > Streptomyces > Streptomyces sp. P9-2B-2. The sequence goes on along the minus strand of NZ_CP129126.1, from coordinate 1,643,597 downwards.
GGCCTCCTCCGCTTTCTGACCGAGGTATCCCTGAGCGGCGGCGTCATGGCTGGAGTACGTCACGACCTCGATGTGCACCTTGTCGAAACCGGCCGCGGCTCCCGGGTTGTACCACGCTGTCAGGTCCAGCAGCGAGCCTTTGCAGATGTAGTGGAGCGTCCCATCTTTCTCACTGCCCACACGGCCGTTGCGGCACGTGTCCTTCTGCGGTGAGCCGCTGGCGAAAGCCCAGCCGTCCGGCAGGCTCTTCGGGCCGGGAAGGATCTGCTCCGCCGCGGCCGCGTCACGCACTACCGGGACGGACGCGCCACCGGACGGCGCCGACGGGGCGGAGGACGCCGTGCGGGGACTTCGCGGAGAAGTACCGCTGGATACCCAGGGAGAGTCGTCGCCGGTAATCACCTGCGCCCCGCCGTATGCGGCCAGGGCCAGCAGCGCGAGCAGCAGCGCGGCAGCCGCGGTGAGGGATACGCGAGCGCTCCGGGTGTTGTTGATCGTCAGCGGGCCCAGTGAGATCTGACTCCGCCGCACCTTGCTGCCGGGGCCGATGACGACACTGTCCTTGTACGAGTGGCTGATCGTATAGGCGGGGGGAGCGGCCGGAGGCGGTCCGGCCAATGCTGCCGTCACGCGGCCCTGGAACTCGGGGTCGGCCGCGATGGCCTCGCGGATCGCCTCCTGGAGCCCCTGTGCCGCCGCCGGATCCGCTGGGTCAGCGTTCACCCTGGCCAGAGCGGCCCGGCCCGCATCCGAAGTGCCCAACCGCGCCCGTACCACGTCTCCTAACGCTCGGCCTGCCTCGGTCCCTGCCCCTGTCGCCATGGCGGTCAGTACCTGTACAGCCGATAACGCCAGGCTTCCCGGTGCGTCCATGCGCCCCCCTACGTGTCCGGGCCCTGAGACAACCACGCCAGCCGCCGGCTGCGCTAGATGTCCTGGGCAGCCGCGCCGGCCACGCGCGGACCTTGTGAGGTGGGCGCCGCCGTGGCTGGCCGGATCCAATGACGGCCGGCCGGGGGCGGTGCGGTCAGTCCGGCCTCTAGGCGAAGTCGGTGGCGGGCTCCGTGGCGTAACGGCTCATCACCTGGAGGTTCGCCTGGGGGGTCAGTGCCTTGCCGTCGGCGAACATCGCCTCCAGGTCCCGGAAGTACTGCACGTACAGGTCCGGCGTGAAGATGCTCAGCATGACGGCCGGCTGGTCGGTCACGTTGGCGAAGGTGTGCGGGGCCCCGGGCGGGACCAGCACGAACGTGCCCGCGGTCGCGTCGTAGTCGTCGTCGCCGACCGTGAACCGCACGGTGCCGGAGGTGATGTAGAAGCCCTCGTCGTGCTGGGCGTGGCGGTGCTGGGGCGGTCCGGGGGTATGCGGCGCGAGGACGGACTCGGCGAGGCCGAGGCGGTGTCCGGTGTTGCTGCCGTCCTCCAGGACCCGCATACGCGTGGTGCCCAGGAGGATCGTCTCGCCGTCGCCCGGACCGACCACCGATACGGCAGGGTCGGGCATCGCCGATACGGCGGGTTCGGGCATCGGCTCACTGGTCTTCGGTTTGTCAGTCATGCTCCGATTCCACCGCCGGGGCGACGCGACAGTCCAAGACCCATTCCATGAAGTCGATACCGAATGGGTATCGTCGCAGCATGGAGCTACGCACGCTGCGCTACTTCGTCGCTGTCGCCGAGGAACTCCACTTCGGCCGGGCCGCCGCCCGGCTGCACATGAGCCAGCCACCGCTGAGCCGGGCGATCAAGCAGCTGGAGACCGAGGTCGGCGCCGCGCTGTTCGACCGGTCGCCCGCCGGTGTCACGCTGACACCGGTGGGCGTGGTGCTGCTCGATGAGGCGCGCTCCCTGCTCGACCAGGCCGACCGGGTACGCGTACGTGTGGCCGCGGCGGCCGGCGCCGCGACCCTCACCGTCGGCATGCTGGGCGACAGCGCCGACCCGGGCGCGGCCCGACTGGCCGACGCCTACCGCCGGCTGCATCCGCGCGTGGAGGTCCGCATCCGCGAGGCCGACCTGACCGATCCCACCTGCGGGCTGCACGCCGGGCTGGTCGATGTCGCTCTCACTCGCGGCCCCTTTGACGAGACCGGCCTGACCGTGCGCGCGCTGCGCGCCGACCCGGTGGGAGCACTGCTGCGTGCCGACGACCCGCTGGCCCGCCACGGCAGCGTGAAGCTGGCCGACCTGGCTGATCGCCGCTGGTTCCGGTTTCCGGAGGGTACCGACCCCCGCTGGCAGTCGTACTGGAACGGCGGGGAACCCCGCGAGGGCCCGGTGGTGCGCGCCGTCCAGGAATGTCAGCAAGCCGTGCTCTGGAACGGCACGGTCGGCATCACCCTCCTGAGCCACGAGCCGGCCGCGGGGCTCACCGTCGTGCCGCTGACCGACATGCCGCCGAGCCGCGTGGTCGCGGCATGGAACGAGGGCGACACGAATCCACTGATCCGCTCGTTCGTCCAGACCGCGATCGCCGCCTACCGCCGCTGAGATCCTCACCGCCGGTACGGAACGGGCCCTTGCCGCTGAAGTGGTGTGCCTCGTCCAGCTCTTCGGCGAGGTGCCGGTGGAGCCGATTCAGCCGGATCCACCGGTCACCACGATGCGCATGCTCAACTCGCCGTGACGGGGCGTGTGTTGGTGTCGTGCGTCGGCATCCGCGTCACCACGGCACCTCTCCCGCGTCGTCGAAGAAGCTGCCGGTCGGGCCGTCGTCGGGGAGGGTCGCGAGGTGGAGGGCGATCGCGGCGCCCTGTTCCGGGGTGCGGAAGCCGCGGAAGCCGTTGAGGTCGGTCGCGCAGTAGCCGGGGCAGGCGGCGTTGATCAGGATGTTGGTGTCGCTGAGCTCCTTGGCGTACTGGACGGTGACGGCGTTGAGGAACGTCTTCGACGGCGCGTACGCGCCGGAGATCGGGCCCGTTTCGGTGCCGGGAGTGGTCTGGCGGGTGAGGGAGCCGACGCCGCTGGACATGTTCACGATCCGTGGCGACGGCGAGCGGCGCAGCAGCGGCAGCATCGTGTTGGTGACGCGGATGACGCCGATCACGTTGGTCTCGACGGCCGCCCGCACCGTCGCCACGTCGACCGTGGTGGGCATCTGCGGCGCCTCGCCGGTGATCCCGGCGTTGTTGACGAGTACGTCGAGACGTCCGGCGCCGTCCTCGATCAGCCGGGCCGCGTCGGCCACGCTCGCGTCGTCGGTCACATCGAGCGGCACCCCGAACGCGTCGACGCCGGCCGCCCGCAGCTTCGCCACGGCGGTTTCGCGCCGCTCCTCGTCCCGGGCGCCGACCCCGACCCGCCAGCCGAGGGCGCCCAGGCCGGCCGCGATCTCGTATCCGATTCCCTTGTTCGCGCCGGTGACCAGCGCGATGGTCTGTTCGCTCATGCGACTGATCATGTCCGGGCCGCGCGGGAGTCGGCCAACACCGTTTGGGTGGGCAGCGATACCGCGTGGGTATCGATCCAGGTGGCGGCAGTACCATATCGGCGTGGAGACAAGGGAGTTGCGGTACTTCGTCGCCGTCGCCGAGGAGCTGCACTTCGGCAGGGCCGCGCAGCGGCTCGGGATCGCGCAGCCCCCGCTGTCGCGGGCGATCGGCCAGCTGGAACGTCGCCTCGGAGCGGTGCTGCTGGAACGCACCAGCCGTGCGGTCACCCTGACGGAGGCCGGTGCGGTGCTCCTGCGGGAGGCCCGGGCGGCACTCGACGCGGTCGAGGCCGCCGAACGCCGTACCCGCCGCGCCGCGCTCGCCGCCACCGGCCGACCGGGCGTGGTCCTCGCCACGAAGGCCGGCGCGTCCAGCGATCTGCTGGCGAATCTGCTGGCCGCCTACGCCGCCGAACCCGATGCGGTCACCGTCGATCTGGTCCTGTGCGGCATCGGCGAGCAGGAACGCATGCTGCGCGACGGGCGGGCCGATGTGGCGCTGCTGCACCTGCCGTTCGACGCCACGGCCGGCTTCGACACCGAAGAGCTCCGCACGGAGGGCCAGGTGGTGATTCTGCCGGCCGGGCATCCCCTCACCGCCCGGACCCATGTGCACACGGCCGAGGTCACCGCGCTGCCCGGCCTGCCGCTGCCGCGCTGGCCCGGCCGCGACGGTACCTACCCGGACGGCCCCGGCCCGCAGGCCCGGGACCATGCGCAGTTGTTCCAGCTGATCGCGCTCGGCCGCACCTGCTGGATCGCGCCCGAGTCGTGCCGGACCCAACTACGTGAGGATCTCGCCGCCGTACCGGTCGTGGATGCGCCGATGGTCACGACGGTGATCGCCTGGCCGCCGCACAGCCGGTCCCGGGCCGTCGCGGGCCTCGTCCGGGCGGCGACGCCCCCTTCGCACGTCACGGTTGTGTAATACGGCGATTCGGGCATCAACGTGCCTGGCGCTGACGGCATCTCATCTCCCAGCAACGACATGAGGAGTTGAAGATGCAGCACAAGCGCTTACGTCTGATCGCCGTGCCGGTCGCGGCTGTCGCCCTGCCCCTGACTGTCGCCGCCGGCTTCCCGGCCCATGCGGCCGGCGCGGCGCCGTCCGCCAAGACCGCCGCGACGACGGCCCCGTGCCTGGCCGATGCCACCACGCTGCTCGGCGATCTCGACGGCGACGGTCACCGGGACAAGATCAGCAACCCCGGCCACACCGGTACCAAGATGACGATCCAGTGGGGGGCCGCGAACGGTTCGTTCGGCCCCAAGCAGGCCGTCAGCGCCCTGCTCGGCGCGAAGAAGGGGGAGGTCACGACCGCCGCGGTCGCCGACTTCCAGCGGGACGGCACACTGGACATGGTCGTCAACCTCGTCACGCCCGCCGACGGGGACGACCCCTCGACGGCGCGCGTCGCGGACTACCGCCCCGGCCCGCTCAAGCGGACGAATCTGAGCTCCGCCAAGTCCCGGCACCTCGACATCGGCGACCACGGCGAGGCGCAGCAGCTGCGGATCGCCAACTACGGCGGCGACGCGTACCCGGACCTTGCGATCCGCAACAACGCCGGTGACGGGACGCTGGACCGGGACGTGCGCCTGACGAATCCGCGCAGTGGTCCGGGGAATTACGACTACGACCTTCAGGTGAAGTACGGCGAGTTCGGGACCACCTCGGAGCCGCCGGCCATGCCCGTCGACGGCTGGAAGCACTTCTACAAGCCCTGCTCCTGACCACAACCGGGGGCGCGGGCGGTCTTCTGGACACCGCTGACCGCAGCGCTGGCCGCTGACCGCGCCCAGCCGCTCTCCTCGATCACGAGGGGAGCGGCTCCCTTTTCACGTGCCTACGGGGCTACCGTTCCCCTCCCCCTGCGGTCCGCCCGTGAGGTAGCGGGTGACCATCGCGACCAGCTCGTTCTCCAGACGGGTGGGGTCCAGAGGGTCGGGCGCCGCGATGAGTTGGTGGACGAGCAGTTCGACCGTGGAGACGACGAGCCGGGCGGCGATATACACGTCCGCCACCCGGCTCTCCGGATGGTTCTCGATCAGCTCTCGGACATAGGCGGTCCGCGCCACGTGGTACCGGGACGTCTTCTCCAGCAACTCCGGCGAACGGGGTGCCTGTTCCATCATCACGCGGAGGAGCTGCGGGTCGTCCAGGTGGTTCGCGATCGAGAGGCGCACATAGTCCCGGATGACTTCTTCGAGGGGGCGGGGCGGCCCCTCGAACCGCTGGTGCGCGGTGGCGGCCATGCCCGCGTCCAGATGCCGGGTCAGCAGCTCCACCAGGATCGCGTCCTTGTTCGGGTAGTACTGGTACAGCGAGCCGATGGAGATCTGCGCCCGCTCGGCGATCCGGTTGGTGGTCCCGGCGGCATAGCCGTACTCCGCGAAAACGTGAGCAGCGGCCGCGAGGATCCGCTGCCGGGTGAGCTCGGCACGGGCCTGACGGGGCTGTTTACGTGGCCGGAGTCCGCCGCGTCCCGACGTCATGGCATCTCCTTCACAGCGCTGCGAATGCGAGTAGCGCGAGACCTGAGTAATTGCTCACAATAGTGCCATGACCTGCGGCGGAGCGGTACGTCGTACTGCGCTGCGCGGTCGCCTGCCCGTCCTTGCGATCCGGAAGGAGCCCCCGTGACGCAGACCAGCACCCGCCCCCGTCGGGTCTCGCCCGCCGATGTCCGTGCCCGGCTCGGCGAGCCCGAGGAGATGGTCAAAGCCAAGATCCTCGACCGTATCGACGAGCACTTCCACCGCTTCATCGCCCACTCGCCCTTCCTGACCATGGCCACGGCGGACGCGGCGGGCCGCGCCGACTGCTCGCCCCGCGGTGACTACCCGGGGTTCGTGAAAGTCCTGGACGCGCACACGCTCGCCATCCCCGACCGGCCCGGCAACAAGATCGCCGACTCCTTCCGCAACCTCGCCGAGAACGACGGGATAGGGCTGGTCTTCCTGATCCCCGGGCTGCCCGAGATGCTTCGCGTCAACGGCCGCGCCTACCCCACCGACGAGCCCGACGTACTCGCCCGGATGCGGACCGAGGCGCGCGAACCGGAGCTCGCGCTCGTCGTGGACGTCGCCCAGGTGTACTTCCACTGCGGGCGCGCGCTCCTCCGCTCCCGGCTGTGGGACCCCGCGAGCCAGGCCCTCGCCGACGAGATCCCGTCGCCCGGCGAGATGGTCACGGCCCAGGCCGGTCTCGACATCGCCCCGGCCGTCCTCAACGACGCCCTCGAAGAGGCATACCGCAAGCTCTACTGACCGCAAGGCCCCTGCCCGGCCCAGGACTTCCCCCTTCTCCCCTTCCCAGAGGGCTTCCCCTAGGACCTGCCATGCAGCAAACCGTCGTCGACCGTATCGACCCGATCGCCGAAGACACCGTCGCCCTCCTCCTGCGCGGCGCGAACGGGCCGCTCGCGCCCTGGGAGCCCGGAGCCCATATAGACCTGGCGCTGCCGAACTGGCTCACCCGGCAGTACTCGCTGTGCGGGGACCCGGCCGACCGGGAGTCCTACCGCGTCGCCGTACGCCACGAACGCCTCAGCCGGGGCGGCTCGGAGTATGTCCACCGGTTCCTGCACCGGGGCCGCACCCTCGACGTGTCTCTGCCCCGCAACCACTTCCCGCTCGTCCCCGCACCCGCATACCTCTTCCTCGCGGGCGGTATCGGCATCACCGCGGTCCTGCCGATGCTGCGCGCGGCGGCCGCGGCGGGCGTCCCCGCCTCCCTCGTGTACGTCGGGCGCTCGGCCGCGGCCATGCCGTTCGCCGACGAACTGCGGGCCTCGTACGGCGAGCGGGTCCAGCTCGTCGCCACCCGGGAACAGGGCAGGCCGGACCTCGCGGCCCTGGCGGCGGACCTGGCCCCCGGCACGCTGGTCTACTGCTGCGGCCCCGCCTCGATGCTCGCCGCCGCGGAGGCCGCGTTCCCGGCCGAACGGCTGCACGCGGAACGGTTCCGCCCGGCGCCCAGGACGTTCGGCCCCGACACGGAGTTCGAGGCAGTGTGCGCGCGGTCGGCGCGTACGGTCCGGGTGCCGGCCGACGAGACGCTGCTCGACGCCCTGGCCCACGCCGGGCACCCCCTCCCGTCAGGATGCCGCGAAGGCGTCTGCGGAAGCTGTGAACTCACCGTCCTCGACGGCGAGCCCGAGCACCGCGACGACATCGGCGCCCGAAAGGGCCGGATGTACGCCTGCGTCTCCCGCGCGCTGACCCCGCGCCTCGTCCTGGACCTCTGACGGGGCACACGGTTGTGTGCGGACCGTGATGCCGGGGTCCGCCGGTGATCCCGACTGAGTGCATCGCGACGCCGTGAAGGCCGCTGCACATCCGCGGGTGGTACCACGGGCGTACGACGTTCTCACAGGTTCCTTGCAGCCTGCGAGCCTCTTCCGACACGGAGCGTTCCTGACCCGGGCTCTTGGGGGGTTGCACGATGGCCGAGCGCCGCTCGGGGCACCGGCTGGCCGCACTCGACGGGCTGCGGCTGCTGGCGGCGCTGATGGTGGTCTTCTACCACTACGTCGCCCTCGCCCGGCCGTGGGGCCAGGCCACGGACACGATTTTCCCGACCGCACACCAGGTGGCCCAGTACGGGTGGCTCGGGGTGGAGGTCTTCTTCCTGATCAGTGGCTTCGTCATCTGCCGGAGTGTGTGGGGCCGCACGGTGGGTGAGTTCGCCGTCTCCCGGCTCGCGCGGCTGTTCCCCGCCTATTGGGCCGGGATCCTGCTCACCGTGGTGGTCGTGAAGGCGTGGCCGGAGGTCGCCTCGCTGCGCGGCTGGGACACCGTGATCACCAACCTGACCATGCTTCAGGGCGGGAACGACACCCCCGACGTCGACCCGGTGTACTGGACGCTCTTCGTGGAGCTCAAGTTCTACCTGATCATGGTGGTGGTCATGCTCTTCGGCGTCACCTACCGCAACTGCCTGATCCTGTGCGGGGTGTGGACCGCGGCCGCGGCCCTCGCGCCGGTCCTGAAGACGCCCTTGATCACCGCGTTCGCGATGCCGCAGTACGCGCCGTTCTTCATCGCGGGCATCGCCTTCTCCCTCATGTGCCGTCACCGGCCCAACGCGGTCCTATGGGCGATCGTGATCCTGCAACTGCTGCTGTCCCAGCGCTATATCGACGACCGCCTGGCCGTCAACCTCGGCGCGGCCGCTGCGAACGCCCTGCCCACCTGGCCGGCCCGCCTCCTCATCGTGGCCGCCTTCGCCGTCATCGGTGCGATCGCGCTCGGCGCCTGCGACCGGATCCAAGGGAGGTGGCTCACCACGGCGGGAGCGCTCACCTACCCGCTCTACCTCGTCCACCTGAACATCGGCATGACCCTCATCCACCACTTCCGGGGCCGCGTCCCCGCCCCGGCCCTGGTGGCCTCGGTGACCGCGCTCATGCTGGCCCTCGCCTGGCTCGTCCACCGCCTCGTCGAACGCCCCCTCGGAAGGTGGCTCCGCACCACCATGCGCCGGGGCCTCGACGATGTCCGCCGGCACGTCCCACCGCACCGCGGACCCGGCCGCCGCTCCGCGCCTCATCCGCTCACGGTGTCCGACACGGTGCAGAACGAGCGGACGACGCCGACCACCCGCACCTTCGAGTCGGCGGGGCGGCCGTCCCGGTCGTGATCGCGCGTGGCCGCCGCATGCCCACTTGCCCGGTCGGCCGCCGCCGGGGGAGCGCCCCCCCGCAGCGGCCGAGCCCCTCCGGCCCGTCCCCGGCAACTACTTCATCGACTAGTTCATCGACCGTCCGAAGAACTCCAGCGCGGAGATGGCTACTTGCTTGTCGTCCCCGACGCCGTATGCGGAGCGCAGCACCAGTCGTACGGTCATCGCGTTCCGTACCGCCACATCGACCCTCTGGACCCCGCCGTCATTGATCCGGGCGTGCGAGACGTGCCGCTTGCCCGCGGAGTCGGTCACGATCAGATCGAACTCGTGCGGACGGGCCGGGTCGGCGGCCTGCGGGGTGCGTGCCGAGGCGCCGGGAGTGATCAGGATGTTGAGGAGGTCGGTGGGCTGGCCGAAGGCGGCCTCCAGGTACTGGCCGTTCGAGTTGCCCATGTAGCCGGTGCCCCACCAGGTGTTGGAGTAGCCGTCGAACGCGAGCTTCACGTCGTGGCCGGGGCCGGAGTGCGAGGCCTTCCAGAGGGCGGCGGGCACCGGAACGCGCCTGGCGAAGCGGTCCTGCACGGCCTGCGCGGCCGGCGGACCGCCGATGATCCCCCCGACCACGACGGCCGCGACGACCGCCGCCACCACTGCCCGGGCGATCCACTTGGCGCGGCCGCGGTCCAGGCGCGGCCGCTCCCCGGCGTACGGGCCTTCGGCGGTCTCGCGCGTGGTCTCGACGAGGGGGAGGGCGCAGCTCCGGCAGAAGTGCCGGCCCGGCGTGTTGAGTATTCCGCAGCTCCGGCACGGTGCGCCGTTCTCGGGCTGGGGGGCCGCCTCCGGGGTGCGGACCCGGGGCCGGGACGCGTCGGGACGGCCCGGCAGGACGCTGCCGGGCGCCTCGGGAGGCGGGGTGGCGGTGGCGCCCGGTACGGGGACGAGGAGGGCGCGGATTCCGGTTTCGGAGATGCCGCGCTCGCCGCCCGCGTGGGGGGCGGCCTGACCGGGCCGGTTTTCCCCGCTGCTCTGGCCGGACTGACCGGTGTGGCCGTCCGCGCCCGACCCGGACCCGCCCGTGGGCTGGTGGTGCGGGGCGGTGGACGGGAGCGGGGCGGTCGGTTCGCCGCTGGCGTCCGGCTTCGGGGCGGCGGCCGGGGCGGGAGGGGCAGCGGGGGGTGCCGTGGGAGGCGTGGCGCCGGCGGACCGGCCGGTGTGGTCCGGGGTGCCGGTGCCGGATTGCGGGGCGTTCGTGGCGGGGGTTCCGGGCGCGGGCGGGGCCGCGGGGGCCGTACGCCCCTGATCAGCCGTGGGCGCCGGCCGGTCCCAGCGGAGGAAGGCTCCGCAGGAGTCGCAGAAGGACTGGTCCGTCTGGGGTGCGGGGGAGCCGCAGTCGGGGCAGGTGGTGTGGGCGCTCGGCATGGTCAGGTTCCTTCAGGGGTGGGCAGATGGGTCACCTCGGCCGCGAAGGGGAGGTGTGCGGGACAGGCCGCTGCGACGACGGCGTGCAGACGGTGCGGGTCGACGGCGGCGGGGTCGCGGACCCGCAGGGTCACCCGCAGACCGGGGTACGCCGAGCCAGGGAAGGCGCCGAGAGGACGCGCGGACCAGGTCGCGCCGCCGCTCTCGAGGATCTGCGGGCGTACTCCGAAGGCCAGCTCGACGGCGTCCGACAGGCCGCGCCGGGTGCCGCGTACACGGTGCAGCGAGACGGCCGTGGCCACCGCGCGGCGGCGGGTGGCCAGCGGTTCCGTGCCGTCGAGTTCGGTGCCGACCCAGGTGGTCAGCCAGTCGACGAAGTCCTCGGGGGCGAGTGCGGGCGTGAAGTAGCTCTCCAGGCAGTCCAGGACGTTGAAGAGGGGGGCCAGGATGACATCGAGGCCCTCGACGAAGCGCTGGGCGAAGTCGTCGTCGGCGTAGACCGCGGGGAGTTGTTCGCCCAGTGGATGCGGGGAGGTCATCCCCGCCGAGGTGCCCCTCATCGGGCCTCGATCACGCGGACGCGGTGGTCGAAGGGGAACAGGAGCGCGGAGCGGGCGAGTTCGATGCGGTCGGTGGCGTCGCCGCGGCGGCCGGTGAGCGGGTCGGCGGGGTGCAGCAGGACCTCGTCGACGAGTTCCACACCCGGGACGCGCTGAAGGGCCGCGAAGATCTCCCCGGCGCGCAGCGGGCGGCCGAAGGGCCAGCCGTCGCCGTGGGCGCCACCGGTCAGCGGGTCGAGGTAGGCGTAGAGCGCGTCCAGGGCCTCGGCGCGGACGCGGTCGGCCCGCGCCGCCCGGAAGGAGTGCAGCGTGGCGACGACCGTGACGCCCTGGTAGAAGGGCGGGCCGACCGCGAGGCGGGTGCCCACCGGGCGGCGCTCGTCGAGGAACTGGGTGACCCGGCCCAGGAGTTCCTCACCGGGCACCAGCTGTTCGAAGCGGAGCCGGCCGCCGCGGTCGGGGACGGCCTGCGGGACGACCAGGACCCGGACGGCGTTCTCGCCGGTCCGGCCGGTCCGGCCGGCCTCGGGGCCCGACGTGCTCGCGGCCGTGGCGGGCTCGGCCGGATCGACCGCGAGGCAGGCGATCCGGGCGGCCTCGGGGGCCGCGCGCCGCGCCAGTTCCTCGTAGTCGCGCGCCGTCACGGCCCGTTCCTGCGCGCGCAGCGTGATCGGCGCGCGGACCTTCGCCTCCTGCACCGTCTCGCCGTCGACCCCGCCGCGCGCCGCCTCCCGGTTCTCCACCCGCGCCACGTACGGGATGGAGCTGCGCAGCGCCTGGATCGCCCCGCGCGCCACGTTGCCCGTCCGGCCGCCGCCGGTGCGGTAGGACGGGACCCGGATCACCGAGCCCTTGACCGGGACCCCCCCGAACTGCCTTATGGAACCGTCCGGTTGACGTACCGAAGGGCCGAAGGCGATCTCGCCGGTGGCCTCCTCCAGGGTGATGTGCCGGTCGTGCGGGCCGGAGGCCGCGAAGTCGGTGACGACCTGCCATTCCTGCCAGCCGTCGCCGTCCGAGATCTCCAGGCGTAGTGGCGGGCGGTCGGCGACGACGGGAGCGTGTGCCAGCCGCATCCGCTGGCCGGGCACGCCCGTGGACTCGCCGAGCAGCTCGTCCTGCACCACGACGGCGTGTGCCGCCGCCGTCGTGCCCCCGATGGTGAACGCGGAGGCGGACCGTACGGTCGGTGAGGCGCTGTAGAATGGCTGGCCGGGCGCGGCTTCGACGACCCGGCAGCGCAGCCACGCGGCATCCGTCCGGCCGACGCGGGAGCCGGTGTGCCCGGCCGGGATGTGCAGCACGACCTCGCCGGGCCGGTTGAGGCCGCCGGTGGAGTCCTCCGCGACCTCGCACTCCGCCCATCCATCGGCGGTCCACGCCTCCCAGACCAGCGGCGGCTGACGCGGGTCGACGCCGACGCCGTCCACCCGGCTGTCCAGCTGCAACACGGCCGCGCACCGCGGCACCGCCGCCGACAGCCCGAACAGCAGGGTGTCGCCCGGCTGCGGGGCGGCCGAGAAGACGGACACATCGTTGCCGCCGAAGATGTCCTGGCCACAGTCCTCGGGGGTGGTGCCCACCTCCTGCCGCAGTACGGCGTCCAGTTCGCAGGGCACGACGGTCAGATCGTCCTCGGTCGCGAAGACCACCGCCTCCTCGGTCTCGGTGCGGCCGGTGGCCACCTCCGTCCCGGCGGGCAGTACGACCGGCTCGGGCTGCGGGGCGGAGAGCCAGAAGGTGACGTCGGCGCGGGCGGCGGAGGGCGGGAAGAGGGTGACGCCCAGCAGGTCGAGGAAGGCCAGATGGTTCTTCTCCGGCACCCGGTTGAGGCGGTAGACGATCTGGTCGGCCATATGGGCGACGGCCTCGATGAGGGTCACGCCCGGGTCCGAGACATTGTGGTCGGTCCACTCGGGGCAGCGCTGCTGGATATAGCGCTTGGCGTCGTCGACGAACTGCTGAAAGCGGCGGTCGTCGAGATGGGGTGCGGGCAGGGCCATCAGGCTTCGCTTTCGGTGGACGGCGATTCCGTGGACGGGATCACATAGAAGGGGAAGACGAGGCTGCGCGGGTTGTTGGTGCCGCGCACGCTGTAGCGCACGTCGATGAACAGCACGGACGGCTCGTCGGGCGCCGGGCTCACGTCGACATCCTGGACCTCGATGCGCGGCTCCCAGCGGTCGAGCGAGTACCGCACCTCGTAGCGGATGCGGCCGGCCGTCGCCTCGTTGACCGGCGCGAAGACCATGTCATGCACGGCACAGCCGAACTCCGGCCGCATCGGCCGCTCGCCGGGCGCGGTGGCGAGGACGAGCCGGATGGACTCCTCGATCTCCCGCTCCCGGCGGGCCAGTGCGATACCGCCGCCCGCGTCGGTACGCAGCGGGAAGGCCCAGCCCGCACCGACGAACTGTTCACTCATGTCCGGTGCCCCCCTTGAGACGCATGTCCCTCAACTTCCTCAAGCCCCCTAGAACGGAATGCCGTTGCGCAGGACGGCCGGTGCGTTCAGCGTGACCGTGGCCGGCGAGTTGATGGCCGCCGCGGCGCCCGCGTTGACGGCGACCGCGCCGACCGCGCTGACGGAGACCGCGCCCACGGAGTTGACGGCCACCGCGCCGGCCGACTTGAGGCTGATGGCGCCGGTCGCGTTGATATCCGCCACGGCGCCTGCCATGACGCCGAACTTCGCGCCCGCTTTGATGTCGACCGCCCCGCCGGCGCTCATCGTCAGCGAGCCGCCCGCGATCAGCGACAGGTTGCCACCCGCCTTGATGCTCACATTCCGGGTCCCGGTGATGGAGACGGAACCATCGCTGCGGATGGTGACCGCGGTGCGCGTCTCGTCCATGTGGACGGTGAGCCTGCCGTTGCCGGTCTGGAGCCTGATGCCGCTCTTCATCCGGGACTTGGCGTCGACGAGCTCGACGGTGTGGCCGCTGCGCGAGGCGAGGGAGCGCCAGTTGATCCGGCCGCTGGTCGGATCCACCGGCTGGAGCCCGTCCGTGTTGGGCGTCGGCTTGTCGCGGCCGTTGTACAGCCCGGCGAGGACGTACGGATGCTCCAGCGAGCCCCGGTCGAAGGCGCACAGCACCTCGTCGCCGACCTCCGGCAGGATCAGCCCGCCGCCCCGTACCCCGCCCAGCTGCGCGACCCGGCACCAGTCGCTCTCGTAGGTGTCCGACAGCCAGGGGAAGCGCAGCCTGACCCGGCCCAGCTTCAGCGGGTCCTTGGCATTGCTGACCAGCGCCATGGCCACGCCCGGCATGGGCGGCGCGGCCTCCGCACCGCCGGACGCGAGCCCGTACAGCGAACGGAACTGCCGCCCGGAGACGTTCAGCCAGGTGGTGAACTGCCGCCCGGACTCGAAGACATGGCGGACCCCGGTCGCCGTGTACTTCCCCTCGAAGGGGAAACCCGCGCCCTTGAGCGCGACGGGCTGCCCCGGCTTCAGCTTCGGATTCCCGGTGACCGCCACCTCCAGCTCCGCGAAGGAGCCCGCCACATCGTCGGCAAGGGCACGCGCGGCATGGGTGACCTGGGCCTGGGTGGTGAACGGCGTGTCCGTGGCGGTCAGTTCGGCCTTCCCGAACGGCTTGCTGAGCGCCGAGGGGGCGATGTCCGCGACGATGTCCTTGCTCGACGTGGCCGGGGACTGGGCGGACAGCGCACGCTTGGCCCGCATGTCCCAGCCGCGCGCGCCCGCCTTGTCGACCTGCCCGGCGGCGGTGACCGCGATCCGGCTGTGCATCGCGTTGTGGCCGAACTCCAGGACGTACGGGCTCTGCGCGGCCGGTGTGCTGTCGGCCGGCGCGGACGACGCCGGGGTGAGCTTGCCGAACTGGAGCTTGCCCTGCGGGTCGAAGGAGAGATGGACGTCGTTCTCCTGGGCGAGCCGTGTCAGGAAGTCCCAGTCGGTGATATTGGGCTGGGTGGCCAGCTCATAGACGGTGCGGGTGGCCTCCACCTTGCCGAGGGAGAGCTTGTTGAGGCCGGCGAGACGGCGCACGATGTCGCTCGCGGTCATGTTGGGGTAGCCCGCGACCCGGCGATTGCGCAGCAGCCGGTGCCCCGGGTCGTAGCCCCGTACGACCAGGTACTTTCCGCTCGCGTCCGCGTCCACTTCGAGGGCGGTGACCTCGCCGGTCACCATGGGCGTGCCGCGCTGCCCGTCCGTGAAGGGCGACAGCACCGCCTTCGCACCGACCTTGATCTGCGGGAACGTCTTGAGGATGTCCGATCCCGAGTCGGTGAAGGTGAGCTCGAATGCGGACGGCACATTGACGCTCGCGTCCACCCAGCCCGCGATGAGCAGGGCGGCGAGCTTGTCGGGCAGCGGCGAGCCGCCGATCTCGGCATGCAGGACGCTGGTGTACGTCTTTTCACTCATCGGATGCTCTCGCTGCTCATCGGGCGGCCTCGCGGGTGGTGGGATGGCCGGTGGGACGGTGTTCCGAACGGCTTCCGGGCCGCTCTTCGGGCGGGTCTTCGTCGGCGGCGGGCAGCAGCAGCTCCGTGCCCGGCCGCAGCCGCATCGGGTCGTCGATCTCGTTCGCCTCCGCGATCAGCCGCCAGCGGGTGGCGTCCCCGTACTCCCGCCAGGCCAGCGAGGCGAGCGAATCACCCGCGACCGTGCGGTGGATACGGCGTGCGGAGAGCGCGCCGGAGGTGGGGTTCTGCCCCTTGGTGGGCATGGCCACCTCGGTCAGGGACAGCGTGCAGGTGGCGCGGATCGGTTCGCCGGTGGGGTTGAAGAGGGTGTACGTGGCGTTGACGCTCGTCACATACGCCACGAACTGCACCGTGTTGAACGACCCCCACGAAAACCGCACCCAAGGCGGTGAAGGGCGCTTGGAGTTGACGCTCTGCGCCGTCACCTCGCAGCAGGACAGCAGCAGTTCGATCTGCTTCTGCACCTTCCCGGAATTCGGGGTGCCCGACGCGTCCAGGAACACCTCCAGCTGGAGGGTGGCGGGCCGGGTGCCGGTGAACTTGGGCGGCGCGCCCCGCATATAGGCGACCGCGGCCTGGGTGTGCCACTCCGCCTCCCGCCCGAGCTGCAACTGGGTCGGATTGAACTGGAACTCCACCTCACCGATCCGCCCGCCGATGGAACCGCCGAGGTCGGTAGGGGGCTGATGGATCGCGAGGGCGGCCCGTACGAGGCTCGCGCCCGCCTTCCCGCCGGTCGGTGCGGCCACCTCAGGCACCTCCCGCGTCGGTGAACCCGTGGTGCGCGATCTCCAGCGTCTCGGTCGCCACCCCCGGGCTGGCCGGGTCCAGAGTCGGCCCCTGCCAGCGCACCGGCAGCACCTCCACCAGCCCCCACTGCGCGACGATCGAGCCGTCGGCACGCAGCGCGGCGATCTGCGCGGTGGGCCGGCTGATGCCGGTGGCGAGCGACGAGATCCAGGCGGCCACCCGGGAGGTGTCGGCGGTGAGCGGCCGGGTCAGACGGATCGTGGAGAACGTCACGCGGGTGGGCAACTGCCAGACGAAACCGTTGTTGCCGCCCTCCTGCCGCTGCTCCACCTCCACCTCGGAGGCCAGGCCGTCGCAGCCGTTGAACAGGCCGAGGTCCTGGCCGTCGATGGTCAGCTTGAAGAAGACGGTGGAACCGGGGTCCTTGGCCTGAGGCATGGTCGGTGGTTCTTTCGGGTGAGGTGGTGATGAGCGGGCTGGAGGGGGGTGCGGGTCGGGAGGGGGACGGAGACGGGGACAGGGGCGGGGACGGGCGCTGGCGTGGGTCAGCGGCCGTGGTCGCGCAGTCGGCCGATGCGCTCGCGGTCCCCGCGCAACTCGGCACGGAGCAGCCGCGAGAGCGGCGCCACCAGCCGCCGGGCGAGGGCGTCGAGGGCGGCGGGGTCGGTGGGGGTGGTGGGCTCGGTGGGGGTTGGGGCGGGCGTGGTGGAGGCGGTTGGGGCGGTCTGCGGGGTGGCTGATGTGGGGGAGTTGGGGGTGCGCTGGATGGGGCGGGAGGTTGCTGACGGGGTGGGGGCGGGGGAGGGGCCGTTAGGCGTGGCTCGTGGGGCCGGCTGTTGGCGTGTGGGTGGGGTGGGTGAGGTGAGCGTCTGGGGGGCCGGAGCTGGGGTTGGTGCCGGGGTTCCGGAAGCGATGGGTGCGCGCTGCACTACGGGCATGGCGGGGGCGCTGGGTGCGGTGCGGACCGTGTGGGACGGAGTGAGCGAGGGGCTCGGGGGCCGTGCCGGTCCGGGGGCCTGGGCCGGGGCACCGGGAGCGGTGGGCGCGGGCTGCACCATGGGCATGCCGAGGGCGGCGGGCGCGGTGCGGACCGTGCGCGAGGGGCTCGGTGCCCGTGTGGGTGTCGGCGCGGATACCGGCTTCTGTAGGGCGACGGCCGGGACAGCTGCCGCTCGCCGGGACGCCGGTCCCGCTGTGCCGACGGGGCTCACCGTGTTCTCCGGGCTCGCCGTGCTCGTCGTGCTGCGGAGGGGGATGGCGGACGGGGCCTGCACGCTGGAGCGCTGCACCGCGGCGGGGCTGGCGGCCTCCGTCCCGTGGCCGGTGGGCCGTTGCCGCGCACCTGGGTCCAGCGCACGTGCGGACGCGAGGGGCGCGCGACGGGCGACGGGGGGAGCGGCGGCGGGAGGGCGGGGGGCGCTGGTTGTCAGAGGTTGGCTCGTCGGCGCTTGGCGGCTCGCTGGTGCAGGGGAGTCCTGTGCGGGAGTTTTCGGCGTACGGGATTCCGGCGTGCGGGACTGCGGGGTACGGGGTTGCGGGGTACGGGCGTCCGGCGTGTGGGATTCCCGCGGGTGGGGCTGCGGCTGAGGGGATTCCGGGGTGTGGCTGTGTGGAGTACGGCTTTCCGGTGTGTGCGTCGTCGGCAACGGGGCTACGGGGGTGGGGCGTTCGAGAGCCTTCGCGGCGCGCTGCAACGGGGCCGGGGCCGGGGCCGTGGCTGGGGGCGTGGCCGGGGCCTTGGCAGGGGTCGGGTTCGGGGATGAGGTGGGCCCCGGGGTGGGGATTGGCGTTTGGCGCGAGGCCGGTGTCGGGATCGGTGATTGGGGCGGCGTCGCTTGGGGTGCCTGCGCCGATGCCGGTGTCGGCGTAGACGTAGGCGTCGGTGCAGTGCCCTCGCGAGGGAGCGCGGTGGACTCCGTAGGTGCGCCGATCAGTGGCTTGCGCTGGATCGCGGGTGGTGAGGGCTGGCCACGGTCCGGCGTGCGGCCGTCAGCGGCCGGAGACCGGGCCGGTCGCGCGTCTGCCGCAACGTCCTTGGCCGGGGTGTCGGTCTCCGCGCTCGGGAGCAGCGGAGCGCCAAGTCCCAGGCGCTGGCGGCCTGTTACCGCGGACTTCTGCGCGGGCCGCTGGGGGGCTTGCTTCGCCGCTCGCTGGACCGGCTGGCGAGTCCGGTCGCCGTCGCCCGCGGCCGGGCTCCTATCCGGGCTCGCGGCGGGGCTTGGCGCCGCGCTCGGGGCGGCGTGATCACTGGTCTCGGTGTTCGCGGGTGAGGGCGTGCTCTTGGGCGAGGACGTACGCGAAACCGGTCGCGGGTTCGTGGCCGGGCTCGCGCTTGGTGCGGTGCCTGGGGAGGGCGGGGTCGCGTCCTTACTGGGGGCCGGGCCGACACTCGGCGCGGCGTCCGTGGTCGGGGCGGTCTTCGGCGCGTTGCTCTGCTTCGGGTCGATCGGCTTGCGTGGGCCGAACGCCCGCCGCTGGACGACCCGGTGGGGGGTGTCAGGTCGTACAGCGGCGGGGGCCGGTGCCGCACCCTCGCTCGCCGGTTCGGCGGCAGCGGTGGGGGGCGAGGGGGGAGAGGCAGGGGGGGCCGCTTCCGGACCCGTGGTGGCCGCCGGCGCCGGTACTTCGGTGCGCTGCAACGGCGTATGGGTGGGGGAGGGGGCGGTGTCGCTGCTCGTCGACTGCGACGAGGTGGCCGGCCGCAGCCGGCGCGGCGGCATCGCGACCTTGCCGGCCGAGGTGAGCGGGGACCGCGCGCCGACGGCCTTCCGCACGGGCCGGGCTACCGGCAAGGCTGAAGGGAGGCCGGCCGACATCGCCCCACGCGATGCGGAGCGAGCGGCTTCACCTCCGCCGCCGTGCGCAGCCTCGCCGCCGTGCGCAGCCTGGCCACCGGGCACGGCCGTGGCACCAGGCGCGACCTCGGCACCGGGCGCGACCGTGCTGCCACCCCTGCGCGCCCCGCCATCACCACTGGATGACGGCTTGGCCACCGCCGACCTCTGCGCACTCCGCTGACCGCCCGACGGCACGGCAGACGGCGTGACGGACTGCGTGGCGGACGGCGTGACGGGCGGTGCGGTGGATGGAGTGACAGACGGCCCGGCGGACGGCCTGCCCGTCGAGGCGACCGGAAGCGTGCCCGGCGCGATGGCCGACGCTGCGTTCGCCGCGTTCGACGCCTTCGATGCGTCGTTCCGCGAAGTGGTCGCAGACGCGCTCCCGCCCCCCAAGGTCGGTTGACGAGGAGCGCGCGCGGCCTCCGCCGGGTTACGCGACGCACCCGGCGCCGCCGCCCGCTGTACGGCCGCCGCATCCCGGGTCTCCGCCGGGCCCGCATCCCGGATCACCGGACGTGCCGCATCCCGACTCTCGCTGGGCACCGCACCCCGGGTCTCCCCACGTGCCGCACCGCGCGTCTCCGCACCTGCGGCAGCCGAACTCTCCTCGCGTGCCGCACCTCGGGTCTCTCCACGTACGGCACCCGGCTTCCCCGCACCAGCGGCATCCAGCGTCCCGGTACGCGACGCGCCGGGCGCCGCCGCCCGCTGCACAGCTGCCGCATCCGGGCTGCCGATACGTGCCGCATCCGCGCTCCCGGTACGTGCCGCATCCCGGGCTTCGGTACGCGCCGCGCCCCGGCCTTCGGTACGCGCCGCACCCGGCGCGGCCGCCCGTTGCACGGCACCCCCACCCCGAGTCCCGGTACGTGCCGGATCCCGGGCCTCCGTACGTGCCGCAGCCCGAGTCTCCGCACGCGCGGCCCCCCAGGTCTCCGCACGCACTCCAGGCCCGCCCCGAGCCTCAAAACGCCCCCCGACGCCGAGCCCGGCCCCCTCGCTCCCGTCCGGAACCTCATCCCCCCGCCCCGCGACCGGAAGTCGCAGGACGGGGAGTCCGAGGTCGGCGGGGCGGCCGGTGACCGGCACCAGGGCATCGCGAAGGACGCCGGAGGGGGCCGTGGCGTGGACGTCATGCCCCAGTTCCCCTCCGAAGGAGGGGTTGCGGTGTGCGCTCAGCGACGCGGCGAAGCCGGGCTCCGCTACCGGGCGCGGCGTGCCCAGGACGCGCTGGATGGGCGGCACGGCGGACCAGCCGCCGGCGCCGCCACCGTCCGCGCCCCCGGCAGCGGCCTCCGCGGCCGCCCCGGCCTCAGGCCCTTGCGCAGGCTGCGAACCCTGGGCTTCCTGCGACTTCCGCCGCCACCTGAACAACCCCATCCTCCGTCACTGCTTCCCTTCAGCCCGCTCCACCAGGGCGGCGATCTGTGACACGTACGCGCGCCGGTCGGCGTGTTCGAGATCGAGGATGTCGTCGATGCCCCAGTGGAAGTGGTAGGCGAGATAGGCGACTTCCTCTTCGATACGCCCGGTCGCGTACGTCACGATTCCCCCAGGCGGCTCCCGGCCAGCTCCACTTCGAAGGACTCCTCGCAGTGCGGGCAGGACACCGCGGCGCGGGTATGCCCCTCCGCATTGATCTGCCGGTAGAAGTCCTGAAGAAAGGCCAGGTCGGAGGCGAACATGTTCTCCACCGTCCCGTCGTGCACGGAGGCGAGCGTGCCGAGCCGGGTGATGACCCGGCCCAGCAGCACGACCGACAGATATGCCGGGTTCTCGCGCACACGCACATCCCGCAGCGGGATCAGTTCATCCCGTGCCGTCGCGAGCCGCATCGCACCGTTTCGGTGCACGGTCCCGGACTCGTCCACGAATCCGCGTGGCAACTCGAACTCGAATTCCGTACGCAACGGCTCGCGTTGCTGTTGCGCCCCCGCCGGGCCCTCGCGCCGCATTACTCGATGACCAGCTCTTCGAAGACGATGGTGACCTGCTCGGTCAGCGCGGCGGCGTCGCCCGCCTTGACCCCGCTGGTCTCGACCTTGCTGCACCACGCGTTGCGCATGTTGTAACGCTTCACGGGGTTGTTCTGGTAGTCCATCATCATGATGGTGGCGTTCTTACGGGCCGAACCCATGTCGCCCGCGATGGACTTGTTGATCCACTCGCTGAAGGCGCCGCTCTGCGTCATACCGCGGGTCACGGTGCATTCGCCGGCCTTCTTCGTGCCGGGCATCTTCTTCACGACGGGCTTGCCGTCCGCCGAGACCTGCTGGTACTCGATGACGTCCTGCTCCATGGTCAGTCCGCTGACCTCCTGGAGGTATTCGACCATCACGCCGTCGATCTGGAGGCCGAAATTGTGTGAGGTGAGGGCATCACCGGGCTGAAGGGACAAGGTGGTTCACTCCTGTGGTGAGAAGAAAAGTGGTGACGGGGAGAGGGGATGAGGAAGAGGGCGGGCGCTGGGCCCGGAATCACTGAGCGTTTACTCCTCCAGCTCCCCGCCGCCGCCCGAGAACTGGGCCAGCCGGAAGACCACGAATTCGGCGGGCTTGACCGGCGCGATGCCGATCTCGCACACGACCCGGCCCAGGTCGACGGACTCGACGGGGTTGGTCTCCGCGTCACACTTCACATAGAACGCGTCCTCGGGGCGCTGCCCGAACAGGGCGCCCGAGCGCCACTCATTCACCAGGAACGCCGAGATGTTGCGCCGGATACGGGCCCACAGCGCCGCGTCGTTCGGCTCGAACACCACCCACTGGGTGCCGATGAGAATCGACTCCTCCAGGTAGTTGAAGTAGCGCCGCACGTTCAGGTAGCGCCAGGCCGGGTCGGAGGCCATGGTCCGCGCGCCCCACACCCGGATGCCGCGGCCGGGGAAGGCCCGGATGCAGTTCACACCGACCGGGTTGAGCAGATCCTGCTCACCGCGGGTGATCTGGAGCTCCAGGTCGACGGCCCCGCGGACGATCTCGTTGGCGGGGGCCTTGTGGACGCCGCGCTCGGAGTCGTTACGGGCCCACACACCGGCCATGTGGCCGGACGGCGGGATGATGCGGGTCTGGCCGTTGGCCGGGTCGAAGGCCTTGATCCACGGGTAGTAGAGCGCGGCGTAGCGGGAGTCGTAGCCCGCGACCTCCTGGCGCCACTTACGGATGTCGCGGGCGTTGAGCGCCGGCGGGGGGTCCAGGATCGCCATCCGGTCGCCCATCAGCTCGCAGTGCGCGACCAGGCCCAGCTGGACGGCCTTGACCTGCTCCAGGTCGATCAGGCCCTGCTGGTAGGCGGCCATCAGGTCGGGGACGGCGACCATGTTGACCTCGTCGAGCGCCTCCAGGCCGCCGAAGCCGGTGCGGTCGGCGGAGTCGCCGATGAACTGGCCGGAGGCGAGCCGCTCGACCGCGCCGTTCCCGGTGGGGGCGGGGGCGGCGGGTGCCGGGGTGGGCGGGGCCAGCGTGATCTGCTGAGCGTCCGGCTTCGTCAACTGCCCGGCCGGGACGGCCTCTTCGATGACAATCGTCTTGGAGCGCTGCTTCACCTGCGCGACGACATAGTTCCGCGCGCTCTTCTTCGCGCTGACGTCGAAGCTCTCGACGGCCTTGTCGCCGTCCTTGACGACCAGCTTGAAGCGGTCGGCGCTGCCCTCGCCCTCGACGTCCTGCACCTCGACGGTGAGCGCTCCGCCGTTGGCCGAACCGGCGGCGATCGCCGAGACCTTGAAGGAGCCGAGCGCGCTCGGCTCACCGGCGGTCAGCGCCCTGGGTGCCTCCGGGGCCGCGGCGGCCTGCTGCGCTCCGTCGTCGGTCCCGCCGACCCGTACGACATACGCGGCGGTGCCGCCGTTGTTGAAGAAGCCGTAGACGGAGTGCGCGAGGTAGTACCCGTCCGTGAACTCCCCGAAGGCGGCCACGTACTGGGACCAGTTCGTCACCAGGGTCGGCTCATTGAGCGGACCGGTGGGAGCGAGGCCGACAAAGGCCGCCACCGATGTCCCGACCCCTTCAATGGGCCGCGATCCGCTGGCGACTTCCTCGACATAGACGCCGGGGGACAGGTAGCTGGGCATGTTCTGTTACTCCCTGGATAGGCGAACCGGCCGGTTCGATTGCTTTTCGTGCGGTGTGCTGACGCTGAAGGAATGGCGGGCGATGAGGGTCAGGGCATCGCGTATTCGAAGGTGGCGGTGAAGGAGCTCATCGAGGTGGCTGCGATCTTGTCGCACCCCTTGTAGAACTCTTCCGCGTCGTTCGGATCGAAGTCGTTGGCGGAGACCAGCTGAGCGAGTGCCTGGTATTCGTTGATCGCCCGCTTCTTGAAGTCCCCGTCCTCCTGGTCCACGTCCGCATCGCGGTGGAACTGCGAGTCCTTGGAGCCGCCGGTGGCGGAGTTCCCCTTGGCCTTGGCGAAGATGGCATACCGGTTGAGGGCCTCGTGCAGCGTGCCGGCCTCGCCGGTGACGACCTGGTTGAAGGCGGCGATCGCCACGGTCGGGTTGGCGGCGGCCCGGCGGAATTCGGCGCCCTGGATGATGGCGACCACCTTCGTGCAGTATTTGCGGCCGTCTTCGCTCATGCCCTCGAAGTCATATTCCGGCTCGGTCAGGGCCCGGATGAAATGCTTGGCGAGTTCCTTGTCGGACAGGCCGCTGCTGTTCGCGGCGCGTGCGAAGAGTGCGTCGTACTCGCCTTCCTGGGGGCCGCCCAGGACGAAGTTTCCGGTATGGCCGATGGAGTAGGCGTTTCCGGTCGGCTTGTGCTTGAACGGGTTCACCATCTTCTGGCGATTGCGGAACCCGTCGAGATCCTGTTCCGTCCCGCGCAGCGAAAGCCGCCGGCGGACCTCGGCGAGGCGATGGATCTGCTCGGTCTCGGAGATCTTCGCTGCCGTGTGCTCCGGGTTCGACGCACCGGTCTTGATGGCGGTGGGAACCACCGGCGGAAGGTGTGCCGCCGCTGCCGCGCGGACCCGCTTCTCGGCGAAGTCCAGCAGATCCTCGTACGACCCGTACCGCCCGAGATCCTGTTCCTCGCCCGCCATCTTGACGAGTTCGTTCCGCACCTGGGTCTTGAAGTCGTCGTCCCACCGGGCATGGCGTGCCTTGCCCTTGGCGATCAGCGATTCGACGGGAAGGACATCGTCAGCGGTCTTGACGGTCTTGTTCGCGATCTTGAACGTCCGCTGTACGGGGTGATGCCCGCCCGTCGTGCCGTGGCCCGGCGCGGGTGCGGGGTCGGCCGTCCGCTGCACCTCCGCGGACAGCACCCGGCTCGCGTTGGCCTCCGCTTCCTTCTCGAACCGGTCGGAAGGGTCGCTCACCTTCGTGCCGTCACCGCGATCGGTGCCCGCGACCGGGCCGTTGCGCTGCTGGATGACGTGCGTCAGTTCGTGCGCGAGCATATGGCGGCCGGACGCGGAGGACGTGTTGTAGCGGCCGCGCTGGAAGACGATGTGCGAACCGGAGGTGTACGCGTGCGCCTGGACGGCCTCGGCCGACTCATGGGCGGAGGTGTCGGTGTGCACCCGCACGTCGGAGAAGTCCGCGCCCAGGCGGGTCTCCATATCGGCGCGGACCGGCTCGTCGAGGGGGCGGCCGGACGCACGAAGGACATCCTGGACGGCCGAGCGCTGCACGGCGGGGGGTGCGCCGTGTCCGCAGCCAGGGCCGTGCCGGTGCTGCTCCTGACCGGCCAGGGCGGCGGTGAATGCCGCGTTGCCCACGGCCCGTTGGAGGGCGGCGGCCGCCCCCGGGGTGAGCCGCTCCGCCTCGCCGGCCGCTGTCTGGCGGGCCGCGTCGGAAGCCGGGGAGGGCGTCGTACGGGCGGGGTGCGCCGCCCCCGGCCGTTCGCTCCCCGAGCCCGGCTGCCGATCCTGTGCCCGCACGTCGTTCCTCCCCCATGCCCTGCCGGCCACTGCTGGCCGTCTTTGCGCCCTACGCTTTCAACCCTGGCGGACGGGCGGCCCCGGCTGTAGAGACGAACGGGCGCCTTCGGGGGCAGAGCGCACTGCCCGTTCGGTCATGTGGGCGGCGCCGTCCGTGCTGCGTACGCCAGGTTCTGGCCGCGGATGGCGGTGTCGAAGGACTGGTCGGTCCCGGCCCGCCCGTACAGCGCGAAGTAGCCCAGGGACTTGCCGTGCTGAACCACGCTGGTGCGGTCGGCGGCGGCCTCGTACGTCAGGGTGTCGGAGCCGTCGCGCAGGATGACGGCGGCGAAGTGGTTCGCCCAGCCGTCCGGGGCCGCCCCGGTCAGATCGACGTAATGGTTCTCACCGACGGCGGGGGCGTCCCGCCGCACGCTGAGCCCGCCGTCCGCCGGCCTGCCGATGAGCTGGGCCGCCGCTGCCTGGCAGTCGTTCGGGAGCGTGATGAGCAGCTCGTGCACCTGGGCCTCCTGGTTCTCGACGGCGGGGAGGCCGGCGAGGAAGTCGGAGGTCAGACCGGGCATGAGGACGGCGAGGTCGGTCAGCCCGTCCCGGCCCGTGCGCTCCGGGTAGGGGAAGTGGGCGGCGACCCAGCCGCCGCCCATCGTGGCCACCGCCAGCTTCATGGCCTCGGCCCGCAGGCCGTCGACGGTGGAGCTGCGCGGTTCGGTCCGCGCCTGGCGGGCCGTCACGATGCGCTGGGTGAGGGCGACGAGCTGCCGGAGTTCCGGGGGGTCGGCCAGGGACCGCAGGTAGGCCGCGCGCTTGTCGTCGCGCTGGGCCCCGGTGTCCCCGCGTACCGGCTCGTGACCGGCCCCCTCCGGATTG
This sequence comes from Streptomyces sp. P9-2B-2, assembly GCF_030406865.1. Taxonomy (NCBI): domain Bacteria; kingdom Bacillati; phylum Actinomycetota; class Actinomycetes; order Kitasatosporales; family Streptomycetaceae; genus Streptomyces; species Streptomyces sp. P9-2B-2. The sequence goes on along the minus strand of NZ_CP129126.1, from coordinate 1,617,761 downwards.
CGGCCGGCGGCCCGTACGGCGGCCTCCGCCCTGGCCGTGTCTTTGTACACGGGCAGCACCCGGTACAGAGTGCGCTCACCGACCTGCACCGCCGCCCCGCGCTCCAGGGTGATCGGCACCCGGTCCTGGGAGTCGAGGCTGTGCGCGGCGGCGGTGATCATGTCTGCGTCGGCGTACGCCTCCTGCCGCCCCCGGAGGGCGATACCGCCCTGCGAGGAGACCTTGTCGAAGCCGTGCGCGGCCTCTCCCTCCGCGTACCGCTGCACCTGCTGTGGCTCTCTCGCCGGTTCCGGCGCCAGCGCGCGGGCGATCGCCGCGTTGCCCGCGGTCCTTTGGAGGGTGCGCAGCGCATCCGGCCCATGGGTGGACAGGGTCGATGCGGGGGTGCGGGGGCGCTCGGGTCCGCGGGTAGCGGTGCGTGGCGCCGATTCCCCTCCCGTGGCCCGCCGTTCGTGTGCGTGCACGAGGCTCCGTTCTGGCGGCCGGTGATTCGTTGGTCCGGGGTCCGTCCTGAGTGGCTCCGTGGCCCGACCCAGGTGGTCCCCCGCCGATTTTCGGCCGCAGCGCTGATCACCTCCAGAGGCGGAAGGGGAGCCGAACGGGCAGCGCGATTGCCCTGCCGGACACCGATGTGCACGGGAAACGCTGGTGAGCGGCGGCGAGAAGCCCTGGCGGCCGGAGAAAAAGGGACGAAGGGGCGTTGGGCCAATTTCAGACCTTTTCCTGGAATCAGTATTCGCATACTGGGCTACGTTTGGTACGGCCGGGACATCAGTGCTGGTCCAAAGGGGTGGCGTGGCAGGTCGACAGGGGCAGGGGAGCGAGCCGGCGGTGCACAGCGACGCGAATGAGCCGTTGGGCGCGGACCGGGCGGGCAGCCCGGACCGGGCCGGACGGCTGCGGTTTCAGGTGCTCGGCCCAGTACGGGCCTGGCGCGGAGACCGCCCGCTGCCGCTCGGCCCGCCACAGCAGCGCGCCGTACTGGCGATGCTGCTGCTGCACGCCGGCCGGCCGGTCGCCGTACCGCAGTTGGTGGACGCGCTGTGGGACGAGCGGCCGCCGCCGCGGGCGGTGGGCACCGTGCGGACGTACATATCCCGGCTGCGCGGCCTGTTGGAGCCGGAGCGGGCGCCCCGGCAGCACGCACAGCTGCTGCTGTCGTCGGGCGGCGGCTACGCCTTACGGGTTCCCGGCGAGGCGCTGGACGCGGCCCGCTTCGAGGAGTGCCTGGCCACGGCCCGCCGGTTGCGACGCGCGGGCGACACCGCGGGCGCGTACGAGCAGCTGAGGGGTGTGCTGGCGCTCCCGGAGGGGGTGGCGCTGGCCGGACTGCCCGGACCGTACGCCCAGCGGCAGCGCGACCGGCTCACCGAACTGTGCGTCACCGCCCAGGAGGAACTCTTCGACTGCGGGCTGGAGTTGGGCGGCCAGGCCGGTCCGCCGGGCGACTCGATCGCCGGGCTGCGGGCCTTCGCCGCCGAGCATCCACTACGGGAACGCACCCAGGCCCTGGTGGTGCTGGCCCTGCACCGCGCGGGCCGCCGGGCGGAGGCCCTCGGGGTCTACGCGGCCACCCGTCGCACCCTTGACGCGGAACTCGGCACGGGGCCGGGGGCCGAACTCCGGGCAGTGTATGGGGAGTTGCGGGAGGGGGGCGGGAGCTACGGGCGTGCCGGGCCTGGGACCGGGCGTCCGGGCACCGGGCCTGGGGCCGGTCGGGGGACCGGTCCGGGGCCCGGGCGTGCTTCCGGCCCCACCCCGAACGCCCCGCAGATCGCCCCGCCGTCACCCGTACCGGCTCAGCTCCCGCCCGACATCGCCGATTTCACCGGGCGTACGGCGGCCGTCGCCGACCTGGCCTCGGCGCTGCGCGGGGCGGCCGGTGGTCGGGCGCCGGTGGTGGCCACGCTCAGCGGGCTCGGCGGGGTCGGCAAGACCGCGCTGGCGCTGCATGTGGCGCATTCCGTACGGGCCTGCTTCCCCGACGGGCAGCTGTATGTGGACCTACAGGGCACCGGCCGGGCTCCGGCCGACAGCGGCGCCGTGCTGACGCACTTCCTGCGCGCGCTCGGCGTCGCGGCGAGCGCCGTACCGGACGGGCTGGAGCAGAAGTCCGCCCTGTACCGCTCGCTGATCGCCGACCGCCGGGTCCTCGTACTCCTCGACAACGCCCGCGACAGCGCACAGGTGCGGCCGCTGCTGCCCGGGGCGCCGGGATGCGCGGTGCTGGTCACCGGCCGTACGCGGACGCTGGCGCTGCCCGGGGCGGGCCGGGTCGACGTGGAGGTGCTGGACGAAGCGGAGGCGCTGGCGCTGCTCGGCGCGATCGTGGGGGCGGAGCGGGCGGCCGCCGAGCCGGAAGCCGCCCGCGAACTGGTCGCCGTCTGCGGCGGGTTGCCGCTCGCCGTACGCATCGCCGCCGCCCGCCTGGCGTCCCGGCCGGGCTGGACCCTGGCCGACCTCGTGGCCCGGCTGAGCGAGCGGCGGCGGCTGGACGAGCTGCGGGTGGGCGACCTGGGAGTGGAAGCGACCTTCCGGGCCGGCTACGAGGCGCTCGGCCCCGGCCTCGCCCACGCCTTCCGGGCCCTCGCCCTGGGCAGCCTGCCGACGTTCTGCCGGGCCGCCGCGGCCGCGCTGCTGGACACCACCGACGACGCGGCGGAGGCGGCGGTCGAGGCGCTCGTCGATGCCGGGCTGGTGGAGGCGCACGGCGAGGACCGCTACCGCTATCACGACCTGGTCGGACTGTTTGCCCGGCGGCTCGGCGAGCGCCACGAGAGCCCCGCCGAGCGGGCGGCGGCGCAGCACCGCTGCTTCGACCATGTGCGGGCCACCGTCCTGACCGCGGCGCGGCTGATCAGGCCACACGGCGCCCCGCCGGATCTGCTCCGCCGCCCCGGCCGCCCCGGCCGTGCGCTCGCCGATGCCGACGCCGCCCGCGAGTGGCTGCACACCGCGCACCCGCGGCTGTACGCGGCCGTCGAGCGGGTCCTGGACGCGACCCCCGGCCTGCTGGGCCCCGCCGTGGACCTCCTCACCGCATGGTCGTATGCGCTCGGGACCACCGCGCGCCACCGCGCGCTCGAACCGCTGATCCGCCGCGCCGTGGACCGCGCCCGGCGGCACGGCGACGACAGGGCCGCGGCGCGTGCCCGGCGCCTGCTCCGGGCCCCGCGGTCCGGCATCGGGACGTCCGGCATCGGGGCGTATGGCACCGGGACGTACGGCCGGGCGGTGCGCGCGCTCCCCGAGAGCCTGCGGCCGGTCCCTGAGCCCCTGCTCAGTGCCAAGGACGCACATGAACTTGCCCTCGTGCTCGCGGCGAGGGGCCGGGAGCGCACCGGGCCTCCGCGCCGGTCGGCGGTCTCCCGTCGGCAGCCACAGCGGCGATGCCATCGTGCGCAGCACCCGTGCACGGAGGCGCTGACCTGGGCCCGACGCGATTGCGGCGAACCGGGCGGGGGCGGCCGAGCGGGGTCTGCCCGCGACCGGGTGGTGCCGGGCCCCGGCGACTCCGACCGGGGCCCGCCCCGCACCGTTCCCGGCACGAGCGGGGCCGGCACGGCGCTGCGCGGCCGAGGTGGCGAATGGCGCACGGCGACCGGACCTCCCAGGGGTGGCCGGCGGGGCACGTTGCGGTGCAAGGAGCCGTAAGGACATCCGACTCTGCCCCCGGCTCTGCCCTTCCGCACGCTGACCCGGACCCGGCGCAGCCGGTTGACTGCACTGGTGAGTATGTGGACGTCACTGGAACCGGCTTCGACCACCGTCGACCCCGGGTCCGTCGCGAGGGTAAGGCTGCGGGTACGCAACACGGGCGACACCGTGGAGGAGTACCGGCTGCGGCCGGCCGGCGACGCAGCGGGCTGGACACGGGTGGAGCCGGATGTACTGCGGCTGTATCCCGGCGCCGAGGGCACGGCGCAGGTCGAGTTCGCGCCTCCGCGTACGCCGGACGCCGTGGCGGGGCCGACGCCGTTCGGCATCCGTGTCGAGCCGACGGAGCACCCGGAGATCCGTGATGTCGTCGAGGGACAGGTCACGGTGGGGCCGTTCTCCGAACTCCGCTGCGAACTGGTGCCGTTGACCGTACGCGGCCGGTGGCGCGCCAAGGCGTCGGTCGCCGTCGACAACCTCGGCAACCAGCCGCTGACGGTGTCCCTGTCCGGCCGCGAGAACGGTGACGCCCTCACCGTCGAACCCGAGCCGACCTCGGTCCAGGTCGCGCCGGGCCGGGCGGCCTTCACGCGGCTCAACATCCGGCCGGGCACGGTGAGTTGGGTCGGCGGGGTCAACAAGCACCCGTTCACCGTCTCCGTGCAGCGCGCGGGAGTCCCGGAGCCGACCGAGCTGCACGGCAGCTACCTCCAGCCGTCCGTGCTGCCGCGCTGGGCGATGGCGCTGCTGTCGCTGCTGCTCGTGGCGGTGATCGCGTTCGTGGCCCTGTGGATCCGGTCGGTGCCCAAGCTGACGTCGAGCGCGCGGGAGAAGGCCGGCGCGACCCACAAGATCCCGCCGAAGGAGGACAAGCCGTCCGCGCCGGCGCCGCCCAAGCCGCCGGAGGAGAAGCCCGAGGAGAAGCCGCCGGAGGAGAAGCCCGAGGAGCCCGCCGGCGGCGAGGAGCCGAAGGACGAGGGACCGGCGGAGCAGACCATCCGGTCCGGCGGCGACGCCGGCTGGTACCTCCAGGCCAACGGGGGCAGCCAGGCCGACGGCACCCAGGTCGGCCAGAGCCCCCAGTGGACGGCTGACCAGTTCGGCCGCAACCAGTGGTGGATCATTCACCACTACCCCGAGGACAACTCCGTCGCCCTGGAGTCGGCCAGCTCCCCGGGCAGCATCGCCCAGCTGAAGCCGAACACCAACCAGGTCGAGCTCTGGGCGGCCGACCAGGAGCAGCTGAAGTCGGGCCAGCTGCCGCCCCACCAGAAGTGGCGGTTGACGGACACGGACGACGGCCACACCCGCATCGTCAATGTGAACAACGGGGAATGCCTGACCGATCTACAGAATGACAAGGGCTCGCTGTCCTGGAAGTGCGCCGACGGGCCCAACGAGCGGCAGGACTGGACGCTCGGCGAAGGGCCGTGACACCGGACGGGGCCGGCCGGAACAGCGTCCGGCCGGCCCCCGTGACATCCCCGGAGGGTCAGTCCCACAACGGCGAAGCGTCCGGCACCAGCCGCCCCATCTTGCGGTACTCGCGCCGGGCCCCGGCCCGGATGTCCTCGGCCGACACCATCTCGCCGCGCCCCGCCGCGAGATAGCCCGCGGTCACCGCCGCCGACCGGATCGCCCCGCCGGACAGCTCGTACTCCTTGGCGCAGACATCGAGAGCCAGGTCGTCCGCGCACGGGGTGGCGGCCAGGCAGGAACGCCACAGCGCGATCCGCTGCTCGGCGTCCGGGAACGGGAAGTCGACCACCAGATCCAGCCGCCGGGTGAACGCCTCATCGATGTTCGCCCGCAGATTGGTGGTCAGGACGGCGATCCCGTCGAACGCCTCCAGCCGCTGGAGCAGATACGCGCTCTCCAGATTCGCGTACCGGTCGTGTGAGCTCTTGACCTCCGAGCGCTTGCCGAAGACGGCGTCCGCCTCGTCGAAGAGCAGCACGGCGTCCGTGCGGTCGGCCTCGGAGAAGATCCGCTCCAGATTCTTCTCGGTCTCCCCGATGTACTTGTCCACCACCGCGGACAGCTCCACCACATAGAGATCCAGGCCCAGTTCGCCGGCCACGACCTCCGCGGAGAGCGTCTTTCCGGTACCGGATTCCCCGGCGAACAGTGCCACCACGCCTCTGCCGCGCCCGCCGCCGGTACGCAGCCGCCACTCGCCCAGCACCTTCTCCCGATGCCGCGCCCGCTGCACCAGTTCGTGCAGCAGCGTCAGCGGTTCGGGCGGCAGAACGAGCCCGTCGAAGCCGACGGCGGGCCGGATGCGCCGGGCGTGCCGGTCCAGCAGCGGCGCCGACTGCTGACGCGCGCTGTGCTGGACATGGGCGGCGGTCACCGGCGTCCCGTCGAAGGCGGCGAGAGCGGTGGCCGCACGGGCCGCCCGGCGGATCTGCGCGGCGCCCAGCCGGTACGGCGCCACGGCCGCGGCCAGGTCGAAGCCGTCGTCGACGGCGCCGAGTTCAGTGCTCCAGACCTCACCCGCCGCCGCCCCGGCATCCGGCGCGTCCAGTGCGAACAGCCCGGAATCCGGGGCCCAGCCCGGGTCGTACGGCTCGCTCCCGAAGAAGATCACCGGCACGTCCCGGCCCGCCAGCGCCCGGACGAGCCCGTCCGGCTGCTCCGGCAGCGGCCCCACGACGAGCGTGGCCCGCCGCAGCCGCGCCTCGCGCAGCAGCGCGCCCGTGAGGCCCGCCCCGTCACCGCGCGGGCCGTCCGGCCGATAGCGCAGCACCGGCAGACCGGCGCGCCGCAGCCCGTCGGTCACCGGTGCGGCGGCGGTACCGGGCCGGCGCTCCCGCAGATGTACGGCGAGCGGCCGCTCGCTCGCGAGTACGGCGAGCCGCCCGGCGAACGTCTCGTCCACGGTCCGGGCATCGCTCCCCGTACGGTCGGCCGACTGCTCCGCCGTCAGCAACTCCACCTCACCGGCGCCGAGTTCCGGATCGAGACCGTCGTCCCCCAGCAGATGGGCCACCACCCGCTCCGGCACCCGCAGCGCCCGTCCCGGCAGCGGCCGGTCCTCGTCCTCGATGACGAGCAGCCCACCGGACAGCAGCGGCGCGGCGGGGTGGAAACGGGCACGGGCCGCGGGCTCGTACGGGCCGGTGCCCGCCAGGTCCAGCGTCAGCGCGACGGTGGCCCGACGACGCCCGACATCGTCGTTGAGGTACCCGTACAGCGGCTCGAAGCCCCGGTCCACATCGGGCGCGAGCGCGGCCAGGAGGATATGCAGGTCGAGGGCCGACAGCCCGAACCGCGCGGCGAGCGCGACCGATCGGTCCGAGGCCCGCGAGGGGTCCGTGGCCTCGTCGGCCGGCTCGCCCGTGGACGCCTGACCCGCCGTAAGCCTCTCGCCTATGTACGGCTCGGCCTCCCTGGGCGCCTGCGTGGCCAGCCGTCGGGCCGTCTCCGGGGTCACATACAGGCCGCGCAGCGGGTCCGCAGCCGTCGGATCGTCGGCGCTGCGCCGCTCGACCAGCCCGGCCACCCGCTCCCGCAGGCCCGCCAGCCGGGCCAGCAGGGCGCCGCCGGGGGTCTCGCTCGCCGTCGTCCCCGTCACCGTTCCTCCTCGCTGTCCTTCGCGGACGGCGAGGCGCCCGGAGCGGACCGCAGCATCCGGGGCTGTGAGTCGCCGGGAACGCCGTCGATGCCGCGGACGACCGTGACCGCGCCCTCCGTGACCGGCGGCGCCACCTCGTACGAGGGCGAGACCGGGACGGGCACGGTGACCACCACGTCCAGGGACGGCTTGAGTTCGCCGCCGAGCGCCGACCAGATATCGGCGATCGAGCGGGACTCGGGCGGCGGCACCGCGACGGTGAGTGGAATGCTCACCTCCAGCCCGCGGAGCGCGTCCGGCAGCGCGGCCGCCGGCAGGATCTCGTGCGAGAGCAGGCAGCCCAGCGCGGCGGACAGCAGCCGGTGCTCGTCCTCCGGGCGGGTGGTCCACGCCGTGACCAGGTAGGACAGCCGGAACCAGCGGGGCGGCTGCCGTCGGCGCACGACCACCCCGCGGGCGTCCCGTTCCGCGATCGCCCCGCGCTCGCGGCGGGCGACGTCCTCGCGGATGTCGTAGAGATACGCGTTGAGCGTGGGCGCGTTGCGCCGGGCCGCCCAGTCGCGGGTCGGCGCCTCGAACGCGACGTCCCCGGTGCCCTCCGGCAGTACCCCGCCGCGCAGCACCCGCCGGATCGCCTCATCGACTTCGTGCATCATGCGCGTTCCCCCGCCCGGCGACCCGCCGCTTCCTGTGCCTGCTCCGTCACCGCTGTACCCCTTGCTCTTGCCTTCGCACCTGTCTCAGCGCCCGCACCTGTCTCAGCGCCCGCACCCGTATCCGTGCCTGCTGCCGGCCCCATCAGATGTAGCCCTCCCGCAGCGCGTAGGCGACGGCGTGCGCGCGGTTGTGCAACTGGAGCCGCGTCATCAGGGCGTGCAGGATGTTCTTGACGGTGCGTTCGGAGTAGGCGAGCTTCTCGGAGATCTGCCGGGTGTCCAGCCCCTCGGCGATCAGCCGCAGCACATCGACCTCGCGCGGTGCCATCCCGAGCGTCGGTACGAACCCGACCGAGGGCGAGGTCGCCACCGACCGCCGCAGCTGCCCCACCTGGGTGAGCAGCGTGCTGATCAGGTCCGGCGGCAGGTCGCCCTCGCCGCGCGCCGCGCTCTGCACCGCCCGCAACAGCCGCTGCGGGGTGGCCTGATGACGCCACAGGATGGCCCGTACGCCGTACTCCACGGCCGTCATCAGCTCCGGCTCGCGCAGATCCCGGGCGATGAGGACGACGCGCTGCTCGCCGCCCCGTACGAGTCGTCTCAGTTCGGCCGCCGCCAGGTCGTCGAACCGGTCGATGGGCATGATCGCCACGGTCCCGACCGCTTCCCCGCCGTTTTCCTTCGCTCTGCCACGTTCCGCCTGCTCCGTCCGCTCCCTGACCGCCGTTCCGGTCTGGTTCTGGACAAGCTCGACGGTGGGCTGGTGCTGGAGGTGACTGACCACTCCGGCCCGACTGAGCGGGTCGGCGGCGTGCACCGTCACCGTGACACGTGTATCCGGCACTTATGTTCCTCGTCTCGCCCCCGATTGACCGACAGTCACAGAGTGAGTGAAGGCAATCAACAAACGTTTACCGGGCAATCAACGCCAGAAGCGGAGCCTTCGGCGTTGAGGCGAGAAGGGGCACGGCCACCGCATCATTGTGGGGAACACGGGGCTGGCGGAGCCGGGGGTGACGCGCGGTGGAAGAGTGCGCGTCACCCCGTGGCAGGCGGGGCCGGAGGCCGCCTAGTGCGAGGGGGAAGCCGTTCGGTCCGGCGGCGAGGCCTGTGACGGGTTGCTGCGCGGGTGCTGCGGGTTGAGGAACCACTTACGGGCGGAGACCAGCCACCAGGTACCGGCGAAGACCAGCACCACGCCGACGGCAAGGGGCGCGTAGTTGAACGTCTCCAGGGTCACCGGGCTCAGCTGCGGCAGCATGAACAGCACGGTGATGATCGCGACCCAGCTGACCGCGATCACGCCCACCGGCTTCGACCAGCGGCCCAGGTGCCAGGGGCCGCGCCGGAAGTTCTCTCCCTGGCGCAGCCGCAGCAGAGTGGGCACCACGTAGGCGATGTAGAGGCCGATCGTCGCGATGGAGGTGACGGCGGCGTACGCGGTCGTGTTGAACAGGTACGGCAGACCGAGGACGAACGCACCGCCCGCGGCGAGCCACACCGCGTTGGTGGGGGTGCGGGTCCCCGGGTGGAGCTTGTGCCAGACGGCGGAGAACGGCAGCGCCCCGTCGCGGGAGAAGGCGTAGATCATGCGGGAGTTCGCGGTCACGGACGCCATCCCGCAGAACAGCTGGGCGCCGATGATGACCAGCAGCATGAGCTTGCCGGTGCTGGCGCCGAGCGCGTCCAGGAAGATCTGCGCCGGCGGCACACGGGTGCCCGACTTCAGGGCGCCGTTGTAGGACTGGATGGCGAAGGTCAGACCGAAGAGCAGCACGAATCCGGCCGCCCAGGACACCACGATCGAGCGGACGATGCCCTTCGGCCCCTCCACCGAGGCGTTCTTCGTCTCCTCCGTCATATGGGCGGACGCGTCATAGCCGGTGAAGGTGTACTGCGCCATCAGCAGACCGATGAGCGCGACATAGACCGCGGAGCCCCAGCCGGTGTTGTTGACGAACTCGGTGAAGACGAACGCGATGGACTGGTGCTTGTCGGGGATCATCAGCAGGGCGCCGACGATGACCACGACGCCGATCAGATGCCACCACACCGAGACGGTGTTGAAGAAGCCGACGACGCGCACCCGGAAGGTGTTCACGATGGCGTGCAGCAGGAGGATCACGCCGAAGAGCGTGATCGTGTGGACGGGGGTGGCGGCGTAGTCGAATTGGAGGTTCAGATAGGCGTTGAGGAAAGACGCGGCGCCGAAGTCGATGCCCGCGGTCACGGCCACCTGGCCGAGCGTGTTGAACCAGCCGGTGAACCACGCCCAGGCCGGCGCGGACCGCTGCGGGGCGAGCTTGTGCGCCCAGAAATAGAGGCCGGCGGAGGTCGGATAGGAGGAACAGACCTCGGCCATCGCCAGGCCCACGAACAGCGTCATCAGGCCGACGACCACCCAGCCCCACATGATCAGGGCCGGCCCGCCGGTGTTCATACCGAAGCCGTACATGGTCAGGCAGCCGGACAGGATGCTGATGATGGTGAAGGAGACGGCGAAATTCTGCCGCCCGGACATCGAGCGGTCCAATGTCTGGGCGATGCCCAGTTCGGCGAGGCGTTCCTCCTCCGTCTGCGTGACGCTTGGAATCTCCAGTGGCATGGCTGGGACCTCTCCTGTTGGTGGCGCGGTGACGTGCGGAACAACCTCGGCCGGGGCTACGGGGCGGACCCCTTGACCGCCCATTTCCGATGCCGCGCGAAGAGCTGCTGGGCGTCTCCGCAATAGCTCCACGGCACATCCGTGGCGTACGGGCCGATGGCGTCGAACACCTCGGCCGCCGCCCGGTGCTGATTCGCGAAGGACATCGCATGGGCCAGGTAGTTGGCGTCCTCATGAAAGGCGGCGTGCGGCATGGAAGGGGCCCGGTAGGTCCACCAGTTCACCCACGCCTGCTGGGTCGACGGGTTGTCCGTCCACGGGTGGACCGTCAGGCCGTAGCGGTGCCCTTCCCTCTTCATCCGCGTCCGGTGCGACTCGGCGAGCGCGACCAGCGGCAGGACGTGCAACGGCATTCCACGGGGGACATGGGCACACCGTTCCTGCGCCCAGTGGAACATCTCGCCCGCCACGCCGTGCTGGTCAGGGAACATGTAGGCGAGCAGCTCGTGGTGCGCCTCCCTGTTCCACGGGTCGCGCTCCTCGATCTCCTGCCACACGCTGTGCACCGTCTCCCGCCACTGCCGGTCGCGTGGAGGGGAGTGGAAGCGCAGCAGGGCGAGCATGACGACATAAGACGTCGGATCGGCCGGCAGGGCGTCACCGGCGGCATGGCAGGTCTCCCAGGCCTGTTCCATCTCCACGCCGCTGCCCTGCCCCCGTGGGCCGGCCATCGAGCGCAGCGCCAGAACGGTGGCGAGGAGAGCCAGCGCGTGCGGAGAGCGGGGTTCGGCCTGGGCCCAGGTGTCGGCGAAGGTGAGGCGGGCCCCGGCGCGGGCGAGCACCTGGAGGCGGAAGATCCGGCGGTCCCAGTCGGCGCCGGTCGCGGTCAGCAGTTCCCGTGCGCCTTCCCACCTGCCCATCGCGGCGTCCTCCATCACCGCGCGCAACCGGGTGTCGTCCCGCGCCGGATGCCGGTCGAAGGCCGGTTGACGTCTCACGGCTTCCCCGCCGACGTTCTCTCGGGTGCGGGGAACAGTTCCTCACCGTGCGCGGGACGGTGCGCACGGGGGTGATCAACAGGCACTTGTCAGGCCTCCGGGTGGGCGGCCGCCGTGACGGACGCCGACGTAGGGGGAGCGTGTCGCGCTGAGCGAACGACCATGGGGCCGGCCGGGCCCGTATGCCCGGCGTCCTTGACGGGCGGGCCGGTGAGGGCGGCGGGCGAGGCGGTGGGGCACCGGTTTCGCGCCGCTGGTGAGAAGTCGGCTCGGACATCGTGGGGGTCCGGGGGCGATCGTCGCGAGCCCCGGACCCGGCCCCTGCTGCGGGGCTGTCTCGTGCGCAGGCGACAGCCCGATACGACCTTGAGGGGCAATCACCGCAATCTCCTGTACGTGGCATGCATGTACTGCGCAAGCGGGCTGTCAACTTCGGTCATGAGGTGCTGACTTGAGAAAGAAGACTATTCACTGACGAGCGCCCGCGCACATTGCTTCGGCGATAAAAGCTCATGTGATGGGGCTGCCGGCCGGCGCCGTGCGGGCGTCATCGCGCCGTCAAGACCCCGTCCCTGCGCCCCCATTGCCCGGCTCACGCGTTTTGGTCACGACATCATCACAGCTTCTTCACTTCATCTATTTCGATGTTCAACAACTCGATACTCTCCCGGTTCCAGACACCTTGGGGGGAACCATGACCTATCAGCAGCCTCCGTCCCAGCCCGGACAACAGCCGCCGAACCCGTACGGGATGTACGCGCCGCCGCCGCCGAAGAAGAGGGGCACCGGCGCCAAGGTCGGCATCGGCTGCGGCGGCGCCTTCGGTGCGCTCGTCCTGCTCGGCGTCATCGGCGCCGCGATCGGCGGCGGCGACTCCGGAACGCCGGCCGAAAAGCCCGCCAAGGCCGCCGCCGCACCGGCGTCGGAGCGCGCGAAGGAGAAGGCTGCCCTCGGGCACGTCACCAAAGTCCAGGGCGCCGACGAGCTCAACGACATCCTCGACTCGGTCGACATCTACTTCTGACCGCCTGACGCGACGGGAGGGCCGTACCGCGGGCCGCAAAAGCGGCGCGGCCCCCCTCGCGCAGACAGCGCTCTCACACCACTTGTCTCCCCGGTTTCAGCCGGGCGGCGGCTCGCGACCGTGGGCAGGGCCATGCATGCAGGGGAGTATGCAGTCGCACGACAGGGGGGCCACATGACCGGGAACCAACGGCCGGTGTCGCCGGAAGAGAAGAAGAACGCCCGGCTCGGCTGCGCGGTCATCGCCGTATTCGTGCTGCTGGTCGGCGGATGCGTCAACCTGATGGACGGTGACGAGGACTCGAAGTCGTCCACCAGTAGCTCGGTCTCCGACGCGTCCGACGCGGCAGACGCATCGGATGGAGCAGATGGAGCAGATGCGGCGGACGAAACCGACGCACCCGACGCACCCGATGCGTCCGACGCGACAGACGGAGGCGACGCGTCCGACAGCGAGAGCAGCACCGTCACCGTGCCGGATTACGCCGGGAGCAACCTTCAGGAGGCGCAGGACGACGCGCAAGGCAGGGGCATCTACCTGCTGGAGAGCCGCGATCTGTCCGTCCGCCACCGCACCCAGGTGTGGGACCGGAACTGGCAGGTGTGCACGCAGGAGCCGGCCGCCGGGTCGGACATGGCGGACACCGAAACGCTGACCTTCACCGTCGTGAAGACCGACGAGAGCTGCGACGCACCTGACGCGGCAGGGTCCGTGGGCGATGACGGAGCCCCTGAGCCCACGGACGATCCGGCCGGGGACGGCAGTTCCGGCACCTCCGGTTCGTCCAGCTCCTCGGGCGCGGACGGGGGCGGCTCCTCCGGCTCCTCCGGCTCCTCCGGTTCGTCCAGCTCCTCCGGCGGCTCCAGCTCCTCCGGGAGCACCGGTTCCGACGGCGGCAGCAGTTCCACGAGCGGCGGCGAGGAGGAAGCCCAGGCCCCAGCAGGCGCCTCCGCGCAGTGCAATGACGGGACCTATAGCTACAGCGCGCACCGGCGGGGCACATGCAGCCACCACCACGGGGTCGCGGTCTGGCTGCGGAGCCTTCCGGCCTGAACGGCCGCTCGGCCCGCGAGCGGGGCGTAAGGGGCGCGGGTCGCGCGGGCGCCTGGCCGTGCAACCTTCGATGGCATTGGGCGGTCTTCACGGCAACATCACAGATGCCAGGGGGATTGATCATGTCGTACTCACCGCAGCCCGCGCCCTCCGGTCAGCAGCTCCGCCCGCTCGCGCCCCTGTCGACCGCGCAGCCGCCGGTGACGCGGCCGCCGGTGACCCAGCACTCCGGGCTCAAGATCGCGGTGGGGGCCGGCTGCGCCCTCGTCGTCTTCGGGCTCGGTGTCACCGTCGGCGGCGGCAAGCAGGACGGGGCGCTGCCCGCCCCCGATGTCACGGTCACCGTCACCGCCAAGACGGCGCAGGCCGCAGCGGAGAAGGCGGGCCGGACGACCGGGCCCACCGCGCAGGCGACGGCGCCTGCCGGGCCGGACACCACGGTCGGCCAGGGCAGCTACCTCGTAGGGAAGGACATCGCGGCCGGCACCTACCGGACCGGCGGCCCCGCCTCCGATATGCCGCTGTGCTACTGGGCGCGGGCCAAGGGCTCCAGCGGCGCGCGGGGCAGCGTCCTCGCCAGTGGCACCCCCGAGGGCCCGGCCCGCGTCACCGTGCACACGGGGGAGACCTTCGAGACCAACGGCTGCCGGGGGTGGACGAAGGTCGGCTGACGGCCCGGTCGCGCGCCCCGGCGGTCCACCTTGTTCACGAAGATCAGGGTGCGGCCCGGACCGGCGGGCAACCGGTTTTCACCGGTCGCGGCAGGTCGGAACTATTTCCTCCGGTTTTGCCCGGGGCGGGGTCCTGTCGAGAGGGGGCGGCTCACGAGATATCTTGATGTCGAGCAATGTTGCAGACGTGGAGCGGAGCACCCGGTGACTGACTCGACCATCATTTACACCCACACTGACGAGGCCCCGGCCCTGGCGACGTATTCGTTCTTGCCTGTGATCCAGGCATACGCGTCGACGGCCGGCGTCAGCGTGGAGACCCGTGACATCTCCCTGGCCGGTCGCATCATCGCGAGCTTCCCCGAGCACCTGGAGGAGGGCCAGCGCATCGACGACGCCCTCGCCGAGCTCGGTGAGCTGGCGAAGACTCCCGAGGCCAACATCATCAAGCTGCCGAACATCTCGGCCTCGATCCCGCAGCTGAAGGCGGCCGTCGCCGAGCTTCAGGAGCAGGGCTACGCGCTGCCGGCGTACCCGGACGACCCGAAGACCGACGAGGAGCGCGACATCCGCGCCCGCTACGACAAGGTCAAGGGCAGCGCCGTCAACCCGGTCCTGCGCGAGGGCAACTCCGACCGCCGGGCGCCCGCCTCGGTCAAGAACTACGCCAAGTCCAACCCGCACCGCATGGGCGCCTGGACGGCCGACTCGAAGACGAACGTCGCCACCATGGGCGTCGACGACTTCCGCTCCACCGAGAAGTCCGCGGTCATCGGCCAGGACGGCACGCTGCGCATCGAGCTGTCGGGCGACGACGGCTCCACCACCGTCCTGCGCGAGTCGGTACCGGTCCTCGCGGGCGAGGTCGTCGACGCGTCCGTGATGCGGGTGGCCGCGCTGCGTGAGTTCCTCACCGCGCAGATCGCCCGTGCCAAGGCCGAGGGCGTGCTGTTCTCGGTGCACCTGAAGGCCACGATGATGAAGGTCTCCGACCCGATCATCTTCGGCCACGTGGTCCGCGCCTTCTTCCCGAAGACGTTCGCCCAGTACGGCGAGTCGCTCGCGGCCGCCGGTCTGACCCCGAACGACGGTCTCGGCGGCATCTACAAGGGCCTGGAGTCGCTGGCCGACGGCGCCGAGATCAAGGCGTCCTTCGACGCCGAGCTCGCCGAGGGCCCGGAGCTCGCCATGGTCGACTCCGACCGCGGCATCAGCAATCTGCACGTCCCGAGCGATGTCATCGTCGACGCCTCCATGCCGGCCATGATCCGCACCTCCGGCCACATGTGGGGCCCGGACGGCGCCGAGGCCGACACCCTCGCGGTCCTCCCGGACAGCAGCTACGCCGGTATCTACCAGGCGGTCCTCGACGACTGCCGCGCCCACGGCGCCTACGACCCGTCCACCATGGGCTCGGTCCCGAACGTCGGCCTCATGGCGCAGAAGGCCGAGGAGTACGGCAGCCACGACAAGACCTTCGAGATCCCGGTCACCGGCACCGTCCGGGTCCTCGACGAGAACGGCGACGCCGTCCTGGAGCAGACCGTCGGCGCCGGCGACATCTTCCGGATGTGCCAGACCAAGGACGCGCCGATCCGCGACTGGGTCAAGCTCGCCGTCACCCGCGCCCGTGCGACCGGCAACCCGGCCGTCTTCTGGCTCGACGCCGGCCGTGCGCACGACGCCCAGCTCATCGAGAAGGTCAAGACCTACCTCGCCGAGCACGACACCGACGGTCTTCAGCTGGAGATCATGGCGCCGGTCGACGCGATCACCTTCTCGCTGGAGCGGATCCGCCGCGGCGAGGACACGATCTCGGTCACCGGCAATGTGCTCCGTGACTACCTGACCGACCTGTTCCCGATCCTGGAGCTGGGCACCAGCGCCAAGATGCTCTCGGTCGTCCCGCTGATGAACGGCGGCGGCCTGTTCGAGACCGGCGCCGGCGGCTCCGCGCCCAAGCACGTCCAGCAGCTGGTCAAGGAGAACTACCTGCGCTGGGACAGCCTGGGTGAGTTCCTCGCCCTCGCGGTGAGCTTCGAGCACCTCGCGCAGAAGACCGGCAACGCGCGCGCCCAGGTGCTCGCCGACACCCTGGACCGTGCCACCGGCGCCTTCCTCAACGAGAACAAGTCGCCCAGCCGCAAGCTCGGCGGCATCGACAACCGTGGCAGCCACTTCTACCTCGCGCTCTACTGGGCGCAGGAGCTGGCCAAGCAGACCGACGACGCTCAGCTCGCGGAGGCGTTCGCGGCCCTCGCCAAGTCGCTGACCGAGCAGGAGCAGACCATCGTCGACGAGCTGATCGCGGTGCAGGGCTCCCCGGTCGACATCGGCGGCTACTACCAGCCCGTCGTGGCGAAGGCCGATGCGGTCATGCGTCCGTCGAAGACCCTCAACCAGGCGCTGGCGAACCTCAGCTGACCTGACAGCTGCGCACGCCCCTGCCGCCCCGGCCGGTATCCCATCGGCCGGGGCGGTCCCGTATCCGGCGGTGCCCCGGGAAGGGGCTTCCATCTGTTGGTCCTTGAAGGCAGGTGAGTGAGCGTAACCATGTATGAGTGAGTGTCGTTGTCGGAGTGTGAATCTGACGGAATGGGCGAAGATGCAGGGCGTGCATCCGCAGACCGCGTATCGCTGGTTCCGTGAGGGGACGTTGCCGGTACCGGCTCAGCGGGTTGGGCCACGCACGATCTTGGTGAACATCGACGTTTCCACCAGGCCTGAGGTCATCGGCGGTCTGGGCCTGTACGCCCGCGTCTCCTCGCACGATCAGAAGACCGATCTGGAACGCCAGGTCGCTCGGCTGTCGGCGTGGGCAGCGAAGGCCGGTCACCGAGTCGTTCGTGTTGAGGCGGAGATCGCTTCCGGGATGAACGGCTGCCGTTCCAAGGCCCGGCGTCTGCTGGCCGACTCGCAGGTGACCACGGTGGTGGTGGAGCGCAAAGACCGGCTCGGTCGGATGAACGTCGAGCTTGTCGAGGCTGTCTTGTCCGCGACGGGCCGTCGCCTGCTGGTGCTGGACGACGGCGAGGTCGAAGACGACCTGGTGCGCGACATGGTGGAGGTGCTGACCTCGTTCTGTGCCCGCCTGTACGGACGCAGGTCAGCGAAGAACCGCGCTCGCAAGGCCCTGGAGGCCGCCGAACATGGCTGACCTCCGCCCGGTCGCCGCACCGTTCGTCGCCCTCGGCCCGTCCGGTGTGGCGGTACGCGACCGCCTTAAGCACCTGACTGGCGAAGACAAGAAGGTGTTGCGTCTGGCCGGCGCACACCTCGGGTCGCTCGCGTCGAAGGACCTCAAGGCCCGCTGCCGTGACGGTTTGGAGCACTCCACGGACACGTGGGCGGCCCGGAAACGGGAGCTGACCGCCCAGTCGTCGTCCAGGTGGGCCGGTGCGATCACAAAGGCCACTCACGACCAGTGGTCACTTGCCCGGCGCGGCCAGGCCGCGCACGTCCAGTCCCTCGAAGCCGGTATCACGACGATTCGGCATCGACTGTCGCTTCCGGTCGGGGAGAAGGGAAGTAAGCGCGCCCCTGGCGGATACCGCTCCGCGCACGAGTGGTTCCACAAGACGCGACGGCTGCATGTGCTTGAGGAGCGGCTTGACCAGGTCCAGGCCGACAGAGAAGCCGGACGTGTGCATGTGGTACGCGGCGGTAAACGTCTGCTGGGCATCCGCCACAACCTTGAGCAAGCGCAGCTCACCGAGGACGAGTGGCACGAACGCTGGGAAACCTCACGCTGGTTCCTCCAGGCCGACGGCGAGTCGGGAAAGAGGTTCGGCAACGAGACGATCCGCATTACCCCCGAGGGCGAAGTATCGATCAAGCTCCCCGCCCCGCTCGCCGACCTGTCCAACGCCAGGCATGGCCGGTACATACTCGCTACGAAGGTGCGGTTCCCTCACCGGGGACAGGAGTGGGCCGACCGTGTGGAAGCGAACCGGGCGGTCGCCTACCGCATCCACTATGACGTGCAGCACGGACGCTGGTACCTGACTGCCTCCTGGCAACACCCGGTCGCCAAGACCATCCCCATGGCCGCGGCCCTGGCCCAGGGCGTGGTCGGCGTGGACACCAACGCCGACCACCTCGCCGTATGGCGCCTCGACACGCACGGCAACCCGATCGGTCAGCCGCGCCGGTTCTTCTACGACCTGACCGGCACCACCCAGCATCGCGACGCCCAGGTACGGCACGCCCTCACGCGGCTACTGAACTGGGCGAAAGCCTGCGGCGTCAAGGCCATCGCGGTCGAAGACCTCGACTTCCAGGCCGAGAAAACCAGAGAGAAGCACGGGCGCAAGCGCCGGTTCAGGCAGCTCATCTCCGGCATGCCGACCGGCAAGCTCCGTGCCCGGCTGACCTCCATGGCCGACGCCACCGGTATCGCGATCATCGCCGTGGACCCGGCCTACACCAGCAAGTGGGGCGCCCAGCACTGGCAAAAGCCGATGGCCGGCCCCACCCGTAAGACCACCCGGCACGATGCGGCGAGCATCGCTGTCGGGCGACGCGCCCAGGGACACCCGATCCGGCGACGGACGGCACCGCCCCGTGCACACCAGAGCGATGTGCACGGGCACCGGACCGTCCAGGCCGACCGGCGTGCCCTTGGGCGGGAGGGACCCCGCCCCCGCATTCCCGGACCACGGACACGATCCGTGTCGCCGGGTGCGGCGCGTACGCGGGCGACCAGGACATCCAAAACCGTTCGGGGTGTCCGCAGTGACCAGGTATGGGTCCAAGACTCGCTCCTGCTCACTGATTAGGAACGGTATCGATGGAACTCGCCCAAGTCCGCCTGCTCGTCTCGGACTTCCACGGCTGCTACCGCTTCTACCGGGACACGCTGGGGCTCACCCCGCAGTTCGCGGCCCCGGACGGCCCGTACGCCAAGTTCACCTGCGACGACGGCACCGCGGGCATCGCCCTCCAGGAGCGCGCCCAGATGGCCCGGGTCCTCGGCGAACTGGCGGACGCGCCGGACGGCTACCGGTCCCTGGTCGTCCTCCGGGTCGACGACCTCGACGCCTACTGCGCGGAGCTGACCGGCCGCGGCGCCGTCCTCGCGCACGGCCCGGCGCCGATGACGGACCGGATGCGGGTCGCCCACCTCAAGGACCCCGACGGGAACCTCGTCGAGCTCCAGGAATGGCTGACTTTGCGGTCCACCGGCTGACCACCCGCGCCCCGGCCCGCCCGGCGCTCAGCCCACGAGGTCCAGCACCGGCCGCAGCCCGTCCGGGCGCCGGTCCACCGGCAGATGGTCCACCGGCAGGAACGAGCAGCCCAGCGCCGTGGCCCCGCCGTCCGCCTTACGGTCGTCGCCCACCATCAGGACGCCGGACGGATCCAGCTCCAACTCCCGGCAGGCCAGGGCGAAGAGCTGCGGGTCCGGCTTCTGGATGCCGTGCTCGTAGGACAGCACACAGGTGTCCAGATAACGGTCCAGGCCATGGCCGCTGAGCACCGGCCGCAGATCCCAGCCGATATTGCTCACCAGGCCGGCCCGGGTGCCGCGGCGGTGCAGTTCCGCCAGCACCTCGGCGGCGTCGGGGTACGGCTGCCAGGCCGCCGCCGTCATATGGCGGTCGTAGAGCGCGTCGTACAACGCGGGGTCAGGGAGCGGCACTTGGCGGGCCAGGCCGGTGTAGACCGCGCGGTGGTGGCGGGCGTCGCGGTCCCGGATCTCCCACGAGTCGGCCAGCGCGGCGGGGATCTCGACGGGCGAGGCGGCACCGGGCAGCGCACCGGCCCGTTCCAGCGCGGCCGCCGCGCGGGCGATCTCGGCGTCGGCCATGGCCGTACCGCACGCGGCCAGCGCCGCCCGCAGCCAGGACTCGGCGGGCTCGATCCGCAGCAGGGTCCCGGAGAAGTCGAAGAGCACACCCTTGATATTCGTCATGACCGCTCAACTGCCCACTGTGCGGCGCCGTTCCCCACCCGTGGCGCAAATCCGGTGTACGCCGCGGCCGCCGCGGCCACCAGCGCCCCGCCCAGCAGCCAGCCCCCGACGACATCCGACAGCCAGTGCACGCCCAGATAGACCCGGGTGAAGCCGACGCCGATCACCGAGACCACGGCCACCGCCCCGGCCGTCCACCGCCACAGCGAACGGGCCCCGCACCGGCACAGCAGCCACAGCACCAGCGCGCCCGTGATCAGCGCGGACATCGCATGTCCCGACGGGAACGCCGCGTAATGCGCCGAGTCCACCGGGTCCGGCCACACCGGGCGGTCCCGGCCGACCATCGCCTTCAGCACCTGCTGAAGCCCCGTCCCGACGAGCGCGGTGGCCGCCACCCAGACGCCGAGCAGCCGTTCACCCCGCCGTACGAGCAGCACCACCGCCGCCACCAGCACCACGCGCATCATCCACGGGTCCCACAGCCAGTCGCTGAGCAATTGGTTGAGGCGGGTCCAGCCGGGCGCGGCGACGGCCGTCCGGTGCAGCGCACCGGCCAGCGCCCGGTCCACCGCCATCAGGGGTTCCCAGCGCACGGCGACCAGGGTCAGCAGCAGACCGAAGGCGAGGACACAGAGAACGGCGCAGGGGAGGGCCGGGACCCGCGAGGCGGGTGCGGGGCGGCGGTCGTCGTCCACGGCGGACGACCGGACGGTGGGGCGCGGCGTCGGTGGCATATCCCGATCCTCGCCGATACCCGGCGTCCGGGGCCACGCCGACCCACTGGCCACCGCCGTCCGGCCCGGTCATCGGCCAGAAGCCAGGGCGCGTCCGCCCTACGTCAAAGCCCGCAGCCCGGGAATGAAGGTCACCAGCAGCGGAATGGCCGGAACCAGTGCCGCCACCGCCGTCATCCGCAGCCGGCGGGCGGGGGTGAAGCGGGGTGCGGGGGCCAGCAGCCGGTCCACCCGCTCCGGTACCTGGGCGAGCTGGGCGGGGCAGGGGCCGAACACCCCGCGGTCCTCGTTGAGTTCGACCAGGGCCAGGGCGATCGTCCGGCGGCCGAAGCGGCGCGAGGCCACATCGTCGGCGGCCAGCTCGACCAGCCGGTGCACCTGGTCGCGGAACGCCGCGAAGACCGGGACCTGCGGAAAGCCGGCGGCCAGCGCCGAGGCGCAGTACAGCAGAAGATCGTGCCGGGCCCGTGCGTGGCCCTGCTCATGGGCGATCAGCGCATCGAGCTGATGCCCCTTCAGCCGCCGCAACGCCGAGGTGGTGACGACCAGTTGGGGCGAGGCGTGGGACAGCCACCAGGCCTCCGGGCGGTCCCCCTCCAGGACGACCAGACGCTCTCCGGAGGGCTCCTCGCCGGGCAACAACGGCGCGCGGCGCAGCAGCTCGGCCCGCCGCTGCCGCCGACGGGCGCGTACCGCCCGTACCTCGCGGGTCAGCGCGACGGCCGTCCAGGCGCCGCCGCCCGCCAGCAGCAGGGCCAGCACCCCGGCCCAGGGCCCGTGCGTCTGGAGCGCGTACGCCTCGACGACGACCCGCGGGGCGAACCCGAACACCGGGCTGCGGACGGCTTCCCAGGCGGCGGCCGCGCTCAGCGACATCGCGAGCAGACAGCACAGCAGAACACCGGCGACCACGCACTGCCACACCCACAGGGCGAGCACCGGCTCACGGTCGGGCCAGTCGGAACGGGCCATCAGCCGCGGCGCCATTGCCGCGGCCAGCACGCCGAGCATCATCAGCGCGAGAGTGACCATCATGTCGTCACCCTATGAGCGCACGACTACCCGTTGGTACGGCCGCGCGACGGAAGTGATGCATGCCACCTCCGCGCCAGGCGCGCACGGTCCACGGGTGCCCGCCCGGCGACGAACCGGGCGGCAGGGCATCGCCGCAGCTCACAGCGCCAGCAGCATCGCCAGCATGCCGATACCCATCGCCACCCGGCAGGCCGGCAGCACCCCGGCTCCCGCCACCGGCACCGGCCCGCCCGCCGCCACGTCCCCGGCCCCCGCACCCGCGGCCGGCACCAGCCGCACCCCGGCCGCGAGGACATACCCCGTGAAGTAGACGAGCAACAGCCCCGTCAGCAACGGCACACCGCCCGGGCCCGCATGCGCCATCGGGCCCGTCCCGCCCGCCTGGCCCAGCTGGCCCAGCTGGCCCATCTGGCCCATCTGGCCTGTGTGGCCCGCCTGTTGGGACGCCGGAACGACCATCGCGAGCGCCATGTACGCCATCGCCAGCGCGCCCACCGCATGATGCAGATGGCGGTGCGCCAGTGCCCACAGGCCCGCCGCCCCGAAGGCCGCGGTGAACAGCCACGGCGACCACGACGGCGGCGCCACCGGCCAGGCCATCGCCGCCATTCCCAGCGCCATCAGTCCCTCGCCGCGCGCCTCGCCCCGCTGCGCGGCCGGTCCGCTGCGCGCCCGCACCAGGCAGTACGCGCCGGCGGCGGCCCCGAGCAGCACCAGCAGCCAGCCGACCCACACCGGTCCGTGCACGGAGCACCTCCCCTCGCACCCGTACGCATCGGGGGCAGGATGCCCGCCGGGCGTCCGGCACACGGGAGCGCACGGGCGCAAAGGGGGAGCGCGGTGGTGGAGTGCCGCCGGGCACAAAGACGGAGCTCAGGGGCGATAGCGCAGCGGATGGTCCGCCGGGACCTCGGTCAGCACGATCCGGTGGCCGTCCGGGTCGGCGATCCACATCTCGATCAGCCCCCACGGCTCCTGCACGGGCGCGCGCAGCACCTCCACCCCGTGCGCCAGCAGCTCCTGGTGCGCCGCCGCCGCGTCCGCCACCTGGAGCCACAGCTGGAGGGTCTCCGTGGGCGGCCCGGCGGACCGCCCTGACACCTCCAGGAAGCCGCCGCCGAGGAAGTAGACCGTGCCGCGCTCGGGGCCGGTGCCGAATTCCCGGTAGATCTCCAGCCCCAGCGCCGTGCCGTAGAACGCCCGCGACCGCTCGGGGTCGGCCGGCCGCAACAGCACCCTGCTGCTCAGTACATGCACCATGTCCGGACCCTACGCCGCCCGCCCCCCACGGCCGGGCACCCGCCGCCGCAAGACCGGGACAATCGGCCCTGACACCGCACACCCGGCAGTTGTTAGCCTCCCTGAAGCCAGTTGTCCGCCTGAGAGGACTCCCCGCACCATGCCCACCAGCGAGCTGACCTTCCGCACCGCCCTCGATGCCGACGTCCCCGGGCTCGTCGACCTCATCGAGTCGGCCTACCGCGGGGACACCAGCCGCGGCGGCTGGACGACGGAGGCGGACCTGCTGGAGGGGCAGCGCACCGACCCGGCGGGCGTCACCGCCGTCGTGCGCAACGAGACCGGCCGGCTGCTGATCGCCGAACGGGACGGCGTGCCGATCGCCTGCTGCCAGCTCGAACACCGCGGGGACCATGCGTACTTCGGGATGTTCGCGGTGCGCCCGGAGCTCCAGGGCGGCGGCCTCGGCAAGGTGATCATCGCGGAGGCGGAGCGGACCGCGCAGGACATCTGGGGCGCCCGGGAGATGCGGATGACGGTCATCCGGCAGCGCACGGAGCTGATCGCCTGGTACGAGCGCCGCGGCTACCGGCGTACCGGGGAGTGCACCCCGTTCCCGTACGGCGACGAGCGGTTCGGCATCCCCCAGCGCCCCGACCTGGAATTCGAGCTGCTGGTCAAGCCACTCGGCTAGCGCGTCGGCCGCCGTTCACAGCCGCCCCGCCTGGATGATCCGTTGCAGGAACTGCCGGGTGCGGTCGTGCCGCGGAGCGCCGAAGACCTGCTCGGAGGTGCCGCGCTCCAGCACCACCCCGCCGTCCAGGAAGCACACCTGGTCGGCGACCTCCCGCGCGAAGCCCATCTCATGGGTGGCGATGACCATGGTCATGCCGTCCGTCTTGAGCTCGCGGACGACCTCCAGCACCTCGCCGACCAGCTCCGGGTCGAGGGCCGCGGTGACCTCGTCGAGCAGCAGCAGCCGGGGCCGCCCGGCCAGCGCGCGGACGATCGCGACCCGCTGCTGCTGGCCGCCGCTGAGCCGGTCCGGGTACTCCCCGGCACGACCGCCGAGCCCGAGCCGTTCCAGCAGCTCACGGGCCCGCTCCTCCGCCTCGGCGCGCGGCACCCCGTGCACCCGGCGGGGCGCCAGCGTGATGTTGTCCAGCACGGTCATGTGCGGGAAGAGGTTGTACGCCTGGAAGACCACGCCGATCCGGCGGCGGACCGCGTCCACGTCGGCCCGCGGGTCGGTGATCTCCTCGCCGTCCAGGAAGATCGCGCCGTCGTCGATCTCCTCCAGCAGGTTCGCGCAGCGCAGCAGGGTGGACTTGCCCGAGCCGGAGGCGCCGATCAGCGCGGTCACGGTGTGCGGCGGGACCTCCAGATCCACGTCCCGCAGCACGACCGTGCCGCGGCCGTAGGTCTTGCGTACGGACTCCAGCCGCAGCACCGGCCGGTCGCCGGGCGCGGCCGGGCCGGCGGTCTCCGCGGCGGGCCGCGGGGTGTCGTCCGTCGTGCTCATACCAGCCCTCCCTGGGCGCGCCTGCGGTCCATGCGGCCCGTGATCCAGTCCGTGCAGCGGGTCATCGGGATGGTCAGCGCGACGAAGACGAGCCCGGCCACGACGTACGGCGTGAAGTTGAAGTCCTTGCCGGCGATGATCTGCGCCGCGTAGACCGCGTCCACCGCGCCCGCGATGGACACCAGCCCGGTGTCCTTCTGGAGCGAGACCAGATCGTTCAGCAGCGGTGGCACCACCCGCCGCACCGCCTGCGGCAGCACCACGAAGCGCAGCGCCTGTCCGCCGGAGAGCCCCAGCGACCGGGCCGCGGCCCGCTGCGAGGGGTGCACCGATTCGATACCGGCCCGGAAGACCTCGGCGACATAGGCCGAGTACGTCAGCACCAGCGCGGTCCCGCCGAGCAGCACCGGATCGGTGGTCACGCCTTGCAGCCGCAGCGCCGGCACCCCGAAGACCACCATCAGCAGACAGATGATCAGCGGCAGTCCGCGGAAGAAGTCGGTGTACGCGGCGGCCAGCGCGCGCAGCGGGAAGAACACCGGGCCGCGCAGCGTCCGGGCCACCGCCAGCAGCAGCCCGAGCACCAGCACCGCCGCCCCGCACACCACCAGCAGCCGCAGATTCAGCAGCAGTCCGTCCAGCACCTTCGGCAGCGCCATCCGCGCGTACTCCGGGCTGAAGAACGTCTCGCGGGTACGCGGCCAGCCGGGCGAGCGGGTGATGACCAGGAAGAGGACCGCGCCGGTGACCAGGGTGCTGAGCGCGGCGACGGCGGTCGCACGCCGGGCCCTGGCCCGCCGGAACCGCTCCCGCTCGATCCGCCGCGCCGAGGGCACATACCCGTCGCCGTCCGCCTCCGGTGCCGTACGGGTCTTCAACACGCCGCCTCCGTACGTCATTTGAGCACCGGCACGGAAACGGCGTCGGCCAGCCACTTCTTCTCCAGCCGGGCCAGGGTGCCGTTCTTCCGCAGGGTGTCCACCGCGGCCGTCACACAACCGGTGATCCGGCTCTCCTTGTCCAGGACCAGCCCGAACTGCTCGTCGGGGGCACCGGTGGCCGCGAACTGCCCGACGACCTCGGCGTCCTTGACCTCCGCCGAGGTGATGTAGAAGGCGGTCGGCAGATCGGTGAGGATCGCGTCGACCTGGCCGTTCCTCAGCGCGGACTTGGCCAGGTCGTTCTTCTGGAAGACGGCCGGCTGCTGGGTGGGCCGGACGGTGTCCTGGAGGACGTCCAGGCTGGTGCTGCCGACCTGCGCACCGAGTTTGACCCGCCGCAGATCCGCGATGCTCTTGGCACGCGCCGCCTTGGAGCCCTTAAGCGCGATCACCGCCTGCCGCACGCCGTAGTAGCCGGAGGAGAAGGCGACGGCCCGCTTGCGCGCGGCGCTGATGGAGATCTGGTTGATGTCGAAGTCGAACCTCTTCGCACCGGGCGCGAAGGCGTTGTTGAACGGCACGGTCTGCCAGTGCACCGCGCCCTTGTCGTAGCCCAACTGCCGCGCGACGGCGTACGCGACCGCGGATTCGAAGCCCTTCCCGTTGGCCGGGTCGTCGTCGTGGAACCACGGTGCGTACGCGGGCTTGTCGGTGCCGACCGTGAGCGTCCCGCGGGCCACGGTGGCCAATTGGCCGCGTGCGCAGCTCTGTTTGCCCGGCCCGGCGGCGTCCTGCGGGGCACAGCCGACGGCCGCGGTGAGCAGCGCGACGGTGGCGCAAGCGGCAAGGCGGAGAGGGCGGTTGGCGAGGCGCATGGCGGGAGCGTGGCAGTCCGCGAGGTGATCTGTCGAGATCGGCAGGGAAAACATCCGCATGCTGGAATCACATTGCAGGGCTGTGAACTGCGGATTTCGCCGTATGCCGGGGCGGGGCCGGAGGGACGCGGGGCGCCCCGCCCGGCCGGGCGCGCCCGCGCCCGCCGTATTACGCCGTGAAGCGGACCGCCCGCCGGATCTCCGGCAGGTCGGTCACCACACCGTCCAGACCGAGCCCGCGGGCCAGGCGGAGCTGGTCGTGGGTATTGACCGTCCAGGCCACGACCTTCAGCTGTGCGGCGTGCGCCCGCTCGACCAGTTCCAGGGTGAGCCGGCGGATGTTCAGCGAGAGCATCGTGGCGCCCACGGCCAGCGCCCGGTCGACGACATCGGTGCCGTAGCGGCTGCCGACCAGTGCGGTACGGACGCCGGGCAGCAGGGTCCGGATCGCGGCCAGCGCCTCGTCGTGGAAGGAGATCACATCGACCCGGTCGACCAGATCGCGGGAGCGCAGCACCTCGGCCAGCGCCTGCGCGGCCGCCACATCCTTGATCTCGGCCTGGAGCGGCGCCCTGACCGCCGTCACGACCTCCTCGAAGACGGGGATCCGCTCGCCCCGCCCGGCATCGAGCTCACGCAGCTCGGCGAGGGTGCGCTCGACGATCGGTCCGGCGCCGTCGGTGGTCCGGTCCACGTCCGCGTCGTGCATCACCACGAGCGCGCCGTCCTTGCTCAGATGGAGATCCAGCTCGATGACATCGAGGCCCTCCTGCTCGGCGCGCACGAAGGAGCGCAGGGTGTTCTCCGGCTCGACGCCCATCATCCCGCGGTGTCCGATGGTGAGAAAGGACAAGGCTGCCTCGCTTCTGTCGGCTCGGTGCCGCTGTCGGCTCGGTCCCGGTGTCGACCCGTCGGCAACGGCGTAACGAAATGGCGCTCAGCCTAACGGGACCGTACGGCGGAAAAAGGGGGTGCCGGACCGGCCCCGGTGTGTCCAGTACGGCTACCCGCCATATCCCGCTTCCAGACCCTCACCCTCGCGTGGGCGAGTCCCCGCCACGCTGACGGGGCCCGGCGGCAGCGGTGCCGGGGAGCGGGGTGTGTCATATGCCATACGGCTACGGAGAGTAGGTAACCCGGCGGTCGGACCGTGCCCTTCCGGGAGGCGAGAAGGCCCCTATTCCTGTCAACTTCCCCTGGAAGAAGCGCTGAAACCCTCGCCCTCATGGGCAGGAAGTGTCGCCCAAGCCGTCACGCACAGGAAAAATCGGCGTGACCGCGGGGTGTCGGCAGAAAAATTTTCACCAGCCCCACTTGAGACGGCGATCCTCGGCTGGTTACCGTGGGCTGACAACACGATCTACCGCCGGAGGGCAGTCATGACGGAAATTCTTTCGCCTGTGGGTGTCCAGGAGGCCACCACGACCGCGGAGAGTGTGGTCGCGCACCCGGCGTGGTCCGTGCTCAAGGACGCGGTCGAGACCATCCGCCCCTGGCAGTCCAAGGACGGTTCGATCGACCTGGCGGCGGAGGGTGCGCCGAGCGCCGGCGCCGTGCGCGCCGAGGTCGACCGCGTGATAGCGGCCATCGGTGAACTCGCCCCGTTGGTGCCGCACGACGCCGCCTACCACCAGGCGCTCGCCACCGACCTGCGCCGCTGGGTCGACAGCGGCTTCGAGGTGCCGGACTTCCTGGACTCGCTGCTCGCCTTCCAGCCCGCCCGGCAGCGTGCCGACGGCCTTCAGCACCTGGTGCTGTTCCCCATGTACACCCAGAACGGCAACCCGGACCGCAACTTCGAGGCCGTCGTCCTGCGCATGGTCTGGCCGGACTGGCTCGCCGAGCTGGAGCGCACCCGCTACGACAACCCCCTCTTCTGCGGCATCACCTTCGAGGACTTCACGGCCGGCTACGACACCCACTCGGCCGTGCTCTTCCCGGAGACCATCGCGGTGCGCGAGGCCCCCGAGCGGTTCGGCTGGGGCGGCATCTTCTGCGACCGCGAGGCCGCCCGCTTCCGCCGGGTCAGCCAGGCCGCCATCGAGACCCTCGGTGTCGAACTCCCCGAGGACATCCGCGCGCTGCTGGACGACCAGAAGCGCTGCCAGGAGTCGTTCGTGCTGTGGGACATGGTGCACGACCGCACCCACAGCCACGGTGACCTGCCGTTCGACCCGTTCATGATCAAGCAGCGCCAGCCGTTCTGGATGTACGGCCTGGAGGAGCTGCGCTGCGACCTCACCGCCTTCAAGGAGGCCGTGAAGCTGGAGGCCGAGGGGTACCCCCAGGCGCGCGATGTGCAGTTCACGGTGATCTTCGACCGGATGTTCCGGTTCCCGCTCAGCGGCGACCGGGTCCGCAACTACGACGGGCTCGGCGGCCAGCTGCTCTTCGCCTACCTGCACAAGCACGACGTCGTACGCTGGACGGACAACACACTGCACATCGACTGGGAGCGGGCACCCAAGGTCACCAACCAGCTGTGCGGCGAGATCGAAAAGCTCTACCGGGACGGCATCGACCGGCCCAAGCTGGTCCACTGGTTCGCTGCGTACGACCTCGTCTCGACCTACCTCGCCCCGCACCCGGGCTCGGTCTGGGCCAAGGGACCGGACGCTCTCGACCTGGACCAGCCGCCGCGCAAACTCGTGGACGACGTGCTCCCCGACGAATTCCCGCTGAGCATGTTCTACGAAGCGCTCGCCAAGAAGCTGCGTGCTGTGATCGCCTCTACCAAGGGCATCACGGCCCACAGTGACGCATTGGCGGCGGCATGACGACGGACCGGAACACCCGGCCGCAGGCCGTCGAGGAGCAGGACGAGGAGGCGACGAAGATGGGTACGTCGACGGGTGGCCAGGGGCCGCTGGAGGGTGCGGTCATCGCAGTGGCGGGTGCGGCCGGACCGGCCGGGCGCGCGACCCTGCTGCGGCTGGCCGAAGCGGGTGCGGTGGTGGTCGGCTCGGACTCCCACCCCGAGCGGCTGGCGGAGGCCGTGGACGCGGCGCGCTACGCTCACGGCGGCGCCACGGTGATAGGGGACACCGTTGATCTCCTCGACCTGGACCAGGCCCGCGAATGGGCGGACCGTACGGAGAAGGAATTCGGCCGGATCGACGGCTTGGTGCACCTCGTCGGCGGATGGCGCGGTTCGTCGACGTTCGCGGAGACCGACCTGACCGACTGGGACATGCTGCACAAGCTGCTGGTCCGCACCGTCCAGCACACCTCCCTCGCCTTCTACGACGCCCTGGAGCGCAGCGGCAACGGCCGTTTTCTCCTCACGAGCGCGGCCGGCGCCAGCAAGCCCACCGGGGGCAACGCCGCCTATGCCGCCTCCAAGGCCGCGGCCGAGGCCTGGACGCTGGCCATGGCGGACGGCTTCCGCAAGGCGGGGGGTGAGCAGGGGCCGCGCGCCGCTGCTGCCATCCTGATCGTGAAGGCGCTCGTCAACGACCAGATGCGCGCCGAGCGACCGAACGCGAAGTTCGCGGGCTTCACGGACGTCACGGAGTTGGCCGAGGCCATCGCCGGGATCTGGAGCCGGCCCGCCCAGGAAGTGAATGGACAGCGTCTGTGGCTGACCCCCGAGCCGTGACCGGCGCGAAGACCGACGCCCGGCAGCACCACGATCCCGAGATACGCGGCTTCGCCAGCGACAACTACGCGGGCGCGCATCCCGAGGTGCTCGCCGCGCTCGCCCTCGCCAACGGCGGCCATCAGGTCGCCTATGGCGAGGACGACTACACCGCGCACCTCCAGCGGGTGTTCCGCAGCCACTTCGGGCAGCGTGCCGAGGCGTTCCCGGTGTTCAACGGCACCGGCGCCAATGTCGTCGCCCTCCAGGCCGTGACCGACCGCTGGGGCGCGGTGATCGCCGCCGAGTCCGCGCACATCCACGTGGACGAGTGCGGTGCGCCCGAGCGGGTCGGCGGGCTCAAGCTGCTGACCGTGCCGACCGAGGACGGCAAGCTCACCCCCGAGCTGATCGACCGCCAGGCGTACGGCTGGGACGACGAGCACCGTGCCATGCCGCAGGTCGTCTCGATCGCCCAGAGCACCGAACTCGGCACGGTCTACACACCGGACGAGATCCGGGCGATCTGCGAACACGCCCATGAGCGCGGCATGGTGGTGCATCTGGACGGTTCGCGGATAGCCAACGCCGCGGCGACGCTGGATGTCCCGATGCGGGCCTTCACCAACGCCGTGGGCGTCGACATCCTCTCCTTCGGCGGCACGAAGAACGGTGCGGTCTTCGGTGAGGCCGTGGTCGTGCTCAACCCCGACCGGGTGCGGGCGATGAAGCATCTGCGGAAGCTGTCCATGCAGCTGGCCTCCAAGATGCGCTTCGTCTCCGTCCAGTTGGAGGCGCTGCTGGCCAAGGACCTGTGGCTGCGCAACGCCCGGCACGCCAACACCATGGCGCAGCGGCTGGCGGCCGGGGTGCGGGAGATCGGCGGGGTGGAGATCCTCTACCCCGTGCAGTCCAACGGGGTGTTCGCCCGGCTGCCGCACGATGTCAGCGAGCGGCTCCAGAAGCGCTACCGCTTCTACTTCTGGGACGAGGCGGACGGTGTCGTGCGCTGGATGTGCGCCTTCGACACCGCGGTGGAGGACGTCGACGGCTTCCTCGCCGCACTCCGCGAGGAGATGGGTCGCTAGCACGCACTGCATAGCCATGCGCCCGGCTGAAAAGTCATTGACTCTCGGCCGGGCGCATCGCTACGCTCCGCGGGCATGGAGCTGATCCAGGACACCCCGGAAATCTCTGCCTACTTGGCCGCCGGTGAGGCCATCGACCACGAGCACCCACGCGTCCGGGCCCTCGCGGCGACCCTCTCCGCCGACGCGCCTGATGCATACACATACGCCAAGGCGGCCTTCGCGTTCGTTCGCGACGCCATTCCGCACAGCCAGGACGCCGGCGACGAGCGCAGCGAGATGGGGGTCCCCCCGGCCGAAGGGTGGGGGAGGGTCACCTGGCGCGCCTCCGACGTTCTCGCGCAGCGCACCGGCATCTGTTACGCCAAGGCGCACGCCCTCGCGGCACTACTGCGGGCGGCGGGTATCCCCACCGCGCTGTGCTACCAGAAATTCGATGTCGTCCACGGCCTGGTGGCCGTCCGGCTGCCCGGTGAGGACCGCTGGGTCCGGCAGGATCCGCGGGGAAACAAGCCCGGTGTCGACGCGCAGTTCCGCCTCGATCGCGAGCAGCTCGCCTTCACCGTGCGACCAGAGTTCAATGAAGTGGACTATCCAGTCCTGTTTGCTGAACCGCACCCGGCCGTGCTCCAATGCCTGCGGGAGGCCGTCGACCGGCCTCACCTCTGGCAGACGCTCCCCACCGATCTCTGAGGAACGGCCCTGATGCCCAGCTCTTCGCAGGTCTCCGACCTCACCTGCGCCCTGCATGTCTCCGACGAGGTGCGCGCCCTGGCACCCGGCTTCGGCTGTCTTGCCGTGGAAGCCCACGGTCTGACCAACGGGCCCAGCGACGAGGCCGGTGCGGCGCTCCTGGACGACGCCACCCGCCGGCTCGCCGCGCGCCTCGACGGGCGTGCCCCGCAGGGCGATCCGCATATCGCCGCCTGGCGCGCCACCTACACCGCCTTCGGCAGCAAGCCGTCCCGCACCCGCAACTCCGCCGAGGCACTGGCCAGGCGCGCGCTCGCGGACGGCGGTCTGCCACGCATCAACCGCCTCGTCGACCTCTACAACGCCATCAGCGTCGCCCACCTCATCCCCGTGGGCGGCGAGGACCTGGACCGTATCCAGGGCGGTATGCGGCTCGTACGGGCCACCGGCGACGAGCCGTTCGTGACCGCGGCCGGGGGCGCCGAGGTGATCGAGCACCCCGACGCGGGCGAGGTCGTCTGGTGCGATGACCAGGGCGTCACCTGCCGCCGCTGGAACTGGCGGCAGGGTGTGCGTACCCGCCTCACCGAGGACTCGGTCAGCGCCCTGTTCCTGCTGGAGCGGATGGCTCCCATGACGCTCGACGAGCTGGCCGCCGCGGGCGCCGAGCTGGCCGAGGCGCTGCACCGGGCCTGCCCGGACGCCCGGATCGAGATCGGCGAGATCTGGTCCCCGTGACCCGGGCCCTGCGGACCGGCCGGCGGAAGGGACCGCGGCCGGTCCGGTGACGGCGTGGCCGGCCGCGGGGACCGTTACGCCAGGCTTCCGGGGACCGTCAGGCGAGGCTGCCGGGTGCCGCGGGGGCCGTGCCGCCCAGGTGGGCCGGGATCCACCAGGTGTCCTCGGAGTCCTTGGGGCGTACGGGGTAGGCGCGCTGCGCCGCCTCCAGCAGATCCTGCACCCGGGTCCGCAGCCGGTCGGTGATCTTCTCGGCCTGCTCGGCCGGGTCGGCCTCCATCGGCTCGCCCACCCGGATCGTTATCGGGAAGTGGTTCCGGCCCAGATCGCGCTTGTGGCCCTTGGTCCACAGCCGCTGGGTGCCCCACAGTGCCACCGGCAGCAGCGGCACCCCGGCCTCCTGGGCCAGCCGCGCCGCACCCGACTTGAAGTTCTTCAGGGTGAAGCTCTCGGAGATCGTCGCCTCGGGGAAGACCCCGATGATCTCGCCCGAACGCAGTGCGGTCAGCGCGTGCTTGTACGCGTGCATCCCCTGGCCGCGGTCCACGGGAATGTGCTTCATCGCGCGCATCAGCGGGCCCGACATCTTGTGCCGGAAGACCGACTCCTTCGCCATGAAGCGCACCAGCCGCTTGGCCGGGCGCGCGGTCAGCCCGGCGAAGACGAAGTCCAGGTACCCGATGTGATTGCTCACCAGAACCGCCCCGCCGCGGCGCGGAATGTGATCCGTCCCGGCGATGTCGAATTTCAGATCGAGCGCCTTGAAGAGCGTGCGGGCGGCGCCGATCACCGGCGGATAGACGAGCTCTGCCATTGTCCGGAGGACCCCTTTTCCACGCCTGGGGAGGGTTCTCCCGGCGGAAACCTACGCAGTCGTAACTGCGGCTTTCGGGAGATCGTGCCCGATGTCGGCCGCGGCGGCCAGCGCGCCGGCCGCCCGGACCGGGAGATTCTTGTCACGTGGCGGCCGTTCAACGGGCAGTTCTCCGCAGCAGAAGGTACCTCTCGCACCCCTGGCAGGATGCGTCCCCGGGAATCTTTGTGGTCCCGTGAACGCTGCATTCGTGGATGACGGGACTCATGGTGCGCCTCGGGGTGCTCGCCGCGGCGAGCGTCTCCGGCAGGTGACACCAACGCCGCAACAGGAGGCTGACGGTGCGGGAGCGGGACGACACGGCACGGCTGGGCGCCGCCGAGATCGGGGCGGCGCTGGGGGAGCGGGCCACCCTGCTGCAGTTCTCCAGCGCCTTCTGCCAGCCCTGCCGGGCCACCCGGCGCACCCTCACCGAGGTCGCCGGCATGGTCGACGGCGTGGCCCATGTCGAGATCGACGCGGAGGACCATCTGGAGCTCGTACGGCAGCTCCAGGTGCTGTGCACCCCGACGGTGCTGGTGCTCGACGCGGCCGGCGCGATCGTGCGCCGCGCCTCCGGACAGCCCCGGAAGGCGGATGTGATCGCGGCCCTCGGCGCGGCGGTCCGTGATTGATCTCCCAGATGCTGGGCTCCCCTTGACGCTGTGGGTCACGAATCGTCACTCTGACGTGATGCGGCCAGGACCCCTTCTCTACGGACGCGCCCACGTCGACCTTCTGCGGACTGCCAGCGCCCGCTGTCCGGGCATGTGAGCAGCGACGACACCACTGCCGCCGACCGCCGCCCGGCCGTCGGCGGCCCCGCCCGGGCTCGTACTCCACAGCAGAAGGACAACTCCATGACGGCCCTGACCGGCCTCGGCACGCCGCACATCGCCTCTCCCGAGCTCCTGCGCTCGGTCTTCCGGCAGCACGCCGCCGGCGTCGCGGTGATCACCGCGCCCGGCCCGCGCCCCGCGGGCTTCACCGCCACCTCCCTCACCTCCGTCGCCGCCGACCCGCCGCTGCTCTCGTTCGGCGTCGGCACCGGCTCCTCCAGCTGGCCGAACGTGTCGGAGGCCGAGCACATCGGCGTCCACATACTCGGCGAGCACCAGCAGGAGCTGGCCGCCACCTTCGCGCGCAGCGGCGCCGACCGCTTCGGCCCCGCCACCTCCTGGCGCACCGGCCCCGAGGGCGTGCCTCTCCTGGACGGCGTTCTCGCCTGGCTGGTGTGCAAGGTCGAGGCCCGGGTGCCGGCCGGCGACCACTGCCTCGTGATCGCCCAGCCCGTCGTCGGTGACCCGTCCAGGCCCGGCCGTCCGCTCCTCTATCACCAGGGCCGGTTCAACGCGCTGCGCGACTGACGGTCCGTCGCGGGAACCCGACACGCGCGGGTTCCCGCGGGGCTTCCTCTTCCTCCGTTCAGGGCCGTTGGCAAGGTCACATTTCGACGGCCTTGATTCGGGGCACGAGACTGGATGTACTGGCGAGTAATATGGCGGTCGGCGTGGGGAACCGGAACCGACCGGGAGCCGCCCCAACAGGCGCCTATGCTGCCAGCACAAGGCAGTTCTGAAGAGACGAAGCAGGTAGGAGAGTCGGCGTGAGCTTGAGGATCGTTGTCTGTGTGAAGTACGTGCCCGACGCCACCGGCGACCGGCACTTCGCCGAGGACCTGACCGTCGACCGTGACGATGTGGACGGTCTGCTCTCGGAGCTCGACGAGTACGCCGTCGAGCAGGCCCTGCAGATCAAGGAAGCCGCGGACGACGCGGAGATCACGGTCCTGACCGTGGGCCCCGAGGACGCCAACGACGCGCTCCGCAAGGCGCTGTCGATGGGCGCCGACAAGGCCGTCCACGTCGAGGACGACGACCTGCACGGCACCGACGCGCTCGGCACCTCCCTCGTGCTCGCCAAGGCCATCGAGAAGACCGGCTACGACCTCGTGGTCTGCGGTATGGCCTCCACCGACGGCACGATGGGTGTGCTGCCCGCGCTGCTCGCCGAGCGTCTGAACGTCCCTCAGGTCACCCAGCTCTCCGAGGTCTCCGTCGACGGCGGCAAGGTCACCGGCCGCCGGGACGGCGACACCGCCAGCGAGCAGCTGGAGGCCGCACTGCCGGCCGTCGTGTCCGTCACCGACCAGTCGGGCGAGGCGCGTTACCCCTCCTTCAAGGGCATCATGGCCGCCAAGAAGAAGCCGGTGGAGTCCCTGGACCTGGAGGACCTGGAGATCGAGGCGGACGAGGTCGGCCTCGAGGGCGCCTGGACCAAGGTCGACGACGCCACCGAGCGTCCGGCCCGCACCGCGGGCACGATCGTCAAGGACGAGGGCGAGGGCGGCAAGCAGCTCGCCGAGTTCCTCGCGGGCCAGAAGTTCATCTGAGCCGCAGCCCTTTCCACCGCCCTCATTCTTCCCGCAGGAGAGCAATCCCATGGCTGAAGTTCTTGTCTACGTCGACCACGTGGACGGTGCCGTCCGCAAGCCCACCCTCGAACTGCTCACCCTCGCCCGCCGCATCGGCGAGCCGGTAGCGGTGCACCTCGGCCCGCACGCCGACGAGGCAGCCAAGGTCCTCGCCGAGCACGGCGCGGTCAAGGTCCTGGTCGCCGACGCCCCGGAGTTCGCGGAGTACCTCGTCGCGCCCAAGGTCGACGCACTCCAGGCCGCCTACGACGCGGTCTCTCCGGCCGCCGTGCTGCTGCCGTCCTCCGCGGAGGGCAAGGAGATCGGTGCCCGCCTCGCGGTCCGCATCGGCTCCGGCATCATCACCGACGCCGTCGACCTGGAGGCCGGTGCCGAGGGTCCGGTGGCCACGCAGTCCGTCTTCGCGGCCTCGTACACCACCAAGTCCCGCATCACCAAGGGCACCCCGGTCATCACCGTCAAGCCCAACTCCGCCGCCCCGGAGGCCGCGCCGGCCGCCGGCACGGTCGAGCAGCTCGCGGTGACGGTCGCCGACTCCTCCAAGGGCACCAAGATCGTCTCGCGCACGCCGCGTGAGTCGACCGGCCGCCCGGAGCTGACCGAGGCCGCGATCGTGGTCTCCGGTGGCCGTGGCGTCAACGGCGCCGAGAACTTCCCGGTCATCGAGGCGCTCGCCGACTCGCTCGGTGCGGCCGTCGGCGCCTCGCGTGCCGCCGTGGACGCCGGCTGGTACCCGCACACCAACCAGGTCGGCCAGACCGGTAAGTCGGTCTCGCCGCAGCTGTACATCGCGGCGGGCATCTCCGGCGCGATCCAGCACCGCGCCGGTATGCAGACCTCGAAGACCATCGTCGCCATCAACAAGGACGAAGAGGCCCCCATCTTCGAGCTGGTCGACTACGGCGTGGTCGGCGACCTCTTCGACGTCGTCCCGGCCCTCACCGACGAGGTCAAGACCCGCAAGGGCTGAGCCCGTCCAGGTGCCGGCCCCTTCGGCACAGCACGAGGCCCCGTACGCGCGCCGCGTACGGGGCCTCGTGCGTCCGCGACCGAAGGGGGCGCGGGGGAGGGCTAGGGCCTGATCCAAACGACAGGCCCTAGCTGTACTCGGTCATGACTTTGGTGACAGTCGGCTGATCGGGGGCTGGCCTGCGAGCGCGGTGTGTCGGCGTCGAGTGTTGTAGAAGGTCAGCCACGGCGCCAGGGCCTGGGCTCGTTCGGTGTTGCTGGTGAACACCTGGTGGTATGCCCATTCGGTTTGCAGGGTCCGGTTGAAGCGTTCGACCTTGCCGTTGGTCCAGGGGCAGTGGGGGCGGATGAAGCGCTGCTGGGCACCGAGGTCGGCCACGGCCTGGCGGAATGCGGTGCTCCTGCGGTATGCCCAGGCGTTGTCGGTGATGACGCGTTCGATGCGGTCGATGCCACGGACTGCGAAGAAGGCGGCAGCGCGGGTGAGGAAGCCGGCGCAGGTGTCGGCCTTCTCATCTGCATGGATCTCGGCGTAGGCCAGGCGGGAGTGGTCGTCGACGGCGGCGTGGATGTAGTCGTAGCCGATCCGGGCCTGCTTTTGTGCGTAGGTCTTGCCGGCTTGGCGGCCGTGGGCCCGCCAGCCGCCGCCGTCCGGGATGCGTCCGATCTTTTTGACGTCGAGGTGGACGAGTTCACCGGGCCGGGCGCGTTCGTAGCGGGTGTGGCTGCGGCGTTCGGCTCGGATGGGCTGTCCGGTCAGAGGGTCGCAGGAGGCCAGGCGAGGCATGTGATGGCGGCGCAGGATGCGGCTCACCGTCCGTGCGGGGACGCCGGTTTCGGCAGCGAGGAAGTCCGGCCCCCGTCGGTGGACGCGTCGTGCGCTGAGCACTGCGGCCTCGACGTGTGCGGGAGTACGCCTCGGGCAGGTGTCGGGGCGGCTGGAGCGGTCGTGCAGGCCGTTGAAGCCTTCGGCCTTGAAACGGGCCACCCATCGGTGGGCGCACTGCCGCGAGACTCCCAGCTCCTTGGCCACATGGGCCACCGGACGCCGGTCGTGGACGACACGGCGCACCAGAAGACATCTGCCGTGAAAATTCAGCCGGGCATTAGCGTGGGCCATCAAGACCTCCGGTTGTGGTGAAGACAGGCATCTCCACTACGCCCGGAGGTCTCTTCTTGATCAACTACCGACGCGAGTTACCAACCTCATGGCCGAGTACACCTAGCTGCCCGTCACACCGTCGATCTGCTCGCGGAGGAGATCCGCATGGCCGTTGTGGCGCGCGTACTCCTCGATCATGTGGACGTAGATCCAGCGCAGGCTCAGCGGGCGGCCCCGGGAGCTGAGGAAGGTCTCGTCCAGCTCGCTGTCGGCCACAGCCTTGTCGCAGGCCTCGATCTCGGTGCGGAAGGCCGCGAACTGCGCCTCGGCGGCGGCCGGGTCGAGAGCCTCGAAGTCGGCGTCGGGCTGGTCCTCGGTGATGTAGTGATCGTCGATCCGCTCGCTGAGGAAGCGCTTGCGGAACCAGACCCGTTCGACATACGTCATGTGGCGCACCAGGCCCAGCAGGGTGAGGTTGGACGGCGCGCTGCCGGCCCGGACGAGCTGGTCGGCGGTGAGTCCGGTGCATTTCGCGAGCAGGGTGTCGCGGTGGAAGTCGAGCCAGCCCTGAAGCATCTCCCGTTCACCGGCCACGGTGGGGAGTTCTTTGCGCTCGATAGTGGGTGCGATCCAAGTCATGCGGGGAGTCTGGCGGGAGCGGCGCCGTGGCGCCACGGGGTTTCCGGTCGGCGGCCGCGCGCCCGTGACCTGCTCTGCTCCGGGCGGGGGGTGTTGACCTCGCCGAACGACCCGGATAACTTCGCTATACGGATTGTTGATTCCGTTAGGCGGAATGCGCTCGAGGGTCGGGCCGAGCACCGGGAGGGGCAGCGAATGGGCCAGCAGGAGACCGTGGCGACGAGCCTCGCGGACACCGTACGCGAGGGCATCGGCGCCGCTCTCGCCCAGGTGGACGCGGATCTGGCGCGGCGCTACCCGGGCGACCCCGGCACCCGCCAGCCGGTCCACACGGTCTATGTCCCCGGTGACGCCTTCGCCGCCGACACCCTGCGCTCCTGGGGCGACCAGGCGCTCGCCGCCCTCGACGCGCACGCCCCCGACGCCGGGGCGCTCGCCGCCGTCCTCGGCCTCCCCGACGCGCTCGCCGACGAGGTCCATGACCGGGTCCGCGCCAAGCTGGTCCGGGAGCCCGTCGAGGATCTGCGGATCGACTTCGAGGACGGCTACGGCCCCCGCCCGGACGCCGAGGAGGACGCGGCCGCCGCCCGTGCCGCCGCCCTGGTCGCCGCCGCGTATCAGGACGGCACCGCGGCCCCGTACATGGGCATCCGGATGAAGTGCATGGAGGCCGCCGTCCGGGACCGCGGTATCCGCACCCTCGACATCTTCCTGACCGGTCTGATGGCGGCCGGCGGGCTGCCCGACGGGCTGGTCCTCACGCTCCCCAAGGTGACATACGCCGAGCAGGTCACGGCCATGGTGCGGCTGCTGGAGGCCTTCGAGCGGGCGCACGGCCTGGCGAGCGGCCGGATCGGCTTCGAGATCCAGATCGAGACCACCCAGTCGATCCTGGGCGCCGACGGCCGGGCCACCGTCGCCCGCATGATCGAGGCGGCCGAGGGCCGTGCCACGTCCCTGCACTACGGCACCTTCGACTACAGCGCCTCCTGCGGTGTCAGCGCCGCCCACCAGTCCCTCGACCACCCGGTGGCCGACCACGCCAAGGCCGTGATGCAGGTCGCGGCGGCCGGTACCGGCGTACGGCTCTCCGACGGCTCGACCAATGTCCTCCCCGTCGGCCCGGCCGACCGGGTCCACGCGGCCTGGCGACTCCATCACGGCCTCGTGAGCCGCTCGTTGGCCCGCGCCTACTACCAGGGCTGGGACATGCACCCGGCCCATCTGCCCACCCGCTACGCCGCGGTCTACGCCTTCTACCGCGGGGGCCTGGAGCAGGCCGCGGCCCGGCTCGCGGCGTATGTCGCCAAGGCGGGCGGCGACGTCATGGACGAGCCCGCCACCGCCAAGGCGCTCAGCGGCTATCTGCTGCGCGGACTGGACTGCGGCGCCGTGGACACCGCCGAGGTCGCCCGGCTGACCGGGCTGACCCGCGCCGACCTGGACGCCCTCGCGGGCCGCCCGGCAGCGACGGGCGTCTGAGCGCAGTAGTCGACATGCGGCACAACCCCGCGCGCGCATACGGGAGTTGACTGCCACCCACGCTTACGGGCCCGTCAGGCCCGACGAGGCCCCCGCCGATCCGGCGGGGGCCTTTCGCGTCAGTCCGCT
Source organism: Streptomyces sp. P9-2B-2 (assembly GCF_030406865.1). Taxonomy (NCBI): domain Bacteria; kingdom Bacillati; phylum Actinomycetota; class Actinomycetes; order Kitasatosporales; family Streptomycetaceae; genus Streptomyces; species Streptomyces sp. P9-2B-2. Next base: position 1,577,613 of record NZ_CP129126.1, on the reverse strand, counting down.
GCCGGCCCGAGGTCGTCGAGGTGGGTGCGCAGGACCGTGGCGCAGGTCCGGTCGTCCAGCACCTCGGGCCGTAGTGCGGCGGTGAAGGCGAGGCCGTCCAGGAGGGACGTCAGCCGTTCGGTCTCGGTCTCGACGTGGAGGCCCGGCCGCAGCCCGCCCGCCGAGTCGAGGCGGGTGAGGATGCGGCGCACCAGGGCCCGGGTGGCGACGGCGGTCTCGTGGGCGAGGCCGTCCAGCGCTGGATCGGTCCGGGCGGCCGTGGAGAAGTCGACGAGGACGGTGACCTCGGCGCGCCGGCGGTCGTCCAGGGGGAGCAGCTCGGAGAGCAACTCCATCGCGAACCGGCGGACTTGGGGGCCGGAGAGCCCGTCCAGTTCGCCGAACTCGTCGATCCGGCGCTGGAGCCGGTCGCCGACCCGGTCGACCATCGACCGCATCGCAAAGCGGATCAGCTCTTCCTGGCCGGCGAAGTAGTGCCGGACCGACCCGATGTTGAGCCGCGCCTCATCGGCGACGGCGCGCAGGGAGGCGCGCTGGAGGCCGTCGCGTACAGCCACACGGAAGAGGGCGTCGACGACCTCGCGGCGCCGGGCTTCGCGGTCCACCTGTTTGGGCATGAGCCCTTCCTATCACGGCTGTGATAAATTGTTTTCTATCACGCCTGTGATACAAAAAAGCGAGAGGTGATCATGGAACAGGTCCTGAACCTTCTTCTCCTTCGATTCGGCCTGCTCATCGGCGGTTTGGTGGTGCTGGCGCTGCTGGTCTTCGCGGTGGCGGTGGTGCTCCGGCGCCGGGGGAAGCTGGACGAGATGCGGCGGTACGCGGCACCCGCCGCACGGGCCGTGGGCCGCCGCCTGGACGCCCGGGGTGCCGCGCGGGGGCGTGGCCCCTCCCGGAGCGGCGGATCGCCGGCCGGTGCGGTGCTCCGGGCCGCCGCCCGTCACCTGGACGACGACGGGCGCGGGAAGGCGGAGCGGGGTGCGGGCCGATGACGGGCGACGCGCCGCTCCACGCCCTTGCCCGGGGTGACGGCGACGGCCTGCTTCACCATCTGCTGGTCGACCAGGCGATCAAGGTCGCCATTGTGCTCGTCGCGCTGCTCGTGCTGGCGCTGGGCATGCGGCTCATCTGGAAGAAGGCCGGCCGCGCCGGGCACCCGGAGACCTGACGGATGGACAATGGAACCGGCTGGAAGCGCTGTTGGGCACGGGGAAGAAGCCAGGGCGACCGCCGAAATCGACCAGGCGGCAGCTGATCGAGGGCATACGGTTTCGCACCCGTACTGGTGTGCCGTGGCGGAAATGTGCCCGAGCGGTACGGTCCGTGGGCGCGGGCGTACGACCTGTTCCGCCGCTGGCAGCGGGACGGTAACTGGCAGCGAATCTTCGCCCAACTGCAGGCCCAGGCCGATGCCAAGGAACTCATCACCTGGGACATCAACGTCGACTCCACGGTCTGCCGGGCCCACCAGCGTGCGGCTGGGGCGAGGAAAAGGGGGACTTGCAGGTCGAGCCTCCCGGCGGCGTCACCGTCGAGCCGGACGACCATGGCCTTGGTCGCTCGCGCGGCGGCCTGACCACCAAGCTCCACCTGGCGGTCGAGCAGGGGCAGAAGCCCATGTCGATCGTGATCACCGCCGGGCAGCGCGGCGACTCCCCGCAGTTCGAGCCGGTCCTTGACAAGATCCGCGTCGCCCGCACCGGAGTACGAGGCAACCGTGCTGGTCGCGGCCGTCAACGAGTGGCTGTGACCGCACGCTCGCACCGGTCTTTCGATAACCCTTTGCCGAGAAACCGATGGGCCGGATAGGTTCTCCCAGCCGTCCCGGTCGTTCCGGACCGGCGCTGTCGACGAGGAGGTGTGGAGCACATGCGCAGGAGCGTCCAGCAGTTGAGCCCGCGTACTGACCTTGGCCACTTCCTCACGACGGAGACACCTTGTCGTCTCGCATCGCCCCACTGACCGACCCCGCTCACGGCCCGAACAGCCGGCGTCTTGCATGGCTGGCATCCGACGCCGATTCCATCCCCGTCGGAACCGCCTTTCTGCGCCTGTTCGACAGTCCCGGACAGGAGCACCTGGCCGAACTAACCCTCCAGGTTCATCCGGCGGAGCGACGTCAGCACGTCGGTTCGCAGCTCCTGGACGCCGCCGTGGCCGCCGCCCGGGACAACGCCCGCCGCTACATCATTGCGCAGGCCGAGGCCGGATCGCCCGGCGACCAGTTCCTGGTGAAGCGCGGTTTTCGCAAGGTGCTCACCTTGCGGTTCTCCCGCTTGCCACTGGCCGATGTGGACACCACCGCCCTCGCCAAGATCATCGAGCGTCCGCATCCCGGCTACCGGCTGGCGGCATGGCAGGGAGCCGTCCCTGACGACCTCGCCCAAACGTTTGCCGCCTCACGCCGCGCCATGGACGACATGCCCATGGAAGACACCGACTACGGCACCGTGACCTGGGACGTGGACCGGGTCCGGGCTGCGGCGGAGGCCGTCGAACGACGCGGTGACCAGCTGCACACCGTTGTCGCCGTCGACACCTCCGACAGCTCGATCGCCGGATTCACAGAACTCGTCATTCCCGGCAACGGCACAGGCGATGGTCAGCACTACGGCACCGGCGTGCTGCCCGAGCACCGTGGACACGGCCTCGGCCGATGGATGAAAGCCGAGTCGATCCGACAGGCCCATGGGCACTATCCGGACCTCGGCGGCCTCCTGACCGACACCGCCGACAGCAACAGGCACATGAGACACATCAACGACAGTCTCGGCTACACACCCACGCACACGACACACCAGCACCAGCTCGACCTTTAGCGGTGAACGGACGGGCCGAGCCTGGACATCACCTTGCCCGGCCCGTCGGCGCTTTCGATACACGCTCTAGGTGTCCGGCGGTCCCAGGGTCTCCGGCGGGAGGTCGGCTCTCCCGGTCAGCTCTGCGCGGGCGGGATCTCGCCCGAGCCGCGGGGGATCAGCCGGGTGGGTATCTCCATCCGGCGGGGGGCGTCATCGGCGCCGTCGAGCCGGCGGAAGAGCAGCTGCGCCGCCGTACGGCCGAGTCGTGCGGCGTCCTGGGCGACGACGGTGATGGCGGGGTTGACCAGATCGGCGAGCTCGAAGTCGTCGAAGCCGACGAGGGCGACCGGGTGCGGGTGGTCGGCGAGCACCCGCACCGCCGTGACGGTGACGCGGTTGTTGCCCGCGAACAGTGCGGTCACCGGCTGCGGGCCGGCCAGCATGGCGGTGGCGGCGGACCGCACCCGCTCCGGCGCGGTCGGGCCGAGGGAGACCCAGGACTCGTCAACGGGCAGGCCCGCGGCGGCCATTGCCGTGCGGTAGCCGCGCAGCCGCTCATGGGCGGTGTGAATCCGGGGCTGGTCGCCGATGAAACCGATCCGGCGGTGGCCGTGCGCGATCAGATGGGCCACCGCGTCCTGGGCGCCGCCGAAGCTGTCGGAGAGGACGACATCGGCGTCGATGCGGCCGGCCGGGCGGTCGACGAAGACGGTGGCTATTCCGGCCGCGATCTCCGGTGCCAGATACCGGTGGTCGTCCGCGGCCGGGATGATGACCAGGCCGTCCACCCGCCGGGCGCACAGGGCGAGCACCAACTCCTGTTCGCGGGCCGGGTCCTCGGCGCTGGAGCCGTTGATCAGCAGGGCGCCGTGGCTGCGGGCGACTTCCTCGACGGCGCGGTTGAGCGGTCCGTAGAAGGGGTCGGCGAGATCCTCCAGCACCAGGCCGATGCTGGCGGTGCGTCCCTTGCGCAGAATCCGGGCGGAGTCGTTACGGCGGAATCCGAGGGCCGTGATGGCCTCCTGGACGCGGCGTTCGGTGTCCGGGGTGACGCCTGGTTCGCCGTTGACCACACGGGAGACCGTCTTGAGGCCGACCCCCGCGCGCGCTGCGACATCCTTCATCGTGGGCCGGGTGCCATAGCGGCGGGACGTGCCCCGCGCGGTGTCGCTCACGGTGTGCGGTCCTGATTCTGTCGGCATCGGCGTGTGGCGTCGAGCATAGCCCCTAGACAACGTTGTCAATCACGGGAAGACTGGCGTTCTCACGCCGGGCCGGTACGCTCGGCCCCCGGGCCCCACCAGGAGATTCCACACCGATGCAGACGGACCTCAGCGCAGCCTTGGACATCGGCGGCACCAAGATCGCCGGCGCTCTGGTGGACCCCCGCGGCAGACTGCTCGTACGGGCCGCCCGGCCCACCCCCGCCGACAAAGACGGGGCGACGGTGATGCGTGCGGTGGCCGAGGTGGTCGGCGAGCTGGCGGCGGCGCCGGACTGGGCCCGGGTGGCGGCCGTCGGAATCGGCAGCGCGGGCCCGGTGGACGCCGCCACCGGCACCGTCAGCCCGGTCAACATCCCCGGCTGGCGCGACTTCCCGCTCGTCGCCGGAGTGCGGGCGCTCGTCGGGGAGCGTCCCGTCGTCCTGGTCGGTGACGGCGTCGCGATGACCGCGGCCGAGCACTGGCAGGGCGCCGCACGGGGCCACGCCAACGCCCTGTGCATGGTGGTGTCCACCGGGGTCGGCGGCGGGCTCGTGCTCAACGGCCGACTGCACCCGGGACCCACGGGAAACGCCGGCCACATCGGCCACATCAGCGTCGATATCGACGGGGACCCCTGCCCGTGCGGGTCCCGCGGCTGCGTCGAGCGGATCGCCAGCGGCCCCAACATCGCCCGCCGGGCGCTGGCCCACGGCTGGCAGCCGGGCCCCGACGGTGATACCAGCGCGGCCGGTGTCGCCGCCGCCGCACACGCCGGTGACCCGGTCGCCCTGCGCTCTTTCGAGCGAGCGGCCCGGGCGCTGGCCGCCGGGATCGCCGCCACCGCCACGCTCGTCGAGATCGATATCGCGGTCATCGGCGGCGGGGTCGCGGGCGCGGGGGAGGTCCTCTTCCGCCCATTGCGCGCGGCTCTGCGGGACTATGCGACGCTGTCGTTCGTGTCGGGCCTGACGGTTGTACCCGCCCAAATGGGCACGGACGCCGGGGTGGTGGGCGCCGCGGCCGCCGCACAACAGTCCCGCCTCGATGCCTTCGTCCCCACGCCCTGACGTCACCACAGGCCCCCGCGCGCCCCTTAGTGTGTTGCCCATCGCGGCCTGTCCACCGTGACGCACACGGTGGCCGGCGGAAGCACGGCTATCGAGGGGACGGCGACGGTGACATCGGGGGAGCGTGCGCAGGACGGGGCGGACGGGGAGCCTGGGGCGAGCGGTGTGCGCGGACCCGGTGAGTCGGCCGGTGACCCACCACGGAGCGCCGAAGGCGGGGCGGGCGACCGCGGGCCGGCTGACGGCGCGCCCGGCGCCGCCGCGAGCGGGCCGCGGCGCGGCGGTGACGCGGATCTGACCGGGCGGCTGCTGGGCGGCCGCTACCGCGTGACCGGCCGGATCGGACGCGGTGGCATGGGCGTGGTCTGCCGCGCCGTCGACGAGGTGCTGGGCCGCGAGGTCGCCGTCAAGGTCCTCCGCGCCTACACCGACGCCTCCGCTCCGGAACTGGCCGATCTGCGCACCCGGATGCAGCGCGAGGCGCGGGCCGCGGCCCGTATCCGGCACTCCGGTGTGATCACCGTCCATGACGTCCTCGACGAGGACGGCCGGCCCGTCATCGTGATGGAGCTGGTGGACGGTCCGTCGCTGGACGATGTGCTGGACGAGCACGGGACCCTCGAACCGCGGGAGATCGCCCGGATCGGCGCCCAGGTGATGGACGCCCTGGACGCCGCCCACCAGGTGGGCGTGCTGCACCGCGATGTGAAGCCCGGCAATGTGCTGCTGGACAACTGGGGGCACCGGCCGGGCCGTTCCGGCACCGGGGGAGGGCGGGTGGTGCTCACCGACTTCGGCATCGCCAGCATCGAGGCCCCGGGCGACGGCGCGACCACGCATCTCACCCGCAGCGGCGAACTGGTCGGCTCGCTCGACTACTTGCCGCCCGAGCGGGCGCAGGGCCAGGACCCCACCCCCGCCTCGGACATCTGGTCGCTGGGGATGACGCTGTATGCGGCGGTGGAGGGCGGCGGCGCGCCGTTCCGCCGTACGTCGGTGTGGTCGACGCTCACCGCGATCGTCACGGAGGCACTCCCCGAGCCCCGGCGGGCCGGCCCGCTCACCCCGGTCCTCCATGCCCTGATGGCCAAGAACCCGGCCGACCGGCCATCCGCCGCCCAGGCCCGGGACCTGCTGGCGGCGGTGGCCGAGGGCCGCGAGCCCACGGCACTGCCGGTGCCCGGGGTGCCCCATCCGCCGACGGTGACCGATGTCCGGCCCGGACCGGCCAAGGCCGCTGTACCGCCCGCCGGCTGGCTCTCCGGACCGGGGGCCCAGGGCGGCCCGCCGACCGAGCCCACGCCGCTGGCCCCATCGCCGACACCGACGCCTACGCCGCCCGCCGCACCCGCCGGGCACTCCGTCCCTCCCTCGGCGGCCACCGGTCCGTACCCGGCGGGCTCCGCCGAGCGGGACACCGCACGAGTGCCCGCCCGGGGACGGCGTCGGGTCGTCCCGGCCGTGGCGGCGGTGCTCGCCGTGCTCGCGGCGGGCGGTGGGCTGACGTATGCGCTGGTCGGCGGCGGGGCGAGTGAGACGGTCGCGGACCGCGGGCGGCCGTCGGTGCGGCCGGCCGGGACGCCGAGTGGGCCGGACGCCCGGGACGCGGCCAAGGGCAAGGCAGGCGACGGGCAAGACGGTAAGGGCAACGACGAGGGCACGGGCAAGGGCGGCGGGAAGAGCGCCGCGCCGTCCGCGTCGGACCGGCCCTCGGACAGCGGCGGGGCCAAGGACACCAAGCCCGGAGGCGCAGGCGGGCAGGACGGTGGCTCGGGAGAGAGCCAGGGCGGCACCGGCGGTGGCGGCGGCGCGGACAGTGGCCACGGCGGGGCGTCCGGGGCGACCGGCGGCGACGGTGGCGGCGATGAGCCGACGCAGGGGCCGTCGTGCCAGTCGATCGGCGGCGGCAAGGCCAACTGCGACGTCTGGCGCGCAGCGCGCTCCTACACCGCGTCCTTCGAGCAGGTCGGCACCCTCGACATGGGCACCAACTACTTCTACTGCCAGGCGAAGCTGGGGCGCCGGGAGACGTACGGGAAGTGGACGAACGTCTGGTGGGCCAAGACCGATGACGACAGCGGCAATTCCGGTGTCTACATCAGCGTCGTCTACCTCAAGGGCGGGGAGAACGACCAGCCGGTCCCGGGGCTGCCCACCTGCTGACAGCCCGGGGACACGGTCCGGGTGCCGGGCGGACCCAGGGGCCCGCCCGGCAGCACGCGCCGCTCAGCAGCTGAACGTGGCGTCCGCCCAGTCGGCGTGGTCGTAGTCGATACCGTCCCCGCCGTCGGTCACGATCAGCTGGACGGTCTGCGCACCGGCGACCGGGGCGCTGACGGCCCGGGCGGAATCCGCGCCGGTCACCCCGGCGATCCGGGCGACCCGCTTGCCGTCGGCCCAGACCTCGAAGTCCACCGAGCCGCGGTCGCCCGCCTCGTCGTCGATTCCGGCCCGGGCGCTGAACATGGAGCACCGCCCGCCCGTGTAGAAGCTCACCTCGCTGGCGGCGTGCACCCCGAGGCCCTTCGCGAAGCCGGTGCCGCCGATGCTGAGCGGCCGGCCGTCCCCGGCCCCCTCCTCCCCGACACTGGTGTTCTTCTCCACCGGGCCCCAGCCGTTGGTGGCGGTGAGCCAGGGCAGTGCGGCGGCGTCGGCGGTCCCGGCTGGCGGCGGCACCACGACATGGGCCGTGCCGGGCAGGGTGGTGGTGCTCCGCTCGCCGCGCGGTGAGCGGTAGTCGGCGGTGAGCGGCAGGGCGTAGGCGCCGGGCGCGGTGCCGGCCGGTGCGGTGATCCGCCAGCTGGTGCGGAGCGTACGGCCGCCGGGCAGGGCGCGGGCCGACGCGGGCGAGGTGGCCTGGACCCGCCAGCCCCGCGGGGCCTTGAGCGTCACCGTGAGGCGCTTGGCGGGGGTGCCGCCCAGGTTGCGGACGGTGGAGTGGAGTCCGGTGGCGGTGCCGGCCTCGACCAGCGACGTACGGTCGGTGCCGGTCTCGACGGCCGGCGGGTAGGTGGCCCAGCGCGGGTCGGCGGAGACCCGGTAGACGGTGGTGCCGTGCGCCGGGACGGTCGCGGAGACGGTGCCCGTGGTGTGGGTGTCCCGGTGCTGCCACAGGTCGCGCAGCCGGTAGCCGCCGGCCTGCGGCAGGCCGATGTCCTTGGCCGTGGTGGCGATCCGCTGCGGTCGGCCGGTCTCGTTGAACAGCGCCACCGCACGGTCCCCGTTGGCCAGTTGGCGGACCACGGTCCAGCGGCCGTCCTCGGACTTCAGCACGGTGGCCTGCTTGCCCAGGGTGTCCTGGTCGATGGCGATGAGGTCCTTGTTGGCCAGGATCTCGAACGTCTCCGGGGTCGCCTTGCGCAGATCGGACCCGATCAGCAGCGGGGCGGCCATCATCGACCACAGGGAGAAGTGGCTGCGGTACTCGGTGTCCGTCATCCCGCCGTTGCCGACCTCCAGCATGTCCGGGTCGTTCCAGTGCCCGGGCCCGGCGTGCGCGGCGAGCGGCAGATTCTGCTTCGCGATGGCGAGCATGCTCGACCACGAGTCACTGATGTCGCCGGTCGTGCGCCACAGATGCCCTACGTCCGACGCCCACTCCCAGGGCTTGTTCTCGCCCCATTCGCAGATGCTGTAGACGATGGGCCGCCCGGTGGCCTTGAGCGCGTCCCGCATGGTGCGGTACCGCTGCTGTGCGTCCACACCCATGTTGTTGCAGTTGTCGTACTTGAGGTAGTCCACGCCCCAGTCGGCGAACTGCTGGGCGTCGGACTTCTCATGGCCCAGGCCGCCGGGGAATCCGGCCGGGTTGCAGGTTTTGATTCCGGCGCTCGTGTAGATGCCGAATTTCAGGCCCTTGGCGTGAACGTAGTCGGCCACCGCCTTGATGCCGTGCGGGAAGCGCTGCGGATCCGGAACGAGCTTGCCCTGCACGTCGCGGGTGGGCAGCGCCCAGCAGTCGTCGAGATTGACGTACCGGTAGCCGGCGTCCTTGAGGCCCTTGGTGACGAAGAGGTCGGCGATGCCCTTGACCATCTCCTCGTTGAACTCCGCCCGGCAGTGGGTGGAGTTCCAGTTGTTGAAGCCCATCGGGGGCGTTTTGGCGAGCCCGCCGGGGAGCCGGGGGGCCGGAGCGGTCCCGGTGGTAGAGGCGGTACGGGCGGCGCCGGGAGCCGGGGCGTCGGGTGTCCGGGCCGCGGCGGGCAGAGCGGTCACCCCTGCCGTGCACAGCAGCGCGGCGGACAGCGCTCCGACGATTCTTCGGCGTCCTCGCCGGTGGGTGGTGCCGATATGAACGCGCATGCTTCGCGTCCTCCGTCTTCACGAGAGGTGTGGTGGGGGCATGTACCGGTCACTGGCGAGTGTTTACGGTAGGGCTTGTTGGAGTCTGTTGGAAGAGGGGTGGTAGCGGTTCCTGCTTCGCCTGCCAAAACCCTTGACGCGCCGTGCCGTTCAGAGTGAGATCCCACCACTCGCGTTCGTTTCTGTTTGGTTCCACCCCTGAGGAGGGGGACATGGTCCCGTCAACGTTCAGCGGCTCGGCTGCACATGGAGAAGCGGCAGGACGTCCGATGTCCCGCCGGACACTGCTGCGGGGCGCGGCGCTCGGCGCGGGGGCGGTGGCCCTCCCGTCCGTGCTCGCCGCCTGTAGCAGCGGCCCCGACGGCGTCACGATGGGGTCCAACGCCTCGGACCCCGTGCCGAAGAAGGCCTTCGCCGCGGCCTTCACCGCGTACGAGAAGAAGTCCAAGAAGACGGTGCGGGTCAATACCGTCAATCACGAGAACTTCCAGGAGAACATCAACCGCTATCTCCAGGGCACCCCGGACGATGTCTTCATGTGGTTCGCCGGCAACCGTATGCAGTACTTCGCACAGAAGGGACTGCTCTCCGACATCAGCGACCTGTGGCGGGACTTCGACGGATTCTCCGAGGCACTGAAGAAGCAGTCGACGGGCCTGGACGGCAAGCAGTATCTGGTGCCGTACTACTACTATCCCTGGGCCGTCTTCCACCGGAAGAGCGTCTTCCGGGAGCGCGGATACGACATCCCCAAGACCTTTGACCAGTACCGGGCGCTCGCCCGGCAGATGCAGAAGGACGGTCTGGTGCCGTTCGCCTTCGGCGACAAGGACGGCTGGCCGGCGATGGGCACCTTCGACTACCTCAATATGCGCGCCAACGGCTACGACTTCCATATCGCGCTGCTGCGCGGCGAGAAATCCTGGAACAGCCCGCAGGTGAAGCAGGTATTCGACCTCTGGCGCGGCCTGTTGCCCTATCACCAGAAGGGCGCCAACGGCCGTACGTGGCAGGAGGCCGCACAGACCCTCGCGCAGAAGAAGGCCGGTATGACGGTGCTCGGACTGCCGCACCCCGGCCAGCAGTTCAGCGCCGCCGACCGGGAGGACCTGGACTTCTTCCCCTTCCCGGAGATCGACCCGGCCCACGGACAGGACGCGGTCGAGGCGCCGATCGACGGATTTCTGATGTCGAAGAAGGCCAAGGACAGGGACGGGGCGAAAGCGCTGCTGAAGTTCCTCGCCACCCCTCAGGCGGAGGACCTCTACCTCAAGTCCGACCCCAACAACGTCGCGGTCAACAGCGGCGCCGACACCGCCGCCTACACCCCGCTCCAGAAGAAGGCCGTCCAACTGGTCTCGGGCGCCCGGCAGATATCGCAGTTCCTGGACCGCGACACCCGGCCCGATTTCGCCTCGACCGTGATGATTCAGGCGATCCAGCAGTTCCTCAACAAGCCGGATGACATCGACGGACTGGTGAACGACATCGAACGCCAGAAGAAGCAGATCTTCTCCGCGACGTGACGCGCCACCGAACGGCCACCGTGAAAGACGGGGAGCGAACCGCCGTGCCGAACCTCCGCGCACGGCGCGCCCGGCGACCGGGGCCGCGCCGGTACACCCGCCGCGACCGCCTCGTCCTGGGCGTGCTGCTGGGCCTTCCGATCCTGCTCGACCTCGCCCTGATATGGGGCCCGACATTCGCCTCAGTCGGACTGTCCTTCACCACCTGGGACGGTATCGGCGATATCCGGTGGGCCGGCCTCAAGAATTACGACCACCTCTTCACCGGCTACCCGCAGTTCTGGCCGGCGGTCCGCCACAACCTGCTGTGGCTGGCCTTCCTGGGGCTGCTCGCGGCCCCCTTCGGCCTGCTGCTCGCCGTCCTCATCGACCGCGGCGTCCGCTTCAGCCGCTTCTACCAGTCGACGCTCTATATGCCGGTGGTGCTCTCGCTCGCCGTCGTCGGCTTTATCGCCCAGCTGATCCTCTCCCGGGACCAGGGCGCACTGAACGCGGTCCTCGGCAGCAAAAATCCCACCGACTGGCTGGGAAATCCCGGACTCAATATCTGGATGGTGCTGCTGGCCGCCTGCTGGCGGCACACCGGCTATGTCATGATCCTCTATCTCGCCGGACTGAAATCCGTCGACCCCGGCCTCAAAGAGGCCGCCGCCCTCGACGGCGCCAGCACACGCCAGACATTCTTCCGGGTCGTCCTTCCCACCCTGCGCCCGGTGAACGTCATTGTCGGCGTCATCACCGTCATCGAATCGCTGCGCGCCTTCGACATCGTCTACGCCGTCAACAAGGGCCGCAACGGCCTGGAACTGCTGTCCGTGCTCGTCACCGACAACATCATCGGCGAGGCGAGCCGCATCGGATTCGGCTCGGCGCTCGCCGTCGTCCTGCTGCTGGTCTCCCTGGGATTCATCGTGACCTATCTCGTCCAGGAACTCCGAGGGGAGCGCCGCCGATGACCGCCTCTGCCACCACCGCGCCGCCCACCCCGCGCCCGGCACCCGCGGCCCCGGCACCGGCGCGCCGCCGCGGCCGATTCGGCGTCCACCTCTTCCTGGGCGCCGTCTCCCTCGCCTTTCTCGCCCCCCTTCTGCTGGCCGTATACGCCTCCCTGCGCCCCTACGAAGAAACCGCGCGATACGGCTACTTCTCCTTCCCCCGCCGCCTCTCCTTCGATTACTACCGGCAGGCCTTCGTCGACTCCGGGATGAGCAAATACTTTCTGAACTCGCTGCTCATCGCCGTCCCCGGGGTGCTGCTCACGCTCTTCCTGGCCTCGTTCGTGGCCTTCGCCGTGTCCCGGCTGCGGATGCGCGGCGGCATCCTCCTCCTGATGGTCTTCACCGCCGGGAACCTGCTGCCCCAACAGGTGATCGTCACCCCGCTCTATGTCCTCTTCAACAAGATTCCGCTGCCCTACTGGATGTCCGACTCCCTCACGATGTACGACTCCCTCTGGGCCGTCATCGCCGTCCAGACCGCTTTCCAACTCGGCTTCTGCGTCTTCGTCCTGGCCAATTTCATGCGCACCCTTCCCCAGGAAATCCTGGAGGCCGCAATCGTCGACGGAGCCGGCGTCTGGACACAATTCTGGCGGGTCACCCTTCCCCTGTGCCGCCCCGCGCTCGCCGCCCTCGGCACCCTGCAATTCACCTGGATGTACAACGATTTCCTCTGGGGCCTGGTCTTCCTCTCCGACGGCGACAAACTCCCGGTCACCTCGGCCCTCAACAACCTGCGCGGCGAATTCTTCACGGACTACAACCTGCTGGCCGCCGGCTCCGTCCTCGTCGCCCTGCCCACGGTCCTGGTCTTCCTGCTCCTCCAGCGGCATTTCATCGCCGGTCTGACCCTCGGCGCGAGCAAGGGGTAGGCGGGAGCCGTACGGATCCGGCCGCCGGGCCCCACGATGGGCCGCCGTCATATGCGGCGCCCCGCGGCCCGGCGGCGGTTCGAAAACCCGTTATCGGGTGGGGGTTTCGGTACAGGAGGGGCGGGGGAGCGCTTGTTAGCCGGGGGCTTCGCGGCGGCGGATACGGTGACCGGCATCCGCCGCACGCGGCATTTCTCGATCGGCACGTCCACGGGTGAGCGACGTCCCCTGGCCGGGCCGATAGTCGAATGTGCAACGTTCCCGGTCGTGCGCGCGGCCCCTGGTTCCAGAGCGTTTCCGTGGCAGGGTGTTGCGGGCAACTCACCTGGGGTCTAGGGAAGAGGGGAAACCGTGATCGTCTGGCTGAACGGCACGTTCGGTGCGGGCAAGACCACTACGGCTCAAGAATTGCTCGACCTGCTTCCCGGAAGCACGCTCTACGACCCCGAACTCCTGGGCAGCGGACTGCGGTTGATGCTGCCGGCCAAGCGGTTCGAGGAGATCGACGACTATCAGGACCTGCCGGCCTGGCGACGCATGGTCGTGGACACCGCCGCCGCCCTGCTCACCGAAGTACCCGGCCCGCTGGTCACGCCGATGACGCTGCTGCGCCAGGAGTACCGCGACGAGATCTTCGGCGCCCTCGCCGCCCGCCGGATACCCGTACGGCACGTCCTGCTGCACGCCGAGGAAACGATCCTGCGGGCGCGGATAACCGCCCGCGAAGACAGCGCGGACACCCCCGAAGCCCAGGCGTCGATCCGCCGGTGGAGCCAGGAACACCTCGCGCCGTACGCCGACGCCCTGCCCTGGCTGCGCGGCGACGCCCACGTCGTCGACACCACCCGGCTCACGCCCCGGCAGGCCGCCGAACAGGTCGCCGACGCCGTCCGCACCGGCGCCGGCACCTGCGACATCGTGCAGACCCCCGAACCGACCGCCGAAACCCTCGCCGCCGGCGTCCTCCTCTTCGACGACCAGGACCGGGTCCTGCTCGTCGACCCCACCTACAAGGCCGGCTGGGAATTCCCCGGCGGCGTCGTGGAACGCGGCGAGGCACCCGCCCAGGCCGGCGTACGCGAGGTAGCCGAAGAACTCGGCATCGAACTCCCCCGCGCCCTCCGCCTGCTGGTACTCGACTGGGAAGCCCCCCACCCACCCGCCTTCGGCGGCCTCCGCCTCCTCTACGACGGCGGCACCCTCTCCCACGACCGCATCAGCAAACTCCAGCTCCCCGGCGCGGAATTGCGCGACTGGCGCTTCGTGACGGAATCCGAGGCCGAAACGATGCTCCCACCGGTGCGGTGGAACCGCCTCCGCTGGGCCCTTCGGGCCCGGGAGCGGGGGTGCCCGCTTTATTTGGAGGCCGGGGCCCCACTGGGGTGACCTCCCACGTTTTTGGCTGGCCCCGCCGTTCCGCTGCGCTTTGCCCTGGCCGACGTTTTCGGCTTGCTCGCCGTTGCGCCTGCGGCGGGCGTTGCCGCTGCGCGGGGCTGTTGGGGTGCGGTGACGGGTCGGAGCGGGTGGGGTTTCCGGACTGCTTCGCTTTACGTCCGGAAACCCCCACCCGCGCAGGCCCGTCACCTCCCGTTGAGGGGTGGGAAAGACGGTTGGTGGGGGTTCACCTAGGTGGTCCGGTGCGGCTCGCGGGGCGCAGTGAATCTGGTTACGGCGGCACGCCCCCACCTACCTGTACTCACTCCCCCAACGGGAGGGGACGGGCCTCCGGGGTCGGTGTGTGGGACGTAAAGCGAAGCAGTCCCACACACCGACCCCGGAGGTCCGTCCCCGCACCCACAGCCCCGCGCAGCGGACCAGGCCCGCCGCAGGCGCAACGGCGAGCAAGCCGAACATCGACCGAGGCAAAGCGCAGCGGAACGGCGGGAAAGCCGAAAACGTGGGATCAGCCCGCGTAACGCCGCAAGAAGAGCGCCTCCGCGAGGGACAGGCGTTCCAGTTCCTGGGGGGAGACGCTTTCGTTGACCGCGTGGATTTGGGCCTCCGGCTCGCTGAGGCCGATGAGGAGGATTTCGGCGGCGGGGTAGAGCGCGGCCAGGGTGTTGCACAGGGGGATGGAGCCGCCCATGCCGGAGGTCTGCATTTCCGCGCCGTCGTAGGCCTCTTGGAGGGCCTCGGCCATCGAGGTGTAGGCGGGGCTGGTGGTGTCGGCGCGGAAGGCCTGGCCCTGGCCGACCTGTTCGACTGCGACCCGGGCTCCCCAGGGGGCGGCGGTCTCCAGGTGGGCGGCCAGCAGCTTGGTCGCCTCGGCCGCGTCGGTGCCCGGCGGGACCCGCAGGCTGATCAGTGCCCGGGCGCCTGCCTGTACGGACGGGGTGGCGCCGACCACCGGGGGGCAGTCGATGCCGAGTACGGTGATGGCCGGGCGGGCCCAGATGCGGTCCGCGATCGTGCCGTCGCCGAGCAGCCCGACGCCGTCCAGGACCTTGGCGTCCTTGCGGAAGTCCTCCTCCGCGTACTGGAGGCCGTCCCAGGTGGCGTCCGCGGCCAGGCCGGTCACCGTCGTCGAACCGTCCTCGGCGCGCAGCGAGTCCAGGATGCGGATGAGCGCGGCCAGCGCGTCGGGGGCCGCGCCGCCGAACTGGCCGGAGTGCAGATTGCCCTCCAGAGTGTCGACCTGGACGCGGACCAGGGTCATGCCGCGCAGGGTCGCGGTCACGGTCGGCAGCCCGACCCGGAAGTTGCCGGTGTCGCCGATGACGATGGCGTCGGCGGTGAGCAGGTCAGGGTGTGCCTCGGCGTACCGCTCCAGGCCGCCGGTGCCCTGTTCCTCCGAACCCTCCACGATCACCTTGACGTTGACCGGGACGCCGCCGTGCTCCTTGAGCGCGCGCAGCGCCGTCAGATGCATGATCAGGCCGCCCTTGCAGTCCGCGGCGCCGCGGCCGTACCAGCGGCCGTCGCGCTCGGTCAGCTCGAAGGGCGGGGAGACCCAGGCGGTCTCGTCCAGCGGCGGCTGCACGTCGTAGTGGGCGTACAGCAGGACCGTGGGAGCGCCGGCCGGGCCGGGGAGGAAGCCGTAGACGGACTGGGTGCCGTCCGGGGTGTCCAGCAGCGCCACGTCCTGGAAGCCGTCGGCCCGCAGCGTGTCGGTGATCCAGTTGGCGGCCGCCTCGCACTCGCTCTTGGGGAACTGGGCGGGATCCGCGACCGACTTGAAGGCCACCAGCTCGGCCAGCTCGGTCCTGGCGCGGGGCTGGAGTGCGGCGACGGTACGTGCGAGCGGGCTTTGCGGCATGGAACGCTCCTGGTGGGCGCGACGTTGTGCGTACAGGCCGTCCGGCCTCGTGAGCCGGACGGGCCGGACGTACGGGCATCAGTCACCTGATCTTCCCACAGGCCTCTTGCGCAACAGCGGCCCGTAGGATGCGGGTACACGCAGCCAGGCATCGAACGGGAGCAGAAGTACAGGTGAGCAGCGAGCGGGCAGCGGAGGACAATCAGCAGGTGTGGGACGTCGTGGTGGTGGGCGCGGGGCCCGCGGGCGCCTCGGCCGCGCATGCCGCGGCTTGTACGGGACGCCGCGTCCTGCTCCTGGAGAAAGCGGAACTCCCGCGCTACAAGACCTGCGGCGGCGGCATCATCGGACCCTCCCGGGACTCCCTCCCGCCGGGCTTCGATCTGCCGCTGCGCGACCGGGTGCATGCGGTGACGTTCTCGCTGAACGGCCGGCTGGCCCGCACCCGCCGCTCCAAGAACATGCTGTTCGGGCTGATCAACCGCCCCGAGTTCGACGCCCGGCTGGTCGAGTCGGCCAAGGACGCCGGCGCGACGGTCCGTACGGGCATCACGGTCTCCCGGGTGGAGCAGCACGGTGCCGAGGTGCCCGACCGGCGGACCGTCGCGGTGGTGCTCGGCGACGGTGAGGTGGTGCTGGCCCGTTCGGTGATCGGCGCGGACGGCAGCGCGGGCCGTATAGGAGCGCATGTCGGGGTCAAGCTCGACCAGGTCGATCTGGGGCTGGAGGCGGAGATCCCGGTGCCGCCGCCGGTCGCCGAGGACTGGGCGGGGCGGGTGCTCATCGACTGGGGGCCGATTCCCGGCAGCTACGGCTGGGTCTTCCCCAAGGGCGACACCCTCACCGTCGGGGTCATCTCCGCGCGCGGCGAGGGCGCGGCGACCAAGCGCTATCTGGAGGACTTCATCGGGCGGCTGGGTCTGGCCGGTTTCGAGCCGAGCATCTCGTCCGGGCATCTGACGCGCTGCCGCGCCGATGATTCCCCGCTGTCCCGCGGCCGGGTGCTGGTGTGCGGTGACGCGGCCGGGCTGCTGGAGCCGTGGACGCGGGAGGGCATCTCGTTCGCGCTGCGGTCCGGGCGGCTCGCGGGGGAGTGGGCGGTGCGCGTAGCCGAGGCGCATGACGCGGTGGACGCCCGTCGCCAGGCCCTGAATTACGCCTTCGCCATCAAGGCGGGCCTCGGGGTCGAGATGGGCGTGGGCCGCCAGATGCTCAAGGTCTTCTCGCGCCGCCCCGGTCTGCTGCACGCCGCGGTCACGGGCTTCCGCCCGGCCTGGCAGGCCTTCGCGAAGATCACCCGGGGGACGACGACGCTGGCCGAGATCGTGCGCACGCATTCGGTGGCACGGCGGGCGCTGGAGGCGATGGACCGCGGTTGAGGCGGGTCTCGGGGGCGGTCCGGTGCCAGTCGGGACTTTGCGGACGTGCCCCAGGGCCCGGCTGTTCGGTCGTGGCACGCGGGGCCGCGGGGCGCCCGGTCCAGGGTCTCGCCGTGGGCTGTCCCGTACTCCCGGAGGAGTACGTCCGGTCACCGCGCCGGGCTGACGCCACCGGGCCCCGTCGCGGACTAGCGTGACGGCATGGAGAACGCACGGCCGCCGTGGGCGCGGCGCTCCGTCGGCCCGGCGTGGGAACGGTGGCTGGCCAACCCGCCCGGGGAACCGCGCGGGCGGTCCGGCACCCGGCTGCCCTGGCTGTCGACCCTCGTCGTGACGCTGGTGGTGACGGTCGGCTCCGGCTTCGCCGGCCACGATCAGCCGGACCGCGTCCCGCTGGACTCCCTCGGGCGTGCGCTGCTGGTCCTCGGCGGCGCCCTGCTGCTGTTCCGGCACCGCTTCCCGCGGACCGTCGCCCTCGGCACCGCCACCGCCGTCGCCGCCTACCTGGCGGCCGGCTTCCCGTACGGACCGGTCTTCCTCCTCCTCGCCCTCGGCGCCTTCGCGGCGGTCGTCGCGGGACACCGCAAGGTCGCCTGGTGGGCGCTGGGCGGGGTGTGGGCCTCTCATGTCCTGATCGCCCACTGGCTCTACCGGTGGCTGCCGCCGCCGCATGACGGGCCCGCGCCCTGGGGCGAGGAGCTGCTGGTCACGGCCTGGGCGGTGGCCGTGGTGGCACTCTCCGAGCTGGTGCGGGTGCGCCGGGAGCAGCTGGCGAAGGCCCGGGCCGAGCGGGCCGCCGCGGAACGCCGCAGGGCGGACGAGGAGCGGCTGCGGATCGCCCGCGAACTGCATGACGTGCTGGCCCACAGCATCTCCGTCATCAACGTCCAGGCGGGCGTGGGGCTGGCGCTGCTCGACAGCGACCCGGAGCAGGCGCGGAGTGCGCTGACCACCATCAAGGACGCGAGCAAGGAAGCGCTCGGCGAGGTGCGTCAGGTCCTCGACACCCTGCGGACGCCGGGCGACGCGCCGCGCTCCCCGGCCCCCGGGCTGGACCGGCTGCCCGAACTCACCGAGCAGGCCAGGAGCGCCGGGCTCACCGTGGACGTCGTCACCGAGGGCACTCCGGCCACGCTGCCGCCCGGGACCGACCTCGCCGCGTTCCGCATCGTCCAGGAGGCGCTCACCAACATCGTCCGCCACTCCGGCTCCCGTACGGCCAGGGTGCTGCTCCGCCACACCCCTGGTGCGCTGGAGATCCGGGTCGACGACGACGGCCCGGCGACCGCCGGTGCGGGCGAGCCGGGGGGCGGCAACGGCCTGATCGGGATGCGGGAGCGGGCCGCCGCGCTGGACGGCACCATCGAGGCGGGGCCGCGCCCGGACGGCGGCTTCCGGGTCCGGGCCCGTATCCCGCTGACCCGTACGGGGGCCCCGGACCCGGGTCCGGGCGCGGATACGGTGACCCCCACCGCCCCCGAGGAGGAGTCGTGATCCGGGTACTGCTCGCCGACGATCAGCTGCTGGTGCGGGCCGGCTTCAAGGCGCTGCTGGACGCCCAGCCCGATATCGAGGTGGTCGCCGAGGCCGCGGACGGGCAGCAGGCGCTGGCCGCTGTCCGCGAACACCGCCCGGACATCGTCCTGATGGACATCCGGATGCCGGTGGTGGACGGGCTGGTCGCCACCCGCCGGATCACCGAGGACCCGCGGCTGCGGGAGGTGAAGGTCGTCATGCTGACCACCTTCGAGCTGGACGAGTACGTCTTCGAGGCGATCCGCTCCGGAGCCTCCGGCTTTCTGGTCAAGGACACCGAACCGGAGGAGCTGCTACGGGCCGTGCGCGCGGTCGTCGCCGGTGACGCCCTGCTCTCGCCCGGCGTCACCCGCCGCCTCATCGCCGAGTTCGCGGCCCGCTCCAAGGAACCGGCCGCGGCCGGTGCGCTGTCCGCACTGACCGAGCGGGAGCGCGAGGTGATGGCACTGGTCGGCATCGGCCTGTCCAACGAGGAGATCGCCCGCCGGCTGGTCGTCAGCCCGCTCACCGCCAAGACACATGTCAGCCGCACGATGGTCAAACTGGGCGCCCGCGACCGCGCCCAACTGGTCGTGCTGGCCTATGAGTCGGGGCTGGTGCGGCCCGGGTGGCTGGGGTGAAACCAGATGACGTCCCCGGGGGACGGACCGCGGCCCGGCCGACCGGGCAGACGCCGTAGCACCCGCACCACCCGGACACAGCACAGCGCTCCGCCGAGGACACCGCTCACCGTGAGCCACGGCCCGCGCCATGCGCCCGGCACCGGGCCCCACACCGCCGCACCGGCCAGCACCGCGAAACCGGAGGCGCCCAGGAAAGCGCCGCTGACCAGGGCAAACATGATCTCGACAGTGATCGCGTCGCGTTCGGCCTGCGTACGGCTGGGTGACATACCGTCAGTCTTCCAGCGCCGCCTCCTCCGGTCCATCGCAGGCCGGAGCGCTTCCGCGATCCGTCAGACGCCGCCCCGCTCCTGCCACAGCCGGGACAGGGTCTCGTCGCCGGTGACGGCCAGCGCGTCCCACGGGAGACGGTTCCACAGTGCGAGATACAGCTCCTCGGCCGGGCCCTCGATCGTGCAGTCGGCCGGCTTTCCGGCGTCCGGAGCGTCGGCGTCGGGGGCGGTGCGCACCGTCCGCGGCGGGGCGTCGGAGAGGTGCACGGTCCAGTCGGCGCCGGGGGAGTTCACGGCCCGCAGCCGCAGCGTACGGGGCGTGTCCGTACGGACCCGGCTGCGGTCGCGGGCGTGAAAGCCCGTCAGGAGTTCATCGATGCCGTCGGCGGCGAAGGCGGACGGGAGGGGGGTGAGGGAGGCGCCGATCGCCTGCTGGGCGTCCGCGCGGTGCACCGAGGTCTCGTGCGCCTGCCGACGGGCCCAGAACGCCAGGGGGGACGGGGCGGGCAGAAACGTCCAGGCGGACAGGTCCTGCGGCGCGGAGTGCAGCGCCAGGACGAGCTGGTGGTGGCCCTCGCGCAACCAGGGCACGAGTTCGTCGTCGGCCAGATCCGGGGCCTCGGGGGGACGGCTGGGCTGCTGCACGCCCTGTGTCACGAACTCCGTCGCCCAGCGGTGCACCTGTCCGACATGGGTGACCAGATCCCGCATCTGCCAGTCGGGACAGGCGGGAATCCGGGCATCCGGCCCCGCCTCCTGCGCGGCATCGGCGAGCAGGCCGCCGTCCAGTCGCAGCGTTTCGACGAACTCAGTGATCTCCATACCCACGAGTCTGCCAGCAGGCACTGACAGCGAACCCGCGCGGGTCCGGACGCTGACGGCGCAGCGGGAGGCGGGCCGGGGGCGGCGTCCGAGGTCGCCCCGGTGCGTCACGTTCGCCCGGTGTGTGCCCCGCGGGTGGCGTAGGCGATACCCGCCGCGAGCGCCGCGAGCAGGGCGACCGTGGTCAGCGCGGCGGGCAGCCCGACCGCCTCGGCGAGGAAGCCGATGGCGGGCGGGCCGAGCAGCATGCCGCCGTAGCCGATCGTGGAGGCCACGGCGACGCCGTCCGGACCGGCGGCCTCACCGGCCCGTGCCAGGGCGATGGGGAAGATGTTGGCGAGGCCCAGGCCCGCGACGGCGAAGCCCGCACAGGCCCACCAGGCCGTGGGCGCGAGCGCGCCGAGCAGCATCCCCGCGGTCGCCGTCGTGCCGCCCGCGATCAGTGCCCGGGCCGCGCCGAAGCGCTGCACGACCGCCGTTCCGGACAGCCGCCCCACGGTCATCGCCAGCGCGAACACCGCGTATCCGGCGGCGGCCGTACCGGGCCCGGCGTCCAGGTCCTGGGAGAGGTGCAGCGCGCCCCAGTCGGCCATCGCCCCCTCGCCGTACGCGGTGCACAGGGCGATCAGTCCGAACACGAGCACCAGACGGCGCGCCCGGCCCGCCCGCCCGTTCTCCGGCTGGCGGTCCTCCGGCGCGGGCAGCTGCTCGGGAACCTCCGGCACCGGGTTACGGCACAGCGCGCGCCCCGCGACGACGGTCACCAGCAGCCCGAGCACGGCGAGCACCAGCAGATGGACGGTGGCGGACAGCCCGCCCGCGAGCAGTCCGCCGAGGCCCGCGCCGAGCATGCCGCCCAGGCTGAAGGCGGCGTGGAAGCCCGGCATCACGGGGCGCCGCAGGGCGCCGATGAGCGCGACCGCGGCGCTGTTCATCGCGACGTTGAGCGCGCCGTACGCGGCGCCGAAGACCAGCAGGACGAGTCCCAGCGCGGTCGCGGAGCGGGTGAGCGGCGGCAGCACGATGCTCAGCGAGAGGGCGGCCGCGGCGGCGACCGTCACCAGGGGGCTGCCGAAGCGCCGGCACAGTCGTCCGGCGATCATCATGAAGGCGACCGCACCGGCCGACACGCCGAGCAGGGCGAGCCCGAGGCTGCCCGCTCCGGCGCCGGTCTGGGCCTTGATCGCGGGGATCCGGACGACCCATCCGGCGAAGAGGAAGCCGTCCATGGCGAAGAATGCGGTGAGCGCGATACGGGAGCGGGTCAGGCGCGGCTCGGTGAGGACGGAGCCCTGGTTCCCCGTGAGGGCCCTCCGCATTTTGTTTAGCGTCGGCACAAAGTCAGAATAGGGGTGTGACCCAGACTCGGACAACCAGGCTGGAGCGGGGCCGCGGCGCCCTCGGACCCGCACTGGAGCTCGTACACACCGGCCGCGCGCCCACCCGCGCCGTGCTGACCTCCGAACTCGGCGTGACCCGCGCGACCGCGGGAGCGGTGGCCGCCGAGCTCGAAGCGCTCGGACTGATCACCGTCGACTCCCGGCCGACCGCCTCGGCCGGCTCCCAAGGGCGGCCCTCCCACCGGCTGTTCGTCGCCGAGCGCGGACCGGTCGTGCTCGCCGCGCAGATCCACGCTGACGGGTTCCGGGTCGCACTGGTCGGCCTCGGCGGCCGCATCGTGGCGACCTCGACCGGCTGCGGCGCCATCCCCGCCGACCCCGCGCATGTGCTCGCCGACGTCGTCGCGGCCGGCGCCGACCTGCTGCGCGAGACCGGACGGCGCTGCCTCGGCGCCGGTCTCGCGGTGCCCTCCGCGGTCGCCGAACCGGACGGCGAGGCCCTCAACCCGCTGCACCTCGCCTGGCCCCGGGGTGCCCCCGTACGCGCCCTCTTCCTGCGCTCGCTCGCCGAGGCCGGCATCCCGGGCGTCACCGAGGAGATCGGTTTCAGCGGCAACGATGTCAACCTCATGGCGCTCGCCGAACACCGGCACGGGGCCGGCCGGGGCGCCCGTGACCTGCTCTGTGTGGCCTCCGGGCACCGGGGCGTCGGCGGTGCGCTGGTGCTCGACGGCCGTCTGCACAGCGGCAGTTCGGGCCTGGCGCTGGAGGTCGGCCATCTGACCGTCCACCCCGAGGGGGCGCCCTGCCACTGCGGCAGCCGCGGCTGCCTCGACGTCGAGGCGGACCCGCTCGCCTTCCTCGGCGCCGCCGGCCGCGCACCGGGCCCCGAGGGCTCCCTGCTCCAGCAGTCCGCCGATCTGCTGCGGGACGAGTACGCCGATCCGGGCGTGCGCGCCGCGGCCGACCTCCTCATCGACCGCCTCGGACTGGGTCTCGCCGGCCTCGTCAACATTCTCAACCCCGACCGCATCGTCCTCGGCGGACTGCATCGCGCCCTGCTGGAGGCCGACCCGGAACGGCTGCGCGCGGTGGTCGCCGACCGCAGCCTCTGGGGCCGCAGCGGCGGCGTGCCGATCCTGCCGTGCAGCCTCGACCACAACAGCCTGGTCGGCGCGGCCGAACTGGCCTGGCAGCCGGTGCTGGACGATCCGTTGGTCGTTGTCGACCGGTAAGGGGCGGGCGGAGTCCGGGGCGGTCCTCGGCACGGGGTGGCGTATCCGTCAGCAGGCGGAGGGGGCGGCCGCCGCGCCCGGCCGCCCTGGCTCGAGGGCGGGACGCGGCGCGTCGATTTCTTCCGGTCCGCGGCTGTTGTCGGCGCACATCCTCGGGTGCCCGCCGCCGGCGAACGCTGCATTTACGGCCACCCGCGGCAGCCGGCCGCAACGAGCCCAGGCCGGCGCCGGCTGGGAATCCCTGACGGCAACCCAGCTCACGGTGGCCTCGTACGTCGCCCAGGGCCTGTCGAACCCGGAGATCGCGGCACGGATGTTCGTCTCCCGCCGCACCACACAGACCCATGTCTCGCACATCCTCGCCCGGCTGGGACTCTCCTCCCGCGTCGAGCTCGCCGCCGCCCACGCCCGGCGGCAGGGCCGGGAACCGGGGCGCGGCGGAACGCGGCGGAGTCCGTAGGCTGCGGCCATGATTCCCGAAGCGGTCGCGCGCAGTCCGTACGTCAGCCTGGTCACCTTCCGCCGGAACGGGACACCGGTGGCCACCCCCGTATGGGCGGTGGCCGAAGGGGCGGAACTCCTGGTGTGGACGCGGGACGACAGCTGGAAGGTGAAGCGGCTGCGGCATGACCCGCGGGTGACCGTCACCCCGTGCGATGTGCGCGGCCGCATCGCCGAGGGCGCCCGGACCGTCGAGGGCACCGGCCGGCTCCTGGAGGGCGCCGCCGGGCTGGGCCGGGTGCGCAAGGAGATGGCGCGCAAATACGGGCTGCGGTTCCGGCTGATGGACGTCGTCGGCGCGCTGGTACGCGGCGGCAAGCGGCCACATGTGGGGATCTCGGTCACCTTGTAGTGGCCGGGCCTGCTGCCCGAGCGACCGGCCCCGTTCACCTGCTGTGGTGCGGCGCCCGTGGCCAGTCGGCGGCGAAGGCGCGCGCCGGATTGGCCGTCAGGAACCGGGTCACCAGGTCCGCGCCCAGGGTGCGGACCAGCCGCTCCCGGTGACGGCGCAGCAGATACGGCATCCCCGGGCCGCCGTTGACCGATCTGGCCCCGGCCGTGGTGGTGTCGCCGCCCAGCAGGATCCGGTCGGCGAAGCCCGCGTCGGCGAGCGCGGCCAGCGCCTCGGGCAGCCGCCAGTCGGTCGCGTGATGAGCCCGCGAGGGGCCGTCGAAGGCCAGATACGCCCCGGCCCCGGCGGCCGCCCGGTGCACGACGAGGTCCGGCGAACGGTTGAGATGCCCGAGGATCACCCGGTCCGGCGGGACCGTCAACGTGCCGCAGAGCAGGTCGAGTACGTCCAGCGCCCCGGTGCCCAGCTCCAGGTGGACGCCGATGGCGGCGCCGGTCGCCCGCTGCGCCTCGGCGGCGGCCGTCATGGTGTGCCGGGCGTGCCGGTCCAGCCCGTGGAAGCCACCGGCGACCTTGATCATCCCGGCCCGGGGCCCGGTCCCGCCGATCCCCTCGGTCAGCTCGCCGACGAACAGCCCGGCCAGATCCGCACCCACCCGCGCCAGCAGCTCGGGGGAGTAGTGCGCCGCCTGGTGCAGCCCGGTGGCGGCGACGATCCGTACGCCCGACTCCCGTGCCAGCCGCGGCAGTTCGGCGGCGCGGCGGCCCATGCCGTACGGCGTCCACTGGATCACCGCCGCGCCCCCGGCCGCGCGAAAGGTGCTCAGCTCGGCGGCCGCCGCCTCGGTGTCGTCCAACTCCTGCCCCGGGAGTTGGGGGCTGCGCAGGAAGAGATGGTCGTGGGCGTCGCAGATGCCGAGGTCGGCGGGCGCGATATCGCCGAGGACCGTACGGATGGCGGGGGAGACGGGGTCCACGGGCTCGTCCGCGGGGGCCTGGTTCACCACTGTCGCCCCTCGCCCAGCGCCCCGGTGCCCGGGGCGGACAGATGCAGCACCTGGTAGCAATCACCCGCGGACCGCGGGGCGTTGTCCGCCCAGAGGGTGAAGTGGACCAGTTCCCAGCGCCGCGGGTCGAGGGCCAGCGCGGTGGTGTGCACCCCCTCCGTCGTGGCCAACTCCTCGTGTCCGGCGATCGCCTGCGCGATGACGGTGGCGGGGTCGGCGTCCTCGGCGAGCGTCACGGTCCGCCGGGTGAAGGCGCGGGGGAGCGTACCGGTGGCCGGGCCCGGGCGGTGGAACAGCCCCTGCCAGTGCTGGACGGCCGGCCGTCCGAAGTCGCGGACCAGACCGCGGAATCCGTCCCCTAGGAGGAAGCGGTTCATGGCCTCCGGGTCGGCCCAGAGGTAGAACGGTGCGTACTGGTTGACCTGCGCGTTGTCGACCCCGCGCTCCCGGATCCCGTACGCCTTCAGACCGAGCCCGGCGAAGTCGTCCAGGAGGTGGCCCCTGGTCCGGACGCGGTCCCGGATGATCTGCATGTCGTAGTCGGCGGGCAGGGTGATCGCGTACTGCATGGCGTGCATGACGGCTCCGTACGGATGCGGGGGAGGGGGCTCAGCCGGTGGTACGGGTGCCGCGCGTGCACTGGGCGGCGAGCAGCGCCAGCACGCCCTGCACGGCGGCGTCGAAAGGGGTCGGGTCATCGGCCGCGCGGGCCAGGACATAGCCGCCCTGGACGACGGCCGCGACGGCCGCGGCACCGGCCGCCGGGTCCAGTTCGGCGGACAGCTCCCCACGGCGCTGTCCTTCGGCGAGCACCTCGGCGATCCGGCCCCGGAGCCAGCCGAACAGCTCGTCCAGCGGCTGCCGCAGCTCCGCACTGCGCACCACATCGCGGTCCTGCGTCATCCGGCCGATCGGGCAGCCGCGCAGCACCCGCCGCTCACGCAGCAGATACGCCGCGATGCGGTCATACGCCGAACCGGGGCCGCCCAAGCACGATTCGGCGCCCTGCTTCAGCTCCTCCGCGGTACGCCGGATCGCCGCCAGGGCGAGCTCGGACTTGCCAGAGAAGTGGTGGTACATGCTGCCCTGGCCGACGCCCGCGCGCTCCAGGATCGCCTTGGGGCTGGTGCCGACGTAACCCCGCTCCCACAGCAGCTCCTGGGTGCTCCGGACGAGTCGCTCCTGTGCGCCGAGCGGTTCCTGAGTGCTCATGCAGCGCACTGTACATACTAGTAGTTACAGTGATCAAGGAAGGGTGGTCGGTGAGGGGTGGGCCGGGGGCGCCCGGGGGTCGTCCGGGCGGCGGGGAGCAGTCGTCGTCGCCCCGCGTACTTCCCGCGTCGTACGGACGGAGCCGCTGGCTGTACGACGACCTGCGGCCCCCGAGGGGCGAGGCTCGAAGGAGACCGGAAGCACCCGGTCCGGCCGGGACCGAAAGCCCCGGCCGACGACTTCCCCACCCAGCTAGGAGCTGATCGCGATGTTCGAACTCGCCGACCCCTGGTCCGGCGGCGGCCCCGGCCCCTGGATCCTGTTCGCCCCCTTCGTCTGGGTGCTGGTCATCGCCGGTGTGGTGACACTGCTGCGCCGCACCGTATGGCGCCGCGGCGGGCCCGGACGGCAGTTCCGCGGCCCGCAGTACCCCGCGCGCGCCGACACGCCCTCGCCCGTGACCGTCCTCGGCCGGCGCTTCGCCGCGGGCGAGATCGACGAGGAGGAGTACTGGCGCCGGCTCTCCGTCCTGGAGGAACACTTCGCCATGGGCCCCAAGGAGGGCGCGGCGTGACCGACGAGGCGGGGCGGGCCACGCGGCGCTGACCGGGCCCGTCCGTCAGCCGACCCTGGTGCCCCGTATGCGGGTATGCGAGCCGGCCACCGTACGGGCGTCCTCCAGCGGCACGGACTCCCCGTACCCGCAGACCGTACGGGCCTCTTCGGGCGGCGTGGCCAGGGCCGGAAGGGTGAACCACACGACCTTGCCGCTGCCGTCCGGGCGCACCCCCCAGCTCTCGCTGAGCGCCGCGATCAGCGCCAGCCCGCGGCCGCAGGTCTCCCAGCTCTCGGCGACCCGGATCCGGGGCAGCCGGGGGTCCTCGTCGTGCACCGACACGGTCAACTGATCAAGAAGCACGCACAGTTCCACGGTGCAGTGCTTGCTGGGGCGGGCGTGCCGGTGCACATTGGCGAGGAGTTCGGTCACCCCGAGGGCCGCAGGGTCTATCAGGGCGTCGAGACGCCAGTACCGCAGCTGGGCGGAGACGATTCTGCGCACATGTCCGATGCGAGCCGGAACGGCTTGGAGCTCCACCGTGCAGTGCCTGCTGGGCTGCCTGATCACGACCGCGACTCCCTGATGAGGCCGGGCGCCCCTCATACCGGGCAGGGGCGAAGATCGGATCCAGCGATGCCGACTGCGCCACAGCGTCACCGCTGGTGAACCCTCAGTGATACGAGTCCAGGGTCAGGCAGCCGCAGCGCTCCCGCAACCGCACCTCCTCGGCCGGAGCAGGCCGTCAGCGGTGCGGCGGGCGCGCCGCCTCCAGGGCCTTGAGGAAGAGTTCCGGGGCGCCGAGCGTGAGCGAATAGCGGTGCCCGTTGAGCGTGGCAAGCGCCCGGTCCCGCGCCGCGAACAGCGGCTTATGGGCCTGTACGGCCTGCAGCGGGGCGCTGTCGATCTCGGTCCCGTAGCTGGTCAGCAGCGCCAGCCTGCCATCGCTGATGACGACCTGGCCGGCGCGGGTCAGGGACCGCAGCCACCGCTCGATCCGTACGCCGGTCGCGTTGAACTCAGGCTCCGCCATGCCGGCACCTCCTCGGTAGACGGGCAGCTGCCCTCCACCGCCCCTTGGGGGAAGTCTGCCGGTACCGCGCCCGGCGCACCAGTGCCACCGGCGCGCGGTGCGCACAACAGCCCTTCCCCCTGGCCTCCTTGGGGTATCTCAAAGTGATGTTTATGCAGGTGAGAAGGGTGCGGCGGGTGGTTATAGTCGGAAGCGGCCCGCCGTTTTCCACGGGCCTTCGCAACCCCCGGAGGAGCGCGCCGTGAGCACCGCACAGCAGCCGCAGAGCCGGCCTGACCACGAGGCCGCGGCCGAAGCCCCGATACCGACCGTCGACGTCGACCGCACGGATCAGGACTACCGAAGCTGGCTCAAAGAGGCCGTGCGCAAGGTCCAGGCGGACGCCAACCGCACCGCCGACACCCACCTGCTGCGCTTCCCGCTGCCCGAGCGGTGGGGCATCGACCTCTACCTCAAGGACGAGTCGACGCACCCCACCGGCAGCCTCAAGCACCGGCTGGCCCGCTCGCTGTTCCTCTACGGGCTGTGCAACGGCTGGATCCGCCCCGGAAAGCCCGTCATCGAGGCATCCAGCGGCTCCACGGCCGTCTCCGAGGCCTACTTCGCCTCCCTCATCGGGGTGCCGTTCATCGCGGTGATGCCGGCCACCACCAGCCCGGAGAAGACCCGGCTGATCGAGTTCCACGGCGGCACCTGCCATCTGGTGCAGGACCCGCGGACCGTCTACGAGGTCTCCGCCCGGCTCGCCGCCGAATCCGGCGGCCACTACATGGACCAGTTCACCTACGCGGAACGGGCCACCGACTGGCGCGGCAACAACAACATCGCCGAGTCGATCTACCAGCAGCTGCGGCTGGAGCGCTATCCCGAGCCCGCCTGGATCGTGGCCACCGCGGGCACCGGCGGCACCTCCGCGACCATCGCCCGCTATGTCCACTACATGCAGTACGACACCCGCATCTGCGTCCCCGACCCGGAGAACTCCTGCTTCTTCGACGGCTGGCGCACCGGCGACGCGATGACGGACTGTGCCACCGCCTCCCGTATCGAGGGCATCGGGCGGCCCCGGATGGAGCCGAGCTTCGTGCCCGGCGCCATCGACCGGATGATGAAGGTCCCGGACGCGGCCAGCATCGCGGCCGTACGCGCCCTGGAGACCGCGATAGGGCGCAAGGCGGGCGGCTCCACCGGCACCGGGCTCTGGAGCGCCCTGAAGATCGTCGCCGAGATGGTCGCCGACGGCCGTAAGGGATCCGTCGTCACCCTGCTGTGCGACCCCGGCGACCGCTACCTCGACAAGTACTACTCCGACGCCTGGCTGGACGCCCAGGGCCTGGACATCACGCCCTACGCGCGCACCCTCGACGAGTTCCTGGTCACCGGCTCCTGGCCGGCCTGAGCCGCCGGGCGGGGTGCGGCGCCAGGCTCAGGACCGGGTGAGCCTGCGGTCCAGGGCCCGCACCGACTGCCGGAAGGCGTGGCCCAGACCGGGCCGGGCCAGCGTCAGCAGTGAGCGGAACGGCGCCGGGCCGTCCGCCGCGAACGTCCACCGCAGCCGGGTGCCATCGCCCGCCGGCGTCAGCCGCCAGTCCTCCAACAGGGCCCGCAGGCCGGGGGCGTTGGTGGTGTCGACGCGGTAGGCGTAGTGGGCGTCGGGCTCGGCCGCCAGGACCGTCTCGGTGAAGCGGGTGCCACCGGTCAGCCGCACCTCGCGCCCCGCGCCGCCCTGCGTCGCCGCCGCACGCGCCACGCCCGTGAACCAGCGCGACCAGCCGGCCACATCATCCGCCAGCGCCGCATACACCGCCTTCGGCGGCGCGCTGATCTCGGCGGCGAACACCAGCCGCAATGGGGCGGACTCGACGAAGTCGAGCTCTACGGGGCGGAGTCGGCGTGCCATGGGACGAGCACCCCCTACGGGACGGTCGGCGAGCCTTCGCGGCTCACCATAGCTGGCGACCCGTCAGATGTCTGCGTCGTCCGGCTGCTCGCCCGCCACCACCAGCTCCGGCGGCAGCTCCGCGAACTCCGCACGCGTCTGCGCGGGAATCCCGGCATCCGTCACCAGCACATCCACCTCATCCAGCGTGGCGAACGAACTCAGGCCGACCGTGCCCCACTTGGTGTGGTCGGCGACCACCACCACCCGCCGCGCGGACCGCACGAAATGCCGGTTGGTCTCCGCCTCCGCCAGATTCGGCGTCGACAGACCCGCCTCGACCGATATGCCGTGCACCCCGAGGAAGAGCACATCGAAATGCAGCGACCGGATCGCGGCGTCCGCCACCGGGCCCACCAAAGTGTCCGACGGCGTACGCACCCCGCCCGTCAACACCACCGTCGCGGCCCCCGCGCGCGGTCCCGTGCCGCCGCTGGCCGCCGCCCGCTGCGCGGTGTAGAACACATCGGCCACCCGCACCGAATTCGTCACCACCGTCAGATCCGGCACCTCCAGCAGCTGCTGGGCCAGCGCGAACGCGGTCGTACCGCCCGCCAGCGCGATCGCGCTGCCCGGCGCCGCCATCTCGGCCGCCGCCTTGGCGATGTCCTCCTTGGCGCTCAGCTCCAGCCCCGACTTCGCCTCGAAACCGGGCTCATGCGCACTCGGCTCGCTGACCGGCACGGCGCCGCCGTGCACCTTCTCCACCATGCCCTGGCGGGCCAGCGCATCCAGATCGCGACGGACCGTCATGTCCGACACGTTCAGCTTGCGGGTCAGCTCATTGACCCGCACCCCGCCCCGTCGTCTGACCTCGTCGAGAATCAGGGCACGCCGCTGCTCCGCAAGGAGATTCTGGTTGTCGCTCACCCCGGCCCGTCCCTTCCGCCCCGGCTCACTGTGTCGGGTCGTACGCGCTGGCTCACCGCCTGCGATCACTGATGCCCTCATCCTCGCACGAGGCGCTGACAGTGACGGGGTGGTCGGGGGAGAGGGGGAGGGGTTGGTGGGGTTTCGGGGCTGGACGTGGCCGGCGCGGGCTTGTCGCCGCTGGAGGGCCCCGCCGGTTGGCCCCCCTGGTTTGCCCCGGCGGTTGCTCCCCCGCCCCCTCCCCCTCTCCCCCTTCGGGGGAGGGGGCGGGGGGTGGGTTCGGGGGTGGGGGGACGCGCGAGCGCGAAGCCGCAAAGCCACGCCCCAATCCGTCCCCCGCCAGAACACCACCCTCCGTGGTGCTGGATGTCCCCGGAGGGGGAAGGGACAATCCTGGGGGCGTCGCACCGCACGGCGCCGCATTGACTACGGGGGAATTCAGTGGAGACCGCGGATCCGACACCGCACGCCCGCTCAACGGACCGTGACACCGCAGCAGATGGGCCACCGCGCACCGCACCGCAGCTCTCCCTGGAGCTGCTGGTGCACGGCGTCGGCGGCACCACCGCCCAGGAGATGCTCGGTGACCCACGCGTCCAGCTGATCACCGGCGACGACACCGCCGCCTGCTACCGCCGCACCGACGACGCGGACGCCGAGCAACGGCCCGACGACTACCGGGGCGAGCCGGTCCGTGAGGCGTACTGCTGGTCCAACCTCACCTCGGGCAACGGCGCCCGCGCCCTGTGGCTGATCCTGGTGCCCTTCATGGTCGCCAACCTCGCCCACTGGATGCGCCCGGCCGCGCCGTCCGAGCACCCGGCCCAGCGGATCTACGACCTGCTCGTCCGGATCCTCGCCCTCACCCTGACGGTCCTGCTCGCCGCCGCGGCCTGTGAGGTGGCGCTCGACCTCACCGCCTGGCAGTGCGCCGGCACCACCGTCTGCGCCGCCGGCAAATCCTGGATGGGCTTCCTCAGCCCCGACAACTCCGGCTGGTGGAGCGCCCCGGGCCGCCGTCTCGCGCTCGCGTCCATGGTGCCGCTGCTCGTCATCGGCTTCCTGTGGGGGCTCTCCCGCCGCACCTGGAGCGCCTACGAATCCGCCTCACCGCCGCCGCGGCTGCCCGGCACCTCCCGTGACACCCCGGTCGCCGAACGCACCGCGCTCAGCCGTGAGGGCTTCTGGTACGGCCGCCGGCTGGTCGCCAGGCTGCGCGCCGCGCACACCACGGCCGGTGTGCTGACCGTCGCCGCGGTGCTGCTCGCCGCCGCCGCGAAGGCCGACGGGGACGGCGGCCACCCCGTCCTCGCGGTCACCGGCCGGGCGCTGACCGCCCTGGTCATCGTGCTTGCCGCCACCACCCTCATCGTGGTCTGGCGCACCGCCCGCAGCGAGGACGCACCGGACGTCTCCTCGGACCACCTGGTCGTACGGGCGCTGCCGTTCGCCTCCCTGGCGGTGCTGACGCTGACCCTGGTGCACACCGGCTGGGCCCGCCCCGGCGCGCGCAGCCACGGCCCGCTGCCCGGCGCCGACGCCTTCGGCGGGATCGCCGTCTTCCAGGGTGTGCTGGTCCTGGCGCTGGCGGTGACCGCATGGGTACTCCAGCGCGCCGCTCGCGACGACGCCCGCACGGCGCTGCGCGGCATGGGCGGGCCCGCCGTCGCGCTGCTGGCGTGTGCGGTCGGCGGGGTGCTGTCCGGGGGCGTCGCCCAGCGCTTCGCGGACTGGCTGGACGGCGGCGCTACCCCCGGCCAGGCGCACGCGCCCATCCCCGGGCCGCCGGTGCTGCTGTCCTGGCAGGCCTCGGTCATTCCCGCGCTGCTGGTCGTCGTCGCCGCGGTCGCGGTGCTCGCCGCCGTCCGCGTGGTGATCGTCCGCAACCGGGTGGCCAAGGACGTCCCCGGGCTCTACGACCCGCGCGAGCAGCCCGACGCGGGCCGTACCAAGCGCATCGCCGCGACCATCGCCGGTGCCGGACTGACCGACTCCGCGCCCGTCCTGATCGCGGCCACCTCCGCCGTCACCCTCGTCCTCGGGGCGGGTGCGGTGATCGGCGCGTGGCTCACCGGGCGGGCGCCCGGCCGGGCCACCGAAGGCGCAGCGCCCGTCGTGCACGCCGCCGCCGAGACCGCGGAGTCGCTGGGGTCCTGGCTGATGGGCGCCGGCGTCATACTGCTGATCACCATGGGGCGGCGTGCCTACCGTGACCACTCAGCCCGCCGCACCATCGGCATCCTGTGGGACGTCGGTACGTTCTGGCCCCGCGCCGCCCACCCCTTCGCGCCGCCCTGTTACGCCGAGCGCGCCGTCCCCGACCTCACCTGGCGGATGGCGACCTGGACCGAGCGGTTCGACGGCCGGCTGGTGCTCTCCGGGCACTCCCAGGGCAGTGTGCTGGCGGCCGCCGCGGTCTGGCAGCTGGACCTGGTCACCCGCAGCCGCGTGGCCCTGCTGACGTACGGCAGCCCGCTGGAGCGGCTCTACGGGCGCTGGTTCCCCGCCTTCTTCGGGCCGCCCGCGCTGACCGGACTGCACCGCGAGATGGACGACTGGCGCAATCTGTGGCGCTTCACCGACCCCATCGGCGGCCCGATCCGGCTCACCTGCGAGGGCGGCCGGCGGATCGACCAGGGGCCGCTGCGCGACCCGCTCTCGTTCGGCCGCACGCTGCAGAACCCGCTGCCCGCCCAGATCCTGGGCCATGGCGACTACCAGGCCGACCCGGTCTTCGGGACGGTCCGCGCCGAACTCATCGCCCGGCTCAGCCCGGACCTGCCGGGCCAGCGGCCCGCTGACGAGAGCCCCAAGGGCCGTCAGGATCAGGGGAGTTCGGGCAGGTCGTCCGGGTAGAGGAGGGTCAGGTCGTCGGTGCTCGGGTCGGTCAGCTGCGCCACCCGGCCCGCGTGCCGCTCGACCATCGCCTCGAACGTCTGCCGTGCGGTACGGCCGTTGCCGAAGGAGGGGCCCTTGGGGAGCGCGGTGAAGTACTTCAGCAGCGCCTCGCCGGCCCCCTCGGCGAGGCGGTACTCATGCTCCTCGCCCTGCTGCTCGACGATCCGCAGCAGCTCCTCGGGCGCGTAGTCGCCGAAGGTGATGGTCCGTGAGAAACGGGACGCCACACCGGGGTTGACCGCCAGGAAGCGCTCCATCTCGGCGGTGTAGCCCGCCACGATCACCACCACCGCCTCCCGGTGGTCCTCCATCAGTTTCACGAGGGTGTCGATGGCCTCCTTGCCGAAGTCCCGTCCGGAGTCCTCGGGGGAGAGGGCGTACGCCTCGTCGATGAACAGCACCCCGCCGCGCGCCCGGTCGAACGCCTCCTGGGTACGGATCGCCGTCGAGCCGATGTGCTCGCCCACCAGGTCCACCCGGGACACCTCGACCAGATGCCCGCGCTCCAGCACCGCCAGGGACGCCAGGATTTCGCCGTACAGCCGGGCCACGGTCGTCTTGCCCGTACCGGGGGAGCCGGTGAAGACCAGATGGCGGCGCACCGACGCGGCCTTCAGCCCGGCCTCCTGCCGCCGGCGCCCCACCTCGATCATGTTGATCAGGCTGCGCACCTCGCGCTTGACGCTCTCCAGCCCCACGAGGGTGTCCAGCTCGCCCAGCACCTCGTCGGAGGGCCGGCTGCTGACGGCCGGTTCCGGGGCCGCCGGCGCGGGCGCGGCCGGCGGCGGGCCCTGCGCCGGGACGTTGCCCAGCAGCCCGGCCGTCTGGGTCAGCTGTTGCACCGCGGGTGCCGTCGCCCCGGCGGCCGGTGCCGGTACGGCACGGCTCTCGTCGCTGGTGCAGTCCTGGACCGTCGGCCCGTCGCCCTGCCCGGCCCCGCCCTCGGCGAACTCGTAGCCGCCGCGGGCACACCGCTCCGTACGGCAGCGGGTCAGTGTCGTACGGCAGCCGTCGATCACATGGAAGCCGAAGCCGGAACTCCCGGTGACCCGGCAGCCCTGGAAGGTGCCGCGGCCCTCCGCGGAGACATAGAACCCGGCCTCGGCCGGTGAACTGACCGTGCAGCCCTCGATGGTGGGGTCCGCGCCCTTGGTGACGATCACGCCGGTCTGCGCACCGTCGATGGTGCAGTTGGCGAGGGTGCCGCCGCTGCCGTGGTCACGGAACCAGGCGCCCGTCGCGGCCTCCCGGATCCGGCAGTCGTCCAGCTGCACGGTCGCCCCGTCGCTCACCGACACCGCGGTGTTGCGGACCTGTGCGATATCGCAGTCGACGACATCGGCGCGGGAACCCCGGTCCAGGACGAACAGCGCGTCCGGGACGTCGTGCACCCGGGTCGAGTCCAGTACGGCGGTGGCGCCGTCGCTCACCCACACCGCCGGGTAGTCGCCCGTACTGTCGTGGATCTCGCACTGGTTGGCGTCCACCCGGGTGCCCGGGTCCCAGACGGACAGCCCGTTGCGTCCGAAGTGCCGCACCGTGCTGCGGGTCAGCGTCAGCACCGAACGGGACCGCAGATCGACGGCGTTCTCCGGGATGTCGTGGATATCGCAGTCGGCGAGGGTCAGCACCGCGTCGGTGTCCAGGGTGACGCCGTCGGCGGAGGTGCGGTGGACCGTGCAGTCGGTGAAGTGCCCGGTGGCCCGCGATGCGACCTGGATGCCCGCGCCCTTGATCTCGTACAGCTCGCAGCCCACCGCCTCGACCGCGCTGCCCTCGCCGTGCAGCGACAGCCCGGCGCCCGAGGCGTGGTGGATCCGGCAGTTCTCCAGCCGGGGGTGGGCCCCGCCGCGCACCGACACCCCGGCCTGCCCGGCGGCCATCACCTCGCACTCCTCGAAGACGCCGCCGGCGCCGTCCAGGACGCTGATGCCCACGCCGCCCGCGTTGTCGACCGTGCAGCGGCGGACCGTGGGGCGGGCGCCGCCGCGGACCTCGATGCCGGACGCGGACCGGGTCACCACCCGCAGCCCGGCCAGCTCCGGGGCGCCGTCCTCCACCAGCAGCGCGGGCGCGGCCGAATCGGTCGCCTCCAGATGCAGATCGTGGACGGTGGCCGAGGCGCGTACGGTCAGCGCCACCCCGTCGGACGGGGCGATCCGCACCGAACCGCGCGCGCCGTCCGGGCCGCGCAGCGTCACCGCGCGCGCCAGCACCAGATTCTCGCGGTAGGTACCGGCCGGGACGGTCAGCACATCACCGTCCCCGGCGGCCTCCAGGGCGGCGGCGAGCGAGCTGTACTCCCCTGTACGGCGTCGCCAACGGGACGTTCCGGAGTGCGTCACCTGGACCGAGCCCTGTGCCATGGCGCTGTCGTGCCCCCACTTCGTGTGGCTGTTGTCGGCCCGGCACCATCCGTCCGCGGATGTCCGTATTCCGGTCTGCGAGGCCCCAGCCGAGAGGCTGGCGCCACCACCGTAGCGCGCCCGGCGGGCGGCAGTTGACACGGTCAGCCGCCTCGAAAGGCAGCCGCTCAGCTGCCCGCGTCGGCCCGGCCCCAGTCCTGGCCGGCCCGCTTCCACTCCTGGTCCCAGCGGCGGAAACGACGCACCATCAGCTGCCAGACGACCATCCGCCGGGCACCCTCGATCATCATGCCGACCCCGGCCGTGGTGCCCAGCCCGGCCAGCACGGCATGGGTGGCCGCCGTGCTCGTGTCCATCGGCCGCGGCACCACCCGGCCCCGGTCGTCCGTCCAGATCCGGAACCGCTCACCGGTCTCCACCGGCCGGGGCGCGGCGAGCTGCCCGATATGCGCGCTGCCGTCCCGGGCGATCCAACGGGCGAGGACCCGGCGGTGCGCATCGCGCTGCGAGGAGGTCTCCGGATCGGGGTCGAGCGGGGCCCGGGAGAGCAGCCGTTCGACCGTGACCCACGCCAGATGCCGCTGCTGGTGCTGTAGCCGTACGGTCTCCAGCAGTGCGCCCTGCGCGGCCCGCCCGGTGAGCCAGCCCGCGGAGGTCGCGCCCAGGGCGATCAGGAGGGCCGCGACGAGCGCCACCCAGGCCTCGATCCGATCCGTCCGGCGCCGCAGCGGATTGCGCCGCCAGCGCCATACGCCTCTCATCGCTCGCATCGTTGCCCCCTCTCCGTGTCCGTGAATACCGCATCAGGGGTGGTCCAGGCGAGAGTTCTGCGAAGAGAGAGCAACATCACCGCGTACAAAAGGCAACATCCGGACGTACGGAACGGGGCCCCGGCCGCCCTCGCCCCGGGCCCGCCGGGCCCGGGCTCCTGCCTGGTCAGCGCAGTCGTACGGCTACCGTCACCACGGCGCCCGGCAGGCCCGTCCCCGGTGCCCCGCCCGTCACCGCGAACCGGTCCGCCACCAGGCGCGCCAGCCACAGCCCGCGCCCCTTGGGCGCGCCGTCCAGGCCGGGCAGCAGCTCGGGGATCACCTCCTCGCTGAACCCGGGCCCGGCATCACTGATCCGGCACTCCAGCTCCTCGCCCACCCGCCGCAGCACCAGCCGCCCCGAGCCGCCCGCATGCTCCACGGCGTTGCCCGCGATCTCGTCCACCGCCAGCACGAACTCGCCGCGCCGGGGCTCACCCAGGCCCTCCCGGGCCGCGCACTCCTCGACCAGCAGCCGCAGTTGCGGCAGCAGCCGGGCGGTGAAACGCCGCTCCAGCAGCCGGTGGCCGGACTCCTCCGCCGGCACCTCGGCCGGACCGGAGCTCACCACGCGCGCACCACCTCCGTCAGGACCAGCCGTGACACCGTCCCGGCGCCCAGCCGGCGCAGCAACCGGCCCTGCCCGCGGTCGCAGCGCACCTCGATCCGTTCATGGCCTGCGGCGTCCCGGGCCCGTATGAGCAGGCGGACCGCGCAGCCCACGGACAGGAAGTGCAGCCGGGTCAGATCGACGGTGAGCCGCCCGGCCGCCGCGGTCTGTGCCAGCGCGAGCTCCAGCGCTCTGCCGACCGCGGTCCGGTGTGCCGCGTCCGCCTCGCCGATGAGGCACAGCACGCGGTCCGGGCCGCGCGTCGACCGCAGACCGCCCAGCCGCTCCAGAAGCGTGCAGGGATGGGCCCGTTGCATGGCGGTGAGCATGGTGCGGTCGAAACAGCGGCGGTCGTAGGCGCAGATCTCGGTGTACGGGCGGCCGCTGAAGAGCGCCTGGGCGCCGGTCTCCCGGGCCGCCATCACCGCCACGTCCGCGCCGAGCGCGCGCACCCAGCCCATGTCGATGAAGGCCCGCAGACCCGTGTGGCCCTCCGCCGTCGCCCGGTCCGTCTGCGCGCGTAGCCGGCTCACCTGGCGTGCGGCGGTGAACTCCCGGTCCGGCGCGATCACCTCGCGCATGCTGCTCACCACCAACTGGACGCGGCCGCGCGCCCGGACCGTGCTGCGGCTGGGGAAGTCGATCCTGGCCAGTACCTCGTCCTCCGGCACCCCGGGGGAGGGCGGCACCAGCACCTTCTCGCCGCGCGCCAGCCCGAGCCGTACGAACGCCGTGACGACGTCCCAGCGCACCTCGTCATCGCCGTAACTCACAAAGGCGTGGTCCCCGGGGCGCAGATGCTGGACGGGACGCAGACGGTCGCATGCGGTGTCCCTCGCAGCCATCGGCCCACAGCTCTCCGTCGTCCGCCGGTCCCTCCGTCGGCGCCGCCGGGCGCACACCGCGGACAGGTGGTCACCGGGCCGCGGCGGCCCACCGCCGGTCGGGAAACCCCACGGTGCGGGGCGCGCGCCGGCCCGTCAGCCGAGTATCTCGAACGGGTCGCCGATGTGGATCGTGCCGACCCCACGAGGTATCAGATTCTGGCCGAAGACCAACCGGTCACCGAAGCGGCGATGGTGGGCGAGCGTCCGCAGCGGTTCCTTGCCGCGCTCGGCGGTGCGCTGGTCGGTTGTCGTGACCACGCAGCGTGCGCTGGGCTTGGCCACCTCGAACTCCACCTCGCCGATACGGATCCGGCGCCAGTCGTCCTCCGCCCAGGGCGCGGTGCCGTCCACGACCACATTGGGCCGGAAACGGTTCATGGGCAGCGGCCCCTCGTCGGCGTGGTCGCCCTGCGCGATGAGCGAGTTGAGGGCGTCCAGCGACGAGGTGGTGGTCAGCAGCAGCGGGAAGCCGTCGGCGAAGCTGACCGTGTCGCCGGGCGCGGAGTACGCCGGGTCGATGGGCCGGCGCTTCTCCGGGGCGTCGAGATACACCAGCCGGCACTCGACGCCCAGATACCCGCGGAACCACCCGTCCGCCTCCGGGCCCGCGGGCACCGCCTCGACCTCGTCCTTCCAGACCTCGACCGGGACCGTCTTCCCGGACCCGGGCACCGCGACCGTCAGCGGCTCCCTCCCGGGCGCGGTGAGCCCGAGGGCACCGCCCGGCTGCCACTCGGCGCGCGCCAACGCCAGCGTCGGCTGCTGTCGTTGGGTGAGCTGCCTGCCCTCGGCGTCCACCAGCAGCCAGCGTCGGTCCCCGGCGAGCCCCCAGGGCTCCACGACCGCCTCGCCGGGACCGGACCCCGCAATGGATTTGACCGGGTAGAGATGGATCGACTGGAGCGCAGGCTTCGGCATGTCTGCCATCCTGCCAGCCGCCTCGGACAGTTGACCGATGGCCCAGGTCAGTACCCGCGCGGGTACTGGCGGCCGTACGGGTCGTCGTAGGGCGAGGCGGGACGCGGCGCGACCGGGGCGGCCGGGCGCATCGCCTCATACCCCGTACCCATGGGCGGGCGCTGGGGCTGCTGCTGGGGCGGGGACTGATAGCCGCGGGAGCCCGCCTGCTGCGGGATGTACGGCGCGGGCGCCTGCTGGAGCGGGGCGACCGGCTGGGCGGCCGCTCCCGGGTAACCCTGCTGCGCGGGCGAGGGGTAGGAGGGCGCGGCCGGGAGGGCCGGCAGTGCCGAGG
Organism: Streptomyces sp. P9-2B-2; assembly: GCF_030406865.1. Classification (NCBI taxonomy): domain Bacteria; kingdom Bacillati; phylum Actinomycetota; class Actinomycetes; order Kitasatosporales; family Streptomycetaceae; genus Streptomyces; species Streptomyces sp. P9-2B-2. The sequence goes on along the minus strand of NZ_CP129126.1, from coordinate 1,538,085 downwards.
GCAGCGCCGGCAAATAGGACGAACCCGTCTCGTAAGGGGAGGGGTTCACCCGGATCGGGGCGATCTGCGGCGTACCGCGCTCTGCGACGAGGCTGTCGTAGATCGGAGTGTCCGGGAAGGAAGGCGAAGCGTAGTAGCCGCCGCCGTAGGTAGAGCGGGGGGAGGTCATGCCTCTTAAGTTAAGCCCACGATGTGCCGATTGGGGAGTCTGGAAAGAGGGTTGTTTTACGTGTTCGGAGTGGCCATGGAGCGCCAATGTGAGCGAACTTGTGGAAATCGGTCGTGATCGCCCGTAGGGATCGTGTAAAGACCTCGCTTCTCGCAGGTGAACAAGGGGCGTTCGGAGTGGCGGGGGACAAGTAGGTTGGGTGTGCCACCACCGACGGGGCAGGGCGGACGAGAGGAAGGCGCGGCGATGTCGATGCTCAAGGGCAGCAATGTTCCGGTTCCGGTCCCGGCGGTCCGGGTCGAACTGGGCTGGCAGACGGCCCCGGGGACACCGGACGTGGACGCCTCGGCCCTGCTGCTGGTGTCCGGAAAGGTCCGCGACGACGGCGACTTCGTCTTCTACAACCAGGCCGCGCACGCCTCCGGGGCCGTACGCCACGAAGGCAAGCACCCGGCCGGCGGCGCGATGACGGACTGCCTCGCGGTCGATCTGGCCGCCGTCGAACCCGCCGTCGACACGGTGGTGCTCGCCGCCTCCGCCGACGGCGGCAGCTTCGGCAGCGTCCCGGGGCTGCACATCCGGGTGCTGGACGCCGCGGGCGGCGCCGAACTCGCCCGCTTCGACAGCCAGGACGCCGGCACCGAGACCGCTTTCGTCCTCGGCGAGCTCTACCGGCGCCAGGGCGGCTGGAAGTTCCGCGCGGTGGGGCAGGGGTACGCCACCGGGCTGGCCGGTCTGGCCACCGACTTCGGCATCAGCGTCGAGGAACCGGCGGCGCCCCGGGCCCCGGCACCCGCCGCGTCCGCCCCCGTCGCGCCCGCTCCGCCGCCCGCCGCGCCCCCGGCCATGGCGCCCGCGCCGCCGATGGCGCCGCCGCCCCCGGCTCCCGCGCCCCAGTGGCCGACGAGGCAGCCCGCGGCGTCCGTGCCGCCCCCGCCGGGGCAGCCCGCGCCCGCCCCCGCGCCCCCGCCCGTGCGTCTGACCAAGGTCACCCTCACGAAGGACGCCCCGGCCGTCTCCCTGAGGAAGCAGGGCGGCACCTCGGGCGCGATGCGGGTGAACCTCAACTGGAACGCCGGTTCGGCGGGCAAGCGGCTGGGCAAGAAGCTCGGCCGCAAGGCGATGGAGGCCATGGGCGCCCGCGGCGCGCTGCTGCCCTCCGGGGAACTCGACCTCGACCTGTGCGCGCTCTACCAACTCACCGACGGCGCCGCGGGCGTGGTCCATCCGCTGGGCAACAACTTCGGCGCCCTGCACGCCCCGCCGTACATCCAGCTCGACGGCGACGACCGCACCGGCGGGGTCGCGGCCGGCGAGAACATGACCATCAACCTCGACCACCAGGACCGCATCAAGCGCATCCTGATCTTCGTCACCGTCTACGCCGGCGCCCGCAGCTTCGAGGGGCTGAGTGCGACCGTCACCCTCCAGCCCCAGCACGGTGCCCCGGTCGACTTCACCCTGGACGCCTGCACGGTGCCCTCCAAGGTCTGCGCGCTGGCGCTGATCACCAACACCGGCAGCGAACTCGTCGTCCAGCGCGAGGCCCGCTACCTCGTCCCCGAGCCCGGAGTCAGCCCGCAGCGCACCGTCGATTACGCCTACGGCTGGGGCCTGGACTGGTCACCGGCCCGTAAGTGACGGCGGCACCGGGGGCGCCGTTCAGGGCGCCGGATACGTCCGGCCCTTCCAGGCCGCGCCGCGCCCCCGGTAGTGCTGCACCGCCGAGTCGACCGTCATCAGCAGATAGAGCAGTGCGGTGAAGGGCAGCAGCGGCGCCGCCCACAGCGGCTGTCCGTAGTAGCGCAGCATCGGCAGATAGGTCCCGCTCATCACCGCCCAGGCCGCCCCGCCCAGCGCCGCGAGCACCGGCCCGCCGCCGGCCAGTCCGGCCACCAGCGCGACGGGCGGCACCAGATAGACCAGCGCCAGACCGAGGACCGTGCCGAGCAGCAGCAGGGGCCGGTGCCGCAGTTGGGCGTACGCGCTGCGCGAGACCATCCGCCACAGCGCGCCCGGCCGCGGATACGGCCGCACGCTGTCCACCCGGTCCGCCAGCCCCAGCCAGATCCGCCCGCCGCCGCGCCGGACCGCCCGCGCCAGCGTCACATCGTCGATCACCGCATGCCGGATCGCCTCCGGGATGCCCGCCCGCTCCGCGGCCTCCCGCCGCAGCAGCACACAGCCCCCGGCCGCGGCCGCGGTCCGCGCCCCGGGCCGGTTGACCCAGCGGAAGGGGTAGAGCTGCCCGAAGAAGTAGACGAACGCGGGCACGATCAGCCGCTCCCAGAACGTCACCACCCGCAGCCGCGCCATCTGGGAGACCAAATCCAGCTCCGCCGACCGGGCCGCCGCCACCAACTCCCGCAGACTGTCCGGCTCGTGCGCGATATCCGCGTCCGTCAGCAGCAGGTACTCCGGTGCGACGCGCTCGCGCGCCAGCGCCATCCCGTGCCGTACGGCCCACAGCTTCCCCGTCCACCCCGGCTCGGGCTCGCCGGGCGCGGACACCGTCAGCGGCAGCCCGCCCCGCGCGGCCGCCAGGCGCCGGGCCAGCGCACCGGTCCCGTCCGTACTGCCGTCGTCGATCAGGAACACCTCCGCCCGGCCCGGGTACTTCTGCCCGAGCAGCGACGGCAGGCTGTCCGGCAGCACCGCGGCCTCGTCCCGCGCCGGGACCACCACACCGACCGACGGCCAGCGCTCCGGATCCCGGCGGGCCGGCAGCCGTACGTCCGTCCGCCAGAAGAAGCCCTGCCCCAGCAGCAGCCACACCCAGGCCAGCAGGGACCCGGCACCGATCCACTCCATCGCTTCCACGGCCGCAGTCTGCCGCACCGAACCGGGCACGTCCGGGCGCGCGACACGGTGTCGGCACGGGAGTCAGGGGAGTCAGGGGAGGACCGGGAGACAGGGGTGAAGGGGAGGGGAGGCGCCGGGAAGAGAGCGGGCCGGCGGTCACCGGGGGCGCCCGGCCGGGCCGCCCGGTATGACAAGCCGGACAGGCGGCTGAGTAAAGTGTCCGGGTGAAGATCGCGCTGATGGACTCCGGGACCGGGCTTCTCGCGGCGGCCGCCGCCATGCGGCGACTGCGGCCGGACGCCGATCTGGTCCTCTCCTCCGACCCCGACGGGATGCCCTGGGGCCCCCGCACCCCCGACGATGTCACCGCCCATGCGCTGGCCGTGGCCCGCGCGGCGGCCGCGCACCGCCCCGACGCCCTGATCGTCGCCTGCAACACCGCGTCCGTGCACGCGCTGCCCGCGCTCCGCGCCGAACTGGAACCGCAGATCCCGGTCATCGGCACCGTCCCGGCGATCAAGCCCGCCGCGGCCGGCGACGGCCCCGTCGCCATCTGGGCGACCCCCGCCACCACCGGCAGCCCCTACCAGCGGAATCTGATCGACCAGTTCGGGCGCGGGCTGGAGATCACCGGTGTGCCGTGCCAGGGGCTCGCCCACGCGGTCCAGGTCGCCGACGAGGCCGCGATCGACGACGCCATCGCGGCCGCCGCCCATCTCACCCCAAGGGACGCACGGACCGTCGTCCTGGGCTGCACCCACTACGAGCTGGTGGCCGAACGCATCCGGGCCGCCCTCCAGCAGCCCGGCGCCCCCGTGCTCGTCCTGCACGGCTCCGCCGAGGCGGTCGCCGCCCAGGCGCTGCGCCGTATCGGTGCCGAACCGGCCCCGGCGGCCGCCCCGACCGGCGCCCTCAGCGTGATCCTCAGCGGCCGCCCCGCAGGACTGCCAGCCGTGGCGCTCGCCTACGCCGAGGGCCGGCTGCTCGCCCGGAGCCGTACGGACCTGGCGCCGGGAGCTGTGCTGCCGGCCGCCCCCGCACCCGACGGAGCAGCCGCGGCGGCCCGCCGCTGACGCCCCCCGATGGCGTCCCCCAAGGCGTCACCCATGACGTCTCCGGTCTCGCAACCCGGGCCGGAATGGGGCCGTCCGACACAGTGCCACGGGGTGCGAAGACGCGTACGCTGCGTTTCATGAGGGACCACCCCCACGAGGGGGCAGCAGCCCCCGGTAACCACGGCGGTACCGACAGCGACGACAGTGGAGCGCGCTCCGGCGGCGGCTCCCATGCCGAGATCCCCGAGGTCTGGCACGGCAGCGCCACCAACCGCATCCAGTGGCTGCTGGCCGCGATCGGCGCGGCCTGCCTGGCACTGGGCATCCTGCTCGCCGTCGAGAGCAACTGGACCTCGGGGCGCGCACCCCTGGTGATGTCGGTGGTGGGCTGTGTCGCGGCCGGTCTGCTGGTGCTCTTCGGCACGCTCGCCTTCGTCCATGTCGCGGTACGTGTCGACAAGGAAGCCCTGGAAGTACGGTGCGGCCATATAGGGGTGCCCCGCCGACGCATTCCGCTGGACACCGTCGTCGGCGCCGATTTCACCCCCCAGGTCACACCCCGCCACTGGGGCGGCTGGGGCTACCGCTGGCGCCCCGAGCAGGGCACGGCCGTGGTCGTCCGCCGGGGCGAGGGCGTGATCCTCCAGCTGGGCGACGGCATGACCTTCACCGTCACCGTCGATGACGCCGAGGGCGCCGTCCGGGCGATCCGGGGCCGGCTCCGGCCGCGCGAGGGGACCCCGGCGGGCACCTGAGCGCCGCGCCCGCGGGTGCACCCGGCTGTGCCCGCCGGGCCGGGGCGGACCGGGGACGTCCCGTAGGGTCGGACCCATGGCAACCCCCGACTTCATCCGTGACCTCCGGAACTCCATCGGCCGGCAGCTGCTCTGGCTGCCCGGGGTGAGCGCGGTCGTCTTCGATGACCAGGGCCGGGTCCTGCTGGGCAAGCGGGTCGACACCGGCGGCTGGTCGGTGATCGGGGGCATCCCCGAGCCCGGCGAGCAGCCCGCCGAGACCGCGGTGCGGGAGGTCTACGAGGAGACCGCCGTACGGGTCGTCCCCGAGGGCATCGTGCTCGTCGAGACCATGCCGCCCACCCGCTACCCCAATGGCGACGTCTGCCAGTTCATGGACGTGACGCTGCGCTGCCGGGCGGTCGGCGGTACGGCGCGGGTCAATGACGACGAGTCGCTGGAGGTGGGCTGGTTCGCCGTGGACGCCCTGCCGGAGCTGGAGGAGTACGCGCTGACCCGGATCAAGCGGGCGCTGGAGGCAGGGCCGACGTGGTTTCAGGGGATGGGCGAGGAGCCGCCGGCCGGTCAGCCGGACGCCTGAGCCCCCGGCGGCCGCCTCCGGGGGGTCAGGCCGCCGGACCACAGGCGTAAGGCTCGGGCGGTGGGCGGTGGGCGGCGGTGCCGGGCGCCGGGCTACAGCTCCTCCGTCGACGGCTCGTCCATCGGGTCGGACTCGTCGGGAAGCGGCGGCAGCTCCGACTCGTCCGGGGCACCGGGCTCTTCGGTGCTCGCGCCGGGCGGCTCCTCCGTGTGCATCTCCCGTTTGGCCTTGCGGCAGGTGGTGATCCAGGTGCCGGTGGGGCCGCTCTCGTACTGGCAGACCCAGCCGCGTACGGAGAGCGTGGCCCGGTCGTCGCGGGCGTCCCGCGGTGCCCGCACAAAGAACTCGGACATCACCGCGCGGGCCTCCCCGCAGCCCACCGTGCCCCCGGCCCCGGGGTCGGCGAAGAGGGTGACGTCTCCTTCCGGGCCCAGTGCGTCGGGGAGTTCACCGCAGTTCACCGGTTGGCCGGGGACGGTCGGGGAAGCGGAGCCCGCCCCACCGCCCGGAGTACGGTCCGGCCCGGCGCCGGTGGGGGAGGCCGCGGCCGTTGTGTCCTGGCCGCCGTCCGCGTCCCCGCAGCCCGCGGCGGCCAGCGCGAACAGCACCGTCGGTACGGCGATGAGTCTCCGCATGTCGGCCTCCCTGGTGGCGGCGGTGCGCAGACGGCATGCCGCCCCACCGCACAGACCTTAGGAGCCCGCCGGGCGCCGGGCGATCCGGGACGGCCGTTCGGGTGACGCACACGCGGCGTCGCCTGGGCCGTGGCGGGCCTCGGTCCGGGGGAGTCGTCGGATGCCGGGTCACCGGCCCGCGATGATCCGCCGGTGGTGCCCGGCAGGTGCCGCCACCACACCGGAGCCCCCAAGTGTGGGGCCGGGCCACATCGGTGCGGGCCCCACACGCTGCCTAGGGTGCGGACATGACCGCGATCGGCACCCCAGGCCCGGTATCCCTCGATCTCGACGGCCGTACCGCTCTCGTCACAGGCGCGGCCGGTGGCATCGGACGCGCCTGCGCGCTGCGGCTGGCGGCGGCCGGTGCCACGGTGCGCGCGGTCGACCGGGACGCCGACGGCCTGGCCCGCCTCGTGACGGACCACCCGAACGGCGCCCGTGGCCGGATCGAACCGTGCGCCCTGGATCTCACCGATCTGGACGCCGCCGAGCGGATCGCGGACGGCGCCGATCTGCTCGTCAACAACGCGGGCCTCCAGCTCGTCCGGCCCATCGAGGAGTTCCCGCCGGAGGTCTTCCACGAGGTCCTGACCGTGATGCTGGAGGCGCCCTTCCGGCTGCTGCGGGGCGCACTGCCCCATATGTACGCGCGGGGCTGGGGCCGGGTCATCAACATCTCGTCCGTGCACGGGCTGCGGGCGTCCCCCTTCAAGTCGGCGTATGTCGCGGCGAAGCACGGTCTGGAAGGGCTGTCCAAGACGGCGGCCCTGGAGGGCGCCCCGCACGGCGTCACCAGCAACTGCGTCAATCCCGGCTATGTCCGCACCCCGCTGGTCGAACGGCAGCTCGCCGACCAGGCCGCCGCGCACGGCATCCCCGAGGAACGCGTACTGGCCGAGATCCTGCTCGCCGACTCCGCCCTCAAGCGGCTGATCGAACCGGCGGAGGTCGCCGAGGCCGTCGCCTATCTCTGCACCCCGCAGGCGTCCTTCGTGACCGGCACCTCGCTCGCCCTGGACGGGGGCTGGACTGCGCACTGAGCGGCCCCCGGTCCGTGTCCGGGCGGCGGAGGCCGGCGCACCGCGACGACCCGGAGGTATCCCTGTGACCATGCCCACCGAACAGCCGGCACCCGAGCCGGGCCCCGAGTCCGTGCACACCCCGCGGGCGGCGCCCGTTCCGTACGCACCGGAGGGCACCCCGCCGGGCGAAGACGGCCACGACCCGGCCGAGGCACCCTTCCTCGGTCTGCTGGCGGCCGGCGCCGCGGCCGAGGAGTACGAGCGTCCGGTGCTGCGGGCCCGTGCCGGGGGCGCGTCCGCCGGCCGCCTCGCCGCACTGGAGCGGGCCAAGCTGCACGCGCTGCGGGTGCGCGCCGAACTGGAGGACCGCCGGCGGCGCGAGGCCGAGCTGTCCGCGCTCTACGCCACCGCGCACGACCTGGCCGGGCTGCGGGACCTCGACGCGGTGCTGCGGGCGATCGTCCGCCGGGCCCGCTCCCTGCTGGGCACCGAGGCCGCCTACCTCACCCTCCACGACCCGTCCGCCGGTGACACCTATATGCGGGTCACCGACGGCTCGGTCTCGGCGCGGTTCCAGCAGCTGCGGCTCGGGATGGGCGAGGGGCTGGGCGGGCTGGTCGCGCAGACCGCCCGCCCGTATGTCACCGACAGCTACTTCCACGACGAGCGGTTCCGGCACACCCGCACCATCGACTCGGGCGTCCAGGACGAGGGGCTGGTGGCGATCCTCGGGGTGCCGTTGATGCTCGGCAGCGGCGTCATCGGGGTGCTGTTCGCCGCGGACCGGCGTGAGCGGATCTTCGAGCACGGCCAGATCGCCCTGCTCGCCGCCCACGCGGCCCATGCCGCCGTCGCCATCGACACCGCCAACCTCCTTGACGGGACCCGTAAGACACTCACCGAACTGGAGGCCGCGAACGAGATCATCCGCGACCGCAGCGCGGTCATCGAGCGCGCCTCGGACGTCCATGACCGGCTGACCGAACTGGTGCTGCGCGGCGGCGGGGTCCAGGACGTCGCCGGGGCGGTGGCGGAAGTGCTCGACGGCGAGGTCGAGTTCACCGAGCCCGGCGCGGCACCGGCCGAGGCCCTGGACCGCTCACGTGCCGACGGGCACGCCGTACGGGACGGCGCGGACTGGGTCGCGGCGGTGGGGGCGGGCGGCGAGGTCCTGGGCGCCCTCGTACTGCGCGGCCACCCGGCCCTCGACCCGGTCGACCAGCGGACCCTGGAACGGGCCGCCATGGTCACCTCCCTGCTGCTGCTCGCCCGGCGGACCGCCGGTGAGGCCGAACAGCGGGTGCGCGGCGAGCTGTTGGACGATCTGCTGAACGCCGCGGACCGCGACCCCCGGCTGCTCCGGGAACGCGCGGCCCGGGTCGGCGCCGACCTGGACGCGCCGCATGTCGTCCTGGCCGCCCGGACCGACGGGGACGACGACGCCCACTCCCACGGCGCCGACCGCCGCCGGCTCTGGTCGGCGGCCTCCCATCTCGCCGCCACCCGCCGGGGCCTGGCCGCCATACGGGACGGCGGCGCCGTCCTGCTGCTGCCGCTCGATCCCGGCGGCGACCCGGCGCACGCCGCCCGCGAGGCCGCAGCCCGGCTCGGTGCCGCGCTGCACCTGCCCGTCACGGTCGGCGCCTCGGCCCCGGTCCCGGCCCCCGCCGCCCGCCCCGCGGCGGTCGCGGACGCCTACGCGGAGGCCGGCCGCTGCCGGGAGGCGCTGCGGGTGCTGGGCCGGGCCGGCCAGGGCGCGGCCGCCGCCGACTTCGGCTTCCTCGGCCTGCTGCTCGCCGACACCCGCGATGTCCACGGCTTCGTCCACCGCACGCTGGGCGCGGTCACCGACTACGACGCCCGCCGCGGTACGGAACTGCTGCACACCCTCGGCGCCTACTTCGCCTGCGGAATGAGCCCGGCCCGCACCAGGGAGGCGCTGCACGTGCATGTCAACACCGTGGCGCAGCGCCTGGACCGGGTGAGCCGGCTGCTGGGACCCGACTGGCAGACCCCGGCGCGCGCCCTGGAGATCCAGCTGGCGCTGCGGCTGCACCAGCTCTCCTCCGCCGTGGTGGGCGATACCGGCGCGTAGCAGGGAGCGAGGATGCGCGGCGTGCCCACAGGTGGTCCCTACCGATGGCCGCCTCCGGGTGCGCGCCGTCGCGACCTGCGGCAGCGTGGTGCCGAAGCTTTCCCCCCACTACAGAGGAGTGCGACATGGGTGACAAGGGCGGCATGGACAAGATGAAGGGCAAGGCCAAGCAGAAGGCCGGCAAGATCATGGGCGACGAGCGGCTGAAGGGCGAGGGCCGCGCGGACGAGGCCAAGGGCAGGGCCAAGGAAGCGATGAGCGACGCCAAGGAGAACGCCCGCGGGATGAAGGACTCCATGAAGGGCAAGAGCCACTCCTGACGCCCGGCGGGGGCGTGGCGGGCCTGCTGCCCCGTCTCCCGGAGCGTCCCCGGGCCCGCCACGCCCCCGCCGTACATCAGGTTTCTCAGGCCCCTCCGGACGGTACGGCCGTCGATGCCCCGCCGTCCGGACCGGCCGAACCCGCATCGGCCGTACGGCCCCCACCGGGCACCGCGCCGCCGTCCATGTCGGCGAGGTCCCGGCTGCGGGTCTCCCGCGCCACACCCACCGCGACCAGCGTCAGCAGCGCGGCCGCGATGACGTACAGCGCGATCGGCGTCGGGCTGTCGTAGTCGGCGAGCAGCGCGGTCGCGATCAGCGGGGCGGGCGCACCGGCCGCGACCGACGAGAACTGGGCGCCGATCGAGGCGCCCGAGTACCGCATCCGGGTCGCGAACATCTCCGCGAAGAAGGCCGCTTGCGGCGCGTACATCGCACCGTGGAAGACCAGCCCGACGCTCACCGCGAGCAGCAGCGGCCCGAACCGGCTGCTATCCACGAGCGCGAAGAACGGAAATGCCCAGACGCCGACGCCGACCGCGCCCAGCAGATAGACCGGCCTGCGCCCGATCCGGTCCGAGAGCGCGCCCCAGGCGGGGATCACCGCGAAGTGCAGCGCCGAGGCGAGCAATACGGCGTTCAGCGCGGTCTGCTGCGACAGCGCGGTGTGCGAGGTCGCGTACACGAGCACAAAGGCCGTGATCACGTAGTACGAGATGTTCTCGGCCATCCGCGCCCCCATCGCGATCAGCACATCCCGCCAGTGGTGCCTGAGCACCGCCACCAACGGCATCCTCTCCACCGCGGCACCCTCCGCCCGCCGGGCCTCTGCATGCGCCAACGCGGCCTGAAACACCGGCGATTCATCCACCGAGAGCCGCACCCACAGCCCCACGACCACCAACACGCCCGAGAGCAGGAACGGCACCCGCCACCCCCAGGACACGAACGCCGCATCCGACAACACCGCCGTCATCACCGACAGCACCCCGGTGGCCAACAACTGACCCGCAGGCGCCCCGGTTTGCGGCCACGACGCCCAGAACCCGCGCCGCCGCGCGTCCCCGTGCTCCGACACCAGCAGCACCGCGCCGCCCCACTCCCCGCCCAGCGCGAACCCCTGCACCAGCCGCAGCGCGGTCAGCAGCACCGGCGCCGCCGTGCCCACCGTCGCATGCGTCGGCAGCAACCCGATCGCAAACGTCGCACCCCCCATCAGCAGCAGACTCACCACCAGCAACTTCTTGCGCCCCAGCCGGTCCCCGTAATGCCCGAAAACCAACGCCCCGACCGGCCGCGCCGCAAACCCCACCGCATACGTCAGAAACGCCAACAGCGTCCCGACCAGCGGATCCGACCCGGGAAAGAACAGCTTGTTGAACACCAGCGCGGCAGCGGACCCATAGAGGAAGAAGTCGTACCACTCCACGGTCGTGCCGATGAGACTCGCGGCAACGATGCGCTTGAGCCGGGCGGGTGGCGGTGGGCTGGCGGTCGCGGGGGAGGACATCGGCACCACTTCCAGACGAGGACGAAGACGCTTCGTACCGCCACACCGTAGGAACGCCCAGCCCAGACGCACATGTGGCCGACCACCACACTTCGGGGGCGGAGGGTGCGGGCGGGGACCATTTCGGGGGTGGTGGGGGAGTGGGGGGCGAAGTGGGCGTCAGGACCACTGGATTCAAGTACGGCGATGAGGGCCACCGTCCATGTCCTATTCCGGCCACCCTCATGTCCGCCAATGACCGGTTCTCGCCTGGTTGGGAACGGGCGCTACTGCGAAGCTCATGGCTTCGCAGAAGGCCCTATGCCGGATAAATGGTTCTTTAGGGAAAGGAATCCGCATGCGCGTCAGACTCGTTACGGCCGCCGTGGCTCTCTCCGTCGCACTGGGTGGCACCGTCCTCGTCGCACCCGCCGCTCAGGCCGCGGCGCACCGGCCCTCCGCCGTGGTGGCCAAGGCGGCCGCGGCCGGCTTCAACGTCGGAGGGATCTGGACCCTGCACCAGAGCAACTCGGCCAACGCCACGCTCTCCGTGACGCAGGACGGCCAGGGCGAGCTCACCGGCGTTGCCAGGACGGGGAGTGCGACGACGGGCACCATCGAGGGGTTCGTGGACGGTTCCTACCTCTCCTTCGTCATCGCCTGGAGCGACGGATCGAGGGGTCGCTACATAGGCTCCCGCGGCGCTGACGGCCGCCTCAGCGGCGTCTCCACCGACCTGGCACATCCCTCCAGCCAGGCCACGTGGTACACCACTTGGACGTTCTGACGCCCCATACCTCCCTGCGTGGCCCCGGTGCAGTTGCGCCGGGGCCACGCCTCGTCCGTGGCCGGCCGGAGCGGTCCGTTGGCCGGAGCGGTCAGCGACCGGAGCGGTTCGGGTCGGCCGCTCCGGGTGCCGGGGCGCGATACATCGGGCATCGCGCATTTATGTCACGGATCATCAACAACGCAACCAAATAGGTGGGTTGACCTCTCTTGCGGGGTGAACTGACCACCCCTGTCCGCTGCCTGTGCCAGCCGAGGAGACACCTGCCTTGTCCGAGACATCCACTTCCGCGATCCGGCGCCTTCGTGGGCGGGCCACGGGACTCGCAGTGGCCGGTACGGCCCTCGTCCTCGCTGTCCCGATCCCGGCGACGGCTGTGACCGGCCCGGCCCCTGACGCCTCGGCCGACCCGGTTTCCGTCCTGTCGTACACCGCCAAGGAGCGCCAGGAAGCCCTCGCCTACTGGACGCCCGCCCGCATCAAGGCCGTCGGGAAGTCCGTGGACCTCGGTCCGACCGGGCCGAAGGCCAAGCCGTGGCGGGGCACCGCTCTGAAGACCGTGGGGCGGCTGTTCTTCGTCAACGCGAATGGCGCCGATACCTGGTGCACGGCCACGGCCGTCAAGAGCGCCAACCGCTCCGCCGTGATGACCGCTGCACACTGTGTGCGCCGGGGCTCCTCTCCCTTCAACACCCACATCGAGATGGTGTTCGTCCCCGCCTACAGCAAGGGCAAGATGCCCTACGGCGCGTTCGCGGTCCGCACCGCCGTCACCCCGCGCGCCTGGGAGAACGACTCCACCGACGACCTGTCCACGCTGGTCGTCGACGCCGACAAGAGCGGCCGTAAGCTCACCGACGTCGTGGGCGGCCAGGACATCGCCTTCAACCGCCCCGTTGGCGGCACCATCTCCGCGTTCGGCTACTCGGCCACCCGCCCGCAGCTCGGCGAGGAACTCCTCCACTGCGTCGGTACGGCCAAGGAGAAGAGCGGCGTACAGGCCATCCCCTGCGACATGAGCGGCGGCTCCAGCGGCGGCCCGTGGCTGGCCGACTTCAACGCCACTACCGGCAAGGGCACCCTGGTCTCGGTCAACAGTGCACTGGACTCCCTGACACCGACCGAGATGCAGGGAGAGGTGCTGGGAGCCACGGCCAAGAAGGTGTACGACCGGGCCCAGCACAGCTGACGCAGGGGCGCGGACGCCAAGGTCAGGCCACGGATCGCCGGACCGTAGGACGCCTGCGTCGTCGACCGTGACCACGAGTCGCCGCCCAGGTGGTGACAGGCAACCGTGCGGTGGTGTGCGGCATCTCCATGGGCGATATTGTTCGATCGCCGCGGAGGAGCGATGAGCACAGCGCGGATACGCCACGTCACGCCCCTGGTCCGTGGTGCGGGCTCGCCGGGTGCTGCCCTACGGGCGGGGGCGTTGGCGATCGTGGTGGCGGGTGCGGCGGTGCTGCTGGGCGGATGCCAGGAGGGTGATGCGCCCAGGAGTGCCGGGCATGCCACTGCGCTCACCGCGCCGCAACGACTGTGGCCCGATCGGAAGGCCGCGCCGCCGCCCTCGCCGGCCACGGGTGGGCAGGAGACGCCGCAGTCACTGACCGCGCTGCCGCGGGTGCCGTCCGGGGACATCCGGAAGGTCTCCACGGGCTCCGTTCTCCTGGCGCAGATCGACGCGGATACCCGTAGCTACATGTCGATCTACTACAAGGACGAGGAGCGCAGGATCCGCGCCTGTGCTGCCAAGCCGGGCTCGCGGTCCTGTCCCGTACGGGCCCCCGAGTACCACGACCTGACCGGCGACGGGAAGGACGAGCTGATCGTCGGCGTCGAGCGGGAAAACCACTTCCTGTTTCTCTACGTCTACACGCTCAAGAACGGGGTGGTGACCAAGATCCTGGGCGCCACCGGTTACCCGCAGTCGGTGGAGATCGCCGACCACAAACTGGTTGTCCATGAGCCCAGGGCCGCGCCCGGTGACGAGTTCCGCATGGTCTTCGCGTGGGATGCGCGGCACCAGGCCATGACGCTGAGGGACCTGGGCAACGGCCGGTGGCCCCCGGCCTCGGCGCTCCCTTCGCCTTCGGGGCGGTGAGCTGTGCGTAGTCGTCGGGCGAACTCTCCACCTCCCGTCCGGACGGGCATGGGCGACCGACCGCGAAGGCGCCGGCAAGAGCAGGGGTGTCGGCGAATTGGCGCCGCCGAGTTCCCGGTCACCGAACTTCCCTCCCCGTGGCGGGAATCCGCTGTACCTCGGCCGCTGTTCCATGCCGCTGATTCACCACCGTGCGGCGCTTTTCGGTCACTGTGGTGTGGCCCCGGAGGCACGGATGCGGGCGGCCCTCGAACTCCTGGATTCTCTCTCGGAGCTGCTGGTTCATCAGGTGGCCGTAGCGGGGAAGAAGCCCGGTGACTCGCTGATTGCTGCATGATCGCCTGGCTCAAAATCTTCTTTGTCGAGCCGTTTACCGACCGTACGGTGGGTTTCGCTAGTCACCAAGGGAACATCTGTACGGCCAATTCAGGGCGTGTTGCAGTGTGACCTCACCGCGGCCTTTGTCGCCTGCCTACCCCACGAACTGGTTGGTGTGATGCCGTCCGAAGCAGCCTCCCCGCTCGCCGTTCCGAAGCAGACCTCTCCGCCCTCGGGGAGAGGGCGGTACAGGACCGGCATCTCGTTTGTCTCGCCGATTTCCCGCCTTCATGACTTCGAAGCGCACAGCAGTTGTTTCCTGGGCATCAGTCTGGAGAACAGCAGCTTCCGCCCGGCCAAGGTGCGGAGCATGGCGCAATGGATATCCAGGAGATTTCCGCGATGCACCGTGCTCGTCGGTGACAGCATCCACCGCATCACCGTGGAGTCCACCCGCGGCCTGCGCCCGCCGGAAGCCCTGGCCGAAGGACTGCGCCTGGGACGGGAATTCATCGACGACCAGGCTCAGATTTTTCACGAATTCCAAGAGCGCACGGACTTCACCTTCATCAACTGCAGCGAGGTGCAGACCTGGGACAGCTACCAGAGCTATCACCGGATGCTCCGGGACTACTTCGGCCAGGACGCCGGGTTCCGCACCTCTCTGGAGGCGTTCGGCCGCGGCTATCACAGCAAGAATTCGGGCGGCGCCCCGGAAGCGGAACTGGAACGGCGCATCCAGCGGTCCTTGGACTACTTCCTCGAAGAGTTCGCCATATTCTGCTGCCTCAAAGACAGGGGCCTGCCGGTCATGCTCTACCCCGGATCGTTCGGCACGCTCTCCGAAATCGCCGCGGGCGACCACGAGGGAGCGCCGAAACCACTGCGTGATCTCATCGTGGTGTCCCTTCAACTCCGAGGCCGGTGACGGTGTTTGCGGCACGCCCTGCCGACGGGCCTCTGCGGCCCATCGGCGTGCCCAGGCACCGCCTCGGACGTGTCACGAGGTGGGCGGCAGCGCGAGCCAGTCATGCCAGGTGATGTCGCGGCCCAGGTAACGGGGCTGCTGGAAGGGCCAGTCGGCGGCGATCCACTGCGGCACCAGCGCGTCGAGCGCGCGTTCCGCCTCGCCGCCGACGAGGTCGTCCACCACCCACCAGGAGACCTCTCCGTCGGAGCCGGTGCGCTCGGGCGGGTCGATGTAGACGCAGCCGAGGATCGCCGTCTCCTCCTCGTCCAGCAGCGCGTAGTTGAACGACTGGTGCGCGGCTATCTCCCTCTCGTGCCGCAGCAAGTCGATGCGGTCCGCTTCATAGGTCATCGTCTCCGCGGGCCAGGCCCAGGCCGGGCCGAAGATCTCCCACAGGCGTTCACGGGAGCCCATCACGGCGGGGTAGTCGAGCGGGGTGTCCGCCTCCCGGATCGGCCGCAGGTGAAGCGTGGTGTCGGGCACGGGCACGTACACGGGGTGGACGAAGTCGTCAGGCAGCCAACTCATAAGGGCTGAGGCTACAACCGGTCGGTGTGGCGGCCACGGCGGAACCGTTCGACGGTCGTGCGGAGCAGTCCGATCTTTCTCATGCATGGTGTGCGTGGTGGTGAACTTGGGCGAGGTTGGCCAATAAGCGGTGTTCGGGCTGTGGTGGTGGGCCACTTCGGGTCGAGACCAGCCGGTAGCGGGCCGGCGTGCCCGGTCGTGGGCCTCAGGTCGTCGAGGTCTCGGCGCTTGTGTGGCGCAGCGCTGTCAAGAGGTCCGGGCTCCGGTCGGCCATTTGCGGGTGGCGGGGATGGGCAGGCAACCGCGTTGCGGATCGGGGCCTCTCCATGGGCGACTTTGTTCTCTCGCCAATGGAGGACTGATGGGTAAGGCGAGAACACCCCGTGCTGCCTGGGTGGGTGTGGTTGTGGCGGGGGCGGCGCTGGTGGCGTCGGCTGCCCCGCCCGCCGCCGCGGTGGTCGGGGGAGACCGGGCCGAGATCAAGAAATATCCCTGGACCGTGGCGCTGACGTCGCAGGACGTGAAGGAGCCGGAGTGTGCGGGCACACTCGTCGCGCCGCGGAAGGTGCTGACCGCGTCCCACTGCGTGAGCCCGGCCACCGTCGATGGTGTGCGGGTGGTGGGCGGCCGGGAGGACCTACGGGATACCCGTAAGGGCACCGTGCGCAAGGTGACGAAGCTGTGGATCCACCCCAAGGCCGATACCGAAGGGCACGGCGCCACCTACGCCCACGACCTCGCCGTCCTCACCCTCAACGCCCCTATGCCGTACCGCACTCTGCCGCTCGCCACCCCGGCGCAGCAGAAGCTGTACGAGGAAGGCACGCCCAACCGGGTGCTGGGCTGGGGTTCCACAACGGGCCGCGACGACGACACCCGGGTGCCGCCGTTGCAGACCGCGCTGATCCCCAACAGGGGCGATGAGCAGTGCATCACGGCGTACGGCACCCTTAGGTACCGCTCGGCGTACACGATGTGCATCGGCTATCCGGCGGGCGGCGTCAGTGCGTGCTCCGGGGACAGTGGGGGACCGGTCGTGGTGCGGGGGCGGCTCGTAGGGGTCATCAGTGGGGGCGGCAGTTGCACCAGCCGTCTCTATCCGGGAGTCGCGGTGAAGTCGGCTTCCTACTACTCGCTCCTCCAGAGCCAGATCGCCGGTTAGGGGGTGGGACGGAGTATGCGGATGACACGGCACAGCTACCTGCGGTGGCCGGTTCTGGTGGGGCTCATGGTGCTCGTCGGGGCCGGCTTCGCCGGGCTGCCGGCACCCACCGCCCAGGCCGTCGTCGGAGGGCAGAAGACCACTACGGCGGCGGCACCCTGGGTCGTCGCGATCAATCTGTGGCGGCAGACCGACACCTACCCGCGCTCGGGGCAGTTCTGTGGCGGCACCCTCGTCACGCCGACGAAGGTTGTCACCGCGGCCCATTGCGTCGTGGACGAGGCGCCCACCGATCTGGGGACGGTCGCCGGCCGTACCGACCTCCGCCGTCACGAGGGCCGGATGCGCAAGGTGACCAAGGTCTGGATCCATCCGCGGTTCGGCCGCCATCTGGAGAACGATGTCGCCGTCCTCACGCTCGACAAGCCGATGCCGCCGCAGTACACCCCGCTGCCGATAGCCACCGCCGCCGACACCGGGCTGTACCGCCCCGGTACCGGCGCACGGGTCTACGGCTGGGGCCTGCTGGATTACGAGAACCGGTCGGCGAACGCGCTCCGGGCGGCGCACCTGCGGGTGCTCCCCGACCGGACGTGCCAACGGCTCAACCCCGGGGGCGACTTCGATCCCACGATGCACGTCTGTGCCAACAATTCCGTCACCGGCGCCCATCATGCCGAGGGTGACAGCGGCGGCCCGCTCGTCGCCGGTGGCAGGCTGATCGGGATCGTCAGCTGGCTGGCCAACAGCGACGCCGCCACACCGACGCCGGGCGTCTACACCCGGGTCGCGGCCTTTTCCCGTGAGATCGCCAAGCAGCTGGGGTGAGGGAGGCGTGCTGAACGGGGCGGTGGCCGGCCGCCCCGTTACGTCAGCGCGCCATTGGCGTGATCAGTAGGTCAGTGCGTCGGACGCCGAGTTCTGCCAGTAGGTGACGGCGGCGTTGTCGTCCTTGTGCGTGTTCGCGGGCAGGGTGAGCTTGGCGGGGGTGCCCACCGAACCGGAGCCGTTGCGCGGAGCGAAGTGCACGGTGAGGCGCTGGGCGGTGCGGCCATGGGTGTCACCGCCGGGCTCGCCGCTGAGCTGGATCGCGGCGTAGGCGGACCGGCCAGGGGCGACGGTCACGACGGCCTGCGGCTTGCTGTCCTCCATGATCCGGGTCACCGACTGGTCGTCGTCGAAGCCCAGGAGGGGCGCGGAGTAGGCGTAGCAGGCGCGGGATCCGGTGTTGGTGATCGTGAGGAGCAAGTGATTGATGGGACGCTTGACGTTGCTGACCACGGTCTTGACGGTCGCTCCCGTACAGGGACCCGACGGGCCGCTCCCGGCGCCCTGGTTCGCCCCGCCGCCGGTCTTTCCGCCGCCCTTGCCCTGACCGCCGGAGGCGCCCTGCCCGGAGCCAGGCCCGGAGCCGGACCCGGACCCGGAAGACCCGGAACCTTGGCCCTCGGCCTTGCCGGTGCCGCCGGTGCCGCCGGTGTCGCCGCCCGGCTGGCTCGGGGCGCCGGATTCCGGGCGTGCCGCGGACTGGCCGCCGGACGCCGCATCGCTGTCGCTCTCGCAGGCGGTCAGGGACAGGCCGGCGAGAACGACGGCGGTGGCGGCGGCTGCGGTACGGGATCGGATGGTGCGCATGGTGATTCGACTTCTCCTAGCAAGGGTTTCAATAGCGAATGATCAGCGAGATCACCACCGCGGCACAGATGATCAGCACGGCGACCGCGACAACATCGCTGATACACCAGCGGGTTCGCATGGCATCTCCCGTCTCGGTGGTGCTGCCCACAGCCTGCGCGGCGGGCGCCCGGGTGCCAACCGATCCCGGACAATGAGAGAAGCCGGAACGCTGAAACAGGTTCTGACCTGGGGAAACGACCACTGCCTGGAATGCTTTCCTGGAACGGCGGAACGAACAGGGGCGCACGGTGGGGACGGAAACGGCGGAGTTCGCACGGCAGTTGCGTCGGCTGAAGGAGCGCTCCGGCCGTAGTTATGGCGTTCTCGCCGGGCAGTCGCATATGAGCGTGGCCACGTTGCACCGGTATTGCCACGGTGATGCAGTGCCGAGGGATTTCGCTCCCGCCGACCGTCTCGCCAGGCGGTGCGGGGCGCCCGCCGGACGAACTGGTGGAGCTGCACCGGCGCTGGATCCTCGCCGACGAGGCCCGCAGGCGGAGCCGGGGAGGGGCTACGGGAGCCACCTCGTCCCCTCAAGCGTTCGGCGGCTCCCTGGGCGCCTGCCACTGTGCCGAGCTGCCCTTCGTCTGAGCAGTCTCAGCAACTGCCCCTGAGAACGCCGGGGAGGCGCCGTCGCGGGCCCCGGCGAAGGCCGCCAAAACTTTTTTCAATCCACCACCAATCCGCGGGCGTTGCGGCTCCGAATGACGCGTGACACCTCGCCGAGGTGTTGCTGTCGAACCCGGACGACGTGCGGTCCCCCCTCCTCCGCGGAGGCCGCCGGAAAAGGAACGATCGTGATAGCCAAGCGCACCCGCCACCTCGCCGTAGTCGTCGCTCTGCCCGCCGCCCTGGCCCTCACCGTAGGCGCCTCGTCCCAGGCCGTCGCCCAGGGCACCGGAGCGTTCCAGATCAACCTGGCGCAGCTGAACAACTCCGGTTCCAAGGGCACGGCGATGCTCAGCCTCCAGGGCAGGCAGCTGACCGTGAAGATCGAGTCTGAGGGGCTGGTGCCCGGCCAGCCCTCCGCTCAGCACCTCCACGGTTCCACCGACGGCCATGACTTCCACTGCCCGGACGCGAGCGACGACACGAACGGTGACGGCGTCCTCAACAACACCGAAGCCACGGTCGATTACGGCAATATCAACATCTCGCTCACCACCAAGGGCCCCACGGACATGATGAGCGGCCTCGCCGTCGACCGCATGCCCGTGGCGAACGCGCAGGGCAAGCTCTCCTACGAGCGCACCATCCCGGTCTCCCAGGACGTGGTCGACCACATCAAGGACCTGCACATCGTGCAGCACGGCATCGACCGCAACGACAACAAGAAGTACGACTTCGAGGGGGCGGGCAAGAGCGAACTCGACCCGAAGCTCCCCCAGGAGGCCACCGCCCCGACCAACTGCGGTGAGGTCCTGGGTGCCGCGGTGGGTTCCATTCCGGTCGGCGGTGTCGAGACCGGCACCGGGCCCGTCGAGGAGGACGGGGTGCCGGCCGCTGTGCTGGGTGCGGGCGGGGCCGCCCTCGTGGCGACGGCCGGGGCGCTGGCCCTCGTACGGCGCCGGAAGAACGTCCTCGCCGCCGGGCGGGCCGGGGACAACGGGGCCGCCGCGTGAACCGCCGGTACGAGGACACCATGAGCACCGTACGCCGCCGGGGCCACCGCGCCACCGGCTACGCCGTCGCCGCGGCCCTGTCGGCCCTGCTCCTCGCCGGGTGCGGAGGGCAGGACGCGGCGCCGCCCCGGTCGCTCCCCGCGGGGCAGCCGCCGGCTGACGGCGGCGGGCAGTCGTCCGACGAGGCGGCGCCGGGCGGCGGCTCCGGGAGCAAGGCGGCCGCCAGTATGCCGAAGTCGGCTCCGCAGCGGCTCTCCATCCCGTCGCTCCAGGTCTCCTCCACGCTGGAGACACTGGGACAGCAGAAGAACGGTGCCATGGAGACGCCCCGGGACCCCGACAAGGCGGGCTGGTACCAGCCGGGGCCCACGCCCGGCTCCCAGGGACCGGCGGTGATCGCCGGCCATGTCTCCTGGAACGGCAAGCCGTCGGTGTTCCAGAAGCTGTCGTCGATGAAGCGGGGGGACACCATCGAGGTGTCCCGGCAGGACGGGAAGACGGCGAAGTTCACCGTCGACCGCATCGCCCAGTACCCGAAGAACAAGTTCCCCACGCTCGAGGTGTACAAGAACCTCGATCACGCCGGTCTCCGCCTGATCACCTGCGGCGGTGAGTACGACAAGGGGCAGCACTACTTCCCCGACAACGTGGTGGTGTTCGCCAGCCTCACGGGCAGCGCGTAGACCGGACGCGCGCCGCACCGGCCGGCGGTCCGGCGCCCCGCACGGGTGACCGGGCCGCTCGCCGGTGCCCTGGCCGTGCGCAGGGGCGCCGGACCGTCTCTTCGGGGCAACCGCCATACTGCCAGCGATCTTTCCTCGCC
This sequence comes from Streptomyces sp. P9-2B-2, assembly GCF_030406865.1. Lineage (NCBI taxonomy): Bacteria > Bacillati > Actinomycetota > Actinomycetes > Kitasatosporales > Streptomycetaceae > Streptomyces > Streptomyces sp. P9-2B-2. Next base: position 1,517,130 of record NZ_CP129126.1, on the reverse strand, counting down.
CCCGAAGGGAACCTCGCGACGTGTCCTCCACCGCCCCTCTCCCCGTCACACGCACCCGCGTCGTCATCATCGGCGCCGGTCCCGCCGGGCTCACCGTGGCGAATCTGCTGCGCACCGCCGGAGTCGACTGTGTGCTGCTGGAAGCGGAGAGCCGGGAGTTCATCGAGCAGCGGCCGCGGGCCGGGTTCATGGAGGAGTGGGTGGTGCGCGCACTGGCCCGGCACGGGCTGGCCGATCGACTGCTCGAACGGGCCCCCACACAGGGCGAGTTCGAGTTCCGGTTCGACGGGGAGCGGCACACGATGCGGACCGGGGAGCTGTCGGGCCGCCGGCACTTCGTCTATCCGCAGCCGCTCCTGGTCACCGACCTCGTGGCGTCGTACGTGGACCGGGCGGGCGGCGAGGTCCGCTTCGGGGTACGTGAGGTGGCGCTGCACGACATCGACAGCGACCGGCCGGCGGTGTCGTACACCGATCCGGTGACCGGTGCCCGGCACCGGATCGAGTGTGACTTCATCGCCGGCTGCGACGGCGCCCGCGGGGTGTCCCGGGCGGCCGTCCCCGACGGCCGGGCGGACTTCACCCGCCATGACCACGGCGTCGCCTGGCTGGCCCTCCTCGCCGAGGCACCGCCGTCCGCGGACGGTGTGATCTTCGGTATCCACGAGCGCGGGTTCGGCGCCCATATGGCCCGCAGCGACCGGGTCACCCGCTACTACCTCCAGGTCGCGCCGGGTGAGGACGCCGGGAACTGGTCGCATGACCGGGTGTGGGACGAGCTGCGCGTCCGGCTCGCCGCGGACGGCGCCCCGCCGCTCGCCGAAGGGCCGGTGATCGAGAAGGTGGTCCTGGACATGCACAACTATGTGGTGGAGCCGATGGTGTTCGGCCGCCTTCACCTGGCGGGTGACGCGGCGCATCTGGTCGCGCCGATCGCCGCGAAGGGCATGAACCTCGCGATCAATGACGCGCTGCTGCTCGGCGACGCGCTGATCGCGCACTACGACGGCGACGACAGCGGGCTTGCCGGATATTCGGAGGCGTGTCTGCGGCGGGTCTGGCAGTACCTGGAGTTCTCCGAGTGGCTCTCCTATGTGTTGCACGGTGCCTCGTCCGGTGACCGCTTCCGGGCGGGCACGGCGCGGGCGCGGCTGCGGCGGCTGCTGGGGTCGGAGTCCGCGGCGAAGGCGTTCGCCGGGCTGTACATGGGCGAGGAAGCCGATCTGTGACGCCCCGGCGGACCGCGCGGGCGGTCCTTCCGTGGGGTGACTCACAAACCGGGGTGGGGTGGGATCCCGCGGACCTGGGTACGCGGCCTCGTGATCGCCGGGCGAGATACCGTTGAGAAGTGGTAGAAATTCGGCGAAAAGCATCGCTGAGTGAGTGAGGAGGCAGACGTATGTCATCGAAGCGCCGTCGTAAGAAGAAGGCACGTCGCAAGAACGGTGCCAACCACGGCAAGCGGCCCCAGTCCTGAACGAAGGCTGTGACCGGACCTCGCCGATGGGGTTCTGGTGGGCTCCGCGTCTCCGCGTTTCAGCGGACGCGCGGAGCCCACAGTGCTGTGCGGTCCCCGTTCACGCCTTCGTCAGGGCCTCGGCTATGCGCTGGGAGACCTGTGCCTGGGTGGCGTCGCGCCGGGTCGGGTTGAACGAGAAGACCACGCGGCGCTGTTGGTCCCGGGTGGCGAACATGCCCGAGCTGTAGCCGTACCGTTCGCCGGTCTTGCCCCACAGGGTGATGCCGTTGAGCGTGAAGGTCTGGAGGCCCGCGGCATAGCGGGCCGGGGTGCCGTCCACCATGCGCACCTCGTCCGGCGGCAGGGTGAACATCCGCTCCAGCTCATGGGGCGGCAGGAGTTCGCCCGAGAACAGGGCGGTGAGGAAGCGGTCCAGATCGCCGGTGCGGGAGATCATCTCGCCCTCTCCCCAGGCAGCCGACTGGTCGAACCTGGTGATGTCCAGCAGGGAGCCGTCCGTCATCCTCATATAGCCGTGCACATGCGGCCGGTGAATCCGTGGGTCGTTGCCGGGCACGGCGGTGTGTCGCAGGTCCAGCGGACGCAGGATGCGGTGCGCGACCGCTTCGCCGTAGCGGCAGCCCGTCAGCCGCTCGATCAGCAGGGCCAGCAGGACGTAATTGATGCCCCGGTACTCCTGCTTGGTGCCGGGGGTGAACTTCATGGGGCCGTGCGACACCCGCGCCACGAGCTGCTCGGGCGTCCACCGGTCGTAGCGGTGCCGGGCGATGTCCTCCGGGGAGGAAGGGTCGTAGGGCGGGTCCTGCTCGTCGGGCAGCCCGCTGGTGTGGTTCAGCAGCTGTGCCACCGTGATCGGCGGGAATCCCGACGGCAGCAGACCGGGCAGCAGACGCTGAACCGGCTGCTCCGGCGACAGCCGGCGCTCGGCGGCGAGCTGGAGCACCACCGTCGCCACGAACACCTTGGTGATGCTGCCGATCCGGAAGGTGTCCCGCTCATGGACCGCGCGGCCGGTGGCACGGTCGGCGAGGCCCTCGGTGCCGCACCAGCGCCCGGCCGAACCGCTCACCCGCAGCTGGGCCGCGGTCAGCTCCGGATGCTCCAGATCGGCGAGGGCGGCCCGCAGCGCGGGCACGTTCAGCGGAGGGACGGGGGCAGGGGCGGGGGCGGACGGGTTCCGGCGGGCCGGGCCGCCGCCCGACGACAGGGCCGGGCCCGGACGGGACGCGGCACCGGCCGGGCCCGCCGTCGCGGCGACCACCGCGCCGGACAGTGCGGCCCCCACAACTGCCCTGCGGGACAAGGGAGAAAGGCTCATGTCGAACAGCTTCGCGCCCGCGCCCCGCGCCGTCGTCAGGGGTCACCCTGACCCGCCCCTGAACCACCCCGGAGACACGCCCCGAGCCCCCCGGGACGCCATGCCCCGATGCCCAACCGGAAACGTCGCCGGAACGCCCGCCCGAGCACTTCTCCCGCGCTGGACACCGCGCCCGGCGCCGCCCCGCTCCCCGCCGTGGTGCCGCACCGCCCGTTTCACCCGCCCCGTCCGCCCCGTCCACACCGCTGACGCGCCCGAGTAGAGGGAGCCCAGGCGGCGGTCTAGCGTGGAAGGGAGTTCCGCCTCGCAGGAGGGGCTGTTGCCATGTCCCAAGGCCGGACGGACACCGCCTCCGGTGGCCGGCTGTCGCATTTCCTCGACAGCCCCGTCATCGGAATGTCGCCATGGATTGTGATGTCGGTCCTGGTCGGGCCGGGCCGCTTCGAGCTGGCCGTCGCCATAGCCCTGGCCCTTGCCGTGGCCATCGTCATCGTCGGCCGTATACGCCGTCCCGGGTCCTCCTTCAAAATTCTGGAGATCGCCGATGTGGTGTTCTTCGCGGTGCTGGCGGTCATCGGCATTTTCGCCTCCCCGGGCACGCACAGCTGGCTGGAGAATTATTCGGGCGAGGTCGCGAGCGTCGCCCTGATGGCGATCGCCCTCGGGTCCATGGCGTGCCGGGTGCCGTTCACCCTCCAGTACGCCCGGGAACAGGTGCCCCGCGAGTTCTGGGGCGAGCCCAGTTTTCTGCGGACCAATTACTACATCACGGGTGCATGGGCCGCCGCATTCGCCGTGGCGGCGATATCGGGGGCCTATGGCGACCTCGTGCTGCACAATTCCAATAACCCGTGGACCGGCTGGATCATCCCCATCGCGGCCATCATCGCGGCCTTGCAGTTCACCCAGTGGTACCCGGACGTGGTGCGGGCGCGTTCACTGCGTGAACGGGGCCTGCCCGGCCCGCCCGAACCCCCGCTGAGCAGCCTGCTCATCCCGCTGGCGGGCTATCTGACCCCGGTGGGCATCGTGGTCCTCGTCAGCGGTGCCGGGCCGGTGTGGCTGGGCGTGGCGCTGATCGTGCTGGGCATAGTGCTCGTCAAATCCCTGAGCCGCGAGAAAGAGGCCGAGCCCGAGGTATCGCGCTGACCCGAGGTACCACGGTGAGGGGTTGACGGCACCGGGTGCCACGTGATCTAGAATCGCTGAATGATCTTTATCGTCGTCAAGTTTCCCGTGAAGCCCGAGTGCGCCGAGGAGTGGCCGCAGCACGTCGCCTCCTTCACCGAGGCCACCCGCGCCGAACCCGGCAACCTGTGGTTCGAATGGTCCCGCAGCATCGAGGACCCGAACACCTATGTCCTGGTCGAGGCATTCAAGGACGATGCCGCCGCAGCGCATGTCAATTCCGACCACTTCCGCACCGCCATCGAGCAGATGCGCCCGCTGCTGCGCCGCACCCCCGACATTGTGAGCACCACCATCGAGGGCGCGGACGGCTGGAGCGCCATGGGTGAGATCACCATCGACTGAGCACCGGCGACCGGCTGAACGGCCGTCGGCTGGAAGGCGATCGTCGCCGACCGCCGCGCCGAGCGGGAGCGCGTACGTCGCGGGCAGCGGCTGGCCGCCGGACCGTGCTCGGAGCACGGCAGCCAGCCCTGCCCGTCCGGCGTGTGCAACAAATGCGAGCCCGACCGCACGATGGCCACGTCCCAGCTCAGCGCAAGGTGGAGGGCCCGCCGCGTGGTTCCTGCGGCGAGTGCGGCTGCCGGACCTTCCTGGTCGGCCCCGCGCTCGAGGACGGCCTGTGCAAGCCCTGCCGAACCGAGGCAGCGGCGACAGTGGAGTGGCCCGCGCTCGTCGAAGCGGCTGGAGCGGCAACCTGCTCCGGTCTGGGTGGCGTGCGGTGCGGCCGTGACCCGCTGCCGCACCGCAGTGTCTGCGCCCGGCACCTGGCTAAAGAACTCGCCGTGACCAGTGCGGTGTCCTGATGCTCACCTCCGCCTGCGCGGAGAGCGCAGCGCAGCACTCGAAGCCTCCATGGCTGCGACCCCACGCGTCGCGTGACACGATCTGCCGGGCCCGATACAGATATCATGATCATCGAGTCGAGCATCTGGAGCGATTCGCAGCCTCTCGCCGAACTGACACCCGGTACGACCTCACACCGGACGGGCCCGACAGCATCGTCTCCACGGCTGCGTCGGCGGAACTGAACCCCGCTGACATCTGGGCCGCGGCATCGGCCCCGACGATTTGGCTGGCCCGCGCAGCATCCAGAAGCTAGTCGGACGCCGGCCCGACCTCGCGAGCCATCACAGCCCGACCACCGCTTACAGCCGTAGAACACCAAGGAGCCTCATGCCCCTCTCAACACCGCAGCCGCACAACACGATGGCTGCCGATCTCCCTCGCCCGGCGAAGCCCGACTACAGCAACGTCTTCATCGAACCCGTCTATGCGAACAACTTCAGCGAGGCCGCCCCGGAGGACGATCTCGACGTGCCTGCCACCTCCCGCGTCGGCTACTGACGACCTTGGGCGCAGAGCGGCAGCTCACGGTCCACCTCCGCTCGAGTGATGAGCACACCTCCGCCTGCGCGGAGAAGACCGGGGGAGTGGACGCTACGCCCGGCCCCTATAGGCTCACCTCCGCTCGCGCGGAGAAGACCCGTTCGACGCGCAGATGACGACGGCCCCCGGGACAGCGCCCGTCGGGCCGGTTTGATATCGGCATGTGGATGATCCTGGAGTGGACAGTCCGCCCTCTGTTTGTATTGGCCCCTGGAACGCATATCAGGAGGTGACGGGCGCATGGTGTCCACGGAGAGCATTCTCGCGTTCGCAGCGATGTCCCTACTGGTGATCGTGATTCCGGGGCCGAGCGTGCTCTTCGTGATCGGTAGAGCCCTTGCACACGGCCGCCGCACAGCGCTCGCAACGGTCCTCGGGAACTTGGTGGGTTCATACGTCCTGGTGATCGCTGTGGCGTGGGGCCTCGGCGCCCTGGTGGAGAGCTCGGCGGCCGTGTTCATGGGCGTGAAGATGGCCGGAGCGGCGTATCTCGTCTACCTCGGCGTGCAGGCGTTCCGGCACCGCAAACAGATGCGCGCGGCGGACATGGAGGCCCCGGCGGGTGAGCGGCGGGGCGACCTGCGCACGGTCCTGGACGGGCTTTTCGTCGGCATCACCAACCCGAAGGGAATCGTCTTCTTCGCGGCGGTGCTGCCACAGTTCGTGAACCACTCGGCGGGCCACGTCCCCCTTCAGATGATGGTGTTGGGCCTGGTCCCGGTCGCGATCGGCCTGGTCACAGACACCCTGTGGGGCCTGGGAGCGTCGGCGGCCCGTTCCTGGTTCGCCCGCTCGGACCGCCGCCTGTCGATGATCGGCGGGGCCGGCGGCTTCGCGATGATCGGCCTGGGTGTAACGGTGGCTGCGACAGGCCGCGCCGACTAGAGACTGTACGGCGGGTCTTGATCGGACAGCGTTGGCCCCGGCCCCAAAGCACTCAGGGCATTGATCGTTTGTACACACGCAATCGAAGGCCATGGACCGCCCTGACCATCAGCCACCGCCACTCGCCCGCAGAAGACGTGCACCCTGAGCACGACCGAGTGGGTCACTGCCGACCAACCTCCACCTGCGTGGAGAGCACCAGCTGACAGGAGAGAAGGCGTGCACCGTCTGCGGCTCACCTCCGCCTCCGCGGAGCGCACCGCAGCCGTCGCGCAGTGGGGCCCTGATCTCGATTGCCCGGCTGTGTAACCGGGCCCGCGTTTTCCCTGGTAGGCGAATCGCTCTGTGCACCTGTGTAGCGCCCCCGCCCATCCACTAACTCGCCTGCGGCCCGCCCTCGCCGTTCCTCCGACGCAGGGACCACCACCGTTGGGGAGGCGCCGGGGGCTCAAGGGCCGGGCGCAGCGCTTCATGGAACGCCGTCAGGGCCTGGGTGATCCGGTCTTCGTCTGCGTAGCTCTCGCTGATCGCCGTGAACACCTCGTCTGCCGCGGCCGCGAGTCCCGGTTCCTGGCGCCTCATCAGCGGCGTGACGGCCGTCCCCAGACGGCCAAGGGGTGCCGCCAGCGTCGCAGCCGATGCCGCGCTGTCCTGATCCCACTGATCGGTCGCGGTGTGCACGGCCTGGCTGGCCGCCATCACGGCCGGAAGCCCCCTCTGCGGAGACCCGATGTAGGCCGCGCCTACCCCGGCCACCACCCGCATGATGAGCGTCGCCCTCGCCCTCCATCCGCCATACAGATGGTCATGGGCATTGCCCGCCACCTTCACCGCCAGCACCGCCGCCACGAACTCGTTGGCCTGCGCTTCGAGGGCGGCCCGGTCCGCGGCGGCTTCCTTACGGGCCTCCGTCCGTCGGGTTCGTCTGTCGTTCTCCCACGCTCCGAGGAACAGGAGAACCACGGCGCCGGCCGCGCCGGGCACCGCGTTGAGAAGTGCATCGTTCATGTGCACCGGGACACCGCAAGAGGCCTGGAAGGTTCCAGCCGAACATCCGTCCACGAGACCGGGCCCCGCGCCCGCGCACGTAGGACGCAGACCGTGGCGGCGGGCCAGGCCGAGCAGGCCCACCGCGCTGACACCGCCAAGAAGTACCCCGGGATCCACGACGTCGAGACCAAAGCCCGCACCTCGTTCTGCGCCCGCGGCACGAGCTGTTACCTGCGGCGGAGGACGGTACAGGCAATGCAGGTGGTCACGTCGGCCCCTCTCGAAATGTTCTCACTGTGGCGGACCGACATCGGCTGGCCGGTCTTCCTCACCGGTGCCGCCGGCCCGGAGGCAGCGTGACGGTGCCGTCCGCCGACACGCAGGTGCGCGTCAAATCAGGTACTGCGCCCGGAGGTCAGCCACGTACTTGGTGATCAGGGCCGGTGACAGACGAGGGATGTCGTTCTCCTCGTCGAGGGCAGCGGCCCGTACCGCCGCACGGAACCGGTCCGCCGGCAGGGCGGACCCGGGCAGTGACTTCTGCGGCTCGGCGAAGGCGTGGAGCAGAGGAAGCAGCGAATGTTGCTTCTGGTGGTCGGGCAGGCCCCGCAGGGCGGTCTCGAAACGGTCGAGCCACTCGGCGTGGTCCTGGACGCGGGTCAGGGGGTGCCCGGCTGTTATCAGCCAGTCGACGAACGTGTCGAGGGAGATGCCGTCCTCGTGCGGGTTGACCACGTTGTAGGTCCGGTGGCCCTGTCGTGCGTCGTCACCCAGCGAGGTGATCGCCCGCGCGGTGAAGTCCACGGGGAGTGCGTCGTAGTGTGCGCTGCCGTCCCCCGTGTCGCGGGCGTAGAAGCTGCCGGGTGCGATGCCTGTCGCCAGCAGGCTCAGCAGGAGGCGGGTGAAGACGTCCGGGATGTTGAGCTGGCCGCGGTAGCGCGGGTGCGCGAGGATCAGGTTCGAGCGGAAGACTGCGACCGGCAGCCCGAACCTTTCGTGCGCCTCGTGCAGCAGCACCTCGCCGGCCCATTTGCTGGCCGCGTAACCGTCGGCGTAGTCACCTTCGAGGCCGCGTGTCCGGCAGGCGGTGCGGATGTCCGCCGACTCGTCGGCCGCTGACTCGTTCCCGAAGACGACGGCGACCGTCGACAGGTAGGTGAACTGCTTGATTCGGGAGGTGACCGCGAGCCTGATCAGTTCGGCTGTTCCCCGTACGTTGGGACCGAACAACTGGTCGTAGGGCAGGACATGGTTGACCAGTGCCGCCGGGTGGGCGATCAGGTCGACGGTGTCGGCCAGCCGCTGCCAAGTCCTGTCGTCGAGGCCGAGGTTCGGTTCCCCGATGTCGCCGGCGATCACGTGCAGATGCCGGGCGGCGAGCTCGTGGTAGCGCTCCATGAGTTCCGGGTCGCCGCTGTCGAAGGCCGCCTCCAGCCGTGCCCGGGCCGTCTCGGCGGAGGAGCCGCGGACCACGCACACCAGCGTGCCACCGCGCTGCGCCACGCGCTCCAGCCATTCGAGACACAGAAAACGGCCCAGGTAGCCGTTGGCGCCGGTCAGCAGCACGGTCCGGGCCTCGGGCAGCGGACCGGCCGGCCGTTCGGCCCGCCCGATGGCCCGTGCGTCGAGGAACGCGTCCAGCCGTAGGTCGGCCGCGTCGAGTCGCGTCGCGTCAGGGCCGTGGAGGCTGTCGGCGGTAGGGCGGAGGTGTTCCGACGCGAGCGCCCGCTCGATGTGGTCGGCCACCCGCCGCAGCGTGTTGACCGGGTTGATGACCACGTCGACAGGAACATCGACGCGGTAGATCTCCTTCAGCAACTGGGAGAACGACAGTGCCGTCAGGCTGTCACCGCCGAGGTCGAGGAAGCGTGCGCCGGGCTCCAGGCCGCCGTTCTGCTGCCCGAGGAGCGCCTGTGCGGCCCGGAGCACGGTTTCCGGTACGGGCTGGTCGGGGCCGAGCCGGCGCAGTGCTCGCAGTTCGTCGGCCTCGCGGTCGGTCAATTCGGTGTACAGCGCTTCGAGGTGCTCGCCGTAACGCTTCGTCAGGGCGGGCCGCAGCGGCTTGCGCATTCCGGAGAGCAGTCCGTTCTCCTGGGTGAACGGCTCGCTCTCGATGAGGAAGTCCCTGGGGATCTCGTAGGAGTTCAGTCCCGCCTCGGTGGCGAGTTCCTGCAGGGACTCCCGCAGGACCGGCCTGATGCGCCGGGGGTCCCCGTCGGCGCGGTCGAGGGCGTCCTGCGTCGGCACGACGACCGCGAGCAGGTAGGCGCGGGCGCTGTTGCCGTACAGGAAGATCTGCCGGACGACCGGACTGCCGCTCAAGAGCGCCTCCAGGCGGGAGACCGTGACGAATTCGCCCTGTGACAGCTTGAGGACGTTGGAGCGGCGGTCGACGTACCTCAGCGCGTCGGGGCCGACGCGGGCCATGATGTCGCCCGTGCGGTAGAAGCCATCCTCGTCGAAGGCCTCGGCGGTGGCGTCCGGGCGCCGGAAGTAGCCGGGGACGAGCCGGTCGGACCTGATCAGCAGTTCGCCCCTGGGGTGCGGTGAGTCGGTCGCGAAGTATCCCAGCTCGGGTACGTCGGCCAGCTTGTGGTCGGTCACCGGCGGGCGCAGCACCTGGCCGTCGAGGGAGACGATGCCGGCTTCCGTCGACCCGTAGCCGTCGGACAGCCTGACGTGGAGGCAGTTCTCGACGAACGCCGTCAGCTCGTCGCTCGGTGGAGCGGAGGCGGTGACGGCCCACAGGAGGCGGCCGCCCATGACCTTCTCCCGCAGCTCCTCCATCACCTGCTCGGCTGCATCGCCGTCCGGCTCGGTGCGGCGGGACAACTCGGCCCGGTAGTGCTGGAAGAGCATGTCGGAGATGCGGGGAACCATGAGGAACTCGGTGGGTCGGACCAGCGAGAGGTCTTCGAAGAGCGTCGACAGGTCGCTGGACGCCGTGAAGCAGGCGAGGCCTCCCTTGGCGAGCGTGCTGAACAGTACGCCCCTGCCCATCATGTGGCTCAAGGGCAGGTAGTTCAGCACGATGGAGGGCCGAACCGCTTGGCCGGGTACGAAATCGATCCAGAAGTGCCTGACCAGGCGCTCGGTGTACATGGCGCCCTTGGGGGTGCCGGAACTGCCCGAGGTGTAGATCAGTGCGCTGAGCGCGTCGGCTGCCGACCCGTCGGGAACCTCGGGGAGCGACGGCAGCGTCCTTCCCCGGTCGATGACCGATGCCAGTGTGTCCAGGGTGACGCCTCGGTCCTGCGCTGCGAGCCGGCCGCGCGCGGAGTCCAGCTCCTCCTGGTGGGCGGTGATCTCGGAGTGGTGGCCGATGAGGATGATCCGGCCCAGCGAGGGGGCGTTCGCCGCTATGTCGATCGCGACCGCCACGTGGTCGACGTGCGCCACGAGCAGGCGCGGTCCGGTCTGGTCGACGATGGGGGCCAGGTGTAACGCCGAGGTACCGGCCTGGAGGGGAACGGACACCATGCCGGAGCGGATGCAGGCCAGCTCCACCACGGTGTACTCGGAGCTCGTGGACCCGAGAACGGCGACGAGGTCACCCGGTCCCATCGCGTGTTCGGGGTGGTGCCGCCACTCGGAGGCCACCGCGCCCACCCGTTGCCAGAGTTCGCCGTAGGTGAGCGTGTCGAACCGCTTCAGCAGGCGCAGCGTGGTCCGGCCTGTCTCCGGGTCGGTAACCGGCTCGGTGGCACGCTCGCCCAGGGCGGGACGGTCGGCGTACCCCTTCATCACCGTGGCCACCAGGGCGGCGAGCGGCAGTCCGGGCCGCCGGATCGCCTCGGTGACGGCGTCCAGGGGCGCGGTGTCATGAAACTGCGCGTCGGTCGCGGACAGGTGGGCGTTGCGCCGGTCGGTACGTGCGTCGAGTTCTGCGGCGGGGGGTCGGGAGTGGGACACGAGTGGTCTCCTTTTCGGCCGTGAAAGCCCGTTCGGGTGGGCGGCGTTGCCGTGTGGGCAGGGTGTTCGTGTCAGCGCGAGGGCTGACGCAGCTGGCGGTCCTGTCCCGCGCCGTGTCCGGCGACCGCGGTGGCAATGCTCAGGACAGCCGGTACGGAAGCCGGCCGCGCGCTCACCGGTCCTCCGCGGCTCGTGGTGTGCCGGTCTCGTGGCCGCGGGTGAGCTGGATGATCGCGGCCGCCGCGGCACGGGCGCCGCCCGCGTCCCGGGCTTCGATCGCGTCGACGAGCCGGCGGTGCAGGCGGGCGTGCTCCTCGGCATGGACGGCGTCCCAGGGCAAGCCCCCCAGGGACGAGGTGAGCGCCGTGCCGAGGTAGTCGTACACCTCGATCAGCAAGTCGTTCCCGCTCGCCCGGACCACGGCCCGGTGGAACAGCGCGTCGACGTTCGTGGCCGCGGACGTGTCCTCATCGGCGCAGGCCGCATCGGCGTCGGCCAGGAGCTCCCGCAGCTGCTGCAACTGACTCTCGTCGCGGCGCAGGGCCGCGGCCTGGGAGGCGTACTCCTCCAGAACGGTCCGCAGCTCCAGCACGTTGTCCCGCCGCGCGGAGCTCGCCCGCCGCACCATGACCGACTGCAGCTCGCTCGATGAACTGACGTAGGTGCCGTCGCCGGCTCGGGGCTCCAGCAGACCCAGGTGCACCAGCGCACCGATCGCCTCCCGCAGGGTGCTGCGCCCGACGCCGAGTTCTTCGATGAGGGCCTGTTCCGGCGGGATCCGCGTCCCCACCGGCCACCCGCCGGACTCGATGTGGGAGCGGAGACTGTCAACGAGCTGAGCGGAGAGGCTGGCGGTCCGCCGCGGGGCGCTGATGCGTTTCATGGCAGCACTCTATACAAACATCAGACGTTTGAACATCAGGTGCTGACTCGTAGCCAGCCCACCACGTCTGCGCTTCCATCGCCACCCGCTAAGGACGCTGTCGGCCTGTGCCACCGGGCGCCGTGCCGTTCGGATGCCGGCTCGGGCGGCGAGGTGTTACAGGCAATGCGGGTGGTAGAACGAGTACGCGCCACGCGAGATCGATAACGCTGAAGCGTGACGTCCGCTGGTTCCGCTACCGACGGGCGGTCTCCTGCACGCTGAGCAGCAACCCGTCCTCCATTACGGCAGTCACCACCCGCACGTCCACGACGGAGCCGTCCACGATGTGGCGCTCCAGGAACCGGTACACCTCGGGGGTGATACTGGTGACTTCCTCGAGCTGGATCGACAGGCCAGGCTGGCTGCCGCCCGCACTGCGCAGGGATTCGCGCAGCATCTCAAGGCCGAGGATCGCTCCATCTGTCGTCACGAGCACGAAGGACTCGTGGTGTGCGCCCAGGAATGCGTTGAGGCTTTCGGCCTCTCCATCCCTCAGCCACGCAGTCAACTGGTCATGGTGTCGAGCCAAGAAGTTTCCGTGCATCCCCCAACTGTGGCAGCTGATGCCTACCGACCGACGACTGGGGAGCGATATCGCACCAGGGTGAACGGACGTCGTTCGGGATGTGACTCGCGTCAGCCCTGGTGCCGAGGGCGCGGGCGGCTGGAGCGCCATGGGTGAGAGCACCATCGACTGAGGACCGGCGACCGGCTGAACGGCCGTCGGCTGGAAGGCAATCGGCCGAACGGCCACCGGCCGCAGGGCCGACGCGCAGGTCGCCGCGGGACCCGCTACTTCACCAAATGGCTGAGGAACCAGTCCCGGGCGAGGTCGGCGACCTGTTGGAGGGCGCCGTGCTCCTCGAAGAGGTGGGTGGCGCCGGGAATGATCTCGATGCGGGTCTCGCAGCGCAGCGCCGCCTCGGCCTGCTGGTTGAGGTCGATGACCACGTTGTCGTTGCCGCCCACGATGAGCAGCGTCGGTGCCCGTACCGCGACGAGCAGCGGTTCGGCGAGGTCGGGGCGGCCACCGCGGGACACCACGGCGCCGACGTCCGCGCCGGGCGTGGCGGCGGCCCACAGCGCTGCCGCGGCGCCGGTGCTCGCGCCGAAGTAGCCGATCGGCAGGGCGGTGCGGTCCCGGAGCCAGCCGGTGGCGGCCGTCAGCCGGTCGGCGAGGGTGCCGATGTCGAAGACGTTCGACCGGTGGGCCTCTTCCGCCGGGGTGAGCAGGTCGAAGAGCAGGGTGCCCAGGCCTGCCTCGTTCAGGGCGGCGGCGACCAGCCGGTTGCGCGGGCTGTGCCGGCTGCTGCCGGAGCCGTGCGCGAACATCACCACCGCGCGGGCGCCGGCCGGCAGCTGGAGGTCCCCGGTGAGCCGGACCCCGGCGGCGTCGATCGCCACCTCCTCCTCGACTTCCCCGACCTCCTTGCCCACCGCGGTCTCCGTGCCCGGGGACGTGGTCTCCGCGGACGGCGCGGACCGCTCCGGCCCGGGTCCGGCCGCGGCCTGCGCCAGCAGCGCCACGACCTCGTCGTCGGGGGTCTGGGAGAAGTCCCGGTACCACTCGCCGACGGCGGAGAAGGCGAACGGGGTGGAGAGGCAGACGAATTCATCGGTCGAGGTACGCAGCCGGTCGGCCGCGTCCGGAGGTGCCACGGGGACGGCGAGCACCACACGGGCCGCGCCCTGTGCGCGGACCACCTGGCACGCGGCCGCCGCGGTGGCGCCGGTGGCGATCCCGTCGTCCACCACGATCGCCGTCCGGCCTTCGAGGGAGAGCCGTGGCCGTCCGGCGCGGAAACGCTCCGCCTGGCGGGCGAGTTCTGCCGCCTCGGCGTGCTCCACGGAGGCCAGATCCGCCTGTCCGAGCCGGCCCCGGCGGACGATGTCGTCGCTGATCACCCGCACACCGCCCTCGCCGATGGCACCGAAGCCCAGCTCGCGCTGGTAGGGGACGCCCAGTTTGCGGACCACGATCACATCGAGCGGCGCCTTGAGCGCCAGCGCCACTTGGAAGGCCACCGGGACGCCGCCACGGGGCAGGCCCAGTACGACGGGCTCTTCCCCTTCCAGGTGCTGTAGCGCTTCGGCGAGACGGTGCCCCGCGTCCGCGCGGTCAGTGAACAGCACAGTGTGCACCCCCTAGCCAGGGGAGACGGGAGCTGCGTTCACACCTCACTTCGAAATAACCCCATTCGCGGCTCCTTCGCAAGTCGGACGGTGGACGGGGCCCGGCCGTCCGCCCGGCCCCGGCCGACCGTGGTTACCGTCGGCGTATGGAAGGAATCGGAGCGGTTCTGATCGATATCGACGGTGTGCTCACCGTGTCCTGGAAGGCGCTGCCCGGCGCCGTCGCGGCCATGGGGCGACTGCGCGCGGCCGGGCTCCCGCTGCTGCTGGTCACCAACACCACCTCACGGACCCGTGCCGTGGTCGCCGGGCGGCTGGCCCGGGAGGGCTTCCCCGTAGGCGTCGACGACATTCTGACCGCACCCGCCGCCACCGCCGCCTACCTGCGCGCCCACCATCCGGACGCGCGCTGTCTGCTGATCAACAGCGGCGAGGTCCGGGCTGATCTGGAGGGTGTGGAGATCGTCGGGGGAAGGGCCGACGACGAGCACCGGGAGGCGCCGGACGTGGTGGTGTTCGGCGGCGCGGGCGAGGAATTCGGCTATGCGGCCCTCAACGCCGCCTTTCGCCATCTCCAGCGCGGTGCCCGGCTGGTCGCCATGCACCGCAATCTGTACTGGCGTACGGCGGACGGGCTCGACCTCGACACCGGGGCCTTTCTGCCGGGCCTGGAACGGGCCGCCGGTGTCGAGGCGGTGGTCACCGGCAAACCGGCCGAGGCGTTCTTCGCCACCGCCCTGGCGCAGCTCGGCGCCGCGGCGCCGGAAACGCTGATGGTGGGCGACGACATCGAGTCCGATGTGCTGGCGGCCCAGCGCTGCGGGCTCACCGGGGTGCTCGTCAAGACCGGCAAATACCTGCCGGAAACCCATCGCGCGGCCACCGGTACCCCGGACCGGGTGCTCGACTCCTTCGCCGATCTGCCCGACCTGCTCGGGCTGCCCGGCCCGCCGGAGCGGCCTGCCCCCTGAGCCGGGGTGCGGCAGCGCTCTCCGGAGCTCACCCCGCCCCGGCGTCCCGGGCACGGCGGTAGTGGAGCAGGACGACGCCGTTGCCGAAGGTCCTGGTCCCGGCGAGTTCCAGGCCGGTCCTGGTGTCCGACGGCCGGAACAGCGGCCTGCCCCGCCCGAGGATGACCGGATGGACGTAGAGGCGGTACTCGTCGATCAGGTCGTGCTCCCGGAAGGACGCGGCGAGGTCGGGGCCGCCGAGCGTCATATCGCCGCCGGGCTGTGCCTTGAGCGCCATGATCTCCTCGGGGACGACCTCCCGCTTGAGGGTGGTGTGGTACCCGCCGGCCTGCTCCAGGGTCCGGGAAAACACGATCTTGGGCATGTCCCGCCAGATCCCGGCGAATTCAGCCATCGGGCCGGTCACCGCGGGATCGGCGTGGGCCGTGGGCCAGAATCCGGCCATCAGCTCATGGGTGACCCGCCCGCACAGGAAGGCGCCCATCTGCCGCAGCTCGTCGTTGACGTACCGGTGCCACTCGTCGTCGACCAGATGCCAGTCGATCTCGCGGTTCGGGCCCTCGAAGAAGCCGTCGAGGGACACCGACAGCCACACAATGATCTTTCTCATCGCGGTCCTCGCAGCGGTCGACGGGGCCGGGCCGACACCGGCCGGACGGCTCCAGTGTGCCCGGCGCGGGCGCGGTGGCGGCCGTACGCGTGCGCCCGGCGTGCCGGGGCGAGGGTGCCGGTCAGGACGGGTCGGTGAGCAGTGCCGCGATCTCCGTCGCCGTCCAGTGGCCGTCGGCCCCCGGGCAGCCGGCGAGGTAGGCGGCGGCCTGGCGGGCGCTCCATCCGTGGGAGTCCACGATGCCGGCCGCGATATGCCGCAGATAGGCCGCCGAAGGTGCGTTCATGGTGATGTCCTGGCTGCTCCACGGGGCGGTGAAGGTCACCACCGGGTCCCCGTCCAGCAGCCCCGTGCACACCAGCGTCTCGTACCGTCCGGGACCGATCCGGGCCCGCCCGCGGGTCACGGCCTCGGTGAGATCGAGATCCTCGCCGGGCTCTTGGCCCATCTCCTGAGCGGCGATGTCGGAGAACTGGGAGAGCGTCAGCAGGTAGGCCCGGGAGGGGAGTTCGGCGCTTCCCGGAAGGCCGTCCCGGGCCGGGCCGCCATCGGGGTCGTAGAAGGCCCTGCCGCCGGTCCACACGTCCGATTCGGTGGCGAAGTAGAGCAGGCCCGGCAGCATGACCGGTGCCGTGCGCGCGGGGCCGCGGGGGTCCCGGCAGCCCGGGTAGCTGCGCAGCCCACCGGCGGGCCGGCCCCCGGCCAGGTAGGCGGTCAGCCGGTCGAGATGCATGTTGGAGCCGTACGCGGCGTACCAGAGGCGGCGGACGGGGGTGCGGTGCCGGACGGCTGCGGGGGAGTCGTCCAGGGCTTCGAGGCGTCGGGGCCTGATCACACACTCACGCTACGCGGACCGAGCCGCGGGCGAGGCCCTGGTGAGCGGCCGCGGTCAACCTGGCTTGATCGTTACCACCCCGGGTTTTGCCGCGGAGGGTCTGGAGATGCGCACTGCACGGACCGGAACGGAACGGTCCGCAGGGCAACCGGCGGCCGGTCGACGGCCGGATGCCGGGGGACGGAGGCAGCATGGCGGACAAGGTGTCAGGGCGCACCGACACAGAGATATCCAGGGGCGGGACGGCGGGCCGCGACCCCGTACCCGCGCCGGACGCGAGCCGGCGCCGGATGCTCGTGGTCACGACGGCGGCCGGGCTCGGACTGCTCACGGCCTGCGCGGGCACGTCCTCACGTGCCGATTCCGCGTCCAGGGCCTCACCGCCGGGGCGGCCGGGGTCCTCCGCGTCGGCCGGGAGCGGTTCCCCGGGCCCGTCCGGCTCCGCGTCCCCGGGCCGCCCGAAGAAGCGACGCCGCCCGGAACTCCCGCGTGGCGGACGGGAATTGTTTCCGCGATACCGGCTGGCCGGGTTCTGCGGCCTGCCCGGCGCCGCGGCGCTCGGGCGGCTCGGGACCGGCGACCCCGGGCGGCGGGCCGCCGAGGCGGAGAAGGTGGCGCACTCCTTCGCCGCGGGGCGCGAACCCCTGCCGGTCCTCGAACTCCTGGCGACGGTCGCCAACTCCGCGGCCGGCCCGGACGGTATGTACCGCTCACGGACGCCCGCCGCCACCATCCGCCGCTTCCACCGGGTGGCGCGCGAGCGCCGCGGGCTGCTGCTGTTGAACATCCAGCCGGGCCGTGCCGCGGTGCTCGACGAGGTCAAGGCGCTGCGCGACTGGCTCGTCCACCCGGACGTGGGGATCGCCTTGGACCCGGAGTGGGAGATGGGCTCCGGCGAGGTGCCGGGCGACACCTACGGGAATACCGACGGCCATGAACTGACGAAGGTCGCCCGCTATCTGTCCGGTCTGGTCGAGAAGCGCGATCTGCCGGAGAAGCCGCTGGTCTTCCACCAGGTCGCCACGTCCGTCGTGGGCGAGCAGTCGGCGCTGCGCCCCCAGCCCGGTGTGGCGCTGATCAAGAGCGCCGACGGTATCGGCTCGCCCGGTCTGAAGCGCGGGACCTGGCGCAAGCTCGTCCACGATCTGCCCGACGGCCTGCACACCGGTTTCAAGCTCTTCTACGAGGAGGACGCCGAGGGCAGCCGCCTGATGACGCCGAAGGAGGTACTGGCCCTCCGGCCGCAGCCGGAGTACGTGATGTACGAGTGAGCCGCCCGGAACGCTTCGGTCCGGACGGCTCGGGGGCCGGGGCGCGGTAGCGGCCCGCCGCGACGGTCACTGTGCCGTCGCGGCGGGCCGTGATCCGTCGTCAGTACGCGTGCCGGTCGGGCCGGCCGGTCCACGCCGCATAGGCGTTGGCGCCCAGTTCGGGGTGGATCTGTTCGATCTTGATCCGCCGCTCAGTGAGAGGCCGCTTGAAGTCCTCGTACTGGAATGAGTCGTCGAAGCCGATCCGCGCGGTGTCCTCCAGGTCGCAGCTGTAGTACACGGCGTCCATCCGTGACCAGTAGATGGCGCTCATGCACATCGGGCAGGGGGCGCCGCTGATGTAGATCGAGCAGCCCTGGAGCATCCGGGCGCGCTCCGGCAGCGGGTCCGGTGAACCCTCGGGCCGGGCGACGTACTCCAGTGTGCTCTCGTTCTGACGCTCCACGGCGATTGACGGAGCCTCAGGGTTGAGGACCTGGATGGCCTTGCTGATGGTCTGCATCTCGGCGTGAGCGGTGGGGTCGCCGGTCAGCAGAACGCGGTTCTGCCCGCGGGCGAGGATCTCGCCGTTGCGTGTGATCACCGCGCCGAACGGGCCGCCCCAGCCGTTCTCCACGGATTCCGTGGCCAGCCGTACGGCCTCTGCGAGGAGTTCTTTGTCTTCCATCACGGACTCTCCGATCGGCATCGATTCCTCAGCGTCCTCTGCGGAACGGACTGCACAAATGCCCAATTTGCCCGATAATTCCCCTATGAACTAGGCTACTCGATGTGAGTTCCCGTGCAAGCCGTGACCCCACGGCGCTCAACGCCACCGTTGTGACCTCGCAGAAGGTGCGCGAGGGCCGGGCCGACGAGTATCAGCGCTGGCAGGACCGGGTGAATCGGGCGGCCGGCGAATTCAAGGGTTTCGTGGGCGCCGAGGTATTTCCACCGGTCGCCGGCGATGCCAATGAATGGGTGGCCGTATTCCGCTTT
Source organism: Streptomyces sp. P9-2B-2 (assembly GCF_030406865.1). Classification (NCBI taxonomy): domain Bacteria; kingdom Bacillati; phylum Actinomycetota; class Actinomycetes; order Kitasatosporales; family Streptomycetaceae; genus Streptomyces; species Streptomyces sp. P9-2B-2. The sequence goes on along the minus strand of NZ_CP129126.1, from coordinate 1,498,245 downwards.
TCCGCCATGGACTATTTGACCGCATGGCTGAATTCGGACCGGCGGCAGGAGTTGCTGGACGAGGCGCGCGGACTCTTCGAAAGCCCCCCGACGCAAGAGGTTCTCCAGGGCGGCACTCCCGCTCAGCCGGCTCAGGAGGCGGTCACGGCCGTGATCTCCCACGAGGTGAAGCCGGGCTGCGAGGACGGGTTTCTGAGCTGGCAGCAGAAGACGCTCAAGGAGCAGGAGAAAGCGCCGGGTTTCATGGGGTCCGAGCTGTTCGAGCCGGTGGCGGGGGTGCAGGACAACTGGGTTGTCGTCTTCCGGTTCGAGTCGCGTGCCTACCTCGACGACTGGCTCACCTCCGACGTACGCAGCAAGCTGCTGGAGGAGGGGAGCAGATACTTCACCTCCTACGACATGAGCAAGGTGGGTTCGTCGTTCAGCGGCTGGTTCTCGTTCGACCACGGCGAGGACCGGAGCGCACCGCCCAACTGGAAACAGGCCATGTCCGTTGTGCTGGCGCTCTATCCGACGGTGATGGTGCTCAACCTGACCGTGGGATACGGGCTGGAGAAGCTCGGAATCCGGGAGTACATCGGGCTGTTCCTCTCCAATGTGCTGAGCGTCAGCGCACTGACCTGGCTGCTGATGCCGACCGTGAACCGGGCGCTCGCCTTCTGGCTGGTGCCCGCCCGGGCCCGCACCCGCCGGGTGCAGGTGACCGGTGTCGCGGTGATGCTGCTCTGCTACGTGGTGTGCATCGGCGTCTTCGGCCTGATCACCGGCCAGATCTGGTGAGGAGGTGGCGATGCGCCCACGGGCACCGGCAGTGGGGGCGGACATCGAGGGCACGCTGATCCGGCGGACCGACCCCGGCTACGAGGACGCCCGTACCGGCGCGGTGTGGAACGAGGTCACGCCCCCGCGACGCCCCGAACTCATCGTGCGGGCCGCCACGGAAGCGGATGTGGTGCAGGCCGTCACCTGGGCCCGTGCCCAGGGCCTGCGGGTCTCGATGCGCTCCGGCGGGCACAACTGGTCCGGTTCACCCCTCCGGGACGGGGGCCTGCTGCTCGACCTCTCCGGGCTCCGGCAGTGCGGTATCACACCCGCCCAGGGCACCGCCCCGGCCACCGCCACCGTGGGCCCCGCCGCCACCGGTCAGGACCTGGTCGCCGCCCTCACCCCGCACGGCCTGGCCTTCCCGGTCGGGCACTGTCCCACGGTGGCGGTCGGCGGATTTCTGCTCAGCGGCGGTCTCGGCTGGAACTCCCGCGCCTGGGGGGCGTCCTGCGCCGATGTGCGGGAGATCCGGGCCGTCACCGCCGACGGGCGGACGGTCATCTGCAGCGACACCGAGCACCCCGACCTCTTCTGGGCCGCCCGGGGCGCCGGGCCGGGATTCTGCGCGGCCGTCACCGGCTTCCGTCTCGCCCTGCACCCGCACCCGGCCTCGGTGTTGACGACCGCCCTCACCTTCCCGCTGGCCGATGTCCGGCAGGTGACGGAGTGGGCGGAGCCGCTCGCGCGCCGCCTCCCGCCGTACGTCGAGACCGCCTTCGTCCTCGCGGCCTCCGGCCCCCCGGCCACCAGCGCTCCCCGGGGGCCCCGGATCACGGTCGCCGCCACCGCGTTCGCCGCCACGGAGCACGAGGCCCGGCAGGCGCTGGAGCCGTTCGCCGACTGCCCCTTCGGGGAATGCGCCGTCACCCGGCAACCGCCCACGCCGGTGTCCTTCGCCGCGCTGCACGAGGGCGCGGCGGCCATCTGGCCGCCCGCACACCGGTACGCGGCGGACACCCTGTGGTCGCCGGAGAGCCACGCCACCCAGCTGACCCGGATCGCCGACGCGGTCGCCCACGCCCCCTCCGGGAAGTCCCTGGTGCTCTCGCCCGTGCAGCCGGTCTCCCAGGAACCCGCACTGCTGCGGAACATGGCCTTCGCCCCGCTCGGCGCGTCCTACCTCGTCTGCTACGCGGTCTGGGACGACCCGGCCGGTGACCAGGACAACGCGCGCTGGCTGCGGGACGCCATGGCCGCCGCGGACCCACGGGGCGAGGGCTGCCACTACATCGCCGAGACCGACCTGGAGGCCGACCCCGCACGGGCCCGGCGCTCCTACACCCCCGCCACCTGGGACCGCCTCCAGGAGATCAAGGCGCAGTGGGACCCGGAAAACCGCTTCCACTCCTACCTGGCCCCGTGACGCCACCGGGGGCGGGGCGCGGAGCTGCCCCCAGGGGGAGCGGGGACGGCGCCGCGGGGGCACCATGGCCCTATGCTGCTGGCGCATCTCGCACAGGTATCGGGAGACGTCGCCGCCACCCGGGCGCGTTCGCGGAAGATCGCGCTGCTGGCCGGGCTGTTCCGGGCCGCGGCGCCGGAGGACGTCCCGGTGGTCATCCCGTATCTCGCCGGACGGCTGCCCCAGGGCCGGATCGGGATCGGCTGGAGCGTGCTGCGTGAACCGGTGCCGCCCGCGGACCGCGCCACGCTGACCGTACGCGAGGTGGATACCGCGCTGACCGCCCTGGCGCGGGTCTCCGGATCCGGGGCGCAGGGGCAGCGGCGCGGACTCGTCCGGGAGCTGCTCGCCGCGGCGACCGCCGAGGAGCAGCGGTTCCTGACCGGTCTGCTCACCGGCGAGGTACGGCAGGGCGCGCTGGACGCCATCGCGGCCGAAGGGCTCGCCGCCGCGACCGAGGTGCCCGCGGCGGACGTACGGCGCGCCGTGATGCTGGCGGGCTCGCTGCCGGACGTGGCGCGGGCGCTGCTCGCCGAGGGACCGGCCGCGCTCGCGGACTTCCGGCTCACCGTCGGCCGGCCCGTCGGGCCGATGCTGGCGCACAGCGCCAAGTCGGTGGCCGAGGCGGTCGACCGGCTCGGCGCCTGTGCCGTGGAGGAGAAGCTCGACGGCATCCGCGTCCAGGTGCACCGCGACGGACCGGACGTCCGGATCCACACCCGCACCCTGGACGAGGTCACCGACCGGCTCCCCGAGGTCACCGCCCTCGCCCGGGAGCTGCCGGCCGCCCGCTTCATCCTCGACGGCGAGGTGATCGCCCTGGACGGCGCGGGCCGGCCGGTGCCGTTCCAGCGGGTCGCCGGGCGGTTCGGCTCGCGGGTGGACGTCTCCGCCGCGCAGGCCGCGCTGCCGCTGTCCCCGGTCTTCTTCGACGTGCTGTCGGTCGACGGCCGCGACCTGCTGGAACTCCCCGGCGAGCAGCGGCATACGGAGCTGGCCCGGCTGGTCCCCGAGCCGCTGCGGGTGCGCCGCCAGGTGGTCACCGACCCCGCCGACCCCGCAGCCCGCGCCGCCGCGGAGGAGTTCTGGGCCGAGACCCTGCGCCGGGGCCATGAGGGCGTCGTGGTCAAGGCGCTGGACGCCCCCTACAGCGCGGGCCGCCGCGGCGCCGCCTGGCTGAAGGTCAAGCCCGTGCACACCCTGGACCTGGTGGTGCTGGCCGCGGAGTGGGGCCACGGCCGGCGCACCGGGAAGCTGTCCAACCTCCACCTCGGGGCGCGGGACCCGGACGGCGGTTTCGTCATGCTGGGCAAGACCTTCAAGGGGCTCACCGACGCCGTCCTCGGCTGGCAGACCGAGCGGCTGCGGGAGCTCGCGGTGGCGGACAACGGCCATGTCGTGACGGTGCGTCCGGAACTCGTCGTCGAGATCGCCTACGACGGGCTCCAGACCTCCTCGCGCTACCCGGCGGGTGTGACCCTGCGCTTCGCGCGCGTGGTGCGCTACCGGGAGGACAAGACCGCGGCCGAGGCGGACACCGTCGAGACGGTGCTCACCGCGCACGACGGCGGGGACGCGTAGCGCCATGGCCGGGAAGCGCAGTGCCGGACTGCTGCTGTACCGGGGCACGGCGACCGGGGTCGAGGTGCTGCTGGCGCACATGGGCGGGCCGTTGTGGGAGCGGCGGGACGCGGGGGCGTGGACCGTGCCCAAGGGCGAGTACGTACCGCCGGAGGAGCCGTGGGACGCGGCCCGGCGGGAGTTCGAGGAGGAGCTGGGCATACCGCCTCCCGACGGGCCCTGTCACCAGCTGGGCGAGATCCGTCAGTCGGGCGGCAAGGTGGTGACGGCCTGGGCCGTCGAGAGCGATCTCGATCCGGAGCAGGTGGTGCCCGGCACCTTCGAGATGGAGTGGCCGCGCGGCTCCGGGGTGCTCGCCGCCTTTCCCGAGATCGACCGGGTGGCCTGGTGCGGCCCGGACGAGGCGCGAACGCGGCTGGTCGCGGGCCAGCGGGTGTTCCTGGAGCGGCTGGCGGAACGGCTCGCGAGCGGGGCCTGACCGCGGGCGCCGCGCACTCCCCGGCTTCACCACCCGCGCAGGCGGCATGCCACCACTCGCCCTGGACACCCCCGTTCCCACCCGGCAATCTGGCGGCGGGGCCGTGCCACCAGGTCCCGAACGGGGGGCCCTGGTCACAGGGTCATGAGCATGCCGCGGGGGCCGCATGTTGCGTATTCACTTCGAAGACCGGGATGTCGCGCGGGTACAGATAGCCGCCGAACCCGATCCACTGTGGGAAACGGTGCTCGCCCTGCACCATGTCGTCCCACCGGGGCGCGGGGTGCCGGTGTACGGCGCCTGGCGCGCCCGCGCCCGCCGCGAACTCGACGCCCGGGGACTGACCCGCGCCGCCCGGCTGATCAGCGCACTGGCCCCGGCCGACGCCCGCTACTTCCCGGACTTCCTCACCCCCGACGCGGCCCGCGACGGGCTCGCCGCCGGGCTGGCGGCGCTGCGGGATACCTCCCCGGTCCGGCTGACGGCGGAATCCGCGCGGGCCGGGCTGCCGGACCGGCTCCCGCGCTGGACCGGCGCACTGGCCGCCGGAAGCCGGGAGCCGCTCGACGAACTGGCCCGCGCCTTCCGGGAGGTGCACCGCGCGGTGATCGCCCCCGACTGGACCGAGGCGGCCGCCACCGTCGACTCCGACCGCGGTGCCCGGGCCCGCGCCCTCTGCCGGGGCGGTGTCGACGGCATGCTCAACAGCCTCCGCCCGGCGCTCCGTTGGGAGCCCCCGGTGCTGTACGTCGACTACCCCCAGGACCGCGAGCTGCGGCTGGGCGGGCGCGGGCTGCGGCTGATCCCGTCCCACTTCTGCTGGCGCAAACCCATCGCGCTGGCCGACCCCGGCCTGCCACCGGTGCTGGTCTACCCCGTGGAACACTCCACGGCCTGGGCACCGGCCACCACCCGCAACTGTCATCCGCAGGCGCTGTCCACCCTCCTCGGCCGCACCCGGGCCCGTATCCTCGCCGCACTCGACGCACCGGCCACCACGGGGGAACTGGCCCGCCGCTTAAGGGTCTCCGCCCCCTCGGCCAGCGAGCATGTGAGCGCCCTGCGCGAGGCCAACCTGGCCCGCAGCCGACGGGACGGCGGATCGGTCATCCACGCCCTCACCCCGCTCGGGACGGCCCTGCTGCACGGTGAACTCGCGCCCGTCCGGCTGCCGCACTGAGAGGTGCCGGGGCGGCGCGCCGCTCAACGGGGCTCGACGGGTGCCCAGAGCCCTCCGGCGTCGCCCGCGGCCAGACTGCCCCGATAGATATCGATCTTGTGCTCGATCATCTTCAGGTTCTCCTGGGTCTCCGCCAGTTTGGCCAGGACGTCAGCGCGGTGGGCTTCCATGAGGGCGAGCCGTTCCGCCTCGTTGCCCGGTCCGTCGGCGACCAGTTCGGCGTACCGGCGGATGCCCCTGATGGGCATGCCGGTGGCGCGCAGCTTGGTGCAGATGACGATCCACTTGAGGTCGATCTCGCGGTACCGGCGGCGGCCGCCGCTCGTGCGGTCGACCGGGCTGATGACCAGGCCGGCCCGCTCGTAGTAGCGGAGCGTGTGTGCGCTGACCCCCGTGCGGCGGGCCGCCTCGGCGATGGTCACGCCCTCCGCGGGCACCGCGGCGGGCCGCGCCTTCGGTTCGGAGGCACCGGATGCTGAGTGCTGCTTGATTTCGAGCACGCTCTAAATCCTAACGTCGGGCCATGAGTTCATCCGTGCTTTCCCCCGCGGCGGCCGCACAACTGAGCCCGCGCCGCAAATCCCTGGTGCTCGCGATCTGCTGCGTGAGCATCATCGTCGTGGTGATGGACATTTCCATCGTCAATGTCGCGCTGCCCAGCATGGGACGCGACCTGCACGCCACCGAATCCGGCCGTCAGTGGGCGGTCGACGCCTACACCCTGGTGCTGGCCGCGTTCCTCGTGCTGGCCGGGGCGACCGCGGACCGGGTCGGCCGGCGGCGCGTCTTCCAGGCCGGTCTCGCGGCCTTCGGCCTCGGGTCGGTGCTGTGCGGACTGGCCCCGGACATCGGCTGGCTGATCGCGGCGCGGGCGCTGCAGGCCGTCGGCGGGACCATGCTCAACCCGGTGGCCATGGCGATCGTCGCGAACACCTTCACCGGCGCCGCCGAACGGGCCCGGGCCATCGGGGTCTTCGCCTCGATGTCCGGACTGGCGCTGGCGCTGGGTCCGATCCTCGGCGGCGGGCTGGTCGACGCCTTCGGCTGGCGGTCGGTCTTCTGGATCAACGTCCCGATCGTGGCCGTGGCGATCGTGTGCGCCGCGCTGTTCGTACCCGAGTCCCGTGCCGAACGGGCCCGCCGGTTCGACCCGGTCGGGCAGGTCCTGATGGTCCTGGTCATGAGCAGTGTCGTCTACGCGATCATCGAGTCCGGCGCACTCGGCTGGACCTCGCCGGTCATCCTCGGGCTGCTCGCCGTCGCCGCGTTCGGCGTGGCTGGCCTCCTCGGATACGAACCGCGCCGCGCCGACCCGCTCCTGGAACTGCGCCTGTTCCGCAGCGTGCCGTTCAGCTCCGCGATCGTGATGGCGCTGTTCGCCCTGTGCGGCTTCGGCGCGTTCCTGTTCGTGACCACCCAGTACCTTCAGGACGTGCGCGGCCTGTCACCGGTGGCGGCCGGGCTGTGCCTGCTCCCGGTCGGGCTGCCGGTCCTGGTGGTGGCGCCGCTGACCGGGCGTGTGGTCGGCACGCGCGGTCCCCTGTTACCGCTGGTGGTGGCGGGGACGGCGCTGGCCCTCGGCGGCGGCCTGTCGCTGGGGCTCGGCCCGGAGACTCCGCTGCCGGCCGTGCTGGCGGTCCATCTGCTGTTCGGCGTCTTCCTCGGCGCGGTCAACCCGCCGATCACCAACGCGGCGCTCGCCGGGATGCCCCGCTCGATGGCCGGGCTGGCCGGCTCGCTGGCCTCCACCGGCCGCCAGGCCGGCACCACCCTGGGCGTCGCGATCTCCGGGACCCTCATCGGCCCGCAGATCGCCCTTGGCGGAACGGCGTTCACGGGCGCGGCGCACCGTGTGTGGTGGATGCTCATCGCACTCGGCGCGGGCATCCTCGTCCTCGCCGCGGTCAGCGCCGGCCCGTGGGCACGCGCCACGGCCGAACGCGCGGGCATGATGGTCGACTCCCAGCCGTGAGGCGGGAGTTGCGCCGGGCGCCGCGGACGGCGGGCGTGGGTGGGGACGCCCCGCTACTGGCGGGCCAGGGAGCGGGTGATGCCGGTCGCGATCGTCGTGGCCAGCGTCCAGCCCGTGATGACCAGCAGATACGAGAGCCACTGGTACCCGCCCCGCGGTGCGAAGGCGCCCTCCTGTCCGAAGCCGATGATCGGCATCAGCAGATCGAGCGTGTAGAAGAAGGGGTTGAATTCGGGGGCCTCGTCGCTCTTCAGCGGGCGTGGCGGGTGCAGGGCGAAGGCGAGGGCGCCGATGAGCAACAGGGCCAGCAACCAGCCGGCGGCCCGCATCGGACGGAAGCCGTAGCCGACCGTGGCGTCCTGAAGGTGCCCCCAGACCTTGGCGTACCAGGGCAGGGTGCGGCGATGGCGGCGGAGTTTGGCCAGCAGGACGGTGCGGGCGGCGGCTTCGTCCCCGGCCGCACGGTAGGCGCCGGCGAGCTGCTCGTACGAGTACGACACATAACCCGCGCGCTCGCGCTCCAGCACCGGGAGCCGTTCCTCGGCGGGCAGGTGCGGGAGCAGCGAACCGTAGGTGAGCCGGTCGAGCTTGACCTCGTCCGGCCAGACCTCCGGCGGGACGAACAGCACATCGAACTGGGCGCGGCGCAGATTGACCGTGCCCACCACGGGCTTCGCCTCGCGCAGCCACATCTCGCCCGCGACGCAGCTGCTGACGCGTAACGCCACGCCACCCGGGTTGGCGAGGGCGGCATAGGCGAGGTTGAGCTGGCCACCGATCCGGGCACCGCGCAGGTCGACCCGGCCGTGGGCCCGCAGCCGCATCGCGTGCACGTCGGTGCCGACGCTGAGGGTCTGGGCCTCCAGCGCGTGATCGCCGGGGGCGTTGAGCTGTGCGTCGTCGAGTGTGATCTGTCCGCCGACGGTGGCGCCGTTCAGCCGGATCCGGCCGTGGGTGACCAGGCCGGGAGCCCAGAGGTCGGTGCCGATGTCGGCGTGGTTCAGCTGGAGAACGGGTTCCTCCGGCGGCTCCGTGGCGGCCGGATCGCCGAAGTGGGCCCCGTTGGCGAAGACCGCACCGGATGTCGTCACCCCGGCCAGCCGCACCGGCCCCTTGATACGGCAACAGGTGAGGCGCAGCACTCCATCGACGTGGAGGTGTCCGGCCGTGAGACCCGGCAGGACCGAGTCGTTGAGCGCCAGGATGCGCAGCCTCGCGCCGTACAGGTCCGGGGTTTGGCCGAAGTAGCAGGACCGCAGTCGTACCGGGTGCTCCACCCTGCCGTACTTGAGGTTCAGCTCCCCGGTGATGCGGGCGCCCCACAGTTTGATCCCGGCTATCTCGCCGTCCCGTGACGGCCCGTTGAACAGCAACAGCCGGAGCACCGCGGCGCGTACGGTCCGCTCGGGGCCCCAGGTGGCGCCGTCGGCGGGGTCTTCGTCGGCGTTCTCCCGGAAGTCGACGCCCTCGCCGAGGGGGAACGCCTGCCAGACACGGCGTTCCGCTGGGGTGAGCCTGGTGATCTCCACCGGCCGGATGCTGTCGCGCGGGTCCGGGAACTGTCAACCAAGAACTGTGCGGCCGGCCTGCCGCATGTCCCGCGTCTCGCTCAGGAGTTGGCGCCCGCCCCCGGGGCGGCCACTGAGGGACCGCCCCGGGCTCCGCTCACGGCCGTACGAGAATCTTCCTGCCCTCGCCCGCCCGGAAGCGGCCCAGCGCCTCCGCGTAGCGGTCCAGCGGGAGCCGGTCGCTGATGAAGACCTCCGGGTCCAGCACGCCCGCCGCGAAGAGTTCCGCGGCGCGTTCATAGCTGTGCAGGACGGCCATCGAGCCGGTGATGGTGATCTCCTGGTTGTAGATGCGGTAGGGCTCGATGGTGGCGCGGGCGGCGTAGTCGGCGACGCCGAACTGAAGGAAGGTGCCGCCCTTGCCGACCCGCCCCAGCGCGTCCTGGATGGCCTGCTCGTTGCCGGTGGCGTCGATCACCACGTCCCAGCCGCGCGGGCGGTCCAGCTCGTCGGCGGAACCGGCCGCGGCACTGCACCCCAGCGTGCGGGCGGTGGCCAGCCGCTGCGGGTTGATGTCGACGACATCGACCCCGGCGGCACCGGTGCGCTTGGCGAGTTCGAGCATCATCAGGCCCATGGTGCCCGAGCCGTAGATCAGGACCCGGGTGCCCAGTTGCTGGGAGCGCAGGATGTCGTAGCCGCGTACGGCGCAGGAGAGCGGCTCGATCAGCGCCGCGTCCTCGGTACGGATGTGCTCGGGCAGCTTGACGCAGTTGCCGACCGGGGCCACGGCGAACTCGGCGGCGCCGCCCGCCGTGGTCACCCCGATGGCGGCCCAGCGCTCACAGAGGTTGTTGCGGCCGATCCGGCAGTAGTGGCACTCGAAGCAGTAGAGCGACGGGTCGACGGCCACCCGGTCGCCCTCGGCGAGTTCGGTGACCGCGCTGCCGGTCGCCACGACCGTACCGGCGAACTCATGGCCCGGCACGACCGGCAGGGTGGGCGCGAACTCGCCCTGGAGGATGTGCAGATCGGTGCCGCACAGCCCGCAGGCGGCGACCGAGACCACGACCTCGCGGGGGCCGGGCGCCGGGTCCTCGACGGTGGCGACCTCGACGGTCCCGGGGGCGCTGATCACTGCGGCTTTCATTTCACGGCTCCAAGCGACAGGCCCTGGACGAGTTTGTCCTGGGCGGCGAACCCGGCGGCGATCACCGGGAGGGAGATGACGGTGGCGGCGGCGCACACCTTGGCCAGGAACAGGCCCTGGCTGGTCACGAGTCCGGTCAGGAACACCGGCGAGGTGCCGGCCACGATCCCGGTCAGGACCCGTGCGAACAGCAGCTCGTTCCAGCTGAAGATGAAGGAGATCAGGGCCGTGGCCGCGATGCCCGGCATGGCGACCGGCGCCACGATCCGGGTCAGGGTGGTGGTCAGACCCGCACCGTCGATCGAGGCGGCCTCCAGCATCTCCACCGGGACCTCGGCGAGGAACGAACGCATCATCCACACCGCGATCGGCAGATTCATCGAGGTGTAGAGCAGCACCAGCAGCCAGATGCTGTCGAGCATCCCGGTGTTCTGCGCGACGAGGTAGACCGGCAGCAGCCCGGCCACCAGCGGCAGCATCTTCGTGGACAGGAAGAAGAAGAGGACATCGCTCCACTTGCGCACCGGCTTGATGGCGAGGGCGTAGGCGGCGGGCACCGCCAGCAGCAGCACCAGCAGGGTGGAGGCGACGGAGGCGGTCAGCGAGTTGATCAGCGGCGGCCAGGGGCTGACACCACTGCCCGCGCCGAAGAACTCGCGGTAGCCGTGCAGACTCAGCCCGGCGCCGACGCTCGGCGGATTGGTCGCCGCGTCCGTCTCGCTGTGGAAGGACGTCAGCACCATCCAGGCGACCGGCAGGAAGAAGCCGATCCCGCACAGCCAGGCCAGCAGGCCCAGCACGGTGCCGGTGTGGCGCCGGCGCCGGGTGCCGGGGGAGCCGGGGCGGCGCGGGGTAAGGAGCGGGCGGTTCATCGGGTGACCTCCTCGCGCAGCAGGGACGAGACGGTGCGCAGCGCGAAGGTCGCCACCAGCAGCGAACACAGCACCACGACGACGCCCTGCGCGGACGCCCGTCCGTAGTCATGGGCCTGGTAGAAGGTCTGGTAGATGGTGTACGGCAGGTTGGCCGTGCCGAGGCCGCCGGACGTGATGGTGAACACCGCGTCGAAGTTCTGCACGACGTACACCGTGCCCAGCAGCGCGGCCAGTTCGAGGTAGCGGCGCAGATGCGGCAGGGTCAGATAGCGGAAGATGTCGAAGGCCGAGGCGCCGTCCATCCGGGCCGCCTCGATGGCGTCGCTGGCCCGGCTCTGTAGCCCGGCCAGCAGGATCAGCATCATGAACGGCGTCCACTGCCAGATCAGCGACACCTCCACCGCGGCCAGCGGCGAGTCGGTCATCCAGTCCGGCTGCGGCGGGTCGTCGCTGCCGAACAGCCCCCAGATCCAGGTCAGCGAGCCGTTGAGCAGCCCGTACGAGGCGTTGTACAGCGCGTGCTTCCACAGCAGGGCGGAGGCGACGGGTACGACCAGGAACGGCGTGATGAGCAGGGTGCGGACGATGCCGCGGCCGCGGAAGCCACGGTCGAGCAGCAGCGCCAGCCCCAGCCCGAGCAGCAGGCTGACCAGCACCACGGTCACGGTCAGCAGCACCGTCGTACCCACCGAGGCCCGCATCGCGGGATCGGTGAAGACCGCCCGGTAGTTGTCGAAGGCGGCGAAGCCGCGGTTCTCGGGCGCCAGCGCGTTCCAGCGAGTGAAGGAGATCACCACGGTGGCCACGAACGGCAGTTGGGTGACGATGATGAGGAAGACCAGCGCGGGAAGCAGCGGGGCGCGGCGGGCCCAGTTCCTCGCCCGCTCGGTGCGGCGGGCACGGGCCGCCGGGGCACCGCCGCGCTGCACGGCTGCCGCCTCGGCCGCGGGGGCCGGTTCAGTGGTCTGTATAGGCATCGGACACCTCCTGCGCCGGTCGCCGGCTGTTCTTCAGGGCCTCGGACACACTCTGCTTCCCGGCGATGGCCGAGCTGATCTCGTGCGACACCTTGGTGCCCAGGTCGGCGAACTCGGGGATGCCGACGAACTGGATGCCGGGGGCCGGGCGCCGCTGTACGCCGGGGTCGCCGGGCCGGGCCGAGCGGATCGCCCGCTCGGTCGGTCCGGCGAACGCGCCGGATGCCTTGACGTAGGCCGGATCGCGGTAGAGGGAGGCCCGCTTGCCGCCGGGCACGTTCGCCCAGCCCAGCTCGCGGCCCACCAGCCGTTCGTAGTCCTTGCCCGAGGCCCAGCGGATGAACTTCCAGGCCGCGTCCTGGTGCGTACTGGCCTTCTGTACGCCCCACGCCCAGGTGTAGAGCCAGCCCGCGTCCCGGGTCCGCTCCACCGGCGCCGGTGCGTAGCCGACCTTGCCCGCGACCTTGGAGCCGTCGCCTTCCAGCGAACCGGCGCCGGCCGTCGCGTCGTACCACATGGCGACCTTGCCCTGCTGCATGTCGTTGAGGCACTCGGTGTAGCCGGCCTGCGGGGCGCCCGCCTCCCCGTGCTTGCGGACCAGATCCACATAGAACCGGGTGGCCCGGGTGAATTCCGGGCTGTCGACCCGCGGTTGCCAGTCCTTGGTGAACCACGTTCCGCCGAAGGTGTTGACGACGGTGCTCAGCGGGGCGGCCAGCTGGCCCCAGCCCGGCTGGCCGCGCAGACAGATCCCCTTCATGCCCTTGCGGAACCCGTCCAGCTTCGCCGCGAGGGCGGCCACCTGGTGCCAGGTGGGCCGGGCCGGCATGGTCAGCCCGGCCTCCTTGAGGAGGTCCTTGCGGTACATCAGGAAGGAGGACTCGCCGTAGAAGGGCTGGGCGTAGATCTTGCCGTCGGCGGCCGTGAGGGAGGAGCGGACCGGCGGGAGGATGTCGCCCTGGTCGAATTCCCGGTCCTTGGCGGCACGGGTGCCCAGTTCGGTCAGCCAGCCGTTGCGGGCGTAGATGGGCGTCTCGTAGTTGCTGACGCTCGCCACGTCGTACTGCCCGGCCTGGCTGGAGAAGTCCTGGCTCATCTTGTCGCGCAGATCGTCCTCCGGCAGCACGGTGAAGTTCACCTTGACGCCGGTCTCCTTGGTGAAGTGCTCGGCGGTGAGCCGCTGAAGATCCACCATCTGCGGGTTGTTGACCATCAGGACGTTGATGCTGCGGCGGCTCTCGTTGCCCGCGTCGCCGGCGCCGCGGTAACAGCCGGCGGTGGACAGCGCCAGGGCCACGGCGAGGGCGGTCAGCCCTAGGGAGCGGGCGCCGCGGCCTGGTCCGGGGGGTCGTGCTCTCACGGCTCGTACCTTTCTGGGGACAAGGGGGCGTGCGTGTCCGGCGAATGCCGCACAAGCGGCGGTTCCGGGGCGTACGGCGCCGTTTCGCGGGTACGCCCGGGAGCCGTCCGACGGCCGGCGGTGCGGGCCCGGCCTTCGGCGGTCAGCTGTGGGGGATGTGGTGCCGCGGTGCGGGGCCGGTCGTCCGGCGGCCCCGGCCCCGGTCAGACCCGGAGCACCTGCGGCCCCAGGAGCGAGTAGCGATGCGCCTCCGGCGCGGACAGCCCCGCGTCGGTGACGATCGTGTCGAAGTCACGCACCTCGGCGAACCGGCAGAAACTGCTGGCGCCGAACTTGCTGTGCACCCCGACCAGCACCCGCCGCCGCGAGGAGCGGACGGCCTGCTCCTTCACCTCGGCGACCGCCGGATCCGGGGTGGTCAGACCGTGCTCCCGGGAGACGCCGTTCGCCCCCAGGAACGCCAGGTCGATCACGAACCGGGCGAGCATGTCCCGGGCCCAGGAACCCACCGTCGCCTGCGTCCCGGAGCGGACCCGGCCGCCGGCCAGCAGGACGGTGGTGGATTCGGACGCCGCGACCAGCGCAGCGGTGCGCAGCGAGGCGGTGAGCACGGTCAGCGGGCGGTCGGTGGGCAGCAGCGTGGCGACCAGCTCCGGGGTGTAGCCCTCGTCGACGAAGACCGTCTCGGCCTCGCCGACCAGTGCCGCGGCGGCCGCCGCGATCCGGCGCTTCTCGTCCACCTGCTGGGTCTCCCGCCGGGCCAGCGTGGTCTCGAACCCGGCGCTCTCGACCGGGTACGCCGCGCCGTGCGTACGCCGGACCAGGCCCCGGCGCTCCAGCTCGCTCAGATCGCGCCGGACGGTTTCCCGGGCGACCCCGAATTCCGACGCGGCCTCGGCGACCTCGATCCGGCCGGACTGCCGGGCGAGCGCGAGGAGGCGATGCTGGCGTTCCTCGGCCCTCATGGCTCACTCCTGCCGCTTTCTGTGTGCTTCCGGTCTGCGTTCGGTCACGAGGCTGCCCGTTTCCGCCCGCATCAGGTTTATAGCAACCGGGGCGGCGCCGCAGGCTGCCCGTCACAGCAAAAAACCTGACCGTTTCCACCCGCTTCCGAACGCTGTCAGCCTGGCCGTACGCACGAACGGGTGCCCGTACGGCACGTGGGGAGGGTCCGTTCGGGCGCGGCGGGCCGGGGCGGCGGCCGGGGCCGTCCGATGTGCGCCGGCCGGCCACCGCGGTGGTGCAGCCGGCGGCGGCGCTTAGTCTGGACGGCATGAGCTCGGAGATGCGGTCGTTGGCGGTCACTGCGATCGTGCAGGCGGATGAGTGTGCGGTGTTGCGGGTGAGCGGAGAGCTGGACCTCCGTACCGAACAGGCCTTTCTGGCCGAGGCCCGGGAGGTGGTCTCGGCCGGTCACCGCTTTCTGGTGCTCGACCTGACCGCGCTGCGCTTCTGCGACTCACGCGGTCTGAGCTGCCTGCTCGCCCTGGAATGGCTCTGCCGGCGCCTGGAGGGCAGGCTGCTGCTGGCCTCGCTCGGCGTACGGATGCTGCGGCTGCTGGTCGGCACCCAGTCCCTCGGCGTCTTCTCCTGTTACCCGACCGTGGGCCATGCGCTGACCGCGGTCCCCGACGCCAGCCGCCCGGCCTGGCCGCCCGCGGTGGACGAACCGGTCGCGGAGGCCGACGACATCTGAGCCCGGCGACATCCGAGCCCGGCGGCCCGCTGTCCGGGCGGCTCACCGGCCCGGACGGGCGCGGGCGCGCGGCGGGTGGCTACTCCGCCCGGCCCAGGTCCCGGACGAGCGTGGGGGAGGGGCGGGGGATCTCGCCGAAGTCCTCGTCGTCGCCGTCCACGACGAGACGGTTGATCACATTCTCCAGCGCGGACGGCAGGGTCGGGGCGAGCCCGCTGTGCCACTGGACGAGCAGGTTGTGCCGGGCCGCGTCCGGCAGCAGCTGTTTCTCGTCGAACGCGGCCACCGAGCGGCGCTCCTCGTCCGGCGCGTGGGCGGCCTGCTCGCGCCAGTAGGCGGCGTCGCGGTACTCGCCGTCGCGGCGGTGCGAGAGATACAGACAGTAGGCGGCCGTCCGGCTGCCGGCGCCGGCGCCGAAGTGCCACCAGAAGTGCGCCGCGTCGGTGCGCCCGGTGATGTGCAGCAGACAGGCGAAGACCAGCGCGCCCTCGGGGTCGATGTGATGGTCGTCGACCAGCCGTTCCAGACTCGCCGCGGCCGCCGCGGCATTGACGACCAGCGCACAGGCCAGCTGGAGCTCATGGGTGGCCTCGTCCCGGGCGCTGGGGTACGTGCTGGGCGCGCCCTGGTCGGCCCGGGCCGTCCGTACCGCCGTCGGACGGCCGTGCGCGGCCGCCGTCCCCGCGCGCGGGGACGCGCCGAGGCAGCTGGGCGCGCCCGCGTCATCGAGGTCGCGGAAGCCGGCCAGATCATCGATGCCGGACACCGCCGCGGCCGCGCTGAGCAGTGTCTCGACGGTCTCCCGGCGGTCGGCCGGGCGGGTGTGCCACATGGTCAGTTCCCCCTTGCGTTTCCCTGATCGATACCGAGCGCGGCGGCGAGCTTGCGCTTGCCGCGGCTCGCATAGGAGCGGACGGTGACTTCGTCGACGCCGAGCAGCGAGCCGATCTGGGCGTCGCTGTACCCGATGACATGGCGCAGCACGATCACATCGCACTGCCGCTCCGGCAGCCGGGCGATGGCCGCGTACAGCCCCAACTGGCTCTCCAGCATGGCGAATTGCTGCTGGCACTCGCGCAGCAGGGCATGGGTGACGACGGCGAAGGCGGCGGTCTCGGTGAGCGCGGTGGGCTGCTGGTGGTCGTACAGCCACTCCACGACCCGTTCCTTGAGGACCGACCAGGCGTACGCCTCCACCGACGCCTGCCGCAGCGCGTGCGGCCACAGCCGGCCGAGCTGCCCGTAGGCGGCCCGGGTGACCTCACGGGCCGCGGCCTCGCTGCCCGTGTGCAGATAGGCGTAGGTCAGCCACTTCCGCGCGTGCGTGGCCAGAAAGGCCTCGAAGGTGATCGACAGCCGGTGGTCGAACGGGTCCGATGCGGAGGCCGGGAGCGAACAGTGGGGGAGTGGCGATAACTCCGCGGTACGGACATGCGCCGGAGCGCACGCCGGCAGCGGTCGGTCCCGGTCTGCGCTCACGAGCCGTCCTCGTTCCGTTGGACATGCACCGAGCCGGGCGCCGAGGCGCCGCCGGCAGCGGGAGAGCGGTTGCTCTCACCCTCCAATGAACCGGAAAGTGAGCCCGTTTGTGGCATCGGTAGGGCAAAAATCTGCCGCTGCGTATTCATATGACTACGCATGACAATGGCATGTGACCGCGCATGACCCTGGCATGGCCGCCCGTCATGGGACGCTCGGGTGTGCTCCGGCAGGATCCGTGACATACGGGGCGTCATGCGCCAACGGCCGGGCGTGCGGAGGTGTTTGGCGCGCTCTCCGCGGCGCGCGGCGCACGGAACGGGCATCATGGTGCGCGGGGGAGGCGCCGGGCGGGATGCCGGATTGGGGAGGCAGCGCACGATGAGCGAGCACGATTCCGTGGTGGACCTACAGCTGGACCGGGCCCACTCGTCCCGGATCTATGACTACTTCCTGGGCGGCAAGACCAACTTCCTGGCCGACCGGATGGCCGCCGGAAGCGTGCTGGGTGTCTTCCCCGCCGCGCTGGCCGCCGCCCGCATCAACCGCGAGTTCATGCACCGCGCCACCCGGGTCCTCGCCGCCGCCGGTCTGCGGCAGTTCCTCGACATCGGCACCGGCATCCCCACCCCGCCGAACCTCCACGACATCGCCCAGGGCACCGCCCCCGACGCCCGGGTCGTCTACACCGACAACGACCCGATCGTCCTCGCGCACGCCGCGGCCCTGCTGATCGGCACCGCCGAGGGCCGCACGGCGTACGTCCAGGCCGATGTCAACGACCCCGAG
The DNA here is from genome assembly GCF_030406865.1 of Streptomyces sp. P9-2B-2. Taxonomy (NCBI): domain Bacteria; kingdom Bacillati; phylum Actinomycetota; class Actinomycetes; order Kitasatosporales; family Streptomycetaceae; genus Streptomyces; species Streptomyces sp. P9-2B-2. The sequence goes on along the minus strand of NZ_CP129126.1, from coordinate 1,480,973 downwards.
GGCATCCTCACCGCGCCGCAGCTCCTCGACACCCTCGACCTGACCCGCCCGGTCGCGCTCAGTCTGAACGCCCTGATGCACTTCGTCCCCGACGACGGCGAGGACCGCGCCCACACCATCGTCGAGACCCTCAAGGCCGCACTGCCCAGCGGCAGCACCCTGGCACTGAGCCATGCCACACCGGACTTCAGCCCCGAGGCGATGCGGAAGATCATCAAGATCTACGGCGATGCGGGCACCCGGCTCCAGTTCCGCTCCCGCGCCGAGGTCCTGCGCTTCTTCGACGGCTGGGAGCTGCTGGAACCGGGCCTCACACTCCCTCACCAGTGGCGCCCCGAACGCCCCGAGGACGCCGGCCATGTCACCGACGCGGAGGCCGCCTGCTACGCGGGCGTCGCCCGCAAACCCTGAGCGGGCGCGGCCGGCGGCCTCCCACGCGGCGTCGCTACTCCTTGCGGTAGCCGTACGCCTCCCCGGCCGCCGCCGCGACCGCGTCCAGATCCGCCCCGGCCGACGCGGTGACCACGGCGGCCACCGCGCCCTCCACGAACGGCGCGTCCACCAGCCGGGCGCCCTCGGGGAGTTCGTCCCCCTCCGCGATCAGCGCCTTCACGGTCAGCACGGCGCTGCCCAGGTCGACCAGGACCGCCACACCCGCACCACGGTCCACCGACCGCGCCGCCTCGGCGATCAGCTCCGCACTCGTGCCGAGACCGCCGTCCGGGGTACCGCCCGCGGCGGCCACCGGCGCCGTGTCCCCGCCGCCGGCCAGCCCGACCGCCAGCGTCGCCACCGACTCCGCGACCGGCCCGCTGTGCGACACCAGCACCACCCCGACCCGCGCGTCCGCGCCGCCGGCCGTCCCGTTCGCCGTCCCCGTGCTCACTTGGCCACCTCCGCGAGCGCCGCGAACAGCAGGGCCGAAGACGTCGCCCCGGGATCCTGATGTCCGATGCTGCGTTCCCCCAGATAGCTCGCCCGGCCCTTTCTGGCCTGCATCGGTACGGTGGCCAGCGCACCCTCCTGGGCGGCCACGGCCGCCGCGTCGAAGGAGTCCGCCAGCGCCTCGACGCCGGGCGTCAGCGCGTCGAGCATCGTCTTGTCGCCCGGCGCCGAACCGCCGAGCTGTCCCACCGCGGTCACCCCGGCGGCCAGCGCCGACCGCAGTTCCGCCGCCGAGACCTGCGGCGCCTCGCCCAGCGTCTTGCCGGTGCGCCGCAGCAGCGTCCCGTAGAGCGGTCCGGACGCCCCGCCCACACTGGAGATCAACTGCCGTCCGGCGGCGGTCAGGACGGCACCGGGCGTCGCCGGCGGTTCCGTCCCCAGCATCGTGACGACGGCCGCGAAGCCGCGCTGCATGTTCCTTCCGTGGTCGGCGTCACCGATGGGTGAGTCCAGCTCGGTGAGCCGGTCGGCCTCCCGGTCGATGACGGCGGCGGCCGCCGTCATCCAGCGTACGAAGAACGCGGCATCCAGCACCGTTTCGGACACGGACTACTCCTTGGTTGTTCAGGTACTGAGCAAGAAAGCGATAGGGGGACGGGACCGGAGGCCCGGTCACCGTCCCCAGCGAAGCCCCGCCGTCTCCACCGGCGCGTCCCACAGCCGCAGCAGCTCCCCGTCGACCTGGCACAGCGTCACCGAGCAGCCCGCCATGTCCAGCGACGTCACATAGTTCCCGACGAGCGTACGGGCCACTGCCACGCCCCGCTCGTCGAGCACCCGGCGGACCTCCGCGTTGAATCCGTACAGCTCCAGCAGCGGGGTCGCGCCCATGCCGTTGACCAGCACCAGCACCGGCAGCCGCGGATCCAGATCCTCCAGGATCGCGTCCACCGCGAAGTCCGCGATCTCGTGCGAGGTCATCATCGCGCGGCGCTCCCGCCCCGGCTCGCCGTGGATCCCGACCCCCAACTCCAGCTCCCCGGAAGGGAGATCGAACGTCGGGCTGCCCTTCGCCGGGGTCGTACAGGCGCTCAGCGCCACCCCGAAGCTGCGCGAGGACGCCACGACCTGCCGGGCCAGCGCCTCCACCCGCTCCAGCGGCATGCCCTCCTCGGCCGCGGCGCCGGCGATCTTCTCCACGAAGAGCGTCGCCCCGGTGCCGCGCCGCCCCGCGGTGAACGTCGAGTCGGTCACCGCGACATCGTCATCGATGAGCACACTGGCCACCTGCACCCCCTCGTCCTCCGCCAGCTCCTCCGCCATCTGGAAGTTGAGGACGTCCCCGGTGTAGTTCTTCACGAGGAACAGCACGCCTTGGCCGCTGTCCACGGCCGCCGCGGCCCGCACCATCTGATCGGGCACCGGCGAGGTGAAGACCTCGCCCGGACAGGCGGCGTCCAGCATGCCGGGTCCGACGAACCCCCCGTGCAGCGGCTCGTGCCCACTGCCGCCCCCGGACACCAGCGCCACCTTGCCCGCCACCGGCGCGTCCCGCCGCACGATCACCCGGTTCTCGGTATCCACCACCAGCTCGGGGTGGGCCGCGGCCATCCCGCGCAGCGCATCCGTGACCACGGTTTCGGCGACGTTGATCAGCATCTTCATGGGTACCTCCTGGTGAGCTGGCAATCGGGTCGCTGACCGGCGTTTGCCCAGGTCAGGCTGTGGTGATGCATCGCTATCGATCTTGGCGGTCCGGGGGCTGGGAGGGAAGGGGTGCGGCAGGGCGAAGGACGGCCGCAGCCCGCCTTCCTGACGGTGCTTCCGGCACTCCGCAGCGTGCGCGGAGCGGAGGTGGGGCCGCCCCGAGGGCAGTATCCGCGCTCAGATCCTCAAGGTCACGTGACACGGAAACGGCGAGTGTCCGCGTCTCCGGCCCGAGCGCCCCGGGCCTGCCGACGGGGGACGGGCCACCCCGTAACGGCAGGTCCGGGATGCCGTGTGAGGGAGACAACGGGAATGTTGCGCACCTCGGGCACAACCATTTCCGGCCACCGGTTGTCCCACTGCCCGTCACGAAAACTTCCGGCCGGCGTCGCGCGGCCGACACCTTCGAGGAGCAACCCCGCCATGCCCGAGACGGGCCCCAGATCCGCCCCGCGGTTCAGCATCATCGTTCCGGTCTACAACGTGCAGGGCTATCTTCGCGCGTGTCTGAACTCGCTGCTGGCGCAGGATTTCACCGACTTCGAGGTCATCGCGGTCGACGACTGCTCGCCGGACCGCAGCGGCGAGATCCTGGCGGAGTTCGCCGCCCGCGACCCGCGGGTGATCCCTGTGCGCCACGAGGAGAACGGCGGTATCGGCGCGGCCCGGAACACCGGCGTACAGCGTGCGCGCGGCGACTATCTGCTGTTCCTCGACAGTGACGACACCTTCACCGCGGGCGCGCTGCGGGCCATGGCCGACCGGCTGGGCGAAGCGGAGGACCCGGACCTGCTGCTCTTCGACCATGTACGGACCTACTGGTGGCACGCGGTCCAGCCGAGCGCCGTCCGCGAACTCCTCGCCGAGGCCGGAGCGGAGGTCTTCAAGCCCGCCGAGCGCACCGAATTCCTGCATATGTTCGCGGTGGTGTGGAACCGGGCCTTCCGGCGCGACTTCTTCGTGGACAACGGATTCCGGTACACCGACGGGCTCTACGAGGACGCCCTGATGGTCTACACGACCATGCTCACCGCCGAGCGCGCCGTGTGCCTGGACCACGCCTGTGTCGAATACCGCCAGCGCCGGCACGGCAATTCCATGAAGACGCCGGGCCGTAAGCACTTCACGATATTCGACCAGTACCAGCGGCTCTTCGACTTCCTCGACGGCCGGCCGGACCTCGACCCGCTGCGGCCGCTGTTCTTCGAGCGGATGGTCAGCCACTTCCTCTTCACCGGCGCGCGGGAGAGCCGGGTGCGGGTTCAGGACCGGCCGGAATTCTTCCGCCGTTCCGTGGCGATGTACCGGCGGCACAAGCCCGCGGGATTCACCCCGCCCCCGGAGGCCGATGCCCACCGGTTCCAGGCACTGGAACGGGGTTCCTACCGCGCCTTCCAGGCCCTGAATCTGATGAGCCGTACCCGTAAGAGCGGGCAGCAGCGCCTGCACAAGGCCCAGCGCGCCCTGAGCAAGGGGGCCGCGACGAGTTTCTACCGGATGCAGCTGAAGCGCCCCATCGACCAGCACCTCGCCGTCTTCAGCGCCTACTGGAACCGCACCCCCTCCTGCAATCCGCTGGCGATTTACGAAAAGGCCAGGGAACTGGCCCCGCAGCTGCACGGGGTGTGGGTCGTACGCGAGGACGTCGTGGACACCGTGCCGGACGGGATGGACCACGTCGTCGTCAACAGCCGGCGCTACTGGGAACTGATGGCGCGCGCGAAGTACTTCGTCAACAACGTCAATTTCGCCGACGGGGTGGTCAAGCGCAAAGGCCAGGTCCATCTCCAGACCCATCACGGCACCCCGCTCAAGCGCATGGGCATCGACCAGCAGAAATATCCGGCCGCCGGCAAGGGAATGAGCATGCGCAAGCTGCTCGAACGCGCCGACCGCTGGGACCTTTCGGTCTCCGCCAACCAGCACACCAGCGAGCAGTGGGAGCGGGTCTACCCCTGTCGCTTCGAATCCATCGACGCCGGTTATCCGCGCAATGACGTCTTCTTCCGGACCGGGGCCCAGGACATCCTGGATATCCGCGAGCGGCTGGGGATCGCTCCCGGCAGCACCGCCGTCCTCTACGCCCCGACGGTGCGCGACTACCAAGTCGGCTATGTGCCGCAGCTGGACCTGGAGAGAATCACCCGCGAACTCGGCCCGGACATCGTCCTGCTGGTCCGTACGCACTACTTCTACGGCCAGGACCCGCACCTTCAGAAGCTCCAGGAGGAGGGTGCGCTGATCGATGTCTCCCGGCATCCGTCGGTCGAGGAGCTGTGCCTCGCCGCGGACGCGCTGATCACGGACTACTCGTCGATCATGTTCGATTACGCCAACCTCGACCGGCCGGTCATCAACTACGCGGACGACTGGGAGACCTACGTCCGCTCCCGCGGGGTCACCTTCGACCTGCTGTCCGGAAAGCCGGGAGACACCCCGGGGATCGTCGCCACCAGCGAGGACGAGCTGATCGAGGCGTTCCGCAGCGGCCGCTGGAACGGCACCGAGGCCGCCGAGCTGCGGGCCGCCTTCCGCGCCCGCTTCTGCATGTGGGACGACGGCCACGCCGCCGAGCGGGTGGTCAACCGGACCTTCCTCGGCACCCCGGAGCCGGTCCCGGCCCCGCTTCCGCTCGCCGAGCGCACCGTCCCGCCGTCCCCGTCCGAGGCCGCCCGCGCCGTGCAGGGAGTCGTCCTCGCCTCCGGTGCGGACACTGCCGCCCGGCCGGAGGACGAGCTGACCGGCTGACGGCGGGAGGCGTCGGCCCGGACTCCGGGCCGACGCCGCGCCCAGGTGTGAGCGGACGCGGACGGGGCACCCGCAGCCGTGAACCATGAGGCGACCGGAAGGAGCCGGCGCATGCTGAACCACGAGGTACCGGATCCGCCACCGCCGGGCCCGCTGGACCCCGTCCACCCCAAGCCCCAGCCGCCGCCCGTCCCTGACCCGGACCCCGAGCCCGCACCACGGCCCGACCCCGACGGCGGCCCCGACCGTGGCTCGCGCGCCGCCGGGTCGCCCGGCGGAGCACGCCACGGACGACCCGCGTAACTCCCCGGTACGGCGCCGGCCGGCTGCTCCCCGGCCGCGTGCCCGTGCCGTCCTTCCCTGCCGCCATTGCCCGGGGCCCGCGGACGACCGCCCCCCCCAGTAGGGCGGAGATGCGGCGAGGGCCACAGCATGCACAAGGGAACCGAGCAGCACGGCTGGTCGCCCGACGTCGACCGGACCGAGCAGCAGAAGAACGAGAGCGCCGAACGGTCGTTCCGCCCGGAGGAGTACGCGCCCGAGAAGGACCGCGGCAAGGAGTCCGGCGGAGGGGAGAAGGTTCCTCCGGCGAGCGAGGTCAAGAGCGAGACGCGTTCCGGTGAGCGGCGTGCTGCCGAAACCGAGGAGAAGGGCAAGCGGGACATGGGGCGCAAGGGCCCCTCGCGCCGGCCCAGCGGCGGCCGCGACGCGGACGCGCACACCGGAGTCGACCCGCAGGACCCCTGAGGTCCCGGCGGCCCGGCACCCCCGAGGTCACGGCTGCCCGACGTGCGGCGGGGCGGATTCCGTGGTGAATCCGCCCTGTTCTCCGAGGAGCGAAGATTCCGCCACCGCATCGGTCTGGGGCCCGCCCGGCTACCAGTAGTGCTTGCGGCCGGCGACCGCGTGCCCCATGGCACCGAGGACCCAAAGGATCACGCCGATGACGGCGAGGATGATGCCGATGGTCCACAGAATGCCGATGCCGGCCAGGAACCCGATGGCAAGCAGGATGATTCCGAGAACGATCACGATGCGCTCCGATCTGGCATGCGTGGTTATTCCTTACTTTGATCCCGTATTGCCCCCGGGGCAACCGCTCATCGGCGGAGGCCGGCCGTAGCGGCCCGCCGCACCGGACGGCCCGGTGGGCCGCGGCTGCCGGGCATGGACGGGCGTACCACTCGGGAGGCCGGGCCAGAGCGCGCGCTCTACGCTGGGTGAGGAAGCCGGCGACCGAATGCGGTGAGGCGGTGGAAGGCTCGTGGCCGTACGACACCAGCTGATCAGGCGGTCGCCCGAGGAGTTGTGGGCGGTGCTCGCCGACCGCTCCCGCTACCAGGACTGGGTGGTCGGCACCGCGCGTTCGCGGCCGAAGGACGGCGACTGGCCGGAGGTCGGCGCCACGCTCGAATACACCGTGCGCCTGGGGCCCTGGGAAGCCGCCGGGCACACCGTCGTCCGCCACAGCGATCCGCCGCGCACCCTCGAACTCGAGGTGGACAGCGGCCGGTTGGGCACCGCCCGGATCTCCGTCGAGGTACGCCCCTGGGGCGCCGACTCCCTGGTCATCGTCGACGAACACCCACTGGCCGGACCGGGCGGACGGCTGCACAACGCGGCGCTGGACGTGCTGCTTCAGCTGCGCCACCGCAGCATGCTCAGCAGGCTCGCCGAGGTGGCCGAAGAGGCCCCGGTCCGGGCGTCCACCGGATCCTGACCGCCGTTCCGTCCGGTGACGCACCGGCGGCCGGGCCCGGTGCAACGGCGGGGCGGGTGAACAGGAGGCAGCGATGCCGGACGCAGTGGTGATCGGTGCCGGACCCAACGGACTTGTCGCGGCGAACCTGCTGGCCGACGCCGGGTGGTCGGTGGAGGTGCTGGAGGAGCAGGAGGAGCCGGGCGGCGCGGTCCGCAGCGACCGTGCGGTACACCCCGACTTCGTCAACGACCTGTGCAGTTCGTTCTATCCGCTCGCCGCCGCCTCCCCGGTCCTCGCCGCCCTGCACCTGTACGAAGAGGGGCTGGTCTGGAGCCATGCGCCCCAGGTGCTGGCCCATCCGCTGACCGACGGCCGCTGCGCGCTGCTGGGCCGCACCACGGCCGGAACCGTGGCGGGACTGGAGACCTTCGGCACCGGCGACGGCGCGGCCTGGCAGGAACTGTGCGACGTCTGGGACCGGGTCGGCGGCGACCTCCTGGACGCGCTGTTCACCCCTTTCCCGCCGCTGCGTGCCGTGGCCCGGCTCGCCTCCCGGCTCCGCGGTGCCGGCGCGCTGCGGCTGGCGCGGATGATGCTGCTGCCCGTACGGCGCCTGGGCGAGGAGGAGTTCCACGGCGAGGCGGGCCGGCTGCTGCTGGCGGGCAACGCCCTGCACGCCGACCTCGCCCCCGAGGCCACCGGCAGTGGCGGCTTCGGATGGCTGATGTCGATGCTCGGCCAGCACTACGGCTTTCCGGTCCCGGCCGGTGGTGCCCAGTCGCTCACCACGGCCCTGGTGCGGCGGCTGCACCGCCGGGGCGGGGTGCTGCGCTGCGGGGAGCGGGTCGACGAGATCGTCGTACGCTCCGGGCGCGCGGTGGCGGTGCGTACCGCGATCGGTGAGATCGTGCCGGGCCGCCGCGCCGTGCTGGCGGATGTGTCCGTGCCCGCCCTGTACGGCCGGCTGGTCGACTCCCGGCACCTCCCCGGCCGGCTGACGGCGGAACTGCGGCGCTTCCAATGGGACTTCGCCACCTTCAAGGTGGACTGGGCACTCGGCGGCCCGGTGCCGTGGACCGCCGGGGCCGCCGCCACCGCGGGCACCGTGCATCTGGCCGACGGTATGGACGAACTCACCCGCTTCACCGCCCAGATCGCCGCGGGCCAGGTGCCCGACCGGCCGTTCGCGCTGTTCGGCCAGATGACCACCGCGGACGCCACCCGCTCCCCGCCGGGCACCGAGTCGGCCTGGGCCTACACCCACGTACCCCACCGGATCCGGGGGGACGCGGGGGAGGGCGGGATCGGCGACGCCTGGAGCCCGGGGGACCAGGAGGCGATGGCGGACCGGCTGGAGGAGCAGGTCGAGCGCTTCGCGCCGGGCTTCCGGTCCCGGATCAAGGCGCGCCGTATTCTCGCCCCGCCCACACTGGAGGCGCTGGACGCCAATCTGCACGGGGGCGCCCTCAACGGCGGTACGGCCGCCCTCCACCAGCAGTTGGTGTTCCGCCCGCTGCCGGGCCTCGCCCGCCCGGAAACCCCCGTGACGGGCCTCTACCTGGCCTCCGCCGGAGCCCACCCGGGCGGCGGGGTACACGGCGCCCCCGGCGCCAACGCGGCCCGCGCTGCGCTGCGCACCCGCGCCCCGAGCCGCGTCCTCAGCCGGGCACAGCGCGCACTCCACCGGGGCGGCGGTTCACTGCAGGCACGGGGAGAGTGAAGTGACGAGACGTCAAAGTCCTTCATGCTCCGTCCACTTCAGCACCCGGTCCCCCGGTCCTCAGGTCTCCATCGGGCGTGACCGGCCCGGTCGGCAGCGCCGCCAGCAGCATCAGAGCCACGTCGTCCTGCCGGTCCGCGTCGCCGTGCCGGTTCTCCAGGAGGGAGTCGGCGAGCCGGTCCGGGCCCAGTGGCGGGGCGTCGTTGAGGCGTGCGGCGAGGTCGGCGACGGAGAGATCCGGGTCGGTCCCCGGCGTTTCGATCAGGCCGTCGGTGTAGAGCGCCAGGACGGACCTCGGCGGCAGGGTGATCTCCGTGGCGGAGTACCGGGCACCGGGCTCGATGCCCAGCAGCAGCCCCGGGGGCACATGCAGCACCGTGGTGTGCCGGTCGGGGTGGCGCAGCAGCGGCGGCGGATGCCCGGCACCGGCCAGGCGCGCCCGGCGGGTGCGCAGGTCGATATGGACGTACAGACAGCTGGTGAACAGCCCCGGGTCCAGATCGGTCAGCAGCCGGTTCGTCCGGGCCAGTACCTCGTCCGGTGCGGCCCCGGCGGTGGCGTAGGCGCGGACGGCGGTGCGGACCTGCCCCATGAGGGCGGCCGCCGCCGCGTTGTGGCCCTGCACGTCACCGATGACGGCGGCGACGCTGTGCTCGTTGAGGCGGATCAGGTCGTAGAAGTCGCCGCCGATGTCCATACCGCGGGTCGACGGCAGGTAACGGGCGGCGACGGCGAACCCCGGTACCGGGGGCAGCCGGTGCGGCAGCAGGCCGGCCTGGAGGTCGTGTGCCAGCTGCTGCTTGGTGTCGTACAGGCGGGCCCGGTCCAGCGCCTGGGCGATCAGCCCCGCCAGTGAGGTCAGGACCTGGCGTTCCTCCAGGCTGAAGGTGCGGGCCCGGGTGTACGCGAGGATGCAGCAGCCGACCGGGCGGCCGGACACGATCAGCGGCAGCACGGCCCGCGCCGCCTTGCCGGTCAGCCGCGGCAGTCCCGGGTAGTCGCGTTCGATCTCCTCGGGGGACGAGAAGAAGCTGGGCTCCCCGGTGGCGAGGGCGTGGACGGCGGGGCTGTTGGCGGCGCCGAGGGCGACCCCTTCGAAGGCGGCGACCGCCTCGGCGGAGTAGCCGCGATGCCCGATGGTCCGCAGCCGGCCCGCCTCCGCCACGTACATGAGCATGCCTTGGGCGTCGAACGCCGGCACGATCTGGTCGGCGACGAGATCGGCCACATCCTGGGTCCCCACGGCCTCGGTGAGGGCGGCCGCGAGATGCAGCACGTGGTAGATCTGCCCGGCCCGCACCGGCACGACCTCCCCTTGCGCGGGTGCGGGCGCCACCGGGCCGTAGTCTGTGTCCGACGGGCTGATCCGTACGCTCAGACCTCTGCTGTCCGGGAAGAGCCGGAAGGTGAGCCAGTGGTGCGGCGGCCGGCTGGCGGTGAACGAGGTCGGCCGGCGGCTGATCACCGCGGCGCGGTAGCGGTCCTCGAAGACCGGGTCGCGCAGCCACGGCAGCGCCTCCCAGGGACGCGCGCCGATCAGCCGGCTGCCCTTCTCGCCGAGCAGCTCCACCGCGCCCTGCGTGACCAGGGTGATACGTCCCTCCAGGTCGAGGGCGCAGCAACCGCCGGGCAGCCGCTCCAGGTAGTCGGCCGCCGCCAGCGCCTCGTCCGGGCTCACGGCCCGCTCCGGCGGCGGCGCGAGGACCCGCGGCGCCTCGGACGGTCCGGAGCCGTCGGGCCGGGGGTGCCGTGCCAGCAGCGCCGCCAGGCGCCGGCAGGCGGCCGTCACCGCGTCGCGTTCCGCTGCCGACAGCTGGGACGCGTGCCCGGCGGGCCACAGCAGCAGCAAGGCGCCCAGGCTGCCGGCCGGGCTGCTGACCGGGGCCGCCGCCAGCGAGAAGTCATAGGGCACCGCCACCGCCGTCCGCGGGAAGTCGCGGGCCATCTGCTGCTGGCCGCCCGCCCACACCAGACGCTGTTCGCGGGTGGCGACGGCGACCGGGATGGGGGCTGCCAGCGCGACCCGGTCCCACGGGGCCAGGAACGGCGCCGGTACCCCGCTCATGACGGTCAGCTGGAGGACCGGCGCGTCGGCCGCCAGCACATAGACCCCGCCGACGGACGCCCCGGTCTCCGCCATCGCACGCAGCAGCGCCCGGCCCACCGGGTCGCCCGTCGGGCCGGGCCCGTTCCCGCCGGTCATCGCGCACCTGCGCACTGTCGTCGTGCCATCGAGCCCCACTCCGGCCCGCCGGTTTCTCCCCGTGCCGAGACCGTCATGACGTCTCTGCCGGGACAGTGCTGACGTTACGCCGACCACCGGGCCCCGGCACTCGCTGCCGGGCCGGTGACGGCAGGCCCGGGACCAGGCATTTCGGCTCCAAGATGCGCTCAGCTCAAGCCGCGTATCATGAAATGGCGCCTCTTTGTAGTGGCGCGGGCAGCATGTCGCCTCCGATTTCGGAGAGGAACATGGCCACAGGCGAAGAGGACGAGACCGAACGAGTTCGGCGTCCGTCCGGTAAGAAGACCGCCAAGAAGAGCGTCAAAAAGACCGCCAGAAGCGCGAGCAGTGTCCGGGCCGGCCACCGCGACAGCGAAAGCGACAGCGAAGAGCCGCGCACGGGCCGTCGTGTTTCGGCGCCACGTGCCATGCGGTACGCGGCGGACCAGCTCAAGGAACTGCTGGGGCGGGCCCCCGAGTCCGTCTCCGCGGTGCAGCCGACAGAGGACGGCTGGCAGGCGGACGTGGAAGTCCTGGAGCTGGAACGCGTCCCCGGGACGACCAGCGTGATGGCGACCTACCGGGTGGTGCTGGACAAGGAAGGCGAACTGGTGGCGTACGAGCGCACCCGCCGCTACACCCGAGGCCAGATCGACCGCCGATAGCCCGGGAAGCCACCCAGGACCGTTCGCCCGGCGAACGAGACGGCCGCTCCGTAAGGCCGGAGCGAGCCGGTGAAGGGAGGCACCGTGACTGTGGTGCCGCAAAGCGGAGGAACCGTTGCCGCAGGTGGCGGCGGAGGCTCCGGAAACCTCTACGACATCCTCGATCTGATCCTGGACCGCGGTCTGGTCATCGACGCCTTTGTGCGTGTGTCGCTGGTGGGTATCGAGATCCTCAAGATCGACGCCCGTATCGTCGTCGCGAGCGTCGACACCTACCTGCGCTTCGCCGAGGCCTGCAACCGCCTCGACCTGGAAGCGGGACGCAAGGCACCCTCCCAGCTGACCGACCTCGTCGGTGAGGTGACCGAGGGCGGCTCGCACGGCAAGGCCAAGGGTGCGCTGTCCGGGGCCGCGGAAGCGGTGACCGACGCCCTCAAGGGCGGCAGTGACGACGACGAGGAGCACGAGTCGAGGCGCAAGGAGCCCGCTGAGCGGCGCGAGCGGTCCGCTCGCCGGCCGGCCCGGCGCCGAAAGGAGTGAGGGATGTCGGTCTACGTCTACTCCATCCTCGCGACCACCCATCCGCAGAACCTGGAGGGCCTCCACGGGGTGGGAAACCCCCCGTCCGACCTCCGCACGGTGCAGAGCAAGCAGCTGTCCGCCGTCGTCAGCGACGCCCCGGAAGAGCTGCGGCCCAAGCGCCGGGACCTCGGCGCGCACCAGGCCGTCCAGGAGCGGCTGATGTCCGACGGCACCGTCCTGCCCTTGCAGTTCGGCTTCACGACCACGGACGACGAGGCCGTTCGGGCCGTCCTGAAGGAGCGGGCGGACGAATTCGCCGAGCGGCTGGAGGCGTTGGAGGGCTGCGTCGAATACCACCTGAAGGCCGCCCAGGACGAGGACGCGCTGCTGCGGCAGATCCTCACGGAGTCGGATCAGGCACGACAGCTCAACGAACAGATCAGAAGCGGCGAGGCCGCACCCGAACTCCCGCTCGCGCTCGGTGAGATGGTCTCCCAGGAAGTACAGGCACGACAGGAGCAGCTCGCCGCCGGAGTCCTCGACGCGCTGCGCGGCTTCGCCCGGGAGGAGCGCCCCTCACCACCGAGCGGGAACGACTTCCTGAGCGTGTCCTTCCTGGTGGAGCAGGACAACGAGAAGAGTTTCCTCGGTGCGCAGCGGGATCTCGCCAAGGAGCTGGGGGAGGACTTCGACCTCCGGCTGCTCGGTCCGCTGCCCGCCTACAGTTTCGTCTAGGGGGTCCTCATGGGCCTGTTGAGTCAGATTGCCACCCTTCCGCTGGCGCCGGTGCGCGGCGTGGCCTGGGTCATGGAACGCGCCCTCGACGCCGCTGAGCAGGAGTACTACGACCCCGAACCCATCGAGCGGGAGCTCGCCGAGCTCGAACGCGCGCTGCTGGCGGGAGAGATCTCCGAGGAGGCCTTCGACCGGCGCGAGGACGAGCTGCTGGACCGGCTGGACGAGATCAGGGCCCATGCCCAGGGCACCGACAGCTGACCGCGGTGGCCGCCGCGGAACGGGAGCGCCGCCCCGCGCTCCCGTCGCAACGCCGGGAATCGAGGTGCAGCGGCCGTGAACGAACCCGTCGCCAGGAGGATGGGCGACTATCCGTCCCGGGCCGGCCCGTACGGCGGGCAGGGCTCCTCGGCCAACCTTGCCGACATCTTGGAGCGGGTCCTGGACAAGGGCATCGTCATCGCCGGTGACATCCAGATCAACCTGCTGGACATCGAACTGCTCACCATCAAACTGCGCCTGCTGGTCGCCTCGGTGGACAAGGCGAAGGAGATGGGCATCGACTGGTGGGAGCACGACCCCTCGCTCTCGTCCCGCGCGTCCGACGGCTACCGCTCGCTCGCCGACGAGAACAAACGGCTGCGCGCCGAGATCCAGTCCCTGCGGGAGGGCGACGAACTGCCCGCGGCCGAGGAGGAGGACGAGGAGGAGTACGAGTACGAGGATGAGGAGGCGGGGGAGGACGAAGGCGAGGCCGAGGCCGAGACCGAGGAGAAGCCCCGTCCCGCCGCCCGCCGGGCCACTGCCACCCGCCGCACCAGTGGCACCCGTGCCAAACGGCCCGAGCCCCGCCCCCGTACCAAGAAGCGGCGGGACACCTCATGACCGAGGTCATCAGCTATGCGTACGCGGTCGCGCGGGATGCCGGCGGATCGCTGGCCGAGGCGCTGGCCGACCTGCCCGGGGTCGCGGACGCACCGGTGCATCTGGTGCGGGCCGGGGAGCGCGGTGACGTGGTGGTCGCCGTGAGCCCGGTGCCCGAGGAGGACTTCCACGAGGCCGCGCTGCGCGCCAACTTGGAGGATCTGGAGTGGCTGGAGTCGGTGGCCCGCGCCCATCACCGGGTGATCGAGGCGCTGGCCGCCCGCACCACCGTCCTGCCGCTCCGGCTGGCGACGGTGTACCTCGACGACGAGCGGGTGCGGCGCATGCTGGAGGCCCGTCAGGAGGCGTTCGCCGGCCGGCTGGCCGAGCTGGCCGCGCACACGGAGTGGGGCGTCAAGATCTATGTCGAGGCGCCCGCGCCCACCGACCGGCCGGCCGCGCCACCCGCGGACGCGGACACCGGCCTGAGCCCCGGACGCGCCTACCTCAGCCACCGCAAGGCACAGCGGCATGCCCGGGAGGACGCCTACCGCGACGCCGAAGAGGTCGCCCGGCGGGTCGAGGCCGCCGCCCGCGGCCATGCGGTCGACCGGGTCCAGCACCGGGTGCAGCAGGGCGAACTCGCGCGCGGGCCGGGCGAGAACGTCGTCAACGACGCCTACCTCGTGCCCCTCGGGCAGGCCGAGAGCTTCCGCGCCGACGTCAGTCGGGCCGCCGAGGGGCTGTCCGGGGTGCGTGTGGAGGTCACCGGGCCCTGGGCCCCGTACTCCTTCGCCACGCCGCCCGAGACCGAACCGGTGCGGGGAGCCGCTCCATGAGGCCGGCGAGCGGGCCGCCGGCAACGACGGACGAACCCCTGCCGGACCGGCAGATCGCACTGATCGATCTGCTGGACCGGCTGCTCAGCGGTGGTGTGGTCCTCACCGGCGACGTCGTGCTCTCCATCGCCGACATCGACCTGGTCCGCATCTCGCTGCGCGCCCTGATCGTCTCCATCAGCGAACAGAACCCCTCCCCGTGGTCCGCCCTCACCACCCCGGTACGGGACGACCATGACGGCTGAGGAGCGCCGGCCCGGCAACCGGTTCGACGATGTCGCCGACGCGGCCGACCGGGCCTTCCGGCTGCTGCCCGCGGCACCCCAGGACATCCCGCCGCCCGGCGGCCCGGCGGCCCGGCATCCGGCACACCGGATCAGCGCCGACCCCGACACGGTGGAGCGGGACCTGATCAAGCTCGTCCTCACCCTGGTCGAGCTGCTGCGCCAGCTGATGGAACGCCAGGCCCTGCAACGCGTCGACGCCGGGGACCTCACCGAGGAACAGGAGGAACGCCTGGGCGCGACGCTGATGATTCTGCACGACCGCATGGTGGAACTCTGCACCCGCTATGAACTGACGATGCAGGACCTCAATTTGGATCTCGGGCCGCTCGGGACCCTGCTGCCACCCGCCGAAGAATCCTGAAGGGAGCACACCATGGGTATCGCGAAGAAGACCAGGAACCTCGGCCATATCGTCGAGGGAAAGGCCAAGGAGACGACGGGGAGGGCCCTCGGAAACAGAGGACTTCAGAGGCGGGGCAAGGCGGAACAGGCCCTGGGGAAAATGAAACAGGCGGTGGAAAAGGGCCGGGACACCCTTAAGCACTGACCGCCGCGGCCCCGCCGTCGCCATTTCGCAACGGCGGGGCCGCGTCCTTGATGACGCCCGAGTAGACGACGTCCAGCGCACCGAGGTGCTCGATGGCCTGCGCCCGTCCGACGGAGTAGTCGTCCCAGCTGCTTTCGGCGGTCAGCGCGCCGGGTGACCCGGTGGGGGAGCCGCCGAGCGTCGCGATGCGCTCCGCGGTCGCGTCGACCATGGCGCCGCCCGTACGGGTCCTCACCGCTGGTTGAAGCGGTCGGCCGCCCGTTCGTTGAGGGCGCCGAGGACACCGCGGAGCCGACGGGCCGGTGGCTGTTCCCCGGCGGCGACCGTCGAACCGGCGACGGTGCCGCGCGCACCGTTGCGGGGGAGTACCCGGGCGACCGCGGACGCCAGCCGGGTGGTGGTCACCGGGGCCAGCCCGTGCGCCGTGGCGCCGAGCCTGGCCGCCGGCGTCAGCACGATCCGGGGCCGCCGCCGCTGCAGCGCGGTCACGATGCGCTCCGCCGCCCGCTCGGCGTTCATGGAGAGCACAGGGGCCCCGGCCAGCGCCGAGAACCAGGCGTACTCGCGGCGCCGGTCCCCGCCGAAGAGCGCGTGCAGATGCGATCCGGTGCGCATCAGACCGGGGTGGACCGCGGTCACCGTGACACCGTGCGGGGCCTCCTCCGCGTGCAGCCCTTCGGCCAGCGCGGCCACCGCGGACTTGGCGCAGGAGTACGGCAGCAGATGCGGCACCGCCAGCAGGCCGCCGACCGACCCGACCAGCGCCAGCCGGCCGCCGGCCGGGCTGCGCCGCAGGTGGGGGAGGGCGGCGAGCGCGGTGTTCAGGGCCCCGTTGAAGACCGAGTCCATCGCCTCCTCGAAACCGTCGGCGCCCAGCGCGTCGGCCGGGCCGACCTGGATGATGCCGGCGTTGGCGATGACGATGTCCAGCACGCCGTGCTCCCCGGCGATCTCCGCGAGACGGTCCCGCACCGCGGCACGGTCCCGCACATCGCACACCACGGCGCGCACCGTCCCGCCGCCCCACTGCCGCAGCTTGCCGACGGCCCTGCCGAGTTCGGCCTCGTCCCTGGCCAGCAGCACGACATCGCAGCCGCGCCGCAGCAGCTGGCGGGCCATGAGCAGCCCGAGCCCCCGCGAGCCGCCGGTGACGACAGCGGTGAGCCCTCCGATCGGGGGAGCGGCCGGAAGCACACGCATGATGAGCCCTTCCACTGGACGCGGATCGGCACGGCCGGGCGCGGCCCCACGGGGCGGGGCCGGACGCGCACGCTCTTCGACGGTAGCCGGTGGCGGCTTACGGCGGGCCCGGCGTACGGCCGCTGAGCAGGGCGTTCGCGCACCCGCACGGGAGGGATTCCCGGGCGGCCGGGGGCGGGTGAGGCCCGGGAGGGGGCGCGGCAGCCACGAGAGGGCGTTCGGCCAGTCGGGCGGTGGTGGCTGCGGGGGTGGAGCGGCGAGTGACCGGCCCCGGGAGGGGGAGCGGCGAGCGCCTGGCCCCGCCGCACGCCCGGCCCTGCCCCCGGAGCACCCCCGCGAACGGCTCAGCCCGCGCCGGGCAACTGCACGTAAACGGTGCCGTCGCCCTCCACGCTCACCCGGAAGGAGGGCTGGGGAGCGGTCGCCGGGCCGGCGACGTTCGCCCCGTCCGAGAGCCGGAAGACGCTGCCGTGCCAGGGGCAGGTCACACAGCCGTCGGCGAGCGTGCCGTCCGTCAGCGGCCCGGACTGATGGCTGCACCGCCCGGCCAGCACATGGATCTCACCGCCCGGCTGACGTACCACCAGCAGGGGCACCTCACCGAGCTCCCGGCGCACGGCCTCGCCGACCGGGAAGTCCTCCACCCTGCCCACGGGGTGCCAGCCCTCTTCCAGCAGACGGGGCACCGGCTCCGCCTTGTTGGGGCCCGCGCCCTGCCGGAACGCGAGATGCCCGCCGAGCAGGCCGCCGGCGCCGGCCGCGGACAGCCCGGCGAACCCGAGCAGCTTGCCGCGCACGGTGCTGCCGCGGCCGCGATGCACCCAGGACCTCGCGTACAGGCCGATGGCCAGGGCCATCGATCCCGCATGCACCAGCCCGGTCCGCATCTGGTCCTCGTGCTGCTCGGCCCAGTCCACCCAGCCCGCCCATGCGGCCGGTACGGCCGAGAGGACGCCCACGCCTACCAGGAGGCGGGCCCCGCGCCGGGTACCCGGGACGGCGTCCAGCACCGCGGCGGACATCCAGGCGCCCATCGGCAGCTGCACCAGCGCCGGGTGCAGCGGATGACCGATCGGCAGGCCGTGCAGCACATCGCGGAAGCGCCCCAGGGGCAGGCCGCGCACCACCCGCTGCACCGGGCCGATCACGGTGTCCAGCTGTTCCCAACGGCCCAGCTCGTCAAGTGATTTCACCAGTGCGGTGCTCATTCCTCCTCTTCCTCCTCGCCTTCCGCTTCCTCATCCCATTCGCCGTCCTCGTCCTCGTACTCCTCTTCCGGCTCGCCTTCCTCGTCTTCGTCCGCGGCTTCGTCCTCGTCCTCGCCGTCCTCGTCGTATTCCTCGTCCGCGTCCTCGCCTTCGCGTTCTTCGCCCTCGCGCTCCTCGGCCTCTTCGTCCTCGATGGCCTCTTCGTGGGTCCGGACGACCTCGCCCTCGCGGATTTCGCCGCGCCAGCCCTCCGGCTCCTCGTCGGTGAGTGTGACGTAGCGCTGGAAATGCTTGAAGTCCAGCCGCAGCCGCCGTCCTTGGACGCGCCAGATATTTCCGGTCTTCTCGAAGAATCCCGAGGCGTAATACTCGACGACCAGCACGATGCGGGTCAGGTTCGGCGCCAGTTCGTGGAAGCTGACGGCACCGCGGGTCGATCCCTTGGCACCCTCGGACGTCCAGATGATGCGTTCGTCCGGCACCTGCTCCTGAACGGTGGCCTTCCAGCCCCGGGTCGACGGACCGACCTTGGCTTTCCAGTCACTGGTCGTCTCATCGTGCATCGACACATTGCGGACGCCCTTGGTGAAGCCGCTGAACTTCTCGTACTGCGTCCAGTGGTCGTAGGCGGTGCGCAGCGGCACTCCGACGTCGAGGACCTCGATGATGTTGGTGACCTTCTGGTCCCCCGATTTGCGCTTTCCCTTTCCGCCGCCGAAGAGCTCCTTGGCCTTTCCGGTGACGGTGTCCTTGACGTTCTCCGCCGTCCCCTTGAGGGCGGCCTTGACGGGCGAGTCACCGCCGAGGAGATTGCCCGCGATCTTGGACAGCGATCCGCCGCCCTCCGCGACATCGGTGAGCTGTCCGGTCACATCTGTCAGTTTGTCGCCGGCCTTTCCGGCCAGGTTCCCCACCCATTGCGTCGCGTAGTTCCCCAGCTCGTCCCGCAGCCGATCGAGGCCCGAGCCCGTGTCGTCCTGTCCCGTCTTGGCCATGACCGGTTACCTCCGGCGCTCGACGCGCGATGCTGTCTTCTTGGCGCTCTTCTTCGCAGGAGCTGCCTTCTTCTGCGCGGCAGTCTTCTTCGCAGGAGCTTTTTTGGCGGCGGCCTTGCCTGCCGTCTTTTTGGCCGCGGTCGTCTTGCCCGTGGTCTTCTTCGCGGCCGTCTTCTTCGCGGCGGTCTTCTTGGCCGCGGACTTCTTTGCCGGGGCCGCCTTCTTGGCTGTCTTCTGTGCGGCGGTCTTCTTCGCCGCCGTCTTCTTTGCCGCGGTCTTCTTGGCGGGTGCGGCCTTCTTCGCCGCGGTCTTCCGGCCGTCGGCGGCCTTCTTCCCGGCGGTCTTCTTGGCGGGCTGCCCACCCCGCTTCTGTGCGCCGCCTCGTGGCGTACGCCGACGGGGCCGCTCCTCGGGCTCCTCTTCCTCCTCCTCGGGCTCCTCCTCCGCACCCTCACCCTCGTCGTACTCCTCTTCCGGCTCTTCTTCCTCCTCGGGCTCCTCCTCTTCCTCCTCCGGCTCTTCCTCCTCGTCGTACTCGAATTCCCCCTCTTCCTCCTCGCCTTCTTCTTCCTCCTCCGGGCCGAATTCGAGCACGCGGGTACGGTCGTGGAGGGTGTCGGCGAGCGTCTCCAGACGGCGGTTGGCCGCGGTCGTCAGGGCCTTCTTCCCGACGTCCAGCACTTCTCCGCGCAGCTGCTCCCCCAGCTCTGCGACCTGGGGAATCTCGTTGAGCTTGCGCATTCCCTGGGCCACGAGCTGGCGTGGTTCGAGCCCGAACTGCCGCCCGGCGATATAGGACGCCATCGTGAGCGCGAACCGGCCCTTCTTCGTCCGGCCCAGCACATAGCCACCGGCCAAGGCGGCGGCCAGCAGGACCTTGGTTCCGTCATTCATGGGTACGTCACCTTTTCCCGG
The DNA here is from genome assembly GCF_030406865.1 of Streptomyces sp. P9-2B-2. Classification (NCBI taxonomy): domain Bacteria; kingdom Bacillati; phylum Actinomycetota; class Actinomycetes; order Kitasatosporales; family Streptomycetaceae; genus Streptomyces; species Streptomyces sp. P9-2B-2. The sequence goes on along the minus strand of NZ_CP129126.1, from coordinate 1,461,210 downwards.
CCGTGCAGCCGATGGGCGTCTGTGCAGGGCCCCACCACGCGATGGCATCGATCTGCCCTACTCTCCAGAGTGATCGGAGTCGCGACCTCCGCATCTTGAGCGGACCGAAAGGCCCCCGGGACCACGCTCCGAGAAGGCCCGGCCCCGCTGGGTGGCCGGGTCATGACGCCGTGACCGTCGGTTGCCGCCGGGGCCCGTCGCAGGCGCCACGGCGGCCGGCGCACGGCAGGTGTGCGGGAGCTCTGCAACGGCCCTAGGCTCGGAATATGCCGGGAACACGCCGTGCACCGTCTCGTGTGGGAGTAGGGGGAGCGCGGTGTGTTCGCCGGCGCATGACAGCCCTGCGGCTGTCGGCCCTGGCGGCGGTGGTGGCGCTGCTCTGCGTCTTCGTGGGAACTCCGGCCGCGGGGGCCGTCGATGACCCGGAGCTGACGCCGTTCTACCAGCAGACACTGTCCTGGGAGCCCTGTGGCCAGGACCTCCGGAACGGCGCGCAGAGCGACGGCGCCTCCCAGCCGCCCGGCTTCCGGGAACGCCTGGAGTGCGCCCGTATGGAGGTGCCGCGGGACTACGCCAACCCCAAGCGGAGCACGATGCAGGTCCAGCTGATCCGGCTGAAGGCGACCGGGCCCGGCGAGCACCTCGGCTCACTGGTGATCAACCCCGGAGGTCCGGGTGCTTCCGGCGTCAACTATCTGATCGACAGCGGGAACGCCTTCGCCCGGCTGAACCAGCGCTACGACATCGTCAGCTTCGATCCGCGCGGCACCGGCCACACCGAACCCATCTCCTGCGGCAGCAAACTCGCCACGGGCGGCGACGACAGCCTCGCCACGAAGGAGAAGCGCATCAACGAGGCCTGCGGCCGGTACTCCGGCGGGCTGCTGCGCTGGGTCGGCACCCCCGATGTCGCCCGGGACATGGACGTCCTGCGCGCCGCCGTCGGCAACGACAAGCTCAACTACCTGGGTTTCTCCTACGGCAGCAAGCTGGGCGCGGTCTACGCCCACGAGTTCCCCGACAAGGTCGGCCGGATGGTCCTGGACAGCGTCGAGGACCCGACCAAGAACACCTGGCAGACCGCACTGGCCCAGGCCCGCGGCTTCCAGCGGGCGCTGGACGACTTCGCCGCCGACTGCCTCCAGGGCGTGGGCTGCCCGCTGGGTGGCGACAAGCGCCAGGCGCAGGAGCAACTGCGCACGTGGTACCAGGAGTTGAGTGAACGGCCGATGAAGGTGAAGGGCGAGACGGTGGATGAGACCACCTATGTGTACGCCTTGCGGGAGGCCCTCTACAGCAGAAGCGACTGGCCGGCGCTGCGCCAGGCGCTGGCGCAGCTGCGGCGGGGCGACGCCGCCGGGATCCTCCGCCTGAGCGAGAGCGGTGGCGGCAGCGCCGCCCGTACGGTCCCGGCACCGCAGGTGGGGCGGGACGAGCTACCGCCGCAGGACCAGCTGGCCCTCCGGGCGATCTCGTGCCGGGACACCTCGGAACGCTACGGCGCCGACGACTACCCCCGGGCGGAGCGCGAACTCACCCAGGCGTCCCCGCTCTTCGGCCCGGACATCGCCCCGCTCCTGCTGGACTGCTACGGCTGGCCGGTGGCGGGCGACGACTCCTCCCGGGCGGTCGCGGCGCCCGACGCACCGCCGCTGCTGCTCGTCGCGACCAGCAACGACCCGGCGACGCCGTACGAGGGCGCCTTCAACATGGCCCGTGAGCTGGGTAATTCGAGTGTGGTGCTGACCTTCCACGGTGAGGGACATGCCGCCTACACCACCGGAGACCTCTGTGTGCAGGGCCATGTCGACGACTTCCTGCTGAACGGGGTCCTGCCGAAGGCCGGTACGTCCTGCGGCTGAAGGGCGGTGCCGGTGGCGAAACCAAGACCGCCTGGCCGGTGACTACTTGTAGTAGCGGGTGTCCTCGACATCGACGACCGGAGCGGCCGGGGACGGCGGCTGGACGCGCCGCCGCTTCAAAATGCTCACATAGGTCGCGAGCCCGATGATGCCGACGATCATCATGATGATGCCGACCAGGTCAACGTTGATGCCGGCCATGTGCCAGTCCACCGCGAAGGTGAGAATCGCCCCCACCGCGAGCAGACCGATGCATCCGCCGATACCCATGGCGTCAGCCTCCGTAACTGTATGGGCAGTAAGGCCTGATGACGCTCGCGTACCCCGCGGCGGACGCCTTATGTGCACAGGCGGGGCGGGGCGGCCACCGGCGGCCGGGGCCCGGCGGCGGGCGGCGGGAGGCTCAGCCGGCCCGCCGCCCGCCCCGGCTCGCGGTCTTCTTCGCCGCGGTCTGCTTCTTGGCGGCGGTCTTCTTGGCAGCTGCCTTCGTGGCGGTGCTCTTGGTGGCGGTGGACTTCGCCGCCGTGCTCTTCGCCGCTGTGCTCTTCTTCGCCGTGGTCTTCTTCGCGGTACGGCCGGACCGGGACGCGGGCTCCTCGTCCTCGCCGCGGGACCTCTTGGCCGCCCGGACGCTGTCCTGGAGGGCCGCCATCAGGTCCATCACCTCTCCGGCGGGCTGCTCCTCGCCGGCCGGGAACTCCGGCTCACGGTGCGCCAGCTTCGCCGACACGATCTCTTCGAGTGACTCCCGGTAGTGATCGTGCAGATCGTCGTCCGACAGCTCACCGAAGGAATCCATCAGGGCCTCGGCGGCCGACACCTCGTTGCGGGCGACCTCCGCCTGCCGCTCGGGCAGCACCCCGTCCATGGAACGGATCTGGTGCGGCCACAACAGCACCTGCATGACCAGCGCATCCTGCATCGGGCGGATCATCGCGAGGGTCTCCCGCCCGTGCAGCGCGATCTTGCCCAGCCCGACGCGCTGATGCCGCTCCATCGCCTCCCGCAGCAGCACGTAGGGCTTGGCCGCGGCGGGGCTGTCGATGCCCAGGTAGTAGCCCTTGCCCATCTGGAGCGGGTCGATGTCGCCGCCGGCGACGAACGCCAGGATCGTCAGGGTCTTCGCGGTGGGCAGCGGCAGCGCGTCCAGATCCTCGTCGCTCAGCGGCACCACCGTGTCGCCGTCGCCGGGCTTGTAGCCCCGGCCGATCTCGTCCTGGGTGATCTCGACGCCCTCCAGTGAGCACACGGGCTGGTTGCGCACCCGTCCGCCGTCCGCCGTATGGATCCGCACAAAGCTCACCGACGCGGAGGTGTCCGTGGCGTTGTACGCGGCGACCGGGATCGTGACCAGGCCGAAGCTGATGGAGAACTTCGCCGTGGGGCGCATGGGGGCCGCCTTCATCGGAGCCATTCGGCACCATGCTAGGCGGGGCGGACGGACCGTACATCCCGGGCGATACCGGGTGCGCCGAACGGGTGGCGTCGGCAGCGCCCGCCCCTCGCCGCCGCGGTGCCGCCCGCCGGTTCAGCCCGGGTGGGCGGTGACCCGGCCGTCCCGGACCGCCTCCACGAGTGCCTGGTGATCGCGCTCGTTCTGGTCCGCGTAACGCTCCGCGAACCGCGCCAGCGCCTCATCGAAGACCGTTCCCCGCCCGAGGTAGCCGGCGATCGCGAACCGGTCGCCGGAGCGGGCGTGCGCACGGGCCAGCGTGGCACCGCAGCGCACCGCGAACCGCCGCATGCCCACCGGCACCATCGAGTCCGCGGGCATGATGCCCTTCCAGTCGCGCAGCTGGCGTACGTAGAAGTCGCGGCTGCGGCCGTCGATCCCGGTGACCCGGTCCCAGCCGAGGAAGATGTCACTGGCGGCCTGCATCAGCCGCTGGCCGCCCACGACGCGCTCGCCCTGGGTGGGCTGGACGGCCGCGCCGACGTACGGGGCGAGGACCGACTCGTCGGCCTCCTTGGCCTGGAGCAGCAGCGGGTCTTCGGTGTCCTTGCCGAGCAGCAGCACGATCCAGCAGCGGGTGCCCACACTGCCCACGCCCACGACCTTGCGGGCCACGTCGACCACCCGGTACTGCTCCAGCAGCCGCCGGTGGTCCGACCGCAGAGAGCCGGAGTAGCTCTCGATCAGCGCGCGGATCCGCTCCTCCAGCTCATCGCGCTCCACGTCCGGCAGCAGCTCGTCCAGCGTCATGATCAAGGGGGGATCGGCGGCGAAGCGGACCCGGCCGTCGGCGCTCTTCCGGGTCAGCTTGTGGAACGCCTGCACGGTGTCGTGCGTACGGGCTTCCGTGATGACCCGGGACAGCCCCGCCCGGCCCCTGCTGCCCAGCTCCTGCGCCTCCTCGGCCTGTACGTCGGCCATGTCGGCATGGGCGTACCAGACCTCCAGGGTCCGCAGGTCCGCGTACTGATACATCCGGTCGCGGTAGGACGCGCAGGCGGCCCGCACGATGTCGGCCCGGACCGTCTCGCTGAAGCCGTTGCCGCGGCCCGCGATGGCGAAGCTGGCCGCCAGCCGTTTGACGTCCCACTCCCACGGCCCGGGCAGGGTCTCGTCGAAGTCGTTGATATCGAACATCAGATGCCGCTCGGGGGAGGCCAGCAGCCGGAAGTTCAGCAGATGGGCGTCCCCGCACAGCTGGGTCCGCAGCCCCGTCGACTGGGTCGTCGCCAGGTCCGCGGCCATGATGGCGGCGGCACCGCGGTAGAAGCGGAACGGCGACTCCAGCATCCGCCCGTAGCGGATGGGTACCAACTCCGGTACGCGGGAGGCGGATTGCCGTTCGATGATGTCCACCGGATCGGCGCGGTCCGCCGGGGGCTGGAAGTCCGCATGACGGGAGCGGGGCACTTCGGAGCGAAGTGCCCTGCCCTGTTCCGCGCGTTCCTGCGCGGTGGGTCCGGTGGTCATGGCCGGTGCCGGAGGGTTCGGCTCACCTGGTGGCGGCGGTGTGGCGGTGGTTATCCGTACACAGCGCCCAGATGATGAAGATGTCGATGGCGATCAGCACGATGGCCCAGAACGGGTAGTGCGGAATCCACAGGAAGTTCGCGAGCGCACCCAGGCCGGCCAGGATCACACCGATGACCCGTGCCCACATCGCGCCGGTCGCGAGCAGTGCGACACCCGCGAGCAGGATGACGATGCCCAGGATGAGATGGATCCAGCCCCAGCCCGTGAGGTTGAAGGAGAAGACGTAGTTCTGTGTGGTGACGAAGACCTGGTCCTTGGCGATGGCGGAGATGCCTTCCAGGAAGGCCATCGCGCCACCGAAAATCATCAGGACCGCGGCGAACGCCGTCCAGCCGCCCACATATTTCTTCTGAGTGGCCATGGGTCACTCCTCACTTGAGAAACCTGGCCGTCCGAACCGGACCCACAGGTGACCATGCAGTGCATCCACGTTTACACAGGGTCCGGTCGGCCGCATGTCAGGGGCGTTCGTAGGCCTGGAGCACCCCGGCGACCGCGAAGCACAGGGCCCCCGTGAGAGTGCCCCAGTTGGCTACGCCGACGCTGATCTCACTGCCGGTCTCCGGACGGGTGAACGCGGCCACCGCGGAGACCATGAAGAGCACGGATCCCAGCTGATTGACCGCGACGATCCACCAACCGAGGCGGCGCCGGTGGATGCACGGCCGGCCGTGGCAGATCTCGGCGATCGCCAGATGACCCGAGATCAGGAACAGCAGACAGCCGATCATGTCGGGCGCCCAGACCAGCCGGTCCAGCTGGCGGCTCGTGAGCCCCTGGAGAAAGGAGTCCAGCAGGTTGACGCCGAACACCAGCGTCCCCGCGAACAGCACGAAGGTACTGAGCCAGTCGATCCGGCCCGGCTCGTAGCTCCACCACCGGAAGCGGTGCGTGGTCAGCGAACCGGCCGTGCTCTCCCGCCGTGGCGCGTTGATGGCCTGAACGAGTGAGGCATAGCCGCCCAGGGTGAAGAACACCCCGCCGGTGAAGTAGATCGTGGCGCTGGTGGTCCGGCCCGAGCTCCACTGGGCGAGCGCCGCGCCGAGGGCGAAGAGGGTCCCGCCGATCGTGAAGGAGACCGCGGCCACGCCGTTGAGCTTGCGCAGCCGGTCGAGCGCCGGGGCGCCGGCGCGCCGCGCACTGGTCTCGGTGGCGCCCTCGGGCCGTACGGCGAGCGTCCCGCGCTTACGGGCCGCCCGCGACTCCCAGACGGCGGTGCCGCCCTCTTCGAGGCGCCAGGTCAGCCGGGTGATGAACGGTCCCGCACCCTCGGCACGCTCCTCGGAATTCCGCACCCGCCGAGCGTAGAACCTGTCCGGCGGGTCGGCGCGGGCCCACGCCGACCCATGGGCAGGCCCCGGCGATCCGCCGTGGGACGGCCAGGGCCTGCCTCGTCACTGTGGTGCGGGCGTACCCCGCAGCTCCGGGGTGGGCTGTCCGGAGCTGCCCGGTGGCGCGGCCCTTCCCACGCCCGGGGCCGGGAGCGGATCGGGCGCGGGGCCGGGCTCCGGTCCCGGTGTCGGCGGCGCCGGATGGGGCGGGACCGGGTCCGGCTCGGGACGTGGTGGCTGCGGGGGCACCGGATCGGGGCCCGGTGCGGGGACCGGGCCGGGTACCGGGCCCGGCGTGGGTCCTGGTGGCCCGGGGCCCGGGCCCGGGGTGGGCGGGACCGGGTCCGGATGGGTGCTGCCCGGCGGTCGTGATGGCTGTCGCACCGTCATGAGCTCCTCACACGTCGCTCCTCCGCGGCCGGACGCCCGGCGCCCGCTCCGCGCGGCATGCTGGTTCTCCTTGCCGATCCCGCGCCGGCCATGCGGCATACGGCGTACGGACTCCGCGAGGTCCTCCTCACTGTGCGACGCCCCGGATCGCCCGGCGACACGGACGGCGAACGGCCGCACCGCTCCCCGCGCCACCCGGACGCGCGAGCGTACGACGGTCCGGAACGGGCACCCCCGCCCGCATGAACGCCACAGACAGCGGCACCGGCACGGACACCGGCACGGAGCGGCAGCACCACCGCGGGCACGGCCGTATAGCTCAGTGCCGTCACCGCGAGCAGCGAGCGCGGCCGCGGCGGATGGGCCGCCAACTGGTCGGCGAGCAGCCGTACATACAGCAGCGTGCCGGCCGGTCCCAGCACCGCGAGCACCAGCGCCGGATCGGTGTACGCCGGGCGGCCGTAGCCCTGGGCCAGCAGCAGGATCACCAGGCTGAGCAGGGTGGTCGCCAGGTTCTGGGCGGGCACCCGCCGCGCGTTACTCCGTCGGAGGCGGGGCCGCCACCGGGCCCCGTCAGCCCGCCCAGGTCCAGTCGGCGACCTCCGGCAGGTCGGTGCCGTGCTCCCGGATCCAGGCGTGGTGGCGGGTATGGGCGTCTGCCATCTCCTGCCGCAGCGCGACGGCGCGCACCCCGAGGCCGGGCACCCGGTCCACCACGTCCATCACCAGCCGGAACCGGTCGAGATCGTTGCGGACGACCATGTCGAAGGGCGTGGTCGTGGTGCCCTCCTCCTTGTAGCCGCGGACATGCAGATTCCGGTGTCCGGCGCGGCGGTAGCAGAGCCGGTGGATCAGCCACGGGTAGCCGTGGTAGGCGAAGATGACCGGCTTGTCGCGGGTGAACAGTGCGTCGTACTCGGGGTCCGGCATACCGTGCGGATGCTCCCCCGACGGCAGCAGCCGCGCCATGTCGACGACATTGACCACCCGCACCGCCAGCTCCGGCAGATGCCGTCGCAGCAGAGCGGCGGCGGCCAGCGTCTCCTGGGTGGGGACGTCCCCCGCGCAGGCCAGCACCACATCGGGGGTTGGGGTCTCCCCTGTTCGAGCGGAGCCGAGAGCTTGGGGAACGCTGCCGTCCTCGGTGCCCGCCCACTGCCAGGCACCGGCGCCGCGTGCGCAGTGGGTGCGGGCCTCGTCGAGGGTGAGCCAGTCGAAGCCGGGCTGTTTGCCGGCCACGATCACATTGACGTAGTCACGGCTGCGCAGTGCGTGATCGGCCACCGAGAGCAGGGTGTTGGCGTCCGGCGGCAGATAGACCCGGACCACCTCCGGGCTCTTGTTGAGGATGTGGTCGACGAAGCCGGGGTCCTGGTGCGAGAAGCCGTTGTGGTCCTGCCGCCAGACGTGTGAGGTGAGCAGGTAGTTCAGCGAGGCGAGGGGGCGCCGCCAGGGGATCCGGCGGGCGGTCCGCAGCCATTTGATGTGCTGGTTGACCATCGAGTCGACGATGTGCGCGAACGCCTCGTAGCTGGAGAAGAGTCCGTGCCGGCCGGTGAGGAGGTAGCCCTCCAGCCAGCCCTGGCACAGATGCTCGGAGAGCACCTCCATGACCCGGCCGTCGTGGGCCAGATGCTCATCGGTGTCCAGGGTCTGCGCCTGCCAGGCCTTGCCGGTGGCGTCGTAGAGCGCCTCCAGTCGGTTGGACGCGGTCTCGTCGGGGCCCACGACACGGAAGTCGCGGCGTTCCGCGGTGGCGTCCATGACCGCTTGCAGCAGCCCGCCCAGTACCCGGGTCGGCTCGTGCAGCACGGTGCCGCGCTTGTCGACCTCCACGGCGTACCGCTCCAGCGGCGGCAGCGGCAGGTCCCGCACCAGCAGACCGCCGTTGGCGTGCGGCGAGGCACCGAGCCGGCGCGAGCCCTCGGGCACACACGCCAGCACCTCGGGGCGCGGCCGGCCCTCGGCGTCGAACAGCTCGTCCGGCCGGTACGAGCGCAGCCACTCCTCCAGCTGCCGCAGATGCCCGGCGTCGTCCCGTACGCCGGGCAGCGGGACCTGGTGGGAGCGCCAGGTGCCCTCGACGGGCCGCCCGTCGACCTCGTGCGGGCCGGTCCAGCCCTTGGGGGTGCGCAGCACGATCATGGGCCAGCGGGGGCGCTCGGTGACCCCCTCGTTGCGGGCCCGGTGCTGGATGGCGGCGATCCGGTCCAGGGCGTGGTCCATGGCGGCGGCCAGCTCCTGATGGACCGTCGCCGGATCGTCGCCGGTGACATGGATCGGGTCATGGCCGTAGCCGCGCAGCAGCGCGTCCAGCTCGTCCTGCGGGATCCGGGCCAGCACCGCCGGGTTGGCGATCTTGTAGCCGTTGAGATGCAGCAGGGGCAGCACCGCGCCGTCGTGCACCGGGTCCAGGAACTTCGTGGCGTGCCAGGACGCGGCCAGCGGCCCGGTCTCCGCCTCGCCGTCGCCGACCACACAGGCGACCAGCAGCTCCGGATTGTCGAACGCCGCGCCATAGGCATGGGTGAGGGAGTAGCCCAGCTCGCCGCCCTCATGGATCGAGCCCGGGGTCTCCGGAGCGACATGGCTGGGGATGCCGCCGGGGAACGAGAACTGCCGGAACAGCCGGGCCATGCCCGCGGCGTCCCGGCTGACATCGGGATAGGTCTCGGAGTAGGTGCCGTCCAGCCAGGAGTTGGCCACCACGGCGGGACCGCCGTGCCCCGGACCCCATACGCACAGGGCGTCCAGGTCACGGGCCTTGATGACGCGGTTGAGGTGGGTGTGCACCAGGTTCAGGCCGGGCGAGGTGCCCCAGTGGCCCAGCAGCCGCGGCTTGATGTGCTCGGGGCGCAGCGGCGCCTCCAGCAGTGGATTGGCCATCAGATAGATCTGCCCGACGGCCAGATAGTTGGCGGCCCGCCAGTGGGCGTCGAGCCGTCGCAGCTCGGCGGTGTCGAGGGGCCCCGGCGCCGCCGGGGCCCCCGTCGTCCCTGCCGGGGTTTCCGCGTCGTGCATCTCAACTCCTTCAGGGTGGCGTGCGGCGGGTGGGTCAGTCGGGTGGCTCCGGCGCCGGGTGGACATCCGGCTTCGTGCCGGGCGGCTCCTCCGGGACCTGGCCCGGCTCGTCCGGTTCCGGCTCGGCGGGGACCGGGTCCCGTGGCACCGGTTCGGGCTCGCTCGGCACCGGCCCCGGCCCCTTGGGCTCCGGTTCGGTGGTCATCGCGTCAGCGGTCATCAGGGTCATAGCGCTCTCCTTCCTCCCCATCGTCCGTCCAATGCCCGCGGTCGGCCCGTTCAAGAAATCAATCCGGGGCGCGCGAACGGCGGGGGTGGAAGGGAGCGTTACGGAGGGGAGGGGAGGGGAGGGGCGGGCCCGCGGCCCAGGTCCCGGTACGTCTCAGTACACGTCGCGGACGTAGCGCTTGTCGGCGGCGAGCTGTTTGACGTAACCAACGGCGGTCTCCTCCGCCAGGCCGCCGTGCGCGACGGCGATGTCCCGCAGCGCGCGGTCGACATCCTTGGCCATCCGGGACGCGTCACCGCACACATAGAAGTGCGCGCCGTCCTGGAGCCAGGACCACAGCTGGGCGCCGTGTTCGCGCATCCGGTCCTGGACGTAGACCTTGGCCCGCTGATCGCGGGAGAACGCGGTGTCCAGCCGGGTGAGCAGCCCGTCGTGGCGCAGTCGGTCGAGCGCGTCCTCGTAGTAGAAGTCCGTGGCGCGTCGCTGCTCCCCGAAGAAGAGCCAGTTGGGGGCGCGGTGGCCGCGGGCCCGCCGCTCGTCGAGGAAACCGAGGAAGGGCGCGACGCCGGTGCCGGGGCCCACCATCACCATCGGGGTGGCCGGATCGGCCGGCGGGCGGAAGTGGGCGGCGCGCTGGACGAAGACCGGAACCGGGCTGCCGGGCTCGGCATCGGCCAGAAAGGTGGAGGCCACGCCCTTGCGCGGGCGGCCCGCGCGGTTCTCGTAGCGGACCACGGAGACCGTCAGCCGGAGCAGCCCGGGATCGGTCAGCGGGCTCGACGATATGGAGTACAGCCGGGGCTGGAGACGGGGGAGCAGACCGGCCCACTCCGCCGCACCCGCCCGCACCGGGAATTCCGCGAGCACGTCGACGGCCTGCCGGCTCCAGGTCCACTGGGCCAGCTCACCCTTGTTGTCGGGCCGCAGCAGCTTCTTGAGCACCCGGTCACCGGTGCGTTCGGCGACGAGCCGGAGCAGTGCGGGGGTGATCCTGGCGATGTCCAGATGGCGGTGCAGCGCCTCGCCCAGCGGCACCGTGCCCGGGCCCGGGAGTTCTACGGGGGCGGCGGGATCGAGGCCGGTGACGGCCAGCCATTCGGCGACGAGGTCCGGGCAGTTCCGCGGCAGCACGCCGAGCGCGTCGCCCACCTCGTAGTCCAGCGGGGTGCCGTCACCGTCCCGGGTGTCGAGGGTGAACTGCCGCACCTCCTTGGTGGCCCCGGCCCGGCTCAGCAGGTCGTTGCCGACGAGACGGGCGGTGGCGGGCGCGGCCTTGGAGGGCCGGGCGGGGCCGCCGGTCGCCCGGCCCGGAGCGGCGGGAGCCGGGACCGTCCCCGGGGGCGTGCCTGCCGCGGCACCCGCCTCCGCGCCACCGTCCGCCTCCGCGTCGCCTTCCGCTTCGGCGCCGCCCTCCGGTTCCGTCTCGGCCTCCAGCGCCGTGAGGACCTGGTCGAGCCACTGCCCCGCCGGCTGCTCATAGTCCGGTTCGCAGTCCGTACGGGGCACCAGCCGCTTGGCGCCCAGCTCGGCGAGGCGGGCGTCGAGGCGGCGGCCGTGGCCGCAGAAATCGTCGTAGGAGGAATCGCCCAGGGCGAGGACGGAGTAGCGCATCCCGTCCAGCCGGGGTGTGTCCGGCGCGTTCAGGGTCTCCCAGAAGCCGGTCCCGTTGTCGGGGGCGTCGCCGTCGCCGAAGGTGCTGGTGACGATGAGCAGATCGGCGCCGCGCGGCAGGGCGGCCGGTGCGCTGTCGTCCATGCTCAGCAGCGTCGCCGCCCGCCCGATGCCGGTCAGCCTCCGGGCCGTGTCAGCCGCGACCTCCTCCGCGTTGCCCGTCTGGGAGGCCCACAGGACGACGACCGTACGGGCGGCCGGGGCGTCGGCCGCTTCGGCGGGAGCCTCCGCCGGGTCCGCGGCCGTCGCGGACCGGGTGTCCGGTGTGCGGGAGAACATTCCGGCCAGGACGCCGTTGACCCACAGCGCGCTCTCCGGGCTGAACGGGGCGTGCGACGGCAGCACGGGAGTGCCGACGGCGGTGGCGGGCCCGGAGCGCAGCCCGGCGAGAAAGCCGGAGAGATAGCGCCGTTCGTGCGCGGCCAGCGCCGGCGGGGCGGGTTCGCCGAGCCCGAACACCCCGGCCAGCACCGCCGTCGCCGCGTCGTGGCCCTGGTCCGCCCCGGCCCCGGACCCGGCGCCGGTCCGCCCGGCACCCGCCCCGCCCGCGACCCTGGCCAGCGACACCGCGCAGACCTTGAACTCGGGTTGGAAGGAGATCGGGTCGACCGCGTCATGGGTCACCGCGTTGACGCTGAGGTACTCGCCGAACAGGTCGTTCCAGTGGAACGGCGCGAAGCAGTTGCCGGGCCGTACCCGGTCGGTCACCACGGCGGGCAGCACCGCCCGGCCGCGCCGTGAGGCGACCTCCACCGTGTCACCGTCCGCGAGGCCCAGCGCCGCCGCGTCCTGCGGATGCAGCTCCACGAACGGGCCGGGGTTGAGCTTGTTCAGCTTGGCGACCTTGCCGGTCTTGGTCAGGGTGTGCCACTGGTGGGGCAGCCGCCCGGTGTTCAGCACATAGGGGAAGTCGTCGTCGGGCATCTCGGCCGGCGGGAGGTGCGGCCGGGCGAAGAACACGGCCCGGCCGGTCGCGGTGGGAAAGGACAGCCGGGGGCGGGTGCCGTCGGGCCGCTCGTCCAGGGTCTGGCTGATGCCGTCGTTGAGGTAGCGCACCGGGTTGCGGTCGGGCCCGTCGACGGCCGCGCTGGGCCACTGCACCGGGGTGTCCCGCAGCCGCTCATAGGTCACTCCGCGCAGGTCATAGCCGGTCCGCGGGTTCCAGGCGCGTTTGATCTCCTCGAATATCTCCTCCGCGCCGTGGTAGGTGAAGGCGTCCTCGTAGCCCATCGCGCAGGCGATCTCCGCGATGATCCGCCAGTCCGGCCAGGCCTCGCCCGGCGGGTCGGCGGCCGGTCGCACCAGCGTCAGATTGCGCTCCGAGTTGACCAGCACGCCCTCGCCCTCGGCCCACATGGCCGCGGGCAGGACGACATCGGCGTAGGCGTTGGTCTCGGTCTCCGCGAAGACGTCCTGGGCGACCACGAACTCCGCGGCCTCCAGCCCCTCGATGACCGTCCGGCGGTTGGCGACCGAGGCGACGGGGTTGGTGCAGATGATCCAGCACGCCTTGATGTCGCCGTCCGCCATCCGCTGGAACATCTCGACGGTGCCCTGCCCGGGCCCGTCCGCCCGTACCGTCCCCGGTTCCAGGCCCCACAGCTCCTCGGCGAAGGCACGGTCCTCGGCCACCAGCGTCGACCGCTGGCCGGGCAGCCCCGGCCCCATGTAGCCCATCTCGCGGCCGCCCATCGCGTTGGGCTGGCCGGTGAGCGAGAACGGGCCGCTGCCGGGCCGGCAGATCGCACCGGTCGCCAGATGCAGGTTGACCAGGGCATTGGTGTTCCAGGTGCCATGGGTGCTCTGGTTCAGGCCCATGGTCCAGCAGCTCATCCAGTCATCCGCCGCGCCGATCCACTCGGCGGCCCGGCGCAGGTCCGCCTCCGGAATCCCGGTGAGCTCCGCGACCCGCTCGGGCGGATAGTCCTGGAGGAAGGCCGGCATGGCCTCCCAGCCCTCGGTGTGCTCGGCGATGAACTCCGCGTCCACGTGGCCGTTTTCGACCAGCAGATGCAGCAGACCGTTCAGCAGCGCCAGATCCGTACCCGGTGCGATCTGGAGAAACAGATCGGCCTTGGCCGCGGTGGCGGTACGGCGGGGATCGACCACGATCAGCTTGGCGCCCGCCTTCACCCGTTCCATCATCCGCAGGAAGAGGATCGGGTGGCAGTCGGCCATGTTGGAGCCGATGACGAAGAAGACGTCGGCGTGCTCGAAGTCCTGGTAGGAGCCGGGCGGGCCGTCCGCGCCCAGCGACAGCTTGTAGCCGCTGCCCGCGCTCGCCATGCACAGCCGGGAGTTGGACTCGATGTGCCTGGTGCGGACGAAGCCCTTGGCGAGCTTGTTCGCCAAGTACTGGGCCTCCAGCGTCATCTGGCCGGACACGTACAGGGCGAGGGCGTCCGGGCCGTGCTCGTCGACGATCTCGCGCAGCCGCCCGGCGGTCTGTTTGATCGCCGCCGTCATCGGCTCGGCCACCGGCTCGTCGCCGCGGTCCGCGCGCACCAGGGCGGCCGACAGCCGCCCCGGCGCGGCGAGCAGCTCGGCGCTGGTCGCGCCCTTGGTGCACAGCCGGCCGCCGTTCGCCGGGTGGGCCTTGTCCCCGGCCGCCTTGCGGACCGTCCGCCGTCCCTGTTCGTCCGTCGCGACATCCAGCACGATCCCGCAGCCGACCCCGCAGTACGAGCACGCCGTCCGCACCTGCGTGAGGTGCTCTGCCAGCGGTTCCGGTGCGGTCACGGACGGTCCCCTTCGTGGTCGGAAGCTTGTTCCGACCCTACGAACGGCCCGTTAACCGGGTGTCACGGCAAGCGATCATCCGTCGTTACGGCGGCCACACAGTCCCCCCTCGCGCCCCGTGAGAACCGGACGGCGGGCCGCCTTTCAGGGCACGAGGGAGTCCAGTGGTACGCCCGGGTCGGCCAGCTGCCCAGGGTCGACGGCCTGCCCGCTCAGCACCAGTGCCTTGATCGGATCGGTCACGTCCCAGACGTTCACATTCATCCCGGCCAGCACCCGCCCCTTGGAGCACCAGAAGGCGATGAACTCACGGGCGTCGACGTCCCCGCGGAAGACCACCTGGTCATAGCCTTCCGGGTCGGCATAGCCGGTGTACTCCATGCCCAGGTCGTACTGGTCGGTGAAGAAGTACGGCAGCCGGTCGTAGCGGACGTCCTGGCCCAGCATGGCCCGGGCGGCGGTCTGCGGCTGGTGGAGGGCGTTGGCCCAGTGCTCGACGCGCAGATGCCGGCCCAGGACCGGGTGGTAGGCGTTGGCGACATCGCCGGCGGCGAAGACATCGGGGTGCGAGGAGCACAGCCGCTCGTCCACCACGACCCCGTTGTCGACCTTGAGCCCCGCCGCGGCGGCCTGGCTGGTGTTGGGAGTGATCCCGACGCCGACGATCACCGCATCGGCCCCGATACGGCTGCCGTCGGCCAGCCGGACGCCGTCCACCGCACCGTCCGTGCCGGTGATCTCCGCGACCTGGACGCCACAGCGCAGCTCGACCCCGTGATCGGTGTGCAGCTTCGCGAAGACCCGGGCGGCCTCGGGGCCCAGCACCCGCAGCAGCGGCAGCGCCGCGGACTCCAGCACGGTCACCTCGACACCGGCCGCGCGGGCGGCGGCGGTGGTCTCCAGACCGATCCAGCCGGCGCCGATCACCACGATCCGGGACGCGGACCGGAAGAGCTCCTTGAGGCGGTCGCTGTCCGGCAGCCGCCGCAGCGAGTGGACCCCGTCGAGGTCCGCGCCGGGCACCGGCAGCGGGCGCGGGGTGGAGCCGGTGGCCAGCAGCAGCTTGGCGTAGCCGAGCCGGCTGCCGTCCGCGAGGGTCACCTCGTGGCCGGCCGGGTCCAGGGCGGTGACCGCCTGGCCCAGCCGCAGGTCGACGTCGTGCTCGGCGTACCACTCGGGCGGATGGACAAAGGCCGACTCCCGCTCGGCGGTGCCCAACAGATAGCCCTTGGACAGCGGCGGCCGCTCGTACGGCCGCTCGGGCTCGTCGCCGACCAGCACGAGCGGGCCGTCGAAGCCCTCCTTGCGCAGCGTCTCCGCGGCCTTGGCGCCGGCCAGCCCCGCTCCCGCGATCAAGAATGCCGTGTTCCGGCCCATGTCCCGCTCAGCTCCTTCGGACGATCGGTTTCCCCGTCATCCGTTCCCGCCCGGGGCCCCGGCAGGCACCGCCGATGGTGTTGCCGTCACTCCCGTCCCGCGGTGCGCGCCAGATGTCCGCGCAGCGCCCGTGCCGTCAGATCACGGTCCTCGCCCACGACGAACGCCGTGACACCGTCGGCGCGCCACTCCGCGCGGCGCTCCGGTGTGGTGGACATGGCGCAGAAGGGGACGGCGTGCCGGGCGCAGGCCGCGCGCAGGGTGCGGACCGCTTCCTGCACGCGGGGGTGGCGGACCTGCCAGGGCACCCCGTAGGACTGCGAGAGATCGCCGGGCCCGGGGAGCACCAGGTCGACGCCGCCGGGGGCGAGGATCTCGTCGATCGCCTCGATGCCCTCGGCGTCCTCCAGCAGCGCGATGACCATGATCTCCGCGTTGGCCCGGCGGAGGTACTCGGCCGGGTCGATCCGGCCGAAGCCGGGGCCGCGGCCGCCGTTGAGGGAGCGCATCCCCTCGGGTGCGTAGCGGGCGGCGCGGATCGTGGCGTCGATGTCCGCGCGCCCGCGTACGTGCGGGACGACGATGCCCATCGCCCCGGCGTCCAGGGCACGCAGCACGGCACCGGGGTCGGCCTCGGGGACCCGGACGAAGGGGGTGAGCCCGGTCGCCTCGGCGGCCCGGATCAGGTTCTCCAGCCGCTGCGGGTCGACGAGGGTGTGCTCGGTGTCCAGGATGACGAAGTCATAGCCGGCGCAGCCGATCATCTCCACCATCGTGGGCTCGGGCAGCGTGCTGAACAGCCCGTACACCTCCTCGCCGGCCCCGAGCTTCCGCCGGACCTCGTTGGGGCGCAGCACCTCAGGCCTCCTCTGCCGTGCCGGGCTCCGCCGCGCCGAGGAAGTGGAAGCCGGGGCGCGGGTGCATCAGGAAGTCATGGTGCGAGATGTTCCAGGCGTACGCCCCGGCCACCCCGAACACCACCCGGTCACCGGCCCGCAGCCCCGGCGCCGGGACCGCGCGGGCCAGGACGTCCTTCGGGGTGCACAGCTGCCCGGTGACGGTGACCCGGTCCCCCTGGGCCACCGACCGCGGCCAGGGGTGCGGCCAGGGCGCGTCGGACGGCAGCACCGTGCAGGGCTGGTCGTGGCCCTTGGTCGCGGGGGTCCGCAGATGGTGGGTGCCGCCGCGCACCACGGCGAACTCCTCGCCGTGGCTGTGCTTCACATCCAGCACCTCGGTGGCGTACCAGCCGCAGTACGCGGTCAGCGCCCGGCCCGGCTCGATCCGCAAGGTGAGACCGGGGTGGGCCGCGGCGAGCCGGTCCAGGCCCGCGCCGTAGGCCGTCCAGTCGAAGCGGCGCTCCGGCGCGGCGTAGTCGACCGCCATCCCGCCGCCGATGGTCACCTCGGCGAGCGGAATCCGGTGCCGCGCGGCCAGCGCGGCGGCCCAGGTCACGATCGCCTCCGCCACGCCCAGCTGCTCCGGCGCCTCCAGGCCGCTGGCCAAGTGGGCGTGGATACCACGGAGTTCGAGGTGCGGATAGGTGCCGTCGGTGAGCAGCGCGACGACCTCGGCGGCCTGGTCGGGGTCGAGTCCGAAGGGGGTCGGGCGGCCGCCCATGGCGAGCGAACTGCCGTCCAGGGAACCGTCGTCGACCGGCAGATTGAAGCGCGCCAGCACTGCGATCCGGCGCTCCGGGGCGAGCCGGGCGGCCAGGTTCGCGAGCATATGGATCTCGTACACGCTCTCCACATGGAAGCGCTGTACCCCGCACTCCAGTGCCTGGGCGACCTCGGCGGGGGTCTTGCCCGGTCCGCCGAAGGCGAGCGGGGCGCCGGGCACGGCCTTGCCGGTGTGCACCAGTTCGCCGCCCGAGGAGACCTCGTAGCCGTCGACGTACGGGCGCAGCGCGCCCAGGATCTCCGGCTCCGGGTTGGCCTTGGCCGCGTAGTACAGCTCCACGCGCTCGGGCAGCGCGGCCCGGACCCCGGCCACATGCGCGCGCAGCGCCGTCAGGTCGTAGAGGTAGGCGGGCAGTTCCTCGGGTGCGAGGCCGTGGACGCGGTCGCGGACCGCGGCGGTGGGGGCGAGGCCGGGGGTGGTCATCGGGTGCTCCAGGGGGTGGTGTCGTCGGCGCGCACGGCACCGGACAGAACGGCCTCGGCCAGCGGCGAGGGCAGCAGGACATAGCCGGCCTCACGGTCGGCCTTGCGCTCCCAGCGGGTGAGCAGATTGGCCTTGGCGGGCAGCGGGACACCGGCCAGCAGGGCGGCCAGCCGGGGCGGGCAGCCGTACCGGTCCGCGTGGGTCTGGAGGGTGCGGCGCACCTGCGCCCACAGCTCCGCCTCGGTGCCCGGGTGCAGATCGGCGAGCGCGGCGAGCATCTCGGCGACGTGGTTGACCAGCAGGCAGTACACGACCCGGTCCCAGCCGCGCTGTGCGTCGTAGGTCATCGGTGCCGCGACCTGCTCGGGCAGCGACGCCAGCAGCTCGGCGTGGTGCTCGGGGACCAGCTTGGTGCCCTCCAGGTCACGGAAGAGGACCTGGGCGGGCATCCCGTCGCTGTCGACGCAGACCAGCACGTTCTGGAGGTGCGGCTCCAGCACCAGACCGTGGTCGAAGTAGGCGGCGAGCACCGGCGGGAGCAGCAGATTGAGGTAGGCGGCCCACCAGTCGAGTGCGGCCTGCGGTCCGGCGCCGTCCAGGAGCCGGGAGACATGGGCCGGGCTGGTGGGGTACTCATCGGCGACGGCGGCCGCCAGCAGCGGGGTGGTGCCGGGCAGCAGCCGGTGGGAGAGACCCTCGCGGACGATGACGCCGAACCCTTCGAGCAGGTCGGTGTCCGGGCGGCCGTCGGCGCCGGGCAGCGCCAGGCTGCGGTAGGCGGGCTCCCGCAGCACCGCGCTGCCGGGGAACCGGGTGGCGAGATCGGCCAGCGCCGGCGCGAGCAGCCGGGTGAGGGCCACCGCCCCGGACAGCTCGTAACTGGCGTTCTTCCGAAGGCAGTTGGTGATCCGGACGTTCAGGCTGAACTTGAGGAACGCCTCGCCGTCGTAGAGCGTGCGCACGGACGCGGTGGCGGCGAACGGCGCCCCGCCGGTGCCCAGGACACGGATGTCGTCGCGGTCCAGCGCCTCCCGCAGCCCGGCGTGGTCGCACAGCAGCTCGTACTGCCAGGGGTGGACGGGCAGCAGCCGGTAGCCGTCCGGCACCTCGGTGTGCAGCGCGTCCAGCGGGGCGGTGGCGCCCTCCTCGGCCGCTTCCTCGGCGATCAGTTCCTCGCGCACGCCGAGCAGCAGCAGCGGGAAGGCGGCCCCGGTCTCGGGCGCGTACGACTGCCAGGCGACGGGATCGCCGGTGCGGGCCTTGGGGGTCGGGTGGAAGCGGTGGCCGAGGATCAGCGACTGCTCGGAGGTGACATAGGCGGTCTGCCAGTCCTCCGCGTCGTGCTCCCCGGAGCCCGGGTGCGGCGCCGTACGGGCCGCCAGCGCCGCGGAGACGGCCTGGTGGCTGGAGGCGATCTGAGCCAGGAACTCCTCGTTGTCCACGCCGGTCCGCAACGACAGCTCGGCGTGCACGTACTCGGCCAGCCGGCGCCAGCCGACCTCGGCCCAGCCGCCGTCGGTCTGTTCGGACACCGGGCCGGTGAACCGGTGCGCGCCCAGCAGCGAGGTACGGCGCAGCGCGACCCGCAGCAGCACGCCGCGGCGCGGCAGCCGGATCAGCAGCCGCCCGTTGTCGACGGCGGTCTGGTGCTCGGGTCCGGACACCTCGCGCAGCAGGCAGTTGAGCAGGGTGTGCGCCACGGCCTGGTCGGCGGTGGGCAGACCGGCGGGGGCGGCGGGCGCCGCGGCGGTGCCGGGGGAATTGGTCAGCGGAGGCATCGCGGGCTCCTGCGGGTGCGGGGGAGGCGGGAGAGCAGAACAGGGGCGGCGGTCGCGAGGACGGTGACCAGGGCGATCGCGGTGCCGGTCAGGACGGGCGCGGCCGGGCCGAACCAGTCATTGCCGACCGCGGCGGCCACACCGGCGGCGACCGCACCGGCCTTGGAGAAGAATTCGATCGAGCCGAACAGCCCGCCGGGGGCCCGGCCCTTGGCACAGTCCGCGGCCAGCACGGACAGACAGACCAGACCGAGGGTGAGCCCGGCACCGAGCACCAGGCGGACCGCGACGAAGCCGGTGAGCGAGTCCACCAGGCCGTGTCCGGCCAGACCGAGCGCGATACAGCCGAAGCCGATCCCGATACCGAGCCGGGGGCGGGTGCGGAAGACGGCGTGCACCGCCATCGCCGCGACCAGATAGCACATGTGAGGCAGGGCGAACAGCACGCCGGACACCATGGGGTCGGTGCCCGGAATCCGTTCCTTGATGAGGGAGATCAGGTAGGGGAAAGAGATGACGGTGGAGAAGACGAAGGCGAACTCCAGGGCGTAGAGGGCGCGCAGCGAGGACTGCGGGGCGGGCCCGGAGGGCTCGGCCGCAGCGGCCTCGGCAGCAGCTGTCTCCACCGCCGACGTGCCGTCCGCGTCGACCTCCGCGGTGGCGGCCTGCGGTGCGCCGGTGCGGACCCGCGGCGGCTCCGGGAGCGCCGCCAGCATCACGGCCGCGGTCAGCGGCAGCACGGCCAGCAGGGCGTACTGCCGGTGCGGCGACAGCCACGGCGTCAGCGAGCCGACCACGATCGGGGCGAAGACCAGTGCCGCACGGGCGCTGCCCTGCATCAGGGTGAGCGCCCGGGACAGCGCATTGCCTTCGAGCGCCGCTCCCAGATAGCCGTTGGACGCGGCGAAGGTGCCGCCGAGGATGCCCTGGAGGACCAGCGCCGCGATGAACGTGTCCATCGAGTCGGCCCAGCCGGCCAGCAGGAACGCCGCCGCCAGCCCCAACTGCGCCCGCAACAGGAGCCGTTTACGTCCGAAGCGGTCCGCGAGCCGCCCCCACAGCGGTGCGCCGATGGCGCCGAAGATGGTGGGGATGATGTAGAGCAGTCCGGCCCAGCGGGCGGCGCCGTCGCCGAACTCGGGCAGGATCTCGGTGAGGTAGGGCGGCAGGCCGAGGGCGGCGAACGACGCCACGAAGTAGCAGCCGGCCACGGCGTGCACCTGGCGGCGGGCGAGGCCCGGACGGTCCTTGGTTTCGACGACAGCCGGTTCGACCTGGCGAGAAGTGGTGGTCCTCATCGGGAAGTCCCCGTCGGAAGCAGGTAGTTGGGGCCGGTGGTGTAGTGCTTGTTGATGTCGGCCGCGCCCGAACGCTCCTTGGAGAGCAGCGTCCCGGCGCTCACCATCGCCTTGATGGGGAGGTGCGGGGCGTCCAGGACGTAGGCGCGCAGCGCGGCGCCCGGCTCGCCCGGGGCGGTGCCCAGCCGTTCGACGGCTTCGGCGAGCCGGTCGCGGACCAGACCCAGCAGCCGCGCGAGCGGCGCCCGTCCGTGCCGGGCGAGTCCGAAGGCGTACGAACCGGCGCAGAGGTGGACGGTGATGGTGGCGAACAGGTCCAGCACCGGCTGGTCGCTCTCGGCGAAGATCCGTGGGTCGGCGAAGTCCGATGGGTCCGGGGCGTCGGCTCCCAGCGTGTCCCGCAGCCGGGCGGCGTTGATCCGCGGCCCGTCGTTGTCCTTGAACAGCAGCCGCAGCCGCGTGCCGTCCGCCGTGCGGTCCCACACCAGCGAGATGTTCTGCTGGTGGGACTCCAGCGCGATGCCGTAGCCGAAGAGCGTGGTCTGCCAGTCGAAGAGCAGGGTGAGGCAGGCGTCCAGCAGGGCGAGCGGATCGCCGCCGTAGAAGCGGTCCGCGAGGTGGTCGATCACCAGCCGCCCGCCGGGCGCCCGGCTCAGCAGTGCGGCCATCGGCACCACGGCACTGCCGTCCAGCCCTGCGGGGTAGCGGCGGCACAGCACGGTCAGCAGCTCGTGATCGGCGTGCGCGTAGACGGTCTCGTCGGCCTGGAGGACCGACTCCCGGAAACGCGGCTCGCGGGCGATCACGGTCTCCAGCAGCCGCTGCCCCGCCGCGCCGTCGACGAGCGTACGGGGCTTGATGGTGCGCCGGTTCCGCAGGCCCAGCGTGGCGGTGGCCAGCGGCAGCTTCAGATGGAGCCGTGGATCGGCGTCCAGTGCCACGGTGCGCATCGACAGGGTGGGTACGACGTCGACCACGGCGCGCTCGGACAGTACCGCCCCGCCCGCCAGGCCCGTTTCGCGCAGCGCACCGTCCAGCGGGTCGCCGAGGGTCAACGGGTGGACGGGGAGGGCGAGATGGCTGTCGTCGAGGTGGGCCAGGCCCAGCTCGGCAGGCGTCGGCCAACAGGCGGGCAGCGTCGCCTCGCCGCCCGGAAGAGTGACCGCGGTGTGCGGCAGGGCGAGCCAGCGCAGCGCGAAGTCCGGGCGGAACTCGGGTGCGTAGGCGCGCAGTTGGGCTTCAGTCAGGCCGGACCGGCCGCGGGCGGTCGGGTAGACGGGGTGGTCGAGCCGGGCGGCGAGCGTGTCGTAGGCCAGACCGCCGTTCAGCCCCAGCCAGCTGGCCGGGTCCGCGCCATGACGAACCATCAGCTCGTTCTCGGCCTCGTCCCGGGTCCGGGTGTGCAGTCGCATCGTCTCCAGGGTCTGGCGGCACTCCTCGGCGAAGGCGTCGAAACCCTCGTGGTCGGCCGGATCGGCCAGCGCGTGGAGCGCCGTGAGGACCTCGTCGACCGTGGTCAGCCGGGCGCCGTCGGATTCCCGCACGAGGAGCGGCAGCCGCGCCGTGTACGTGCTCTGGTAGCCGTCCTCGCCGAGGGGCAGCAGCAGCGCCCCGGCGGTCTCGTCGGCGGGCAGCCGCAGCCAGGGGCCGTCCGGCCGCTCCAGCAGCGTGCCACGGGTGCGCAGACCGACCACGTCCTCACGCAGCAGCGCGCCCAGGACCCGCAGCAGCAGCTCGGCTTCTTCCTCCGCTCCGGCGGGGTCGCCGGTCCGGTGCGGGGAGCGGCCCTCGGCGCTGGCGAGTGCGGTGTTCACGGAGTGATCTCCCAGCGCTCCGCGGCGAGGAAGCCGTCCGCCACCCGGTCCACGGCGCTGCGGTCGGTGCCGGTGACCCGCAGCAAGCCGAGGTAGTCGCGGTTGGTGCCGTAGTGCGGATGTCGCTCGCCGAGCGCGCGCAGCGGCCGGTACGTCAGCCGTACGCCGTCCACCGTCCGGTCGGTGGCGGCGGGCGCTGCGGTGAGCGTGCCCGCGCGGTCGGCGAGGGGGCTGTCCACCCGGCCCGCGCCGTCGCGCCGCGCACCGAGATCCGCGGGCAGCGGCTCGCCCAGATGCGCCCG
The DNA here is from genome assembly GCF_030406865.1 of Streptomyces sp. P9-2B-2. Classification (NCBI taxonomy): domain Bacteria; kingdom Bacillati; phylum Actinomycetota; class Actinomycetes; order Kitasatosporales; family Streptomycetaceae; genus Streptomyces; species Streptomyces sp. P9-2B-2. The sequence continues at coordinate 1,438,306 of NZ_CP129126.1, read as the reverse complement.
CAGGATGTGCTCGAACAGCGGGATGTCCAGGAGCTGGGAGAGCAGCAGGTCGCACTGGTCACCGATGACGCGGTAGTTCACCTCGATGAGCCTCGCCCGGCCCTCGTGCACCACGTACTCCGTGTGACAGGCACCCAACCCGACGCCCAGCGCGTCGAGTTGCGCCGTCACCTGTGCGATCACGGGCTCCGGCGGGGCGGCGACGAAGTCCAGCCGTTCCTCGATGAAGACGGGTGGTGGGGAGACGGTGGTGTGGAAGCCGCCCAGGACATGCCGTACCCGGCCGTCGCCGATCGTCTCCAGGGTGTACAGCTCACCGGTGAGGAACTCCTCGGCCAGCAGCGCCGCGTGGGGGCGCCGCGCCTGGATCTCCTTGGCGCGTGTCACCAGTTCCTCGGGGTCCCCGGCCAGGATCACGTCTTCGCTCGCCACGCCCTCGCGGGGCTTGAGGACCACGGGATAGGGCAGGTCGGCGGCGGCGAACGCGGACGGGTCCTGCCCGGCGGCGAGTTCCACGGACCGCACCGCGTCGATGCCGGAGACGGCCAGATGGCGCCGCATCTCGCCCTTGTTCTTGGTGCGCAGCGCGGCCCGCCAGTCCTTGCCGGGCAGCCCGAAGTAGTCGGCGGCCAGGGCCGCTTGAGTCTGCAGATGGTCGCTGTTGGTGAAGACCGCGTCGGCGCGGTGGTGGGTGGCTATTCGGTTGATGACGGCGCGGAAGTCATGGACGTCGCACTCCAGGACCTCGGTCTGGGGGGATACGTCCCGGTGCGCCGGGGGCTGGTCCGTCAGGATCGTGACGTCGAGGCCGAGGCGGGCGGCGGCGGGCAGGAATCCCTCGGTGACCGAGTCGGTGGGGTTGAGGGCGAGCAGATACATCCGCATGAGCGGGGCCCCTTCGGGGTCGGGGGTGGGGGGGCGAAGAGGGCAGGAGGGCAGTGGTCCCGGTGGGGTAGGGGCCACTGCCCAGGGCGTCAGCTCTTCGGCAGCGGCACGCCGGCGGCCTTCGCCACATCGGCGAGCATGTGCTCGGCGGCCTGGATGCCGATACCGGACATCCAGGTCTCGTCCGGCACGTTGAAGACCTTGTGGTCCTTGACGGCCTTCAGGTCCTTCCAGACCGGGTTGGACGTGACGTCCTTCTGCTGGGTCTTGTCCGGGTCGTCCGCGACGGTCACGAACACCAGGTCGGCGTCGGCCTTGTCGATCTGCTCCGGGCTGACGTCCAGCATCGTCTTGACCGGGTCGGTGGAGCTCTGGGACTTAGGCCGGGCCAGGCCGATGTCGTTGAGGACCACGCCGCTGTAGGAGGACTTCTGGTAGAGGCGGGTCGGGCCGGCCACGAAGCGGACCACGGAGGCCGACGGCATCGTGCCGTGGTTCTTCTTCTTGATGGCCTCGCCCAGCGCCTTGGCCCGGCTCTCGTACGCCTTCAGCTTCTGGTCGGCTTCCTTCTCCAGACCCAGGGCCTTGGCGTGGACCTTCAGGTTGGCCTTCCAGGGGCCGCCGGTGGTCTCGGTGAAGACCGTCGGCGCGATGGCCTTGAGCTTGTCGTAGATCTTCTCGTGCCGGACCTTGGACGACAGGATCAGATCGGGCTTCAGCATCGCGATCTTCTCAAGGTTCGGCTCCAGCAGCGGGCCGACGTCCTTGACACCGCCGATCTCGTCCTTGAGGTACGTGGGGAAGCCGCCCTCGGTCTTCATATGCGGGGAGACCGCGCCCACGGGCTTGATGCCGAGAGTGGCGACATCGTCCAGCTCACCGGTGTCCAGGACGACCACGCGCTTGGGCTTGGCCGGGATCTTCACCGAGCCGCCGATGACGCTCTTGACGGTGCGCGGGAAACCGGCGCCGCCCTTCGCCGCGTCGTCGCCGTCCGAGGACGCGCCGCCGCCGCAGGCGGTCAGGGTCACGGCGCCCACGGTGGCGGCGAGCAGGGCGGCCGGCAGCCGGCGGCCGGCAACAGCAGATCTCATGAGCATGAGGGTTCGACTTCCTTCAGGGGAGCGGAAAGGGAGTGCTCGTGGGGGAGAGCGGGTTCGGGTCAGGCGGAGACGGCGGTGTGCCGTTTCGCGCTGCCCTTGGGGACGACCAGCGGGGTGCCGGTCTCGGGGTCGGGGATCACCCGGCAGTCGACGTCGAACACGGACTTGACCAGCTCCGCGTCGAGTACGTCCGCCGGGGCGCCGGCCGCCGCCAGCTGCCCGTCCTTGAGGACCACGAGATGATCCGCGTAGCGGGCGGCCTGCCCGAGGTCGTGCAGCACCATCACCACGGTGCGGCCCGCCTCGGAGTGCAGCGCGGCGACCAGGTCGAGGACATCGAGCTGGTGCCGCAGATCCAGGAAGGTGGTGGGCTCGTCGAGCAGCAGCAGATCGGTGTCCTGGGCCAGCGCGAGCGCGATCCAGGCGCGCTGCCGCTGACCGCCGGACAGTTGGTCGACGGGCTGGTGGCGCAGCTCCTCGGTGCCGGTGCGCCGCAGCGCCTCCTCCACCGCCTGCTGGTCCGCCGCCGACCAGGGGCTCAGCAGCCGCTGGTGCGGGTAGCGGCCGAGCCGGACCAGCGCCTCGACGGTGATCGCGTCGGGGGTGACCGGCTGCTGCGGCAGCAGCCCCATCCGCAGCGCCAGCGCACGGGCCGGCATCCGGTGGATATCGGCGCCGTCCAGCGCGACGGTACCGGCGGCCGGCGCCAGCAGCCGGGTCAGCCCGCGCAACAGGGTCGACTTTCCACAGGCGTTGGGGCCGACCACGGCGGTGACGGCGCCGCCCGGCAGCACCAGATCGAGGCCGCCGACGATCAGCCGGTCGCCGTAGCGCAGGTCGAGTCCGTGGGTGGAGAGCTGGTTGGCGGTCATCGGACACTCCTGTTCACGGAACTGCTCTGACGGATCATCAGCACCAGCAGCCAGGGCGCGCCCAGAGTGGCGGTGACCACTCCGACCGGCAGGCCGCTGACCGGCAGCAGATACTGCGCCACCAGATCGGAGGTGAGCAGCAGTACGGCACCGGCGAGGCCGGACAGCGCCAGCGTCCCGGCGGTCGGCGGCCCGGCGAGGAACCGCACCATGTGCGGGACGGCCAGCGCGACAAAGGCGACCGGTCCGGTCAGCGCGGCGGCCAGCGAGGCCAGCACGATGGCGATGACCAGGATCTGAAGCCGGGCGGTGTGGGTGTTGAGGCCGAGCGTGCCGGCCGAGTCGTCGCCCAGGTCGAGGACGGCGAGCCGGCGGTGCAGGACGAAGGCGAGGGCGAGGCCCACGGCCACCGCACCGCCCGCGGACCACACCTCGGTCCAGGTCCGCCCGTACACCGAACCCGTGGTCCACTGAAGGGCCGAACCGGCCAGCTCGGTGGGGAAGCTGACGACCATGAAGCTCACCGCCGCGGACAGCCCGGCCTGTACGGCGAGCCCGACCAGCACCAGGCGGGTCACACTGGTGCCGGAGCGCCAGCCGAAGACCCCTAGCAGCACCGCGGCCAGCAGCCCGCCGCCGAGCGCGGCCAGCGGCATCATCACCTGCGAGGCCCCGGCGGCCAGCATCGCCACCGCGCCGAACGAGGCCCCGCCGGTCACCCCCATCACATCGGGGGAGGCGAGCGGATTGCGGAACAGCCGCTGCAACAGCGCACCGCCCACGGCCAGGCCCGCGCCCGCGACGATCGCCGCGACCATCCGCGGGGCCCGGAACTCCTGGACCACCAGCACCGTGCCTGGCTCACCGGCGCCGAACAGCCCCTTGACCGCCTCGACGGGCGGCAGCGGCATCTCCCCGTTGGCCACGGACACCGTCACCAGTGCGCAGAGCACCACCAGACCGGCGAGCGCGACCAGCGGGGTCCGGCCGCGTCCGGCCCGGCGCCCGGTGGCCGGGGCCGGCGTGGGGGAGACGGGCGGCTTCGCGCTCCGTACGACGTCGTTCATCGGGCCACCTTCCGGGCCAGCAGCGCCAGCAGCGGCGCGCCGAGGAACGCGCTGATGATGCCGACCTGAAGCTCGGACGGCCGGATGACGAGCCGTCCGAGGATGTCGGCGGCGAGCAGCAGCAGCGGTCCGGCGATCAGACAGCCGGGCACCAGCACCCGGTGGTCGGAGGTGCGCAGCAACTGGCGGACCAGATGCGGTGCGGCCAGCCCGATGAAGGCCAGCGGACCGGCCACCGCCACCGCGGACGCCGCGAGCAGCACGACGGCCAGTCCGCCGACGGTACGGATCCGGGACACCGGCACACCCAGCGCCTGCGCCGAATCGTCGCCCAGTGCCAGGGCGTTGAGGGCGGGGGTCAGGGCCAGCGCGACGACCAGGCCGATCACCAGGGTCGGCAGCACCGGGTAGAGCACCGACAGCGGGTGCTCGGCCAGCGAACCGGCCAGCCAGAACCGGGCCTCGTCCAGCGACCGCTTGCTGGCCAGCATGACCGTCGACGTCCAGGACAGCAGGACGAGTTGGAGCACGGTGCCGCCCAGCGCGAGGCGCACCGGGTCGAGGTCACCGGCCCGCCGGGCCAGCGCCTGGGCGAACAGCGCGGCGGCCGCGGCGCCCGCGAAGGCGAACCAGACGTACTGCACGGGCCGGGTCAGATGGAGTGCGTAGATCGCGGTGACCACCGCGAAGCCCGCGCCCGCGTTGATGCCGAGCGTCGTCGGGGAGGCGAGTGGGTTGCGGGTGATGCCCTGGACCACCGCTCCGGCGACCCCGAGCGCGGCGCCGACCGCGAGCGCCACCACGGTCCGCGGTACCCGAAGGCCCGTCACCACCAGGGCGTCCGGCCCGTGGGCGGCGCCGGTCAGCGCCTCCCATACGGTGGACAGCGGTACGGATCGGGCGCCGAGGGCAAGGCTCAGGGCGGCACAGACCGCCAGTGCGCCGAGCCCGGCCACGAACAGCGGGACGCGCCGCAGGACGTTCGCGGCGGGACGCGGATCGGGCACAGGGGGTGCAGTGGCAGGAGGTTTGGTCGTCGACACGCGTCGTTACATTAGGTTAGGCATACCTAATATTGCAAGCGCGCGTTCGGTAAACGGTCAACTATCCCTTTTGTCGGGCAGTCGGCCTCCCCGCTGCGGCGATCAGTGCCCCGACCTGGGGTGACCTACCCTTCCCCCGCTCCGCCCACCCCTCCCCGATGAGGGCGCGTCAAGAGCCGATGAGGCCCCTGGGGTTGATGTCTCCCCGCGAGTGCCTCCATTGCAGGTGCGCAGGCACCGTGTTTCTCTGGTGGGTGGATCTTGTGGTTCCGCACCCGGCCGAGGAGCGCCATGCACTCCACCACTCCGCGCATCGCGATCATCGGTGCCGGACCCGGCGGACTGACCTGTGCCCGGGTGCTCCAGCGGAGTGGCGTACCGGTCACCGTCTTCGCCCATGAGGCGCCGGCCGCCGCCGATCCGCAAGGCGGCGCCCTGGAACTGCGGATGACGACCGCTCGGACCGCACTGCGGGCGGCCGGAGTGTACGAGGAGTTCACCGCCGTCGCCCGCCCCGCCGGGCAGGAACTGCGGCTGCTCGACCACACCGCGACCGTGCTCCTCCCGGACGCCCCCGCCCCCGGTGGCCCCGACCGCACCGAGGTCGACCGGGCCGCACTGCGCCGTCTGCTGCTGGCCTCCCTCACCGCCGGAACCGTGCACTGGGGCAGCTATCTGCGCACCCTGCACCCGCTCGGCGACGGCCGCCACCGGGCCGAGTTCGATGACGGCCACACCGAGACCTTCGACCTGGTCATCGGCGCCGACGGAGCCTGGTCCCGGGTGCGGCCGATGCTCTCCGAGGACACCCCGCACTACTCCGGTGTCACCTTCGTCGAGACCGGGATCGAGGTCGCCGACGGCCGCCACCCGGACCTCGCCCGTCTCGTCGGCGGCGGCGGCATGCTGGCGCTGTCCGCCGGCAAGGGACTGCTCGCCCGGCGGCACGGCCGGGGTCACCTCCTGGTGTACGCCGGATTCCGCGGTTCCCAGGACTGGGCGTCGGCGGCCGGGGTGCGGATGACGGACACCGAGGCCGTGCGCGCCGTACTGCTCGACGGGTTCGCCGGGTGGGACGACCGGCTGCTGGCGCTCCTGCGGGACAGCGACGGCGGGTTCGTCAACCGGCCGCTCTTCGCGCTCCCGGTGCCGCACACCTGGACCCACACCCCGGGCCTGACCCTGCTCGGCGACGCCGCGCATCTGATGACACCGTTCGCCGGCGGGGGCGCCGGCCTCGCCATGCTCGACGGCTGCGAACTCGCCCAGGCACTGGCCGAGGGCGGCGACCCGGACGCGGTGGTACGCGCCTACGAATCCGCCCTGCTGCCCCGCGCCGCACAGGCCGCCGACCACGCCGCCCGCGCGCTGTCCGAGGTCTTCGCCCCCGATGCCCCGGACAGCGCGCTGCGCTTTCTGCGTACCGACCGCGAACGGTGACGGCGGCCGGACTGCCGCCCCCCGGCCGCAAGCCGCGGCGGCCCTCCGGTTGCGGCCCCGCCGTGCCCATCGGACGATCGGCAGCGTACGGAGACCGGATCCGCGGCGAACGGACATGAGTGCGGAACCGCCCGGCCGTCGCCCGGCGCGGAGGGACGGAACACACCGTGAAGATGACTGAGCCCACGCCCGGCGCGCCCTGCTGGGTGGAGCTGGGGACCTCGGACGTGGCTGCCGCCAAGGTGTACTACCGCCAGGTCTTCGGCTGGTGCGCCGAGACCGATCCGCGCCAGGAGGCGGGCGGCTACACCACGCTGAATCTGGGGCAGGACCCCGTCGCCGCGCTGACCCCGCTCTACGCCCCCGGTCAGCCGACCGCCTGGACCGTCTCGTTCGCGGTCCGGGACGCCGATGCGGTGTCCGCGGCGGTCACCGAGGCGGGCGGCCGGCTGCTGACGGGGCCGATGGACGTCTTCGACGCGGGCCGCTTCGCCGTACTGGCCGACCCGGAGGGCGCCGTCTTCTCGGTGTGGCAGGCCCGTTCGTTCGCCGGCGCCGCGGTGTTCAACGCGCCGGGCTCCCTCGGCTGGGTCGAGCTGGCCACCCGGGATTCCGAGGCCGCCAAGGCGTTCTACACGACGGTCTTCGGCTGGACCGTGGGCACCCACGAGGACTATCCGCAGTGGGGCGTCGACGGCGCCGACTTCGGTGGCCTGAGCGCGCTGGACGAGTTCTACCCGGAGGACATCAGGGCGCACTGGCTCCCGTACTTCGCGGTGGCCGACGTCGACGGGACGGCCGCCCGGGCCGCCGAGTCCGGCGGGATGCTGCTGGTGCCTCCGACGGAGGTCCCGCACGGGCCGAAGGTCGCGGTGATCCGCGATCCGCAGGGGGCCTCGTTCGGCATCCACCGCGTCGGTACCGAGGGCTGACGCCCGGTCGCCCCCGGCGTGTGCGCCGGGCGGCGACGGCCCGTGAGCCGGGCGCACCCGCACTGTCACACGATCGGCGGCCTGTTCGTCGTTGCACCACATTCCCCAGGTGGTTTGCGCGTAATGTCCACTTCCCACCAGTGGGTGGCATCGCGCGTCAAGAACAGGAGACCCCCTATGTCCACGACCGACATCCTCGTGGCCCGAGGCAGAAAGCTCGCCGCCGGCACCGGCGCACTGGCCACCGCCGTCGCCCTCGGCGCGACGCTGCTCGCCGCCGCCCCGGCGCAGGCGACGCCCGGCCCCCCGAAGCCCTTCGGCGTGGTCACCGCCAAGGCGGGCCTGAGCGAGCGTCAGTACCCCAGCACGGACTCGTCGGTACGGGGCTACCTCCGCCACCGCGCGCACGTCGGCCTGGTGTGCAAGGTGCGCACCCAGAGTGTGGGCGGCAACTCCGTCTGGTACCTGACCCGCGAGGAGCGGGCGACCTGGGTCTCGGCGAAGTACGTGACCAACAGCGGCCGCGTCAAGTACTGCAAGGACGTCCACCGCACCCGGGTGCAGCCGAAGCACACGGCGAAGCACCTCGTGGGCTGATGGAGTCCTGGGGAGGCCCGGTCCGGTGCCACAGCGGTACCGGACCGGGCCTTCGTGTGTGTGCGGCGGCGCGGCCCGCCGCCCGCCCGCGCCGCGCCCTTCCGTATTTCTGGAACAAGTTCTACTGTGCCCTCGATCCGGCAGCCGACGGCCCGTCAGCTTCGCGGGCCCCTCGGACCGGACGACCGGACCGGACGAACTGGAGGGGCCGTGCACCTCGAATACACCCGCGAGCAGCAGCAGTTGCGCGCCGAACTGCGCACGTACTTCGCCGCGCTGGTGCCGGACAACACCTACGGCCGGGACCCCGGGGGCACCAGAGGTGATCTCGCCGACCCCGCCGCCCAGAAGCGGTTCTACCGCGAGACGGTGCGCCGGCTGGGCGCCGACGGCTGGCTCGGCGTCGGCTGGCCCAAGGAGTTCGGCGGCCGCGGCCTGTCCCCGATGGAACAGTTCATCTTCTTCGACGAGGCCGCCCAGGCGGGGGTGCCGCTGCCGCTGATGGCGCTGAACACCGTCGGCCCGACGATCATGCAGTTCGGCACCGACGAGCAGAAGGCCTACTTCCTGCCCAGGATCCTGTCCGGCGAGATCGACTTCGCCATCGGCTACAGCGAACCGGACGCCGGCACCGACCTGGCCGCCCTCAAGACCCGCGCCGTACGGGAGGGCGACGAGGAGACCGGCCACTACGTCGTCAACGGGCAGAAGATCTGGACGACCAACGGGGACACCGCGGAGTGGGTGTGGCTCGCGGTGCGCACCGATCCGGCCGCCCCGCCCCACAAGGGCATCACCATGCTCCTCGTCCCCACCAGCGACCCCGGCTACTCCTGCACCCTGATCAACACCCTCGCCTCACACGACACCACCGCCAGCTACTACGAGAACATCACCGTCCCCGCCTCCCGCCGCGTCGGCCAGGAGAACAAGGGCTGGCGGATCATCACCAACCAGCTCAACCACGAACGGGTCACCCTCGCCGCCCACGGCACCATGGCCATCCGCGCCCTGCACAACGTCCAGCGCTGGGCCGCCGACACCAAGCTCTCCGACGGCCGCCGGGTCATCGACCTCGGCTGGGTACGCGGCCGGCTGGCCCGTACCCACACCAGACTGGACGCCATGAAGCTGCTCAACTGGCAGATGGTCGACGCCCTCCAGCACGGCACGCTCACCCCGCAGGACGCCTCCGCCGTCAAGGTCTACGGCTCCGAGGCCAGACGGGACGCCTACGCCTGGCTGATGGAGGTCGTCGCCGCCGCGGGCCCCCTCAAGGAGCGCTCGGCCGGCGCCGTCCTGCACGGCGAACTCGAACGCGGCTACCGCTCCGCCGTCATCTTCACCTTCGGCGGCGGCAACAATGAGATCCAGCGCGAGATCATCTCGTGGATCGGCTTGGGAATGCCACGGGTACGGCGCTGAACCGGCAGCAGGAGGCGTGGTGCGCACAGACGACCCGGGGCTCTTCGGGCCCCGTTCCGTGACCTGGCAGCTGCATGCGGATCCGATGATGTGGATCGCGGGCATCCGGGCGCTGTACCTCCAGGCGCTGCATCCGCGGGCGGTGCGCGGGGTGTTCCAGAACTCCGCCGCGTTCCGGATGAGCGGGCAGGGGAGACGGGACGCCTGGGGGCGGCTGATGCGGACCGCGAACTTCGTCGGCACCCTCAGCTACGGCACCACCGACGCCGCCGAACAGGCCGGCGCCGCGGTCCGTGGCATCCACCGCCGGCTGTCGGCCACCGATCCGGACACCGGTGAGCGCTACGGCGTCGACGAACCGGACCTGCTGCTGTGGGTGCACTGCGCCGAGGTGGACTCCTACCTGGACGTACTGCGCCGCTCCGGCTACCCCGTCGGTGACGCCCAGGCCGACGCCTACCTCCGCGAGCAGCGCGAGAGCGCCCGGCTCGTCGGCCTCGACCCGGCCGGGGTGCCGGGCAGCCGGGCCGCGCTCGCCGCCTACTTCGCCCGCGTACGGCCCGAGTTGGCGCTGACCCCCGAGGCCCGCGAGGTGGACGGCTTCCTGCGCCGCCCACCGACCCCGGCCGCGCTCGTAGCGGCCCGCGCACTGCTCTGGCGGCAGGTGGCACAGCTCGCCTACGGCGCACTCCCGGCGTACGCGCACGAGCTCTACGGGCGTCCCGTGCGCCCGGCCGCCGTCAGCCGCCGGCTGCGCGCCACCGGCCGCCTCCTTCGCGCCATTCCGCCCACGGTCCGCTGGCAGCTCCCGCCCCGGCACATCCTGCGCGCCGTCGCGCGACTCGGCCCCGACAGCCGCCCAGCGCCCTACAAGCTCCGCCGATCCGCCGCCATACTGGACGGGCAGGAGGGCGCGCGGGGGGAGCTGCGCGGCTGACCGGGGGAAACGGGGACGGGGGCGTCGGTTCATGGTGGCGGAGAACAGACTGATTCAACGGCGGTACCGGCTGCTCGACATCATCGGGCGCGGCGGGATGGGGGAGGTGTGGCGCGCCCTCGACGAGTCGCTGGGCCGCCAGGTGGCGGTCAAATGCCTCAAGCCGCTGGGGCCGCGGCACGAACCCTCGTTCCTCCAGGTTCTGCGCGAACGTTTCCGCCGTGAGGCCCGGGTCGCGGCCGCGCTCCAGCACCGCGGGGTCACCGTCGTCCATGACTTCGGCGAGGACGACGGCACCCTCTTCATCGTGATGGAGCTGCTCAGCGGCCGGAACCTCAGCCAGCTGCTGGACGACAACCGCCGCCAGCCGCTGCCCGTACCGGACGTCATCGAGATCGCCGAACAGGTCACCACCGCGCTGGCCTACACCCATGAACAGGCCATCGTGCACCGCGATCTGAAGCCGGCGAACATCGTCCGGACCGCCGACGGCACGGTCAAGATCTGCGACTTCGGCATCGCCCGGCTCGGCCATGACATCGGCTTCACCGCCCGCCTCACCGGCACCGGTGTCGCCATGGGCAGCCCGCACTACATGTCGCCCGAACAGATCGGTGCGCACGGCGTCGACCACCGCAGCGATCTCTACTCGCTGGGCTGTGTGCTCTACGAGATCGCCACCGGCGTGCCGCCGTTCGACCTGGGGGACGCCTGGGCGGTGCTCGTCGGGCACCGCGACCAGGCGCCGAAGCCGCCCCGTACGCTCCGCCCCGACCTGCCCGAGGCCTACGAGCGGATCATGCTCGAACTCCTCGCCAAGGACCCCGACGACCGGCCCCGGGACGCCGACGAGCTGGGCAAACGCCTCACCGACGCCCGCCATCCGCACCCCGGCCGGGCCACCGTCGCCGCCGGTTTCGCGGATGTGACGGTGCCCGTCCCGCCGCTGCCCTTCTGGACCCAGGGGATGACGCTCGGCTCCCCGGTGGGTGCCACCCGGCGGCCGCAGCGGTATCCCGTCGACGGCACCGCCACGGTCCTCACCGGCACCTGGACCGGCGGCATCGCCCCTCAGGACAGCGGCGCGTCCCCGGCCGCCAACATCGCCAGCCCGGCACCGCCGGACGACCGCCGCGCCGCCCTCGCCGAGCTGGCCGGACGGCACACCGCCGCGCTGGACCTCGGCCGGCTGGGCCGCTGGGAGGAGGCCGGTGAGGCGCACCGCGCGCTCGCCGCGGCCCGTGAGCGGCTCCTCGGCGCCGACCACCCCGACACCCTCACCAGCCGCCTGGAATCCGGCCATGCGCTGGGCCGTCTCGGCCGGCACTTCGAGGCGCACCAGATCTACGCCGAGGTGCTGGCGGGCCGCGAACGCGCGCTGGGCCCGGACCATCCCGACGCGCTGAGCTGCCGCCACCACGTCGCCCGCAACCTCGGCCGGCTGGGACGGCTGGAGGACTGCCGGGCGATGGCCCAGGAGGTGGCCGCGGCCCGCGTCCGGGTGCTCGGCGCCCAGCACCCCGACACCCTCGCCACCTACTGCGAACTCGCCCACGTCCTCGGCAAGTTGAATATGTGGACCGAAGCGCTGCACACCTACCAGGAGATCGCGGCGGCGCGCGCCGCCACGCTCGGACCCGCCCACGAGGACACCCTCGCCGCCCGCTACGAGGTCGGCATCGGCCTGGGGCGGCTCGGCCGCGGCGCGGAGGCCCTGGCGCTCTACCGCGACCTGGTCGTGGACCGTACCCGCGCCCAGGGCGCCGACGACCCGGAGACACTGCGCGCCCGGCACGGTCTCGGTGTCAGCCTCGGACGGCAGAACCGCTGGCAGGAGGCGCTGGTGGAGGCCCGTGAGGTGGCCGCGGCCCGGTCCCGGGTGCTCGGCCCCGAGCACCCCGACACCCTGGTCAGCCGCCGGGAGACCGCGGTGGCGCTCGGCTGGCTCGGCCGCTGGAGCGAGGCGCTGGATGTCTACCGGCAGGTCGCCGACGCCCGCGAACGGGTGCTGGGCGCCGCCCATTTCGACGCGCTGGCCAGCCAGGGCGACCTGGCCCAGTGCCTGGAGCAACTGGGCCGCCGGGACGAGGCGGCCGCGTGCCGGCGCCGGGTCGCGGCGCTGCACCAGGAGCGCGCCGTCCGCCGCGCCCGGAAGCGGGACGGCACCTGGTCCGCCGGCCCCCGGGTCAGTTCGGGGTGACCCGGTAGAGCACGGTGCCGTGCGGCGGCACGTCCCGCGCCACGATGTTCTTCCCGCCGCGCGTACGGCGGCCGGTGACCAGGTCGTGCAGCCGGTAGGAGCCGGCCTCCGGCAGCCCGGCCGCGCGGGCCGTGACGGACAGGGTGCGTGGTGTGCCGCCGGAGTTGAACAGGGCGATCGCCCGGTCGCCGTTCTTCAGCGGCTTGGCCAGCACCGCGGAGTCGGCGTCCTGCGCGACGACCCGCCCCTGGACACCGAGCGCGTCCTGGTCGACGGCGATGACCCGCTCGTTCCCGAGCACCTTCCGCGCCGCCGCGGGCAGATCGGCCAGATCCGTACTGGAGATCAGCGGTGCGGCCATCATCGCCCACAGCGACAGCTGGCTCTGCATCTCCTGCCGGTTCAGGCCCGCCGCCCCGGCCAGCAGAAAGTCCGGATCGTTCCAGCGTCCGGGCCGCTGGAAGGCCGCCAGACGGGAGTTGTAGCGGAAGTTGTAGACGATGGAGGCCCACTTCGCGGCCGGAGTGCTCTTCTGGAGGGCGATGTCCCGGCCGCCCCGCCACAGATTGCCGACGTCGGACGACCATTGGATGACCCGGTGCCAGACGCTGTCCCCGTCGAACTGGAAATAGGCCGGTGCCGACACGGAGAACGTCATCGGGCGGCCGGTGTCGCGGAGCGCGCGGCTCAGCTGCCCGTACAGATCCCGGAAGGTCGCCTCCTTGCCGCGTCCCGGCGTGACCGGCACATTGCAGCCGTCCGCCTTGACGTAGTCCACCTTCCAGCGCGCGAACTGCTCCGCGTCCTGCTGGAAATGCCCGAGGCTGCCCGGGAACTTCTCGCAGGTCAGCGTGCCGACGTCGGTATAGATCCCGAACTTCAGCCCCATCTCGTGCAGCTGCTTCCCGAGGTGGGCCATGCCGTGCGGGAACTTCGCCGGGTCCGCCACCAGCCGGCCCCTGGTGTCGCGCTGTCTGCTCATCCAGCAGTCGTCGAGGGTGACGGTGCGGTAGCCCTTCCGGGCCAGCCCCGTACGGACCAGCGCCCGCGCGTTGTCAAGGACGACCTTCTCGTCGAGGTCGCACATGTAGTAGGACCAGTTGTTCCAGCCCATCGGGGGGCGCGGGGCCAGGTTCGGATAAGTACCCGAGGCGCGTGCGGCGCCGGGGGCGCGGGCCGGGTCGGGGGCGGCGGAGGCCGGGGCGGGGGCCGCGAGCAGCCCGGCGGAGCAGGCGGCGACGGCGGTCAGTCCGGCTAAGGAGCGGCCGATGCGGGGTACCGGCGGACGGGACACGGGTCACCTCACGGATGGGCGGTACGGCCCGCTGAGCGGACGGCGGGAGCGGTGCCGGGGCGGAGCACGGCCGGGACGCTAGGAGCAGCCCCCCGCCCGGTCAAGAAGCCGCACCGACCCGGGTGCAGGTTTCAGCCGCCTGCACCTGGCGACCGGGATCACCGCGTGCTACCAAGGGGCATGCCGGAACGGACTTCGTATGACGCGGTCATCGTCGGTGGCGGGCACAACGGACTGGTGGCCGCCGCCTATCTCGCACGCGCCGGGCGCAGCGTGCTGGTGCTGGAGCGGCTGGACCACACCGGTGGTGCGGCCGTGTCGACCCGGGCGTTCGCCGGGACCGACGCCCGGCTGTCCCGCTACTCCTACCTCGTCAGCCTGCTGCCGCCGAAGATCGTGCAGGACCTCGGGCTGCGGTTCGCGGTCCGCAAACGCACCGTCTCCTCCTACACCCCCGCCGTACGCGACGGTCGCCCCACCGGGCTCCTGGTCGGCGGCGGGGACACCCGGACCCGTACCGCGTTCGCCGAACTCACCGGCTCCGACCGCGAGTTCACCGCCTGGCAGGACTTCTACGGCCGCACCCGCCGGCTGGCCGAACGGGTCTTCCCGACCCTGACCGAACCGCTTCCCTCCCGCGACGCGCTGCGCGCCCGGATCGACGACGACGCCCTCTGGCACGCGCTGTTCGAACGCCCCCTGGGTGAGCTGGTCGAGGAGACCTTCACCGACGACCTGGTCCGCGGGGTGGTGCTCACCGACGCGCTGATCGGCACCTTCGCCACCGCGCACGACCCCTCGCTGCGCCAGAACCGCTGCTTCCTCTACCACGTCATCGGCGGCGGCACCGGCGACTGGGACGTCCCCATCGGCGGGATGGGCGCCCTCACCGACGCGCTGGCGGACGCCGCCCGCGGGGCCGGGGCGGAGATCGTCACCGATTGCGAGGTGACCGGTATCGCGACGGACGGCCGGACCGCGGAGGTGACCTGCGACCAGGGCACCGTCGGCGCCCGCCGGGTCCTGGTCAACGCCGCCCCGCGGGAGCTGGCCCGCCTCCTGGGCGAGGAGCCGCCGCCGCCCGCCGAGGGCGCCCAGCTCAAGGTCAATATGCTGCTCACCCGGCTGCCGCGGCTACGGGACGCCCGGGTGGACCCACGGGAGGCCTTCTCCGGCACCTTCCATATCGCCGAGGGGTACCGCCAGCTGGAGGACGCCTACCAGCAGGCCGCGTCCGGCGGGCTGCCCGCCGCCCCGCCCTCCGAGATCTACTGCCACTCGCTCACCGACCCCTCCATCCTCGGCGCCGACCTGGTCCGGCAGGGCTACCAGACGCTCACCCTGTTCGGTCTGCACGCCCCCGCGCGCCTGTTCACCGCCGACAACGACGCCACCCGCGACCGCCTCCTGGCGGCCACCCTCGCCGAACTCGACACCCACCTCGCAGAGCCGCTCGCCGACTGCCTGGCCCACGACGCCGACGGCCGCCCCTGCGTCGAGGCCAGATCCCCCCTCGACCTGGACCGCGAACTGGGCCTGCCCGGCGGCAACATCTTCCATCGCGACCTGGCGTTCCCGTACGCGGAGCCGGCGGACGACCCCGCCGGGGACACCGTCGCGGCCCGCTGGGGTGTGGCCACCAGTCGCCCCAACGTCCTCCTGTGCGGCGCGGGCGCGCCACGCGGCGGGGGCGTGAGCGGCATCCCGGGCCACAACGCGGCGATGGCGGTGCTGGAGGAGGGCTGAGTGGCCCGTTGAGAGCCAAGTCTGCTCGCCCTTCAAGTTTCTGACGCTGCATCAGAAAATCTCTTCCCTCGTACCGTCCGCTGCGGCATCCTTCGCCCATGCAGACGGAGCTGAGCAACACGCTGGGAGTCGAGCACGCCGTCTTCGGGTTCACGCCCTTTCCCGCGGTCGCCGCGGCGATCACCCGGGCCGGCGGGTTCGGGGTGCTCGGGGCGGTCCGCTACACCGCGCCGGACGAACTGGCGCGTGACCTCGACTGGATGCAGCAGCACACCGACGGACTGCCGTACGGGCTCGATGTGGTGATGCCCGCCAAGAAAGTGGCGGACGTCAGCGAGGCCGAGGTCGAAGCGATGATCCCCGAGGAGCACCGCCGCTTCGTCGCCGAACTGCTGGAGAAACACCAGGTACCGCGGCTCGCGGAAGGCGAGGCGTCCGGCTGGCGGATCACCGGCTGGATGGAGCAGGTCGCCCGCACCCAGCTCGATGTGGCCTTCGACTATCCGATCAAGCTGCTGGCCAACGCCCTCGGCTCGCCGCCCGCCGATGTCGTGCGGCGCGCCCACGAGCACGGCGTCCTGGTCGCCGCGCTGGCCGGCAGCCCCCGGCACGCCCTGCACCACAAGGCCGCCGGTATCGACATCGTCGTCGCGCAGGGCTACGAGGCGGGCGGGCACACCGGCGAGATCGCCACCATGGTGCTCACCCCGGAGGTCGTGGCCGCCGTCGACCCGCTGCCGGTACTCGCCGCGGGCGGTATCGGCACCGGGGAGCAGATCGCCGCCGGGCTCGCCCTCGGCGCACAGGGCGTCTGGCTGGGCTCCCTCTGGCTGACCACCGAGGAGGCCCAGCTGCACTCCCGGCGGCTGACCGCGAAACTGCTCGCCGCGGGCCCCGGGGACACCGTCCGCTCCCGCGCCCTGACCGGCAAACCCGCCCGCCAGCTGCGCACCGCATGGACCGACGCCTGGGACGACCCCAGCGGTCCCGGCCCCCTCCCCATGCCGCTCCAGGGACTGCTGGTCGCCGAGGCCAACTCCCGTATCCAGCGGCACGAGGTCGAGCCGCTGCTGGGCACCCCGGTCGGCCAGATCGTCGGCCGGATGAACAGCGAGCGCGGCGTACAGGCCGTCTTCGACGAGCTGACCCGCGGTTTCGAGCGGGCCATCGACCGGATCAACCGCATCGCCGGACGCGCGTGAACCCGAGGAGGACAGCGGAATGAGCAAGGACTCCCCACCGCCCAACGGCTTCTGGGCGCAGGCCGCCGCCGACCCGGACCGTACGGTCCTGATCGCCCCGGACGGCGAGGAGTGGACCGCGGGCCGGCTGCACGCCGCGAGCAACCAGCTGGTCCACGGGCTGCGCGCGGCGGGCCTGGAGCGCGGCGACGCCTTCGCCGCGGTCCTCCCCAACGGCGTCGAGTTCCTCACCGCCTACCTGGCCGCGTCCCAGGCCGGGTTCTATCTCGTCCCCGTCAACCACCACCTGGTCGGCCCGGAGATCGCCTGGATCGTGGCCGACTCCGGGGCGAAGGTGCTGATCGCGCACGAACGGTTCGCGCAGCCGGCCCGGCACGCCGCGGACGAGGCGAAGCTGCCCGCGTCCCAGCGCTATGCCGTGGGGGCGGTCGACGGCTTCCGGCCGTACGGCCAACTCCTCGACAGTCAGCCGGAGTCCGCGCCCGCCGACCGCACCCTGGGCTGGGTCATGAACTACACCTCGGGCACCACCGGGCGCCCGCGCGGGATCCGCCGCCCGCTGCCCGGCACCCCGCCCGAGGACTCCTACCTCGGCGGCTTCCTGGGCATCTTCGGCATCAAGCCGTTCGACGACAACGTCCATTTGGTCTGCTCGCCGCTCTACCACACGGCCGTGCTGCAATTCGCCGGTGCCTCACTGCACATCGGCCATCGCCTCGTCCTGATGGACAAGTGGACTCCGCAGCGCATGCTGGCCCTGATCGACACCCACCGCTGCACCCACACCCATATGGTGCCCACCCAGTTCCACCGGCTGCTCGCGCTCCCGGTGGAGACCCGGGCGGCGTACGACGTCAGCTCGATGCGGCATGCCATCCATGGCGCCGCGCCCTGCCCCGATCACGTCAAACGCGCGATGATCGAGTGGTGGGGCGGCTGCGTCGAGGAGTACTACGCGGCGAGTGAGGGCGGCGGTGCCTTCGCGACCGCCGAGGACTGGCTGAAGAAGCCCGGGACGGTCGGCAAGGCCTGGCCGATCAGCGAACTGGCCGTCTTCGACGATGACGGCAACCGGCTGCCCCCGGGCGAACTCGGCACCGTCTACCTGAAGATGACCACCGGCGGCTTCCGCTACCACAAGGACGAGGGCAAGACCCGGCAGAACCGGATCGGGGACTTCTTCACCGTCGGCGACCTCGGCTACCTCGACGAGGACGGGTATCTCTTCCTCCGCGACCGCAAGATCGACATGATCATCTCGGGCGGGGTGAACATCTACCCCGCCGAGATCGAATCCGCCCTGCTCAGCCACCCCGCGGTCGCCGACGCGGCCGCCTTCGGCATCCCGCACGACGACTGGGGCGAGGAGGTCAAAGCCGTCGTGGAGCCCGCCGAGGGCCACCCGCCGTCGCCTGAACTGGCCGCGGAGATCCTGGACCACTGTGCACGGCAGCTGGCCGGCTACAAGCGGCCCAAGTCCCTCGACTTCATCGCCGTCATGCCGCGCGACCCCAACGGCAAGCTCTACAAGCGCCGGCTGCGTGACCCCTATTGGGAGGGCCGGGAGCGCGCCCTGTAACCAGGCGCCCCGCGCGCCCGCACCGCGGTCGGCCCCCTCGCCGGCCGCGGTCGCCGTCCGCCCGGTGCCTTGACCCGGAAGGGGGCGCGGCCCAGGATCGCGCCATGACGCAAGCGCGGAGCAATACGGTCGACGGAGTCCTGCGACGCAGCGCCCGCCGGGTGCCCGGACGGACCGCGGTGCGGTACGCGGACCGGTCCTGGACCTATCGCGAACTGGACGACGCGGTGACCGCCGCGGCCCGGATGCTGCTCGCGGACGGCCTGGAGCCCGGCGACCGGGTCGCCTCCTACGGACACAACTCCGACGCGTATCTGATCGGGTTTCTGGCCTGCGCCCGCGCCGGACTGGTGCACGTACCGGTCAACCACGGCCTGACCGGCGAGGATCTGCGCTACCTCCTGGAGCAGTCGGGCAGCGCGCTGGTGCTCACCGACGCCGCGCTGGCACACCGGCTGCCGGATTCCGTCCGCACCCTGCCCTTCCACGGGGCGCCCGGGGGGCTGCTGGAGCGGCTCGCGGCCCGGGAGGCGCCCGCGGGCACCGAGCCGGGGCCGACGGGCGACGGTGCCGCGGACTTGGTGGCCGAAGTGCCCGACGACGCCCTCGTCCAGCTCCTCTACACCTCGGGAACCACCGCGCTGCCCAAGGGCGCGATGATGACGCACCGCGCCCTGGTGCACGAGTACACCAGCGCCGTCGTCGCCCTCGACCTGAAGGAGACGGACCGGCCGGTGCACTCGCTGCCGCTCTACCACTCCGCGCAGCTGCATGTGTTCCTGCTGCCGTATCTGGCGGTCGGCGCGGAGAACACCATCCTGGACGGGCCCGACCCGGGACGGATCTTCGACCTGGTGGAAGCGGGCCTGGCGGACAGCCTGTTCGCGCCGCCGACCGTGTGGATCGCGCTGGCGAACCACCCCGACTTCCCCGTCCGGGAGCTGAGCGGACTGCGCAAGGCCTACTACGGAGCCTCGATCATGCCGGTGCCGGTCCTGGAGCGGCTCCGCGCCCGGCTGCCCGGCCTCGCCTTCTACAACTGCTTCGGACAGAGCGAGATCGGGCCGCTGGCCACCGTGCTCGGCCCCGAAGAGCACGAGGGCCGGATGGACTCCTGCGGGCGCCCGGTGCTGTTCGTCGAGGCGCGGGTGGTGGACGAGACGGGCCAAGAGGTACCCGACGGCACCCGGGGCGAGGTCGTCTACCGGTCGCCCCAGCTGTGCACCGGCTACTGGGACAAGCCGGAGGAGACCGCCGAGGCGTTCCGGGACGGCTGGTTCCACTCCGGGGACCTCGCCGTCCGCGACGCGGAGGGCTATTTCACGGTGGTCGACCGGGTCAAGGACGTCATCAACTCCGGTGGCGTCCTGGTCGCCTCGCGCCAGGTGGAGGACGTGCTCTACGAGCATCCGCAGGTGGCCGAGGTCGCGGTCATCGGGCTGCCGGACGAGCGCTGGATCGAGGCGGTGACCGCGGTGGTCGTACGGCGTGCGGACGGCGGTGCCGCGGTGGGGGAGCGGGAGCTGATCGAGGCGGCCCGCGCCCGGCTGGCACCGTTCAAAGCACCCAAACGGGTGATGTTCGTGGACGCGCTGCCGCGCAACGCCAGCGGCAAGGTCCTCAAGCGGGAGCTGCGGGCCCGGTTCGGCGCGCCCTGAGCCGGGCCGGGTGCGGTGTGCGTGAAGGGCGGCTGTCAGTGCCCCCTGCCATGCTGAGAAACGACGCGCACACCGCCGTGCACGTCACGATCCGTGCAACGGAGGTCCTGCCATGCTGACCACCAACTTCGTCCCGGGAACCCCGAACTGGCTCGACCTGGGAGCCCCCGATATCGACGCCGCGGTCTCCTTCTACTCCGCGGTGTTCGGCTGGAGCTTCCAGTCGGCCGGCCCGGATGCCGGCGGGTACGGCTTCTTCCAGCTCGGCGGCAAGACGGTCGCTGCCATCGGCCCGCTGACGGAGGAGGGCGCCGGCTCCGCCTGGACCGTGTACTTCCAGACCCCCGACGCGGACGCCACCGTCAAGGCGGTGGAGCAGGCCGGCGGCGCGGTCCGGGTCCCGCCGATGGAGGTCTTCACCGCCGGCCGGCTGGCCGCCTTCACCGACCCGGCGGGCGCCGACTTCGCCGTATGGCAGCCGGGCGAGGTGCAGGGCCTGGAGCGGGTGATGGAGCCGAACACCCTCTGCTGGACGGAGCTGTACACCACCGACGCGGCCGCGGCGAAGGACTTCTACCGCTCCGTCTTCTCCTGGGACCACCAGGACATGCCGATGGGCGGCGACCTCATCTACTCCGTCGTGTCCGCCCCGGGCGGCGGCCAGGGCGACGACACCGGGCAGGGCGGCATCATGCAGCTGCCGGCGGAGAACCTGAAGGCCGGTTCGACCCCGGAGTGGCACCCGTATTTCGGTGTGACCGACTGTGACGCCACCTTCGCCGCTGCCACCGGCCAGGGCGCCACGGTCCTGATCCCGCCCACCGATGCCCCCGGCGTCGGCCGGCTGGCCATGGTCAAGGACCCGGCCGGGGCCCCGTTCGCGCTGATCAAGGGGGACCCGACGATGACCTGAGCGGGCCTGCCGGGGATGGTCGCGTCAGACGCCCAGCCGTCAGCCGTCAGGCGCCAGCCGCCAGGTGCCCAGCTGCCCAGCCGCCCAGCCGTCAGGCGGTGTCCCGCGGCCGGGCGTCGACAATGCGCTTGATCTTGCCGACCGAGCGCTCCAGGGTCTCCGGATCGACGATCTCGACCGCGACCGAGACCCCGATGCCCTCCTTGACGCTGTGCGCGATCAGCCCGACGGCTGCCGCCCGCTCTTCAGAGGTCGCCTCCGCCCGCGCCTCGGCACGCACCGTCAGCCGGTCCATCCGGCCCTCCCGGGTCAGCCTGAGCTGGAAGTGCGGGGCGATGCCGGGGGTGCGCAGCACGATCTCCTCGATCTGCGCCGGGAAGAGATTGACCCCCCGCAGAATGATCATGTCGTCACTGCGTCCGGTGACCTTCTCCATCCGGCGGAAGGCGGGGCGGGCGGTGCCGGGCAGCAGCCGGGTCAGATCCCGGGTGCGGTAACGGATGACCGGCATCGCCTCCTTGGTGAGCGAGGTGAACACCAGCTCGCCGTGCGCCCCGTCCGGCAGCACCTCGCCGGTGATCGGGTCGACCACCTCCGGATAGAAGTGGTCCTCCCAGATGTGCAGCCCGTCCTTGGTCTCCACACACTCCTGGGCGACGCCCGGGCCCATGACCTCCGACAGGCCGTATATGTCCACGGCGTCGATCGCGAACCGCTCCTCGATCTCGCGGCGCATCGCCTGCGTCCAGGGCTCGGCGCCGAAGACACCCACCCGGAGCGAGGTCGTACGGGGATCGATGCCCTGCCGCTCGAACTCGTCCAGCAGGGTGAGCATGTACGACGGTGTGACCATGATGATCTCGGGGCGGAAGTCCTGGATGATCTGCACCTGGCGGGCGGTCATTCCGCCGGACGCCGGGACGACCGTGCAGCCGAGCCGCTCCGCGCCGTAGTGCGCGCCCAGTCCGCCGGTGAACAGCCCGTATCCGTACGCGATATGGACGGTGTGCCCGGGCCGGCCGCCGGCCGCGTGGAGGGAACGGGCGACCACATCCGCCCAGTGCGACAGATCGCGCTCGGTGTAGCCGACGACCGTCGGGCGGCCGGTGGTGCCGCTGGAGGCATGGATACGGCGCACCTCCGCCTTGGGGACGGCGAACATCCCGAAGGGGTACTGGGCGCGCAGATCGTCCTTGACGGTGAACGGGAAGAGGCCGAGATCGCCGAGCGAGCGGCAGTCCCGCGGATGCACCCCGGCCCGGTCGAAGGACTCCCGGTAGAACGGGACGTGGTCGTAGGCATGCTGCAACGAGGCGCGCAGCCGGGTCAGTTGCAGCGCGCGCAACGCGTCCCCGGAGAGCCGTTCCACCTCGTCGAAGGTCTCACTGCCCGTAGCCGCTTCCGGCATGGAGTTCACCGCCTCGATTTCCCTACCGATCATTCGGTAGCTGCATGCGGGTCCAAGTAATCAGCGCGCGGCGAACACGTCAAGGGGCGTGCCGCAGCCGGCTCACGGGTAGCGTCCCGCGCATGAGTAACGTCCAGAAAGTGCAGGTCGGTGAGGTCCAGCTGGCATACCGGGTGTGGGGAGAGGAGGATGCGCCCCCGGCCGTGCTGCTGCATTGCCTCGGCGAGGACGGCGAGGACTGGCGCGGAGTGGTCGGCCGGCTCGCCGGCACCCACCGGGTCTTCGCCCTCGACCAGCGCGGCCACGGCCACAGCGACTGGCCGGGCGAGTACGGCTTCGCACGATGGCGGGACGATGTCATCGGCTTCCTCCAAGCGCTCGGTCTGGAACGGGTGGCCCTCATCGGGCACTCGCTCGGCGCGCTGGCCGCCCTGCTGGTTGCCGCGGAGCGCCCGGATCTGGTGGACCGGCTGATCCTGGAAGAGGTGCCCCCGCCGCTGCCCGCCGACCCGCCGCAGGAGGTGCCGGAGCAGCCGGCCGGCCCGCAGCCGTTCGACTGGCAGGCCCAAGCCGTGGTGGTGGCGGAGCGCAATGCGCCCGACCCCGCGTGGTGGGACGCGCTGCCAAAGGTCACCGCACCGACCCTGGTCATCGGCGGTGGCGGGTCCAGCCATATCCCGCAGAACCACCTCGCCGGCCTGGCCGAGCGGATCCCCGATGCCCGTCTGGTGACGATCGAGGGCGCCGGCCATCTCGTCCACGAGGAGCGTCCCGGAGAGTTCCTCGCCGCGGTCAACTCCTTCCTTACGCCGCGCCCGTAGCCGTGCCGTAGGGCCCTGCGGCCCGTGGTCAGCTGTCCGGTTCCCGGTTCCCGGTGCCCTGACGCCACACTTCCGCCTGCTCTTCGGGCGGGCGGCGGTACTTTGACGGCAGGGCCCGGGCTCGTCGCCATATGCCCTCCCCGTCATCCCCCTCCCGGGGGCCTGAGGTTCGAGAGAGGCCGACCGTGCAGCTGACCACCTCGCTACGGAGCGCCCTGATC
Organism: Streptomyces sp. P9-2B-2; assembly: GCF_030406865.1. NCBI lineage: Bacteria > Bacillati > Actinomycetota > Actinomycetes > Kitasatosporales > Streptomycetaceae > Streptomyces > Streptomyces sp. P9-2B-2. The sequence goes on along the minus strand of NZ_CP129126.1, from coordinate 1,414,963 downwards.
GCCGGCGCCGCCGCGACCGTCCTGTTCACCGGCGCCACGGGGGCCGTCGCGGCGCCGGTCACCCCGTCGGCCACGGCCACCGCACCGGCCCCCGCCACCGCGCTCTCCCCGTACGGGCAGCTCCGGCCGCTCGCCGTGCTGTCCGCGGAGCGGCTGGCCACCGCCGATCTGGTGGCCGCGGCGAAATGGGGCACCGGCGGTCCGGTCGACGACCCGGCCCGGGAGCAGGAGGTGCTGCGGGCGGTGGCGGAAGAGGCCCGGAAGCTGGGCGCCGATCCAGAGGTCACCGTGCGGTTCTTCCGGGACCAGATCGAGGCCAACAAGAGCGTGCAGCGTGGTCTGCACCGGGCATGGGACGAGGACCCGGGCCGGGCGCCGACCGAGCGGCCCGACCTCGGTCAGGTGCGGAAGGAGATCAACCGCATCAACCACGAGCTGGTGCAGGCCCTCGCCGACTCCCCGCAGGCCCGCTCGGCGCCGTACTGCGCGCCGCTGCTGACCGTGGCCGCTGTGCGGGTCCGTCACGAGCGGCATCTGGACGCGCTGCACACGACCGCACTGGCCCGCTCACTGCGGTCGGTCTGCGGCTGAGGCCGAGCGCCCAGGCCGGGCGCGGGCCGACGCGGCGCGGCGCGGCCCCGCCGGGCGCGGACCTGCCGGGTGTGGCACCCCGGGCGAACCCGCCCCTCAGCCCGCCCGTTCCCCCGCCGCCACCGCCTTCGCCCAGCGATAGTCCGCCTTCCCGCTGGGCGAACGCCGGATGTGGTCGGTGAAGACGACAGCGCGTGGGATTTTGTAGCCCGCCAGCCGCGTCCGGCAGTGCAGCTGTATGTCCGCCAGGGCCAACTCCGAGGCGTCCGGGCGGAGTTGTACCACGGCGGCGACCCGCTGACCCCACCGCTCGTCCTGCACGCCCGCCACCAGCGCGTCGTAGATGTCCGGATGTGCCTTCAGCGCCTGCTCGACCTCCTCCGGATAGATCTTCTCGCCACCGGAGTTGATGCACTGCGAGCCCCGGCCGAGGACGGTGACGATGCCCCCGTCATCGACGGTGGCCATATCGCCCAGCAGTACCCAGCGGTCACCGCGCGCCTCGAAGAAGGTCTCGGCGGTCTTCACGGGGTCGTTGTAGTAGCCCAGCGGTACATGACCGCGCAGGGCGATCCGGCCCACCTCGCCGACCGGGACCGGCTCGTACGTCGCCGGATCCACCACCGCCGTACGGGAGTTGACCTGGAGCCGGAAGCCCTTGTCCGGGCCGGAGTCCGCGGTGGCGGTGCCGTTGAAGCCGGATTCGGAGGAGCCGAAGTTGTTGAGCAGCATGACGTGCGGGACCAGCGCGCTGAACTGGGCACGTACCGTCTCGGAGAGGATCGCGCCGGAGCTGCTGACGCTGAACAGCGAGGAGCAGTCGGTGCCCTTGAGCGGCCCGGCGAGCGCATCGACGAGCGGGCGCAGCATCGCATCGCCGACCAGGGAGACGCTGGTGACCCGCTCCCGTTCGATGGTCCGCAGTACCTCCTCGGGCACGTACTTGCGGTGGACGACGACCTTCTGGCCGAAGTGGAAGGCGATGAACGCGGTGAGGGTGGAGGTGCCGTGCATCAGCGGGGGAGTGGGGAAGAAGGCCAGGCCGTCGCCCCCGGCCGCGACCCGCTCGGCCAGCTCCTGCGGCCGCTTGACCGGTTCGCCGGTCGGCGCCCCGCCGCCCATCCCGGAGAAGAAGATGTCCTCGTGGCGCCACATCACGCCCTTGGGCAGGCCGGTGGTCCCGCCGGTGTAGATGATGATCCGGTCGTCGGCGGAGCGCGGGCCGAAGCCGCGGGCGGGGGAAGCGGCGGCCACGGCGTCCGCGAGCGCGACGGGTGCGATCCGTGGTGCGGGGGCGCCGGCCGGCGGGGTGCCGACCCGGACGAGATGCCGTAACCCGGGGGCCTGGGGGAGGGCGGCGGCCACCCGCGCGGTGAACTCCGCGTCGAAGACCAGCGCCGCCAGGTCGGCGTCCCGGTAGAGGTAGGCCAACTCCTCTTCCACGTAGCGGTAGTTGACGTTGACCGGGACGGCGCGGATCTTCAGGCAGGCGTAGGCGGCCTGGAGATATTCGATGCCGTTGTAGAGGTGCAGCCCGACGTGCCGGCCGGGGCCGATGCCGTGATCGGCGAGGTGGTGGGCCAGGCGGTTGGCCGCGCGGTCCAGCTCCGCGTACGTCAGCCGCCGCTCCGCACCGGTCCCGGGATGGTCGACGTACACCAGCGCCTCGCGGTCGGGGACCGTGTCGACGATCGACTCGAAGAGGTCGGCAAGGTTGTACTCCACGTCTCCTCCAGACCGGGCGGGTCGGCTTGCCGGTCATTAGAGCGCCGCCGGAAGGAGCAGGGAAGGGCCGCGTCCAAGAAATCTGACTACCTGTCAGAAAGGTCTTGAAGTCGGTGTGCGGCTACTGCAACCTGTTCTCGTCGTGAGACGGGAGGACGGAACATGGGTGGTACGGAACATCTGTCGGTGGAGCGCGTCGGCGCGACCCTGGTGCTCACCCTCAACCGGCCGGAGGCGAAGAACGCGCTCTCGCTGCCGATGCTGGTGGGCCTGTACGACGGCTGGCTCGCCGCCGACGAGGACGACGAGATCCGCTCCCTCGTCCTCACCGGCGCCGGCGGCACCTTCTGCGCCGGTATGGACCTCAAGGCCCTCGCGGGCGACGGGATGGCCGGTGAGCAGTACCGCGACCGGCTGCGCGCCGACCCGGATCTGCACTGGAAGGCGATGCTGCGGCACCACCGCCCCCGCAAGCCGGTGATCGCCGCCGTCGAGGGGTACTGCGTCGCGGGCGGCACGGAGATCCTCCAGGGCACCGACATCCGGGTCGCCGGGGAGAGCGCCACGTTCGGGCTCTTCGAGGTCCGCCGCGGACTGTTCCCGATCGGCGGCTCCACCGTCCGCCTCGCCCGCCAGATCCCCCGCACCCACGCCCTGGAGATGCTGCTCACCGGGCGGCCCTACTCCGCGCCCGAGGCCGAACGCATCGGTCTGATCGGCCATGTCGTGCCCGACGGGACCGCCCGGGACAAGGCCCTGGAGATCGCCGAACTCATCAACGCCTGCGGCCCGCTGGCCGTCGAAGCCGTCAAGGCCTCCGTTTACGAGACCGCCGGGATGACCGAGACCGACGGGCTGGCGGCCGAACTCGCCCGTGGCTGGCCGGTCTTCGACACCGCCGACGCCAAAGAGGGCTCCCGGGCCTTCGCGGAGAAGCGCCCGCCCGTCTACCGGCGGGCCTGACGCAAGGAGTCCCGTATGTCCGAGGTCCTCACGGCGCCCCTCGTCGTGGAATTCCCCTTCACCCGCTCGCTCGGCCCCGTCCAGAGCGCCTTTCTCACCGGGCTGCGCGAGCGCACCGTCCTCGGTGTCACGGCGAGCGACGGCCGGGTGGTCGTACCGCCCACCGAGTACGACCCGGTCACCGCCGAGGAGATCCGCGACCTGGTCGAGGTGGGCGGTGCCGGCACCGTCACCACCTGGGCCTGGAACCCCTCCCCGCGCCGCGGCCAGCCGCTCGCCACCCCCTTCGCCTGGGTCCTGGTCCGGCTCGACGGCGCCGACACCGCGCTGCTGCACGCCCTGGACGCACCCGGCCCCGACGCCGTACGCACCGGAATGCGGGTCCGGATCCGCTGGGCCGCGCAGCGCACCGGCGCCATCACCGATATCGCCTGCTTCGAGCCGGACGACGGCCCCGGCGGCGGCGAGGGCGAAGCGCGCCCGCACGGCGACGCCCAACCCGTCCCGCACGACGGGGAGTTCGCCGACCCCGTCACCGGCATCACCGCCCCCGCCCGGCTCGACTACACCTACGCGCCCGGCCGCGCCCAGTCCCGCTACCTCCGGGCGCTCGCGGACCGCAAGACCATCGGCGAACGCTGCCCCTCCTGCCGCAAGGTCTATGTGCCGCCCCGCGGCGCCTGCCCCACCTGCGGCGTCGCCACCGCCACCCAGGTCGAGGTCGGCCCGCGCGGCACCGTCACCACCTTCTGCATCGTCAACATCAAGGCCAAGAACCTCGATATCGAGGTGCCCTACGTCTACGCCCATATCGCCCTGGACGGCGCCGACCTGGCCCTGCACGCCCGGATCGGCGGCATCCCGTACGACCGGGTCCGCATGGGGCTGCGGGTGGAACCCGTATGGGCCGAGGACGGCCGCTTCCCCGACCACTACCGCCCCACCGGCGAACCCGATGCCGACTACGACAGCTACAAGGAGCTGGTGTGATGCGCGAGGTCGCCATCGTCGCCTTCGGGCAGAGCGTGCACGTCCGCGACAGCGCGGAGACCTCCGAGGTCGAGATGCTGATGCCGGTGCTCCACGACGTGCTGGCGCAAACCGGCCTGGCGGCCCGGGACATCGGCTTCACCTGCTCCGGCTCCTCCGACTACCTCGCCGGCCGCGCCTTCTCCTTCACCATGGCCCTGGACGGCGTCGGCGCCTGGCCGCCGATCTCGGAATCCCATGTCGAGATGGACGGCGCCTGGGCACTGTACGAGGCCTGGGTGAAGCTCCTCACCGGCGAGGCGGAGACCGCACTGGTCTACGCGTACGGCAAGTCCTCGCCCGGCGACGTCCGCGAGGTCCTCACCCGCCAGCTCGACCCCTACTACGTGGCGCCGCTGTGGCCCGACTCGGTCGCCCTCGCCGCGCTCCAGGCCCAGGCCCTGATCGACGCGGGACTGACCGACGAGCGGGCACTGGCCGGTATCGCGGCCCGCAGCCGCACGGCCGCCGAGTCCAATCCGCACGCCCAGCTGCGCGGCGCCGTGCCCGCCGGCGAGCACCTCGTCGCCCCGCTGCGTACCGGCGACTGCCCACCCATCGGCGACGGCGCGGCCGCCGTCGTCCTCGCCGCCGGGGACACCGCCCGCCGGCTGACCGACCGCCCCGCCTGGATACGCGGCCTCGACCACCGCATCGAGGCCCACGCCCTGGGCGTCCGCGACCTCACCGACTCACCGTCCACCCGGCTCGCCGCCGAGCGCGCCGGAGCCTTCGAACTCCCCCATGGCCTTGAGGGCATGGGAGGTGCCCCCATCGTGGACACCGCCGAGTTGCACGCCCCCTTCACCTCCCAGGAAGTCGTGCTGCGCCGCGCCCTGAAGCTCGACGCGCCGGACAGCACCGTCCGTATCAACCCCTCCGGCGGCGCGCTGGCCACCAACCCGGTGATGGCCGCCGGACTGATCCGCCTGGGCGAGGCCGCCGCCCGCATCCACCGGGGAGAGTCCGACCGCGCACTCGCCCATGCGACCTCGGGGCCGTGCCTGCAACAGAACCTGGTCGCCGTCCTGGAGGGTGAGTGATGAGCAAAGAGCCCGTGGCCGTCGTCGGCATCGGCCAGACCCGGCATGTCGCCGCCCGCCGGGATGTCTCCCTCGCCGGACTCGTCCGCGAGGCCGCCCGGCGCGCCCTGGACGACGCCCAGTTGACCTGGGCGGACATCGACGCGGTGGTGATCGGCAAGGCCCCCGACTTCTTCGAGGGCGTGATGATGCCCGAGCTGTACCTCGCCGACGCCCTGGGCGCCGTCGGCAAACCGATGCTGCGGGTGCACACCGCCGGCTCGGTCGGCGGCTCCACCGCCCTGGTCGCCACCAACCTCGTCGCCGCCCGGGTCCACCGCACCGTCCTCACCCTCGCCTTCGAGAAACAGTCCGAGTCCAACGCCATGTGGGGCCTCTCTCTGCCGATCCCCTTCCAGCAGCCGCTGCTCGCCGGCGCCGGCGGCTTCTTCGCCCCGCACGTCCGCGCGTACATGCGGCGCACCGGCGCCCCCGACACCATCGGTTCCCTCGTCGCCTACAAGGACCGCCGCAACGCGCTCAAGAACCCCTACGCGCACCTCCACGAGAAGGACCTCACCCTCGAAAAGGTCCAGGCGTCCCCGATGCTCTGGGACCCGATCCGCTACTCCGAGACCTGTCCGTCCTCCGACGGGGCCTGCGCCATGATCCTCACCGACCGCACCGGGGCCGCCCGCGCCCCGCACCCGGCGGCCTGGGTGCACGGCGGGGCGATGCGCAGCGAGCCCACCCTCTTCGCCGGCAAGGACTTCGTCTCGCCGCAGGCCGGCAAGGACTGCGCCGCCGATGTCTACCGGCAGGCCGGAATCACCGACCCGCGCCGGCAGATCGACGCGGTGGAGATGTACGTCCCCTTCAGCTGGTACGAGCCGATGTGGCTGGAGAACCTGGGCTTTGCCGAGGAGGGCGAGGGCTGGAAACTCACCGAGTCCGGCGTCACCGAACTCGACGGCGCGCTCCCCGTCAACCCCTCCGGCGGGGTGCTGTCCACCAACCCGATCGGCGCCTCCGGCATGATCCGCTTCGCGGAGGCCGCCCTCCAGGTACGGGGCACGGCCGGTGAACACCAAGTCGACGGCGCCCGCACGGCGTTGGGACACGCCTACGGCGGTGGCTCGCAGTTCTTCGCGATGTGGCTGGTGGGCGCCGACACGCCGGGCGGCTGACCGCCGCCGGGGGCGGGCGCGCCCGGCCGGTGCGCCCGCCCGCGGATCACCACTCCACCGCCTCGCCACGTCCCCTGTCCGTGCCCGGACACAGTGGTTAGGCTGACCGCGGACGACGAACCGGGAGGTGCGGGACACGTGACCGACAGCATCACGGAGCAGCGGCTCGTGGGCGGGCCCAGGCCCGATCTCGACCTGAAGCAGGCCGAGTGGCAGTCGACCACCCAGGGCGTGGGCGGCGTCCAGATCGCCTTCGTCGAGGGCTATATCGCGATGCGCAACCGCCGCAGCCCCGAGATCCCGGCGGTGATCTTCACCCCCGCCGAGTGGCGCGCCTTCGTCCTCGACGCGCGCGAGGGCGAGTTCGACCTCACGTAGGGCGTGTCGCCCGGAGCACAGGACACGCCCAGGCGACGGGCACGGGAGCGCCCGCGGTCAGGTGAGCACCACGCACCCGCGCTCCCGGAGCGCCCGGACCGGCTCCGCCCCGTCCGCCACGGTGTTCCAGCGCAGATCGAGCTTCTCCAGCGACGGCAGCCGGGCGATCCAGGGCGGCAGCTCCGCGATCCGGTTGCCGCGCAGATCGATCCGGCGCAGCAGCGGCAGCGTGCGCAGCGCCTCGGGGGCGTGGGCGAGCGCGTTGTCCCGTAGCTCCAGCACCCGCAGTTCGCGCAGCCCCGCGAGGCTGTCGGGCAGTGCCGTCAGCGTGTTGCCGCCCAGCCACAGCTCCCGGAGCCGGTCGAGCCGTCCCAACGACTCCGGGAGGTCGCCCAACTCCGCCTGCTGCGCACGGAGTTCGACCAGCCCGGCCATCTCCCCGAGGGTGTCCGGCAGCCGGCCGAGCGGATTCTCGCCGACGTTGAGATAGCCGAGCCGGTCCAGTCCGCCGAGGGTGTCCGGCAGTGCGGTGAGCCGGTTGTCGTGCAGATAGAGGAAACGGGTCAGCCCGGCCAGCTCGCCGATCTCGTCGGGGACCGAGGCCAGTGAGTTGTGGCCGAGGTCGAGGGTGTGCAGCGTACGCAGCCGGCCGAGCGCCGCCGGGACCTCGGTCAGGGCGTTGTCGGCCAGGATCAGCACCTCCCAGTCCGCGCGCCGCCAGACCTCGGGTGGTACGGCATCCAGGCCCGCCTTCCAGAGGTTCAGCACGGGCGGGCTGCCGGACTCGGGCAGGGGCATGAGATTCCTTCCGGGAGGTGGTGCCGGACCGCTACGGCCAGTCGAGCAGTTCGGGCAGCGGGGCCACCGTCCCCGACCGGCGGCAGTCGAGCGGTTGCTGCGGGCGGCGGCCGCTCAGCCAGGCCGCGAGGTCGCCGAGCGGGCCGCGCACGGTCACCGTCGGCGCGTCCCCGGAACCGTACCGCCGTGTCAGCGTGTCGTCCGTCGCCGTCAGGACGAGGTGCAGGTCCTCGGGGACGCGGGGCGCCAAGTGGTCCAGCAGGTGCAGGCACAGCTCCCGTGGCCAGTCCCGCGGGCCGTAACCGATCCGTGCGTCCGCCGTGTGGATCTCCAACTCCCGCCACCAGGCAAGCAAAGCGGAGCGCAGATCGCCATCGCGATGCCGCACCGGCCGCGACCAGTCGGCCGGGCCGACCGCCGCCCAGGCCGCCGACGCCTCGGCCAGCGCGGCCCGTACGGCCTCCCGCAGCACCGCCGCCTCCCGCAGCGCACCGGCCTCGATCGCGGCGGCGCGCGCCGGGCGGCCCCCGTCATACGGCTCGATCAGCTCACCGCGCAGCGCATAACGGGCCTGCCGGGCCAGGGCCAGCCCGACGCCCTCGATGTGCGAGAGGACATGCGCACGGGACCAGCCGGGCAACTCGCTGGGCTCCCGCACCTCTTCATCGGTCAGGGCGGGCAGCAGGGCGCGCAGCCGCTCCTGACCCGCCTCGATCGCGGCCCGTATCTCCTCGGCCGGCCTGGTGTGCTCCGTCGTCATCGCCACAGCAGCTCCTTCGTCCTGGCATACGGCTCGGGGGCCTGCGCCCGCCCGGTGCCGGGGAGCCGTGCGGTGCACCGACCCGCGGGTCCCGCCGGTACGCCGGGCGCCGTCGGCGGGCCGCATGCGGGCAGCTCACCCGCCAAGGTCCGGAGATCACCCAGCAGTTGACGCATGCCGACCACACCGCCCCCCTCAGCCAGCTAATGGTTGTCGGCGACGTTACCATTAGCCACATGACCGCAACCCAGCTCGCCCTCGACCTCGCCGTCACCATCCGCCACGACGGGCACGGCGGCGTCGCCGATGACCTGGCCGACCCCGAAGGGCTCGCGGTCTGGGTGCACGAGCGGGCCGCGCTGCTGGACTGCGACGGGCAGCCGGTCGCCGTGGACGAGGCGCTGCACACCGCCGTACGGGAGCTGCGGGCCGCGGTGCGATCGCTGTTCGCCCGCGCCGTCCGGCCGGGCCCGCCCAGCTCCGCCGACGCCCACCGGCTCCTCCCGGAAGCGGAGGCGATCCACCGGCTGAACACCGCCGCGGCCCTGGTCCCCACGGTGCCCCGGCTCAGCTGGGAGCCGGACGCCCGGCCCACGCTGCGGCTGCGCCCGGCCGGCACCCCGCCGGCCGCTGACCGGCTCGTCGCCGCGCTGGCCCGCGCCGCGCTCACCTTCCTCGACGGACCGGACCGCGCCAAGCTCCGGGCCTGCCCCGCCCCGCGCTGTGTGCGCTACTTCGTCAAGGACCACGCCCGCCAGGAGTGGTGCGCCCCCTCCTGCGGCAACCGCGCCCGGGTCGCCCGCCACCACGAGCGGCGCCGGGAAGGCCGGGACGGGGCCCCGTAAGCTGGCGACATGACGGGTGAACGCGATCTCCGGGCCCTGCTGAGCGGGATGCGTCCCGAGCGCAACGAGGGCCGTTACGTCTTCGCCAGCGTCCCCGGCGCGGCCCCCGAGGGGCTGACACCGGTGGTCACCGTCTCCGAACCCGAAGGCCGCACCCTCGTCATCCACCAGGAAGAGGCCGACCGCGCGGGCTTGGCGTACGACTATGTCGCCGCCTGGATCACCCTGCGGGTGCACTCCGCGCTGGACGCCGTCGGACTCACCGCCGCCGTCGCCACCGCGCTCGCCCAGGCCGGCCTCAGCTGCAATGTCGTCGCGGGCTTCCACCACGATCACCTCTTCGTGCCGTATGCCGCCGCCGATGAGGCGCTGCGCCGGCTGCGCGCCCTGGCCGACCAGGCCTGAGACCACCGGCCACGGAGCGGGCGGCGGCGCCGCGCACGGGGTGTCGCCGACCCCGACGTCCGCGCGGCGCGCCCGGCCGGGCCACGTACGATGGCGGCATGTCCTTCCTCCGCCGCCGCAGCGCAGCCACGCCCGCCGGGCCTGACTTCGACGTCCTCGCCATGGACCCCGGGGACTGGCCGGGCAACCTCGGAGCCGGGCTGCTGCCCGCGCCCGACGGGAGCTGCCAGGGTGTCTTCCTCCGCTACGACCTGTTCGGCGGCCGCGGCCCCTCGATGATCATCGGCAATCTGCCGGAAGGCTCCCCGGCCCGGGACCTGGAGGACGACCAGGTGCCCTTCGAGGTGGCCCAGCTGCTCGCCGCGCTCGGCAACGACGAACCGGTGACGGTCGTCGAGAGCGAGGACACCCCCGTGATGCACGACGACAACCTGCTGATCGTCAAGCGCATCAAGTGCTCCGAGAGCCGGATCTCCTGCGCCCAGTTCGACCGCAGCGACGGTGTGCTGGTCACCATCGCCAGCTGGGACCGGCCGATCACCGACGACCTCTACGCGCTGCTCAAGCCACTGCCGGCGGAGCTCTTCCAGCAGGGCTGAGCCCCGGCGCAGCCCCGGAGCGGACAGTGTCGCGCCCGGGGGACGGTTCCCCGTCCACCGGGCGCGACGCGCTCACCCCACAGGGGCTACGAACCCGAGCCCCGCACCTCCACGTCGGCCGCCCGCACATAGCCGACCCGGTGCCCGAGCTGGATCTCGTAGTAGACGTCCTCGCCGCGCACGACCGTGTGCTTGGTGACATCGAAGGTCGGGGAGTAGAAGTAGTCGCCCCGCATCCGGCCCCCGACGGCGTACTTCTGGCCTGCCGCGAGCTTGTACGGCAGTGGGGAAACCGCCTGGTAGGGCACGCCGGCCGGGTAGGCCTCCTTCTCCGGGTACGCGCGGCCGTAGACCGGGATCTCCTGCCGCCCGTCCTTCGGCGTGGCGATCAGCCCCTTGGCGTGCACCGCCACCGGCTCGTCCTGCGGATTGTGGAACCACGCCTTCTGCCCGAGGTACCAGATCGCCGTCCAGTCGCCGGACCGGCCGGCCACCGCGAACCGCTGCCCCGTAGTGGCGCGGGCACCCGTGTCATTCACCCCGGTCGTCGAGTCCTTGCCGTCCGGGTGCAGCCCGATGTCCTTGACCAGCGGCGCGTCCTCGTCCGGCGCGCTGTACAGCCGGACCGCCGTGGAGCCGTGCGGGGCACAGGTGTCACCGGCCTTCACACAGCCTGTGTACTCCGGCTCGTTCTCGTCGTAGTCGGGGCGGATGGTGATCAGCCCGCCCCGCGCGCCCGCGGTGGCCTTGAACGGCTTGCCCAGCAGGGTGAAGTAGTGCGCCCAGTCCCAGTACGGGCCGGGGTCGGTGTGCATCCCCGGGATGGTGGCCGTCGTCGTGCCGGGCACATTGTCGTGCCCCAGGATGTGCTGCCGGTCGAGCGGCACGTCGTACTTGCGGCTCAGATACTTCACCAGCCGGGCCGAGGCGCGGTACATCGCCTCCGTGTACCAGGCGTCCGGCGCGGCCAGGAAGCCTTCGTGCTCGATGCCGACGGAGTGCGAGTTGATGTACCAGTTGCCCGCATGCCAGGCGACGTCCTTGGTGGGCACATGCTGGGCGATCAGACCGTCCGCGGAACGGATCGTGTAGTTCCAGGACACATACGCCGGGTCCTTGATCAGCTTGAGCGTGGTCTCCCAGGACCCCTCGGTGTCATGGATGACGATGGCGCTGACCCGCTGGTCCGCGGGGCGGTCCGCCTTGTCGTGGTTGCCGTAGTCGCCGTCACCGAACTCCTCGTACGGCGCCGGCACGGACTCGCAGGCGACACTCCGCGGGCACTCCGGCCGGCGGGCGGCGGACGCCGTCGACGCCTTGGTGGCCGACGCGCTGAGACGTTTCTGCTGCCCGGCGTCAGGAGCCAGCCCCGGCGCGGCGGCCAGCGCGACCCGCTGCCCCGCGTCGGTGGTGCGGGCCTGGCCCTGGCGCAGCACCGCGTACACCTCGTCCGCGAAAGCCCTTCCGCTGTACGCGCTGTCCTGGCCGCCGTAGCGCGCCACCGCCGCATACCACCGGGCCGGGTCGCGGCCGGCGGCCGTGCCCAGCTTGCGCTGCTCCGCGGCGAGCAGCGCCGCACCGCCGAGTACATTCGCCGCGGGGTCGGTGCGCAGCTTCTCGGCCGGAATGCCGGTCAGCCGGGCGGCGGTCGGCAACGTACGCAATCGGGCCGGGAGTTCGGCAGGCAGCGCCGCTCGCTGCGCCGCACCGGTTGGCACCCTCTTACGGGCCCGCGCCCCGTCGCCGCGCGCGTCCTCGGCACCCTCGCTGAACTCGGGCGTGCGCGTCAGGGCCGTACGGGCGTCGGTCAGATGCATCGGCCCGTAGCCCCCCGAGACGCTGGGCGCGCCGCCGTGACCGTCCCAGCGGGACTCCAGATACGAGACACCGAGCAGCACACTGCGCGGCACATGGAAACGGTCGGCGGCCTCGGTGAAGGCCCGTTGCAGTGTGTCCGTCCGGGGCTGTCCGGCCTGGGCGGACGGCGCTCCCGCGAGCGGCAGCAGCAGCACCGCGGCCGCGACGGCGGTGGCTGATCTCCGCAGGGCGGGGCGGGGGACTCTCTTCTCGTCTTCCGGGGCGGATCCTTGCAAAGCAACCTCCTCGAGCCGGCCCGAGCCGGGGCGGTGTGACGGTGGGTGCGCAAACGGCCGCACGGGCGGGACCCGAGACTAGAGCCCCCTGTCGGCTTAGAGCTATACGTTTGCCGACGGTCCGTCAATCACCCTGCCGGTTCGGGATTCCGCATGTCAGGGCCTCTCCAGAGGAGCCTTCCCGGACCGGTGCCGGGCCTGCGGAGCGTCAGTGGAATGGACCAATGAACCGGCCCCGCGGGCAGCAGAAGAGAAGCGCCGGTGGGCGGGCCGGCCTACATGGGTGAGCGGCGCACCCCGTGCCCGGGCGCGCCGCTCACAGTCCCCCCTCGGCGGTCAGCGGGTGCCGACCGCCGCCCTCACCGCACGACGCGCCATCTGGCAGTCGTCGTGCAGTCGGCGCAGGAGCAGCCGCTGCTCCTCGCCCGCCGCGGGCACGCCGGGGTGTCCCGGCCCCGGTGCCCCCGTCGGCGTGGGCTCGCGCATGGTCCGCTGGACCGCGGTCTCATAGCGCCGGATCTCGCGGGTGAGCACCAGCATCAGATTCACCAGGAAGGCGTCCCGCGAGGCCGCTCCGGCGTTCTGGGCGAGCTGGCTGATGTGGCGGCGGGCCACTGGCGCGTCACCGAGCACCGACCACAGCGTCGCCAGGTCGTAGCCCGGCAGATACCAGCCCGCGTTGTCCCAGTCCAGCAGCACCGGGCCGGCGGGGGACAGCAGCACGTTGTTCAGCAGCGCATCGCCGTGACAGAACTGGCCCTGGGTGTGCGACAGGCCGTGCATCAGCTTCTGAAGATCACCCAGGTCCCGGTCGGTGAGCAGCCCCAGGTCGTGGTAGCGGCTGATCCGGCCCGCGTAGTCCAGCGGGGTGTCGAACAGCCCGGCCGGCGGACGCCAGAGGTTGATCCGGCAGATCGCGCCGAGCGCGGACCGGACGTCCGCGCGGGGCGGGGCCTCGGACGGGTGCCGGGTCAGGGCCGCGACCCGGCCGGGCATCCGCTCCATGATGAGCGTGCAGTTGTCGGGGTCGGCCGCCACCAGCCGCGGCACCCGAACCGGCGGACGATGCCGGACGAATGCGCGGTATGCGCTTATTTCCTGCCGGAACCTGTCCGCCCAGGCCGGCGAATGGTCCAGTAAACACTTCGCGACCGCGGTCATCCGGCCCGTCGTCCCCACGAGGAGGACGGATCTGCCGCTGCGCCGCAGCACCTGCACCGGATTGAACTCCGGGCAGATCCGGTGCACCGAGGCGACGGCGGCGCGCAACTGGGCGCCCTGGGGGCCGGACAAGTCGAGCCTTCCGCTGAGCGGTTGGGCGCCTGTCCCCTGCGCCCGCCGGGTACGGCCGCCGGGGAGACCGGGGACCGCCCCCGCGGAAGGCGTGGGGTCGAGATACGGCCCCCCTCCGGTGGGGTGCGGGCGGTGCGGCCGGGTGGGGACGGTCACGGCGGACGATGCTGCATACATGGGTGAGACAGATCCCTTCGTGCGCCGGCGAGTTGCGTGCGCTCCCCGGCCCGGTGGTGGGAACCCGTGAACGGGCCCCGTGCAGGAGGCCGATCCAGGGTCCCTGTGAAGGGCGCGCACCCTGGGGAATGCGGTCCCGCCACCAGGCCGGGGGCGGCATGTCTACAGAACACGTGGCTGCGGGTGGCAGACCATCTGGCGCAGGGTGGCGAACCCTGGCGAATGGACCCAGTGCATGTCAGCGGCCGTTACTGTCAACTCAGTCGAGGAACCTGGGGGCTTGACGTGGACAGGCAGCCGAACACCCGTCTCGCGGACCTTTTCGGCCTGGCCGGCTGGTCCAAGGGAGAGCTGGCGAGACTGGTCAACCGGCAGGCGGCGGCCATGGGCCATCCGCAGCTGGCGACCGACACCTCACGAGTGCGGCGCTGGATCGACATGGGGGAGACCCCGCGTGATCCGGTGCCCAAGGTTCTGGCTTCCCTGTTCACCGAGCGCCTCGGCCGTGTCGTAACCATCGAGGACCTCGGGTTCGCAAGAACCGGTCGCTCGGGGAAGCGGCAGGCCATGGACGGTCTGCCGTGGGCTCCCGAACGGACCGCCGCGGTCCTCACGGAATTCACGGGAATGGACCTCATGCTCAACCGACGCGGCTTGGTGGGTGCGGGCGCTGCGCTCGCCGCGGGTTCCGCGCTCACCGGCGCCATGCACGACTGGCTGCACACCGATCCGACACCGGCCGGCGCCCCACGCCACGACGCCCCGTTCGCTTCCGACTCCTTCGACGAACTCGACCAGATCGGCCTCGACCGCTACGAGGCGGCCCCCGTGGGGTCGCAGGAGATCGACGCGCTGGAGCGCTCGGTCGAGGTGTTCCGCGCCTGGGACGCGGCCCGCGGTGGCGGGCTGCAGCGCAAGGCCGTGGTGGGCCAGCTCAACGAGGTCGGCGGCATGCTCGCCTACCGCCACCCCGAGCATCTCCAGCGCAGGCTGTGGGGGGTGGCCGCCAATCTGGCGGTGCTGGCCGGCTGGATGTCCCACGACGTGGGCCTGGAGCCCACCGCCCAGAAGTACTTCATCATCGCCGCCCATGCGGCCCGCGAGGGCGGCGACCGGCCCCGCGCCGGTGAGGCGCTCTCCCGTGCCGCCCGCCAGATGGTCCATCTGGGCCGTCCGGACGACGCGCTGGATCTGATGAAGCTGGCCAAGTCCGGCTCCGGCGCGGAAACCCTGCCGCGCACCCGCGCCATGCTGCACACCATCGAGGCCTGGGCCCAGGCGTCCAAGGGGCACGGCCAGGCGATGCGCCGCACTTTGGGCGAGGCGGAGGAGTTGTTCGTCTCCGACAAGGGCGATGTGCCGCCGCCGAGCTGGATGCAGATGTTCGACGAGGCGGATCTGCACGGTATGCAGGCGCTGGCGTTCCGTACCCTCGCCGACCACGATCCGTCGGTCGCCAGGGTCGCCCAGCATCACGCCAAGCGGGCGCTGACGCTGCGGGAGAACGGCCGCCAGCGGTCGCAGATCTTCGACTACCTCTCGATGGCGTCGGCCTGCTTCATCGGCAACGACCCCGAACAGGCCGACCGTTACGCGCGGCTGGCGCTGGTGTCCATCGGGGAGAACTCCTCGCACCGGACCTGGGACCGGCTCCGTGAGATGTTCCGGCTCACGGGGCAGTACGCGAACTACGCCAAGATCCAGGACCTGCGCGAGGAGATCCAGCATGTCCTGCCGAAGGCGAAGCCGAAGACCAAGGGGTCGGGCCTGGGCCCCGGTATCGGAGCGGGGCTGGGAAAGAACCTCTCGGTCTGAGACGGGCGGTGACGCGGGGGGTGACGGTGCGTCACCTGTAGTCCCGGGTGGCGACACCTCCTCCGCGCCCCTGCCGCCTCAGCCGTCCACCGACGCTCCGCCGACCGACGTCACCAAGTGGTCGTCCAAGGCGCCGGTCCACCCTCCGCCTGCCCCGTGGTGTGTCAGCCGCCCATCCGGGCGATCAGCACACAGGCGTCGTCCTCGCGCTCGGCCGTGCCGAACTCCTCGACGACGATGCGGACGCAGTCCTGGGCACTGCGCGTCCCGGCGAACCGCGGCGCCAGGGCGAGGAGCCGCTCGGCACCCTCATGGGTGGCATCCGCGCCCTGCGCACGGCGCGGGACGAGGCCGTCGGTGTGCAGGACGAGGAGGTCGCCGGGCTCCAGTTGCTCGGTGTGCTGGGTGTAGGTCGCACCCGAAGTCGCGCCGAGAAGTACGCCCTCGGGCGGGTCCAGCGCGCGCCCCGTGCCGCCGCGGAACAGCAGCGGCGCGGGGTGTCCCGCCTGGGCCCACTCCAGCGTTCGCGCGGCGGGGTCGAACCGGCCGCACACCGCGCTGCCCAGCGCCGGCTGGGCGGCGGTGTCCAGCAGTTGGTTGACGAAGCCCATCAGGGGTCCCGGCCGGTGTCCGGCGACCGCCATACCGCGCAGGGCGCCGAGCACCATCGCCATTCCGGACGTGGCGGTGACGCCGTGCCCGGTGAGGTCGCCGACGCTCATCAGGGTGGTGCCGTCCGGGAGTTGCAGTGCGTCGTACCAGTCCCCGCCGATCAGGTCGCGGGTGCCGGACGGCAGATAGCGCCCGGCGAGGTCGAGGGCCACCGGGCCGCCGTGCGGGAACCTCAGGGAGCCGCGCCACGGCGGCAGCACGGCCTCCTGAAGCTCGACCGCAAGCCGGTGCTCGGTCTGCGCGATCTGCCGCTCGCGGTGCAGCGAGTCACGGGTCTCGCGTACCGCCTGCTGGCTGCGGCGCAGCTCGCTGACGTCCCGCAGCACGGCCCACATGCAGGCGGTACTGCCGTCGGCGTCGAGCACCGGCTCGCCCACCATGTGCACCGTGCGCAGCGTCTCGTCCGGGCGCACGATGCGGAATTCGCCGTCGATCGGCCGGCCGTCCACCAGACAGTCCGTGACCATCGTGGCCAGCCCGTCCTGGTCCTCGGGGTGTACCAGGGACGGCAGCTCGTCGAGGGTGAGCGGGCCGTCGGACGGGGCCCGGCCGAACATCGCGAACAGTTCGTCGGACCAGCTGACCTCGTCGGTGAGCAGATTCCACTCGGCGCTGCCCACCCGGCGCAGCAGCGCGCCGCGCTCATGGGGCTCGGGCCCGGGCTCCGGCGGGGCGGCCGGCGGCTCGGCCTCCACCAGGTCGTCCGCACTCTCGGCGGGCAGGCCCTCTCTCAGCTGGTCGAGATGGCCCCCGAGGTCGTCGAGGTGGTGCACCGCGAGATCGCACAGGGCCCGCTGCCAGCGCAGCTGCGGGTCGGTGGCGAGGCTGGTGTCCACCGTGGACTCCCGGACGGCGTCGAGGCCACCGCGCAGGCGGCGGGCCTGCGTGATGAGTGCCTCGACCGTTTCGCGCTCGGGGGGCCGGTCGGCTGAGTGATCCGCGAAGAGAGGGGACGGCATGACGTACTCCGTGATCAGGCGGCGCCGGGCTGAAGGGCCGGTAACGACTGTTGCACAGGCGGCGACAGTCCGTAAGGGATTTGGCACTACCCGATACGGTGGTGCATCTGGCATATGCCGTCGGCCTTCCGGGGGCAACCCCGGGGCGAATCGGCGGAATAACAGCTTCCACGCTAGGCTTCGGCCGCCGTACG
The DNA here is from genome assembly GCF_030406865.1 of Streptomyces sp. P9-2B-2. NCBI lineage: Bacteria > Bacillati > Actinomycetota > Actinomycetes > Kitasatosporales > Streptomycetaceae > Streptomyces > Streptomyces sp. P9-2B-2. The sequence goes on along the minus strand of NZ_CP129126.1, from coordinate 1,397,458 downwards.
CAGGCGTTCCCGTCGATCCATGAGGGGAACGACGCATACGGCCCGCGGTCACCGGCAAGAATGCCGGTCAGCGGAAATCCCGTTGCCAGCCAGTCCCCCGCACCGGATGCTGACCTCATGTTCGATCCAGACATAGCGCCCAGTGGCACCCTGCTCGGCCTCCTTCAGCGAGGCCGCGGCGACGGGACCCTGCATGCCCTCGCGGCGCCGCGGGCCGAGGCGCTCGCGGCACTCAACGACAGCGTGCTGCGCGACCCCCGGCGTGACTGGCAGGTCGAGAACCGCTCGCTCTACTACGCACGCCTCTACATGCAGCTCGACGGCGGGCTCGAGCAGATCGAACGCCACCTCTTCCACCCGGACGACCTGGTCGACACCGGCGAGGAGCGCACCGGTCTGGCCCTCGCCGTCCTCGGCCACCTCGCCGCGTACGGCAGGGACGCCGCCCGTCTGCTGCTGCGCAGCTATGCCGCGGCCGGCAGCAACTGGCGGTGGGCCCTGGACGAGCTTGCGCTGCGTGACGACGACGCCGGGCTGATGACCCTCGCGCCCGCCGTTCTCGCCCGCTTCCCCGGGACCGAGCAGGGCGAGGCCGACCTGGCCGCCGCCGTGCGCGACGCCTTCGAGCCCCGGCCCTGGCGGCTGTGGGCCGACGACCCCCGTTACGCCGAGCGGCTGGCCGCCGCCGGGGAACAGGGCTCCTTCGACCGCTGGCAGCGACAGCTTCAGCCCAGCGGGCCGCGCCCCGGCTGGAGCGTGACCGAGGTCCTGGCGTGGGCCCAGCAGGACCTGGACCCGGCGCCCACGGAACACCGGCAGTACGCCGCCGCCCGCTGCCTGGGCGCCGTCGCCGGCCCCCAGGACCGCCCCGAGCTGCTGCGCGCCGCGCGCAGCGCCCCCGACGCGGCGCGCGCCGCCGTACTCCACCACCTCGCCGAACGCGGCGACCCCGAGACCCTCGACCTGATCGAGGCCGCGGTGGCCGACCCCTTCTCCTCCGAGCAGCTGGCCTCCGCTGCGCTCGCCGCCTTCACGCGGATGCGCAGCGTGGCCGCGGTCGCGCGGGCCCGCATCTGGGCGCCGCGCACGGACCGGCTGGGCGCGGCCGCCGCCGGGGTGCTCGCCCGTCGTGGCGCACGGCACGACGCCGAGCTGGTACTGGCCGCGCTGCGCCGGACCGTACGCGAAGAGGGGCCGGACGCGGACGGCCTCTGGGAACTGGTCGACGGCACCGGCCGTCTCGGCGTCGCCTGCGCCGCCCCCGTCCTCCGCCACATCTACCGCGAAACCTCCTCCTCCCACCTCCGCGGCCGGGCCGCCGGGGCACTCGCCGCCACCGACCCCGGTTTCGCGGCCGGCTTCGCCGTCGAATGCCTCTGGGACTGCGAGGAAACCACCCGAGAACTGGCCGCTCGGCACGCCGCCACCGGTGACGACCGCGTCGTCGAACAACTCAGGCGGCTCGCCGCCGACCCGGCCGAGGAGGACGAGGTCCAAACGGCCGTCCGTAGCCGAATCGGCCCTGAGGCCTAGGCTTTTCCCCACGTTTTCGGCTTTCCCGCCGTGGGGGACCTCGCCGTTGCGCCTGCGGCGGGCTGGGTGGTTGTCGGGTGCGGTGACGGGCCTCCGGGGCCTGGTGTGTGGACGTAAAGCGAAGCAGTCCACACACCAGGCCCCTCCGGCCCGTCACCGCACCCCGACAGCCCCGCGCAGCGGACCCCGCCCGCCGCCAGGCGCAACGGCGGGGGCACCGCGGCAGCGGGCCACACGCGCCGAGCAACCCCCACGGCGGGTCCGCCAAAAACGTGGGCCACAATTTTCCGACAGGAAAGATCCCTTTGGCTCCCTCCACGCACCGTGCGCCGACAACAGCCGTATGCGTGTCGTCCTCGTCACCGAATCCTTCCCGCCTGATGTCAACGGCGTCTCCCACTGCGCCCTGCAAACCGCCCGGCACCTGGTCCGGCGCGGTCATGATCCGCTCGTCATCGCGCCGCTCGGTGGCGCCTCGGCGGCCACCGATACGGACGAGAGTCCCTGCCCCGTCGTCCGGGTGCCCTCGATGCCGCTGCCCGGTTATCCGCAGGTGCGGATCGCGCTTCCCGGGCGCCGGCTGTCCGCGGCGCTCGACGGGCACCGCCCCGATCTGGTGCATCTCGCCAGTCCCTTCGTCCTCGGCGCCCGCGGGATGGCGGCCGCCGCCCGTCGGCAGGTGCCCGCGATCGCCGTCTACCAGACCGATCTGGGCCGCTACGCCCGTACCTACCTCGGCGGGGGCGCGGCCACGGCCTGGCGGCGTATCCGGGCGGTGCATGCCGCCGCCGACCGCACGCTGGCGCCGTCCAGTGCGGCGCTGCTGGATCTGACCGAGCACGGGGTGCCGCGGGTCCACCTCTGGCCGCGTGGTGTCGACGCCGAGCGGTTCCACCCGGGGCGGCGTGACGCGGTGCTGCGCAGCTCGCTGACCGCGGGGCGGGAGCTGCTGGTGGGGTACGTGGGGCGGCTTGCGCCGGAGAAGGACGTCCGGCTGCTGGCGGAGACCTCGCGGCTGCCGGGGGTCCGCACTGTTGTCATCGGCGACGGCCCGAGCGCCGCCGGGCTGCGTACCGCGCTGCCGGAGGTCCGCTTCCTCGGCCGCCGTACCGGGGACGAACTCGCGCGGCTTTATGCGTCGTTGGATGTTTTCGTGCATACCGGGCCGTATGAGACCTTCTGCCAGACCGTGCAGGAGGCGATGGCCTCGGGCGTGCCGGTGGTGGCGCCACGGGCGGGCGGTCCGCTGGACCTGGTGGACCACGGCCGTACGGGGCTGCTGGTGACGCCCGGTGACGGCGGCGCGTTCCGGGACGCGGTGCGCTTGCTCGCGGGCAGTGCCGAGCTGCGGGCCCGGTTCGGCGCCGCGGGCCGCCGCGCCGTCGAGGACCGCTCCTGGGAGGCGGTCGGCGATCAGCTGCTGGGGCACTACGAGGCCGTGCTCAGCGACCGGCCGGCGGTGGCGGCATGAGCGCGCGACGCACCACCGGGGCGGGGCTGCGGATCGTCCGGATCGCCAACTTCGTGACTCCGGCCTCCGGCGGGCTGCGCACCGCGCTGCGCGAACTCGGTGCGGGGTACCGGGCCGCGGGGCACGAGCCGGTGCTGATCGTGCCTGGACCGCCGGGAGCGAACGGGGCGGTCGGCGTCCGCGATGAGCTCACCGCGCAGGGCCGGGTGATCACCGTGCCGGGACCGGAGCTGCCGGGCAGCGGTGGCTACCGCATGCTGACCGACCGCCGCCGGCTGGAGCGGCTGCTGCACTCGCTGGCCCCCGACCGGCTGGAGGTCTCCGACCGTACGACGCTGCGCTGGACGGGGGAGTGGGCGCGCCGGGCGCGGGTGCCCGCGGTGATGGTCTCCCACGAGAGCGTGGACGGGGTGCTGCGCACCTGGGGCGTGCCGCAGCCGCTCGCGCGCGGCGCCGCGGACCGGCTCAACCGCCGTACGGCGCATGCCTACAGCCGGGTCGTGTGCACCACCGAGTGGGCGGCGGCGGAGTTCGTCCGGGCCGGTGCGCGCAACGTGGTGCGGGCGCCGCTCGGGGTCGATCTCGCGGCCTGGCACCCGGACTGCCGCAGCGCCGAGCTGCGGCGGCAGTGCGCGGGCCGGGCGGAGGTCCTGTTGCTGCTCTGCTCCCGGCTGTCGCAGGAGAAGCGGCCTGGCCGGGCCCTGGACGCGCTGGCGGAGCTGCGGCGGCGCGGGGTCGACGCGGCGCTGGTGGTCGCCGGTGACGGGCCGCTGCGGGCGCGCCTGGAGGCCCGGGGGCGGGCCGAGCGGCTGCCCGTGGCGTTCCTCGGGCATCTCGCCGACCGTTCCCGGCTCGCCGCGCTCCAGGCCGGCGCCGACGTCTTGCTGGCGCCCGGCCCGGCGGAGACCTTCGGACTGGCGGCCCTGGAGGCGCTCGCCTGTGGCACCCCGGTGGTCGCCAGTGCGGCCTCCGCGCTGGCGAGCCTGGTCGGCAGCGTCGGGGACACGGCGCTGGACGACGGGCCGTCCTTCGCCGACGCGGTCCAGCGGGTGCTGGCCCGGCCCGAGCCCGCCCGGCGCGCCGCCGCCCGCCGGCGTGCCGAGGGCTACGGCTGGCAGCCCGCCGTCGATGCCTTCCTGGCGGCACACGACGCGCCCGCACCGGTCGGCAGGGCGCTCGCCGCCGCGGCCGTACCGCACCCGGCGCGGCCGTTGGGCGGGTGGTGACGATGGCCTCCGAGGGGGTGGTGATTCCGGCGCAGGCTCCGGGCGGTGGGCGTTCCCCGGCCCCGGGCTGTTTCGTCGCGCTCGGTGATTCGCTGACCGAGGGGCTCGGCGACCCGGTACCGGGCGGTGGCTGGCGCGGCTGGGCCGTTCTGCTGGCCGAGGCGCTGGGCGAGCGGCCCGGGAGCGTCCCGCTGGTGAATCTGGCGCGGAGCGGGGCGCAGGCCGCCGATGTCGCCGAACGGCAGCTGCCCGCGGCCCGGGCGCTCCGGCCGCGTTTCGCCTCACTGCTCGTCGGGGCGAACGACACCCTGCGCGCCGCCTTCGCCATCGAGCGGGTGGCGGCCGCGCTGGACCGGGCGCACGGCGCGCTGAGCGCCGACGGGGCCGTGGTGCTGACGGCCTGTCTGCCCGATCCGGGCCGGATGCTGGGGCTGCCCGCGCCGCTGGCCCGCCCGCTGGGGCGCCGGATGCGCGCCGTGAACACCGTCGTCCACGCGGTGGCCGCCCGCTACGAGGGTGTGCATCTGCACCTCGCCGAGTACCCGTGGGTCGCCGAACGCGCCTCCTGGAGCGTGGACCGGCTGCACCCCAGCGAGCGCGGCCACCGGCTGCTGGCCCGCGGCTTCCATACGGCGCTCGCCACCGTCGGCCTGCCCGTCGGACCGCCGCCCGCGCTCACCCTCGACGGGCCCGCGCCGACCCGTGCCGGAGCCGCGCTGTGGATGGCGACCCGGGGCACCCGCTGGGTCGCCGACCGGTGCACGGATCTGCTGCCCGGGCTGCTCGGGCTGGCGGTCCAGGAGTGCCGGCACGGCCTGGCCGGCTCCGGGCGTCTGCTGGACGCCGCGGCCGAGCACGCCACCCGCTCCGCACTCGCCGCGCTGACCCGGCCGAACGGCGCGGGCACCGGCAAAGACACCGGGACGGCGAGGGGCGCTGCGACAATGGCGGGGTGACCGGACGCTGGGAGTTCTGGATCGACCGCGGTGGCACGTTCACGGACGTCGTCGGCAGGCGGCCGGACGGGCGGCTGGCCACCACCAAGCTGCTCTCGCACCATCCGGAGCGCTATCGGGACGCCGCGGTGGCCGGCATCCGGCTGATGCTGGGCCTCGGCCCGGACGAACCGGTGCCCGCCGACCGGGTGTCGGTCGTCAAGATGGGCACCACCGTCGCCACCAACGCCCTGCTGGAACGTAAGGGCGAACCGACGGTGCTGCTGATCACCGAAGGCTTCCGGGACGCGCTGCGGATCGCCTACCAGAACCGGCCGCGGATCTTCGACCGGCGGATCGTGCTGCCCGAGGCGCTCTACGACCGGGTGATCGAGGTACCGGAGCGGATCGGCGCCCAGGGCGGCCTGGTCCGGCCGCTGGACGTGGACGAGGTCCGCCGGGCGCTGGTCCGGGCCCGCGCGGACGGTCTGCGCAGCGCCGCCGTCGTCCTGCTGCACGGCTACCGCCACGCCGAGCACGAGCGGACGGTCGCCGAGCTGGCCCGGCGCGCCGGTTTCGCCCAGGTCAGCTGCTCGCACGAGGTCAGCCCGCTGATGAAGCTGGTGCCGCGCGGCGACACCACCGTCGTCGACGCCTATCTCTCGCCGATCCTGGGCCGCTATGTCGACGAGATCGCCGCCCAGCTCCCCGGTATCCGGCTGATGTTCATGCAGTCCAACGGGGGGCTGCGGCAGGCCGTGCACTTCCGCGGCAAGGACGCGGTGCTGTCCGGGCCTGCGGGCGGTGTGGTCGGCATGGTCCGTACGTCCGCCGACGCGGGCGACGGCTACGACCGGGTGATCGGCTTCGACATGGGCGGCACCTCCACCGATGTGTCGCACTACGCCGGTGAGTTCGAGCGGGTCTTCGGCAACGAGGTCGCGGGCGTACGGATGCGCGCGCCCATGATGAACATCCACACCGTCGCGGCCGGCGGCGGCTCCGTGCTGCACTTCGACGGCCGCCGCTACCGGGTCGGCCCCGACTCGGCCGGCGCGGACCCGGGGCCGGCCTGCTACCGGCGCGGCGGCCCGCTCACCGTCACCGACGCCCATGTCATGCTCGGCCGTATCCAGCCCGCGCACTTCCCGGCGGTGTTCGGGCCGGACGGTGACCAGCCGCTGGACGCCGAGGTGGTCCGTACCCGCTTCGCGGAACTGGCCGCGCGGGCCGCCGCCGAGGCCGGGGACGACCGCGGACCCGAGGAGGTCGCGGCCGGCTTCCTGGACATCGCGGTGCTCAACATGGCCAACGCCGTCAAGAAGATCTCCGTGCAGCGCGGCCGCGACATCACCCGCTACGCGCTCACCAGCTTCGGCGGCGCCGGCGGCCAGCACGCCTGCGCGGTCGCCGACGCCCTGGGCATCGACACGGTGCTCGTCCCGCCGCTGGCCGGGGTGCTCTCCGCGTACGGCATCGGGGTCGCCGACGCCACCGCGATGCGCGAGCAGGCCGTCGAGGCGGAGTTCACCGACCCCGGGGCCGTCGGCCGGGTCCAGGAGGTGTGCGACACCCTCGCCGCGCAGACCCGGCGCGAACTCCTCGACGACGGGGTGCCGGACGCCTCCGTCACCACCCGCGCCCGGGCGCTGATCCGCTACGCCGGGACCGACTCCACCATCGGCGTCCCGCTGGCCGACGCCGACACCATGGCCGCGGAGTTCGTCCGGGCGCACCGCGAGCGCTACGCCTTCACCATGGACAAGCCCCTGGTGGCCGAGGCGGTGTCGGTCGAGGCGCTGGGAGCGGCCGGCGGCGCCGGCGGCTATGAGACACAACCCGGCGGCAGGGAAGGGGATTTGACGCCTGCCGCGACGATCCGGATGTACACCGGCGGCCGCTGGCAGGCCACCGGCCTCTACCGGCGCACCGACCTGCGCCCCGGTGACACCCTCACCGGCCCGGCCGTCATCGCCGAGGAGGACGCGACCACGGTCCTCGACCCGGACTGGCAGGCCGCCATGGGCGAGCGCGGACATCTCACGCTGACCCGGACCCGGCCGCGCACCGGCCGGGCGGCGGTCGGCACGGCGGCCGACCCGGTGATGCTGGAGGTCTTCAACAGCCTCTTCATGGCGATCGCCGAGCAGATGGGCGTCCGCCTGGAGAACACCGCACACTCCGTCAACATCAAGGAACGCCTCGACTTCTCCTGTGCGCTCTTCGACGCCGACGGCAATCTGATCGCCAACGCCCCGCACATTCCCGTGCACCTGGGCTCGATGGGGGAGTCCATCAAGGAGGTGCTGCGGCGCCGCGGCGACGAGATGCGGCCCGGCGACGTGTATGCGATCAACGATCCGTACCACGGGGGCACCCATCTCCCCGACGTCACCGTCGTCACTCCCGTCTTCGACGCCGACGGGGACACACTGCTGTTCCTGGTGGCCTCCCGCGGCCACCACGCCGAGATCGGCGGCATCACCCCGGGCTCGATGCCGGCCTTCAGCAGCACCATCCAGGAGGAGGGCATCCTCTTCGACAACTGGCTGCTGGTGCGCGACGGGGAACTGCGCGAGCGCGCGACCCGCGACCTGCTCGCCGCCGGCCCGTACCCCTCCCGCGCACCGGACGCCAACCTCGCCGATCTCCGCGCCCAGATCGCCGCCAACGAGAAGGGCATCCAGGAACTCCGGCGGATGACCGAGCAGTTCGGCCTGGCCGTCGTACGGGCCTACATGGGGCACGTCCAGGACAACGCCGAGGAATCGGTCCGGCGGATCATCGCCGGGCTGTCGGACGGCAGCTACCGTTACGAGACCGACAGCGGGGCCGAGATCCATGTGGCGCTGACCGTCGACCGCGCGGCCCGCAGCGCCGTACTGGACTTCGCCGGCACCTCACCCCAGCAGCCCGGCAACGCCAACGCCCCCAGCTCGGTGGTGATGGCGGCCGTGCTGTACGTCTTCCGCACCCTGGTCGCCGACGACATCCCGCTCAACAGCGGCTGCCTCAAGCCCGTGGAGGTCCGCATCCCGGAGGGCTCGATGCTCGCCCCCGTCTTCCCGGCGGCCACCGTCGCGGGCAATGTGGAGACCTCCCAGGCAGTCACCGGCGCCCTCTACGCCGCGCTCGGCATCCAGGCCGAGGGCTCGGGCACCATGAACAACCTCACCTTCGGCAATGACCGGGTGCAGTATTACGAGACCGTCGCCAGCGGTGCGGGCGCCGGCGACGGCTTCGACGGCGCGGATGCCGTCCAGACCCATATGACCAACTCCCGGCTGACGGACCCCGAAGTACTGGAGTGGCGCTACCCCGTCCGCGTCGACAGCTTCGCCATCCGCTCCGGCAGCGGCGGCAGGGGCCGCTGGCACGGCGGCTGCGGCGTCGAGCGCCGGCTCCGCTTCCTGGAGCCGATGACCATCGCCGTACTCACCAACCACCGCCGGATCGCCCCGTACGGCATGGCGGGCGGCGCCCCCGGCGCGCTCGGCGCCAACTCCATCGAGCGGGCGGACGGCGCACACGAGAACCTGGCGGGCTGTGACGCGGCGGACGTCGGCGTCGATGATGTGCTGGTGCTGCGCACCCCGGGGGGTGGGGGATACGGGACGCCGGACGGCGGCTGAGCGGGCGGTTGTCCGGCGATGTCGGACTCCGCGTTCGGCGCGCCCGGCTACCGCTCGGCTCCCTCGACGAGCGCTGCCTCCTCGGGGCTGGCCATGTCCAGCAGCAGCATCGCGTCGTGGTCCGCAGTGCCGGTGGGCGCCTGGTAGACGACGAGGCGCTGGCCGTCGGTGCGGAAGATCGCCATCACCTCGAAGGTGAGGGACATCGAGCCGACCTCCGGGTGCTGGAAGTGCTTTTGGCCGCCACCGCGCGCCCGGACCTCGTACCGCTCCCACAGCCGGGCGAACTCCGGACTCTTCACCACGAGTTCGCCGACGAGCTGGGCCAGCTCCGGCATGTCCGGGTCGGCCCCCGCAATCGCACGCAGGTGAGCCACGCTGTGCGCTGCCGTCTCCTCCCAGTCGCGGTACAGCCTGCGGCCCATGGGGTGCAGGAACATATAGCGGGTGATGTTGCGGCGCTCCCGCGGCCAGTCCGTGATGCCGGCGTGGAGGCGCAGGCCGGGCCGGTTTGCGGCCAGCAGATCGTTGGTGCGGCTGACGACGTACGCCGGTGAGGGGCGCAGCGTCTCCAGCAAGGCGCGAACCGGCTCCCGCACCGCACGCGCCGGGCCCGGGGACGGCGTCGGTGCCTGGCCTGCGGCGAGCGCCACCAGCTCGTGCAGCCGGTGCAGCGCGTCATCGGACAGCCGGAGCACTTCGCCGAGCGCGGCGACGACGGAGGGCGAGGGCCGGGTCTCGCGGCCGCGCTCCAGCCGTGTGTAGTAGTCGACGCTGACCCCGGCCAGCGTCGCCAGTTCCTCGCGGCGCAGCCCCGGAGTGCGGCGGATGCCTGTGCCGACGGGCAGGCCCACATCCTGCGGGCGGATCTGCCCGCGGCGGGCGCGGAGGAAGCGGCCCAGTTCCGTACCGTCGCTCATCCGGCCATTGTCGCAAAGAGCCAGGCGTGCAGGGGGGCCGTATCAGGGCCAGGAACAGCGCTCCCCCGCACGGCCCGGTCTGCCGGGGGCCGCACGTGCCGGGCAGGCTGTTTTCCGAATTCGCCAGGGACGGCACCGTGGGGAGCGCGGAGGACGATGAGCGTGATGCAGGCCGGGACAGGCACGGGAGCCGAGACGCGGAGGACGGGTACCCGACATGAAGGGGAGCGGCCGGGCGCTGCCGTCGCGGCGCTGATCGCCGCCGTGCTCGGCTTCTTCGTGATCACGCTGGACGTTTCCGGAGTCAATGTCGCGCTGCCCGCCGTGCGCGGTGAACTCGGCGGTTCCATGTCCGGGCTCCAGTGGATCGTTGACAGCTACACGCTGATGTTCGCGGCGCTGCTGCTCTCCGCCGGTGCGCTCTCGGACGCGGTGGGCGCGCGGCGTGCGTTCGGCTGGGGGCTCGGTGTGTTCACCCTCGCCTCGCTGGCCTGTGGGGCGGCGCCGACGCTGGGAGCGCTGACGGCGGCGCGCGTGGTGCAGGGGAGCGCGGCAGCGCTGATGGTGCCCGCCTCGCTGGCGCTGATCCGGCAGGCGTTCCCCGAGCCGGGTGTGCGGGCGCGTGCCGTCGCCCTGTGGACGGTCGGCGGCGCGGTGGCCGTCGCCGCGGGGCCCGTTCTGGGCGGGCTGCTCACCACGACGTGGAGCTGGCGCGCCGTGTTCTGTCTCAATCTGCCTGCCGGGCTCATCGGCTTCCTGGCCCTGCTGCGGGCGGCGCGCTCCCCACGCCGCCCTGCTGCGTTCGACCTGCCCGGGCAGCTGACGGCGGTACTGGCGCTGGCCGGACTGACCTTCGCCGTGATCGAGGGCGGGCACGGCGGGTTGACCGGCACTGTGCTCGTCGCGGCAGGGGTCGCGGTGGTGTCCGGGGCCGGTTTCGTGGTCGCTGAGGCACGGCGGCGCACGCCGATGCTGCCGCTGGAGCTGTTCCGGCAGCGCGGTGTCACCGTGCCGGTCATCGCGGGCTTCGCCCTCAACGCCGCTTTCTACGGCGAGGTGTTCGTCCTGAGTCTCTTCTTCCAGGAGCAGCGAGGGCAGACAGCCCTCTCGGCCGGGCTGATGTTCGTGCCGATGGCGGTGGTCACCGCCATCGGCAACTACCTCTCGCCGCGAGCGGTTTCCGGCTACGGCCCGCGGGCCGTGGTCGTCTCAGGACTGCTGACCTGTGCGCTGGGCTGCGGCGATCTGCTCGCCGTCGACACCGGCACGCCCTCATGGGTGACCGCCCTGCTGATGATCCCGCTGGGCATCGGCGGCGCCCTCGCCATGCCGGCGCTGACCTCCCTGATGCTCGACAGCATCGACGCCGAGCGGGCCGGCACGGCAGCGGCGCTGCTCAACACCAGCCGCCAGACGGGCGGAGCGCTCAGCATCGCCGTCTTCGGTGCGCTCCTCGCAGACGACTTCGCGTGGGGCATGGGGGAGAGCCTGTTGCTCGCCGCCTGCCTGTTGGTGGCCACAGCGCTGGGCGCGGCGGCGCTGCTGCCGCGACGGTGAGGACAGCGGCGGCGGACGTATGCGGTCACGCCTGCCGTCCCCGGGCATCTCCGGGCGGTCGGATTCCACCGGCCGTTGGGAACCCGGCCTCAGGGGCGCATGCGCAGGAACCGGACCGGCGTGCCCGGTACCGCCTGTGCCGCGGTCGCCAGGAAGCGTTCGGGCACCACACCGACGACCGGGTAGCCGCCGGTCGTGGGGTGGTCGTGGAGGAAGAGGACCGGCAGGCCGTTGGGTGGGACCTGGAGGGCGCCCAGGGGCATGCCCTCGCTGGGGAGTTCGCCGGTGCGGGCGCGCTCCAGGGGCGGGCCTTCGGTGCGCAGGCCGATGCGGTTGCTGGCGGGGGAGACCCGGAAGCGGCCGGTGGTGAGGGTGCGCAGACCGGCCTCGGTGAACCAGGCGTCGCGCGGGCCGGGCAGGAACGGCAGCAGGAGTTCCGGTGCCGGGCCGGGGTGCGGGACGGCGTCGGCGCGGGCCGGCGGGCCGTGCGGGGCCCCCAGTGGGAGGATCGCGCCGTCGCTGAGCGGGTCCGGGCCCAGGCCGGAGAGCAGATCGGCGGCGCGGCTGCCGAGGACCGGTTCGGTGTCGACGCCCCCGGCGAAGGCGAGGTACGAGCGCAGGCCGTGGGTGGCCGGTCCCGCGTCCAGGACGGCGCCCGCCGGCACCCGGAACGGGGCGCCCCAGGGGGCGGGGCGGCCGTCGACGGTCACCGGGCACGGGGCGCCCGTGACGGCGACGGTGGTGGCCGTACGCATCCGCAGGGCGCAGCCCGTGAGCGTGGTCTCCAGGGTGGCGGCGGATGCGGGGTTGCCCACCAGGCGGTTGGCGAGCCGGTGCGCGGGCGCGTCGAGGGCGCCGGCTCGCGGCACCCCCAGGTGAGCGTGGCCGGGCCTGCCGAGGTCCTGGACGGCGGTGAGCGCACCGGCCCGGACGACCGAGAAGGCGCGGTCGGTCATCGGGCGGTCTCCTGCGGGACGAAGCGGACGCGGGTGCCGGGCGAGAGCAGCGCCGCCGGTTCGCGGCGAGGGTCCCACAGCACGGTGTCGGTGGTGCCGATCAGCTGCCAGCCGCCGGGGGAGGAGCGCGGATAGACCCCGGTGTACGGGCCGGCGAGGGCGACCGAGCCGACCGGGACCTTGGTACGGGGGGTGTCCCGGCGCGGTACGTGCAGGGGCTCGGGCAGGCCGGTCAGATAGCCGAAGCCGGGCGCGAAACCGCAGAAGGCGACATGGAACTCCGTGGCGGAGTGCCGCCGTACGACCTCGTCGGGGGTGACGCCCCACAGGGTGGCGACATCGGCGAGGTCGGGGCCGTCGTAGCGGACCGGGATCTCCACCGTGGGCCGGTCTCCGGCGGTGAGCGGCGGAATGTCCCAGGTGGCCAGTTCGGCGAGGAGGCCCCGCGGGTCGGCGAGGCCGTCGAGGAGCACCGTACGGGCGGCCGGCACGATCTCGCGCAGCGGTGGCAGCGCGCCGGCCGCGGCCCGGCGCAGCAGTTCGGCGTGCAGCGCCTCGACCTCCTCGGCGCTGTCCAGCTCGATGAGCAGCCCGTGTTCACCGACCGGCAGCGGCCTCATACGAAGCTCCGCACGTGGACGCCGGCCGCCGTCAGCTCGGACCGGACGCGCCGGGCGAGGTCCGCGGCCCCCGGGGTGTCGCCGTGCAGACACAGCGAACGCGCCGGGACGGCCACCCGCCGGCCGTCGCGGGCGGTGACGGCCTGGTCGCGGGCCATGCCGAGGGCGCGCTTGACGACCTCGTCGGGGTCGTGGATCACCGCGCCCGCTTCGCGGCGCGGAACCAGGGTGCCCTCGGGGGTGTAGGCGCGGTCGGCGAACGCCTCGCCGACGACCGGGAGTTGGGCCCGTGCGGCGGCCTCGTGCAGCCGGGAGCCGGGCAGTCCGAGGACCGGCAGGCCGCCGCCGGCGGCATGGATGCCGTCCACGACGGCACGGGCCTGCTCCTCGTCGTGCACACAGCGGTTGTAGAGCGCGCCATGGGGTTTGACGTAGCCGACGCGGGCACCGGCGGCGCGCGCGAAGACCTCCAAGGCGCCGATCTGGTAGGTGATCTCGGCGGCCAGCTCGTCCGGCGGGACGTCCATAGCGCGGCGGCCGAAGCCGGCCAGATCGCGGTAGGAGACCTGGGCGCCGATGACCACACCGCGCTCGGCGGCCAGTTCGCACACCCGGCGCATCGTGGCCGGGTCTCCGGCGTGGAAGCCGCAGGCGACATTGGCGCTGGTGACGACGGAGAGCAGCGCCTCGTCATCGGTGAGCTGCCAGCGGCCGAAGCCTTCCCCGAGGTCCGCGTTGAGGTCGATGACGGGAGGAACGCCCACTCTCGCGGTGGCTCCCTCGCTGCGCTCGCTCATGCCGAAACCTCGCTTCGCTCGGCCCCGCATCCGCGTGGCGCGCACCTCTTGATGGTTCTCTCGCTGCGCTCGCTCACGTATATCCGTTCCAGAGGTGCTCGGGGCCGGCCGACGTCGGGGACAACGTAAGGGATTGTTCAACGATCCGACAAGAGGTGGATGCATACCGGTCGAAGGTGCGTTGTTTCGTCCCCTCATCTGGGATTGACTTTCGCTCCAGGACACCGGGACGGCCCGAACCCGCCGCCTGGTACAGCGCGAGAGCGGGGAGCGTCATGGCCGACGGAGCGGCGAAGAACGATCAGGGGCGGCTCACCGAGGTCGCGGGCCTGGAGCGGGACCGCCCCCTGCTGGGCCGCTCCAGTACGGCCGAGCGGGTCGCCGACATCCTGCGGGACCGGATCGCCGAGGGCTACTTCCCGCCCGGTGCCCGGCTCTCGGAGGAGAGCATCGGCGGCGCGCTGGGCGTCTCGCGCAACACTCTGCGGGAGGCGTTCCGGCTGCTGACCCATGAGCGGCTGCTGGTGCACGAACTCAACCGCGGGGTCTTCGTCCGGGTGGTGACGGTCGAGGACCTGGAGGACATCTACCGGGTACGCCTCCTCGTGGAGTGCGCGGCGGTACGGGGGCTGGGGCAGGGGCCGTACGACGCCGGGGTGACCGAAGCCGTGGCGGCGATCGAGGCCGCCGTACAGGCCGGTGAGACCGCCTCGGCGGACCGCGAGTGGCAGGCGCTCTCGACCGCCAACATCCGCTTTCACCAGGCCGTCGTGGCCCTGGCGGGCAGTCCGCGCACGGACGAGCTGATGCGGGGCGTGCTCGCGGAGCTCCGGCTGGTCTTCCACGTCATGGCCGACCCCCGGCGCTTCCATGCGCCCTATCTGACCCGTAATCGCCAGATCGCCGAGGCGCTCCAGGCGGGCGACGCCGCCGAGGCCGAACGGCTGCTGCGGTCCTACCTGGAGGACTCGCGCAGCCAGCTGTCGGGGGCGTATGCGCAGCGCATCGCGGAGGGGTGAGCGGCGGGGGAGCCGCCCCTGAGGTCCGCTCCGGGGGGCTCCGCAGATCCGTTGCCGCACAACCCTTGTCGGATCGTTGAACAATCGCCTAGCCTCCGCTGCAATCTGTTCAGCTCTTCACGGGCCCTGCGGGGTCCCCGTACGCGGAAGGCGGATCCATGATCGTGCTCCTCGGCGTGCTCGTGGTCGTGATCGGCTTCGCCACGAAGCGCAATCCCCTGCTGGTCGTAGGGGTGGCCGGCATCGCGACCGGCCTCCTCGGAGGGCTGTCACCGGGCAAGGTGCTCGCCGCGTTCGGCAACGGCTTCGCCGGCAGCCGGGCCGTGACCATCTTCGCGATCACCCTCCCGGTCATCGGCCTCTTGGAGCGCTACGGCCTCCAGGAGCAGGCCCGCAACCTCATCGCCCGGTTCGCCAAACTCACCACGGGCCGCTTCCTCGCCCTCTACCTCGGGCTGCGGCAGATCGGCGCGGCGGTCGGCCTGACCAACGTCTTCGGCCACGCCCAGACCGTCCGCCCGCTCGCCGTCCCGATGGCCGAGGGCGCGGCCGAGCGCAAATACGGCCAACTCCCGCACCGGACACGGGAGAAAGTCCGGTCGTTCTCCGCCAGCGCGGACAACGTCGGCCTCTTCTTCGGGGAGGACGTCTTCCTCGCCGTCGGCTCGATCCTGCTGATCACCGGCTTCGTCAACACCACCTACGGCACCCACCTCGAACCGCTTCAGCTCGCCCTGTGGGCGATCCCCACCGCGGTGTGCGCCTTCGTGGTCCACGGCTGGCGACTGCTGCGCCTGGACCGCCAGTTGGAACGCGAACTGCTCACCGCCCACGTGCACGACACCGCCGTAGTGGAGGCCGCCAAGTGATCAAGGCAGAGTGGTTCTACTGGCTGGTGGGCCTCAGCTTCCTGGTGATGGCCGCCCAGATGGTCGCGGACCGCAGCAACCCCAAGCGCTTCGGCACCGGCGCCTTCTGGGGCCTGATCGGCGCCGGCTTCATCTACAGCAGCTGGGTCGTCACCAAGCAGGCACCCGCCGAGCCCCTGGGTGTCGCGGTGCTGCTCATGGCCTGTCTGGCCGGTTTCGGGTTCACCGGACGCGGCACCCCGCGCACCACCACCACCGAGCAGCGTGTCGCGAGCGCCGCCAAGCTCGGCAACCGGCTGTTCATCCCGGCGCTCACCATCCCGGTCGTCGCCATGGCCTGCGCCATCGGCGTCAAGCACCTGTCCTTCGGGGGCGAGCCGGTCCTCGAAGAGGGCAGCGAGACCATCCTGGGCCTCGGCATCGGAGCCGTCGTCGCCCTCGCCGTCGGCATGATCATCCTCCGGGAGAAGCGGATCTCGGTGCCCGTGCAGTCCGGCCGTTCCATGTTGGAGGCGATGGGCTGGGCCATGCTGCTGCCGCAGATGCTGGCCACACTGGGAGCCATCTTTCAGGTCTCCGGTGTCGGCGACCAGGTCGGCAAGCTCACCACCGCCGTCCTGCCCAAGGACTCGCTCTACATCGCGGTCGTCGTCTACTGCGTGGGCATGTTCGCCTTCACCATGATCATGGGCAACGCCTTCGCGGCCTTCCCCGTGATGACCGCGGCCGTCGGCTGGCCCGTCCTGGTCGGCCACTTCGACGGCAACGCTCCCGCCGTACTGGCCATCGGCATGCTCGCCGGATTCTGCGGCACCCTCGTGACGCCCATGGCCGCCAACTTCAATATCGTCCCGGCGGCGCTGCTGGAGTTGAAGGACCAGTACGGGCCCATCAAGGCGCAGCTGCCCACCGCGGGTGTACTGCTCGGCTGCAACATCGTGATCATGGCGCTGTTCGCCTTCTGAGCAGGCCCCAGGGGTGCCGCCGCGCCGCCGGGCGGTACCCCTGGCACCTGGTCCGCCCCGTCCCCCGCTCCGCCCGTCGCACCAAGGATGACCGTATGACCCGGGTACTGCTGACCGGATTCGCCCCGTTCGAGGGTGAATCGCTCAACCCCTCCTGGCAGGCCGTCCGCGCCGCAGCGGCCGAACCGCCCGCCGGGATCGAGGCGTCCGCCATCGAACTGCCCTGCGTCTACGGAGCCTCGATCGCGGTGCTGCGTGCCGCGATCGAGGAGGTCCGCCCCGAGATAGTGGTGTGCGTCGGCCAGGCGGGCGGCCGGCCCGACATCACCGTCGAACGCCTCGCCGTCAACGTCGACGACGCCCGGATCCCGGATGCCTCGGGCGCCGAACCGATCGACGAGGCGATCGTGCCCGGCGGCCCCGCCGCGTACTTCTCCACCCTGCCGATCAAGGCCTGTGTGGAGGCCGTCCGCGCCGCCGGACTCCCCGCCTCCGTCTCCAACACCGCGGGCACCTTCGTCTGCAACCACGTCTTCTACGGCCTCGCCCACCTCATCGCCACCGAACTGCCCGGGGTACGCGGCGGATTCGTGCACGTCCCCTACGCACCGGAGCAGGTCGTCGACCGCTCCCAGCCGTCGCTCCCGTCCGAGGCCGTCACCCGGGCCCTGCACGAGATCGCCCTCACCGCCGCGCGCACCCGCACCGACATCCGCGTCGCCGGCGGGGCCACCCACTGAGACCGGGACCGGCGCCCACCGGACCTGGCGGCCGGCTCGCGCGGGGCACGCCGTAGACTGTCGCGTCGGTCCGTGAGCGGTCCACGAGCGGTCCGTCAACGGATTCACCTGCGGTTCCACCCATGAACGGATCCGCGCCGTTTCGTCCGTTGTCAGTGCGAGCGCCTACTCTGTGCGACGTGACTTTTTCCGCCCCGGGGACTGCTGCGCCCCAGCTCAACGGCCCTCACCGGCCTGCGCCGGGCCCGGCCGCCGACGAAGGCCTGGCCCGTCGGCTGCGCGCCCTGGCATGCACCGCGCCGCTGCACGACCTCGATGTGCGCAAGGCCAACCTCGCGGGCGAGTACGGCATCTACGCGATGGCGGAGGTGGCGCTCGCCGTCATCGACCTCGTCACCCTCAACATGGACTTCGACACCGGCGCCGACCACGAGGAAATAGTGGCGAAGGTGCTCCCCCGGGTCGCCGCCCAGGCCCCCCGCCGTCCTGCGGGTGAGCATGAGCGGGTCGCCCGCTGGGTGCTGGAGAACCTGATCAACGTCGGCAGCGTGGACCGCGGCTTCCGCGCCGTCTACGGCACCTTCACCACCGAGGGCGAGTACGTCCGCCGCGACTACGACTTCAAGCTCATCGAAGAGGTCCCCGGCGGCGGTGGCAGCGTCTACCTCCGGGCCACCGACGAAGCGGTCAACGTCCTGGTCGGCGCGCTCGACACGGACGTCACCAGCGCCCAGATCGCCGCCGAGGTCAAGCTGGAGGTGCTGATCAACCGCGGCCGGCTGGCCGACGCCCAGCTCGCCGCCGAACAGGCCCGCTACCGCACCGTGCAGTATGCGGAGACACTCCGCAGGACCCTGGACGCCACCCGCCGCAACGTCCGCGCCGTGGACTGGCTGGAGACCGTCCCCGACATGATCACCGAGGCGCTGGACCACGTCGCGGACCGCTACCGCCACGAGAACGCCATCCTGACGAACATCCGCAAGGCCCGCGACGAGACCGAGGAGCCCGAGCACAAGCGGCGGGCCGCCGAGCTCGTCGACATCGTCAAGGACTGCATCCGCCGCCACACCCAGCTCCAGTCCCGGCTGCTGGAGGCCGGGCCGCTGTTCCGCGCCGAACAGGACCGGCAGGCCTTCGCCACCCCCGTCGCCCGCGCCGGACTCGACCTCTACGGCCAGTTGGTCGCCCCGCTGCTGCCGCTCCCCGCCGAACAGGCCATCCGTGTCACCGACGCCTTCTTCGCCAAGGGCACGGGGCTGCGTACCCCGTCGGCCGCGCGCATAGGGGACCTGGTCGAGATGCTGCTCACCCCGCCCATGGAGCGGGAGCACCTCGGCGCCGAGATGCCCGAGCCCGACCTGGTGGCCACCCCCGACGACAGCCGCTTCAGCGAGGCCCAGCTCGACGCCGCGATGGCGCTGCTCGACCTGCCCGCCGACGCACCTCGCAGGCTCTCCGGCCTGCTCGCCGAGGCGCGCCGCAGCGACCCCGAACTCCCCTACCTCGTCGCCCTGCTGGCCGTACACGCCGCCAGCCCGCCCGTCGGCACGGCCTACCGCCAGGGCGAACAACAGCTGCTGTTCGCCGTCGACGACGGCACGGAGCTGATAGACCCCGAGTTCGGCGGCGCCGACCTCATCGTCGGCACGGCGCTGCTGGACTCCGCCGGAATGGCCGCGGACCGCTCGGAGGTGGCCTGATGCCCCACGCCCAGGATGAGCGGCCGGCGAGCGGCGGGGCGCGGCCGGTCCGGCAGGGCCGTGGCGCGCCCGGCGGCCGTCCGCCTTCGCACCGGCCCGAGATGTTCCCGACCGTCCCTCGCAAGGAGCTTGTTCCGTGACCCAGTACGACGAGACGCCGCAGCCGGACCCGGCGTCCGGGGCCGGTGAGCCGGGCTGGGGTGCGCCCACGGCCGACGCCGATACGGGCACGGCGGGACCCTCCCCCAAGCCCTCGGCCGCGTTCCCGTTCCCGGCTTCGGCCGAGCGGGGGGACCGCCAGGAGCAGCCGGGCTCCCACCCCCTGACCCCCGCCGATGCCGCCGACGCCGCCCGGCTGGTCTCCTTCGGCCTCCAGCCCAAGCTGCTGCCCGCCCGCGACGCCGAATACAGCGAACTCCTGCGCCGCTACCGGGACGACCCCGCCTTCGCCCGGCTCGCCGACGCCGTCGCCACCGGCCTCGGCCTGGTCGTCCTGGAGGTGTCCACCCGCGCCGGGATGGCCGTCACCGCCGACGAGGACTCCGTCTTCGCCGTACGGATGGGCGACTACGCCCGCCGCGCCTCCGCCGACTCCGCCGACCGCTTCCTGCACGGCCTGGCCCATCTGGCCGTCGCCGCGCTGGCCTTCCCGCGCCCCGAGGACCTCGCCGACGACGGCTACATCGGCCGGATCACGGTCAACGGCGTCGACGCCTTCGTCCGGCAGGCCTGCCGCCGGCTGGAGGAGCGCGCCGAGCAGGAGGGCGAGAACACCGACCCGGCCACCGACGCCCCCGGCCTGGAGTCCGCCTGGCGCATCTACGCCCGGCGCAGTGCGACCGGCGCCACCAAGGACGCCCGCCGGCTCGCCGGTTCGACCACCGGCATCATCGCCAAGGCCGTCACCTTCCTCGTCGACTCCGGCTTCCTCCAGCGCACCGGTGACGACGCCGGGGGCGCCTACCGCACCACCGCCCGCTATCAGCTCCAGGTCCGCGACATGGCCGGCAGCGCCGCCATGGCCGAACTCCTGGAGCTGGGCATCGTCCCCGTCACCGACGGCAGCGCCGCCCTGCTGCCGGGCGAGGACACCGACGACCTCGCCCTGGTCGCGGACGCCGGACTGCCGTTCCATTCGGGCTGACGGGGCCCCTCGACCGCCGACCATCCGGTGGCCGCCCCCGCCGGCACCCCTTCCCGACACGACAACGAGAGTCCGCCATGTACGAGCTGTCCCGGGTCCGCCTCTACTCCATCGGGCCCGCCGGTGCGCGCTATGCCAACACCGTCATGGACCTGCGTGGAGTCGGTGCGCCCGTACCCCAACCGGCCCCGGCCCAGGCGGACTTCTTCGAGGACGAACCGGTCGGCCCGCCGCGCCGCCCGGCGCCCGCGGGGGTGCTCTTCCTGGAGAACGGCGGCGGCAAGTCCGTCCTGCTCAAGCTGATCTTCTCGGTGATGCTGCCCGGCCACCGCAACACCCTCGGCGGCGCCAGCTCCGGTGTGCTGCGCAAGTTCCTGCTCGCCGACGACTGCGGCCATGTCGCCCTGGAGTGGCAGCACGTCCTCACCGGCGAGAGCGTGGTCGTCGGCAAGGTCAGTGAGTGGCGCGGGCGGCAGGTCTCCAACGACCCCCGGAAGTTCGCCGAGGCCTGGTACAGCTTCCGGCCCGGCCCCGGTATGAGCCTGGACTCGCTCCCGGTCGCCGAGGCCACCGTCGTCCGCCCGCGTCAGGAGAGCGGCGAGGGCGGCTCCGGTGCCCAGGGCCGCCGCCGTACGATGAAGGGCTTCCGCGACATCCTCACCGAGGCGGGGAAGAACTACCCCAATCTGGACGTCGTCTGGGAAGAGATCCACGAGCGCTGGAACGAACACCTCGGCGAGCTGGGCCTGGACCCGGAGCTCTTCCGCTACCAGCGGGAGATGAACGCCGACGAGGGTGAGGCGGCCGGCCTCTTCGCGGTCAAGAACGATTCGGACTTCACCGACCTGCTGCTGCGCGCCGTCACGGACACCCGCGACACCGACGGCCTCGCCGATCTGGTGCACGGCTTCGCCCACAAGCTCGGCCGGCGCGCCGAACTCACCGCCGAACGGGACTTCACGGCCGGGTCGCTCGATCTGCTGTCGCGTATCGCCGACGCGGCCGAGCAGCGCGAACGCGCCCGTGAGGTGCATGCCGGGGCCGAACGCCGCACCCGTGGCCTCGCCCAGCGGCTGCACGCCCGGGGCACCGAGGAGCGCGGCCGGGCCGCCGAACTCGCCGAGCAGGTCGCCGCCGCCGCGCACCGCGTCACCGACGCCGAGCGGGTACGCGAGCGCCGTTCCCTGGTCTCCGCCGAACTCGCCTACCGGCACGCCTCGCTGGCGCTGGCCGCCGCGGAGAAGGGCGCCGCCGCCCAGCGCCGCGAGCTGAACGACGCCCGTACGCTGCACAGTGCCTGGCAGGCCGCCGAGACCGCGCTGCGGCACCGCGCCGCCGCGGACCGCTCCGCGCGGGTCGCCGCCGCCATCCGCGAGGCCGAGCGGGACGCCGCGCCCGCGCTCGCCGCCCGTGCCACGGCCGCCGCCGACCTGGTCCGCGCCCTGCACACGGCGGCCGAGGCCGGTGAGCGGATCGCCAATGAGGAGGAGGAACGCTCCGCCGCCCTCCAGGAGACCGGTGAGTCGGCGCACCGTGACGCCACCACCGCCGCCACCCACGCCCAGCGTGCCCGCAGTGAGTCCGAGCACCTCAAGCAGCGGCTCTCCGAGGTTGCCGAGGAGACCGCCGAGGCGGTCCGGGCCGGCTGGCTGGACGACAGTGCCCCCGACGCCGACCCGGCCCGCGCCGCGCTCGCCGCCGCGGATGCCGAGAAGACCGCCGTCGAGGCCTGGGACTCGGCCCGCGAAACCGCCCGGCAGGCCACCGACCGCGCCCGTACGGCCACCGCCCGGCACTCCACCGCCGAGCTGGCGGCGGCCCGCGCCGAGGACGCCGCCGAGGCCGCCGAGCGCGCCTACGAGGCCGAGCGCCGGGCCGCCGAGTCCATCGGCGCGGAGCAACGGCTCGCCGACCTCCTCGGCCTCCCGCAGTCCGAGGCCAAGTCCGTGCCCGGTCCCCGTACGGCCACGTCCGGTGCGGACCCGGGCGCCGCGCGCCGTCCCACCGCGGGCCCGCTGACCGCCGAGGAGCTGGACCGCAACGCCGACGAGCTGCGCGAGCTGCTGGAGGAGGGCGTCGCCGGCGCCGAACGGCAGCTGTTCGATCTGCGGACGGCCGCCGCCGACGACGCGCGGATCCTGGGCGCGCTGGGCGACGGCGGTCTGCTGCCCCCGGGGCCCGATGTGCTGGCCGCCGTGGAGTATCTCGGCGAGCACGGCGTTCCCGCGCTGCCGGGCTGGCGCTATCTCGCCCAGTCCGTCGACCCCGCCGACCACACCCGGGTGCTGGCCGCCCGCCCCGAGCTGGTCGACGGCGTGATCATCACGGACCCGGAGACCCATGCGCGGGCCCGCGAGGTGCTCGCCCAGGCCGCGCTGCTGCCCCGCTCGGCCGTCGCGGTCGGCACCGCCGCCGCGCTGCTCGCCCCCACCCCCGCGCCCGACGAGCGGGAGTCCGGCGTCTTCCTCGTCCCGCCGAACCCGGCGATGCACGACGAGTCCGCCGCCGACGAGGAGCGCCAGGCGCTGCGGGCGCGCGCCATAGAGCGCGACGAGGAGATCCGGGCGCTGGCCGCCCGGCTCGCCGGGGACCGTGCGCTGGCCGCCCGGCTCGGCTCGTGGCGTACGGGCTGCCCGGCCGGCCGGCTCGCCGAACTGGCCGCCGCCGCGCACGAGACCCGTACGGCAGCCGAGGAGGCCGCCGCGGAGCTGGCCGAGGCCCGTGCGGCGCGCGCCGAGACCGACGAGGCCGCGGCCGAGGCCACCGGGGTGCGCGACGAGCGCCAGGAGGCGGCGCAGCGGGCCCGCCGCGCCGCCGATCTGCTGGCCGGGCTGGCCCACCGGCTGCGCGAGCGCGCCTCCTGGCAGTCCCGGATGCGGGAACTCGCCGACGAGGCCGCCGAGTTCGAGGCCGTTGCCGAGGAGTGTGTGGACCGCGCGCGGGCCGCGGACGAGGACCGCCGGGCCGCTCAGCGGGCCGCCGACGACGCCCGTCGTACCGCCCGCGCGCTGCGCGCCGAGCGCGCCGAGATCGCGGGTGTACCGGACGATCTGGGGGAGGCCCCCGAGGGGGTGAGCACCTCGCTGCCCGCGCTGCGCGAGGCCTACCGCGCCGCCTCCCAGCTCTACGAGAAGGTCGGCGTCGGCGCCGATCTGCGCGCCGAACAGGCCCGCGCCGAGGGTGACGAGAGCGCCTCCCTGGCCGAGCTGAACCGCCTCACCAACAAGGTCCGCACCCGCGCCGAGGCGCTCCTGGAGAGCCCGGACGCCGCCGACGGCCCGTCCCGGCAGGCCGCCGCCGCCCGCGCCGAATCGCTGGTGCACATGCTGGAGACCCGCGCCTCGGCCGCCAGTGAGCAGCTCGGCCGGCTGCGCGGTGAGGCCGAGCGGCTCGCCCCCACGGACGCCGAGGCGCACACCGAGCTGCCCGAGGAGCTGGTGCCCGGGGACGCCGACCGCGCCAAGGAGCTGCTGCGCACCGCGGCGGGCGAACTGGCCACCGCCGGCGAGGCGTTGACGGCCGCCCGCGACCGGCACGAGGAGCTGCTGCGCGGCCACCGCGCCGCTGAGGACGCGGCCGGCGGCTTCGACGAGACCGCCGCTCTGCTGCGCGATCTGCTCCGTGACCACCAGGACGCCGAGGACCCGGCGGACGGGCAGATCGAGGCGTACGCCGGACAGCTGGCGGACGCCCGGCAGGCCGCCGCCGAGTCCCGCCGCTCGCTGCGCGGCTGCGCCGCCGATCTGTCCACCGCCGATTCCGCGGTGCGCGAGGCGAGCGACATCCTCGTCCGGCACGCCAACTCCACGCGCTACGAACAGGTCCGCACCCCCGCCCGGCAGCAGATCCGCGAACTGCCCGCCTCGGCCCTCCCGGACCACGCCGCCAAGTGGGCGGAGGCCTTCGCGCCCCGGCTACGGGTGCTCACCGACGAGCTGGAGCAGCTGGAGCGCAACCGCGACTCCATCGTCGACCGGCTGCGCGGTCTGGTCGAGTCGTCGCTGACGACGCTGCGCTCCGCCCAGCGGCTGTCGCGGCTGCCCGAGGGGCTGGGGGAGTGGTCCGGGCAGGAGTTCCTGCGGATCCGGTTCGAGGATCCCGACCAGGCCACGCTCACCGAGCGGCTCGGCGAGGTGATCGACGAGGCGACCCGGTCGGCCGTGAAGAAGAACAGCGATCTGCGGCGGGACGGGATGTCCCTGCTGCTGCGCGGGGTCGGCGCGGCGCTGCAGCCGCGCGGGGTGGCCGTGGAGATCCTCAAGCCGGACGCGGTGCTGCGCGCCGAGCGGGTGCCGGTCGGGCAGATGGGCGATGTCTTCTCCGGCGGCCAGCTGCTGACCGCCGCCATCGCCCTGTACTGCACGATGGCGGCGCTGCGCAGCAACGACCGGGGCCGCGACAAGCAGCGGCACGCCGGCACGCTGTTCCTGGACAACCCCATCGGCCGTGCCAACGCGACGTATCTGCTGGAGCTCCAGCGGGCCGTCGCCGATGCCCTGGGCGTCCAGCTGCTCTACACCACCGGCCTGTTCGACACCACCGCGCTCGCCGAGTTCCCGCTGGTCATCCGGCTGCGCAATGACGCGGATCTGCGGGCCGGGCTGAAGTACATCAGCGTCGAGGAGCATCTGCGGCCCGGCCTGCCGCAGCCGGACCCGTCCGGCGAGGCGGTGCACGGACAGATCACGGCGACGCGGATGTACCGCCGTCCGGAGGATCCGGCCCCCGAGGAGCCGGCGGACCCGGCCGGCGGCTGACCGGCGGCGCGGGAGGGCCTGCGGGCGGTCAGACCACCACTACCGACCGCAGGACCTCGCCGCGCTGCATCTTGGCGAAGGCCGGTTCGATGTCGTCGAGGCCGATGGTCTCGCTGATGAACCGTTCCAGATCGAGCTTGCCGCTCAGGAACAGATCGATCAGTACCGGGAAGTCGCGGCTGGGCAGACAGTCGCCGTACCAGGACGACTTCAGTGCGCCGCCGCGCGAGAAGAGATCGATGAGCGGCAGCTCGATCCGCATGTCCGGCTCGGGGACGCCGACCTGGACCAGTGTGCCGGCCAGGTCGCGCATGTAGAACGCCTGCCGGTAGGTCTCCGGGCGGCCCACCGCGTCGATCACCACATCGGCGCCGTGCCCGCCGGTGAGCGCCCGGACCGCCTCGACCGGGTCCGTACCACGGGAGTTGACGGTGTCGGTGGCCCCGAACCGTTCGGCGGCGTCCAGTTTGCCGTCGTCGAGGTCCACGGCGATGACCCGCCGCGCCCCGGCCCGGGAGGCGCCCGCGATGGCGGCGTTGCCGACGCCGCCGCAACCGATGACGGCGACGGTGTCCCCGCTGCCCACGCCGCCGGTGTGCACCGCCGCGCCGTACCCGGCCATCACCCCGCAGCCGATCAGCCCGGCGGCCTCCGGGCGCGCCGACGGATCGACCTTCACCGCCTGCCCGGCGGCCACCAGCGTCTTCTCGGCGAATGCGCCGATGCCCAGGGCCGCGGTCAGTTCCGTGCCTTCCAGCAGGGTCATGGGCTGGGTGGCGTTGCGGGAGGCGAAGCAGTACCAGGGGCGGGCGCGGCGGCAGGCCCGGCACTGGCCGCAGGGCGCCCGCCAGGCGAGCACCACGTAGTCGCCGGGCGCGAGTTCGGTGACACCGGGGCCGACGGCCTCGATGACACCGGCCGCCTCGTGGCCGAGCAGATAGGGGAAGTCGTCGCCGATCGCGCCGTCGCGATAGTGCAGATCGGTGTGGCACACCCCGCAGGCCTGGACGGTCACGAGCACTTCGCCCGGGCCGGGGTCGGGCACGAGGATCGGCAGCACCTCGACGGGGGCGCCCTTCTTGAGGGCGACGACGGCGCGGGCTTCGTGCGGCATGTCTCACTCCTAAAACAGCGCCTGCGGCGGCGGCAGGGCGGGTGGCACGCGTGCGGTGACACGGATGCGGGTGAGGGGTGGGAGTGGTGCGCTGTGCTGAGAACGGGGACGGTGGTGGAGGCCGGTCCGCCTCCGTCGCCGTGTTGCCTATAGTGCGCTTGGTTGCGCTATAGGAGACATGCTGGAAGTCCGCCAGGGATCCGTCAAGAGGGATTTTCCGCTACCCGCTCAACCCGGGCACCCCATCCGGCGGGAGAGGTCGGCGGCCGCCTTCGCGGCCCGCTCCGCGAGCTCCGGCAACAGTTGACGCTCCATCCGGTACGCCGGTCCCGAGACGCCGATCGCGCCGATCACCGCGCCGTCGTGGGCCCGCACCGGCGCCGCCACCGCGTTCAGCCCGATCTCCAACTCCTCGCTGGTGCAGGCGAATCCGTCCTCCAGCGCCGCGGTCAGCTGCTCGCGCAGACCGGCCGCCGTGGTCAGGGTGTGCTCGGTGAACCGCGGCAGCTTGCGGGTCACCAGGGTCTCCCGGCGCGGGGCCGGCAGATACGCCAGCAGGACCTTGCCGCTGGCGGTGGCGTGCAGCGGGGTCCGGCGGCCCAGCCAGTTGTACGCGGTGACCGCCGCGGAGCCCCTGGCCTGCATGATGTTGACCGCCGCATCGCCGTCCAGCACCGCGATGTTGGCGGTCTCCCCGGTGTCCTCGGCGAGCGCCCGGCACACCGGCTGGCCCTCCTGGGAGATGTCCAGCCGGATCGCCGCGGCACCCGCCAGCCGCAGCACCCCGGCGCCCAGGTAGTACTTTCCGCGCTCCCTCTCCTGCTCCACCAGCCCGCGGTTCTCCAGCACCCCGAGGATCCGGAACGCGGTCGACTTGTGGACGCCCAACTCCTCGCTGATCTCGGTCACCCCGGCCTCGCCCAGCTTGGCCAGGATCTCCAGCACACTCACCGCGCGGTCCACGGACTGGACGGATCCCGCTCCGCCGCGCCGTTCCTCGGACCGGTCGTCTGCCGTATCGGAAGTCTTCGACATGGGTCTTTGTGTCACCACCCGGTGGCCCCGCGGGGCACGTCTGAAGGCATCTGCCGGGAAGCCCTTGACGGCCCGCTCCCCGGCTTGGATTCTGTTGCGCATCGCGCTTTGCGGTGCGTTATTCAGAACACATGATACCGATCAGCGAGAGGGGGGCCAGATGATTCCCGTCTGCCGTATCGAGGACCTGCCCGAGGGCGAGTCCGTCCGGATCGAGATCGATGACGCCACACCGGCCATCGCCGTCTTCCACGCCGAGGGCGGCTACTACGCCGTCGATGACACCTGTAGCCACCAGGACGCCTCGCTCTCCGAGGGCTGGGTCGAGGGCTGCTTCGTCGAATGCCCGCTGCACGCGGCCCTGTTCGACCTGCGCACCGGGGCCCCGACCTGCCTCCCCGCCCGCCGGCCGGTGCGCACGCACCAGGTGGACGTCCTGGACGGCATCATTCATGTGCGGCCCGCCGTGCGGGAAGAGGCGGTGGCGTAAAACCCGTCGGTCACGCGGCCGCGCGATCGACCCCCGACGAAGCCTTCCGGGACTCCCGGCGCTGCTGCCGCCGGGCCCGGCGCCGCTCGCGGCGCAACTCCCGGGCCGTACTGCTCGGCTGTGAGCGCACCCCGTTGCGCTGCACCCACACCTGGCGGGTCACCCAGACGTCCAGCACGCCCCAGGTGGCGACCACGGTGCTGGCGACCGTGCTGAGCACCGCGGGAAACGCGAGCCAGGAGCCCGCCAGCGTGCTCAGGAACGCCACCATGGCCTGGATCAGCGTGAGCGCCACGATGATGACGGCACGCACGGCGGCGGTGCGTACCGGCTCCGCCATCCGGCGCCGGGCCGCCGGTTCCTCCTGCCACAAAGGCTGTCTGCCGGTGTCCATGACCGCGTCACTCTCCCCGCACTCTCCCCGCGTGTCCGGCTCCCTGGTGGCTGCCCGGATTTCACCGGTACACGCCCCTGGTGCCGCACCCCGTCCCTTCCCATGGTCACGTACCGAGCGCGCACAGGGTTACCCCGGGGTAGAGCAAAACCGGCCAACCGACCGGCTTCCCGCCGGACACCGATGACCTCGGCCGGTCCCGGAAACACGGGCGGGTTGTCCGGGAATCACCGGACAACTCAGGACGATCCCTCCCCGGCACCCGCCCCCACCTCCGAAGAGGCCTTCGGCTCGGTCACCCGAGAGTAGTAGGCTCACGCCGTTTGTTGACGGAACACCACCCCCGTGCGCCGGGGTTGACGTAGGGGAGGCCATGCGCTTTCGCGGGAAGTCGGTCCGCCGGAAGATCGTGGCGTTGCTGCTCGTACCGTTGGTCTCCCTGACGTCCATGTGGGCGTTCATGACCTACCTCACGGGGCGGGAGGCCGACCAGCTGCTGGACGTCGGCAACGTCGTACAGAAGCTGGGGTATCCGGTCGAGGGCGTCGTCCAGGCGCTGCAACGCGAGCGCCGCCAGAGCCTGCTGTACCTCGCCGACCGGCGCGGCGCCGACGCGCTCGGCGAGCTGCGGGCACGGTCCCGGGCCACCGACGAGGCCGTCACCCGGCTCCGCACCGACGCCGGCACCCGCGACATCCGCGAGGACCTCACCGGCGACACCGGCCACCGGATGCGCGGCATCCTCAAGGGCCTGTCCGGACTCGGCTCGCTGCGCGCCCAGGTCGAGGACAACACCGTCTCCCGCGACGAGGCCCTGGAGGGCTACAACTCCCTCGTCGACCCCAGCTATGACTTTCTCGCCGCGCTCCACGCCCTGGAGAACGTGGAGATGGACAAGCAGGGCCGGGCGCTGGTCATCCTCACCCGCGCCCGGGAGGCCGTCGCCCGCGAGGACGCCCTGATGTCCGCGGTGCTCGCCTCCGGCAGCATGAGCAAGCGCGATCTGCGGGCACTGTCCGACCGGGTCGCCGAGCGCCGGGTCCTCTACGAGACCAGCCTCTCCATGCTGCCCGTGAAGGACCGCGGCCTCTACGCGGACTACTGGCACTCCGCACCGGCCCGCGAGCTGACGTCGTACGAGGACCGGGTGATCGCCGCCGGCGCCCAGGGCGGACCGGGAACGGTCAACGCCGAACGCTGGAACACCGCGGCGAAGAAGGTCCTCGGCGACCTCCAGCGGATGGGCAAGGCCGCCGGTGACCGCTACCAGGAGCGGGTCGCCCCGGTCGCCACCAACATCCTGCTCAAGGCCGCCATCGCCGGTGTCCTCGGCTTTGTCGCGGTGCTGGTCTCGATCGTCGTCTCGTTCCGGATCGGCCGCCGCCATGTGCGCGACCTCATCCGGCTGCGCAAGGCCGCCCATGACGTCTCCGGCGTCCGGCTGCCGAGCGTCATGCGGCGGCTCGCGGCGGGCGAACAGATCGATGTGGAGACCGAGGCGCCCCGGCTGGTCTTCGGCCAGGACGAGACCGGCCAGGTCGGCCAGGCGCTCAACACCCTTCAGCGGGCCGCGATCGAGGCCGCGGTCAAGCAGTCCGAGATGCGCCGCGGCGTCTCCGAGGTGTTCGTCAACCTCGCCCGCCGCAGCCAGGTCCTGCTGCACCGCCAGCTGACCCTCCTGGACGCCATGGAACGGCGCACCGAGAACACCGACGAACTCGCCGACCTCTTCCGGATCGACCACCTGACCACCCGTATGCGCCGCCATGCCGAGGGCCTGGTCATCCTCTCCGGCGCGGCCCCCTCCCGGCAGTGGCGCAAACCGATCCAGCTGATGGACGTGGTGCGTGCGGCGGTCGCCGAGGTGGAGGACTACGAGCGGATCGAGGTGCGCCGGCTGCCGCGGCTCGCGGTGGACGGCCCCGCGGTGTCCGACCTCACGCATCTGATCGCCGAACTCCTGGAGAACGCCACCGTCTTCTCCCCGCCGCACACCGCCGTCCAGGTGCTGGGCGAGCGGGTCGCCAACGGCTACACCCTGGAGATCCACGACCGCGGTCTGGGCATGGCGCCCGACCTGCTGCTGGAGGCCAACCTCCGGCTCGCCGAGACCCCCGAGTTCGAGCTGTCCGACACCGACCGGCTCGGGCTGTTCGTGGTCAGCCGGCTCGCCCAGCGGCAGAACGTACGGGTCTCCCTCCAGCCCTCACCGTACGGCGGCACCACCGCCGTGGTCTTCCTTCCCGGGACGCTCCTCACCGAGACCGCCGACGGCGGCCGGGACGACGACGAGCCGGCCCCCGGCGCCTCCGTCGGCAACGAACTGGAGCACGCGGCGGGCAAGTTGGCCGCGCTGGCGCAGCTGCCGGTGCCGCGGCCCGAGCGCGAGCGGGACCCGGCCGTGATCGATGGACCGGTCGAACTCGAGGCGCCGCTCGGCCCGGACGAGCCGGTCCCCGACGAGGAGGACGGCCTCTTCCGGAAGCGGGAACGCGGCCGCGAGGCGAAGGGCCCCGCCGCTCCGGCCGGATCGTCCCCGGCGCCGCGCGGTATCGCCCCCGTGCCGCCCGCCCCGGAGGGCGAACAGCACCAGCAGACCCGGGATCAGGCGCCCGGCGGACCGGCCCCGCTGCCGCGCCGCCGACGCCCGCCGGTGCTGGTCTCCGACCACGGCCGTACGGTCGACGACCGCGACGCCCAGCGCAAGCGGGACACCGAACGTCCCGCTGCCGAGGGCTCCGGCCGTCCCGCCGCCGAGGGCTCCGGGCGTGCCGCGGACCGGCCGTCGTCGTCCGCCGCGCCAAAGGACCCGGGGCCCGACGCCCCGCAGCGCGCCGGGGGACCGGACACGCCCGCGCCGACCACGTCCACCGGCCTGCCCCGCCGGGTACGGCAGGCCAGCCTCGCGCCCCAGCTCAAGGCCGACGCCGCCGAACCGGCCGAGGCGCGCGGCACCGTGCCGGCCGCGGACGACCGGGACGCCGAGGCGGTACGCGCCAAGATGGCCTCGCTCCAGCGCGGCTGGCAGCGCGGCCGGCGCGACAACGGCGAGGAGCCGCGCGCGACCGGCACGCCACCGCGGGGCGAGGACCCGGCCGCGGACACCACAGGCCCGGACCGCACCGGCTCGGACACCCGTGACACCGTTGACCACGACGGCGACACGGGCAGCACAGCACCACCAGGAACCACATCGGGAGGGGACGGTCCATGACCGCACCGAAGGCAGCAGCTTCCACCGCACCGGTCTCGGCGAAGGGAGTCGGCGAGCTGAACTGGCTTCTGGACGAACTGGTCGAGCGGGTCGGCTCCATCCGCAAGGCACTCATCCTCTCCAGTGACGGCCTGGCCACCGGCGCCTCCAAGGACCTGACCCGCGAGGACGGCGAGCATCTGGCCGCGGTCGCATCCGGCTTCCACAGCCTGGCCAAGGGCGTCGGCCGGCACTTCGACGCGGGCCAGGTCCGGCAGACCATGGTCGAGCTGGACGACGCGTTCCTGTTCGTCAGCGCGGCCGGCGACGGCAGCTGCCTGGCCGTACTGGCCGATGCGGACTCCGATGTCGGGCTGATCGCGTACGAGATGACGCTGCTGGTCAAGCGCGTGGGCACGCACCTGGGCACCGCGCCCCGGGCCGGCCTGACCCCCTGAGAACGACGAGGGTGACGCCATGAGCGCGGGTAGCCGGCTCCTCGTGCAGAGATGCGCGCCCCGCGGGCGCGGCGAGGTTGCGGCATGAGTGAGCAGGACGGCCGGACGGCGCGGGACCGGGAGACGGCGCGCTGGTTCGACGACGACGCGGGCCCGGTCGTCCGGCCGTATGCCATGACGCGCGGGCGCACCCGTACGGCGGCGGAGGGGCGCCTCGATCTGATCGCGCTGGTGATCGCCGAGAGCCGCACGGAGGAGGCCGTCGACGATCAGATGCTCTCGCCCGAGCATGTCGAGATCGTCGCGCTGTGCCGGCAGGAGCCGCTGTCGGTCGCCGAGCTGGCGGCCGAACTCGATCTGCCGGTCGGCGTCGTCCGGGTCCTGATCGGGGATCTGCTGGACGCGGAGCTGGTCCACGTCAGCAGGCCGGTGCCGCCCGCCGAGCTGCCCGACGAGAAGGTGCTGCGCGAGGTGATCGAGGGCCTGCGCGCGCTGTGATCCGTCGGGCGGCTCAGCCGTCGTCGTCCGGGTTCTGCTGCCGCGGCGGCGGCCACTGCTCGACGGCGGCGCCCGGATCCAGCCGGGAGATCGCCTCCGCCAGCTGGGCGCAGACCCGGCGGATCTCCTCATGGGTGTTGCGCCGCTCGGTGACGACCGCCGCGAGCAGCAGCGCGGTCAGTGCGGTGATCCCGTTGAAGGCCTGGAGAGTGGCCATGTTCGTGAGCAGCTCGTGCCGGGCGAACGGCCCCCATGCCTCGGCGGCCGCGACGATCGCGATCGTCGAGATGAGCAGCGCACACGGGGCGGCGCCCGCCCGCTGGAAGCGGAACGCGGCCCAGATCAGACACGGTGAGACGAGATAGAGCAGGTTCACCGAACTGCTCACGGCCAGCAGGGTGACCGCGCAGGTGCAGGCCACCAGCAGCGCCGCCTCCAGCCACCGGAGCGGACGGATCTGTTCCCTCGTCGGCCATCGGGCGGCGCTGAGGAGCAGCAGCACCGGCGTGATCACCAGTACGCCCATCGCGTCGCCGGTCCACCACACCGCCCATGTCGGCCAGAATTCCCCCGTCGGCAGCGCTCCGGAGAGCACCAGGGCGCCGCTGCCGATGGTCGCGCTCACCAGCATCCCGGTCAGCGCGCCGAGGAACACCAGCGCGACGGCGTCCCGCAGCCGGTCAAGCTCGACGCGGAACCCCGCGCGGCGCAGCAGCCGGTAGGCGAGCAGCGGACCGAGCGTGTTGCCCGCGACGATCGCGAGCACCACGGCCGGCGACGGGCCCAGCGACACATTGACCAGGAAGGCGCCGAGCGCGATCCCCGGCCACACGCGCGGCCCGAGCAGCAGCAGCGCGGTCAGCGCGATACCGGTTGGCGGCCACAGCGGGGTGACCTGCCCGCGGACCAGTTCCTGGAGCAGCCCGAGCTCGGCGCTGCCGTAGTAGACGGCGGCGACGCCGAGGATCCACGCGGCGGTGGCGCCATGAC
Organism: Streptomyces sp. P9-2B-2; assembly: GCF_030406865.1. NCBI lineage: Bacteria > Bacillati > Actinomycetota > Actinomycetes > Kitasatosporales > Streptomycetaceae > Streptomyces > Streptomyces sp. P9-2B-2. The sequence continues at coordinate 1,364,442 of NZ_CP129126.1, read as the reverse complement.
GCCCGAGCCACTCCGTGTGCCTCACCGGACCTCCACTCGTTGCCGTGCCGCCGCTAGGTGTAGGGACCGCCGCTGTGGCGGAGGACGAGCACGGCGGCGTCATCGCGGTGCCCGGTCAGATCGGCCACCGCGATCACCTCGCCGGCCAGCTCGTCGGCGTCCGCGTCGTACGCCGCGCCGACCAGTGCGGCCACCCGCGCCAGCCCCTTCTCGATCGGGTAGGTCGGCCCTTCCACCACCCCGTCGGTGATCAGCACGAAGGCTCCCGCCCGGGACAGCCGGCGGCGGGTGACCGGGTACGCCGCGTCGGGAAAGAGGCCCAGCGGTAGGCCTCCCGGATCCTGGACCACCTGTGTGCCCTCGGCGGTGCCCCAGATCGCCGGTACATGGCCGGCGCGGGCGGCGGCCAGCTCCGCCGCGACCGGGTCGAAGCGCAGAAAGGTGCAGGTCGTCAGCAGATCGGAGCTCATCGACACCAGCAGGTTATTGGCCCGGCTCAGCACATCGCCCGGGTCGGTGGTGGCGCCCGCTATGGCGCGCAGGCCGGTACGGACCATGCCCATGAAGGCGGCGGCCTCGACGTCATGGCCCTGGACGTCGCCGATGGCGAAGCCGAGCGAGCCGTCCGGCAGCACGAACGCGTCGTACCAGTCGCCCCCGATGTCCAGCCCCGTCTGGGCCGGTACGTAGCGGGCCGCGGTCTGGAGGCCAGGCAGTCCCGGGAGCTCGGGCGGGAGCATGTGCCGCTGGAGTTCCACGGCCAGCGCCACGCGTGCCTGCTGGAGCTTGATCCGTGCCATCACCTGGCCGGTGAGGTGGCCGAGGCGGCGCAGCAGCTCGTCGGGCGGCGGGGTGGGGGTGGTGTGGCGTTGCTCCATCCAGCACTTCCGCTCCGGATCGGCCCCCCGGTACGGCGACACGCTGCTGGGTTTCAGATTACCGCCGACGGGCGGGGTCTTGACGGCCGAGCCGCGGCCCGGGGGAGGGGCGCCGGGCCCGCCCCGGGCGCGACGTGGGGGGTTTGTTGAGCAACGCTCAATGGCGCGGTACGGTGCCTATTGAGCAGCTGTCAACAGAAGGAGATCCGCCGCCATGGCCCCGGACGCGACCCCGGCACCCTTCGATCACCTGGAGATCCAGGTCGGCCAGCACACCTACGACGCCCTGGCCTGCGGGCCCACCGACGGAGAGTTCGTCCTGCTGCTGCACGGCTGGCCCGAATTCGCCGACTCCTGGGGCGATGTGCTCACCGCCCTGGGTGCGGCCGGCTACCGCGCCGTCGCCGTCGACCAGCGAGGCTACTCCCCGCGCGCCCGCCCGCCCCGGATCGCCGACTACGCCGTGCCCGAACTCGTCGCCGACGCCCTCGCCTTCGCCGATTCCCAGGGCGCAGGCCGCTTCCACCTGGTCTCCCACGACTGGGGCGGCATGGTCGCCTGGGCCGTTGCCGGCGCTCACCCCGAGCGGCTGAAGTCCCTGACCGTGCTGGCCACTCCGCACCCGGACGCACTCAACCGCGCGGCCGCCGAGGACTCCGTCCAGCACCACATGCTCGACTACGTCCGCTTCTTCCGCCGCGACGCCGGCGCCGCGGAGGCCGCCCTGCTCGCCGACGACGCCGCCCGGCTGCGCGCCGCGTACGGCGGCAAGGTGCCCGCCGCCCTGGTGGACGACAACGTCCGCCGGCTCTCCGCGCCGGGCGCGCTCACCGCCACGCTGAACTGGTACCGCGCCCCGGAGGCGATCATCTCCGTACCGGCCGGCCGGATCACGGTCCCCACCCTCTTCCTGTGGGGCAGCGAGGATGTCGCCCTGGGCCGGGGCGCGGCCGAGTCGACGGGGGAGTGGGTGGACGGCCCGTACCGCTTCGAAGCCCTGGAGGGGGCCAGCCACTGGCTGCCCGAAGAGGCCCCCGGCCTCGTCATGCCGCCGATCCTGGCGCACCTCGGACAGTACGTCTGACGCCGTGGCGGGCCGGGACATCGCGGCCGTCCCGGCCCCCCGCCGCCGTAAACTGCGGGCATGTCCGGCAAGCGAACCACCCGCCTCACGCCCGACCAGCGCAGGGAGCAGCTGGTCGGCATCGGTCTGGAGATGCTCGCCGACCGTTCCCTGGACGAGCTGTCCACCGACGAGGTCGCCCGCCGGGCCGGGATCTCCCGCGGACTGCTCTTCCACTACTTCGACTCCAAGCGCGACTTCTACCGCGCGGTGGTCCGCGCCGCCTGCGACCGCTTCACCGCCGCGACGGAACCGGACGGCTCACTGGAGCCGGTCGCCTGGATGCGGTCCTTCATCGCCGGCTTCGTGGCCTACGTCCTGGAACACCGTCAGGTGTATCTCGCCCTGGTGCGGGGCGCCGCCGGCAGCCACCCCGCCGTCACCGACATCGTCGGCGCGACCCGGGAGACCCTCGCCCGGCGGGTGCGCGACGGCCAGCGGCGGCTCGGCATGCCGGACGCCCCGCGGCTCGCCCTGGCCTCCCGCGCCTGGATGGCGTTCGCCGAGGAGGCGGTCATCAGCTGGCCCGCCGAGGAGCCCGGCGCCCGGGACGAACTCTGCGCCTTCATCGAATCCAGCCTCGTGAGCGTGCTGGGCCTGCTCGACCGGCCCGGCGCCCTCACCCCGCGCTGACCGCCGCGGCTCCGCGCCCCGCCGCCAACCGCCGCCCACTGCCCATTTGGGCAGGTTGGCGACCTCTGCCCCCACGGCGTGTCCCGAGCGTGACCCATCTCAAGTGGGCGCCGTGCTGCGCACGTTGTACCGTTTCCTTGCACCTGCTGCCCGTGCGCCGAGGCTCGGGACCAAGCGTGAGTTCCACCCGTATACACGGCAATTCAGGAGAAGAATCCCATGGCCTTCGGGCGTTCCGATCGCCGCCGACGGTCCGCCGCCGTCGAACCGGTGACGCTCAAGATCCTGGTCGCGGGCGGCTTCGGGGTCGGTAAGACCACCCTGGTCGGCGCCGTCAGTGAGATCAAACCGCTGCGTACCGAGGAACGGCTCACCGAGGCGGGCCGGCCGGTCGACGACCTCGACGGGGTGGAGGCCAAGACCACCACCACCGTCGCGATGGACTTCGGACGGATCACCGTCAACGAGGAACTGGTCCTCTACCTCTTCGGCACCCCCGGCCAGGACCGCTTCTGGTTCCTCTGGGACGAGCTGGCGCGCGGGGCGCTCGGCGCGGTGGTGCTCGCCGACACCCGCCGGCTCGCGGACAGTTTCGCCGCGATCGACTACTTCGAGCGGCGCGGGCTGCCCTTCACCGTCGCCGTCAACTGCTTCGACGGCGCCGACCGCTATCCGCCGCAGGCCGTACGGGACGCCCTGGACCTGGACCCCCAGATCCCGGTGATGCTGTGCGACGCCCGGCTGAAGGACTCCGCGCGGGATGTGCTGATCTCCGTCGTCGAGCATGCGATGCGGACCAGCGCCCGCCGGCGGGAGCCCGCGCTGCCCTGACGGGGCGGGGAAGTACGGCCGGTACCCGCCGTCCGGGCACCGGCCGTACGTCTCTGTCCCGCCGCGCTACGAGCCCGCCGAGCCGTCCTCGGCCAGCCAGCCGAAGCTCCGCTCCACGGCCTTGCGCCAGTTGGCGAACTCGAGGTCACGGGCCGCCCCGGCCATCCGCGGCGTCCACTCCGTGTCCCGCTGCCAGTGGCTCCGCAGCTCGTCCAGGTCCTGCCAGACACCGGTCGCCAGCCCGGCCGCGTACGCCGCCCCCAGACAGGTGGTCTCCGAGATCACCGGCCGGATCACCGGCACCCCCAGCACATCCGCCTGATGCTGCATCAGCAGCTGGTTCGCGGTCATCCCGCCGTCGACCTTCAGCTGGGTGATCCGCACACCCGAGTCCTGGTACATGGCGTCCACCACTTCCCGGGTCTGCCAGCTGGTCGCCTCCAGGACGGCACGCGCCAGATGCGCCTTGGTGACGAAGCCGGTCAGCCCCGTGATGACGCCACGGGCATCGGAGCGCCAATACGGTGCGAACAGACCGGAGAACGCCGGCACGACATACGCCCCGCCGTTGTCCGGGACGCTCGCCGCCAGCGGCTCGATCTCGTCGGCCGAGGCGATGAGGCCCAGCTGATCGCGGAACCACTGCACCAGGGCGCCGGTGATGGCGATGGACCCCTCCAGGCAGTAGACCGGAGCCTCCCCGCCGAGCTGGTAGCCCATGGTCGTCAGCAGCCCGTTCTTTGACGGGACCGGGCGGTTGCCGGTGTTCAGCAGCAGGAACGAGCCGGTGCCGTAGGTGTTCTTGGCCTCGCCGACGCCGTAACAGGTCTGGCCGAAGACGGCCGCCTGCTGGTCGCCGAGCGCGGACGCCACCGGCACCCCCTGCAACTGCCCCACGGCCGTGCCGTACACCTCCGCCGACGACCTGATCTCCGGCAGGATCGCGGCCGGCACATTCATCGCCGACAGGATCGCCGGATCCCACTGGAGAGTGGACAGGTTCATCAGCATCGTGCGGCCCGCATTGGTCACATCCGTGACATGCACCCCGCCGTCGGTGCCGCCGGTCAGATTCCAGATCAGCCAGGAGTCGATGGTGCCGAAGGCGATCTCCCCGCGCTCGGCACGGGCCCGCAGCCCCGGCACCTCATCCAGCAGCCAGGCAGCCTTCGGCCCGGAGAAGTAGCTGGCCAGCGGCAGTCCGGTGGCCTCCCGGAAGCGGTCCTGGCCGTCCGCGCCGCCCAGCTCCGCGCACAGCTGGGACGTACGGGTGTCCTGCCAGACGATCGCATGGTGCACCGGCCGGCCGGTTGCCCGGTCCCACAGGACCGTGGTCTCCCGCTGGTTGGTGATGCCCAGCGCACTGAGCTGCTCCGCGCGCAGCCCCGCCTTCGCGAGCGCGCCCGCCACCACCGCCTGCACCTTCGACCAGATCTCGGTGGCGTCATGCTCCACCCAGCCCGGCTTGGGGAAGATCTGCCGGTGCTCACGCTGATCGACGGCGACGATCGCCCCGCCGTGGTCGAAGATGATGCAGCGGCTCGACGTGGTGCCCTGATCGATCGCGGCGACGTACTTCTCGGTCTTCCCGGTTCGCTCCGTCATGCCGTCACGCCTCCTGAAGTCCTGGTGAGTGGGTGCAGCGGGGCCACGAGGCGGGCCGGGTGGCCCCGCCCCGGCAGGGTCAGAACGCCGCGTTGAAGACCAGACCGGACAGCACCGCGCCGATCAGCGGACCGGCCACCGGAATCCAGGAGTAACTCCAGTCGGAGGAACCCTTGTTGGGTATCGGCAGCAGGGCGTGCACCAGACGTGGACCCAGATCCCGGGCGGGGTTGATGGCATAGCCGGTGGGCCCGCCCAGCGACAGCCCGATGCCGACGACCAGCAGCGCGACGAGCAGCACATTGATCCCGGAGCCATAGATCCCGGCCTGCTCGCCGGGCACCTGGCCGATACCGATGCCCTTGTTCTGACCGAAGAACAGCAGCGGCAGCACCAGCCCGATGGTCGCGATGATCTCGGTCACCAGGTTGGCGGCCGGCTTACGGATCTCCGGGGCGGTGGAGAAGATCCCCAGCGTCGGCTGGGCCTTGCTCTGCTCGGCGTTGGCGGCGAACTGCGCGTAATACAGCGCCCAGGCCAGTACGGCGCCGATCACCGCCCCGACCATCTGCGCCAGGACGTACAGCGGCACCTTCGACCACTCGGTACCGCCCGCGACCGCCGAGCCCAGCGTCACCGCGGGGTTGAGATGCCCGCCCGACAGCGGCGCCGCGGTATAGGCCCCGGCCAGTACGGCCATGCCCCACCCGAAGGCGATCACGACCCAGCCGGCGCCCTTCGCCTTGGAATGGTGCAGGGTGACGGCGGCGCACACACCGGCACCGAAGAGAATGAGTATCGCGGTGCCTATCACTTCACCGACGACGATGTCCCCATTGGAATACATGGCGGCTCCTTGTCCCTCGCCCGGGGACGTCCCCCCGGTCCTCCGTGCAGGGTGCGTGCCACCGGCGGGCAGCGGACAGCCGCTGCCACCCGGCCGGGGTGCCTGAGTACGGCGACGCCGACTGGCATCCGGAAGTGTTCACCGGTGGTGAGGGGGCGTCAAGGTCGCGTACAAGGGCGGGTGTTGGGGCGCGCGGTTTGATGCCTTGGGGTGGGCGCGTGGTGCGTACGTGTTCGTCAGGCGTGGGGTGTCACGCCGTGCTGGTGAGGGGCTCGCTGCTGGACCGGCGGCGCCGTGCTCACCGCACCGCGACTACGGCCGACCCGTGTCCGAACAGCCCCTGATTGGCGGTCACCCCCACCCGGGCCTCCGGCACCTGCCGTGCGCCCGCCTGGCCGCGCAACTGCCAGGTCAGTTCGCAGACCTGGGCGATGGCCTGGGCCGGCACCGCCTCGCCGAAGGAGGCCAGACCGCCGCTGGAATTGACCGGCAGCCGCCCGCCCAGCGCCGTCGCACCGTCCCGCAGCAGCTTGGCGCCCTCACCGGCGCCGCACAGCCCCAGATCCTCGTACCACTCCAGCTCCAGGGCGGTGGAGAGGTCGTAGACCTCGGCCAGTGAGAGGTCTTCGGGGCCGATCCCGGCCTCCTCGTAGGCGGTGCGCGCGATCGATGCCCGGAAGCCGGTCTCCGGCTCCGGTACGGCGGCCGCGGAGTCGGTGGCGATATCCGGCAGATCCAGTACGGTCCGCGGATAGTGCGGGGTGGCAGTGGAGACCGCACGGATCCGGACCGGGTCCGTGGCACCGTGCCGGCGCGCGAACTCCATGCTGGTGAGAACCAGGGCCGCGGCGCCGTCGGAGGTGGCGCAGATGTCCAGCAGCCGCAGCGGATCGGCGACCACTGCGGACGCTGCGACCTCCTGCGCGGTGACCGCCTTGCGGTAGCGGGCGTACGGATTGGCCGCGCCCGCCGCCGAGTTCTTCACCTTCACCCGCGCGAAGTCGTCGGCCGTGTCGCCGTACAGGGTCATCCGGCGGCGCGCGTACAGCCCGAAGTACGCCGGGTTGGTGGCCCCGAGCACCCGGAACCGCAACCAGTCCGGGTCATCGGGCCGTTCGCCGCCCGCCGGGGTGAAGAACCCCTTGGGCGCGGCATCGGCGCCCACCACCAGGGCGACGTCCGCCATCCTTGAAAGGATCTGCGCCCGTGCGGTGTTGATGGCCTGGGCGCCCGACGCGCAGGCCGCGTAGACGCTGGTCACCCGGGCGCCCTGCCAGCCCAGCGCCTTCGCGAAGGTCGCTCCCGCCACATACCCGGGGTAGCCGCCGCGCACGGTGTCCGCACCGACCACGCTCTGCACGGCGCGCCAGTCGAGCCCGGCATCCGCGAGCGCGGCCCGGGCCGCCTTCGTCCCGTACTCGACGAAGCTGCGCCCCCACTTGCCCCAGGGATGCATCCCGGCACCGAGCACGGCCACATCGCCACTGGTGCTGCTTCCGCCGGCGGGCCCTGGGGCGGGGTGCGTTTGGGGGTGCCTATCTACCCGCCGCCCACCCACGGCGCCATTTTTTTCCCCGCCGCCCACCCCCCTTCGGGGGGTGGGCGGGTGTAGAGACGCGGTTACTGCATCTGCGGGTACTGCTTCCGGGGCGGCGGGCACCGGTCCCCGGGCGGCGGGCACCGCCCCGGGCGTACCCGGCCTTCGCGACGCGGATATCGCCTCATCCCCACCCTCGCCCCCACGCCCGTCCTCCGCCAACCGCCACTGCCAGGTCGTCCAGGTGTGTTCCTCGTCCTCGTGGAGCACCCCCGGCACCAGCTCGACCTCCGTGCCCACGGTGAGATCCGCGGCGCGAACGTCGGGCGCGGCCTGCCCGAGCACCACCATCCGCTCCTCGGCCAGTTCCACCGCGACCAGCAGGTACGGCTCCCATACGGCGTCCGGGTCGGAGACGTAGGGGGCGGGCGGGCGATAGCGGGTGTCGGTGTACGACCAGACCGTGCCGCGCCGGGACAGCGGCACCTCCGCCAGCTCGCCGCCCCCGCACGCGGGGTTGCGGCAGAAGGTGTCCTCCCGGGGGAAGAACACCGCGCCACAGTCCCGGCACCGGGTCCCCAGCAGCCGGAAGTCCGCCGCGTCCTGCTCGAACCACCCCGGCACCACCGGCTTCCGCGTACGCGCCACAGCCCCTCCTCAACCGCAGACCGACAACAGCAGAACTGACGGAACGTCAGAAAGTCTGGCACGCCACCGCCCGGCGCGGAACCCCGGCCCAGCACGGCCTCCGGGCGATCAAGCTGCTCGCGAGGGGGAGCGGCCACAGGGTGACGCGAGAGGGAGCGCCCGCAGGGCGAGGGTCTGTCCGCCGGGCACCGCCGCCAGCATCTTCCAGGCCACGGCACCACCTCGTCCGCAGCCTGGCCCCCGGCAGCCTGGCCCCCGCCCCCCCGCCGGACCTCGGCGGCCGACGCGACGGCCGCCCGGAGGGATCAACACCCGAACGAAATGCCGCGCCGGATTTCGCCGAACCGGACGCGCCCCGGCGGCGTCCCCCACAACAGGGCCCGGGGCACGGGATCGACGGGGGTGATGCCGTGCCCCGGCCCGCAGAGGACCTGGCCCGAAGACGCCCGGCCCGAAGGTGCCCCGGCAGCGGAGATGGAGAGCCCCGCCCGCCGCTCCTACCGCCCCACCACCCGCCCCCCTATCGGAAAGTCGAAATACGTGTCCGGGAAGGTCTCCGGCGTGAAGGTGTAGTGCCACCACTCGTTCGGGTAGTTGACGAATCCGGCGCGCTCCAGGCCGTCCTTCAGCAGCAGGCGGTGGGCCCGCCGGGCGCCCGTGATCCGTGGGTCGAGGGTGTGCGCCAGGGTGTCGAAGCAGTCGAAGCCGGTACCCATGTCCAGCGAATTGTCCGGGAAGCGGGCCGCCTTCGGGCCGTAGCAGGGCGCCAGCGGCTCCCCGGGGACGTACGGCCGGGTCGGCAGCGCGGGCAGCCGCACCAGCGTCAGATCGACGGTGCTGCCCCGACTGTGCCCCGACTTCTCCGCGATATAGCCATCCCGGAAGAGCATCGACTTATCGACCCGCGGATAGAACTCGCTCTTCATCCGCTGGTCGTCGAGGTCCTTGGCCCAGGACACGAAGTGGTCCACGGCGCGCTGCGGGCGGTAGCAGTCGTAGACCTTGAGGGAGTATCCGCGGCGCAGGAACGAGACCTGCGCCCGGTGCAGGGCCCGCGCCGCGTCCCGCGTCAGCAGGCACCTCGGAGCCCGATAGCCGGTCACCGGGACCCCCATGAAGTTGTGCGGGGTGAAGTAGCGCATTTCCTGGATGATCGTGGGCTCCACGCTGCGCAGTGATACGAACTCCCTTGGCGCCTTGGGGTCGTGTGCGGGCGGCGACGCCGACTCCGGGCGGACGGCGGTGCCCGCCACCGCGTCCGGCGAAAGCGCGGTGACAGCGATCAACGCGGCGGCAGCGGCAGCAAGGCCGCGCAGCGCGGCAGCAAGTCTCGGCATGGCCCTCGTCTACCAGCCCGGCAGCCGCAGAGGAAGCCCCACTACGCATGCGTACCACCGCGTACGCCTCCCACCACACACCGCAGCCCCCGCCCCGCGAAGCCCCCACTCCCCGCCTGCGCGCGCAGCCACGCACCCCGCCCGCGCGCCCACCCACGCCCCCGCCCCGCTACCCCTCCACCCCGCCCTCCAGCCCCCGCACCCGCACCGGATACCCCACCGCGCCCCCGTCCCGCCGCTCCACGACCACCCGGCCGCCCGAGCGCCGCGAGGTGAAGCGCTCCACCGTCGGCCGCTCCCAGCCGTCCCCGGCGTCCGGCACCACCAGCCCGCTGCCCCCGCGCCCGGCGACCGGCGCCCACACCTCCAGCTCTGTCCCGCCGTCCGCCCCGGCCACCGGCACCACCGCACCGGCCCGCGCCAGCACCGGAATCCGCGACAGCGGCGCCTCCACCCACACCTGCCCGGGACCGTCGTACGCCTGCCCGGTGGCGGTGTCGTACCACCGGCCGCGCGGCAGCCGCACCGGCCGCCGGGTCACCCCCGCCGCCAGCGCCGGAGCCACCAGCAGCGCATCCCCCAGCAGGAAGGCGTCCTCGCAGTCCCGTAGGGCCCGGTCCCGTGGCGCGCTCCACCACAGCGGCCGGACGTAGGGCGCCCCGGTCAGCCGCGCCAACTGCCCCAGCGTCTCGAAGTACGGCAGCAGCCGCTGCCGCTCGCGCAGCGCCGTACGGGCATGACCGAGCACCTCGCTCCCGTATTCCCAGGGCTCCCGCCGCCCCGCCCCGAGCGCCGAATGGGTACGGAACAGCGGCAGGTAGGCGCCCAGTTGGAACCACCGCAGATACAGCTCGGGGCACGGCACCCCGGAGTACCCGCCGATATCGGGACCGCTGTACGGGACCCCGCACAGCCCCAGCCCCAACACCAGCGACAGCGACGCCCGCAGCCCCGGCCAGCCCGTCGCCACATCACCCGACCAGCTGCCGCCGTAGCGCTGCATCCCGGCCCAGCCCGACCGCGAGAAGAGGAACGGCCGCTCGTCGGGCCGCAGTTCACACAGCCCCTCGAAGCCGGCCCGGGCCATCGCCAGGCCGTAGATGTTGTGCGCCTCCCGGTGGTCGCCGCCCCGCCCCTCCAGCACATGCCGTGCCGAGCGCGGCAAGGTCCGCTCCCCGAACGCGGCAAAGGAGACCGGCTCGTTCATGTCGTGCCAGAACCCCGCGAAGCCCTGCGCCAGCCGCTCCGCGTACAGCGCACCCCACCACTTGCGCACCCGCGCATCGGTGAAGTCGGGGTACACCGACTCACCCGGCCACACCACCCCGCGCACCTCGCGCCCCCGCGCGTCCCGTACGAAGGTGTCCGCCGCCGCCCCGCCCTCGTACACCGCGTCCCCCGGCTCGGCCTTCACCGCCGGATCCACGATCGACACCAGCCGCACCCCGCCCGCGCGCAACTCCCGTGCCAGCCCCGGAAGGTCCGGATAGCGCTGCCGGTCGACCGTGAACACCCGGTGCCGGTCGTAATGGTCGATGTCCAAATGGACGGCGGACAGCGGCAGTTCCCGCTCCTGGTAGCCGGCCACCACCCGGCGCACCTCCGTCTCCCCGCCGAAGCCCCAACGGGCGTGCTGATACCCCAGCGCCCACCGGGGCGGCAGCGCGGGCGCACCGGTCAGCGCCGTCCAGACCTGAAGCACCCGGGCCGGGGATCCGGCCAGCACCCAGTAGCGCAGCGGCCCGCCGTCCATCCGCAGTTCACAGCTGCCCGGCCGGTCATGCCCCGAGCCCGCGCCCTCCGCGCCCTCGCGCAGGGTGACCCGGCCGTCCCAGGAATTGTCGTGAAAGACCAGATGCGTACCGGCGTCCGCCACCACCAGCTGCACCGGCATCGTCAGCGACAGCGGATCGTCGCCCGGCCCGAACGCGCCGCCCGGATCGGTGTTCCACAGCCGGTACGCCCCGTCCCGCAGCCGCGGCCCGTGCGCCCGGCCCCCCAACCCGAAGAACCGGGCGTCGGCAGCCACCTCCGAGCGCTGCACCCAGCGCGAGCCGCCGCACCCCTGCGCCCACCCGGCGCGCCCGTCCGCGCCCTCGTCACCAGTACGGTCCCACCAGCGCGGCGGCAACTCCCGCCGCAGCACCGCCCCGCCGGGCGTCCGCACCTCCACCGCGCCGTGCCGGGACACCACCACCAGCACCCGCTCGGAGACCACCCGCCAGCCGCCCTCCGTATCGGGCTCCAGCACCGCCCGCGCATCCACTTCGGGACACGCCCCGGCCAGCGCGTACGACGGCTCCGGCTCGGCACCGTCCCAGCCGCAGAACACCGCACCACCCGCAGCCACCCGCACCCGCAGCGACGACCGCGCGAAATGGATCACCCCGCCGCCCGGTTGGGGCTCCGCCCTCAACGCCGCCCCCGGGACCCGCGCCCGTTCCGCGCCGCGCCCCGGCAGCGCCCGTGCGTCCGCTCTCCGCGCCCGCCACGCCGAGCGCACGGACCGCAGCCCCTGCGCCGGCCCGACCGCCCTGATCATCCGTACCGACCGCACCAGATCCCGCCCGTCCATGCCGGTCAGCCTGCCATTGACGGGCAGGTGCAGGGGAACCGTTCAACTGCCGTTCACCTGCGCCGGGTCACGCTCGGCCACCCTCAGCCCAAGAGGTGTCCGCAAAGTCCCGTCGCCCCCGGAGGACCGGGCGCACGGCCTCCGCCCCAGGGCACGCCCCTCAATGGCCGAATCCTGCCGTGGGCCCGCCGCCCGCCCCGCGCTCACATGGCGGCACCACATCCGCCCCCCCCGAATGTGGGGAGTCCACCCTGGTGCACAAGTCGATCACATGGCATCGTCCAGGCAAGCCGTGTCACGCGCACACGCCCACCCACTGGGCGGGGGACCCCCACCGCTGTGCGCGCCCGACGCCCACCACGCGTATCGCCCGGGAGAGCATGATGACCACCGCACCGCAGTCCGCCCACCAGCCGGAACCGCTCTGGCAACCAGGCCCGGACCGCATCGCCGGCGCACAGGTCACCCGCTTCCACACCTGGGCGGCCGCACACCACGGCGCACCCGCTCCCACCCCCGGTGACCCCGCGCGGAGCTACGCCGACCTGCACCACTGGTCCGTTCGCGACCTCCCCGCCTTCTGGCAGGCCACCGCCGAGTGGTTCGACGTCCGCTTCGCCACCCCGTACGAGACCGTCCTCGCCGACCGCACGATGCCCGGCGCCCGCTGGTTCCCCGGCGGCACCCTCAACTACGCCGAGCACGCCCTGCGCGCCGCCGAGGACCCGGCCCGCGCCGATGCGCCCGCGCTGCTGTACGTCGACGAGACTCATGAACCCACCCCCGTCACCTGGGCAAATCTGCGCGCCCAGGTCGGCTCGCTGGCCGCCGAACTCCGCCGCCTCGGCGTCCGCCCCGGCGACCGCGTCAGCGCCTACGTCCCCAACATCCCGCAGGCCGTCGTCGCGCTCCTCGCCACCGCCGCGGTCGGCGCCGTGTGGACGTCCTGCGCCCCCGACTTCGGCGCCCGCAGCGTGCTGGACCGCTTCCAGCAGATCGAACCGGTCGTGCTGTTCACCGTCGACGGCTACCACTACGGCGGCAAGGAACACGACCGCCGCGACACCGTCGCCGAACTCCGCAACGAACTGCCCACCCTGCGCGCCGTCGTCCACATCCCGCTGCTCGGCACCCCCGCACCCGAGGGCGCCGTGAACTGGTCGGACCTGACCTCGAACGACACCGAACCGGTCTTCGAACAGGTCCCCTTCGACCACCCGCTGTGGGTCCTGTACTCCTCCGGCACCACCGGCCTGCCCAAGGCCATCGTCCAGTCCCAGGGCGGCATCCTGCTCGAACACCTCAAGCAGACCGGCCTGCACTGCGACCTCGGCCCCGACGACCGGTTCTTCTGGTACACCTCCACCGGCTGGATGATGTGGAACTTCCTCGTCGCCGGCCTCCTGGTGGGCTCCACGATCGTGCTCTACGACGGCAGCCCCGGCCACCCCGACATCTCGGCCCAGTGGCGGGTCGCCGAAACCACCCGCGCCACCGTCTTCGGCACCTCCGCCGCCTACGTCATGGCCTGTCGCAAGGCAGGCATCCACCCGGCCCGCGACCTCGACCTCTCCGCCATCACCTGCGTCGCGACGACCGGCTCCCCGCTCCCGCCGGACGGCTTCCGCTGGCTGCACGACTCCTTCACGGAGGGCGGCACCGACCTGTGGACCGCCTCCGTCAGCGGCGGCACCGACGTCTGCAGCTGCTTCGCCGGCGCCGTCCCCACCCTCCCCGTCCACATTGGCGAACTCCAGGCCCCCTGCCTCGGCACCGACCTACAGGCCTGGGACCCACAGGGCAAACCGGTCATCGACGAGGTCGGCGAACTCGTCGTCACCAACCCCATGCCGTCCATGCCCACCCGCTTCTGGAACGACCCCGAGGGCACCCGCTACCACGACAGCTACTTCGACATGTACCCCGGAGTCTGGCGACACGGCGACTGGATCACCGTCACCCCCCGCGGCAGCGTCGTCATCCACGGCCGCTCCGACTCCACCCTCAACCGCCAGGGCGTCCGGATGGGCTCCGCCGACATCTACGAGGCGGTCGAACGGCTCCCCGAGATCCGCGAGTCCCTCGTCATCGGCCTGGAACTCCCCGACGGCGGCTACTGGATGCCGCTCTTCGTCCACCTCGCCCCCGGCGCCACCCTCGACGACGCCCTCCGCGACCGCATCAAGCGCACCATCCGCGAACAGCTCTCCCCGCGGCACGTCCCCGACGACATCATCGAAGCCCCCGGCGTCCCGCACACCCTCACCGGCAAGCGCATCGAGGTCCCGGTCAAGCGCCTCCTCCAGGGCACCCCCCTCGACAAGGCCGTCAACCCCGGCTCCGTCGACAACCTCGAACTGCTCCGCTTCTACGAGCGGGTGGCTCGCGACCGCGCCACCGACCGCACGCAGTAGACCCGCCAGGCGCCGGACCGCCGAAGGCCCGCACGGCCTCCGGTCCGGCGCCCGGACCGCATTGTCAGACCCCTCGATTACTCTCAGTGACAAGTGGCGTCCGGCCGGCCACGCTCAGCGCCGGACGCATCTCACCAGGGGGAGTCATGACATCCACAGCCAAGTACACCGACCAGTCCGCCCGCCGCAGGCTCCGCCGCGAAGTCCCCAGCGCCGCCGCCGTCCTGGCCGACGAGCAGGACTTCCGCGCCATGAGCCGCTACCGCACCTTCCCGTTCGACGACCACCGCAGCTACCTCCGGCAGATGGAGAACCTGCTGCGCACCCTCGCCTCCCAGGGCGTGCTCACGACCCTCAGCCTCTTCGACCCGGTCGCCTTCGAGAAATACTGCGCCGACCTCACCCTCGACCCCGACCGCCCCGACAGCCGCAGCCGCTACACCGCCGAAGTCGCCCGCACCGGCGCGACGTTGACCTACCAGGGCGAACCGCTCCACCGGCTGCTCCCGCTGCTCGTCGAGGAAGCCGATCGCCAGGCCACCTGGGACCACGCCTCCGCCGTCCTGGCCCGCGCCGGCGACTGCCCGGAGTGCGGCGACGACCTCGCCCGCGCCGCCTTCGCCCGCGCCACCCAAGCCCTCCAACAGCTCCTCGAAGCCCTCGGCAGCGGCACCCACCACCTCGTCTGCTCCGTCGCGGCCGGAGACCCGTCCCTGCTGGCGGTGCTGCATGCCACCGCCCAGGAGGGCGCCCGCCTTCAGCTCGCCGAATCGGACACCCTCGTCTTCTGCACGGTCCTCGCCGCCGGCTTCGCCCTGCGCACCCCCGGCGGCATCGTCTCCCGCACCACCACCGGCTACGACACCACCGGCTACGACACCACCGGCGACCCCGCCCACGACACGGTCCGCGGCTGGTCCTTGCGCGACGGCTGGCCCCGCGCCCTCAGCGCCGCCGAGGTCTTCACCGCCTACTGCACCGACGCCGAAACCGGCGAGCCGATCCCACCCGAGCACGGCGTCGACCACGCCCCCGGCCTTCCCCTCACACCCCCACCCGACCCCCACCACCACGGCTGACCGCCCCGCACACAGCAGCATGGCCGCCCCGCCACAAAGGGCGGGACGGCCATCAACACTCCTGAGCGACGCACGCGCCGCGCGAGGTCACTCCCCGGAGAGCACCGCCTGCGCGGCGGCCCGCGCATCGTCAGCGGTGTCCGCGGCACGCGCCGCGGCCGCCGCCCGCTCACACTGCGCCAGCGTGTGCTTCGACAGCGTCGAGCGCACATACGGAAGCGACGCCGCACCCATCGAAAGGCTGGTGACACCGAGTCCCGTCAGCACACACGCCAACAGCGGATCGGAGGCCGCCTCACCACACACGCCACAGCTCTTGCCCTCGGCCTTCGCGGCCTCGGCGGACGCCGCCACGAGGTCCAGCAGCGCCGGCTGCCAGGGGTCCTGGAGCCGCGAGACGGCCCCGACCTGACGGTCCGCGGCGAAGGTGTACTGCGCCAGGTCATTGGTCCCCAGCGAAAGGAACTCGACCTCTTGCAGAATCGACCGCGCCCGCAGTGCCGCCGACGGAATCTCCACCATCGCCCCGAACTTCGCCTGAAGCCCGGCCTCCCGGCAGGCATCCGCGAACGCCTTGGCGTCGATGCGGTCCGCCACCATCGGCGCCATGACCTCGAGGTAGACCGGCAGCCCCTCGACCGCCTTCGCCAGCGCCGTCAGCTGGGTACGCAGCACGTCGGGGTGGTCCAGCAGCGTCCGCAGACCCCGCACACCCAGCGCGGGGTTCGGCTCATCGGCCGGCGTCAGGAAGTCCAGCGGCTTGTCGGCACCGGCGTCGAGCACCCGCACCACGACCCGCCCCTCGGGGAAGGCCTCCAGCACCTTGCGGTACGCATCGACCTGCTTCTCCTCGGACGGCGCGTTCTTGCTGTCGTCCAGGAAGAGGAACTCGGTACGGAACAGGCCGACACCCTCGGCCCCGGCCTCGACCGCCGCGGCCACATCTCCGGGCCCACCGACATTCGCCAGCAGCGGCACCTTGTGCCCGTCGGAGGTGGCACCCGGGCCGGACGACGCCGCCAGCGCCGCCTTCCGCTCCGCCGCGGCCTGCTCCAGTGCCGCCCGCTTCTCGGGGTCCGGCTCGACAAAGACCTCACCGGTGCTGCCGTCGACGGCGATGACCGTGCCCTCGACGAGCTCACCCGCACCGGGCAGCGCCACGATGGCCGGCACCCCCAGCGCCCGCGCGAGAATCGCGCTGTGGCTGGTCGGCCCGCCTTCCTCGGTCACGAACCCGAGCACCAGCGTCGGGTCGAGCAGCGCGGTGTCGGCCGGCGCCAGATCCCGCGCGATCAGCACATACGGCTCGTCGCTGTCCGGCACGCCCGGCATCGGCACACCCAGCAGCCGCGCGACGATCCGGTTCCGCACGTCATCGAGGTCGGCCACCCGGCCCGCGAGGTACTCACCGGCACCCGCCAGCAGCGCCCGGTAGGCGGCGAACGCGTCATACACACCGCGCTCGGCGGTGCTGCCCACGGCGATGCGCCGATCGACGTCCGCCATCAGCTCGGGGTCCTGCGCCATCATGGCCTGTGCCTCCAGCACGGCCTGCGCCTCACCGCCCGCAAGGTTTCCCCGCGCCATCAGATCAGCAGCGACAGCCTCCACGGCCTGACGGGCACGCCCCTGTTCGCGCTCCGCCTCGTCCGCCGGAATCTGCTTGGCCGGCGGCTCGAGAACCGCCGTACCCATATGCCGCACCTCGCCGATCGCCACACCGTGGCTGACGCCGACGCCTCGCAGCGTTGTCTCCATTGCACCCGTCTCCGGTTGATGCGACGACTGCGGCCGCCGCGATGGATGTCGTACCTGCCGTGGGGCCGAGCCCCCGACTACTGCCAGGAGAAGAGCTGGTCGCCGGCCTTGACGTCGCCGTCCTCACGCACCTCGCCGAGCGAGTCCGCAGTGGCCTCCAGCGCGACGACCGGGCACACCGGCGACTTCCCGGCCTGCTCCACAGCGGCCGGGTTCCAGCGCACGACCTCCTGGCCGCGGGTCACGGTGTCGCCCTTGTTCACGAGAAGCTCGAAGCCCTCGCCATTGAGCTGCACGGTGTCGATACCGAGATGGGTGAGCACCCCGTGCCCCTCGGAGTCGACGACGACGAACGCGTGCGGGTGCAGCGATACGAGGACACCGTCCACGGGCGAAACAGCGGCGGACGGCTCACGCACCGGATCGATGGCGGTACCGGGACCCACCATCGCTCCGGAGAACACCGGGTCGGGCACAGCCGCGAGTCCGATGGCGCGTCCAGCAAGAGGGGACGTCACGGTGGTCATGGGAAGCCTCCCAGGGGTGGAGATTCATCAGGCCGCCGTCACTACCTGTCCTGGACGGCGCACCGTTCAGAAGCGTAAGTCATAAGAACTGACGGTTCCGCATGAGAGACGCCGGTTGCCGTCCGCGAGTCCCGCTGAATCGATTTGCCTCGCCCCCACCAGAGCTGTACTGTCTGACATCTGCCCCGGACGGCCAGGACGCACTCAACTGCGTCCGGTTGAGGTGGGCGGCACTCCTAGCGCCTTGATCGCGACTCAAGAATTGCGCCTTCCGCATGCTTGCGGAAAAGCGGCTTTTCGAAAGTCGAAAGATGACGAGGAATTCCGCTAATGTAGTGATCACGCCGAAAGGCACGGCAACGCAAATTGCCGGACCACGGCGTAACCCCCTCCGACGGGGATTCGGAAACGAATTCGGACCGGCAACGGACCGAGAATCGGATCTGATAGAGTCGGAAAGGCCGGAAAGCGAAAGCTGAACGGCCGCCCCGCTCCAACAGGGCGCCAGAGACGGAAACGGATCTGGTAAGGTTGGAAACGCGAAGAAGCCGAAAGGCGGAAACGCACCGGCGAAAATCGGGCCCGCAAGGATCTGATAGAGTCGGAAACGCAAGACCGAAGGGAAGCGCCCGGAGAGCCCGGTACTGAGCAATCAGAACCGATAAGGCACAAAGGAAGCGTCCGTTCCTTGAGAACTCAACAGCGTGCCAAAAGTCAACGCCAGATATGTTGATACCCCGTCCACCGGAAACACTTCCGGAGGATGAGGTTCCTTTGAAAAGCCCACCACGGCCCATGCGGTCGGGGTGGCACACACAGCGAGGACGCTGTGAACGACCGGACCTATTCCGTCTGGTTGTTCCGCTCTCGTGTGTGTTTCACCGGATTACCGGTAAACATTCACGGAGAGTTTGATCCTGGCTCAGGACGAACGCTGGCGGCGTGCTTAACACATGCAAGTCGAACGATGAACCTCCTTCGGGAGGGGATTAGTGGCGAACGGGTGAGTAACACGTGGGCAATCTGCCCTTCACTCTGGGACAAGCCCTGGAAACGGGGTCTAATACCGGATACGACCACCGACCGCATGGTCTGGTGGTGGAAAGCTCCGGCGGTGAAGGATGAGCCCGCGGCCTATCAGCTTGTTGGTGGGGTGATGGCCTACCAAGGCGACGACGGGTAGCCGGCCTGAGAGGGCGACCGGCCACACTGGGACTGAGACACGGCCCAGACTCCTACGGGAGGCAGCAGTGGGGAATATTGCACAATGGGCGAAAGCCTGATGCAGCGACGCCGCGTGAGGGATGACGGCCTTCGGGTTGTAAACCTCTTTCAGCAGGGAAGAAGCGAGAGTGACGGTACCTGCAGAAGAAGCGCCGGCTAACTACGTGCCAGCAGCCGCGGTAATACGTAGGGCGCAAGCGTTGTCCGGAATTATTGGGCGTAAAGAGCTCGTAGGCGGCTTGTCACGTCGGATGTGAAAGCCCGGGGCTTAACCCCGGGTCTGCATTCGATACGGGCAGGCTAGAGTTCGGTAGGGGAGATCGGAATTCCTGGTGTAGCGGTGAAATGCGCAGATATCAGGAGGAACACCGGTGGCGAAGGCGGATCTCTGGGCCGATACTGACGCTGAGGAGCGAAAGCGTGGGGAGCGAACAGGATTAGATACCCTGGTAGTCCACGCCGTAAACGTTGGGAACTAGGTGTGGGCGACATTCCACGTCGTCCGTGCCGCAGCTAACGCATTAAGTTCCCCGCCTGGGGAGTACGGCCGCAAGGCTAAAACTCAAAGGAATTGACGGGGGCCCGCACAAGCAGCGGAGCATGTGGCTTAATTCGACGCAACGCGAAGAACCTTACCAAGGCTTGACATACACCGGAAACGTCTGGAGACAGGCGCCCCCTTGTGGTCGGTGTACAGGTGGTGCATGGCTGTCGTCAGCTCGTGTCGTGAGATGTTGGGTTAAGTCCCGCAACGAGCGCAACCCTTGTTCTGTGTTGCCAGCATGCCCTTCGGGGTGATGGGGACTCACAGGAGACTGCCGGGGTCAACTCGGAGGAAGGTGGGGACGACGTCAAGTCATCATGCCCCTTATGTCTTGGGCTGCACACGTGCTACAATGGCCGGTACAATGAGCTGCGATACCGCGAGGTGGAGCGAATCTCAAAAAGCCGGTCTCAGTTCGGATTGGGGTCTGCAACTCGACCCCATGAAGTCGGAGTTGCTAGTAATCGCAGATCAGCATTGCTGCGGTGAATACGTTCCCGGGCCTTGTACACACCGCCCGTCACGTCACGAAAGTCGGTAACACCCGAAGCCGGTGGCCCAACCCCTTGTGGGAGGGAATCGTCGAAGGTGGGACTGGCGATTGGGACGAAGTCGTAACAAGGTAGCCGTACCGGAAGGTGCGGCTGGATCACCTCCTTTCTAAGGAGCATCTAGATCTCGTAAGAGATCCAGAGCCACTACGTCGGCAAATGTTCGACGGTGGTTAGCTCATGGGTGGAACGTTGACTATTCGGCGCACTTGATTGGTTGTCACTAGTACTGCTTCGGCGTGGAACGTGAGGACGAGTGAAGTGGGCCGGGCACGTTGTTGGGTATCTGAGGGTACGGACCGTTGAGTCTGGACCTTCGCGATGCCGGCCCCAGTGAACTCAGCCTTCGGGTTGGGGTGGTGGGTGGCTGGTCGTTGCTTGAGAACTGCACAGTGGACGCGAGCATCTGTGGCCAAGTTTTTAAGGGCGCACGGTGGATGCCTTGGCACCAGGAACCGATGAAGGACGTGGGAGGCCACGATAGGCCCCGGGGAGCTGTCAACCGAGCTTTGATCCGGGGGTGTCCGAATGGGGAAACCCGGCAGTCGTCATGGGCTGTCACCCGCTGCTGAACACATAGGCAGTGTGGAGGGAACGCGGGGAAGTGAAACATCTCAGTACCCGCAGGAAGAGAAAACAACCGTGATTCCGGGAGTAGTGGCGAGCGAAACCGGATGAGGCCAAACCAGTCACGTGTGATACCCGGCAGGGGTTGCGTGGTTGGGGTTGTGGGATCTCTCTTTTACAGTCTGCCGGCTGTGAGACGAGTCAGAAACCGTTGATGTAGGCGAAGGACATGCGAAAGGTCCGGCGTAGAGGGTAAGACCCCCGTAGCTGAAACATTAGCGGCTCGTTTGAGAGACACCCAAGTAGCACGGGGCCCGAGAAATCCCGTGTGAATCTGGCGGGACCACCCGTTAAGCCTAAATATTCCCTGGTGACCGATAGCGGATAGTACCGTGAGGGAATGGTGAAAAGTACCGCGGGAGCGGAGTGAAATAGTACCTGAAACCGTGTGCCTACAAGCCGTGGGAGCGTCGCGTTGAGTCTTCGGACTCAACGTCGTGACTGCGTGCCTTTTGAAGAATGAGCCTGCGAGTTTGCGGTATGTTGCGAGGTTAACCCGTGTGGGGAAGCCGTAGCGAAAGCGAGTCCGAATAGGGCGTTGAGTAGCGTGCCCAAGACCCGAAGCGGAGTGATCTAGCCATGGGCAGGTTGAAGCGGAGGTAAGACTTCGTGGAGGACCGAACCCACCAGGGTTGAAAACCTGGGGGATGACCTGTGGTTAGGGGTGAAAGGCCAATCAAACTCCGTGATAGCTGGTTCTCCCCGAAATGCATTTAGGTGCAGCGTCGTGTGTTTCTTGCCGGAGGTAGAGCACTGGATAGGCGATGGGCCCTACCGGGTTACTGACCTTAGCCAAACTCCGAATGCCGGTAAGTGAGAGCGCGGCAGTGAGACTGTGGGGGATAAGCTCCATGGTCGAGAGGGAAACAGCCCAGAGCATCGACTAAGGCCCCTAAGCGTGTGCTAAGTGGGAAAGGATGTGGAGTCGCAGAGACAACCAGGAGGTTGGCTTAGAAGCAGCCATCCTTGAAAGAGTGCGTAATAGCTCACTGGTCAAGTGATTCCGCGCCGACAATGTAGCGGGGCTCAAGCACACCGCCGAAGTCATGTCATTGCAGCAATACTCCCAACGGAGGCTGTGATGGGTAGGGGAGCGTCGTGTGCCGGGTGAAGCAGCCGTGGAAACGAGTTGTGGACGGTTCACGAGTGAGAATGCAGGCATGAGTAGCGATACACACGTGGGAAACGTGTGCGCCGATTGACTAAGGGTTCCTGGGTCAAGCTGATCTGCCCAGGGTAAGTCGGGACCTAAGGCGAGGCCGACAGGCGTAGTCGATGGACAACCGGTTGATATTCCGGTACCCGCTTTGAAACGCCCAATATCGAATCCATTAATGCTAAGGCCGTGAAGCCGGCCTGGAGTCTTCGGACAAAGGGACGTGGTGGAGCCGCCGATCCAAGGTGGTAGTAGGTAAGCGATGGGGTGACGCAGGAAGGTAGTCCAGCCCGGGCGGTGGTTGTCCCGGGGTAAGGGTGTAGCCCGTCATCTAGGCAAATCCGGATGACGTTAAGGGTGAGACCTGATGCCGAGCCGATTGTGGTGAAGTGGATGATCCTATGCTGTCGAGAAAAGCCTCTAGCGAGTTTCATGGCGGCCCGTACCCTAAACCGACTCAGGTGGTCAGGTAGAGAATACCGAGGCGTTCGGGTGAACTATGGTTAAGGAACTCGGCAAAATGCCCCCGTAACTTCGGGAGAAGGGGGGCCATTGCTGGTGATGGAATTTACTTCCTGAGCTGGTGGTGGCCGCAGAGACCAGCGAGAAGCGACTGTTTACTAAAAACACAGGTCCGTGCGAAGCCGTAAGGCGATGTATACGGACTGACGCCTGCCCGGTGCTGGAACGTTAAGGGGACCGGTTAGTCACATTTCGGTGTGGCGAAGCTGAGAACTTAAGCGCCAGTAAACGGCGGTGGTAACTATAACCATCCTAAGGTAGCGAAATTCCTTGTCGGGTAAGTTCCGACCTGCACGAATGGCGTAACGACTTCTCGACTGTCTCAACCATAGGCCCGGTGAAATTGCATTACGAGTAAAGATGCTCGTTTCGCGCAGCAGGACGGAAAGACCCCGGGACCTTTACTATAGCTTGATATTGGTGTTCGGTTCGGCTTGTGTAGGATAGGTGGGAGACTTTGAAGCAGCCACGCCAGTGGTTGTGGAGTCATTGTTGAAATACCACTCTGGTCGTGCTGGATGTCTAACCTGGGTCCGTGATCCGGATCAGGGACAGTGTCTGGTGGGTAGTTTAACTGGGGCGGTTGCCTCCTAAAGAGTAACGGAGGCGCCCAAAGGTTCCCTCAGCCTGGTTGGCAATCAGGTGTTGAGTGTAAGTGCACAAGGGAGCTTGACTGTGAGACTGACGGGTCGAGCAGGTACGAAAGTAGGGACTAGTGATCCGGCGGTGGCTTGTGGAAGCGCCGTCGCTCAACGGATAAAAGGTACCCCGGGGATAACAGGCTGATCTTCCCCAAGAGTCCATATCGACGGGATGGTTTGGCACCTCGATGTCGGCTCGTCGCATCCTGGGGCTGGAGTCGGTCCCAAGGGTTGGGCTGTTCGCCCATTAAAGCGGTACGCGAGCTGGGTTTAGAACGTCGTGAGACAGTTCGGTCCCTATCCGCTGTGCGCGTAGGAGTATTGAGAAGGGCTGTCCCTAGTACGAGAGGACCGGGACGGACGAACCTCTGGTGTGCCAGTTGTCCTGCCAAGGGCATGGCTGGTTGGCTACGTTCGGAAAGGATAACCGCTGAAAGCATCTAAGCGGGAAGCCTGCTTCGAGATGAGTACTCCCACCCCCTTTGAGGGGTTAAGGCTCCCAGTAGACGACTGGGTTGATAGGCCAGATATGGAAGCCTGGTAACGGGTGGAGTTGACTGGTACTAATAGGCCGAGGGCTTGTCCTCAGTTGCTCGCGTCCACTGTGTAGGTTCTGAAGTAACGACCTGTGTTTATGCCGGGTTGGTTAACTTCATAGTGTTTCGGTGGTCATAGCGTTAGGGAAACGCCCGGTTACATTTCGAACCCGGAAGCTAAGCCTTTCAGCGCCGATGGTACTGCAGGGGGGACCCTGTGGGAGAGTAGGACGCCGCCGAACAATTTTTGTTAAAGCCCCTCGGGAACGAAAGTTCCCGGGGGGCTTTTTCGCGTTTCGGTGATCTTGGGACCCGCGGCACGGCGTCGCCGGCGGGGCAGGTAAGGTCAGGGGGCATCGTTGGTACATTTCCCCCAGGAGGCTTCCGCGTGGAGGTCCAGGAGACGCGGGTTCAGACGGATCGCGTCCTCACCATCCCGAATATCCTGAGCATGGCTCGCCTCCTCGGCGTGCCGTTGTTCCTGTGGCTGATCCTGTGGCCGGTATTCGGCGGCCCGAAGGCCGACGGCTGGGCGCTGCTGGTCCTCGCGCTGAGCGGTGTGAGTGACTATCTGGACGGCAAGCTCGCCCGGCGCTGGAACCAGATCAGCAGCCTGGGCCGGATCCTCGACCCGGCCGCCGACCGCCTCTACATCCTCTCCACCCTCGTCGGTCTGACCTGGCGCGAGATCCTGCCGGTCTGGCTGACCGCGGCGCTGCTGGCTCGGGAAGTGATGCTGCTGATCGCGGTCGGATTCCTCGGACGCCACGGTTACGGGCCGCCCCAGGTGAACTTCCTGGGCAAAGCGGCTACGTTCAACTTGATGTACGCCTTCCCGTTGCTCCTCCTGAGCAGCGGAAGCGGCTGGCTTCACACACTTGCTGCCGTCTTCGGATGGGCGTTCGCAGGATGGGGTACGGCGCTCTACTGGTGGGCAGGAGTCCTCTACGTGGTCCAGGTCCGTCGGCTCATCAAAGCGGACACCACGGCCGACTGAGCTTTCCGGACCGGCAGCTGGTGCCAAGGCCCGGCGCCCGTACGCGATAACAGGAACAGTGGGCGAGCTGGACAAGTGAAGTCGGCAAGACCGTCGTCTCTTAGAGGAGGACGCTTCCGACATGAAGGCCGTTGTGATGGCCGGCGGCGAAGGAACACGCCTTCGCCCCATGACGTCCAGCATGCCCAAGCCCCTGCTTCCGGTCGTCAACCGGCCGATCATGGAGCATGTGCTCAGGCTGCTGAAGCGGCATGGTCTCAGCGAGACCGTCGTGACCGTGCAATTCCTTGCTTCCCTCGTCAAGAACTATTTCGGCGACGGAGAAGAGCTCGGAATGGAGCTCACCTACGCCAACGAGGAAAAGCCGCTGGGCACCGCGGGCAGCGTGAAGAACGCCGAGGAAGCCCTCAAGGATGATGCCTTCCTCGTCATCTCCGGTGATGCCCTCACTGACTTCGACCTCACGGATCTGATCCGGTTCCACAAGGAAAAGGGCGCCCTGGTCACCGTCTGCCTCACGCGGGTCCCCAATCCGCTTGAGTTCGGCATCACCATCGTCGACGAGGCCGGCAAGGTCGAGCGCTTCCTGGAAAAGCCCACCTGGGGTCAGGTCTTCTCGGACACCGTCAACACCGGCATCTACGTCATGGAGCCGGAGGTCTTCGACTACTTCGAGCCCGACGTGTCCGTCGACTGGTCCGGCGATGTCTTCCCGCAGCTCATGAAGGAAGGCAAGCCGATCTACGGCTATATCGCCGAGGGCTACTGGGAAGACGTCGGTACGCACGAGAGCTATGTGAAGGCCCAGGCCGATGTGCTCGAAGGCAAGGTCGATGTGGAAATCGACGGCTTCGAGATCTCGCCGGGCGTATGGGTCGCCGAGGGCGCCGAGGTGCACTCCGACGCGGTGCTGCGCGGCCCGCTGTACATCGGCGACTACGCCAAGATCGAAGCCGGGGTGGAGCTGCGGGAGCACACTGTCGTCGGCTCCAATGTCGTCGTCAAGAGCGGTGCGTTCCTGCACCGGGCCGTGGTGCACGACAACGTCTACATCGGCCAGCAGAGCAATCTGCGCGGCTGTGTGATCGGCAAGAACACCGACATCATGCGGGCCTCCCGGATCGAGGACGGCGCCGTCATCGGTGATGAATGTCTGATCGGTGAAGAGTCGATCGTCCAGGGGAATGTGCGGGTCTATCCGTTCAAGACCATCGAGGCCGGCGCGTTCGTCAATACGTCGGTGATCTGGGAGTCCCGCGGCCAGGCGCATCTGTTCGGTGCCCGCGGGGTGTCCGGGATCCTCAACGTCGAGATCACCCCGGAACTCGCGGTGCGGCTCGCGGGCGCGTACGCCACCACCCTCAAGAAGGGCTCCACGGTTACTACGGCGCGCGACCACTCGCGTGGTGCCCGAGCGCTCAAACGCGCCGTGATCTCCGCGCTTCAGGCCAGCGCCATCGACGTACGGGACCTGGAGAACGTCCCGCTGCCGGTCGCCCGGCAGCAGACCGCGCGGGGCAGCGCCGGCGGGATCATGATCCGTACGACGCCCGGGGTGCCGGACTCCGTGGACATCATGTTCTTCGACGAGCGGGGCGCCGACCTCTCGCAGGCCAAGCAGCGCAAGCTCGACCGGGTCTTCGCCCGCCAGGAGTACCGTCGCGCGTTCCCCGGCGAGATCGGTGATCTGATCTTCCCGGCCAGCGTCTTCGACTCCTATACAGGGTCGCTGCTGCGGGCCGTGGACACCACGGGCATCGGCGAGTCCGGGCTGAAGGTCGTCGTGGACGCCTCCAACGGCAGCGCGGGCCTGGTCCTGCCCAGCCTGCTGGGAAGGCTCGGCGTCGACTCCCTGACCATCAACCCCGGGCTCCATGAATCCCGGCCGACCGAGACCGCCGACGCCCGGCGTGCCGGGCTCGTCCGGCTCGGCGAGATCGTGGCCTCGGCGCGGGCAGCCTTCGGCGTGCGCTTCGACCCCGTGGGCGAGCGGCTCTCCCTCGTGGACGAGCGCGGCCGGATCATCGAGGACGACCGTGCGCTGCTGGTCATGCTGGATCTCGTCGCCGCCGAGCGGCGTTCCGGCCGGGTGGCGCTGCCGGTGACCACCACCCGGATCGCCGAGCAGGTGGCGGCGTATCACGGGACGCAGGTGGAGTGGACGACCACCTCGCCCGACGACATGACCCGGGTGGGCCGCGCCGACGGCACGGTCTTCGGCGGGGACGGCATGGCCGGCTTCATCATTCCGGAGTTCAGCAGCGTCTTCGACGGCGCGGCCGCGTTCGTCCGGCTGATCGGCCTGGTCGCCCGTACCCAGCTCACGCTCAGCCAGATCGACGCACGGATCCCGCGGGCGCATGTCCAGCGCCGTGACCTGGCCACCCCATGGGCGGTCAAGGGCCTGGTCATGCGGCATGTCGTCGAGGCCGCCGGCGACCGGGACGTGGACACCACCGACGGTGTACGGATCGTGGAGGCCGATGGCCGCTGGGTCCTGGTGCTGCCTGATCCTGCTGAGGCGGTCACGCACCTGTGGGCGGAAGGGCCGGATGACGCCTCCGCTCAGCAGCTGCTGGACGAGTGGTCCGCCGTGGTGGACAGCGCAGGACGCTGACCGGGGGTCCCACCGGCGGGCCGTGAACGGGCACGCCGGTGGGGCCATTGGGAGACCGCGCGGCCGACGTGCGACGATGTGCGGCATGTCGCAGCAGCGCCCCGATCGGAGCAACCCGAACACGCCGGCCGCGCGCCCCGATGCGTCCATGTCGCTGCTGACCAACGTGATGGATCACAGTCTCGACGACGGATACGCCGAGGCCGCCGCGCGGAAGTCCGAGACCGGGGTACGGGGACTGCCGCGGACCTTGCGGGCGAAGCTGGGCCTGGCGGCCGGTTTGGTGCTGGCCGCGCTCGTGGTGACCGTAGGGGCGGCGCAGGCGCGGATATCAGCTCCGACGCTCGCCAAGGAGCGCGAGGAACTGATCAACCGCATCCAGAAGGGCACCGGCGAGGCGGACCGGCAGCAGAAGCGGGTCGACGCGCTCCGGGACGACGTCAGCAGAATGCAGCGCGAGGCGCTGAAGAAACACGGCGGCGACAAGGCCGAGCTGCTGGCCCTGCTGTCCGGCTCGACGCAGGTCACCGGACCCGGCGTGAAGCTCGTCGTGGACGATGCGAAGGGCGCGGCGTCCAGCGGCGGCGGTCCGCGTGAGAGCAGTGGTTTTTCGGACACCGGGCGGGTACGCGACAGAGATATGCAACGCGTGGTCAACGGCCTGTGGGCGACGGGTGCGGAGGCCATCTCCGTCAATGGACAGCGGCTTACCTCACTCTCGGCGATCAGAGCCGCAGGAGACGCCATACTGGTCGACAACAAGCCACTGGCGCCGCCTTACACGGTGCTGGCGGTGGGGGACGGGCAGCGGCTGAGCACCGCGTTCCAGGACAGCGCCGATGGCCAGTACCTGCACGTGCTTCAGGAGAACTACGGCGTGCGCACCAGGATTTCCGCTGAGAACGAGGTCACGCTGCCGCCCGCGCCCAGCTTGATCGTACGTACCGCAAAGCCGCAGGCCGGTGCCGCCAAGGCGGACGGCGCCGACACAGGGAAGGGCACATCGTGATCGCCGTATTGGGCCTCATCGTGGGAGTCGTGGTCGGGCTTGTCGTCCGACCCGTGGTGCCGACGGTGGTCGAGCCCTACTTGCCGATCGCTGTCGTCGCCGCGCTGGATGCCGTGTTCGGCGGTCTGCGCGCCATGCTGGACGGCATCTTCGACGACAAGGTCTTCGTGGTCTCCTTCTTGTCGAACGTCGTCGTCGCCGCGCTGATCGTCTTCCTCGGCGACAAGTTGGGCGTCGGTGCCCAACTTTCCACCGGCGTCGTCGTGGTACTGGGTATCCGGATCTTCTCCAACGCGGCCGCGATCCGCCGGCACGTCTTCAGGGCGTGAGGCGGATGACCGAGGACGAGACGCCGGAGCCGGAGAAGAGCCCGGAGCAGGCAAAGAAGCCGGAACCGGAGAAGAAGCCGGAGCCCGCGGTGAAGGCGGAGCGGCCGGAGCCGGATGAGGACCGCGGGCCGGCCGGCCGTCGGCCGATGCCGCCCGAGAGCCGGAAGACTCCCGAGCCGGCGGAGTCCGGTGACGGAGCCGAAGCTCAAGAATCGGACAGTGCTGGACAGAAGCAGGGCAAAGGGGCAGACTCCTCGACTCCGGACGTCGTCGCCGAGGATGACGGGAGCGCGGAACGCCCGAAGACCGGTCGGGAGCGGCTGGTCGCGAGCCTGTGGCCGCCGCGGCTGACCCGGGCTCAACTGATCGTTGCGCTGCTCCTGTTCATCCTCGGCCTCGGCCTGGCGATTCAGGTACGTTCCACAAGTGACAGCAGTGCGCTGCGAGGTGCGCGCCAGGAGGACTTGGTGCGCATTCTGGATGAACTGGACAACCGCTCCCAGCGGTTGACCGACGAACAACGGCGCCTGGAAGGGCAGAAGACCGAGCTGGCGAACAGCTCGGACCAGGCCGAGGAGGCCCGTAAGCAGACCGTGGAGAAGGAACAGCAGCTGGGTGTGCTGGCCGGGACCGTCGCGGCGCAAGGGCCCGGCATCAACCTGACCATCGACGACCCGACGCACTCCGTCGAGGCGGACAAGCTGCTGGACACCATCCAGGAGCTGCGGGCGGCCGGCGCGGAGGCCATCCAGGTCAACGATGTCCGGGTCGTGGCGGACAGCTATCTCTCGGACGTCCGGGGCGGCGTGCAGATCGATGGCAAGCGCGTCATGCAGCCGTTCCGCTTCAAGGTCATCGGCAAGCCGGAGGACTTGGAGCCGGCGCTGAACATCCCCGGCGGTGTGGTCCAGACGCTGGAAAAGGAGCAGGCCAAGGTGTCTGTGACCCGTGAGAGGAAGATCATTGTGAACGCCTTGCGAGAGGCGAAGCGGCCTGACTACGCTCGGTTGTCATCTCAGTGAGGCGTGCACGTATGTCGAGTGCCCGGGAAGGGCATGAGGTAGCGGGGGGTCGACGCACCGTGCGTGTGGTGTGTGGTGGAAACTGTTTGAAGGCCACGGACGTTCACAGGATGTCCGGATGGGCCGGTGTGTGCATCGAGGGTTCGTCCTGCCCCACGGGCGGGTCTATTTCGTTCAAGGGGAATCGCCCGTGAAGTTGTTTGGAAAGCTGTTCGGCAAGAGCGCACGCCAGGAGGACGGCAGCGGCTCCGCGCGGCATGCCGCCCCGCGCCAGCCCGACGAGAGTGGTGCGGCCGAGGGCCGTCCGCTCTTCCGTGATGAGGTCAGCGGTCCGTCCGGGGGGTACGGCGCGGGTTCTGTTGACCCCTCCGGTGCCGGCCGCATAGGTTCCCAGGAACCATCAGCCGCACACACGGGTGGAGGGTCCGCCTTGCCGGTTTGTACGAGGTGTGGGAACCAGAACGCCGAGGCGAGCCGGTTCTGCTCCAACTGTGGTGCGCCGCTGCGTGCGGGGGTCCAGCCCGAGCGGGCGTCGGAGACGACGTCGACCATCTCCATTTCGGGGCTGGAGGCCTACGACTCGGAGACCACGGGCCAGAATCTGGCGCCGTCGCTGTCCCCTGAGGCCCAGGCGGCCGTGGACGCTCTCCCGTTGGGGTCGGCGCTGCTGGTCGTCCGCCGGGGGCCGAATGCGGGCAGCCGCTTTCTCCTGGACAGCGAGCTGACCACGGCGGGCCGGCATCCGCAGGGCGACATCTTCCTCGACGATGTGACGGTCTCGCGCCGTCATGTGGAATTCCGTCGCGGCCCGGACGGTCTCTTCACGGTCGCCGACGTCGGCAGCCTGAACGGCACCTACGTCAACCGTGAGCGGATCGACTCCGTTTCCCTCGCCACCGGCGACGAGGTCCAGATCGGCAAGTTCCGCCTGGTCTTCTACGCGAGCCAGCGAGGCGCCGGTATCTGACCGGCCGGGGAAGGCATATGCGCGATACACCGAAAGGCGGCGCCGGCTCTGCCGGTGCCGCCTCCTCGGACGGCAAGCCAGTGAGCATCGGTACGGTGCTCACCCTGCTGCGCGGGGAGTTTCCCGAGGTCACCATCTCCAAGATTCGCTTCCTGGAGGCCGAGGGGCTGGTCGAGCCGAAGCGCACGCCTTCCGGATACCGCAAATTCACGCAGGCGGACGTCGAGCGGCTGGCCGCCGTCCTGCGGATGCAGCGGGACCACTATCTGCCGCTGAAGGTCATCCGGGAGCATCTGGACGCCCTGGAGCGCGGTGAGCAGGTACCGCTGCCGGCCCCGGCCGCACCCTCCCGGGATCTGGTCGAGGGCGTGCACGAGCCAGGTGCGGAGCGCCCCACGGCTGCCCGGATCGGCCGGGCCGAGCTGCTGGCCGCCGCGGAGGTGGACGAGGCGGCGCTCGCCGACTGGGAGTCGTACGGACTCATCGTCCCCCATGACGACGGCGGATACGACATCGAGGCCGTCACGGTGGCCAAACTTGTCGCGGACCTGGGCCGTTTCGGTCTGGAGCCGCGGCATCTGCGTGCGGTGAAGGCGGCGGCAGAGCGCGAGGCGGGCCTGGTCGAGCAGGTCGTTGCACCCCTTCGGCGGCACCGTAACCCGCAGACCAGGGCGCACGCCGAAGCGACCGCCAGGGAGCTGGCAACGCTGTCCGTACGGCTGCATGCGGCCTTGGTGCAGAGCGCTCTGCGGGTCCGGCTGTAGCGAGCAAACGAGTGCCCGACTACCCAAACCGGCCGGGCACGTCCTAGGGTTGCTGTGTGAACGAGCTCGACGTCGTGGGTGTCCGGGTGGAAATGCCTTCCAGCCAACCGATCGTGCTCCTGCGGGAGGTGGGAGGCGACCGATACTTGCCCATTTGGATCGGGCCAGGGGAGGCCACCGCCATTGCCTTCGCCCAGCAGGGCATGGTCCCTGCCAGGCCGCTGACGCATGACCTCTTCAAGGACGTGCTCGAAGCGGTGGGCCAGGAGCTGACGCAGGTCCGCATCACGGATCTGCGCGAGGGGGTTTTCTATGCCGAACTTGTCTTCGCGAGCGGGGTCGAGGTCAGTGCGCGTCCGTCGGACGCGATAGCGCTGGCCCTGCGCACCGGAACGCCGATCTTCGGTACCGACGGTGTGCTGGACGACGCGGGAATCGCCATCCCGGACGAGCAGGAGGACGAGGTGGAGAAGTTCCGCGAGTTCCTCGACCAGATCTCGCCCGAGGACTTCGGGACCAACAGCCAGTGATATCGGCCAGGCGAACCACCTGTTTCCGGCCAAACAGTCAGCCCTTCCCCGTGCGAGGTCACGAGAAACCACTCGTAGGGTGATTATCACTCGGCGTGGCGAGCGCGGCGATCGTTGACGCACCCCGAGTGACTGCATACCGTCGATGTGGCAGGTCCCGTCCGGGACGTGGAGGACGGAGGGCGGCGTGGCAATCACCGGCGACGGTATGGCGGCGGAAGGGGCGTTGCCGCTCCACTCGGGCGCAGCAGCGAACCCTGCCCCGGCACCGGCCGCGGCGGTGTCGGGGGACTGCGAGGCGCAGAACATCGGCTATCGCGGCCCGACCGCCTGTGCGGCAGCGGGCATCACTTACCGGCAGCTCGACTACTGGGCGCGTACGGGCCTGGTGGAGCCGAGCATCCGGCCGGCCTATGGCTCCGGCACCCAGCGGCTCTACAGCTTCCGGGACGTCGTGGTCCTGAAGATCGTCAAGCGGCTGCTGGACACCGGGGTGTCGTTGCAGAACATCCGCACCGCCGTTCAGCATCTGCGCTCGCGCGGGCTGGCGGATCTGACGCGGATGACGCTGATGAGCGATGGTGCGACGGTCTACGAGTGCACCTCGCCCGACCAGGTCGTGGACCTGCTCCAGGGCGGCCAGGGCGTCTTCGGGATCGCCGTGGGCGTGGTGTGGCGGGACGTGGAGGGAGCGCTGTCACAGCTCCACGGGGAGCGGGTGGACACCGGCGAGACGCTGCTCGGGAAGAACCCGCACGACGAGCTGGCACGGCGCCGCAACCGGGCGGGCTGAGGCTCCGGCGGAGCGCGCGGCCCGGCAACGGGCCGATTGTCAGTGGCATGGGGCAGCATCGGAGATGTGAGACCTGCCCCGACGATTCTGCATCTGGACATGGATGCGTTCTTCGCGGCCGCCGAGCAGGCGGCCAAGCCGAGCCTGCGCGGTAAGCCCGTGGTGGTCGGCGGGGTCGGCGTGCGTGGTGTGGTCTCCACGGCGTCGTACGAAGCCCGGGTCTTCGGGGTCCGTTCCGCGATGCCGACGGCCCAGGCGCGTCGGCTGTGTCCCAACGCCGCCTATCTCAGTCCTCGCTTCACGCTCTACCGCCAAGTGAGTGACGCGGTGATGGAGCTGCTGCATGCGCTGTCGCCGCTGGTGGAGCCGCTGAGCTTGGACGAGGCGTTCGTCGACCTGGAGGCGGGCGGGGTGCCGGCCGAGACGGCGGCGGTACGGGCCGTGGGGGAGAAGCTGCGGCGGGATATCCGGTCCGCGACGGGGCTGACCGGCTCGGTGGGGCTGGCCGGGGCCAAGCTGCTGGCGAAGATCGCGTCCGAGGCGGCCAAGCCGGACGGGCTGGTGGTGATCGAGCCGGGTACCGAACGGGAGCTGCTGGGCCCGATGACGGTGCGGACGCTGCCCGGGGTGGGTCCCGCGACGGCCGAGACGCTGCGGCGGGCCGGGATCCACACCGTCGCGGAGACCGCGGAGGCCGGTGAGGCCGAGCTGGTGCGGCTGCTGGGCAGGGCACACGGCGCGGGGCTGTATGCCATGGCGCTGGGGCGGGACGACCGGCCCGTGGTGGCCGAGCGGGACGCGAAGTCCATCTCCGTCGAGGACACCTTCGAGGTCGATCTGACCGACCGGACGCGGGTGCGGAACGAGGTGCTGCGGCTGGCGGACCGGTGCGTACAGCGGCTGCGGGCGGCCGGGCGTTCAGGGCGCACGGTGGTCATCAAGGTGCGTAACTACGACTTCTCGACGCTGACGCGTTCCGAGACGCTCCGGGGGCCCACCGACGACCCTGCGGTGATACGGGAGGCCGCTGTGCGCCTGCTGGAGACGGTGGACACCACCGGCGGGGTGCGGCTGCTGGGTGTGGGTGTCAGCGGGCTGGCGGACTTCACACAGGAGGATCTGTTCGCGCAGCTGGCGACGGAGCGGGAGGCGGCGGAGGCCGCGACCGCGGCGGCGGTGGAGCAGGCCGCCGGGGAGCGGGAGCCGCACGAGGCCGAGGAGGAGCGGCCGCGGCGCTGGTATCCGGGGCTGGACGTGGTTCACGAGGAGTTCGGCGCGGGCTGGGTGCAGGGGAGCGGGGTGGGGAGGGTGACCGTCCGCTTCGAAACGCCATGGTCCGCACCGGGGAGGGTGCGGACCTTTGCTGTCGAGGACCCGGCGCTGCGGCCGGGGGAACCCCTGCCGCTGGTGGGCGGGGCGCCGGCCGGCGGTCAGTCGTCCGAGCCGGCGATCTTGCCGAAGTTCTTGTCGCCGGAGCCGGGGGACACCGGGTCGGTCGGGGAAGAAATATCCAGTCGGTAGTGGTGATAGAGCTGAAGTTCCTGTTCAGGGGAGAGATGGCGGCCCACGCCGAAGTCGGGTGCGTCCTTGATCAGCTTGCGGTCGTAAGGGATGTGCAGGCCCTCACCGACCATTTTGCTGGGCTCCAGGGGGACGAACGCATCCCGGCTGAAGAGTCCGGTGCGCACGGCCGCCCACTCCGGTTCCCCCGTCGCATCGTCGAGGTAGACCTCGTCGATGGTCCCTATTTTCGCGCCATTACGGTCGAACGCTTTGCGGCCGATCAGGCTTCGGGGATCGATATCGGTTTGCACGGCCCCTCCAATTGGTCGCAACTGCCCTCTGACAACTACCAAACGGCACATTTCATGCCCCGGCCACTCGAAGGAGCCTTCGAGAGCCACGCTGGTAGGCTGGCGATTGGCCGCAGACCCCGTGCGGGAGAGTCCTTGTCGTTCGCGACCAGGGCGCCGAAGGAGCAAATCCTCCCCGGAATCTCTCAGGCACACGTACCGCATGGACGAGGTCACTCTGGAAAGCAGGGCGGGCCGCGGAAGCACAGCGCCGAGACCCCCCTCACCGACGGTGAAAGCCGGGCCGCCTTGTGCGGGCCGGTGAAGCTCTCAGGTTGAATGACAGAGGGGGAGGCCGTCCGGGCACCCGTGCCGTGGTGCCCCTCGTAGGTCGTACCGACCAGGAGGCCCCCGCAGATGACCACCAATCGCATCTCCTTGACCGAGCTGGAACGCGGCACCCCCTTCGAGCGCCGGCACATCGGTCCCGACCACGCGGCGCAGGCGAAGATGCTCGCGCACATCGGATTCGGGTCGCTGGACGAGCTCACCGCCACCGCCGTACCCGATGTGATCAAGAGCGCCGAGGCGCTCGGCCTGCCGCAGGCCCGTACCGAGGCCGAGGTGCTCCAGGAGCTGAAGGGCCTGGCGGAGCGCAACGAGGTCCTGGCGTCCATGATCGGTCTCGGCTACTACGGCACGTTCACCCCGCCGGTGATCCTGCGCAACGTCATGGAGAACCCGGCCTGGTACACGGCGTACACGCCCTACCAGCCGGAGATCTCGCAGGGCCGCCTGGAAGCGCTGCTGAACTTCCAGACGATGGTCGCCGACCTGACCGGACTGCCCACCTCCGGCGCTTCGCTGCTGGACGAGGGCACCGCCGCCGCCGAGGCGATGGCGCTCTCCCGCCGGGTCGGCAAGGTCAAGCAGGGCGTCTTCCTGGTCGACGCCGACTGTCTGCCGCAGACCATCGCCGTGATCGAGACCCGTGCGGAGCCCACCGGCGTCGAGGTCGTGGTCGCGGATCTGTCCGACGGCATTCCGGCCGAGATCGCCGAGCGCGGAGTGTTCGGTGTGCTGCTTCAGTACCCGGGTGCCTCCGGCGCGGTGCGGGACCCCCGCGCCGTCATCGAGCAGGCGCACGAGCTGGGCGCGATCGTCACCGTCGCCGCCGATCTGCTCGCCCTGACGCTGCTCACCTCGCCCGGTGAGCTCGGCGCGGACATCGCCGTCGGCACCACCCAGCGCTTCGGCGTTCCGATGGGCTTCGGTGGACCGCACGCCGGCTTCATGGCCGTCCGTGACCAGTTCGCCCGCAGCCTCCCCGGCCGTCTGGTGGGCGTCTCCGTCGACGCCGACGGCAACAAGGCCTACCGCCTGGCGCTTCAGACCCGTGAGCAGCACATCCGCCGGGAGAAGGCCACCAGCAACATCTGCACCGCGCAGGTGCTGCTCGCCGTCATGGCCGGGATGTACGCGGTCTACCACGGCCCCGAGGGCCTGCGGACCATCGCCCGGCGCACCCACCGCTACGCCGCGGTCCTCGCCGAGGGCCTGCGGGCCGGCGGGGTGGAGATCGCGCACGGCAGCTACTTCGACACGCTGACCGCGCGGGTGCCCGGCCGGGCCGCCGAGGTCGTCGCCGCTGCCCGTGAGGCCGGTGTCAACCTCTGGCAGATCGACGCGGACCTGGTCGGTATCGCCTGCGACGAGACCACCGGGCGGGCGCAGCTGGCCGGCGTCTGGGGCGCTTTCGGGGTGTCCGGCGACGTCGAGCAGCTGGACGCGGCCGCCGCCGATGCGCTGCCGCAGGCACTGCTGCGCCACGACGACTACCTCGCCCACCCGGTTTTCCACGAGTACCGCTCCGAGACCGCGATGCTGCGCTACCTGCGCACCCTCGCCGACAAGGACTACGCGCTGGACCGCGGCATGATCCCGCTCGGCTCCTGCACGATGAAGCTGAACGCCACGACCGAGATGGAGCCGGTCACCTGGCCTGCGTTCGGTCAGCTGCACCCGTTCGCGCCGGCCGACCAGGCCCAGGGTTACCTCACGCTGATCCAGGAGCTGGAGGAGCGGCTGGCCACGGTCACCGGCTACGACAAGGTCTCCATCCAGCCGAACGCCGGATCGCAGGGCGAGCTGGCCGGTCTGCTGGCCGTCCGCGCCTACCACCGCGCCAATGGCGACGAGCAGCGCACGATCTGCCTGATCCCGTCCTCGGCGCACGGCACCAACGCCGCCAGCGCCGTGATGGCCGGAATGAAGGTCGTCGTCGTCAAGACCGGTGAGGACGGCGAGGTCGACACCGACGATCTGCACGCCAAGATCGAGAAGTACCGGGACGAGCTCGCGGTCCTGATGGTGACCTACCCCTCCACGCACGGCGTGTTCGAGGAGCACATCACCCAGATCTGCG
Organism: Streptomyces sp. P9-2B-2; assembly: GCF_030406865.1. Taxonomy (NCBI): domain Bacteria; kingdom Bacillati; phylum Actinomycetota; class Actinomycetes; order Kitasatosporales; family Streptomycetaceae; genus Streptomyces; species Streptomyces sp. P9-2B-2. The sequence goes on along the minus strand of NZ_CP129126.1, from coordinate 1,327,603 downwards.
CGGCGGTGCACGAGGCCGGCGGCCAGGTCTACGTGGACGGTGCCAACCTCAACGCGCTGGTCGGGCTCGCCGAGCCCGGAAAGTTCGGCGGCGATGTCTCGCATCTGAACCTGCACAAGACCTTCTGCATCCCGCACGGCGGCGGTGGCCCCGGTGTCGGCCCGGTCGGCGTACGCGCCCACCTGGCGCCGTACCTGCCCAACCACCCGCTTCAGCCCGCCGCGGGCCCCGAGACGGGCGTGGGGCCGATCTCCGCCGCTCCCTGGGGCTCGGCGGGCATCCTGCCGATCTCCTGGGCGTACGTACGGCTGATGGGCGGCGACGGCCTCAAGCGCGCCACCCAGGTGGCGGTCCTCAGCGCCAACTACATCGCCAAGCGGCTGGAGCCGCACTACCCGGTGCTCTACACGGGCCCCGGCGGACTGGTGGCGCACGAGTGCATCATCGATGTCCGGCCGCTGACCAAGGCGACCGGCGTGAGCATCGACGATGTGGCCAAGCGGCTGATCGACTACGGCTTCCACGCGCCGACGATGTCGTTCCCCGTGGCCGGCACGCTGATGATCGAGCCGACCGAGAGCGAGGACCTCGCCGAGCTGGACCGGTTCTGCGACACGATGATCGCCATCCGCGCGGAGATCGAGAAGGTCGGTTCGGGGGAGTGGGACAAGGACGACAACCCGCTGCGCAACGCCCCGCACACCGCGGGCGCGCTCGGCGGCGACTGGTCGCACGCGTACTCCCGTGAGGAGGCCGTCTTCCCGGCCGGTGTCGTCGCCGCGGAGAAGTACTGGCCGCCGGTGCGCCGCATCGACGGTGCCTTCGGCGACCGTAACCTGGTCTGCTCGTGCCCGCCGCTGGACGAGTACGACAACTGAGTCACGGCAGCATCAAGGGCCCTCGGCAGATCTGCCGGGGGCCCTGTGGTACGTGGCGCGCGCTGCGGGTCAGGCAGCGGCGATGACCCGGGCGCGGTGCGGGGCGATGACCTGCCCGTCGGGGAGCAGCTCACCGGTGTCCTCGAAGAGCAGGACGCCGTTGCAGAGCAGGCTCCAGCCTTGCTCCGGATGGTGCGCCACAAGGTGTGCGGCCTCCCGGTCGGTGGAGTCTGCGGACGGGCAGGGCGGTTGGTGCTGACACATGGAAGTTGTCTTTCGCTGCGGTGAGGTGAACGTCGTCGTGCGGCTCGATGAGGTGTTCATGGCCGCTCCCCCGTTTCTGTCGGTCGGTCCCAGTGTTGCCCCACGGACGGGATTCCGCAGGGATTTCGCAGCAGCGGTACTCACTCGGTAGGGACGCGTCACCCATGCGGGCGGTTGCTCCCAATTGCACTCCTCCCCAAGAGGGTTGGGAGTGGTATCCGCGGACTAGGCCGCCTGGGTGAGCGCGACAGAGCGCCCCGTGACCGGACGGGGTCGCGGGGCACGCTCGGGCGGCGCGGCGGGCGCCGGAAGCGGCGCGGGAATCCGCGCCGACGCCGGTGGATCAGGCGGGTTCGGCGAGGAGCGGGGCGGGCGTGAGCCGCAGGGTGAGCCGGGGGAGCAGATCGGCGATGCGCTGCGGACGGTGTGCGGCGATACCCGGCGGGGCGGGGGCCAGCGGTACGAGCAGGTCGCCGGGCGCGGGAAGCCCCTGGGCGCCGTCGGAGGTGAGGTCGTGGTGCAGCCACAGCGTGAGCATGTACAGCTCGGGGACGGACAGCAGCCGCGGCTGGTAGGGCGTGGCGAGTGACTCGGCCTGTGCCAGTGCCTGCTCGGTCGCGGCGACGTAGGGGCCGCCGCAGAAGCGCCCGAAGGTCCAGCCGTCCGCGGTGAGCACCGTCTCGGCGGTCGCCACGGCACGCTCCCCGCCGCGGACCAGGAAGCGCCATCCGGCCAGTCGGGTGTGCGGGGTGCCGCCGGCCCGGCTGACGTCGTCCCAGACATGGACGGGCAGCGGGTGGTCGGGGCTGAGCGGACCCTGATGGGCGCGCAGCGCGGAGACCGGAGCGTCACCGACCGCGGTGGGCGAGCCGAGAGCGGCGAGAACGCTGCGCAGGGCGGGTGCGGGGGCAGGGGGGAGGTGCAGCGGCATGGTGGGTCGCCTCTCACTTCGGAGACACGGTGCAGCGTGGCTCGGAGACACGGTGGAGCGTGGCGGGTGCAAACGGCGCTGTCTGCGGGCGGGTCAGAGCGTGGCCGGCCGGGGCGGCGGCCGGGCGGGGGCAGCCGCTGAGCCCGGTGTCGGTGAGATCACCGAGACGCTGGGCGCCAAGTCTCTGCCTCGTCACCGGAGTTTATACGACGTATGTTCTGAAATTGTTTCGGCTACCGGCCTTGTGGATTTCCGGCAAGGTGAAATCCGGACCGCTGCGCGAGGCGCTTTCCACCGCTTTGTGCGGCGTTTTATGGACGCCACCTTGTATTGCCTTGGCGGTGCGGTAGGCCGGAACTCGTCGTTGTTTCTCACGAGTGAATTGCCGCGGGCGAGTGCCGCGCGGATATGCCTATGGGCAGTGCCGGACGCTGCATCACTTCGAGCCTATCGGCACCGGCATGCCCCCGCCGCGTTATTGATCAGATTGCCGGGGCATCATCGACCGTAGCGCGAGCCCCGGCGGTGTCGGGGACGGCCCCAAGCGGCCCGTGGCCGCGGGCTGTTCACTCGAGGAGGGACCCTTCGATGGGGGAGAAGGTCGCCGCGGACGGGATCGACCTGGCGGACCGGGAGCGTTATCGAAGAAAGCTGCACGACTGTCTTGAGGGATTGCACAGGCTGCTGGTGGAGAAGAGGTTCGACCGGCCCAGAAATCTCATGGGCCTGGAGATCGAACTCAATCTTGCCGGCGCCGACGGGCTGCCCCGCATGATGAACACTCAAGTACTGGAGCGCATCGCCAGTGGTGATTTCCAGACCGAACTCGCCCAGTGCAACCTTGAGGTCAACATCCTGCCGCACCGCCTGAGCGGCCGGGTGCTGGACCAGCTTGCCGAGGAACTCCGTACGGGACTCGGCTATGCGGAAAGGAAGGCCCGGGAGGTCGCCGCCAGGATCGTGATGATCGGCATTCTGCCGACGCTGCACGCCACCGACCTCACGGCTGCCAGCCTCTCCGAGAACGACCGCTACGTCCTGCTCAACGACCAGATGCGGGCCGCCCGCGGCGAGGACTTCGCCCTGGACATCCGCGGTGTCGAGCACCTGGTCTCCCGCTCGCCCTCGATCGCCCCGGAAGCCGCCTGTACGTCGGTCCAGCTGCATCTCCAGGTGACACCGGGCCGCTTCGCCGCCGTCTGGAACGCGGCACAGGCCATCGCCGCCGTACAGGTCGCCGTCGGCGCCAACTCGCCGTTCCTGTTCGGCCGTGAGTTGTGGCGGGAGTCCCGGCCGCCGGTCTTCCAGCAGGCCACCGATACCCGCTCGCCCGAGCTGCAAGCCCAGGGGGTGCGCCCCCGCACCTGGTTCGGCGAGCGCTGGATCGACTCCGCATACGACCTGTTCGAGGAGAATGTGCGGTACTTCCCGCCGCTGCTGCCGGTGTGCGGGGCGCAGGAGCCGCTGCGGATCCTCGATGAGGGCGGGGTGCCCGACCTGGCCGAACTGGTCCTGCACAACGGCACGATCTACCGCTGGAACCGCCCCGTCTACGCGGTCGCCGACGGCGTCGCCCACCTCAGGGTGGAGAACCGGGTGCTGCCGGCCGGCCCCACCATCACCGACGTCATCGCCAACACCGCCTTCTACTACGGCCTGGTGCGGGCGCTGGCCGAGGAGCCGCGCCCCGTGTGGACGCGGCTCCCGTTCGCCGCCGCGGCCCGCAACTTCGACACCGCCTGCCGGTACGGCATCGAGGCCGCCCTGGAGTGGCCGCGTCCCGGGCGGGCGGGAGGTACCGCCGAAATCTCGGCCGTACGACTCGTACGCAAGGAGCTGCTGCCGCTGGCGGCCCGCGGGCTGGATGCCTGGGGGGTGGAACCGGCCGACCGGGACCACTATCTCGGCATCATCGACGAGCGCTGCCGGCGCCGGGCGAACGGGGCGTCTTGGCAGGCCGCGGCCTTCCACCACGCCCGGCGCCAGGGCCTGGACCGGGACGCCGCGCTCGCCGCGATGACCCGGCGCTACAGCGAGCTGATGCACACCGGGACGCCGGTGCACACCTGGCCGGTCGCCTGGCCGGTCGCCGGGCGTCCGGCCGTACCGGGAGCACGGCAGGCGGCGACGGAAGGGGCGTAGGGGGTGTCGTTCGGATCAGCGGGGGACGTTGCTGCCCGCCGCCATGATGGCCTTGAGCATCACCTGGTGGATCTGCGACGGGTCGCTGACCCGGTGCGTCGAGCCGCCGGTCGGTGCCACGATGCGGTTCAGGGCGGAGGTGTCGGCCTCCGGGCCGATCGCGAGGGCGATCAGCGGCACCGGCCGTTTCGGGTCGGAGAGCTTCTTCAGCTCGCCCACCAGGGCGTCCAGGCCGATGCCGTGGGCGTCGTCGTTGGCGCCGTCGGTGAGGATGACCAGCGCGTTGAACTTCCCGCTCGCATAGGTCGAGCGGGCCTTCTGGTACGCGGCGAGCGTGGTGTCGTACAGGCCGGTGGCGCCCTGGGGTTCCGGGGCCAGCGCGCCGAAGGCGTCGGCGAGCGCTTCGCGGTGGGTGCTGCCGTCCTTGTCCCGGCCGCCGAGCCGTTCGGTGGGGGAGAGCTCCACGTAGTCCTTGTCGCCGTGCAGTGAGGTGGCGAACTTCCACAGCCCGATCTCGTCCTCGGAGGTGAACGTGGTCAGCGCCTGGAGGAGCGAGTTCTTGGCGAGGTCCATACGGGACCGGCCGTTGTGTCCTGGGACCGGGGCGCCCATGGATGCCGAGGCGTCCACGACGGTGGAGAGTCGGGCGCTCTGCACCGTGATCGTCCACATGCCCATGAGGGCCTGGAGTTCCTTCGCGGTCGGCGGCTCGGCGGGCCCGGCGGAGTACGGCTGGGGGTCGCGCCCGCCGGCCGTTTTGACCACCTTCGGTTCCGCCTCCCCGGTGGGGGCGCGGAAGCCGATCCGGCGCAGCGCACGCTGTCCGGCGGGCTCGCTCAGCAGGGTCAGGAAGCGGTTGGCGGCGCGGGAGCGTTCCGGGTCCGTCTCGCTGTTGTCGACCAGCGTGTAGGGGTAGTCGAGCCGGGCCGTGCCGCCCTCGGGGTAGAGCAGGTCCAGATCCGGCCCGCCGTCCGCGTGTGTGTTGTGCGCGAAGGCGGCCTGCTCGGACAGCAGCAGCGCCTGGTTGCGGCGCGGATTGCTCTGCTCGGCACCGGAGGCGTCGCGGGGCAGGGTGGCCATGGCCTGCCCGTCGCCGTCCGCGGCGCGCTGGTTGAGCAGCCGCGCGGTGGCGGCGGTGCGGGTGTCGGCCGTGACGCGATCCGGTGCCTTCTTGGTGTTGGCGGCGCTGATGCGGGCCAGGGAGAGCAGGCCGGTGGCGCTGCGGGACGGGTCGGCGATGCCCAGGTGCAGCGCGTCGCCGGCTGCCGTGGCCCGGGTCAGTTCCGTCCAGGTGTAGGTCTTCTCCGGCCAGCCCAGCGACTTGGCGGCCCGGGGGACGGCGCCCAGCGCGACCGGGGACGAGGCGATGATCCCGGCGGTGGTCAGCGGGGTGCCGCGCTCCGCGCCGACGCGGTCCACCCACAGGCTCGAATCCGGTATCCAGACCTGGAATTCGGGATCGACCGGCCGCTGTCCGAAGGCGTCGGCGATCTCGTGGGCGGACCGCGAGGTGACCCTGACGTCCAGACATCTGCCGTCGGTACGCGCCGAATCCTCCCGCGCCGTCTTGGCCACCGCTTCGACCGCCGGGGCGACATCGGGCGAGGCGGCCACATCGAGCCGGGTCACCTCGCCGCCGCACGGCCCGCCGAACGGGAGCAGACCGCCCTCCAGCGCCACGACCGTGCCGGCGGCGACGGTCAGCACGAGGCCGGTGGCGAGGACGAGCGCGCGGGGACGGGCACCTCGGCGGGCCCCCGTGCGCGCCGGTGCGGAGCCGTCGGGCAAGCTGTGTCGTCCCATTGCGGTAGCGCCTCTCCTTCTCGGAGCTCGACCGGGATGCGCCGGTAGGGGAAAACGCGCCATCGGGATGGCGCCTGTCCCCGGCCTGTCGTGCGCGATCTTCGTAACTGCTGCCGAGACCCTAGCGGTGCGGTGGTGGCGATGAGGTGGTAAATGCGGAAGCGGAGGAAGTGTGCAGTCGGATACAAGTCCCGTGGCCGATGCGGACGTTCCAGGTCAAGGGCCTGGTGACGGGCTCCTCGGGGAGCCGTCCCGCAGCATTCTGCGGAGCGAGACATGGATCGTGCTGGCCCTTTCCCTGGGGGCCAGCGGGGTGTCGGCACTGATCAGCTTCATCGGTTCGGTGACCAAGCCCGGCGGTCTCAAGGATCAGGCGGCGACGCTCAATGGCTCCCATGCGCCCGGGCGGCCCTGGCTGGATCTCGCCTGGCAGCTGTTCGGTATCGCGAGCGCGCTGGTGCCCGTGGTGCTGGTGGCGCATCTGTTGCTGCGGGAACGGGCCGGCGGCCTGCGGGCGATCGGTTTCGACCGGCGGCGGCCCGGCTTCGACCTGAGCCGCGGGCTCGCCCTGGCGGTCGTCATCGGCGGCAGCGGTCTGCTGCTGTACCTGGGCTCGCGGGCGGCCGGATTCAATCTGACGGTGGTCCCCGAGGCGCTGCCGTCGGTGTGGTGGAAGATCCCGGTGCTGATCGCCTCCGCGGTGCAGAACGCCGTCCTGGAGGAGGTCATCGTCGTCGGGTATCTGCTGCGCAGGCTGGGGCAATTGGGCTGGTCACCGTTCGCGGCGCTCGCGGCCAGCTCGGTGCTGCGCGGCTCCTACCACCTCTACCAGGGCATCGGTGGCTTCGTCGGCAACATGGTGATGGGCGTGCTCTTCGTCCTGCTCTACCGGCGGTGGGGGCGGGTCGGGCCGCTGGTCGCCGCCCATGCGCTGATCGACATCGTGGCGTTCGTCGGCTATGCGCTGTTCGCCGGGTGGTTGGGGCTGCCGACACCGTGAGGAGGCGGCGGCGCGTGGCACCGCGGTGCCTGCCGCGCCTCCCCAGGGGCGCCGCCGGGTGGGCCGGCTCAGTCGGTGGCCAGTAGTTCCCCGTCGATGACCGTGACCGCCGACCCGGTCAGCAGCGTACGGTCGCCGCGCAGCTCGGTCCGTACGAAGCCGGTGCGGGCGGCGCCCTGGAGACCTACCAGGGCGGCACGGTCCAGGCGCGCCGACCAGAACGGTGCGAGCGCGGTGTGCGCGCTGCCCGTTACCGGGTCCTCGTCGATGCCGACGTTGGGGAAGAAGCAGCGCGAGATGAAGTCGTAGCCGCCGTCCGGGTTTTCGGCGCGGGCAGTGGCGATCACCCCGCGGCCGCCGTGCCCGGCGAGCACCTTGAGGTCCGGGGCCAGCGCCCGTACGGACTTCTCGTCGGCCAGCTCGACCAGGAGATCGCCGACATCGGGGCCGGTGTCGTGCGCGGAGCGGATCTCGGCGCCCAGCGCGCCCGCGACCACCGGCGGTACCTCGACGGGGGTGAGCGGGGCGGTCGGGAAGTCCATGGTGATCGCGCCGCGGTCGTCGGCCGTTGTGGTCAGCACCCCGCTGCGGGTGCGGAAGCGGACCGTACCGGTGGCCGTCCCCGTGGTGTGCAGGACGTGCGCGGTGGCCAAAGTGGCATGCCCGCACATGTTCACCTCGGCGGCGGGGGTGAGCCAGCGCAGCGCCCAGTCGGCGTCACCGCCCGCGGGCAGCGGATGCGCGAAGGCCGTCTCGGAGAGATTGACCTCGGTGGCGACCCGCTGGAGCCAGGCCGTATCGGGAAAGGCGCCGGAGTCGAGGAGTACGACTCCCGCGGGGTTGCCGGCGAAGGGACGCTCACTGAAGGCGTCGACGATGCGAATCCTCATGGCCGCGAGCGTAGGCGTGCCGCAGCGCCGCAGGCCAAGGCCAATCCGGGGGAATTGGCAGGGGAGCCGGGCCGCGGTGGCCGGTGGGGTGGCGTGCCGGGTGCTCATGAGGCGTTGACGAGATGAGGGAAGACTCTTGCTTCGACGAACAGTCCCGATATATCGTTGAAGCATCGCGACCGATCAACGATAGAGAGATGGAGGACGTCATCATGCGTTCCCAAGGACAAGAACACGGACATGAGCATCGGCATGAGCACTGCGGACCCGGGCGCCGCGGCGGCCACGGCGACTTCGCGGGTGGCTGGGAGCGGCGGCACTCGGCCTTCGGCCCGTTCGGCCCGCCGTTCGGTGGCCCGCCCTTCGGTGGCGGCCGGGGGCGCGGCGGACCGCGCGGCCGGGCGCGCCGCGGCGATGTGCGCGCCTCGATCCTGGCGCTGCTCAAGGACCGTCCGATGCACGGCTACGAAATGATCCAGGAGATCGCCGAGCGCAGTAGTGGGGCGTGGAAGCCCAGCCCCGGCTCGGTCTATCCGACGCTTCAGCTCCTGGAGGACGAGGGGCTGATCGCCAGCGCCAGTGAGGGCGGCAAGAAGCTGTTCTCGCTGACCGACGCCGGGCGCACCGAGGCCGACAGCGGTTCGGACGCCCCCTGGGAGGACGCCGGCCGCGGCGTCGACTGGGAGGCGATGAACGAGATCCGCAAGGCGGGCGGCGGCCTGGTCGAGGCGTTCCGGCAGGTGTGGGCCACCGGCAGCCCCGAGCAGCGGGAGAAGGCCATGGCGGTGGTCAACAAGGCGCGCAAGGAGCTGTATCTGATCCTTGCCGAGGAGGACTGAGCGTGAAGTGCACGGAGGTGCGGGCTTCGGGGGCCGGGGTGAGGGTCGGCCCCCGAAGCGTCAGGTGACGAGGCCGGCGAGCCTGCGCAGCGACTCGTTCAGCGCGGCGCTCGCCGAGTCCTTGAGCTTGCCCGCCATCAGGGAGACCGCGGCGCCGGTGAACGTGCCGTCGATCCGTACAGCCGTCGCCCCGCCGTCCGGTGTGAGTGCGTAGCGCATCCCCAGGGTGACGCCCATCGGGCCCTTGCCCTCGATATCGAGCAGCCGCTCGGGCTCCAGTTCCCGCACGGTCCAGGCGACCTCCGCCGGGAAGCCCATCAGCTTCATGTTCTCCTCGTAGCCCGCGCCTACTTGGAGCGTTTCCGGGCCGCCCTTGGGGAACGCGGTGTGGGTGGCGTTCCACTCGCCGTAGGAGTCGAAGTCGGTGAGCCGCTCCCAGACCTTCGCGGCCGGTGCCTCGATACGGGCCTGCGCGGTGGCTTCGGCCATGCGATCACCCCTTCGGTGACGATCCCTGGCTGGTGCCGCGGAACGTAGCCCTGCCGGGGTGAAGGTTCAATAGAGCGGACCGCACTGTTCTGATGGGTCGTCAGTTTTCGGGTAGGCGGTCCAGCGGCGATGGCGAGCGGTCACCCCACCCCCGTATGTCTGACCTCCACGATTCCCACACATCTCCTCCGTGAGGATGAGATCGCGCGGGGACGTGCGCAACCAGCGTGGGAGACGCAAATGCTTCCCGCCGGTGATGTTCCGGTCCGCACGGGCTGGTGGGGTGGGTGCTGTGCAAAACCGTACTGCGTACAGTGGTGGCGACAGCCCCGCCCCGGAGGACCTTGAGACCCGGCTCACCGTAGAGCTCGCGTCGGTCATATCCGCGGCCCGCAGGCGAGCCACCCGTGATGGCGACCGGCAGGTCGACACCGCCCATCTGCTGCACGGCCTCCTGGAATCGGACCCCGCGGTACGCGCCGCCTTCGACGGCGGACCGCAGGTCGCCCGGCTGCTCGGCTACCTCGTCCAGCGCAGCATCGGCTACGGACTCCAATGGCACGGCACCGTCGAGGACTCCGGCGCGGTCCCCGTGGTGGCCGAGGGTGCCGTCCCCGGATGGTCACCGGCCGCGGCCGCCGCCATGGACGGTGCGCTGGATCGCGCCCATGCCCGCTACGCCACCCGCGCGGGCTGCCTCGACCTGCTCGCCGCCCTGGTGGACGACCCGGAATCGCGGGCCGTCGAGGTGCTGTGCCGGGCCTCGGTCGACACCGTCCGGCTCGCCCACCGTCTCGACGGGGAGCGTCCCGGCCAGGACTGACAGGGGTCTCGGGGGTGGCACTGCTGACGACGGGTGCCATGATGGCCGGATGCACGCGTCTTCGGGGAGCCCGGCAGGAGCGCCGTCCGGCTCGGGCCACGGAACTTCCGGCTCTATGGGGGCCCAGCAGTCATCGCCCGCCCTCGGGGTGCGCCCTGGTCGGGCGCCCGGTGGACGCGGCGCCGGCCTCGGTATCGCCCTGGTGTCCGCGCTCGCCTTCGGCGGTTCGGGTGTCGCCGCCAAGCCCCTGATATCCGCCGGCCTCGAACCGCTTCAGGTCACCTGGCTGCGGGTGGCCGGGGCGGCGCTGGTCATGCTGCCGCTCGCCTGGCGCCACCGGAATCTGCTGCTCCGCCGGCCCGCGCTGCTCGCGGGCTACGGGCTGCTCGCCGTCGCCGGCGTCCAGGCGTGCTACTTCGCCGCGCTCTCCCGTATCCCCGTCGGGGTCGCGCTCCTCATCGAATATCTGGCGCCCGCCCTGGTACTGGGCTGGGTCCGCTTCGTTCAGAAACGGCCGGTCACCCGGGCCGCGGCGGTCGGCGTGGTGCTGGCCGTCGGCGGACTGGCCTGTGTCGTCGAGATCTGGTCCGGGCTGAGCTTCAACGTCGTCGGCCTCGCGCTCGCGCTCGGCGCGGCCTGCTGCCAGGTCGGCTACTTCGTACTCTCGGATCATGGCTCGGACGGCGACGATGCGGTGGACCCGCTCGGTGTGATCGCCTACGGCCTGCTGATCGGCGCCGTCCTCCTCACCGCGCTCGCCCGCCCCTGGGGCATGGACTGGACCGTGCTCGGCGGCGGCGCGGACCTGAACGGAACCCAGGTGCCCGCCGTTCTGTTGCTCGCCTGGATCGTGCTGATCGCGACGGTGGCGGCCTACCTCACCGGTGTGGTGTCGATCCGCCGGCTCTCGCCCCAGGTGGCCGGGGTGGTCGCCTGTCTGGAGGCCGTCATCGCGACGGTGCTGGCCTGGGTCCTGCTCGGCGAGCATCTCTCCGCACCGCAGATCGTGGGTGGGGCGGTGGTGCTGACCGGCGCTTTCATCGCGCAGTCGGCCAAGCCGAAGACGACCGAGACCGCATGGGTCGCCGGTGCGGGGACGGGCGACGGCGTGAGCGCCCCTGGGGGCCGCGGTTCCCCGGAGTCCCCAGGGGGCGGCGACTCCCCGGAGTCCCTGGCCACCCCGGCGTCCTCGGCCCGGACCGGGGACGACTTGTCGGCCGGCTTTCCCGCGACATAGGGTATCGATCATGCATTCGACTGTGCTGCCCCCTCCCGCCGCGTAACGCGGGCGGCGGCCTCCGAGGAAACCCCGGCTCGGGCTGATCCCGAGCCGCCGGGGCCTGTCCGAGCCAGAGGCGCCGGACAGACCCCAGTCGCTGCCTGCACACGGGACCACGCGACCACTCCACGGCGCATGACGCCGTCCTGGATTTCCCGGAGCACCTCTCCCATGCATGCCACTGATTCCTCCGCCCTTCCCGTGGGCCGGGGGCTGCTGTACGTCACGTTCGCCGCGACCGCCTGGGGCACCGCGGGCGCGGCCGCCGCCCTCCTCTACCGCGGCAGCGGACTGGGCCCGCTCGCCCTCACGTTCTGGCGCACCTTCGGCGGGCTGGTTCTGCTGCTCGCCGTACGGGCGCTGCTGCGCCGCCGGTCGCGCACCGCCGCCGCCCCCGCCCCGTACGAGCCGCTCGGCCGGCGCCTGGCCCGGATCGTGCTGACCGGGGTCGCCCTCGCCGTCTTCCAGGCCGCCTACTTCGCCGCCGTCGAGACCACCGGGCTGGCCGTGGGCACCGTCGTCACCATGGGGGCGGGGCCCGTCCTCATCGCCATCGGGGCGCGGGTCACGATGGGCGAACGGCTCGGCGCGGGCGGAGTCCTGGCCGTCGCCGGGGCGCTGGCCGGGCTGGCGATCCTGGTCCTCGGCGGCGACGGCGGTGCCACCGTCCGTCCGGCCGGGGTGGGCTATGCCCTGCTGTCGGCGGCCGGCTGCGCCGCGATGACGCTGATCACCCGGCGGCTGGGCAAGGGCGGCGGCAGCGACCCGTACGCCTCGACGGTCAGCGCCTTCGCGGTCGGTGCGCTGTGTCTGCTGCCGCTCGCGGCGGTGGAGGGGCTGTGGCCCCAGGCGCACGATCTGGGCCGCAGCCTCAGCCTGCTGGCCTATGTCGCGGCGGTACCGACCGCGCTGGCCTATGGGCTGTACTTCGCGGGACTGGCCGCCGTGCGCGCCGCGACCGCGTCCGTGATCTCGCTCATCGAGCCGGTGTCGGCCGCGGCCATCGCGGTGCTGTTCCTCGGGGAGCGGCTCACCATGGCGACGGCGATCGGAACGGGCGTGCTGCTGACGGCCGTTGCCGCGCTGGCGGTGACCGAGGCGCGCGGAGCGGTGTCGGCCGCGCGGTCGGCGGCGCCGGTGGCGGGCTGAGGGCTCGGGTGCCCGGCCGGCGGTGGTCGGCCGGGCACCTGTATGCCCCCGTACGTCCGGTCCCCTTGGGCCGGGGGCAGGGGGAGCAGCCGGTCAGGAAGCGGGCTTCCCTGTGGCGGCCGCGGTCAGTCTGCGCTGCTGGTGGGTGCGCGCCGCCGCGTCCCCGGGGCCGTCGCGCTCGGCGAGGCGCTCCGAGATGCGGTGCTGGACGGCCTCGCTCCGCTTGCCCCCGTACTTGAACTTGGCGCGGACCTCCCGCACTTCGAGGCGCAGGCCACGGATGCCGGACAGCAGCCGCCCGTATGGAGCGGCACCCGTGGCGACCGGCGCCGAGCCGCCGTCCGGCTGGAAGTGCCCCATCTGGCGTTGCAGCAGCGCCGCCTTCTCCTCCGGGTCGTCCACGACATGGGCGGTGCAGGTCAGCTGGACCGCGGCATAGAAGCTGGTGGGAACGCCGTGCTCGGGCGGCTGGTCTTCGGCCGCCTGCCAGGGGCCGGGGATGAAGGTGTAGTCGTCCACCACGCTCAGCAGCACGGTCGGCCGGTCCTCCAGCGCGCGCCAGAGGGGATGGGGGCGGGCCAGATGTGTGACGGCCTCGTGGCGGGCCGGGTCGTAGGCGAAGTGCAGCGGCTGGAGCATCGGTGGTTCGCCGGGCCTTCCATTGGCGGCCAGCTGACCGAAGTCGTGTGCCGCGAGCCACTGTTGCCACTCGGCGTCTTCGGTGGGGGCGTCCCAGGGGTGGATCAGCACGGTGGCTCCTCAGCGGGCGGCGAGATACGCCGGCTCGGGCGTGCCGGGCGCGAGGTCGTCGGAGGGTATGGGGGCGCCGTACACGGGTGCCACGGGCAGGACGCCGCTCCAATACGGCAGCGCGAGATCCTCCGGCTCGTCGTTGGGGCCGCCGGTGCGGATCTTGGCGGAGACCTCGCGCAGGTCGAGACGGATCACGGAGGTGGCGGCCAGTTCCTTGGCGTTGCCCGGCCGGGAGTCCGCGGCGCGCCCGGGCAGCACATGATCGACGAGCGCGTCGAGCGCGGTGGTCTTCTCCTCCTCGTCGGTGACCTGGTGTGCGGTGCCGTGCACCACGACACAGCGGTAGTTGATGGAGTGGTGGAACGCCGACTTGGCCAGTACCAGACCGTCGACATGGGTGACCGTCACACACACGTCGAGGCCGGGGTCCGGTGCCGCGCCGGCCATCCGCAGCGGCCGGGATCCCGTTGAGCCGTGGAGATAGAGACGGTCGCCGACCCGGCCGTAGAGCGTCGGCAGGACGACCGGGGAACCGTCGCGGACGAAGCCCAGATGGCAGACATAGCCCGCGTCGAGGATGGCGTGCACCGTGTCGTGGTCGTAGGCGGCGCGGTCGCGGGCACGGGTGGGGGTCGTGCGCTCGGTCGGTTCGTACGCCTCGGCTCGGGCCATTGCGATCTCCATTGCACTAGTGCATAATCAATTTTGTGCTAGGAGAGTATCTGATCGAAGGGCGGCGCGCATCGGAGATTGCCGCCAGCGTCGAGCGGGCCGTCGGTGCGGGCCGGCTCCAACCGGGCGAAGTGCTGCCCCCGCTGCGGGAGTTGGCCGTCTATCTCGAGGTCAATCCGAATACGGTCGCGGCGGCATACCGCTCCCTCCGCGACCGAGGGGTGATCGAGACCGCGGGTCGACGCGGCAGCCGGGTGCGCCCGCGCCCGGCCAGCACTTCACGTGAGGCGCTGCGGGTGGAGGTGCCGCCGGGCGTCCGGGATGCCTCCGACGGAAACCCCGATCCGTCCCTGCTGCCCCCGCTCGAACGGGCACTGGCCGAGGCCGCCGCACGCAGCGCGCGGCGCCCCGTCCTCTACGGCACACCGGCCGTGGATGACGACCTGGCCGTTCTCGCCCGCGCGGCGTTCGCCGCCGACGGGGTGCCGGAGGCGCCCGTCGCCGTCACCAGCGGCTCGCTCGACGCCATAGAGCGGGTGCTGGCCGCCCATCTGCGACCCGGCGACGCCGTGGCGGTGGAAGACCCGGGGTGGGGCAGCCTGCTGGACCTCATCCCGGCACTGGGACTGCGCCCCGTCCCGGTCGGAGTGGACGACGAGGGCCCGCTGCCCGAGCAGTTGGCGCGCGCGATCCAGGACGGCGCCCGTGCCGTCGTCGTCACCGACCGGGCGCAGAACCCCACCGGCGCCGCCATCGACCGCGCCCGCGCCACCGAACTCCGCACCCTCCTGGCCGAATACCCCCACCTCCTCCTCATCGAGGACGACCACGGGCACGGCATCGTCGACCTCCCGCTCCATCCGCTCTCCGGGGTCACCGACCACTGGGTCCTGGTCCGTTCGACGGCCAAGGCGTACGGCCCGGATCTGCGGCTTGCCGTGCTCACCGGCGATGCGCTGACCATCGACCGGGTCTGCGGCCGCCAGCGCCTCGGGCCGGGCTGGATCAGCCATCTGCTCCAGGACACGGTCGTCCACCTGTGGCGGACCTCCGCGATCGACCCGAACGAGGTGGCCGGAGCGTACGGGCGGCGACGGGACGCGCTGATACGGGCGCTGGCGGAGCGCGGAGTCCGGGCCCGCGGCCGCAGCGGTATGAACGTCTGGGTGCCGGTCCCCGACGAAACCGGTGCGGTGGCCCGCCTCCTGCACGCCGGCTGGGCGGTGGCGCCTGGTGCACGCTTCCGCCTGCACTCGCCACCCGGCATCCGCATCACCGTCTCCGGCCTCTCCGATGACGACATCCTCCCCGTGGCAGACGCCATTGCCTCGGCTACGGGGGTGGGGGAGGCGCGGCGGTATGAGTGAGGGGTGGGGAGGGCGCTCGGGCTGGGGGGCGTGTGGCTGACCGTGGGCCGGGGCTTGGGCTGGCTCGGGGGGGGGCGGTGAGGCTCTACGCCTTGCCGGGAGGTCGGTAGGGGGCTGCGCCTCGCCGGGAAGTCAGTGGGGGTCTGTGCCTCGCCGGGATGTTGGTAAGGCCCTGCGCCTCGTCGGGGGTCGGTAAGGCTCTCCGCCTCGTCCGCCTCGGCTGCGACGTCCTTCGTGCTCCTCGCCCAGGATCGCAGCCGGGCACCGGGAGGGGGCGAACTGCCGGGGCAGGCTGGGTCGTTGACGCCAGGGCGCGGGGGAGAACGCCGGGAGCCCCCGAGACGAACTCGGGGGCTCGGCGGTGGCTCGGGCCCGGGTGCGGACGGGCGTCGTCAGGAAGAGGTCGCGTCGGTTCGCGAGGGTGCCGGGCGCCTCGGGCGGGGCCTGCTCTGGGTGAGGGCGGCGCCGGCCAGGATGATGAGGGCGCCGACCGGGGTGTTCCAGCTGAGCTGTTCGTGCAGGAGGGCCACGCCCGCCGCGGTGGCGATCACGGGGACGAAATAGGTGACCATCTGCGCGGTGGTGGGGCCGACCTCGGCGACCAGGCCGTACTGGATGAGGAAGGCGAGGCCGGTCCCCAGGGCGCCCAGGGCGAAGACGGCGAGCAGCGGGATGAGCGGGTAGTCGGCCGGTGCGGTGGTGAACAGGGGTGTCACCACGGCCAGTTGGGCGGTGGCCAGCAGGAGCTGGGCGCTGGACATGGACAGGTGGGAGTGCCGGGTGCCCGCCAGGGTGCGGCGGACATAGATCCAGCCGACGGGGTAGCTGAGCGAGGCGCCGAGCGCCATCAAGGTGCCGGTCAGATCCGTGCCGGCGAAGCCCTGCCAGGCGCCGAGCACAGTGAGCACACCCAGGAACCCGAGTCCGAGGCCTGCCACCCGGCGCCGGGTGGGACGGTCCTCGGAGAGCGCGACGACCGACAGCACCATGCCCCACAGTGGTGAGGTGGCGTTGCAGATGCCGGCCAGTGTGGAGGGGATGGTCAGCTCGGCGTACGCGAAGAGGGAGAACGGCAGCACGTTGAGGAAGAACGCGGCCACGGTCAGATGGGCCCAGGTGCGGGCGGACCGGGGGAGCCGTTCGCGCTTGACGGCGAGGACTGCCAGCAGCACCAGCGCACCGAACCCGACCCGGCCCAGGGTCACCTGGAGAGGGGCGAAGCCCTGGGTGCCCACCTTGATGAAGAGGAAGCTGAAGCCCCAGATGAGGGAGAGGACGGCGAACCGGAGCTGCCAGCCGTGGGCCCGGCCGCCGGCCTTCGGGGCCGCGGTCGCGGTGGTGGCGCGGAGCGAGGCGACCGCGAGGGCCTCGGTGGCGGTGGCGTCGCGGTCGGCCGCGGCGCACTCCGTCGCGACGGGAGGGTTGGCGGTGGTGTCGGCGGAGGCGGTGGGTGCGCCGGTGGCGGTGCTCATGAGGTCTACGATGCGCGGTACAACTTCGTAGCACAAGCGAGAATTCGTGGCCGGTATCGCTTAGCATTGCTTATATGTTGAACCTTGATCGCCTACGGACGCTGAGTGCGGTCGCCCGCCATGGCTCGGTGAGCGCGGCCGCCGACGGGCTGCATGTGACGACCTCGGCCGTCTCGCAGCAGATCGCCAAACTGGAGCGGGAGACCGGGCAGCAGCTGCTGGCGAAGAACGGGCGCGGGGTACGGCTGACCGACGCCGGACGGCTGCTCGCCGATCATGCGACGCGCATCCTTTCGCAGGTCGAGCTGGCCCAGGCCGAGCTGGAAGCGCATCGCGGCCAGGCGGTGGGCGAGCTGCGGCTGGGCGCCTTTCCCACCGCCGCCCGCGGACTCTTCCCGGCCGCACTCGTCACCCTGCGCGCCGAGCACCCCCAGCTGCGGGCGCGGCTGACGGAGATGGAGCCGGACGAGTCGGTCCGTGGAGTGGTGCGCGGCGACATCGATCTGGCGGTCGTCCTGGACTGGTACAACCGTCCGCTGTCCCTGCCCGACGGGCTGGCGAAGGCCCCGCTGCTGGACGATCCGGCCGATGTGGCGATGCCGTCCGCCCATCCGCTGGCCCGGCGGCAGTCCGTGGAGCTGGAGGAGTTCGCCGACGACGAGTGGATCTCCTGGCCCCAGGGGGAGTTCTGCAATGAATGGCTGATGTTCACGCTGCGCAGCAAGGGCATTGAGCCGCGGGTCGCGCACATGGCGGAGGAGCACGGCACCCAGCTCGCCCTGATTGCGGCGGGGCTGGGCGTCGCGGTGGCTCCACGCCTCGGCCGGGGGCCGGTGCCGGAGGGCGTGAGCGTGGTGCCCGTACGCCATACGATGCGCCGCCATGTCTATGCCATCTGGCGCGCGGATGCCGACCGCAGGCCCTCGATCCGGGCCGCGGTGGGGGCGCTTCGCACGGCCGGGAAGAACGTGGAGACATCCTGAACCTGGAGACTTCCTGAGGCGTCCACCGTCGCACCTTGAGGCGGCCTCCGTCGGCAGCCCCCGGCTCTTCTCAGGCCGGTGGCACGATGCCGCGGATGACGCCCAGGTCCAGCAAGTCTTGTGGGCGGATGCGGAGTTGGTCGGCGGTCTCGTGGACCTGCGTCTCGTCGCGTTTGAGGATGGCCGCGGCCAGTTCCGGGGCGATCACGGAGAAGTAGCTGTCGGGTGTGGCCCAGAGCCGGTCCGGTGCGGCCAGGGCCAGTGCGCCGCCCGAACCGCCTTCGCCGATGAGCATGGAGGTGACGGGGACCCGGGCGGTGGCGAGCGCCGCGAAGGTGTCGGCGATGGCGGCCCCGGCGCCGGCACGCTCGGCTGCCGCGTCGTTGGCGGCGCCCGGTGTGTCCACGAGGGTGAGGACCGGGATGCCGAGTCGGTCGGCGAGCCGGACGAGCCGCGCCGCGGTACGGAACCCGGCCGGGCGGGTGGCCGTACCGCACTGGGCGGCGAAGGCGATGGTGCGCCCCTGGCGACGGCCGAATCCGCACCGTATCCCGGGGTCGACGCCGCCACAGCGGTCGCCGCTGATCTCCTCCCGGTCGTCGAAGTAGGCACCCAGATACGCCTCGGCGCGCGGCCGCCCGGAGGCGCGGGCACGGACCACCGCACCCCAGCCGCTCTCCGGCAGCTCGGGCGGGCCGAGCGCCGCCGGCGGGGGTGCCGGCTCGACCGTCGTAGCATCGAACTCCCTGGGTGTACCCAGTAGTTGCAGCCATCGCTGGAGAGTGGCCCGCAGCCGGTCGGGCGGGACGACGGCGTCGATGTGGCCGGCGGCGAGCTGCCCCTCGGCGGTGTAGGCGGCGGGGTCGGCGTCCGGGGGACGCACCCGCGAGCCCGCGAAGCCGACCTGGGCCCCGGGGAGCGCGAGGATCACATCTGCGGCCGCGCCCAGGGTGGCCCAGCCGCCGCCGGTCGTCGGGTCGCGCAGCACGGCGAGCTGCGGGAGCCCCGCGGCACGGTTCAGCGCCGACTGCTGTGCCACCCGCTGGAGTTGGGTCAGCGCGCGCATCCCCTCCTGCATCCGGCTGCCGCCCGTGGCGATCAGTGAGACGACCGGCAGGCCGTGCTCGCGCGCATGGGTGTAGGCGGCCTCCAGCCGGTCGCCGGTGCGCTCGCCGAGGGAGCCGCCCAGATAGCGGAACTCGAAGGAGAGCACGACCGTTTCCCGGCCGCCTATCGTGGCCAGGGCGGTGACCACCGACTCGTCCTCGCCGGTCCGCTCCCGGGCGCGGGCCCGCGCGTCGTCGTAACCGCGCCAGCCGAGGGGCCCGTCCGGCGCGGACGACGCCCCGGGCGCGGTGCCACGACCGTCCGGCACAGCCGCCTCGCTGTAGGTGTCCGCCACCGCCGCGATGGCTTGACGGGCGGTCAGCCGGGCGCACGGCAGCGTCGCGGCGCCGACAGCGGCATTGGCACCGCCGCCCGGAGTTCCTCGGCGGGCCGCGGCCCCCTCGCCATCACGGCGGCCATCGGCCTCTCCGGAGCCCGCCTCGCTGTCCTCGGCACCGCCGCTTCCGCCGCTACGCATGCAGCTCACGCTTGAGGATCTTGCCCATGTCGTTGCGCGGCAGGGCGTCCAGGAAGTGCACGGTGCGGGGCCGTTTGTGCGGCGCGAGCTGGCGGGCGACATGATCGGCGAGTTCCTCCGCGGAGGGTGCCGGGCCGGCGTCCGGACCGGTCTCCGCCACGATCCAGGCGACGATCCGCTCGCCGAGATCCTCGTCCGGCGCGCCGGTGACGGCGGCCTCGGCGACACCCGGGTGGGCCAGCAGCGCGTTCTCGATCTCGCCCGCGCCGATCTTGTAGCCGCCGCTCTTGATGAGATCGGTGGCCTTACGGCCCACGATGCGGTAATTGCCGGCGGCGTCGCGGACCGCCATGTCGCCGGTGCGGAACCATCCGCCGTCGAAGGCCGCGGCGGTGGCATCGGGACGGTTGAGGTACTCGACGAAGAGGTTCGGGCCGCGCACCTGAATCTCGCCGACGGTCTCGGCGTCGTTCGCCTCGATGGCCTGGCCCGCCTCGTCGACGAGCCGGACATACACCCCCGGGAGCGGTACGCCGACGGTGCCCGCCGCATCGGGCCCGTCCGCCCGGACGCTGGTGTTCATGAGCGTTTCCGTCATCCCGTAGCGCTCGATCACCCGTCTGCCGGTGGCCGCCGTGATCCGCTCATGATCGGTCAGCGGCAGCGCGGCCGAGCCGGAGACCAGCAGCCGGGCCCGGGAGAGCGCGTTGGCGAGCGCGGGATTCTGCCCCGCTTCGGCAGCCAGACGGTGGTACATCGTCGGCACGCCGAACAGCATCGTGCCCTCGGCGGCGAGCTCCCGGGCCACCGCCTCGGTGCTGAAGCGGCCCAGATGGTGAACGCTGCCGCCGCGGCGCAGCGGCCCGAGGATGCCGAGGATCAGCCCATGGACATGAAAGAGCGGCAGGGCGTGCACCAGCACGTCGTCGGCGGTCCACTGCCAGGCGTCCGCCAGCGCGTCGAGGGTGTGCGTCAGGGCACGGCGGGGGAGGACCACGCCCTTGGGCGGCCCGGTCGTGCCGGACGTGTAGACGATCAGGGCCGGTGCCTCATCGCCCGGTTCGTTCGGCAGCGGGGCCGGCCCGGCCTCCTCGGACGGCGCCGCGGCCTCGATGTCGATACGGGACAGCGCGGCGAGCGGGCCCGGCAGCTCGGCACCCGGCTCGGCCAGGACGAGCGAGGGCACGCTGTCCGCGATGATGTGCGTCAGTTCGCTCTCGCCGATCTTCGGATTGACCGGCACCACGGCCACCCCGGCGAGCAGCGCCGCCACCACACCGACCGCGGTCTCCAGCGTCGGCGTCGCCCACAGGGCGATACGGGTCTCACCGGCGATCCGCTCGGCGACCACACCCGCCGCCGAAGCCAACTCACGATGGCTGAGGCTGCGATCGCCGAAGCGCAGCGCGGGTGCGGGCGAAGCGTCGCGCAGCGCGGGGAAGAGCACGTTCACCGGATCTCCTTCGTCCTCGTCGGCACCCGGCCACCTCGCGGCCGGGCCGCCCCGCTCGCGCACCTGCCGGTACCGAACGGGCTGACCCACACCACTCTCGCAGAGACCACTGACATGACGGCTTTGGTGTGGGCGTGGGCGTGGATGTCGGGGTGGGAGTCGGTCTCGGCGCTGCGACTTTGCGGGACAGGCGATGCCTGGTCTTGGTGGTGGGCACCAGCCTGAGAACCACCGAAGCCGTATCGGATTTCTGGGGTGGCCGTGCCCCACGCGCCCCCATGGCGGCAGCTCGTCGTCCAGACCGCCCGCCGCGCACTCGAAGACACCGGCGGCACTCTGGTCGCGGCCGGCGCCCGCGCCCTCACCCCGGGATCTTGCGGAAGTCCCACGACGCGACGGACTCCGGCGTCAGCCGCAGCCACGCATGCCGGCCGTCGTGCGGCATCGCGGACATCCCGAAGTACTTCTCCGCGAAGAGCCGCTCCGGGGCGTCCAGTTCGGGGCACGGCTCGCCGGTGCGCGGCGCCTCGCCGACGAACTCCACACGGCCCGCCAGCTCGGCCCCGCGCAGCTCGCCGTACCCGTGCCCGTCATCTACGACCACCGCGATCCGCGGGTCCTTGCACAGCTGGGCCCACCGCTTGCTGCGGGTGATCGAATAGAGCCACAGCGCCGTACCGTCCCAGACGAACCACAGCGCCCCGACGTGCGGCGCGCCGTCGCCACCGACCGTGGCGACCCGGCAGGTGCGCTGCGCCGCCAGGAAGGCGTCGAGCTCGCTCTGCGCCATCATGATCCGGCGCCCACGCCGCTGTGTGTCGGCCATCCGTCATCACCTTCCGCCGTGCGCCGCTCATGCGGCCCGGACCCGGTCATCTGACACTGCCACTGTCTCCAGATGCCTGACTGCCAGTTGTCTGGCTGCGCGCCAGAAAGCATGCGGGCTCTTCCTGATGTACGCAATGGCCGCTAGCCTCGGGCGGCCTTTAAGGGGCTCGCCTGACCCACGGGGACCAGACCCGCCAGAGAGGAATGCGATGTCTTCCGACACTGCACGGCTCATCGGGCAACTGGACCCCGCCGCGACGGTGCTGCTCACCGTCGAGTGCCAGCGCGGGGTGGTCGGCCCGGACAGCGCACTGCCCGAACTCGCCGACGCGGCCCGCGAGTCGGGGGCGCTGTCGAATGTCGCGCGCCTGGTGGCGGCCGCCCATGAGGTCGGCGTCCAGGTGCTGCACGCGGTCGCCGAACGCCGCCCCGACGGTCGCGGCGCCAGCCGCAACGCCCGCCTGTTCAAGGCCGCCGAACGACTGCCCGTCCAACAGCTCACCGGATCCGCCGCGGTCCGCATCGCCGACCCGATACCTGTCTCCGACGGCGACCTGGTGGTGCGCAGGCTGCACGGCCTCTCGCCGATCGCCGGTACCGACGTGGACGCACTGCTGCGCAGCTTCGGGTGCCGGACCCTGATCATCACCGGAGTGTCGGCGAATGTGGCCATCCCCAACGCCGTCTTCGACGCCGTGAACCTCGGCTACACGGCCGTAGTTCCCGCAGACGCCATCGCGGGCGTACCTGCCGACTACACCCCCGCGATGATCCGCCACACCCTTGCCCTGGTCGCCACCGTCACGACCACCGATGAGGTCCTGACCGCCTGGAGCCGACCGCACCAGGGCGCCTGATCGAGATCAAGCTGCGGATTTCGTTGCCGAGAGGGTCCATCTCAACGAAATCAGAAAAGCATCTAGCCACATACGGATGTAATCAGTAGGCTCCATGCAAGCTTCCGGACTCACCCCTCAACAACTACGCCCGTTCCACCACCAGTTACGGCTCCGCCCCCGGCCCCCGCACGCAGTCGCCACACCCAAGGACAGCCATGCCGCCGCCGCCCCCTCACGACCGGCCCCTGCCGGAGACCGAGCGCACGCGCCACCGCCGTCTCCGCGAACAGGGCAGCCTCGACCGTGCCGACCTCGACGCGATCCTGGCAGCAGGTTTCGTCTGCCACCTCGGGGTGAGCGTGGACGGCACCCTGATGGTCGTGCCCACGGTCTACGGCGCGGACGGCAGCACGCTCTACTTCCACGGCTCCGTCGCCAGCCGCAGCCTGGTCGCGTCCCCGGGGGCCGCCGTGTGCGTCACCGTCACCCACGTCGACGGACTGGTACTGGCCCGCTCGGTCTTCGAACACGGTGTCAATTACCGCAGTGCCATGGTCTTCGGCGTCCCCCGCCCGGTCACCGACGCGGACGAGAAACTCGAAGGACTGCGCTGCCTCACCGAGCAGGCCACACCCGGCCAGTGGGACTACGCCCGTCGCCCCAGCCGCAAGGAACTGGCCGCCACCGCCCTGCTCGCACTGTCCCTGGAGGAGGCATCGGTAAAGGTACGCACCGGTCCCCCCGACGATGGCGACAGCTCTGACGCGGAGCTGCCGGTGTGGGCCGGCACTCTCCCCCTGCACGCTTCCTGGGGCGCCCCCGAACCGGACCCCCTGCTCACCCCGGGAATCGTCGCCCCACCCCACATCGCCGAACGCTCGGCGGTCCAGTAGCGGCCGGCCGCTCCGCGCTATCCGAACTGGCCGACCTGGTAGTCCCCGGCGGGCTGCTGGGTGATGACGTTCCCGCGGTTGAAGGCATTGATGAGGGCAATGGCGCACACCAGGGCGGAGAGCTGCTCCTCGTCGTAGTACTTGGCGGCGTTCGCCCAGGCCTCGTCCGTGACGCCACCGGCCGCGTCGGCGATACGGGTGCCCTGCTCGGTCAGCTCCAGGGCGGCGCGCTCGGCATCGGTGAACACCGTGGCCTCCCGCCAGGCCGCGACCAGGTTGAGGCGCACCGAGGTCTCCCCGCCGGCGGCGGCTTCCTTGGTGTGCATGTCGATGCAGCCGGCGCAGCCATTGATCTGACTGGCGCGGAGCTTCACCAGCTCCTGCGTCGCGAACGGCAGCGCCGAGTCCGCGAGCGCCTTCCCCGCAGCAATGATGTGCTTCATGGTCTTGGCGGCGACCGGGCCGGCCATGAGGTTCAACCGAGCAGTCATGCTGCACTCCTGTGGGCTCGTGGTTGCTGTTGCCCTCTTGGACGGGACAGCTTGACGAGATGTGACACGGGCGGAAGAGGAAGCGGGCGTCGTCGCCCATGCCGCCCCAGGACGTTGTGGCCTACCTTGCGAGAGCCCCGCACCCGCCGTAATCCACCAGCCAGTTGACTTGCCGAAGGATCAGACCGCTCGCAACCGGGGCTGCCCGAACCGCCCACCCGCCATCCTCAGCGGCGGGGCAAGCGGCATCACTTGGCGCGGCGCAGTTCCCCGACGTCACCCCGTTGGCAAGAAGAAGGACCGTCCCCTGCCCCGTAACGAAGAATCGCCACAGCCAAGAGCGCAAACCACGCTCCGACGGAAGCCAGATGGATGCGCTGGGCCAGGCCATGGCCGCCCGGGTGTCCGAAGAAGGGGCCGACCGTAAGGATTGCGGCCGTCATGGAGATCGCCAAGAGCCATGGTCCCCAGCGGCGCACGAGTTCCAAGGGCGGGTGGCCGTGTCGGGCGGCGATGATGAAGAGCGCCATGGAGGCGAAAATGGCGAAGTGCACCATGCCGCTGGTTGTGGTGTGCCAGGGGCTGCCTTCCGGGCAGCCGCGTTCCACCGAGGGTGCGCAGTGCAGTGGCAGCAGCACGTCGGCGATGGAGAACACCCCGAAAGCTATGGTGGCCGCGGCCCCGGCCGAGGCCCAGCCCCCGGGCAGAATGCTCCAGGCGAGGGCTCCGCCTGTCACCACCAGCACCGCGCAAGCGACCTCTACCAGGCTGAACAGGAGCCGGTAGGGCTGGTCGGCAGCGAAGAGCTCGCTGACGTAGGAGTCGCGCTGGTGCAGCCCCGTGGGCAGGAAGAACTGGAGCACCCAGTCGTTGTAAACCACCGACGCCGTCAGCAGCAGCCCTGCCGAAGCCGTCCCCCGCGTCGGCCGCAGCCTCACCGGTACCGAACGGAAGTGGAAGCGGACACCGCAGCCTCCTCACGTATCGCCGAAACGCTGTCCATCGGCCGGCCACCACAGCGCGCAAAACCAAGCCCCCTAATGGTTGCTGCCCGAACCTGCGCCTACGCATCTCTGGCATGGCCGCCCTTCACCCGAACAGCCGACGGCTGTTCCCTTGCGGCGCCGATCTGTTTTTGGGTGTGAAGGGGAAAGGCGTGAGGGTGAGAGCGCAAGGAGTTCGCTGGGTCCGGCGCGCGGTCGGGTTCTCTCGCTTCTACGGTGAGGAAGGGTGCTGCCGGTCATCCGGGGGGAGAGTTCCGTGCCGGCCTTCCGAGGATTCCGTTGTCGTGAGGAGTGCGTGATGGCCCGTTGCCGGAGAGCGCATTCTCTTTATGGGCGCACTGCTGTGGTGACCGGGGCCGCTCGTGGGGTGGGGAGTGCGCTGGCTTGGGAGCTGGCTCGACGGGGAGCCCATCTCGCCCTGCTCGATCATGACGGGGATGCTCTTCGCCGGGTGGCGTCCTCTTTGCCGACCGAAGTGCATTGCTGGAGCGTCGATGTCACTCGGGACGGGGCCATGGCCCGGGTGGCGGAGGAGGTTCGCGAACGGCTGGGGGAGGCGAGTGTCGTCGTGGCGAACGCGGGAATCGCCGAAGGCGGGCCGTTCGCGGAATCCGATCCGATGACGTGGCGCCGGGTGATCGAGGTCAATTTGATCGGCAGCGCGATTACCGCTCGCGCTTTCTTGCCGGACCTGCTGTCCACCCGCGGATACTTTCTTCAGGTGGCCTCACTGGCGTCCATCGGCGCGGCTCCGCTGATGAGTTCGTACTGCGCTTCCAAGGCCGGTGTCGAATCCTTCACGCAGTCGTTGCGTGCCGAACTCGCCGCGCAGCATGTCCGGGTGGGAATCGCCTATCTGAATTGGACCGAGACCGACATGGTCCGGGATGCGGACCAGTACTCCGTGCTGCGCGAACTCCGCGCCCATATGCCGCCGCCGGCCCGAAAGGTCTACCGCCCGGAGTGGGTGGCCGCCCGGTTGGCAACGGCGGTGGAACGACGGTCGACCGCCGTGTACACACCCGCCTGGCTCCGTAGTGTGCAGGTGGTGCGCGCCGCACTGCCGATCGTCGTCACCCACTTCTCGCGCAGGGAACTCCCGCGGCTGGCTGCCCGTACCTCCTTCGAAGCGACGGGTCTGCTGGGGGCTGGAGGGCGAGCGGATGCCGAGGCCGCCCTCCGCCGGGCTGATGCCGAAGACAGCCCGCGGTGACCGAACGCGCCCGGCATCGCCGTCCCATTAGGGGGCGGTGCGGCGCGAGCCGCCTTCTTGGGGCCGAGGCGTGTCAGCGTGCAGTCTCTCCCTGACGCCGAAGAGGTCGAAGAAGCACGGTGCTTACGTGGTCACGCCTTCCGTACGGTGACGCCCGCCGCGGTCAGGTGGTCGGTCTGGTCGTCCGGTGCGGAGTCATCGGTGACGACGGCGTGCAGGGCGGGGGCGGGGGTGACGAACGCGAGGGCGGTGCGGGAGAGTTTGGTGGCTTCCGCGACGGCGATCACGCGACGGGAAGAGGCGATCGCGGCACGTTTGACGGCGGCGTCGTCCAAGTCGTAGGCGGTCATGCCACTTTCGGCGTTCAGTCCGCAGCAGCCGATGATCGCGGTGTCGAAGCGCAGGGCGGCCAGGGATGCCTGCGTCAGGGGGCCGGTCAGCGCCAGTTCGCCCGGCCGGGGCCGGCCGCCGGGTACCAGCAGGGTCAGCTGCGGCGCCTCTGCCAGTGCGTTCACCGCGTGCAGGGAGAGCGGCATGACGGTCAACCGGCGCTGCGCCAGCACACGGGCCACTTCCAGGCAGGTGGTGCCGCTGTCGAGGACGACGGACTCTCCGTCGGCCACCAGCCGGGCGGCCTCGACGGCAATGCGCCGCTTGACCTCCGTCCCCTCCTGGGCCCGCAGCGCGAACGGCGGTTCCTCGCCGCGCAGTAGCAGGCTCCTCGCACCTCCGCGGTAGCGCTCCAGTACCCCCTGGGAAGACAGAGCCTCCAGGTCACGCCGGATGGTCATCTCGGAAGCGCCGGTGAGCCCGGCCAGCTCCGCGACGCCGATGCTGCCCGCCTCCCGTACCGCCTCAGTGATCTGCCTCAGTCGATCTGTGCCAGCCATAGTGAGATTGAACATCGATCGCGTTCGAAAAGCAACCTTTCGAAAGCTGAACTTGTTCGCTATGTTCGGAGCGTGGAGAGATCACTACGGCTCGGCCGCCTGGCCACCTTCGCCTACTTCGTCCTGAACGGCTTCCTGATGGGGATGTGGGTCGTCCATATCCCCGATATCGAGCAGCGCGCAGGGATCAGCCATGCCGTACTCGGCTGGCTCCTGCTGCTGCTCGGCGCGGGAGCCTTCGCCGGTATGCAGCTCGTCGGCCCCCTCACCGACCGTTTCGGCGCCCGTACGGTCGTACCGCTCAGCGCTGCTCTGTGCAGCGCCGGTGTGGTCCTGCCGGGATGGGCCGCGAACCCCTGGACGCTGGGGGCCGCACTGCTGGTGCTCGGCCTCGGCAACGGCTGCCTGGATGTCAGCATGAACGCCCACGCCATCCAGGTCGAGCGCGGCTACCAACGGCCCGTCATGTCCGCCTTCCACGCCGCCTTCTCCATCGGTGGCGTCCTTGCCGCGCTGGTCGGCGCCCGCATGCTCAGCTGGGGGTGGAGCCCGGTGGCGAACCTCGGCACGGTGGCGCTCCTGGGGTTGGCGATTGCGGTGGCTGCAGCCCCTGCGCTGCTCAGGTCCGGCGGCACCGATATCCCCGAGACCTCCGAGACGCACGAGACCCCCGATGCCCCCGATGGCCTTGCTGCTGCCGCGAAGGGCCGGCGCAGGACCAAAACCCCCAGGCGCATCTGGGGACTTGCCACTCTCGCGCTGATGATCATGCTGTGCGAAGGCGTGGCCAATGACTGGAGCACGCTCCATCTGCGCGACGTCCTGGGGGCGCCGGCCGCCACCGCCGCCCTCGCCTACGGAGCCTTCTCCACCGCCATGACCATCGGCCGCCTGCTCACCGACCGGGTGGCCGCGCGTTTCGGCTCGGTGGCCGTGCTCCGCTACGGGGCGTCAGCTGCCGCACTCGGCCTGACCGCGGCGTCGCTCTCCTCCTCGATCCCCTTGACTCTGATCGGCTGGACCCTGTTCGGAGCCGGCCTGTCCGGTTGCGTCCCCCAGCTCTTCAGCGCCGCGGGCCACGCCGACCCGGACGCCGCCGGCACCAACGTCTCCCGCGTCGCGGGCCTCGGCTACGTCGGCATGCTCGCCGGCCCCGCGATCATCGGCCCCCTGACCCAGGTCATGCCGCTCCACCTCACGTTCTTCCTGCCCGTGGCATTCTGCGCGGTCGCCGCCGCCACGGCCGGCATCCTGCGGCCCCGTAACGCCGCCCCCACACGCCCGGAGAGCGGAGGCGGCACGACCGATTCCGGCAACAGCCCGGCCCATGCGGCCCCTCGTGAGACCGCACCCGACACGCACTCGGGAGAGCGAAGCCATAAGGGGTGAAGTGGAGAGCCTCCGGCACCCAGTTGGTGCCGGTGCTTGAGTCGATCCGGGTTCCACGCTTCGGCTCAGGCAGGCCCCGCAAGAAGCCCGACACCGTCGCGGCGGATAAGGGCTACCGCAACGGTCCCTGCCGCGAGTATGTGCGGCGCGGGGACGCCGGGCGGGCGGCGGCTCAGATGACCAGGACCCGGCGTCCCCGGGTGTGGCCGGCGCGGCTGTCGGCGTGTGCCGCCGCTGCCTCGGTGAGCGGGTACGACTTCTCGACCGGGATGTGGAGTCTGCCCCGGGCGATGAGGTCGACGGCCTCGGCGAGCGCGTCAGGCACGCTCCCGGCCACGCCGGAGAACCGGACGCCCAGCTGTGGCGCACCGAGGTCGGCGATGGAGACGACCTTGCGTGAGTCCCCGGTCAGCTCGACGAGTTCGCGGATCACGCCCGAGCCGGCCAGGTCGAGGGCCGCGTCGATCCGGCCCAGGTGCCGCACCCGTTCGACCCAGTCCTCGCCGTAGGTCGTGGCGAGGGCGCCCAGGCCGCGCAGGTAGTCCTGGTTCGCGGCCCCGGCCGTGCCGATCACCGTGATGCCGCGCTCGCGGGCGATCTGCAGCACCGCCGACCCGACGCCGCCGGACGCGCCGCTGACCAGCAGCGTCTGCCCGGGCCGCACGCCGACCTCGCGGATGATACGCAGCGCGGTCTCCACCACCGACGGGTACCCGGCCGCCTCGTCGAAGGTCAGTCCCACGGGTATCCGGGCCCAGGCCGACAGCACGGCGAACTC
Source organism: Streptomyces sp. P9-2B-2 (assembly GCF_030406865.1). Taxonomy (NCBI): domain Bacteria; kingdom Bacillati; phylum Actinomycetota; class Actinomycetes; order Kitasatosporales; family Streptomycetaceae; genus Streptomyces; species Streptomyces sp. P9-2B-2. The sequence goes on along the minus strand of NZ_CP129126.1, from coordinate 1,298,506 downwards.
GGCGTACGTGTCGGCGCCTTCGCCGAACACGCGGTCGCCGACGTCGACCCCTTCGACGCCCTCGCCGACCTCGTCCACCACCCCGGCGGCGTCCAGTCCGACCCCGGCGGGCAGCTCGACCGGATGGGCTCCCAGGACTTGGCCCTCCCGAATCCTCCAGTCGACGGGGTTGACGCCCGCCGCTCGTACGGCGATGCGTATCCGGCCGGGGCCCGCGTGGGGCTCCTCGGCTTCCACCAGTTGCAGGACTTCGGGACCGCCGAACTCGGCGAAGCAAATTTTCCTCATGGGGCCGAACGTAGCCCTAACGGTTAGCTTTCCGCAACCGTTAGGAATTCATACCTGGTAGTGTCACGGCATGACCGAGCCGCCCGGACGCCGCGAACGCAAGAAGGCTGCGACCCGTCAGAAGATCGCCGACACCGCGCTGCGACTCTTCCTGGAGCGCGGGTACGACGCCGTGGGCATCCGTGACGTGGCGGCCGAATCCGACGTGGCCGTCACCACGGTGTTCTCCCACTTCGCCTCGAAAGAGGCCCTGGTGTTCGAGCGCGACCAGGACTTCGAGCAGCGCCTCACGCGGGCGGTCACCGACCGCGCCCCGCACGAGCCGCTCATCCCGGCGCTGCACCGCGAGGTCCAGGCCCTGGTGCGGCACTGCACGGCGGAGGGCAGCGCCCCCGTCCGGCGCATGATCGAGGGATCACCCGCCCTGCGGAAGTACGAGGAGTCGATGAGCCTGCGTCACGCGCAGGCGCTGGCAGCGGCCCTGGCCGCCGATCCCCACCTGTCCCGGAGTGCGACGGCCTGCCGGGCGACCGCGCGGTTCACCATCGACGCCTACGCACTGGCCTGCCAGGCGGACGATCCCGAGTCCACGACGGACGAGGTCTTCCGAATGATCAAGGCGGCTTGGGAAGCCACCGCGCCCTGAGAAGAGGCCCTGGATGCGTCGGCTGCCGCGGCCGGTGGTGTGCGTCAGCTCGCGTAGGGTCACGCCGCCGTCGCGGGTGCAGAGCAGGTCCCAGACCTCGGTGATCAGCGGGGAGGCCGGCGGGCCGGCCGCGAGTTGTCGGGCGAGGAGGGAGTCGAGAATCGCCCAGCGCCGGGGCCAGTTCGGCGCGGCCGCCAGCTGTTCGGTGATCCTTGTGGTCCAGCCGGTACCCATCACCTCGTCCGGCTCGACCACTGCCCTCGCCAGGTGGTGCAGGGGGATGCGCATACAGCGGTGGGCGCCGAGCGGGGTGAAGTCGACTTCGACCGCATGACCGGGGCCGAGGTAGCCGGCCAGGACGGGGGCGGTCTGGATGCCCGCGATCATGGCAGGCCATACGCTCGACGGCCCGGACCGGTTGAGGCCGTCGGTGATGTGGAGAGGGTCACCCCAGCCCAGGAGCAGGGTGACCGTGGCGGAGGGGAGCGAGAGCCGGGGCGGCCTGGGCCCTGCCATCCGGTAGCCGCGATAGCGGAGCACGTGCCCGCGCAGCCACCCCGGCGCGACGCGGTCGATGCTTTCGCCCTGGTCGCCCTGGTCGCCCTGGTCGCCCTGGTCGCCCTGATGGGCCTGACCGTGCTGGTCGCCCAACTCGCTCGCCGCCATGTGCTGCTTCGACACTGTGGCCCACCCCCGTCAACTCCCCAAGCCCGATTGCGCTTTCGTACAAGACCTAGGTTGCCCCCGGGGCCCAGGCTGTGGCCGTGCAAACAGTCTCTTTGGGAGGGGTTTCTCCATGAAGTTCAGCATTCGGGCGGCCGCGGGCGTCGTGGCGTCGGCTTCGTTCGTCCTGGGCGGGGCGCCGGCCGTGCCCGCCGACGCCGCGACACCGGCCGGGGCGGGCGCCGCTCCCGCCGTCCAGCGGCCGGCCGACGCGGTCGAGACGTACGGGAACATGGCCACCGGGTCCTGTCTCGACGACAGCCAGTTCGGCCTGCGCGGCTACGCCTGCAACGGCTCCGTCTTCCAGAAGTGGAACGTGCACAAGTGGGCCGACAACACCCGCCAGTTCCGCAGCCTCGCCACCAATGAATGCCTCTACGACGACGGCGTCACGCTCGACACCCGCTCATGCAACTCGTCTCGCCAGCAGAGCTGGTTCGTGTTCGTGAAGGGCGACAAGCTGACCTTCCAGAGCCAGGCCACGGGGGAATGCCTGGACGACAGCCAGTTCGGGCTCCGTACGATCCGGTGCAACGGCGGTCGCAACCAGACCTGGCGCTGAGCCGCCGCTGGACGGGAGCAGGGCGGCATCTGGTGAGCCCGCGTGCCTGGCCCGGTTGGCACTCAGCCGAGGTCGGCGACCAGAGTGGCGGCGAGCTCATCAGGACGGGCGGCGAACGGCGAGTGGCTGCCGGGTAGTTCGCGGACGGTGAAGGGGTTGTCAGGCGCGAACGCGTCGGCCTCGGTGATCATCAGGTCCTGCATGGCCGGTGTGGCAGCCCAGTCCTCGGCCAGCCGGAGGAACGTACGCGGTATGCGCCCCCAGCGGGCGGCCGTCAGGTGAACGGGCGTCGTCACGAGGGCAAGCGGCAGGTCGGGGCTGAGGGCGCGGCGCCAGCGGGCGAACTCCTCGGTGGGCACGTCGTGGTAGTAGGCCTGCCGCATGTCCTCGATGTACGCGGGATCGGTCGACAGGGGGTTGATGCGGAGGGCGCCGAGGCTCTCCATGTCACCGATGCCGAGCCCCCGGCCGCGGGCGGTCGTGGTCTGCTCCGGGGTGCTCAGGTAGTCGGTGAAGCGCGGGCGCCCGGCCGGGACGCAGGCGGAGAGGTAGACGAGCCGGTCGACGAGGTGCGGAGCGGTCTCAGCAGCGAGGGACGCCGGTCCGCCGCCCGCGCTGTGGGCCACGAGCACGACCGTGCGGAAGCGTCCGCGGACCTCCGTCAGCGTGGACAGGATGCTCGCGGCGCACTCGTCCGTGGTCAGCCCGGCGAGCGCGGACTTCTCCGTGGAGAGGCCCGGCTGCCCGGGGAGCAGATACCCGGAAGGCAGCGGCGCGCCGAAACCGTGACCGGGCAGGTCCAGCGCGACGCTCGCCGCACCGCGGTGCGTCAGCGAACGCTGCGTGGCCGCCCAGTGCCAGGAGGAGTGCCAGGCGCCATGGAGGAGGACGAACAGGGTGTCTCGGGAGGGAGCGTTCATAGGGACGTCACCTTTGAGGGGGTGGGGGCGGGAGTGGGGCGGAGTACGGGGGATGACTCTTGGCCGAAGAGGCCGATGAGGCCGATGAGGCCGAGGACGAGGACCAGGACGACACCGACGACGGTGGCGGCTCGGCTCAGGGGAGCCCCGGTGGTGGCATGGGGATCACCAGCGCGGGGTGCCGTACCGCTCCATTCCAATCGGCCTGCGACGCGCGGCCAATGCCGATGCCGGACAGGGGCCCGCGTGATACCTCACAGGTATGACGGGAGGGCTCCACTTACGCTGGGCGTATGGAAGCCCGTCATTTCCGCTACGCCCTCGCCGTGGCCGAGCACCAGCACTTCGGGCGGGCGGCAGCAGCCCTTGGTATCGCGCAGCCGCCGCTCTCCCGCCAGATCGCGGACCTTGAACGGGAGGTGGGCGAGCGTCTCTTCGACCGCACTCCCGGAGGCGTGTTTCCGACCGCGGCCGGTGCGGCGTTCCTGACGCCGGCGCGACGGGCGCTGTGCGAGATGTCGGCCGCGACGGTCGAGGCCGGTCGCGCGGCGCGGGGGGAGACGGGGCGTCTGCGTCTCGGCTTTATCAGCTCGGCCCTGCTCCAGTTCCTGCCGTCGGTCCTGCCGCCGTTCCGACGGGACCACCCGGATGTCCGGCTCGAACTGCGCGAGATGTCGACAGCGCGCAGCGCCGCCGCCCTGATCAGCGGCGAGCTGGACCTGGCCATCGGACGGGGCGCCCCTCGCGGGCCGGGTGCCGAAGGGCTCGTCTCCGTCACCGTCGGCCGGGACCACCTGGTCACCGTGGTGGGTACGGGCCACCCCTACGCCGGACGGAAGACGGTGGGACGGGCACAACTCAGCCGCCAGCACCTCATCGTGGCGCCGGTGGATGACGAACCGGCCACCTACGCGGGCCTGCGCACCTTCCTCGGCGACGACGCGTCGGCTCTCGACACCGCCACCGAGGCGAGGGACCTGCACACCATCATCGGTCTGGCGGCGTGCGGGGTCGGCGCGGGCCTCGGCCCGTCGTGCATGCGCGCGGTCGCCCGGCCCGGCACCTGGTTCTGCGATGTGACTCCGCGGACGCCGCTGCCCGACCTGGTCCTGTCCTACCGGGGCGACGAACGCTCCCCGGTACTCGCCGCATTCCTCGCGGAGACCCGGCGTCGTTCCACGGTGGGTGCTCGGCCGGGCCGCACGAAGAGGAGCGGACGCAAGGGGCCCGGGGCGAGCGACTCCGCTTAGGGGGCTGCTGGCGAGCTCACGGCCGTCGTCCCCACGCGGAGATCATCGGGGCCGTGGCCAGGTCGAGTTGACCGGTGGCGACGTTGGCCAGGTGACGGTCGATCTCCTCGTCGGTGGCCAGGCCGTTCCCGGTCAGCTGGTGGCGGATCTGCCGGACCGTCGCGTCTTCCAGTACGGCGCAGGCCGGCGAGGTGATGGGGAAGTACGCGTCCGCCTGCACCTCGTCCAGCCCGGCTTCGCGTAGCACCCTGGGCAGGGTCCGCCCGTACGCGAGGTCCGCACCGCGTGCCGCCATCAGGGTGCGGAAGCCGGACCGCAACCGGTTGGCGAGCTGTTGTTCGGGACCCGACTCGTCGGGGCACAGCAGTGGCTGCAAGGCGGGGTCGGCGTCCTCCAGGAGCAGCCAGCCGCCGGGCCGCAGCGCTTGGATCATCCGCCGCAGGGCCTCGGCGCGGTCGGCGACATGCACCAGGACCAGCCGCGCGTGCACGAGGTCGAAGCCGCCGGGCGGCGGATCGCCCGCCACGTCGTGGGAGCGCACCTCGATCACACCGTCGGCGACATCGCAGGTCCAGGACACATCGATATCGGTGGCGAGCACCGTGCCCGTTGGACCGACCCGCTCGGCGAGCCCGAGAGGTACGGAGGGACCGCCGGCGCCGACCTCCCAACACCGCATGCCGACACCGATGCCGAGCCGGTCGATATGCCGGAACGTCACGGGGTCGAACAACTCGGAGAGCGCGCCGAAGCGGATCCCCGCCTCCGACTGTTGGTTGTCCAGAAGGTATCCGCGGTCGCTCTCGTGTTCAGCCATGGGGCGAGTCTGGCAGAGGGGCGTAGTGTGGACTCGACCAAGAGAATGCGCTGGCTTGCGTGGGACGCACCCACACCCCTCGGCCCGGTCAGTGCGCGCGGAGAGGGCGCTTCAGCGGATCGCGCCATCCCCCAACTCCCGGGCCCAGCCGATCAGTTGACGGTCATCCAACCCGGCCCCCAACCAGTCGTGGTCGAGGTCGGCGCCCGGGAGGGACGGTGCGACCGCGACGTGCAGTCCGGCGGCACGGGCCGCAGCGATGCCGGTGGCCGAGTCCTCGAAGGCGACAGAGTGCTGCGGGGCCGCACCGAGTGCCTCGCAGGCCACCAGGTAGAGGTCCGGTGCGGGCTTGGGGGAAGCCACCTCGTCGGCGGCGAATGTGTGCGTGAAGTGCGCGGCGAGGCCCGCCGATTCCAGTGCCGTGTCCAGCAGTTCCCGGGGGCTGTTGCTGGCGACGGCTATGGGCACGGCCGCCCGGCAGGCACGCACCAGCTCCGCTGCTCCGGGGAGGGCGGCGGCGCCCGCGGCCAGCTCCTTACGGACTCGTCCGAGGAGCTCGGCGGCGAGCTCGGTACCGGCTCCGGGCCGCCCGAAGTAGTCCGCCATGGCCGCTGCCGCGGCCTCCACGGTACGGCCGATGACCAGCGCTTTCTGTTCGGGGCCGAAGGAGTGGCCGTGCGCGGCGAAAATGGCCGTTTCCGCGACGGTCCAGCAGACCTCGGTGTTGACCAGCAGACCGTCGCAGTCGAAGACCACGGCCTCCGCGCTGGTGGGGAGCGAGCGCATACGGGTGTCCTTTCACTTTGGGTGAGTCGGTTGCCTGTTCAGAGGGTGTGGGCGGGCCGGTCAGCCGTTCACGCTCATACCGGCCTGCCTCATGAACTGATCGTTCGGGTTCCGGAAGTCACCGAGACTCCGGCCTCCGGTCGTCGGCGTGCGGTCGACGCGGCCGGTGTCTCACTCCCCGAGCGCGAGCCGGACCCCGAAAGCGGCGATGACCGTACCGGTGAGGCGGTCGAGATAACGGCGCGCCGTGGGCTGTTGCAGGCGGTCCCGGAGCACGTGCCCGAGGGCGATCAGTACGCCGGCCCATAGGACGGCCAGCAGGATGTGGATGCCGGTCAGAAGCACGCCCGCGGTGAGGTGCGAGGTGTCGGCGGGGAGGAACTGCGGGAGCACCGCCACATAGAAGGCGCCCATCTTCGGGTTGAGAAGGTTGGTCGTGATCCCCTGACGCCAGCCGCCGGGCAGGGAGTCGCCGGAGCCTGATCCCGACGTGACTTCGGCCCCGCTCCCAGGTATCTCCGGGGCCTCGTCCACCGAGCGGCGCCAGGAGGCCCACAGCATCCTGCCGCCCATCCACACCAGGTACGCGGCCCCGGCCCAGCGGAGGATCTCGTACGCGAGGTGGGACGCGGTGAGCAGCGCGGTCACGCCGAGCGAGGTGAGGGTGCCCCAGATCAGGGTGCCGCTCTGGATGCCGAGGACCACGCCCCAGGCACGCCGACGGTGCCCGAGCGCGGCAGTGCGCAGGATGAGGGCGGTGTCCAGTCCGGGAGTGAGGGTGAGGAGTCCCACCATCAAGGAGAACGTCCACAAGGCGTCGATGGCGATCATGAGCGCTCACGATACGTCCGGAGCCATGGAACGGCTACATTCCTGCCCGGTATCGGGCAGGGATTGCGCTGCGATCAGGAGAAGATTGCGTGCACCTGATCGACTGATTCAGGCCCGTAGAGGGTGTGGCCGGAGGTCGGAGCCGAGGCCGCTACTCGCTCGCGTTCCGGAGGGGCGCGGCGCTGGATGCGCTCGGCCCACCCCACCAACCGGCCCACTAAGTCCGACGGGCCGGCGCTCAACACGTACAAGGGCAAATCAGAATATTCCGGTGTGCGTGATCCTAGAGTGGCCTGGTGAATGGTGGCCGGCCGGTACGGGATGACGAGGGGAGCGCGGCCCGGCTCCTCGCCTTGGCTGACGGAGTGTTCGCCATCGCGATGACGCTGCTGGCGCTGGACATCGCGGTGCCCGACGGGCTGGACTCCGCCGGGTTCGCGCAGGCACTGCGGGATGTGATGCCCAAGGTCTGGGCGTACGTCCTCAGTTTGGTGGTCATCGCGGCGTTCTGGCGGGGCCACTACGAGACCTTCCGGTACGTGCGGGACGTGGACGGCACGATCATCAAGCTGGTGCTGCTGGGCCTCGGGCTGATCGCCCTGATGCCGTTCCCCACCACCCTGCTGGCCGAGTACGGGGACGAGCCGCAGTCGGTGGCCGTCTACTCCGGTGCCGTCGCGGTCATGGGCGCCACGCAGCTCGCGCTGACGCTCGTGCTGTGGAAGCGCCCATGGCTGGGGAGAGCGGTGCTGTCCGACCCCGTAGCGCGCAACGATCTGGTCGATCTCGCGGCAACGGTGCTGGTCTTCGCCGTCGCCATCCCGCTCGCCTTCGTCTCGCCGACGGGCGCGAAGCTGTGGTGGGCGGTACTGATCCCGATCAGAATACTGACGGGCAAACGGGGCAAGCGCCTGCGCGCGGACGCTCAGCGGACCAGTGCCTAGGTGTATTGACCTGGAGCGTTGTTCACGCGGCTGATGGGTGGCTGGCCTGCGAGTGCGGTGTGGCACCGGTGGTGGTTGTAGTGGTGCAGGAACCTGTCCAGGGCTTCGGTGCGCTCAGTGTTGCTGGTGTAGGGCCGAATGTAGGCCCACTCGTCGGCGAGGGTTCGGTTGAAGCGTTCGACTTTGCCGTTGGTCTGCGGCCGGTAGGCGCGGGTGAGCTTGCCTCTTGCGCCGAGGCGGGCGAGGGCGTCGCGCCAGGCGAAGCTCTTTCGGTAGGGCCAGGCGTTGTCGGTCAGGACACGTTCGATGTGGTCGATGCCCACGGTCTTGAAGAACGCGGCGGCCCTTTCGAGGAAGGCCGCGCAGGTGGGGCCCTCTCGTCGCTGTGGATCTCGCTGTAGGCGAGGCGGGTGTGGTCGTCGACGGCGGAGTGGACGTAGTCGAAGCCCATGTTGCTGCGGGTGGCGCGACCGGCTTGGCGGCCGAGGACTCTGTGTCCGCCGCCGTCGGGGATCCGGCCGAGTTTCTTCACATCGACGTGGACCAGCTCGCCGGGGCGGTCGCGCTCAAGCGGCGGATGACCTGCCCGGTGGGCCGGTCGAGGAAGGCCAGGCGGCCCAGACCGTGGCGAGTCAGGACGCGGTGCACGGTGGAGGCGGGCATCCCCAGAATCGGGCCGATGCGGGCCGGTCCGAGCTTGCGGCTTGTGCGGAGGTGGCACACGCGCGCTTCGTCGGCTGTCGAGGTGCGGTGCGGGGTCCTGTGCGGACAGCTGGAGCGGTCGCGCAGTCCCGCTTCGCCTTCCGCCATGAAACGCCGGACCCACTTGTGTGCTGTGGTGCGTGAGACACCCATCTCCGCGGCCACATGGGCCACAGGGCGGCCGGCCCGGACGCGGTCGACCAGCAGCCTCCTGCCGTGAACGGTCAGCCGGGCATTACGGTGGGACACGAAGACCTCCGTCGTGTGGTGAAGCCTAGACACCTCCACCACACCGGAGGTCTTCGCCATTGATCAAACCGAGCAGCTGTCAACAAGGCTCGTGATCAATACAACTAGGGCCTGTCGTAGGACGGTGATGTACACGCCCGCCTCCGGGCGAGCGGCCGTGACCACGAGCCTCAGGTCATCCGACTTTGCCCCTGACGCACGTAGGCTGCCCGCGCTGACCATTCCTCACGAAAGGGGCAGCTCATGACCACTCGCCTCAACCCGTACATCAGCTTCTCCGGTGAAGCGAAGCAAGCCATGGAGTTCTACAAGGAGGTCCTCGGCGGCGAACTGGCCGTCAACACCTACGGTGCTTTCGGCTCCGAGGCGCCGCCCGGATTCGCCGACAAGATCATGCACAGCCATCTCGAGACCGCCGCCGGATTCACCCTGATGGCTGCCGACAACCCGCCCGGGACCGAGCACAAGCCCGGGAACAACTTCGCGGTGAGCCTGACCGGCGACGACTCGGACGAGCTGCGCGGCTACTGGCAGAAGCTGTCCGCGGGCGGCACCGTGGCCGTACCCCTGGAGAAGCAGATGTGGGGGGACGTGTTCGGCATGTGCACGGACAAGTTCGGTATCACCTGGATGGTCAATATCAGCGAGCAGTAGAGCTGATATTGACCAGACGTCGGCGCGTCGGTGCTCCAGCCGGGGCACCGACGCGTTGTCCGTATCCGGGACCGGCTCGGCGCGCATCCGATCGTGTCCCCAGCCGTCCCCGGCCGGGACGGGGCGCGCTTGATGCGGAGGCTAGGGGATAGGCGCTAGGGACGTTGCGTCAGTGCGCTGTTGGCGACATCGAGGATGTTGCGGAAGGTGCGGCTGATCACCGGCCGTGCGAGGTGGCGGGTGAGGAACGTGCCGAGCAAGGGGACGGGGATCTCGGCGCGGGTGGTCCAGTGCACGTGGGTGCCGCCGTCGACCTCGGTGAAGGTCATGCGGCCGAGTTCGCGCCGGGACGGCGGCAGACTGCGTTCGACGACGTACTCGGTGGCGTACGGCGGGTCGTACTGGGTGATGCGTTCCCGGAACCAGCCGATCAGCCAGAGGTGGCTGCGCACCGCGCCGACCCCATAGGGCGCGGACTCGCCGTGCCGGGTCAGACGGCAGCGCAGAATCAGGGGCGAGGCCGTGTAGTTGGTGGTCGTGGTGAGCCAGGTGAAGACATCCTTGATCGGGGCGGCGATGACGCGTTCCACGGTCATGGTTTCCACAGCGGGTGACCTCCTCGGTCGAGTGGGCGCACCGTCTCGGCGCGGTGCAGCTTGTCCGGGTTGCGGATGCCGTAGAGGCCGGTGATCCGACCGTCGTGAATCTCGAACGCGACCAGCCAGTCGAGTGCGTCACCGGTGACGAACCGTGCCGCGGGCATGCCGTTATAGGTGGCGTGCTCGATACGGGTCGCCGCGGTGGTGGTGCGGAGCACGCCGAGGACGAACCGGGCGACCTCGGCGTGGCCGGTGATCGGGCGGCGGGCGGCGACAACCTTCCCGCCGCCGTCGGAGATCTGCACGGCATCGGGCGCCAGCAGGTCCATCAGCGTCTGGACTTCGCCGGTCGCCGCCGCGTGCAGGAACCGCCGGACGACCTCCCGGGTGGCGCCCGAGTCGGGCTCGAAGCGGCGACGCCGCGCCTGCACGTGCCGGCGGGCGCGGTGGGCGATCTGGCGGACGGTGACCTCGGCCTTCCCGACCGAGGCAGCGATCTCGCCGTGGGTGTAGCCGAACACCTCGTGCAGGACGAACACCGCCCGCTCGGTCGGGTTCAGCGTCTCCAGGACGAGCAGCATGGCCATCGACACCGACTCGGCCAGGATCGCGTCCTCGCTCACTTCGGGCGCGGTACGGATCGGCTCGGGCAGCCATGTGCCGACGTACTCCTCGCGCCGTGCCCTGACCGCACGCAGGTGATTGAGGGCCTGGCGGGTCACGACGCGGACCAGGTAGGCGCGCGGATGCTCGACCGTGGCCGGATCGACCGCACTCCACCGCAGGTAGCTCTCCTGGAGTACGTCTTCGGCGTCGGCGGCGCTGCCGAGTATCTCGTAGGCGAGGGTGAACAGCAGCGGGCGATGCTCGGTGAACGCGCCCTCAGCCATGGCCTGACCCCACCACCAGCATGCGTCGGTACGACGGCATCACACGCGGCCCCTTTCTTCGGCTGCCCATCGAGTTCCGTGGCTGCCCATCGAGACACCGCACGTCAGCGATCTGTGACAGTCCACCATGGTGATTCGCTTCACAACGGACGCTCAGCGCTGTTGATCACTGCGCTACTTACTGAGCCGCAGGTCTTGGTCATCACCAGCCGGAGGCTGACAGACATGAGGGAGCCGCAACCCCTGTCGGCAGGGTTGCGGCTCCGGCTGGGGCCGGTGCGGCACGGGATGTGCCGGCGGGATCAGCAGGCCGTCGTGGTCTCCCAGGCGTAGAACGTGGTTCCGCCGACCTCGTAGCAGGTGTCCTGGTTCGCGGGCGCCTTCCGGGTGTTGATGGTGGACCAGTTCGGCCCGCCTTCCGCGGCCGTGCGCCAGAATCCGGTCCACCAGAAGCCGGTGTATTTGGACATCGTCACATCGACCTCTCCGGTGGTCCCCGGCTCGATCTTGGCGGTCTTGCACTGTCCGACGGGGAAGGCGCTGACCCACTTGTTGTTCACGGCGAAGTCGGCGACATAGGCGCCCTTGTTGCAGACCCTGATGCTGCCCGTTTCGCCGTCCGCTGCTGACGCTGCTGACGCGGAGGTCAATCCCGCGCCGGCCAGGGCAAGTGTGAGTGCGGCGGTGAACCCTGCGGATCGAAGGATACGTTTCATTGTTCAATGTCTCCGGATCTTCTCAGGTCGCCCTGGCGGACGGTGGACCGCAACAGGGCTTGAATATGGCCTATTCCTCGGCACATTGCCGGAGCCGTCCTATCCGTGGTTCTCGGCTCTTGTTTTCTGCTGCTCCTCTTCCGAGGTGAATGCAAGGGAGTGGAAGCAACCAGGTCAAGGGCCCGCCGCTAAGCTCGTGGCGCGTCTGAGTCAGCACTTCGGTGACCACGAGAATGCCGGGACTCGGGCGTGCGATCCGGGAGTTGTCGCCCCGGGCCGTGGCCGGATTTGCTTCAGGTTCTTGGGTCGCAGCCTCGTGGTCGGGCCTAGTTGATTCTGTGGCTCCGTCTTCGCCCAGCCGCATCTCGTGCCGGTGTGAGGGCATGGTCAGAAAGCCGCTTCGACCCGATCTCTATAGTCGTCCCCATGGATGAGAGAAACAGCGGAGAGCCTCAAAACCCTCGTACCCTGCGGGTCGCATTGTCAGTGGGCTGCACCTTATTGATTCTGGGACTTTTATGGGTCGTGGCGTGGAAGGTGGGGTGGTGGACTCCCGGCCTGGGGCTCCTGTCGGTAAAGGTGGCCGCCATGCTGTCGATGGGGCCCGCGGCCTTGGTCGCCTGGTTCGCCCGACGCCGGTAGACGTGCCGCGCCACTGCGAGTGCACTGCCATCGGTGCGGTGCGATGGCCTGTTGGCGGCAACCCAGGGGCTCACACCAAGAGCCGAGTGGTCAGTGGCTGACTGTGCGGGCAGCCAGGTCGAGGGGCGAGGCGCTGAGCCTTGGACAGAAGCAACTGTGGTCGCTTCTCTGTGCGTTGCTCAGGACCGCTCCTTGCAGTGCGGGCCGGTGAGGCGGCGTTCGGCGAAGCGTGACCCTACTGCCAGGACCATGAGAACCGCGGTGCATCCGCCCAGCGGCATGAGCGCGGAGGGAGAGGTGCGGTCCAGGATGAGGCCCCCTACGAGGGCACCAGTAGAGAGCGTTGCCTGGAAGGAGGCGGTGAACAGGACCGATGCCGCTTCCGGGGCATGCGGTGCCGCCTTGGAGAACCAGGTCTGCGACGCGACCGGCACGGCGCCATACGCCACGCCCCACACGATGAGCAGTATCACTGCGCCGATCTCCCAGCGGCCCAACACTGGAAGCAGGAGGGTTACCGCGGCGATCAGACCGGCCGCGAGCCCGAAGACGGTCCGGGGATACCGGGCCACCCAGGCGCCGCCCAGGAAGTTGCCGAGGATGCCGGCGGCACCGTAGAGCAGCAAGAATGTGGTGATCAGAGCACTGCTGGCGTGGGTGACCTGTTCCAGGAAGGGTGTCACGTAGGTGTAGGTGCCGAAGTGAGCCAGTACCACAAGGAACGTCAGCAAGAGTGCGAAGCGGGTGTTGACGCTGCGGAGCATGTCGTTGAGGACGCCCAGCCGTGTGACCTGGACAGGAGGAAGCGGCGGCACGAGCAAGAGCAGCATGACCAATACGCCGACCGTCAGGGCTCCTATGACGGTGAAGGCCGTTCGCCATCCGCCGAGATCTCCGATCAGGGTGCCGGTCGGCACGCCGAGGACGGATCCCAGCGGGACGGCGGAGAAGATCACAGCAGTAGCCCTGCCGACCGAGGCCGGCGGCACCAGTCGTTCCGCCAACCCGGCCCCGATCGACCAGAAGCCGCCGATCGTGATCCCGACCATGATCCGGGAGATGAGTACGAGCCAGTAGTCGGTTGCCGCAGCGGCAAGGAAGTTCGCCAGTGCCAGCAGGAGCATGAAGACGCACAGCATCAGTCGGCGGTCGAAGCGCGCCGTGGCCACGGTGACCAGTGGAGCCGCGATAGCAGCCAGGAAGCCGGGCATGGTCATCATCAGTCCAGCCACCCCGTCCGAGACGGTGAAACTGGATCCGATCGAGGTCAGCAGGCCGATCGGCAGGATCTCGGTGGTGACGATGGCGAAGATTCCCAGCATCACTGAGACCACGGCCAGCCACCCCATCAGCGGGGACCGAGGCGATAGGCGTGGGCCGTTGACTGAAGCGGTAGAGGTAATCGGCATGGCATTCCGTCCTGTGAAAGGCAGCGCGTTTCGCGATCAGTCCAGCAGGCTGCGTCGAGAGGTGGCTGGCAGGATTGCGACTGCACCCTTGCCCTTCACGGTGATGTCGCATATCCGCCGACAACTGCCCACGCAATGCGGTGCCTTGGTGCGCGAAGTGGTGCCGGCAGGGCGAACTCAGCACTCTGACTGCTTGGGGGCTTCACCATGGATCGTGCGGGACTGGACCGAGGCCGGAGGCCGGCAGCCGATCGCTGCCTGAGCCGGTCTGGCTGGCAGAGACGTCCGCAGGGCGGTGGACCGTGGTTCGGCCGGGGCTACCTCGCCTCTCGCCCGTGTCCATCCGCGTCACCGCAGGCACCCATGCGGCACTATGTGCGGAAACACCCCATTTGCCTGGAGGCTGGCATGAGCCGTGATGATCTTCCGTATCCAGAGACCGGGCTGCTCCTCACCCACTTCCTGACGGTGGCCGACGTGGCCCGATCCCGTGCCTTCTACGCCGATGTTCTGGGCGGTGAAGTGGTGCTCGCTGAGAATCCCTGCATCGTCAAGCTCGCCAACGGATGGATCATCATGAACCCCGGCGGCGGGCCGACCCCCGATAAGCCGGACGTCACCCTGCGCCCGCCCACGGACCCGAACACCGTCAGCAGTTTCCTCAACATCCGCGTCGCCGACATCGAGGAATGTCACCGGCAGTGGAGCGCCAAGGGAGCGGAATTCCTCACCCCGCCCCTCGACCGCAAGGCGGAACTGCGCTGCTATCTACGAGACCCCGACGGGTACCTCATCGAAGTAGGACAAGCCACCGGTATGCAGCAGGGCGTCTTCGCCGACCCACCCGCCGGCAACGACTGAGACTGACGGGCCGAGAACGCGGCCGCCTGCTGCGAAACCCAAGGCGAATCGGTGCATCAACAAGCTCAAGCAGTGGCGGCGCGGCCTGGCCACGCGCTATGACAAGACCGCCGCCAATTGCCTCGCTGCCCTCCACACCGTTGGCAGGATTCTCTGGCCGGCAAGGACTTCCAGAAGGATGAAGTGCCCCGGTGGCCTGGGCCGTGTTTTAGGTTCGGATTCCTGTGTGCGCCCTGCACGATGATGATCAAGATGTGGGGCGAGGGGATCTTTCTGATGAGCAGTGGTCGGTGCTGGAGTCGTTGCTGCCTGCGGTGGGCATACGTCGCAGGAGGCCTGGCTGTCGGCGGCTGGTAGACGGTGTGCGGTGGCGGGTTCGGACCGGAGTTCCGTGGCGGGACCTGCCGTTCGAGTACGGACCGTGGCAGAAGGAACCGCCAGGCGGAGTGAGCGCCGAACCTGAAGACCATGGACTGGGCAGGTCGCGAGGCGGGTTCACCACGAAGATTCATCTGGCGTGTGGGCAGGGACAGAAGCCGTTGTCGCTGCTGATCACCGCCGGGCAGCGCGGTGACAGTCCGCAGTTCGAGCCGGTCCTGAACGCGATCGGGGTGGCCCGGCCTGGTGTCGGCCGGCCGAGAAGCCGCCCGCTGCGGGTGCGAGGCGATAGGACGTACTCTTCACGCGCGAATCGCGCCCACCTGCGCAGACGTGGCATCAGGTGCACGATTCCTGAGCCGGTCGATCAGGTCCGCAACCGCAGGCGCCGCGGACGTGCCGGTGGCCGTCCGCCCTTCTTCGACCGCGAGGACTACAAGGCCCGGCACGCGGTTGAATGCGGGATCAGCCGTCTCAAGCAGCACCGGGCCGTGGCGACCCGGTTTGGCGAACTTGCAGTTCGGTTCGAGGCGACGGTTCAGGTCGCAGCGATTCATCAGTGGCTGTGAACCCTCAGCCTGCCGCCGTGCGGATGCCCCAGCAGAAAGCGACGGCCCTGCGGTCCTTACGGAGGAAGGGCGCATTTCCTGGCATTGGCGCGGGGCGGTGTGTAGGGGGTTGCACCTTCCGTAGCGGCATGTGGTCCGGTGGACCTACGTCCCGATCCTCTTGAGGAAGGTCCCTGCTCATGCATTCGTCTTTCATGCCACCCCGCCAGGTCAAGATCGGTGACGCGGCGGCCTTCGCCGGCAGCACGCCACGGGCGATTCGCCATTACCACGAGATCGGCCTGCTCCCCGAGCCTGAGCGGGGCGGCGATGACCGCCGCCGCTACGGGTACGAGGACATGATCCGCCTGCTGTGGATTCGCAAGATGGCCGACGCCGGGATCGCCCTGGACGACATCCGTGACGCCTTTACCACCGGCATGGCTTCCGCCGGGGCGGACAACGGAGACGGTATCGCGGACATCCTGGAGCGGTTGGAGGAATCCTTCGCCGAGCAGGAGGCGGAATTGCGGCGGCAGCGGACCGCCGTGCAGCGGATGCGCACCGAAGGCAGCCGGATGGGCCTGCTCTCCGACGTCGTCACCGAACGCCTCAAGAGCCTGCCCGAGGGCTCCCTGCGTCCGGCGGACCTGGACAGTCTGCTGGTCACCGAGCGGATCTTCGGACCGCTCGGCGCGGCCGTCCAGGCCACCCGCTTCGTCGTCCTGGCCACGCATCCCACTCTGCGGGAGGATTCCGACCGCATCGATGACGCCGAGGAGGCACTCGATGACAGCGTCGCCGTCGACGATCCACGGGTGGCTCAAGTGGCCGTCGAGCGGCACGCCTTCGAAAGCGCCCTGCAAGCCGTCATCGAGGAGTCCGGCCTGGATGAGGACGACGATGCCCTCTGCGAAGCCTGGGACATTTTGCACCCTGCTACCGCCGATGACGGCGAGGACGAGGCCGACCTCAGCTCTGGCAGGCGGGAGGCTGACTCCATGAGCGTGTTCGAAGCCACCGGCAAGATGCCTTACGACTTCTCCCCAGCCCGCCTGCGCTGTATGGAACTGGCCGAAGAGCTATCCGCCCAAGACTCACCCGCTACCTAAAACTCGGCCTAGGGGGTGTCCGCAAAGTCCCGTCGTTCGCCCGGAGGGCGGGGCTCGCGGCGTCTGGTGCGTGCGCTCGCAAGGCGGAGGGTCGTCCTCGTAGTGGGCCTACGTGGACGATCCCGACAACACAGCGAGCGTGCGTGCCTGGGGGCACCTCCCAGCGGTAGCTGGGGGAGCGTCGCGAGCCAGGCGGGACTTTGCGGACACCTCCTAGCCCTTCGAGTCCGGCTTCCAGTCCTGGGCGAGGAGCCCGAGCAGCACCTCGTCCAGGAACTCGCCCATCACCCAGGCCGAGGAGCGCATCACGCCCTCGCGGACGAAGCCGTTGCGCTCGGCGGCGCGCAGCATCGCGGCGTTGTCCGACAGCGTCTCGACCTGTAGCCGCTGTAGGCCGCGCACGATGAAACCGTAGTGGCACAGCGCCGCGACCACGTCGGTGCCGTAGCCCTTGCCGCGGGAGGACGGCAGCAGCCCCAGCCCGATGTGCGCGGCCCGGTTGTGGTTGTCGATGCCCCACAGGTTCGCGGTGCCGATCAGCGTGCCGCCGTCCAGTTCCACCACGGAGAACGGGACAACCCCCTGCACCTTGTCGTCCACCACGAGCCGCGGATCCTTCGAGCCGGGCGTGATCGGTCGCCACGGACCGCCCTCGGCCCGCGAGGCGTTGACCACGTCGTCGTAGAGCTCAGCCCGCAGGACCGGGATGTCGTCCTCGTGCCGGGCCCTCAGCCCGACCCTGTTGCCCTTTAGCATGCAGGCTTCCTATCCGACGGGGCTGGCCTGCGCAAATGAATTTGAGGCCAGCTCAGTTGGTGTAGTGGAGGTAGTAGATGAGGGCGGCGGTGATGCCGACGAAGGCCAAGGGGGGAGGCGCTCGGCTTTGTGAGACAGCGCGCTGCGTCAGCCGAGGGTGACCGAGCCGCCCTTGACCGTCACCTTGGCGGGGGCCAGGCCCTTGGTGGCGGGGCCGGTCTTTACGCTGCCGTCGGTGATGTCGAACTTGCTGCCGTGGCACATGCAGTTGATGGTGCCGCCGGAGACCTCGCCGACGACGCAGCCCGCGTGGGTGCAGATCGCCGAGAAGGCCTTGATGTCGCCGTCCTGGGGCTGGGTGACGACGACCTTCTCGCCCTTGAAGATCTTCCCTCCGCCCTTGGGGATCTCCGACGTCTTGGCGAGGGCGGGGCCGCTGTCCCCACCGGCGGAACCGTCGGCCCCGCTCCCTCCGGCGCCGCCCGCACCGTTGTCGCCGCCTCCGCCGCTCGTCTCCGGGGCGGCCTGATCATCACCCGCGGCCTTGGAGCCCCCGCTCCCCGCATCCGACATGCTGCCGCCGCAGGCCGCCAGCGCTGCCGTGAGACCGGCCGCGCCGACCGCCGCGACGACGGCCCGCCGCCCCGTCCCACGTCCCGCCGGCGCCGGGCCGGCCTCCTCCGCTGCGGTCACCGCTGCGGTCTCCGTCCGCTCCGACGCTGCCTGTCGAGCCATGGTGTGCCTCCGGTTCTTGGTGGTGCCTTCGGTGCGCGATGTGCTCCATGGACGTTGCACAAGGTCCATACGGAGCCACCGCCCGGAGCGTTCAATGCGGGGGTGTGTCATCCGCAGGAGCAGGCCTCGGGGGGCAGGCCGTGGCGGTAGGCGGAGGGCGGAGGTGGGCGGCGGAACAGCAGGAAACGTCACGCATCTGACGGGCAACGAGCGACCGTCGAGCGGTGCGAACGGGCCTTTCGTCGTTGGCCTCTTCCTGGTCAGCTCGTGCCCGACAGAGTTCATTCGAGGAGAGCCTCAGCTGCCGCCCGTGAGTGCCGGCCGTAGTTCGCTTCCCCCAGCACCTGGCGCGACTGGCTGCTCCGAACGAAATGCCTGGGCGTCTCGCTTGGACCTTGCGGGCTCGCGTGCCCCAGCTGGTTTTGTTCACGAGTGTTGGCAGTAGTTGTTCACCATCTCGGGAGGCAGCTGGATCGACACGGGGGCGATGTGCAGGAGAACGGACGGCACCAAATGGTCCGGCTTCCTGTGAGGTCACCGTGATCCACTCATGACTCGCGGGTCACGGCTCTTCCGCCAGTCGCTGGAGCGTCCGCCAGCGCGGAGCGTCGTCATCAGGGATGTCCGGGGAAGCGAAGTGGAACGGCACACCAAGGCGGTCGGCTAGCGCGCGGCCGGTTTTGGCGGCGGCAACGCCAGGAGGAGAGCCGTCAGGGCGTTGGTAGAAGGTCGCCAGGTGCCCTTCCCCATCTGGGGCGTCCAGGACCGCGACCAAGAGCACGAACCAGTTGTGCACGGTATCGCCGTCCCAAAGCGCCTCTACCGCTGCCACAGGGCCCGGCAGAGCCGCGGCGCGGGTTTCGAGTGAGGCGAGGTCGTGTGGATCGGGAGGCGTAAGCTGCACTCGGTCGCCGAGGGCCTGGTATCGCGCGTAGACCACCCGCTCGGCCTCGTGCAGACCCACCCCCAAGGGCCGCAGTGCGTCCCAGACGGACCTGACCGCCGACAGCCGACGATCCCGCAGTACGTCGGCGTCGACCGCCGGGCAGGTCCGTTCTTCCAGATAGGCCCACCAGCCGCTCATTGGGCCACCAGCCGGGATTTCAGGGCACGTGTCATAGGTCCGAACGTACGTCAAGGCGCCGAGTCGGCTCCGGCCGCACCTTGGTGGTGCAGTCAAATCTCGTGAACATTGCCTGCGGTCTCGTGGGTTTGCTGTCTCCCGAGTCGGTGTCGATGTGCTGTTCGAGCTCGTGGACGAAGCCACCCGACCCCCGTGCCGCGTCGGCCTTGTCGTCGGCCGGTCGGGCTCCGCCATGGCTCCCTTCCCCGTCACACGCATCACGGCACCGGCCCCCGCTCGCTGATCCGGCCTGATCCGGGGCCTGGTCCGAGCGCAAGACCTAGTGCACGGTGTGGTCCCCCTCGTCCGCTGGAGTGAGGGCTTCGAGGTCGTCAGCATAAGAGCGGATTTGGGTGTCTCGGTGGGCGCGGGTGGCGGCGATCACGGGGGTGAACGCCGGGTATGTGTGGGGGTGTTCCTCCAGCAGGGCTACGGCGGCGACGGCGCCGCACTCTGCGGTGTCCTCGTCTTGCGACTGGGTCAGCCGTAGGCAGATCTCGGCCGCGCGGACCGGGTCAGCCATGACGATGAGCGTTTCTGCCAGCGGGTTGTCCGACCAGCGCCACTGTTCGCCTTCAATGACATCGCCGTTGAGCACGTCGCCGTGCGCCCAAGCCTCGGCGACGGCGGTGGTCGCCTCGGTGGTCCATGGCAGTCCGGCTTGGGCGATGCCCCACGCCGCGGCGGCGCGCACAGCAGGCGAGTGACGGGGCGCCAGAGCACCGGAGAGCCACGCGGCGCGGCCGGCGACGTCGTGCCGGGCGACGCCGCCGGTCATGACCGCCGCGATGAGCGGGTCCGGTTCGCTGAGCGCGCGCTCGGCCAGCGCACGTACGGCCAGTTCCTCGTGCCCGGTGCGCAACCCGGTCACGTAGGCGATGCGGTGCCGCACTTCACGGGCCGGGTCGGCGAGGAGGGGGAGCAGGCGGGGTGTTGCCCGTGTGTGGGCCGCACGGATTTCGCGGTGTACGGCTTCGGTCTCCGCGATGCCGATGGTGATGCCGAGCAGCAGGTCGGCGAGGGTTGCCCGGCCGGGTGCCGTGGGGTCGAGCAGGAGGTCCACGAGAACGGGGTACGCCCTTGCCGACCCCGCATAGACGCTTCCCTGGTGGACCAGACAGTTGTGGAGGACGCCAACAGCCCGCTCGGCGCGATCCGGGTCCTCGCCACAGGCGTCGAGAAGCCACTTGAGGGTGTCCGCTCCGTCGCCGTAGGCGTGTTCGGCCCCGGTCCAGTCGGTGTCGTGCAGTTCGGTCCGTGCCCGCATCGTTGCCTTCGTCCCTCCGAGGTGTGCGGCGCACCGTCGCGCCATCGGTCGCCAAGGCTAGGGTCCTTCGTTCGGATCAGGCCCCCGGGGCAGGCCGGATCAGCGAGCGGGGGCCGGTGCCGTGATGGGTAGGGCGCGGAAGGGGGCCGTGGGCGGATCCGCCTGGGGAAATGAGCGGCAGAGTCCTTCTGGTACGCGGTACGGTGCGCCGATGTCGGCGATCAAGAAGTTCCAAGTCACCTTTGACTGCGCAGAACCTGAGCGTCTCGCTCGCTTCTGGTGTGAAGTGTTGGGGTACGTCATACCGCCGCCACCGGAGGGGTTCACCACCTGGGACGATTTCCACCGCACCTTGCCTCCTGAGCAGCAGGGATCATGGTTCGCTTGCAGTGATCCCTCAGGTGTGGGCCCGCGCCTGTACTTCCAGCGCGTCCCGGAGGGGAAAGTCGTTAAGAATCGGGTGCATCTTGATGTGCGGGTCGGCACCGGGCTTGTGGGGGACGAGCGCCTCGCCACGCTCGAAGCCGAGTGCGCACGACTGGTCGCGCTCGGTGCGACCCACGTGCAAACACTGTATGCCGATGAGGAAAACGAGTCGTGCATCCCGATGCTGGACATCGAGGGCAACGATTTCTGTATCGACTGAGTACTCTCCGAGCCGGGGAGTCGGCTTGTGCTCCTCTTTCCGAGCTGGCAGTTCGGTCTGGCCGCGTTCACGTGGCGGTGTGGGATGAGCAGGCCGGTGCCCTGATAGCCGCCGTCCGCGAGGGCCGTAGCCCGGCCGACGGCGGCCTTCTATGGGAAAGCCCCTGGCCGCCCGAAGACCGCCCGGCCTTCCCGCGCCTATCACTTCTTGCCGGCGCCTCCCTCCAACGCGTTCATCAGGAAGTCCCGCTGGAAGTACAGAAGTTGGGCGTTGACCGTGTCGTCGGCTGGGAGGTGGGTGGCGCCGGGGAGGGGGAGCACGCTGTGGGGTTTGCCTGCTGCGAGTAGTTCGGCCGAGAAGCGGAGGGTGTGTGCGGCTGCCACATTGTCGTCCGCGAGGCCGTGGACCAGCAGTAGTGGGCGGCTCAGCAGATGACCGTGGCCTATCAGGGAGGTGCGCCCATAGTTTTCCGGTTGCTCCTCCGGGTGGCCCAGGTAGCGCTCCTTCCAGTGGGTGTCGTACATCCGCATGTCGGTGGGCGGGGCACCGGCGACCGCCGCGTGGAAGATCTCGGGGTGGTACAGCACGGCGGCCGCGGCCAGGAACCCGCCGAAGGACCAGCCGCGGATCGCCACCCGTGTCAGATCCAGGTCGCCGCACTGCGCCGCGGCTGCCTGTAGCGCGTCCACCTGGTCCGCCAGCGCCGGGCCGAGCTGGTCGCCGTGAATGGTCTTGTCCCAGGCCGGGCCGCGGTTCGGGGTCCCGCGTCCGTCGACCGCCAGCACCGCGAAACCCTGCTCGGCGAACCACTGCGAGACACAGGTGAACCAGTCCCGGGCCCGTCCTACGACCTGCATGCCCGGCCCGCCGTACGGGTCGAGGAGTACCGGCAGCTTTCCGGTGCCCTTCTCGTGCCACGACGGCAGGTAGAGGACGCCGCGCAACTGGCGTTCGCCGAGGGTCAGATGGACCGGTCGCGGGGTGATCGACGGTTCCTCGGCAAGCGAGGTGAGGGTCTGGTACGGCGGGTCCCCGGCAGCCCCGGCAGTCCCGTCGCCCCGCAGTACGGCCACCTCGTTGCCCCGTGGGGTCAGGCCCGCCAGGACGAGCGTGCCGCCCCGCGCCGCCCCCGTATACCTGCCGGGCTCCCGGCTCAGCCTACGGAGGCCGTGGCCGGGCTCATGGCACCACACATGGGTCTCCAGCGGGTCGTCGCTCGCGGTGAACAGCACCTGCTCGCCCTCGACCCCGAGGACCGCGCACAGCTGTAGCCCCTGCGGGGTGATCCGTTGGCCGCCGACGGTCAGATAGCGGGTGTCGCCCTCGTCCTCGGGGAGCACCAGGGCGCCCGACGCCGTACGGGCCGGGGTGCCCGTGATGATCTCCACCCAGGCGGGGTCGGTCCGTTCATGGAGCACTTCGGTGGCACCGGTCTCCGGATCGACCGCGAGCGTGCGCATGATGCGCTGGTCGCGGCTCTGCACGGTGACGAACGGACCGTGCGCGTCCCAGCCGGCCGCCACGACGTACTCGTACGCCTTACGGTCCCACTCCACCTCGACCCGCTCGCCCTCCAGCGAGAGGAGCTCCAGGGTGACCTCCGCATTGGCGGTGCCGGCCGACGGGTAGCGGATCGCCTGCGGCGGCTTCGTCGGGTCGGCCGGATCGCTGAGGTAGCGCCGTTCCACGGGGCTGGTGTCGACCCTGGCCACCAGGAGGTGGCGGCTGTCCGGCGCCCACCAGTAGCCGCGCGACCGCTGCATGGATTCGGCGGCGGCGTACTCGGCGAGACCGTAGGAGATCTCCGGGTCCTCCGCACGGGCCAGTTGCCGGTCGGCGCCGGTCAGATCGACGATGTGGAGGCAGCGGCGGCTCACGTAGGCGATGTACCGGCCGTCGGGGGAGGGGCGGGGGTCGACCACCGGACCGGCCGCGGGGACGGAGAACGGTGTGCCGCCGTCGGTACGGACCGCCCACAGGGCCCCCGACAGCGCGAACGCCACCAGACGGGCGGCATCATCCGTCGCGTACGACACCACTCCCACCGACCGCTCACGAGCGCGCTCCCGGCGCAGCCGCTCCTCCTCGGGGACCGCTCCGGAACCGGCCCCTACCAGGAGCGCCGGATCGGCCAACAGCCGTTCCGTGCCGTCCTCGTACTGCCACAGCCGGCCTACCGGATCGGTGCCCGAGCCCGTGCGGATGAAGAGCACCCGGTGGCCGTCGGGGGAGACGGTGAAATGCCTTGGAACGCCCAGGGAGAAACGGCGGGTGCGGGCGAACTGGCGGGGAAAGTCAGCGGAGTTCGTGGACTGCTCGGACATCAGGGTGCTGCTGTGCAAGATGCTGTCCTCCAGATGCTGAGGGCGTTCCGGTCTGCGGCGGTCCCGGGGCGCGGCAAGCCCTGGGTGCAACCTAGGCATATTTCGGATTCAGGGAAAAGGCCTGGCTGTGAGGTGTGGATCGGTGCAGCGCTGAGCGCCGGTAAGTGACCGGGCGCAGCGGGATGAAGGGCTGGCGACGGGACGAAGCCGTGGCCATGGTGGTGGTGCAGAAGGTGGCCTGAGAAGCCAAGCACTGTGGGCTGTGACGCCGTGCGTGAGGGCGGCCGCTCCCGGAGATCGTAGGGACCGACGATCTCTGTACTTCTATCACAGGGCCCCGTCGGCGTGACGAGAGCAGGTTGTTGGAGAACTGGGGGTCAGCGTCGGGGGTCGGCGGGGTGTGCGCGCGGTCTTCGTCGGACCCCGCCCCCGATGCCGAGCACTTTGCCCGGGCCGAGCAGGTCGCGCTCCTGCAATAGCGTCTGGTGCTTCATGTACTGAAGATTATTGAAGTCAGGGCGAGTTGGCGCAGATCCCGTCGTGGCTGTGGATAAGTGCGGCAGCGGTGGGTGGGACCGGCCGCGGCAGCCGTGGGTGGGACCGGCCGCGATCAGCCCGCGTACAGCTCCGGGCGGCGGTCCCTGAGGTAGGTCGTGGTGCGGCGCGCCGAGGCCAGTGTGGTGGGGTCCACCTTGCCGAACAGGAGCTGGTCCCCGTCGGAGGCGGCGGCGGGGTCGAGGCATTCCACCGTGCCGTCCGGGGCGGCGATCGTGGTGCGGCCGCAGAAGCGGAGGCCGCCGTGCTCGCCGGTCCAGTTGGCGTAGGCGACGTAGAGCTGACTCTCGAAGGCGCGGGCGGGCACGAGGGTCCGGGCGACGAAATCCCAGGGGCTCATCAGGCCCGTGGGGACCAGGAGCAGATCCGTGCCGGCGAGCGCGTGGGCCCGTACGGCCTCGGGGAACTCGACGTCGTAGCAGATCAGCATGCCCACCGTCAGGCCGCCCAGGGAGGCCTGGACCACGCCTTTGTCCCCAGGGGTGAACAGCTCGTGCTCGGCCCGGCCGTAGAGATGCGCCTTGCGGTAGACGGCCAGCGGCCGCCCGTCCCGGCCGACGAGCCGCACCGCGTTGTAGAGGTGTGCACCGTTCCTCTCGGGCCAGCCGTACGCCATCGCGATCCCGGCTTCCCGGGCGATCTCGGAGACCGCGGTGCACTGCGAACCGTCCGCGGTGCCGGCCGACTGCGCGAGGGCCGCGGGCTGGAGCGGATAGCCGCCGAGGGTCATCTCGGGAGCGAGCAGCAGCTCGGCGCCCTCGGCGGCCGCCTTCCCCGCGGCGTCCCGCAGCCTGTCGAGGGTCTGCGGGAAGTCCGTCGGGCCACAGACGGTCTGAAGGCAGGCGATCTTCACTGCGTACGTCCTCCGGGGGTGACACCCGCCGGCGGTGCCGGTGCCGCCGGCGGCGACCTCACCGGCCGCGGGCCCGGGCGAGATGCTCCAACTGCCGCTTGTCCGGCTTGCCGTTGCGGTTGAGCGGGAAGTGTTCGAGCACGACAACCCGGTCAGGGTGCTCGTAGGCCGCCAGCATGCCACAGAGCCGCTCGCGCCAGTACGCGTCCTCCTGGCCCTTGTCGTCCTCCACGAAGAAGACGAGCTGGGCGCCACGCCGCTCGTCGGGCAGGGCGACGATCCTGACGGAACAGCCCTGCGCCGCCACACTGCGTTCGATCAGTTCGGGGTAGAGGGTGTACCCCTTGCGGTGCACCGCGTATTTGCGGCCCAGGACGATCAGATTGCCGTCGGCGTCGAGCCGGCCGAGATCGCCGGTGCGCTGCCAGCCCTGGGGGGCGGGCTGGAGGGTGCCGTCCTCGGCGAGGTACCCCTCCAGTGCGTCGGGGGTGTTCACCTCCACCTCGCCGGGCTCGCCAGCGGGGACCGCCCGGCCCTCGTCGTCGACGACGCGCACCCGGATACCGTCCATCGCCTGCCCGCACGCCACCGGGTTGTCCGGCGTCGCGAAGGCGATATTGCCCAGTTCGGTGCTGCCGTAGCTGTCCAGCAGCGGCCGTCCGAACTCCGTCTCGTACTGGCCGACCAGCGGATCGTCCAGCGGCGCCGCGCCGACGCAGAACATCCGCGCCCCCGCCAGCCCGGGGCGCAGACTCGGCTTCCGCGAGGCGAGGTTGAGCATGCTGCGGTAGCTGGACGGCGTGGCGTCGATGACCGTGGCTCCTGACTCCTCCGCCATCAGGAGCGCGCGGTCCAGCCGCCGGTACGGGGCGATCACCAGCGAACACCGCTTCAGCCAGGCGATCAGCACCATGGAGAGGCCGTATTGGTGGGCGAACGGCAGCAGCGGCAGCAGGACGTCGTCCTCCCGGTGCCCGACCTGCGCCGCGTTCCGTTCGAGGTTCTTCAGGAACTTGCGGCCCGACTTGACCACGCCCTTGGGGGTGCCGGTCGAGCCGGAGGTCCACATGATCAGGCCGTCGGGGAGCTCGCACCAGGCGTCGGCGGTCAGCCGCTCGCCCGTGACCTGCCGGCCGGCGGCGGACACCAGCAACTCGTAGAGGTGCACGGCTTCCTGGTTGCTGTCGAGCGGTGAGTCCTCGTCACTGAGGACCAGCTTCGTACCGGTCCGCAGGATGATCCGCCGGGTCGGCTCCGCATGCTCCTGCTGGTCGACCAGCACGATCGAGGCGCCTATGTGCATCAGCCCGAGCAGTGTCGCCACCCAGGCGGGTGAGTTGCCGGCCTTGAGCATGACCCGGTCTCCGGGGCCGACGCCCCGCTCGCCGAGTACCTGCGCGATGCGAAGTGCGTCGTGCTCGAATTCGGACAGGGTCCGCACCGAGTCAGGGGCAAAGATCTTTGCGTTCACTGGTCGCACGCTTCCTTCCTCGTGGGCAGACCTCACATGCGGCATCACTACGGAAATCCAGTGGGAGCCGCCCAGCCGACAGGGCAGGGCACGTGCCTCACCTACGGCGAGTCTGGAAGCGGGGGCGCGGGGAGGGAACCCTTATCCGCACCCCTAAGGTCCCTTCTCTTGCCGCCCCGGACTCGGGGCGTTCCGGCCGGAATTCCGTTGCGGGCCGGGCCCACCAGGGACGTTGCGCAGGGCGCACCGCGGGTATCGGCGCCGCTGTGAGAAGGCGTCCGGCGAACACGGGGGGCGAACGCGGGCGGGGGGAGTGGCGTGTGCGCGGGCGCGTTCGCCGTGGCCTGCCCACCGTCGCCGCGGCGTTCGAGGTGCGGCGGACGGCAGCATGCTCGATCTTGGTTTCGCGGGGCAATTCCGCCTGCCGGATTTCGTCCGTGTTCACCTTCCTGCCCGGGGGCGTGATACGTCGCGCCGCGCCACCCCGGTAATTCCTTTCGGCCATCTTCCGCCGCACCGGCTCAGGTGTCCGTGCACCGCCCCTGGCCTCCTTCGTGGTGCCACCCGTGGGGGCCCGGGCCGGCGGGATGAACTGACTTTTGCGGGTTACTCACAGGTCAGTTCTTGTACTTACTCTGGGTAGCGCCTCGTGTGGACGTGTCAAGGCGGGGTCATGCGCTGCCACGCCAACTTCCTTCGCTCCGCTGCGGATTGCGCCGCGGGGTGGGGTAGTCACGGTGTGATGGTGCGGAGAAGTGCCTGCCGGCCGTTGGTGTCCACGTAGTGCCGCTCGTCCGTCGAGGTGTGTGCGGGAGTTTCGGCCCGTGGGCTGCGCTGATGGTGTGCGACCTCCAATTGGTTGCTCAAGCGCACTTTTACGTGACTCATACTCAGGAGGCCTTGCGGAAGGCCCAGGAGGCCGAGAAGCGTGGTTGGTGCGTCGTGTGAACATCTGACGGCGCCGCGTCGTCGACCGCCGGGTGGAAGCGGTTGTTCCGCTGATCGAACGGGGGGTTCCGGATGGCTCGGCCGGTTCGTGTCTGCACAGGTAGCGGCAATGAAAACTGCGGAATCATGAATTCCGTGACGATGTACCGGCTCCCGGAACCTGAAATTCCGCGGCAGCCGGACCCTGATCGGATTCCGAATTTCGCGCGAATGGCACGCCGGTCGGTGGCGTACACTCAGCGGCCTCCATGTGACTGTCGTCACACCGGACCGGCTTGAACCCCAGGGGTGTGATCGTTCATATTATTGACCGTAGTGCCTTTGCGACATGAAAACGCCGACTTTAACGCCTCTTGATGTTCTGTGGTGTGGATTTCAAGTGTGCGTTTTCTGCATTCGGGAGGTCGTGAATTCTCGCTTAAATCTGCCTTCCGGGTGCTTACGAGCGGGGAATTCCACCCCCGCGATGAGTGCCATGCGGCGTGGAATAGTGCCTCCGGAGGCGATGTTGTCTTCTTGCTTGTTGCGATTCTTGAAATTCGATATTGACTCCTGAGTCAAGTTTTACAGCGTTGGTTGACAACGTTTGCCTGATCTGTTTCGCCGGTCAGATTTCACCCGTGCACTCGGGGTGGAGCCAGACGGCGGGAAAATGTTGATGACGATGAGCGTTCCGGTGAGCGTGTGGTACTCGCACCGACCGGCACTGCCGTCGTTCAAGTAAATCTTGTGGGGAATGTGCATTGCCTCGGGCAGGAGAGGTGCGCCCGGGGTTCTTCTTCGGGGAGGAAGAGCTGCATGGGGTTAGTGGAACGAGAAGCAGTGATGTCGGAGCTACGCGCCGCATTGAGTGACAGTGCCAAAGGGTGCGGCAAGGTAGCGGTGATACGAGGGGGAATCGCCAGTGGTAAGACTGCCCTGCTCAGGGCGTTCGAGAAGCATGCGGTGGCCGCGGGCGCCACGCTGTTGCGGGCCTCGGGCGCGCCCAGTGAGCAATCGCTCCGCTTCGGTGTGATCGAGCAGTTCCTCAGCGGGGCGACCACCCGGCCGGAAGCCACCGAGCCGCTGTCCCACCTGGCGGGTCTGACCACGCCCCAGGTGGGGGGCGAAGCGCCGTCCTCTGCGCAGTCCGGGACCAGGGCCGCGCACGATCTGTGCGTCGGGCTGCTCGAACTCAGCAGGCAGGGGCCGTTGGTGATCACCGTGGACGATCACCAGTTCGCTGACAGCGCCTCGCTCCAAGTGCTGACGTACCTCCAGCACCGGATCGGTACCGCGCGGGTGATGCTGCTGCTCAGCCAGGGGACCGAGGCGCCGTCCGAGCTGGTGGCGGAGGCGCTCCGGCAGCCGTACTCGCGGCAGTTCACGCTGTCCCCGTTGTCCCCGGAGGGGGTCGGGCAGCTGCTCGCCCAGCGGCTGGACTCCTTGGTCGCCGATCAGCAGGCACCCGGCAGTTACGCCGTGACCGGTGGCAACCCCCTGCTGACGCATGCCCTGATCGACGACAGTCTGGCGCCGGACCAGGAGGCGGCCGCCGGAGCGGCGGTCGAACCGGTCGCCGGGCAGGCGTTCACCAGGGCCGTGCTGGCGATCCTGCGCCGCGGCGGCCCGCAACTGCTGCGGACGGCGCGGGCCGTCGCGGTGCTCGGTGAGTTCGCCGCCCCCGCGCTGCTGGCCCGATTCCTGGACGTGCGGCCGTCAGTCGTGGGCGGTGCGCTGGAAACCCTGGAGCTGGCGGGGCTGACCACCGACGCCCAGTTCCGCTACCACGGCACCCGGACCGCTGTACTGGACGAACTCACGCCCGAGGAGCGTTCCGCACTGAATCGCCGCGCGGCCGAGCTGCTGCACCACGACGGCGTGGCGCCTTCGGATGTGGTGGGTTACCTGCTGGCCGCCGGTGAGGCCGACGAGCCCTGGGCCGTCCGGGTGCTGCATGCCGCCGCCGACCAGGCGCTGGCCCACGCGGAGCAGGCGCTGGCGGGCGGCAAGGTGGCGGAGGCCGTGCAGTACCTGGAGTTCGCCAGCCGCTCCTGCGGCGACGAGCACAAGCGCGCCATGCTCACCGCCCGGCTCGCCTGGGTGCAGTGGACGATCAGCCCCGCGGCCGCGACCCGGCACCACGGGCCCTTGCAGACGGCGCTGGAGAAGGAGTTGCTCAGCGGCCGTGAGGTGATGCGGCTGGTCCGTTCGCTGGCATGGCACGGCCGCCCCAAGGAAGCGGTGCGCGCGCTGGAATGCCTCGGCGCCCTGCCCGAGGGCGACGGCTCCCGCGATCCGGCCGAACGGAGGCTGACCCGCCAGTGGCTCGCCCGCTGGTATCCGCAGATCTTCGCCCAGGTCGAACGGCACGCCGCGATGGCCGAACCCATGAGTTCCCCGGGCCCGGTGCGCCGGCCGCACACCGCCGTCCTTCCTCGTGGCACCGCACCCGCCCCGGCCGTGGACGGGCCCGAGCAGGTGCTGCAACGGGCCCGGGTCCGGGAGACTCCGCTGGCATCGGTGATCTCCGCGCTGCATGAACTCCTCGCTGCCGAGCGGTTCGAGCGCGCGATGTACTGGTGCAATGAGCTGCTCCAGAAGGCCGAGGGCCAGCACGCCGCCGCCTGGCGCGGGGTGCTGCTGGACACCCGGGCCGCGGTCAGCCTCCGGCTCGGTGATCTCGCCGATGCGGAACGGGACGCGTGCAGCGCCTTGACGGCCCTCTCCGCACGGAGCTGGGGCGTGGCGATCGGTTCCCCGCTGTCGCATGCGATACATGCCGCGACGATGCGTGGCCACTTCGACCGGGCCGAGGCGCTTCTCCATCAGATGATCCCGCAGTCCATGATGGACACCCGTTACGGGCTCCAGTACCGGACGGCGCGGGGGCATTTCCATCTCGCGACGGACCGGCCGCATGCCGCGCTGGAGGATTTCGAGGCCGTGGGTGATCTCGTGGTCAAGTGGAAGCTTGATCACCCGATGACGCTGCCCTGGCGCGGTGACCTGGCCCAGGCCCTGGTCAGGGTGGGTCAGACGGACCGGGCCAGGGAGCTCATCAAGGATCAACTACGCATGATCGGGCCGGACTCCACCCGGATGCGCGGGATCTCCCTCGGCATCCTCGCCTCGGTCAGCGACCTCAAACAGCGACTGCCGCTGCTCGGCGAGGTCGTCGATCTGTTGCAGGCCGGCGGGGACCGCTACCAGCTGGCCCAGGCGTTCGTCGAACTCGGTCAGGTCTGGCAGATCCTCGGCAAACTGGACCGCGCCCAGCTGATCCGGCGCCGCGCGCTGCAACTCGCCAAGAGCTGCCATGCCGAGCAGTTGTCCCATCAGCTGCTCGCCACCAGGGAGCCGCTGAACAGCGAGCCGGCCACGAGCCAGTGGGAGGACGCCGAGGGCATGGCCGTGCTGAGCGAGGCCGAGCGCCGGGTGGCCGCGCTCGCCGCGCTGGGGCGGACGAACCGGGAGATCGGCCGGAAGCTGCACATCACCGTGAGCACCGTGGAGCAGCATCTGACGAGGGTGTACCGGAAGTTGAACATCAAGCGCCGGGCGGATCTGCCGGTCGGGCTCCCGGCGGACATCGCGGATATCGCCTGACCGGCGGGCACGCGGCACCAACTGCCGGGCGCAATACGGGAGTCGAAGCCGCGTGCCACTACGGGCGCGGCGGACGGCTGCCTCAGACATCGGCGCGCAGACACACCGTGTCCAGTGGAACGTCCAGCGGCTTGAGCGTTCCGCAGGGCGGTGCGTCGGCGTCCCGGTCGGCCGGGTCCGGCAGCGCCAGCGTGCCGTCCTCCTGGGGGCGGGCGAAGGTCACCCCGTGCGCGCCGACGGCGTCCGCGAGCTCGACCAGCCACCGGGTCGCGGCGTTCCCCGGCGGGGGCGGGATGACGCGGGTGTACAGCTGGGTGGGCAGCCCGGCCGCGGCCATGGCGCGGGTACCGGAGACCAGGCGTCTGAGTCGGTGCTCGCGCTCGTCGGGCCGTAATCGGTGCCGTCCGGTGGCCGCGGTGTCCACGCAGATGCGCAGTGCGTCGACACAGTCGGCGAGCGCCTCAGCGTGGCGCTCGGCCGGGCAGCGATCGGTGGTGAGGCTGACCGTGCAGCCGTCGTCGGTGAGATGACCGGCGATATCGGTGAGATCGGGGGTGGGCAGCGGATCGACCTCGTGCAGGTCCACGGTGAGCAGCCCGGCGCAGGCCAGCGCGCGCGCCGCCCGGCGGTGCACGGAGTCCGCGGGCACCCACGCGGGGGACGGATCGCGCTGCACCACCGGGGACCAGCGCACCCCGAGGGCCGACGATCCGCCCAGCGCGGCCAGGTCGGCCACGGGGTGCGCGGCGACCTCACTCGCCCGCAGCATCGTGCGGCCCACCGTGATCAGTTGGTCCCGGTGGTGGGTCGTACCGGTCAACGGGTCATGCACGACGAGGTGACCGGCGCAGACGCCGACGCCGTAGACCCGGGCCGGTGCGACGGCTGCACCGCGCGACGACCGCATCGAATACCTCCTGGCGATGAGGGAGGGGAGTCGGTATGGACCTTTGCGCATCGTGAATCGTCGTATGCAGAAAATATGCCGTGGCGGTCCATTCCGTGAATCAAGCTACGGCTACACGACGGGTGGAGCTACCTCTACCCCGGTTACCCGATATCTCATTCCTTACCGCGGAGAGAGGGGCCGGACTCGGCGGACAAAGTGTCGGCGGCGGCTTCACCTGGCCATCCTTGGCGGGCCCAAGGCACCTTTTCCAGCCAGGTGTTGGGGCTTGTGGCCGAGCGCGGCGGGGATCCGGAGGGCCGTGCGGAAGGGGGCGATCCGCTACGGGACGCGGCTCGGATATGCCGCGGATCGCGGATAGTGAGAGGGCGCCGGGAATTGAGGATCGATTCCCGGCCAATGGCCCCCTATTGAGGCCAGGGGTGTCGGCCAAAAGAAACCGGGAACCGCTGCCTCCGGTCGGTATTGTGGCAGGCGGCGAACGCTCCCGCCGGGGGGCATCGGAAACACGGGGAGAGCGATGTTCGGACGGCACCTCTGGGCGCCCCTGCGCGGCCTTGTGCTCTTCGGGCTGGGACTCACCGCCGGCCCGATGCTGGCCGCCGTCGGCCTCGGCACGCTCTTCGGCATCCAGTCGCTCGCCCAGTGGTACCGCGATCCGCTCAATGTGTACCGCACCCTCGCCGGCCGCTGGTGCGGGGTGGACATCCCGGTGCCCTACCAGCCCCCGCCGCCGCCCCCCGAACCCGAACCCGACGGCTGGTACCGCTACAAGAACCGGCTCTACCTGACCCCGAAGAAGCTCTCCTACGAACGTCGCTGGGACTGGCTGGTCAAGGACCCGGCCACCTCCCGGGACATCCTGTGGATGCTGATCAACCCCGTCGCCGGCAGCCTCACGGCGCTGCTGCCGCTCACCCTGGTCGTGGTGGGCGCCACGTCCCCGTGGCACTGGCCAGGACACCCCGGGATCACCATCCCGGTCGCCGTGGCGACGGCACTGGCCGGCTTCGGCTTCGGGCCGGTTCTGCTCCATCTGCACGGCCGCTGGACCTGCCAACTCCTCGCGTCCGCCGCCGACTCCGGAATACGCCGTGCGCTGATCCGGATCGGCCGTGGGGGGCTCGCCACCTGGCGGCTGGCCCTGACCGCCGGACTCGCGGTCGCCGAACTGGCCGCCGCCCTCATGCATCTGCTGGCGATGGTGCCGATCCTGCTGTGGGCCTGGCCGACCGTACTGGTCGCCGGCCGGCAGCTCACCTCCTGGCGCCGGCAGCAGATCCAGGAGTGGACCGGCATCCGGATCGACCGGCCCTACCTGCCCGAACCGGTCCTGCCGGCGCCCCGGCCCGACGGCACCTACCAGATCGGCCGCACGCTGTACTGCACCCCGGAGATGGCGCTGCGGTCCCTGCGGTACCGGCAGAACGCCCGGGACCTCGCCACCTGGCGGGACCTGCTCTGGCTGCTGCTCGATCCCGTAGTGGGGGTGCTGCTCGCCGCGGTGCCCGTGCTGCTCACCGGATACTGCTTCTTCGGCCTGATCTGGTCCTGGGCCTGGGCGTCGCTGCTTCAGCTCTTCGTCGACTTCCACACCTTCGAGAGCTGGCCCCTGCTGACCCGCGGCGTGCCGGTCCTCGGCGCATATCCGATCGCCACCGCCCCCCTGATCGGTGTGGTCGGCACCCTGACCGGGAGCCTGCTCGCCATCCCGCTGCTGCGGCTGCACGGCCTGTGGAGCTGGCTCCTCCTCGGACCGACCAAGTCGGCGCTGCTCGGGCGCAGGGTGGACCAGCTCACCGAGACCCGGATGGAGGCCCGGGAAACCCTCTCCTCGGAGCTGCGCCGGATCGAACGGGATCTGCACGACGGGGCGCAGGCGCAGTGGGTGGCCATGGGGATGAAGCTCGGCGCCATCGAGGCGCTCATGGAACGCGACCCGGCCGCGGCCAAGACGATGGTCGGGACCGCCAGGGAAGCCTCCGCGAAGGCGCTCATCGAGTTACGCCATCTGATCCGCGGGATCAATCCGCCGGTGCTCGCCGAACGCGGTATCGCGGACGCCATCCGCGGGCTGGCCCTGGACTCGCCGCTCTCCGTCGGTCTGCGGATCGAGCTGCCGGGCCGTCCCGAGCGCCCGGTCGAGTCCGCCGCCTATTTCGCGGTGTCCGAACTGCTCACCAATGTTTCCAAACACGCCGAGGCGGGCCGGGTGCACATCGAGGTGCGCCACACGGCGAACCAGCTGCGGATCGCGCTCACCGACAACGGGGTCGGGGGCGCCGATCCGGCGAAGGGCAGCGGGCTGCGCGGCGTCCAGCGGCGGCTCGCTACCTTCGACGGAAGTCTCGCCGTGCACAGTCCACTTGGCGGCCCCACCACAGTCACTCTGGAGATTCCGTGCGTGTTGTCCTCGTAGAGGACCTCTACCTGCTTCGCGAAGGTCTGACCCATCTGCTCACCGCGCACGGCTTCGAGGTGGTCTCCGCGGTCGAGACCGGCCCGGAGCTGCTCACGGCCGTGCAGGAGCACCGGCCCGACGTCGCGATCGTGGATGTCCGGCTACCGCCCACGTTCACCGACGAGGGGCTCCAGGCGGCGCACGAGGCCCGTCGGCGGATCCCCGGTCTGCCCGTCCTGGTGCTGTCCCAGCACGTCGAGCAGCTCTATGCGCGCGAGCTGCTGGCCGACGGGTCCGGTGCCATCGGTTATCTGCTGAAGGACCGGGTGTTCAACGCCACGCAGTTCGTGGACGCGCTGCGCCGGGTCGCCGAGGGCGGTACCGCGATGGACCCGGAGGTCATCTCCAAACTGGTGGAGAGCAACGCCCACCAGGAGCCGCTGGGCACCCTGACCGCCCGGGAACGGGAGGTCCTGGAGCTGATGGCCGAGGGCTGTTCCAACGCGGCGGTCTCGCACCGCCTCTACATCAGCGAAGGCGCGGTGAGCAAACACATCGCCAGCGTCTTCGGCAAGCTGAATCTGACCAACTCCAACGACACCAACCGCCGGGTGCTCGCCGTCCTCGCCTACCTGAACAGCGCGAACCTGGACTAGTGGGAGCCTGTCCGCGCCCGGCGGGCCGGTCTCAGGCCGCCCGGCGGTTCCGGAGCTTCGGGGGTCCCGGGCGCAGGGCGTTCTTCGGGTTGACGGTGAGGACGTCGAAGGCGCGGACGGTGCAGTTCAGCCGGTGGAACATGTCGTCGGCGCCGGTGACATGAAGCGTTTCCACGCCGAGGCCGACCATCGAGGTGACCATGGCCGGCCAGTGGATCGTTCGGTCGAAGGTGTCCAGCAGCATGGTCCGCATCGCCTCGGCGGAGTCCACCACCGTGCCGTCGGCGTCCGAGATGACGGGGAGCCGGGGCGCCTTGATCCGGTACTTGGGGAAGACCTCGGCCTCCGCCTTGCGGCGCAGTGCGCCGAACGCACGGGCGTGCACCGGCGGGCGCATGGTGTACATCGAGTATCCGCCGAGGTCCCGCACCGCCCGGATGAACTCCTCCAGCCGGGATTCCGGCAGGGACACCATGTAGAACCCGCGGTCCAGCTCGCCGGATATCTCGAACCAGTCGCCCCGCGCCCGCATTTCGCCCAGCAGGGCGTGGAACTCCTCGTCCGGGACGCGGTAAACGGCGTGGGTCACCACGTCCGAGTGCTCGGTGGTGAAGTACTCCTTCTCGCAGTGCGCCAGCTCCGCCGTCATCCGTACGACATCGGGGAAATCGAGCGAACCGGCGTACGCGGCCGCCGCCTTCTGGCCGAAGCTGGCCCCGGCACAGACGTCCGGCCGCATACCGAACCGGTCCTCGGCCCGGTCCGCGGCGGCGAGCGAAGCGATCAGAAAGGCCAGCTGGGCGTACTCGGAGTAGTCGGCGCCGGCCTCGTGGAACCGTTCCAGTACGGAGAAGCCGAGCACCTCGTCGGCGGCCGCGAGCCGGGCGCGGGCATACCGGTCGAGCACCAGGAACCGGCCGGCGCTCGCGAAATCGAACCGGCCCATGCCGGGGAACAGCACGGCGGTCCGCGACGCCCCACCGGAGTCCCACGCGACGGCCGGCGCGACGGGGGAGTCCCCGGTGTGCGCTTCAGTCTGCCCCATGGTCAGGCACACACCTTTTTCAGCGCTTTGATGTTGGTGACGGTTCCCTTGACCCATACCGCCACCCGGCCGAAATCGCGGGCGGCCTCGGCCCGCGCCATGCCGTATTGGTGAGCGACCTGGCGCATGGCCTTCGCGACATCACGGTCCCGTACGTTCTTCGACAGCTCGCGTAATTCCTTGCCCTTTTTCTCGTAGTCCTCGGCCTTCTTCGGATCCGGCACCAGATCGACGATTCGCAGTGCCTTCACACAGGCCGACGCTTTGTCCTTGAGATCGGACGCTTTATCGGAATGCCCCTTGTCCGTGCATCCCGCGGTCAGCAGTACCACTGCTAACGCGAAGGCACCGACGCGGGCCGCCCCCCTGGGCATATGAATCCTCCCCATGTCTCGTGCCGCGGTCGTCAACACCGTTCCGGATGACGGCCCCAGCGGCTTCAGCGTATCCGGTCCGCTCCTCGCCTGTCACCGATGTGATGTGCATTCAGACGCTGGTGCATGGCGCAAAATTAAGGGGTTCACGGGTACCGGATAGGGGTAGCCGACGCGTGGATCGCGGCTCTAACCTGACAGCCGCAAGAGAAGCGGGATTTCGTGCGCTTCGCTCGTTCCCCCGGCCCTGGTGCCCAGAGGTCGCCCATGTGCCCGTTGGTGCCGTGAGCAGGGGAAATGGCGGCTCCGTCACTGCTCAGCGGTACGGCCGTGGGGGCGGCCGGCGGGCCTGGAGTACGCGGGAGCCGCGACCGGTATTTCGCCACCCGACCTTCCTTGCGACCCGTATCCACGCGCGGAACTTCTCCGCTTCACACCCGTACACCGGGTAATTCACCGCGACCCTGACCGGACCGCCGGTATCAACCCCTGATCAGCCCTCATCGCCCCACCCTTATCTCAGGGTTGGGCGATATCCCTTAGGGGACGGCTAGGGGTTGGAGTACCCACCGGCGATTCCGTAGCGTGGCCCGCAGTGAGTCGAAGGGGGATCTGTCGAGCTGGGAATTCTTGGGAAGCCGACTGCTCGGCCTCAATACGCGCCCTCATCAGGGCGAATGATGCGGCGCCCGGCGCGGCAGGGGCTGCCGCCGTCGTGTGCGCCGTACCGGTGTCGTGGCGTTCGGTGTCTTTCGGTGTCATCGACGTAAAGGTCCTCCGACCGATTCAGTGGAGTGGAATACGGTGGCGAACAACGAGGGAAAGCTGCTCGAGTACCTCAAGCGGACAACGGCTGAGCTTCGGGATACCCGGGCCCGGTTGACCGAAACCGAGCGGAAAGAGTCCGAGCCGATCGCCATCGTAGGAATGGCGTGCCGCTATCCCGGTGGGGTGTCCTCGCCGGAGGAACTGTGGGATGTGGTGTCCGCCGGGACCGACGGCGTCTCGGAGTTCCCCGTCGACCGCGGCTGGGACGTGGACTCGCTCTACCACCCCGACCCCGAGCACCTCGGCACCTCGTACACCCGGGAGGGCGGATTCCTCCACGGGGCGGCGGAGTTCGACCCGGGGTTCTTCGGCATCTCCCCGCACGAGGCGGTGGCCATGGACCCTCAGCAGCGGCTGCTGCTGGAGGTGTCCTGGGAAGCCATCGAACGTGCCGGCATCGACCCGACCTCGCTGCGGGGCAGCAAGACCGGCGTCTTCACCGGCGTGATGTACCACGACTACGGCTCCGGCGTCTCCGGCGTCGCCGAGGACATCGCGGCGTTCCAGGGCAACGGTGCCGACTCCAGCGTCGTCTCGGGCCGGGTGGCCTACCTCTTCGGCCTGGAGGGCCAGGCGGTGACGGTGGACACCGCCTGCTCTTCGTCGCTGGTGGCGCTGCACTGGGCGATTCAGGCGCTGCGGGCCGGCGAATGCAGCATGGCGCTGGCCGGCGGGGTGACCGTGATGTTCACCCCGGAGACCTTCATCGACTTCTCGCGGCAGCGCGGTCTCGCAGCCGACGGCCGCTGCAAGTCGTTCGCGGCGGCCGCGGACGGCACCGGCTGGGGCGAGGGCGCCGGTGTGCTGCTGGTGGAGCGGCTGTCCGACGCCCGGCGCAACGGGCATCCGGTCCTTGCCGTGGTGCGGGGCTCCGCGGTCAACCAGGACGGCGCGAGCAGCGGGCTGACCGCGCCGAACGGCCCCGCGCAGCAGCGGGTGATCCGGCAGGCGCTGGCCAACGCCCGGCTGTCCACGGGCGAGGTGGACGCGGTGGAGGCCCACGGCACCGGCACACGGCTGGGCGACCCGATCGAGGCGCAGGCACTGCTGGCCACGTACGGACAGGACCGGCCGGAGGAGCAGCCGCTCTACCTGGGCTCGATCAAGTCGAACCTCGGGCACACCCAGGCCGCCGCGGGCGTGGCCGGGGTGATGAAGATGGTCCTCGCCATGCGGCACGGGATGCTGCCGAAGACCCTGCACGTGGACGAGCCCTCGCCGCATGTGGACTGGTCGGCCGGCTCGGTGGAGCTGCTCACCCGGGAACGCGCGTGGCCGGACTCCGGCCACCCCCGCCGGGCGGGCGTCTCCTCCTTCGGGATCAGCGGCACCAACGCGCACGTCGTACTGGAACAGGCACCGGAGCCGGAGCCGCAGTCGGAGCCGGATTCGGAGCCGGATGACGCGCGGCCGACGGCCCCGGAGGACGTGGCGGACCTGCCGGCCACCGCGGCGCCCGGGACCGGGCTCGTCCCCTGGGTGCTGTCCGCCCGCTCCCGGGAGGCACTGGCCGACCAGGCCGGGCGCCTGGCGTCCCATGTGGCGTCCCGTCCCGAACTGGACCCGGTCGACATCGGCTTCTCGCTGGTGACCACGCGCGCCGGACTGGACTATCGCGCGGCGGTGACCGGCGCCGACCGCGACGAACTGCTCGCCGGACTCCGGGCACTGGCCGAGGACACCGACCAGCCGCGGGCCGTGAGCGAGGGACGGCTCGCCACGCTGTTCGCCGGTCAGGGTGCCCAGCGGCTCGGCATGGGCCGCGAACTCCACGCGGCGTACCCGGTGTTCGCGCGGGCCTGGGACGAGGTGTGCGCGGAGTTCGACGGTCTGCTGCCGCGTCCGCTGACCGAGGTCGTCTGGGCCGTGCCCGGCGGCGGTGAGGAGGAGCTCCTCCACCAGACGCAGTATGCGCAGGCGGCGCTGTTCGCGCTGGAGGTCGCGCTCTTCCGGCTCGTCGAGTCCTACGGCGTGGTCCCGGACGTGCTGCTGGGCCACTCCATCGGTGAGGTCACCGCGGCCCATCTCGCGGGTGTCTGGTCGCTCGCGGACGCGGCGAAGCTGGTCGCGGCCCGTGGACGGCTGATGCAGGCCCTGCCGAGCGGCGGCGTGATGGTCTCGGCGGCGGCCTCCGAGGACGAGGTGCGCGCGCTCCTGGAGGGCCGCGAGCAGATCGGTATCGCGGCGGTGAACGGCCCGGCATCGGTGGTGCTCTCCGGTGCCGCGGAGCCGGTGGAGCACCTGGTCGCGGTACTGGAGTCGCGCGGCCGCAAGGTGAAGGGACTGCGGGTCAGCCATGCCTTCCACTCGCCGCTCATGGAGCCGATGCTGGCGGAGTTCCGCACCGTCGTCGAGCAACTCACCTACTCCGAGCCCCGGTTGCCGGTGGTGTCGAATGTGACCGGCCGCCTCGCCGACCCCGCCGAACTCCGCGACCCGGAGTACTGGGTGCGGCACGTCCGGGAGGCCGTCCGCTTCCACGACGGCATCCAGGCCGCCCACGCCGACGGTGTCACCACCTTCCTCGAACTCGGCCCTGGCGGTGTGCTCTCCGCCATGGGACGCGACTGCCTGCCCGAGGACGACACCGTCACCTTCCAGCCGAGCCTGCGGGCACCGCTCGCCGACCCCGAGGCCCTGCTGAAGGCGCTGACCGGGCTGTGGACCCGGGGCGTCCGCGTGGACTGGCCCGCCCTGCTGCCCGGCGGACGGCTGGTGGACCTGCCGACCTACGCCTTCCAGCGCGGCCGCTACTGGCTGGAGGGCGCCGCCGGAAGCGCCGATGTGACCTCCGCCGGGCTCGGGGCGGGAAACCATCCTCTGCTCGGCGCGGTACTGCCGCTGCCCGGCTCCGACGGCTTCCTCCTGACCGGCCGGCTGTCCCTCGCCACCCACCCCTGGCTGGCCGACCATGTCGTCCTGGGCACCGTCGTACTGCCCGGCTCCGCCCTCGTCGAGCTGGCCGTCCAGGCCGGTGACCAGGCCGGCTGCACACTGATCGAGGAACTGACGACGCTCGACCCGCTGGTTCTGCCCGTCCGCGCCGGGGTGCGGATCCAGCTCACCGTGGACGCGCCGGACGAGAACGGCCGACGCGCTCTCTCGGTGTTCTCGAAGCCCGAGGACGCCGAGGACACCCGGCCCTGGACCCGGCACGCCACCGGTGTCCTCGCCGCCGGGGGCACCGCGCCCGCGCCGGCCTTCCCGGAGACCTCCTGGCCCCCGGCCGCCGCCGAACCCCTCATGGTGGAGGGGCTCTACGACGAGCTGGCGGCGACCGGCTTCGGCTACGGGCCGGTCTTCCAGGGCGTCCGCGCGGCCTGGCGCCGCGGCGCGGACCTGTACGCGGAGGTCGCCCTCCCCGACGAACCGGCCGCTCAGGCGGATGGCTACGGGCTGCACCCCGCCCTGCTGGAAGCCGTGCTCCAGACCCTGAGCCGGGCCGAGTCCGCCACCGACGGCCCCCGGCTGCCCGCTTCGTGGACCGGCTTCCGGCTGCACGCCGTCGGCGCCACCACCCTGCGGGTCAAGATCTCCCCGGCCGGTGCGGACGGCTTCTGCGTAGTGGCCGCCGACGCGGACAACGCCGTCGTCGCCTCCGTGGACCGGGTCACCCGCCGCACCGTGACCGCCGACGAACTCGCCGGCCACGCGGACACCCCGGACTCGCTGTACCGGCTGGACTGGACACCCGTCCCGGTCGCCGAACGGACCGGCGGCTCCTGGGCGGTACTCGGCGACGATCCCGCCCTCGCCGCAGCCCTGGGCGCCTCCCTCCTCGACCCGGACGACACCGACGCGCCGGTACCGGACACCGTGGTGCTGCCGGTCAACGGGGCCACCTCAGGCGCCGTGCCCGATGCCGTACGGGAAACCACCCATCAGCTGCTGGCCCGCCTCCAGTGGTGGCTGGCCGAGGAGCGGTTCGCCGGCACCCGGCTCGTGGTGCTCACCCGCGGCGCGGTCTCGGTGGCCGAGGAACCCGTCGATCTGGTGACGGCACCGGCCTGGGGCCTGGTGCACTCCGCGCAGTCGGAGCATCCCGACCGCCTCGTCCTCGTCGACATCGACGACGACACCCGGTCCCTGGACGCGCTGCCCGCCGTGGCCGACGCCGGGGAACCGGAGCTGGCGATCCGCGGCGGACACGTCTCGGCACCCCGCCTCGCCCAACTGCCCGCCCCCGAGCGGGAACCGGAGCCGGTGTGGACCGCCGACGGCACGGTGCTGGTCACCGGCGGCACCGGCAGCCTGGGCGCGATCACCGCCCGCCATCTCGTGGCCGGCCTCGGCGTCCGGCATCTGCTGCTGACCAGCCGCCGCGGTATGGCCGCCGACGGCGCCGCCGAACTGCGCGACGAACTGACCGCCCTCGGCGCCCGGGTGACCATCGCCGCCTGTGACACCGCGGACCGGGAGGCGCTGGCCGCCCTGCTGGCCACGGTCCCCGCGGACGCCCCGCTGACAGGGGTCGTGCACACCGCGGGCGTCCTGGACGACGGTGTCCTCGCCTCGCTCAACCCGGAGCGCATGGACAAGGTGCTGCGGCCCAAGGTCGACGCGGCCTGGAACCTGCATGAGCTGACCCGCGACCTCGACCTGTCCGCGTTCATCCTGTTCTCCGCCGCGTGCAGCGTCTTCGACGCACCCGGACAGGCGAACTACGTGGCGGCCAACGCCTTCCTCGACGCCCTGGCCGAACACCGCCACGGCCTCGGCCTGCCGTGCGTCTCGCTGGCCTGGGGTCTGTGGGCGCAGGACGGCGGCGGGATGGCCGGCGGCCTCGGCGAGAACGACCTGCGGCGGATGGCCCGTAAGGGAATCGTGGCGCAGACCCCCGACGAGGGCATGCGGATGTTCGACGGCGCCGTCCGCTCCGGCGCACCGCTGGTCGTACCGGTGCGCCTGGACATCAACGTCCTCGCCGTCACCGGCGACTTCCCGCCGATGCTGCACGGCCTGGTCCCGTTCCGCCGGCGGACCGCCGCGGCGGCCGGGGCCGGCACCGGCGACTCCCTGCGGGAACGGCTGGCCGGACTGCCGCAGACCGACCAGGACCGGGCCCTGATGGACCTGGTCACCACGCAGATCGCCTTGGTCCTCGGATATGCCGGCGGCGGCGCGGTGGAGACCTCCCGCGCCTTCCGGGACCTCGGCTTCGACTCCCTGACCGCCGTCGAACTGCGCAACCGGCTGGACACCGCGACCGGTCTGAGCCTGTCCGCGACCCTGGTCTTCGACTACCCCACCCCCGTTGCCCTGGTCCGCCATCTGCGGGAACAGCTGCTGGGCGCCTCGGCCGCGCCCGTCGCCGTGCGGTCCACCGCGTCGGCGACCGACGACGACCCCATCGTCATCGTCGGGATGGCCTGCCGCTTCCCCGGCCAGGTGGCCTCCCCGGACGACCTGTGGCACCTGCTGGTCTCCGGCGGCGACGCCATCAGCGACTTCCCGGAGAACCGCGGCTGGGACGTCGAGGGCATCTACGACCCGGACCCCGGCCGCAGCGGAAAGACCTACACCCGCGAAGGCGGATTCCTCTACGACGTCGCCGACTTCGACGCGAGCTTCTTCGAGATCAATCCGCGCGAGGCGCTGGCCACCGACCCCCAGCAGCGGATCCTGCTGGAGACCGTCTGGGAGGCCTTCGAGAACGCCGGCATCGACCCGACCACCCTGCGCGGCAGCAAGACCGGTGTGTTCGCCGGAGTGAGCTACCACGACTACGCCCCGCCGAGCGGCCAGATCCCCGAGGACCTCGAAGGCTACGTCGGGACCGGCAGCGCGGGCAGCGTCCTCTCCGGCCGGGTCTCCTACACCTTCGGATTCGAAGGCCCCGCCGTGACCGTCGACACCGCCTGCTCCTCCTCACTGGTCGCCCTGCACTGGGCCATCCAGGCACTGCGCACCGGGGAATGCACCCTGGCGCTGGCCGGCGGCGTATCGGTGATGTCCACTCCGGACACCTTCGTCGACTTCTCCCGGCAGCGCGGCCTGTCCGCGGACGGCCGCTGCAAGGCGTTCGCCGCCGCGGCGGACGGCACCGGCTGGGGCGAGGGCGTCGGCATGGTCCTCGTCGAGCGCCTCTCGGACGCCCGGCGCAACGGCCACACCGTCCTCGCGGTGGTCCGGGGCACAGCGGTGAACCAGGACGGTGCCTCCAACGGTCTCACCGCACCCAACGGCCCCTCGCAGCAGCGTGTCATCGAACAGGCTCTGGCCAACGCAGGGGTGACGGCTGATCAGGTCGACGCGGTGGAGGCCCACGGCACCGGCACCACC
Organism: Streptomyces sp. P9-2B-2; assembly: GCF_030406865.1. NCBI lineage: Bacteria > Bacillati > Actinomycetota > Actinomycetes > Kitasatosporales > Streptomycetaceae > Streptomyces > Streptomyces sp. P9-2B-2. The sequence continues at coordinate 1,255,220 of NZ_CP129126.1, read as the reverse complement.
CTCGGCGACCCCATCGAGGCCCAGGCGCTGATCGCCACGTACGGCCGTGACCGGATCGCCGACCGGCCCCTGTGGCTGGGGTCGATCAAGTCCAACATCGGGCACACCCAGGCCGCCGCCGGCATGGCCGGAGTGATGAAGATGGTGCTGGCCATGCGGCACGGCCTGTTGCCGAAGACCCTGCATGTCGACGCGCCCACCCCGCACGTCGACTGGTCCGCCGGCACCGTCGAGCTGCTGACCGAACTCCGCCAGTGGCCGAAGACCGGCGAACCCTGGCGGGCCGGTGTGTCCTCGTTCGGCATCAGCGGCACGAACGCGCATGTGGTGCTGGAGCAGGCACCTGCGGCTGAGCCGGAGGCCGTGGAGCAGGGCAGAGGTGTGCCCTCTGGGGGCACGTCTGCCGGCTTGGTCCCGTGGGTGCTGTCGGCGCGTTCGGAGCAGGCGTTGGTGGCGCAGGCGGGGCGGTTGGCGTCGTTTGTGGAGGAGCGGCCGGAGGTGGGTCTGGCTGATGTTGGGTTGTCGCTGGTTGCTTCGCGGGCGGTGTTGGAGCACCGGGCCGTGGTGGTGGGTGCTGAGCGGGAGCAGCTGCTGGGTGGCTTGCGTGGGCTTGCCGGTGGGGTTGCTGGTGGTTTTGCCGGTGGCCTGGATGGTGCCGGTGTGGTGCAGGGGAGTGTGGCGGCTACTGCGGCTTCTGGTGCGGTGCTGGTTTTCCCTGGTCAGGGGTCGCAGTGGCTGGGGATGGCGGATGAACTGCTGGCCTCCTCCCCGGTGTTCGCGGGGCGGATGGCTGAGTGTGGTGCGGCGCTGTCGGAGTTCGTGTCCTGGAAGTTGGATGAGGTGCTGTCCGACGAGGACGCGTTGGCGCGGGTTGATGTGGTGCAGCCCGTCCTTTGGGCGGTGATGGTGTCGCTTGCTGCGGTCTGGGAGGACTGTGGCGTGATGCCGTCGGCTGTCGTCGGTCATTCCCAGGGCGAGATCGCGGCCGCTTGTGTCGCCGGGATTTTGTCGCTGCGTGATGGTGCCCGGGTGGTGGCATTGCGCAGTCAGGCCATCGGTCGGGTGCTGGCCGGTCGCGGCGGAATGGTGTCGGTCGCCGGTTCCCGCGAAGCCGTACAGGAGCGCATCGCCAGGTGGGGTGACCAGCTGTCCGTGGCTGCCCTTAACGGGCCGTCCGCCACGGTGGTTTCGGGTGATCCCGATGCCTTGCAGGAGTTGTTGGCGGAGTGTGCTGAGCAGGAGGTGCGGGCCCGGAAGGTTCCGGTGGACTACGCCTCGCACGGTGCGCAGGTCGAGTTGTTGCGCGCGGAGCTGGCGACGGTTCTTGCCGAGGTGTGCCCTGGTCAGGGTCGTATCCCGTTCTACTCGGCGGTGCATGCGTCGGTGGTGTCGGGCGAGGAGCTGGATGCCGGGTACTGGTTCGAGAACCTGCGCAACACGGTGCGGTTCGAGGAAGCCGTTCAGGCGCTGGTCGCCGATGGGTACGGCGTGTTCGTGGAGTGCAGTGCGCATCCCGTACTGACCCCGGGCATCGAGGACACGGCGCAGGAAGCGGGCAGCCCCGTCGTGGTGACGGGAACCCTGCGCCGCGACGAAGGCGGCTGGTCCCGCTTCGCGCAGTCGCTCGCCCAACTCTGGGCACACGGCGTCCCGGTGGACTGGAGCACCCTGCTCCCGGCCGGTCGGCGGATCGACCTGCCCACCTACGCCTTCCAGCGGCAGCGCTACTGGCTGGAGACCTCGTCCGGCGCCGGAGATGTGTCCTCGGTGGGGCTGGGCGCGGCGGACCATCCGCTGCTCGGTGCCGCGGTGGCGCTGCCGGACTCGGACGGTTTCTTGTTCACGGGGCGGCTGTCGCTGTCCACGCACCGTTGGCTGGCCGAGCACAGCGTGCTGGGCACGGTGCTGGTGCCGGGCACCGGGCTGGTCGAACTGGCCATCCGGGCCGGGGACCAGGTGGGTTGCGATCTGCTGGAGGAACTCACCCTGGAGAGTCCGCTGGTCATCGCGCCGACCGGCGGGGTGCAGCTGCGGGTCACCGTGGGTGAGTCCGACGAGAACGGGCGCCGGAACCTCGCGGTGTTCTCCCGCGACGAGGACGCGGCGGCCGATCAGCCGTGGACCCGGCACGCCGCCGGTGTGCTGGCCGTCGGCACCGGGGCTACGGCCGCGCGCGGCGAGGAGTCCTGGCCGCCTGCCGGTGCGGAGGCCGTTCCGGTGGACGGGTTCTACGGGGAACTTGCCGCGGCGGGTTACGAGTACGGCCCGGTATTCCAGGGGCTGCGGGCGGCGTGGCGGCGCGGGGAGGACGTCTTCGCGGAGGTCGCCCTGCCCGAGGAGGCCGTCGGAGAGGCGGGCCGGTTCGGTCTGCATCCGGCACTCCTTGACGCGGTGCTGCACACGGTGGGCCTGGGCGAAGCCCACGGCGACCAGGGGCCGGGGCTGCCGTTCGCGTGGACCGGGGTCCAGCTGCATGCGGTGGGCGCCACCGCGCTGCGCGCCAGGCTGAGCAAGGCCGGTGAGAACGGTGTGCGGGTCGAGGTGAGCGATGCCACCGGGGCTCCCGTGGCGACCGTCGAGTCGCTGGTGGTGCGTGAGGTCTCGGCCGATCAGTTGCGGGCCGCTGGGAGTGGCCGGGACGCGGTCTTCCGGCTGGACTGGACGGAACTGCCCAGCTCCTCCAGCCGAGTCATCGAGACGTCCATGGCCGTGGTCGGGCCCGCCGCCGACGAGTTCGCGGGTTCGCTGCGGGCCGCCGGTATCGAGGCCGGTGTCGCGGCGGATCTGGCGGTGCTCGGCAAGCAGGACACGGTGCCGGAGTATGTGCTGCTGCCGGTCCCGGCGGCCGGCGCGGGTGCGGTGCCGGATGCCGTGCGCTCGGCGGTGCACCAGGTGCTGGGGACGGTGCAGACCTGGCTGGCCGAGAGCCGGTTCGCCGACGCGAAACTGGTGGTGCTCACCCAAGGCGCGGTCGCCGTGTCCGGTGAGCTGAGCCCGGATCTCGCGCTCGCCCCCGTCTGGGGTCTGGTGCGGTCCGCGCAGTCCGAGAACCCGGGCCGGATCGTGCTCGCCGACCTCGACGGCGAGGCGTCGTCGCTGCGGGCCCTGCCCGGACTGCTGGCCGAGGCGGAACCGCAGCTGGCGGTGCGCGACGGGGTCGCCTCCGCTCCCCGGCTGGCCCGGTTCGGGCCGGTGGATGCCGACCGGGAACCCGTATGGGCTGGTCACGGCACAGTGCTGATCACCGGTGGCGCCGGCATGCTGGCCGGTCTGGTCGCGCGGCACCTGGTCGCCGAGCACGGTGCCAAGCGGCTGATTCTGGCCGGCCGGCGGGGCCTGGCAGCCGACGGGGCCGCGCGCCTCCGGGAGGAGCTGACCGCGATCGGTGCCCACGTGGACGTGGTCGCCTGTGACGCGGCCGACCGGGACGCGCTCGGCGCACTGCTCGCCGGGATACCGGCGGACGCGCCGCTGACCGGTGTGGTGCACACCGCCGGAGTGCTGGACGACGGACTGATCGGCGCGCTGACCCCGGAGCGGATCGAGACCGTACTGCGGCCCAAGGTCGACGCGGCCTGGAATCTGCACGAGCTCACCAAGGATCTGGACCTGTCGGCGTTTGTGCTGTTCTCCTCGGCCTCCGGGGTGCTCGGCGCGCCCGGCCAGGCCAACTACGCGGCGGCGAGCACCTTCCTCGACGCGCTGGCCGAGCACCGGCACGCCCACGGCCTCTCCGCGCTGTCACTGGCCTGGGGGCTCTGGGCGGAGCGCAGCGACCTCACCAGGAAGCTCACCGACACCGATCTGCGGCGGATGAACCGGGAGGGGCTGCCGCCGATGTCCTCGGAGGAGGGCGTGGCGCTGTTCGACGTGGTGGGCGCCGCCGGAACCCCGGTGGTGATCCCTGTCGCGCTGGACGCCAGGAAGGTCGCGGCGGCCGGGGAGGTGCCCGCGATCCTGCGTGGCCTCGTCCGCGCTCCCGCGCGCCGCACGGTGAGCGCCGGGCCCGCCCCGGCGAAGTCCCTGCGCGACCGGCTGACGGAGGTGCCGGCCGCCGAACGCACCGCTGTGGTCCTGGAGTTGGTGCGCAACCACACGGCCATGGTGCTGGGGCACTCCGGTGCCGACATGGTCAGCGCGGATCAGAGCTTCAGCGAGCTGGGCTTCGATTCGCTGACCGCGGTGGAACTGCGCAACGGCCTTCACGCGGCGACCGGGCTGCGGCTGCCGGCCACGTTGGTATTCGACTACCCGACCTCCACGGCACTGGCGAACCACATTCTCACCGCGCTCGTCGATGACGAACCCGATGCGGTCGCCGCGGCGCTGGCGACCCTCACCAAGCTGGAAAACGCTCTGCTGACGCTGGAAACGGAAAGCCGTGAACGAACGACCATCACGAAACGCCTTGAGCGGGCCCTGAGCAGGTATCGCGACGGCGGCCCGGCAACGGATCAACGCGAGACACACAGCGATATCCGAGATGCCTCCGCCGATGAACTACTGGACTACTTCGACCAGGAGTTCGGAAAGTCCTGATCGCGATTCTGTCCAAAACTTTCTTTCCAGCCTGAGGGGGCCGGTGCAGGTGACGAACAACGAGAAGCTTGTCGAGTATCTGAAGCAGGCGGCGATCGACCTGCGAGAGAGCCGCCGTCGCGTCTGGGAGCTCGAATCCGAGCCGATCGCGATCGTCGGAATGGCCTGCCGGTACCCGGGCGGCGTGGCGTCACCGGAGGACCTCTGGGACCTGGTGTCCCAGGGCGAGAACGGCATCACCGAATTCCCCGCCGACCGCGGCTGGGACCTCGACTCGCTGTACCACCCGGACCCCGCACACCGCGGCACTTCCTATGTCCGACAGGGCGGATTCCTGCACGAGGCAGCGGAGTTCGACCCGGCATTCTTCGGGATCTCCCCGCGCGAAGCGCTGGCCATGGACCCACAGCAGCGGCTGATGCTGGAGGTCTCCTGGGAAGCCGTCGAACGCGCCGGAATCGACCCCCTCTCGCTGAAGGGGAGCAAAACCGGTGTCTTCGCCGGCGTCATGTACCACGACTACGGCACCGGAGTCTCCGGCATATCCGAGGAAGTGGCCGCCTTTCTCGGCAGCGGTTCCGACGGCAGCATTTTCTCCGGCCGGGTCGCCTACCTGCTCGGCCTCGAAGGCCCCGCCGTATCCGTGGACACCGCCTGTTCCTCCTCGCTGGTCTCCCTGCACCTCGCGATTCAGGCGCTGCGCTCCGGCGAATGCTCGATGGCGCTGGCCGGCGGCGTCACCGTGATGTCCACCCCGGTCACCTTCGTCGACTTCAGCCGCCAGCAGAACCTGGCACGCAGCGGTGAGGTCAGGGCGTTCGGTACGGGAGCCGATGGCACCGTGCTCTCCGAAGGCGCCGGAATCCTGCTGGTCGAGCGGCTGTCGGACGCCGAGCGCCACGGTCACCCGATCCTCGCGGTGGTACGGGGCTCGGCGGTGAACCAGGACGGTGCGTCCAACGGCCTGACCGCGCCGAACGGCCCCTCCCAGCAGCGCGTCATCGACCAGGCACTCGCCAACGCGGGCGTGACCGCCGGCCAGGTGGACGCGGTCGAGGCGCACGGCACCGGCACGACGCTGGGCGACCCGATCGAGGCCCAGGCACTGCTGGCCACGTATGGCCAGGACCGCCCCGAGGACCGGCCGCTGTGGCTGGGGACGGTCAAGTCGAACATCGGACACAGCCAGGCCGCGGCCGGCGCGGCCGGTGTCATCAAGATGGTCATGGCCCTGCGGCACGGCGTGCTGCCCAAGAGCCTGCACATCGATGCGCCCACTCCGCATGTCGACTGGTCCGCGGGCGCGGTCGAGCTGCTCGCCGAAGCGCAGGAGTGGCCGGACACCGGCCGTCCCCGCCGTGCCGGTGTGTCGTCGTTCGGTATCAGTGGGACGAATGCGCATGTGGTGCTGGAGCAGGCTCCTGAGGAAGAGGGGCGGGTGGCGTCGGTTGCTCCGGTGGTGGTGGGTCCGGTGCCGTGGGTGTTGTCTGCTCGTTCTGCGGAGGCGTTGGCGGGGCAGGCGGAGCGTCTTGGGTCGTTTGTGGCGCGGCAGCCGGAGGTGGGGGTTGCTGACGTCGGGTTTTCGCTTGCGGTGAGTCGTGCGGGGTTGGAATACCGTGCGGTGGTCACGGGGGCGGACCGGGAGTCGTTGCTCGCGGCTTTGGAGAGCCTGCCTTCGGTGAGTGGGCCTGTGGCTGGGGACGGGCGCCTTGGTGTGCTGTTCACCGGTCAGGGGGCGCAGCGGCTGGGGATGGGGCGGGAGCTTTACGAGACGTATCCGGTGTTTGCGCGGGCCTGGGATGAGGTGTGTGCGGAGCTGGATGGTCTGCTGCCCGTGCCTTTGCGCGAGGTGGTCTGGGGTGGGGGTGACCTGCTCGATCAGACGCAGTTTGCGCAGGCGGCGCTGTTTGCGCTGGAGGTGGCGCTGTATCGGCTGGTGGAGTCGCGTGGTGTGGCTCCGGCTGTGTTGCTGGGTCACTCCATCGGTGAGGTGACAGCTGCGTACCTGGCGGGTGTGTGGTCGCTGGCTGATGCGGCGAAGCTGGTGGCGGCGCGTGGGCGCCTGATGCAGGCCCTGCCCGCCGGGGGCGTCATGGTCTCCGTACGGGCTTCCGAGGGGGAGGTCGCGCCGCTGCTGGAGGGCCGCGAGCAGGTCGGTATCGCCGCCGTGAACGGCCCCGAGTCGGTCGTGATCTCCGGCGCCGAGGCCGAGGTGGAGCAGGTCGCTGCCGCTCTCGAGGCGGAGGGGCGGAAGGTCAAGCGGCTGCGCGTAAGCCATGCCTTCCACTCGCCGCTGATGGAGCCGATGCTGGCGGAGTTCCGCTCGGTTCTGGGTCAACTCACGTACGACGATGCCCAGTTGCCGGTCGTCTCGAATGTGACCGGCTGTCTCGCCGACCCCGCCGAGCTTCGTGACCCGGAGTACTGGGTGCGGCATGTCCGGGAGGCCGTCCGCTTCCACGACGGTATGCGCGCCGCCCACGCCGAGGGTGTCACCACCTTCCTCGAACTCGGCCCCGATGGCGTCCTGTCAGCCATGGGGCAGGACTGCCTCCGTGAGGTCGAGGGCACTCCCGCGGCCTTCCTGCCCGGGCTGCGCAAGGACCGGCCCGAAGCGGAAGCCGTCCTCCAGGCCCTTGGCGCTGCGTACGCGCGGGGTGTCGTGGTGGACTGGGCGACGTTCTTCCCTGACGCCCGCCAAGTGGCACTGCCCACCTACGCGTTCCAGCGGCAGCGGTACTGGCTGGACCGCACCGGCGTGGGTACCGGCGATGTGGCGTCGGCCGGTCTGGGCGCCGCGGATCACCCGCTGCTCAGTGCTGCCGTCGCCCTCCCGGATTCGGACGGGTTCCTCTTCACCGGGCGGCTGTCCCTGGCCACCCACCCTTGGCTCGCGGACCACTCCGTACTCGGCACCGCCGTGCTGCCCGGCTCGGCCCTGGTCGAACTCGCCATCCGGGCCGGTGACCAGGTCGGCTGCGACCTGCTGGAAGAACTCACCGTGCGGGCGCCGCTGATCCTGCCCGAACGTGGCGGAGTGCAGCTCCGGGTCGCACTGGGCCAGTCCGCGGTGGACGGTCGCCGTGAGATTGCGGTGTTCGCCCGTGACGAGGACGCGGTGGACGAGGCCTGGACCCGGCATGCCGACGGAGTGCTGGCCGCGGGGACACCCGTCGGGAGCGTCGACGCTCCGGTATGGCCGCCGACTGACGCGCAAGCCGTCTCCGTGGAAGGGCTGTACGGGGAGCTGGCCGCGGCCGGATTCGAACATGGGCCGGTGTTCGGCGGTGTGCGAGCGATGTGGCGTCGTGGCGATGAGGTCTTCGCCGAGGTTGCGCTGCAGGAAGAAATCGCTGATCGGGCGGGCGAGTTCGGCTTGCATCCGGCATTGCTGGACGCGGCCCTACAGCCGGTGATCGACGGCCTGCGGCTGCCCGTCTCCTGGTCCGGGGTGCGGCTGCATGCGGTGGGTGCGGTGTCGTTGCGGGTGCAGCTGACCAAGGCCGGAGATGGCTATGCGCTGACCGCGACGGACGAGGCCGGCGGCCTGGTGGCGTCGGCGGGTGTGGTGGCGTGGGGCGCGGTCGAAGCCGAGCAGTTCGCCAACGCCGGGGTGCGGCACCGGGATGCGCTGTTCGGGGTGGAGTGGACGGCTGTGCCGCTTCGCTCTGAGTCGGTGGCGGGTTCGTGGGCGGTCCTTGGTGAGGATGCCGGGCTGGTTGCGGCGTTGGGTGCGTCGGGTGCGGAGGTGCTGAGTGAGTTGGTGGAGGTGCCGGAGTGTGTCGTGCTGGCGGTGCCTCGTACGGATGGTGCGGTGGCGGTGCCGACGGCGGTGCGCGCCACGGTGGGTCGGGTGCTGGAGGGTGTGCAGTCGTGGCTGGCTGATGACCGTTGTACGCGTTCGAAGCTGGTGGTCGCGACCCGTGGTGCCGTGTCGGTGGCGGGGGAGCCGCTGGATGCGGTGGGTGCCGCGGTGTGGGGTCTGCTGCGTTCCGCGCAGAGTGAGAACCCGGATCAGTTTGTGCTGCTGGACCTTGACGAGCGTGAGTCGTCGGTGGAGGTCATTGCTGCGGCGGTTGCTTCGGGTGAGCCGCAGGTGGCGATCCGTGATGGCGTGGTTTCCGTGCCGCGCCTGGTTCGGACTGCGCCGTCGGACAGTGCTCCGGTGTGGGGCTCCGAGGGCACGGTGCTGATCACGGGTGGCACAGGCACCTTGGGCGCACTGTTCGCCCGACACCTGGTGTCTGAACACGGTGTCCGCAGCTTGGTGTTGACGAGTCGCCGTGGTCTGGAGGCGGGCGGCGCCCGGGAGTTGCAGTCCGAGCTGACGGAGCTGGGCGCTCGCGTTGGGGTCGTGGCATGTGACGCGGCTGACCGGGACGGGCTGGCCGCCGTACTGGCGGGCATCCCGGCCGACGCCCCGCTGACGGGCGTAGTGCATACGGCAGGCGTCCTGGACGACGGCATCATCGGCTCACTGACTCCCGAACGCCTCGACACCGTGCTGAGGCCGAAGGTGGATGCCGCCTGGAATCTCCACGAGCTGACCCAGGGCCTGGACCTGTCGGCATTCGTGCTGTTCTCCTCCGCCGCCGGTGTGCTCGGCAGTGCCGGACAGGGCAATTACGCCGCGGCCAACTCCTTCCTCGACGCGCTCGCTGAGCACCGTCGCCTCAGTGGCCTGCCGGGTACCTCGCTGGCCTGGGGCCTGTGGGCCGACGCCAGCGGAATGACGGGGCAGCTGAGCGATGTCGACCTGCGGCGTATGGCGGCTGACGGTGTGCTGCCCGTCTCCGCCGCCGAGGGCGTGGACCTGTTCGACGCGGCGATCGCCGTGGAATCGGCGCTGTCCGTGCCGATCCATCTCGACGTGCGGGCCCTTGCCGCCGCGTCCTCGGTACCGGCGATCCTGCACGGCCTCATACCGGTCCGGCGGCGCTCTGCCGCGGTCGGCGGCGGTGCCGGCAGCACATTGCGGGACCGGCTCGTCGGGCTGACGAAGGCCGAGCAGGACCGTGCTCTGCTGGACCTTGTCACCGCCCAGGTCGCCCTGGTGCTGGGCTACTCCGACAGCAGTGGGCTCGACGCGTCCCGGGCGTTCAAGGACCTCGGGTTCGACTCGCTCACTGCCGTGGAACTGCGTAACCGGATGGACAACGCCACCGGTCTGCGGCTGCCGGCCACGCTGATTTTCGACTACCCCACTCCGTCCGCGATGGTGCGCCATCTGCGGGAGGAACTGCTCGGCGGCCAGACCGCCACCCCCGCAGTACGTGCCAAGGCAGCCGTGGACGACGAGCCCATTGCCATCGTCGGCATGGCCTGCCGGTTCCCCGGCGGGATCGACAGCCCTGACGCGCTGTGGGAGCTGCTGGCGCGTGGCGGCGATGCGATCGGTGACTTCCCGGCCGACCGTGGCTGGGACGTGGAGCGGTTGTATCACCCGGATCCGGAGCACAAGGGCACCTCGTATGTGCGCGAGGGCGGCTTCCTCGGCAACGCCGGTGAATTCGATGCCGGCTTCTTCGGCGTCTCGCCGCGCGAGGCGACCGCGATGGATCCGCAGCAGCGAATCCTGCTGGAAACCTCCTGGGAGACCCTGGAGAACGCGGGCATCGACCCGACCACCCTGCGGGGCAGCGATGCGGGTGTCTTCGTCGGCACCAACGGCCAGGACTACGGCTCGCTCCTCGCCCAGGGCGCGGACAACGCGGACGGCTACCTGATCACCGGAACCTCAGCCAGTGTCGTGTCGGGCCGGGTCTCCTACTCGCTCGGCTTCGAAGGCCCCGCGGTCACCGTGGACACGGCGTGCTCCGCCTCGCTGGTGGCGCTGCACTGGGCGATGCAGGCACTGCGGTCCGGCGAATGCTCGCTGGCCCTGGCCGGCGGCGTCTCGGTGATGTCCACTCCCGATACCTTCGTCGACTTCTCCCGGCAGCGCGGTCTCGCGGCGGACGGCCGCTGCAAGCCGTTCGCCGCCGCCGCGGACGGCACGGGCTGGGGTGAGGGCGTCGGCATGCTGCTCGTGGAGCGGCTCTCCGATGCCCGGCGGAACGGCCATACGGTCCTGGCGGTGGTGCGGGGCTCGGCGGTGAACCAGGATGGCGCGTCCAACGGTCTGACCGCCCCCAACGGCCCCTCGCAGCAGCGGGTGATCCGGCAGGCGCTGGCCGGTGCGGGCCTGGAGCCGTCCGAGGTGGACGCGGTGGAGGCGCACGGCACGGGCACGCGGCTGGGCGACCCGATCGAGGCGCAGGCGCTGCTGGCCACGTACGGCCAGAACCGGCCCGCCGACCAGCCCTTGTGGCTCGGCGCGATCAAGTCCAACCTCGGGCACACCCAGGCCGCGGCCGGTGTCGCCGGCGTCATGAAGATGGTCCTCGCCATGCGGCAGGGCCTCCTGCCCAAGACCCTGCACCTGGACGAGCCCACTCCGCATGTCGACTGGTCCGCGGGCGCGGTCGAGCTGCTCGCCGAAGCGCAGGAGTGGCCGGACACCGGCCGTCCCCGCCGTGCCGGTGTGTCGTCGTTCGGTATCAGTGGGACGAATGCGCATGTGGTGCTGGAGCAGGCTCCTGAGGAAGAGGGGCGGGTGGCGTCGGTTGCTCCGGTGGTGGTGGGTCCGGTGCCGTGGGTGTTGTCTGCTCGTTCTGCGGAGGCGTTGGCGGGGCAGGCGGAGCGTCTTGGGTCGTTTGTGGCGCGGCAGCCGGAGGTGGGGGTTGCTGACGTCGGGTTTTCGCTTGCGGTGAGTCGTGCGGGGTTGGAATACCGTGCGGTGGTCACGGGGGCGGATCGAGAGTCGTTGCTCGCGGCTTTGGAGAGCCTGCCTTCGGTGAGTGGGCCTGTGGCTGGGGACGGGCGCCTTGGTGTGCTGTTCACCGGTCAGGGGGCGCAGCGGCTGGGGATGGGGCGGGAGCTTTACGAGACGTATCCGGTGTTTGCGCGGGCCTGGGATGAGGTGTGTGCGGAGCTGGATGGTCTGCTGCCTCGGCCGCTGACGGATGTGGTCCGGGGCGGGGGAGAGCTCCTCGATCAGACGCAGTACGCGCAGGCGGCGCTGTTCGCTCTGGAGGTCGCGCTCTACCGTCTCGTCGCGTCCCATGGTGTGGCTCCGGCTGTGTTGCTGGGTCATTCCATTGGTGAGGTGACGGCCGCCTATCTGGCGGGTGTCTGGTCGCTGTCGGACGCGGCGAAGCTGGTCGCGGCACGTGGGCGCCTGATGCAGGCCCTGCCCACCGGCGGCGTCATGGTCTCGGTACGGGCCTCGGAGGACGAGGTCGCGCCCCTGCTGGAGGGTCGCGCGCAGGTCGGTATCGCCGCCGTCAACGGCCCCGAGTCCGTGGTGATCTCCGGTGCCGAGACCGAGGTGGAGCAGGTCGTCGCCTCTCTGGAGGCCGAGGGCCGCAAGGTCAAGCGGCTGCGCGTAAGCCATGCCTTCCACTCGCCGCTGATGGACCCGATGCTGGCCGAGTTCCGTACGGTCCTGGACCAACTCACGTACGACGAAGCCCAGTTGCCGCTGATCTCGAACGTGACCGGCTCGCTCGCCGACCCCGCCGAACTCCGCACCCCGGAGTACTGGGTGCGGCACGTCCGCGAAGCCGTCCGCTTCCACGACGGCATCCAGGCCGCCCACGCCGAAGGTGTCACCACCTTCCTCGAACTCGGCCCGGACGGCGTCCTGTCCGCCATGGGACAGGACTGCCTCCCGGAGACCGCCACCCTTCAGCCGAGCCTGCGCAAGAACCGGTCCGAGCCGGAAGCGGTGCTCCAGGCTCTGGGCGCCCTGTACGCGCGGGGTGTCGTGGTGGACTGGGCGACGTTCTTCCCCGGCGCCCGCCAAGTGGCGCTGCCCACCTACGCGTTCCAGCGGCAGCGGTACTGGCTGGACCGCACAGGCGCGGGCGCCGGCGATGTGACCTCGGCCGGTCTGGCCGCCGCGGATCACCCGCTGCTCAGCGCCGCCGTGCCGCTGCCCGGGTCCGACGGGTTCCTCTTCACCGGGCGGCTGTCCCTGGCCACCCACCCCTGGCTGGCCGACCACGCCGTCATGGACACGGTCCTGGTGCCCGGCACCGCACTGGTCGAACTCGCCATCCGGGCCGGTGACCAGGTCGGCTGCGACCTGCTGGAGGAACTGACCCTTCAGGCGCCCATGATCATTCCGTCGACCGGTGGCATACAGGTCCAGATCACCGTGGATGGTCCGGACGCCCACGGCCGACGCGAGCTGTCCATGTTCTCCCGTGGCGAGGACGGCGCCGAGCCGTGGACCCGGCATGCGCTGGGCGTGCTGACCACCGCGGGTGCCCTCCCGGTCCCGGACCTGGGCGAAGCGGCCTGGCCGCCGAACGGGGCCGAGGCCGTCTCCGTGGACGGCTTCTACGCGGAACTCGTCGACGCCGGATTCGGCTACGGACCGGTGTTCCAGGGGGTACGGGCGGCCTGGCGACGCGGCGCGGAGCTGTTCGTCGAGGTCGCGCTGCCCGAGGGCGCGGCCGAGGAGGCAGCCAAGTTCGGGCTGCACCCGGCCCTGCTCGATGCCGTACTCCAAACCTTCGGTCTCAGCGACGACCTTGGCACGGACGGCCCCGGTCTGCCCTTCGCCTGGGCCGGAGTGCGCCTGCACGCCGTCGGCGCGGCTTCGTTGCGGGCCCGGCTGACGCCGACGGGCGACGGCGGGATGCGGATTCTGGCGGTCGATGACGCGGGCGCCCCGGTGGCCGCCATCGACGCCCTGACCACTCGTCCGGTGCCTGCCGCCGGGCAACTGGCGAGTGCTGGTGGCGGACAGCGGGAGGCGCTGTTCGCGGTGGAATGGGCGCCGGTCGCGCTGCCCGCCGGGGACGTGGACGGCTCGTGGGCGGTGGCCGACGAGGACGTGGTGTTGGCGGCCGGTCTGGGCGTGGGAGTCCTGGATCCGTCGGCGGAGTCGGTGCCGGGGCATGTGGCGTGGTCCCCGGACGTGGAGACGGGCGCGAGCGCGGATGTTCCGGGCTCGGTGCGCGGGGCTACGGCCGAGGTGCTGCAGCGGGTACAGGCCTGGCTGGCGGATGAGCGGTGCGACGGTTCGACGCTGGTGATCGTGACCCGGGGCGCCGTCTCGGTGGCGAGCGAGCCGGTCGAGGTGGCGGCGGCCGCGGTGTGGGGGCTGGTGCGGTCCGCGCAGTCGGAGAATCCGGGCCGGCTCGTGCTGGTTGACGTGGATGGCGAGGCGGGTTCGCTCCAGGCGGTCCGTGCGGCCGTGGCGTCCGGTGAACCGCAGCTGGCGATCCGGAACGGTGTGGTGTCCGTGCCGCGGCTGGCGCGGACTACGCCGTCCGACAGCGCTCCGGTGTGGGGCTCCGAGGGCACGGTGCTGATCACGGGTGGCACGGGCACGTTGGGCGCACTGTTCGCCAGGCACCTCGTGTCTGAACACGACGTTCGCAGCTTGGTGTTGACGAGTCGCCGTGGCCTGGAGGCCGGCCGCGCCCGGGAGTTGCAGTCGGAGCTGACGGAGCTGGGCGCTCGGGTCGAGGTCGTGGCGTGTGACGCGGCTGACCGGGAGGCACTCGGAGAGCTGCTGGCGGGCATCCCGGGGGAGGCCCCGCTGACGGGTGTGGTGCACACGGCAGGTGTTCTGGACGACGGCATCATCGGCTCGCTGACCCCGGAGCGCCTCAACACCGTGCTGCGGCCGAAGGTGGATGCCGCCTGGAACCTGCACCAGCTGACCGAGGACCTGGACCTCTCTGCGTTTGTGGTGTTCTCCTCGGCTGCCGGTGTGCTCGGCAGCGCCGGGCAGGGCAACTACGCCGCGGCCAACTCCTTCCTCGACGCGCTCGCTGAGCACCGCCGTCTCAGTGGCCTGCCGGGTACTTCCCTGGCCTGGGGGCCGTGGGCGGCGGACACCAGTGGAATGACCGGCCAGGTCGAGGACACCCATCTGCGGAGGATGGCCGCGGACGGGTTCCTGGCGATCTCCGCGGCCGACGGCACCGCGATGTTCGACGCGGCCGTCGGCGCCGACGAGGCCGTGATCGCCCCGATCCGGCTGGACGCGCGGGCCCTCGCGGCCTCCGGGGCGGTGCCGGCGATCCTGCGGGGAGTGGTGCGGGCTCCCGTACGCCGCAACGCCGCCGAGGCCACCTCGGCCGGATCGCTGGGCGACCGTCTGCTCGGTCTCCCCGTCGAGGAGCGCGATGAGCTGCTGCTCGACCTGGTGACCACCCAGGTGGCGGCCGTACTGGGCTACGAGAGCGCGGGTGCGGTCCGGATCGACCAGGTATTCAAGGACCTCGGATTCGACTCGCTGACGGCGGTCGAACTGCGCAACCGGCTCAACTCGGCGACCGGACTGCGGCTGCCCGCGACCTTGGTGTTCGACTACCCGACCCCGGCCGCGCTGTTGGACCATCTGCGCGACGAGTTGCTCGGGGACCGGGATCAGCAGGCCGTCACCAGCGTCGCCACCCATACGACGCTGGACGAACCCATCGCCATCATCGGTATGGCCTGCCACCTGCCGGGCAACGTCCACAGCCCCGAGGACCTCTGGCGCATGCTGGAAACCGGGCGGGACGGCATCTCCGCCTTCCCCGGCGACCGCGGCTGGAACCTCGACGCCCTGTACCACCCGGACCCCGACCACCAGGGCACCTCGTACACGCGCGAGGGAGGTTTCCTGGACGGCGCCGCGGACTTCGACCCCACGTTCTTCGGAATCAGCCCGAACGAGGCGCTGGCCATGGACCCGCAGCAGCGGCTCCTGCTGGAGACCACCTGGGAGGCCCTGGAGAGCGCGGGAATCGACCCCACCACCCTGCGGGGTACCCCGACCGGCGTCTACGCCGGGCTGATGTACCACGACTACGTCCACCAGTTGCAGTCCGTGGGCGAGGGCGTCGAGGGCTTCATGGGCACCGGCAACTCCGGCAGTGTCACTTCCGGCCGACTGGCCTACTCCTTCGGGTTCGAAGGGCCCGCGGTCACCGTGGACACCGCGTGCTCCTCGTCGCTGGTGGCCCTGCACTTCGCGGTGCAGGCCCTGCGGTCCGGTGAATGCTCGCTGGCCCTGGCCGGCGGCGTGACCGTGATGGCCACCCCCGATACGTTCATCGACTTCTCCCGGCAGCGCGGCCTGTCCGCGGACGGCCGCTGCAAGCCGTTCGCCGCGGCCGCGGACGGTACGGGCTGGGGCGAGGGTGTCGGCATGCTGCTCGTGGAGCGGCTCTCGGACGCCCGCCGCAACGGTCACCGGGTCCTTGCGGTGGTGCGGGGTTCGGCGGTGAACCAGGACGGTGCGTCCAACGGTCTGACCGCCCCCAACGGCCCCTCACAGCAACGGGTGATCCGGCAGGCATTGGCCGGCGCACGACTGTCCCCGTCCGAGGTGGACGCGGTGGAGGCGCACGGCACCGGTACGCGGCTGGGTGACCCGATCGAGGCGCAGGCGCTGCTGGCCACGTACGGCCAGGACCGCCCGGAGGACCGGCCGCTGTGGCTGGGGTCCATCAAGTCGAACATCGGTCACACCCAGGCCGCGGCCGGTGTCGCCGGCGTGATGAAGATGATCCTTGCCATGCGGCAGGGCGTCCTGCCCAAGTCGCTGCACGTGGACGCGCCCTCCCCGCATGTGGAGTGGGCCGCGGGTGCGGTCGAACTGCTCGCCGAGGCCCGCGAATGGCCGGACACCGGCCGTCCGCGCCGCGCGGGTGTGTCCTCGTTCGGCATCAGCGGGACGAATGCGCATGTGGTCCTGGAGCAGGCACCTGACGAGGCGCCGGAGGAGCCGGTTGAGGAGACCACCCGGCCCGGGGCTGTGCCGTGGGTGCTGTCGGCGCGTTCGGAGCAGGCGTTGGTGGCGCAGGCGGCCCGGTTGGCGTCCTTTGTGGAGGAGCGGCCGGAGGTGGGCCTGGCTGATGTCGGGTTGTCGCTGCTGAGCACGCGGGCGGTGTTGGAGCACCGGGCCGTGGTGGTGGGCGCGGAGAGGGATCAGCTGCTGGGTGGCTTGCGGGGGCTTGCTGGTGGGTTTGCTGGTGGCCTGGATGGTGCCGGTGTGGTGCAGGGCAGTGTGGCGGCTACGGCGGCTTCTGGTGCGGTGCTGGTTTTCCCTGGTCAGGGGTCGCAGTGGCTGGGTATGGCGGATGAACTGCTGGCTTCCTCCCCGGTGTTTGCGGGGCGGATGGCTGAGTGTGGTGCGGCGCTGTCGGAGTTTGTGTCCTGGGATCTGATGGCGGTGCTGTCGGATGAGGACGCGTTGGCGCGGGTTGATGTGGTGCAGCCGGTGCTGTGGGCGGTGATGGTGTCGTTGGCTGCGGTCTGGGAGGACTGCGGCGTGGTGCCGTCGGCTGTCGTGGGGCACTCTCAGGGTGAGATCGCTGCGGCTTGTGTGGCGGGGATCTTGTCGCTGCGTGATGGTGCCCGGGTGGTGGCGCTGCGCAGTCAGGCCATCGGTCGGGTGCTGGCCGGTCGCGGTGGCATGGTCTCGGTTGCCGCCTCCCGCGAGGCCGTTCAGGAGCGCATCGCCAAGTGGGGCGAGCGGGTGTCCGTTGCCGCCATCAACGGGCCGTCCGCCACGGTGGTTTCCGGTGAGCCGGACGCGTTGCAGGAGTTGCTGGCGGAGTGTGCTGAGCAGGAGGTGCGGGCCCGGAAGATTCCGGTGGATTACGCCTCCCACGGCGCGCAGGTCGAGGAGCTGCGCGAGGAGCTGGCCACGGTTCTGGCCGAGGTGTCGCCTGCTGAAGGCCGTATCCCGTTCTATTCGGCGGTGCATGCCTCGGTGGTCTCCGGCGAGGAGCTGGATGCTGCCTACTGGTTCGAGAACCTGCGCAACACGGTGCGGTTCGAGGAAGCCGTCCAGGCCCTGTTGGCCGACGGGCACGGCGTCTTCGTGGAGTGCAGCGCGCACCCCGTACTGACACCGGGGATCGAGGACACCGCGCAGAGGGCGGACAGCCCCGTCGTGGTGACCGGCACCCTGCGTCG
This sequence comes from Streptomyces sp. P9-2B-2, assembly GCF_030406865.1. Classification (NCBI taxonomy): domain Bacteria; kingdom Bacillati; phylum Actinomycetota; class Actinomycetes; order Kitasatosporales; family Streptomycetaceae; genus Streptomyces; species Streptomyces sp. P9-2B-2. Next base: position 1,237,709 of record NZ_CP129126.1, on the reverse strand, counting down.
TGAAGAGGGTGGCTGGTCCCGGTTCGGGCAGTCGCTCGGCCAGCTCTGGGCGCATGGCGTCCCGGTGGACTGGAACACCCTGCTTCCGGCCGGTCGGCGGATCGACCTGCCCACGTACGCCTTCCAGCACAAGCGCTACTGGCCCGCCACTGTGGTCGCGGCCGGTGATGCCACCGGCCTCGGCCAGGCGGACTCGCAGCACCCCCTGCTGGGCGCGGCCGTGGCCCTGCCCGAGTCCGACGGCTACCTGTTCACCGCGCGGCTGTCCCTGGCCACGCACCCCTGGCTGGCCGACCACTCGGTGCTCGGTGCCGTGGTGCTGCCGAGTTCCGCCCTCGTGGAGCTGGCCATCCGGGTCGGTGACCAGGTCGGCTGCGATCTGCTGCAAGAACTCACCGTGCTGGTTCCGCCTCTCCTGCCGGAAGGCGCCGGGCTCCAGCTCCGTGTCACCGTCGGCGAGTCCGACGCGCACGGCCGCCGGGAGCTGGCCGTGTTCTCCCGCAATGAGGACGCCGAAGCCGATCTGCCCTGGACCCGGCACGCCACCGGCGTACTGGCCGCGGGTGCTGCACCCGTCGGGTTCGGCGAAGCGGTCTGGCCCCCGGCCGGCGCCGACACCTTGACGGTGGACGGGCTCTACGACGAACTCGCCGCCGCCGGGATCACCCATGGCCCGGTCTTCGAGAACGTCCGAGCGGCCTGGCGCCGCGGTGCGGACCTGTTCGCCGAGGTCGCTCTGACCGAGGAGAACGAGGGCGAGGCGGGCCGGTTTGGTCTGCACCCCGCTCTGCTCGACGCCGCGCTCCACCCGGTGACGCGCCAGGAAGCCGCGGACGGGACGCGACTCGCCACGCAGTGGACCGGTGTGACGCTGTTCGCCGAAGGCGCGACCGCGCTACGGGTCAAGCTCTCCAGCGTGGGGGACGGCTACGCCCTCGTAGCCGCCGATCACGACGGCGAAGTGGTCGCCGCGGCCGAATCCGTTGCCTGGACGGCGATTTCCGAGGACGAAGTGACGGTCGCCGGTCCGGGGCACCGGGATGCGCTGTTCGGGGTGGAGTGGTCGGAGTTGCCGCTTCGGTCTGAGCCGGTGGCGGGTTCGTGGGCGGTACTCGGCGAGGACGTTGCCCTGGTTGCGGCGTTGGGTGCGTCGGGTGCGGACGTGCTGAGTGAGTTGGTGGAGGTGCCGGAGCATGTCGTGCTGGCGGTGCCTCGTACGGATGGTGCGGTGGAGGTGCCGGCGGCGGTTCGGGCCAAGGTCGGCCGGGTGCTGGAGAGCGTCCAGTCCTGGCTGGCTGATGAGCGGTGCACGCGTTCGAAGCTGGTGGTGGCGACTCGCGGTGCCGTTTCCGTGATGGGTGAGCCGCTGGATGCGGTGGGTGCCGCGGTGTGGGGTCTGCTGCGTTCCGCGCAGACCGAGAACCCGGATCAGTTCATGCTCATCGACCTTGACGAACAGCAGCCCTCGGTGGAGGTCATCGCTGCGGCGGTTGCTTCGGGGGAGCCGCAGGTGGCGGTTCGCGACGGCGTGGTTTCCGTGCCGCGGTTGATGCGGACTGCGCCGTCGGACGGTGCGTCGGTGTGGGGCTCCGAGGGAACGGTGCTGATCACCGGTGGCACGGGCACATTGGGTGCGCTGTTCGCCAGGCATCTCGTGTCTGAACACGGCGTTCGCAGCTTGGTGTTGACGAGTCGTCGTGGTCTGGAGGCGGGCGGTGCCCGGGAGTTGCAGTCGGAGCTGACTGAGCTGGGTGCCCGGGTCGAGGTCGTCGCCTGTGACGCGGCTGACCGGGACGCGCTGGCCGCCGTACTGGCGGGCATCCCGGCCGACGCCCCCCTGACGGGTGTGGTGCACACCGCCGGAGTCCTGGACGACGGCATCATCGGCTCGCTGACCTCGGAACGCCTCGACACCGTGCTCAGGCCGAAGGTGGATGCCGCCTGGAATCTGCATGAGCTGACCCAGGGCCTGGACCTCTCGGCGTTCGTGCTGTTCTCCTCCGCTGCGGGTGTGCTCGGCAGTGCCGGGCAGGGCAGTTACGCGGCAGCGAATACGTTCCTGGATGCGCTCGCTGAGCACCGCCGTCTCAGTGGCCTGCCGGGTACCTCCCTGGCCTGGGGCCTGTGGGCCGATGCCAGTGGGATGACCGGTCAGCTCAGCGAAACCGACCTGCGGCGGATGGCCCGGGGCGGGATGATCCCGCTCGGCCAGGCTGAAGGCGCCGCGCTGTTCGATGCGGCGATGGCCACGGACCAGGCGGTTGCGCTGTCCGCCCATCTCGATCTGAACGCCATCGCCGCCACCGGAGAGGTGCCGTCGCTGCTGCGCAGCCTGGTGCGGGTCCGGCGCCGTGCCGTGACCACCGGCAGTGCGACGGCCGACACCCTCGCAGAGCGACTGCGTCCGATGACCGAGGCGGAGCGCGAACGGACCTTGGTGGAACTGGTCCGCCGGCAGGCCTCCGCCGTACTCGGTTACGACGGCAGCGACGCCGTGGGGACCACACGAGCTTTCAAGGAGCTCGGCTTCGATTCGCTCACCGCGGTCGAACTGCGGAACCGGCTGAACGCGGCCACCGGGCTGACCCTGCCGGCCACGCTGATCTTCGACTACCCGAACCCGGAGGCCCTCGCCCGCTACGTACGCGAGGAACTGCTGGGCACGGTGGCCGCACCGGTCGCCACGGTCCCGGTGGCCCGGCCCGTCGACGACGACCCCATCGTCATCGTCGGCATGGCCTGCCGCTACCCCGGCGGGGTGGCTTCGCCGGACGACCTCTGGCAGCTCGTGACCAGCGGTGGGGACGCCATCTCCGGCTTCCCCGTCAACCGTGGCTGGGACCTGGACAACCTGTTCGGCAGCGACTCCGGCGAAACCGGGAAGAGCATCACCCAGCAGGGCGGATTCCTTTACGACGCGGGCGAGTTCGACGCCGGGTTCTTCGGGATCAGCCCCCGGGAGGCCCTGGCGGCCGATCCGCAGCAGCGGATTCTGCTGGAGGCCGCCTGGGAGACCTTCGAGAACGCGGGCATCGACCCGCTGGCCTTGAACGGCAGCCAGACCGGGGTGTTCACCGGGATCAACTACCACGACTACGCGCCCGCCGACGGAAACGTCCCCGAGGACATCGAGGGCTACCTCACCACCGGTGGCGCGGGCAGTGTGCTCTCCGGCCGAATCTCCTACTCGCTCGGCCTCGAAGGGCCCGCGGTGACCGTGGACACGGCGTGCTCCTCGTCGCTGGTGGCACTGCACCTGGCCATCCAGGCGCTGCGCTCCGGGGAGTGCTCGATGGCTCTGGCCGGCGGTGTCTGCGTCATGGCCACTCCCGGCAACTTCGTGGAGTTCTCCCGGCAGCGTGGTCTCGCGGCGGACGGCCGCTGCAAGCCGTTCGCCGGCGCCGCGGACGGCACCGGCTGGGCCGAAGGCGCCGGCATGGTGCTGGTCGAGCGGCTGTCGGATGCCCGGCGGAACGGTCATCCGGTGCTTGCGGTGGTGCGGGGTTCGGCGGTGAACCAGGACGGTGCGTCCAACGGCCTGACCGCCCCGAATGGTCCCTCGCAGCAGCGGGTGATCCGCCAGGCGCTTGCCAACGCCGGACTGGAAGCGTCCGATGTGGACGCGGTGGAGGCGCACGGCACAGGCACGACGCTGGGCGACCCGATCGAGGCCCAGGCGCTGCTTGCCACGTACGGGCAGAACCGGCCCGCCGACCAGCCGCTGTGGCTCGGTGCGGTCAAGTCGAACATCGGGCACACCCAGGCCGCCGCCGGTGCGGCCGGCGTCATCAAGATGGTCTTCGCGCTCCAGCAGGGGCTGCTGCCCAAGACCCTGCACGTGGACGAGCCCACCCCGCATGTCGACTGGACCACGGGTGCGGTGGAGCTGCTCACCGAGACTCGGAAGTGGCCGGAGACCGGCCGCCCGCGCCGGACCGGTATCTCCGCCTTCGGCATCAGCGGCACCAACGCCCACGTCATCCTTGAGCAGGCGCCCGTAGACGAACTCGCCACGACGGAACCCACCACGACGGGACCCGCGCCGTCGGGACCCGCGACGTCGGAAACCGCCGTGGCCGCGCCCGCCGAGAGCGGACCTGCCGGTGTGCTGTCCTGGACGCTCTCCGCGCGGACGCAGGAAGCCCTGTACGCACAGGCGGGACGGCTGGTGTCCTTCACCGCCGAACGCCCGGAACTGGCCCCGGCCGACATCGGGTTCTCGCTGGCCACCACGCGTGCGGCGTTGGAACACCGCGCGGTCGTCACCGGGGCGGACCGGGATGCCCTGCTGGCCGCGGCCGGACGACTGGCCGCGGGCGAGCACCCCACAGCGGTCGCCGGAGAGGGCCGGGTCGGTGTGCTCTTCACCGGTCAGGGCGCGCAGCGCCTGGGCATGGGCCGTGAGCTGTATGACGCCTACCCGGTGTTCGCGCGGGCCTGGGACGAGGTGTGTGCCGAGCTGGACGGTCTGCTGCCTCGGCCCTTGCGTGACGTGGTCTGGGGCGAGGAAGGCGAGCTGGATCAGACGCAGTACGCCCAGGCGGCGCTGTTCGCCCTCGAAGTCGCGCTCTACCGTCTCGTCGAGTCGCATGGTGTGGCTCCGGACGTGCTGCTGGGTCACTCCATCGGTGAAGTGACGGCCGCCTATCTGGCGGGTGTGTGGTCGCTGGCGGACGCGGCGAAGCTGGTCGCGGCCCGCGGACGGCTGATGCAGGCGCTACCGGCCGGCGGCGTCATGGCGTCGGTGCGGGCCTCGGAGGACGAGGTCGCGCCGCTGCTGGAGGGCCGCGACCAGGTCGGTAGCGCTGCCGTCAATGGCCCCAAGTCTGTTGTGATCTCCGGCGCCGAGGCCGAGGTGGAGCAGGTCGTCGCCTCTCTGGAGGCTGAGGGGCGCAAGGTCAAGCGGCTGCGGGTGAGCCATGCCTTCCACTCGCCGCTGATGGACCCGATGCTGGCGGACTTCCGCACCGTTCTGGGCCAACTCACCTACAGTGAGCCCAAGTTGTCACTGGTCTCGAATGTGACCGGCCGTCTCGCCGACCCCGCCGAACTCCGCACCCCGGAGTACTGGGTGCGGCACGTCCGTGAAGCCGTCCGTTTCCATGACGGCATCCAGGCCGCCCACGCCGAAGGGATCACCACCTTCCTCGAACTCGGCCCGGACGGCGCCCTGTCCGCCATGGGACAGGACTGCCTCCCGGAGACCGCCACCCTCCAGCCGAGCCTGCGCAAGGACCGCTCCGAACCCGTCGCGCTGATGGACGCACTGGGCGTGTTGTGGACCCGCGGCGTCGCGGTGGACTGGACCCCGCTGTTCCCGGGGGCCCGGCGGGTGGCGCTGCCCACCTACGCGTTCCAGCGGCAGAACTACTGGCTACAGGCCAACACGGGGAGCGGCGACGTGTCCTCGATCGGGCTGGGCGCCGCGGACCATCCGCTGCTCGGTGCCGCGGTCACCCTGCCGGATGCGGTGGTCCTCACCGGGCGGCTGTCCCTGGCCACCCACCCCTGGCTGGCCGACCACACCATCATGGACACCGTTCTGCTGCCGGGAACCGCTCTGGTCGAACTCGCCATCCAGGCCGGGGACCAGGTCGGTTGCGATCTCCTGGACGAACTCACCCTGCACGCCCCGCTGATCCTCCCGCCGCACGGCGGAATGCAGCTGCGCGTCACGGTGGGGGAGGAGTCGGCCGGGGACGGGCGCCGCGAACTGGCGGTGCTCTCCCGGAACGAGAACGAGCCCGACCAGGAGTGGACCCGGAACGCCACCGGCACCCTGACCGTCGCGACGGACACACCGGTGCGCTTCAGCGAAACCGTCTGGCCGCCGGCCGATGCCGAGCGCATCCCGGTGGACGGGTTCTACGAGGAGCTGGTCTCGGTCGGCTTCGCGTACGGGCCGGTGTTCCAGGGGCTGCGCGCGGCCTGGCGGCGGGGTGCGGAGGTGTTCGCCGAAGTGGCCCTGCCCGAGGAGCCGGGCGCCGATGCGGCGACGTTCGCCCTGCACCCGGCGCTGCTCGATGCCGCGCTACAGACCGTGGGACTGCTCGGGGACGCCGTATCGGGCCTGCCGTTCGCCTGGACCGGTGTACGGCTGCACGCCGTCGGTGCGACCGCACTGCGCGTCCGGCTCTCCCCGGCCGGTGACGGCGGGGTGCAGGTCCTGGTGGCCGACGAGACCGGTGCGCCGGTGGCCACCATCGATTCCCTGGTGACCCGGCCGGTGCCGGCCGAACAGCTCGGCTCCACAACGCGGCGCGGAGCGCTGTACGAACTCGCCTGGGCCGCCCTCGAAGAGGAGGCCGTCGAGCCCGTATCCGGCAGCTGGACCGTGGTCGGCCCGGACGCGGAGAAGGTCGCCGAACCCCTGCGGCGGGCGGGCGTGGACGTCGGCACCTGCCCGGAACCGGCGCAGGCGGCGGGCCAGGACGCGGCACCGGACTTCATGGTGCTGCCGGTAACGGTGCCGGTGTCCGGTGGAGGAGGGGCGGAGGCGGTGCCGGTGTCCGGTGCCGGTACGGAGGCGACGCCGGCCTCGGCCCGTGCGGCGGTGCACAGTGTCCTGGGCACGGTCCAGGCGTGGCTGGCCGACGAGTGCCTTGCGGACACCCGGCTGATCGTCCTCACCCGGGGTGCGGTCGCACCCGACGGGGCACCGGCCGACCTCGCGACCACGCCGGTCTGGGGCCTGTTGCGTTCCGCGCAGTCCGAGCACCCGGACCGGATCGTGCTGGCCGACCTCGACGACGAGGACGCCTCGATGGCGAGGCTGCCCGCGCTGATCGCCGCCGGTGAACCGCAGGCCGCGATCCGCCGGGGACTCCTCTCCGTGCCTCGCCTCACCGCGCTCGAACCGTCCGGCCAGGACAGCGCCCCGGTGTGGAACACCGATGGGACGGTGCTGATCACCGGCGGTACCGGTGTGCTGGGCGCCGAGGTCGCGCGGCACCTGGTGACCGGACACGGCGTACGGAACCTGGTGCTGACCAGCCGCAGCGGCCCGGCGGCCGAAGGTGCCGGGGAGCTGCGGGCCCAACTCGCCGCAGCCGGCGCCCGGGTGGAGATCCTCGCCTGTGACGCGGCCGACCGGGACGTCCTCGCCGCGGTGCTGGCCGGGATTCCGGCGGACGCTCCGCTGACCGGGGTGGTGCACACCGCCGGAGTCACGGACGACGGGGTGATCACCTCGCTGACCCCCGACCGGGTGGACCGGGTGCTGCGCCCCAAGGTCGACGCGGCCTGGAATCTGCACGAGCTGACCCAGGAACTGGACCTGTCCGCGTTCGTACTGTTCTCCTCGGTCGCCGGCATCCTCGGCGCGCCGGGACAGGGCAACTACGCCGCCGCCAACACCTTCCTGGACGCGCTCGCCGCGCACCGGAGGGCGGCCGGGCTCCCCGCGGTCTCGTTGCCCTGGGGCCTGTGGGCGCGGAGCAGCGGGATGACAGGCAAGCTCGGCGAGGCCGACCTGCGGCGTATCGGAAGCGGCGGGCTGGTACCGCTGTCCTCCGAGGCGGGTGTGGCGCTGCTCGACGCGGCCACCGTGGCCGGTCCGGCCGTGGTGCTCCCGATGGACCTGGACCCGCGGAAGCTGGCGGCGTCGGGGGACATCCCCGCGATGCTGCGCGGTGTGGTGCGGGCACCCGCACGGCGGGCGGCCGCAGCCGCTCCGGCCGTGGCGGAGGTCTCGCTGGGCGACCGCTTGGGGGCCGTACCGGCAGCCGAACGGTCCGGCATGGTGCTCGACCTGGTGCGCACCCATGTCGCCGCGGTCCTCGGACACGCGGAGACCGGAACGATGAAGGCGGATCAGCAGTTCACCGAGCTGGGCTTCGACTCACTGACCGCCGTGGAACTGCGCAACCGTCTGCACACCGCCACCGGTCTGCGGCTGCCGGCCACCCTGATCTTCGACTATCCGACCTCCGCCGCGCTCGCGGACCACATCCTCGGTGAGGTGGTGGCGAACGAGCCCGACCCCGTCGCGACGGTGCTGGCCACCATCGAAAAGCTGGAAGCCGGTCTCTCGATGCTGCGGACGGAGAGCGGTGACCGAAGGGACATCACCAAGCGGCTGGAGCGGGCGCTGAGCCAGTACCGCGACGGCGATACGGCGGAATACGGCGACGACACGGACAGCGATATCCGCGACGCCTCCACCGATGAACTACTGGACGTCTTTGACCGGGAGTTCGGTAACTCATGATCTTCCAGAACATTTTTCGTGCCGGTCGAAGGGGCGGAACCAGGTGACCAACGACAAGAAACTTGTCGAGTATCTCAAGCAGGCCACCATCGATCTGCGGCAGAGCCGCCGCAGGATATGGGAGCTCGAATCGGAACCGATCGCGATTGTCGGCATGGCCTGCCGCTATCCCGGCGGGGTCGCCTCTCCCGAAGACCTGTGGACGCTGTTGTCCGAGGGCCGCGACGGTATGTCCGGCTTCCCGGCGGACCGGGGCTGGGACGTCGAGGGGCTGTACCACCCCGACCCGGAAAACCCCGGCACGTCCTATGTCCGGGAGGGCGGATTCCTCCAGAACGCCGCGGAATTCGACCCGGGGTTCTTCGGAATCTCACCGCATGAGGCGCTCGCGATGGACCCGCAGCAGCGGCTGCTCCTGGAAACGGCGTGGGAGACCTTCGAACGCGCCGGAATCGACCCGGGCACCCTGCGAGGCAGCAAGACCGGCGTTTATGCCGGGCTGATGTACCACAATTACGCCGCGCGGGTCCTCGATGTCCCCGACGACATCGCCAGCTTTATGAGCACCGGCGCGGTGAGCAGTGTGGTCTCCGGCCGTATCTCCTATCTGTTCGGCTTCGAAGGCCCCGCGATCACCGTGGACACCGCCTGTTCCTCCTCCCTGGTGGCCCTCCACCAGGCGGTGCTGGCGCTCCGGGCGGGGGACTGCGACCTCGCACTGGCCGGCGGCGTGACCGTGATGGCCACTGCGGACACCTTCATCGATTTCTCCTACCAGCGCGGTCTCGCGGCGGACGGTCGCTGCAAGCCGTTCGCCGCCGCCGCGGACGGCACCGGCTGGGGCGAGGGCGTCGGCCTGCTGCTGGTCGAGCGCCTGTCGGATGCCCAGCGCAACGGCCACCCGGTGCTCGCGGTGGTGCGCGGTTCGGCGGTGAACCAGGACGGTGCGTCCAACGGCCTGACCGCTCCCAACGGCCCCTCGCAGCAGCGGGTGATCCGGCAGGCACTCGCCAACGCCCATCTCTCGCCGTCGGACGTGGACGCGGTGGAGGCGCACGGCACCGGTACGACCCTCGGCGACCCCATCGAGGCCCAGGCGCTGCTGGCGACCTACGGGCAGGACCGCCTGGCGGACCGCCCGTTGTGGCTGGGCGGCATCAAGTCCAACCTCGGGCACACCCAGGCCGCCGCCGGAGTCGCCGGCATCATCAAGATGGTGCTCGCCATGCGGCACGGCGTGCTGCCCAAGACCCTGCATCTGGACGCCCCTTCACCGCACGTCGACTGGTCCGCCGGCGCGGTCGAACTCCTCGCCGAGGCCAGGGACTGGCCGGCGGCCGAACGGCCGCGCCGGGCCGGGGTGTCCTCCTTCGGCATCAGCGGCACCAACGCCCATGTCGTCCTCGAACAGGCCCCCGCCGAGGAGCGCGCAGAGCCCGGCTCCGCCCCCGCGGCCCCCATGGCATCCGACCCGTCCGGTCTGGTGCCCTGGGTGCTGTCCGCCCGTTCCCGGCAGGCACTCACCGCACAGGCAGCCGGACTCGCCGCCTTCGTGGACCAGCAGCCGGAGCTGAACCCCGTCGACACCGGCTTCTCGCTGGTCACCACGCGTGCCGCCCTCGACCATCGCGCGGTCGCCCTGGCCAGCGACCGGGCCGGACTGCGCACCGCGGTGTCCGCCCTGGCCACCGGTGACGCCGCCCCCGGCGTGCTCACCGGACTGGTCAGCGACGGCAAACTCGGCGCGCTGTTCACCGGTCAGGGAGCGCAGCGGCTGGGGATGGGCCGTGAGTTGTATGAGACGTATCCGGTGTTTGCGCGGGCCTGGGATGAGGTCTGCGGGGAGCTGGATGGTCTGCTGCCTCGGCCGCTGACGGATGTGGTCCGGGGCGGGGGAGAGCTCCTCGATCAGACGCAGTACGCGCAGGCGGCGCTGTTCGCTCTGGAGGTCGCGCTGTATCGGTTGGTGGAGTCGCGTGGTGTGACGCCGGCTGTGTTGCTGGGCCACTCCATCGGTGAGGTGACAGCTGCGTACCTGGCGGGTGTGTGGTCGCTGGCTGATGCGGCGAAGCTGGTGGCGGGGCGTGGGCGGTTGATGCAGGCCCTGCCGACCGGTGGCGTGATGGTGTCGGTGCGGGCTTCGGAGGACGAGGTCGCGCCGCTGCTGGAGGGTCGGGACCTGGTCGGGATCGCCGCCGTCAATGGTCCTGAGGCTGTGGTGATCTCCGGCGCCGAGGCCGAGGTGGAGCAGGTCGTCGCCGCTCTGGAGGCGGAGGGGCGGAAGGTCAAGCGGCTGCGGGTGAGTCATGCCTTCCACTCGCCGCTGATGGAGCCGATGCTTGCCGAGTTCCGTGCGGTGTTGAGTCAACTCACTTACGCAGACGCTCAGTTGCCGGTGATATCGAATGTGACCGGCGCGCTGGCCGAGTCCGCTGAACTCCGCAACCCCGAGTACTGGGTGCGGCATGTCCGGGAAGCCGTCCGCTTCCACGACGGAATGCGCGCCGCCCACGCCGAGGGCGTCACCACCTTCCTCGAACTCGGCCCGGACGGCGTTCTGTCCGCCATGGGACAGGACTGCCTGGCGGAGGACGTGCTCTTCGTGCCCACGCTGCGCAAGGACCGTCCCGAACCCGAGGTGGCGACGGAGGCTCTCGCCGGGCTGTGGGTCCGTGGGGCCCCCGTCGACTGGCAGCCGATGCTCGCCGACGGCCGCCGGGTGGAGCTGCCGACGTACGCCTTCCAGCGGCAGCACTTCTGGCTGGAAGGGGACACCGGGGTCGGCGATATGACCGCCGCGGGTCTGGGCGCCGCCGATCACCCGCTGCTCGGCGCCACCGTGACCCTGCCGGACGCCGTGGTCCTGGCCGGCCGGCTGTCCCTGGCCACCCACCCCTGGCTCGCCGACCATGCCGTACTCGGCGCCGCCGTACTGCCCGGCTCGGCCCTGGTCGAACTTGCCATCCGGGCCGGTGACCAGGTCGGCTGCGATCTGATCGAAGAACTCACGGTGCGGCTGCCGCTGGTTCTGCCGGAGCGCGGCGGAGTGCAGCTGCGCGTCGTCGTCGCGGAGCCCGACGAGGACGGGCGCCGGGAACTGGCGGTGTACTCGCGGCTTGAGGAGTCTCCGGAACAGTCCTGGACCGTGCACGCCGTGGGTGCGCTGGCGGCGGGTGCGGGTGCGGGTGCGGGTGCCGGGGCGGTGACGTTCGGCGAAGCGGTCTGGCCGCCGGTCGGTGCCGAGGCGCTCTCCGTGGATGCCTGCTACGACGCCCTGGGCGCCGCCGGATTCCACTACGGTCCCGTGTTCCAGGGCGTCCAGGCCGCCTGGCGGCGTGGCGACGAGATCTACGCCGAGGTCACTCTGCCGGACGAAGTCGCCGCCGAAGCAGCGAAGTTCGGACTGCATCCGGCCCTGCTCGACGCCGCGCTGCAACCAGCGCTCGACGGGCTGCGGCTCCCCGCGTCCTGGACCGGGGTGCGCCTGCACGCGGTGGGTGCCACCGCGCTCCGGGTGAAGCTGAGCAGGGCAGGTGACGGGTATGCCCTCGTCGTCGCCGATGAGGCCGGTGGTGTGGTCGCGTCCGTGGACGCGGTGCGCTGGGAGCCGGTGGTTCCCGAGCAGCTGACGACGAGCGTCCCGGGCGATCACCACGATTCGCTGTTCGCGGTGGAGTGGGTGTCGCTTCCGGAACTTCCCGAGGCTTCTGACGCCGAGGGTGCTGACGCCCTCGTACTCCTGCATCCGTCGGTGGCCGGGGAGTCGGCGTCTGTTCCCGACGGCGTACGTGCGATGACCCGCCAGGTGCTGGAACAGCTTCAGAGCTGGGTCGCAGATGACCGCACCGCCGACGACCGGAACGCCGCTTCCCAGCTCGTGGTGGTGACCCGGGGCGCCGTCTCGGTCGCCGGTGAGCCGGTGGATCTGGCCATGGCGCCGCTCTGGGGGCTGGTGCGCTCGGCGCAGTCGGAGCACCCGGGGCGTTTTGTGCTGGTCGATGTCGACGACCACGAGAAGTCCTCCGCCGTGATCCATGCCGCGGTGGCCACCGGTGAGACTGAACTGGTTCTCCGGGAAGGCGCGTTGTCGGTACCGCGGCTCGCCAGGCTCACACCGTCCGCACCGTCCGCACCGTCCGCACCGTCCGCACCGTCCGCACAGTCCGCACCGTCCGCACCATCCGCACCGTCCGGATCATCTGGCCCGTCTGGACCGGCAGTACCCTCCGGCACAAACGCGGTCTGGAACCCCGACGGCACCGTACTGATCACCGGCGGCACCGGAACCCTGGGCAGCCTGATCGCCCGGCACCTGGTGACCGCACACGGCATCCGCAGCCTCCTGCTGACGAGCCGCCGTGGCCCGGACGCCGAGGGCGCAGCCGCACTCCGCGCGGAACTCACCGCGCTCGGTGCCCAGGTGGAGATCGCCGCCTGCGACGCGGCGGATCGTGACGCCCTCGCCGAGCTGCTGGCGGGGATCCCGGCGGACGCTCCGCTGACCGGTGTCGTGCACACCGCGGGGGTCACCTCCGACGGGACCCTCCGCTCCCTCACCGGGGAAAGCCTGGACACCGTGCTGCGGCCCAAGGTGGACGCGGCCTGGAACCTGCACGAACTCACCCAGGACGCCGATCTCTCCGCGTTCGTTCTCTTCTCGTCGGCCGCAGCGGTACTCGGCGCGGCCGGACAGGGCAACTACGCCACCGCCAACACCTTCCTGGATACGCTCGCCCGCCATCGCCGGAACCACGGCCTGCCGGGCACCTCCCTGGCCTGGGGGCTCTGGGCCGAGACCAGCGAGATCACCAAGCAGCTCAGCGACACCGATCTGCGCCGGATGGCCCGCGGCGGACTCGTCCCGCTCACCGCCGAGGAAGGCGTGGCCCTGTTCGACGCCGCGCTCACCATGGACGCTGCACTGTCCGTCCCCATACGGCTGGACCTGCGGGCGCTCGCCGCCTCCGGGGAGGTGGCGCCCGTTCTGCGCGGACTGGTGCCGGTGCGCCGGCGTGCCGCCACGGCCGGCGTCGGTGCGGGTAATGCCTTGCGGGACCGTCTCGTCGGCCTGCCGCAGGCCGACCAGGACCGGGTGCTGCGGGAACTGGTCACGGCCCAGGTCGCCCTGGTACTCGGGTACGCGGGCAGCGGCGCGGTGGAGGCCTCCCGTGCCTTCAAGGACCTTGGGTTCGACTCGCTGACCGCCGTGGAACTGCGCAACCGCATGGACACCGCGACCGGACTCAGCCTCTCGGCGACCCTGATCTTCGACTATCCGACCCCGGCCGCCCTCGTGCGGTTTCTGCGCGAAGAGCTACTCGGCGGGCAGACCGCCACCACCGTGGTGCGGTCCCGCGGGGCCGTGGACGACGAGCCGATCGCCATCGTCGGAATGGCCTGCCGCTTTCCCGGCGGCGTCGCCTCTCCGGCGGAACTCTGGGACCTGCTGGCCCGCGGCGAGGACGCGGTCAGCGACTTCCCCGGCGACCGCGGCTGGGACGTCGAGCGGCTCTACCACCCGGACCCCGACCACCACGGCACCTCGTACGTCCGCGAAGGCGGTTTCCTACGGGACGTGGCCGACTTCGACCCCGGTTTCTTCGGCATCTCACCGCGTGAGGCGACCGCCATGGACCCCCAGCAGCGGCTGCTGCTGGAGACCTCCTGGGAGGCGCTGGAGGACGCGGGGATCGACCCGACGACGCTGCGCGGCGCCGACACCGGCGTCTTCGTCGGCACCAACGGCCAGGACTACGGCTCCTTCCTGGCCCAGAGTTCCGCCGAGGTGGACGGCCATCTCGCCACCGGCACCGCGGGCAGCGTGGTCTCCGGCCGGATCTCCTACACCTTCGGCTTCGAGGGCCCCGCGGTCACCGTCGACACCGCGTGCTCGTCCTCGCTGGTCGCCCTGCACTGGGCGATCCAGGCGCTGCGTTCCGGCGAGTGCTCACTGGCCCTGGCCGGCGGTGTGACGATCATGTCCACACCGATGGAGTTCATCGAGTTCTCCCGCCAGCGCGCCCTCGCTCCGAACGGCCGCAGCAAGGCCTTCGCGGAGAGCGCGGACGGCGCGGGCTGGGGCGAGGGCGTCGGCCTGCTGCTGGTCGAGCGGCTGTCGGAGGCCCGCCGTAACGGTCATCCGGTGCTTGCGGTGGTGCGGGGTTCGGCGGTGAACCAGGACGGTGCGTCCAACGGTCTGACCGCCCCGAACGGCCCCTCGCAGCAGCGGGTGATCCGTCAGGCGCTCGCCAACTCCGGACTCGAAGCGTCCGAGGTGGACGCGGTGGAGGCGCACGGCACCGGTACGACGCTGGGCGACCCGATCGAGGCCCAGGCGTTGCTGGCCACGTATGGCCAGGGCCGGCCGGAGGGCCGGCCGTTGTGGCTGGGTTCGGTGAAGTCGAACATTGGGCACGCCCAGGCCGCGGCCGGGGTTGCCGGGGTGATGAAGATGGTCCTGGCCATGCGGCACGGTGTGTTGCCGAAGACGTTGCATGTGGATGAGCCGTCGTCGCATGTGGACTGGTCCGCGGGTGCGGTGGAGTTGCTGACGGAGGCCCGGGATTGGCCGGAGAGTGGCCAGCTGCGGCGGGCAGGTGTGTCGTCCTTCGGCATCAGCGGGACGAACGCGCATGTGGTGCTGGAGCAGGCCCCTGACGAGGCGCCGGCGGAGCCGGTTGAGCAGGACCGGCCCGGGGTTCTTCCGTGGGTGCTCTCGGCGCGCTCCGAGCGGGCGTTGCTCGCGCAGGCGGGCCGGTTGGCGTCCTTTGCCGAGGGCCGCGCGGAGTCGGATCCCGTTGATGTGGGGTTCTCGCTGCTGAGTGCGCGGGCGGGGTTGGAGCACCGGGCGGTGGTGCTCGGGGATGACCCTGAGGGTCTGCTCGACGGCCTCCGTGGGTTGGCTGCGGGGGTGGATCCTGCGGGTGTGGTGCGGGGTTCGACCGGTACGGGAGCTGGTGGCCGTGTGGCGCTGATTTTCCCTGGTCAGGGGTCGCAGTGGCTGGGGATGGCGGATGAACTGCTGGCCTCCTCTCCGGTGTTTGCGGGGCGGATGGCTGAGTGTGGTGCCGCGCTGTCGGAGTTTGTGTCCTGGAAGTTGGACGAGGTGCTGTCCGACGAGGACATGCTGGCGCGCGTTGATGTGGTGCAGCCCGTCCTATGGGCGGTGATGGTGTCGCTGGCTGCGGTCTGGGAGGACTGTGGCGTGGTGCCGTCGGCTGTGGTGGGGCATTCGCAGGGCGAGATCGCCGCGGCATGCGTAGCCGGCATTTTGTCCCTGCGTGACGGCGCCCGGGTGGTGGCGTTGCGCAGTCAGGCCATCGGTCGGGTGCTGGCCGGTCGCGGCGGGATGGTCTCCGTCGCCGCCTCCCGCGAGGCGGTTCAGGAGCGCATCGCCAAGTGGGGCGAGCGGGTGTCCGTCGCCGCCATCAACGGGCCGACCTCGACCGTCGTCTCCGGCGAACCTGACGCGTTGCAGGAGCTGCTGGCGGAGTGTGCCGAGCAGGACGTGCGGGCCCGGCAGATCCCGGTGGATTACGCCTCCCACGGCGCCCAGGTCGAGGAGCTGCGCGAGGAGCTGGCGACGGTTCTTGCCGAAGTCCGCCCTGGCCAGGGCCGTATTCCGTTCTACTCGGCGGTGCATGCGTCGCCGCTCTCAGGCGAGGAGCTGGACTCTGCCTACTGGTTCGAGAACCTCCGCAACCCCGTACGGTTCGAGGAAGCCATCCAGGCTCTTCTGGCCGACGGTCACGGCGTCTTCGTCGAATGCAGCGCACACCCCGTCCTCACCCCTGGCATCGAGGACACCGCACAGGAGTGCGGGAGCCCCGTCGTCGTAACCGGCACCCTGCGCCGAGACGAAGGCGGCTGGCCCCGCTTCGCATACTCCCTCGCCCAACTCTGGGCACACGGCGTCCCGGTGGACTGGAGCACCCTGCTGCCCACCAGGCGGCGGATCGACCTCCCCACCTACGCCTTCCAACGTCAGCGCTACTGGCTGTCGGCTTCAGCGGGTACGCAGGATGCCGCCGGTCTCGGGCTGCAACCGGTTGAGCATCCGCTCGTCCCGGCCGCCGTTTCGATGGCCGGTACGGACACGGTCGTCCTCACCGGGCGGATCAGTGCGGCCACCCACCCGTGGATCGCCGACCACACCGTCCGGGGCGTCACCATCCTTCCCGGCACCGGCTTTGTGGACCTTGCCATCAGGGCGGGTGACCAGGTCGGCTGCCCCAGGGTCGAGGAGCTGGTGCTGGAGGCGCCGTTGATCCTCTCGCATCGAGGCGGGGTGCAGCTCCAGGTCAGCGTCGGTGCTCCGGACGACCAGGGCCGCCGGCCGGTCACGGTGCACTCGCGCGCCGATGACGCGCTCGACGGTGAGCCGTGGACCGGGCATGCCACCGGGCTTCTCGGACCGGACACCGCAGACGGCAGTGGCGCCGGCCTCGACGTGTGGCCCCCTAAGGGAGCCACCCCGGTGGACCTGGACGGTATTTACGACCAGCTGGCCGCCGCCGGAGTGGATTACGGGCCCGTGTTCCAGGGTCTGCGGGAGGTCTGGCGTCAGGGTGACGACCTCTACGCGGAGGTGACCCTGCCGCAGGAGCAGCGGGACGAGGCCGAGCGGTTCGGGCTGCACCCGGCTCTGCTCGACTCCGTACTGCACGCCCTGTCGTGGTCCCCGCTCGCGGAGCAGGAGGGTGGCCCCTGGATGCCGTTCACCTGGAACGGCGTCTTGCTCTTCGCTACCGGGGCGACCACCCTGCGGGCCCGCCTCAGCACCGCGCCCACCGGGGCGGTGACGCTGGACATCGCCGACGGCCTCGGTGAGCCCATCGCCTCCGTCGACACGCTGCGGCTCCGCGCCGTCACCGCCACCGCGCTGACCGGCGCCGCACCGCGCGACACCCTCTTCCGCCCCGAGTGGACGGCCCTCCACGGGTCGCAGTTCACCGGCTCCTGGGCCGTGCTCGGGACGGACCGCGGGGGGCTGACGGCCGCGTTCACGGGGAGCGGCGGCACCTATGCCGATCTCGCCGCGCTCACCGCTGCGGTGGAGGCGGGCGCGCCCGTCCCCGAGGTCGTCCTGACCGCCGCACCATGCAGCGACCAGGACGGATTCCTCCCGGGGGCGGTACACGGCACCGTGCGCGACGCCCTGGAACTCATCCAGCGCTGGCTGGCCGACGACCGGTTCGCCACCTCCCGTCTGGTGGTGGTGACGCGCGGCGCCATGGCGGCCGAGGCCACCGACCCGGTGACCGACCTGCCGCACGCCTCCGCCTGGGGGTTGTTCCGGTCCGCCCAGTCCGAGCATCCCGGCCGGTTCGTCCTCGTCGATCTGGATGAGCAGGACTCCTCGGCCGCCGCCCTGCCGGAGGTCATCGGCTCCGCGGAACCCCAGGCCGTGGTCCGGGCCGGTATGCCCCGCGCCGTACGGCTCGCCCGGGTCCACCTGGCCGGTGAGGCGCCGGCCTTCGACGCGCAGGGCACGGTGCTGATCACCGGCGGCACGGGCATGATCGGCACCCTGGTGGCCCGTCATCTGGTGACGCAGCACGGGATACGTCATCTCGTGCTCACCAGCCGCCGTGGGGCGGCGAGCCCGGGGGCCGCGGAACTGCGGGACGAGCTGGCCGTACTCGGGGCGGACGTCACCCTCGCCGCCTGCGACGCCGCGGACCGGACCGCGTTGGCGGAGCTGCTGGCGGCTGTTCCGCAGGACCGTCCGCTGACCGCGGTCGTGCACGCGGCCGGGGTGGTCGAGGACAGTGTGGTCACCTCGCTCACCCCGGGGCATCTGGACGCCGTGCTGCGGCCCAAGGTGGACGCGGCCTGGAACCTGCATGAGCTGACCAAGGACCTGGGCCTGTCGGCGTTCATCCTGTTCTCCTCGGCGGCCGCGCACTTCGGCAACGCCGGGCAGGGCAACTACGCCGCCGCCAACGCCTTCTTGGACGCCCTGGCACACCACCGGCACGCCCAGGGCCTGCCCGCCGTCTCGATGGCGTGGAGCGTCTGGGCCGAGCGGGTCCAGGCCGCGGACCAGAGCGAGGAGATGCGGGCGGAGCGGATCTCGGCGGGAGCGATGACCGCGGAACTCGGCATGGTCCTCTTCGACCACGCCCGCCGGGCCGGCGAACCGGTGCTGGTGCCGATTCCGCTGGACATCCCGGCGATCCGGGCCCTGCCGAAGGACCGGATACCGGTCCTGCTGCACGGTCTGCTGCCGGGCGACACCCGGCGGTCGGCCGGCGCCGAGGGGCCGGGCGAGAAGGGCTGGGCGGACCGGCTGATCGCCATGCCGGCGGACAAACAGCGGGAGACCGTGCTGGCCCTGGTACGTACCCAGGTCGCGTCGGTCCTCGCCTATGAGTCGGCCGATCAGGTCGAGGACCACCGGCCCTTCAAGGATCTGGGGTTCGACTCGCTGACCGCCGTCAAGCTGCGCAATCAGCTCGCCGCGGTCGGCGGCCTGACCCTGCCCGCCACCCTGGTCTTCGACCATCCGACTCCGGTCGCGCTCGCCGAGTTCCTGCGGGCGGAGCTGGTACCGGCCGAAGCGGACCCCTCGGCCCGGCTGCTCGCCGAGCTCGACCGGATCGCCGCCGGGCTGCCGGAGATCGACCCCGACGCCGCCGGCCGGGACAAGATCACCGCTCGGCTGCGGAGCATCTTGTGGCAGTGGGACGAGAGCAGGAACGGCGAAAGTCCGGAGAACTCCGAAGAGGACTTCGACTCAGCCACCGATGACGAACTCTTCGACGCTCTCGACAACGAACTCGGAATGTCCTAACGCGTGCGGATCAAGCGCCTGACAGTGTTTTGGGGGAAGGTACCGGATGGAGAATGAAGCCAAACTCCGGGATTATCTCAAGCGAGCTACGGCTGATCTCCGCCGCACGCGCCAGAGGTTGCGCGAGGTCGAGGAGAAGCAGCACGAGCCGATCGCCATTATCGGCATGGCCTGCCGGTACCCGGGAGGAGTGAGTTCACCCGAGGAACTCTGGCAGCTGGTGGCCGACGGCCGGGACGCCGTCACCACCTTCCCGGACAACCGGGGCTGGGACCTGGAATCCCTGCACGACCCGGATTCCGGACGCCCCTACACCTCATATGTCCGCGAGGGCGGATTCCTGCACGACGCCCTCGAATTCGACCCCGAGATGTTCGGCATTTCCCCGCACGAGGCCTCCGCCATGGACCCGCAGCAGCGGCTGCTGCTGGAGGCGTCCTGGGAGGCGTTCGAGCATGCGGGAATCGACCCGCTGGCCCTGCGCGGCAGTTCCACCGGGGTGTTCGCCGGGCTGATGTATCACGAGTACGCGTCGCGGCTGAACCATGTCGCCCCCGAAGCCGCGGGATTCCTCGGCACCGGGAGCATCGGCAGCGTGCTGTCCGGCCGGATCTCGTACTCCTTCGGCCTGGAGGGCCCGGCGGTGACCGTGGACACCGCCTGCTCCTCCTCTCTTGTGACACTGCATCTGGCGGTGCAGGCGCTGCGGACCGGGGAGTGCTCGCTGGCCCTGGCCGGCGGGGTGACCGTGATGTCCACCCCCGATACGTTCATCGACTTCTCCCGCCAGCAGAACCTGGCACGCAACGGGCGCTGCAAGGCCTTCGCCTCGGGCGCGGACGGCACCACCCTCGCCGAGGGCGCCGGAATGCTGCTGGTGGAGCGCCTGTCGGACGCCGAGCGCAACGGCCATCCGATCCTGGCGGTGGTGCGGGGTTCGGCGGTGAACCAGGACGGCGCGTCCAACGGTCTGACCGCCCCCAACGGCCCCTCCCAGCAGCGCGTCGTGGAACAGGCCCTGGCGAACGCCCGGCTCTCCGCCGATCAGGTCGACGCGGTCGAGGCCCACGGCACCGGCACCGCCCTCGGCGACCCGATCGAGGCCCAGGCGCTGCTGGCCACGTATGGCCAGGGCCGGCCGGAGGGCCGGCCGTTGTGGCTGGGTTCGGTGAAGTCGAACCTCGGACATACCCAGGCCGCGGCCGGGGTCGCCGGTGTGATGAAGATGGTCCTTGCCATGCGGCACGGTGTGCTGCCGAAGACGCTGCATGTGGATGAGCCGTCGTCGCATGTGAACTGGTCCGCGGGTGCGGTGGAGTTGCTGACCGAGGCCCGGGAGTGGCCGGAGGGTGAGCAGCCGCGGCGGGCGGGTGTGTCCTCGTTCGGTATCAGCGGGACGAATGCGCATGTGGTGTTGGAGCAGGCGCCTGTGGCTGAGCCGGAGGTTGAGGGACCGGTTGAGGGTGTGCCTGTTGGGGTGGTGCCGTGGGTGTTGTCGGCGCGTTCGGAGCAGGCGTTGGGCGCCCAGGCGGGGCGGTTGGCGTCCTTCGTGGCGGACCGTCCGGGGCTGGATCCAGCTGATGTGGGGTTCTCGCTGCTGAGTACGCGGGCGGGGTTGGAGTGTCGGGCGGTCGTGCTCGGTGGCGACGGTGAGGGCCTCCTTGATGGCCTCCGTGGGTTGGCTGCGGGGGTGGATCCTGCGGGTGTGGTGCGGGGTGCGTCCGGCACGGGAGCTGGTAGCCGTGTGGCACTCGTCTTCCCTGGTCAGGGCTCGCAGTGGCTGGGTATGGCGGACGACCTGCTGGCCTCCTCCCCGGTGTTCGCGGGGCGGATGGCTGAGTGTGGTGCCGCGCTGTCGGAGTTCGTGTCCTGGAAGTTGGATGAGGTGCTGTCCGACGAGGACGCGTTGGCGCGGGTTGATGTGGTGCAGCCCGTCCTTTGGGCGGTGATGGTGTCGCTTGCTGCGGTCTGGGCGGACTGCGGTGTGGTGCCGTCGGCTGTGGTGGGGCATTCGCAGGGCGAGATCGCCGCGGCCTGCGTAGCCGGCATTTTGTCCCTGCGTGATGGTGCCCGGGTGGTGGCGTTGCGCAGTCAGGCCATCGGTCGGGTGCTGGCCGGTCGCGGCGGGATGGTCTCCGTCGCCGCCTCCCGCGAGGCGGTTCAGGAGCGCATCGCCAAGTGGGGCGAGCGGGTGTCCGTCGCCGCCATCAACGGGCCGACCTCAACCGTCGTCTCCGGTGAGCCGGATGCCTTGCAGGAGCTGCTGGCGGAGTGTGCCGAGCAGGACGTGCGGGCCCGGCAGATCCCGGTGGATTACGCCTCGCACGGCGCCCAGGTCGAGGAACTGCGTGAGGAGCTGGCCACGGTCCTGGCCGAGGTGACACCTGCCGAAGGCCGTATCCCCTTCTACTCCGCGGTGAACGCCGCACCCATATCGGGCGAGGAGCTGGACTCCGCCTACTGGTTCGAGAACCTCCGCAACCCCGTACGGTTCGAGGAAGCCATCCAGGCTCTCCTGGCCGACGGGCACGGCGTCTTCGTCGAATGCAGCGCACACCCCGTCCTCACCCCTGGCATCGAGGACACCGCCCAGCAGGAATCCGGCAGCCCTGTCGTCGTAACCGGCACCCTGCGCCGAGACGAAGGCGGCTGGCCCCGCTTCGCATACTCCCTCGCCCAACTCTGGGTACATGGCGTCCCGGTGGACTGGAGCACCCTGCTCCCCACTGGCCGGCGGATCGACCTCCCCACCTATGCCTTCCAACGTCAGCGCTACTGGCTGGACGACACCGGCGCCGTCGGTGATGTCACCGCCGCCGGACTGAGCAGCGCCGATCATCCGCTGCTCGGTGCGGCCGTCTCGATGCCCGGTACTCAGGTGCTCACCGGGCGGCTGTCCCAGGCCACCCACCCCTGGCTGGCCGAGCGGATCGTCCTCAACGCCGCGGTGGTGCCCGAGACGGCGTTCGTTGACCTTGCCATCCGGGCCGGTGACCAGGTCGGCTGCGACCTCGTACGCGAACTCACCGTGGAGACGCCGCTGGTGCTCCCGGATCGTGGTGCCGTGCTGCTGCGGGTACTGGTTGCGGAGCCCGACGCGGACGACGGCGGCCGGGAGATCAGCGTCTACTCGCGGCCCGAGGATGCCCCGGACGAGCAGGCATGGACCCGGCACGCGACCGGTGTTCTCGTCCGAAGCGCCGAGCCGGCCGGCTTTGACGCACGGAGCTGGCCGCCCACGGACGCTGAGCCCGTCGAGCTGGCGGACTTCTACCGCGAACGGGCCGAGCTGGGGCTGGGCTACGGCCCGGTGTTCCAGGGGCTGCGCGCGGTCTGGCGGCGCGGTGGCGAGCTGTTCGCCGAGGTGGCCCTGCCCGAGGGGGAAGCGGGCGACGCGAGTGGCTTCGGGCTGCACCCGGCGCTGCTTGATGCGGCGCTGCACTGCGCCGGACCGGACGGGGCGCAACTGCCGCTCGCCTGGACGGGGGTGAGCCTGTATGCCGTAGGGGCGACCGCACTACGGGTGGCGCTGACCCCGGCCGGGGACGGGTACGCCGTACGGGTCGCGGATGTCGAGGGCGCTCCCGTCGCCTCCATCGCGTCCGTGACCTGGGATGACGTGTCGGCAGAGCGGCTCGCCGAAGGCACCGGGCGCCGCGAATCGCTGTACGGGGTGGACTGGGTGGCCCCGACCCCGACCCCGACCACGACCCCGGCCCTGACCCCGGCGCCCGTGGACCCCGAGGGGAGTTCCCTGGTGGTGCTCGGGGGCGACGGCCTAGGGGTTGCTGCCGTGCCGGGTGCCGACGTCAGGGACCTGGAGGCCCTGAAGGCGCTCGATCCGACCCCGGAAGTAGTGGTTCTCCCGGTACCCGATTCAGGGGTTGTCGGGGTTTCCGGTGGGGTTCGGGAGGTCGCATATGGGGTGTTGGAGACGCTGCGTGCCTGGTTGGCTGAAGAACGGTTCGCCGGGTCGCGGTTGGTGATTCTGACCCGAGGCGCGGTGTCTGTGACGGGGGAGGAAGTAGATCTGGTGACGGCACCGGTATGGGGGTTGGTGCGTTCGGCACAGTCGGAGAACCCGGATCATTTCGTGCTGGTCGACAGCGATGAGCGGCAGGTGTCGCGCGCTGAGCTGGCGGTGGCCGTCGCCCTGGATGAGCCTCAAGTAGCCATTCGGGACGGGGAGTTGGTGGTCCCTCGGCTCACCATGCTGGAGCCGTCCGCGAAGGACGGCGGACCGGTGTGGAAGCCGGAGGGCACCGTGCTGATCACCGGTGGTACCGGAACCCTGGGCACGCTGGTCGCCCGGCATCTGGTCACCGAGCATCAGGTGCGGAACCTGCTGCTGACCAGCCGCCGCGGCCCGGACGCCGAGGGCGCTGCCGCACTCCGGGACGAGCTCACCGCTCTGGGTGCCCGGGTGACCATCGCCGGCTGTGACACCGCCGACCGGGACGCGCTGGCCGGACTGCTCGCCGGGATCCCGGCGGAGGCCCCGCTGACCGGTGTCGTGCACACCGCGGGCGTTCTGGACGACGGCGTCCTCGGGTCCCTGACCCGGGAGCGGATCGACGCGGTGCTGCGGCCGAAGGTGGACGCCGCCTGGAATCTGCACGAGCTCACCAAGGATCTCGACCTGTCCGCCTTCGTGTTGTTCTCCTCGTCCGCCGGGGTGTTCGGCGCACCGGGGCAGGGCAACTACGCCACCGCCAACGCGTTCCTGGACGCGCTCGCCGCATACCGTCGCGCCCACGCGCTGCCTGCCGAGTCCTTGGCCTGGGGGCTGTGGGAGGAGAGCAGCGGGCTGACCGGCACGCTCAGCGAGGCCGACCGGCAGCGTAAGGCCCGGGACGGTCTGCGTCCGATGCCGTCGGCGGAGGCGCTGGCGCTGTTCGACGCCTCGGTCGCGGGGGGACGGGCGCTCACCGTGCCGGTCCGGCTCGATCTCACGGCGCTCGGCGCGGGCTTGCATGCCGACGAGGTTCCTCCGCTGCTGCGCCGACTCGTCCGTGGGAACCGGCGGAGCGCCGCGGCCGGTCAGGGTGGTGCGGACGGACTGCCGGAGCGGCTGAAGACCGCCTCCCCGGCGCAGCGGTCGCGTCTGCTGCTGAACCTGGTGCGTGGCCATGTGGTCGCCGTACTGGGCTACGCCGACGCGGACGCGGTGGAAGCGGGCAAGGCCTTCAAGGACCTGGGCTTCGATTCGCTGACCGCGGTGGAGCTGCGGAACCGGCTCAACCGGGACACCGGGCTGAAACTCCCGGCGACCACGATCTTCGACTACCCGAACTCGCGGGTGCTCGCCGAATACCTCGGCACGCACTTCGCGCCGTACGGGGACGCCGGCTCCGGTGCCGACGACAACGAGGAGACCATCCGCCGGATGCTGACCTCGATTCCGCTGAACCGTCTTGCCGAGGCCGGGCTGATGAGCTCCCTGCTGGAACTGGCCGGGATCACCGAGGAAGCGTCCGAGACCACCGAAGACGACGACCGCGAATCGCTCGACACGATGGACATGGAAGCCATGATCCAGCTCGCGCTCGACGGTTCCGGCGCCGAAGACGACATGACGCGAGGACTGTGAGTTCACGATGGCCGTGCAGAAAGACCGCGTCGCTGAGGCTCTGCGAGCATCGCTCAAGGAGACCGAACGGTTGCGTGAACAGAACCGCAAGCTCGCGGGCGTGATGCGGGAGCCGATCGCGATCGTCGCGATGGCGTGCCGGTTCCCCGGCGCGAACTCTCCCGAGGAACTGTGGCGGATCCTGGCCTCCGGTACCGACGCCATGACCGAATTCCCGGCCGACCGCGGCTGGGACGTGGCGAGCCTGTACCACCCGGACCCCGACCACCGCGGGACCTCCTACGTCCGGGAAGGCGGCTTCCTGGACGGCGTCGGCGAGTTCGATGCCGGGTTCTTCGGGATCTCGCCGCGTGAGGCGACCGCGATGGACCCGCAGCAGCGGCTGCTGCTCGAAGCCTCCTGGGAGACCTTCGAGCGGGCCGGTATCGACGGGCTCTCGCTGCGCGGCAGCCGGACCGGCGTCTTCGTCGGGGTGAACTACCAGGACTACGCCTCGCAGCTGCGGGTGGCGCCCGAGGTGGCCGAGGGCTACGGCGTCACCGGCGCCTCGGCGAGCGTGCTGTCCGGCCGTATCGCCTACACCTTCGGCCTCGAAGGCCCCGCGATCACCGTGGACACCGCGTGTTCCTCGTCGCTGGTGGCGCTGCACTGGGCGATGCAGGCCCTGCGCGCGGGGGAGTGCTCGCTGGCCGTGGCCGGCGGTGTGTCGGTGATGTCCACCCCCGATCTGTTCGTGGAGTTCTCCCGGCAGCGTGGTCTCGCCGAGGACGGCCGGTGCAAGGCGTTCGCCGGTGCCGCGGACGGCACCGGCTGGGGTGAGGGCGCCGGGCTGCTGCTGGTGGAGCGGCTGTCGGACGCCCAGCGCAACGGCCATCCGATCCTGGCGGTGGTGCGGGGGTCGGCGGTGAACCAGGACGGTGCGTCCAACGGTCTGACCGCCCCCAACGGCCCCTCGCAGCAGCGGGTGATCCGGCAGGCCCTGGCCAGCAGCCGGCTGTCGGCCGATCAGGTCGACGCGGTGGAGGCGCACGGCACCGGTACGACCCTCGGCGACCCCATCGAGGCCCAGGCCCTGCTGGCGACCTACGGGCAGGACCGGCCCGCCGACCGGCCGCTCTGGCTCGGCTCGGTGAAGTCCAACATCGGCCACACCCAGGCCGCCGCCGGAGCCGCCGGGGTCATCAAGATGGTGATGGCCCTGCGGCACGGTGTGCTGCCCAAGACCCTGTACGTCGACGAGCCCACTCCGCATGTCGACTGGTCGGCCGGCGAGGTGCGGCTGCTCACCGAGGCCCGCGACTGGCCGGAGACCGGCCGTCCCCGCAGGTCCGGTGTGTCGTCCTTCGGGATCAGTGGCACCAATGCCCATGTCATCCTCGAGCAGGCCCCGGAAGGCGAACCGGCCCCGGAGGAAGCCCCGGTGGCGTCGGCCGCTCCGGCGGCAGCCGCGGTGCTGCCGTGGGTGCTGTCAGCCCGTTCCCGGCAGGCCCTTGCCGCCCAGGCGCGTGAACTGACGTCCTTCGTGGCCGACCGGCCGGATCTGGACCCGGTCGACATCGGCTTCTCCCTGGCGACCAGCCGCGCCGCGCTGGAGCACCGCGCGGTCGTCTTCGGCACCGGCCGTGCCGAACTCCAGGCCCGCGTCGAGGAGTTGGCCGAGCGCGGGGACGACGCCACCGGTGCGCTGTGCGGGGTCGCGGGCGACGGCCGGGTCGGTGTGCTGTTCACCGGCCAGGGAGCGCAGCGGCTCGGTATGGGCCGTGAGCTGTACGAGAGCTACCCGGTCTTCGCGCGGGCCTGGGACGAGGTGTGCGCAGAACTCGACCCGCGGCTGCCCCGGCCGCTGAGGGAGGTCGTCTGGGGCGAGGACCAGCACCTCCTGCACCAGACCCGGTACGCCCAGGCCGCCCTGTTCACCGTCGAGGTCGCGCTCTACCGGCTCCTGCGGTCCTGGGGGCTGACCCCGGACGTGCTGCTGGGCCACTCCATCGGTGAGGTCACGGCCGCCTACCTGGCGGGGGTGTGGTCCACGGCGGACGCGGCGCAGCTGGTCGTGGCGCGTGGGCGGCTGATGCAGGCGCTGCCGGACGGCGGGGTGATGGTCTCGGTGCGGGCCTCGGAGGACGAGGTCGCCCCGCTGCTGGCGGACCAGGACCTGGTGGGGATCGCTGCCGTCAACGGCCCCGAGTCCCTCGTGCTGTCGGGTGCCGAGGAGGCGGTGGAGCAGGTCGTCGCCGCTCTGGAGGCCGACGGCCGCAAGGTCAAGCGGCTACGGGTGAGCCATGCCTTCCACTCGCCGCTCATGGAGCCGATGCTCGCCGAGTTCCGTGCCGTCGCGGAGCAACTCACCTACCAGGAGCCGCAGCTCGCGGTGGTGTCCAACGTGACCGGACGCCTGGCCGAGCCCGAGGAACTGCGCGATCCGGCGTACTGGGTCCGCCACGTCCGCGAAGCCGTGCGCTTCCACGACGGCATCCGGGCCGCGCACCGCGAAGGTGTGGACCTCTTCGTGGAACTCGGCCCCGGCGGGGTGCTCTCCGCCATGGGCCAGGACTGTCTGCCGGAGTCCGTCACCTTCCAGCCCAGCCTGCGCGCGGACCGCCCCGAACCCGAGGCGCTGCGCGACACCCTCGCCGGTGCCCACGTACGCGGTGCCACTGTGGACTGGACCGCGCATCTCCACGGCGGCCGGCGCACCGCCCTGCCCACCTACGCCTTCCAGCGCCGGCGGTACTGGCTCGAAGGCTCCGCCGGTGCCGGTGATGTCACGGCCGCCGGACTGGGCCCGGCCGGACACCCCCTCCTCGGCGCCGCCGTGGCGCTGCCCGACTCCGACGGCTTCCTCTTCACCGGCCGGCTGTCCCTGGCCACCCACCCCTGGCTCGCCGACCACGCGGTCTCCGGCACCGTGCTGGTACCGGGCACCGCACTGGTCGAACTCGCCATCCGCGCCGGGGACCAGGTCGGCTGCGACCTCCTGGAGGAACTCACCCTCCAGACGCCCCTGACCCTCCCCGGCCAGGGCGCGGTGCAGACCCGCGTCACCGTCGGCGAGCCCGCCGCGGACGGCCGCCGGGAGATCTCGGTGTTCTCCCGCCCCGAGGACGCCGACGGCGATGAGCCCTGGACCCGGCACGCCACCGGCTTCCTCGCCGCGGCGGCCGGCACCGGCACACCCGCCGGTTTCGAGGAGTCCTGGCCGCCCGCCGGGGCCGAGCCCGTCGCCGTCGACGGCTTCTACGAGGAGCTGTCCGCCGCCGGATTCGCGTACGGACCGGTGTTCCAGGGCGTGCGGGCCGCCTGGCGGCGCGGCGACGAGGTGTTCGCCGAGGTCGCACTGCCCGCGGACACGGCCGAACAGGCGGGCCGGTTCGGTCTGCATCCGGCCCTGCTCGACGCGGCAGTCCAGACCGTCAGCCTCGGCACGTCCCTCACCAGCGGCGGGCCCGGCCTGCCGTTCTCCTGGACCGGCGTCCGGCTGCACGCCGTCGGTGCCGCCACCCTGCGCGCCCGGCTCTCCCCGTCCCCGGACGGCGGGGTCGCGGTCCTCGTCGCCGACGACACCGGCGCACCCGTGGCCACCATCGACTCCCTGGCGATCCGGCCCGTCTCCGGCACCCTCCAGACCGCCGCCCGCGACCACTGGTCCTCGCTCTTCCACCTCGACTGGATCACGCTGCCCGAAACGGGCGAGCCCGCCCCGGTCACCTGGGCGGCCGTCGGCAGCGGCACCGAGACCGTGGCCGGAACGCTGCGCGCCGCCGGCACCGACGTGGTGACGGCCGAGGACTTCGCGGCCCTCGCCGCCCGGGACACCGTGCCGGACGCCGTGCTCTGGGCCCTGCCGGAGGCCGCCCCCGGCGAACTGCCGGACCGGGTACGGGAGACCACCACCCGGACGCTGGCCGCCCTGCGCGGCTGGCTGGCCGAGGAGCGGTTCGCCACCTCCCGGCTGGTCCTCCTCACCCGGGGCGCGGTCTCCGTCACCGACGAGCGCGGCCCGGACCTCGCACCCGCCCCGGTGTGGGGGCTGGTCCGGTCCGCGCAGACCGAGAACCCGGACCGCCTTCTGCTCATCGACCTCGACGACCAGGACGCGTCCTGCCGCGCGCTGCCCGCCGCCCTCGCCTCCGGCGAACCGCAACTCGCGCTGCGCGGCGGCACCCTGCACGCCACCCGTCTCATGAAGGCCGCCTCCGCCGCCCCGCTGACACCGCCGGACGGCCGGGCCTGGCAGCTCACCAGCACCGCCAAGGGCAACCTGGACGCCCTCGCGCTGGTCAACAGCGACCGGGCCTCCGGGCCCCTGGCCGGGCACCACGTCCGGATCGAGGTACGCGCCGCCGGCCTCAACTTCCGGGACGTCCTCAGCGCCCTGGACATGTACCCCGGCGACGCCGGAGCGATGGGCCTGGAAGGCGCCGGCGTCATCGTCGAGGTCGGCTCCGGCGTGACCGGCCTCGCCCCCGGCGACCGGGTGATGGGCACGTTCACCGAGGCCTTCGGCCCCCTCGCCGTCGCCGACCACCGGGCCATCGTCCGCATCCCCGAAGGCTGGTCCTTCGCCGAGGCCGCGGCCACCCCGATCGCATTCCTCACCGCCTACTACGCCCTGGTCGATCTGGCAGGAGTGCGGCCGGGCGACACCGTGCTGGTGAACTCCGCCGCCGGTGGCGTGGGAATGGCCGCGGTCCAGCTGGCCACCCACCTCGGCGCCGAGGTGTACGGCACCGCCAGCCCGGGCAAGTGGGACGCCCTGCGGGACCTCGGTCTGGACGACGGCCACATCGCCTCCTCCCGGACCCTGGACTTCGAGAACCAGTTCCTGGCCGCCACCGGGGGCCGTGGCATGGACGTCGTACTCGACTCCCTGGCCGGGGAGTTCGTGGACGCCTCCCTGCGGCTGCTGCCCTCCGGTGGCCGGTTCATCGAGATGGGCAAGGCCGATGTCCGCGGCGCGGACGAGATCGCCACCGCCTACCCCGGCGTCCGCTACCGCGCCTTCGACCTCCCCGAGGCCGGCCCGGAACGCACCCGCGAGATGTTCACCGAGCTCCTCGCGCTGTTCGACCGGGGTGTGCTGCGCCCGCTGCCGCTCACCACCTGGGACGTGCGCCGCGCCCCGGACGCCTTCCGCTACATCAGCCAGGCCCGCCAGGTCGGCAAGGTGGTCCTCACCATCCCGCCGTCGCCGCACCCGGACGGCACCGTACTGATCACCGGAGCCAGCGGCACCCTCGCCGCCGTCATCGCCCGGCACCTGGTGACCGAGCACCGGGTGCGCCACCTCCTGCTGGTCAGTCGCCGCGGCGCCGACGCGCCCGGCGCCGCCGACCTGCGCGCCGAACTCACCGCACTCGGCGCCGAGATCACCCTGGCCTCCTGCGACATCGCCGACCGGGCCGCGGTGGCCGCACTGCTCGCCGATATCCCCGCGGAGACCCCGCTGACCGGTGTCGTGCACACCGCCGGGGTGCTCTCCGACGGCGTGATCGACTCACTCACCCCCGAGCGGCTCGACCACGTCCTGCGGCCGAAGGTGGACGGCGCCTGGCACCTCCACGAACTCACCAAGGACCTCGACCTCTCCGCCTTCGTCCTGTTCTCCTCGGTGTCCGGGCTGTTCGGCGGCCCGGGGCAGGGCAACTACGCCGCCGCGAACACCTTCCTGGACGCCCTGGCCGCACACCGCCGCGCGCTCGGCCTGCCCGCGCTCTCCCTGCCGTGGGGCCTGTGGGCCGAGGCCAGCGCCATGACCGGCAAGCTCGCCGAGCACGATGTGCGGCGCGCCGCCTCCGGTGGCGTCCTGCCGATGACCTCGGAGGAAGGCGTCGCGCTGTACGACGCCGCCGCCACCGTCGCCCGAGCGGTGGTCACCCCCGCCAAGCTGCAACTGAAGGGCGCCACCGCGGCGGAACTGCCGCCCGTGCTCAGCGGCCTGGTACGCACCCCGACCCGGCGCGCCACCGTCGCGCTCACCGCCCCGGACGCCGGCAACACCCTCGTCCAGCGGCTCGCCGCACTGTCCCCCGCCGAACAGGACCGGACCCTGCTCGACCTGGTCCGTACGCAGGTGGCCGCGGTACTCGGCTACCCGGGCCCCGAGGCGGTGGAGGCCGAGCGCGCCTTTTCCGAACT
Organism: Streptomyces sp. P9-2B-2; assembly: GCF_030406865.1. Lineage (NCBI taxonomy): Bacteria > Bacillati > Actinomycetota > Actinomycetes > Kitasatosporales > Streptomycetaceae > Streptomyces > Streptomyces sp. P9-2B-2. The sequence continues at coordinate 1,206,977 of NZ_CP129126.1, read as the reverse complement.
CGGCTTCGACTCGCTGACGTCGGTGGAGCTGCGCAACCGGATCAACAGCGGCACCGCCCTGCGACTGCCCGCGACCCTCGTCTTCGACTACCCGAACTCGCTCGCCCTGGTGCACCACCTGCGCGGCGAACTGCTCGGCCGGCAGACCGACACCCCGGCGCCCGTGCAGTCCTCCGCAGCCGCCGACGACGAGCCGATCGCCATCGTCGGCATGGCCTGCCGTTACCCCGGCGGAGTGGAGTCGCCCGAGGACCTCTGGCGGCTGCTCGCCGACGGCACCGACGCGCTGTCCGGCTTCCCCGCCGACCGCGGCTGGAACCTCGACGAGCTGTACCACCCCGACCCCGACCACCGCGGCACCTCCTATGCGCGCGCGGGCGGCTTCCTCGCCGACGTCACCGGCTTCGACCCCGCCTTCTTCGGGATCTCCCCGCGCGAGGCCCTGGCCATGGACCCGCAGCAGCGACTGCTGCTGGAATCCTCCTGGGAGGCCTTCGAGAGCGCCGGAATCGACCCCCAGTCGGTCCGCGGCACCAAGACCGGAGTATTCGCCGGCGCGACCTCCGACGACTACGCGACCCAGCTGGCCCCGGTGTTCGACCAGACCGAGGGCTACGCCAGCACCGGCACCGCGGGCAGCGTCGTCTCCGGCCGCATCTCCTACTCCTTCGGCCTCGAAGGCCCGGCACTGACCGTGGACACGGCCTGCTCGTCCTCCCTGGTGGCCCTGCATCTGGCCATCCAGGCGCTGCGCTCCGGCGAATGCTCCCTGGCACTGGCCGGCGGCGTCACGGTGCTGGCCACCCCGGATGTGTTCATCGAGTTCTCCCGCCAGCGCGGCCTCGCCGCGGACGGCCGCTGTAAGCCCTTCGCGGACGCGGCAGACGGCACGGGCTGGGGCGAAGGCGCCGGCATGGTGCTCGTCGAGCGCCTGTCGGACGCCCGCCGCAACGGCCACCCGATCCTCGCGGTGGTGCGGGGTTCGGCCGTGAACCAGGACGGAGCCTCCAACGGTCTGACCGCCCCGAACGGCCCCTCGCAGCAGCGGGTGATCCGTCAGGCGCTCGCCAACGCCGGACTCGAAGCGTCGGACGTGGACGCGGTGGAGGCGCACGGCACCGGTACGACGCTGGGCGACCCGATCGAGGCCCAGGCGCTCCTCGCCACATACGGCCAGGATCGCCCCGAGGACCGGCCCCTGTGGCTGGGCTCGATCAAGTCCAACATCGGACACACCCAGTCGGCGGCCGGTGCGGCCGGCGTCATCAAGATGGTCATGGCGCTGCGGCACGGTGTGCTGCCCAAGACGCTGCATGTGGATGAGCCGTCGTCGCACGTGGACTGGTCCGCGGGTGCGGTGGAGTTGCTGACGGAGGCCCGGGACTGGCCGGAGGGTGAGCAGCCGCGGCGGGCGGGTGTGTCGTCGTTCGGCATCAGCGGGACGAATGCGCATGTGGTGTTGGAGCAGGCGCCTGACGAGGCGCCGGATGAGCCGGTTGAGGAGACCCGGCCCGGGGTGGTGCCGTGGGTGTTGTCGGCGCGTTCGGAGCAGGCGTTGGTGGCCCAGGCGGGGCGGTTGGCGTCCTTCGTGGCGGATCGCCCGGGGCTGGATCCTGCTGATGTGGGGTTCTCGCTGCTGAGTACGCGGGCGGGGTTGGAGTATCGGGCGGTCGTGCTCGGTGCTGATGGTCAGGGACTTCTCGACGGCCTCCGTGGGTTGGCTGCGGGGGTGGATCCCGCGGGTGTGCTGCGGGGTGCGACCGGTACCGGAGCCGGTAGCCGTGTGGCGCTCGTTTTCCCTGGTCAGGGCTCGCAGTGGCTGGGAATGGCGGATGAACTGCTCGCCTCCACCCCGGTGTTTGCGGGGCGGATGGCTGAGTGTGGTGCGGCGCTGTCGGAGTTTGTGTCCTGGGATCTGATGGCGGTGCTGTCGGATGAGGACGCGTTGGCTCGGGTTGATGTGGTGCAGCCGGTGCTGTGGGCGGTGATGGTGTCGCTGGCTGCGGTCTGGGAGGACTGTGGCGTGGTGCCGTCGGCTGTCGTGGGGCACTCCCAGGGCGAGATCGCGGCCGCTTGTGTCGCCGGGATCCTGTCCCTGCGTGATGGTGCCCGGGTGGTGGCGCTGCGCAGTCAGGCCATCGGGCGGGTGCTGGCCGGTCGCGGTGGCATGGTCTCGGTTGCCGGCTCGCGTGACGTGGTGGAGCAGCGCATCGCCAAGTGGGGCGAGCGGGTGTCCGTGGCTGCCATCAACGGGCCCACGTCGACCGTCGTTTCCGGTGAGCCGGATGCCTTGCAGGAGCTGCTGGCGGAGTGCGCCGAGCAGGACGTACGGGCCCGGCAGATCCCGGTGGACTACGCCTCCCACGGCGCGCAGGTCGAGGAGCTGCGCGAGGAACTCGCGACGGTCCTGGCCGAGGTGGCACCTGCCGAAGGCCGTATCCCGTTCTACTCGGCGGTGCACGCGTCGGTGGTCTCGGGTGAGGAGCTGGACGCTGCGTACTGGTTCGAGAATCTGCGCAATCCGGTGCGGTTCGAGGAGGCCGTCCAGGCGCTGCTGGCTGACGGGCACGGAGCGTTCGTGGAGTGCAGCGCGCATCCCGTACTGACGCCTGGCATCGAGGACACCGCGCAGGAAGCGGGCAGCCCCGTCGTGGTGACCGGGACCCTGCGCCGCGACGAAGGCGGCTGGCTCCGCTTTGTGCAGTCGCTCGCCCAACTCTGGGCACACGGCGTCCCGGTGGACTGGAGCACCCTGCTCCCCACCGGTCGGCGGATCGACCTGCCCACGTACGCCTTCCAGCACAAGCGCTACTGGCCCTCCGGTGTGTTCTTCGGCGGGGATGCCTCGGGGCTCGGACTCGATGCGGCCGATCATCCGCTGCTCGGTGCCGCCATGGCGCTGCCGGACTCCGACGGCTTCCTCTTCAGTGGCCGGCTGTCGCTGGCCACCCACCCCTGGCTGGCCGATCACTCCGTACTGGACACCGTGCTGCTCCCCGGCACCGGACTGGTGGAACTGGCCATCCGGGCCGGTGACCAGGTCGGCTGCGATCTGCTGGAGGAACTCACCCTTGAGGCCCCGCTGATCATCCCGACGGCCGGAGGTCTGCAACTCCGCGTCACCGTCGCCGAGTCCGATGCGGACGGCCGCCGGGAACTCGCCGTGTACTCCCGTGCCGAGGAGGCCCCGGCAGACCAGCAGTGGACCCGGCACGCCACCGGCATGCTCGCGCTGGGTGCCGAGCCGGTGGACTTCGGCGAGGAGAGCTGGCCTCCCCTCGGCGCCGAGCCGGTCTCCGTGACCGGTGTGTACGACGAGTTCGCCGCGGTGGGTATGACGTACGGCCCGGTGTTCCAGGGCCTGGGCGCAGCCTGGCGACGTGGTGAGGAGATCTTCGCCGAGGTCGCCCTGCCCGAGGACATGGCTGCCGACGCGGCGAAGTTCGGCCTGCATCCGGCCCTGCTCGACTCCGCGCTGCATGCGATCGGTCTCCACCCGGCCACTGCGGCCAGGGAACAGGCCCAACTGCCCTTCGCTTGGAACACAGTTCGCCTGCACGCCGTGGGAGCGGCCGCACTGCGGGTGAAGCTGAGCCCGGCCGGCGGCGGTTTCTCGGTCCTGGTCGCCGATGGCACGGGAACCGTCGTCGCCTCCGTCGACTCCCTGGTCACCAGGCCGGTGACCGCCGGCCAGCTCAACGAAGGCACGGGCACCGATGCCCTGTTCACCGTGGAGTGGTCGGAGTTGCCGCTTCGGTCTGAGCCGGTGGCGGGTTCGTGGGCGGTACTCGGCGAGGACGTGGCGCTGGCTCCCGCGTTGGGTGCGTCGGGTGCGGATGTACTGAGTGAGTTGGTGGAGGTGCCGGAGTGTGTCGTGCTGGCGGTGCCTCGTACGGATGGGGCGTTGGCGGTCCCGGCGGCGGTCCGCGCCACGGTGGGTCGGGTGCTGGAGGGTGTGCAGTCCTGGCTGGCTGATGACCGTTGCACGCGTTCGAGGTTGGTGATCGCGACCCGCGGTGCCGTGTCGGTGGCGGGGGAACCGCTGGATGCCGTGGGCGGCGCGGTGTGGGGTCTGCTGCGTTCCGCGCAGAGTGAGAACCCGGATCAGTTTGTGCTGCTGGACCTTGATGAGCGTGATTCGTCGGTGGAGGTGATTGCTGCGGCGGTTGCTTCGGGGGAGCCGCAGGTGGCGATCCGCGACGGGGTGGTTTCCGTGCCGCGGCTGACGCGGTCCGTACCGTCGGATGCGGACAGCGCGCCGGTGTGGAACACCGAGGGCACAGTGCTGATCACCGGTGGCACGGGCACCTTGGGCGCACTGTTCGCCCGGCACCTGGTGTCTGAACACGGCGTCCGAAACCTGATGCTGACCAGTCGCCGTGGCCTTGAGGCTGACGGCGCCCGGGAGTTGCAGTCCGAACTGACGGAGCTGGGTGCCCGGGTCGAGGTCGTGGCGTGTGACGCGGCCGACCGGGACGGGCTGGCCGCCGTACTGGCGGGCATCCCGGCCGACGCCCCCCTGACGGGTGTGGTGCACACCGCCGGAATCCTGGACGACGGCATCATCGGCTCCCTGACCCCGGAACGCCTCGACACCGTGCTCCGGCCGAAGGTGGACGCGGCCTGGAATCTCCACGAGCTGACCCAGGACCTGGACCTCTCGGCGTTCGTGCTGTTCTCCTCGGCCGCTGGTGTGCTCGGCAGCGCTGGGCAGGGCAACTACGCCGCGGCGAATACGTTCCTGGACGCGCTCGCTCAGCACCGTCGCCTCAGTGGCCTGCCGGGTACCTCGCTTGCCTGGGGATTCTGGGCGGAGCGGAGTGCCATGACCCGCGAGGTGGGTTCCGCCGATGTCCGGCGGATGGCCCGCGGTGGTGCGCTTGCGCTCGACCAGGCCGAGGGTGTGGCCCTGTTCGATCTCGCCTGTGCCGCGCCCGGCTCCGGACTGCTCGTACCGATCCGGCTCGACCTGCGTGGTCTGGCCGCCTCCGGCGCGGTGCCGGCGGTGCTGCGGAACGTCGTACGGGTGCCGGTGCGGCGCGCCACCGCAGCGGCCGGTGAGGCCGCGTCCCTGCGGGAGCGGCTGGCCGGACTGCCGGCCGAGGACCGTGCGGAGCTGCTGCTCGACCTGGTGACCACGCAGGTCGCGGCCGTACTGGGCTACGAGGACGCCGGCGCGGTGCGTACGGACCAGGTCTTCAAGGATCTCGGCTTTGATTCGCTGACCGCCGTTGAGCTGCGGAACCGGCTGACGGGGGCCACGGGTCTGCGGCTGCCCGCCACCTTGGTGTTCGACTATCCGACACCCCTCGCGCTCACCGACTGTCTGCGTCGTGAACTGCTGGAGGAGACAGCGGCGGTGGTGCCCGCCACGCGGGCTGCCGCCACGGACGAGGAGGCCATCGCGATCGTCGGGATGGCCTGCCGGTACCCCGGTGGTGTCACCTCACCCGAGGAGCTCTGGCAGCTGCTGGCGGCCGGGACCGATGCCATCGGCGAGTTCCCCGCCGACCGTGGCTGGGACCTCGACCGGCTCTATGACCCGGAGCCTGGTCTGCCCGGCAAGACCTACACCCGTGAGGGCGGATTCCTTTACGACGCGGGCGAGTTCGATCCCGCCTTCTTCGGGATCTCCCCGCGCGAGGCGCTGGCCATGGACCCGCAGCAGCGGCTCCTGCTGGAGATGTCCTGGGAGGCCGTCGAGCGGGCCGGGATCGCCCCGGCTTCCCTGCACGGCAGCCGGACCGGTGTCTTCGCCGGCCTCATGTACCACGACTACGGATTGCAGACCGACTCCATACCGGAGGAGGTCGAAGGACACCTCGGTACGGGGACGTCCGGCAGTGTCGCCTCCGGCCGGGTGGCGTACACCTTCGGTCTCGAAGGGGCCGCGGTCACCGTGGACACGGCGTGTTCCTCCTCGCTGGTGGCGCTGCATCAGGCGATGCAGGCGCTGCGGGCGGGGGAGTGCGAACTCGCGCTGGCGGGTGGCGCCTCGGTGATGGCGACCCCGGGCACCTTTGTCGACTTCTCGCGGCAGCGGAACCTCGCGAGCGACGGCCGGGTCAAGGCCTTCGCCTCGGGCGCGGACGGCACCACCCTCGCCGAGGGCGCCGGAATGCTGCTGGTGGAGCGACTGTCGGATGCCCGCCGTAACGGTCACCCGATCCTGGCGGTGGTGCGGGGTTCGGCGGTGAACCAGGACGGTGCGTCCAATGGCCTGACCGCGCCCAATGGTCCCTCGCAGCAGCGGGTGATCCGGCAGGCTCTGGCGAACGCCGGGCTCGACGCGTCGGACGTGGACGCGGTGGAGGCGCATGGCACCGGTACGACGCTGGGCGACCCGATCGAGGCCCAGGCGCTGCTGGCGACCTACGGCCAGGACCGGGACGAGCCGCTGTGGCTCGGTACGGTCAAGTCGAACATCGGGCACACCCAGGCCGCGGCCGGCGTCGCCGGTGTGATGAAGATGGTCCTCGCCATGCGGCGCGGTGTACTTCCGCGGACCCTTCATGTCGATGAACCCTCCTCGCACGTCGACTGGACGGCCGGTGCGGTCGAACTGCTCACCGAGGCGCGCGACTGGCCGACCACCGGGCGGCCGCGCCGGGCAGGCGTGTCCTCCTTCGGGATCAGCGGCACCAATGCGCATGTCGTGCTGGAGGAGGCACCGGGACCGGTGGCCGAGGAGCCCACAGCGATCGATTCCGGCTCCAGCTCGCACACCGGCGTCGTGCCCTGGGTGCTCTCGGCCCGCTCCGCGGAGTCCCTCGCCGCACAGGCCGGCCGGCTGGCGTCCTTCGTGGCCGCACAGCCGGAGCTGAGCCCGGCCGACATCGGGTACTCGCTGGTCACCACCCGTACCCCGCTGGACCACCGCGCGGTGGTCCTGGGCACCGACCGTACGGAACTCCTCGCCGCCCTCCGGAACGTCACCCCGGACGCGGACGCCATCGGCGACCCACGCCTCGGTGTGCTGTTCACCGGCCAGGGTGCCCAGCGACTGGGCATGGGCCGTGAGCTGTATGACGCCTACCCGGTGTTCGCGCGGGCCTGGGACGAGGTGTGTGCGGAGCTGGACGGTCTGCTGCCTCGGCCGCTGGCGGAGGTGGTCTGGGGCGAGGAAGAGCAGCTGGATCAGACCCAGTACGCGCAGGCGGCGCTGTTCGCTCTGGAAGTCGCGCTGTACCGCCTGGTCGAGTCCCATGGTGTGACACCGGCTGTGCTGCTGGGCCACTCCATCGGTGAGGTCACGGCCGCCTATCTGGCGGGTGTCTGGTCGCTCGCAGACGCGGCACAGCTGGTTGCCGCACGTGCGCGCCTGATGCAGGCCCTGCCCAGCGGCGGCGTCATGGTCTCGGTGCGGGCTTCGGAGGACGAGGTCACGCCGCTGCTGGAGGGCCGGGAGCTGGTCGGCATCGCCGCCGTCAACGGCCCCGAGTCCGTCGTACTCTCCGGCGCCGAGACCGAGATGAGCCAGGTCGTCACCGCCCTGGAGGCCGAGGGTCGGAAGGTCAAGCGGCTGCGAGTCAGCCACGCTTTCCACTCGCCGCTGATGGACCCGATGCTGGCCGAGTTCCGCGCGATCCTGGACCAACTCACATACAGCGAGCCCCAGTTGTTACTGGTCTCGAATGTGACCGGCTCGCTCGCCGACCCCGCCGAACTCCGCACCCCGGAGTACTGGGTCCGGCACGTCCGCGAAGCCGTCCGCTTCCACGACGGCATCCAGGCCGCCCACGCCGAAGGCATCACCACCTTCCTCGAACTCGGCCCCGACGGCGTCCTGTCGGCCATGGGTCAGGACTGCCTACCGCAGACCGGCACAACCACCGCAACCACTGCGACCATCACAACCACCGCCCCCGTCACCCTCCAGCCGAGCCTCCGCAAGGACCGCTCCGAACCCGTCGCCCTGCTGCATGCTCTCGGCGTTGCCTACGCCCGGGGCGTGCCGGTGGACTGGACGCCGTTGTTCCCGGGCGCCCGCACCGTGGAGCTGCCGACCTACGCCTTCCAGCGTCGGCGCTACTGGCTGGAGGGGACCACCGGGGCCGGCGATATGACGGCCGCCGGGCTGGGGAATGCCGAGCACCCGCTGCTCGGTGCCACCGTGACGCTGCCGGATGCGGTCGTCCTGAGCGGGCGGCTGTCCCTGGCCACGCATCCGTGGCTGGCCGACCACGCCGTCATGGACACCGTGCTGCTGCCGGGAACCGCACTCGTCGAACTGGCTCTCCAGGCCGGAGACCGGCTCGGCTGCGACCTCATCGAGGAGCTGACGCTTCAGGAACCGCTGGTTCTGCCGGAGCGGGGCGGTGTGCAGCTGCGCGTCGTCGTCGCGGAGCCCGACGAGGACGGCCGCCGGCCACTGACCGTGTACTCGCGCTTGGAGGAGGACGCGGAGGAGAACTGGACCCGGCACGCCGTCGGTGCGCTGGCCACCGGGAGCGCCGTGCCGGTCGGCGAGGGCGCGGAGGTCTGGCCGCCGGCCGGGGCCGAGCCGATCTCCGTGGACGGCTTCTACGACGAACTGGCCGCCGCCGGTTTCGGCTACGGCCCCATGTTCCAAGGTGTCCAGGCCGCCTGGCGGCACGGTGACCAGGTCCACGCCGAGGTCACGCTGCCGGAGGACGCGACCGCCGATGCGGCGAAGTTCGCACTGCACCCGGCCCTGCTCGATGCCGCGCTCCAGACCGTCGGACTGCTCGACGATGCCGCGGCGGGGCTGCCGTTCGCCTGGCGCGGGATCCGGCTGCACGCGGTGGGCGCCGGCGCGCTGCGTACCACGCTGACCCGGGAGGGCGACGGCGTACGGGTGACGGTCTCCGATGAGACCGGGGCGCTCGTGGCCACCATCGACGCGCTGACCGTCCGGCCGGTGCGCACCGAGCAACTGGCGGGCGGGCGCGGGGAGTCGATGCTCCAGCTGCGCTGGACCCCGCTGCCCACCCCGGACACCACGACGGTGGCGGCCGAGAACTGGGCCGTGCTGGACGAGAACGGGATCGGTCTGAAGGCCGTCCTCGACGCGCCCGCGTGCGACTGGCCCGCGCTCGCCGAGCAGGACGAGATCCCGGACGTGGTGCTGTGGTCCGTGCCGGACACGGTGGGGGAAGACTTGGCCGACGGTGCACATGTCCTCGCGCGCCTGGTGCTGGAGCGGCTTCAGGGCTGGCTCGCCGAGGAGCGGTATCAGGATGCGCGGCTGGTGATCCTGACCCGTGGTGCGGTTCTGCTGGAGGGTGACACGGTCTCCCCGGCGGCAGCGGCGGTCTGGGGCCTCGTCCGGTCCGCGCAGTCGGAGCACCCGGAGCGGATCGTGCTGATCGATGTCGATACCGATGCCCTTGGTGGCGACGGCGCCGGAGATGTCCTGCGCGCCGCCGTGGCCAGTGGTGAACCGCAGTTGGCCGTGCGCGGTGGGAGTGTGCTCGTGCCCAGGCTGGCTCGGTCCGCCACGCTCGGACAGGAGGGTGCGCCGAGGTGGAATGCCGGGGGCACCGTGCTGATCACCGGGGGTACCGGAGCCCTGGGGGCCCTGGTGGCGCGGCATCTGGTCGCCGAACACGGTGTCCGGAAGCTGCTGTTGATGAGTCGTCAGGGACTGGCTGCCGAGGGTGCCGCAGATCTGCGGGCGGAACTCGCCGGGCTCGGTGCGAGTGCGGAGATCGTCGCCTGTGATGCGGCCGATCGGGAGGCCCTGGCCCGGGTCCTGGAGGGGCTGCCCGCCGATGCCCCGCTCACCGGGGTGGTGCACACGGCAGGCGTCCTGGACGACGGGGTGTTCGGTTCGCTCACCCCGGAGCGGCTCGACGCGGTGCTGTCGCCGAAGGTGGACGCCGCGGTGAACCTGCATGAACTCACCAAGGGCCGGGAGCTCTCCACGTTCGTGCTGTTCTCCTCCGCGGCCGGGGTGCTCGGCGCCCCGGGGCAGGCCAACTATGCGGCGGCCAACAGCTTCCTGGACGCCCTGGCCGGCCATCGCCGGTCGCTGGGCCTCCCGGCGGTCTCCCTCGCATGGGGACGCTGGGCCGACACCAGTGAGATGACCGGTGGGCTCGACCAGGCCGACCTGCGGCGGATGAGCAGTGGCGGCATCGACGCGCTGACCTCCGCGGAGGGGCTCGCCCTGTTCGATGCCGGGACCGTCTCGGCGGAGAGCCTGCTGATTCCGGTGCGGCTGAACACCGCCGCGCTGCACGCCCGTGCGGCCGAAGGGATGCTGCCACCGGTCATGCGGGACCTGGTCCGGGCGCGCGTGCGCCGCTCCGCCGCCGGCGGGAAGGCCATGGCCGAGGGCCTGGGTCGGCGCCTCGCCGGGCTCAGTGATCCCGAGCGGCAGCAGCTGCTGCTCACCGTGGTGCGTACGCAGGTGGCCGCGGTGCTGGGCTACTCCGGGCCGGACGAGGTTCCCGGCGGGCGGCCGTTCAGCGAGCTGGGTTTTGACTCGCTGACCGCTGTGGAGTTGCGCAACACCCTGACCGCGGTCACCGGGCTGCGGCTGCCGGCCACCCTGGTCTTCGATTATCCGACCTCGGAAGTCCTCGCCGAGAAGCTCCGCGCGGAACTGCTCGGCGAACGGGACGAACAGTCCGGCCTCCTCTCCGTGCTCGCCGGGCTCGACCGGCTGGAACTCTCGCTGCCCGAGATCGTCACGGACGAGGTCGCCCGGGACCGGCTCGCCGTCCGGCTCCAGAGCCTGCTGTCGGAGCTGGGCGGGGCGCAGGAGGACGACGGGGCGGGGACGGTCGCCGCGACGCTGGACGCGGCGAGCGACGACGAGGTCTTCGACTTCATTGAGCGAGAGTTCGGGAGTTCCTGATATGGCACGTGCACACGTCGCGGGCGTCACCTGGAGGGCCGCAGCAGATGGCGAATGAGGAGAAGCTCCGCGAGTACCTCAAGCGGATGACGGCCGATCTCTACGAGACGCGTCAACGCCTTCAGGACGCCCAGGAGAAGAGCCATGAACCGCTCGCCATCGTCGGCATGAGCTGCCGGTACCCGGGCGGGGTGGCCTCGCCCGAGGACCTGTGGCGGCTGCTCGACTCCGGTGGCGAGGGAATCACCGGATTCCCCGTCGACCGCGGCTGGGACACCGAGGGTCTGTACGACCCGACGGGCCGGGCCGGGGGCACGTCGTACGCGAAGGAAGGCGGCTTCCTGCACGAGGCGGCCGACTTTGACCCCGCCTTCTTCGGGATCAGCCCCAAGGACGCGCCCGCGGTGGACCCGCAGCAGCGGCTGCTCCTGGAGACCTCCTGGGAGGCTCTGGAGCGGGCCGGGATCGATCCGGCGAGCCTCCGCGGCAGCCGGACCGGTGTGTTCGCCGGGCTCATGTACCACGACTACTTCGGCAGCACGAGTTCCGGTTCCGCGCTCTCCGGCCGGGTCGCCTACCACTTCGGCTTCGAGGGCCCCGCGATCACCGTGGACACCGCGTGCTCGTCGTCGCTGGTGGCGCTGCATCTGGCCGGGCACGCCCTCCGTAAGGGCGACTGCTCACTGGCCCTGGTCGGCGGGGTGACCGTGATGGCCACCCCGTGGACCTTCATCGAGTTCTCCCGGCAGCGCGGGCTGGCCGCGGACGGCCGGTGCAAGTCCTTCGCGGACGCGGCCGACGGCACCGGCTGGGCCGAGGGCGCCGGTGTGCTGCTGGTGGAGAAGCTCTCCGACGCCCGACGGAACGGGCACCCGGTGCTGGCCGTGGTGCGCGGTACCGCGGTGAACTCCGACGGCGCCTCCAACGGGCTGAGCGCCCCGAACGGCCCCGCCCAGCAACGGGTCATCGAACAGGCGCTGGTCAACGCGGGGCTGGCCCCCGGCCAGATCGACGCGGTCGAGGCACATGGCACCGGTACCACCCTCGGTGACCCCATCGAGGCGCAGGCGCTTTTGGCGTCGTACGGGCAGGACCGGGAGCGGCCGCTGTGGCTCGGTTCGGTGAAGTCGAACATCGGGCACACCCAGGCCGCGGCCGGAGTCGCCGGCATCATGAAGATGGTCCTGGCCATGCGGCACGGTGTGCTGCCCAAGACGCTGCATGTGGACCGGCCCTCGACCCATGTGGACTGGACCGCGGGTGCGGTGGAGCTGCTCGCCGAGGCGCGCGAGTGGCCGCAGACCGGGCAGCCTCGACGGGCCGCGGTGTCCTCCTTCGGGTTCAGTGGCACCAACGCGCATGTGGTGCTGGAGCAGGCCGAAGCGGTGGCAGTCGTCGGGACCGAGTCCGAGTCCGAGAGCGAGACGGGGGCTGAGGCTGCGGAGTCGGTGCCGAACGACGGGCCGGTGCCCTGGGTGCTGTCCGCCCGTTCCGAAGAGGCGCTCGCCGCCCAGGCCGGGCGGATCGCGTCGTTCGCCGACGGGCGGCCGGAGGCCACGCCGACGGATATCGGCGGGTCGCTGGTCACCACCCGCTCCGCGCTGGAACACCGTGCGGTGGTCCTCGGCGCCGACCGGGACGGTCTGCTGTCCGCCGCCCGGGGGCTGGCCGCCGGACGGCGCCCGGCCGGAGTGGTCGCCGATGTCGTCGCCGACGGCAAGCTCGGTGTGCTGTTCACCGGGCAGGGTTCCCAACGGGCCGGGATGGGCCGGGAACTGTATGCGACGTACCCGGTGTTCGCCCGCGCCTTCGACGAGGTCTGTGCCGCCTTCGACGGCCGGCTGCCGGAGCCGCTGCGCGAGGTCGTGCACGGTACGAGTGAACTCCTCGACCAGACGCAGTACACCCAGGCCGCCCTGTTCGCCCTCGAGGTCGCGCTGTACCGGCTCACCGAATCCTGGGGCCTGGCGCCGGACCTCCTGATGGGCCACTCCATCGGTGAGATCACCGCCGCCCATGTGGCCGGAGTCTGGTCGCTGGCGGACGCCGCCACCCTGGTGGCGGCCCGTGGCCGGCTGATGCAGGAACTCCCGCCCGGCGGCGCCATGGTGTCGGTACGGGCCACCGAGGACGAGGTCCGTCCCCTGCTGGCGGGCGAGGACCAGGCCGGTCTCGCGGCCGTCAACGGGCCCGAGTCGGTCGTGCTGTCCGGCGACGGGGACGCGGTCGGCCGGATCACCGCGGAACTGTCGTCGCGCGGCCGCAAGGTGAAGCGGCTGCGGGTCAGCCATGCCTTCCACTCGCCGCTGATGGAACCCCTGCTCGACGCCTTCCGCGCGGTCGCGCAAGGCATCACCTACGCCGAGCCCCGGATACCCGTGGTGTCCAACGTGACCGGACGGCTCGCCACCGACCGGGAACTGTGCGACCCCGAATACTGGGTGCGGCACGTCCGCGAGGCGGTGCGCTTCCACGACGGCCTGCTCGCCGGGCACGCCGACGGTGTGACCACCTTTCTCGAACTCGGGCCCGGCGGGGTGCTCTCCGCCATGGGCCAGGACTGCCTGCCGGGGAACGACACCGTCCGGTTCCTGCCCGCCCTGCGCGAGAACCGCACCGAGCCCGTCGCGCTGCTGGAGGCGGTGGGCGGGGCGTACGCCCGTGGCGCCACGGTGGACTGGAACCCGCTGCTCACCGGAGCCCGGCGGGTCGAGCTGCCCACCTATCCCTTCCAGCGGCGGCGGTACTGGCTGGACGAGGCGGACGTCACCGGCGAGCCGGACCGTCCGGCCGCCGCGGACGACGCCCGGTTCTGGGACCTGGTCGCCCGCGATAACCTCCCCGAACTGCTGCACACCCTGGAGCTGGACGAGGACCAGCCGCTCGGCGCGATCCTGCCCGCGCTGTCCGCCTGGCGCCGGCGTCAGGAGCACGAGTCCACGGTGGACAAGTGGGCCTACCGGATCTCCTGGAAGCCGGTACCGACCGGCGCCGCCGCGCTCCACGGCACCTGGCTCCTCGCCGGACCTGACGAGGACGACCCCGTCGCGGCGGCACTCACCGCGCACGGCGCCCACGTGGTACCTCTCGCCCTCGGCGGCAGCCGCGAGGAACTCGCCACCGCCCTGACGGCACTCGACGGCGACATCGCCGGAGTGCTGGCCCGGCCGACCGTCACCGACGCACTGGCGCTGGTACAGGCGCTGGGCGACGCGGGTATCGGCGCGCCCCTGTGGTGTGTCACCAGCGGGGCGGTGTCGACCGGCGCGGCGGACCCGCTGCGGGAGCCGGCACTCGCCCAGGTGTGGGGGCTCGGCCGGACCGTCGCCCTGGAACAGTCCGACCGCTGGGGCGGGCTCATCGACCTGCCCGCCGAACTGGACCGGACCGCGGCGGCCCGGCTCTGTGCCGTCCTCAGCGGCGCCGGGGACGAGGACCAGCTCGCGATCCGGCCGGCCGGAGTATTCGCCCGCCGACTGGTCCGCGCCCGCCTCGACCGGGACGCCGCGCCCTGGAAGCCCCGCGGCACCGTGCTGATCACCGGCGGCACCGGCGCGCTGGGCGCCGCGTGTGCCCGCTGGCTCGCCGCCAACGGGGCCGGGCACCTGGTGCTCACCAGCCGCCGCGGCCCGGACGCCCCCGGCAGCAGCGAACTCGCCGCGGAACTCACCGCACTGGGCGCCGAGGTCACCCTCGCCGCCTGCGACGTGGCCGACCGGGGAAGCCTCACCCGGCTGCTCGACGGCCTGCCCGAAGCTCCCTCGGCGGTGCTGCACATCGCCGGCACCGGCGGGCCCGTTGTGCCGGTCACCGAGCTCGGCGCGGCGGACCTCGACGGGGTCCTCGCCTCCAAGGTCGCCGGTGCGGAGAACCTGGACACCCTCCTTGGCGACCGGCAGCTGGACGCCTTTGTGCTGTTCTCCTCCGTCGCCGGGATCTGGGGCAGCGGCGGCCAGGCCGGTTACGGCGCCGCCAACGCCTACCTCGACGCCCTCGCCGAACAGCGCCGGGCCCGCGGACTCACCGCCACCTCGGTTGCCTGGGCCCCCTGGGGCGGCGACGGCCTCGCGGCGGACGCCGCCGTACAGGACCAGCTCCGTCAGCGCGGACTGCCCGCCATGGCACCGGAACTGGCCATCAGCGCGCTGGCCGCGGCGCTCGGCCAGGACGAGACCTGTCTGACCGTCGCGGACGTCGACTGGGACCGGTTCATCCCCGGCTTCACCTTCGTCCGGCCCAGCCCGCTGTTCGCCGGGGTGCCCGAGGCACGCGGTCTGCTGAGCGGGGGTGACGGCCCGGCGGTCGCCGATTCGGCGCTGCGCCGGGAGCTCGCCGGGCTGACCGACGCCGACCGGGACAAGGCGCTGCTGGACTTCGTCCGCACCCAGATAGCGGACGTCCTCGGCTACGACAGCCCCGAACTCGTCGACCGGGCACGGGCGTTCAAGGATCTGGGCTTCGACTCGCTGAGCGCGGTGGAGTTCCGCAACCGGCTCACCACCGCGTCGGGGCTGACCCTGCCCGCCACGATGATCTTCGACTATCCGACCCCGGCGGTCCTCGTCCGCCATCTCCGGGACGAGATCACGGACTCCGCCGGCACCCCGTCGGCCACCCCGGGCGCCGTCGCGGCATCCGACGAACCCATCGCCATCGTCGGCATGGGCTGCCGGCTGCCCGGCGGGGTCCGCACCCCGGAACAGCTGTGGCAGCTGCTGGCCGAGGGGCGGGACGGGATCACCCCGTTCCCCGCCGACCGGGGCTGGGACACGGAGGGGATGTACGACAGCGACCCCGACCAGGCCGGTGCCAGCTATGTGCGGCACGGCGGTTTCATCGACGGACTGGCCGAATTCGACGCCGGTTTCTTCGAGATCAGCCCGCGTGAGGCGCTCTCGATGGACCCGCAGCAGCGGCTGCTGCTCGAAGTGGCCTGGGAGGCCATCGAGGCCGCCGGGATCGACCCGGCGACCGTGCACGGCACCGACACCGGCGTGTTCGTCGGCGCCAACGGCAACGACTACATGAGTGTCCTGGCCGGCGCCGGACAGGGACCCGACGGATTCCTGGGCACCGGCACCAGCTACAGCGTGATGTCCGGCCGGGTCGCCTACGCCCTCGGCCTCGAAGGCCCCACGATGACCATCGACAGCGCCTGCTCCTCCTCGCTGGTGGCACTGCACCTCGCGGCCGCCGCCCTGCGGTCGGGGGAGTGCTCGCTGGCCCTGGCCGGCGGGGTGACGCTGATGACCACCCCCGGTTCCTTCATCGAGTTCAGCCGGCTGCGCGGACTGGCGCCCGACGGCCGGTGCAAGGCCTTCGCCGAAGGTGCCGACGGCACCAACTGGGGTGAGGGCGTCGGTGTTCTGCTCGTCGAGCGGCTCTCCGACGCGGTGCGCAACGGCCATCCGGTGCTCGCCGTGGTCCGGGGTTCCGCGATCAACCAGGACGGTGCCTCGAACGGCCTGACCGCGCCCAACGGGCCCTCCCAGGCCCGGGTGATCCGGCAGGCCCTCACCGCCGCCGGTCTCCAGGCGTCCGAAGTGGACGCCGTGGAGGCGCACGGCACCGGCACCCGCCTCGGCGACCCCATCGAGGCGCAGGCCCTGCTCAGCACGTACGGGGCGGAGCGCGACGCGGACCGGCCGCTGTGGCTTGGTTCGGTGAAGTCGAACATCGGGCACACCCAGGCCGCCGCCGGGGTCGCCGGCGTGATCAAGATGGTGCTCGCCATGCGGCACGGGCTGCTGCCGCAGACCCTGCACGTGGACGCGCCGTCGACCCATGTGGACTGGTCCAGCGGCGCGGTGGAACTGGTGACCGCGCCCCGGACCTGGCCCGAACTGGACCGGCCCCGGCGGGCCGGGGTGTCCTCCTTCGGCTTCAGCGGCACCAACGCCCATCTGATCCTGGAGCAGGCCCCGGACCTTCCGGCGCCTCCCGTGGACGACGCGGTGGCGGACGGACCGCTGCCCTGGGTGCTCTCCGGCAAGACCCCGCAGGCACTGGCCGCCCAGGCCGCCCGGCTCGCGGAGCACCTCACGGCCGCCCCGGACACCGCGCCCGGCGACCTCGCCTGGTCGCTGCTCACCTCCCGGTCGGCGTTCGAGCACCGGGCCGCGGTGATCGGCACGGACCTTGACGACCTCCGGCGCGGACTGGCGGCGCTCGCCTCCGGTGCCGCCGGAGCCGAGGTGGTGACCGGCACGGCCACCACCGGTGCGCTCGCGGTGATGTTCACCGGCCAGGGCGCCCAGCGGGTCGGCATGGGCGCCGGACTCCACCGCCGCTACCCGGTCTTCGCGCGGGCCTTCGACGAGGCCGCCGCCGAACTGGACCGGTGGCTGCCCCGCCCGCTCCGGGAAATCGTCTGGGCCGAACCCGGCTCCCCGGACGCCGCGTTACTGGACCGCACCCAATACACCCAGGCCGCCCTGTTCGCGGTCGAGGTCGCGCTGTACCGCCTGCTGGAGTCCTGGGGCGTCCGCCCCGACCGGCTGGTCGGCCACTCCATCGGTGAAGTGGTCGCGGCCCATGTGGCCGGGGTGTGGTCCCTGCCGGACGCCTGCGCCCTGGTCGCCGCGCGCGGCCGGCTGATGCAGGAACTGCCCGCCGAGGGCGCGATGGTGTCCGTCCGCACCACCGAGGACGAGGTCACCGCACTGCTCGCCGGACGCGCGCACGAGGTCGGTATCGCGGCCGTGAACGGCCCCGCCTCCGTGGTCATCTCGGGAGCGGAGAAGGCCGTACTGGAGGTCGCGGAAACCCTCGCCGCCGCGGGCGTCACCACCAAGCGGCTGGCGGTCAGCCACGCCTTCCACTCCCCGCTGATGGAACCGATGCTGGACGCCTTCCGACAGACCGTGGCCGGGCTGACCTTCCGGCCGCCGTGGATGGAGATCGTGTCCAACGTGACCGGCCGGCCGCTCACCGCGGAGGAGGCGTGCTCGCCGGACTACTGGGTCGGCCATGTCCGCGGCGCGGTGCGGTTCTGCGACGGGGTGCGCGCCCTGGAAGCCGCCGGGGTGCGGACCTTCCTCGAAGTCGGCCCGGACGGCGTGCTGTCCGGAATGGGCCAGGAGTGTGTGACCGGCGATGACACCGTGCTGGTGCCGACGCTGCGCCGGGACCGCGCCGAGGACGGGGCCGCGGTGACCGCACTGGCCCGGCTGCGGCTGCGCTGTGTCCCGGCCGACTGGACGGCCTTCTTCTCCGGACGCGGTGTGCGGCGGGTGGATCTGCCCACCTACGCCTTCCAGGGCGAGCGCTACTGGCCGCGGCCGTCCGGTACGGCCGGTGATGTCACCGCCGCCGGACTGGGCGCCGCCGGTCATCCGCTGCTCGGCGCCGCCGTCGCGGTGGCCGGCTCCGACGAGGTCCTGTTCACCGGGCGGATCGGCACCCACAGCCACCCCTGGCTCGCCGACCACACCATCGGCGACCTGGTCCTGCTGCCCGGCACCGCGTTCGTCGAGATGGCGGTACGCGCCGGTGACGAGGTCGGCTGCGGTCTGCTGGAGGAACTGACACTGGCGGCGCCGCTGGCGCTGCCCGCACGGGGAGCGGTCCGGCTCCAGGTCGTGGTCGGTGCCGCCGACGAGGACGGCCGCCGCTCGCTGAGCGTGCACTCCCAGCCGGAGTCGGACGCCGCCGGGCAGGACTGGACCCAGCACGCCACCGGAGTCCTGGCCCCCGCCGGCGCCCCCGGCGGCCACGCGGAAACCGTCTGGCCCCCGGCCGGTGCCGAGCCCGTCGACACCGCGGACTACTACCCGCAGCTGGCCGAGGCCGGGATGCACTACGGCCCGGTCTTCCAGGGCCTGCGGGCGGCCTGGCGGCGCGGTGAGGAGGTCTTCGCCGAGGTCGCACTGCCCGAGGCGGCGGCCGAGGACGCCGCTTCCTTCGGGCTGCACCCCGCCCTGCTGGACGCCGCGCTGCACGCGGCCGGGCTGGGCTCCTTCTTCGCCGAGGAAGGGGGCGCACGGCTCCCGTTCGCCTGGAGCGGTCTGACGCTGCACGCGGGCGGTGCCGCCACCTTGCGGGTGCGGATCGCTCCGGCCGGTAAGGACGCCGTTTCGGTGGCCGCGGCGGACGAGACGAACACCCCGGTCGCCACCGTGGAGTCCCTGGTCCTGCGCCGGCAAGACCCGGCCGCCACGGTCGCTGTACCGTCGCTGCCCGACTCGCTGTACCGGATCGACTGGCCGGCGGTCGCCGCCGAACCCGACGGCACCACGGCCTGGGCGACCCTCGGAACGCTCGACGAGGCACCCGAGACGGCCGTTCGCTACGCCGACCTGGCCGCGCTGACCACCGCGCTCGACACCGGCACCCCGGCGCCGGAGGTGGTACTCGTCCCGTGCGTCGGCGACACCGGTGTCGATGAACTCCCTGTTGTGATACGCCAGTTGACCGGCCGGATGCTGGAGCTGGCGCGCGACTGGCTGGCCGATGACCGCCTGGAGGGCACGACACTGGCCGTGGTCACCCGGGGCGCGGTCGCGGTGCACGCCGACGAGGGCATCGCGGATCTCGTCGCCGCCCCGGTCTGGGGCCTGCTCCGGTCCGCGCAGTCGGAGAACCCGGAGCGGATCGTCCTGATCGACTCGGACGGTTCGGGCGGCCCGGACGCGCTCGCCGCGGCGCTCGGCTCCGGTGAACCCCAACTCGCCGTACGTGAAGCAGAGTTGCGGACCCCGCGACTGGCCTCGCTCGCCTCCGGCGGCACGCTGGTGCCACCGGCCCCGGGCACGGCCTGGAAGCTGGATGTCACCAGCTCCGGTACGTTCGACAACCTCGCGCTGGTGCCCTCGGACGCGGACCGCCCACTGGTCCCCGGCGAGGTCCGGATCGGGGTGCGGGCGGCCGGGCTGAACTTCCGAGACGTCATGATCGCGCTCGGGATGTACCCGGAGAAGGCGGCCATGGGCATCGAGGCCGCCGGTGTCGTACTCGAAGTCGGCCCCGAGGTCACCGCCTTCGCCCCCGGCGACCGGGTGATCGGCATGTTCGCCGGTGCGTTCGGACCGGTGGCCATCACCGACAACCGCATGCTGGCGCGGATCCCCGACGACTGGTCCTACGTCCGGGCCGCCTCGGTACCGATCGTCTTCTCCACCGCCTACTACGGCCTGGTGGAACTCGGCGGACTCCAGGCCGGGGAGTCCGTACTGGTGCACAACGCGGCCGGCGGTGTCGGCATGGCCGCCGTACAGCTGGCCCGGCACCTCGGCGCGGAGGTCTTCGGTACGGCCAGCGCCGGAAAGTGGGACACCCTGCGCGCGAGCGGTCTCGACGAGGGGCACCTCGCCTCCTCCCGTGACCTGGACTTCGAGGAGAAGTTCCGCCGCACCACCGGCGGCCGCGGCATGGACGTCGTGCTGGACGCGCTGGCCCGCGAGTTCGTGGACGCCTCGCTGCGCCTGCTGCCGCACGGCGGCCGGTTCCTGGAAATGGGCAAGACCGATGTGCGCACCCCCGAGGACGTCGCGGCCGCCTACCCCGGGGTGGAGTACCAGGCCTTCGACCTGATGGGCGCCGGACCGCAGCGGGTCGGCGAGGTCCTGCGGGAGGTGGTGCGCCTGCTCGACTCCGGTGCGCTGCGCCCGGTCCCGGTCACCACCTGGGATGTCCGACGGGCCCCGGACGCCTTCCGGTACCTCGCCAAGGCCCGGCACACCGGCAAGATCGTGCTGACCATGCCGGAAACCCTCGCCGAAGGCGGCACGGTCCTCGTCACCGGCGGCACCGGCACCCTCGGCGGACTGGCCGCCCGGCGCCTGGTGCGCGAACACGGCGTGCGGCACCTCCTGTTGACCAGCCGCACCGGCCGGGCGGCGGACGGCGCACCGGAGCTGGAGAGCGAACTGCGCGCACTCGGCGCCGAGGTGGAGATCGCCGCCTGCGACGCGGCCGACCGCACGGCGCTGCGCGAACTGCTCGACGGCATCCCCGCCGACCGTCCGCTGACCGCGGTGGTGCACACCGCCGGAGTCCTGGACGACGGGGTGATCGGCTCGCTGACCCCGGAACGGCTCGACACGGTGCTGCGGCCCAAGGCCGACGCCGCGGTGAACCTGCACGAACTCACCGCCGGCCAGGACCTCGCCGCCTTCGTTCTCTACTCCGCCGCCGCCGGCACCTTCGGCGGCGCCGGGCAGGGCAACTACGCGGCGGCGAATGTGTTCCTGGACGCGCTGGCCGCGTACCGGCGGGCCAACGGCCTGCCCGGCACCGCGCTGGCCTGGGGACTGTGGACGGAGACCAGCGGTATCACCCGGCACCTCGGCGAGGCCGATGTCCGGCGGATGAGCCGGGCCGGCATGCCGCCGCTGTCCACGGAAGAGGGCATGACGCTCTTCGACGCGGCACTGCGGGCCGACGAACCGACGATGCTGCCGGCCCGGCTGGACGTCTCGGTGTTCCGCGGCGCCCCCGCCGAGGCCGTACCCCCACTGCTGCGCGGGCTGGTGCGGACACCGGCCCGGCGGACGGTGGCGGCGGCCACCCGCTCGGCGGACGACTTCGCCCAGCGGCTGACCGGCCTGACCGCCGACGAGATCGACGGTGTGCTGCTGGACTTCGTCCGGGAACAGGCCGCGGCCGTCCTCGGCCACGGCTCGCCGGCCTCGGTGGAACCGGGCCGGGCGTTCAACGAGATGGGCTTCGACTCGCTGACCGCGGTCGAGTTCCGCAACCGGCTGAACGGGGCCGCCGGACTCCGGCTGCCCGCCACGCTGGTCTTCGACTACCCCAACGCGGACGTGCTGGCGGCGCACCTCAAGGAGACGCTGGCCCCCGAGGCCGCCGATCCGGCCGCCGTGGTGCTCGGCGAACTCGAACGGCTGGCGGGCGCCCTTGCCGGGCTCTCCCCGGACGAGGGCGCCGGAGCCTCCATCACCAGCCGGTTGCAGGCCCTCACCAAAGCCTGGGAGGACCGGCGGTCCACGGCCGGCCCCACCGATGTCAAGGACAGGCTCCAAGCGGCGAGCACCGACGAGGTCTTCGCGTTCATCAACGACGAACTCGGACTCTCCTGATGCACAAGCCGGAGACCGACAAGGAAGGCGCGCCTGATGGCGGATGAAGAGAAGCTGGTCGACTATCTCAAGCGGGTCGCGGCTGATCTGCACGACACCCGGCAGCGCCTGCGCGAGGCCGAGGAGAAGGGCCGGCAGCCGCTCGCGATCATCGGCATGAACTGCCGCTACCCGGGGGCCGCTACCCCGGAGCAGCTCTGGGACCTGGTCGCCGCCGGTGGCGACCCGATCTCCGACTTCCCCGCCGACCGCGGCTGGGACACCGACGAGCTGTACGACGCCGACCCGGAGAAATCCGGCAAGAGCTATGTCAAGCAGGGCGGATTCGTCTACGACGCGATCGACTTCGATGCCGCGTTCTTCGGCATCAGCCCGCGCGAGGCGCTCGCGATGGACCCCCAGCAGCGGGTGGTCCTGGAAGCCGCCTGGGCGGCCTTCGAAGACGCGCGGATCGACCCGTCCAGTGCGCGGGGCAGCGACACCGGGGTCTTCTTCGGTGCCAGCGGCGCCGAGTACGTGCCGGTGATCCAGCAGCTCCCGGACGCGTCCGAGGGCTACACGATGACCGGCGTGGCCAGCAGCGTGCTGTCCGGCCGGGTCTCATACTCCTTCGGCTTCGAGGGCCCCGCGGTGACCGTGGACACCGCATGCTCGTCGTCGCTGGTCGCCCTGCACATGGCCGCCCAGGCGCTGCGGCACGGGGAGTGCTCCCTGGCGCTGGCCGGCGGGGTCACGGTGATGGGCACCCCCGGGGTGTTCACCAGCTTCTCCCGGCAGCGCGGACTGTCCCCGGACGGGCGCTGCAAGGCCTTCGCTGCCGGGGCCGACGGCACCGGCTGGGCGGAGGGTGTCGGGGTGGTGCTCGTCGAGCGGCTCTCCGACGCGCTCCGCAACGGCCATCCGGTGCTCGCGGTGCTGCGGGGTTCCGCGGTGAACCAGGACGGCGCCTCGAATGGCCTGACCGCGCCCAACGGGCCGTCCCAGATACGGGTCATCCGCCGGGCCCTGGAGAACGCGGGCATCACCGCGGCCCAGGTCGACGCGGTCGAGGCGCACGGCACCGGCACCACCCTCGGTGACCCCATCGAGGCGCAGGCGCTGCTCGCCACGTACGGCAAGGCACGGTCCACCGAACGGCCGCTGTGGCTCGGCTCGGTCAAGTCCAACATCGGGCACGCCCAGCAGGCCGCCGGTATCGCCGGTGTGATCAAGATGGTCATGGCGCTGCGCCACCGGGTACTGCCGAAGACCCTGCACGTGGACGCGCCCACCCCGCATGTGGACTGGGAGTCCGGCGCGGTGGAACTGCTCACCGAGGCCAAGCCGTGGGAGAGCGCCGACCATCCGCGGCGCGCCGGGGTGTCCTCGTTCGGCATCAGCGGCACCAATGTGCACCTCATCCTGGAGGAGGCACCCGACGCCGACGCCGAGGCCGCCGGGGAGCCCCCGGCCCAGGCCCCGGGCCTCGCCGCGACCGGCACCGTGCCCTGGATCCTGTCCGGTGCGACGGCCGGGGCACTGCGGGCCCAGGCCGCACAGCTCCGGGCCTTCGTGGCGGACCGGCCGGAGCTGGACCCGGCCACCGTCGGATACTCCCTGGCCACCACCCGGGCCGCCCTGGAGCACCGGGCGGTCGTGGTCGGCGCGGACCGCGCGGAGCTGCTCGGCGGGCTGACCGCGCTGGAACACGGTGAACCCGCCGGAAACCTGGTGGAGGGCGTCACCGGCAGCCGGGGCAAGGCCGCCTTCCTCTTCCCCGGCCAGGGCGCGCAGTGGGCCGGTATGGCCGTGGAACTTCTGGACTCCGCCCCGGTGTTCGCCGCCCGGATACGGGAGTGCGAGACCGCGCTGTCGGCGTTCACCGACTGGTCGCTGACCGACGTCCTGCGGGGCGCGGAGGGCGCACCGGGCTTCGACCGGGTGGATGTGGTGCAGCCCGCGCTGTGGGCGGTGATGGTCTCGCTGGCCGCGCTGTGGCAGTCCTGCGGCGTCACCCCCTCCGCCGTGGTCGGGCACAGTCAGGGCGAGATCGCCGCCGCCTGTGTGGCCGGGGCCCTGTCCCTGGAGGACGCGGCCCGGGTGGTGGCTCTGCGCAGCAAGACCCTGATCGAACTGGCCGGACACGGCGGCATGGTGTCCGTCCCGCTGCCGCTGGAGCAGGTCGAGGAGCGGCTGCGGGCCTGGGGCGAGCGGCTGTCCGTCGCCGCGGTCAACGGGCCGGGCTCGGTGGTCGTCTCCGGTGAACCGCAGGCCCTGCAAGAGCTGCTGGACGGCTGCGCGGCCGACGGGGTGCGCGCCCGCCGGATCGATGTGGACTACGCCTCGCACTCGGCACAGGTGGCGCAGATCCGGGAACGGCTGCTGGAGGTGCTCGCCCCGGTCCGCCCGCGGGCCGCCGACATCCCGGTGTACTCCACGCTCACCGGGGACTGGCTGGACACCACGACCATGGACGCGGAGTACTGGTACCGCAGTCTGCGGCAGACCGTACTGTTCGAGCCGGCCGTCCGCGGTCTGCTCGACGCGGGCTACGGCACCCTGATCGAGGTCAGCGCGCACCCCGTCCTCGCGCTCGGCGTGCAGGACACCATCGAGGCCACCGGCCGGTCCGCGCTGGTCACCGGTTCGCTGCGGCGCGACGAGGGCGGGGTGGCCCGGTTCCTCACCTCGCTCGGGCAGGTGTATGTCCACGGGCAGAGCCCGGACTGGGCCGCCGTGTTCGCCGGGGCCGCGCACGGGACGGCCGCCTTGCCGACCTACGCCTTCGAGCGGCAGCGGTACTGGCCGAAGGGCACGATGACCGCGGCCGGGGACGCCGCCGGCTTCGGGCTGAGCGCCGCCCGCCACCCGCTGCTCGGCGCCGTGGTGACCCTCGCCGACGACGAAGGAGTGCTGTTCACCGGGCGGCTGTCGCTGTCCACCCACGCCTGGCTGGCCGACCATGTGGTCGCCGGGCGGGCGGTCCTGCCCGGCACCGCGTTCGTGGAACTGGCCGTGCGCGCCGGTGACGAGGTCGGCTGCGAGGTCCTGGAGGAACTCACCCTCGCGGCCCCGCTGGTACTGCCCGACCGGGGCGGCATCCGGCTCCAGCTCGCCGTCGGCGGGCCCGACGGCTCCGGCCGCCGTGAGCTGAACGTGCGCTCCCGGCCGGAGGACGCACCCGACGAGGAGCCCTGGACCACCCACGCCACCGGCACCCTCGCCACCGGCGCGGGCGCCGCAGTCGCGCGCGCGGAGTCCTGGCCGCCCGAGGGAGCCGAACCCGTCGAGTGCGACGGGCTCTACGAACGGTTCGAGGGCACCGGTCTGTCCTACGGCCCGGTGTTCCGGGGCCTGCGCGCGGTGTGGCGACGCGGCGGCGAGCTGTTCGCCGAGGTCGCGCTGCCCGAGGCGGCCGAGGACGAGGGCGCCGCGTTCGGACTGCATCCCGCGCTGCTGGACGCGGCCCTGCACCCGCTCGCCCTCGGCGGGTTCGTCGAGGACGGAAGCGGGGACCGGCCGTGGCTGCCGTTCGCCTGGTCCGGGGTGCGCCTGCACGCCGCGGGCGCCGGCACCGTGCGGGTACGGCTGTCCCCGACGGGCCCGAACGCGCTCGCGGTGACCGTCGCGGACGCCACCGGAGCCCCGGTCGCCTCGGTGGCCTCCCTGACGCTGCGTCAGCTGACCTCCGACACGCTCGACGCAACCCGCCCCACCTTCCACGACGCGCTCTTCCGGGTCGACTGGACTCCGGCGCCGGTCCCGGCGGAAACCCCCGCCGGTACGGTCGCCCTGCTCGGCGCGGCCGGGCCGGGCCACCGCGCGGCACTCGAAGCGGCCGGCTCCCGGGTCGACGAGTACCCGGAACTGGCCGCGCTGCTCCGCGCCATGGACGCCGGTGCGCCGGTCCCCGACGCCGTGCTCGTCTCCTGCGCCCCGCCGGAGGCCCCCGAGGTCACCGCGGCGGTGCGGGAGGCGACCGGCCGGCTGCTCACGCTCGCCCAGGACTGGCTGGCCGAGGAGCGGTTCGCCGACGCCCGGCTGGTGATCGCCACCCAGGGCGCGGTGGCCACCGAGCCAGGGGCGGACCTGACGGATCTGGTGCACGCCCCGGTCTGGGGCCTGCTGCGCACCGCTCAGTCCGAACACCCCGGCCGGTTCGTCCTCCTGGACTCCGACGGGCTGGAGACCTCCGCCCGTGCGCTGCCCGCCGCGCTGGCCCTCGGCGCGGACCAGCTCGCCCTGCGGGCCGGTGAGATCCGGCTGCCGCGGCTGGCCAGGATGGCCGTATCCGCCGCCCCCGCACCCGAGTTCACCCCCGGCGGCACCGTACTGATCACCGGCGGCACCGGAACCCTGGGCGCGCTGTTCGCCCGTCATCTGGTGGCCGAGCACGGCGTCCGGCACCTCCTGCTGACCAGCCGCAGCGGCAGCACGGCCAAGGGCGCGGCCGTGCTGACGGCCGAACTGCGGGAACTCGGCGCCGAAGTCGAGATCGCCGCCTGCGACGCGGCCGACCGTACGGCGCTGCGCGCACTGCTCGCCGACATCCCCGCCGACCGTCCGCTGACCGGCGTGATCAGCGCCGCCGGCACCCTGGACGACGGGGTGCTGGAGTCGCTGAACCAGGAGCGCCTGGACGCGGTGATGCGGCCCAAGGTGGACGCCGCCTGGCATCTGCACGAGCTGACCCGGGACCTCGACCTGGCGGCCTTCGTGGTGTTCTCCTCCGCCGCCGGTGTCCTCGGCGGCTCCGGGCAGGCCAACTACGCGGCCGCCAACGCCTTCGTCGACGCCCTCGCCGCACACCGGCGGGCCGCCGGGCTGCCCGCGCTCTCCCTGGCCTGGGGCCGCTGGACGGAGGCGAGCGGTCTGACCGAGGCACTGGACGAGGCCGCGCTCGCCCGGATGTCCCGCTCCGGCATGACCGGACTGTCCACGGCACAGGGCGTCGCACTGTTCGACGTGGCACGCGCCGCGGGGGACGCACTGCTGGTCCCCGCCCGCCTCGACCTCGCCGCACTGCGGCAGCAGGCCGGTTCCGGGATGGTGCCCGAACTGCTGCGCGGCCTGGTCCGGATGCCCGGCCGACGGCAGGTGGACAGCGGCGCCGCCGCCACCTCCGAACTGCGCGAGCGCCTGGCCGGGATGTCCGCGGCGGAACGGGACCGCACCCTGCTCGATCTGGTCCGCGCCCAGGTCGCGGCCGTGCTCGGCTACGCCGGTCCGCAATCCGTGGAATCCGCCCGGCCGTTCAAGGAGATCGGCTTCGACTCACTGACCGCGGTCGAGCTGCGCAACCGGCTCGGCGCGGCGGTCGGCCTCCGGCTGCCCGCGACCCTGGTGTTCGACTATCCGACCCCGCTGGAGCTCGCCGGGTTCGTCCGGGACGAACTGCTGGGCGCGGCCGCCGGCACCCCGGCCGGTGCACCCGCCGCCGTCCGCGCCGACGAGCCGATCGCCATCATCGGCATGAGCTGTCGCTACCCCGGTGGCGTCGACTCACCGGAGAAGCTGTGGCAGCTGCTGACCAGCGGCACGGACGCGGTGTCCGCCTTCCCCGCGGACCGGGGCTGGGACATGGAACGCCTCTTCGACCCGGACCCGGACCACCCGGGCACCAGCTACTGCACCGAGGGCGGATTCCTCTACGACGCGGCGCGGTTCGACGCCGGCTTCTTCGGGATCAGCCCGAAGGAGGCCCTGGCGATGGACCCGCAGCAGCGGCTGCTGCTGGAGACCGCCTGGGAGACCTTCGAGCGCGCCGGGATCGACCCGGCGGCGCTGAAGGGCAGCGGCACCGGTGTCTTCGCCGGGGTGATGTACAACGACTACGGCATGCTGACCGCCGCGTCCGAACAGCTCGACGGCTATGTGGGCGTCGGCGTCGCCGGTGGCGCCGTCTCCGGCCGGATCTCCTACACCTTCGGCCTGGAGGGCCCCGCGGTCACCGTGGACACGGCCTGTTCGTCCTCGCTGGTCGCCCTGCATCTCGCGGTACAGGCCCTGCGGCAGGGGGAGTGCTCCCTCGCGCTGGCCGGCGGGGTGTCGGTGATGGCGACGCCGGGCACCTTCATCGACTTCTCCCGGCAGCGCGGGCTCGCCCCGGACGGCCGGTGCAAGTCCTTCGCGGACGCGGCCGACGGCGCCGGCTGGGCCGAGGGCGCGGGTGTCCTGCTCGTCGAGCGGCTGTCCGACGCGGTGCGCAACGGGCACCCGGTCCTCGCCGTGGTGCGGGGCTCCGCGGTGAACCAGGACGGCGCCTCCAACGGGATGACCGCACCGAACGGCCCGTCCCAGCAGCGGTTGATCCGCCAGGCCCTGGCCAACGCCCGGCTAAGCGCCGACCAGATCGACGCGGTGGAGGCACACGGCACCGGCACCACCCTCGGTGACCCCATCGAGGCACAGGCCCTGCTGGCGACCTACGGGCAGGACCGGCCCGAGGACCACCCGATGTGGCTCGGCTCGATCAAGTCCAACATCGGGCACACCCAGGCCGCGGCCGGTGTGGCCGGGGTGATGAAGATGGTCCTCGCCATGCAGCACGGCGTACTGCCCCGGACCCTGCACGTGGACCGGCCCTCCACCCACGTGGACTGGGAGTCCGGCGCGGTCGAGCTGCTCACCGAGGCCCGCGAGTGGCCGGAGACCGGACAGCCCAGGCGGGCCGCGGTCTCCTCGTTCGGGATCAGCGGCACCAACGCGCATCTGATCCTGGAACAGCCCTCGGCGGCCCGTACCCCGGCCGCCGCCGGTACCGGGCCGACCCCCGCGGTGCTGCCGTGGGTGCTCTCCGCACACTCGGCCCAGGCCCTGCGGGCCCAGGCCGGACGGCTGGCCGCCCTCGCCGAGAGCGACCCTGACCCGGTGGACGTGGGCTTCTCCCTGGTGTCGACCCGGTCCGCGCTACGGCACCGCGCCGTGTTGGTCGGGGACCGGGAGGCACTGCTCACCGGCGCCCGGGCGCTGGCCGCGGGGACGCACCCGGCGGGTGTGGTCTCCGGGGTCGCCGGGGAGGGCCGGATCGGGGTGCTCTTCACCGGTCAGGGTGCCCAGCGGCTCGGGATGGGCCGGGAACTCCACGCGGCCCACCCGGTGTTCGCCCGGGCCTGGGACGAGGTGTGCGCGGCCTTCGACGCCCTGCTGCCCCGGCCGTTGCGCGAGGTGGTGTGGGCCGCACCGGACACCCCCGAGGCGGCCCTGCTGGATGAGACCCAGTACGCCCAGGCCGCGCTGTTCGCCGTCGAGGTGGCGCTGTTCCGGCTGGTGGAGTCCCTCGGCGTGGTTCCGGACGCCCTGCTGGGCCACTCCATCGGTGAGGTCACCGCGGCCCATCTCGCGGGCGTCTGGTCGCTCGCGGACGCGGCGAAGCTGGTCGCGGCCCGCGGCCGGCTCATGCAGAGCCTGCCCACCGGCGGCGTGATGGTCGCCGTACGGGCCCCTGAGGACGTGGTGCTGCCGCTGCTCTCCGGCCAGGTGAGCATCGCCGCGGTGAACGGGCCGGAGGCCGTGGTGCTCTCCGGCGCCGAGGCCCCGGTGACCGCACTCGCCGCGGCCCTGGCCGACAAGGGATACCGCACCAAACAGCTCCGGGTCAGCCATGCGTTCCACTCGCCGCTGATGGATCCCGTCCTGGACGAGTTCCGCACCATCGCCGAAAGCCTGACCTACGCCGCACCACGTCTCCCCGTGGTGTCCAACCTGACCGGCCGGCTCGCCGAACCGGACCAGCTGTGCGACCCCGGCTACTGGGTCCGGCACATCCGGGAAGCCGTGCGCTTCCACGACGGCATGCAGGCGCTGCACGCCGAGGGGCTGGACACCTTCCTCGAACTCGGCCCCGGCGGTGTGCTCAGCGCCATGGGCCAGGAGAGCCTGCCCGGCGGGGAGTTCCTGCCCGCGCTGCGCAAGGACCGGGCGGAGGACGAGGCGCTGCTCCAGGCCCTGGCCGGTGCCCATGTCCGCGGCGCGGCCGTGGACTGGCTCCCGCTGTACGGCGGTGGCCACCGGGTCGCCCTGCCCACCTATGCCTTCCAGCGGCAGCGGTTCTGGCCCGAGGCCGACGGCCCGGCCGGTGACGGCCGCCCGGACGCATCGGACCCGGTCGAGGCCCGCTTCTGGGAGCTGGTGGAACAGGAGGACCTCGGCGCCCTGCTGCGTACCCTGGACCTCGACGAGAACCAGCCGCTCAGCGCGCTGCTGCCGGCCCTGTCCGCCCTCCGCCGCGGCGAGTCCGCGGCGGACGGCACGCGCTACCGGGCCGACTGGCACGCGGTCAGCGAACTGTCCACGGCCGAACTGTCCGGCGCCTGGGCGCTGCTCGTCCCGGAGCGGCACCTGGAGGGGGACTGCGCACGGTCGGTCGCCGAGGCGCTGCGGGCGCACGGCGCCGAGGTACGGCAGCTCACCGTGACCGGCGCGGACGCCGACCGGGAACGGCTGACCGGGCTGCTCGCCGGACTCCCGGCGGGAATCGCCGGAGTGGTCTCCCTGTGGGCGCTGGACGAGCAGCCGCATCCGGAGCACCCCTCGGTGCCGTCCGGCGTGGCCGGGACCGTGGCCCTGACCCAGGCGCTCGACGACGCGGCGCCGGGAGCACCGCTGTGGTGTCTGACCCGGGGCGCGGTCTCGCTGACCCGTACGGGCCGTACGGCCGGAACGGCAGCGGCGCTGGTGTGGGGCCTCGGCCGGGCGATCGCCGCGGCCCGGACCGGACACCGGGGCGGCCTGATCGATCTCCCGGACACCCTGGACTCGCGTCAAGGCGCCTGGCTGGCCCAGCTGCTGGCCGACGCCGACGGCGAGGACGAGCTGGCCCTGCGCCCCTCCGGGGTCTTCGCCCGCCGGCTCGGCCACGCGGGCCGGGGCGCCGCCCACCGCCCCTGGCGACCCACCGGCACCGTGCTGCTCGCCGGTGAACTGGGCGCCGCCGGCGCGCCGGTCGCCCGCTGGCTGGCCCGCAACGGCGCCGCGCATCTGCTGGTGCCCCCGGCACTCGCGGGGGAGTCCCTCGGCGTCCCGGTGACCGTCATCGACGAGGCACTGACGGACCGCGAGGCGGTGGCCCGCCTGTTGGGCCGCGTCCCCGCGGAGCATCCACTGAGCACCGTCGTGCACGGCATCGACAGCGCCGAGGACCAGCCGGTCGGCTCCGCCAGCGTCGCCCAATTCGGTCAGGTGCTGGAGCGGGCGGTGCGCGAGTCCGAGAATCTGCACGAACTCGCCCACGACGCCGCCGCGTTCGTCCTGCTCGCCCCGGCGGCGAGCACCTGGGGCGATCCGTCGCAGGCCGCGGTCACCGCGGCGGGCGCGTACCGCGAGGAACTGGTGCGCCGGCGCCGGGCCGAAGGGCTCAGCGGGACAGTGCTCTGCTGGGACGGCGCGCCCTCCCCGGACAGCGTGTTCGCCCGGGCGGTCGAGTGCGGCGAGCAGACCGTCACGGTCGCCGAGGCGGACTGGGCGGAACTCGCCGTCACCCGGACCGGTTCGCTGCTGCGCGCCCTGCCCGAGGTGCGCCGGCCCGCCCAGGAGCCCGCCGCGGACGCCGGGGACGAGGTGGACCCGGAGGCGCTGCGGGCCTATCTGAAGGAGCTGGACGCGGCGGGCCGGCAGGAAACCCTGCTGGAAATCGCCTGCGGTGTGGCGGCCCGGGCACTGGGACACGAAAGCGCCGCAGCGGTCGAACCCGACCTCGATTTCCTCGATGCCGGATTCAATTCGCTGTCCGCGGTCGAATTCCGTAATGCACTGAACCGGATCACCGGACTGTCGCTGCCCGCTGCGCTTGTCTACGATTATCCGACCCCCCACGCGGTCGTCGAGTTCCTGGAATCCGAACTCGCCTGACACCGCCCGGGTGTTGTTCAGGTCCTCGCCGGACGGGCCCGGCCCGTCCGGCTAACCGGCCTTCCCCTGGGCCGGTTCGGGGTACTAAGGGGTTCCTTAGGGGTGTTCCGGCTCCTGGGACGGCTCATACGCTGCGTGCACCGACACGCTCAGCTCGGAGAGTGAATCCACATGGCAGTTCCCGGCTCGTGGAAAACGTTGACTTCGGACGGAAAGGATCTGGTACTCGCGGTCGATTTCGCGGTGACCGGAAGGCCGCAGGCAGGTTTTCCGGAATTCGTCGCGCTCGCCCATCCGCAATTCTCGCTCTGGGAGACACTGCCGCCCGCCCCGGAGGAGGACGCCGGAATGACCGGCGCCGACTACGTCGAACGCTGGGCGCAGGACGTGCTCCGGGACGGCCGGCCGGTCCGGGCCGTCATGGGCTACTGCGTCGGAGCGGTGTACGCGGCGGCGCTGGCCGAGCGCATCGGGCGCAGCCAGGGCGAGCCGCCCGTCCTCATCGGATTCGACCCCGAGCTGCCCCGGCGGGATGTGGTCTGCCACCACTTCCTGACCACCATGGAGGGGATGTCCGGGCTGCTGAAGCCGGAGGAGATCGCGCACGCCCAGCAGGCCGCCGGCCAGGCACTGACCGACGAGGGCGACATCAAGAGGTTCGGTGAGCGGCTGCTGGAGATCTTCCGGGAGGTCGGCGGCGCGGCCTTCGCGCGGGTGGGCCTGGACGCCAAGCGCAGCGAGGAATTCGTCGCCACCTTCGGCTTGTTCCTGCACTTCTTCGTACGGGGCAGCGACCTCGACCCGACGGCCGGCTGGAAGTCGCTGACCGCGATGACCTCCGCGACCCCCACCAGCGGACTCAACCCGCTGTCCGAAGCCGACCGGGCCGCCCGGGTGGCCAAGGAGATCCGCTTCCCCGTCGAGCACGCCGATCTGCTGCGCACGCCCGACGTCGCCACCACGGTCACCGGCCTGCTGAGCTGACGGCCCTCACCCCAGCAGTCGAAAGGAACTCGCGCATGCAGCCAAGGAGCACGCCGCTCTCCCGGGCCAGTCAGAAAGAGGAGGCGCTGTGGCTGCTCGACAAGCTGGTCCCGGACAGCGGGGTGAACAACATCCCCGCCGCCCTCCAGGTGGCCGGCCGGCTGCGGACCACGGCCCTGCGCGAGGCCGCCACCCGGCTCCTGCGCAAGCACGAGGTGCTGCGCACCGTCTTCCATGACGAGGGCGCCGGGCTGCGCAAGGCGATCCTGCCCCCGCAGGACGCCCCGATCGACATCGAGGTGAGCCGGTCCACCGCGGACGGGCTGGCGGACGATCTCACCGCGCTCGCTGCCCGCCCGTTCAAGTTCAACGGCCGCCCCATGCTGCGGATCTGCCAGGTCGAGGCGCCCGAGGGCGATGTGCTCTGCGTCGTGGCGCACCACCTGGTGTTCGATGTGGCGTCCGCGCAGATCGTGATGGGTGAACTCACCCGGCTGTATGGCGCGGTCCTCGCCGGGAAGGATCTCTCCGGCGAGGCGGTCGTGCCGGTCGCGGCGGTCGCTGCCGACGAACCCCGCCCGGAGAGCTTCCAGTTCTGGCGCGACCATCTGAGCTGCTTCGACGCCGGTGCGCTGGATCTGTGGATGGACCGGCAGGGGAGTGCGGAGACCACCCTGAAGGGGGCCACCGTCGCGCACGACCTCTCCGACGAGGCCCGGGACATCGTCCGCCGGCTGCGCAGGGAACTGCGCGCCTCCGAACCCGTCATCCTGCTCGCCGCCTACTATCTGCTGCTCGCCCAGCACGGTGCCGGGCCGGACATCGTGATCGGCTCGCCCGCCGACATCCGCGGGCAGCAGGCCGCCGGTGCCATCGGCTACTACGTGAACATCCTGGCGCTGCGCGTCCGGACCGACCCGGCACAGAGCTTCCGCGCCCTGGTGCGGCAGGCCCGGGACGTCTTCCTGGAGGCGGTCTCCCATGTCGATGTGCATGTGGACCTTCTGCTGCCGGAGATCCCGCGGGTCAACTCCGCGTGGAGCACCACGCTGTTCCGGCATATGTTCAACTACCTGCCGGGCGGGCTCTCCGACGAAACGACCATCGGCGGGCTCCCGGCGCGGGCCCTGATGGTCCGCAACGGTTACAGCCGGATGAACCTCGAATTCGACATCCTGTCGGAGCCGGACCGCATCACCGTCGAGGCGCTCTACGGGGTCGAGTCCCACCGCCGGGCCGATGTCGCCCTCCTGCTCCAGCGCTATGACGCGCTGCTGGTCGCGGCCGGTGCGGAACCGGACCGGCCCGTCGGCGAACTGTCCGCGTGGTCGGAGCGGGACCGTACGGTCATCGCCGCGGCCAACCGCACCGCCACCGACGCACCGACCCCGTCCGTGCTGCGCACCGTCGCCGAACGGGCGGCCGCCGCCCCGGACGCGGTCGCCGTCGCGCACGGCGACCGGAACGTGACCTACGCCGAGCTGTGGCAGGCGGCCGCGGACACCCGGGAGCTGCTGAGCGCCGCCGGGGTGACCGAGGGCGAGGTGGTCGCGGTGGCCGCCCGCCGCGGACCCGAACTCGCCGCCGCGGCCCTGGGCGTGTGGCTGGCGGGCGGCGCCTACCTCCCGGTCGACCCCGACCACCCCGCGGACCGGATCGCCTACCAGCTCGCGGACTCCGGCGCCCGTGCCGTACTGGCCGGTGACACGGTCACCCTGCCCGACGGCACCCCGCGCCTGGACATGGCCGGTCTCCGCGCCGCGGAGGGCGCCACCGCCGATCTCCCGGCGGACCCCGACCCCGCCTCCTGCGCGTACCTCATCTACACCTCCGGTTCCACCGGCCGCCCCAAGGGCACCGAGGTCTCGCACGGCAACCTGGCCAACCTCGTCCGGCACTTCCTCGACGAGCTCGCGCCCGGCCCCGGCGATACCACGCTGTGGATGACCACCTTCGCCTTCGACATCTCCGCACTGGAGCTGTTCCTCCCGCTGGCCTCCGGCGGACGGCTGGCCGTCGCCCCCGACGAGGCCCGGGTGAACGGCACCGTGCTGCGGGACCTGCTGGTCCGGCACGACGTGGGCATCGTGCAGGCCACCCCCACCACCTGGCGGACCGTGCTCGACCAGGTGGGCGACCACCTGTCCGGGCGGCGGGTGCTGTGCGGCGGCGAGGCGCTTCCCGCCGACCTGGCGGTGCGACTGCTGGCGACCGCCGGTGAGGTCCGCAATGTCTACGGCCCCACCGAGACCACCATCTGGTCCACCGCGGGCAGGCTCGACGCCGCTGACGGGGCGGTGCACGCCGGCACCCCGCTGCGGAACACCACCGCCTTCGTCCTGGATCCGGGCGGCCGGGAACTCCCGCTCGGTGTGCACGGCGAACTGTGCCTCGCGGGCGCCGGAGTCGCGATCGGCTACCACGACCGCCCGGAACTCACCGCCGAACGGTTCGGCGAGCATCCCGAGTACGGGCGCTTCTACCGCACCGGGGACCTGGCCCGCTGGCGGGACAACGGAACACTGGAGGTGCTCGGCCGGGTGGACCGACAGATCAAACTCCGCGGCAACCGCCTGGAACTCGCCGAGATCGAGGCGGTGTTGCGGGAGCATCCCGAGGTGACGGACGCCGCCGTGGTCACCGTCGGCGATCTCAGCGCGGACGCCGTGCTGGTGGCCTTCGCGGTGGCCCACCCCACCGAGGGCCTCGCCGAGCGGCTGTGGGAACACGCCAGGGCGAAGCTGCCCTCGTCCGCGGTGCCGCACGACTTCGTGCTCACCGATGAACTCCCCACCAACGCCAACGAGAAGGTGGACCACCCGCACCTCACCCGGCTGGCCACCGCCCGCCGCGCCGCGGCCGGCCACGGCGCGGCCGCGGAACACCACGAGGATGTGCTGGTCGACGCGCTGCTCTCGCTGTTCCGCGAGCTGCTCGGCCGGGAGGACGTCACCGCCGACGCGAACTTCTTCGTCCTGGGCGGGCATTCCCTGCTCGCCGCGCTGCTGGTGCAGCGGATCCAGGAGTCCTTCGGAGCGGAGATCCGCCTCGCCGAGTTCTTCGCACTGCCCACCCCCCTGGGGCTCGCCGCGTTCCTGCGGTCCCGCGGGGTGGATCCCGGTACCGACTGACCCCCGGGTACCCGCGCCACCAGGCACACGAACGGCTGACCGAGGAGAGTGGACACATGCCGGCGATGATCATGAACGGCCATTGCAAATCCTTCAACGGCGACGGGAAGCGGGATCTGCTCGTTCGCCACGACACCAGCGGGGAACTGCTGGTCTTCCCGCACAGCGGAAAGTTCGACGGCACCCGCACGTTTCTCGACCCGGTGACGATCGGTACGGACTTCAGCTGGGAGAAGCACCTGATCATCCGGACCATCGACATCCGCGGCAACGGCCTGGCCAGCGTCCTCGCCGGCAGCGAGGAATCCGTCAACACCGACCATCCGCACGGGGTCTACCTCTACGAGAACAAGGGCGGCCTCAACGGCCTGCACACTCTCAGCGAGCCGATCCGGATGTCCGGCCGCCGCGACGACGACCGGATCTGGGAGAGCATCGGCGTCGCCGACGTCAGCGGGGACGGCAAGGACGACACCTTCGGCCGGGAGAGCGAACTCGGCCATGTGGACTGGTTCCGCAACACCGGCGACGTGGTGGAGAACGACACCTTCGACAAGACGCCCCAGCGGCTGACCGTCACCGAGCCCACCGACTTCCCCTTCGGCATGGCCGATGTGACCGGTACCGGCCGGCTCGATCTGCTGATCCTGCGCGACAACGGCGATCTGTGCGTCTACGAATTCCCGCCCGGACCGGACGGCTTCCTCGGCGACGGAGCCGGTCAGGGCACCTGGTACACCGTCGGCAACCTCGGCGCGGACTGGAACCCGCTGGAGGACGCGCTCGCGGTGACCGATATCGACCTGGACGGCAAGCCCGATCTGCTCGTCCGGCAGCGGGACGGCGTCCTGGTGGCGTACGCGCACTCCGGCACGTTCGACCGGAAGAAGCCGATGAACACCTTCCACCCCCCGGTCGCCGTCCTCCAGGACTGCGCGGAGTACCACACGCTCACCTGATCCACAGGCCCTCGGTCGGAGTCCGCGTATGAATGCCCTCGACGAAAACCCCTCCCTGATCCAGAAGTTGACCGGGCTGTCCCGGCCCGAGCAGGACCGGGCGCTGCTGGATCTGGTGTGCCACCACGCCCTCGGGGCGCTGCGCCGGGTCCGGCCCGACGACGCACCGCGGACCCTGGCCCCGGACCGCCCCTTCACCGACCTCGGATTCGACTCGCTCACCGCGGCCGATCTGCATGTCCGGCTGGTGGCGGCCACCGGACTGCCGCTCCCGGTCACCGTGGCCTTCGACTATCCGACGCCGGTACGGCTGGCCCGGCAGCTGCGCGCCGGACTCTTCGGTGCGGATGGTGGGGACGGCGGGGACGGCACGGAGACCACCGCCGAGCCCACGGGGCAGCCGGGCGGGGCCGACGACGCGGACCCGATCGCCATCGTCGGGATCGGCTGCCGCTACCCCGGCGGCATCGGCAGCCAGGAACAGCTGTGGCGGCTGGTCGCCGAGGGAGGCGAGGTCCTCACCGGGCTGCCCGAGGACCGCGGCTGGGATCCGGAGACCCTGTACGACCCGGACCCGGACGCCCCGGGCAAGACGTACGTCCGCCGCGGCGGATTCCTGCACGACGCCGCGGAGTTCGACGCGGAGTTCTTCGGGATCGGCCCGCGTGAGGCGCAGACGATGGACCCGCAGCAGCGGCTCGTGCTGGAAACCTCGTGGGAGGCGCTGGAGCGGGCCGGTATCGACCCGACCGCGCTGCGCGGCAGCCGCGCCGGGGTCTTCCTCGGCGCCGAGCCACAGGAGTACGGGCCCCGGCTGACCCGGGCCGGCGGACTGGAGGGCCATCTCTCCACCGGCAACACCACCAGTGTCATCGCCGGCCGGGTCGCCTATGCCCTGGGCCTGGAAGGCCCCACGATGACGGTGGACACCGCCTGTTCGGGTTCCCTGGTCGCGCTGCATCTGGCCTGCCAGGCGCTGCGGCAGGGGGAGTGCTCGGTGGCGCTGGCCGGCGGGGTGGCCGTCATGGCCGCGCCCGGCACCTTCCTGTCCTTCTCCCGGCAGCGCGGCCTCGCCCCGGACGGCCGGTGCAAGCCCTTCTCGGCCGACGCGGACGGCACCGGCTGGTCCGAGGGCGTCGGCGTCCTGGTCGTGGAGCGGCTCTCCGACGCCCGCCGCGCCGGGCATCCCGTACTCGCCCTGGTCCGTGGCTCGGCGGTCAACTCCGACGGCGCCTCCAACGGCCTCACAGCGCCCAACGGCCCCGCCCAGCAGCGGGTGATCCGCCAGGCCCTGGACGCCGCCGGACTGGACCCGCACCAGGTCGACGCGGTGGAGGCGCACGGCACCGGCACCAGGCTCGGTGACCCGATCGAGGCGCAGTCCCTGATCGCGGCCTATGGCACCGGACGTACCGAACCGCTGTGGCTGGGCTCGGTCAAATCCAACCTGGGCCACACCCAGGCCGCCGCCGGTGCCGCCGGCATCATCAAAATGATCATGGCGATGCGGCAGGAACTGCTGCCGCGCACCCTGCATGTCACCGAGCCCACCCCGCATGTCGACTGGACGCAGGGCAAGGCCGCACTGCTCACCGAGGCACGGCCCTGGCCGCTTACGGACCGTCCGCGCCGGGCCGGCATCTCCTCGTTCGGCTTCAGCGGCACCAACGCGCACCTCATCCTGGAACAGGCCCCGCCCGCCCCCGCGCCGCCGCCCGCCACCGCACACCCCCCGCTCCTCGCGCTGCCGGTCTCCGCGCGCACCCCCGACGCCCTGCGGGCGCAGGCCGCCCGGCTGAAATCCTTCCTCGACGCGCACCCCGAGCCGGCCCTCACCGATGTCGGCCACGCACTGGCCACCACCCGGGCACAGCTGGAACACCGCGCGGTACTGGTCGCCGCCGACCGGGAGGAACTCACCCGCGACCTCGACGCCCTGGCCGCAGGTGCGCCGGGACCGGGCGTCCGCCAAGGCCGGGCCGGGCCCGGTGCGGTCGCCGTGCTGTTCACCGGCCAGGGCGCCCAGCGGCTCGGGATGGGCCGCGAACTGTACGCCGCCCACCCGGTGTTCGCCCGCGCCTGGGACGAGATCTGCGCCGAGCTGGACGTCCATCTGCCCGGCCCGCTGCGCGCAGTGGTGTGGGCGGAGCCGGACAGCCCCGAGGCCGCCCTGCTGGACCAGACGGTCTACGCCCAGTCGGCGCTGTTCGCCCTGGAGGCCGCGCTGTTCCGGCTGCTGGAGTCCTGGGGGCTGCGGCCGGACTTCCTGCTGGGCCACTCCCTCGGCGAGGTCACCGCCGCCTACGTGGCCGGGGTGTGGTCACTGCCCGACGCGGCCGCCCTGGTCGCCGCCCGCGGCCGGCTGATGCAGGAACTCCCGCCCGGCGGCGCGATGGTGTCCGTACGGGCCACCGAGGAGGAGGTCACCGCCGAACTCGGGCGATGCGAGGGCCGGGTGGGCCTCGCCGCGGTCAACGGACCCGCCTCGGTGGTGCTCTCCGGGGACGCGGACGCCGTCACCGAGATCGCCGCCACCCTCGCCGCGCGCGGCCACAAGACCCAGCGGCTGCGGGTGAGCCATGCCTTCCACTCCCCGCGGATGCAGCCGATGCTGGACAGCTTCCGCTGGGTGACCCGGGTGATGTCCTACAAGCCGCCGAAGATTCCGGTGGTCTCCAACCTCACCGGCCGGATCGCCACCGCCGAGGAACTGTGCGCACCGGACTACTGGGTGGACCATGTCCGCGGCGCCGTCCGGTTCGCCGACGGCATCCGCGCGCTGGCGGACAACGGGGTACGCACCTTCCTCGAAGTGGGCCCGGACGCCGTGCTGTCCGCGATGGCACCGGACTGTGTGCCCGGCGAGGACCGGCCCGTGTTCCTGCCCACCCTCCGCCGCGACCGCGCGGAGACCCGCGAGGTCACCGGTGCCCTGGCCGCTGCCTGGGCGCACGGCGCCGAGGTGAACTGGGCCGCGTTCCACGGCGGTCCCGGCCACCCGGTGGATCTGCCCACCTATCCCTTCCAGCGGCGGCGTTTCTGGCTGGACGCCGGGGACCAGGAGCTGGACCCGGCCGCGCTCGGCCAGGCCGACGCCGGACATCCGCTGCTCGGCGCGGTGATCGAGTCCGCACAGGCGGACACCCGCTCGTACACCGGCCGCCTCTCCCTGCGCTCCCACCCCTGGCTGGCCGACCACGCCATCAACGGCGCCGTCCTCCTGCCGGGCACCGCCTTCGTCGACCTCGCACTGCACGCCGGCGACCGCACGGGCTGCCCCGTCCTGGCCGAACTGACCCTGGAAAGCCCGCTGGTGCTGCCGGAAACCGGTGCGCTACGGCTCCAGGTCGAGGTGGCCGCACCGGACGCACA
The DNA here is from genome assembly GCF_030406865.1 of Streptomyces sp. P9-2B-2. Lineage (NCBI taxonomy): Bacteria > Bacillati > Actinomycetota > Actinomycetes > Kitasatosporales > Streptomycetaceae > Streptomyces > Streptomyces sp. P9-2B-2. The sequence continues at coordinate 1,166,839 of NZ_CP129126.1, read as the reverse complement.
GGGCGACCGCGAGATCCTGGTGTCCTCCCGTGCCGAGCACGATCCGGCCGAGGCGCCCTGGACGCGGCACGCCACCGGCCGGCTCACCGCCACCACCCCGGACCACGACGGCCCCGACCTGAGCGTCTGGCCGCCGGCCGAGGCCGAGCCGGTCGCTCTCGACGGGCTCTACGACGGTATGGCACAGCGCGGCTACGACTACGGGCCGGAGTTCCAGGGCCTGCGCGCCGCCTGGCGCCGTGGCACGGAGGTGTTCGCCGAGGTCGCCCTGCCCGAGGGAGCCGACAGCACGGACTTCGCGCTCTCCCCGGCGCTCCTCGACGCGGCCCTGCACGCCCTGGACCTGGGGGAGTTCGTGCCACGGGACGGGCGGCCCTGGGTGCCGTTCGCCTGGGCCGGGGTGACCCTGCGGGCCGTCGGCGCGAAGGCGCTGCGGGTGCGGCTGTCCGCCGCGGGGGACCATGCGGTCGCCCTGGACCTCGCCGACTCCACGGGCGCCCCGGTCGCCTCGGTGCGCTCTCTGGTCTCCCGGCCGGTCGCCGCCGAACAGACCGCGGCGGCCCGGAAGGGCGTGGTGGCCCAGTCACTGTTCCGGCCGGACTGGAGCACGGTGGCCACCCCGGGCACACCGGACGGCGACTGGGCGCTGCTGGGCGACGGCGACGGCCCCCTCGGCCGCGCGCTGCGGTCCGGCGGAGCCCGCCTGCGGTGTCACGCCGAGCTGTCCGCCATGGACGTACCGGACCTCCTGGTGGTGCCCTGTGCCCCCGCCGAGGGCACGCCACCCGAGGCCGCCCGCCGTACCGCGCACCGCGTCCTCGCGCTGCTGCGGTCCTGGCTCGAAGACGAGCGGTTCGCCGGCTCCCGGCTCGCCCTGGTGACCGAGGGCGACGATTTCGCCGCCTCGGTGGCCTGGGGCCTGGTGCGCTCGGCGCAGGCCGAACACCCGGACCGGATCACCCTGCTCGACGTGGATTCCTGGACGGCCTCCGGCCCGTCCGTGACCGGTGCACTGGCCACCGGCGAACCCGAACTTGCCCTAAGAGACGGCCAGTTGCGCCTGCCGCGGCTGGCCCGGGTCACCCCACCGGATACCGCTGCGGACTGGGACCCGGAAGGCACCGTGCTGATCACCGGCGGCACCGGCGGGCTCGGTGCGCTGGTCGCCCGGCACCTCGTCAGCGCGCACGGGGTGCGGCATCTGCTGCTGGTCAGCCGCCGGGGACCGGACGCACCGGGCGCGGCGGACCTGCGCACCGAACTGACCGCGCTCGGCGCCACGGTGACCGTGGCCGCCTGCGATGTCGCCGACCGTGCGGCCGTGGCCGGGCTGCTCGCCGGGATCCCCGCCGCGCATCCGCTGCGCGCCGTGGTGCACGCCGCCGGGGTGCTCGACGACGGAGTCCTCACCTCGCTGACCCCGGAACGCTTCGACGGTGTCTTCCGGCCCAAGGCGGACGCGGCCTGGCTGCTGCACGAACTGACCGCGGACCTGGAACTCAGCCGGTTCGTGCTGTTCTCCTCCACCGCCACCGTGCTCGACGGAGCGGGACAGGCGAACTACGCGGCCGCCAACCTGTTCCTCGAAGCGCTCGCCCGGCACCGTCGCGCCAGTGGCCGCCCGGCGACCGCGCTGGCCTGGACGCTGTGGGACGAGGCCGACGGGATGGCCGGCCGGCTCGGCGAGGCCGGTCTGCGCCGGGCCGCCCGGTCCGGCTTTCCACCGCTCGCCCCGGCCGAGGGCCTGGCACTCTTCGACGCCGCGCTCGCCACCGCGGAGACCACCCTGGTCCCGCTGCGGATCGACCAGGCCGTGCTGCGGGCCCGCACCGGCGGCGTCCCCGCGCTGCTGGTCGGGGTGGTCCGGGCCCCGTCCCGGCCCGCCGCCGACGCCCAGGCACCGGCTCCGGCCGCGGAGTCCCTGGCCACCCGGCTGGCGGCGCTCTCCGCCGACGAGCAGCGGCGCACCCTGCTGGGCCTGGTCCGCGGGCAGGTCGCCGAGGTCCTCGGCTACGACCGCCCGGATGCGGTGGTCAGCGGACGGGGCTTCCTCGAACTCGGCCTGGATTCGCTCGCCGCGGTCGAACTGCGCAACCGGCTGACCGCCGCCACCGGGGTCACCCTGTCGTCCACGCTGGTCTTCGACCACCCCACGCCCGAGGCGGTCGCGGAGCACGTGGGCAGTCGCCTCATCGAGAGCGAAGCGGACCGGACCGCCTCGGTGTTCGCCGGAATCCGGCGGCTGGAGGCGGAGCTGACGGCCGTCGCCCCGGACGACGAGGAGTACGCCGGAGTCGCCGCCCGGCTGCGCGGTCTGCTCACCACATGGACCGAAACGCATCGCCCTGAAGAGCGGCCGGAGGAGTCCGCTCTGGGGGCCGCCACCGCCGAGGAACTCTTCGACATCCTCGACAGCGAACTGGAGGCCGGCAGATAACGACCGCCCCCCACGGTGGGTCACCGGCCCCCGGCCTAAGGGGGCCGGTGACACCGGGGGAGCGGCTACCGGCGGACCCGCTACCAGCGGACCGGCATCGCGTGCAGTCCGAAGACGAAGTTCTGGTATTTGAACGGCAGTTCATCCATCGGCTTGTCCAGCCGCAGAGCGGGAATCCGCCGCAGCAGCGTGCCCAGACCGATCTCCAGCTCGGCGCGGGCCAGATTCTGCCCGATGCACTGGTGCACCCCGTATCCGAACGCGATGTGGTGCCGCGCCTTGCGGTGGATGTCGAACGTATCGGGGCGCTCGAAGGCCCGCTCGTCCCGGTTGGCCGACGCGCTCAGCACGAAAATGCCCTCACCGGCCAGGATTTTCCGGCCGTCGATCTCGATGTCCTCGGTGGCGACCCGGTCGAAGGCGGCCCAGTCCGACACGGAGTGAAACCGCAGCAGCTCATCGACGGCCCCGGGCAGCAGCGCGGGGTCCTCGCGGAGTTCGGCCAGCTGCTGCGGGTGTTCCAGCAGGGTCAGCATGCCCAGCGGAAGCATGTTCGCGGTCGCCTCGTGCCCGGCGGTCAGCAGCAGGAAGGCCATGCCCACCAACGCCGCACGGGTCAGCTCACCGCTGCCGACCGGTTCATTGATCAGCCGCCCGATGAGGTTGTCGCCGGGTTCCCGCACGGCCGCCTTGACCAACTCGTCGAGGAAGTCGATGAGCCCCTCCATCGCCGCCTTGAGCTGCTCGGGCTCGGCGTCCAGCTGGACCAGGGTCCTGGTCGCGGACTGGAAGTACTCGTGATCCTCGTACGGGACGCCGAGTAACCGGCAGATGACCAGCGAGGAGAGCGGCAGCCCCAGATCCTCCACGAGGTCCGCCGGGGAGCCCTTCGCCAGCATGTCGTCGACCAGCCGGTCGGTGATGCGCTGGACCTCCGGCCGCAGCTCGTTCATCCGCCGCGCACCGAACTCGGAGATGAGCATGCGCCGGTAGTGACCGTGCCGGGGCGGATCCAGGTTGATGAACTGGCCCTCGTGGAACTGGGCGATCTCCGCCAGCTCGGTGAGCTGCTCGGCGGTGAGCGGCTCCGCGCCGTCCGTGCCCTCGTCGGCCGGCGGCTCCTGGGGCGGCCGGACGCTGGGGAAGCCCGGCCGGTTCGCATCCGAGCTGACCCGTGGGTCGGTCAGCAACTGCTGGGCCTCCGCATGCCGGGTCACCACCCAGGCGGTACCGCCGTGCGGCAGTTGCACCCGCACCAGCGGGGAGTCCGCGCGCAGCCTTTCGTACTCCGGTGGCGGGGCGAAGGGGCAGCGCCGGGCCATGGGGAAGCTCAATTCCCGCACCGACCCGTTGCTGTCAATCTCCGTCATGGAATGCTCCCCTCAAGGTAATTGCCAAGCGACAGGCCAGGAACTTATTAGCGAGAAGTGGTGACGTCAAGATCCAAATGTTTTTGCCAGGCATTTAGGGAGGCGTTCGCTATTGCGTGCCAGACGTCCCGCAGTGCGGCGGAGGGCGGGCGAAGAAATGCCCGCGCATTACCCATTTCGGACGTCAATTCGACGGCGGATGAATAATCCGAAAATTGTCCGCCGGGCAGCGTAAAACGCCTGCTCAACTCGCCGGGCCCGGGGAAATGGCCCGGCGCTATGCGGTGAATCGTCCGTGCGTACGCGGCCGTGCCCCGGCGGTGGGCGAACCGGCCGTCACGGACACCTCCGGCGGCCCGTCAGGCGGCCGGGGGGTAGAGCTACCTCCACCCTTTCTCGGGACCTAGCTGGGATGTCCGAGGGATCGTCTCCGGCCACCATGGGAGATGTTGAAGAGCCTCGTGGGGAGAACGAACCATGCACGACACCGATGTGACCAGGCTGCATACGCGCCACCGAGCCGAGGCCGGAAAACTCACCGGCCACCTGCCGCACCCCTGTGCCGACCACCCCCGACAGGGCAGCCGGCAGCTCCGGGCCGGTGCTGCCTGATGGTGACTTCTCCGCTGCTCTTCCTGCGGGGCCCGGGTCCCACACAGCCCTTCGACTCTCAACTGGGGGAGACGTGAACCACTCGGCCGAGTCGCATTCCTCGTCCGTGACCGACGCACCGGAAAAGGCTGCCAAGGACGAGCCGAAGAAGGTCCCGGAGAATTTCCAGGACCAGCTGGCCTACGCCTGGGAGTACATCGGCGGGGTCTACGGCACCATCCTGACCATCCTGCCGGTCATCACCTACATCGTGGTCAACGCGCTGACCAGCATGTGGCCGGCGATCTGGGCCTCCATCGGCACCGCGGTCCTGGTGGGCATCTTCCAGCTGCTGCGCAAGGAAAAGCTGGCCGCCGCCTTCGTCGGGCTCGGCACCGTCCTCATCACCTCCGGCGTCGCCGTGTTCGTCGGCGAGGCCAAGGGCTACTACCTGCTGGGCAACTGGATCACCGTCGGTATCGGGAGCATTCTGCTGCTGTCCGTCCTGGTGCGCCGGCCCCTGATCGGCCAGGTCTGGTCGGCGGCCAACCTCCAGGGCACGTTCTGGCGCAAGGACCGCAAGTCGCTGTTCTACTACGACGTGGCGACGCTGCTCTGGTCGTTCCTGAGCTTCTCCCGTTTCGCGGTGGAGCGGTGGCTCTACAACATGGACGAGACCACCTGGCTCGGCATCGCCCGGCTCGTCATGGGCTGGCCGCTGACCTTCTTCGCCGTCATGACGAGTATTTGGGCGGTCCGTAAGGTGGACGGGCGGCGCAAACTGCACGACCCGAATTACAAGGATCCCAAGCAGCAGGCGGAATCCGAGGAGAGCGGCCCGACGGATGTGGAGACCGCCAAAAGCCGCGGAGAATAGCGACGCCGAGCCCACGCGAAACGGTGGGTGAGGCGACCCTCCGGTGAATGCCCCTCCCCCGTGTCGGTGACGGTTCGCGAACGTCGCTGCCAGGGGTATGACACCGCCCACGATTTCCGGTCCGTTGTCGCGGACCGGAAATCGTGGTTTCCGCGCCCTTACCGTAGGGGCGTCCGCGGAGGGTTAGGGGTTGCCCACGGCACGGCCGGCAAGCACTGTCGTGCGAGGGGTTTCACCCGTACGGAAATCTGAGGGGACGCACACGTGAACGCGCACGCCGATGAGGATCTGTGGATCCGACGGTTCCATCCCGCGCCGGAGGCGGCGACCAGGCTGGTCTGCCTGCCCCACGCCGGCGGCTCGGCCAGCTTCTACTTCCCGGTGTCCAGGGCGCTCGCCCCGGCGATCGATGTGCTGGCGGTTCAGTACCCCGGCCGTCAGGACCGCCGCACCGAGCCCTGTCTGGACGACATCGCGGACCTCGCCGACGAGGTGGCCGAGCGGCTGCTGCCCTGGACCGACCGGCCGCTGGCGATCTTCGGACACAGCATGGGCGCCACCCTTGCCTTCGAGGTGGCGCTCCGTCTCGAACAGCGCGACCTCACCCTCCAGGCCCTGTTCGCCTCCGGCCGCCGGGCACCGTCCCGGCACCGTGAGGAGACGGCGCATCTGTACGACGATGCCGCACTGGTCCGGGAGATCAAGGCGCTCAACGGCACCGAGTCCCAGACGCTGGACGACGAGGAGATGCTCCGCGCGGTGCTGCCCGCGATCCGCAGCGACTACCGGGCCGCGGAGACCTACCGCTATCAGCCGGGACCCCCGCTCAACTGCCCCGTCTACGCCATGATCGGGGAAAGCGACCCGAAGGTGAGCATCGACGAGGCCCGCTCCTGGGTCGACCACACCATGGGCAGCTTCGAGTTGCAGACCTACCCCGGCGGGCACTTCTACCTGAACGCCCAGGCGCCCCGCGTCATCGCCGCCATCTCCCAAGCGGTGTCGGCGACTTCCGGAACCGTCTGACCGCGGAGATACGACGAGGGCCTGCACCGCCTGGTGCAGGCCCTCCGCACGCGGCCCGAAGACCCCGCACGCTTACTCCGGGAGCCGGACCGGCGCGATCTCGTGGAAGACATCACCGGGGCCGGGGTTCTCCGGATCCGTGCTGCCACCGAGGTGGTTGACCACGCCCCAGACCGCGTTCAGCGCCGTGGTCACCGCGCCCTCGGCGAACCCGCCGGTCCACGAGATGTCATCACCGCACAGGAAGAAGCCGCGATGCCGCGGGGCGAGCTCATGCTGCATGAAGTGGCTGAACAGGCGGCGCTGATAGCGATAGTGACCCGGCAGATTGGCCTTGAAGGCCCCCATGAACCGCGGCTCCGTCTCCCAGGTGATCGTCAGCGGTGCGCTGATGAGATGCGAGCGGATGTCCACCCCGGGATAGACCTCCCCCAGTTTGGTCAGCAGCAGCTCCAGCCGCTGCTCCGCCGACAGGGTGGCGAACTTCAGCGAGTCGTCGTTCCAGGTGTAGGACAGGCACATCACACCCGGTTGGTCCGGGCCCGAGTCGAAGAGGTAGACACTGCGCGGCATCCGGTCCGTGAGCGTCATCCCCATCGCCATCCGGCCGGTGTCCGAATCGGTGTCCAGCCAGAACGGCCGGTCCGTCAGCACAAACACCTTCGAGGAACCCATGTAGTGGGTGCGTTCGACGGCGCTCCACAGGCCGGCCGGGAGCAGCTCCGGATCGCTGTCCACATGATTGAGCAGCGCCCAGACATGCGGGCTGAACACCACGGCCGGATACCGGTCCCGGCGCCCGTCGGCGTCCGTCACCGTATAGCCCTCGGCATCACGCCGGATGCCCACGGCCGCGGGCCGCGGCGCGCCCCCGTGCAGCCCGGCCAGCGAGGTGCCGGCCGGCCAGTGCGCGAGCCGTTCGGGCCGAAGCGTCCACAGACCGCGGGGCACTTGCTGGGCGCCGCCCTCGATCGTCATCTGGTCGTCGTCCGCCGCGGTGCACACGACCCGGAGGATCTCGACGATGGAATTCGGGAAGTCCGTGTCCCAGCCGCCGGTGCCGAAACCGACCTGACCGAAGATCTCCCGGTGCCGGAAGGACGCAAAGGCCGGACTGGTGGCAAGGAAACCATAGAAGGACTGGTCGTCGTACTCCTTGACCAGCTGATTCCAAATCGCCTTCAGTACGGGTATATCGCGGCGGCGGATCGCGTCCTGCAGGCTGGAGAGTTCGGCGCGGTCCTGCAACGCCTTGGCCCAGGCATCCGCCACTTCCTGGAACTCCGACGGCAGATCGGCCGCCGACCGCGCCCGGTGCGAGCGTCCCTCCAGATTCACCAGAGTGGCCGGGGTGCAGGGCGCCAGCGGATTGGGGAACGGCGAGGTGCGCAGCCCGAGCGCGTCGATGTAATGGAAGAGAGTGGTCGCCGACAGCGGAAAGCGCATCGCGCCCATCTCGGCCTGTAACGCGGGATATTCCGGGAATGGCACCGAACGCATCCGCCCGCCCAGCTGCTCCGCTTCGTACACCACCGGCCGCAGACCGAGCCGCATCAGCTCATAGGCCGCGGTCATCCCGGACATCCCACCGCCGATCACCGCCACCGGAGTGCCGTGCCGATGCCTGGGTACGGTGCCGAGCCCGGCCGGATGTCGCAGCCAGTCGTCATAGGCGAAAGGGAAATCCGGTACGAACATGGTCACTCGTTCCGAACTGGCCAAGGTCATGAGGCAACCTCTCGATCGGTCGCGGTCGGAGCGGCGCCCGATACCACTCGGGTCGGCGTTCCCGCAGAGCGGAGTGCCGGCACGCGCCGTACGAAGTTCCCCGTGGGCCACCGGTATTCCCCGGTGGGAACCTAATTTCCGCGCATAACACGCGGCAACCCCTACCGACCCCGGCTTCACAAAGCCGGACCCGCAGCCCCGCGCCCACCCCCTGAAGGCGATTCAGGGGTATCAGTCGCACGAGCCCGGGGCGTACTTTGCCCCGCCCTCGGGGCCTGGCGGGCGTATGACGGTGCGTCCTTGACCTGGACTTCCGCTTACCATGTCCCGGTCAACTGATCACGGCGGGGGAGCTGGGGGAGAGAGCCGCGGGCTTTCTTCTCCTTCGCAGCCGAGGCGCTGCCCGCCGTAACCGGTAGGCGCGTGCTCGGCCCAAAGCCACAACTGCAAAGGGACGTCATGCGTTTCCACCGAATACTTGCCACTGTCGGAACTGTCTGCGCCTTGGCGTCGGTCTCCGCTTGCGGCCTGCCCTCCGCGGGCTCGCCCCAGGAGGCCGGGGACTTTCTTCAGTCGGCGCTCCACTGCGAGAGCATCGACATCGCCTCGCCTCCCGAGGTGCAGCGGGTGGAAGCCATGGGAATGACGGGCATCAACGGCGGCGGCGAGTGCGACAACCCGGCGGGCGGCGACGGTGACGTCGACTTCCTCACCATCGAGGACATGACGGCGTTCCAGACCGCCGTCAAGGGGGACGAGGACGAACAGGACGACCTCATGATCGGCGACGACTTCGCCGTCGACCCGAGCAGCGACGACCAGCGACGCCAACTCCTCAAGTCCGGCCTGCTGTTCCTCAACTGCACCCGGGACTTCAAGGCCCCTTCCGACAGCTCGACGGACGACGCCGAAATCGACGGCTGCTCCACTACCGACTACTCGGACGACCTCGACTGACCTCGACTGTCCTCGGCTGACGTCCCACCGACGGATCTGCGCGGTTCGGCCTCGTGCGCGCAGATCCGTCAACCAGCCCTACCCATCGGCGAACGCGGCGCGCAACTCCTTGCCATTCACCCTCACGACGACCCCGGCCAACAGAAGACCGCACACGCCCTGCTCCACCTTCAGCCACAGCGGAAAAGCGCCCGGCACCGCGATGATGACCGCAATGGCCACGAGCATGATGCCGGACGCCCATCGCAGCCGGAGGTAGGAGCGACGATGGCCGCGGGCCGCCCGGGCGGCGAAAGAGGCCATGAGCAGGGAAGTGGCCACGACGATGGTCGCGCGGACCCAGACGGCATCGGTCACGAGGCCAGGGTGGTTGCGCAGCAGGATGATGGCGACGAGCGTCAGCGCACTGAGCCCGACATAGCAGCCGACGAGCAGCTTGGCGCTGCGGAACGCCTGCCGTATGCGTGGCAAAGGGTTGCGGGAGCGCGCGCCGATTTCCGCGGCTTCCTGGACCGGCGCGCCGGTCGACCGACCGACCGGCCCCAGGACCCTAACTGGCTTCTGCTTCGGCCGACGCGAAGTCGTACACAGCGCACTCGGCGATCGGGCGGTACCCGAGGCGCTGGTAGAGGGCGTTGCTGGTGGGGTTGGCCGGGTCGGCGTACAGCGCGACGTCGGTGGCGCCTGCGGTCAGTGCGGCCTGGCTCACCTCGGCCGTCACGGCGCCCGCGTAGCCGCGGCCCCGGAGGTGAGCCGGGGTGTAGACGGGGTCCACCCGGACCATGCCGCCGACCATCGACGTCGCGCCGGCCATGGAGACCGGAGTGCCGTCCGGGGTCTCCCAGAAGGTGAAGTGCTTGTCGGCGAAGCGTGTGCCGGCCCAGGAAGCGGCGTCGATGGTGACGGCCTCCCTGACATCCGTGGTGAACTCGCGGAGAAAGAGCATGAGTTGTTCACGGTCCTGCTCGCCGACGAGTCGGCCCCGGCCCGCTGGGACCGGCGTTGGCGGGGTGAGGGTGCCGAGGCGGTACAGGCGGATCCGGTCGCGCAGGGTGGGTGTGGCGCCTGTGCGTCGCTGCCACGCCTCGGCGAACGCAGTGGCGGTGTCGTGGTCCGCGCTGACGAAGGGGAGTGACTGCCCGAGGGCGGCCAGGTGGGCGGCGAGGGTGTCGGCCTGCTCGGGGGTGAGGTGGGTGAGGCTCAGGCCGCGGAGGAGGCAGAAGGTGGCGTGGACCTTGCCCGCTCGCTCCAGGCGGCCCAAGACGGGGGCTGGGCCGCCGAATGCGTCCGCTGCGCGCGTCCGCAGTCTCTCGATCGTGGTCAGCGGTGTGGTGTGCAGGGCGGGGCGCGAGCGCAGGAATTCTCCGGTTCGGGCGTGGAAGTCATGGACGTCTTCGGTGAGGTGCCAGTCATCCGGGCGCATGCTTCATGATCCCGGATGGACTCGGCTGGGAGGAAGGGAAGGCCCGGAGACCGGCCATCGTGATGCCTGAAACGTGCTGCCCACCGCGTGCGAACGGCGCGCCAGGCCCTCGCTCACTCGCTGGCCAACGGCCTGAGTCGGTAGGAGTCGCCGTGTGAGTGCACCAGGCCGCCGGTGGGGGCGGGGAAGTGGGTGCCGAGTAGCAGGGTGTCGGTGTCGGCGAGGGAGGCGAGCAGGTGGCGGCGGGTGGCGGTGGCCTGGTCGGGGTCGGTGTCCACGCAGCTTCCCATGGTGGGGTCGAGCAGTTGGACGGGGTGGTGGATGCAGTCGCCGGTGATCACGGCGGTGGAGGTGCGGCCGCGCAGTTCGACGGCGACGTGGCCGGGGGTGTGGCCGGGAGTGGGGATCAGACGGATGCTCGGCGCGATGTCGGTGCCCTCTGCCGGGATGTCGATGAGGTCGAGAAGGCCGGCGTCCTTGATGGGGTGGACGGAGTCCCGGAACATCTGCTGCCGGGCCTCGTCCATGTCCACCGCCGCCCAGTGGTTCCACTCCGTGCGGGCCGTCAGGTAACGGGCGTTGGGGAAGGTGGGCTTCCAAGTGGCGCCATCGGCATAGGTGTTCCATCCGACATGGTCGGTGTGGAGGTGTGTGAGGATCACGAGGTCGATGCTCTGGGGCGGGAAACCGGCGGCGTCGAGGTGCGCGAGGTAGTCGCTGTCGAGGTTGTTCCAGGCGGGGTTGGCGCGCGGTTTGCCGTTGCCGATCCCCGTATCGACGAGGACGCGCAGGCCGTCCACGCAGAACGCGAAGCTGTGGCTGCTCAGCCGCAGGATGCCGGCCTCATCGGCGAAGTCGGGCCGTAGCCAGGGCGCTTGGGCCACCACGTCAGGTGTGGCCGCCGGGAGCAGCCAGGGGCCGGTCTGCGGGGGCAGGGCCACCTCGTCGATGCGGTGGATGGTGAGGTCGCCCAGCTCCCAGGTCGCGGGCGTGCTGCTGGCGGAGGGGGTCGAGTGGTTCTGCATCGGCGTTCTTTTCCGTTCCTTCGCTCGTGTTTCGGAGAGGGGCGGGTGCGGCGGTGAGGCCCGGCGGGCGCCCGGTCGGACAGATGGCGGAGGGGTTCGGGGCGGGCGGCGGGCTCCTGCTGTCGGGGAGATGCGGGAGCTGACGCCGATCGTGACGGACCCTCAGCCGTAAACGCTATTTATTTGCTTTAGGTGACGTTAGCCCCTACCGTCGACTAAGGCAAATCTTTTGCTTTGCTGGGGACGGCTGAGATGGCCGCTGGACGGCCGCTCCGCAACGCACCCTGCACGCACAGGAAGGGGATCCATGAGCGACGTCGAACTCACCGCCACGGAGGCCGCCCGATGGGCGCTTCGCGCCGGGCTCCCGTTGGAGAGCGAGCGCCACGCCGAGGTGGCCGCCACCGCGAACCACATCCACACCGTGGTGCGCACCTTGCGCGAACTGGACTTCGGGGAGACCCCGCCCGCCACCCACACCATCGAAGCGGAGGCCACCGATGGCTCTGTTTGAACTGGCCCTCGCCGAGGCGGCCGACGCCGTGGCGGAAGGGGAGCTGTCCCCCGTGGAGCTGACCGGTTCCGTGCTCGAACGACTCGACGCCGTCGAAGAGCGGCTCGGGGCGTACGTCGCGGTGTCGCGTGAAGCGGCGCGGGAGTCGGCCGCATCGGCGGAGCGCGAGATCGCGGCCGGCCGGTATCGGGGCCCGCTGCACGGCATCCCGTTCGGGCTGAAGGACCTCATCGATGTCGCCGGTCTGCCGACCACGGCCAGTTCCCGGGTGCGGGCGGGGCATGTCGCGCAGGCCGACAGCGCGGTGGCCCGGCGCCTGTTCGACGCCGGCGCGGTCCTCCTGGGGAAGACGCACACACATGAATTCGCCTACGGGCTGACGACGCCCCAGACCCGCAATGCCTGGGACCAGGGCCGCATCGCGGGCGGATCGAGCGGTGGCTCCGCCGTCGCCGTGGCCGCCGGGGCGGCCACCTTCGCCCTGGGCACGGACACCGGAGGTTCCATCCGCGTGCCCGCGGCGCTGAACGGAGTCGTCGGACTGAAGCCGACCTACGACCTCCTCTCCCGGCACGGAGTGACCTCGCTGTCCTGGTCCCTGGACCATGTCGGCCCCCTCACCCGTACGGTGCGGGACGCGGCGCTCGTGCTCTCCGCACTGACGGGCCACGGTTCCAAGGACCCGGTCGGCCCCGGTGTGATGCGGCCCGGCTACCCGCCGTCCGGGGAAGGGGACTTGACGGGTCTGCGGATCGGCGTGCCGGTCAACTACTACTTCGACCGGGTCAGCCCCGCGGTCGAGACCGCCGTACGAGGTGCCCTTGCCCAGATGTCGGAGCTCGGGGCCGAGCTGGTCGAGGTCGAGGTTCCGCTGGCCCGCTACGTCCAGGCGACCCAATGGGGCCTGATGGTCCCCGAGGCGACCGCCTACCACGAACAGGCGCTGCGGTCGGTCCCCGAGCTGTACGCGCCGGATGTCCGGGTGCTGCTGGAGGCCGGCGAACTCCTTTCGGCCGGTGACTACCTGCGGGCTCAGCGGGCCCGTACTCTCATGCGCCAGGCGTGGGGGCGGGTGCTCGAACAGGTCGATGTGATCGCTGCGCCCACGGTGCCGATGACGGCCGCCGAGGTGGGCCAGGACACCGTGGAGTGGCCGGACGGTACGACGGAGAGTGTCTCCGACGCCTATGTCCGCCTGTCCGCCCCCGCGAACATCACCGGGATCCCGGCGCTGACACTGCCGGTCGGCCGCGATCAGGCGGGCCTGCCCATCGGGATGCAGCTGATGGGGCCGCCCATGGGGGAGGCCCTCGTGCTGCGTGCCGGTCAGGCTTACGAAGCGGTCCAGGGCGGGCACGGTGGGCTGGCGCCGGTGGCGGCCTGAAGCACGCAGCTCAGGCAGGTGCGCGGCAGCCGGTTCAGCTGTAGGTGTCGGTGTGCCCCTGCCCGTGCCCTCGTCGGTGGGCGGCTGGGCTCCCCGCGAGCAACGAGGGCTGCTGTTGAGCGGGACGGACGTCAAAGAGGAAGGCTCCACTCCAGATGCAACGATTTTGCTTTAAGGTGGTCGCATGAGTCCCAAGGCCATGGCTCGCCCCGGGGGGCGCAGCGCCCGCGTCCAGGAGGCAGTGCACGCCGCCGTGCGGGAACTCGAAGCCGAAGCGGGCCGCGCCTCGCTGACCGTGCCGGCCGTCGCGGCCCGCGCGGGTGTCACCCCGTCGACGATCTACCGCCGCTGGGGCGACCTCCATGAGCTGCTGTCCGACGTGGCGGTGGAACGCCTGCGTCCGGAGGAGCCGCCCGCTGACCACGGCAGCCTCCACACCGATCTGGAGGCCTGGGCCAGGCAGTTCCTCGACGAGATGGCCTCGCCGTCGGGCCGCTCCTATATACGCGACGCGCTCCTCGGCGATCCTGACGGCAGCAATGCCGGCCAGTGCTCGGCCTACGCCGCCGACCAGATCGAGGTCATCCTCGGTCGCGCGACGGGACGCGGCGAAGCCGCTCCCGACGTCGAAGCGGTCATGGACCATGTCGTGGCCCCGATGATGTACCGCATCCTGTTCCAGCCGGGCCGGCTCACCGCCACCTACGCGGATCAGCTCGTACAAGCCGCCCTTGCCTCATCCGTCCCGCCCGACTGACGGAGCGAGCGGTCGGCCTCGTCGTCACCGTCGTGGGACTGTCGTGGGACTTTGGTTGCTGCACCTCGCGACGAAAGGTGGTGTCGGGCGACGCGAGGGGTTGCTTAACGTGGCTGCGTGACAGGTGCGGAAGGTATGGAGCGTGCACAGCGCGCTCGGCAGGTGCCCGCGGTAAGGGTGCGTGCGGGGCTGCGGCGGCTGGCCGAACCGGGCAGGACTCTCTTCGGTCCCGGAATGTGGCCGCCCAAGCGCATGGTGCTGGAATCGCTGCTGAGTGTCGTGCTGGCGACGCTGGTGGCGGGAACCGAAGCTGTGGGCGACGCGGGCGCGGTGCAGATCCTTGCCGTCGCGCTGGCGGCCGGACTGGTGTCGCCGCTGCGCCGGGTGCTTCCCGCAACCGTCCTGCTGGTGGCCATTGCGGCCTCGTTCCCGTTCAGCGGGTTCGCTCTGCTGATCCCCGTCGCCAGCTGGTCCGCCGGGCGCCGGATCGACGGGGTGGGCCGGGCGACCGGCATCTTCGCCTTCGCGTACGTCCTCGACTTCGGCCTGGCCCTCTCGCGGGAGTTGCCCCACGTCTCGCCGGCGTTCCTGGTCATAGGCGCCATGGCGACCCTGGTCGGGACCATTGTGCCCGGCCTCGCCGGCCGCTACTGGTCGCAGCGCCGCACGCTGCTGGACACCCTGCGCGAGTACAACGCCCAACTGCTGCGCGAGCGCGCGATGATCGCCGGACAGGCCCGGATGCGGGAACGGCAGCGCATCGCGCAGGACATGCACGACAGCCTCGGCCATCAGCTCGCCCTCATCTCGGTACACACCGGTGCGCTGGAGGTGGACCGCGAGCTGACCGGACGACAGCGGGAAGCCGTGGGGGTGCTGCGGGAGGCGTCGGTCGGTGCGATGCACGAACTGCGCGAGGTGGTGGGGCTGCTGCGGGACGGCACCCACGCCACCGGTGACGGAGCCCTTCCCTCGGTTGTCGCAGGCGGCATGCCCACCCCTGCCCTTGAGGCGATGGGGGAGGAGGACGCCAAGGCGCCGTCGCGCGGGGTGGCAGGCATCGAGCGCTTGGTGGAGGTGTCCCGGAGCGCGGGTACGGCCGTGGAGCTGCGGCGCTCGGGCGAGATACGTCCGCTCGCCCCGACCGCCGACCACGCGGCGTACCGAATAGCTCAGGAGGGCCTGACCAACGCCCATAAGCACGCCCCGGGCGCCTCGATCACCATTGAACTGCGCTATGAGCCGGACTCGTTGGTCGTGGAGGTCGCGAACGGCCCCGTGCCCGAGACCGCGGACGACGGCCGGAGTGTGGTGAGTGGCGGCCAGGGGCTGACCGGGCTCCGGGAGCGGGCCCGGCTCGTCGGCGGCATGGTGCATGTGGGCTCCACGGCGGACGGCGGCTTCCGGCTGGCGGGTGTGCTGCCGTACACAGCACCGGAGCGCGGTGCCACCGGCTCCTCGCCCGGCGACGAGACGGCGACGTTCGTTGACCCCACCGGCGACTTTCGGCAGCAGATCGCGGCGGGTTCGTCCGGCGAAGCTGATCCGGTCATTGACTGGAACGGATCGCCGAAGGAGCTGGCCAAGGCCATGAGCACACAGAAGAGAAGCAGCGGTATAGCCATCGGTTGCGGAGTGGCGGCACTGCTCGCCCTGCTGTTGGTGGCCGGCCTCCTCGTCGGTGGGGCCTTCCTCATGACCGAGGTGGACAAGGCCATGATCGAGCCGAAGGAGTACAAGGCGGTGAGGGTGGGCCAGTCCGAGACCGCGGTGCGCAAGCAGCTGCCCGGGGGCTCCTCCGTCCTGACCGAAGGCCTGGACAAGGGCGCACCGCCCATACCCGAGGGCGCGACGTGCCTCAGCCTGAATTCCTCGGAGCTCGGCAGCAGCTGGGAGAAGGAGCCGGTTTTCCGGTTCTGCTTCAAGGACGGCAAGTTGATCGAGAAGAAGTCCTTCGAGGTCAAGACGTAAGGGCGGAACGCTCGCCGTGAGGTCCGGGCGGGCGGCGTGATCGGGGATGATGGTGAGCGGCCGCAGCTATGAACCGTTCAAGAGGGCGCAGGAGACTCGTGATCAAGGTTCTCGTCACGGATGACGAGCCGCTCATTCGGGCGGGTATCAGGATGATTCTCACCTCGGCCGACGACATCGACGTCGTCGCGGAGGCGGCGAACGGCCGCGAGGCGATCGAACTGGCCCGCGCCCAGCGGGTGGACGTCGTGCTGCTCGACATCCAGATGCCGGTCATGGACGGGCTGACCGCCCTCGCCGAACTCCGCCGGGCCGCCCCCGATGCGCGGGTGCTGATCCTCACCACCTTCGGGGAGCAGCAGAACGTGCTGCGCGCGCTGGCGGAGGGCAGTGCGGGTTTTCTGCTCAAGGACTCGGCGCCCGCGGAGCTGATGGGCGCGGTACGGGCCGCCGCGGCCGGGGACGCGTATCTGTCCCCGGGGGCCACCCGCCATGTCGTGGACTCGCTGGCGTCCGGCCAGAGCGCGCGCCGCGCCGCGCAGGCCCGCCGTCGGCTGGAGACCCTGTCGGACCGTGAGCTGGAGGTCCTGGCACTGCTGGGCGAGGGCCTGTCCAATGCGGACGCCGGTCAGCGGATCCACATGAGCGAGGCCACGGTCAAGACGTATGTGAGCCGCATCCTCGCCAAGCTGGGCTGCGAAAACCGGGTACAGGCCGCACTCCTGGCACGAGACGCCGGCCTGGGCACCTGAGCACGCCTCCCCGACGCCGCGACGGGTTCCTCAACAGAAAGACAACAGCCATGTCCAGATTCCCGACGCTCCGCACCACCTCACTGGTCTCCGCCTCCCTCCTGCTCACCCTCGGCGCCACCGCCTGCGGCCCCAGCAAGGACGACGCCGGCCGTCTGCACTCCTCGCCCACGGCGGCCGCCGCACTCCCTGGTTCCCTCGCCTCACAGAAGCTCAACTGGCAGCCCTGTACGGCGCCGTCCACCGCTCAGGGCGGTGGCGCCGCGCCCGGCAGGCTGCCGGACGGCACGGCGTGGGAGTGCGCGACCATGAAGGCGCCCCTGGACTACGCCGAGCCCACCGGCGACACCCTCGACCTCGCGATGATCCGGGCCAAGGCCGAGGGCGGCGGCAAGCGGACCGGTTCGCTGGTCTTCAACTTCGGCGGGCCGGGCGCCTCGGGCGTGGCCACCCTGCCGGGCTACGCCCCGGCCCGTACCCTGCGCTCGCACTACGACCTGGTCAGCTTCGACCCGCGCGGCGTCGGCGACAGCGCGGGCGTGCGGTGCCTGAGCGACAAGGAGATCGACGCGCAGCGCGCCGAGACCTACGATCTGGCGGGGACGGCCGAGCAGAGCAAGCGGACCGCGGCGGCCTGCGCGAAGCACTCCGGGAAGGTGCTGCCGCACGTCGGTACCGAGAGCGCCGCCCGCGACATGGATCTGATGCGCCAGGTACTGGGCGACGCCAAGCTCAACTACTTCGGTATGTCCTACGGGACCGAACTGGGCGGCGTCTACGCCCACTTGTTCCCCCGGCGCGTCGGCCGCACCGTCCTGGACGCCGTGGTCGACCCGACCCGGACCGCCGAACAGGAGTCCCTGGGCCAAGCGAAGGGCTTCCAGCTGGCCCTGGACAACTACCTCGCGCAGTGCGTGAAGACGCCCGGCACCTGCCCGTACCGGAGTCCCGAGGACGGGCGCCGGCGGATCATCGACCTCCTGGCGAGGACCGCTGAGCAGCCGCTGCCGACGAAGAGCGGGCGCAAGCTCACCAAGGAGCAGGCGATCATAGGCATCGTCGCGACCCTCTACTCCAAGGAGGCCTGGCCGGCCCTGTCGGTCTCGCTCGCCGACGCGGAGCAGGGGAGTGGCGACAACGTCCTGATGCTGGCCGACGGCTACCTGGGCCGGGACGACAAGGGGCACTACAACACCATGCAGTCCGCCAACACCGCGGTGAACTGCGCCGACACCAAACAGCGCCGCACCCCCGAGGAGGTGCAGGCCGGACTGCCGGAGTTCCGCAAGGCATCCCCCGTCTTCGGTGAGGTGATCGCGACCGGCCTGCTGGGCTGCCACGGCTGGCCGGTCACCGGCACCAGCGACACCCCGGAGGTCTCGGCACCCGGCGCCGCCCCCATCGTCGTCATAGGCAACGCGGGCGACCCGGCGACGCCCGTCGCGGGCGCCCGGAAGATGGCCGAGAAGCTCGGGAAGGGCGTGGGGGTGCTGCTCACCGTCGAGGGCGAGGGCCATGGCACCTACGGCGTCAACGCGTGCGCCACCAAGGCCGTGAACGGACATCTGCTGGACGGCAAGGTCCCGGCGAACGGCACCGTCTGTTCATGACCACTGGTCATGACCACCGTGTGGCGCGCCGATGCGCACGCTCCTGTTGTCGGGGCGTGCGCATCGGCTGAGGTGCTCAGGAAACCCTGGCAGATGTCAGGTACCTGTCATCCATGCGTATAGAACTTCGTGTGGTCCAGCAGGTCCGCCGGAGTGACGTCGTTCCATGGCTTCATGGTGTCGTGGAGGTCGATGACGTCGCGCGTGTTGCCGGTCGGCAGATACCCCGATTTGGGGTGCATCCGCTGCCAGTCGGCCCAGAGCTTGTCGATGAAGCAGTGGTGCAGCCAGAAGACCGGGTCGTTGGGCGAGGCGCCGGTGGTCATCTGCCCGCCGACCCAGACGTGCACCCGGTTGTGCAGATTCGGGCCGCGCCAGCCCTCGATGTTGTTGCGGAAGCTGTCGGACGAGCTGTTCCAGGGGGCGGCGTCGTAGACCGTCATGGCGAGCACCCGGTCGACCTCGGCGCGGGTCGGCAGTTCGCGGACCCCGGTGCCGAGCGAGCGGCGCAGGAACGTCCGGCCGTCCACCCGGATGTTCATCGGCCACTTGCCGCCGGTGAAGGCGAACGGCCCCGAGGCCACCCGGCCGTCGCCGCTCCGCCCGTCACCGCCGAGGAAGTCGTCGGCCCACAGGGAGCTGCGGGGTGTGCGATCGACGGTCCAGTCCCAGTAGGGGAGCATGACCGACGGCGTGATGCTCTGCAGGGCTTGTTCGAACTGGAGCAGGAACCTGCGGTGCCAGGGCAGGAACGACGGTGACCGGTGGCCGGTCCGCTCTCCCTCGTCGGTGTCACCGATGATGAAGGCGTTGTGGGTGCTGATGAACTCGTCGTAGCGGCCGCTGCGCTTGAGCTCCAGCACCGCATCGACGAAGTTCCGCTTCTCGGTGGCGGTGAGGTCCGCCTGGTTCTTCCTGACTGCCATGTCGAGGACTCCTCGGTGGGGGGACGGGCAGGGGCGGGTCTCAGCCGGTAACGACGGGGACCAGGTCGGCGCCCTGGAGTTCGCGGACGGCGGCACGCGCCAGAGCACGTGGCGTGGTGAAGGTCTCGTAGTGGTTCACCAGGCTTATCCAGGTACCGTCGGCATTCCGCATGACATGGAGGTCGTCGTTGTCGATACGGACGACGAAGTCCATCCCCTCGTGGGGACCGGCGGCCCGGCCGGCGTGGTGACCCCCGTGGCCTCCGTCCTCGGACGGCCAGCCCTCGATGTGGCGGCCCTGGTACACCTCGTCGAAGGGCTCCGCCATCTGGTGCCCGCCGGACGGCCCGTGACCGGCCGGGTGCCCGTGACCGGCTGAGCCTCCGTGGCCTGCGGCGGGGCGGGTGGCGGTGTCGGCGAAGGCGGCCGGTGCGGCCAGCACCGCACCGGTCACGGCCGCGGCGCTGCCGTACAGCACCTGGCGTCGGGTGGGACGCGACATGTTCCACTCCTCTGTTCGTCTCGGCTCCTCCTCCGGGGTGGGCCCGGGTCGGGCCCGCCGAGGAGGGTTCTTCGAGCCGGCGGACCGGCGGTCGGTCCGCGCCGCCACATGCTGGCAGGGACGAACGGATCATCAAGTTGTCCCGGTGAGCGAGGCAAGGAACGAGCCAACACCCGGACAGAGGTGCAGAATTCAACGGCGCCGATCGTCTTCATGTCCCGGCGCGGCTCGCCCCGGAACCGGATATTCCGCGATGTCGGCCACCCTTCGCCGCAGATCCTCCGCTCGCGCGATCGAAACCATGAGCCCCCGCACGGCCGGAACTCGGCGCGAATGCCGGGGGCTGCGGGGGTGGGTGGTTTGCGGCACCAACATCGTTGCCACGTCGAGGGGTTGATGTGCCGCCACCCGGCTCAGTGGTGCTGCTCACAGCGAGCGTGGCGCGCGCTCGTGGGCTGGGTGATCCGGGACAATGAGCGAGATCCGGAACGCTGAAACAGGTGATGACCTGGGGAAACGAAGACCCCTGCACAGCTGTTCCGGAATGCTGGAACGAGCAGAGGATCAGGGTGGGGACGGAAACAGAGGAGTTCGCACGGCAGTTGCGCCGGTTGAAGGAGCGCTCCGGCCGTAGTTATGGCGTTCTCGCCAGGCAGTTGCATATGAGCGTGGCCACGCTGCACCGGTACTGCAACGGTGATGCCGTGCCGAGGGAATTCGCGCCCGCCGACCGTCTCGCCAGGCGGTGCGGGGCGACACCGGACGAACTGGTGGAGCTGCACCGGCGCTGGATCCTCGCCGACGAGGCCCGCAAGCGCAGCCGTGCGGGGTCCGCGGGGCCCGCCTCGTCCGCCCCGGCCGCAGCTTCGGCCCCTGCCGCACAACCCGCCGACGCGCACGCCCACGTTCCCGGGGAAAACCCGGACGCACCGCGCGCCTCGGACTCACCGCTCACCCCGGCCCCGCCGGCGCCCAAGCCTGCCCCCTCCCGCCGCCTCACCTACCTCCGTATCGCCCTCGGGGTCACCGCCGTGGCCTGCCTCGCCGTACCGGCGGCCCTGGCCGTGGACGCCCCCAGGGCGGGCGATGCCGAGCGGCGGAGCGCGCACAGCGCCGACCGGCCCCCGGCCGCCAGTGACGCTCCCACGCGGCTGCCGAAGAGCCCTTCGCCGGGCCACAGCGCAGCGGACCGGAAGCCCACCCCGAGTGGGAAAGCGCGGCACCCCGGACCCGGCCCGGAGCGGTCCGACGGCCCCGGCGCGAGCCCGGCCCCGGAAGACGACCAGGGCGGAACGGCTCCGCGCGTGGGCATCAGCTCGTACAACTGGGATCAGCCCTGTGGCGTCAACTACCTCCTCCAGAAGTCCCCGGACCGGGTCCCGCCACCGCCCCCGCCCCAGGACTTCCGCGGCTGGGCGCGTGCCGAGGGCGGCATCGACGGCGGGCATCTGCGGCTCCAGCTCACCGCGACGGGCCGTACGGCTGACGCGGTCGTGCTGACCTCCCTGCACGTACGGGTGGTGGGCCGGCATACCGCGCTGCCCTGGTCCGCCTATGAGATGGGCAATGGCTGCGGCGGCGGTATCACCCCGCGGACCTTCGCCATCGACCTGGACGATGCCCAGCCGCTGGCGAAGCCCAGGGCCGGGCAGGACGGCGACATCGTGGTGCCCGCGAAGAACTTCCCCTTCAAGGTCTCCACCCAGGATCCGCAGGTCCTGAACCTCGATCTGCACACCGAGGGTCATGACGTCAGCTGGTACCTGGAGGTCGGCTGGAGCAGCGGCGGCCGGCGCGGGACGGTCCGCGTGGACGACGGGGGGAAGCCGTTCCGTACGAGCGCGATCGAGGGCCGCGAGCGCTACTCCTACCGGTCGGACACGAACCGCTGGGTCACCGACGAATGACCCGACAGCCTTCGGGAGCCCCGCGCGCCGACTGACACCTGGTCAGTTCGCGGACCGGATACGGGGAACGACGACCGGTGAGGCGTCGCCGGGGGCCCGCAGGATGTCGGCGTCCAGTGCGTAGAGATCCTTGACCAGGGCTTCGTCGACCGTTTCGTGGGGCGGGCCGTGGGCGATGATGCGACCGTCCTTCATCGCGATGAGGGTGTCGGCGTAGCGGGCGGCGGCGGCCAGATCGTGCAGGACCATGACGACGGTGCGGCCGGCGGCGGCGACCTCGCGGACGAGTTCCAGGACCTCGACGACATGGCCGAGGTCGAGGGCGCTGGTGGGTTCGTCGAGCAGTACCACCGGGGTGTGCTGGGCGAGCACCATCGCGAGCCAGCAACGCTGGCGCTGACCGCCGGAGAGCCGGTCGAGGCGTTCGGCCGCGAGCGCGGTGGTGCCGGTGGCCGCCATCGCCTCGCGTACGGCCTGCTCGTCCTCGCGCGACCACTGGCGCAGCAGGCCCTGGTGGGGGTGGCGGCCGTAGCGGACGAGCCCGGCGACCGTGACGGCTTCGGGGGCGCGTGGGGACTGGGGGAGCAGGGCGATACGGCGGGCGGCCTGCCGTCGGCCGAGCCGCCAGACGTCGTCGCCGTCGGCGTGGACCTCCCCGGACTCCGGGCGGTGGAGCCGGGCGAGGGTGCGCAACAGGGTGGATTTTCCACAGCCGTTGGGGCCGACGATCGCGGCGACCTGCCCCGCGGGGATGGTGAATTCGGCTCCTTCGACGACGGTGCGGCCGGAGTAGCCGGCCCGCAGTGCACGTACGGCGAGCCCGGGAGTTGCGGTCATGCTGGTCATGCCTTTCCGGTGGTCCGGTCCGAGCGGAAGAGGACCCAGAGGAGGAAGGGCCCGCCGAGGACGCTGGTGACGACGCCGACGGGGAGTTCGACGGGGGCGGCGACCCGGCCCAGTGCGTCGGCCGCGGCGATGAGGGCGGCGCCGGTCAGCGCGGAGCCGAGGACCGGGATGCGGGTGGGGCCGCTGAGCCGCTGGGCGAGGATCGGGGCGGCGAGGGCGACGAAGGCGATGGGTCCGCCGACGCCGACCGCGATACCGGCGAGCGCGACGGCGAGCGCGAGGGCGGCGGCCCGCACCCGCCGCAGGTCGACACCGAGGCAGGCGGCCATGTCGTCGTCGAAGCGCAGCAGTTGCAGCCGGTGTCCGGCGACGAGGGCGAGCGGTACGAGGAAGAGCAGCGCGATCAGCAGCGGTGTCCCCACGCTCCAGTCGCGGCCGTTGAGGCTGCCGACGGCCCACAGGAACACCCCGCCCGCGGTGTTGTCGTTCTCCCGCGACATGATCAGGTCGCTCACCGCCCCGATGAAGGTGGAGACGCCGATACCGACCACCAGGACGCGATAGCCGCCGCTGCCCGCACCGCCCGCGCAGAGCACCACCAGGGCGGCGGCGACGACGGCGCCGAGCGGGCCGAGCCACCAGCCGCCGACCATCCCGGTCGCCGATCCGGCGGCCGCGGCGACGACGGCCGCGGTGGCGCCCTCGTTGACCCCGACGAGGTCCGGGGTGGCGAGCCGGTTGCCGGCGAGGGTCTGGGTGAGGCAGCCGGCGAGACCCAGGGCGCCGCCGACCATGATGCCGACGACCACACGGGGCAGCCGGAAGTCCCGCACGATCATGACGGTCCCGGGATCGCCGGTACCGAGCAGCCCGGCGAGGGTCTGCGGCAGCGGCATACCGGTCGAACTCGCCGCGACCGCAAGGGCGATGAGGCACAGCAGCAGCGGTACGAGGAACGCGGCGACGAGGGCGCTGCGGCGCGGGAAGAGCCAGGACAGGGTGCCGGCGCGCAGCACCGTACTGTCCGGCGGGGTGAGGGCCGGGTGGGTGCCGGGGTCCGTCGGGGCCGTCATGCCGAGGCTCCTGCCGTGGACAGGCGGGACGAGCGGGCGATCCAGACGAGCAGCGGTCCGCCCACGAAGGCGAGCAGCACGCTGACCGGGGTCTCCCAGGGCCGGATGACGATCCGGGCGAGGATGTCCGCGAGGAGCATGACATCGGCCGCGATCAGCGCGGACAGCGCGAGTTGGACCGCCATCCGGGCCCCGGCCAGCGCGCGGGCGGCGTATGGCGCGAGCAGTCCGAGGAAGGCGATCGGGCCGGCCACCGCGACCGCACAGCCCGCCAGCAGTGAGACGGCCGCCGCGACCAGAAGCCGGATCCGGCCGGGATGGTGGCCGAGCGAGCGGGCGCTGTCGTCGCCGAGGCCGAGGGCGGACAGCGGGCGGGCGCAGCCGAGCGCGAGGAGCAGGCCTCCCGCTGGCCGCGCACGGCATCGCCACCCCCACCGAACTCGCCCTGGTCGTCGACGAGTTCAACCGGACGGACCGGAAACTCCCGCCCACCACCCTCATTGGCCCCATCGAGGCCCGCGCCGCCCGCACCCCCACCGCCACCGCACTGGTCCATGGCGACACCGCGCTCAGCTATGCCGAGCTGAACACCCGCGCCAACCGCCTGGCCCGCCACCTGCGGACGCTCGGCGCCCGCCCCGGAGCGGTGGTGGCGGTCTCGGTGCCGCGCTCGGTGGACCTGGTCGTCACCCTGCTCGCCGTGCTGAAGTCCGGCGCCGCGTATCTGCCGCTCGACCCGGACCACCCGGCACAGCGGCTCACCGGCATGCTGGACGACGCCGCGCCGGTCTGCGCCGTCACCGACCACCCGGCCCGGCTGCCGCAGGACACCGGGACGCCGCTGGTCGTCCTGGAGGGCCTCGATCTGTCCGGCTACCTCCCGGTCGACCCGGGCCGGGCGCTCACCCCCGCACATCCCGCCTACGTCCTCTACACCTCCGGCTCGACCGGCCGCCCCAAGGGCGTCGTGGTCTCCCACGGCGCGATCGACAACCGGCTGCGGTGGATGCAGGACAGCTACCCGCTGACGGCGGCGGACCGGGTGCTCCAGAAGACCCCCTCGTCGTTCGATGTGTCGGTGTGGGAGTTCTTCTGGCCGCTGCGCGAGGGCGCGGTACTCGTCGTCGCCGATCCCGGCGGCCACAAGGACCCCCACTACCTGGCCCGGCTCATCCGCGAACAGGCCGTCACCACCTGCCACTTCGTCCCGTCGATGCTCCAGGTCTTCCTGGCCGGGACGGACACCGCCGGGTGCGGTGCGCTGCGCCGCGTCTTCTGCAGCGGCGAGGCGCTGCCCCGCGACACCGCGCACACCTTCACGCGCAGCCTCCCCGGCGTCGAGCTGCACAACCTGTACGGGCCGACGGAGGCCGCCGTCGATGTCACGTACCACGCCTGCGCGGCCGACGACCGCGGTGCGGTGCCCATCGGGCGGCCGGTCTGGAACACCCGGCTGTACGTCCTCGATGCCGCGCTCCAGCCCTGCCCGCCGGGCATCCCCGGCGAGCTGTACCTGGCCGGCCGGCAACTCGCCGAGGGCTATCTGCACCGTCCCGGGCTCACCGCCTCCCGTTTCGTCGCCGACCCGTTCGGACCGCCCGGCAGCCGCATGTACCGCACCGGCGACCTCGCCCGCTGGACGGAGAAGGGCGAGGCCGAGTACCTCGGCCGCACCGACCACCAGGTGAAACTGCGCGGCCAGCGCATCGAACTCGGCGAGATCGAGGCGGCGTTGACGGCGCAGGACGGGGTGACCGGTGCCTGCGCACTGGTCCACGAGGACGGTTCCGGCGAGCAGCGCCTCGTCGGCTACGTCACCGGCGGTGCCGCTCCCGAGACCGTACGCGCCGGAGTGGCCCGCACCCTGCCGGAGCACATGGTGCCCGCGGCCGTCCTCGCCCTGGACGCCCTGCCGCTGAGCTCCAACGGCAAGCTGGACCGCCGCGCCCTGCCCGCCCCGGTCTTCACCGGCGCCCGGAGCGCCCGGCGCCCGTCCGGCCCCCGAGAGGAGACCCTGACACGCCTCTTCGCCGAAGTACTCGGCCTCGCACACACCGGCCCCGACGACGCGTTCTTCGACCTGGGCGGCACCTCCCTGCTCGCGGTGCGGCTGGTCGCGCGGATCCGTGCGGCGTTCGACTGCGAGCTGACGATCGGCTC
This sequence comes from Streptomyces sp. P9-2B-2, assembly GCF_030406865.1. Classification (NCBI taxonomy): domain Bacteria; kingdom Bacillati; phylum Actinomycetota; class Actinomycetes; order Kitasatosporales; family Streptomycetaceae; genus Streptomyces; species Streptomyces sp. P9-2B-2. The sequence goes on along the minus strand of NZ_CP129126.1, from coordinate 1,141,003 downwards.
ACTCTTCGAGGCACCCACCCCGGCCGCGCTGGCCACCCGCCTCGACAGCGCCGGCCCGGCGGCCGAGGACGCGCTGGACGTCGTCCTGCCGCTGCGCACCACCGGCGACCGGCCCGCGCTGTTCGCGTTCCACCCCGCCGGCGGTATCGCCTGGTGCTACGCGGGCCTGGCCGCCCGCCTGGGACCCGACCAGCCGGTCTACGGCATCCAGGCCCGCGGCCTGCTCGACGACGAACCACTGCCCCGCACCCTCTCCGAGCAGGCCGCGGACTACGTACACCACCTCCGCCGCATCCAACCCCACGGCCCCTACCGCCTGTTGGGCTGGTCCGTCGGCGGCGTCCTCGCCCACACCGTCGCCGTACTGCTCCAGGAAGCCGGGGAAACGGTCGAACTCCTCGCACTGCTCGACGCGTTCCCCGCCGAGCAGTGGCGGGAACGCCCCGCACCCGAGGAAGGCGACGCACTCACCGCGGTGCTGCGGATGGCCGGCTTCGACCGCACCGGCGAACGCACCCGGGACGACGTCCTGACCACCCTGCGCCGCGCGGGCAGCCCACTCGCCGGCCTCACCGACCACACCCTCTCGAAGATCGTCGACATCGTCCCCAACCACGCACGCATGATGCGCGCCCACCACCACCGCACCCACCAGGGCGACCTGCTGTTCTTCACCGCCGCCGCGCCCCGAGCCGAAGACTGGCTCACCCGCGAGGCCTGGCACCCACACGTCAGCGGCACGATCACCAACCGCGACCTCGACTGCACCCACCCACAACTGATGCAGGACCGCCAACTCGACGACATCGCCGCCGTCCTGGCCCCCCACCTGAAGGAACTCGACGCATGACCCCCCACCCCACCCCCTTCGACCCCGCCCCCGACCCCGATGCCCACACGACCCACCTGATCCTGGAAAACCCCCACGGCCACCTCTCCCTGTGGCCATCCTGGCGAGAAACCCCGGCGGGCTGGACCATCTCCTTCGGCCCGGCGTCACATGACGCTTGTATGCGGCGGGTGGAGGCGGTGGGGGACTGAGGGGTGGGGGCGGCGGTAGGGCAGTGTCCGGCGCGGCGGCGGTACGGGTGGGTCGTGCCGCCGCAAAAACGGGTTGTTCCCCGGCCGGTGATCAGCTTGGGTTCGTGCTCGTGACCAACTTGAACGACCTCATACGCCCGGACCGCTACCCGCGCTCCTCTCGCTATGACCCCGCCTGGTTGCTCGACCTCGACATGGGCCCCAACCCGTTGTGGCTGCTGGAGGACCTCGCCCGGGACCTTGATCTGCGCCCGGGGATGCGGATTCTCGACCTCGGCTCCGGCAAGGGCGCCACGTCGGTATTCCTGGCCCGCGAATATGACGCCCAGGTCGTCGCGGCCGACTTGTGGATCGCCCCCGAGGACGCGGCAATCGTCTTCACCGAGGCGGGCGTCGGCGACCAGGTGCAGGCCGTTCGAGCCGAGGCACACGCCTTGCCGTTCGAGAAGGAGAGCTTCGACGCCATCGTGAGCGTGGACGCGTTCGAGTACTTCGGTACGGCGGACAGCTACCTGCCCTACCTGGTGCGGTTCCTCCGTCCTGGCGGACAACTGGGCATGGCGACTCCTGCCATGACACGGGAGGTCCGTGACCTCGGGGCCATCCCACCTCACATCAAGAAGGTGGTCGGCTGGGAAGCGACCGCCTGGCACACGGGCCCCCGGCGACACCGCAGCACGCCGACGGCCCCCAACACCACTGCCTCTCCTCCGACTTCTAGGATCAGGGACCGGTCGATGAAGACACTTCCTGGGGGCACGGATGGCACTCGAGCTGGACTTGCCGCTCGGCGATGACGCCGACGCTGCCCGGCTCGCCGCCGACCTCACCGAGCTCGGCAACGAGCGCTTCCTGCGGGCGGTACTCCGCGACCGGGCGCGCATCCACCACCGCAGCACCGACGGCCTCCTCGGTTGACCCACCGACGCGCCCGAGACCGCCGAGCCGACGTCCCCGCCCATGTTTCCCGCGTCCCGTTCCGCTGGGAGACCCTCGGCGGAACCTTTGTCACGGCCCAGACCTCGGAACTGCGCTGCGCGCGCTCTGAGGGGGCGCCCCACAGCCGGGGGTGGTCAGGCTGTGGGGGCCTCTGGCCGTGACGGAGAACTCAGGCGGAGGTCTCGGTCGCCGGGGTGTGATCGTGGATGCCGTCGTCGAAGATGACGGTCAGGGGTTGGGTGCCATGGCGGCTGGTGGTGGTCAAGTCCTCGGCGAGGCGCTGGTAGAAGGCGCTGGCCAGGGCCCAGGTCCCGTCCATGGAGGCAGCGGAGTGTGTGTTGCGCAGGGCGATGAGGAGGCCGATGACGGAGGGGCCGGACAGCACCGCCCGAATCCTTCCCTCGCCCTCGTCGCAGACCTCGGTGGTCTTGCAGAAGTGTTCGTTCTCGGACGCGCAGGCAGCCAGGAAGTCCCACGCCTCGCGGTGACAGATCAGTGCCACCCGCCCGGTCACCGCCGCGGTCGACAACAAGGCCCCGTGGTCGCTCTTCTCCCGTGCCTCACGCCGGAGCCGCTCCGCGTCGGCATCCCCGTCGCTGATTCGCTGGGTGCCCGTCTCATGGCTGGGCTCCGGGCCATCGGTTGGCGCCGCCAACACCGCACGACAGAGCGCCATCAACGCCCCGCGAACCGGTCCACCAGAACTTCGAGTCGCCGTGACGCTTCCTTCCGGGGGAGCCGGCCCGAGCGTGTGAGGGTGACCAGGCCGTGCAGGGCCGACCAGAAGACCTCCACGAACAGGGCCGGTTCGGCGTCCTCCGCCACATCGCCCAGTGTGTCCAGCAGCGTCCCGAACGCCTCGCGCAGCGGCACCGGTGTCGCCGCGTCGGCGAACGGCAGGCCGGTGTCCAGGAGGAACATCGCGTCGTAGAGGGCGGGGTTGCGCTCGGCGAAGTCGACGTACGCCTTCGCGAGCGTGGCCACCGCGGCCCGCCCTTGCGGCCCCTTGGTCACCGCGCGCCGCATCGCCGCGGTCAGCTCGGCGAATCCTTCCAGGGCCACGGCCCCGACGATCTCCCGCTTGCCGCGGAAGTGGCTGTAGAGCACGGGCTGGCTGTACTCGATGCGCTCGGACGGCCGACGGGTGGTCACGGCGTCCCAACCGTGGGACTCGGCGAGTTCGCGCGCCGTGGTGACGATCAGCTGGTGGCGGTCGGCTCGCTCGCGTGCCTTGCGTTCTTGCACTGACATGCCTGATGCTAGCACTGCTAGACATTCGAGCATCGATTCCCTAGTATCGCATCAGAATCTAGCGGCGCTAGTAATTGCGCTCGGGGAGCCTCGGGAGGGGACATGCAGCACGTAATCGCCATTGTCACGGTCGTGGTCGTTGGCCTCATGGTGGGCGTCGAGTTCGCGGTGGCGGCCTTCGTCAATCCGATCCTCGACCGGCTGCCGGACAACGGCGGCCTCGCGGCCCGCAGCGACGGAGCCCGCCTTCTCGGCAAGGTGATGCCGTTCTGGTACATCGGCTCGGTCGTGCTCGGCGCGGTCTGGGCGGTTCTGGCGTGGGGTGACGCGGGGGCGGGCCTCGTCATCACGGCCACCGCCCTGCTCGTCCTCAGTGTGCTGATGTCGATCGCCCTGCTCGTCCCGATCAACTCCCGTGTCGCCCGGTGGACGCCGGGCAGTGTCCCGGCGGACTGGAAGCAGCAGCTCGGCCGCTGGGACCGGTTCCACTTCGTGCGCGTCGGCGTCATCGTCACGGCATTCGTCCTGCTGGTCATCGGCAAGGGCTGATACCTCGGCGTCTCCGGTAGGGGTTTCCCGGTATCTCCGGAGGGGCTCCCCGGCGTCTCCGGGCGGACGCCCCTGCGTCATGGAGGGGAGGCATCCGCCCGGTAATACTCCGCATCAAGGCTGTTGCGCTGCTTGCCCCGTGTGTATCGGTGAAGAGCCTGTTAGGTGCAGTGAGGCGAAACCTTCACTGATCGTTTCACTGTCGGCCTTGTGATGCCGACAGGTTCCAGCGCATGAAACCAATTCGCGCAGCAGCCAGAGCCGCTCTTGTGCTGTTGTTCTTCGTCCTGGGTTTTGGTGCGCAGCCCGCGTCGGCCCATGTGTCGCCGCACCACGCCGAACTCGTCGTCTCCACCAACAAGAACGTCACCAGCGGCAGGCTGATCGTCCACCGTGACGTGGTCTCGCCCGATAAGGCGGGCGCCTGGGCGTCGCGTCTGCTGACCGCCTCCTGTCCGGCCGGCGGCTCCGGTGTCGCCGGCGACAGCGGCGGAGTCCCCGGGGGTGTGGTGGTCGAGCTGGCGTGGAGCTGCCATGTCGACCAACTCGACCTGACCGCGATGCTGAAGCAGGGCGGACTGACCCAGGCCGTCGTCGAGTTCGACGGCAATACGGTCAATGCGACCGCGGCGGCCCCGGTCGTCGATGCATGGGGCGCCCATGAGAGCCCCGCGAGCAATGCCTTCCCGTGGCGCACCGTGGTGCTCGGCGCGGCCCTTGCCCTCGTGGCGCTCCAGGCCATCCGCTGGGCACTCCGGCGCCGTTCACCGCACCGGCAGCACCAGTCCGCACACCCGCACCCGTGGCAGTCGGTGCGCCGCACCCCTCGGCGCCGTAAGCAGCTGATCGCGGCCGGTGCCGCCGTGGTGGCGAGTCTGGTGCCGTCCGTCACGGCCGGTACGTCGTTCGCCGCGGACGAGACGGCCGCGGCGGCGGCGAACGCTGACCCGGTGTCCGTCCAGGGCACGGTCTTCAAGGACGTCAACCGCAATGGCGTACGGGACGGGGGCGAAGCGCCCATGTCCGGCGTCGATGTCACCGACGGTGCCGTCTGGACGACGACCGGCGCCGACGGGTCGTACACCCTGCGGATGGACCCGAGCCGACGGGAGACCGATCTCGTCAGCGTGGTGTCCCCCAACGGCTATACCCCGGCCCTGCGCAAGGACTACGTCCCGCAGTTCTTCCACAAGGTGCCTGACGGCGACGGTCCGCATAACGGCATCGACTTCGCCCTGGTGCCGGACAAGAACGCCGCCAACCCCACCGAGAAGTGGGTGATGGACTCCGATATCGAGGTATCCAACACCTCGGACCAGGCGGCGCGCAGCACGCGGCCGCAGTGGACCGGCCAGGTCGAGGCGATGTCCGAGGTCGACGGCGCGACGATGGCCATCGCGACCGGCGATCTGACCGTCACCGACTACGCCCAGGAGCCGCGCCGTCAGGCCGGTTACGACATCCTGCGCAAGGGCCTGACCGACGGAAAGCTCGGGATGCCCTTCTACCCGACGGTCGGCAACCACGACGTCGGCGGCACCGCCACTTCCCAGGGATACGGCGGCAGCATGGAGTATTACCGCCGGAACATGGGTCCCGAGTGGTACAGCTTCGACCGCAACGGCCGGCACATCGTCGTCCTTGAGGACAACTACGACGCGAGCGGCCTCAAGCCGCAGCTGGAGTGGCTCCGAGAGGACCTGAAGCGCCACGCGGCCGGCAAGCAGGTGCTCCTCTTCGCTCACCGGTCACTGTTCACCCAGTGGGGACCGGGCGCCGGTATGCAGCCGACCATCGATGAACTCGCGAAGTATGACGTGCGGATGTTCGCCGCCGGCCACAACCAGCAGGCCGAGTACCGCCGTGGCGCCTTCGACCGCTCCGTCGAGATCAACAACCAGGGCACCTACGGCATCGACGGCTCCCACCCGGATTACAAGGTCCTGAGCTTCAAGGACATCACCGACAACCCGCGCACCCGCCGCAACGAAGACACCGGCTATGTGCGGGGTACGCACCGGCAGTTCGATATCGATGACGACGCGGCCCTGGTCAGCCCCGCGCCAGGCAGTGTCCACAGAACCGGCGACGCCGTCCCCGTCGAGCTGTACGCCGAGGACGACGGCCGCACACCGGCCACCGCGACTCTCACCATCCGCGACAGTCACGGCCGCACGGTACGGCGCGAGAGCGACCTGAAGTTCGGCGCCGGCAACGACCGGACGGGGAAGCAGAACTGCTACACACCGCCCGGCGGCAAACCGGAGCCCTGTCCCGACGCCCGGATCTCCTGGACCCGGGTCAGCGACCGGATAGCCGGACTGCGGCCGGGAACGTACACGGCGCAGATGACCGCCGTCGACACCAAGGGCAAGGCTTGGCCCACCCTCAAGAACCCCTTCAAGGTGGTGCCCGACAAGGAGCTGGCGAAGCCGAAGAGCGGTCAGGACTGGACCCGTCAGGGCCGCGACGAGTCCGGACGCGGCGCGAGTACGGACAACCCGGGCACCGCTCTCGATCTGCGCTGGGCCGCGAGCACCGGTGAACAGTTCAATCTCAACGGCTCGGTGATCGCCAACGGCAAGGTGATCGCCTCCTCCCGGGCGTTCGACTCCCCGTACAGCATGATGCTCGCCTACGACCTCGCCTCCGGCCGCGAGATCTGGCGCACCTACCTGGACGGCGACGCCGAATCGGCGCCCACCCTCCACAACGGGAAGGTCTATCTGACCACCGCCGTCGGCCGGATCTACGCTCTCGACGCCGGGGACGGCCATGTCGTCTGGCAGACGATCGAGAACGAGGAACGGCACGGCGATACCGTGCGCCGCTACGGCCGGGCCGGCGGTCCGGTCAGCGTCTTCGACATCAAGGGCGAGGACCGTACCGTCGCCGTCTACCAGGACTGGAACAAGATCCAGTGCCGCGATGCCAAGAGCGGTGACCTGCTGGGCGGCTTCAACGGAGCGACCAACTGGGGCCAGTTCCACAGCACGGCGGTACGTCAGCCCGGATCCAATACCGCGTACCTGCACACGGATTCCAGCAACACGCTGGTCGCCATGGACCTGGCCGGCTGCGCCCAGCTATGGGCCAAGGACACCCAGGGCGGCATCGACAGCCACTCCTCGCCCGCACTCACCGATCCGGCCCAGGGGGACCCGAAGCTGGTCACCATGACCCAGAGCGGCGCCCGGGGCCACGACCTCAAGACCGGTGCCGTCCAGTGGCAGTCCCCGGTGGGCGGCAGCAGCACCTGCGAGCCCGGGCAGGCTCCGCTGACCAGCCCCGCCATCTGGGGCGACCGCGCGTATATCGCCGGCCGTGACGGTGTCATCCGCGCCTACGACACCAGCGCGGCCGAGCCGGGCAAGCCGCTGTGGGAGACCCCCGCCGGACATCTCCCAGGGGAGAGCCCCCTGGACGACAAGTGGCGGGTGGCCATGGGGTGCACCAGCGCGGGGAAGGGCTCCCCGACGATGCACGCCGTGGTGACCAAGGACCGTCTGTACGCGGGCACATGGGACGGGCGCCTGCTCGTCCTGGACCGCGCCACCGGTAAGCAGCTGACCGAGTACAACCTCGGCGGCGGCGTGGCCTCGGCACTGTCCATCAGCGGCGACTGGATCATCGCCCTCACCGACGACGGGACGATCCACGCGCTGGCGGCCAGGCGCTGACCGACGACTGACCGGTACCTCTCTCCCGCCCTGCGGGTGCCTCCCCGGACACGGGAGGCACCCGCAGGGCACTCGTGATCGGAACACCACTGTGCAACCCCTCAGACACGCCGGCGCCAAGGCGGCCCGCCTTCTCCTCGTCGGCGTACTCACGACGCTGGCGCTGCTCGGTCTCGCGGGCACGGCGGACGCACACCCCTTCGGCGCGCCTCCCGCCGCCCGGGTCAAGGCACACGGCAAGACGGCCGAGGTCATCTGGTCGGCCGCGAAGGACGATCTGGCCGTACTCCGCAAGGAAGCCCACGCCGCCGACGAGTCCGAAGCGCGCTACCTCGGCTCGCACATCCGGCTGAGCCAGGACGGCCGGCCCTGTTCGCTGCACCACGCGGACACCTCGCACCTCGTCCAAGACGGTGCCCGCCTCAGCTACCTATGCCCCCGACAGGTCACCACGCTCGCCGTGACCATCACCGCCCTCAACGACGTCGACCCGAAATACCGCACCATCTCCGTCACCCCGTCGGGCAGCGGCGGCCTGCACACGGCCCAAGAGCCGACCCATACGCTGACGCTCGCCCCGTCCGGCAGCGGCGCCTCAGGTGCGGCGGCCGGCCCGCAGGGGCCGTTCAGCGTCTGGACGACAGACCTGTCCGCACTGCTCGCACACCGCGTCGTACTGCCCCTGGCACTCCTCGTCGCGGCGGCCGTCGGAGCCTTCCACGCCTGCGCCCCCGGACACGGGAAAACGCTCGCAGCCGGCTTCCTCCTAGGCGGCCGGGGGAGAGCCCGGGACGCGGTGTGGCTGGGCGTCATTGTCGCCGTGATGCACACCGCATCCGTCGCCGCACTCGCCCTCGCATGGTGGCTCGCCGCGGACAACGCCCCCGACATCGCAGAACTGACCGGCTGGCTACAACTGATCGCCGCCATGGTCGTGGTCGCGGTCGGACTCGGACTGCTACGCCGGCATCTGAACAACCGAAGGCATACGCACGGGCACGGGCACGGCCATGACGGTCACGGGCACGACCACGACGGTCACGGGCATGGACACGGGCATCACCATGGGCACGGCCACAGCCACTCCCACCCCCATGCCCACCTCCTCCCCGGCACCTCCCTGCTCACCTGGCGCGGCATCGCACTCCTCGGCACGTCCGGCGGACTGCTCCCCTCGCCCTCGGCGTTCCTCGTCCTCCTCAGCGGACTGCTCACGGGCCAGGTGGGCGCCGCGGTGCTGATGGTGGCGGCATTCGGACTCGGAATGGCCTTGACCCTGACCGGCGTCGGCCTCGTCGTACTCCGGGGACGCGACGCACTCCTCACCCGCGCCACCAACTCCCCGAAGTTGCGCGCATGGACCCTACGAGCCCCCGTCATAGGCGCCTCGGCCGTGGTGCTCGGCGGCGGCCTGGCCTCCGCACTCGCCCTCACCCGCGTCCTGGCTCCGTAGGGGCCTGTCGAGCCGTGAGCAGTTCTGCGGGCAGTGTGCGCATGGTGCGAAGCGGTGACAGGAGGCTTTCGAAGCGGTGACAGCAGGCTGGGGAGAACGCTCAGCGTCATACCGGCTGTACCGATCCACAAGGCGCTCCGCTGTCAGTGGCCCCGCGTACGGTCTCCGCATGACTGATCAGCATTCCCCCTCGCCCTCGGTGCACGACCTCGCGACCTGGGAGCCCGTTCTGCGGCTGCTGAGGAACAACGGCGCGGAGGAGCAGGCCGGCCCGTCCCTCCGGGTGGCGGGACGCATCGGACGAGGGGGCTGGAGTCTGCCCCTGCGGCGACGACTGGACACGCCCGGGCGGGCCGCGCAGGCCGAGGACATGCGGGACGAGGCGGAGGCGGTGGAGCGAGTGCGTCACGCGCTCGCGGACGCAGGTGTCGACGACGTCTCGTTCACAGCGGAGATAGCGCCGACCGGGAAGACCACACTCCGCCTGCTCGGGCCCAGCCCCGCCGTGGAGCCCGGCATCGGCACGCCGCACCCGGGGGCGCTCCTCCTGGTCGAGGGCGCCATTCCGCACCCCTGGCGCTGTCTTCCCGAACCGGCGCCCGTGGCGGAGCCGGCCCCTTCGGCGGATGTGGCGCTGCTGGAGCGGACGCTCCGTGAGCGGCTGCCCGACGCCATCGGCGCGACGGAGGCGGAGATCGCCACCGCGGAAGCGCGCCTCGGCGTCACCCTGCCCGAGGAGCTCAAGGCGCTCTACCGGGTGACGCGGTCACGCTGGCAGGACTGGGGCGAGGACCACGAGGCGGCGGAACGTGCGTGCAGGGCGGTCGGCTGCGAACTCTTCGCGCTGGACGACCTGTACATCGCCGACGCGCCGTCCCGCCACTGTCGCTGGGAGTTCGCGGCGCACGAGGCGGTCGTCACCCCGCCCGACGCTGCCGTGCAGGGCCTGGTCGGCTCACCCGGCTGGATCGCCTTCGGAGACAACGGCGGCGGGGACCGGCTCGCGGTCGACCTCACGCCGGGCCCACGCGGCCACGTCGGCCAGATCATCATGCTCTCCCACGAGGAAACCACCGGCGCTGAACTGCTCGCCGACTCCCTCACCGACCTGGTGCTGGACCGGCCCAGCGGACACCGCGGCGGCCGTCGCCACGACCAGCCGCCGGCCGTGGCCCATGTCAACATCAGAAGCCTGAAGAGCGTTGAGGCCGCCGCCCACCCCGGTCTGGAGGTGCTGTCCCTCGGCGTGTGGGACGACGCGCCCTTCAGCCTCGCCCCCGTTGTCGGGCTGCCGCGCCTGCGGACCCTCACCGCCTACCCCGGTACGCTCGCCGACCCGCTTGAGATCACCAAGCTCACCGGCCTGGAGTTCCTGGAGCTCGGGCCACAGGAGTGGCGCGTACTCCTCGACGCCGGAGCCGTCCCGCGCAGCCTGTTGGCTGCCGCCGTCACGGTGCACGGCGACCATGACCCCCTGCCCATCGTGGCCCTCGCCAACGAACTCCTGGCCCTCTGGGACCGGCCCCAGATCATCCAAACCGTCCTCGAAGGCGACCTCGGCCCCCTGTCTTAGCCGACTGAGTGCTTCAACAGGTGACGGGCCCGCGAGCCGGCGGCTGCGGCGTTCCCGCATCGATGGGCTCGAACAGCGAAAGCACGCCGGCCCCGATCATTGCTGTATCGGGGCCGACGTGCTGGTGGTTGACGCACTCACCGCAGTGACACGTGCGCCCTTGGGCTGAGCGGAGCCCGAACTCCCGGCTCCGCCGCCCGCGCGCCTCATGCCACGTCGTCACTCCTTGACGGCATCCTTGGCCTTTTCCTTGGCATCGCGCAGATCGCCCTTGGCCTCCTTGGACGAACCTTCAGCCTCCATACGTTCGTTGCCCACGGCGCGGCCCACCGACTTCTCCGCCTTACCGGTGATCTGCTCGGTCTTGGCCTTTGCCTTTTCGTTGGCGCTCATGGTGAATCCTTTCGTCGATTCATGAAAGGTCAATTCATGAAGGGGATGGGGGAGGGGGGCAGCCTTACGGGGGAAGGAATCTGCCCGCCGATAATTGATTCAACACCACGTCTCATCCACCCTTTCAGGCCCAGTGATTTCTACGGTCACCAGCGGTACCAGCGGCCTCGCTTGCCGCTGGGGCCCGCCGAACGCAGCACGAATCCCAGCAGCCATGCGGCAAGTACGATCACTGCTACGACCCACAGTGCCTTGAGCGCGAATCCGGCACCGAAGAGAACCAGGGCGAGAAGAAGAACGAGAAGCAGGGGAACCATAGTTATCAACCTCCGACCACCGTGTGCCCGCACGCCCTTCCGTCACACCTTGCATTCCTGTGTTTCTCCCACGGTGGTCGGGGCATCCGTAACGGCTTCTCCTGCGCCGAATTCACCGCCTCCCGGTATATCTCGGGGGCGGGACTTACACCTACGACGTACTCCGCCACCCTGCCGACCGCTGAAGACGCGGGGGCCAGGCTGCAAACGGTGTGCATACCTCACTGGGGTGCGGGTACCGGACCTCGCGACCGGGGAAGACACGGAGGGAGCACAACTATGCGTGCCGGCCTTGCGACATCCGCAGTCCACGCTCAGGATTCCGCTGCTGACATGCGCACGGCTCCGGCTGCGTCGCCGGAAGACCTGCCGCACATCGAAGACCCGCAGAACATCGCGCCCCGGGACGCCCGGGAGCTGACACAGGTGTTCTTCCGGCGACTGGAGACGCTCGAAGAGGGCACCCACGCATACCAGTACGCGCGCAACACCCTCATCGAGATGAACCTCTCCCTGGTCCGCTACGCGGCCCGGCGCTTCCGCAATCGCGGCGACGACATGGATGACATTCTCCAGGTCGGCACGATCGGCCTGATCAAGGCCATCGACCGCTACGACGTCTCCCGTGACGTCGAGTTCACCACCCTCGCCATTCCGTACATCACCGGGGAGATGAGGCGTTTCTTCCGCGACACCACCTGGGACGTACGGGTGCCGCGCCGCCTCCAGGAACTACGCGTCGACCTCGCGCGGGCCAACGAGAAGCTCTCCGGCCGGCTCGGCCGGGACCCCAAGGTCAGTGAACTCGCGGCCGAATTGGGCATCAGCGAGGACGAGGTCGTCGAAGGTCAGGTGGCCGCCAACGGCTACAACGCCTCCTCCATCGACGCCACCTTCAACGACGACGGCAACGACACGCCGCTCGCCGACCTGATCGGCGAACGCGACCCCGAGATGGACCTCGTCGAGGATCTGCACGCTCTCGCGCCCCTCCTGAATCAGCTCGAAGAGCGCGACAGGCACCTCCTCGAAATGCGCTTCGGCCAGGAGATGACCCAGGCACAGATCGGGAAGGAACTGGGCGTCTCACAGATGCACATCTCCCGCCTGCTGACCCGCGCCCTCACCCAGCTACGCGCCGGCCTGCTCAACGAGGAATAACACCTCACGCAGGTTATTCACCGTGGCTTGTGGCTTCGCAGGGGCATCGGCGCTTTCAGCAGCCTGAGCGCGGCACAGCAGACGATGAACACGGTGAGGCACCACGAGAGTCCGAGGGATTCAACACGGATGAGGCTGGCGGTGCCGTCGGTGAATACGCAGTCGACAGCCGGCGGCAGAAAGCCGAGCTCGGTATGCACGATTTCGCCGGAGGGCGCGGAGTGCAGATGAGCCACTTGCCAGCGGAAGCACTCATTGTCGAGATCGACGGCCGACAGGCGCATGAGCGGGGCGACTCCAGTGGCCCAGATGGTGGCGGCGGCCGCGGGCGCGAGGACCGTGCCCGCTCTGGCCCAGCGCGGTGTGCGCGAGCTCAGAGCCATCGCCCAGGCGACCGTGCCCGCCACCAGGAGGGCTGCCCCGCACCACAGCAACCAGGTGCCCGCGGCCGTGGGGTGGCTGGGGCCGTACGCCGCCGAATCCGTCCAGTAGCACGCCAGACGTGGGGGGAACATGTCGACGCGGACGTGGGTCAGCGGAAAGTCGTCGTCGAAGGTTCGCTGCCCGCACACCTCTGTCGGTCGCGTCAGAGCGAAGCCGTAGGCGAGTGTGTGGACATACCCCACGGCGCCCGTACACATCCCCAAGACCCACCAGCGCCGGTGCCGTGCGGGCTGACGCCGGCGCTTCCAGACCACGTAGGCGAACGCCCCGACGATTAACCAGATGCCCAGCACCAGCCACAGAAACAACCATGCAAACACCTTGCGCCCCCTTCGTCTCACCCCCAGACGAAAGGAGCCTGTCGGCGGTTCCGAGGCGGGGCAGCTAGGCCGCTCCCGCTTCCAGCTTCCCGACCTGTCCGGGGCCTGCGCCCCTGCGCGACAAGGGTGCCGCCGACGACGAATCAGTAGCCGATGGCGGGCACCGGTCAGTGTGGGCTATGGCAGTTCGGGTCGGTACAGCCGTGGTGGCCGGCGCCGGCGTGCGGTCCGGCTCAGGTCGCGCTGGCGGCGGCCACCGTAGCCGTGGCCGCCCTGCTGCGGGCCGCTGGTCGCGGGCCGAATCGTCCGCCGTGTCAGGGCACGGTGATGACGATCTTGCCTCGCGCGTGGCCGGTGGCGCTGACGTCATGAGCTGTGGCGGCCTCCTTCAGCGGGAACACGGCGTGCAGCGGGACGGTGAGGCGGCCGTGGTCGGCGAGGTCGGCCGCCAGCGGTAGTCCTGCCCAGCCCGGCGACTCTCCAGTTTCGGAGCGGAGGTACCGCACTCCGTGCCGGGCGGCGTCGAAGTCCGCGATGGTCACCACGCGGTGCGGGTCGCCGGCGATGGCCACCAGTTCGGCAAGAGAGCCCTTACCGGCCGCGTCCAGAACCACATCGACACCGTGCGGAGCCAGAGGGGCAAGGCGATCGGCCAGCCCCGCCCCGTAGGTGACCGGTACGACGCCGAGCTGGTCGAGGAAGCCGTGGTTGCCTTCGCTCGCGGTGCCGATCACGGTGAGGCCGCGGCCCTGGGCGAGTTGCGCGGTGATGGTGCCGACGCCTCCGGCGGCGCCCTCGATCAGCAACGTCATGCCTTCGGAGGCTTCCAGGGCCTCCAGTACGCGCGTGGCCGTGTCGATGTTGCCGGCGGCGCCGCCCGCTTCCTCGAAGGACCACGAGCGCGGCTTGGGTGCCCACGCCTCCAGCACGGCGTACTGGGCCGCGGCGCCTCCCTGATCCACGAAGGGGACGAGGCCGAAGACCGCATCTCCCACGGCGGTGCCGGTCACCCCCTCACCCACCTCGTCGACGATGCCCGCGGCATCCATGCCGGGTATGTGGGGGAAGTCCACGGTGGCGATGTCCCGCAGCGTCCCTGAGCGCAGGTACCAGTCAGCAGGGGTGACGCCGGTGGCGCGCACCGCGATGCGGACCTGACCTGGCCCGGCGTGTGGCTCTTCGACCTCCTCGATGCCAAGGACCTCGGAACCGCCATAGCGGTGGTATTGCACAGCAAACACGGACAACCTCCGTACACAGGAACGTCGTTGAGCAAGAGAACTCGCAGCCGCTCACCTCTGCGGCAGAGAGGTGACCGCGGGGCACCGCGGCACCAAGTCACGCTAACCCGCTAAACGGTCGACCCCTTCCGTTTGTGATTAAGTGGGAGACATGCCTGGCGAACTGTCTCGGAACGCGCCCCCCTCCGCCTCCGGCCCGCCCGCCCCGGGGCAGAGAGCCGACGCCCGGCACAACCGCGCCCGGCTCCTCCAGGCCGCCCGCGAGGCATACGCCCTCAATGGCACCGACGTATCTTCCAGCGCAATCGCCCGCAGAGCGGGGCTGGGTGCCGCCACCCTCTACCGGCACTTCCCGACACGCGGCTCGCTGATCGCCGCTGCGTTCTCCGAACAACTCAGCCAGTGCGTCGCAGCCCTCGACGAGGCCCTTCAGGACGACGATCCCTGGCGCGGACTCCGCAACGTCCTCACCAAGGTGTGCCTGATGCAGGCCCAGGACCGCGGGTTCAGCGCCGCGTTCCTCTCCCAATTTCCCGACGCGCCCGACGTCCATCGTGAGCGTGCCCGCGCCGAGGCAGGCCTCGCCCAGCTGGTACAGCGTGCGAAGGACACCGGACAGCTGCGCAAGGACTTCGACCCCAGCGACGTCACCCTCCTGCTCCTGGCCAACAGCGGCGTCGTGCGAGAGTCCCCGGCGGCCTCCGTGGCCGCATCCCGCCGCCTGCTCGCCTACTTCCTCCAGTCCTGCCTGCCGACAGACGGCACCACCCTGCCCCAGCCCGCGCCACTCCGCCTTGACGACCTCTACAAGCCACCGCATCGAACGGGGTGACCGCCGGCGTCCGCCCGGGGACACGCGCCCCTGACGTCTCCGCCCGCCGGGCCATCGCGCTTGCGCGTCGATCTCTGCTGGCGTGAGGAGGGCGTGTTCCGCGCCCGAAGGATGGGGCGTAGGCAACCGGGAGCAACGCCCCTCGCACGTCCCCGACCGGACGCGACTACCGAGTCGACAACTACCGAGTCGACAACTACCGAGTCGACAACTACCGAGTCGACACCGCAGCCGGCTCAGGGGATTGCGGCAATGGATCGACTGCACGTAGGGGGAGAGTGCCGGCCCCAGGCCGCTCCAGCATGTTTGCCAGGTTCTTCCTGGCGATCTGCCTGCGGAACTCCCCTTCGTAGGAGGGGTCACCGGAGTCGTGCATCGTCTCGGTCAACCAGACCGCGGCTGCCTGCCGCTGCCATGTGTGGTCCAGGCAGGTGTCGGAGTAGCTCTCGAGCAGACCGGAATCGTGGTTCTCGACCTGCTGGACGACTGCGCGGGCGAACACGTCGGCGTCATGGAGGGCGAGACTCATCCCCTCTGCGCTCATCGGTGAGATGAGGTGCGCCGCGTCCCCGAGAAGGTAGAGAGTGCCGTAGCTCATGGGGCTGAACACCACTCCGCGCAGCGGCACGACCTGCTTGCTGGTGATCGGTCCCTTGGGGGTCACGGGCTCGCCGAAGCGAGCGTCCAGTTCGTGCCAGATGCGGTCGTCCGGCCATTGCTCGATGGTGTCGGTGAGCGGGCACTGTAGGTAGAGACGACTGGCGCTCGGGCCGCGAGTGATCTGTGCGGCGAAGCCGCGGGAGTGCACGGCCAGCACGGCCGGCGGGTCCGCAGGCACCTCGGTCATGACGGTGAGCCAGGCGTACCCGAACTCGTGGGCGGAGCAGGTGAGGACGTCATCGGGGACGGCCGTCCGGCTGACGCCACGAAAGCCGTCGCTGCCGGCGATGAAGTCACAGCTGACGGTCTTTGTCGAGCCGGTGGCGTCCCGGTAGCGCACCAGAGGGTGCTCGGTATCGATGTCGTGCAGGGAGACGTCTTCGGCTCCGAAGCGCAGATCGCCACCGTCACGGAGAAAGACCTTGATGAGGTTCTGGACGAGTATCTGCTGCGGGCAGAACACACCGTCGACATCCTCCGAGTCGTCCTCCCTCCTCCACTGCCGCCTTTCGCCCTCGATGAGCAGCGGCACACCCGAATCAAGGTCCCCGCGGCTGCGGCCCTCGACGACCTCGGCCAGCCCCCACTCGCGCAGCCGTCGGACCCCGCCGGCGTCGAGCGCCCCGGCTCTCTGCCGCTGCTCTACGTATTCACGACCGTGCCTCTCCAGGATGATGCAGGAAATGCCCTTACGGAGAAGGAAGTTGCCGAGTGCCAGTCCGGCGATGCCGCCTCCCACGATGACGACAGTTGCCTTCTTGTCGGTTTTGCTCATGTGTTTTCAGGCTCCTCGCAGACGGCCGGGCCGAACCCGCCTGAGCGTGAGCGACTGCGCCGCCTAGATGGTGTGGCGTACTGAGCACCACTGTGGGACCCGACCACAGGGGCACCCAACCGGTAAATGGACAGCCGATGCCGCAAACCCGCCAACCTGGTGCACTCCGATGCCCGACGCGCGTCCGCCGGTGACCCCTGCCGCTGGGCCTGTAGCCACCCTCCCGTCGTCGCCAGAAGGGCGCCCCCGAGACGGCTGATGCATGCTCTCGGCATGCCGGGCTGAAGTCCTCGTACCGGACGTACTGGGGCTCTCGCCCGGTGCGGCGAGAGTGCGTGCCAGGCGTCGCGGGGCAGACGGGGATGTGGTGCCGAGCCCTAAGGAAGCGCGCGGCTGGTGCGCAGATCTGCCTGGTAGCTGCCCGGGGTCTGGCCGACGACCGAGTTGAAGGCGTCGATGAAGCTGGAGGGGTTCGACCACCCGCATGCCATCGCTGTATCGGTGACCGACATGCCGTGGGTGAGGTGGCCCAGGGCATGGTGGATGCGAAGCGTGGTGCGCCACTGGTGGAAGCTCATGCCGAGTTCGGTGTGGAACAGGCGGCTCAGGGTGCGTTCACTGGCTCCCGCGACGCGTCCCAGCTCGGCGAGGGTCGCAGGCCGCGCAGGATCGGCGTGCAGGAGGCCGGTGACGGTGCGCAGCCGGTCGTCGCTGGATTCGGGCAGGTGCAACGACTGCTCAGGCATGTCGTAGAGCTCGTCGATGACCACCGCGAGCAGTCGCCTGCGGGCGCCGGGACGGACCTCTGGCCGCTCGTCGGTCAGCGCCAAGACGGCCTCGCGCAGCAGCGGACCGACGGCGAACACACTGGGCCGGTCGACGAGTTCACCGCACAGGTCGATCGGGATGGTCAGGAGGCGGGCGTCGGTGCGGCCGTAGAAGCGATGAGAGTGGGCGAAGCCGGGTGGCGTCCACGTCACACGGTTGGCCGGGGCGACCCAGGTTCCGCGTTCGGTCGTGGTGGCCAGTGTCCCGGCGGCTGCGTAGACGAGCTGTCCGTGGTCATGAGTATGGGGGTCGAGGTGGTAGCCATGCGGCAGCCACCTGCCACCGCTGGGCACGGTCTGCGGTTTTGAGGGCCCCGGAGGGGACTGGCTGGTCTTCGGCATCAGATGACAGTCTGCCGGTGATGCGTCACCCGGTGCGACGCTGGAGCGGCGTTCCCGCGGGCTCGGACACTGGCCGAACGGTGGCGTGGGCCTGGTTGTTGCCCCGCAAGGACCACGACCAGCCCGGCACCGGCACGGGATGGCCCGCTGCCTGTTCGTCCTGGGCGTTCGGGTTCGGTGAGGATGCCCCTGGTGACCAGGGGTTTCAGCTTGACCGGATGTCTTCGGTGTTCTTCGGGACGATCGGCAGATCGAGGGCCCGGCAGAGATCGCGGGCCCGCAGCGGCGTCGCAGCATCGGCGAAGACGGCGAGGAACTGCTGGTAGGCAGGGTGGTCCGGCACGTCAGGCCCGGACGGTTCGTCGGCGGCGGCCGGTGCGGGGATGGAGAGGAGGGTCTTGCGGGTGATGCGCAAGTTCTCGCCCTCCGCGTCGAGTTCGCCAAGGGGGCGGTGAGTTCCGCGATGCGGGAGCGGAGTTGTCCGTCCTGCTCGCCGAGTTTCGGCCTCCCGGGCCTCGACGTGCTCCAGGAAA
The DNA here is from genome assembly GCF_030406865.1 of Streptomyces sp. P9-2B-2. Lineage (NCBI taxonomy): Bacteria > Bacillati > Actinomycetota > Actinomycetes > Kitasatosporales > Streptomycetaceae > Streptomyces > Streptomyces sp. P9-2B-2. The sequence goes on along the minus strand of NZ_CP129126.1, from coordinate 1,122,672 downwards.
GCCCTGGTCTGCGGGTTGTCACTCACGCTGTCCTCCAGGAGGCAACGGTGGCGCCGGTGAGCCGATGGGCCATGACGGAGGGCATCGCCCGGAACACGCGCGAGCGTGACGTCGCGGGCCGGTGCTCGCAGTCGCGGACCAGACGCCGGTAGAACATCAAGATCCCGTTGGTGTGCTCGATGATCCACCGCTTGGCCTGCGGGACGAAGCCGGTGTCGGCCTGGTTGCGCTCAACGATCTCCACGTCGATGCCGTGACTCTTGCCGGGATCGATCACGGTCTTCTTGAACCCCTGGTCGACCAGGGCCTTTTCGACCCTGCCGGTCTGTGCGGGGGAGATGGATGCCGTCGTGTGCGCGGCTCGACCGGGCAACGGCCCTCTTTCAGCGTGCTGGCGGCGCGGGCTGTCGGGCGGGTGAGCCGCCGCAGATCCTTGCTGAGCACGTAGAGCAAACCGTACGTGCCGGGACAACACACCTTGTACTGCAACGGTTCCGAGGTCAAGCGGACCAGGCGAACCGGGTCCGGCTCGATCGAGAGGCGGCGCGCACCGGCGTGCTGCGCAGCCGCAGCCGGGCGGCGATCCGCCGGCCGGTCTTGCCTGTTGCGGCGAACTCACCAGCCCCGAATGCCTTGCATTCCAGGCATCAGATCGATTCGAACGCCGTTTCCTTCGTGGATGACGTGCGTGGTTCCGACCGAATGACTCCAGCCGAGGGGCAGCAGGTAGTAACGCCCGTTGCGTTCGATGAGTCGGCGGAGCCCGGTGTAGCGGTACCGATAGTGCGCTTTCGCGCCCAGGTCCTCTACGTTCACCCCCGGTCCGGCCAGGCTGAGGCGGTCGGCGCTCAGGACCACTACGGCGGTGCGCCGCACGAGGTTGTCGGCGGCCTGTTCTGCCTCTTGTTCGCCCATTTGGTCGGTGGCGAGGGTGAATGCCCACATCACCAGCAGGCCGGCTGAGAAGACGGGCACCGCTTTGCTCCACAGCGAGGCAGAAGCGGGCGCTGTACCGGACCAAGGGGTCTGGCCCAGGAATATGCCGAACCCCATGAGTAAGGGAACGGTCCATCCGTAGGGTTGGATGAGTGACCACCAAGGCAACAGAACCAGGCCGGTCAAGACGAACCACAGGTGGGCTCGGGGCACACCTCGGGCCCACCTCTCCATCATGAGCGCAGCGCGCCCCTGAACAGGTGCCGCTCCCCTGGTGGCGAGGTGACGCGCGACCAGTACAGCCACAGTCAAGAAGATCGCTACGGGCACTGTCACGACGCTCAGGCTCTGGATCGACAGCTCGGCGAAGCCGAAACCCAGACTGAATGCATCCAGGCGGAAGTAGCGGTAGTAGGACGTCATATAGACCGCACCCAGGTAGTACATGACCGCTACCAGGAAGGATGCTTGCGCTGTCACCATGCCGAGCAGCCCGGTTGCCGTACGGGCCCCGGCGGCGCGTTGTGTCGAAGCCGGCGGCGCCGGCCTCACTCGGACGCGGCTTCGTGTCCGTGGGACGGCGCGGGCTGTGCGACGTCCTCCGGTCTGCGCAACGCGGGTTGGCGAAGGCCGCCGTGCCGGATCGTTGGCTCGCGGTTGCGGGCCAACCCGCCCTGTCCTGGGCACTCTCTAGTCCCTTCTACCGGTCAAGCCCTGCGTCCTTCGTCCGTCCGCTACTCAGGTGGTGGAGGGGTGAGGGCAGGATTCGTGCGGTGCAGGACTTGTGTCAGGCGGGGATGATGGCGTTGCCGGTCCTGTTGGGTCCAGCGAGGGGAACGGAGATCCTTCAGGCCGAGGGCATGTTTCGGCGGGCGGCTCTTCATCGTTGCTGGGCGCCGAGCCTTCGTCCGGATCGCCGGGTTCGTGGGCGTTACCGCCGTCGGTGCCTCCCGAGGGATCCAGACCGGCGCCGTTCGCCGGGGGCATGCTGTGCTCGACAGGTGGAGACTCGACCGGATTGATGGGGTCACCGCCGTACGAAGAGCCGCCTCCTGAGGAACCTCCCTGGCCGTCCGACCCCGTGCTGCCGGGGGTCGGCGGCTCTGCTCTTCCACGGCCTGATGGGGCGGGCTGCGCTAACCCTGGCTCGGTGGGGGTGGGGGTGCTGGAAGAGGTATCCCTTTGTCTGTAGGCGGGGGCCTGGTCGGTCGTGTTGGGCGCGGCGTGAGCGCATCCTGCTGCCGCGATCATCACGGCGACGACCGTCGCATAACGGTGTAAATGCCAGCTTCGGTTCCCCATCAGGATCCCCCTTGAACTGCTCGACCGGTCCGCCGAACCTCGAACCATCCGTTGAAGGGCTGAGCTTCCGGTCGTTGTTACACGTGGTGTAAAGCCAATAACGCTCGGCAGTCAACTTTAGTTCCACATGCGGAGTGATTCCGCAGTTGCCTGAAGCGGATCGTTGACTCATCCGCGCCGCCCTCTGGCTGGAGGGCCCCGCGCCATGCGGGGTGATCAGCAGCAGGCGCCTGGTCGGCACCCGGGGCACCGAGCGGAACAGACTCCACTGTCTCAGGACGTTGGGCTGTGCCAGGGTGAGTTGGGCGGCCAGTGCGGTCGATCGGCCGGAGTCCTGTCCAGTGCGCCAGAGTGCTGGAGGAGGTCGACCACGAGGTCCGGCGTCGTCACTCCTCCAGTGCGAACGGCAGGGCCAGGGTAACCGCTTGGACCTGGCCGCTCGGCCTGATGAAAGCAGACGCTTCGTAACCAGGCACGTCGTGCTGCGGTGTCATCTCAGGACGTCACCCGGACAAGGTCGGGCTCGTCGATCCAGGTAGCCGTGAAGCCCGGGCATGCGCGGTCCAGGGCATGACCTCCCTCGTAGATCAGGGAGCGGCTGCGGAGCAGGCGCAGGCTCCTGAGCACTCCTCGCATTCGCCATGCCGGCTACACCGATGAAGGCGGACGCGGCTTGCAACTCGTCGCTGCCCTGTCCAGACGATGGGGCGCCCGCTACCTCCACGACAGCAAATGAATCTGGACCGAGCAAGACCTTCCGCGCAGAGCCGAGTCTCGGGAGTCTGAGAGGAAGGGGGATCCACCGTGCCGGTAGGAACTCCCCAGGTTCTCCCCGACGCTGATCGCGGCGGGTTTTCCGGCTTGTGCGGGGCCGGATTTAATTGTGGATTGTGAGGTCAGTGGGTCGGATAGCCTGGGAAAATGCTGACAGAAGTCACAGCGACTCGCTACGTCACACCTCTGCGTGAGGGCGGCTCGCTTCCGGGAATCGTCGAGGGTGACGATCTCGGTACGTACATCATGAAGTTGTCTACCAGGAGGCTGTGAGCTGCGGCGACACGGTCGTGGGCATCTCTGACCTGCGCAGATCCGTCTTTCATAGCCTTTCAGGCTCGTACTCGGTTACGCGGTCGATTCTCCCCACGCGCTCCCCAGCGCCGCCCAAACTCCCCAGATTCTCCCCAGGGAAGCCACGTGCAGCGGGATGAGGGCGCCGTCGGAAGCAAGATCATATGGGGCGCTGCTAGCTACGTTGCGTCACTGCCGTAGGCCAGGAAGAAGACCACCAGCAGGTTCTTGGTCTGCTGGTGGTACAGCGCAGGCACTGCGCTGACCTGCGGATATGGCAGCCATTGGGGCCTTTCCGGGATCGCTGGCCCGGGAATGGTCCGGATCTTGACTGATGCAGATACTGGGGCTATAGCTCTGTTGGATTGCCCGTAGTCGCCCGCTCCGAGCTCGACGGTCCCACCTGGCACAGGTTGTAAGGACCGTCCAGTGGCGTCCACTTGATCCAAGACAGCGGATCCGGTCCTCGCCGCACTGATGCACAACACCAGCAGCATCGCCGTCGTGGCGAACTCCGCCCGGCTCGTCAGCGACACCCCCCCATCTTCCCCAGACCGACGAGGACATGCTGATGGCGGCTCCGATGGAGGACCGCAAAGTGCGCTGAACACCGGCCTGAACGGTGAGGGCGATTCACCGCCCTCACCAGTCCGATGGACTTCGGCTCGCAAACAAGACTTGGGCAGCCTTACGCGGCTTCACGGGCCGGGTTCGATGCTGCGTTGGCAGCCGGCGGTAGTCGCGCGGTGCTCAGATGGACGTTCAGCCGAGCTGCGCTGCGTCGGTCTCCGGAATCCGGGTTCCCGTGCCGCCCACCCGAACTCGCAAATCGCTGGCGACCAGCTCGACCCACAGTTCGCCCGGGCGGCCCATGTCTGCGCCCTGGTGCAGGACGAGATTCGACTCCTCGGGGACCAGGCCCAGTTCGCGTGCGTACGCGCCGAATGCGGCGGCCGCGGCGCCTGTCGCCGGGTCCTCGACCACGCCGCCGACGGGGAAGGGGTCGCGCACGTGGAAGACCGTTTCGGACTCGCGCCACACCAGCTGCACCGTGGTGAGGTCCAGGGAGGTCATGAAGTCCTTCAGGCGCTCGAAGTCGTAGCTCAGATCGGCCAACCGGGAGCGGGTCGCGGCCGCCAGGATCAGATGGCGGGCGCCGGCATAGCCGATTCGCGGCGGGAAGGCCGGGTCGAGGTCCGTGGCATGCCAGCCGAGCGCCGTCAGGGCCTCGGTGACATCCCTCTCGGCAACGTCGTGGACGGCCGGCTCGACGCTGGTCAGGGTGGCCTGCAGGGTTCCGTCCGGGGTCTCGGTCACCCTCACCGGGACGGTGCCGGCAGGAGTGGCGAGGACCAGTTCGCCGGGCCCGTGGCGCTCCGCGTAGGCGATGGCTGTGGCGATGGTGGCGTGTCCGCAGAAGGAGACCTCGGCCTTGGGAGAGAAGTAGCGCACGGTGTACGCCCGTCCCTGGTCGGCCAGCTCCGCTGGGGGCGCGGTCAGAAACGCCGTCTCGCTGTAGCCGAGCTGCGCGGCGATCGCGAGCTGTTCGCCGTCGGAGAGGCCGGTGGCGTCCAGGACGACACCGGCGGGGTTGCCGCCCGCGCGGTCGGCGGAGAACGCGGTGTAACGGAGGATCTCGGGGCTGCGGTGCAGTGTCGTCATGAGGGTGGTAACTCCTTGCGGTCCGGGGACCATGGTGGGGCGGTGGTGGTACCGGTGCCGTCGAGTGTTCACGCGGCCCGGGGGCGGCCTAGCAGGTGACAGCCGCGGTCTGCGGGGTCAAGGACTGTGTGCTCTGCGTGAGTCAGGCATGCACCCCGCGGGCTTGGCGCCGGACCGACAGTGCGAGCAGGGCGCCGAGGGCGAACGTAGCCGCCGCGACGCCCGCCGACAGACTCAGGCCGGAGGCGAAGTCGTCCGCCGTGGCGGCGAACGTGCCGAAGAGGGCCACACCCACGGCGCTGCCGACCTGCCGCGACACGTTGAGGACGGCAGTGGCGATACCCGCGTCCGAAGGCGGCGCGGCCTCGACGACGGCGGCGATGGCGGCAAGGGCCGTCATGGTCTGGCCGAGGCCGGTGGCGATCAGCGCGAAGAGCAGGACGGGATAAGGAGTGCCGGGTCCGGCGAGCAGCCAGCCGAGGCAGCCGAAAGTGCCGAGGACGAGACCGGCGGCCATCGGGACGTACGGGCCGCTGCGGGCCGCGATGCGGCTGAACAGCGGGGCGGCGGCAAACCCCATGCACACCGAGGGCAGCAGGGCCAGGCCGGTGTCCAGGGCGCTCAGGTGGCGCTCCTGCTGGAAGTACAGCGTGGCGAGGAAAAGCATGCCGTAGTAGCCGAGGCTGATCAGCAACCCGATCACGGTGGTGAAGGTGAAGGCGCGCGAGCGGAACATGGACGGCCGCAGCAGCGGATCGCGCCGGGTGCGGCCCCGCGTCGAGCGTGACTCCAGGGTGCGTTCCGTCAGCACGAAGGCCACCAGGGCCGCGGCGCCGACGCCGAAGACGGACAGGACCAGGGGTGACGTCCAGCCGTGCGAGCCCGCCTCATTGAGGCCGCCGGCCACACCGACCAGGCCGATGACGGCGAGGATCTGGCCCATAGGGTCCGCCTTTCGCGTGCTCGGCCGGGGTGCGGAGGAGGGGATGTGCCGCAGCGTCAGCAGGACGGCGAGCGCGCCGAACGGCAGGTTCAGCCAGAACACCGAGCGCCAGTCCGAGCCTGAGACAAGCAACCCGCCGACCGCCGGCCCCGCACCGAAGGCGACCGACGCGACGCCTCCCCAGACGGCGATGGCCCGGGCCCGCACCGCACGATCGGGAAATGAGGCTTGGAGCAATGCGAGCGAGGCGGGTACGAGCAGCGCTGCTCCGGCGCCTTGGGCGAGTCGTCCGGCGATCAGCAGACCGGAGGTGGTGGCCAGGCCGCAGGCCAGGGAGGCTGCGGTGAACAGTCCCAGGCCAGCGAGGAACACGCGGCGATGTCCGAGCCGGTCGGCGAGTCCTCCGCAGAGGAGCAGCAGTGCGGCGAAGACGGTGCTGTATCCGTCGACGATCCACTGGAGCGCGGAAGGGCCCGTGCCCAGCGAAGACCGGATGTCGGGGATCGCTACGTTCACGACGGTGACGTCCAGCATCACGAGGAAGTAGCCGAGGCTGAGCGCGATCAGCGGAGGCAGATCGAGGGGCTTCTTCTCGCCGCTGGCCGGCGGGGGCGTTCGGCCGGCCGGGTCGCGGACACTGGTGGCAATCGCTGCGGTGGTCATGAGAAGAGCATCGAGGTCAAATACTTCGTCTCTTGACGAAGTGTTGTTGTTCTACGATGGCGCCATGCCTAACAACAGCCGCCCCACCAGCCCTCACTTGACGGCAGGTGCTGGGCCGACCGAGCGCCAGGCCGAGCCGCTCAAGCACCAGACCGACATCGCTCGCGCCGCCGCGCTCATAGCCGATCCGTCGCGTGCCCGCATCCTCAAGGGTCTGGCCGATGGCCGCGCGCTGCCCGCGAGTGTCCTGGCCGGGGAGGCGGGAATCGGCGCCGCCACCGCCAGCGTGCACCTCGCCAAACTTGTCGAGGGAGAACTCGTTACCGTCGAACAGCGCGGACGGCACCGCTACTACCGGCTCACCGGACCGGACGTCAGCGCCGCATTGGAGGCTCTGGCGCTGATCGCACCGCCGTTGGCCATCACCTCGCTCAAGCAGAGCAACCGCGCCAACGCGCTGCACCAGGCCCGCTCCTGCTACGACCACCTCGCCGGCCGGCTGGGCGTGGCGCTCATGCGTGGCCTGCTGGAACGTGGCGTACTCACCGGCTCCGACGGTATCCACCGGCCCGAACTGGCAGTACGTGACAGGCCGTCGTCGTATGGGCACGACAGCCAGTACGAACTCACCGGCACGGGCCGCGCAATGCTCGCCGAACTGGGCGTCGACACCGACCGGCTACCGCCCCGCCGCCCTGCGATCCGCTACTGCGTCGACTGGAGCGAGCATCAGCACCATCTCGCCGGAGGGCTCGGCGCCGTCCTGACGGCACGCCTGTTCGTGCTGGACTGGGTGCGCTGGGGACTGAGCCCGCGGGTGGTGCACCTGACCGACACGGGGACCCGCGGCCTGAAGCGCACTCTCGGAGTCACGCTCACCTGATAGCCCGGGCACCCATCGAATCGGCCCGGGTCTCTTGCCCCGCCGCCTAAGGGCCGTAGCCGCCCTCACCTGCCTACGGCAGCTGGCAGGAGATGTCTACTCGATTTCCAACCGCCCACTTCGTCCAAACCGCACGCGTCGCACCGGGGCAAGGATCAGGATCAGGATCAGGAGCCGCCGACCTCGTATCCTCCGTATACGAACCAACGATCACCTCAAAGATGCCCCCGGGTTGGGTAGGAGCCTCATTCAAAAGGCCACCCCTTCATGATGGCTCCCCGCTGGGATTCAGCGAAGTACTGAGCTTGTTCCGCTTTGACGGACACCATCGGTGTGGTGGTCAGGCTGCGAGTGCGGTCTCGTATTCGGCGGGACTGCGGTAGCCGAGGCTGCTGTGTAGTCGCTGCAAGTTGTACCAGCCCTCGATGAAGTCGAAGATCGCAGTGCGGGCGGTGGCCCGGCTGGGCCAGGAACCCGTGTCGAGCAACTCCCGCTTGATGGTGGCGAAGAACGACTCGGCGAGCGCGTTGTCCCAGCACTGCCCGGTGCGGCCGACGGACAGGCGGACGCCGAACTCCGTTGCCAGGGTGGCGAATTGCTGACTCGTGTACTGACATCCACGATCCGAGTGGAAGATCACTGGCCGGGTGGGACGACGCTGGCGGCAGGCGGATGTGAGAGCGTCCGCGACCAGTTCGGTCCGCAGGTGGTCGGCGGTGGACCAGCCGACGACGCGGCGGGAGGCGATGTCGATGACGGTGGCCAGATAGAGCCAGCCCTCCTCGGTGGCAACGTAGGTGATGTCACCGCACCAGCGTGTGTCGACGCCGTCCGGGTCGGGGGCGAAGTCCCGGACGACGAGGTCGGGCCGGGACGTGGCCCGCGGGTCGGGGATCGTCGTCAGCTGCCGTCGTCTGCGGTGCCGGCCCTGCAGCCCGGCGTTGCGCATCAGTCTGGCGATGCGGCGTCGGCCGCAGTCCTCGCCCTGTCGTTGCAGGGCGGCGTGGACTCGCGGGGCTCCGTAGGTCCCGCGGGACCGCTCGTGAACTTCGGCGATCTTCTCGGTCAGCTCGGCATCGCGGACCGCCCGCGGACCGGTCCTGCCACTGCGGCGGGCGTAGAAGGCGGCTCGGGAGACCTGCAGCAGTTCACACGCGCGCTTGACGTTGTGACCGTCTCGCTTCTCCGCCTCGATGAACGGGTGCACCGTCACCGGGTCTCCTTCGCGAAGAAAGCCGTCGCCCGCTTGAGGACCTCCACGTCCTCCCGCAACCGGCGGTTCTCCCGCCGCAGCGCGGCCAACTCCTCACGTTCGCTGCTGGTCAGCCCATCGCGCTCGCCCGCGTCGACCTCGGCCTGGCTGACCCACAGCCGCACCGCGGTCTCGGTCAGGTCGAAGTCCTTGGCGACCTGACCGACCGAGCGGTCACCACGCCGGCACAGCTCGACGATCTCGGCCTTGAACTCCGACGTGAACGAACGGCGAGGCCGAGGCTTCTTCTTCCCCATGCTCTCCATGATGGACATCCTCCCGGGGCAGAACCCCTGATCTCAGATGTCCGTCAAAGCGCATCAAGCCCAATGGGTACTGACAGCGAGATGTCATCGCCTACACGTCATGGTGGGCTGGCTGGTGGTTGCAACCCGCTCGCCGGCCCTCGCGCCCGGGGCGGGGATGCCCCCCTGTCCGTTGAAGAGAGGACCACGATGCTCTCTCATCCGCTCCAGTGGCGCGTTCCCGGGACCAGCATGGGCCCACCACCGGGCCGGGGGAGTGAGGTGGGGGTGGGGTGTGTCGCAGTTGCGCCAAGGGAAGCCGGTGGCGAGAGCCTTGAAGATCGCGTCGAAGGTCCAGGGGGGCCGGGTTGCTGTCGATCGAGGATCGCCAGGAGGCTTTCGGCCCAGGTGTCGTGGAGGTGATGGCCGAGGGTTCCGTGGAAGTCCCACAGCACAACGCGGGGAGTGCCTATCACCACAGGTCCAGACTCTCCAGGAGCTGGGCGGCCCGGGGCAGTTCGGCGGACGGGACGCCGGTGAGGATGTTGTCGGGGAGGTCGACCTTGCGGTCGAGCCGGATCATCTCGCGCCAGCGCAGGGCCTGGGCCCACTGGTCAGACCAGGTGGACTTGAGGGAGGCGGCGGGTACCTGGTCGAGGGTGGCACTGCCTGCCAGCAGCCGTACGGCGGTCTTCGGGCCGACGCCACGGATCCCGGCGATGTTGTCGGATTGGTCGCCGGTCAGGGCTCGGTAGTCGGGCCACTGGGCGGCCGTGACGCCGTAGCGCGCTGGCACGTCGGCGCTGGTGGTGTAGCGATTTGCCTCGGCCAGTCCGGTGTTGAGTAGGCGGACGTGGGGGTCGTCCAGGAGCTGGATGAAGTCTTTGTCCGCGCTCATGATGTCGGTGGGGCGCTCATCGCACCGGGCGGTGGTGGTGAGCGTGGCCAGGACGTCGTCGCCCTCGCACCCGTCATGCTCGATCCAGCGCACCTGGCACGCATCGAGGCCGCGCTTGATGTCGGCGAGGGATTCGATCAGACCCGGCTCGGGCGCGGCTCGGTTCGCCTTGTAGTCGCTGTCTTCGGCTGCCCGGCCCTGCGAGCCGTCCTCGGCGTCGATGACGACGACGATCTCGTGGCCGGGCGCGTGCTGGATCTGGGCCTTGCGAAGGAGGGCGGCGAACCCAAAGACGCCCGTGCAGTCCGCATCACGAGCACGGTTCCAGATGCGTGTGGGGAAGCCGAACCACGACCGGTAGAGCAGGTTATGTCCGTCGACGAGCAGCAGCGGCGTGCTCATGCCGCGGCCTCCAGTGGGTCAGATGTGCTGGTGGGTGCCTGTGACCGAGGCGTACGGGCATCCGGTTCTGGATAGCCGCCGAGTCTACTCACGGCCGTACCGCCGGCGGGCCAGGCGCTGCTCAGCGGCGGGGCAAGGTTGCCTGGACAGGCAACTGGTGTGCAGACGATCCTGTTCAACTGTGGTGGGTACAAGGGCGCGCCCGTTCGTGAGCGCGCTGTCGGCGCATTCGCCTTCGACGTTGGAGTTCGCGGCTGCGATCTGGCGGGCGAGGTCGGCGGCGGCTGCGTACAGGTGGCGGCGCGCTCAACCGGTGTGAGGTCGTCCACCGTGGCCTCGATGGCGGCACGGGGCCGTCCGCTACGGCGCGGCGCTCCCATTGCGGAGTTGCCCCGGGGGTGGGCAGGGGTGGTTGTCCCTGGAACGGTTTTGCCGCCTAGAGCCCGACACCGATGCAGATCGAGAGCCGCGGTCCGGCGAAGAAGGTGTTATGCCGCTGTCCGTACGGTGTGGAGGAACTGTTGAACTCCCTGCACCTTCAGGTGGGGCTCGTAGCCGCGTGCGAGGTCGCTGATCTGGCGGACGCAGCGTGAGGCGCCGATCCGCTCGGCGAGGACGAGGGCTTCGTGGGCGGTGGCGACGCTGTGGTCGATCTCGCCCTGGTGCAGAAGGCTTTCGGCTTCGTAGGCGAGGAAGACCGCGCGGGTCTTGTCCCGGGCGGTGGGCAGGAGGGCTACTCCCTGGGTGATCTGGTGCAGGGCGGGGCCGGTTTCTCCGAGGTCGATGAGGCAGCGGCCGGAGTCGACGGCGAGGTCTGCTGGGCTCATCCAGGAGCACCATGCGGGGGGGTGCGGCGGTGGCAGTATTGAGGGCGTGTTCGGCGGCGTTGAGGTCGCGGCGGCAGGCGCGGGCGTCGCCGTTCATGGCCAGGGCCCGGGCTTTGCGGAGGTGGAGCAGGGAGCGCGCGGTGGGGTCCTGGGTGCGGGACAGGGCGTGGTCGAGGACGTCGATGGCGGCGCCTGCCTGGTCGAGCCAGATGCTTTGGTAGGCGAGGTCGGAGAGGATGCCCGCTCCGCGGTCGTGGTCGCCGAGGTGGTGCGCGGCGTGGAGGGCCGCGCTCCAGTAGTGGCCGGCGTCGGTGTGGTGTTCGTGGTCGAAGCGGTGCCATCCGATCGTCTGGGCAAGGGAGGAGGCCAGAGCGTAGAGGCGGGTTCCGGTCGCCTGGTCGTAGCGGGAGTTTTCAAGCAAGCCGACGACGGTGTCGTAATAGCTGTCGAGGATTTGGCTGCTGTGCTGGCGGTCCGCGGTGGCCATGCCCGCGAGGTGCTTGACGCTGCTCTCCAGCCAGGTGACGAACTCCGGGGCGACGGCCTGGCCGTCGGCGGCTGACGAGGCCAGGGCCGGATCGAGGGTGGCCCACTGCTGTGCGAGCGCCGCGAGAGCGGCAGGTGCGAGTCCGAGCAGGCTGCGGCGGTTGAGCATGGCGCGGCGTTGGGCCTTTCTGAGTGCGGCGACCGTCGCCCCTGTGCCCAGGGCAACGGGCGCCTCGTTCCCGGGCAGCCAGTAAGGCCAGCCCAGCGCGGTCACAAGGTCGTGGTCGACACCGAAGACGTCGGCGATCAGTTGCTGATACCAGGCATCGGGTGCACGGCCCCCGGGACGCTCCCACACGGACACCTGCTGCTTGGTCGTGCCCGCTCTGCGGTCGCGGCGGCGCGCCGCCTGCTTGATTCCCTCGGCGAGGTCGCTCTGGGACAGGCCGTGAAGGAACCGGGCGATTGCGAGCGGGTGTTTTGGGAGCGCGTCCACCCGTCCATCTCAGCATCCGAAGGCAGGCGTGGGGGCCCGAACGCGACAGCTACATGACTCCCGCATGACCCTCGAACGCTGGTTCCAGGGACGGGTGTTGGGTGTACTCGCCATCCCGGGCCCGTCGGCACGGGACAGGCCCAGACAGGATCGGAGGCCCGGCATGGGCGACGACGCGGTGACCACCCTCGCGCTGAGCGGCGCGGACAACACCGGCAAGACCAAACAGCTCGGAATCCTTGCGCGTCGGATCGGCCCCGCCGCCGTGGCGAGCGGACCGCTGGACGCGCACGACGCCCGGTGGGAGGAGATCAAGAAGAACGGCATGAGCGCCTGGTGGTTCCAGACCGGGCCGATGCAGGAGGTCGCCGACGTCCTGGCTGCCTCCTACCTCCAGCGCGCCAGCCGCCCGGGTGCCGGGACGGGGCTGCGGTTGATGGACCGGGGCCTGCCGATGCTGGAGGCGTCCGTTGCCGCGACCGCCGCGGTGCGCGAGGACCTGGCCCCCGAGCAGGCCGCCGACAGAGCACGCGACTTACTGGAGCCGTACGCCCAGGACCTGAAGTCCGCCGAGGCCGGCGAGCACGGGATCGTCCTGCTGCACCACGAGGACCCGGCGATCGGCACCGCCCGCGCACTGTCCCACGAGACGAGCGTGACCCCCACCTACGCCGACTACCAGCGCCATCTGCACCACCAGATCCACCGCCTGGCCGGCGAGGGCCGTTTCGACGGGGTCATCGTCGTCGACAGCCGCTCCGTCGTCGCGGTCCAGCACGACCTGCGCGGCCTCCTGCATCCGCACACCGCGCTCGTACCGGCCGGGTGCCTGCCCGGCGTCCGCGTCGTGGCGCTCGGCGGGATGTCCGAGAGCGGCAAGAGCACCGCGGGGGAGTACCTGCGCACCCGCCACGGACACGCCCGTCTCAAGATCGGCTACCTGATCGACGACGCCGCCCACCGCGCTGGCATCGACGACCCGTACGCCCTCGCTCCCGTCGTCCGCGCCGAACTCCTCCTGGACAGCCTGGACCGCTACACGGCCGCGCACCACTTCCTCGACCGCATCACCCTGGAGTCCCTCCACGAATTCGACGTCACCTCCGAACTGCGCCGGATGCTCGGCGACCAGCTGTCGGTCGCCTACATCGATACCGCGGCCGAGCTGCGAGCCCGCCGCGGGACGGCCGGCCCTGAGGATGTGACTCTCAGGGACACGGTGAAGGCATCCCGGGGGGCAGGCGAGATCGCCACGATCGCCGACGCCGTGGTCGATAACAATCGCAGCCGCCTGGCGCTGGAGCGCCAGCTCGACGGAATCGCGCTGGATGCCGCCTGGCCCGCCGTCACCCCAGCCACCACGCCGGTGAATTGCCTCGGGCTGCCCGTCGCACTGGAGCGGTTCCTGACCGTCCTGCTGGAACGCACCACACATCATCCCGAGCCGCTGATCGACCTGCTCGCCGTCACCGGAAGCGGCGCCTGCGGCAAGTACCAGCACGGCTGGAGCGACCTGGACGTGTTCGTCATCGCCGAGCCCGACCGCACCAGCGAACTGCGCCAGGTCCTGACCGAAACGCAGAGCGATCTAGGCGAGGTCAAACTCGGACTGACCGTCCTGAGCCAGGCCGAGTGCCGTGCCGGCGCGGTCACCTCGCGTCTCCTGCACGTGATGACCCTTCTCGGCACCGGCTCCCTGCTCCCGCTGTGGGCCCGGCCGGGCCTGACGATCCCCGCCCCGCCGCTCGCCGACGACGTCGCCGCGAGCCTGGAAGCCGGAGTGCAGGCAGCCGTCGAGATCCGTCGGCAACTCTTGAAGGGTGCCTCAGACTTGCGCGCCCTGTTCAAGGTGACCGCCCTGCTGGCCAAGGTCCTTCTCCGCTTCGACGGCATCGAGCAGGCCGCAGACACCGACGCCCTGGACGCCCTTGTGCGCGCAGCGGCCGAGCCGAACGACAGTCTGGTGCTCAGAGCGCGCACCGACCGGGCCGCCGCTCAGGACCTCGCCCAGCTCGTCCTCGACCACTGGATGGCCACCATGCCGGCCTCCGAGGCAGCCGCATGAACACCGCGCCCGCCCATCGCCCCTTCCGCAAGACCCTTCCCACTGCCAGGGCGCATTCCGAAGAACTCGGCTGGCGCCAGATCGCCGGCCATCTCGAAGTCCCCACCCTCCTCCAACGCACCCGGCTCGACGCCGACACCGACGTCATCACCTACGAGGACGTCTTCGCCTCCGGCCGCTGCCAGCTCCTGCTGGGCGACCTCATCGCCCTCGCTGACCACGGCCACGCCCCCACCAGCGACGTCGCCGGCCTGATCAATGCCATCTGTGACGACCTGATCACCGCGACCACGGCGACCGGCCGCACCACGGCCCTGTCATGCTGCGTGCCCGCCCTCTACGCCGACCGCATCCGCCCCGGCGGCCGTCTGGACACGTGGTACCAGGACCCGAGCCTCACCGTCACCGACACGCACACCGGCGAACCGATTCCTCTCCCGGCGCTCACCGGCTACACCGCCACCGTCAACGACACCCCACTCCTCCTGGACGTGCCCGCCGCGATCAACGCCGCTCGCGGCGCGCTTCACCCCGACGGCCAGTGGACGTCCGCCATCACCCAAGGCGACCCGACCGAGCCCAACATCGCCGCCAGCGCCGCAGGCGCGTGCTGGCTCGACTTCGAGCACGCAGGACGCAACACCCTGTGAGATCGCCAACCTCCTGTGGTACCTCCTCGCCCTCGGCGGCTGGCTCGTGCCCACCTACCAGCGCGACGTCTACCACCGGACCCTGCCCCTCCACCTGCCCCCAGCCGCCACTCCCACCATCGAGCACACCGAACTGTCCAGTCGGCACCGGCGATTGGACCTGCACCACACCTGGCCCACCGGCCCCGGCCGCCACACCGCCCTCACCCGACTCCTCGACCGCATCACCACCGACCTCGGCGACGCCGCCGGCCTGCCAAGAGGCCGCCAGCTCCACGCCCTCCGCTCCTTCCTCACCCTCCGCATCCTCGGCGTCATCCCGCCCCACCTGCTCAACTCCAGCGACCTGCTCCTCCTGGTGGCCAAACTCGCCCAGGCCCAGCACCTGACAGACCCCACCCCGTTCACGCACACCGACCCGCTCAGCGACCTCGCGACCGTGGAGAACCCGTGACCACCGCCCTCCTCACCCCGCCCCTGACCGCCCGCCCCCTGCAGGGCCGCGTCGCTCGTCACCGGCGCCGCGACTGGGATCGGCGCGGCTACCGCCCGCGCACTCGCCAGCGCCGGCGCCACCGTCGCCCCCGGCCACTACGCCCAGATCGACCAGGCCCGCACCGCCCTCGACGAGGTACGCCGACTCGGCGCAGACGGAATCGAGGTGAGCGCCGACCTCACCGACCCGGATGCAGTCGGCCTGATGGTCAGCCAGGTCACCAGCGAGGTCGGCCCGGTGGACATCCTGGTCAACAACGCCGGCGCCTACCCGCGCATGACCTGGCACGAGACTGGCGAGGCCGCCTGGAGCCGCGCGCTCGACGTCAACCTGACCATCCACTACCGGATGAGCCACGCCGTCACCCCAGCGATGATCGGCCGCCAGTGGGGCCGCATCATCAACGTCTCCAGCGTCAACGCCCGCGCAGGACGCTCCGGACTGACCGCCTACAGCACTGCCAAGGCCGGCTTGCTCGGCCTCACCCGGTCCCTGGCCAGGGAACTTGGCCCCCACGGCATCTGCGTGAACACTGTCCTGCCGGGCGCCATCCAGGTCGACGCCGAGAACACCCTGCCCACCCACCACCGCCCACGCCCCGACGACCAGATCGCCCGCCAGTGCGTCCCCCGCCGAGGCCAGCCGGACGACGTCGCCGCCGCCATCGCCTTCCTCGCTGCACCGTCCGCATCGTTCATCACAGGCCAGTCGTTGCACATCGACGGCGGCTGGCTGCTCCACTGACCACCGCACCACCAAACCGAAGGAGACCGACCCATGAAGCAGCGCGTCCGCGCCATCCTGATCACCCAGGACAACACCCTGCTCCTGATGAAGCGCATCCGACCCGGCGCCGCCCCCTACTGGGTGATCATCGGCGGCGGCGTCGAGGACAGCGACGCCACCCGCGAGGACGCACTCCTGCGCGAGGTCCGCGAGGAGATCGCCGGGGAGGCCGAGATCAGCCGCCTGCTCCACCAACTCGAGAACCCCAAGGGCGAAACCGAATACTTCTACCTCGCCCACATCACGCAGTGGAACTTCGACGACAAGACCGGCCCCGAGTTCCAGCGGGACGACCGCGGCGAGTACCTCCTCGACGAGATCCCCCTCACCACCGAGGCCCTCGCCAGCGTGAACCTGCTGCCCGAGGAGATCTCCGACGTGCTGCGCGAGGCCCTCGAACGCGGCGATCTGCACACCACGGTATAACCGCTGGATGTTCGCGACTCGCGGACAAGGCGGGGAGACCGGCAGCGCGACGCCCGTGCCGCCACTTCGTCCGGGGCGCGGGTGCCCGCCGCGCGTGTCCGGGCCGAAAGCGTGAGTGGGGTCAGGGACCGATGGTGCATGCCTGGTTTCTCAGTAGCCGTCGATTCCGATGATGTTGCCGTACGGGTCGACAAGCTGTGCGATCCTGCGACCTGTGCCGTCCCCTACGTCGAGGGGCCCGCGGTGGTGAGTGCACCCGGCGTTGAGCAGCTTCTCGCGTGCGGTGTCGAGGTGCTTGACGGACCAGTACGGCACGGGGCTGCCGCCGCGTTTGTTGCGCTGCTCGTCGAGCATGTGGAAGCCCAGCTCGATGCCGGCGACGTCGAGCCAGGTATAGACGTTGGTGCCGGCGACGTCGCGGTGTACGGGGGTGTCGAGGACGTGCGACCACCATCGGGCGGACTTCTCGGGGTCCTCGGATTTACCGACTGCACGCGAGGCGCATGGGGTGATGACCTGCGGGGATACGTCGCGCACATGTACGTGACGTTGAGCTTGGATCACGGCTTGACCATCCTCAAAGTCGGCGACAGAACCGCCCGTTCGGCCTACCTGAGTTCCTCATGCGGCACCCGCGTGGCCGGGTCCTCTGCGTACAGTCGGGAGCCGGGCACGAGGCTCTGCTCGGAGTACAACCCATCCTGTTGGGTCGGGACAGGAGCTGGTTGTAGTCCCGCTGTAGTCCCACCGAGGCTTCAGTCGCTCTCTCTCCTGGCCCTGCGATAGCGTGCGCGGTCCGAACGGTTCGAGGAGGAAGCGTGTTTGGTCGGGTCCGAGCAGTCATGTACTTCACGCCCTCACCGGACGAGGTCGGCCGATGGTGGTCTGATGCGCTCGGGGCCGAGCTGCACCGTGAGGAAGCGGGAGAATCTGTCTACACGTGGCTCGACGTCGATGGCGTTGAGTTCGGCTTCCACATGGCTGACGAGAAACGAAACCCTCATGGTGGCAGCACAGTTACGTACTGGTCCGTGGACGACGTGGATGCCGTACGGCAGCGCCTCCTCGATGCCGGCTGTACTCATCACCGTGGTCCGCTGCAGGTCGTCCCAGGCAGGAAGATCTGCCAGGTGATTGATCCCTTCGGTATCGTGATCGGCCTGGACGGTCCGTAGCTGCGGGAAGGTGCGCAACGGACCTCTCGCGTAGGGCCCGCAGGCCGATGCGCAATGTCTGTGCCCGATGCGCATTGAATGCGCAATTCCGGGCCTGCATGCGCAATGGCTACGTCCAGTAGCGGCTCGCTCGCGGACCGATGCGTTCTGGGGATTTGGTGGGGCGCGCGCCCCGTGTGCGGGCTGTGTTCTCGCGGTGTCGGTCCTGGGCCCTTCGTGGTGCACGGCCGGCCGGTGCTATGGGTCGCGTTTCCCTGCGGGCGCCCCCTCGTGTCATCGGGAGAGGGCGCCCGCTTCGCATCTAGGACGCCGGGGGTTGCGGCACTACGCCAGGGACCGTCTCGCCCGCCGGACTCTCGGAGCCCTTGCCGAGGTCGAGGGGGGTAAGGAACGCGTACAGCCGCGTGTGCCAGTACGTCAGCTGAGCGGCGCCGAGCCCGTCGAAGTCGCGTGATCCCTGCTGAACGGGAGACCAGGTCTTGGTGCCGCTGTCGTACTGCGTCCAGGACAGGCAGTGATTGCCGTCCCGGCTGGTGTTGCGGGTGTTGAAGGTACAGACGAGATGGTCGTGGTACACGCCCAGCCGTGGCGCGGACCGGACTCGCCACTGGCTGGTCAGAGCCTCCTGCCTTCCGCTCCAGCCCTCGCCGTCGAACGTCCAGTAGCTGATGCCGTCGGCCTTCTCGTTTACGATCACGCAGTAGAGCAGGCTGCCGAACCCGATGAGGCCAGGAATGCTTACTCCCACCGCGGGCAGGGATGGGATCGTCGTTCCGGGAGCGGACCACTCGATGCCGTCGTAGACACGGTGGTGGTGGGTTTGACCGAAATTGTTCCTCAAGCTGAGAACGAGGTGGCCGCCGTATTCCGTGAGGGAAATTCCTGCGTCGGGTCCGAGTGGCTCCGGCGTGGTCCAGTGGTTACCGTCCGTGCTCTTGGTCCATCGCAACTTGTCGACGGTCTGGGGCTCGGAACGGCAGACACTGACGAGTTGGTTTCCGGTGTAGCGGGCCGAAACTACGCCTTCGGCCTTGAGGGAGGGGTCGGTGCCACCGACGTGCCACTGCGTGCCGTTGTCGGAGCTGGCCCACGAGAATTGCATGGTCTGCGGGTCGATGTAGGTACAGAACAACACCTCGTGGCCGTTGCGGTCCGTGAAGGTCGTGAGCCCGAATTCTTTCGGGTAGATGGTGAACGGGAGTTCCCTGGGGGTCGTCCAGCTGTGGCCGTTAAAGCTGGTCAGCATCGGGCGGATCGAGCGGCTCATGGGCGTCCTTTCGGTGGGATCCAGCGGCACGAACCTGCGCCAGGCGGGGCGTTGCGGGGCCCGGACGGCGGGTGTATGGGCGGAGCGTGTCGCGCGCGGGGCACGGGGCGGTTCTCTTTCGCGGAGTCGGGTCAGATGTCCAGGTCGCCGACGTATTTCTTGGCGTTGTCGCCGAGCTTCTCGACGATGTCCTCGCGGACTATCGCGTAGACGTCCTCGTCGAGGTTGACCCGGAAGGCGGAGCCGTAGATGTCCAGGTTGGCGTCGGTGAACGTGGTCCACAGAATGCGTGTGACGTTGAGCGAGGTACTGAAAAAGAACACGGAGCCGGCCAGGGATACGACACCGTTCTCTTCGGTGGCGGTACTGAGCTGGAAGTTGCCCTCCCGGGCGCTATGGCTCTCCCGCTCGAAGACCACGAGTCGGCCGTCGCTGTCGGAGAGGGCCGCGAGGGCATCGAGGGACGCCTTCATGGTGCGGATCTCGTCCTGGGACAGGACAGCCTCGAGGACCTTCAGGAGCACCTCGTCGATCTTGAACGAGTCCTGGCGCAGGGAGATCTCCGTGAAGCGGAAGTCCTGGAAGGGCCAGCCGATGTTGGACAGGACGTCCACATAGAACCGGTACCAGTCCCTGACCTGGGTCTCCCGGTCGTACTGCTTGCTCGCGGCCAGTTGCGCGAGCAGAGCGGAGTTGAGGACATCCGAGCGGTGTTGTCCG
Organism: Streptomyces sp. P9-2B-2; assembly: GCF_030406865.1. Taxonomy (NCBI): domain Bacteria; kingdom Bacillati; phylum Actinomycetota; class Actinomycetes; order Kitasatosporales; family Streptomycetaceae; genus Streptomyces; species Streptomyces sp. P9-2B-2. The sequence continues at coordinate 1,103,024 of NZ_CP129126.1, read as the reverse complement.
GAGACGCCGGCAACGAACGAGACCAGGCTGCCGGCGTTGACGTAGCCGGCCTCCGTGTCCTGCTCCTTCGGGGTGATCTCATGACCGGACAGATGGCTTACGACGCGCGGGTCTGCCAGTTCCAGTTGCTGCACGAAGTGCCGGGGATCGCTGGAACGTGTGGGCATAGTGTCTCCCTCTCTCGCGGGTGGGTGGTGCCTTGGACGCTGCCGGGACGCCGCCGCGCGGATGCCGGACGGCGCCGGCGAACGGGCAGCGATCGACGCGGGGCGACGCTGTGTTCATCCCGCTGTGGCGATCGGTCGTGGCGGGCAGCCTGGCGGCGCGCGGTGGGGGCTAGGCGTTCGGGTCTTTCTCCACGGTCCCGTCCCGGCCCTGCCGGGTGTCGAAGTCCTGCAGGTTCTGGGCCGCCTCCACGAGAGAGGACGCGGAATGCGTCCACGTGAAGTGTCCGAGCAGCGTGTGGAGCGTCCTGGCGTGCAGGTAGCCCTGGTGCAGGTTCCGCTTGAGGGTGTGCAGTGCGCGGGCCCACAGGAACGGGCGGTAGGCGGCGAATCCGCTGTCCTGGACCACGCACGCCTGACCCACGTCGGCGGGGACTCGGCTGGGGTCCAGCACGAAGCGGGCGAATCCGCTCTCCTCGCTGGCCAGGACGGGAACCCCCTGTTCGAGGGCCTCCAGGGAGACGAGGCCGAAACCCTCCGTATGGGAAGGCGCGATCATGGCGTCGCAGCCGCGGATCTCCCTGATCAGGAACTCGCGGTCGTTGGTGGTGTGCAGGACGGTCACGCGTCGTGTCTCTGGCGGTTCCTGGGCATCCTGCCCGCACATTTCGTTGGCCCACCGCTGGGTGACCTCCAGGAGCGTGGGTATGCCGGGGTCCGGCGTCCTCTCCGGGGGTACACCGATCACGGTCAGGCGGGCCCGGCTCGGCCGGTACGTCACCGAGTTGTGGGTGAAGCCTTCGTTGAGCTTGCGGACCGCGGAGATCGCGTCCGGCAGTCCCTTGGTCATGTCGTCTGCCCTGCCCAGCAGGAGGAGATTGAGGGTGTCCTCGTCGGTCTTGTCCTCACGCAGCGGCACGGGGCCGGCGCTCGGGTCGCTCCCCGGGACCAGTTCGTGGATCCGGGGCGTCTGCCCGTCCGTGCGCAGTTCCCGGAGCGTGTCGGTGAGCAGGGGCCCTACCCCGGACCCCAGGTCCGCCTTGCTCAGGCAGTCCAACTCGATGCTCGCGTTCCGCATGGCCTTGGCGAGCGCCTTGCCCTGGATCTGCCCGAGCCGCAGCGGGCTGGTGTGCAGGATGTGCGCGTACCGCGCGTCCTCGTACCACTTCTGCACGATCTGGACGGCCGCCGGGCCCGAGAACCGGGAATGCCCGACGACGACATACGCGCTCGTCAGGCGATGTGCCTCCGGAAGTCCGAACTTCGTCGGGTCCTGCGTGCTCCGCACCGCATCCTCGAGCAACAGACGCAGACTGTCCGGCTCGTCCAGGTCACGCGGATTGGGAATGATCGAGACCTCCACTCCGGGATGGTCTTCCCGCAGCTGATCATCCGTCTTTCCCTTGGGCCGGACGGTCAGCAGGAGCGGCTTGTACGCCGTGGAACCCGCAAGGCCGGTCACGAGCCTCTGGTTGAAGATCGGGACTCCGCCGAGCCCCGGACCACTCGCATCACAGACGAACAGGATGTTCTTCGCCACGGGGATTCGCTAGCCTTCCTTAAGAGGGTGGCGTCGTCGCCTTGCCGGCGTCCGACGCTCAAGAGGACGGCACACAGGGAATGTCAGGCTTCTTGGGGCCCGGTCCCGTCGACCGGCTTGCACCCAGGCCCCGCAGGGACCGGTCGGAGACACGCGCGTCCCAAGGAACGAGAGAGACGGAAGCCTCCCGGGGACCCTGCGCTACCCGCCGGGCCTCACAGCGGAGGCAGTCGCGCAGCGTCCGCCCGCGATCGGCTGCGACGACCGTGTCGGCCAACGCAGCCTTCGGCACCAGAGCCAAGACACCGCGGAGCTGGCCGCGCGACAACGGCATGAAGAACACCAAGCCGACCGGTCTGCCTCCGCAGACGGACCGGGAACCGAGGCTGTTCCGTCGGTGGTCGCCACCAGACCGTGACCAGCACGTGTTTCGATGCAGACGATCAGCACCTTGCCCAACGCCTTGGTCTGACTGGGCAGACCTTTCGACCAGCCATCGCCACGGCCGCCGACACCCAGGAGGATGCCGCCGACTACGGCGGGTGGGGCTTCGTGCCCAGGGCCGTAACCACCCACCCGCATCCGAACCCCCCACGCCCCGCCGCGCAACCCCGCCCATCACACTCCCCCGTGAATCGCTTCCCCGGTCCGCAGAAAGCTGGCCTGCACAGCCAGACAAAACCTCCCTCCGGGCCCCGTCCCTCACCCTCTCGCCTCACCGGCTCAGTGCGGTACAGCGCGAACTGGCCATCGGATACCGGGGGTACGGATCACGGCTCAGAGGCCGTTCCGCACACCCGAGCGACTTCAAGTCGTATCGATGTTGATCAGCCCTGGGAAGAACAAGTGCCATCCGAAAAGCCAGGCTTTGGCTCCACCTCCGTGAAGCCGTCGTTCTCCGTCACGCGAGGAGGACGCGTTTGCGGAGTAGACGGAAGCCAGCCCGGCCGAAAATCTGCCGTTTGGGCATCTTGATGCGGCTGACGTGCCCCTCGACCACGCCCGCGTTCCAGGGCAGGGTCATGCCGGCGATGACGGCGTCGCGGTCGATGCCTGCGGCGAGGCAGCCTGGACCGCCAACCGGGAGCTGACCCGAGCCCTGAACCAGCACGGAAGACTGGCGACCTCGCGCCAGATTCGTATGCGGGCCCGCCGATCAGCGATCAGCGGGCCCGCAACGGTCAGAAAGCTGTCAGCTGATCAGGACGATCAGCGACTCCACCACCGATATCACTCGATGGCCATGTCGTTGAACTCGATCTGGACGGTCTCGATCGCCGGTCCGGAAGAGTCGGCGCTGAGATCCGACGGACTCCACGTGGAGGCCCATGCGCGAGCGAGGTGGAGGCGTTGGACGGGCTCGCCAGCAGCGTTGGAGATCGTGAGGACGCCTTCCTGAGCGGGACCGTCCTGGGAAGCCTTCTGGCTTGCCTTCTTGAGAGCCTGGGCCTGCTCCGGCGTCAGCGCGAGCTGGATCGCGCCGGGCTGGGCGACATCGGGCTCCACGCCACCGACCAAGTCCTGCACCGTGGTGGTGCCGCTCTTTACCTCGACCACTTCCTGCCCGTAGGTCAGGCCGCTGACACTCCGGATCGTCTCAACCCGGATAGCGCCAAGCTCCAACGTGAACGTGTGGGTGTTCAGCGCGTCGCCGTTGCTCATCTCCGGCCGCCCTTCTTCGTCTCGTGGTGCCGGGCGAGGCCATCTGGGCCCGACACTTCCCAAGCCGCGAACCGGGCAGCCAGGCATCCGGCCAGCTTGAAGCCAGGCGAATGCGCCACCCTTGGTAGTGATCATGTCACAGAAAGTGGCGCACTGGCGTGGGTCGACAGGCGTGAGGTCATCTCGTCAGCGATGGTGGCCTCCAGCTCGGCGAGCCGCTTGTCCAGGAACCGGTTGTTCTCGCGGGCTCCCTTGAGGCGATCCTCCAATCTCCCCTTGTCCTGGCTGAGTTGCCAGACGGTTTGCTTCAGGGTCGTGTTCTCGGTGACGAGCTTCTGCACCGCATCGCTGGGCAGGTCCGCTTCCAGGTCCTGGACGCGTCCCAGGAGTACGGCGATCCTGGTCCGTTGCAGGCGGATCTCCCCGTGGCAGGTCTTGACTGCTTCTTCGGCGTTCAGCGCACGCTCACGCCAGGAAGCGTCCTGCTGCTCGGCGCGTTTGGTACGCAGCGCGCTCCGCTGGGCGTCCGCCTGCTTTGCGGCGCCCGCTACGAGAGCCTTGGCCTGCTCGTTCTGGTAGAGGAAGGTGCGGGAGACGTCCGCACGCCGGGCGACCGCGGCCACGGTCACCCGGGCGCGTTCACGGTGCATGTGCTGCAACGTGGTGTGGACTCGTTCCAGAAGCCTCGCTGTGCCCTGGTGGCGAGCCTCCATCGCGGCCGCGATCTTCTCTTGATCGGTGGACTTCACAGTTCCTCGCTGGGTGGGGCGAAGGAAGCTGACGGCAGGGCGGCGAGGTCGTCGGCGCGGAAGACCGTGCGCCAAACACGGTGGAAGTAGTCCTGGGGGCGGCGTATGTCCAACGCGAGGGCGTCCTCCAGCAGCCCCATCGCGCTCAGTGCCCTCTCCAGGCCGGCGATGGCCCGTGCGGTGGGCTCGAAGACTTGGTGGAGGTAGTCCGCGGTCGCATCGTTCGGAGCGCGCTCGGCGAGCAGACTCCACTGTTCCTGCTTGTGTCGCCAGTACACGAGATCCGCGCCAGACAGGACGAACTTGTCGCAGTTGTGGCAGTCGAGATTCCAAGGGCATGCGGACCCGTTGACAACGGGCTGGTACGTGCACAGTCCGCCCTCGGCGGGCGTGCTCCGGTGCGCGAGGTCCAAGGCAAGGGCGACGGCCTCCTGCTGGCCCAACGGCTCTTCCTGTGAGAGGAGTTCACCAGGTTTGGAGGAGGCAGGGCCGCCGACCCACACGGCCTGCAGCACTGTCTCCAGTTCGGAGATGGCGACCTTCGCGTACCGCTCTGCCATCCGCTCGGAGATCTGCCCGAGAAAGCGGCGGATCTGGGCCATCGTGGCGCCGTGCGCGAGGAGTTTCGTGGCCAGCGTGTGGCGGGCCTGGTGCGTCACTGCCTTGCCCAGGTCGAGTTCGTCGACCCATGCCCGGAACTCGGCGGCGAAGAAGGAGTAGGTGAGGGATCGCCGCCCGCTCGGGTTCTTCTTCGGCGAGGGGAACAGCGCCAGGCGCGTGCGTTCCTCGGCGGTCGGGAGCCGGCCGTGGCGGTGCTCGAACAGGACCAGGGTCTTGTCGTGGCGCCGCAGTAGGACCTCCTCCAGACGCTCTGGGATCCGGACGCCTTCGTTGATGTTGCCGACCTTGGTCTGGTCGTGCCACAGCATCGGCAGGTCCCGGATCCGGGCCGTGCAGTCCAGGCGCAGCTTGATGATCTCGCTGCACCGTCTCCCGGTGTAGACGATGCCTTCCCAGATGTCCCGGAGGCCAAGGTCGGAGTCGTCGTGCTCCCGCTCGAACATCTGCAGGTTGCCCTCGTCCGACAGGGCGCGGGCGACATCGTCGGTGAACGGGTTCCGCGACGGGCTCGGCACCGCGCCGCCATACGGCATGCTCGTGATGAACTCCCGGCTCAGACCGAGGCGGGAAGCGTGGCCAGACTCGAGCGCCCAGTAGAGGACGTTCCGCGAGTGGGTCAGTGCCCGACACAGCGTTCCGGCCGTGACCTTGGAGGGTTTGCCGTCGTGCTGGAACACACCGAGCGAGGGCAGGCCATGGTGCGCGCGATGCCGTAGGTCGGCGACGAACTGCTCGGCGTGCAGCTCCGTCAGCAGGGAGGGAGCACTCTTGGTCTCGGGGGCATCGAGCGTGAGGAACGACCCCAGCTCGGTGCAGGCCCGTCGGGCGTAGTCGAGCGTGGTGCGCGTGCGGGGGCACTTCGGCGAGCGCAGCCTCGACGCCAGGTACTCCCAGAGCAAGTCCCGCAGCCACTGCTGCGGGACGCCCGTCAGGTCGTAGCGGCTGGTCAACCGGTCGAAGTGCCGGCCGAAGTGGCTGAGCTCGATGAACCCGGCCTCCTTCGTCTCCTGCTTGGTGTAGTAGACCGCGGTGAGCTTCGCCTGGGTCTGCCGCACGATCGACTGGACGGCACGCTGCTCCGCCTCGACATCGACGTCCGCCAACGAGTCGCTTCTTCGGCTGCGGCAGATGTTGACGACACGCTGGACCCTCGTGATCACCCAGTCACTCGGGTCCTTCTGCTGGATGTGCGCAAACAGCCCCCACTGGATCTCGGCCTTGACCAAAGGGCGCAGGCCGATCAGGTTGAGCTGCCCGGTCCGGCGGATCGGCTCCTCGCTCTGGCACCACTTCCGGAAGGCGACCTCGTCGACTACTTCGGCAACCGCGCACCCCGCGGACCGCTGTCGCCGCCGGACGGCCACCCCGCCGGGGTTGCCCTGCTGCTTGTAGCGGGCGCGGTGCCCGACACACAGACCCATGGGGCAGGCGGCCGTCTCCGGGCACACGGCGACGCGGCATGGACCGGCGCCCGGCAGTGGCCCCTGATCACGGATCCACGCTTGGAAGGGGTTGGTGGTGGTGACACTCGGGTCGTTCTCGCTCAACGTCGTCCCGCTCGTGTAGAGCCATCGGTACATGTGCGTGTAGCAGAGTTGGAGGCGCACGGAGAACACGGGGCGCTCAGGGCAGACCAAACACCAGCCGCGGTCGATTCCCTGGGAGGCGGGGAGGGGATGCGCACTCGCAAGGAAGTTGCCCTTGCTGGACTCGGCCGCGCGCTGCTGCTTCCACTGTTCGTGGTGATCCGCGCAGAGATGCAGGCTGGTGCGACGTGGCCGCTCACAACGTGGCACCTGGCAGCCCCAGGCGTAGACCGGATGGTCGCGCGGGATGTCGATGATCTCGCTGCGGAACAAGGGGTCGAAGTTCGGGGCGTGGATCAGCGCAGCAAGGATCTCCAGCCGATCGCGGGTGGTCCGGGCTGTGCCGGCGGGTTGAACGACCTGCAGGTCCAGTGCGGTCACCGCTGCCCCCACGCCTTGCACAGTGCATCGGCGAGCGTCGGATCGTGGATGTCGGCGTGCCCGTAGACCTCATCGACCATCTCGGCCGACTTCCAGCCGAGGGCATCTCGCGCCACGGCCGCCTTGCCGTCTGCGGCGTCGAGGACCTCGTTGGTGAGGGTGTGGCGGAACTGCCTCGGCTTGATCCTCCCGAGTTCGACTCGGTACCCCGCACGTCGCAGCATGCCGCGCGCGCCAGCCGTGCCCCACGGCTGCCCATTGTTCGGTCCGTGCAGCTGGACCGCGAGCATGCCGTGATCCGCGTCAGCGGGGTACTCGGTGGTCATGTACTCGAAGTACGAGTGGATCATCTCCGAGCTCACCCGACGGATGAGACCTCCGCGGATCGTCGAATCCTCCACCCACCACTCGTACTTGACCTTCACCCGGGTCCGATTTGGGTTGGTCTCCCGGTGACAGATGTGCACGTGGGGAGCGCGGCACTCGCCGCACGGCGCGTTCTCACGCAGGTGGAGATCACACAGGTAGAAGCCGCAGAACTCGCCGATCCGGAAACCGCCGTCGGGCAGCCAGTCCACCGTCATCCGGTCGCGCGCCGTACGAAGCGTGCCACCGAGCTCGGATCGAGCCCCGTCCGGGAGCATCTTGGGGTGACGTCGGCGCACGGTCTTTGTGGGCGTCAGGGGGTTCGCGGGCATGCTGCGCAGCGTGTGCCCCAGCAGCGCGCGACGCCGGTCTGCAGTGGTCGGGAGCCGCTCAAGATCCAGTGCCTTGCTCAGCGACGGGTTGATATCCCGCTTGCCGAGGTGGACGTAGAAGCCCTTGAGGGCCGCCGCGGCGACCTCCAGCGCACTCTGCCCATACGGCCTCTTTCCCTGTCGCCACGGTGGCCCGAACGGCCCGGCGAACTCAGCGCCGACGGCGCCCATATACCCCTCCACGTCGGCGAAGGTCACCGTCTTGATCGACAGTGCTTCGGCCTCAAGCCATCGAAGGTGATCGACCAGCATGTACGCGTACGTCCGTGAGGTGCCGGCCGTGCAGGTCCTCAAGTAGCCGTCGGGCTCCTCGTACACCTCGCCGGTCGGCCAGACGATCGTCGAGGAGACACGACCGTCACTGCGGATCACCTCTTGGACGCGGATCTTGCCGATCACCAGTTGCGCTGCCAACACCGCTCCCATCGCTCACACTTCGCACACGCCGTGCTGGGGCGGTAAACGAGCACGCGACGGGGAGGACACACACCCTCGCGTACGTCGCGCACAGACTCAGGGCTGGTCGGTTAACTCGGAGAAGATCATGACGGTTCGGATGCCGGTGAACATGGTGCCTCCCTGGCGCATCGGTCGGCGCCGTGCAGGCAGTCCTCGACTGCACGGCGAGCTGCTGTCGGACGGTCGGGCAAGTGAAGACGAGCGGGCGCCGGGGCAGCTGCGCACCCCTAGTACTGCAACGGTGTTTGTGCTGATGGGTGGGCAGTTCTATGGGCTGTGGCCGCGTCGTGTGTAGTGGCTGGTGCGGGCTTGGTGTTGGCGTCTGCGGCGCCAGTGTGACCAGTGCAGGATGTGGTCGACGGGTGGGGGTTGGCGGTGGGTGAGGCGGGTGATCAGGCGTCTGATCTCGGCGAGGCTGAGGTGGATGAGCTGGGAGGATCCGTTTCTGCTTTCCCGGCATCGAGTGCACGGGCCCGCAGGACGGTCAGGCAGGCGTGGGCGGCCATGGCCAGGGTGATGTGGCGGTGCCAGCCCGGGTAGCGGCGGACTTGGTAGTCGTCCAGGCCACACTCCTGCTTCGCGGTCTGGAAGCATTCTTCGACGGCCCACCGGCTGCCGGCGATATGGATCAACTCGTCCAGGGTGGCACCGGCTGGGCAGTAGGCGATGTAGTAAGAGAGCTCCTCCGGCCGGCTGACGCTGCGACGGGCGAGGACCCAGTGCCGACGGTCCTCGCGGTGCCAGGGACGGACTTCGACACGCGCCCAGTCGAACACCCGCGGTCTATGGGCGCCGCGTCCGCAAGAGCGGCGTTTCCACTTCTGCCGCGCAAGGCCGGTGAACAGGTCGTGGACGGGATGGTCCAGGGCCCAGCGGGTGACGACGGTGTCGTGGCGGGTGGTGGCCATGACGTGGAAGACGTCGGCCTGCTCCAGCTCATGGCGCCAGCCTTTGCTGAAGCCGTAGGCGGCATCCGCCGTCACCCACCGGAACGGGATCTTGTCGGCGATCGCCCGGCGGACCATCTTCTTCGCCATAACGACCTTGGTCTCGAAGCCGACCTCGTCGTCGATACCGGCCCTGCGACAGCGTTCGCGGTCGTCCGTCCAGGAGGTGGGCAGATACAACCGGCGGTCGATCAGGGTCCGGCCGCCACCGGCTGCACAGGCGAGGAAGACACCGACCTGGCAGTTCTCCGTCCGTCCCGCGGTCCCGGAATACTGCCGCTGCACCCCCGCCGAACGGGTCCCCTTCTTCAGGAAGCCCGTGTCGTCCACGATGAGCACAGCCTCGGGGTCGCCGAGGTGCTCGACAACGTAGTCACGCACATCCTCAAGGACCTCATCAGCTTCCCACTCGATCCGGTTCAGCAGCCGATGGATACGGTCCGGAGCGGCATGACCGGCCTGTTCGGCCAGAGTCCAGCCGTTCTTCCGCTCCAGCGGAGCGATCAGTCCCCGCATATACGCAAGCGCCGACTCCCGCGGCTCCGACCTGGAAAACCTGTGCACGAACCGCTCGTGCACAGCGTCCAGTTCACCGGCCCACACCATGGCATCAGCAAGGTCCCCACCCATGACCAGCCCAACGACCGGCCTGTCCAACCGTCACGGCAAACACCGTTGCAGTACTAGGGCACTCCTCGCCCGCGATCACCCTCGGTTACTATGCTCACTTCATGCCGGAGGCCGGAAGCAAGGGGCGCACTGCCATCGACGGGCTGCTCGGGAAGCAGGGAGAACCCCATGCCATTCGAAACTCCCCAGATTCTCCCCAGGTCCGTTGACGGGCGATTTCCGCTGCTGCACCCGTCCGAAGTCGACCGTGGATTGCAAGGCTGAAGAGACAGGTGGCCTGGGAAAGTGCTTGCAGAAGTGACAGCGACTCGCTATGTCACGCCCTTGCGTGAAGGCGGCTCGCTCCCGGGAATCGTCGAGGCCGACGACCTGGGTACGTACATCATGAAGTTCACCGGTGCCGGGCAGGGGCGTAAGACGCTCGTGGCCGAGATTATGTGCGGGCAGTTGGGGCGGCGGCTCGGGCTGCGGGTGCCGGAGCTGGTGCGGATGCAGCTCGATCCCGTCATCGGGCTGAGTGAGCCCGATCAGGAGGTTCAGGAGCTGCTGAAGAGCAGTGGCGGGCTCAACCTCGGGATGGATTACCTGCCCGGATCGCTGGGGTTCGACCCGCTGGCCTTCGAGGTGAGTGCCCGCGAGGCGGGGCGAGTGGTGTGGTTCGACGCGCTGATCAACAACGTTGACCGGTCCTGGCGCAATCCCAATCTGCTGGTGTGGCACGGCGAATTGTGGCTGATCGACCATGGTGCGGCGATGATCTGGCATCACAACTGGCCCACCGCGGAGAAGGCTTCGGCCCGCCCGTACAACGCCTCGGATCATGTGCTCGCCACCTTCGGACCGGATGTCGCCGCGGCGGCCGAGGAGCTGGCGCCGCAGATCACCGAAGAGCTGCTGACCGAGATCGCGGCGGATGTCCCGGACGAATGGCTGTCCGGCGAGCCGGGCTTCGACTCCCCGGACGTGCTGCGCCAGGCATATGTGCGCACCCTGCTGGCCCGGGCCCGGACGATCAGTGAGCACATCACCCTCGGGGAGCCCTCCGGGGACAAGCCCTCGCAAGCACCGGAATGGCTGGCGGCGAAGCTGCCGCGGAGGGCAGTGAAGTGACCGGACTGCACAACGGCCGCGACGTTTTCGAGTACGCCCTGCTGAAGGTCGTGCCCCGGGTGGAGCGCGGCGAGATGATCAATGCCGGGGTGGTCGTGTACTGCCGCGCCCGGGGCTTCGTCGAGGCCCGGACCCATCTGGACGAGGCCCGGCTGCTGGCCCTTGACCCCACGGTCGATGTGGCCGGTGTACGGGCCGCGCTCGGCGCCGTCGAGGGGATCTGCGAGGGCGGCGAACGGGCCGGCCAGGCGGCCGGGGATGACGCGGGACGCCGCTTCCGCTGGCTGATCGCACCGCGCAGCACCATCGTGCAGCCGGGCCCGGTGCACACCGGTCTGACCGCCGACCCCACCGCCGAGGCCGAGCGGCTGGTGGAGCTGCTGGTGCGCTGAGGCTCAGCGGATCGCCGTTCGGGCGCCCGGCGCCGCCTTGGGGCGGGCCGGGCGCTTCGTCGTGGCGCGCCCGGGCCCCGGCCGGTCTCACAGGTGAGGTGGGCAACGGCGCGGTGGTGGGGCGTTGACAGCGGGTGGCCGGGCTTCTAGCGTCAGCCCTGCTCAGGCTACTAAGCGGTTGCTCACCTACGGGATCGGTGCGGCGGACCGCTTGTCGAGGTTTCGAGGGTGAGGAGAACCCGCATGTCCACCACCGAGCAGCGCGTTGCCATCGTCACGGGCGCGGCCCGCGGTATCGGCGCGGCCACCGCCGTACGCCTGGCCGCCGAGGGCCGTGCCGTCGCCGTACTCGACCTCGACGAGGCGGCCTGCAAGGACACCGTCGAGAAGATCACCAAGGCCGGGGGCAAGGCCATCGCGGTCGGCTGTGATGTCTCGGACGCGGAGCAGGTCGAGACGGCGGTCGCCCGGGTCGTCTCCGAGCTCGGTGCGCCGACCGTGCTCGTCAACAACGCCGGTGTGCTCCGCGACAACCTGCTGTTCAAGATGAGCGAGAGCGACTGGGACACGGTCATGAACGTGCATCTGCGCGGCGCGTTCCTGATGTCCCGCGCCTGCCAGAAGCACATGGTGGACGCCAAGTTCGGGCGGATCGTCAACCTGTCCTCCAGTTCGGCGCTCGGCAACCGCGGACAGGTCAACTACTCGGCGGCCAAGGCCGGTCTCCAGGGCTTCACCAAGACCCTCGCCTTCGAACTCGGCAAGTTCGGCGTCACCGCCAACGCCGTCGCCCCCGGCTTCATCGTCACCGACATGACGGCGGCCACCGCCGAGCGCGTCGGGATGGGCTTCGAGGAGTTCCAGGCCGCGGCCGCCACCCAGATCCCGGTCCAGCGCGTGGGCCGGCCGGACGACATCGCCAACGCGATCGCCTTCTTCACCGGCGACGCGGCCGGCTTCGTCTCCGGCCAGGTCATGTACGTCGCCGGCGGCCCGCTCAACTGACCGCCCCACCGACCTCAGGAGTTCTGGACATGACCGAGCAGGACAGCGGGCTCCCCGAGCCCACCGGCAAGGTGGCGCTGGTCACCGGCGCCAGCCGTGGTATCGGCTACGGCATCGCCGAGGCCCTGGTGGCCCGCGGCGACCGGGTCGTCATCACCGGCCGCAACGAGGACGCCCTCAAGGAGGCCGCCGAGAAGCTGGGCGGCGACCGGGTGCTCGGCGTGGCCGGCAAGGCGCATGACGAGGCCCACCAGGCCATCGCCGTCGAGCGCGCGATGGAGACCTTCGGCCGCGTCGACTACCTCGTCAACAACGCCGGAACGAACCCGGTGTTCGGCCCCATCGCGGACCTCGACCTGGGTGTGGCGCGCAAGGTGTTCGAGACCAATGTCGTCTCGGCGCTCGGTTTCGCGCAGCGCACCTGGCACGCCTGGCAGAAGGACAACGGCGGCGCCATCGTCAACATCGCCTCGATCGCCGGTCTCGCGCCCTCGCCGTTCATCGGTGCGTACGGGATGAGCAAGGCCGCGATGGTGAACCTGACGCTTCAGCTCGCCCACGAGTTCGCGCCGGGCGTGCGGGTCAACTCCATCGCGCCCGCGGTGGTCAAGACCAAGTTCGCGGCGGCGCTCTACGAGAACCGCGAGGAGGAGGCGGCCGCCGGCTACCCCCTGGCGCGGCTCGGCGTCCCGGAGGACATCGGCGGGGCCGCGGCCTTCCTGCTGTCCGACACCTCGGGCTGGATCACCGGTCAGACGCTGGTGGTCGACGGCGGTCTGTTCCTCAACGCCGGGGTCTGACGGCTCCGGGCGGGCCCGCGCGGCTTGCCTTGGTGTGCGCTCCAAGAGACAGAGTCCGTGGTGCCGGTCCTCATCAGGACCGGCACCACGCACGTCAGCGGACCCGTCAGGGAGACATGCCATGCACTACCGCACGCTCGGCGGCGACCAGGGCCTCGGGTATCAGCGCGATGTGTCTCGGGACGCTGCCGTTCGGCACCACCGTCGACGAGCCGACCGCCTCGCCGTCCTGGACCGTGCCGGGATCGAGAGCAGCCTGCGCCGTCTGGGCACGGACCGGGTGGATCTCTGCTACGCGTACCCGGAGGACCGCCGCGTCTCTCTGGACGAGACCGTCCAGGCGCTGGCCGGCCTCGTCCGTGACGGCGCCGTGGGAGCCCTCGGGGCGGGCGGTCACCGGACCTGGCGGCTCGCCGAGGCCCGGCACACCGGGACGCGTGCCTGGCGGCACTCGCTCTGCGGCTGGACGCCGTCCAGCGTGCCCGTCTCGACACCGCCGGAGGGGGCGGATCGCGGCCTCCGGGCCGGCCCGGTCGGCCCGCGGACGGCGTTGTCAGTGGTCGCCGGTAGGTTCGGGGACTGAGAACGCAACGCACACCGGAGGTTGTTGACGTGGTGACCGACATGCTGCCCGAATCCTGGCGCGGGGTCCTCGGCGAGGAGTTGGAGAAGCCCTATTTCAAGGAGCTGACCGACTTCGTCGAGGAGGAGCGGGCCAATGGCCCGGTCTATCCGCCCCGCGAGCAGGTCTTCGCGGCGCTGGAGGCGACGCCCTACGACCAGGTGAAGGTGCTCATCCTGGGCCAGGACCCGTACCACGGTGCGGGGCAGGGCCATGGCCTGTGCTTCTCCGTGCAGCCCGGTGTGAAGACGCCGCCGTCGCTGCGGAACATCTACAAGGAGATGAAGGAGGAGCTGGGCCACCCGGTCCCGGACAACGGCTATCTGATGCCCTGGGCCCAGCAGGGCGTGCTGTTGCTGAACGCCGTCCTGACGGTCCGCGAGGCCGAGGCCAATTCTCACAAGGGCAAGGGGTGGGAGAAGGTCACCGACGCGGTGATCCGTGCGGTGGCCTCCCGGCCCGACCCGGCGGTCTTCGTGCTGTGGGGGAATTACGCCAAGAAGAAGCTGCCGCTGATCGACGAGGAGCGGCATGCCGTGGTGCAGGGCGCGCACCCCTCCCCGCTGTCGGCGAAGAAGTTCTTCGGCTCCCGCCCCTTCACCCAGATCAACGCCGCGGTCGCCGCGCAGGGCCATGCCCCGATCGACTGGCGCATCCCTGACCTGGGCTGAGTCGGCGGGCCCGGGCGGCGGGCCGGACCACCCGGTGCGTCGCACACACCGCGCGCAGCTCCCGTCCGGCGGTTAGCGTCGAGGGAACGAGCCACCGATGGTGTGAGCGGATATGGGAGTGCAGTGGTGGAAACGCGGCGGGAGGCGGCGTCCGAGGACGGGGTGCTGACCCGGATCGGCCAGGCGATCATGCTGCATCGCGGCGGCGACCGGGAAGAGGCCCGTAACCGCCTCTCGGCGCTGTGGCAGGAGATCGGGCCGCACGGAGACGCCTTCCACCGCTGCACCCTCGCCCACTACATGGCCGACACCCAGGACGACCCCCGGGACGAACTCGACTGGGATCTGCGGGCCCTGGAGGCGGCCGAGGGATTCGTCACCGAGCGGCCCGCGGGCTCCGTCGCCACGCCGGGGGAGTCCCGGGTGGCCGACGGCCCCGGCCCCCGCCACCCCCTCGTCGCGCTCCGTGCGTTCTTCCCCTCCCTGCACCTCAATATCGCCGCCGATTACGCCGCGCTCGACCGGCCGGCCGACGCCCGCGCCCAGCTGCGGCGCGCGCGGGCCTCGGTCAACGCCCTCGCCGACGGCGAATACCGCCAGGGCCTCCGGGACGCGATCGAACGGCTCCAGCTGCGGATCGACCGGGCGGCGGGGCACATGCCGTAGGGCGTGTCGCCAACGCCTCGGCCATCTTGGAGGTGCCTCACCCACGAGGTTGCGCCGAGGGGCTCGGCCACCTCGGAGCACCTCACCCCCGCAGCATCCCGTCGAGCAGCTCCGCGCAGGACGTGCGCAGTGCGGCGCGGGTGGGGGCGGCCGCGTGGAACTGGCCCGCGATGCAGGAGAACAGGATCCCGTCGCACCAGGCCACCATGCTCATTGCATGCCGCTCGGGATCGGCGGAACCCGCCGCCGCCAGCATCGCCGCCATCGGCTCCCGGAAGGCCCGGCCGGCCCGGTCGTAGACCGCCCGCAGCTCGGGCCGGCGGGTGGCCTCCAGGGCCAGTTCGTACCGGGCGAGGAGCAGCTCCCGGTGCCGGGAGAGGTAGCGGTGCAGCGCCAGCGAGAGCGCCTCGGCGACCGCCGCCCCGGAGCCCTCGGCCTCGGCGACCGCCGCCCTGGAGTCCTCCGTCCCGGAGTCCTCGGCCCCGGCGCCCGTCTTGGCCCGCGCCGCCTCGGCCCGCCCCGCCGCGGGCCGCTCCCGCGCCGTGAGTACCGCGGCTTCCCGCTCCGCCAGCCGCCGCACCGCGGCCTCCAGCAGGGCCGCCCGGGTGCGCGCGACATTCGAGGTGGAGCCCTGCGGCAGCCCGGCCTGCTCGTCCACGGCCCGGTGGGTCAGCCCGCGCATCCCGCGCTCGGCGAGCAGCGTCAGCGCCGCGTCGGCGATCAGCTCATTGCGGGGGGCGGCGGCGGGTGCCGGGGTGCGGTCGCTGCGGGCGTTCATACCGGGAGCCTAGCCGCCGACTACAGGTGTAGTCTCGACGGCGCAGGGGTGACTACACCTGTAGTTGACCGGATACGGGAGGCAGCATGCGGCAGCACACCGCGCTCGTCATCGGCGGCGGCATCGGCGGACTCACCGCGGCGCTGGCACTGGACCGCCGCGGCTGGTCGGTCACCGTGTTGGAGCGCGCCGCCGCGCTGGAACCCGTAGGCGCGGGGATCGGCCTCGCCCCCAACGCGCAGCGCGCCCTGGACACCCTGGGCGCGGGCGACGGCCTCCGTGCCCTGGCCCCCGCGCAGACCGCGGCGGAACTCCGGCTTCCCGGTGGTCGCCGACTGGCCCGTATGGACCAGGCCGCGGCCGTCCGGCGGTACGGCGGCCCGGTGGTGGTCGCCCACCGCGCCGAGGTGGTCGCACTGCTCGCCGGCCGGCTGCCCGAGGGCGCGGTACGCACCGCCGCCGCGGCCACCCTGGCCGACCCCGGCGACGCCCGGCCGGACGGCCGCCCGGCGCGAGTGCGGATCCACGGGGCGGCCGGTGACGAGGAGCTGACCGCGGACCTCGTCGTCGCCGCCGACGGTATCCACTCCGCCGTCCGCCGCGCCCTCTTCCCGCAGCACCCCGCACCCCGTTACGCCGGCTTCACCGCCTGGCGCCTCGTCGCTCCCGCGCCCGGCCGCCCCTTCACCGCGCATGAGACCTGGGGCCCGGGCGGCATATGGGGCACCCAGCCGCTGCACGACGGACGGGTCTACGCCTATGCCACCGCGGCCGTCCCGCCCGGCGGCCGGGCCCCCGACGGCGAACGGGCCGAACTGCTGCGCCGCTTCGGCTCCTGGCACCACCCCATCCCTGACCTCCTCGCCGCCGTCGACCCCGCCGCCGTGCTCCGCAACGACGTCTACACCGCGGCCGCCGCACCGCCCGCCTTCCACCGCGGTCGGGTCGCGCTGCTCGGTGACGCCGTCCATCCGATGACCCCCAACCTCGGCCAGGGCGGCTGCCAGGCCGTCGAGGACGCCGTCGTGCTGGCCCATCTGGCCGCACCGGACGCCGACCTCGCCGCCGCGCTCACCGCGTACACCCGGCAGCGGCTGCCGCGCACCATGGACGTGGTCCGCCGGGCCGAGCGGATCGGCCGGCTGACCACCTGGCGCTCCCGGCCGGCCCGCGCGCTGCGCGCCGCGCTGATGGCCGTCCCCGCCCGCCTGGCACCGGATCTGGCGCTGCGGGCCATGGACGGCATCGCCGATTGGCGGCCGCCGACCGGCACGTATGCTTCCGGCACGCGAGGCACCCCCAGCGCGGCACAACCCAAGGAGCATGAGTGAAGGTCGGCTGCATCGGACTCGGCGACATCGCCCAGAAGGCGTACCTCCCCGTCCTGGGCACACAACCGGGGCTCGAACTGCATCTGCACACCCGCACCCCGGCCACCCTGCAACGCGTCGGCGCCACCCACCGGCTGCCCCCGGCCCAGCTCCACCCGGACCTGGACTCGCTGCTCGCCGTGGGCCTGGACGCCGCCTTTGTGCACCCCGCCACCTCCGCCCACCCCGAGATCGTGACCCGGCTGATCGAGGCCGGCGTACCGACCTATGTCGACAAGCCGATCGCCTACGAACTCGCCGAGTCCCGGCGCATCGTCACGCTCGCCGAGGAGCGGGGGGTGGGCCTCACCGTCGGCTTCAACCGCCGCTTCGCGCCCGCCTACGCCCAATGCCGTGAGCACGCCCGCGATCTGATCCTGATGCAGAAGAACCGCATCGGCCTGCCCGAGGACCCGCGCACCCTGGTGCTCGACGACTTCATCCATGTCGTCGACACCCTGCGCTTCCTCGTCCCCGGGGAGGTCGACCACATCGATGTGCGGGCCAGGATCCGGGAGGGGCTGATGCAGCATGTGGTGCTTCAGCTATCCGGCGACGGCTTCACCGCCCTCGGCATCATGAACCGCCTCAGCGGCTCCGCGGAGGAGATCCTCGACGTCTCCGGGCAGGACACCAAGCGTCAGGTCGTCAATCTCGCCGAGGTCATCGACCACAAGGGGCAGCCGAGCGTCCGGCGCCGCGGCGACTGGGTGCCGGTCGCCCGTCAGCGCGGGATCGAGCAGATCGTGCTGGCGTTCCTGGACGACGTACGGGCCGGCCGGCAGCCGTCCGCGCAGGACGCGCTGCGCACCCACGAACTGTGCGAACGGGTCGTCACCGACGCGCTCGTGCAGAGCGTCTGCTGAGCGCCCGCAGCCCCGCATACCCGCCGGCGAGCACCAGCGCGCCCATCGCCCCGTACACCGCCCAGTCGCCGTACCGGGTGTACGGGGTGGTGCCTTCGGCCAGCGGCAGGTCGTAGACGGCGGCCGCGCTGCGGTCGGTGCCGAGCCGCACGCCGATCTGCTCGCCCCGCGGGCCGTAGACGGCACTGATACCGGTGAGGGTGGCGTGCACCATCGGCCGCCCGTTCTCCGCGGCGCGCAGCGCGGCCAGCGAGGCGTGCTGCGCGGGCGCCCAGCTCTCCTGGAAGGTCGAGGTCGAGGACTGGGCCACCAACACCTGCGCCCCGTCGCGCACCAGATGGCGGCTCATATCGGGGAAGGCGCTCTCGAAGCACACCAGCGGTCCGACGCGCAGTCCGCCCGCGGAGGCGACCGGCATCACCACCGTGGCGGTGCCGCGCAGCCGGTCGGTCGGGGCGGCCTTGCCTACCCGGGTCGCCCAGCCGAGCGCGGACCGGAACGGGATGTACTCGCCGAAGGGCACCAGCCGCATCTTGGCGTAGCGGTCCCCGGTCGGTCCGTCCGGTCCGATCAGGACGGCACTCTTGGAGATGCCCGGCCGTCCGGCGTGCGCGGAGTCGGCGTTGATCAGCAGCTCGGCGCCGGTCCGCCGGGAGAGGGCGGCGAGACGCTCGGCGAGCGCCGGGTGGTCAGCCGGGTCCTGGGTGAGGCTGCTCTCGCCCCAGACGATCAGGCGCACCCCGCGGCCCGCCAGCGACCGGGTGAGCGCCTCGCTCCGGGCCAGCCGTTCCGCCGGGGTGCCGGTCAGGTTGGGCTGGACGACGGCGATCCGTACCGTGCCGGTGGTGCGGAGGACCGGTGACCGGAACCAGGCCGCGGTGACCGCCAGCGCGCACACCAGCAGCCCGGCGACGGCGGGCAGCCGGGCCGCCGGGCGGGCGATCAGCTCGGCCAGGGCGGTGTTCACCGCCACGATCAGCAGGCTGACCAGCCACACCCCTCCGAACGAGGCCAGCCGCAGGGCGGGCGGCACCTGCCACTGGCTGGCGCCCATCAGCCCCCATGGGCCACCCAAGTACTCCCAGGACCGGACGAGTTCGACCATCAGCCAGCCGGAGGGCACCAGCACCAGCGCGGCGGCGCACCGGCCCGCGCCGGGCGCACCGCCCAGCAGCGCCCGCACCAGCAGCCCCCAGGGCGCCCACAGCGCACCGAGCAGCAGGGCCAGCACGAGGATGAAGACATGCAGGCTCGGCAGCAGCCACTGGTGGACGGCGAGTATGAAGCCGGTGCCGCCCAGCCAGCCGTCCAGCGCCGCCCGTCCGTACGTCGGAGCCGTCCGCACCAGCAGCAGCCAGGGCACCAGGGCGGCGTACGCCAGCCACCACCAGGACGGGGCGGGAAAGGTCAGGGCCGGGACCGCTCCGGCGAGCGCGGCGGCCAGGCCCCGTGACCAGGGGGAGCCGAGCCACCGCGCCTGCCGGCCGAGCGGTCTGTCCATGCCGGGCTCCCTGGTGCCGGTTTTCGCCGGTCGGACGGCCAGTGTGCGCGGGTGCGCCGATCAAGAAAAGGGGGTGTCGCCGCAACAGCCGATACCGGATCGCGACCGGCTGCGCGGCCCTCAGTCCGCCACCGGCTGCACCTGCCGCCACTTCTCGTGGACGACGACTCCGGTCAGCCGCCAGCCTTCGGTGGTGCGGCGGGCGGCGAATTCATAGCGCCCGGCGCAGGTGTAGTTGGGGGCGGTCGGCCCGCCTCCGGCGTCCGACGCGGGGCCGGCGAGCCGCATCGGGTTGAGGTAGTCGGCCTGGACGGTGGCGGTGTCGCCGGGGGCGCCGTCCCGCCGGTTGAGGGTGACCCGGCGGTTGACGATCAGATGCTGCCGTATCGCGAAGTGCCGCAGCATCTCGGCGAGCCAGGCGGCCATCTCCTCGGCGCCGCCCTCGATGCCGCCCGCTGAGCGGTAGTCGGCGCGGCCGTCCGGGGTGAACAGGGCCAGATAGCCGGGCCAGTCGCCGTCGTCCACGGCGATGGCGTACCCGGTGATCAGATCGTCGATGGCGAGGCGGTCCATGAGCGTGGAGTGTTCCGCGCGCTGCGTCATCGCCTCAGTTTTCGGCATACCGGGGCCCCCGCCAAGAGGCGGGGGCTCACCGGCGCGGCGTCAGTTCACCAGCGCCGACTCCGGCAGGTGGTCCGGGCCGGAGTCCGTGCGCCCGGCTTCCGCGGCGGCCCGCCGGTCCTCCGAGTCGGCGAACTGGGTCCGGTACAGCTCCGCGTAGCGCCCCTCGGCCGCCAGCAGCGTCTCGTGCGTCCCGCGCTCGACGATCCGCCCGCCCTCGACCACCAGGATCAGGTCCGCGGCCCGTACGGTCGACAGCCGGTGGGCGATGACCAGGGCGGTACGGCCCTCCAGCGCCTCGGTGAGCGCCTCCTGCACCGCCGCCTCGGAGGTGTTGTCCAGGTGGGCGGTGGCCTCGTCCAGGATCACCACCCGGGGGTGGGCGAGCAGCAGCCGGGCGATCGTCAGCCGCTGGCGCTCGCCGCCCGACAGGCGGTAGCCGCGCTCGCCGACGACGGTGTCCAGCCCGTCGGGAAGTCCGGCGATCAGCTCCTCCAGACGGGAGCGGCGCAGCGCGTCCCACAGCTCCGCCTCGGCCGCCTCCGGCTTGGCCAGCAGCAGGTTCTCGCGGATCGAGTCATGGAAGAGGTGCCCGTCCTGGGTGACCATGCCGAGGACGTCGCGCAGCGAGGCGGCGGTCAGATCGCGGACGTCCACCCCGGAGAGCCGGACCGCCCCGGTGTCGGTGTCGTAGAGCCGCGGCAGCAGCTGGGCCACCGTCGACTTCCCGGCGCCCGACGAGCCGACCAGGGCGACCATCTGGCCCGGTTCGGCGCGGAAGGAGATGCCGTGCAGGACCTCTTCGCCGCCGCGGGTGTCGAGGGTGGCGACCTCCTCCAGGGAGGCCAGCGAGACCTTGTCGGCGGACGGATATCCGAAGCGTACGGAGTCGAACTCGACGGACACCGGGCCCTCGGGGACCGCCCGGGCGTCCGGCTTCTCGGTGATCAGCGGCTTGAGGTCGAGCACCTCGAAGACCCGCTCGAAGCTGACCAGCGCGCTCATCACCTCGATATGGGCGCCGGACAGCGCGGTCAGCGGGGCGTAGAGCCGGGTGAGCAGCAGGGCGAGCGAGACGATCGCGCCGGGCTCCAGCTGTCCGCGCAGCGCGAGGAAGCCGCCCAGGCCGTAGACGACGGCCAGCGCCAGGGCGGAGACCAGGGTGAGGGCGGTGACGAAGTACGTCTGGACCATGGCCGAACGGACCCCGATGTCACGCACCCGGCGGGCCCGGGTGGCGAACTCGGCGGACTCGCGGGCCGGACGGCCCATCAGCTTGACGAGGGTGGCACCCGGCGCGGAGAACCGCTCGGTCATCTGGGTGCCCATCGCCGCGTTGTGGTCGGCGCCCTCCCGGCGCAGATCCGCCAGGCGGCGGCCGACCCGGCGGGCGGGCAGTACGAACAGCGGCAGCAGCACGAGTGCGATCAGGGTGATCTGCCAGGACAGGCCGATCATCACCCCGAGGGTGAGCAGCAGCGTCACGATATTGCTGACGACCCCGGACAGGGTGTCGCTGAACGCCCGCTGCGCACCGATCACATCGTTGTTGAGCCGGCTGACCAGCGCTCCGGTACGGGTACGGGTGAAGAAGGCGATCGGCATCCGCTGGACGTGGTCGTACACCGCGGTGCGCAGATCCAGGATCAGGCCCTCGCCGATGCTCGCCGACAGCCAGCGGGTCACCAGCCCCAGGCCCGCCTCGGCGACCGCGATGACGGCGATCAGCCCGGACAGGCGGAGGACGAGGGACGGTGCGTCGCCGCCGACGATGGCGTCCACCACCCGGCCGGCGAGCAGCGGGGTGGCCACCGCGAGCATCGCGGTCACCGTGCTCAGGACGAGGAACCACACCAGGCGGCGGCGGTGCGGGCGGGCGAAGGCCGTGATGCGGCGCAGGGTGCCGCGGGAGAAGCGGCGCCGTCCTTGCTGCGCGGTCATCGAACTGTGCAGGGCGTGCCAGGCGGTGACTTCCATGTCCATCGTGGCCTCCAGGTGCCGGGGTCGCGTCACGGGATCGCCGTGCGTGACCGGCGACATAAAGGAACCTAGAACCTCAACCAATCTTGAGGTCAAGCCATTCCGGTGCGCTCACCCGTCGGATTCAGGAGCCGGAGTGGTCGTCGAGCGGACGTTCCCACGTCACGGGCGGGTGCGAGCCGTCGGGGGACCGCACCGTCAGCCGTACGCCCGGCCGTCCGTCGGGCAGCGTGGCGGTGGTGTCCACCACGACCGACACCCGGGGCGGCGACGGTGCCCCCACCGACGTCAGCGCCCGGTCCAGCGCGGTCAGCAGCTCCCGGCCGGTCCGCTCGTCCACCCGCGCCTCGACCGGGCCGACGAACTGCACCGACGGTCGGCCGCCGAGCGCCGCACCCGCCGCCCGCAGCACCCGGGTGCGGAGGCCGGGCGGCGCCTCCGACGGCCCCTGCTGGAGCGCGATGATCGCCGTCCTGATCTCCTGGATCGTCGCGTCCAGCTCATCGATCGCCTCGCCGAGCCCCTCCTGCACCTCCGGCAGCAGCGCCTTGCGCCGGGCGGTCTCCAGCAGCATTCCGGTGGCGAACAGCCGCTGGATGACCAGATCGTGCAGATCGCGGGCGATCCGGTCGCGGTCCTCGAAGACGGCGAGCCGCTCGCGGTCCCGGTGCCGGTCGACGAGCACCAGCGCCACCGCGGCCTGCGCGGCGAACTGGGTCCCCAGCGTGCGTTCGGTGTGGCTGAAGCGCCGGTCGCCGGACATCCGGCACAGCGCCAGGGCGCCCAGCACCCGCCCGTTGCTGCGCAGCGGCAGCAGCATCGTCGGGCCGTAGTGGCGCGACAAGGGGGAGATCGAGCGGGGGTCGGCGGCGAAGTCGTCGGAGAAGACCGCCAGCCCGGCGTGCAGCTGGTGGAGCACCGGGCTCGCGGGAGGTATCCAGTCGTGGAATGCCTCGGTCCGCACGTCCTCCGACAGCACGGTGGAGATCGCCACCACCTCCATACCGCCGTCGGCGTGCGGCAGCAGCACCGCTCCGGTGGCCGCCTCGGCCAGTTCCCGGCCCTGTTCCGCGACGACGGTGAGGGCGTGGGTGGCCGTGGAGCGGGTCTCGGGCCCGGCCAGCAGCGCCGTGGTCACGGAGGCCGCGCCCTCGATCCAGCGTCGTCGCTGCCGGGCGGCCGCGTGCATCCGGGCATTGCTCAGGGCCAGCCCGGCCTCGGCGGCCAGCACCCGCACCAGATGCCGATCGCCGTCGTCGAATTCCCCGCCGTCGCCCTTCCCCGCGACGTACAGCGTGCCGCACACCTCGCCCGCCACCTGGATGGGCACCTCCAGCGCGGCTCCGACGGGCGGCGCGGCCCCGGGGGAGACGCCGTGGGTGATCGGCTCACCCGGCCCGCCGCCGTCCGCGTCACGGAGGGCGACGGCGGCATGGTGCGCACCCGTGAGAGAGGCGGCGGCCTCGGCGATACGGTCCAGCGCGCGGCCCAGATCATGGTCGGAGCCGACCCCGCCCCCCTCTTCCCACAGGTGCGGAAGCCCGGAGAACGGCCCCGCGGCCGGCGCAGGCGGGCTCTGCGCGGTCCGGTCGGGGAGATCTCCAGCGGGATCCGACGGCTTCAGGGCACACCTCACACTTTCCGGCGATTCGGCCAGTCTAATTCGCCCGAAAGTGTTCCATTGGGGCCGTCCGGGCGAGGCGATTGGGGAGGCTCATGGCGAGGCCCCGAGCGAGGCGTCCGGCGGGGCGCCCGGGGCGATCAAGGGCCGGTCGCGGGGGCGTCGGGGCGGCCCGGTCCGCGGTCCGGCCGCCGGGCCGACGTGCGCCCGCCCGCCGACGCCGGAAGCTGCTATTTCCGGCCGCACGGTGTCCACAGCCCCTCGCGGGTCTACGCGGCCCGCAGCCCGGGCGCACAACCGGCGACGTACGCGGAACCGCGGTCGGCCGTGCCGCGCCCCGGGGATCCAGCCCTGGGGCACCTGTCTCAGCCACACCCGCGAGGGTCGACTTTGAGACAACCTGTAGATGTCCCGGTCGCTGGGACTTGGAGGCCGCGGCCTGCGGGTAAGCCGTAGACAACTACGGACAGCAGCAGAAACGCAGGAACACAGCCGACACACCACCCCCGACCCGGAAACGGGCCGAACCGCCCGGAATGCGCCGGGCGCCCCCCACACCTACCGAACGTCTCCGCCGCAGACGCGTGGCCATATCCCGCGCCTCGGCACGAAAGTGGGCCGGGCCGATGGATGAAGGTCAGTACTACCCGAGACTTGTGGGACCCAGCCCCGCGACGGGCGGCACCACCGTCCTGGAACTCCGCGGTGAGCTGGACATCCTCGCCGTGTCGGTGCTGTCCGACCAGCTGGACGACCTCACCGGTGTCCAGGGCAGCGATCTCCTGCTCGATGTGCGCGCGGTGACGTTCATCGACTGCGCCGGTCTGTCGCTGCTCAGCCGTGCCCGCTACCGCACCCGGCAGCGCGGCGGCCGGCTGCGGCTGACCGGGGTCACCCACGGCGGAAGCGTCGCGCGGCTGTTGCGCATGACCGGGCTGAACGGCACCTTCGAGATCGTGTCCGACGGGGACGCCGCCGGGGAACCGGCCGCCGGCACCGCCGGATCAGCTGAGGTCACGGACGGCGCCGGTACGGCCGTTGCCTGACCGGCGCCCTCCGGTACGCCGCCGCCCGCCCCCGCGGACCGGCGGCGCGGTCATCGGATCAGCCCGGCAGGACCGCCTCGATGGCGGTGACCAGCTCCTCGGCCTCCGGCTCGGTCCGCGGCCGGAAGCGGCCCGCGACCTTGCCGTCGGCACCGATCAGAAACTTCTCGAAGTTCCACTGGACGTCGCCGGCCGTCCCCTCGGTGTCCTCGGTGCCCGTCAGCTCCGCATACAGCGGATGCCGGTCCGCGCCGTTGACCTCGGTCTTCTCGAACAGCGGGAAGCTCACGCCGTACGTCGCGGAGCAGAAGGTGGCGATCTCCTCGGCGGTGCCGGGCTCCTGGCCCGCGAACTGGTTGCTGGGGAAGCCCAGCACGCTGAAGCCACGGTCCCCGTAGCGCTGCTGGAGCCGCTCCAGGCCCGAATACTGCGGGGTCAGCCCGCACTTGGACGCCACATTCACCACCAGCAGGGCCTTGCCCCGGTAGTCGGCGAGTGAAGCGGGCTCACCGGTCAGGGTGCGCAGGGGGATGTCGTACAGGCTCACGGTCATGCTCCTCGTCGCGGTTCCGCGGATAGGGACGGCCATCATCCGTCCCAACAGCGGAGCCCGCCCTGATCTTCCCCGGATCGTCCACCGGCCAGGACACCACCGGCCGAAGCTCCCCGGAGCGCCACTCCTTGAGCAGCTGGTCGAAGATCGGCGTCCCCTCCTCGGCCGGGCGGCGCGCCTGTGGAGCGGGGGGCGGCAGGGGCGGCGGCTGGCGGGGGAGCGCGATGCGCTGAAAAGGGTGTGCGGCGGGCTTCTTGGCGTCCATGCCCGGACTCAACCGGAAATAGGTTCCCCGGGTTGCGGGACGCGGCCGGGACGGCCCTCAGATGCCCCTGCGGTGGTGACGGGCAGAAGATACGTTCGCGCGGCGGCGGGACCGGCGGGACAACGGGCGGAGGGGCCGGCGGGTGTCCCGCCGGCCCCTCCGCTCTCAGCCGCCTCCTGTGCTTCGCGGCCCGGCCCCTGCCCGTCGGACCGGGCGGGGGTGGGCCGGGCCGGTCAGCTCCGGCACAGCAGTGAGGCGAGGACCTCCCGGAGCGCCGCCTCGGGGTCGGCCACCCGGCCCTCGGCCCGCCAGGCGACAAAGCCGTCGGGGCGCACCAGCACCGCGCCCTCCGGTGTCGTCCCGTGCTTCTCGGCCCAGTCGGCGCCCTCTTCGGGGGCCATGTCGTCGTTCGGCCCGGTGCCGATCATGTAGCACGGCAGCCCCAGGGCGAACTCCTCGTTGGCGCCCTTGGCCGCGGTACGCCACATCTCGCCGTCGGTGCCGGTCAGCAGCACGAAGGACTTCTCGTACAGATCGAGGGTCGAGCGGCGCTCACCGGCGGCGTGCAGCCACATGTGCGGGGCGCGGGTGCCCGGTTCGCCGGTCAGCCGCATCTGGTCGGGGACCACCGGCAGCTCGGGATCGGCGCCGACGACCGCGCCCTGCGGATAGCAGTACCCCAGGGCCACGGTGAGCACCCCGCGCTGCCGCCCGCCGCCCGCACCGGGCGCCGGGACGTACCCCGGGTGGCTGTGCTCGGCGGAGCGGGCCGAGGCGCGCGCACTGGTCTCCCGCGCCACCGGCTGCCGCTCCGCCTCGTACGACGCCAGCAGCTCGGGGCCCGCCCAGCCGTTCAGTACGGCGCTGAGCTTCCAGGCGAGGTTGTGCGCGTCCTGGATGCCGGTGTTGGAGCCGAACGCTCCGGTGGGGGACATCTCGTGGGCCGAGTCGCCGGCGAGGAAGACCCGGCCGGCCGCGTACCGTTCGGCGACCCGCTCCGCGGCGTGCCACGGTGCCTTGCCGGTGATCTCAACGGGCATGTCCGGTACGCCCGTTGCCCGGCGGATGTGGTCGATGCACCGCTCGTCGGTGAAGTCCTCCAGGGTCTCGCCCCGGTCCGGGTGCCACGGGGCGTGGAAGACCCACTCGGCCCGGTTGTCCACCGGCAGCAGGGCGCCGTCCGCCTCGGGGTTGGTCAAGTAGCAGGCGATGAAGCGGCGGTCGCCGACGGCGTCCGCGAGGGCCGGGGCGCGGAAGGTGATGCTCACGTTGTGGAACAGGTCGCCGGGCCCCGTCTGGCCGATGCCCAGCCGCTCCCGTACGGGGCTGCGCGGGCCGTCGGCCGCGATCAGGTAGTCCGCGCGGACGGTCCTCTGCTCACCGGTCTCCCGGTTCTTCAGGACCGCGGTCACGCCCTGCGCGTCCTGTTCGAAGGAGCACAGCTCGGTGGAGAACCGCAGGTCACCGCCGTGCTCACGGGCGCAGTGCACCAGCTCCGGCTCCAGGTCGTTCTGGCTGCACAGGCACCAGGCGGAGGGGCTGAACTTGGCCAGTCCGCCGCCCGGGTCGATCTCCTTGAACAGCCACTCCTGTTCGTCACCGGTGAGCGAACGGGCCTGGAGGATGCCGTGGTTGTCGGCGAGCGTGGACGCGGCCTCGCGGATCCGCTGCTCCGCGCCGGCCACCCGGTACAGCTCCATGGTGCGGACGTTGTTCCCCCGCCCGCGCGGGTGGCGGGAGGTGTCCGAGTGCTTCTCGACCAGCAGATGCCGGATACCCAGACGTCCCAGGAACAGCGACGCGGACAGGCCGACCAGGGACCCGCCCACGATGAGTACCGGAACCCGGTCTTCGGCGGTGGGATTCATTGCGTGCTCCAGCTCCAGGGGCGTGTACGGCAGATGGAGCACGAATGCCCGGCTGCGGCCGTGTTCGATCACGGTTCACCTGCATGGCTCACAGATCTCGCGCCACCCGTGGGTCCCGGCCACGATCGAATCCGGGACGCCCCCGGACACCGGGCGGGCCGTCCCCACCATCCGGCTCAGTCACCGGATCGCACCGGAACTGACGACGCACCACTGGGGCCGTCGGGCCCCGAAGGAGATGCGTAGACGATGACAACGCTGTCGGAACGAATATCCCAGTCAGCCTTCGACGGCTCACGGCTTCGGGTCGTGCTGCTCCTGGATCTCCACGAAGGGGCCCAGCAGGACTTCCTGGAAGCCTACGAGCACCTGCGCAACCAGGTCGCGTCCGTCCCCGGGCACATCACCGACCAGCTGTGCCAGTCCATCGAGAACCCCTCACAGTGGCTCATCACCAGCGAATGGGAGAGTGCGCCGCCGTTCCTGGCCTGGGTCAACAGCGAGGAACACGTCAAGATGGTGCAGCCGCTGCACGGCTGTGTCCGTGACACCCGCTCGCTGCGCTTCAGCGTGCTGCGCGAGACCTCGAACATCGCCAGCCTCGCGCCCGAGCCCCCCAAGGGACGGCTCCAGGCCAACCCCCGCGTCGGCGACGGCGTGGTCCGGCACGCGCTGACCTTCACCGTGAAACCGGGCAGCGAATCGATGGTCGCCGAGATCCTCGCCGGGTACACCTCCCCGGAGGCCAAGGTCGACGACACCACCAGGCTCCGCCGCACCTCCCTCTTCATGCACGGCAACCGCGTCGTGCGCGCGGTCGAGGTGCAGGGCGACCTCGTCGCGGCGCTGCGGCACATCTCCCAGCAGCCCGAGGTCCGGGCCGTCGAGGAGGCCATCAACCCGTATCTGGAGCAGGACCGCGACCTCGGCGACCCGAACTCCGCCCGGGTGTTCTTCACCCGTGCCGCCCTGCCCGCGGTGCACCACGTCGCGGCCGGTGGACAGCAGCCCGACGGCATCAGGCGGCATGCGCTGTACTACCCCGCCAAAGAGGGCTGCGGCATGGCGCTGGCCCGGATGCTGGCCCGCCAGGACGAACTGGCCGCCGACGATCCGTCCTGTCCCGTCGCCGGCAGCACCATCTTCCAGCGCGACGACGTCGTGGTCCGGATGGTCGACCTCCGTATCCCCGTCGACAGCGACCCCATGCTGTCGCTCGGTGTGCGCGGCCCCCGCAAGACGGCCGTGCTGCGGCGCCTCATCGACACCGATGTGGCCGGCGGGCTGTCGAACGACCGGGAGATCGCGCACTTCCTGGAGCGCGCCGACATGGCCCTCATCACCGACCGCCGGGCACCGGGCGCCTGACGCCCCGGCCGTAGGCAGGCCGCTCATCCATTCAACCGCCGGCATCACGCCCCTGGAGGAACAGCCATGACCACGCACCGCCCACGCATCGTGGACCTCAGCGAGACCCAGCCCAACCGCCGGCGCGGAGGTGATCTGCGCGCCATGCTGACACCCAGCGCGGTGGGCGCCACGAGCGGCTTCATGGGCATGGCACTCGTGCAGCCCGGCGAGCGCATTGGCGAGCACTACCACCCGTACTCCGAGGAGTTCGTGTACGTCGTGCAAGGCCTGCTCGAAGTCGACCTCGACGGGGAACCGCACCCGCTGCGCCCGGACCAGGGTCTGCTGATCCCCCCGTACATGCGGCACCGCTTCCGCAATGTCGGGGACGAAGAGGCCCGGATGGTCTTCCATCTCGGCCCGCTGGCTCCGCGCCCCGAGCTCGGCCACGTCGATACCGAGGGCGCGGAGGAGAGCACACCGGTCGCGCCACCGGAACGCACGGAGCCGGTGTCATGACCCGCCGCGTGGCGGTCACCGGCGTCGGTATCGTCGCGCCGGGCGGCGTGGGTGTGCCCGCCTTCTGGGACCTGCTGTCCTCCGGTCGTACGGCGACGCGTGGCATCACCCTCTTCAATCCCGAGGGTTTCCGTTCACGTATCGCCGCCGAGTGCGACTTCGACCCCGCGGCGCACGGTCTGAGCGAGGAGCAGGTGGCCCGCTCGGACCGGTACATCCAGTTCGCGATGGTCGCCGCGGACGAGGCGCTGCGCAGCGCCGGCCTGGACACCGAGGCGGAGGACCCCTGGCGGGTCGGGGTGTCGCTGGGCACCGCGGTCGGCGGCACCACGCGGCTGGAGCACGACTATGTCGCCGTCAGCGGTCACGGTGCCCGCTGGGATGTCGACCACCGGCCGGCCGGCCGCCACCTGGAGCGGGCGTTCTCCCCGAGTTCGCTCGCCTCCGCGGTGGCGGAACAGATCGGCGCCCACGGCCCGGTGCAGACCGTCTCGACGGGCTGCACCTCCGGCCTCGACGCCATCGGGTACGCCTTCCAGTCCATCGAGGAGGGCCGGGTCGATGTGTGTATCGCCGGGGCCTCGGATTCGCCGATCTCCCCGATCACCGTGGCCTGCTTCGACGCGATCAAGGCGACCTCGGCGAACAACGACGATCCCGCGCACGCCTCCCGCCCGTTCGACGCCCACCGCGACGGATTCGTGATGGGTGAGGGCGGCGCCGTGCTCGTCCTGGAGGAGCTGGAACACGCCCGCGCCCGCGGAGCGACCATCCATTGTGAGATACGTGGCTATGCCACCTTCGGCAACGCGTACCACATGACCGGCCTCACCCAGGAGGGCCTGGAGATGGCCGAGGCGATCAACCGCGCACTCGGCCACGCCAGGGTTGACGCCACCCAGGTGGACTACGTCAACGCGCACGGTTCGGGCACCCAGCAGAACGACCGGCACGAAACGGCCGCCGTCAAGCGGTCGTTGGGCGCGCACGCCCACAAGGTGCCGATGAGTTCCATCAAATCCATGGTGGGCCACTCGCTCGGCGCGATCGGCGCCATCGAGATCGTGGCCTGTGTGCTGGCACTCACCCACCAGGTGGTGCCGCCCACGGCCAACTACGAGACTCCGGACCCGGAGTGTGACCTCGACTATGTGCCCAAGACGGCCCGGGAGCTGCCGCTGCGTTCGGTGCTCTCGGTCGGCAGCGGCTTCGGTGGATTCCAGTCAGCTGTGGTACTGACCCGACAGGGTGGGAGGGCATCATGAGCTCCCCGAAAGAACGTCGTTCCGTCGTCACCGGCATCGGTGTCATCGCCCCTAACGGGGTGAGCACCGAGACCTTCTGGAAGGCGACGGTGGAGGGCATCAGCGTCCTCGACCGCGTCACCCGTGAGGGGTGTGAGCATCTGCCCCTCAAGGTCGCCGGTGAGGTAAGGGGCTTCGATCCGGCGGATCTGATCGAGGAGCGCTACCTCGTCCAGACCGACCGTTTTACCCACTTCGCCATGGCGGCGGCCAACCTCGCGCTGGACGACGCCCGGCTCGGCCGTGCCGACTACAACGACTCACCGTTCGCGGTGGGAGTCGTCACGGCCGCCGGATCGGGCGGTGGTGAGTTCGGCCAGCGGGAGCTGCAACGGCTCTGGGGCCAGGGCTCCCGCCATGTCGGCCCGTACCAGTCCATCGCCTGGTTCTACGCGGCGAGCACCGGACAGATCTCCATCCGCGGCGGCTTCAAGGGGCCGTGCGGAGTCGTGGCCAGCGACGAGGCGGGCGGTCTGGACGCCCTGGCGCATGCCGCCCGCACCATCCGGCGCGGCACCGACGCCGTCGTCGTGGGTGCCGCCGAGGCACCACTGGCCCCCTACTCGGTCGTCTGCCAGCTCGGCTACGACGATCTGAGCAAGCTCGACGATCCGGCCCGTGCCTACCGCCCGTTCACCAGCGGCGCGTGCGGCTTCGTGCCCGCCGAGGGCGGCGCGATGCTGATCGTCGAGGAGGAGGAGGCGGCCGTGAGCCGCGGGGCGAGTGTCCGGGCCGTGCTGGCCGGGCATGCCGCGACCTTCACCGGGGCCTCCCTGTGGGAGGAGTCCCGGGCCGGGCTCGCCCATGCGATCGGTCGCGCGCTGGAGGATGCGCGGTGCGCCCCGGAGGAGATCGATGTGGTGTTCGCGGACGCGCTCGGCGTTCCCGCGGCCGACCGGGCCGAGGCGCTGGCGCTGGCGGACGCCCTGGGCCGGCACGCCTCGCAGGTCCCGGTGACCGCACCCAAGACGGGCACCGGCCGGGCGTATTGCGGCGCCCCCGTCCTGGACACCGCGGCCGCGGTGCTCGCGATGGAGTACGGCGTCGTGCCGCCCACCCCCAACGTCGTCGACGTCTGCCACGACCTCGACGTGGTGACCGGCCGGGCCCGCCCGGCCGAGTTGCGGACGGCGCTGGTGCTGAGCCGGGGACTGATGGGCTCGAACGCGGCGCTGGTGCTGCGGAAGGGCTCCGGGTCCCCCTCATGAGAAGGAGAACCTCGGATGACCGCTCAACTGACGCTCAATGAGCTGGCCGCACTGATGAAGTCCGCGGCCGGCCTCACCGTCGACCCCAAGGAGCTGGCGAACCGGCAGGACGCGACCTTCGCGGACTTCGGCCTCGACTCGCTCGGCCTCCTCGGCATCGTGGGCGAGCTGGAGAACCGTCAGGGCCGGCCGATGCCGACCGACGCGGAGCGCTGCAAGACGCCGCGCGACTTCCTCGCCCTCGTCAACACCGCCAATGACACCGTGCCTACGACAGGAGCATGACATGCCCGGCCACACCGAGAACGACATCACCATCGCGGCGCCCCTCGACCTCGTCTGGGACATCACCAACGACATCGAGAACTGGCCGCAGCTGTTCAGCGAGTACGCCTCGGTCGAGGTGCTGTCCAGGGAAGGCGACAAGACCACCTTCCGGCTGACGATGCACCCGGACGACAACGGCACGGTCTGGAGCTGGGTCTCCGAGCGGGTCGTCGACCGCGAGAACCGCTCGGTCCGCGCCCGCCGCGTCGAGACCGGCCCGTTCGCGCACATGGACATCCACTGGAAGTACGCCGAGATCCCGGGCGGCACCTCGATGCACTGGACCCAGGACTTCGCGATGAAGCCCGACGCGCCGGTCGACGACAAGGGCATGACCGAGCTCATCAACCGCAACTCCCGGATCCAGATGGAGCTCATCCGGGACCGGATCGAGCAGCGGGACCGCGAGCTCCGGTCCGCCACCGTCAGCTGACGGCCCACCAGGCCGCGTTCGGACCGCCTGCCGGCGGCAACGAAGGGACCCCTGATGCATCACGCTCTGATCGTCGCGCGCATGAAACCCGGTTCGGCTCCGGACATCGCCGAGGTCTTCAATGCCTCCGACCGTACGGAACTGCCCCACCTGGTCGGCGTCTCGCGGCGGACCCTCTTCCAGTTCGGTGACGTGTATCTGCACCTCATCGAATCCGACCGGCCGCCCGGCCCGGAGATCGCCAAGGTGACGGAACACCCCGAATTCCGCGCCGTCAGCGACCAGCTGTCCGCCTTCGTCAGCGCTTACGACCCGGAGACCTGGCGAAGCCCCAAGGACGCGATGGCCCAGCAGTTCTACAGCTGGCAGCGCGACGGCAGCAGCTGACGCGCACGCGGAGCCGAGGCGATCCCCCGGCTCTCGCGCATCCCCGGACCGGGGCAAGGTCGCCCGGCGAGGAGCAGTCTCCTCACCGGGCGACCTGCCGTGCCCGGACCGCTCATTCAGGGACGGTGCACTCGAAGGCGTGCAGATACGGGTTGACGACCAGGATCTCGCCGACCTTCAGGCCGGCTTCGGCCATCCGGCTGACCAGGCTCGCCTTGGTGTGCTTGGCGCCACCGACATTGAGCAGCAGCAGCAGATCCATGGCGGTGGTGAACTTCATGGAGGGGCTGTCATCGACGAGGTTCTCGATGATGACGACCCGGGCGCCGGGACGGGCGGCCCTGACGACGTTCCGCAGGGTTCTGCGGGTGCTCTCGTCGTCCCACTCCAGGATGTTCTTGATGATGTAGACATCGGCCTGGACCGGGATGTCGTCGCGGCAGTCGCCGGGCACGATCTGTGCCCGAGCGGCCAGCGCGCCGCCGTCCGCCAGCCGCGGGTCCGGGTGCGCCACGACCTTGGGCAGATCGAGCAGC
This sequence comes from Streptomyces sp. P9-2B-2, assembly GCF_030406865.1. NCBI lineage: Bacteria > Bacillati > Actinomycetota > Actinomycetes > Kitasatosporales > Streptomycetaceae > Streptomyces > Streptomyces sp. P9-2B-2. The sequence goes on along the minus strand of NZ_CP129126.1, from coordinate 1,069,728 downwards.
GTGCCCTGGAGCGTGGGGTGCTTCTCCAGCAGGCTGGCGAGGACATGGCCCTGCCCGCCGCCGATGTCCGCCACCGAGGACGCCCCGGTCAGGTCGAGCAGCCCCGCGATGTCCTGCGCCGACTGCTTGCTGGACGTGGTCATCGCCCGGTTGAAGACCTCGGCGGACTCCCGTGCGTCCTCGTGCAGGTAGTCGAAGAACCCCTTGCCGTACAGCTCGTCGAAGACGCTGTGGCCGGAGCGCACCGCGTCGTCCAGCCGCGGCCAGGCCTCCCAGGTCCACGGCTCCGTGCACCACAGGGAGATGTAGCGCAGGCTGTTCGGGGTGTCCTCCCGCAGCAGCCGGGACATCTCCGTGTGGACGTACTTCCCGTCGTCCGTCTCGGCGAAGATCCCGTAGCAGGACAGCGCGCGCAGCAGCCGGTCCAGCGGCCGCGGCTCGGTCTGCACCGCGGCGGCCAGTTCCTCCGCGGTGGTGGGCCGGTCGCCGAGGGCATCGGCGACACCGAGGCGTGCCGCCGCCCGTACGGCCGCCGCACACGCGGCTCCGAAGATCAGCTCCCGGAGCCGCATCGCGGGTGGGGGAGTGGAGCTTACGGTGGTCATTGCGCCTCTATTCTCCCGATGCCGACGGGGTCAGCCCGTCCCGGGGCAGCCGTCGGCACAGCCCGGCCGGCTCCGAGGTCCGGCAGACGTTGCGGATGAACCGGTTGCCCTTGCCGGGGAGGTCCCGGTTGGCCAGGTCCACCGGCCTGTTGTGCAGCACGATGTTGTGGCTGATGACGTTGTGGTGGTTGAGCACCTTCACGAAGCTGTGGAAGAGCACGACACCACCCGAGAGCGGCGACTTGCCGTGGTGGTCCCGGATCACGTTGCGCCGTACCAGGACGTGCTCGGCTCCGGTGAGCACGACGCCGGAACCCTGGATGTCCGGCAGCCGGGTGTTGCCGCGGCAGAACTTGTTGTTCTTGTAGATGGAGTTGTTCCGTACCGTCAGCGCGCCGGCCTGGGGACGGGACTCGTCACCGACGACGAACACCCCACCGCAGTTCCTGGTGATGGTGTTGTAGCCGACCGTCAGGTTCCTGACCCGCCGGATCGTGACGCCGATGCGGTTCCCCGCGAGGTAGTTGTCGCTGATCACGGCGCCCCGGGTGTCGGCGCCGCCGCCCTCTTCCTTGGTCTTGTTCGCGAGGAAGATGCCCGCGTCGCCGTTGTCGATGGCGGAGTTGTCGCGGAAGACACCGCGGATGGACTTCTCCTGCGCGATGCCCCACACACCGTTCTTCCGCACGGTCACGTGGATCACCGAGAGCCGGTCGGTCCCGGAGGCGAAGATCCCGTTCTTCTTGAAGCCTCTGACGGTCAGCGAGCGGATCGTGACGTCGCGCAGCGTTCTGCCCTTTCCGACGACACAGATGCCGTTGCCGTCCTTCCCGCAGGCGTTCGCGGCCCGTCTGCCCGACGGGGCGATCACCGTCTTGCGGCCCGCGCCGACCAGGCGCAGCCGTGACTTGTTGATCAGCACGCTCTCCCGGTAGACGCCGGGCCGGACGACGATGGTGTCGCCCGGCCGCGCCCTGTTCACCGCGCGCTGGATCGATTCGCCTGCGTGGACGACATGGCGTCCGGAAGCGTCGCACGGGGACGCGGCACCCAGGCCGCCGATCATCACCGCGGCGACGCAGCCCATGTATTTCATCTGTCGTAGCACCATGAGGCGAAGCTATGGGTGATCACTCCGGCTCGCCACACATGGTGAGCCGATCGTCACGGTGGGTGCAGCCGCCAGCTTTCGACACGCCGTCAGCTCCCTTGCCCGGCCTGCCGCCGGGCCCGCCATCAGGGCCGGTCAGCGGGCTTGTCCGGGTCCCTGTCGGGGGTGTCGGGCGCGTCCGGACGCGAGGGGCAATCGGTCGGCCCGGAATCAGCTGACCGGGTATCGGACCGGGTGGCGGACGGGGTGTCGGACGGCGCATGCGACGGCCCGTCGGGTCCGGTACCGGGCCCGGTATCCGACGGGTCGTCAGCCGGCCCGTCCGGCCACGCCTCGGTCAGGAAGGCCGCGAGGCTGGTCGGCAGAAACCACGGACGGGCGCGGAAAACGGTCACGGAAGACCAACGCGCCAAGCCCGGCCGACGACACCGGCCCGGGCGCAGCGAGGCCCCTTGATCACCCCAACGGCCGCGCGGGAAAGCGGGCCGCCGGGGTGGCGGCCCCTCAGCGGCCCTGCTGGATCGCCGCGTCGATGCCGTCCAGGATGACGGCGAGTCCGATGTCGAAGGTGCTCCGCGCCTCGCGTTCCATGTAGGGGACCGCGTCGCCCGGGTCCGGGGCGGCACCCTCGGTCTCCAGCCGGACCAGCAGCGGAAAGCGCTCCGCGAAGTCGGGGACCATCTCGGTCAGCAGGCCGGAACGGGCCTGCCACCACTCCTCGTCGGACACTCCCGTCGAGGCCGCGGCCTGCCGCGATTCCGTCACGGTCTGCGCGGCGCCGCGGATGAAGTGGAACAGCGCCCCGACCACCCGTCGCAGCACCGCCGAGCTCAGCTCCGTCGCGTACAGCAGGCGGAGCAGCGTCTCCAGGGCGCGGTATTCGTTGGGGCCGAGCACCGGGCGTGCCTGGGAGACCTGGAGCACCCAGGGGTGGCGGAGGTAGAACTCCCAGGTGTCCTCGGCCCACGAGGTCACCGCGGTGCGCCAGCCCGGCGTCAGGTCGTAGTCGGTGGGCAGCTCGGCCAGCACCTGGTCATACATCAGGTCCACCAGCTCGCTCTTGCCGGGGACGTAGGTGTAGAGCGCCATCGCGGTACGGCCCAGCCGTTCGCCGACCGCGCGCATGGACAGCGCCGCCATACCGTCGGCGTCCGCGACCGCCACCCCGGCGTCGACGATCGCCGCCACGCTCAGCGCCGGCTTGGGTCCCGGCCACCGCCGCGTCCGCGCTCCGGCGGGGCTTTCCGCACGCCACAACAGTGCCATCGAACGACGGGCGTCGCCCTGGCCCGCGAAAACCACCACTTGCCACTCCTTACGGCATAAAGTAACGTCCCCGACCGGACTCTTTACGGCGTAAAGATAGCAGAGGGGTGGCAGCGCACATGGGGGACGGGCAGACCCGCCGACGGCCGGGCAACGGGGAAACATCGGCCGCGGACCGTCACGACCTGATCCAGGTACGCGGCGCCAGGGAGAATAATCTCGCCGATATCTCACTCGACATTCCCAAGCGCCGGCTCACCGTCTTCACCGGTGTTTCCGGCTCGGGGAAGTCCTCCCTGGTTTTCGGCACCATCGCCGCCGAATCGCAGCGGCTCATCAACGAGACCTATACGGCCTTCATCCAGTCCTTCATGCCGAGCCAGGGCCGGCCCGATGTCGACGCGCTGCACCATCTCAGCGCGGCGATCGTCGTGGACCAGGAGCGGATGGGCGCCAACTCCCGTTCCACGGTCGGCACCGCGACCGACGCACAGACCATGCTGCGGATCATCTTCAGCCGCCTGGGCACCCCGCACGCCGGTACCTCCACCGCCTTCAGCTTCAACAGCGCCGAGGGCATGTGCCAGGAGTGCGAAGGGCTCGGCCGGGTCTCGGCGATCGACACCGGCGAGCTGCTGGACACCGAACTCTCCCTCAACGAGGGGGCGATCACCGCTCCCGGCTTCACCGTCGGCTCGTGGTACTGGCAGACCCTCGCCACCTCCGGATTCTTCGACCCGGACGTCAAACTCAAGGACTTCACGCCCGCCCAGTGGGACGACTTCCTGCACAAGCCCGCCACCAAGATCAAGGTGGGCACCTCCACCCTCAACTACGAAGGCCTGCTGGTACGGGTGCAGCGCAGCTACCTCGCCAAGGACCGGGCCGCCATGCAGCCGCACATCAGGGCCTTCGTCGACCGGGCGGTGACCTTCACCGCCTGCGGTACCTGCGGCGGAGCCCGCCTCAACCCCGCCGCCCTCGGCTCCCGGATAGCCGGCCGCAACATCGCCGAATGCGCCGCCCTCCAGATCAGCGACCTGGTCACCTTCGTCCGGGGCATCGACGACCCCGCCGTGGCCCCGCTGGTCGCCACCCTCTGCCACACCCTCGACTCGCTCGTCGAGATCGGCCTGGGCTATCTGAGCCTGGACCGGGAGTCCGCCACGCTCTCCGGCGGTGAGGCCCAGCGGGTGAAGATGGTCCGTCACCTCGGCTCCAGCCTGACCGATGTCACCTATGTCTTCGACGAGCCGACCGTGGGACTGCATCCGCATGACGTCCAGCGGATGAACGATCTGCTGCTGCGGCTGCGCGACAAGGGCAACACGGTCCTGGTCGTCGAGCACAAGCCCGAGACGATCGCGATCGCCGACCATGTCGTCGACCTCGGCCCGGGAGCCGGCTCCGCCGGAGGAGAGCTCTGCTTCACCGGTGACGTCGCCGCGCTCCGCGCCTCCGGCACCCTGACCGGGCGTCACCTCGACCACCGCGCCGGGCTGCGCGAGCGGGTGCGGCGGCCGGTGGGAGAGCTGACGATCAGCGGCGCGAACACCCACAACCTCAAGGACGTCAGCGTCGGCATCCCGCTGGGGGTGCTCACCGTCGTCACCGGCGTCGCGGGCTCGGGCAAGAGTTCCCTGATCCATGGGTCACTGCCCGGACGGGACGGCGTGATCGTCGCCGACCAGTCCCCGATCCGGGGTTCCCGGCGGTCCAACCCGGCCACCTATACGGGGCTGCTCGGCCCGATCCGTACGGCGTTCGCCAAGGCCAACGGCGTCAAGGCCGCCCTGTTCAGCGCGAACTCCGAAGGGGCGTGCCCCACCTGCAAGGGCATCGGCCTCGTTTACACCGACCTCGCGATGATGGCGGGGGTGGCCTCGGTGTGCGAGGAGTGCGAGGGCAAGCGGTTCACGCCCAAGGTCCTCACCTACACCCTGCGCGGCAAGAACATCAGCGAGGTCCTCGCCATGCCGGTGGCCGAGGCCCGGGAGTTCTTCGCCACCGGGCAGGCCCGCACCGTCCTCGACCGCCTCGCCGAGGTGGGGCTGGGCTATCTCGGCCTGGGCCAGCCGCTCACCACCCTCTCCGGCGGCGAACGCCAGCGGCTCAAACTCGCCCTCCACATGGCGGAGCGGGGCGCCGTCTATGTCCTCGACGAGCCGACCACCGGACTCCATCTCGCCGATGTGGACCAGCTGCTGGGCCTGCTGGACCGGCTGGTCGACGACGGCAACACCGTCATCGTCATCGAGCACCACCAAGCCGTGATGGCGCACGCCGACTGGATCATCGACCTCGGCCCCGGCGCCGGCCAGGACGGCGGGCGGGTGGTCTTCACCGGCACCCCCGCCGATCTCGTCGCCACCGGCGACTCGCTGACGGCCCGCCATCTGCGGAGCTACGTCACGGCGCACCCCGCACAAGCCCCCGCCCTCGCCCCTGCTGCCCCATGGAGGACCCGATGACAGCCGTGCCCGTCGCGCTCATAGAGGTCACCGACGTCCGGCGGATCACCCCGCACATGGTCCGGATCACCTTCGCCGGTGCCGGCCTCGACGACTTCCCCACCTGGCCCGACCAGCAGCTCAAGCTGCTCTTCCCCAAGCCGGGCCGGCGCGCGCCCCGGCTGCCCGACGCCGCCGCGGACGGCGACGCGATGAGCTGGTACCAGGCGTTCCTCGCCCTCCCCGAAGACGACCGGCCGTGGATGCGCAGCTATACGGTGCGCGCCTACGACCCCGTCCGGCACCGGATCACCGTCGACTTCGTGCTGCACGGCACACCGGCGACGGCCGGCCCGGCGACCCGGTGGGCGGCCTCCGCCGCCGTGGGCGACCTCCTCGCCCGGTACGGCCCGGCCGCCGAGTACGCCAGGGCGCTGCCGCTCGACCGGGCCGACTGGCTGCTGCTGGCCGGCGATGCGACCGCCCTGCCGGCCATCGGCTCCCTCGTCGAGGCGCTGCCGTCCGGCACCCGCGCGCTGGCCTGCGTCGAGGTGGCCGGCCCGGCCGACGAGCAGCACTTCACGACCCGGGCGGAACTCACCGTGCAATGGGTGCACACGGACGGCCGCCACGACACCCTCCCGGCCGCCGTACGCGCCCTCACCTTCCCGCCCGGGCCGGTCTTCGCCTGGCTGGCCGGGGAGGCGGGCGCGGTCCGTGCGCTCCGGCGCCATCTGGTCGACGAGCGCGGTATCGACAAGGGCCGGATCGACTTCAGCGGCTACTGGCGCCGGACTCTCACCCAGGACGACGCCCCGACCGACGAGGACCTCGCCGAAGCACAGGAGCGCCTCGCGGCCGCCCGGTCCCCGCAGGACTGAGGCGGATTCAGCCCGCCCGCTCCGCCGCGCTGCGCTCCACACAGAACTCATTGCCCTCGATATCGGCCAGCGTCACCCACCCGGTCCCGTCCGGGCGCCGGTGGTCGGCGACCGGCGTCGCGCCGAGCGTCAGCAGCCGCTCGACCTCCTCGTCCCGGCCCCGGTCCTGCGGCTGGAGATCCAGGTGCACCCGGTTCTTCCCGGCCTTGGCCTCGGGCACCGTGACGAACAGCAGCGCGGTGCCCGCGGCCGTGACCGTGGCCTCCGGATCGCCCGGCAGGTCGTCCTCGGCCAGCGAGCCGTCCAGCACCTCCGCCCAGAAGCGCGCCAGGCGATAGGCGTCGGTGCAGTCGAGGGTGAGGTGGCGTACCAGTGAAGTCATGGGCGTCACTATGTGGTTGGGGCGTGGGGCTGTCCACCGGAATTGTTGCGGGCGGGGCACCGGCCGATGCCCCGCCCGCGGCCGGTGCGGGTCCGGCGTCGACACAGGTCCGCCCGGCCGGCCCCACAACTGTGCGCGGCAGCCGCGGAGTTCGTCCGGGCAGCGGAGGGCCGGGTGGTGAGCGGGCGGACGACGGCGTACGCACGTGCCGTGCCCGTACCGCGCCCGCCCCCGGTTTCTCCGCGACACCCATTCAAGAAGCCCGCCCGCGTCGTCTACAGTTGCAGAATTCCGCAATTCAACAGATGACGCGACGGCCGTGCGGCCTGAACGCGGAGGACATGCGTGGGCGGTTTCGCCGAATCGGCAGGGGAACGGGTGTGTGCGGCGTGGTCCGCGGCCGGTCCCGGGAGCGGGGCGCGGACATGAATGGTGCGTGGCTTCCGGTCTGTCAGGCCAAGGCCGATTTCTTCCGGATGCTGGGCCACCCGGTCCGTATCCGGGTGCTGGAACTGCTCCAGAGCGGACCGATGCCGGTGAGCGGGCTGCTCACCGCGATCGGGGTGGAGCCGTCCGCGCTCTCCCAGCAGCTGGCGGTGCTGCGCCGCTCGGGCATGGTGACGGCCACCCGCAGCGGTTCCACCGTCGTCTACGAGCTGGCCGGCGGCGAGGTCACCGAACTGCTGCGGGTCGCCCGCCGGGCCCTCACCGAGGTGCTCGCCGGGCAGCATGCCCTGCTCACCGAACTCCGGCAGGCCGACGCCGGCGCACGGCCGACGGCCGCCGGGGTGCCGGCGACCGGCGCGGTGGGGGCGGTCTCGTGATCCGCTCGCCGCGCTCCACGGACGCCGGCCGGACGGGCACGGTCCGCATGAGCCCCACCGGAACAGGGTGATCGCTGATGTCCGGCGCACCACGGCGTAAGGGGCCGCCGCCCTGGCGTGCGGTCCGCTCCCGCACCTGCATACCCACACCCTCCGGCCCGGGCACCGTACGGCCCTGCCGGGGGCGCCCACCCGGGCGCGGGACGATCCGTACGGCACCCGGACACGGCCGGGCCTGCCCGGAGGGCGCCGCCCGCCCGCACACCTCGGCGCGCTGCGGCGTCCGGCGGCCCCGGGCGACCGCGATCCGCCCCGGGACCCAGCTGGCGCGGCTGCCCGGCGCGGTCCTGTTCCCCCACCGGGCTCCCCGGCGCAGCCTGTGGCGACGGGTGTTCCTCTACTTCGTCGTCAGCCATCTGCTGCTGGTCTTCCTGGCGCTCGTCATCTATCTGGGCCGGCACGCCGGGACATAGCGGGCAGGTCTTCCTCGGCCCGGTCCGGTCCGCGCGCCGCAGCCGGGCCGCCCGAGAGCCCCCGGACCCGCCACAGCCAGCCGACATCCCGCCCGAAGGACCACACCAGCGCCGCCAGCGCCCCGCTCACCGCGACCGCCGCCGCGGGGCGCGGCAGCACCCCGGCACCGGCCACGACCAGCACGATGCCTTGCAGCGCCGCCACGGTCTTGCGGGCCATGCTGTGCGGCAGCGCGCCACTCAGCCATGGCCAGACCCAGGACGCCGCGACGAAGACGTACCGCATCAGGCCGATGCACAGCACCCACGGGCCCAGCGGCACCACGAGATACACACAGAGCACCAGGATGAGGAAGGCGTCGACCTCCATGTCGAAGCGCGCCCCGAGCGGCGTCACGGTGCCGGTGCGCCGGGCCACCTGACCGTCCACCGCGTCCAGGATCAGCGCCACGGCGGCCAGCGCGACCAGCACCGCGACCGGCGTCCGCCGCTCGAAGGAGTCCGCGACCAGCGCCGTCACCCCGCCGACCAGGATCGTGCGGGCCAGTGTGACGCGGTTGGCCATACCGAACGAAGCCATACCGAATGACCGGGGCCACGACCGGCGCAGCGCGACGGTGAGCACCACCCAGGTGGCCACCGCGAACACGCAGCCCGTCAGCCACCCCGCGGTGCTCAGACCGACCACCCGGCGGAGCGCTTCCAGTATGAGCAGCTGCACTCCTGTGCCCGCCGTAATGTCCGGTCCGAACGGCCTTGTGTCGTAACGCTCTTGTACGGTCACCATGCCTCCCGGATGTGTGGCGGAGTCGAGAGGTGCCGCGTAGGGTGACGGCGTTCTCATGATCCCCAGCATCGACGAATCATCGCCGGAGCGTCCAGGAGGATTCCGATGCCGCGCGTCGCTTGTGCGTTTTGGCTAAACGCTCCGGGTCACGGTGAAATCCGGACAGTGCCCTTGCCGGACCCCGGACCCGATGAGGTTTTGGTACGCACACTATGTTCCGGAGTGAGCCGCGGAACGGAGACCCTGGTCTTCCGTGGCGGCGTCCCCGTGAGCCAGCATTCCGTGATGCGGGCGCCCTTCCAGGAAGGCGATTTCCCCGGGCCCCTCAAATACGGCTACCTCAATGTCGGAGTTGTCGAGGAAGGGCCTCCCGCTCTACTGGGCCGCACCGTCTTCAGTCTCTACCCGCACCAGACGCACTATGTCGTCCCGGCGAGCGCGGTCACTCCGGTGCCCGACGCGGTGCCCGCCTCGCGGGCCGTACTGGCGGGCACCGTGGAGACCGCGGTGAACGCCCTGTGGGACGCCGCGCCGCTGGTCGGCGACCGGATCGCGGTGATCGGTGCGGGCATGGTGGGCTGCGGTGTCGCCGCGATCCTCGCCCGCTACCCCGCCGTCCGGGTACAGCTGGTGGACGCCGACCCCGCGCGGGCGGCGACCGCCAAGGCACTGGGCGTGGACTTCGCCCTGCCGCAGGACGCGCTGGGCGACTGCGACCTCGTCGTCCACGCCAGCGCCACCGAGGAGGGGCTCGCGCGCTCGCTCGAACTGCTCGCCCCGGAAGGCACCGTCATCGAGCTGAGCTGGTACGGAGACCGGCAGGTCAGCCTGCCGCTGGGGGAGGCCTTCCACTCCCGCCGGCTGGTCGTCCGCAGCAGTCAGGTGGGCGCGGTCTCCCCGGCCCGCCGCGCCCGCCGTACCTTCGCCGACCGGCTCGCGCTCGCCCTGGACCTGCTCGCCGACCCCGCCTTCGACGCGCTGATCACCGGCGAGTCCGCCTTCGAGGAGCTGCCGGAGGTGCTGCCCCGGCTCGCCTCCGGCGACCTGCCGGCGCTGTGCCACCGCATCCGCTACGCGTCGGCGGACGGCTGACCGCCCCGCGAAACCGCCCTGAATTCCATCCCCGGCGACCCCGCCACTGAGACCGACATCACACCGGAGGAACGGCCTTGTTCAGCATCACCGTCCGCGATCACCTGATGGTCGCCCACAGCTTCCGTGGCGCGGTCTTCGGCCCCGCGCAGCGTCTGCACGGCGCGACCTTCATCGTGGACGCGACCTTCCGCCGGGCGGAGCTCGACGCCGACAACATCGTCGTCGACATCGGCCTGGCCACCCAGGAACTCGGCGGTGTGATCGCGGAGCTGAACTACCGCAACCTCGACGACGAGCCCGCCTTCGCCGGTATCAACACCTCGACGGAGGCCCTGGCCAAGGTCATCGCCGACCGGCTCGCCGACCGCATCGAGGCGGGCAACCTCGGCGAGGGAGCCCGCGAGCTGGCCGGGATATCGGTCACCTTGCACGAGTCACACATCGCCTGGGCGACGTACGAGCGCACTCTGTGACCCGAACCGGCGCCGCCCCGGGGGAGCGGGTGGTGCACTTCGTCCTGCCCGGTGACATCGACGACCCGACGTCACCCAGCGGCGGCAACACCTACGACCGCCGGGTGTGCCGCGACCTCCCGGCCGCGGGCTGGCAGGTACGCCCGTACGCGCTGTCCGGCAGCTGGCCGCGGCCGGACGCCACCGCCTGCGCGGAGCTGGCGCAGCGGCTGGCGGCGCTGCCGGACGGCGCCGTGGTCCTCCTCGACGGCCTGGTCGCCTGCGGTGTCCCCGAGGTCCTCGCCCCCGAGGCGGAACGGCTGCGCCTCGTCGTCCTGGTGCATCTCCCGCTGGGCGACGAGACCGGCCTCGACCCCGCCGTGGCCGCGGAGCTGGACGCCCGCGAACACCGCACCCTGCACACCGTCGCCGCCGTCGTGGCCACCAGCGACTGGGCCGCCGACCGGCTCGTCACCCACCACGGACTGGCCCCCGAGCGGGTCCACGCCGTCCGGCCCGGCGCCGACCCCGCGCCCCTCGCACCCGGCACCGACGGCGCCACCGGGCTGCTGTGCGTCGCCGCGGTCACCCCGCGCAAGGGACAGCACCGCCTGATCGACGCACTGGCGACGGTCACGGACCTGCCGTGGAGCTGCGCATGTGTCGGCGGGCTCGGCCGCGACCCCGGCTATGCCGCCCAACTCCGCGGCGCGGTGGCCGGGTTCGGCCTCGACGACCGGATCACCTTCACCGGGCCCCGCGCGGGCGCGGACCTGGAGGCGAGCTACGCCGCCGCCGACCTGCTGGTGCTCACCTCGTACGCGGAGACCTACGGCATGGTCGTCACCGAGGCGCTGGCCCGCGGGATCCCGGTGCTCGCGACGGCGGTGGACGGCGTACCCGAAGCGGTCGGGCAGGCCCCCGACGGCAGTGTCCCCGGCCTGCTCGTACCGCCCGGCCACCCGGCGGCGCTCGCCGAGGCACTGCGCGGCTGGCTCGGCGATCCACAACTGCGGGACGGGGTCAGAAGTTCGGCGCGCGCCCGGCGTGCCATGCTGGAGAGGTGGGAGATGACGTCGCACAGTCTGGCCGGAGTGCTGGAACGGGTTCGGCACAAGCCCCGGAGCACGCGATGAGCGCGCCCGAGAGGCCCCGATTCGCCCCGCGGTGGCTGGAGTTGCGGGAACGCGCCGATGCCGCGGCCCGGGCCCCCGAGCTGCTGCGCCCGCTGCTGGCGTGGCTTGAGGCACAGTCCGCGCCCGAGGGCCCGCCCGGCGGCCCCCGCGGTCTGGTGATCCGTGATCTCGGCTGCGGTATCGGCTCCATGGGGCGCTGGCTCGGCGTCCGGCTGCCCGGTCCGCAGCAGTGGGTCCTGCACGACCTGGACCCCGCGCTGCTCGCCCTCGCCGGGGCGCGGATGCCGGTAACGGCCGCCGATGGCACGCCCGTTGCCGCCACCACCGCGCGCGGCGATCTGGCCACCCTCACCGCCGACGACCTCGCCGGGACCTCGCTGGTCACCGCCTCAGCACTGCTGGATCTGCTCACCGAGGACGAGGTGGAAGACCTCGCCGAGGCCTGTATGGGCGCGGGCAGCCCGGCGCTGCTGGCGCTCTCCGTCGCCGGACGGGTCGAGCTGACCCCGGCCGATCCGTTCGACGCCGAGATCGCCGACGCCTTCAACGACCATCAGCGCCGTACGGACCAGGGCCGCGCACTGCTCGGACCGGACGCCATCGCGGCGGCGGTCGCGGCCTTCGAACGGCACGGGGCGACGGTGCTGGTGCAGTCCAGCCCGTGGCGGCTCGGCTGTGCCGAATCCGCGCTGATCGCCGAATGGCTGCGCGGCTGGGTCGGTGCCGCGCACGCCCAGCGGCCGGAGCTGGCGCCCGAGGCCGTCGCCTATCTCCGCCGGCGGCTGGAGGAGTGTGCGGCGGGGGAGCTGACCGTCGCGGTGCACCACACCGATCTGCTGGCGCTGCCCCGGCAGCGGTCCGGGAGCGCATGATGACGCGGTCCCGCTGGGCGGCATGGCTCAGGATGCTCGCGGGACTGGGCATCCTGGTGGCCCTGGTGTGGCATCTGGGCTCGCAGGCCTTCCTGGACGGGCTGCACCGGATCGACGCCGCCACCCTGCTGGCCGCGCTCGCCATCGGCGTGCTGACCACGGTGTTCAGTGCCTGGCGCTGGTGTCTGGTGGCCCGCGGCCTCGGCCTGCGGCTGCCGCTCGGCCGGGCCGTCGCCGACTACTACCGGGCGCTGTTCCTCAACGCGGCGCTGCCCGGTGGCGTGCTGGGGGATGTGCACCGCGCCGTGGACCACGGCCGCACCTCCGGCAACCTCGGCCGGGGGGTCCGCGCGGTGGCCCTGGAACGGACCGCCGGCCAGGTCGTGCTGCTCGTCACCGGGGCCGCGGTGCTGCTCGTCCGGCCGTCACCGGTCCTGGCACCGGTCGCCCGCTTCCTCGCCTCGCCCGCCGTGGCGCTGGCCGCGGCCGTTACGGGTCTGCTGGTGGTCGCGGTCGCCGTCCGGCTGCGCCGCCGCCGGGGCGCCTCCCGTGGCGAACGCGCCCTGCGCACCGTATTGGCCGAAGCCCGCCAGGGCCTGCTGGCCCGCGGCGTCTGGCCCGGTGTCGCGCTCTCGTCCGTGGCCGTCCTGGCGGGCTACCTCGGGATGTTCGTCCTGGCCGCCCGGGTCGCGGGCGTCACCGCACCGGCCGCCGAGCTGGTGCCGCTGGTGGTGCTGGCGCTGCTCGCGATGGCGCTGCCGTTGAACGTGGGCGGCTGGGGACCCCGGGAAGGCGTCGCCGCCTGGGCCTTCGGCGCCGCCGGACTGGGCGCGACGCAGGGACTCACCACCGCGGTGATCTACGGCGTACTCGCCTTCGTCGCAAGCCTCCCCGGCGCCGCCGTGCTGCTGGGACCCGCCCTGCGCCGCGCCGCTCCGCTTCCCGCGGAACAGCCGGCGGCGTCCGCTGCCCTGCCCCGCCCGGCGGACGGGCACCCCCGTACCGGGAGTACGGGGATGGTCCGGCAGCGCGGTGCGGAGGTCCCGTCGGCGGTGGGCGGGGGAGCGCGGTACCAGGCGCAGACGCACGGCGAGCGGAGCGAGACGCCCTGGTCCGCCGGTCCGCCCTGACCGGCGGACCTGCCTCAGTCCGCCGGTCCGCCCGAGGGCTCACCGGCCGACCGCAGGGCGAACTCGAAGAGGGTGTCCTCGCCGAGCAACGCGCGCCGTAGTGGCGGGCGCAGCGCCTCCCGCATCACCGGCGTCCCGGGAAAACGGAGGCCGGGGATGCCGTCACCGAGCAGGACCGGGGCGACGGTGACATAGAGCCGGTGCAGCGCCTGTTCGTGCAGGAACCGCGACACGGTGACCCCGCCGCCCTCGATCAGCACCCTGCCCAGCCCGCGCCGCGCCAGCGCCGCGAGCAGCCGCTCCGGGGCGAACGCGGCCGCGTCCGGCAGCACCAGCACCTCGACTCCGGCGCCCGGGTCCGCGGGGGCGGCATCCGGTCCCACCACCCACAGGGTCGGCGCCGCGCCGTCCGTGAACACCCCGCTGCTCCGCGGCACCCGGCCCCGCGGATCGAGCACCACCCGCACCGGGTTGTCGCCCGCACAGGCGCGTACGGTCAGCCGCGGATCGTCCGCCGCGGCGGTGCCGGCCCCGACGAGCACCGCGTCGGACAGCGCGCGCAGCCGGTGCAGATGGCAGCGGTCCTCCTCGCCGGTGACGAAGTCGGCATCGCCGGTACGGGTCGCGATGAAGCCGTCCAGGCTCTGCCCGAGCTGGGCGAACGCGACCTCCGGGCCGGCCAGGCAGAGCGGCAGATAGCGGCCGGCCAGCTCCTGCGCCTCGGGTGTGGCGGGCCGCCCCCAGCGCAGTCCGCCGTCTCCGTCCGGGGCCATCCCGGCGGCGAGCGCCTCGTCCGTCGTACGGAGACGCCGCAGCAGGTCCCAGGCGGCCGACGCGTCGAGCAGCTCAGACATCGGCTGCCGCCCGGTCGCCGAACAGCGCTGCGTATTCACCGAATGCCTCGGTGAGCCCGGCCAGCAATTCCCGTCCCTTGTGGGCGGATGCCAGCGACGGCCGCCCGATGACACCGGATTCGGTATAGGCCGACATGCCGAGCGTCAGCAGCTGCTTCCGGTCATCGGCGACGCAATCCGCCGATTCATAGCCTTCCTTGACCAATTCGGGATGGGCATACAGCAGAATGGACGTCTCGACCTCTCCCGCATGCATATCGGTGTGCGACGGCGTCTCCACCCCGGCCCGGGTGCGTGCCGCGTCCCAGTCGGCGGAGCCCGGGAACAGTGCCATCCGCACCCCGCGCCCGGCGGATTCCTGAACGACATTGCGCAGGACGTAATTTCCGCCGTGCCCGTTGATGAGAATCAGGGTGTCGATACCGGACCGGTGGAGCGAATCGGCGATGTCCGTGACGACCGCGTGCAGGGTGCGGGCGGAAATGCTCACGGTCCCCGGCCAGTCGGCGTGCTCATGCGAACAGGACACCGTCAGCGGCGGCAGCACCTGGACGGGACGGCCGGCGGCCACCTCCCGGGCGATGGTGCAGGCGATGACGGTATCGGTGGTCAACGGCAGGAAGGCACCGTGCTGTTCGAAGCTGCCGATGGGCAGCACGGCCATCGTCGGCCGCCGTGCCCGTACGTCCTCCGTGGTGTCCGCCGGCAGCGGGCCGGTGGCCGAAGTCGGGTGTCCCGAAGCGGTCATGGGATGCTGCGGCCTTTCGTCGCCGACTCGCGGAGTCGTGGTTGTCACGGCATCGTTTGTCACGGCGTCGCAGCATACTTGTTGTCATGGTGAGTGAGTTCTGCCGATCATTTACCCGCGCGGGTACGATCGCCGCCATGATGGACCCCGAGGACTCCGCCGGCCCCGACCTCCGTGTCGCAATCAATGATGCCTTCGGCCAACGGCCGGGCGTGGAACAGGTGGTGACGGTCAGGCTGCCCACGACCTACGGTGAATTTCTCGCCGTGGGCTATCTGGACCGCCGTAGCGGTATCGAGCAGGTGGCTCTGGTCCACGGCGATGTCGTGGGGGAGTCGGTGCTGACCCGGGTGCATTCGGAATGCCTGACCGGTGATGCCTTCGCGTCCACCCACTGTGAATGCGGCGATCAATTGTCCGAGGCGCTGCGCGCGATCGTGGCGGAAGGCCGCGGCGTTCTGGTCTATCTCCAGGGCCATGAGGGCCGCGGAATCGGGCTGCTGGGCAAGCTCCGCGCGATGAAGCTCCAGGAGGGCGGGCTGGACACCGTCGAGGCGAATATCGCGCTCGGGCTGCCGGTCGATGCCCGTGACTACGGCGCCGCGGCGGAGATCCTCCAGGACCTCGGTGTCCGGTCCGTACGGCTGCTGTCGAACAATCCGCGCAAGCGCGAGGCCCTGCTGCGGCACGGGATCCCCGTCGACGAACAGGTCCCGCTGCTGATGCCGCCCCGTGCGGAGAACATCCGCTACCTCCGCGCCAAACGGGAGCGCCTCGACCACGATCTGCCGCATCTGGACAGCGTCCCCGGTCTGTCCTGAGGCCGTCCGCGGCCGGGACCGCGCACACCCCGCCCGCTACGCGTCGAGGGAGGGCGCGCGACGCGAAGTCGCGGACCCTCCCTCGGTGATTGCGGCCGGCCGGATCAGGAGACGGCGGGAGCCGCCTCGGCCGCGGGGGCCTCCTGCCGTGCCGGTACGACGCGCTCCGCGAGGTGGCCGAAGAGCAACCCGAAGGTCGTCCACAGCACCAGTTGGATGGCGAGCGCCGACAGCCGGAACTGCCAGAGCAGCGTGCCGGGGAAGCCCTCGGGCACATTGTCGTAGGCCGGCAGGAACGCATAGGCGAGGCCGATGGCGACCACGAACGCGGCGCCGGCCACGACCGTGGCGTTCCAGTTGCCCAGCTTCGGAGCCAGCCGCCGGCCGAGGAGCGTGGCGGCGACGGCCAGCAGGATGCCGAGCAGCATCATCAGGAAGAACAGGGCGGTGCGGGTGCCGATCGTGTCGGGGTCACCGACGGCGGGCGGATTGGCCGGGTACTTCAGGAACGGTACGAGGTACACGGCCACCAGCGCGGCGCCGGAGAGCAGCGCCGCCGTGGTGCGGGCACCGAACCGGCCGATCCGCCCCAGAGCGAAGCAGAAGACCAGTGCGGCGATCCCGCCGAGTGCCACGCCGTAGATCAGTACGCCGGTCGCCAGCCCCGCCGTGGACTGCACACCGCGGCTGACGACCTCCATCCCGTGTTCGTGGCTGTGTGCGTCCTCGAACGCGATGGCGGCATCCACCTTCGGCTCGCCCAGCAGGTAGGCGACGACGAGGGCCAGGACACCGGCGGCCAGACCGGCGAGCATCCCGCGCACCAGAAGGTTTCTGATGGTGACGGAGTTCATGGGTGCGCGGTCCGATCAGTGGCAGGGGAAGCCGAGAAGGTGGCGCCCGTCGTGGACCCACTCGTGGACCTCTGAGCCCGAGAGCAGCGAGGTGGCACCCTGCTCGGCGCCGATGAAGTAGAGCAGAACCAGCATCAGGACGCCGACGAAAAGCGCCCACGGTGCGATGGCCTTGAGGGGGATCGGGGCCGGGGTGACGGCGCCGGCGGCCGGGGGTGCGATGGTCTGAGCCATGGCAGGACCTCCTGTGCGGGGGAACTCGCGTCCCTGTTCGTTGGAGTGCGTAACGACATGCCGGGTCTGGCTCGCCCGGTCCCGGCCCTGGGGGGCTGGTAAATAACCGGACATACAGTGGCGCGACCGCGCCGGGATCCCACCGGCTTCCGTCATGTCGTCGTCAATATCATCGGGAAGGTACCGCGAACCGACCCCCCGGCCAAGGCCACGGAGGGGGCGGAGAGGCGCAGGACAGGGCGCGCCGTCCGGACAACTCCCTTGAGCGGGCCAGGGGTTATCGCCCTGCGCGGAGCGAGAGAAGAGGACATGACAACTCGGGTGATGTTGGTCTCACCGGCCGCCGGTTTGGCGCAGCGCGAGGCGCGTTTCGATGACGACGGGCCACTGAGCGAGGCCGGGCTGCGCCGTGTCCGGGCCGCCGCCGGAGAGTTGCCGCCCGCCGACCGGGCCTTCGCCTCGCCCTCCGTCCGGTGCCGCAGTACGGCCGAGGAGCTCGGGCTCTCGGCGCTGCCCGCGGGGGAGCTGGCGGGCTGTGGGATGGGCGGCTGGCGTGGGCGGACCCTGGCCGAGGTGGCCGACGCCGAGCCGGTCGCGGTGTCGGCCTGGCTCTCGGACCCGGACTTCACCGGGCACGGCGGGGAGTCGCTGCGGCAGCTGTGCGACCGGATCGCCGGCTGGCTGGCGCGGATGGCCGAGGACGCGGGCCGGGTGCTGGCCGTCGTCGAGCCGGATGTCGTGCGTGCCGCGGCGGTGTGTGCCCTGCGGGTCGCCCCGGACGCGTTCTGGCGACTGGATGTGCCGCCGCTGACCGTGACGGAGCTGAGCGGCCGCGGCGGGCGCTGGAATCTGGGGCTGGGGCGGGATCTGGGTCGCAGGTGACGGCGCCGCGACGGTAAAACTTTAAAATTCACCTGCTCCGTCATCTACACATAAAGCCGACATAAGCGCAGAATAAAGATGCGTGGTCGGATGCCACGTGGAACGGCCGGACTTGCGAACGAAGGAGGCGAGTCGCATGGCCGACGTCTCACACCACAGGGGAGATCTCGCAGGTCACCCCGACGCTTCTGAGATGCAGGCACGGTATGACCGAGTGCTCGGCGGGCGGGATGTCGTACTCGTCGACGGCCCGGTGCTCCTGGTCGGCCTGTATTGCGCCGTCTCACCGTGGATTCTGCACTTCGCCGGCGCGCAGTCGGCGCTGATGGTGCACAACCTCATACTCGGTGTCGCGATCGCCCTGATGGCGGTCGGGTTCACCGTGGCCCCTGACCGGATGTACGGCCTGAGCGGCGCCATGTGCGCGATCGGCGTGTGGATGATCATCTCGCCGTGGATCGTCGGCAGCTCCCCGGACGCCGGCGTGATCTGGAACAACATCGTCATCGGTGCCCTGACCTTCCTGCTCGGTGCCATGTGTGTCGCCGCGGCGTCGAAGAGCCGCCGTGCCACCTGACCGCGCCCTCACGGGGGCGTGAAAAAGCCGCCGGCCGCTTGCCTCCCATGGGGGCAAGTGCCCGGCGGCTCACTTGTCGGGGCGTGGGCGTGGGCGTGGGTGCGGTGTGGGCGCGGCGTACGGTGTGCCGGCCGGTCCGGCTCCTCAGGGCCCGGCGGCGCTCCTAACGGTGCCGGTCGCGCCCGTACGCGGCGCGCTGCCCCAGCAGCCCGGCCAGCACCAGCCCGCTCGCGAGCAGCAGACCGTGGGCCAGCACGACACCGGCGGCGAGTATGCCCGCCGCGGCGGCCGGTGCCAGCCAGGCGAAGCGGTGGTGCGGACGGGGTCGGGCCGGCCCGCGTAAGGCCGGACGGTGACGGGGGCGGCGGGCGGCGCCGTGCCGGAACAGCTCGGTGAGCTCGCCGAAGGCGCGGTCGTCATGCGGGGACAGGGGTGTCCCTCCTCTCCCGGTCGTACGGACGGCCACGCCGTGGAGGCAGGGCGAAGGGCCGGGGCATCGTTCCGGTGAGCGCGCGACGTCAGGGCTGCCTGACCAAGGCGTCAAGGGCACAGTGCCGCCTGCGTTGTTGTGCCCTCTCGCGCCCTGCCCGTAACGCCGTTGAGCGGACCGGCCGGTGACGGCGGGCGGGCCGCGGACGAATGGGAGGCGGAGCTTGCAGCCAGGCCGCTTCGGTGCCGTCGGGGCCGCGCCGGATGGAAGGCGGCTGCTAGGCGGCGGCGGGGCGCCCGCGGCCGCGTCCCGGTGGGCGCCCGCACGCATGCGACAACCCGGCACATTGGGTTAAATCGGTGACATGGGTCTTCCGACTGTGGCCCGCCGCCCCGGAGAGGTAGCGCCCCGTGACCGCTGTACCCGTGGATGACCACGAAGACTTCGCCGACGCCGACCGTGGCTTCATCGCCGCGCTCGATCCGCCCCAGGTCACCGCGGACGACGGCCGGGTGATCTGGGACGCCGAGGCCTATGCCTTCCTGGCCGGGAACTGCCCCGACACCGCGCACGAGGGCCTGTGGCGGCAGGGCCGGCTGGTGAGCCGGCAGGGTCTGTACGAGGTCACCGACGGTATCTACCAGGCGCGTGGTCTGGACCTCTCCCATATGACGCTGGTCGAAGGCGACCACGGCGTCATCGTCATCGACCCGCTGCTCTCCACCGAGACCGCCGCCGCGGCCCTGGAGCTCTACCGCAAATACCGCGGCGACCGGCCCGTCACCGGCCTGATCTACACCCACTCGCACCGCGCGCACTTCGGCGGCGGCCGCGGCGTGCTGCCGCCCGGCCACCACCCCGTGCCGGTGCTCGCCCCGGCCGGCTTCCTGCAGCACGCGGTCAGCGAGGGCGTCTACGCCCGTACGGCGATGACCCGGCGCGCCGTCTACATGTACGGCTCGGAGCTCCCCAAGGGGCCGGACGGCCAGATCGGCTGCGGTCTGGGCGCCGCCCGCTCCAGCGGCACCACCACCCTCATCCCGCCGACCGTCGACATCACCCGCACCGGCCAGGAGGAGATCGTCGACGGTATCCGCCTCGTCTTCCAGCTCACCCCGGGCACCGAGGCACCCGCGGAGATGAACTTCTGCTTCCCGGCGCACCAGGCCCTCTGCCTGGCCGAGAACGTCACCCACACCATGCACAGCTTCCTGACGCTGCGCGGCGGTGCGGTCCGCGACGCCCGGGCCTGGTCCCACCACCTGGGCGAGGCGCTCGCCCTCTTCGGCGACGAGGCCGAGGTCGCCTTCGCCTCCCACCACTGGCCGACCTGGGGCAAGGACCGCGTCCGGACCCTGCTGGCCGACCAGCGCGACCTGTACGCCTATCTGCACGACCAGACGGTCCGGCTGCTCAACGAGGGGCTCTCCGGCGCCGAGATCGCCGAGGAGCTGCAGCTGCCGCCGGGCCTGGAGGAGGTCTGGTCCCACCACGGCTACTACGGCTCGCTCAGCGACAACGTCAAGGCGGTCTACCAGCGTTACCTGGGCTGGTTCGACGGCAACCCCGCCCATCTGTGGGAGCATCCGCCGGCCGAACAGGCCCGGCGCTACGTGGACACCATGGGCGGCGTCGAGGCCACGGTGGACGCGGGCAAGCGCTACGCCGCCGACGGCGATCTGCGGTTCGCCGCCACCCTCCTCAACCATGCCGTCTTCGCCGCCCCGAAGAACCTCCGCGCCCGCCGCGAACTGGCCCTCGTCTACGAACGGCTGGGCTACGGCTGCGAGAACGGCACGTGGCGCAACTTCTACCTCACCGGCGCCATGGAACTGCGCGGCAGCCTCGCCGAGGCCGCGCCGGACACCCTCCACCCCGACATCGCGATGGCCCTGCCCGTCGACCACCTCATCGACTCGCTCGCCATCCGTATCGACGGCCCCCGGGCCTGGTCCACCGCCCTCGCCCTCGACCTCTACCTCCCCGACGAGGACCGCACCTGGCAGCTGACGCTCTCCCACGGGGCCCTCACCTACGTCAGTGCGCCCGGCGTCCCCACCCCGTCCGAGGAACGCACCCCGGATCTCACCCTCACCCTCACCAAACCCCAGCTGCTCGGCCTGCTCACCGGCAAGGGACCGGGAGACGCCGCACAACACGGCGAGACGGGCGCACTGCACCAGTTCCTGGGCCTGCTCAGCACGCCGCATCCCACCTTCCCCGTCGTCACGCCCTGACGCAGAACGCGCCGTCCGGCCGGCCGCCGTCAACCTCGCGCCCCGGCCCGCTGCCCCTACGGGACCGCAGGACGCCGCGCCTGGGGCAAACTGGGCCGGTGGCGAGCAACATTCCCGAGGAGTCGACCAGCTTCGTCGGCCGGCAGGCCGAACTGCGGCGGATCGACAACGAGTTGACGGAACACCGGCTGATCACCCTGACCGGCCCCGGTGGTGTGGGCAAGACCCGGATCGCGATGCGGGCCGCGCGTGCGGCGGCGGCCCGGTTTCCGGACGGGGTCTGCTGGGCCGATCTGTGGCCCTTGCAGGGGGACGGACTGCTGGTGGCCAGCGTCTGCGATGCCGTCGGCCTGGCCGACCACACGGCCCGGACACCGGTGGCCGCGCTGTGCGAATGGCTCGCCGACAAGCGGCTGCTGCTGGTCCTGGACTCCTGCGAACACCTCGTCGACGCCAGCCGTGACCTGCTCGGGGATCTGCTGACCGCCGCCCCCGGCGTGACCGTGCTGGTCACCAGCAGACAGCCGCTGGACATCGTCGGCGAGTGGACCACCGAGATCGGCCCGCTGCCGTGCACCGGCGACAACGACGCGCTGGCCCTGTTCACCCAGCGGGCCGGCACCGCGGCCCCCGGACTGCGGCTCACCACCCCGCTGCACGCCCAGGCCGCCGCCGTCATCTGCCGCCGCCTCGAAGGCATCCCGCTGGCCCTCGAACTGGCCGGTGCCCAGCTGGCGCACAGCTCCGTCGAGCGCATCGCCGAGCGGCTCACCTCCCGCTTCGACACCCTCGACCCCGCCGACGGCCCGGTACGGCTGCCGCGGCACCGGACCCTGCGCTGCGCCATCGGCTGGAGCCATGAGCTGTGCGCACCGCTGGAACGGCTGCTGTGGGCCCGGCTGTCCGTCTTCCGCGGGACCTTCGACGAGGAATCCGCCAGCGCCGTGTGCGCCGGGGGACCGCTCACCGGACCGGAAGTACGCAGCACCCTGGCCGCCCTGGCCGCCAAGTCGGTGCTCACCCGCGAGGGCACCCGCTTCCGCATGCTCGACACCCTGCGTGAGTACGGCCGGATGTGGCTGGCCGAACTGGACGAGGTGACCGCCCTCGCCGACCGGCACGCCGCGCACTTCGCCGACTTCGGCCGCCGCGCCGAACTGGGCTGGCTGGGCCCCGAACAGGTCGGCTGGTACCGCCGGGTCGCCGACGCCCATGTCGACCTGTGCACCGCGCTGGACCACCTCCTGGTCACCGACCCGGAACGCGCCCAGCAGCTCAGCGCCTCGATCGGCCTCTTCTGGAGCTGCTGCGGCCATCTGCACGAGGCCCGTGAATACGTGGCCCGGGCCCTCGCCGCGCAGCCGGAGCCGAGCGCGGCCCGCACCCGGGCCCTGTGGGCGCTCGGCGTCGCCGTACTGCTCCAGGGCGATCTGGCGCTGGCCGACGCCCTGGGCCTGGAGTGCGCCCGCACGGCGCGGGTCTCCGACGACGCGGAGGCGGTACTGGCGGCCGGCTACCTCATCAGCCTCACCCATCTGATCGCCGGCCGCCCGATGTCCGCGCACACCGTCGCGGAACAGGTGCTGGGCCCGCCGCCCTACGACCCGTTCGACTCTCCCGGGCGGCTGCGCTGCCAGCTCGTACAGATCTTCGCGCTCACCGGACTGGGGGAACTCGCCCGGGCCCGTGCCGAGGCGACCGCACTGCGCCGCGGCTGTGTGGAGCGCGGCGAATACTGGACCCGCTCCTACACCGACTACCAGCTCTCGCTGATTTCGCTGCTCCAGGGCCGCCCCAAGGAATCGGCGGAGCACGCCCGCGCGATGCTCTCGGCCAAGCAGGGCATCGGTGACAAGTTCGGGATCGCGCTCGGTCTGGATCTGCTCGCGGCGGCGGTCGCGGCCCAGGGCGACGGTGCCGCGGCCGCCCGCGTCTACGGCAGCGGCCAGGCCATCTGGCGCACCGTCGGGCATCCGCAGCGCGGCACCCCGGAACTGCGCGCCGTACGCGAGGAGTGCGAGCAGCGGGCCCGCGCGGCGATCGGCGACCAGGCGTACGCGGAACTCTTCCACCGGGCCAGCGAGGAACGCCCCGGCACCTCGCTCGCCCGGATTCTGGCGGGCGACCTCTGACCGGTGGCGCTCCCCGCGTCAGGGCGTGGGGTCGGCGGCCAGCGCGTAGAGCAGCTCGTAGGCGGTGCTGATCATGTGGCAGGTACGGCCGCGGCGGGTGGCCAGCGCGACCAGGCCGGTCTGCGACGCCGGGTGGTAGCCGAGGAACGCCTGCTGGCCGAAGGTCGCCCCGACATGGAAGAGCAGCGGGCCGCGGGCGGCGGGGTGCTGATACCACGTCAGAGTATGGGTGTCGCGCTTCCGCAGGCCGCGGCGCAGCAGCGGCACCTGCACCTCGCGCAGCGGCCCGGCCAGCGGGGTGTCCTCGGGGGAGAGGTGCGCTTCGAGGTAGCTGAGCAGATCGCCGGGGGTGGCGCGGACCGAGCCGGCGGCGATGAAGGCTCCCATGTCGGCACTGCGCACCGGCGTCGCCCCGTTCGTCCGGTGGCCGATGGCGTCGGTGCCGGTGGTACCGGGGCCCAGCGTCGTGTCCGTGAGCTCCAGCGGTTTCAGTACCCGGTCGGTGAGCAGGGCGGGGTAGCCGGCGCCCGCGGCACGGGACATGGCCGGGCCGAGCAGTGCCAGCCCGAAGTTGGAGTACCGCCAGCGGGTGCCCGGCCGGTGCCGCGTCCGGGTCCGGGCGAAGGTGTGCAGCAGCTGCTCCGTGTCGTAGTGGGCATAGCCGTTGGCGTACGGGTGCACCAGCGCACCGGCGATCAGATCGGCGGGGATCCGCGGCAGTCCGGAGGTGTGGGTGGCCAGGTGCCGCAGGGTGATCCGGCGGGAGTTCGGATGCGGCAGCGGCAGCCCGGGCAGATGCGCGGCGAGCGGATCGTCCAGGGACAGCACACCGGACCGGGCCAGGTCGGCGAGCAGCAGCACGGTGAAGGTCTTGGACAGCGACCCCAGCTCGTAGCGCAGGGCATGCCGGGGGGTGGGCGGCGCCATGGCCGAACCGCCGGTCATCACGGTCCGCCGGCCGCGCCGGGTCACGGCCACCACGATGTCCGGGGCGTCGATCAGGGTGACCGCGTCCGCGAGACGGTCGGCGAGCCCGGGTCCGGGGCGCTCGGGGCTCATCCGACGGCGGCCAGGGCCCGGGACGTGGCCATCGCGGAGGCGAACGCGGCGACCAGGGTGGGGTGGTGGACCAGATCGAAGACCCGCGCCGCGTCGCCCTGCGGCATCCGGCGCTGGATGGGCATCGCACCGGTGGCGGACTGTGCGGCGGCGTAGCGCTCCCACAGCTCCGTGTCCAGGGTGGGCCGCGGCAGACAGGCGTCGACGACCAGGAGTTCGCCGAGCAGATCCCAGTGTTC
Organism: Streptomyces sp. P9-2B-2; assembly: GCF_030406865.1. NCBI lineage: Bacteria > Bacillati > Actinomycetota > Actinomycetes > Kitasatosporales > Streptomycetaceae > Streptomyces > Streptomyces sp. P9-2B-2. The sequence continues at coordinate 1,045,197 of NZ_CP129126.1, read as the reverse complement.
GAGGTCCGCCCAGTCCTCCATCCACGCGGGCAGATACCGCGTCAGATAGTCGGCGATGGCCGGCGGGATGTGCTCGGGGGACTCGCCCCAGTTGGTGAGGTGGAAGACGGTGTGGGTGAGGTCGTAGGCGATGTGCAGCTGCACGGTCCACGGCTCCGCCAGCTGCCCCAGCCAGGTACGCGCCACCGCCTGGTCGAAGTCGCTGCTGAGCGGCAGGCCGAGCTTGCGTTCCGCGTTGAGCACGCCGAGCCGCCGGTTGGGCATCATCTCCAGCGCCGTCCAGGTGGTGGTGCGCCGGCACACCTCCAGCGCGGACTCCAGCCCCGGATGACGGTGGCCCAGTTCGTGGAAGGTCGCATAGACCTCCAGGGGCACCGGGGAGAGCGGCTCGTCGTGCTGGAGCCGGGCCAGTACGTTGCCGCCGTCCAGCAGCTCCCGCCAGGTGAAGTCCAGCAGCTTCCCGGCCCGCTCCTTCTGCCGGGAGCCGGCCACGCCCTCCCGGAACAGCACCTGCATATTGAGTGCCAGCTCCCCGATGGGCTTGAGCCGCTCGACGACCGCACCATTGTTGGCGAAGTCCTCAGGGGTCAGCCGGAAGTGCTCACGGTGGTCGTCGAGCCAGGTCAGGGCCCGGTCGCCGACACGGTGCAGCAGGGCGGGGGATGCGGCCGTCACGGTCACGGGGCAGTCTCGCTTTCGCAGGGGGTCCGCCCGCCCACCGCCGTCGCGTTCCCGGCCGGGGGACCGGCCTCGGCCTCGTCGGAGGCGATACGCGCGAGGGTGGCGGCGAACGCGGTCACCAGGGTGGAGTGGTAGCAGGCCGTGAACGCCTCGGCCCGGTCGCCCGTGGACGGTGCGGCACCCAGCTCGGGCACACTCCCGTCGGCCGCCTGGGCACCGGCCAGCCGCTGCCAGGCCGCCGCGTCGTAGGGAGCCGCGGGCAGACAGGCCGTCACGGCCAGCAACTCACCGACCAGGTCCCACAGTTGTTCCTCCAGCCAGTTCTCCAGCCAGGAGGGGACCCACAGCCGCAGGTAGTCGGCGAGCTCGGGGGACAGCCGCTGCCGGTTGCGCCCCCAGTCGGTGAGGTGGAAGACGTCATGGGTGATGCCGTACGCACCCTTGCGGTCCAGCGCCCAGGGCTCCGGCAGCCGCCCGAGGCCGGTCAGGGCGAGCACGGCACCGAAGTCGGCGTGCTGGCGCAGCCCGATCCGCCGTTCCGCGTTGAGCACGCCGAGCGTCCGGGTGTGGTCCTCGCGGGCCACCCGCCAGCCGCGCAGCCGCGTCGTGGTCCCCGTCAGTGCATCGGCGTCGGCATGGCGCAGCCCGGCCTGGGCGAAGACGCCGTAGAGCTCCACCGGATAAGTGGCGAACGGCTCACCGCGGATCAGCTCGGCGAACAGCTCACCGTCGCGGGTCTCGTTCCAGGCGAACGCGAAGAGACCGCGGGCCGTCCGACGGATGTCGTCCCGCGGGTGCAGCGCTCCGATCAGCTGAGTGAGTTCGGCCAGCTCACCCAGGGGTTTGAGGGTCAGATTGGGATCGGCGTCCGTGGTCACGTTCGAGGGCAGGCGGAAGAACGGGCGTGCCTCGTCCAGCCACCCCAGGCTGTCGCGGACCATCCGGTCCAACAGCCCGGGGTCGCCGCCCCGGTCCCCGGTCACCAACCCCGTCCGTAGAAACGCTGGGCGGCCGCGACATGCAGCGCCACCCGGGGGTCACCGCCACCCATATGGCGGACGAACGCCAGCCCGCTGTCGAGCCCCAGGCTCTGCGGGGCCTCGGGCAGCCGTGCCAGCCAGCGGCCCAGACCGGCCGCCTGAAGCCAGTCCCGGCGGCGGACCGCCCGGACGAAGCCGCGGGCCAGATCGTCGGTACGGGTGGCCAGCCGCTCGGTGAGACCGGGCGCCAGCCCGGGCAGCGCGAGCGCGGCAACCTGGGACACCCGGTGCGAAAGCTTGGGCCAAGGATCGTGGTCGACCCAGCCGGCGGCGGCCTCGGGCGGCGACGGCCAGTGCTGTGCGCTTCCCGGGAGAAACGCATGCGAGGCCTCGACCAGGCCCCGGTAGCTCCACACCGAGACCTCCGAGGCATCCGCTCCCGGCGGATAGGCCGCCAGCGCCTGCCGGATCACCGCTTCGTCGTCCGCGCCCACGGGCGTGCCGACCTGGTCCATCGCGTACGGCGCGAGCGCGTCGGCGCCGAGCACCCGGATGGCGGCCGGAGTCAGCGCATCGCTCTGCCGAAGAATGCCGGACAACGCATAAGGGTCGCCCTCACCCCGCAGGGCGAGGGCGACCCCGGTTGCGGCATCGGCAATCACAGCGCTCAGCGGGACTGCTCCCTGCGTCTGTTCAGCCAACGCTTTCCCCTCAGCCTTAGCGAATGTCAGTCTTGGGCCGGGGGGTGGGGGGCGAGATCAGGAGCAGCGCGGCCAGCAGCAGCGCACCTCCACACTCGCGGGTATCGCGGAAAACACCGTCGGCCTCGGCGGGTTCAAGCAGTCCCTCGACCTCGGCGGCCAGGGTGGCCGTCTCGACCGGCGCTGTGCGATCCGTAACCATGCGATCAACTCCTTCGACGAATGGGATACCAGATTCACATCGCCATAATTCGGGCGCAAGAGGAGAAATGGTGCAAATCATAATCTTTCGGGTTGGTGTGATGGGTGTTCAGTGAGCCCCACGCGCGCCAACTCCCTTGATCCACAGGGCAGATGGCTGCCCATCGGGCTCGGCAGGCGGGGGTATGGCGCGCCTGCACCAAGTGTGCGGAAGACCCGCTGATGGCGGATAGCACTGCTCTGTTCGGATGTCCTCCCGCGACACGGATGGCCCCCTAGGGGAGGCGCCGGGACAGGCCCGGGGTGGGGCCCGGGTGACGGAAGCGGGGTCGCCCCCTCGCTCCGGTTGCCGGACATGAGCCGTCCTTCGAGGGACGTGAGCTACGTCTGACGCAGGCTGCCTTCCCCCCGCACGGGGGACCCGGCCCGGTCCTGCGAGGGATGCCCCGGGCCACGGGCAGCAGCGATCTTGGGAGAGCGCAGGAAGTGACCGCCCCCGGATCGGGCGGAAGCACACGCACCCCGCATCGCCCCGCGCGAGGACGAGGAGATTCCCATGCCCGCTCGCACCATCCTCACCAAGCTGCACGGCCGGACGGTGCCGGGCGTGCCCCGCTGGGCAACGCGGACCGCCTTTGCCATCACCCTGCTCGCACTGCCCTCCTGCGTCTGGCGCATCGCCGCCATCAACCTCAACGCACCGCTGCTGGACCACGGCGCGACGGCCCCACCTGGTCCGGAGCCCTTCGACGGCGAGTGGTGGTACCTCATCGGCCTCAGTGTGTTCAGCGAGGCGTTGGCGTTCCTGGCGGTCGGGCTGGTCGCCCGGTGGGGCGAGGTGTGGCCGCGCTGGATCCCTGTCCTGCGCGGGCGCCGGGTGCCGGTCCTGGCGGCCGTCGTCCCCGCCGGCCTCGGCTCGGTGGCGTTGCTGGTCTTTCCCTACGCCATGGTGATGTCCGCCCTCGGCCTGAAGATCACCGGCGAACCCGAGGGGATAGCCGTCCACGGCTGGCAGCTCGTCGCCTTCTGGATCGCGTATCTGCCGCTCACCGCCTGGAGCCCGCTGCTCGGCCTCCTGACGGTGCACTACTACCGGCGCCGCCGCTCCGCCCCGGGCGGACAGGCGGATGTCGCGACAAGGCCGCCCCTGCGCCCGATCACCCGGCGCGCGGGTACTGACGGGCCGTCCCGGCCGCTGCCCTAGAGTGCGGGGGTGCCGACGTACAGCATTGGTCAGGCAGCGGGGCTGCTGGGTGTGAGTTCAGAGACGGTCCGCCGCTGGGCCGACGGCGGTCAGCTGCGGATGGAGCGGGACGGGGCCGGCAACCGTGTGCTCGACGGGGTGAGCCTGGCGGCGTTCGCCAAGGAGCGCGCCGCGGGCCTGCATCCGGTGCCCGGTGAGGTGCTGACCTCCGTGCGGAACGCGTTCGCGGGGATCGTCACCCGGGTGACCCTCGACGATGTGATCGCCCAGGTCGAGATCCAGTCCGGACCGCACCGGGTGGTGTCCGTGGTCAGCCGGGAGGCGGTCGAGGATCTGGGGATCGAGGTCGGGGTGACCGCCACCGCCCGGGTGAAGTCCACCCATGTACATATCGACCTGACGGACAACCGGCGCTGAGCCGCCCGCCTGTGCGCCGACCGGGCGCCCTTAGCCCACACGCGCAACCGCTCAGCGGCAGAGCAGCGCCGCCTGAAGATCCAGCTTGTGCTCCAGCCGGGACAGGTCGCGGCCGGTGAGCGACTCGATGCGCTGGATGCGGTAGTGCACCGAGTTCACATGCAGCTGGAGTGCCGCGGCCGTCCGTGACCAGGACCCGTGATGCGCGAGGAAGACCTCCAGCGTCTCCAGCAGCATCCGGTGCGAGCCGTCGCGCGCCACGGGCCCCAGCACCCGGCTCCTGAAGGCCGTACGGACCTCCTCGGGAACCCCGGCGAGCAGAGCGGCCAGGGTGCTGAGGTCCTCGACAGCGGTCACCCGGGCCGTGTCCGGGGCCTTCGCGCGCGCCGCCGCCAGCGCGTAACGCGCCTGCCTCAGCGCGGAGTTGAGGCCCTCTGGGGTGCGCACCGGGCCGCTGACCCCGGCGTGCAGCGGTATCTGCGGCCGCTCGGCATGCAGCGCCGGCCACAGCTCGGCGAGCGACCGCCGCGGCTCGGTGTCGGGCTCCGCCGGGACAATGGCGACCGCCTCACCGCTGGGGAGCCGCCCGGTCGCCCCCGGCTCACCGGGGGAGTGCCGTAGCGCCTCCGCCAGCGCACTCGCCGCCTGGCCGCTCTCCTCGTCGCCGACCGTCGTGGCGACCACGACCCGGTACGGACCGGAAGCGGGCAGCCGGCAGGCGCGCAGCGCGGCATCGAGCGCCGCGCCATCGGCCGGGTGGGCCGCGGCGAGCGCCACGAGCGAGTCGGGCTGGAGGAGGTCGGGGACGTGCATGTGCGGGCTCCTTGGGCGGCTGCCGGGCAGGAGCCCGGCACCTCACATTCACCAGGCAAAAGCGAGTTCCCACATGGTAAATGCCAGAAGATCAGGGTCATAGTCCCGGCCCAGCTCGCCCCGTCCCTACGGCCCGTCCCGTCCCCACGGCCTGTCCCCTCCCGCCCTGGATATGCCGCCCCCAAACCCCATCTTGCCTCACGCCAGCGAGCCAAAAGCGCACAAGAGGCTCGCATCCGTGGTTCAGGGAGGCGTCAGTCGGGCATCACTGGGACGCAGCCGTCGCGTGGATCGCCTCAAGGAGGTCTCGAATGAGCCGACCCGGCCCGCCGTCCCGCACCACTGCCGTACGCCCGCACCCCGGGGACGCCCTCCCCGCCGGGCACCGGCGCTTTCTGATCCGCGGTCAGCTGCGGCGTCCGCTCGCGCTGACCGTCGCGGATCTGCGGGAGCGGTGGCCGCAGCGGCGGGCCGAGGTGGTCTTCGACTGCGCCACGAACGGGCCGCAGCACCACACCTTCGAGGGGCCGCTGCTGCGGGAGGTCATCGACGCGGCGGGCCCCGCCTTCGATGCCCGGCGGCGCAAGGACCGCTCCCGCTATCTGCTGGCCGTCACGGGCGGGGACGGGCATCACGCGGTGCTGTCCTGGGCGGAACTCGACGCGGACTTCGGCGATGCGCCGGTCCTGCTGGCCACGGCCATGGACGGGCGGGCCCTCGACGCGGCGGGCAGCCAGCTGGTGGTGCCCTCCGACCGCTGCGGCGCGCGCTATATCAGTGCCCTGACCGGCATTTGGTTCGGGACCTGCGCCCCGCCCGAGCCGGTGCCCGAGCTGTCCTCCGGTGCTCTGGTGGACAGCTCCTGACCTCCCGTCACCGCAGGCTTCGGGGGTGCCGGGCTCAGGAGGCGGCGAGTGCGATCTCGGTCGACTTGATCAGTGCGATGACCTCGGAGCCGGCGGTCAGGCCGAGGTCCTCGGCCGCTTCCCTGGTGATGGCCGCGGTCAGTTCGCCGCCCGCGACGGCCACCTTGACGCCGGCCATCGCGCCGCCGGTGGCCACCTCGGTGACGGTGCCGGGGATCTGGTTGCGGATGCTGAGACCCTCGACCGTGCCGGTGGCGAGCGCGACCTCGGTGGACTTGATCAGCGTGCGCACCGCGGAACCCGCCTCGATGCCCAGGTCCCGCACCGCCTCCAGAGTGATGGCGGCGGTGATCTCCTGGCCGCGTGTCAGCCGGACCTTGACGGTCGCCATGACCTCGCCGGGGGTGACGGAGGCGACGGTGCCGGGAATCTGGTTACGGATGCTCAGGCTCATGGACATGCCTCACCGGGGGAGTGGGAAGGTGAACGTAGCGGGGCAGATACGGGCGTAACTCCCGCTCCGGTCCGCACTGTAGTCACGGGGCGCGTGGCCGCCGGGATGCCTTGCGGCGCCGGACGGGTGTCCGTAGGCGTCGGCCGGAACGGAGCAAGGTGAGCCCTCGGACCGGTGGGCCGGGGTCGGCTGCCGGGCCTCGTTCTTTCCTCCAAGGTGGCTGGCATTTGCTATAGAGCTTCGCCTTATTGGTTGCAGATGCGAGCTGATGTTGCCTATCTTGTCGCACATGCAGTCCTATACGATCGGCCAGGCGGCGCGGCTGCTGGGCGTCAGCCCCGACACCGCGCGCCGCTGGGCGGACGCCGGCAAGGTCGCGACCCATCGCGACGACGGCGGCCGCCGCCTCATCGACGGCCGTGATCTGGCCGCCTTCTCCATCGAGGTGGCGCAGAACGGCACGGGTGAGGACGACGCCTCGTACACCTCCGCGCGCAACGCCTTCCCGGGCATCGTCACCGCCGTCACCCTCGGCGATGTCGCCGCCCAGGTCGAGATCCAGGCCGGTCCGCACCGGCTGGTCTCCCTGCTGACCCGGGAAGCGGTGGAGGAACTGGGCCTGGAGGTCGGCATGCAGGCCACCGCCCGCGTGAAGTCCACCAGTGTGCACATCGACCGCACCTGACAGACCGCGGTAGCACCACAGCCGAACCGCGACCACCGTCCCCCACCGGCCGGCTGCCTCATCCCAGCGGCGTCGCCCGTCCACGGCGCGGCTTTTCCCATCCGCTAGGACGACCCCCGTCGTCCTGGGTTCCAAGGAGTCCCGCCTCATGTCCCAGCTCTTCACGCCGCGCCGCGCCACCGCCGCGCTCGTCACCGCCGCCCTGCTCTTCCCCCTCACCGCCTGCGGTGGCAACGACGACGGCACCAAGGACAAGGACGCCGAGAAGTCCGGCAGCTCCGCCCCCAAGGCGGATCTCACCGTGCTCGCCGCGTCCTCGCTGACCGATGTCTTCAAGAAGGCCGGTGCGGTGTACGAGAAGGAGCACGCCGGGACCAAGGTGAACTTCTCGTTCGCCGGGTCCCAGGAGCTGGCCGCCCAGGTCCGGGAGGGTGCCCCGGCCGACGCCGTGGTCACCGCCGACACCAAGACCATGGACGGCATCAAGGTGGACGTCGGCAAGCCCACCGTCATCGCCAAGAACCGCCTGGTCATCGTCACCGGTGAGGGCAACCCCAAGAAGATCGAAAACCTCAAGGACCTCGGCAACAGCAAGCTGAAGGTCGTCCTCGCCGCGCCCCAGGTGCCGGTCGGCCGCTACAGCCAGCAGGTCCTGGACGCGCAGAAGCTGCACGTCAAGCCGGTCTCCCAGGAGCCCAACGTGCGGGCGGTGCTCAGCAAGGTCGAGCTCGGCGAGGCCGACGCCGGGCTGGTCTACAGGACGGACGCCGCCACCGCCCCGAAGAAGGTCGATGCCGTCGACATCCCCGACGCGCAGAACGCCGTCGCCTCCTATCCGGCCGCGACCCTGAAGGCGTCCCAGCACGCCGCGGCCGCGGCCGCGTTCGTGAAGTGGCTGAGCACGCCCGAGGCGCAGCAGATCCTTCAGCAGGCGGGTTTCCAGAAGCCGTAATCCGGCCGGACGCGCACGGGACTGCCCAACTCGGGGGAGAGGACAGCCCGTGCGTGCGCCGCCCGGCCCGCCCCGAGCCGAGGAACCCCGATGAGACGCACCCCGCCCGCGGCAGGCAGGTTTCGCGCGCCCGGCACCCGCACCCCCGTCGTGCTGGCCGTGCCCGCGCTGGTCGCCGTCGCCTTTCTGCTGCTGCCGCTCCTCGGCATCCTCGCCCGCACCAACTGGAGCGACCTCGGCACCCACCTCACCAGCCCGGGTGTCCTCGAAGCGCTCCGGCTGTCGCTGCTGGTGTCCTTCTGGGCGCTCGGGCTCGCACTGCTGCTGGGCGTTCCGCTGGCCTGGCTGCTGGCACGGGTCAGCTTCCGCGGCAAGGCGCTGGTCCGCTCGCTGGTGCTGCTGCCGATGGTGCTGCCGCCGACCGTCGGCGGCGTCGCGCTGCTCCTCGGCTTCGGCCGCCGTGGCCTGCTCGGCCCCTGGCTGGAGGACGCCTTCGGCATCGTGCTGCCGTTCCACACCTCCGGTGCGGTGGTCGCGGCCACCTTCGTCGCGATGCCGTTCCTCGTCATCAGCCTGGAGGGCACGCTCGCCGGACTCCGCCCGAGTTACGAGGAGACCGCGGCCTCCCTCGGGGCCTCTCCCGTACGGGTCTTCTGCACCGTCACCCTCCCCATGGTCGCCCCCGGCCTCGCCGCCGGCGCCGCGCTGACCTGGGCCCGTGCGCTCGGCGAATTCGGCGCGACGATCACCTTCGCCGGGAATCTGCCCGGCACCACCCAGACCCTGCCGCTCCAGGTCTATCTGCTGCTCCAGGACTCCCCGGAGGCCGCCACCTCGGTCTCGTTGCTGCTGCTGGTCATCGCGATGGCCGTGCTGATCTGTCTGCGCGGGCGCTGGACCGGCGCCACCAGCACCGACCGGGCGGCCCGCCGGGTACGCGCCGCCGACGACACCGGCGCCCCGGCCCCGCCCGAGGCGGCCGCCGAGGAGCCCGTCCCACCGTCAGCGGCGCACCGGGAACGCTGGCCGCTGCACGCCGAGGTCACCGGCTTCAACCGGCTGACGCTCGACGCCGACCCGGGCACCACCATCGCCGTCGTCGGCCCCAACGGCGCCGGCAAGACCACCCTGCTGCGCGCCCTGCTCGGCCTCACCCCGCGCGCCCGCGCCGCGCTCCGCCTCGGCGACACGGACGTCACCGCGCTGCCCCCGCACCGCCGCGGCGTCGCCTGGGTCCCGCAGGACGGTGCGCTCTTCCCGCATCTGAACGCCCTGCACAACACCGCTTACGGGCTGCGCGCCCACGGCATCCCGCGCGGTGACGCCCGCCGCACGGCACAGCAGTGGCTGGACCGGCTCGGCGTCGGCCACCTCGCGCACCGCAAGCCCGCCCAGCTCTCCGGCGGACAGGCCCAACGCGTCGCCCTGGCACGGGCGTTGGCCGCCCGCCCCCGGCTGCTGCTGCTCGACGAGCCGCTCGCGGCGCTCGACCAGACCACCCGCGCCCGGGTCCGGCACACCCTGCGCAGCCATCTCGCGGAATTCGGCGGTGTCTGTCTGATCGTCACGCACGACCCGGTCGAGGCGGTCTCCCTCGCCGACCGGGTCCTCGTCCTCGACGACGGGCGGGCCCTCCAGGACGCCCCGCCCGCCGAGGTCACCCGGCACCCGCGCTCGCCCTGGGTGGCCCGGATGCTCGGCCGTAACGCCTGGCCGGGCACCGTCACCGGCGACGCCCTCGCCCTCACCGACGGCGGCCGGCTGGTCATCGCCGACCCGCTCCCCGACGGTGCCCGAGCGCTGGCGATCATCGCGCCCGAGGCCGTGTCCGTACACCTCGACCGGCCCACGGGCAGCCCCCGCAACGTCTGGCCGGGCACCGTCCGCGAACTCACCTCCGCGGGCAGCCGGCTGCGGGTCCTGATCACCTCGCCCGAGGCGCCCGACCTGGTGGCCGAGATCACCCCCTCGGCGGCACTGGAACTCGGCCTGGCCGACGGTGTGTCCGTATGGACCAGCGTCAAGGCCACCGAGGTCTCCCTGGTGACCCTGTGACCCGGTGAGCGTGCAGGTGGCAGGTCAGTGCGCCGTGGCCGCCGGTTCCAGTACGAACACCGGGATCTGCCGGTCGGTCTTCTTCTGGTAGTCGTCGTAATCGGGGTACGCCTCGACGGCGCGCCCCCACCACAGCGCCTTCTCCGTCCCGGTGACCTCACGGGCCGTCATGTCCTGGCGCACCGGCCCGTCCTGGAGCTCCACCCGCGGATCGGCCACGACATTGTGGTACCAGACGGGGTGCCGGGGCGAACCGCCCATGGAGGCCACCACCGCATACGCCCCCTCATGCTCCACCCGCATCAGCGGGCTCTTGCGGATCTTGCCGCTCCTGGCGCCCCGGGTGGTGAGGACGACGACCGGCATCCCGCGCAACGTCGTGCCTTCCCTGCCGCCGGAGCTCTCGTACAGCTCGACCTGATCGCGTACCCACTGCGCCGGGCTCGGCTCGTACTCACCCTGAAGAGGCATGCGGTCCGTCCCCTCTCGTAGACAACGTGACATCGCTCGCGGCCGGGGGCGTCGGCGCCGCCCGGCACGGTCCTGACGATCGCTCAACAACCGCGGCGGGCGCAATCTTCCCCGGCTCCGCCGTCGTGTCCGCGCGAGCCCCGGTGTGCCGCTCGCGCGGTCTTCCGTACGTGTGCCGTGCCAACTTCACCGGTGTACATGTGCCCTGGGGGGCCTGGGCGACGGCCGGTCTCGTCGCGACCGGTGTCCTCGGATGTCTGAAAGTAGCCCTCAGCGCCAAGGTGCTCGCCCTCGCGCTCGCCCTCGAAGCGCTCATTCTGCCGGCGGCACGCCGCCGGCCACCGGCGGCTGCCCCGGGACGCCTCATCGGCGGGTGCGGGAGCAGCCGGACCGGTGGCCGGCGGCGCATGTGGTCAAGGCTGCCCGCCCGCCGGTCGGCGGTGTGGGCAGGCCGGTGGTCAGGACACCAGTTCCACCTCGCGGGCGCTCCGGCGGTGCTGCTCGGTCCAGTTGTTGAGGGCGGCCTCGCAGGCGTGGTCGAGGTGGCGCAGGCCGGTCAGGTCGAGCTCCACGTCCCGGTCAGCGGGCAGCGATTCGAGCTGGTCGAGGATCTTCGGCAGCCGCAGGAACGTGGCGTTACCGACGGCCCGCACCTGCACCGGCTCCGTCGTGTCCTCCGGCGTCTGGATCTCCAGGTGGACATGGGAGGTTTCCCAGGCCGTCTTGGCGACGGCCATCAGCAGACCGATGAGCACGCCCTCGAACATATTGACCGTCACGATCGCGACCGCGGTGACCAGCAGGACGACCGCCTCGCCGCGGTGCTCGCGCCACAGCGGACCCAGCGCACGCACCGGGATGAGCTTGCAGCCCGCATGCACCAGGACGCCCGCCAGCGCGGCCACCGGTACGACACCCAGTGCGGCCGGGAACGCCGCGGCGAACACCAGCAGCCAGACACCGTGCAGCACCCGCGAGGCCTTCGTCTTCGCGCCCGCCTGCACATTGGCGGCGCTACGGACGATGACGGCGGTCATCGGCAGGGCGCCCAGGACACCGCAGACGGCGTTGCCCGCACCCTGGGCCATCAGCTCCTTGTCGTAGTCGGTCTTCGGACCGTCGTGCAGCCGGTCGACCGCGGCCGCGCTGAACAGGGACTCGGCGGACGCGATCAGCGCGAAGGCGAGGACCGTGCCGAGCACACCGAAGCTGCCGAGCCGGCCGAGGTCGTCCAGGCCGGGCGGCTGGATCGCGTCCAGCAGCCCGCTGACCTGGACCCGGGCGACGGGCATATCCAGCGCCCAGACCGCGGTCGTGGCGAGCGCCACCGCGGCCAGCGGTGCGGGCAGGACCCGTGCGGCCGGCCGCCAGCGCGGCCACAGCACCAGGACGGCGATGGTGCCGGCACCGATGGCGAGCGCGGCCAGCGCGTCCGGCGACCCCACGGTGGAGGTGACCAGGCCGGGGAACCCGCCGATGTTGGCGAGTCCGCTGCCCGGCGCCTTGGCGTCCGTGAGGGCGTAGAGCTGCCCGGCGATCAGGACCAGGCCGATACCGGCCAGCATGCCCTGGACCACGGCGACCGAGATCGCCCGGAACCAGCGCCCCAACTTCAGTGCGCCCATGGCCAGTTGGAGCACACCGGCGGCCAGTACCAGCGCGCCGAGCGTGCCGAGGCCGTACTCCTTGACGGCTTCGAAGACCAGCACCGTCAGACCGGCGGCGGGCCCGCTGACCTGGAGGCTGCTACCGGGGAGCAGACCCGTGAGCAGACCGCCGACGATTCCGGTGACCAGGCCCAGTTCGGCCGGGACGCCGGAGGCGACCGCCACCCCGACACACAGCGGGACGGCCACGAGAAAGACGACGAGGGAGGCGGTGAAGTCCGCCCGGAAGGAGGTGAAACGCTTCATGAGATCCGTCCCCGCCATCAGAGGGGGAGGAACAGGTCGGAGGCCGGGTGATGCGCGGCCACCATGCCGGTGTGCACTTCGTAGAACCAGCCGTGCAGATTGACCTCTCCGGCGGCCAGCCGCTCCTGCACACAGGGGTAGTCGCGCAGCCGGTTGACCTGTTGGCGCACATGCTGCTGGACCGCGGCGGCGACCGTCGGTTCCTCGTCGCTGGGCAGTTCGTCGGACAGCGCCTGTGCCAGCCAGTCCCGTACGGCCGGAGCGCCGGTCAGGTCCTCGCCGCGGGCCTTGGCGCCGACCGCGCCGCAGTGCGAGTGACCGCAGACCACGATGTCGGCCACGCGGAGCACCCGCATCGCGTACTCGATGGTCGCGGCCTCCGCGCAGGCCGCCATGTCGTCCTGGTACACGGGCACGGCGTTGCCGGCGGTCCGGAGCTCGAAGAGTTCACCGGGCTGCGCGCCGGTGATCAGGGACGGTACGACCCGGGAGTCGGAGCAGGTGATGAACAGGGCGAGGGGCGACTGGCCGGCCGCGAGGCGGCCGTACGTCTCTTGTTCGTCGCGGCCCTCGGCGATACGGGCCATCAGGCCCCGGGCATGCTGGATGAAGGTCTCCACGAGGAGGTCTCCTGCTGATGAGGGTTGCCACTGTGGGGTGGTGGCGGGAAAGTACGAGGCGCGGCTGGTGGGGCAGGCCACCACGGCGCCCTCAGCAGCGGAAGACGCAGTGGAGAAGCGGGATTTCGGCTGGTCTGGATGCGGCCTTGGTGGTGCTGCCGGCCGTGGGGTGACCCGATGCCGGGAGGGTGTGCGGCGCCGCGATGCCGCTGAGCGGCGGCAGCGGACGGCCGGTGTGGTGCGGGACGCCGGCGGCGGTCCGGACGGTGCGCCGGGGCTGGCCGCGCTCGGCCGCGCGCTTGGACTTTTCCTCGGTGGTGTCGTAGCTCGGCTTGACGGCCGGCAGGGCGCTCGCGGAATGCGAGGCGGGCGCTCCGGAGAACGTCGCCCGGTCCATGTCGGGATCCGCCGTGCTGCCCAGCAGGAAGGTCAGGATCACCATGAGGGCGAGCAGCGGCGTGCGGAACCGACGCAGCACCGTTGTGCCCTGCATGCAGGTGTCCTTCCGCATCGTTGCCCCCCGTGGCTCGTTCACACGGTCACCCTGCCTCTACAGTGCAGCATTTAGGTTTCCGGCGTGATAACGAGAAATGACGCCAAGTTTCAAGATGTCCCGAATCTCGATTCGGGCACATCTGTGTGACGAACGGACGTTCATTCAGGTTCCCGCTCCGCGGGGGAAGTTGCCGGAACGCAGTCGGTGTGCCCAGGCCGGCGGACCGCCCACGCGACCACGGGCACGACCGCCAGCGCGAGCACCGCACCCGCCAGCGTCAGGGTCGGATAGCCGCCCAGGACGACGACCAGACCCGAGGACATGCCCCCGGCCGCGCCCGCGAGCGCGATACCGACATCCACCAGCCCCTGGGCCGACGCGCGACGGGCGGGCGGCAGCGCGTCGGTGACGATGGCGGTGCCGCTGACCAGCCCGAAGTTCCAGCCGAGGCCGAGCAGTACGAGTGCCGTGGCGAGCGCGGGAACGGAGTGCGGCGAGGCCACGGCGGCCAGGATCCCGGCGGCGGCCAGGGTCAGACCGGAGGCACCGGCGATCCACAGCCGGCCGATGCGGTCGACCAGCAGCCCGGTGAGCGGGGAGGGCAGGAACATCGCCCCGACGTGCAGGGCGATGACCAGCCCGGCCGCCTGGGTGTCATGGCCGTGCGCCTTCATATGGACCGGCGTCATCGTCATGATCGCGATCATCACGAGCTGAGTGAGGATCATGACCGTGGTGCCGATGACCACCTCGCGCCGTCGCGGCTGCGCGTCCGGCTGGTCGCCGGTGTCCTCGGCGGAGCGCTCGCCGGACTCCGCGGCCTGAGCCGCCGCCAACTTCTCGGCCAGCCGCAGCGGATCGGGCCGCAGCAGCGCGGCCAGGGCCACCGACGCCGACCCGAACGCGGCGACGGCCAGCAGGAACGGCCCGGCGAGACGGGGGATGCCCCAGGAGTACGCGACCTCTCCCGTGAAGGTCACCAGGTTGGGGCCGACCACAGCGCCGAGCGTGGTGGCGAACAGCACCATGCTCACCGCCCGGCCGCGCCGCTCGGGCGAGGCCAGATCCGCCCCGGCGTAGCGCGCCATCAGGTTCGTTGCGGTGCCCGCCCCATAGACCAGCAGGGACGCGAACAGCAGCAGGGCACTGCCGACGGTGGCCGCCACGACGACTCCGAGGCTGCCGAGCGCCCCGACGGCGTACCCGAGCGCCAGCCCGGGGCGGCGGCCGTATCGCCGGCAGAGCTGGCCGATGCCGAGGGCACCCAGCGCGGCCCCGGCGGTGAACAGCGCACTGGGCACCCCGGCCAGCCCGGTCGAGCCGAGCATCTCCTCGGCGAGCAGCGCTCCGACGGTGATTCCGGCGGCGAGGCCCGCGCCGCTGAGGATCTGCGAGAACACCAGGACGGACAGAATCCGCCGCTGTTCGGGTATTTCGTGGCCGACCGTGCTGTCGTTCCGGTCCGTCATGATTCCTCTCGGTTCCCGCAGGGTGCGGGAGGCTAGGGGGTCGCTGCCATCGGTTCGAGTGCCGCGATGGCCGCGAGCGACAGGCCCATCTGCTCGTGGAGGAAGCGCACGATCGTCCAGTGCGGCAGTGCACCCTCGTCGAACGGGCCGAACTCCTGGCAGTACAGCGGAATCCAGCGCAGGGCCTCTTCGAGGGCCTGCTCGCGGCCCGGCTCCTGCTGGTAGTCCTCATAGGCGATGCTGCGGTGCTCGATGAAGAACTGCCCCGGCAGCCGTTCCTCACACAGCGCCCGGTATTCGCGGGTCTGCAGGATGAGGTAGTGCCAGATTTCGTCGATGTCCTGCTCGACCGGCAGGAAGAGACCACTGAGCCGGTCGTGGTGGCGGGAGACGAGATAGAGATAGCGCAGACACTCGGTGACCTGGCGCTCCACGAACTCCCGCGGCGCGGCGGTCTTCTCGTCGAAATACGTCAGCACTTCGGCGTGCAGCGCCGCACCGAGCAGTTCCTTGAGGTCATCGGCGGATATCCGCGGCTGGCTGGTCATGCTTCTCCTGTCCGAGGGGCGCGGACGTCCGGGAACGCGGACGTCCGGTGGGTCAGCTGCCGGTGGTGAGCCAGGCGTACTTTCCTGACTTCCCGATGGGGAGGTGCGTGCGGTGGGCGAGCCGGCAGCGCCGCCCGGTCAGTTCGCCGACGCCCTGTTCCAGGGCCGAGGCCTGCGGGAGTTCGACGGGCGCGCCGTGGAAGGTCGTGTACACCAGCTGCGCTTCGGCATCGCCGGTCAGCTGCAACTGGTACAGGAAGATGTCCGGGGACGTCTCACCGATGCACCGGTCGAGGTCGCCCTGGGCGACCGGCCCGTGCGGAGTGCTGAGCAATTCCTTTTCCCGGCCGCAGAATTGGGCGATCTTTCCCGGATCGGGCGAACCGTCCAGGGTCCGTACGCAGTCGCCGGAGCGGTAGCGGATCAGCGGCATATAGGGATTGCGCACGCTCGACACGATGAGCTGGTGGATGGTGCTTCCGGTGGCGACCGGCTGGAGCTCGACGCTCATCTTGTCGAGGTGCGGCCAGTAGGTGCCGCGGCGGTCGCTGTAGTAGAGGTATCCGAGTTCGGTGCTGCCGAAGAGGTCGATGACCGGGCAGTCGAAGTGCTGGTGCAGAAAGCGCCGGACGTTCTCCGGGGTGTATTCGTAGGCGTGGATGATGCTCGCGGGCGGCGGGAAGTCGTCCCACAGCCCCCATTCGCCGACCTTTCGCACCAGATGCGCCAGGTGATAGCCGGAGCAGTCGAGGTGGTACCAGCCGCGCGGATGCGCCTGCCGGGCGGCCTGGATCTCGGCGAGCATCCGCACCACCTCGTCCCGCTCCCACAGCGCCGGGTCCAGCCGCAGATTGACGTAGCAGGTGCGCTCGTCGAGCCGGCGGTCATCGAGGGAGGGGACCGGATCCGGCGTGGTGCCGCGCCGGGTGGCATTGACCCGGGCCACATGTTCCGTCGCCAGCACCGTGGTCAGGGAAACCCGTCGGCAGCCGGCTTCCCAGGTCTCGGCGATATCGGGGTGCTCGCTCCAGAGCTGGTAGTAGGAGCGCAGCAGGAAATACGGGGGCCGGATGATCTGCATCCGGGCGTGGTGGGTGCCGGTGGAGAGGACGAACTCCGCCTCTCCGGACTCCAGCGCCGCGGCCAGCCGGGGCGTCATCCAGTTGTCGGGAAAGCCGCGCGCGATCTCCGGCTTGTCGAGTAGGGGGAAGTAGCCCTTCGCCAGCGACTCACGGTAGATCGGTATGTCGCGGATCTGCTCGATGACCTCGGCGGTCGGCTGACCATCCATGGAAATCCTCGTCGTTGCTCGGGATGCGGTGCACACGGGGAATTCGGGGCCGAGGGACTGTCTTCAAACTCCCGTCTGCCTGGCCCTACGGGCGAACGACGGGACTTTGAAGACAGTCCCTAGGCCCGGGAGCGGGCGGGCGGCGGCAGGGTTGCTCACCGCCGCCGGACCACTCCCGGGCTTCTGGGTGGCGCGAGGGTCAGGAGATACAGCCGGCCTTGGGCGCGGCGCTGATGCAGCCCGCCTTCGGGGCGGCGCTGATGCAGCCGTTCTTCGCCGCCTGCTGAGCGGAGTTGGCGGCGATCCAGTTCTGCCAGACGTTGTCCTGGGCCATCTTCTTGATGAGCTGCTCCATGGGAACCTCCGAGAAAGAGTGCGGAAGGCGGACGACGGGCACACGGCGCTGACCTGCGCCGATGCCACACAATGAAAGTAAAAGTATGACCAAGCGGATGTCAATTAAAGGCAATGTTCTGGGCGGCGGTTGGGTGACTGGTGCGCCAACTTTGGCGGGATCCTGACGAGATGATCACTGACCGAACTAGTTGATGACCTGTCAGCTGACGGCCGTGCCACTGCGCCGGCGCCGCGGTGGTCCCGGCGCCGCATTGCGCCGCACGGCGGCCGTCGATCGGGTGACCCGTAGCGCGGCTCCGGAGCCCGGCGGCCACCGGTGCGGGACGATCCAGCCGTCCGCCCATCGGTCCCAGCTCCAGGGGAGTCTGCTGTGCGCATTCTGCTCATCGCCGGCGCGTTCAACAGTCTGACGCAGCGCGTGTACGCCGAGCTCGGTGACCATGGACACCAGGTGAGCGTGGAGCTGGTGACACGGGACACACCGCTCCCCGAGGTCGTCCGCCGCCATGCGCCGGAGCTGATCGTGGCGCCGATGCTCAAGACGGCCATCCCCCGGGAGGTGTGGTCCACCCACACCTGTCTGATCGTGCACCCCGGGCCGGTCGGTGACCGGGGCCCCTCCTCCGTGGACTGGGCGGTGCATCTGGGCGCGGACCGGTGGGGCGTCACGGTGCTTCAGGCCAACGACGAGATGGACGGCGGCGACATCTGGGCCGCGGCGAGCTGCCCCGTTCCCGGCGTGGGCAAGAGCGACCTCTACCGCAACGAGATCGCCGATGCCGCGGTCGAGGCGGTCCTGGCGGCCGTCGCCCGTGTGGCGTCCGGAACCCACCGCCCGCAACCACAGGCCGCGCTGTCCGACGCCGCGAAACCCGGCCGCCCCCGGCCCCCGTTCCGCCAGGACCAGCGCCGGATCGACTGGCGCTCCGACCCCACCGACACCGTCCTACGCAAGCTGCGCGCCGCCGACTCCCGGCCCGGCGTACGGGACGAACTGCTCGGCGCCACCTGGCATTTGCACGGTGGCCACCCGGAGGACACCCTGACCGGCCCGCCGGGCGAGCTGCTCGCCACCCGATGTGGCGCGATCTGCCGGGCGACGGCCGACGGCGCGGTATGGATTCCGGAGCTGCGGCCGCCCCGTACGCCGGGGGAGCCCGGCACCCTCAAACTGCCCGCCACCCTGGCGCTGGGCGACCGCCTGCCGCCGCTCCCCGAGGTCCCGGCCCCCCTCGAAGACCCCGGCGACGGCCTCCGGACCTGGACCGACATCCGCTACCGCGAGGACGGCCCCACCGGCTTCCTGGAGTTCTCCTTCCCCGGCGGTGCGATGAGCACCGACCACTGCCGGCGGCTGCTCGCCGCCTACCGCCACGCCTGCGCCCGGCCGACCTCCGTGCTGGTCCTCGGCGGCCGCCGGGACTTCTTCTCCAACGGCATCCATCTGCAGGTCATCGAGGCCGCCGCCGACCCCGCCGAGGAGTCCTGGGCCAATATCAACGCCATGGACGATCTGGTGCACGCCGTCCTGACCACCACCGACCGGCTGGTGGTCGCCGCGCTCGGCGGCAATGCCGCGGCCGGCGGGGCGATGCTGGCCCTCGCCGCCGACGAGGTGTGGTGCCGCGCGGCCGTGGTGCTCAACCCCCACTACCGGCTGATGGGGCTCTACGGCTCCGAATACTGGACCTACACCCTGCCGGGCCGGGCGGGTCCCGAGGTGGCCGGGCAGCTCACCGGCCGCGCTCTGCCGATCACCGCCGCGACCGGAGCGCGGCTCGGCCTGGTGGACCGGATCCTCGACTGCCCCGCGCAGGACTTCGCCGCGCAGACCGCGGGGCTCGCCGCCCGGCTGGCCTCGGCGTCGTCGACGCAGGCCCGTATCGCCGCGAAGAAGGCCGACCGGGAACGCGACGAGGCCCACCGTCCGCTCGCCGTCTATCGGGAGCTCGAACTGGCGCAGATGCACCGCATCTTCTTCGATCCGGACCAGCCGTATCACGCCCTGCGCCGGGCCTTCGTCCGCAAGGAACCCGCGGCGGCGGCCCCCTCGCACCTCGGCTCCGCACCTGCCGCGACCTGAGGACGCGCGGCAGCGGGCCGGTGACCGACCGATGTGGGCCGGTCACCGGCCCGCTGCCGGGCGAGCGTCCGTCGCGGTTACCGGCCTACGGGACGGGCTGGTACTTGTATCCGATCCCGAACACCGTGCTGATGGAGTCGCGCAGGCCGGGGCCCAGGCGTCGGCGCAGGCGGGCGATGTGGACATCGACGGTGCGGTTGCTGGACTGGCAGCTGGGCCAGACGGCGGCCATCAGCTGCTCCCGGGTGAAGGCGCGCCGGGGATGCAGCACGAGATGGGCCAGCAGGTCGAATTCCAGGCGTGGCAGATCGAGTTGGCGGCCCCTGACAAAGACGGTCCGGGCCGCGGTGTCGATCCGGACCGGCTCCGGACGCGGCGGGCCGGCCGGTGGTTCCCCGGCCGGTTCCGTGCGCGGGGGCGCCAGGATGATGTGGACCTCGTCCGACGGCAGCCGGTGCACCGATACGGGTTCCAGGTCGTGCAGGGTCAATTGCCACTTGCCGTCAGGAAGCCGGTCGACCGCCAGGGGTGGCCCTTCGCCGGGCCCGGCTGTGGGCGGCCGGCCGAAGTCGGCGTCCGGTCGCAACGCAAGCGGGGTCGTCGAGGAGTTCATTAACATGATCTGGGCCCATTCCTCTTGCAAAGCAGGCGTGTACGGACAGACATGGCGTTGCTCGACGTGCAGGGGCGCTGAGGTGCTGCCGCAGTGTGCACGGCGCGGTCCGGTGTGCGGCGGGTGGCGACCCAGGCACTTGTGGTGCAGGTCCGCCCATCGGGGTCGATCGCTCCGTTCGCGCCGCAAGAACGCTCGCGCCCATGCCCGTAGCCAGCCATGACGTGGTGTGAAGTCACGGCCTCCGGTCCGGATGAACGCTACATGTGATCGCGCGCTTCCGGAAAGTAGCATCCGCTAATTCGGTTGCTCTTGAGCCGAATTTGTGATGCGCGGTCCCAACGCGGTTGACGGCCCGGCGGGTTGGGGTCGGGGGTGCTGCTCCGTTCAACAAGTGGACGGTCCCTGCGGGGGTGTGGGTGGGACCGGCCGAGGGCTCGCCCTCCGGGGCGTCGCGGCCGCCGCCACCCCCTCCGGCTCGCGTGTGCGTGCAGCCATGGAAGTCGGGGATACGGAGGGGTAATCGGCGACGATGCGCACTTGTGGAGGACTTGTAAACCTGTGAATATGCCAAATAAATGGCCTGTGACGAACGGACCGGCAAAGTGGAGGGCTTCTGAAGGGTCGGCCGAGAAGTTGTTTCTTTTTCAATCTCATCGAGACTAAAAGGTGCGGAACCAGATATTCCAGGCGGCTTGTTTTCGCAATGAGTTGAGGATGAGTAGGGTGTGGCCGCTGTCACTTGACCGGTGGCAGGGGCCCAGCTGAATTCGGCGCAGCTGGAATGCCGTGTGGGGGAAGACGCCTTCGTGACCGGGAGGGGACCATGGCGGCCGGCTCTTTCGAGGGGCAGTACGTGTGGAGTCCAGCGGCCGATGACCGGGCCCTGGCGCGCGCGTGTATGGATGTTCGGGCCGGGCGGTACTTGAGCGCACACGAGGTTCTCCGGGAAGCCCGGGAGGATTTCGAGGTGCGGGCCCACCGTTCGCTGGTACTGGCGTCCGTGGCGGCCGATTCGGACCTGGCCGAGCGCTGGCTGGCCGAAGAGCCGGGACCGGATGCGGCGCTGCTCTGGGCCCGGGTGGCGATGCTCCGGGCCCTGCGGATGGCCGACGCCGACGCCGGTGACCGGCGGCAGGGCGCCCTGGCGCGGATAGCGCAGTCGGCGTGCGAGCGGGCCGCCAAGCTGCTCCCCGACGACCCCACTCCATGGGTGGCCCAGCTGGCGCTGACACGCCTCGACCGTCCCCAGGACCCCGCCCCGCAGGGACTGCTGACCGCACCGGCCGGGCCGTGGTACCTCTTCGCGCACATCCTCCGGCTCGACCCCTGGCATCGTGAGGCGCACCACCGCTTTCTGTCGTTCTTCTTCACCCGCTACGGCGGTTCGTCCAGCGCGAGCTGGGACGTGGCCGCGTTCCTGAGCCAGCGGGCCCCGGCCGCCTCACCGCTGCGGCTGCTGCCGCTGGTGGCCCTGGTCGAGGACTACAACCCGTCCGCGCTGCTCGCGGACCACGCATGGGAGCAACCCCAGTGGATCAGCG
Source organism: Streptomyces sp. P9-2B-2 (assembly GCF_030406865.1). Taxonomy (NCBI): domain Bacteria; kingdom Bacillati; phylum Actinomycetota; class Actinomycetes; order Kitasatosporales; family Streptomycetaceae; genus Streptomyces; species Streptomyces sp. P9-2B-2. Next base: position 1,023,783 of record NZ_CP129126.1, on the reverse strand, counting down.
CGGCGTTGAGCATCTACCACCAGTGGTTCCCACGGGTGGCCGATTACCGCTTCACCCCGGTGCTGGATCTGGCGTATCTGGCACATGCGCTGTTCATGGCGAAACATGAATTCGAGGCGCGGGAAGTCTTCACCGCCATGGGGCCCTATGCCTCACGTATGCCCTGGAGTGCATTCGGTGATCCCGAGGAGCAATTGACGAAAGCCAGGCGCTCGTGCGGGCTCCCCGTTCCGCACGGCGGCTGATTCACCGGTGCGCAGGTTGTGGTGTGAGTTCTTTGCCGTAATGGGCGCCCCGTTCCGCACCACCCGTTCGAACAATTCAGCCCGATCCATTCACACCCCCGTTTCCCCCCAGAAAGGTTTCGGTTGTGTCCGAGCGTATGTCTCCAGCTCGCTCGCAAAACCCCCACACGGCAGACTCCGTCACCCTTGACGACGATGCCACGCTGCATGCCATGGGCTACCCGCGGAAACTCACCCGCAGATTCCGCGCGTTCGACAACTTCGCCATTTCTTTCACCATCATCAACATTATTTCCGGCATCTTCTCCTCCTTCGGGTTCGGGATGAACGCCGGCGGCCCGCGGGTCCTGATCTTCGGCTGGATCGGCGTATCGATCATGGTGCTGTTCGTCGGCGCCGCGATGGGCGAGATCGCCTCCGCCTACCCGACCAGCGGCGCGCTGTACTTCTCGGCCGGCAAGCTGGCCAAGCGCCACCAGGGCGCCTGGTCCTGGTACACGGGCTGGCTGAACTTCGTCGGGCAGGTCGGCGGCACCGCCGCCACCAACTTCGCCGCCGCCACCTTCATCCAGGCGTTCATCACCATGCAGTGGCCGTCCTACGAGGCGACACCGCAGCAGACGGTCGGCATCACCGCGGCCATCCTTCTCCTCCAGGCGCTGGCCAACACGTATACGGTGCGCCTGGTCGCGGTGGTGAACCGGATTTCCGTGTGGTGGCTGCTGATCGGCATGGTGGTGATCGTCGGAGCGCTGACGCTGATACCCGACCACCACCAGTCGCCCTCGTTCGCGCTGCACTTCGTCAACAACACCGGCTTCACGCAAGCGATTTACGGCGGAATGCTGGGTCTGCTCGTCACCAGCTGGACCTTCACCGGTTTCGACGGCAGTTTCCACATGTCCGAAGAAACCGTGAAGGCAACGGTCAACGCGCCCAAGGGCATCATGCGGGCGATCAGCTGCTCCGCGATCACCGGACTGATCCTCATGCTGGCGCTGGTGTATGCGATCCGTGACTACGGGCATGCGGCGAGTGCCGAGGCGCCGCCGGTGCAGATTCTCGTCGACGCGCTCGGCCAAAGCACCGCCAAGTTCCTGCTGTTGATCGTTATCGGCGCCATGCTGTTCTGCGGCCTTGCCAACATGACCAGCAATACCCGGCAGATCTTTGCCTTCTCCCGGGACGGTGCGATGCCCGGCTCCCGTTGGTGGCATTCGGTCTCCGCGCGCACCCGTACCCCCGTCAAGGCCGTCTGGCTCGCCGCGGCCTGTCCCCTGGTGCTGGTGCTGCCCGGCTGGTGGTCGCACACCGCCTTCACCGCGGTGGTGAGCGTCAATGTCGTCGGGCTGTTCCTCGCTTACGCCGTGCCCATCTTCCTGCGGCTGCGGCTCAACGACTTCCAGGCCGGGCCGTGGAACCTCGGGCGCTACGGCAAGCCCGTCGCGGCGATCGCGGTGACCTGGATCCTGATCAGCAATGTGCTGTTCATGCTGCCGCAGGCGTACCCCATCACCCCCGCCTCGTTCAACTACGCGCCGATCGCGCTGGCAGTGGTGCTGATCATCGCCACCGTGTGGTGGTTCGCCACCGCCCGGCAGCGCTTCCAGGGGCCGGTCAGCTACGGCCGCCCCGACGAGGTCGCCGCCATGGACCTGATCTGACGCCGTACGGCCTAGGAGGACGGGTCCGGGCCCTCCGGAGGAGTTGCTCCGGCGGGCCCGCCCCGCCCACCACCCGGTACCGGCGCCACACGCTTCCCGTTCACTCGCCCCCTGACCCCACCAGAAGGGACGACCACCCGGCATGCCCACTCTCGGCAACGCTCCGGATCCCCAGCCCGTCACCGGCGAACTCGCCATCGGCAACGCCTCGTTGGACGACTGGCACGAGGTGGCCCAATGGGCCGCCGACGAGGAGTGGAACCCCGGACGCGGTGACACCGCCTGCTTCCATCCCACCGACCCCGCCGGTTTCTTCCTCGGACGCCGCGCCGGACGGACCGTCTCCGCGGTCTCGGTCGTCAACTACTCGGACGCCTACGCCTTCCTGGGCTACTACCTCGTCCACCCCGACCACCGCGGACAGGGCCTGGGCCTCGCCACCTGGCGGGCCGCCTTCCCGCACGCCGGTGCCCGGACCGTGGGTCTCGACGCGGTCCCCGCCCAGCAGGACACCTACCGGCGCGCCGGATTCGCCCCCGCCTACGAGACCGTCCGCTACGCCGGACGCCCCCTCGGACCCGACACCCCCACGCCGGACGTCGTCCCCGTCACCCGGGCGCATCTCGACGCCGTCGCCGACTACGACCGGCGCTGCTTCCCCGCCGACCGCCGTGCCTTCGTCACCCGCTGGCTGACAGCTCCCGGCCACACCGCCCGCGTCTTTCTGTGCGACGGCGCGATCGCGGGCTACGGCGTGCTCCGCCCGGCCCGTACGGGGTACCGCATCGGCCCGCTCTTCGCCGACACCACCGCGGCCGCCGAAGCGCTCTTCGACGCCCTCGCGGCGTCCGCCGGCCCGGCCGACGAGATCTTCCTCGACGTCCCCGGCCCCCGGCTCGCCGCGCACACCCTGGTCACCTCCCGCGGTCTGACCCCGCGGTCGCACACCGTGCGGATGTACACCGGCACGGTGCCTGCGGCGGAGCAGGAGCGCACCTTCGGCGTCACCAGTCTCGAACTCGGCTGAGGGGCCGCGTCCGGCGGATGCGGCGACGGCCGTCACCGGCTCCCACCCGGCACCGGCCGGGTGGGAGCCGGTGTGGTCGGCTCAGGCGCCGACGGTGCCGTCGATGGCCTCGCGGAGGAAGTCGGCGTGGCCGTTGTGGCGGGCGTACTCATGGATCAGGTGCAGCATCACCAGACGCAGCGAGACATGCTCGTCCCAGCGGGGCTGGTAGCCCGTGACGTCGAGCGAGGCGGCTGCCTGCTCGATGCGGCGGGCGTGCGCCACCTCCGTCTGCCAGGCGTCGAACGCCTCCGCGCCGTCGGCCCCGCTCGCGTCGTACGCCGCCTGGAAATCGCCCTCGGCCGACCAGACGAGCGGGATGTCCTCGCCGTTGATCACCCGGCGGAACCAGGTGCGTTCCACCTCGGCCATGTGCCGCACCAGCCCGAGCAGGGAGAGCGTGGAGGGCGGGCTCGACTGACGCCTGAGGTCCTCGTCGGACAGGCCCTCGGTCTTCATGGCGAGCGTGGCCCGGTGGAAGTCGAGAAAGGAGCGCAGGGTCTCCCGCTCGCCGCCGCGCATGGGCGGGGAGAGGCGTTCGGTGGTCACGGAGGGGTCCTTTCCGCGGCGAGTGCCCGGGCGGGCTCGGCCGGTTTGGGGCGGGGCGCTGAGAGGCGTCATGGTCGTGGGAGCCGCTTCGGGCGCCAGGGCCGGAGGAGAGCCGGCGGCCCGTGGAGGGGGAGAGCCCCCTGAAGCCCTCCGGAGCGTGCCGGGAGGCGGCGGTCGCACGTGATCTTCCCGGGCGCCGCAGCGCGCCGCAAGGGGTTTTACGGCGGTCGCGGGCGGCGGACGGCCGTGGCCGCGCAGGGACCGCCCGGCGTCGCGGCTGTCGGCCCCCTGACGTCAGGTCGTCGCGCACGACCGCACCGGACCCCGACCGCACCGCACGGACCGCCCCGCACCATCCCTCAACTCCGCCCGCCGGGCGGCTCGTTACGGCGCAGACCTCGGCAGCCGTACAGACGCGCAGCCCCGGTCCGCGGCGGGCGCGCCCTCGCACACCGCGCGCGGAACGGGCCGTCCTCCGTGCGCCCCGTTCGCTGCTCAGCCGGCGGTGCTCAGGGCAGATAGCGCTCGATGGCGCCGGGTCCCTCCTCAGCGATCAGACGCCTGGCCCATTCCAGGCTCGCGGGGGTGGGTTCACGCCCGGACGCCTTCACCAGGTCCTCCGGGTCATAGGGCCGCTCGCTACCGGTGTACAGCTGAGTCGGCCGCCGCTCGGCCGCCTGCTCCCTGCCATTGGTCGTCACAGGGTCCTCCTCTGTCCGCGCCCGCCGAGTCGCCGGGACCTCGCTTGGTTCCATCATGGGACCCGCTCCGAACACCCGCACGATGTGCGCCGGGCCGGCCCCGGTCACCGCGCCCGCGGCCGGTCACCGGGCCGCCCGCGGAGCCCCGGAATAGTGCGGCGGAAACACCTGCTCCGTCCAGATCGTCTTGCCGTACGGCGTGTAGCGGGTACCCCAGCGCGGCACCAGCTGCGCGACGATGAAGAGCCCCCGCCCGCCCTCGTCGTCGCTGGCGCTGTGCCGGAGGTGGGGCGAGGTATGGGCGGTGTCGGACACCTCGGTCAGCAGGGTCCGGTCGCGCAGCAGCCGCAGATGCAGCGGCCCCGCGGCATGCCGTACGGCATTGGTGAACAGCTCGCTGACCACGAGCTCGGTCGCGTAGGACAGCTCCGCGAGGCCCCACTCCCGCAGCTGCGCGGTGGCCAGCTCACGGGCCTTGGCCACCGCGGCCGGCTCCGCGGGCAGCTCCCAGGCCGCCACCTGCCGGGTATCCAGCTCGCGGGTGCGCACCAGCAGCAGCGCCGAGTCATCGGCGGCCGGACCGTCCGGCAGCAGCTCGGCCAGCGCGTGGTCACACAGCTCGTCCAGCGGGCGGCGGTGCGCGCCCAGCACCCCGCCGAGGATCCGCAGCCCCTCGTCCACGTCCCGGTCCCGGGCCTCGACCAGCCCGTTCGTGAACAGGGCCAGCAGACTGCCGACCGGCAGTTCCAGCTCCAGGGACTCGAACGGCAGGCCCCCCAGGCCCAGGGGCGGGCCCGCCGGCAGATCCGGGAAGGAGACACCGCCCTCCGGGTCGACGACGGCCGGCGGCAGATGCCCGGCCCGCGCCATGGTGCACCACCGCGACACCGGGTCGTACACCGCGTAGAGGCAGGTCACACCGGTCGCCACATCGTCCGTGCCGAGATCCGTGCCGACCGTGGCCGCCTGCTCCTCGGCGGTCTGTTCCACCAGGTCGTCCAGCCGGCTCAGCAGCTCGTCGGGAGCCAGGTCCAGCCGGGCCAGGGCGCGTACGGTCGTCCGCAGCCGCCCCATGGTCGCCGCCGCTTGGAGGCCGTGGCCCACCACGTCCCCGACGACCAGGCCGACCCGGGTACCCGAGAGACCGATGACATCGAACCAGTCGCCGCCGACCCCGGCCCGGTCATCGCTGGGCAGATAGCGGTAGGCCAGGTCGACCGCCGACGGGGACGTCAGATGCTGGGGGAGCAGATCGCGCTGGAGGGTCAGCGCGGCGGTGTGTTCCCGGGTGAAGCGGCGGGCGTTGTCCAGGCACACCGCCGTCCGGGTGACCAGCTCGTCGGCGAGTTCGATCTCCCCTTTGTCGAAGGGCGTCATCGGGGCGCCGCGCCGGAAGGTGACCAGTCCCATCGGGGTGCCGCCGGCCCGCAGCGGCACGACGATGGTGTTCTCCTCGCGCACCATTCCGCCCGAGGAGAGGCTGCGGTACTGGAGCGAGCCGGGCGGGTACTCGACGCGGTGCGGGCTGTACGGGGCGCTGTCCGGCCCCTCATGGGCGGAGCGGGTGGCGACCCGCACCAGCGTGGGCAGCGCACCGCCGGCCGGTTCCGGCTCGTCGCCGTTGAGGACGGACTGCATCAGATCGACGGTGACCGCGGTCGCGAACTCCGGCACCGCCACCTCGCTGACCTCCCGGGCGGTGACGGTCATATCGAGGGTGGTGCCGATCCGGGCGCCGGCCTCCACCAGCAGGTTCAGCCGGCGCTGCGCCTGGTAGCGGCCGGTGATGTCGAAGGCGTCCTCGCACACCCCGAGCACCTGCCCGTGGGTGTCCTGGAGCCGGTAATAGGAGCAGGACCAGACGTGATCGGGCCCCGGGTCGGAGGGCTGCTGGCCGACGAAGTGCAGATCGAGGAACGGTTCGCCGGTGTCGATGACATGGTGCATCACCGCGTCGAGCGTGCGCGGATACCCCTCGGTCACGAACTTGCCGTCCGGATACAGCTCATCGGCCCGGGCCCCGAGGAACTCCCGCAGCGGCAGCCCGACCTCCCGGATATAGGCGCTGTTCGCCCAGGTCAGCCGGAGGTCGGTGTCGTAGATGCCCAAGCCCACCGGGGACCGGGTGGCCAGCCCGTGCAGCATCGCCTGGCGGGACTCCCACAGCCGGTGGGCCTCCAGTTCGGCCACCACCAGCACCCGGGCCGGCCGGTGGCCGGGGCCTTCGGAGACCTTGGCGAGTGGGCAGAACGCGGCCGCCATCCGTACCAATCGGCCGTTCCGGTGCCGCACCGTGAGCTCCCGGCCGCCGCTCAGCGCGTCCTCGGGTGCGTCTCCGGTCCTGACCGCGGGCGGAACCAGCTGCTCCAGGGGCTGTCCGACGATCTCCTCCGGCAGATAGCCGAGGAGCCGCTGGGCCGCCGGGCTCCAGCCGATGATCAGGTCCTGGGCGTCCAGCACCGCGGTGGCCGCCCTGGCGACGTCGAGGGGACCACGGAAGTCGGCGCTCTCCGCCGCGTTCCATGCGTTCATGGCATCAGCCCAGCCCGGTTCGGTATCTACAGCATCGAGCCTGATCAAGACCGGCACAACTGCGCTGCCGCAGGGGGACGCGCCCTTGGTGCGGCCCCGCTCCGTCGCTGGCAGAGTGGGAAGGGGCGCTGAGCAACAGGAGGCAGATGTCATGTCGGCCCATGGGCCCGTCCCCGCGGTACGCGGCGCTCCGTGCTGGGTCAGTCTGATGGCCCGCGACCTGGACGCCGCGCAGGAGTTCTACACCGCGGTGCTGGGGTGGCGGTTCCGCCGGGCCAGCCTCGGTGAGGAGTTCTGTATCGCGCTGGCCGGCGGCCAGCCGGTCGCCAGCATCGGGGCCCTTGCCCAGAGTTTCCAGGTCGCGGTGGCCTGGACCTCTTATTTCGCGGTGGAGAACGCCGACGAGACCGCCGACCGGATCCGCGAGCGCGGGGCGACCGTCGCCGTCGGCCCGCTCAAGCTCGGCCCCGGACGCGCCGCCCTCGCCGCCGACCCCGACGGCGCCACCTTCGGCTTCTGGGAGGGCCAGACCCTGGCCTGGTCGGTCGGACAGGGCAACGCTCCCGCCAGTCTCGAACTGCGCACCCGTGACGCCTTCGCCGCCGCCATCTTCTACGCCGAGGTCCTCGGCTGGGCCTCCGGGGAGCCGGGCGGCTGCGATGTGACCTACGAACACGACCAAGTGATCGTCAGCGACGGTACGCACGCCGTCGCCAGCCTGCGCGGCGGCGGCGTCGAGTCCGCCCCCGATCCGCGGGTGCGTCCCCGCTGGCACGTCCACTTCCCGGTCCGTGAGATCGAGAAGGTGACGGCCACCGCGGTGGCCGCCGGCGGCACCGTCACCCCCGTCACCCCGACCGCGGACGGCGAGGGCTGCCAGGCCGTCATCCGCGACCCGGACGGCGGGCTGTTCACGGTCACCTCGACCTGAGACGGGGGCACCTCGACCTGACACCGACGGCCGGACTCCGACCCGGCACCGGTCGTCCCGGCCCCTTCGCCGCCTCGCCCCCGTCAGCGGTCCTTCTCCGCCTCCAGCGGCGGACACCACGACGACTGTTTCTGCCCGCCGACCCGGCCGCAGAAGCCCGCCTGGGTGGGCTTGCCCGCACCGTCGATGTGCTGCACGGACAGCAGTTTGTCCAACGGGACCTGACGGTCCACATCGCCGCCGAAGCTGATGATGCCGCTCTCCCCGTCGAGCGCCTCGTCCCCGTGCACCCCGCTGATCGCATGCCAGACGGCGGGCGGTGTCAACGGCATCTGCGCGGCGTCCTCGCGCAGTTGCTTGACCGCGTTGATGTAGAGCTTGACGGCGTCGAAACCGAGCGCCGCATCGCCGTCCAGCGAGGAGCTGGCGACCTGGGCGCACTCCTCGGGGAACAGCCGGCCCAGCTCCGCGTACAGCTCGCTGGTGTCATCGCAGCGTGCCGAACCCAGCGTGAAGTCCAGGAAGTCGTACGGAATCCCGGGGTAGTGCTGCCGGCGTTCCGCGTCGGCCGCCAGCCGGGCCACATCGTCGCCGCCGAGGAGTGTGGGCGGATCCGAGTTACAGGACTCGTTGATGCCGCCGAGCAGCGACTCGAAGTCCTCCGAGCGCCCCGCGAAGAACACCACGCCCGGGTAGGAGCAGCTCCGTTGGCCGACCGTCCCGGGGCCGGGGGCATCGGACGAGGGATCCGCGCCCGGCGGCGGGGGAGGGGTGAAGGAGGTCTTCTCGACCGTGAACCCGCGGGCCCGGAAGCGCTGGGCGACATCGTCGCTGAGGGTTCTGCTGTAGGTGTCGCTGGGATCGGCGGAGCTGATGATCCGTACCTGCCGGGACGGCTTCTTCCCGCCGTGGCCCACGACATGGTCGGCGTAGGCCGCGGCGACGGCCGCCTCCCGGGTGTTCTGCGGCGACACCTGGAAATACATGGGCGACTGCCGCACGAGCGAGTCCGCGGACAGCGTGGTGGCCACCATGGGCAGCCCCACCGCGGTCAGCTTCCGGATCGTCCGGTTGGTGGCCTCCCGGCTCTGGTCGAGTCCGGTGACCCCGACGAGCGACGGATCCTGCTGCTGGAGCCCCGCCAGGATCTCCACCACCCGCGTGCCGAAGCGCATCCCCGACCCGGCGTTGGCCGGGAAGATCCGCAGGATCGGCTCCGCCGCGCCGGTGCTGCGCAGCTGCCGGGACTGGGCGCTCGCCGCGCCCTGGAGCGCCTCGCGCCCGTAGGCGAGCTGCCCGGTGGACTTGCCCGAGACGCTGAGCAGCGCCGACAGATGGACGAGGGTGACGAACGGGCGTTCCGGCGCCGCGCGATGGGCCTCCTCGGCACGGGCGTTCTGGGCGTAGATGGTGCGGAGGGTCTTGTTGAGCAGCGGGTCGGGGGAGTGGAAGGTGAAGCCGTTCCGTGCCACCCCGATGCACTCGCCGGTCTCCGCGGTGCGCAGGGTCTCCGCGTCGCCCTCGAAACGGTGCAGCCCGCAGTGCGCCTCCTGGTAGTTGCTCTCCCGGCTCAGCACCAGCCCGCCCGCTCCCAGCAGGGCGACGAGGACACCGCACGCCGCGACCACCGACACCACTCGGCGGGCCCACAGCGGCGGTTCGGGAATCCGCAGCCGGGCGTCCTGGGCGACCTCCAGTCGCCGCGTCAGCTCATAGCTCTCGTCGGACGGCGGCAGCAGCCGCGGAACGGTGACCGGCAGATACCAGGGCGCGCGGTTACGGGCCCGGCCCTGGTGCAGAAAGGTGTCCCGCCAGCCGCCGTAGAGCCGGTCGGCGAGCTCCCACAGTGAGCTGTGGCCCCAGTCCGCACGGATCCCGGTGCCTTCGGCGGGCGGCTCGGCGCCGCAGCTGATGACCAGCAGCGGATCGAAGGCGCCGGTCTCGTTGCGTACGTCGATGATGGTCTGCAACAGCGGATAGCCGCAGTTGCCGGCGTCCGCCCCGTCGAGCAGCGCCACACAGTACGCGGTGCGCCGGGCCGTACGGGGCCGCCAGATGCGGCGGCGGAACGCGACCCGCAGATCCTCCAGGAAGGCGTTGACCATCAACTTGCGTAATTGTTCCGGGTCTTCGACCTGGTGATGCGGTGCGGTCAGCCGCTCGGCGAACCCGATGAAGGTGCCCGGGTCGCGCGGCGCCAGATAGGGCTGGTTGAGCAGCCAGCGGTACTCCCGGCCCAGCCCGCGGCGGACCCGGAACCAGGCGAGCGGGAAGACATGGACGGCGAACAGCCATACCCACCACGGCACGGTGCCGTCCACCGCGAGTTCGGTCTCCGGGGAACGCAGCAGCCCGAACAGCCGACGGCGCCGGAACTCCCGCTCGCGCAGCCCCTGAAGCAGGGTGTGGTCGTTGCCCTCCATACCGCCCGAGTACGGGGCTGCGCCGGTCGCCCCGGCCTGTGTCAGCCAGTTGACCAGGCCGAACCTGCGGAAGCGGACCCGTCCGTCGCTGCCGTGGACGCTGCGGGCGAAGCCCTGCGCCAGCCGCTCCAGCGTGCGGCGCACCGCCTCGACGGATTCCGGGGGCGGTGCGCCGTCCTGGAGGTCGTGCAGACAGTGCGGGACCCGGCGGGGGTCGGCATGGCTGAGGAAGTAGCTGATGCCCTTGGCGAGTTGGGTGTGGTCCTCCCCGCTCACCAGACAGAGCACCGGCAGGCCCTCACGTCCCTGAGCCACTCCGCGGTGCCGCACCGGCTCCGGACACTCCCGGCGCCGTGGCCTGCGCACCAGATCGGCTATCAGACGCAGCAGATGCCCGGCTCCGCGGAAGACGGGGATATTGGAATCGAGTTCGTTCGACGCCATGACGCCCCTGAGGAAGGGTCGGAGTAGGGCCGGTATTCTGACACCGCTCCGCAGGCGGTCGCTATGGTTCCGCCACACTCCGGGGCCGTGACGCTCACCGGCCCCGCTCCCCTTCGTCGTGGAAGGGGGCGGGGCCGGTCGCGCAGCTGGTTCCCGTCCGTCAGTTCAGGGCGTCACCGCCGCCCGCGCCGGGGTCCTGGGCACCCGCTCCCGGGTCCTGCGCGCCGGTACCGGGGTCCTCGGCGCCCGCACCCGGGTCGCCCGCTCCCGCACCGGCGTTGCCGGCTCCGTTTCCGGCCCCCGCGTTGCCGGCACCGTTTCCCGCACCGGCGTTGCCGCCACCCGCGGCCGCGCCGTTGCCGCCGGCCGCACCGTTGTCGCCGCCGCCCGCACCGGCGTCGCCGCCCCCGGCGCCGATCTCCGCACCCGTGGCCTTGAGGGCGTCGGTGACCGGCTGGAAGAAGGTCTCGCCGCCCGCGGTGCAGTCGCCGCTGCCGCCGGAGGTCAGCCCGACCGCCGAGTCGTCGGAGAACATCGCGCCGCCGCTGTCACCGGGCTCCGCGCAGACGTCCGTCTGTATGAGGCCGTTGACGATGTCGCCGTTGCCGTAGTTCACCGTCGCGTCCAGGCCGGTGACGGTGCCGTCGTGCAGACCGGTGGTGCTGCCGGAGCGCTGCACCTTCATGCCGACGGCGGCCTCCGCGGCCTTGGTGATCTCCTGGGTGCTGCCGTTGCCCAGGTCGACCGCGCTCTGCGGCTTCGCGGCCGTGTCGTCGTAGGTGACCAGCGCGAAGTCGGTCTTCGGGAACTTGGAGTCGGCCACCGTGCCGAGCGGCTGGCCGCCGCCCTGGTCCGCGGTCCAGGTCTTGGAGTCGTTGCCGCAGTGACCGGCCGTCAGGAACGCCGGGGCGCCCTTGACCGTGACGTTGAAGCCCAGCGAGCAGCGTGCGTTGCCGCCGAAGATGGCACTGCCGCCGATCGGCCCGGCGGCCTGTCCACCGTCTCCGGCACCACCACCGCCGTCTCCGGCGCCACCGGCCGCGTCTCCCGCGCCGCCCGCCGCGTCTCCGGCACCCCCTGCGGCGTCTCCCGCGCCGCCCGCCGCGTCTCCGGCACCCCCTGCGGCGTCTCCCGCGCCGCCCGCGGCATCTCCGGCACCCCCCGCGGCGTCTCCGGCGCCACCCGCGCCGCCCGCCGCACTTCCCGCGTCCCCGCCGTCGTACCGCTTGAACTCACCCTGCGACCGCTTGACGGTCACCATGCCATCGCCCATGCCGGTCGTGGCCTTGCTGAGGGTGGCCATCTTTGCGCCGGTGACGGTTCTGTCGGCGGTCACCACGATCTTGTTGGTCTTCGGGTCGATCGCCCAGGCGGTGCCGGGCACCGCCGCGGTCTCGCGCAGCGTCTTCGCACCGGACTTCAGCGCGGTCATGCTGTTGTGCACGACCTTGGCGACGGCACCCTTGGCCTTGACGCTCGCGGCGTCGTCCTCCGACAGGACGTTCATGACCAGGTGGCCGTTGGCGCTGTCCAGGTACCAGCCCGCGCTCTGGTCCCCGAGGTCCGCCTTCAGGGACGTCGCCAGCTGCGTGGCCGAGTGGGCGCTGAGCGTCTTGGGGGCCGCCGGCTGGTCCGTGCTCGCGTTGGCGTTGGGGAGCAGGATCGCTGCGGCCGCGACGGCGGCCACACCGGCGGTGGCGATGGCGCCGGTCCGCAGGCGCTTGTTCACATGTCGGTGGCTCAATTCACTGACCTCCAGGGACGCACAGGAACGGGGCACACGGGAGGCCGCGGTGCGTCGCGCCGGCCGCCGTGTGTGGTGCTCACCCAGTCCTACGTAGCCCCGGGCACCCCGGTCTCACGGCCACTCAAGCTGTGATGAATTCCAACGCTTGCGGGGGCGAACCTTTACACTCGCGGGCCCGCTGGAGCCGCGGGGCGGTCCGGGAGACCGTCGGCACCCGCCCTGAGCTGCGCGTCCGGCGGTCGGCCGGACGGGTGTCCTTGCGCGGTATGACCCGTCTCACGTCCCGGGGGAGAGGGGCCCAGAGCCCGGTGCCGACGGGGCGTAAAGGGCAGCTGTGACCGCGCTTAAGAAAACCTCGATGGACCGCGCGGCCCAGGTACGGAAGATTCTTTGACGAAGATCGGGTGGCCGGGGCGGGCCACCCGGCAGGTCACGTACGTACGGGAGCCGCTGCGGTGAAGGCACTGGTCAAGGAGAAGACGGAGCCGGGTCTCTGGCTCATGGACGTGCCGGAGCCGGCCATCGGCCCGGGGGATGTACTGATCAAGGTGCTGCGCACCGGCATCTGCGGCACGGATCTGCACATCCGGGCCTGGGACGGCTGGGCCCAGAAGGCCGTGACCGCCCCGCTGACCCTCGGCCATGAATTCGTCGGCGAGGTCGTGGAGACCGGCCGCGATGTGGCCGACATCAAGGCCGGTGACCTGGTCAGCGGCGAGGGCCACCTGGTCTGCGGCAAGTGCCGCAACTGTCTGGCCGGCCGCCGTCATCTGTGCCGCGCCACGGTCGGCCTCGGCGTCGGCCGGGACGGTGCCTTCGCCGAGTACGTGGCGCTGCCCGCCTCCAATGTCTGGGTGCACCGGGTCCCCGTGGACCTCGATATCGCCGCGGTCTTCGACCCGTTCGGCAACGCCGTGCACACCGCGCTGTCGTTCCCGCTGGTCGGCGAGGACGTGCTGATCACCGGCGCGGGGCCGATCGGCATCATGGCCGCGGCCGTCGCCCGGCACGCCGGCGCCCGCAATGTCATGATCACGGACGTCAGCGAGGAGCGCCTCGCGCTGGCCCGCAAGGTCGGCGTCAGCCTCGCCCTCAATGTCGCCGACGCGACCATCGCCGACGGCCAGCGCGAACTGGGCCTGCGCGAGGGCTTCGACATCGGACTGGAGATGTCCGGCCGGCCCGAGGCGATGCGCGACATGATCACCAACATGACGCACGGCGGCCGGATCGCGATGCTCGGCCTGCCCGCCGAGCAGTTCCCCGTCGACTGGTCCCGGATCGTCACCTCCATGATCACGATCAAGGGCATCTACGGCCGGGAGATGTTCGAGACCTGGTACGCGATGTCCGTGCTGCTCGAAGGCGGTCTCGACCTCTCGCCCGTGATCACCGGGCGCTACTCCTACCAGGACTTCGACGCCGCCTTCGACGACGCCGCCAGCGGCCGCAGCGGCAAGATCATCCTCGACTGGACTGTTTGATTTTTTGGCTCGGTTCGCGTCCCAGGCACGACAGCCTCACTCGCCCACCGCACCCTTAAGGAGACCACCTATGCTCGACTCCGTCCGCAACGAACTGCGCGGCACCCTGGAAGAGATCCGCGCCGCCGGTCTGCACAAGCCCGAGCGCGTCATCGGCACCCCGCAGTCCGCGACGGTCGCGGTCACCGCCGGGGGCAACCCCGGTGAGGTCCTCAACTTCTGCGCCAACAACTACCTCGGTCTCGCCGACCACCCCGAGGTCGTCGCGGCCGCCCACGAAGCGCTCGACCGCTGGGGCTACGGCCTGGCCTCGGTCCGCTTCATCTGCGGCACCCAGGAGGTCCACAAGGAGCTGGAGCAGCGCATCTCCGGCTTCCTGGGCCAGGAGGACACCATCCTCTACTCCTCGTGCTTCGACGCCAACGGCGGTGTCTTCGAGACTCTGCTCGGCCCGGACGACGCGGTGATCTCCGACGCCCTCAACCACGCGTCCATCATCGACGGCATCCGCCTGTGCAAGGCCCGCCGCTACCGCTACGCCAACCGCGATCTGGCCGATCTGGAACGCCAGTTGAAGGAGGCGACCACGGGTGGCGCCGGCCGCACCCTGGTCGTCACCGACGGCGTCTTCTCCATGGACGGCTATGTGGCGCCGCTGCGCGAGATCTGCGACCTGGCCGACCAGTACGGCGCCATGGTGATGGTCGACGACTCGCACGCGGTCGGCTTCGTCGGCCCCGGCGGCCGTGGCACCCCCGAGCTGCACGGCGTCATGGACCGGGTCGACATCATCACCGGCACCCTCGGCAAGGCCCTCGGCGGTGCCTCCGGCGGCTATGTCGCGGCCCGCGCCGAGATCGTCGCCCTGCTGCGCCAGCGCTCGCGCCCGTATCTCTTCTCCAACTCGCTCGCCCCGGTGATCGCGGCCGCCTCGCTGAAGGTGCTCGACCTGCTGGAGTCGGCCGGTGACCTGCGCGAGCGGCTGCGGGCCAACACCGCGCTGTTCCGCTCGCGGATGGCCGAGGAGGGCTTCGACATCCTCCCCGGCGACCACGCCATCGCCCCCGTCATGATCGGTGACGCGGCCGAGGCGGCCCGGATGGCGGAGCTGCTCCTGGAGCGCGGCGTCTACGTCATCGGCTTCTCCTACCCCGTGGTCCCGCAGGGCCAGGCGCGGATCCGCGTCCAGCTCTCCGCCGCCCACTCCACCGAGGACGTCAACCGCGCGGTCGACGCCTTCATCGGCGCGAGGGCCGCGCTCGGGGGCTGACACCGCCCGCGGGCGGCTCCTGCGAGACTGGAAGCATGATCGAAGCACGACGGCTGCACATCCTCCGTGCGGTGGCCGACCACCGTACGGTCACAGCCGCGGCCGCCGCGCTCTATCTCACGCCCTCGGCGGTCTCCCAGCAGCTGGCCGCCCTGGAGCAGGAGACCGGCCACCGTCTGGTGGAGCGCAGCGCCCGCGGCGTCCGGCTGACCGCCGCGGGCGACATCCTGCTCACCCACGCCAACGCCGTCCTGGCACAGCTGGAGCGCGCCGAGTCCGAGCTCGCCGCCTACGGCTCGGGCGAGGCGGGCACGGTGACCGTCGCGGCCTTCGCCACCGGCATCGGCCTGGTCGTCGCGCCCGCGCTCACCGCCCTCGCCCGCACCGCCCCCGGCATCCGGGTCCACGTCCAGGACGCCGAGGGCGACGCCAGCCTGCTGATGGTCCTCGACCGGCAGGTCGATGTGGCGGTGGCCGTCGAATACCGGGGCGCACCGGGCGCCGACGACCCGCGGCTGACCCGGGTCCCGCTCTACGCCGAGCCGTTCGACGCGGTCCTGCCGCCCGGCCACCGCCTCGCCGACACGGACCGGCTGGCGGTCGCCGATCTCGCCGGCGACCCCTGGATCGGCCCCTATCCCGGCAACCCCTGCCACGACGTGGTGGTCCTGGCCTGCGAATACGCCGGTTTCCAGCCGCGCCTGGAGCACACCTCCGACGACTTCCGCGCCGTCGTCGCGCTCGCCTCGGCCGCGGCGGGCGTGGCCCTCGTCCCCCGCTCGGCGCTGCGCGACATGGACCTCACGGGGGTGGTGGTCCGCCCCGTCGACGATGTGGCCCCCACCCGCCGGGTCTTCGCCGCGGTACGCCGCGGAGCCGAGGAGCACCCGCTGTTCCGCCCGGTGCTCGCCGCCCTCCGGGAGGCGGCGGCCTCGCAGGGGTGAGGGCCGTCCCGTCATCAACTGCCGCCACGGAGGGCCGGACCCGCCGTGTGCGCGCCGTGCCCCGCCCGGCCGCGCCCGAGGTGCCGGCCCGGACCGGCCGTGACAGGCTCGTCACCGCGGCGACCCGGGCGGGCGCCGGGGCAGCCCCGGTTCCGAGGAGGCGAGGCGCATGTCGGTCGGCCCGGCCGGCCCGGTGGGCGGAACACCGACCACCGCGCCGCAGGACCCCTACGCGCTGGTGCGCACCCGCGGCTATCTCAAGCTGCTGCTGGTGGCGGGCGCGATCGGCTTCCCGGTCTGCGCCGTCGCGTTCGGCTTTCTCGCGCTGGTCCACGAGCTGGAACCGCTGATCTACCACGACCTGCCGCGGGCCCTCGGCTTCACCGGCACCCCCATCTGGTGGCCGGTCCCGATGCTGCTGATCGCCGGTCTCCTCGTCGGGCTGACCGTCCGTTACCTCCCCGGCGGCGGGGGCCATGAGCCGGCCGACGGGCTGGCGCTCAAGGGCGCGCCCCCGCTCTCCGCGCTCCCCGGTGTGTTCCTCGCGGCCCTGACCTCCCTCAGCTTCGGCGTGGTGCTCGGCCCCGAGGCACCGCTCATCGCCCTCGGCGGCGGGCTGGCCGCGGGCGCCGTACGGCTGCTGAACCGCAACATGCCTGCCCAGGCCGCCGCCGCGGTGGGCGCGGCCGGCAGCTTCGCGGCGATCAGCGCCCTGCTCGGCTCCCCGCTCCTGGGCGCGTTCCTGCTGATGGAAGTGTCGGGGCTGGGCGGCCCGATGCTGGGCATCGTGCTGGTGCCGGGTCTGCTGGCCTCCGGCCTCGGGGCGCTGATCTTCACCGGGCTGGGGGACTGGACCGGGCTCGGCACCTACTCGCTCGCGCTGCACGACATCCCCAGGGCCGCCGGGCCGACGATCCCGGAGTTCGGCTGGGCGCTGGTCATCGGGCTGGCCGCCGGGTTCGCCGCGTCCGGCGTACGGCGCCTGGCGCTGTACCTCAAGGGGCATGTCGTCCGGCACCGGGTACCGGCCACGGTCGTGATGGGCCTCGTGGTGGGCGTACTGGCGATGGCGTTCGCCGCGGCCACCGGCAAGCCCGCCTCCGAGATGCTCTATTCGGGCCAGTCGGCGCTGGGGTCGCTGTTCCGCGACAGCGCGGGCTACACGGTGGGCGCGCTGCTGCTCCTCATCCTGTGCAAGGGCCTGGCGTACTGCGCGTCGCTGAGCGCCTTCCGGGGCGGCCCCATCTTCCCCGCGCTGTTCCTCGGTGCGGCGGGCGGTGTCGTGCTGTCCCACCTGCCCGGTCTGTCGCTCACCGCGGGCTTCGCGATGGGTGTCGGCGCGATGTGTGTGGCCATGCTCCGGCTGCCGATGACCTCGGTGCTGCTGGCCACACTGCTGCTGGGGAAGAGCGGTCTGACGGTGATGCCGCTGGTGATCGTCGCGGTGGTCGTCGCGTACGTGGTGGCGCTGCGCCTCACTCCGGCCACCGCACCTGACCTGCCGTCCACCGCGCCCCACCCCGCCTGACGGCGAGGCCGGAGCCCCGCCCGTCAGAGGGAACGCGCGATACGGAAGCCCACGTCATCGATCCGGAAGGTCGGGTGGCTGCGGCGCCGTACAGACGCCCGGCAGCTCCAGCGCTCGTCGAACCATCCGCCGCCGCGCAGCACCCGGTAGCTGCCGTAGACCTCGGCGTCGTAGACGTCCCAGCACCACTCCCACACATTGCCCAGCATGTCGGACAGGCCCCAGGCGTTGGGCTGCCGGCCGCCGACCTCGTGGATCCGCTCGTGCGAGTTGCCGCGGTGCCAGGCGATGTCGTCGAGCCGCCCGTACCGTGCCGCCGTCGTGCCGGCCCGGCAGGCGTGCTCCCACTCGGCCTCGGTCGGCAGGCGGTAGCCGTCGGCGGCGGTGTCCCACTCGATCCGCTCGGTGTCGGTGTCCAGGCGGTACGCGGGCGCCAACCCCTCCTGCGCGGACAGGGCATTGCAGAACCGGACCGCGTCCCACCACGAGACGCCCTCGACGGGCAGCCGGTCGCCCCGCGCGCTGCTCGGGCGCTCGCCGGTGACCTGTGCGTAGCGTTCCTGGGTGACCGGACACGGCGCGAGCCGGTAGGGCGTCAGCTCGACCGGCCAACTGCGCCGCGTCCGCCGGTCCGACAGCGTCACCCGCCCCGGTGGGACGGCGACCATCTCGTGCTCCGTGCGCGTGTCCATGAGGAGGCGAGCGTACCGCCCCTGCGGGGTGGGAGAGCGGTCAGCGGTGCGGGGTCCGGCCGGTCCGGGTCCAGGTGGCCAACTGGCGCTCCGTCCAGGTGTTGATGACCCGCTCGGGCGGGACGCCGCACTCCTCGGCGCGGGCGCAGCCGTAGATCTGCCAGTCCAGTTGGCCCGGTGCGTGGGCGTCGCTGTCGATGGAGAACAGGGTGCCGGTCTCCAGCGCCAGGCGGAGCAGCCGGCGCGGGGGATCGAAGCGGTCGGGCCGGCAGTTGATCTCCACCGCGGTGTGGTGCTCTGCGCAGGCCGCGAACACCTCTCCGGCGTCGAACTGCGACTCGGGGCGCAGCTTGCCGGTGATCTGCCGCCCGGTGCAGTGACCGAGCACGTCCACCAGCGGATTGCGGACCGCGGCCAGCAGCCGCCGGGTCATCGGGCGCTTGTCCATCCGCAGTTTGGAGTGCACCGAGGCGACCACCACATCGAGCTGCTCCAGCAGCTCCGGCTCCTGGTCGAGTGAGCCGTCGTCGAGGATGTCGCACTCGATCCCGGTCAGCAGCCGGAACGGCGCCAGCCGCTCGTTCACCTCCGCCACCAGCGTCAACTGCTGCCGCAGCCGTTCGGCGGTCAGTCCGCGGGCGACGGTGAGCCGGGGGGAGTGGTCGGTCAGCACACACCAGGTGTGGCCGAGGTCGCGGGCGGCCCGCGCCATCGTCTCGACCGGACTGCCGCCGTCCGACCAGTCCGAGTGCAGATGGCAGTCGCCACGCAGTGCCTGACGGAGCCGCTGCCCCTGGTCCCCCTCGACCAGCGGGCCGCCCGCCTCCTCCTCAAGGTGCGTCAGATACTCCGGCCGCGCGCCCGTGAGGGCCTCCTCGATCACCCGGGTGGTCTTGGGCCCCAGTCCTTTGAGCCGCGCCAGCGAGCCGCTGCGGGCACGGGTGCGCAGCTCGTCGGCGGACAGCGCGCCGATCACCGTCGCGGCCGTACGGAACGCCTGGACGCGGTAGGTCACGGCCCCCTGCCGCTCCAGCAGAAAGGCGATCCGCTCCAGCGCCTCCACGGGCTCCACGTACGGCTCCTTCCCGGGGCGCGGCCCCGCAGCGTCGTTTCTCACGGTGCCCCACCCGGTGGGCGGCTGCCACCGGGCTGCCGGTGCGGTGGTGCCAATCGCCCATTACCGACGGGTCCGACGGTGCTCCGTTATGCGGTTATGTCCGTTGTCCGGTCACTCGATCCGTTCCTGATCCGTTTCCGCAGAAATGGCATACGGATAGCGTCGATGAGTCCATTCCATACGTTCAGCACCGCCAATAAGGCCCATGAACTCCGGGCGAATCGGGCGCACTTAATGCCCCTGCAGCATTCGGCGTGGCTGCGTCACAAGCATGTGCCGGAGTTGTCCGTCCGTATCGCGCCGAGGTGCCGTAAAAATTGGTGGTCTTCAAAGAATCTGCACACCGAATGTGCAGTCGGCACACGCTCTGCCGTGTCACATTCCCACGCTGACCTGCGGCTCAGCGGTTTGGTGACGGAATGTCCAGTTCGCCGAACGGACGCTTGCCGAGGCCCCGGAAAAGAAACCGGAGGAGATGTGAAGAAGCTGCCACCAAGTCATGGACGGGCGTGCACGTCAGGTATTTCGACAGGGTGATATCGCCCGGATCGGCGGCTACCCGATTAGCAGCGCAACGCGCCTGCATGCTTTGATCCTTCGCACTGCGGGAGTCACCCCCCGGTTCCCGATTTCGGGAACCCGACTGCCGCTGCTGCGGCCGGGCCCCCCACCGGACGGTTCGGGCGCAGCTTTTTCGAGATATTCATCCGAAGGGAATCATCATGAACTCCACCCCCCAGGTTCAGACGCAGGAAATCTCCGACAGCGACCTGGACAACGTGTCCGGTGGCCTCGTCGGCGGCGTGGTCGGCACCGCCACCAACACCGTTGACTCCATCGCCCCGGTCTCGGGCGCCGTGGGCACCGCCACCGGCCTGGTCGACGGTGTCGCCGGCACCGACACCGCGGGCGTCGTCGGCACCGCCACGGGCCTGGTCGCCGGTCTCTGAGCCCCTTCTGTGCCGCTGAGCGGCACAGCCGGCTTTGAACGGTGACAACGGCAGGTCGGCGCCCCCTCCTTGCCGACATGCCGGGCCGGCTGCCCAGGTGCCCCGGACTCCATCCGGGCCCCTGGGCGCCGGCCACCACCCGTCCGCACCAGATCGTTGCAGTTGAGGGAAGAGTGTCGTGCAGTTCCGCCAACAGGCCCTTTCCAAACTGCAATCGCCCGAAGAGATCGATCTTCCGGTGCGGTTCGCCCGCCCCCAGGGCTGGCTCGCGCTGACCGTCACGGTCCTCTTCGTGATCGCCGGCTCCGTATGGGCGGTGACCGGCACCGTGTCGTCCACCCTGAACGCACCCGGCATCCTCACCCACGGCCAGGGCAGCTACGTCCTCCAGAGCCCGGTCGCGGGCCAGGTCACCGCCGTCCTCGCGGAAGAGGGCAAGCGAGTGGCCGCCCACACCCCCGTCCTGAGGGTCCGTACCGCCCAGGGCACCACCGTCGTCCGCACGCTCGCCGCCGGCCGGCTGACCACGATGGTCGCCACCATCGGCTCCGTCGTCACGACCGGAGCGGATGTGGCCTCCGTGGAACGCATCGCCCGGACCGACGACCCCCTGATGGCGACGCTGTACGTACCGGCCGGAAGTGGCGCCACCGTCCCCGTCGGCGCGTCCGTCGACCTCACCGTCCAGTCCGTGCCGACCCAGCAGTACGGCGTGCTGCGCGGCCGGGTCAAAGCGGTCGGCAGGACCGCCCAGTCCCGCCAGCGGATCAGCACCTTCCTGGGCAGCAGCCAGCTCGGTGAGGAGTTCTCGCAGCACGGCCAGCCCGTCGCGGTCCTCGTCCAGCTCGACGCCGTCCCGCACAGCAAATCCGGCTACGCCTGGTCGACCTCCGACGGCCCGCCGTACGCCGTCGACTCCATGACGCCGGCCAGTGGCGCCGTCCACCTGGCCGCGCAGCACCCGATCGATTGGCTGCTGCCGTGACCGCCCCGCACGACTCCGCCGCCCCGCAGCAGCAGTTGCCGCCGCCGGTCCGCGGCCGCCGCCGCGCGGAACCCGCGCCCGGCGCCCGCCGCACCCGCCGGGCCGCGCCCGCCCCGAAGCCCAAGAAGACGAAGACCGTCCGCACCCCCACCGTCCTCCAGATGGAGGCCGTGGAGTGCGGCGCCGCCTCGCTGGCCATGGTGCTGGCCCACTACGGACGGCATGTGCCGCTCGAAGAGCTGCGGATCGCCTGCGGTGTCTCCCGCGACGGCTCGCGCGCCAGCAATCTGCTCAAGGCCGCCCGCAGCTACGGACTCCAGGCCAAGGGCATGCAGATGGAGCCGGCCGCGCTCGCCGAGGTGCAGGCGCCCGCCATCCTGTTCTGGGAGTTCAACCACTACGTCGTCTACGACGGCACGGGCCGCCGCATGGGCCGCCGCGGCGTCCACATCAACGACCCCGACAAGGGCCGCCGCTTCGTGGCGACGGAGGACTTCGACACCAGCTTCACCGGTGTCGCCCTGGTCCTCGAACCCGGCGAGTCCTTCCGCAAGGGCGGCCGCAAGCCCGGCGTCCTCGGCGCCGTACCCGCCCGGATGCGCGGTACCACCGGCACCCTGCTGGCCGCGCTGCTCGCCAGCCTGCTGCTGGTCGCGGTCGGCGCGGCGGTGCCCGCGCTCAGCCGGACGTACATCGACATGTTCCTGATCGGCAACCAGACCTCGCTGCTGGGGCCGCTCTTCGCGTCGATGGCCGCCATGGTCGCGCTGACCGCCGTACTGACCGGCCTGCAACAGGCCAACCTGCTGCGCGGCCGCATCATCTCCTCCACCCTCACCAGCGCCCGCTTCCTGCGCCATCTGCTCAGACTCCCGGTCACCTTCTTCGCCCAGCGGAGTCCGGCCGACCTGGTCCAGCGGCTCCAGTCCAACGACGCGGTGGCCGAGACGCTGGCCCGGGACCTCGCCGCCGCGGGCGTGGACGGCATCGTCGTCATCCTCTACGCCTTCCTGCTGTGGACCTACGACCCCCAGCTGACCGTCATCGGCGTGGGCATCGCGCTGCTCAATGTCGTCGCCATGCGGATCGTGATCCGGCTGCGGGCCACCCACACCCAGAAGCTGCGCGCCGACTCCGCGCGGCTGACCAACACCTCCTACACGGGCCTCCAGCTCATCGAGACGATGAAGGCGACCGGCGGCGAGAACGGCTACTTCCGCCGCTGGGCCGGCCAGCACGCCACCACCCTGGAGGAACAGCAGCGGCTGGGCGTGCCGAGCGCCGCGCTGGCCGTGGTCGCCCCCACCCTCGCCACGCTCAACAGCGCGCTGATCCTTTGGATCGGCGGACTGCGGGCGGTCGAGGGCCATATCTCCATCGGTCTGCTCGTCGCCTTCCAGGCGCTGGTCACCCGCTTCACCGCGCCCATCACCCGGCTCAACGGAGTGGCGGGCCGGATCCAGGACTTCGCCGCCGACGTGGCCCGCCTCAAGGACGTCGAGAGCTTCCCCGTCGACACCCTCTACTCGCGCCCCGAGCCGGAGGCCGACAACCGCCGGCTCAAGGGCCATGTGACGCTGGAGGACATCACCTTCGGCTACAGCCCGCTGGACAAACCGCTGCTCACCGGCTTCTCCCTGGCCGTCGGCCCCGGCCGGCAGGTCGCCCTCGTCGGCGGCTCCGGCAGCGGCAAGTCCACCGTCTCCCGGCTGATCTCCGGCCTCTACAGCCCCTGGGAAGGCACCATCCGCATCGACGGACAGCGGCTGGAGGACCTCTCCCGCAGTGCGCTGGCCGCCTCCGTCTCCTTCGTCGACCAGGACATCTTCCTCTTCGAGGGCACGGTCCGCGACAACGTGGCGCTGTGGGACCCGTCCATCCCGGACGACGCGGTGATCGCCGCCCTCCAGGACGCCGCGCTCTACGACGAGGTGATCGCCCCCCGCCCCGACGGCATCCACAGCCGGGTCGAGCAGGACGGCCGTAACTTCTCCGGCGGGCAGCGGCAGCGGCTGGAGATCGCCCGCGCCCTGGTCCGGCGCCCCAGCATCCTGGTCCTCGACGAGGTCACCAGCGCACTGGACGCCCGGACCGAACAGATCATCATGGACAACCTGCGGCGGCGCGGCTGCGCCTGCGTCATCATCGCCCACCGGCTGAGCACGGTCCGCGACAGCGACGAGATCGTCGTCCTCGACCACGGGGTGGTCGTCGAACGCGGCCGGCACGAGGACCTGGTCGCCGCCGGGGGCCCGTACGCCGAGCTGGTCAAGGAGCACTGACGTGTCCGTACCCCCGTCCACGGTCGTGGGACCGGGCGACACCGATGCCGTCACCTATGCGCTGGGCGGCCTCGGCACACCGGTCGACTGCACCGGGCTGCGCAGCGTCCCCCTGGAGGGCCCGCATGTGCTGTGGCTCGTCACGGGCGGCTCGCTCGATCTCTTCGCGGTCGACGCCGCCCAGGAAGGGCACTGGCACTTCCTCGGCCGCCTCGAAGCGGGCACCCTGCTGCTCGGCCCGGTCGCGGGCCCGCAGCACACCCTGCTCGGCCGGCCCTCCCAGGACTGCCTGCTGCGCCGTATCCCGCTGCGCGAACTCCCCCGCTACGAGTACGGGGAGTACGACACCGGGGCGTTTCCGCAATACGGCGCGCAGGGCTACGGCAACGACCCCGCGTACGGCGGCCAGGGCGAGGCGCCCTCCGCGCTGGAGCACGCCTTCGCGCTGGGCACCGCCCGCAGCCTGGGCGTGCTCTTCGAGGCACCGCTCGACGGCCGCCCCGGCGACGAGGCGGTGGCCGACGACGACATCCTGTGGATGCCGGTCCCGCCCGGCACGGTGCAGTACGGCGCGTCCTACAACGCGGAAGCGGCCGGCGATCTGCTGGTGGACCCCGAGCTGTGGCAGCAGATGGTCAATCAGCAGTACCGGCTGCTGAGCGCCGTCGACCGCTGGATCGAGCAGCTGGAGCGCGCCCACGAGGACCGTACGGCGGCCGGAATCAAGGCGGGCGAAACCGTCCGCGAGCGCGCCGACCAGGCGCTGGTGGCATCCATCGGCCGGGCCGGGCGGGGCAGTAGCACGACGGACCGGACCAGCGACGACACCACCTTCGCGGTCTGCCGCACGGTCGCCGAGGCGGCGGGTATCACGCTCACCGAGCCGCCCAAGGGCGGTGCCGTCAACGACCGGATCACCCCGGTCGAACGGATCGCGGTCAGCTCGCGGATCCGGACCCGGGCGGTCCGGCTCCAGGGGCCCTGGTGGCGGACCAACACCGGCCCCCTGGTGGGCCATCGCGCCAAGTCCGGCGCGCCGGTGGCGCTGCTGTGGCGCCGCGGCCGCTACGAGGCGGTCAACCCGGTCTCCGGGCTGCGGATGCGCCTCGGCAAGGACAACGCCGACGAACTCGAACCGCGCGCCGTCATGTTCTACCGCCCGCTGCCGGAACGGCCCATGAGCCTGTGGCGGCTGATGCTCTTCAGCCTGCGCGGGACCCGGATGGACGTCCGCAATCTGGCCCTCAGCGGACTGGTGACCGTCGGCCTCGGCTCCCTCGTCCCGATCGCGACCGGCAAGGTGCTCGGGGAGTACGTACCGAGCGCCGACAAGAGCCTGATCGTGCAGGCCTCCCTGGCCATCATGATCACCAGCGTGGTCTCCGCCGCCTTCATGCTCCTGCAGAACCTCACCGTCCTGCGGATGGAGGGCCGGATCGAGAGCACGCTCCAGCCGGCCGTTTGGGACCGGCTGCTGCGACTGCCGACGAAGTTCTTCACCGAACGCTCCACCGGCGAGCTGGCCAGCGCCGCGATGGGCATCAGCGCCATCCGCCGGGTGCTGTCCGGTCTCGGCCCGGTGGCCGTGCAGTCCACCACTATCGGCGCGATGAACCTGGTGCTGCTGCTCGTCTACAGCGTGCCGCTGGCGCTGGCGGCGGTCGCCATGCTGATCGTGATCGGTGCGGTGTTCCTCGCCATGGGCCTGTGGGAGCTGCGCTGGCAGCGACGGCTGGTCAAGCTCGGTAACAAGCTCAACAACCAGGCGTTCCAGACCCTGCGCGGGCTGCCCAAACTGCGGGTCGCGGCGGCCGAGAGCTTCGCGTACGCGGCCTGGGCCCGCGAGTTCGCCCGTTCCCGGGAACTCCAGCAGAAGGCCGGCCGGATCAAGAATCTGACCACCGTCCTCAACGCGGTCTATCTGCCGGTCTGCTCACTCACCCTCTTCATGTTGCTGGCCGGCCCGGCCCGCGGCACCATGTCGGCCGCCTCGTTCCTCACCTTCAACACCTCGGTGACCATGCTGCTGACGGCGGTCACCCAGATCACCGGCGCGTTCATCTCGGCCGCCGCCGCGATGCCGATGTTCGAGCAGATCAAGCCGGTGCTGGACGAGAAGCCGGAGGTCCGCGGGGCCAGCGCCCAGCCCGGCACCCTGTCCGGCGGCATCGAGGCCAAGAAGCTCTCGTTCCGCTACACCGACGACGGCCCGCTCGTCCTCGATGATGTCTCGCTGCGGGTCCAGCCGGGTGAGTTCGTGGCCGTCGTCGGCCCGAGCGGCTGCGGCAAGTCGACCCTGCTGCGGCTCCTCATCGGCTTCGACAAGCCGTCCTCGGGCAGTGTGCTCTACGACGGCCAGGACCTGGCCGCCCTGGACCAGGCGGCGGTGCGCCGGCAGTGCGGGGTCGTGCTCCAGAACGCCCAGCCGCTCACCGGATCGATCCTGGACTGCATCTGCGGCGCCGAGGCCTTCACCCAGGAAGAGGCCTGGGCGGCCGCCGAGATGGCGGGTCTGGCCGAGGACATCAAGCGGATGCCGATGGGCCTGCACACCATGATCTCCGGCGGTGGCGCGATCTCCGGCGGTCAGCGGCAGCGCCTGATGATCGCCCAGGCGCTGGTCCGCCGCCCGCGGATCCTGTTCTTCGACGAGGCCACCAGCGCCCTGGACAACGAGACCCAGCGCATCGTCAGCGACAGCACCCGCAAGCTGAGCGCCAGCCGGCTGGTGATCGCCCACCGGCTGTCCACGGTCATGGACGCCGACCGTGTGATCGTGATGGCGGAGGGCCGGATCGTCGAGCAGGGGGCCCCGGCCGAACTGCTCGCCGACACCGGTGGCCGGCTGCACGATCTGGTACGGCGTCAGCTGACCTGACCGGGACCCGGTTGCGGCCCGCCGATGCCCGGCGGGCCGAGCCATTCCCCCGATCCCCGCAAAGCTCCGCATATCGTGCAGGCAGCGAGCGGAGGACGCATGACCATGATCGAAAATATGCTCGACGAGTTGCCGCCCGACCGGCGACGGCAGCTGACCGATATGGCCGTCGAGGTGTCGCTGCCGCGCGCCACCCGGCTCTTCGAGGAGGGCCGGCGGGCGGACCGGTTCTGGATCATCCGCAGTGGACAGGTGGTGCTCGACCAGCACGTCCCCGGGCGCCGGGCGGCGGTCGTGGAAACCCTCGGCCGTGGCGAACTGCTCGGCTGGTCCTGGATGTTCCCGCCCTTTCTGTGGCACCTGGGAGCGGAGACCGTCGGCCCGGTGGACGCCGTGGAGTTCGACGCCCGGGCGATCCGCGAGCTGTGCGAAACGGACCCCGTCCTCGGCCGGGCGATGTACCGCTATGTGGCCAAGACGGTGGCCGACCGGCTGCACGGCACCCGCACCCGGCTGCTCGATCTGTACGGCCCCCAGGGCAGCGGCGGCCTCGACCCGTAAGGGCCGGTCCCCAGCGCCCGCATCGGCCGTGCGGGCATCCCCTAGGGGCCGTGGTCTCACTTTCGCCAGAACAGGTGGTGGGTGACACTGCCGCTCGGGCTGGGCACGACCTCCAGGTGGAAGCGGTCGAGCAGCTCGTCGGGCGAATCCCAGAGCCGAAGTCCGGATCCCAGCGTCACCGGCGCGACCGCCACATGCAGGGTGTCGACGAGATCGGCGTCGAGGAACTGCCGGATGGTGCTGACCCCGCCGCCGAGTCGCACGTCCTTGCCCTGCGCGGCCTCCCGTGCCTGCTCCAGGACGGTGGCCGGGTCGCCGCCGACGAAGTGGAACGTGGTGTCGGAGAGCGTGAACGAAGGACGCGCGTGGTGGGTCAGCACGAACACCGGGGTGTGGAACGGGGGCTCGTCCCCCCACCAGCCGCGCCACTCAGGGTCGTGCCAGGGCCCGCGCTGCGGCCCGAACTTGTTGCGGCCCATGATCTCGGCGCCGATGTGGTGTGTGTAGTCCCGGGTGAAGTAGTCGTCGAGGCCGCGGCTGCCCCCGGGGTCGGTGCGCATGGGCCAGCTCGCCGTGGCGCCGGCCCAGGCGAACAGCCGCTCGGGAGCGACATGGCCGAACGGTCGCTCCAGGCTCTGGTCCGCACCGGCACCGATTCCGTCACTCGAGATGGTGAAGTTCTGGACTCTCAAGAGCTGAGCCACGGGTTCCTCCTGTGCTGTCGACAGCAGTGGGCAAAAGCGGTGGGGAGACTCTCCGGGCCACGAAAGCTCATCACTGTGTCCATCGCGGTCACCGCACCGGGGCGTGTCGCTCCCGGCCCCTCCGCGCAAGGGCGCTCCGCAGCACCGGGTAACTTTTGGCTTGCGCAGGGCTTCCTCCGCCCTCGTCCCGGGAGGAAGGTTCCGTGCGGCCCTGGCGCACCGGCAATCCCCTACCCACCGGGCTCGTAGTCGTCCCGGGTCGCGTACCCTTCCGTCCTCACCCCGAGCGCAGCAACAGCTGTAGGAGTATCCGTTCATGTGGTGGCCCCGTCGTCATGGTCCCGCGCGGCAGGCGAAAGCGCCGCAGCCCACCCGCCACCGGCCGCCCAGCTCCCCGTGGACCTCGCTCCGGGAGCAGTTGGCGGTCTTCTTCGCGACCTGGTCCGTCACCCGGCTCGTCCACCGCGACCTCGGGCTGTCCGGCGTACGGGACATGCAGGGACTGGTCGACGCGGTGGCCGTCCGGCGCAACAAGCCGATCACGATCACCGAAGTGCCGCTTCCGCAGCAGGTGTCCGGGTTCTGCGCCCGGGGCAAGGACCGTGACTTCATCGTGGTGGATGCCACCGCGAACGAACTGACCCGCCTGCACGTCAGCCTGCACGAGCTGTTCCACCTGTGGGAGGAGCACCCGGCCGAGGACGGCTCCGCCGGCCAGCTCATGACCGAGGAGACCGTGCGGCAGCTCCTTCCCGGACTCAAGACGGGCCCGGTGCTGAAGGTCCTCAACCGCTCGCACTACGACAGCGCTCATGAGCGGCGGGCAGAGGCCTTCGCCACCGTGATGCTCCAGCGCCACCTGGAACTGCGGCGCGATCAGCGCACCAACGGGTTCCTCTCCTCGGCGCTCTCTCATAGGAGGTCCGGTGTCTGAGAGTGTCTCGAACGTCGTCTACCTGATCATCGCGGTCATCGACTTCGTGATCGCCGGGTGGAAGTGCCTGGCGCTGCTGCGCGATCCCACCCCGACGCTGTCCTTGATCACGGTGAACTTCGTGGCGTCCGGCCTGGTGTTCGCGATGGCCGCACCCGCGGGCTACCGGATGCTGGGGGACCTCACCGGCGTCCCCAGCTTCGCCACCCTCCCCGTCTACATCGGCATCCTGAGCTGCTTCTCCCTCCTCCACCTGCTCACGATGCTGTGGGATCCCCGATTGCGGCAGATCCCGGCGGTGCTGCGCCGTCGGGTCACGGTGTGGTCGGCGGTGTATCTCGCGGCACCGGCCGTCATGGTCGTCGCGTTCTGCTCCGCCGATCTGTCCGGGCCGATGGACCCGCTCAAGTTCAACACCAACTTCGCGGGTGACCCGCTGATCCAGGTCTTCCTGGCGGTCTTCCTCGCCACCTTGGCCTGCGGAACCCTCAACACCTACCGGCGGTGCCGCAAGCTGAACCCGGCGAACCCCCGGTTCCAGCGCGCGCTGCGTTCGTTCGGCACCGCCATGCTGTTCGTCTTCGGCTATGTGGTCTGCTCCGTCCCGGCCATCGCGCTGGCCGCCCTCGGCAACCACGCCCTGGACACCGTGGGGGTGCTCGGCTCCACCTTCGGCTCGATCGGCGCCCTGATCACCAGCTACGGCCTCTCCGGCGCCGCGGTGGGCGCGTGGCTGCGCGAACGCCGGGACATCAAGGCCCTCCAGCCGTTGTGGGACCTCGTCGTCGAAGGGGTCGACGAGGACCTCGCCTTCAGCGTGGACAGCGCACGGAGTCATCGCCTGGCATGGAACGTGGGGTTCAACCTGCACCGCCGGGTGATCGAGATCCTCGACGGGATGCGCGCGTTGCGTCCCTGGGTGTCGCCCCTGCCCGCGGCCGCCGTCCACGCCGCGCAGGAGGCGTCCCGGGGCACCGCCGACGCCCGGCCGCTCCCGGAGCAGGAGCTCCAGGCGGCGGCCACCGCCGCCGCCCTGCGGGACGCGGTACAGCGCCTCCAGGCCGCCCGGCTGGAGGCGGCGGCACAGGGGCATTCCGGCCAACCGCAGCCGCCTGAGGGGCCGCAGGTGGCGCTGCCCGGCGAGGACACCCCGGCCTCCGACGAACGCCAGCGGCTGCTGCGCGTCGCCCAGGCGCTCACCGCCCCGCTGGTCACCACGGCGCTCCAGGTCGTGCGCGTACAGCGGTCCGCCGCCGAGGTGTCCGAAGGGCAGTAGTCCGCTACGGCGGAACTGGCCCGCTCCCGTACCGGCCTGGGCGTGCCGGGACGGATCGGTCCCCTCGGCCGCGATCACCTAAGGTGAATCCGCACTCGAGGAAAGGGGCGCTGACGATGGCCACATGGCCGAAGACGCTCGACCAGGCAGGGATCACCGATCCCGCGCTGCGTCGTGACTACAGCGAACAGCGTCAGCTGGTGGCGCACTACGCCCGCGCCGAGTACACCGCCGTGCGCCTGCTCCTTCCCGCGCCGCTGGTGCCCGACGTCATCGCCGCGACCGCGTTCATGCACCACAGCGACAACCTCATCGACCAGGGACCGGCCGAGGAGCGCATCGCCGCGCTCGCCGACTGGGAGAGCCGGGTGCAGGCCGCCCTCAAGAGCGGCGAGGCCGACCAGCCCGTGCTGCGGACGCTCCTCGACACCCTCACCAGGCAGCCGCAACTCCGGCAGTACGTCGAGGACTTCCTCGCCGGGGCGCCACTGGAGGTGAAGACGGCGGGGTTCGCCACGGAAGGCGACTTCCAGCACTACATCGACGGCTATTCGCTGCCCGCCTTCCTGCTCATCGCCTGCCTGCTGGGCGACGGAGCGCCCACCGCCGCGTACGTCGCCGGCTGCCGGACCTTCATCGAGGCGAGCCAGCGGCTGGACTTCCTCAACGACCTCGCCGAAGACCTGGCCGACGGACGCCTCGGCATCCCCGAAGAGCTCCTCACCCACCACGGCCTGACCCGCGACGGACTGACCGGTACCGGCCCGACCGGCAAGGACGGCGCCGCAGTTGACGGGTTGCGCCCGCTGCTCGCTGACCAGGTCCGGCAGATCCGCTCGGGCTTTTCGGCGTCGTACGGGCTGGTGGATCTGGTGCCCGCCCGCAACCGGCCGTTCGTCCGCGCTCTCGTCAGCATCCAGGGCCTCACGCTGCGCGCCGCGGCACGGAAGGGGACCGCGCTGCTCGACGGTTCCGCCCGACCGCCGGTGGCGGCGGCCCTGCGGATTCTCGCCCGGGAGTACGCGGCGGCCCGTCGTGGCCGTGACACGAAGCCGGCCGTCAGTGGTAGCGAGCCGACGGCAGGCAAGACGGCCTGATCCTGGAGGCGGACCGGGCGGACCAGCGGCGTCCGGTCCCGTTCAGCCGCCGGGCCGGCCGGGGGACGGACGCTCCTCGTTCTCGGGCCGGGCCAGGCCCAACAGCCCCTGGATCAGGGGAAAGACGCGCCTTCTGCTCTTGGAGGGCAGCGAGCGCATCCGGTCCGTGAGCTCCCGTACCTCGGGATCCTCGCCGTCGGGCCGGCTCAGGACCTCGGACAGCGCGTCCCGGAGTTCCCGGTCGATCCGGCTGTCGCCGCTGGTGCCGCTGCGCATCGCCAGCCGGTTGATGCCCTTCCCCCTGAGCAGCGCGAGATGGGTCAGCTGCTCATGCGTCGACTGGAGTGCCCGGTACAGCGCCTGACGTTCGGTGGCGGTGAAGAAGCCCGGCTCGACCTCGAAGAACTTCTCCAGTTTCCGGGTGACATCCAGCCCGGGGCTCTTCCGCTTCCCGTTCAGGAGATAGCCGACCTGGCCGTGGGAGATACCGGCTCCGGCACCGATCTCGTCGAGGGTGTACATCTTCCCGTCGGGCTTGCGGCGGGTCTCCCGCAGGAAGACGAGGCGGTCCTGGAAGGAGTCCTGCACCTGCTCGGATTCCTCGCCGGTGTCATCGAGCAACGCCTGTACGCGGGGGACCGGGAGGCCGGTCCGGTGCGAGAGGTGATCGATGTCGATGACGTCGCGCCCGAGGTCCAGATCCCGGAGAAGCTCGTCGATCGCTGCGACGACGGCTCGAAGACCATCCGCCGGGTGCAAGTCTGAGGCATCCATGGCGATGGGCGGTCTCCTGGTCGGTGGACAGACGGGACGGCGGCACGCTCGCAGCCGCTTCGAGGTTAACGGTAGCCAGCACCGTACGCCATGAACGGCACCACAATTGTGTCAAGGAGCAAATTCCGATGGCCCGTGAAGTCGTCACCAGCACTCTTGGGTTAAACGATTGTTGACAACGTGGGTTTGGTTGAAGGATCCTCACCAAGGCGATGCCGCTGAACGACCGGCGGGCATGTTGCGCAGGGGGCCGCTCACAGATTTTCCGCACCTCGCAACTGCCGCCCTTCCCGGCGGTGGTGCCGGGCTCCACAGGGGAGAGCCCGGCACCACACCGCCTGTTGGCCGCAGATGACGCCCCAGAGGGCGACCGGGCCGTTTCAGAGGTGACTCGCGGCCACTTCCGGCTCGTGTCGCGGCGCGTGCGCGTGCCGGGGGAGCAGGAGCGGGGTCACGAGCAGGAGGAGACCGGCGGCCGCGATCGCGGTGCGGGGGCCGGTGAGGGCGGCCAGCAGGCCCCATAGCCCGGTCAGGGCCGCGGTGGTGGTCTTGCTGGTGACCGACCACGCGGACAGGGTGCGGGTGATCCGGTCCGGCGCCGTCCGGTCGAGCCGGTAGGTCGCGAACACCGGGTTGAAGACGCCCATGCAGGTGATGAGCCCCAGCTCGACGACCATGACGAGCACCAGCCCGGCGGTGCCGGGGCGGACGAGGACCAGCCCGAGCGACCAGCACGCCCGTAGCGTCCCCGCCGTGTACAGGACCTTGTGCTGTCCGAACCGCGCGACGAGCCGCTGGGCCAGTCGTGCGCCGATCAGCCCGCCGACGCAGGGCACCGCGAAGGCGAGACCGTACTGCCAGGGGGCGAACCCGAGCCGCCCGAGCAGAAGGACGGCCAGCAGCGGCGACGTCGCCATGATCAGGCCGTTGACCAGAACCGTGTTGAAGAACAACGGGCGCAGCGCCGGGTGGGTCAGCAGGTACCGCCACCCTTCGAGCAGGTCCCCGGCCCGGAGCCGTGGTGCACCGGTGCGTACGGGCCGCTCCTCCTTGCCCCCGATCGCGCGGATTCCCACCGCCGAGAGCAGATAGCTGACCGCATCGGCCAGCACGGTCAGCACCGGACCGAACAGCCCGATCGCGGCCCCGCCGAGCGGCGGGCCGAGCACGGTGGCGGTCCAGTTCGTGGACTCGAACCGGGAGTTCGCGACGAGCAGGTCCGCCGGCCGCACCAGCGCCTTCAGACAGGCGCCGCCGGCCGCGTTGAAGGTGATGTCCGCCGCGGCGACGACGACCGACACGACCAGGAGCTGGACGAAGCCGAGCAGACCGAGGGCGTACGCGGCGGGGACGGTCAGCAGCGCCGCGCACCGCGCCAGATCCATCGCGATCATCACGGGCTGTTTGCGGCGGAACTCCACCCACGGGCCGAGCGGCACCGCCACCGCCGCCCCCACCGCCAGCCCCGCGGCGGCCAGCAGTGACACCGCCGCCGGCCCGGTGTGCAGCACCAGAACCGCGATCAACGGAAACGCGTCGAACGCGAGCCGGGTCCCGAACGCACTGACCCCGTACGCCGCCCACAGCCACCCGAACTGCCGCCCCAGCGACCGTCCGCCCTGCATGCCCACCACGCCCCTCGATGCCCCGCCCACGACAACTCCACGTTGACCGGGTCCATCCAAGCCAGCAGCAAGCCCCCGATCAAACAACCAATCCACCCGGCAGGCCACAACCATCCGTTGTGTGACTACACTGCCGGGCGTGGATCTCACCGCCGTACGCACCGTCGTCGCCGTCGCCGACGCGGGGCAATTCCAGGACGCCGCCACCACCCTCTCGATCACCCAGCAGGCCGTCTCCAAGCGCATCGCCGCGCTGGAGAAGGACCTCGGTGTGCGGCTGTTCACCCGCACTGCGCGCGGCGCCCGGCTCACCATCGACGGGCAGGCGTTCCTGCCCCACGCCCGCGAGCTGATCCGGGCCGCGGAGCGGGCAGCCGCCTCGGTCCGGCCCGGCAGCCGCGCGCTGCGCGTCGATGTGATCGGCCGGCGGCTCTGCCCGGCGGGTCTGCTGCGCGACTTCCACCGCGCGCACCCCGACACCGAACTCGACGTGGTGACGCTCTTCGACGCCGACGCGGCCATCGCCGCGGTCCGCTCGGGCACCATCGACGCGTCCTTCCGCGCGGTCACCCTGCCCGCCCGCCAACTCCCCGACGGCGTCGAGGCCGCCTGGGTCTTCGACGAGCCCATCCAGCTGCTCACCGGACCGGCCCATCCGTTGGCCACCACCCGCACGGTCACCCCCGCGCAGCTCGCCGGACACCGGATCTGGATGCCCGGCATCGTCGCCGGTACGGAATGGGCCGCCTACTACGAGGACCTCGCCACCGAGTTCGGCCTCACCATCGAGGTGACCGGCCCCGACTTCGGCACCGAACCACTCCTCGACACGATCGCCGACTCCGCCTCACTGGCCACCTTCGTCGGCGCCGACACCCGCCTCGTCTGGCCCGCCGACCAGGACTTGCGCCGCGTCCCCGTACACGACCCGACACCGGTCTACCCCCACTCCCTGATCCGGCGCACCGACAACCCCCACCCCGCCCTCACCACCCTGCGCAGCTACCTCGCCGCCACACGGCCCGCCGACCGCGCGGACGGGACATGGACACCGCGCTGGGCGCGGTGAGGGATGGCGGGGGGCTGCCGCAGTTGGTACCGCGCTTTGTCCCGTCGAAAAGGACACCCCCTCCCGGAACCGCCCCCGCTACCCGGCCGACTACCTGTGCCGGGTCGCGTGTGCGGTCCGTCGGGCGCCGTGGGCGGTCGGTGATGCGGCCGGGGTGCCGGCTGGTGAGGGATAGGGGAGAAGCACGATGCGTCCTTGGAAGTTGTGCGGTGTCGCGGTAGTTGTCGCGGTGGCCGTCACCGGGTGCGGCGGCGGAGCGGGGGGCGGGCCGGGCGCGGACCAGGGGGCGTCGGGGCACGGTGGGGCGGGTTTTCCCGTACGGGTCGCCGACTGCCAGGGGGTCACGACCACGTTCTCCGCCGCGCCGCGCAAGATCGTCACGAGCAATGCCGCCGCGCTGGAGATGCTGCTGCGGCTGGGCGCCGGTGACCGGGTCATCGGGACCGGATTCCCGCCCGGCAAGGGCACGTTGCCCGGTGGGCTGGATGCCGGGGCCAGGAAGGTGCCGGTGCTGTCGAAGTCCGTGATCCCCAAGGAGAAGCTGCTCGGTTCGGGTGCCGATCTGTATATCGACTCCTTCGCGGCGATGAAGATCATGGGCAAGGCGGGGGACGCGCCGACCGCGGAGGAGTTCAAGGCGGCGGGCATCAAGCACCTCTACCTGGCGTCCACCGCGTGTGCGCCGATGGCCGACAAGCCGCAGCGCGATCTGTCCGGTGTGGAGGGGGACATCAAGCGGCTGGGCGCGGTGACCGGCACCGCCGAGCGGGCGGACGCCCTCGTCGCGGGGATGCGGGCGAAGGTCGGCAAGGTACGCCGGGCGGTGGGCGACATCCCGGCCGGCAAGCGGCCGACGTACTTCTTCTTCGACTACGACGCCGGTACCAAGCAGCCGGTCGCGGTCTGCCGCAAGCAGGTGGCCAACGCGGTGATCGGCCAGGCCGGGGCGCGCAATGTCTTCGAGGGCTGTGACGGCGACTTCAAGCCGGTGTCCTGGGAGGACGTGGTCGCCAAGAACCCGGACTGGATCCAGCTCGGGGTCCGCAACCGGGGCGACGCGAAGGCCAACGCCAAGGCGTTCGACGAGGCCGCGGCGTTCCTGAAGAGCTTCCCCGCCACCAAGGGGCTCGCGGCGGTGCGCAACGAGAAGTTTCTGCGGATCGGCTCGGAGCGGACGACGGTCGCCGGGGTCGGCACCGCGGACGCCGTCGAGGAGATCGCGCACACCATCCACCCCGCGCGCTTCAAGGCGGCGCGGTAGTGGCCGCGGCGGTCATCGATCCGCACATAGGTGAGGAAGGGGCCGAGCAGTCCGGGCGGTGGACGCCGCGTGCCGGGCTGCTCGCCCTGGGGCTCGGGGTCGCGCTGGTGGCGGCCCTGACCGCGGCGGTCTCGCTGGGCGCCACCGATATCGCGCCCGGACATGTCTGGTCGGTGGTGTTCCGGCGGCTCGGCGGCGCGCCGCCCCGGCCCGGGACCGACGACCTGATCGTGTGGCAACTGCGCGTACCGCGCGCCCTGTTGGCGGCGCTGGTGGGGGCGGGACTCGGCCTGGTGGGGACCGCGACCCAGGCGCTGGTACGCAACCCGCTGGCGGACCCGTATCTGCTGGGGATCTCCAACGGCGCGTCGCTGGGCGCGGTCACCGCCATCGTGCTGGGCGTCACGGCCGGCGGGAGCCTGGGGCTGGGGCTCTCGGGGGCCGCGTTCGCCGGGGCGCTCGGCTCGTTCGCGCTGGTGTGGTGGATGGCCCGGCGCGGCGGGGGATTCTCCCCGCTGCGGCTGGTGCTGGCCGGTGTGGGCGTCGGGCAGTTCCTGTCCGGCTTCACCAGCTACCTCGTCCTACAGGCCGGGGATGAACAGCAGACCCGCAGCGTGCTGTTCTGGCTGATGGGCAGCCTGAGCGGGGCCACCTGGCAGATGCTGTGGCTGCCGGCCCTCGCGGTCGCCGCCGGGCTGCTGGCCCTTCAGGCGCGGGCCCGTGCCATGAACGCGCTGATCATGGGCGATGAGACCGCGGCCGGGGTGGGCGTGGACGTCACCCGGCTGCGCCGCGAGCTGTTCGTGGTGGCCGGACTGCTGACCGGCGTCCTGGTCGCGGTCTCCGGTGCCATCGGCTTCGTGGGCCTGATGGTGCCGCATCTGTGCCGGCTGCTCCTCGGCGGCGACCACCGCCGGCTGCTGCCGTTGTCCGCGCTGACCGGTTCGCTGCTGCTGGTGGTGGTGGACCTCGTATGCCGTACGGCCATGGACACCCAGGAACTGCCGATCGGTGTGGTCACCGCGATGATCGGGGCGCCCGCCCTGCTGTTCATCCTGGACCGGCGGCTGGAGGAGGGGCGATGAACGTCGAGATCGAGGGGCTGCACGTCGGCTACGCGGGACGGGATGTCGTCGCCGGGGTGCAGCTGATGGCGGCGGCCGGTGAGATCGCCGGACTGGTCGGGCCCAACGGCAGCGGCAAGTCCACCGTGCTGCGCACCGTCTACCGGCATCTGCGGCCCACCGCCGGACGGGTACTGCTCGCCGGGACCGACCTCCGCACGCTCTCCCCGGGCCGGACCGCCCGGCAGGTCGCCGCGCTGCCCCAGGAGCGCGGCAGCGACTTCGAGCTGACCGTCCGCGAAGTGGTGACCATGGGCCGTACGCCCTACAAGCGGGCCTTCGCGGGCGACGACCGGGCCGACCGGGAGACCGTGGCCCGCGCGCTGGCCGCCGTCGGCATGGCCGGACAGGGCGCCCGCCGCTTCTCCACCCTGTCGGGCGGGGAACGTCAACGGGCGCTCCTGGCACGGGCGTTCGCCCAGGACCCGGAGGTGCTAGTGCTGGACGAGCCCACCAATCACCTCGATGTACGCCACCAGGTGGAGCTGCTCGCGCTGCTGCGCGCCCAGCGCCGTACCACGCTCATCTCGCTGCACGATCTGAACGCGGCGGCGTCCCTGTGCGACCGGCTGCATGTGCTGCACGCCGGACGGGTGGTGGCCTCCGGAACGCCCCGTGCGGTGCTGACGCCGCAGCTGCTGGCCGAGGTCTTCGGGGTGCGCGCCGCGGTGACCGAGCATCCGCTCACCGGGGATCCGCTGATCGCCTTCGACCACCGGGAGCCGCTGCCCGCCGACGGCGGCTGACGCCCACCCCGCCCCTCACCCGGCCACGAAGTGGCTCGGCCGTCCCTGGCGATACACCAGCCGGCCGAGCCGCTCGGCTTCCGCCCGGTGCAGCAACTCCCGCCGCCCGTCGGCATGTTCGAGCACGCACGAGTGCCAGGGCGTCAGCCACGCGTCGGGCGCTTCGAGCAGCCGGATGCCGAACTTGGCGGAGCCGCGCGGCTGCGGATGGATGGAGAGCCGGAACGCCTCCGGATGGTGGGCGGCGATCAGCTCGCCCCAGGCGCGGCTGCGCTGCATCACCCCGTACGCGCGCCGCCGGCAGCTGCGCTGAAGTGCCGAACGGGTCCCCGCGAAGGCGACGGAGTCCTCGAAGAGGAACCGGGTGATGCCCTGGTACAGCCGCCGGGTCGGCTCGTCGGTGCGGGTCAGGGACCGCAGGGTCTCCAGGTCAGGCGCGTAGCGCTCATGGACCAGGGACCGCTTGGCGTCGTGGGACAGCCGCTGCCCGTAGACATCCCGCAGATCGAAGACATCGAGCCGGGTCAGACCCTCGTCGTGGATCAGTGCGCGCAGCGCGTCGGCATAGGCGTCGATGTCGCGGTCCGGCACCTGGATGAGATCGCTGAAGACATGCCCGTCCGAGCAGATGACCACCCGCGCCCCGGGCGGGTGGTGCGCCGCGATCCGGGCGCAGAGCGCGTCCAGGAAGCGCAGGGCCAGCCGTTCGCCCTCGTCGGGGAGGTGCCCTAACACCTTGGCCGGGTTGGGGGACTTGCAGGGGAAGCCCGGCAGGGTGAAGACGATCGGCTCACCCGCGGCCACCGGGACGGCGAGCTGCCGCAGGTGGGCGGGGAAGGCGTCGGGGGTGTCCGCGTGGCCGGTGTCCAGGGTGCGCCGGTAGGGCAGGAGCGCGGCGAGCACCTCGGCGCAGCGGGCCCGGACGTCGGAGGGCGCCTCCGGGAGCGGGGGCGCCGGGTGGGTCAGCGGCGGCGGGCTGGTCAGCACGCGGCATCGGGCCCGTTCGCACCGGAGCCCGCGTACGGGCAGCCGCCGTAGGTCACCGGCAACCGGTCGACGCCGCGCGCCAGTACTGCCGGGGTCCATGACAGCTCGTCCTCCTGGACGGCGAGCCGCAGCTCCGGCAGCCGTCTCAGCAAGGTGCCCAGGGCGACCTGGAGTTCGATACGGGCGAGCGCGGCGCCGGGGCAGAAGTGGATGCCGTGGCCGAAGGCGAGATGCGCATTGGGGGTGCGGTCGAAGTGCAGGGCGTCCGCATCGGGGAACTGCCGGTCGTCGCGGTTGGCCGCACTCAGCGACACGATGACGGAGTCGCCCGCCGGGATCCGGGTGCCGTACAGCTCGGTGTCCTCGGCGAAGAACCGCCAGGTCGTCAGCTCGAAGGCGCTGTCATGACGCAGAAGTTCCTCGACGGCGTGCGGCAGCAGTTCGGGGCGGCCCGCCAGCGTCGTGAGCTGCGCGGGGTGGCGCAGCAGGGTGACCAGCATCGTGGTGATCTGGTTCGTGACCGGTTCCTGGCCCGCCACCAGTAGTTGGAAGACCATCGAATCGAGCTCCTCCTGGCCGAGTTGGCCCGCATCGCGGGCGGCCACCAGCCGGGAGAGCAGATCCTCGCCGCTCTCGGCGCGCTTGTGGCGGACCAGATCGGCGATGTACTGCTGAAGCCCGCGCAGCCGCGCCTCGTACGCCGGGCGGCCCGGGTCCTCGGGCCCCACGGGCTGGACGACCTTGCCCCAGTCCCGGTCGAAGCGGTCCGCGAACTCCGTCGGCAGCCCGATGACTTCGGCGAGCACCTGGAAGGGGAAGCGGGCGGCGAAGACCTCGACCAGGTCGGCGGCGCCGCTGTCCGGCAGCCCGTCGAGCAGGGCGTCGGCCATCGCCTGGAAGCGCGGGCGCAGCGCCTCGACCCGCTGCGGGGCGAAGGCATCGGTGATCAGCCGGCGCAGCGCGGTGTGCCGCGGCGGGTCCTGGTGGAGCAGATGCACCTGGAGCTGGGAGTGCTGGGGCTCGGGCATGATCGAGGCGCGGGCCCGCCAGGCCGCGTTGCCCCGCGAGTGGTGCTTGCCCAGCCGGGGGTCGGTGAGGGCCCGGTGCGCGGCTTCGTAGCCGGTGACGAGCCAGGCGCACACCCCGCTGGGGAAGCGCACCCGGTGGACCGGGCCGCGCTCGCGCAGCTCGGCGTACAGGGGATAGGGGTCGCGTTTGTACTCCGGTCCGTACAGCTCGACGGGTTCGGACGATGGGGACACGGTGGCTCCTCAACGGTGGGGGTCCGGCGCCCGGTTGGCGCGGCGTTGGAGAGGTCGGGCAACGGGAGCGCCGAGTTCCCGCCGGGGGAGGTGATTTCGGCCGGGGCGGGCGAAGAGGGGCGTGGGGACACCGTCCAAACCCAGGTAGTCGGGCGCGGCGGCCGGTGAGTTCCGGCGGCGGAACAGGACAAACCTCACGTGCGCACAACCCCCGGATCGGCCGCCGGGCCCCACCGTCAGCTGCCACGATGACGCGATGTCCAGCTCTTCGGCCGACCGCAGTCGGCCCCCTCTTCGCCAGGCCGTCACACGGCTGCTGCCCGCCCGGTCGGTCATCGGTTTCCTCGCGCTGCTGGTGGTGCTCGGCATGCTGTCGTACGCGGCCGGGACCGCCGTCGGGCCGGTTGCCCCGGGGCTGCACCCGGCGGGCGGCACCCGTACGGGAGGGTCCACGCCCGGCGATGGCGGTGACATGGGCGGCATGCACGGGATGGGTGCCGCGGCCCCCGGCCCGGTGCCGGTGGGAGCACCCCGATGACGCCGGAGCCCGGTCCCGTTACCCCGTCGCCGGACCTCGCCCCCACCCCGGCCCGCAGCACCACCCTCACCATCGGCGGGATGACCTGTGCCGCCTGTGTGGGCCGGGTCGAGAAGAAGCTCGGCCGGCTGGACGGCGTCGCCGCCTCGGTGAATCTCGCCACCGGCCGGGCCACGGTCAGCCACCCCGCGGCGGTCTCCGTCGACGACCTCATCAGCACCGTCGAGGCGGCCGGGTTCACCGCACAGCTCCGTGCACCCGCCCCCGAGTCGGCCCCGGAGAACGGGCTGCCGCCCACCGGCCATCAGGACGGCCAGGACCCCGGCGACGCACCGGAAACCGCCGCCCCCCAGGACCCTCCGGACGACGGCGCCCGCGCCGAGCGGCACCGGCTGCTGGCGG
Organism: Streptomyces sp. P9-2B-2; assembly: GCF_030406865.1. Taxonomy (NCBI): domain Bacteria; kingdom Bacillati; phylum Actinomycetota; class Actinomycetes; order Kitasatosporales; family Streptomycetaceae; genus Streptomyces; species Streptomyces sp. P9-2B-2. Next base: position 982,991 of record NZ_CP129126.1, on the reverse strand, counting down.
TCGCCCTGCTTTCGCTCCCCGTCCTGGTCCTGTCGATGGTGCCGGGCTGGCAGTTCCGCAACTGGCAGTGGCTGTGCTTCGTGCTTGCCGCCCCCGTCGCGGTCTGGGGCGCCGCCCCCTTCCACACCCGTGCGCTGCGCGGGCTGCGGCACGGCGCGGCGACCATGGACACCCTGGTCTCCCTCGGCGTCGCCGCCTCCTTCCTCTGGTCCACCTATGCGCTGTTCCTCGGCGGGGCCGGTGCGCCGGGGATGACGATGCCGTTCAGCCTGCTGCCCACCGCGGGCGACGGCACGGCCCACGTCTACCTTGAAGCCGCCGTCGGCGTACCGCTGTTCGTGCTGGCCGGACGGCGGATGGAGGCCAGGGCCCGGCGCGGCACCGGCGCCGCACTCCGCGCGCTGGCCGAACTCGCCGCCAAGGAAGTCGCCATACGCACCCCGGATGGTGAACGGCGCATCCCGGTGAGTCGGCTGCGGGTCGGCGACCACTTCCTGGTCCGGCCCGGCGAACGGATCGCCACCGACGGCACCGTCGTCGAGGGCAGCTCCGCCCTGGACCTGTCCCTGATCAGCGGCGAGAGCCGCCCCGTCGAGGTCGGCCCGGGAGCGGCGGCGGTCGGCGGCGCGGTCAACTCCGGTGGCCTGCTGGAGGTACGGGCCGACGCGGTGGGCGCCGACACCCAACTCGCCCGCATCACCAAGCTCGTCGAGGACGCCCAGACCGGCAAGACCAAGGTCCAGCGGCTCGCCGACGCGGTGGCGGCCGTCTTCGTGCCCGCCGTCCTGACCGTCTCGGTCAGCGTGCTGGGCTTCTGGCTCGGCGCCGGAGCCGACCCGCAGGCCGCGATCACCGCCGCGGTGGCCGTCCTCGTCGTCGCCTGCCCCTGCGCCCTCGGGCTGGCCACCCCGACCGCACTGCTGGCCGCCACCGGCCGGGGCGCCCAACTGGGCATCCTGGTCCGGGGACCGGAGGCGCTGGAACGGCTGCGCCGCATCGACACCGTCGTCCTCGACAAGACCGGCACCCTCACCACGGGCCGGATGAGCGTCGCCGCCCTCACCGCGCGCACCGGCGGCCTCGACGCCGCGGCGGCGCTGCGGCTGGCCGCCACCGTCGAGCGGGGCTCCGAGCATCCGCTGGCCCGCGCGGTCACCGCCTACGCGGACGAGCAGCAGCCGGGCCAACCACTGCCGCCCGTCACGGACTTCAGCGCCACACCGGGGCACGGCGTCCGCGGCACCGCGGACGGCCGCCGGGTGGAGGTCATCCGGCCCGGCGACCTCACCGGTCTGCCGACGCCGCTGCCGGACGCGGTACACACCGCGGAGACGGCCGGCCACACCGCCGTCCTGATCACCGTCGACGGCACCCCGGAGGCCGTGCTCGCGATCGGCGACACCCTCCGCCCCGACAGCTATCGAGCCGTCGACCGGCTGCGCCGCCTGGGACTGCGGCCGGTGCTGGCCACCGGCGACCGGGCCGCGACCGCCCGCGCGGTGGCCGACCACCTCGCCATCACCGAGATCCACGCCGAGGCCCGCCCCGAGGACAAGGCCGCCCTCGTCACCACCCTCAAGGAACAGGGCGGCCGGGTCGCCGTCGTCGGCGACGGGGTCAATGACGCGGCCGCCCTCGCGCTCGCCGACCTCGGCATCGCCATGGGCAGCGGCACCGACGCCGCGATCGGCGCGGCCGATGTGACCCTGGTACGCGAGGACCTCCAGGCCATCGCCGACGCCGTGCACCTGGCCAGGCGCACCCTGGGCACCATTCGCGGCAACCTCGTCTGGGCCTTCGGCTACAACCTCGTCACCCTGCCGCTCGCCGCCGTCGGCCTGCTCAGTCCGATGCCGGCCGCGGCCGCCATGTCCGCCAGCTCACTGCTCGTCGTGGGCAACAGCCTCCGGCTGCGCGCCTGGCGGCCGGGCGGCACGTCCGCCCGCCGCCCGCACAGTCCCCGGGCGCAAGCAGATTGGGAGACCCGATGAAACGGCTGCCCCTCTCGGCCGTCGCCGTACCGCTGGTCACCTGTCTGGTGACGCTCAACGTCCTCGCCCTCTGGACCGCCACCGGCAACGCGGGGACCCCCGCGAAGCTGAGCGTCGCCGAGGGCCGGGTGCTGATCGCCGGCGGATCCGAGGCCACCGCCGCGTTCTTCACCCTCCGCAACACCGGTGGCGCGGACGACGTCCTGACCGGTGTCACCGGCCCGGCCGGCCATCGCACGATGCTCAGCCGCACCGTCGACATCGGGAACAACGCCCGGCGTATGGCGATGGTCGGCACCGTCACCGTCCCGGCCGGTGCCGCCCTGAGGATGACGCCGACCGGCCTGGACGTCATGGTCAGCCCGCCGCCCCGGCTCGCGCCCGGCGACCGGCTCACCTTCACCCTGCATTTCCGCCACAGCCCCTCGCAGACCGTACGGGCCCGCGCGGTACGCCCCGGTGACGGGTGAAGCGGCCGGAAACACGGCGGGGCTCACGGAACGGGCCCGCGCCCGTCCCTGAGCCCCGCCGCCCGCGGGTGAGCGGCCCGTCAGGCCACGGCATCCGCGTAGACCCGCGGCCCCTCGGCCGTTTCGGGCCGCTCCGCGTCCGTCAGCAGCGCGACCAGCGTCTCCCGGGCGCGCGCGACCCGGGACCGTACGGTGCCGATGGGACAGCCCATCACCCCGGCCGCGGCCGCGTACGGCAGCCCCAGCAGCTGGGTGAGGACGAACGCCTCCCGCCGCTCCGGCGCCAGCGCCGCCAGCAGTTCGGCCAGCGCGACGCCCTCGTCGAACCCGGGCACGCCACGCGGCTGCACCCGTTCCGCGGCCGACTGCCAGTCGTCCGTCGCGGCCAGCCGGGGCCGGACCGCCTGGGACCGGATCCGGTCCGCCACGACCCGACGGGCGATCGTCAGCAGCCAGGTCCGCGCCGAGGACCGGCCCTCGAACCGCGGCAGACTGCGCAGCGCCCGGACATAGGTGTCCTGCACCAGGTCGTCGGCCGCCTGCGGATCACCGCTCAGATGCGTCACATAGCGCCGCACATCGAGCTGCGTGGCCCGCACGAACTGCTCCACGGCCCGCTCGTCACCGGTACGGGCGGCCAGCGCCCAGCCCGTCACCGCCTCGTCATCCCGCATCCCGCGACCGCCCCTCGCCGCCCGGTGCGGCTTCGGGGAGGATGGACACATGCTCTGCTCGCGCATCCGTACGGCACTCTCCGCCCGCCTCGACGGCGAGGAACTGCCCCCCGGACTCACCGCCCACCGGCTCGACGACCATCTCGCCGGCTGCCCGGACTGCCGGCGGTGGCACGCGCAGGCACAGGCTCTGACGGCGGGCCTCGACCGCGCCACCGCGCACCCCGAAGACGACGGGGCGGCCGCCGATGAGCTGCTCGCCCGGCTGCGGTCGGCTGCCGTACTGCCGGGCCCGGTCTCTCCCGGCACGGCGGACACCGGCGGCAAACGGGCCGGTTGACCCGGCGGCCCGCGGGCGCCCGCCCCCGCTCACCGGTGCGGATGCGGATGCGGGCGGCGGTGCCACCGGCATCCGGACAGGATTCATCATCTGGAGTCCTTCGCATGATCCGGCCCACCGCGCTCCGGCGGGGACCGGTGAAGTCGGAGCCGGGACCCCGGGCGCGTGCGTCTGCGCCCGTCCGTCCTACCGGCTCGGGAATTCGTCCGCGCTGTCAGACGACAGCCGGTTCCCGCGGCGGACCCCGCAACGACCTCGTATGCGCCAGCAGCAATGGCCGCACCGCGTGCCGCGGCTCCTGCCGGGCGGTGCGTACGGCGGGCCGCGCCTCGGGCAGCACGATCCGCAGGACCAGCACCAGGGGCGCGAACAGCCAGGTGGACACGGTCCGTACGAGCTGGAACGCGGCCCGCTCGCCGCCCCACAGCCATCCGGCGCTGATCAGGGCGACCAGCAGGTGGGCTGCGAGCATGCCGGTCGCGCTGCCGTGCATCCCCGGCATCTGCTGCGCGGGGTCGGCCATCCCGGCCATGTGGCCGCCTGCCATGTGCTCCATGCCGGGCATCCGGCCCCCGTGCCCCGTCGAGGGCATGGCCGCCATCTGCTGACGCATCATCCGCATCAGCTCGGCGTGGTCAGCTCCGGAGGACGGCATCCCTTGGGCGCCGCACAGCCAGCTGTCCGCCCACTGGCGCATGAGCGAGCGCTCGCCGCCACCGGAACCGGTGACCGCCTGGCCGAAGGAGAAGGCGGTGTGCAGGGCGGCCTGGGTGCCGACGGTCAGCAATCCCACCAGCAGCGGGCCGCGTTCCCGGCCCGCACAGCACCAGGCACCGGCCGCGGTGCCCACCCAGGCGGTGAGCAGCAGCCAACCGGGTATCACGGCATCCGACATCACCGCGTGGCCCAGCGCAGCGAGCAGTACGCAGACCGCCGCGAACACCGCGGCCCGCAGCCCTCTGAGAACCTGCCCCGCATCCATGACAGGGCCATCGTCGCACCCCGGCTTCACAGCGGAACGAGAGGGGCCCCGACCTGCCGTTTCCCCGGGCGCCGGGCGGCGTTTGACGGTCCGGGGGCGGGGCGGCCGTCCGCCGGTCGCCCCGTACACAACGGCGTCGCCCGCCCCGATGGCTTCGGGGCGGGCGACGCGACTGCGCTGACGTGTGGTCAGGACATGTTCTCTTCGGCGTCGAGGTACGCCTGGATCCGCTCGTCCAGCGCGTTGGCTTCCGCACGGGCACGCTGGGCGGCCTCGTGCTCGCCCTCATTGTCCAGCCGCGCGGCCTTGGCCTTCAGGTCGGCGGACTGCTGGCGCAGCTCGTCGATGTTGACGCTGATGGAGCCCCCGGCTGCCACGCTCTGCCGGGCGACGGCCGTGGTGGCGGCCTGCGCGGGCAGCGCCGCGAACAGCACACCGCCGGCCACGGCCGCGGTCACGGCGAGAGCGGAAATACGTCGATGCATGAGATCCCCCTGGTCGAAAAATGGGTCGTTACCAGTCAGTAAGCCTACATGAAATGATCTTGCGTTCCGACCACGGAGGGTGAGGGGGCGGGGCGGTCGCGGGCGTTGGCCGCGCTCAGTTCCCAACTGGACTGCCGACACCGGGAGTTCGAGCTGACCAGCGGCGATCACACAAACAGGGCGTGGCCGGCGCCACGCCCCGTCGGTATGCGTCGCCCTACGGCCGGGGTCCGACGACCTCCGCACCGTCCCGGACAGTGATGGCGGCGGCCGGACAGACATCGGCAGCGTCCAGGGCGCGCTCGTCCTCCTCGATCCGGTCCTTCAACGGCCGGGCATACGCGCCGTCCACGACGAAGAGGTCCGCGGCGATGGCGGCGCAGGAGCCCGAGGCGATGCACTGCTGTGGGTCGATCTCCACCTGCCAGGTCATCCGTTCACCACCCCACCGGCATGACCCTCGGCCCGCGCACCAGCATCTCGCTCTTCCACACCACGTCACCGGCCGGCCGCAGGTCCGGAAAGCGGGTGATCAGAGCGCCGATCGCCTCCTGGAGTTCCAGGCGGGCCAGCGGCGCACCGAGGCAGTGATGGACACCGTGTCCGAATCCGAGGTGCTGCATTCCGGTCCGGGAGATGTCCAGCGTCCCGGGTGCATCGAAGCGCAGCGCGTCCCGGTTGGCGGCGCCCACCGCCACCAGCACCGGGGTTCCGGCCCGCACCAGCGTCCCGCCGACCTCGACATCCTCCGTGGCGTAACGGGCCTGGCTCGCGCCGCTGCCCAGCGGTACGAAACGCAGCAACTCCTCCACCGCGCCGCCGATCAGCTCCGGCCGCTCGCGCAGCAGGGTCAGCTGGCCGGGGTGGTCCAGCAGCGCGAGCACGAAGTTGGGGATCTGGGTGGCGGTGGTCTCGTGCCCGGCGACCAGAATGCCGACGCAGAGGTCCACGAGCTCGACTTCGGACAGCCGGTCGTTGACATCCCGGGCGTCGATCAGCGCCGTCATCAGATCGTCCCGCGGAGCGCGCCGGTGCTCCTCGATCAACTGCCGCATATAGGCGCGCAGTTCTTCCATATTGGCGTCGAATTCCGCCGCGGTCAGGGAACTTGTCGACAGGGCGGCATCGCTCCACACCCGGAACCGTGGCCGGTCCTCGGCCGGCACCCCGAGCATCCGGCAGATCACGGCCACGGGAATGGGCAGGGCGTAACGGTCCACCAGGTCGGCCGGCGGCCCGGCCGCCTCCAGCTCGTCGAGCAGCTCGTGCGCCAGCTGCTTGACCTGCGGCCGGAGCTTCTCGACCTGGCGCACGGTGAAGGCCTTGGCCACCAGCGTCCGCAGCCGGGTGTGATCGGGCGGGTCCATCCCCAGGATGCCGCTGTCGGTGCGTCCTTCGGACTGCCGGGGCTCGTCGTGCCGGGCGCCCTCGGCGCGGCTGAAACGCTGATCGCCGAGGACGAACCGGGCCTCGGCGTACCGGGTCACGAGCCAGGCCGGCTCGCCGTACGTCATCCGGACCTTCAGCAGTCCCGGCCGGTTGCGGGCCTGTTCGTACTCTTCGGAAAGCTCAAGGCTCTCGGGAACATTGAAGGGGTAGGAGAGGGGTGCTGTGTCGGCTGTGGTCAAGGCGACCTCCCTTGTGTAAGCACCTGCTTACATCACGGTAAGCCGCCCCCCGGAGGCGGTCAACGACGCATTGTGGCCGTCTTCGTGACGGTCCGACGAAGAGGAGCGTGGCGATGGCGAAGACCCCGCAGGACGGCACGGCGAACGCATCCCGGCGGGACGCGCAGGGAACCCGGCTGCGGTTGCTCGATGCCGCATCGGAGCTGTTCGCCGAGCGCGGCTACGAACGGGCGACGGTGCGCGACATCGCCTCCCGGGCCGGGGCCAACCAGGCCCTGCTGTTCCGCTACTTCGGATCGAAGAAGGCCCTGTTCGGAGAGGTGATGGCACGCGGCGGGCACGAGCAGCTGCGCAGCACGCCCGCCGAGCGGCTGTTCGAGGTCGCGCTGCGCGGAATGCTGGCCGGCGGCGGAGCGGGGGCCGACCGCTCGCTGGAGGTGTGCCTGCGCTCCATCGGCGGCAGCGACGAGATCGGGGAGGCGCTGCGCGGGCTGGGGGAGGAGTACGCGGAGGTCCTCGGCACGCTCTCGGAGTCCGATACCGGCAGTCTGCGGGCGGATCTGGCGCTGTCGTGGCTGCTGGGAATTGGCTTGATGCGGGTGGTCGTCGCCAAGGAACCGCTGGCGAGTGCCGACCCCGACACGGTCTGCGCACTCGTCGCGGGCGCCCTGGGGAACCTGCTGGAGAACCTCCCGAAGGACGGCCCGGCAGACGGGGAAAGCACCGGGAATCCGGAGTGAACGGCCAGGTCACGGCGTGGTTCCTTGCCCTGCGTGCTGCGTTCCAGTGACTCTGCGGCGGGTCGCAGGGCGGTGGACAAATGCCCGCTTATCGTCGTCTTTGCAGGAAATATTCATTTTCTGCTGAGTCGAGTGAAGGTGGAAACATGCTCCGTTCGATCCCGCGCGGCCTTGCAGTGGCCGGCCTGACCGCAGCTGCCCTCGTGGTGCCGACGGCAGGCGCCGCCACCGCCGCGACCACGCCCCCCAGCAGCTCGCCCGCCAACTGCGCCTCGCACCGCTGCGAGAAGGGCCACCCCGGCAACCAGCAGCACGACCGCCACCACGGCCGCGTCGGGCAGCGTGGCCACGACGGCTATGACGGGTTCGGCCGCGACCGCCGCGACCGCCGCGACGGCTACGGCCGCGACGGTGGCTATGACCGCTTCGACCGCGACGGCTACGGCCGCGACCGCGACCGCGACGGCTACGGCCGCGACCGCGACCGCGACGGCTACGGCCGCGACCGGGACCGGGACCGCTACGACGGCGACCGCGATGGCTCCGGTCTGGGCAGGAACGGCCTGCTCAACCTCGGTCTGCTCGGCCTGCTCTGATACCCGTTCAGATGGCGCGTGGTGGGCCCGGGGTCCTGACCCCGGGCCCGCTGCTTGTCCGGGGGCGGCCGAAGTTCACCCTGTCGCGTCACCGGTGGTAATGGCTGGTCAGGGGCGTTGTCATGGGGCGGGATCAAGCCACATTTCACGATTCAACGTTTTTGTTTTCCATATAATCATTGTCATCGGCCTTGCGTGATGGCAGGATTGTTCTGTCACATCGCGAATGGGGGATTTGTGACAACGGGGGACGGGGGAAGAGTCCCTTCTGCGTAGCGCGCACCTGACCCGTGCGCCGACCAACAAGCCCGTGGGCTCCTCGCTTCGGCGAGCGCAATTGTTTTGCGCTGCCCATATTCAACGGTTTGGATTCTGGTGATAGCGGAAGAAGTTTATGATCTCGTACTGGATGATCTCTTCATCCGGCTTGACCAATTAGTTCCCGGCAGTTCAGTCTTCCTCAAGCTGGAAGGCCTCAATCCTGCCGGTTCGGTAAAACTCAAAACGGCTGTCGCACTGGTCGCGGCGGCCGAGGATTCCGGGCGCTGCTTCCCGCGGACCCGGCTGATCGAATCGACGTCGGGCAACCTCGGCGTCGCCCTGGCGATGGTGTGCGCGGCGAAGGGCTACCAACTCACCTGTGTCACGGACCCCAACGCCACCGCCCAGTCGCGGCGTCTGATGGAGGTCCTGGGCGCCGAGGTGGTGGTCATCGACGTCAGGGACGTCCACGGCGGCTTTCTCCAGTCGCGTATCGACTACATCGGCGAGCGGCTGCGCCGCGACCCCGACCTGTGCTGGCTGAACCAGTACGCCAACCCGGCCGGGCCGCAGGCCCACCGGGACCGCACGGGCCGTGCGCTCCTCGAGGAGATCGGCCATATCGACTACGCCTTCATCGGGGCCGGCACGACCGGCACCCTGATGGGCTGCGCGGAGTACCTGCGCCGCCACAGCCCCGCCACCCGGATCATCGCGGTGGACGCCGTGGGCTCCGTGACCTTCGGCGGGCCCGCCGCCCGCCGCCACATTCCCGGCCTGGGGACGAGCCGGCGGCCGGAAATTCTGGACACCGGGAATATCGACGAGGTCGTGCTCATTTCCGAGTCGGCTGCCGTGGAGATGTGCCGGACGCTGGCCGAAGAACGCGGGTTGCTGCTGGGGGGCTCGTCCGGCACGGTGCTGTGTGCCGTGCAGGATGCCGCGAAGGAAATCCCGGACGGAAGTGTCGTGGTGGCCCTTTCACCCGACTTCGGGGACCGCTATCTGGAGACCATCTACAACGACGACTGGGTGGCGGAACGCTGGCCCGAGAACGTCGGCAACAAGAAAATATCTCAGGCACCGGCCTGAGTGGGGGGAATTTCTGATGTTCAACTTTGAGATCGTGGCCGGGGAAACGGTCCGTCAAGTTCTGCACGACAAGCGCGGAGACGTGCTCGGCATTGTCAGCAGCGCCTACCGGGCGCACGAGGCCGGGGACTCCGTCAACCCCGACAGCTACTTCCTCCGCTTTCCCGAGAAGCCGGATTCCCGGATCATCGCGCTGCCGGCCTTCCTGGGCGCTGATGTCCAGCTCGCCGGCATCAAGTGGATCGCGAGCTTCCCGGGCAACACCCGCCACGGCAACCCGCGCGCCTCGGCCGTCCTGCTCCTGAACGACTACGAGACCGGCTACCCGATCGCCTGTCTCGAAGCCGCCAACATCAGCGCGGCGCGCACCGCCGCCTCCGCGGCCGTCGCGGCGACCGCGCTCCGCCCGGACGGCTTCGCGGGGACCCGTATCGCCGTCGTGGGCGGCGGCGTCATCGCCCGCAACATCTGCGACTACCTGAACGTCGCGGGCTGCGCGCCGGACGCCTATCTCGTCCACGACCTCGACGAGACCTCCGGACAGGCGCTGGCCGACCATGTGCGCACCACCCAGAACCGTCCGGCCACCTTCACCGCCGACCTCGACGAAGCGCTGGGGGCCGACACCGTCGTGTTCGCCACGACCGCGCTGGAGCCCTACGTCCGCACACCGTTCAAGCCCGGCCAGCTCGTGCTCAACATCTCCCTGCGTGACCTCGCCCCCGAGGTGGTCCTGGGCGCGGACAACATCTTCGACGACGTCGAGCACTGTCTGAAGGCCCAGACCTCACCGCACCTCGCCGAGCAGCTGTCCGGCTCCCGTGAGTTCGTGACCGGCACCCTCGCCGGAGTGCTGAACGGGGAGGTGACGCCCGCAGCGGACCGCCCGGTGATCTTCTCGCCGTTCGGGCTCGGCGTGCTGGACCTCGCTGTGGGGGCGTTCGTCCTCGGTGAGGCGCGCAAGGACGGCAGCACCATCGAGGTGCCCAACTTCTTCGGGGAGACGCGCCGGTGGTGAATCTCAGACCTCTCTCCGTCGCGATCGTGGGCGCCGGAGCGCGGGGGCTGGGCGTCTTCGAGCGGCTCGTCGCGCACTGCCTGGCGCAGCCGGCCCCGCTCACCGTCCACCTCATCGACCCGCAGCCCTTGGGCGCTGGTTTCCATCTGCCCGGCCAGCCCGACCATCTGCTGCTCAACACCGTCTGCGCACAGCTCTCGGCCTTCGCCGACGACCGGATGGTCGACGGCCCGGTACCGGTCTCCGGCCCCTCGCTGCACGCCTGGTGCCGGGACCGGGACCTGCGGCTGGCGGACGACGGTTACACCGTGCGCGCGGGGGAGGGGCGGGAGATCCAGCCCAACGACTTCCTGCCGCGCAGGCTGCTGAGTGAGTACCTCACCTGGGCGGCGGCGGAGATCACCGCCGCGGCGCCCGAGAGCCTCACCCTGCGGGAACACCGTACGACGGCCGTCGACATCCAGTCCGGAGCCTCCGGCACCGAGACGGTCGTCCTCGCCGACGGCACCCGGATCGACGCCGACGCCGTGTTCGTCACCGTCGGGCACCACTCGCTCTACGCCCCCGCGGAACCCGCTCCCGACCCGCGGCTGGTGACCCGCCCCTATCCGCTGCCCGAGGCGCTCGACAGCATCGGACCGGGCGAACGGGTCGCCGTCCTCGGCATGGGGCTGACGGCCATGGACGTGATCGCCACCCTGACCCTCGGCCGCGGCGGCACGCACACGACAAGCGCGCGGGGGATGCGCTATCTGCCCAGTGAGCGGGAGCCGTTGATCGTGCTCACCAACCGCTCCGGGATGCCCTCGCGCAGCCGCCCGCGCCTCCACCCGGGACGGATGCGCTTCGCTCCGCTGGCACTGACCACGGAACACCTCGACGCGCTCCGCGAGCGGCGGGCCGACCGGCGGATCGACTTCACCGCCGAGGTGCTGCCGCTCGTCGAGGCCGAGATGGAACTCGCCTACTACCGCGTCCTGTTGGGCCGGGAGATGGGCGACGCCACGGACGCGGGGCTGGAGATGGCCCGGCGCTGTGCCAAGTCCGGCCACGAAACCCTGCGCGACGAGCTGCGTACCCGGTTCGGCACCACCCCGGTGCCCGGGCTCCTGTCCGCGGACCTGTCCGACCGGCAGTGGACGGGGTACGCCGCCTACCGCGACTGGTTCACCACGGAGGTCGCCGCCGACCTGGCCGAGGCCCGCGACGGCCTCGGGGTGAGCCCGCTCAAGGAAGCCCTGGAGGTGCTCCGCGACCACCGCGATGCGCTGCGTGCGGTCATCGACCCGCCGGGCGTCGACGACACCTCCCTGGCCACCTTCTTCGGGGAGTTCGCCGCGACGGTGAACCGGCAGGTGATCGGCCCGCAGCTGGACCGGTCGGCGGAACTGCTCTCGCTGATCGATGCGGGGATCGTCCGGCTCGGCCCCGGCCCGCAGCCGAAGGTCGTCGCACCGGCCGGCCAGGGGCCCTGGCGGCTGGAATCCACCTGCCTGGCCGAGCCGTTGCGGATGGAGGTCGACCACGTGGTCCAGGCGCATGTGGCCGAGCCGAGCGCCGACCGGACGCCCGGGACGCTGCTCGGCACGCTCGTCGCCGCCGGCCGCGTCCGCACCCTCGCGCACCGCGGGACGACCGTGCACGGGCTGGACGTCACCCGCGAGGGCCAGGGGATCGACCGCACCGGCACCCCGCAGCCCCGCCTGTTCTTCCTCGGACCGCACACCGAGGGATCCAGCTACTACAACCACTATGTGCCCTCTCCCGGCGCGCCCTCCCGTGCGCTGCTGGACGCGGAACTTGCCCTGAGCACCGCTCTGCCGTCACTGATTACGAGGAAGCGATGAACAACAGCGAGACCTTCACCCCCTGGACGCAGGAGTACCGGCCCGAGACGCGCGCCGCGCAGGGCGACGGCTGGCGCTGTCCGACCACCGGCATGGTGCCGCCCCCGATCGGGCTGGGCGCGACCTTCGCGCGGGACAGCGAGTACCGGGCGCCGGCCGGCCTGGCGTATCTGCGCGATCAGGGCACACCGGGGTACGAGCAGGTCGAGCAGGTGGTGGCGGGCCTGGAGGGCGGCTCGGACGCGCTGGTCTTCTCGTCCGGCATGGCCGCCGCCACCGCCATCTTCCAGGTGCTGCCGGCCGGTGCGCGGGTCGTGGTCCCGGAGACCATGTACTTCGGTCTCACGAAGTGGCTGCGGGAGTTCGGTACGCAGCGCGGCCTGGAGGTCGTCCAGGCGCCCATGAACGACGTGGACGCGGTGACGGCCGCGGTGACCGCCGCCCCGACCGCGCTGGTGTGGGCGGAGTCCCCGGCGAACCCCACCTGGACGGTGACCGATATCGCCGCCGTCGGCGAGATCGCCCACCGGGCCGGTGCCCTGTTCGGCGTCGACAACACCGTTCCCACGCCGGTGCACTCCCGGCCGTTCGCACTCGGCGCGGACCTGATCATGCATTCGGGCACCAAGTACCTCAACGGTCACACCGATGTCGTCGCCGGACTCCTCGTCAAGGCGCCGGGGAGCAGCGAGGCCCGGGACGAGATCTGGGAGCGCCTGCAGCTGCACCGCCGGCTGACCGGCCCGATACTCGGCCCCATGGAGACCTACCTCCTGATGCGGGGCATACGGACGCTCTTCCCCCGTATGCGGCAGATCTCGGAGACCGCGATGGCCGTGGCCGAGCACTTCGCCGAGCACCCGCGGATCCGGCGGGTGGCCTACCCGGGGCTCGCCACCGACCCGGGACACGCGGTCGCCGCCCGGCAGATGACGGGCGGCTTCAGCGGCATGCTCTCGCTGCATGTCGACGGCGAGTGGAAGCAGTCGCTGCGGACCGCGAACCACTGCGAACTCTTCATCCGTGCCACCTCGTTGGGCGGCGTGGAGAGTCTGATCGAACACCGCTACACCTTCGAAGGGCCGGGTAGTACCTCGCCGAAGGACATGCTGCGGCTGTCCATAGGTCTGGAGAGCCCCGCAGACCTTGTCGCCGACCTCGAACAGGCCCTGGAAAAGGCCGTGAAGGAAGACCGTTGAGTTCCAAGACACCCACGCCCCACCCCGACGCCGCTCCGCCGGGGTCCGCCCCGCCGGAGCGCGCGGAGCCGGCGGCGGCGGACGGGTCCCCGGCACCGGGGGCCCGGCCCGGCCTGTTCCGTGACGCCTCGCTGTCCGCGGTCCTGGCGGGCTTCGTCGCCGTCGTCGTGTCCTACTCGGGCCCGCTCGTCATCGTGCTCGCGGCGGCCTCCGCCGGACATCTGAACACCGCTCAGACCAGCTCATGGGTCTGGGCCATCTCCATCGGCAGCGGGCTCACCTGTATCGCGCTGAGCCTGCGCACCAAGATGCCGGTGATCACCGCCTGGTCGACACCGGGCGCGGCCCTGCTGGTGACCAGCCTGGGCGCGTACTCCTATGCGGAGGCCATCGGCGCGTTCATCGTCACCGGCCTGGTGATCACCCTGGTCGGCCTGACCGGGGTGTTCGGCTGGCTGATGCGGCAGGTGCCCACCGCCGTGGTCTCCGCGATGCTCGCCGGCATCCTCTTCTCGTTCGGCACCGGGGTGTTCACCTCCCTCAAGACCGCGCCGCTCATCGCCGGTTCGGTGCTGCTGGCCTACCTCCTGGCCAAGCGGTGGCTGCCCCGGTACGCCGTCCTGGTCGCCCTGGCGGCGGGCGTCGCGGCCAGTGCGGTCAGCTCCCGGCTGGACATCCACCTGGACCACATCGAGCTGGCCAAGCCGGTGCTGACGACCCCGGAGTTCTCGCTCGCCTCCCTCATCGGCATCGCAGTGCCGATGATCCTGGCGACGCTCGCCTCCCAGAACGCACCGGGCATGGCCGTACTCACCGCCTCCGGCTACCAGCCCAAGGACCGCCTGCTGATCGGCTCCACAGGTCTGGTGTCCACGGCACTGGCCCCCTTCGGCTCTCATGCCATCAACCTCGCGGCGATCACTGCCGCCATCTGCACCGGCCCCGAGTCGCACCGCGACCCGCGGCGGCGCTATGTGGCCGGTGTCTCCTGCGGAGCGTTCTATCTCCTGATCGGCGCCTTCGGTTCCACACTGGTGGTGCTCTTCGCGGGCCTCCCCAAGGAACTGGTGGCGGCGGTCGCCGGAGTCGCCCTGCTGGGTGCGCTGGCCGGCGGGCTGACCGGGGCGGTGAAGGAGGAGAAGGACCGCGAGGCGGCCCTGATCACCTTCCTCGCCACCGCCTCCGGCCTCACCCTCTTCGGCATCGGCTCCGCCTTCTGGGGCCTCCTCTTCGGTGTCATCGCCCACCTCGTCCTGACCCGCTTCCGCAAGCCCGCGGAAGCCGCCAAGTAAGCCGGGCCGGCCCCGCGCCGGCCCCGGCCACGACGCGACCGGCGCCCACACGGGCCGCCGGGCACCTCTGTGTGTCCGGCGGCCCGTGTCGGCACACCGTTCCTGCCTCGTACGGAGGTCCGGTCCCGTGACGGGCGCCCGGCCCCGTACCGATCCCCGCTCCCGTCCCGAAGCCCGGCCCCGTACAAACGCCCGGTCAGGACGCCCCCGACCCCGCGCCCTCCTGCTTCAGCTTGGTCACCTTCCGGGGGAGCGGCCCCGTGCCGTCGGCCGGCGGGGGAGTGGGGCCGGGTGGGCCGGTGCCCTGCTTCAGGCTGTCGAGGATGGCCAGGGCCTGGCCGACGATGCCGGAGACGATCTCGTTCACGCCGTCGGAGCCGTTGAGGACGGTCAGCCGGGCGCCGGAGAGCCCTTCGGCGGCGGATTCGGCGAGGGCGGGGAGGTTCTCGACGGTGCGGTTGGCGGCGATCAGTTCCTGGTTGCCCTCGCGCAGCGAGACCGCGAGGGCCGTGTTGGCATCGGCACGCGCCTGGGCGACGGTCCGTTCGGTGTACGCGCGGGCGTCCGCCTCGTACCGGACCTGGTCACGCTGCGCCTCCGCCAGGGTGCGCAGCCGGTACGCCTCCGCGTCCGCGGGGCGACGTACCTCGGCCTCCAGCCGCTGGGCGGCGAGCGAGGCCTGCCGCTGGGCCAGCGCGGTCTGCTCCTCGATGACCTCCTGTGAGGCCCTGGCCTGGGAGAGCGGGCCGGCCTGCGCGGCGCGGGCGTTGTACTGCTCGGTCTCGGCCAGGAACCCGGCCCGCTTGATCGCGGTGTCCCGCTCGTACTCGGCCTTCAATGCCGCCGCCTGCTGCTCGCGTTCGGTCGCCTCCTGGTCGGCCTTGGCCTGCGCGATCCGGGCCGTGCTGGCCACCGCGGCGGCGTGCGGTGCGGCGAGATTGGTGATGTAGCCGGAGGTGTCGGCGATCTCCTGGATCTGGAGGGCGTCGACGACGATGCCGAGCTTCTCCATCTCGGAGTGGCTGCCCTCCTTGACCTCCTGGGCGACCCGGTCCCGCTCCCGGATGATCTGCTCGACGGTCAGCCCGCCGACGATCGAGCGCAGATGACCGGCGAAGATCCGGCCGACCAGCTCTTCCATGGTGGTCTGCTCGGCCAGGAACCGGCGCGCGGCGTTGGCGATGGACGTCTGGTCGTCCCCGACCTTGAAGACGGCGACGGCCCGGACGCCGAGCCGGATGCCCTGCTGGGTGACGCAGTCCTCGGAGATCTCCGCCTCCCGCAGCGACAGCGACAGCACACTCGCCTTCTGCTTGACGGGCATGACCCAGCAGCCATGGCCGGTGACGATACGGAATTGGGCGTCCCCGGTCCGGCGCTTCGAGCCGGAGATCAGCAGCGCCTCGTTGGGCGCCGGAACATGCCAGAACAACATCGGAAGGCTCCTGGTCCGATGCGACCGGCCCCGGTGGGGGTGCGGGCACGGCCGCGGGAAAAGGGAGTGCTCACGTGGCCGGGCGACGGTCGGCGGGACCGCCGGGTCACGCGGGCAGCGGCGCGACGATCACCGACCGCGCCGAGGTGTGGTCCACCACGATGACCTGCGTGTGCCGGGCGATGGGCTCGCGGGACCAGGCGGCGAAAGCCTCGGAGCCGCCGCGTACGGGCAGCAGCACCTCACCCGGGCCGTCGGTCGGGATGGAGACGGTCACCCGCCCGATCACCCCGATCGGGCTGAAGTCCGTGTCATCCGTCGCGCTCACCCGGGCTCCGTCGCTGGTCAAAGCCGCTGCCGGCGCAGCCGCCGGACAGCGGGAAATCCTCGACAACTCAACGGTACTCCGGCCGGCGTGCAGCCCGCGCCGACGGCCCGGCGGCCGCCGTCGACCTGCTTCAGGCGTCCAGACGGGCGGGCCGGGCGGCCGGGACCGTCGGCTTTCGCGGGGGCAGTACATCGGGCGCCCGATGGGGCCGGAGGGCCGTGAGGGCGATCTCGGTCTCCTCCATCAGCGCACGGTAGGAGACCAGCCGCTGCCACTCGGGATCGGCGACCCCGGGCACCGTGGCGGCGCGCTCGGTCCACTGCTTCACCAGCCCGGCGAACACCGGTGTCTGCCTGATGACCTCCGCGGTGATCCACCGGGGCATCTGCCCGGGGCGGGGGAGGGAGGTCGGTCCGTGACCTGCGACGGTGCCGGAAGAGGGGACGCTCATGGCCGTAGAAACGATTCTTCGACGCTGGGGTCACTGCGTATTTTTGCAGCCGCCCGTACTTCCGCCAGGCAGGCAGGGGTGCATCTCCCTCGAATATCACCTCATGCAGTGATCTATTGCCGGGAAGCGGTCCAATCCGGACGAAGGAACGTTGTCGCAGTCATGGAACCGAGGGAGTTGTGGGAGCGCCACGCGGTACTCGCACAGGCGTTTTGCAGCAGCGATGACGAGGTCCGCCGTACACAGGGACTCCTTGACGAGGCCGAGGCCCGCCGTTCGCGGACCCTGGCCGCGTTCGCCGTGACCGTCGGCAGCGACGCGGTGGTGGCGGATCTGCTCGGCCTGGACGAACGCGAAGTGCGGCTGGCCCGGCGCACGGTGGGCAAGGACGACGCCCGCGAGGTCGCCAAGAACCTGCTCGCCCAGCGCCCGAACGAGCCCGCCGCCGCACCGCAGCAGCCCGCACCCCAGGCCCCCGCGGCGCAGGCCCCCACCCCGCAGCCCGCTCAGGGGGCCGCCGCGCCGGGCCCCGCCGCGCACGCCACGCCACCACCGCCGCAGCCTGGACCGGCCGCCGCCCCCCAGCCCTCCGAACCGGCCTGGGCCCCGGCGCTGGACGCGGTCCTGATGAGCAGCTGGCACAGCGGCGTCGACCTCACCGCCCTGGCCACCGAACTCGGCCTCGATGTCCGGCTGCTGGTGGCCCGCGCACAACAACTGTCCGCAGACAGCCGCCCGATGCCGCCCACCCCCTCGGACCGCACGGGACGGCACCGCCGGCTGGTCAACGTCCCGCCCCCACAGCCGGACCCTTCCTCTCTGACGTGGCGCGAGCGCCCACAGCATCCCCCGCGGGAGCACTACGAGCAGGAGCCCTGGAAGCAACAGCCGTACCAGCACTACCCGGACCAGCAGCAGTACCAGGAATACCGGGTGTACGAGGAACACCAGCAGTATCAGCAGCCCGCCCAGCCCATCTGGGATGCCAATGCCATCACCGCCGCCCAGCACGACTGGGACGGCATCCTCAGCCAATGGGAAGCCACCGCCGCGCCCCAACCGCCCCTCTCCGCACCGGGGCAGGGCGGCGGGTAGCGGGGAAAACCGGACGCCGCCCCCTCCCGACGTCGATTACAGTGGGCGCCGAGCCGTGACTGGCGCTTGGGTGGAGTACCACCGGGGAGCGGCTCGGCCATCCACGGCCGGTGCCGCGCGCCTGGGCGATCCCACACGACGCTCAGGAGCAGCCCATGTCCCCGGAAGCCCGCCTCATGGACGGCAGCGCACTGGCCCGCGGCCTCGTCGAACAGGCCGCCCGGCGCGCCGCGGACCTCACCGAACGGACCGGCACGGCCCCGTGCCTGGCGACCGTACTCGTCGGCGACGACCCCGCCTCGGTGACGTATGTCCGTATGAAGCGCAACCGCTGCGCGAAGGCCGGGATCCTCTCCCGGCATGTCGCGCTGCCCGCCGCCACCACGACCGTGGAGCTGGTCGACACGATCACCGCGCTGT
Organism: Streptomyces sp. P9-2B-2; assembly: GCF_030406865.1. NCBI lineage: Bacteria > Bacillati > Actinomycetota > Actinomycetes > Kitasatosporales > Streptomycetaceae > Streptomyces > Streptomyces sp. P9-2B-2. The sequence goes on along the minus strand of NZ_CP129126.1, from coordinate 964,647 downwards.
CGAACGACCCCTCGGTGCACGGCATCCTGTTGCAGCACCCGGCCGGCCCGCACATCGACGAGCGCGCCGCGTTCGAGGCGATCGCCCCGGAGAAGGATGTCGACGGCGTCACCTGCCACTCCTTCGCCGCGATGAGCTTCGGCCTGGACGGCTTCGCTTCCTGCACGCCCGGCGGCATCATCCGGCTGCTGGATCACTATGACGTCGACCTGGCCGGCAAGCACGCCGTCGTGGTCGGCCGCAGCGCGATCCTCGGCAAGCCCGTGGGGATGCTGCTGCTCGGGCGCAATGCCACCGTCACCTACTGCCACTCCCGCACCACCGATCTGGCGTCGCTCACCAAGGAGGCCGATGTGCTGATCGCGGCCGTCGGCCGGCCCCGGTTCCTGGGCGCTGAGCACATCAAGCCCGGGGCCGTCGTGATAGACGCCGGCTCCAACCCGGGCAACGTCGGGGATGTGGACTTCGACGCGGCACGCACCCGCGCCGCCCTGATCACCCCGGTCCCCGGCGGCGTCGGCCCCATGACCATCGCCACCCTGCTCACCCAGACCGTCGACGCCGCGGCCGCCCAGCTGAACGCGGGCTGACCGCCGCCCGGCGGAGCGGTTGCGGCCGCCGGCGGGGGGCGCGGCATCCCCGAGGGGCCGCGCCCCGTGCGGCCGGTGTCAGTTCAGTGTGCGCAGCATCGAGGCGTCGAACGGCACCAGGGCGTCGGTGCGGCCCGCCAGGATCTTGGCGGCCCATTCCGGGTCGCCGAGCAGGGCCCGTCCGATGGCGACGAGGTCGAACTCGTCCCGCTCCAGCCGGTCCAGCAGCCGGTCGATACCGGAGACCCCGGCCTGTTCGTGAGCGAACGTCGCGAGGAACTCGTTGTCGAGACCGACCGAGCCCACGGTGAGGGTGGGGCGGCCGGAGAGCTTCTTGACCCATCCCGCGAGATTGAGGTCCGAGCCCTCGTATTCGGGCAGCCAGTAGCGGCGGGTCGAGGCGTGGAACGCGGTGACGCCGGCGTCCGTCAGCGGCGCCACGATCTCCTGGAGTTCGTCCGGGGTCTCGGCGAGGCGGGCCTCGTAGTTGCCCATCTTCCACTGGGACATCCGGAAGAGGATCGGGAAATCGGGGGAGACCGCTGCCCGGCAGGCCGCCACGATCTCGGCGGCGAAGCGGGTACGGGCGGTGCGGCTGCCGCCGTAGGCATCGGTCCGCCGGTTGGTGCCCGACCACAGGAACTGGTCGATCAAGTAGCCGTGCGCACCGTGCAGTTCGACTCCGTCGAAGCCGAGCCGCTCGGCCGTGGCTGCCGCCTCGGCGAAGGCCGCGATGACCTCGTCGAGATCTTGCTGGGTCATGGCATGCCCGGACGGGGTGCCGTCGAGGGCGAGGCCGGACGGGCCGGACGGCGGGGCGTCGGGGAACGGCGGTGCGCCCGCTTTGCGTGCCATACCGACGTGCCACAGCTGCGGCATGATCGTCCCGCCCGCCGCATGCACCGCTTCCACGACCCGGCTCCAGCCGTCGAGTGCGTCCGCGCCGTAAAAGCGGGGGACGGCGTCGCTGGTTCCGGCGGCGGGGTGCCGGACGTAGGTCCCCTCCGTGATGATCAGGCCGACGCCGCCGGCGGCGCGGCGTGCGTAATAGTCCGCGACATCGGCGCCCGGGACACCGCCGGGCGAGAACTCGCGGGTCATCGGCGCCATGGCGATGCGGTTGGGCACGGTGCGGCCGCCCAGGGTGAAGGGACGGGAGAGCGTTTGGGCCGCACGGGTGGCGGCGGCGCTGGCAGTCACGTGTGGGTCTCCTAGGAAGAGAGCGCGGGCGCGGAACGCCGCCGGCCGGCAGACGTTCCGCTGTTCCGAACACCCCACGGCGCCGCCGTCATCCGCCGCGCACTGTCTGCTGCGCCACAGTCGCCACCCGCGGCCGCCGCACCGTTGCCGTCACACCGCTGTGGTCATCCCACAGCCGTCATCCGGCCGACCCTCCCGCTGCCGCCTCGCACCGCACCGCCGGCCGAGGTCAGGTGGTGACCGGCTGGGCGGCGCGGGCGAGTTCGCGGCGCAGGCGCATGAAGGGGCGGGGGCGGTTCAGGGCCAGGACCGCGGTGGTGTGCCCGTCGCGTTCGTAGCAGGCGAGGAAGCTGCGGTCGTCGGGCGAGCCCTCGATGATGCGCGGGGTGTCGGTGGGCAGTCTCCGGCCGGCGAACTGGATGCGCACGCCGTACTGGTCGGACCAGAAGTACGGCAGGCTCCGGTGGGTCGCGACGGTGCGGCCGGCCAGCAGGTTCCGGACGGCGACGGCGGCTTGTTCGGTGGCGCTGGTCCAGTGCTCGGCGCGGGTGCCGTCCGCCCTGGCGACATCGCCGACCGCCACGATATGGGGCTGCGGAGTGACCCCGCCCGCATCGCAGCACACCCCGTCGTCGAGCGGGAGTCCGGAGCCTTCGAGCCAGGCGGTGTGGGGGCGTACGCCGATACCGATGACGACCACGTCGGCGGGGAGCAGCCGGCCGTCGGCCAGCTCGACCGCGGTGACACGGTTGCCGTCGCCACCGGCGCCACCGTCGTGCAGGCGGGCGACACCGGTTCCGGTGAGCAGGGTGACGCCGTGGTCGGCATGGAGGGCGGCGCAGATCCCGGCCATCGCGTCGCCGAGTTGGGGGACGAGGGGGAGCGGGGCGGCTTCGACCACCGTGACGTCATGGCCGAGTGCGGCGCAGGACGAGGCGACCTCGGCGCCGATGAAGCCGCCGCCGATCACCACGACCCTGACCGGGCCGCCGGTCAGCTCCGCGCGCAGGGCCTGGGCGTCCTCAAGGGTGCGCAGAGTATGGGTTCCGGTGGGCGCCGGGCCGGGGAGGCGGCGCGGGGTGGCGCCGGTGGCGATCACCACACCGTCGGTGGTCAGGGAGCGGCCGCCGTCGAGGAGCACCGCGCGCCCCTGGGTGTCGAGGCCGGTGGCGCGGGTGCCGAGCAGCCATTCGGCGTCCAGTTCGGCGATCTCCTCGGCGTCGGCCAGGGCCAGTTGCCCCTGGTCGGCGGTGGCGCCGGTGAGGAAGCCCTTGGACAGCGGCGGGCGGTCGTAGGGGCGGTGGTGTTCCTCGCCGACGATCACCAGCCGGCCCTCGAATCCCTGGGCGCGCAGGGCCCGCGCGGCGTAGAGGCCGGCCAGCGAGGCCCCGATGACAGCGACCGACTTCATGCGGCGGTGCCTTCCTCGGCGGCGTGGTGGTGGACGTAGATCATGCCGTCCTCGACGGTCACGGGGTGGGTGCGCACGGCCCGGCGGGCTGGCAGGCAGGTGGCCGCTCCGGTGCGCAGATCGAACGACGCGGTGTGCAGCGGGCATTCGACCAGGCAGCCCTCCAGCCAGCCGTCCGAGAGGGAGGCGTCCTGGTGGGTGCAGGTGTCGTCGATGGCGTACAGCTGCCCGTCGGCATGGAAGACGGCGATCGGAGGTGCGGTGTCGATGCGTACGGACTCGCCGGTGGGCAGGTCGGCGAGCGGGCAGACAGGAATCACAGGACCCCCCTGTTACTGTTCGGTATCATCGAGTTTCGCGTTGCGCACGATGAGGCGCCATGCGCAACAGAATCCAGCCGGGGAGCGGATGCGTCAAGCGGTCCCCGGAAATGCCGGACCTTCGAATCCCGTGCCTCGGCCGGGGTGCCAGGTGGTGAGATCCAACAGATGACGGACAGCGTGGAGGGGCAGGCGGAAACCAAGCCGCCGAAGCAGCCGGGCGGTGTGCAGTCGGTGGACCGGGCCGTGACCGTGCTGGAGATCCTGGCCCGGCACGGCGAGGCCGCCGTGACCGAGGTCGCCGAGGAGCTGGGCGTCCACAAGTCGACCGCGTTCCGGCTGCTGGCCGTGCTGGAGAACCGCGGGCTGGTCGGGCAGGAGCAGGAGCGCGGCAAGTACTACCTCGCAGCCGGGGTGCTGCGGCTGGCCGGAGCGGCGGCCGTACGGCTGGACATCTCCCAGGAAGGCGCGCCGGTCTGCCGGGAGCTGGCCGCGGAGCTGGGGGAGACGGTGAACATCGCGGTGCTGGAGGGCGACGCCGCGGTCAACGTCACGCAGGCGCGCGGTCCGGCCTCGGTCACCGCGCAGAACTGGCTCGGCCGCCGTACGCCGCTGCATGCCACCTCCAGCGGCAAGGCGCTGCTCGCGTACCAGCCCAGGGCGGTCCGGGAGGCCGTGCTGGCACGGAAGTTGCCGCGGCTCACCGAGCGGACGGTCACCTCGGCGGCCGCGCTGCGCCGTGAGCTGGCCGAAGTGGTCGAGCAGGGCTTCGCGGTGGCGATCGAGGAGCTGGAGCTCGGGCTGCGGGCGGTCGCGGCGCCGGTGCGGGCGCCCGACGGCTCGGTGATCGGGGCGATCAGTGTGTCGGTGCCCGCCTACCGGCTGGCCGAGGAGCGGCTGCCCGAGGTCGTCAAGGCCACCGTTTCCGCGGCCGGGGAGCTGTCGCGGCGGATGGGGTGCGGCAGTTGACCCGATGACGGGTGCGGGGCGGAGGCGGGGCCGGGGCGTGCGTTCCGGCCCCGCCTTTGTGTCCGGGCGCGCGGGAAATCCGTTGCCAAGAGCTGGCTCGTACCCCTTGACGGTGTCGATCCGGCGTTCCCACTATGTCTCTCATCGCGCAACCAGTCGTGCAGTGCGCAACACGGAGGGGTAGGGCATGCCACACCACGTCCATGCCGTCGTCGCGGCGAAACAAGGCGCACCGGTCGAGCCGCAGATGATTGTGGTACCGGACCCCGGGCCGGGAGAAGTGCTCGTCGCCGTGCAGGCCTGCGGGGTCTGCCACACCGACCTGCACTACCGGGAAGGGGCAATCAACGACCACTTCCCGTTCCTCCTCGGCCATGAGGCGGCCGGTGTCATCGAGTCCGTCGGGCCCGGCGTCACCGATCTCGCCCCGGGTGACTATGTCGTCCTCGCCTGGCGGGCGCCCTGCGGCAGCTGCCGGTCCTGTCGCCGCGGCCGGCCCTGGTACTGCTTCGACTCCCGCAACGCCACCCAGCCGATGACCCTGCTGGACGGCACCCCGCTCGCCCCCGCGCTCGGCATCGGCGCCTTCGCCGAGAAGACGCTGGTCGCCGCCGGGCAGGCGGTCAAGGTCGACCCGCACGCCCGTCCCGAGGCGGCCGGTCTCATCGGCTGCGGAGTGATGGCCGGATACGGCGCTGCGGTGCACACCGGCGGGGTCGGCAGCGGGGACACCGTCGCGGTCATCGGCTGCGGCGGGGTCGGCAACGCGGCGATCGCCGGGGCCTCCATCGCCGGGGCGCGCCGGATCATCGCGGTCGACATCGACGACCACAAGCTGGACGGTGCCACCCGCTTCGGTGCCACCCACACCGTCAACTCCCGTGGTACCGACCCCATCGAGGCGGTTCGCGGACTGACCGGTGGCCATGGCGCGGATGTGGTGATCGACGCGGTGGGCCGGCCCGAGACCTACCGCCAGGGCTTCTACATGCGTGACCTGGCCGGCACCCTGGTCCAGGTCGGCGTCCCCGACCCGGGCATGCGGCTCGAACTGCCGCTCATCGATCTCTTCTCACGCGGCGGCGCCCTGAAATCCTCCTGGTACGGCGACTGCCTGCCCAGCCGCGATTTCCCCGTCCTCATCGACCGCTACCTGAGCGGACGGCTCGACCTCGACGGATTCGTCACCGAGACGATCGGCCTGGACGAGGTGGAGTCCGCATTCGACAAGATGCGCGACGGCCGGGTACTGCGCTCCGTCGTGGTCCTGTAACGGCGTTACACCCATCCCAGTGGACCACCCCGACCAGCAGGAGGAGGGACATGTCCCGTACGCCCGCCCCCAGTTCCCGTGTGGTTGTCATCGGTGCCGGCATCGTCGGCTGCTCCCTCGCCGATGAGCTGACCGCCCGCGGCTGGACCGATGTCACCGTCCTCGAACAGGGTCCGCTGCCGGCCCCCGGCGGCTCCACCTCGCACGCTCCCGGCCTGGTCTTCCAGACCGGCCCGTCCAAGACCCTCACCGAGTTCGCCGCCTACACCGTCCAGAAGTTCGGCTCCCTCGACGTGGACGGGCTGTCCTGCTTCCACCCGGTCGGCGGTCTGGAGATCGCCACCACCGAGGCCCGCTGGGCCGATCTGCACCGCAAGGCCGGACTCGCGGCCTCCTGGGGCATCCGCGGGGAACTGATCGGCCCGCAGCAGTGCAAGCGCCTGTGGCCGATGCTGGACGAGACCACGCTCTACGGCGGATTCCACACCCCCGACGACGGGCTGGCCCGCGCCGTGCTCGCCTGCCGCGCCCAGATCGCCCGGGCCGAGCAGCGCGGCGCCCGCTTCCTGGACCGGCACACCGTCACCGGGATCGAGCGGGCGGACGGCCGGGTCACCGGCGTCACCACCGACCGCGGCACCTTCCCCGCCGACCATGTCGTCTCGGCCGCCGGCTTCTGGGGCCCGGTGATCGGCGCGATGGCCGGGGTGGACGTGCCACTCCTCCCGCTGGCCCACCAGTACGCCACCACCGAGCCGCTGCCCGAACTCGCCGGCGTCAACGACCCACGGGACGAGGCGAGCAAGCCGATCCTGCGTTTCCAGGACCGCGACCTCTACTTCCGCGAACACACCGACCGGATCGGCATCGGCTCCTACGCCCACCGCCCGATGCCCGTCGACCCCTTCGCGGTCGCCGCCTTCGACGACGCTCCCCCAAGCTCTCAGCTGCGTTCGAGCAGGGGGGACCCCCATGTCATGCCGTCCTCGCTGCCCTTCACCGCGGCGGACTTCGCGCCGAGCTGGCAGGACAGCGTCGGACTGCTGCCCGCACTGGGCGCGTCCCGGGTCGCCGAGGGCTTCAACGGCGTCTTCTCCTTCACCCCCGACGGTATGCCGGTCCTCGGCGAATCCCGCGAACTGCGCGGATTCTGGCTGGCCGAGGCGGTCTGGGTCACCCACTCCGCGGGCGTCGCCAAGGCCGTCGCCGAGTGGATGACGGACGGCCGGCCCGCCATCGACATCCATGAGTGCGACCTCTACCGCTTCGAGGACGCCCAGCGCTCGCCCGCCTACATCGCCGACCGCGGCGCCCAGAACTTCATCGAGGTCTATGACGTCATCCATCCGCTGCAGCCCATGGAACAGCCGCGGCCGCTGCGCACCAGCCCCTTCTACCCACGGCAGCAGGAGCTCGGCGCGTACTTCCTGGAGGGCGGCGGCTGGGAGCGCCCGCACTGGTACGAGGCCAACGCCCCGCTCGCCGAAGGGCTCCAGCTCCCCGAGCGTGACGCCTGGTCGGCCCGCTACTGGTCACCGATCGCCGCCGCCGAGGCCCGCGCCACCCGGGAGCAGGTCGCCCTCTACGACATGACCCCGCTGCGCAGGCTGGAGGTCACCGGCCCCGGTGCCCTCGCCTTCCTCCAGCGGATGACCAGCAACAACCTCGCGAAGAAGCCCGGCGCGGTCACCTACACCCTGCTCCTGGACGAAACCGGCGGCATCCGCTCCGACCTCACCGTCGCCCGGCTCGCCCCGGACCGCTTCCAGATCGGCGCCAACAGCGGAGCCGACCTCGACTGGCTGCTGCGGCACGCCCCCGACGATGGGGGCCCCTCCCGCTCGAGCGAAGCCGAGAGTGGGGGAGTCCAGGTCCGCGACAGCACCTCCGGCACCTGCTGCGTCGGCGTCTGGGGCCCGCTCGCCCGCGCCCTGGTCCAGCCCCTGACCCGCGACGACTTCTCACACCAGGCCTTCGGCTACTTCCGGGCGAAGCAGACCTACCTCGGCCATGTCCCGGTCACCGCCATGCGCCTCAGCTACGTCGGCGAACTGGGCTGGGAGCTGTACACCACCGCCGATATGGGCCTGCGCCTGTGGGACACGCTCTGGGAGGCGGGCCAGGAGCACGGGGTGATCGCCGCCGGGCGCAGCGCCTTCAACAGCCTCCGCCTGGAGAAGGGCTACCGCGCCTGGGGCCATGACATGACCACCGAACACGATCCCTACGAGGCCGGGGTCGGCTTCGCGGTCCGCCCCGCCAAGGGCGACTTCATCGGCCGGGCGGCGCTGGAGGGCCGCAGCGAGGAGACCGCGTCCCGCCGGCTCACCTGCCTCACCCTCGACGACCCCGCGGCCGTCGTCCTCGGCAAGGAACCCGTCCTCGTGGACGGCACCCCGGCCGGCTATGTCACCTCCGCCGCCTACGGCTACACCCTCGGCCGCGGGATCGCCTACGCCTGGCTGCCGGCCGCCGCGGCGGTCCCCGGCACCGCCGTACACATCGAGTACTTCGGCGAGAAGATCCCTGCCACCGTCGCCCAAGAGCCCCTCTTCGACCCGCAGATGGAGCGCATCCGCAGGTAGCCCCGGGCCCGTCCGCGGTTCGCCGGTGATCCGCCCGCCCTCCGTACGCAGAAGGAGCAACCGCATGGCTCCCACCTACGACGTCATCGTTCTCGGCCTCGGCGGCATGGGCAGCGCCGCCGCCCACCACCTCGCCGCCCGGGGCGCCCGGGTCCTGGGCCTGGAGAAGTTCGGCCCGGTGCACAACCGCGGCTCCAGCCACGGCGGTTCGCGGATCACCCGCCAGTCCTACTTCGAGGACCCCGCCTACGTGCCGCTGCTGCTGCGCTCGTACGAGCTGTACGAGAAGCTGGAGCGGGACAGCGGCCGGGACATCGCCACCCTGTGCGGCGGGGTGATGCTCGGCCGCCCCGACAGCCGGACCGTCCGCGGCAGCCTGGAATCCGCCCGCCAGTGGGACCTCCCGCACGAGATGCTCGAACCCCGGGAGATCCGCCGCCGCTTCCCGACCCTGACCCCCGCCGCGGACGAGGTCGCGCTGTACGAGGAACGGGCCGGTCTGGTCCGGCCGGAGTACACCGTCGCCGCGCATGTCCAGCTCGCCGGGCAGGACGGCGCCGAGCTGCACTTCGAGGAGCCGGTCACCCGCTGGGAGGAGCTGCCCGGCGGCGCCGGGGTCCGCGTCCACACCCCCGAAAACACCTACACCGCAGGCCAGTTGGTGATCTGCCCCGGGGCCTGGGCGCCCCAGCTGCTCACCGACCTGGGCGTGCCGTTCACCATCGAGCGGCAGGTCATGTACTGGTTCGCCCCGGACGGCGGCACCGCGCCCTTCGTCCCCGACCAGCACCCGATCTACATCTGGGAGGACGCACAGGGCGTCCAGATCTACGGCTTCCCGTCGATCGACGGCCCCGACGGCGGCGCCAAGGTCGCGTTCTTCCGCAAGGGCACCGTCTGCACCCCGGAGACCATCGAACGCACCGTGCACGACCACGAGGTACGCGCCATGGCCGAGCAGCTCGCCCCGCGCATCCCCGCCCTCCCCGGCCGCTTCCTCAAGGCCGCCACCTGCATGTACTCCAACACCCCCGACGAACACTTCGTGATCACCCGGCACCCCGCGCACCCGGAGACGGTGACCGTCGCCTGCGGCTTCTCCGGGCACGGCTTCAAGTTCGTACCGGTGGTCGGCGAGATCGTCGCCGATCTCGCGCTGACCGGTGCCACCGCGCACCCCATCGAGCTGTTCGACCCCCGCCGGCCCGCCGCCGCGGCCGCTTGAGGAGAGCCACCATGACGACCACGCCCACCGAGTCCTCGCCGGCACCCACCACACCCGCGACCGCTGCCGCCCCGAGCCTGATCGCCACCCTCGCCGGCCACCACTACACCGACCCCGGGATCTTCCGCCAGGAGCAGGAGAAGATCTTCGAGCGGCTGTGGTTCTGCGCGGTCCGCAGCGCCGACCTGGAGAAGCCCGGCGCCTTCCGCACCGTACGGATCGGCCGGGAGAGCGTACTGATCACCCGCAACCGCGCCGGTGCGCTGCGCGCCTTCCTCAACATCTGCCGGCACCGCGGCGCGCAGCTGTGCACCGAGGAGTCCGGCGAGGTCCGCCGCAACCTCCAGTGCCCCTACCACGCCTGGACCTACGACCTCGACGGCCGCCTGGTGGCCGCCCCCAACCTGCAGAAGATGCCGGACGTCGACCGCGCCGAACGCGGGCTGGTCACCGTGCCGCTCCGGGAGTGGCTCGGCTACGCCTGGGTGTGCCTGGCCGACGAGCCGCCGTCCTTCGAGGACACCGTGATCGGCGCGGCCGTCGAACGGCTGGGGGACACCGCCTCCCTCGACCGCTACCGCACCGAAGGACTCGCCCTCGGCAAGCGCGTCACCTATGACGTGCGCGCCAACTGGAAGCTCATCATCGAGAACTTCATGGAGTGCTACCACTGCGCCACCATCCACCCCGAACTCACCGACGTGCTCCCGGAGTTCGCCGACGGTTTCGCCGCCCAGTACTACGTCGGGCACGGTGCCGCCTTCGCCGACGAGGCCACCGGATTCACCGTGGACGGCACCGACGGCTTCGGCCGGCTCCCCGGCATCGAGGACACCCAGGACCGCCGCTACTACGCGATCACCGTCCGCCCGCAGGTCTTCGTCAACCTCGTGCCGGACCATGTCATCGTCCACCGGATGTTCCCGATGGCCCCCGACCGCACCGTGGTCACCTGCGACTGGCTCTACCTGCCCGAGATCGTCGACTCCGGCACCGATGTCTCCAAGTCCGTCGAACTCTTCCACCGGGTCAACGCCCAGGACTTCGACGCCTGCGAGCGCACCCAGCCGGCCATGAGCTCCCGCGCCTACCGCGACGGCGGGGTACTGGTGCCCAGCGAGCACCACATCGGCGCCTTCCACCAGTGGGTCACCGACCGCCTGGCGGGCGGGAGCGGCTGACCGGGTGGCGACCCCGCCGCACGCGGCCTGACGTGGCCGACCGCCCCGCCGGATGCGGGGCGGTCGGCTCGGTGGCTCCGCCAGGCGCCGGCCTCAGGCGTCGTGGCGCCGCTGCCGGCGGCGTGGCGATGGCTCCGGTGGCTCCGCCGGGGAGGTGGGGCCGAGCGGGGCGACATCGGCGTTGACGGGCGGGGCGGGGTCGAGGACGTGCTCGCCGTACAGGTCCTGTACCCAGTTGTCGTGGTAGACGGTGTCGAGGTAGCGCTCGCCGAGGTCGGGGGCGATGGCCACCGCCGTGCGGTCGTGGGCGTCGTGCCGGGTGAGCCAGTCCGTCGCGCCGCTGACCACGGTGCCGGTCGAGCCGCCGAACACGAAGCCGCGTTTGGCCAGCCGGTGGCAGGTGCGGATGGTGTCGGCCTCCTCGACCCGTACCACGTCGTCGACGTAGGACTCGTCGAGCAGCGGCGGCTGGACGCTCATGCCCAGGCCGGGGATCATCCGGTGCCCCGGAGTGCCGCCGAAGGTCACCGAGCCGACGCTGTCCACGGCGATGATCCGTACCGCCCGGTGCCACTCCCGGAAGTAGCGGGCGCAGCCCATCAGGGTGCCGGTGGTGCCGGCGCCGACGAACAGCAGGTCCAGCCGCGGGAAGGCGCGGGCGATGGCCGGTGCGGTCCTGCGGTAGTGGGCCTTCCAGTTGCTCGGGTTGGTGTACTGGCTGAGCCACAGACAGCGGTCGTCGGAGGCGCACAGATTGCGGATGTACGCGAGCCGGGCGCCGAGGAAGCCGCCGTTGGACTCCTGGTCGGCGACCACATGCACCTGGCTGCCCAGCGCCTCCATCATCAGCCGGGTGGCCAAGTTGCAGCGGGAGTCCGTCACACACAGAAAGCGGTAGCCCTTGCTCGCCGCGATCATGCTGAGTGCCACGCCGAGGTTGCCGGACGAGGACTCGACCAGGACCGTCTCCGGACGCAGGTCACCGGCCCGTTCGGCGGACTCCACCATCTCGGTCGCGGCCTTCAGCTTGATCGAGCCGGCGAAGTTGAAGCCCTCGCACTTGAGGAAGAGGGAGTGTCCGAAGATCGACCGGAGGTCGACATAGAGCTCCTCCTCGTTGAACGCGTAGGGCGCGGATATGACTGGCACGTTGGTCTCCTCACCTGCGGCAGCGCACCGTTGGACGGTCCGTCCGACCGTGGCCGCTCATCCGTACCGGCGCAGTTCGTGGAAGAAGCCGTCGACGACCCGCAGTTCCCCGGACCTGACCACCTCGTCGTAGACGTACTTGCCGACCGCGAGATCGAGCACCCCGAGACCGAAAGGGGAGAAGACGGCGGTCCGGTCCGCGGGCACTGCGACCCGGCCGGCCAGCACGTCGTCCAGCGTGCCGTGCAGGAACTCCCGGTTTCCGGTGAGCTGTTCGGTCAGATGCGGGGAGGTGCCGGCGCGCAGACAGTGCTCGATGTCGTCGACGATATTGGTCGAGGCCAGCAGGATCTGCGGGGCGAGGTCGCGCAGCGACACATGCACCACCACCGGGTGATGGCCGAACCACGCGACCTCGTGGACATGCGGCTGCGGGGCGACGGTGGCGAAGACCAGCAGATCGCTGGAGCGGATCAGCTCCTCCGCACTGTGGTGCACGGTGACCCGCCCGGTCGTTCGGCACTGCTCCAGGTACAGGCGGAAGCCGGCCGCGCTCTCCGCGGACAGGTCGTGCACGCCGATCTCGTCGAACGACCAGCCGGTGCCTTCCAGGAAGGTGTGGATGTAGCGGGCGATCAGACCCGCGCCGAAGAATCCGACCCGGGTCGGGCGGGGGCGCCCGCGGCTGAGCCGGTCGGCCGCCGAGGCCGCCGACGCGGCGGTCCTGGTCGCGCTGATGATCGAGCTCTCCAGGCAGGCGAACGGGTAGCCGGTGTCGTGGTCGTTGAGGATCAGTACGGCCGATGCCCGGGGGATGCCGGCGGCCACGTTCGGCGGGAAGCTGGAGATCCACTTCAGGCCGTCCACCCGGGTCCGGCCGCCGATGGAGGCGGGCAGCGCGATGATCCGGGACGACGGGCGGTCGGGGAGGTGGAGGAAGGACGAGGGCGGGTTCACCGACTCTCCGGCACCGTGCAGCCGGTAGGTGGCCTCGACCACGTCCACGATCTCCTTCTCGCGTCCCTCCAGCGCCTGCTGCACCTGGGCACCGGAGATCACCGCGAAGGACGGTGCGGGGGGCGGCCCGGGGGGTGTGGGCCGGGACGGGGTGGGACGGACGGTGGTCATGGGTCAGTTCACCTCAACGGTCGGCGCGCAGTCGGCCAGACGTATGGGGTCGGCCAGGGCCACCACCACGTCCCGCGGCCCTTCGAAGGCCTCCCGGCTGTGCGCGCTGCGGACGTTGTCGACGAGCAGCAGGTCACCGGCCTCCCACGGCCGGCGCGCGGTGTGGGCGTCGTAGACCTCGTTGAGCTGCTGCACCACGTCCTCGGCGAGGGGGTCGCCGTTTCCGTAGCGGGTGTTGAACGGCAGCCCGTCGGGGCCGTACTCGTCGATCAGGTACTCCCGCACTTCGGGCGCCATCGTCCACTCGTTGAGGAACGCGATCTGGTTGAACCAGCAGCGGCGGCCGCTGACGGGGTGGTGCAGCACGGCACTGCGGTGCTGGGTGGTGCGCAGACCGCCGTCCGGCTGCCAGGCGAAGTCGATGGCGTGGGCGCGGCAGTAGCGCTCGACGGCGTCCCGGTCCTCGGTGCCGAACGCCTGGTCCAGCGTGGCCCCGATCTCGGGGTGATAGCTGCGGGTCAGCAGCCAGCCCTCCCGCTCGAACCGCTCGGTCAGGGCCGGGGGCAGCGCGTCCAGTACGGCCGCCGAGTCGGCCACCCCGGTGGACCCGCCGGTGGTGGGGGCGCCCAGGCACGCGAACAGCATCAGCCCAGGGAACTCCAGGGTGTAACTCAGCTCGTGGTGCATGCACATCGGCTGGTTCGGCGGCCATTTCGACGAGGAGTAGACGCCCTCGGAGTAGGTCTGCCGGAGGGCGAACGCCTCCCGCTCGGTCAGCGGGGCGACGCCCAGGCCGTGCAGCACGGCGCCGACCCCGGCCGGATCGCGCATCCCCAGGCCCCGGATCAGCACCGCACCGTGCTCGGCGACGACGGCGCGCAGGGCGTCCCGTCGCTCGGCCGCCCAGCGCGCCGCGCTGTCGGTGGTCCCGACCCGCAGCATCGGAGGTGTGCCGGGTTCCCGCTCCAGTTCGGGCAGCGAGATCGAGAGTGACGACACCATGGTGGTTCTCCTCTCCGTGGCGGCTCGGGACGCAGCCGGCCGTGCGGTGTCGCACCGCACGGCCTGTGCGGCGTCGTTCGGGTGGGGCTGTGGTCGTCCGGCCCTGGCGTCGACCTGCCGGGCGAGGTCGGCGAGGACCGGATGCCGGGTGAGGTCCTTGACGGAGACCGCCCGGCCCAGGCAGACCGCGAGGGCCACGGCGGACAGCGAAGTGCCGCCGCAGTCGAAGAAGTTGTCCTGCCGGCCGATCCGGTCCTGCGGTATGCCGAGCACCTCGGCCCAGGCCGCGGCCAGCTGTCGTTCCGTCGGCGTACGCGGTGCGTGGTAGTCGTCCTCGACCGTGTCGAGTCCGCCGGCGAGGGCCTCCAGCGCCTTCTTGTCGATCTTGCCGTTGGCGGTCAGCGGAAGGCTCTCCCGCCAGAGGAAGGCCGACGGAACCATGTACTCCGGCAGCAACTCGCCCAGCCGGCCCCGCAGGACATCGGCCGCCAGCGCGTGCCGCCCGGAGTAGAAGGCCACCAGGCGCTTGCCGCGCCCCGCCCGCTGGGTCACCACCACCGTGCCGTCACCGACCCCGGGCACCCGGAGCAGAGCGTTCTCGATCTCACCCATCTCGATACGGAAACCACGGATCTTGACCTGGCTGTCCCGGCGGCCGAGGAACTCCAGCTTCCCGTCCGGGAGCCAGCGCCCGTGGTCACCGGCCCGGAAGAGCCGCCGCCCCGGATGGTGCGGATCCGGCACAAAGGCCAGCCGGGTGCGCTCGGGATCGTTGATGTACCCGCGGCCCACGCAGACCCCGGAGAAGACGATCTCGCCTGGGGCGCCCAGCGGCACCGGCGCCAGGTGTTCGTCCACGACGTACACCCGCACATTGTTGACGGGGCGTCCGAGCGGCACCCGCTCGCTGTCCGGCACCGCGTCCATCACCTCGTGGTGGGTGTCGTCCGAGGTCTCGGTCAGCCCGTAGGCGTTGACCAGCCGGATCCCGGGCCGGGCCGCGAACCAGCGCTGCACCAGCTCCTTCTTCAGCGCCTCCCCGGTGACCGACACACACCGCAGATCCGGCAGTGCGCCGGGCCGCTGCGCGAGGGCGGACAGCACGACATCGAGATACGACGGGACCACTTGCAGCACCGTGGCCCGTCCGGCGCCCACCGTGTCGAGGAAACGTCCCACGTCCAGCACGGCCGCCTGCTCGACCAGCAGCGTCCGGCCGCCGACCAGCAGCGCCGAGAGCAGCTGCCACAGGGAGATGTCGAAGCACTGGGGCGCGGTCTGGGCGACCACCTGACCCTCGTCGATCGCCAGGTCGTCGATCTTGGCGTAGAGGTGGTTGAGCATGCCCAGGTGCTCACACATCGCGCCCTTGGGCTCCCCGGTGGATCCCGAGGTGAAGTAGATATACGCCAACTGGTCCGGCCCGACCCGGACCTCGGGGTCGCTGTCCGCGGGGCTCGCCGCGCAGACGGCATCGATGAACAGGGTCCGGACGCCGGGCACCGAGGTGCGGGCCCGGTCGAGGCCGGCGGTGCTGCCGGGTTCGGTCAGCACCTGCCGGCACCCGGCGCGCGAGAGCATCAGCGCGATCCGGCCGGGCGGAAAGTGCGGTTCCACCGGCAGATACACCCCACCGGCCTTGAAGATCGCGATGACCGCGGCCAGCCACTCCAGGTTGCGTTCGGTGACCACCGCGACGACGTCCTCCCGGGCCAGCCCGCGGGCCAGCAGGGCGTGCGCCAACCGGTTGGCGCGGACGTTGAGTTCGCGGTACGTCCACCGCCGGCTCCCGTGCACGGCCGCGATGGTGTCCGGGTGCTCCCGCACTCGCTGCTGGAACAGCTCGTGGAACCGGCGGTCCGGCAGTGGCCGGCTCGGTCCGGCCAGTCCTTCGAGCTGGCACCGGAGTTCCTCGGCGGAGAGCAGGGACTGCCGCCGGTGGTCGGCGTCCGGATCGGCGGCGAGCAGCGTGAGCGCCGTACGGTAGTAGCCGCCGATCCGGGCGGCGCAGCCCGCGTCGAGGACCTCGGTCCGGTACCGCAGTCGCAGCACCTCCCGGCCGTCGTGGCGTACGAGGGCGACCCACAGCACGGTTTCACCGGCCGGGCCGCCGTCCGCACCGGGCAGATCGAACACGGTCTCCGGGGACTCCTCGGCCGGTGCCGGTTCAGGTCCGGTTCCGGCGGCCGGGAAGCCCCGGCGCCGCAGCAGCTCCACCTCGGCCCGGTGGGTGTCCAGCAGGAGGGTCCGCCAGGAGCCGGCCGCGGTCGTCAGCCGGCTCGGCAGCGGAGTGCCACCCCGCTCGGCGAGGTAGCCGGTCGTGACCTCCTGGTCGCCGGACAAGACGGCGAGCACCTTGGCGTGCGCGGCCAGCAGCACCGAACTCAGCGGCATCCGCAGCCGGTCGGCCACCCGGCGCAGCGCGGCCGGCAGCTGCTCCGGGAGGGCCGTCAGGTGCTCGGCGGTGCCCGGAACCGGGACGCGGGTCCAGCGCGGAACCCTGGTGTACGCGCCGTCGGCCGACCCGCCGCGATCGCCGCGGGTGCGGGCCGTCATGGATGTGGTCATCGGCTCCTACCTCCAGCCCTCGCCGGTGTCCTGGCCGCTGGTCTGCCGGGCCGGATTGCCACCCCAGTGCGCATCCGGCGGGACGGCCTCGCCCTTCATGAGGAACGAGTCGGGCGCGAGCACCGCGCCGTCCCCCAGGGCCACGCCGTAATGGACGAAGGCACCGACGCCCAGCGTGCAGCCCGCGCCGAGCGTGCTGCGGTCGGACTTGAAGGTGCCGTCCTCCTGCGAGTGGCACTGGACGACACTCCCCACGTTGAGGGTGCAGCCGTCCCCGATGGCGGCCAGGGTCCGCTCGGTCAGATAGCAGCCGTCGTCGAAAACCCTGCGGCCGATCCGGACCCCCAGCAGACGCCAGATCAGGTTCTTGAACGGGGTGCCGTTGAAGAGCAGCAGATAGCTCTCCGAGGGCACCTTCCAGAAGCGTTCCCGCCGCCAGAAGCGCGGATCGTAGATCGAGCAGAACAGCGGGCTCAGCGGATGGAACACCGTCACTGCCCGTTCGACCAGCACGAAGTAGACGACACCGGACACCAGCACCAGGACGTTGCCCAGCGCGATCGCCAAGGCGCCGACGGAGTCATAGAGCTCCGCGGCGACCGCCACGAGCAGGGTGGCCCAGAAGAAGTAGAGCCACCGCACCAGGAGGTAGAGCCCCATGGTGGCGGCGTTGTGCCGGTTCTTGGCGGCGAGGTGGCGGCGCAGCTGCTCGCCGTTCTTCAGCTGGTCGAAGGTGCTGTCCCGCTGGACCGAGCGGGGAATCTCGAAGCTGGGCGAGCCGAGGAGCCCGACGCCCTCCCGGACCTCGCCGTCGACCGGGACCATGACCTTCGTCGCGAGCAGGCAGTTGTCGCCCGTCTTTCCCCGCGAGGGGTAGGCGATCCGGTTGCCGAGGAAGTTGCGCGGTCCGATCGAGGTCCGGCAGACGCGGAAGGACGTGTCCGAGAAGTCGGCGTTCATGACGGACAGACCGTCGGCGACCATCGTCCCGCTGCCGACGGAACTCAGGTACGGCGTCTCGTGCTTGACCTCGGTACCGAAGTTCGACCCGGTCTGTTCGATCCGGGAGAGGTCGTAGCCGAGGCCCCGCAGGTAGTGGACGATGGCGGAGCTGTCGCCGAACAGCCGCATCAGGAACTTCCGGTTGGTGGTGAGGGCGATCAGCCGCTGCACCCCGTAGTGGAAGCCGTACAGCGGATAGACCTTGCCCGGGGTGAGGGTCCGGCTGAGCAGCCGCGGGACCGTGGCCTGGAAGAGCAGCCCGAGCGGCACGGCGGCGAAGAAGAGCAAGGACACCAGCAGGGCGTCCACGTAGAACGACCCGTCGGCCAGCGCCGTGGGGCCGGGTTCCAGGACCGCACTGAGCTGCGGCGCCTCGGCCAGCAGGATGCTCACCCCGCCGACCGCCAGCGGTACGTACAGCAGCAGCACGGTCACCAACTGGACTGCGCTGTGCACCGTCCTGCGCACGGCACCGCAACGGGCCGGTTTCACCACGCGGTAGTCCACATCGGTCCGCTGTGCCGGTGATCCGTGCCAGTGTTCGCCGTCCGGCACCACCTGCCCGCTGTGCAGCGACGAGGCATGGCCGAGCTGCGCCCCGTCACCCAGCGCCGTCTCGATGTCGAGCACCGTGGCCTCGCTGATGACCACGTTCTTCCCGAGGACCACCGCGCCCGTCTGCACCACACCGGCCTGTGCCCGGTAGCAGTTGAGGAACGAGTCCTTGCGGACGACGGTGCCGTCGCCGAGGGCCAGCAGATCGGTGCACACCGGCACATTGCGCGAGAAGACCGCTACGCCGCGCCCGATCCTCGCGCCCAGGGCCCGGAGATAGAGCGTGTAGAGCGGCGAACCGACGAACAGCACCAGCGGGTTCGCGCGGATCAGCGTCTTGACGACCCAGAAGCGGACGTACGGCAGGCTCCAGACGCGGAACTGCCGGGGCTTCCACCGGCCGATGAGGACCCACTTCACCAGGATCGGAAACGCGCACAACAACAGCAGACCGGCCGCGCCGCACAGCACCGAACGCAGATATCTGCCGAACACGCCGGACCCGGCGGCGATCCACTCATAACCCCAGGCCGTGGCCACCGCGACGAGAGAGGTGTAGCCGAGGAACATCAGCAGTTGCAGCGCTCCGCACAGCACGTACCGTGAGGTGCCCCTGACAGCGGGAGCCGGCGCCGACGGGGGAGTCGGTGCCGGGGGCGGGGTCTCGACCGGGAGAGAGGGTGGGGAGCCCGCCAACGCCGTGGCCAGCGCCCGGATCGTCGGATACCGGTAGATGTCCTTCATCGACACCGGCGGCAGGTCGGCACGCTTCCTGACCCGCGCACAGAAATGTGCCATCACCAAGGAGTCGGCGCCCAGATCGTCGAAGAAATGCCGGTCCACCGGCGTCTGCCCGGTACCCATGACCTCGGCCAGTG
Organism: Streptomyces sp. P9-2B-2; assembly: GCF_030406865.1. Taxonomy (NCBI): domain Bacteria; kingdom Bacillati; phylum Actinomycetota; class Actinomycetes; order Kitasatosporales; family Streptomycetaceae; genus Streptomyces; species Streptomyces sp. P9-2B-2. Next base: position 945,611 of record NZ_CP129126.1, on the reverse strand, counting down.
TCATGGCGAAGGCGGCCTCGACACCGGGGGCCGGACCGTCCGCGCCGCACTGTCCGGCCGGGGATTCCTCCGGATACGAGGTCAGTTCTTCGACCGGCTCTCCGACCATGGCGACCTCCCTGACAAGCGCCGACGACCGTCGTCCCGTCACCGGGTCCCGCAGGCGCTCGATAGGCGTCGCACGGGCAGTTCCTAATGTGTATTCGAGGCCCGTACGGGCGTGGATTGCACCAAATGCGCTTTTTCTCCTGCGGAGGTCTCCCTATTCCCTTACGTAAGACCTCCACAGCCGGGGTGACCTGCTGCTTCTGCGCGGATGACCGGCCACTGCGGGCCCCTTACCGGCCTCGTGCACGGGCGTCGTCCGCGTCCCGCACACGACCACGCGCCGAGCACAGGGTGCGCGGGCCAGGGCTCCCCCTCAGTCGAACGGGCCCCGACCGGCTGCGGTCCGCGTGAGGGAACGTCAGCCTGGGAGGGCGCGGCCGAGACGTGGCAACGCGTCCCGGCGCGCTCCATCCCGGGGACCCGGGCCGCACCGGACGGACGAGGGGACGGTCGATACGTCGTGAGGCGCATTTCGCACACCGCACCCGAGGGGCCCCGCCCTCCCGAGCGGTCTGCCGCGGACCGTCTCGTGGACGAGCTGCTCGTGCGCGTCGCCCTGGGCGACGAGCCGGCGTTCGTCGGCGTGTACGACGCCCTCGTGGTGCCCGTCATGGGCCTGGCCTACCGGATCCTGCGCGATGAGGCGCAGGCTGAAGAGGTGACTCAGGACGTGATGATCGAGGTGTGGCGGAAGGCCGACCGGTTCCGTCCCGAGCGCGGTGCCGCGAAGTCCTGGGTTCTGACGCTGGCCCACCGGCGAGCGGTGGAACGGGTGCGATCGGTGCGGGCCGGCGCGGAACGCGAGCGGAAGGCCGCGCAGCTGGCCCACCAGACCCCGTTCGACGAAGTGGTGGAGGCCGTCGAGGAGCGGGAGGAACGGGCGCAGGTCTACCGCTGTCTGGCCGGCCTCGGCAACTCCCAGCGCCTGCCGCTGGTCCTCGCCTACTACCAGGGACTGACCTACGCGGAGGTCGCCGAGGCCCTGTCCACCCCCGCGGGCACGGTCAAGACGAGGATGCGCACCGGCCTGCGGAGACTGCGCGTCTGTATGGGAGGCGACTGATGTCTGCTGCCGAGGATCCGCACGAGGCGGTCGGGGCGTACGTCCTGCACGCCCTGCCGCCCGAGGAGGCGGCCGCCTTCGCCACCCACCTGGCGAGCTGCGACGCCTGCACCCGGGAGGTCGCCGACCTGGAGGCCACCGTCGCGTGTCTGGCCGACGCGGAAGCGGTCACCCCGCCCGACGCACTGCGCCGCCGGGTCCTCGACCGGATCGCGACCACCGCCCAGGAGCAGCTGCTCCGCCGCGAGCCGACCCGGCGCGACGGGCCGCGGCTGGACCTGGAGGTCTGACCTGGCGGTCTGACCTGCCGCGACGGCCGTACGCAGCCCCTCGGCCGAGCCCTCCGCAGCATCGGGCAGTGTGGTCCGACCACACGTCCTGTGTGACATAGTTTTTGCACGGGAGCATGAGGGCCGAGCCGGGGAGTTGGGGATGACCGCCGAATGGCGACCTGTGCGGCAGTCGCGCACGCATGAGCTCGTGCTGGAGCGCATCGAGGAGCGGGTGCTCGCCGGTGAACTCAAGGCCGGAGATCGTCTGCCGCCCGAGCGCGAGCTGGCGCCGGTCCTGGGCGTCAGCCGGTCCGCGCTGCGCGAGGCGCTGCGGGTGCTGGAGACGATCGGGGTGCTGGTCGCCCAGCCCGGGCGCGGGCCGGACGCCGGGGCGCGGATCGTCCGCAACCCGGACGATGCGCTGGGCCGGCTGCTGCGCCTGCACTTCGCCCTGGGCAGCTACCGGCTGCACGATGTGCTGGAGGCCCGGGTGGTCCTGGAGCGCTCCAGCTTCGAGGCGGCCGCGGAGCACGCCTCGGCGCGGGACCTCGACGAGGCGGAAGCGCTCCTGGACCGGATGCGCGAGCCCGGCGTGGGGGCCGCCGACTTCAACGACCTGGACACCCGGTTCCATGTCGCCATCGCGCGCAGCTCGGGCAATCAGCTGACCTCCACCCTCACCTCGGCCGTGCGGGAGTCGGTGCGTCCGCTGATCCTGCGGGCGCTGGAGACGGCGGAGGACTGGCCGGCCACGGCGGCGGCGCTGAACGCCGAGCACACCGAGCTGCTGCGACTGGTACGGGCCGGCAAGGGCGCGAAGGCCGCCGATCTGGCCGAGACACATATCCGCGGCTTCCACGGCCGACTGGTCGACGAGAACGCCCCGGCGGAGCAGGAGCAGGAGCAAGAGGACGAGGGCCGGGCGGGCGCGGACAGCCCTTAGGGTCTGTTGCGAAAGTGGATCTTGATCGGCGATGATCACGGTGTGGCGCGTGGAGATCTGACAGACGCTCAGTGGGTCCGGTTGGAACCGTTGCTGCCCAAGGGGAAGAAGTGGCGGGGCTGGGGGTCAGCCACCCGAGCCATGGACGGCAGCCAGCATGAGAACCATCCCTGCCCCACCCGCGCAGTCCCAGGGTCGCGACCTACTGGGACGCACCCAAGAAGGTAGGGCAGCGTGACGGCACCTGGCATCACATCCGCGAGCAGCTGCAGTCCGATGCGGATGCGAAAGACGCGCCTACAGGGCGCAGCTCGCCCGTCGCCGCTTCCCCTTCGGCGCGCGCGATCGGGCTGGAGCTGGTCTGCTGGATTACAGGGCTGTCGTGCCCGATTCAGGAGAGATCCAGATGAGTACACATCGAGTCGCGCAGGTCGCCGCCCCCGGCGGGACCTTCGAGATCGTTGAGCGTGAGGTACCGGAGCCGGGCCCGGGTCACGTTCGGGTGGCCGTGGACGCCTGCGGGATCTGTCATAGCGACGCCGCCTTCGTCGACGCCGCCTTTCCGGGCGTACGGTTTCCGCTGGTTCCCGGGCATGAGATCGCCGGGCGAATCGACGAGGTCGGCGAGGGGGCCCAAAGCCGCGGCTGGCATGCTGGTGAGCGGGTGACGGTGGGCTGGTTCGGCGGCAGCTGCGGCCACTGCACGCCCTGCCGACAGGGCGACTTCATCGTCTGCGAGAACCTGAAGGTCCCGGGATGGGCCTACGACGGCGGTTTCGCCGAGACGATGATCGCCCCGATGGATGCCCTGGCCCGGATCCCCGATGCGCTGGCGTCCACGGATGCCGGGCCTTTGGCCTGCGCCGGTGTGACCACGTACAACGGGCTGCGGCGCAGCTCTGGACGGCCGGGTGACCTGGTCGCTGTACTCGGCCTCGGCGGCCTCGGTCACCTGGGGGTGCAGTATGCCGCCGCGATGGGATTCGAGACCGTCGCCATCGCCCGTGGAACTGCCAAGGCCGACCTCGCCAAGCAACTCGGCGCGCACCACTACATCGACAGCACGGCGGACACCACCGTCGCAGACGCGCTGCGGTCCCTTGGCGGCGCGAAGGTCGTGCTGGCCACCGCCGGCAGCTCCGACGCGATCACGGCGACCGTTGACGGGTTGTCCCACCGCGGCGAGCTGGTGGTCATCGGTGCGGCCTTCGAGCCGATGGGCATCAGCCCAGTCCAGCTGATCTTGCAAGGCCGGATCGTACGCGGCCACCCGTCTGGCACCGCGCAGGATGTGCACGACACCATGGCGTTCAGCACCCTCCACGGGATCCGCCCGATGACGGAGATCATGCCGCTGGACCAGGCCGATGAGGCGTATCAGAAGATGCTCTCCGGCGCCGTGCGTTTCCGTATGGTGCTCACTACCCGCTGACGCACCCCGGTCGATCGAGGTCTCGGCGTGCTTCTTGACCGCGTTTCCAGCAGGTGTGCCGGTTCACCCCGAGCCGCCGCGCGACCGCCGACACCGTGGTGTCGCCGAGCCGCAGGAGGCTGACCGCCCACTCCACACCGGCGGACGGCCCGGCTTGATGCCCTGTGGCAACAACGGCTCCGGCCGGGCCCACTGGCCGTTCGTCAGATCACCACGTCCCACAGGGCGTGATCATCCACGACCAAGATCCACTTTCGCAACAGACCCTAAGCTTGTCTTTTAACCTCTGGCCTCGAACGGGGTGTCGTACGACGTCACTCACCTTGGGATTCGCCGGACAGGCGGACGGCCTTCGCATGATCCTGCATTCCGCCACGGAATCAGATTCATACGAAGGCCGCAGAGGTGAGTTTGCTGAACCACGATGCCCGGCGGGACGCGTTCGACTTCACGTCACACTTCCGGGAGGACTTCTACGCGTGCCTGACTCGGCGCGGTGACACCCTGTTCGAGCTGTGTGACGCGATGCTCTGCGAGAACGGGCCGGTGACCTCGCCCGTGGACCTGACACTGCTGGCCGAGCACCGCCGTGGGCACGGCGCGTTGTACGACGCGCTGAACTGCGGCCGCATCGCCGCGGACAGGCTTCGCCGCACTCTGGCTGTGCTCCCGCAGCCCAAGGCCGCCGACAACCGGCTCGCCCTCGCGGTCGACGTGACCAACTGGCTGCGTCCCGACGCCCCGTGCAGCCCGGACCGACTGTTCTGCCACGTTTATGGCCGCAACGGACGCTCCAGCGACCAGTTCATTCCCGGCTGGCCGTACTCGTTCGTCGCCGCCCTGGAGACGGGCCGCACTTCCTGGTGCCAGCTGCTGGACGCGGTCCGCCTGGGTCCCGACGACGATGTCGCCGAGGTCACCGCTGCCCAGGTCCGCCGCGTGGTCACCGACCTGATCGACGGCGGCCAGTGGGAGCCCGGAGACGCGGACATCCTGGTCGTCTTCGATGCCGGATACGACGCCCCGCGCATGGCCTACCTGCTCGACGGCCTGCCCATCGAGGTGCTGGGGCGAATGCGTGCGGACCGGGTGATGCGCCGTCCGGCGCCCTCGCGAAAAGAGTTCGCCCTGGCCAACCCCTACGGTGGCCGCTACCCCAGGCACGGCAACGAGTTCCGCTTCGCCAAGCCCGAGACCTGGGGAGAGCCAGACGCCGCGACGATGCAGGTCACCGACCGGTACGGCACCGCCCAGGCCATAGCCTGGGACCGAATCCACCCCCGGCTCACGACCCGCTCTGCGTGGATCGACCACGAGGGTGAACTCCCGCTCCTCGAAGGCACGTTGATCCGCCTCCAGGTCGACCACCTGCCCGGGGTCAGGACCCGCTGCCCCTCTGGCTGTGGTCCTCGAAGACCGGTATGACCAGCGAGGAAGTCGACCTGCGCTGGCAGGCGTTCCTCCGCAGATTCGATCTTGAGCACACCTTCAGAATGATCAAGCAGACGCTCGGCTGGGCCCGCCCGAAGCTCCGCACCCCCGAGGCCGCGGATCACTGGACGTGGCTCGTGATCGCGGCCCACACGCAACTGCGGCTCACCCGCGAGGCCGCTGCTGATCTCCGCCGCCCCTGGGAGAAGCCGACCGAGCCAGCACGCCTCACCCCCGCCAGGGTCCGCCGCGGGTTTCGGAACCTCCGCCCGCACCTGCACTGCCCAGCCCGTGCACCGAAACCCTCAACCCCCGGACCAGGCAGGCCAGTCGGGTCGAAGAACCGTCATCCCCCCACCCGTCACGACGTGGGCAAAACGACCAGGCGACCCGAGACCATCACCGAACGCAATCGCCTCAAAGGCCGCAAAGATCAAATAGCAAGCTGAGCGACCCTGCCGGGCATCTTGGAGCCCCGATGTCAGCTGACCTGCGTGCTGCCAGGCTCGGACGGTTGTCAGTGCCCGTTGCTACGTTCAAGCCGTTCGAATCACTCACGCCAAGGAGCATCAGATGGGATCTCAACTCAACCCGTGCCTCGCCTTCAACGGGAACGCACGGCAGGCGATCGAGTTCTATCAGGACGTCCTCGGCGGCCAGCTGGATATGGGCACCTACGCCGAATACGGCTCGCCGGACGTGCCTCACCCCGACAAGATCATGCACGCCACGCTCCGCACCCCAGACGGCTACACGCTGATGGCGTGGGACGTTCGGGAAGAGATGCCCCACACCCCGGGCAACAACGTCGCGGTCTTCCTCGACGGCGACGACGCCAAACTCCGCGACTACTTCGAGAGGCTGTCCGCCGGCGGCACGGTGACGCTGCCCCTGGAGAAGCAGTCATGGGGTGACGAGGCTGGCTCGCTCGTCGACCAGTTTGGGATCACCTGGATGGTCAACATCACCCAGCAGCCCAGGTAGACCACGGGGCAGCATCAACGTCCGATTCCGGGGTTAAAAGACAAGCTAAGGGCTGTCCCCGCCCTCCCCCGCCCGTATGTCTACGGCAGCATCCAGGACAGCGCCGACAGTGACTGGAGGTAGACCAGCACGCACAGGACCGCCAGCATCGCGACGCTGTAGCCGGCGACCTTGCGCAGCAGGATCCGCTCGGTGCCGGGCTGTTCCACCGCGGTCGCCGCGATGGTCAGGTTCTGCGGGCTGATCAGCTTGCCGACCACGCCGCCCGTGGTGTTGGCGGCCACCAGCAGGGTCGGGTCGATGCCCGCGGTCTTCCCGGCGGTCTGCTGAAGGGTGGCGAACAGGGCGTTCGATGAGGTGTCCGAGCCGGTCACCGCGGTGCCGAGCCAGCCGAGGACGGGGGAGAGCAGCGCGAAGAGCCCGCCCGCGGCGGCGAGCCAGGTGCCGATGGCGAGGGTCTGCCCCGACTGGTTCATGACGTAGCTCAGTGCCATCACGGTGGCGACCGTGGCGATGGCGGTGCGCATGTTCCGCAGGGTGCGCCCGGCGCAGGACAGTCCCGAGCGGGCGGTCATCGGGAAGCGGTCGGCGTCCTTCGCGCGGCTGTAGATCAGCATCACCAGGAGCCCGGAGAGCAGCAGCAGGGTGCCGGGATTGGCCAGGACCTCCAGTTTGTAGACGGCGCTGCCGGCGGGCGAGCCGTCGGGGGCGAGGAGGTTGCCGTAGAGGCCGGGCCAGTCGAGCTGGACGGTGAGGGAGCCGAGCAGCCCGGGTATGTCGAGTCCGCCGATGTCGAGCTTGGCGAGCGCGAAGACCGCGATGACCAGGAGGTAGGGCAGTACGGCCAGGAAGGTGCGGCGGCGGGTCAGCGGTTCGGCCGTGACCTGGGAGCGCTGGTCGTCCGGTGTCGTGGGGGTCCAGAAGCGCAGCATGACCACCGCGGCACCGAAGCCGGCGAGCGCGGCGACGACATCGGTGAGTTCGTAGGCGAAGTGGGCCGAGCACCAGAACTGGGCCAGGGCGAAGACGGCGCCGGTGGCCAGGGCGATGGGCCACAACTGCCGCAGACCGCGCCATCCGTCGACGAGGAAGAGCAGCAGCTGCGGCACGAAGAGGGCGAGCAGCGGGCTCTGCCGGCCGATGACGGCGGCGAGGGACTCCGCGGGGATGCCGGTGAGGTTGCCCGCGGTGGTGATGGGGATGGCCATGGCGCCGAAGGCGACCGGCGCGGTGTTGGCGACCAGGACGGTGACGGCCGAGGTGAGCCGGGGCAGTCCGACTGCCATCAGCATGGCGGCGGTGATCGCGACGGGCGCGCCGAAGCCGGCCAGCGCTTCGAGCAGTCCGCCGAAACAGAACGTGATGAGCATGGCCTGGATGCGCAGATCGCCGCGGCCGACGGCGTTGAAGGAGCGGCGCAGATCGTCGAAACGGTGGCTGACCACGGTGAGTTCGTAGAACCAGATGGCCGACACGACGATCAGCATCACCGGGAAGAGGCCGAAGGCCGCGCCCTGCGTGGCGGACAGCGCGCCGAGCCGCAGCGGCATGCCGTAGCCGAGGACCGCGACCAGGAGTGCGGTCAGCAGGGCGCCGAGGGCGGAGTGCAGCGCGGAGCGCCTGGCCGCCATCAGCAGCAGGAAGAAGGTCGCCAGGGGCACCAGGCCCAGTAGCGCGGTGGTGGTGAGGCTGTCCCCGACGGCGGCCACGTCGGGGGTGTAGGCCGCCAGGGCAGCGGGCGGAGTGGTGGCCACGGAGTGCTCCTCATCGAGTTCTGCGCGCCGTCCGGCCGGTGGTGAACGTCCCGTTCCGGCCATCGCGGCGCCGTGTGGCTGACGAACGGCCCTCAGTAGCCCACCGAAGATGTCGCATGTCAATAAGGTCGGACCAAACTGCGTCCTTACTTTTCTCACTCGGTTCGAGGGGAGTATGGTCGGACCATAAGCGCCAGGGAGGCTCTATGCGCATCGCCCTCTTCGCCACCTGTCTGGGAGACACGCTCTTCCCGGAGGCGGTGAAATCCACCGCGGTACTCCTGGCCCGTCTGGGCCATGACGTGGTCTTCCCACCGCAGCAGACCTGCTGCGGCCAGATGCATGTCAACACCGGCTATCAGCGTGAACCGGTGCCGCTGGTGCGGAACTTCGCCGAACAGTTCGGCGACCCGGCGATCGAGGCCGTGGTCGTGCCGTCGGGCTCCTGCGCGGGCTCGGTCCGTCATCAGCACGAGATCGTCGCCGCACGCTACGGTGACGCGGCCCTCCGCGCCGGTGTGGCCGCCGTACGGACCAAGACGTACGAGCTGTCCGAGTTCCTCGTCGACGTCCTCGATCTGACCGACGTCGGCGCGTACTTCCCGCACCGGGTGACCTACCACCCCACCTGTCACTCGCTGCGGATGCTGCGGGTCGGCGAGAAGCCGCTGCGGCTGCTGCGCGCCGTCGAGGGCATCGACCTGGTGGAGCTGCCCGAGGCCGACGCCTGCTGCGGCTTCGGCGGCACCTTCGCGGTCAAGAACGCCGAGACCTCCACCGCGATGCTGCGGGACAAGATGGACCACATCACCGGCACCGGCGCCGCGGTGTGCACGGCGGGCGACTCCTCCTGTCTGATGCATATCGGCGGTGGTCTCTCACGCATCAGGTCCGGCACACGGACCCTGCATCTGGCCCAGATCCTCGCTGCCACCCGCACCGCGCCGCACGTCCTGACGGAGGCCGCCCGATGAGCAGTCCGAACGGCCCCGCGACGCAGGGCACTTTCCTCGGCATGCCCGCCGTCCCCCCGCGCTCCCCGTACGGGACGGGCCATCTGCGCGGTGAGCGCAGCTTCCCCCGGGCCGCGCATGACGAGCTGGGCAACGGGCAACTGCGCCGCAACCTGGGCAAGGCCACCCACTCCATCCGCGCCAAGCGCCTCGCCGTCACCGGCGAACTGCCCGACTGGGAGCAGCTGCGCGACACCGGCTCGGCGATCAAGACCGACACCATGAACCGGCTGCCCGAACTGCTGGAGCAGCTGGAGCGGAAGGTCACCGAGCGCGGCGGCACCGTCCACTGGGCCCGGGACGGCGTCGAGGCGAACGAGATCGTCACCCGGCTGGTGCGGGATACCGGCAGCGACGAGATCCTCAAGGTCAAGTCGATGGCCACGCAGGAGATCGGCCTCAACGAGCATCTGGCGACTCAGGGAATCGCGGCGCTGGAAACCGACTTGGCCGAGCTGATCGTGCAGCTCGCCGACGACCGGCCGTCACACATCCTGGTGCCCGCGATCCACCGCAACCGCGAGGAGATCCGGGAGATCTTCCTCCGGCACCTCCCGGGCGTCGACCCCGCGCTGAACGCCGACCCCGCCCGGCTCGCCGCCGCGGCGCGCGCCTTCCTGCGCGAGAAGTTCATGACGACCAAAGTGGCCGTCTCCGGCGCCAACTTCGGCATCGCCGAGACCGGCACCCTGGCGGTGGTCGAGTCCGAGGGCAACGGCCGGATGTGTCTGACGCTCCCCGGGACGCTGATCACCGTCATGGGCATCGAGAAGGTCCTGCCCCGCTTCCAGGACCTGGAGGTCTTCCTCCAGTTGCTCCCGCGCTCCTCGACCGGTGAGCGGATGAACCCCTACACCTCGCTGTGGACGGGCGTGACACCGGGCGACGGCCCGCAGGAGTTCCATCTCGTACTGCTCGACAACGGGCGGACGGCGGCGCTCGCGGACCGGATCGGGCGCGCGGCGCTCCACTGCATCCGCTGCTCGGCCTGCCTCAACGTCTGCCCGGTCTACGAGCGGACCGGCGGCCATGCCTACGGATCGACGTACCCCGGCCCGATCGGTGCGGTGCTCACCCCGCAGCTGGCCGGTATGCATGGCGCCAAGGGCGATCCCAACAGCTCACTGCCGTACGCCTCCAGCCTGTGCGGAGCCTGCTTCGACGCCTGCCCGGTGAAGATCGACATTCCGTCGCTCCTCGTCGAGCTGCGCCACCAGCACACCGAACAGTCCGGGACGACCGCGGAGAAGCTGGCGATGAAGGCCGCGGCCGCGGTCATGAAGCGGCCCGGGCTGTTCACCGCCGCACAGAAGGCGGCCGGGCTCGGACGCGTACCGGCGGGGCGGGACGGCACCCTCTCCCGTCTGCCCCCGCCGCTCAACGGCTGGAGCGACAGCCGGGACACCCCCGCCCCGCCCCGGCAGACCTTCCGATCCTGGTTCGCCTCCGCCGAGGGCGCGGCCGCGATGCGGGCCGCGGCCGAAGAAGGCGCCCGGCACACCGACGACGCCCCGCACACCGACGACGCCCCGCAGGAGGAATCGTGACCGCGACCGCACGGGAGACGGTGCTCGGCCGTGTCCGGGACGCCCTGGCCCTCTCCGACGGGCCCGAAGTGACCGTCCCCCGCGGCTATCGCACCGGCCGCTCGCTCCCCGACGAGGAGCGGCTCGCCCTCTTCGCCGACCGGCTCGTCGACTACCGGGCGCAGGTCCGCACCTGCACCGCCGCAACCACGGCGACGGTGCTCGCCGAGGTGCTGCATGCGCACGGCGCGCGGAAGATCGGCCTACCTCAGGGGCTCGATCCGGCCTGGCTGGCCGGGTATGACGGGGAGACGGTGACGGATTCCGCCGACGTGCCGGCGCCCTCGCTCGATGCGCTGGACGGGGTGGTGACTGGCTCCGCCGTCAGCTGCGCCGAGACCGGCACCATCTTCCTGGACGGCGCCGCCGCGGATCAGGGGAGGCGCGCACTGACCCTCGTGCCCGATCTGCACGTCTGTGTCGTCGAGCTGTCGTCGGTGCGGACCGGGGTGCCGGAGGCGGTGGCGCAGTTGACGCCGGAGCATCCGATCACGCTGATCAGCGGCCCCTCGGCCACCTCCGACATCGAGCTGGAGCGGGTCGAGGGGGTGCATGGTCCGCGCACGCTGGCGGTGGTGATCCGCACCGACCGCTGAGCGGCCGCGGTATGCCCCCGGGTTGACGCCCCGTCAGGGACGGTGGACGTGCACGGCTGAGGGCCCGCCTACATGCTCCGGTTGTCCAGCACCGCCACCGCCCGCCGCACCCGGGCGGTCTCCTCGGTGTCCACGTCCCCGACGAGCAGGTCAGGGCGGTCGCCCAGCTGTCCGCGTACGGTCCCGTCGGGGCCGATCAGTGCGCTGTGCCCGACACCGGTCGGCGCCTTGGTGGGGGCCTCCGGGTCGGCCTGCGGATCCGGGGCGGCCTGGTTGACCGCCGCCAGCCAGACCGTCGCGTCCAGCGCGCGCGCCCGCACCAGCAGGTCCCACTGTGCGCGCTTGCCGGGCCCCGCGGCCCAGGCGGCGGGCAGCACCGACACCGTGGCCCCCGCGTCGGCGTGGGCCCGGAAGAGTTCGGGGAACCGCAGGTCGTAGCAGGTCGCCAGGCCCACCCGGACCCCGTCGACATCGATGGTCACCACGCGCTTACCGGGGGCGACCGCGTCGGACTCCCGGAACCCGAAGGCGTCATACAGATGGATCTTGTCGTAGAACTCCTCGACGCCGGGTCCGGTGGCCAGCAGGGTGTTGGTCACCCGCCCGTCGTCCGCCGGGGTGAACATGCCGGCCACCACGGTCACGCCGGTCTCCCGGGCCACCGCCCGCACGCCCTCGGCCCACGGACCGTCCAGCGGCTCGGCCACCTGCCCGAGCGCCGCCCCGAACCGCACCATGGCCGCCTCCGGAAGGACCGCCAGCCGGGCCCCCTCGCGTGCCGCACGGCGGACCTGGTCCTGGACGATCGCGAGGTTCTCCTTCGGATCGGTCGTTGCCGTCATCTGGCACAGCGCGATACGCATGCGGATCTCTTCTCTCTCGTGCGGTGTCTTCAGGACCTGGTTCCGGCGCCCGGCCCGTCTCACCCGGCCGGGAGCGCCGGTGACCATCCTGCCTGCCGACTGCCCGGAGCCGGTCGTCAGACAGGTGCACTCCTCCTCATCGTGCGCCGGAACCCGCCCCGGGAGCACGTCCAGGAGGGGGCCACGGCGATTCCGGCCCCCTCCTGGACGGCACGGCGGGTGACCTGCTCACGGTCGGTCACCGGTCGAGATCCTGTGTGACGTGGTCCCGGCCCCGGAACCGTTCGGCTGACGTGCTCCGGGCGGGCCGGTGTCAGACCGTGCTCAAGTCACCGCCCGTACCGGCGATTTCCTCCGGGCGCAGCAGCGCGGCGAGCCGGTCGGCCGGGAGCAGGCCCTGTTCCAGGACGAGTTCGGCGACGCCGCGTCCGGTGGCCAGCGCCTCCTTGGCGATCGCGGTGGCGGCGGTGTAGCCGATGTGCGGGTTGAGGGCGGTGACCAGGCCGATGGAGTTCTGCACACTGGCCAGGAGCGTCTCGGTGTTGGCGGTGATGCCCGCCACGCAGCGCTCGGCGAGGGTGCGGCAGGCCGCCCCGAGGTGGGTGATGCTCTCCGAGAGGGAGTGCAGGATGACCGGCTCGAAGGCGTTGAGCTGGAGCTGGCCCGCCTCGGCCGCCATGGTGATGGTGACGTCGTTGCCGATGACCTCGAAGGCGACCTGGTTGACGACCTCGGGGATGACCGGGTTGACCTTGCCGGGCATGATGCTCGAACCGGCCTGCACCGGCGGCAGATTGATCTCCGCGAGCCCGGCGCGCGGGCCGGAGGACAGCAGCCGCAGATCGTTGCAGCTCTTCGAGAGCTTGACGGCGATGCGCTTCAGGACGCCCGACAGATGGACGAACGCGCCGCAGTCCTGGGTGGCCTCGACGAGGTTGGCGGCGGTGACCAGCGGCAGCCCGGTGAGGGCGGCCAGATGGGTACGGGCCGCCTCGGCGTAGCCCTTGGGGGCGTTGAGGCCGGTGCCGATGGCGGTGGCACCGAGGTTGATCTCGTGGATGAGCAGGACCGCCTCCGCCAGCCGGCTCTGGTCCTCCTCCAGCATCACCGCGTACGCCGAGAACTCCTGGCCCAGGGTCATCGGCACCGCGTCCTGGAGCTGGGTACGCCCCATCTTGAGGATGTCGCGGAACTCTTCGGCCTTGGCCGCGAACGCCTCGCGCAGGACGGCCATCGAGTCGAGCAGTTCCCGTACGGCGATGATCGTGGCGACGTTGACCGCCGTCGGGTACACGTCGTTCGTCGACTGGCTCAGATTGACGTGCTCGTTGGGGTGCAGATGGCGGTAGTCGCCCTTGTCATGGCCCAGGATCTCCAGCGCCCGGTTGGCGATCACCTCGTTGGCGTTCATGTTCGTCGAGGTCCCGGCACCGCCCTGGATGACATCGACGACGAACTGGTCGTGCAGCTGCCCGCCGGACCGGATCTCCCGGCAGGCGGCGGCGATCACGTCGGCCCGCTCGGTGTCGAGCAGTCCGAGGTCCTGGTTGGCCCGGGCCGCGGCCTCCTTGACGGCGGCGAGCGCGTTGATCAGGTGCGGGTAGGTGGCGATCGGCGTACCGGTGATGGGGAAGTTCTCCACGGCGCGCAGGGTGTGCACGCCCCAGTACGCCTCGGCGGGTATCTCCCGGTCGCCGAGCAGATCGTGTTCGCGGCGGTGGCCGGCGGAAGTCATGGTGCAGCGGGTCCTTTGTGAGGTGGAGCGGAGGGGGAGGAGTCCGGGCGGGTGTGCCTGGCAGGGAGGTGATGGGGCGTCAAATGGCTTACGGGGCAAGGGCTTTCGTTGCCCGCAAGGATCCGACGGGGGTGCCGCCCCCGATGACGGGTGTGGTGGCGAACGGGGCCAGGGCGTCGGGGTCGACGCCGCAGCGCGCCAGGGCCGCCGCCGTCACCGGCATCCGGGCGCGGTCACCGCCGTCGGCGATCTTCACACCGACCGCCCGGCCGTCCGGCAGGGCCGCGATCTGCACGCCCTCGAAGCCGTCCTTGGCGAGCAGACCGGGCACCGCCCGCACCAGCCGGGCGACGTCCCGCCGGCTGCCGGACACCATCTCCGGGTGCGTGCGCATGGCGTGCGCGACCCGGCCCTCCCCGGTGCCGGGGGCGGCGGTCGCCAGCCGGGCGGCGGCCCGGGTCAGCCCGTGGAGGGAGACGGAGAACAGCGGGGCGCCGCAGCCGTCGACCGTGACCCGGGCGATGCCCTGGCCGGTGAGGTCTTCGACCGCCGCGGCGAGTTCCCGCTGCAACGGGTGGCCGGGATCGAGGTAGCCGTCCAGATCCCAGCCCCGGGTGCGGCAGGTCAGCAGCATCGCGGCGTGCTTGCCCGAGCAGTTCTGCGCGAGCCGGGTGGGCCCCAGACCGCGCCGGATCCACTCGTCCCGTACGGCGGGGTCGTACGGCAGATCGGGGACGTTGCGCAGCTCGTCCTCGGTCAGGTCGCCGGCGGCCAGGATGCCCCGGGCCGTGGCCAGATGCTGCTCCTCGCCGGAGTGGCTGGCCGCGACCAGGGCCAGCGACGGATCGTCCAGCGGCGGCAGGCCCGCGCGCAGCAGGCCGACCGCCTGGACGGGCTTGAGTGCCGAGCGCGGGTAGAACGCCGCCTCGATGTCGCCCGCCTGGAATGCCACGCTCCCGTCGGCCGCCAGCACCACGACGGAGCCGTGGTGGACGCCCTCGACGATGCCTGCGCGCATCACATCGGCGACGGGGACATGGGCCGGTTCGCGGACTGCGGGCGGGGCGCCCGCGGTGCGGTGCGGCGGCAGGGTGGTGCGCTGACTCATGATCAGTTCTCGGTGCTTTCGGTGCCGTGGGGGTTGTCTGTGCCGGGGGTGTCGCCGGTGCGCTGAGTGGGGAGTGCGGTGTCCGGGTGCTCGCCGCTCGCCTGTGCCGCCGCGGCGTCCTGGAGGGTGCCGACCCGGCCCCGTACCAGGAACCAGCCGCCGACCAGCGCGGCCACGATCAGCGGCAGCGACAGCACGGTGGTGCGGCCGGCTCCGCCGTCGGCCCACATCAGCACCAGGACCAGGGCCAGGAAGGCCAGCGTCACGCACTCGGTCCACGGCGAGCCGGGGAGCCGGTAATCGGGGCGGACGAGCAGCCCGGCCCGGGTCTTCCGCCAGAAGAGCAGATGACAGAGCATGATCATCGCCCAGGTGCTGAGGATGCCGATCGCCGCGAAGTTCAGCACGATCTCGAACGCCTCGCTCGGCACGACGTAGTTGAGGCCCACGCCCAGCACACAGACGCCCGAGGTGAGCAGAATGCCGCCGTACGGGACCTGGCTGCGGCTCATCACGCCGGTGAACCGCGGTGCGGAGCCGGACATCGCCATCGAGCGCAGAATGCGCCCGGTGGAGTAGAGGCCGGAGTTGAGGCTGGACATCGCGGCGGTCAGCACGACGAGGTTCATCACGCCGCCCGCGGCCGGTATCCCGATCTTGGACAGCACGGTGACGAAGGGGCTCTCCCCGGCCGAGTACGCGCTCCAGGGCAGCAGCATCGCCAGCAGGACCACCGAGCCGACGTAGAAGACGGCCACCCGCCACATGATGGAGTTGATCGCCTTCGGCATGACCTTCGCCGGCTCCGCGGTCTCGCCCGCCGTGACACCGACCAGCTCGACCGACGCATAGGCGAACACCACACCCTGGATGACCAGCAGCATCGCCAGGGTCCCGGTCGGGAAGATGCCGCCGTGGTCGGTGACCAGCGACGGGCCGGGGGAGTGGCCGGCGACCGGGTGCTGGGTGACGAGCAGGAAGATGCCGATCAGCATGAAGACGACCAGCGCACCGACCTTGACGATCGCGAACCAGAACTCCAGCTCACCGAAGATCTTCACGGAGATCAGATTCACGGTCAGCACGACCGCGAGCGCGATCAGCGCGATCACCCACTGCGGTACCTCGGAGAACATGCCCCAGTAGTGCGTGTACGTCGCCACCGCCGTGATGTCGGCGATTCCGGTGGTCGCCCAGTTCAGGAAGTACATCCAGCCCGCGACGAACGCGCCCTTCTCGCCGAGGAACTCCCGGGCGTAGGACACGAACGCACCCGAGGACGGCCGGTGCAGCACCAGCTCGCCCAGCGCCCGCACCACGAGGAAGGCGAACAGACCGCAGAGCGCGTACGCCACGGCCAGCGACGGCCCGGCACTGGCGAGCCGGCCGCCCGCGCCGAGGAAGAGCCCGGTGCCGATGGCCCCGCCGATCGCGATCATGTTGATGTGCCGGGAGGTCAGGGACTTCTGGTAGCCGGCGTCACCGGCGTCCACATGCCCGCCCTGCTGCTGGGTTCCCTGTTGTTGCTGCCGTTCCGCCTGCCGGAGGGATTGCTCGCTCACGCGTGATCCTCGTCTTCCGTGGAGGGGTCCGTGCGGTGTTGCGACCGCACGATGGTGGTCAGCGTCGTCTCGACGCGGGCGAGGTGGTGCGCCATGGCTTCCACCGCGTCGTGTTCGGAGCGGTCGACGAGTGCCTCGACGATCGCGCGGTGTTCCCGGTTCGACTGCTCGCGCCGGCCGCCGAGCTCATTGAGGAAGGCCGACTGGCGGGCCAGCGCATCGCGGATCTCCTCGATGACCCGGCGGAAGACCGGATTGCCGGCCGCCTGGGCGATGGCGAGATGGAAGAGGCTGTCCATCGCCACCCACGCGGTGGTGTCGGTCTCCTGCTCCATCCGCTCCAGCAGGTGGTTCAGCTGATCGAGATCCTCCGTCGTGTGGCGCACCGCCGCGTAACCGGCCACCGGGATCTCCACATGGCGGCGGACCTCCAGCAGGTCGCTCGCCGCGTAGTCGCCGAAGGTCGGGTCCGCCACGGCGCCGTCGGAGATGACGAAGGTGCCCTTGCCGGTGCGGGAGACCGTCAGCCCCATGGTCTGGAGCGCCCGCAGGGCCTCCCGGAGCACGGGTCTGCTCACTTCCAGCCGCCGGCAGAGCTCCGCCTCGGAGGGGAGCTTGTCCCCGACCGCGTACTCGCCCCGCTCGATGGCATTGCGCAGATAGTTCAGGACCGCTTCCATCGCGCTGATCCGACGGGGCATCTCGCCAGCTGTCTGGCTGTCTGACAGGTTCACCCCGGAATCGTTGATTCCAGTCGGGGGAGCTGTCAAGGGGTGCGACGCAGATCATCCCCGGATCCGGGCCCGGACCGGGGAATACCGCGCCCCTCCCTCGGGTTTTCGTTCCGCTGCGTGCCGCCTCCGCTACTGCGGGTGCGGCCCTTCCTCGTCGTGCCGTCCGTCGCCGCGGAAGTCCAGCATGTAGAAGACCTTGTCGTAGCGGCGTCCGCCCATCGCCACGAAGTCGGGCAGCCGGCCGTATTCACGGAAGCCGAGCGACCGGTAGAGGGTCAGTGCCCTGGTGTTGTCGGCCCGCGCGTCCAGGGTGAGGACCTCGATGCCCGCACCCCGCGCATCCTCGACCAAGGCGCTGGTCAGCGACCGGCCCAGGCCCTGGCCATGGGCCTCGGAGGCCACCGCGATCTTCTCCAGATCCGCATGCTGCCGATTGGTCGGACGGGCATAGCGCAGCCAGTACCCCAGCCCGACCAGCCGCGGGCCCGCGTACGCCGCCCGCAGTGCCCCGTCGCCGGTGTGGGCGGCACGTACGACACGGTCGACCAGCTCCGCCACCTCGCCCCGTCCGGGCGGGTCGACCCAGCCGAGCGGGGCGCCGCCGCTGACCAGATCCGCCAGGATCCGGTGGGCCGCCTCGGGGAAGTCCGTCGCCCGGTCCGCGTCGGCGGCCAGCTGGAGGCCGTCCAGGATCTCGGGCTGGGACTCGGGGTCCGTTCCGTTGGTTGTCGTGGGATTCATGATCGGCAGCCTAGGGGGCGGCCGGCGCCCGCTGCCATGGAGCGGCGGAGGGAGCAACTCCGGCTGCGGTCAAGGGGTATGGAAGGCCGGGGGAGTCGGCCGGGCCGCGCGAGCACCGGCTGTGCGGCGATGGCGGGACAGCGCGCGCCGGGCCCGGGCGGTCAGTGGGTGCCGGCCCAGCGGTAGCGGTGTTCGGGGCGTCCGGTGTCGCCGTATTTCAGGGTGAGGATGATGTGGCCGCTGCGTTCGAGGTGCTTCAGATAGCGCTGGGCCGTGGAGCGGCTGACGCCGGCGCGTTCGGCGACCTCGTGGGCGGACAGCGGGTCGCCGGACGCGCCCAGGATCCGGCGGATCAGGTCGACGGTCGCGGCCGAGTGGCCCTTGGGCAGCTCGGTGTGCGGGGCGTCGGTGGTCCGGAAGGCGCCGAAGATCCGGTCCACCTGTTCCTGGCCCGCCTCGCCACGGCCGCCGATCCCCGCGACGGTCCGGCGGAGCGCCGCATAGCCGTCGAGCTTGGTGCGCAGACCGGAGAAGCCGAACGGCTTGACGAGATACTGCAGCGCCCCGGAGCGCATCGCGTCCTGGACCGTACCGACGTCCCGGGCCGCCGTCACCATGATCACGTCGATGCGGTGGCCGCGCTGCCGCAGCCGCCGGACCAGGCTCAGGCCCGTCTCGTCGGGCAGATAGTGATCGAGCAGCACCAGATCGACATGGGTGCGCTCCAGCGTGGCCAGCGCCTGGGCGGCGGTGTGCGCGCGGCCGGTGACCCGGAAGCCGGACACCTGGGACACATACGCGGCATTGATCTCGGCGACGTGGAAGTCATCGTCCACGACCAGGACATCGATCATCGTGCGGTTCCGCTCCCCAAGGGTCTTCGCTTCCATGACTCCATGCGTTCCGGGCGCTCCGGACCCCGGGGCGCGCCCCGCGCCGAGGCGTCCTCCGGGGCGAGGGCCTCGGGCAGGACGACGGTGAAGACCGCGCCGCCGCCCGCGCGGGCGGTCACCCGGGCCATCCCGCCATAGCGTTCGGCGAGCCGGCGCACCAGCGCCAGGCCGATGCCCCGGCCCCGGTGGAAGGCCACCGGGCCCGCGGGCGTGCCCTCCCCGGCGACGGACCGCGCGGCCTTGGTGGACCAGCCCTCGGCGAAGATCCGCTCCCGTAGCTCCGGCGGCACCCCCGGCCCGGTGTCCGAGACCCGCAGTACGGCGGTGCTGCGCTCGGCCCGCAGCTCCACCTCGACGAACGGCTCGGCGCAGCGGCGCTCCGCGGCGGCGTCCAGCGCGTTGTCGAGGAGATTCCCCAGCACCGTTACCAGGTCACGCGGGTCGACCACCGTGTCGGGCAGCAGCGTCGACGGTGACACCCGCAGGGACACCCCGCGTTCGGCCGCGATCGCCGTCTTCCCGACGAGCAGCGCGGACAGCAGCGGATCGGCCACCCGCTCCGCGATCTGTTCCGCGGACGCCCGCTGCGTACTGGCCACTTCGGTGACGAACTCCACCGCCTTCTCGTACCGGCCGAGCTCCAGCAGCCCGCGCACGGTGTGCAACTGATTGGCGTGCTCGTGATCCTGGGCCCGCAGGGCGTCCAACAGGCCCTGGGTGCTGTCCAGTTCGCGGCCCAGCAACTCCAGCTCGGTACGGTCCCGCAGTGTCACCACCGCCCCGCCGTCCTGGGTCGGCATACGGTTGGCGACCAGCACCCGGCCGCCGCTGACGGCCAGCAGATCCGGGCCGGCCACCCGCCCGGCCAGCACCTCCGTCGTCCGGCCCGGCGGCAGCACCTCCTCCAGCGCCCGCCCGGCGGCCCGGGCGTCCAGCCCCAGCAGCCGTCCGGCCTCGTCGTTGACCAGCCGGATCCGGCCGCGCCGGTCGACGGCGACCACGCCCTCACGGATGCCGTGCAGCATCGCCTCCCGCTCGGCGAGCAGTGCGGAGATATCGGCGAACGCCACCCCGTGCGTACGGCGGCGCAGCCGGCGGGAGAGCACGATCGCGGCCAGCACCCCGACGGCCAGCGCGGCGCCCGCGTACCGCAGCAGCCCGGGGATGGTGCCGAGCAGCCGCTCCTGGACGCTGTCGTAGGCGATCCCGACCGATACCGCGCCGATGATCCGGCCGCGGCCGTCGCGCAGCGGCACCTTGGCGCGGGCCGAACGCCCCAGCGTGCCGGTGTCGATCTGCCGCACCTGCCGTCCGGCGAGGGTCCGGCTCGGGTCGGTGGAGACATGCCGGCCGATCTCCGCGGGGTGGGTGTGTGACCAGCGCACTCCGCGGGTGTCCATCACCACGATGTACAGCGCGCCGGTCGCGGTACGGATCCGCTCCGCGTCGGCCTGCACCGGGCCGTGAGCGTCCGGCGTGGTGGCGACCAGCTCCCGGGCGAGGCTCGGGTCGGCGGCGGTGGTCTGGGCGATGGACAGCGCCCGGCGCATCGCCTGGTCGTCCAGTTCGGCGCCGAGCGGGGCGAGGAAGAGACTGGTGGCGAGCACCATGACCCCGGTGGTCAGGGCCACTTGCGCGGTCAGTACCTGCGCAAAGACCCGTCGGGGCCAGCGGATCCGCATGGGCTCTCCCTTGTCTCCGGCCCTCCGCACCGTTGCGGAACCGAATCTTCCTGTTTCTTGTGGGGTGCCGGCACCGTAAGCCGTGCGTGAGCACCTGTGTACCCCCTGGTAGTCCCTTAGTGGTTCTAGCGTGAGCAAAATGAGCACAACAGGGTTTGCGCGCAGAAAGGCGGCTTGCGCCCACAAGGCTGCCGCTGCGGCCCCTATCGCTCCTAGCCTCGCGGGCCATGAGCAGCCACACGAGCCCCGCGATCGAACTGCGGGGTACGAGCAAGGCATTCCGGACACCTTCGGGGGCGCTGCACACCGCCGTCCGGGATCTGGATCTGGTCGTCGAGCGCGGTGAGTTCGTCGCGGTCGTCGGGCCCACCGGGTGCGGTAAGTCCACCACGCTGACGCTGGTCAGCGGCCTGGAGGAGCCCACGGAAGGCGAGGTGCTGGTCGGCGGTGAGCCGGTCCGCGGCATCGGGGACAAGATCGGGTTCGTCTTCCAGCAGGACGCCGTCTTCCCCTGGCGCACCGTGCTGTCGAACGTGATGGCCGGTCCCCGCTTCCGCGGCGTTCCCAAGGCCGAGGCCCGGCAGCGGGCGCGGGACTGGCTGGCCCGGGTCGGGCTGGCCGCCTTCGAGGACCGCTATCCGCACCAGCTCTCCGGCGGCCAGCGCAAACGGGTCGCCCTCGCCGCGACCTTCGTCAACGACCCCGAACTCCTGCTCATGGACGAGCCGTTCTCCGCGCTCGACGTCCAGACCCGGGCGCTCATGTCGGACGAACTCCTGGAGCTGTGGTCGGGGACCGGCGCCTCCGTCGTCTTCGTCACCCACGACCTGGAGGAGTCCATCGCCCTCGCCGACAAGGTCGTGGTGATGACCGCCGGTCCGGCGACCGTGAAGGAGGTCTTCGAGATCGGTCTGCCGCGCCCCCGGAAGGTCGAGTCGATCCGGCTGGAGCCGCGGTTCCTGGAGATCTACCGGGAGATCTGGTCCTCGCTCGGCGAAGAGGTCCGGATCACCCGCGAGAGGGGTGCCGCAGATGTCGCCTGAGACCACCGCCATCGTCAAGTCCCCCGGCGGTGCGCGCCGTTCGGACCGTTCCCGGACCAGGGAACGGGCCGCACGCCGGCACCGGTTCCTGGTCCACGGCACCCGGGTGCTGCTGCTCGTCGGACTGCTCGGGCTGTGGGAGTGGCTGGCCCGGGCCGCAGTGATCGATGCGTTCAACTTCTCGATGCCCTCGAAGATCTGGGACCAGATGAGCCAGTGGGCGCTGCACGGCACCCCGCAGGGCTCGCTGTGGGAGCAGATCTGGTACACGCTCTACGAGGCGCTGCTCGGCTGGGTGATCGGTGTCATCGGCGGTGTGGTGCTGGGGATCGCGCTCGGCCGGATCCGCTTCCTCGCCGATGTGCTCGGCCCGTACATCAAGGTGCTCAACGCCCTCCCGCGGATCGTCCTCGCTCCCATCTTCCTCATCTGGTTCGGCCTCGGACCGGCCTCCAAGGTCGCCTCCGCCGTCGTCCTCGTCTTCTTCCCGGTCTTCTTCAACGCCTTCCAGGGCGCACGGGAGGTCGACCGCAATCTGGTCGCCAACTCCCGGATCCTCGGCGCGAGCAACCGCCAGGTCACCCTGCAAGTGGTGATCCCCTCCGCCACCTCGTGGATCTTCACCAGCCTGCATGTCAGCTTCGGCTTCGCGCTGATCGGCGCGATCGTCGGCGAGTACATCGGCGCGACCAAGGGCCTCGGCCTGCTGGTCGCGGCGTCCCAGGGCACCTTCAACGCGGCCGGGGTGTACGCCGCCATGGTGATCCTCGCGGTGGTCGCGCTGCTCGCCGAAGGGCTGCTGGCCTTCCTCGAACGGCGGCTCTTCCGCTGGAAGCCCGCCGATAGCGCGGGCGGCCGCTGAGCCGAGCCCGTGGGCGGCCGCTGAGCCTGCCCCGCCGACCCGTTCCCACCTCACAAGGACGTGACACATGCGCACCGTACGGAAGTTCCCCGCCGCTCTGGCCGCCGCCGGCCTCGCCCTGACCACCCTCACCGCCTGCGGTGGCGGCGCGTCCGGGGCCGGTGCCTCGGACGACGCGAACGGCAAGATCAAGATCATGGTGGGTGGCCTCGACAAGGTCATCTATCTGCCCGCGAGACTCACCCAGCAACTCGGCTATTTCGAGGACGAAGGCATCCACGTCACCCTGCTCACCGAACCGGCCGGGGTGCAGGCCACCACCTCGCTGGTCTCCGGTGACGTCCAGGGCGTCGTCGGCTTCTACGACCACACCCTCGATCTTCAGGTCAAAGGCAAGCAGGTCGAATCGGTGGTGCAGCTCGCGCACGCCCCCGGGGAGGTCGAGGTCGTCTCGAACAAGGCGGCGGGCGAACTCACCTCGCCCAAGGACTTCAAGGGCAAGAAGCTGGGCGTCACCGGCCTCGGCTCGTCCACCGACTTCCTGACCAAATACCTCGCGGTGAAGAACGGTGTGCAGACGCACGAGTTCACTCCGGTCGCGGTCGGCGCCGGCCAGACCTTCCTGTCCGCCCTCCAACAGGGCTCGATCCAGGGCGGGATGACGACGGATCCGACGGTCGCGCAGATCCTGGACAAGAACCTCGGCAAGGTCCTGCTCGACATGCGCACCCCCGAGGGCTCGCAGAAGGCGCTCGGCGGCCCGTACCCGTCGTCCAGCCTCTACATGAACACCGACTGGGTGAACAGCAACAAGGAGGCCGTGCACAAGCTGGCCAACGCCTTTGTGAAGACCCTCAAGTGGATGTCCACGCACACCCCCGAGCAGATCGCCGCGAAGATGCCCGCCGACTACGCCCAGGGCGGCAAGAAGCTGTACGCCCAGGCCATCAAGGACACCCTGCCGATGTTCACCGAGGACGGGGTGATGCCGGCCGAGGGGCCCGCGACCGTCGAGCGGGTGCTGAAGGCCTTCAACCCCAACCTCAAGAACGCCACGGTGGATCTGAAGAAGACCTACACCACCGAGTTCGTCAAGAAGTCGGGCTGACCGGGCCGGACGGGCCGGGCGGACGCGCGGCGGCTCAGACGAAGTTGATGTCCGCCCGGCCCAGCAGCGGATCCTCCACCAGCTGCCACAGCGGTACGGCGAAGTTGCCGAAGCCGTAGCGGCCGCCGAAGTGCAGGCCCAGGACCCGGTGGTCGGTGAGGTCGATGACGGGGGAGCCGCTGTTGCCGCCGAGCGTGGAACAGTCGTGCTTGATGACGTTCTGGCCCGGCACCAGCTCCGTCGCGGTGCCGGGCTGAAGCCGCTTGACGTTGTAGATGTCCATGAAGATCCGGCGCATCGACTCCGGTTCGTTGCGCCGGCCGTCGTACGCCGGATAGCCGACGCAGTACACCGGACGACCGGGCAGATCGGCGGGCGCGTCCGCGGCCACGGCCAGCGGCGCGGGCAGCGCCCCGCCACCGGCCGCAGGCGCGACCCGCAACAGGGCCAGGTCCACGTCCTCATGGATGCCCAGCACCTCGACGACGTCAAAGGCGGGGCCGCCGCCCGCCGCGTCCCCGCCGTACTCCTCGCCCATGTCGAGCCGGGCGCTGATGCCCTGCTGAAAGGTCCAGCCGGTGCCGTCGCCACGGGCGAACTCCGCCGCCACATGACGGTTCGTCAGTACCACGTCCGGGCCGACCAGGAACGCCGTACCCAGCCAGTCCAGGCTCAGATGCCCGGACAGCTCCACCCGGCCCACCCGCGCCAGCGACTCCCGGATCGCCGCACGATGGCCGTCCAGCACCGCCCAGTCACCCTGCTGCGGTGCGAAGTCATGGTTCTGGACGAGGATGGCGGGGCGGCCTTCGAGCAGCACGATGGCTTCCATACCGAAGGACTCGTCGTCGTCGATCTCGTCCGCCCGCCCCTCGGCGAGCTTCTCCAGACCGCTGACGCCCGCCGACAGCACCCGGGCCCGCTCCTGCTGGGCGAACTGCGCGATCTGCCCGGCGGGCAGCTCATCGGCGGGCAACTCCTCCAGGGATTCCGGGATCTCCCAGGTCAGCCCCTCCTTCACTCGCGCCGCGACCTCCCGCAGATCCGAGAAGACCTGCTCCGGACCGGCCGCCACCGGTGATCTGCGCCGACTGTGCATCTCGCCTCCTCAGCCGCGCGGGGCGGCCTGTTGTGCCGTCTCGATCTCGGCATGGACACCGGGGCTGCTGGTCTGCAGATGGCGCATGATGCTGCGCATCTGGGTGCCGACATTGACGAAGGCCGTCGTCCGGCCCTGGAACTGCACGTTCTCCACCCGCCGCGTCCCCCGGTGGAGCGCCACCACCTGCCAGTCGTCCGTGAAGACCGGCGACCCCGAGGATCCGCCGCGGGTGTCGGTGAAGTAGCGGACATCGGTCTCGTCCGCCTCGTAGACGAGGTTGTTGCGCAGCGCGACCCGCTTCGGCTGGCCACCCGGGTGCTGGATGATGTTGACGGCCACATAGTCGCCGCCGGTGACCCGCAGCGGTTCCGCCGCCAGCCTCAACACCGGCCGCGCGGGCTCGGCGGCCAGCCGCAGCACCGCGTAGTCCAGCTCCGCGTCCGCGGCGACCAGTGCGCTTACGGTGGCCTCCGCCGTCTCCACGTCCTCGGTGTCGAAGTCGAACCGGGCCAGGGTGTGCTGAGCCTGGAGGCCCAGATCCTCGGGGTCGGCCAGCGGCCGTCCCGCCCCGGTCCCGGCCCTGGCGTTGACCACATGGTGGTTGGTGACCAGCAGATCCGGCGCGATCAGCCACCCCGTACCGGAGTGCGGGAACCCGTTCGGCTGGAGCGGAGCGCCCCCTTGGTACGGCGGCACCTTGAGACGGGCCACCGCGCCGCCCGCCCGTTCACCCCTGCGGAGGAAGCCGATCGGCACCGTGTCGTCCCGGTGCACGATCTGTTCCTTGATCTCCGCAGTGGGGGAGGGCAGTCCGGCCAGCACATCCGGCTCACCGCCCGCCTGCCGCGCCACATCGTCCAGGGCCTTCTGGAAGACGGTGAGCGGTGCGGCCTCGGTGGTCTCGGCGACGGCGTTGCGCAGCCAGATCTCCAGCGGCACCGAGCCGTCCACCAGCCGCTCCACCCGGTTCATCTCGTTCAGGTCGGAGTGCGCCTGCCGTCCGGGCGCCGGGTACAGCGGCAGCGTGCTGCGGTAGCGGGGCATGATGCCGTCGAGCAGCAGCGGCCGGACGGTGGGGTCGGCGAGCCCGGTCTCCACCGCGGCGTCCAGCACCCGGCGGATCTCGTCGGGCGAGAGATAGGCGGTCATCGGTCCTCAGGCCCCGCGGGGCCGCTCCCTTCGTCCTGGGGACGGCCCCCGTGCTCCGGCCCGGCCGGGTGGCCCGCCGTACGGGCACCGGTGCCCACGCCCATGGCCGCGGCCACCCCGGCGACGATCTCCCCGCTCTTATCGGGGACGGCCAGCAGCCGCCGGGCGAGCGTGTCGAGGGTGCCGCGGTCCCGGGCCAGCCGCAGGATCCCGGCGATACCGGTCGGCGCGCCGCCGGACGGCTGCCGGGACGGCCCCGCGGCCTCGTCGAGAATCCCCATCACCCGGCCCAGCAGCGCCGGTTGCCGGCCGGTCGCGCGGCGCATCGCCGCGCCCAGCGCGTCCAGCGTCTCGTCGTCGGCCGGCAGCCCCACCACCTCCAGCGCATGGTCGAGCGCGCCGGGCGCCCGGTCGTAGATCTGCGAGGCGACCGCGCGCACCAGCACCGGCCGGTCGGCGAGCACGGCATCGGGCAACTGCCGCAGCCGCACGGCGAGTTCCCGGTCCGCCTCCAGGTCGGCGCCGTCGGCGCCCGCCGTCAGCCGGGCGCGGGCCAGCAGCGCACCCATCGCTTCGAGGTCCTGCCCCAGACCGACCGCGACGTCCTCCGCGATCCGCAGCGCACGGCCCGCGCTCGCCAGGTCACCGGCCTCCTCCGAGAGCCGGGCGGAGAGCAGCAGCAGCTCCAGCCGGCGTTCCCCGCAGCCCGCGCGCTCCGCCGTGTCGATGGCGTCCGCCGTGGCCCGGCGGGCATCGTCCTGCCGGCCGAGCCGGTTGAGGGCCTCGGCGAGCAGCGCGTGCAGGGGGCTGCACGGTGTCCAGGGCTGCCGTCTGCCGAGCCGGTCGAAGGCCGCCTGGGCGTAGCCCTGCGCGAGCAGATCCTCCACCTCGCGGGCCGCGATCCGTTCCCAGTCCTCCTGGTCGGCGCCCGCCGCGACCTGATCGGGGGTGCCGCCGCCCAGCCGGGCGGTCAGCAGGCCGGCGGCTCTCGGCGTCATGTCCTGCTGCGCCCCGACCAGGAACCGTTCGACGCCCGGCAGCCACCGGGCCTCCACCGAGCGGGGGTTCTCGTCGAGCCGCAGCCGGTGGTAGATCTCCTCGGCCCGCGCCTCCAGGCCGTCGCGCGCGGCGTAGTGCCCGACCGCGCGCCGTTCGACCTCGCGCATCACGGCGGTACGGTCGCCGCCCGGCAGCCGCAGCATGATGGCGCGGACATCGCTGCGGTAGCGCACGGCGTCCGGGCGGGCCGGCTCGACCAGGTCCAGGCGGCTGAGCTCCGCGAAGAGAGCGCGCGCCTCGTCCGTGGTCGCCACCCGAAGCCCGCACGGCTCGGCGAGCACCTCCTTGATGATCTCCGGGGTGATGAACCGGAGCACCAGCCCGGGGTGGGCGAGCCGGCGGACGCCCTCATCGCTGATGTGGCTGAGGACGCGGTCGTAGAGAATCCCCTGGACCAGCAGCTGGTCGACCCGGCGGAAGACCTGATGGCGGCGTTCGGGCAGGCTGCGGATCAGCTCGCAGGTCCGCTCGGCCCCGGCGCCCGCGAGGGTGGCGGCGCGGGCGGCCAGTTTCAGACTGAGCGGATGGCCGCCGACCCGGTCCGCCAGCGCCCGGGCCACCTCCGGGTCCTTGACCCCGCAGGACGTCAGCAGGCCGACGGCCGCCTCCGGATCGAGTTCCCCGAGTTCGATGTCGAGCGATCGCACGGTCTTCGCCGGATGCTCGACCGGCGCCCGCCCGGAGACGATGAGCCGCATCCGCGGATAGATGCTCTGGAACGAGAGATAGATCGCCACCATCCGGCCCACCACCGGCGATCCGCGGTACTGCGCCTCCTCGAACGAGTCGATGACCAGCGCGAACGGCGGATCCTCCGGATGCTCCCGGTCCTTCCGCTCCGCCACCGCCCGCTTCAGCACCTCGGCGAGCCGGCGGATCAGATCGGTCTCCCGTCCGGCGGCCAGCGACTGGAACTGCTGCGAGGAGCGGCGCCCCAGCACGGCCCGGGTAGTGGCGAGTTCCTGTAGCTGGCTCACCCGCTCCTGCCTCTCCCGCTGGCTGCGGGTCGCCTCCTGGCACTCGTGCGCCAGCGCGTCCAGCTCGGCGCGGTGGGCCGGGAACTGGATGCCGAGCTGCCGGGCCACCTCGGCGATCAGCGTGAGCGGTTCCTGGATGGAGAGGGTGGGCCGCTCGAAGTCGATATAGGCGAACGGCAAGCAGCCGGCCGGGTCGTGGAGGGTGTCGAGCACGAACTTGGCGAGGAGGGTGGTCTTGCCCATCCCGCCGGGCCCGTGCACGACCAGCGGAGGGACCGGGCCCGGGTGCTGGGGAGTGCCGTCCGGCCGTGCGGCCGCCGCGGTCCCGCCGGGCGGGACGACATAGTCGCGCAGCTCCGCGAGTTCGCGCGTCCGCCCCTGGAACGGCGACCGTACGAGGCGCTTCAGCGGATCGAGCAGCCTGGCCCGCTCCAGGGTCAGCTGGAGCTCCGCGAGATCCGGAAGCCCGGTCGTGCCCGGGACCCGGGAGAGCCACAGCACCGCCTGGAGGGCGTCGGCCAGCTCGTCGGTGGTCAGCCGGTCCGTCTCCGGCGGGTGGCCGGAGAGATAGGCCAGCGCGAAGCGTTCCGGACCGGGTTCGCCGGGGAGCTGGTCGAGATGGCACGCCAGGACGTGCCGGGCGGCCGCGGGCCCGGCCAGCCCCCGGAGCGTCCGGTCCCTGACATCCGACTTGAGGGACCACCCGGCCTGGTCCTGCATCCCCAGGGTCGTACAGTCGTCGACCAGTTCCAGGACCGCGCCGCCGGTGGCGGCCTCCTCGCCGGGCAGCCGCAGCTGCTGGGGATCGAAACGGCTCAGCAGACAGACCGCCTCCCGGTAGGCGCGCCGGGCGTCGGAGACCTCCTGGGGCCGCTCCTCGCCCGGGTGCAGCTCCGCGCGTAACCGGGCGACGAACAACTCCCGAGCCGCGGCGGGGTCCAGCGGGCGACCGTCAGAGGGACTGGTAGACACGGATCGCCCCCTCCGCTGCCGTGCAGAGCTTGCGCATATAGCTCTCGCGGTCCGCCCCGTTCGCCCCGGTGGCCCGCAGCACCTCGTGCACGGCCGCGTCCACGAGCGTGGCGATGGCGGACTCCCGGAGCTGCCCCGTACCGAGCAGCTCCGGTGGCGACTCATGGAAGGCCTGGTCGAAGAAGCCGCGCAGATCGTCGGGTTCGGCGATCCGCGCGGTGTCCCAGGCCAGATTTCCCCGCAGGTCGTAGGGGAGTTGACGCATCGAGCGCCCGTATCCGAGGAGCACCAGCCGGGGTGCCTGGTCGCCGCGGACGGCGGCGTGTTCGTAGATGGCCATGCCGAGCTGTCCGATGAAGTCCCACACATCGGAGCTGGGATCGAGCTTGTCGCATTCGTCGAGGACCAGCCAGAGCCGCTCCTCGACGGCGGTGGCCCGGCCGGCCACCCAGTGCGCGGCCTCATCGACCGACGGCAGCGGGTCGTTGAGTTCGGTGGGATTCAGCGGTGCGGCGCCCTCCTGCGGATCGGCGACGAAATCGGCCAGCCGCCGTACGACCTTGGCGGCGGTGGCGGTGTGCGAGAGGGTGACCCGCACCGGACGGAATCCGGCGTGCTGGCCGATATGGCGGAGAAAGTTGTAGGTGTACGACCTGCCGCTGCCCGGCTCGCCGTCGACCAGCAGAATGAATTTGTGCGGGTCCGCGACGAACCGGCGCAGGGTCTCCCGCAGATCCTGGCGGTCGATGAAGGCCTCGGCGCCGTTCTTCAGTACGCAGGTACGGAAGTTGTCCCGCGCGGCATGCGCACGGAAGTCCTCCCGCAGCCGGCCCAGGAATTCCTGCGCCTTCACGATGTCCGGAAGCACGGCCAGCCGGTCGATGGCGGTGAGGGCCTCGACGAGCCGCAGCTGCCGCTGGATGTCCGTGCGGGACTGGTGCACGAGGGCGCGGGCGTTGTCCGAGCTGATCTGCGTCAGCCGCAGCCCGCCGATGAATTCCGGCGGGAAACCGTACTGGGCGAGCTGGGTATGCGGATCGGTGGTGTCGAGCAGATAGTTCCGCGCCCAGGTGGTGACCAGGTCCCACTCCGTTTCGGTCAACGGCATACCGCACCTACCCGGTACCGTCGAAGATCCGCTGAACCGGTGCCCTGACCTCGGGCTGCGACAGATATTCGCTGATGCCGTGGTGATTGCCGCTGTCATTCGTGACCAGCAGATCGGTGACCCGTTCCTGCGGGGCGTACTCCGGCCGCAAAGTGTGGTCGAGAGCCACCAGATCCCGCAGGTCCGAGGCGTTGTGCCAGGCCGAGACCCCGGCCGGGACCGCCGGCGGCCGCGCCAGATGGTCCTGCACCTCGGTGATCGCCAGCGGCGACCCGACGGTGACCAGCAGCTCCACCTCCCGCCCCAGCTCCATCAGCACCTCGTAGGCGAGGATCGTGCCCAGGCTGTGGCCGACCACCACCAGCGGGCCGCCGTCCACCCCCGCCAGCGTCTCCTTGACCACTTCCCGCATGGCCGGGCCCGCCCCGCCGAAGAAGTAGGCGTGCACGTCCTTGAAGGAGTGCTTGACCAGCAGCCGGAACACCGCCGTACGGCCGGACCGGGGCAACGGCAGCGTCTCCAGCGGCAGTTCCGCACCGGGCTCCTCGGGCTCACCGGCCTGTGCCAGCGTGTCAGCGAGATACGTCATGTTCCGCAGCCAGTCGACCAGCGCGCTCTCATCGGCCCCGGCCCGCCCCTCCAGCGCGATCTCCCCGGCGTCGAGCCGCGCTTCGCCCAGCGTGCGCGCCACGAAGTCCTCCGGCGGCTCCGTCGCGGCCCGGTCCACGGCGGCCGCGGACTCCTCGATCAGCTCCGTACGGCCGTCCAGCGGATCCGGCCGCAAGTCGGGGAGCGGCTCCGGATAGCGCACCGGGGCCCAGTACGCCATCCGCGACGCCTCGGCCATGTCCCGGCCGAACAGCGCCGTGTCCCACTGGGACTTGAGCAACTCCGCGCGGACCTTGTTCCCGTTCCCGTGGACATAGACGACCCTGGGTCGCATCGCATCGCTCCGCCTCCCGGCTCAGCCGCGCCGCAGCACGATGTCGTCGTGCGAGGCGAGCCGCTTCCAGCGCTCGGCCGGGGCACGGGTGACGGGCATCAGATCGGCGTCGGACAGCGGCCCCAGGTCCAGCGAGGTCAGCTCGGCGACATCCTTCACCGGCACCTGGTACGTCCGGAACGCGCCCAGCGGCGGCGGTGCGCCCGCCTGCGCCCCGGCCAGCGCCCGCTCCGCGTCCCGGGGCAGATCGGGGCTCTGGTCGAGGACATACCCCGTCGCCGCCAGCGCGCCGTCCCGGAGGAACGCCGCCACTTTCCAGAAGCGCAGCGGCACTTGAACGCCCCGGTACGGCGGGTCGGAGTCATGGAGGACCGGCCCGGTCAGCACGGCGAGCTTGCGGTCGAGGCCGGCGGCGTGGTCGAGCAGATGGTTCTCCAGGTCCTGCCACAGCTGCTTGTCCTGGTTGAAGACATCCGCCTGCGGGGCCGCATTCGTGTAGTGAAAGGTGTCCTCGTTGGCCTGTTCCGCCTCCGCGGCCGTACCCCACACGGGGTCCAGGCGGCGCACCAGATGGCCCTTGTCCAGCGAGTTGTCGCGGTACACGTCAGGGCCCGCCTGGTGGGCCTTGTCCAGCCGCGGATCGAACTGCCAGCTGCTCTCCCGTGGCACATGATCCAGCAGACGCCGGCCATCGATACAGACCGCGGTGGCCACGGCCATCCGCCGGTCCGGCCGCAGCACCACCGTGAAGTGGGTGTACGGCAGCACCACCGTCGCCACCTCGGGGCGGCCGGGCATCGGCAGCGGCACCGGAACCCCGAGGAAGTGCTCGTCATAGCCCGCACGGTCCGCCAGCGGCGGCCGGAAGGCGGTCCCGGCCGCCGCGCCGGCGGTCGGCGGGGAGTCTGATGCGATCATGGAACTAGCGCTTCCCGGTGGTGCGGACCGCCGATCGGTGCCCACCTCGAAGCCACTCGAACAGCCGGGCGCACCCCGGCGCCGCTCCGGCCGCGGCGGGTGGACGGGAGAGGCTGACGGGACACGGCGGACGGGACGCGCTCAGGGGGCGCGTCCCGTCCGCCGTCTCTCGGTGTGCTTACGCCCTCGGGCGAGCACGCGGCCTCAGTCGGCGGGGTAGATGTCTCCGCTGGCCATTCCGCTTTCCTGCTCGCTCTGGGACTTGAGCCTGCGCGCCTTCTCCCGGAGCCGCTTCTGCTCCTCCGGGTCGCCGGCCCGCTCCGCGGCCGCCTGGAGTTCCTGGGCCTTGTCGCGCATCTGCTGAATTCGTGCGCGTGATTCTCCTGATGCGCTCATGATCTGTCCTTGAACGGTGTATGGAGAGCTGCATTTACCAGCTAATCAGGGTCGACGGCCCTTGGCACCTCGGTAGTCACGCTCCGTACGGCCGGGTATCCGGGCGTAATTCCCGGAGCGGAACCAGAGCTGCTCATCCCCCTTTTCCGGCGTGTCCGGAACGGAAGCGATCCTGGCCGGTACATGACCGGCAACCGCGGCGCGCCCGGGTATTTCGGCGTGTCTCCACCGGATGGCCTTCCTGAATGGCGAGAGCGGTCAGTAGGGACGTTGGCTGAAGCACAGCACGCTCACAGTCCGCCGAGTGTCAGCGCTTCTGGTGTTTGACGCTCCCCTCGTTCAGTGGAGTCCCTCCATGTCATCCGAACCAGCTCTTTGTGGGGGCGACGCCGAACTGTCCTCGACAGAACCCGGCGAGCACTTTCCGCCCATGACCCCTGAGAAAAACTCGGCCCGCACACTTCTGTGGGAGGCAGTCACCCATCGGCCCTTGGAGGAAGTCGCCGCCCTTGTGGAACGGCTCAAGCGCAGTGGCGACGTCCCCAACCCCGGCGACGAAGCCCTGCGTATGGCGGTCGTTTCCCGGCCGGTGAGCGAGGTCGCCGCGCTCTTCGACATGCTCCGAGCCACCCCGCACACCGCGGAATCGAGCCATGAGGCCCTGCGCGCGGTGGCCGTCGACCGATCCGTGGAGGAGGTCGCCCAGCTGATCGAGCTGTTCGACCGGTCGAGAGACGGCGGCGCCGATGTCCCCGGCCTCGTCGAACAGTTCCCGCCCGGCCCCGGTGGCTTCGACGGCTTCGGTGGCCCAGGCGGTCCCGGCGGCCCCGGCGACCCCTTCGAACCGGAGCGCACCGCGTCCATGCACGTCCTCGACCCCGACGTCCGCCCCCTGGGCCGCGACGGGCAGCCGCTCTACGGCGCGCAGAGCGAGTCCGTGATGAACCAGCCGCCCAGCCGTCCCCCGTGGGCCCAGCGGCCCGCGCACAACATGCCGCAGGGCGGTCCGCGCTGGGCGCCCGCGGACGAGACGCCCCGCCAGCCGGGCTATGCGATGCCCGGTGTGCTGCGGTCCGTCCTGCGCTGGCCCGCGGCCCTGGCGCTGGCGCTGTGCGGGCTGAGCCATCTGCCCGTGAACTCGACGCATCTCCAGGGCGCCCAGGCGACCGCGGGGCTCTCGATGGCCATCGCCATCGTCTACCTGCTGCTGGCCGGCTGGCTGGCGATGCACGACACCGCCCTGGTCTGGACGGTGAGTGCCGCCGCGGCGATGATCATCATCGCCCTGCACGCCCTGTCCCGCGCCGGGGTCTTCGCCCCACTCGGCAGCGGGCTGGGCGACACCGGCATGTGGCCCGAACTGCTCGCGGTGGGGCTGGCGATCGTCAGCGCCGGGTTCGCGGGTGCGGCACTGCTCTACCGCCCGCGCCGTATGGGCGCGGCCGCCGCGGGCGTGTGACCGCCGACCGCACACCGCCGCTCAGGGCGCGGGCCGGGACCCTCACGTGGTCCCGGCCCGCGCCCTTGTCCATGTCGCGGCAGCTCACTCCCGGTCCGAGTACCGGTGCAGCACCCAGGCGGGCAGCGCGAACCAGCAGAGCATGAACCAGGCGACGAGTCCGGTGACGATCCAGGGGACGGCGGTGTCGTCCATGGCGATGCGCAGGATCAGCAGCAGTGCGGAGGCGACGGTCGCCAGGAGCAGCACGATCCCGACCATGGCCAGTCGCCCGGCCCAGACCACCGTCTCCGGCTTCAACCGGTGACCGGTGACCAGCCGGTGGAAGGTCACCGTTCCGATCAGCGCGCCGGTCGTGGACGCCCCCAGCAGGACCGTCACCACGTAGATGGTCCGGTCGGTATGGCTGAGGGTGGGGAAGCGCGAAGTGAAGGCGACGGTGAGCAGAAACCCGAAGAGGATCTGCACCCCGGTCTGCAGGACCCGCACCTCTTGCAGCAGCTCGTTCCACCGCCGGTCGGCACGCTCCTCCGGCGACTCATGGCGTCCCTCGGACGTCTCCCGCGGGCCCAGTGGAGTCACCCGGACTCCTGCTGCCGCTTGCCGGTACGAAACGCCAGCTCACTGGCGTCCACCTCGATGCGCACCTCGTCCCCGTTCGCCAGGGCGCCGTCGAGCAGCAGCCGGGAGAGCACGTTGTCGACCTCGCGCTGGATGGTGCGCCGCAGCGGCCGGGCCCCGTATTCGGGCTGATGGCCGCGGTGCGTGAGCCAGTCCACGGCGCCGGGGGTGAACTCCACGGCGATGTCCTGGGAGTGCAGCCTGCGGCGGGTCCCGTCGAGCAGCAGCTCGGTGATCTGGCGCAGCTGATCGTCGGTGAGCCGGCGGAAGACGATGATCTCGTCGAGCCGGTTCAGGAACTCCGGGCGGAAGTGCTCGCGCAGAGAACTCAGCGCCCGTTCGCGTGCCCCGTCACCGGCCTCCGCCCCCGAGATGTCCGGGCCGAAGCCCAGCACCCCGCGACCGCCGCTGAGCGCATCGGAGCCGAGGTTGCTGGTCATCACGATGACGGTGTTCTTGAAGTCGACCGTGCGGCCCTGGGAGTCGGTCAGATGCCCGTCGTCGAGGACCTGGAGCAGGATGTTGAAGACATCGGGGTGGGCCTTCTCCACCTCGTCGAGCAGCAGCAGCGAATACGGGTGGTGGCGCACCGCTTCGGTCAGCTGCCCCGCGTCCTCGTGGCCGACGTATCCCGGGGGCGCGCCCACCAGCCGGCTGACGGTGTGCCGCTCCTGATACTCACTCATGTCCAGCCGCACCATGCGCTCCTCGCTGCCGAACAGCGCCTCGGCGAGCGCCCGGGCCAGTTCGGTCTTGCCCACGCCGGTCGGGCCGAGGAAGAGGAAGCTGCCGATCGGACGGTCCGGGTCGGCGAGTCCGGCCCGCGAGCGCAGGATCGCGTCGGAGACGGCCGTGACCGCGTCGTCCTGCCCGATCACCCGGGTGTGCAGCCGTTCCTCCAGCTTGAGCAGCCGCTCCTTCTCCTCCTGGGTCAGACTGCTCACGGGCACGCCGGTCTGCCGTGACACGATCTCCGCGATGTCCTCCGCGGTGACCTGCACGATGTGGCAGTCGCTCGGCGGCTCCGCCTGACCGGCCTCGATCCGCGCGGTGAGGTCGGCGATCCGGTCCCGCAGCTCGGTGGCCCGCTCGTACTGCTCCGCGGCGACCGCCTGGTCCTTGTCCCTGACCAGCTGCTCCACCTCGCGTTCCAGATCGCGCACATCGGTGGCCTTGGCGCCCGTACGGAGCCGGACCCGGGCGCCGGCCTGGTCGATCAGGTCGATCGCCTTGTCGGGGAGGAAACGGTGGGCGATGTAGCGGTCCGAGAGCTCGACCGCCGCCACCAGCGCCTCCTTCGTGTAGCGCACCTGGTGGTGGGCCTCGTAGCGGTCCTGAAGGCCGCGCAGGATCTCCACCGTGTCGGAGACGCTGGGCTCGGGCACGAGGATGGGCTGGAAGCGACGGGCCAGCGCGGCGTCCTTCTCGATGTGCCGGCGGTACTCCTCCAGCGTGGTGGCGCCGATGACGTGCAGCTCCCCGCGCGCCAAGGCGGGCTTGAGCATATTGCTCGCTTCCAGGGAGCCGCCGTCCCCGCTGCCGCCGCCGGCCCCGACGACCGTGTGCAGCTCGTCGATGAAGACGATCAGCGATTCGGGGTGTGCCCGGACCTCCTCGATGATGCCGTTCATCCGCTCCTCGAAGTCACCGCGGTAGCGGGTCCCGGCGAGCACCGCCGTCAGGTCCAGGGCGACGACACGACGGCCCGCCAGGGTCTCGGGGACGTCCCCGTCGGCGAGCCGCTGGGCCAGGCCCTCGACGATCGCCGTCTTGCCGACCCCGGCGTCGCCCACCAGCACCGGGTTGTTCTTCCCCCGGCGGGAGAGCACCTCGATGGTCTGCTCGATCTCCTCGCCGCGGCCGATGACCGGGTCGATCCGGCCCGCGCGGGCCAGGTCGGTCAGATCGCGGCTGTATTTGTCGAGCGTCGGGGTGTCGTGCTTCGGTGCGACGCCGTGTTCGGCGCCCGGGTGCGGGGCCCCGTGGGCGCCCTGCGGGGTGCCCTGCGGCTCGAAGTGAGCGAGGTTGAG
Source organism: Streptomyces sp. P9-2B-2 (assembly GCF_030406865.1). NCBI lineage: Bacteria > Bacillati > Actinomycetota > Actinomycetes > Kitasatosporales > Streptomycetaceae > Streptomyces > Streptomyces sp. P9-2B-2. Next base: position 909,364 of record NZ_CP129126.1, on the reverse strand, counting down.
AATGCGCCCCGCAGCCGAGTCCGGATTGGCCGCCAGGGCGTCCAGCACATGCTCCGGGCCGATGTACGAGGCACCGTTGTCCCGTGCCAGCTCGTGCGCGCTCAGCAGGGCCCGCTTGACCGCGGGCGTCACGGCGACGCTGGACTGCTTCGGGCCCGAACCGGCCGCGCGGTCGATCTCGGCCGCCAGCGCGTCGGGGTCCGCCCCGGCGTGCTGGAGCATGCTGCGGGTCGGTTCGGACGCCAGGGCGGCGCGCAGCAGGTGCTCGGTGCCGAGCTCCGGACTGCCGTGCTCGGCGGCGTAGGCGGCTGCGGAGGTCACCAGATCCCGGGCGGGGGCGCTCATCATGCGCGCGATGTCCGCCTGCCGGGGCATGGCCTTGCCCTGCTCACCGCCGGTGGACTGCGCGGAACCGAAGAAGCGCGCGAGGAAGTCACCGAACGGGTCCGGGCCGTAACCCTCCGGACCCATGAATCCATTGCTCATGTGCGTCCGTTCCGCTGTCACGGCGGTACCGCGACATGCTGCCTTGTCGGGTGCCTTGTGCTGTTGCCGCGTGTTTCTCGCCCTGCCGGGTGCCCGGGAGACGCGATGCGACACGTCGTACGCGGCCCCACTGCTTCAGGATCAGGGCCAGCAACTCCATCCGCACCCGGGCGACGCGAGCCGGGCCCCCGCCCGGTGTCGGACGTCCGGCCCGGCGCGCACCACGCCACCGCACGGCGAGCGGCCGCGGCGGCAGTGCTCCCCGGGCCCGGCGGCAACGGCGTCACATCATCTCCTGGTGGAGATGGGTCAGACCGGCGGTCAGCGCGTCGAGCCAGATCACCGAGTCGAGCAGCAGCGCGGCGGAGACCGCGCGGGTCTCCGTGTCGGGGCCGTGGTGCGGGATGGCCGGAGCGACCGCCAACAGGGCGCGGATATCGAGCGGTTGCGGGCCGTCCCGGGGTGTGCTGCCGTCCGTGCAGAGGTGTTGGGCGAGGGACCGGTAGTCGGCCGCCGTCCGGTCGGCCGCGTGCCGCAGCCAGGCAGCGACCGCCGGTGAGGCGATCCGGCCCGGGCGGCCGGGCAGCAGCCGCTCACCGCGCCGCGCGTCCTTCCCGGCGACCAGCAGCGCCGGCCAGTCCGGTTGCACGGCGTCCTGCCGCGGCTCGGACTGGTACTGGGCCAGGCTCTCCTGCGCGAGGACGAGAGCCCGGTTGAGGGCGAAGAGTTCGGTACTGCCGGAGCGTTGGACGACCCGTGTGGTGGTGTGCCCGATGGTGTCGGCGATGGCCGAACACAGCGCCGCCATACTGCGGCGCACCTCGCCGCTCGCGCCCCGTGGCCAGGCCACCAGCCCGCAGGCCAGCCCGATGAGGCTGCCGACCAGCACATCCACCAGCCGCACCGGCGCCAGCTGCCAGGTGACGGGGGAGACCTGCGCGAACAGCGTGGCGACGACCAGCGTGAAGCCGCCCTGCGCCCAGGCCAGCCCGCGCAACGGCCCCGCGGTGAACGCCACCAGCATGACCACGGGCAGCACGACGGCGTACACCGTGTCCCGGTCGTGCACCAGCGCCAGCATCCCGCCGGCCAGCACCGCGCCGACCAGCGTGCCGGTCAGCGCCTGCCGGACCGCGGACCGGGTCTCCAGGCTGGTGGTACGGGTCAGGGTGAGCGTGGCGAGCAGGACCCAGAAGCCGTGCTGGAGGTCGAGGAGCCCGGCGATGGCCCGCGCCGCGGCCAGCCCGAGCGCGAACCGGCAGGCGTTCTGGAAGATCACCGAGCGGGGCGTGAGGTGCATGGTCAGCCGTTGCCACCACAGTTCGAGGGCACCGGCCCGCGCGTACGCGAAGGTGTGCCCGGCGGGGTCCCGTTCGACGGAACGGTCACCGAGCATCAGCCGGGTGGCCAGGACGAGGACGACGGCACAGTCGGCGGCCTGCACCACCTGCGACCTGCGCCGCAGATAGACCAGCCGGTCGTCGGTGCTGAGCCGTTCCAGGGTGTCCACGGCCCGGTGGGCCCGGACCGGGGCCAGCTCCTCCTGGAGCGCCGTGGCGGACGGTCCCTCGCCGGGCCGCAGCCCCCTCGTCCGCTGCCGCAGCGCGCCTGCCGCCTCGCGGGCCGAGACACTGATGCCCTCCAGCAGCGCCACCGTCTCCGGCTGGTACTCCCGCTGCGGCCCGGCCCCCGTGTGCAGGGCGTCCAGCCGGGCCAGCAGGGTGCGGACGGCCTCGGCGCCGTGCGCCATGGCCTTGTGGGCGACGCTGGGGGAGGCGGGCCGGTCGGCGGGTGGCACACAGGAGGGACGCAGCGCCTCCCCGGCCGTGCGCGCCCCGGCGAGCGCCTGTACGGGAGGGGGCCCGCCGTGGTGGTCCGCCAGGCGCGCGGCGGCGTCCGCGGCGTCGGCCAGCAGCCGGCGGAACGACGAGGTCTCCGGGTCGGGCATCACGAAGCGCTCGCCCAGGGCGAGCAGAATCGCTCCCAGCAGGAAGCCGGACAACCGCTGCCCCAGGGTCTCCGGGGCGTACGGCGGGAAGCACGGCAGGATGTAGAGCAGCTGCATCCCCGGCGCCGCCCCGGCGATCCGCGGGCCGGTGGTGCCCGCGTACGCCACCAGGAAGCCGATGACGAGCATGCCGACGACGGCTGCCCAGGTCTGGACGGCGAGCAGGGTGCCCAGCGTGATCAGTACGAGCCCGGCGGGGAGCGCGGTGAGGACGGTCGTGGCACGCTGCCGCCCCGAGCCCGGAATCCGGGCGAGCGCGCCGAGCGACACCACGGTGAAGGTCGCGTAGACCGACATCACGGTCAGCCCGAGCCCGTAGCGGCAGACATAGAACGCCGCACAGGAGGCGACCGTCACCCGGACCGCGTTGCCCACCACCGTGTGGTGCGCCTGCACTCCGTGTCTGCCGTGCTCCAGCAGGTAGCGCACCCTGCGCACCCCGGCCCTGACGGGCCCACCGGCCGAACGCCGCGGCCCGGACTCCGCAGAATCCTCCTGCTGCGAACTCACCTCTCCACTATTGGCCAGCGCGTCCCGCTCCGCACCGCGTGACGCCCGCCACCCTCACACTCCCGCCCCTCCCGCACCACGGCGCCCGGTACCGCACCGAGCCCACCTCCCCGCCGTATTTCCAACCGACATACCTCTAGCAGGAATGCCAAGAAGCGGAACGGGAGTTGGCGCTGAGCGGTCGGGCGCGGGACGGGTGCGGACCGTAGGATGCCGCACGTGATGGAGAAGAGGGCGGACGCCGCGGACACCGGCGATGCCGAGCGACCGGCGCTGCCGGCGACCAGTTGGGCGGTACTGGGCCTGCTCTCCTTCGGCGAGGAGCTGTCCGGATACGACCTCAAGAAATGGTCCGACTGGTCACTGCGCCTCTTCTACTGGAGCCCGTCCTTCAGCCAGATCTACGGCGAGCTGAAGCGCCTGGAGAAGGTCGGTTACGTCACCTCACGGATGGTCGCCCAGGAAACCGGCAACCGCGACAAGCGGGTCTACGTGATCACCGACGCCGGAATGACCGCAGTACGCCACTGGGCCCGCGAGGCACCCGTGGAGCCCCCCGTCCTCAAACACGGCGTCATGCTGCGCATGTGGCTCGGCCACCTCCTGGAGACCGACCGGATGCGCGACGTACTGGGCCAACACCGCCAGTATGCGGAGTCCATGCGCCAACGCGCCGAGGTAGACGCCGAGGACACCCGCGACGAGGAGCCCTGGACCTACCCCGCCCTCGTCCAGAAGTGGTCGGAACGCTACTACGCCGCCGAACGCGACCTGGCCGACGCGATGCTGGCCGATCTGGAGGAGCGGGAGCGGCGGCGCTTTTAAGGACTGTCCGGCGGCGCTGCCCGCGAAGTCCTGTTGCCCGACATTCTCTGGTATCGCATCGGCACGAGGGCACAGTTCACCGGAGGCCGCCGGAACGGGCGCAACCTGGTCGAGAACGTCGCTGAAGAGATACGACCCCGGAGATGAAGACGACGAGGGGGCGGTGGCGATGGCGGTGACGTGGCTGGTGCCCTCGCGCCGCTACCGGTAGCCGGGGATCAGCTCACCCAGCGGCCCCAAGAGTCAGCCGTCTTGCCAGTCGGCGGTGCCGGCCTCGGCCCATCGCAACATAGCCCTCGGGTGTCCCAACACCATGAGGGGCCGCGCCGGGCGTCTAACGACCACAGCCGGACCAACCTGCTGATGAACGCCGGAGTTGAGTGGGGGACCGCATCGACGTGCGAGACGTGACGAAGGCAGAGGCTGAGAAGTTCGTAGACAACTTCATCGCGAGGCTCACGCGGCGGTAGCGGCGCCGCTCAGCCGCGTTCGTAGTCCTGCGCCTTGATCACCCGGGCCGTGATCCTGCGCGAACCTTCGGGCAAGGAGGCGCGGCGGTGAAGTTGTCCGCGTGATGGCTGGAGGGGAGCATGCGAGGGATGCATCGAATGCTGTGCGGCCCTGCGGCAGGCAACAACTCCAGAGGTGTTCACGCATGCGGCTGAGCATGTGTTGGCTGGCGCCCGCGCGCCGCTACCGGTAGCGATAGGTCAGGCGCGCAGTGACGAAGGGGGCCGTGGCGTAGTTGGCGTGTCAGCAGGCAGGATCGCGTCATGAAGATTCTTGTATTGGGCGGGACATGGTTCCTGGGGCGAGCTGTTGCTCAGGCGGCACTTGAGCGTGGATGGTCAGTTTGGACATTCAACAGGGGCAAATCCGGCGCTGCACTGGAGGGGACACGTGAGGTTCACGGGGACCGCGGGGTGCAGGAAGATTTGGTGGCACTCGCACAGAACGGGCCGTGGGATGCCGTGATCGACACCTCAGCCTCCGAGCTCGCGCCCCGAGACGTGCTGGCTGGGGCGAAGGCGTTGGAGCCCGTAGCAGGTAAGTACGTGTACATCTCTACGGTCAATGCCTATCGGGGCTGGCCGAACGAACCATTGACGGAGTCTTCAGAGATTCTCGATGGGCCAGCTGATGCCGACGTCGACTACGGTCGTCTGCCCGCGAACTGGGATGGTCCGGACTGGTACTACGGGCGGCAGAAGGCGGGGGCTGAACGGGCATCGCTGACAGTCTTTGGCGCAACTCGCGTGTCGATTCTCCGCCCGGGTGTGATCTTGGGGCCTGGGGAGTACGTGGGGCGTCTTCCGTGGTGGTTGCAAAGGGCAGAGAAGGGCGGGGCAGTCCTCGCGCCCGGCGAGGCAGACAAGACGATTCAGCCAGTGGACGTCAGGGACGTGGCCGCTTTCGCACTTGATCAAGCTGCTTCGCCGGGCGGGGACGCATTCAACGTGACGGCGCCCATTGGCCGCGAGACGATGAGCGGACTCCTCACGGCTTGTCTCGAAGTTACTGGGCGGGCCGGTCACCTAGTTTGGGCGCCCGACGACCTTCTGATCGAGCACGGTGTGCAGCAGTGGACTGAGTTGCCGCTTTGGCGCACTAATGCAGGTGTGTGGAGCATCGACTCCTCTGCTGCGCAAGCGGCCGGCCTGCGGTGCCGCCCCTTGGCGGAGACGGTCGCTGCTACGTGGGAGTGGCTGCGGGGTGGTGGTACACCGGTTGAACATCCCCGTTGGGCCGAGCACGGCATCTCGATGGCAAAGGAAGCCGCGATCCTCGCGAAGCTGGGGAGATAGCCGTCAGCTCTCGATAGCCAATGGTGCGGCAGCTCCCAGTTTGTGTGCTGCTGCCGCCGCACTGAACTCCTCGATGCGTTCACCGAGCGTGCTCGCTTCGGCTGCACCAACGAAGTCGGGATGGCAAAGCCCGGAACGCACTGCGGCCAGGCGTTCCAGCGTCCCGGCCCCACGCCATTCGGTAGGCACGGAGAAGACAGGCTCAAGAGCTTCATGAGCGCCGTCGAGTTCGCCGCGAAGCAGCCGGGCGCGGGCGAGATCCACGGAAGCCTGGGTGGAGACAAGCAGTGGTCGCTGGTCTTCTGGCCTGCTGCTCAGAATACGCAGGGCACCGATTGCTGCTGTCTCAGCGCCCTCAGCCTCGCGCATCAGCAGATAGGTAGTGGCGTTGCTCATAGCCACACGGTCGCTCGGGAAGCCGAACTCGCCACCGATGTCATCGTGAAGCTCATCTCGTGCCCCCGTGTTCTGCTCAAGAGCACGGCGTACGGCACACTCTGCCGCCCGACGATCCCCCAAGTGCCCGTAGGCGCGACCTTCGATGACGGACAGGCGTTTGCGAGCAGTGTCGCCGATCCCTCCGAAACTCTGCGCAGTGTGAACGAGCCGGACAGACTCCGAGGGACGACCGCCCCAGTACGCCAGGAAGGCGAGCGCACCGTGAGCGTATGCCTGGAGCGGGCCGTGCTCAATGACCTGACCGTAGAGTGCTGCGGTTCGCGACAGCGACACGGCAGCAGGAAGAGACCCCAGATCGAAGCAGACCGCTGACAGAAGGGCAGCGGACTGTCCTGCTGCGAGGTACCCGCGCGTCCGCTGGCGGGGTACTTGGGTCCTTTCCAGCAAGGACTGGGCAATGTCCAGGAGTTCCTTGGCGCGCCGGTAAACCTCGATCGGCGACGTGCGATTGTAGCCGCGGGCCAGCGCCACGACATCGTCGTTGAGTTGGTCGAGCGTCATGTCCGGAACGCTGAGAGAAGCAGCGTCACCGGCATGTGCGGCAGCATCCCGAGCAGTCATCGCAAGTTCACTTTCGTTGAGCGCAAGTACGTGATTCGCAGGCGCATCCCGGGGCAGCTCGGTCGGCGGGTCCAAGAGCAGGCGTGCGGTGTACCCGAACATGTGCTCCAAAACCTGCGGCGCAGGCTGGTTCGGGAGTCCCTTGACGCGCCCTGAGGTCCATCGACGGAATGTCTGCTCCTCCACCGTCGCGGTAGAAGGGGGCTCACCGGCTGCTGTGGATACTTCTTGGGCGGCCTTCTCGTAAGCCCGCCTGAACACGTCGTACGTCCATCCCCGCTCCTGAACCAGCACTTGGAGCAGTGTCCGCGCGTTCATGGCCGATGTTCCTTTCCAGCCGATCCGTTAGTGGTCGGTCCCCTAGCGGCTGGGGCCCACAGCCACTATTGCCCAACTTGAGGCAGCGATAGAGACCTTGAGGGCAAGTGAGGCCCAGATGACGTGTCGGTGATACCCGTGTCACCCGGTGTTGTACGAGGTGGCATCTGTCGTGACATGGCGGTTCCTTCGCGGCGACGACAATCTTGGTCTCCCCCCGCCGTCCCGGATTCGCGTCTCGAAAGGGCCGGCGCAGGTCCGTCCATTGGGGAATCGGCGTCAGGACGATGGAGGAGCCATGGCCGTCATGGCAGAAGCAAGCACTCAGCAGTACCGACAAGAGCTGACCGTTCAGCCGCAAAACCTCGAACGCATACGCCGGATCGTCGGCGCGTACCTCCGGTACTGGGGCCGGGGCCAATTAGTCGAACGTGCTGCCATGTGCGTTACGGAGCTTCTTTCCAACGTGCACAAGCACACCGGATCAGCTGCTTGCGTTCTCCTCCTCCAGATCACGCCTTCGGGTGTGCGCATCGTCGTCAGCGACGAAAGCCAGGATCTCCCTGTCGTCCGTGAACCGAACTGGTTCGCCGAGAGCGGGCGGGGAATGTTCCTGCTCAGCAAGACGGCCGACGCTTGGGGCGCTGAGCCCACCTCGGACGGCAAGCACGTTTGGTTCGAGATCCGGGCCTCCAACAAAGGGGCCGCATGAACATCACATCGACTCGGGCGTGGCTCTGCCCGCCAGCGAGGCGTACGACTACGAAGGCGTCCGTGCGCGCCTGGCAGACCCGGACCTCGCCGACGCCGGCGTCGTGGTCGCGCTCCTCGCCCTCGTCGGTCGGCGCGCCGCCGGCTCGCCTCGTCAACGGACTCCACAGCCCGGCCCCGTCGCTGACCAACGAGCTCAGCCCATCAACTCCCACCCGCTGAAAGGTGCGTGACGGCCCTGATGGCGGGCGGGCGCACCACCCGCTCAGCAACCACTACCTCTGGAGGCAACGTGCTCACACCGACCACGTTCCGCAGCGTCGAAGGCGCCTACCTGGCGCTGCTCAGGCTGGCGACGAAAGAGCCCGAGCACCAGATCACCGCGCGCGGCAACGACGCGCGTGAGGTGGTCGGAGTCCAGTTCCGGCTTCCCGACCCCCGCCAGCGACTGCCGTACCTGGCGGTGCGCAGGGCCAACCCGGTCTTCCATTTCGCCGAGGCGCTCTGGTACCTGGCCGGCCGCCGGGACCTGGAGATGATCGGCTACTACGCGCCGTCGATGCGCTCCAGCTCCGCGGACGGCGTCAACCTCGGCGGCTCCGCCTACGGCTACACCCTCTTCAACCCGGCCTCCGGCGACACGGTCTCGCCGTTCGACCGGGTGCTGGAGCTGCTGCGCACGGAGACCGACAGCAAAAGGGGTTACCTACCGGTCTTCTCAGCCACTGAGCTGGCCGTCAGCGACAACCCCGATATGGCGTGCTTAGCCGGACTGCATCTGCTTGCCCGCGGTGGAAGCCTCCACATGGTGTGCAATATGCGAGCCAACGACCTGGACTGCGGTCTGCTGTCCGACGTGTTCAGCTTCACGATGATCCAGGAGTACGCGGCCGTACAGCTCGGCCTGGAGCTGGGGACCTACACGCACACCATCGGCTCGGCGCACGTCAACGACCGGAACGCCGAGCGCGTCAAGGAGGTGCTGTACGAGGCCGATGCCCGGCGCCACCCGCAGCACTTCCCGTTCCCGGCGATGTCGGCCGAGACCACGCCGGCCACCATCGCGCGGGTCCTGGAGCACGAGGAACTGCTGCGCACGAACCAGGCCCAGTACACCGCGGAGGACGTCGCGGGCCTGGACGTGGACATCTACTGGCAGCAGGCCGTGCTGCTGTTCGAGATGTACCGGCAGATCGAGCACGAACAGGCCGAATCTGTGCGCCGCGATGTGCTGGATGCGCTGCACCCCGGTCTGCGGTGGCTCGTCGGACGCCGCTGGCCGGCCTGTGTCACCGCCGGGGGCGAGCAGTGAACCGGAAGCCGCCGAGCGGCGGCGTGGTCGAGGGAGTCGACTTCGACCGCTGGTCGGTCGTCCTGTGCAAGCCGGACGCGGTGGGGCGCGGGCTCGTGGACGCCGTGCTCGAACGGATCGCCGCTGCTGGCGTGACCATCAGCAGCCGCCGGGACCTCACCGCGCAGGCGTGGCAGGCCCACGTCCACTACTGGGATCTGCTGGTGGACGCGGACTGGTTCCCTGACCGGGACATCCCGGCATGTCTGGACGCCATGTACGTTGACCGGCCCGTCACGGTCGCGCTCGCCTATGGCGAGCCCGGCTTTCACGGCCGACTGCGGCAGGCCCTCGGGCACTTCGACCCCACCGAGGCCGCGCCCGGCACGATCCGCGGCGACCTCGGCGACGACAGCCTCGAAGCCGCCCTCGCCGAGAAGCGGCTTGTGCGCAACCTCGTGCACACCTCGGACGACGCCCAGGCCGCGCGCCGTGATTTCGGCACCTGGTTCGGTGCCGGCCGCCGCGAACTGCTGGCGCACGTCCCGCTCCAGACCACACCCACTGACGCGTGACTCCCTTCGCCCTGCTCTGGAGGACCATATGAACGTCCCCGTAGCCCCGCACGGCCGCGCTCTGCCGATCTTGTCCCCGCAGAAGATCCGCGGCCTGAAGCCGTCGCTCGCCGACGTGATCGAGTACCGCAAGTCCGGCCTGAGCCTCAACTGGATCGTCGGCTGCCCGCTGGAGTGCGGGTACTGCGTCCGGCACCTCTTCGAAAATTTCGAGATGAAGGTGCCCCGGCGCCTCATGAGCGATGAGGAAGCCGTCGCCAGCCTCGTCCACCACAAGTACTTCGAGCCCCACCGCACTCCGATTCAGCTCCTGAACCGCGCCACGGACCCGATGCTGCCCGTCGTGAAGCCGCACGTGTTCAACGTGCTCCGGCACCTGGACGACCAGGGCCTGACGAATCACTTGTTGATCATCACGCGCTGGCGCATCGAACCCGAGGACTGCGCCGTACTCAACTCCTTCAAGAACCTGCGACTGACCCTCCTGGTCACTCACTCAGGCATCGACAACGAGAAGATCGAGCCGGTCGACTCCAACATCGCCGCGACCAGCCTGCGCACCCTGTTCGACCACGCCGAGCGGTACCGCACCGTGCTGTACTGGCGGCCGATCGTCCCCGGCCTCAACGACAGCGACGCGCACCTGGAGCGAGCCCGCGAGCTGTCCGCCCAGGCGCACGCCACCGTGTTCACCGGGCTGTTCTTCCGCAAGGAGATCGCCGCCTACTACGAGGCGCACGGCCTGCCGCTGCCGTACGAGGACACGGCCCGACGCAAGATCATGCCCCAGGCGGCCGAGAAGCGAATTCTCGACTCCTTCCACACGCCCGAACACGTCACCGCCCCCTGGGGAGCACTTTTCCGCAAGACGAGCTGCGCCGTGGCCTACTCCCACGGCGAGGCCGACTACAACGGCCACTACGGCATCAGGGAACTCTGCAACATCTGCCCCCGAGAGCAGCTAGCCCTCTGCCGACGGGCCTGGCGCAAGCCCGACCTAGCCGAAGTTACCGAGGACGCGCGGGAACTCGGCGCGACGGGCACGGTGGAGGTCACCGAGCGCGCCATCATCGTCGAGGGACTGGACGAACCGCCGCGCTACTTCCTCCAGCACGGCTACGGCTACCAGTGCCACGACCGCGCTAAGCCTCACCACCACCGCCAGCACGGCCGAGCCCCCATCGGCTGGAAGGCGGAGAACGGAACCACGACCGCATGAACTTCTCCTCCTGGCCCGCGCTCTTCGTTGTGGATGTCGAAGGCAACGGCACCAACCCGCCCGACTTGGTTGAGGTCGCCGCCCTTCCCGTATGCGACGGGCAGCCGGACAAGGGCACGGCGGGGGCGTGGCTGACCAGGCCGCGTCGCCCAGTCACCCCGGTGGCTGCTGGTATCCACGGCCTGACCAACGAGCGGTTGGCGAACAAGCCGGGCTGGGAGGAGATCGCTGATCAGGTCCACGGGCTCCTGGGCACGTCGTGGATCTGTGCCCACAACGCGCACGTCGACTACAAGGTCCTCGCCGCGCACCTCCCGCAGTGGCAGCCGGCCGGAGTGCTCGACACGCTCCGGCTGGCCAGGGCCACCTACCGCGGCCTGCCGAAGTACTCCCTCGACGCCCTCATCGAGCACGTCCAGCCGGACCTGGCCCACGCCCCGGCCCAGCGGCACCGGGCCACCTACGACGCCTACGCCACGGCGCAGCTCCTGATCGCCATGGCTGCCCACTACGACACCTGGGACCAGCTTGTCGCCGCGGCCGTGCCGCCCGGCCTGCCTGGTGCCCCCGAACCAGCAAAGGACCCCACGCTGTGGTGACACAGAAGCCCGTCTGCATCGGAGTGCTCGGCACCCACTCCACCGGCAAGACGAAGCTGTTGCGGCGGATCGAGATGGAACTGCGCGGCCACGGGCTCACCGTGGCCCGCACCGGCCGCCTGGCCAAGCGCGCCGCCGGCATCGGTCTGCCCAAGATGCAGCACCACACCGTCCAATCCACGGAGTGGATCATCACCCAGGGCATCGCCGACGAGATCGCCTGCGCTGCGCAGGGCGCCGACGTCGTCCTCGCCGACCGCGCCGCCTTCGACGCGCTGGCCTACCTCCGCGCCGCCCTGGAGCACCGCGGTGAACGCCTTCCCAGGCTAGAGAATGAGCGGCTGTTGCTCCTAGCCTCGACGCAACTCCCAAAGTACGAACTGCTCTTGGCCACCGTGCTGGATGAGAGCGTGCCGGCCGATGCGAGCCACGACTACGACGCTGGATACCGCCGCCTGGTCGACCGCCACACACACGGCCTTCTGGCCGGCGAGCAGATCCCGCATCGGCGGGTCACCAGCGACTCCGGCAGCCAGACAAGCGCCGTCGAGAGTGCCCTTCAGCTCTGCCTCCGGGAGGCCGCCGTATGACCTCCACGCCGCCCGCGGGCACCATCACCATCGCCGGAAAGGCCCTCTCCCGGCTCGGAATCGGCACCATGCGCCTGACCGGCCCCGGCACCTGGGGTGACCCCGAGGACCGAGACACCGCGCTCAGCGTCCTTCGGCAGGCCGTGCGCACCTACGGCATCACGCACATCGACACTGCGGACGCCTACGGTCCCCACACCGTCGAGCACTTGATCAAAGAGGCCCTGTACCCGTACTCGGAAGATGTGCTGATCGCCACGAAGGTCGGCCTGCTCCGCCCCGCCCCGAACGTGTGGGTACCGCACGGCCACCCCGCCTACCTCCGGGCCTGCGTCGAAGCCAGCCTGCGCCGCCTCGGCGCCGAGTCCCTGGATCTCTGCTACCTCCACCGCATCGACCCGCAGGTACCGATTGCCGACCAACTCGCCGTCATGCAGGCCCTACAAGACGAAGGCAAGATCCGGTACATCGGCCTGTCAAAGGTCACCCCCGAGGACATCCGCATGGTGAGCAAGGAACTCACCGTCGCGGCCGTGCAAAACGTCCTGAACATGACCGACCGCTACGACCCCGCGCTGGAGCTCTGCCGGGAGTTGGGTATCCCATACGTTCCCTACCGGCCGTTCAACGCTGGCAGCCTGGCCCGTGACAACGGAGTCCTCACCCCGCTGCACTGGCTGCTCAACCTCGGAGATCATGTCGCCCCGATCCCCAGCACCAGCAAGCCAGCGCATCTCGAACAGATCGTGGCCGCCGCGACGGTCGGGGCCCGCTGATGCCGACGATCACGGCACTCCTCACCTCGACTGAACGCAGCAGCGCACCGTCGCGGAAAACGGCCCCGTACGAGAACTGGCGACCGCCGGTCATCGGGGTTTCCTTACTCGTCCCGGTGGGGCCTGACGCTGTCGTGGTCGCTGACCTCCTCGGCAGCATCACGCTACCCACCGGATTAGTGCAAGACGGGCAGACTCCCGAGCAGGCCGCGCAGGACCTTCTTCGTGGAGGTCCAGGCGAGCTACTCATCCTGCGCCGCGTCGCCCTGGCCTGGCAGCAGACGCGCCGCAGGAAGGTCATCACGCACGTGCTGGCGACTGCGCCTCCGACCCGCGCGGCCGTCGGGCACCTGGCCTACCGCGACCCTCGGGCGAACGTGCGCGTTCTGCCCACCATGCGCGTTCTCAAGGACCTCAACGAAGTCGGAAGGCTACGGGCCTTGGTTGCGCTACAGGCCCTCGCCACCGGCGAAACGGCATATATCGAAGGGGGAGTTGTGCACCCCTCCGTACCGCCAAGCCTCACTCAAAGCACATGACGGCGTCCTCGGAGAGGCACGCAAAGGGGGCCCGCCCCCGTCTCACCCCGTGAGGACGCGGGCGCGGCAGGCGGCCGGGGTGCCCCAGGCGTCGCGCAGGGGGCGGGCCTTGCGTATCCAGAGGGAGAGGTCGAGCTCCTCCGTGTAGCCGATGGCGCCGTGCAGTTGGAGTGCGGTGCGTGCGGCGGCGTACCCGGCCTCGCCTGCCGCGACCTTTGCTGCCGCCACCTCCCGGCCCGCTGACGGGGCGCCGGCCGCCAGCGCCAGGGCCGCCGCATGGACCAGCGGCTGGGCGAATTCCAGACCGATCAGGGTGTCCGCCAGCCGGTGTTTGACCGCTTGGAACGAGCCGATGGGCGAACCGAATTGGGTGCGCTGCTGGACGTAGGAGACCGTCGCCGCCAGCAGGGCGCGGCCGAGGCCGAGGGACTGGGCGGCGGTGAGCAGCCGTGCGACCTCGACGGCGTGTGCGGCGGCCGCGGCCACCACGGGGCCCCGCACCAGCACCGTGCCGTCGAGCGGGCGGGCCAGACGCCGGGCCGGGTCGAGGGAGGACTGGACCGGGCCGTGGGTGTCCGTACGGGAGACCGTGTCGCCCTGTATGACGAGGACGGCATCGGCGGCGTCGGCGTCCAGGGCGTACCGGGCCGGGCCGTTGGCGTCCAGGGCGTAGGTCGGATCGGCGGCGTCCGCGTACGGGGCGTACGGGCCCGCCCCGGCGCACAGGCTGAGGACGGCCCCACCCGAGGCGATCCGCGGCAGCCATTCCTTGGCCTCCGCGTCCGCCCCGAGACGTTCCAGGAACGCGGCCGCCGCCACCGTCTCCACCAGCGGACCGGGAACGGCGTGTCGTCCCAACTCGACATAAGAGAGGGCCAGTTCGACCGGCAACAGCCCCGACCCGCCCTGCTGCTCCGGAACGGCGAGCCCGAACACCCCCGTCCGGGCGATGCGCTTCCACAGTGCCCGGCCCGGCTGGTGGTCGCCGGCCGCCCAGGCGCGGGCGACGGCCGGGGTGCCGGACGTGCTCAGCATGCCGTCCAGCGAGTGCGCGAACTCCCGCTGCTCGTCGGTCAGGAGGAACCGCATCAACGGCGTCCCTTCGGCAGGCCGAGCAGTCGCTCGGCGATGATGTCGCGCTGGATCTCGTTGGTGCCGGCGTAGATCGGACCGGCGAGCGAGAAGGTGTAGCCCTCGGCCCAACTCCCTTGTGAGGGCGCCTCGTCGGCGTCGTCGGCGAGCATTCCGTACGGGCCGAGCAGGTCGAGGGCGGTCTCGTGCAGGGCGAGGTCCAGCTCGGACCAGAAGACCTTGTTCAGGCTCGACTCGGCGCCGAGGCCGCCCGCTTTCGGCTGGGCGCGATCGGGGGCGGTCCCCTCGTCGGCGGCGAGCCGGGAGGCATGGGCGTAGGTGAAGAGCTGGTAGGCGCGGGCGCCGATCAGGGCGTCGGCCACCCGGTCGCCGAGGGCCGGGGCAGTCCCCTCGGGGGCCTCGTGCCACAGGGCGGCCAGTCGCTCGGCGGCCGCGGTGAAGCGGCCCGGACTGCGCAGCGTCAGACCGCGTTCCTTGCCGGTGGTGCTCATCGCGATGCGCCAGCCCTGGCCCGGCTCGCCGATGACGTCCGCGTCGGGCACGAAGACCTCGTCGAGGAAGAGTTCGGCGAAGGCGGGCTTGCCGTCGAGGCGGCCGATGGGGCGTACCGTCACGCCCGGCGCGTCCAGCGGGAACATCAGATAGGTGAGCCCCTGGTGCGGCCGGGCGGTGTCCGGGTCGCTGCGGAACAGCCCGAAGGCGCGGTCGGCGAACGCGGCCCGGGACGACCAGGTCTTCTGCCCGCTCAGCAGCCAGCCACCGTCGGTCCGTACGGCGGCCGAGCGCAGCGAGGCCAGATCCGACCCCGCCTCCGGCTCCGACCAGGCCTGCGCCCAGATGACCTCGCCATGTGCCATGGGGCCCAGCACGCGGGCGCGTTGCTCCTCGGTGCCGTGCTCGAACAGGGTCGGGGCGAGCAGGCTGATGCCGTTCTGGCTGACCCGTCCGGGGGCGCCCGCGGCGTAGTACTCCTCCTCGAAGAGCAGCCACTGCCAGAGCGAGGCGGCCCGGCCGCCGTACTTCTCGGGCCAGGAGACGACCGACCAGCGGTCCGCGGCGAGTTGGCGCTCCCACTCCCGGTGGGCGGCGAACCCTTCCGCGGTCTCCAGTGACGGCAGCGGGGTGGTGGGTACGTGGCCGGCGAGCCAGGCGCGGGCCTCGGCCCGGAACTCCTCCTCGGCGGCGGTGAATTGGAGGTCCATCAGGCGTCCCCCTCCGAGGGTGTCCAGGGGAGCGGCCCGGCGTGCGGGGGTGTCTTGTCGTGGGCAGCGGGCATCGCCATCGCGCTCCTTCTCTAACAAGTGTTTGGTAGGTTAACGTAGCGCCATGAGCAGCGTCGAGGCCCCACCGCTCGCGAGTGCCCGCGCTGCTCCGCGACCGGATCGCCCGGACCCGGACCGGCCTGGAGACCATCCGCTGGAGGCTCGCGTATGACACCGCCCCCGTACGTGCCCGGCCACCATCTGCTCGACGGCCGGACCGCCGTCATCACCGCGGCCGCCGGAGCCGGAATCGGCGGCGCCACCGCCCGCAGGTTCCTGGAGGAGGGCGCCCGTATCGTCATCGGTGACGCCCATGAGCGCCGGCTGAAGGAGAGTGCCGCGGCGCTCGCCGCGGAGTTCGGCGTGGGAAAGGTGGCCGCGCTGCCCTGCGATGTCACCGACGAAGGCCAGGTCAACGCCCTGCTGGAGCTGGCGGAAGAGCAGCATGGGCGGCTCGACATCGTGGTCAACAACGCCGGGCTCGGCGGCACCGCCGACCTCGTCGAGATGACCGATGAGCAATGGAGCAAGGTGCTCGATGTGACGCTGAACGGCACCTTCCGCTGTACCCGGGCCGCCCTGCGCCGGATGCAAGCCACCGGCGCGGGCGGCGTGATCGTCAACAACGCGTCTGTCGTCGGCTGGCGCGCGCAGCGTGGCCAGGCCCACTACGCCGCGGCCAAGGCCGGGGTGATGGCGCTGACCCGCTGTGCCGCCATGGAGGCCGCGGCATTCGGCGTCCGCGTCAACGCGGTCTCGCCCAGCCTCGCCCTGCACCCGCATCTGGTGAAGGTGACCACCCCCGAGCTGCTCGCGGAGCTGACCGAGCGGGAGGCGTTCGGCCGCCATGCCGAACCCTGGGAGGTCGCCAATGTCATCGTCTTCCTGGCCGGCGACTACGCCTCGTACATGACCGGGGAAACGGTGTCCGTCAGCTCGCAGCATGCGTGAGCCACGGTGGCCGGACCCGGACCCGGACCCGGACCCGGACCTGTACGCGCCCCCGCCGGGCTCCCGGGCCCGGCACTGCCCGGGCCCGCCGTACGGCCTCCAGGAGTTCGCCGCCCGCGCCCGCCGGCGGCACCGCCTTGCGGAATCGACCGGCACCTCCGCAGAATCTGACCAGGGAGACCACCATGTCCGAGGCCTACATCGTTGACGCGGTCCGCACCCCGGTCGGCAAGAAGGGCGGCGGGCTCTCCGCCGTCCACCCGGCCGATCTGGGAGCCCATGTACTGACGGCGCTGATGGCACGCACCGGCGCCGATCCCGCGGCCGTCGAGGACGTGGTCTTCGGCTGCCTGGACACGGTGGGACCGCAGGCCGGGGACATCGCCCGGACGTGCTGGCTGGCCGCCGGGCTGCCCGAGGAGGTGCCGGGCGTGACGGTGGACCGCCAGTGCGGCTCCTCCCAGCAGGCCGTCCATTTCGCGGCCCAGGGCGTGCTCTCCGGCACCCAGGACCTGGTGGTCGCGGGCGGCGTACAGAACATGTCGCAGATCCCGATCGCCTTCGCCAGCCGCCAGGCCGCCGCCCCGCTGGGACTGACCGACGGCCCGTTCGCCGGCTCGGAGGGCTGGCGGGCCCGCTACGGCGCGGCGCCCGTCAACCAGTTCCACGGCGCCGAACTCATCGCCGCCAAGTGGCAGATCTCCCGCGAGGAGATGGAGGAGTTCGCGCTCCGTTCGCACCGGCGGGCCGTCCGCGCCATCGACGAGGGCCGTTTCGACCGTGAGCTCGTCGCCTACGGGGACGTCACCACCGACGAGGGGCCCCGGCGCACCACCTCGCTGGAGAAGATGGCCGGGCTGCCGCCGGTCGTCGAGGGCGGCCGGCTGACCGCGGCGGTCTCCTCGCAGGTCTCCGACGGCGCGGCCGCCATGCTGCTGGCCTCCGAGCGGGCGGTGGCCGACCACGGGCTCACCCCGCGCGCCCGTATCCACCATCTGTCGGTGCGCGGCGAGGACCCGATCCGGATGCTGTCCGCACCGATCCCGGCGACGGCGTACGCGCTGAAGAAGGCGGGCATGTCGATCGGCGACATCGATCTGACCGAGATCAATGAGGCGTTCGCGCCCGTGGTGCTGGCCTGGCTGAAGGAGACCGGGGCCGATCCGGAGCGGGTCAATGTCAACGGCGGCGCGATCGCGCTCGGCCATCCGCTCGGCGCGACCGGTGTCCGGCTGATGACGACGCTGCTGCACGAACTGGAGCGCACCGGCGGCCGGTTCGGGCTACAGACCATGTGCGAGGGCGGCGGCCAGGCCAATGTCACGATCATTGAGCGGCTCTGACGGGCCCCGTACGACCACCCGCCGCCTCCGTACGGCGATCCGCCGCCCCCGTACGCCGACCGCTGCCCCGTGCCGTGGCCCGGCCGGAACCCGTTCCAGCCGGGCCGCCGCCACGACCCGCTCAGCCCCCACGATCCCCTCAGTCCGCCGCCCCCATCGGCAGCCCCGCCAGTGCCCGGCCCGCCTCGGCCATGATCCGGTCGACGAGGTCCGCGCAGGACGGCAGATCCTCGATCACCCCGGCGACCTGGCCGGACGCCATCACCCCGAGATCGGTGCGCCCCTCGACCATCGACGCCTTGAGCAGCATGGGGGTGTTGGCCGCCAGCAGGACCTGGCTCCAGGAGAGGTCCTTGCCGTGTTTCATCGCCAGACCGTCGCGGACCATCTGAGCCCAGCTCAGCCCGGACAGCTTCCTGAACGACGCGGCATGGCGCACCGCCCGGAGCAGCGCGGCGGCGCGCCCGGACCGCTCCAGCGTCTCGACCAGCTCGCTGCGCAGCATCCGGTGCGGCAGCCCGTCCACCTTCGTGGTGACGGTGATGTCCTTGGCGGCCGCCGCCAGATAGCGGGCCTGGACGGCCGGCGGCACGGTGCTGTCGGAGGTCAGCAGAAAGCGGGTGCCCATCGCGACCCCGGCGGCACCATAGGCCAGCGCCGCGACCAGACCGCGGCCGTCGAAGAAGCCGCCCGCGGCGATCACCGGGATATCGACGGCGTCCACGACCTGCGGGAGAAGTACGGTCGTGGCGACGTTCCCGGTGTGCCCGCCGCCCTCCCCGCCCTGGACGACGACCGCGTCCGCGCCCCACGCCGCGACCTTCTCGGCATGGCGGCGGGCCCCGACGGACGGGATGACGACGACCCCCGCGTCCTTGAGCCGGGCGATCAGCTCACGGGAGGGGGCCAGGGCGAACGAGGCGACCCGTACGCCCTCCGCCACCACGAGCCGCACCCGCTCCGCGGCGTCCCCCGCGTCCGCCCGCAGATTGACCCCGAAGGGTGCGTCCGTACGGGACTTGACCTCACGGACCGCCGCCCGCAGCTGCTCGACGGTCATGGTGGCCGAGGCGAGGATGCCCAGGGCGCCCGCGTTGGCCGCGGCCGACACCAGCCGGGGCCCGGCCACCC
This sequence comes from Streptomyces sp. P9-2B-2, assembly GCF_030406865.1. Taxonomy (NCBI): domain Bacteria; kingdom Bacillati; phylum Actinomycetota; class Actinomycetes; order Kitasatosporales; family Streptomycetaceae; genus Streptomyces; species Streptomyces sp. P9-2B-2. The sequence continues at coordinate 890,313 of NZ_CP129126.1, read as the reverse complement.
ACCCCATGCCGGTCTGCACCAGGGGGTGGCGCACCCCGACGAGCCTGGTCAGCGGCGTCTCGATCCCGGTGGTGGCCGTCATGCCGGCGGCACCTCGCGGTCGCGCAGCCCGTCCGGGTCGAGGACCGTCCGGATCAGGCGCAGTTCGGTGGCGGTGGGCTCCCGGGTGAACGGCAGCGCGTCGGGCCGGGCGAGCGGGAACCCGGTGGCCGTCTCGACCTCCTCGGCCGTCACCCCAGGATGGACGGAGGCGAGCCGCATGGCACGGTCCAGGGTCTCGAAGTCGAGGACCGCGAGGTCGGAGACCACGCGCGGAATGCGGTGGTAGCGGGTCGCGGACGGACCGGCGGCGGCCGCGCTGTCGTAACCGACGCCGCTGATCATGTCGACCTTCTCGACGAAGACCCGCCGGGAATGCTTCGGCACCCAGTAACTCACCGGATTGTTGAGCGTGTTGACGGGCGCGCCGCGTACCCCGAGGAGCTGGCGGGCGGGCTGCTGCCAGTCGCCGATGCAGGAGATGTTCTGGTTGCCGAAGCGGTCGAGCTGGCTCGCGCCCATCATCACATGGCGTCTGCCACCGGTGACCATGGTCAGATGCCGGCGGTACGGCAGCCAGCCCTCGGGCGCCCCGTCGAGGCCCACCAGCGTCGCCTCGCCGTCGGTGAGCAGCAGATCGGGCGCGAAGGTGTGCTTGGCGAGCCGGGCGCCGATCGACGGGATCAGGCCCATCGGGCTGGCGAGCACCTCGCCGTTGTCGCGCCAGGCGTCGGCGCAGGCGATCACGCAGTACTCGGCGCGGGTCGTGGTGGTGGTCCGGCTCACGTCTGCTCCTCGTGCCAGGTCTCGACCGCGGACTGGTAGCTCTTCTCGTCCCCGCGCAGGAACCGCTCGGCGAACTCCGGCCAGGGCGTGGTCGCGTACAGCTTCTGGAAGGCCTCGTCCCGGCCGTAGTCCGGGACACAGGAGGTGAAGTGCGCGCCGTAGGGGGCCTCGACGACCCCGGTGACCGTGTGCCGGTTCACCAGCAGGGTCTGCGGGGCCGCGGCGGCGAAGTCGTCCACCAGCCGCTCGCAGGAGAGATACGCGCGGTCCGCGGCCTCGCAGAACAGATCGTCGAAGTACGGGTCGGGGCCCAGGTACTGGCCGTTGCCCAGGCGGTCGGCACGGTTCAGATGGACCAGCGCGGCGTCCATGCGCAGGGCCGGCACGGCGACCAGGGTTTCGCCGTCCTCGTACGGTGAAGTGACGGTCCGCAGGCCGGGGTTGACGCGCATCACATCCGAACCGAGACCTGCCCGAACGGGCAGGAACGGCAGCCGGTTGGCGGCCGCGTGCAGGCCCCACATGAACATCGCCTCGTCGATCTCCATCAGCTCGAACGCCCCGCGCTGCCGGGCCGCGCGGAAGTGCGGTTCGAGGGGGATCGAGTCCAGCGTCGCGAACGCCGCGACCAGCTTGCGGATCCGGCCCGCGGCGGCGAGCAGGCCGACATCGGGACCGCCGTACGAGATCACGGTGAGATCGGTGATGTCGGAGCGGAGCAGCGCCCGCACCAGCGCCATCGGTTTGCGGCGCGATCCCCAGCCGCCGATACCGAGGGTCATCCCGCTGCGCAGCCGGGCGACGACGTCCTCGGGCGTCATGGTCTTGTCGGTCATCGCTCAGCCCTCCCTGTCCGGTGCGCCGTGCGGCGTACCGAAGGTGTCGCGGACGCGGTCGGCGACCCCGCTGAGGTTCGCCTCGAAGGTGAAGCCCTGCTCGAAGCGGTAACTGCGCCGCACGTCGACGGGGTCGATGCCGTTGAGGGCGGCCTTGGCGAGCCGGAGGAGACTGCCGTCCTTCTGCGCGATCTCGCGCGCCAAGTCCCATGCGGCGTCCAGTAGTTCGGCGCGTGGGACGACCTTCCAGACCGACCCGTGCGCATGCAGTTCGGCGGCGGTGGCGGTGCGCGAGGTGTAGTAGAGCGCGCGCATCAGATGCTGGGGGACCAGGCGCGCCAGATGGGTGGCCGCGCCGAGCGCGCCGCGGTCCAGCTCCGGCAGCCCGAAGGTGGCGTCCTCGCTCGCCACGATCGCGTCCGCGTTGCCGACCAGGCCGATGCCACCGCCCAGACAGAAGCCGTGCACCGCAGCGACCACGGGCACCTCGCAGCCGTACACCGCCGAAAAGGCCTCGGCGCAGCCGTGGTTGGCGCCGATCAGGATGCCGTGGCCGCCGGCCGCGGTGTCCCGCTGCATCTCCTTGATGTCGACGCCCGCGTTGAAGCCGCGGCCGGTGGCCGTCAGGACGACACAGCGGATGCCGGGGTCGTGGCCGGCCGCGCGCACCGCGTCGGCGAGGTCGTACCAGCCCTGTACGGGAAGGGCGTTGACCGGAGGGAAGTCGACGGTGATGACGGCGATGCCCTTGTCCGGTGTGGAGGTGGAGACACCCATGAGGCGATCAGCTACCTTTCCACCAAGCGTTTGTTAGGTAGCGAAGCTAGCAGCGGATCGCGCGCTGCGGGAGGGGTGCCGAATGAGCCTGACCCTCGATCTGACCGGACGGGTGGCCGTCGTCACCGGCGGCACCCGGGGCGTCGGCGCGGGCATCGCCCGGGCGTTCCTGCAGGCCGGCGCGGAGGTTGTGGTCTGCGCCCGACGGCCACCGGACACCCCCGTCACCGCGGCCGGCCGCACCGCGCACTTCCGCCCCCTCGACCTGCGCGACCCGGCCGCCGTACGAGCCTTCTTCCCGCAGGTCGCGGCGGCGCACGGCGGGCTGGACTGCCTGGTCAACAACGCCGGGGGCACGCTGTACCGGCTGCTCGGGCAGACCGCAGCCGAACGGCACACCCGGGTCGTCGAACTGAACCTCCTCGCGCCGCTGACCGCCTCGCTCGCCGCGTACGAGGTGCTGCGCGACCGGCCGGGCGGCGGTTCGGTCATCATGATCGGCAGCGTCAGCGGCACCCGCCCCTCGCCCGGCACCGCCGCCTACGGGGCGGCCAAGGCCGGCCTGGACCACCTGGCCCGCTCCATGGCCGTCGAATGGGCCCCCGGGGTCCGGGTCAACACCCTCGTCCTCGGCATGGTGCGCACCGAACTCGCCGCGCTGCACTACGGAGACGAGGCCGGCATCGCCGCCGTCGGCGCCACCGTCCCGCTCGGCCGGCTCGCCGAACCCGCCGAGATCGGCGACGCCTGCGTCTTCCTCGCCTCCGACCGTGCCGCGTATCTGACCGGCGCCAGCCTGCTCGTCCACGGCGGCGGTGAGCGCCCCGCTTTCCTCGACGCCGCCACCGTCAACCACCCCACCTCGCCCGAAGTCCCCGAGGAGATCCGCCATGACGGAACAGGAGACCTGAGATGACCGGTAACGGAATCTGCACGGGACGCGTCGCCATCGTCACCGGAGCGGGCCGCGGTCTGGGCCGCGCCCATGTCCTGGCCCTCGCCGCGGAAGGAGCGGACGTCGTGGTGAACGACCTCGGGGTGGCTCCCGACGGAGCCGGCGCCTCGGCCGGACCGGCCCAGCAGGTCGCCGACGAGATCCGCGCACGCGGCGGCCGGGCCGTCGCCCACACCGGCGACATCACCACCACCGACGGCGCCGCCTCGCTCATCACCACCGCCCTGGACACCTTCGGCCGCCTCGACGCCCTCGTCAACAACGCCGGGTTCCTGCGCGACCGGATGCTCGTCAACCTCGATGAGGACGACTGGGACGCCGTCATCCGGGTCCATCTCAAGGGCCACTTCCTGCCGTTGCGGCACGCCGCCGCGCACTGGCGCGCCGAGACCAAGGCCGGCCGTACGCCCGACGCCCGGATCATCAACACCGGTTCGGGCGCCGGGCTGCTCGGCAGCGTCGGCCAGGGCAACTACTCCGCCGCGAAGGCCGGCATCATCGGCCTCACCCTCGTCGCCGCCGCCGAAATGGCCCGCTACGGCGTACAGATCAACGCCATCGCACCGGCCGCCCGCACCCGGATGACCGAGCGGACCTTCGCCGCGACGATGGCGGCGCCCGCCGACGGGGAGTTCGACGCGATGGCCCCGGAGAACGTCTCCCCGCTGGTGGTCTGGCTGGCGTCCGCCGGCAGCACCGGCGTCACCGGCCGGGTCTTCGAGGCCGAGGCGGGCCGGATCACCGTGATGGAAGGCTGGCGCCCCGGCCCCACCGCCGACAAGGGCAGCCGCTGGACCCCCGCCGAGGCAGGCGAAACCACCAGGAAGCTGCTGGCCGACGCCGAGGCACCGGAGCCGGTGTACGGGGCACGGTGAGGGGTCGGGTGGTCGCGAACTACCCGAGGAGAACGGGCGGTTGGATTCCTCCCGGCGGATCATGTGCACACTAGGCTGCGCCGACCTGGAGGACTGGGGGCCGACGCTGGCCGAGATGCGGCGCGTGCTCAAGCCAGGCGGCCGGCTGATCATGTCGGTGCAGCACCCGTTCGTGGACTACGCGATCCAGGACCCTCGGCCCGACTACTCCGCGACCACCAGCTATACCTCCGAGTTCATGTTCAGCGGGCAGTCCGTCCAACTGAGACTCTGGCGCAGGCCGTTGCATGCCATGACCGATGCCTTCACCGCCGCCGGCTTCCGCCTCGCCGTCATCAGTGAGCCGCAGCCCGACCCGGCCGGCCGTGAGCTGTTCCGCGACGACTTCGATGCCCTTTCGGGCAAAATCGGCTTCCTGTTCTTCGTCGTCGAGGTGCCGCCGCTGGGTACCGGCTCGGACGAGTAGCCCGTAGCGGGTCACGAGCGGAGTCGGAGCGAGGCGACGGTGCCGTGGAAGATGTGGGCGCGTTTCCGTCAGGCAGCGTCCTCCACCGCCACGGCGTGCGCCCGCAGCCGTGGGCGGCAGATGGCGAAGAGGCCGAAGGCGCCGAGGAAGGCCAGTACGGACGTGCCGCGCAGGACGGCCTCGATGGCGGGGCCGTCGGCGGCCGCGGTGGTGGGGGAGCCGCTGACGGCCTCCAGGACCGTTGCCGCGATCGTTACGCTCACCGCGCCGAACAGCACCAGCGACGTCAGGACCAGGCCCGATGCCGCGCCGGTCCGCTCCGCGGGGACATGTGCCTGGGTCGCCACATTCGTCAGCGCCCACCCCAGTCCGATGCCCACTCCGCAGATCACGAAGACCACCGCGTACCAGCCCAGGGGCCGCACCCAGGTCAGTGCCAGCAACCCGGCGCCGCTGGTGAGCATGCCGCAGGCCATCAGGGTCTCGGCATGCCAGCGCAGCGCCAGGTGCCCGGCCTGGTAACTCGCCGCTCCGACGCCGCAGGAGAGGGCCAGGAAGATCACCCCTGCCTGGGTCGGCGTCAGCCCCCGTGCCTGCTGTAGATAGAGCGCCGAGAGCACTGCGATCAGGCAATAGACCACATTCGACAGCGAGCCCGCGAGGGTGATCACATCGAACTTCACATTGCGGAACAGCGACAGCTCGATCAGCGGCTCCGGCGCCCGCCGCTCCACCGCCACGAACAGCACCAGGAAGGCGACCCCCAGCGCGAAGGTGGCCAGTGTGGGTGCGGAGGCCCACCCCCAGCCCGGCCCCTGGTCGACGGCGAGCATCAGACACGCCAGGCCGAGGGCGACGGTCGCCGCGCCGGGCAGGTCGAGACGGCGGGTCGCCTGTTCGTCGCGGCTCTCGGGGACGAAGCGCAGCACCAGCAGGGTGGCGGCCAGGCACACCGGCACATTCAGCAGGAACACCGCACGCCAGCTGACGTGTTCGGCGAAGACACCCCCCACGAACGGCCCGAGCGCGGTACCGATGGAACTGAACGCGAGCACCGTACCGACCGCGGGCCCCTGCCGCGCGTCCCGGAAGTAGCTGGTCACCACCGCCACGGACACCGGGAAGATCAGCGCCGCACCGGTCCCCTGCACGACACGCGCGCCCACGAGCCAGGGGGCGTTCTGCGCGGCGCTGCACACCACGGACATGACGGCGAACACGATGAGGCCGATCACGATGACCCGCCGTCGCCCGTGCACATCGGCGGTCCGGCCGCCGACGATCATCAAGGCGCCGATGGCCAGCATGTATCCACTGATCAGCCACTGGAGGTCGGTCGATGAGGTCCCGAAGTCCCGGGCGATGACCGGCAGCATCAGATCGAGCGCGAACCAGTCCATCTGCACGATCAGCATGGACAGCGCGGCAGCGGCGATCACTGCCCGGTCCCGGCGCGAGAAGGAGCCGACCGATGCGGACTCCTCGACCTTATTCGCCACGCGCACTCCTCTGCGTTCCGCGAAAGCGCCGAGCGGTCGCGTCTGGGTCTGCGTCTGCGTGTGCGGCTGCGTCGTGGCTGGTCGCGCAGTTCCCCGCGCCCCTTCGGGCGCACCGCTCGCCGGTCCGCGCACCGTTCTGCTCCAGAATAGAAGTGGGTGTCCCGGGCCGCACGGCGGCGGAGTCAGTCCGCTGACGGTGTCAGGCCCGCGGCCTCGGCGGCGTCGGCGAGCAGCTCGATGAGCATGTCGGAGGTGAGCCGGCCGGTGAACGTATTGCGCTGGCTGGGGTGGTAGCTCCCGAGCACCTGGAGTTCCCGCCGCCGGCCGGTGGCGGGCAGGGTCAGCCGCACCCCGTGGCCGAACGCGGGGCGGGGCCGGGGGAGTGGCCACCCCGTTTCGCCGAGTACGGGCAGCAGCGCCTGCCAGCCGAAGGCGCCCAGGGCCACCACCGCGCGCAGGCCCGGGCTGAGGAGTTCCAGCTCCGCCGACAGCCATGGCCGGCAGGTACGGCGCTCGGCGGTCGTCGGCCGGTTCTCCGGCGGAGCGCAGTGCACCGGCGCGGTGATCCGTACCCCGTACAGCTCCAGGCCGTCGTCCCGGTCCGTCGCGGTGGGCTGCGAAGCGAGGCCGACCGCGTGCAGTGCGGCGAACAGGAAGTCGCCGGAGGCGTCCCCGGTGAACATCCGGCCGGTGCGATTGCCGCCGTGTGCGGCCGGTGCCAGGCCGACGATGGCCAGCGCCGCGTCCGACGGCCCGAATCCCGGGACGGGGCGGGCCCAGTACTCCTGGCCCCGGAAAGCCGCGCGCGGCTGTGCGGCGGTCTCCTCGCGCCAGGCCACCAGCCGGGGGCAGGCCCGGCAGCGGACCAGCTCTGCGTCCAGCTCCGCGAGCCCGCCGCAGCGCCCCGCGTGATAGGCGGGAAAGCCGCTCTCGTCCGTGCCCGGCGGTGATCCCTCGGCCCCGGTGTCCTCCATCCCTCCACGCTAGAGGACCCGAGACCCGCAGCCGGTGTCTCCTCGCCATGACTGCCCGGACGGTACGGCGTCACCACGGGCGCGACCTGCGCCACTCCACTTCTTCCGGCGTCATCGGGGCGAGGATGTGGTAGACGTCGCCGACCCGCAGATCGTCCGGTGTGGCGTACTTTCCATGGGCCCGGATGACGGTGATGGATACCTGCGAGGTGGGCTGCCAGTAGACGCGGTAATAGGGCGCCTGCGAGGGAAAATCCGGAACCTCCACGAGGGGGGTGCCGCGCTTCTCCAGAAGCCTGCGGAGTTTCTCGAAGCGCAGCCGGCGGTCGAACCGCCCGTACCGGGAGCGGAGCGTTTCCCCGACGGCCTTTCGGCCCTGCGTGAGCCGGTGCACCTGGAGGGTGAAGTGGTGGCCGGTCCAGGGCGCGTCGGCGGATGCGCGCTGCCAGGAGAACTCCGCCAGACCGTAGTCGCGCCACATATGGGGATCGTCGGAGTCGGTCGGGGGGTTCTCCGCGTAATCAGTTCCGAGGGCTTGGGTGACCTCGTCGGGCGAGGCGGTAGGCGGCGCGCCGAGCAGCGTTCCGCTGGTGACCACCTCCAGATAGAACGCGAGGGAATAGGGGGTCAACTGCCGCTCCTGGAAACGGGAAAGGGGAAATGGGAGCCATCATGACCGGCTGCGGAAAGTGCGCTGCCCCCGGCTCGCTCAGGCGCGTTACGGAGGCGGGGTGGATCGCTGCCATCAGGCAATTGTCGCAACGTGACATTGTACGCTGGCAGTTCGCGGCCACTCGGAGGAGTGCGAGAGGAGCACGATGGGTGAATTCAAGCATCGCAGCCTGATCACCGCTCAGGCGCGGCTCCGTGATCAGGTCGCCCATCAGCTGCGCGCGGCCCTGGTCGCGGGGGAACTCCGCCCGGGATCGGTCTACTCGGCCCCGGGTCTCGCCGCGGACTTCGGGGTCTCCGCCACTCCGGTGCGCGAGGCGATGCTCGATCTGGCCCGGGAGGGGCTGGTCGAACCGGTCCGCAACAAGGGCTTCCGGATCACCGAGGTGAGCGAGCGCGACCTCGACCAGTACACCGAGATCCGGGCACTGATCGAGGTGCCGGTCGTCGGTCTGGTCACCCGCACCGCAGGACGCGCACAGCTGGAGGCACTCCGCCCGGCCGCGCTGGAGATCGTCGCGGCGGCCCGGGCGCATGACCTCATCGGCTACCTGGAGGCCGACCGCCGCTTCCATCTCGAACTGCTCGGCCTCGGAGGCAATGAGCGCCTCGTCGAGACCGTCGGTGATCTGCGCAAACGCTCCCGCCTCTACGGCCTCACCCGGCTCGACGAGCGCGATCAGCTGCTGCCCTCCGCCGAGGAGCACGGGGAGCTGCTCGATGTGATGCTGACGGGCGATGCCGCGGCGGCCGAGTCGTGTATGGCTCGCCACCTCGGTCATGTCCGCTCACTGTGGGCCGGGGACGGGGACGGGGACGAGGACGAGCCGCTGGTGCTGCGGCCCCACCTGCCGGGCGCGCGCCGGGCCTGAGGGCCGCCGGCTCAGGCGCCTGAGCCTCAATCCCCTCAGTCTCAAGCCCCGCCCGCGAGGAGTCCGGCCATCCACTCCTCCACGCCGTCGGCGGTACGCGGCAGCGCCGAGGACATCAGCCGTGCCCCGTCCGCCGTGATCACCAGATCGTCCTCGATACGGATGCCGATACCGCGCAGTTCGCGTGGCAGCGTCTCGTCGTCGGGCTGGAGATAGAGCCCCGGTTCGACCGTGAGGACCTGGCCCTCCGTCAGCACACCGTCCAGATACTGTTCCGCGCGGGCCCGGCCGCAGTCGTGCACATCGAGCCCGAGCATATGTCCCGAACTGCACAGCGTGTAACGCCGATACAGACCGCTGTCGGGGGCGAGCACCTCCGCCGCCGGGACCGGCAGCACACCCCAGTCGGCCAGGCCCTCGGCCAGGACGGTCGTACAGGCCCGGTGGAAGTCGCGGAAGCTCGCCCCCGGCTTGAGGGCGGCGATGCCCGCGTCCTGTGCGGCGAGCACCAGCTCGTAGACCCGGCGCTGGACCGGGGAGAAGCGGCCGGACAGCGGCAGGGTACGGGTGAGGTCGGCGGTGTAGAGCGAGTCGGTCTCCACGCCCGCGTCGAGCAGCAGCAACTGGTCCGGGTCGAGCGGCCCGTCGTTGCGGATCCAGTGGAGCACACAGGCGTGGGCACCGGCGGCGGCGATGGTCTCGTACCCCGTGCCATTGCCTTCGGCGCGGGCGCGCAACTGGAAGGCCCCCTCGATCCAGCGTTCCCCACGGGGATGGCGCAGCGCGGCGGGGAGGGCCCGTACGACATCCTCGAAACCGGTGACGGTGTGATCGACGGCCTGCTGGAGCTGCCCGACTTCCCAGGCGTCCTTCACCAGTCGCAACTCGCTGAGTGCACAGCCCAGTTCGGGATCGCGGGAGGCGTCCCGGTCGGCTGTGTGGCGTACCAGGTCGTCCAGGTGGGCGCAGCGGATGCCGGTGAACCGGGCGGCCTCGGTGAGATCGGGGCGGCGGCCCACCCAGAACTCGCCGTATTTGCGGTCCCGGTAGAACTCCCCGCCGACGTCCCGTGGTGAGCGCGGCCGTATGTAGAGCACCGCCTCGCCGTCCGGCTCCAGTACCAGCACATGTCCCGGCTGGTCCTCGCCCGTCAGCCCGGTCAGCCAGGCGTAGGCGCTGTGCGGCCGGAAGCGGTGATCGCAGTCGTGGGAGCGCACCGACAACTCGCCTGCGGGGACGAGCAGTCGCTCGCCGGGGAAGCGGGCGGCGAGCCGGGACCGGCGGTCGGCGAAGAGCGCGAAGCCGGGGACGCGGGAGCCGGCGGGGAGCGGGGTGGCGGCCCACTGGCCGGTCATGAAGTCGGCGAGAGCGTCCGGGACCGGCAAGTCATGGCTACCGGTGTGGAGTTGATCGGTACGCGTGGTCATGACGACGCCTCCGGGAAAGGTGGGTTCTGAAGCCTTGTCAGTGCAATTTCACATTACTATGTTATAGGTCACACCTCGTGGAGTGAAGGCCAACACCCCACCCCCACCCCCCACACAACCCCCCACCCCCTCCCGGAGGTTCAGGTGTCACATTCGCCCACGCCGCGCAGGATCCTGCTGGCCGCGACACTCGTCACGGCCCTCGCCCTGCCGGTCGTCCAGTCGGCCCAGGCCGCGCCCCAAGCGCCGGCCACCCCCGCCCAGCAGCTCGGACAGCGGGCCGCCGCGCCCACCCCCAATCCCTTCGACCAGGTCCAACGCCGCGCCAGAACGCCGAAGTTCGCCCCGCAGCCGGCGCCGGCACCCCGCTCGCTCACCGAGCGGGGCCGGATACCGGGCCCGCAGACCAGACCCACCGCCGTGCCACCCGGCTCCAGACCCGCCGTCGCCCCCTGCACCCTCGACGGCATCACGGGGCTGAGCCCCGAACAGTTCGCGGACTTCCTGGCCGACCCGGCCGTCACCGCCGACGACTGTCTGCGCAAGCTCGTGTGGACCTGGGACGCCCGGCTCATCCCCGTCATGTCCGACGCCCATGTCCAGGCCGTGGCCCGTCGCATCACCGGGCTGGCCGCCGCCCACGACGGCAAGAACTCCAGCCATCTGTACGAGATGTTCACCTATCTGCACGCGGTGGCCTACCAGGACTTCTCGCACGACGAGATCGACACCACCGACGGGCCCACCGTCGACACCATCCGCCGCGCGGTCGACGCCTTCGCCGGCGCGGCCCGCACCTTCGACGTCACCCGGACCAACGCCGACACCCTGCGCGAGGCCCTGAACGCCGCCAGCGCCCCCGGGCTGCGCCAGCACCAACTCGGCCTGATCCGCAAGGTCCTGGCGACCATGGACGCGTCCCACCCCGCCACCCACAAGGACCCCGCATGGGGGAACGCCGCCCTCGCCGCGCTCTCCGTCAACTACCTGGGCGTCTACCCCGGCAACAAGGACACCGCGTTCCAGGCCGCGGTCACCGCCGACCCCGGCTACCGCGCCGTCTTCAAGGGCTTCGTCGGGTACACCCACCTCAAGGGCACCCCCAACGCCTGGGTCGTCCGCGACGCCCTCAGTGAGTACGGCCGCTTCGGCGAGATCGCCTCGCTCAAGCAGGGCATCATCACCGACCTCGGCGCGCTGCTCCCCACCACCGTGCAGAACTACGGGGAGGGCAGCGAGCCCTGGGCCAAGATCGCCACTTGGCTCAACTACTTCGAGGCCTGCGCCCCGTACGGGGTGTGCAAGGCGGACATCGAAAAGCGGATCTTCCCGCGCACCTACTCCTACGACAACGGCGCCATCAAGGTCCGCACCGCCCTGGACCGCGCCACCGTCGACCAGCTCTACTATGCGTCCAAGCAGGTCAGGGCGCAGTTCCACCGGGTGGTCGGCACCACCGAACCGCTGGCCGGGGACCCCAACACCACCCTGACCATCGTGCTCTACGCCTCGCGCGCCGACTACGAGATCTACCACCCGCTGCTCACCGGCATGGGCACCAACAACGGCGGTGTCTACATCGAGCGCGGCGCCACCTTCTACACGTACCAGCGCCGCGTCCCCCAGGACTCCAGCCTCACCCTCGAAGAACTCTTCCGGCACGAGTACGTCCACTACCTCAACGGCCGCTTCGCCGTCCCCGGCTTCTTCGGCGAAGGCCCCTGGTACCAGGGCGACCGCACCACCGCGATGGATGAGGGCAGCGCCGAATTCTTCGACGGCTCGACCCGTGACGACGGGATCGCCGTACGACGCTCCCTCGTCAAGGGCATCATCGCTGACACCGCGGGCGGCGGACCGCGGATGAGCATCAACCAGCTGCTCCACGCGACCTACGACGGTGACGGCTTCCGCTTCTACAACTACGCCGGGACGTTCTTCGAGTTCCTGTGGCGCGATTACCCGGGGAAGCTCCAGGAGATGTACCGGTATCTGCGCGCCGACGATCCGTCCGGGTTCGACTCCTGGCGCAACCGCATGGGGTCCGACCCGGGGCTCCAGCAGCAGTACGACGCGTTCCTCAGCGCCCAGATCGCCATCGTCGACGACCTCTTCGTGCCGAAGACGAGCTTCGTGCCCAACGGCTCCCTGAAACTCTCCCGCCCCGCCGACGTCCAGAGCGCCATCACCGCCGCCACCGCCAGCCATCCCACCTGCAAGGACAGCGGCGACCCGGCCTACGGCCGATTCATCTGCACCGGCCGGATCACCGCCAACCTCAGCAACTCCGGCAGCCCCGACCAGGTCTTCAAGGACATGGCGGAAACGGTCGACTACTTCATCCTCGACCGTGCCGAGCCCGCGGCGAACAACTTCGCCGATATGAACTGCTCCTTCGGCCCCACCGAGGTCTGGTCCTCGGGCAAGGCCGGCACCGCGGACTTCAGTTGTGAGGGGCCGCTGCGGAGGTGATGGACCCGCCGCCTCCGGTGGTCCACGGCCCGTCGTCCACCGGGCGGGCCGTGTCCGGAAGGGCACCGAGGATGTCGAAGCTGCCGGTGAGACCGACGGCGTCCAGCGTGCGCAGGAAGCGCGGGTCGGTGATCACCAGGGAGAGCCGGCCGCCGTGCGCACGGGCGCGGCGGCGGGCGCGGCACAGTACCCCGATGCCCCCGCAGTCGAGGAAGTCCACCCGGGTCAGATCCAGGATCATGTGCGGACGGTGCCCGGCCGTCACCGGGTCGAGGCGCCTGTTGGTGCGCGCCGCGCTGGGGTAGTCCAGTTCTCCGAAGAGCGTGACGACGATCGGCGCGCCCATGGGGTGCTCGCGCCTGGGTGCCGTCGACTGCCGCATGGTTCTCACCTGTCCGCACGATTCCGGCCTCCGGGCCGCTGTCACCATGAAAGGCGGCGGACGCGCCCGGCAGGAGGGCCGGGCGGGCCATGACCGATAGGGCCCTTCGGCCCCCTCAGTCCCCGGGCAGGTCCAGCCGCCGGGACGTACCGGGCGCGAGGGTGAACGAGCGGTCGCGCAGGTTCACCCGTACCGCGGCGTTCTCCGAGGCCGGTACCGCGATTCGTACCTGCTCGGCGCGGATGCGCAGATCGATGTCCCAGTGGCGCCGGTAGCGGATGCGTACCCCGAACTTGGAGAGCTCGCGCAGCGGCGCGGGATCGAGCCAGAGTGCCTGCTCACGGGTCTCCAGCCCGGTCATCCCGCGCTGGACGAAGTCCAGGGTGCCGGCCATCGCGCCCAGGTGGATGCCCTCCGCGGTGGTACCGCCCTGGACGTCCGCCACGTCCCCGGTCAGGGCCTCCTCGCAGTACGTCCAGGCGTCCGGCCGGTGCACCCGGGCCAGGACCCAGGCGTGGACCAGGGCGCTGAGCGTCGAACCGTGACTGGTGCGGTGCAGGTAGTAGTCGACGGTGGCGTGCCAGGTGTCCTCGTCGAGGGGGTAGCCGAGCCGGCGGAACACCGTGGCGAGCTCCGACGGGGCGAAGAGATAGCCCAGCATCAGGACATCGGCCTGTTTGGAGGCCTGGTAGCGGTTGACCGTGTCGCCCTCCGCCTCCAGGATCCGGTCCAGCCGCCGGATGTCGCCGTAGCGCTGCCGGTATCCGTGCCAGTCGAGCTCGGCGAGCTCCCCGTACCCGGCGAACTGGCTGATCACCCCGCGGTGGTAGGGCACATGGAGCCGGTGCGCGATGTCCTCCCAGCGCTCGGGCTCCTCCGGGGCGAGCTGGAGCTGTTCGAAGAGCTGCCGCTGATGGGGCTCGGGCAGCGTGCGGCAGAGGTCGAGCGCGCGCATCAGCACCCAGGCCGCCGTGACATTGGTGTAGGCGTTGTCGTCCACCCCCGGTTCGGCGGCGTCCGGATAGCCGTCGTGGTACTCGTCGGGACCGACCACCCCGCGGATGCGATAGCGGCCGAGGGCGGCGTCCCAGTCCGCGGCCGAGGCCCAGAAACGGGCGATCTCCAGCAGCATCTCCGCACCCCTGGAGTGCAGGAACTCGGTGTCGCCGCTGGCCTGTCCGTACTGCCACACGTTGTAGGCGACTGCCGACCCGACGTGGTGCTGGAGCCGGGAGTGATCGGGCAGCCAGCGCCCCGAGCGCGGATTGAGATGGAGCTGCTGGGTCTCCTCGCGGCCGTCGCCCGCGCTCTGCCACGGGTACATCGCCCCGGTACGGCCCGCCTCCCGTGCCGCGTGGCAGGCCGCGGGCAGCCGCCGGTAGCGGTAGTCGAGCAGGGCCCGGGAGACCTGCGGGAGGTGCAGGTTCAGGAACGGCAGGACGAACAGCTCGTCCCAGAAGACATGCCCGCGGTACGCCTCGCCGTGCAGGCCCCGGGCCGGCACCCCGACATCCAGCTCGGTGGTGTGCGGCGAGAGGGTCTGGAGCACATGGAAGAGGTGCAGCCGCAGGATCCGGCCCGACTCCCCGGGGACCTCCAGCTTGGCCTGCCGCCACAGGTTCTCCCAGGCGCGGCGGTGGGCGGCGCGCAGCTGCCGGAAGTGCGGGGCGAGGGCCACCGCGTCCACGGCGGTGTGCCGCGGGCTCTCGATCGCCGGGTCGCGGGAGGTGTACAGCGCGACCGTTTTGTCGACGACCGCGGGGGAGTCGGGGGTGAGCGGCAGTATCAGGGTGTGGAACGCCCGCAGGGCGGTCAGCTGCGGCCGGGCCACCCCGTTGTGGCCGCCCGGGACCCGGGTCCGTGCGGCCAGCGCGAGACGGATGTCCGAGTCGAGGGTGCGGCAGCTCAGCCACACCGTGTCCGGCTGCTCGGCGCCGGTCTCCCAGCCCGTCAGATGCTGGTCCGCCAGACCGCGGTAGCGCGCGACGCCGGCATTGCGGACCGCCCCGTCGATCCCGGACTCCACCTCCACCGCGCCCGTCCACCCGTCGCACGCGAAACAGGTGCGCAGCGCGGCCAGATGCGGCTCGCCCATGTGCACGAGGCGGCACTGCTCCACGGTCAGCCGCCGTCCCGCCTCGTCCTCGTAGACAGACCAGCGGGTCAGGGTGCCGTGCCCCAGGTCCAGGGTTTGCCGGTGCTCCGTCAGATGCGGGTGGTCGGGGGAGAGCCAGGGGCCGGGGGCCGCGTCGGCGGGGCAGATCCGGTAGCGCAGCGGGAGCCAGTTGGGGAGGTTGACCATGTCCTCGTTCTCGACGGAGCGGCCCGCAACGGTGGACAGGAGCCGGTTGTAGCAGCCGGCGGCGTAGGTGCCCGGATAGTGCACGGGCCCGGCGGGCACCTCGGACGCCGCGCCGCGGGTGGCGAAGTAGCCGTTGCCGAGGGTGCACAGGGTTTCCCGCAGCCGCTCCGTATCCGGGTCGTACCCCTCGTACGACCAGGTCCAGGAGTGGGTCATCCGCCCGCTCCCGCCGTGAGCAGCTCGCCGGGGTCGGCCACGACCACATCGGCGCCGCGGCGGCGCAGGGCGGTCGCGCTGTACGGGCCGGCCGTCCGGTCCACGCCCACCACCAGGCCGAATCCGCCGCGGCGGCCGGCCTCGACCCCGGCCAGCGCGTCCTCCACCACGGCGGTGTCCGCGGGCGGGATCCCGAGCCGCCGGGCCGCTTCCACGAAGAGCGCCGGGTCCGGTTTTCCCGTCAGGTGCAGCCGGTTCGCCTCGTTGCCGTCCACCACTGCCTGGAAGAGCGGGCGCACCCCGGCCGCGGACAGCAGCTCGGTCGCATGGCGTGAGGCCGAGACGGCGGCACACGGCACCCCCTGGCGCCGCAGTTCCTCCAGCAGGCGCACGGTGCCGGGGAAGGGGGCGACGGGGTCGTTCCGCAGGTGTGCGCTGAACAGCTCTTCCTTGCGGGCCGCGACGGCGCCGACGGTGTCCGTGCCCGGTGCGTCGTCCGGGGTGCCGGGCGGCAGGTCAAGGCCCCGGGAGCGCAGGAAAGCGGCCGCGCCGTCCTGCCGGGACCGGCCGTCGACATGGCGCAGATAGTCGTCCACCGGGTCGAAGGGGCGCTGCCCGCCCACGGCCGCGAGGCAGGCGTCGAAGGCGTCCTTCCAGGCCGCGGCGTGTACCGCGGCGGAGTCGGTGATGACCCCGTCGGTGTCGAAGATGACGGCCCGCAGGGAGTGCAGGCACGCTGCCAAAGACGGCGCGCCGGTCATGGTGACGGTTCCGTTCGTCGGTGTCCCTTCCATGGCACCACGGCTGCCGTCCCTGGGCGCGCCGCACGGACCGCCGCCCCGGCGGCAGCCCGCCGTGTCACGTCGCCCGCTGCCCCCAGTGGGGGTCCGCCGCCGCCCACTCCCGCTCCCACTGGGCGTAGCGGTGGCGGTTCAGCAGGGCGCGGCCGGAGCGCTGGGCGCCGAGGAGCAGCAGCCCGGCCGAGGTGCCGGCCACGGTGCCGACGGCGATGCTCTCGCCCGTCGCCTGCCTGGGGGTGACCGGGTCGCGCACCAGCGCCCCGTGGCGGTCGAGCCAGGCGGTGGTGTGGTCACCGGCCCGCAGGTCCGGCGACACCGTCGTGACGCCCGTCCGGGCGGCGCCGTCGGCGGCCGTCCAGCGCACCGTCGCGTGCACCCGCGTGCCGACGCCACCGGAGACGTCCACCCCTATCCGGGGCGGGGGATTCTCGGTCAGTACGGCCGATACGCTCTGCCGGCCCTGCCGTTCCTGGCCGGTGCCGTCGTCCACCGCATGCGCGGCGGCCAGCCCGGCGGCCGGTGCGCCCAGGGCGATCAGCACGGCGGTCACCAGCACCAGCCAGCCCTCCGCGACATCCGAACGCCGCCGGAGCGGGCTGCGCCGCCACGGCCGGAGGAACTCGCTGCGAGCCATCACACACCCCCTGCGCCTTGGCCCCGACCGTCGCACGCGGCACGAGGCCGGCAGGAGGGGCCGAACGGCCCTCGCGGGGGGCCGGTCGGGGTCGGCCCGGCGGGGGCGGCGGCCCCGTTCGGCCCTGGTGTGCGCACCGTGGCAGGACGACGATGAGAAGCACCGCCGCACCGCACGAGGAGAGCGTGGAGGACGCCATGGGCGACGTACGCGAGTTCTCACCGCAGCGGCCGATCCGGGTGTTCCTGCTCGACGACCATGAAGTGGTGCGCCGTGGTGTGCGGGACCTGCTCGACGCGGAGCCCGATATCGAGGTGGTCGGCGACGCCGGCACCGCCGAACGGGCGCTGGCCCGCGGTCCGGCGCTCGGCCCGGACGTCGCCGTGCTCGATGTGCGGCTGCCGGACGGCGACGGGATCAGCGTCTGCCGGGAGTTGCGGTCGCGGCTGCCCGGACTCGTATGTCTGATGCTCACCTCGTTCGACGACGACGAGGCGCTGCTGGACGCGATCATGGCGGGCGCGGCGGGCTACGTCCTCAAGGAGATCAAGGGGACCGACCTGGTCGCCGCCGTCCGTACGGTCGCCGCCGGCCGCTCGATGCTGGACCCGGCGACCACCGCGCGGCTGATGCGCAGCCTGCGCGGCGTGGACACCGGCGAGGCACCCGCGGCGGACGCGCTGTCCGGGCTGTCGCCGCGGGAGCGGGAGATCCTCGGGCTGATCGGGGCAGGATTGACGAACCGTCAGATAGGGCAGCGGCTCTACCTCTCCGAGAAGACGGTCAAGAACCACATCTCGCGGCTGCTGGCCAAGCTCGGTGTGGAACGCCGTATCCAGGCGGCCGTCCTCGCCGCCCAGGGACCGCCGCCGGCCGCCGGGGACTCCGGACCGTACCGGCTCTGACCCCGGGAGCGGCTCAGGCCGACGGGAGCGGCGCCTGCCACAGCAGGAGGGTGCCACCCTGCGACGGTGCCGCCAGCGTCATCTCGCCGCCCACGCTCTCCGCCCGCTTGGCGAGATTGCTCAGCCCGCTCCGCCGGCCGTCGCGCGGCAGGCCCACCCCGTTGTCCGTGACGCTCAGGCTCAGCGCACCGCCGCCGACGGCCAGCGAGACCTCGACCGTGGTGGCGTGCGCATGCCGCGCGGCATTGCTCAGCGCCTCGCCCAGCACCGCCACCACATGCTCCGCGAGTTCGGCCGGCACATCGGTGTCGATGAGGCCCTGCATCCGGAGTGACGGGGTGAACCCCAGGGCGCGGGCGGCCTGTTCGACCACCGTGACGGTGCGGGCCCGCAGCCCGTGGCCGGACCGGCCCGGCGTATGGGCGCGCAGCCCGAAGATGGTGGACCTGATGATTTTGATGGTCTCGTCCAGATCGTCCACCGCGCGCAGCAGCCGCTCGCTCGCCTCCGGATGGTCCACGAAACGGACCGCGCTCTGGAGCGTCATGCCCGTCGCGAACAGCCGCTGGATCGCCAGATCGTGCAGATCACGGGCGATCCGGTCGCGGTCCTGAAGGAGGGTGAGCTGCTCGGCGGACCGGCGCTGGTCGGCCAGTTCCATGGCGAGGGCCGCCTGCCCCGCGAAGGTCAGCAGCGGGCCGGTCTCCAGCTCGGTGAACGGGGGCCGCTCCAGCACCCGCGCCACCAGCAGCACGCCACGCGGCCGGCCACCGGTGATCATCGGCACGGCGACCGCGGGCCCCAGCCCCATCCAGCGTGGCGGCCCCGCGGTGATCCGCGGATCCTGCTCGACTTGGGTGCTGATCATCGGCTCCCGCAGGTCGAGCGCCGCCCCCATGAACGACCCCTGCCGGGGGAGGACCAGCCCGCGGTGCGCCTCGGCGTCGACCCCGGAGGCCAGGGCGACATGCAGTGCCCTGCCGTCCTGCTCGGGGAACGCGACCACACCGAGATCCGCGGTGAGAATCTCCCGGGCCTTGTCCACGATCAGCCCCAGGGCCGCCATCTCGTCCGTCCCCGGCAGCAGCAGCCTGGCGACGATCTCACCGTTGGCCTGCTGCCACCGCTGCCGGTAGCGGGCCTCCTCGTACAGCCGCGCGTTCTCGATGGCGACCCCCGCCGCCACCGCCAGCGTCGAGAGCACCGTCTCGTCCTCGGCGTCGAAGCCGCCGCCGCCCCGCTTCTCGGTCAGATAGAGATTCCCGAACACCTCGTCGCCGACCCGGATGGGCACCCCGAGGAAGGAGTGCATGGGCGGGTGGTGCGGCGGAAAGCCGTACGACGACGGGTGCTCGGACAGCTCCGGGAGCCGCAGCGGCCGGGGATGACGGATCAGCTCACCCAGGATGCCGTGTCCCGCCGGCAGCCGGCCGATCGCCTGCTGCTGTGCGTCGGTGACCCCGACCGGCAGGAACTGGGTGAGCCGGGTGCCCTCCGAGACCACGCCCAGCGCCCCGTACTCGGCGTCCACGACCACCACCGCCGCTTCCACGATGCGGCGCAGCACCTGCGGCAGATCCAGCCCCCGGCCCACCGACAGCACGGCTTCCAGCAGCAGATTCACCGGGTCACCGGGACCCTGCCGCAGGGCGTCGAGGCGCCGTTGCAGCTCGTCCGGCAGCGCATCGAGCCGGCGCCGGGCGGTCTCGCGCCGGCCGCTTCCGTGGTCGCCCACCATGGCCTCCGCTGGATGGCCCCGCACGCGGGCGGGGGCCGTACCTCCACGGTAGCCGCGGTGCCCCCGCGGGGCCTGGCGCGGCGGCGCGGGCCCGCCGCCGCGCCGACTCAGGACCGGGCGGCCCACCACCCGGTGTCCGTCCGGACCTGCACGCCCCCCGGACCGGGTGCGACGGTGGCAGTAGGGACATGTCCGCGCCGATGCGAGGAAGGACGTGGGGGCGATGGAGCATCCGCTGGTCGTGGGGACCGATGGATCGGATTCCGCCTTCCGGGCGCTCGACTGGGCGGCGGACGAAGCGGCGCGCCACGGCCTTCCGCTGCGGGTCGTCTACGCCTCCCGATGGGAGCGTTTCGAGGGCGAGGTATCGCCGGAGGGCGGGGAACGGCCCAGCGAGCAGGTACTCGCCGAGTCCGTCGTCGCCTCCGCCGCGGACGTCGCCCGCCGCCGGCAGCCGGACGTCCAGGTCTCGGGCGAGGTGCTCGCCACCGACGCGGTCACCGCCCTGCTGAACGAGGGGCTCCATGCGACGGCGCTGATCCTGGGGTCCCGGGGGCGCGGCGAGATCGCCGGGCTGCTGATGGGCTCGGTCAGCCTGGCGGTGTCGGCCCGCGCCCGCTGCCCGGTCATCGTGGTGCGGGGTGACGTGGCCGGACTGGCGGGCACACACGGCCGCGTCCTCCTCGGCGTCGCCGACCCGGCCGGGGAGACGGCGGCCGTCCGCTTCGCCTTCCACGAGGCGGCGGTCCGCCAGTGCACGCTGGAGGCGGTATGCGCCTGGCCCCTCCCGGTACGCGATGCCACCGAGGCCCCGCTGCTCGCCGCGGACGCCCGGCGCTACCACGAGAAGCAGGCCTCCGCGCTGCTGGACGAGGCGCTGGACGGGGTGGCCGGGGCGTATCCGGCGGTGCGGGTGCGGCGGGTCACGGTCGAGGGGCCGGCCCACAAGGTCCTGGTGCACCGTACGGCCGCCGCGGATCTGCTGGTGACCGGCGCACAGCACCGCCAGGGCCACTTCGGCCTCCAGCTCGGGCGGGTGGCGCACACCGCGCTGTGCCACGCCACCTGCCCCGTGGCCGTGGTGCCGCAGCAGGTCTGACGCGGGGCCGCGGCCCCGCCGTCACTGCTCCAGCCCGGCCGCGTGATCGGGAACGTAGGACTGAAGGTCCCGGGGCGGCCGCTGATAGCCGGTGGCGGACGGCCGCGGCGGGAGTTCCAGCGAGGGCGGGGTGATGTCGCGATAGGGGACCGTCGACAGCAGATGGGCGATCATGTTCAGCCGGGCCCGGCGTTTGTCATCGCTCTCGACGACGAACCACGGTGACTCCGCGATATCCGTGTGGACGAACATGTCGTCCTTCGCCCGCGAGTACTCCTCCCAGCGGGTCAGCGACTCAAGGTCCATGGGGGAGAGCTTCCAGCGCCGCGTCGGGTCCTTCAGCCGGCGCCGGAACCGCTGCTCCTGCACCTCGTCACTCACCGAGAACCAGTATTTGCGCAGCAGGATCCCGTCCTCCACCAGCATCCGCTCGAAGACCGGGCACTGCCGCAGAAACCGCTGGTGCTCGGCCGGCGTGCAGAAGCCCATGACCCGCTCGACACCGGCCCGGTTGTACCAACTGCGGTCGAACAGCACCATCTCGCCCGCCGCGGGAAGGTGCTCCGTATAACGCTGGAAATACCACTGGGTGCGCTCGCGCTCGGTGGGCCGGGGCAGTGCCACGATCCGCGCCACCCGGGGGTTGAGGTACTCGGTGACGCGCTTGATCGTGCTTCCCTTGCCGGCCGCGTCGCGCCCCTCGAAGACCACCACCAGCCGGGCGCCCTCGGTCCGCACCCACTCCTGGAGCTTGACCAGCTCCGTCTGGAGCCGGTACAGCTCCGGCTCGTACAGCGACCGCGGCAGCTTCCCGTGGCCGTTGCCGCCCTGTTTCTCCGCCATACGACGACGGTACGGAGAAATGCCCCGGCGGGCCTCCCGGCCTCAGGTGTGCGAGCCGAACGGGGCCAGGACCTCGCGCTCGATCCGCCGCCGGACGTGGTCGGTCAGGGCGGAAAGCCGCTTCGACACCCGCGGCCGCACCGCGTGCGGCGAACGGATGTACCGGGCCGTCGCGGGCAGCTCCGCGACATCCGCCACGACCCGCCGCCGGGCATCCGCGAGCCGGCCGCGCGGAGTGCCGCGCACGCCCCCGCTCATCAGCGTCTCCAGCAGCGGCGCACTGCCCGCCGGGAGCGGCTCGTCGGCCAGGCCGATCACATCGTGGCACCCGGGCCGGCGGAAGACCTGCTTACGCCCCGGGGCGGTCATCTTCGCCGACGACAGCTTCATCACCGGCCGGCCGTCGTAGGCGACGAGCTTGTACGCCGAGTCCAGGGAGGGCGCGTCGGCGCTCACCCCGACGCGGGTACCCACGGCGTAGACGTCGATCGGCGCGCCCGTCCGCGCCAGGTCGTGCACGGCGCACTCGTCCAGTCCGCCGCTGGCGACGATCCGCACCTGCGGCAGCCCCGCGTTGTCCAGGATCGAGCGGGCCCGTACGGCCAGTTCCGCCAGGTCGCCGCTGTCCAGCCGGATGGCCGAACCGTCGCCGCGGCCCAGCCCGTTGAGCACCCGGGCCGCGGCCGCCACACCCGACTCGGTGTCGTAGGTGTCCACCAGCAGGGTCACCGGCCCGGGGTGGCAGAGCGCGAACGCGGTGAACGCCGCCTCCTCGTCCTCGAACGCCTCGATGTACGAGTGCGCCATTGTGCCGACGGCCGGCAGATCCTCGGCATGCGCGGCCGCCACATTGCTGGTGCCCGCGAAACCGGTCATGGCGCCGAGCCGGGCCACCTGGAGGGCGGCCGCGGTGCCGTGGGTGCGCCGCAGCGAGAAGTCCACGACGGAGCGGCCCCGCGCGGCGAGCACACAGCGGATGCACTTGGAGGCGATGGTCGTCTGATGGGTGAGGTGGTTGAGCACGAAGGACTCCACCAGCTGCGCCTGGGGCAGCGGCGCGGTGATCTCCAGCAGCGGCTCACCCGCCAGCACCACCCGCCCCTCCGGTACCGCCCGGACCTCGCCGGTGAACCGCATCCCCAGCAGCGGGGCCAGGTCGCGCGCGGGCCGTTGCAACGCCTCGGCGAACACCTCGACATCGTCGTGTCCGACCGTGAAACCGGACAGGAAATCGAGGACGGTTTCGGCCCCCGCGGCGATCAGGAAGCCCCGTTCCGGCGGCAGCGCCCGCACAAAGCAGCTGAAGGTCGCCGGTTGCGTCATGCCCTCGTGGAGATACGAGAGGGCCATGGTGACTTCGTACAGATCGGTGGTCGTCGCATCCGACATGGCCGACTCCTTCCACGGGACGGCGAGGCCGCCGGCCGGCGCCGCCGCCCGCACCGGGCTCACGCCATGGCGTCCGTCCAGCCGTAGGCGACGCGATGCTCACGCCGGGGCGGTGCGGCACCGACACCTTCGAGGTCGCTGTCGGCCACCCGCAGCAGCTGCCCGGCCAGATCCCGCACCGCACGCCCGGCCGCGATCTCGTCGCCGATCTCCGGTACATCCCGGTCCTCGGGGCTGCACCGTGCCGTGCCGTGCCCGGTGAGGGTCGTGGTTCCGGTACGGAGCTCCACGCGCGCCTTGGTCGTGCCGTCCTCCTCGACGAGGTACAGACGGACGGGCCACTCGACTGTCTTTGCCATGGCTTGCCTCCGCTTCCTTGCCGGGGGCCGCCGCAGGACGCGACCCGGACGAACGACCGGGGCCGCCGGGCCGTCGGCGGCTGAACCCGCTGGATGAGCCCTTACCGTCATCATCCGCCTTCTGCCGTGGCGCGTCCTGGCACGGCCCCTGCGCCGTCACCGACCGTGGCGCGTGCTGCCGTGCGGTCATTCATGGGGGACCACGGCCACCGGACACGGAGCGTGGTGGACGACTGCCTGCACGACATGGCCGATCTTGGGCCCCGGCAACCGGTGCCGGTGCCGGTCCCGGTGGCGGCGGCCGACGACCAGCAGCCCCGCTTCCGCGGCACTGTGCAGCAGCGCCGGCGCCGGACTCTCCAGCACCACCCGGTCGTCCACCCGCACATCCGGGAACTTCTCGCGCCAGGTCTCCAGGGCTTCGGCCATGTCCTCCCGCGCGTCCTGCGCCGCCTGCTCGGCGGCGATCGGCTCCACACCGCCCCCGCGGTTGTAGGCGTACGAGGGAAGGTGCCTGCCGTGGATGGCACGCAGGGGGACGCCCCGCCGGGCGGCGCTGGCGAAGGCGAAGGCGAGCAGCGCCTCGCACGGCTCGTGGAGGCTCAGCGCCACCATCACCTCGCCGGCGCCCTCGTTCGCCGTGGAGTCCTCGCGGGCGCGTACCAGGACGGTGGGGGCGGCGGTGTGCGCCACCAGTTGCATGCCGAGCTCACCGAGCGCGAAGCGGGCCACCGGGCCCAGATCCCGTGAGCCGAGGACCAGCAGATCCGACTGTTCCGCGGCTTCGTGCAGGGCGTCCAGCGGGTCCTTGGCCACCAGCACCTCGTCCACCGGCAGGTCAGGGAAGCGCGCGCGGGCCGTCGTGGCGGCCTCGTCCATCATCCGGTGGGTCCAGTGGTTCTGGTCCTGTCCGTCCTCGGGGTGGGACGCGGGCTCCGGCGCGAGCAGCACCCAGGCGTGCAGCAGCCGCAGCCGCGCACGCCGCAGCTGCGCTTCCTCGGCCGCCCACCGGATCGCGGACAAGGACTCGGGCGTACCGTCCACACCGGCGGTGATGACATCCTTCATGGCTCGCTCCGTTCCTTGCGCGCTCGGGGCGTTCGCGCCCACATCTCAAGGGTGCTCGGCCTCGTCCGCCGCGGCATGAGCCACTCGGCCCCCATCGCGCCGCCAGAGGTCCGCGCGGCCGCTGCCCGGCGCGCTCCGTTCCGGACCGCGGCCCGAACGCCCGCCGTCGCGGCGCCGCGTCAGACCCGCCCATGCGCCCGTTGAGCCCGCCGCGACAGCGAGTCGATGACCACGGCGATCAGCAGCACACCACCCGTGATCATGAACTGCACGGCCGTCTGGATACCCATGAGGGCCACGCCGGAGGCGATCGACTGGATCACCAGCACGCCGAGCAGGGCCGACCAGGTCCGGCCCCGTCCGCCGAACAGACTGGTACCGCCGATGACCGCCGCGGCGATGACGTCCATCAGCAGCAGGCCCGCCCCCGAGGTCTGGCTGGCCGAGGTGACGCGCGAGGCCAGGAAGAGACCGCCGACCGCCGCCATCGTGGCGGACATCATGAAGACCGAGATGCGGACCAGGTCCACGTTGAGGCCGGTGCGGCGGGACGCCTCGACGCTGCCGCCGAGCGCGAAGATCATGCGTCCGTAGCGCGTGCGGCGCAGCACGTAGTCGAGGCCGACCAGCACCACGAGGAAGATCAACAGGGCCAGGGGGAGCCCCAGGAACTGGTTGAGGACGAACGCCGAGGCCATCGCGATCGCCGCCAGCACGCCGGTGCGCAGCAGGATCTCGCTCAGCGGCCGGGCGGGCACACCGGCGGCCCGGCGCCGCCGCGCGTCATGGTACGAAGCGAGGAAGTACCCGGCGGTGCCCAGCGCCGCCAGGCCGTACGCGGCGGCCACATTGTGGAAGTAGTAGCCGGTCAGCATCGCGAGCAGGCCCTTGTCGTCGATGTTGATCGTGCCGTTGGCGCCCAGGATGTAGAGCATCAGGCCGTTCCAGCCCAGCAGTCCCGCGAGGGTGACCACGAACGCCGGTACCCCGACCTTGGCGAGGAAGAAGCCCTGCACGGCTCCGATCGCCGCGCCGCCGAGCACCGCGATCAGCAGCGCGAGCCCCTCCGGCACCCCGTGGCTCACGTTCAGCACCGCGAACGCGGCCGCCGCCAGACCGCTCACCGAGCCGACCGAGAGATCGATCTCGCCCAGCAGCAGTACGAAGACGACGCCCACCGAGATCATGCCGGTGCCGACGATGTCCACGCTCAGATTGGACAGGTTGCGCGGCGAGAGGAAGTTCTCGTTGAGGCTCTCGAAGATGATCCACACCACGATCAGGCCGAGGGCGACCGGCACCGAGCCGAGCTCACCGCTGTGGAATCTGCGCTTGAGGATCTCCAGGGGGTTCTGTGCGCCGAACTCGGGCGTGAGCCGGCGGCGGTCGGCAGCGGTGACCGCTCCGCCGGCCGCCTTGTGCTTCCGGAGCGCCCAGGTCCGGCTCATGGCTCCGCGTCCCAATCCGGGGCCTTGCGGCGGGTCACGGCGTTGTCCGTGGCGCCGGTGATCGAGGAGATGATCTGCTCGTGGGAGGTGGTCGTGACATCGAAGAACCCGTTGTTCCGGCCGAGCCGCAGGACCGCGATCCAGTCCGCGACGGCCTTGATGTCTCCCATGTTGTGGCTGATCAGGAGCACCCCGAGCCCGCGCTCACGCAGCTGGTCGACGAGGTCGAGGACCTGGGCGGTCTGTTCGATGCCCAGGGAAGCGGTGGGCTCGTCGAGGAGGACGAGCCGGGGTTCGCCGAGGAGCGAGCGGGAGATCGCGACGGTCTGGCGCTGGCCGCCGGAGAGCGAGGCGACCGGGAGACGGACGTCGGGCATCCGGATGGCCAGCATGTCCAGCAGGTCGAGGGTGAGGCGCTCCATCTCCACCTCGTCGAGGACACCGGCCCGGTGGATCTCGCGGCCGAGGAAGAGATTGCCGACCACATCGAGGTTGTCGCACAGCGCGAGGTCCTGGTAGACGGTGGCGATGCCCAGGTCCTGGGCGTCGTGCGGGCGGGTGATCGGGGCGGGCCGGCCGTCCCACTCGATCTCGCCGCCGTCGGCGGGGTCGACCCCGGCGATCACCTTGATCAGGGTGGACTTGCCGGCGCCGTTGTCGCCCACGAGAGCGACGACCTGACCGGCGCGGATCTCCAGATCGACATCGGCCAGGGCCTGGACGGCGCCGTACCGCTTGAAGATGCCGTGCAGAGCCAGCAGGGGCGGGGCCGGCCCCGGCCGCCGGAGGGTTGCGCCGGACTCCATGGATGCCTGCCTTACCTGAGGAGTCCCGCCCTCTTGCAGGCGGACTCGAACTTGGGGGTGCAGATCTGATCGATCGTGTACATACCGTCCTTGACCACGGTTTTCTTGATGTTGTGCACGTTCACGGAGATCGGGGTGAGCAGCACGGCCGGGATGCCGCGGTGGGTGGGGCTGTTGACCGTGTGCGTCGTGATGCCGTTGAGCTTCTCGCCGCGCCCCAGCGCGACGGCCATGGCGGCTGCGGTGCCGGCCTCGGGCGCGAAGGGCTTGTAGACGGTCATGGTCTGATCGCCCTTGACGAGGCGTTGAATGGCGGCGAGTTCGGCGTCCTGGCCGGTGATGGGCGGCAACGGAGAGACCTTGGCGGCCTGAAGGGCGGCGATGATGCCGGCGGCCAGCCCGTCATTGGCGGAGTAGACGCCGTCGATGTGGTCCGCGCCGAGGGCCGAAATGGCGGCGGCCATATTGCGGTTCGCATTCTCCGGCCGCCAGTCGCCGGTCTCGTACGCCTTCCCGATCTTCACCTTGCCCTTGAGCGCGGCGAGCGCACCCTGCTTGAACCAGGCGGAGTTGGGGTCCGTCGCCCCACCGTTCATCATCACGATCTGGGCGTCGCGCGCCTTGGGACCGAGCGCCTTGAGCAGCGCCTCCCCCTGCAGCCTGCCGACCGTCGCGCCATTGAAGGAGACATACGCGGACACCGGCCCCTCGACGAGGCGGTCATAGGCGACCACCGGAATCCCGGCCCGCCGCGCGCTCTCGACCGACGAACGGAGCGACTTGGAGTCGACGGCGTCCAGGATCAGCACCTGCACCCGCTTGGTGATCATCGCGTCCACCTGCTGCTGCTGCGTGGCCACATCGTGCTGCGCGCTGACGGTCTCCACCGTGCACTTGGGGCACAGCCGATGAATCTTCTGCTCGATCAGCGGCTTGTCGAAGTGGTAGAGGCGCGAGGTGTTGTCCGGGAGCAGCACCCCGATCTTCGGGGCACCGCCGGCCGCGGACCCGTTCGGCTCCCGTGCCCCGCCGGCCTCCCCGCAGGCGACCGGCCCGGCCACCAGACACACTCCCACCAGGACGGCAGCGGCACCCCGCAGACGAGCACGCACCTCAGCGCACCTCCTCACCGCTCGGCCGGCCGTCCGCGGCGGCCGGAGCCGCCGCGCCGAGCCGCTCGCCCGGCTCCACGGCGATCTCGCTCCACACCTGCTTGCCGCCGCTCAGCGGCACCGAGCCCCAGGACGCCGACATCGCCTCGACGAGCAGCAGCCCGCGGCCACCGGTCGACTCCCAGTCCACGCTGGTCGGCTTGACGGGGGCCCGCGGCGAAGCATCGTTCACCCCGATCCGCAGCCGGTCCGCGGCCAGCGTCAGATCCAGCCGTACTTCGCCCTGGGTGTGCGCGATGGCATTGGTGACCAGCTCGGACACCACCAGCAGGGCCACATCCTGCTCCGCCGTCACACCCCAGGACCGCAGGGTGCGCCCGGTGAAGCGCCGGGCGTGCATGACGGCGTCCGGCAGCCGCCACACCGTCCAGCGGACCCGGGTCGGGCGGACCCGCATCCCGTCGTAGCGCAGCACCAGCAGGGCCACATCGTCGTCGCGCCGCTTCGCGCCCCCGAGCAGCGCATCGGCGAGCTGCCCGGCATCGGCCGGATCGGCCGCGGCCAGCGCCGCACGCACCCGGCGGATGCCGTCCTCCAGCGGGAGGGTGGCCGACTCGGCCAGGCCGTCGGTGAGCAGGGCGAGCACGGTGCCGGGGGCCAGGCCCACCTCGGTCAGCGGGAACTCCCCGTCCTCGGCCACCCCCAGCGGAGGGCCGCCCTCGACCGGCACCTCCTCGGTGCTGCCGTCGGGCAGCCGCAGCAGCGGCGGCAGATGCCCGGCCCGGACGAACCAGGCGATGCCCTCCTCCATGTCCAGGTCCACATAGCAGCAGGTGGCGAACAGATCGGTCTCCATACCGAGGAGCAGCCGGTTGGCGTGGGCGATCACCACATCGGGCGGGTGGCCCTCCACGGCGTAGGCCCTGATGGCCGTGCGCATCTGCCCCATGATCGTGGCCGCGCCGGCGCTGTGCCCCTCCACATCGCCGATGACGAGCGCGACATGGCCGTCGGAGAGCGGAATGACGTCGTACCAGTCGCCGCCCACTTCGAGCCCCATCGTGGCGGGCAGATAGCGGGCGACGGCCACCCCGCCGGGCAGCGACGGCAGCTTGCGGGGCAGCAGACTGCGCTGGAGCATCGTGGCGAGCTCGTGCCCGGCGTCCAGCGCATGGGCGCGCACCAGGGCCTGCCCCACCAGACCCGCGGTCGCGGTCAGCAAGGACCGCTCCTCCGGCCCGAAGTGGTGCTCCGCGTCCCAGCCGATCAGGCACACCCCCACGAGCCGGCCCTCGGCCGGCAGCGGCAGCACGGCGAGCCCACCTGGCCCGATGCCCGCGAGGTCGCTTTCGAGGGCCGCACCCGGCGGCCACAGCGCGACATGCCCGGCACGCAGCACGCTCTCCAGCGTGGGCATCGAGTGGCAGGCCGCATCGGGCCACTCGGACCGCCATTCGGACCGCCACGCGTCGGGCCAGGCCGCGGGCTCCGGCGGGTCGAGCACGGACACCACGAACCGGTCGGCCTCCAGCTCGGCCACCGCCACCCGGTCGGCCGCCAGCGGCGCCCGCAGCGCGGCGACCACCACCCGGCTGACGTCCCGGATCGTCGTGGCACCGGCCAGCGCGGCCGACAGCCGCTGCACGATGGAGACCTCGTCGGCGGTGGGCCGCAGATACGAGGCGTCGGCGACCACGCCCAGCATCCGCTCCGGGGTGCCGTCGGCGTCGACCAGCACCCGGCAGCGCAGGCTCAGCCAGTGCAGCTCGCCATTGGGCCGCCGGATACGGATCGACAGCTGCTGGCCGGACACGGGCACCCCGCCCGGCTCCACGATCGACATCAGCGCCGGCACATCGTCCGGCACGGTGCGCTCCAGCAGCGTCTCCACCCGCCGGTCGAACTCCTCCGGGCCGATGCCGAACAGCTCCAGCACCTGGGCGTCCGCGTCCATCCGCCCGGTGCGCAGCACCAGCGTGAAGGCGCCGCCCCGCAGGGTGTCCAGCCCCGGACCCAGCAGCGAGCGCCGCTCCGTCTGCGCCATGGCGCGGGCCGCGACGGCCTCCAGCCCCGCGGCCACCTGGTCGGCGTGCAGTTCCAGGAGCTGGCGGCGGTCCGCGTCGAAGGCGTCGGTGGCCTTGTCCATCACCACCAGGCACCCCAGCCGCCGGACGGTCCCGCCCAGGGGCAGCACGCACAACGAGACATCCGCCGGGGGCTTCCCGGCACCGTCCCAGGCGCCCGCACCGGGGCTGTCCGCGGCCCCACTGAGGTCGTACTCCGCGAGCTCCGCCGGGCTCAGCCACAGCGGGTCGCCGCTGCGGAAGGCCGCGGCCACCGGAGAGTTGCCGGACAGCGGGTAGCTCGTCGGCAAGCCATAGGGGACGCCGGAGCCTCCGACCATCTCGGCCAGCTGAAGAACGCCGTCCCCTTCGGCCGGCACATAGACGGCGGTCAGCTCAGCCCCGGTAGACCCAAGGACTCGTGCGGTCACTGCCTGCACCGCCTCCGTACGCCGGAAGCCGTCGTCATAAGCCACGGTCGCCGTATCCGCCCTCGGGGGCCAGGGCGTCCGCCCCGCCACCGCCTCATCGGATATGTCGTGAATTACCGTCTTCCCTCCATGGTGCGGCACGCAGGGAGCCGGGAGCTAGTCGGCGCGGCGGTCACGGTGTGTGATCGGGGAAGTCCTCCGCCAGCAGCGCGGCGAGGTCGAGGAACGCGTCCTGCGTACGGGACCGCAGCCGGGCGAGATCGATGTCCCGCTGGCTGTCGAGGCGGTAGTCGAAGGGGAGGAAGACCATCCCGCCCGGATGGCCGCGGAACTGTTCGGCGAAGTCGTCACGCCGGGCCGGCCGGTCCGGCCCGGGAAGGCCGGTGACCGCGAGGACGGCACGCTCCGCCAGCTCCGGGTAGCCGCGCTGCGCGAGACGGGTCAGCAGCGCCTGGGTCTGCCCCATACCGCGCTCGGTCATCCGGGCCACGACGACCAGACGGTGCGTCATCGAAAGGGCGGTGTCGGTGACGCTCTCCGTCCGCAGATGCGCCCAGTCCGCGAGGACGACGGAGAAGTGCCGGCTCAGCAGCTCCATCAGCCGGCGGTACTCCTCCTCGTACACCGGAACCGGCGTGGTCCGGCCCAGGCCGTGGGTGAGCGCACGCAGCCCTGACGGGCCGTCCACGGTGTGGCGCAGCACCGCCTCGTAGCTGTCGACCGCGGGCAGCGTACGGAGCAGATTGTGGCGCAGACCGGCGGTGCCGCCGCGGTTCAGCCGGGCGGCCAGCTCACCGACCGCGTGGCCGGCGTCGAGCGCGATCACCCGCCCGCCGCGCGCCGCGGCCAGCAGCGAGCCCAGGGCGACCGTGACGGTGCTCCGGCCGACCTCACCGTCGACGCCGACGACGGTGGTCCGGTAGCTGAACCGCAGGCGGGCCCGGATCAGTTCCAGCTTCCGCTGCTGCTCCGGCCCCAGCCGCCGCCGTCCCAGCCGGGGCGCCGGAGCGCCGCCCCGCGACGGCCCGGCCGCCGCCGGGTCGGGTGCCGCGGTGCCGTCGTCGAGCGGGATCTGCGGCCCCGGACGGAACGAGTAGTGCGCGGCGCTCCGGGTGCGGTCCGTGCCACCGGACTCGCCACCGCCCGTCCGCAGCTCCGTCGCCATCGGCACGTAACGGGCGAACGCCTCGGCGACCTCACCGGCGGTCGGACGGCGGCCCGGGTCCTCGGACAGACACGCCTTGACGATCTCGCGCAACGGCCGCCAGGTGTCGCCCTGCCACAGCGCCATGTCCCCGCTCTCCGCGGACACCGGGACATGGTGCTTGTCCCCGAGCCGGCGCAGGATCTGGCCCAGGGACTCGACGTTGTCCGCCATCGTGGGGACGGCCTCCGCCCCGCGGGCCCGGAACTCCCCGTCGATGCCGCACCGGCCCAGCCCGGTCAGCATCAGGGAGCGCCCGACGACATGCACGCTCTGCGGCGTCAGTTCGGGCAGCACCAGCCCCTTGAGGTGGCAGAGGTTGACGGCGCTCGCCAGATGCCATCCGTAGGCGATGGACAGCAGGGTGTCGCGGCGCAGCTGGGAGCCGGTGGCGGCCCGCAGCAGGCTGCTGAGCTGCGGCGGCGGCCCGCCCTGGTCCTGCCCGGACGGCCGGTAGAGCTGCATGGCCAGCCACGGCGGCTCATCGCGCGGGCCCGTCGCCAGCAGCAGCGGCGCATACTGCCCGGCCATCCGGCCCAGCGCCTCCGCCTCCGTGGCGAGCATCGCTGCCGCCTCGTCCGGCGCGCCCGGCCTGATCACCCGGACCGCGGCCTCCTTGCCGTGCCGATCACGGCCCAGGTACACGAGCGAACGCGCGCCGGGCTGCCGGCCGTGCAGGGTGTACGGGCCCAGCCGCCGCGGATCGCGCGAGGTGAGGGGGCGCCAGCCGTCCGGGCCCGCGGGCTCCGTGTCGTCGTCCGGTGGCGCCACCTGTACGGAGGCGCCGAGCCGGGCCATCAGCCGCCGCTCCACGGACGAGAAGGCGCGCGAGCCGGCCGGGAGGTGATCCATCCCGTCCGGATGGGCGAGCCAGGCGGGGAAGTCCGGGGAGCGCCCGGCCAGTTGCTCCAGACGGCGGCCGATGTGCCGCCCGGTGCGCAGGAGTTCGGGGGTGGACACCGCGTCCAGGAGCGCCGACTTGGCTCCCTCGGGGAAGTCGAAGATCCGGTGCTGGTCCCGCAGCGGACCGGCCACCGGCGCCTCGACGGGGTGCATCAGCCCGCCCAGGAACACCTCGGCCAGATGGGCGGTGTCCGCGGACCACGGCACCGCGGACTGCACCAGCCGCATCACCGGCACGGAAGCGGGCGCCACCGCCGCGATATGCGCGGCGAGCCGGTATGCCTCGGGCGAGGCCGCCGCGCGGAAGTGCCGCACGGAGTCCGTACCGTCGCCGGACGGAACGACGGGGCGTCCGGCCGGGGCGTGCAGCAGCGGGAGCTGGACCGTGCCGCCGGTCGAGGCGAGCAGCCGGGACCAGGCCGAGACGGGGCCCGCGGAGGTCTCCAGCACCGGCACCGGCAGCCCGTGGAACGGCGCGAGGTCGGCAGGCAGGACCGGATCGCTGACGCTCCACGAGGCCCCGGCGGCGCCCCGCCGGCGCGTCGTCACCCGCCAGCGGCCGGCCTGGATGCCGGAGCCGCTCCACAACCGCGGCGGCAGCGCGTGCAGCACCGCCACCGGTCCGTTCGCCGCCCAGCGCCCCAGCACCCGGTGCATCCGGCCGTCCCGCCAGGCGGCCCCCATCCCATCGCTCAGCAGCAGGATCAGGGTCTGGCCCGACGGGTCGGCGAGCACCGCCGGCGGCAGCGAGGTGGTGTCCGGGTCGAACGGGCGGCCGCGCAGCAACGGGGCATCGGGCCCGCGGGTGTCCAGCCCGTGCACATGGACCATGCGGAACGCCCCGACCCGCTGCATCATCGTCCGCCACTCGACGGCGAGCCGCCGCCACAGCAGCATCGACATCCCGTCGTCCACCACGAGCGCGAGGTCGAGCCAGCGTTCGTGCCCGGGACGCAGCACGACATCGGGCAGCCCGCTCTCGGCCAGTGCGGCCGCCGTCGCCGCCTCGTCGAACTCCTGGATACGGGTGGTGGCCCGGCGCTGGCGCAGCGGGCGCAGGGCGCGGCCGATGCCCAGCTCGCCGAGGAGCGCCTTGTTCTCCGGGACCCGCAGCGGGATCGCCGCACTCGTCTTCGGCGGCAGCGGGAACTCCCGCCGGGGCGGCCGCGGCGCCGTCCCGGTCTCCGGTGCGGCGTGCAGATCGCCGCCGAGGTCGTCCAGCGGCAGGACGTCCGGGGGCTCCGCTTCCGCCAGGGCACTGTCGTCCGGCGGGGGCGGCGGCGGTGGCTCCGGGCACGGCTCACCGGCCACCGACCGGTGCCCGGGGCCCAACGCCCGTGCGAGCGGCGCCGATTGCGGCCCGGTCGGCAGTCGTCCGGCCAGCCAGAGCGCGTCGAGCAGGGAGTGCCGGTCCAGCTCGACACCGGCCCCCGCGAAGACCGCGAGCACCTCCCGGAGCCGGTCCGTTCCCCCTGTCATCGCTCAGACGGTCCCGCCGAGTTGGTGGAGCACGGCGTCCAGCAGCCCGTCGGCGTCCAGATCGACGCCGCCGGCGCGCAGGAAGACGGCGTTGAGCAGCTGGTCGGTGGCGAGTTCGCCCGGACCGCGGCGCTGGAGGAACGACCGGAGCAGATCCTCGACGCCGTCCAGCGAGCCGTCGCCGAGGTGGGCCGCCACGATGGCGCGCAGCCGCTCCTCGTCGGGAGTGGGCAGATCCAGCCGGATACAGCGGCGCAGGAACGCCGGGGGGAAGTCCCGCTCCCCGTTGCTCGTGATCACCACGACCGGGAATTCGGTGCACAGCACCTTGCCCCGCTCCACCGTGACCGGGTCCTGGGAGTCGGCCGCCAGCACCTGGATCACCGACTGCGCCTCGGGCAGCCTGGCCAGCTCCGGGATCTCGAAGACGCCCTCCTCGAACACGGTCAGCAGATCGTTGGGCAGATCGACGTCCCCCTTGTCGAGCTCGTCGACGAGCAGCACCCGCGGCCGCGGGCCCGGTACCAGCGCCGTGCCCAGCGGGCCCAGGCGGACGAAGCTGCCGATGGAGGGCTCGGCCTCCCCGCGGTCCCGGCTGAGGGTGGTCTCCCGCAGCCGCCCGATGGCGTCGTAGCGGTACAGGGCGTCCTGGACGTGGGCCCGGCTGTTCACCGGCCAGCGCAGCACCTCACCGAGGTCGAGCTCATGGGCGACCGCCCGGGCGAGCGAGGACTTGCCGGTGCCGGCCGGGCCGGTGACCAGGAGCGGCCTGCGCAGATGCAGCGCGGCATTGACCACGTCGGCGTGCTCCGGAGCGATCAGATACGGCAGCGGCCCGGCGGCGCCGCGCCGCGAGCCGCCGAACCGGCGCCAGGGCGGGGCCTGCGGCAGGGTGACCCGGCGCTGGGTGCCGTCTCCCTGGAACAGCCGCCAGTCGGTGGCCGGTTCGGCGTTCATAAGAGCTCCGTGGGTTCGGAAAGCTGGAGTTCGGGCAGCGCACGGTCGGGATCGGCCCAGGCGAGAACGGGCCGGCCCGGATGGTCGGCGGGACGGTGCAGGGTCTTGGCGCGGTAGGAACGGACCTGCTCGGGCAGCGCACGGGCCGGGGCGTCCGAGACCTGCTGGACGGCATGCGAGACCTCGTGCGCCGGACCGCGGTCCCACAGCACGACGGGAACGCCCATGGCCAGACACACCTGGATGATCTCCATCCGGGCCCGTGCGGACACCTCGACCGATACCCGGGCGGCATCGCGGCGGTCGAGCAACTTGCCGTACACCTCGCGCACTCCGGTGGACGGACCGGTGATGCGGAGGGGGCCGGAGGATTCCAGATGTTCCCAGCGGTGGCGCCAGTCGGTGAGAAAACGCTCATTGCGGCGCAGGAGTTCCGGGCAGTGCACCACCAGGGCGTACTCCGCACCCAGCACCCCCGGGATCAGCCCGTCCGCGTCCGCGAACTCCCACTCGTCCACGGGGAGTTCGAGGCAGTCACGGTCGAGGAGGACCTCGACGACCGGCCGGACGCCCTCGGGAGCGGACCGGCAGAGCCGTTCCAGGAGTTCCAGCACCGCCCCGGCGGTCTCGGCCGCGCTGTACCGGCGGCCGGTCTCGGTCGGCGCCCGGTGCGGGCCCATCCCGTCATCGCTCCACAGGCGCAGATGGAAGGCGTCCGTACCGGCCTTGACCAGATGCACCAGCAGCCTCGGTGGACGGGTGCGCCGGCGCCGCCCGAGAGCCCATTCGTCCGCGTCGGCACGGCGCTCCCGCAGCGAGGACGCGGGGAGGCCGAGCCGGGCGGCGACACCGTCGGCCCACAGCCGCAGCCGGGCCCGCTCCGGGGCGGGACACAGCACCGCCACATATTCGACCGCCCGCAGCAGGCCGGGCACCCGCAGTTCGCCCGGGCCGGAACGGCTGTCGCCGGAGAGCTGCTCCAGCCTCCCCAGCAGCGCGGGAAACCCGGCGTCACAGGGGAGTTCGGCGACCAGCGGCAGTGCGGCCCGTACGGCCTCCGGCAGCAGGTCCACCAGCTCTTCCGGCAGCCCGGTCAGCAGGGCCACTAGCCGGTCGTGCTCCCGCGGCGACAGCAGCCGGGGCACCGCGGAAAGCTTCCCCGCCGCGATCAGCGCGGTCACGGCTCCCGGGTCCCTGGAACGCAGCGCCTCCGTCAGCGCGGCCAGCGCCCGCTCCTCGGTCACCAGGATCCGCGCGAACTCCTCCGGAGACGGGGCGGACCCGTCCGTGGGGTGCCCGAGACCGCAGCGTTCGGCGACCGCCCTGGCGTAGTCGGCCCGGAACATCGGCGCGGGCAGCACATTCGCCAGCAGATCGGCGAGGACGGCCTGCGCGGGATCGTCGTCGCACACCGGCCGGTCGAGCAGGGCCCCGGCACCGGCCGCCCGCAGCTCCGCCTCGATCCGCTGCCACGGGATGCCCCAACTGCGGCGGGTGACATGCCGGGAATCGTAACCCTGGTCGGCGGGCGGCAGCATGCAGGCGGCGACGAGTCCCACGACCGCGCCCTCGGCCTCCGACCACAGCGGGCCGCCGCTGTAGGCGGGCCCGATCGCCATCCCGGACAGCGCGCCGTCCAGGTAACCGACCCGGCTGTCACAGGTCTTCACCCGGACATCGGCGTACGAGCCGCTCAGCGCGCTGCCGTGCCAGGCGCGCACGGACTGGCCCACCCGCATCCGCCGGAACTCCGGCGGAGCCGGGCAGCACAACGCGGCGCCGACCCTGAGGACCGCCAGATCGCCCGCCCACTCCAGCTCGCCGCGGCCCGGCGGACCGTCGCCTCCGTCGAGCCGCCGCGGCGGGATCCAGTGGACGGTCTGCGCTTCGTGCAGCTGCGCACCGGACGGGCCGTGGGTCTGCACCCGCAGCGTGAGCCCCTCAGGCCGGCTGTCGTCGAAGAGCTCCTTCCCGAGCGCGTCATTGACCACATGGGCGCAGGTGAGCAGGTGATGGGGCGTCAGTACCACGGCAGCGCCCGCCGCTTTGCCGTCCCCGGCATCCAGCACCGACGCCACCCGGAACCGGGGATCCGCCGGATCGTCGTTGCCCGATACGGCGCGGAACCAGCCCACTACTCCGCCCGCTGGGGCTGCCAGGTCGCCGTGATCGTCAGACTCGCATGGCCGTTGGCCCCGACGATGCCGAACTTGAGGTCCTGGCCGACCTGCACCCCGAACTGCACCGACATCTCACTCGGCGGGCGTTCGGAGGCGGTGACCGCGTCGTGGATCTCCTGGAGCAGGGGCCCGAGCGGACGCAGCGTCGTCCGCATCGCCGCGACGGCACCGGCTCCGGCCGCCGCCCCGCCACGGGCCACCGGCACGGTCGGGCCCATGCCGTCCGGCAGGTCGGCCTCCGGGGACTGCGCCGGGGGTGCGGCCGCGGCCACCGGGGCCAGTTCGAGACGAACCGACGTTCCGTCGGCGAGGCTGAATTCCGAGAATTGGGGCACCCCTCCATTGTGCCGATCGGCCGTGCTCACGGCAGCGGAACGGAAGGAACATCCCCGCGGACCGCCGTGGCGCGGTCAGCGGGTGTACGGCTGGATGGACTGGGCGTGACGGAACACATTGCGCGGGTCCCAGTGCTCCTTGACCGCTTGTAGGCGCGCGTAGTTGTCGCCGTAGTACAGGCGGTGCGAGGACTCGCCGGAACGGTTCCACTCGGGGTCGTCGAGGTCGGTGTCGGGGTAGTTGATGTAGCACCCGTCGGTCACCGGCTCCGGCTGTCCGCCCGCCGGGGCGTCGGCCGGCGCCAGGATCGGCACTCCACCGGTGTCCTGGTAGACGTCGCGGTAGAACTCACGGATCCAGCGCAGATGCGGCGCCGCGATCGCGGGGTCGATCTCGGCGTCGAGATAGTCGGTGACATCGTCGTGGTTGGCGTCCTGATCCCAGCTCCAGTACGTCTGGTACTGGAGCTTGAGTACGGA
This sequence comes from Streptomyces sp. P9-2B-2, assembly GCF_030406865.1. Classification (NCBI taxonomy): domain Bacteria; kingdom Bacillati; phylum Actinomycetota; class Actinomycetes; order Kitasatosporales; family Streptomycetaceae; genus Streptomyces; species Streptomyces sp. P9-2B-2. The sequence goes on along the minus strand of NZ_CP129126.1, from coordinate 852,530 downwards.
ACTGCGTTGGTAGACCGCGGTGGCACCGCTGTCGGGGAGGTTGATCGCGCCGCCGTACGAGTCGACCTGGAGCAGCGCCTGCGGGTTGTCGTAGTCCTCGGTCGACAAGTGGCGGTAGATGGCGTCGAGTTGCGCTTCGGTGAAACCGCGCCGCATGTACGCCGACTTGTACTTGCCGCACTGGTTGTCGCCGGAGCCGTTGAGCGTCTGGGTGGCGGTGAGCCAGGGCAGCCGGGTCGGCACCACCAGGCCGCACATGGGGGCGTGTTCACCCATCCGCCGGTCCAAGGGGGTGGGCTCGACGTCCAGATCCTGGGTGATCCAGTCGAGGAAGGCGTTCAGCCGCTCCACGCTGTCCGGCCTGGTGGCGTCGAGCTGGGTGATCAGACCGACCTTGCCGTTGGCGCGCTGGTTCAGCTTCAGCAGGGTGAACATATCGCTGTAGTCGCCGCGGAGGGACGCCGGGAGCCGGGTGGTGTTCTCGTACTCGAAGAACAGCCCGTAGTTGCGCACCAGCGACTTCAGGCGCTCCGGGCGCTCCAGCAACTCCTCCCACGGCCACGCCACGGCGTGCAGCAGGACCTGGGAGGGGGGCTCGGGCAGGCCCTTGAACCAATACCGGGTGACCACACCGAAGTTCCCGCCGCCCCCGCCGGTGTGGGCCCACCACAGCTCGCGCAGTTCCGGTTCGGGCGAGTCGCGGCGCGCGATCACGACCTCCGCATGCTGCCCGTCGCGGACCACGACGACCTCCACCGCGTAGAGATAGTCGACGGTCAGCCCGTGCTGCCGGGACAGCAGTCCGTAGCCTCCGCCGACCACATGGCCGCCGGTGCCGACGGAGTAGCAGGAGCCGCCGGGCAGCGCCACTCCGAACGGTGCGTAGAGGTGCGTGGCGACATGCCAGTTGTTCGCCCCCGACTCCACGCAGTACGCGCCCATTTCCTGGTCCAGGTAGGCCCGGTCCAGCTGCCCCATGTCGACGATCACGCCCACGTCCTTGCCGCAGACGAAGTTCTCGTAGCAGTGGCCGCCCGAGCGGACCGTGAGCCGCCGGTGGAGATCCTCGTCGGCACGGTGACTCGCTAGATACTTGTTGACCGCGGCGACGACCTCACCCGTCGAGCTGACGACTGACACATAGTCAGGTGTCGCGATGAAGCGCTGGTTGAACCCTCTCCGCAGGGCCTCGTAGCGGGCGTCGCCCCGGCCCACCTCGATCCCGCACTCGACTCCGGCCTGGATCTGCTCGACGGCCATGTGGCTCCTCTCGTCCTCACGCTCGAACCCGCGAACCGACAGCATTGCGTAACCGGTGACTACTATCCGTGACGATTGTGGGCGTTGCGAGTACTCGAAAGGCGTCACCTCGTGGATCGGGGTTGACGCCCGCCGTAGGTGCGCACGGCCTGGTGGCCGCCTCGTCTCCGCCGCCTCGCCTCCGGTCAGCCCGGCGTCAGCACGGCCGCCCCGTGCACGCGGTCCGCGGCCAGATCCGCGAGCGCCTCCGGGGCGCGGCTCAACGGGTAGCGGCTGACGGTGACCTGGATGCCGATCCGCGCCGCGGTCGCCAGGAACTCACGGCCGTCCTCCCGGGTATTGGAGGTCACGCTGCACAGGTTCCGCTCGTAGAAGAGATGGCGCTGGTACGTGAGCGGCGGGATGTCGGTGAGATGGATCCCGGCCACGGCGAGGGTTCCGGAGCGGTCCAGCGCCTCCAGTGCCACCGGCACCAGGTCGCCCACCGGCGCGAAGAGAATCGCCGAGTCCAGCGGTTCGGGCGGCCGGTCGTAGGCGTCGCCGGCCGAGGACGCGCCCAGTTCCAGGGCGAGTTCACGGGCCTGCCCGGACCGGGTCAGCACATGGACGGTGGCCCCTTCGGTCAGGGCGACCTGCGCGGCCAGATGCGCCGAGGCGCCGAAGCCGTAGATGCCGAGGCGGCCACCGTCGGGCAGCGCACTGCGGCGCAGCGCGCGGTAGCCGATGATCCCGGCGCACAACAACGGCGCCAGCAGCGTGGCGTCCTCGGTGTCCGGGAGCGGATAGGCGTAGTCCGCGGGCACGACGGCGGCTTCGGCGAAGCCGCCGTCGGCGTCCCATCCGGTGTACACGGAGGCCGGACACAGGTTCTCGTGGCCCGCCCGGCAGTAGCGGCAGATTCCGCAGGTACCGCGCAGCCACGCCCCGCCCACCCGGTCCCCGGCCCGGAACCGGGTCACCGCCGCGCCGGTGGCGGTCACCCGGCCGACGATCTCATGGCCCGGCACGGTCGACGGGCGGTGCGGGGCCAGGTCGCCCTCCGCCAGGTGCAGATCCGTACGGCAGACACCGCAGGCCTCCACCCTGAGCGACAGCTCATCGGGGCCCGGCGCGGGAGCCGGGCGGCGGACCGGCGTCAGCGGCCCGGAGGCAACCGGGCCGGGCTGCCGGACGGCCCACCCGGACAGGGTGTCCGGGCCTGAATCGGGGGCCATGGCTCCAGGATGGCGCCGACCGGGGGGCCGGACAAACGGTGCGCCGCCGGGGCCCGCCGCCGCCCGGCCGGGTGCGCCGCGCGGCGGCGCCCACGGGCAACGGGCCGCCGGGGGCCCGTCGCCCGGCTCAGCCGATGAGCGTGGTCAGCTTCTGCATCAGCCTGGCGAGCGGATGTCGCTTCTTGGCGGGGGGAGCGGGGGCGGCTGCGGTGTCCGGCGGTTCGACCGGCGGGGGTGCCGGGCTGTGCGAGCGCTGTGCCGGAGGCTGGTCCGTGGGGGGCTTCGCGGGCTTGGTGCGGTTGCGTGCGGCCTCGGCGCGGACGAGCGCGCCAAGAGCGGCAAAGACGTCGAGGGGCATGCCGGATCTCCTGCGGTGGTGGTCCCGAGAGCTGATGACGGCAGGCCGCAGTCGCCCCGGGCCCCGGTGCGGGGAGGGGTGGGTGGATGCGGCCGGGCTCGCTCAGCAGCGCAGGATGGCCACGCGCTTCGGCGATGCGGGGGCGGCGGCGGTGACGACAGCCGTGGCGGAGGCGTTCTCCGACGCGCCAATGGTCTCCTCGACGAGGGCGTCCCCGAGCGCTTTGCCTCCGGCGCCCGTGGGGATCTGATGGCGGAGATGGCAGGCCGAGGCGTCGCATTTGTGCCGGACGCCGCTGCCCGGATGCTTCCCGTCGCCCTCGGTGGACGCCAGCACCGGGCCTGCCGGAAGACAGGGCCGTCCGGCCGGGACGGTCACGGCGGGCGGGCCGCTCTGGAGACGGCAACCGGCCTCGGTCAGCAGGGCTTCGGGGCAGCCGGTGGTGAGTGCGGAGTGGAGCAGGGCCAGTAACGCGAGCAACACCAGCACGCGCCGGCCGCCAGTTGCCGCGGAGCGGCCGGTGCTGACGGTGTGGCGCATGCGAATCTCCCAACCCTCTTCCAGGAGGGGATCCCCTGGAAGGGGTGAGGGCACGCCAGATAGGCCGCAAGAGCCGACAAAACCACCCGTTCCGGCTATCTGCCCGCAACACGCGCACCGTGCTTCGTACGCATGTCCGCTCTGCCCGTGGTGGGTTGCCGGTGTCGGTGCTATCCGTCAGCGCCGTCGGCCCGTGGAACCGCCGTCGGGATCGCTCGTCGCATAGCGGCCGTGGTAGTGCGAGAACCGCTCCAGCGCGTCCCCGTCCATGCTCCACGGCCAGGGGGTCACCACGCCGCCGGTGGCCCGCAGTACGGTCCCGGCCTCGGTCGTCCGGCCGGCCTTGATCAGGGCGTACGCCAGCAGGTTGAGATCGGCCAGGGCCGCCGCGTGGGTCAGGAACCCCGGGCCCGGCCAGTAGTGCGCCGCATGGTCGAGGGCCTTGGCGGCGTCGGGCCGCCGCCAAATCTCTCCGGCGCCGACGGCCATCAGGCCGCCGCCGCCAACCGCCCGCTGGTGGCTGCTGATGAGCGCGGTGAGCTCCAGCCCGGCGGCGGGGGCGTCGGGCGGCATGGCGGCGCGGACACCGTCGAGCAGATCCAGGACCAGTGCGCTGGAGCCGCACTCGTCCGGCGACAGGTACCCCAGCGCCTGTAGGTGCGCCTCGCGGTTCCACGGGTCGCGGGCCTTGATCTCGCGCCAGATCGCCGACAGCTCCGTGGAGGGGCGCTGCTCCAGGCGGAGCGTGGCCAGGTGCAGGGTCCACGGTGTGGGGTCGGCGGGGAGCATGTCGGCCGCGAGCCGGCAGGTCTCCCGGGTCTCGTACAGATCGACGCCGGAGCCCTCCTGCCGGGCCTGCATCAGATCCGACCAGGCGTGCAGCAGCAGCGCGTTCTGGTCCTGGGGGTTGTGCTGCCGCCAGATGCCGGGCAGCGACCGCCCCGCGGCCCGGGCGAGCACCGCCAGCCGGTGGGCCTTGCGGTCCCAGTCCTGGTCCGCCTCGTTGATCACGTCCGCCATCGAGGCCATCACGGCGGTGTCGAGCGACCCGCGGGACCAGCACGTCTCGACGCGGCGCCGGACCTGTCCCAGTGTGCGGTCGTCGAGCTCGGGGACCAGGCGGGGAAGGCTGCCTTTGCGGCGTCTGAAGACGGGCATCTGTTCGGGGGGCCTTCCGTTGGTGGGTCGGACACGGAGCTGAGCAGGGGCGCTACCGGGAGTGGCGCTCAGGCGAGACTACGGGCAGGGGTATGCATAGGCATACCCCTGCCCGTATGGCAGACCGTTCGGTCAGCGGGAGGTGACGGCCTCCTTCTCGGAGGCGCCGCGGCCGAGCCGTTCGCGGACCAGGGAGACCGCGACGACCACGATGGCGAGCAGCACCGACAGCACGACCTGGATCCGGCCGCCGCCCTCACTGTCGTCGGTGAGCATGTAGACCAGCACGAACGAGATCATCGCGATCGTCGCCCAGGTCAGGTACGGGAAGAGCCACATCCGGACGACCAGCTTGTCGGGGTTCTCGCGCAGGATGATCCCGCGCATCCGCAGCTGGGAGAAGCAGATGACCAGCCAGACGAACAGCGCCACCGCGCCGGAGGAGTTCAGCAGGAACTGGAAGACCGTGGTCGGCCAGACGTAGTTGAAGCCGACCGCGATGAAGCCGAAGAGCACTGAGGCCAGGATCGCGGCCTGCGGGACGCCTCGGGAGTTCGTCCGGGCGAAGGCCTTCGGGGCGTCGCCGCGCTGGCCGAGCGAGAAGGCCATCCGGGAGGCGGTGTAGAGGCCGGAGTTGAGGCAGGAGAGCACCGCGGTCAGCACGATGACGTTCATGATCTGGCCGGCGTGCGGGATACCTATGGTGTCCAGGGCCGCGACGTACGAGCCCTTCTTGGCGATCGACGGGTCGTTCCACGGCAGCAGGGAGACCACCACGAGGATCGAGCCGAGGTAGAAGATGCCGACGCGCCAGATGACGCTCTTGGTGGCCTTGGTGACCGCGCGCTGCGGGTCCTCGGACTCACCGGCGGCGAGGGTGACGATCTCGCTGCCCATGAAGGAGAAGACGACCATCAGCACACCGGTGAGGATCGCGCTGGGGCCGTGCGGCAGGAAGCCGCCATGGGAGGTGAGGTTGGCGAAGCCGGTGGCCGCGTTGTCGGAACCGGGCAGCACCCCGAAGATCGCCAGACCGCCGATGACGATGAAGGCCGCGATGGCGACGACCTTGATGCCCGCGAACCAGAACTCGAACTCACCGAACGAGGCGACCGAGGCGAGGTTGGTGGCGGTGAGTACGACCATCACGATCAGCGCCCAGGCCCACTGCGGGACGGCCGGGACCCAGCTGGTGAGGATGGCGGCACCGGCGGTCGCCTCCACGGCGAGCACCACGACCCAGAAGAACCAGTACAGCCAGCCGATCGAGAATCCGGCCCAGCGGCCGAGCGCCCGGTCCGCGTAGGCGGAGAACGAGCCGGAGGTCGGGTTGGCGGCAGCCATCTCACCGAGCATCCGCATCACGAACACGACCAGCGCGCCGACCAGGGCGTACGACAGCAGGATGCCGGGGCCGGCCGCGGTGATGCCGGAGGCGGAACCCACGAAGAGGCCGGCGCCGATGACCCCACCAACGGCGATCATGGACAGATGGCGGTTCTTGAGGCCCGACTGAAGACCTGACTGCTGCGGAGACTGCCCGTGCCCCGGCGGAGCGGGCGGAGCGGCCACGGGGCTGGGGGGAGGTGTAGTCATCTTCGACATCCATTGAGGGTTGGAGGGGTCATGCATGTGGTGCCTGCTGGGATCGCCTCGGTACGGGGACGCACGAGAGGGCCGGGTGCAGGTGGTGGCGATCGTGGCCCTGACGATGTGCGAAGGCGCAGCGAGTGGGCCATGGCCTTCGGATGCCTGCGCGGGTGGGGGAGCGCTTCTTTGCGCCGCCGCGCTATTGCTCGTCCTCCTCGTGAGAGGTGAGCCGCATCACGTCCGGATTGGGATTTGCGTAAGCGTATGTGGCGGTGCGCGGCGGCGTATTTGTGAGAGCGGACAAATTCGCCCCCGATGGCTGTCCGTTCGGCTAATGCGGAGGGCCGGAACGAAGGGCTCGCACCCGGGGCGCACGGGGAGATCCGGAGGCGCCGGCGGCTCGCCGGGCCCGTCGCGGCGGGCAGCGGGACGGTGCTGGTGCGGACGGACAACGCCGTCGGCGGAGCCTTGGCCTACGGAACAGATGTCCTGGACCGCCCGCGCCCTAGCGTGAGTTCGGCCCTGGGGTCTGGTGACCGGCCCCGCCGCCGGCCGACGAGCAAGGGGACTCCATGGCCACCCTTCCCTCCGCCCGACAGACCCGGACCGCTCCCGCGACCACGCCCTCACCCACACCACCAGGGGTGGGCGACCGCCGCGCGTCGGAGGACGGAATGTCATGTGAACGGCGCGGTGAACCTCCGGAGGTGCGCCAGTCACAACTGGTGGACGAAGCCGGGGAAATGGTGACAAATCAGACAGAAGGGGGCGTCGGGGTCCTGGTGATAGGCGCCACAACGCTGGCCCGACGGGTCTGTGCCTCCCTGGGGGAGAGTGGCCATCCCGTCGGCCACCTTGCCGCGCCGGACGACCAGGACCTCCGCCGCGCCCTCGCCACACCGCCGGCCGCCATCGCGGTCCTGGTGGGCGACGACCTCTCCGCGCTGCGCTACGCCCTCGCCGTACGCCATGTCCGCGACTCCGTCCGGATCGTCGTCACCGTCTTCGACCGCACCGTGGCGCAGCAGCTCCGGCTGCTGCTGCCCGACTGTGTGCCGGTCTCGCCCGCGGACCTCCTGGCGCCGACGCTGGCCGGACTGTGCGTCGACCCCGACGCGCTGGCCGTGTGGCACGACGGGCAGGGCGCGGTGGCGGTCCGCCCGCAAGAGGACCGGCTGGTGGAGACGGCGTGGCGGGCGAGCCCGGCCGCCCGGCGGCAGGCGCTGCTGGGACGGCTGCGGGGACAGTTGCAGCCCCATGACGCGGATGCCCGCCTGCTGCTCATCGGGCTGCTGGGCATCGTGGCCGTACTGGTCCTGGACTGGATCTGGCTGGTGGGCGTCTTCCACAAGCCGGTCAGCACCGCGTTCCTGGAGGCCGCCCGGGTGGTGGCGGGCGTGGGTCCGGCCGCTCCGCACGCCGGCCATCCCGGGTACGAGGTGGTGTCCGGCGTGGCGATGCTGGTGACGGTGGGCTTCACCGCGCTGCTGACCGCGGGCATCGTCGACCGGCTGTTCGGCCCGCGGCTGGTCGGCGTCCTCGGACCGCGGGTGCTGCCGCGGTCCGGGCACGTCATCGTGGTGGGGCTGGGGCAGGTCGGCCTGCGGCTGTGCCAGACCCTGCGGCAGCTGGGCGTCCCGGTCGTCGGGGTCGAGCGCGAGCCCACCGCCCCGAACCTGCGGCTCGCGCGGTCGATGGGGATACCCGTGGTGCTGGCGCACGGGGAGGACCGTGCGGTGCTGGCACGGCTCGGCCTGGGGCGGGCCCGTGCGCTGGCCGCCGTCGGCTCCCATGAGCTGGACAACATCGCCGTGGCGGTCGCCGCCCACGGGGTGGCACCCGACGTCCGGGTGGTGCTGCGGGCCGGCGAGGACGAGGCGACCGCCGAGACCCGCGCGCTGCTTCCCCTCGGGCTGACCCGCGACATCGTCCGGACGAGCGCGGCCTTCGTGACCGCCCAGCTGACCGCCGAACGGGCCGGCGCGGCGCCGCGCCGCGTGGTGGCCGGCACCGACCGTGACTATGTCGAGCTGCCCGGACGCGGTCTCGTCGGCTGGCCCGTCCCGGCCGGGGACGACTGCGGCCATGTGCCGGGCGGGGGCGAGCGGGAAGGTGCCCGGAGCGCTCTCGGGGCGGGGTGAGCGCGGCGCCCCGGGGTGCCCGGGGCGCCCTGGAGGTGTCCCGCCCGCGAGCCCGGCTCAGTCCTCGTCGGCGCCGCCCGCGTCGGACGGCAGGCTCTGCTCGGTCCAGATGACCTTGCCGTTCGGGGTGTAGCGGGTGCCCCACCGCCGGGTGAGCTGCGCGACGATGAACAGTCCGCGGCCGCCCTCGTCGGTGGTCCGGGCGTGGCGCAGGCGCGGCGAGGTGCTGCTGGCGTCGGAGACCTCGCAGATCAGGACGTCCTGCCGGATCAGGCGCAGGGTGATCGGCGCGGTGGCATGGCGGATGGCGTTGGTGACCAGTTCGCTGACGATCAGCTCCGTGGTGAACAGCAGAGCGTCCATGCCCCACTCGGTCAGCTGCCGGTCGGCGAGGCCACGGGCGGTGCCGACGACGGCCGGATCGCAGGTCAGCTCCCAGGAGGCGACCTGCCGCGCGTCCAGGGCGTGGGTCCGGGCGAGGAGCAGCGCGGCGTCGTCGGACGGCGGGCCGGTCAGCAGGGTCTTGATCACATTCCCGCCGAGCTCCTTCAGCGTCTCCCCGGGCACCGCCAGGGCACCGCTCAGCCGGGACAGCCCGACCTCGATGTCCTGGTCGCGGGTCTCGATCAGCCCGTTGGTGTAGAGCGCGATCAGGCTGCCTTCAGCGGGCTCCAGCTCGACCGCCTCAAAGGGCAGCGACCCGAGGCCGAGCGGCGGTCCGGCGGGCAGGTCCGGCCAGTCCACGGCGCCGTCGGGGCCGACGATCAGGGGCGGCAGATGCCCGGCCCGCGCCATGCTGCACCGCCTGCTGACCGGGTCGTAGACGGCGTACAGACAGGTGGCGCCCATGAACGTGGAGGCCACGCTCGGGTCCCCGGTGTCCGCCGCCGGGTCGGCACCCTGCGTCTTGACCAGCTCGATGACCAAGTCGTCCAGACGGGCCAGCAGTTCATCGGGCGGCAGATCCAGATTCGCCAGCGTACGCACGGCGGTCCGCAGCCGCCCCATGGTGGCCGCGGCGTTGATGCCGTGGCCGACCACGTCCCCGACGACCAGGGCGACCCGCGCCCCGGACAGCGGGATCACATCGAACCAGTCGCCGCCCACCCCGCTCGGCGCGTCCGCCGGGAAGTACCACGACGCCACCTCCAGCGCGGACCCGCCGGTCAGCTCGTGCGGCAGCAGATTCTGCTGCATCACCCGGGCCGCGGCCCGCTCGCGGGTGAAACGGCGCGCGTTGTCGACACACACCGCGGCCCGTGTGACCAGCTCCTCGGCCAGCTGTACGTCGTCCGCCGCGAAGGGCCCCAGACGGCGGGACCGGAAGAAGGTCGCCGCGCCCAGGGTGATGCCACGGGCCTGCACCGGTGCCACCATCACCGAACGGAACCCGAATTCCCGGATGACGGCGGCCCGCACCGGGTCCTCGGTGACCCAGGCGCTGGTGGTGAGGTCCAGGACCGGCTCCACCAGCGACGCGCCCTTGAGCAGACAGCGGGCGATCGGCGACGAAGGGGACCGCTGGACGGCTTCCCCCACGGCCAGACCGGCCTCCGGGCAGCCTTCGTGGACCGACTGCTGACCGCAGCGGCGCAGGGTGGGCGTGCTGTCGACCGGCCCGGGCACCGGCTCTTCGCCCCGGAGGACCGAATCCAGCAGATCGACGGCGACGAAGTCGGCGAGCGCCGGCACCGCGACATCGGCCAGTTCCTGAGCGGTCCGGGTGACATCGAGCGTGCTGCCGATCCGGACGCTGGCGTCGTTCAGCAGGGCCAGACGCTCCTGAGCCCGCCAGCGCTCGGTGACATCGATGACCATGTACCAGAGGCCGATCCGCCGGCCCCGGGGGTCCGACAGCCCGAAGAAGGACGCCGAGTAGGCACGCTCCTGGTGTGGGTCCGCATAGGTGGGGCTGCGGAATTCGTAGTCCATCACGGGCGCCCCGGTCCGCAGAACCCGCTGCATCCGCTCCTCGAACGCCGCGGCCTCCAGCCTCGGCAGTACCTCGTGCACCCGCTTCCCGAGCCGCTGGTCCAGCGGGATCAGGCGCTCCAGCACGTCGTTCACCCAGACGTACCGCAGCTCGGTGTCGAGCACCGCCATGCCGACCGGTGCGTGTGCCAGGAACGGTTCGAGCATCAGCTGGTTCACCCCGCCGCCCGGCACCCGCCACTCCTCCATGGCGAGGACGGACCACCGCTCGGGCCCCGCGCCGTCCAGCACCGGCGTGACCTGCACCGCCAGCTGCACCTCCCGGCCGTCCCGGTGGCGCGCCGCGACCGAACCGCCCCAGCCGTCCCCGGCACGGCACCACCGCGCCACGGAGGCCACCCGCACCTCGTCGCCCGGTATCGCCAGCAGCTCCGCGGCGGGGTGGTGCAGGATCTCCGCAGCCGGATACCCGAGCAGCCGCTCCGCCGCCCGGGTCCAGGCCACGACCCGGCCGTGGCCGTCCAGCTCGGCGGTGGCCGCTTTCGCGATATCGCACGCGCGGTCCGAGCCACCCGGCAGAGCATTCTCCGCACTCATCATCGCCAGCCCGTCAGCTGAATGGAGCAGTATCGCCCAGTTTAGGAGAACTGTTGACTATCGGCGGTGCGGGGGAGGCGAGTGCCCGGATAGCGGATTCCGTGGCTCCACGGGGTCCGGGTAGCGGACCCGGCGGCACGGCCGCCCGGTCTCCGGCCGGGCCTCGCGCCACGGGTTCCGGCCGGTCCGCTTCAGTCGGCGGGCGGCAGTCGCAGCTGGAGCATGGCCAGCAGCCGCTGATCCGGGCGGCTGAGGTCGAGACCGGTCAGATCCTCGGCCCGGCGGATCCGGTAGCGCAGCGTGTTCGGGTGCACATGCAGCTCGGTGGCGGCGGCCCGTACGTCGCCGAAGGCGTTCAGATAGGTGAGCACGGTCTCGGCCAACTGCCCCTGGTTGCGGCTGTCGTGGGTGACCAGGGCGGTCAGCCGGGGGTCGCGCATCTCGGGGTGCGCCGACAGCAGCGCCAGCACCTCGCTGACGAGCACCTCCGCCTGGATGTCCGGCAGCGCGGCGACCGTGGTGGCGACCCCGACGCTCAGCATGGCGTCCAGGATCCGGTCCGCCTCCCGGCGCGACTCGGGGATCTCCCCGAGCCCCGGCACGATGCAGCCGACGGAGCCGCGCAGCGACAGGCCCAGGTGGCGGCCGGCCGCGTCGGTGATCTCCTGGCCCCAGCCGCGCAGGGTGCCGGTGTCGATGCTGCGCGGCAGCTGCGGCAGCAGCACATAGAGCCGCGCGTCGACCTGGGTGACCACGGCGCTGCGGTGCCGGGCGGCGGTGTGCACCGAGATCAGGTTGCTGACCTCGCCACGGGTCAGCTCCGGCGGGGTCGCCTCGGCCGTGCCGTACGAGAAGCCCAGGACGGCCGCCGGGCGGGCCGCGTCCAGGGCCAGATGGCTCGCCAGCGGCTGCGGCCCGGTGCTGCCCTCCAGCAGTCCGGCCGCCAGCGTCCGGGTCAGCGTCAGATCGGCGGAGAGCTCCCGGCGGCGGCGCACCAGATGCAGTGCGGCGACCCGGGCCGCGCCCAGCAGCGCCTGGTCCGCGCGCTCGGACAGCGGCGAAGATCCTTCCTGTACCCAGATGACGCCCAGCTGCCGTTCCCCGGACCGGATGGCCACCGCGAGCCGCCGGCGGATGCCCAGCTCGGGGTGGGCATCGATGTTGATCACTTCGTCGGAGGTGCGCAGCCGCTGGAACACGCCCCACTCGCGCAGCCTCGACAGATACGCCTCCGGGCCGTGCCACCCCAGGATGGACCGCCGCCGCAGGTCATCGACCTCGTCGTCGTCGGCGGAGCGGGAGTAGGCCAGCACGCGGTTGGCGGTGTCCTCGATGCTGACGATGCCGCCGGTGAGGATGGCGGTGGTCTGCGCGAGCGAGAACAGATCGCCCTCCTCGACCCCCTCGCCGGGGCCCCCCTGCGGCGCACTCTCCAGCGCCGCGCGGGCCAGCGCGTCCACCTGCTCCCAGCGCGCCTCACTCCGTACGGACAGCAGCGCGATGCCCGCCTCGACGGCGGTCGCACTGAGCGCCGCGGCCTGCCCGGGAGCGTCCAGCTTGACCGCCACGGCGGCGGCTCCGTCGCGTCCGCCGGCCCGCAGCGCGGGGAACGCCGCGCGACCCCGGGCCCCTATGGCGAGGATCAGCTCGCCGGGGTGGGCCATCGGCGGGTCCTCGGGGTCGAGCAGGGCGACGCTGCGGATCTCGACGTCCAGTCCGTCGGGCGCGGCCTGGAGCTCCACCAGGGGCTCGCCCAGCGACATCAGCAACTGGCGCAGGCTGATGCCCGTACGGGGTGGCGGTGCCGCGGAAGCTGGATCCATGATCGGCGCCTCTGGAGGGTTCGGGTGGCCGGGGCTCACCGCACTGCCGGCCCTCTCGCAGGACTTCCGATCAGGTGCTGTCACGTACTCGACCGGCCCACGAAGGAGCCACCACCGCAGATGAGCCACGCCAACAGTACTGATGCTATCCGCCGGGGCGATCGTGGCCCTGGAGCGGACAAGACACCGGACACCCCCTAGGTGTGTTGTCCCGGGACGTTGGTGACAGGCGACATGCACCGTGGTGGTGCTTGAACGGGTGAGGGCCTTCTGGGATTGGTGTGGATTGCGACATCTCCACCGGTTCTCAGGAGGCCCTCGTGTCCCACCGTAATGCCCCGCTGACCCCAACCGGCAGGCTGCGTCTGGCCCGGTGCGTCGTTGACGACGGCTGGCCGCTTCGCCGGGCCGCGGAACGCTTCCAGGTCAGCCACACCACCGCTGCCCGCTGGGCCGGCCGTTACCGACTGCACGGCCCAGCGGGCATGGACGACCGCTCCAGCCGCCCCCACCACCAGCCACGACGCACCTCCCCAGCCGTCGAGGAGCACGTTCTGCGGATGCGGCATGAACACCGCATCGGCCCACTGCGACTCGCAGGCCGCGCCGGCATCGCAGCCTCCACCGCCCACCGCATCCTCCAGCGCCACCACACACCACCCCTGGCCACGCTGGACCGGGCCACCGGCGAACCCGTCCGCCGCTACGAGCGCTCCCGCCCCGGCGAACTGGTCCACATCGACGTCAAAAAGCTCGGCCGCATCCCCGACGGCGGCGGCCACAAAGCCCTCGGCAGGGCCGCCTCCAGCCCGAACAAGGACCGCCGCAACGGCGCCGGATACGCCTACCTGCACACCGCACTCGACGACCACTCCCGCCTCGCCTACACCGAAGACCTGCCCGACGAGACAGCCCCGACCTGCGCCGCCTTCCTGACCCGCGCCACGGCATGGTTCGCCGGACAAGGCGTCTTCACCGAACGCGTGCTGACCGACAACGCCTGGGCCTACACCAAGAACACCTGGCGCCAGACCTGCCGTGACCTGGGCATCAGCCCCCGCTGGACGCGGCCCTGGCGACCCCAGACCAACGGCAAAGTCGAACGCTTCCACCGCACCCTGCTCGACGAATGGGCCTACCACCGGCCCTACACCTCAGACGCCGAGCGCCAAGCAGCGTTTCCCAACTGGCTGGACTGGTACAACTACCACCGACCCCACACCGGAATCAGCGGCCACACCCCAGCCAGCCGCGTCACCAACCTGTCCGGACAACACACCTAGGGCGACGCTTGCTTCGCCACCGTCCGCTTCCCGGCAGGGGCCGCCGCCGCACCGGTCCGGGGCTCCCTTCTGAACGCCCAGGTCATCTTCGGCTCCATCACGCAGCGGAAGACCCGCTGCACCGGCGGTGTGCACAGCAGTGTCACGACCGCTGCGGCGATGAAGGTGACGGCGATGGCACCCCACGGGGTGCGGACCCAGTCGGCGTCGTACCAGTCCCACCAGCGGGAGGCCTTGGCGAGGAAGCCGTGCAGCAGATAGCCGTAGAGCGTGCCGGCGCCCAGCGCGGTGCACCACATCCGGCGGCCCGGCACCCAGGCCAGGAAGCATGCCGTCAGCACCAGCGAGCAGCCGAACATGGCGAGCTGCATCAGCGCACCGATCCACCACGGAGCGCCCAGGTTCTCGGCGCTGTCGGTGTGGTAGAACCAGGCGTCGTTCATCCGGGGCACGGCCCAGTACGCGAAGACCAGGGCCACCGCCAGGACGGGCACCGCGGCGATCCGCACCGACCAGCGGCGTACCAGGCTGAAGTGCTCCGCCTTCAGACACATGCCGAGGACGAAGAACGGCAGGAATTGCAGCACCCGCTGGAGGTCCAGTTCGGTGCCGACGTCGGGGGACGCGGAAGCCGCGATGGCGATCACGAGGGCCAGCGGCACCGGCCAGCGCACGATCCGCCACAACGGAGCGGTGAGCCGCCAGATGAACAGGGCCGCCAGGAACCAGGTGAGGAACCACGGATCCAGCAGGCTGACCGTGAAACTCGGGATGTCACCGGCCCAGTACCGGAAGAGCGCGAAGGCCGTCTGGAAGACGACGAACGGGACGGCGACGCCGGTGATCAGCCGCTGGAGCCGGTCGCGGCGCACGTCGAAAGTGCGCGAGAAATAGCCGGAGATGACCGTGAAGGCCGGCATGTGGAAGGCGTAGACGAAGAGATACAGCGACGCCGCGCTCCGGCTGCCATGGTAGTACGGCTCCCAGGCGTGCCCGAGCGCCACCAGGACGATGGCCAGGTATTTGGCGTTGTCGAAGAACGCGTCGCGCTGTTTGGGCGGGGCGGATGCCTTGGCAGGGGTGGGCGGCGCCGGTTCGCCCGAGGCGCCGGCGGTAGGGCCCGCCGGGGTGACGGGCGGCTCGGCGGGGGCGGTCCGACCGGTGTCCTGCCGGGCGGAGGACCGGGCAGCGGGGATCACGACACGGCCTCCCAGCAGTCCGTCGGCCGCCGTGGCTCTCTTGCCGCGCTGGTGGGGGCGATGACCATGGCGATCACGGTGAGCGGCATACCGGCTCCTCGGGTGGACTGCGGGACGGGGAGGCGCCGGCGGGTGTGCCCTTCCTCCCCCTGGTCGTCTACAGTGCTGTAGACCATCGGTGAACTGTAGACGCCGGGACGCGTGGGACGCACCCCGGACCGGCACCGGAGCGGCGGCGGCACGGCTCAATGCCCGGTCGCCCGCGCCCTGTTCACCGTTGGCCACGGCTGCTTCATGCGTAGCGGATCCCGGTGGCCCGCCGCCACTCGATGCCGCAGTCGTGATCCTTCTCTCCCCGGTCATGCCCGCCGTACGGACCCGCACCGCCCTTGCGCGGCAGTCCGCTGAGCGTCGCGCTTCGGCCGGATCGCGAGCACGCCAGTACAGTCCTGTGTGCCGCGGCGCCCCCACGCCCACCGATCACCCTTCACCCGGAATGGATCCCATGAGCGCGATCAGCATCGGCCAAGCCGTCGTCCTCGGAGCTGTAGAGGGGGTGACGGAATTCCTGCCGGTCTCCTCCACCGGTCACCTCAAGATCGCCGAGGGGCTGATGGGTATCCCGGTCGACGACAAGACCGTTGTCGCGTTCTCCGCGGTCATCCAGGTCGGCGCGATCGCCGCGGCACTCGCCTATTTCTTCAAGGACATCGTGCGCATCATGGGCGCGTGGTTCCGCGGGCTGCGCGACCGTGAGGAGCGGTACCACCACGACTACAAGTTCGCCTGGTGGGTGATCTACGCCACCCTCCCGATCGTCGTGGTCGGCCTGGCCGCCAAGCCGCTGATCGAAGGACCGCTCGCCTCGCTCTGGGTGGTGGCCGGCTCGCTGATCGTCGGCAGCGGGGTGATGTGGGCGGCGGACCGGATGGGCCGCCACAAGCGCGGTGAGGACGACACCTCGCTCAAGGACGCCATGCTGGTCGGCTGCTCACAGATCCTCGCGCTCCTCTTCCCCGGCTTCTCCCGCTCCGGCGCGACGATGTCCACGGCGCTGATGCTCGACCTGGAGCGGGTCGCGGCCACCCGGCTGTCCTTCTTCCTCGGCATCCCGGCCCTCACCGGCGCCGGGATCTACGAGCTGAAGGACGCCATCGGTACCGGCGCCGCCGTCGCCCCGCTGGCCATCGGCACCGTCGTCTCCTTCGGCGTCGCCTACGCCTCGATCGCCTGGCTGCTGAAGTTCGTGGCCAAGCACTCCTTCAACTCCTTTGTCCTCTACCGGATCCTCGTCGGCGGGCTGCTCTTCGGACTGCTGGGCGCGGGCGTCCTCAGCTGACGGCCGCCAGGGGCTCGGCCGGCCGTGGCGCTCGGCCGCACGGGGACCGTCGCGGCCGCCGTGCCGGGCCGTGGTGCCGGGTTGCTGATGGTATGGGTGCATGAGAGCGCCCCGCCCGCGGCGGGCCGCAGTGCCCTGGAGGTGGCCTTGTCGAACCGGGATGGCGCGGAGACGGACCCGGACGCCGAGCACGCCGGCGTCCTGGCCCGTCTGCACACGGTGGAAGAGGCCGCCGAGCAGATCGGCACGACCCTGGACGAGCAGACCACCTGCGCCGAGCTGGCCCGCTTCCTGTGCCGGTACCTGTGTGACGCCGCGGCGGTGGACCTGCTCACCGAGCAGGGCACCGGCGCCCGGCCCCGGTCCCCGGAGGCGCTCACCCGCGTCGCGACGGCCGGCCTGGTCAAGGTGCTGGAGGCGCGGTTCCCGGCCGAGGACGCCCCCTCGGCACGGGCGCTGGACGAGGAGCGCCCGGTCACCGCGGCGGCGGTCCTGACGGGCGGCCGCGCCGCCGAGGCCGTGGCCGCGCCGCTCCTGGCGTACGGCCGTCGCTACGGTGTGCTGCTCGCCCTGCGCGCGGGCGGCAGCTTTTCCGCGCAGGAGACCGCCACCGCGCATCACCTGGCGCGCCTCACCGCCACCCGGCTCGCCCACGCCCGCCGCCATGCCGACGTGCAGCGCACCGCGATGGACCTCCAGCGGGCGCTCCTCGCGGAGCCGGGCCGCCCGCACCCCAACCTGGAGCTGGCCACCCGCTATCTGCCGTCCGGCAGCAGCGCCCTTGTGGGCGGCGACTGGTTCGAGACGGTACGGCTCCACTACGGGCGCACCCTGCTCGTCATGGGGGATGTGATGGGGCACGGGCTCGACGCGGCGGTCGATATGAACGCCTACCGCTCCCACCTGCGCTATGTCGCCTCGACCGATCTGCCGCCCCACCGGGTGCTGCGGCAACTCGACGCCGCGGTGGCCGAGGAGGAGTCCCGCCGCCCGGCGACCTGCCTGCTGGCCAGGGTCGATCCGGCGCGCGGTATCGCCGCCTTCGCCAGCGCCGGCCATCTCCCCCCGGCGGTCATCGGCCCCGACGGCGCCGCCGGTCTGGTGGACGTCCCCGTCGGCCCGCCCCTGGGCACCGGCGTAGGGGGCTACGAACTCGTCACCCGCGCCCTCACCCCCGAGGAAACCCTGGTGATGTTCACCGACGGGCTCATCGAGCGCCGTGGCGAGGACATCGACGCCTCCCTGTCCCGGCTGGCGCGGATGCGGCTGTCCGTCGGGGCCGGCGTGGAGCAGATGCTCGACGAGGTCCTGCTCCGCCTCGACGGACTGCACGCCGAGGACGATGTCGCCGTCCTCGCCGCCCGAATCCGCCACCATCCGGGCACGGAGGCGGCCGGAGCGGTGGAGAGTTGACGCCGACAGGGTCCCTAGGTGTACCGATCGGGGACGTTAGTCAATCGTGAGAAGGGCGGCTGGTTGCCGCAAGCCGTGTGGGGCCGGTGCTGGTTGTAGTGGTGTAGCCACGTCTTGAGTGCGTCCCGTCGCTCTTGTTCTGACTGGTAGCAACGGGCGTAAGCCCAGCCGTCGGCCATTGTTCGATGGAAGCGCTCCACCTTGCCATTCGTCTGCGGTCGGTAAGGACGTGTGCGCTTCGGCGTGATGGCCAGGGCCTCGCAGGTGTCGCGCCAGAGGAAGGACCGGTACGCGCCTCCGTTGTCCGACAGAATTCGCTCGGTGGTAACGCCGCGTTCGGCGAACCACGCCACCGCTCGATGCAGCACCCCGACGGCGGTGATGGCGGTCTCGTCGTCGTGTACCTCGGTGTATGCGATGCGTGAGTGGTCGTCGATGATCGTGTGCATGAAGGCGTAGCCGAGTTTCGGGTTGCCCCACTTGCTCTTCAGCTTGTCGGGAGTGGCCGAGCGGTTCCTCTCGCCTTGCCGTCGCCCGACATAGCGCCACCCACCGCCGTCAGGGATGTTCCCGAATTTCTTAACGTCCACGTGCACCAGCGAGCCGGGGTACGGGTGCTCGTAAGCGCGGATGGGTTCTCCAGTGGCACGGTCGAGATAGGACAGCCTGTTCAGCCGCGCCGCGGTGAGGATACGGTGGACTGTCGACGCGGCGATGCCGAGTCGTGTCGCGAGTTGAACTGGGCCCTCCCTCAATCGCCTCCGCAAGCTGACGCATCGCATCGATACTGCCTTGGGCGTCTTCTTCGGCGAGGTCTTCGGTCGGGACGAGCGGTCTTGCATTGACTCGCCAGCAAGGTGGCGGTCGACCCAGCGCTTCACGGTGGGCCAGGAGACCTGGAAACGGGCCGCAACTTCGCTGATTGGCCAGCCGTCGTCAACGACGAGTCGCGCGACTTTCAGACGGTGGCGCGGGGTGAGGGCAGCGTTCGGATGTGACATGTCTGAGCTCCTGGACAAGCTGAAGGGCCGGCCATCGTGTGTGGCCGGCCCTTCGAGAACGAACATAGTGGGTAAGGGTCGTGCAGCTCAGTCCACCGGGGAGACCCGGATGAGGTTGCCGTCGGGGTCCGTGATCACGAACGTGCGGCCGAAGACAGCGTCGTACGGCTCCTCCACGACTTGGACTCCCTTCGAGACCCAACTCGTGAAGATCTCGTCAACTGCGGACGCTGCTCCCGGCACCATCAGCCCGACTTCGCTCGTGCGAGGGGTGCTCGGGACCGCGTGTTCGCTGCCCCCCGTCCACAACGCGAACAGGACGCCGGGGGCTACCTCGAAAGCCACGTAGTGGGGACTGGTGAAGGTCGGTTCGATCTCGAACAGGTCGCTGTAGAAGGCCGTAGCGGCCTCGGCGTCGCGGACGTAGATCAGGAACAGGTTGGGTGCGGGCATAGAGCGCTCCTCAGATCGTTGAATTCTCGGTACCGCTCCAGTTGATCGCTTAACCGCGACAGAACCTGTCACCTTTTTCTGCGAACATTGGTCAGCATGAAGGCTTCGAGGCTGTTGCACCTCTTGCTGCTCCTACAGACCCGTCAGCGCATCACCACCGCCGAGCTCGCCAAGCGCCTGGAGGTGTCCCGGCGGACTGTGCTGCGGGATGTCGAGGCACTCTCGACAGCAGGTGTGCCTGTTTATGCCGAACGCGGGCGGAATGGTGGGATCGTTCTGCTCCCCGGTGCACGGCTCAACGCATCCCATCTGGAACCACCAGAGCTGGAGGCCCTCTCCGTGGCTGGTTTGGACAGCGCGCAACTTGAGCGCATGGGCCTGTCTGCGGTGCAGGAGTCGGCCGCGCGCAAGATCGCCGCCCGCCAGGCCGCAGCACCTGAGTCGCCGAGCCTGCTGCGACTGGCGGACCTGGTACTGGTGGACAGCAACGCGTGGCTTGCTGACTCAAAGCCAGCGGTAGACGTATCGGATCTAGCCTCGGCCCTGCGACACCGACGCCGGCTGCGAATCCAGTACCGGCGCAGCGCCGAGAAACAGGCCTCGGCGCGGGTGGTCGACCCGTATGGGATCGTGGCGAAATCAGGCCGCTGGTATCTCATCGCCGACGACCATGGGACCGGTCGGCTGTTCGCTCTGGAACGACTCTCGGCCTACGAACAACTCGACGCGCCAGCTGTTCTCCGGCCAGATGAGACCCTCCGCACAAGGTGGGCTGCGTTGAAGGAACGCACCGAGAGGCCAGGCCGCGTGAGCGTGACCGTCCGTCTGCGAGAAAATGGCCTCGACCTGGCACGGCGCATCCTCGGCACCCGTATCCACGATGTCTCCGACACGGAAAACGGCTGGTGCACCATTGTCGTCCGCTACCCCGACATCGAGTCAGTGCGTCAGCTCCTCCAGTTCGGCAACCACATCGAGATACTCACCCCAGAGACAGCCCGCAAACGCATCAGCCAGCTTGCCAAGGACCTGACTGAAAGACACTCGGCCCCAGCCTCGTGACTGCTAAGCGGCACGCCCTGCTCTCGATCAATGTCCCCGGTCGGTACACCTAGGGGGTGTCCCGGCCCGGCGGATCAGGGTCGGGTCGGACACCCCCTGAGCCCCCGCCGCGACGAATCCAAAACTCGGCTGAACGATCCCGCCGCGCGGTGCGTATCTCAGGGTGAGCCGAGGGATTTTCCCCGATTCCCGGCTCGGCCCTGGTTTTGCCTGTGAACCCGGGCCGCGCGGTCGCTCCACCTCTGCTACCCCCTGGCAGAGGCGGAGCGACCGCCCTGTCCGTAGAGGCGGGCCGATCCGTCCGTGATGACGGGGCGTCAGCCGCACCCCAACCCCGCATCAGGGTCAAGTGTCCAGGTCAGCGGCGCACTCGATACGCTTTTTCGGCGCTGCCGGTCGCGCTCTTCTCGGACCGGCCCATGCCGACTTCTTACGGGGTTTCCATATGTTCGGAATCGTCAGGCCTTGCACCCATCGCCTGTCCCAAGGGCTCAAAGCGGAGTGGATGGCCCATCTGTGCGGCCTCTGTCTCGCGCTGCGCGGCGATCACGGGCAGTTCGCCCGGGTCGTCACCAACTACGACGGGCTGATCGTCTCGGCGTTGACGGACGCTCAGTCGGGCCCGGCGGAGGCCGGCCGCCGTACCGCCGGACCCTGCCCGCTGCGGGGGATGCGGACCGCGTCGGTGGCGAAGGGCGAGGGCGCACGGCTGGCGGCCTCGGTGTCCCTGGTGCTGGCCTCGGCGAAGATACGTGACCATGTCGCCGACCGGAACGGCCTGTTGCGCCGCCGGCCGGTGGCCGCCGCTGCGCGCAAGGTCGCCGCGGGCTGGGACCGGGCCGGGGCGCGCACCGGCGCCGCTCTCGGCTTTGACACGGCGGTGCTGGTCGACGCGGTCGACCGGCAGGTGGGCATCGAGGAACTGGCCGGTCCCGGCACGCCGTTGACGGTCATCACCGAACCGACCGAGACGGCGACCGCCGCGGCCTTCGCCCACACCGCCGTACTGGCGGGCCGCCCTGGCAATGCCGCACCCCTGGCCGAGGCCGGCCGGTTCTTCGGCCGGCTGGCGCATCTCCTCGACGCCGTGGAGGACCGCACCGCGGACGCCGCCGAGGGCGCCTGGAACCCGCTCACCGCCACCGGCGCCACCATGGCGCAGGCCCGCCGACTGTGTGACGACGCCCTGCACGGTATCCGTCTCGCCCTGCGCGAGGTGGAGTTCGCCGACTCCACCCTGGTGCATGTGCTGTTGGTGCACGAGCTGCGCCGGTCGGTGGACCGGGCCTTCGGCACCGCCGCCTGCTCCCATCAGGGACACGGCGCGCCGGGCCCGTACGGCGGCCAGGGCGGCAACCCGTACGGGAACGGCCCCGGTCAGCCCGCCCCGTACGGGCAGCCCCCGCAATACGGGCAGCCGTCGGCCGGTAACCCGTACGCCCAGGGCGGGCCGCATCTGAACGGGCCACAGAACCCTTACCACGGTGGCCAGATGCCTCCCGGTGGTCCGGGCGGTGGCGACGGCGGCGGCTCGGGCGGTGGCGGTGGCGGCGGTGGGACGTCGAAGTTCCCGCAGCAGCCGAAGAAGCCCCGTGGGTTCTTCGCCGGCTGCGCGGTCGCCATCGGGCTGTGCTGCACCTGTCAGCTCTGCTGTGCGGAGGAGTTCGAGGGGCCGTGGTCGCGCAAGAAGCGCGAGGGGTGCTGCCAGAACTGCGACTGCAGCGGCTGCGGGTGCGAGTGCCTCGGCTGCTGTGAATGCCTCAGCTGCTGCAACTGCTGAGCGCTGAGGACGACTCACCGGCCGCGGCTGTTGAGCGCTGAGGGCGACTCACCGGCAAGCGGCCGCTGAGTGCTGGCGGGGCCTCACCGGCCGCCACCGGCTCCCCGCATCCGGAGAAAACCGGTGCGGGGCGGCCACGGCACGGTGCCCTGGCCGCCCCGTTCGGTCAGGCGCCCGGCGGCAGGTGGGACGGGCGGCCGGAGCCCCGGGTGAAGCGGTAGCCGGCGATACCGGCGAGGGCCGCGAGCACCCCGCCCACCGCGGTCCAGATCCAGCGGTCGGACCACCAGCCCGAGGACCAGCCGCCGTCCGGCTCACCGAGGGCCGCGGCGGCCCCGGGTGCGCTGCTCTCCTCGGCCTCTGGTGTCGCGGTGGCGGCACCGGGCACCAGGGGCGCGGCGAGGCTGCCGTCCACCGCGTGGGCACCGCCCATGTCGGCCGTGGTGGCGTCGATCTCGGCGCGTACCGGCAGACCGAGGTCGTCCTTCGGCAGGTCGACGACCGTCAGCCGGACGTAGTAGCTGCCCGGCAGCGGGTCGTTCGCCCACGGTTCCGCCCAGGCGCGGACCGTGCGCAGGGTGCAGGACAGTTCGGCGGAACCGGCGTCCGGTGCCGCCTTCCTGGTCTGCGCGCCGTACATACAGGACTGGCGGCGGCGCAGCCCGTCGTAGACATCGAGCTGCCAGGTGGCGGCGCCGTGCCGGGCGGCCTGCGGGAGCGTCACCTTGGCCTTCACGGTGGCGCGCTGTCCCGCGTCCACGGGCAGCACCCAGTAGAGGTAGTCGCCGGTGGAGGCGCTGGCCGTGGCCCGCTGGTCCGGCTTGATGGCGGTCGCCGTACGGAAGGAGGTGCCGGCCTCGGTGGGAGCGGCTGCCTCCGCGTCGGCGCTCGCGCTCGCGCTGGGGGAGGGGCTGTCGGCGACGGCGGTGCCCGTCAGGCCGAGGAGCCCCGCGCTCGCCACCACGGCCGTCATCAGGGTGCGTAGGGTGCGCATCAGTTGGTCCTCCAGACGGTGACACGCCAACGGGAGATCCAGCCCCACAGCAGACCGGCCGCCAGGCCCGTGAGCACCAGGGCGATCAGGTACCACCAGCCGTGGCCGAGGCCGAAGAAGGCCGCGTCGGAGGCGTCGTCGGGGCCGTCCACCAGGTCGACGGTCAGCTCGACCGGCAGGCCCGGGTCGGTCTTGACCGAGGCGGGCGCCGAGAAGGAGTTGCTGACCTGGAGGCAGACGGTCTCCGTCGCCGGCTTGTCCGCATCGTCCGAGGACGTGAGCTGCGGCTTGGGGTAGCGCAGCCCGGAAGAGATCACATCCGTACGGCCGTCGCTGGCCTCCGCACCGCGGACGATCTCCCGGCCGTGCACGGTCGACGCGCGCAGCAGGACCCCGTAGTCGTTGTTGACCGCGCGGTCGGCGCCGATGCTCACCGAGGCCCGCAGTTCCTGGCCGGGCCGGACCGCCACCCGGTACCAGCGGTGCTCGGCGAACTTCTCACGGTCGCTGTAGAGACCGGCCTTGAGCTCCGGGGCGTCGGCGCACTGCTGGGCACCCTCGGTCGGCTTGGGGGTGGCGACGGGGCGGGCGGCGCGGTCCACCAACTGGTGTACGCGGTCGCGGAGTTCCTTGGTGTGCTGCACCGAGGTGTAGGTACCGCCGGTCGCCTCCGCGATGCAGCTCAGCTGGTTGCGGGTCTTGGCGTCCGGCAGCAGGCCGAGGGTGTCGACGGTGAGGTGGATGCCCTTGGCGGCGATGTCCCGTGCCACCTGGCAGGGGTCGAGCGGGGCGCAGGTGTCCTCGCCGTCCGTGATGAGGACGATCCGGCGGCTCGCGTCGCCGCCCTTGAGGTCGTCGGCCGCGCCCAGCAGCGCGGGTCCGATGGGCGTCCAGCCGGTGGGCGCGAGGGTGGCCACCGCGGTCTTCGCCTCGGTCCGGTCGAGGGGGCCGACCGGGTAGAGCTGCCGGGTGTCCTTGCAGCCGACCTTCCGGTCCTCGCCGCGGTAGTTGGCGCCGAGGGTACGGATGCCGAGCTGGACATCGTCCGGCACGGCGTCCAGCACCTCGTTGAACGCCTGCTTCGCAGCGGCCATCCGGCTCTGCCCGTCGATGTCCCGGGCCCGCATCGAGCCGCTGACATCGAGCGTCAACTCGACCTTGGGGGAGGACTTCGCCGCCGGTTCACCGGCGACGGCAGGTGTGGGGAGCAGCCCGACGGCTATCGCGGCGAGCAGGCCGCACACCCCGGCCGCCAGCCGTTTTCTTGTGATCATTGCCGGATCGTATGGAGAAACGCCCCGCACTCCAAAACGGCCTCAAGGGCGCCGCGCGGAACGGCCGGTGACGACCCTGGCCCCCGGCGATGCCGAACGGTCCCGGGCCTCCGCCCGCCCTCCGCAGCGGCGTCGTCCGACCGCCGCGCCTTCCCCGAATTTCCAGGAGATCCGGCCGTTGCGGCCGACGGCTGGTCTCCCGTACGGTCGGCTCACTGCGTCTCACTGGATGGTGTCGAGTCCCAATTAATGGGACATGCCTTGTTGTTGAGGAGTAAATCATGTCACGGACCGCCCGGGGACGGGACCGAGATGCGGATCCCGCTCATCCGAACGCACGGTGCCCGGCTTCATAGGCGCGTACGGGGCGCTGCCCCACTCCGAACGCTGCCGCCACCTCTGCCGAGCGCCCCGCCGCACCACCCGCGACGGGGTGCCGTACCGCCCTGGAGAGCCCCATGTATCTGGCCACCCTCATCCATCAGGGGCGCGACCGGCTCGCCGGCCGGCTGGCGCCGCAGGACCCCTGGCGGCTCGCACCGCCCTATATCTCCCTGGCGGAGGTCATCGCCGGCGGCACCCTGCCGTGGTCGTGGGGCCAACTGCCCACCGGGGCCGACCTCGTGCCGACCCTGCCGTACCGGCCGGGAGCGCTGTACGGAGTCGGGCTGAACTACCGGGACGCCCTCCAGGAGCGGGGCAGGGAACGCCCCGTCGAGCCCTGCCTCTTCCCCAAGCTCTCCTCCAGCGTCATCGGCAGCGGCGAGGCGGTCGTCATCGACCCGGAACTCACCCAACGCGTCGACTGGGAAACGGAGTTGGCCGTCATCATCGGCACCGAGGCCCGGCAGGTCGCCGAGGCGGACGCGCTGCGGTACGTCTTCGGCTACACCGTCGCCAACGACATCTCCGCCCGCGACCTACAGGAGCGCGACGGACAGTGGCTGCGGGGCAAGGGCCTGGACACCTTCTGCCCCTTCGGGCCGGTGCTGGTCACGGCCGACGAGATACCGGACCCGCAGCGGCTCCGGATCCGCACCCGGGTCAACGGCGAGACGGTGCAGGACGGTTCGACGGCCGACATGGTCTTCGGCGTCCCGGCGCTGATCGCCTACCTCAGCCGGTTCTTCACCCTGCGGCCCGGCGATGTCGTGCTGACCGGAACCCCGGCGGGCAGCGGCGACTACATGCGCCCGCCGCGTGCCCTGCGGCCAGGCGATCTGCTGGAGTCGGAGGTGGAGGGAATCGGGCGGCTGACCAACCCGGTGCGCAGTACCGTGCCCGATGGTGCCGGGGAGTGCGTCGCCGTGCCTTAGAGAGGGTCGTTCACCTCAGGGCGGGACGCTGCGGAGGCGCCCTGCTTCTCGGGCGGCAAGTAGCCCAGCGCCGACGAGAGTTCCCGGCACACCTGCGCCACCACCGGCCCGTAGGTCGGCACCAGCGGCGCCATACGTTCGGCCACACCGGCCACGCTGATACAGGCCACCGGCATCCCGGTGTGGTCGTAGACGGCGGCGCCGCAGCAGCAGCTCGACTCGTCGAAGTCCCGCAGATCCTGGGACCAGCCGCGCTCCCGGGTGCGCTCGACCTCGGCATGCACCTCCGAGACGGTGGCCGCGGACACCGGCGACATCGGATCGCGGACCAGCTCGATCAGGGTGTCCTCCAGCTTCTGCCGCGGCAGCGCGGCCAGATAGGCGCGGCCCAGCGAGCTGGAGTGCAGAGGGCGGGAGGCGCCCGGCTCGGCGGTCACCACGGCCGGCCGGGTGCCGCGCTCGCGGTGGACGAACACCATGGTCAGGCCGTTGGGCACGCCGAGGCTGACGGTTTCCTGGGTGAGCTCGGCGAGCTTGCGCAGCGCGGGCGCCGCGGTATCGCGCAGATTGGTCGAGGTCACCGCCGCGGACGCCAGCCGGACCGCCGTCGGCCCCAACTGCCATTGCCCCGCGGCCGGGGTGTGGGTCAGCCAGCCCTGCTCCTCCAGGCGGTCGACGAGACGGTACGCCGTACTCCGGGTCAGCCCCAGCGCCTGCGCGATCTCCGGAGTCGAGACACCGCGGTTCCCCGCCACATGGGTCAGGATCGCCAGCCCCCGGTCCAGCGCGCCCGCGGCCCGCTCGCCCGGACTCCCGCCTCCGGAGTTCCGGCCGGTGCCCGGCGCCACTGACTCGCTCATCGTCGTCCTCGGCCCTTCCGGTAACGCGCTTCGGATCCGACTGGTCGGGTGACCCTACCGACCCGATTCCGGCGCTGTCACGGGGACTTGCGCGTGCCGCGAAGCCGTCGCCGCGCCCCGGATCCCCGCAATGAACGAGATCATGTCCTAATGAATGGGAATCCCGCAAGGTGTGACAGCGGGGGCGCGGGGGACGGACGGGGCCGCGCGCTCGCCGGCCACCACGCGCGGGGGCCGAGCGGACCGGGCGGCCCCCGCTCCGTCGTCAGTCCACCGCCGCGGCCATCCGCCGTACCGCCTCGGTGAGCACACCGGGTGAGGTCGCCAGGTTGAGCCGGAGGTGGCCGGCGCCGCCGGTGCCGAAGTTCGCACCGGGACTGAGGGCCACCCGGCCGCGGGCGAGGAAGGCCGCCGCGGGGTCGTCACCGAGATCCAGCGGGCGGCAGTCGAGCCAGGCGAGATAGGTCCCGGCGGCGGGGCGGTAGCGGATCTGGGGGAGCCGGTCGGCCAGCAGCTCCGCGAGCAGCCGGCGGTTGTCGTCGATCCCGGCGCGCACCGCGTCGAGCCACTCGCGGCCGTCCCGCAGGGCGGCGGTGTGGGCGATGATGCCGACGTGGCTGGGCCCGTGGCTGACCTCCTCCGGGAGGCGGGCCAGATCGTCGGCCGCGGCGGGCCCGGCGACGGCGACCGCGGCCTTGAGACCGGCCAGATTCCACGCCTTCGAGGCCGACATCAGCGCAAGCCCGTTCTCCGCCCCGGGCACGCTCAGATAGGGCACGAAGGCGGTGTCGTGTGCCACCACGGGTGCGTGGATCTCGTCGGCGACGACCCGGATGCCGTACCGGTCCGCCAGCGCCGCGATGGCGGTCAGCTCCTCGGTGCTGTGCACGGTGCCGGTGGGATTGTGCGGGCTGCACAACAGGTACGCGGCCCGCCCGCCGCCCGTAGTGGCATGCCGGAACGCCTCCTCCAGCGCGGCGAAGTCGATCCGCAGATCATCGCCCAGCGGCGCCTCCACCACGCGCCGGTCCATATGCGTCACGAACTGGTAGAACGGCGGATAGACAGGGCAGTTGACGACCACGGGGGCGCCCGGCCCGGTGATCAGCTTGAGCATCTCGACAATGCCCAGCATCACGTCCGGCACGATCGCGGTGCGCTCCACGGTGACCCCGTCCCAGCCCCACCGGGTGCGGGCGAAGTCGGCGAGCGCCCCGGCGTACGCGTTCCCCGCCGGATAGCCGGTGTCGCCGAGCGCGACCGCGTCCGTGATGGCCCGGGCGACCGGCGCGGCCAGCGGTACATCCATCTCCGCCACCCACAGCGGCAGCACATCCTCCGGGTAGGTGCGCCACTTCATGCTCGTACGCCGGCGCAGTGCGTCGAGGGAGAGCCGGTGCAGCGGATTGCGGTCATCGTCGGGGGTGTCACGCGGCGCGCTGTCCATGAAGCCAAAATAGGCAGCTTCCCCGGAGAAGGGCAGAGGCGCGGGCGCATCGGGCGATCCCGTGTGCGCCGGACGGCGTTGCGTGCTCATCGGTCGGTGCCGGGTGTGCCGGAGCGGTCAGGTGGCGGTGAGGACCAGAGCGGCCTGGTCGTCGGGGGTGGACGGGCCCGCGAAGGCGGTCACCGCGGTATTGACGGACTCGATGAGACCGGCGGCGCCGCCGGACGCGGTGCGCCGCGGATGGAGCGCCGCGGCCAGGCGGTGCTCGTCGAAGAACTCCCCGGCGGCGGAGCGGGCCTCGGTGATGCCGTCGGTGACCAGGACCAGGCTGTCGCCCGGGAAGAGGTCGACCCGGCACGCGCCACCGTCGAAGGCGGGGGCCACACCCAGCAGCAGGCCCGACTGGGTGACCTGTTCGACCGTGCCGTCGGCGCGCAGGACGAGTGGGGGGACATGGCCGGCGCGGATCAGGTCCAGCGTGAGGTGCGAGGCGGTGTGCCGCAGCTCGCCGTAGACGAGCGAGACGAAGAAGTCCTCGTCGACGGGGCCTTCGGTCAGTGCGTCGTTGATGGCGGCGACCACGGCCACCGGGTCGTGCAGCAGCCGCGCGGCGGCGCGGGCCGTGTGGCGGACCATGCCGGTGGTGGTGGCGGCCAGGGCGCCGCGCCCGCACACATCGCCGATCATCAGCGCCCAGCGGTGGTCGGGGAGCGGGAAGACATCGTAGAAGTCGCCGCCGACATCGAGCCCTTCACCGGCGGGGTGGTAGGACGCCGCCAGATCGGCGCCGGGAATCCTGGGCAGCTCGGGAGGCAGCAGACCGGCCTGTAGGTCGCGGGCCAGCCGGACGCGGTCGGTGAACTGGTGGGCGTTGTCGGCGCTGGAGGCGGCCCGGCGGGCCAGCTCCTCCGCGAGGACAATGGCATGGCCGTCCAGGGGCGGGCCGGTGGCCAGGAGGGTCAGGACCCCGAAGGTGCGGCCGCGGGCGCCCAGCGGCACGGACACGTAATCGGTGACGCCGGGCGGCGCGGGGCGGCCGCCGCGTGCGCCATCGGCCTGGTCCGTCTCCGTCGTGCCGGACGCCAGGACCCGGCGCACCGCCCGTTCGACCTCGTCCTGCATGCCGGGGGCGGCGAGCAGCTCCTCGTCGGCCGGGGCGGCGGCGGCCACGGCGATCCGCCGGGTCCGGCCGTCCTCCAGCACATGGACCGTGCACAGCGGCGCCAGGGCCGGCACGGTCAGCCGGGCCAGGCATTGCAGACAGTCGCCATAGTGCGGCTCACGGGTGATGGCCGTACTGGCCTCCAGCACGAAGGCCAGGTCGTCCCGGACCGCCTTCTCCCGCTCCTGGGCGGCCCGCCCCGCCTCCAGGGCCTGATGGCGCTCGATGGCCAGCGCGGCAATACGGGCGAACGCGCCGCTGAGGGCCACGTCCTTGTCCGCGGGAGCCTTGGGGGCGCGGTGATACATCGCGAAGGTGCCCAGCAGCCGGTCGTCCGTCCCCATGATCGGGGTCGACCAGCACGCCGCGACATCGGCCCGCGCGGCCAGCTCGCGGTAGTCCCTCCACCGGCGGTCGGTGGCGATATCGGTGACGATCACCGGCTCGCGGAGATAGGCGGCCGTCCCGCAGGAGCCGACATCCGGACCGACGGCGATGCCGTCGATGGCGTCGTTGTAGAAGGCGGGCAGGCTCGGGCCGGTGCCGTGCAGCAGATGGGTGCCGTCGGGATCGGTGAGCAGCACCGAGACGATCAGTTCCGGGGACAGCTCCTCGATCGCGCGCGCCATGCCGGTGAGGATCTCGCCCAGTGGGGCGTCGCTCGCGATCTGCTCCAGCAGGAGGCGCTGCTCGGCCGCGAGGAGCTGGGCGTGGTGGGAGGCGGTGGTCTCCACCGCGATCACGACCACTCCGTCGATCTGGCCGAGCGCGTCCCGGCGGGGCTCGTAGGTGAAGTCGAAGAACCCCTCCCGCTCCGCCCCTGGCGGCCCGAGCACCAGCCGCCCCGCACGGGCCCGGTACGCGGTGCCGGTCCGGTACACCGCGTCGAGCCGGTCCAGCACGCCCTGCGGAGCCAGCTCGGGGATCAGCTCGCCGATCGGTACATCGCTCCGTCCGCGGTCGCCGCCGAAGGCCTCGAAGAACGCCGGATTCGCCGCCTCCAGCAGATGGGTCGGGCCGCTCAGCGCAGCAAAGATCACCGGAGCCTGATCGAAGAGGTCCTCGTACTCCTCGCTCCGCCGAGGCGGGGACCTGGGATGTGCGGCGACCGCGTCGAGGCGATCCGACTGAAGGGACATGACAGGCACTCTCCCTGCACGCACCGGTACCCGGTCCGTACCGATACGTCCTCCTCCACTCTGGCACACCACTCGACGGAGTCCAGGCCGCGCCGGGAACGGTCGCGGAGGGGATGTGGCCGGTCACGGGGTGCGCAGTGGGTTGGCGAGAGGGGGCGGGGCGACTGGCGTCGCGGTGACACGGCCCGGTGGGGACTCCGCGCCCCGGCGACACGACGACCGCCGAAGCGGATCGCGCCCGACTTCCGGCATTCCTCCCGTATCGTCCGGGCGGTCGATGTGCCTCAGGCGCCGAGCGGGTGGCCCCGGTTCCGCACGGGCCGGGCCGTCCCGCGATCACCTCAAGGGACCGCAGTGATCGAACTCGCCCCGGACCAACTCCCGCCGCTCGCCCGCTGGTTCGCCGCCGGGGCGCCGGGGGCGGCGGCGCTGGCCGAACACGTGCCGGCCTCCGGAACCGGCCGCTGGTGGGCCGACCGCGCCCACGCGCCCCGCACGCTGGCCGTCGCCTGCGCCGGACATGTGCTGCTCCGCGGCGATCCGAGCGCCCTGGCACCGGATGCCCTCGCCGCCTTCGACGCGCACTACGTGCAGGCCCCCAGCCGCTTCCTGCCGGCCCTGGGCAGCACCTTCGACCGGATCGTGCCGTGGGAGCGGATGCTGTACGTGCACCAGGTGCCGGTGGCGGCGCCGCGCCCACCGCACGGGGTGACGGTGCGCCGGCTGGTGCCGGCGGACCGCCCGGCGCTGGCCGCCCTCGCGCCGGACATGGCCTGGCTCCATGCCAGCTGGGGCGGCCCGGCCGGACTCGCCGCCTCCGGACTCGGCTGGGCGGCCTTCGGGACGGACGAGATCCTCGCCGTCGCCTGCACGTACTTCCTCGGCACCGCGTACGAGGACATCGCCTGCTACACCGCGCCCGCACACCGCCGCCGGCGCCTCGCCCTGGCCTGTGTGACCTCCCTCTGCCAGGACATCGCGGGCCGCGGGCACACCCCCAGCTGGACCTGTTCCCGCGACAACCGCCCCAGCCGGCTCCTCGCCTGGACCGCCGGCTTCCGCCTGGCACATGAGTATGTGCACTACCTCACCGGCAAACCGGCGCGGCGCGATGGCGGTGGCACGTCCGGCTACCCCGGCCTCCCGGCCTCCACTGCGGCCCTCGGAGACACGCCGACGCCACAACGCTGAACACCGCGGTCGCGGGGCCCGGACTCCGTACGCTGACCTGGCCGTCTCGTCGACGGCGGGATGCTTTCGCGGTACGACAGGAGCACACGATGGCCGCCTCCGTCCCTGCCGGTGCTTCCTCCCGGGCCACGGCGCGGCAGCGCCTGCACGCCTGGATGCTGGAAGGCCTGTCCGATATGGCCAAGCATCAGAAAGGGGCGCACGCCGGGCCGGTGAGTTCCCACCCGGGGCAGCGCTGGTGGCGGGTGATGTGCCTGACCGGTGTCGACTACTTCTCCACCCTCGGCTACCAGCCGGGCATCGCCGCCCTGGCCGCGGGCCTGCTGTCACCGATCGCCACCATCGTCCTGGTCCTCGTGACGCTCGCCGGGGCGCTGCCGGTCTACCGGCGAGTGGCGAAGGAGAGCCCGCACGGCCAGGGCTCGATCGCCATGCTGGAGCGCTTGCTGTCCTTTTGGAAGGGCAAGCTGTTCGTGCTGACCCTGCTGGGCTTCGCCGCCACCGACTTCCTGATCACCATCACCCTCTCGGCGGCCGACGCGGCGACCCACCTCGTGGAGAACCCGCACCTCACCAGCGCCCTGCGCAACGGCCAGATGACCATCACCCTCCTCCTGATCGCGCTGCTCGGCGCGGTGTTCCTCAAGGGCTTCCTGGAGGCGATCGGGGTCGCGGTCGTCCTTGTGGGGCTCTACCTCACGCTGAACGTGGTCGTGGTCGTCGCCGGGCTGTGGCACGTGGCGACCGCGTCGCAGCTGGTCACCGACTGGTCCCATGCCCTGACCGCCGAGCACGGCAGCCCGCTGGCGATGGTCGGCGTGGCCCTGCTGGTCTTCCCGAAGCTGGCGCTGGGCCTGTCCGGCTTCGAAACCGGCGTGGCGGTGATGCCGCACATCGAAGGCGACCCCGGTGACACCGAGGAACGCCCCACCGGACGGATCCGCGGCGCGAAGAAACTCCTCACCACCTCCGCCGTGATCATGAGCGTCTTCCTCATCGTCACCAGCTTCATCACCACCGTGCTCATCCCGGAGCCGGCGTTCCAGCCCGGCGGCTCGGCCAACGGCCGCGCCCTCGCCTATCTGGCCCACGAGTACCTGGGTTCGGCCTTCGGCACGGTCTACGACATCTCCACCATCGCCATCCTCTGGTTCGCCGGCGCCTCGGCCATGGCCGGCCTGCTGAACCTGATGCCGCAGTACCTGCCGCGCTACGGCATGGCGCCCCACTGGGCCCGCGCGGTCCGCCCGATGGTGCTGGTCTTCACCCTGGTCGCCTTCCTGGTCACCTGGATCTTCAACGCCGACGTGGACGCCCAGGGCGGTGCCTACGCCACCGGCGTCCTGGTCCTGATCAGCTCCGCCGCGATCGCCGTGACCATCGCCGCCCGGCGGGCCCGGGAACGCGGCTGGACGATCGGCTTCGCCGTGATCTCCGTGGTGTTCCTCTACACCACCGTGGCGAACGTCTTCGAGCGCCCCGACGGCGTCAAGATCGGTGCCTGCTTCATCGCCGGCATCATCCTGGTGTCGTTCCTCTCCCGCCTCGCCCGCGCCTTCGAGCTGCGCGTGACCAGCGTCGTGCTCGACACCATGGCCGAGCGGTTCATCCGCGATATCGCCCACCGCAAGATCCGCTTCATCGCGAACGAGCCCGACCAGCGGGATCTGGCCGAATACCGCGACAAGCTCGAACAGATCCGCACCGACAACGACCTCCCGGTCGACGACGACTTCATTTTCGTCGAGGTCACCGTCGGCGACCCCTCGGAGTTCGAGAGCGAACTACGGGTACGCGGCGAGGTCCTGCACGGCCGCTACCGCGTGCTTTGCCTGGAGAGTTCCACCATCTCCAACGCGCTGGCCGCCCTGCTGCTGCACGCCCGCGACCTGACCGGACAGCGGCCGCACATCTACTTCGAATGGACCGAAGGAAATCCCTTCGCCCAGTTCCTCCGTTTCTTCCTCTTCGGCCAGGGCGAAGTCGCCCCCGTCACCCGCGAAGTCCTCCGCGAGGCCGAACCGAACCGCGACCGCCGCCCCCGCGTCCACGTGGGCTGAGCGGACCGGAATTCCGCCCTCTGCGCTGCCTCTGGGGAATTGAGCGGCAGAGTCTCAAGTCCCTTGGTACGGTGCGCGGATGTCAGCGATCAAGAAGTTCCAAGTCACCTTTGACTGCGCGGAACCGGAGCGTCTCGCTCGTTTCTGGTGCGAGGTGTTGGGATACGTCGTACCGCCGCCACCAAAGGGGTTTGACACTTGGGATGACTTCAAGCGTGCGCAGCCACCTGAGCAGCGGGATTCATGGTTCGCCTGCATGGATCCCTCAGGCGTGGGCCCGCGACTGTACTTCCAGCGCGTCCCCGAAGGGAAGGCCGCCAAGAACCGGGTGCATCTTGATGTACGGGTCGGCACCGGACTCGTCGGTGAAGAACGCCTCGCCGTACTAGAGGCCGAACGCGCCCGACTGGTCCCGCTCGGCGCGGTACACGTGCAAACGCTGTATGACGGCGATGATTCGTGCATCCCGATGCTGGACATCGAGGGCAACGAGTTCTGTATCGACTGAGCATATGGCGGGCTCAGCCCGATGAACGGGGCTGTCCAGGATGGCTCCGACGCCATGATCAGACCAGGCACGGCAAGATCACGCCACCGAGATCAGCCGTTACGGGACAACCCTTAGGGCCTGCCGATCATTAACACGTCGTCTTGATCTTGCTGTTGGGGGCGCTGTCGAGGGCGATGACCTGGGCTTGGAGGGTTGCGAGTGCGGCGGGTGGGGTGGTGGCCGGCGGGACGTTGATGCCGTGTGCTTCGAGTAACTTCTTGATCTTCAGCAGGGTGCGGTGCATGGCAGTCCGGCTGCTGTTGAAGAGCACGGCGAGGGGTTCCGCGGCCAGGTTGACGCGTAGATGGAGCACGGTGGCCACGACCTGGTCGGCGAAGGTGAGGCGGGGTGGGCGTCCGCGGTGGGTGTCTCCTTCCGCAGCCAGGGTTTCGATGAGGTGCTGGAGCTGGTGTGGGGCCAGGCCGGTTAGCGCGGGATCGGACAGCAGTGCCGGCTTCCACTGAGGCGTCGGTGGCTGACCGTTCCGCGCTGCTGGGATAGCCGGGGTCGGCCGGGGATGCACGGCATAGTTCCAGTCGCCGTGGAAGTTGTGCCGGGTCAGCGGCAAGGCCGCCATCTCCGCGTCGCCGACCCCAATACCGGTGGGATAGGTATTGGTGTCCAGCTGGGCCTTCACGCGTAGTCCGGCGCGGGTGGTGGTCGCGGCGATTGATTCGAGGATGACTTCGTGGCTGGTCAGCGGGCGGCCGCGCCAGTTCATGGTGATGTGCGAGAAGAGCCGGTGCTCGATCTTGTTCCACTTCGATGTGCCCGGCGGCAGGTGACAGACCGTGATGGCCAGGCCGGTCTCAGCGGCCAGGCGGGCGAGGTGCAGTTTCCAGGCCCGGGTGCGATAGCCGTTGGAGCCGCCCGCATCGGCGGTGATCAGCAACCGGGAAGCCTGCGGATAAGCGGCCCGACCCTGGTCATGCCACCAGCGGCGGATCGACTCCACCGCGAACGCGGCGGTGTCATGGTCAGTGCCGACGTTCACCCAGCCGGTGTCGGCCGCCAGGTCGTAGATGCCATAGGGGATGGCCTTGCCCAGCTGCGGATCGGCGAAGTCATGCACTCGCACCAGCACCGGATCGCCCGTCGGCCGCCACGAACGGCCCGGATTGCGGAAGTCACCGACCAGCTCCTTCTTCTTCGTGTCCACGCTGATCACCGGCTGGCCGGCATCCCGGTGACCGCGTGCCTGCTCGTTGAGATACCGGAACTGGGTATCCCGGTCGGCATGCTGACTGCCCTCGAGCGTCTTGGCATTGGCCTGCAGCCGGAAGCCCTCCTGCCGTAGCAGGCCGGCGACGGTGTCGGCGCCGACCCGGTGCCCCTGGCGGGTCAGCTCGGCCGCCAGCATGCGGGTCGACTTGGTTGTCCACCGCAACGGCGACATCGGATCCCCGCGCTCGTCCGGCTCGACCAGACTCAACAGAGCAATCCGCAGTCCAGGATCGAGGTCCGCGACGCGTTTGCGCCCGCCGCCCGGCCGCCGCACCCGCCCCACCAGGGATTCGCCCGCCTCCAGGTCGGACATACCCCTGCGGATCGTTGTCTCGCTCACTCCAGCCGCCCGGCCCACGGCCCGGATGCCGCCATGGCCCAGGCTTCGGGCCTCTGCGGCCACCAGCAACCGCCGCTGTCGCTCGTCCAGATGCGGGAACAACACCGCGAACTTCACGGCAAGTTGATCACGAGTCTCGTCCGGGATGCGCATACGCCATCAACGAGCACCAACCTCGAAAGCAACACCTTGATGACCGGCAGGCCCTTAGGGGCGCCGCGCCTGGTGCCCCGGTGCGGCGCCCGCGATGACCGTCGTCACGACTTTGTGGACGGCCTCCGTCCCCGGCGGGCTGCCGTCCCGGCCGGCGAACAGCAGATGCCCGGACCCGATCAGCGTGAGCGCGAGCGTGTCGACATCGGCATCCGCCGCGATGCGGCCCAGGTCGCGCTCCGCGGAGAGGTAGGAGGCCAGCATGGCCGTGGCTTCCGTCAGTACGGGGATGCCGGTCGGCCTGACCTGGCGCAGCCGGGTGCGCAGGACGTCCCGGGAGGTGATCAGGCCGACGATGGCCACGGCGAGCGAGCCGAACACGTCCCGCAGTGCGCCGGTGAGGTTGTCGGCGACGGTGCCGGTCCCGGCGGACTCGCGCAGGGCGGCGGCCTGTTGGTCGATCCGGCCGATGCGGTCCAGGACGAGCTCGGCGAGGAAGGCGTCGAAGTCGGCGAAGTGCCGGTGCAGGACCCCCTTGGCGCACCCCGCCTCCGTGGTGACCGCGCGGCTGGTCAGGGCGTTCGGCCCGGCCCGGAGCAGAATGCGCTCCGCGGCGTCGAACAGCTGCCCGCGCGCGTCGCGCATGGCCACCCCTGTCGGCATACTGCGCCTTTCTCTTTCCTCGCCGGACCCGACCCGTTGACGAGTGGGCAGGTGCCCACCATAGTGGGCGCATGCCCACTTTACCTCCGGAGCCTGCCCCTCGCTCCGCGCGCGAGCCCCAACTGCCCTGTCAGGCAGCGGCATCGTTCGGTGCGGACGCCGCACGCTATGACCGGGCCCGGCCCCGCTATCCCGACGCCATGGTGCGCCGGATCGTCGCCGCCGGCCCAGGCCCCGAGGTCCTCGACGTCGGGTGCGGTACCGGCATCGCCGCCCGCCAATTCCAGGCGGCCGGCTGCCGGGTGCTCGGCGTCGACATCGACGCACGGATGGCTGACCTGGCGCGGCGCAGCGGGGTCGAGGTGGAGGTGGCGGCATTCGAGAGCTGGGACCCGGCCGGGCGGGCGTTCGACGCGGTCATCGCCGGGCAGACCTGGCACTGGCTGGACGCGGTGGCGGGGGCGGCCAAGGCGGGCCAGGTGCTGCGTCCTGGTGGCCGACTGGCGGCGTTCTGGAACGTATTCCAGCTCCCGCCCGAGGTGGCGGACGCCTCCGCCGCGGTCTGCCGACGGGTGCTGCCGGACTCGCCGTTCAACCTCCAGGCGGTGACGCAGCAGACCCGGGACGGATATCAGGTGGTGTGCACCCGGGTGGCCGACGGGATCAGGGCGGCGGGCGGCTTCAGCGAACCGGAGGAGTGGCGATTCGACTGGGAGTGGACCTACACCCGGGACGCATGGCTGGACCAGCTGCCCACCCATGGCGCTTTCACCCAACTCCCGTCGCACCAGATGGCAGAGGTGCTGGAGGCCGTCGGCGCCGCCATCGACGCGATGGGCGGCAGTTTCACGATGCGTTACGCGACGGTGGCGGTCACGGCGAGGCGAACTGACGCCGCCTGAGCGAGAGTTGGTCGCTGACCTGTCACCCCCGGGGTCGCCGGATCACGGACGCCGGCGCCCGCTCATCGCCCTCCCCGCCCGCGCCGGCCTCGCCCGTCGCCGACCCGTCCGCCACCGCCCGACCCACGCAACAGCACGCAATCGCCGCACACGGCGCCCGTGCCGCCCGGTGCGGCGCGGTAGATGAGGCAGCAACTTCGGCGGGTGAAGCGGGCGTTGTGGGGGTTCAGGGTGTGGGTGTTCCGTAGTCGGGGGTGCTGTAGGAAGGTCAGGGCTGTTGCGTGGGCGGGGTGTGCCAGGGAGGGGGCCGCCGCGGTGATGCCGGTGGCGGCGCCGTTCACGGCTGAGGCCACGTTGCCCCACAGGATGTGCTGGGAGACCGAGAAGGGGGCGAAGGTGGCCACCAGGTCGTGGACCGGTCCGGTCAGCAGGTCGTCGGCGAGGGCGCTGACCGGGCGGGTGTCGCTGCCGGGGTCGTACCCGTGCTGCACGTCCTCGGCCGCGGCCGGGGTCACCGCCTCTCGGGGCAGTGAGAGTGGGAAGGCGCCGCTGAGGGATGACCTCCACCGCAGGTCGCCCAGGGTGAGCGGCCGCGACGGCAGGCCGTGCAGAGTGGCGAGGCCGAGGGCGGGTGAGATGACGCGGGCCATCAGGCCGAGATGGGCCACCGAGGCGGCCACCCGGGACTCGACGGCTTCGGGCGGGCTGCCGTAGTTGGCGGCGAGGGAGGCCCGCACGGAGGCGACCCGTTCGCGCAGGGCGCCGTTCCCCTCCTCCGTCAGCTCGCTCAACGTCCGCCAGGGAGGGGTGAGTTCGGAGCCCTCGGGGTGGGTCTCGAAGGCGCAGAAGGGGCCGAGTGCTGCGAGGTGTGGCGTTGGTGCGGCAGCGGGTTCCGTCATGGGTGCGGTCCGATTCGTCGAGAAGGGGGCGGGCAGCGGCACCTCAGGGGAGGCCGTTCACGTTCGCTGCCGGTAGAGGTCGGTGAGTAGCGCGACGGCGGCATGCGTGGCCGGATGGGGGTCATGGCGTCGCCAGATGAGATGGACCGCGACGGGGGTGGCGTCCCGGAGGCGCCGGAAGACGATGCCGTCGCGCCGGTACTGGTTGGCGGTGCTCTCCGGTGTGATGCCGACGCTGCGGCCGGTGGCGATCGCCGTGAGCCAGTCGTCGATGTCCTGGGTGTACTCGACGACCGGGCGCGCGTCGGGGGGCCACAGATCGGCTGTGGTGGTGCCGGTGCGACGGTCGAGAAGGAGGGTGCGGGTGCGGACGTCGGCCAGGGGGATGGCGCGGCGGGTGGCCCAGGGGTCGTCGGCGGCCATCGCGCAGTAGCGGCGTTCCTGGCCGACGACGGCGCTGGCGAAGCGCGCGTCGTCGAAGGCCGTACGGACCACGGCGAGGTCGCACAGCCCCTCCGCCAGACCACCCGTGGCGGAGTTGGTGCGGATCAGATGCAGCTCGATATCGGGGTGGCGGGCCGCCCAGCGGCGCTGGTACTCGGCGGTGTGCCGGCCCATGGCCGACCAGGCGTGGCCGATACGCAGCCGGGTGTGGCCGGTGGTGGCCTCGCGGATGAGGTTGTCGGCCTCGGCCAGCACCTTCCGGGCGCGGGCCAGCACCTGGACGCCCGCGGTGGTGGGGATGACGCTCCGGCTGGTGCGGTGCAACAGCCGTACGCCCAGGAAGTCTTCGAGCGAACCGAGCGTCCGGGACACCGCCGCCTGCGAGATCCCGAGATCGATGGCGGCGTCGGTGAAGCCACCGGCATCGACGATCGCCACCAGGCAGCGCAGATGTCGCAGTTCCATCCTCAGATCCATAACCAGAGCGTATTGATACGTACGAGGATGCATTTTAGGTATCGATGCCGGTGGGCGGAGGCTGCCGGGTATGAGACGAAGCACGCAGGGCCTGCCGCATCCGGAAGCCGTCCGTGGGGGACCGGCGGCGCGCTCGGGCGGACTGGCGGGCGTGGCGATGATGTGCGGCAGCGGACTCGCCAACCAGACCGGCGCCGCGACGGGAGCGCTGGCCTTTCCGGCGATCGGACCGGCCGGGGTGGTGGCCGTGCGGCAGTGGGTGGCCGGGCTCGTCCTCCTGGCGGTGGGCCGGCCGAGGCTGCGTTCGTTCACCTGGCGGCAGTGGTGGCCGGTGCTGTGCCTGGCGATGGTGTTCGCCACGATGAATCTGACCCTCTACACCGCCATCGACCGCATCGGCCTGGGCCTGGCGGTGACCCTGGAGTTCCTCGGCCCGCTGGCCGTGGCCCTGGCCGCCTCCCGCCGGCTGGTGGACCTGCTGTGCGCCCTCGTCGCGGGGGCGGCGGTCGCCATTCTGACCAGCCCCGAGCCGAGCACCGACTACGCGGGCATCGCGTTCGGGCTGGTCGCCGCCGTGTGCTGGGCGTCCTACATCCTGCTCAACCGCCTCGTCGGCGCCCGTCTGCCCGGCGTCGAAGGGTCGGCAGCGGCCGCCGGTGTCTCCGCCCTGCTCTACCTCCCCCTCGGGATCACCGTGCTCGCCCACCACCCGCCGAGCCTGCGCGTCCTGGGATACGCGGCCGTCGCGGGCGTCCTCTCCTCGGCGGTGCCGTTCCTGGCCGACCTGCTGGCCCTGCGCCGGGTTCCCGCGCGGTTCTTCGGGATCTTCATGAGCGTCAACCCCGTCCTGGCGTCACTGGTCGGCCTGGTCGTCCTGGACCAGACCCTGCGCGGAATCGAGTGGCTGGCCGTTTCCGCGATCGTGGTGGCCAACGCCGTCAGCATCCTGGCCGCCGGTCGCCGTCCGGTGTCGGCGCCCGTGGCGCGCGGGGGCACCGCGCTCCCGGTGCCGACGATGCCCCAGGCCCCCGCGGCGGACACCACCACACCGCACGACGGTCCGCAGGCCGGGGCGCCGGCGCGGTGTGATGCCTGCTGAGCCGCGGCACCGTGTACGTCGGGATCGGCGCAGCTCAGGGGGAGGGGGACGAGGCCGGGGCCGGGGGAGAGGCCGGGTTCCCGGCTCCGGGACGCCGTGGCGCGGGGCGGCCGCCCCGCCCGCCACGAACCTCGTCCACCCGCCCGCCGCGAAACCTCGGCCGGCCGGTTCTAACCTGGGGGAATGGGCGGTGACTTGCTCACACTGTTCCTCTGCGGTGATGTCATGCTCGGCCGCGGGGTCGACCAGATCCTGCCGCACCCCGGAGACCCGGCGCTGAGGGAGGCGTACCTGCGGGACGCCCGCGCCTATGTGGAGCTGGCGGCGGCGAGAAACGGTCCCGTTCCGTGTCCGGCCGGCTTCGCCTGGCCATGGGGGGACGCGCTGGAGGTGCTCGACGACGCGGCGCCCGCCGCCCGGGTGCTCAATCTGGAAACCAGCGTCACGCGGTACGCCGGATTTGCACCCGAGAAGGAAATTCACTACCGGATGAACCCGGCGAACGTGCCCTGTCTGGCCGCCGCCCGTCCCGACGTCTGCGTACTGGCGAACAACCACGTCCTGGACTTCGGCCGCCAGGGACTGACGGACACCCTCGGCGCGCTCGCGGGCGCGGGCCTGCGGACGGCGGGAGCGGGAGCGGATCCCGACGCCGCGCAGCGCCCGGCGATCGTCCCCGTCGCGGACGGCCGCCGGATCCTGGTCTTCTCCTTCGGGATGCCGTCCAGCGGTATCCCGCGGGCCTGGGCGGCAGCCGGGGGCCGCTCCGGGGTCGACTTCGTGGCCCGGCCCTCACCGGCCGCCGCGGGCGAGATCATCGGGCGGGTACGGCAGGTGAAGCGGCCGGGGGACCTCGCGGTCGCCTCCGTCCACTGGGGACCCAACTGGGGCTACCACGTGACCCGTAGCGAGAGCGCCTTCGCCCGTGCGCTCCTGGAGGGCGGTGTGGATCTCGTCCACGGCCACTCCTCGCACCACCCCCGCGCCCTGGAGACATATCGCGGAAAGCTCGTGATCCACGGGTGCGGCGACTTCATCGATGACTACGAGGGCATCACCGGCTACGAGGAGTACCGGGACGACCTGCGGCTGCTCTTCCTCGTCACGCTGGCCCCGGACACCGACCGGCTCCACGACGTGCGGATCGTCCCCCTACAGGCCCGGCGCATGCGGCTGCGGCACGCCTCGCGCCAGGACTCCCGGTGGCTGCAAGGGCTCCTCGACCGGATCAGCTCCGGCTTCCGGCCCTGCGCCGCCGACGAGCCGGAGGGCACGCTCACCCTCCGTCCGGCCTAGGGGAAGGGCGGTGTTCCCGGCCGCCCCTTCACTTCTCAGCAAATTCGCAGCAAACGTGCATTTCGCATGGGTTCTTCGTGACAGTCATGACTGTTTGCGGTCCCCGCGCCATGACAGCGTCATCCCCGTCACCAGCCGAGGGGAATGCGATGAACAAGGGTTACGCGGTCTTCTGCGACGCCGACCGACAGTTCTACGACGCTCCCCACCGGCTGCCCGCGAGCAGCACCGGGCGCGGCGCTCAGTACGCGACGCTGAGCCGGGAGCTGCCGGAGGGCTGGCAGCGTCACCGCTCCGGCGACTGGCTGGCGTTCCGCCCGCTGGACCGCGAACTCCCCAGCCAGGGCTGGAAGATCCATGTCTCGGCCTGCCTGGACAACGCCGAACGCGTGCTGGCCAAGGTCTGGGACTACTGCGTCCCGCGCTCGATCGCCTTCAAGTGCATGCCGACCCGGTACCTGCTGCACATCCGCAACGCCAAATACGCCGACCGCGGCGCCAGCGGAAAGTTCCTCACGGTCTACCCCGCCGATGAGGAGCAGTGCGGCCGCATCGCCGAGGAGCTGAACGAGCTGCTCGCCGGCGAGCCGGGACCGTACATCCTCAGCGATCTGCGCTGGGGCGCCGGTCCGGTGTATGTGCGCTACGGCAGCTTCACCGAACGGCACTGCTACGACGACAAGGGCGAACTCCGCCCCGCCATCGAGGACGGCCAGGGGCAGCTGGTCCCCGACCGCCGCGAGCCCGCGTTCCGGGTCCCCGAGTGGGTCACCCTCCCGGAGTTCCTCCAGCCGCATCTGACCGCCCGTTCCGCCACCACCGTCACCGACCTCCCGTACAAGATCGAGCAGGCGCTGCACTTCTCCAACGGCGGTGGTGTCTACGTCGGCCGGGACCTGCGGACCGACCAGCGAGTGGTGCTGAAGGAGGCACGGCCGTACGCCGGACTGGCCGCCGATGAAGCGGACGCCGTGGCCCGGCTGGAGCGGGAGCGGGACGCGCTGAAAAGACTCTCCGGACTCGGCTGTGCCCCCGAGGTGCACGACTGGTTCACGCTCGGCGAGCACACCTTCCTGGTGCTGGAGTTCATCGAAGGCCGGCCGCTGAACAGCTTCTTCGCGCACCGTCACCCGCTGATCGAGGCCGATCCGAGCCCCGAGCGGCTCGCGGAG
This sequence comes from Streptomyces sp. P9-2B-2, assembly GCF_030406865.1. Lineage (NCBI taxonomy): Bacteria > Bacillati > Actinomycetota > Actinomycetes > Kitasatosporales > Streptomycetaceae > Streptomyces > Streptomyces sp. P9-2B-2. Next base: position 809,725 of record NZ_CP129126.1, on the reverse strand, counting down.
TACACCGAGTGGGCCATGCGCGTCCACGGCCTGGTGGCCGACGCGGTCAAGGCGGTCCACTCCCGTGGTGTGGTCTTCAACGATCTGCACCTCTTCAACATCATGATGTCCGAGGACGAATCCTCCGTGGTGCTCCTGGACTTCGAGGCCGCGTCCGTCGACGACGAGTCCAGCCGCCAGGTGATCGCCAACCCGGGGTTCGTCGCCCCCGCGGACCGCCGGGGCTTCGATGTCGACCGCTACGCCCTGGCCTGTCTGCGACTTGCGCTGTTCCTCCCGCTCACCAGCCTCTTCGCGGTGGACCGCAACAAGGCGGCGCACCTCGCGGAGATCGCCGCCGCACAGTTCCCGGTGCCCCGCGACTATCTCGACGAAGCGGTGGCGGAGATCCTGCGGGGGTACCGGCCCGCGCACGCCCCCGTCCGCTCGGGCCCGACCGGGGGAGCGGACTACCTCCCCGTGGCCCTCGACGACTGGCCGCACAGCCGTGACTCCATGGTCCGGGCCGTGCTCGCCTCGGCGACCCCCGACCGGGAGGACCGCTACTTCCCCGGCGACATCGCCCAGTTCTCCACCACGGGCGGGGGCACCTGCTTCGCCTACGGGGCGGCCGGAGTGCTGTACGCCCTGGCGGAGACCGGCGCGGACCGCTGCCCGGAGGCGGAGGAGTGGCTGCTGCGGAGGACGAAGTCCCCCGCGTCCGGCAGCCCGCTCGGCTTCTACGACGGCCTCTCCGGCGTCGCCTGGGTCCTGGACCGGCTCGGCCACCGGGACCGGGCCCTGGACCTCATCGACACCGTCGCCACGCAGCGCTGGCAGGACATCGCCCCCGATCTGCACAGCGGCCTGGCGGGCCTCGGCCTCGCCCTCGACTCCCTGGCCGGGTCTACCGGCGAAACCGCCCTCGGCGAGCGGGCCTTGCACTGCGCCCAGCTCGTCGCCGACAAGCTCCGGACCGCCGCGCCACCCGCCGAGGCCGGTGCGACGCCCCGCGCCGGGCTGCTGCACGGCGACAGCGGAGCGGCCCTGCTCTTCCTGCGCCTGTACGAGCGCACGGACGACCCCGCGCTGCTCGATCTGGCCGCCGACGCCCTGCGCCGGGACCTGTCCCGCTGCGTCCGCGGCGCCGGGGGCGCCCTCCAGGTCAACGAGGGCTGGCGGACCATGCCGTACCTCGGCGCCGGCAGCGTCGGCATCGGCATGGTGCTCGACGACTTCCTCGCCCATCGCCCGGACGACGAGTTCGCCCGGGCGCGGAGCGAGATCGTGCAGGCCGCCCAGGCCAAGTTCTATGCCCAGCCCGGCCTGTTCCGCGGCGCGGCGGGCATGGTGCTGCACCTCGCCCGCACCACGGCCGGCGGCCCCGGCACCCATGCCGCCGACCTCCGCCGCCAGATCGGCTCCCTGGCCTGGGGCGCCGTGCCCTACCAAGGCCAACTGGCGTTCGCCGGGGAGCAGATGATGCGGCTCTCCATGGACCTGAGCACCGGCACCGCCGGATGCCTGCTCGCACTGGGCAGCGCGCTGCACGACACCCCCGTGCACCTGCCCTTCCTCCCGCCGCCCAGGCGGCCCTGAAGCCGGCCCCGTCCGGGGCCGATCGAGAAACACCGTCCCCATCAGAGAGGAACCACCATGTCCCTTCTTGACCTTCAGACGCTGGAGACCCCCAAGGCCGAGGCCACGGAGGAGCTGCACACCGGCAGCCGCGCGAGCCTGCTGCTCTGCGGTGACAGCAGCCTGAGCGTCACCACCTGCAACTGACTTCTCGCCGCTACCGGACCTCGGTCCCCTAGCGCGTAAGTCACGGCGAGCCCCGGGTGGCAACACCGCCCGGGGCCTGCCGCTGCCACCCGCAAACGTCCCTTGGAGGCGAGGTCCGCACCCGTATGCCCCGCACCCCCGGGCCCTCCTCGCCCCCGCCCGCGCCGGCCGCCCGCCGCGGTCCCGACCCCGGCGTCCGCTCCGTACTGACCGGGGCCTTCCGGCACAGCCCCGTACGCACCCTCGCCGTCTGCCTCTTCAGCGTGGCGTCAGCGGGTGCCGCCCTCGCGCTGCCCGCCGTACTCGGCCACACCCTCGACCTCGTACTCGGCGCCCGTCCGGGCCTCCACGGGGCCCTCGTGCTCTGCGCCGTGCTGCTGAGCGCGGAAGTGCTGCTGGACGCGCTGGTCGCGCTGACCGGCGGCGTCACCACCGCACGCAGCACCGCCTGGCTCCGCCGGCGCGGTATCGACCATCTGCTGTCCCTCGCCCCGCACCGGGTCGCGGACCGCTTCACCCCCGGCGACCTGGTGACCCGCCTCACCGGGAACGCCGCCGACGCCGGGACCGCACCCACCGCCGCGGCCACCGGCCTCGCCGCCGTCATCACCCCGGTCGGCGCCCTCATAGCCCTGGCGCTCACCGACATCTGGCTGGCCGCCGTGTTCCTCGCAGGGCTGCCGCTGCTGACCCGGCTGCTGCGCCGCTTCGCCCGCGGCTCCTCCGACAGCGTCGGCCGCTATCAGCGCGTCCAGGCGGACCTCGCGACCCGGCTCGTCGAGGCGCTCGGCGGCGCCCGGACCATCGCCGCGGCGGGCACGGCGGGGCGCGAGCGGGCCCGGATCCTCGCCCCGCTTCCCGAACTGGGCGCGCAGGGACGGCAGATGTGGCAGATCTACGGCCGCGCCGTGGTCAGCAGCAGCATCCTGGTGCCGCTGCTGACCACCGCCGTCCTCGCCGTCGGCGGCATCCGGCTGGCCTACGGCAGCCTGTCCGTCGGTGAGCTGCTGGCGGCCTCCCGGTACGCCGCCCTCACCGCCGGGCTGGGCGGGGTCGTCGGGCAGCTCAACGCCCTGGTGCGCAGCCGCGCCGCGGCCCACCGCACCGGCGAACTCCTCACCCTGCCCACGCCCGCGCAGGGCTCCCGGCCGCTGCCCGCCGACGGCACCGGCCGGCTCGAACTGCGCGCGGTCACCGTCCTCCGCGGTGGCACCCCCGCGCTGCGCGACATCGACCTGGTGGTGCCCGGCGGTACGACCATGGCGGTCGTCGGGCACTCGGGGGCGGGCAAATCGCTGCTCGCCGCCGTCGCGGGCCGGCTCACCGACCCCGACAGCGGACAGGTACTGCTGGACGGGATACCCCTCGACGAGGCCGACCCGGCACAACTGCGCCGCGAGATCGGCTACGCCTTCGAGCGCCCCGCCCTGTTCGGCGCCACCGTAGGAGCCGCCATCGGCTTCGGCCCCTACGAGCCCCCGGACCGGGCCATCGAGGCCGCCTCCCGCGCGGCCGGTGCGGACTCGTTCGTCCGTCTCCTCCCCGGGGGATACGCCGCCCCGCTCACCGCCGCCCCGCTGTCCGGCGGCGAGGTCCAACGGCTCGGCCTGGCCCGGGCGTTCGCCCACGCGGGCCGGCTGCTCGTGCTCGACGACGCCACCTCCAGCCTGGACAGCGTCACCGAACTCCATGTCCGCCGGGCCCTGGTCCATGACGTACGGACCGGCAGCCGACTGCTGATCGCCCATCGCGTCTCCTCCGCCGCCCGCGCCGACCTGGTCGCCTGGCTGGAGAACGGCCGGCTCCGCGCCGTCGCCCCGCACGACCGGCTCTGGGCGGACGCCGACTACCGCGCGGTGTTCGCCCATACCGACGACGAGGACACCCGGACCGCCTCATGACGACCGCGACCGCACGACTGCTGCCCCGGGCGAGGCGCTTTCTCCGCCGCCGGACCCGCGTACTGCTGCTGCTGGCCGGCTGGTCACTGCTGGAGTCCGCCCACACCTTCCTCGGCGGCTACGGCCTGGCAAAGGCCCTGGACCAGGGCTTTCTGGCCGGCCACACCGGCGTCGGGCTGATCTGGCTGGGCGTCACCGCACTGGCCGTCGTCGTCGGCGGGCTGGCCGGCCGAGGGGTCTTCCGCGGACTGGCCGACCTCGTCGAGCCACTGCGCGACGGCCTGGTGCGTCAGGTGGTGTCGCGGTCGCTGACACACGCGGTGGAGCAGCCGGCCCGCGCGGCGGACAGCGCCGTGGTCTCCCGGCTGACCAACCAGACCGAGATCGCCCGGGACAGCTTCGCCGGACTGGTCCTGGTCGCCCGCTCCTTCGTGTTCACCGCCGCCGGAGCGGTGCTCGGACTGCTCTCCCTGGCACCCCAGTTGCTGCTCATCGTGGTGCCTCCGCTCGCGGCCGGGCTGCTGCTCTTCCTGGCCACCCTCCGGCCGATGGCGGCCCGCCAGCGCGCCTTTCTCCAGGCGGACGAGGACCTGGCCACCCAGTTCGGCGCCGTCGCCGAGGGACTGCGTGACGTGGTGGCCTGCGGTGCGCAGCAGCGGACCGCGGACCGGGCGTACGCCGTGATCGAGGACGAGGCCCGCGCGGCACGGCAGCTGGCACGCTGGGCCGCCGTCCGCTGTCTCGCGCTCGGCCTGGCCGGCCAACTGCCCATCCTGTTGCTGTTGGTGACCGCGCCCTGGCTGCTGCGGCAAGGGCTCACCCCCGGCGCCGTGCTGGGCGCGCTGGCCTATCTGACCCAGTCCTTGCTGCCCGCCCTGCACACCCTGATGAACGCACTGGGCTCGGCCGGCACCCGGCTGCTCGTGGTCCTGGACCGGCTCACCACCGGCCCCGGCTCCGCTCCTGAGCCCCCCACCGCGCCGCTCCCAGCCCCCGCGCAGGACCCCGAGGCCCGCCTCCCCTCCCCGCCCGACGACCCCCGCGTCGAACTGCGCGCGGTGACCTTCGCCTACGGGCCCGCCGCCCAGCCCGTGCTGCACGACCTCGACCTGACCGTCGAACCGGGCGAGCACCTCGTAGTGGTGGGCCCGAGCGGCATCGGAAAGTCGACCCTGACCGCTCTTGTCGCCGGTCTGCTCGAACCCGGCCACGGCGAGATACGCGTGGCCGGCCGACCGGTCCGCGCCCCCTCCGGAACCGATCCGTCCCTGTTGCGCGTGCTCATCCCGCAACAGGCCTACGTCTTCTCCGGAACCCTGCGCGAGAACCTGCTCTACCTCTGCCCGGAGGGCGCCTCCACGGCCGCCCTGGAGGCGGCGTCGGACGCCGTGGGCCTGGACGCGCTGGTGCACCGGCTGGGCGGCTTCGACGCACCGCTCGACCCGGGTGCCCTGTCCCAGGGCGAGCGCCAGCTGATCGCACTGGGCCGGGCCTATCTGTCCCCCGCCCCTCTCGTCCTCCTCGACGAGGCGACCTGCCATCTCGACCCGGCGGCGGAGATGCGGGCCGAGCGCGCCTTCGCGGAGCGGCCCGGAACGCTGATCGTCGTGGCCCACCGGATCACCTCGGCCCGCCGGGCCGACCGCATCCTGGTACTCGACGGCAACCGTGCCACCTGCGGCACCCATGACGAGCTGCTCGCACGCTCGCCCCTCTACCGGGATCTCGCGGGAAGCTGGCAGCCGGACGCCCCGGACGGCGCGGAGAACCTCACCGCGAAGTCCCGCTCTCTCGGCTGATCACGGGACTTCACGGACACTCCCTAGACCCAGCCCGCCCCCTGCGATATCCGTATCGCGTCCACGCGGTTCCGGGCGCCGGTCTTGCGATTGATCGCCGCCATGTAGTTGCGTACCGTCCCACTGCTCAGATGCAGTTCACGGGCGATCTCGGAGACCGAGGCGCCGCCCGCGGCGAGCGAGAGCACGCTTAACTCACGCGGGGTCAGCGGCATGTCAGCGGCCTCCAGGAAGTCCGGGCTGAGCGAATGGTCGACATAGCGCTTCCCGGCGGCGACCAGGTTTATCGCGTGCAGCAGCCGGGCCGGTGGCGCGTCCTTGTCCACAAAGCCCCGCGCGCGGGCGGCGATGGCCCGGCGCAGGGTGCCGGGCCGGCAGGCGCTGGCCAGGACCAGCAGGGCGCATCCCGGGCCGCCGGGAGGGTCCGCCGAGGCCACCGAACCCGCACAGTCGCCATCGACGACGCACACCTGCGGCCGGAAGGAACGGGCTCGCCCGGGGGCACTTCTCCAGCAGGCGGCGACCGCGTCGATACCCTCCTCGTCGCGCAACAGCGCGGTGAGCGCCGAGCGCAGCAGCCGCGTTTCGTGCACCACCAAGACCCGGATCACGTTCGTCCCTTCGTTTCCGCTTCTGCGGTCTGCCCCCGTCGTCGGACAGCCGCCCGGGGAACAACCGGCGATGTGGCGACAGTTACCCGACGAGCCTCTGCCGCAGCACACACTTTCGGCCCCGAACGTTGCCTTGCAGAATTGTTACGGCTGTCATTCCCGCCAGATGCATTTTCGCGGGAGATGACTGGAAACCGCATCATCGGGCCCGGGTGCGGCCTCGTTCATTACCGCTCAGGATGGCAGGACTCCACAATGCGCGGGTCGGCCGGTGGGCGCCGCAGTACCCGCAGGCCGGTGTGTGGGGTGAGCTGCGGCGGGGGAGCGGCCGGCGTCCGGAGGCCGGCGGTGTTCGTAGGAACTTCACACATCTAGGGGGCGGATTCCGGAAAGCGTCCAGCGCGTCCGGCGCAGAATTCCCGCCAACCTCGCGATGACCGCTTAGCGGGTTGTTTCCTGCACTTGTTACGGGTGTGACGGACGTGCCGGGTGATTTCGGTAGGGGGGCGCGCGGAAATTCCGCGCGCCCCCCTGAGGGAGGTGACTCAGGGCAGCAGAGCGTCGAGGAACGTATTGGAGAACACCCTTGCCGGGTCATAGGAGTTGAGGATGTCGCGGGCGGTGCGCCACTCGTCGAAGGCGGCCGGCACGCTGCCGTCCAGCGTGGCGGGGTCCCGCCACGCCCCGCTGTCCGTATAGGCCCAGCCCTTGGACCACTCGGGACGCACGGTCGCATACGACCCGGTGTAGGTCTGCCAGATCCACTGCTCCAGCTCACGGAAGAAGGGGGCGGCGCCCGGCGTACCGGGATAGGTGGCGAAGTCGAGCCACACCACCGTGTCCCACTCGGGATGGTCCCGACGGGCCCGGGCCGGGGAGAGCAGGGGGCCGTCGAGCGGGTCCGTACCGGTGATGCGCAGCTCGATCGGGCCGTTGACGGGAAAGGAGCCGCGGGCCTGGTGAGCCGTGAGCACCTGCTGATAGCGGGAGTAGAAGTCATTCACCACCCGCTGCACATTCGCCCGGGAGGTCAGTACCGCCCACCCCGCCTCGACGATCCGCAGCGTGGTGGGTTCGACGTACAGCAGAGTGTTCTTCGACCAGCCCCAGACATCCCAGGTGCCGGTGACGATCAGCCCGGAGCCGACGATGGACATCGCCAGCTTGGTGAAGACGGGCGTCTTGTCGCCCCCGCCCGAGGCGATCTCCCCGAGCAGCCGCGACATCTCCTCGGTGACCCGGTTGGCGAAGGTGTAGGCGTACGGGGTGTCGATCTGCCGGGAGAGCACCGGCTTGCTGGGCGCCAGGCTCCACACCTTCAGCCACGGCACATCGGTGAACGGGAACCAGATCGCCTCGATGCGCCCGGTGCGGTCCAGGTAGGAGCCGATCGTGCGGCCGCCCGTACCGGGGGGACCGAAGACGGTCCCCACGTTCACGTCGTACCAATTCTGGCAGCGCAGCCGGGTGTTGGCCGCGGCCGTCAGCGTCACCTCGGTGACGAAGGCACGGCCCAGGTGGACGAGGAAGGCCCGGATGTCCGGGTCGGAGCGGGAGAACGTCTTGAGCACGTAACGCGCCTCCGCCGCGCTCCAGACCACGGCGGTGAGCGAGGTGACCAGCGAGCTCAGGGTGCCGAAGCCGGAGCCCGTGGGCGGGTTCTCGGTGGCGGTGGGCACCCCGGTGCCGTGGCCGCCGATGGCCAGCACCCCGCCGATGGTGAGGTCCCCGGGCGCTGTAGTGGTGGCGAGACCGAGTCCCGACTCCTCCAGGAGGGCGAGGATCCGGTCCAGGGTCGCCCCCGCCTGCGCGGTGACGCTCCCCGGATTGCCGCCCCGCACACTGACCGCGGTGAGATGGGACGTGGTGTCGACGATGACCGTCCGGTTGGTGTCGGCCCCGGCGGGTACCACCAGCGGCGACCAGGTGTGGCCCTTGCCCCGCGCCCGGAGCCGGTAGCCGTGCTGATGCGCCCAGTTGGCGAGGGTGACCACATCGTCGGGTGTACGGGCCGAAGCCGTCCAGACGCCCTCGACGACGATCTCCAGCGACCAGTTCCGGAAGGCCTGTTGGGAGAGGGGAATGCCCGCGGGAAAGTCGGGCGGAGGGGTGAGAGTGGCCGCGGCACTGCCCGCGGGGATGCGATGCGCGGGCTGTAGCCCGGCCGCCGCCGCAAGCCCCGCGGCGGCGGCCCCGGTCAGTAACGTACGGCGGGTGAGGGAGGTTCTGCGAGCGCTGTCGTCGGACATGGCTGTCCTTCCGGCACGCGGCGCGCCGCCCCGTTGCACCGCGCACGGATCGTAGGGGTGAGACCGTACGAGCGCCCCGGTGCGGTGGGGGTGTGCCGGAAGGGTAGGGTGACGGCCCGTCAGTTGCAATGCCCGTGCGACGGACGGCGGAAGCGGCCCGCCGGGGACCGCGGATCAGGCGGCGTCGTCACGGGGCAGCAGCGATCCCAGGGGGCCGAGATCGAGATTGAGGTCCCGCATCGTGAGGCCGTAACGCTCACAGAGTTCCGCCATCCGGTCCTGGAGAATCATCAGCGTCAGCCCAACCCGCTCCTCCTGGTCCTCGCTCAGGTCTCCCTGGTCGACGCGGTGCAGCGCGGTCCGCTCCATCAGCTGCCGCAAGAGCTCCACGATCGTCAGCACCAGTTTGATGAGATCGCGCTCCACCGTCTCCGGATCGGTCCGCAGCCGCTGGGCGAGAGCGCTGTCCCGCCCCTGCGGCGGCTCGTCGGACGGGGCCGGCACCAGGTCGAAGGCCCGGGCCGCGGCCTGCGCCACCTCCGCGAAGGCGGGCTCCACGGGTGCGGCCGGTTCATTCGTCATGGGTATCCCTCGTCTTGGGCGCTGCTCGTCGTGGACGTTGCTCGTCATGGGCGCTGCTCGTCGGAAAGGGGAGGGGGTGTCTCACCACGGCGCCGGACCGTCGGGTGTGATCGAGCGGATGACGGCCCGCAGATTGATGTGCACCAGGTCCACATCGGCGATCGACAGCACCACATCTCCGGTGAGCACCGCGCCCCCGTTCAGCAGACGGTCCAGGAGATCGATGAGCGCGATCTGCCGACCAGCGAGAGACTCTTCCGGGGTGAGGGGCGCCGGGGCCGGGACCTCGGCAGACGAGACCTCGGCGTACGGAACCTCGGCGTACGCGGTCTCGGGAGCGTCAGCCGCCATCACGCACTCCGCTCTTCGGCGGGCGGGGTCGCGGTCGCCGTCGCCGTCGCCGTCGCCGTCGCCGTCGCCGTCGCGAAGGAGTATGGCGCCCATGGCCCGGTGACCTCGATACGTACGCCGGGGACACCGTCGGCCAGACCTGTCAGCGCCCGGTGGAATTCCCGGAGCCGGTCCGTGGGCACCAGATAGGCCTCATTGGCGATGTTCTCCCCCGCGCCGGCGGCCAGTTCGCCCTGCTGGGGGCGGTGTGCGACCCGGTCCCGGGCCAGGGCGGCCGCCCGGTCCCGCACCTCGTCGGCGACGGCGCCCGCCGCGCGGTAGGCATCCCGCTGCGTCTGACGCCGAGCCTGGCGCTGTCGCAAGTAGGCCCGGCCGGGGCTGACCGGGGGAGCGGCGGGTTCCGGGCCGTCGGAGGCGGCGGGAGCCGGGTCGGCGGCCGCGGCGCGCGGGTCCGCGTACACCTTCACCCCCAGCTCGGCATGGCCTTCGAGCCGAGCGAGCAGCGCGTCGAACTCCGCGGCGCGCTCCCGCAGCATCGACCGCACCTGGGCGTCGTCCAGATACACGGTGGCCAGCCGCATGGGGAGCACCGTCGTCCCGGTGTGGGCGGACTCGACGACCGTGTGGTGGGTACGGGCGATTTCCTCCAGCTCCGTCAGGTTCTCCAACTGCGCCTTCATGCCCTCCTCGCTGAAGGTGTCGGCCGGGACGGACGAGACGAGCGCGGTGAGGCCGTCGGCGGACGCCGTCCGCACCCGCCCGTCCCGCAGCCCGGTGAGCCGGGGAGCCGCCGTGTCGAGACCGGCGCCCGCCCGGCCGATGGCGTAGACGTACGAGCTGGACGGGGGAGCGGACTCCCGCTGCTCGGTGGGACGGCCGAGCGGCTGCGGCAGTGATGGGGCAGCCGCGTCGTCTCCGTGCAGGTGGCTGGTCACTGCTCCTCCTCGTGGTGCGTCCGGTGCCCGTCGGAGCCCTGGGGCGAGCCGATGGCCGCCCGCAGCTCGGCGAGCTCCGCGCGCAGTTGCCGGTTCTCGTCGGCCAGCGGATCGCGGCCGGTCTCCGGCGGCTGCCCGGCGGGCACCTGCTGCGGTGGGCGGGCACGGGACGAGAGCGAGGGATCGTGCTCCCACCAGTCGATACCCATCTCCTTGGCCTTGTCGACGGAGGCGACGAGCAGCCGGAGCTTGATGGTCAGCAGCTCGATGTCGAGCAGATTGATCTGGATGTCGCCCGCGATCACGACGCCCTTGTCGAGGACGCGTTCCAGGATGTCGGCCAGGTTGGCGGAGGAGCCCTGCCCGCCGTACGGGGACGGACCGGAGGACGGCCCCATACGGCCGGCCAGTGAATCGGACATGATCAGCCTCGTCTGTGCGGTCGGGACGGTCAGCGGGCGGCGGCGGTACGGCGGCCCCGGGAGGGAGGCGCCGGCTCGTCCTCGTGCGCGTCCCGCCAGTCCTCGTACGCGTCCGGCTCGTCGTCGTCAGCGTCCGGCTCGTCCGGAGAGACGTCGTCCTCGTCGAGAGGTTCGTCCAGGTCGTCGTCCTCATCACGCGGCTCGTCGAGATCCTCGTCCTCGTCGACCGGCTCATCGAGGTCGTCGCCCTCCGCCGCGGTCCCGTCCTCGTCGGCCAGGTCCTCGTCCGTCTCGTCCTCGGGCCCGATGTCCGGGGCGTCGGCGTCCTCGGCTTCCTCGTCCTCTCCGGCCTCGTCGGGCGCCTCCGCATCGGGGCGTTCCTCGCCGTCGGACTCGGGCTCGGCGTTCTCCTCGTCCTGCTCCGCCTCGACGGCGTCGGCGTGCTCGACCACGACCTCGCCGTCCTGGATCTCGCCCCGCCAGCCGTCGGTGGCCTCGCCGCGCAGCATGATGAATTTGCGGTAGAGCTTGAGGTCCAGCCGGGCCCGGCGGCCCTGGGCGCGCCAGATATTGCCGGTCTTCTCGAACAGCCCCTTGGGGAAGTACTCCAGAACCAGCAGCACCCGCGTCAGGTTGTCGGTGAGGCGATGAAAGGTCACCACGCCCTTGACCGTGCCCTTCGCACCCTCGGTGGTCCAAGTGATGCGCTCGTCGGGGACCTGTTCGGTGACATTCGCCCGCCAACTACGCGTGGACTTGGCGACCTTCACCTTCCAGTTGCTGGTGGTGTCGTCGGACTTCTCGACACTGACCACCCCCTTGGCGAAGGTGCTGAACTCCTGGAACTGCGTCCACTGGTCGTATGCCTCGCGGACGGGCACGCCCACATCGATGTCCTCGACGATGGTCACGCTCTTGGACTTGCCGCCGCCGCCCTTGCGGCCCTTGCCGAACAGCCCCTTGACCTTGTCCTTGAGCTTGTCCTTGACGGTGTCCTTGAGGTGGGAGGCACCGGCGGTCAGCGCCGCCTGCTGCGGCGACTTGCCCTCGCCGAGCGCCGCACCGCCCTTCGTCAGGCTGTTCACCAGGCCCCCGGCGCCCCGGCCGGGTTCGGCGAGCTTGCCGACGCTCTCGCCCAGCTTGTGGCCGAGGCTGGTGACGGCGTGCTCTGCCCGTGCCTGGAGGTAGTGCTGCAACTCCTCCTTGAGCCGGCCGGCCGCCGGGCTCTTGGTCACCTCGTCCTTCACCTTGCCGAAAGTGGACTCAGCCATTGCGACCTCCCCGGTCGGCGGCCGTGCGGGCCGTACCGGACGCCTTCTTACGGGCCCCCGAGGCGGTCTTCCGCGCCGGGGAGGCGGCGGGACGTCCACGGGACGCACCACCGGCGTTCTTGCCCGATGACTTCGCGGTCCCCGAGGCGCTGGACGACGGGCGGCGCGCGGTGGACCGGGCGGGGCTGCCCGACTTCTTCGCCGATGCGGCGGACGACTTCGTGGCCGATTTCGTGGCCGTCTTCGTGGCCGTCTTGGCGGACGCGGCGGCAGGTGCCTTGCGGCGCGGCGCACGCTTCTCCTCGGCGTCCGCCGTGCCCTCGACATCCTCGGCGTTGCCCCGTGCGTCGTCCGCGGGCGCCTGCTCCTCGTCGTCCGCCGTGGAACGGTCGTCGTCCGTGGTCCGCTCGATCTCGCCGCTCACGTCCCGGCCCTCGTTGAGGGCCACGGTCCGCTCGTGCAGGGAGTCGGCGAGGCCGGACATCCGCTGGGTGAGCGCGGTGCCGGCCGCCGCCTTCGTGGCGTCCACCAGTTCCTTGCGCACCTGGTCGTTGAGGGGGCCCAGCACCGGCGAGTTGGCGACCAGCGTGCCCAGCTGCTTCGGATCCAGATTCAGCTTCTTGCCGGCCAGGAACAGGCCCAGGCCGAGGGCCATCTTGGCTTTCTTCGTGCGCCCCAGGAAGTAGCCCCCGACGAGGGCCACCCCTATCTTGGCGTTCGTCATCATCTGTCGTACACCTCAATCTCCCCTGATCAGGAGTCGGTACGGAGTCGTTGTCGGTGGGCCTCCAGCCACTCCAGCCGGTCCAGAAGCTCGTCCTCGCGGGAGTCGAACTCCTCGGGCCCGATGCTGCCGTCCAGCAACTGCTGTTCCAGCGCGGCCAGTTCCTCACGGACCGGCGCCGGGTCGTAGTACTCGCGCTCGGCGGTGACCAGCACCTGATCCAGGACCCAGACCGTGCCCCGCACCGGGGCCAGCGGCAGGGTCAGAAGCTGTGTGAGCAGGCCCATGGCCGATCTCCTCTCGGAGGTCAGACGAAGCTGTACGGCGGCAGCGGGCCGTGCAGGCTGAAGGTGTAGGTGTCACCGCGCTGCCCGGCCTCCTCGTGGACCGCCTCCGAGAAGGCCGCGGCCTTCTCCCGCTCCACGAGGAAGGACACATTGAGGAAGTGCCGCTTGGTCGGTTCGACGTCCGCGGTGCATACGGCGGCCGGAGCAAGCCGGGCCACGATGTCCGCACGGGCCCGCTCCTGACGGGCCTGCACCTCCTGCGAGATCAGCTCACCGAGCGCCACCTTGTCGTCGTACGCGCCGGGGTTCTGCCGGGTACGGTCGTTGAGCTGCCGCACCTCGGCGGACTCCCGCATGATCTCCCGCAGCAGGTCGTCCTCGTCGCGCTCCACCTTCAGGTGGTACTCACGGCAGCCGTCGACCTCCGAGAGCCGCTGGAGGTAGCTGTCGCGATCCTGCTCCAGGACGGCGGCCACTTGGGCGTCGTCGGTGCCGACCAGCCCGAAGCGCATCGGCAGGGCGGCGCCGTCGGCCAGCAGCCGTTCCTGAACTCCCTGGTGGGCCGCCACATCGCGGCGCTTGGCCCGGAGCTCCGGCGGTGCGTCGCTGACCACCGCGCACAGATCCTTCGTGGTGACGGTACGCAGCTCGGCCGCGGGGTCACCGACCCCGTTGAGGCCCGTCAGCCGCAAGGGGTGGCCGGCCGCGGTGATGGCGTAGAGGTACGTTCCCATGGCTCAGTCCTCCCGGCGGCGTGCGGTGCGACGGTTGCTCGCCGCGGAAGACTTGCGGGCCGGGCGCTCTTCCTCTTCCGCGGAGTCCTCCTGGCCGCCCTTCTGAAGGGATTCGCTGAAGGCCTCGACGGCACCGGTCAGCGCGCCTTTCGACTTTCCTTTGGCGCCGCTCTCGGTCGCCTCACCGACCAGATCGGTGAGCTGGCTCGGCGCCTTGCGACCGGATTCCAGATCGAGCCGGTTGCATGCCTCGGCGAAGCGCAGATAGGTGTCCACGCTCGCGACGACGACGCGCACATCAATCTTGAGGATTTCGATGCCGACGAGGGAGACGCGCACAAAGGCGTCGATTACCAGCCCGCGGTCGAGGATCAGCTCAAGAACATCGTAGAGATTTCCCGAACCGCTGCCGCTGGTGGGCGCGTTGGATTGCTGAATGGCAGTCATGATGGATCGTCCCTTCCAGTTGACTGGAGCGGGTCATGCGGCCGTGAGAGGTCGTGGTGTGTGCCGGGCGAGGGCCGATCTACCTGTCGATCTGGCCCCGCCCGTAGCGGCGGGTCCGCTCATATCCCACGAGTTGGCCCTGTTCATCGAGGTGGACGCGGTAGGAAGCCATCACACTCGCGGTGTCCGGCACCCTTTCGATCTCCACCACTTCCACGTTCGCCAGCCAACCGTCATCGGTGGGCTTGAGCGCCGACACCGAAGCGGGCTCGCATTGCAGCATTTGGGCAAGTTGCCCGGTGGCGTGGCGCATTGCCGTGGGGGCCGAGATCCGCTCCGGTCGCTCGTCGTGTGCCTTTTCGCGTTCCGTGTTTTCCTCGGTTGCCATGATCCCGCCCGTCGCGCGTCGTAGGGCTTTCTGTCGAAGTACGGAGGCCGTTGCTGGCGGTAGTGGATCGGGTGCCCCTGGGACTCGAACATATGCGTAGTCGCACACAGGGGGCGGCAATTCCTTTACGCCGAAGACCGCCGTTGCCCGGCAGCGCAGGAGAGAACGCACAGGTGCCCGCGCAGGTCCACGCGCAGGTCACCGTACGAAGCGGAAGGCGGTCACCGGCCCGACGGGCGGATCAACGGCCGGACCGACGCATGCAGCACCAACTCCGCGCCACAAAAGGGTAGTTCAGCGGTCAGTCGTCACGCGCCGGCCGGCGGTTCCCCCGCGACAGCCACCTGGGCGGGGCGCAGCAGCCGGTCGCCGACGCGGTAGCCCAGGCGGAGCACCTCGGTGCAGGTGGCCTGTTCCAGCCGGTCGGTGGGGGTGTAGGTGATGGCCTCATGGATCAGCGGGTCGAACGGGTCACCCACCGCGCCGATGGCCTGGAGGCCCAGCGTCCCGAGCTCGGTGCGCAGTTCCTCGGCGATGCGCGCGAAACCGCCGGTCACCTCGCCCCGTGCGGTGGCCTCGGCGAGCGAGTCGAGTACGGGCAGCAGCCGGCTCAGCACATTGGCCACCGCGATCTCGCCGACCGCCAGCCGGTCGCGGTGCACCCGCTTCCGGTAGTTGTCGTACTCGGCCTTCAGCCGCTGGAGATCGGCCGTCCGCTCCCGGAGTTCGGCGTGCAGCACCGCCTCCGGGGGCGCCGGCCGCCCGGCCGACTCGTCCTGGCCGGCCGGCCTGCCGGGGCCCTGCTCGGTCCGGTCCTCCGGGGGGTCGGTGGCGTCGGGCGGGCCCGGTTCGGGGTGCTTCGCCGTCCCGTGTCCCACGAGGGCCAGCGGCGGGTGGGGCAGGCCGTGGACATTGGTCGGGCGGTTCATCGTCCGCTGCCCTCCTGCTTGTCGTCGTCGACGATCTCCGCGTCGACGACATCGTCCTGCTCGCCGGCGGCATCCGCCCCGCCCTCACCGGCAGCCGCGTCCTGGCCTCCCGGGGTGGCCTGCGCGCCCTGGGTGTCGGCGTACATGGCCTGACCCATCTTCTGGGAGACGGCCGCGAGCTTCTCGGAAGCGGTGCGGATCTCGGCTGTGTTGTCGCCCTCGGCGGACTCGCCCTTGAGCTTTTCCTTCAGCTCGGTGACGGCTTCCTGGACCTCGGTCCGGACCTCGCCGGGGACCTTGTCCTCGTTGTCCTTGAGGAACTTCTCGGTCTGGTAGACGAGTTGCTCGGCCTGGTTACGGGTCTCCGCGGTCTCCCGCTTGCGGCGGTCCTCCTCGGCGTGGTGCTCGGCGTCACGGACCATCCGGTCGATGTCGTCCTTCGGCAGCGAGGAGCCGCCGGTGACGGTCATCTTCTGCTCCTTGCCGGTACCCAGGTCCTTGGCTGTGACGTGCATGATGCCGTTGGCGTCGATGTCGAAGGACACCTCGATCTGCGGGACCCCGCGGGGAGCGGGCGGCAGACCGGTCAGCTGGAACATCCCGAGCTTCTTGTTGTACGCCGCGATCTCGCGTTCGCCCTGGTAGACCTGGATCTGCACGGACGGCTGGTTGTCCTCGGCCGTCGTGAAGATCTCGGAGCGCTTGGTCGGGATCGTGGTGTTGCGTTCCAGGAGCTTGGTCATGATGCCGCCCTTGGTCTCGATACCGAGAGACAGCGGGGTGACGTCCAGCAGGAGGACGTCCTTGACCTCACCCTTGAGCACACCGGCCTGGAGCGCGGCACCGACGGCGACGACCTCGTCCGGGTTGACGCCCTTGTGCGGGTCCTTGCCGGTCAGCTCCTTGACCAGCTCGGTCACCGCGGGCATCCGGGTCGAGCCGCCGACCATGATCACATGGTTGATGTCGGCGACCTTGATCCCGGCGTCGTCCACCGCGTTGTGGAACGGGGTCTTGCAGCGCTCCAGCAGGTCGGCGGTCAGCTGCTCGAACTGGGAGCGGGTGAGCTTCTCGTCCATGTGCAGCGGCCCGTCGGCCGAGGCGCTCAGATACGGCAGATTGATCGTGGTCTCGGTCGCCGCGGACAGTTCGATCTTGGCCTTCTCGGCGGCCTCCCGCAGCCGCTGGGTGGCCATCTTGTCCTGCGACAGATCGATGCCGTACCCGTTCTTGAACTGCTTGGTCAGGTAATCGACGATCCGCTGGTCCCAGTCGTCGCCGCCCAGGTGGGTGTCGCCGTTGGTGGCCTTCACCTCGACGACGCCGTCACCGATCTCCAGCAGCGAGACATCGAAGGTGCCGCCGCCGAGGTCGAAGACCAGGATGGTCTGGTCGTTCTCCTTGTCGAGGCCGTAGGCCAGCGCGGCCGCGGTCGGCTCATTGACGATCCGCAGCACCTTCAGGCCCGCGATCTCGCCGGCTTCCTTGGTCGCGGTGCGCTGGGAGTCATTGAAGTACGCCGGAACGGTGACCACGGCGTCCGTGACGTCCTCGCCCAGGTACTCCTCGGCGTCGCGCTTGAGCTTCTGGAGCACCCGCGCGGAGATCTCCTGAGCGGTGTACTGCTTCCCGTCGATGTCGCCGCTGTCCGGGAAGCGCCACTGCGCCTCGCCCATGTGGCGCTTGACCGACCGCGCGGTGCGGTCGACGTTGGTCACGGCCTGCCGCTTGGCGACCTCGCCCACCAGCACATCTCCGCCCTTGGCGAAGCCGACCACCGACGGGGTGGTCCGGGCGCCCTCGGCATTGGTGATCACCGTGGGCTCGCCGCCCTCCAGCACACTGACCACCGAGTTCGTCGTACCAAGGTCAATACCCACTGCACGCGCCATGGTCTTCTCCTCACCTTGCGGCCCGCCCGTGGAACGGCCCGCGGGGCCTCCTCACCTGCCGATACGGGGAGCAAGCCGCCTACTCATCTGCATAAAACGCACTGACCCACATGTCAAGATATTCCTATTCAAGGCAAAAGGCCGGTATGTGCCAACCGCTGCCCGGCGCCTCACGGCGGTCGCTCCCGGGTGATCCTCCTCCCGGCATCCGGCCGCACCGCGGAACTCCCCGGGGCGCCACGGTCCCGGCGCCTCCCGCGCGGCCGCGCCGACGCGGGCCTGATCACTACCCCAGGGGAGTGAGGCGTCGCGGCAGCCCGCCGCACGGGCACATGCGCGGTGCGCCCGGCGGATCTCCGTCCGGGCGCACCGCGCGGGCGCGCTCACGTCGCGACAGGGGTCGAGGTCCAGGTGCCGAGGGCCATCTCGGCGGTGATGCCGGGACCGAATCCCGCCAGCAGACCGCGCTGGCCGTCGACGGCCGACGCCTCGTCGAACATCCTCGCCAGGGCGTCGAGCACCACACCGCTGGCGATATTGCCGTACTCGGTCAGCGTCGCCCGGCTGAAGCGGAATGCCTCGGGCGGCACCTCGAGGAAGTGGCACAGGTCGTCCAGAATGCGCGGACCGCCCGCGTGGACGATGTAGAAGTCCAGCTCACCCGCGTCCCATTGGTGCTCCTGCGCGATGGCGCGCAAGGCGGGGGCGAGCGGCTCCATGGTGCCGGGCACGCGCTTGTCCAACTGGAAGTGGAATCCGGTGGAGCGCACCGCGTAGGAGATCCAGTCCTCGGTGTGCGGGATCAGATATGAGCTGTTGCGCTCCAGCCGGACGCCGGTGCCGCCCGTCCCGCGGACCACCGCCGCGGCGACCGCGTCGCCGAACAGGCCGTTCGACAGCAGCGATCCCACGCCCAGATCGGTGGGCTGGTAGCACAGCGAGCAGAACTCACACGCCACGATGAGCACATTGGAGTCGGGGTACGCCCTGCAGAAGTCATGCGCCCGGTTGATCGCGGCGCCTCCCGCGGCACAGCCGAGTTGCGCTATCGGCATCTGCCGGGTGTCCGAGCGGAAGCCCAGGGTGTTGATGAGCCATGCCGTCAGGGACGGCATCATGAAGCCGGTACAGGAGACGTAGACGATCAAGTCGATCTGCGTCGGCTCCAGTTCGGCCCGGTCGAGTGCCTCGCGCACCACGGCGGGGACCCGGGCCTTGGACTCCGCCTCGTACACCGCGCTGCGGGCGTCGAGCCCGGGATGCTTGAGCACCTTGTCGATCGGCTGGATCAAATGCCGTTTGCGTACGCCGGTGTGCTCGATCAGGCGGAGCACCAGCCGCAGCTGCGAATGATCCTTGTGCATTCGTCGCGCGAGTTCGAGGGTGTCTTCTTGGGTGAGGATGTATTCAGGGACCGCGATTGCAGGTTTGCACAGAACCGCCATGGGATGGGCTCCTTGCAGACTTGTGGGCCGCTCAGGGAATTCCCGGTTTCCATTTCGGTCGGTGTCGGCCGGTGGGCCCGCCACGGCAACCTGCCCGAAGAACGGGCAAGTTGGCATGGGCGGAATCGGCCGACTGAAGGGGCACGACCTGGAGAGAACTATGGGCGGACCATCCGTCGAAGAACGAACTCTCCCCGTGCTGGTGGATCTTCTTTCCGACTAGTAACCGTACGCCAGAGCGGTGAGTTCTGCATGCGCGGCACCGGGCCCCCTTACCAGGCGACCGGCAGCTCCAGCGGATAGCGCCAGATCGAGTTCGTGTTCCAGCGCACGTCCTCGGCCGGCTGGGCCAGCCTGAGCTCGGGGAAGCGCTCCAGAAGGGCGCCGAGGGCCACTTCCAGCTCCGTGAAGGCGAGCGGGGCACCCAGGCAGTGGTGGCCGCCCCAGCCGAAGGTCATGTGGGACGGCCGGTCCTCGCGCTCCAGGTCCAGCTCGTCGGGCCGGTCGAACTTGCGGCCGTCCCGGTTTGCCGTCAGGTAGGAGACGTGCACGATGTCGCCGGCCCGGATCATCACCCCGCTCAGCTCCACGTCCTCGGTGGCGACCCGGGGAATGCCGACGCCCTTACGGAAGGGGATGAACCGCAGCAGTTCCTCCATCGCCTGCGGGAGCATCTCGGGGCGGGCCCGCACCATGGCGAGTTCCCTGGGCCGGGTGAGCAGGGTGTAGGCGAGGTTGCCGATCTCGTAGGTGGTGGTGTCCTGGCCGGTGATGAGCAGCACCATGGCCAGCACCGTGAGTTCCTGGTCGTTGAGGAGCTCATCGCCGTCACGGGCCGTCGCCAGCGCGCTGATCAGGTCGTCTCCCGGGTGCTGGCGCCGCTTCGCGGTGAGCGTCTTGAAGTACGCCCGCATATCGGCCTTGGCGCGGACGGCGCGGTCCCGGTTCTCGACGGTGACGTTCATCATCGTCCGTGCGTGCCCGCGCAGTTGGGCGCGGTCGGCCTCGGGGATGTCGAGGACCTCACAGATCGTCGTCAGCGGCAGCGGGGACGCCAGGCTCTCCATCAGGTCGGCGGGCGAGCCCTGCGCGGTCATCCGGTCCAGCAGGTCGTCCACGACGCGCTGGGTACGGGTCCGCATGCGTTCCACTTGACGCGGGGCGAACGCCTTGGAGACCAGGCTCCGCAGCCGGCTGCTGGCGGGCGGGTCCATCACGTTGATCGCCTCGTCCTGCACGATCGGCTCAGGAGTCATCCGCGGGAAGTCCCGGCCGATGATGGCACTGCGGCTGAAGCGCCGGTCGGTCGTCACCGTGCGCACATCCTCGTACCGGGTCACCAGCCAGGCTTCGCCCTCCCCGTAGGGCAGCTTGATGCGGGCGACCGGTTCCTCGGTCAGCAGACGCTTGAGCGTCGGATCGAATTCCAGTGCCTCGGCATAGTCGAACGGGCAGTTCCACACGGTAGCGCCGGATTCCATCATGAGCTCCCGGAGTCGGAGGTGACGAGCGGATTCACCGCCTGTGCAGGCAGGAAAGAAGGCGCATGTACGCGTACGTACCAGGCCACCGGCCAGAAACGCGCCAATTCATCCCGGATATCGTAAACACCGGGCTGCGGGAACGGCTCTACCATCCGATCACCCTGCGGAATGACGGATGCCGTGGTCCGCCATTCCCCGGTGAATTACGCCGGAGGGCAGGCGGCCGGGGCATTGCGCCATAAGGGTGATGCTCCCGGAATGTGGTACCCGGGCGCGCCGAATTCACAAACATGCTTGCCGATACGGCAAAGGGGAGAGGCTCGCCGGCCTTCGCGTGGTGCGTGGGTGTGCGGCACCCAGGCACCAGCCGTCCTGGTCGCGCTGCGCTCCGCCGTGGAGGCTCACCGGTGAAACAACTGGCAAAAGGAGCAGCCCATGACGGAGCACGAGAAGGTCGTCCTGATCACCGGAGCGAGCAGCGGCATCGGCGAGGCGACCGCCCGCCGCCTGGCCGCCGACGGGCACCGCGTCTTCCTCGGTGCCCGCCGCACCGAACGACTGGAAACGCTGTGCCACGACATCAACGGCGCCGGCGGCACCGCGGCCTTCCGGAGGCTGGACGTCACCTCCGCCTACGACCTGCGGTCCTTCGTCACGGCCGCGCACGAGGAATACGGCCGGGTCGACGTCCTGGTCAACAACGCGGGGGTGATGCCGCTGTCGCCACTGGAGGCGCTGCGGGTGGACGAATGGGACCGGATGCTCGACGTGAATGTGCGCGGCGTCCTCTACGGGATCGCCGCCGCGCTGCCCGTGATGCGGGCCCAGGGCGCCGGCCACGTCATCAATATCGCGTCGGTCGGGGCGTATGAGGTGGTGCCCACCGCCGCGGTCTACTGCGCCACCAAATTCGCCGTACGCGCCATCTCCGAGGGACTGCGCCAGGAGGCCGCCGCCGGTATCCGGGTCACCCTGGTCTCGCCGGGCGTCACGGAATCCGAACTCCCGGACAGCATCACCGATCCGGCGGCCCGGGAGGCCATGGCGTCCTACCGCGCGGTGGCCCTGCCGGCCGCCGCGGTCGCGGACACCATCGCCTTCGCCGTCAGCCGGCCACCGGAGGTCGATGTGAACGAACTGGTCGTACGCCCGGCGGCCCGTACCTGACAGCAGGACGCTCCTCGCAGTACCGGGGGCGGCCACCGAGCCCGGTGGCGCCCCCGGCCCCTCCACCCGCCGGGCACGGCTCAGTTGGCCTGTCCCAGGGCGTGGCCCTCGCTCGCGGCGAGTACGAAGGGGTGGCCCGCGGGATCCGAATAGCGGCGGGCATCATATGGCCCGCGGTTCTCCCGGGTCTGCAACGGCCGCGCTCCCAGGCTGACCGCCTCGCGCTCCGCCTCGTCCATGTTGTCCTGCGGGACGAGGAAGTGCAGATGTGCCTGTTGTGAGTCGTCCGGGCGGGGCCAACTGGGCGGCGCCGCGCCCCGGTCCCGTCGTATCGCGAGGTGCACCTTGTCGCTCTCGACGACCTCGATGTAGTCCGGGCTGGACCCGATCCGCACTTCTCCGCCCAGGAATTGTGCGTAGAAGTCCGCCAGTGCCGCGGGCTCCGCGCAATCCAGTACCAGGACGCTGGTCTTGGCGATGGCCATCCCGCCCCCTTCCTGTCGACGGGCCCCCGCCCGCCTCTTCCGACCGCTACCCCGAGACGGCCCCGGCACTCCGCGGACCGGGAAAGCCGCACCGGGCGCGGCGGACCGGGCCTTGGTTCGCGGGGCGCGTGCTACGGGTGTGGTGCCGACGGCCGGTCGCGGCAGTAGAGTCTGCTCCCATGTCGAAGCCCGACGAGCTGCTTGTCGACATCGCCGCCATGGTGGAGTCGGAGCAGAGCAATCAGATGTCTCTCACAGTGGTTGTCCAGGGCGCTGTGATCACCGGACGGCTGGCGCCCGAGAGCGTGTGGCGGCAGCGGGTGGCCGAGGTCCTGGAGCAGTCGCAGCGGCTGGGACCGTTCTCCGCCCTCTTCTCCTCAGCCGGCCCGGACACCCGCCCGCCGCGACGGAAAGAGCCGCCCACCCACCTGCATTTCCATGTGGCGAGGATTCTCCAGGGCAGCATCGGCCTGCCCGAGACCGGCGGCATGTACCGGGTCGAGATCAAGGACGTAGGAGCCTGGACGCTGGGCGACTTCCGCTACTCCGACCGCTGAGACCGTCCTGAGCCCGGAGCACTGAGCCCGTACAAAGCTGGGCTCCGACCGGTGCGGTCGGAGCCCACTTCGTTGTCCTGCGGTGTCCGGCTTCAGCTCGCCGGGTCAGCGTCAGGCGACGACGGAGCCTGGAGCAGCGCCGACGCCTCCTCGAGAGGGGTGCGGACGGCGGGGGTCGAGGAGCTACAGGTGAAGCCGAGGCGGGTCAGCGCCCGGGTCACCTCGCCGGCGGTGAAGTCGCGGCGGTCCTGTCGGGTGATGACCTCGCCGACCTGCTTGACGGGGTAGTTGCGGCCACCGATGAGTACCGAGTCACCCGTGATGGGTTCGGGCTCGACATCCTTCATCGAGTCCTCTACCTCGGTCTTGATCAGGTCGAAGGGGAAGCGGGCGATGACGCAGCGCATAGTGCCTCTACAGGGTCGAAGCGAACCGGAATCGGACTGGCGGCGGAACGGGAAAAGCGCGGTGTACGAACCGTACGGCTTCCGGGTTACGAGGTCGTGCCGGCCGAGCGCCGACGCTGCGGCGTCCCGGACGTGGTCCGGGGCGTTCCCGTACCGGAGGACCGACGGGCCTGGGCGGAGCGGCTGCGCCGGCCGCGGGTCGAGGACCCGCTGCGCTTCGGACGTTCGACGACCGGCGCGGCGATGGTGACGGGAACACCGGAGGGAGCCTGGGCACCGGTGATACGGGTCAGCTCGGCCTCGCCGGAGCGCACCTGGGTGGACTGCGGCGTGATCCCCGCGTCCACCATCAGCCGGTCCATCTCGCGGCGCTGGTTGGGCAGGACGAGGGTGACCACGCTGCCGGACTCCCCGGCGCGGGCGGTGCGACCGCCGCGGTGCAGGTAGTCCTTGTGGTCGGTGGGCGGGTCGACATTGACGACGAGGTCGAGATTGTCGACGTGGATGCCACGGGCCGCGACGTTGGTGGCCACCAGCACGGTGACCTGGCCGTCCTTGAACTGGGCCAGGGTCCGGGTCCGCTGGGGCTGGGACTTGCCGCCGTGCAGGGCCGCGGCCCGCACCCCGCTGTTCAGCAGGTGCTTGGTGAGCTTGTCCACCGCGCGCTTGGTGTCCAGGAACATGATCGACCGGCCTTCGCGGGCGGCGATCTCGGTCGTGGTGGCGTGCTTGTCGGTGTCGCGGACGTGCAGCAGGTGGTGTTCCATCGTGGTGACGGCGCCCGCCGACGGGTCGACGGAGTGCACCACCGGGTCCGTCAGATAGCGCCGGACCAGCAGGTCGACGTTACGGTCCAGGGTGGCCGAGAAGAGCATCCGCTGCCCCTCGGGGCGCACCTGGTCGAGCAGCGCGGTCACCTGCGGCATGAACCCCATGTCGGCCATCTGGTCGGCCTCGTCCAGCACCGTGATGCCGACCTGGTTCAGACGGCAGTCACCGCGGCCGATGAGGTCCTTGAGCCGTCCGGGAGTCGCGACGACGACCTCGGCGCCACCGCGGAGCGCGCTCGCCTGGCGGCCGATCGACATTCCGCCGACGACGGTGGCCAGCCGCAGCGACAGCGCCTTGGCGTAGGGGGTGAGTGCGTCGGTGACCTGCTGTGCCAGCTCCCGGGTGGGGACCAGGACCAGTGCCAGCGGCTGGCGGGGCTCGGCGCGCTGCCCGGCGGTACGGGCCAGCAGGGCCAGACCGAAGGCGAGCGTCTTGCCCGATCCCGTGCGGCCACGGCCCAGTACGTCCCGCCCGGCCAGCGAATTCGGCAGCGTGGCGGCCTGGATCGGGAACGGGGCCGTCACCCCTTCCGCGGTCAGCGACGTCAACATGGCGGCCGGCATGTCGAGTTCGGCGAACGACTCGGCCGGCGGCAGCGCGGGGGTGTGCGTGACGGGCAGGGCGAACTCCCCCTGCGGCGCGGGCCGGCGCCGCTTGCCACCGCCACCGGAGCGGTTGGCGGCCTGCGAGCGGTAGCCGCCACGGCCGGAACCGGCGGAGCGGGTACGGGAGGAACGGTCGTTCGGGCGAGATGCGCGGTTCATGGAGAACCTTCCTCGATGCGGTACGTCGAGGAATTCCCGGCAGCTGTCAGCCGCACACAGGAGAATCGCAAAACGGACCGGAGAAAACAGATGGAACGCGGTGGGGCGGAATCGACCGCCGGCGCGAGAGAAGAGTTCGCCGAAGAGCGGCGAAGGTGTTGCCGGATCGGGAAGCCGGGCGGGGCGGCGTGCTGGCGCAGCGGGCCGCGTGGTCCGGTACCGGGCGGGTTGCTCCGTGTCGCCGGCGCGGCCGTGACGGCACCCGCGGCGTATTCCGGGCAACGAGCTGGGGCCCGCACCCAAGGTGCGGGCCCCAGCTGCGATGATGCGTCGGCGTCAGGCAGGGAGAATGTTCTCGGCCTGCGGGCCCTTCTGGCCCTGGGTGACGTCGAAGGTGACCTTCTGGCCTTCCTGGAGCTCACGGAAGCCCTGGGTGGCGATGTTCGAGTAGTGGGCGAAGACGTCAGCGCCGCCGCCGTCCTGCTCGATGAAGCCGAAACCCTTTTCCGAGTTGAACCACTTCACGGTACCGGTAGCCATGTTTATCTCCTTCGGGGGCAGTGCCGGGGCCGCACTGTGCGGACCCCGCGTCGCCGCGATGATTGCCCCGTCCGGAAAAACCGGAAATACAAAAACGCTCCCGCCGACCTGAGATGGCGGCGGGGGTGCGAGAAGTCTTTGGGAACCACAACCACAACTGCAACTGAGATCGACAGTAGCACGGCACGAGCGGCCGTGCGCAGCTGTTGCCCCGCCATTTCCGGGCCCGGAAACCTTGCTGACCTGCCGAGTTCTCCGGCGGTTCGGCAAGTCCGAGCCGTGGGACGGCACCGTGGGGAGGGGCCGGGGCCCGGTGGCCGTCCGGCGTGGACAGGGACCGTACGGCCCCTGTCCTGCGCGCCCGGCGCATTCCAGGCTGGAGGTGTCACGGGCCGGGTGACGTCGGTCCGGGTACCGAGGAGGCATCATGCAGAACACTCCGCACCTCGTCAGCGATGTGATGACAGGCACCGTGGCCGCGGTCGACCGGGAGGCGCGGTTCAAGGAGATCGTCGAGACCATGGAGCGGTGGCAGGTCAGTGCGCTGCCGGTGCTGGCGGGGGAGGGCCGGGTGGTCGGGGTGGTCTCGGAGGCCGATCTGCTGCCCAAGGAGGAGTTCCGGGAGTCGGACCCCGACCGCCTGGAGCAGCTGCGGCGGCTCGACGATGTGCGCCGGGCGGGCGCGCTGACCGCGGGGGAGCTGATGACCGCTCCCGCGCTCACCGTGCGGGCCAATGCCACGCTGTCCCAGGCGGCCCGGACCATGGCGCGCGGCCCGGTCAAGCGGCTGCCGGTGGTGGACGGACACGGGGTGCTTCAGGGCATCGTCAGCCGCGCCGACCTGCTGAAGGTCTTCCTGCGCTCGGACGACGACCTCGCGGAGGAGGTCCGCTACGTCGTGGGGGAGCTGTTCACGGCGCCCGTGAAGGATCTGCGGGTCACGGTCGTCGACGGGGTGGTCACGCTCAGCGGCCGGGTCCGGGACACCTCGCTCATCCCGGTGGCCGCACGCCTGGTGCGCGCGGTGGAGGGGGTCGTGGACGTGGAATTCGATGTCACCGCTCCGGCTGCCGCCCGCAATCGGACGCCGATGGCGGGCCCGCAGCGCTGACGGGACCGTTCGCCGGCTCTCGTGGGCGGGCGCCACAAGCACCGGACGGCCGGTAACGGGCGCGGCAGCGGGCCCTACCGAGGAGGTGTCATGGCGCACAGCCCGTACACCGTCGGTGACGTGATGACCCGGGCCGTGGTCGCGATCGGCCAGGAGGCGCGGTTCAAGGAGATCGTCGAGGTCATGGAGCGGTGGCAGGTCAGTGCGCTGCCGGTGCTGGCGGGGGAGGGGCGGGTGGTCGGGGTGGTCTCCGAGGCGGATCTGCTGCCCAAGGAAGAGTTCCGGGCGGCGCAACCGAGTCGGCTGGAGCAGGTGCGGCGGCTGGACGACGTACGCAAGGCCGGCGGGCTGACGGCGGGGGATCTGATGAGCGCGCCCGCGCTGACCGTGCACGCCGGGGACACCCTGGCTCAGGCGGCGCGGACGATGGCGTTCAAGTCGGTGAAGCGGCTGCCGGTGGTCGACGGTCAGGGGCTGCTCCAGGGCATCGTCAGCCGGGCCGACCTGCTGAAGGTCTTCCTGCGCCCGGACGAGGACCTGGCGGCGGAGATACGTACGGAGATCATCGGCCGGCTGTGCCCCGTGGTCCCCGACCAGCTGGCGGTCAGCGTCACCGACGGGGTGGTCACCCTCAGCGGCACGCTCCGCGACCCGTCGCTGCTGCCCGTCACCGCCCGTCTGGTGCAGGCGGTCGAGGGCGTCGTGGACGTGCGGTTCGACGTCACGGGACCGGCGCCCGCCGGGCCGGAGCGCCGGGTGGGCCACGGCTGACGCCTGCTTCCGGCCACAGCCGCCGCGGGACCGTTCGGCCTGGCAGGCCCCTGCGAGAGGGGTCAGGATGGGGACAGGAGACGGACGTCTTGGCAGCCGGAGGGGCGTCATGAGCGACGCGGAGGCATGCTCACCGCACCGGCCGATCCGGGTGTTCCTGCTCGACGACCACGAGGTCGTCCGGCGCGGGGTGGCGGATCTGCTCGATGCCGAGCCCGATATCGAGGTGGTCGGCGACGCCGGCACGGCCGCCCATGCGCTCGCGCGCGGACCGGCGCTCCGGCCGGATGTCGCGGTGCTGGATGTGCGGCTGCCGGACGGCGACGGGGTCTCCGTGTGCCGGGAGCTGCGCTCGCGGATGCCGGGGCTGGCCTGTCTGATGCTCACCTCGTTCGACGATGACGAGGCGCTGCTCGACGCGATCATGGCCGGCGCGGCCGGATATGTGCTCAAGGAGATCAGGGGGGCGGATCTCGTCGCCGCGGTGCGCACGGTCGCCTCCGGCAGCTCGATGCTCGATCCCGCGACGACGGCACGGCTGATGAGCAGTCTGCGCGGCGGCGACTCCGAAGCGCCGCCCGAGGAAGCGGCGCTCTCCGGTCTGTCCCCGCGGGAGCGGGAGATTCTCGGTCTGATCGGTGCAGGGCTGACGAACCGTCAGATAGGTAAGCGGCTCTACCTCTCCGAGAAGACCATCAAGAACCACATCTCCCGCCTGCTGGCCAAACTCGGTGTGGAGCGGCGCATCCAGGCCGCCGTCCTCGCCACCCAGGCCGCCGCGGCCTCCGGCGCGGGACCGGGCCCGCACGGGACCTGAAGCGGGAGCAGCGGTGCTTCCCCCCTCGTACGGCCCCGGAGCCCAGGGCCCCTCCGGCCCGTTTCTCCGACCCCGAAAGGAGCACCGTCATGGAGCCGGACATCATCACCGTGGGGCTCGACGGTTCGCCGGAGAGCCTGGCCGCCGCGCAGTGGGCCGCTGACGAGGCGGACCGGCGCCAGGCGGTGCTGCGGCTGCTCCATGCGTGGATACTGCTGGCCGCCGAGGCGGCGGACACGCCCCCCCAACGTGACGAGAACGCCGCCGCCCGGCAGATCGTGCGCCAGGCCGTGGACGAGGTCCGGGAACGCCGCCCGCATCTCCAGATCATCGAGGACCTGGTGGGGTCGGAGGCGGAACCGGCACTGGTGCGCGCGGCCGGGGAGTCGCTGATGGTCGTGCTCGGGTCGCGGGCTCTGGGGACCTGGGAGAGCTATGTGCTCGGCGATGTGAGCCTGAACGTCGTGGGCGGGGCCAAGGGGCCGGTCGTCCTGGTCCGGGCGCCCGGACGGGCGAAGACACCGCGCCATCCCTCTGGGCACGACACGCCACCGGCTCCCCAGCCCCGGGTCGTCGTCGGCGTCAGCCTCAACGGCCCCAGCGACCGGATGCTGACGTTCGCCTTCGACGCCGCGGCGAGCCGTGGCCTGCCGCTCCAGGCCGTCCACGGGCGCCCGCTGCCCGTGCAGGCGTACACCCCGTGGGGCATCGACCCCGATGCCGCGAAGGAGCTCACCAAAGAGGCGGACATCGAGCTGCGGGACGCCCTGCGCCCCTGGTGCGAGCGGTTCCCCGGTGTGCTGGTGCAGGAGACCGTGCTGCCGGAGAGCCCGACCCGGGCCCTGGTACAGACGGTCTTCGGGGCCGAACTCCTGGTGGTCGGCCGCCGGCTGCACCGCCCGCTGCTCGCGCCCCGTGTCGGCCCGGTCGCCCACGCCGCCATCCACCACGTGACCTGCCCGGTCGCCGTGATCCCGCACGACTGAGCACATGCAGAGCGCACTCCCCGCCCATGGGGCCGACGAGATCCGGCCCGGCACACCCGGAGGGACTGGCCAGAGATGAGGCACCGCACCGTGGCAGACCTGATGACGCCCGAGGCCGTTGTCGTCCAACGGGGCACCCCGTTCAAGGAGATCGCGCGGCTGCTCGACGAGTACGACATCACCGCCGTGCCCGTGCTCGACGAGAACGACCAGCCGGTGGGGGTGGTGTCGGAGGCCGATCTGCTGCGCCGGCAGATCGCGAAGCTCGGGGCGACCACCGCCGAGGCGATCATGACCAGCCCCGCCGTGGTGGCACGCCCCGGGTGGAGCGTCGTCGAAGCGGCCAAGACGATGGAGAGGAAGAGGGTCAAGCGGCTGCCCGTGGTCGACGACTCCGGACGGCTCATCGGGGTGATCAGCCGCAGTGACCTCGTGCAGCTGTTCCTGCGCCGGGACCGGGCCATTCAGGAGGAGGTGCTGGAGGAGGTACTGACCCGCACGCTCGGGGTGGCACCGTCCGCGGTCACGGTCCAGGTCTCCGACGGCCATGTGACCCTCACCGGCTCCCTGGAGCGCAAAAGCCTGGTCCCCATCGCCGTGCGGCTGTGTGAAAGCGTCGACGGGGTGGTCGAGGTCGTCGACCGGCTCAGCTATCTGCGGGACGACACCGCCGCGCACGGGCCGGCCGCGCCCGAGTAGCACGAACGGGCCGTCGCACGGCCTCCAGGAGGCGGCCGCGGCCCTGGAACTCACCCCTGCGGCACGACCGAGACGGGACAGTTGGCATGGTGCAGGGCCGCATGAACGACGGGCCCGAGCAGCATCGGTGACCGCCGGCTGCGGCGCCCGACGACCAGCAGGCCCGCATCGCAGCAGGCCGCCAGCAGCACGGGGGCGGCCCGGCCGCTCGCCACGTGCGGGACCACCTCGACGGCGGGGAACTTCGCCCGCCAGGGCCGCAACGCCTCGGCGAATGTCTCCTGCTCCGCGATGTCGGCCGCCGTCCCGTCCGGCGAGCGGCCCGGCACGGCGCCCACCGGGCCCGCGGGCGCCGCCGGGCCCCACGCCCGTACGGCGCGCACCCGCGTGTGATGGGCGTCGGCGGCCGTGAAGGCGAACTCCAGCACGGCCTCGTCCTCCGGCCCCGCATGCCGCACGCCCACCACGATCTCCCGCTGCGGAAACGCCGCGTCCTCGCGCACCGTCACGACCGGACACACCGCCTGGCCCAGCACCTGGAGACTGCCCGAGCCGAGCAGGAAACCGGCGATCGCACCGTGCCCGCGCGACCCCAGAATCAGCATCGTGGCCTCGGCGCTCCGCTCCAGCAAGGCATCCGCGGGCCGCTCCGCTACCTGCTCGGTGGTCACCGGAATCCCCGGGTGCCCGGTGTACGCCAGGTCCACGGCGCCACGGAGCAGCTCGGCCCCACGGCTCTCCCGGCCGGCCGCCTCCGGATCAGTCGGCTGGGCGTGCGCCGACGGGGAGCCCCAGGAATGCAGCAGATGCAGCGCGAGGCCCCGGGCCGCGGCCTCCTCGGCGCCCCAGAGCACGGCCGGCACGCTGTTCCCCGTGCCGTCCAGTCCTACGACCACCGGGCCGGCCATGACGCACCTCCGCGCACTCCGGGCCTGCACGGGCGCGGCGCCTCGCCCCTGCCTCTCCAGCGTGGCCGCAGCGGCACCGCCCCCGGCATGAGCCACTCGGCCCCATCGGCCGGCCGGCAGGCCCGGAGGGGCTCGCTTCCGGTCCCCGGCCGGAGCACCCTGGAAACAAGACCGTGAAGCCGTGAAACAAGCTGTGAGGTGCCTGATGAGCACTCTCGAAGAACATATTGACGTGAGCGTCCCCCTCGATACCGCGTGGGACTGCCTGCACCGGTCGGAGGCCTATCCGCGATTCCTGAACGGGGTACGCGAGGCCCGGCAGGAGGGCGAACACCGCACGCGTCTGGACATCGACGCGGGCGGCCGGCCACAGGAGTGCGTCGTGGAGATCACCGACCGCACCCCGGAAAACGTCATGAGCTGGCAGACCACCAGCGGCCCCGACCTGGCGGGCACCTTCTCACTGCTGCCCCTCGACGAGCAGCACACCAGGGTCCAGGCCCGGTTCGAGTACGACCCGGGCACCATCAAGGAGACGTTCGGCGGACCCCAGGGCTTCGCCCAGGCCTCCGCGATCGAACGCGGCCTCCGCAGTGACCTGGAGCAACTGAAGCAATGGGTGGAAGGGGAGATTTGAGCCACGCTGTCGCGCCCGACCCTATGGCCCGCCCTGGCGATTGTTCCGCCGCACTGGTGCGGGCCATGGGTGGCTCGGTCGGTGTCCACGAGCCTTGGTGATCATTCGCGCTGTAATCATTCACGGTGAATGCGTGCGGCAACTATCTCTCCGTCCCGAACGGTGTAGGTTCCGGCGAAGAAGCGATGAGTGCCATCGGTCTGTGTGGCGTCCAGTTCCACCTCGACGGTGTTGCCGACCACGGAGCGCACCGTGACGTCATCCCTGGTCGTGTCGCTGAAAGTTCGCACGAAGTAGTCGTACGGCCGCCCCGTGATGTTCTTCCCACCGAGCGCCCAAGCGGCCACGTATTCACCGTTGTTGATGGCCCGGAAATACGCTTCGACCACCTCGGTGGGGTCCGGCGAGGGCTGGTTCGGCGCGACCGGACGGTGGCCGGCTGCGTCGGGTGTCCATGCCAGGCCCGAGGGCTGAGCGACCGCTGCTACACGGGTCTGGGCCGGGGCCGCTGCGGCTTCGGTGGCCACTGTCGTGGGCGCCTGGGAACCGCTCCCGGCCGACGGGGCAACGCCCAGAATCGCGCCGCCACCTATGAGGATCGCGGCCATCGCCACACTGAAGCTCTGCGTCACGCGGCCGATGACTCCTGGTCGAGCGCCGCAACGGGTGTCGTGCCCGAAGCCCCTCCGCTGTGCGGAACGGCCCGTTGTGCAGTGAAGTCCTGGATGCTCCATCATCGGAAATCCCGAGCAATACGAGGATCTGGATCTTCCTCTTCCATCGTGCGCTCCATGTCTGCCGGATGCACCTGCAAGGGCGAGACCGTGGAAGGGCGCAGTGCTCCATTGCGGCGGCGCGCCTCAACTGGGCATCTGCCCTGCCCTGTTCTGCGGGCGGCGCGCCGTTCGGGGAGCGGCACGAAATGCGAGCCTCTGGGAGCTGTGATGTGCTGAGAGCACTCAAGTGCCGACGCCTGTACGCATGGAGCCACTGACCATGACGCGGAGTGCACGTCGAAAATTCATGACGCTTACCTGCGCGCCCATGCTCGCCGTGGGGCTCGCGGTGGGCGTGTCCCCTACCGCCGCCGCAGCTTCCGCCGACACCTGTTCCCCGCGCACGGTTGACGGCCCGGAGATCGGCCGCATTGTGGTGGCCCCTGCCTCAGGTGCTGACGCAAGCTCATCTCCAGTTCGGCGCACATTGGTTGGGGATGCATGCCGGGTCACGGCGCGAAACCGTGCCGAGGCCGCCAAGCGCGACCCCGTCGATCTGAGCGCCCAGCCCATCACGGTCAACGGTATGGGCCCGCTGCGCATAGGCATGAGCCGTCAAGCGGCCGAGCGTGCGATCGGGGCCCGGATTCCCGACGGGCCGGGCGGGCCGGAGTGCCGTGACCTCGCCGTCGAGGGAGGGCCGCAGAACCTCTCGCTACGCTTCTCCAACGACGACGACCGGCTCGTGGCGATCTCCGTCCTGTCGTCGACGCCGGCATCCCTCGCCACTGCTTCCGGAGTTCATGTAGGGAGCACGAGGGAAGACGTGCTGGATACGTACGACAGTGAGGTGACGTCGCGTCAAGACGAGGGGGCATCCGAGGAGCTCGTGTTTGCTCCCAGGCTGGCGAAGTTCCACGGGAGGATCATCAGCTTCCTCATGAACGACGATGGTACGGTCGCGTCCTTCATCGCCGGGGAGCGCTATTTCGCCGACCCGCTGCCCTGCGGCAACGACTGACGGCTCCTCATCGGGCACCTGCCGGAATTACAGCCGGACGACGACGAGGGCGATGTCGTCGCGGGCGCCGGCGCTGACGCCGAGGCGGGTGAGCAGGGCGTCGGCGAGGCGTTCGGGGCTGAATGTGCTGTAGCGGGCGAGGGCGTCGGTGAGGCGGGTGAGGCCGGTGTCGATGTCCTCGTCGCGGCGTTCGATGAGTCCGTCGGTGTAGAGGACGAGGGTGTCGCCCGGCACGTACGGCAGGTGGGCCTGGGGGCGCGGCACCTGTTCGGGGTGGGCGCCCAGGGGCGGGTCGGTGGCGCGGTCCAGGAGTTCGTGGGTGCCGTCGGCGTGCAGCAGGACGGGCGGGGGGTGGCCGGCGCTGCTGTAGGTGACCTGGCGGCCGGCGGTGTCGATCAGTGCCTGGACGGCGGTGGTGGCCAGCGCCTTGTCGACGGAGCGGGCGTACAGGCCGAGCACTTTCAGTGCCTGGGCGGGACCTTCGACGGAGCGGGCGGCGGCGCTGAGGGCGCTGCGGAGCATGCCCATGACGGCGGCGGCGTCCAGCCCGTGGCCGACGACATCGCCGACCGCGACGGCGAAACCGTCCCCGGGGAGGTCGACGATGTCGTACCAGTCGCCGCAGACGTTCAAGGAGCCGATGGCGGGCAGGTAGCGCACCGCGATGTCACGGTGCCCGGCGAGGTCGGGGGAGTGGAGCATGGCCTCCTGGAGGGTGAGGGCGACCTGGCGTTCGCGGGCGTGGGCGCGGCGCAGTTCCTCGTTGAGGTGCTGGAGCGCGCGGGCCCGGACGTACAGCTCGGCCTCCATCGCCTCCTCGCGTTCGCTCAGCCGCCCGCCGGGCACCGGACGCGACCGGCGGGAGTGGACGAAGGCCGTCACGTCCTCGACCCGGTGGATGATCCACGCCACCCTGCCGTCCGGCCCGGGAACCGGGGTGTTGATCGTGGACCACCAGCGCTCCTCGAACTCCCCCGGCCGCTCCGGCACGGCGATGTCGTACCTCTGCACCGCCATCGTGTCCGGCTCCCCGGTGGACAGCACGCGGCGCAGTGAGGGGTGCAGGTTCTGCACCCCTTCGGCGTCGGGGTCATCGGGGTTGTCGGGGAAGGCGTCGAAGACGTACTGCCCGAGCAGATCGTCGCGAGTACGCGCGGTCGCCTGGAGATACGCCTGATTGACGTCCACGATGACCAGCTCGGGATCGAGGACCAGGCATGCGCTCGGGGTCGCGGCGAACAGCGCCGCATGATCGAGCTCCGGTCTCCTCACGCTCCCTGCCCATCCTCCCGCGGCCGGTTACGCCCCCGGCGGGCGGAAGCTGACCGACTTCCTGGCGGCCTCGTCGATCTCCTCGACGGTCAGCAGCGGAATCGTCTTGGAGTGCAGGGCCCCGCTGGCGCGGACGGTCATGGCGATGGCAGCCATCGACACATGGTCGGGGAAGTCGAGGACGCAGTAGAAGTCGTCGTCCCCGTACGCGAAGTAGAGCGTCTCCAGCGTGCCGCCGCACGAGCTGACCACCTGCTCGACGGCCGCCTTGCGTCCGGTGCCGCCCTCGGCGAGCAGGCCCTTCATGCCCTCGGCGGTATAGCTGGCCTGCACCAGGTACTTCGGCATCCGGTTCTCCCATGCTTCAGCCCATGCGACAGCGGACCGCGGTAGGCGGTCACACGGCCACCCTCGCCCGCAGGCTGCGGACCGGCCAGCGGGCGGCCGCCGGACGGGTGAGTTGGTGGAGGGGTGAGCTGGCGGGCGCGGTGGGACCCGGGTGGCGGGCCGCCGGGACCCGGAGCCCCGGTGAAGTCCGCACGCGTCACCGCACGGCGCGGCGAGTTCTCTCCCCCCGGCAGGGCTGCCGGGAACCAGGCGCCGGGACCGTACGACTGACTGGACCGGGGCCCGACGAGGGCCGGAGCTGTCGGGAGGGGCGCGTGCTGGTGAAACGTGGCAAGGAACCGGAGGCCACCGGGCCGGACGGGGGCACCGCACGGGCGCCGGGCGGCCGGTCGCTGACCGTGCTGCTCACGACGGCGATGGCGTTCTCCATGCTCCAGCTGTTCGTGATCGGGGCGCTCGGGCCGCGGCTGGTCGGGGAGTTGGGGATCTCGCGCACGGTGCTGGGCCTGACCACCACGGCGGGCTTCGGGGCGGCGGCCGTGCTGTCGCCGATGGCGGGCCGGCTGGTGGACCGGGTGGGGCCCCGGCGCTGTCTGATCGCGCTGCTGCTGCTCACCGCCGCCTCGCTGGCGCTCATCGGCGCTGTGCCGGGGGCGAGCGTGCTGCTGCTGGCCGTCGCACTCGGCGGCGTACCGCAGGCGCTGGCCAACCCCGCCACCAACAAGGTGATTCTCGCCGCCGTTCCGGCCGAGCGCCGGGCCGCCGTCACCGGCTGGAAGCAGTCGGGGGTGCAGTGCGGGGCGTTCGTGGCGGGGCTGCCGCTGTCGCTGCTGGCGGCGGGGGTGGGCTGGCGCGGTGCGGTCTGGTCGGCGGCCGCCGCGGCGGCGGTGGCCGCGCTCTGGGCGGCCCGGGCCCTGCCGGCCGACCGGCCGCCGGCCGCCACGGGCCCGTCGGCCGCGGCCTCGTCACCCCGCGACACCCGGCGGCTGGCCGCCTTCTCCCTGCTGCTCGGCAGTGGCATCGCCTCGGTCAACACCTACCTGGCGCTGTTCGGTTCACAACGCCTCGGGTTGACACCGACCACGGCGGCGGCACTGGTGGCCGTCCTGGGCGTGGCCGGTATCGGGGGACGGGTCGGCTGGGCGCGGGCGGCGGGGCGGCCGGGCTGGGCCGAGGCGCTGCCGGCGCTGCTGGCGGCCGGTGCGGTGGGCGCCGCACTGCTGCTCGCCGCCGCGCTCCGGGCGCATCCGCTGGTGTGGCCGGCCGCCGTCGCGGTCGGCTCGTTCGCGGTGTCGGCCAATGCCGTCTCCATGGTGCTGGTGCTGCGGAACGCGGCGCCCGGCCGGGCCGGGAAGGACTCCGCCCTGGTGTCGGCGGGGTTCTTCGCGGGGTTCGCGGTGGGACCGCCGCTGTTCGGCGCGCTGGTCTCCGCGACCGGATACGGGCCGGGCTGGCTCCTGGTGGCGGCCGAGTTCGCGACGGCGTCGGCGATCGCCGTTCCCCTGATGCTGCGTCGTACCGGAGGACCCGATGCATGAGCCCACCTATGGGGCGGCCCATGAGACCGCCGATGGGAACGCCCATGAGCCCGCCCGTGAGAAGAGCCGTGAGCAGAGCCATCGGCAGAGCCGTGCGGTGACCGGCCACGTGCCATGGGCCGACCGTGCCTGGGCGGCGGTGCTGGAGCGGACCGGGGAGACCGCGGCCGAAGTGGGGCCGCGCTTCCCGCTGTACGCCGACCCGGAGACCGGCAGCTGGAAGACCACCTCCCGGGGGTCCTGGACGGGTGGCTTCTGGGCCGGACTGCTCTGGCTGCGCGCCCTCGCGTCCGGCGCTCCTCAGGACCGGTCGGCCGCGGCCGCCTGCACCCGGAGACTGGCCCACTGGATCGACCAGGACACCGCCACCCGCGGGCTGATCTTCTGGTACGGCACCGGGCTCGCCGCGGGGCCCGGGGGCGACGGCCTGGCGGCCGGGCTGCGGGAGAGAGCGGCCCGGTCCTGTCTGGCGGCGTACGACCCGGAGCGACAACTGGTGCCGTGGGGTGAGGCGTTCGGCGGTCCCAGGATGCTGGCACGGGTGGACGCGGTGCCGGGGCTGGTGCCGCTGCTGGCGGGTCTGGGCACGGCGGGAGCGCGCGCGGCGTACGGCCATCTGACCCGGCATCTGACGCTGAGTCGCAGCGAGAACCCACCGCGCCCGGCATGGCAGGCCGGGCCCGATGACGGCTGGACGCCCTGCGCCGAACCCGCGCCGGGATGGAGCCGCACCGCGCCCTGGCTGCTGCTCGGCCTCGCGGACGGGCTCCACGGCCTCGCCGACGGTCTCAACTCCCGTGCGGCCGGGGCGCTTTGGGAGGCGGCGGACCGGATCACGGCACCGCGGCTCGCCCCGGCGGACCGGATCACCGCACCGCTGCTCGCCCCGGCCGCCCCGCTCATCGCACCGACCCTCACCCCGGCCGCCCGGTTCACCGTGTTGCCGCCCTCCCCGGCCGCCCCGCTCGTCCCGTCGGCACAGGAGGACCAACCGTCCGGCCCGCTCGACACCTCCGCGGCCGCCATCGAGTCGGTGGCCCTGCTGAAGCTGGCCGCCCTGGCGCGGGCGAGGGGCCGCGGGAGCGAAGCCGACCGGCTGACCGCGCGGGCCCGGCAGATCCTGCACCGCCTGTGCACCGGCCATCTCTCGGCCCGTGGGGCGCTGACGGACGGGTGCTACGACGCCGCCCGCGCCCTCGCCCCGCGCCATGAGCTGATCTGGGGCGACTTCTTCCTGGCGGTGGGACTGGCGCTGCTCACCGGCCGGATGGCTCCGTTCGCGACGTGACGGGGTAACCGCGCAGCACCCGGCGGGCCACGGCCGTGATGTGCAGCTCGTCGGGACCGTCCAGCAGCCTGGCCGTGCGGCCGGTGCGGAACAGTCCCGGCAGCGCGGTGTCCGGACCGAGCCCGGCCGCGCCGTGCACCTGGATCGCGGCGTCGGCCACCTGCTGAAGCATGCGGGCCGCCGCCACCTTGGCCAGACCGGTCTCCAGCCGGGCGTCGCCGCCCGCGGCCAGCCGGGCCGCCGCCTCATGGACCAGCGGCCGGGTGGAACGAATCGCCAGCAGCGAGTCGAAGACCATCTGCTGGACGAGCTGACGGTCCGCCAGCGGTCCGGCCGACTGGCTCCGTGACCGGGCCCGCAGACACATCAGGTCGAAGGCCCGCTCGGCCTGTCCCAGCCAGCGCAGACACCGCAGCACCCGGCCGAGCACCAGCCGCTCCCCGGCGATCCGCAGCGCCTGGCCGGGGGCGCCCACCACCTGCTCGGGCGGTACGGCGACCCCGTCGAGCTCGATCTCCCACTGGCCGCCGGCGCCCAGGACCGGCAGCTCCCGCACCACCGTGAACCCCGCGGCCGACGCGGGCACCAGAAACAGCGACAGGCTGTCCGTTCCGGGCCCTTCGTCATCCACCCGCGCCAGCACGGTGACCAGATCGGCGTCGCCCGCGCCCGAGGTGAACCACTTGCGGCCGTGCAGCACCCATCCGCCCGCGGCATCCGAGACGGCCCGGGTCGCGGTCAATCCCGGGTCGGTACCGGGGGTTTCGGGCTCGGTCATCGCATAACAGGTCCGCACCTCGCCGTCGGCGATGCGCCGCAGAAACCGGTCCCGCACGGTGCCGTCGGCGTGCCGGGCGAGCATCAGCACATCGAGGAGGGGCGCCGAACCGAGTGCGGCGGGCCCGTGGTCGCTGGCGCCCTCGGCCTCCGCGACATGGAAGTAGAGCGGCAGGCCGAGCCCCTGGCCGCCGTACTCCTCCGGCAGCGGCAGGGCCCACAGCCCCGCCCGCTTCGCCTCGGCCTGGAGTCCGCGCAGCGTGCTGCGCGCCGCGTCGCCGCCCGCGTCCAGCACCGGCTCGCACGGCATCACCCGCTCCCGTACGAACGCCCTGACCCGCTCGCGCAGGTCCGCGGCCTCCGGCGGGCAGCCGGGCTGCCCGAGTCCGGCGGCCCCGAGGGGCGGGTCCGTCGCCGACAGGTGCTGCTCAGGGTTCATGGCGTGCACGGCCTCCTCCACATTCACCGGGAACTCGGTGAACCGACAGTCCGACTTACTGGCCGTGGAGTTGGTCGGCGCGGGACGCCGTCCGGTTCCCGTGTCTGTGTGTGAACCAGGCGGCGGTCCGCCGCCGGAGAGGAGTGCCGTGGGACACCCTGCCGTCATCCGCGCGTCCCGACCGTTGGAAGAGGTGACCGTCCGGGTCGCGGGCCCGTCGGCGCTCACCGCGCCGGCGGCCGGCCATCTGCGGGCGCTCGGCGCGACCCTGACACCGCAGACGCCCGGAACGCACACCGGGCCCGCGACCTTCGAGGCCACGGGGGCGCCGGGCACGGCCACCGCGTACACCGCCTGGGCCGATGTCCTGCCGGACGCGGACGCCGTCGACGAGCCCACCGTCCAGGCGGCCACCGGCATGATGCAGGTGCACGGCAGACGCGACGGCCGGCCGCATGGTCTCGCCGTCGACTACGCCGCCACCTGCGCCTCCGTGCTCACCGTGCAGGGCCTGCTGGCCGCCCTGCTCGGCCAGGCGCGCGGCGGCGCGCACCCCGCGCAGGTCACCACCGGCGCCGACCGGGCCGCGCTGCTCACCCTCGGCCAGTACCTCGCGGCGGCGAACGCCCCGGAGACCGAGGCCGTACCGCTGGCGCCGGGAGGGCCGCCGTTCACCGCCCAATGCGGCACCCGCTTCGAACTGGAGGCGCTGGACCCCGCCCCCTGGGCCCGGTTCTGGCGGAAACTCGGCGCACCCGAGGAGGCGATCCGCACCGGCTGGCAGCCCTTCCAGTTCCGCTACGCCACCGCCTGCGCCCCGATACCCGAGGAACTGCACCGGGCGGCCCGTGCCGTGCCCTGGGCGTGGGTGCAACAGGCCGCCGCGACCTCGGGAGCAGAGGTGTGCCCCCTGCACGCCCCGGCCGCCCTGCCCGGAACGACGGCCGGCACGGCGCCCTGGAGCCTGACTCCCCGGACCGCCGACCAACCCCGGCCGGCCACCGGACCCGCGGCCCACGCCGCTCTTCCCCTCTCCGGTCTGACGGTCCTCGAAGCGGGGCGCCGCATCCAGGCCCCGCTCGCCGCCCATCTGCTCCGTCAGCTCGGCGCGGAGGTCCTGCGGATCGAACCCCCCGGCGGTGACCCGCTGCGCGGTATGCCGCCCTGCTGCGAGGACGTCTCCGCCCGGTGGCTCGCGCTCAACCGGGGCAAGAACGCCGTACAGATCGACATCAAGTCCCCGGTCGGGCAAGCCGAGTTGCGGGAGCTGGCGTCCGGCGCCGATGTCTTCCTGCACAACTGGGCGCCGGGCAAGGCCGAACAGCTCGGCCTGGACGCCGACCGGCTGGCGGCCGTCAACCCGGGGCTGGTGTACGCCTACACCAGCGGCTGGGCCGGGCGGCTGCCCGGGGCCCCGATGGGCACCGACTTCATGGTCCAGGCCCGGATGGGCATCGGAGCGCTGGCCCGCCCCGCCGACGAACCGCCCGCGCCGTCCCTGATGACCCTCATCGACGTCCTCGGCGGACTGCTCGGTGCGGAAGCCGTGGTCGCCGGGCTGCTGCTGCGCGAACGCAGCGGCAGCGGCGTACGGGTGGAGTCCTCGCTGCTGGGCGCCGCGGAAGCGCTCACCGCACCGGCGCTGCACCGGGCGGCGGCCGGCGGGCGGCTCCGCCGTCCCGCGGGCTTCCGCCGTCCGCTGCCGACCGCCGACGGCTGGATCGCCCCCGCCGACGACTCCGCTCCCGCCGCCGCAGCCCGCGCGGCCCGGTGGACGGAGCTGACCTCCGAGCAGGCGCTCGCCGCGCTGCGGGCCGACGGGCTGGCCGCGACCGCCGTCACCACCGACCTCGGTGCGCTCCCGCAGGACCGGCGCCTCAGCGGTGCCCTCACCCGTGACCCGCACGGCTCCCTCGTCGTCCCCACGCCCTGGAGATTCGTATGACCCCGCGGATACCCGACCTGGTCCCCGGCCCGCTCCGCCGCGCCTGGGCGGCGGAGGGCCACTGCCCCGATCTCGACCTGTACGCGTTGTTCCGTGCGCACCGGATGCGTCACCCGCTGCGGACCGCCGTGATCGACGCAGCGGGCGCGACCACCTATGCCGAGCTGGACACCGAAGCGCGATGTCTGGCCGCCGGCCTCGCCGAGGCCGGTATCCGTCCGGGCGATGTGGTGGGCGTCCAACTGCCCAACAGCAGAGCGGCGGTGGCCGCCGATCTGGCGCTGGCCGCCCTGGGCGCGATAGCCCTGCCCTTCCCCGTCGGGCGCGGCGGCCGGGAAGCCGTGTCGCTGCTCGCCCGTTCCGGGGCGCGCGCGGTGATCGCGGCCACCACCTACCGGGGGAGCGAGCACGCCAGGGAACTGGCGGAACGGGCCGACGCCCTGCCCGCCCTGCACACCGTGATCGCCGCCGGTCCGGGCCAGGCCCCCGCCGGCTGCCGGTCGCTGGCCGAACTGACCGGCGACGAGCGGGACTTCACCCCCGTACGGCCCGATCCGGACACCGCGGCCCGCCTCCTGGTCTCCTCCGGCTCCGAGGCGGAGCCGAAGATGGTGGCCTATTCGCACAATGCGCTCGCCGGCGGCCGGGGCAATTTCCTCGCCGCCCTGCTGACGGACGGCACCCCGCCGCGCTGTCTCTTCCTCGTCCCGCTGGCCTCGGCGTTCGGCAGCAGCGGGACCGCGGTGACCCTCGCCCGGCACGGTGGCACCCTGGTGCTGCTCGACCGTTTCACGCCCGAGGCGGCGCTGGCGGCCGTGCGCGCCCATCGGCCCACGCATGTGCTGGGCGTGCCCACGATGGTGCGCATGATGGTGGAACGCTGCGTCACGGAAGGCCGTACGGCGGACGGGCCGACGGCGCTGGTCCTGGGCGGCTCCGCGCTCGACGCGGCCACCCACGACGAGGCGGCCAGGGTCTTCGGCTGCCCGGTGGTCAACCTCTATGGATCGGCCGACGGCGTCAACTGCCATACCGGCCTGGCGCAGCGGCCCCCGCTCCCGGACGACGGCCCGGGGATCGTGGTGGGCCGCCCCGACCCCGCGGTCTGCGAGATCCGGATCACGCCGCCGCCCGGTGCGGCCGCGGACGGGACCGGAGAGATCCTCGCGCGCGGCCCGATGACACCCCTCTGCTACGTCGGCGCGCCCGAGCTGAACATGCGCTACCGCACCGCGGACGGCTGGGTACGCACCGGTGACCTGGGGACGCTCGCCGCCGACGGCACCCTGCGGGTCGTCGGCCGCCTCAAGGACATCGTGATCCGCGGCGGCGCGAACATCAGCCCCGCGGAGGTCGAGGGCGAACTCTCCTCCCACCCGGACGTACGGGACGTGATCTGTGTGGGCGTGCCCGACCCGCTGATGGGGGAGCGGCTCGCGGCCTGCGTGGTGCCGAGGGCCGGCCGGGAGATCACCCTCCAGAGCCTCTGCGCCCACCTCGATAGGCGAGGCGTGGAGCGCCGCAAACACCCCGAGCATCTGCTGCCGGTGACCGGAGCGCTGCCGCTCACCCCCGCGGGCAAACCCGACCGTACCGCCCTGCGGAACCGGATCGCCGACGGGCTCCCGGCCGAGCCCGCACGGACGGGGTGACCGGCCGGCGGTGGTGGGCCTGCGCGCCAACGGCCCACCACCGCCCGGTGATTCACCGACTGATCAGGACGCCGTGAACGCCTTCTCCATCTGCTGCGCGGCCTTGCGGTACACCGCCAGCAGATCGAGGTCCTGCCCCGGGTAGTTGGCGATGTCCAGCTGCTTGGCGCCCGAGCCGGGCAGCACCGTCCCGGTCGACATGTTCTCGTTGTCGAGCACGAACTTCGGCTTCTTCGCGGACAGTTCGGACAGCTGCGCCGGCGTCACCGCCTCCGGCCCGTAGGTGCCCACCAGCCGCGCCCCGGCCAGCTTGGCCGCCCAGCTGGTGAACATCTGCGCCGTCACCGCCGGGGCCTTGCCGCCGGGCCAGGCGGCCCGCACCTTCTTGTTCAGCGACTCCCACTCCGTGCCGAACGTGGTGTTCCAGCGCGCGGCCTCCTGCTGCGTACCGAACGCCTTGCCCAGCCGCGTCACATTCGCCGTCGTCTTCGACGGGGTGTTGTCCAGGTTCAGCTCGATCATCTTGGCCTTCGAGCCCGCCGCCTCCTTGATCCGGCCGGCGAACGGCTCGAACGAGGAGTAGAGGACGTAGTCGGCCTGCGCCACCTTGGCCAGATCGGACGGCTTGACGTCGTAATCGGGTGCGTGCCGGATCGAGGCGGGGACGATGGAGGTCACCTGCTTCGCCCCGGCGGCCTTCGCCAGCGCCGCCTCCCAGACCGTGGTGGCGACCACCACGGGTCCGGAGGAGGCCTTGTCCGACGTGGCCGCGGTCTTCTCCGAGCTTGCGCCGGAGCCGCAGCCGGAGATCAGCAGCAGGCCCGCGCTCAGTGCGATGAGGGGACGGACGAGGCCGCGGGTTCGCGCCATGAGGGAGTTCTCCGTTCAGGGATGAGATGAGCTGCGAGGGCGACCGCACCCGCAGCGAGGACGAGGACCGGCCCGGGCGGCAGGTCCCAGGCCAGCGAGACAAGAAAGCCGACGACGTTCACGACCAGCCCGATGCCGATCGCCCAGAGCGTGATCGAGACCAGCGAGCGGCCGAGCCGGCGGGCGGCGAGCGCGGGCAGCAGGGTGAGCGCGTCCACCAGCAGCGCCCCGGTCAGCCGGATGGCACCGGCCACCGCGACCGCCACCAGGACCAGGAGCAGCACGGTCAGCCGCTGCACCGCCACCCCGGAACACAGCGCCAGCTCCCGGTCGTGCAGCAGCAGCGACAGCTCCCGCCGCCGCCAGACGAACAGCGCGGGAAGGGCCACCGCCAGTGCGCCCAGCACCGCGAGATCGGCGGGGCGCACCGCCAGGATCGACCCCCACAGCAGCGCGAAGGCCCCGTTCGCGTTCACCCCGGACAGAGCCAGCATCAGCAGCGCGGCGGCGATGGCCAGGCTCATCAGCAACCCCATCGCCCCCGACAGACCGTCCGCCGTACGCGCCAGCGGCGCCACCCCGGCACCGGCCAGCGCACACGCGACCAGCGCGCACAACACCGGGTCCAGGCCCAGCAGTTGCCCCACCGCGATGCCCAGCAGCGCCACATGCATCATCGCGAAGCGCACCGGCATGATGTCCAGCCCGACGATCACCACGCCTACTATCGGCAGCCCCAGAGCGGACAGCAGCAGACCGGCCCCGGCACGCTGTACCGGAACGAGCTGGAGCAGGTCACCGACCTGTCCGAGCGCACTCACCGGACCTCCCGCAGACGTCCGGCGGCCATCTCCAGCGTCCGGTCGCAGCGCGCGGCCATCGCCCGGTCATGGGTGACCACGAGCACCGTCACCGGCAGCGTGGTGAGCACCTCGGCGGCCTCCTCCTGTCCGGCGAAGTCCAGTGCCGCCGTCGGCTCGTCGGCGAGCAAGACGCCCGCCCCCGCGGCCACACAGCCCACCGCCCGCGCCAGATGCATCCGCTGCAACTGCCCACCGGACAGACTGCTCAGCGGACGGTCCCCGAGCGCACCCACCCCGAGGCGCACGGCGGCGCTCGCCGCCTCGGCCGGGGCGCCGCTGCTCGCCAGCAACTCCCTTGCCAGCAGCGGGAAGCGCCCGGCCGCCGGGCGCTGCGGAATCCAGGCGCAGGCCCGTCTGCGCCAGGCCCACTCCGCCGCGCTGCGAGCGCCCCGCCGCCCGACGAGGATCTCGCCGTCGACCTGCCGGTGCAGCCCCAGCACCGCCCGCAGCAGTGTGGTCTTGCCCGAACCGTTCGTACCGGTCAGCGCGATCCGTTCACCGGCGGCCACGTCCAGATCGACGCCGCTCACGGCCTCCAGGCGACCGTGCCGGCACACCACGCCGTGCATCCGTACGCCGAGACCGGACGCCCTGCTCTCCTGCCGTGCCGCTGGGGGCTCCGGCTGCTCATTGCTGCGCTCCACAGCCCACTAGTCGGCCCGGCCGGGCGTCGAGTTCCCGGCCGGGCGGGATTCTCTGCGGGTGGGGCGTGGGGGCCGTAGGACGCGGCCGGGGCGCGGGACCGCTGCTCCAAGCGTCCCCGCGTCCCGCCCTTTCCCCTCAGCCTCCGCATCCGGCCGTCGCTCCCGGACCCGGCCGCCGCGGCTACCGCATCACGCCGAGGCCGTCGAAGCGGACACCCGCCATGTCGCGCCGAAGCCGGCCGGCGCCGCCTCCCGCTCCGCGCCGTCCGGCCGCCGCGCGGTGCCGCCCTCCGCCGAGTTCACCAGC
Source organism: Streptomyces sp. P9-2B-2 (assembly GCF_030406865.1). NCBI lineage: Bacteria > Bacillati > Actinomycetota > Actinomycetes > Kitasatosporales > Streptomycetaceae > Streptomyces > Streptomyces sp. P9-2B-2. The sequence goes on along the minus strand of NZ_CP129126.1, from coordinate 765,150 downwards.
GCGATCAGCGTCTCCCGGGCCCGTGCCACCCGCGACCGGACGGTTCCGACCGGACACCTCGCCACCGAGGCGGCCTGCGCATACGGCATCCCGAGCAGTTGGGTGAGCACAAACGCCTCCCGCCGCGCGGGCGCGAGTGCGCCGAGCAGATCGGCCAGCACGACGCCCTCGTCGAACCCCGGCAGGATTTCCGGCTGCGCCTGTTCGGCCATGGTCTGCCAGTCGTCGAGCGCGGCGATACGGGGCCTGGCCCGGTTGGCGCGGATCCGGTCGGCGACCGTGCGCCGGGCGATCGTCAGCAGCCAGGTTCGGGCCGAGGACCGGCCCTCGAACGAGGGGAGGCCCCGGAGGGCCCGCAGATAGGTGTCCTGCACCAAGTCGTCCGCCGCCTGGAAGTCACCGCTCAAATGCGTGACATAGCGCAGCACATCGCGCCGGGTGGCCCGTACGAACCGCTCGACGGCGGCCTCGTCACCGCTGCGGCCCTCCAGCGCCCACTGGGTCACCTGGGCATCCTCAGGCGCACGCATGCGATGCCTCCTCTCCCTTACGCAGTTCCATGGGCACGGGTATCCGCGATACCGGAATCCGGGCAGGCGTCATCGTCAGAAGTCCTTCGCTGGATCCGGTCCGGCGAACGGCGCGCGGACCGGAGAGGTCGGGGCGGGCGCGGCGGCGCGGCATCCGCGCGCTGTCCGTCCGCTGCCCGCAGGGCGCTCCGCTGTCAGTGGACAGCCGGCGCCGGCGGTGGGCCCCGACGTGAGACGACATGGACCAGCAGCCGGCCCCGCAAGGCGCGATGGGGTGTCCGCTCCGGTTCCCGGGGCTCCGGAGGGAGGGTCGGCAGCACGGTGTGCCGTACGAGGCGGAGACGCGGCACGAGGGCGAGCGACACCGCCCGTACCAGCCGGAAGACCGCGCGCTCGCCGCCGCACATCCACCACACGCTCAGCGTCGCGATCAGCAGATGCGCCGCGAGCATCACACCGGCGCCACCCGGCGCCCCGGGATGCGGGGTGTGCCCCATGACGGCCATCTGGCCGGACACCGACAGACCGCCGAAGTGCCCGCCGTGTGCCATCTCCTGCACCGGAGAACCGTCAACCAGGGCTGCACGCAAACCACTTGACACCCGCAGCGGATGAAACGGCACCCCGCCACCACACCGCAGCGATTCCCACCACAGCCTGGCCCAGGACAGTTTGCTGTGCCCGGCGTGGTCCAGCGCCTGCCCGAGGGCGAAGGCGGAGTGCAGCGTCGCCTGGGTGCCCACCGTCAGGGCCGCCACCGTCAACGGACCGCGTTCCCGGCCGGCGAAGCACCACGCGCCTCCCGCGGCCCCCACCGCGGCCGTGAGCAGCACCCGCCACGGCAGCACCGCCCCGGAGGTCAGCACATGCCCGACAGCCGTGAGCAGCACGCAGACCACCGCGAACGCGATGGCCCGCAATCCCCTGAGTACGTATCCGGCTTCCATGGCGAGAACAGCTTGCCCCTCCCGTGCTCCGTCAGACAGAAGAGGCCCAAAAGATGCTCACTTCCGGAGCGAAAATGACTGCCGGAACGGATGGCGGACTACGGCACACAAAGGGCCCGACGAGCCGCCCAAAGACGTACGGGACACCCCCCACCGGCCAAGAACCGAATCCGGTGGCACATCAGGCGGTACGGCGATATCCGTCCCGATCACGCCCCCTTTCCGGCCCTTCGGCGCCACCCCTCAGGTGACCGGTGCCTCCCGGACTCGCCTGGGGCGGCCCCCGCCACAACCGGTAGCGTCAGGCGCATGCGTGCCTTCATCGTCGATGCGTTCACCGACCGGCCCTTCGCCGGGAATCCCGCCGGGGTGTGTCTGCTGGACAGGCCGGCCGACGCCGCCTGGATGCAGCGGGTGGCCGCCGAATTCAACCTCTCCGAAACCGCTTTCGTGCACCGAACCGCGGAAAACACCTACGGACTGCGGTGGTTCACGCCGACGGTGGAGGTCGATCTGTGCGGCCACGCCACGCTGGCCACCGCCCACGTGCTCCACACGACCCGCTCCGCCACTCCCGAGGCCCCGCTGCGCTTCACCACCCTCAGCGGCGAACTGATCGCCCGTCAGCACGAGCAGGGCGCGATATCCCTGGACTTCCCCACGGATGTGCCGACCGCAATCCCCGTACCGCCGCTCCTCGCCAAGGCTCTCGGAGCCGAGCCGCGGTGGACCGGCCGGGCCAGGCACGATCTGCTCGTGGAACTGCCGGATGCGGCAACGGTACGTGACCTCACCCCGGACATCGCCGCCCTCGCCGGCTTCAGCGGCCGCGCCGTCATCGTGACCGCGAGCGCCCCGAACGGCGCCGACCACGACTTCGTCTCCCGCGTCTTCGCCCCCGCCGCCGGTATCCCCGAGGACCCCGTCACCGGCGCCGCCCACTGCGTTCTCGCACCCCACTGGGCCGAACGCCTCGGCCGCAGCGCACTGAACGGGGTGCAACTCTCCCCACGCGGCGGCCGGGTGGGCGTAGAACTACGCGACGACCGGGTCACCCTGCTCGGCCACGCGGTAACCGTCTTCACCGGCGAACTGACTCCTTGAAGCAGACGCAGCGGCGTGCGCGGCACCCGCCGGGCCCCCACCCTGTACTTCGTCGCACTTCGCCCGCTCGACATGACCGGAAAGCGCCCGTGGCCTGAAATGCGCACTTTCGGCACCGGGCATTCCCCTTCACCCTTCGGCCAAGGGCATGACCGCGGGAGCAATGGGGGAGCCGCGATGGTCGAACCGAGCTATGTACCGGTGCTGCCGACAACACGGGCCGCCCAGGCCGCCTTTCGTCACCTGGACGTGCGTGCCCGACGACGGATCGCACCCTTGTGGACGGTGATTCCGCGCATCGGCCCGGAACGCGTCCGGGGCACCCGCCCGGCACCCGATCCGGACACCGACCCGGCAGAACTCCGCCGCTGGCTCGTGCCACGGATGAACTCCCTGACCGAGGTGATGGCGGACGCCGCGGGCTGGATCGATGCCGCCCATGTCGAAGCCCTGCTGGAAGGTTCGGCCACCGCTCTGTGGCACCTGGCCACCAAGAGCAGGCTGCGGCTGGTCACCGGACCGGAACGGGACCCGCAACAGCAGCGCTATATCGCGGACCTCGCCTTCCTCAGCGGCCGTGGCCTCGGCATTCGTGTCCTGCTCGACGGCCCGCCGGACGAGGCCGAGGCGACGGAGCTGCGGAGCCTGGTCGAGCGGCTCGGCCAGCCCCCCGACCAACTCGACCTCATCCTGGACGTCGGCCTGGTCGTGGACCCGCTCGCATCCGGCGAGACGGCGCTCATCGCCCTGGACCTGCTCGCCCCGCTCATCCCCTGGCGCACCGTCGTCCTTGCCGCGGGCGCCTTCCCCCGCACCTTCGAGGACCACCACACCCAGCCCTTCCGGGTCCTGGCACGCCATGACTGGCAGCTCTACCGATCGGTCTGTGCCGCCCGCCCCGGCCTCCCCCGCAGAGTGACCTACGGCGACTACTCCGTCGAGCACGCGAGCAGCGCCAACATCGCTCCCGCCCAGCACCGGGGCCCGGGCTGGGGATTGCTGCGCTACACCACGCCGGAGAGCTTCCTCCTCGCACGAGCACCCACCCGAGGCCGCGATCACGTCGTCCGGGCCCGCGCCACGGCCCGCCGGATCGTGGAGGGCGGCGCCTTCCGAGGTGACGGCGGTACCGGGCCCAGCGCCGGTGAACGGTGGCTGCACTCCTGCGCGTACGGCGACGGTCCGCGCGGCTCCGGAAACGCCGAGACGTGGATCCAGGCCGGGCACAACCAGCACATGCACTTCGCCATGAGCCAGTTGGGCGCGACCGGCTGAGAAGCTCGCGTCCGCCGACAGAGACGCGCAGCCGCTCACCAGTTGTGACTGGCCCACCCGATGACGATGATCGACCCCATGACCGCACCGCAGCACGGGCCGCTGGCCGACGCCCCGCTTGAGCAGCTCTTTCCCGAGGCCGGGGAGGGAGACCTGAAGCTCATACGGCTTGAAGGCGCACGGATGGATGAGGCGCTCGGCCCGAAGGGGCCGGTGCGGTGGGAATGGGAGCCCGGGGCGCTGTACACGGACATCACGGTGTGCGACGCGACCGGCGACCGGGTCGAGTACGCGCTACAGGTGGACTGTTCGGAGGGCACCAGTGCCTCGGTCTTCGCGGGCGTGTCGGTGGCGTGCGGGTGCGAGGAGAACCATGAGACGCACCTCGTCCACGCGGAACCCGTATACCTCACGGAACTGACCTCCCTCTACGAAGGAACGGAGCTGGGAATGGCGTTCACCTTCTTGGCGTGGGAGCTGGTCGGCTGGATCAAGAACCCCACGGAACCGGCGGCCTGGCGGTCACGGAAGGGCCTGCCGGCACCCCGAGCAACCGCCGTACCGGGGCACTGAATCGATGGACCGGGTAGAGGAGTCAAGTGAGGGGGACGCCGCCGTGGTGTTCACGGACGCTGACGCTGCCGCGCTGTACGACCTGGTGAATCCCTGGGACCCCCAACAGTGGCCCGGTGACGGTTTCTATGACGAGCTGGTGAGGGCCGCGAGCTCGGTCCTGGACGTCGGTTGTGGCACCGGCGCCATGCTGCGCCTCGCTCGTGAACACGGCCACCGGGGTCGGCTCGTCGGTCTCGATCCGGACCCTGCCGCACTTGCCCGCGCCCGGCGGCGCGTCGATGTCGAGTGGGTTGAGGGCACCGCGGCGTCCGCGCGATGGGACGCCGCATTCGACCTCGCGACCATGACCGGCCATGCGTTCCAGTACCTGGTCACCGACGCGGAGTTGGGTGCCTCGCTTGCGGCCGTCCACAGGGCGCTGCGCAGTGGCGGCCGCTTCGCGTTCGAGACGCGGCATCCGCAGGCGCGTGCCTGGGAGGGCTGGAATCCGTCGGGGGCGTCCGATGTCGTCGACACGGCCGGGCGGGCCCTGCGCCTGTGGCACGAGACCGAGTCCGTCGTCGGTGAGGTGGTCACCTTCACCGGGACGACGGCCGCGGCCGACGGCACCGTGCTCCGCGTCGACCGGACGCGGCTGCGCTTTCCTGTCGAGGCGGTGCTGGACGCGTTCCTCGTCGACGCGGGCTTCGTTATCGAGGCCCGGTACGGGGACTGGGGCGGCGGGCCCGTCACCGGTACGAGCCGGGAGATCGTCACGATCGCCCGCCGCCGATAGGCGGCCTGGCGGGCCCCCGCAGAGACACTTGATGAAGCGTCAGGTGATCGACGTCACAAGGCTCCGATATTCGGTAAAGCGCCAACTGTCCAATTTTGACCGATGGTTTCGTGATACCTTCCTCCAGCTTCTTATTCCGTCATTACATCCATGGGGGGCCGCGGATGTGTTGTCGCTCATCCCGGAAGGATCACCGGTCGACGTCTGACCGACCCTCCTCGTCGCGAGGTTCCTCGGGCTCCTGAGGTCTCGCCGAGGAGCGGGGCATTATCGATGTGGACGGGGAATACGCCGAAAGGCGACTCGTCGCAGGCCGAAAAGCGCCCGCGAAAGTATGGCGATCCGGCCATTTCTTCAGGACAGCGCAGCTGGTGAATTGGGCGCCGTGAGTGGCGCACAGGAATCGCCCCGCTGATCCGGAGGAGATCCGCCGGATATCGCGCAAGAACCAATGAATTCCCGGGCCGGGAACGCGCCTTCGCGCCCGGCTCCCTCAGCTGAACCCGGTCGTTTTCGACCCTTCAACGGACAGGCTCATGAATCGAATACCTTGGGTGCGCGCCGCTGCCGTCGGCGTCTGCGCCTCGATCGCGCTCGCCGTACCGGCCGTTGCCGCGCACCAGACGCCGCCGGACGCCCCGGACGTCCCCGCCGCCATGACGACTCCGGCGACGGCCGACCCGGCGACGCCCTCCCACGGCCCGGCGACGCCGTCCTCCGGCCCGGTGAAGCCTTCCCCCGGCCCGGTGAAGCGTTCGCAGGGCGTGACGCAGGAAGACATCCGCAAGGCACAGGAGCTGGAGCGTTACTGGACGCCGGAGCGCATCCGGAGCGCCGTCCCCGTGGACGCGGTGCGGGCCGGGGAGACGGCGCAGGCCCCGCTGCGTGCTCCCCACGCGGCGGGCCGGAGTGCGCTGTTCGCGCCGAGTCATCAAGTCGCCTCGGGGGTCCCCACGGTCGGTGTGTTCCTGATCCGCAGTGATGACGGCTCGGCGACGCCCAACCAGTTCTGTAGCGCCGGCGCCGTCACCTCGCCGACCAAGAGTCTGGTGCTCACCGCGGCCCACTGCCTGAGGGGCGGCAAGCCGTACCGCAACGTCGCCTTCGTGCCCGGCTACCGCGGCGGGGCCTCGCAGGCCGGCGAGCCCGGGGAGCGGCCGTACGGCCTCTTCCCGATGGAGCTGGGCAAGGTGTGGATCGACGAGCGGTATCTGTCCGCGTCACCCAGCGACGATGTGGACTTCGCCGTCCTGCGTGTCGGACCGAACTCCCAGGGGCAGCTCCTGGAAGACGCCATCGGCCGTGGCAACACCCTCACCACGGTCCCTGCCGCCGGTCTGGCCCGCCGTGAGGTGACGCTCACCGGCTACCCCGGCGGCCAGAAGACCCCGCTCCAGTGCACCAACGCGACCCGGGCCTTCCAGGGCCGGTTCATGGAGATCGCCTGCGACGGCTTCCGTACGGGGGTCAGCGGTGGTCCGTTCCTGGAAGGCTTCGACGGCAGCCGCGGCAACCTCGTCGGTGCCATCGGCGGCTACAAGACCGGCGGCCTCCAGGAAAACATCTCCTACAGCGCGCAGTTCGACAACGACGTGCTCCGGCTGTACAACCAGGCGGTCGCGGACGCGGCACCGGACACCGTCAACCCCCTCGGTAACGGCGGTACGTGGCAGCACGCCACCACCTTCCTCACCGGCCGCTTCCACTCCGACTCGGTCCGCAACAGCACCAGCGACCTGATCGTGCGCTGGTCCGACGGGGAAGTCTCGCTCCACCCCGGCAATCGCGCCTACGGCCTGGGCAAGGACATCCGGCTCGTCAAGGACAAGGCCTGGAAGCAGGCGAAGGCCCTCACCGTGGGCGAATTCACCGGCAACAGCACCGACGACCTCCTCGTCAGCTGGGCCGACGGCAAACTGACCCTCTACAAGGACGTCAACGAGACCAACAAGCTGAACAACCGGATCCAGCTCAAGGGCCCCAACGGCACCTGGTCGCATGCCGTGGGCCTCACCGCCGGCCGGTTCGGCGGCGGCAACGCGCGCCGCGACGACCTCGTGGTGCGCTGGTCCGACGCCGAGGTGACCCTCTACACCAATGTGGACGGCCGGGGTCTGCACGCCGAGAAGCAGCTCGCCAAACGGAAGAACACGACCTGGTCACACGCCCGCGACACCGTCGCCGGGAACTTCGCGGCGGCCGCCGGGGACCAGGATCTGTTCGTCCGCTGGTCCGACGGTGAAGTGACGGTGTACGAGAACCTCGGCGCCAAGGGCTTCAAGGGCGAACACCGGCTCCGCCCCCGGAAGTCGGCATGGCAGTACAGCACTCTGGTCACGGCCGGTGCCTTCGGCGGCGGTACCCGCAAGGACGACCTCGTCGCGCTCTGGCCCGGCGGCAAGCTCGTCATGTACGACGACACCACGGCCAAGGCCCTGGGCCGCGAACGCCTGCTCGTTCCCGCCCGGATCAGCTGAACCCGTACGTAAACGCCACAGGAATGCCGTCCGGTCCCGCCATGGAACCGGACGGCATTGCGTGTCGTTGACGCCCCGTGGCGGTGGTGCGCCGCCCGCAGGTCAGGCCGGTGCCGGAAGGCCGCGGATCAGGTCCGCCGCCTTCTCCGCGATCATGATGGTCGGGGCGTTGGTGTTGCCCCGCACCACCGTCGGCATCACCGACGCGTCCACCACCCGCAGGCCACTGACACCATGCACCTGGAGCCGGGAGTCCACCACGGGGCCGATCGCGCAGGTGCTCGCGGGGTGGTAGAGGGTGTGCAGCTCGCGGCGGGCGAACTCCAGCAGTCCGGCGTCGTCCGTGGAGCGGGGGACGCGGAAGTCGGCGCGCCGGTGCTTGCGCAGGCTGGGCTGATCGGCGATGTCCAGCAGCAGTCGCAGTGCCCGTACCGCCGTGACGCGATCCTCCTCCGTGGCCAGGTAGTTGTGCAGGATGTGCGGTTTGGCGCTGGGAATCGCCGACCGCAGCGAGACCTTGCCCCGGCTGGTGGGGGTGAGCAGGGCCGCGCCGAACATGAAGGCATGGTCGGTGACCGGGCTGATGCCCTCCTCGTGGAACATCACCGGAGTGGCGTGTACCTGGACATCGGGCGCGTCCAGGCCCGCCCGCGTCCGGTGGAACCCTCCGACCTCACCGACGTTGGAACTCAGCGGGCCCCGGCCCTCGGTCTCCAGCAAGCGCACATTGTCCGGCGTCTGCGCGGTCAGCAGGGATTCGGTGTCGGTCAGGTACAAGAGGCCGATGTGCGCGTGGTCCTGAAGGTTTTCCCCCACCGGGAGCTCCACCCGGGGCGTGATGCCGTGCGCCGTCAGCTCATCGGCCATACCGATCCCCGACAGCATGAGCAGCTGCGGGGAGTTGTACGCCCCGGCCGCCAGCACCACCTCCCGCTCGGCGTGCCGCTGGAGCAGTTCACCGCCGCGTTCCAGCTCGACCCCGGTCGCGCGGTCTCCGTCGAACAGCACCCGGGTGCACTGGGCGCCGGTGAGCACGTCGAGATTCGGCCGGTCCAGGGCCGGCCGCAGATAGGCGACGGCCGTGCTGCACCGCATCCCGTCGCGCTGCGTCAGGTGGTAGTGGCCGACGCCGTCCTGCTCCGGACCGTTGAAATCCGCGGTGTACGGATGGCCGGCCTCCTGGGCGGCCGCCACATAGGCCGTCATCAGCGGATGCCGCGAGCGGCCTTCGCTGACGGTCAGCGGCCCGCCGGTGCCGTGCCACGGCGAGGTCTCCCCGCGGAAGTCCTCGGCGCGCAGGAAGTAGGGGAGGACGTCGTCCCAGCCCCACCGCTCCGCGTCGGCGGCGGCCCAGGCGTCGTAGTCCCGGCGGTTGCCCCGGATGTAGATCATCGCGTTCATCGACGAGGACCCACCGAGCATCCGGCCGCGGGGCAGGAACCGGCGCCGGCCGTCCAGGCCCGGTTCGCAGTCGCTGAGGTAGCTCCAGTCGTACTTCGTCTGGAACAGCTTGCTGAAGGCGGCCGGCACATGGATTTCCTGCGCATCATCCGCCGGTCCGGCCTCGACGAGGAGCACACGGGTGTGCTCGTCCTCGGTGAGCCGGGCCGCCAGCACACATCCGGCCGATCCGGCTCCCACGATGATGTAGTCGTACACCCGTACCCCTCACGCAGCGCTCTTGCGGACCCCACCAGCCAAGCCGCACCGGCAGGTCCGCTCACACCGGGAAACCAGCCAATGTGTGCGGTCGGCGGGCGGGCCGCCGCGCTCCCGGGCGGCGCGCTCACCGCCGGAACCGCGGCGGCACGGAGGGGCGTGAGCACAGCGGCGGAGACATCCACCGGCACGGCGGCCACGGGGCCGCTCACCCCGGACCCGGCGCCACGCCGAGTGTCCGCACCCGAGGGACGGGCGCAGAATGAAGAGAGCCGCTCCGGTGCCCGGACGGCGGACGGGCCACCGCGCGCGGCGGGTGGAAGGACAAGCCGGTGCCATCAGATCGGCCGAGCGAGCAGCAGGCTCGCGGACCACTCTGGTCCGAGCCCGGGTCGCTGCTGGAACATGTCGCCGTCGCCGTGTTCGGCATCGATGACGCCAACCGCATCTGCTACTGGGGCCCCGGCGCCGAGCAGCTCTTCGGCTACCGGGCCGCGGAGGCGCTGGCGAAGCCCGGCGCCCTTCTCTTCCCCGCCGCGCCCGACGAGGGCCCCGACGCCTGCGCCCGCCTGGCCGAGCGCGGCCGGACCGACGGCTACTGGCGTGGGCGGCTGCTCGCCGCGCATCCGGACGGTCCGGACTTCGACTGCGGCTTCCGGGTCTTCCCGGTGGCCGGGGAGGCGGGGAGTTCGGTGGTCATGGCCCTGGCGAGCCGCGGCGACGAACTGGACCGGGTGAAGACCAATCTCGCTTTCCTCGACGCGCTCTTCGAGACTTGCCCCATCGGCCTGGTCATGCTCGACGAGGAACTGCGCTACGCCCACCTCAACCAGGGCCTGGCCGACATCAACGGGCTGCCCATCGAGGACCACCTGGGACGGCACCTCACCGACATCATGATCACCGCGGACGGCGGCGAGTACGAGCGGATGCTGCGCGGCGTCGCCCAGGACGGCAAGCCGATCGCGGGCGTGCGGGTCGGCATGCGCACCCGGGGCCACCCGGACCGGGACAAGGTCCTGTCGGTGAGCTTCTTCCCGCTCTCCCGGGCCGGGGGCACCCGTGCGGGAGTGGGCGGTCTGCTGGTGGATGTGACCGACCGGGAGCAGGCCATCGTGGAGGCGACCGCCACCCGTCAGCGGCTGGCGCTGCTGGACCAGGCGTCCACCCGGATCGGCACCACCCTGGACGTGAAGGTCACCGCCCAGGAGCTGGTCGACGCCGTGGTGCCGGTCTTCGCCGACGCGGCCGTCGTGGAGCTGGTGGAAGGGCTGGACGAGCGGCAGTCGTTCGACCCGGCGCAGCCGGTGCTCACCCGCCGTCTCGCACACGGCACCGTGCTGCCCCCTCCCGCGACCGAACTCGTCAGCGGGGTGGCCGGAGTGCACTACCCGCCGGGCTCCGCCATCCACCGGATGCTGCGCACCGGCCGTCCGATCGCGGTGCCGGTGAACGAGGAGTTCATGCTGCGGACCATGCTCGACGAGGCGCGCGCCCGGTTGCTGGCCGACAGCGGTCTGACCTGTCTCCTCCTCGCCCCGCTCATCGCCCGGGGCACGGTGCAGGGCATCGCCGTCCTCGGCCGGTCAGCGGCCCGCGCGACCTTCACCGAACAGGACCTCAGCCTGGCCGCGGAACTCGCCTCCCGGGCCGCGCTCTGCCTGGACAACGCCCGTCTCTACAGCCGCGAGCGGAACATCGCGCTCACCTTCCAGCGCGCACTGCTGCCCAGCTCCCTGGGGTCCTTCCCCTCCCTGCACCTCGCCCACCGCTATCTGCCCGGCAGCCACGTCACGGAGGTCGGCGGCGACTGGTACGACGTGATCGACCTGCCCGACCAGCGCGTCGCCCTGGTCGTCGGCGATGTCATGGGACACGGCGTCTCGGCCGCCGCGGCGATGGGCAGGCTGCGCATCACCGCCAAGGCCCTGGCCCGCCACGACCAGGAACCGGAAGAGCTGCTCACCGAACTCGACCACTGCGCCCAGGAGGCGGGCATCGAACTCGCCACCTGCCTCTACATCCGCTACGACCCCGTCACCGGAGGCACCCGGATCGCCAGCGCCGGCCACCCCCCGCCGCTCCTCCGCTATCCCGACGGCCGGACCGAACTCATCGACGAGGTGCTGGGGGTACCCCTCGGCGTCGGCGGCTGTCCCTTCCGCTCGACGGAGTTCGACCTGCCCGACGACACCACCCTCGTCCTCTACACCGACGGTCTCATCGAGGCCCGGGACCACGACATCGACGAGGGGCTGACGGCGCTGCGCAGCGAACTGCACCGGCTCCCCGACTCCTTGGAAGCCGCCGCGGACCACATCCTCGCCCGCCTCGTACCGAGCTCCCCGGCCGATGACACGGTGCTGCTGCTCGCCCGGGTCCACCGCGTACGGCCGTGAGGACCTGGCCCCGGCACCGACGGGCCGGCGTCCCTCAAGCGCGGCCCGGCGCGGCCATCCGCGCGGAGACGCACGGGTCCTCGTTGCGGTACCCGAGGCGGGTGTAGAGCCGTTCGGCGGGGGTGTTGTCGGCGAGCTGCCACAGCGTGCAGTACCCGTACCGGCGTACGGCGTACCGGGTCAGCCATGAGGTCAGCGCCGCGCCGAGACCCTGACCGCGCAGCCGCGCGTCCGTCGCGACCGACGCCATCAGCGGCGCCCCGCTGTCCCGCAGGCTGCTCAGGGCGCCGCAGGCCACCAGCCGTCCGTCGGGGTCGCGGATGCCGGTCCACAGGCTGACGCCGGCGGAGCCGGGGCCGGTCGAATGGGCGGGGCTGTGCTCGTTGAGGAAGGCGAGCAACTCCTCGTGGTGCGACTCGTCCAGCTCGATCACCCGCTCCTCGGCCCGTTGGAGGGGCGGTTCCTCCAGCGTCCACCGGAAGACCCACTCGACGACATCGGACACCGCCAGGTGGCGGCCGACCAGGGCATCGGTGCCCCGGGGGCCGGTGAACTCCCTTATGTCGTCGGAGAGTTCATGCGCGGCACGGAGCACGAGCCCGGCAGCGGGAACCGCTTCGCCGACGCTCCACAGATGCCCGCGGGCGTCGTCGAGCCAGGCGGCGGCACCGTTGCCGGACCAGCTGATCCGGTCGGACGGGCGTCGTCGGGCAGCGCCGAAACGCAGCAGGGCTGCGCCGGCCTGCTGCTCCAGACCCTGCTGGAACAGGTCTGCGGTCCGGGGAGGAAGAGTCGTTGCCTGCATCGCTCTCTCGGGAAGGACGTAACGGGAGGGCGACGGCCCGGACACGCACAGGGCGCAGCCGGAACCGACCGTCTGGGGGTGTGGGGGAGTCCCGGCAGGGGCTGCGCAGGCGGCGCGCCCGGCTGACCGGGAGGCCCACTGTTGCACACCGCCCCTGGCCCGAGGCAAATCCGGGGACCGGGCGGCGAATGCGTTCCGGAAATTGCGGCGGCGGACACCGCGGACTGGCCCCGCCGACCGGCCCCGTTCACTCAGGGACCGGGCCCGAGATTTCCTGCTCTACCGGGCGCGACCAGCGCGGATAGCGTCTGCCCGGCGTACGCAGTCGACCCACCCGGACGCCGCCGCAGGGGTGGTGTTGATCACGCTGCGGGCCGGTGCGCTCCCCGCCCGCGGCATCGGCGGCCCGTGGCGCCGCGGGCCCGGCCCGGCGCGACTGCGCGGCCTCCCCGATCCGGGGAACATGGAAGCACTGCGAGGTGCAGCGGCTCCGGGCCGCAGCCCGGAGCCGGCGGGGCCGCATGCCGCGCGCACAGGCGGAGGAGGTGCCTGGGATGGGTACAGCAGGCCCCTTCGGCCCGGCGGGCGGCCGGCCGCCTCCCGGGGAGCCGCAGCGGAGCGGGCTGCTGGATCTGCTCAGCGTCGCGGCGGTGCTGCTCGACGGCGAGGGCCGGATCGTGCTGTGGAGCCCGCAGGCCGAGAAGCTGTTCGGCTACACCGCGCAGGAGGCGCTGGGCCGGTTCGCGGGGCGGCTGCTGGTCCACGAGCGGGACCTGGACCTGGTGATCAGCCTGTTCGCCGAGGTGATGGCGACGGGCGAGAGCTGGGCCGGCGCCTTCCCCGTCCGCCACAAGGACGGCAGCTCCCGGCTCGTCGAGTTCCGCAATATGCGGCTGCTGGACGACCGCGGTGACTTCTACGCCCTGGGCATCGCCACGGACGAGGAGATCCTGCGCCAGGTGGAACGCGATGTGGCGCTCTCCACGCGACTGGTCTCGCAGTCCCCGATCGGCCTGGCCGTCCTGGACACCGAGCTGCGCTATCTGGCCGTGAACCCGGCGCTGGCGCGGATGAACGGGGTGCCCGCCGCGGAGCACCTCGGCCGGTCGGTACCGGAGGTGCTGCCGTTCCTGGACACCGACGCCATCGAAGCCGCCTTGCGGCAGGTCCTGGCGTCCGGCACGCCCCTGATCGACGAGTACACCGTGGGCCGCACCCCCGCCGACCCCGACAACGAGCACGCCTGGTCGGTCTCCTACTACCGGCTGGAGGACCCGGGCGGGCGGGTGCTCGGGGTGGCCGGCCTCTCGGTGGACGTCACCGACCGGCACCGTGCGGCCACCGAGGCGGCCCGCGCCCGCCGCCGCCTGGCCATGATCGCTGACGGCACCGCCCGGATCGGCACCACTCTGGAGGTGGAGCAGACCGCCCGCGAGCTGGCCGAGGTCGCCGTGCCCGAGCTCGCCGACGTGGCGGCGGTGGACATCCTGGATTCCGTCCTGGAAGGCCGCCCGCCCCAGGCATCCGGCGCCCACCCTGCTCTCTTCCGGGCCCTCGCCGTCAAGGCCGCCTACCCCACGGAGGCGGTCCGCGCCGCCGACCCGCCCGGCCACCTCGCCAGTTACGGAGCCGACCGACTGGCCACCCGGTGTGTACGCACCGGTCAGCCCATACTGATAGCGCACGTCCAGGAGCGGGACCTGGCCCGTATCGCCCGCGACCCCGAGGCCGCCGCCCTGCTGGCCAGGGCCGGTATCCACACGTACCTCACGATGCCGCTGATCTCCCGCGGTGAGGTACTCGGCGCCCTGGGCCTCACCCGCGCCCGCAACCCGCTGCCGTTCGACGAGGACGACCTCGCACTGGCCGCCGAACTGGCCGAGCGCGCCGCGGTGTGCATCGACAACGCCCGCCTCTACCAGGGCCAGCGCAACGCCGCCATCACCCTCCAGCGGAGCCTGCTCCCCGACCGGCCGCCGCACCGGAAGGGCCTGGAGATCGCCACCCGCTACCAGCCCGCCGGCACGACCAGCGAAGTCGGCGGCGACTGGTTCGACGTGGTCCCCCTCGGGGCGGACAAGACCGCGCTCGTCGTGGGCGATGTGATGGGCAGCGGTATCGACGCCGCCACCACCATGGGACGCCTGCGCACCGCCACCTCCACCCTGGCCGACCTCGACATCCCGCCCACCGAGGTGCTGCGGCACATCGACAAGATCACCGCGGATCTGGACCAGTACGCCACCTGCGCCTACGCCGTCTACGACCCGCACCACGCGGTCTGCCACATCGCCGTCGCCGGACATCTGCCACCGGTACTGATGCCCACGGGCCGGTCGCCGGAGCTGCTCGACCTGCCCATCGGCGTCCCCCTAGGGGTCGGCGGGGTGCCCTTCGAGGAGGCCACCTTCCGTCTGCGCCCCGGCGACCAGCTGGTCCTCTACACCGACGGTCTGGTCGAGACCCGCCACGACCCCATCGACGAGCGCCTGGCGCTCCTGGTAGACCTTCTCGCCCACCCGGACCGCACGCTGGAGGACACCTGCGACCGCCTTCTTGACGCCCTGCGCGACCCCGACGACCCGGACGACGTCGCCCTCCTCATCGCGCGGGCCGGGGGTCGCGGGCGGGGCACCTAGGGGTCGGCCGCGCGCGGCTCAGGAAGGGCTACCCGGGGCCGGTCGCTCGCCACAGCGCGGAACGGGCTCCATCGGGATCCACAGACCGAGGACCAACGCCGTCAGATCCGCGAGGACGGCGACGACCTTCGCTGCTTCGTTGTTGCGGTAACGAGCGCGTGCGGACATGCACAACGCGTTGCCGCATTCGGCCGCTTGAAACGCGGCCGTGAGACGTCCGCCGCAAGCTCCACTGCGGGAGCAAGCCGGCGGCACCCGCGAGGCCGGTGACCGGTCCGGCCGATCACCGAGTCACTCGGACGGCTCCTGGCCGGTGCGCGTCAGGCTCGCGATATGGGCGCGGTAGGCGGTGACTTCAGCCTCGGTGAGGGCCAGGCGGCCGGGGCCGGGCTGGTCGGCCGGGAGTTCGGTCGACTGGACCGCGGCCCGGTACATGGGGCCGGGCAGGTTCAGCAACAGCTGGCCCTGTTCGGCGGTTTCGATCACCAGCCAGGAGTCGGCGTTGTCGTCGTGGACATCGGTGACTCCGATGGTGCTGATGGCGGTCACGGTCAGAACCGGTGGGATTTCGCTCATGTCACCTCCCTATCAGCCGTCGCCGGACACGGCGAATCGCCACGGGGGCGGGCTCCCCACCAGGAGAGTCCGCCCCCACAGCACAAGGGAGCCGGCCGACACCCGGTCTCCGACCGTCGTGCCCGGCCCGTCCTAGCGCAGGAGGTCGGCCAGGGCCCCGCCGCCGGTGTGCACACCGCCGGACGGCCGGTGGTGGTCCCGCCTGTGGTGATCGCGGTTGTGGTGATCGCGCCGGTGGTGGTTCATCCGGTGATGGTCGCGCCTGTGGTGTCCGTGCCCGCACCGGTCGTGGTCGTGGCGGGAGCTGCTCGACGCGACATGGTCCGTCGTGTGGCCCTCGGCCGCGGTCGCGGCGGGAGCGGTGACCGCGAACATCGCGGTGATCACGGCTGAGGCGAACAGAGTGCGGGCAGTGCGCATGGACATGTTCCTTTCGGCCTGCAGCGAAGGGCGACACCCTGTCGGCCTTCTGCGGCGCAGTAGTGATATGACACACAGCCAGTTGCATTGTCACGGCGCACCACTTGAGAGCCCCGAAACTGGGCGAATAATTGAGCCTCCCGGGTGGTCTGAGCGCGCCGCTGTTGCCGGCGACCTGGGCAGGAAGGGCATGAGCATGACCTCCGCGCCCCCGGGGCTTCCCCTTGGCCGATCGCCGGCGGATTCGTCACCGCATCAATCCACATCGAAATTCGCCTGCGCAATGAATCCGGCGACGCCTAAGAATTCGCCCAATAAATACGCGCATTCAGTCAACGGAGGCTTGCAGAGGCGTAAACGCTCCACGCCGCGCTCTGAGAAAAACCACATGCGCGGCAACGCGAACCCGGAGAGGCTAGTACGCCGTACTCCGAGGACCAAGGAGAAGGCATGGAACCCTGCGCAGAGTGCGGTGCGCCGATGGACCCGCGATCCTGTGACGAGCTGTTCCAGACACTGCTCGCGCTGGACCACGCCCGGCAGGCACCGTGGGGACCGCTGCACGGCGTCTCCGTCGCTTGCTTCCTGCTCCAACACCCCAGCCGGCTCCCCGCCGACGACGGCGCGAGGGCCTGGGCGCTCCTGCACGCCTACCTCGCCGGCGGCCTGGACGAAGTGAACCAGCTCGTCGGCCGGGCCCGTCGCGGCAACTCCCATCGCATGAAAGGCAGGCCCGCACCAGCCGTCGCCCAGGACACGCCCCTGCCGCACCGGGACGCGCCGCCCTCCCGATTCTCCGTCACCATCCATGACGTCGCCGTCGACGGGTCGTTCCCCTCAGCGGAGTTCACGGCACGGGTGAGGGCCTGGGCCGCCGCGACGGTCGACGCGTGGAGCTAGGGGGTGCCCGCCCTAGGCTCCGTCGTCACATGTCACGCCCACATCAGCAGAACTGCGAGGGTGATGGCTGCACCGCGTCTGGACCGGGCCGGGTAACAGCCGTTCGTTCTAGTTCTGCGGAGCGCCGAACCACTGGGCGGCCGCCTGCTCGAACGCATCGCGATCCGGGGCGGGCTCGCTCGTCCAGGCAACGACGCCGTCGGGCCGAATCAGCGCGGCGCCCAGCCCGAGGTCGTTGCGTGCCGGGCCGGCCGCGTAGTGGATCCGGCTTTCCCACCCCTTGGCCGCGACCTGCAGCGCACGGTCGGTACTGAAGTCGAGCACAACTCCCCGCCCATGGCGCAGCAGCTCGCCGAGGCGGGTCCCGTCCTCGAAGCGGAAGTCCGGGGCGCTGCAGCCGATGAAGGGTTTTTCGCTGCCCAGGTCGTAGCGGTTGAACAGGCCCGACGTCTGCCGGTACACGTGCGTTGATCCGTCGGGGGTGCGCATCAGGTCGTGGACGAGTTGACGCAGCGCGGGGGTGTTGGGGCCCGGCTTCATGGTCGCGACCTGGGCGCGGGACCAGTCGAGCACGGCGGCGCCGACGGGGTGCCGCTCGGTGGTGTAGGTGTCGAGCAGGCCCTCGGATGCCCAGCCACGCACAGTGGCGGCGAGCTTCCAGCCGAGGTTGACGGCGTCACCGATGCCGAGGTTGAGGCCCTGCCCGCCCAGGGGCGAGTGAATGTGTGCTGCGTCGCCGGCGAGCAGCACCCTGCCCTCGCGATACGTCGTCGTCTGCATCGCGCGGTCGGTGAAGCTGGAGGCGAGATGGACCTCGCTCAGCGTCACGTCGGTGCCGGTGATGCGGCGCAGGACCGTCTGGAGGTGTTCGCGGGTCAGCGGCTGGGAGCGGTCGAAGGTGGCGCCGTCGAAGTCCATCATGCCCAGGTGCCCTTCGAGGGGCGTACGCAGATACATGCCGTTCGGCGTCTGGTTGAACCCGAGCGGCAGCTGCTCGGGGTCGGCGAAGGTGACCTTCGCGAGGTAGCCGGTGAACAGCGGCTCGGTGCCTACGAATTCGAAGCCGGCGAGCTGACGTACGGCGCTGCGCCCGCCGTCGCAGCCCACCAGCCAGCGCCCCTGGTACTCCTGGCCGCCTGCCGTGACCAGGACGGATTCGGTGTCCTGTGCCACGGCCGTGACGAGCGCATTCCGGATGATCTCGACTCCGAGCGCGGTGGCCCGCTCGCACAGTACCGATTCGGCCCCTTCCAGGTTCGTCAGGAACCCCTCCATCGCCGGGCTGGGCAGCCGGGGCGGGAGGGCGGTGGTGTCGATGCCGACCGCGGCGAGCATCATGCCCGCGAAATGGCTCAGCCCACGAGGGGCGGGCGCCACGACCGCTTCCGGATCCGCGCCCACCTCCTGCGGGTTGATTCCCGAAGCCTGCGCTATCGCTTCCAGGAGGCCGCGCCGGTAGAACGTCTCGGCCGACCCGGCGTTCAGACCCCGCATCCCGAGCGGTAACGCCTTCATGGGCGAGGTGAGTTCCGGGTCCCGTTCAAGGACCAGAACCGAGCAGCCGGACAGGGCCAGCTCGCCGGCCAGGAACAGACCGACCGGGCCACTGCCCGCGATCACGACGTCATGCATGAGAGGTGTCCTTTCGAGAAACGAACGAGGGGGCCACCCGGCCGGATCGGCCGGGTCAGTGCAGATGGGTGAGGCCGTCGAGGATGACGGCGATGCCGGTGAGGAACTGTTCGCGGTCGTCGTGCTCTCTCAACTGGCTGACAACGGCGTGCATGAACGGGTAAGCCTCCGGGTCGAGCCCCTGCCATGCCGTCGACGCCGCCTCAAGGAACTCGTCGCGATCCCCGCCGGGGTCGATCCCTGAGGTATCCCCGTCAATGCGGACGCTCTGGCTGGCGGCGCCAAGGATGTAGTGCACGAGCGTCGAGGCCGCGTCGAACCAGGAGACTCGCGGCACACCCAGGGCGCTCATCTGCCCGCCGATCCGCTCGAAGATGCCCACCGTCACCGAGCCGACCGGATTCCGGATGATCTGGAGGGTCAGCCGCGTGGCGAGCCACTGGTGTGCGGCAATCGCGTCGAACAGCGCCAGCGCGACGACACGGATCTCATCCCCGGGCGTGGCCGCGGCCCCGGCGGGCCGGGTCGCCAGCGCCGCGCCGATCACGGTTTCCGTCGCCGTGTCGAGCAGGTCGTCACGCGTGCCCACGTGGTAATAGATCGCCCCGGAACCGGTGGAGAGCCGTTCGGTCAGCGCCCGGATGGTCAGCGCGCTCTCGCCGCCCGCATCGAGCATCGCGACCGCGGTGTCGATGATCTGCTCCCGGGAGAGCACCTGGTTGCGCCGCTGTGGTCGGCGTGCTCGCGTCGTCATGCCTCGATGGTGGCACATTTGGTACGGCGATCCAAAGTGGTGCGCTGTACCAAATTGGCGGGTTACGGCTCCAGGGCGATCCGTAATTGGCTGCGGCGGCGCGGTATCAGCCACACCATTCCCGAGCGAACCGATCAGGTCCGCAACCGGCTGTGGGCGTGACATGTGACGACAGACCCTAGGCGGTGTCTTCAAATGATCTTGAGTGATGGATCATGGGCGGGTGATACGTCGCCATGAACTGTCGGATGCGGAGTGGGAGTTCGTCCGGCCGCTGCTGCCCGAGTCGTTGCGTGGCAGGAAGCGGTTGGACGACCGCACGGTGCTCAACGGGATCGTGTGGAAGTTTCGCACCGGGGTGGCCTGGCGGGATGTGCCCGAGCGGTACGGCCCGTGGGCCACGCTCCACACCCGCTTCCGCCGGTGGGCTCTGGACGGCACGTTCGAGCGGATGCTCCAGGCCGCGCAGGCGAGAGCGGATGCGGCGGGGGACATCGACTGGCTCGTGTCGGTCGACTCCACCGTCGTCCGCGCCCACCAGCACGCCGCCGGGGCCCGAAAAGGGGGCTCCGCAGTCCGGCACTCGGACGCTCCCGAGGTGGCCTGACCAGCAAGATTCACCTGGCCTGCGACGCCGTCGGCCGGCCGCTCGCCTTCACCGTCACCAGCGGGAACACCAACGACTGCACCCAGTTCACGGCCGTGATGGAGGCGATTCGGGTGCCCCGGCTCGGTCCGGGACGGCCACGGGTCCGGCCCGCCCACGTGTTGGGCGACAAGGGCTACAGCTCCCGGGCCATCCGGACCTGGCTCAGGCGGCGGGGCATCGGCCACACCATTCCCGAACGGGCCGACCAGATCCGTAACCGGCTCCGGCGCGGCAGCCGTGGCGGGCGCCCGCCGGCCTTCGACAAACAGTTCTACAAGCGGCGCAACGTGGTCGAACGCTGCTTCAACCGCTTGAAGCAATGGCGCGGCATCGCCACTCGTTACGACAAGACCACCGAGTCCTACCAGGCAGCCGTCACCCTCGCATCGCTCCTGATGTGGGCGTGACATTTGAAGACAACTCCTAGTACTCCAGTCAGAAATCGTTGCCTGAGCTGGTTCTTCTTCGGTAGTGACAGTGGCGGGCGACGGCTTGGTGCCGTCTGCGCCAGAGGGACCAGTTCAGGGCATGGACGACTGGTCCGTGGCGGGGTATGGGTCGGGGCAGCAGAGCGTCCAGGAGTCTGCGGACTTCTGCCACGGTGAAGCGGATGGTGCTGGTGGGGTCGTTTCTGCGGCCCCCCTTTCGGTGGTCTGGGCTGCGACGGCGGCCAGGAATGCGTGGGCGAGCATGGCCAGGGTGATGTGCCGGTACCAGCCCGGATAGCGGCGGACCTCGTACTGGTCGAGGCCGCATTCGTTCTTCGCGGCCTGGAATGCTTCCTCGATCGCCCAGCGCGATCCGGCGACCCGGACCAGGTCGGCGACACTGGTGCCGTTGGGCGCGTAGGCAAGGTAGTAGGCGATCTCGTCCGGTCGGCCCAGGCTGCGGCGGGCCAGCACCCACCGCTGATGGGTGGGCCGGTCGCCATCGAAGACATCGATCACCGGCAGGCGGTCGGCTGCCCAGTCGTAAAGGCGCGGGCCTTTGGCGCCGTCTCCGCAGGAACGTCGTTCCCATGCCTGGTCGGGGGCATCGGCGATGGCCTGGTCGATCCGTCCGAAGGGAGCATGCAGCTGCTGGGACTTCGGCACCGCCAGGACGTAGCCGACGCCGGCCTCTTCCAGGGTGCGGCGCATGCGCCATTCCTGTCCGTAGGCGCAGTCGCCCGTCACCCAGGCGATCGGGAGAGGTGAAGCAAGAGCCCGCAGGATCATCGCGCGGGCCAATTCCCCTTGGTCGCAAACCCACGGCTGTCAGGAATTTTGGCCGCCCGGCAGCGGTCCGCGTCCGCGGTCCAGGACTTGGGCAGATACAGCTCCCGGTCCACCAGCGCCCTGCCTTTGGGCGAGGCGTAGGCGGCGAAGACTCCGATCTGGCAGTTCTCGGTGCGGCCGGCCGTGCCCGAGTACTGCCGCTGCACGCCGGCAGAGACGGTGCCCTTCTTCAGGAAACCGGTGTCGTCCACGATCAGCACCCCATCCGGGGTGCCGAGCCGCTCGGCCACGTACTGGCTGAGGTCGTCGCGGACTGCGTCAGCGTCCCAGGACGCACCGTTCAACAGATGCTGGAAGCCGGCCGGTCCGCGGTGACCTGCATACTCGGCGAGCTGCCAGCCGTTCTTCCGCTCCACCGCAGCCAGCAGACCGCGCACGTAGTCCCGCATCCGCCACCGCAGATCCACCCGAGAGAATCGGCCTGCCACACGGGCGAGCACCGACTCCAACTCCCCAGCCCACAAGTCAACTTCGTCCAACCCCACCATGCCCGGAACAACGAAACCGACCAGCTCAGGCAACGATTTCTGACTGGAGTACTAGGGCGGTTCCGGGAAGAACCGCTCGGTTCCCGCGATCAGCAGGGCGACATCGTCCGGGTCGTCGGGGCGCCGTAGTTCGCGGAGGAGGCGGTCGCAGGTTTCTTCCAGGGAGCGGTCGGGGGCGTCCAGCAGGTGGAGCAGGGTGTCGAGGCGTTCGTCGATGGAGTGGTGGCGGGTTTCCACCAAGCCGTCGGTGTAGAGGACCAGTTGGTCGCCGGGGTCGAGGGCGAAGGTGATGGTCTCGAAGGGCACACCGCCGACCCCTAGGGGTACGCCGATGGGCAGGTCGAGGAGCTCGGGGTGCTGGCCGCGGCGTACGAGGGCGGGCGGCAGATGGCCGGCGGTGGCGATATGGAACACCGAGCGGTGGGGGTCGTAAGTGGCGTAGACGCAGGTGGCGATGTAGTGCTCCAGCCCCGAGGTGATCTTGTCGAGGTGCTGGAGGACCTGGGCGGGGTCGAGGTCGAGGTCGGCGAACGCGCAGGTCGCGGTGCGCAGACGGCCCATGGTGGCGGCGGCGTCGATGCCGCTGCCCATGACGTCGCCCACGACGAGGCCGGTCTTGTCGCCGTCGAGTGGGAGGACGTCGTACCAGTCGCCGCCGATCTCGTAGGTGGCCTGCGCGGGGCGGTAGCGGGAGGCGAGCTGTAGACCGGGACGGTGCGGCGGGTGGTCGGGGAGCAGACTGCGCTGAAGGGTCTCCGCGGCGTTGCGCACGCTCTGGTGCGAGCGGGCGTTGTCGATGCATACGGCGGCACGGGAGGCCAGTTCGGAGGCGAGGGCGAGGTCGTCCTCGTCGAAGGGGGGCGAGTTGCGTGCGCGGATGAGGCCCAGGACGCCGAGGATCTGACCGCGGGCGGTGAGCGGGGCCAGCAGGTAGGAGTGCACCCCGGCGCGGGCCAGCAAGGTGGCGGCGTGGTCGTCGCGGGCGATACGCGCCAGGTCGTCGGCATCGGCGTGCGATACGAGGATCGGGCGGCCGGTGCGCACGCACTGGGTGGCCAGGCGGTCGGTGTCGTACGCGGCGATATGGCCGGGCGGATCGGCGGCCTGGACGGCCTCGGTGGGGTAGGCGGCCTTCACCGCGAGGGCGCGGAAGAGCGCCGTGCCGTCGTCGGGGGTGGGGCGGTGCTCGTCGAGGACGGAGTCGAGGACATCGACCGTCACCACGTCGGCGAGTTCGGGCACGGTGACCTCGGCCAGTTCCCGGGCGGTCTGGCCCACCTCCAGCGTGGTGCCGATCCGGGCGGTGCCGTCGGCGATCAGGGCCAGCCGCCGCCGGGTCTCGGCGGCCTCCCTGGCCGCCTGATGCCGGTCGGTGACATCCACGACCAGGTCGGCCACCCCCAGTATCCGGCCGTGCGGGTCCTCCAGCCGGTACAGCGAGATCGACCAGGCGTGCTCGTGGCCCGGGTCGGAGGGGGTACGGCCGACGACCGTGGTCTGGTCGACCATGGGCGTCCCGGTCTTGAGGACCTGCCGCATCGCGGCCTCGGGCACCTCGAACTTCGTGGCGGTCATGATCTCGCGGTAGTGCCGCCCGAGGTGATCTTTCGCGGGTATGCCGTGCATCCGCTCCAGGGCGGGGTTGACGGCCACATACCGCAGTTCGGTGTCGAGCATCGCCAGCCCGATGGGGGACTGGGAGATCAGCCGGGTGGACAGGGCGACATCCCGCTCCACCTCGCGGAGCGTCGAGGAGTCGGTGGCCAGCCCGAGGGCGTAGAAATCGCCGTGGTCGTCCGTCAGCCGCATATTGCGCAGCTCCACCAGCCGTACGGTGCCGTCCTTGTGCCGGACGGGGAACGTGCCGCTCCAGCTGTGGCCGGTCTCCATGACCCCGGTGAACCTGCCGATCACCAGGTCCCAGTGCTCCTGGTGGATGAGCAGGGGCGCCGCGTACCGCCCGAGCGCCTCCTCGGCGGTGTAGCCGTACAGGTCCTCGGCCTGCGGGCTCCACAGGACGATCCGCCCATCGGCGTCCAGCAGGACCGCGGCCACGCCGAGGAGGTCCATCAGCCCGCTGGGCTGTGGCGGTACTCCCTGCGGCTGCCCGGCCTCGGCCGGACGCCCGTCGGCTGCGCTCACCCGGGCACTCCTTCCACCCGACGGACCGCGTGGCCGGCCCCTCGCTCCGGTCCGTGGCCTGTTCACCTCGCTGGTTGTGGGCCCTCCCCTTCGCTGGTGAGTGCTGTGGCTTCCATGGTCCACCAGGACCGGCCGCCCGCACACTCCGTCCCGCAGGGGCCCCGGCGCCACTTGGCCAAAAGCAATCTGACAGCACTTACATAAGCACTGTTACGGTCGCCTGATGACCGAGGACCCCACCTTCGATCCCACCGAGCAGACCCTGTGGCAGCCGCTGCGACTGCTCCAGGCAGCGATGGACGCGGACATCGCCCGGCTTTACACCGAGGAACGGATCACCGGGCTCAAACCGAGCTTCGTCCTGGAGCTGCTCCGGCTCCACGCCCGCGGGCCGATGACCATCACCGCACTGGCCGAGTCGGTCGGCCGGACACACTCCGCACTCAGCCAGAAGGTGGCCGCGATGCGCGCGGCCGGCTGGGTGGAGACCGTGACGGGGGACGATGCGCGCAGCAAGAAGGTGGCGCTCACGGACCGGGCCCGCGGCATCGTCGGACGGCTGGCCGCGGAGTGGCGCGCCACCGAGGCGGCCGTCGCCGAGATCGAGGCCGAACTTCCCTATCCGCTGACCCGGGTCGTCGCCGACATCGAGCAGCTGCTCGCGCACAAGAGCTTCCACGACCGGATCGCCGAGAAGCTGGCCGCGGACCCCGCATGGGAGTGAAGCGCGCGCTGCTCGATGTGACTCCGCTGCGGCGGTCGGCACCGTTCCGGCGGCTGTGGCTCGGCCAGGCGCTCTCCCGGCTCGGCGGGCAGATGACTCTCGTCACCGTGATGTACCAGGTCTGGCAGACGACCCACAGCACCGTCTGGACCGGGGCCGTCGGCCTGGCCCAGGCCGTCCCCCTCATCGCGCTCGGCCTCTTCATCGGGTCGCTCGTCGACCGCGTGGACCGGCGGAAGTTCTACCTGATCATGACCGCCGGCCAGGCCGGGTGTGTGCTCCTGCTCGCCCTGCAAGGGCTCGTCGGGCAGTTCCCGACCGCGGCGGTGCTGTTACTGGTCGCGGTGGAGTCCTGCTTCACGGCCGGCAGCGCTCCGGCTTCCCGCACCTTCATTCCGCGTCTGCTGCCGGAGGAACAGCGCGCGGCCGGGGTGGCGTTGAACCGGATCTCCTTCCAGGGCGCCATGCTGGCGGGCCCGGCACTGGGCGGGCTGATCCTGGGCCGGCTGGGTGTCGGCGGCTGCTATCTGATCGACGCCCTCACCTTCGCCGCCGCGTTCTATGGGGCGTTCGGCCTGCCCCGGATGAGCCCCGGCGACGAGCCCGCCCGGCCCGGTCTGCGCGGCGTGGCCGACGGCCTGGCCTTCCTGGTCCGTACGCCCGTCATCCGCGGCGCGCTCCTCACGGACCTGGCCACCACCGTGCTGTCGATGCCGATCAGCCTGTTCCCCCAGATCAACGCGGAACGCTTCGGCGACAACCCCCGCACCCTCGGACTCTTCCTGACCGCCGTGGCCGTCGGCGGGGTCGCCGCATCCCTCTTCGCCGGAAGCTTCACCCGCCTCTCCCGCCCCGGCCTCGTCATGCTCGCCGGCTCGGCCACCTGGGGCGCGGCCCTCGCCCTGTTCGGCCTGTCGGCCGACCCCTGGGCCGGCTTCGCCTTCCTGGCCCTGGCAGGTGCCGCCGACACCGTTTCCGTCGTCTCCCGCAGCGCCCTCGTGCAACTGCACACCCCCGACGAACTGCTCGGCCGGGTCAGCGCCGCAGAACAGATCGTCGGGCAGGCCGGCCCGGACCTCGGCAACCTGCGCGGCGGCCTCGTCGCGGACGCCACGTCAGGCACGACGGCCCTGGTCAGCGGCGGTCTGCTGTGCATCGGCGCGGTGGCCCTGGTCGGTACGACCACACCGGGCCTGCGCTGGTTCTCCGCACCGTCCCCGCGCGGGGCGGCGGCCGGTTAGGAGGGGCCGGGCGCCGCGAGCCGGCCCCCGGCCGCAACGAGCACATCCGGCTCACAAGGCGTATATGTGAAGCCATCGGAATGACTCACCTGGCGGTGCGGCACACCGTCCGCCGGTCGCCGCGTCGCGGGCGCGGTCCGGCAGCAGGAGATGCGCTGTGAATGGCCTGCAACCCACGCTGGCGAAGGTGCCCTGGATACTCGCGGCGCTGGCCCTCCTGGCCGGCGTTCTGCTGAACCTTTTCGCGCCCGAGCCGTATATGGGGCTCCCGCTGCTGGCCGCGGCACCGCTTGTCGCCGGGGCCACGCTCACCTTCCGTTCCGCGCTCGCCGTCGTGTGTGTCACCTGTGTGGTCTCGGTGGCTCTGGACATCGAGCGGGGGCGTCCGGCGACGCCGCTGCTGGTCGATCTGGCGGTGGTCGGCCTGATCGGGGTGCTGGCGCTCGGGGTGAACCGGCTCATTGTGCGGCAGGGCCGCGATCTGGCGCTGGCCAGGGATGTCGCGGAGGCGGTCCAGCGGGCGGTGCTTCCGGACCCGCCGAAGGAGGCCGGGCCGCTGGCCGTGGCTGCCGGGTACACCGCGGCGCAGGCCGAGGCGCGGATCGGCGGTGATTTCTACGCGGTGCAGGAGACGCCGTTCGGGGTACGGATGATCATCGGCGATGTGCGGGGCAAGGGCATCAAGGCCGTGGCCGCGGTGTCGGTGGCGCTCGGTGCGTTCCGTCAGGAGGCCCAATACGCTTCCACCCTGAACTCGCTGGGGCAGCGGTTGGACGAGGCGCTGGCCAGGTCGGCGGCCTGTAGCGGTCCGGTGATCTCCAGTGAGGGCTTCACCACCGCCGTGCTGGCCGAGGTCTCCGCCGACGGCGAGATGCTGAGCCTGGTGAACCGCGGGCATCCGCCCCCGTATCTGGTGCACGGCGGGCAGCTCGTACGGCTCGACCCGACCATCCCTCAGCTGCCCCTCGGGGTGGGGCTGGGCGACCTCGCACCGGCGGCCTCCGTACCGGTCGACGGGGTGCGACTGCCCCCGGGAGCCTCGCTGCTGCTGATCACGGACGGGGTCACCGAGGCGCGGGACAGGCGGGGCACCTTCTACGACCCGGTGTGCTCGGGGCGCCTGGGCCGGCGGTTCACGGACCCCGAGGCGCTGGTGGAGGCCGTGACCAAGGATGTCGGCCGCTGGACCGAGGGCGACCACGAGGACGACATGGCCATCCTGGCCGTCACCCGGCGCCCCCCTCACCACGGCGCTTGATCAGATTGGACCCGCTCGGGATGCGCGGGGCAGGCAGACGATGAGACTTGGGGTATGGCAGAGCAATCCCGCACGCGGGTGCAGTCGTCCACGGCTGCCCGTAAACGGAAAACACCGCCGGAGAACACTCCGGCGGAGGTGGCGCAGCGCGCCGCCGAATTGCTGCAGAGCGTGATCAGCCACCGGACCGAAGGGGTTTCGGCGGTCCGGCGGACCGACGACGGCTGGTGTGTCGTGGTGGATGTGCTGGAGCTGGCGCGGATCCCGGACACCACGAGCCTTCTCGCGACGTACGAGGTACGGCTCGACAACGAGGGCGAACTGCGCGAGTACTACCGGACCCACCGCTATCGACGAGGTGCGGCCGATCAGTGAGCGCCGCCCCGACCAGCTGAAAGGGCACCCCAGATGAGCATGACGACCTATACCGGCCTGTCCGGAGAGGTAATTCCCTGCCCGCCCAGGGCCGGCACGTTGTACGACGTGATGGAGCTCATCCTGGACCGCGGGATGGTCATCGATGTGTTCATACGGGTGTCCCTGGTCGGGATCGAGATTCTGAAGATTGATGCCCGCATCGTGGTCGCCAGCGTGGATACCTACCTGCGTTTCGCGGAGGCGTGCAATCGGCTGGATCTGGAGCGGGATTCGGGAAGCGTCACCGTTCCTGAACTCTTCAGCGGCCAGGCCGCCAAAGGCATCGGAAAGCGCAAGGCGAAAGACGCCGCCAAATCCGTGGGCGAAACCGTCCGTTCGGCGGTGGGCAAGGGCGATGACGGGGATGACGATGCGGACGAGGAAGCGCAGCCGCAGCGGCGGCGGCGCAGTTCCGCCCGGTCCGGAGCCGCTTCCCGGCGGCGGCGCGCAGAGGAGGAATGACCCGTGACGGACGACGGTATCTACGTTTACGGCATCATCCGGACCGATCGCCCGCTGCCCTCGCATGTGGGCGGTGTCGGGGATCCCCCCGGTGTCGTGGAGAAGATCGAGGAGGGGCGGGTCGCCGCGGTCGTGAGCCAGGCGCCGCCGAAGCTACGGGCCCGCCGTCGCGACCTGCTGGCGCATCAGGAACTGCTGCTGGCCCTGTCCGAACGCGGGCCCGTCCTGCCCATGCGGTTCGGCACGGTGGCGCCGGACGAGACGGTGATCCGCCGTCAGCTGGCCGACGACGAGGAACGCCATCTGGCGGCGCTGGAGAGCCTCGCGGGCCGGGTCGAGATCAACGTCAAGGCGATGCCGGCCGACGACTCGCTCGCCGCGCTCGTCAAAGGCGACGCCACCATCCGCGGGCTGCGCGAAGAGGTGCACCGGCGGCCGAGCTACGAGGCCAATATGCGGCTGGGTGAAGCGGTGGCGGCCGCGCTGTCCCGCCGGGCCGCCGAAGCGGGCCAGGAGATCGTGCGCGAGCTGAAGCCCTGGGCCCATGCGGTCCGCCCCGGGCCGGAGGTGTCCGGGTGCCAGCTCAATATGTCGTTCCTGGTGGACCGGACTGACAGTGCCGAATTCGCCGCGGAGGCGGAGCGGCTCGCCGAGGACCGGCGCGAGCGCGTCGCCCTGCGGGTGGCGGGACCGCTGCCCTGCTACAGCTTCCTGGAGCCGCAGGTGCTCGCGGGAAGGGCGGGCGGCTGACATGGGGCTGATCAGCGGAGTGCTCACCCTGCCGCTCGCCCCGGTGCGGGGAGTGGTCTGGGTGGCCGACCAACTCGCCCAGGCGGCCGACCGCGAGCTGCACGACCCGGCCGTCGTCCGCGCCCGGCTCGCCGCGCTGAACCAGGAGTACGAAGCCGGGCACCTCAGCAAAGCGGCGTTCGAGCGGGAAGAGGACCAGCTGCTCGACCTGCTGTACGAGAGCTGACCGGCGCTCCGGAGCCACCGCCCGCCCGGTACGCGACGAAGAGGAAGGAGTGCCCACGTGACCGAGGTCGACTACCGGCAGGCCGCTCCTCCTGCCAACGGTCCCAGCACCGCGAACCTCGCCGACATCCTTGAACGCGTCCTCGACAAGGGCATCGTCATCGCCGGGGACATCAAAATCGATCTGCTGGACATCGAGCTGCTCACCATCAGACTGCGGCTGTTCGTCGCCTCGGTGGACACGGCCAGAAAAGCCGGGATCGACTGGTGGGAGACCGACCCCGCGCTCAGCTCCAAGGCGGCGCGGAGTGAACTGCGCGAGGAGAACGACCGGTTGCGTGAGCGGCTGGAAGCGCTGGAGTCGGCCGACGACGGTGACGCGTCGTCGTCCTCCTCCTCCCGGACGAAGGGCGAGGCGGGGTCATGACGAGGGAGCAGCCCGGCGCCCGGGAGAGCGCGACCGCGACCGAGACGGCGACCGAGACCGCGACGTATGTCTATGCGGTGTGCCGCCTGCTGGACCCGGCCGCCCTCAGCGGACTCGCGGGACTCGCCGCCGACTTCCCCGTACGTACGCTGCCGGTCGGCCCCCTCACCGCGGTCGTCCAGCACGTACCGGCCGCCGGGTTCACCGAGGACGCCTGGCAGCAGCGGTTGTCGGACCGTGCGGAACTGGAACGCTGCGCCCGTGCGCACCACGAGGTGGTGACCGCGGCCGCCGCCTGCGGGCCGACGGTGCCGCTGGCGCTCGCCACCCTCTACCGCGGGGACGAGCGGGCCCAACAGGCACTCGGCGCGGACCGGGACCGCTTCGCCGCGGCGCTGGCCCGTATCGAAGGGCACGCCGAATGGGGAGTGAAGGTCAGTCTCCCGGCGACCGTGTCCGAGGCTCCGCGTAGCGCGCCACCCGCGCCTCCCCGGAGCGGTGGCAGGCCGTCCGGCGGGGCGGGCCGGGCCTACCTGGAACGGAAACGCGGGTTGCACCAGGCACGCGAGCAGCACCACGACCGGGCGCTGCGGGCCGCCGAAGACATCGATGCCGCGCTGAGCCGCCTGGCCACCGCCACCCGCCGACTCCGCCCGCACAGCCCGGAGATGACGGGGGAGCGGCACCGGCTGCAAGTGCTGAACGCCGCCTACCTGGTGCGGACCGTACGCGAGAAGGAACTGCTCGACGCGGTGCAGCTCTTGCGGCGCCGTACCGGTGCGGAGGTCGAGGTCTCCGGCCCCTGGGTGCCGTACTCCTTCGCCGGGGAGGTGTGAGGGGTGTCCGCTCATGAGCCCGTCCCCTGGGACACCCCGGGCCCGCTCACCGGGCCCATCGGGGTGCCGCTGGTCGACCTCCTGGACCGGGTCCTGTCCACCGGGGTCGTGGTCAGCGGCGACCTGGTCATCGCCATCGCCGATGTGCCGCTGGTCCGGCTCTCCCTGCACGCACTGCTGTCCTCGGTCAACGAACGCGTCCCCGCGCCGTGGTCGGACGGCGGCCCGCTGTGACCGGAGGCCCGTTGTGACCGGAGGCCCGTTGTGACCGGAGAAGGGCCGGGTACGCCCGAGAGCAGAGTCGACCTCGACCGTGAGCAGATGGGCCGCGATCTGGTCTCCCTGGTGCTCACCGTGGTGGAGCTGCTCCGGCAGTTGATGGAGCGTCAGGCCATCCGTCGCGTGGAACAGGGCGATCTGAGCGACGAGCAGGTGGAACACATCGGGGAGACCCTGATGCATCTCGAAGCACGGATGACCGAACTGTGCGAGCAGCACGACCTGCGCCTCGCGGACCTCAACCTGGATCTGGGACCGCTGGGATCCCTCCTGCCGCGCGACTGAGGACGCCGGCCGTCTTCGTCAACTCCCGCCTGGTCAGCCGATGCGGCGGAGGGCCGGCGTGTGCCAGGTGCGCTCCAGGACTTCGGGCCGGGGCCAGAACATGCGCAGCATGACGTTGAACGAGCCCTCCGGTGCCGGAAGCCAGTTGGACTCCAGGTGCGCGCCCGGCGAGGCATGCTGGATCAGCAGCGTCAGTGACCCGTCGGAGTGGAACTCCAGCGCGTCACGGTCGCCGATGGCGTAGCGGTTGATCGCGTTGTCGACGAAGAACTGCCGGTCGTTGTACATGGTCAGCGACCAGAAGGCGTTCACCGGCGGCAGGTTGTCGGCCTCGAAACGCAGCTGGTAGCGGTTGCTGCCGTGCAGGGTCTGGTGGTCGGCGTCGGCCCGGCACAGTGAATAGAGGGCGTCCTGCGGGAGGTTCGCGCCCAGACCCACCGCGGTGATCGCGGCCCGCTGGAGGTAGTCCGTGCCATAGCTGCCGAGGTCGTACGGGGTCATCCAGCCGTCATGCACCTCGGCAAGCGGTGTGCGGCCCGCGGACCGCACCCGGGCCAGGCCCTCGGCGGCGCCTTCGGCGATGGCCCGCTGCGCCTCGGGGCTCAGTGCGTCCCAGTCGTACGGCCGACCACGGGCAACGCCGAGCAGCACCATCCGCTCGACGACCGGGGCGTCCTCCGGCTTGGCGGGGTTGTCCGCCATGAGGTGGGCGGTCATGGTGAAGAATGTGGCGGCATCGAGTGCGGCGGCCTGGTCGACCGGAGCGGTCACCAGATCCACCGGGCCGGGGCCTGCGGCCGTGGAGGCGGGGGCATCGGTCAGGGGCGTCAGCCGGTAACCGGCTTGGACGGCGTGCACGGCAGGATAGTCCCGCTCACCGTTGACCTGGGTGCGGCCGACGATCGCCGTCAGGGAGGTCGGGGCGTCGATCCGCTCCACCCCCTCGGGCAGTTCGCCCTGCCAGCCGGGGCCGACCAGCGCGAACTCGCGGGCGCCGCTGCCCGTGGTCCGGGTGCCCGGGCAGGCGAAGACGTTGGTCCAGGCGTCGTAGAGCGGCAGCAGGAAGTACCGCCCGGGCGTCGCGGCCACGGACAGCCGCACCGGCCCGGCCGAGAGATCCAGCCAGGCCATCGAGTACAGGGTGTCCGCGTTCGGGCTGACCACACCCTCGAACGAGGCGTCCGGGGTGAACGGCAGGTGCGCGAAGCTGTTCAGCGGTGCGCTGCCGAGAGCGGACGAGCCCGGAGTGGTCATCTGACGCCTGGTCAGCTCCATGGTGACCAGAGGGTAGGCGAAGACGTACGCCTCGGCGGCCAGTGCGGTCAACTCGGTGGCCTGGGCCTCGGTCGTGGTCACGCGATGCCTCCTCGATGCGCGGATGCGGAACCCCCCGGTCGCGCCACCCAGGAACGAGAAGAGGCTTCTGCCCCGGCGGGCACGGACGCTCGGACGAGGACGCTATCTCCCTGCCGGGGAACGCGCTTTTCGGATCACGACAGCTGGCTTAGCCTTTGACGACAATCCGGCCGGCGCTCGGGAGGTCGCTTGCTGTGCACCCGCTCGCCCGCACCACGGTTCTGGCCAACTACCCCGACCTGGTGCGCTCCTTGGGAGGGGATCCGCCGGCCCTGATGCGAGCTGTCGGGCTCGACCCGGCCGCGGTGGCGGACCCTGACCAGTGGCTCCCGGTGGCCGCGGGCATCGAGCTTCTGGAACACACCGCTGCCGCCACCGGCTGCCCCGACCTCGGCCTCCGGCTCGCGGAGCTCAGCCGGTTCTCCAACCTCGGCCCGATCGGCCTCGTCGCCCGCGAGGAACTGACCGTACGGAGCGTCCTCGACCTGCTGATTCAACAGGTCCGCCGCTACAACGAGGCGCTTCGGGCACAGATCGTCGTCAGCGACGGGCCGGCCGCCCTCTGGGTGGACCTGGCGCTGGACGCGCCGGCCGACCGTCGCCGCCAGGGAACGGACATGCTGGTGGGTGTCTGCCACCGACTCGTCGGCCGACTCCTCGGGCCCGGCCGGCAGCCGGTCGGGGTCACCCTCACCCGGGCCGCCCCGGACGATCCCGCTCCCTACCACCGCGTGCTGGGCCCCGCTGTCACCTTCCGTCAGCCGCGTTCCGGTGTGCTCCTCCACGACACGGACCTCGCGGCGCCCAACACCCTCGCCGACCCGAGACTGCGGCCCTATACCCGGCAGTTCCTCAAGAACATCGACGCGGCGCCCGGTGGCGTCCTCATCGACCGCGCACGCCGGCTCGTCGAGGAGCTGCTGCCCACCGGGCGCTGCTCACTCGAACGACTGGCACGCGCCGTCGACCTCGATGCCAGGACCCTCCAACGTCGCCTCGCCGAACGCGGGGAGGGCTACTCCTCGCTGCTCGACTCGGTCCGTACCCGTCTGGCGCGCCGGTACGTCGCGGACTCCGAGCGCCGGCTCACGGAGATCGCCGGTCTGCTCGGATTCTCCTGCCCGGGAACCTTCTCGCGCTGGTTCCGCGACCACTTCGGCACCAGCCCGAGCGCCTGGCGCACCCAGCATGCGCAGCCCGGGTCCGGTGCCCGGTCAGGGCACTGACAGCCGCCTTTTGAGAAGGAGCGGGCAGGAGAACGCCGTAGCGGCGGAGGTGTCACCACTGGATGGCGTCGTCCAGCGACTGCTGCCAGTACGTGACCTTGAGGGAGTCGTCGATGTACACGCCCTTGGCGGGCAGTGCGGGGTGGGCGGCCGTGCCGACGCTCTCGTTGCCGGAGGGGCCGTGGAAGTAGACGGCCAGGGACTTCTCCGTGCGGCCGTGGGAGCCGCTGCCGTCGGTCGCGGACAGATTCACCGAGGCGTAGCCGGACTCGCCCGGCTTGAGGGTGACGACGGCCTGCGGGCGGGACTCCTCGATGGCCGGCGGCACCGACTGGGCCTCACCGAAGCGGACGGCCGGGTAGGTGTAGAGGTAGCAGGTGCGGCTGCCGGTGTTGGTGACCGTGAGCAGCATGTGGTTCACGGGGCGGTTCAGGGGGGCCGCGACCGTCTTGGTGTTGGAGCCCTGGCAGGTGACGGCCTTGCTGCCCTCGCTGCGGGCGTCCGGGGCGTTGGTGAACGCCGTCAGTGACAGGACGGCGAGTGCGCCGGTCGCGGTGGCGGTCAGCAGGCGGGTGCGGGATTTCCGGGCGGTGGACATCGGGTGAGCCCCTTCGGTGCTGCGGTGGGTGTGGTGCTTGGATGAAAGGAGATTGCGGGGTGATTCGTCCCAGCCGCCACGAATATTGGGCAGTTGGGGATGCCGGAACACAGAACGGACTTCGACCGGGGGACATCTAAGGGCCTGGAACGCGGGAATGGGACGCGCCGGGTCAGGCGGGGAAGGGGAACAACGATGTCTGGGGCGATGGGGGATGCCGGGGACGCGGATGCGTTCGCGGAGCTGTTACGCGGGCTGAAGGAACGCTCGGGGCTGAGCTACGGAACGCTCGCCAAGCGGCTGCACATGAGCACCTCGACGCTGCACCGCTACTGCCGCGGCAGCGCCGTGCCGACCGAATACGCGCCGGCCGAGCGGCTCGCGCGGGTGTGCCGGGCAACCCCCGAGGAACTGATCGAGCTGCACCGGCGGTGGATTCTGGCCGATGCGGCACGGGGGCGTAAGCGGCCGGGGCCGGGTGGGGCGATGGTGCGCGGTGCCGGGGCCGACGAGCCCGAGGGGGCACCGAAGCCGGATGCGTCGGCGCCCGCCGACGCGAACCGCCTTCGAGATGTGGCCGGTTCGGGTGGCGGACTGCCGGAGGTGGGGGTGGGGCCGGAGCCGGTGTCCCTGAGCCTGGAACGCAGCGAGGCGGGCGAGGCCCGCCCTTCCGGTGAGACCGGCGATCCCGGTGAGTCCGACGGAAGCGATGAACCGGCTGTCGGCGGCCCCGTCCGGTGCGATCCCGTGCGGCCCCATCGGCGCCGCTTCACCCTCATCGCCTCCGCCGCCGCGGCGGCCGCGTTGGGTGCAGTCGTGCTGGCCGTGAATCTGCCGCCCTCCGGAGGCGACGGCAGCGGGCGGAAGTCCGCCGAATCCGTCAGAACCGGTACCGGCACTCCCAGCAGCACCGGTACCGCCCGTGCACCCGACAAGGGGCGGTCCCCGTCGGCCACTCCCTCTCCGTCTCGGAGCGCGAAGACCGGCAGACCCTCCGCCTCGTCGTCAGAGTCCGCCGCCCGTAACGGCGGGGACGACGGCGAGCACCCCGACGACGTACGGGTCAACGTCGCCACCCGCCCGTTCGTCTACTACAGCCCGTGCAGTCAGCACTTCCTGGTCGACAGGGAGCCCGAACGGGTCGGCCCGCCCGCTTCCGAGCGGGACGCGCCCCGCTGGGCCGCCGCGTACGGAGCGGCCTCCTCGGGGGAGCAGTGGGTCGCGCTCACCGTGCAGGGCACCGGAAAGGAGACCGTCGTCCTGGAAGCCCTGCACGTCCGCGTCGTCGCGAAGGAGGCCCCGCTCGCCTGGAACGACTACTCGATGGGTGTCGGCTGCGGCGGCAGCGTCGAGACCAAGTCCTTCGACATCGACCTCGACAACGGCAGCCCCACCGTCACCACCAAGAACGGCCAGCGCGACTTCCCGTACAAGATCAGCGAGTCCGACCCGGAGGTCTTCTACGTCACCGCCCACACCAAGGCGCACGACGTCCGCTGGGACCTCGCCCTGGAGTGGTCCAGCGGGAACCGCCACGGCACCGTGCACATCGACAACCGCGGCACCCCGTTCCGTACGAGTGCTGACACCGGCCGCCCCGGCTACGACTATCCGTTGGGCGGCAGCGAGTGGGTCGAGCGGTAGGTGTAGTCGGCCGGCCACGGGCCGCCGCTGCGGAGCCGCCGCTCATGCCGATGCCGGCCACGCCCTGAAGGACGTGGCCGGCATCAGTGAGCATCAGTGAGCCGGGTGCGGGCAGATTCACGCTGCACCGCGTTGACTCATCGTCAACTCGTCACAGGATTTCGATGTCGTTGACCTTCGGCGGGCGGTTCGGGAAGGTGATCTCGTGCCACCGCTCGATCTTCACCGAGTCGCCGTTGGCGTCGTAATAGATTAAGTCGTTGTTTCCGGTGGAGATCTTGTCGACCCACCACCCGCCGAAGGACATCTTCCCCGCGTTCGCGTAGCAGTCCACGCTCTGCTGCCCGCCGCTGTGCGACCAGATCTTCAGGAAGTTCTCCCCGCCGCGGCAGGGGACCTTGTCCATGGCGAAAGCGTTGCCGGTCGGGACGGTCACGGTGAACGCGGCGGCTGCGGCGAAGGCCACGGCCGCGGACCGCACTACCTTCTTCGTTCTTGACATCACAATTTCTCCTTGCTTCGGATGCGGAACCGGGAGCGCAATTCGCACCATCGGGGCGGTGTCGAAGTGGCGCTCCGGTGATCCGAGCATGTGGGGTGATCCGTCCCAGCGGCAACGAAAGCCGGGCAGTTCGGGACAGTCGAACGCAAAAGTGGGCCCCGACCAGGGGATACGCGAGCCGCCTGGGACACGGGAACGGGACGCACCAGGCCACGGGGGAGAGGGCGGCAGGGGGCCGGCGGTGAGGGAGGCCGGCGCGGACGCGGGGCCGGTGGTGCGTTGCTGGAAAAGGGAACAACCGGGCCGATTTAGTTCAGATCATTCGGAACCTTCTGGCGCGGTGGGGTGTCTCACCAGGTGGTACGGCCCCTGCCCCAAGGAGAGGAACTGGTCCGGATGTTGCATCGAGTTCGTGTGTTGCTGCTGACCGTCTTACTGCTGGTGACGGGCTCGGTGATGTCGTCCGCGCCGGCCTCCGCCGTCATTGGCGGGTCGAAGAGCACCTATGGCCCGTGGGCGGTGCGCATGCTCATCGACGGTGAACCGGTGTGCACCGGGACGGCGGTGACGCAGCAGTGGATCATCAGCGCCTCGCACTGTTTCTACGAGCAGGCGCAGCCGGTCGCCGACAAGCGGATATCGTTCCGGGTCGGCAACCTCGACATGCGGAAGGGCACCACGGTCCACCCGCTCCCCGGCAAGCGCGTGGGAAGCGCGCACGCCGACATGATGCTCATCAAGGTCGCGCCGATGAAGATCCGCACGGCGCCGTTGGCCACGGCCGGAGTCCACCCCGGCCAGGTCGTACGGCAGTACGGGTGGGGCGCCACCTGCACCGACGACGAAAATGCCTGCCAGTCTCCCGTGCTCAAGCAGTCGGACCTGCGGGTCGTACGGCCGGACGACCCCCGTTGCAAGGGCTACACCGCCCCGGGCGGCCCGGACTTCTGTATGGAAAAGGTGTCCGGGATTCCCGCCGGTGGCGACTCCGGAGGCCCGGTGATGAGCATCGCCCCACAGGGCACCGAAACCCTTCTCGGTGTCTTCAACGGCTCTGACCGGGAGACGGTCGCCCAGGCCGGGGAGATCTCCCAGCAACTCGCCTGGATCCGCTCGGTCACCCGGAAATAAAGGCAGACCGCGCCGGGCTTACTTGCCCCAGATACTCAGGTACGCCGCACGGTAGCCGGGCGGGTCCCAGGTCGTGGCCCCGCCGCTATTGGCGGCCGTGGAGATATGGACCGGGGCGACATATCCACTGGGGGGCTCGCCCGAGAAAGCGCGGTTGAATTCATCGAGGATCTGCCAGCCCTGCTGGGAGAGCGGTTCGGGAACGGTGGCTGCCTGGAATTCCCGGCTGTTGATGCGCTGGAAGGCGGAGGGATCGCCGTCGCCCGCGCCGATATTGAAAGGGGCACCGGCGCCCTTCTTACCCGCTGCCCGCAGAGCCGGTGCGGCGTCGGCGAAGTAGACATCGTTGATGGCGACGGAGTACGTCCACCGGTCCCGGAAGCGGGAGAGCAGCGAGGAGACCTGCTGGGGAGTCCGGCTGCTGGTGTCCGGGATCGGGATGTTCTCCTCCGCCAGCAGCCGCACACCGTCGCAGGTGGCCAGCCCCTTCTTGATCAGCTCGGATTTGTTTCTGGCGAACGGGATCGAGGCGTCCGTGAACACGACGACTCCGGCGTGCCCGTGGGAGTGCGCGATGACCCAGTCCGCGCTGATCTTCGCCACGTCCCGGACCCGGGTGGTGATGTTGCTGAACAGCTCGGGGTCCTTGCTCGGGCCGGGGGAGTCGACCGCATGCCAGCCGATGAGCGGAATGCGCCGGGCGTTGGCCTTGGCGACCTGCTGCGAGGTCAGCTTGGGGTCGAAGCCGCCGATCACGATGCCGGAGGGCCGCAGGGCGAGGGCCTGGCTGAAGGCCGCCTGGATCCCGGCGGGGGTGCCCTGACCATCGATCACCCGGACGTTCCAGCCGAGGGCCTTCGCCGCCTCCCGCACCCCGTTGGCGGCACCGGCGACACCGGGGTTGGTCATGGTCTGGGCGACATAGACGACGCTTTTGCCGGGCACCCCTCGGGGGCCACGGGTGGGGCCGTGCCATGCCGGGTTGGTCTTCATGGCCCGTTGCACAGCCGCCTGGGCACTGGCCAGTACGGCGGGGCAGCCGGGCGTCGTCGGACCTGGCGTGGCGGGCCCGCCACCGGTCGAGGTGCCGCGTTCACAGCCGGCGAGGGCGGCGGCCACCACCGCCACGGCGGCGGTGATGCCCAGGGCGGTCCGGCGGATCGGGTGCACGGGCGCTCCTCGCGGAGGGACGACACGGTGATGACCTGTCACGAGGTGACTTCGCGCAGGTCCTTGTGGGCTTGTGGCGGCTCCGCCCGCCGGTGGCGCAGCTGTCGGCGCGCGGCGTAGCCGGCCATGCCGACGGCGAGGAGCAGGGTGGCGCCGTTGAACAGCGGGGTGACCCAGAACTGGGCGCCGAACTGGCCGATGCCGGCCAGGCCGATGGCGAGGATGACCACCGCGACCAGCGTGCCCAGAGCGTTCGGGCGGCCGGGTTTGATCGCGGTGGAGCCGAGCAGCGCACCGACGAACGCGGGCAGCAGATAGTCCAGGCCGACACTGGGATTGCCGATGCGCTGCTGCGCGGCGAGCAGGACCCCGGCGATACCGACGACCAGGCCCGATCCGGCGAACGCGTAGACGACGTAGCGCCGGGAGGGGATGCCCAGCAGCTCGGCGGCGCGGGGGTTGGAGCCGATGACGTACAGATACCGGCCGAGGGGCAGGCGTTCCAGGAGCAGCCACAGCACGGCGGTGAGGGCGAGGACGTAGAAGGCGGAGACCGGCAGGCCGAGGAACCGGGAGTCGTAGAGGTCGGTGAAGGCGGCCGGCAGTCCTTGCGGGCCGGGGATGATGCGGGCCCCGTTGGTGATCCAGCCGGTGAGGGCGTACAGGATGCTGCCGGTGCCGAGGGTGGCGATAAAGGAGTTGATCTTCGCGAATTCGACCACGATGCCGTTGAAGGTGCCGACGACCGCCCCGCCCGCCACCACCACGAGACAGACGAGCGGCCAGGGCCACGCCGCCTGCGCGAGGAGCTGCATCGTCATCACATGCGCGAGGCCGAGGCCGTAGCCGATGGACAGGTCGAAATTGCCGGTGACGATGGGGATCATCGCGCCGAGCGCGAGGAGTGCGGGGATCGACTGGTTGGACAGGATCTCGGAGATGTTGTCGAGGGTGGGGAAGGTGTCCGGCAGGGCGAGGGAGAAGGCCAGGAACAGCAGGGCGGTGAGGGCCAGGAGGCCGTAGGCGCCGACGAGGTGCCCCAGGCGGCGGCCCAGCGGGGAGTGCGCGGAGGGCGTCATGGCGTCACCTCGTTTCCCCGGTGAGCGCGGACATGGCCGACGAGGCGCGGGCGAGTTCGGCCACGGTGAGGGCCGTGCCGCTCAGTTCCTCCGTCACCGTCCCGCGGACGAAGACCAGGGCGCGATGGCACACGTCGGCGACCTCCTCGAAGTCGGTGGACAGGAGCAGCACGGCGAGCCCGTCGGCCAGCGCCTCCTGGAGCAGCCGGTAGACCGCCGTTTTGGCGCCGACGTCCACCCCGGCGGTCGGCTCTTCCAGGATCAGCAGACTGCGCGGCGTCCGGAGCCACCGTCCGACCATGACCTTCTGCTGGTTGCCCCCGGACAGGGTGGCGATCGGCACCTCGCTGTCCCGGGGATACACCGAGAAGCGCTCGGCCAGCGCGGTGGCCTCGGCCCGCTCGCGCCGGGGGCTGATCCAGTGCCGGGCCGTCAGCCCGCCGGCCCGCGGGTTGGCCAGGAAGTTCTCCCGTACGGTCAGTTCCGCGGCACAGCCCTCCTCCTGACGGTTGCTGGTCACCAAGCCGACTCCGGCGGCGACGGCGTCGGTGACCGAGCCCGGCGCGTACGGCCGGCCGTTGAGCCGGGCCCGTCCGCCGATGACCGGCCGGGCGCCGGCCAGGGCGCGGCCCAGTTCCATGTGGCCGGCGCCGGTGAGGCCCACCATGCCGAGGATCTCCCCGCCGCGCAGATCCAGGCTGACCGGTGCGGTGTTCTCGGTCCGTACGCCGTCGAGGCTCAGGACGGCCGGACCCGCGGCGGGGGCGAAGTCGTAGCCGACCGGTTCCTCACCCACGATGTCGTGCACCAGCCGGGCGGGGCTGTGGCCGGCGAGCGGGCCCTGGCTGATGAGGCGGCCGTCGCGGAGGACGGCGAACACATCGGCCACTTTGTACACCTCGTCCAGCCGGTGGGTGACGAAGACGAGGGCGCGGCCCTGGTCGCGCAGGGCGTGCAGCACCTCGAAGAGCCGGGCGCAGTCCGCTGCCGGGAGGCTGGCGGTCGGCTCGTCGAGGACGATCAGCTCGGCCCGGGTGGCCAGTGCGCGGGCGATGGACACCAAGGAGCGTTCGGCGCGCGGGAGGTCGGCGAGGACGGTGCCGGGGTCGAGGTGCGCGGCGACGATGTTCAGGGCCTCGGCGCACCGTGCGCGGGTCTGCCGCCAGGACAGCAGCCCGGCGCGGCGTGGGTAGCCGGTGCCCAGGGCGATGTTCTCGGCGACCGTCATCCACTCGACCAGCCCCAGGTCCTGGTGGATGAAGGACATGGTGCGGGTGGCGGCTTCGGTGCCGAGCGGGTGCCCGGCCACGGTCACCTCGCCCTCGTCCGCGTGGTGGACGCCCGCGAGCACCTTGATGAGGGTGGACTTCCCGGCGCCGTTGGGGCCGAGCAGGGCGAGGATGCTGCCGGAACGGATGTCGAGGTCGACCGCGTCCAGCGCGAGGGTGCCGCCGAACCGCTTGCACAGGCCGCGTATGCGGACGAGGGGCTCCGGGGCGTGGCGCGGGGGCGGGGTGCGGTCAGGAGCGTCGTGCACGGACTTCTCCGGGGTCGGCCTCGTGGTTCTTCCCGACGGGAAGGGCACTGCTGCGGGGCGCTTCGCGGTGGTGCGGGCGCCGGGGCGTCAGGTCCTGACGGTGCATTACCGGCCCGGTCACCACATTTCCGTCATGCTACGGCGCGCTTCGGCCCCGATGCCGGATGGGCCGTCAGATGGCGGGAATGTCGTCGAAGTACGCCTCGACGGTGCCGGCCTTTCCGCCGGGAGTCTCCAGTGCGCACTCGGCCCAGATGATTTTGCCGTCGGCCGTGTAGCGGGTGCCCCAGGCCTGGGTGAGCTGCGCGACGAGGAACAGACCGCGGCCGCCCTCGTCGGTGGTGGCCGCCCGGCGCAGATGCGGGGCGGTGCTGCTGGCGTCGGAGACCTCGCAGATCAGCGTGCGGTCGTGGATCAGCCGCACCTGGATGGGCTCGGTGCCGTACCGGATGGCGTTGGTGACCAGCTCGCTGAGCAGGAGTTCGGTGGCGAAGACGACCTCGTCCAGTCCCCATTCGGCCAGCCGGCGGGTCACGGCCGTGCGGATGCCGGAGACGCGCGCGGGGTCGGCGGGCACGTCCCAGGTGGCGATCCGCCGCGGGTCCAGGGCGTGGGTGCGGGCGACGAGCAGGGCGATGTCGTCGGTGGGGCGCGGGGGCACCACGGTCCGGAGTACGGCCTCGCAGGTGTCCTCGGGCGAGCGGTCCGGGTGCGCCACGGCTTGGCGCAGCCGGTCGAGCGCCGCGTCGAAGTCACGGTGGCGGTCCTGGAGGAGCCCGTCGGTGTAGAGGACGAGCTGACTGCCCTCGGGGAGGTGGAAGGTGGCGGTCTCGAACG
This sequence comes from Streptomyces sp. P9-2B-2, assembly GCF_030406865.1. Lineage (NCBI taxonomy): Bacteria > Bacillati > Actinomycetota > Actinomycetes > Kitasatosporales > Streptomycetaceae > Streptomyces > Streptomyces sp. P9-2B-2. The sequence continues at coordinate 723,142 of NZ_CP129126.1, read as the reverse complement.
GGAGTCCGCCCAGGCCCAGCGGCGGGCCCGCGGGGAGATCGGGGAACGTCACCGTGCCGTCGGGGTGGACGATCGCGGGCGGGGGATGGCCGGACCGGGCCATCACACACTGCTGGGAGGTGGGGTCGTAGATGGCGTACAGGCAGGTGGCGCCGATGATGCCGGGGCCGGCGGCGGCCTCCGCGGTGTCCTCGTCCCGGTCGAGGCGGCCCACGAGGTTGTCGAGGTGGGTGAGGACGTCGTCCGGGCCCAGGTCCAGTTCGGCGAAGTTGCGCGCGGCGATCCGCAGCCGGCCCATGGTGGCGGCGGCATGCATCCCATGACCGACGACATCCCCGACGATCAGGGCGATACGGGTGCCGGAGAGCGGAATGACATCGAACCAGTCGCCGCCGACCCCGGATGCGGCAGGCAGGTAGCGGTGGGCGACCTCGGCGGCGTTCTGCTCGGGGAAGCTGTGCGGCAGCAGGCTGCGCTGCAACGCCAGGACCATGGTGTGTTCGCGGGTGTAACGGCGGGCGTTGTCAATGCAGATGGCCGCGCGCGTGGCCAGCTCCTGGGCCAGCGAACGGTCGTCGTCGCCGAACGGGGCCGGATCGGTCGAACGGTAGAAGCTCGCCACGCCCAGGGCGATGCCACGGGCGAGGAGGGGGACGGCGATGAGCGAGTGGACATGGTGGTCCAGGAGCCGCTGGGCGTGCCCGGGATCCTGCCCGATCCACCCCGTGGCGGCCCGCAGATCGGGCTCCAGGACCGGCTCCCCGGCGGCCAGACAGCGGAGCTGGGGCGTGGTCGGGCGCAGCGCGACCGGCTCGCCGGCGGGGTAGAAGGGGCAGTCGTCGCGGATGCCGTGGACGACCGTGCGGTGGAGGCCGGAGCGCGGGTCGGTCGGTTCCTCGCCGCGCAGCACCGCCTCGGGCAGGTCGATGGTGACGAAGTCGGCCAGCCGCGGTACGGCCATCTCGGCGAGTTCCCGGGCGGTCCGGCTCACGTCCAGGGTGGTGCCGATGCGGGTACTGGCCTCCGACAGCAGCTCCAGCCGGCGCCGGGCCGCCACGGCGTACTTCCCCACCTCCGGCTCACCCAGCAGCACCAGCCCACTGGCCGCGGTGTCGGACGCGGGGTGACCGGCGGCCTCGGGGGCGTGGTGCGTGCCGGGCTTACGAGAGGTCGCCACCGCCGGGCCGGATCCGACGTCGGGCAGCTGCTCGGGATGCGGGGTGGCGGGTGGGAGGATCTGCTCCTCCGGGGTGGCGGGGGGTGTGCCGGCGTCGGCGGGTACGGCGAGGCGCTGGTGGGTCGAGGGGAGGACCGCTTCGATGGCGATCCCCTCCACTCCGGACGCGCTCGTCACGGGGCGGCTCAGCAAGGTGACGCGCCGGCCGCCGGGCAGCGATACCTCGACGGCGGCCCGCTGGGCCGAGGTGATCAGTTCGGTGGCCTTCTCCTTCAGGATCATCTGGTCCCGCCAGTCCAGACCGCTCTCGGCGAGTTCGCCCAGCTGCCCGTTGCCGCTCGTATCGCCGCTCGGCGCACGGCGCCTGGCTTCGAGGTACGCCTCCAGCAGATCCCGCTCCCGCGTCGAACTCTGCTCCAGCAGCCGCCGTTCGATGGCGCCGGCGGCCTTGCGGATCACGGTGTTCAGCGTGGCGTCCGCGTCGGTGAGCGGATAGCCGAGGCAGAGCACGCCTTCAATACGCCCACTGAGCAGGTCCCGTACGGGAATTGCCGCGCAGGCGTTGGACTGGGAGCGTTCGGCGAAGTGCTCGGCCCCGTAGACATTGATCAGCTGCCGTTCCGCGAGCGCCAGCCCGATCCCGTTCGTCCCGCCGAACCGCTCGGCGAACACGAAGCCCGGGACGCTCTGGATCGCGGCCAGGTGCCGCACCAGGGACGGTTCGCCGAACCGGCGTTGCAGCACCGCGCCGCGCCCGTCGGCGAGTGACACATTCATGTTGCGGCCCGCGAACCGATTCTCCAGCCGGTCCAGTACGGGCACCGCGGCGCGGATGAGCCGGCCGTCCAGATCGAGATCCTGGCTGAAGGGAAGTTCGCAGCCGTCCGGGGTGAGCCCCAGCGACCGGGAGCGCTGCCACGAATCCAGGATCGGACTCCGGACCGCTCCCTCGACCGACCCACCCCGGAGGAACTGCTCACGGGCGCGTGCGGGACCGTGGTCCTCTCCCGCCAGCCCCATCCCAATCACTTCCCACATGGGTGCATGCCACGATGGCCACCCGTACGTCGGAGCAGCTGTCCCATTTGACCTCATTGTAGGTCTTTGTGTATCTGGCGGTACTGATCCGGGGCAGCGCGGTGATCATGGCCGTGACCTGCACTCCAGCCGGTCGCCCGGGACGCCGCCCGGCACCCGCCGGTCGTCACAGGACCGCGACCGGGCTGACCGGCGAGCCGGTGCCGCCGGGGATGTTCAGGGGAGCTACCAGGAGTAGGAACTCGTAACGGCCCGTCTCGGCGCACACGGCGGAGAGCACCTCCAGGTCGAGGTTGTCCAGAAGCGGCACCCCCATCGCGGCGACCGCGAGGGCGTGCACCGGGGAATGCAGACCGTCGACGGGCGACGGCCGTACGTCACTGTCGCCGTCCCCGCCGAGCAGCGCGATGCCGCGCTCGGCCAGCAGGGGCATCGCGTCCACATGCAGGCCCGCGCTCGCCGCGCCGGTGTTCCAGGCGCCCCGTTCCTGACGGCGGCGGAGAGCGCCGGACCGGAGCAGTACCGCGTCGCCCTCGCTGATCGTCACCTCCAGGGCCTGCTCCGCGGCGACGAGGTCCGCCGCGTGCACCGCCCGTCCGGGCTCCAGCCAGGAGACCCCGAGCACGGTGGGCAGATCGAGGAGCACACCCCTGGTCACCAGCGGCCCCAGCGCCGACACAGCACCGAACCGCGCCCCTCCGGCGTCGATGCACTCCTGCGCCGCGCGGCCCTCGTAGAGCTGCCCGCGATAGGCGACATGGGACAGCGCGTCCAGATGACTGACGGCCTTGCCGTGGTAGTCGACGGCGATGAAGTCCTTGTGTGTGGCGGGTTCGGGAGGCTCGACGTCACCGAGGTCGGACATGAAGTGCAGGGCGGGCTTGCTGTTGTCGGGGCCGGGTGCCGTGTCCCAGGGGCGCGCCATCGGGACGAGCGTGCCGGACCGGACCAGCGCGGCGGCCCGCCGTACATGCTCCGGCGTCACCCGGTTCCAGGCCCCGCGGTCGGCGGCGGCCCAGCGGCCCCACGTACGGACCGCCGCGAACAGCGCGTCGAACTCCTGGCGGGACACGGCGCCCTCGCCGGCGGTGGCCGGCGGGGGAGTGGGGGCATCGCTGCTCACGCCCGGGTGACCGCTTGCGGGAAGTCGAAGACCTTGTCCGGGTCGTAGTCGTACGCGACCGAGCGCAGCCGGGCCAGGTTCGGGCCGTAGTAGGCCGTGCCCCAGTCGGGGAGGGCCGGGTCGATGTAGTTCACGTAACCGTCCTTGATGCCCAGGTCCGCGAGACCCGCCACGACCTGGCCGACGCTGTGCGTCACCGCGGCTTCGGACGCCGCCGTCGCGTTCGCATAGATCTGCGCGGTGGCGAAGGCCTTGCGATGCGGGAAGGCGGTCTCCTGGACGCCGACATCGGCCACCGCGCCACCGAGTGCGTCGAGGATCAGTGCCATCCCCGGGCGGTTCTTGAGCAGGGCGGCGACACCGCCCGGGTTGGCGGTGCGGGTGGCGAGGATCCGCGACGAGGCGACGAACGACTGCCGGTCGGGACTGCCGGAGAAGAAGCGCATGGCCTTGAAGTAGTCGCGGTCCTCGACCCTTCGCTGGGTGGGCCGCACGGCGGCGCGCGCGACCAGGTCGTTCAGCAGCGGATCGCAGGCGCTGCTGGGCCCGACGAAGCAGCCGGCCACCTTGCAGCCCGGGTTGGCCCCGCCCGACACATTGAGGTTGGCCCACATCGCGCGCGGCGCGGCCGTGATCCACGGCTGCCATCCGGCCAGCACCTTCTCCGCTTTCCCCGCCCCGAAGTCCAGCACGAACACCGTCAGCGCCGGAGCCGGGTCGGTCGCGAAGGTGAACTGCGTGACGACCCCGAAGTTGCCTCCGCCGCCCCCGCGCAGGGCCCAGAACAGATTCGGCTCCTGGGTGGCCGAGGCGGTCAGCGTCCTGCCGTCCGCGGTGACGACCTCGGCGGACACCAGATGGTCACAGGTGAGCCCGAACTTCCGTTGCAGCACACCGATTCCGCCACCCAGAGCCACCCCGGCGATGCCGACGGTGAAACAGGAGCCGCCGGGCATACAGCGGTTGGCCTGTCCGAGTGTGGTGTAAATGTCCCCCAGGGTGGCCCCGGCGCCGATGGTGGCGGTGCCGTCCGGCCTGACCTGTATGGTCGACAGACGCCGGAGGTCAAGAGTGAGACCGCCGGGCGGCGCCGAGTAGCCGACGTACGAATGGCCCCCGCTGCGGGCCGCCAGTGGCACCCGGTGCGCGGCCGCCAGCACCCCCTCGCGGACATCGGCCACCGACGCGCACTGCGCCACCGCCGCGGGCACCCGGTCGTCATTGAGCGGGTTGAAAAGCTTCCTGGCGTTCTCGAACCCGGCATCGCCCGGCCGCAGCAGCGCTCCCTCCATCCGTCGGCGAAGGCCGTCCCAGTCCACGTTGTTGCTGACGGTGGCCGTCCGTCCACCGGCCCGTGGGGAACTCCCCGCGCCTCCACGGGCGCCGGTACCGGTCCCGGATGCGGGGAACAGAGGATCCCGCGCCATGGTCACCATCTCCCTCTGGAGAGGCCAGGAAAGCGGGCAAGTGTCCGTTTGGTACGGATACCTTCACGCTAACACGGGGTAACAGCCCCCTCCAGTTGGCGGCCGGACGCCTCGGAGGGGCTGTCGGCCAGGGCCGGTTGAAGCGTTGACCATCTCGACGCACGGGAGGATCGCGTCAGAGACGGCGGCCGAAGAGCTCCAGCAGATTGCGCCAATGGCGCTGATCCGCCTCGGAGTTGTACGCGGCGGTGTCGGTCTGGGTGTAGCCGTGGCGGGCGCCCTCGTACAGCTCGCTGCGGTAGGTCACGCCGTCGGCGTCCAGAGTCTGCTCCAGGCGTGCGATCTGGTCGGCCGGCATCGAGTGATCGTGGTCGGCGTGGCCGAAGTACAGCTCCGCCGTGCTGCGGCCGACGAGCCGGTGCGGGCTGTCCTCGGCATCGGTGACCAGGCGGCCGGCATGGAACGAGGCCGCGGCGCCGATGCGGTCGGGGTAGGCCGCGGCGGTGCGGATCCCGAGCACACCGCCCATGCAGTAGCCGGTGGTGCCCACCGGGCCGTCGGTGACCAGGGGCGAGGCGGCCAGCCAGTCGAGATAGGCCCCGGCGTCCCGCATCGCCCGGTCGGGGGTGAGCGCCCGCATGATCGGGGAGAGCCGTTCGAAGATTTCCGACCGCTCCGCGGGGCCGATGAAGTCCGGCAGGTCGACCACGGGCGCCCGCCCGGCGCGGTACATGACGTTGGGCACCAGCACCGTGTAGCCGTGCCCGGCCAGCCGCCTGGCCATTGTTTTCAGCGCGGGACGCAGTCCGTACGCGTCCATGTACAGCAGCACGCCGGGGTGTGGTGTGCCGTCGTCGGGGTGAGCGAGACAGGCGTCGGCGACGCCGTCCGGGGTGGTGATGTCCAGCAGGGCATCGTGCACGCTCGTCATGTCCGAACCTTTCCTCGGGCTCCGGGCGGCGGCGAAGCGCCAGGGCGGCCACCCGTCCGCCGGTGGCACCTCGGCGGATTCCCCACCGTAGTCACACGGGGCCCGGTCGCACGGGAACCCCGGGGCATCGGTCAGGGAGGCGGCCCCGCCCCCGTCCCGGCCGATCTGTCGAGACCCCACCACGGACGCCCCGCAAGACTGTGCATGCTCGCTCAAGTCCCTTGTGTTTCCCCTGTGTTGGAATCCAGATATGGCCACTCCCGCTGCCGGACCACCCGTGTCACCCTCCTGGAACGAGCCCTCCGGTCGGCTGCGCGCCGAGGTGGAGCGGTTATGTGACGAAGCGCTGCGACAGAAGGACCTCGCGCACCGCAGAGCCGACTTCTGGACCAAGGTCGATATCGCGCTGGGGTTCCCGGCGGCGCTCCTCGCCGGCGTATCCGGAGCGGCGGGTCTGGCCTCGGCGGACGCCCGCATTCCCGCGGCGTTGGTGGCGCTGACGGCCGCGGGGTGTGCGGCGGGGGCCGGCTTCCTCCGGGGTGACAACCGGCGGGTGGCCAACAAACGCGCCCGGCAGGCATGGGCCTCCGTCGAGGCCAAGGCCCGGATGAAGCTGGCGAAGGAACAGCTGGACCCCGAGGACCTGGGCGAGGTGCTGGAGCGGCGCCAGATCGCGCTGGCGGCGTACGAAGGGGACGATTTCCCGCCCGATGCACCACCACCGGCGGTGTCGGGCCGATAGCCGCACGCGGACAACGGGGTCCTACGCGATGCCACCCTGTTCGGCCAGCTTCTTGAAGGTCAGCAGCTGCTTGCGCATCATGACGAGATCACCCCAGGCGAGCAGCCTGCGGCGGATTCTCTGGGCGAGTGCCCCCTTGGCCTCCGCGACGACCTTCACCACCAGACGGCAGCCACCGCCCTCCAGCGGGCGCACGGTGTAGCTCACCGCCATTTGCCCATGCCGTGCGGCGCGCTGCGCCGGGAGCACCCCGGTGAGGTGGCTGCCGGTCTCGAAGCCCGCGATCTCGAAGACGAGGAGCGGCTGTCCCACGGCGAGCTCCGGCAGTCCCTCGACCAGGGTGTGCGGGCTCTTCTGTCCGCGGAAATCGATCCAGTCATAGCTGTACGGCGCGATGGTCAACTGCCGTAGCCAGCGGAAGACATGGTCGGCCGGCGCCGCTACCTCCACGGCGCGGGTCCACCCCTCGGCAGGGGCCGCCACAAGGCGGTCGCAGGGATAGGACGCCTCCTGCTCGGGACCGGTGGCGCCCCAGACTCTCCCGGACAGGTTCATACCGCGATCCTATGGGACCGCTCGTTCCTCGGCCGCGGCCGGTCGCCGAACGTCAGTTGTGGCCGAACTTCCGCTGCGCCTTATGGGCCACATGCTTCGTCATCGACTGCTCCGGCTCCTGCGGGGCCGTTGACTTCGTCTTGTCCTTCGCCTCGGCGACGGTGCTGCGTTCATGGCCGCCGGTGCGGGCACCGCGATTTTGCCGGCTCTGTTTCTTGCCCACGATCGTGCCTCCTGGCGGATCTCGAACGATGAGCCGGTACCAGACTTGCATGCGGGCACGGGGAGTGCATTTCGGCAGATCGTGAAGGTCAGCCCGGTCGTCGCGAGGGCTCCGGGAGCTGCGTCTGACCAGGTGTCAGGGGGCAGGCGGGATCGCCGTCATGGACGCCGGGGCCGCCGACGTCCCGCTCGGGATGCGCGGCGGCAGCACCCCGCCGACAATGGAAGAGGCGGGGATTTCGTAGCGGCGCGCACGCAGCCGCGGCCGCCACCCGCCTTGCACGCCCCAACGCATACGGGGCCTTGCTTCGGGGCACCGCGGAGCCCCGTTACGGGGGCGCGCTCTCTTCCGGAGGCGCCCAGATGCCCGTGCTGTTCTTCGATATCGGTGAAACGCTCGCGGATGCGAGCATCGGAGCCGACGGCTCCCTGACTCTCCACCCGAGGCCCCGCGTTTTCGAAGTCCTCGATGCCGTGGCCGGCCTCCGCAAAGGCATTATTTCGAACCCGGGCCCCGGGGAGGCCGCACGCGCCCGCGCGGCAGCGGCCTTGCAGGCCGCCTTCGCGGGCCGCTTCACGGACGAGAGTCTGCTGCACTGGGGCGCGAAGACCGCTCGCGGGATCTTCGACGACGCGGTGGCGAGCGCGGGCGTCCCGGCCGATGACTGCGTCTTCGTGGGCGAGGCCCCCGAGGAGCGCGCAGTCGCCCGCGAAGCCGGGATGCGGGCCGCCGCCCACCCGGTCTTCGCACTCGCCGCCGTCGAGGGCCGCCCGGTGTTCTGGGCGCGAATCGAGGTACCGGCCGACCGGAGTCTGGCCGACCTGGAGGCGATCGCGAACTCCGCCGAAGTCGTGCCGGTCCATGTGGCGTCACCCCACCTCGTCCTCGTCATGGCGAGCGCACGCGGCGTGCACGCGCTGGAGCAGGGCGGTTTCCCGGCCGACCTCCGGGGACAGGTGGCGGAGACCACGGCCTTTCTGATGCGCGACGACCGCCCGGTTTCCCTCCCGGAGGCGTTCACGGACGTCTCGTCGACCGCCAAGGCCACGGCGGAAGCCACCCTGCGCGCCGCTGCGGCGTTCGGCTTCCTCGCAAGCGCCCTCGACGAGCCGGAACCGTCCATCGTCCCGCTCGGCCCCGCCCCGGGCGGCGTCTATATCGCCGCTGCGGCCGGCACCCCTGTCGAGGACCTGCACCCCGCGGAGGCGAAACCCGGCCACACCGAGCGGCTGCTTCCCGACCCGGCCCTGCTCTCCCGGCCGGGCGAAGCCCAAGTCCGGGGATTCGCCGATGAGTTCGCGAACGGGGTGCCCTCTGCGGAGACCGTTGCCGCGGTCCGCGCGGCCGTCACCCCCGCGGCCCTGCGCGGCCACGTCGCCCGTATCTCCGGTGCCGACCCGCTCGTCGAGGGCGAACCGCTGACGGTACGCAGCCGCGACGCGTCGAGTCCGGACAACCCCCGCGTCGTCAGCGCACTCGCCCGCCGGCTCCACGAGCTCGGCCTCACGGTCCGACGGCAGGAGTTCTCGTGGCACGGGCGCCGGCTCTCCAACGTCGAGGCGGAGTTCCCCGTCGCGGGAGCGGACTCCGCCGTACTCGTCACCGCACATCTCGATTCGACCGCGTCCAGGGGCGAGTTCTTCGACAGCAGCGGCCGGCCGCGGCCCTACGACCCCGCCCATGACCCGGCGCCCGGCGCCGACGACGACGGGAGCGGTACGGCGGCGGTGCTGGCCGCGGCCGAGTGCCTGAGCACGATGATCGCCGACGGCAGGGCCCCGGCCCGGACGCTGCGCTTCGTCCTCTTCAACGCCGAGGAGCAGGGCATGGTCGGCAGCAAGGCCTATGCGCGCGCGGCGGCCGCGGCCGGGGACCGGATCGTCGGCGTGTTCCAGATGGACATGATCGCGGGCTTCCGGGGCGGTACCCGCACGATGGAAATCCACACCGGCTCGTCGGTCCCCGGCCCGGTCGTCGGCGCCTCCGACGCGCTCGGCGGACTCGTCGCCCAGGCCGCCCCGGCGCTCGCAGCCGACTTCTCGCTCCAGTCCCTCGCGGGCGCGAGCGACCCGGCCGCCGGACGGAGCGATCACGCGAGCTTCCATGAACGCGGTTGGGCAGCCGCCGCCGTCTGCGAGAACTTCTTCGACGACACGGCGCCCGCGACCGGCACCCGGCAGTACCACCTGCCGGGCGACACCCTCCTCGACGAGGACCACGACACGGACTACGCCGCCGGGATCGCCCGCACGGTCGCGGCGGCGGCACTCACGCTCGCGGGCCTCTGAACCCGCACAAGGAGCACGCCATGAGCGTAATGATCGACAAGCGGAACAAGAACTACGACCGCTTGGCCAGTGTCGCCGAAGCCGATGCCTTCCTCGACCACACCGAACGTGTGGCGGCAGCGGTCGATCACACCCTCGTGGCGGACCGCAGCAAGGTGAACCGCTTCACGGGCCATCTGACGGAGCTACGGGTGGCCGGCGCTCCCGCAGTCACCGGCCTGGACGAGTCGGTGCCGATACCCGACACCGGCTATATCGCCCAGGCCAAGCGGTACGTCACCTCGGTCGCCGAGGCGATCGGCTTCGCGGCCGGTGAGCCGGCGGAGTTCGAGGCCGATCCGAATGTGATGACGACGAGCGAGGGCCTGCGCGTCGTGAGCCTCCAGCAGGTGCTCAACGGCATCGAGGTATGGGCCATGGCGCCGAAGGTGTGGCTGTACGAGGACGGCACGGTCGACCGGGTCATCGGCGACACGGTGAGCGCACCGGCGAACCTGCCGTCCAGGCCGACCGTCCCGGCCGAGGTGGCGCTGCGGGTGTCGGCCGCGAAGGCCGCCGAGCCGACCACGCTCCGCGGAGTCTTCGGCGACGACGAACTCCCGCGGCTCGACATATCGGCCGGCTTCGAGCGGCTGTCGCACCAGGCGCGGAACGACCAGCCGATGACGTTCGGCAAGGGACCGTTCGAGGAAGCCATCCCGGCCCGGCTCGTCTACCTGTACATGGGCGACGATGCCCGCCTCACCTGGATGTTCACCTTCTCCCGGGAGAAACTGGCCGCTCAGTACCACGCCTTCGTCGAGGCCGACGACCGGACGCAGAACCCGGACGAGCCCGAGATCCTCTACTTCTACGACACGGTCCGGCACGCGGTCGCCGGACGGGTCTTCCAGCGCAACCCGGCCGAAAGCACCTTTGACACCGTCCCGTTCCCGCTCCCCACGGACGGCTATCCGACCGCGGTCCCCAGCGGACTGCCCGCCGGTTTCCCGTTGCCCTGGGCGGAGACGCACCACGGGAAGGTGTCGACCGAGGGCAACAACGTCCGCGCGCTCAACGGGACGACCCGCCGCCCCGTCGAGGTCATCGTCGATGACGCGGGCAACAGCCTCTTCGACCCCGCGGAGGACAGTCCCGAGCAGTTCGTCACCAACATCTTCTACTTCTGCAATTTCGCCCACGACCTCTTCATGATGCTCGGCTTCACGGAGGACCAGGGCAACTTCCAGACCACCAACATCACGGGCCTGGGCCAGGGGGCGGACCCGGTCCGGGCCCTCGCGCACCCGGGAGCGGTGTTCGGGACGGCCAACATGGCCACCCGCGCCGACGGCCTGGAAGCCGTGATGAACATGGGCCTGGTCACCGGCACCGGCCGCCACACGGCCGACGACTTCGATGTCGTTCTCCACGAGTTCTGCCACGGGGTGTCGAACCGTCTCGTCGGGGGTCTGTTCGACGCGAACGGACTGGAGGAGGACCAGTCGGTCGCGATGGGCGAGGGCTGGGGCGACTACTTCGCCCTCACCACCAGGAACTTCTCGAACACCCAAGAGCGCGCCGTAGTCGGCAACTGGGTCGTCAACCAGCCGGAGGGCATCCGGCAGCGGCCCTACGACTCGGACTACCCCGGCGCCTTCGGAGACATCGGCAAGGGGCCGGGAGAAGTCGCGGGCGCCGGCAACAGCGATCTGACCTACCAGGAGGTCCACGACGTCGGTGAGATCTGGTGCGCGGCCCTCATGGAACTGACCCGCAAGGTCACCACCGCGCTCCACAACAAGGAACGGGGCTACCAGGTGACATGGCAGGCCGTCGTCGACGGTCTGAAGCTCACACCGAAGAACCCCTCCTTCCTCGTCGCACGGGACGCCATCCTGCGCGCCTTCAAGGCAATGAAGGGCGGCCTGCTGACCAGCGCCGAATACACCGTGGTCCGGAAGGCCGCCTGGCAAGCCTTCGCCCGATTCGAAATGGGCTTCGACGCCTTCTGCCCGAACGCCACCTTCACCGGCTGCCGGGGCGGCACGGCGATGCCGCCTGCGGGGCATGAGGACTAGGACGAGGCGCGGTTAATCGCCCTCAGGGGAGGCGCGGGCCGGGGAAGGGCGCTGTCGCCCGCCCTTCCCCCTCCCGAGAGGTGTTCACGGAAACTCCACCCAGATGTACAACCATTCACATCTCTCCCGGGTCTGGTCTGCGGAAACGTCACCGTCAACGGCGGCAAGGACATCGTCGTCGGCACCAGCCTGAAGAAGACGTACACCGTCTCGGTGACCGCCACCGACCCGGCCGGCATCTACGACGGCTACGCGTTCCTGTGGCACGGCACCGACCTGAAGGACGGTGTCGACGGCGCCATGACCCCGGCCGTCGACCACGGCACCTGCAAGACGGTCAACGCCACGACCGCCACCTGCTCGGTCACTCTCGTCGCCGACCCGGAGTCCACCGTCTACGGCAACATACTCGCCGGCCGGTGGCATGTGTTCGCCTCCGCGGTGGGCAAGGACGGCGACTACGTCACCAAGGACACCTACAAGTCCTCCTGGGTCAAGCGTGCCTCCCGGCTGACCACCAACGCCTCGCCCGAGCCGGTGGCAAAGGGCAAGACCGTCACGGTCACCGGCGCCCTGACCCGCGCCAACTGGGACACCGACACCTACGCGGGCTACACCCAGCAGCCCGTACAGCTCCAGTTCCGCAAGACGGGCGCCAGCAGCTACAGCACGGTCAAGACCGTCACGTCGGACAGCCGCGGCAACCTGAAGACCACCGTCAAGGCGTCCGCCGACGGCACCTGGCGCTACACCTTCGCCGGTACCTCGACGACCCCGTCGGTGACCTCCACGGGTGACTTCCTCGACGTGAAGTAAGGCGCGCGAGGGGGGAGTTACGCCCTCGACGCGGCATGTACCGACCGCCCGGAACGGATGAGCAAACGGTCCGTTCCGGGCGGTGATCCATCCGGACGCCGGGCTGAACGCCCTTCCGGGTGGGCGTCGGTCATCTATCGGGGCCTGTCGGACCGCTGTCGACGGCATGTCGGCGGGGCCTGACACCTTCCCGGTATCGGCCGCCGGAGATCACTGGGCGGCCCCGACCCCGAGGAGCCACCATGCACACTCCTGTCACGGTCATCGGCGCCGGACTCGGCGGGCTCACACTGGCCCGTGTCCTGCACGTCCACGGAATCCCGGTCACGGTCTACGAAGCCGAGTCCTCTCCGGCAGCACGTACGCAGGGCGGGATGCTCGACATCCATGACTACAACGGGCAGCTCGCCCTCAACGCGGCAGGTCTGATGGACGCGTTCCACGCCATCGTCATCGAGGGCCGTCAGGCGATGCGGCTCGTCGAGTCGGACGGGACCGTCCTGCACGAGATGGCCGACGACGGCACGGGCGGCCGCCCCGAGGTGCAGCGCGGAGAGCTGCGGCGGATCCTGCTCGACTCGCTCCCGGCCGACACCGTTCGGTGGGGGTGCAAGGTCAGCGGCACCCGTGTCCTCGGCGAGGGCCGCCATGAGGTGACGTTCGCCGAGGGCAGCACCGTCGTCACGAACCTGCTGGTCGGCGCGGACGGCGCGTGGTCGCGCGTCCGGCCGCTGCTCTCTGATGCCACACCTGAGTACGTCGGCACGTCGTTCGTCGAGACCTATCTGTTCGACGCCGACACCCGGCACCCGGCCGCCGCGAAAGCGGTTGGCGGCGGGTCGATGATCGCGCCCGCACCGGGCAAGGAGATCTTCGCCCACCGGGAAAGCGGCGACACCCTGCACGCCTACGTGGCGCTGTCCAAGCCGCAGGACTGGTTCGCCGCCATCGATTTCACCGATGCCGCCGCGGCGACCGCACGGATCGCGGCAGAGTTCGACGGCTGGGCACCGGAACTCACCGCCCTGATCACCGACGGCGACATCGCGCCGGTCCTGCGCCCCCACTACGCTCTGCCGACCGAACACCGGTGGGTCCGGGTACCGGGGGTGACCCTGCTCGGCGACGCCGCCCACCTCGCGGCCCCGAACGGCGAAGGCGCCAACCTGGCCATGCTCGACGGCTCCGAACTCGGCAAGGCCCTCGCCGCGCACCCCGACGACATCGAGGCCGCGCTCACCGAGTACGAGCGGGCCATGTTCGCCCGCAGCGCCGAGCCCGCCGCTTTTGAAGGTGCCGAGGTCCACGGCATCGACTCCGAAAACAACACAGCCCAGGCCATGCTCAAGATGATTACCGAGCAGGGCCAGTAGGCGACTTACGCCTCAACCGGCGGACAGCTGCTCGGACGATGGCTCGACGCCGCACCGCGTGGCGGGACCCGTCGCTGTTCCCGTGGAAAGTCGCTGTTCAAGGCTGACCGCCGAACTGCACCTCGTCGACCCCGATGTCGTGGTCGCGCTCGGGGCGACGGCGGGCAACGCGCTGCTCGGGCGGTCGTTCCGGGTGACGAAGGACCGCGGCACCCTCATCCCGCTGTCTATGGATGCAGGACGACCTTGGTGTACCCCTCGATGCGCTTGTCGAACTTGTCGTACGCCGAGGGGGCCTGGTCCAGGGGCAGGTCATGCGAGACCACGAAGCTCGGCTTCGCCCGGCCCTCGATGATCATGTCGCGCAGGAACCGGTTGTAGCGCTTCACGTTGCACTGCCCCGTACCCATCCGCAGGCCCTTCTCGAAGAGCTTGCCGATCGACACCAGCAGCATGCCCCGCTTCGCCTGCTCGTCCGGGCCGCCCGGGTCCGCCGGGACGTACAGGCCGGGTACGCCGAGGGCACCGGTGGCGCGGACCGTGTCGACGAGCGAGTTCAGTACGGTCGCCGGCTCCTCGCGTGCCGCGCCGTGTGCCATCGCCTGGTAGCCGACGGCGTCCACGCCCTTGTCCGTGCCGACGCCCTCGGTCTGGTCCTTGATCTGCTGCACCGGGTCGCCCTCGGCGAAGTTGATGGGCACCGCGCCGATCTCCTCGGCCTTTGCCAGCCGCTCGGGTACCCGGTCCACGACGAAGACCTTGCTCGCGCCGCGCAGCAGTGCCGAGTAGGCGGCCATCAGCCCGACCGGTCCGCCGCCGTACACCGCGACCTTCTCCCCGGGGCGTACCTGGGCGAGTTCACAGCCGTGGTAGCCGGTGGGGAAGATGTCGGCGAGCAGGATGAAATCGCTCTCGTGCTCGTTTCCCGGTGGCAGCTTCAGGCAGTTGAAGTCGGCGTAGGGCACCCGCAGATATTCGGCCTGGCCGCCCGACCAGGGGCCCATGGCGACATAGCCGTAAGCGCCGCCCGCAAATCCGGGATTGACGGTCTGGCAGAATCCGGTGAATCCCTCGACGCAATTGTCGCAGAATCCGCAGGCGACATTGAAGGGCATGACCACCCGGTCGCCCTCCTTGAGGGAGGTGACGCCCTGGCCGAGTTCCTCGATGATTCCCATGTTCTCGTGCCCGAAGACGATGCCGGGCTCGGCTGCCGTACGCCCCTCGTACATATGCAGGTCCGAGCCGCAGATCGCGGTGGAGGTGACCCGTATGATCGCCTCGTTGGGATGCTGGATGCCGGGCTTGTCGACAGTCTCGACCGCTACTGAGAACGGTCCTTTGTAGACGACGGCTTTCATTGCTGCCACCTCCCGCTCAGCGAAGAGTGCGCATGGATTTCCCACCCCTTTGACGTGAGCTATCAGTCATGATTCTCCGGTCTGCTGGGCGGGGCAAGCCGCTAATGTGAAGGGGAATATCCACTTTCTGGTATCGCAATGTCGCACCGAGCAGCGAATGAGGAGGGCGACACGTGGCAGCGCAGCGACTCGGGACCTTGCTCGTCCCGGTGCCCGGACTGTCCGGCACCACCTATCCGCCCGGTACCACGGTTACGGTCCGTGGTCGTGGTGCGACTGTCGATGCCTTTGTGAACGGCGACTGGCTCCCCCTGTCGTGGTGGGAGTTCTCCGACGGCCTCCGTGAGGACATCGCCGACCGCTGACCCGCCTCACCTGCGACGTCGCCGTGCGCCGCGGCCGTGCCGCCCGCGGCGGGGGGCCGTCACAACCGGGTGATGATCAAGGCGATGTCGTCGCGGGCGCCACCGGTGAGACCGAGGTGGGCGAGCAGCGCGTCGGCCAGCCGTTCCGGGCTCAGGGCCCGGAAGCTGCTGAGGGCCTCGGCCAGCCGGGAGAGACCGGCGTCGATGTCCTCATCACGGCGTTCGATCAGCCCATCGGTGTACAGCACGAGGGTGTCCCCGGGGTAATAGGCCAGACCGGCCTGGGGGCGGGGGACGTGCTGCGGCCGGGCGCCCAAGGGCGGGTCGGTGGCCTGGTCCAGCAGGTCATAGCTGCCGTCCGCGTGGACCAGCACCGGGGGCGGATGCCCCGCGTTGCTGTAGATGATCAGGCGGCTGCGGGGATCCACCAGCGCTTTGACGGCGGTGGTGTTCAGCGCCCCCTCGACCGACCGGGCGTACAGCCCCAGCACCTCCAGCGCCTGCGCGGGCCGCTCCAGGGCGCGGATCGCGGCGCTCAGGGCGCTGCGCAGCATGCCCATCGCCGCGGCGGCCTCCAGACCGTGCCCGACGACATCGCCGACGGCCACCGCGAAGCGACCGTCGGGCAGGTCGACCATGTCGTACCAGTCGCCGCACACATTCAGCGATCCGGCGGCGGGCAGATAGCGCACCGCGACTTCCCGGTGCCGGGCCAGATCCGGTGACTGGAGCATGGCCTCCTGGAGGGTGACGGCCACCTGGCGCTCACGGGTGTGGGCCTGGCGCAGCTCCTCGTTCAGCCGCTGGAGCTCGCGCGCCCTGGCGTACAGCTCGGCCTCCAGAGCCTCACGCTCGGTGAGCTGCCCGGTCGCCGGCCGGTCGCCACCGGCCCGGGCCTGGACGAACGCGGTCACATCCTCGACCCGGTGAATGACCCACGCCACCGACCCGTCCGGCCCCGGGATGGGCGTATTCACCGGCGACCACCAGCGCTCTTCGAACACCCCGGGCCGGCCCATGAGCGGGATGTCGTACTTCTGGAGGGCCATCGTGTCGGGCTCACGCGAGGTCAGGACCCGGTGCAGCGAGGCGTTCAGGTTCCGTACGCCGTCGGCCTCGGGATCGGCGGGGTTGTCCGGGAAGGCGTCGAAGATATGCCGCCCGATCAGGTCGTCCCTGGTGCGCCGGGTCGCGTCCAGGTAGGCCTGGTTGACTTCCACGATCACCAGGTCCGGCCCCAGTACCAGGTAGGGGCTCGGCGTGGCGGCGAACAGCGCCGCGTAATTGATCCCGGCCATCGCCGCCGTCTCCCTGCCCTTCTCCGCGCCGCCGGCTCCGCCCCTTCACGCTACGGTCCGACCGCCTCCCCCGCCCGCCCAGCGGCCGCCGGCGCCCCGCGACCGCTCGGGCAAAGCTCGCTGGTGGCGCCGCCGGAGCCTGTCCAGCACATGAGCGCTCCCTGCCGCCCCGCCTCCACCATCTGGCTGCGCGGACGCTGCCTGGTCGGCTCTCCCGTGTCGCGCACCGCGCCCGTTGGCAGTGGAGTGGGAGATGCACGGCCACTGCCGGTGGACGCGCCCGGCTGTGGGTAGGCGGCCTTCGGCACAGGCAAGACGCCCCATTCGACAAGGAGCGGCATCATGCCGGCAGGTTCGGACAAAAAGCGAGAGCGGCAGTACGAGCACATCAAGGCGAACGCGCTGGAGCACGGGGTCTCGGAAAGGCGCGCCAAGGAGATCGCGGCACGCACCGTGAACAAGGAACGCGCCCGCTCCGGTGAGGCGCAGTCCGCCGGAAAGGTCTCCACCCGCGACCCCAAATCCGCCTCCCAGCGCGGCGGCGAACGCTCCCGCAGCGGGCCGCAGGGCCCGACGAAGGACCAGCTGTACGAGGAGGCCAAGAAGAAGCACATCGACGGCCGCTCCCACATGAACAAGGAAGAGTTGCGCAAGGCGCTCGGCCGCTAGAGCCGGTAGCTCGCCTACGCTGACGCCCGCGCTGACGCCCGCGTCGAAGCCCGAAAAAGAGATGTCGTTCCCGCGGATCGTGCCCTAAAGTGCCGTCCGCACCGAACCCTTGAAAGCGTGGTGGCTCCGGATGCATTCAGCGGGACATCACCACCAGATGGGGCGCCGGATTCCGCCCGGCAGGTGCTGTGGACAAAGGAAGGAGGGGGTCGCCGTGACATTCCGAACCCAGCCGCCCGCCCGGAAAGTCCGGGAGCACGGGCGGCGGTTCCGGAAGGAACGAGATGTCCCGTACGGACAAGACGAAGCCGCTGTGGGTGCGCCACGGGGAACACCGCCCCCGGCCGGTCCACGACCACCGCTACGGTGCCTGTGACCTGCCGCCGCACCCGACGCAGGAGGACCCCGACACCCGCTGCCGGTGGGAACACCCCGGCGTGCTGCTGTTCGGCCACACCTGCTGTGCGGGGTGCAATGTCCGCGCCTGCATCAAGGAGCGGCAGCAGATGGTGAAGGCCGACAACCGCAAGGAGCGCTATGCGGGCCGGCGTACGGCACGCCGTTTCGCTGCCGGAGTGGACCGCGACTGACCCGGCTCCGGCCGGCAGGCCAAGAACAAATCAGGACCCCAGGAGCGGCAGGATTCTGCTGATGATGTCCAAGGCGGGCTGGGCGATTCCGGCCGCTCCGGTGAGGGCGGTGCGGAGCGTCGTGAGCCGGTTCCTCGCGGCGTCGGGGTCGGGGACGGCGAGGTCGTCGGCCACCTGAACGACGGTGTGTGCCGCCTGTTCCCGGTCCGCCTCGTTCAGTGGGGCGGCAAGCACCGCACGCAGGAGGGCGGCGAGGTCCTCCTCGTGCGGGACGCTTGCATGGGTGTTCTGGAAGTCGCGGATGACCGTGTCGACCGGACGGTTGATGAAGGTGGTCTGCCCGTGGAAGGTGAAGTTCTCGGTCATGGAGCCTCCTGAGTGAGAGATGAGCACGACGTTGTGCCCGCGCAGCTCGTACTGCCCGGCGTCGTCGCCTCCGGTCCGTAAGGCGGCGAGGATGCGCTGCTCGGCTGCGCGGGCCTTCTCGAACGCTGCTTGATCGTGGGGTGGTGGCCCCTTGTTCAGGGCGTGCAGCGTTGCGACGGCCTCTCGGGCGGCCGCGTCCGGGTCGGCGGTGTGCTGTGGCCGGTACCGGGGGCGCGTACCGGAAACGCTCGGCTCCTGGTGGGGCCACCAAGACGCCGCCGGGGCTTCGTTGGGCTCGGTGGTGCCGATGACCTCCGTGATCGCCCCGAAGAGGCGGCGGAAGGCGGCCGGTGACGTGTCCTGAATGGGGAAGACCAGCCGCTGGGTGGTGTCGGCGCCGCGGAACAACGCCAGGCACGGCAGCTGGGAGGGCGGGATGTGCAACGCGCGGGCGATGTCGTGACAGCGATGCTTGTCGTAGGGCTGCCAGGCCAGCCAGCGCAGTGCGGAGAAGGCCCGGAACAGCGGCGGTTCCAGGGTCTGCCGCCAGTAACGACGGGCGCTGGACCAACTGGTGGGGCGCTCCAGCACCAGGATGCCCAACTGCGGCCCGGTCAGGCCGTTGAGCTCATCGAAGTGGGTGCGCACATACGTGGCGATCTCGGTGTCGGCCTCGGTGTAGAGCAGCACACCCCACAACCGCGCGGACGCGGTGACGCGCTCCGTGGTGGCCGCGACCTGTAGCAGCGAGAACATCTTCTCGGGGTCCGGGACGCCCATCATGAGGGCGTCCCGGAAGGTCTCCCGCACGACGTCCAGCAGCACCGCGTCGCCGTCGACGAGACCTGTCTGTGCCACCGTCTCCGCGCCCAGCAGATGCTCGCCCGCCATATCCGTCAACCGGAGGGTACGCAGCGTGCCGTGGTCTCCCGGCAGCGTGTAGGGGCCTCCCCGATACGCACAGAGCTGTGCCAACAACTCGGCCCGATCCGGGGGCATTTCAGCCCGCCATTCCTCAAGTTGCCGCTGTGCATCGGCCTGCATCCTTTCGCGTACCTGCCGGCCCACCGCCGGCGGGAGCCAGGACCGGCCGGCCGCGTAGGTGGCCCGCAACACCTCATCGAAGAACTCCCCGGTGGGGGTGCCGGGTTCGGTACGGACCTCCACCAGGCGGCCGAACACCTGGTCGTCCGCCTGAAACCAGCGCCGGACACGGTCGACCGGTTCCCCGGGCGCCCCGAACAGGTGCGGCTTCAAGGCTTGGTGAACGTAATGACGTTCGGAATAGCGTGAGTTGGTTTCGTCGAACACCATGACGCGCAGTCGCATAGAGTCCCCCGTTCGGCGCGGCAGTCCCCTTCATATCGGCTGAGGCGCGGGCACGGCTACTGCTCGTCCGGCGAGCCCCCGGACGACCGGCGCGCGGACGGCTGAGCCCGTTCGTCGGCCCGTCCGGGACCGTCAAGCAGTAGGGTCTCAACTATGAAAGCTAGCTTTCCTATCAGCAATCCCGATGTGAGCGCGGTGAGTTCGGCGCTCCAGGCGAGCCTGGGGCTGCTCGTTCGGCGGCTTCGCCAACCCGTCGAGGGCGAACTCACCTTGCCCGAGGTATCGGTCCTGTCGCGCCTGGAACGGGCCGAGTCGGCCACGACGAGCGAGCTGGCCAGGGCCGAGCAGATCACCCCGCAGGCGATGGGGATGACGCTCGCCGGGCTCGGGCAGCGCGGGTTGGTGGAGCGCCGCCCCGATCCCGCTGACCGCCGGCGGGTGGTCATATCGGTGACCGAGGCCGGGCAGCGGGCGCTGCGGGAGCGGCGCGGCGTCCGGGCCGAGCAGCTGGCGGAGGCACTGGCCACCGGCGGGTTCACCCGTGCCGAGCTGGAGACCCTGCGGGCGGCGGCGCCGCTGATCGAGCGGCTGGGCGAGCACCTGTGACGGCGGCGCCGGTGCCGCCCGCCACCTCCCACACCGCGCCCGCGTTCTCGTGGCGGTTCGTGACGCCGCTGTTCACGGGATCGGCGATCAACGCGATCAATACCTCGCTCATCGCGACCGCGCTGCTGCCGATCGCGGCTGCCGTCCATGTCCCGGTGGGGCGGACCGCGGTGCTGGTGTCGGCGCTCTACCTGGCCTGCGCGATCGCCCAGCCGGTGGGCGGAAAACTGGCGGAGGAGTTCGGGCCGCGCCGGGTGTTCCTGACCGGCGTCCTGATCGTGCTGGCGGGCGGGGTCGTGGGCGGACTGGGGGAGGACCTGACCGCCTTGATCGTGGCCCGGGTGCTCATCGGGGTGGGCAGCTCCGCCGTCTATCCCTCCGCGATGCTGCTCATCCGCCGCCGGGCGGAGGCGGCCGGGCTGGGCGCACCGCCCGGCGGCGTCCTCGGCGGCCTGATGATCGCCGGTGCGGCCACCTCCGCCCTCGGCCTCCCGATCGGCGGTGTGCTGGTCGACGCCTGGGGGTGGCGGACCACATTCCTCATCAACCTCCCCTTCGCCCTCCTGACCCTTGCCATGGCCGCCTGCTGGATTCCCGCGGACCCGCCGGTCGCGGGGCCGAGCACACTTCGGCAGCTCGCCGCACGCCTCGACGTGGTGGGCATCATCGGCTTCGGCGGGGCCATCGCAGCACTACTGGTGTTCTTGACGGGACTCCCGCAGACCGACTGGTCCGTTCTCGGCCTGGCCGTCGTCATCGGCGCGGGGCTCGTGTGGTGGGAACTACGGGCGCGCCGGCCGTTCTTCGATGTGCGCCTGCTGGCCAGGAATCCGGCGCTCACCCGCACCTACCTGCGCTTCGCGTTGGCGGGGCTGTGCGTCTACACCGTCCTCTACGGCCTCACCCAGTGGCTCCAGGCCGGCCGGAGCATGTCCTCCGAGGAGGCCGGACTGCTCCTGCTGCCCATGAGTGCGCTCTCCGCCCTGATCGCCCGGCCGATCTCGCAACGGAACCTGGTCCGTATGCCGCTGATCCTCGCGGCGGTGTCCTGTCTGGCCGCCTCGGCCGGGGTGCTCGCGCTCACGGCGAGCACCCCGACCGTCTGGATCGTGGCCATCACCCTGGTCTTCGGGATCACTCTGGGCACCACCATCAGCGCCAACCAGACCACCCTGTACACCCAGGTCGGAGCCGGTGAGATCGGTACCGCCGCGGGGCTGTTCCGGACGTTCGGCTTCCTCGGCTCGATCGCCTCGTCCGCGCTGATCTCCGTCGTGTTCCACAGTGAGGTCAACGACCACCGTCTGCACCTGATCGCCCTGGCCATGGTCGCGGTCAGCGTCCTGGGACTGCTCGTCGTGGTCACCGATCGTACGGTCATGGCACGCGCCCGGGTGTGACGTATCGCCCGCGATCCATCGACCCGCATCGAGCCGTCGGCCGGGGCAGTTGCAGGGCTGCCCTGCCGGGACTCGGGTTTCGCGGGCCCCGGCCTCCACCCGCGTGCACGCTATGCCAGGGGGTACCGGTGGACGGGCGGCAGGTCGGGCAGGAGTCCGGGCCAGACGACATTCAGGACATGGGCGCTGGGCGTGAACAGGTCGGCGGCAAGAGTGGGGAGATCGGCGGTGTCGTGCCACTCCCAGCGGTGGATGAGATCCGGCTCCCGCACGGCCGGTTCGCCGCGGAAGTCGACGACGCGCACCGCGGCGGTCACCCGCGGCATACCGTCCACGGCGTCCATCAGGATCGCCAACACCCGCGCATCGGCTGCCCTCGCCGTCAGCCCGGTCTCCTCTTCCAGCTCCCGCACGGCGGCCTCCGCGAACGATTCGCCGGCGTCGTTCTTGCCGCCGGGCAGCTCCCATGTCCCCTTCCGGGACCTGCCCAGCAGCACATGACCCGCTGCATCGGTCACCACGACGCCCGCACCGGTCAACGCGTGCGGTGACGGCCGCCCCTTGCCCCGATAGGTCACCGGGCCCGCGACGGGGTCACGCAGTACGAGGAACGCCAGCCCTGCGGCGTCATGCCGTTCGGCCGTGTGCCATCCGGCGGACAGCAGGGCGATCTCCTCCTCGTCGAGCGCGATGCCGCGGCGGTCGGCAGGCACCTCTGCAGCGACCGGGGTGATGACCACGACCGCGCCGCCGGGGCTCAGCCGTTCGCCCAGCCGGCGCAGGACGCGGGTGCGGTCGCCGATGAAGGCGTAGCTCAGCCGGAAGGCGATCAGGTCGTACGAGGAGTGCAGTGCGTCGAGGGAGTCCCGCTCGATGTCGCACCGTACGAAGCGCACCGTGCCGGATGCCGGTGGCGTCTGTTCGGCGATGGTGAGGGCGGCGGAGGCGTGGTCGAGGGCATCGACGGTGTAGCCGGCGGTCGCGAGGTGCCGGGCGAGTTCGCCCAGGCCACAGCCCACGTCCAGGGCATGGCCGCCGTCTGGCGGGGCGGGGACCAGTGCACGGAGCAGGGTGACTTCGGCGTCGTCGAGCGGCCGGAAGGAACGCCCTTCTCCGTAATGGGCGTCCCAAGAGTCCTGCGTGACGTGTCCCATCGCGCAACTGCCTTTCAGCGGATTGGTGGAGCCGGACATGCGGCCGGTGCAGCGGATGCTCCCACCTCACACCTTGGACCACCGCCGGACCCCGGACCCCGGACCTTCAGCCGGTCCGATGTCTCAGCCGGTCCGATGTCAGTGCGCGCCCCTACAGTGTTTTGCATGACCGCTGAGACACAGCCGGAGAACTCCCCGCCACATCTCCTCCAGAAGTGGTCCGACGAACTGCCGTATCAGATACTGCTTTTGGAGCGACTGCTCCTGCCCGAGGACTTCCCCTTCGACTACGGCCCACTGTCGCTGGACGCGCTGGAGGCCCACCTGCTGGAGCAGGACAACTCCGGCCAGGAGAACGCGAAGTGGGCCGAGCTCGTGGAGAGTGCGACGGCCTACCTCGGTGAAGTCCTGCTCGGCGTCGCCGGCGGCGCGTGGGGCTGGAACACCCGGCCGGTCGACGGTCGCCCCGGGCAGCCGGTCATCTGCCCGGACCCGGAACTGGAACTCTCGCCCGTCGCCCCGATGTTGCTGATCTCGTACGCCCTCCGCGTCCGTACGGGGACCGCCTTCGCCGAGGAGAGGGCGCGGCTGCGGCAGGCCGTGACGGCGCGGCAGCAGGCGATACCGGGCTGGCAGCCGGTCAAGGAGCACACTCCGCTGGTGGACCCCAGGGTGGCGCGCCCGGAGGACCCGGTGCTGTCGGCGTGGCTGGCCGAGCGGAGTGCAGGGCTCTCGGCCTGGGGCAAGGACGCCTTCGACGGGACGTGGCGGCGGAATTATCACCCCGACACCCTGGACTGGCTGGAAGCGCTCGTGAAGCAGCGGTTCGCCACGGTGGCGGAGTTCGACGCGGCGCGGGACGAGCCGTTCGTGCAGGGCGCCTGCTGGTATCTGGGCGAGGTGATCCGGCGTAACAAGGGGGCGGTGTGGCAGTACATACCCTTCGATCCTGGCGCCGAGCCCGGGGCCTCCGGCTCGCGGGAGAACGTCTGGACGGAGGTGCCGTTCGTGGACCAGCCGGACAAGCGGATCGGGGGCGCGGCGATTCCGCTGGAGTGTCTGCGTGAGCTGCTCCCCGAGGAGGACGGGGACGGGGAGCCGAACGAGCGGCGGCGCGGGCTGAAGGGCGAGCTGTTCTGGTTCAGGGCGTCGTCGTACGCACACGTGGGGGCGCTCCTGACGCGGCTGGGCATGGTGTCCCGGGAGAAGGCCGACAGCGTGCTCACGGAGTACGCCCGCTTCGCCCACCACGAGCTGCCACCCCACGAAGTGCCCGATGCGCTCGAAGCGTTCGGTGTGGCGATCTCGGCGCACGCGGACGATGTCGACGACCTGGAGGAGAGCTATACGAGCCTGCTGATGGAGGCCGCAGCACTCACCGACGGCGCGGTCACCATCACCGACGTCAGGCTGCACGGCGGCGAGTACGGCGAAATCCTGGAGTTCACCCGCAACGGAGTCCGGATGACCCAGGACACCGAGCACCAATCGTTCGACTACCTCGACCATCTGGCGATCTCCGAGTTCATCGGCCATGTCGATCCCGACCCCGGTGATGACACCCGCCGGTTCTACCTGGCCGACTTCGTGCACCTCAGGAACGCCCCATACGAGAGCTACTACGTCTTCGCCACACCGGAACAGGCCACCGTGCTGGAGAAGGAACTCGGCCTGGATCTGCGCTGAGCGATCCGAGTGGACGGAGCGACGGCCTCCCGGGCTGGCACCATGAACGCCCATGGATGATCAAGCAGCCCCGATGGCCCAAGCTCTTCGTCTGATCGCGAGCCGTTACCCGCAGGCCCTGGGCGCCATACTCGGCGGCTCAGCCGCACAAGGCCGCGCCACTCCGACCGGCGACCTGGACGTGGCGATCCTGCTTCCGGACTCGGACACCGGCCGCCGCGAAGTGATCCGCCACGACGGCCGCCTGGCCGAACTGTTCTTACACACCGTTGCGGAGCTTCCCGGATTCTTCGAGTGGGACAGAGCGCGCCGCCGGGGCACCGTCCTCTTCATCTATGACCAGGGACTGCCGTTGCTGGACCCGCACGGCCATGTGGCCCGTGCCCGCGCCCAGGCCCGCGCGGTTCTCGCGTCCGGCCCTCCGCCCCTCACCCCCGCCGAATGGGAACGAGGCCGTTACGTCCTCACCTGCTTCATGGACGACCTGAGCGACACTCCACCGTCCGACCGGTACGAACAGCTCTCCCTCGCCGACTTCACCCTGCGCGAGGCCGCACACCTGCTCACCGCCCACCACCGAGCCTGGACAGGCATCGGCAAATGGCTGCCCCGAAGGCTCCTCGGCGCCGACCCGGTACGAGGCAGAGCCCTGCTGGACGCCCATAAAGCAGTGGCCGAACACGGCGACCCCGCCCCCTTGGCAGCCGCGGCCGAGGAGCTGCTCCACCTGCTCGGCGGCCCGCTGCGCGAGGGGTACACCCAACGCTGGGGTGAATGACGCGCGGCGACGTCTTCCAGGAGTCCAACTCGACCACGAACCCACCGTGTTCCGTCGAGTCTGCATATGGCTCGTAACCGCCCTCCGCGCCGATAGGAGTACAGATCCGCAGGCCCAGGGCATCCACCTATCCGCCGCCCGCACGCGCCCCCCTCCCTGCGCTTTCGAATCTGATCGAATCCGGTGTACCTGCTGTGCGACAAGTGCTTGAATCGATCCGGCTCCGACACCGGGCAGCGCCCGGGGGAGGGGGCGTTCCATGACCGGGAAGGCCCCACCCACGTCGGTAACACCGTTGATTCAAGGGGGAAAAGAGCACATGAAGCGCAACATGATGCGGACGGTGGGCGCGGCGGCGCTGAGCACGGTGGGACTGATCGGGATCGGCGCGGCCACCGCGGACGCCACCACCGCCACTCCGGCCGCGCCGCACACAGCGGCAGGTGACTCCGCGGCCCCGGCCAAGGTGGGCATCGCTGCCGCCAAGTTCTATTTCTTCAAGGACGACGACCGGCACGGCGGCTACGCCTATGTCACGGGTTCCGACCGCGACCTGCGGAACAACCGCTGGCTGAGCGGACCGCACAAGGGCCGCACGATCGACAACGGCACCAGCTCCGTCAACAACACCACATCCCACTTCGTGGTACTGAGTGACCACCCCGGCAACTGCGTCGGGCCGCACTACTACTCCAACGCACACAGCTCCGACAACGACCTGTCCAACAACGGGTTCGACAACAAGGCCAGCTGCGTGACGTTCCGGTAGGACAGCAGAGCAGTGCGGTGGGGCGTCCGGCAGCGGCCGTCCCACTGCGCCGCAGTGCGTAGTGAGGCCACCATGCAATTCCGTCATACCGCCGCCGTTCTGGCCCTGTTGGCGCTGGTCACCGGGTGTTCTTCCGGGGTAGTGCCCTCCCCGCCGCGCCACAGCGCGCCGCCCCCGGCCGTGCCGCCCGCTTCGAAGGAAGTACGCCGCCTGGTCCTGCCGTTCGACGCCTACGCGCTCTCCGGCCCCGATGTCCACACCATCGAATCGGCCGAAGACGTGCTGATCCGCGGCTGCATGCGCGCCAGGGGGAAGGGCTGGACCGCGCTACCCCGACCGAGCGCCGTCGACCCGGACCCGCCGCAACGACGCCGTTACGGGGTCATCGAGCCGGATGTCGCCCTCCGGTTCGGCTACCACCAGCCGCCGGCCCCGCCCGAAACCGCGCGACGGGACGAGATCTGGCGCGCCCGGGAGAAAATGCCACGCGCTACGCAGCTCGCCGCGTACGGAACGGACGGCGTCAGCGGCTGCTGGAAGAAGGCCCACGTCCGCCTGCTCCGCGACGTCCCGAAGAGCAGCACGGCGCTGTTCAACCGCAGGATCCGTGAGGAGTTCACCGCCTCGCAAAGGGATCACGCGGTGAGATCCGTCGTCCGCTCCTGGAGCGCTTGCATGAAGCGGGACGGATATCGTTATCCGGATCCGCTCGCCGCCGCCGGCGACGACCGTTGGGCGAAAACGCCCCGGCCTACCCGGCACGAGATCGCGGTGGCACAGACGGATGTGCGGTGCAAACGAGAGACCCGTCTCGTGTCGGTCTGGAGCAAGGCGGAAACCCGGTTGCAGCACGATGCGGTGCGCAGCCACACCACGGAATTCGAGAAGCTCGCCGCCCAGAAGGCCGGCTGGCTCAACGCCGCCCGCAAGGTCATCCACAGTGGCGCCTGAAATGCGCCGCAGCGGGACGGCTGCCGTCACCCGACTGCCGGACTGTGCGGTAGCCGATTTCCGAGAGCGGGCAGAGGTCAGTCCCAGGACAGAGCTGATCTGACAGAGCTGACCAGCGACCCGAGCAGGAGTGTGGCCGTGGCACGGCTGACGGTGGACGGCGACGAGCTGGTGATGGGGCTCGCGTGGTGGGAGAAGCTCATCGTCAGGCACGGAGACGTACGGGTGCCGCTGGCCGCCGTGGAGCGGGCGAGCGTCCAGCCGGACTGGTGGCGAGCGCTGCGGGGCATTCACGTCCGCACCCGTGCACTGGCGGTTCCGGGCGCCCTGTGCCTCGGAGTGTGGCGGCACGGTGCGGGCCAGGACTTCCTCGCCTTGCGCCGCCCACGCCGGTCGCCCACGGTCGTGGTGGACCTCCGTCCCGCGGCCCCGTACGCGCGGGTCGCGGTGTCCTGCCCACCGGGGTCACAGACGGTGTCCGCCATCACCGCAGCCCTGCACCGTCAGCGACGTGGAAACCGCTGAGGAAGTCTGAGCAGAGGCCGGTGAGGATGCCTGAGGGGATTCCGATGGCCCCTCGGCCCTCGGACCTCTCGGTCCGTGGCGGCCCGCTTGCGCGGCGGGCATCCTTTCCCCCGGTCGTCGGCAGTCGAACTCGGCGCGATGCCGGTTCACCCGACCAGCCCTCCCGCGATGGCCCAGGCGGGTGCCCTCGTGTT
The DNA here is from genome assembly GCF_030406865.1 of Streptomyces sp. P9-2B-2. Taxonomy (NCBI): domain Bacteria; kingdom Bacillati; phylum Actinomycetota; class Actinomycetes; order Kitasatosporales; family Streptomycetaceae; genus Streptomyces; species Streptomyces sp. P9-2B-2. The sequence continues at coordinate 695,348 of NZ_CP129126.1, read as the reverse complement.
CCATGAGCAACGGATGGAACCGGACCCACGGCACTGGCGGCGGCTAGTTCCCTGCCGTCCAGTCCCCCCACCAGAACCAGGGAGAGGCCCATGTACGAGATGCGCGCCGGCCCCTCGACGACCGGCAGCTCAGGACAGGAGTGGCACGTCATGGCCAAGCACGACGCCCGTGCCACCTTGTGCGGTCGCAAGCTGGCTTCCCATGGCCCCGGGCCATCGGAGCAGGAAGACGACCCCACCGCACGCTATTGCTCGCCGTGCATGACCGCTTTCCGCGAGATTCTGGACATCAATTCCGCCCCGGCGCCCGAACACCGGCCGGCCTGATCGTCCTGACCGAGCCCGGGGAGTGCTCAGCGAGCCACCCCGGGCTCGGCTGCGGACGGCTTGGCCGGAGAAGTCGGCCTGCTCGGGTGGTAGCCCTCAGCGTCCGGATAAACGTCCCGGTATATGGCACGGGAGACGGTCTCTATCGTTTCGATCCCGTAGTCCCACCCTTCGTTTGCGGGGTGCCCTTCGGGGACTCTGTTGTTCTCGGTGAGGACGACCAGCCCGGAGCCGTACCCGTTCTCCGTGAGGGCCGCCATGCTGTTCACCTTCCAGTCACCCCGGTCGAAAGAATCGACGTCAGGGTTCTGGCTGCGCTGTAGCCAGCCGTTCTTCACATGGACGACGGAGTCGAGCGGAGCGCCGGCGGTGGCACCCCAGCGCTGGATGCTCTGCACCTGTTTCATCAGCTCAAGTGCGTAAGAGCGGCTCTTGCTCCCGAGGACCGAGTCGTCGGTACCAGTGAAGAGGCGCAGTAGCTTGGCCTGGTCGTCCGCGGTGACCTGGGTGAGGCCCCAGGAACCTTCCTTGTCGAGGACGGTGCTGCCCATCCCGGCCGTGTCGAGGAATTCCTGAATCTTGACAGGGTCCGGCTTCTTGGGATCCTTCAGATCGGACAGTTGCTTCCACAGCGTGGTCGCGGCGGCGTTGTCCGAATCAATGATCATCTTGCGTGCGAGAGCGTCTTCCGCCTCGGTGAGGGTGCCGCCCTTCTGGTACAGCAAGGCCCCGAGAATGACCGTCTTCGTCACGCTGGCCCCGTCGTACTTCTTGGCAGTGCCGGAGGTGCAACTGGTCCCGGTGGGCCGGTCGAAGAAGGACAGCGACGCCATGCTCTCCCGGCTCGCCAGCGCCTCGGTTATATCCGCCGCCAGCTTCTTGGCCAGCTTGTGATTGCTGGACGTGCATTCCACCGTCGAGGTAACTGCCTTGGCCTGCTGGGGTGCTGCGACGGAGGGCGTAGCCGCGAGGACGGGCCCGGCGACCGCACCGGTTCCGATAGCGGCCGCGGTGAGGGCGGAAGCCCACCTCATATCTGCTCACTGTCCAATCTGGGAAAAAGCGTGAACCATCGGTTGGTGAAGTACGGGAATTGCCGCTGCTCCGGCTCGGGGGAGAGAGCCGGGGGCAGAACAGGGGCGGGGCGCAGTGGGGATCCGCACCCCCACCGGCATTCGTCAGCCGCGCGTGGCGAACTTCTGTCCCACGCCGAGTTGGCGTAGGTCGGTGAGGACCTTGGGGTCCTGGGCGTCGAGCCAGTCGCACAGTTGGCGGAAGGAGACGAGTCGGACGTCCTGGTGCTTCTCGTCGGTGATGTGCTTGATGGCTTCCTCGACGGCGTCCATGTAGATGCCGCCGTTCCACTGTTCGAAGTGGTTGCCGACGAAGAAGGGGGCGCGGTTGGTCTCATAGGCGCGCTGGAAGCCGGCTATGTAGGCGTCGGCGGCCTGCTTGCGCCAGCGGGGGTAGTTGGCCGGGGGGCCCTTGGTGGAGTTCTGGGACTGGTTGTAGAGCATGTTGTAGTCCATGGAGAGGACTCCGGCGGGGAGGTTGCCGAAGGGTATGGACTGGAGGGGGAAGTCCCAGATGCCCTGCTTCTTGGTGGGCCAGATCTGGAGGCCGCCGGGCGAGCTGGCGTCGTAGCGCCAGCCGCGCTTTTTCGCTGTCGGCAGCAGGTTCTCCTGGCCGAGCAGGCAGGGGGTGCGGGCGCCGACGAGTTCCTTGCTGTAGTCGAAGGGCAGCGGGTCGAGGTCGGTGAAGCCGGTGTTCGTGCGCCACTTGGTGACGAAGTCCATGGCCTGCTGTATTTCGGAGTCCCACTGGGTGGGGGTCCAGTGGGCGACCGAACCGCTGCCGGTGCCGCAGAAGTGCCCGTTGAAGTGCGTGCCTATCTCGTGGCCCTCCAGCCAGGCCGCGCGCACGTTCTTCAGCGTCAACTTGATGTGGTCATCGGTGAGGTAGGGGATGTCGGAGGCGCCGACGGGGTTGTTCGGCGGGCGGTACAGGCGCTTCTTCGATTCGGGCAGCAGGTACAGCCCCGAGAGGAAGAAAGTCATGGAGGCATTGTGGTCGCGGGCGAGCTTGCGGAATCGGGGGAAGAGGCCGTTGCCGACCTCGCCCGCCCCGTCCCAGGAGAAGACCACGAACTGGGGCGGCTTCTGGCCGGGCTTCAACCGCTCCGGCTGGGGCGGCTGGTGGGGCTGCTTGCCGGTGTGCGCGGTTGAGCCGTCGCCGATCGGCTTCGACCTGGGCTTCTGCTGCCCGGGCTTGGCCGACACCTTCCCGGATTCCGACGAACCGGAGGGGGAACAGCCCGCTACGGACAGAGCCGCTGCCGCTCCCACCCCGAGTCCGAGCATTCCTCGCCGACTGTAATCACGCATAACGGTCCTCATCGCATTTATTCGCCCTGAAGTGCCCCAGTGGACGCCCAGAGAGAGGGGCTGGTGGATGCCGGGGTTCCGTTACGGCGGCGAAACTCAAAAAGTGGACCAAGATGCCACGGAGGGTTGTTATCCGGTCACCGATGGGCGAGATCCGGCACGATGTCGCGCCTCCGCTGAGCTGCGGAAAGGCCGGCGCCGATGAGCCGGATTCCCGTGCTGAGCTGCGGAGCGGCCGGCGCCGATCGGTCGGATTCCCGTGCCGGGTTGCGAAGTGGCCGGTGCTGATCGGTCGGATTCCCGTGCCGGGCTACGGCTGACAGGCCGGTGCTGATCAGTCGGTGTCCCGCCCCGCCGCGGTCCGTCCCACCGTCAGGGCCAGCCGGCGCACCCGGCGCCAATCCATCGGCGGCTTGCCACGCGGCGTGCCGGGGCGGTGGCGGGGCAGCCGTACGCGCAGAGCGCCGGGTTCGAGCCAGCAGCGTACGGGGGTGGGCACGGTGAGGGCCTCGCCGTCGACACCGGCCGGGACGGCGGGTGCGTCGGCCTCGATGACCACCTCAGGGACGGCGATCGAGGTCAGACCGGGCCCACGTCGGCCGCGCAGCATCGCGGCCGCCTGCACCGCGTTGTCGACCGTGACACCGAGCACCCCGAGGACGCCGGAGTCCAGCCGATCCCGCCGCCCCAGCCCCGCGGGATCGCCCATCCGGTAGGGGTTGTTGCTCACCAGAACGGCTTGCGGCCCGTCGATGGACACGGCGTCCGTACGCACCTTCAGGCCCGGGCCGCTGTGGTGGGTCAGCAGGTCCGGCAGCATCTGGAGGATGGTCAGGGCCTTGTCGTCGCGATAAGCCGGGCTCTGCACCACGCTCGCGTACGCGCCGAAGGAGGCGTTGTTGACGAAGACGCGCCCCTGGCCCTCCGCCGTGGGCTGCCCGACATCGATGAAGCCCAGATCGATGCGCAGCTCGACACCATCGGTGAGCGCCTGAAGGCAGGCCGAGGGATCCTCCCGGTCGAGACCGAGGTCCATGGCGAAGTGATTGCGGGTCCCGGCGCAGATGACGACGAACGGCACATCGCGTGCCGCCGCCACACCCGCGACCAGCGCCTGCGTCCCGTCGCCGCCCGCGACCCCGAGCAGATCGGCGCCCTCGTCGACGGCCCGCCTCGCCAGCTCGGCGACATCCTGCGGCTGCGCGGGGTCCAGCTCGACGACCTCGGCGCCGAGCGCCCTGGCCTGCTCCGCCAGGTGAAATCTGCCGACCTTACCGCCGCCCGAGCGCGGATTCATGATGAGGAACGGGCGTCTCGGCGGGGCGACCGGGCGTTCCGGTGCGCGGGCCGGCTCGGTGTGCGGTGCCAGTGCTGATCTGCCCGTGAAGACGGCGAGCGTCCACAAGGCGAGCGAGACCAGCACCACCCACAGCAGCCCGGCGATCGCGTAGAGCACCAGGACGACGACCGGTGTGGCGGTCGCCAGCATCAGGGCGAGCACCCTGAGCACCCCGGTGTGCGCGAGCACCCACCACAACCCGGCCGCCGTGGCAGCCAGCCCGGCCACTCCCACGCCCACCAGCGCGAAGCTCCGAATCCCGGCAAACACCAGCAGCACCAGCAGCGCCGCCGTCCCCGCCACCAGTGCCAGACGTGCGGCCCAACGCCTGTCCACCCGCATACGCCTCCCGCCGACTCCGCAGCCTTCCCCCTCTCCATTGCACGGTCGCAGGCGGCGAAGCGCATCATCTGGGGCGGGCGGTCGCTGGGCGGGTGTCGCGGCACCGTCGAGTCCCGTGGCCGTCGCGGGCTGCCGCAGGGCCACGGCTCGGCGCCCCTCCCCGGACGTGCGTGGCACTCAACGGGCCGGGCGTGCGGGGTGCGACTGCTCATGGACGCAGGATGGGGAGAAGGTCTTCACCATGGCGACGAAAGGATGTGTGGCGCGGATGCGGCAGATACGGCAGGTGCGGTGGCGGCGAACGAACGGTAGGGGCGCGGCAGGGTTACCCGTCACCGCACTGTTGGCGCTTTCCCTGGGTGCCGGCGGCGTGGCCGTGGCCCAGGCTCAGCCCGCGGTCGCAAGCGAGGTTCACCTGGGGCCAGTGGCGCCTCCGGCCCGTGCGACGGAGCCCGTCACCCCCGCGACCGCGCACCTCACCATCACCGAGGGCCAGGTCGGCGAGGTCGGGCCGGGCGGGACGATCCTCTACCCGAGCGTGACCAGTTGTCTGACGGTGACCGTCCGCCTCCAGGACGGTGGAAAACTCGGCGCGCACGCCAGCCTGTTTCAGGTGCCGGGGGAGTACCGGTCGGATCGGATCCTCGCCGCCGTCAAACAGCGCATCGGGACGCGGGGAGTACGCGCGGTGGAGGTCAGGGGCGCCGTCGGTGCCTGGGTTCCGAGCTACTTCACCAGGGCGATCGAGAGTTACGAAGAGGGCGAGCAGGTACCCGTCCCCACCGGGCCCGACCCGAAGGGCCTGGCCAGGGCGGTGGCGGACGGGCTCGGGGAGCCGCGGGGCAAGGTGACGGTCGTGGATCTGCCCGACGGCGACCAAACGGTGGACTGAGCCGGGCCGGCCGTCGTGGGCGGACACGGCCGGACGCGGGGGGTGACCCGGTCACCACCCGACACCTGCCTGGCCCGCCCTGGTCACCGGCCCGGTGACCAGGGCGACGGGCCCGCCGCGGAGGACGCCGACAGCTCCCTTCAGCTCACTTCGCGGCGGGCGCCGGGGCAGCCAGCAGCCGGGCCGCCCGGACGCGGTGCAGATGGACGACGATGTCGTGCGACCGCGCGAGCGCGATCCGGTACTCCGTCCCGGGCCCGGGATATTCCGTGCCGATGGTCTTGGTCATACGGGCCGTGGACAGCCAGGTGCGCGCCGCGGGCGGGGCGGTGCGCAGGTCCAGGACGTAGTCGCGGTGGCGCACCTGGTCCAGGGTGTACTCATTGGTGCCCGGTTTCGCGGGACCCACTGTGAAGGCCCGGACCTGCCCATCGGCTCCGGTGGCGTTGAACGAACCCCGGTCGAAGGTCATGCCGATGCTCACATAGCGGGAGCCCAACCTGTCGCGCAGAAAGCTCCCTTGCACCTTCGGGTAGTTCTTCGGATCGTGGGTCCGCAGGGCGACATGCCCATCATGAGCTGACAGCAATGTCTTGTCCCCGGTGTGCTTCTGCCACCAGGCCACGTTGTCCGCCATGACCGCGTCGCGGTAGCGCATGGCCGCCGCTACCTGCCGCGGATCGTCGAGGTCGAAGGCGTAGCCCCGGGCCGTCTGATCGATGGCGGTGGCGTGCTGTACGGCCCAGGCGTGCGCCTCCCCACCGCCGGAACCCGCGCCGGGTTGCTGCCGTTTGAGCAGACTCAGCGCGCGCCCGGTCCGGTCTGCTATCGCCTTCCGTTCGGCCAGCGGCTGTTTCAGATACCTGTTGATATGGGCGTCGACGGTGGTCGTCGGCCGCAGACCGCGGTAGAGCTCGGCGAAGCGCGGCAGCAGCGCCGGGTGGGTCTTGGCCACATAGCCGGTCACCTGGTCATAGAGTCCCGGCCCGGCGTACCCGAAGTCATCGCCCATGAACTGCACCGGATCGTGCGGATGCCGGGTGTTGTAACTGCGCATCCATGTCAGCAAGTTCAGGTAGTCGGCGTTGTTCCACCAGGAGTAGTTGCTCTGGAACTCCTCGCGCATGATCTGCCGTGGATCGCCCTTGCCGTGCAGCACATAGTCATTGAGCCGTAGCCCGGTGCTCCAGCTCCCCTCCAGGGCGAAGCTGCGAAACCCCTTTTCCTCGACGAGGTAGCGGAAGACCCGGTGCTTCATGGCGAAGAATTCATGCGAACTGTGGGTTGCCTCGCCCAGACCCACCACCCGCGCGTCCTTCACCATCCGGCCGACCGGGCGCAGATCGTCCAGGCTCCTATGGGGCTCGGTGGTGCGCAGCGCGTGCGCGTTCCGTTCCAGGGCGGGTACCGGCGACTGTCCCGGCGTCTGCGCCGAGCACGGAGCCGCGGCGGCGGCCACCGCACCGAGCGAAAGGAGCAATGCGAGGAAAGCGGACCTGTGTTGTCTCATCCCCTAAGACTTGCGGCCGGCCGCGACGGCGACCATGCACCCCACCCCCCAATCACGGGTGGGGCTGTCCCCACCGACCAGGCATGCAGGGCAGGGCGGCTGTGGCTGCGGATGGGTCGGCTGGACCGGCTGGGCCGGTGGCCCCGGTGGCTGGCCCACCCGCCACGACGGGCAACTCCATCACTGGGCCCTCGCCTGACAGGGGTATGGGTGGGTGGCGGAAACGTGAGGGGGTCTCCTCAGCAGCACTGCCAGGTGAACATGGCGCGGTCGAAGCGGCCTTTGGCCAGGTCTTCGGGACGTATGAGCCAGTAGAGCGCACCGCAGTCGCCCCACATCATGTCCGCGTCGTTATCCGAGTCGAACTGCGCCAGCAGCACCCACCGGAGGGCCTCCTCCTTGATACGGGGGTCATTCCACGGCGGGTTCCCCAGCGCGCCGTGGGCGACCTCGGTCTCCACCTCGCCCTGCACCGGGTGCGCATGGCCACCGATGCGGTGCTCCGTGCCCTCGAAGTGATCCCCCAGGGCCTCCTGGAAGTCCTCGCCCCACACCGGATGGTCATCGGGCATCGGCGCGAACTCCCGGTAGACCACCGGGTGCCAGAGGTGCGGTGCCGTCGTCTCCACACGTGCCGTCAGCGGAACCACGGGGTACGGCTGAATGTCTTCCGGCGCCATCCGCTCGGCAACGGGAACGCCCGCAGGTATGTACAGGACGCGCGCTCCCGCCCAACTGTCGGGCTCACCGGGATCGACCACCGCAGAGCCGTCGTCCAACTGCCCGTCAAAGTAGAAGAAGGCCAGGGTGCCGTCCGTCGGCATGGCGATATCGAGGGCGCCCGAGGGGAGCGCGGCACAGTCGAGCGAAGCAACAAAGGCCAGCGGCCCATGCCCCTCCCATACGGGCCACTCCTCACCCTCCGGCAGCCCCGGCACCCCACCGAGCCGACCGACAACCGAGCCCGCCCCCTCAGCCTTCTCCAGTCGCAGCCCGGGCCGCAGCAGCCCGATCCACCGCTCGGCGATCTCCTGAGGCAAGTACTCGCGCGCGAGTGTGTGCAGTGCATCGACAGCGCTCTGTGTCATGCAAACCATGATGCCGGGGACCACTGACAACGGGCTGTCCTGCTCCTGCCCAGCGGCGCTTGGAGGCACGGTCATCGTTGTTAGTCCCGCTACCGGGGTCCTCTGCGGCGCCTTTCGGCAAACGGCGCTGGTCACAGTCCACAGCGAGTGGCTGTGACCAGCCGTTCCCGACAGACGCTAGGCGTCATCCACCCCCTCGTCAGGCACCCAGCGCAGTACGTCGCCGGGCTGGCAGTCGAGTGTGCGGCAGATCGCGTCGAGTGTCGTGAAGCGCACAGCCTTCGCGCGGCCGTTCTTCAGTACGGCGATGTTGGCGGGGGTGATGCCGACGGCATCGGCGAACTCGCCCACCGACAGGCCGCGTTTGGCGAGCTGGAGGTCGAGATCGACGATGATCGCCATCAGACCACCTCGGCGATCTCGGTCTGTAGCTCCGTCGCCTTGTGCAAGAGGCTGCGCATGATGACGATGAGCATCGCGAACGCTGCCCCCACGCCCACGCTCGCGATCGCTGCGGCCAGTGCGCCGATAACCTCCATGCCGTCACTGGGCGAAGGGATGTCGGTGACGGCCAGATGTCCGGTGACGCCGATCGCCAGCAGCGTGGCCACGAGGGAGCACCCGATGATGGTGTCGACCCATCGGAACGCCCGCGGAGTGAAGATCGCGTCGCGTTGGACCATGGTGAGCAGCATCCACACGGCGGCGAGCGCAACTTGGACGCAGGCGATACCGACGATCGCCACTGTCACATAAGGCGTGGCGAAGGGGGCGTAGGGAGGGAAGCGGTCGACCTCATCGGCTGCCGTGGTCGGGATGACCACGATCTGGCCGAAGAGTCCGAACAAGATCACTGCGGCGATGCCGACCCGGAGCGCGGCGATGTAGAAACGATGCATGTATCGATTATCGATTGGTTTCGATCGAAAATCAATCGATGGTGTTTCCGGGCGTGTGCGCGTTGCGTCCCGCCCGCGCCGCCGCCCCGCCCCTGCTCCCCGTCGGATGCGCGACGCTTGGTGCGTTCCGGGGAGCGAGGGCGGGCACCCGAGTCCTGGCGGCAGTCAGATGCCGCTCACTGCGCCGTCACGCAAGGGGTGACACCTGCGCCGGGCTCGGAGGAAGGAGGAACTTGGCTGCTTTGGCGGCGAGTTGCTGGCGGAGGTAGGGCGCGGCGTCGTCGGGGCGCATGCGGGCGAGAGCGACCAGGCCGGTGATGATGACGTCGGCGACCTCGGCGTGCACGTCCTGCCAGGTGTGACTGTCGCCCTTGCGGGGGTTGGTGCCGCGGACACCGATGACGGCTTGGGAGGCTTCGCCGGTCTCCTCGGCGATTTTCAGCACCTGGAGGGTCCACTGCTGGGCGGCGTCCAGACCGCGTTCGTCGTCATGGGTGTTGAAGCGTCGGGCCAGGCGGGCGACGGTGTCCCAGGTGTCGCTGTGCACGGTGGTGTCTCCTTTGGTGGTGGGGGGCAGCGGGAGGGCGTCGAAAGCGCGAGCTGCGGTGGGGAGCGTCGACAGGGGTGGGCGGGGCTCCGGACGCGGCCGCCTGCCCTGGCGTCGGTTACGTCCAGCCGTACTCGGTGTAGAGGCGTCCCGCCTGGATGCCGTCGATGGCGGCGCGGGCGTATGGGACGAGTGGCTCGGGGAGTGCCTCCGGGGGCCACCAGTTCCAGCTGACGCACCTGTCGGGTTCGAGGGTTTCCGGTGTGCCTGTCCAGTGGCGGGCGCGGAAGACCAGTTGCAAGCGGGGCGGTGTGCCGGGCGTATCGACGAGGTGGACGGCGTGCGCGTACTCGACGTCGGCGGGGTCGATGAGCAGGCCGGCTTCCTCGTGGGCTTCTCGGACGAGGCAGGTGACGGCGGATTCCTGTTCGCAGTGGCCGGCCAGGAAGTGCCAGGTCCTCGCTGCGTAGGCGGAGTCGGGGTGGCGCAGGCCGAGCAGGATTTCGCCGTGGGCGTTCTCCAGGTAGAGATGGACGCCGATGATGTGGGGGACGCCTCGTTCGCTGGTGGCTGGTGCCGACGGGGTCGAGTCGGTCGGTGAAGTCTGGTCGTTCATGGGTGTGCTGTCCTTGTGTCGGGGTCGGAGGGCGCGGACGCGGCCTGGTAGCCGGCTGCCTGGAGGGTGAACATCTGGGCGTAGTCGCCGCCGAGAGACATGAGCTGCTGGTGCGAACCGGCTTCGGTGATCCGGCCCCCGTCGAAGACGAAGATCCGGTCGCACTCCACGACGCTCGCCAGCCGGTGCGAGATCAGCACGGTGATCTGATCCGCCCGGTTCTTGTTCCGCAACACCGCCTGATACACCGCGTGTTCGGCCTTGGGGTCCATGCTCGCCGTCGGTTCGTCGAGCAGCAGCACGGGAGCGTTCTTGTACAGCCCCCGCGCGACGGCGATTTTGGCCCACTGGCCGGCCGACAGCTCCTGGCCGCCCCGGAACCGTTTGGACAGCACCGCCTGCCAGGTCCCCGGCAGACCGGCGATGACCTGCTCGGCACCGGAGGCCCGTGCGGCGTCCCACGCCCGTTGAGGATCGGCCTCCGTGAGCGTGCCGCGCGAGACCGTGAGGTTCGCCAGCGCGCTGAAGGGAAAGTGCACCGGGTCCTGCAACACGGTGGCGACGCGTGCCTGTAGCGACTCGGCGTCCATGTCCCGCACGTCCACCCCGTCCCAGCGCACCGCACCTTCATCCGCCTCGTACAGCCCGGCGATCAACCGTGAACAGGTGCTCTTGCCCGAGCCGTTGACGCCCACGAAGGCGACGGTCTCCCCGGCGCGCAGCGTCATCGAGATGCCGCTCAGCGCGGGGGCCTCCTTGCCGGGGTAGGTGAAGCTGACGTCGTCGAGCGTGAGGGTGGCGACGGTGGCGGGCGCGGTCACCGTACGCCGACGGGGCTGTAGCCCACGGCAGCGTTCCTGGAACGCCAGGAGGTCATCGACCCACATGGCGTGCTCATAGACCAGATGCGCCACATCCACGAAACGCGTCAGCGCGGTCTGTCCGGTCTGGATCGCCAGCACCGCGCCGGCGCCGGCCGCCAGGGGAAGCCACCCGGCGATCAGCATGGCCCCCAGCGCGACGTAGGTGACGCCGGTCCCGACGCCTCCCACGGCCCGGCCGGCCAGCGTCAGCAGCGCGGAACTCACCCCGAGGTGGGTGTCCTCCTCGGCGATCCGGGCGGTCAGCCGGCGGTGCTCGTCCAGGATGGCGTTCTGGGCGGTGTCGGAGCGCAGTTCGGCGGCGGCGTCCCGCTCCAGCAGCAGCCAGGAGAAGACCCGCACCCGGCGCTGGAGCGCGTTCCACCGCTTGAAGCTGTGGAACCGGGCCCGTGCCGTGCGTACGGCCGCGGCGCCCACGGGCAGGACGGACAGCAGGAGCAGCGGGAGGAGAGCGGGGTGCAGGGAGGTGAGGACGCCGGCCGTCCCGATGAGCCCGAGGAGTGTGGAGGCCAGCGAGACGACCTGGCCGACGATCTGCCGGGCGTAGAACAGGCCGCGGTCGGAAGCGCGGTAGGCGTCGTCGTGCCAGTCGGCGTCATCGACGACCTCCAGCCGGACGTGCGCGGTCAGCCGTAGGAAGTCACATTCCAGCGCGGTACGGATCTTCGGTGTCACCCGCGCCTGCGCGACGGCGACCCCGGCCTCAAGGAGTGCCCGTGCGGACAGGAAGCCCACGACGAGCAGGATCTGCGGCACCGCGTTGCGGACCTTGTCGGGTGTCGGCCCGTGGCCGAACAGCTCACGCAGCACGGCGACCGAGGCCACCAGCCCGAAGGCCGACATGGCTGCGGAGACCAGTTGCAGCACCACGACGGCCAGCGTGGCCGAGCGGTCGGCCTGCCATGCCAGCCGGCCGATCTGCCGGACGATGCGCGGCAGCCGCACCAGGACTTCGCGGACCGTCGACTTGGCCGCGGCGCCGTCGTAGACCGACCAGTACGCCTCTTCCAACTCATCGGCCAGATCGCCGTCCCCCGGCCCCGTGGGCGCAGCCGTCGGTGGCAGTCCCAATGGTTCACGGCGGGGGCCCGGCACGCCGGCTCGCTCATCCGGTGACGGGGACGCGGCCCCTTGCGCCGTACTCATGCCCACCACCTCGTGGCCATACGGGACGAGCGGTCAACGGGCCATGCGGAAGCGTCAAGCACGCGCCCGGGGCGGACAGTGGGTAAGAGCCCAGGCTGCCGCCGTTCGAACCCGGCGGGGCCATGCACGAGGACGGGCACAGGATCCATGACTTCTCCAGGAAGGTGAGTCGTGGGCACAGGTGCTCTAAAGAACGGTCGGTTTGGCTCCCCGTAACGGGTGACGAGGGGGCAGATTGTGGATGCATGTTCTATTGGGTGGCGGAGGCCGGGGGCGGCCTTGATGGCGGGGTGGTGGGGCGGCTCGAACGGTGGTTGTCACCCGTTCGTGGGATTGCGTGGGTCTGGTAGCCGGTCGGCCCGGGTGGGTTGCGGCATGGGTGGGGTTCGGGTGCGGTTGCGGCGCGGGGTGAAGGGCCGGTGGCGCCGGCGTGCTCCGCTGAGCTGACGGGCGGGGTATCGGGAGGCGGCGGGGCCGTCGGGTGCCCCGCGACAATCCTCAGCTGGCGCGGCGTCAACTACGAAGCGCTCGTTCGGAATTCAACTGCACCAGGTGGAGTTGATGGCGCCGACGCCGTCGCCGCCATCTCCCGCCACCACGTCGCGCTTTTTCGAAGCATTGTTACGTTCTCATCATCTAGCGACAGAAAAACCGTTACATGCGGTTCCAAGCATGGACCTCATGACCACGCAAACCCCCCTCCGTGGCCCATATCCCCGCACCTCTGCGCTCCGCGTTCCCCTTGCGTCGTTAACCGACGTCCGCGTGCTGGTGCCTATCTCTCTGTGCGGCGGCGGCAATGACGGCGTGAGGGGCACGAGCTCCGTCTTCATTTCCCACGCTCCGCGCTCCGGCCGGTCCAAGGATCACCTGGCCCTGAACGAGGGCGACTTGGACGCAATGCTCGATGAACTCCACCGCAAGCGCCGGTTAACAGAGACAGACGAACGACGGACCAGCTGCATACCCATGGTGAACAAGGGCCGACGAAAGGCCGATACGTGAACACACTGTGCCTACGTCGTCTACAGATCTTCGTCGCCGTGGTGGAGTGCGGGGGATTTTCCGCTGCCGCACGGAAGTTGTATATGAGTCAGCCGTCGGTCTCCAACCAGGTGCGGCGCTTGGAAGCCTCTCTTCAAGCCACCCTCATCGACCGGTCGGGGGCGCGTATCCGGCTGACCGCCAAGGGCGAGACCTTCCTGTCGTATGCCCAACGCCTCATGCCCCTCGTCGAAGAAGCGCTGATCGCCGTACAACTGACGGTGTCTTCCTCCGAGCCCCGTCTGCGGGTGGCCACCACCAACGACGCGGCCGCCATTCTGGTTCCGTCCGTACTCGCCCGTCTCACCGCCCGGATTCCCGGACTGCGATGGGACATCCACACGGGTGGAATGGAGCAGGTGACGCAGCAGCTTATCGACGGGGTGGTCGGTATGGCGCTGCTCGATGGCGAGCCGACTGCGCCGGGACTTGTCATCGAGCCCATTCTGTCCGAACGGCTCGTCCTCGTTGTGGGCGGCGAACATCCGCTGGCCGGCCGTCAGGTCACGGCGGAGGACGTGGCAACGAAGCGGTTGCTGCTGCGGGAAAGCGGTTCGGCAACCCGCGACCTACAGAACACCGCCCTGCGGCGCTGGAACATTCAGCCCGTCGACAAGGGAGAGGTGTGGGGGAACGAAGCACTCAAGCTCGCGGTGTCCGCAGGGCTGGGAGCGAGTCTCATGTCCTGGCACTGTGTGGCGCAAGAAGTGCGGGATGGACGACTGGCGTTGGTCGACCTGGTCCCCGCGCTGCCGAGCCACCCCATCGTGATGGCGCACCTCCTCGGCCGGAAATTCTCCTGTGTGGAAGAGGCTTTCGCGCAGCTTCTCTTCGATCTCAAGGAATAGCTGACTCTCCATCCCGGCAAGGGGCTTGATGCGGAAGGGCATTGCCCACCACATGGCGAGAGGGGCAGGCGAACGCCGCCCGATGTCTCATGGCTTTGGCTATGGGGCCATAGCCAAAACAGGGGTTCTCGGCCAGGGATTGGCTGCCAACAATGGGAACTGTCACACCATCACTGATGACGCGAACACGAGGGGCGTCCCGGAAACGGGTTGTGCGGCGGACGGTGTCGCCTTCGTGAATTTTCGAGAAAGGATCGAGTCACATGAAGAGGCGTAGCAAGGTTCTGTTCGGCCTGGCCACCGTAGCCGGCGCCTGCCTGCCGCTGGGGGCATTCGCCACCACTGCGTCCGCGGCGGAGGGCACTCACATCCAGATCAAGCAGAACGCCGCGATAGCCGCCACCACCTGCTACACGTTCGTGGGCGCGGAGGACAAGAACTACTGCAACATCTCCCGCCCGATGGGCGATTCGCTCTCGGTGGGGGTTCCGGCGAACACCACCCAAGTGGTGATCGACCTCAAGAACTTCCCCTGGGAATCCCCCTCGGACAGCATCGCCGTGACCCCCGACAAGAACCGCTGCGTCGAGGTGAGCGGGACCGCCTTCAACTCGAAGCTCCTGGAAGTCGGTTGCTGAAACCGGCACGTGCCGGCACCTCACACAACCCTTGAGCCCTAAGGCTCCCGTTGCCAGAGAAAGCGAAAGTCTCATGACCTTCCGTTACCGGGCAGGAATCGCCGCGGCCGCGTCCGCGATGGCGCTTGCCGTGGCTGTGCCGACGGCATCCGCGGCGTCCCCGCAAGAGATCAACGGCCACACCGACAACTGGCTGAACGAGGGAAGCGCGACCGTCAAGTACGACAACGGCACCACGCTGACCCGACAGGCCGATGTTCTGGAAGCACTCCAGCAGTGCGGCAACCTCTCCGTTTCGTGTGCCTCCACGACGACTCAGGACGCCGGCCAGGTCACCAAATGGTATGACGCCGAGAACCAGGACCTGGGTACCGGGCCGATCGACAACTGTGCTCCGAACGGTAATGACATTACCCAGACGATCACGGCACTCCACACCTTCTCCTGGGGGTGGAACATCGGCGCCAGTGTCGACGTCACCCTGGTCAAGGACCGACTGGGCATTGGTGCCAGTGCGGGATTCACCCAGTCCCACACCGAAACCAGCTCCGGTGCTGTGGGCATCACTGTGAAGCCCGGCCAAAAGGGAATGCTCAAGATGGGTTACGACATGGACCGCAAGGTCACCGACGTGTCGATCCAGGGCGGAAAGTTTGGCGGCGCAAAGATCACCGGACTCCGTACCGAGACTCCCGGCCAAGGCGGGAAGCGGGTAGGCCAGGACATTGTCACGTGCGACCAGAAGCTGTTGAACGGTCGCTGAGTTTTCTCCCTCTCAGAAAGGTACTCCCGTGCAAAAGACAAAGCGATCCATGGCCTACGGTGTCGCCACGCTGCTGCTCGCCCTCGGTGGCACGGCCGTAACGGCGTCGCCTGCCGCTGCCCAGGACTCGGGTCACATCGGGTTCTCCAACAAGGGCTGGTTCCTCGCCAAGACCTGTTACAAGTGGCAGGGTTCGGCGACTCCGGACAGCTGCGACGACAACAAGGCCATCGGCCAGGACTGGGGCGTGGACATTCCCGCCGATGCCACCGGCGTCGAGGTCACGGTGCTTGTCCACGGTCAGCAGATCGGCGATCTCGAAGCACCGCAGATCACCGACTTGAAGAGTAACCACTGCTACGAGCTGAGCGGTTACACGTGGGGCCCGTCCATCAACGAGAAGAGCTGCTGACCCTTCTCGGAGACGAGTAAGGGACAAGGAAAGGAATTCCAGCGTGCGCGCTGTCAAGAAGTCGATGACGATTGCTGCCATGGCCTGCCTGACCCTCATGGGTACGGTCGCCGCGGCACCCACCGCCTCCGCCAGCTCCGGCAACTACATTCAGTTCTCGAACAATTCGGGCTTCCTGGTCGACACCTGCTACCAGTGGAAGGGCCCGGACGGCATCGAGAGCAAGAACTACTGCCACACGTCCAAGCCGGTCGGACAGACGTGGAAGGCGTACTTCCCCGAAGAGGCAACGGGTGCCACGGCGACCGTGACCTTCGCCATGGGCAACGGTGGCGCCAAGGAGTACCTGTACGACCTCAGCGCCGACAAGAACCACTGCTACCAGACCACCGGCCTCTGGCCGAACGGCGGTGAGGTCCTCGGCACCAACTGCTGAGCACCGAGCCCGGGGCCTGCCGAAACCCTGTCGGCAGGCCCCATTTGGCACGCCCGGACCGCAGGACAACCTCTTGTCTGCTGCGGACGCTGCGGCGGATGCCCACCTTCCTGGTCATCGCGCTGATCGCCGGCGCCCGCTTCCCGGGTGGCGTCGTCGGGATCGGTGTCACGGTCCTGGCAGCGGTGCTGCCGGCGCTGATCTTTTCGGCGCTGTCCAATGCCGTCGCGCTGCTGACCCGCCAGCAGGCCACGCTGATCGCGATCTCCCAGTTCACCACGCTGCCGCTGATGTTCCTGAGCTCTGCCGTGATGGACCTGCACCTGGCTCCGAGCTGGGTGGGGCGGGTCGCCGCGTGCAACCCCGTGGAATGGGCGGTCGCGGCGGCGCGGCAGGCGATGCTCGTACACGCCGACTGGAGCATGGTCTGGGCGCGACTGGGGCTGCTCGCGGCGGCGGTCCTTGTCATGGGCTTCCTTGCCACCCGGGCGTTCCGGGCCTATCGGAAGTCGACGTAGGAGACGCAGGAGAGGTAGGAGTGGCGGGCCGGTCCCACCACACGGGGCCGGACTCCCGACCCCGGTGCCCCCTCCACGGCACCCGGCGTCCCGCACGCCGCCCCCCTGCCGACCCGCCTCCCCGCCGTATATAGGCTCACGTCCCTAACGAGCCTGACGGGGGAGAAGCCGAGTGGAGAGGCTGCGGCAGGACGATCCTGCGCGGATCGGGGATTTTGTGGCGTTGGCGCGTCTTGACGCCGAGGGGAGTCGGGGCGTTCCCGAGCGTCGATATCTGGCCCGCAGCGTCGACGGCGGGCACACCGTCCTGGTGTGCCTGCCGCCGGCCGGCGGTGACCCGGCGCGGTGGGCGGATGAGATGCAGCAGGCGGCCCGGCTGACCCAGCCGGGGTTCTGGCCGGTGACGCAGCTCGGGGGGACGCCGGCCTTCCCCTGGTACGCCTCGCCCTACCGGCCTGTGCTGCCGCTGCCCGCCGCCCTGGCCGCGTACGGCGGACCGCTGCCCGAACCGCTGGTCCGTATGCTCGGCGGCACGCTCGCCGAAGCTCTGGCCTCGGCCCACGTCCTGGGCCTCGTGCACGGCGGTATCTGCCCGGCGGGCGTGCTGCTGACCGCCTGCGGGCCGCTGCTGGGCTGCTTCGGGGCGACCCGTGCGCATCCGGTGGCAGTGGCTTCCCCCGCGCAGGCGACCGGGCTGGAGACCGGCTGCCTCGCTCCCGAACTCGCGGCGGGTGGCGCGGCGGACCGGGCCGCGGACATCTACGCCCTCGGTGCCGTACTGGCCTACGCGGCGACCGGGCACACCGTGCCCGAGCGGCAGGAGATCCCGGCCGGGCTGCGGGACATCGTCACGGCGTGCCGCTCGCGCGCCCCGGAGGACCGGCCCGAACCGGCGAGAGTATTGGCGGAGTTGCTGCCGGGCGCGGCGTACGGCGCGCTGGCCGGTGCCACGGAGCCGGTGTCGCTGCCCGGCCGGATCGTCGAGGCGTTGTCCCGTCAGTCGGCGGAGGTCCTGGCCACCGCACTCCCCACCCAAGAGCGCTGAGGCCATGATCTCCCCACTTCTGCACGACGACCCGCACGCCGTCGGGCCGTTCCGGATCCTCGCCCGCCTCGGCGGCGGCGGTATGGGCACCGTCTACCTGGCCCGTTCGGCGGGCGGCCGCACGGTCGCGGTGAAGACGCTGCACACCCGTCTCGCCGCGGACACCACCCTGCGGACCCGCTTCCGGCTGGAGGCGGACGCGGCACGCGTCATCGGCTCCGCGCACGGGGCGGTGGTCGTCGACGCCGATCCGCAGGCACCGACCCCGTGGCTGGCGACGGAGTACGTCCTCGGCCCGCCGCTGGACACGGCCGTCGAAGCGGGCGGGCCGCTGCCGGAGGCGGCCGTGCGTGCCCTCGGCGCGGCACTCGCCGCCGGGCTGGAGCAGCTGCACCGGTCGGAGGTGGTCCACCGCGACCTGAAACCGTCCAACGTCCTGGTGACCGCGCAAGGCCCGCGGATCATCGACTTCGGTATCGCCCGGGCCTTCGGCGACGAGCATCTGACGAGCGTGGGCGGTGCCGTGGGAACACCGGCGTTCATGTCGCCCGAGCAGGCGGGGGGCCAGGAACACGCGGTGGCGGGCGATGTGTTCGCGCTGGCCGGGGTGCTGGTCTTCGCCGCCACCGGTCGCGGTCCGTTCGGCGGCGGGGCGCCCACCGACCTGCTGTACCGCGTCCGGTTCGGCGAGCCGGACCTGGGCGGGGTGCCCGAGACGCTGCGCCCCCTGCTCGTCCGCTGCCTGGCCAAGGACCCCGCGCACCGGCCGTCCACCACTGAGCTGCGTACCGCGCTGGGCTCCAACGGGCTCGCCCCGGCCGACCGCGGCGGCTTCGCGGAGCTGCTGCCCGACGCGGTGCTGCGGGAGATCTCCCGGCGCAGCGACGAGGTGTGGCGCGAGCCACCGCACCGCTTGCCGCCGCCGGCGCCCGCCGAGGTGCCGCCGGCCGGGGCCGCCCCCGCGCCGGGCCTCTCGCGGCGGCGGCTGCTGTCCGTGGCCGGGGGCGCCCTCCTGGGCGGCGGGCTCCTCGGCGGCGGGGGCTGGGCCCTGCTCGCGGGCTCCGGCGAAGGTGGCGGCGCCACGAAGAAGGACGCCGTCGACCGGCCGAAGCCGCCGACACCGCTGTGGAGCGCCGGTCTGCGCTGCCCCGACTCCGGGGGCGAGGTGATGCGGGTGGGCCGCAACCTGGCCATGCGCGCGGGGATCGTGCTGTGCGGCATCAACGCCGAATCGGGCGAGTCGACCTGGCAGGCGAACGTCTCCGACCCCTGGCGCTCGGTCACCGAAGGCAGCCGTATCTACGCCCTGCGGGGGTACAAGGAGGCGGGCGCGGCCCTGGCGGTGTGCGAGGTCTCGCAGAGCAACGGCGAACTGGGCAAACCCCTGGTGGAACTCTCCGCGTTCACCGGCAAGGAGCAGTACAACCAGCTGCTGTGTGTGGCCGACGGAACCGCCTACCTGGTGGCCCGGGCTGCCTCCGGCAGACGCTGGTACCTGGTCGCGGCCGACCTGGACTCGGGCAAGGAGCGCTGGCGCAGCCCGGTGGAAGGCCCACAGACCGTGGGCACTCCGCCCGCGCTGGGCGGCGCCGTGGTGGGCTCCCGGGTGGTGCTGTGCGGGAGCCCGGGGTTCGGCTCGAAGTTCATCCGCCTCTCCGTGCACGACACGCGGCACGGCCGCGAACTGTGGAGGCTCTCCGAGACGTTCGCGGGCACCGTGCCGCCCCAGTTGGTCCTCGACGACCGGAACCTCTACATAGGCGCCGAGCACCTCACCGCCCGCCGGCTGTCCGACGGCGAGCTGGCGTGGCTCTTCGGGACCGGCCGCGACGTCGGTGACAGCGCGGGCGAGGAACGGCGCTACGGCGCGCCCACCGTCCACGACGGCGTCGTCTACTGCACCGAGGCGGATCGCGGACTGATCGCCGTCGACGCCGCCTCCGGCACGCTGAACTGGCAGGAGAAGGGGCTGTCCGGAAGGAAGAACAAGCGGGACGTGGCCCCGGCGGTCGGCAAGCGGTATGCCTACTGCGCCGATGACAAGGGCCTGCGCGCCATCGACCTGCGCACCCATCAAGCCGTCTGGACGTACGAGACCAACCCGATGGTCCTGACCGCCGACCCCAAGGGCGGCCGGCTGTACGTCCGCCAGGAACAGCGGACCATCGCCCTCCCGCTCGCCTGACGGCCGGCCCGGCCCAGAACCGACCCGCCCTTCCACTCCACGATCCAGGAGACGACCGACTGTGAAACCCCTCGGCCAGGGAGATCCGCTGCGCCTGGGCCCCTACCGCCTGCACGGCGTCCTCGGAGAGGGCGGCATGGGCAAGGTCTACTTCGGAGCGGACGCCACCGGAAGCCCCGCCGCCGTGAAGGTCCTGCTGCCGGAACTCGCCCATGACGGGCACCTGGCCGAGCGCTTCCTCCGGGAGGCGCGGACCGCGCAGGCGGTGACCAGTGAGGGCGTGGCGCGCGTCCTGGCCGCCGAACTGGAGAGCGGCAGGCCGTGGATCGCCACGGAGTTCCTGGCCGGCCCGACGCTGGACGACGCCGTCGCGCGCTTCGGGCCGCTCGACGACGCCGCCGTACGGGAGCTGGCGCGGTCCCTGGCCCGTACGCTCCAGGATGTGCACGCCACGGGGCTCGTCCACCGGGACGTGAAGCCGCCCAACGTCGTCCTCACCTCGCGCGGCCCCCGACTCATCGACTTCGGCATCGCCCGCCCCGAGCACGGCCTGACCCTCACCCGTACGGGACAGATCCCGGTCACACCGGGCTACGGCGCACCGGAACAGGTCCTCGGGCAGCGCGTCGGACCGGCGGCCGACGTCTTCTCCCTCGGCGCGGTCCTCGCCTACGCCGCGAGCGGCCGTCCGCCGTACACCGGCGCCGAGGTCACCGCCGTCCTGTACGAGGTCGTACACGGCAGCCCCGACCTCTCCGCCGTTCCGGAGGCCTTGCGCTACCTCATCACGCCCTGCTTCGCCAAGGACCCGAAGGCCCGCCCGCAGCCCACCCAGGTCGCCGACGCCGCGGCGGCCCCGCGGCAGCCCGAACGGCTATGGAAATCCGGCCCGTTGGGGCAGGAGATCCGGCAACGGGAAGCGACCGCCCGCCGTCTGACAGCCCGTCCGCCCGGCCCCTCGGCCGCCCCCGACGGCGGCGCGGTGGGCGGGGCACCCCGCCTCACCCGGCGGCGGCTGCTGGTCGCGGCCGCCGGCGGTGGAGCGCTCCTGGCCGCGGCGGGCGGCGGCACCGCCTGGTGGCTCACCCCTGCTGACGCCCCGTCCGACCCCTTCGACATCCCCCCGGCCGCAAAGGTGCGGGCCGCACCGCTCGGCTCCGCCGAAGGCTCCCCGGAACCGCTGTGGAGCCCCATCCAGGACGTCGCCGACGCCGCGTCACCGGCCCCGCTGCCGGTGCGCGACGTGGTGGTGTACGCGGCCTCCGGCGGCGGCATTGCGGCCCGCCGGGTCACCGACGGCCGGGAGCGGTGGCGGGCCGACGAGGCGAAAGCGGAGGCCGGATACCTGTCGATCGGCGACCGGCTGGTGGCCGCCGCCGACGCCGAGGGGACCCTGCGCACCTGGGTGGCCGCCACCGGCTCCCCCCGCTGGACGGTGGACGCGGAGGTCGGCGCCTTGCTGGCCGCCGACGCGCACGCCGTCTACCTGCTGACCTCCGACGGCCGCCTGCGCTGCGTGGGGACGGACGGCAAGGTGCGCTGGACCCGGCGGCCACCGCTGACGCTGTCGGGCGGCCACCCCGCCGCGGCCCTCGGCGCAGGCCACCTGGTGCTCTGCACGGAGACGGGGGACGTGGCCGCGGTCCGTGCCGACGACGGCTCCCGCGCATGGATCCGCAAGGGGCAGGCCGCGGGACCACTACGGCCCGCCATCGACGGCGGAACCGTCTACCTCGGCGGCAACAGCCTGGCGGCGGTGAAGGCCACCGACGGCCACGAACTATGGGCCCAGAACCCGTTGCGACCGCCCACACGGGGCACCGGCGGGTGGGGCCCGCCCACCGTGGCCGGCGGAGTGATCCACGCGCTGGACTGCGACGCACTGCATTCCCTGCACGCCAACGGCAGCCAGGCCGCCGACCCGATGATGGTCGCCGGCGTCGTCCCGCCCTGGCAGCCACCGGTCGTCCAGGGAAACAGCGTCTGGATAGTGGAGAGCGGTGACACCGGCGTGAGCGGCCTCCCGCGTGGCGGAGAGGGCCGCCCCCAGACCTACGCCCTCACCGGCGGCCAGTCCCGCTCCCTCGCCGCGGCCGCCAACCGTCTGTTCGTCCTCAACCGGTCGACACTGCTGGCGCTGCCGGTTTATTAGGGGGGCGCGGAGTCTGTTCGTCCGCCCGCGGACGGGACAAAGCTTCCCACCGGCCTGACCCGCCCCCCCCCGGCCCGTAGCCCGACCTCCCGCTTACTTACGGCTCTGCCCACGGACCACGTCGAGGAGGTCGGTGGGCGTGAGCCGGGACCCGTACAGCAGACCGACCATGATGAGGCTGACGATGCCGACGACCTGGGCGAGCGCGGCATCCGATACGCCAAGTGCGGAGGCTCCGACTGCCGACCCGATGACGGCGACGCCGAGGATGACCATGCGTATCCACTCGCGATTGACCGCCCGGGAGGCGCCGGTGAGGTCTTCGGGGTCCAACAGCGCAAGGGTGCGGCCCTGCGCGTATCGCTCGGCGATCTTCGCCAGCATCCGCGCCATGTCCTCGAATGCCTGCCCTCGGTCGGCGTCTGTGTCCTGCCGGGTCTCCATCATGCGCAACGCCCCCACCACCTCTGCCGCGTGCTCTTTGTGCTGGGCGCGCAGCACACCGCGGATCGCCGTGTGCCGGGTCCGCCACGCCGACCACACCACCCGTTCCGCGTCCGCCAGTTGTACCCGCGGCGCCGTCAGCGGACTACGGATGCGGAGTGACCAGCGGTGATACGACTGGGCGGCCCCCACCCTGGCCAGACAGTTCACCAACACCACTACCGGCCGGTTCTCCCGGTTCGTCCCCACCCGCAGACTCAGCAGCCTCCGGGCCCATGTGAAGCGGGTGCGGGGCTCGGCGTAATGCGGACCGTGATCCTGGTAGGAAGGTCTCGCTATCTGCCGGAGCGCGAGCCAGGCGACGCGCGACGCCAACAGCATCATCGCGAGCAGAACGAGGGCGGCGGCCGCAATGATCGCCTCCATGGGCCTGCCCAAGGGGTCGGTGAGCGCCGACAGATGGTGACCCACCTTGTCCGCGATCGCCGCGCCCACCCTGCGCAGCGCCGCCATCAGCGCGAGAAGCGGGTCCGACCGCTCGCTCCCACCGCCTTCGACGACAGGGTTCGCGGCTGAGCCTCCGGGGGCCCGCTTGCTCTTCTCCCACAGGTGCGTCACGCCGGTCACCAGCTTGGTCACGATGGCACCGATGTTGACCGTGACCAGGAGAAGTACGCATGCCTTGATGACGTACGCGATGCCCGCCAGCGGCATGGTGCAGTACCAGTCCCACACCGCGGTCCGTACCGCGTGGGAACGAGGAAACAGCCGCTCCGCGTCCTGACCGAACCCGCGCCGGGCCCAGCGCAGATGACGCGTCGTCCCACGGGCACCCCACCGCACATACCGGCGCACCGCCGGGCCGACGGTGTGGGCATGCACCCACAACACCAAGTGGAACGTCCGCTCCGCGAGGACGCGTACCCGGGACCGCCCGGCGACTCGGTCCAGCCATCGGTCCTCGGGATCCACCCTCCGCAAAGTGACGAGCACCCAGACGAGTTCCGTCAGCACCAAGGTGCATCCCATCAGCACCAACGCGGGCACGATGACGGTCCACAACGTTTCGAGCATTCAGGAAGTCTCCTCGAACTGTCCGTGGCCGATGGACCGTTGCCCTGTGATGCTCCTCTCAGCCGGTGATCTTCAGGAAGCGTGCCGCCGGTCCCACCTCTGATCCGACGGACGCCCGATGGGCCAGATGGGGACTATCGCGCCAACTTCGTAGAAATCAGTCATATTTACGGAGTTCGGTGCCGTCGGATGCCCGAGTTATATAGGTTCTGGATCGGCTCAGGTGACGCAGGTCACCCGACCCACGTGGTTCTTTCACTGGCGAGCGGGCACGTCCTGTCGGGCTTCACTCAGGGAACGACGCGGCTGAAGCGCGGCAGGAAGGGGACGGCCCGCCGGAACTGGAGAGGAAGCCTCATGGCGGACATCGACCTCGGACTGGCGACGGACTGGACTGAGGGTGACACCCACGGCCGTATCAAGCTGCGGCAGAACCAGGTCTATCCCACCTCGCCCAAAAAGGACGTCCTGATCAGCTCACCGGTGAGCATCGAACTGTCGGTGAACACGAACTGCTCCACCTCCCAGGAGGCGGACAAGATCTACTTCACGACCCACCACGGCTCCACGAAGAAGATCATCGCGGTGCTCGACTCCGACGGCAACCTGCACATCGCCGGTCGCCTGATCACGGACCAGAAGGACCTGTCGTACTAGAAGCGAGTGCCTTCAGGGCTTGCTGTGAAAGTGCTGGTCGCAGCCGTTCGTTGAGGGCTGCGACCAGCACGGTCGCTGCGAAGCGGGCGGCGAGCTTGTCGTAAGGGGTGGCGCGATGGCGCGGTGGTCAGAGGGGAGGGGGTTGGTGCGCCCAGTGCTGTTGGTGGATGTGGATGGACCGCTGCATCACGAGGGTCCCGCATTGCTTCATCGGGTCGATCCCCGATGCGGCCTTACGGGCGACGACTTCGCGGCCCTCATGGCATGGGCGGCGACCGGCCTGCGCTGACCCAGGGTCAGTCGACGTTCCGGCTGAATGGCCTTCCTGCCGTGCGGCGTCCGGGCGTTGGCCTTGGCCCACTACGCGTCGGCCTCCTCCCCAGCCTCCTTCTTGGCCGCGCCGGCCGCCTTTACGTCCGCGATCAGCCTCGCCATTCCCTTGTCGAAACGGGTGCGGTACTTCTTCACCTGCTCCTCGCTCAGCTGCTCCGGGCCGAAGGTGTGCGCGAAGTCGATGAGGTTGAGTTTCGCCGTGGCCGCCGGGCTCTCCGTCGCCGGCTGCTCGTCCACCGCGATGAGTACGCTCGCCGCGATGAAGGCGAGGCCGGAGTTCTCGGCGGCCGTCCTGACCTGGGTCAACTGCTCCACCAGCAGGTCGTAGACGCTGGGATCCGCGGAAATGCCCTGCACAATCTGCTCGGACTCGCGGCCGATGGCGCGTCGGCTCTTTCCTTTGAGGCCGGTGCCGCCGACCGCTCGATAGCCGCGGTCCGCGGAGCCGGTCACCTTGTCGGCGACCTTCAGTTTCATCTTCTTCTTCCAGGCGTCGGCCTTCGACATCGACGTGAGCAACTCCTGTTTGCTCGCGGTGCTTTCCCCCACCTTGATGTCGAGGACCTTCGGCATCTTCATGTCGTGCGTCAGATTGTCGATGTAGATGTGGGTCGAGTCGTCGCCCTTCCCCTTTTCACCGTCCATCGTCTGCACCTGCTCGGCGCTGTAGGAATCCGGGACCACCCCCTCCAGGGCGGGGTGCTTGCCCGCGCGCATATCGGCGTAGAAACCCCGTTCCACGTCGTTCGTGGGCTTCTCCTTGATTTTCCCGCCGACCCGGTCCTTGATCCCGCCGTGTCCTCCGGTCGCCTCCTCTTCCGCATGCTGGACGACCTCGCCGGGGGTGCCTCCGTGCACGGCGCGCTGGACGGTTTCCTGGCCCGTGGCTCCGTCCCGAGGTCGCCCGTCTTCCAACAGCCGCGTAACGGCGGCATTCCCGGCGGTGCGTTGCAGCGCCAGCACCGTTGCCGGGTCGGCACCGGCACCGGCGTCGGTCGTCGGGCGTGCCTTCTTGGTGGTCGGGCGGGCTGTGGCTTGTCGTCTACGACTGTCGTCTGCGATCGCGCGACGATCTCCGTGCGAGTGCAACGGTGCCCCCTCCTGCGGGCCTCGCCGGGCGCGCATCCAGTCGATGGGTGATGTCGTACCAGCAAACCCAGGCGAGGGCCGGATGGTGAAGGTACGAGGGGGCATGGTTGCGGGCACCTTTGTCGGCCCGCCGTGCCATGGCGGAGCGCTTCCCTGGGGGCCCAGGAAGGCTACGGAGCGAACGTCAGCGCCCGCTCCTGGCTGAACTGTGTTCAGTCACGAACCCTTGTGCTCGTTTCTGTTCTACATGACACTCTCAAGGCACAGAACCGCGCACCACTGAACATGTTCGAACCTTGCGTGACGGTCGGTCGAGTCGAGGAGAGCAGAGATGACGCAGTTCAGCCGGCGGAGATTTGTGAGTGCGGCCGTGGTGGGGGCCGCGTCCGTGGGTGTCGCCCTGGGCGGTGGCCGTACGACCTTGGCGCAGGCCGACAGTCCGCGGGGGCTGACCGTGCGCGGGAGCGAATTCCTGCTGGACGGTGAGCCGTTCCGGATCCTCTCGGGGGCCTTTCACTACTTCCGGACGCATCCCAAGGACTGGCGCGACCGGCTGCTG
Organism: Streptomyces sp. P9-2B-2; assembly: GCF_030406865.1. Lineage (NCBI taxonomy): Bacteria > Bacillati > Actinomycetota > Actinomycetes > Kitasatosporales > Streptomycetaceae > Streptomyces > Streptomyces sp. P9-2B-2. The sequence goes on along the minus strand of NZ_CP129126.1, from coordinate 669,180 downwards.
CGGATGCGGGCCATGGGGCTCAACACGGTGGAGACCTATGTGGCCTGGAACTTCCACCAACCGCACGAGGGGAAGGCCGACTTCACCGGATGGCGCGATGTCGTGTCCTTCGTACGGATCGCGGACGAAGTCGGGCTCAAGGTGATCGTGCGACCGGGACCGTATATCTGCGCGGAATGGGACTTCGGCGGTCTGCCGGCCTGGCTCCTCAAGGACAAGGACGCGCCGCTGCGCCGCTCCGACCCCGCCTACGAGCGGGCGGTGGACGCCTGGTTCGCGGAACTGCTGCCCCGGTTCGTCGATCTGCAGGCCACACGTGGCGGGCCCATCATCGCCATGCAGGTCGAGAACGAGTACGGCAGCTATGGCGACGACCATGCGCACCTGGAACATCTGCGGGACACCATGCGGGCGCAGGGCGTGGACAGCCTGCTGTTCTGCTCCAACGGGGCCAGCCAGGAAATGCTCAGGAACGGCAGCCTCCCCGACCTCCTCTCCACCGTCAACTTCGCCGGGGATCCGGCCGGGCCCTTTGCCGAGCTGCGTAAATTCCAGCCGGACAAGCCGCTGTTCTGCACCGAGTTCTGGGATGGCTGGTTCGACCACTGGGGAGAGCCGCACCACACCACGGATCCAGCGCAGACCGCTGCCGACGTGCAGAAGCTCCTTGAGTCCGGAGCGTCGATCAACTTCTATATGGCGGTGGGCGGATCGAACTTCGGCTGGTACGCGGGTGCCAACCTGACCGGCAGCCACTACCAGCCCACCGTCACCAGCTACGACTACGACTCCCCGATCAGCGAATCGGGCGAACTCACCGAGAAATTCCATCAGGTGCGTGACGTGCTGGCCAAGTACAGCACTTTGCCGAGCACGCCCCTGCCGGCCACGCCGCGCCGTATGCCGGCCCAGCGGGTCGCCGTCCGCGAGTCGGTGCCGCTGATGGACGCCCTCGACGCGCTGAGCACTCCGATCCGGCGTACCGCTCCCGCTCATATGGAGGCGGTCGGGCAGTCCTACGGGCTGATCCACTACCGCACCCGGGTGCGGGGGCCGCAGGGGACCAAGAGTCTGCGGCTCACGGGCCTGGGCGACCGTGCGCTGGTGTTCGGCGACGGCAAGCGGATCGGCACCTTTGACCGTAACCAGCCGGACCACACCGTCGACTTCACCGTGGCCGGTGCGTCCGGCACTCTCGACCTCCTGGTCGATCCCACCGGGCGGATCAACTTCGGGGAGGGACTGAATGACCCCAAGGGCCTCAGCGGCAAGGTGCTCCTTGGTGAGGACGAACTGAGCGACTGGGAGATCCGCCGGTTGCCTCTCGACGACCTCTCGGCTGTGAAGTTCGGCCGCGGAGACGTGCCGACCGGCCCCGCGTTCCATCGGGCCCGGGTCCATGTCGACACCCCCGCGGACGGCTTCCTCGCCTTTCCGGGCTGGGACAAGGGCATGGTGTGGCTCAACGGGTTCGCGCTCGGCCGGTACTGGTCCCTCGGGGCGCAGGTCACCCTTTACGCCCCGAGCCATCTGTGGCGGCGGGGCCGGAACGAGCTCGTCGTGCTGGAGATGGAGCGGACGGGGGACCGGATCGAGGTGCGGTCCGAGCCCGACATCGGTTAGGTGCCGGCTCGTTGGCCGGTCGGCCGCGGCGAGCGCCTCCTTGGGGCAGATGCGTCAACTACCTGCTTCTGTGTGGTCCGACGAAGCCTCTGCCCGCTCTCCTGCAGCGGATTCGGTGCCGCTCAGGGGGCTGTCCGCCGTGCCGAAACCCCGTAGGCGGGGGACCGGGGAGAGCAGGACCGGTGCCAGGGCGGAGAGGAAGAACACGCCGGCCACCCAGAGGATGGCGCGTGGGCCGGCCAGGTTGCCGAGCCAGGCGGTGATCAGGCCGCCGAGGGAGATGCCGCCGAAGACCAGGGCCCGGTAGCCGGCCACGACGCGGCCCATGAGGCCGTCGGGAGTGACGCTCTGCCGCAGGGTCGCGGTGAGGACGCTGAAGACCGCGAGACCGCCGTTCATGAGGACCAGAAGGGCGGTATCGACGAGAGCGAGGGTGGTGCGCTGCCCCGTGACGGCGGGGATGAGCAGGGCGGGGACGGCGATGGCGGCGGCGGCCGCGAGGTAGGTGACGCCGACGGGGAGGCGCCGGGAGAGCCAGGGGGCGCAGGCGGCTCCGGCCAGGCCGCCGGCCGCTCCCACCGCGAGGACGATGCCGACGTTGAACCCGAGAATTTTGTTCATGTAGACGAGGAACGCGGTCTGGAAGATGGCCCACGCCAGGTTGTAGAGGCTCCCGGCCAGGGTCACCGCCCGCATCAAGCGTGAACGTACGAGGAAGCGCAGCCCGTCGTAGAGGTCCTGCCAGGGGGTGCCGACCACGCGGGTGGGGGCGGGCTCCGGCCGCTTGATGAGCAGCAGCGAAAGGACTGACACGAGGTAGGAACCGGCGTTGAGTGCCAGGCAGAGGGGCGCGGTGAGCCACTGGACGAGCAAGCCGAACAGGCCCGGCCCCGCGACCTCCGCCGCAGCCTGGCTCATGGACACCCGACCGTTGGCCGACAGCAGGTCCTCCGAGGCCACGAACTTCGGGAGGTAGGCCGGAAGACACAGGTCGAACAGCACGGTGAACGTCCCGATGCCCAGGGCGAGGATCACCAGCCAGGACATGGACAGCCACCCGAGTGCCGCGAGCACCGGGATGATCCCGACGAGCACGGCACGGGCGCTGTTGGCGATCACCAGCAGCGGGTGACGCCTGCTCCGGTCGACGAGCACTCCCAAGGGCAGCGCCAGGGCGAGGAACGGGAGGTACTCGACGAAGCGCAGCAGGCCCAGGTCGGCGGCGTCGGCGCCGAGCACGACGAGGGCGGTGAGCGGCAGAGCGAGGAGACTGACCTCGGCGCCGAAGAGCGAGATCGTCTCGCCGATCCAGAAGATGTGGAAGTCACGGTTGCGGCGCAGCCCTTCCCGGGGCGGGGACTGCGTCGCCGACGGCATCGTCATGTCATTACCCATCAGTGAGACGTCCGGCTCCAGGTGATTTCGGATCTTGGTGGGTATCGTGACGGCCCGCCGGCCGTCGGCGATCGATATCGGTCATGGTGCGGCGCGCTCGAAAGCCTCTGGCGGGAACGGAGAACTCACCTGATTCCATGGGCTGTGGTGAGACCGGCTGCGGACCGTCGTGAGGGGACCGTCAGTTGACGGAGGCGGTCGAATGCCGCGTCAAGGTAGTCCGGAACCGCGCCGAACGAGAGACGTACCCGGTCGTCCGTTCCCTGCCAGAATCCGAGGCCGGGCATCAGCCGTACGCCCACCTCGGCCAGTGCCCGGTCGCAGAACTGCTGGGCGCTCGCGTTCGGGTCGGCCAGCTTCAGCCAGAGGAACAGGCCGCCCGGTGGAGGTGCCGCCTCCTCGAAGAGGTCGAGTGTGGAGAGCGCGTCGAGGGCGATGGCGCGGCGTTCGGCCAGCAGCTCGAGGTTTCCGTCCACCGGCCGGACCAGCAGAGCCGTCGCTGCTTGTTGAGCCACCAGCGACGGGCCCATGCGCAGGCGCTCGGCCACACCGGTGAGTACTTCGGCGACCGCCGGTGCCGTGGTGATCCAGCCGATGCGGACTCCGGGGCAACCGAACGCCTTCGACACGGAGTTCACCTTCACCACATGGCCGCTGTCGAGCACGGCCTGGTCCTCACGGGGACGCGTACCGCTGACGATCAGCTCGTCGTAGACCTGGTCCAGGACGAGCAGCGAGCCATCGGCGCGCGCCGCCTCGGCGTGCAGGGACAGGGTGCCCTCGGCGAGCACGCGGCCATCGGGGTTCGACGGGCTGTGCAGTAACCGCATCCGTGCCGGACGGGCGCTGTCGGGCTCCGCGTTGAGGGGGACGACCGTGGCGCCGAGGTTTTCGAGGATTTCCCGGTAGAAGAGGAAGCTGGGGGCCTGTACGGCGACCCGGTCACCGGGGTTCAAGAAGGTGTGCGCGAGGAGGAACAGGGCCTCGGTCGCACCGTGCGTCACCACGATGTGGTCCTCGGTCAGCGACAGGCCGTATTTCGCGTTCTCCCGGGCCGCGATGCGGCGCCGGAGTTCCCGTTCCCCTTGTGGATCGGGATAGGTCTCGGCGCGGAAATCGACGCGGCCCGCCGACGCCGGGAGACCGCGCAACAGGGCCTCTGAGAGATCCCATGTGGGCTGTCCGTCGTGCCGTGCGGCACGTGCCTGACGCTCGATCAAGGACAGCTCGTGCCACTGACGACACGTCGAAATCATGGGCACTCCTCGGGTAGCTGATCTGCGGCGGCTCGTGTGGGAGCCGGCTGGGGTCCGCGCCGATGCCCGCGGCGACGACGGCCGCGGGCATCGGCGGTCTTTCAGGTCATGACTGGGTCGGGTACGGGGAGGCTGTGCAAGAGCCGGTCCGGCTGTCGGAAGTGGGCTGTCAGCCCTACAGCCGCAGTTCGATCGGCAGCGCGGCCGGTGTCGTGTCGGGCTCGGGTGACGGGGCGTCGAAGAGTGCCGTCAGGGTCGCGTACGTCTCGTCGAGGGAGCGAGGTGGCGTCGTGGGCTGGAACAGTCCGGCGGACCGCCAGTGCTCGGGGTCCAGGCCGATCGCCCAGGCGTTGAGCCAGGGGTGCTCGCCGAACTGCGCCCGCCGCTCGGGCATGGTGTCCTCCACGGCGATGAGGAAGATGGCCTGGGCCACCTCTTCGAGCACGGCCATGCTGTGGCGGTGGTCCGCCACGAGGTCGGCCACCGACTTGCCCTCCACGAGGTTGCGTTCGTACGCCTCGTGCAGGAACGGGATCTTGTCGTAGTCGATGAAGCGGAAGTCCCGGCCCCGCCCCGCCTTCTGTTCCCACTGCTTGAACAGGCGCTTGACCTGCACGGTCAGGGCGTAGAGGCCCGGGGTCGCGGTGCGGACCGCGGCGGCCTTCTCCTCGTCGAGGAAGATGCCGTTGTAGATCTGCGGGGTCGCCGTGGTCCAGGAGAGCAGGGTGTCCCAGATGAACGACAGCGCCATGATGAGGGGCTCGCCGAAGTACGAGTACGAGCTGTGGATGTTGTACGCGAGCCAGTCGTTCTGACTGAGCATGAAACGGCTCAGCTCATCGACCCGCTCCGGACGCAGCGCGCCCCGGGCGTCCTCGCCGATCAGCCCGATCAGCCCCGAGTTCTCGAAGGCGATCATGTTGGAGCCGGGGGAGTAGAACGGGTCGGCGAAGGCCGCGGCCTCGCCCAGGCAGCCCCAGCGGTCAGCGGAGAAGACCTGGGAGGAGGTGTAGCTGTAGTCGCGGACGGCGAGGAAGTCGAGAACCTCGTGGTGGGGCAGCGCGGACGCCACCGCCGGCTCGTTCTTCTCCAGCCACTCGACGGCCGTGGGGAGGGTGCTCATACCGTCGATGTCATGGATCTCGCCGGAGGTCACGATGCCGACGCTGGTGTTGCCGGAACCGAGCGGGATCAGCCAGACCCAGTAGCCGGGGCCCATCAGATGGACCGTGGAGAGCCGGCGGTTGCGGCCCGGCACCCGCTCGTGCCAGTCGGTGTTGTCGTCGGAGACGAAGTCCTCGACATCGAGCCGGCCCGCGACGCGGAACCACACGGCGTTGAACTGGCCCTCGGTGGGGCGCTGAAGCCCGAGCTTGCGCTGGATGTACCGGGCGCGTCCCATGGCGTCGACCACCCACCGGCAGCGCGCGCTCCGGGGCACCCCCTCCCCGTCGACGTACTGCACCAGATGTGAGTCCTCACCGGGGCCCAGGTCGACCTCGCGGACCATACTGCCGGTGGCGATCTCGACACCGGCCTCGCAGTTCATCTCGTACAGGTCGTTTTCGAGGACACCGCGGTCGATCTGGTAGGTGCTCCGCCCGGGGAAGCCCGACAGCCCGATTTCCGGGGCCTCCGCGAACGGCCGGCCCGCCTGGCCGAAGAAGTAGCGCAGGCCCAGCTTGGGGAGGTGCTTGTCGGCCATGTACTCGGCGAGTCCGAGGACGGAGGAGAAGTAGAACCCCGCGATGTCCACCGTCGACTCGCCGACTTTGTGGGCGGCCAGTGGCACCGGGTAGGTCTGCCCGTCGATCACCAGGACCGAGGCATCGGGCTGTTCACGGCGCAGCTGGCGGGCGAAGGTGGCGCCCGCGAGTCCGCCGCCGCAGACCACGACGTCGTACCAGGGGGTCTCGTCGGGGGTCGCGGAGTGCTCAGGACTGAACAGTGTCACGGGATTCCTCCGGTATGCCGGGTACGGCGTCGTAGCCCGGGGTGTCGGTGGCCGGCGAGGACAGTGCCTCGGACCAGAGGGCCATCAGCCGTTCGGCGGAGGCCTCGTCGAGCCGGTCGAGGTCGTGCTCAAGGGTGGCGACGAGCTGGGGGGCGCCGCCGGGAGTCGCCGGTTCCAGCGACACCGCGAGCACCACCGGATGGTGCAGCTGGCCGAGGGCGATGCACTCCTCGACCAGGGTCAGCCGGTCGACGGCCTGGCGGGCGTGATGGAAGTGCACGAAGTTGAACCACCCCGCGATGGCCTCGTCGTCCGCGACATGACCGGCCAGCGGGTAGCCCGCGTAGGGTTCCAGAGCTTCGAGCCGGGCTTGGACCGCCGTTGCCGAAGGGGGTTGCGTATCGGCGTCCCAGCGGGAGTTGACCGGCAGGATGTTCCAGAACAGGCCCGTGGTGCCGAGCGGGTCGGTGAGCCGCTCCGACCGGCCGTTGGCGACGATGCCGACCGTCAGCTCCGGAGCGCCGCCATGACGGTGGAGCGCGGCGAGGAAGGCGGAGAGACAGCGGGCTTTGGGGGAGAGGCCCTTGTTCCGGGTGCCGGCGAGGAGCGCCTCGACCCGCTCCGGGGGCACGACGACCTCGGTGTAGCCCACCCGCCGGAACTCCCGGCGGCGCGGGGTGGTCAGACCGTCCGGGAGCGTGGCCAGGGCGTCCGCCCAGAAGCCTTGTGCCTGCGGGTCGTCGGCGAGTGTCCGCTCCAGCGCGACGAACTCCCGGTAGGAGTCCACCGTGGGCGCCGCGGTGTCGGGGCGGCCGCCGGCACGGAGGGTTCCGTAGTCGTCGAGCAGTTCGTTGCGCAGCTGGACGCCGCTCCATCCGTCCGTCAGCGCGTGGTGCGCGGACATGACGACATCGACTTCGGTCGCGGAGCGTACGACGAGGTGGAAGCGGGTCCACGGCGCGGCGCCGTCGGTGTCGAAGGCCTCGGCGAGATCGGCCTCGACGACGGCGTTCAGCACCGTGTCGGCCGTGTCCTCCGGGTGGGCTTCGACGGTGTCGACGAGGGTGGCGTCCGGCGGCAGCACGCACTGGAGCAGCCGTCCCGAGCCGGCCGCGCGGACGATGGCGGTGCGCAGCGACCGGTGCCGTTCGACCAGGCCGCGCAGGGCCTGCCGCAGCACATCGAGGTCCAGCTCGCCGTCGCGCAGCCGCCATCCCGCGACGCAGTGGTAGGCGTGCAGCGCCCGCAGGTCCGGTTCGGCGGACCACTCGACCATGCGTTCCTGGAGGTGCGTCAGCGGGTAGGCGTCCTCGCACCGCGCCGGAAGCTGCCGCGTTTCGTCGTCGGTGAGGCTCACGGACGCGCTCACGGCCGGTGTCACGGACTCGGTGGCATCGCCGCGTTCGGCCACCATCCCCGCGAGCGCGCGAACCGTCCGCTGCTCGATGATGTCGCTGGTGCGCAGCGTGATGCCCACCTGCTCCGCGGCCTGTACGGCCTGGATCAGCCGGATGGAGTCGCCGCCGAGCTGGAAGAAGTCGTCCTCGGCGTCGATCGCGGGCAGGCCGAGGACTTTCGCCCACCCCTCCAGCAGGCGCGTTTCGAGCGGGTTCGCCGGTGTGCTGACCGGGCGCTCGGCCAGCCGCCGCTCGTGCAGGTCCAGGAGGGCGCGACGGTCCACCTTGCCGTGTTCGGTGGTGGGGAAGTTGTCGACGAGGTGCACGGCGCTCGGGACCATGTAGGCGGGGAGCGTCCGGGCGAGGTGGTCGGAGAGCGCGTCGACCGGTACTGCGCCGTGCTCGGGGCCGTGGCCGCCCGGCTCGCGGACGAAGGCGACGAGCACCCCGCGGTCGGTATCCGCGGCGACCACGGCATCCTCCACGCGGTCGTGCGTGCGCAGCGCGTTCTCGATCTCGGTGGGTTCGACCCGGAAGCCACGGATCTTCACCTGCTGGTCCCGGCGGCCGGCGAAGACCAACTCCCCGTTCTCGTCCCAGCCGCCGAGGTCGCCGGACAGGTGCAACACACCGCCGTCCGGGCGGAACGGGTGCGGGACGAACCGGCGGGCGCTCTGCTCGGGGTCCCCGATGTACCCGGACGCCACACCGCGCCCGGAGATCGCGATCTCGCCGATGACATGTCGGGGGAGCAGATTCCGGTCCTGGTCCAGGATGTAGACCTGCATGTTCGCGCGCGGCCGGCCGAGCGGTACACCGTGGTAGTCGCGCTGCGGATCCACCTGGTGCAGCGTCGTGTTCACACATGCCTCGGTCGGGCCGTAGCCGTTGTAGACCGAGACGCCGCGGGCCGCGTACGCCAGCAGATCCGCCGTATTGGCCGGCTCCGCCGCCGAGATGAGCACCCGGAGGTCCGTCAGCCGCAGCGGATCGAGCGCACTCAGATAGGAGGGCGTCATGGTGGTCGCCGTGACGGCGTGCCCGGCCATCAGGTCTTCCAGACGGCGCGGATCGGCGAGCTCCTGCTCGTCCGGGAGGACCAGCGCCGCACCGGCGAGATGGGTCATCACGATGTCGAGCAGCGCGCCGTCGAACGAGAGCGCCATGAACGCGAGGTAGCGGTCGCTCGGGCCGAGACCGAGCTCGGTGACGTGGTCGAGCGCGACGTTCACCACGCCGGCGTGGTCGAGGACGATCGTGCGCGGGGTCCCGCCCGAGCCGGAGGTCGTGATGACCGCGGCGGCGTCGCCACCCCGCGGGGCCGGCCAGGTCGGCTCGGCCGGTGACACCGCCGCCGTGCCCGCGGGGAACTGGAGGTCCAGACCGCACACGGTGAGCGTGGGCAGGTCCGTGAGGCGGTGCAGCAGACTGGAGTGCAGCGCCAGGACCTTGGCCTTCGCGGCGTCGGCGATCTGCGCGATGCGGTCGGTCGGGGCGTGCGGGTCGATCGGGACATACGCGGTCCCGGCGAGCATGCAGCCCCACAGCGCCACGAGGGTGTCCTCGGCGCGCGAGACCAGGACGGCGACCGCTTCCCCTTCGGCCAGGCTCAGATCGTCGCGGAGGTGATGGGCGAACTGCGCGGCGCGGGAGTGCAGTTCGCCGTAGCTCACCGCCCGGCCGCCCGTGAGGAGGGCGGTCGCGTCCGGATCGGCGGCGGCCACCGCGCGGAACCGGGTCGCCAGCGAGTCGTCCGGCGTGTGGGCGGGCACGCCGGTGGCGGTGAGCGTGTCGAGTTGGTGGAGGATCTCGTCGTCGTCGAGCAGGTCCAGGTCGGCCACCGCGACACCGGTGTCGTCGAGATACTCCAGCACCTTTTCGACCAGCCCGACGACATGGTCGGCGAACCACTCCGGGAACCGGCCGTGCCGGTCCTCGACGTCGAAACTGCCCTCCGCCGTATTGATCCTGATGACCAGTTCGGTGCTGTCGTCGACCGCCACATCCTCGTGCAGAGAGGTCTCGGCGACCACCACACCGGTGTCCGTCGGTCCGTCCGCCTGCGCCCACAGGTCGCGGACCGGAAAGCCCTGGACCGCGTACGAGGTGGCGACCTGGTGGCGCACATGCTCCAGCAGCGACTTGAAGCTGCCCCGCCGCTCCGGGCGGAAGACCAGCGGCACCCGGTCGTCGTACCCGTAGGGGCTGTCGACGCCGTGGAGCAGGGGAGTGGACAGCCAGACCACGTCGTGTGCCGAGGTGCGCTGCACGACGGCCACGAGGGCGGACAGCAGGACGACGAAATCGCCCAGCGTCTGACCACCGCTCACCGCGGTGACCCGGCGACGGCTCTCCGGCCCGAGAGTGACACGGTGTCGCGTCCCCGGGGCGGCCGTATTTGCGGTGACGACGGAGTCGGCCCAGTGCAAGGCGTCCTCGGGGGACGGCATGGCCGTCAGCCAGGCGGCGCGCTGCTGCTGGTGGGCCGGGCCCTGAAGGGCCTCGATTCGGGAGATGCTCACGACACGCTCCAACGCTTCGCACCGTAGAGCCGCTCGGAGTGGCGGCCCTGCTCATGGCAGGTCTCGACCAGCCGCTTGGCCTCCCGGATCGCGAGGGACTCATCGGTGTACGGGATGCCCAGTAGGGGGTAGAGCCAGGGCTCCTCGCCCATCGCGTACACATAGACCGCCGAGCTGCGGAAGCGCTCGACGACATCGAGGGCCTCGTCGCACGTGGACGCGCGCCCCCGCCGGCTCTGGTCGTGGTCCCGGTCGAGCGGATGGGCGAAGTACGGGGCATAGACCCAGCTCGCCGGCGCGCCCTCGCACTCCATGCCCAGGAACATCAGGTCGACGTCGCCGACCAGGTCGTGCACGCGGTCGTAGAGCGCCGGGTTGACGTTGGCGGTGTCGGCCCCGAACAGCGCGGTCAGGCCGCCGAGGCGGACGTGGTAGGTGGACTTCGACCGGATCGCCAGGTCGTGGTGCTCGCCGACGAACGGGATGGCGGTGATCGCCCCGTTGGGGAGGTGGGTGACGTCGAGCTCCCGCACCTCACGGACATCGGGGAAGCCCAGGTGCTCGACGACGAGGCGCAGCGAGGGGTCCATCAGCCCGCCGCCGTCGTTGCCGGGCACGATGACCGTGCCCACCTTGTGCCGGATCTGAAGCAGTGTCTCGGGCAGCACATGGTCGTGGTGGGCGTGGGTGATCAGTACGTAGTCGATCCGGTCGGGCAGATCCGCGAAGGAGCGGCGCGGCACGTCGGATTCGTGGTCGTAGGGGAGCACGGGGTCGACGAGGATGCTGACCTCGTCGTCCTCCACCAGCACACAGGCATGCCCGAAGTAGGTCACCCGGACCCGGCCCGGCCCGGGCCGCGAGTCCGCGCGCTCGTCCGGCGTCCGCGGGGGAGTGGTGGTGAACAGCTCGCGGAAGCGCGCACGGGCACCGGCGTCCAGGCCCAGCTCGTCGGCGAGCTCGTCCGGATCGACGGGTTCGGTGCGGGCGCGGAACAGGGTGTCCAGCGCCGGGGTGGCGAAGGGCAGGTCGAGTTCCACGGCGCCCTCCCAGGCCGCGCCGTCGGTGTCGTCCGGGTCCTCCACCACGGGCAGGCGGGGCGTGGAGAAGGCGAAGGGGCGGTCGCCGTCGCGGTCCGTGCGCACCAGGCGCAGACACTGCCCCGACGGGTCGGCCAGCGCATCGGCGTAGAGCAGTCGTTCGTAGAGCCGGCACCGGGCCCGGTTGTGGCGGTCGTACTCCAGCTCCACCAGGCCCTGGAGCGCGGCCGGGACGGAGGGGTACAGCGGTTCCAGCGCGCCACCGGTCATGCTCTCCAGGAGCGTGTCCAGCTCGCCGAACGCCGCCACGAAGTCCTGCTGGCGCTTCGCCTTGGTACGGGTCGCGTCCAGCAGCGCCTGGACCTCGGCGACCTTGGCACCGCCGAGGTCGAGGAACGGGCCGCTGCGGGTCGCCGGGTTCGCCGCCGCGGCAGCGTGCATCGCGGGGGAGCGGACGTAGGACTCCATCATCCGCAGATGACGCTCCATGGTGACGAACGCGGCCGTCGCCGGGGAGACCAGGTGCACCCACGCATACCAGCGGTCGACCAGCGGCTCGACCTCGACATCCCCGCGGAGGAAGTACCCCGTAGTGGTCTGCGGCTTCGTCATCAGCGGTCTCCCTCGTCGACCCGGGCGTCCAGGTCGGCCAGCGCCGACTCGATCTCCGCGAGGTCCTCGATGACGAAGTAGCGGTTCTGGAGCTGGAGGATGTCGAACGTCGCGCGCCGCACCACCTCCGGGTCGAAGGTCTCGGTCGCGGCGTCCGGGTCGAGGCACTGCTGGATCTCGTCGGCCGAGGACAGGATGGCGCCGCCCAGCGCCCGGAGCCCGTCGGGTGTCCGTATCAGACCGGCCTCCAGAGTGGTCCACATGATGCTCTGGAGCAGCGCGAGTTCATCGGGGCGCTCCGCACAGCGGACCCCGATACGGCCGAACTCCTGGTACAGATCCGCCGTGCGCGAGTGGGCCAGGAAGGGGCCGTGGCCGAACAAGTCGTGGAACAGGTCGGGCAGTTCGGCGAAGCGGATCTCCTCCGGCTTGCGCATCTGGTTGGTGACGGGGAATCGCCGGTTCAAGAGCATGGTGAAGAAGTCGGCCCCCTTCACCAGGCCGTCCACCGCGACGAACGTCCAGCCGGTGATCGCGCGGGAGCGCTCGTTCACCCGGTCGAGATCGGGCACATGATCGGCGGGCAGGCCGAGCAGGTCGAGCCCCTCCAGGTAGATGGCCGGCGCGGCCAGTGGCACGAGATCCAACTGCTGGCGGTAGAGGTGCCGCCAGACCTCATGGTCGGCCGGCTCATGGTGGTGCTGGACCGACAGTATTTCCTGAGTGTCCACCTCTGCTCCTTTCAGCGGGGACCGCTTCGCACCGGTCCCGGAATCAGCGCTCAGTAGCGCAGCTCGATGGTCAGGGGGGCCGGGGACTCCGCCGGCCGGGCATCCACGGCCTGGTCCAGCGGGGCATCGGGGTGATCGAGGAGCAGCCCCACGATCCGGAGGAAGGCCCGCCCGAGTTCGGCGAGGGTGTCGTCGTCGATACGGGCACGTGGCGCCACGATCTCGACGTGCAGGGTGTCCGCCTGCTCGGTGATGTCGAACCACAGCGGGGTGTGCGCGCCGAAGACCTCTTCCGTCCAGGCGGCCTCGGTGGTCCCCGTCCGGGGCTGGAGTGTCAGACCGATGTCGGCCAGCGGCGCGTCGGCGTCCAGCCCCAGCGCCCGGCCGATGTCTCCCGGCGGGATCCGCCGGTGGGCCAGCGCGTCGACAACCGAGTGGCGTACGGAGTCCAGCAGGGCGCGGAACGGCTCGCGGGGCTCGACATGGTCGCGGAGGGCGACCGTATTGATCAGCGGGCCGAGCTGCTCCTCCAGGACCCGCCCGTCCCGCAGTGACACCGGTGACATCACCACGAGGTCGGTCTGCCGGGTCAGGGCGAACAGAAACGCCTTGACGACGGCGTGCAGCCCCGCGAACAGCGTGGTCCGCGCGTCGGAGCAGAGCGCCTGGAGGGCGTGAGTGCGTCCGGCGTCCACCGTCACCCGGTGGCGACACCCGAGGAAGTCCCGGGGCCCGGACGGGTGTCCGATGCCCAGTGGTGTGAGATCGGGGCGGGTGCGGTGGGCTCCGGTCAACCGCCCGGTCCACCACGCGAGTTCCGCGCGCCCCTCCGGGCTCCGGAGGTAGTCGAGTTGCTGGGCGGCGATATCGCGGAACTGACGTGCCGGACGCCGGGGGGTGACGTCGCCCGCCCGCTGCGCCTGCCGGTCCTGCTGCCACCACCGGGTGAGCACGTCGCAGGACATGCCGTCCCACACGATGTGATGGGCGGTGACGACGGCGAGCGTCGACGCGTCCGGGCGCCGGACCAGATGGAGCCGGAACAGCGGGCCCTCGGTGAGGTCCAGCGGCCGGGCCGCCTCCTCGTCGAGGAGATTCCGCAGGTCCTCGGCCGTGGGCGAGCGGGACAGGTCGGTCAGCCGGAGCGCGTCCTCATGGCCGTGCGGACGGATCCGCTGCCGGGGGTGTGTGTCCGCCAGGGGGAAATCGGTGCGCAGGATCTCGAAGGACTCGACGAGCCGGGCGAACGCCGCCCGGTCGGCCGCGGGGTCCCACGGGGTGCCCAGGTCCAGGATCTCGGGTGTCGCCGCCGGTGTCCCCGGGGCCCGGAACTGGTCGAGCAGCCAGAACTCCGACTGCGCGGGCGACAACGGGTGGTCGCCGGAGACCGGGGCCGCGGGGAGCGGGTCCGGTCCGGTGGCGGGCTGCTCCTCCGCCGGGGTGCGGCGGGCGTCGATCAGCTCCGCCTGGCCCGCGAGCGTGGCATGCGTCAGCACGTCCTCCAGGCCGAGGACGACGCCCAGGTTCTCCTCCACCCTGGTCACCAGCGCCACGGCCAGCAGGGAATGGCCCCCGACGGTGAAGAAGTTGTCGTCGGGACCGAGGTCGCAGTGGCCGAGCAGCTCGCCCCACAGCTCCCCCAGCGAGGCCAGTGTGTCGGGCGCGCCGCCCGTGGCACCCTGGTCCGTCGTCGCCTCCGATTCGTCCTCGGCAGGGGACTGCCGGTCGCCGGAGTACCGGGCACGGAGCGCGTCCAGGTCCGCCTTCCCGTTGGCCGTGGTCGGCCAGTCGTCAACGGTGACGAAGGACGCGGGGATCATGGGCGCGGGCAGCAGCTCCTGGAGCCGTTGGCGCAGGGCGGGGATCCGCTCCCGGTCGCGGTCGTCCAGGTAGGCCACCATCGTCGGGGTGTCGTGGGGGCCGGTCCGGACGTCGGTCACGGCGTCGCCGGCCAGCAGCCCCGTGCTCAGGATCGCGGAGCGGACCTCTTCGAGTTCCACCCGATAGCCGCGGATCTTGACCTGGCGGTCCCGCCGTCCGACGAACACCAGGTCACCGGAGGGGAGGCGGCGGGCGAGGTCTCCGGAGCGGTACCACCTCCGGGAGGGGCGGCCGTCGTGGCCCCCGGCCCCGGGGTCGTCCGCGTGCACCCCGAAGACCCGGGCGGTCTCCTCTGGCCGGCCGAGGTAGCCACGGGCCACCGCGGGCCCGCTGATGACGATCTCCCCGACGCTGCCCTCGGGCACCAACTGCCCGTCCGTGTCCCGCAGTTCCACACTCATCGTGCCGATCGGACGGCCGATGTTCTGCATGTCGGACGGCGGCGCATCGGCCGCTTCGGGCGCCTCGGAGAGGTCGAGTCGTTTGAAGGTCGTGAAGACGGTGGTCTCGGTGATGCCGTAACCGTTGACCAGGTCCACCCCGGGCAGGTGTCCCGCGAAGCGCCGGACGGCCCCGGGATTGATGGGCTCGCCGCCGAATATCACGTAGCGCAGGGAGGTCGGCGCCAGTTCCGGGCGGCGGTCGAGTGCGTCCACCGCGCGCTCGAAGGTGCTGGGGACCTGGGACAGCACGGTCACCCGCTCCCGTACGAGGACCGGGAGCAGCTTGCGCGGGTCCCGGCGCGTCGCCTCGGGAATGATCACGACCCGGGCGCCGCGGGAGAGCGGCAGATGGAGTTCCCAGACGGAGAAGTCGAAGGCGAACGAGTGCGTCGACGTCCAGACGTCGTCGTCCCGGAAGTCGAACGGCCAGCCGCCGGCCCACAGCAGCGCGAGGGCGTTCCGGTGCTCCACCATGACACCCTTGGGCGTGCCGGTGCTGCCGGAGGTGTAGATGACGTACGCGGGGTCGTCCGGGCCGGCGGCCGGGGTGAGATCGGCCGCCCCCTCACCGTCGTCGGACAGCTCGGGTGCGTCATCGAGGGCGAGCACGGGGAGCCACTCCACGCCCTCCGGACGGCAGCCCTGCTCGTGACCGTCGACGACCAGCAGGACCGGCCGGGCGTCTTCTAGTACGGCGCGGCTGCGTGCCTCGGGGTGGGCCGGATCGATCCCGAGGAAGGCGCCGCCCGCCTTGAGGACCGCGAGCTGGATGACCGGCACCCGCTCGGAGCGCTCGACCGCGTAGCCGACCATCTTCCCAGGGGTCACGCCGAATTCGTCGCGAAGCCGGCGGGCGAGCCGGTTCGCCCGGCTGTTGAGTTCCCCGTAGGTGAGGACCCGGTCCTCGCACACCACCGCGGTCCGCTCGGGAGTGAGCCGGGCACGGCGCTCCACCGCCGTGTGGAGCAGAACCGGCTCCGCCGGGGCGTCAAGTGCCGAGCGGGCCACGGCGGCCGCGGTCGCGCCGCCGGAGTGCGGAAGCGCCGCGATCGTGCGCGACAGCCCGGCGAGCCAGCGCTCGATCGTCGTGCTCGTGAAGAGGTGGGAGTCGTACTCGATCTCGCCGCGCAGCCCGTCCTCGTCCTCGACAAAGGTGACGATCATGTCGAGCTTGCCGACGCCGCGGTCGACATCGACCCGGCGGGCGCTGGGCTCCCCCCAGACGGACTCCGTCCGGGCCCCGGGCGCGTTCTGGAGGACCAGCATCACGTCGAACAGGGCCGAGCGTTCGGGGTCGCGCACCAGGCCGAGGTCCCGTACGAGGAGGTCGAGAGGGTATTCCTCGTGGGCGAACGCCTCCAGGGCGGTCGACCGGACCTGGGCGAGCAGCTCCTCGGGCGATGCCTCCGGGTCCACGGCGACCCGTAGGGCCACGCTGTTGACGAAGGAGCCGAGGACGTCTTCGAGGTCGAGGTGCGGGCGCCCGGCCACCGGGGTACCGACCACCAGATCGCGCTGGCCGGTGAGCCGGTGCAGCCATGCGGAAGTGGCGGTGAGCAGCGCCATGAACATGGTGGCCCGGTTGCCCCCGGCCCACGACCGCAGGGCGTCGGTGACCTCGGGATCGAGCGCGAAGCGCTGCACGTCGGCGCCGGGGACCTTCGCGGAGCCGCGCGGGGCGTCCAGCGGGAGGCCGAGGGCCGGCAGCGGTCCGGCCAGCCGGTCGGTCCAGAAGCCGCGCATCCGCTGCCCCGCCGGACCGGCCAGCCGCGCCTGTTCCCAGGCGGCGTAGTCGCGGTACTGGAGGCGGGCGGGCGGCAGTTCGGCCGGGCCGTCCCCGGTGGCGAGGGCCCGGCACCGGGCCGCCAGCTCGGTGAGCAGCAGCGTCAACGACCAGGTGTCGCTGATCAGATGGTGGATCACCAGGTACAGCACGGTGCCCCGGTCGGGTGTCCGCTCCGTATCGGCCGGGGTGATCAGGCCGAGCCGCAGCAGGGGCCCGGCCTCGGTGTCGAACGGCCGCTCGCTCACCGCCCGCAGATGGCGCGACGGGTCGGCCGCCGCACCGACCTCCACGGGCACCCAGCCGGGTTGCGGGGGCCGGATGCGCTGGAGGAGTTCGCCGTCCTCCAGCGCGAACGTGGTGCGGAGAATCTCGTGACGCACGGTCAGTTCGTCCAGCGCCGTGCGCAGGACGGCGGGGTCGGGGACCTCGGCCAGCTCGATGCCGACCGCGATGTTGTACGCCGAGGACGTGGCGTCGAAGCGGCTCGTGATCCAGTGGCGGAGCTGGCTGTGGGAGGCCGGGGCCGTCTCGGCCGGAGGCGTGGGCGCGAGGCGGGCGACCCGGCACGAGGCGTGGTCGCAGTCCCGGATCACCGCTGCCTGGGCGCGGATCGTGGGGTGCGCGAAGATGGTGATCACGTCCAGGCGCCCGCACAGGCTCGCTGCCGCGCGCGTTGCCACCCGAGCGGCGTCCAGCGAGGTGGCACCCCGGGCGATCAGATCGTCGTCCGGGCCGCTCGCCGCACCGTTCAGGACCTCCCGCCACAGGGCGGCGAGGGTGTCCTCGACCGACGCGGACGGGGAGGGGAGCGGGCCCGTCGCCGAGTCGTCCGCACGCGCCGGGGAGGTGGTCGGGAGGGCCTTGACGTCGACCTTGTCGTGCACGGTCCGCGGGAAGGCGTCCAGCACGTGGACGGCCTCGGGGACCATGGTGGACGGCAGGAACTCGGCCAGGTGGGTGCGGAGTTCGCCCGGATCGGGCGGAGCCGATGACGCGTCGTGCGTCACCCAGGCGATCAGCCGCTCGCTGCCCGCCTCCGACGCGCCCTCGCCCACGGTGCGGACGAGGGCGTCGTCCACGGCGGGGTGGCGGCGCAGCACGGCCTCGATCTCGGCGGGCGCGATCCGCTGCCCGCGGACCGACAGTTCGTCGTCGAGCCGCCCCAGGAACTCCAGATTCCCATCGGCGCGCCACCGGACCCGGTCGCCACTGCGGTAGAGCAACTCCGGCCCCGCGACCGGACGTTGCACAAAGCGCTCGTCGGTCAGCTCGGTGTCGTTGAGGTAGCCCGCGGCGAGACAGCGGCCGCGGACGAAGAGTTCACCCGGCACCCCGAGCGGCGTGAACCGTCCGTGACGGTCGAGCACGGCGACCCCGGTCCCCGGGATCGGACGGCCGACGGGCACCGGCTCGCGGACCGGTCCGACCGAGCAGTCGAACGAGGTGACATCGACACAGACCTCGGTCGCTCCCCAGCCGTTGAGCAGATGAGCACCGCCGCGGCGGCCGGCGACCTCCTCGAACAGCTCGACCAGCCAGGGGTGCAGGGTCTCGGCACCGGCCAGCACCCACCGCAGCGACGAGACCGCGGAGAAGAGGCCGAGCGTGGAGACGTGTTCCAGCAGGCTGCGCAGGGGAGAGGGCACCAGGTCGACGACGGTGACGCGCCGGCGCTCGATGGCGTCGAGCACCCGGGCCGGGTCGCGCTCGTGGCCGGTGGGCAGGAACCAGACCCGCCCTCCGACCGGCAGCAGACGGAACATCTCGCAGACGGCGGGGTCGAACGACAGCGCCGTCCGCCCGAGCGACACATCCTCCGGGCCGAGGCCGAGGCGGTCGATGAGCCACCGCTGACGGTTGACGAACGACCGGTGGCGGACCAGGACACCCTTCGGCTTGCCCCGGGAGCCGGAGGTGAACATGAGGTACGCGAGATCGTCACCGTGCAGCTTCGGGCGGTCCCCGACGGCGTCGGCCGATCCGAGGTCTTCGAGGACCAGGGCGGGGCGGTCCGCCGTGAGCGCGGCACGCCCGGCCCGGGTGGTGACGACCAGCCGCACCCCGGCGGCCGCCAGGAGTTGTTCCCGGCGGGCCGCCGGCAGTGTGGGGTCGAGCAGGAAGAATGCGCCGCCCGCGGTGAGCACGCCGAGGGCCGCGGTGAGCACCGCGCACGACCGCTCGGCGACGACGGCCACGACCTCACCCCGCGCGATCCCGTGGGCCAGCACGGCCCCGGCCACCCGATCGGAGCGCTCCACGAGTTCCTCGTACGTGAGGCTCTCCGCGTCGCAGGCCGCCGCGACCCGCTCGGGGTGCCGACCGGCCGCGTCCCGGATGAGCTCATGGATCGTGGTCTCCGCCGGTACCGGGGACGGTTCGCCCGTGAGCCGCTGCCGCTGGATATCGGTCTCGCCCGGGGAGAGCACGGGGAGTTCGGCCAGCTCCTGTCCGGGGTGGGCGGTGCCGGCGGCGAGCACGCGGGTGACCGCCTCGTGGAGACCGCGACCGGACGCGTGCGGGTGGTCGAGGACGAGCGTGGGATCGGCGCCCTGCCGCACGGTGAGTTCGCCCCGCCCCGCGGGCCGGGCACCGGCGTCCGGGCCGAGGTCATCGGGGTCGGCGACCTGGACGGTCCAGCGCCCCGCGGGCCGTGGGGCCGGGAGTTGGCCGGCGAGCCCGGTGCGCACCTGCGCGAAGGTGGCCGAGGGGGCACAGTCCACGACGACCCGGTGCACCGCGGCGGTCCCGGGTGCCGCGTCCGCGGGGGCGGCCGTGATGTCCAGGGCGAGTTGATCCCGGTCCTCGTACCGCCCGAGCACGACCACGGCGGCCGCGAGCACCTCGTCGACGGAGTGCCGGACACCGTCACTTTCTGGGGCCTGGACGGCGGGCCCGGAGTGCACCGAGCTCATACCTCGAAGCCCTCCGCGTCTTCGGCCGGCGTCTGCGGGGCGGACAGCCGGTCGGACACCGTGGGCACCTCGGTGGGCGCACGGTGCGATTTCGGCCCCCGCAGCGGCGGAGTCGTCCCCGACCGGTACCCCGACGGGCCGTGGTACTCGGAGACCTCGCCCGCCCAGTTGCGCAGGACCGCCCGCTCCGGCGACAGGCTGAGCAGGTAGTTGGGACCGACCGGGATCTTCCCGCCGCCACCGGGGCTGTCGACCACGTAGGTCGGGACCGCGAAGCCGCTGATGTGTCCGCGCAGCCCTTCGATGATCTCGATGCCCTTGGTGACGCTGGTCCGGAAGTGGCCCGCGCCCCGCACCGAGTCACATTGGTACAGGTAGTAGGGACGCACCCGCATACGGACGAGCTCGGTGCACAGCCGGCGCTGGACCTCGACGCTGTCGTTGATCCCCGCGAGCAGGACCGTCTGCGCGCCGAGGGGGACACC
This sequence comes from Streptomyces sp. P9-2B-2, assembly GCF_030406865.1. NCBI lineage: Bacteria > Bacillati > Actinomycetota > Actinomycetes > Kitasatosporales > Streptomycetaceae > Streptomyces > Streptomyces sp. P9-2B-2. The sequence continues at coordinate 649,143 of NZ_CP129126.1, read as the reverse complement.
GGCGCTGGAGAGACGGGAGCAGGCCTGGGCGAGTTCCGGGGTGAGTTCGTAGGGGTGGTTGACGTGGATGTTCAGCCAGATCGGGTGATTGTCCGCGAGCAACTTACAGAGGTCGTCGTCGACGACGAACGGGTTGAAGACCGGGGCCCGGGTGCCGATGCGTATGATCTCGACATGCGGAATCGCCCGGAGTTCGGTGATGATTTCGGCCAGCCGGTTGCGTGCCATTGACAGCGGGTCGCCGCCGGTGATCAGAACATCGCGTACCTGTGGCGAATCCCGGATATACCGGAGTTGCTCCGCCCAGTCCGAGTGGCTGTAGTTCTGCTTTCCGTCGCCGACGAACCGGCTGCGGGTGCAGTAACGGCAGTAGGACGTGCAGGAACTCGTAACGAGCATCACCAGCCGGTCGGGATATTTATGAATGATCCCGCGCACCGGCTCGTGCTCGATCTCCGAGTTGGCATCGGGAAGCCTTCCGTCGAAGGCCTCCATTTCCCGTGAGCTGGGGATGACCTGGAGACGCAGCGGGCAGTGCGGGTCGTCCCCGTCGATCAGGCTGAGGAAGTACGGGGTGATGTCCACCCGGAACAGGTCGTCCCCGCCGAGTGCCGCCTCCTCGTCCTCGGTGAGCTTGATGACGTCGCGCAGCTGCGAAGGGCGCCGCAGCCGGTGGGTCATCTGCCATCGCGGATCACTCCACTCGGCCTGGGGCACGTCCTCCCAACGCGGGTGACGAGCGCTCGTTCCGTTTTCTATGCCGATTGACACCTGAAACCTCCGGCCGCATCCGGACGAGATTGCCGGCAAGGGGAATTTGCCGGGCAATGGGACTGACGATGACCGTTGCTGTCCCGAGCTCCACCAGAACACAGTCCTGACGGCTGTTCAAGAGCATCCGAATTATCCTTCAGGCGGTCCGTCAGCTGCCTTTCAGGCATCGTTTAGGTCCCGTTTAGGGTGGGCTTTAGATTCCCCTCGGAACACTGGTGCACCGGTGATCCGATCTGTTACACCAGCACTGCACGTTGCTTTTCTTTTCGGTCGGCGGACCGATGTCAGGCTGTCTGGCCGGTCTCGATTAGAGGTGGAGTGATGTCTGGGAGCGTCGAGGAATTGTTCACCTGGAATCCGCGATCACGCGGAATTACACACGTCGGGATCGAGGACGACAGTCTGCGGGACGGTTTGCAGGGTGCTTTTGTGCACCATCCCTCCGTCGAAGTGAAGAAAACGCTGGTCGAGTCCGCCGCGGCGATCGGGGTCGAGGCGGCCATGCTCGGCTTTCCGTCGAGCTCAGCGGGCGCCCTCGCGGAGGCCGCCGAACTCGTCGAACACCTCGACCGCCGCGGTCTCCCGATGGTGCCGCGCTTTCTGGCGCTGGCCGACCCGGCGAGCATCGCCCCGATCAGCCGGCTCAACCGGGGCACCGACCGCGATGTGTGGGCCGACTTCTTCGTCGGATGCAGCCCGCTGCGGCGGCGGGTCGAGGGCTGGACCCTCGACAGCGTTCTGGAGCGCATCACGGCCGCGGGATCGGCGGCCCGGGACGACGGCACGAGGTTCGGCGTCAGCCTGGAGGACGCCACACGTACGCCGCCCGAGGAACTTGAACAGCTGGTCCATGTGGCGGTCGGTGCGGGCGCGGAGGTGCTCACCGTCTGCGACACGGTCGGGGAGTCGACCCCCGAGGGCGCCGCGCAGATCGTGCGGGCGGTGCGGGCGGCCGTACAGCGCGCGCTGGCCGGCCTGCCGTCCGGCAACCACGGCGCGGCGGTGAAGATCTGGTGGCACGGCCACGACGATCGCGGGCTCGCGGTGGCGAACGCCATCGCCGCCGCCGAGGCCGGGGCCGACACCATCAGCGGCGCCTTCCTCGGCCTGGGGGAGCGAGCGGGGAACACCGCGCTCGAATCGGTGCTGATGTACCTCTACCAGGCCGGACACCAGGGTTACCGGATGGACCGGGTGGTCGAGCACTGCCGCCGCCTCGCCGAGGCGACGGGCTCCCCGGTGCGGCGCAATGCGCCCCTGATTGGTGATCAGGCCTTCGCCACGTGCACGGGGACCCATGTCGCGGCCCTGGTGAAGGCCCGGCGCTGGGGGCGGGAGGCGGAGGACCTGGTGTTCTCCAGTGTGCCCGCCGCCGTGCTCGGACGCACCCAGTCGATCATGGTCGGGCCGACGAGCGGGCGGGCCGCCGCCCGTGAGGCGCTCGCCTCGGTCGGGGCCCCGGTCGATGACGTCAACGTCGACGCGGTGCTGGCACGGGCGCACGCGCACGACCGCTGGCTCGAACCGTCGGAGATCCGTGAGCTGCTCGAAGTGAGGGGAGTCTCCGCATGATTCCGCAGACCATGACCCACAAGATCCTCGCCCGGGCCGCGGGCCGGGACCATGTCGTCGCCGGGGAGATCGTCGAGGTCGGCATCGACATGGCGTTCACCCACGACCCGGTGTGCGAGGGTCTCCGCCGCGAGTTCCGCGACGCGTTCGGCCCGGACGCGACCGTGTGGGACCCCGAGCGGATCGCCCTCTTCGAGGACCATCTCGTACCCGCCAAGGACGCCGAATCGCGCCGACTCGCCGCCGGCATGACCCAGTTCGCCACCGAGCAGGGCATCACACACCACTACCCGTACGGCGAGAACTACGGCATCTGCCACGTGATGATGTGCGACGAGGGACTCGTCCAGCCCGGGACCGTGGTGCTCGGCACGGACTCGCACTCGGTGACCTATGGGGCGTTCAACGCCTTCGGCTCCGGCGTCGGCATGATCGACATGGTCAACGCCTTCTACACCGGCGATCTGTGGTTCCGGGTCCCGGAGAGCATCGAGGTCCGGATCGAGGGCGAACTCCCGCCGGGCGTCCTGGCCAAGGACGTGATCCTGACCCTGATCGGCGACCTCGGCATGGGCGGCGCCTCGGGCCGGTCGATCGAGTTCACCGGCTCCACCATCGACACGATGTCGGTCGAGGAGCGGATGACGCTGTGCAACATGGTCGTGGAGGCCGGCGCGGTCAACGGCATCATGGCCCTGTCGCCCGCCGCCGCGGAGTATCTGGCCGCACGGCCGCGGACCGTCCCGTACGAGCCGGTGACCAGCGACCCCGGTGCCCCGTTCGCGCGCCGCCTGGAATACAGCGCCGAGAAACTGCGCCCCGCCGTCGCCTATCCGCACCGGCCGGACAATGTGCACTCGATCGACGAGGCGATGGCCGACCACATCCGGGTGGACCAGGTCTACATCGGGTCCTGCACCGGAGCGAAGTACGACGACATCGAGGTGGCCGCCGCCGAGCTGGCCGGGAAGCGGGTGGCGCCCGGAGTACGGCTCATGATCGTGCCGGCCACCATGGGGATCTACCGCCGGCTGGCCCTGTCCGGCACGATGTCGACGCTTCTCGCCGCCGGGGCGGTCGTCGAGTCGCCCGGCTGCAAGGCGTGTTACGGCGCGCACGGCGGGGTCGTCGGCGACGGTGAGGTCTGCCTGTCCACGACCAACCGCAACTTCCGGGGGCGGATGGGCAATCCCAAGTCGTCCGTCTACCTGGCATCGCCGATCGTGGCCGCACGCAGTGCGCTCGCCGGCCGGATCACGGAGTAGCCGATGACGCCGACAACGAAACCGACGGTGCTCGTCCTTCCCGGTGAAGGGATCGGGCCGGAGGTCGTGGGCGCCGCGCGCCACGTCCTGGAACACGTCCTCGACCGCGCCGGACTGGACGCCACGATCCGCGAACACGCGGTGGGGCTCCCGGCGTACGAGCGCACCGGACAGTGGCTGCCCGACGCGGTGCGCGACGAAATCGACCAGGTCGCGGCGACACCGCACGGCGCGGTCCTGTTCGGCGCGACGGCCGACGAACCGATCGGCGAACTGCGCAGCCGCTACGACCTGTTCGCCAACCTCCGCCCGGCCCGCCCGCTGCGCGCGCTGCGCGATGTCTCGCCCCTCCGGCCGGAACGTCTCGACGGTGTCGACCTGCTGCTCGTGCGCGAACTCGTGTCGGGCGTCTACTACGGGCGACGCCGGACGGGGGTCGACGCGGGCCAACGGTGGGCCGGGCAGGAGATGTACTACCGCGAGGACGAGATCCGCCGCATCGTGCGCTGCGCCCTGGAGCACGCCGAGGCCCGGCGCCGCCGCCTCACCCTGGTGCACAAGGCGAACGCCATCCCCGACGTCTTCGGACTGTGGCTGGAGGTCCTCGCCGAGGAGGCACCGGCCTTCCCGGACGTCGAGGTCCGGGACATGTACGCCGACACGATGGCGATGCAGATGGTCCTGCGCCCGGCCGACTTCGACGTCATCGTCACCAGCAACCTGCTCGGCGACGTGCTCTCCGAGATCACCGGTGCGGTGTGCGGCTCGCTGGGGCTGCTCCCCTCGGCCACCCTGAGCCCCACCGGGTTCGCGCTGTACGAGCCGGTCGGCGGCACGGCCCCCGACCTCGCCGGCACCGGACACGCCAACCCGCTCGGCACGATCGCTTCCGTAGAGCTGATGCTGCGTCACACCTTCGGCGCCCCCCGATGGGCGGACCACCTGGCCGACGGCGTCGAGCGGGCGGTCGAGTCGTGCCGCACCCCCGACATCGCCGGACCGGGCAGCGCGCCCTGCACCACCAAAGAGATGGCCGCCGCGGTCTGCGACGCGTTCGACGCCGTGGTGGCGGAGGAGGAAACCCAGCGATGACCCCATCCACGCCAGGCGGGCCGGGCGGACCCGCCGCCGACGCACCACAGGACTACGACGACGCGGTGCGCCGGGCCGACTACCGCGGGGTGTTCGGCCCGGAGACCTCGTTCCTCGGGCTGCCACGGTGCGAACAGAGCCCCGCCGGGTACGCGGGCGCCGACGTGGTGATCCTCGGAGCGCCCTTCGACGGCACCACGTCCCACCGGCCGGGCACACGGTTCGGCCCGCAGGCCATCCGCCGGACCGACTACCTGCCGCACGTCCCCTACCGGCCCCATCTCGGCCTCGGGGTCGACCCGTTCACCGAACTCAAGATCGTGGACGCCGGGGACGTGCCCACCCCTCCGGGAGAGACCGAGCGGGCCCACCAGCTCCTTGAGCGCACGGTGAGCGAGGTCGTGGCCGCGGGAGCGATCCCCTTCACACTCGGCGGCGACCACAGCATCGCCTGGCCGACGATGCGCGGGATCGCCTCCCGGCGCGGCCCCGGGACCTTCTCGGTGGTCCACTTCGATGCCCACGCGGACATCGGGGACACCAGCGACTTCGGAGCGGAGTACGGCCACGGCACCGTCATGCGCCGGCTCCTGGAGTCCGGCACCGTGCCGGGTGACCGGTTCACCCAGATCGGGCTGCGCGGGTACTGGCCCGGGCCGCGCACGCTCCAATGGGCGGCCGGGCTCGGGGTGCGCTCGCTCACGATGTCGGAGCTGCGCTCCCGCGGCCTCGACACCTGCCTGGACGACGTCCTCGACCAGATCGGGCCCGGCCCGCTGTATCTGACGATCGATATCGATGTCGTCGACCCGGGCATGGCCCCGGCGACGGGGACGCCCGAACCGGGCGGACTGACCAGCCGCGAGCTGCTTGACGCCGTCCGGACCTGCGCCCAGCGCGTGGACCTCGTCGGCGCGGAGATCGTCGAGCTCTCGCCGCCCTACGACGGGCCGGGGGAGATCACGGCCTATCTCGCGAACCGGATTGTGCTGGAGGTGCTGTCGGGGATGGCGTGGAAACGCCGCGCCGCGTCGGCCGGGAACGAAGGGTTGCCGTCATGATCATCAGTGGCCTCGCCTACGGAGTGGGGGACTTCGTGGACACCGACGTGATGAGCCCGGGACGTTACGAGCCCTACGAGGGGCCGGATCAGCTCGCCCGGATCGCACTCGTCGACTACCCGGCAAAGACGCCGTTCGTCGACCCGGACACCGGCACCTCCCCCTTCAAAGTGATCTTCGCCGGGACGGAGTTCGGCTGCGGTTCCAGCCGGGAGACCGCCCCGCAGGCGCTGCACTACGCCGGCGCCCGCATCGTGATCGCCAAATCCTTCGGCAACATCTTCTTCCGCAACTGCGTCAACATGGGCCTGCTGCTTCCCGTCGTCATCGACCACGGCTTCGACGAGTCGATCACCGGTGCACCGGTCAGTGTGGACGTCTCCCGCCGGGTCGTGACCTGCGCGGACCGACAGATGGAGTTCGCCGACCTCGGAGCCCTTCAGGGCATCGTCGACGGCGGCGGCCTCACCCCCTACACCCTCGACCGAGTCCGGGCCGGACAGGGAAGGCGCGTCCGATGAATACGATCCCGAACACCCGGCAGCCCGTCTCGCTGCGCTCCGACGTCGTCGTCGAGCCCCTGATCGACCACTGGTACGCCTGGTCGCACCTGCTCTCGCCGGGCACCGCGGCCCGCAATATCGCCCGCCGCCAGCTGCCCATCATGACCTCGTACCTGGAAGCACCGGCGGTGCACCAGCGGTCCTCCCGGACACCGGCGCTGGCCGGCGGCCCGTTCATGGACCTCGGCGGCGACCGCTCGGCGGATGTCGAAGCCCTGATCGCGGACACCCGGCGGCGGGCCGCCCGGCTGCTCGAATTCGACACCGCGGTGGACACACTTCAGGACCTGCTCGCGAAGGCCGCCCCGGGCGCGCCACTCGAAGAGCTCTACCCCCTGGTGCCGGAGCCGCTCCAGGGCTATGTGGAGCTGGTCTACGACCTCCAGGACAACGCCTCGTTCCGGCTGATCGAGGCCCTGCTCTACCGCAGCGACTACGCCTCTACGGACGGTCAGTCCCTCGCGCTGGAACCCCTCCGGGCCGACCGCCGCCCCTTCGCCCTCTCCACCCCCCGTCTCGCCACCGACGAGCGGACCGTGCTGCCGGTGCCCTTCCACCACCCCGGCGTCGACGTCATGTTCTCGACGCTGCGCACCCCACGGCCGCTCGGCGAGGTCGCGGACGCCCTGGAGCTCACCTCCGACACGGCCCGCAAGCTGGCGCCCTACTTCACCGCGGCCGACGCCCCGGCGAAGGCCACCCGCAGGGAGCCGGTCACGGAGCCGCGCATCCGCTACCTCGGACACGCCTGCGTCCTGGCCGAGAACGACCAGGGCGCGATCCTGGTGGACCCCCTGCTGCCGCCCGCGTTCCCGGGCGCCGGGCCCCGCCTGGTCGACAGCGATCTGCCCGATTACATCGACCACGTCCTGATCACCCACGGGCACCAGGACCACTTGGTACTGGAATCGCTCCTCCGCCTGCGCACCCGGATCGGCACGATCGTCGTGCCCCGGTCGGACGCGGGATCGCTTCAGGACCCGTCGCTGCGGCTGGCGTTGGAGGCCGCGGGCTTCCCCCGGGTGATCGAACTCGGCGAGCTTCAGCAGATCGAGACGGCGATGGGCCGGCTCACCGCCGTCCCCTTCTTCGGTGAGCACGGCGACCTCGCCATCTCCAAGTCCGCATGGCTGCTGGAGTCCGACGGCCGGTCCGTCCTCTTCGCCGCCGACACCTCCACGATCGACCCCGCGGCGTACGCGCATGTGCGGCGGGCCATCGGCAAGGTCGATGTGCTCTTCCTGGGCATGGAGTGCGAGGGCGCCCCGCTGACCTGGCTCTACGGGCCCCTGTTCACCCACGAGCCCGCACGTGAGATGGCCGTGCGCCGGCGCCTGAACGGCAATGACGACATCGGCGCCATGGCACTCGCCGAGGCCCTCGGGTGCGACCGGGCCTACGTCTACGCCATGGGCCACGAACCCTGGGTGTGGTACCTGACGACCACGACCTTCGACGAGAACGCGGCGCCGGTGCAGGCTGCCGAACGGTTCGTGGCGGCCTGTCGCGGCCGCGGAATCGAGGCACAGCGCCTGCACGGTTCCTGCGACCTGCCGTGGTGAGGGGCGCTCCTTCTCCCGCCTCGTCCTGCCCCGCCCCGCGGGCCTGACCCGTCGGTGAACGGACCGTCCGTGCCCGGCCCGGATCGTCGTGGAGACCGATCCGTGGCACGCACCCACAGAAAGGAGTGCTCGTGACTTCTCTCGAAACCTCTCTGGAGCCACTTGTGGCCGAGCGGCTCATCCGTGGCCGGCGCGCGGTCCGTGCCTACCGGCCCGATCCGGTACCCGACACCGTCATCACCTCGGTCTTCGACCTCGCGGCCGCGGCCCCCTCACACTCGAACACCCAGCCCTGGTCGGTCGACGTCGTCAGCGCCGGGGCCCGCCAACGGCTCGGCGAAGCACTGGTCCAAGCCGCCGAATCGGGCAAGCCGAGCCCCGATTTCCCGCTGCACCCCTACACCGGGGCCGCCGCGGAACGCAGTTATGCGGCCGGCGCGATCATGCACGAAGCACGGGGCATCGCCCGGAGCGACCGCGCCGGGCGGCGGCGGGCGTTCCTGGAGGGGCTGCGCTTCTACGGCGCGCCCCACGTGGCCCTGCTCTCGGTCCCCGCCGACGCGGACGAGCGCATGACCGCCGACCTCGGCATCTACGCCCAGACCCTGATGCTCGCCATGACAGCCCACGGCGTCGCCAGCTGCCCGCAAGGCGTCCTCGGCTTCTACGCCGACGCCGTACGCTCCGTCCTCGGCCCCTCCACGGACAAGCTGCTCTTCGGCATCTCCTTCGGCTACCCCGAGCCGGGGGCGGCGGCCACCATGCCGGTCATCCCCCGCGCACCGCTGGCCGAGACGACGCGCTTCCACGAGTGAGGGGCCGGCCCCTGCTCACCTCTGCGAAGCCGGGGAGGTAACTGCGGCTTGCGATCGCATGTGTCTCGCCTTGGATCTGGCCCTTTACTGACGGCTTCGACATGAGTCGTAGTGCACGGCTGCGGCTCACCCACACAAGGCTTTTGGCGCCGACGGGCGGAAGGTTGCCGGCACGAGCCCACCATCCCGTGTCAGGGAGGAAGGCTGTGCCGGCCCGGTTCTCCGCGGTGACTGCCCCTTTCGCTACCGCTCGTCGCGCGTGGCGGACCGTTGGGCGACCTCGGTCTTGACCGTCTCGCGCAGCTCATCTGACGTGAAGCCGAGGGTGCGCAGGATCTGCGCGGCGGGGCTCTCCTCGGCGCGGATCAGGCCCAGCAGGGTGTGTTCCGTGCCGACCCAGTCGTGGCCGAGGTCGGCCGACGCGCGGCCTGCCTGCTCGATGGCCTCCTTGCTCTCCGGCCGGAACGCGATGTGCCCCCGCAGCGCCTTCTCGCCGGCCGGCGGCAGCGCTTCCTCGATCGCGTCGCGGATGCGCTGCTCCGACCCGGTCTTCGCGAGCAGCACCTCATATGCCAGGCCGCGCGGTTCGCCGAGCAGGCCGAGCAGCATGTGTTCGGTGCCGATGAAGTCGTGCTTATGCGTTCGGGCGGCCTCCTGCGCCAGCACGATGCTGTGCCGGTTGAGCTCGGTGTACCGCTCGAAGGGGCCGGGCGCGTGACGTTGCTGGGCGGCCTGCTTGGACACCCCGATCGCGTCGCCGATCTCGGTCCATGACGCGCCGGTCTGCTTGGCCTTGCTGACGTAGTGGTCGATGAGCTGGTCACCGAGGTCGGACAGGGTCTGGGCGCGCAGTCGCGCCTCGCTGATACGGGCCAGTTCGTTGGCTTCGGGGAGCTCCTCGTCGAGACGGGCGATCAGGTCGGCGAGGCTGATGTCGAGTGGGCTCATGCGTCAACTTTAAGTTGACGCATGAGGGTCGTCAAGTAGTAGTTGACGCTCGATGTGTCCCCCCTGGAGGTGGCGAACTACGGTCGCCCCGCCTGAGGTTGCTCCCGCTCCTCGACCGGCGCACTGGGCACCGGCACCCGCGCTCCGAGTGCTTCCTCGTCCTTCATCGACGAGCCGATGCTGGAGCGCAACAGCGGCCCCGAGGCGACCGTGGTCACGACGGCCATCACGACCATCAGTGAGTAGAGGTCGGGATCCAGGAGCCCCATGGAGAGGCCAACCATCAGCAGCACCAGTTCGGTCAGGCCACGCACGTTCATCAGCGTGGCGAGCCCCAGGGCCGACCGGTGGTCGAGGCGGGCGGCCCGGGCACCGCTGTAGACGCCGAGGAGCTTTCCGCCGCACGCGACGAGCAGGATCAGCAACAGCTCGCCGATCGCGTCGGCGTCGAGGTGCGAGAGGTCCACCCGGAACCCGGCGACCACGAAGTAGATCGGCATGAGGAAGGACGCCAGCGGCTCGACCGAGGTGCCCAGCCCCTCCCGGAAGCCACCGCGCAGCCCGGTGCGGGGGACGACGAGGCCGAACAGGAAGGCCCCGAAGATCAGGTGCAGCCCCATCCACTCGGTCGCGGCGCCGGAGGCGAGCACACCGGCCATCACGAGCAGCACGGTCGCGCGCTGCGGGAGCCGGTTCACGAGACGGCTGCTCAGCAGCCGCGGGACCACGAACACCATGATCGCGGCGTAGGGGAGGAGCAGGAGCAGCCGCCAGGAATGCCCGTCCGCTCCGACGGTGGCCACGACGACGGCGAGCACCGTCCAGGCGATCACGTCGCCCACCGCCGCCAGCGCCAGCGCGAGTCCGCCGACCCGGCTGTTGAGCAGGCCGTGGTCGACGATGATCCGTGCGAGGACGGGGAAGGCGGTGACGGCCATGGCCGTACCGAGGAATACGACGAACGCCGTGGGCTGGCTGCTCGGGTGTGCGTCGAGCAGCCAGAGCGCGAACAGCGACCCGAGCCCGAACGGCACCACGAGCGCCCCGACGCCGAGCCAGCCCATCGTGCCCGCCTGCTGACGTATGACGCGCCGGTCGAACTCCAGCCCCACCAGGAACATGAACAACGCCACGCCGACATTCGCGAACGCGCCGAGCAGTGGACGGATGTCGGTTGGGAAGAGCGTGTCGGTGAGCCGGCCTCCGAAGAGGGTGGGGCCGAGGAGCACACCGCCGACGATCTCCCCGACCACCGAGGGCTGGCCCAGGCGGCGTGCGAGGGCTGCCATCCCCTGGCAGACGAGGACGAGTACGGCGAGGGCGAGCAGCATCGAGCTGGCGTCCGGGGCGTTCATGGTGCCGCCGGAATGGTGCGGAGGGGAAAGGTGACCACGGTTTCTCTTTCCTGTGGCGCGAGGCCGGCGCAGCGGAAAGGCTGAGCGGCGCTCTCAACTGAGGGCCGGTGGCCCCGGAAAAATATTGCCGGTGTCGAACTCATCAACAGAAGGAGGGGGTCGTCGGAGTTCCCGAAGGCCGTAGGTCGCTGACGCGTGACGCCACGGCGGACGCAATGACCCGCTTGGCCCGGCTGACGTCGTCGGACAGGACGATGTCCTGCATCATCCGGAGATCCCCGCCAGGATTGATACCGAGTTCGCCGGCGAGTGTCTGGCGGGCCCGATGGAAAATCCGGAGGGATTGCGCACGGTGGCGCGACAAGAAGAACGCCAGCATCAACTGCTGGTACAGGATCTCGTTCAGCGGATACCGCGTCAGATGCAGGGAGAGGAAGTCGATCACCTCGTGACACAGGCCCGCGCTGAGCTGTGACCATGCGGTCAGCTCGATGCAGTCCGTGCGTGACTGCTCCAGCCACGAGTCGAAGCTGCCGAGGATGGGCCCGGCGTAGGCCCCGCCCAGCAGTGTGCCTCGGCAGAGGGAGAGCCCGGATTTCCAGTCGCGGGCCGCGGCCTTGTAGTCACCATTCACCATGTTGCGGTGGCCGTCGATCCGGTGGCGATGAAACAACTGGAGGTCCAGCTGCTCACCATGGAGACGCATCAGATAGCCCGGGAATTGACTCCATATCACGTCGTCCTGGGACTTGTTGCCGAGTTGCTGGCGCAGTTTGGAGATGTGTACGTAGATCGCGTCGCGCGCCCGTTGGGGCGGCTGAGCCCATACCTCGCCGATGAGGTCGTCGACGGTGACAATGCTTCCCGCCTTCACGAGAAGAGTGGCGAGGATAATTGATAAGTTCCGGGATCGAATGGGTCGAGGTTCACCATTAATGACCAGGCGGAGCGGCCCGAGAATTGCATAGTGCACGGAACTGGACCCTTCACATCACATGCCCGACGATCATGGGGAATCGGCACTGAAGAGGCGCTTGTTGACATCGCGTCAGCGTCGGAGGGCCGATCTGCTTGCTCCAAGGGGGACGCCGGAGGGCGGCCGTGGACTTCCTGCGGGTGCGCCTCCTGAGAGACGCGCTACCTTGACCGGCCGGGTCGCCGTCGCGACCGGCGCCGCCGGCGGGACCCACGGCCAAAGGGGCCACCGGGGTCCACGCGGCCCGCCTGCCCCAGGTCGTCGACCTCGCCCGTCCATGACCGCAACCCTAGGCAGGCCACAGCCGCTTGCGGGACTCCGGAGGGTGGCCGTGCGACACCTAGGGTGTGTCTTTCGGATCACCCCGGGGCCGCGACGTCTGGCACGGCACCTCGCGGCGTTGTCGCCTCACCCGAGTACGCCCAGTACGCGGCAGAGGCTCCGCCTTGCGATGCACCGCACCAGGCGCCGCGGCCTGATCCGGGCTGATCCAAAAGACACGCCCTAGGTTCGTGGGATTCACAAGCAATCCGTTACGCATCCGACCGATACTCCTTCTCCGTTGCGAGGCGGCCTTGGCGAAGGTCTGTCCAGCGGGTGACCGCGAAGGCGCCGGCACCGCGGGCTCCGACCACGGCCTCCCGTTCGGGGTGGTTTCCGATCACTGGCATCCTGCGGCATCCCCCTTGCCGCGCCCTGGTCGGGACGCTGCCGGATTCCTGCCACTTCCTGAGAGGAATTTGGCCATCCTGGCCGAAATTCCTGCGGGTACCTTGCCGTTCGCTCCTTGGCGGCGACGAAGATCTTGGAACGCCTCATCCTCTGTGTAAGGCTCCGGTTCGGACGGGCACCGGCCGCACTGCGCCACTAGCCCGTCGGCACGATCGCGCGTGCGAGAACGATTGGGACCGATATGCCTTCATCCCTGACGCCGAAGCACCCCACCTCGGCCCCCGAGGCCGAGCCGCACGAAACCCCCCTCCTACTGAGCGTTCTGGGCCCCATGTCGGCGCGCCACGACGGCCATGACCTCCCTCTCGGTCCGCCACGCCGCAGGGCCCTGCTCGCCCTGCTCCTCATACGCCTGGGGCGGGTGGTGCCTACGGAACTGCTCATCGAGGAGCTGTGGGGCGAGGAACCCCCGCGTCAGTCCGTCGCCACGCTCCAGAGCCATATCTCCCACCTGCGCCGCGTACTCCAGCCGGCGTCCGGGCCGGACCGCCCCACCGTGCTGCGCCACCGCGCGCACGGCTACGTCCTGGAACTCGCCCCCGAACAGATCGACGCCTGCCGCTTCGAGCGCCTGGTCGCCGAAGGGCGGCTGCTGCTGGAACGACGCGACCCACGCGCCGCACGCGACCGGTTCACGGCCGCCCTGTCACTGTGGCGGGGCTCGCCCTATGCGGAGTTCGACGGCCACCCTCCGCTCAGCGACGAGAGTTCGCGTCTCGAAGACGTCCGGCTCACCGCCGTGGAGTCCTGCGCGGAGGCCCAACTCGCCCTCGGAGAAGCCCAGGAAGTGGCCGCGGACCTCGACCGCGAGGCACGCCTCCACCCGGCGCGCGAACGCCTGGTCGGCCACTTGATGACGGCCCTGTCCCGGCTCGGTCGGCAAGCCGAGGCGCTCGAAGCGTACGAACGGACCCGCGTCCACCTGGAGGAGGAGTTCGGCGTGGGCACCGCCGCCGAACTCCGCCGGGTCCGGACCGCGATCCTGCGCCAGGAGCCGGGGGCGGGCGGGCCCACGGCGGGGCTCATGACCGGATCCGTGACCGGGTCCCTGACCGGACCCCTCACCCGGCCCGCCGCCGGGCCGCGCCCCGGTAGCCCCGGACCGGCCGGGCCCGCACTGCCGGCCACGGCGCTCGGGGGTGCCACAGAGAACGACGGCGAAGGCACACAGGGGGCGGAGGAGCGCCCACCGTGTGCGGCACAGGAGCCCGAGCGGCCGACGGCGGCCGAGGCATTCGGTGGGATCGGCGGCGGAACAGCCGCTCCGGACGAGCGCTCCGCAGCCGAGGAGGCCGGGACGACCGGGACGCAGGCGGACGGGCCTGCCAGGGGCCCGGGACACGCACACCGGCCGACGACAATCACCGCGTACTCACAGCCGACCACCACGCCGCCGACCACCACGCCTACGCGGCCAGCCACCGAAAACTCGCGCTCGACCCACAACAACTCGCGCTCGACCACCGAGAGCTGGCAGTCAACCACCGAAAACTGGCCTTCACCCACCGAGAATTGGCAGCCGCCCTCCAAGAACTGGCAATCACCCACCGCCAATGCGGACGAGCACCCACGTCCCACGCCACCGGATGCCAAGACCCCCGAGTACGACCCCAACACCGAGTCCTCCCGCCCCGTGTGCGGCAGTCCGGGCGCCCAGTCGCCGTTCACCGGCCGCAGCGAGGAGTTACAGCGGCTGACCGCCGCGGCGGCGAGCGCGCTCGCCGGGCACGGTCACGTCGCGGGCGTCCTCGGCCCCGCCGGCGTCGGCAAAACCCGGCTGCTCCTTGAATTCGCACTCCGGCTGGGAACCCCCCAAGCAGGCCGGAAGGGTGCCGACGAGGACGCCTCCGGCCTGGAGGTGATCTGGAGCCACTGCTTCCTGGGCGAGGGCGTGCCACCGTACTGGGTCTGGACCCAGATCCTCAGACGACTGTCCACGACCCGCCCGGACGCCTTCCGCGCGGCGGCGGAACCGTTCGGCACCCTGCTCGCCCCGCTGCTGCCCGAGCGCGCCGACCGGCCCGGTGGCCCGGCCCCGGAATCCGACTGGGGCCGGGCCCGGTTCCTCACCCACGACGCGGTCTGCGAAGTTCTGCTCGCCCTCGCCGCCCAGCGCCCGCTCGTCCTGCTCATGGAGGACCTGCACTGGGCCGACACCGCCTCCCTCGACCTCCTGAGACTGCTGAGTACCCGCAGCCAGGGCCATCCGCTCGGCATCGTCCTGACCGCCCGTGAGTACGAGATCGAGTCCGACGCCACGCTGCGCCGCATGCTCTCCGAGGTCCTGCGCGGCCCCCGGACCGAGACCCTGCGGCTCGGCGGCCTGTCCCGCCACGCCGTCGCCGCCCTCGTCGGGCCCGGTGTCGACGCGAGGGTCGTCGAGGTGCTGCACCGGCGCAGCGAGGGCAACCCGTACTTCGTCATGCAGCTCCTCTCCCTCCTGGGCGACGCGCGGAGCCTGCGGCGGCCCGACGCGGTGGATGTGCTCCTGACCCGTGTCCCGACGGGCGTCCGCGAGGCCCTGCACCAGCGCTTCGCCACCCTCCCCGATACGGTGCTGCGCGTGCTGCGGCTGTGCGCCGTCATCGGCACCGAGATCGACACCGACCTGCTGGAACGCACCGCCACCGAGGACGAACCGGTCACCAAGGCACTGGAGTTGGCGATCCGGGCCGGGCTGCTCGGCGAAGACCGCCACCACCCGGAACGGCTCCACTTCACCCACGCCCTGGTCCAGGAGACGCTCATCGACGAGCTCGCCCGCGAGGACCGGCAGCGGCTGCACGCGAGAGTCGTCGAGGGGATATCGACCCGCAGACTCGGGCAGCTGGCGGACGAGGAGATCGAGCGGATCGCCCATCACGCCTGGCATGCCAAGAGCGCACTGCCGGCGGCCGACACGCTTCCCCTGCTGCTGCGCGCCGCCGAGCAGGCCGAACAGCAACTCGCCTACGAACAGGTGGAGACCTGGCTGCGCCGCGCGGTCCACCTGGTCGGCCTGCTGCCGCCCGGCGACCCCTCGGCCGCGTCCCTGAACCAGCGGCTGCACATACAACTCGGCCAGGTGCTCGCCACCACCCGGGGCTACGGCCACGCCGAGGCCGAGACCGCCCTCGCCCGCGGCTGGGCCCTCAGCGCGGCCGCCCGCTCTCCCGAAGACCCGTCGGTGCTCTGGGCCCTGTGCGCGGCGTATATCGTCACCGGCCGCTACGACGCCTCACGCCAGTTCTCGCATCTGCTCCGGGACCTCGCCGACGGGACCGGCCAGCCCGTCGCGGTGCTCGGCGCGGCCTACGGCGAGGGCATCGTCCTCCACGTCCGCGGCCAGTTGCGGCAGGCGCTCGCCGAACTGGAGCACGGCGTCGCCATGGCGGACGGGTACGCCAACGAGGGCCACTCCCTGGCCCGTACCTTCCAGCACGACCCCCGTGTCTCCTGCCGCTCCTACGACACCTTCACCCGCTGGCTCCTGGGCGACCGCACGACCGCCACGGCACGCCGCCGCGAATTGCTGCGCCTCACCGAGTACGACAGCAGGCCCTCCGACCGCTGCTTCGCCCTCTACGTGGACGCGGTCGTGGCGGCCTGGGAAGACGATGCCCGTACGGCCCGCTCCTCCGGCGCCGAAGGAGTCCGCCTGGCGGATGAACACGGACTGCTCTACTGGAAGGGCATGCTGGGCGTGCTGGAAGGCTGGGGCCGGACCCACTGCGGACAGGAGGACGGCCTCACCCTCATGCACTCTTCCCTGGCCGAACTCCGCAACTCCAGAACCTACTTGCGCCGCCCCCTCCACCTGGGCCTCCTCGCCCAGGCCCAGCATCACGCCGGACGGACCGAGGACGCGAAGACGACCTTCCGCGCTCTCCTCGCAGCCGTCGGCCAGAGCAACGAACACGTCTACCTCCACCCCGATCTCCCCGCCACCCGTCTCCTCCACGACCTCCTGGGCCGTGGCGCCGCGGAGTCGGTGGCGACCGGGTGAGCAGGGGACGCCGGCCCGACCCGGGCCGGCGTCCGCACGCCGCCGTCGTCGGCGTAGCGGCACGTGCCTTCAGCCAGGGAAACGGGCTCAGGCGCCCGGGGTGGGGCGGCCGAACGTCACCGGGACACCGGGGGAGTACAGCACACTGAGCGGCTGCCCCAGCGGCGTGGACAGGCCCGCCGCCGCGATCAGGTTCTCGTCGAGGTGCAGCAGCTCCGCCCGGTGCAGCGGCCAGCGCGGATGGGCGTTGTGCAGATACGACGGCTGCCCGTGAAACGTGTGGTGCAGGCCCCAGCGCGCGGTCAGAAAGTGTTCGAGTGCGGTGGGCGCTGTCACGGGAGCGCCCTTCCGCACGGTGATCCGGCAGTGCGCCCCGCGCGGACCGGGCCAGCGCCGGGTGCTGGCGTAGCTGACGGTGTCGCCGTCGTGCCGGACCGACATCCGGGACCACAGATACGGCAGCCGGACCACGGATCGCGCGAAGGCCACGGGTATCAGCCGGGAGGCGTCCAGGGACCGGAAGACCACCCCGCGCCGTCCGCTGCCGTCCACCGAGTAGAGACGGACATTCGTCTCCGGGAAGGTGCCGAGGTAGGGGATGCCCGGAAGCTTGAACCATCCGACCCGATGCATCCGGAACGCCACCAGCCCGACGTAGGTGGCCCCGTCGAAGGTGTCCGGAACCGTCCCGGCCGGCAGCAGCGGAGCCACCTCCGCCGGATCAACGGCCCAGTGCAGGAACGCCAGATCGAGCCAGCTCTGGGTGAGCAGGACCGGCGCGAGGGAGTGCGGCGGCTCCGCGGTGACGGGCTCCGGCGCAGCGAGTTCGGACAGCACGGCGCCATCGTGGCAGACCGTCCGGCGCGGACCGCCCCCGGGCTACGCACCAAGGTCCGACCGGCGGCCGTACGTCGGGTGACACAGCGCCGCAGCCACCCGCGGTCTCGTCGCGCCTCGGACTCCACCTCAACACGACCATCGCGACGACGACGGCTGTACGCTCGATGCCCGGCCGATGAGGTCAGCCGGTATCCGTCGTGGCCGTCACGGAAGGTGGTCTTCCCATGCCCGCGCCGAGCTTGCTCGCGGTCTTCGCGCACCCGGACGACGAGTCGTTGTCGGCGGGCGGAGCGCTCGCCCGTCACGCGGCTGACGGCGCGCGTACCGCGGTCGTCACGGCGACCTGGGCCAACGGCACGCATCGCGCTGAGGAGTTGGCCGAGGCGCTGCGGATCCTCGGCGCGGGCAAGCCGCGGATGCTCGGCTACGCCGACGCGCGGGTGCCGCAATCGGCCCCGGGCTGCGTACGGTTCTGCGAGGCACCGCTCGACGAGGCGGTGGGGCGGCTGGTCACGCACATCCGGGAATTCCGCCCGGACATCATGGTCACCCACGACGCCTATGGCGGGCTGCCGGGCCATCCGGACCACGTACACACCCACCGGGTGACCATGCTGGCTGCCCAGGCGGCCGGACTCGCTCAGCTCTATCCGGACGCCGGTGCCCCCTGGCAGCCCCGTGTCCTCTACTTGGCCACGCACCCGCACTCGGCCGTGCCGGCGCTGAGAAAAGTGACAGGCGCGCGCAAGGCGGTGTACAGCGTTCCGGACGAACAGGTCACCGCAACCGTCGACGTCGGCCCCTGGATCGAGCAGAAGATCGCCGCCGTACTGGCCCATCGCTCCGAGGTGGAGCGGGGCGCCCTGCCGGGTCTGATCGCCGCCCTGCCGCCGGACGCACGGAAGCGGCTCTTCGCCACCGAGTGGTACATCCGCCACACCCCCATCACTGCGGCGGCACCCCAAACGGAGCTGACCGTCTGACGCGCGGGCGGGAGCCCCTGGGCGAGGCCCACCACACCGCGCCCCGTTCGACCGAACGGCCAGTGGCGAACGGCCGGTGGTGAAGGGCCGGTTTGATAGCGTCCCCGTGCGGCGAAGATCCGTTTGTTCCGTCCGCGCAGAGCGTTTCCGGCGGGGGATGTCGGCTCGAGAGGCGGAGTTCAGGTGAGGTCAGGCACTGTCCGCGACGCTGTCGTCCCGGACGGAAGGGCCGCCCTCGTCGGCCGCGCGCCGGGCGAACGCCGCGTGGAAGGCCTCCAGGCCGGCCGCGAGCTTGGCGACATCGGCGGGTTCCATCTGCTCCAGGGTGGCCGTGACGTCTCGGCTCCGTGCCGCGCGGTACTCCTCCAGCAGCACTCTGCCGCGCAAGCTCAGCCTCAGCTCGACCTCGCGCCGGCTCGTCGCGCTGGGGCTCCGTTCGGCGAGGCCCATCGCCTCCAGGCGGTCGCAGAGCCGGCTGACCGCCGGCGGCCGCGAGGCGAGCGCTTCGGCCAGGGTGCGCAGGTTCGTGCCTTCCCGCTTTTCGAGCACGAGGAGTGCGCGGAGCTGGGACGGGGAGACCTCCGCCGAGCGCGCCGCTTCCTGTCCGCGTCCCCACAGAACCTCGAGCAGCTCGGAGGCGGCAAGGGCCGCCGCGCTCGCTTGCTCGCGGGAAGGGGACCGACTGGTGAAACGGGACACACGAACACTCTGTCACCCTGTGCGTCCTGTTGTCAGACCGACCCTGCCCTTGGCGCCGCACGAAGGGGGTCCGCGCAAGCATGACGGATGGCATTGATGTGGGCCGGGCGCTGCGCGCGTCGGCACCACACGCCCTGCTCGACACCGTGCGTGATCACCTCGCCACCGCCTACGGGGCCACTTCGGTGCGCCTGTATCTGACGGACTACGGCGGCACGGTCCTCAGCCCGTGCGACTCCTCCGAGGAAGAGGCCGGACCGCTGCGCATCTCCAGCAGTCCGGAAGGGCGTGCGCTGGGGAGCCAGGAGCGCCGCGCGCAGCAGGTGCCGCACGGTGACGCCATCGACCACCATCTCCCGGTGACGGTGCGGGGCGACCGGATCGGCATTCTGACGGTCCGGCTTCCCGGTGACCGTTCCACCCCCGCGGTCCTGGATGAGCTGAGGCACGTCGTCGACCAGCTGGGGCACGAGATCCTTGTCGCCGAGCGGGACACCGACGTCTATCAGCGGGTACGCCGGATCAGTCGTCTCACCCTGGCGGCCGAGATGCAGTGGCAGTTGCTGCCTGCCCGAGCGTGCACCGCCGCGCGGTACGCCCTCGGTGCCCAGCTGGAGCCCGCCTATGCGGTGCACGGCGACAATTTCGACTGGGCCTCGGACGGCGACGAACTGACCCTCGCCGTCACCAACGGCATGGGGCAGGGCATCGACGCCTCGCTCCTGACCCACCTCGCCGTCAGCGCGCTGCGCAACGCCCGGCGGGCCGGCCTCGGCCTCGCCGATCAGGCGGCGCTGGCCGACCAGGCGGTGTACGACCACTATCGGGGCGCGTCCCACGTTTCGACGCTGCTCGTGCGGGTCGAACTCGCGACGGGGCGGATGGAGGTCATCGACGCGGGGTCGCCGCAGATGTGGCGGCTGCGGGGCAGGACCGTCGAGCGCATCGAGCTGGACAGGCAACTGCCCCTGGGCATGTTCGAGGAGTCGCACTACGCGGCCGAGAGCCTCACGGTCGAGCCGGGGGACCGTCTGGTGTTCGTGAGCGACGGGGTGTACGAGGCGCCTGCGCCGCGCGGCGGAGCGTATGTCGAGGCGGCGCTCGCGCGCGGCCTGCTCGCCACGCGGCTGCTGCCGGCCGCGCTGGTGCCGGGTGCGCTGCTGCGCGATGTGGCCGAATACCGTGCGGCGGAGACGCTGGATGATGCCTTGGTGCTGTGTTTTGACTGGTTCGGCGACAGGCTCGACTGAGCACGGATCGTTGTGCGGCGCTGGGCGGCGTCCTTGAGTTCGCCGCCTTTGTGAGGTCCGCCGCCGGGGCACTCCGTGGGCGGCGCCCTCCGACCCGTAGCCCGGGTCCGTAGCCGCCGACCTGCGGCGGCTCTTCTCGCCGGTCGCCGCTGTGAGATCATCCAGGAGGTGCGGCCCGCGGCCCGCCCACCGGGTCGCCGTACCGCCGGATCCCGGAAAGAGCACGGGTCTCATATCCGGTCTCCGGCCGCAAAACCACCGCACCAATTCGGCCGTCCGGCCATTCCCCGCCTCGGCGGGTGAAGAGGGGGCCCGCGGGTTACCGGGCTTGATCGCGCTCGATAACATTTGCCGGGAGGCAACTATCGACGAGCGCGGCTCGGCCCGGCCGCACCATCGGGCGAGCAGTCCGACGGTCACCACGGGTCGGCCGGACCGAAAGGACAAGCAGTTGGGTTCCGCTGAAGCTGCCGCACGCGAGCGTGTCACGAGCGTGCTGCGCGAAGAGGCCGATGAGATCTCGGACCGTTGGGTGCAGTTGCAGCTGGCGCAGCCGTCGCTGGACGGGGAAGTGAGCGAGGCCGAGCTGGGGGAGGAGGCCGACGCACTCGTCAGCGCCCTGCTGTCCGGTCTGGATCTCGGGCTTCCGGTCGAGCGCGTGGTCACCTCGCACGAGGAGATGCACCGGACGGTGTCCGAGATCTCCATGCGCCGTGCCCGCCGGGGCGTCTCGCCCACCGCGACCTCCCTGGCGGTGCTGTCCCTCAAGGAAGCTCTGCTGGAGGCCGTCCAGCGGCGGACCCGCGAGGGGGACGACCTCTTCCCCAGCGCGGTGCTGATCAACCGCCTGCTGGACAGCGCCGGTGCGCTCTCGTTCGAGACCTTCGTCGAGGGCCGCGAGGAGATCATCCGCCGGCAGAGCCAGCAGCTGCTGGAGGTCTCCACGCCGGTCGTCAGGCTGTGGCGCCAGGTCCTGGCCGTCCCGCTGATCGGCACACTCGACACCGCACGTACTCAGGTGGTGATGGAGAACCTCCTCCAGGCCATCCAGGAGCACGAGGCGCTGGTCGCCATCATCGACATCACCGGCGTGCCCACCGTCGACACCGCTGTCGCCCAGCATCTGATGCACACCGTCAACGCGGTGCGGCTGATGGGCGCGGACTGCGTCATCAGCGGCATCCGGCCGCCCATCGCCCAGACCATCGCGCAGCTCGGCATCGACTTGTCGACGATTCTGACCCGCGCCACCCTCGCCGACGCCCTTGGAGAGGCCGTCAAGCTCACCGAGGCCGCCGCATCGGACCACGCGCCGCTGGAGAAGCGATGAGCGCGCCGGCCTCGGGTGGAGTCCCGATCCTGCGTCTGGGGGACGTGCTGGTCACGGGCCTCCTCAACGAACTCGACGACACGACCGCCGTGGCGTTCACCGAGGAGCTCACCAACCGGATCAGCAGCGACGGAGCCCGTGGTGTGCTCATCGACATCTCCCGCCTGGAGATCGTCGATTCCTTCGTGGCCCGCACGTTGATGGAGCTGACCACCATGGCGCGGCTGCTGGGCGCCCGGGTGATCGTCGCCGGTATGCGGCCGCCGGTCGCCATCACCCTCGTCGAGCTGGGCATCCAGCTCACCGGGGTGGAGACGGCTCTCAACGCCGAGCAAGCGATGGCTGCGATGGGCTGGCATCAGAGCCTGCAACCGTCCGGAGGGGGCCTGGGTGAGTTCCGCCCGGAACACTGACCGCACGGCGGCTCTCGCCCCTACGGCGTCCGACGCCGCCGACCCTGCCGCGCACACGGAGCGGACGGTTCACCACGTGCGCATCGAAGAAGACCTGCTGACCGTCCGCCATGCCGTGCGGGCGGCCACCCTGCGTGCCGGATTCAGCATCGTGGACCAGACCCGGGTGGTCACCGCGGCCAGCGAGCTGGCCCGCAACGCCTACATCCACGGCGGAGGGGGCACCGTCACCATCGACCAGCTGACGCTGCGGGGAAACGCCGGGCTGCGTCTGACGGTCAAGGACGACGGCCCCGGCATCGTGGACACCGACGCGGCGCTGGCCGACGGCTTCACCACCGGCGCGGGACTCGGTCACGGACTGGGGGGCGCCCGGCGCCTGATGAACGACTTCGAACTGCACACCGTGCCCGGACAGGGCACGACCGTGATCGCCACGCGATGGGCGGGGCGGTGACTACCCCCGAGACCCTGCCGACGGCACATGTCGCCGTGGACCACTACAGCGCCGTCCATCTCGCCGCCGAGACCGCCCGTACGGTGGCCGGGCGCTGCCGCCTGCCGGGTGCCCTGCCCGACCAGGCCGCCGTCATCGCCTCGGAACTGGCCAGCAACCTCGCCAAACACGCCAGCAGCGGCTCGCTGTTCATCCAGCCGCTGCCGCTGGGCGGCGGGATGGAGATCGTCGCCGCGGACCGCGGTCCCGGCATCGACGCGCTCCAGCAGTGCCTCGCCGACGGCTTCACCACCAGCAACACCCTCGGGGCCGGGCTGGGCGCCGTGAAGCGGATAGCGACCGCGCTCACCATCCGTACGCAGCCCGGGGCGGGCACCCTCGTCTGCGCCCGCCTCACCGAGCCCGACGCCGCCCACCCGGCCGACCAGGAGGTGGGCGCCATCTGCCTGCCGGCGGACCGCGAGGAGCTCAGCGGCGACGCCTGCGCCGTCGTCGACCAGGGCACCACCCGCACCGCGATCGTGGTCGACGGCCTCGGGCACGGCCCGCAAGCGGCCGAGGCCGCGCAGGCGGCCATACGGTCCTTCCACCGGGCACCGGACCTTCCCCTGCCCGCACTCCTCACCGCCCTCCACCGAGCGCTGCGCCGCACCCGGGGCGCGGCGGTGGGCGTGCTGCGCCTGCACCCCGGCCAAGCGGAGTACAGCGGCATCGGCAACGTACGGGTCCTGACGCTGACTCCGCTCGACGTGGGCCACCGCCTGACCGGCCAGCCCGGTATAGCCGGCCTGAACATGGCGACGCCGCAGGTGCGGTCCTTCCCCGTACCGCCCGGCACCACCGCGGTGCTCCACTCCGACGGCATCGACCAGCGATGGGCCCGGTCACCCTCGGCCTTCGTACACCGGCTGCCGCCGCACCTCCTCGCCGCGTCCCTCGCCCACAGCCACCGCCTCAGCCGCGACGATGCGACCGTGATCGCCGCCCGGCCCAGCCAGAGACTTCCGTGAGCCCCCACACCTTCCACACCCTGCCGAGCCTGCGCCGCGCCGTCCGGGGAATCTGCGAGGCGCACCGGCTTCCGTCCCACAACAGAGCGCGGCTGCTGCTCTCCGTGGCCCGGATGGCCACGGCCGCCCTCGACGCCGGCGGCCAGGTCCGCCTGGAGGCCGTTGAGCGCACCGCGCCCGGGGGAATGACGCTGCTGGCCGTGACGCTGCACGCCGGACCGGCAGCGGCGGCACCGTGCCCCGCCGACTTGCCGCTGCCCGGGCAGGCCACGCCCGAGGGCACCGTGGCCTGGCACCTCCCGCTCAG
Source organism: Streptomyces sp. P9-2B-2 (assembly GCF_030406865.1). Classification (NCBI taxonomy): domain Bacteria; kingdom Bacillati; phylum Actinomycetota; class Actinomycetes; order Kitasatosporales; family Streptomycetaceae; genus Streptomyces; species Streptomyces sp. P9-2B-2. The sequence continues at coordinate 625,154 of NZ_CP129126.1, read as the reverse complement.
CCAAGGGGAGGGCCGGCCGCTCTCCGCCGTGCTGCCCGCGCCCCAGGGAGCCGCAACAGCCCTGGCCCGTACCCGCGAGGGCGCGGCCACCGAGGCGTACGAGGCGGAGATCGCGGCGCTCGAAAGCGATCTCGCGGCCGCGCTCGCCCGCGTCGACACCCTCAGCACCGAACTGCACCGGCTCAAGGACGAACTCGCCGAGACCAACAGTGGCGTGCTCGCCCTCTACGTCCAACTGGAGGAACGGGACGAGCAGTTGCGCCGGGCGCACGGCCAGACCCTGCGCGAGCTGGAGGACGCGCTACGGCCCCCGCCGATCACTGTCAGCGGGATGGAACTCGCCGTTCACTACGCGCCGGCCGATACGGACGCACCCACGGGAGGCGACTTCTACGACTGGCTCCTGCTGCCCGACGGCACGGTGCACATCACGGTCGTGGACGCGCTGGGACACGGCGTGCGCAGTACCCGCAGCGCCCTCAACGTCACACACGCCGTGCGCACCCTGGCCCTCGAAGGCCATCCGCTGGAATCCATCGTGGCCCGTACCCACGACATCCTCGTGCCGTTCGACCCCGAAATCATGGCCACCGTCCTGCTTGCCCGGATTCGCCCCGAGACCGGCGCACTGCGTCTGGCCAACGGCAGCCACCCGCCGGCCCTGGTCGTCCGCGCCGACGGGAGCGCCGACTACCTGGAGGTCCGCGGCCGCGGCATCGGATTCCCGCTTCCCGGGAGCGAGTCCGTGCTGGAGGACACCCTGCACGAGGGCGACGTCCTCATGCTCTACACCGACGGCCTGACCGAGAGCCGGCGGGACCCCATCGAGGGCGAGGCGCGCCTGGTCAAGACCGCCCAGGCCCATGTCCGGCGCCCGGTGCGGGAGATCCCCGGCGCCGTCGCGGAGGACATGCACACCGTCATCCTGCACGCGGACGACACGCTCGCCCTGGCCGTCCGCCGGACGCAGAACCCGCAGGTCAAAAGCCCCCTGGCAGGGCAGTCGTGAGCACCGCACCCCGCAGCGGGCCGAAGACACCCTTTTCCGGATCGGCTGTCTGGGTAGACGCGTCTCGGACAGCCGCCGCGAACGGGACCCTACGAGCGGGGGGAGAACGCCATGCAACGCAGGCTAGTGATTGAGGACCATCCGATACAGCTGACGCAGCGGGTCTGCCGTCCAGGCTCCGCGGCCGACGCCCGCGACTTCGCCCGGAGCTTCGCTGCCCTGCTTTACCCCGAGCCACCCGCACTGACCACCGAGAACCTGCTGCTCCTGGTGTCCGAGCTGGTCGCCAACGCGCTGCGGCACGCCGGTGCCGTCACGGCCCTGCGCCTTCGCGCGGACCGCGAGCGGATCGAGGTGTGCGTCGAGGACCCCAGCCCCACGCATCCACAGAAGCGCGATCCCGACCTCACCGGCAGCCAGGGCGGCTTCGGATGGCCCATGGTGCACGCGCTGGCTCTCGACGTCGCGATCCTGCCGGGCTCCGGCGGCGGCAAGACGGTACAGGCGGCCCTGGCGCGCTGAACGCAGCGCTGAAGAGCTAGCCTTCGCGGTCGCCGTCGTGGGCCCCGAGGGGAGCTGCCGGCTCGGCGTCGAGGGCCTTCGCCACGGAGTCGTACAGCGGCAGCACGGTGTCGAGCCCGGTGAGGGTGAAGAGCCGCATCAGGGCGGCGGAGGGGGCCGCGAGGCGCAGGGCCGGGCCCAGTGCGTCGTGCGCCTGGAGCAGGACATTGACCGTGGTGGAGTCGGCGAAGGTGGCCGCTGACAGGTCGACGACGACCAGGGCCGCGCCGTCCTCGGCCGCCTTCCGCAGGACCTCTTCCAGCGGCGCGACGCTGTCGAGATCGAGGGGTCCGGTGACGGCGACGACACGAGCGTCACGCCCCTGCCGCACGGCCACCTCTCCCTCTATCGGTCGGCCTCCACTGGGCTGGGGCACGGTGAACCTCGCTGTAGGGGCTGACGGTTGGAGCAATGCGGTGGCCCGGGCGTTCACACGACCAGGCAACCGGCTCGGACCAGGATAGAAGCGATAGTTGCCGTTTGACAACATTCGCCATAAGGCAACAATCTGTTCTCGTCACAGAACAAGGCGGCTGCGCCTGGCGTGGCTTGGGACGAAAGAGCGGCCTGAGATCCGCTGCACGCTGTCAGAACATGAGCGTGGCCGCCGACGACGCGTGGGCGGTCACCCTCATATGTGAGGGGGAGGAGGCCGCCGCGTGAAACGCATCGAGCCCCGCCTCCACGCCGCGAAACCGTCCGCCGCCGGGCCCGCTGCGCACCGGAAGGGAACGCGGCTGTGACCACAAGGCCCCCTCCTGGCGGGACGACTCCTTACGCACCCCTACGCGCCGCCACCGGTTCAACGGCGCACGGGACTCCCACCCTTCCGCGCTCGCGGCGGTCCGGCCGGCCACGGTAACGGGACACCCCCGACCACCCTGTTCCGTCCTGCGGCGCGGTCCCCGTCAGCCCCCGCCTTTGCCCTCGTCCACGGACGAAGAATGTTTGAGAGACCGTGACTCAGCGTCGTGAGGTAGAACGAGCGCTGCGGGCGTCGGCCCCGCACGCTCTGGTGGACACGCTTCGTGACGTGCTCGCCGAACGCTACGGAGCGCTCTCCGTGGAGTTGCTGCTCGCGGACCACGGGGCCACGGTGCTCACGCCCTTCGGCGCGGCGGGGGCGGCTGCCGCGCCGGTCCCGGTCGCCAACAGCGCCGAGGGCAGAGCGTTCGACGGCCGGCAGCCCCATCAGCAGACCCGGCACGCAGACATCGTCGAGCACCATCTCCCGGTGACCGTCCGCGGGGAGCGCACCGGCCTGCTCACGGTACGGCTGCCCGCCGAGCGGTCCGTTCCGGACGCCGTCCACGACCTGGTCCACGCGGCCGCTCTGCTCGGCCACGAACTCCTGGTGGCCGAGCGCGACACCGACGTCTACCAGCGGGCGCGGCGCATCGGCCGGTTCACCCTGGCCGCCGAGATGCAGTGGCACCTCCTCCCGGGCCGGGCCTGCGCCGCCGACGAGTACGCCATCGGCGCCCAGCTCGAACCCGCCCACGACACCCACGGCGACAACTACGACTGGGCCTCGGACGCCGACGAGCTGACCCTCGCCGTCACCGACGGCATGGGCACCGGCGTCCATGCCTCGCTGCTCACCCACCTCGCCGTCAACGCGCTGCGCAACGCCCGCCGGGCCGGTATCCGCATCGAGGACCAGGCGGCCCTGGCCGACCAGGCCCTCTACGCCCAACACCGGGGAGCCGCCCACGTCTCCACCCTGCTGCTGCGCTTCGACATCGCGACGGGCCGGGTCCAGGCCGTGGACGCCGGGTCGCCCCAGCTGTGGCGGATGCGGGGCAGAGCGATCGAGCGGATAGAACTCGATCCCCAGATGCCGCTCGGCATGTTCGAGGAGACCCACTACAAGGCGCAGGAATTCGAGGTGCTGTCCGGGGACCGGCTGGTCGTCGTCAGCGACGGTGTGTACGCGGCGCGGTCGCCGCAGGGGGAGACGTACGCCGAGCGTGCCCTGGCCCGGGCCATCCACGCGGGCGGACTGCTCCCGGCCGCCGCCGTACCCCGCGCCGTACTGCGTGACCTGGCCGACTTCCGTGCCGCGGAACCGCTGGACGACTTGCTGGTGCTCTGCGTCGACTGGTTCGGGAAACCCGGAGACCGGCGGTCCAGGCCGACGAGCGCCGGGGACGGCCCCCGTTAGAAGCCGGGGATCCGGGTACGAGGGCCAAGGCACCGCTTCAAGGGCGCAGTTGGTGCCGCCACCGGAGCCCGGAACGCGTCGGCAGCCCGACGCTTCGGCTCCCTGCCGTCCCCGATACGGAAAGGCAGAGCATGCTTTTCTTGGTCGTAGCCCTGTTCCTGTTCGGCGCACTGCTGGGCACCGCGGCGCATGTCCCGGTGCCCGTCACGGTCGCCGCCGGAGTCGCCATCGCGGCCTGGCTGGTGTTCTTCTTCACCAAGGAGCGCCGTAAGGCCGGCCGCACGACGAAGGGAGCCGGCCGATGACCTCCGCCCGGATCCCCCTGAAGACCGGCCCGCATCCGCAGGCCGACCGCATGGCTGTCGCCGCGTTCGTCTGCGGCCTGCTGGGCATCCTGGTGTTCAACATCTTCTTCGGCCCGTGCGCCCTTTTCTTCGGCGCCGCGGCTCTCCACCGCGGCACCATCCGGCGCCTGCGCGCCTACCTGGGCCTGCTGTTCGGCACCGTGGACCTCGTGCTGCTGGCGGTGCTCTCCGCCCACAACGGGACCCTCAGCTGGCACCTCTGAGAGCCGGGCGGCACCGCGCCGCCTCCCGGCCCCGACAGCCCGTCACGTCATGCTGCGCACCGTGTCACGCAGCCGCCGGGCCTCGTCGATCCGCTTCTCGTAGGTGGCCCCGAGCAGCAGCAGGAGCAGACCGGCCGCGGCCACCGGCACCCAGCGGGGCAGGAGACCGAAGACCTGGACCACGGTCGGCGCGAGTTCGTGCAGCCCCACCAGCACGAGCACGCCGCCGCCGACGACCAGCGGTGCCTGGAGCCGCGTGCGGACCCCGACAACGGTGGCGAGCAGTGCCGCCACACCCAGCAGCAGCGGACGCACCCAGTTCTCATCACTCCACATGGCCGCGAGGCTGGGAAGCATGGTCGCGCCCATCCCCGCCCCGTACGCGGCCCAGGAGCCCGTCCCCGGCGTGCTCGTACGGCGGCGGTGGCCGATGAGCAGCGCGGCTGCCGTGATCGGGAGCGTGTACGCCTCGGGGTCGGAGACGCCCGCCAGGGCCAGGCGTACCCAGGAGGAGGCGATCAGCAGACCGGTCCCGACGAGTGCGGCGCGGCGGCGGTCCGGCCGCAGCGCGACGGCCAGGCCCGCGACCCCGGTCACGGCGAGGGCGAGGCTCAGCGCATCGGGGTGAAGTGCCGTCAGGGCGAGGGCGATTGCCGCCAGGGCATACCCGGCGCCTTCCACGGCCGTGGAGACCTGACCACGCCCCGGGATCCGGTGCCAGACCGCCGCGGCACCGGCGGCGGCGACAGCGACCGCGAGTACCGCGAACGCGGTGACATGCCGGGGCAGGCCCGCGGTGGCCCCGGACGCGACCGCCTCGACCCCCAGGGCGAGGACGGCGAAGACACCCGCGACCCGCGCCGTCGCGCGCACAGCGGGCGGGGCGGCCGTGGCCGAAAGGACGTGGGCGAGTACGGCGGCCGACACGACGAAGGTCCCCCACACCACGAGCACGGCGGCCCGGTCGGCCGACGACCACAGCAGGGCGAGCGCGCCGGTGGCGACCAGCACCAGCAGCCGCGGCAGGAGTGCGGCCTCCGGCCTGCGCACGACGTCCACGGCGACGGCGATGGCCGCCACAACGGCGGCCGCCAGCACCCACCCGTACGGCAGCCCCAGCGCCACCGGCAGCAGGAGCACCGCGGGAACGGCGGCCAGCGCCCGGGCGTTGCGCAGCGCGTGCGCCAGCCGGTCCGTGTGCCGGTCAGCGTCATTGACGGCCCGGGCCCGCAGCCCGGCCATGACAGCCAGGACGGCGGCGGACAACCAGAGCACGACCAGCGGCGCGGTCGCGAGCTGCCAGCTCCACTGCGGCGGGTGGCCGCCGCCCCAGAGCACGACGCCGTGGACGACGGGCCGGAGGAGGGCGTGCGCGAGTTCGGGCAGCACCACAACACCGGTCAGCAACAGGGAAGTTGAGGCTGCGGCCAGCTCGCCCAGCGCGGCCGCAGCTCGGGACGGCGGTGTGAAGGGCCCGTCTGCCGCCTCGGCCGTCGGCCCGCCCGTCGCCTCGCCTGTCAGCCCACCAGTCGGCCTGTCCGTCGCCGCGCCCGCAGGCCCGCCTGCAGGCCCGCCCGCCGGGCCGCCTGTCGCCGCCTTCGCCCACCGTCCGCTCCGCGTGCAGGACACCGCCGCCCACGCCGCGAGGAGCGCCGCCGGTGCCGCGTATCCGACCACGGCCCACCCCGCGGGCAGGACATACCGCAAGCCCGCGCCGACGCCCACGATCAAGGCCACGACGGCCACGCCCTCGCTGCCCGCGCGCAGTGCGAACGGCAGAGTGCGGAAGCCGCGGCACAGCGCCGTACCCAGCAGCATCAGCAGCCCCAGCGGCACCCAGGCCCGCAGCACCTCGCCCGACGACGGAGCGACCACCGCGTATCCCACCGCGAGCACCCCGCCCAGCAGCGCCCATCCGCCGCCGACCGCCCTGGCCACTGTGACCAGGGCAATGGCAGCCCGCTCGCCGCCCACCCGCTCGCGGAACCCGGCCTGCCCGGTGGCGTCGCGTGCCGTGAGCGCGTACAGGACCGCGAAGTCCACCGCGGCCGTGACGATCACCGCGGTCGCGTAGTCCGCGGTCGTTCCGCCCAAGGCGGCGGTGCCCAGGAGGCCGGGCAGCCGAGCCATCAGGAATCCCACGGGCAGCGGGAGCCGGAGCCGCTGCCACCAGCCGTAGGCCGCCGCACCCACCGCCGTCAGCGCGGTGAGCACCGCCCAGTAGCCCGCCGTCCCGACGCGGTCCAGGCCGCCGAGTCCGGCCTGCCGGGCGGCATAGCCGTCCAGGAGCACCAGGGCGAGTCCCACCGCGGCCGACGCCTCGGCGGTGGCCGTGAGCTGCCGCCGCCGCAGCGGACGGGGCAGCGCGAGCGCGCACGCCGTCACCGCGAGCAGTACGGCGGCCCGCCCGCCGATCCCCAGCCGGCCCCAGCTCACCACGGTGAACACCAGCGCGGCCACCACCACCAGCACTCCGCCGACGATCAGCAGCGCGGTCCGGGCGGACGGCGCGGAGAACTCCCGCCCCGAGCCGCCCGCCGCCGCGCCGCTCCCGCCCATGGGCGCGATCCCCGGCGCTCCCACAGAGGCGGCCACCGGTATCTCCGTGGGTGCGTCCCGGCGTACCCGCAGCGCGGCGAGCAGCTCGGCGTGCCGCTGCACCAGCCACTGCCTGCGGGTGTCCAGCGCGCTCAACTCTCCCGTGACCTGCCACAACGCGAAGGCATCCGGCCCGGTCAGGGGCAGTCGGCAACGGGTGCACCGAGCGGGCGGAGGCGATCCCAGCGGTATTCCGCAGTCCGGGCACCCCGGCGATTGCATGTGCATGGCGCGAGTATGCGCAGCCCTGTCGGCCACCGGCTTGAGTACGCGTACTCAGTGTCGCTCTGGTGCCCGAGGCTCACTGCTCGCCCTGCCGGCCCGGACACTGCCCTCGTGTTCGGGGCTGAAATGGTGCGCCTCAGGCGTTGCCGGGGTCGTCGGCCGGCTCGGCCAGGAGTTGCGGGCCGTTGTTGCGCACATCGTTGACCGCCGTCGATACCGCGCGGGCGTCGAGATGTCCGGCGGCGGGGGCGGTCAGCAGGGCGCGTAGCTCACCGGCGTCGTCGTGGGCGGGGTCGAGCCAGGCGCTCCAGTCGGCGGGGGCGATGGCGAGCGGCATACGGGGATGGACGCGACCGGCGGCGTCGGTGGCTTCGGTGGTGATGATCGTGCAGGTGGTCCACCACGCCCCCGGAGCGTCGTCCTCGACGGCCGGGTCGCGCCAGAACTCGTACAGCCCGGCCAGCGCCATGACCTGGCTGTCCTCGGGGCTGATGAAGTACGGCTGCTTGTGGGCCTTGGCGGTCTCGGTGGCGGCGACGGTCTGCCACTCGTAGAAGCCGTCCGCGGGCAGCAGACAGCGCCGCTTGGCGAACGCCCGGCGGTAGGCCGGCTTCTCCGCGACGGTCTCCACCCTGGCATTGATCATCTTCGCCCCCGTCTTCAGGCTCTTCGCCCACGACGGCACCAGACCCCAGCGCAACGGCCGCAACTGCCGCGTGATCTCCCCGGTCTCCCGCTCGACCCGCTCCAGCACCGACCACACATCGTCCGTCGGCGCCACATTCCAGCTCGGCTCCAAGGCCCGGTCAGGATCCCAGCGGGGGACATCGAAGACGCTCGCCAGGTCCTGCGGGCTACGGGTGGAGACGAATCGGCCGCACATACCTCTACCTTGCCAGGCGCTCCGCCGGAATCGCCCTCATTCACGGCTTCGATGATCAGGAGCGCCCACTTGTTCGCGACCTCGGAAAAGATCTCCCGCGCCAGCGAGTCCGCGCGGGTCAGATCGGCCTACAAGGCCGCCGGAGCCCCGGACGCCGGGGTGCGGAGCGCGGCTCCCACACCCCGGCGCCACCATACGGCGGACCTCAGCGCAGATATTCCTCGATCACATCCGCGCCGCGAACGGCTCCGCCGCTGTCCTTGACCACCGTGCGCATCCGGTCGAGATTGCTGCGCACGACGGGGTCGGAGGCAATGCGGGTGACGGCAGCACGCAACGACTCGGCGGTGACCGTCGCGGGGTCCAGCTGTATTCCGAGCCCCAGTTCCTGCGCGCGCCCGGCATTGGCGGCCTGTTCGGGCATCTGCGGAATGGTGACCAGGCCCACCCCGTAATACAGGGCCTCCATGGTGGAGTTCATCCCGGCGTGCGAGACGAAAACGTCGGCGTGCCGCAGCACCGCAGGCTGTGGGAAGTACGGCCGGACATCGAAGCTGGGCGGAATTTCACCCAGCGCGGCCCGGTCCAGATCGCCGATGCCCATGGCCACTTGGTAGGGCCCGTCGCGGAAGGCTTCGATGCAGGTGCGGTAGAACTCGGGTCGGTCGTTGAAGACCGTGCCCAGCGAAATGAACAGCACCGGAGCCTCGGAATCGGCCGGCGACCAGGGCTCGGCGTGCTCCCGGCTGCCCAAGGAGGGGCCGACGAAGTGGAAACGTTCGTCGAAGGTGTCACCGGCGGGCTGGAATTCCCGCGGTATGAACACAAGGTTGCGTTCTTCGGTGCCGTCCAGGACGCTCTCCGGGGCGAGCGTGACACCGTGTTCGGCGGAGAACTCCGCACAGTCGGCGGTGAGCAGAGACAGCACGGGATTTTCGCCGCCGTTGTCGTTCATGACATCGTCGAACAGCGAGAACGCCTCGTTCGAGGCGAAGTTGGGAATGAGCCGCACGGCGGGCAGGCCCAGATTTTCCGCGATGACCCGGGCGGGCCAGTTCATGCCGTCATAACAGATCGCGTCCGGTGACTCCGCGGCGCAGTAGTCGCGCAGCACGGGGTACTGCGCACACATCTCCGCGAACATGCCGCGCAGGAAGACGCGGATCTCTTCGAAGCCGAACTGGCGGGGCGGAGTAAGGATTTCAGGCGACTGGAGCTTGAGCTCCACCCAGCGTGCGCCGGCTTTGGTGACCGCCTCGGAGTGCTCCGCACTTGTCGCATAGTCCACTCGGTGCCCCCGGCGCACGAGCTCCTCGACCAGCGGCAGCGTGGGGTTGACATGCCCGTGTCCGAAAAGGGCCACGAATAACAGGTGTTTTGCCATACCACCAATCGTACCGAGCCAGAATTTCGACTCCCCGGTTTACCGTGCTCTTTCGGTCACCGGAGGGGCTGAGGGCCCGCCTCCCCGGTGGGCATCCCGAGCCCTCCAGCACGTACCTGGAGGCACCCGGCTCCCTCCTCACCACCGCCGACGAGACGGATCAGCCACCGACCGCCTTGGCCCAGTTCTTGCGGACGGTGCGGAGAGCCTTGGTCAGCTGGGCCTCGTTCGGGAATTGCGGTGTGCCCTCGACGGTCGGCAGCCGGGCGGCCAGGGCCTTGTTGAGGGTGCCGTTCTTCGCCATGGCGGCCAGCAGGACCGGGCGGGCGTAGTCGACGAGGCGGAGGTTCTGGCCTTCCGGGCTGAAGAGGTACTCCTCCCAGAGTCGCGCCGCGGCCGGGTGCGGGGCGTCCTTGTTGATCGCCTGCGCGTAGTACTGCGAGAAGCTGCCGTCGAAGGGAATGGAGACCCGCCATTTCACGCCCGTCCCGCGGAGCTGGTCGAGGTGCGCCAGGTTGAGGTAATCCCATTCGATGCTGATCGGTGTCTTGCCCTTGGCGATCGAGGCCGGGTCGGGGTCGGCTCGGTTGTAGTTGCCGACCTTGTCGAGCCGGGCGAAGAAGTCGATACCCGGCTGGATGTTGTCGAATGACCCTCCGTTGGCGAGCGCCGCCGCGTACACCGCGGCGAAGGCCGAGCCCGCGTCCGTGGGTTGGCCGTACATCGAGACCAGGCCCTTGTACTCCGGCCGCAGCAGATTCGCGAAGGAGTCGGGGCAGGTCTTGACGCGGGCGGCGTCGCAGCCGATCGAGACGTAGCCGCCGTAGTTGTTGTACCAGCGGGCCTCGGCGTCCTTCTGTTCCGGTGGGATCTGGTCGAACTGGGCGACCCGGTAGGGGGCCAGCAGATTCTGCCGCGCTGCCGACTGGGCGAAGGAATCCCCGACGTCGAGCACGTCGGGGGCGCGCTTCTGGCCCCGGTAGCGCCGGACCGCCTCGATCTCCTGCTGGCTGTGGCCGGACGGGTTGTCGACGACGACCTTGATGCCGTACTTCTTCTCGAAGCCGTCGATCAGCCTGTCGTAGCCGGCCCACTGGCGCGGCAGCGCGATCGCGTTGAGCCTGCCCTCCCGCTTCGCCGCCTTGACCAGCGCCGCCGACCCGCCCACGTCCGCAGCGGACTCGGCCCGGGACGGCGCGACCGGCCGGGACGTTCCCTCTTCCTGGCAGGCGCCGAGACCGAGCACCGCAAGACCGAGACAGCGCAGGAGGGCGCCTGTGCGGACCCGATGATGTGTAGCCACTACGCCTCCAGCAGGGCCAGGTGGGGGAGCGGTCCGCCGGGCGAGTGGCGAACGCGGCTCGGGGCGAGCCAGGACACGGTGCGGTGGCATGCCCCGTACAGCGGTCCACCGCCAAGGACGGAACATGCCCGGAGGTGGTGCGGAATGCCGACGGGGCCTCGCAGGTCGGCCGAACGGACGTCCTCGACATGCCCGCACGCCCGCACGGCCGCCGACGCCTTGGTGCGCGGGCGGTCCTGACGCAACCCCGCCGCGCCGCTCCACCACCCGGAGTTCCCTCTACAGCAATGGTCCGGACCAGCGTACTCCGCGCCCTCGCTGGCCTCCGCCAGGACGGCTACCCGGCCAGGTCATGGCGGCCGGCGGGCGCCACGCCCGTACGGAGGGAGCCCTGCTCGTCCCCGTACGGAGCCCACGCTCGTCCCCGGAGGGGCGCCGCAGCCACGGCCTTACCACTGCCCGCGCTGCTCCCACTGGTTGAGGAGGTCCTCCGAAGGCTCCTCTTCCGACGGCAGGGCCTCGGGGCCGATCACCTGAGCGGCCCAGATCGTCTTGCCCCTGGGGGAGTAGCGGGTGCCCCAGTGCTCGGCGAACTGCGCCACCAGGAAGAGGCCGCGGCCGTCTTCGTCGGTGTCCTTCGCCTGGCGGATGTGCGGGCTGGTGCTGCTGCCGTCGGAGACCTCGCAGATCAGGGTGCGGGTGTGCAGGAGCCGCACGTGGATGGGCTCGGCGCCGTGCCGGACCGCGTTGGTGATCAGTTCGCTGAGGATGAGCTCGGTACCGAAGGAGATGGCCTCGAGGCCCCAGTCCGCCAACTGGCGGACACACGCGTTGCGGACCGGGCCCACCGCCGCCGGGTCGCGGGGCACGTCCCACTCGGCGACGTGTGCCGGGTCCAGCCGCCGGGTCCGGGCCACCAGCAGCGCGACGTCGTCGGTGGATCTGGCGGGCAGCAGGGACTGCATGACGGTGGCGCAGGTGTCCTCCGGCGTACGGTCCGGCCCGGCGAGGGCCGCCCGCAGTGTCTCCATCCCCGCGTCCAGGTCGCGGCTGCGGTTCTCGACCAGCCCGTCCGTGTAGAGCACCAGCCGGGAGCCCTCCGGCAGCGACAGTTCAGTCGTCTGGAAGGGCAGAGCGGTGCCCAGCCCCAGCGGCGGGGAGACCGGCGAGTGCAGGAACTCCACCCGCCCGTCGGGGTAGGCCACGGCCGGCGGCAGATGGCCGGCCGTGGCCACGCTGACCCGCCCGGAGACGGAGTCATAGATGACGTAGAGACAGGTGGCGCCGGTGATCGCCGGCACCTCCTCGCCGTTCTCGTCCTGGACGTCGATATGGGTCACCAGCTCGTCCACATGGCCCAGCAGTTCGTCGGGGGAGAGGTCCAGGGCCGAGAAGTTGTGCACGGCGATCCGCAGCCGGCCCATGGTGGCTGCCGCATGCAGACCGTGTCCGACCACGTCGCCGACGACCAGCGCCACCCGGGCGCCGGGCAGCGGGATGACGTCGAACCAGTCGCCGCCCACTCCCGCCTGCGCCGGAAGATAGCGGTGCGCCACCTCCAGGGCGTCCTGGTCCGGCAGGCCGCGGGGCATCAGGCTGCGCTGGAGCGTCATCGCCATCGTGCGCTCGCGGGTGAAGCGCCGGGCGTTGTCGATCCCCACCGTGGCCCGCCCCGCCAGCTCCTCGGCGAAGGACAGATCCTCGTCGTCGAACGGAGGGGAACTCCCCGACCGCCAGAAGTACACCATTCCCAGCACCACCCCCCGCGCGCGCAGCGGTACGACCGCCCGGGAGTGCACCCCGTGGTCCAGGATGCGCCGGGCGCGTTCCGGGTCCTGGGACCGCCAGGCGGTGGAGCCGGCCAGATCCGGCTCCACGGTGGAGCCGACCTGGTCCGTACTCGCCGCCGCCGGGGTGCCCGGGACTGCCGTGATCAGCTCGCCGACGGGGTGGAGCGGATGGTCCGGCGCCAGACCGGCGAGCGCCGCCCGGCGCAGCGCGTTACCCGCCACGCTCGGCTCCTCGCCCTTCAGCACCGGTTCCTGAAGCTCGACGGTGACGATGTCGGCGAACCGGGGGACCGCCACCTGCGCCAGCTCCTCCGCCGTGCGCACCACATTCAGCGTGGAACCGATCCGCAGTCCGGCGTCGTAGAGGAGCCTCAACCGCTCCCGCGCCACCTCGGCGCGCCCGGACAGCCACCTCAGCTCGGTGGTGTCGCGCAGGGTGACCACGCTCGCCTGGTGGGCCCCGTAGGGGGTGGTGGACCGCTTGTTGACGGCCAGCAGTCTGTCCTGGGCCAGGTGCACCTCGTCGGTGGCGATCCGGTCGGACGCCAGGAGTTCGGCGGTGCGGTGGTCCAGCCCCAGATCGTCGACCTGTCGTCCTTCCGCGTCCGCCGGCAGGTCCAGCAGCCGCCGCGCCTCGTCATTGGCCAGCAACAGCCGCCCGCCGCGGCCGACGATGAGGACACCCTCCCGCACCGCGTGCAGCACCGCATCGTGATGCTCGTACATCCGGGTCATCTCGGCCGGGCCCAGACCGTGGGTCTGCCGGCGCAGCCGACGGCTCACCAGCCCCGCGCCTCCCCCGGCGAGCGCCAGCGCCGCGACTGCGGTACCGATGAAGAGGGGCAGCTGCTGGTTGACCGACTTCTGCACCTTTTCCACCGTCACCGGGGCGGCGACAATGGCGATGACCCGGCCCGAGGAGTCCTTGACGGGCGCCGCGGAAACTACGGAGAGCCCCAGGGCACCCTCGAAGGTCCTGGTGAAGGGCTTGCCCCGGGCGGCCTCCGCATACGGCCCGATGACGTGCTTGCCGATCTGCCGCGGGTCACTGTGGGTGAGGGTGATCCCGTCGAGCTTGTACACGATGAGGGCGTCGACACCGGAATCCTTCCGGGCCGCCTCCGCCAGCGGCTGGAGCTTCGCCGACGGATCGGCGCTGTTCAGCGCCTCCTGGAGCCCCGGGGAGTGCGCGAAGGACTCAGCGGCGGCGAGCGTCCGGTGCCGGGCATCGGTCATGGTGTCCCGCCGGGTCTGCACGACGAAAGCCACCACTGCCGCCGCGACGAGCAGCACCACAAGCACCAGCTGAAGAAGAAAAACCTCCCGGGCAACGCTGCGAGTCGGCCAGGACGGCCCTACGCGCTGCTGCTCTCCCCCCTCCGCAGGACGCTCGCCCTGACGGTCGCCACCACCACTCCCGGCAGGCTCCCCACCCGAAAAAGCGGAATGCCCGGGCACACGGCGCAGCCAACGCCGGAAACGACCCGAAAATCCGCTCATGATTCACATTTATCCTGCTTCGCCTGGGCGGCGGCAAGGCGTGGTACGGCAGGTGCCCGACGGCGCGGCGGGGCTGAGCCGGGCCGGGGCTGAGGTGGCACGGGGCGCCCGATGGCGTGGTGGCCGGGCGAGACGATGTGGGGGCCGGCCAGGCGGTGCCGCTCCAGGGGTGCCGTAGGGCGGCGGCGCGAGAGCCGCTGCGGGCGATTCCGCGGCCGCCCTCTTGGACGCTGATCGCCATCCACAGTGAGGTCGCGGGAGCCCTCCTGCAAACTGATCGGCCCTGCCCTGCCCTGCCCCGCCCACGCCTCCAGCCCGCCGGCGCGGAGCCTCGCGCGGAATCCCCGTTACGTCCCGCTGCGCGGTCCAAGGGCCGGCGGCGTCTGGTGATCTCCGGACGGGCCGACATCGCCCTCCTGCCACGCGGGGTCGTAGGCACAGGGCACGCTGGCACCGCCGGTGAAGTACTCCCGGTCCGGGTACCAGCTGAAGGACATCCGCTCGGCACCGTCGTCCCGCTTGGCGAACAGGTCCCAGTTGCCCTGCTCGCCCTCAGAGTAGGACGTGATCTCCCAGCCCTTGTCCTTCAGATACCGGTGGAGCCGGTGCAGACCGGACATGGCCTGGCGCGCGGGGACGTGGTCCAGCGCCCAGCTGTGGCTCATCTGGTAGGCGCCGTCGACGGTCTTGTCCTCCAGCCCCGTGAGACCCCCGTGACAGAAGGAAGTGCTGAGCGTGTTCTCCGTACTGACGCCGACGTCCTCGACACCTGGTTTCACGGTGCGCTTGAACCCCACAACGTCATACGCCCCCTGAGAACGCTGAAAGGCACGGCTCGCCATCTCCTCGGGCGCGACGCGGGGAAAATCCGACGACCCCCATGAGCCCGAGGCGATCAACACGACCAGAACGAGCACGACGACCGGGGCACAGCCGCATCCGAGGGCCTTGAAGGCGAATGAGGAGACCCCGGATTCGGCCGGGGCGGTGGTGCTGGGTGTGGTGGTGTTGGTGGGTGCGGCTTCCGGGGGCATATGGGGACGCTATGTCAGAGGGGGAGCGGGGTGGATGGGCGCGGCTACGGGCAGGGAGTAGGTACGCGTACTCACTTGATCAGCGCGGCTCCCACCTACGCTGATCCGTCTATGAGGCTGGGCAATCATGTGTCCCATCGGGGTGGCTAGGACGGAGGGGCATGATGAGTGCAGTGGAGATGAGTCGTGCGGAGGCGGTGGCACTCGTGCAGCGCATCATGGAAGCGGACTACGTCTCCGACGATGAGGTGGCCGGCTGGCTGGACAGGCTCGGCACAGTCTTGGCATGCCCGTCTGGTCACGTCAGCGAATTGATCTTCTGGCCTCCGGTGCGGGAGCTTTCGGCTGATGAGGTAGTCGATCAGGCCTTGGGGTATCGGCCGATCGCTTTGTGAGGTCGGAGGACGCGGCTCCGCAGCCAGATGAGTAACGCGGGGGTGGTAGCGGCGCCGAGGAAGGGCTTTGCCCGCACCGTCTGGAACTGGGTTGGCAGGTGAGGGCCTCAACTGGCGTGCCGGTGCCTGGAGATCAGCCAGTGCCAGCGGCGGCGCTCCGTGACGAGGGCCACGGCGGCCAGCACTGTCACGGGGACTGCCGCCCAAGCGGGCCAGGCGAGCCACGAGGAGGTCACGGCCGCAGCAAGCTGGAGCAGTACCAGCAGAATCGTGGCCCAGCCCGGCACCGCGATGATCACGTTGGCCTTGTCGCCCGGGGTGGACAAGAGGGTCGGAAGACCGATCAGGATCACCACGGACAGGACGGCGAGCAGCCATGCGTGGGCGGCCAGGGCCCAGGGGGTGGCTACCCACGCGAGGAGCTCCGTCGCGAAGCGCACGGCGGACGCTGCGCGGTCGTCGGGGCGTCCCGGGGGCATCTCTCCACCAGCAGCGTCGTTCACCCGCGGACGATTTCACAGCGTGCGCCCAGCTGCCAGGGGTTTCCCGGACGTCGCCATCGCCGTCGCGCCCACCCGCGCGGTCGCCGGTGATGCGCGCCGCTCACCCACCTGCTTCACGTGCAGGCGCCGGCACGGATGCTCGCGGGGGAGTGCGTTCTCGCCGAGACGGTTCGGCGGCTGTACGTGCGGCTGAGGGCCAGGGCGGTCGGCCTCCGGATCAGAAGGCGCGGGCCGCCCTGCCGCCGTGTTGGTTCATTCCGCGGGACGACGACCCCATGCGGAAATGGTGATCTGGGGGATGTCGATGAAAGCGGGGTCCTTGAGAAGGGTGGCGAACTCTGCCAGGTCGGCTTCCGTGATCAGACCGTCGGCGAGGAGACCGGGGGCGGCTTGGGTGATGAGGGGGAGCCAGCGGTCCTTGCCAAGTCCGCCCATGCAGCCGGGGTTTCCGGCGAAGTCCACTTCGGTCAATGAATTGCGAGCCAGGAGGGCTGGCAGGCCGCGGACCCAGGTCAAGGCGGCGCCGTGAGCGTGGTACATGCGCTGGTAGGCGTCCAGAATGCGCTGGATCACGGGGAAGGGGGAAGAGCTGGCCGGCAGGTGAAAGGGCTCTTCGATGATGAGCCAGCCGCTGGGGGAGAGCCAGCGGGTGACTCGCGCGACCATCTCGTCGCGTTCCGGGAGGTGGCAGAACAAGTAGCGGGCGTGGATGAGGTCGAAGCTGCCGGGTGTGTAATCCGCGCGTGTGATGTCAGCTTCCTCGATCTCCAGATTCGCGGCCCGGCCCGCTTCGAGGTGGCGGGTATCGAGATCAACTGCGACGACGCGTCCGTCCGGGCAGCGTTCGGCGAGCCAATAGGCGATGGAGCCGGCGCCCGCACCCAGTTCCAGACAATTCCAGGAGGTTTTGACGGGAAGGCCGTCGAGGATCCCGGTGGTGAATGCGTCGACGTTGCGTTGGATGGACTTTAAGCGGTCACTTTCACGATGGGAGTCGTTGCTCAACATGCCGCTGTTGTAGGGGGTGGTGGCAGGTTGCTGTGTCACGGGTGCGCCTAACTGGAGTGAGTACTAGGGGCGTGCTGATCGCGTGGGTTCAGCCTGGTGGGCCGGGTGTTTGGGCAGGGGGAGGCGAATGAGTGCACGGCAGGCAGGCAGGCAGGCAGGCAGGCGGGCGGCGTGGGGGGCTGGAGTATGGCGCGCTCTGTGCGCTGCCTCCCCTCTTGCGTCAGCGCGCGTCAGCTGGAAGACCCGCGCTTCGCCAGATCCGCCACGAAGTCGATGCAGGCCATGTTCGGGCTGTGCTTCAGACCGCGCTGAAGGTCCACTTTCGACCAGTCACCATCCGTCTTATAGAGATCGGTTTCCTTCTTGAGGTCCTCGGCCTGCTTCTGGAGAGCGGTCTTGATCGGCGTGGGGACGTGCGGCTGGTTCAGCGCCCTTTCGGTCAGTGTCGTCAGCTGTTGGAGCAGCGGAATCACCGGAGTATCGCTGTGGTACCCGGAGGACCCGATGGGGTTCTCCTTGGCCAGCTTGTTGTTGATATCCATCATTTGTTTCTGGTTCTGGCATCCGGCCACGTGGGCGATATTGCACATACCCACGCGCGCATCCCAATTCTTTGCGCCGCCCGTACAGAAGCCTGGTACGTGTTCCCCTTGCTTCGCCGCCGGCTTTGCCTCCGGCTCCCCGCTGTCGCCACTGAGCCCCACGGCAGCCCCCACGCCGATCGCCGCCACGACGGCCACACCGGTGACGATCAGGCCGAGCTTCTTCCCCTGCATCATCTCTACCCCTACCTGTTGCCTGTCTGCGAGATCGAAGATTCGACAATGGGTGACAGTTCTCCCCGGACCGGCGGGCCTCACTTCCAGCAGAGGAACTTCAAATCGCCTACGTCCTCTTTCAAGTGCTTCATGGCGAGGTCGGTGGCCTTGGTGCTCACGAGGCGACCATCCACCACTTTGGGGAGCTGGGCATCGAGCGCGTCAGCTTGGGTATTCAGGTCCCCCGCAATTGCGTGGAGCTTTGCCTTGACTGGCGACTCGGTGGCGTGATTGGCCAGGTCCGAGACCTGTTTGGCGCCGTCGCGCAGTGCCGCACTGCCGTCATGCGCCTTGTCGGCCGAACTGCGGTTGGGATCGCCCAGCGCGATGCCGGAGAGCTGAAGGGCGTTTCCGGCTGTCTGCACCGCCGCATTGCATGCCCCCGCATCCGGCCCCGGACTGCGCCCTTCGGTGGGCGTAGGCGTAGGCGTAGGCGTGGGCTTTGCCGTGGGAGTGGACGTAGGCGACGGGCTGTCGCCGCGCGTCGCACTCACCGCCGAGTTCGACGACTTGCCGGAAGGGTGGCCCTGCTCGCGGAATTGGGAGGCCACCGCGAAGGCCAGCAGCCCAGCCGCGCCAACACTCAGCACGGACAGTGCAGGCCGTAACCAGATACGTCTCCGGCCGGCCTCCGGCCTCGGCAACACTTTCGTCCTGCTGGGCGGCTGCGTCCCGTTCAGCATGTGCAGCACGGCGTCGATGCCGGGCCGGGTCTTGGGGTCCTTGTCCAGCAGCGCCGTGATGACCGCTGTCAGATGACCGGCACCGACCGGCTCATCGGGCTGGTCGTGGCTGATGGCATGGATCGTGGACAGCACCGAGCCCCGGTCGAACGGCGAGACACCAGTGACCATTTGATGGAGCGTCACGCCCAGTGACCAGAGGTCCCCGGCCGGACTCTCCACGCCCTTCAAACGCTCGGGGGCGACGTACGCGGCCGTACCGACAACTGCCCCGGTCATGGTGATCTTGGTGTCGGCGTGGTGCCTGGCGATCCCGAAATCGGTGACGAGAACGTCGCCGCCGTCCGTGATCATGACGTTCGGCGGCTTGATGTCCCGGTGAGTGATCCCGACTCCGTGCGCCGCGGCGAGCGCCGCGAGGACACCCCGGGCGATGCGGTCGATCAGCTCAACGGAAAGCCCATCGGGTTCGTCCTCCAGCAGCTCCGCGACCGACTGCCCACGCACGAGGCGCATCACCGTCCACGGCAGTCCCTCATGCTCGACGACGTCGTGGACGGCCACGATGTTCGGATGGTCGCGCAGGGCGGCGGCGTGCTGCGCCTCCTTGCGTGCGTACACGAGGGCGGACCGGTGCGGCTCGGTGGTGTCCTGGGGGTGCATCCGGATGGACTTGACGGCCACATCGACGTTCAGGCTCAGGTCCCGGGCCTGCCACACCTCGCCCATGCCCCCGCGGCCCAAACGCTCGACCAGCTCGTACCGGTCGGCGATGACCATGCCAGGTGCAACCTGCGTCGCCAAATCTTCAGCCCCGCCCCCGAGATCCGACCTTGCGCCCTATCGACGGCACATTGTAGGGGCGCTGTTACCTGCCCGGAAGCCGAAATGGCCTGACCGGCGAATCCACCGGACCGATGCCGCCCGGCAAGCACCCGCTTCCGGAGAACTGTTGGCCTGCGCACCTCACTTGCCGCCCATCCCGGGCCGCGTCCTGGTGGCGTGCCGCCGCGCCGGGGGAGCCGCCGCGGAGGCTGGGGATGACGAACTCGATGGGTGACGTGGTGACGTGGTGATGACCTGCGCTGGTGGTGGTTGATTCCCCTGCCGCCTGATCCCCACCCCCTCCCGCAGGGGAGGGGGTCACCGTCATAATCGAGCAATGGGGAAGAGCTACGAGCGAATAGACGGCAGGCTACGGGCCTTCATCGAGGCACAGCACATCTTTTTCACCGCGACGGCGCCGCTGGACGGCGACGGCACCATCAACCTTTCGCCCAAGGGTCTGAACGGCTCCTTCGCCGTGATCGACGAACTCACCGTGGCCTACCTCGATTTCGCCGGCAGCAACGCCGAGACGATCGCGCATCTGCGCGAGAACGGCCGCATCACCCTGATGTGGTGTGCCTTCGACGGTCCCCCCAACATCGTGCGCGTACACGGTCGCGGAGAGCCGGTCTTCCGCGACGATGCCCGTTGGAACGAGCTGATGCAGCACTTCCCGGACATCGACCCGACCGCGCACGGCCTGCGAGCGATCATCGTCGTGGCGGCCGAGAGTATCCGCGACACCTGCGGGTACGCCGTCCCGTTCATGGCCTACGACGAAGACCGCCCGCTGCACGCGTCGCGCTTCGCGCGCGAGACCGATGAGTCACTCGACGCGTACTTCCAGAAGAAGGACCACATCGCAACCAGCATCGACGGCCTGCCGGGTCTTCCCCTGCCGCTGCCACCGCTTCCGAGGACCACAACCCACGGCGGTTAGGGGACGCCACGGCGGGATATCCGCCAGGAGACGGTCACGCCACCCGCGCCTCCGCGCCTCCGCGCCTCCGCGCCTCCGCGCGTTCGACCACGTGACCGCAGGCGCGCCTGGGTGTCTTTGGCGTCCTTGGCGTCTTCGAGCTGACGGTAGACGCCGGCCTGGAGGGCAAACGGTCAGAGGAGACGCGCAGGTACGCTCCCATGCCTAAGGGCTGTCCCGTAACCCTGGCGGGCGCACGACGACAGCTACGGCATTCCCCCAGCTAACGCTGGGAGGTGCCCCCACGCCGCGTTGTCGGAACATCCGGATACGCCCAGTATCCGGACGTCCCTCCGCCTTGCGATGCAGCTCGGCATCCAAGGAACGAATGAAGAGCCGCGGCTGCTCAATGCCCGTCTGCCGGGTGATATCGGAATCAATTGTTCCGCAAATGACCAGTCCCTCTCGCCTTGGCCGGAACTTGTCCCATCACATTCTTGGGACGGTGGCACTTGTCAACGGCTGCTGTTAGCGTCATCGACTGTGACACATGGGGGCGGCATAACCTGACGACGCTCCTTGCCAGTTTCTCCGTCATTACCTGACAGAGAACTAATCCTGTTGCGGAAGGAGTCATAGATGGAAGACACCGAGTTCGATTTCGACCTTGCGGACATCCCCTCGGATGTATTCGAGCTGGCTGACCGTGGGCTCACGGTGGAGTCGTTGACCAGCGGCCACGGGCTGGTGGAGAACGGTACTTCGTCGCCGAGCTGCGGAAGCTCCTGTTCGTCGCTGCCGTAACCAAGGGGTGGGCGTCAGGAGCATCGCTGCCCTGGCGCCCGCTGGCGGCATTGCGTGGTAAGTCAGCGGAGTAGGACGTTCCCGGTATGAAGATTCTGGGCATGAGTGGGCTTCAGGCAAGGATGATGCGTGACTTCGTACTCCGTCAGGGAATCCTTTTTCGTGCGCTTCTGCGGACTCCCAGCCTCGGTGTTGAATGAATTGACGCCGTGTCGTTCCTGGGGATTGGTCGAAGAGATTCAGGCACTGGACGATGCACTGAATATCGACGCCGAAAGCCTGAAGGGCGCACTGTATTCAGTGATCGGCGGGCTCGTCGACTCTGCATTCAAACCCCGCCTGGTGGCATTGCGACGTTGTGTCCATCGGCGAAGATTTCCGGCCAAAGGTGAATGGGGTCCGAGCGTCGCGAGGACCCTCCCGGGGGAAGTGGCGGCACAAGTCGAACAATGGCTGATTCGCATGCGGAGACGCGAATCGGCCCTGGCTGAACTCTTTGTGACCGCGGAGCAGGAAACGCACGAGGAAACGAGAAGCCTCCTCAAAGCAGCTACTGACCCGGTGTTCCGGCATGCCCTGTCTCAGGCCAGCCCCGCCCTGCTGGACGAGCTGCTGCGCCTTGAAAATGCCGGCCAATCGAAGCTGCGGCGGCGCACGGCCATCGGGTTGACGAAGTTCGTTTCCCGAGCGGCCACCAAGACCAGCCCGTACAGCACCTTCACCGCAACGGCCGCCGGGGCCTGGGCCGGCACAGGGCCGCTCTTCTCCTCATCGGGCAGGGACGAGCTGCGCTGCGTGCTCGAACTGGACCGTATGGTCCTGGAGCAGACCGTCAATTCTCTACTCGCTGAGGGCATGCCGAGCGGCGCCTTGCGGATCCGGCCGAACCCCAGCCTGAACGAGCTCGACGGCCGGTACACCTTCCTCGGGCGAAGGCCGGCAGAGCCGTTGGTGGCCATTCGTGCCTCCCGGGAAGTCAGGGAGTGTCTGAGAATCGTCGGTGACGGATGCACGGTGGAGCACCTACACAGCACACTGGCTGCGCGTACCCCGCAGCGGTCGGCGGCGGTCCGCTTTTGCGAGCAACTCGTCCGGTTGGGTGTGCTGGAGTACGAATCGCCGGTGCCGGACCAGTCGGAGAGGCCACTGGACGACCTCATCAGGTTCCTCGATACCACGGATTCGGACCGGCGTCGGAAAGTCATCCCTTCACTGGAGTCCCTGCGCGCGACACTTCGGCAGGATCCATCGCCGACAGCCGTGGCACCGTATCGGGAGCAACAGCGTGCGATCTCCTCGCTGGTCGCCGACATCGGGCAGGAACTGGGGCTCGACTGGCCGAAGGCCGACGTTCTGCGCAAGGTCGCCTTTCACGAGAGTGCCGTCCGCGTCGGGGGTGACATCAGCTGCTCGGCTTATCACTGGCGGCCGGTGCTCGACGACTTGGACGTGTTGCGGCGCTGGCTTGCCCTGCACGATCGCATGCTGCCGGTCCGCGTTGCCTTCACCGCGTATGTAGGACACCGCTTCGGTGCCGGAGCGAGCGTTCCGTTTCTCGCGTTGCATGAGGCGGTGCAGGCCGACCACGCTCGCGACGATGCGAACTGCCCCAGCTGGCTGGGCCCATTGCGCCCCTTCCTCCAGCTCAGCAATCCGGTCCCGGCTGACGAGCTGGAGCGGAGCCCCGTGCCCTCGTTGAGTCGGCTGCACCGACTGCGCCGCGAATCCCTGGAAACCGTGCTGTCGGCCGATCGCCGGGAAGACGGCGTCCTACACGCTGATCCCGCGGTCTTGACGGAGTTGTCATCACAGTGGCCTGACTGGGTCCGTACCCCGGGATCGATCGCCTGCTACCTCCAGCCGTACACCGTGAACGGCGAACTGAAGGCAGTGGTGAACACGATCAGCGGCGGATGGGGAAAGGGGCGTGCTCGATGGTCGCGTTTGCTCGACCAGGCCGGCGGGCGCATCCACGACGTGCCACGTACCGATGACGACGCGCACGCTCCGCTCCTTGCCGAGATGTCCGGCACCTTCGGGGTTTCGGTGAACCTGCGGAGGGCCGTCGCCCCGTATGAACTCGACTACCCGTACACCACCAGTACGCGCCTGGACGACGAGCGGATCCCACTCAACGACCTCCTCGTGCGGCACATGCCGTCGGGCGCGACGATCGAACTGTGGTCGCGGTCCAAGGGCCGGCGCGTGCAACCCGCGCATCTGGGGATGATGGCTGATCCGTTGCTGCCGCCTGCGGCCCGCTTGCTGTTCGCGGCGTTCGGGCAGTCCTATCTGCTGCACCCGAGCCTTTCGCTGCTCAAGCCCCGAGAGGTCGTTGAGTCCTCGGACGTCGCCTTCCAACCCCGCATCGAGGTGGGTAGGGCCGTCGTACAGCGGGCCGAATGGTCGGCTCCGATCGCGTGCGTACCGCAGGAACGCGCCGGCGAACCGGACGGTGCGTATCTGCTGCGCTTGGCGGAATGGCTCCGTGCTCATGAGATACCCCGGCGCTGCTTCGTCCGCTTGTATGCGACAGATGGTGACTGGGTGAGCCGAGTGTTCGTGAAGTCCAGAAAGCCGATGTTCCTCGACTTCGCCAGCCTGTCGATGGTGGCCGTCTTCAGGAACATGACCAAGGAGTTCAGCGGCAGAGTCGGCTTCGAGGAGGCCCTGCCCGACCCTTCCGATCCGTCCCCGTTCGAGTGTGACGGGCCCAGAGTCGCCGAGTTCGTCGTCGAACTGACCGCGGACGGATCCTGATGCGCCACGAACGCCGCGTGGGGGGCGACCGTTTCTGGGTGAGCGCGCATCTCTTCTCTCAGGGCAACCTTGATCGCTTGTTGACCGACCTGGTGGACCCCTTGCTCGACGAACTGCGTGAGCGGCGATTGGCGGATCGCGGGTTCTTCCTCCGGTACTGGGACGGCGGTCCACATATCCGATTCCGTGTGCTGCCTTCCTGCCTGGAGGCTGTCGCCGCAGTGCGCGGCCTCATCGAGCAGCGGGCCTTCGCGTACTTCGCGCACAGCCCGGCCCCGGAGGTGCTCAGTCAGGAGGAGTACCTGCACTCCGCCCGCGAGATCGGGGCGTGGGAAGGCGTGCGGCCCACGGAGCGCATGTACGCCAACAATTCCGTGCACTTCCTGCCCTATGTTCCCGAGCATCACCGTTACGGTCAGGGCGCGACGCTGGAAGTCGTGGAGGAGCACTTCAGCACCTCGAGTGAGCTCACATTGGAGCTGCTGCGTGGCACAACCGGCCCCGAACAGCGTGAACTGGCCGCTCTGTGCCATCTGTTGCTGGCTTGGTTCCTCAGTGCTCAGGACGTGCATGAGCTCGCCGGACGGCAGCTCGCCAAAGTGTCCGCACGGCGCGTGCCAGGAGCAGTGGATGCGGTGGCGGCGTCGGACGCCCGGTTTCTGCGCCGGCGCGAGCGCTTGCTGACGCTCACCGCCACCATGCGCAAGGTCGGGCGCGCATGGCCGCACATGCCGGACGACAGCAGCCTGAAGCGGTGGGCGTCTTCTGTCTCGGGTGTGGTGGACGCGCTGGGTGCCGACGCGTGCGCGCCGTCAGCGGAGTCAGCGGCGGACCTGTGTGCGCACCTCTTCGCCAATCGCGTGGGGGTACGCATCGACGCCGAGGGCTCGCTGCGTTACCTGGCGGCCCGTGCGATCACCGATCCTGCCGTATTGGAGGGCGCATGATGTGGCGGAGCTTCCACGTCTACTACTACGACCACGACAAGAGCGGCCTACTGCTGGATGCTGTCCGCCCTTTCTTGCAGCGGATAGCGCCGCAGGTGTCCGGGGCGCACTACCTCTTGCACTGGTTGCGCGGCCCGCACGTTCGTATCAATGTGAACGCTGAGCCCGAAGCCTTCGCGGCGACGGTGGTGCCTGCACTGGCCGAGGTGATCACGCCATATTTGGCCGAGCATCCGTCAACCGCAGTGATCGACGCGGCCACGCTGGAGACCCAGCACACACGTCTTGCGCAGCTCGAACATGAACCGGGCCCGGTCACTCCGTTGTACGCGGACAACTCCGTCCATGAGGCCGGCCATGACCAGCGGCTGCACGTTCTCGGCAGTGTGCAGGCCGCCGAGCTGCTCGCGGATTTCTATGACTCCACCACGCCGCTCGCCTTCGAGATGCTTGACCACACGCACCGTCGTGGCAGCCCGTTGGCCGGGCTGTGCTTCGACACCATGATCGCCACGGCACATGCGTTGTCCGGCGTCGGGCTGCAACGCGGTTTTGTGTCCTTCCGGTCGCATGCCGAAGCCTTTCTGTCTTGGTGGCCGGAGGCCGAGGGGTTACGGCAGGCATGGGACCAGCACTACACCGCGCATGCTGGGAAGCTCGCCGAACGTGTACGTCACGTCATGCGGGCAGTTGAGTCACCGACGGAGTCGAAAGGCCTGGTGTGCCGCTGGGTGCAGCAGGCAGCTCCCTTTTTGCCGCGCGGGGCCGAGCTGATGACCGCCGGTGAGCTGTCCATGGATCCGCCCTGGGCAGGCCGGTTCTCCGAGGACGACGAGCTGATCGCCGAGATGGCACGCAAGAGCGCGTTCCACAGCCACCGCCGGCCGGCAGGCGAAGTGGTTGACCAGCTCTGGTTCGACCAGTACCGACTGATCCTGAATTACACATATCTACAGTTGACCCGCTTGGGGCTGTCACCGGTGGAGCGGTTCCTGCTGTGCCACCTTGCGGCGAACACTGTTGAGGACCTGTTCGGTGTCGCGGCCACCGAGGTGCGGCTGCCCGCACCCGGCGAGTTGCAGCGCAGGGCCACGATCCTGCGGGAGCCGTCGTGAGCCATGGGAACGTGCGTCGCCTGTACCGGCTCAAAGATGGCGTGCACAGCGTGCGGACCGCTTCTGGCGAGGTGGCTTTGGCCGCCTGGCCGCACCTTCAGGAGATGGGGCGACTGACCGCCGAGCAGCGGTCGTTGTTGCAGGTCCTGTCCACTGACCGGTCGGCGGAGGAGCTCACCGAACGCTGTCCCCGCGATCAGGCCGAGAGGCTGCTCGCCATGCTGTCCTCGGGCGGCTGGCTGATCACCACCGTCGTCTGCGGAGACCGTCCGCTGTTCAGTAGCCGGCCGCTGGTACCGCACCGAAAGCCGTTGCCTCCCGCGGAGCCGCGCCGGCTGTCCCGGTTCGTCTCGGTCCGCCGGGACGGTGACGAGTTCGTGGTGGAGTCTCCGGCTGCCTGGGCGGAAGTGCGCCTGTACGACAGCCGTCTCGCAGAGCCGGTCCTGACTGCGTGTGCGGCACACCGGGAACTACCTGACGTGCCCCTTGAGGCGGTACGTCTGCTCGCCGGTGAGTTGGCCGACGCCGGCCTCCTCGCGACCGCGGCCGAGACCCAATCCCTCAGCAGGGTCCAGTGGAGCCCCCATGAACTGGCCTTTCATCACGGCAGCAGGCTGCGTGGCGACCACCGGATGGGCCAGGACTTCGGCGGATCGTACTGGGCGAAGGGGAGGTTCGACGCGCCAACGGGCAAGCACCCGCGGTGGCTGGCGGCGGCCATCGAGCTGCCGCGGCCCGACCTGGACAGACTCCGTGTACAGGATCCCGCGCTGGCCGAGGTCATGGAAGCGCGGCAGTCCCTCCGTTCCTACGACGAGGACAACCCGCTGACCGTTGAGGAGTTGGGCGAGTTCCTCTTCCGCACCGCTCGGGTACGGGCAACGGGCAGCGACACCGAGGGACTCGACGTCTCCAGTCGGCCGTACCCCGCGGGCGGTGCTGCCTATGAGCTGGAGGTGTACCCGCTGGTCCGCAACGTGCGTGGGCTGGACGCCGGCCTTTACCACTACGCCCCGCACGGCCACCGGCTGCACCCGGTCCCGGCGTCGGCGACAGCGCTGCGCTGGCTGATGAAGGCGTCAGCAACGGGTATGACCGGGGAAGCCACACCGCAGGTGCTGCTGGTCATCGCCACCAGGTTCGGCCGCCTGGCGTGGAAGTACCAGGCGATGGGCTACGCGTTGACGCTCAAGCACGTCGGGGTGCTGTACCAGAGCATGTACCTCGCGGCGACAGCCATGCGGCTGGCGCCCTGTGCGCTGGGGGTGGGCGATTCGGATGCTTTCGCCGAGGCAACCGGACTGGACTATTTCGAAGAGACCAGTGTCGGCGAATTCGCACTGGGAAGTCTGCCCGCGGCGCGGAGAGAGAGCACCGGATGAGGCCTCGGCTCAAGGACGACACCTATTTCACGTGGGTGAACGAGGGCTTGGTTTGGCTGACTCCCGCCGGTTTGCTGACCGTGAAGGAACCGTCCGTCGCCGCCATGGTGGAGAGACTTGCGCCACGGCTCAACGGATGCCACACGGTGGACGAGCTCACGGCGCGCCTACCGGAGCGGGGCCGCCGCCTGGTCGTCGAGCTGCTGGACGCGCTCGTCCGTCAGGGGCTGGTGGAGGATGTCCGGCCGGGCCGGACGCCCACCACGAGTGCGGACCCGGACGCAGGCTTCGTACAGCAGGTCATGGGTGACCCCGACCCTGCCGTCCAGCGCTACCGCAACGGCAGGGCGCTGGTGATCGGGCCCGATCGGCTCCTCGCTCATTGTCTCGGGGCTCTGTCCGCAAGTGGTGTGACGAGGGTGGAGACGGTCCTCGACGAGGGCGGTGCGGTGCCCGACGGTGCCCTGCACACGATTGTTCACGAGGGCATCGACTTCGCGCTGCACCTCTTCAACTCAACGGGCCTGTCGCACGCTTCCGCTCTCGCCGGTGTCTGCGCCGACCGTGACGTACCGCTGGTTCAAGCGCTGATCTCGGAGTCGGAGGTGCTGGTCGGGCCTTGTACGACGGTCGACTGGACGTCTGTGTGGCTGCGGCTGCGTCCCGAGGACAGGAAGCCGTTCAAGACGGAACCGGAACCACCATCGGGTGCTGCCGGGCGCGTCCTGGCGAACCACATGGTGTTCCAGCTGTTCCGGTGTGTCACGGGTGCTGCCGGATCCGGCGATCAGAGGCTCTGTTCCTTCGCCACGCGGACGCTGGAAACACGTCGCCATGATGTGCTGCCGCACTTGTCCGTCAGAAAGGCGCGGCCTCAGTCCCGGGCGGATTTCGACCGCACAGTCCGCGAGCTGCGGCGGGGGCAGGGATGCTCCGAGGCCGAGTTCTCCGCACGAGCAGTGCAGGCGATCGATGCGCGTTTCGGGCCCATCCGAGACCTGGCGGAGGACGAACTGCCACAGCTGCCGCTCCGCCAGGCGCGCGCGCTCATTGCTATGCCTCCTTGGGCCGATGGCCCGTTGGTGGTGACCGCTTCTGGGCCGGACTTCGCCACCGCGCGGCACCGCACGGCGCTGAAGGCCATCGGAACGTACGGTGCCGTGACCGTCGATCCTCGGCGCTTGCATGTGCACAGCCAGGGTGGTGTTCGCCTTCCTGATGACCCCGATGACATGATCCGTCTGATCCGGGCGGGGGAGGCCGATGCCCGATTGTGGGGAATCCGTCTCGAAGACGCACAACCTTGCCTGGTCGATGCGCGCGAGGCGTTCCCCGTTCTGTCCGAGGGCAGCATGCTGCCGGCGGGACTCGGCTACGGCCTCGACTGGACGACCATGACGAGCGTCGCCGTCCTTGCGCAATGTCGCGCCGCCGTGCTCGCGGGCCCAAGGGAGTTGAGTGGGCCGCGGGTCGGGCAAGAGGTGATCGACGCGGACCCGGTGAGCAAGCGCTACCGCCGGCTGCTCACCGCACTCGGCCACGACCTCCGGCTCATCGACCTCAGCGGGCGGGCAGGCGTGCCGACGGTGGCTGTCATGGTGAACGACGCTGCCGTCCAGGTGAAGTGCAGACTCCGTCTGGTCGAGGCCGTCCGGGCTTCCCTGGAGGCCGTGCTCGTGGCAGCGCAGTCGGGCCGACCGCTTTCGTGCCTCGGCCGCAAGGTGCGGGAAAGCACTGCTCAGTGGTCGCCGCCGCAGGACGCGTCCTTGGACGATGCCGTCAGCGCACTGCGGCAGACCGGGCAGACGCCCGTGCTGGTTCCGTTGAACCATGATCCGGCGATGAACCGGATCACGCCCTATGCCGGGAACGTGGTGCTGATCAATGAGTAATGCGCGTCCGCTCGTCAGCGTCCTGGGTGAAGGTCGGCTACACGATGCCGTCGCGATGCAACTGGCCGCTGATCCCCGGATCAGCTGCGCGTCGCCTGATGCTTCGACGGAGGACTCGGCTGCCGTGGTCGTCGTCGCGGACGCATGGCTGGAGGATGCTGTGGCGCTGGGCCCGAAAGGCGCGGCAGCAGTCCTGCCGGTGTCGACGGAGCTGGGGCACGTGGTCATCGGCCCGCTGACCAGGCTGGGAAGGGCGGGCTGCTGGATGTGCGCCCGGCTGCGCCGCAGCCGTAACCATCCAGAACGCGAACTGGCGATCAGGCGGAACCAGCAGGTCCTGGCGAGCCGGCCCTCGTCCTGGCTGACCAGCTTCGCCGTCGATGCAGTGGCCGCGCTGGTGCATGACGAGATCACAGCCCTCGTGGAAGGGGGCGGACCACGTACGGCATCGTCTTTCCTCCGGGTGTCGTTGGCGGATCTCACCGTCCGGACACACCATGTGCTGCCCGATCCGCTGTGCCAGGTGTGTGGGGAACTGCCGGAGGACACAGCGGAGGATGCTGTGCTGTCGCTGACGCGGAGGCTCAAACTTGCGCCCGGCGCCTACCGCACGCGGGCCGTCGTCGACGCCCGGGAGAGCCTTCTGAGCACCTACGTGGACCCCGAGGCGGGGCTGGTCAGCGAGGTGCAGACGGGCGACGAGGGGGGGCTGCCGGTCGCCAAGGCTCCGCTGGCGATGCGTGGCGCATCGGGTACCGAGGCGGGTTGGGGACGGAGTGACAGTTACCGCGTGAGCACGGTGACCGCCGTGCTGGAGGCGGTCGAACGATGGGGCGGCTTGCAGGCGGGCGGCAAACGCACGGCAGTGCGCGCTGCCTATCGAGAGGTTCGCGAACTGGCCGTCGACCCGGTCTCGCTGGGTCTGTACGACGACGAGCGTTACTCCGGTCCGGACTTCCCGTTCTCACCGTTCCATGACGCCCTCCAGCTGCGTTGGGTATGGGCATACTCCTTTCGTCGTCGGCGTTCGGTGCTGGTGCCTGAGAGCTACGCGTATTACGGTGCGCACGTCCTGGAGCCGGATGAGCCGCGACTCGCGTACGAGATATCGAATGGCTGCGCGCTGGGGAGCTGCATCGAGGAGGCGATTCTCTACGGTCTCCTTGAGGTCGCCGAACGGGATGCCTTCCTCATGGCGTGGTACGGGCAGCGGCCGCTGCCCGTGATCGATCTGGCCTCCGCCCGCGATCCTCGGCTGCGGTTGCTCGCGGCGCACCTTGAGGAGGAGAACGACCGGACGATCACGGTCCTGGACACCACGGTTGAGCAGAACATCCCGTGCGTGTGGGCCATCGCCGTCGGCCGGCCCGATGACACGGTGCGGGCGAGGGCGGTGTGTGCAGGGGGCTCGCACATCGACCCGGAGCGGGCGGTGCTGAACGCGCTGTGCGAACTCGGTCCGATCCTCGCGAGCGTGGACCGCTCCTATGAACAGCGACGGGAGCACGTCTCTGCGATGACCAAGGACTCGCACCTGGTCCGGACGATGGGCGACCACTCCCTGCTGTACGCCGATCCGGAGGTCTTTCCTCGGTTGGCGTTCCTGTTCGCCTCGCAGGAGGTTCGCTCCTTGCGGGAGATGGCGGCGAACAGCATCCCTGTCTCTCCCGACGATCTCACCCAGGACGTCAATCAGGTCATCGGGCGCTATCTGGAGACCGGCTTGGATGTGCTGGTCGTTGACCAGACGACGCCGGAGCACCGTCGCGCAGCTCTTGCCTGCGTCAAGGTGATCGTGCCGGGCACGATACCCATGACGTTCGGCCACGGAATGCGCAGAGTGCACGGCCTGCCGCGGCTCTTCGACATACCGCGTCTGCTCGGCGACCGGAACCCGCCCGTGACAAACGAGGATCTCAACCCCCACCCGCACCCGTTTCCCTGAGGACCGACGACGCCGATGGCCAGCACTGAAGGACAAGCAACCCCGACCCCGCCTTCGTACCCTTTCCGCCAGGCCAGGGGAGTGGGCATCGACCCCGAGTTCGCGCGCTTGCGGCACGATGCGCCGCTCGCCCGTGTCACCATGCCTTATGGCGGCCAGGCGTGGCTGGTGACGCGGTACGAGGACGTGCGTACAGTCCTCGGCGACCGCAGATTCAGTCGGGCGGCCACGCTCGGGCGGGACGTACCGCGGCTGGTCCCGCTCGTCCAGCGGGTGTCGAGCATTCTGACGCTTGACCCACCGGACCACACCCGTCACCGCAGGCTGGTTTCGCGTGCATTCACCCCTCGCCGTATGGAGGAGCTACGTCCAAAGGTGGAGCAGTTCGTCGATGAGCTCATCGACGAACTGGTCGGGCACGGGAAGCCCGCTGACATGGTGGCTCACGTCACCCGACCGCTTCCTGTCATGGTGATCTGCGAGTTGCTGGGCGTTCCCTTTGGCGAGCGGCACCTCTTTTACACATGGTCAGAAGCGATGCGGTCCACCGGCGCCGATGCGGTCGCCAAGATGAAGCAGGCAGGACAGCTCCCCTGGGACTACCTGGCCGACAGGATCTCCGTCGAACGAGAGAATCCGTCCGACAATTTGCTCGGAACGCTGGTGCGAGCGCGTGATGAAGAGGAGCGGCTCAGCGAACAGGAACTGGTGAGCTTCGCGGTAACTCTCCTGTTGGCCGGCCACGAGACGACCACCGACGAGCTCGGCAATTTCCTTTATACGCTCCTCGTGAACCCTGCACACCTTGAGCAACTGCGCGCCCACCCCGACATGTTGGAGCCGGCCATCGAAGAGTTGCTGCGCTTCGTGCCGATCGGAACCCTCTCCGGCTTCACCCGGATCGCCACGGAGGACGTCCGTCTGAGCGGTGGACTGGTACGAGCCGGCGACTCGGTCGTGGTGCAGGCGGATTCGGCCAACCGCGACGAATCAGTCTTCACGGACCCTGACGAGCTGGACTTCCAGCGGGAGCCCAATCGGCACCTGGCCTTCGGCCACGGGCCGCATCACTGCCTGGGAGCGCAGCTCGCCAGGATCGAACTACGGGCCGCGATAGGCGCATTGCTGGCCCGCCTGCCCGCCCTTGCGCTGGCGGTCTCGGCGCACGAAGTGTCGTGGAAGCTCGGGCGATCGGCGCTCGGGCCGCAGGCACTGCCCGTCAGGTGGTAGAGCGAGGGCCGCCGGCGGAAGGCTGGTCAGGCCAAGGCCTGCACGACCTGCCGGACGTTGTCCACGAACTGACGGGCCAGCATTCGGGCATCGTCGTCCGGTATGGCGTCGCGCCGGTAACGCAACACACCGCCGACGGCAGGGTGCGGCCACAACTCCACGGTCAACTCCGGCACGGCATTGGCGGCCGGGCTACGAATGAGCTCGGCCTCAGCGTCACCCCACCGCATGGAGGCCGGGGGGATCTCCTCCTGAAGCAGATATGCCTGCAATAGCGGGTGCCTTCGGTGGCCGTCAGGAAGCTTGGGCATGATCGCATTCATCGGTACCAGCGGCGGCTTCATCGCGGCACGCAGTTCCTCAGCGGCGGTAAGCGCCAGCATCTGCGGTGTGTCAGCTTCGGCCGGCAGCCGCAGCGGCAACAGGCCGGCCATGCAGCCGACCAGAGTGGCCTCCTGCTCCGTGTACCGGCCACTCACGGGAATGGCGACAGCCGGGTCGGGCGCTCCCGTGTACGCGCGCAGGAGCATCACGTAGGCGGCATAGAACACCGACATGGCAGTCCCCTGCACAGCGGCAGCTGCGGCACCCACCTCGGCGATCAGCTCTGGGTCGATGGCCAGCGGCAACTCGTCTGCCGGACCGCTCCAAGGCCTTCGGTCGTTCAGCGGAAAGGTCAGCTCGGGGGCGTCAGCCATGCGCTTGCGCCGGGACCAGACAGCGAACGGGAACCGCTTCCGGTACTGCTCACGCTGGGCAGCGATGACACGGAAGTACGACGGTGGTTGATCGGCCTGCGGGATGATGCCGCGGAGCAGCGCCTTGTAGGCATCGGCGAGTTCCTCGCTGAACAGACGGGCGGACCAACCGTCGAAGAAGATGTGGTGGACGCTGATGGCGAGCACCGCCTCGTGCGGACCGGCCGGGAAGAGCGCGGCCCTGATCGGACTGCCGGCCACCAGATCGAAGGGGCGCATCGCCCACGCGGTTGCCGCCCGCTCCGCCTCTGCCAGGGTCGACACCGCCGGCTGAAGCTTCAACACCCCTGTGGTCTCACCGGCAGGCAGGACACGGACCTGTGGATGTTCCCGGTCAGAGCTGAAACGTACCCGTAGCACCTCATGGCGGGCCACCAGGTGGTCCAGGGCTTCTGAGAGTACTGCCGCATCGAGAGTGCCTCGCAGCCGGTAGATCACCGGAACCACGGCCTCGTCGAGACGGGTGCCGTTGCGCAGTGCCGTCCAGAAGCTGCCGAAGACGAAAGGGAGTTCATGCGGCGTGTATTCCGTCTCGGGACCGGGATCCGCGCGCCCCGTGTCAGTGCCGCTCGGAGAGGCGGGTGCCCGGCCGAGCAGCTCCGCGATCCGTTGCGGCGAGCGCGTGCGGAAGATATCGGAAACCTTGATGGTGCGTGAGAATCTGCTGCTCAACCGCGTGGCCAGGCGCATGGCCGTCAGGGAGGTGGCGCCGCGGTCGAACAGGTCGTCCCCGGGGGCGACCGGGTACCCCAGCAGCTCTGAAGCGACCGAACGGATGGCTTCGATGTCGTGGTCTTCGTTCGCCACACTGTCGCCGGCAGCCGGTGCCGGCAGGAGCGCGGCAAGGGCCCGCTCGTCGGCCTTGCCGTTCGCGGTGAGAGGAAGTTCGTCGATGGCGCGCAGGACGTCGGGCACGAAGCCGGCCGGCAATGTCCTGGTGACCGCGGCCCGCACCTGCTGGGGGTCCACGCCCCCGTGCGGGGTGACGTAGAACGCCGCCAGACGGGTCTTGTTCAGTGCATCGAGCGGCAGCGCCATCGCGACGGCTCGGGTGATGCCGGGCACGGACTCGACGAGGCGTTCGATCTCCTCCGGCTCGATACGCAACCCCCGTACCTTGAGCTGACGGTCCTTGCGACCGGCAAACACCAATTGCCCCCGGTCGTTGATCCGTGCCAGGTCACCGGTCAGATAGGCCCGGACCGCACCGTCAGCCTGGAGCTCGATGAACCGCTGATTCGCCTCGGCGCCGGTTCCGAGATACCCCAGCGATACGCCGTCCCCGCTGAGCGCGATCTCGCCCACGTGCCCCGTGGGCACGACAGTGTGCTGCTCGTCGAGGAGGTGCACGGATGTATTGGTCACCGGCGTGCCGATGGGCACGTCATCGGCCAACTCATCAGTCCGGGCGACCCACAGAGTACTGTTGATGGTGTTCTCCACCGGACCGTAGGCATTCACCAGCTGAAGCCCTGGATGCTGTCGCAGACATCGGGCGACGTGGCCGCCCGGCAGCCGTTCGCCGCCGACGAAGACGAGGCGCAGTCCGGCGAGTGAACCCGGGTCGTCATCGACGAGCATGCCGAACAGGGGAGTGGCGATCGCCAGCATGGTGAGTCCGTCTCGGACCAGTTCGCGTAACCGCTGCCCCGTCAGGTATCGATCATCGAAGAGCACACAGGTGCCGCCGTTGATCAGAGTCACCCATAGTTCGAGGGCGAAGATGTCCCAGGCCATCGAGGAGACTTGCAGAGTGGTCAGTGGGGCGTCGTGCAGGCGTCTGATGTCGATTGCTGTGCGTGCGACGCCCCGGTGCGGCGCAAGCACAGCTTTGGGCATGCCGGTGCTGCCGGACGTGAGGAAAACACAGAAGGGATCTGTGCCGCTCGTGGGCGGCGCGGGCCTGGCCGCTGAGACAGGGCGATCGGGGCGGATCGCGAGCACCTCCTCAACGGTCAGAGTGGTGGCGGTGCCGACCGGCTCTCCGGGCACCGACGCCACACACACCGTGGCGCCGGTTTGCTCGACGAGTTGTCGGCAGCGGCCAACCGGCCAGTCAACAGGCGCGCACGCATAGACCGCGCCCACCTTCAGTAGCCCCAGCAAGACGGTCATCGTCTCGGGAGTGCGCTCAGCCCGGACCACCACCACGTCACCGGCGACCACTCCCTGCCCAGTCAGGACCGCAGCCGCCCGGTCCGCCGCCGCTACCAGTGCGCGGTAGGACACTGAGGTGTCTCGCCACCGAAGTGCGACGGCTGCCGGATTGGCAGTGGCTGCACGGTCCACAAGGGCATCGATGCGGTCTCCCTCGGAGTAGGGAGTGCGTGGGCCGTGCAATACCGACATCGGCAGTTTGGCTATTGCCACCTGGCGCCTCCGATTGTGTCCAGGGCACGGGCGCAGGTGCTGCGCAGCCGCCACAGCTTGCACACTATCTCTGCGTCGGCGACCACTTGTGCGATTTCGGAGTTTCCACCTCCCCCTGCCTCGATCAATGCCTGCGCAATTTCCTGGCCAGGTGGGAGGCGCCGAGGAGCAGCACGGCCGTCAACGCCAAGGAGGCCAGCACCATGCACGCAAGGGCCTCGACGCCGGCTCCATGGGCAAGGACGGCTTCCAGCGCGAAACTCAGGGTGGTCACCGAGATCAGCAGCGGTGCTGCGTACCAGAACAGGAAGACGAAGAAGCTGAGGTCCCCGAAGGGAGTAGGGATGCCGATGAACAGCAGCTCGGACCGGACCGGTCCGCGGACCGCCGCCACGATCGAGGCCGCGGCGAACGGCAGCGCGCACACCGGCATCATCAGGAGCGCCCAGGCAGCTCCGTTCAGGGCGAAGGGTACGGCCGCCAGGAAAGCCAATGCCGCGCCGAGCCCTGCCGGGACGATCGCGTGATGGAGCATCAAGGTCGCGAAGCGGAAGGGAGACCATGATGAGCGCCGGAGATCGTCCGCCTCCCATCGCGCCGACTCGGCCAGCTGACCAACCGCCAGATACCCGAAAAACAAGGCCGTGACCACAGCGGCGACCCTGCTTCGGCCGTCGAGCGATGCGGCCATCCCCGACGTCGCTGCGCCGGCCGCGGTCCAGAGGGCCGCGCTGCCGACACGGCCCGGTGCGCGCAACAACGCCACGGCGTCGCGCCACATCACCACAAGGTACTTGCTGCGCGGCATGGGCAGCCGACGCCGTGACTCATGCCCGTCACGTCCGAGCGCCTCGCTCACTGCCAGCTTCGCGGCGCGCAGTTCCACCGACCACATCACCGATGCGACCGTGGTGGCCGTCGCCGCGCGAGCACGCAACTGCGTTGTGGGGACGGTCGCGGAAACCGTATGCGCGTACCGCGTCGCCGCGGCGGTGAGGACCACGAGCAGCGCAACAGCGGCGGGCCATGTGTGCGCCGAGCCACCCGCCGCATGGACGACCGGTTGCGCGGCCCAGCCCCAGGGCCCGGACCACAGCTCGACCTGCTCCAGCACGGGAAGCCGGTGCCCAGCAGCCGCCCACCCCGCCTGCGCGACGAGCATCACCAACAGCAGCACGGCGTACGGCGTCCATGCCCTGACCCGGGTTCCCAGGCTGGTCCGTCGTTCGACCTGGAGGGCGAGCACGACCGCCAGGAGCGGGAGACACAGCCCGGCGGGCAGACAGCTGGCAAACCCGGTACCCAGCGACGAGAGTCCGGTCAGGTGCAGCAGAATCCCCCCGGCGACCGCGCACAGCACCCCGGCGACGACAGCGAGTCCAGCAGTGAGGCGGAAGTAGGGGCGTAGCACCCGTGCCCGGTCGACCGGCTGGCTGAGAAGCCACGCGGCGTCCGGTCCCGGCACGATCACCGGCCCGCGCCACAGCGCGTCGCGCGCGGCGAGCACCACCAAACTGAGAGCCAGCAGCACCAGACCGGCGGGAAGCGTACGGCGGATCGCCTCCAAGGCGTCCCCATGGGCGGCCGCGTGCTCCAGGCGCTTGGCGAAGCGGTAGACGAAGGTCGTGCCGTAGCCGCCGGCGAGCAGGACGAGTGAGTAACCGATGACTCCGAGATCACGATTCCGTCTGCTGCGGTGGCTGCGGCGTTTGTCGCGCAGCCAGCGCAACGTCTCGGAAGTGCGGTCGTACTCCGGCGTCCAGGCTGTCTCGTCGCTCACTGGTGGCCACCTAACTGCTGGAGAACACTGGCCGGGGAGCCGGAGGCCACGACTTTGCCGTCCTCCAGAGCGACCACCCGGTCGGCCACCGCTCGAACGAGATCTGCCTGATGGGTGGCGAGCAGAACCGCTACGCCGTCCTCTTTCTCTCCGATGAGCAGTTCGCTCAGGCGCCTCCGGGAGTCCGGGTCCAGGCGCTGCTCCGGCTCATCGAGTACGAGAAGATCGCGGGGGCGGACCAGGGCAGCAGCAAGCAGGAATGCCTGCATCTGTCCCGATGACAGGGCGGCGGGGAGATGGTGGGCGTGGCCCTCAAGACGGCGGTCGGTCAGGACTTGATCGATCCACTCGTCCGCGTCGGCCACGTCGTGGGCCACGGTGATGAGCTTGAGATGGTCGTGCACACTCAGATCGGGATAGAAGGCGACGCTGTCGCCGGCTACGGCGACCCTGGCGCGTACCCCGGGGTCGTCCTCGTCGATGACCCTGCCGTCGAACAGTGCTGTGCCGGTGGTCGGTTTGTCCCGGCCGCTGGCGATGCGCAGCAACGTGGATTTTCCCGAGCCGTTGTGTCCGAAGAGGGCGGTGCAGGTACCGGCCGGCACCTTCAGGTCCAGGGGGTGCAGGGCCTGGCGATCACCGTAGGTGCGGCTGATCCCGCGAAGCTGCAATAAGGCGGGGACGGCATCTCCGCCGGCTTTGCTTGTCTTGCTGGGCATCGTGCCTCCGATATGAGGAAAGATCCGATATCGCGAGCCTAGCGGCCAGGCCGATGACCACAGTTGCCGCGCCGACGGTCCGGCGGCAAGGTTGACCGATGTTCGCTGCCGCCCACCGTCGGGCGGGCGTTCAGGGGCAGAGCTGGCAACCGGCTCGAAGGTTCCCAGGGACGGTCAGTTGCGGATCGGCAGCAACACCAAGATGTTCACCGCGGTGATCGTGCTGCAACTGGTCAGTGAGGGGAAGATCGGCCTCGACGCCCCGGTCGAAACCTATCTGCCGGGCCTGGCACGCGGGGAGGGGATCGACGGACGCCACATCACCGTCCGTCAGCTCTTGCAGCACATTAGCGGACTTCCCAACTACGTCCCGTACCTCGGCGACGACGTCCGCTACTACAAGCCCCTCGACCTTCTCGATATTGCGCTCCAGCACAAAGCCGACTTCGTCCCCGGGACGAAATGGAAGTGCAGCAACACGAATTACGTGCTGGCCGGCCTGATCACCCAAGGGCTACTACGAGGATTCCGCAGGAGCTCCGCCGCGCGACGTCACGGAATGGGACCCTTCCTGGGGCTGGGCGGCGGGGGAAGCGGGGGATCCCGCGCGGTGGTGGCGGCGTCAGGAGAGCTCTCTCCGGCTCCGGCGTCTTTCCCCTGCTCACGCCCGTGTTAGCCGGACGTTAGCGGAGCGGCAGTCTCGCGCTATTGGTCGCGATCAGAGTGGTGACGTACCGAAGAGAGAACGACACCGACCGTCCGGGGGGACCTGAAATGAGCTCCAGCAACACCGTCCGCACCGCACGTCGCCGTACCCTGCGTGTTGCCGCCGCGGCTCTGACCGCGGCCGCCGCCCTTACCCTGACCGCCTGCTCCGACTCGGACGCCGCCGGTACCAAGCCCCCGGGCCAGTCGGACACGGGCATGGCCGCCGACTCCGGCGGCACGGGCTCCTCCCCCAAGGCGCAGGGCTCCGACGCCCCGCCGAGCGCCCCTGCCAAGCCCGACACCGAGGCGGGCGCCGCGGGAAAGCAGTCGGGCAAGCAGTCGGGCAAGCGGTCCGGTGGCGGGCAGACCGCCGAGGGGGGCAAGGCGGGGTCCGCGGGCCGCACCCAGCGTCTGGCGGACGGCATCAGCACGGCCGAGGTCACCAAGCTCGGTGACCAGCACTACCGCGCCAAGATCGTCGCCCACGGTTCGGTCCTGGCCACGCTGGAGACGAAGGGGCATGACGACGGTCTCGACGCCAACGACATGTTCGTCACCCTCACGCTGGACGGCCAGGTCCATTCCTGGATGGGCGGCGGACAGCAGGGACCGGGCACCTTCAAGCTCGCGGGCGGCTGGACGGCCAAGGTCACGAAGGTCGGCGAGCTGAAGTACCGCGCGCAGATCATCGGCCATGACGGCGTGGCTGCCACGCTGGAGACGAAGGGGCATGACGTCGGTCTCGACGCGAACGGCGTCTACATCGTGCTCAGCAGCGGCGGCGTGATCAGCGCCCACGCGTAAACGCCCACCCGGCTACGGCGGTGGAGTTGCCTCCGGCGGCTCCACCGCTGACCGACACACGAGGGCGGCTGCCCGTGGGCCGGCCGCCGCGCCCGGTTCCCCGATGGCGGACCGTCGGCGAGCCCACATGTGCACATCCGATGCCGCGCGCCTGCCCCACGGCTGGTGGCGCAGACACTTAAATATCGGAGCGTGACTACAAAGCCGCAGCGCTTCACGATCTTGTTGGTCCCCGAACATGTTGAGGACAGGGGCGGTGCCTCCGAGGAGGACTCAGCCGTCCGATCGGCGGTCGTCGAGGCCACCGGCGAGACGGGCGCCTCTGGCTACCCCCGCTACGCCGGACACGGGATCGTGGCCGACATCGACCCCAGCACGCGTACGGTCGAGGCGCTCCTCGTCGATGGCACCGAGCTGGACTATGGGCTGACCGCCAAGGTCACTTCCTGAGGGCGTACGACAGGTTGTGGTCGCGCCGGGTCTTGCTACCCCCGTGGGGACCGCCTTGCCAAGCTCGGTGTCGGGCACCGCGCGGTCATGTTCTCTTCCTCATGGGGAGTCGCCCTTGCGAGAGCGGCTTGCCCGGCCGGGGCGAGCGGTGGTGCGGTCCGTGGGGTCCGGTAGCGGGGGCAGGGAAGGCTCGTGCAGCCAGGCATCGAAGAGTTCGTCGAGGGGTGAGGCGGCGTACCGCTGGGCGTGTGCGGTGAAGTCGGCGGTGCTCACGGTGCCGTGGCGATACTTCGTGGCCCAGTCCCTGAGCATGCGGAAGAAGGCGTCTTCGCCCAGGGCACAGCGCAGGGCATGGACCGTCAGCCCCCCTCGTTCGTAGAGCCGGTCGTCGAACATTCGCTGTTTGCCCGGGTCGGCCAGCCGCAGGTCCAGCGGAAGCAAGGCCAGCGTTCGGTGTGCCTCAGCGGCGTGCGCGGCCGCCGTGGTGCCTCCGCTCTGCTCCGACCACAGCCACTCCGCGTATTTGGCGAAGCCCTCGTTGAGCCAGATGTGCTGCCAGTCGGCGACGGAGACGCTGTTGCCGAACCACTGATGGGCCAGTTCGTGGGCGATCAGGCGCTCCGAGGTGCGGGCGCCGTCGACGTGGTTGGTGCCGAAGGTGGCCACTCCCTGGGCCTCCACCGGGACGGTCAGTTCCTCGTCGGTGATCACGACCGCGTACTCCCCGAAGGGGAATGCCCCGAATACCGCCTCGAAGAACCGCATCATCCGGTCCTGCCGAGCGAAGTCCACGGTGAATGGGGGCAGCAGCCGTGCGGGCAGGTAGGCGGTCTGCGGCACCGGCGGGTGCGGTCCGTCCGCCGGCGCCGGCGAGGTGAGGGGCACGGCCGTGTACCTGCCGAGAGAGACGGTGACCAGGTAGGTGGAGGTGGGGGCCGGCTGCTCGTAGACCCAGGTGGTGCTGCTCGCCCGGGTGGTACGGGAGAGCAGTCGGCCGCCGGCCACCACGGTGTAGGGGGACGGTGTGGTGATCGAGATCCGGTAGGACGCCTTGTCGGCCGGACGGTCGTTGCAGGGGTACCAGGACGGTGCGCCGACCGGCTGGCTGGCCACCAGCGCACCTTCGGTCAGTTCCTCCCAGCCCAGGCCGCCCCAGGGGCTGTTCACCGGCTGGGGATTGCCGGTGTAGCGCACTTCGACGGTGAAGGAGGTGCCCGGGGCGAGTGCTCGGGCCGGTCGGATGCGCAGCTTGCCCGCCCGGTGGGTGTAGCGCGCGGTACGGCCGTCGACGAGCACCCGGTGAATTCTGAAGGGGGCCAGGTCGAGTGCGATCTCGCCCAGTGCGGCGGGGCCGGTCAGTGCGCTGAGCCGGGCCGAGCCGCTGAGCCGGTTGGGCAGCGGGCGGTAGTCCAGGTCGAGCTCGTAGTGTTGCACCTGGTAGCGGGGGTCGCCATGGTCCGGGAAGTACGGGTCGGCGCCGGGACCGGAAACCTGTTGGGGGTTCAACGGTCTCCCTCCTCCCGGGCGGCGGGCTGACGGTTCATGGTCGCGCGGTGCCTCACTCTCGCCAGGCCCCGATCGGGTTGCCCAGCCAACGGGTGCTGTCCGGTACGGTTTCCGCGCCCATCGCCAACGAACCCGGCCCGAGGGTGCTGCGCGCGCCGAGGGTGCTGCCGGGCAGCACGATGCCGTTGGGGCCGAGTGTGGCACCTTCACGGAGAGTCACGCGGTTCATCCGGATGATGCGATCGTGAAAGAGGTGGGTCTGGAGTACGCATCCCCGGTTGACGCTCACTCCGTCCTCCAGCGTGACCAGGTCGGGTTCCGGCAGCCAGTAGGTTTCACACCACACCCCCCGGCCGACGGTGGCCCCCAGGGCCCGCAGCCAGAGGTTCGTCAGCGGTGTGCCCGGCACCGCACCGACCAGCCACGGCACGGCCAGCACCTCGACGAAGGTGTCGGCGAGTTCCGCACGCCATACGAACCCGCTCCAGAGCGGACGTTCCGCCGACCGGAAGCGGCCCACCAGCAGCCATTTGGCAGCGATGGACACCGCACAGGCGGCGCCTCCCGCGGCCAACAGCACCAGGCCGGACAGCAGCGCCGCCACCGCCGGAGAGCCGCGTCCGGCCAGCTGGGCCAGCGCGGCCAGCACCAGCAGGCCGAGCGCGGCGGAGACCAGCACCGGCAGCAGACGGCACCCTTCGACCAGCCCTCGGCCCCAGAGCAACCGGGACGGCGGATCATAGGTCCGGCGATCGTCCGCGGCGTCGGCCG
The DNA here is from genome assembly GCF_030406865.1 of Streptomyces sp. P9-2B-2. Taxonomy (NCBI): domain Bacteria; kingdom Bacillati; phylum Actinomycetota; class Actinomycetes; order Kitasatosporales; family Streptomycetaceae; genus Streptomyces; species Streptomyces sp. P9-2B-2. The sequence goes on along the minus strand of NZ_CP129126.1, from coordinate 583,040 downwards.
AGCGCGGCAGCCGCATGGGCGGCATCCCCAGATATGAGCCGCCCTTCTTCGCCTTCTTCGGAGCGGCGGACAGCACGCCCACCAGCGACCGTGCAGGGACGGCGCGCCCCTGCGCGGTCATGCCCGAGTTGCCGAGGAAGCCTCGCTCACCGATCTCGGCCGCACCGATCCGGAGCCATCCGCCGCCCAGCTGATACGGGGCGAGCAGGGTGTCGTCGGCGACGAAGGCCCCGTCGTGCACCGTGGTGAAGGTGGGCAGCGCCAGTACCGTGGAGACCTCGACGCGTCTGCCGACCGTCATGCCCAGCGTGCGCAGCCAGACCGGAGTGATGAGGCCGGCGTAGAGCGGGAAGAGCGTGCCCCGGGCCAGGTCCATCAGTTGGCTCACGGTCCAGGCCCGCCACGCGACTCCACCGTGCACCGGGTGCCAGCCGGGTTGCAGACCACGGCTCAGCAGCCGGACGGCGACGATCAGCAGGGCGGCGTACGTCAGCCCGAAGGTCAGAGTGGCGGGCACCAGCGCGATGAGGGCTCCGCGTACGGCTTCCGTGAGACCTGCCCCGGTGTGGACGAAACAGCCCGCCACCGCCAGTGCCGGGATCCCCGCCAGCAGCTGTAGCAGGCCCAGCCCCGGGCCGCTCACTCCGTAGAGGGCTGTCCACCGGGCCCGGTGTGGGGGACGCCGCTTGGGCCACCGCCGTTCGGCCTTGCCCCGTTTGATGGCGGGCGCACCGCCCCAGCTCTGGCCGGTCGGCACCCGGCCGTCGACGACGGAACCGGGGGTGACCTGGGCGCGCTTGCCCACCCGGGCGCCGGGAAGCAGGGTGCTGCGGGTACCGACCACCGCGCCCGAACCGACCTTCACCGGACCGATCTCCAGCCGGTCCCCGTCCAGCCAGTAGCCGGACAGGTCCACCTCCGGCTCGATGGCACACCCGCGGCCCAGCTTGAGCATGCCGGTGACCGGCGGCAGCGAGTGCAGATCCACATCGGGTCCGATGCGCGCGCCCACCGCCCGGCCGTACCGGATCAGCCATGTCCCGGACAGGCCGGCGGCTCCACTGACTTCCGCGAGCCGCTCCGCCGTCCACAGTCGCAGATGTATGTGTCCGCCGCGGGGGTAGCTGCCCGGCCGCAGTCCCCGCAGCAGAAGCCGTGCCCCGCCGGCCGCTATCGCCAGCCTGCCCGGCGGGCTGAAGAACAGCAGGCCGCCGGCCGCCACCCACCACCACGACGCCGTTGGCGCCCACGGATAGCTGCCGCACCACGCCAGCACATTGCCCAGGGCCAGCAGCGCGAGCGTCCAGCGCAGCCCGACCAGGGTGAAGAGCGGGAGCAGCAGGAGCAGTTGGCCGATCTTGGCCCGGGCCGGGACGGGCAGCACACAGCGAGTGCCGCTCCCGCCCTGCACGGAGCGCTCCAGCAGCCGGGCCATCTTGCGCAGAGTGGCCTGCTGGTAGACATCGCGGACGGCGGTGGCCGGGTAGCGGGTGCGGAGCAGGGTGGTGAGCTGGGCGGCGGCCAGGCTGCCGCCACCGATCGCGAAGAAGTCGTCCCGGACGTCGGTGACCGGCACACCGAGGATCTCGCGCCACTGCTCGGCGAGCCACGCCTCGGTGCCGCTGAACAGCCCGGCCGAACCCGCCGCACCGGGCTCCGGCCCGGCCGTCCACGGCAGCGGCCAGGGCAGCGCGGCCCGGTCCACCTTGCCGGAGGTGCGGGTGGGCAGGGTGTCGACGGGGGCGAGCAACGGCACCAGAGCGGCGGGCAATTGGGCACGCAGTCGTTCGACGGCTTGAGTGCGGTCCCAGCCGTCCCGGGTCACCACATACCCGACCAGCAGGGAATTGCCGCCGCGCGCCGTCCGGACGGCGGCAGCGGCACCGCTCACGCCGGGGAGCGCGCACAGGGCCGCGTCCACCTCGCCCAGCTCGATCCGCCGGCCACCGATTTTGACCTGCTCGTCGTTCCGGCCCAGGAAGACCAGGCCGTCGGGCTCGGCCCGTACGAGATCACCGGTGCGGTAGGCCCGCTGCCAGCCGAGCGACTCCAGCGGACCGTACTTCTCGGCGTCCTTGTCGCGGTCCAGATAGCGCGCCAGTCCCACCCCGCCGATGACCAGTTGCCCACTCCCGCCCATGGCGACGGGCGCCCCGGCCCCGTCCACCACGGCCAGATCCCAGCCGTCCAACGGCAGCCCGATCATGACCGGCCCGTCACGGGTCAGCAGGGCGGCGCAGGCGACCACGGTGGCCTCCGTCGGACCGTAGGTGTTCCAGACCTCCCGCCCCTCGGTGACCAGCCGCTCCACCAGTTCGGGTGGACACGGCTCGCCGCCGAAGACCAGCAGCCGTACGTCGTTGAGTGCCTCTGCCGGCCACAGGGCGGCGAGGGTGGGGACCGTGGACACGACGGTGATGTCCTGTTCGGCGAGCCATGGCCCGAGACCGGCTCCGTCCCGTACCCGGGAACGTGTCACGGGTACCAGGCAGGCGCCGTGCCGCCAGGCGAGCCACATTTCCTCGCACGAGGCGTCGAAGGCGACCGAGAGACCGGCCATCACCCGGTCACCCGGTCCGATCGGCTCGTCCTGGAGGAAGAGCGCGGCCTCGGCGTCGACGAAGGCCGCCGCGCTGCGGTGGGTGACGGCCACGCCCTTGGGCTTCCCGGTGGAACCGGAGGTGAAGATGATCCAGGCGTCATCCACGGGACTGGGGCGGCGCTTACGGCCGGTGGCTCGCGGACCCGTCATCGTGAGCCGCCGCCCGGCCTCCAGGACGGCGCTCACCGCCGCTTCCTCAAACACCAGGTTCGCCCGCTCGTCCGGATCCTCGGCGTCCACGGGTACGTACGCCGCCCCCGCGGCGAGCACCGCCAGAATGCAGACGTAGAGGTCATGGGTGCCGGAGGGCAGCCGCACCCCGACGCGATCGCCTACGCCGATCCCGGCCGACGCCAGCCGTCGCCGCAGCCCGTCGACCTCAGCGGCGAGTTCCCGGTAGCTCAGTGCGGTCCGTCCGTCGTCCAGGGCCGACTCGTGCGGATGGATCAGGACGGTGGCGTCCAGCACATCGAGGAGGGTCCGCGCGGCGGGAGCCGTACGTCCGCCGAACACCGCGGGCAGGAAGCCGGCGCTCTCGTCGACGGCATCCAGCTCCCGCACCATGCGCCCCGACGTCAGTTCAGCCATGTGTTCCTCGTCCCTGTTCCCCCTTCCACCGCTGAGTGGGACGAGTGGCTGGGGGCGTGGCACCACGCCGCGCGACGCCGTCCCCCTGGGCGCGAACCGCAGGCATCGCCCGCAGGATCCACCCGTCCATCCATGCGAATATGCGGCATCCGGCGAGGGGCGGCGAGCGTTAGCGGCAATAGGGTTGCGCGCCACCGCGGCCTGCCCCTTTGCCGCTTTCAGGTGCGGGCGGCGGGTCACCCGTTCGGCGCCGTGTGCGGTGCATCGCGTCGGTCACCGGCTGATGCTGCTCTAAAACCCAACCGTGGTGGAAGGAGTGGTCCTGGTGACGCTGTTGGCCGACGACTGGCTGGTTCCGTGGGTGGCGAGGGCGCACTCGGCCCTTGAGGGGGGATCGCTGGCAGGGTTTCTCGCGGATCTTGCCACCACCGCCCCCGCACTGGGACGGGCCACGGCGCACGTCATCAGCCTTCCCGTGCACCCCGCCGCGCGCGCTCTGGGTACCTCCCCGGAGGTCCTCACCACGGCCTTGGCCCAGCTCAGCGAGGCCGGCTTGCTCACGTACTCCTGCGAAGGCGACCCCGACGCGGCACACGCCACGATCACCCTGCTGCCCGCCGGCCCCTCCTCATGGTCCTGAGGCAATAAGGCCGAACGCATTCGTCATTCGACACGTCGCCCCGCCCCGCCCGGCTACTCCGGGGGTTCACACAGCCGCACCGCGAGGGCGGCGATGTCGTCCTCCAGGCGTCCTCTGCTGTAGCGGAGGAGGTCGCGGTGAAGAGCCGTGAGCAGCTCGTGGGGCGGCTTCGGGGGCTGTTGGCCCATCCAGGCCGCCAGGGGGAAGAACCTGCCGTCACGTGCGCGGGCCTCGGCGATCCCGTCGGTATAGAGCAGCAGCAGGTCGCCGGGGGCGAAGTCGAAGGTGTCGATGGTGTAGTGATCGCCGATCAGCTCCGCGAGGTTGAGCAGCGGCGACGGGGTGGTGGGTTCGAGGGCACGGAGTTCCCCGCGGTTCAGGAGCAGCGGTGGCGGGTGTCCGCAGTTGAGGATCTCGATACGGCTGTCCCCGTGCGGGATCTCGACGAGAAGGGCGGTGGCGAACCGCTCCATCGGCCCCTCGGGGGGAAAGGCTGCGTTGTAACGGGTGCTGCTGGCGTCCAGCCGGCGCGCGACGCTGACCATGTCGGCCTCGTCGTAGGCCGCCTCCCGGAAGGAGTTGACGATCGCCGCGGCCGCCCCCACCGCCGGCAGACCCTTGCCCCGCACATCACCGATGAGCAGCCTGACCCCGTAGCGCGTGTCGACCACCTCGTAGAAGTCCCCGCCGATACGGGCCTCCGCCGCGGCCGCGAGATACAGCGACTCGATCTCGACGCGCCCGAAGCGGCGCGGCATCGGACTCAGCACCACCTGCTGCGCCGCGTCGGCGACGAGCCGCACCTGAAAGAGGGTCCGCTCCCGCTGGAGCCGGACATGACTTCCGTACGCGGCCGCCACGGTGACCGCGATGATCCCCGCAGCCGTCCACCACGTCCCCAGCCCCGGGAACACCAGGCTGAGCCCGATCATCAGAATGAGGCAGACCGTCCCCAGCAGGACGGTCGGGAGCACCGGCCACATCGCGGCCGCGAGGGCCGGCGCCGCAGGCAGGAGGCGACTGAAGGCCACTTCCGGGGGAGTGGCGTAGGCCAGACTGGCGATGACGACGGTCAGGATCACCGGCGACAGCCGCACAAGCCATCGGCCGTGGCGCCGACGGAGCCGCGGCCGTCCAGACTCGATCACACTTCACAGGGTATCTATGCAAAGGGGACATAGCGCTCTGGCGGGGGTGGGTCGGGTGGCTGTGGGGTGGTGCGGCCCAGTTGTTTGATGGCTGGTGGTGGGAGCTTGCGCCGCCGCTCTCACGCCTTCCGCCGCATTCGTGACCGGTGTCGTCGGGAAGTGATGACGGAAAGCCGTAATCGAATGTGTGAGCGAATTTATGCTCGCCCCCGGCCGGGCCGGAGCCCGCTCCCGGGGCCGCCGCACCGCCCGGCGGGACCTCCGGCACCGGGCTGAGTGCGGCCAGGCTCCTGTCCAGCCAGGCCGCCACCAGCTCCACCCGCGAGCAGGCCGCCGCCGCGCGCCCGCAGCGGTGGCATCGCCTCCGGCTGCCCGCCGTGCCGCTGGGCGAACTCCTCCCACCGCTGGGCATAGCCCTCTCGTGGGCTCGCGCCTCTCCCGCCCTGTTGAGGCCAACATCTCTGTCTGACCAGCCCGTTCGGGCGTTACCCGCGCGCAGGGTCGGCAACTGCGTGCGTAAGAATGGGGACATCCGATGAGGGACCAGCAAGCTTTCCGTCTGGTCCCTCTGCCTTTGCACGCAACGAGGAGTATCTGTTGAACCGCACCTACGCCGCCCGCATTCGACGTGTCGCGCTCACCGCGGCTGCCGGCGCAGTGCTCGCGGCGACTGTCACTGCATGCGGTCCGGCCGACGGTGGCGGGTCGGCCTCGGGCGGCGACTCCGCGGCCTCCGCCAAGGCCACCGCGGAGTCGTCGAGCGGTGCGTCCCAGGAGAGTTCTGACAGCGGCAAGGCGGCCGGTTCGTCGTCGGAGGGGGGCACGTCGGGGAAGGACGGTGCGTCCTCGTCGGGTGCCGAGTCGGCCCCGGGCGGCGGCAGGAAGGGGTACGGGCAGGCCTGTGGGGCCAACGATCTGAAGTTCTCGGCGCGTTCCGAGACTCAGGCCGGCGGCTACATCCTGCTGTCCGCCCGTGCCAAGCCCGGCGTCACCTGCACGATTCCCAGCGGGCTGCCCTCGGTCTCCTTCGGCTCGAAGGGCATCGAGGCGAGCAGCGCCGAGCAGTCGGTCGGCCCGGCGATCAAGCTCAGCGGCTCCACGACCGCCTACGCCGGGATCAACCCCAAGACCACCAATGACAACAACGGCGTTGAGTTCACGTTCCTCATCGCGGCCATCGGCACGTCCGACTCCGACCCTGCGAGCGTCTCCACCGGCGCCGTCACCGTCGACAAGCCCATCGTCACCAACTGGCACACCGACCCCGCCGACGCCGTCCCCGGTGACGGCACGGACAACTGAGGTCCGCTTCGACGCTTGACGGACGCCAGCGGCGTGCAGAAGCACACCCACACCGTGCGGCCCCGACCCGGTCCTCCGGGTCGGGGCCGCACTGGGTGGGGCGCGCTGCCATACGCCTTGATCAGCTGCCGGCCTGCCACGGGGCGTCGGGCGTCACAGCGAGAACATCGGCACCCAGATCATTGGCGCCACCGACGACACGGACCTCCAGGCAGCCATCACGTTCAGCCAGGAGCGCCACCAGTTGCTCGAATTCCTCCGGGCCCACGTCGGCATCATCGGCCAGATAGACATCTTCTGCTGCTGGCTCTTCGCTCTGGACGCTGAGTTCGGGGGCGGCCGGAGACGTTTGGGCGTCGGTGGTCTCGGCCCCTCGCCGTACGGGTCGGCTGCGATGTCGGTGCCGGATGATGCGGCAGCGTCGCGTGCGCCACCCGCGCCGCGTTCTCCGGTGCCTATGCCCCGTCTCGTACGGACCGACGAGACCGGCCCGGGCGGGGCAGGCAATGAACCGAAAGCCGTGGGGCAGGAGATTCAAACGATCTTCGACTCAAGGCTGGGAGACCTCGTTCATGATGCCACCGATACCCCGGGAGCAGCGCGGGGGCGGGGGCTGGGCGGTGATGGCGCGTCGTGGCTTCGTGAACGCGCGCAGAATCCTGGGGTCGGATATCCAGCGGCTTTTTCCTCGCCGGAGATCGGAGACGACCTTTGTGCCGCTGCAGTGAAACTGGAAGGGCGGAATCGTGAGGTGGTGCGTGCCCAGGTGTTGCGGCCCGTCGCTGAATGCTGAGGGGATTTCCGGCTGGGGGTCTTTCAGCGACATCGGTATCTGACCTGTGGTTTACGGCCAAAAGTACGGATTGCGACGTGCATGTTACGTGCTGATGTGGCGTCAGGTGTCCGCTCTGAGGTGATTGAGAGGTTGGCGAAGGTGGGCGAATCGGACATGTGGTTTGGAGGGGAGTGACGGGAGGTGGCGGCGGTGCGAAGCGGGCTGATGGCCGGAAGGTTCGACCGTGGATACAGGGGGTTGCGGCGACCTGATAGAAAACGAGCGCGGCACGACGGCTCCGCTTTTCTCGCGCCGTGGCCGGTTCCAGGCTTGTTGGTCTGTGTGTGGCGAAGGCCCGGTTGGCCAGGGTCGCGGGTGTGACGGGGGATGAGAAATGAGCAATCTCACCGAGTTCGAGAACGCCTCATATTCGGTCATGGTCAATAAGGAGAGGCAGTGCTCTCCGCGGCGCGAATTCGCAGAAGTACGGGTGGGTGTCGCCTTCTGTTCTTCCGGCGGCAGGGCTGTTCTGGCCACGGAACAGTCGCCCGGCTGATGTGAGACCGGCGAGTCCCGGTGTCGGCCAACGACCGGGATCCGCGCCTGATAGCGGCTGACGTTCAACGGCCATAACGGGGGATTCAGTTGAGTCAGCGTCCGAAGCCCCCTGGCCGAGGACCGAACCTCCCGCTACCGCCCGCTCAGCGACCAGGAGGACACTTACGTGACCGGCCCGACGCGCACCACACGCTCCATGCTCTCCCGGGGGCTCTCGATCCTGAACTGTTTCCGTCCGGGGGACTATGAGCTGGCCCTGTCCGAACTCGCCCGCCGTGCCGACATGCCCAAGCCGACCGCCCACCGTTTGATAGCCGAACTCGTCGACGCGGGCATGTTGGAGCGCGGGGACCGGGGGCTGCGCCTCGGGCTCAGCCTGTTCACTCTGGGCACGCGTGTGCCCCGCCAACGCATGTTGAGTCAACTGGCTCATCCGCATCTGAAACGGATACATGACCTCACCCGGCAGAGTGCGTTCCTGTTCCTCCCGAACGGTCTCGAACCGGTCATGGCGGGAGGGGTGTTAGGAGGCCGGGGGGCCGAGCCCGGCGCCTGCTCACCGGCGGAGAGCGAGGCGGCGGCCTGCGCGGTGACCAAGCTCCTGCGGGCCCACCGCGCCCGGCTCGCCCCCGTCGGCACCGGTCGCGTCGAGTGGCACGGACCTCGTCGGGCTGTTCGCGAGCCGTCGGCAGAAGAATTGACGCGCGTCGCGGATCAGGGCTTCGCGATCGCGGGCTGCGGGCCGGAGACGGTGGCGATCGCCGCGCCCGTGGTGGACGCTTTCGACGCCCTGATCGCCGCGCTGGCCGTCGCGGGCGCAGCCGAGCTGACGCACCCGGTCCGGACGGCCACGCACCTCCGGGCCGCCGGAGTGATGCTCGCGCGCGCCCTGCGGAGCGCCTCCGGCCCGCTTCCCGCGCGGTGAACCGCCGCCCCGTGCGTCGCCGCCGTCTCCTGTCCGTCATCCGGCAACGGTCCGGCCGCGGGGAGCCGGCGCCCTGCGACGCCACCCGGGACACCCATGTGCTGGTCAAGCCGGACGGCGTCAGCCGGGGGCTGGCCCCGGAGGTGGTACGGGCCTTGCGGCAGGCCGGACTGGCCGTCGAACCCGTGGGACATCTCCGGCTGACCAGGTCCCAGGCCGAGCGCTGGTACCCGGAGAAGCTGAACGAGCCGGACGGCCCGCTCACACTCGCCTACCTCTGTGAGGGGCCCATGCTGCTGCTGGCCGTCGTCGGCGACGACGCGCTGCGCCGTGCCCGCCGCGTCAAGAAGGACATCCGCCGTCGGTTCGGCACGGACGAGCGGCGCAATGTCGCCCACTGCCCGGAAACGCGCGGCGAACGGGACCATGAGCGGGGCGTGTTCGGTCCCCTTGTACGGCCGTGCCGGTAGGGGAGTGGAGTGGCGGCACGGGCCACCCGCTCCGTCCGCCCCATCCCTGCCGTCTGTGCCACCCGCTTAGTCCGTGCCGCACACTCCGCATGTGCCGCCCGTCCGTCCATGCCGCCCCTCCGGCAGTTCACCCACGGTGGAAGACCACCTGGGCCGAAAGCCGCTCCAGCCCACCCGCCCCGTCGCGCACCCGCTCCACGGCGTGCCAGCTGTTCTCGCCCCGTGCGAGCAGGACTCCGGTGTTGGCGAGGGGGGCGATCCGCCGCACCACGTCGTCACCGGATGAGGAACCCAGCAGCAACAGATCACCGCCGTGCCCCTCCGGCCACGCTTCGTTGAAGTAGAGGACGTGGGTGACCAGTTTCTCCGGCTTGTCGACATGCGGGGCCAGCCAGCAACTCCCGCCGTATCGCCAGGCGTTGACCTCGACGGTCGCGTCGCCGACCGGCAGTCCCGTCAGGTCGGCGACGGCCGCACGGTAGGCCGGCCCCGTGACCTCGGCGACCAGGCGGCGCCAGGGTCCCGCGAGCCCGGCGGTGTCGCTCTCGCCGCCCTCCACGGGATGCAGTTGGCGGTGGTACATCGTGTACGACTTGTTGCTGCCCGTGCGCGTGACCATCTGGAACCCGTCCCGGGGGAACGTCTCGCAGAGCGCTTTCGCGTCGCCGGGGGCGAAGGTGTCCCGGACGTGGTACCAGGGGAACGGTTCGTCCTCGGCCGTCGTGCGGTCGAAGGAGACCATCGGTGTGCTCAACGGGTCTCCCCGGCAGGCAACGGCTCGGGGGCCCGGGGCGTCAGTTCCTTCTCCACATCGAAGAGGAAGTGCTGAAGCTCGGCCGCCCCCACCGCGTAGTGGCAGTACTCCCGCCGGATCCGCTCCAGCGCCGCCTGCGCCGTCGTCTCTCCCAGGATCACGTCCAGGCAGCACAGCACGGTCCCCGTGCGGCCGTGTCCGCCGAAACAGGCCACCTCCACCGTGGTGCCGTTCGCCAGCGCGGTGGCGGCCTCCTTGATCCGCCGCACCAGCAGCGACCTCTCCACCGGGGCCTCCAGCGTGGGCCAGTACACGAAGTACGGGGTACGGGCGTCCGTCTCGCCGCGCCAGCGCTCGTCGAGATAGAGGCCGATATCGGCAGGCTCAGCGTACGGTGCCCGCCGTCGGCGCTCCTCACTGTCCAGGGAGGTCCCCCACACCTCGTAGGCGCCGACACGGTAACGGGTCCTCCAGTGACGGTCCTTCATGGCGTCCTCATGTCTTCCTTCTCGTCTTGTACCGGCACCCGCCTGCCGGAGTCCGCCCCCGGGATCCAGTAACCGGCCGTGTGGTACTCGTCCGGGCCGAAGGCGGTCTTGAAGCGGGTCACCGAGGTGCCGGGGTAGGTGTCCCCCATGTGGAGCGCCCGCGCGCCGCGTGCGCAGGCGTCCTTGATGACCAGGTGCAGCAGGTAGGGCGCGGCGTACGTGGGCGCGGACCGGACCTTGTCCATGGCGCCCTGCCAGTAGACGACGTACGGCCCCTGGTGGAGTGCCACCACCGCCGCGGCCGGCTGACCGTCGTGGCGCGCCAGCCAGATACGGCAGTGCGCGCCCAAGTGGTCGGCGACGGCGGTGAACTTCGTGAGCGGATACTTCGCCCGCACCCGTCGGCGCACGTCCCCCGCCGGCTCGTCCGACTGGCGGTCCCAGCGGTCGAGCGACAGCTCGAAGAGCCGGTCGAACTCCGGGAGGAGGCGGCCGGAGCCGTCCTGTTCGACGGTGAGTCCGGCCCGTTCGGCCCGCCGGACGGCGGAGCGCAGCTTGCCGCGGAAGCGCTGGTGCCACACGTGGTCGAAGCCGCCGTCGAGGTCGAGGATCTGGGTCAGCCGCGAATTGCGCCGGGTGCCCGGTGGAACCAGCGCGTCCCACATCGCGGTCGACGAGGGAGGCGGACGCAGGTACACCCGGTCCGTGGGCAGCGACGCGAGGTCACGCAGCACGGCCCTCGCACGGTCGGGAGTGAGGGCGGCGGGAGCCCCGAGCACACCGCCCACGCCCCACCCCACCGGCCACGACGCGTACTCCGCAGACGTCCGGTCCGCGGACCGCACCAGGGGCACCAGCAGTCGGGTGCCGTCGGGCCAGGTGTACAGGCGCGACGCGTCCCGCCAGCCGTGCGCGCACACGGCCGACCGCCAGGCCGGCGTCTGGCTCGGCAACGCGTCCTGGCCGGCCTCGGCGAGGATGTCGTGCCACGTGTGGTCCGGCACCGGCGTCCGCACCCGGATGCCGTCCCCGGGTGCGCGGCCGCTCATCGACGGCCGTCCAGCGCGTCGCCGGCGTCGGCCGGGTGCCCGGGGCGCACGGCATGCCCGGGGCGCAAGGGTGCGGACGCGGCCAGTTCTCCGCGCACCCGCGCGAGGTCGCCCGCCGCCACGCCAAGCCCCAACAGTGCTTGCTCGAACCCGCGATGGCGATCCGTCACCTCGGCCAGCCAGCGGTCCATCGTCGCCGGGGAGGTGTGTAACCGGGAGAGGTACTCCTCACGCGTGTGGCCGCGGCGCAGCCACTTGTCCCTGAAGCGGTCGGCCTTGGCGAGCAGGTCGGGCATACCGGCGGCGTAGTCGGCGGCGATCTCGTGCCGTGGGGCGCCGACCAGCGTCAGCACGGTGGCCACGACCACGCCGGTGCGGTCCTTGCCGAAGTGGCAGCTCAACAGGAACGGACGGTCCGCCGCCCTGGCGAGCGTCCGGAACAGGAACGGCCAGCTCCCGGGGGCCGCGTCGGTCAGGATGCCGTGCAGGTAACGCGTGCGGTCGCCGACGCCGGGGCGCCGCGCGGCGATGGTGTCCCGTGGATACCCGGTGAGCGGCACGCGCAGCCAGCGCACGCCGTGGGCGAGCAGTCCGCTCGGCGGCCCGTAGCGTGCCACCTCGGGATCCGAGCGGAGGTCCAGTACGGAGGCCAGGCCGTGCTGTGCCACGAGCAGTCCGGCCTCGTCCGCGGTGAAGGCGGTGAGGTCACCGGACCGGTGCAGCATGCCGGGCCGCAGACCGGATGCCAGCGGTATGCGGTAGTTGATTCCGGGTGCGGCGGACACGGCGCTCACCGCGTCCGGTCCGGCAGGGCGAGCGCCGCGGTGACCTCGCCCCAGAAGCGCGGGAAGTCGGCGTTGGCGTCCGGGCCGTAGCGGACCCGGACGCACGGCAGGGCATCGAGCGTGGCGAGGACGTCCGCGCGGACCGCGGGCTCGGGACGCGGGCGGGGCAGCAGGCCGAGGTAGTCGGTGTAGTGCCGCAGGTCCGGCCCGGACAGCAGGGCGTCGTCGAGCGCCTCGGCCCGGTCGGAGACGGGGACGATCTTCCAGCCCCGGACCTTTTGGTCTGCCTGCGGCAACACGATGCCCGCCGGGCGCGTATCCGTGGCCACGGCGGCTCCGGTCAGTGCGGTGAACTCGTCCAGATCCGCGAAGAGTCGTCTCCGGCCGTCGGGCGTGGTGCTCCAGGCGGTGTCGGCGCACACCTGCTGAGTGCCGGAACGGTGGCGCCGGAGCGACGCGCGCGCGAAGGCCTCGCGGGCGGGGTGACCGGCGAGCAGGGCCGTGGCGATGCCGATGCGCTTCGGCCAGCCCCGCAGGGTCGGCGGGTCGCCGGGCTGTCGAGCCCAGGCGACGAGGATGTCGTCGGACACGAAGTCCGCGCCGCACAGCGTGACGGCGAGGAAGGCCAGCGACGACTTGCCCCGGTGCTTGGGCCCCAGCATCAGCACCGAAGAGTCTTTTACGGACACGGCCGAGCCGTGCAGGAACACCGCACCCCGACCGGTGAGTTGTGCGCCGAGGAGGGTGCCCAGCAACCGGACGACGGCCCGCACGGAGGCCGGTCCCGCGTCCGGTGCCTCGGCGGACACCGATCCCGTGCCGGGCGTGGCGGTGATCACGAGGGGCGCACTGTCGGCCTCGCCGTCGCGCAGGAGCACGGTGCGGTCGGCGGAGCGCTCCAGGACGACGAAGCGCGGTCCGGCCGGGTGCACCAGCAGCTGTGGCGCGCTGTCCAGTTCCTGCGGGCCGGGCAGGTCGGGCCGCAGCGCCACGGTCAGGCGCGGAGCCGTCGGGGACAGGGTGTCGCCCACCTCGAAGAGGGGGTGCACCAGGCCGCTGATGGCCGCTCGGAGACCGGGCAGCGCACTGTGCACGGTCAGTTCCGCCGGTGGCAGGGCGAGCCGGAACGTCTCGTCGGCCGGAAGCGGGCCCGCCGGACGGGAGCCGGTCTGCGGGGATGCGGCGGTGACGGCCATGGGCCTCCTTCGTCGGGGGAGTGGAGGCGCGAAGGCTCCGGGCAGGTCCTGACGGTGTGATGGTGGCCGAACCGACGGGGCGGGAGAAGGCGGTGTTCCCCCACGTGGAACGGCGATCTGCCCGGTTCTCGTTTCGTTCCGCTCGGCGGAACGCCGGGGCCGACTGAGGGCCGGTGGCACGGATAAGGTGCGAGGCGTGATCGAGGTCGTGGAGTACCGCGATGCCTGGCCGGCTCTCTTCGCGGAGCGGGGCTTCCGTCTGCGTGCCGGGCTCGGGGACATCGCGCTGCGTATTGACCACGTGGGCTCGACCGCGGTGCCGGGGCTGCGGGCGAAGCCCGTGATCGACATCCAGGTGTCCGTCCGCGCCTTCGAACCCAACGCCTACCGCGCGCCGTTGGAGGCGGCGGGATTCGAGTTCCGTGCGGGCAACCCGGATCTCACCAAGCGGTATTTCCGCGAGGCGTCCGGCCCCCGTACCCATGTGCACGTCCGGCGGGCGGGCAGCTTCGAGGAGCAGTTCTGCCTGCTGCTGCGCGACTATCTCCGGGAGAGCCCTGCGGACGCGGAGTTCTACGGGTCGCGGAAGGCCCTGCTGGCCGAGCGGTACGGCACGGACCGGCGTGCCTACACCGCGGAGAAGTCCTCGGTGGTGTGGGAGCTGATGCGCCGGGCCGACGCGTGGGCGCAGGGACGCGGGTGGGAGCCCGGTCCGAGCGATGTCTGACCCGTGCCGTATCAGGCCCCCGGACCGTCCCGATCAAGCCCCAGGCCGTCCCGTCGGCTCTCGCACCTGAGTGGTGTCGTGCCTGAGCGGTGTCGTGACCACCGTGAGGAACACGACGGCGGCCGTCGCGGTCGCAGCGGGGCCCGCGGGCATCGGGTCGGCCAGGGTGAGCACCGTGGCCGAGAGCACCAGGGCGTACAGCACGGGCAGTTGGGCGCGCACCCCGTCGGCTGCGGCCCGGCGCGCGGACCGGGCCGTGGCCCGTGCCACGCGCGCCGAGAACTCCGTGTGGCGCCGCAGGAGCAGCGGGACGAGCGCCGCCCCGGACGGGCCGGTCCAGGCGTCCTCCGTGGCGGTACGCACGATGCGGCGCACCGCGCGGGCCGCGTCGGCGTCCGCGCCGCTCAGGGCAGGCGCGGCGGGGGCCGGCACGGTCCGGCACAGCGGCAGGAAGGCCAGCGGCAGCACCGGGTGCACGGCGAAGGCCACCCCCAGCCGTACGGCTCGGTCCACGGTATGACGGACCGTTGACGACCGGATCTCGGCGGGCGGCTGCCAGGGCGTGCGGACAGTGGCTGTGCGGACGGCATCCGTGCGGACGGCAGCCGTGCGAGCGCCGGTCCAGCGGCCCAGGAAGCCCGCGCAGCAGCACGCGACCGCCGCACCGTACAACGGCGGCACCAGAGGCCCGCCGGTCCGCGCCGCGTGCACCCCCAGGCCCACGGCAGCCACCAGCAGGGCGGCCGCCGCGCCCAGCAGCCCCGCGACGAGCGGCAGGGGACATGAGCGCTTCACCACGCGGCCTCCTCGGGTTCGGCCCCTCCGGGCGCGGCCTCCTCGGGTTCGGCCCCTCCGGGCGCGGCCCCCTCGGGCCCGGCGCACACCCGCACCCGGACACCGGCGCGGGAACTCCAGTCGGCCAGCACCGCAGCCAGGCAGGGATCGGGCTCCCCGGGCAGCAGCACCTCTGTCGCACCCCGTTCGAGGAGGGCACTGACCCGGGCGGCGGCGATCCTCCGCCATGTCTCCTCGTCCAGGTCGACCCCGCCGGAGAACTCGGCGGACGGTACGGTGCGCCAGCCGCGCGGCAGGGACCGCGCGAGCGCGTCCAGGCGGCACAGCCGTACGGTGCGGGGGAGCCGTTCCGGTACGGAGTCGTCCGGGCCGAGTGCGCCCAGATGCACGTTCTCGGCGAGGTCGGCGAAGCCCAGGCGGCCGGGCCGCGCCGGGACGACGACGATCCCGGCGGGCGCGGCCCCCGGCTCCCCGCCGCCCGGCGCCGCCGCCCGCTCGACCTCCCGCAGATGACGCCGCGTCACCCGCCGGTGCCGTAGGGCCGTCAGGTCCACGGCCGTCAGGCCGTACACCAAGCGGGCGAGCAGGACCGCGGCCGAACACAGGCCCACGGCGGCGTCGGGACGGCGCGCCGCGGCGAGCAGCGGGACCAGCGCGGCACCGGCAGCGAGCACACCGACGAGCACGGCGACGGTCCGCGACGCACGACGGCGGGCGTCCCAGCCGGCTCGTCCGGTGGCCCCCGCGCGCCGCCCGCGAGGCCGCATCACCAGACCGAGCGCGAGCGCGACACACAGACCGACGCCCACCGCCAGGGCGGGATCGACGACCGCGAGCGCCGCGGCCAGACCGGCGAGCGTCAGCAGGGAGCCGGTGAGGTGCGCGAGCACGGCGACGGCCGCACCCGGTTTCGGCTCCCAGCGGATCGCGACGCCCGCCGCGGCGTACAAGTGGTCCCGCAGCGACCCCGGTTCCCAGTGGCCGGGGGCCGCGCCCAGCCGCTGCGCCATGTCCATCCGCTGCACCGCGCCCAGCCGCTCCACCGCGCGCAGCAGCCTGACGCGGGCGGCCCGGTCGCGGGCGCGGGCGGCCGGAGCCAGGCCGGCGGTGCCCAGGGCGGCCCCGGCCTGGTACAGCAGCCAGCATCCGATGAGCCACCAGAGCACGGCGGCCGGTGGGCGGACGAGCAGCAGGACACCCGTCCCGCACCCGGCGCCGCGCAGGACGGCGCCACCGATGATGCCCAGCGGCCCCCACATGCCGGTCACGGCCCCGCGGCACGGCGGCCGGGCGGCGGGGCACCGGGCGGGTCCGCCAGGGCACGGTCCAGCGCCTCCTCAACCCGGTGATCGACGGGATCCCAGGCAAGGGAAGACCGGGCCACCTCTTCGACGAGGTCGGCGACGCCCCCCACATCGGCGGGACAGCCGGTGGCCGGCCACCTCAGAAAGCCGGCGTCGGAGGGGAGCGCCTGCGCCCGGACGGCAGCGGCCATCGCCCCGGGGGCGACCGCACGCGCCTCGGGCGTGCCACCCGCCGTCGGGGACAGGACCACCAGCCTGCCCAGCGGGGCGCAGTCGGCCGTGCGGAAGTCCAGTACGCGCTCCGACTCCGCGGGGGTGAAGACCACTTTGGCCGGTGCGAGCGGCAGGTCGGCCACCCGGCAGCGGCCGTCACCGTGGCGCAGCAGGGCGGCATCACGCACCCGCGTCGCCAGGCCCAGCCCTTCGAGCGTGCCCCAGCGGAAACGGGGCAACAGCCCGGCCCCCACGGCCCACCAGCCACCAGGGCCCGGTACCAGCAGGGTTCGGTCGCCGCTCACGAAGCGCCCACCCGCCCGGGCGAGACCCAGGGCGAGTGTGCTCTTGCCCGTACCGGAGTCGCCGAGGAACACAACGGCCCGCCCGTCCGGGCCAGTTGCCGCGGATGCGTGCACCGTCAGGGCCCCGAGGGTCCCGAGCGCGGCGGCCACCAGGGCCCGCAGCACGATGTCGCCGGTCCGCGCGCGCTCACCGGTACCGCTGCCGTCATCGTGCAGGATCGTCCACCGCCCGTCGCGGAAGCCGACGGCGTGCCGGGGGAGCGCCGGCCCCGTCGTGTCCGCGGGGCGGTCGCCGCAGCAGAGCCACGTCCCGTCCGGGGCACGCCGGTAATGCTCCTCGCGCAGTCGCCGGACGGGCCCTGATGCCGCCTGCTCCAGCCGGTCCAGCGCAGCCGGGTCCCGCGTGGCACGCACACTGAGGCGGATGAGGTCGTACGAGGGCCAGACCGAGGGCGCGGTCGTCACGAGCTGTGCCGCGACCCGTGCGGTCTCGGCGTCGTCCCCGGCCGCGTACGACCAGGCCACCGGCCCCCATTGGCCGGACACCGTCCGGAGGTTGGGCGATTCTGACGTCATGTCAGGCAGCCTCCGCCCGGCGTGCGGTAATCAGCGAGGGCAGCAGCCGACCCGCCAGGTACTCGTCCCGGGCGGTGGTGAGCGTGCGGCGGATGAGGTCCACCGGCTCCGCGCCGTAGATGCCGACCACGCTTCCGTGGAACAGTCGCACCACCTTCAGGCGGTCCGTGAGCAACGCGACGGCCCACTCCCGTAGATCCCTGCGCAGCACCCCGGTGAACCCCGCCTCGCGCAGCTGCCGCAGCCGGTCCGGCAGGGGCGTGACGAAGAAGACGTCCGGTGGGTGCACCTCGTGGAAGGCGGCCGACGGTCCGCGGTCCGGCGGCGCCAGGCTGACCTCCTCGGTGACCACGAGCAGGCCGCCGGGGCGCAGCAGGCGGGCCGCCTCCCGCAGTACCGCGCCGGGCCGCGGGAAGTGCGGCATCGAACCGGTCACGACGATGACGTCGAGTGCGCCGTCGGGCAGGGGCACGTCGGACGCGTCGGCGCAGATCTCGGTCACGTCGGAGCGTCCCTGCGCGGCCGTGATGCGCCGGCTGACGGCACAGTGCTCGGGGACCAGATCGATGCCGTACATCCGCGCCACACCACCGCCGCCCGTGGTGAGCGCGTCCGCCAGGTACCGCAGCGCGCCGCCGAAGCCGCTGCCCAGTTCGCCCACGGTCAGCGAGCCGTGGGGGAAGGTGTCGCGGACGAGGCCGGTGACGAGATCGCAGCCCTGCGGGCCGAAGTGGCCCATCTGGTCCAGGCCCAGCAGTCCCTTGGGGCCGCTCTCCCCGGTGAACTCGACGATGGAGGCTTCCGTGCGCTCCCAGTCGTGCAGGGCGGGGAAGAGCTCCCGGTGATAGCGGTGCTGCACCCGGGTCTGCTCGGGGTCGCCGTGGCGGCCGGGCGCCGGGGTCACCATGTCGTGCGCTCCTGGGACACGAAGTGCACGAGCAGGACGCGCCGGTCCTGCTCCGCCCCGTCGGCGACCGGCATCACGGTGTGCCACGAGTCGGGCGAGGGGACCAGCAGTACCGAGTCGGTCAGTCCCGGCAGGACCTCGGCGGCGACGTCGTCCACGGCGGGGGAGCGCAGGATGCGCAGCGCTCCGCTCCATTCCGGGCGCCAGCCCTCGTTGAAGTACCAGGTCTGGGTGACGATTTTGTCCGCGCGGTCGGTGTGCGGGTCGATCCACGAGCCGGAGCCGTACCGTACGGCGCGGATCTCCTGGGCACAGCCGTCGAGGCTGCGGCCGGTGGCTTCGGCGACCGCCGTGCGGTAGCCGTCGTCCAGGAGTGACGTGACCAGGCCCTGCCAGAGCGGGGTCAGCCGGCGCATGCCCTCGGGGAGGGGGACGCCGCCTTGAACCAGTGTCAGGTTCCAGGTGCGGTACCCCTTGCCGGCGCTGGTGCCGCCCGCTCGCTCGGTGAGGACGAATCCCTCGGAGGGGAACTCCGCAGCGAGACGGCGGCGGGCCGACGTCCCGGGCAGGGAGTCCGCCACCAGCCCCCAGACGAAGGGCTCGTGCGCCATGGTCGTGCGGGCGATGGCGTCCCGGTCGAGCACCGCGGCGGCCGTCATGCGGTTTCTCCCGTCTCTTCCGGTACCTCGATACGTGCTCCCAGTGCGGCGAGCTTCGCGGGCAGGTTCTCGTAGCCGCGGGCCAGGTGGTCGACGCCGTGCAGCCGGTGCGGCACGCCGGTCCCCAGCGCGGCGAGCAGCAGGGTGGCGGCGGCCCGCAGGTCACCGGCCACCAGGGGCCGGGGGGACGGCTGTAGTGGACCGGGGGAGATGCGCAGTTCGTTTCCGGCCCGGTCGAGTACGGCGCCCATGCCGCGCAGACCTTCCGCGTAGCCGAAGCGGTTCTCCCATACCCCGTCCGTCAGCCGTGACGGTGCGTCCGCCCCCAGCAGCATCAGCGCGAACAACGGACCGGCGTCGCTGTACACATGGTGCGAGGCGGCCAGGACGTCGGTGCCCCGCAGGTGCTCCGGCGGCGTGATCCGCAGTACGGACCCCTCCCAGCTCAGTGGCACGCCCATCGCGGCGAGGCACGCCAGCTCCGGGGCGAGACCCGAGCGGACCACGTCGGGCCGCTGGAGCACCAGGTCCAGCTCGCGACGCAGATGGACCGCCCACGCGATGAACGTGACGATCTCCATCAGATCCGAGGGCAGGGTGATGTCCGCACCGCCCAGGGGACCGCCCAGACCCTCCACCGTGATCCGTTCCCGGGACACCTCGACCCGCGCTCCGGCCCCGCCCAGGATCCGCGCCAGCTCCAGCGCGTCGGGCTTGGGGTAGGGGTTGTCCAGCACCGTCGTTCCCCGCGCGGTGACCGCGGCGAGCAGCGCCGTCTTGGTCGCACCCGAGTAGTACGGACCGGTGGGAGTCTTGGTGCGGGGCTCCGGCTCCGCGAAGTCCGCGAGGTCGATCCGGGCGCCCCGCAGCCCGTCCCGCGGTGCCGTGGCACGGAACCCTTCGGCGCTCACCTCGCACACGGCACCGAACCGCTCCAATACCGCGGCGATGTGGGACAGCGGACGGGAGCCCTGCGTCCCGCCCCCGATCGCACAGCCGCCGTGCCGGCCGGAGGTCACCTCGCCCCGGGTCGCGAGCACCGTGGGCAGCAGATACACGCCACCGTGGATGCCGGCACTCCAATGCGTGGGAAGAGCGTTGCCGTTGAGACCGGACGCGTCGACCGTGACGCGGGGCCCGTCCTCGTCCACCCTGGCCCCGAGATGCCGCAGCATCGCGGAGAGCAGCCTGCGGTCCTCGATCCGGGGGGCGTTGGCGAGGCGCCACGGCTGGTCGGACAGGCAGCCGGCGGCCAGGCTCGGTACGAGCAGGTGCTTGAAACCGCCCGGGGTGAGTGTGGGGCGCGGGACGGCCGGTCCTCCACGGACGGTCCAGTACGCCGCCGGTGCGGTGGGCGTGCGGTGGTCGTCGGACCGGTCGCCGTCCACGACGGCCACGGCAGATGGGGTGTTCGGCACGCGGCTGCTCCTTGGGATGTGGTCAGCCGGGCGGCGTCACCCGGCGGTGTGTGCCGTCCCGCCCCTGGCGAGGTCGCCCGGGTGACCGAGGACCAGCACGAGGAACCACGGCTTGCGTGACAACTTGTCGAACCGCTTCCCGAACTCCTCCCGCCGGGCCGGGTCGGCACGTGGTTCGTACAGTTCCCGCAGGACGAGCCCGGCGCGGTGCACATCGGCGACCATGCTGCCGAGCGGGCGGCGGAAGAACCGGACGACCGGGGTGGGCGGTCCGAAGCTGGGCCACTCGTCGTGCAGTTCCTCGACGCGGAAGTAGTCGCCGCTGGGCGACATCTCGAAGTCGTTCAGCGGATGGTGGGTGGAGAGGACCACGGTGCCCCCGGGCGCGAGGACCCGGCGGAACTCGGACAGCGCCGGGACCCAGTCCTCCAGGTAGTGCAGGGTGAGCGAGGACACCACCACGTCGACGGAGGCGTCGGGGAGGAAGTCCAGCGGCTCGCGCAGATCGTGTACCCGCACCTCGGCCCGGTCGCCCAGCCGTTCGCCGGCCAGCTTCACCAGCGTCGGGCTGGCGTCCAGCGCGATGACCCGCGCCGGCTCCTGGCCGACCAGCCAGCGCGTGAGCTGTCCGCCCGCGCATCCCGCCTCCAGGACCCGCCGCCCCGCGAGCGGAGGGCACTTGCTCTGCACCGCGGGGCGGTCCAGCAGGGTGTTGTAGATGTTGTCCGCGCTGCCCTGGTCGTACTGGACGGCGAATTCCTCGTAGCTCCTGTCGCGAGCCATGGTTGCTCCACTCCTCATCGCACCGGGCCACGGCCGGGCACCGGTGCCCGGCCCTCCGTGTGCCGTGCGGCTGCGGCTCCCTCCGCGCCGGGCCCCGGGCCGTCGGCCGGGTCGGCGCAGGCGCCGTTCTCCGGCAACCTATCGCGGGGTGCGAGGCCGTCGTCGGAGGCGTTTCGTGCGGCGGAACGGAATTCGTCGGGGACCGCCGCACAGGTCGCGTCCAGGAGGGCCAGCGCTTCCTCGGCCTCCTCGTCGGTGGCCACCATCGGTGGGAGCAGGCGGATCACCTCCGGCTGTCCCAGGCACGGGGACACCATGAGCCCGCACCGGCTCAGTTCGAGCAGCACGTCACCGGCCGCACCACCCGGGCCGAACTCGACGCCCCACAGCAGCCCTTGGCCGCGGACCTCGGTGATCAGCCCGGTATGACGCCGCGCGATCCGGCGGAGCCCTGCTGCCATCAGGCCCGCCAGCCGCTCGCCCCGGGGTGCGAGGTCCTCCACCGCACGCAGCGCGGCGCTCCCCGCGGCGGCCGCGAGGGGGTGGCCCGAGAACGTCGTGGTGTGCACGAACGGGTCGGTGGCCAGCGGCCCGTACAGCTCCTCGGTCGCCACCAGCGCGGACAGCGGCTGGATGCCGCCGCCCAGCGCCTTGCCGAACAGCACCGCGTCGGGCCGCAGCCCGGCGGCGACACTCAGCGCCCGCTCCCCGCACCGCCGCAGGCCCGTCTGCACCTCGTCGGCGATCACGAACGCCCCGTGCGCACGGGCGGCAGCGGTCAGCGCGGTCAGGAACGCCGGCGGCAGGGCCCGGACGCCGCCCTCGCCCTGGACCGGTTCCACGAGCACCGCGGCGACGTCCCCTTCCGCGAAGGCCCCGGGTATCGCTTCAGGGTCGGCGGGGACGTGCGTCACCCCGCCGAGCAGTGGCTCCAGGGACTGGCGATAGCGCCGGTTCCAGGTGGCGGCGAGCGCCCCCAGCGACTTGCCGTGGTACGCGCCCTCGACGGCGATGACCCGGGTCCGGCCGGTGGCCAGCCGGGCCAGCTTGAGCGCGGCCTCCACGGCGTCGGAACCGTTGAGACCCAGCCACACCCGGGTCAGACGACCGGGATCGGTGTACTCGACCAGCTCGGCGGCGAACCCGGCAGTCGTGCCGTTCGCCAGGACGCGGGTGGAGACCGGCATCGCCTCCAGTTCCCCGCGGACCGCGCGCAGGACGTCCGGATGACGGCGGCCGAGCAGAGTGACCGCGTAACTGCCGAAGTCCAGTGCGGACCGCCCGTCGGAGAGGACGATCCTGGCCCCGTCCCCATGGGACTCGACCGCCCCCGCGCCGTTCATGCCGTACACGAGGGCCAACCCCGGGGAAAGGTGCGCCCGCACCCGGCCCAGCACGGTGCGCGCGTCCGGTCCCGCCACCGTCCGCTCCGGAACCGCACTCACCCGCGCCCGCCTCCCGCCGGCACGGCCGCGGCCACCTCGGGGCCCGGTGCCCCGTCACCGAGTGCGCCGAGGAGCTGCACGAACCACTGGTGCACCGCCGCCGTCGCATAGCCACCGGACGGCAGGAAGAACGAGAGGGTGCAGGCGAAGCCGCCCGGGTGCAGCGGATCGGGCTCGACGCGGTGTACCGAGAGGTGCGTCTGCAGCACGGTCGGGCGGGCGGCGGTGCTGCGCACGCACGCCCCGTCCGTCCAGCGGTAGCGGACGTAGTCCAGCTCCGGGCAGCGCGCCGCGAGGCCGAGCGCGGCGCCGCGCGTGGTCGCGAAGGCGTAGGGCAGCCCCTCCCGCTCGACCTGGGCCACCTCCGCTCCCGCCGACTCCCGGAGCAGGGCCCGCACCCGGGCATTCCACTCGTAGGAGGCGTGCGCGCAGCGGTAGAAGACGGGGATGCGGGGGTCCAGACGCTTCCAGAACTCATCGGCGGGGCCTTCGTGTTCCAGCGCCTGCGCGCCCTCGGCGGACCCGGAACGGCGCAGTAGATCCAACGCCGTGTCCTCGTCGCCGGCGAGCAGCGCCCCGCCGATCAGATGGGTCTCCTTGGGCCCGCCCGGCACACCGAAGCGCTGGGTGTCGTAGTAGTTGACGAAGAAGTGCGTGTGCCGCCGCGGGCCCTCGGCCAGGGCCGTGGCCGAGGTCTCGTCCAGCCCCCTGACGACCAGCCGGAAGCAGTTGCCGTCCAGCTCTCCGGTCCGCAGCGCCGTGGTGCCGGACCCGTGCGGCGTGACGTGCCATTGGTGGTCCCTGCCCCCGGCACGACCGCGCGCGTTGGCGCGTTCGATGTCCTGGGGCGACAGCATGGCGCCCACCGAGACGAACTGCTCCGTGATGCCGTCCTCGTCCTTGAGTCCGGCCGCCGCCACGTCCTGCGCGTCCACACCGAACGCCTCGGAGAGCGCGCCGAGCGCCTCATGCGTGGTCAGGCCGCGCTTCCACAGCAAGAGGTAGGTGTGCGTGGACGCGTCGGGCGGCGCCGTCTCCAGGCCGAGTGTCTCCGTGACGCGGAAGTCCTCCGGCCGGACTTTGAGCAGGGGCAGGCGCATCGGGTCTCTCCGGACTCGGGACGGCTGACGGACAGCCGGCCGGACGGACAGGGCGGGGGTGCCACCGGGAGAAGCGCCGGAGAGCGGGCGCCGGGGCAGGGGAGCCCTGGTACGACCCGCTGGACGGCCTCCCGGGTGAGCCGCTCCCCGCGCGCCAGCCGCCGTGGTGGTCGGTGGTTGCGCCCTGCTCGCACGGAGGAGCGTCTACAGGTGACTGCTGCCCGCTGCCTTTGGCGTTCCCGTACCCGAACGGGGAGCCCGACCGTCCGGCGCACGGGCCGGAAGGGCGCCTCGCCGCGTACGACCGGCACGACGACCACTGAAGTGCATCACATGGGATTCATGAGGTGACAGGTGATGACTCAATGGCGTCGAGCCGTGGCGGCAGTTCTGCCTCGGCAAGTTGTACCGGTCGTCCGCTTGCCGGATAAGGGCTGTTCCGCGCACCGGAACACTTCCCGGTCCGCCTTGCCGCGCCCTCTGCCGCCTGCCTACGGTGACCGGGCTGTCGGGCCCGAGGAAGTCCGCTCCCCAGCTCTCTTGCTCCTCGTCAAGCCGCCGCCGGGAGGCCCCAGACCTCATGGAACACACCTGTGCACCGGCCGCCTTTCCGGAGCGGCACGTTCTCGAAGGGCGCCTGAAGAAGTTCCTGGAGGAACGCGGCCTCGACATCGGCGCGGTGATCGGTGAGACCGATCAGGGCCTCGGCCGGCCGGCCCTCGCGGTGGCCGCCGGGTCCGTCCTGGCCGGGTTCGGCAACCACCGCAGCGACCTCGATCTGCTGGTCCTCGTCGAGAACGATCACCTCACCAGGTTCCCCATCCAGTCGCACCAGCACGGCACCCTGATCGACGTCAACATCCGTCAGGCGAGCGCGGTCCGGGACCGCACCGCGCACCTCCGCGACAGCACCTGGCCCCGCTTCGCCACGGTCACCCAGGAGGCGTGGAACCACCGGCGCCGCACCATCAAGACCGCGAGCAGACTGGCCCTCGGACTGGAACTGCTCGCCACGGGGCCGTGGCAGAGCTGGCACACCGGCCTGCGGGCGCCCTGGCTCGCGCGGGTGGTCGAGCAGTGGTGGACGGTCGAGGCACACCGGCTGGCCCGCGCCGCCCAACTGCTCGCCGACGAGCGGCCGATGGTGGCCGCGGTACGGGGCAGGGAGGCCGTCGTGGCCGCCCTGAACGCCCGCGCCGCTGCCGCCGGACAGATCTACTTCACCGAGAAGTGGATCGGTGAGAAGCTCAGGGCCGCCGGGGACCATGCCTCCCTCGCTCTCCTGCGCGAGGTCCTCACACCCCCGCTCGCCCCCCTCGACCGGGTGGCGCGCTGCGTGGGCCTCGTCCATGAACTGGCCACGCCCGAGGCGCCGTTGCATACCGTGCTGCGCTGGGCGACCGGTATCGGTACGGCACGGCTGGACGACCGTACGGTGGTCGACCGCTGGCAGTTGCGCGCGCTGGAGGTCTCGCGCACCGACCTGCCGCCCGCCGGAACCGACGACATCCTCTGGTCGGGGCCGCCCGGTGCCGACCCGCCCGCGGACCTCAAGCGGCTGTTCGTGCACGACATGCTGTGGCTCGGCGTGGCGGTGTCGCAGGAGGGGGTGGCGGGACGATGACGGCATCGGAGACCACGGCCCATGAGCCGCTGCCGGATGTGCGCCGGCTCATGGCGTTCCGTGCCCATGGAGCGGTGCGCCTGCTGCTGAAGTGCCGTGCCGCCCAGGAGGATGTCGAGGGCGCGGTAGCGGCGGGACAGCCCGAGGTCGCGGTCCTCATGGCCTACGACCTGGTGCAGCTCTCCCTCTCCGTACGGGGGCTGCGCACCCATGGCGAACTGGTCTACACCGGCGAGCAGGCGAGCTTCGACCCGTTCGCCGGAGTGCCGGCCGAGGACGTCGAGGACGGTCTGCGGCTGGCCGCTGCCGGGCTGGAGGACATCCCCGAGGGTCGGGGCCGGGAGTGGCTGGACCGGTTACAAGACCATCTGGACGTCACCGAAGGGAAGTTGGGCTATCCGCAGAAGCTGCCCGACGTCCGGGCCGGCAGCGGTCTGATGAAGGGCTTCAAACTGGCCCGCACCTGGTCGCCCCATCTGGAGCGGCTCGGCCTGCCGGACGTCATGCCGAGCAACTGGACCCGGCGTGCCGACTGAACCCCGTACCGCCGCTCGCCCCGACGGCCCGGCCCTGGTGTTGCACGACATCACCAAGAGATACGGGCAGTTGACGGCGCTCAGCGAGGTGGATCTGGACATCGCGCCGGGGGAGATCGTGGGCCTGCTCGGGCACAACGGCGCCGGAAAGACGACTCTGATGTCCCTCGTGGCGGGGCTGCTGCGGCCGGACACCGGGTACATCCGGGTGCTCGGCAGGGACCCGGTGCGCGCACCGCACGAGGCCCGGCGCCGCATCGGGCTGGCGCCCCAGGAGCTGGGCCTCTACCCGCCGTTGACGGTGCGGCAGAACCTCCTGTTCTTCGCGGAGCTGGCCGGACTGCGCGGCCGCGCCGCCGACCGCCGCATCGAGGAGGTCGCCGAGCCCCTGGGCCTGACCGAACTGCTCGGTCGACGGGCGTCCGTGCTGTCCGGCGGGCAACAGCGACGCGTGCACACCGCGATGGCGTTGGTGCACCGGCCGCCCCTGCTGCTGCTGGACGAGCCGACGGCCGGGGTGGACGTCCAGACCCGTGAACAGCTCCTGGCCATGGTCCGCACCATGGCGGCCGAGGGCACGGCCATCTGCTACTCCACGCACTACCTGCCCGAGGTGGAGACGCTCGACGGCTCCGTCGCCGTGCTGAACGGCGGCCGCATGGTGGCCCGCGGCACGCTGAAGGAACTGGTGCGGCAGTACGGCGACAGCGGCGTGGAGCTTTCGTTCTCCGGCGGTCCGCCCGATCTGTCCCTGCCGTGGCCCGCGGTGCGCGACGGCCGGGTCCTGCGGGTGACGGTGGAGCAGCCGCATCTGGCCGTGCCGCAGGTGATGGCGGCCCTCGGTGATGCGGCCGGCGAACTGGTCAACCTCCGGCTCGTCCAGCCCAGTCTGGACAGTGTGTTTCTGCGGGTCACAGGACGCCGGTACGACGCGGCCGCCGAGGAGGACACCCCATGAACGAGGGATCGCCGGGACGGATCGCCGCTCTGGTCCGGCACGACATCCGGCTCCAACTCCGCGACCCGGCACCCCTGCTCGTCCGTACCGTGATGCCCCTGCTCCTCATGGGGTTCATGCAGCCCCTCTTCCGCACGGCGCTGCGGGCCGACCGGGTCGCGGGCGCCACGGGCGCGGAGCAGGCGGTGCCCGGCATGGCGGTCATGTTCACCTTCTTCCTGGTGAACCTGGTGGGCTTCGGGGTCTTCCGGGAGCACGGGTGGAAGACCTGGGACCGGCTCCGGGCGGGACTGGCCCGGCCCGGCGAGGTCGTGGCCGGCCGGGTCGTCGTCCCGCTGGGCATGGCCATGCTGCAACTATCCGTGGTGTTCCTGACCGGCGGGCTCGTCTACCACCTGCGGATCAATGGGTCGTGGCCGGCGCTCGTGGCGGTCGGCGCCGCACTGGCGCTCTGTGTGGTCATGTTCGGCATGGCGCTGGTGTCGCTGTGCCGGACGGTGTCCCAGCTGGCCGTGTTCGCGAACCTCGCGGCACTGCTGTTCGCCGGCCTCGGCGGCGCGCTGACACCGCTGTCCGCCCTGCCGGACTGGGCGCGGCCGCTCGCACCGGGAGTGCCCAGCTACTGGGCGATGCGCGGCTTCACGGCCGTCGTCATCGACGGCGGCGGCGCCGGTGCGGTGCTGCTGCCCGTGGTGGTGCTGCTCGGCTTCTCCGCCGTCTTCGCCGCGGTGACGCTGACCTTCTTCCGCTTCGAGCACCGGAAGGTCTCGTGGTCATGACGGATGGCATCACGGATGCGGGGGACGACATGGCACCCGGCGCGACAGTGGTGGTCTTCGACTGCTTCGGCACGATCGTCACCGAGCGGCGCCCCATGCCGGGCCCCGACGACTTCACCCTGGCGGTCGCCGACGCGCTCGTCCTGGACCGGAGGCTGGCCGACGAGATCGTGCAGGAGGTGTTCGGCACGCTGTACACCGCCCTCGTCGACAAGTCGGCCCTCCAGCCGCCCACCCGCGGCCTGCTCGACTCCGCCCTGCGGGCCCGGGGCGTGATCCGCCCGGCACCAGACCTCGACCGGGCGCTGTGGCGGGCCCTCGGCTGCGAGGACGACGACCGGTACGCGCTGTGCGAGCCGGCCGCCGAGGCCATGCGCCGCACTGCCGCGGCCGGGCACACGGTCCGGCTGTTGTCGAACTGCTATCTCCCCGGCGAGCTGATGCGCCGCCTGCTGACCGGCCTCAAGGTCCCCCAGGTGTACGACCGGGCCCTGTTCACCGCCGACGGCGGACCGAAGAAGCCCGACGCCCGGGCCTTCGAGCTGATCACGGCCGGCCCGTTCGGGCGCCGGATCATGGTCGGCGACTCCGACGACAACGACCTCACCCCGGCCCGCCGGCTCGGCTGGGAGGTGGTGCCGGTGGATCCCGGCCGCCCGGACTTCGACGGTCTCTACACGCTGCTGTCCCGTGATGCGCCGGAAATCCGTTCCGTACAGAGAAACACCCGCTGATCGACCGGTCGTCCACGGCTACTTTTGACGACACATCGGCACCTCGCACCGCATGGCCCGTCCCGCGCTGCCACCCCGCGCCATGCCGAAGGAGTTCTCTGTGAGAGTCCTGGTCATCTGGCCTCCCCATGTACCGAGTTACTTCAACGCAGGCCACCACACCCCGCTGTACATGACGGCCGGGCACCTGCGCCGACTGCCGTCGGTGGAGCGGGTCGACGTGCGGGACGCCGGGGTGCTCAACACGCACTGGAAGGCGATCGGCGATCTCCTCTACCAGGGCCGCTACGACGTCATCGCGATGATGAACGACTTCGACGCCGTCGACGGCTTCGAACGGTTCACCGCCTACGCCCGCGAACTGTCCCCGGACAGCCGTCTGCTCACCTTCGGCCGCCTGAGCAGCATGAACCCCGGCTTCTTCCAGCGGTACGGGCTGGACGCCATCGTCTGCTCCGGTGACTACGAACCGGGGGTCGCGCACTACATCGAGTCCCTCGCCGCCGGTACCCCGCACGCGGCCCTGCCCGGCGTGGCCGTACGCGACGGGGAACGCTGGGAACCGCCCTCGCGCGATGGCGACAGCCTGGCCCCCGAGGCGTGGACGCTGCCCGAGGTGCGGGAGATCCCGTACGAGCACTACGACCGGCTCTACGCGCGCGACGAGGACAAGTTCTGCGGCATCCCGTTCCGCCGTGAACTGGTGGTCCCGGTGGCCCGCGGCTGCCCCATCGGCTGCGAGTTCTGTGAGGTGCACGAGATCTTCGGGCTCCGCGAGCGGCGGCTGTCCGTGGACGCGACCGTCGCGTACATCGAGGAGAGCCTGCGCGCCCTGCCCTTCGAGTACGTCTCCTTCTACGCGCCGACGTTCACGCTCGACAAGCGGTGGGTGCGCGAGCTGTGCGCACGGTTCCTGGCGGGCCCCGTGTCGCCCCGCTGGAAATGCGCCACGACGGTCCACCATCTCGACGCCGACCTGGTGGCGACGATGGGCGGAGCGGGCTGCGTACGCATCTCGGTGGGCCTGGAGACCCTCGAACCGGACGGCCACGGCTCCCTGCCCCGGGCCAAGCGGATCGAGGAGGAGAGATTCCGGGAACTCGCGGAGCAGTGCACCCGGGCGGGCATCGAGCTCAACGCCTTCGTGATCATCGGTCTGCCCGGCACCGGACCGGAGGGCGCCCTGCGCACCCGGAAACTGGTGGAGCAGGTGGGCGCGCGCTTCCGCCCCACGATGTACACGCGTCTGCACGACATGACGCCGTCCATGACACCGCTGCAGATCAGCAGGTACAACCGTCACTTGATCGCGGACTCGTCCCAGGCACCGGACGACGGCCTCTACGACTTCCTGTTCGGCCGGGAGAGCCGGGTGACGTCCGTGCACGAGCGGATACCCACGGCCGCCGCCCGGAGCGGAGCATGAGCCCGCGATCGGCCGCACCGCACGCGGACGCCGTGCCGTTCCCCACCCGGCCGGCGGTGTGGGGGCTGCCCTGGGAGCCCCGCCGACAGCGGGCCGGTGTGCTGAACCTGAAGAGCTGCGAACTGCGCCACCCCGCGGCGGCCGAGCTCGTGTCCGCGGCGGCGCACCGGCTCGGCACCGCGGACCTGATGTACTACCCGTACCAGCAGAAGCTGGTGACCGCGCTCGCCGACCTCCACGGTCACGACCCGTCCGGCATTCTGCTCACCGCCGGCTCCGACTCCGCCGTCGGCCTCGTGGTGGACGCCCTGGCGACGGGCGGCGGGAGCCTGGTCCTGCACGAGCCGGCCTTCGAGAGCTGGCGCTACTACGCAGCCCTGCGCGCCGTGCCCGTCGTGGGCTGTGCCGCACTGGAGACCGGCGCCTCCCGCCTCGACCTGGCCGCACTGCACCGCACGATGGCGGACCACCCCCCGGCGGTGGTGGTGGTCACCAATCCGGCGAGCCCGTCCGGCCTCGCCCTGTCCCCGGCGGAGATGGCGGAAACCGCCGAACGTGCACGGCGCGCGGGCCATCTGCTCGTCGTCGACGAGTGCTACGGCGCCTTCTGCGGCATCACACACGTCCCGCTGGTCGCCTCGTCGCCACACCTGCTGGTCCTCCACTCGTACTCCAAGACCTTCGGACTCGCCGGGGCGCGGATCGCGTCGGTCTTCGGGTCGCCCGCGCTGGTGTCCTACCTCTCCCGGTTCCGGCCGGACAGCACGGTCTCGTCCACGGCCTTGGCGCTGCTGCACACCCTCATCGGCAACGTGGACGGGTTCACCGACGTGTGGCGCGACGTACGGGCCATCCGCGCCGACTTCGCCCGGGAGGTCCTCGCCGCACACCCGGAGTGGACCGCACTCGACCCGGGTGGCAACTTCGTGACGTTCCGCACCGGCGATCGCGCCCTGCCCCTGCGGATGGCACGCCACCTCGACAGCCACGGGGTGCGCATCCGCCCGCTCGACGACGTGCCCGGACTGGAGGGGTGCCTGCGCGTCTCCCTTGCCGACGCGCCCACGATGCGGAAGGTGGCCGCGCTGATGAACGACCCGGTGGCCCTGCGATGACCCGCACGGTGGCGCGCAGGATCGTGGTGCTGGGCAGCCCCGGCAGCGGCAAGTCGACCTTCAGCCACGCCCTGGCGGACGGCACCGGTCTGCCGCTGATCCACCTTGACGACGCGTACTGGCGACCGGGCTGGCGCAGACCCTCGACGCCGGAGTGGGAGCGGACGGTGGAGCGGCTCACCGCAGGGCCGTACTGGATCATCGACGGCAACTTCGCCGGCACCGTCCGGCAGCGCGTCGAGCGGGCCGACGCCGTGGTCCTCCTCGACCGGCACCCGTGGCTGTGCGCGGTGGCTCTGGTGCGCCGCTCCCTGCGGCTGCGCCGCGACACGCTGCGGGGGCGGCAGCCCGGGGACTACCTGCCCGCCGGACTGGCGGCGGACGACCCACCGGTGCGCAGCCTCACCGCCCTCGTACGCAAGGCCGCCGGATTCCGCGGCCGCGAACTGCGCGCGATGCACCCCGCGCTGGCGGCCTGCGCCGCACCCGTCCTGCGCTGCCGCAGCCGGCGCTCGGCGGAGCGGCTGCTGCGGCATCTCTCGGCGCGAGCCCGCCCGCTGCCCGCTGCTGCTCCGGCCGGGAGCCGACCGCCGTTCGTGTGCACCTGCGCACAGCGCCGCCACCACGGCCATCCGGTCCCGACCGTCCCGTCAGCCGCCCCGTCAGCCGTCCCGCGAGCCAGCCGTCCCGCGAGACCCGACCGGACCAGGAGAGGAGCACCTGAGCATGGGTAACCGCGCAGAGGAGCCGCCACCCCACAGGGCGCTGCTCGACTCCGGCTGGCACACCGACTGGCACACCGATGGGGCGCCGGGCGGTGGGCCGGACGGCGCCTCGGGCCCGGACCGGATCCGGCAGGTGGCCGCGAGCGGCTTCGCCGCACTCGCGATCCCCCGGGAGTTCGGCGGTGCCGGTGCCGGACTGGTCGAAGTGGCCGCCGCACAGCGCACCTTGGGCGCCGTCGACCCGTCCGCCGCCATCGCCCTGAACATGCACTCGTTCACCGTGGGGCTGATGGCCGACTACTGGCAGCGCCACCGCGACACCAGCTGGATGCTGCTGGAGGGCATCGCCGGGTCGCACGCTCTCGTCGCGTCCGCCTTCGCGGAGCCGGGCGGCAGCCCCAATTTCATGAGCAGCCGCTCGTCGGCGGTGGAGACCGGAAAGGGCTACCGGGTCTCCGGGGTGAAGTACCCCTGCTCACTGGCGTCCACCGCCACACTGGTGTGCCTGACCGCCCGCGTCGAGGCAACGGACGAGACCATCCTCGCCCTGTGCCCCGCGGCCTCCCCGGGCGTCACGGTGGAAGGCGACTGGCCGTCCATGGGCATGACCGCATCGGACACGGCCAAACTGGTGCTCCGGGACGTCGACATCGACGACCGCCTGGTCTTCCACCGGGGCCCGGCCGATGTCATCGACGACACGGTGATCTCCGGAATGGTCTGGTTCTCGGTGCTGCTCAGCGCCACCTATCACGGAGTCCTCAGCGCCCTGCTCGACCTGGCCTACCGGCAGGTGACCGGCTCCGGCCGGTACGGTGCGCGGGTTTCCCTGCTGGGCCGCGCCACCAGGGAACTGCTGACACTCGGCGGTGCCTGCCGTCAGCTCGGCCGCGATTTCGAGGACGGCGGACTCTCCGGCCGCGCGGCCCTCGCAGCGGCCATCGCGCTGCGCGCCACGCTCAGCGACGTACGGGACCGCGTCGTGTCCGCCGTCACCCCCGTGGTCGGAAGCCGCCTGTACACCCGCGACCAGCCCGCCGCGAAGCTCCTGGTCGACTCCCTGGCCGCGCACCACCATCCGCCGAGTCTGCTCGTCTGCGACCAAGTCGTCGGAGACCACTGCACGGGCCGTGAGATCAGCTTCGATCCGGCCGGTTGAGCCGGTCTTCACCCCCGGAGAACCGTCCGCGAGGAAGAGAGAGCCAGCAATGCCCCATGTCGAAGTGAATCTGCGCATCCAGGCACCGGCCGAGGAGACGTGGCGAGCCGTCACCCGGCTGGAGGACTACGCCGCGTACATGGAGAACGTCGAGTCGGTGACGGTACGTGGCGCCTCGCACGGCAAGCGTGTGAGCGAATGGTCGGTGCTCCTCAAAGGGTCGGTCCTTGAGTGGGTCGAGGAGGATCAACTCGACGAGACGACACGCACCATGACATTCAATCAGATATCCGGGGACCTGGACCGGTTCACCGGTTACTGGCGGGTGGATCCGCAGGACGCCGACGCGTCGCTCGTGACGTTCTCCGTGGACTTCGAGATCGGCATCCCGCTGCTGGCCGACATGCTGAACCCGGTCGCCACCAAGGCACTGCGGGAGAACTCCGAGCAGATGCTCCGGGCGATCGAGAGGCGGCTCGTCGTCTCGTGACTTCCCCCGCGCGCATTCTCGTCACGGGTGCCACCGGAGCGGTCGGCGGCGCCGTACTGCGCCGGCTGACCTCGGCGGGCCACGACGCGTACGGGGTCAGCAGCCGCGGCGGCCGCTCCCCGCGCCAACTCGCCTGGCGCATCGGCACCGAGGAGCCCCCCGACGCGCTGCGTGGCCCTTGGCACGCGGTGGTCCACTGCGCCGCCGACACCCGCTGGAACCTCTCGGCCGAGGCGTCGGAGCAGGCGAATGTGGCGCCGCTGCGCGCCTTGCTGAAGTGGATGGACGAGCACACCCACCTCATTCATCTGTCGTCCTCCTACGCGACCGGCCTGACCGGCAGCGTGGCGGCCACCGCGTCCGACGCGTACCGGAACACCTACGAATGGTCCAAAGCCGCCGCCGAGCGGTTGATCGCCGACGAGTGCGTGACGGCCGACATCGTGCGCTTCCCCATCGTGATGGGGGCGCGCGCGGACGGCTACCTGGACCGGTACAGCGGCTTTTTCTGGCTGCCGTCATCGCTGTGCACCGGGGCCGTCCCCGCGCTGGTCGGCGACCCGGACGCGTACCTCGACATCGTCAGCACCGACGACATCGCCGAGCACATCCGACAACTGGTCGGAGCAGACCGGCCGGCCGGAGTCAGGCTCTCGGTACTGGGCCGCGGCGCCGGCGCACCGCGCGTGGCGAAGGCGTTCCACACCCTCCTGGCCGCGCTCAACAGCTGGCGCGCGGAGAACGGTGTGCCCGAGCTGGAGCAGTTGCGCTATGTCTCGGCGGACCAGTGGAACCGTTTCTACCTACCGTTCGCACGGGCCTACTTGGACCGGGCGCAGCTCCTGCGCGTCACGGCCTTCCAGGCGTACCAGAGCTACCTGTCGATCACCGACCCCTTCGAGGTGACACACCAGACGGAGCCCATCACCTCCACGCTGTACCGCTCCATCCGCCGCTGGGCGGAAACCCACGCGGCGACCGCTCGCCGGGTACCGAGGCCCTGGTGTCCTTGAGCCGGTCTGCCGCCTCGCGCGTGAACCCCGTCGGCGGCTGGGGCATTCCCACCCCCGACGGGGTCCACATTGCGCGTCGTCGCTAGGTGCGGTGCACCTTGGACTGGGCCGGCCGCCGTTCCGAAGCCGCCACTGCTGCCGTCGGCATCGCCGTCATGTTGCGGCCCCTGCCAGGGGCTCCGCGATGGGCGTTACCCGCGGGGTGGCCAGCCGCTGGTAGTCCTCCGTGTGCAGGGCGAGGGACAGGTCCAGCTCGGCCGCGTTGAAGAAGATCTCCTGGTGTTCCAGCAGGCCGGGGTCGACGATCAGCTCCAGCTCGGGGTCGAAGGAGAACGGGACGATGGAGCCGCTGACACAGCTGGACAGGCGTTCCGCGGTGGCCTGGTCGGCGAAGGAGACATGGCGTGCGTCGTACAGTTCCTTGAGCCGGGCCAGGTCCACGCGCCGGTCGCCGGGGACGACGGCGAGGGCGTAACGCGAGGACTTCTTGGTGACCTTGACGCGCACCACGATGCACTTGGCCGCCTGGTCCAGGGCGTTCCCGCGGAGTGCGCTGACCACGTCCGTCCGGCCCTCCGGGGCATGTTCGATGAGGCGGTGACGAGCCTGGCCGTCCTGGAGGAGGGCCAGCAGCCGGGCGGAGGTCGTGCCGGGTGTGCTGTCCGCGGGCTCCGTCGGGACCGGCTGTGCGGGGGCGTCGGGCGAGACCGTGTGTGCCGTCATCCCCACACCACCGCGGAATGGAGCGCGTCGTCGGCGAAACCCATGAAGAAGCCCATGGTGAGGCGGTCGGCGCCGGTGACCCGCTCGATGGAGTGGTATCGGGTGGGGTTGATCAGGTAGACGTCTCCGGCCTGCGGCTTGAACTCGCAGCAGGGGTAGCCGTCGACCACGGCCTCGTCATAGCCGAGACCGTCCTGGATCTTGTACTGCTCGTCCACGGGCTCCCAGGGCTTGCGGTACATGCGCAGCTCGCCGCCCTCGTCGCACTCTTGCAGGCAGACCACGCAGCTCAGCTGGTACGCGAGGTCGGTGAGGGCGATGCCGGTGCCCTGGGCGTCCCGCATGATGTTGTCGTTGTGCAGGGGGTTGCGGACGCCGTCGGCGTGGATGCGGACGACGGAAGCCGCGTAGTCGCGGCCGTCCGGCTCCTGCGCGACCGAGACCGCGTCGAGGCCGAAGGCGTCCCTGAGCCCGGCGCGGACCTGGTCGGCGAGGTCAAACCCGGCCGTGTCCAGCATGTCCTTGGCCTCGTCGGCGGCCTGGAAGTAGCCGTCCAGGTCCTGGAGGTACTTGGCCAGGTACGGGCCGATGGTGGTGAGGGCGCCGTTGGCGTAGCTCGTCGTGGAGGCGTTGGCGAAGAGCTTGCCGATGCGGGTGCGGTTGTCGGCGAACACCTCGGCGGGCAGCAGGTTGCGCAGTACGACTACGGCGGTCTCACCGTGGGCGAGCCGGCGGAGCAGATCGGCGTCGGGGCGCTCCGCGGCGCCGTCGATGACGATGTGGGTCCAGTTGTCAGTCGTGGGCATGGGTCGGTGCTCCTTCGAGGTCGTAGCGGTTGCGGGGAGGCAGCCCCGTCGTCCAGGGGATCTCCGTGACGCTGTCCGGCTTGAGCGGTTCCCAGTGGTCCGCGGGGGCGAGGTCCGGGATCACTTCCGAGGCGATCACCAGGCAGCGGTCGGTCTGGAGCCGGTACATGCCGAAGTAACGCGGCGCGAGGGTGTCCGGGGAGGTCCAGTGGATGACGTAGGCGGAGTAGGGGTTCACCGCGATGGCGTTACCCGAACTGCCGCCTCTGGGAATGGAGGTGAGCCGTTCGAGGGTTTTCGCCTCGTCCAGCCGGCGGGTGCCGGCGGGGACGATGTAGTCGAAGTATTCGCGGGAGTCGAACTCCGATTCCGCCATGCCGAGCAGCTGGTGGACGGTCGGCTGGAAGCCGTTGTGCATGAACAGCCAGGGGACGGAGCCGCCGGAGCGTTCCAGGGGGTGGGTGAAGCGCGGGCCGTGATTCTTGGCCAGGGTGGCGTGGCGGGCGTGCACCGCCAGGAAATCGGTGGAGAGGTCCGGTACGGGCGACTCGCGGAAGCTCTCGGTGAGCGGGCGTACGTCCCGATGGAGCCCCAGACCGAACGGCGCGTCCGACTGGCGCCATACCGCGCCCCAGCCGTTGGGGTGCACATCGGTGGGGCCGTCGTGGTCGGCGGTACGGCCACAGCTCATCGCTTCGGCGGCGGCCAGGATGTCCGTGGCCCGGAAGTCCCCTGCGGCCACGATGAGTCGGCACATGGCAGGTCAGCCTCGCAATCGGTCGGCAACGAGTGAATGCAGCAGGGCGGGGATCCGGTCGCCGGGGCCACCGCTGAGGACGACCCGGCCGGCCGCGCCGGTGTGCCGGGCGAGGTCGGAGGCGAGCACCGGCAGGTCGTCCGCGGGAAGCGCGGCGGGGTCCGGTGGGGGAGCGGCGAGCTGGATCTCGACGGTCAGGCCCGGCTCCTGGAGGGCCTCGGCGGCCGCCAGCTCCTGTTCCGACACGGCCGAGATCTGGCCGGCGATGCCGGTGCCGCCCGCGCCGTCCGGTCGTACCGGAGCGTCGCCGAGGTGGGTGTGGAAGGCCAGTTCCGCCCAGTCGGCACCGGTCGCCTTCTCGACGAGCGCCACCAGTCCGCCCCCGGAGAGCCGGAATCCCATCTCGACGAAGACCGGACCGTCGGGGCCCTGGATGACGTCGACGTGGAAGGGGCCCGCGCGGTAGCCGGTGGCGTCCAGGCAAGCCTGCGCCAGTTCTTGCAGTGCGGGCGGGGCGCCGTCGCCGGGCCGGGCCACATGGCCCACCTCGCGGAAGCCCGACAGGCCGGGCTCGTCGGGTACCTCTTCGAGACAGGTGAGCTTCTCGCATACGCTCAGGAGCACGGCGCTGCCCTCGTGGGCGACGCCCTGGAGCGAGAACTCGGGACCCTTGACGAACTCCTCCGCCACGATGCCGGAGAACGCGCCGCCGCCGTAGTTGACCAGGGCGCCGACGCGGTCCAGGGCGCGGTGGCGCTGTGCGGCGCCGTCCACCAGCAGTACGCCGAGCCCACCACCGCCGTCCGCCGGCTTGATGACCTGCGGGAAGCCGAGCTGGTCCGCGGCGTCCCCGCCGCCGAGCCGGTCCGCGGCGTCCCCGACGTCGGGGCCCAGCGGGACGAAGCCGGGCTGGGCCACCTGCGGAGCGCCGGCCAGCAGGGCCTCGCGCTGTTCGCGCTTGTCCAGCGGCCGGAAGGTGTCGCCCACGTCCGGCCACGGTGCCACGCGCAACGCACGGGCCAGGGCGAATCCGGCGTACACATAGCGCTCGAACCCGGTCAGGACGAGGGCGGGTGCGACGCCGGCGGCGCCGAGTGCCGCACGGACGGCGTCCGGGTCCTGCGGCCGCTCAACGGCCACCTCGACCTCGAACTCCCGCCGTCCGAGCAGCTTGCGCCAGCGCAGATAGGCGGGCGTCTCCACCAGCACCGTCCGCATGCCGCGGCGGTGGGCGGCATCCAGATACGGTTCCAGACCGTCGCGGGTGGCGCCTACTTGTACGAAGTCCCCCGGGGGGTTTCCCGCGGTCACGGTCACCGGCCGGAGAGCAGCTCGGGCACGACGGGGCCCTCGGCGCTGTGCCGGGTGTGGACGACCTGCTTGTGCGGGTCACCTTCGAGGATGGCGTCGATCAGCTCGCCGCCGGCGGGGGTCAGGCTCGGCAGGCGGAGGGAGCTGCCGTAGAGCACCATTAACTGATCCAGCGTCAGGCCGGTGAGCCCTTCCAGGCGTTCGGTGATGCGGACGGTCTCCTCGTCCGCCGTCGGGGCCGAACCGCCCAGGAGCTGGTGGATGAGCGGGGCGTGGGGGAGGAGGTCCTGCTGCTCGGCGGCCAGGTACGTCTCCAGGTTCGTGCCCTTCTCCGTGAACGGCGCGTGGACCATGGCGACGAGCTGCTCCTCGGTGAAGCCGTACGCCTGGGCGGCGTAGGCGTCCATGGCCGCCCGCATCTGGTCGGCCCGGCCCTCGTAGCGCTCCCGCATGATCTCCATGAGCTGCGGCGGGAACTCCTTCTTCTGCATGAGGGAGAGGGCGAACTCGACGTATCCGGCGAGACCTTCGGCGTACGACTGGCCGTAGCGGTGTTCAACCTTGAGGGCGCGCAGATGCGCCATCAGCGCGGGGTTGCCGCAGTCGGACTCGGTGAAGCTGAAGGCGATGTCGTCGAAGCGGAAGCCCAGGAATTCGGTGAGCAGCTCCCAGTGGTCGCCGGAGGCGTACGCCGTGTCGTCGTAGATCGAGAAGAACTCCAGACCGGTGCGGACGTCGGTGGTGATCGCGTGCTCGGCGATGATGTCCGGTGCGTCGGCGCCGTGGATGTCGGCGAAGTACGCCTGCGAGATGTTGTTGAGCGAGGCGAGGAAGCCCTGGAAGCCGGCGCGCATGTCGCGCGGGGGCTGGAGCCCGAACTTCCGGGCGAGCCGGGTGACCCACAGGTAGTAGTCCCGCTGCTCCTGCTGGGAGTCGCCGGTGATGATCAGGTCGACGCCGCCGTTGTGCCCCGCGGCCAGGCCGAAGGAGTTGACCATGCTCAGGTTGCAGGCGTTGCAGAACGTGGGGCGGGCGTCGGCGGCCGTGCGGTGGCCGGTCATCAGAATGTCGAGCCGGTTGCGTCCCACGACGTCGTCGGTCTGCGGCAGCGCGGCGTCGAAGGTCCGCACCTGCTGCCCGTCGATCAGCAGCAGTTCGCAGTCGGGGTCGTTCAGCAGGTGCAGGGAGCGGTAGGCGCGGTCGATGTTGTCCATCACGGCCTGCGGCATGCCCGCGTGCCGGTTGGTGGCCACCCGCATCCGGAACGTCGCGCCGTGCTCCTGGGAGAGGATGAGCTGCATCGTCCGGACGAAGGCGAGGGTGTACGAGCTGTCCTTGCCGCCGCCGTAGGCCACCAGGACGACGTTGCGGGCGAGTTGGTCCTTGTCGGGGAGGGCGTCGTAGAGACGGCCCGCGCAGCGGACGGCGCCTTCGTAATTTTCCGCGGACAGGACGGTGCGCAGCTCCCGGAGGGCCGAGGCATGGTCGGGCGCCGCTGAGGACGTGGGCGTGGACGCGTCAATTGTCATGAGGGACAAGAACCTCTTTCAACCGAACGAGGGGGGTGAGCCCGCACCGATGGCAGGCGCGTGGCATGAAGAAACTGGTCTGGTGGGCCGGCGATATGCCAAAGGAAAGGAAAGGAAAGGTAAAGGACCCGGACGGACGGGATCTCCGGCTGTCTGAGCGCTAAAAGAAGGGAGTTCAGCTCAGCGTGCCGGATGTCTATACATGGAATACCCGTTGGTGAGCCAGCCGCTTTAGTGGTGTCCTTTGGCGATATCTCCATCAGCTGGGCGGGAGAAATAAGAAGCCATCCGGAACTGCTCCGGTCCGGAATCGACAGCGCTTACTTACTTCGCCGTCCGGGCCTACTCTTGATCATCATTCCCGGACTTGTCAATGACCCCGCCGCAGGACGATGTGGCCGTCCCGCTATTCGTTAAGACCCGCACATGCAGCGCGGAACTTACCTTGTGTTCACGCGCCTTCTCGGTTCAGCTGGCCGGAATTCGCGCCCGCCCAGTGCCGGCGCAGTGCCGTCAATGCGACGTGAATAGCCGGTCGACGGTCGGCCTGCGAGCGCCAGATGGCCGAAATTCGACGGGAGGGCGGGGGCTGCATCGGGACGACACGGACGGTGGGCGGCAGGGTGCCGCGACCGAGCCGGGGCAGCATCGCGACGCCCAGACCCGCCGCCAGTAAGGCCACTTGGGACTCGTATTCCTCGATCTGGTAGGCAATGTCCGGTTCGACGCCGAGGCTGGAGAAGGAACGCACCAGCCACTCATGGCACATGGCCCCGGAGCCCTGCCCGATCCACCGCTCTGCCTGCAGGTCGTGCGGGTTCACCACGTCCCGGTCGGCGAGTGGGTGCCCGGCCGGCAGGGCGACATCGGCGATGTCCTCGCCCAGCGCGGCGACCGACAGCGAAGTGGGCAGCGTCAGCGGGGTGTTGTGCCAGTCGTGCACGACCGCGAGATCCGCCTCCCCCCGTACGACCAGGCTGATGGCGCGGTTGGGGTCGGATTCCAGCAGCCTGCAATCCAGGGCGTGGTGGCGGGTGGCGACGCCGGCGAGGGCGGCTGCGGCGAAACCGCGGCAGGCCGTGGGGAACGCGGCGAGCATCAGCCGTCCGGTGGGCTGGTCGCGCTGTTCCTCCAGGCGTGAGCGAGTCCGCTCCAGCACCGCCACGACCTCGTCCGTCGCCTCCGCGAGCAGCCAGGCCGCGGGCGTGAGCGCCACCTTGCCGCCCTGTCGGTCGAGCAGTTGGGAGCCGGTCTCGCGCTCCAGCTTGGCGATCTGCTGAGAGACGGCGGACGGCGTATAGCCCAGTGCGGCGGCCGCACCCGTCACCGAGCCGTGGGTGGCCACGGCACGCAGGGCGCGCAGGCGGTTGAGGTCGAACATGAAGCGATGCTAATACCCCACCTTCAGAAACATTCGCTGGCCCTTACAGGCAACGACTGTTGTGATGGAGCATCCCGAAGTAGTGCGTTCCCAGGAGTCATTGGCATGAAGCCCGTACACGTTGCCTTGGCGGTGGTCGTCGCCGCCGTATGGGGCGTGAACTTCGTTGTGATCGATGTCGGGCTGCGCGACTTTCCACCGCTTCTCTTCTCCGCGGTGCGCTTTCTCCTGGCGGCGCTCCCCGCGGTCTTCTTCGTCGGGCGGCCAAGGGTCGCCTGGCGCTGGGTGATTGCGGTCGGCGTCACGCTCGGCATCATGAAATTCGGGATGCTGTTCATCGGTATGCACGCGGGGCTCCCCCCGGGACTGGCCTCCCTGGTGCTCCAGGGCCAGGCGGTGTTCACCGTGCTTTTCGCCGCGGTACTGCTGAAGGAACGCGCCCGGCGGGCGCAGATCGTCGGCATGGTCATCGCCTCGGTGGGTATCGTGCTGGCCGGGCTGGATTCGACGGCCGGCACACTGGCCGGATTCCTGCTGGTCGTGGGCGCGGCGGCGTGCTGGGGCCTGTCCAACATCGCGATGCGGAAGGCCAGTCCGCCGGATACCTTCCGCTTCATGGTCTGGGTGAGCGTCGTACCCCCGATCCCACTCGCACTCCTCTCCGTGCCCTTCGAAGGCTGGGACGCGGACCTGCGAGCACTGCAACATCTGAACCTCAGCGGAGTGGGCGCCGCACTCTATGTGGCATGGGGCGCGACACTGTTCGGATTCGCCGCCTGGGGATATCTCCTGCGGACGTACAACGCACCGACCGTTGCCCCGTTCTCGCTCCTCGTCCCCGTATTCGGCCTGGCCGCCGCCTGGATTTTCCAGGGCGAGCGCATGACCGTACTGACCTTCTGCGCCACGGCACTTGTCATCACCGGTATCGCGGTGGGGATGGTGCGCCGCTCGAAGAAGCCGATGGCACCTGAACCCGAGCCGACGGCCGTAACGGCTGCCGCACCCTGAATCTGTGAACCGACGGAACGTCAATAGCCCAGAAGGGCCGCCCTTTTGCAGGTCATCTGGTCACAGCCGAGGGCGGCGAGTGGGTCAGAAGTCCAGGTCAGGGAATTCGTCCTCCAGGTCAGGCTCCGAATCGAGGACCGGCCGGCAGGGGCCGGTGCTGGCGCGCAGTGTGATCAGCGGTTTCAGCAGGATGTGCCGGGGTGACGAGGCCGGCGAGGTGAGCCGCTCCACCATCAGGTCGACGCCGATCCGGCTCATCTCCTTGGCCGGTATCTCGGCCGCGGTCAGCGGCGGGCTCACCTCTTCCGCCCAGCGGCTGGCTGCCACGCCGACGACCGAGAAGTCGCGCGGTACGCTGCGGCCGTGCCGGGTCAGCCCGCGGTAAATGCCTTCCAGGGCGGCTTCGTTCATGACGACCAGGGACGTGGTGGCCGGATCGTCCTGCAGGATCCGTTCCACGACGTCCTCCCCGGCGCCGACATCGTCGCCGCTGGGGTACGCACGCGCGGTCAGGTCCATCTCCGTCATCGCCTCGGTGTAGCCCTCGTTCCCGAGCAGCGCGTATCCGTACCCGCTGCTGACGATCTGCTCCGACTTGTTGACGAAGGCGATGCTGCGGTGGCCCAGTTCGGTCAGGTGCCGCACGCATCCGCTTGCCAGGCCGGCGAAGTCGAGATCGACCCAGCCGACCCGGTCGGTTCCGCTGTTCCGGCCGATGGTGACGAAGGGGAAGGCCGCTTCCGTCAGATGCTGGATGCGGTCGTCCTCCCGGCGGACCTCCATCACGATGACGCCGTCCACCCGCCGTTCGCTGACCATCCGCCGGAACGCGGGGTCCTTGCCCGACTTACAGGGCGTGAGCAGCAGGTCATAGCCGTATGTGGTGGCGGTTTCCGCCACCCCGCCGACGAAGGCGAGCTGCACCGGCGGGTAGTCCCGGTTGGCGCCGGACGGCGGGTAGAGCAGGGCGAGCGTATGTGTCAGGTCGCGGGCCGCGGTACCACTATGGGCCTGGGCGCCGTGTCCTGTTGACAGGTTGACTGTGCGCTCCGTCATGGTCCGTTGGCCGGTAGACGTTGTTCGGCCCAGATGGTCTTGCCGGTGGGGGTGTGGCGGGTGCCCCAGCCTTGGGTCAGCTGGGTCACCATATGCAGTCCTCGTCCCCCTTCGTCGTAGGTGCGGGCCCGGCGCAGATGGGGGGAGGTGCTGCTGGCGTCGGAGACCTCGCAGATCAGGGTCCGGTCACGGATCAGCCGTAGCCCGATGGGGGCGTCCCCGTAGCGGATGGCGTTGGTGACCAGCTCGCTCACCACCAGCTCGGTGATGGACGCTGCGTCGGTGAGCCCCCAGGTCGCCAGCTGACGCGAGGCCTGTGCCCGGGCATCGGCCACGATGGCGGGATCCGACGGCAGCGACCAGGCGGCGACCTGATCGGTGTGCAGGGCACGGGTGCGCGCCAGGAGCAGCGCCACGTCGTCGGCGGGGCTCTCGGGCAGCAGGGCTTTGAGGATGATGTCGCAGGTGACGTCCAGCGAGGGCTCGGCGGAAGCCAGGGCTGCGCAGAGTCGTTCAAGGCCGACACCGAGATCTTGGCCGCGGGCTTCGATCAGGCCGTCGGTGTAGAGGGAGAGCAGGCTTCCCTCGGGGAGTTCCAGCTCGGTGGGCTCGAAAGGCAGGCCGCCGACGCCCAGAATCGGCCCCGGGGTGAGCTGGACGACGCTGGCCGTGCCGTCGGGGAACAGCACGACGGGTGGGACATGTCCGGCGCTGGCCATGGTGCAGA
Source organism: Streptomyces sp. P9-2B-2 (assembly GCF_030406865.1). Classification (NCBI taxonomy): domain Bacteria; kingdom Bacillati; phylum Actinomycetota; class Actinomycetes; order Kitasatosporales; family Streptomycetaceae; genus Streptomyces; species Streptomyces sp. P9-2B-2. Next base: position 539,668 of record NZ_CP129126.1, on the reverse strand, counting down.
GGCGGGAGACCGGGTCGTAGACCGCGTACAGGCAGGTCGCGCCGATCTGACCGGGGTCGGGCGCGTTCCGGACGTCGTTGTCCGAGGTCAGGTGGCTGACCAGTTCGTCGAGGTGGGTGAGCAGTTCGTCCGGAGGCAGGTCGACTCCGGCGAGCGTGCGCACCGCTGTACGCAGTCGGCCCATGGCGGCCGAGGCATGGATGCCATGGCCGACCACGTCGCCGACGACCAGCGCGACGCGCGTGCCCGACAGGGGGACCACATCAAACCAGTCGCCGCCCACTTCGGCCCCCCTGCCGATCGGCAGATAGCGGTGCGCCACCTCGACGGCAGCCTGCTTGGGGAAGTGACGGGGCAGCAGACTGCGCTGGAGGGTCAGGGCGTTGGCGCGTTCCCGGGCGAAACGGCCCGCGTTGTCCACACTGCCGGCCGCCCGGCTGGCGAGCTCCTCGGCGACGAGCAGATCATCCTGCTCGTAGGGTTGCGAGCCTTCCGCGCGGGCGAAGACCACGACTCCGAGGGTCAGGTCCCGCGCTCGCAGCGGGGTAGCCATGATCGAGTGGAATCCGTGCTCCGCCGCGGGAGCGGATCCCCCCACGCCGGCGGCGACCCATTGGGCGAAGTCGGGGTCGTCTGCTCCGCACACCACCGTTCGACCGCTTGTCAGGGCACGTGCGGGGGGTGAGCGCGGAGGACAGGTGTCGGCCTCGCCGATCTCGGTGTCGGCTTCGGGCACCCCGTCGGCGGTCTGGTGCGCGACCCGGCGCAACACCACGGCGGCGTCGGCCGGACCGGGCGGCGGTTCCTTCCCGCGGGTCACGGAGTCGAGCAGGTCCACAGTGACGGAGTCGGCGAACCGCGGGACGGCCAGGTGGGCGAGTTCCTGAACCGTGCGCCGCACATTCAGGGTGGTTCCGATACGGCTGCCCGCTTCGTTGAGCAGGGCCAGGCGCTGCCGTGCGGCAACCTGCTCGGTGCTGTCGAACGCCGCGGCGCCGACACCGGCCACCTGACCGGTGTCGGGGCTGCGGACGGGCCACATCTCGATGGTCCAGGCACGCCGGTGAGCGGTCGGCGTAGCCGGTGCAACGTGCTCGTAGCGGCTGGGCCTGGCCTCCTCGGCGACCCGGCGGACGCAGCGCAAAAATCCCTCGTCGGCGCGGCCTGCGCCCAGCAGGTCCGAGTAGGGCCAGCTGCCCGCGTCAGCCGCCTGCCCCTGCCCCTGTCCCTGCCTGGATTCGACAGCTGCGGCGTGCCCTGCGGCTGTCTGCGCCCCGTCGCCGTCAGTGGGGCTGCCCGTCATACGCCCGGTCGGCGAGGGCTGCTCACTCCCGTGCGCGATCGCGTTCCACTGCCATGAGCGTGACGTGGTGCTGTAGGTGGAGAGCGCGACGGAGGACTGGGTGAACGCCCACTCCACCATCAGTCGGTCGGGCTCCGCCTCGCCCGCATCCGCGGTGGCGGTCACGACGAACGCCTGGGGTGTTTCGTCGTCACTGAATGTCGGATGAAGGTGCAGGGGCAGATCGACACGGTGGCCATCCCGGTGGCGGACGGCCGCTGTGCCGCTCCACTCCCGGGCTTCGCTCAGGCAGGGCCCGAGCACCGCGGGGTACTCCCCGTTGATCAGGAGATCCGCGACGGGGTGCCCGACAACCTCCGGGGGGCGATAGCCCAGCAGTTTCCGAGCCCCTTCACTCCACCCTGTGACCGTGCCCCCCACGCTGATGATGGCCATGGGGACATGGTTCAACCACCCAGAGTGACCATTTTCCCCCACGGAAGTGGCCATTCTTGCTCATTTCACCCGAGCGCCATTACTCACAGTCCCATAGTGCCTGCGCGATAAGAATCGAACAAGCTGCGCTGAAACTCAGGGACCGCGGCGGATCCGGTCGGAGATCAGCCCGGAAACCTCACCTCCAGCGTGGAGCCGCGACGTACGAAGACGGGGATGGATTCCAGGGGAGCGTCAGCTGTGATGGTCTGGCCGCCGTCATGATCAGTTCCTGTGGTGGCGGCCCGCCAGTCGGCACCGGCCGGCAGGTAGACCCGGCGGCGGCGTTCACCGAGTCGGGTCACCGGGGCGATCAGCAGGTCCGGGCCGCACAGGAACTGGTCCTCGACCGTCCACGCGGCCGGATCGCCGGGAAAGTCGAAGAACAGCGGCCGGATGACCGGTGCACCGGAGTCGGCTGCGGAGACCATCTGACGGTGAAGGTACGCACGAAGGTCCTGGCGTAGCCGCAGCTGCCGGGTCAGGATCCGGTAGGCATCCTGCCCGTAGGACCACAGTTCGTTGGGGCCCCCGCTGTGGCCGGCAGGGATGGCGTCCCGCGGTTCGCGGTGGCCGTGCATCCGCAGCAGCGGGCAGAAGACGGCGAACTGGAACCAGCGGATGAGCAACTCCCGGAAATCAGGGTCGTCCGGGTCGCCACCGTGGAAACCGCCGATATCGGTGGTCCACCACGGAATGCCGCTCAGGCCCGCGCTCAGCCCGGCGCACACCTGCGCCGCGAGTGCCTCGAAGGTGGCCGGGATGTCACCCGACCACAGAGCCGCCCCGTAGGCCTGACTGCCGGACCAGGCGGAACGCACCAGACTGACGGGAACGTCTTCGCCCTCGGCCCGCATATGCTCGAAAAACCCGCGCACATGTTCGCGCGGATACAAGTTGGCCACCGCCCGGCCCGGCCCCGCCGCGTAACGCAGGTTGCCGAATTGTTCGGGGTACATCTCTGGTTCGCAGGCGTCCAGCCACCACAGCCGGAAGCCGAGATCGTAGTAATTGCGCTTGATACGGCTCCAGATGTAGTCACGAGCCCGCTCGTCGGTGGGGTCGTAGAACACCACGGGCAGCGGCTTGTCGCCGACCTGAGTGTCGGGGAAGACATGCTGGAAGGGCTGGCCGTGCTCCGTTCCCAGCAGCAGCTGCTCATCCCGCATGTGGCGGTAGTTCTCGCTCACGAAGCTGACGGACGGCCACACGGACACCAGCGGCCGTACGCCCATGCTCGCCAATTCCGCCACCATCCCGGCCGGGTCGGGCCAGTCGGTTGCATCGAAGCGCCAGTCGCCCAGATGCGGCCAGTGGAAGAAGTCCACGGCGATGACCGACAGCGGAAGTTCCCGGCGCCGGTATTCGCGAGCGACGTCCAGCAGTTCCTCCTGTGTCCGGTAACGCAGGCGGGACTGCCACAAGCCCAGGGCCCATTCCGGCAGCACGGGAGCGTGTCCGGTGGCATCGGCATAGTTGGCCATGATTGCGGCGGGAGCCGGACCGGTGGTGACCCAGTAGTCGATCTGATCGGCGGCGTCGGCGACCCACCGGGTTTGATTGGCGGCCAGCTCCACACGTCCGACGGCGGGCAGGTTCCACAGCAGCCCGTAGCCGCGGGAGGAGAGGGTGAACGGGATGGTGACCTCCCCATTGCGCTGCACCAGGTCGATCACCAGGTGCTTGTGGTCGAGGCGCCCGTGGGAGTGCTGGCCCAGCCCGAAGAACTGTTCACCGTCATAGGCGGCGAAGCGCTGGGCCAGCTGATAGCGGCCCTCGCCGACCGGTGTGAACGTGCGGGGACCCGGCCAGGCGAAGTGGCCTACGGACTCCCGCAGCAGCTCAGTTCCGTCCTGCGTACGCGCGAAACGCAGATGGCCCTGGGGAGACAGCTCCACGCGCAGCCGCCCGACGGTGAGGATCCGGCTGCCGTCAGGTCCCACGCCCAACTCCGCGGCCACGGCCGCAGGGGGCGCACTCAAGGCTCCCGGCAGGCCGTCGCGCACCCGATGCCGGGCCGAGCGCACCCGGACACTGTCGGCTCCCCAGGGCTCCACCCGCAGTACGTGCTCGGCGTCACCGAACTCAAGGCAGACGGCCGGAGGGGAGAAGGCGGGAGTCCGGGAGCTGGTCCCGGCTGCGTCGGACGTGGCGGCGGAGGGTGCGGGCCTTGTGCCGTCGGGCGGAGACATGCTGCTCCTTTCTACAGGGCTGTTGTACGGGTCAGGGGCGGTGCAGGGGTGCGGGTAGCGGTTTACGGCGCGGTCAGTCCCTGACCGCTTCATTGGTGACTCCGGCAGCGATATGCCGCTGGGCAATGGTCAGCAGCAGCGCGGCCGGTAGGGCGGAGATGACGGCGGTGGCCATCACCGAGTTCCAGATGGTGATATTGGTGCCGCCACCGATGTAGTCGTACAGACCCAGCGTGATCGGCTTCCACGTGGTGGTGTTGAGATTGAGCGTGGTGGCGAACAGGAAGTCGCCCCATGCGAAGAGGAACGCGAAAAGGCCGGAGGTGATCAGCGCGTTGCGGGATATGGGAAGCACGATCCGCCAAAAGGTGCGTACCACGCCCGCACCGTCCAACGCCGCCGCCTCCAGCAGGGACCGGGGGATGGCGGTCATAAAGGCCCGCAGGATGAGCACGGCGAAGGGGACGGCAAGGGTGGCGTCGGCCAGGATCAACGCCAGGGCCGAGTTGAGGATCTGGACCGAGGCGAAGATCCGGTACAACGCGTTGGCCATGACGATGCCGGGCACGAGTTGGACGACCAGCAGAACGCTCAGAAGCGTCCTGCCGCCCGGGGAGCGCAGCTGCGCCAGCGCGTAGGCCGCCGGTGCGGCCAGGGTCAGCGTCAAGGCCGTGGCGCCCGCGGCGATGATCAGGGACGCCAGCAGATGGCCCCCTTGCTGGGAGAGCGCGTCCCGGTAGCCGTTGAGCGTGCCGCCGAGGGGCAGCCAGTGCGGTGACGGCCGGGCCAACTGCTGATTGGTCTGGAAGGACGCGTTCACCATCCAGTACAGCGGGAACAGCATGACGGCGACGACGGCGACACCGAACGCGGATTTCGCCCAGGTGACCACGGCCGTCCGGCTCCGCCCGCCACGGACCGAGGCGGGCCGGGTCCGGGCAGCGCGGGCGGCGGTCATGCGCGGGCTCCAGGATCAGCGCGCAGCGCGCGCAGGTACAGCAGGGCGAAGACGGCGGCCACGACGATGAGCAGATCACCCGCGGCGGCCCCGAGCCCGAACTCCGACAGCCCGCCGAAGGACAGCTGGTAGGCATAGGTGGTGATGGTGTGGGTGGCGTTTGCCGGGCCGCCCTTGGTCATCACCCAGATCACGTCGAAGACCTTGAGCGTGTAGATCAGGCCGAGCGTCACGACGATGCCGATCACGGGGCCGATCTGCGGCAGGGTGACATAGCGGAACTGCTGCCGGCGGCCGGCGCCGTCCAGGGAAGCCGCTTCATACAGCTCCGCCGGGATGGCCTGCATCCCGCTGTGGAGGATCACCATGTTGAACGGCACACCGATCCAGATGTTGCAGATCAGCACCGCCGCCATCGCGGTGTGGGGGGTGTTGAGCCACGGCACCGGGGCCTGGATCAGATGGAGGGTGAGCAGGATCTGATTGACGACGCCGTTGCTGGTGTCGAGCAGCCACCGGAACAGCGTGCCGGAGACGACCAGGGGCAAGAGCCAGGGGATCAGCATGAGCGACCGCAACAGCGGGCTGAGCGGGAACGAGTGGCGAAAGAACTCGGCAAGTCCCAGGCCGATCGTGAACTGGAAGAAGAGTGAGCCCGCAACAAAGACCACGGTGTTCACGACGGCAGTGGCAAAGGCGGGGGTGCTCAGCAGGCGGCGGTAGTTGCCGAGGCCGATGAACGGGGCGTTGCCGCTGTAGAGGGAATTGATGTCGTAGTCCTGGAAGGACAGCACCACATTGCGGGCCAGCGGATAGAGATAGAACACCGCGACGAAGACGACGACCGGCACGATGAATCCGATCCCGAGCCGTCGGTTGCGAGCCGCCGGAGCCACGGAGCGGTCCGGCGGCGGTCTTTTGCCGCCGACGACCGCCGCCGAGTTCTTGGGCGCTGCCGGAACCACGGCTATCTTTCCGGGAGGGTGGCCGTCGGCGTGTACCACCCACGGGTCGGCGGCTCGGCACTCATTGCGTCGCCTGCTTCTGTGCGTCAGTCAGCGCCACGCCGGGCGACTTGCTCCCTGACAATGCTGCCTGCACGGCGGTCCACAGCGCCTGCGAGTACTTCGGATAGTCCGGCCCGACTTCCGCCGTGCGGCTCTTGGCGCTTCCGATGGTCTCCACGAAGGTCTTCATCGTGGGCACAGCGGCACTGAATTCCGCGGCCACTTTCGGGTCGGACGGCACGTAATTGGTGAGCTTGGCCCACTCCAGACTGTTTCCCTTCGACACCAGGCACTTGATGACCTCGGCTGCCTTGCGAGACTTGGCACCACTGCTGCCGGCCGCCCACACCTCACCGCCGAGCGCACCGGAGGAGGTTCTCCCGGCCGGTGCGGGCACCGGCACGATGCCGAAATCCTTCATGCCTGCCTTTCGTAGCAGGGGAATCTCCCAGGGACCATTGATCATCATAGCCAGCGAACCGTTGGTGAATTGCTCCCCGACATTCATCTGATTCCAGCTGAGCACGTCCTTGGGCGCCGAACCGGAGGAGACCAGGTCCTTCAGGAGGGTCAGCGCCGACACGGCCTCCGGTGAATCGAGCTTCTTCAGGGAAGCGCCGGCGCTGAAGAAGAAGGACTCGAACTGGAAACTGCCTTCTTCGGTGGCCGGTACGGCAAAGCCGATTCCGTGCACCTTGTCGTCCTGAGTCAGCTTCCTGGCCGCGATGCGCAACTCATCCCACGTGGCAGGCGGCTTGACGCCCGCCTTCGCCAGCATCGACGTGTTGTAGTAGAGCGCCAACTGGTTCACACCGGGCGCCACACCGTACGTCTTACCCCGGTATTTACCCGCGGCGACGATGTTCGGATACAGTCCGTCGGTTTTCACACCGGCCGCACCGAGGTCGACGAGCGCTCCCGTGGCGGCGAGCTGCTGGAGGTCAGGATTGTCCAGGAGAATCAGGTCCGGCAGCGCCCGACTGTTCGCCAACTGGAGCACTTTTGTACGCAGGTCCGGCACAATCTGCCGCTTGATGGAAACCCCCGCCAGTGCCCCGCACCGAGTGAGCTGCTTGGCCAGCGCACTCCGCCCGGGTTCCGAAATATAATAATCCATTTCAGTCAGAGTGGTCTTGCCGCTGCCTTTTGTGGGCCTGGGTGGCGAGCCATCGCCGCCGCAGGAAGTCAGCAGCAGGCCGGCTGCGGTGACCGTCGCCGTCAAAGCCCCGACTGACCGGGTGCGACGGCATTTAACGGTGGTGCGCATGGCGGCTCCAACGAGAAATCGGTGCGCAGACACTGCTCCTGGGTATGCCGGGATTGTGGCGCAGAGCTCGTCGAGTCATGAGGCAGCGCGCGGGGTGACACCCGTACGGCATCCCGACTGGGCACCGTGCTGTGAGAACACCATCATCGCGAAGGTGACAGTGCTTCCGTTGATCTTGATGTGAGCGGCTGGCGGTTCTCGCAAACAGCTCAGCGCGGGGCAGGTTCGAATAGTTCGATGAGGTTGCCGGCCGGGTCGGCGAGCAGGATCTGGCGTCCACCAGGGCCCGCGATGACGTCGCTGCGGAAGGACAGCCCGGCGGCGCGCAGTTGGTCGATCTCGGTGTCGAGGTCGTCGACAAGGAGATGGATGCGGTTGCGGCCCGGCGCGCCGGCGTCATCGGGCGTGGCCCTGGCGCCGGAGCTTTCCGGCCCGGACAGCAGCAGCCGCAACGGGCCGCGGACCACGTCGGCGAAAGCGGGCGCGGGGTGGGTGTGCAGAGTGAAGCCGAGGTGGGTGGTGTAGAAGTGGACCGCGGCGGCCACGTCGTCGACGATGTAGCGGACGCCGGCGAGCTCGTCGGGTGTGCTCACGGTTGGATCTCCCGGTTCGTGGCGCGGGCGAGGGCGGGCGGCAGGTGATGGACGCGGGTGCCGGTCTCCGCCGTCAGGTCCCTGAAGGCGGGTGGCTTGCCTGGTCGTGGTCGCCGGCAGCAGCCGGGCCGCGGATGCTCCAGTGGATCAGTCGCCGCTTGTTCACGTCGAACACCTTGACATGCTGGGCCAGCGGATAGCGGGACAGCCGCACCGTAACCGATGAGCCCTTCGACCGAATCCGCTCCGAGAGTGCTCTTCCCGCCCCGTGTTTCCGTCGGCTACTTGGCCAGGTAGCCACCGTCGACCACATGGTCGCTGCCCGTCACGTACGAGGCGTCGTCGGACACCAGGAACGCGATGAGTGCGGCGACTTCGGCCGGCTGCGCGGTGCGCCGCAGGGGGACGGTGGTGAGGAGACGGTCGGTGGCTCCGGGCGGCAGCGAGGTGACCATCGGGGTGTCGACGACGCCTGGCGACACGGACACGACCCGGATGCCCTGGTCGGCGTATTCGCGCGCCGCGGTCCGGGTCAGGGCGAGGACACCCTGCTTGGCGGCGGCGTAGGCGGCGTGCCCTCGGAAGGCCGCATGTGCGGCGATGGAGGCGAGGTTGACGATGACGCCGCCCGTGGTGGCCATCGCGGGAAGCTGGCAGCGCATCGCGTGGAAGACGCCGTACAGGTTCACCCTCATGACGGTGTCGAAGTCGGCGGGCGGGAGTTCGGCCAGGGGGCTCAGGGGCCCGTTGATTCCGGCGCTGTTGACCGCGATCCGCAGGCCGTCGCGCAAGGTGGCGGCTTCCGTGACGACGCGGGTGACGCTGTCCGGGTCGGTGACGTCGATGCGGCGGGCCAGGGCGGTGCCACCGGCCGCGGTGATCTGCCGGGCCACACGGGCCGCCCCGTCCTCGTCGAGGTCCGCGACCACCACCACAGCACCTTCCGCGGCCAGCCGCCGGGCACACGCGTCGCCGATCCCGGAGGCGCCACCGGTCACCAGGGCGACCCGGTCCCGCAACCGGCCGGGCTGCGGTCCGCCGTCTGACATCTGTGCGGGCACCGGCATGTGTGACTCCTGGCAAGGGGAGGGGCAGGCGGAAGAGGCCGTGCCGTGCGGATCAGGACGGGCGGGCATGCGCCGTGAGCGGCAGCCGGTCCGGGCGCAGAACGGTGCCGACCAGGGCCCGCACGGGGGTGGAGTCGGCAGGTGTCAGGCGCCGGTGAGCGGTGAACGCGACCAGCGCCAGCATCAGTTCGGTCCAGGCGAAGTCTTCCCCGATGCACAGTCGGCTGCCTGCTCCGAAGGGCAGATAGGTGTGACGCGACGTCTTCGCGGCGTCGGCGTGCGACCAGCGCTCAGGCTCGAAGTCGTCCGGGTTCTCGTACAGCTGCGGATCGTGGTGCAGGGCGTACGGGCTGAAGAACACCTCGGCGCCAGGGGAGAGCGATACCCCGCCGAGGGTGACGGGCCGCACCGCACGGCGCATCAGCAGCCACGACGGTGGATGCAGCCGCAGCACTTCGGTCAGCACCCTTCGTGTGTGGACCAGGGCGGGAAGATCCTCGATGCCGGGAGGCCGTCCGGCGAGAACGGTGTCGAGTTCGTCGTGGATCCGCCGCTGGACGTCGGGGCGGCGGGAGATCTCGTACAGCGCCCAGGCCAGGGACGCACTGACGGTGCCGGTACCGGCCAGGAACAGGGTGATGAGTTCGTCGGTCACTTCGGCGTCGGTCAGGGAACCGTCCGGGCCACCGGTGGCCAGGAGCATCGAGAGCAGATCGCCGCGGTCCCGGCCGTCGGCGCGGTAGGTCTCGATGATGCGGTGCTGGACGGCCACCAGCCGGCGCAGCGGCCCGGCCTGCGGCGGCCGCCAGCCGACCGGCAGCGGGAGGCACTCCGCCCAGGCCTGCAGCGGGGAGAGCGCAAGGCGCATCGCGTGGTACTTGACGGACAGCCAGTCCCGGACAGCGGTGCGCAGTTCCGGGTCCTGAGGATCCGCGAAGAGGGTGCGCAGCAGGATGTCGAGCGTCAGGTGGTGGATCTCCGGCACCAGGTCGAGCGTGGTGCCGGGCTCCCAGGCGGCGGCCCGTGCCAGCGACCTTTCGGACATGATGCGGGCGTAGCCGGCGATCCGTTCGTGGTGGAAGGCCGGTTGCATCAGCCGGCGGTGGCGGAGGTGGCGGTCGCCGGCGGCGGTGATCAGCCCGTCGCCGAGCGGCTCACGCAGGGCGTCGAACATCGCGCCCTTGTCGAAGGCGCGCGCCTGCACGGTCAGCAACTCCCGGACGATTTCGGGAGAGTTGACGGTGTGTACCTGCCGTGGGCCGATGTAGATCCTCGTCACCGGGCCGTGGTGCCGCAGCCCCCGGACGAAGCGCAGCGCGTCACGGTGGAACCACGGGGCATGCCCGGCCAGCGGCACGCGGCCGGGCGCGACGGGGGCTCCGGTGGGGGCATCGGCGTCGGTGTGTCCCGGTCCGCCGGTGAGCCGTGCGCCGCTTCTGCCCCTGCCGGACCGTGTCGTTCCCGGCCACATGTCAGTCCTCCTTGTGAGCGGAGGCGGTGGGCCCCACCGCCTGGTGGAGGCGGCGCTGCCCGGCAAGGAGGCCGCCGACGGCAAACGCCTGGGTGTGGGTGGGGTAGTGCGTCAGGAGCGGTCGCGGGCCGTACATGAGCGGTACGCCCGGCCAGGTGCCGTCGTCGCGCTGGTTCTCCACGAGGTAGTCGAGCCCCGGCGCCCAGTGTTCCTCGTGGAGCAGACCGCCGTGTTCCAGGGCCGTGAGCGCCAGCCCCGTCGCGGCAGGAGTGCTCGGGCCGGTCACTTCGACGGGCCAGCCACCATCGGGATTACGGCATGTGGCCAGAGTGCGGGCGGCGGGATGGCCGCCCTCGGGTACGGCCGCAGCGAAGGCGGGAAGGACCTCGGCGGTGGCGTACGGCAGTCCCCGGTACCACCCGGGGTGCCAGCATCCCTGCTCGCGGAGGCGTTCGGCGAGCCAGTCACGCGCTGCGGCCAGTTGCACGCGATGGCGGTCGGAGTGGCGGTCCAGTGCGGTGACGACATGGGCCACCACGTCGTCCACCGGCGGGTCCCCGGCGGACTGCCAGGTCCGCCAGAGACCGTCCGCCGTCTGCTGCCGGGCCAGGTGATGCAGCCCGGCCCGGAGCGTCGTACCGGGCGCGCCGCTTGCGCCGCCCAGAGCGATCAGGACGGCCGCGGTGGTGTCGTTGTCGGACTCGACGCCCAGGCGGTACGGCCAGCCGCCGTCCCGGTTCTGTGCCGCGACCAGGAACGCGACGGCGGACGGCAGCCCGTGGCGTTCGAAGGCCGTCGCGCCGTGAAAGGCACGTATGGTCAGCGCGGTGTCCCAGACGTCGCTGGTGGAAAAGCGCCAGGTTCCGTCCGGGAGTTGACTGGTGAGAAGGTACTCCGCACAGCGGCGGGCGGCAGCCGTACCGGGGTCGGCGGCCTGGAGCGCGAGTGCCGCGAGAGCGGTGGTGACCGGATTACCGAAGAAGTCGCCCGACGGGGATTGCTGGTCGGCGACCATACGGGCGGCGTGCCGGGCGGCTATCCGGTCGCCGAAGTGGGTCTCCACCAGTGCGTGCGCGGACCAGAGTTCCACCCGGGTCCAGCGTTTGAGCTGCCCCTGGGCCGCGACAGCGGTGGCCAGTTGGGTGCGCAGCGCGGCGGGACCGGTACCGCCGCTGGTTGCTCGGCCCGTGTAAAGGGCGAGGGCCTGGAGGAGCCGGGCGCGGGCCGACAGCGCCCGGTCCGCGAAGAAGGGATGGCTCACGTCGATGGGGCCGCCGGTGTCCAGAGCCAGCGACAGCAGTGCGGTCTCCACGGCATGGGCCACCGGATGGTGGTTCTGCGGGGCGGCGCCGTGGGCGAGCCACGCCCGGCCCCGTTCGGCGGCTCGGACGGCGCCGAGGTGCGGAGAGCGTGCCAGGGCCAGCGTGCACAGTGCGGTCTCCGTGATGCGAGGGGCGGGGGTGGCCAGCCATGAGCCGTTGTCCCGCTGGGTGGAGAGCGTATGCCGGGTGGCAAGGGCAAGCGCACGGCTCACACGTGTGGCGAGGGTGGGCGAGAGCTGCGCGTCCGGAACGGACGGTAACGCAGGTCCTGTTGACATCTGACCCCTGTCTTCCCTGGTTCCGCTGACGCTTTGTGATCGTGACTCATGTGTGGGTGTGACTAATGCGTGGACGTGACTCACGCGTGGCCGTGACTCATGGGTGACTCATGGGTGGGTGTGATGCATGCGGCGGTGTGAGGCACCGTGTGGAGGACGGTCCGAGGTGTGGCCGGGCCGCCGGCCCGGCGAGGCGACGCGGCTGCGGGCAGGCGCACCGGCCCGGGCCCGGGTGCGGGCCGAAAAGGCTCGGACCGCCGGAACACGCACGAGCGCGGGACGTAGCCTGACGCCGTGGACACTTCGCGGCCGCTCGGCCACCCTCCCCGGGAGATCGTCTCCATAGCGGACACATGCTCCACCGCATTGCAGAGCATGCCGCGATTGGAGATCTGGCTCAAAGAGCTCGGGCTGCCCGTGGACCCCGCGCTGGTTCCCCTCATGTGCCTTCAGACGGCGTTCTTCACCCCTTGGCTGCCTCCGGAGACCTGCTATCAGCTGGCCCGGCTCACGGTCTGGCTGATGGCGATCGACAACGTCCTGGACGCGCCGGATGCAGCGGACGCGGCGACTCGCACGGGCCCGGACGGGGCCCCGACCCGCGTCCGGGCCTGGCGCCGGGTCCTCGCGGGGCACGACAACGACGGCGTCAGCGAGGGCGTCAGCGACCGCGACAGCGATGGCGTCAGTGACGGCGTCAGCGACGACCCCATCGCGCGCGCTCTGGCGGAGATCGCCCGGGATCTGGACCGCGAGGGCCGACCCGAACTCACCGCCGTCTGGCGGAAAAGCATGCATCAGACGCTCATCGGCATGCAGTGGGAACGGGAGGCGGCCCGGACAGCGGCCGCCGGTCGCGGCGTCACCGGGCTGACGGACTACCTACAGCACGGCGCCTGGACCATCGGCGTCGAACAGCAGGTCACCGCCCTGTGGGCCCTCATGGACGAGCCGGGGTTGTCCCGGCGTCTTCCCCTGCTGCTCGGCGCGCTGCGCGAGGCCGCGACCGCCATCCGTCTGCTCAACGATCTGCGCGGCCACCAACGGGAACAGTCCGAGGGGAAGACCGACGCGCTCGCGCTCGGCCTGACCGAACAGGAGGTGTCCCGGCGCGCCGAGGCAGGGCTCGAAAACTGCCGGCGGGCTCTGGCTCCGCTCACCGCGGCCGGGTACGGTTCCGCGGTGGCACTGGAGCGGGTGGCGCTCTGGCATGCGCGGATGTACCACCACTTCGATCCCGTACGGCCCGGCCAGGCGGCCACCGCACCCCTTCCGGGCGGATCGGGCAGCGCCGCCCCCGCCCGGCACTCACCGTTCGTCCCCCAACCGAGGGAGGCCCCGGCCATGAGCATCGAGCAGGAGGTTCTGGACGTCATCGCGTCCGGAGGACAGTGCGACAACACGAAGCTGACGGAGCTTTTCGACCGGCTCGAACCGGTCGACACCGATCTCCTCATCGGCACCTGGCAGGGCGGTGGCTTCGAGCACACCAGCGAGAACGCCGCGCTGCTGGCGAAGATGCGGTGGTACGGGAAGCGGTTCGTCGACGCCGATCACGTGGAGCCGCTGCTGTGCCGCGACGAGGACGGGACGGTCTTCTCGTACGAGGAGATGGGCCTCGCCACGTTGCGTGAGGTCGTCCACCGCGGCAAGCAGTCCACGGCGATGGTCTATGACCAGCTGCCCATCATCGACCATTTCCGCCGGCTGACCGACAACGTCCTGCTGTGCGTGATGGACAAGAAGGAATCTCCCACCGACTTCTTCTTCCACCTCACCCGGGCACCCGCATCGCTGCCCGGGTCAGCCATCGATGGCAGCTAGTGGCCGAGGAGCGGGGGAGCGCCAGTACTCGACGCGTGACGGAGAGTCCTTTGCCCTGCACCAAGGCGAAGCCGCCCCACGGCGGTTCAGGCGACCGGCTTCGTACGAATGACCGTCACGTCCAGGTGCAGTTCATCACCGGGCACCGGCATTCCGGCCCAAGAGGCAAGCAGGGCAAGGAGGTTAAGGGTCCGCTGCGGTGCGCACGTGATGTACGGAAAGCCGTCCGGGCCGTCGGTCAGGTAGGTCAGCGTCGCGCGGGCGGCGGCTTCGGCGTCGGCGGCATGCTGACCGGCCGCCACCGGGACAGGTTTGCCGGTGCCGGAGACGAAGGCCTCGGCGAGCAGGAGGCGGGCCTGCCCGGCGGCGAACCGCTCAGGCCGGGTGGTCGCGCTCGATTCCGGCGCGAGGGCATGCAGACGGGAGAGCATCCATGCGGTCTGGGCGACCCCGGTGGCCAGCGCTCCGGCGCCCGCAGCGGCCGACCACGGCCGGTTGCCCTCCCCGCTGCGCGCACGGCCCAGCACGCGCCACGCGTCGCTGTCCGGAGCGGGGACAGGAATGGCCATGGGCGCTTCCACGGCCAGGACCGCGCGTCCCTCGTGGGCCAGAGACTGCGACAGTGCCTGCACGGCGCCTTCCGGGTCGTCGCCACAGGCGACCGCGGCAGGCTCCAAGGAATCGACGGCAACCCAGGCGAACTTGGACGGCGCTTTCACCGAGCCGATGTCCACACCTACGACACGCATGAGATCTGCCCCCTTTGCCGGCTGACCCGCAGGCCGGGGTCGTGAGGCACTTTGCGGGTCCAGAGCTGCCCAGCAAACCCGGCCCCGCAGGGCGATGTTCCAGCACAGTCTGCCGCACGGCCTGCTCCACTCAAGCCGGTTGGGGCAAGCGACCACGGCTCACCGGACGGCCGGGCGACAGCCAGTGGCCGGGGTGCCGCAATTTTTACCGTGCCCAACGTTTAGTGATCGTTTATTGCGGCTCGGCAGGATGTGAAGTGTCGAGAAGGATCCTTCACAGGGGACGGTATGGCCAAGCTTTATCTGGAGAAGCTCAAGTGCGTCACGACTGAGGGCTGGAGCGGCTCCGACGAGCCGAGGCTTGTGGTCCAGAACCGTGGCACCGTGTGGAACGGGACGGTGCTGGGAGACCGGATGTACACCGTCAAGTACGACTGCGACTTCACGGGAACGATCGCCGTCTCTCTCGGGGAGGCCGGCGGCACAGCCGGGGACGGCAGGCCCGGGGAGCAGTGGATCACGGATACGCCTGGTGAGCGCAGTCTGCGCTTCAGGGCGGATGGTGCTGAGTACAACCTGCTGTATGCGGTGGAGTAAGGGTTGTCCCGTAGCTGCTGGCCACCGATGAGACGATCTTGTGGCCGATGGCCGGTGGCTGGTGTGATCGCGGCGCCGCCTACAGCGACCGATGAGGGGCGCTGTCGGTACGTACGTGCGCACGCACCCCTTGCAGGCCGAACAGGATGAGAAGCTCGACCACGCCGCCTTCGGCGCTGCCCAGCCAGTGGGGCAAGGATGTGTCGAACTCGGCTGCCTCACCCGGCGGTAGCGTCAGGTCGCGCTCGCCGATCACAAGCCGCAGGCGTCCGTTGAGGACGTAGAGCCATTCGAAGCCTTCGTGTGTCTGCGGGGTCGGTTCGAGTGGTTCGGGCCGGGCGGGGATGATCATCTTGAACGCGTGTACCCCGCCCGGCTGCCGGGACAGGGGCACGAACGTCATCCCGAACCGCGCGATCGGCTTGAGGTGTATCCGGGGGTCGCCGGTGCGCGGGGCGCCGACGAGGTCGTCCAACGGAACGTCATAGGTCCGGGCCAGCGGCAGCAGCAACTCCAGGCTCGGCCGACGCTGCCCGCTCTCCAGCCGGGACAGCGTGCTCTCCGATACGCCGGTCGTCGCCGCGAGGGCGGCCAGGGTGATGCCCCGGTCACGACGCAGCGTACGAAGCCGCGGCCCCACCGCGTCGAGCACTTCGTCGTCCGTACTGCGATCCATCAGACCATCTTGCCGTAACCGCAAGATTCCGTGCCAGATCGTGCGGTGCCTGGCAAGACTGAGCGCATACCGACACGAGGAGCCTTGATGAGCACCAATAATGCGGTCGCGTTCTGGGACGGCGTCTACGCGGCCCGACCGGCAGCCGATGGCCCGCAGCCGAATGTCCGCCTTGCCGAGATGGTGACGGACCTGCCGCCCGGCGACGCGTTGGACCTCGGATGCGGCGACGGCGGCGACGCGCTGTGGCTCGCCCGCCTGGGGTGGCACGTCACCGCCGTCGACATCTCGGCCGTGGCGGTCGAGCGGCTCGCCGCCCTCGCGCGCTCACACGGCCTGGACGACCGCGTCACGCCCGTGCGGCACGACTTGCACCAGTCCTTCCCACCCGGCGGATTCGACCTGGTCTGCGCCCACTACCTGCACACCCCCTTTGACCTGGACCGGGCAACCGTCCTGCGCTCGGCCGCGCACGCACTGCGCCCGGGCGGGCGGCTGCTGGTCGTCGACCACGGCTCGGCCGCGCCGTGGTCGTGGAACCAGGATCCCGACATCCGCTACCCGAGCCCGCAGGAAGTCGCCGCGGGTATCGACCTCGCCCCGCAGACATGGACGGTCGAGCGGGCCGACACACCCCGCCGGACCGCGACCGGACCGGACGGGCGCACCGCCGAGGTCACCGACCACGTCCTTCTCATCCGCCGCACCCCCTGACACGGCGGCGACGCCCGCCCCGGACAACGGAAGGGAGACCACGATGCCCAGCACCACGCCCCGCAATCGCCGCCGCGACACCCCGCCGCCCCGGACCGGAAGCAACGAGACCGAGGTCCTGCGCGGATTCCTCAACTACCTCCGGACCTCGATCGCCGCGAAGGTCGACGGCGCCCCCGAACCGCAGGTGCGCACAGCCGCGGTGCCGTCGGGCACGAACCTGCTCGGCCTGCTCAACCACCTGACTTGTGTCGAGCGCTCGATGTTCCTCGGGGACGAAGTCACCGACTGGCAGGCGACGTTCCACGCCGCACCGGCGGACAGCGTGGCCGATGTCGTCGCCCGCTACCGAGACGCGGTCAAACGCGCGAACGACGTTCTCGACGGGTGCACCGATCTGGGCGCACCGGTTCCCCGACCGCGGTCGGACCGCCCCGCTCCCAGCATCCGCTGGGCACTCACCCACATGATCGAGGAGACCGGCCGACATGCGGGCCACGCGGACATCCTCCGCGAACTCATCGACGGCACTGCCGGCCGCTGATCCCGCGTCGACCGCGTCCTCTTGGCCGGGGACGCCGCCCGCATCCACTCACAGGAGCCCTCTCCCATGCACACATACGACGTCACGGTGACTACCAGCGCCTCGCCGGAAACCGTCTGGAAGCTGCTGGTCGACGCCGCAAGCTGGCCGCGGTGGTCCAAGGTGGACAGTCTGGACACAACTCGGTCGGTCGACCTCGACCCCGGTGGCGACGATGGGGTGGGTGCCGTCCGGGCCTTCCGGACGGGGCGCGTCGTGACGGGGGAGCGGCTGACCGAGAAGGTCGAGCGACGCCTCCTGGCCTATGAAGACGCGTTCAACTCGTCGATGCACCACTATCACGCGCGCATCGAGCTGAAGCCGACAGCGAGTTCAGGCACGGTCATCCACTGGTACGGCGAGTACGAGACGAGCTGGTTGATGGGCTGGGTCATGCCGCGCTACCTCCAGAAGTTCATGCAGGGCATGGCGGACGGGCTGGCCCGTTACGCCGAGGAGCGCAAGCCGGATCAGTGATGACGGCGCCGCAGCGTGCGTTCAGCTTCGCTCTCTCCCCATGTGCAGAACACGATCGAGCGCTGCCCGGCCGGCGGGTCCCCATGTCGGCTTGCCGCCAGGAAGGCCCCGGTCTCCGTTCTGGCCCATCAGCATGAGGAACAGGCTTTTCAGCGCAGCCAGCCCGCGGGCGCGCCGGACCGTCGCCTCGTCCGCATGCGCGTACACGTCAAAGAACCGTGCGGCGCCACCGGCGGGAAGGACCACCCATGCGGCCGCGAGGTCCCACGCGGGATCGCCGGCGCACATGTCACCGAAGTCGACCACTCCCGAGAGCGTCCCGTCCGAGACGACGACGTTGGCGGGATGAAGGTCACCGTGCACCCACACCGGCGGGCCTTCCCACTCGGGGGCCGCGACGGCGTCATCCCAGACGGCCCGGACCTCGTCGGCGACGCCGTCGAGGGCAACGGCTTGCAAGAAGTAGTCGAAGCCCTCCGTGTACTTTTTGGGGTGGGCGCCGCGGTCCGCACTGATCGGCGCGTCAGCGGGCGCCTGCACGTGGAGCGCTGTGAGGAAGTCCGCCAGAGTGTCGGCCGCGTGGTCAGTGCGGCTGATCGAGGTGACGTCCAGTGGTTCGCCGGGAACCCACGTCATGATGGTCCAGGGCTTCGGGAAGCGCGCGGACGGTGCACCGATCCGTACAGGGTTCGGGACCGGGAGCGGCAGGCGCGGGGCCAGGACGGGCAGCCACCGGCACTCCTTGCGCTGGAGGTCCGGGGCACGGTCTGAACGCGGCATGCGCACAGCCAACTCGTTCCCAAGGCGCCACTGCTGGTTGTCCCAGCCGCCCGCTACTTCGCGGATGGCCAGTCCTGCCAGGTCCGGATGCTGCTCCCGCAACAGGTCATGGACCAGGTCTGCGGTGATCTCGCTCTCGGAGTCGGTCATACGAAGCCACAGTACTGGGGCAGGCGGCAACTCTGGCTCCGCTCGTGAGCCGCGGCTGGACGATCCTGCTGTGCGGCGACTGACTGCCGGCGCCCTCTCGCATGAAACCCTCGCGCGTGCCGCCGTCCGGGGTGATGAAGTAGCCCGGTGACCAACCACGATGAGGCGGCGGCTGTCCGACCGTTGACCCTGGCTTGGGTGAGCCGGCACCTGGAGGCCGGCGAACGGATCGTCAGGACCGAGGCACTGCACGGCGGCATCACTGCCGAAATGCGGAGGCTGACCATCGGCACGCGGGACGGAGGCACCCGTGACCTGGTGCTGCGGAGCTTCGTCGACCCGTTCTCCGTGGGGCACGCCGAGGACTGGCTGAACAGGGAGGCCGGCGCCCTGGCCCTGCTCACGGGGACCGGCGTGCCCGCTCCTGGACTGGTCGCGGTTGATCCGACCGCCGCGCATGGCGAGTATCCGTCGCTCCTGATGACCCATCTGGCGGGCCGGGCGGTTCTCGACGATGAGGGGTTGGAGACGCGCGTTCCTCTGCTGGCCCGTCAACTCGTCGCGATCCAACATCCTGGGGCCCGGCGGATCTCGATGTGGCGCACTGCTCCACCAACCTCGCGCTGCTGCACGGCCCGGCGTGGGGTCTGCGGTTCGCTGCGGCGTATGAGGAGGCCGGCGGGGTGCTGGCCGAGGCCGCGAGCGAGCGGCTGTACTGGCAGGTGCGGGACGGGCTGGCGTGCTCAGAAGAAGTGCAGCAGGTGGCGCGGCCATGGCGTGAGGCTGGGAGGACTGAGCTGACGACGCGAGCCGTGGGGGAGCGGCTGGATGCCTACGTCACCGCCCTGATGGACGCGCTGGGCTGAGCCAAGGCGGTCCGGGGTGCGGTCCCGGCGGACGGTGTCAGGAGCGACCACCCATGAAGCGGCCGACCGCAGTCCTGCCCGCAGTCGACCTCGCAGTCCAACACCCAGAGCGTCATGCTCAGCTACCTGCCGGTTGGACCGCCGTGCGTCAACTGCGCTCCCACCTGCGCCGGTTGAGGTGCCCGCTACTGGACGCGGCGCCGGAAGGTCACTACTCTGAAATCGAACTAGTCGAGATTTGGAGTAGAGGGTTGGCGTGACTACGGGATGCCTGTGAAGGAACCCTCATCGGGCTGGCTGCGGGGTGTGCTGCCGCTGGCGCTCGCCGCTGTGCTGGCGCAGGGCGATCAGCACGGCTATGCGCTGGTGCAGCAGTTGGCCGCCCACGGATTCGGCACCATCCGCGGGGGAGCGTTGTATCCGGTGCTCGGCCGGATGGAGACCGAAGGGCTGGTGGAAGCTCGTTGGGAGCCCGGGGAAGGCGGGCCGGGCCGCAAGGTGTACCGGCTCAGCGACGCCGGACGGGCTCGACTGCTCGAGGAGACCGCGACGTGGCAGCGGTTCTCCGACTCGATGGACCGGCTGCTGGAGCAGGTAACGAAGGAGGAGTGGTGACGGACTTGACTTCCCGGTGGAAAGCTCGGGCGAGGCTGGCGCTGGCGGGGCAGTCGGTGGACTCGGCCACCGCCGACATGGTGCTCGATGAGGTGGACCTGCACTGCGCGCAGTCCGGTGAGACGCCCGAGGACGCCTTCGGTGCACCGGAGAAGTACGCGGCCGCCGTGGCTCGCGACCGCATACCGCCCGAGGAGCGCACCGGCCGGAACTGGGACGGCCTGACCCGCGCGGACCAGGTCTCCGCCGCTCTCGCTCAGACGGGGGTGGCCGTCCTTGCGGCCGGCGTTTGTATGTGGGTCGGGGACGGAACGATGCTGACCGTGACCCCTGCCGGGGTGGCCGGCAGCGCGCTCCTTGGCGTGGCGATACCGAGCGCCTGCCTGACGGCGACCCTTGCGAGTTCCAGGGCCCGGGGTGCCGTCCGCTGGGGAGTCGGCGCCGTTGCCGCGTTGCTGCTGTCGGCGGGGGCCTTCACCTACCTGCCGACGGCCTCCTACGGTCGGCTTCCCGTCCCGGCTCTGTGTGCGCTGGGTGTCCTGCTGCTCTGGTCGGCCGCACGCTACAAGCCGGGCCCTGACCACAAGGAACTCACCTCGGAGTCTCAACTACTGCCCGAGAACTGGCTGGTTGAGCTGCCCCGGCTGCTTGAGGAACGGCACGGACTGTCCCGCGCCCGGGCCGCCGAACTCACCAGGGAGGCCGCCCATCACCTCACCGCCACAGGGTGTTCTCCCCAGGAGGAGTTCGGTCCCGTCGAGCTGTACGCGCTCCAAGTTGCCGAGGGGCAGAGCGTCCCCCGCACGCGGTGGTGGATGCGTCCTGACGCTCAGGCGGCGGCACTCGCTGTCCTCCTCGTGGGCTACCTGGTGACCAACCTCGCCTCAGCCGGTCCGGCCTGGCAGACCGTGCTGGCCGCGGTCGCCCTGGCAACGGAGCTGGCGCTTCTCACCGTCAGCCTGCTGCGCAAGCGGCCCGCCGTGTCCACTGCACGGTAGCCACAACAAGCCGGTGCGTTGACCCTCCGAGCCGTCGCCGACTGCCTGACCGTCCAGCACAACTCCATGCGGTGGCACCTCGGCAACAAGCAGGGACTTCTCGCGCGGCTCGCCGAGCCCATCAACGGCTCCGGTGCTGGACACGCACCTGCCGACCGAGCCCTATGAACGGCTGACCGTGCTCTGAGGGCGCCTGCGCCAGGCCCCCTGCCCAGCGCATCGCGAGGGCCCGCCTCGGCCTCGTCGACGGTCTCATTGGCACGGAGCCCCATACATCGGCCTTCGCCGACGCCTCCATCAGCGCCCTGAAGGAACCCGGCAGGGACGCGAAGAAGGCCGTCTGGCTGCACCGCTGGTCCGACTTTTCTTCCGTTCTCGGCCTGACCACTGAGCAGCAGGATCACCCGAGCCCGTCCGGGCCGACTCCTTTCGGGCTGCCGTCATCTCAGGACACCGACCAGCTCACGACGGCCCTGACCGCACTCGGAGTCGACCACACCCACCCCGTCATCGCGGACC
The DNA here is from genome assembly GCF_030406865.1 of Streptomyces sp. P9-2B-2. Classification (NCBI taxonomy): domain Bacteria; kingdom Bacillati; phylum Actinomycetota; class Actinomycetes; order Kitasatosporales; family Streptomycetaceae; genus Streptomyces; species Streptomyces sp. P9-2B-2. The sequence goes on along the minus strand of NZ_CP129126.1, from coordinate 518,188 downwards.
GGCACCACATCACCGTGGTGGGCACCGCCTGCACACGGCACCCAGTGATCGCCATGGAATTCACCGAAGCTGTCGCCCAGTTCAGCGATGCACTCACCCTGCGACGCCACCGGCGCGTCAAGGAACACAGCATCACCTCATGGAGCGAAACAGGCCGATGAGCCACCCGGCTCCCGGACCCCCAATGACGAACCCACGCAGAAGGAAGCAGAACTCCATGCACCTGACTTCCCGTGAGAAGTTCCCTCCGGCCAGCGGCGATCGGCAGGCGTCCTTAATCGTCCTCGGCCCGGTGGCAACATCCGAAAAGGTCTTGGAGAGTCTGGAGCTGGCGGGGTATCAGGTCGCCGGGGCCAGCACCAGGGCCGCGGCGCTGGTGCTGCTGGCCGCCCAGCGGTTCGACCTGCTGATCATCGACACCCTGATGCCCGACGCGCACGACCTGGCGGGGTATCAGCGCCTGGCTGACGGCAGCGCCCCGGTGCTGTTCCTGACGGATCCCACGTCACTGGATGGCCTGTGCCCATGGCTCAGTCTCGGCGTCGCCGACTATGTCCTCAAACCGCTGCGCGTGCCGGAAATTCTGGCCAGAGTGCAGGTGCTGCTGCACGACCGGGGGGCCGCACGGCCGGAGCGCACGCCGCGCCAAGCCGCCGACCTCACCCTGGGCGACCTCATCCTGAACGACGCCACCTGTCAGGTGTGGCGCGGACGGCGAGAGCTCAGTCTGTCTCCCACGGAGTACCGGCTGCTGCGCTGCCTCTTGCTCCACCCGGGGCAGGTCCTGTCCAAGGAGCAGATCAGCCGGAATGTGTGGGGTGAGGACCGGGCCCGCACCGAGAACACCATCGAGTCGCTCATCTCCCGCCTCCGGCGCAAGGTCGACCGGGAGGCTCCCCCCTTGATCCACACCCGTAAGGGCTTCGGCTACTGGCTCGGCGCGGGGGAGGGGGTCGGGGGCCCGTAGGGCGCAGGAGCCGCCTCATCCTGTGACCTGCGCCACATCAGGTCGTTGGCAGGTGCCTGCCAGGGAGATGTCAGGTTCGCGTGATGAGTTGTGCTCGTCGAGATCTTCAGCCCCGTCCCGGATCTGCGGCGTGACGGACCCCCACACCTGAGGAGCCCCATGGCCGATGTACTCGCAGCGGTGAACTCTTCCATCGGCCTACGGAATTCAGGACTGACGATCGCCGTCGCCGGGGCCGAATTCGGGTGGGGAAGCACCGGAAAACTGTGCGCGGTGATAGCCGAGCTCCGTCGATCCGCGCCCGTGCCGCTGCGGTTCGTCGGGCTCGCTTCCCGGCTCAGCCGTACCCTGCTCGCCGCACACGGGGTCGACCAGTGGTACGACGTGGCAACCGACGACCGCGAGGCCGTCGCGGAGGTCGCACGCCGCGAGAATGTCTCCGCCGGGCTCGTGGTCCTGGAGGGGCCCGCGGCCTCGTCGCTGGAGGCGGCCGGCGTCCCGACGGTGTTCGTGGACAGCCTGCCGTTCCTGTGGACTCGAAGCGATCTCCCCTCGCTTCCGCTCGAAGTCTCCGTCTACTGCGCTCAGCGCTGCATCGAACTGGAGCCGCACAGCCGGGACCTCCTCGCCGCCGTACGCAATCTGCAATGGGTGGAAGCCGTCGTCCTGGAGAACTCCGGAACGCAGGGCGCGCACACCGGCAATGCGTCGCCCACCGCAGCTCCTTTCCAGCGGGCACTGGTCAGCTTCGGCGGACTGCGGTCTCCGACGCTCACGGACTGGACCAGCTATCCACGCGTCGTCCTTCCCGCGGCGCTGAACGCTCTGGAAAGGGCAGGATTCAGCGAGGTCCATGTGGCCGGCAATCTTCCGCCGGAATTCCCCCGGGAGCCGGTGCGCGCCTCGCATCCGGTGGACGGGGCGTCGATGAAAGTCACCTACGGGGCACTGCCCCACGCGGAATTCCTCCGCCATGTGTCGGACGCGGATGTGCTGCTCACCTCGCCCGGTCTCACCACACTCCTGGAGGCGGGCGCACGGTCCACACCGGTGGTGTGTCTGCCGCCCCAGAACCTGAGCCAGATCTTCAACGGCCGCTTCCACAGCAGAGCCGTCGCGGCCGACACCAGGGTCCGCTGGCCGGACGACGTCTTCTGCGAGGAGGCGGTGCTGCGGGACCGCACCTCCTCCGAGGAGGCGGTGCTGCGCCAGATCTACGGCGGTATCTCCGCCGCGGCCAAGAGCCCGGACCGCGCGGAGACCGCGGTGGGGGCCGGTGTGCTGGCGGCCCTGGAGCGGGCACGGGCCGGCGCCGACTGGTCGGGCCTGGCCCGCGGCGTCGGCAGCGGCGGCGCCCGCCAGGTCGCCGGCCATGTGCTGGCGCTCGCGCGGCCTACATCTGGTGCGGTCTCCGGCTGATCACGCTCCGCACTGCCCAACTACTCGTCACAGGAAGGCTTGCGCATGGCTGGACCGACAGGTGCGGGGCACCGCACGCGCGCACGTCAGAGGTATCTGTTCGTCCGCATTCTCGAAGCCTGCAACGCCGACTGCTTCATGTGTGAGTTCGCGCTGTCCCGCGACACTTACCGGTTCTCGCTGGACGACTTCGATGAGCTGCTGCCGCGGGCCGCCGAGGCAGGAGTGGGCTACGTCCGCTTCACCGGCGGCGAACCGCTGATGCACCCGGACGTCGCCGAGTTGGTGCGCCGGGGCACCGCCGCCGGGATGCGGATGTCGATCATCACCAACGGGATGATGCTGCCCCGGCGCATCGAGGAGCTCGCCGAAGCGGGGCTCGCCCAGGTCATCGTGAGTCTCGACGGCGGTTCGGCGACGACACACGATGTCTACCGCCGCTCGCCCGGCATGTTCGACAACGGGCTGACCGGCCTGCGCAGAGCTGCCGAACTCGGTGTGCTCCCGCGAGTGAACAGCGTGGTGGGACCGCACAATTACACCGAGATGCCGCAGCTCCAGAAGACCCTCACGGAAGCCGGCGTGCGCCAGTGGGAGCTGTCCGCCATCAAGCTGGACCGCAGCATCCGCTACCCGGACCCGGAGCATGTACGGTCCGTCTGCGATCCGGTCTACGAGGCCGACCCGCAGACCCACCTGGTCCCGCTCGGCAAGCGCTTCTACGGCGACACACCCGAGGAGCGGGACCGCTACTTCGCCGACTCGACCACACCGCGGGCGAGCGAGCCGCTGTGCCATGTCGTGGACGACGTGATCTACCTGGACGGCAAGTACGAGCGGGCCTATGCGTGCAGTTGCCTGCCGCACCGCGAAGGCTCGGACCCCCACGGCGCGTCCTGGCGCCAGGACGGGGTGATCCAGCTCGACACACCGGCCTTCCGGTCCCAGGCGGACTTCTTCCGTGAGCAGGGACCACAGATCTGCAACGGCTGTTCCACCACAGCTGCCGGGTACAGCGACGATGTGGCCCGACTGGGGAGCGTACCGCCGTGGCAGTACTGAGCCCGCGTACCGAGGACCCGGCCGCCCCGGCCCGGGGGCACGCCCTGCTGGTCGATGAGCCGCGACTGCTCGACGCGTCGACCGCACGGCGCCGCATCGCCGCCCATCTGACGGAACTGGACGTGTCGTACCCGACGGCCCCGTCCACTCCTGACGTGGCGGTCGTCTGTGACGCGCCCGAGGCCGCGGCGCGGCTCTCCGGACAAGGTGTACCGGTGGTGTATCTGCACTGCCGCCACCGGGCGACGGAGCTTCCGGACGTACCCGCCGTCACCCGCCTCGTGCAACGGCCCGACTGGCTCTCCGAAATGCCGACGGTCAGTCAGGAGCAGCTGAATTGCGTGCAGTTGCTCGCGCCTCGTCGGTTGACGCGTAACCGGTCGCGGGCCGGGTGTCTGGTGCTCGTCTCGGTGTATGAGGCCGACGACGCGGAACGTGCCGATTTCACCGACACCTTCCTGCGGCCGGCCGCAGCGGAGGCGGTGCGCCGCACCGGCCATTGCGACGTGGTGTGCGACACCGGTTTCACGGCCGTACGGAAGGCACTCGGCCCGGTCGCCGGTGTCCGCGTGCACCGGGCCGCGGACGTGGATTTCGACGCACTGCACGCCGCCGCGGAGACGTTCCTCGCCTCCCCGACACTGACCGCCGTATCGCTGGCCTGGGCACGCAACGCCCCCTTGACCCTGTTGCCCCCGCTCGGCCCGGACCAGCGCGATCTGGCCGACCGGCTGCGACGGCTGGTGCCGATCGAGGTGGCGGAGGACGCCCGGCGACCCGCCGTGTGGACTCCGCACCCAGGCCCCTGGGCGGCCCTGGGATCCGATGACGACGCCCGGCGCGAAGCACAGCGCATCGCTCGTCGCGTCCGCCAACTCGCGCTCATACCCACCGTGTTCTGACGTAGCAAGGCCCCTTTCCTTGTCGGCACGACCCGGCTTTCCGCCGGATGGGAGATTTCTGATGCCCCCCATACCCTCAGAGACCCACCCCGCCACCCTTCCCCTCACCACTGCCGCCGACGTCCCCGAGGAGCAGTGGAACGACTGGCGGTGGCACATGCGCAAGCGCATCAACACCGTCGAGAAGGCCCAGCAGTGGATTCGCACGACTCCCGCCGAGGAGAAAGCGATCGCCGAATCGGCCGGCAAGTACCGCTGGTCACTGACGCCTTACTACGCCTCGCTGATGGATCCCGACGATCCGCTGTGCCCGGTACGGCAGCAGGCCGTGCCGTCGCTCGGTGAGCTGATGGAGTACCACGGTACGGACGTCGATCCGGTGGGCGACATGTTCTACCGGAAGACCAACCGCGTGGTGCACAAGTACCCGGACCGGGTGATCATGCTCATCACCGAGGCGTGCCCGGTCTACTGCCGGCACTGCACCCGCAAGTTCCATACCACCGACGTGGACGGCACGTACTTCGAGAAGAACGAGGGCGAGGACTTCACCGCAGACCTCCAGTACATCGCCGACCACCCCGAGATCCGCGATGTGCTGCTGACCGGCGGCGACCCGCTCTCCTACATGGACGGCAAACTGGAAGAGATCATCTCCGGTCTGCGCGCCATCCCGAGCGTGGAGATCATCCGTATCGGCAGCCGGTTCCCGGTGCTGCTGCCGCAGCGCATCACCACGGAGCTGTGCGAGATGCTCGCCCGCTACCACCCGGTGTGGCTGAACACCCACTTCAACCACCCCAAGGAAATCACCCCGGAGGCCGAGCAGGCCATCGACCGGCTGCTGCGTCACGGGATCCCGGTGGGCAACCAGACGGTGCTGCTGCGCGGTGTCAACGACGAGGTGGACACCATGCGCAAGCTCATGACGGAGCTGCTGCGCATTCGCGTACGCCCGTACTACCTCTACCACTGCGACAACGTGACCGGCGTCGCGCACTTCATGACCTCCGTCGAAAAGGGCTGGGAGATCATGGAGGGCCTCCAGGGACACATCACCGGCTTCGGCGTACCGCAGTACGTGCTCACCACCCGGCTCGGCAAGATCCCCATGTCCCAGCCCTCCTACAAGCAGGTCCCCGAAGGGCTGCTGCTGCGTAACTACAAGGGCCAGGAAATGGTCGTGAGCCAGGACGTATATCCCGTCACGGAGCCGTCGGCCGACAACGGGGACGGCGACCGATGACCCTCCAGAAACGACAGGGCCAGCGCTTTCTGCCTTACGGCGCGAACTACCTCAACTGGTCCGACATGCACGAGTTGCAGCAGGTCATCGAGCAGAGCGTGCTGTTCCGCTATCAGACCGAGTCGGAGAGCATGGCGAGCCGGCTGGAGCGCACGGTGGGTGAGCGACTGGGCGCCGAGCATGTGCTCGCGGTCCACAACTGCACCGAGGCGCTGCGGCTCGCCCTGGTCTCCACCCGGCCGGCAGTGGGGGACGTCGTCTACATTCCCGCGGTCACCTTCGTCGCGGTGGCCGGGGCCGTGCTGTCCACGGGACTGATCCCGGTGCCGGTCGACGTCGACGAGACGCTGGCCCTGGACACCTCGCTGCTGCCCGCCGATGCGCGCCGGGTGATCGTCGCCCACATGGAGGGCGCCGTCGCACCTCTGCCGACCCACGTGCCCTTCGTCATCGAGGACGCCGCCCAGGCGCTGGGAGCGTGCTTCCCGGACGGTGGCCGCGTCGGCACCCGTGGCTACGCGGGCGCCTTCAGCTTCCACCACAACAAGGTCCTCACCTCCGGCGAGGGCGGGCTGCTGGTCACCAACGACCGGGCGGCGTGGCAGGAGATGCGCTGCTACCACGATCACGGCTCGGCCCGTAAGCCCGGCCGCTACCCCACCTGGAACGAGGACGCCTACTACGGCGAGAACCTGGTCACCAGTGAAGAGGTCGCCGCCATCCAGCTCCAGCAGTTCCGCCACCTCGACGAGGTCCTCGGCGGGCTGGAGCGGCACTACCGGATCGCGACGCAGGAGCTGCCCGACCGGCCCGACATCGCGCTGGTTCCGCGGTCGCCCGGCGATGTCAAGATCAGCCTGCGGCTGCGCCTCGACAACCGGGAACTGCGCGACACCGCGGTCGAGCGGCTCACCGAGCAGGGCATCGCCAACTGGACGCTCGGCAAGTACTTCCTGCCCGAGCACCCGGTCCTCGCGGGGCGGCGTTCGCTGTACGCCGACGGCTTCCCCTGGAACCTCGCCGACGCCGTGCCCCGCGCCCTCACCCGCGACGGCTTCGCCCGCACCCGCTCCCTCCTGGACCGCACCCTCTGCGTTCCGCTGTCTCCGGAGCTGAGCGAGCAGCAGCAGGCTACGGCGGCCAAGCTGCTGCGCCGGACGCTGGAGACCATGTGAGCGGCTTGCTGCTGGTGGACGACAGGCCCAACTCGTTCACCCGGTACGCGCTGCGGCACCGGCCCGAGGAGCTGGTCCTGCTGCGCTTCGAGGAGGCGCGCGACGACCTGCCGGCCGGGTATCTGCGCGACACGGCGCAGCTGCCCGCATTCTGGGTCCGCAGCGATGTGCCGCTCACCGAGGAGGCACGCCGCTACCGCGACTGGATCGCACGGCAGCCGGTGCGCCCGGTGCACTTCTGCAACCCTTCCGAGCCCCGTCAGCACATCGCCCAGCGCTTCGCCGGCCTGGTGGGACTGCCGCATCTGACGAGCGAGCAGGTGCAGTGGGTGCGGGACAAGGCCGCGATGAAGGACAAGTTCCGCGCACTGGGCCTGCGTACGGCCGCCTACCAGCGGGTCTCCGCCGCCGAGGAGGTCATGTGCTTCGCCGCGGAACACGGCTGGCCGGTCGTCCTCAAACCGGTCGACTCCTTCGCCTGCCTCGACACCTATCTGCTGCGCGGACCCGCGGATCTGCGGCAAGTCGACCTCGCCGCACGCCACTTCATGGTGGAGGAGCATCTGGGCGGCACGGAGTGGGAGGCCTGCGCACTGATCCACCGGGGCGAGGTGCTGGACGTCTGGCCGAGCGCCATGCCCTGCCGCCCGCTGGACATCGTCGAGGGCGCGATGAACGCCAACATCAGCGTCGGCTCGGGGCCGGGACCGCGCTGTGATGTGGCCGGCCTGGTGCGGCGGGTGGTGACCGGGATGGACATCGACCACGGCTATCTGCACATGGAGTTCTTCGAGACCGACGACGCCGTCTATATGGGGGAGGCCGGTGTCCGGCTGGCGGGCTGCGAGATCACCGCGAACCACGGGCACGCCTACGGCTTCGACGTCTTCGGCGCCACCCTCGATGTCTACACCGGCCGCCGGCCCCGGCTGGACTACGGCGTCCGGCGGTGCGTGGGCGATCTGCTGCTGCCGCTGCCGGACTCCGGCCGGGTGCTCGCCGTCACCTCGCCCGAGGAACTGCTGCGCCTGCCCGGCGTCATCGAAGCCGTCGTACGGATGGCGCCCGGCGACCTGGTCACCGCCCGGCGCGCCTCGCACAACGCGTCCGGATTCGTACACGTCGAAGGCGCCACGTCGGCCGAGGTCGAGAAACGTATGGCGAACGTACTGGAGCACTTCCGCATCGACATCGCGGCGGCGCCCGTGCCCTCGACGGCGTCCCCGTGACCGTGCCGATCGTGCGGTATGACAGACGAGTTGCAGAGCAAGCGTGGGACGAACGGAGAGCCGGGTTCGATGGTCGCTACGGTCAGGAAGTTCCTCCGTCTTCTCCAACGGCCTTACGTGGCCGGGGCCGCCGGATGGAGCGTGGTGTGCCGGCTACCCGTCTACCTCATGTCGCTGGCCCTGGTGCTGGTGGTGCGGGAACAGGGCGGCAGCTACGCCCAGGCGGGGCTGGTCTCGGCGCTCTACGCCGTGGGTATGGCGGTGGGCGGTCCGTTCGTCGCCCGCCGGATGGACCGCACCAACCCCCGCAACGCACTGCTGCTCACGGGTCTGCTGTATCCGTCGGCGCTCACCGCGCTGGTGTGGTGGACGGATCCGGCCACACCCGGGCAGCTCGCTCTGGCACTGACGGCGGGAATCGCCCTGCCCCCGGGCAATGCGTGCATGCGCTCCCTGTGGGCCCGGATCCCGCTGGCGGAGGAGGAGCGGGAGACGGCCTACCTGTGGGAGGCCCTGCTCGCTGAACTGCTCATCACCAGCGCGCCGTTGATCTTCGCCGTGCTGATGGTCACCGGTTCGGCGCGTACGGCGCTCACCACGGTGGCGGTCGTGGGCGGCGTCGGAGCCATGGGCCTGGGGACGACGCGGCTGCTGCGGACCCGGACAGCCGGGGACGGCGCAACGCCGCCGGGCACGGCGGAGGACGGTACCCCGGAGAGCACCGGGAACCAGCCCGCACGCGGCATCCTGGGGCCGATCAGCAACACCGGCATGCCGGCCCTCCTCCTGGTGATGGCCGCCGCTTCGGTACCGATCGGGCTGATGACGCTGGCCATTCCGGCCTTCGTCGACGAGCAGGGCTCTCCCGGACACACCGGAGTGGTGTACGCCTGCTGGGGCATCGGCAGCGCCATAGGCGCCCTCCTGCTGGGACGATCCCAGTCGGAGCGGCCGGTGCACCGTCGCTTCCCCTGGCTTCTGCTCGCCTACGCGGGCGGGACCGCGCTGCCGCTGCTGGCCACCTCCGAGGTCGCCCTCGCTCTGACGCTGGCGGTGGGGAGCGCCCCCATCGCACTCGTGTCGGCCAGTGAGATGTCCTTGGTGAGCAGACTGGCCGACAGCGACAAGGCGGCGGAGGCGTTCACCTGGGCGTCCCTGGCCACGGTCATCGGCGATGCCCTGGGCCAGCAGATCGGCGGCCTGCTGGTCGAACCGCTGGCGGCGCGCGGGGTGTTCGCGGTCGCGGCGATCGTGTCGCTGGCCGCCTCGGCCGGGGCGTTCGCCTTCCGCGGACTCTTCGCCGGTGACCCCAGGCCGGCACCTGCTCCCGCCTGACCCGCTCTCCGCGCATCCCACGGTTCGCGCAACAACTGCTCCAGGCACAGCATTGAAGAAGGAACACGAGGTCATTTCATGCAGTCCACTCCATCCACCGCTACGCAAGGGCGCGTCGGGTCCCCTCCACGGCCCACGCCACCCTTCCACCCGGTCGCAGAAGAGGAACTCCCCGCGGCCGTGGCGGACTTCCTGGGCAGCCCCGGGGCAGGCGGGATTCCCGTGGTCGTGGAGGGCCGCCCCGACCTGGCCGACAGCGTCGAACTGGCCTCCACGCTGTATTCCGGCACGGCACCGCCCACACCGCTGGATCACGGCGTACTGCTCGACGATATCGGCGAACTCCCCGCAGGACTCGTGGAGTTGGCCCAGCCCCTGGCCCGGACCTGGCTGACCGCGGACTCCCTCGACCGGCTGCGCCAAGAGGCAGACGGCACCCTGCTCGTCCTGGGCACCTACGACCGCCTCCGCCTCGATCCGGTCAGAGAGCTGCTGAACAGCACCTACCGGGCCCAGGGATTCCGTGTGACGTTCCTCAGCGGCCGCGACTCCCGGTCACTGCTGTGGAACGTGGCCAAGCAGTACGCCCGGCCGGACGACTCCCTGACCGAACTCGGACTGTTCACCGACACCGACCGGCCGACGCCCCTCGACACCGTCCGGGTCTATGACGACCGTGACTTCGAACGCGTCGACATCCAGGCCGAGATCCTCGGCGAACGCTGGCGGAAGGTCGTCTTCCAGGGGCACGGCAAGGACGACAGCATCAACCTGGGCGAGTTCACCATCTGCGGACTCAACCCGGTGGTCCCGCGCAGCGAGGAACTCCTCGGCCCGCGCTGCGCCTACGGCTTTGCCTGCTACAAGCCCGAGGACAAACTCGTCCCGCTGAACCGGGTCGCGGCAGCCGAAGTGGTCCTCAGCGCCTGCAACAGCGGACCGCTCGCCGACCTCGTCCTCTACGACCCCCGCTACCAGATCCTGCTCAACGCGCTCGACGGACCGGCCCGTACCGTCGTATCGGCGGTCTCCGTGCACGACTCGGACCGGCCGGAGAACGCCGCCTGGATGCGCGCGGCGACCGACGGCGCGGATTCGGTGGACGTGCTCAACGCGAGCCTGGCGGGGTCACACCCCTACCCCGCCTTCATGCGGTTCGGTCTGCCCGCCGGCCCCGCCGACGCGGTTCCCGAACCGTCCGACCACTGCCCCGACGACCTCCTCCTGACGGTCGGCACCCGTCTCACCGCGCTCCTCACCGGTGAGCTGCTGCCCCACAACCATTCCTTGCGGCCCCGGCTGACCAAACTCGCCCGCAAGGTGGACCAGTGGGTGGCACGGCCCACGCACCTGGCCGAGCAGTCCCCTGACGAACTCCGCACCTCGCTCATGGCGGACCTTCAGTCACTCGACCACGTGCTGGCCCAGGACATCGGCAAGAACCCCGAAACCGAGGTGATGAACTACCCCGCCCACTTCGGCGACCGCAGCCGGCTGGACCCGCAGGTCAAGGAAGTGATCTGCCACTGCGGCCGCCCGGCCCAGCGATTCGTCCGCCGAGGGCTGCTGCCCCATGTCCTGGACACCGTCTGCGTGGTGTGTCTGCGCTGCGGTGACGTCACCTTCCAGGTGCCGGACGCGCCGGAGCTGCTGGCGTTCGCACCGGACGAGGTGCCGGTGGGCGGGGTCCTGGAGATCCGGGCCCGCCTGAACGCCGCCCGGCCGGGACCGGTACGTCTGGGGCTGTTCGTGCCCGCGTATATGCGCGAGGACACCGTCGTGGAGCCCGCCACCACCAAGGTCAGGGGTTCCGGCACACACGCTCAGGACGTGTCCTTCCGCGTGCGCGTCGCCGACAACACCCCTCCGCAGGCTTACTACTTCACCGTCTTCGCGGTCCAGGACCTCGCGGTGTCGACCGCCCGACGGCACTTCGGAGTAGTACCCCGTCGGGGCTGACCCACGTCGGCCCCATCCCCCCGAAAGGAATGACCATGACCGGTTCCCTGCACCCCGGCAAGGACAGCGCCGGCGGCGAGCGCACGGCCGAAGAACGAGCGAAGACCCCCGAGATCGAGCTGATCGAGACCAACGGCGAGGTCACACTGAGCATCGGCGGCGAACAGGCCATGCAGGCCTGGGAGCGCGACCTGATGTGGGCCAGCGCCGATCTGCTGTGTAAACACGGCAAGGACTTCTACGAGGTCGGCCTGGGGCTCGGCCTCTCCGCACTGCGGATCGCCACCAACCCGGCGACCCGCAGCCACACCGTCCTCGAAGTCTTCGACGAGGTCGAGGAGTTGTTCCGGGACCGGCACCCCGAACTGCCGCCCACGCTCTCCATCGAGCGAGGCGACTTCTTCCAGCGGATCCGCGAACTCCCCTCCGAGAGCATCGATGGCATGTTCTTCGACCCGGCCCTGGACATGGAGGTCTGGAAGGACGCCGATCTGTGGTCCGCGTCCATGACCGAGGTGGTACGGGTACTCCGGCCCGGGGGCGTGTTCATCCCCTTCTTCAGCACCAGGCCGGAGTTGCGCTGGCAGTACGTCGACCACTTCCGCAGGATCCATGTCGAGCGGCACACCTACCAGGCGTACGACACCACCGAGTACGCGTACGGCACCACCGGCAACGCCTACATCCAGTGCTTCTACAAGGACTGAGGGCCCGGCGCCGGAACGCCGCACCCTTCCCCGACCGCAGTTCACCGCTCCTGTCCCGCTCGTCCCGTTCCCTCCAGGAGGTCATGCCATGACAACAACTGCTCCTCGCGGCGGTACCCCCGACTCCGCCTTCCAGGGCGTGTCGAGTGTGTTCCTCGGCGGGCCCTTCATGGGCCTCGTCGACTCCAAGTCCGGCCGGATGTCGGACCGCGACTGTCAGCCGTTCACGGTGCTGATCGAGCACTTCGAGCGACAGGGCCTGCACGTCTACAACGCCCACCGCCGGGAGGCCTGGGGCGCGGAGGTCATGCCGCCGGACGAGTGCACGGCGCTCGACCAGGAGGAGATCGAGAAAGCGGATGTGTTCGTCGCGATCCCCGGTATCCCACCGTCACCCGGGACCCACATCGAAATGGGCTGGGCCAGCGCGTTCGGCAAACCGATAGTCCTGCTGCTGGAAGAGGGCAGGGACGAGGACTACGGCTTCCTCGTACGGGGCCTGCGCGCGGTCGCCACCGTCGAATACGTCCGCTGCACGGACATCGCCACCGCACTGCCGGAGGTCGACGCCGCCATCCGCCGAGCGCTGGAGCGACTGCGCACGGCCGGCTGACGGCCAGGGCCGGCTGAGGGGCACGGCCGGTTGCGGGACCATCCGCAGCCGGCCGTCCTCGACCGGCGTGATCAGGCCGAGTTCGTCAGATTGCCGACGCAGTCGGCAGTGCGCCGCGACAGGTCGGTGACCCGCAACAGCTAAGCAGTTCCGAGGGCGTCGCGCAGGAACGAGATGGCCTGATCGACGGCTGCTCGGGTGGCCTTGGACTGACTGAGCGAGTTGAGCATCATGAAGTCGTGCACCGTGCCGTCGTAGCGCACCGTGGTGACCGGAACGCCGGCGCCCCGCAGCTTCGCGGCGTACGCCTCGCCCTCGTCGCGCAGCACGTCGGCCTCGTCCACGATCAGCAGGGCGGGCGGCAGGCCGCTGAGCTGCTCGGCCGTGGCCTGATTGGGCGAGGCGGTGATCTCCGCGCGCTGCTTCGAGTCCGTGGTGTAGGCGTCCCAGAACCACTCCATCAGCTTGCGGCTGAGGTAGTAGCCATCGGCGAACTCGTCGTAGGAGCCGGTGTCCATGGCCGCGTCCGTGACCGGGTAGTACATCGACTGCTGCACGAAGGTGACGTCACCGCGCGCCTTGGCCATGAGGGCCAGCGCAGCGGTCATGTTGCCGCCGACCGACTCGCCGGCCACCACCATGCGTCGCGCGTCCAGACCCTTCGACGCCCCCTCGCGCGTGATCCACTGCGCGGTGGCGTAGCCCTGCTCAATGGCCACGGGGTAGTGGGCCTCCGGCGACGGGGTGTACTCCACGAAGGCGACCGCCGTGCGGGCCCCGACCGACAGCTCCCGTACCAGACGGTCGTGGGTGTCGGCGTTGCCCAGCACCCAGCCGCCGCCGTGCATGTACAGCACGACGGGCAGCGTTCCGGTCACGCCCTCCGGCTTGACGATGCGCACCCGCACGTCGCCCACGCGGGCCGGTACGGTGATCCACTCCTCGTCGACCGGCAGCTTGTCGATCGGCGCAGCCTGTAGATCGTCCAGGACCTTGCGCGCTTCGATGGGCTTCAGCTCGTACAGGAACGGGTGGTGCGAAGTCGCGTCGGCAAGCTCCTGCGCCGGCGGCTCCAGGACGATCGAGGCGGATCGAGCAGTCATGACAATGCTCCCTGTCACTACCGAGAAGCCCATGGTGAAGAGGGTCAGGCGCGTGACGCCCGCCCGGGGCCTCGGCGTCACCGCACGTCCGGCTTTCGGCCGAGCCCCTGGTCAAGCCCTCAATAGGGCGATACGCCCATCGTAGTGGCGGCCCTTGCGATCCTCGACTGCGGACTGATCGACCCGACCACCGGCGCCCAGCCGGCACTGGCGACCACCGGATCCGGATTCGGGCGGCAGATCAGGATGGCCAGCAGTCTCGCGGCGGTGTCTTCGCCGGGAGCGGGGGAGTGCCCGTCCAAGCGGGGGTTCGGTTCAGCCGGTGTCTGATGGTGCGGGTGGCAGGCGCAGATGTGCGAGGTCGTCGGGGACCGGGCTGGTGTGGGGCCACATGGGGGCGATGCCGGCGTCGGCTGTCGCGGGGGCGTCGGTCAGGCGCATGCGCTCACGCAGCCGGCCGTAGAAGTCGGTCGGTCCCAGCCGCGCGACGCGCAGGCGCTGCGGAGCCGCGTAGACACCGATCCAGTCTCCCGGGTCCAGCACACCACGCAACTGGCCGTCGACGCTCACCGCGGCCCGGCCGGAGTGGCCCAGGACGCGCAGGGCGACGGGTTCGTGGGGCGCGGCGACCACCGAGCGGTTGAAGGTCATGTGCGGAGCCACCGGGGTGAAGACGATGGCGTCAGCTCCGGGGGAGATGACGGGTCCGCCGGCGGCGAAGCTGTAGGCGGTGGACCCCGTGGGGGTGGCGACCAGGACGGCGTCGGCGGAGTAGGAGGCGAGCAGTCGGCCCGCGAGGTACACGCCGAGGGAGACCTGCCGGTCGCGTGCCAGTTTCTCCAGGACGATGTCATTGAGGGCGGTCACGTTCAGAGCCACCCCCCAGTCCAGGGCGGCAGCGCACTCGGGGCGCACCGGCGGAGGCGGCAGCGCGGGACCGCGGCCGTAGCGCAGCAGGGTCTCCAGCCCTTCGGGGATTTTCAGCGGACAGGACGCCCGCATCGTCAGCATCAGACGGGTCTCGATATCCACCTGGCTGCGATGGATGGTGTCCAGCGCGTACTCGACGTGGTCGGCCGGGACCTCGGTCAGGAAGCCGAGGGTGCCCAGGTCAACTCCCAGGACAAGGGCGTTGTTCTGTGCGGCCAGACGTGCTCCGCGGAGGAAGGTGCCGTCTCCTCCGAGCGTGACGATCAGGTCGGGGCTGCCGGCCGCGTCGACCTCCTCCCGCGCGTCCTGTCGTTCTCCGTCCTGACTCCACACATCGATGGCGACGCAACCGACATCCCGGCGTTCGCACCATCGCCGGACGACGTCGGCAGCCTCCAGGGCACGGGGACGTCCTCCGTGGACGACGATGCCCACCCGTTGCACGCTCACGTCACGTCCTCTCCGTCCGGGTGGATGGTCCCCGCCACTGGTGGCAACAGAAGGCCCGCCGACCAGGTTGTCTCGCGTTGCTCGCCTGAGTATCGGCCCTCGGTTGGAAGCAGCACTGTCGCCACGCGGCCTGCGCCGGGGTTCTCGGGCACCATCCCTCGGTGGACATGTCCCGACGGCCGGGAGGGCGCGGCTGCGTCCTCCCGGCCGTCGACGGAATCAGGAGCCGGAGAGCTCCGTTCGCACGGTACGGGCGGCGGTGACCAGGTTCTCCAGTGAGGCGCGGGTCTCCGGCCAGCCGCGGGTCTTCAGGCCGCAGTCCGGGTTGACCCAGAGACGCTCGGCGGGGATGGCCTCAAGTCCCTTGCGCAGCAGGGCCGCTGCCTCGTCGGCGCTCGGGACGCGCGGGGAGTGGATGTCGTAGACACCGGGGCCGGCCTCGCGCGGGTAGCCGTGGGCGGCGAGCTCGCGGGCTACCTGCATATGGGAGCGGGCGGCCTCCAGGCTGATGACGTCCGCGTCGAGGTCGTCGATGGCCTGCACGATGTCGCCGAACTCGGCGTAGCACATGTGGGTGTGGATCTGGGTGCGGTCCTGAACCCCGCTGGTGGAGAGGCGGAACGCCTCGGTGGCCCAGGCCAGGTACGCGGTGTGGTCGGCCGCGCGCAGCGGCAGCGTCTCGCGCAGGGCGGGCTCGTCGACCTGGATGACCGAGGTGCCGGCTGCCTCCAGGTCATTGACCTCGTCGCGCAGGGCGAGTGCCACCTGGCGGGCGGTGTCCCCGAGCGGCTGGTCGTCGCGGACGAAGGACCAGGCGAGCATGGTGACCGGGCCGGTGAGCATGCCCTTGACCGGGCGGTCGGTGTGCGACTGGGCGTACCGGGTCCAGCGGACCGTCATCGGTTCGGGGCGGGAGATGTCCCCGGCCAGGACCGGCGGGCGGACATAGCGGGTGCCGTAGGACTGCACCCAGCCGTGCTGGGTGGCGAGGTAGCCGGTGAGCTGCTCGGCGAAGTACTGCACCATGTCGTTGCGCTCGGGCTCGCCGTGCACGAGGACATCGATTCCGGCCTTCTCCTGGAAGGCGAGGACGTCGCGGATCTCCGTCCTGATGCGCTCCTCGTAGCCGGCGGTGTCGATCCGTCCGGTCCGCAGATCGGCGCGGGCCGTGCGCAGCTCGGCGGTCTGCGGGAACGAGCCGATGGTCGTGGTCGGCAGCAGCGGCAGCCCGAGGTGGGCGCGCTGGGCGGCGGCGCGCTCGGCGTACGGCTGTGAGCGGCGGCCGTCGGCGTCGGTGACGGCCGCCGCCCGGGCGCGTACGGCCGGGGCGTGGGTGAGGGCGGACGTGGCCCGGGAGGCCAGATCGGCGCGGTTCGCGGCGAGTTCGGCGGCGACGGTGTCGGTGCCCTGCGCCAGTCCCCGTGCCAGGGTCACCAGCTCCGCGGTCTTCTGCTTGGCGAAGGCCAGCCAGCGGGCGATCTGCGGGTCGATCTCGCGCTCGACCGCGGCGTCCAGCGGCACATGCAGCAGCGAGCAGGACGCGGCCACATCGACCCGGTCGGCGAGGCCGAGCAGGGTGCCGAGGGTGGCCAGCGAGTTCTCCAGATCGTTGATCCAGATGTTGCGGCCGTTGACCACGCCCGCCACCAGGCGCTTACCCGGGAGTCCGCCGACGGCCGCCAGCGCGTCGAGGTTGGCCGCGGCCGCGTCGGTGAAGTCGAGCGCCAGACCGTCCACCGGAGCCTTGGCCAGGACGGGCAGGGCGTCGCCGAGCCGGTCGAAGTACGAGGCGACCAGGAGCTTCGGGCGGTCGGTGAGGGTGCCCAGATCGCGGTAGGCGCGCGCGGCGGCGTTCAGCTCGGCCGGCGTGCGGTCCTGGACGAGGGCGGGCTCGTCGAGCTGCACCCACTCGGCACCGGCGGCCCGCAGATCGGCCAGGACCTTGGCGTAGACCGGCAGCAGCCGGTCGAGCAGGGTCAGCGGCTCGAAGTCCGCGGCGACACCGGGAGCGGGCTTCGACAGCAGCAGATAGGTGACCGGCCCGACGAGCACCGGCCGGGCAGCGAGGCCGAGTGCGAGGGCCTCCTTCAGCTCGGCCACCTGCTTGCCGGAGTCGGCGCTGAAGACGGTGTCCGGGCCCAACTCGGGCACCAGGTAGTGGTAGTTGGTGTCAAACCACTTGGTCATTTCCAGCGGCGCCACGTCCTGGGTGCCGCGCGCCATCGCGAAGTAGCCGTCGAGGGCGTCGGCCGCGACGGCGTCCCGGTGACGGTCCGGGACGGCACCGACCATGACGCTGGTGTCCAGCACATGGTCGTAGTACGAGAAGTCACCGGTGGGCACCTCATGGATGCCGGCGTCGGCCAGTTGCTGCCAGTTCGAACGGCGCAGGTCCTTCGCGGTCTCCAGCAAGGTGTCCGCGGCGACGCGGCCCTTCCAGTACCCCTCGATGGCCTTCTTCAGTTCCCGGTGCTGTCCCTGGCGGGGGTAGCCGTACACGGTGGCCCGTGCTGCCGCGGCTGCGGGCTTAGCTGTCACGGAACTCTCCTTCGCGGATATGTCTCTTGAAGTCCCGGGACGGAACGAGAAGCGCGAAGGGATGACGAACCCGACGGAACCACGGTGCGTTCGCGACGCACGTGTCCGCCTGGTATGTACGCCGACCCGCCCTCGAGGTCACCGGGATATCCGTCCACGCATGGGCGTGCACGGGCAACGGGCAGGTCTTCGGACTCGCGGGCACGCCTGCCGGAATCCTCCGGCGGGCATCTACTGGCCGTCGCTTCCCGAATCCGCGGCCCGGATTCAGTGCGTATGACGGCGGTCGTTCCCACTTACCGCTGCGGGGCAGTCCCGGATTCTCACCGGGTTCCCTCTTACGACGCGGCCCGTCTGGCGGACGGGGCGAACCTGTTGCCCGGCCAGCGTAGGACGCGGGCCCCCTATCGCACACCTCTGCTCACATGCCGGACTGTGAGATGAGACACCGGCGGGGCGCGGTTTGGGACGCGGCAGGGCGCGGAACGGCCTCAGTCATCCGTTCCGCGCTCCGCTCCGCACACCGCCCGGGTCCCTCAACCCGGCGGCGACCCAGGACCCTCAGCCCTGGTCGTAGGTGTGGAACCCGCGCCCCGTCTTACGGCCCAGCAGCCCGGCCTCCACCATGCGTTGCAGCAGCGGCGGCGGTGCGTAGAGGGGTTCCTTGAACTCGTCGTAGAGGGACTGCGCGATGGAGGCCACGGTGTCCAGCCCGATCAGATCGGCGAGCTTGAGCGGGCCCATCGGGTGGGCGCAGCCCAGCTCCATGCCCGCGTCCACATCGGCGGCGGTGGCGAAGCCGGACTCGGCCATTCGGATGGCGGCGAGGAGGTACGGCACGAGCAGGGCGTTGACGACGAACCCGGCCCGGTCCTGGGACCGGACGACCGTCTTGGCCAGAGTGCCGGTGACGAACTCCTCGGCGGCGGCGACCGTCGCCGGTGCGGTGTGCAGGGAGGTGACGACCTCGACCAGCGGCAGCACCGGGACCGGGTTGAAGAAGTGCAGCCCCAGGACGCGGTCCGCGCGGCGGGTGGCCATGCCCAGCCGCATGACGGGGATGGCCGAGGTGTTCGTCGCCAGGATCGCCTCCTCATCCTCGACGATCTTGTCGAGTGCGGTGAAGACGTCGGTCTTGGCCTCGGTGTTCTCGACGATGGCCTCGATGACGAGCTGCCGGTCGGCGAGGTCGTCAAGGCTGCCGGTGAAGACCGTCCGGGTGAGGGTGTCCTCGGCCGAGATGCGGTCCAGCTTGCCGCGCTGGACGGCGCGTTCGAGCGAAATGGCCAGCCGCTCGCGGGCGGCGCGGGCCGCGGTCGCATCCGCCTCACAGAGCACGGTGTCGAGGCCGGCGCGGGCACACACCTCGGCGATCCCCGCCCCCATCTGGCCGCCGCCGACGACTCCGACCCGCCGGATCGCGGGGTTCGGTGCGGCGCTCATGCCGTGACCTCGGCCCGCTGCACGAGGTGACGGGCGTAGGCGTCCGGGGTGAAGAAAGCGGGCAACTCCCTTGCCAGCCCGTTCCGTTCGAAGATTTCCCGCACCTCTTCGGTCCGTGCCCAGGGGTACTCGGCTCCCAGGCGGGCGATCTCCTCGTCAAGGAGGCCGAGCACGGTGTCCCGGTCGACGACGCCGTGGCGCAGCCACTGCCAGATCTGCGCCCGGGCGATCTCGGCGGCCGCCGCGTCCTCCATGAGCCCGTCGAGCGCCACGGCGCCGGTGCCGCGCAGCCAGGCGTCGAAGTAGCGCAGGGCGACCGCGATGTTGGCGCGCACCCCGTCCGCGGTGGGCGGTCCCGCGGTGCGCCGCACGGCGAGGAGCACGTCGGCCGAAACCTCGACGTCCTCCCGGGTGCGGTCGATCTGATGCGGCCGCTCGCCCAGCACACTGTCGAAGATCTCGCGGCAGAAGGGGACGAGCGCGGGGTGGGCGACCCACGTCCCGTCGAAGCCGTCCTCGGCTTCGCGCTCCTTGTCGAGCCGCACCGTGGCGAGCGCGGCCCCGTCGGCCTGCGCGTCGTGGCCGGGCACATGCGCGGTCATGCCGCCGATGGCGTGCGCGCCGCGCTGGTGGCAGGTGCGCACGAGCAGCTCCGTGTAGGCGCGCAGGAAGGGCGCCGTCATGGTGACCCGCTTCCGGTCGGGGAGCGAGAAGTCGGGGCGGTGCGCGAAGATCTTGATCAGGCTGAAGAGGTAGTCCCAGCGGCCCGCGTTGAGGCCCGCGCTGTGTTCGCGCAGCTCGTAGAGGATCTCCTCCATCTCGAAGGCCGCGGTGACCGTCTCGATCAGGACGGTGGCACGGATGGTGCCCCGCGGAATGCCGAGCAGCTCCTGGGCGAGGACGAACACGTCGTTCCACAGCCGGGCGTCGAAGGCGTTCTCCAGCTTGGGCAAGTAGAAGTACGGGCCGGAGCCGGCGTCGATCTGGCGCTGTGCGCAGTGGAAGAAGTACAGGCCGAAGTCGACGAGCGAGGCGGGGACGGGGCGGCCGTCGACGAGGAGATGGTCCTCGGTGAGGTGCCAGCCGCGGGGACGGACGACGATGGTCGCCAGCCGTTCGCCGAGGCGGTACTCCGTGCCGTCGGGTGCGGTGAAGTCGATGCGCCGCTCGATGGCGTCCAGCAGGTTCAGCTGACCGCCGATGATGTTCTCCCAGGTGGGGGAGGTGGCGTCCTCGAAGTCGGCCAGCCAGACCTGCGCTCCGGAGTTGAGTGCGTCGACCGTCGTCCGGCGCTCCGGCGGCCCGGTGATCTCCACCCGCCGGTCGGTGAGACCCGGTGCGGGCGGGGCGACCCGCCAGTGCGGATCGGCGCGGACGGCGGTGGTGGCCAGCGAGAAGTCGAGCGGGGCACCGGACGAGAGGCGAAGGGCGCGGCGGCGGCGCTCGGTGAGGACATCGCGGTACCGGCCGGAGAACGTCCGGGTGAGGCGCCCGATGAAGTCGAGGGCGTCGGGCGTGAGGATCTCGTCGGAGCGGTCGCCCGGTGCGCCGAGCACCTGGACACGGCTGGTCAGTTCGGTGGTGGTCATGCGCATCTCCTCAACGGGCGGAGCGGAGCGGGGTGGTGAGGGGCGGTGAGGGCCGGACGGAGACGGTCGTCCGGCCCTCACCTGGATACGGGGCGGCCGAACGCGTACGCGCCGAGCCATGGGGGGCTGACAGCCGGGCCAACGGTGCCCGGCGGGCCCGGAGAAGCCGGGCAGTTCCTAGTGGAACTGCTCCTCCTCCGTGGAGCCGCTGAGCGCGGTGGTCGAAGAGGCCGGGTTGAGGGCGGTGGAGACCTGGTCGAAGTAGCCGGTGCCGACCTCGCGCTGGTGCTTGACGGCAGTGAAGCCCTGGGCCTGGGCGGCGAACTCCTTCTCCTGGAGGTCGACATAGGCCGTCATGCCGGACTCGGCGTAGCCGCGGGCCAGGTCGAACATGCCGTGGTTGAGGGAGTGGAACCCGGCCAGGGTGATGAACTGGAACCGGTAGCCCATCGCGCCCAGTTCGCGCTGGAACTTGGCGATCTGGTCGTCGTCGAGGGCGGCCTTCCAGTTGAAGGACGGCGAGCAGTTGTAGGCCAGCATCTGGTCGGGGTGCTCGGCGTGGATCGCCTCGGCGAACTCGCGGGCCTGGGCCAGGTCCGGGGTGCCGGTCTCGACCCAGATCAGGTCGGCGTACGGGGCGTAGGCCAGACCGCGGGCGATGACCGGCGCCATGCCGTTGCGGACCCGGTAGAAGCCCTCGGCGGTGCGCTCGCCCGTGACGAACTCGGCGTCCCGCTCGTCGATGTCGCTGGTCAGCAGGTTCGCCGCGAGGGCATCCGTACGGGCGACGATCAGGGTCGGCACGTCGGCGATATCGGCGGCGAGACGCGCGGCGTTCAGGGTGCGGATGTGCTGGCCGGTGGGGACGAGGACCTTGCCGCCGAGGTGGCCGCACTTCTTCTCGGAGGCGAGCTGGTCCTCGTAGTGGATACCGGCCGCACCCGCCGCGATCATCGCCTTGGTCAGCTCGAAGGCGTTGAGCGGCCCGCCGAAGCCGGCCTCGGCATCGGCCACGATCGGCGCGAGCCAGTCCGTGGTGTCGCTGCCGCCCTCCGCGGTGGCGATCTGGTCGGCCCGCAGCAGCGCGTTATTGATCCGACGGACCACCTGCGGCACGGAGTTGGCGGGGTAGAGGCTCTGGTCGGGGTAGGTGTGACCGGCCTGGTTGGCGTCGGCCGCGACCTGCCACCCCGACAGGTAGATGGCCTGGAGACCGGCCTTGACCTGCTGGACCGCCTGACCGCCGGTCAGCGCACCCAGCGCGTGGACGTAGTCCTGCTCATGCAGCTGCCGCCACAGCCGCTCGGCGCCGCGCCGGGCCAGCGTGTGCTCCTCACGGACACTGCCTGACAGCCGCACCACCTCCTCCGCGCCATAGGTGCGCTCGATCCCCTTCCAGCGCGGGTCGGCCGCCCACCGCTGCGCCAGCTCTGCGGCCGTTGTCGTGCTTGTCTGTGCCATGACCGTCTCCCGGGTCTGCCTGTATCTCGTGAAAAGTGCGAAGGTGGCACTGGGTGCCTATTTCTGATGCGGCCCGCCGGAGGTCCCTGCGCGTTCAATGGTGAGCAATGTTGCGCGAACTTCCGTCCGGAACGGCCGGGATCTCCGACGTCAGGGCCTGGATCGTGCCCGGTGTTCCGCTTCGGTCGCCGGTTCCGGCGGGCCGTACTCAGACTCTGGCACCGGCACTGAGTGCCATCAACCATGGACGCATGCCAAGTTCCGCGAATCTTCTTGGCCCTCTTTGCCAACCTTGCGAAGGTTCGGTTCGGCGAGGTTGTGCTTAGGATCGGGCGGGAAATCCTGCGGAGAGGGACGACATCATCGTGAGCAAGACCTATGCGGGAGCGCGTCTGCGACGGCTTCGCGAGGAGCGGCGCCTGAGCCAGGCGGCCCTGGCGCGGATGCTGGAGATCTCGCCCAGCTACCTCAACCAGATGGAGCACGACTCAAGGCCGCTGACCGTCCCCGTCCTGCTTCGCCTCACCGAGGCCTTCGGCGTCGACGCGGGGTTCTTCTCGGAACGTGACACCGGCCGGCTCGTCGCCGATCTGCGCGATGCCCTCGCCAACGAGATTGCCACGAGCCAGGTGTCCCCCTCGGACCTCGCGGAACTCGCCTCCCGTATGCCCGCGGTCGCCGGAGTGCTCGTCGACCTGGGCCGGCGCAACCACCAGCTCGCCGAGCGGCTGGCCGAAGCCGCGGAGGGCAGGGGACAGGCCGTGGGCACACTGCCGCGTTCCCCGCACGAGGAGATCCGCGAGTTCTTCTACCGCCGCCGCAACTACCTCCACGACGCCGACCTCGCCGCTGAGGACCTCGCCACCGAACTCGGCATTCGCCCCGGCGAGGTCCTGCGCATCCTGACCGCCCGTCTGGCGGACCGCCACGGCGTACGGGTATCGGGGGACTCACGAGCCCTGCACCACTACGACGCCGCCGACCGGGTCCTGCACCTGTCGAGCCGACTGCGCCCCGGCCAGCAGGCGTTCCGCATGGCCACCCAGCTGGCGTTCCTCGAATACGACGACGAACTCTCCCGCCTCGCCTCGGAGGACTTCACCCCGGACTCCGCCGCCTGGTCACTGGCCCGCATCGGCATCGCCAACTACTTCGCCGCCGCGATGATCCTTCCGTACCGCCGCTTCCACGCGGCGGCCGAAGAGGCCCGCTACGACATCGAGCGGCTCACCGACCAGTTCGGCCTCGGCTACGAGACGGTCTGCCACCGCCTGAGCACCCTCCAGCGCCCGCGGCTGCGCGGCGTCCCGTTCTCCTTCGTACGGGTGGACCGCGCCGGCAACATGTCCAAACGGCAGTCGGCGACCGGCTTCCACTTCTCCCGGGCGGGTGGCACCTGCCCGCTGTGGAACGTCTACGAGGCGTTCGCCGCACCCGGCCGCATCCACGTCCAGATCGCCGCCATGCCGGACGGGCAGCGCTACCTGTGGACCGCCCGGGCGATCACCCGGCACCGCGGCGGCTGGGGCGAGTCCGGCAAAACCTTCGCCATCGGCCTCGGCTGCGAGGTCCGTCACGCCTCCCAACTCGTCTACTCCGACGGCCTGGACCTCGACAACGCCGCGGCGGCCACCCCGATCGGCATGGGCTGCCGCATCTGCGAACGCACCGACTGCCCCCAGCGAGCGGTCCCGCCGCTGGACCGCCGCCTGGCGGTGGACGAGAACAGCAGCACGTTCGTGCCGTACCCCGTCGCCGAACCGGGCGTCTGACCGCGCTTCAGTGGCCGGGAGCCCGGGGCTTTGGCAGCCGCCGACCCGCGCTTCAGCGAAGCTGCTGCACCTCAGCCTTGGTCCGCGCTGGACAGGGCCTCGGTGATCAAGCGGGTGGCGAAGTCGTGGTCGTCGGCGATGCGGTTGACGTGCTCCGCGAGCAGGACGGCCGTGGCTTCCAGGGGGTTCATCTCTGCCTCGGTCCAGCTTCCGTACTGCGCGCGCCACAAGTTGGGGCTCAGGCCGGTGCCTGCGGCGACGAGCAGGCCGGCCATGGTGGGGATGACCTCGGGACGGAAGGTCTTGGGCATCATGCGCATCGTGGCCACAAGGGCGGGCACCGAGTACTCGATGACGTCCTTGTCGTGATCCTCGCAGGCCGTCCGCAGCCACTTCATAAGCATGTAGATGAGGGTGCACGTGCCGTCCAGCAGCGCATCGACTCCCGCAGGCCCCAGGGACGCGGCGAACTGGTCGATCATTTGCTGCTGTTCGGGGTCGGTATCGGTCTTGTGGTCGTAGACGGCTTTGAGCCGCGAGTCGATGATCATGAGCGCTGTGCCCACATCGCCGGCGGCAGCGTACTTGGGGTCACAGGGCGATGACACAGGACTCCTCCTCAGGTGCGCGCAGCAAATAGCGCAGTATGTCCGTACGGTAGACCTCCGAGCGGCCCGGAGCTGGCGAATCCCGATAAAGGGCTTTGGCGGCTGCACCACTCATGGTGGGTCGGCAGCTGGCACCGCTCGTGAGGTCGGGCATCCGGCTTCGGCCTGCTCAGTGGAACATCTTGGAGCCGAGCGGGCGCTGCTGGTTGAAGCCGGGGAGGATGAGGAAGGTTGCGCCGGCGGTGGTGGTCGTGAAGCGCAGCAGTGCGTCGGAATCATCCATACGGGCAAGCGTGTGGGTGAAGGTGCGTAGGTCGTTCTGGAAGCTGATGAAGAGCAGGCCGGGCGTGGGCTCGTCGGTGCTGTAGGAGCGGCGGAGCATGAGGCCGACGCCGACCACGTTGGGGTTGGCTCGGCGGACGTGGGCGTCGGCCGGGACTAGGTAGCGCCCGTCCGGTGTTTTGGCGCCGAGGTTCGGGTCCCCGGCTGCGGTCCCGCCGGAGAGGGGCACGCCGGTGGCTCTGCGCCGGCCGAAGACCGCTTCCTGGTCGGCGACGGAGAGCGCGGTGAACCGCGGCAGGTCGAGTTCCATGCGCCGTACCACGGCGATCGTGCCGCCGACGACGGGAGCCGGCCCGGCCAGCCACAGATGGCGTCGGTGCTCGGCCGCCGTGTGCGGGCCCATGATGCCGTCGACGAAGCCGAGCAGGTTGCGTGGCGCGGAGATGTCCTTGGCCACGGGGATGTTCGGACCGCGGCGTCCGGACTGCCGCCAGCGTTCACGTAGCCGGTGGCCGCCCTGCTCCAGAAGCGCGGTGGCGACGACCGATAACAGCAAGGGGTCGCTGGCGCAGATCTGCATCAACAGGTCCCCGCCGCGTGCCTGCGGGGCGATCCGCTCGCGGGAGAACCGGGGGAGGTCTGCCGCGCCGGGCAGGGAGGGATCGGCCCTACGCACCAGCCGGGGGCCCACCCCGATCGTCACGGTGAGATCGCCCGGCGGCAGGCCCAGCAGTCGTGGATCGGTCCCGGCGGTGAGCGTGTGAACGGCCTGGCCGAGTTCGGCCAGCAGCGGGCCGACGGCCACGGCGTCGCCGACGTCGGCCACCACCGCCAGGAGGTTCGGCTGGGCCGGTTGCGGGAGCGTGATGCCTGCCTGATGGCGGCCGGTTGGCGACACCTGCTGGGGAGTTGATGCGGGGGAAGGGGGCCGGTTCGGCTTCGGCGCCGGCGATTCGCATCCGGCGG
Source organism: Streptomyces sp. P9-2B-2 (assembly GCF_030406865.1). Taxonomy (NCBI): domain Bacteria; kingdom Bacillati; phylum Actinomycetota; class Actinomycetes; order Kitasatosporales; family Streptomycetaceae; genus Streptomyces; species Streptomyces sp. P9-2B-2. The sequence goes on along the minus strand of NZ_CP129126.1, from coordinate 492,432 downwards.
TGAGCCCGGTGGCCGCCACGGCCCCGGTGGCACCGAGGAAGGCGCGGCGTGATGGAGGGGAGTCAGCTCGGCTCACGGTGTGGAGAATGCCATATCCCCTCTGACGGAGGGCGAGTTCGCCGAATGCCATATCCGTTCTGGCGAAGGCGAGTTGATTGGCCTCCGGGCAGGGATGACTTCATGCCAGGATGCGGCCATGCCTCGTCTCCGTCTTCGCGTGATGGCCGCGTTACTGAGCACATTGACCTGCGTACTGGCGGGCTGCGGGCCCGGCGATGACGGGGCGAACCACGGCCGGCGACCACCCGGCGCGCATGTGACGATCAGAGTGCCGGCTGATGCCCCGACGATCTCGGCTGCGGTGTCTCTCGCACACGCCGGTGACCTGGTGTTGGTCGCGTCGGGCGTGTACCACGAGTCGGTGAAGGTCTCCACGCCTCGGGTCACGCTTCGTGGTGCGTCCCGGGACAAGGTCGTCATCGACGGGCGGTTGCAGCAGCCGAACGGCATCGTCGTCACCGCGCCCGGGGTGGCCGTGGAGAACCTGACGGTGAAGAACAACACGCAGAACGGGGTCCTGGTCACCGGATCGGCGAAAGCGGCCGCCGGGCTACCGGGGCAAGCCGGGGGCTACGACACCGGCGATGAGCCGGTCACCTTCCTGAAGTCGTTCCTGGTCTCCTACGTGACCGCGACCCGCAACGGTCTGTACGGCATCTACGCGTTCTCCGCGCAGAACGGTGTCATTGAGCATTCGTATGCCTCGGGCGGGGCCGACTCGGGGATCTACGTCGGACAGTGCAAGCCCTGTCACATCGTGGTGCGGGACAACATCGCCGAACTCAACGCGATCGGTTACGAAGGCACCAACGCCAGTGGCGCCATGTACGTGGTCGGCAACCGCCTGGTCGGCAACCGGGTCGGCCTGACCACCAACTCCGACCACCAGGAGAAGCTGCTCCCGCAGCAGGGCGCCACCATCGCGGGCAATCTGGTCGCGGCCAACCAACAGCCGGCCACCCCGGAGCAGGCCGACGGCGGGTGGGGCACCGGCATCGGCATCGACGGCGGCAGCGACAACCAGTTCCTTCGCAACCGCATCGCGGACAACCGCAACGCCGGGCTGGTGATCAGCGCAACCGCCGACGTACCGCCGGTCGGCAACCAGGTCGTGGACAACACGTTCAACGGCAACGGCATCGACGTCGGCTGGACGTTCCCCACCGCCACACGGGGACGGGGCAACTGCCTGCGGGGCAACGCTCTACGAACCACCGTGCCCGCCCGGCTCGCGACAACAGCGTCCTGCCCGCTTCCGGACCGGTCGCCCTCACCGGCCGGCCGGTGGGCGACGCCGACGGCGCCCGGTGGCATCCCGTTCACCGAGGTCGCGGCGCCGCGTCCACAGCCGCAGTTCCCCCACGCCACCACTACGGGCGCCACCGCCGTCCCGGCCGTTCCGGCCATGCCGAAGACGGCAGACGTACCGCTGCCGTCCACGTCCCTGCTCGCCGCGAAGGCGCGGGTGCAGACGTCTTGAACAGCGCCTACCGGGCCGGGGTGACTCCGGGGACCGGCTTGACCGGAACGTACTTCCGGGTGTCGAAATCGACGACCACCGGCTGCGACTCGGAACCCACGCTGACGCGGACCCGGTACATGGTGCCGTCCGAGCCGACCCAGTAGCGGACGTTGCCCGCCGTACCGGAGCGGCCGGGGGAGGACGGCCCGGTCATGACGTCCACCTGATGCCCGTCCAGCTCGTCTCGTCCCCACCAGGCGGCGCCGTTCTGCGGCAGCAGTTCGGCGTTGTCCGGCCGGTCGCTGCCGAGCTTGAGCGCGATGGCCAGCGAAGTGTCCAGCGCACTGCCGGACGACAGCAGCGGACGGCTGTGCCAGGCCGAGCGCGGCGGCGACGCGGGTGCGTGCGCCGGGGCGTTCGCCATCGGGCGGACGAACACCGAGGTGGGCGTCCACTCGATCAGCCCGTCGCTGGATGTGTCGCGCCCGGTGCCGTGCACCACGCCGTAACCGAGCTTCCCGTGGTAGTCGACGGACCCGGTGACAACCAGCCCACCGGCGGTGCCCGGCACAGTGATCGTCACGGCGCGGCCGTGCGCCTCGTAGTTGCGGAACCGTGTGATCGCCAGCCGGTTCGCCTCATCCGAAGTCAGTGCGCGCGGACCGCTGGAGCCAGAACCGCCGCCGACGACCAGGAACGCGGCCATCGCGACGGCCGCCAGGCCGATGACGGCTGCCGCCCGGCGTGGCCGCAGCCATCGGCGCCGGTCGGCCACACGGCCCGGTAGAGCTTGCTGGATTCTCACGGTCCGCACGCGGCTCGACGCTGACACTCTGCTGATTCACCCTCTCAACCACCACACTGCTCGGCCGCCATACGGTCACGGCGACGCTCGGCAGTCCAGTGACAGACGACGCCAAGGCCGGCCCTCGTGGACCGGCCGAGACGTGATCTGCCCGACCGCGCCATCCGGGCCGCGGGCAGGCAGATCACTGTTGTTCGGTTCGTTCAGTGTTTCCGGGCGCGGAGCTTCCGGCCCATGAACGTGATGACCAGGCCCGCACCCACCAGCAGGCCGACCAGGGCGATCCTCCCTTGCATGCCGGACATACCGGTGTGTGCCAGCGAGTCCGTGCCCCCACTGGCCGGGCCCCGGCCGGTGCCCCCACCGCCCGGGGCCGGGTTGGCAGGCGGCGCGGGTGACGTCGGCGGAGAGGCCGGCGGCGAGTCCGGGCTCGACGGCGAGGTCGGACTCGGCGTCGGACTCGGCGTCGTGCTCGGCGTCGTGCTCGGGGTCGTGCTCGGTGTTGGGGTCGGCGTCGGGGTCGGGGTTGCCTTGGGGATGTACACCCCGGCGTCGATCGTGTGATTGACCCCGCCCGGCTTGTCCGGGGCCGTGACAGGCGCGTAGCCGTTGCACAACCGCCCGGTGGCCGGCGGCGTCACATTGGAGTCGTGCGCACGGTTGGCACCGGCCCGCGGGAGCGTGAACCTCAGTGCGCTCGCCGGTGGTTGCTCGGGCACCTTGCCGGTGTCCGCGGTACACACGTCGAACTGCACCGTGTACTTCGCACCAGGCGTGAGCTCGTACGCGGCGCCGACACCACCGAAGTAGTATTCGCCGGCGGCATTGGTCCTGGTCGTGGCGACCTGTTTGTCGTCCGCGTCCAGCAGGCGGATCGTCGCCCCCGGCAGCAGCACGTGCCCCGGGTCCTGGATCCCGTTGTGGTCGCCGTCGAACCACACGACGTTGCCGATCTGGATCGGCGCGTTCGCCGCCGCATACGCGATGTCACCGAGCCCGCCGGCCTTGCCGAACCCGCCTTGTTCCCGGCTGACGAACTGGAACCCGTTGGCGGTCGGGTTGTTGCCCGGTCCCTGACCGGTCGTGATGTCGTGGTACCCGGTCCCTGAGGTCGCGACGTTGACGACCGGGTCGAACTCCGTGCTGACGACCCACTGCTGCTGCGGGATATAGGCCACCGCCCCCAGCGCGGTCTCCTGGTGCGCGTTGGCGTAAGAGTCGCCCGGGAAGTATTCGACGACATCGGCGGCCTGGCCGCCACTGTTGGCGGGGGTGGCATGGTTGGGGCAGCTCCCGGTGCCTTCCCACTGGTATTCACCGGTGGGAGTGGCGCACACCATGGTGATGTCACCACCGGACATGCCGTTTTCCGCGGTGTCGTTCCCCGGGCGGGGGTCCAGCCCTCCCCAACTGAGCACGTCCATGAACCGGTCGCGGAAGCCCAGGATCATCGAGCCGTCGCGGGCGAAGGCAAGGGAGGACAGCTCCGGCTGCGGATCGATGAAGACGCCGCCCGCCTTTCGGTCGTCCCATGTGCCCAGGCTGGTGTTCCACGGGTTCCAGTGGGTGGCCTTGTCGCCGGAACCGAAGACGCTGCCGCGTTTGTCCGTCAGCGGGTGACTCAGCACCGTGCTGAACCGCTTGCCGTCGTAGGCGTAGACGACGGCTTTCAGGTCCGCGCGCTGCTGTGTGCTCTCCGCGCTGCACACGCCGCCGACGTACAGCGTGTTGTTGTGGGTCTGGAGACCGAACGGCCGCCAGTCGTCGGTGCTCGCGCACCCCGGGTCCGGGATGGGGACCGTCGGCTTGGGCGCCGCTGCGGTGGCTCCTCTCGCGTCGAAGCTCACCAGGCTGCGGGTCCGCAGGTTCACCGCGTACAGCGTGGCGCCGTCCTCCGACAGGGCCAGGCCACCGATGCTCTCCTTGCCCGGCGCGTCGGTGAACCCGGGATCCTTGATCACGTTGGCGGTGTCGTGCGGCGTCACCGCGGCGTCCGGCACCTGCGCGAACAGCTCCGGCGCACCCGAGCCGTTGACCGGCACTGTGTAGATCGCGCCCCCGCCCTGCGGCCCGTACGGGGCGTACCGGCGGGCGAACGCGCTCTGGAACAGCCGGCTGCGGTTCTTGTCGTACGCCAACCCGAACGTCGTGCCCACCTGAGCCTGTGTGGCCAGCGTGTCCGGGCACGACACATCGGCAGGACACGTGCCTCGGGCCTTCGTTCCGAACGCCACCAAGGCCCGGGTGTCGGTTCCGTTGGCGCCATTGTGGACCGGCACGAAATACCGCGAGTCCGGGAGCGTGTAGTCGGCCGGATCCCACACCCCCGTCACCACCGAGGCGTTCTTTCCGTCCGACACATCGACGAACGACGTGAAGCTGTCGAAGTGGTTCTCCGCCGTCGACGCAGGCGCCGCCCGCAGATAGTCGCTGTACGGTGCCGGGACGCTGACGTCGACGCGGTATTGGCCGCCGCTCAGCACGGTCGATGCCGACACCACGACCTTTCCGGTGGCATCCGTGACGCCGGTGACATCGTGCCCGGCGGGGTCGGAGATTTTCACCTTCATGCCCCGCTGTGGGACGTCCATCGCCGCGTTGATCACGCCGGTGCCGAAGAAGTCACGCAGCACCTCGACCGTCAGCGTGCCGTCGGCGGTCGAAGCGGCGGCCGGTCCAGCCATCGCTCCCACGGCACCGCCTGCCAGCAAAAGAACGGATAACCCCACGCGCGCCAGCGGCCCCACGAGCCTCCGGGCCGACCGGCGAGAGTCTCTGCCGACTCGGTTCATGGCATCACACTCCACACTTCTCTTGTCAGGAAAACGACGCACCCGCTTCTCGCTGCACGTCAACTTCGCGGCCCCGGACGCGGACGCCAGTGCGAACGCCACGAAATGGAAAAGCGGCCCACGCTGTTGCGTGGACCGCTTTGCGGTGATCGCTGGAGGATATTCCGGGCGAGGGGTAAGCGTCGCAGGCCAGAAAAAACGAACGCACGTTCAGGGCCTGGGGTAAGTCGACCGTCGGTGGTGTGTTCTCGTAACTCCAGCACGGTGCCCTCGCCCCCCATCGCCGACCGCCATCGCGAGCAGCGCGCGATATTCTATCCGCTGAATTCCCGCCGTCACCAGCAGAACCCTGGAATCCATCGATATCCGCGATATTCCCAAGTATCCAGAGAATGGTGACCGGAAGAATGTGCGACAGCGGCGTGATATCCGGATCCGAGGCCGGCGATGGTGCCCGAAGGAGCGTCAGGACCGGGAAGGAGCATCAGGCCCTGGTGTGGGCGGACAGGGTGGCCAGGCCGCGGGCCAGATCCTCCTTGAGATCGTTGAGGGCTTCGAAGCCGGTGTGCACGCGCAGCAGGGGGCCGCGGCCTGTCCACGTGCCCGGGAGCCGGTGGGTGACCGGATCGGCCGGCACGATCAGGCTCTCGTAGCCGCCGTAGCTGTGGCCGAGGCCGAACAGCCGCAGCTCTCCGAGCAGCGCGTCCACGGCGGGTTTGCCGGGTCCGGGTTCGAGTTCGAGACCGAACAGGCCCGCGGCGCCGGTGAAGTCGCGGCACCACAGTTCGTGGCCCGGGTCGCCCGGCAGCGCCGGGTGGAGCACGGTGCGCACGCCCTCCTGTTCGCGCAACCAGGAGGCGAGGCCCACGGCTTGGTGATGGTGCTCGCGCATCCGGACGCCCAGCGTGCGGAGCCCGCGCAGGCCCAGATAGACATCGTCCGCGCCGGCGCACTGCCCGAGCCGGATCGCCGTGGCGCGCACCGCCGGGTAGGTGTCCTCGGAGCACACGATGGCCCCGAGGATGCTGTCGGCGTGACCGGTGAGGTACTTCGTCGCCGAGTGCACGACGACATCGGCGCCCAGCTCCAGGGGGCGGTGAAAGGCGGGGGTGGCCCAGGTGTTGTCGATGAGGGTGACCACGTCGTGGGTACGGCACACGCTCGTGACGGCAGGGACGTCCTGCACCTCGAAGGTCGTGGAGCCGGGTGACTCCAGGCAGACGAGGCGTGTGGTGGGGCGGATCAGTTCCTCGATGGACTTGTCCGCACGGGGATCGTAGTACTCCGTCTCCACGCCCAGATCGGCCAGCGAGTTGCAGAACTTGCGGGTGGGCAGATAGACGGAGTCGCTCACGAGGATGTGGTCGCCGGCCCGGACGAACGACAGGATCGCCGTGGTGATCGCCGCGAGACCCGAGCAGGTGGCGATGGCGGCGTGCCCGCCTTCCAGTTCGGTCAGTGCCGTTTCGAAGGCGCGGCCGGTGGGTGTGCCGAAGCGGCCGTAGACCGGCATCCGGCGTTTGAGCGGGTCGGCCTGCGAGGCGTCCATCGCGGCCACGTTCTCGTAGAGCACTGTCGAGGCGCGGTGGATGGGCGGGTTGACGTAGCCGTGCTGTTGCCGCGGGTCGGAGCCGGCGTGCACGAACCGGGTGTCCATCGAAGGTTCGCCGGTCATGACACCACTTCCAGATCCGCCCGCTCGTCGTGTGGTGCGGCCGCCGCGGTCCGGCGGCCGCCGAGTACCAGGGCGATGGCCGCCGCGACGGCGCACTGCACGGCGACGGCGGTCCAGAACATGCCCAGGTCGTGTGCGCTTTCGTAGTGGGCGAAGAGAAAGCCGCCCACGACGCCGGCGAGGAGGCCGCCGACCCCTGCCGTCAGCCGCTGGACGCCGAAGGCGAAGGTCGGATTGCTCGGTATGCGGTCGACCATTTCCAGGTCACAGCGCAGGAAGAGGAAGACCTCGCCGAGGCTGAAGAGCACGGTGCCGCCCAGCAGGGCAGCGGTGTGCCCCAGGGACATCACGGCCGTTCCGGCAGCCATCAAGGCGAATGATCCGGCCACCAGGCGGCGGTAGTCGGCCCGCGCGATCCAGCCCGCCAGCGGCGGCTGGAGCGCCACCATCATGGCGCAGTTGACCAGCATGGCCCAGCCGAGCACCTGGATGTTGTGCACGCCCGCGGCATACAGACCGAGGAAGCTCTGGAAGAAGAAATAGAGGTAGAAGGCGAGGGCCGTGAAGACCACCGGCCGCAGGGCGCCGCGCAGTGTCCGGAGCTTCCCGGCGGGGGCGGGCCCGTCGACGGTGACGCCGCCCCGCGCGGCGTCCTGGCGGCGGGCGAGGGGCTGCATGGTGAGCTGGTGGGCCAGGGTGATCAGGCCGAACAGCGCCGCGGCGCCGAGCAGCAGCACCACCGGATCGGCGTCGATCAGGACGGCGGCCAGCAGCGGCCCGAGCCCCATCCCGGCGTTGAGGGCCGCGCTGCTGACCCCGAGGAACAGCGGCCGCAGCTCGTCGGAGACGCAGGTGACGATGTACGCCTTGTTCGCCGGGAGGTAGAGCGCCGGCCCGGCGGCGACGAGAACCACCGCCGGGTAGGCGACCCAGGGGACCTTCACGGCCAGCCCCAGCAGGAGCAGACCCATGGTCCGTACGGCGAGGGAGCCGACCATCGTCCGCTTGAGGCCGAGCCGGTCCACGACCAGGCCCCCGAGGATGCTGCCGCCGAACTGGATGAACGTGGCCACGGCCACCAGTACACCGGCCAGGCGGACGTCCAGGCCCACCGCCTGGACCATCAGGACGCCGATGAACGGGGTGACCATGTAGCTGCCGAGGGCGACCACGAAGGACAGCACGATCAGTGACTTGAGGCTCGACGAAAGCCCCCTGAACGTACGCCACTTGGCCGAGAGTGCGGGCATCACGCCGACGGCCCTCCGCTCTGCGGACCGGTGACGACCGGCCGGTCCGCGCGCGGCAGACCCCATTCGCTCCAGGACCCGTCGTACACGGCCAGGTCGTCGTATCCGGCCAGCTCGGCCCCCAGCGCCAGGATGCAGGCGGTGACGCGCACCACCAGCCCGGGGGCGCCCAGCCGAGGCGCCAGCCAGTCCGTACCGACCAGCGGGCCCGGCAGGGCGCCGGGCGCCCGCCCGCTCATCGGGTGCCTGCCGTGGGAGCGGGGGACCACTGGGCGTGGTCGGCGAACCAGTTCGCCACGTTCTCCAGGTTGGCCGCCACAGCCTCCTCGGTGTCGCCGCCGACGACGTAACCGGCCAGGAAGAGACCGGACTTGACCCCGCCGTGGAACTCCTGACCGACCGTGCCGGTGAGCGCCACCTCCTTGACGCCCTCCGGCTCGTCACCGGAGGGCAGATGGGTCAGCACGCCGTCCGACGGTGGGATGCACAGGGCGCCGGTCGGCCGGTAGACGGGAGTGGCCAGGGTGCTGGGGAGGCCGCATTCGGCGTACAGCCACTCCTTGTCGAGATCGATGCCGAAGGCGTGCCGGACCATGGCGCTGATCATCCCGCCGCCGGTCCGGCTGGCGATCTCGCAGAACACCGTCCGGTCGTCGGGGGTGATCCACAGCTCCGCGTGGAAGGCGGTGTGCGGTGGTGTGGGCAGCTCCGCCAGCACCGCCCTGGCGGCCTCGAGCAGCCGGTCGTGGACGGGGTCCTGGGGTGTCAGCGGGAGGTTGGCCACCCAGTCGTTCGCCCGGAAGGACAGGCAGTCGTTGAGGTAGCGGAAAGGGTGTGCGAACACCACCTCGCCGTTCACGACCAGCCCGTCCACGTGGTACATCTGCCCGGGGACGAACACCTCGATCTCGCTCGCGCCGCGCCACGGGCGGGCGAGGTAGGCGTCCAGCTCCGCCTCGTCACGGATGATGGCCGCGCCCAGAGAGCCGGACTCCGAGAGCGGTTTGATGACCACGGGATAGCCGTGCTCGGCAACGAACTCCAGGGCGGTGTAGGCCGAATCCAGGGGCCGGTAGGCGGGAATCTCCACCGGGCCGCCGACGAGGTGGTCCTTCATGACCACCTTGTCGCGGAAGGCCAGGGCGCTCGCGGTCCGCTGTCCCGGCAGGTCCAGCAGGTCGCGCAGCTGGGCGGCGCGCACCACGTCCGCCTCGGCGCGGGCGAAGACGGCCGTGACGGCGTGCGCGCGGGCCAGGCGCAGTGCCGTCTTCTCGACGAGCTGATTGGTGTCGTAGTCGTCGAAGGCGTGTACATGAGGCAAGTGGCCGTATCCGGCGGCGAACTCGGTGGTGGTGAGGATGACCGGCACGATGCCGGTGTCGGCCAGCCAGCGGTCGTAAGGGGTCTTGGCGTAGGGCGTCTTGGCGAAGACGAGGACGTGCGGCATGTGCGTGTTCTCCTTCAGCCCGTCGTCTCGACGAGAGGAAGCCGGCGGCGTGCGGGGACCCGGGAGACCAGCTGCTGCTCCTGGGCGAGTTCGCGGGCGAAGCAGCCGTCCTTGTAGACGCCGGAGAGGCGCTTGTCGGTGAACGCCTGGATGGCCGCGTGGTCGAACTCCAGGTCGTAGCGGACGTCTTCGCCCCCCTCGGCGACCGTGCGGACGAGGATGCCCAGGTGCGGCTCGAAGGTGTTGACGCAGCCGACGATGTCACCGATCTTCTCGCGGCGCCCGTCAGCGGACTCCGACAGCACGCTCTCCTGAGTGGGGATGGCGGCGAACAGCTGGCGGCCGGCCCGGCACCAGCCGACATGCCCGGGGAACCCCATCGCCTTGATCCCGAAGGTCCCGAAGTCCTCACTCACGCCGAGCTGGAAGCCCAGCTCGACGTTCTCGTGCAGCCACTTGAAGTCGCGGTAGGCCTGCTCGATCTCCTCGTAGCTGAGCTGGAGTTCGGGGTGCCGGCCGCCATGGTCGGAGAAGTTGTTGAAGCGGACCGTGTCGACGCCCAGCTCGTTGAAGTAGTGGGCGTAGCGCTCCAGGGACCGGCGGCCGTGGTTGTGCCGGCCGATGGTGACACCGATGTTGACCCGGAAGGCATCCGACCGGTCGGCGTCCTCGGGCAGCGTGCTGCGGTAGTGGTCGTTGTAGTGGCCGATCCGGCGCAGCACCTCCTCGGTGTTCGCCCCGCTGAAGACGCCCTTGATCGGGTAGCTGCCGTCGTCGATGACGGCCAGGTTCTCGTCGATGACGCCGTGGTAGGTGATGGAGATGGTGCCGTAGCCGTTGACCCGGGCGAGGTCGAGCAGCTCCAGGTAGTTGTCGGCGAGCAGCGGGCGGCCGCTGGTCCAGGCGTCGCCCTTCTCCATGGTCTCGGTGGGCTTGTGGTCGGATTCCTGTCTGAACTCACGGTTGTTGGCGGGGCCGTAGATGCGCATGAACTCACCGTCGTACGCGAAGCTGTCCACGTACCGCGGGTAGACGTGGTAGCCGTGCGACTGGAGGCCGGAGAGGATCCGCGGGCCTTCCTCCATGGCGAACGACTTGTCGTAGACCTTCTCGTAGTTGACGAACCAACAGTGCGTACATTTCTGTCCGCAGGTGTTCTTTCCCACCTTGGTGTCCAGGTCGAGGTAGATGTGGATCTCCTCGGGCTTGATCTCCTGGAACGGTGTGGTGAACGGCGCGTCTCCGTGGAAATCGTAGGAAATTGGCGCGTTGTCGACAGGCATGGTCCCCCCAGGGCGTGGTCGAGTCGTATGACGAGTGATGAGAGAGGTACGGCTGTGATCGGCCCGGGGGTGGGGGGTGCCCTGTGGCAGGGCGGCCCAGGGCCGAAGTGCGTGCGTGGTGGTGCGTGTTACGCGACGGGCGCGGGCTGTGTGACGGTGTGCGGCGGGGCCGTGGTGTCCGGCGGAGCGGCGTCGGGCTGTGCGGTGGAGCGGGCGTCCGTGCGGGTGCGCACGGGGACGTCGGGTCGCGTGGTGACGATGGGCAACGCCGTCAGCTCGGCCACCGCCGCCACGCACGCCGCCGCGTCCGCGGCGGTGACGACGGCCGTGCCCAGGCGGTCGGTGGAGGACCTGAGCGGGCGGACCGGGTCGCCGGGCTCCACGGTGACCTCCCACTCCACAATCGTGCCGTGGGCCAGTGACGGTGGTGGGGCGACGGCGGTGACGGTGCCGGGCGGTGCGGTGAAGAAGACGGTCGCGGCCGTGGCGGCCGTGGCCTGCCCGCGCGGCACTCCCGCGCCGACCGCCCATCCGAGGGCGGCGACCCGCCAGTCGATGCCCGTGGTGAGCCGGACCAGGTCGGCGATGCCGTCGCCACCGAGGCGGTTGTGCGTCTCGATCACGATGACGCGGTCGCCGTCCACCTTGACCTCGGTGTGGCTCGGCCCGTCCGTCAGCCCGAGGGCGTCGAGCAGCCGGCCGACCGCCTCCTCGACCCGAGCCCGCCCGCGGGCGTCCAGGGCCGGCGGCGGCATCATATGGCTGACCTCGACGAAGCTCCCCGTCGTCCCCTTCTGGGCGATGCCGACGACGGTGTGCCGGCCGCCGGCGGACAGCGTCTCCACGCTGAACTCCAGTCCGCCGACGAAGGCTTCCAGCAGGGTTCCGGCGGTCCGGCGGTCCGCCGGCAGGTCCGCCGCACGCTCCAGCAGGGCCACGGCATTGCTGCCGACGCCGTTGACGGGCTTGGCCACCACGGGGGTGTGCCCGGCGAACAGCCGGGCCACCGCGTCCGGGTCGCCGCCGGAGGCGAAGGCCGGGTTCAGGTGCGGCGCCTTCCGTTCGAGGACCCGCCGCATCTCCAGTTTGTCGCGGGTGTGCCGGACGACCGCGGGGGTGACCCCCCGTACGCCGAGCCGCTCCGCCGCCGCGGCCGCCGGCTCCAGACCGAGCTCGGTGAGCGAGACAACGGCGGTGGGCGACAACGGCTTGAGCACCTCGTCGACGAACGCCAGGAAGGCCGGGCCGTCCTGGAAGTCGACGGTGTGCACCTGCTGGGTGCCCGGCGTCTTGTTGCTCCGGTCCAGGGCCGGGGCCCCGGGCAGCTGTACATGAAGGAGATCACCGGGGAGAGCCTCGGCCGCTCGCGCGACCGTCGGATTGGCACCGATGACCACCAGGGTCACGACAAGGTCTTTCTGGTTTGCATGCTGCGATACACGTCTTGCCCCCCGTTTTCTTCAGGTCCGGGAACACGTCCGCCGACGGCACCGGGACCACATGAACCGAGCCAACGCCAAACGGGGGCCGCAGCGCGACGACCGGCCGTTCGAGTGGCGAGGCGATGACAAGGTCGCAGCGGTACTCCGCCTCTGTCAACAGACTTGCGCAAAGCTTGACTTGCCGGGAATTCCGCTCTGACCTGCATCAAGGCCCAGGGGTCACAGAATTGAAGGAAACTATGCGATGCCCGTCCTATATCCGCCCCTGACGTCTTTCAGTCGATTCCACCCCCACTCCGAACCGCCCGGAATCGAACGGCAGCACCTGGCGCAAGGCCCGCTGCACCAGGTCAGCGCGCTGGGCGTAAGGGGTACCCGGTGCCCCTTCCCGGGGGCTGCTTTCAGACAGGGCGCTACCGTCATCCTTGACGGTAGCCATCCGTCTCTCCCTTGTAGGGGCACGGCCCCAGGAACCGGAGAAGCTACGCACAAGTACAGGCCTCCGGTTCGCGAGGAGGCGCAGTTTCCGTACGGCGAACGAGCGGCGGCGCCCGCGTTGTGGACGGCGGGTGCGGGGAACTGCGCGAGCCCGGGACGGAGTTCCTGTGTGACAGGCCGGGCCCCGCATCCCCGCCTCTGCTCGTGACCCCTGTGGTTTGGGATTTCCTGCGGTGCCGGGCTCAGTGAACGGAGAGCCCACCGTCGACGAAGATCGCTTGCCCGGTGACGTAGCCGGAGCCGCGCCCGGCCAGGAACACCGCGGCTCCGGCGAAGTCCTCGGCCAGGCCGTTGCGGCCGACCATCGTGCGCGCGGCCAGCGCCGCCACCTTCTCCGGATCGGAGGAGAACCGCGCATTGAGCGGGGTCATGACGAAGCCGGGCACCAGCGTGTTGCAGGTGACGCCGTGTGGCGACCACGCCTCGGCCTGAGAGCGGGCCAGCGACTCCAGCGCCCCTTTGGAGACCCCGTAGGCGCCGCTCTGGACGAACGCCCGGTGCGCCTGCTGGGAGGTGACGTGGATGATCCGCCCGAAGCCCCGCTCGGCCATGCCCGGCCCGAACCGCTGGCCGAGCAAGTAGGGCGCCTCCAGGTTCACCGCCATGGTGGCGTCCCACACCTCCTCGCCCAGCTCGCCCATCGGCGGTCGCAGGTTGATTCCGGCGCTGTTGACGAGAATGTCGGGCTCGCCGAACACCTCGGCCGCCTGCTCCGCCGCCGCGCGCACTCCGTCGCGACTGCTCAGGTCAGCGCTCACCCAGGCCGCCCGACAGCCGTCCGTCGCCAACTCGTCGACCGTGGCGGCCAGTTCCGGCTCCTTGCGCGCCACGATCACCACACGTGCCCCCGCTCGCGCGAGAGCCCCGGCGATGGCCCGGCCGATGCCGGAACTGCCGCCCGTCACCACAGCGACCCGGTCGTCCAGCGAGAACAGTTCGGAGAGGTAGCTATGAGGGCTCATGCCCGCACCCTAGACGGCGCTTCCACGGGGCTTCCACGGGGCTTCCACGGCGCTTCCAGGGCGACAGCGGCTGCGGCGGCATGGAGTCACCTGGTGGTGTGGGCGAGGCGCGGGTCCGAGCCTCAGTTGCCGCGGCGCACCCGGGCCGCCTTGCGGGCCTCGGCGAGCTTACGGGCCTCGGTGGCCTTGCGGGACTTGCCGCCGGCGCCACGGGAGGCGTCCTTGTTGGTGCCCAGGCCGCGGAAGGGGGTGTTGGTGTTCTTGGCCCGGGGCGCGGCGGGCCCGCCATCGAGCGGGGTGCCGGAGGGGGCCTTGGCCCCGGTGATCCGGCTGAGCTCCGCCTCACCCGAGCGCACCTTGGTGATCGTCGGCTCGATCCCGGCCGCGGCTACCAGCCGGGTCATCTCGCGGCGCTGGGCCGACAGCACCAGCGTGACGACGCTGCCGGACTCACCGGCCCGGGCAGTGCGGCCCGCGCGGTGCAAATAGTCCTTGGGGTCGGTGGGCGGGTCGACATTGACCACGAGATCGAGGTCGTCGATGTGCAGACCACGGGCTGCGACATTGGTCGCCACCAGGACGGTGAGCTGGCCGGTCTTGAACTGTGCGAGGGTCCGTGTGCGCTGCGGCTGGGATTTGCCGCTGTGCAGGGCCGCGGCGTGCACCCCGCTGGCCCGCAGATGCCGGGTGAGCTGGTCGACCGCGTGCTTGGTGTCCAGGAACAGCAGTACGCGGCCGTCGCGGGCGGCGATCTCCGTCGTGACGGCGTACCGGTCGGGGCCGTGGACGACCAGCACATGGTGATCCATCGTCGTGACCGCACCCGCGGACGGGTCGACCGAGTGGACGACGGGGTCATGGAGATAACTGCGGACCAGGTGATCCACGTCGTCGTCCAGGGTGGCCGAGAACAGCATCCGCTGGCCGTCGCGGTGCACCTGGTCGAGCACCGCCGTGACCTGCGGCAGGAAGCCCATGTCACACATCTGATCGGCCTCGTCGAGGACGGTGATCCGCACCCTTCCCAGGCGGCAGGCCCTGCGCTCGATGAGGTCGTGCAGGCGGCCAGGGGTGGCGACGACGACCTCGGCTCCGTCGCGCAGCGTAGCGGCCTGCCGCCCGAGCGATACGCCGCCGACGACCGTGGCCATCCGCAGCCGGAGCGCGTCGGCGTACGGCGCGAGCGCCTCCGTCACCTGTTGGGCCAGCTCCCGGGTAGGCACCAGGATCAGGGCGAGGGGCTCCTTCGGCTGCGCGCGCCGCCCGGCCGTCCGTACGAGCAGCGGCAGGCCGAAGGCGAGCGTCTTGCCCGATCCCGTGCGCCCGCGCCCCAGGACGTCACGCCCCGCGAGAGCGTGGGGCAGCGTGGCCGCCTGGATCGGGAAGGGCTCGCGCACCCCGCGCTCGCTGAGCGTTCGCAGCACCTCGGCCGGCAGTTCCAGGTCGGCGAAGGAGTCGACCGGGGAGACCGCCGGGGTGAGGGGAGCCTCCGGCCGGGCGAGGCTGCCGTGCGCGGTGTCGAGGCGGTCCGGGTGGTTCATGAAGAGCCTTCCGCATGGGGAACGTACCGAGGAAGGCCCGGCAGGAATGAGCAGCCGACGAAACAGGGGAACCACACGGACGGAAGCGCCGACCGTCACGGCCGCCCGAACATTTGAGGCTACACGAGGCGACTGCTCGGCCCGGCGCTGCGGTGCTGATCTCGGCGAGGAGCAGGTTGGTACGGGGGCGGGGGAGTGCAGCCGTGCCCGTACCGAAGCCAGGAGCGTGCACACAGCACGGTCGGATGGGGCGGTTCCCTCATCGGAGTGGTTTCGCCCCGTCGCCGGACCGATGCCGGTGATCTTCCGGTTGCCTCTCGGACAGCACGCATGGCCCGCACAGCAGACCATGCACCGACCGCGCAGAGCAGAGGGGCCACTATGACCGATGGGACGACGGTTCTGTTCGCGGTACGCGAGTCCTCACAGAGCGGAGGCATCGCTGCCGAGCAACTACGCAGAATCCGCAACGAGTTGGAGACCCGAGGTCTCGACGTGCGCTGGGCCACCACGGCGGACGACGCCCAAGCGGTGTTGCGCACCGAGGCAGGCCTGGCCGCCGCCGTGGTCGACTGGGACCTTTCCCAGGCCGCTGGAGACGACGGCGAAACAGGCGGCGCCGCGGTACTGCGCCACGCCGGTCGGCGCTTCCAGAACCTCCCCGTCTTCCTGGTCACGGCCGGTGAAGACCTGGAACACCTGCCCCTGTGGGTGGCCGAAACCGTGATCGGCTACATCTGGCCGCTGGAGGACACCGCACCGTTCATCGCCGGACGCATCGCCGGCGCCGCCCGCGGCTACCAGGGCGATCTGCTGCCACCCTTCTTCAAGGCACTGCGCCGCTTCGACCACGCGCACGAGTACTCCTGGCACACCCCTGCGCACTCCGGCGGTGTCGCCTTCCTCAAGTCCCCCGTTGGCCGGGCCTTCCACGACTACTTCGGAGAACGGCTGCTGCGCAGCGACTTGTCGATCTCCGTCGAGGAACTCGGTTCCCTCTTCGAACACACCGGCCCGGTCGGAGCGGCGGAACGCAACGCCGCCCGCGTCTTCGGCGCCGACCGCACCTACTTCGTGCTCCACGGCGACTCCACCTGCGACCGGATGGTCGGTCACTACAGCGTCACCCAGGACGAGATCGCACTGGTGGACCGCAACTGCCACAAGTCGGTGCTGCATGGCCTGGTCCTCTCCGGAGCCCGGCCGGTCTACCTGGTCCCCACCCGCAACGGCTACGGACTGGCAGGACCCCTGGCGCCTGCCGAGATCCAGGCACAGTCGGTCGCCTCCAGGACCAGCCGCAACCCACTGACCCAGGGCGCTATCTCACCCAAGGCCCAGTACGCGGTGCTGACCAACTCCACCTATGACGGCCTGTGTTACGACACACTCCAGGTCGCCCAGGCACTCGCACCCAGCACTCCCCGGCTCCACTTCGACGAAGCCTGGTTCGCCTACGCCCGCTTCCACCCCCTCTACGCCGGCCGCTACGGCATGGCGGTGGGCCCCGACACCTTCCCCGGCCCCGAACGCCCCACCGTCTTCTCCACCCAATCCACCCACAAGATGCTGGCCGCCCTGTCACAGAGCGCCATGGTGCACATCAAACCCGCACCCCGGGCGCCGGTGGAGCACGAACGGTTCAACGAGGCGTTCATGATGCACGGCACCACCTCACCGCTGTACCCGATGATCGCCTCCCTCGACGTGGCCACCGCGATGATGGACGGCCCCCAGGGCCGCTGCCTGATCGACGAAGCGGTGACCGAAGCCATCCGCTTTCGCCAGACCGTCGTACGCGTCGGCCGGCGCATCGCAGCCGCCGACGACCGGCCCGACTGGTTCTTCGGCATCTGGCAACCCGAGACCGTGACCGACCCCGCCACCGGTGAACGTCTGCCCTTCGCCGACGCACCGGCCGAACTGCTGCGCAACGAACCGTCCTGCTGGCAGCTGGAGCCCGACGCGAGCTGGCACGGCTTCACCGGCCTGACCGAGGGCTACTGCCTGCTCGACCCCATCAAGGTCACCCTCACCTGCCCCGGCATCGACGCCACCGGGCAGATGACCGACTGGGGCATCCCCGCCCGCGTCCTCACCGCCTACCTGGCCACCAGGAACATCGTGGTGGAGAAGACCGACAGCTACACCACACTGCTCCTCTTCTCCATGGGGATCACCAAGGGCAAGTGGGGAACCCTGATGGACGCCCTGATGGACTTCAAATCGCTCTATGACAGCAACGCACCCCTGGAGCGCCTGCTGCCCGAGCTGGTCGCCGCGCACCCCCACCGCTACACCGGCCAGACCCTGCGCGAACTGTGCCAGGAGATGCACCACCACCTGCGCGACGCCCGCCTGGTCGAGCTGCTCGACACCGCCTTCCAAGACCTGCCGGAGCCCGTCACCCCGCCCCAGCACTGCTACCAGCGCCTCATCCGCGGCGGCACCGAGCGGGTAAGACTGACCGACGCGGCCGACCGGGTGGCCGCCGCCATGGTCACCGTCACCCCGCCGGGCATCCCCGTCCTGATGCCCGGCGAAAACACCGGCGCCCTCGACGGCCCGCTGCTGCGCTACCTGACCGCCCTGGAATCCTTCGACCGGCGCTTCCCCGGCTTCCGCAGCGAGACCCACGGCGTCACCCTCGCCCCGGACACCGGCGACTACCTCATCGAGTGCGTACGCCAGATCCCCGCCCAGCAAACCGGCCGCACAGCCGGAGAACATCACCAGACACCGAACCCGAACCCGCTCGTCCCTCAACTGCCCCCGGGCTGACCCCAAGGCACCAGTGCCGGGGATCGATCGCCCGCCGCAGCTCCCCGGCAATCTTCCCGTGCCGTGCCGACATGCCCCTTCTCTCGCGCAGAGTGGTGCGCTGTGTACGCAGCGCGACCAGCGGGGATGCGGTGCCGTGGTGCATCCATCCTTGCGTGTCAGAGATGTGCAGGAATGGTAGCTAAGAGTTTCGAAGATGTTACGGAACAGGCATCGGCAGCGTGCCTACTATGGCCAACTTGTTCAGACAGGCTATTCGCGCAAGTTGTCACCCCCCAGGCGAATGCCCGTCTGTTCCCTGTGCCCCCTTGTGTACCCCTCTGGAGAGACCGTGCCCGAGTTCCTGCCGAGATCCGCCGTCATCGCCGGCGGCCTCGTCGCCACCACACTCGTCCTCAGCGCCTGTGGCGCGGGCCCCGACGCGTCGACCAACGCCGACGGAGAGAGCGCGGCCACCGCGATCACGGCCGAGGACTTCGGGGGCATGGACGCGCTCATCAAGGCAGCCAAAGCGGAAGGCACCCTGAACGCCATCGCGCTTCCCCGCGACTGGGCCAATTACGGCGCGCTGATCGACGGCTTCGAGAAGAAGTACGGCATCAAGGTCAAGGTGGAGAACCCGGACGGCGCCAGCCAGGACGAGATCAACGCCGTCACCTCCCGCAAGAGCAAGGACAAGGACCGGGCACCCGACGTCCTCGACCTCGGCAGCTCCTTCGCGTACAGCGCCGCCCAGCAGAATCTGCTCGCGCAGTACATGGTCACCGATTTCATCGACATCCCCGATGGCCAGAAGGACACGATGAGCCGCTGGTACCACGGCTACGGCGGCTACATCTCCATCGGCTGCGATGCCCGTCGCGTGAAGACCTGCCCGACCACCTTCAAGGATCTGCTCAAGCCGGAGTACAAGGGGAAGGTCGCGCTCAACGGCGACCCCAACAAGTCCGGTTCGGCCTTCGGCAGTGTGTACGCGGCCGCCCTCGCCAACGGTGGCTCCTTCGACTACATCCAGCCCGGCATCGACTTCTTCACCAAGCTCAGAAAGAACGGCAACTACACGCCCGTCCAGTCCACCGGGGCCACCATCGTGAAGGGCCGGACGCCGATCGTCCTCGACTGGGACTACCTCAACGCCAGGTACACCGACAAGCTCAAGAGCAGGGGAGTCGACTGGCAGGTCGCGGTCCCGGAGGACGGCAAGTTCTCGGAGTTCTACTCGCAGGCCATCAACGAGAACGCCCCGCACCCGGCGGCCGCCCGACTGTGGCAGGAGTACCTCTACAGTGCCGAGGGCCAGAACCTCTGGCTCAAGGGCTACGCCCGCCCGGCTCTGATGGCCGCCATGGAGAAGAACGGCACGCTCGACAAGACGGCGGCCGCCAAGCTGCCGAAGGTCTCCGGCACGCCGAGCTTCCCGAGCGAGGCGCAGCTGGGCCATGCCAAGGACGACATCGCCGAGGGCTGGGGCAAGCCCGCCCCCCGATAGCCGCGACTCTCACCAGGGCCGACGTGGTGCCCGCCGTTTCTTCGGAACGGCGGGCACCACGCGTTCGGCTGGTGCTTGCGCATCTCGGCGGCGCGGAAAGCCTCAGCATCACGTGGCTCGGCGAACCGGACACAGGGATGGCGAAGGGCCAACAAGGTGAATCTGGTCCACCTGACGGCAGGAAAGACACCGGACACCGCAGAGGGGAGGTCTGATGGTGCGCGACCCCATCAGACGGTCGGCCCGGCACGGATCTGCCCTGATGCTGCCGAAAGGCCGTCCCGTCTCCGCACCGGCACAACATCCGAGGAGCAGGAACGACGATGGCACCCGATCCGACAATTGCCCAGGTGACCATGACCCTGGCTGCCTTTGCAGCCACCGGGGCCACCCCGCGTCCGTCCGGGGAAACCCTGGAGCAGCAGACCAAACGCATCATCACCGGCGTCAACGCGCAGCTGAGCGATAGCAGCCTTGCGACGGAGGGCGAGTGGGAGCTGGTGTGGCTCGCCCTGAGCGCGGCCAACGCCAATATGGCCTACATCGCACGGAGCACCAACGGCTCGAACGAGTTCGCCGTGGTCGCGCGCGGAACGGACGCCGATCTGACCGACATCCTCGAGGACCTCGACGTCGGCACCGTCGTCCCGTTCCCCGAAAGCGGATCGCCGAAGCCCATCACCGTTTCCAAGGGGGCGATGGACGCATTCCAACGGGTTGTCAAAGCCCGCTCGATCGTCGCCCCCTCCCCGAACACCACGCTCGCTCAGGCGCTCTCCGCCGCGCTCGGGGCGGCGCCGGCCTCGCCGCAGCCGACCGTCTATCTGACCGGTCACAGCCTGGGCGGTTGCATCGCCACCATGCTCGCGCCGTACCTACAGGCACGGACCTGGCCGAAGCAGCCGAAGTTCGCGGTGATGACCTATGCCGCCCCCACCGCCGGCGGACAGAGCTTCGTCGACTACTTCAACTCCGTGCCGTGGGTCATCGACGAGCGCCAGAACAACGCCTACGACCTGGTACCGCACGCGTGGGCCGATCTCGACACCACCACCGGCTGGTACCCGAACCCGGGACCGCAGGCGACCGAAGAAGTGAAGCTGCTCATCGGGGCGATCTCCCAGCGCACCAAGGGCAACGTCTACGTCCAGCCCGGCACGCTCTGCCTGATGAACACCGGATACACGAGCCTGGCCAAGAACCTGGTCAACAAGACCACCCAGGACTTCCTCGGCCAGGTCGCCTTCCAGCACGCCAACTCCACCTACCTGGACCTGGTGGAGGCGCCTCCCGTCCCTTCGCCGCCGGTGGTGACCACCCTGAGCCCCACCTTCGGCGCCGCAGGCGACACGGTGGCCATCTATGGCAAGGATTTCAGTCAGGACAGCAAGGTCGACTTCGGCCACTTCGCCTGCGCCGACCGCGACACCGTCATCGACCCCTCCGGCCTCAAGATCACCACCAAGGTCCCCACCGGAACGGGTGTCGTCCACGTCCGCGTCACCAACACCCTCGGCACCTCCCCGGCCATCGCGATGTCGCAGTTCGCCTATGGCGGACCCGCACCTGTGGTGGTCAATGCGGTCAGCCCGACCAGCGGAAAGGTCGGCACCCTGGTCACCATCGGCGGCTCGGGCTTCGCGAATGGCGCCACCGTGCACTTCAAGGACAAGGCATCCGACTCGGTCAAGTTCATCTCCACCGGCCAGCTCACCGCAACAGCGCCCGGCCAGCTCGACGACCACCAGACGGTGAACATCACCGTGACGGTCGGCAAGGCCACCTCTCCCACCAGCCCCGCCGACGAGTTCACCTACACCGGACGGTAGCGTCCACACGCCCCGTTCATCAGCGGTCGGCGGGACGCCGGGTGGGCAGGTAGTAGGGGCGGTTGTGAGCGGCCACCGGGGGTGACTGGTAGGTCCAGGCGCCGGCGGCCGGGGTGTCGCTGACGAGTGAGCGGATGCCCCGGCCGAGGTCGTGGTCCGGAGCGTGGACGGTCAGGTGCACGCGGTCGGCGTGCTCCGGGGCGCTGAGGTCGTACCAGCGGTAGGGCTGGTAGACGTTCATGGGGCCGGCGAGTACCCGACCGTCCGGGCAGGTGCCGTAGCCCGTGATGGGGGTGTTGTTGGCGGGGGAGGCGGCGATGTCGTCCAGTGCGGCCGTGAGGGAGAACAGCAAAGTTTCCCTCTTCTCCAGGATTCCGTCCGGGCCGGCGTCGGCCGCCTTGCCGTGCACCGTCCACGTCTCGCCCGTGGGCCCGTTCAGAGAGGGCAAGTCGACCTCGAACCAACCGGGGTACTTCGGTTCCGCGTACAGGGCGCGCCCGGCGCCGATGGCGAACGGGTTGTCGCACAGGACGTGGATGCGGGCGATGCCGAGCAGTTTCGTCTGGTCCCACCCCTGCGCGTACTGCGCGTAGGTCAGCTGCGGGATCCGGTCGCTCTCGGCGGTCGGGAAGGCGATGACGTTGTACTCGATCTCCTGGGTGACGCCACCGCCGAACGCGTACTGGGCGAAGTACAGCTGGTAGTTGAACGACACCAGCGCCCGCCCGTCGAACTCGGCCGCGGACAGGTCGGGGTGCTGCTTGGCGAGCAGCTCACGGACCGGCTCCGGAGCGACCAGCCAGTCGATGCCCAGGTGATGCAAGGCCCCGTAGTGGAACGGCAGTTGGAAGGGCTCGGGGACCGGCGGCAAGGACAGCGGGCTCATGCGGGCGCTCCTGGGGTTCTCGGGGTGAGCGGGGTGGGGCGGTCGCGTGCGACGAGGTCCGCCTCGATGCGTTCGGCACTGCGCAGAGCGAGGGCGGCCATGGTCAGGGTCGGGTTGGAGGTGGCGATCGACGGCATGCTGCCGCAGCCGACGGCGTACAGCCCGGGGTGGTCCCAGCAGCGCTGCCAGGAGTCGACCACCGAGGTGGTGGGGGAGTCGCCCATGATGTGGGTGCCGGCGGCGTGCCCCGCGCCGCGGTATCCGTAGGTACGGCCGCCGTGGGAGAAGCGGCCGGGCCAGGCCGCTGCGGGTGCGTAGTCGGTGTGGTCCTCGGCGCCGAGCAGCGCGAAGATCTGGTCGGAGACCGCCCGTGCGGCGGCCATGCCGTCCTTGACGTGGCCTGCGAGGTCGTACGTGACCAGAGGCCGGGGCAGCCCGAGCGCGTCGCGCTCGTGCGGGTGGAGGGTGACACGGTTGGCGGGGTCGGCGCTCTGCTCCATCTCGAACTGCAGGGCGAACTGGCGGCTGATCCCGTCGCCCACGGCGCTCCGCAGCTCCGCACCGAACAGCCCCTGCTCGGTGAGGAGCCGGGCCACCTCGCCGTCGACGGGGCCCTTGGCCCAGACCCATCCCCAGTTGCCGATCTCGATTCGGAACGGCGCCCGCAGCCGGCGCCCGGGCCCGGTGCGGAAGCCCTCGAAGCCCGAGGTGGAGCCGGGCCCGCGGTAGGGGCCAACGGCGTGCGGCATCAGGCCCCAGGTCAGCAGGACGGGGTGGTCCATCAGGTTGCGGCCGACCTGGCCGCTGCGGTCGGCGAGCCGGGACAGCAGGAGCAGCCGGGCGTTCTCGACGGTGTGTGCGGCGAGCACCACGACATCGGCCCGCGCAACCGCCGCCGTGCCGTCGTAAGCCCGGTACTCGACGCCCGTGGTCCGGCCGCTCCCGTCGACGAGGACGCGGCTGACGACGGCCCGGTCCCGGAGGGAGACCGAGGCGCTCCAGCGCCCCTGCGTCTTGAGCGGGGTGTACTTCGCATAGGCGGGGCAATGCGGGATGCACGAAGCGTTGCCCACGCACCGGTTGGCCGGATCCGGCCTCCCGTGCGCTCCGCGTGGAACGTAGCCCCGTCCGTGGTCGTACGCGGGATCGGGGGTGCTGTTGCGGGCGTGCGGGGTGCCGACCACCCGCAGTGCCGTCTCGCTCAGGGCGACCGGGTCCTTGACGCGTCGCCCGTCGAGGCGTGCTGCCAGGACCCGGTCCAGGTAGCTGGCGGGGAGGGGGCGCATGGGGAAGACGTAGCCGTCGGGGAGCGGCAGCCCCGCGTGTGCGCGTAGCTCGGCGGCGTCGGCCGCCACGCCCAGCTCCTCTTCGGCCGCACGGTAGTAGGGCTCCAGGTCGTCGTACGTGAGCGGCCAGCGCCGGCCGTATCCGAAGGCTTCGGTGTCGAAGTCCTCCGGCAGCATGCGCGGCGCCAGACCGGTCCATACGTTGCCGGTGCCGCCGTTGACACGGACATAGCTGCTGGCGTACGGCAGCGGGCCGTTCTGGAGCAGGTGTCCGCCCGCTTGGAAGCCAGGGGCCTCATCCGTGCCCACGAGGTCGGTCACCTCGGGCCAGGCTGCGGCGGGCTCGGGCCGGTAAGCGGAGCCGGGGACCTTCGCGGACGCCGTCAGGTATGTGGTGAGAGGGTCCGGTTCGCCCGTACCGGCCTCGGCGGCGTTCGGGCCGGCTTCCAGGACCAGGACACGGCGACCGTGCCGACCGAGTCGCTGCGCGACGAGCGAGCCCGCGACGCCCGCCCCCACGACGATCACGTCGTACCGGCTCACCGGACCTCCGACTCAGTTGGCCGCTCGGCCCAACTCCCGTACCCAGCAGGTGCAGTAGCAGGGGCCGCGAGCCCGGCCGCCCTCCAGGCGAGTCCATGGGCGTAGGAGGCCGGTGACACCACGAACGGCGGTGGACCCTGCCAACTGCCCGTGTACCACAGGAAAGTTACCGCACGGGCGGCATCTAACAGGTCATCGTTCAGCTCCCCCGTCGGCCGACCCTGCGCGCCCAGAAGCCGCTCGAAGAGGTCCGTCCCGAGCTGCTCCACCGCCACGGCCCTGTACACCTCGACGAGCCCCGTCGCGCGAATGCAGTCGTCGTCGAACCCGGTCAGCTGCGCCGACAGCTCAGTGAAGTCGTCCGTTTCGTCAGTTGAAGTCCGCACAAGGCGAACCGTGCCCCGAAGGCCCGGCGATCATGTTGCGTCGCTGCGCGATTGGCTTGTTCCACACACGGAGGCTGAGTACGGCTACCGCGGGCTTCGTCGCCCGCGCAAGCCACCACCGGTGGGAAGGAAAGCGGTATCGGCCCGGAGGACGTTTTCACATATCCGGATGCTTCGTCGCCACCTGGTAGTACCCCGAGTGGAACACCAGAGGGGTGCCGCCGTCGGCCTCGTACTGTTCGACTTCGCCGAGGAAGATGATGTGGTCGCCGGCGTCGAGGCGTTGGACGGTGCGGCACTGGAAGCGGGCGACCGCGCCGTCCAGGAGGGGAGTGCCGGCGATGCCGGGGGTGGTGGGGGTACCGCGGAATTTGTCGTCGGCCGGGGTGGCGAACTGGCGGGAGAGGTGGTGCTGGTCGGCGGCCAGTATGTGGACGGCGAAGTGCGAGGCGTCGGTGAAGTCCGGGAGGCTCGGGCTGTTTTTGCCGGGGCACCACAGGACGAGGGGCGGGTTCAACGAGACGGAGGTGAAGGAGTTCGCGGTCATGCCGACGTTGCGGCCGTCGGGGGCGCGGGCCGTCACCACGGTCACGCCGGTGGCGTACTGACCCAACGCGCGGCGAAGCTCGCGGCCGTCGAAGCGGGCGGCGTGCTGGGCGCGCTTCTCGGCGAGGAAGCGGTGTGCCTCGGCCTCCTCGAACCACCAGCGGTAGAGGGTGCGCGGGTCGTCGAATCCGGCGGCGAGGGCGCCGGCGACGGAGGGGACTTCGGCCGCCGCTGTCAGAAGGTCACGGTGATGGGGGTTCAGGTCGGTCAGGAGAGAGTTGGTCCAGCCGACGGCCCATTGAGCCCAGCCGCGCCAGAAGTTGTCGAAGGTGCGCTGCATCCACTGCGGGGTGAATTCGGCGGTGCCGTGGCGGAGGATGCTGTCGAGGTAGTGGGCCGCGGCCTGGGCCGCGTTGTTCGAACCCTGACCGGTGATCGGATCGTTGAGGACGACGGCGTCGGCCATACCGAGGACGTGCCGGCCGGAGGCCAGGCGGGCGACGGGGTGCCGGACGGTGGGAGTGAGTCTCCCGCGCAATACGCCGCCGCTGTCGGTGAGCCGGGCGTGCCGGCAGCGCTCGTATTCGTCGGGGAAGAACCGGCGGAGGATTTCCAGTGAGCGGGCGAGGTGGCCCTCAGGCGTGCGGATGTCGTCCCAGCAGTCCATCGGGCCGCCGGGGACACCCTCGAAGACCATGATGTCGCAGGGTCCGGTGGTGGTGAGGGCCGGGAAGGAGATGTATTCGCCGACGCCGGGGACCATGCGGTAGTGGACGGCGTCCTCCCCCTCCCGCGGTGCCGTTCCCGTGACATACGTCAGAGCCAGCGCACGGCGCGGCCGGTCGTACGGGGAGAGTTCGGAGTTGCGCGGGAAGAGTTGGCTCAGCTCGCCCTTGCCCGTGGAGACCACGACGAGATCGTGCGTACGGGCGTACCACTCGAGGTCGTTGACACCCGCCTCGTGCAGTACGATCTCGCCGCGGTCGCCGTCCGCGAACTGCTCGACCCAGGCGGCACACTTCACCCGCTGGTCGACGGAGTGGGCAGGACCCTCCAGTGGAGCGCGCCAGGAGACGTCCGGAGCACCGTGCGGACCGATGAGAGAGAACGCGATGCCGGAGATGTCCGGAGCCTGGTCCTCCCAGTGGTGCAGGCCGAGTTCGCGCTCGCTCTGGAGCGCGGTGTCGAACATGCACTGGCTGGACATGACCGGGCCGCGACGTATCTCGTCGGGGTCACGGTCGGTGACCAAGGTGACGTCATAGCCGTGCGCCTGGAGTCCCAGAGCGAGTTGGGCACCCGCCTGCCCGGCTCCGACCACCGCGATCCTTCTCATGTCCTGCTGTCCTGCTCTCGTTACGTATCCATCACTGACGTCACGTCAGTAGCTGTGGGCCCGCTCTTGACGGCTGATCAGGCGCCGACCTCGGTCAGGTAGTTCTTCGCGGCCACCGGGTCCATGAACCAGCGGAACAAGTCGCGCGGGTCGTCGAAGCCGTTGACGAAGCGGGCGGCGATACGGGAGTTGGCGCTCGCCGCGCCGAAGAGCTCCAGGACGTGCTGTGGCGGGGCGCCGAGCATCGCGTTGGTCCAGGTCGTGGCGGCCTCCGAGTTGTCCCAGAAGCGGCCGAAGGCCAGCTCCAGGAACGCGGCGTCGTACGGGCGTTCGCCGTGGTCCAGGATGCTGGCGAGGTAGGAGGCCGCGCACTTCGAGGCGTTGTTGGACCCCTGGCCGGTGATCGGGTCGTTGAGGACGACGACGTCGGCGAGGCCGAGCACCTGCGCGCCGGAGGGCAGCGTGGCGACGGGCTTGCGGACGGTCGGCGCGAAGCGTCCCGCGAGGGTGCCGTTCAAGTCGGTGAGCGTGACATCGGTACAGCGCTCGGCCTCCCACGGAACGTACGTCCGCAGCAGCTCCTGGAACTTCGCCAGCTGCTGGTGGGGGGTGAGCCCGTCGAAGCAGTCGAGCGGGCCACCCGGGACACCCTCGAAGAACATGATGTCGCAGGGGCCGCTGGTGGTGAGGCTGGGCATGGTGAAGTACTCACCCACACCGGGGATGACATTGAAGCTGACGCCGGGGCGGTCGGGCAGCGGTGCCATGCCGGTGACGTACGCCAGGGCCAGCGCGCGCTGCGGAGCGTCGTACGGGGAACGCATGGCGTCCCGCTCGAACAGCCCCGCGATCTCGCCCTTGCCGGCCGCGACGATCACCAGGTCGGACTCGGCGGCGTAGCGCTCCAGGTCCTCGATGCCGGCCTCACAGAGTTCCAGACGGCCGCCGCGGCGCGCGAACTCGCCCATCCAGAGTGGCATCTTGACGCGCTGGTCGATGGAGCGTGCGGTGGCGTCGAGGCGGGCGTCGAAGGAGAGCGCCCGGCCGCCCTGGCCGTCGGCGATGCTCACGCCGAGACCGTCGATCGACGGGCAGGCGTCGCCCCAGAAGTCGAGGCCGAGGTTGCGCTCGTGGGCCAGCGCGGTGCCGAACATGGCCTGGCTGGACATGACCCGGCCCTCGCGGATCTGGTCTCCGGTGCGGTTGGACACGACGGTGACGTCAAAACCGTGGTCGACCAGGCCGATGCCGAGCTGGAGACCGGCCTGGCCGGCTCCGACGATGGTGATCTTGCGCATGAGGGGGTACTCCGGGGGTTCGGGGCGTGCGGTTTTTGAGCGGTGCCGTGTGGCGCCGTGCGGTGTCGTGCTCTGTGCGAGCGTTTCGGCACGTGGCGGCGTCAACGGGTGGGTGTGGCGGTTGTGTGGAATGCGGCTGCCCGCCAGAGGGGGGTCTGGCGGGCAGCCGCGGGAGGCCGGGTCACCCGTAGGGCCGGGGGATGGGCCCCGGGTGACCCTGCCGGCGAGAGGAGCCCCGCCGAATCGGTGGGCCGGGGCAGCAGCGGCAAGGGTGCCGCGACGTGCGGGGGTACGGCCTTTGCGGCCCTCGTCGCGTCGGTCGCGCGTAATACGCGCAGCGCGCATGCGACGGGCTGTCCGCTGGGCGTGACTCCGCCTCTGACGAGCGCAGTCCGGCCCGGCACTCCCTGCATTGTTGATTCCCAGGATCTCTCGGGTCCGCGGCGGTCAGGGGTCAATCTTGGTATGGCAAGATCACCTTCGCTATCCGGATCACGCGGGTTGCTGTCCCGATCGCGCATCTCGGCGGTGGAGGTTTACATGCCCGCTGAAAATTCCCCTCTCGCAAATCACCAGCTGTTCCATACAGCGGACATTTGGGAGGCGCGGGCCGAGGTCGGCCGCGCCTTCTGTCCCCATGACCTGCGCATCACGCGGCGCTCGGCGACGCTCGACGCCCGGCTGCACGGCGCACCCTTCGATCGGACAGGTCTCTATTACCTCGATTACGGAACGGAAGTCCGGATTACACCGGGCGATCTGGAGAGCTTTTTCCTCGTCCAGATACCGCTCGCCGGTTACGCCGAAATCACCTGCGGCCGCGAGGAGATCATTTCCTCCCCGGAACTCGCTTCTGTCCCCTCTCCGACCGGAAAGTTGGACATGCGCTGGGGTGACGGCAATCCGCAGCTGATCGTGTGGTTCGACCGATCGTCGCTGGAATCGCACCTGGGCAGTTTGCTCGGCCGCACCGTGCGCCGCCCGATCTTCTTCTCACTCGGCATGAACCTCACGACACCGGGCTCCCGCTCCTGGCTCAACATCGTCGATCTCATGCGCCGGGAGGCGGAGGGGCCTGGTGGGATGAGGAGCCAGCCCCTCGTGACAAAACAGCTTGAATCACTCCTCATGACCCAGCTGTTGATGGCCCAGCCCCACAACTACACGTCGGCGCTCCTCGGCGAACAGCCGCGCGTCGCACCGCCCGCGGTCCGCCGCGCCATGGAGGTCATCGAAGGCCACGCCGCCGAGCCGCTCACGGTCGCGGAGATCGCGGAATGCGTGGGCGTCGGCGTACGGGCCCTTCAGGAGGGCTTCCGCCGGCACCTCGACACCACACCGCTCGCGTACCTGCGCGAGGTCCGCCTGGACCGAGTACGCAAGGAACTCCTGGCCTCCGACCCGGGTGCCGTGACCGTGACCGCCGTCGCCTCCCGCTGGGGCTTCCTGCACCCGGGCCGTTTCTCCCTCGCGTACCGCCAACAGTTCGGGGAGTCGCCTTCGGAGACGTTGCGGTCATAGGGGAAGTTCGGCGTGGATCCGCCGTACGCCGACCTGATCGGTCACGGCGTCAAGTCGAGGAATTCCCAGTGCGCTTGGGGTTGCGCGCCGCTGAGCCATTTCCCGCAGTTCTGCAGGACCGTGGGGCTTGAGGTGATGTGCTGGGTACCTGTGCCGAGATCACGCAGAAACCGGTCGATCGGCCCGCGCCGGATCGCCGCCGTCCCCGCCCATCGGTGCACCGTCTGACCTACCTCTTGCACGGTCCATGTCGCGTGGTTGAGCGCCAGCCTGAGCAGAGTGTCCTGCTCGGTGCTCGTCAACTCGCCTGCATCCAGGCTTTCTTCGATCCCTCGCCATACCTCCATCGCCCACGCCCGCGCCGAACGAAGCTTGGCTTCGGCGGCCGCGTACTCCGCGTGGAACTGCGTGGTGTCGACGGCGGCGTTACGCGTGCCGGATTTCGCCGCGGCGACCAACTTCAGTTCATCGAGCAGGCGCCGCCCGACACCGAGCGCCCAACCGGTGTGTCCGATTGCGGACATGTTGACCAATCCGAGGCGGTAGATCGCGCCGCCGTTGGCGGGGTTCGTCGTCGTGGCGACATACGTGTGCGTCGCGGGGACAAACTCACCGGCGCAGTGGTAATCAATACTGTGCGTCGCACGCAGCCCCAGCACATCCCAGTTGTCGACGAGTTCCACCTGCGACTTCGGCATCGCCAGCACCCTCAGCTCCCCGGTGCCCTCGACCTGGATCGCACTGTGGATATGGGTGGCGTGCGCCATGCCGGAGGCGAACTGCCAACTGCCGCTCACCAGATAGCCACCCTCCACCGGGACGGCCCGGCCGGGCCGGGTGCCGTGCCCAGCCAACAACGCGTGGTCCCCACCCGCGACATCCGGGAACAAGTCGGCCGCCGCAACGCCATCGAGATAGGCCGCAGTGGTGCCGGTCATCAACTGCAGCGCCATCATCGTCCAACCGGCCGCGGAATCGTGGTAGCTGACCCGCTCGACCGTCTCTATCAATTGGCGTGGGGAGAATTCGTAGCCGCCGAGGCTCTGCGGCAGTGCGGCCCGCACGACACCAGCACCCAGCAACGCCCGCGCGACGTCCTCGGTGAGTCGGCCGAGTTCCTCGGCGGCGTCCGCGTCCGCCTCAAGCACCCCGCCAAGTGCGTCGATCCGCTCGAGCATCGCGGGAAAGTCCGGGCTGACATGCAATCCGATCGAGACCGCCATGGATGATAGCTCCTCGCCATCAGTATTGAGTCAGCGTCACCATAAGGGCAGAACCGGGCCGTTCCTCGACCTGCCCTAGGGACTGGAGCTGAACGACCTGCGGTAGTCAGCGGGCGTCACGCCCACCACGCGGCGGAAGTGGTGCCGCATCAGCGCGGCCGAGCCCAGTCCGCAGGTGTGGGCGATCTCCTCCATGCCCGAGGACGTCTCCTCCAGCAGGCGACGTGCGTGCAGTACGCGCTGTAGCGTCAGCCAGCGCAGCGGGGTGGTGCCGGTCTCGGCCACGAAGCGGCGGGCGAAGGTGCGTTCCGACATCCGCGCCCGGCGCGCGAGTTCTGCGGCGCTGAACTCCTCGGTGAGGTGGTCCAGCATCCAGTCGAGGACCGGCTGCAGGCTGTCGCCCTGTGCCTGCGGCAGCGGCAGGTCGATGAACTGCCGCTGCCCGCCGTCCCGTTGGGGAGGCACGACCATGCGGCGGGCAATCACGTTGGCCACTGCCGAGCCCAGCTCGCGGCGCACCAGGTGCAGGCAGGCATCCATCCCGGCGGCGGTGCCCGCGCTGGTGATGACGCGGCCCTCGTCCACGAAGAGCACGTCCGGGTCGGTCTTGGCGGCTGGGTAGCGGGAACGGAAGTCGTCCACGTGCTTCCAGTGCGTGGTGCAACGCCGGCCGTCCAGCAGCCCTGCCTCGGCCAGCAGGTAGGCGCCGCAGCAGACGGAGAGCAGGGTGGCGCCTCGGGCCGCTGCCGCGCGCAGCGCGTCCAGCACCGCGGGCGGGACGGCGTCCGGCGGCCCCCCGGATACGCCGGGTACGGCCACCAGGTCGGCCTCGGCCGCCGCGTCGAGCCCGTACCCGGCCACGATGCCGAAGCCGGTGGAGCGCAGCGGCCGGCCGGGGTGCTCGCCGCAGACCCGGAAGTCGAAGCGGGGCACACCCTCGTCGGTCCGGTCGATGCCGAACACCTCGCAGATGAGGCCGAGTTCGAAGGCGGAGGAGCCGTCCATCACCACCACGGCGACCGTTCTGAGCATGCGGCCACCGTACCTGGCAGGATTTTGCGGTACAAGGGCACTGGTGCCACTGTCTGAGGAGAAGCCCAGGTCAAATACTCGATGCCATGAACGACACGGAGCATTCCCCCCTCGTCAGGCCCGCCCGGTCGGTTGTGGGCGTGACTGGTTCGGCGGGCAGCGGCGCCGCAGCGCGCCGGTCTGTGCAGGAGGCGCGGCTCAGTGGGCGGGGGCCGGCCCCGGTGCCGGCCTGGGAGTCGCCCGGCGACGAGGCGGCCCGGGCCGGTCCCCGGTGTTGCCGGTGGCACCGCCCGCGCTGCCGCCGCCCGGAACGAGCACCGACCCCGGTCGCACGGACCCGCGGGCCGGTGTGCACCCTGCACCACCGGTACTCCACCGACACCCTTGGCCCTTCGGCCTGCCCCGATTGCCCTGGAGAGAGATGACCAGCCTTGAAGCCACCGGCACGATAGCCGCCGGGCCCGACACCGTCGGGGCACAGCGCCGCATCCTGACCGTCCTGGTCATCTCCCAGATCTTCAGCGGCGCGGGCCTGGCCGCCGGGGTCACCGTCGGCGCCCTCCTCGCCCAGGACATGCTCGGCACCACCGGTCTGGCCGGACTGCCCAGCGCCCTGTTCGCCGCCGGGAGCGCCCTGGCCGCCATCTCCGTCGGCCGGATATCCCAAGCCAAGGGACGACGCCCCGGACTCGCCGCCGGATACCTCGCCGGCGCGATCGGCTCCGCCGGTGTCATCGCCGCCGCCGTCCTCGACCAGCCCGTCCTGCTTTTCCTCGCGCTGTTCGTCTACGGCGCGGGAACCGCCACCAACCTCCAGGCCCGCTACGCCGGAGCCGACCTCGCCGCCCCCGCCCACCGCGCCCGCGCCGTCTCCACCGTCCTGGTCGCCACCACGCTCGGCGGCGTCGTCGGCCCCAACCTCGCCGCCCCCACCGGCGCCCTCGGCGAAACCCTCGGCATCCCGTACCTGGCCGGGCCCTTCCTCCTGGCCGGCGCCGCCTACGCGCTGGCTGCCCTGGTCCTAGCCGTCTGGCTGCGCCCCGACCCCCTCCTCCTCGCCCGCACCACGGCCGACACCCACCCCGACGGTCCGCAGGCCCAGACCGGCAAGGAGACCGACCCGTCTGCGCCGGGGGCCACGAGCGGCGGGGTGGTCCTGGGCGCCCTGGTCATGATCCTCTCCCAGCTCGTCATGGTCGCGATCATGACGATGACGCCGGTCCACATGCACGACCACGGTCACGGCACCGCCGCCTCCGGCCTCGTCATCGCCCTCCACGTCGGCTCGATGTACCTGCCCTCCCCGCTGACCGGCCGCCTCGTCGACACCCTCGGCCGCCGCACCATCGCCGCCGCCTCCGGCCTCGTCCTGCTGGCCGCCGGACTCCTCGCCGCCCTCGCCCCCGCCGACTCCGTCGCCCTGCTCGCCCTCGCCCTGGCCCTGCTCGGCCTCGGCTGGAACCTCGGCCTCGTCTCCGGCACCGCGATCATCACCGATGCCGTACCCCTCGCGACCCGCGCCAAGACCCAGGGCACCGTCGACGTCGCCATCGCCCTCGCCGGCACCACCGGCGGCCTGGCCTCCGGCCTCGTCGTCTCCGCCGCCGGCTACCCCATCCTCGCCCTCACCGGCGGCGTCCTCTCCCTGGCCATCCTCCCCGCCATCGCCGCCACCGCGAGGAGCCGCTGAGCCAGTCCCCACGTCAGCCGAGGCCGATCACACCGTCGACGGCACCGGACAGGGCGGGGTCTCGCTCTACGAGGTCCAGCACCTCCCGGCCACGAGAGCTTCCGGACGACCCGGACCCGCCGTGAGGTAGGGAAGCAGGAACGGGGGGAAACTGGCTGAGGCAAGGGCGAGTTGACGGGTCCCTCGGCACCGACCCGAGGGCAGGACGTGGGACAGGAGGCACCGTCATGCGCATCCCCGGACCCGAGCACCAGGAGGACGGCGGGCTGAGCGCCGTTGCGGCTGCGGGCGGGCTGCACCGGTACCAGTTACGCCTGCACGAGGCGTACGGACCCGTAGTGCGCTTCCAACTGCCGGGCGCGGACACGGCAGTGTCAGTCGCCGATCCCGTGCTTCTGGAGGCCACGGCGCACCTCGACACGCGGCCCGAGGCGCTGTTCGCGTTCCTGGGCCCGCTGTGCGAGGCCGGCAACCTGCAAGTGCTACCCGCCGACGAGCACACCCCCTGGCGCCGACTACTGCTCTCGGTGCTCGCCGGACGGCCGGCTCACGAGCGGCACTTCGCGCGCTTCGCCGAGCTGGCGCGGGAACTCGCGGACCGCTGGGCAGGGCAGGACGACGGCGAACCCGTCGAGTTGCAGAAGGAGTTGACCGCACTATCGCTCCGTATGATCTGCGGGTTCGCGCTCGGCGGCGCGGAAACCGACACGGACCGCGTCGTCGCCGCGTTCGAGGAGGTGCTCACCGAGCACCTAGGGCGGCTCTACCAAGTGCCGCGGGCCGACCCGCGCTCGGCGGAGCGGGCCGAGGTGGCCCTTGCCTATCTGCGCGCGACGGTCGATCGCGTGGTGGCGGCGCACCGCTCGGGCGGCCGCACCGACCGCAGCGACCTGATCGGGGCGCTCGTCGAGGCCGGTCAGAGCCCTGCGCGGATCCGGGACACCGTGATGGTGACGCTGCTCGCCGCCCACCACACCACCGGCGTCGCCGTCTCGTGGACGCTGCACCTGCTGGGCCGGCATCCCGACGTGGCCGATCGCGTCGCCGCCGAACTGGACCAGGTGTTGGGCGAGCGCGCCACGCCCGATTACGGTGATCTGCGGCGGCTCAGGTATCTGGACATGGTGCTCAAGGAGTCGATGCGCCTGTTCCCGCCAGGCCCGTACGGCGCACGCGAGACGACCGAGGACCTGGTTCTGGGCCCGTACGAGATTGCGGCCGGGACGACGGTGTTCTATCCGTTCTGGGCGGTGCACCTGAACCCTGAGCACTGGCCCGAGCCGGAGCGGTTCGACCCCGAAAGGTTCACGCCGCAGGAGGTGGCCAAGCGGCCGAGGCTCGCGTACGTCCCCTTCGGGATCGGGCCACGCAGCTGCGAGGGCGCCGCTCTGGCCACGCTCGAGGCCCAGCTCGTCCTGGCCGTCCTCCTCAAGCACCTGCGCTTTCGGCCCGCGCCGGGCCACGAAGTGACGCCGGTGGAACGGTTCGTGCTCTGGGCACGGGACGGGATCCGGATGATGGTGCGGCCACGGGACCTTTAGGGCGTGTTCGGTGGGTCCGGGTCGGACGCGCTGCTCAGCGACGAGGTCACCGAGCCCGTGACCCGTGGATGTACTGGTCTGCCCAGGCGCTGATGATGCGGGCGGCTCGCTGTGCTTGTCCTCGGGCGGTCAGGAAGTGGTCCGCTCCTTCGAGTGAGACGAAGCTTCGCGGGTGTCGTGCCTCGCGGAAGATCTCTCCGGCGTTGTCGATGTCGACGGTGTTGTCGGTCGGCGAATGCAGGACGAGCAGCGGCAGGTCCAACTCGCCGATCCGGTCCCGCAGATGAGCACGGCGGACGTCTTCGACGAAGGCACGCTTGAGGACCAGGGTCCTCCCGCCGACGAACCACTCGTGCGACCCGTCACTGAGCACGCGGTCCACGACCGCGTCGTACTGTCGCTCGACGTGGCTGGGATCGACCGGCGCCCCGATCGTGGCGACCGCGCGGACGCCGGTGGCCTCGGCCGCCGCGGCGAGGACGGCCGCGCCTCCCCATGAGTGCCCCACCAGCAGGTCTGCCGGAGTACCTCGCTCCGCCATCATGGCTGCGGCACGGATCGTGTCCTGCACCTTGACGGTGAAGGAACCGTCCCCCCAGTCGCCGTCGGAGTCCCCGATCCCGAGGTTGTCGAACCGCAGCATGCCGATCCCCTCGCGTGCCAGCTGCTTGCTGACGCGCGACGCGGCCGGCGAGCCCTTGCCGAGGGTGAATCCGTGCACGAAGATCCCCCAGCCGCGGATCTCGCCCTCCGGCAGGTCGATCGCTCCGGCCAGTTCGGGGCCGACGACGCTCGGGAATCGCACTTTTTCGCTCATGTTGTGATCACCTAGGCAGGGGCTGTTCGTGGAGCAGGGAAGACAAGAGTGCCACCGGCCGGCACCACGCGCGCGCACCGGGCAGGGGAGAGGCGAGCGTGGTGCCTGCCGTGATCGGCACGTCAGTCGGTCGGCTTCTGATCGGAGGACTGCTCAGCGGACTGATCGGAGGACTGGTCAGAGGGCTGCTCGGTGGTGAGCAGCGCGGTGATCTCCTTGGCGAGCTGCGGGCCCAGCTCGCCCCAGCCGTCCTTGTAGCCGTAGACGCCGGCCAGGGTGCGGGCCTCGTAGTCGCCGTTCATGATCTCGATGTCCGTGGCCGTGATGAGCGCCGGGTGGGCGACGCCGACGGCCGACGAGACCTTCAGCAGCTCCTTGCGGAGGGTGCGCAGGTAGACGGCGGCCCGGGTGGCCTTCGAGGCCGGGTCGAGGCCGCGGGCCAGCCACGGGCTCTGGGTGGCGATGCCGGTGGGGCACTTGTCGGTGTGGCACTTCTGCGCCTGGATGCAGCCGATCGACAGCATCGCCTCACGGGCCACGTTGATCATGTCGGCACCCAGAGCGAAGGCGACCGCGGCGTTCTCGGGCAGGCCGAGCTTGCCGGAGGCGATGAAGGTCAGGTCGTCGGTCAGCTCCCGCTCGGCGAAGGCGCCGTAGACCCGGGAGAAGCCCATCCGGAAGGGCAGTGACACCGAGTCGGAGAAGGTGAGCGGTGCCGCCCCGGTGCCGCCCTCGCCACCGTCGATGGTCACGAAGTCGACACCACGGTCACCACGCGCCATCAGCGTGGCCAGCTCCTGCCAGAACTCCATCTCGCCCACCGCGCTCTTGATCCCGACCGGCAGTCCGGTCTCGGCGGCGAGCAGTTCGACGAAGTCGAGCATCGAGTCGACGTCGCCGAACGCGGTGTGTCGCGACGGGGAGGCGCAGTCCTCGCCGCGCGGGATGCCGCGGATCTCGGCGATTTCCGGGGTCACCTTCGCGCCCGGCAGCATTCCGCCCAGCCCGGGCTTGGCACCCTGGGAGAGCTTGATCTCGATCGCCTTGACCGGGGCGCCGGCGACCACGTCCTTGAGCTTGTCGATGTTGAAGCTGCCGTCCTCGTTGCGGCAGCCGAAGTAGGACGTACCGATTTGAAGGACGAGATCGCCGCCGTTGCGGTGGTACGGCGAGAGACCGCCCTCACCCGTGTTGTGCAGGGTGCCCGCCAGCGCCGCGCCCTTGTTGAGCGCGGTGATCGCCGCGCCGGAGAGCGACCCGAAACTCATCGCCGAGATGTTCACCACGCTCGCCGGCCGGAACGCCTTGGCGCGCCCGCGCGGCCCGCCCAGGACCTTGGCTGACGGCAGTGGGGCCTGCGGGTCGTGCACGTCGGGCAGCGCGCCGGCGAACGTGCGCTGCTTCAGGTAGGCGTGCCCCTGCGTGTGCTCGACGTCGTTGTCGGTTCCGAACCCGAAGTAGTTGTTCTCCCCCTTCGCCGACGCGTAGATCCAGGTGCGCTGGTCGCGGCTGAACGGGCGCTCCTCGTCGTTGGAGGTCACTATGTACTGCCGCAGCTCCGGCCCGATCGTCTCCAACAGGTACCGGGCGTGCCCGAGCACGGGGAAGTTCCGGAGCAGTGCGTGCTTCTTCTGGACAAGGTCACGAGCGGCCACCAGCGCCAATGCTGTTGCGGTGGCCGTAGCGATGCTCCGGGCGCGCATGAACGTTCCTCTCCTCGATGCTCGACTCCATTGCCAAGCGGTGGAGCCGTCGTGTTGGGCGTTGGGCACAGGCACGACCCAGCGGGCGTCAGCGTCCGTCGGAGGACGCCAGACGATATTAGGGGCTCGCCAGGATGGCGGGTCGCGGGTGGGGTGGTCTTCCCGGTGGTGGGTGGTCCAGGCGCGTCGGAACGGGCTATGCGCGGTGATGCTCGTCTAACGCGACGTAACGGACGTAACGTCTGAGCGCCGACCGGGCCGGGGGAGGCAAGGGCTGCCGGACGGTCTCGTCGCAGAGACCGCGGCCCAAGGAGCAGCGACTGCGACCCGGCCCATCGCCCACATCGTTGCTGCTTCCGGACGTGCCGCTGCCGGCAACCTCGACCGACTCATGGACGACGAGCTCCTGGTGCTCGTCGCTGACAGCGTTACTCCCGCTCTCCGGCCGTACCGGCCGGCTTCCTGACCGAAACCGAAACCGAGCCCGAAACCAAAAAATGCAGTGGCTGCGTGCGAATCCCGTGGCTCGACGCGATACGTAGTAGACGGTCCCCGGTTGGCGAAACCGGGACTGTGCAGAGCACATGCGAGGAAGTCAGAGGTGCAAGCCGCCCACCAACGGCACATATGTAGGACACCGTGGCCCGTCACCGCTGTAGTGACCACTCCAGCCATACCACCACGATGACGGGGATCGCGAGGGCTACCGTGCCCAGTGCCACTCCAGCCCGTGCCCGACGACGGTTGGCTCCCTGATCGCCCCGCATTCGGTGCAGAACAGTGAATCCGAAAACCATCGCGCAGATCCCGAGGGGCACGGTGAGGTACACGGGGAGGTAGCGGACCCACGGCGGCAGGAAGTGGAGTAGCGGACTCCCGTACAGCGCAAGAGCGGCCGAGCCCAGTACCAGCGAGACCATGCCCGAATCCCCATGCCCGACCTGGGCTTCCTCGGGTCGCTCATCGGAGTTCATGCCCTGAAACTAAGTGGCCCGCGACCGATGCCGCATGGGCGTGATGACTCATATCGGCGTAAGTACCGCGTGCGTGCAACCTCTCAGTTCGACGCCACTACGGCTGCTCATCAGCTGTCTTCGAGCTGTCTGATCGGCCGCCGGGTCCGAAGCAGCGGGCCTGCACCGTCGGCGGCGCTGAGTTCGGTGCGGCGCAGGGTTTAGAAGAAGGCGGGCGTGGCCACGGCGAAGGGCCCGGTACCGGCGGTGATGCTGGTCAGGGCAGTGGGCCCCGCCGCCTGCTGAGCTGGACGCGCCGGTCTCGTCCACCCGCTCCAGCGCGCGGGCGAACGCCGTGCCCGTCGTCCGTCGCAGTCGGACCATCGCGGCCAACTGACCCAGGCCCCGCGTGGACGGCGG
Organism: Streptomyces sp. P9-2B-2; assembly: GCF_030406865.1. NCBI lineage: Bacteria > Bacillati > Actinomycetota > Actinomycetes > Kitasatosporales > Streptomycetaceae > Streptomyces > Streptomyces sp. P9-2B-2. The sequence goes on along the minus strand of NZ_CP129126.1, from coordinate 453,935 downwards.
CGCCCAGACGAACTCGTCTGCGCCAGCATTTGGGCGGTACCCCGCTCCATGCGTCATAGGCTCTTCGCCATGGGCATGGGGATTGCGATGGTGCACATAGCGGTGGGGGCCACCGTGCTGTTCGACGTCGGCGGCCTGATTCGCCGCAGGTGCGAGCGAGCGCAAAAGAAGGCAGCTGACCGGCACCGCGAAATGCTCTGGGCAAACGGGCGCCTTGAGACGCCGTACGTACCAGTGCCTTTCGTCCGGGCGGGGTTTCTCCGTGCTCTGGGGCTTCCCATTGCCCTCGTGGGTGGCCTGCTCCTCCTGCTGCATCTCGACTGACCATCCGGGCAACTGTTGCGCGATCTTGGCGGCGCGTCTCCGCGGTAGAGCTGGGCATTCAGGACGACGACGAACTCAAGGTCTCGGGCGGTCTGGCGAAGCTGCTGCAGTGCCTGACGGGTCTGTTCGTGTTCGCCCATCGGCAGCTGGTGGACGCCGTCGTCATCCGGAGTGAAACCCGCGCGTTCCAGGCGGTCGTGGCCCACTGAGGCTCTCCCCGGAAGACCGCTCAGCGGGAGTCGACCGACCAGGACATGCATCAAAGTCGGCGACGGTCGTACAGCCGCAAGAGCGGCCTGCCGGTCAGGGGTGGCACATCGGCCGGATTCAGGATCCGAGCGCTGCGATCTCCTCGGCCTTTCCGGGTCCCGACGCCACCGTTTCCGGCTTCACGGCCATGTCAGGGGATGCGCGGACCAATGCGACATCCTCCTGCCTTCGGCTCGAACAAGGCTGAAACTAGTCCGAAAATAGATCGTGCCAGTGATTGATCCTTTGTACCGTCAGAAAACCACTGAACGGGGGGATTTCCATGATTCGTCGTGCCTCAATGGCAGCCGCCGCGTGTGCGGCCGTCGGCTTCTCGCTTCTCACTGTTCCGGCTCATGCGGCTGGAGCGGAGGCGTCGCCCACCCACGCGTCGCAGAAAGTGATGTCAGGGTCGGACCATGTCAAGTGCACCACCTTGAGCAAGGGACAACTCTGCATCGCCATGAACAGCCGGCCCCAGTCCATCGATGTCTTCTACACCAAAAGGGGCGGCTCGAACATCAAGGCGCAACTCGGGTATCGCATGGGCGGTGCATCGTCGTACGACAGGCTGGAGACCATCAGTGACGGCGACCGGGCCACCAGCACCTGGAAGATGAGCTGGCCCTGCAAAAAGGCCGTTGGCCTGATCAAGGTCAAGGGGCAAGGGACCTTCGAAACCCCGGCGGCGACGTTCCCGGGCTGCTGATGAGGTAGTGCAGGACAACAAGGGGGAGGCGAGCTGCGGAGCAAGGCGGAGGATCGTCCTCGTACTGGGCGTACTCGGGCGGCTCCGACAACGGAGCGAGGCGCCGTAACTGTCGTCGCGGCCCCGGGAAGATCGGCCGGACAGGGCTAGGGCGTGTCCGCAAAGTCAGGGCAGCCATAGTCCCAGGCAGGCGATGGCGACCATGAAATTGTAGCGGAGGGCGTGTTTGTCGTAGCGGGTGGCGAGGGCCTTGCTCTGCTGGAGTCGGTTGAAGCATCGTTCAACCACGTTGTGGCGGCGGTAGACGGTGCGGTCGAGCCGGCACAGTGGTTCGCCGCGTCGTCGACGTCCGGCGATCTGGTCGGTGCGCTCAGGAATCGTGCAGGAAATGCCCCGACGCCTCAGGTAGGCCCGGATTCCGCGGGCGGAATACCCCTTGTCCGCCACCACCCGAACCGGCCGCTTCCGCGGACGGCCCCGGCCCGGCCGGGCCACCCGAATTCGCTCCAGGACGGCCTCGAACTGCGTGCAGTCGTTGACGTTCCCGCCCGTCAGGGTGAAGGCCAGGGGCTGCCGCCATCCGTCGCAGGCCAGATGGATCTTGCTGCTCAGTCCGCCATTTGTCCGTTCGTGATTCCCAAGCTCAGCGCGGGATCGATTCCCGTCACCCGCTCCAACGCAAACCCAAGTTCCTGGAGAGCATGATGCTGGGGCTGGACATGCTGCCGGTCATAGCCATCTGGAGGAAGGCAAGCTAGACGACTGAGCTCGAGAGCGGTCCGAGCTCCTCGAATGAGGCTCTGCGCCGTGGGCCGTCTCAGCTTCCGTCTCGTTCGGCGCCGTCCACGGCCATTCAGGCGGGACCCGGAGCCGCCCGAAGCAGTGGCCGACGGCCTCCCATGAACCCTGTAACGGGAAGCTCTTATGGAGCTTGAGAAGTATCCGGGGCTCCCAAATGCCTCTCCACAGTCGACGGAGTGCCGAGCTGTTCGTCCTGGCGGAGGAACGAGCCGCGAGGAGCGCCATCACATCAACGGTGAGGATGGCCCGAGGCAGGCTGATCACGAGAGCCCACGGTGAAGCACCACCGAGTAGTCCAGCGGAACGTGCTTCGAACGGACAACGCGTGCTCCACGCGGGCTCTCACGCGCCGGTGCTCAGCATTGTTGGCTTCCTCGCCGGGCAGCAGTGGCCGGCCAGGGCGTTTGCGGTGCGGGACGACGAGGTCTGTATTGATGTACGCTCAGTCACCGAGCACGGTCACGCCCGCACAGGTGCTGGGCCAGGCCGGACTCCCGCCACGCACGGGCGTCGGCCCTGTTGCCCGGAACGGGCCGAGCGGTGGCAATCACCAGACTTGTATGCGCGTCGATGATGACCTGTACATTCGCCGAGAACCAGTAGTTGCGGGAGGAAGCACCGACGCTCCGGTCCCGGACCGGGATCAACGTGCCGTCCACGATCCATAACCGTTCCGCCGCGTCGGCGGGACGCGTTGCCGGCTCAAGGGCGAGGAGTGGACTCAGCCGCTGTATGACTCGACACACGGTTGCCGGTGAACAGCCGAACAGTGGCGCGAGCTGCCGCATCGTGAGATTCGTGCGGTAGTACACAGCCACCAACAGCACTCGATCCGTGGGCGGCGGACACCCGGGCCGTTGCCACCCCGCTCCCGCACCACCTTTAACAACCGCTCGAACTGCCGCATCCGCAGACCGTGAACGTCTCCACCCACAGCGGCTCAGCCCTCAACTCCCCGCACATACAGGGAAATGCCCGTTGCGCAGCCTTCTGCAACACGCTTTACGCAGCACTACATGGCCACGAAACACGATGGCAGCAGCACTTTCCGGTCACCGTACCGGCGGCGCGCCAGCCGCCCCCATTTCGGGTGGTCGGCGCCTCCGGAGCTACCCGCAGAAACAACTCCCACAGTTCATCCGGCACCAGCCGCTCAACGATCCCTACACCAGCAGGCTATCGAAGGCGCCGAATGGCATAGTTTGTTAGGCATTGTCAGTAATTGGCACTGCGGTGCTCGGAGTTCCCACCCCTTGGTGAAAGGGTCCGTTTTCGCCCAGGGCGAAGTCGACGCGTTCATGGATCGCTTTGTGCAGGGCATCCTCGGTGAGTTGCAGTTCCGCGAGGAGCTCACTGCGTGAGCCGTGGTCGAGGAACTGTTGAGGAATGCCGATCACTTGGACCGGAGCAGTGAATCCGGCATCACGCAGTGCCTGCGTTACGGCTGCGCCCACGCCTCCCATGCGTCCGCTGTCCTCCACGGTGACGACGTGACGGAATCCGCGGGCCAGGCGAATGAGCCCCTCTGGAACCGGCTTGACCCACCTGGGGTCGATCACCGTGGCGTTGACTCCGTCGTCGGAGAGCTGGCGCGCCACCCGCGCGCAGGGGCCTGCCATAGCGCCCACGCCGACGATTAGTACGTCCTGCTGTCGAGATTCGTACAGCACGTCGACGCCGTGCCTGCGTTCGAGCGCGGGTACGGCGGGCTCGACGGCTCCCTTGGGGAAGCGTAGGGCTGTCGGCGCGTCGGTGACGTCGACAGCCTCGCGGAGTTCCTGGCGGAGCGTGTCGGCGTCCCGGGGAACGGCCACGCGCAGGCCGGGAACCATGTTGAGCAGGGACAGGTCCCACATGCCGTTGTGGCTCGCACCGTCACTGCCTGTGATTCCAGCCCGGTCCAGTACGAACGTCACACCGCACTGGTGCAGGGCGACGTCCATGAGGAGTTGGTCGAAGGCCCGGTTCAGGAAGGTCGAGTAGAGGGCGACGACGGGATGCAGGCCGGCCATCGCCATGCCGGCCGCCGAGGTGACTGCGTGCTGTTCTGCGATGCCGACGTCGAAGAACCGGTCAGGGTGGCGATTGCCGAACTCACTCAGTCCGACCGGCCCTTGCATGGCCGCCGTGATGGCGGTGACGTTGGGGTTCTCCGCGCCGATATCGGCGATTTCCGCAGAGAATACGGAGGTCCAGGACTGGGAACCGTCCGAGGACGCTTCGCCTGTGCGGGAGTCGATCTTTCCCACTGCGTGGAACCGTTCGGCTTCGTCTCGTTCGGCGGGGCTGAACCCGCGCCCCTTCTCCGTGATGCAGTGGACGATGACGGGACTTCCGAATCCCTTGGCAAGACGCAGGGAGTTCTCCAGCTCGGCGACGTTGTGCCCGTCTATCGGCCCGACGTACTTGATGCCGAGGTCCTCAAAGAGCGCCTGCGGTGCCACGATGCCCTTGAGCCCCTGCTTGACGCCGTGCAGGGTCTCGTAGACCGGGGAGCCGACGACGGGCGTATTTTCGAGAATCTCCTTACCGGCCGCCAGGAAGCGTTCGTACGCCGGCAGGGTCCGCAGCGCCGAGAGGTGCCGGGCCAGCCCTCCGACCGTGGGTGAGTAGGAGCGGCCGTTGTCGTTGACGACGATCACCAGAGGCCTGGAGTTGCCTGCCGCTGCGATGTTGTTGAGAGCCTCCCACGCCATTCCACCCGTCAATGCACCGTCTCCGATGACTGCCACCGTGCACCGGTCGACCTCGCCGCGCAGCGCGTACGCCTTGGACAACCCGTCGGCGTAGGAAAGGGCCGTGGAGGCGTGGGAGTTCTCGACCAGGTCGTGTGCGGACTCAGCCTGCGACGGGTAACCCGACAAGCCGCCCTTCTTACGGAGGGTGGAAAACCTGTCCCGGCGGCCTGTGACAATTTTGTGGACGTAGGACTGGTGTCCCGTGTCCCAGACGATGGAGTCCTTGGGGGATTCGAAAACCCGGTGCAGCGCCAGGGTGAGTTCCACCACGCCGAGGTTGGGGCCGAGGTGACCACCAGTCTGTGAGACGTGCTCGATGAGGAAGGTGCGTACCTCTGAGGCGAGGCGTTCTAACTCCCCTTCGGACAGATTGTGTAGGTCTTTCGGGGAGCTGATCTCATTGAGCAGCTGAGTCATGGGATTTCCTTTCTGAATCGTTTTTCTGGAATTCACAGAGTGGCGAGGGCGTGCTTCAGCCCGGTGACGACTTCGGGAGAACCCGCGAGAAAGGCGTCGATCTGCCCGGCCCGAATGGTTTCGCAATGGCCTCCCGCGGCCTTCACGAGAGCGATACCGGCCGCGATATCCCAGATACTGAGATTGATTCCGACATAGCCGTCGAGCGAGCCGTCGGCTATTGAGAAGAGGTCGCAGGCGGCGGATCCCACCCAGCGCCAGTCCTGGACGTGGGAGACCAGGGTCGGCACGATCTGCTGCAAGGTGAATGCCCGTGTGGTGGCGTCGTGGCACAGGCCGACTGCGACCAGGGCTTCGTTCACCTTGACCGAGGAGACCGTCATCGGGCGTTCGAGGCTGGAGTAGATCAGGTCTCCTTCGGCGGCTGCCCAGTCTCCGTGAGCAGGCCGAACCACGGCACCCGCAAATATCCCGTCGCGTGACTCAAGGCCGACCGAGACGGCGAAGTCGCGTCGCCCGTGCACGAAGTTCGTGGTCCCGTCGATGGGGTCGATCACCCAACGCAGCCCAGAGGTCCCCTCCCGCGTACCGGTCTCTTCGGCGAGGATTCCGTCGCTCGGGCTTCGGTCCGAGAGGTGGCTGATGATCGCGTGCTCTGCTTCTCTGTCAGCGCGAGTCACGAGGTCGTAGCGGGCTCCCTTGCTGGCGACCGAATGGAGAACTTCCGCCGCGTGCTCATCAATGGCCCTGGCGCCCTCCTTCGCCGCCTCTAATGCCAGGGCTGCGTACGGTAAGTCCACGCCTGCCTTCATCGAAGTGACCAGCATTTCGTCTTCTCGCATCAAGACCCCTTAAATCGGCGCGTCACTGAATGAATCCTTTCAGTGGCCATTCTTGCTTACGGAATGATCTCGCGCCAGCCACTTCCAGTGAGGTCGGTGCACATGACACCGATTGTCTTGATCTGATTTATTGGGTTGCAAGCACCCTCTGTCGGCGACCGAGCTTGCGATCTGGTGGCGGTGGGGGTTACTTCGAGTTACGCGCCGGATGGGATGGCGTCCGAATTGTGACATTTGCAGCAATGTTTCTTGTGTCGCTGCCGCGATTTCAAGCCTTGAAGATGGAATCAATCAAATCTACTTCCCCTTCATGGGGACTTAAGGTGCTGCTGTTTGACTTGACAGTCTCAAGGCCGGACGTGAGCAAGACGTCGTTTCATTTGGGTGAGTTGGTGGTAGTCGATGGGCTGTGGCTATGCCCATCTCGCGCATGGCGTCGGACGCGGGCCACCTTCGGAGCTTTCGGTTTCGTCGCGAGGGACTCGGCCACCTTGCTCGCGGCACCCACGCCTCCCTCGACGGGCTCTCCGCAGGGGCAGGTGGCTGTCGTATTCCGTCGGAGTGAACATCGCCGACGCTATCCACCACACCGTGCTGCAGGTCCCGAAGCGGGTATGGACACTGGCCTACGACGCCGACGGCGCCGAGCGGTCCGGCGCCTGCTCTGCCGGTCACACCGCACTGCTCGTCGTCCAGCAGACCTACTCCAGTCCGCCTCCCGCAGCGACCACCTCGAACTCACCCAACCGCTGCGCGCCCTCGTAGCGCCCGTGACGCCCTAGGTGTGCATCTGCCAGAGCTTGGTTACATCTGGGTCTGAGTCTTCTGCTTCAGGCGTTCGTAGGGGGTCAGGCCGTCGAGAGCGCCGTGCGGGCGGTGGTAGTTGTAGTAGTCCTCCCATTCTCGGAGTTTTTCGTTCAGCTTGCCGGTGTCGTCGATGACGACACCGGCGAGCATGCGGTAGAACTCCTCGGCATCGATGCGATGTGAGCGTTCCACCTTCCCGTTGAGGTGCGGGGATGCCGGTTTGATGTAGGTGTGGGCGATGCCCTTGTCGAGCGCGTGCCAGTGGAAGGCGGACTGGAACTCCGCGCCATTGTCGGTCTGGATGACCTCGACGCGGAAAGGCAGCCGTTCAAGGACGTAGTCCAGGAACTGGATGGCTGTCTTCTGGTCGCACCGAGGGTAGATCCGCAGCACGCGCAGCCGGGTGCAGTCGTCGATCGCGGTGAACTGGTAGTACTTGGCCCGACGGCGGGCCTTGGGCATCGTGCCGACGACGGGGGCCGGCTGCTGGGCCGTCGGGGCAGGCGCGCCGATCGGCTCGATGAACTTGACATCAATCTGGACCCGGTTGCCAGGCAGCTGCTTCTCGTAGCGGGTATAGCGCCTGTCGTGGCGCTTGTAGCGTTGCGATGCGGGCAGCCGGTTGAGACCCAGCCGCTTGAGGATGCGATAGACGGCGGAGCAGGTGATCTCGATGTCGTGGTACCGCTGGAGGTACATCCGGATCTTCATCGGGCCGAAATGGTAGTTCTGCCGCAGGTAGACGATCTTGTTCACGATGTCGGCGTCGGTGGCATTGGGACTGTGATGCGGTGCGCTGGAACGGTCGCGCAGGCCCTCGATACCCTCGTCCTGGTAGCGCCGCTGCCACTTGTAGAAGCAGTTGCGGCTGATCCCGTAGTACCGGCAGGTCAGCGAGACATTCCCAGTGACTTCCTCGGCGTGGCGCAGGACCGCCAGACGTCGCTGGGCCTGGCGATCCTGCTGCTGTTGCGGTGAAGGGGGCATGGCTAGCTCCGTCATAGTCGGAGATCCATGTGTCACCAATGTCCGGCAGTTTTATACCTAGTGGCTGCGGCCCCCTGAGCCGCGCACTCGACCGGGCCCTGGGCCTGCCGTCGGCGGGGGGCGAACGCCTTCGGCATGGATGTCACGGTGGCCATCCGATCCTATCTGTAGACCGGTTCGGTTGAGTAATTGTCAATACCTGTGAGCCAGTTGAGGTGGTTCAGGCCGTGTGAACCTCGGAGCGTTCTACGAGGTGGCCGCGCTTGAAGCGGGCTCCGGCCCGGACGAGGGCGACGAGGGGAGGTGCGTTCACAGCCCGCCAGCGGACTTGGGCGGACTCGACGAGCTTGAAGACCATCGCGAGGGCCGCGTGCTCGCGGTCCTCGGCGTTGTAGATGTCCTGGATCGCCTTCTTCGCCGCGGGCTGGGCTGACTTCGGAAGGCTGTCGAGGGCATTGGCCGTTTTATGAACCCAGCACCTTTGATGGCGGGTTTCGGGGAAGACTTCGTTGATCGCGTTCCAGAAACTGAGAGCGCCGTCGCCGACGGCGAGGACGGGAGCGCGCATGCCGCGTCGCTGGCAGTCCGCAGCAGGCTCGCCCAGGACTGTGACGATTCACGGTAGCCGGCCGCCATCGCGATCAATTCATTGGTGCCATCCGCGCGCACGCCCATCACCACGAGCACGGCGGCCTTCGCTTCTTCCAGGCGTATGCGCAGGTGGATGCCGTCGGCCCTGACGTAGACGTAGCCCGAGGTCGACATTGTGTTCTTGCTGAACATGGATGAGGAATCCGACATGATCCCTGTCCCGGGAGAGCCGGCGGAGCTCGTGTGGTGGCGGATGCGGCTGCATGTCCGGCTGGAGAGGGATGCTGCGGGTGTTCACCCGGTGGGACAAGACGAGGTTCGTGAGACGCAGGTGGTCCAGTTGTGGCCCGCCGCGAAGAGCGAGCCGGCGATCCTGGTCCAGGCGACGGAAAAGGTGGGGGATGTCTGGGAGGAGCTGGGGATCGTCGCCTTGGAGTCGATCGGGTTCGATGAGCCGTCGGAGAGCCTCGTGCTTCACCTGGGCGATTCGGTCACCCGGAACCGACCACGGCCGCGCCGCTCCCCGAGCCCGCCGCAGGCTTCGAAGTTCGCTTCGCACAAGCCAGGCCCACGCCACCGCGTATGCCCGGCCCGGCCGCCACCCGGTACGCCGGGCTGCCCGGAATCTGATCGTCAGGTCCGGGGCAGCCTTTGTGGTGGCGTCGTCAGGGTGGCGGCTGCGGCCGCGGAACCGGCGCAGAGGCGGATCCAGTACCACGGCGACTCGACGTCGCGGCCTGCGCCGGCGGGGGAGTGGCGCAGAGTCGCGGTCAAGCCGGTGACCGTGGCCGCGGAGGCCGCGGGCGATCGGCGGTTGGATGAGCGCGACGGCCTGGCGACGGCCGGGCCCGCCCCTGTTCTCGATGGCTACGGCCAGGTGGCGAGTAGCGCTGAGCACATGCACGGGGCGACCGGAGGCATGTCAGCCTCAACTCCGGGGCCAGGTTCCTCGATCATCAGCACTGGATCGCGGAGCACGAGGAGCAGTTCCGGCGGCGCTGAGCAGTCTCAGCGGAACGCGGCGACATTGCGGGCGGCCCATTCGGCGAAGGGGCGCGGGGCGCGGCCGAGGACCCGCTGGACGTCCGGGCTGACGCGCAGCTCGGCCGGGCTCGGGGAACCGAGGATGTCCAGAGTGTCGTCGGCGAGTTCCGCCGGCATGCTCTGGGTCATGGCGGCCTTGGCCTCGTCGCGGGTGAGCTCGTGAAACCTCACCGGCGAGCCCAGCGCGCCCGCGAGGGCCTCCGCCTGCTGGCGCGGCGTGATCACCTCAGGGCCGGTCAGCTCGTACGCGCCGCCGGAGTGCCGGTCCTCCAGCAGGCAGGCCGCCGCGACCTCGGCGATGTCCGCCGGGTCGATGATCGGCACCCCGACGTCGCCGAAAGGTGCGGCGACGACCTGTTGCGCGCGGACGGACTCGGCCCACCACAGGGCGTTGGAGGCGAAGCCACCCGGCCGCAGGATGGCCCACTCCAGGCCGGACTCCCGCAGCATGTCCTCCAGCGCGCGCATCGCGATCCGCGTGGGGCCGAAGGGTCTGGTCACCACACCCAGCGTGGAGAGCAGGACGACTCGGCGGACCCCGCTGGCCGCGGCTTGGCTGATGATCTCCGCCGGGCGGGCCCCGGCGGCGTGCAGGTCGCCGGACAGCAGCAGGAACAACGCCTTCGCTCCGGCCAGCGCGGGCTTGAGGCCGGCCGGCTCGGCCAGGTCGGCCGCCACATGGCGGACGCCGTTCGGCACCGCCGCCGTGTGCCGTGACACGGCCGTCACCTGCTGGCCCGCCGCGGCCAGTGCCTGCGTCAACGGCCGGCCGATATTCCCGGTAGCCCCGGTCACCACGATCATGATCACTCCTCGTCAGATGTCCTCTGTTGCCTGCACGTTAGGAGTGCTAGCTAACATTTCGTAAGGACGTACCTTGAAGTAAGCTCATGACGTGATGGAAGGCGCGCAGCACAGACAGGCCGAGGCGGAGAAGCGGTATGACGTGTTTCACACCGACTGCCCCGCGCGAAATGTGGTCGACCATGTGACCAGCAGGTGGGGCATCTGGGTGCTGATCTCCTTGCGGAGCAACGACCTCCGGTTCTACGAGCTGCGCGAGAGCATCCACGGCATCAGCGAGAAGATGCTCTCCCAGACCCTGCGCGCGCTGGTCCAGGACGGCTTGGTCTGGCGGGAGGTCGAGCAGACGATGCCGCCCCAGGTCACCTACGGGCTGACCGAGTTCGGCCGGGACATCGGCGAGCCGCTGACGGAGCTGTTCGACCGCATCACCCGGCGGCTGCCGCCGTACAGCGCGGGATAGCGTGGCAGCGGCCTGCCTTCGGTGCACCCGTCGCCCCCCGACCGGCACGGGCCAGCGCCGAAACTCCGTCGGAGCACCACTCGCACTCGTGGCCCTGGGAGCGCAGCGTTGCCGCGAGCTGGCCTCCGATGGCGTCGCCGTCTTCGATGATCACAATCCGCGCCACGTCATCACGCCAACCGGGGGCGGGGCCGCGGACGCCCCGATGTGGGACACGCATGGCCACCATGCGTGCCCGTCGGCGCCACGGTGCGGGGAAGCGCGCGGCGTGCTCAGGATGCGTTCAGGTTGCGGATGACACGGTCGGGCACCATGACAGCTGATATCCCCGGGGCCGTTGAGGCGCACGACGAGTCCCGCCCCGCTTCCGCCCCCACCAGCCGGCGCCTCCGGTGGAACAAGGTCCCCGAAGTCACGGCGTACTTCTGGGTCATCAAAATCCTGTGCACCACGGTCGGCGAGACCGCGGCCGACCTGCTGAACGAGAAGCTCGGCATGGGCCTGACCGGTGTGTCACTCCTGATGAGTGCGCTGCTGGGCGCAGTTCTGGTGGCGCAGTTCCGCACCCGCGCCTACCGCCCCGGTGTCTACTGGCTCGCCGTGGCGCTGATCAGCGTCGTGGGTACGCTGATCAGCGACAACCTCACGGACAATCTCGGCGTACCGCTGGAGACCAGCACCATCGCGTTCGCGGTGGCCCTCGTCGTGGTGTTCGTGGCCTGGTACCGCAGCGAGCGGACGCTGTCCATCCATCACGTCGACACCACCCGCCGCGAGTCGTTCTACTGGCTCGCGGTGCTGTTCACCTTTGCCCTGGGCACTGCTGCCGGCGACCTGGTCGCCGAACGCATGGACCTCGGGTACTGGGTCTCCGCCGGCCTGTTCGCCCTGGCGATCGCCGCGGTCGCCGTGGCGCACTTCGCCCTGGGGCTGGACGCGGTGTGGAGCTTCTGGATCGCCTACATCCTGACCAGGCCGCTGGGTGCCTCGGTCGGCGACTACCTGTCCCAGCCCACCTCGGGCGGTGGGCTCGGCCTCGGCACCGTGATCACCAGCGTGCTGTTTCTGACGGTCATTCTCGGCCTGGTGGTGTTCTTGACAGTCACCCGGCGGGACGTTTCCGACCCGGAACGCGTCACCTCCCGCGCGAGCTGATCTCGGGCTCGCCCCGGACGGGCGCAGTCGGCCCCCGAAGCTCGGGAGAGGGCCGGCTGCACCCGTCCGGGGCTGCCTCGCAGGTGCGGTCGGTGACGTTCAGGATGCGTTCATGTTGCGGCTGGGAGCGTTGGGCGGCGTGCGAAGTCATCGCTGCCAGCGGTGCGCCTCGTACCCGTCCATTGCCGCCACTGTGCGCACTCCCTATGGCCCCACGACACGACGTGCGGGGCGGAGGCGCCACCCAGGAGGGATCAACTTTGCCTGAGCCCGAAGTCCTTACCGGCATCGACGTCGCCGGCACCGACAGGTACGTGCTGCGGAAGCTGCCGGAGGTCACGCTGGCCTTCTGGGTCATGAAGACCGCCGCGACAACCCTCGGTGAGACGGCCGGCGACCTCTTCGCCCAGACCCTCAAGCTCGGCTACTTCCTGACCACCATCGCGCTGTTCCTGATCTTCGTCGTCACCCTGGTCGTCCAGCTCCGGTCCCGGCGCTACAACCCCTTCTTCTACTGGACCGTCATCCTGTCCACGAGCATGGCGGGCACCACGATGTCCGACTTCATGAACCGGGACGCCAGCGCCAAGTTCCTCACCGACGGCGCGAAGTCGCTCGGCTGGGGCCCGCAGGGCCTGGGACTGGGCTACCCCACCGGGGCCGCCATCCTGATCTCGCTGCTGCTCGTCATCTTCGCCATCTGGAAGGCCACCGGGCTGACGTTCGCCATCCGCGACATCGTCACCTTCCGCGCGGAAGCCCTCTTCTGGGCGGCGATCCTCGTATCGAACACGCTCGGCACCTCGATGGGCGACTTCCTCTCCGACAGCTCCGGACTCGGTTACGCGGGCGGCGCCCTGCTCGTCACCGGTGTGCTCGCCGTACTCGTCGGCCTGATGCGGGTGCCCGCCGTGCCGAACGTGGTGCTGTTCTGGATCGCCTTCGTGCTCACCCGCCCCCTCGGGGCCACCGCCGGCGACTTCCTCACCAAGCCGCTCGCCAAGGGCGGCCTCGACCTCGGCACGGCGGGCTCGTCGGCCGTACTCCTCGCGGTCCTCATCGGCCTCATGGGCTACGCCCACGTACAGGAACGAGGCACCGCCGCCCCGAAGGACAAGACCCTGACAGGCGTCTCCTGAGCGGCGTCACGAGGGCCCGGCGGCGCCCCCCCCGCCAGCCAGCGGGCGGGGGCATGACCCGGGCGCGGCCGGGTCATCCGGCGGGCAGATTGACCACGAAGCATGCCCCTGGGGCGTGCCCGGCGTCATAGGTCACCTCACCACCGGCGGAGCGGGCCAGGCGCCGCGAGAGCGGCAGCCCCAGGCCTGCTCCGCCGTGTCCGTCCGCGGGGTCGGCGCGCCGGCCCGGCTGAAAGAGGTGATCGGTGAAGGCGGCCGGGACCCCGGGACCGTCGTCGACGACCGCTACGCGCATGCCGTCGGGCTCCGGCGAGACCCGGATGGCGACCCGGGTGCGGGCGTAACGCAGGGCATTGTCGAGGAGCGGGGCGACGATGCGTTCCAGCAGTACGGCGGGCACACCGGCCACCACGGTGTCCGGACCGGCAACCGTGAGCATGATCTTCCCCGGGGCTTCGAGCCGGGCGGCGAGCCGGCGCAGCACGGCGATGACATCCGCCGTGCCGGGAACGGTGTGCGCGTCGGCCCGGGCGTCGTCGAGGACGGTCTCGCAGATGGTGCGCATCGAGTCGGCGGCATCGGCGATGGACACATGCGTGGCGCGTGTTTCGACGGTGGAACGGGGCCGAGCCTGCCACCAGTCGAGTTCGGCAGTGATCCGAGCCAGGGGGTTGCGCAGCTCGTGGGAGAGCTCCCGGGTGAGCTGCTGTTCGTGGCGCAGCACGGCACGGATACGGTCCAGCAGCTCGTCCAGTGAGGCCCCGAGCCGCGTTAGCTCGACGGGGCGGTCCCCGGCGCCGAACCGCTGCTCGGAGGCGACCACGCTCCACCGGGTGGCCTGCTCGGTCATCGCCCGCACGGGTCGCAGAGCCCGCCCCACCGCCAGCCGGGTCAGGACGTAGGTACAGGCCAGGACGGTGCCGTCCAGGATGAGGGAGGCAATGAGCAGGGTGTCGGCGGAGGAGCGGTAGGGCGCGAGATCCATGGCGGTGACGACAACGGCGGCGGGCCCGGCACCCGACCGGACGGCGCCCACGGGCTCGGCACACAGTCGTATCGGGTCGCCGGCCGTCACCTCGGCACAGTGTCTGCCGCCGCGCGCGGCGAGCTCCGCCGCGGTGCGGCTGATGGGGTCGCCGGGCGGCGTGGAGGCGGGGTGCTCCAGCAGCCGGCTGCCCGCGTAGATCCATACGTTGGTGTCGAGGACGGCGTCGTCCGGGGTCTCCAGGACACGTACCGGGTGGTGGCGCGTGTCGACGGTCGCGGCCACGGCGGAGGCCCGGGTGCGCAGCTCGTCGTCCGCCTGCTGCTGCAGGCGCTGGCGGACGATCGTGTTGAACACGACGGTGAGGATCACCATCACCAGCGCGGCGGTGGTGAGCGCCACCAGGGACAACCGGCCCCGCAAAGTGCGTGGGCGGCAGCGGGCGGCCAACGTGACAAAGCGGTTTCGGGCGGTCATGACAGCCGGTGCCCGACGCCGCGGACGGTGCTGATCGTCAGGTCGCTGCCCGCCTCCCGGATCTTGCGCCGCAGACGGCTCAGATACTGATCGAGCGTGTTGTCGCTGACGTGTGCGCCCTCGGGCCAGCCGGCCCTTACCAGCCCCTTTCTGGGCACCACCGCCCCGAGGCCGGCCATCAGCGCGGCCAGCAGCCGGAACTCGGTGGGGGTCAGCGCCACGTCGACGCCCCGCACGCCCAGGCTGTGGTGCACCGGATCGAGGACCAGGTCCCCGGTAGCCGTGGGCGCGGGGGGTCCGCAACGTTTGAGGGCGGCGCGCAATCTGGCGGCGAGCTCGGTGAGGTGGAATGGCTTGGGGAGATAGTCGTCGCCCCCCGCGGAGAACCCGCTGAGGCGGTCGTGGAGTTGGTGGTGCGCGGTCAGGAAGATGACCGGGCTGACGACTCCCCGGGCCCGCATCGCTTGGCACACGTCCCGTCCGTCCGCGTCGGGCAGTCCGACGTCCAGCACCACCGCGTCCATGCCGTCGTCAGCCAGCCGCAGGGCGGTGGCACCGTCCTGGGCGGCCAGCGTTGCGAAGCCTTCGTCGCGCAGCCCGCGCACCAGCACGTCCCGCAGGGCGTGGTCGTCCTCGACGACCAGGATGGTGGGACGCAACAAAATCACCTCACTGGCTCGGGCGCTCGCCCCGGGGTACAGAGGGCCAGACGCAGCCCCCGGCGCAGGCGGACAGGCGGCGGCAGCGGTCCACAGAGCCGATGTCGGGCACGGAGTGGACATCCGCTCTCGTGCCGCTGCACTGTCCGTCTCTGGACGGTTGTCCTTGCGCGGGGGCGCTGGGGGACGGCCGGGTGGCCACGCCACATGCGACTACAAGCGGGTCGGCGGTCCACTGCACTGTAGACGATGGGAGCGGGAGCGGGGGCGGTGCGTGATCGAGGGCGCAGGCTGCGGGGGAGAAGGGCGTCGCCCGCCCGGCAGTGTCCCAGCTCGACGGTCGCCCCCGCCGGCCTCAAGGGCGGAGCTATTCAGCGATATGCGTGGGTGTGGAGCGTCTATCGGATGGCGAGAGGTTTGGTGGCGCCGTGGATCCCTGTACGGTCCGCGGCCACACACCTGGATACTGATCACCATGCGCACTGAGTTCGACCCCGCTGCCATGTCCCGCAACGAGTTCTACCGGCTGCTGACCGCCACCGTGGTGCCGAGGCCCATCGCCTGGGTGTCCACTACATCGGCGGATGGAACGCACAACCTGGCCCCTGCGAAGTTCTGAAGACAGTGGTATCGGGAGTCGCGACGTTAGCCCAGGTCAGCGCCTCACGGCAATGAGTACGCCCAATGGCTGGGCGCGGACAAGCAGTCGGCAGAGGCGGAGGGGGGAGCTACCTGACGTCGCGTGCTGAAGTGATCGTGCTTGCCGGCCTTACGCCCCGGCGGAGACTGTCGAAGGTAGGCAGAGCTCCCGCGCCCCACGTCGCTCGCCCCGCTGCTCGCCGACTGGCTCGTCGCGATGGCCCGTCGGTTCATCAGACCGCCGACCAGCTGCAGAGTGACGACTTCACCAAGGGTGTCGTCTCCAGTCTCGCCATGCCGGTGGCCGGCACGCCAACCTTTCTGAGCACCAACAGCAGGGTGTCAGTCCGGAAGTGCTCAGCCTCTACTTCGAGCTAATGCGCCGTCGCCTGGCCGAAGGCAATGGCGAGGAGGGCCTGACGGGCGTGATCGACCTGCTGGTGCACTGACCGGCCGCTTGGCCCTCGGAGGTGACCGTGCTACCACAGCCCTCCGCCACAGGCTGTGACGCATTTTCACCACACGCCCTAGCCGAACAGGTGGCTGATGCCGCCTCGGCCATCTGCTCCGTTCCACATCATGGCCCCCAGCCAAAAGGGGAGCCAACGCACCTGCTCCGGCAGCAGCGGAGCGGCGAATAACCAGACGAGCGGCAGGGCCGCGACCATCAGGCAGCAACACAAGCCACCTCTGCCGGAAGCGGGCGTGTCTCGCGAATCCGTAGTCATCTCGCGAAAGTAAGCGGTGCCTACGACGTGAGCAAGAGCACCCGTACTTACCGCATCACTTGCGGTAGCTCTGGGAGATCCTCCGTGGTTGGCTCTGCGGCCGTGGCCAGCTGGCGACCTGAGCGGGGCCGACGCCGCGGAGGAGGGCGTCAGGGCACGGCCTGGCCGACGGCCACCACCCCCTATCGGGTGTCGGTCAGGGGCGTTCAGGTCAGTACCAAGCGTCTCCGCCGTCTGCGAGCGTCCGGCCGAGGTAGTCGTGCAGATCATGGGCGACCCACGTCGGCTGTCGTCCTCGTGCTCCCACACGAAGATGTCGGCACGGCGAGGTGTCCTCACGAACGCGAACTGGCCACCACCGGCGCTGTCGCCGAAGAAGAACAGCGCATCGATGGGCATGTACAGGTTGGCGAACGAGCGTGTCGGAGCAGGGTGTTGTCCTGGTGACGGGCGGGGGAACGGGGATCGGGGCCGCCACCGCCCGGCTGCTGCGCACCGCCGGGCACCAGGTCGTGATCTCCGGGCGGCGGCCCGAGCCACTGCGCCGGGTGGCCGAGGAGACCGGAGCGCTGGCCCACCCTTCCGACGCCGCCGACCCCGAGGCCGTGCGCGAGCTCGTCGAGGCGACGGTGACGGCCTACGGGAGACTCGACGGTGTGGTGCTCAACGCCGGAATCGGGCGGGGCGGCGCAGTTGGCGACACCGCGGTCGAGGACTGGGAAGAGCTGATACGGACCAACCTCACCGGCCCGTTCCTGCTGCTGCGTGCCGCGCTGCCGCATCTGCTGGCGGCCCGCGGCACGGTGGTCGCTGTCGCCTCGGTCGGCGCGCTCCGCAACAGCGTCGGCAACGCCGCCTATGCGACGTCCAAGGCGGGGCTGCTCCACCTCTGCCGCTCCCTCGCCGTCGACTACGGGCCGCAGGGGCTGCGGGCCAACACGGTGTGCCCGGGCTGGGTGCGTACGGAGATGGCCGACCAGCGGATGGCGCGGTTCGCGGCGGAGGCGGGGCTGGCGGGCGGTGCCGAGGAGGCATACGAGGAGGCGAACCGGCTGAATCCCGCCCGGCGGCCAGGCGATCCGGAGGAGGTCGCCGAGGCGATCGACTGGCTGCTGTCGCCCGCCTCCTCCTACGTCAACGGGGCCGTCCTCACCGTCGACGGCGGAGTGACCCAGGTCGGCGTCGGCGGCGCCGCCTTCGACTACCGGATCGAGGCGCGCACCCCGCGCCCGTAGCGGACTCCCGGACAGGCCCTGGTGACCTGACTCAGAGGTTCGGTGACAGTAGGCGGCGACTTGTCGAGGATTTCGTCGGCGGTCTTGTTCCAGGTGAAGGGGCTGGGGTGCGCGTTCCGGTCGGCGAGCCGGCACCGGTTGTCGCGTTCGCCTCCGCCTGCGAGGAGAGCGCCGGGTGGTGTTCGTCAACTCCATGTCAGGCCTCTGCCCACCTCCTTCTGCGGGGAGAGCCGCGTCGGTGTGGGGCACCTTGCGGGTGCGCGCCGTTGGATGCCGGGTACCTCATGGCCTGACGAGGTGGTGGCGCCCGCATCGCAGGTCACCCTGGATGCCACCCGGCCCGCGGACCCGCGGCCGTCATGGAGTCTGCCGCGGGCCGGGTCGCCGTCATGCCGTCGTGATCCCGGGCCCAGTGGGACGAGTGCCCTGGGCAGGGATGCGGGCGTCGGCCCATCCCTGCACCGCCGGCTCCGCCAGCGAGTGGACCCACCAGTCGGCCAACGCTGTCTCCCTGTCGCTGGGACGGGGACCGACTCCGAGTACCCGCATGCCCGCGCCTGCGGCAGCTTGGATGCCGCAGTGGGAGTCCTCGACGGCCAGCGTGTCAGCGGGCTCCACCCCACAGAGTTGGGCGGCGGTGAGGTAGACGTCCGGATGAGGTTTGGGTCTCGTGGTGTCGTTGGGTACCACAATGTGGCTGAAGCAATCCCGGAGTCCAGCCATTCCGAGACAGGACTCGACGACTTCAAGCGGGCAGTTACTGGCCACGGCCAGCGGGGCGAACTGCACGGCCGAATGCACCAATTCCGGCGCCCCGGGCATGGTTGTGGGGTCTGCGGCGACGAGTTCACGGAAGTGCTTGAGCAACGATTCCGTCATGTCACCGGTCAGTTCCGGTCGCCCGGCCACATCGGCCATTAAACGGCCGCATTCGGTGTAGTGCAGCCCTCGCGCCTTTTCCGCGAAACCCTCCGAGGGTGCGCAGCCGTAGCTGTGCAGCACCATGTCACGGGCGTCCTCCCAGTGGCGTTCGGTGTCCATCAGCGTGCCGTCACAGTCGAAAACGACGGCCGCGGGGGTCCAGGAAAGGATGCTGTCTGCGGTCATTCGGGATTCCGTTCTGATGGGCCCGAAGGCGCCGATACGACCGGTCGCGAGAGAGCAGGGCAGCGTCGGTTTCACGGACGCCCGGAGCCGGGCTGAGGGGTTCCGGCAGGGCAGCTCCCAGGGAGAGGAGTTCTTCCGCTCCAGCCGGAAAATAACGATCGTTACGTTACGGATGGCGACGCAGAAAGGTCAACCAATTCGCAAATCTCAATATTGTGTGCTCTACGTATAACTGAAGGTGCCGCAGGCTGTTTCTGTGCCGTCCTGGAGAATGCGGAATGAACACATTGAGCCGTGCCGGGTGCACAGCACACGTGCGAATGGGGTCAGTTCGGTGAACCAGGAGGCCTTCAGCCGGCCGAAAAGGGGTCGGCTCAGTCTGCCCCGACTGCGGTATGAGGCGGC
This sequence comes from Streptomyces sp. P9-2B-2, assembly GCF_030406865.1. Classification (NCBI taxonomy): domain Bacteria; kingdom Bacillati; phylum Actinomycetota; class Actinomycetes; order Kitasatosporales; family Streptomycetaceae; genus Streptomyces; species Streptomyces sp. P9-2B-2. Next base: position 434,630 of record NZ_CP129126.1, on the reverse strand, counting down.
CTGGCGGGCGGCTTCCAACAGCACCATGCCAGGCACGTGATCGGTGGGGTGGTCGAAGAAGAACGGGTGCAACGGGTCGGCCGGCGAGACCAACAGCTCCCCCTGGTCGAGAGTGAGGACCGCATCATGCGGGTGATTCACGGTCAGCTGTGCGGTCGGCGGGCGGTACCCGCCCTCCGGACGGCGAGCCGGGACGGCGTCGACCGCGCTCCTGGCGCGCAACGCGGTGTAGCGCGCGCCCTCCAGGAATCGCACACCTCCGCCGCCTTGGCCAAAAGTCACCCCACACGCGGCGAAGGTGACGTTCAGCCGCAGTCCGACGGCGGACGCGTCCGGCAGCCGCCGTACAGCGCTGACCCGGGCCGAGCAGGTGATTTCGGTCGCTCCGGCGCGGGCCGGCAACTCGTCGGCGGGGCTGAGGTGGAAGTACAGGTCGGTGATGACCGCACGGAAGGCCTCCGGAACCGCGTAGAACCGCAGGGGAATGTAGAGACCGAGCTGACGCAGTGTTTCCACCAGAATCAGCGGGCTGTGCCGCTGCGACCCGTCGCGGGGGAACGTCGCATGCGCGCGTGGCCATGACGCCGCCGCCAGGAAGATGTGCGGGGTGTCGGTCGGCCGTACCTCCGTAAGGAGGACCTCTGCCACCGAGTTCCGGTGCACCAGCTCCCGCTCGACGGTACGGGACCAGCTGAGCGGCTCACTCTTTTCGACGGACCTGACCGTTGACGTGCTCATACGACCAGGGAATACCGAAATTCGAACATGCGCACCCTTGAATTCCGGGGCGCGGGGAGCGGTAGGTTGCCTTCCGGCGGAACGAGATGACGTTTGAGGTGTACGTGCAGATCCGGGCGGAAACGACGCGTAGGTTCCTTCTTGAGGCGGCGGCAACCTTGTTCGACGAGAAAGGGTACGCCGGTACCAGCATCAGCGACATCAGTGCGCATTCCGGTCGCACCAGTGGGGCCATCTACTTCCACTACGCCAGCAAGGAGAAGCTCGCCCTCGCCATCGTCGAGGAGCATTTCGCCACGTGGCCGCATTTGATCAGCCGCTACCGGCAGCCCGGCCGGCCGGCCTTGGAGAAACTCGTCGGGCTGAGCTTCGAGGTGGCACGCGCCTTTCGAGACGACATCGTCGTCCGGGCCGGAGCCCGCCTTTGGGCCGAACGCAAAGCCATCGACGCCCAGCTCCCCGCACCGTTCCTCGGCTGGATCGAAGCCGTTACACAGCTACTTGAAGAAGCCGCCCGTAACGGTGAAGTCGCTGCCGATGTGCCACCTGCCGCCACCGCCCACGGGATCGTCTGCTCCTTCTTCGGTCTGCACACCGTCTCCGATGCCCTGGAGGGACGCCGGCACATCGAGGAGCGCCTGCATGACCTGTGGACTCTGCTGCTCCGCGGCCTCCAGGCCGAGCCTGATCCTGCCGGTCTGCTCGATCGCGTGCGCTGAGCGGCGCGCGACGCCCACCGATCTCGCAGACGCTGAGGAAGGCCGCAGTCTGCAGCTGCGCCTGGTCCGGCGGGCACGCCGCCCCATCAACGGTCTGGCCTCCCGGCCGACCAGCAGGGGCACGGTCTGACCTCAGAAGCCACGTGCTTCAGGCGATGAAGTGCTCACCTGCTGGCGGCTACGGCACCGAGTCTCTACGACCCGGCAGCTCCCATTAGGCGAAGACGTCCTGCTGGTAGCGCCCGTCCGCCTCGAGTTGGGCGAGCCACTGCTGGGAGGCGTCGTCGTCGCTTCCGGTACGGGCGCGGTGGAGGGCGGCGAGTGCCTCACGCACGGCCGGTGCCATGAAGCGGCCGTCTCCGCAGACGTAGAGGTACGCGCCGTCTTCGAGAGCGTTCCACACCGAATCGGAGGCGGCGGCGATCGCGTGCTGGACGAACCGGGCAGGGTGGTCGGGGACTGCGGAGAAGGCAGTGTGCACCTCGGCGATCCCGGACTTCTCCCAGGCCTGCATCTCCTCCAGGTAGAACCAGTCGTGCTCCGGGTTGCCGACAGCCGACGAAGACCTGGGACGTGCCGACCTGCGTCCCGTTCGCGTGCTGCCAGGCGCGTTCCTCCAGGAAGCCGCGCAGCGGCGCGATGCCGGTACCGGGGCCGATGAGGAGGAGAGGCGTCGCGGGATCTGCCGGCGGCGCGAACGTCGGTGACGGCACGCGCACATAGCCGTAGAAGACATCTCCGGGCTCCAGCCGGCCCAAGTACTGCGGGCACAGGCCCCGGTACTCGCCCCCACCCGACAGCGTGGGACCTTCGACGAGTCCAACGGTCAGTCGGACATGCCGCGGGTCGGCCAGGGACGAGGACGAGATGGAGTAGAAGCGGGGGCGGATGGGCCCCATTGTTCCGGACGGCCTGTGGGAGATAGCGAGGCCGTTGCTGCCGCCGGCGCGGGTGCGCCCGCAGGGCGGTGGGGTCGCGAACATCGATGATGAGGCAGTCTTCGCCGCGATCATCTACGTCTTGGTCAGCGGCTGCGCATGGCGAGCGTTGCCGCCCTGCTTTGGAGCATCGAAATCCACGGTGCACCGCCGGTTCGTCATCTGGTCTCGCGCCGGAGTCTCGGGACGGCTGCATCAGGAAGTCCCCCAGATCCTGGACGAACAGGGGCTGGTGGATCTGTCCCGAGCAGTCCTCGATTCCGCCCACCTACGCGCTAAAAAGGGGGCGAACTCACAGGTCCGAGCCCCGTGGACCGGGGCAAGCCGGGTTCCAAGATGCACGTCCTGTCCGATGCGGACGGACTGCCCCTTCGCGTCGGCGTCTCCGCGGCCAATACCCACGACAGCCTCGCGCTGAAGCCGATGCTGTCCCATTTCCACATGGGACACGAATTGCACGCGGCCGACTCCAAGCCCGGGCGCCTTCACGCCGACAAGGCCTACGACGTCCCCCACCTGCGGCGATGGCTCTGGGGCAAACACATGGGCGCCCGCATCGCCCGCAAGGGCATCGAGTCCAGCGAACGCCTCGGCCGCCGCCGCTGGGTCATCGAACGCACCCATGTCCTGGCTGACCGGCTACCGCCGCCTCAACACCGCTACGAGCGAAAACCGGGCAACTACCTGGCCTTTCTCGGACTGGCAGCCGCCCTCTGCTGCTACAGACGACTCCTCAAACTGACCATGTAGGACACGGTCTTAGGCCGCCTTGGAAAGGCGCAGTTCCTGCCGGTCTTCGCGATGCCATCGAGCAGTACACGGGGGTCCGGTTCCCAGACGCCTGGAAGACTCCCACACCGTTTCGAGTCTCTGGTCGAACCGCCCAGAAGGCCCCGGCACCACCAGCACCCCACACTGCGAGTCGCACACGCTGAACCTCCCCCGAACCATCGTCCTGAGCAGCAGGCCCCCGGAACTCAGTTCCGGGGCCTGCTGCGTACGGTCGGACCGGCGCAACACGACGGGTGCATGCGGTGGCTCCTGCCCGGCGAGCTTCGCCGTCACCACGCGCGGCTCCGGGGCAGAGGCCACCAAGGAGTCAGCGGAGCGAACCTCGTCTGGCCACAACAGCTTCTGCGCGACAATCACCTCCTCGCGGACCCGGAGGACCACGAGACGCTCCGGACCGCGCAGCGCCATGCGGGCAACTCCGACCTGGCCGCTCTGCTTCATCGCGTCCCGCAGCAACCGGTACGGGCGGGCACCGGCTCCCTCGACGCCCAGGAAGTACGACCTGTCCAATGCGTTGGGGGCGATCTGGTCTGACGGCAGGAAGCCGAGCACCTCGATCGCTTTCACGCCGGGAAGGGGCAGATCTGCGAGATCGCTGTCGTCCAGCACGACGGTGCGGCCATTCGGAGCCTCGTAGCCGCGACCCCCTGGTACGGCACCTCGACGCCTTCAGCCTCGCAGATGCGCCGTTGCCGGATTCTGGCCCCCTCGACGGCATGCACGGGAGGAAGGCCGGGTCTGGGCGGCCAACTCGTGCAGCTGGGTCACGAAGTGTTCCTCCCGTCGCAGCAGACAAGGTGACCTGGGGTTTTCGGAGCCGACGAGGTCAGCTGGGGAGGGGGATGAACAGCAGGATGCCGTGGTCGGTTGCGGCGGTGTAGCAGGAAGTGCCGGGGAAGGTGGCGGTGTAGAAGGGGGTGGCGATGGCGAAGACGGGGACGACGGCGTTGTGGATGGTGGCGGTGCCGTTGGCGTCGGTGACGGCGGTGCCGAGGTTGACCGGGCCGAAGAGCGTGGTGGCGGTGAAGGTCACCGGCTGACCGGCCACCGGCATCCCCGAGGTGGTCGTCAGGGTGGCGCTGAGGGTGGGGATGTAGAACTCGGGCAGCGGGGTCAGACGGAGCCGGATCGTGCCTGGCTGCGCGGTCAGCTTTGTGGGGGTGCGGTTCACGGTGACGGGGGTGCTGGCGTTGGAGCCGGTGAAGCAGCTGTCACCGCCGTAGGCGGCGGTGAGGGTGCCGGTGGTCAGGGCGGTGGTGGTGAAGCAGGCCTGCCCCGATGCGTTGACGGGGACCACCTGGGTTTGGCCGTTGGGGAGGGTGAAGGTGACCGTGCCGGTCGGCACCGTGGTGGTGGCCGGTGCCGGGGTGATGGTGGCGCATACCGTCACGTTCTGACCGCAGGTGGAGGGGTTCGGCGTCACCGACAGCGTCGTCGTTGTGGGGTTGGAGTTCACGGTGACGGGGGTGGGGTTGCCGTTCACGGTCGCTGTGAACGTACCGGCGGTGTAGGTGTGGGTGGTCTGCCCGCTCCCGGTGGCGTCCAGGGGGACGGTGACCGTGGGGCTGCTGTCCCCGAAGTTCACCACCGCTGTGCCGTTCGGAGTCCCCCCGGAAATGCTGAACGTCACCGGTTGCCCGCACACCGGCGCCGCAGGCGAGGTCGTCACCGTCAACGGCGAGATCTCCGTCACGTTGGCCGAATTGGCGTTGGTGACGTAGACGTTGCTGTTCGGCGCCGCCGCCACCGAGAAGGGGAACGCGCCGACGGGGACGGTGGCCAGGACCGTGTTCGTGGCGCTGCTGATCACCGTCACATTGTTGGAACTGCTGTTGCCGACGTAGACGTTGCCGGTCGGCGCCACCGCCACCCCGAACGGGCCCCCGCCGGTGGGGACGGTGGCCAGGACCGTGTTCGTGGCGCTGTCGATCACCGTCACGTTGTTCGAAACGGTGTTGGTGACGTAGACGTTGCCGTTCGGCGCCACCGCAATCACTCCCGGGACCGTGCCGGCGGGGACGGTGGCCAGGACGGTGTTCGTGGCGCTGTCGATCACCGTCACGTTGTTCGAGGTCTGGTTGGCGATGTAGACGTTGCCGTTCTGCGCCACCGCCGCCGCGCCTGGGAAACCACCGGTGGGGAGGGTGGTCAGGACGGTGTTCGTGGCGCTGCTGATCACCGTCACGGTGTTCGCGTTCCGGTTGGCGACGTAGACGTTGCCGTTCGCCGCCACCGCCACCGCGTCCGGGACCGCGCCGACAGGGACGGTGGCCAGGACCGTGTTCGTGGCGCTGCTGATCACCGTCACGTTGTTCGAAGTGCTGTTGGCGACGTAGACGTTGCCGTTCGGCGCCACCGCCAGTGCGAACGGGCCCCCGCCGACGGGGACGGTGGCCAGGACCGTGTTCGTGGCGCTGCTGATCACCGTCACGTTGCTCGAGCTCTGGTTGGTGACGTAGACGTTGCCGTTCGGCGCCACCGCAATCATGGCCGGGCCTGAGCCCGCGGGGACCGTGGCCAGGACGGTGTTCGTGGTGCTGCTGATCACCGTCACGTTGTTCGAATTGGCGTTGCCGACGTAGACGTTGCCGTTCGGGGCCACCGCCACCGCCAGCGGGCTCGTGCCCGCCGGGATCGTCACCGTGGAGAACGCCGCACTGAACGGCGCGACCGCAAGCCCCCGTGCAGCGGCCACCTCGGATCCACCGGCCGGTACGACCGGCCGAACCCCGCCGGCTACCGCCGGAGCTCCCCACCAACCCGTAATCGGTTCCATGACAAACCTCTCTCAGCTGAGAGGGCCGCCCAAGAACTCCCACCGGGGCCCGCGTCGTACAGCGCCGGAATAGGCGAACCGGATCACCGCTTGCACACCGGGACAGAGAGAGGACACACCGACAAGTACCACGCACCGGCGCACCGCAGGGGTTGCCCATCTCTCCCCGGAGAGATGGGCAACCCACCGGAAAACGGTCCCCACCATTAACCCGAAATGGCCAATAAAACACCACCCTATTGACCCGACTATCACCCGGACAGACCAACACACAGCCCCACCCGGGCACGTCGTTGGAGAGGACGAACTGGCGCGCAATGTGGCCCGGAACGTGGAGCTGAGCAGAGGGACGAGGCGAAAAGGACCTGCGGATGGGTACGGGGCAGTGCAATGTGAAGCGCTACAACCGCTTCCCGCGTGACGTGATCACCGAGGGCCGGGCCAAACCGAGGTGCCCGCTGACGCTGGGATTTCGTCGGGGCATCTCCGCGGACGCGGAGCTGCCCCGAGGCCAAGAGCCCCGCAGCGCTCCCTGCGTTCGTCCGCTTGGCGCTCCGACCAAGGCGCGCACCGGGGTCATCGCGGAGTCGTCTGCTCCGCGTCCGCGGAGATGCACCGATGTTCGCCGCTGCCACGATCAAGGTGATCGGGCCTGATCCGCGTTTCGCGGAGATGCGCCGCCGTATCAGATCAACACACTTTGAAACAGCACTGCGCTCCGAACGATCGCAAGCTGTGGTGGTGCCGTGGATCCCCTGTACGGTCCGCGGCCACGCACCTGGATACTGAGCATCATGCGCATTGACTTCGACCCCGCTGCCATGTCCCGCAACGAGTTCTACCGGCTGCTGACCGCCACGGTGGTGCCGAGGCCCATCGCCTGGGTTTCCACCACATCGGCGGACGGAACGCACAACCTGGCCCCTGCGAAGTTCCGAGGAAAGTGGTATCGGCCGGGCTGACGTTAGCCCAGGGGAGAGGCCCAGCAATCGGGAACATCTCTTCGCACCCCAGCGGAGCGGACACCCTCACGGGGGACTGAATGAGAGGCGGCACTGTGAGCCGCGGACTGCTCCGGCAGGTCGACGGCGCCTACAACGTCTTAGGGGAGATCACCCGGTCGTACCGCACCGACCAGATCGCCTCCTCTCGCTGAGCGGCCTGGAGACCGACAGCCTGCACCGGCGCGATGCCGACCACGCGCTCCGCGGGGTGCGGCCAACTCTGTCGACCAGGCCCCGCGTTGCCGAGTTGAGTCTGGGAATGACCGGGGTGCCCCTTGGGCATCGGGACGGCTGTCCCGTAACTGCCATTGGCAGTCCGCGCGACGGTCTACGGCCGGAAGCACCGCGCCAGCTCGCCGTACTTCATGCCGCTGGAGTAGAGGGCCTCCTGGTGATTGCGCCCCATGAACTTGATGCCTTGGGTACGCCGCTCCACATGAGTCAACCGGAGGATCTGGGTGCCCAACTCGGTCGAGAGCTCCAGGAGGTCGCCGGGCTGAGCAAACCGGTCACAGTGGGATGATCTTGTTGTGGCTGGTGTGATCACGGCTTCGGAGCTGTCCCGGATAGCCCGTTCACCGGGCTGGGCCCGCGGCAGTTCGGCAAGCTGGTGACGGTGCTGCGGTGACAGGGTGCGGACGCGGTCCGCGAGGGCCGACCGTGGAGCCTGCCGCTGGAGGACCGGACACTGCTGGTCGCGGCCTACTGGCGCACGAACCTGACCATGCGCCAATTGGCCCCACTGTTCGGGTTTCCAAGCCGGCGGCGGACCGGATCATCGATCACCTCGGGCCGATGCTCGCCCTCCAGCCCCGCAAGCGGTATGCCAAGGACACCGTGTTGATCGTGGACGGCACCCTGGTGCCCACCCGCGATCACGCTGTCGCCGAGCAGTCGAAAAACTACCGGTACTTCACCAATCAGCAGGTCGTCATAGACGCTGACACCCGCCTCAAAGGCGACGGCGTCCACCACGCCATGCTCTTGGTATTGCACGGATGCACAACCTCGCCCTCGCCGGATAGACCACCTGGCTATACAGCAGCCGACATACACAAGGCCACTCAGAGATCTTTTACGGGACAGCCCTTAGGGCCTGCCGGTCATCAAGGTGTTGCTTTCGAGGTTGGTGCTCGTTGATGGCGTATGCGCATCCCGGACGAGACTCGTGATCAACTTGCCGTGAAGTTCGCGGTGTTGTTCCCGCATCTGGACGAGCGACAGCGGCGGTTGCTGGTGGCCGCAGAGGCCCGAAGCCTGGGCCATGGCGGCATCCGGGCCGTGGGCCGGGCGGCTGGAGTGAGCGAGACAACGATCCGCAGGGGTATGTCCGACCTGGAGGCGGGCGAATCCCTGGTGGGGCGGGTGCGGCGGCCGGGCGGCGGGCGCAAACGCGTCGCGGACCTCGATCCTGGACTGCGGATTGCTCTGTTGAGTCTGGTCGAGCCGGACGAGCGCGGGGATCCGATGTCGCCGTTGCGGTGGACAACCAAGTCGACCCGCATGCTGGCGGCCGAGCTGACCCGCCAGGGGCACCGGGTCGGCGCCGACACCGTCGCCGGCCTGCTACGGCAGGAGGGCTTCCGGCTGCAGGCCAATGCCAAGACGCTCGAGGGCAGTCAGCATGCCGACCGGGATGCCCAGTTCCGGTATCTCAACGAGCAGGCACGCGGTCACCGGGATGCCGGCCAGCCGGTGATCAGCGTGGACACGAAGAAGAAGGAGCTGGTCGGTGACTTCCGCAATCCGGGCCGTTCGTGGCGGCCGACGGGCGATCCGGTGCTGGTGCGAGTGCATGACTTCGCCGATCCGCAGCTGGGCAAGGCCATCCCCTATGGCATCTACGACCTGGCGGCCGACACCGGCTGGGTGAACGTCGGCACTGACCATGACACCGCCGCGTTCGCGGTGGAGTCGATCCGCCGCTGGTGGCATGACCAGGGTCGGGCCGCTTATCCGCAGGCTTCCCGGTTGCTGATCACCGCCGATGCGGGCGGCTCCAACGGCTATCGCACCCGGGCCTGGAAACTGCACCTCGCCCGCCTGGCCGCTGAGACCGGCCTGGCCATCACGGTCTGTCACCTGCCGCCGGGCACATCGAAGTGGAACAAGATCGAGCACCGGCTCTTCTCGCACATCACCATGAACTGGCGCGGCCGCCCGCTGACCAGCCACGAAGTCATCCTCGAATCAATCGCCGCGACCACCACCCGCGCCGGACTACGCGTGAAGGCCCAGCTGGACACCAATACCTATCCCACCGGTATTGGGGTCGGCGACGCGGAGATGGCGGCCTTGCCGCTGACCCGGCACAACTTCCACGGCGACTGGAACTATGCCGTGCATCCCCGGCCGACCCCGGCTATCCCAGCAGCGCGGAACGGTCAGCCACCGACGCCTCAGTGGAAGCCGGCACTGCTGTCCGATCCCGCGCTAACCGGCCTGGCCCCACACCAGCTCCAGCACCTCATCGAAACCCTGGCTGCGGAAGGAGACACCCACCGCGGACGCCCACCCCGCCTCACCTTCGCCGACCAGGTCGTGGCCACCGTGCTCCATCTACGCGTCAACCTGGCCGCGGAACCCCTCGCCGTGCTCTTCAACAGCAGCCGGACTGCCATGCACCGCACCCTGCTGAAGATCAAGAAGTTACTCGAAGCACACGGCATCAACGTCCCGCCGGCCACCACCCCACCCGCCGCACTCGCAACCCTCCAAGCCCAGGTCATCGCCCTCGACAGCGCCCCCAACAGCAAGATCAAGACGACGTGTTAATGATCGGCAGGCCCTTAGGGCCTGCCGGTCATCAAGGTGTTGCTTTCGAGGTTGGTGCTCGTTGATGGCGTATGCGCATCCCGGACGAGACTCGTGATCAACTTGCCGTGAAGTTCGCGGTGTTGTTCCCGCATCTGGACGAGCGACAGCGACGGTTGCTGGTGGCCGCAGAGGCCCGAAGCCTGGGCCATGGCGGCATCCGGGCCGTGGGCCGGGCGGCTGGAGTGAGCGAGACAACGATCCGCAGGGGTATGTCCGACCTGGAGGCGGGCGAATCCCTGGTGGGGCGGGTGCGGCGGCCGGGCGGCGGGCGCAAACGCGTCGCGGACCTCGATCCTGGACTGCGGATTGCTCTGTTGAGTCTGGTCGAGCCGGACGAGCGCGGGGATCCGATGTCGCCGTTGCGGTGGACAACCAAGTCGACCCGCATGCTGGCGGCCGAGCTGACCCGCCAGGGGCACCGGGTCGGCGCCGACACCGTCGCCGGCCTGCTACGGCAGGAGGGCTTCCGGCTGCAGGCCAATGCCAAGACGCTCGAGGGCAGTCAGCATGCCGACCGGGATACCCAGTTCCGGTATCTCAACGAGCAGGCACGCGGTCACCGGGATGCCGGCCAGCCGGTGATCAGCGTGGACACGAAGAAGAAGGAGCTGGTCGGTGACTTCCGCAATCCGGGCCGTTCGTGGCGGCCGACGGGCGATCCGGTGCTGGTGCGAGTGCATGACTTCGCCGATCCGCAGCTGGGCAAGGCCATCCCCTATGGCATCTACGACCTGGCGGCCGACACCGGCTGGGTGAACGTCGGCACTGACCATGACACCGCCGCGTTCGCGGTGGAGTCGATCCGCCGCTGGTGGCATGACCAGGGTCGGGCCGCTTATCCGCAGGCTTCCCGGTTGCTGATCACCGCCGATGCGGGCGGCTCCAACGGCTATCGCACCCGGGCCTGGAAACTGCACCTCGCCCGCCTGGCCGCTGAGACCGGCCTGGCCATCACGGTCTGTCACCTGCCGCCGGGCACATCGAAGTGGAACAAGATCGAGCACCGGCTCTTCTCGCACATCACCATGAACTGGCGCGGCCGCCCGCTGACCAGCCACGAAGTCATCCTCGAATCAATCGCCGCGACCACCACCCGCGCCGGACTACGCGTGAAGGCCCAGCTGGACACCAATACCTATCCCACCGGTATTGGGGTCGGCGACGCGGAGATGGCGGCCTTGCCGCTGACCCGGCACAACTTCCACGGCGACTGGAACTATGCCGTGCATCCCCGGCCGACCCCGGCTATCCCAGCAGCGCGGAACGGTCAGCCACCGACGCCTCAGTGGAAGCCGGCACTGCTGTCCGATCCCGCGCTAACCGGCCTGGCCCCACACCAGCTCCAGCACCTCATCGAAACCCTGGCTGCGGAAGGAGACACCCACCGCGGACGCCCACCCCGCCTCACCTTCGCCGACCAGGTCGTGGCCACCGTGCTCCATCTACGCGTCAACCTGGCCGCGGAACCCCTCGCCGTGCTCTTCAACAGCAGCCGGACTGCCATGCACCGCACCCTGCTGAAGATCAAGAAGTTACTCGAAGCACACGGCATCAACGTCCCGCCGGCCACCACCCCACCCGCCGCACTCGCAACCCTCCAAGCCCAGGTCATCGCCCTCGACAGCGCCCCCAACAGCAAGATCAAGACGACGTGTTAATGATCGGCAGGCCCTTAGGCGTGCGGGAGTGAGTTCGCGGGCAGCGGCTCCGGCGCGTTCTCAACGCTGCAGGGAGACGGGCGTATGGGCACAGCGCAGTCATTCACCTCTATGCCACCTGTTGGTGAATTGTTCCTAATGGTGGAATTAAGTCGATAGGGGTAGCGCAGATTCTACTGATTCCTATTGTGCTTTCCCGCACTGGTGGCTTCCTCTTGACCACCTCGGACCAACGCATGGCAGGTGCATGATGAGTACACCGAAAGCCTTACCCCTCCAACGGCCGAGCCTGGGCGAAGCTTCGCTGGACTTGGCCACTCCCAGGGTGGTGCTGACTCTCCCGGTGGGCGCCAGCCCGCTCGGCCTGGCGGTGAGTCCTGTCGGACTGAACGCCTATGTCGCCAACAACGGTTCGGGATCGGTCAGTGTCGTGGACGGCGGAACGCTCACGGTCGCCACCGCCCTGGCACCGCTGCCCGGCCCTGCCGAGGTGGCAGTCGCCCCGGACAACGCCCACCTCTATGTGGCCGACATCGCCACCAACGCCGTCACCGTCGTGCAGCGGGACCTCTACACGGTCGTCGGCACGGTCCCCGTGGGAAACACCCCCGCCGGGATCAAAGTCGACCCCAGCGGGCTGCGCCTCTACGTCGCCAACCAGGGCTCGGACACCCTCAGCGTGATCAACACGCTCAGCGACAGCGTCATGGCGACCATCCCCGTCGGGGACCAGCCCATGGGTGTCGCGGTGGCACCCACCGGGCTGGAGGTATATGTGGCCAACAAGGGGGACAACACCCTCAGCGTGATCAACCCGGTCGCCCAGTCGGTGGTGGCCACCGTCACCGGCCTGTCCGCTCCGCTCGGGGTGGCTGCCTCCCCGAACAACGCCCGCCTCTACGTCGCCAACAGTGCCGCGAACACCGTCAGCATCATCGACACCGCCACCCGCAGCCCCATCGCCTCCGTGCCGGTCGGCAGCACTCCATGGGGCCTGGCGGCCTCCCCCGACGGCCAGCAGGTCTATGTGGCCAACAACGGGTCCGACAACGTCAGTGTCATCGACACCAGCACCAATGCCGTCACGGACACCATCGCCGTCGGCCACCAGCCCACCGGAGTTGCCATCACCCCCAACGGCCTGTCCGTCTACGTGGCCAACAAGGGCTCCAACACCGTCAGCGTCATCCAGACCCTCAACGCCATGTCACCCACCCTCGGCCCCCAGGCCGGCGGCACCATCGTGACACTCACCGGCACCAGTCTGTCAGGAGCCAGCGCGGTCAGGTTCGGCACCACCCCCGCCGTCACCGTGGCCAACACAGCCAACCAGATCGTCGTGGTCACCCCACCCGGAGTCGGTGTCGCCCAGGTCACCGTCACCACTCCGGGCGGCACCAGCAACCCCAAACCATTCGTCTACTACCCCCGTGGCGATGCCCAATCCCTGGCCCCCAGCGCCGGCCCGACAGCCGGCAGGAACGTGATCACCCTCAGGGGCGACCAACTCGCCACGGCCTCCCAGGTGCTGTTCGGCTCTGTGCCGGCCCTGCCCGTCGTCGTCTCCGACAGCCGGCTCGATGTGCCCGTCCCACCGGGCGTGTCCGCCGGCTGCGTCCCCCTGACCGTCACCACCGCCGGCGGCCTCACCACCGGAACGCTCTCCTACAGGTACGTCGAGCCACCCACGGCCGGTGTCCTCAAGCCCACCACCGGCTCCATCCTCGGCGGGAACGTCATCACCATCACCGGCCAGAACCTCGCGACCACGGCCATGGTCACCATCAGGGGCACCGTTGCCCAGTTCAGCATCGGATCCAACATCCTCCTGTCCGTCGTCGTGCCCCCTGCCTCCGCGCCCGGGCCCGCCGACGTCATCGTCACCACCGCCGCCGGCACCCTCACCCTCACCGGCGCATACCTCTACACATGAATCACCCCGAGGGCACCACTCATCGCGTGTTCCTGCCCCAGGTGTGCTGTCAGCGGACTGTGGGGTCCAGATGACGGGATGGTGCCGCCGAGGATCCCTGCCTGGCCGCGCTCTTCTCGTGGCACGTGTCGTGGCAGCCAATGCGGTGTCGGCGCAACCTGCTGGCGCCCTTCGGGCGCACCTCTGCGACCGCCGAAGGACCGGCAGTCGGACAACCCTTGTGGGATGACGTCCCTGCGTGCCCGGCGAGCCAACCTCCCGCACCGTGGAGGGGCCGGTCGGAGGCTGACAGTCCCGATGGCCCACAACTGGTTCGCGTCCACACGCTGTCTGTAGGCGATCGGCGGTGGCGGCCACTGGCCGACGCGGACAGGCGTCCTGGCCAGCCTACAGACGGGGCAATCGAGGGGCGGTGGGCGGGGCCCGGGTCACCTTCGGCGTTGAGTCTCCCGGCTGATGCGCGCTCTGCCATCCGGGTGATGAAACGTCAAGGGCATTGCAGGCCCGCTCACTCCGATGGGTTACTGATGCCATCCAATCCAGGTGGGCAGCCCATCCTCTCGGGGGAGGGCAGCTGGCCTACCTTGGCTGACCCCAGTTGAGAGTCGGGCGGTGGCGCAGCTCTGGCGCCGCGGTGGAGCCTTTCCGCTCGGAGGAGTGAAGGCATCGTCCTGTGCCGCTTGCCGGCAACGGGTGGTGCGGCGGCTCACGTCACCTCTTTTTGGGGACGTCATGCGAGCTGTCCGTACTTTACGCTCCATCCTCGGTGGCTGCGCCCTGATTGTGGCGCTGACCGCGGGGCTGGGCGCAGTCCCGAACACGGCGCACGCTCAGACGCCGGTGCTGTGCAGCGAAACCTCGCTGGTGAACGCGATCAACGCGGCCAACGCGGCCGGCGGCGACACCTTGGCACTCGTTCCGTCCTGCACCTACCAACTCACCAGCGCGCACGGCAGCGGGCCCACCGGCCCAGTGGGACTACCGCCCATCACGGCTCCCATCACCCTGCTAGGGGGAGGGGGCACCATCACCCGTGACCCGAGCGCGCCGGCCTTCCGGGTTCTGCAGGTCCAGGGGTCGGCGAACGTACCAGGAACCAACGGCCAGTTGAGCCTGGTCGGGGTCACCGTTCGCGGCGGTAGTGCCGTGCCTCCTTTCCCGGGAGGCGGCATCTCGAACCTGGGCGGCAGCGTCTCTCTGCTCACCAGTTCCGTCACCGGCAACACCGCCGTCGCCGGGGGCGGTATCTACAACGACAACGGCGTCGTCTCGCTGACCGCCAGTTCGGTCACAGGTAACTCCGCCACAGCCAGCGGCGGCGGCATCTACGTCAACTCCGGAGGAGTGACCCTGTTCACCACCACGGTGAGCGGCAACACCCCGGACAACTGTGCTCCGTCAGGCAGCACCATCGGCTGCACCTGACGGCTCGGTCGACATATCGACCGAATGCTCCACCGGACAACCTGCATCACCGCCGACGGCGAAAGCAGCCGTCCGGCTCGGTTCGTCTCTCCCACTCACACACCGCAATGAAGGAGGCAACACCATGCCTATCTCCCCAACCAGGGATCGGCCGGAGGCGGGACCACCGTCACCATCACCGGTACCGGCCTCAGCGGCGCCACCGCCGTGCACTCCGGCACCAAGACAGCCACCATCACGGCCAACACCCCCACATCGGTGACCGTCACCAGCCCGTCCGGCACCGGCACGGTTCCGGTGACCGTGACCACCCCCGGCGGTACCAGCAACCCGCTGTCGTTCTTCTACGTCGGCGCGCCCTTCAAGTCCGGCATCTCCCCCGTGTCCGGAGTCACCGCGGGCGGTAACACCGTCACCATCAACGGCACCGGCCTGAGCACCGCCACCGCGGTGCACTTCGGCGCCGCCACCGCGACCCCGACCGTGATCAACGACGGCCAGCTGACCGTCACCGTACCGGCGGGCGCGGCGGCCGGACCGGTGGGCGTCAGCGTCACCACCGCCGGAGGCACCAACAACGGTCTGACCTACACCTACGTCGACGCACCCACCGTCGGCACGATCAACCCCAACTCCGGTCCGGCGTCCGGCGGAACCGCGGTCACCATCACCGGCACCAACTTCACCACCACCCAGTCGGTCACCTTCGGAGCCACGCCCGCACCGTTCTCCGTCATCAACGACACCACGCTGTCCGTCGTCACCCCGCCCACGCCGGACGGCGCTCCCGGTCCCGCCAACGTCACCGTGACCACCACCGGGGGCAGCGCCACCGTCACCGGTGGCTTCACCTACGTGGCTGGACCTGGCATCTGACCCCTCACCTGAGCCGCTCACGGCCTGACCTGTGCCACCAGGCGAGCGGACAACCCCGCCCGGGCAGGGGGTGCCCCCTCACCCTGCCCGGGCCCACTTCACTTCTCCTGACGAGCCTTGCCCCGGGGCATCTCCTCTGCGGCCGGCCGGGCCCTGGCTCGTAGGACCGTGGCCGTGAAGATCCCAACTCGCCTACCCAGTCTTTCTAATTCGACGTGCAGGTGGCCTGTGCCGAATACCAGCTCCAGTCCACGGTGCGGGAATCCACAGGGAGACCGATGCTCCTCTGATTCTCACCGATGGCTTCTCCTGCCGTATCAGCAACTGGGGATCGGCCGGTGTTGCATCTGGCGGAGGCAAGAGCCAGGCGCGGAGGGCGCGAGACGAACCGGGTGGTCAAAATGCCGGAAGAGCTGGGAGGAGCGGCGAGCGCCCCGTCTCGTCATAAGATAAAAATACTCACCACGTATGCTTCATGACGTGTGAACTCACTCCTTCCCTTCGCATGGACAGGTTCAGTTCAATTGATTGAGGCCGCTTCGCAATCGCTTGCGTTCCGCCTTCATCTGACGACCTGTTGCCTCGCGATGTCGACCCGGCCGGCTTCTTGGCGCAGGCCGGCTGACCTGCGCGCGAACTGATCGCCCACGAAGGAAAGAAGGCTGTGGCATGTCTGCCCTCATCAACGCTCTCCACCCGAGCACAGGACCAGCCGCCGGCGGCAATACCGTCGCCATCAGCGGCTGTGGGCTCGCCGCTACCAGCGATGTCACCTTCGGCGCTGTCTCGGCCGCTGGCTTCACCGTCACCTCCGACACCACGATCACGGCTGTCGCGCCGCCCGGAAGCGGAAGCGTTCCGGTGGCCGTTGTCACCGCCGACGGCGCCAGCAACAGTCTCACGTACTCCTACGGATCAGCGGGATTACCGGTCATCGAGGCGATTGCCCCCCAGGCGGGCGATCCGGCCGGTGGCAGCGACATCATCGCCATGGGCTCCGGATTCACCGGTGCCACGACGGTCGACTTCGGTGGTATCGCAGCGGCCGGCTTCACGGTCGCCTCCGACACCATCATCGGGATCACCACTCCGCCCGGGACCGGGACGGTGCCAGTGACGGTCACCACTCCCGGCGGTACCAGCAACGGGGTGTCGTTCACCTACAGCGCCTCGCTGCCGCCCAGGCTCGTGGCCGTGACACCGAGGAGCGCCCGCCCTGGCCGCACCGTCGTCATCTTCGGCTGCAAGGTCAACCGCGCGATGAGGGTCGCTTTCGGCGGCCACCCGGCGGAAAGCTTCACCGTTCTGTCCGACAACGTCGTTCTCGCCGTCGTCCCGCCCGGAGACGGAACGGTGCCCGTGACCGTCACCACCCCCGCCGGCACCAGCAACCCCGTGCGCTTCACCTACGTCTCGGCCCCGGTCATCAAGGCGATTGCCCCGCAGGCGGGGGATCCGGCCGGTGGCAGCGACATCATCGCCGTGGGCTCCGGGTTCACCGGTGCCACGACGGTCGACTTCGGTGGTATCGCAGCGGCCGGCTTCACGGTCGCCTCCGACACCATCATCGGGATCACCACTCCGCCCGGGACCGGGACGGTGCCGGTGACGGTCACCACTCCCGGCGGTACCAGCAACGGGGTGTCGTTCACCTACAGCGCCTCGCTGCCGCCCAGGCTCGTGGCCGTGACACCGCAGAGTGCCCGTCCCGGCGACACCGTCGTCATCTTCGGCTGCAAGGTCAACCGCGCGAGGACCGTCGCTTTCGGCAGCCACCCGGCGGACGACTTCACCGTTCTGTCCGACAACGTCCTCCTCGCTGTCGTTCCGCCCGGGAACGGAACCGTGCGCGTCACCGTTACCACCCCCACCGGCACCAGCAACCCTGTGCGCTTCACCTACGCCTGACGGTGGAGTCCAAGGAGCCGTGTCCACGCCGGAGTTGGTGGTCACGTGGTGGGCATGGGCTTGAACGGGGCGCTGGGGCCAGTCGGGGCGTGACCCTTGGCAGGTGATCGTCTGCCACGTGACCGATTCCGGGTGCCGCGCAGCGGTGGCCTCCTCGTCTCCGGAGGATGGGGCAGTCGCAGGAGGGAGCTACCCGCGGCGGATGTACTGGTGTGGGTGACGCAGCGGCGGGTGGCGCTGGCCGACTGCACGGGGGCAGCTGCGAATGCACTCATGTCAGCCCTCGGAGGGGAACTGCGGAGTCCGTTCGGGAGCCAGGAGGTAAGGAGTCCTTCAGGAAGCCGGGTGACTGCGGGCGGAGCGTGCAGGGGGCGAGCTGGGGGAGGACGTCGTGGATGTCGTCGCGTGCTTTCCACGGACTTGCAAGCGGTGTGGCCCGTGGAAGTGACACCCCCGGCGGGATGCCGCCGCCGTCGGTGCTTGGAGCCCGGACCTCCCCGGTCACCCGGGCTGACCCTTGGGTGCCTTCGCCCTCGCTTGGCATGCACGGGCGAGGCATCGATCGTGGCGCGGCAGAAGTCCAGCCGGTTCGCCGCCCGCAACCGGCCCACAGGACCTGCTGGGGTTCGGTCCACACGCCGGCTTCCTCTTCGAGCTGGCGGTCCACGCCGGCTTCGAACCGAAGCGGTCGGAGGAGATGCGCAAGTAAGCACCCGGGCGCTTGGGGGCGTAGGCCGCATGGTGGTCGTGGAGGTAGAGGGTGACCTGGCCGCCGCGGGCATGAGCGGGGACCTCGAAGTCCTCCCAGACGGTGGTGGGAGCTGCTGTGGGCACGGTGTCGGTTCCTGGTGCTCGGTGGCTCCGATACCGGGCACTTTCCGCCGGGCTCAAGGGTTTGGTGATGCCGTGGATCCGCTGTACGGTCCGCGGCCACACACCTGGATACTGATCACCATGCGCATTGACTTCGATCCCGCTGCCATGTCCCGCAACGAGTTCTACAAGCTGCTGACCGCCACTGTGGTGCCGCGGCCCATCGCCTGGGTATCCACCACATCGGCGGACGGAACGCACAATCTCGCGCCTGCGAAGTTCCGAGGAAAGTGGTATCGGTCCGGGGGACGTTAGCGCAGGTCAGAGCGCTCCGGCAAGGAACTGGCAGGGAGCCGCGCGCCTCGGCGAGCCACTCACAGGAGGTTCTTCGTCTGCTGGTGGTACAGCGCAAGCGGCTCGCTGACCTGCGAATATGGCAGCCGTGGGGATCTTGCCTGGCCTGCGGCCCGGGAAATGGTCCGGATCTTGACTGATGCAGACCTTGGGGGTGCGGCTCTGTTGGATTGGCCGTAGCCCGCCCGCTCCGAGCTGACGGTCCCACCTGGCACAGGTCGTAACGATCGTCCAGGGGCGTCCAGCAGGCCCATGGCAGGCGCTTAACTCCAGGTCAGAGCCTTGTGTCTGGGGGAGTCCGCCCAGTCGGTGATATCTGTGTGAGAGCGCGGCCAGGCGTCCGCGCATGTGGACCGACCACGCCGAGCTCAGCGAGCTCGGTGTGGCCCGGTTCGCGCTCTGCCTGATGCACGGCCGGAGTCCAACCTTCAAGGCGTACGGGTCCGAGGTGCTCAGCACGTCGGCTGCGTCGGATCAGCCGTCTCGTCAGCCGATTTGGCCCGACCGGCGCAGAACACCTCGTACACGAGCCTCTGCTGCGCCCTCTGGAACGCCTCGGCCGTGGCGGCGAAGTCGAGCTCGGCGTCCCCGGGGGGCAGGGAGGCGCTCACGGTCTGAGACGTCGAGTGGGCACAATCGCGAGCCTAGAGGCGGACCGCCGGGTGACGGCGGACCGCCTCTAGACTCGACTTTCGTCGGTTCCAGGCGTCGCCTTCCGGTACTGCTGCTCATCCGAAAGGCGACGCTGCGGCTGCGGTGTTCTCCTCGGCCAGAGTGCTCGGGTGCTGTGGGGCACTGAAGGAGATACCGCCGGCCACCACAGTCGCCAGCTCCAGGAATTCTTCCTGAGCCCCGAGTTCCTCCGTGGACAATGTGACCGCTACTGCTTGGGGCGTGCGGGGGAATGCCATCTGGAAACTGACGGAGAGCACTTCGGCGGCTCCGTCTGTCGGGACTCCGAAGAATGCTCCTGGCACCGGTACCACGGCGTCTGACACCACGACCGCAGCGATTCCTGCGGGAAGCTCGATGACGCCTTTTTGCAGACTGGTGCCGCCATCTGGATGGGCGTCAAGCACGCTGCGGGCAAAGAGGTTGGGGTCTCCCGGCGGTCGGTCGGCCACGGAGATCTGGCAGGTTCCGGTAAGGAGCAGATCGTCGTCCGTGCAGAGAGTGAAGGAGCTTAAGTGGACCAGCCCGTCCTCGGCCAGCTTGCTCAGTGCGGCTTCGAAGCTGAAGACGCTGGTGATGAGCTGTCTTTGGGTTGCCGAGGGACAGATCTGGGCGAGCGCGTCGTAGTTGCCATCCATACGCGCCGCGGCATCTCCCGAGACATCGATGGGGTGGAAGCCTTCGGGGAGCGTGTACCACATCGGCAGGAGGCCGGCGGATCCTGGAGTCACGGCTTCTTGCATCATCACAGGCCCTTAGCGACGGAAAAAATCTTTTTCAGTGGATCAACTGCCATACCGGCACCGACGATGCCATCGTTCATTTCCGTGCCCTGCGTTGCTCTGTCGGTAGTGCTGTCGCTGTGAGTCCAACCCATATCCAGGGTCTGGGCGGTGGGGACTGCGAGACCCCCGGTCACGACTGCCTGTGTCACGTCAGCGGCCATCTCAGCAGCCCCTTGTGACGAACCGAGTTTCTTGGCTGCCCATTCAACCGGTGTCCCTATGACGCGATTCGAGGGGCTTGCTGCTTTGGCGAAATCCTTGAAGTGCACGGCGCCGGATTTCGCTGCCTGCGAGACGGTTGTAGCAGTCTTCGCCACCGCGCCGGCGCCACGTGCCGCGCCGAAACCTGCGCGCCCCGCACCGATGGCCGCCTTGGCCCCCCTTACGGCCGGGCCGACGCCGGGGACCGCGCCGAGCACGTCTCCGCCGAGGGTTGCCCATTCACTGATGTTCTTCGACGTCGGCGGGAACATGTCCTTGCCGCTCTTAACGTACTGGTTGGCGTGTTGGGCTGCCGCAGCCAGGCTGAGACCGATGGCGAGCGGTGCGAGCACCGGGACGAAGATGGCGGCGATGCCGGCAACCGTGGCCGCGATGGTCAGCAGGTCGCCCCCGTGCTCGTCCCACCAGTCCCCAACTGTGTCCCAGAATCCGCCCCCTGGCGCGTGGTCGCTGGAGTGCTTGCGTATCTGGTCGGCGAAGTCCTGCGCGGTATCACCGTGGTGACTTTCCAGCTTCTTCGCGTCGTCGATGAGATCCTGCAGCTTGGTGCTCGCGTGGTCCAATGCCTTTGATGCACTGTCCACGCGGCCCTGGGCGATATCAAGGCGGCGTTGGGCACCGTCGAGTTCGGTCTTGGTCTCGAAAATCTGCCCCGCCAGCCTCAGATCGGGGTGGGTTCGGGCCGTCTCGTACTGTTGCTCAGCGTTTTCAGAATTTTTCCTCGCGTCCTTGGCGTCTTCTTCGAAGTTGTTAGCTTTCACCTTCATGTCGTGCAGCGCGTCGCTCCACTTTCCCAGTTCACCACCCGCGGCTTTGAGCGAGTCATAGGCACGCTTAAGGTAATCGGGAAGATCCGTCACTTTCTCGGCAAATGCCTTGGCCGCTTCTCCGGTCCAGTAGGAGCTTTCCTTGTCCAAGGAGTCCAGAAGGTTATAGGTACTCTGGAGGGTTTCTGCGGTCGCCTTGAGGCTGTCGGCAAGGTTGGTCGCCAAATGGGGGTGGCCCGGAGTCGGGTTCCATCCCAGTCCGCTCCAGTCGTCGCTCACTTCGCTCCCCCTCCGGCCTTCGCGAACCCGCTCTTGATCTCCTCTTCGGTCTTCTCATACGCCTTGAGGATGGCCGGCAATGCCTCGTTGAGCGTCTTCAGTCGCTTCTTCGTTTCCTTCAGTCCGTGCTCCCAGTCGCCCTCGAAGTCTTCGCATGCCTTGTCGAGCGACCGCTTCCCGAGATTCTTCGGGCCCGTGTCCTTCATCCTGCGCAGAGCCTCTTCCAGCTGACTTTCACTGTCTTCCAGCTTCTTCTTCAGATTTCGCAGCTGAGCCAGGTCGGTCGTGAAATCCGCCATGCCTCCCCCTACTGTTCGATTGACGCGCTTCTTCTCGTACGGTTCTACTGGCCTGGTTTCTTCTGCTGGTTCTCACGTGCGGCGACGGCCTCCCAGTAGGCAGCGACAGCCTTACCGTGCAACCGGTTTCCTTCCTTGCGCAGCCGCCGGGACCGCGTGATCAACCGGATACTCAGAATCATTAGCGCCACGGCGCACACCTGGAGAACGGCATAAGGAAGCCAGAAGCCCCAGGCGATCCCTGCGATTCCTTCTGCCGACAGGCCGGCCAGCATGGCCAGGGCCGCGCCCACGATGGCCCGTTCGCTCTTGGCGCGGGATCGCAGCAATCCCCTTTCCGCCGCTTCCAGGGTGGCTTCGTCCAGAGGGTCAATTCCTTCGCGTTCACGGATCCAACGGGCCGTGCGCTGAGCCGCCGCATTCTCTCGTACGACCTCAAGAGCGGGGCCACCCCGCACATCCGAATCCGTCGATGAACCTGGCTGCGTGCCCAAACGATAGAAGAGCCACTGCCCCCTTGCTCCATGAGACTGCCGCAGGAACCCCTCTTCACGTGCGATGTCCTCAGCCTGCCCGACGGACGTACCCGGATAGCTGGACGGATCGATTCGAATATGCCCCCGGATATTTGGGGTCCCTGAACGCAAATCATGCCGCAATTCTTCGACACGCCGCTCCGGCGGAACGTTCCGGCGCTGCCTGCGCGTGTCCCAGGAAGCGAAGGCACCCAACAGCAACAACACTCCGAGGCCGACTGTCACCCATTTCAGAAAGCTGGGATCGGTGTGTCCGCCTGGTGGGGCCGCCCACTGGTCGACAGCAAGGAATATCTGACTCACTCCCACCCCTTTAGCCGCGCCGGCAACGCCCGGCTTTCGCTACAGAACTGCACCAGGATCGCCCTGGCGGAAACATCTCGAGAACAAGTTGCTGCGGCAAAGAACGGCTGACACCTTGCGCCCTGCCCGGCGCTCACGGGCAGCGCTGCTCTTCAGGCTGCCGGGTGCACTTCACTGCCTCTCCGGACTGCTGGTCCCGCAGCTCCATCATGTTGGTCATCTCCGAGCCCAGCCGGCCCGACCAGAACTCACCGCCAAGGGAGACCGATGCCCCGATCATGGCGTCATCGTCGGAGATCCGGAATTTGGAGTGCAGATCCCCACCCAGCGCCAGCGCGCCATTGCCTGCCGTCCGCAACTCGGCCGGGTTCTCCACCTGAGTGGTGCCGAAGAGCCCGGAGCCGGTGCTCACACCATGCACTCCCTGACGGTGTGCTGCAGCCGTCGTGACGAATGCAGCAGAACTCATCACACATGCCCCCCGAAGTGCCCCGCACGTTCGACGACCGGCCGCCTGAAGCACGAAGATCTTTTCCCGAAACGTATCCGTGCCGAGGTATCCCCGTAGCAATGGCCTGTGTTTCTTGATGCGCCACATACGCGGCTGCTGCGGTTGTGCTCATCCTTTACCGCACCCAAGCGTCACGCCAGCCAGCGTTTCCCGGATGATCGCCGACATTCCAGCGGTAGGACCGGTCCTTGGGGCAGTGCCAGTACGGCCACTGGCCTTCGCCGTCGGAGGCCAGTGACATGGGGTGCGGGTGTCCGGCGCGGCAGTGCGGCCAGGCGCGGCTGTCCTCGATGGCCTGGAGATTTTCGAGGACGGCCGCCTGGGTGTGAAATGCGAGGTCTTTTGCTAGCGTGGCAGGGTCGGTATCCGGTTCGCACTCCAGGAAGCCGACCGGCACGCCCGAGACGATCAGCTGCCGCCACCACCGTGGGTCTTCGTCCAGCGGTGCGGAGAAGACGAGCCGGCACCGTAGCCCACAGGAATTGAGGTCTTGGGCGATGGGTACGAATGCGTCCTCGGGTTCCGTCGCCGGTGGTGTTTCCTCACTCATGGGGATTGCTCCGCTTCCTACGGATCGTCGGTTCGCGTGTCACACGGCATGTGAGGGTCGAGCGCCCAGTGGCACACCTACGGTTTGAATGTGCAGTTGTCGCGCGGCATTGAGCCAGCAGGGCCGTCAAGTCGGCCCCTCGGTGAGGCCCGGACGGTCGGTTCGGGTGGGGCTGTCGGCCTGCCCGCTATTCGCTGTGGTCAGCGGGGGCGCCATGCCGCATGCCACGGCCGTGCGGATCCGGTGACTGGCCAATACGGTGTTCCCAGGCGCCCTGCGCGGCAAGGGAGATGTGCGCACTTGTCAAAGGTAGGCCGGGCGGCGGGATCTAATTCCGCAGCGATCGTCGTTCAACCCAGCCCGGGAATCCCGGAGATCAGCAGATCGATGAGTTTGATACCGAGGAACGGGGCGATCAGACCGCCGAGGCCGTACCGGGTGAGGTTGCGGCGCAGGAGGTCGTGCGCCGACGACGGCGTGTAGCGGACACCGCGCAGGGCGAGCGGAATCAGCGCCACGATGATCAGCGCGTTGAAGATGATGGCCGAGGTGATCGCCGAGGTCGGGCTGTGCAGGCCCATGATGTTGAGGTCGGCCAGGCCCGGGTAGGCGCCGGTGAACATGGCGGGGATGATCGCGAAGTATTTGGCGACGTCATTGGTGATGGAGAAGGTGGTCAACGCGCCGCGGGTGATGAGGAGTTGCTTGCCGATCTCGACGATCTCGATGAGCTTGGTCGGGTTGGAGTCGAGGTCGACCATGTTCCCGGCCTCCTTGGCGGCCGAGGTGCCGGTGTTCATGGCGACGCCGACGTCCGCCTGCGCCAAGGCCGGGGCGTCGTTGGTGCCGTCGCCGGTCATCGCGACGAGCTTGCCGTCTTCCTGTTCCTGAATGATCAGGGCGAGTTTGTCCTCAGGGGTGGCCTCGGCGAGGTAGTCGTCCAGGCCGGCTTCCTGGGCGATGGCCTTGGCCGTGAGGGGGTTGTCGCCGGTGATCATCACCGTGCGGATGCCCATGCGGCGCAGTTCGGCGAAGCGTTCGCGGATGCCGTCCTTGACGATGTCCTTGAGGTGGATGATGCCGAGGACCCGTGCCGTGTGCCTGTCGTGCATCGCCACCAGGAGCGGCGTGCCGCCGGACGCGGCGATGGCGTCGGTGAACCACCTTGCCTCGGAGGGCACTTCGACGCCGCGCCGTGCCACCCATTCGATGATCTCGGCGGCCGCGCCCTTCCGGATGGCGCACCCCGAACCGTCCGCCCAATGCAGATTGACGCCGCTCATCCGGGTCTGGGCGCTGAAGTCCACGTATTCGGCGTGTTGCAGTTCTCCCTCGGCCGGCTCGCTCAGCCCGTACTTGCCCTTGGCGAGGCCGATGATGGAGCGCCCCTCCGGTGTTTCGTCGGCCAGGGAGGACAGCTGGGCGGCGTCGGCGAGCTGGAGTTCGTCGACGCCGGGCAGGGGTACGAAGGCGACTGCCTCGCGGTTGCCGAAGGTGATGGTGCCGGTCTTGTCGAGCAGCAGGGTGTTGATGTCGCCGGCCGCCTCGACCGCGCGGCCGGACATGGCAAGAACGTTGCGCTGGACGAGGCGGTCCATGCCGGCGATGCCGATCGCGGAGAGCAGAGCGCCGATCGTGGTCGGGATGAGGGTGACGAGGAGGGCGACGAGCACCGTCGTTGTCTGGGCCGCGCCGGCGTAGGAGGCCATCGGCTGCAGGGTGACCACGACGAGGATGAAGATGATGGTGAGCGCGGCGAGCAGGATGTGCAGGGCGATCTCGTTCGGGGTCCGCTGGCGGCTCGCCCCCTCGACCAGGGTGATCATCCGGTCCAGGAAGGACTGCCCGGGGCGGGAAGTGACCCGTACGACGAGGCGGTCCGACAGCACCGTCGTGCCGCCGGTGACACCGGAGCGGTCGCCGCCCGACTCGCGGATGACCGGCGCCGATTCACCGGTCACCGCTGACTCGTCGACTGCGGCGACCCCCTCGACCACTTCACCGTCGGCCGGGATCGCCTCTCCCGCTTGGACGAGTACGAAGTCGAAGGGCTGGAGGTCGCGCGCGCGGACGGTCTCGGTCTCGGCGCCGCGAAGGTCGATGCCGACCCGCCAGTTGTCGCGTAACCGCCGGGCGACGATGTCCGTGCGTGCCTTGCGCAGGGAATCGGCCTGAGCCTTGCCCCGGCCCTCGGCGACTGCCTCCGCAAGGTTGGCGAAGACCACTGTCAGCCACAGCCAGCCGCTGATCACCCATGCGAAGACGGACGGGCGCAGGAGCGCGGAGAGTGTGGTGAGGACGGAGCCGCAGGCCACCACGAACAGCACGGGGTTGGTGGCCAGCGCCCGCGGATGGAGCTTGCGCAGCGCCTCGGGGAAGGAGACCAGCAGAGCCCTCGGGTCGAAGAGCCCAGCTGTCCCACGACGTCGCCGCCGGGCTCTGGCTCTCGCTCCGCCCCGGACAGGTGTGGGGACGGTCGGGCACGTCGAGGTCGTTGGCGCGGTCGGGATGTGGGGCGGGGCGGGTGGCATGCGGAGACTTTCCGGGAGACCGGCCACCTGGCTGGGTGGCTGAGCGACTGATGGGCCGGCGGATTGACCGGGCATGGGCAGGCGAGGGGGTGCCTGCAATCGGTGGCAGGGGTCGAATCTATGGCTCAGCCGAAAGGCGCACGTCTTGTTGAGGGGCGGATTTGCGGGTCTCTTACGCGAGGTCAACGCGCCGCGTCATGAGGGCATCAACAGCGCTACTACAGTAGGAACGTCAACAGCACATCAACGTGGGCGCAGGGAGTACCCCTGAAACCGGCAGGGAGAAATCGGGTGGGGGAGGGCCTGTGCCGCGCCCAGGGACGTGGGGAGAGCCAGTGGTCACCCTCGTCGGAGTACCCGAGTCGCCGACCGCCCGGGTGGTACGCGCGACTGTGCGTTCCCCTCACCTGTCGCGACAGCCAGTTCAACATGGCAGAACAAGGTGTTCCTGGTGGGGGATAAGGCCTCAACGCCGCGCGTGGCGGATCGTCAGTCGTCCGTATCCCATGCCCCCGGAGATGCGGATCCTCGGCCCGCTCGGGCGGGAGCGCCGCCGGGGCTTGTGGCGCGGGTCCTTCCACGTGGTGCACAGATCCTCGATGTCGACGATCGCGTCGCGGGGCACCGTGATCCTGGCCCTGCCGGTACCGAGGTGCAACTCGATGTCGACCTCCGGATGCTCGATGACGGCCCGAGACAGGTCCAGGTGCACCGTTCCGTATGCGGACGTGACCTTGAGTTTCGAGGTATCCGCCATGCGCCGCGCCGCCGGATCCGTCCGCCGGCGGCGGCCTTCGTGGATGTGGTGTCCGGCTTCTCCGCCGGGAGGGAGGCTAGGGCCGCCGCGAGCTCGCCGTGCGTCTCGACGGTGAGCACCTGATGGAGGCGTTCGTCCATCTCCCCGTGCGAGATGTGACCTTCGGTGTACGCCTCCTGCAGGCGCTGCACGGCTCTGTCGCGGTCGTCTTCGCTGATCAGTGACGGCGGGTCTTCCGGTAGGGAGGCCACCTCTAATGCTGTCTCGGCGATGCGAACGTGCCGAGGTCCGTAGATGAGTCCCTGGTGGCAGGAGTGGCCGGTCAGAGAACGGGCCAGGATTGCAGTTCAGCTGCGCGGCCTGGCGGCGGATCCGGCCCGTGCAGCAGCGACTGCAAGAACGACTGAGGCAATGATGAGTACGGCCCTTGCCGCAGTCTGCTGGTAGAAGACCACACTGCCTACGGTTGCTGTCACAGCAGCCAGCGTCAAGAGCCAAACGAGCACCTTGGATCGATCGTGGCGCATCATCTGCTGGTTCACGTAAATCCCCCTTACCGCACCGGCATTGACTATCTGTCACATCAGCGTATCCCGGAGATATGACCCACGGCGACCCGCAATTGATCACCCGGGAGCGGATCCTCTTCCCGCTCTCCTTCCTGCGCGCCCAGTTTGTCACTGACCGAGGCCGGCGCCTCACAGTGTTCAACACCGCGCTCCAGGGGCCCTCAAGGCGTGGTGCGCGTTTCTGGACAGCTCGCAAGGCCGGTACGTGCAGATCGTCCAGAGGCGAGGGCGGGGCTCTCGCCGTCGTTCCCGGAGCCACCGTGGTCAGCGCCGGTATCCCCTCTCGCGCCGTGCTCGGCGGTGGGCGGTGGCGGTGTACGGTCTCGATCGCATGCCACTGGCTGCTGTAGCGGTCTCGGTCACGGAGCTGCGCAGCGGTCGCCTCGCGCCGAGTTCTGTTCCGTAGCAAGCCGGGCGTTGCCCCTGAGAGGTTGCGCGAACTCCCTCCATACGGAACTTTGACGACGAACTCATGTGCGCATCGGAACCACGTGCCAGGTCCCGGCAATCTTGACGATGTGATGTCAACTCTCCATCTGCGTATCCCCGTTGGGCAGCGCTCCCAGCACATGGTGATCTGTGGCGACGACGGGCTCGCACGTCGCCTGGCGGTCACGCTGGACGCGGTGTGCGGTGAGGCGGTCACCGTTGTGCTGCCTTCGCGGCGCGAGGGCCATGCGCCGGAGATCGCCGCGTTGCACCGTGATCCGCTGTCGCCGGTCGAGCTGTTGGTGGCCGCCCGTCCGGACGAGCAGACGCTGCGCGCGGCGGGGGTGGAGCGGGCCGCCGCGCTCGCTCTCACCTACCGTGACGACCAGGTCAATGTCACGGCGGCCCTGCTGGCCCGCACTCTCAACCCGACCATCCGCCTGGTCGTCCGGATGTACAACCGAGAGCGCGGTCAGCATCTTGAACGGCTGCTGGACAGGGCCGTATTGGCGCTCGGCCGGACCGGCGGCACATCGCTGGACATGTCCACCACCGTGCTCTCCGACACCGACACCGCAGTCCCTGAGCTGGTGGCCGCCGCCGCGGTCGGCCAGGGAGACACCCTGCAGATCGAGGGGCAGGTCTTCCGCGGGGTCGTACGCCCCGCCCGGACCCCGCCGCAGTCCGCCGACTTGGCCACACTGGCGGTACTGTCCGGCGCTCACCAGGACGACCCGGCGAGCGAGGACAGTCCGGAGACGCCGGGGGAGGAGGGCACCCAACTGCTGCCCGACACGGTCACCTCCTACCACCGGCAGTTCACCCACGGCCGGCTGATGCTGGAGGAGGTCACCCACCACCATCGGCCCGAGCCACCGCCGCGTGACCGGTGCGGCTACGGGGCCTGGTTGCGCGACCGGCTGGCGCACCTGCCGTGGAAGGTGTTCCTCGCCCGCGAGGTCCTCGCGGTCTTCGGCGCGCTGGCCACGATCGTGCTGGTACTGGCCGTGGCCACCGCGCTGGCCGAGCCCGGCCCGCTGTGGAAGTCGGTGTACCTGCCGCTGCTGGACATCTTCACCATGGGTGACCCGGCGACCGACGAGTCCCCGGCCCGCCGGGTGCTCCAACTCCTCGCTGGTTTCGTAGGGTTGGCCGTGCTGCCGCTCGTGGTGGCCGCGACCATGAACGCCACCGAGGCATTTCGCAAGGCGTCCGTCGGGCACCCGCCGGCCGAGGATCTGAGCGATCACATCGTGCTCGTCGGTCTCGGCAAGATCGGTACCCGGGTGCTGGCGCAGCTCCGCACCACCGCGCACCAGGTGGTGGTCATAGAACGCGATCCGCACGCGCGCGGGGTTTCCCTCGCCCGCGAACTGGGCGTACCGCTGCTGCTGGAGGATGCCGGGGTCCCTGGCGTGCTGGACCGCGCCCGGATCCGGCAGAGCAGGTCGCTGCTGGTGCTCACCCGTGACGACGGCGAGAACCTCGACATCGTGATGGCCGCGCGCGAGATCAACCCCCGGGTACGGGTGGTGATGCGGCTCTACGACGACGACTTCGCCGCCACGGTCTCCCGCACGATGCGCGCCTCCTACCCCGACGCCACCACCCGCAGCCGCAGCGTCTCCGCCCTCGCCGCACTGCCCTTCTCGGCCGCCATGATGGGCCGTCATGTCCTGGGCATCATGCCGGTCGAGCGCGGCGCCCTCCTGTTCACCACCGTCGATGTCGCCGGCCACCCGGAGCTGGAGGGCCGCTCCATCCACCAGGCCTTCCGGCAGCACGAGTGGCGTGTCCTGGCCGTCGGCTCCGCCGTTGAGCCCGGCTCTCCCGGCTCGACGGATACGCTCGGCGGCCTTCGCCTCGACCGCCCGGGCTTCGACTGGCGCCCCGCGCACGGCCTGATCCTGCACGCCGGCGACCGGGTCGTGGTGGCATCGACCCGGCGCGGCCTTGACTTCCTGATGACGGGAGTGCAGCCACACCCGACCGACCCGCGTAGGTGAGCCGCGCCTGCTTCCCGGCCGACCGGTCACGCGTTCTGCCGGGCGCCCGATGCGGCTACGACGTGACCGCGGCCGGCAGGTCGGGCGGGGCCGGCAAGTGACCGGCGGCGGTGGGGACGGTGAGGACCATGGTCATGCCGCCGCCGGGGGTGTCCTCGGCGTCGAGGGTGCCGCCGTTCTCCTCGGCGAAGCCGCGGGCGACGGCCAGGCCGAGGCCGACGCCGGTGCCGCGCGGCGCGTCACCGTAGCGTTGGAAGGGTTCGAAGATGCGGTCCTTGGCCTCGTCGGGGACGCCGGGGCCTCGGTCGGCGACCCGTATCTCGACGCGGTCACCGAGTGCGCTGGCGGACACCAGCACGGGTTCGCCGTCGGGGTTGTACTTCACCGCGTTCTCGACGATGTTGGCCACCGATCGTTCCAGCAGCCCCGGGTCGACCGCGACCATCGGCAGGTCTTCGGGAATGTCGAGGACGACGCTGTCCTCGGCTACGCCGACGAGCGCCATCGGCACCACCTCGTCGAGGTCGATCTCGCGGATCAGGGGCCGGACGGTGCCGGTCTGGACGCGGGACATGTCCAGGAGGTTGCCGATGAGGTGGTCGAGGCGGTCGGCGCCTTCCTCGATACCCGCGAGGAGTTCGGCCTGGTCCTCGTCGGACCACTCGACGTCGTCCGAGCGCAGGGAGGTGACGGAGGCCTTGATGCCGGCCAGGGGGGTGCGCAGGTCGTGGCTGACGGCTGCGAGCAGGGCGGTGCGGATGCGGTTGCCCTCGGCCAGCTTGCGGGCGTGTTCGGCCTGGGACTGGAGGCGCTGGCGGTCAAGGACAACGGCGGCCTGGGCCGCGAAGGCCGCCAGCACGCGGCGGTCCTCAGCGGGCAGCACGCGGCCCGACAGCGCGAGCGCCATGTGATCGCCGACGGGCATGTCGACGTCCGCGTCCTCGGGGCGGGCCGGCGGACTGACGTCGCCCACGCTGCCCGTGCAGGTCCAGGGATCCGTCTCGCTCTCCCGCTCCAGAAGCGCCACGCCATCCATCGCGAAGGTCTCGCGCACCCGCTCCAGGAGGGCGTCCAGGGTGGTCTCACCGCGTAGCACACTGCCCGCCAGGAACGACAGGATCTCCGACTCGGCGCGCAGCCGGGCCGCTTGATGGGTGCGTCGGGCAGCGAGGTCGACGACGGAGGCGACCGAGACCGCCACCAGCAGGAAGACGACGAGAGCGACGATGTTCTTGGGGTCAGCGATGGTGAGGCGGTCCACTGGTGGGGTGAAGAACCAGTTCAGCAGCACGGACCCGAACGCGGCCGACGCCAGCGACGGAAGGAGCCCGCCCAGCAGGGCCGCCGCCACCGTCAGGGTCAGGAACAGCAGCACGTCGTTGGCGAGACCGAGGTGCACGTCGACATGAGTCAGCAGCAGTGTCAGCAGTGCCGGCCCCACTACGCCGGCCAGCCAGCCCCAGATGACCCGGGAACGTTCCAGCCGTGCACCGCGGGCGACGGGCAGGCCGCGGCCCTTGGCGGCCTCTTCGTGCGTGACGATGTGGACGTCGAGGTCGGGTCCCGAGTCAACGGCGACGGTCGCGCCGACGCCGGGGCCGAAGATGTACTGCCATGCCTTGCGCCGGGAGGTGCCCACCACGATCTGGGTGGCGTTCACCCCACGGGCGAATTCGAGCAGGGCGGAGGGGATGTCCTCGCCCAGGACGTGGTGGAAGGTGCCGCCCAGTTCCTCGACGAGGGTGCGCTGGACGGCGAGCTCCTTGGGTGAGCCGGAAGTCAGTCCGTCGCTGCGGGCGATGTAGACGGCCAGCACTTCGCCGCCGGCGCCCTTCTCGGCGAGACGGGCGGCGCGGCGGATGAGGGTACGGCCCTCGGGGCCGCCCGTCAGGCCGACGACGATGCGCTCGCGGGAGCCCCAGATCTTCGAAACCCGGTGCTCGCTGCGGTACTCCTGGAGGTACTCGTCGACGCGGTCGGCCACCCACAGCAGCGCCAGCTCGCGCAGCGCGGTGAGGTTGCCGAGCCGGAAGTAGTTCGACAGCGACGCGTCGACCTTGTCGGGCTTGTAGATGTTGCCGTGCGCCATCCGGCGGCGCAGCGCATGCGGCGACATGTCGACCAGCTCGATCTGGTCAGCGCGGCGCACCACCTCGTCGGGAACGGTCTCCTTCTGCCGGACCCCGGTGATCGACTCGACGACGTCGCCGAGGGACTCCAGATGCTGGATGTTCACCGTCGAGATCACCGTGATCCCGGCTTCCAGCAGCTCCTCGACGTCCTGCCAGCGCTTGGTGTTGCGCGAGCCGGGCACATTGGTGTGCGCCAACTCGTCGACCAGCACCACGGCCGGCTTGCGTTCGAGGACCGCGTCCACGTCCATCTCGGTGAAGACCGTGTCGCGGTACTCCAGCTCCCGGCGCTGGATCTGCTCCAGGCCGTGCAGCATCACCTCGGTCCGGGGCCTGCCGTGGTGCTCGACGAAAGCGACCACACAATCCGTTCCGCGCTCTACGCGTCGATGGGCCTCGGACAGCATCGCGTACGTCTTGCCGACGCCCGGTGCCGCACCGAGGTATATCCGAAGCTTGCCGCGTGCCACGTGGCCCCGCTCTCCGTGTCGTCGTGCTCAGGGACTGCCGCCCCGGTGGTCAGGGGTCGAAGCGATAGCCCATGCCGGGCGCGGTGAAGAAGTGCCGGGGATGGGCCGGATCCGCTTCGAGTTTGCGCCTCAGCTGCGCCATGTAGACCCGAAGATAATTGGTCTGCGTGCGGTGGGAGGGACCCCATACCTCCTGGAGCAGCTGCTGCTGGCTGACGAGCCGCCCGCTGTTGCGCACGAGCACCTCCACCAGATGCCACTCGGTCGGGGTGAGCCGGACGTCGCGCCCGTCACGCCGGGCCTTCTTGGCGGGAAGGTCGAGTGTGAAGGTCTCCGTCACCACCACCGCGGACTCACCGGACGGCCTCGCTGAATCGATTCTGCGGGCCGCGGCACGCAGCCGGGCCAGCAGTTCGTCCATGCTGAACGGCTTGGTGATGTAGTCGTCGGCTCCCGCGTCGAGTGCGGAGATCTTCTCGTCGGAGGTCCGGCGGGCGGAGACCACCAGGATCGATGCCCGGCTCCACCCCCGCAGCTCCTTGATCACGTCGATGCCGTCCATGTCCGGCAGCCCGAGGTCGAGCAGGACCACATCGGGTGGGCAGTCCGCCGCAAGCCGCAGTGCGTGAGCTCCGTCAGACGCGGTGTCCACGTCGTAGCCACGCACCTTCAGATTGATCTCCAGAGCCCGTACGAGCGGTGGCTCATCCTCGACCACCAGCACCCGGGTCATCGGTGTCACCTTTCTGTTGTACGCCGGTGCCGTGGGTGGCCGGCCCCCTTGCCGGCCACCCACGACACGATCACTCACTTCTGGGCGAGTTCCTTGACGGCGATATTGAGCTTGAGGACGTTCACTGACGGTTCGCCGAGGAATCCGGCGGTACGGCCGTCAGTGTTGGCCTTCACCAGCTTCTCGACCTGGGCGACACTCAGCCTGTTGTGCTCGGCCACCCGCTTGACCTGGATCTCGGCGTAGTCGGGGGAGATCCCGGGGTCGATGGCGGAGGCCGACCCGGTGACCGCGTCCTTGGGGACGTCGGTCTGCGGCACACCGTTGAACTCGGCGACCTGCTCCTTCGCCGCCTTCACATTCTTGACCAGCGTGGGGTCGCTGGCACCGAGCTGGCTGGAGCCGGTGGCCAGCGGGTCGTAGCCACTGTTGGACGGACGGCCCTGGAACCACTTCGGATCGGGCTTGTCCGTTCCCTTGATGTTCCAGCTCTGGCCGACGAGTTCGGAGCCGACGACCTTGCCGTCGACCGTCACCTCGGATCCGTTGGCCTTGTCGTGGAAGAAACCCTGCGCGATGCCGGTGACGGCCAGCGGGTAGAGGACGCCGCACACGACCGTGAGGACCAGCAGGATGCGCAGTGAGGCCCACGCCAGCCGGAGGGTGCTTGCTACGGAGTTGTTCACGGCGGTCACCCGGTTCCGGGGATGAGAGAGATGAGCAGGTCGATGATCTTGATGCCGATGAACGGGGCGATCAGTCCGCCCAGGCCGTAGATGCCGAGGTTGCGCCGCAGCATCCGGTCGGCGCTCATCGGCCGGTACTGCACGCCCTTCAGGGCGAGCGGCACCAGCGCGATGATGATCAGCGCATTGAAGATGACCGCCGAGAGGATGGCGGACTCGGGCGAGGACAGGCCCATGATGTTGAGCTTGTCGAGGCCGGGATAAGCGATCGAGAACATCGCCGGGATGATCGCGAAGTACTTGGCGACGTCGTTGGCGATGGAGAAGGTGGTCAGCGCTCCGCGGGTGATCAGGAGTTGCTTGCCGATCTCGACGATCTCGATGAGCTTGGTCGGGTTGGAGTCGAGGTCGACCATGTTGCCGGCCTCCTTGGCGGCCGACGTACCCGTGTTCATGGCCACGCCGACATCCGCCTGGGCGAGCGCCGGGGCGTCGTTCGTCCCGTCGCCGGTCATCGCGACGAGCTTGCCGCCGGCCTGTTCGCGCTTGATGAGCGCCATCTTGTCCTCGGGCGTGGCCTCCGCGAGGAAGTCGTCCACGCCCGCCTCGTCGGCGATGGCCTTGGCCGTCAGCGGGTTGTCACCCGTGATCATGACGGTCTTGATGCCCATGCGGCGCAGCTCGTCGAACCGCTCCCGCATGCCATCCTTGACGACGTCCTTGAGGTGGATCACGCCCAGGAGACGGGCGCCCTTGTCGTCCTCGACGGCCACCAGCAGGGGGGTGCCGCCGGCCTGAGAGATGGCGTTGCTGAGCGTGTCGGCGTCGTCGGCGACGGTGCCGCCGCGCTCCTGGACCCAGGCTATGACCGAACCCGAGGCGCCCTTACGGACCTTGCGCCCGTCAACGTCCACACCCGACATCCGGGTCTGGGCGGTGAAGGCGATCCACTCGGCGTGTTCCAGCTCGCCCTGGTGGCGCTCGCGCAGGCCGTACTTCTCCTTGGCGAGCACGACGATGGAGCGGCCCTCGGGAGTCTCGTCGGCCAGTGAGGACAGCTGGGCGGCGTCCGCGACCTCGGCCTCGGTGGTGCCGCGTACGGGGACGAATTCGGCGGCCTGGCGGTTGCCGAGGGTGATGGTGCCGGTCTTGTCGAGCAGCAATGTCGATACATCGCCTGCGGCTTCGACGGCGCGGCCGGACATGGCCAGGACGTTGCGCTGCACCAGCCGGTCCATGCCTGCGATGCCGATGGCGGACAGCAGTGCGCCGATCGTCGTCGGGATCAGACAGACCAGCAGCGCGGTCAGCACGACCATCGACGTCTGCTTGTCGGCGCCCGCATAGATCGCGAACGGCTTCAGCGTGACGACCGCCAGCAGGAAGACGATGGTGAGCGAGGCGAGCAGGATGTTCAGCGCGATCTCGTTGGGGGTCTTCTGCCGTGCGGCGCCCTCGACGAGGTTGATCATCCGGTCGATGAAGGTCTCGCCGGGCTTCGTCGTGATCTTGATGACGATGCGGTCGGAGAGCACCTTCGTGCCGCCGGTCACCGCGGAGCGGTCACCGCCCGACTCCCGGATGACCGGGGCCGATTCACCCGTGATGGCCGACTCGTCGACGGACGCGACACCGTCGACGACATCGCCGTCACCGGGGATGATGTCACCGGCCTCGCACACGACCAGATCGCCGATGCGCAGCTCGGTGCCGGGGACCTGCTCCTCGGCGTCGCCATTGAGCCGGCGCGCCACGGTGTCGGTCTTGGCCTTGCGCAGCGTGTCGGCCTGCGCCTTGCCGCGGCCCTCGGCGACCGCCTCCGCCAGGTTGGCGAAGATGACGGTCAGCCATAGCCAGACCGCGATGACCCAGCCGAACCAGCTGCCCGGGTCCTTGATCGCCAGGACGGTGGTGACCACCGAGCCGACCAGGACCACGAACATGACCGGCGACTTGACCATCACCCGGGGGGCGAGCTTGCGGAAGGCGTCGGGCAGCGACTTCAGCAGCTGCTTCGGGTCGAACAGGCCGGCGCCCACGCGCCCGTCGTCCTTGTGCCCGGTGGGCACATCGCTGTGCGGCGCCCGGGTCGGGGTGACCGTGGACATCTCGTCCTCGTGCTTCTTTGAATCGGTGGTCATGACGACAGCCCTTCAGCGAGCGGGCCAAGGGCGAGCGCCGGGAAGAAGGTCAGTCCGGTGACGATGAGGAGAGTGCCGACCAGCAGACCGGTGAAGAGCGGCTTTTCGGTACGCAGGGTGCCCGCGGTCTCCGGGACCGGCTTCTGCTCGGCGAGCGAGCCGGCCAGCGCGAGCACGAACACCATCGGCAGGAACCGGCCGAGCAGCATGCACAGGCCGAGGGCGGTGTTGAAGAACGGCGTGTTGGCACCGAAGCCGGCGAAGGCGGAGCCGTTGTTGTTCGAGGCCGACGTGTAGGCGTACAGCACCTCGGAGAACCCGTGGGCGCCGATGTTGGTCATGGCTTCCTTGCCGTCCGGCAGGGCGATGGCCACGGCCGTGCCGATCAGCACGAGCGCCGGGGTGATCAGGATGTAGCAGGCCGCGAGCTTGATCTCGCGGGTGCCGATCTTCTTGCCCAGGTACTCCGGCGTACGGCCGACCATCAGGCCGGCGAGGAACACCGCGATGATCGCCATGATCAGCATGCCGTAGAGGCCCGAGCCCACACCGCCGGGCGTGATCTCGCCGAGCATCATGCCCAGCAGCAGTACGCCGCCGGACAGGCCGCCGAACGAGTCGTGGAAGGAGTTGACCGCTCCGGTGGAGGTCATGGTCGTGGAGACGGAGAAGAGCGAGGAGGCGCCCTCACCGAGCCGCTGCTCCTTGCCCTCCATCGCGCCGCCCGCGAGCTGCGAGGCGGTGCCCGGGTGGGCGTACTCGAGCCACGTCACGGCGATGACGGCGCCGAACCAGACGATGCCCATGGCCGCGACGATCGCGTAGCCCTGCTTGAGCGAGCCCACCATCTTGCCGAAGGTCCGCGGCATCGAGAACGGGATCACCAGCAGCAGGAAGATCTCCAGCAGGTTCGAGAGGCCGTTGGGGTTCTCGAAGGGGTGCGCCGAGTTGGCGTTGAAGAAGCCGCCGCCGTTGGTGCCCAGGTCCTTGATGGCTTCCTGGGAGGCCACCGCACCGGGGCTGAGCGCCTGCTTGTCGCCGGTGAGGGTGGTGATGTGGTGGATGTCGCCGAAGTTCTGGATCGCACCGCACGCCACCAGGATGATCGCGGCGATCACCGAAAGCGGAATCAGGATGCGGACGGTGCCGCGCACCAGGTCGGACCAGAAATTGCCCAGGTCACCGGTGCGGGAGCGGGCGAAGCCGCGCACGAGCGCCACGGCGACGGCCATACCGACGGCGGCCGAGACGAAGTTCTGCACAGCCAGACCGGCGGTCTGAGTGACATGGCTCATGGCCACCTCACCCGAGTACGACTGCCAGTTGGTGTTGGAGATGAAGGACGCGGCCGTGTTGAAGGCCTGGTCCGGGCTGATCGGCTTGAAGCCGAGTGACAGCGGCAGCTTGTCCTGCACGCGTTGCAGCACGTACAGGAAGAGCACGCCGACTGCCGAGAATATGAGAACGCCGCGCAGGTACGCGGGCCAGCGCATCTCGGCGTCGGGGTTGGCGCCGACGCTGCGGTAGATCCACTTCTCTACCCGCAGATGCTTCTGCGAGGAGTAGACGGCGGCCATGAAGTCGCCGAGCGGGCGGTGCACCAGGGCGAGCGCGCCGATGAGCGCGGTGACCTGGAGCACATCAGCAAGAACGGGGCTCATATCTGCGGCTCAGAACCTCTCCGGGAACACAAGGGCGAGGACGAGATAGCCCAGCAGGGCAACGGCCACGATCAGGCCGACGAGGTTTTCGGCGGTCACAGCTTTGCCACCCCCTTGGCGACAAGGGCCACCAGCGCGAATACCGCGATCGTGGTGACCACGAAGGCCACATCGGCCATCGTGAACTCCTGGGAAGAGGTTCGGTTGAACGGACAAGGAGAGGGAATCGCGTCGGTGGCTCGTTTCCGCTCCCCGTTGACGGGGTCCTTACGGCCGTTAGCGCGACCTTGATGAATCTCTAACGCCTGCCGAAGGGCCTACGGAGATGTGGCAGGTGGGATCAAGGAGGCGAGATGTGGTCAGGCAGGCGCGACGATTACTTTGAACAAACCGGCCGGATGATTGCCGAGCAGTTGCAACGAAGCCGCTCCAGGCAGCGGGCAAAGGCCGTCGAGTACAGCAGAGAGCAAGCAGAAAAGAGCCGCAAGATCGTCCATGAAACCGAGGCCGCCGAACTGGAACGCCTCGCGGTTCTCGGTCAGATCCCGCAGGCCGAATACAAGGCCCGCATGGCCGCCCTGGAAGAAGACACCGACGAAGGAACCAGGCAATAGATCCCGGACGCCACGTGACCCCCTCGCACCCGAAGGCGTGGGGGGCACGCTCCTCTTCTGTTGGCGGCAGGCAGTACATCTGAGCTGCTCCAGGCCATCTGGTGCCGGGCAAGGTACTGAATCATCGTGGCTGGCCGCAGGCGGGCGGATTCAGTCCGCCAACTCCCGTGCATCGAGCGGTAGTTTCCATGCGTTGCGGCGGTGTACTGCATCGAGTGCGTGCTGCAAAGGAGAAGGGGGCACGGCCAGCACCGGGCAGCAGGCGCGTGCGACGCAGTACCGGGCGACGGAGGGCCACATCGCCCGGCGCAGCCTGCCGCGGGCTCCGGCCCCCACCACCAGGAGATCATCGGCATGGTCGGCGGCCGCCAGCAGGGCATCCCCCGGTTTGCCGCGTATGACCAGGCCCTTCAGTGGCACCCTGGGCCCGGCGCTGCCGAAGGCTTCGTCGAGAGCGCTCAGCAGTCGCTCATCCGCCATCCGGCGCCAGGCGGTCATCGCCGCCGGGCACGGCCCGCCGCGGTGGACGCTCTCTCCACCGGGAGCCTCCCAAGCCAGTACGGCCCACAAATTGGCTCCGGTGACGCGGGCCTCGGCGGCGGCCCGGTGCAGCGCCGCCAAGCTCCCCAGCGAGCCGCTCACGCCGACCACGATGCGCCGGCCACCGGGTCCGCCCATGGGGCCACGCTCCTCGTCCTGTATCACGTTCATGTCGTGTTTCATCGAAATCCCACCGACAGGGCGACGGTGACGTGTTGGCGCTTCCCTGACGAGAAGACGAGAGTCCCTGACGGCTCCATGACGACAACACGCGGGCCGGACGAAACGAGCAGCAGGGGGCGGTCTCCAGACCCGTAATGGGCGGGCACTGCACAGCAACTGTGGGAGCAGCCCCCTGACGCCGGCGGCGGATCAGAGTTGCGTCAACGTCTTCGCACTCCCTCGCGGCATTTGCCGACGCGAAGTGACGATGCTCCTAAGAACCCGCACGCCGTCCGGTGCCATGCCGTAAGACACCTTCACGGTGCCGCCCGGCGTGCCGCATTCCCGAAGACGGGTACGTGGAGGAGTACGTGATGGCGCCGGGCAGCGATGTGACCGACGGGCCGGGGGCGCGTCCCGGCAGGCTCAAGGTCTTTCTCGGGGCTGCTCCCGGGGTGGGCAAGACCTACCGGATGCTGGACGAGGGCCGGCGCCGGGCCGCGCGCGGCAAGGAGGTGAGGGTGGGCTTTGCGGAGTGTCACGGCCGCCCGTCCACCGCGGCGATGCTCGAAGGGCTCGACGTACTGCCGCGGGTGACGCGCAGACACCGCGGCACGGACTTCACCGAGCTCGATCTCGACCTGGTCCTGGAACTGCGTCCGCAGGTGGTGCTCATCGACGAACTCGCACACACCAACGCGCCGGGCAGCCGGAACACCAAGCGGTGGCAGGACATCGAGGAGCTGCTCGGCGCCGGGATCGATGTCGTGGCGACGCTCAACATCCAGCACCTGGAGTCCCTGAGCGATGTGGTCGAGAAGATCACTGGTGTGCCGCAGTACGAGACCGTGCCCGACAAGGTTGTCCGCCGAGCCGACCAGATCGAACTGGTCGACCTGCCGGCCGAGGGGCTGCGCCGCCGCATGGCGCACGGCAACATCTACCCGCCGGAGAAGGTCGACGCGGCACTGTCGCACTACTTCCGGCTCGGGAACCTCACCGCACTGCGGGAGCTTGCGCTGCTGTGGGTGGCGGGCCGGGTGGACGAGGCGTTGCGCAAGTACCGGGACGAGCACCACATCGGCCGGGTGTGGGAGACCCGCGAACGGGTGGTGGTGGCCCTCACCGGTGGGGCGGAGGGCGCGACCCTGGTCCGTCGGGCCGCCCGGATCGTGGCTCGTTCCTCCGGGGATCTGCTGGCCGTCCACATCACCCGCAGTGACGGCCTGGCCGGCTCCTCGCCCGCCGCGCTGGCTGGGCAGCGGCAGCTCTTGGAGAGTCTCGGTGGCAGCTATCACTCGGTGGTCGGTGAGGATGTGCCCGCCGCCCTGCTGGACTTCGCCCGGTCCCAGAACGCCACCCAACTGGTCATCGGCGCCAGTCGCAGGGGCAGACTGCGGCGCGTGCTGATGTCCCGCGGTGTGGGGGACACCGTGGTCGAGTTGTCCGGCGATATCGATGTGCACATGGTGACGCACGAACATGCCGGCCAGGGAAGAAGATGGCCCGCGCCGGGCAGCGGTCTGCCGCGCTCGCGCCGCGTGGCGGGCCCGATGGCCGGCCTCGTACTGCCCGTGCTGCTGACCCTGCTGCTGCGTGCGGTCTCCGGCCCCCTGGCTCTCAACCTCACCAGCGAGGCGCTGCTCTTCCTGCTCACGGTGCTGGGGGTGGCCTGCATCGGCGGCGTGGCCTCCGCGCTGCTGGCCTCCGTGACGACATCGCTGCTGCTCAACTACTACTTCATCCCGCCCGTCGGCCACTTCACCTTCGCCGAAGCCAATATCGTCGTCACCCAGGCCGCCTTGACGATTGTCGCCGTCACCGTCGCTGCCATCGTGGACCGTTCGCTGCGGCTGAGCCGGCGGGCCGCCCGGGCGACTGCGGAAGCGGAGACACTGACCTCGTTGGCGGGCGGGATCCTGCGGGGGGACCGGGCCGTCACCGCCCTCCTGGAACGCACCCGCGAGACCTTCGGCATGGACAGCATCGAGCTGCGGCCCCGAGGCGGAGAGGTGGAGCCCGGTGTCGTGGGCGGGCCGGTGTCCGACTACGAGACCAAGGTCGCCATAGGGGACGACAGTGTGCTGGTGCTGAGCGGACGCCGGCTACCCGCCGCTGAGCACCGCGTGCTCACCGCCTTCGCCGCGCATCTGACCGCGGCCGTCGAACGCGCCCGGCTCGCCGAGGCCGCGGCCGAGGTCGAGCCGGTCAAGGCGGCCAACCGCATGCGCACCGCACTGCTCGCCGCGGTGGGACACGACCTGCGCACGCCGCTGGCAGGCTGCTGGGCCGCGGTCAGCTCACTGCGCAGCCAGGACGTCGACTTCTCGCCCGAGGACCGCGAGGAACTCCTCGCCACCGCCGAGGAATCGCTGGCCAAGCTCAGCCGCCTGGTCGACAACCTCCTTGATATGAGCCGGCTGCAGGCAGGTGCGCTGACCCTGCACCCGGAGCCCGTCGCCCTCACCGAGGTGCTCCCCAGCGCGCTGGACACCCTGCCCGGCGCATCCCCGCAGGTGCTGGTACACGTGGTGACCCAGGGGCTGGACGCTGCCCCCGATGTGCTGGCGGACCCGCCGCTGCTGGAGCGCGTCCTCGCCAATCTGGTGTCCAACGCGGTACGTCATTCGCCCGCCGGGCACCCGGTCACGATCGGTGCCAGCGCGCTGGCCGGGCGGGTGGAGCTGCGGGTCATCGATCGGGGGCCAGGCATCCAACTCGCCGACCAAAGGCGGGCGTTCGAGCCCTTCCAGCGACTCGGCGACACCGACAACACCACCGGGCTCGGGCTCGGCCTCGCCCTCTCCCGTGGCCTCACGGAGGCGATGGGCGGCACCCTCTCCCCCGAGGAAACCCCCGGTGGCGGCCTGACGATGGTCGTCTCCCTGCCGGCCGCACCGGTTCCGCTCGCGGTCTCTCTGGGCAGCAGGTCGGTCGTACATGAGGCAGGAAGCTGATCACGAGGCGTGGATGTCGACCATGCCCGCAGCAGGGCTTCCTCCTTTGTCCCCTGTCCACCGGGGTCCGGCGAACGCTGGGACCCGGGTGGACAGGGGTCCCAGCATTCACCGGAGCGTCGGGCGGCGGTGGCCGGGAATGGGCCCTTCAGCGGAGCGTCAGCTGGGCGCGAGGCGGAAGCGCAGCCGACAGATGACCGCATCGGTGTCACGGCGTACGGCATGGGCGACCACGGCGCCGCGCTGGTTTTGCAGGAGGCGCTGCCACAGGTGGGCGGGCTCGACTTCCGGGATGAGGACGGTGACCTGGGCGTCGTGGTGGTGCGGCAGGTTCCGTATGTAGGCGGCCAGTGGGCGGCCGAGGGAGCGGGTGGTGGAGGGCACCTCGATCAGGTCCACGCCGGGGTCCCACAACTCCCAGTCGCGGCGCAAGGTTTCGGCGGCCTGCCGGTCCTCCGGGTCGTTGTGGGTGACGGTCACCGCGAGTACTTCGTCGCCGAGCGACCGGGCGGCAGTCAGGGCCTGGCTGGTGAGCCGGGACAGGCCGGAAACGGGGACGATGACCAGCGAGCGTGCCCGGTGTGGGGGCTGCGGGATGCGGCCCAGTTCCAGGCGTTCGCCGATCTGCCCGTACGTGCGGTGGACGCCCTCGAATGCGAGGACGAGCAGTGGCAGGGCGACGACCACCAGCCAGGCGCCGCCGGTGAGTTTGGTGCCGGTCACCACGATGGCGGCGATGCCGGTGAGGAGGGCGCCGAGGCCGTTGAGGGCGGCCTTGGCCTGCCAGTGGGCAGGCCGCTGCCGGTACCAGTGTCGGACCATACCGGTCTGGCAGATGGTGAAGCCGACGAAGACACCGATCGCGAAAAG
The DNA here is from genome assembly GCF_030406865.1 of Streptomyces sp. P9-2B-2. NCBI lineage: Bacteria > Bacillati > Actinomycetota > Actinomycetes > Kitasatosporales > Streptomycetaceae > Streptomyces > Streptomyces sp. P9-2B-2. The sequence goes on along the minus strand of NZ_CP129126.1, from coordinate 391,697 downwards.
CGGCACCAGGGCGTTGGTGTTGCCGCCGGAGAAGACGAGCAGGGCGGCGGAGGCAGCGGCGAGTGCCAGCACACCGTGGCGGTGGACTTGCCGGTCTGCCTTCAGCGCGAAGAGGTGGGGAAGGTAGTTGTCGCGGGCCAGCAGGCTCATCAGCACCGGCAGGCCGCCGAAGGAGGTGTTCGCCGCCAGCGCCAGCAGGACCATGGTCGCGAACTGCAGCAGGTAGAAGGCGGCATTGTGGCCGAAGGAGGCGTCCGCCAGCTGGGCCAGGACGGTCACGCCGTGGACCGGCTGGAGGTGGAAGCGTCCGATGAGGACGGACAGCCCGATCAGCATGACGCCCAGCAGGGCGCCGAGGGCGACCTCGGTGTGCTGGGCCCGCCGCACGGCAGGGGTGCGGAACGACGGCACCGCGTTGGCGACCGCCTCGACTCCGGTCAGCGCGGAGCAGCCGGAGGCGAAGGCCTTCAACAGCAGGAGCGCGCCAACGGTGGTGGCGTTGTCGCTGAGTGCGGAGGCGTGCCCGGCGGCCGACGCGGTGCTGACGGGGGCGTCGCGGAACAGGCCGACGATGATCAGTGCCAGGATCGCGCCCACGAACAGCATGGTGGGTACGAGGAACGCCTTCGCCGAGTCGACGACCCCGCGCAGATTGATGGCGGTCACCAGGATCAGCACGGCCAGGCACAGCCACACCCGCTCGCCGTAGAGCGCGGGGAAGGCGGAGGTGAGGGCGGCGACGCCGGCGGTGATGGAGACGGCCACGTTCAAGACGTAGTCGAGGACCAGCGAGGCCGCGGCTACCAGGCTGGTACGCCGGCCCAGATGAGATTTGGCAACCGCGTACGAGCCGCCCCCATTGGGAAAGGCCGCGATCACCTGCCGGTACGAGGCGACCAGGACCGCCAGCAGACCGGCGATGGCCAGAGTGACCGGCAGCGTGAAGCCCAGGCCGCGGGCCCCGGCGGCGGCCAGCACGAGGACGATCGCCTCGGGGCCATAGGCAATGGACGCCATCGCGTCCAGGGAAAGCGCGGCCAGGCCCTGCAGCGCGGTCAGCCGGTGCCGGTCGGCCGGCTCGGCACCGGCGGCGGTCCGGCCGGATGCGGCCTGCGTGCCGGTATCCGGCGGCTCCTCGACCGCCGCACTCCCGGCAGCGGACACCGCCTGCTCTCCTTGGGCCATGGACATCGTGGCTCACACCTCCGTACGTGGGGTTCCCAGGGTCGGAACACCTCCTCCGCAGTTCGGGCGGCATTACCGCAACTCATACGTGTGCTGCCCGGATGTTGGCGCGACCTTGACGCCCATGGCCCCCAGGCCGTTCACCTCGCTCTCGGTGGGCCTTCTCGGCACCGATTTCACCGAGTCTTCGTCCAGCCGGGTGACGCGGCGTTCGGATCCCGTTAGGGACTGGCCGCGGCATTCGTCCGTCACCACGGCAACCGACACGGTGGAGCAGGCCGGGGTTGGGCAGACATCGAGGAGGTCCCTGATGTGTCGAGACTTGAGAGCGGTGGTGGTGTCGTGACCGTGGAGCGCGTTGTGGGCCTGCTGGTGGCGGCCTCGGTGGTCGGGCTTCTTGTGCTCGTCGTCAAGTTCCCGGACCGATTCTGAGGCTTCCGGGCCCCAGATATCCGGGATGGGTTACGGGTCATTCCTCGCCGAGTCCGGCCTCTTCGAGGTCCAGTCCGCGTTGCAGCCTGCGTCGGGTGAGGTCGCTGATGTGGTTGTCCACGTACAGGCGCTGGAGCTTTGCGGTTTCGGCGGCTATGACAGTGCGGCGTAGTTCGCGGTAGTCGGTGGCGGAGACCGAGGAGGCCGGGGCGGTGTCGTCGTCCTGGTCGGCGTCGGCCTGGTCGAGCCGGGCCAGCAGGCCGCGGCGCAGCTGGCTGATGACGGTGGCGGGTGCGGCCTCGACGGCTTCGAGTTCGTCCAGGCAGTCCAGTCCGGCCCTGGCAAGACCCGCGCGGGCGCGGGCCTCTTCGCGGGCGGTGTGCTCCGGTTCCAATGCGATCTTGGACCAGCGGACGACCGGAGCCAGCGTGAAGCCCTGCAGGACGAGGGTGAAGACGACGACACCGGTGGTGAGGACCAGGATCAGCGGGCGGTGCGGCAGCGGACTGCCGTCGTCGGCAGCCAAAGGGATGGACAGGGCGGCCGCCAGCGGCATCACGCCACGGGTGCCGGCCCAGGAGACCACCGCGGGGACCCGCCAGGTCACCGCGCCGTTGCCGCGGCGGCGCTGCATGATGGCGGAGAGCGGGAGGACCCCGAGGAGCCGTACGGTGATCACGGTGGCGGCCACCGCGAGGACACCGAGCGGCCAGCCCTGCTCGTCCGCAGTCAACTGACGTACGAGAGAGGGCAGTTCCAAGCCGATGAGGGCGAAGATGACGCTCTCCAGAAGGAAGACGACCGTGCCGTAGACGGCGTGCACCTGGAGCCGGATGGTGGCGTTGGTGAGCTTGTGGCCGGTGCTGCCGAGCACGACCCCCGCGACCACGACCGCGGTGACGCCGGAGGTGTGCAGGTCCTCGGCGAGGATGTAAGCGGCGTACGGCGTGACCAGGGCGATCACCGTCTCCAGGATCGGGTCCTCGGTCCGCCGTCGGATCAGCGCCACGACCCCCGCGACGCCGCCACCGACCAGCGCCCCGCCCCCGCCCAGCACCAGGAACTGACCGCCGGCCGCCGGCAGGGAGGCCGCATGAGCAGCTATGGCGGTGCCCACCGCGACCTTGAAGAGGACCAGGCTGGTGGCGTCGTTGAAGAGGCTCTCGGACTGGACGAGCACCTGGATGCGTGGCGGCAGCGCGATCTTGCGTCCGAGGGCGGTCACTGCTACCGGGTCGGTGCTGGCCAGCACCGCGCCCAGGACGAACGCCATCGTGGTGCTGAGCGGGGTGACCGCGGACGCCACCGCGCCCACGGCTGCCGCGGTGGCCAGCACCAGGCCGAAGGCGAGGACGGTCACCGGCCGCCACACGACGCGCAGTTCGCGCCAGGGGATCTCCTCGGCCGACGCGTAGAGCAGCGGCGGCAGCACGACGACGCTGATCACCTCGGGAGTCACCTGGACGTCCGGAATCCAGGGCAGTAACCCGATGAGTACGCCCCCGACGACGAGCAACGAGGGAGCGGGAATGCGCCAGTGGCGGGCGCCCGTGGCCACCAAGGTGGCGAACACGACAAGAAGGAGGAGGGCAGTAAGGTCGGTCACAGGCTCTCTCTCGATGGCTTCGGCAATAGCTGAACCGCCGCCGACCAGACTTCCCGGCACTCCGCAAGGAAACCTACCGGGTGTTGTCGGGTTACTGCCATAGCTCTAACGCCTTGAGACCGACGCCGACTCGGGATTTCGGTCCGCGGTCTCGGGCCCTGCTACGGCTCATACGGCCAGCCGCCCTCGCCGTCCGACGCGGGACTCATCGGATGCTGGTGCCTGGCTCGGCTCGGCACAGGCGGTGCGGGCCGTGACTGCCGCGCCCCGCTCCGGGGCCGCCCCGATCAGCCCTACGGCAGCGCGGTGCTTACAGCAGCCCGGAAGCCTTGAGGACCGCGCGCGCTTCCTGCCCGTCGATCCGGTCCGCCAACTCCGCCAGGACTTGCGTCCCGTGGCGCAGCGCGCCGCGCTCCAGCGAGCGCCGGGCGCCGGCGTCGAGCAGGTGCCAGATGAGCGGATTGGCTTCCAGGACGTGCAGGTCCAGTTCCAGCCACCGGCCGTGTGCATCTCGCAGGACGAGGTGCGCGGCGATGCCCCCGTACCGCCGCACCGAGACCAGCGCGTCGGTACGCACCCGGCGCACACCCATGAGGCCCTGCACTGCCAGCCACCCGTCGCCTGCGGTCACCCGCGACGGCAGGAGGACCGCGAGGACCAGGATCCCGAGCAGGAACCAGAGCCCCGCGCGGGGCAGCGTGAGCCCGCCAGCGCCCCAGTCGAGCAGCACGAGCAGTCCGGCGAACGCCAGGGAGCAATGCAGGGCGCGCCGCGCATCCGCATGCCAGTGGCGGTCGACGGCTGTGTCCGGCCGCGCGGCGTGTACCACTGCGGCGGGAGCGGTTCGCCGTCCCATAGCGCCGACACTAGGCAGGAAGTGCGGGGGCGCCTGCTCTTCTGACGTCCCCCTGATGTCGTGTCGCTCATCTTTAGCGTGCTCGTAACACGGGAGCCGCCACGGCAGTCCGTTCAGCCGACGTGGACGCGGGGGCGGCGGGTGCGGTCGGGTTCGGCCTCGCGGAGGACTTCGCGGGTGACGGGGGCGACTTCGCCCTGGCCGAAGAGGAAGAAGCGGAGGAACTGGGCGAAGGGGCTGCCTTCGGTCCACTCGAAGTAGATGTGCGGCAGGGCTCCGGTGGTGTCGCGTACGTGCAGCAGTAGGGCGGCGAGCGCGTTGGAGACGGTGGAGCTCTCCAGGCAGAGCACGCGGTAGCGGCCGTGCAGGACCTCGCCTCGTACCCGCAGCTCGCTCTCGAATTCGGAGGGGTCGCCGACGGTGACCTCGACGAAGATGAGGTCGTCCTCGGCCGGAATGTCGTTGTCGGTGCGGATCTGCTGGACCTTGTCGCGGTACTCGGCCAGATCGCGCTGGTCGGGCTCGTTCGCGATGAACCGGATCTTGCGATGGGCGATGTCGCGCACGAACCGCTCGGCCATCCCGTCGAGCACGACGCTGGTGACGCGCAGTTCGAAGGCGCGGGCGAGGCGGGAGAGGAATGAGACCAGGATGATGCCGGCGATGAAGCAGGCACCGATCTTGACGCCGTCGGGGCGCTCGATGACGTTCGCCACGGTGGTGTAGAGGAACACCACGGAGATCGCGGCGAAGCCGATCGTCCAGCCGCGCTCCCGGGCCCGCCGGGCGGCGATGGTCACGGCGATCGCGGCGGAGCTGATCAGGACCAGGACGCCGGTGGCGTAGGCACCGCCCTGCGCGTCCACGTCGGCGTTGAAGATCCAGGTGACCAGGAACGCGACGAGGGTGAAGACCAGCACCATGGGGCGCACCGCGCGGGCCCAGTGGGGCGCCATGCCGTAGCGCGGCAGGTACTGCGGCATCAGGTTCAGCAGGCCGGCCATGGCCGAGGCGCCGGCGAACCAGAGGATGGCGATGGTGGAGATGTCGTAGACCGTGCCGAAGGCGGAGCCGAGATACTCATGCGCGAGATAGGCCAGCGCGCGCCCATTGGCCTCGCCGCCCGGCTTGAACGCGTCCTCCGGGATGAGCAGGGTCGTCACGAAACTGGTGACGATCAGGAAGACACTCATGATCACGGCAGCAGTGGTCAGCAATTTCTTCGCGCCGCGGATCCGTCCCACCGGGCGCTCCTCGGTATCCCCAGGGTCGCCCTCGATGTGGGGCATGACCGCCACGCCCGTCTCGAACCCGGACAGGCCCAACGCCAGCTTCGGGAAGACCAGCAGAGCCACGCCGACCATCGCCAGCGCGTTGCCGTGTTCGGCGGTCAGTGCCTGGGACCAGTCGGTGACGACATGCGGCGCGGTGGCCACATGCCACAGTCCGACGACGACCACGGCCACATTGAGCACGAGATAGAGGCCAACGAGGACGACCGCTACGCCGACCGCTTCCAGGAAGCCCTTGAGGAACACCGCACCGAGCAGCGCGACCAGGATCAGGGTGATGAGCATCTGCTGGTCGTGCAGAACGCTGCTGACGTGTGGGTTCTCCACGAGGTGGGTGGAAGCGTCGGCTGCCGACAGGGTGATGGTGATGAGGAAGTCGGTGGCGGCGAAGCCCAGCAGGGTCAGCACGAACAGCTTGCCCTTCCAGAAGGACAGCAGCCGCTCCAGCATGGCGATCGAGCCCTGGCCGTGCGGGCTTTCCTTGGCCACTCGCCGGTAGACGGGCAGCGCGCCGGCGAGCGTGACGATGACCAGGACGATGGTGGCGATCGGGGACAGCAGCCCCGCGGCGAGGGCGGCGATGCCCGGCTGATAGCCGAGGGTGGAGAAGTAGTCCACACCGGTCAGGCACATCACCCGCCACCACCGCTGCCCCTGATGGGCGCTCTGCGGCCCGGCGTGCGGCCCGGGATGGCGCTTGGCCATATCGGTCAGGCCCTCCAGCATCCACGCCCGCAAGCGATGCCGTGCGGCGGCCCCGGACGAGGAACCGGCAGGGGCGGAGGCAGCCATCGTGTGCTCCTGTCGTACCGCGAAAAGATCCAGCCATCGGCGTGATGGCCACGTCAGGGTACGCAGGCACGGCGTTTTCGACATAGTGTTCGTCGACGTGGCGGGCCTCGTATCCCCGGAGCGTCGGCCGGTGCGCCACTGGCACGGCGGAGCGACGAAGCACCCAACGGCATGAACCCCTCCGGGGGAGGTCTTGGCCTCAGGACTTGGTCGCCGAGGTACGCAGCATGAGATGACACGGGTGCTCCTCGCCGTTGCGGAGGAAGGAGAGCCGTACCCGGATCTCACATGCCTTCGCCGCCAGGGCGGGCTGTGCGGAGATGCTGCCGTTGGTGTGCGTGCCGTCGCCGGCGGCTCCATAGGCGCCGCCCCAGTCGAAGTACTCGTTGCCGACGTCGTCCATGGCCTCAAGGGCCAAAAGTACGGGGGCGTCGTCGCCCGCGTCCGGCAGGCGTGGCGCGATCGTGTAGTGGAGGGTGAACGAGTCGTCCCGCCGTTTCAGGCCGTGGACGGACAGTTCGTGGGCGCCGTTGAGAATCCTCACCGAGGCGAGGGGGGTACGGTGCGGCTTCATGGCCATTCCTCGTTGTCAGGGGCGTTCAGGCGGTGATCCCGGCGACGCTGCGCGCGGGCTGTCCGGTGAAGTAGTGCACGTACTCGTGCGCCAGGCGGAAACCGGCGGTCCAGGCGACGAGCCGGCTGGGGCGGTTGTCGCGGGAGCACGTCCAGCTCGGGGTGTGGCCGCGGGCGGCGATGTCCTGGCACAGGGCGGTCACGCAGGCCAGGGCGAGGCGCTGGCGGCGGTGCTCGGGGACGGTCACGCAGGCGACGTCCTCGTAGGTGCTGCCTCGGAAGTACGTACAGGCCACGGCGAGGACGCGATCCTTCTGGAAGGCCGCCCAGCCGTGCCCGGAAGCGGCGAGACCTGCCGGACCGCCCCAACTAGCGTGGATCCACGCCGTGTCAGGGCCCATGGCGGCCAGTGCCGGAGCATCTGCGGATGTCAGCCGACGCACCGTCACGCCATGCGGCGGGCGTGGCGGGGACACGGGGACGCGGTACACGTACGCCATGCGTTCCCAGGGCACGAGCAGGTCGAAGGCGCTGCTCAGCAGGGGCAGGAAGCGGGCGGGGGCCTGGACGTAGTGGGCAGCGAAGGGGGTGAGCGCGATCGGTGCCAGGGCGGTGGGTTCGCCGCGGAGGAGCAGGTGATCGGCGCAGGACACGGCGATGGCGCGGGGATCGACGGGGCGGTCGGCCCACCAGTGACCAGCGCCCGGGACCTGCGCATGTTCGGCCAGCGCTGTCGCAACGGAGGGCCCGGCGGTGAACCAGGTGGAGAGCGCGGGGGCTTGGTCGAGGGAGAGTTCGATCACGGAGGCTCCTTGTGACGGTCACGGGGCGGGGCCGGGAGGGGCGGTCCGGGGGCACCCCTCCCGGCGGTTCAGCGCTGTCCGGCCTTGCCGCCGTGGTTGGCCTTCTTCTTGCGGCGGGCACTCTTCTTCCGGGAGCGCTTGGACATCGGCGTACGGGCCTTTCGTTGCCGGGAGGTCGCCTTGTCCGTCTTCCGGCGGCTGGGTTCTTCAGACGTTGTGGCCGACGAGCTGGTCGGCGAGTTTGGTGAGGCGCTTGACGGTGCGGTCCTCGGTGGCGGCGGGCGCGGGGTCGACCCGCTGGTCGCGGTCGTAGTAGGCGCCGTTGACGATCTCGACTGCCGGGTCACAGAGGCGTACGACATGGCCGGCGCCCTCTGCCGCGGACGCGCCGCTGATCGCGTAGAGGGAGAGCAGGTCCGTCTCGCAGACGCCCGGGTGGACGGAGACGGCCGTCACCCGGGGGTCGGCGGCGAAGACGGTGAGCGCGAGCTGCGACTGGGCGTAGGCGGCGAGGCGGGAGTAGCGGCGGGCGCGGTGCGGGTCGCTCCACTGGATGGAGGCGGTGCGGTGCAGCGACGAGGACACATTGACGACGCGGCCGCCCGGCTCGCTGGTAAGAGCCGGTTCCAGGAGGCAGGTCAGCAGGTAGTGGGCGAGGAAGTTGACCTGGAAGGCGATCTCGTTGCCGTCGGCGGTGAGGGTGTGCCGCTCGGGGGCGGCCATGCCGGCGTTGTTGACCAGGACGTCCAGTTGGGGGTGCTCGGCGACGACGCGCCGGGCCATCGCCTCGACCTCCTCCAGGTGTGTGAAGTCCGCGGCGAACCCGCACAGTTGGGCGGCGTTGATGCCCGCGGTGGCGATGAGCTTGTCGATGGCGGCCTGGGCGTTCTCGGCGGTGCGGCCGTGCAGGAGGACGGTGGCGCCGCGTTCGGCGAGCTGCCGGGCGGTCTCGTAGCCGATGCCGGAGGTGGCGCCGGTGACCAGGACGGTACGGGAGGAAAGGTTGAAGACGGACATGATCCAATCCGGGTAGGTAGGGGGAACGGGCATACCGAGCGGGCTCGTCCGGGCCTGCGGGGTATGCCGAGGTACACAAAGGGGGCGCCGGGTCAGGCCACGGCGTCCCGTAGGGATGCGGGAGTTGTCTCAGCGGGAGGCGGAGGTCTCCGGGCAGCGCGGCGCACGACACGGAGCCACCGGATGAGGTGGGCGGTCGAGCAGAAGCCAGGCGCTGTTCACATCACCCATCAAATGCCCCGCCGCACCCGGCTTCAAGGGTTCCTCGCGCCTTTTGACGGACCTCTGATAGCTGCGTCGTCGACCCATTACGAGTGCAGATCGCATGGCACGACGACCCGATGGCAAGGATCTGGAGCCAGGGCCTGGCAAAGGAGCGATGCCCCTGGTCACCGGATCGCCACCGCGAACGCGACCAGGGCCAGCGCGAGCAGCATGACGAGTGCTTCGGCGATGATGAACGCGCGCTCCAGTCCGCGGCGTTCCAGGCCGTGGACGACGACGGTGCGTGGATCGGCGGGGTCGTAGCGGACGAGGACGTGATCGCCGTGGTTGAGCGGGCGTTGGCGGGAGGGAGCCACGGGACAGGCGACTTCCAGAACCCGGTTGTCTTCCGTTGCGAACTGGAGCAGCGGGCGCGGCTGAACCGGCTCGTCGGAAGCGCTTCCCGGCGGCCGCTTGACCAGGGCCTCGACCCGTACGCCGGTCCGCCGCACTCGCCGGGCCTGCCGCAGACCATAGGCACCCGCAAGCACGGCGAGCAGGCCGCCGAATGCCGCAAACCCCGCCAGCACGGCAACGGCGCCTGAGTCCACGTCTCTCCGATCTCCGGTAGGCCTACGGATGCCCTGCCGGCTCCTGCGCGGCAGCGGCTCGCAGGGCGAGGACCATGGTCAGCCCGCCTCCGGGCGTGTCCTCGGGGGTGAGGGTGCCGCCCATCGCCTCGGCCAGGCCCCGCGAGAGGGCGAGCCCCAGTCCCAGGCCGGCGGTGTTGTTGTTGTCGCCCAGACGTTGGAAGGGCACGAAGATCCGGTCCCGGTCTTCCGGACGCAGTCCCGGACCCCGGTCGATGACCCGCAGTTCGACGCGCGAGCCGAGGGAGCTGGCACTGAGCAGCACCCGCTGGTCGTCGGGGGAGTGCCGTACGGCGTTGATCACCAGGTTGGCGAGGACGCGTTCCAGCAGCGGCGGGTCCGCGAGTACATCGCAGGTCTCCGCCAGCCCCTGGGACTCGATGGGCACCGAGGCCGTGGAGAGGGTGTCGAGTGCCAGGGGAAGGACGTCCGCGAACGCCGTGGGCTGGAGGTGCAACGTCAGGGCGCCGGCCCGGAGCCGGCTCATGTCGAGCAGGTTGTCCACCAGGCGGTTGAGCTTGGCGAGCGACTCGTCGGCCGTCGTCAGCAGCTCCTCCCGTTCATCCGCGGAGAAGTCCACATCCGTGCTGCGCAGTGAACTGACGGCGGCCCGTCCGGCGGCCAGTGGGGTACGCAGGTCGTGGCTGACCGCGGCGAGCAGCGCGGTACGCATCCGGTCCGCCGCCTTGACCGGTTCGACCTCGGCGGCGGCCTCCGTGAGGCGGGCGTGATCGAGGGCGGCGGCGAGGTGTGCCGCGAAGGCGGTCAATACCCGGTGCTCGGAGGCGGGCAGGGTGCGCCCACGGAGGACGAGCACGCGATCCGGTCCGGCCGGCACCTTGACCACTCCGTCAGCGTCGCCATCAGCCTCGGCCTCGGTCTCCGGGTCCGAACGCGGGACGAGGTCGGCCGACTCCATGCCGAAGGTCTCACGGGTGCGTTCCAGGAGGATCGGTACCGCTTGGTCACCGCGGAGGATATTCCCGGCCATGGAGGAGAGGGTCTCCGCCTCCGCGGTGGCGCTGGCAGCACGCCGCGCCAGCCGTAGCGAGCGGTCGACGAGCGCGGCGACCGTGACGGCGACCACCACGAAGACCGCGAGGGCTAGCGCGTTGTTGGGCTCGGTGACGGTGAACTGCCCGCTCGGCGGGATGAAGTAGTAGTTCACCAGCAGCGAGGCGGTGAGGGAGGCGAGCAGCGCGGAGACCACACCGCCGAGGCAGGCCACGCCGATGACGGTGACGAGGAAGAGCAGGGCCTCGCTGGTCAGGTTGAGTGTGCCGCGGGTGTTGGCGAGGACGGCGGTCAGCAGCAGGGGGAGGACGAGACCGGCGAGCGGTCCCGCGACGCGGCGCGCGTGCGGCAGCCGCCGGCCGCCGGGTATGGGCAGCCGACGTCCACGGCCGGCGCGTTCGTGGGTGACCATGTGGACGTCAATATCGCCGGAGAGCTCGACGGTGTCCTCGCCGATCCCGCGCGGCGCCACCAGACGGGACAGCCAGCTGCGGCGGCTCGTACCCAGCACGAGCTGGGTGGCGTTCTCGGCACGTGCGAACTCCAGCAGCGCGGTGGGGACATGGTCGCCGACGACGGAGTGGTAGCTGCCGCCCAGGCTCTCGACCAGTTCGCGTTGTTTCGCCAGCGCGGCGGGGGAGGCGTCGGCGAGGCCGTCGCTGCGGGCGACATGTACGGCCAGCAGGTCACCGCCCGAGGAGCGGTCCGCGATCCGTTCGGCCCGGCGGATCAGCGTCTCGCCTTCCGGGCCACCGGTGAGCGCCACCACGACCCGCTCGCGGGTCTCCCACACCGTGCCGATGCCGTGTTCGGAACGGTACTTCTGCAGGGTCTCGTCCACCCGCCCGGCGACCCACAGGAGCGCCAGCTCTCGCAGGGCAGTCAGGTTGCCGACGCGGAAGTAGTGCGCCAGCGCAGCGTCGACTTTCTCCGGCTGGTAGATGTTGCCGTGTGCCATGCGCCGGCGCAGCGCCTCGGCGGGCATGTCGACCAGCTCGATCTGGTCGGCGCGGCGAACGACCTCGTCGGGCACGGTTTCCCGCTGCGGGACGCCGGTGATCTTCTCCACTACGTCGTTCAGCGACTCCAGATGCTGGACGTTGACGGTGGTGACGACATCGATCCCGGCGGCGAGCAGCCCTTCGATGTCCTGCCACCGCTTGGCGTTGCGGCCGCCGGGAATGTTGGTGTGGGCCAGCTCGTCGACGAGTGCGACCTCGGGGCAGCGGGCGAGGACCCGGTCGAGATCCAGCTCGGTGAAGGTGCTTCCCCGGTATGCGCGGTGCGTCCTGGGAAGTATTTCCAGACCGTCGAGCTTTTCCTCGGTGAGCGGTCGGCTGTGGCACTCCGCGTACGCCACCACCACATCGGTGCCGCGGCGAGCGCGGCGACGCCCCTCGTCCAGCATCCGGTAGGTCTTGCCGACCCCCGGAGCCGCCCCGAGGAACACCTTCAGTTTTCCTGGCCGTACGCCTGGCGTATCGGCTGCGACAACCCTCGGCGCCACCGAAAGCCCCTCCCTCACCGGTCTTGCACAGTCCCACGTCGCCTGGTGCGGCGAGGGAGACCTCGGGCGGCCGGGCGGCACAGATGGTGATCCATGGTCACATCAGCTCGGCGAGCGCGTGGTTGAGCGCGACGACGTTGACGTTTTCCTGACCCAGGAATCCCAGGACGCAGGCTTGGAGGTGGTCGGTGACCACCCTCTCGACCCTGCCGGGTGTGAGGTGCCGGGCCCGGGCCACCCGGTTGACCTGTTCGTAGGCGTACGCCGGAGAGATCGTTGGGTCGAGTCCGGAGCCGCTGGCGGTGACGGCGTCCACCGGGACGGACGAGGGGCGGACCCCATCGAACGCCGCCACGGTGGCACGGGGTTCCCGCACGGTCCTGATCAGCTCGGGGCTGTTCGGCCCGAGGGCGGAGGCTCCGGAGGCCAGGGGATCGTAGCCGCCTGCGGACGAACGGGACTGGCACCACTTGGGGTTGGGCCGCAACTCCTCGTTCCGATTCTCGGGGTTCCTCTTCGGCAGGGTGAATTTCTGGCCGAGCAGGCGGGAAGAGACCGGCCGCAGGCCCGAACGGCTACGGCAAGCTGCGCTGGCCCTCGGTCGGGAAGAAGATAGCGCTCACCAGGTGGGGGTTGCGGCCGGCCGCAGGCTTGTTGCCCGCGCATGCCGCGAAGACGTTGCGCAGTCCGTCGATCATCTCGGCGAGCTCGTCGGGACTGAGCCAGAGGGTGCCCTGCCGGTAGCCCACCGAGTCGGCGGTCGGGTCGGCTCCCTCCCGGTCGAGATAGGCATTGAACTCGGCGAGCAGAGCGGCCATGGCCGCGGCGAATCCGCGGCGGTGGTCGTCCGGCGACATCGACGCAGCCGCGGCCGAATCGATTGCCGCCCGATCCCGGTGCAGTTGGTAGTGGCGCTCGACAGCCCCCTGGACGCGCTGTTCATCGGCGACTTCCAGCACTCCCCCTTCGACCAGCAGGCCGACATGCCGATACAGGGTCGTCTTGGGGATGTCAGGCAGGCGAGCGCACAAGTCGGATGTGGTGCGCGTTTGGCCGCCGGACATGAAGTGCACGATGCGCAACCGGACCGGGTGCAGGAGCAGGTCAAGAGTGTCCACCTCTCGACGATCCCACATCTGGTACTGCTCCCAAAGTTGGGAATAGCAAGGGGGGCTTGTAGTGACCACGAACACGTCGGTGTCGCCCTCGGCCCCGGTGGCCAGGAGGTCGAGCCGCAGCCGCAGCGCGGCCAGCGGGGTGCGGAGCTGATGGGACACGTCGGCGATCACGGCCCGATGGCCGTGCACCAGAGCCTCCGTGCGGGCCGCCATGGTGTTGAACGTGGCGGCCAGACTGCGTACTTCCGGCGGTCCGCCGTCGACGTTGGCCCGCTCGTCCAGGGCACCTTCGCCCAGTTTCCGGGCGCTGGCATCCAACGCCGACAGCGGGCCGCTCACCCAGCGGGCCAGGCGCACGGACAGCACCACGGACGCGGCGAGCCCCGCGGCGCCGATCGCCGCGGACCAGCCCCAGATCGTGGCGATACGAGCATCCAGCGGGGCTGCGGATCGAGCCAGGACGACGGCACCGGCGGGCTGCCGGACCTCACCGGCAGGTTCCGCGGCGAGCAGCCGGCCCTCGTCCTCCGGCGGTTCCGGCTCGTGCCCGGCCAGCACGTCCTCCACCAGCTCCTCCGCCTCCCTACCCTGGGCCGCGGTGCAGGGCGTGCTCGCCAGCAGGCGTGCGGAGGCGTCGTACACGGCGGCGCAGTCCCCAGCCCGCGCCGCGGCATCCAGCTCCCGGCGCATGCCGGTCGCCGGTTTACGGTCGGAGAGGTGCTCCTCGGCCGCCGCGGCGATCACACGGGTGGCCGCCCGCTGATCGTCGCGGAAGGTGATGCGCTCGCGCGCCGTCGTCGACACGGCCAGCGGCACGACCGCCAGCACCAGCAGCACGGAGGTCAGGGCGAGCAGCGTCCAGGTGATCCGGCGGGTCACGGCTGTTCCCGTGACCGTTCGGCCGCCCCGAGCCGGAAACCGTGCCCGTAGACCGTCTCGATCAGCCCCGGCACGCCGAGCTTGCGGCGCAGCGCCGCGATGTGCACGTCCAGCACCTTGGTGGGGCCGTACCAATGGGCGTCCCAGGCCCGGTCCAGGATCTGCTGCCGGCTCACCACCCTGCCCGGGTCGGCAGCCAGGCACTCCAGGATGCCGAACTCCTTCGGTGTCAGCGCGATCGGCCGGCCGTCCACCGAGACCTGCCGGGTGCGCAGGTCGAGCGCCAGCGGCCCGTGCCGCAGGATCTCCGGTTCGACGGGGCGTCTGCGGCGTAGTACGGCCCGGATCCGCGCCAACAACTCGGCCAGCCCGAACGGTTTGACCAGGTAGTCGTCAGCGCCCTCGTCCAGGGCGACCACGGTCTGCCTCTTCACCGCGCGCAGTCACGGCGATGATCGCGGCATCCGACCGAGCGCGAAGCCTCCGGCACACCTCGACCCCGTCGATGTCGGGCAGACCCAGATCGAGCAGCACCACATCGGGGGACGCGGCGGCCAGGGCGGCCCGGCCGCTACGGACGCCCTCGACCGCGTACCCGGCCTGCCGCAGACCACGAACCAAGGATTCCGCGATACTGCGATCGTCCTCCACGACCAGCACCCGTCGCGTTTCCTCGGTCGAGCCCGTGACCTGCCCGTTCATGTGCCTGACCCGCTTTCGGACCGTGAGATCGACTGCGCCCGCCCCTCATCCAGTCTGCGTCGTCGGCCGGCCTCGCGGTGGATTCCGGCTGCCTTGACAGATCCGCCCGCGGCTCGTTCAGGAACTCCAGCGCGACGGGCAGGCGCCGTTCAGCAGCATCGCCGACGGTTCCAGGCCGCGGTCATCCGGACTCCGGGGACCTTCGGTCCCTCAGAGGGGCCAAGGTTCCCCTTCCCCACGTTTGCCGCACCTGACGCATCCTGGAGGTAGCACATGCCTGCCCACCGGCTGAGGGAAGGCGATCGACATGATGTGGTACGACGGCGGCTGGGGCTGGGGCGGCTGGTTCATCATGGCCATAGTCATGGTGCTGTTCTGGGCGTTGGTCATTGCCGGTGTCGTGGCGCTGGTCCGCTACCTCACAAGCGGCCATCACGGCCACCCGGGCGGCCCGCCTACCCCCTCCAATGAGGCCGGGGGCGTAAGCAGGCGGGCCGAGGATCTGCTCGCTGAGCGGTTCGCCCGTGGGGAGATCGACGAGGACGAGTACAAACGCCGGATCACGCTGCTGCGGGAGCACCGGTGAGGACGAACCGGCCGCGTGGGTTGTGGCTGGCCGTGGGGGCGGTTGCCGTGTTGGTGCTGGGTATCGCGACCACCTTGCTGCTCGCTGCCGGCGGCGGCTTCCGCGGCGGTGGGCCGGCAACCTGGCGAGGGGCGGGAGTGCAGTGCAGTGTGCCTGCGCTGAAGGGCCATGCGGTGGAGGTGACCGTGGGGGACATGGGGCCGGGCATGGTGAGCCGCCCCAACGGACGCGTCCCGAACGGCGGTCCTGGTGGACACGGCATGGGCATGATGTCGCTGCGCGCCACTCCGAGCAGTGTTCCGGCGGGCGTGGTGTCGCTGCAAGTGGCCAATGCGGGCACCCTCCCCCATGAGGTGGTCGTACTGCCTCTGCCGACGGGGCAAGCGGCGGGGGAACGCCCCACTGATGGTGATGGGCGTGTGGAGGAGGGGGGCACCCTGGGGGAGGCTTCGCGCAGCTGCGGTGAGGGTGCGGGGGAGGGCATCGCCCCCGGTGCGATGGCCTGGACGACGGTGACGTTGCCGCCCGGACGCTACGAGCTGGTGTGTAACTTCCCCGGTCACTACCTGGCGGGTATGTACGCCGAGTTGGACGTCACACGGTGAGTGCGACACGAGACCTGGCCACAAGCTGAAGGCATGCGTCCAGCACATGTGTTGCCGCCACCTGCTGCGAGTTGGCGGGCCGAGCGGCCGTAGAAAAGGCAGGAGCGCTTCCATGAGCTACGGCCGGACCGTTCGCCTCAACCGGGATTTCGCCGGCACCGTGACCGCTGTCCGCGGTGCCCTCGCCGAGCAGGGCTTCGGTGTGCTCACCGAGATCGACGTTACGGCCACCCTCAAGGCCAAGCTCGGCCATGAGATGGAGGATTACGTGATCCTCGGAGCCTGCAACCCGTCGTTGGCCCACCAAGCCCTGGAAGTCGACCGTACTGTCGGCCTGCTGCTGCCCTGCAACGTCGTGATTCGCGCGGACGGCGCTGCCACCGTGGTCCAGGCCCTCGATCCGGCCGCTATGGTCACCCTCACTGGTCTTCCCGCGCTCGAACCCGTCGCGGACGAAGCCACTCGTCGCCTCGACGCCGCCCTGGCCGTCCTCACCTGACGGATCACCGATGGTTGCGCATGGCCGTCACCCCGGGATGAGGCCCTCGTCGGAGAGCAGTTCGCGCACCTGCCGCAGACTGGTGTCCAGGCCGGGCAACACCAGGTTGGAGGGCTTGATCACCTCGTCGGGCAGTGGGGTACCGAGGCTGCGTACGGCGTTGAGCAGGGCCGACAGGGCGGTGGTGAAGGCCGCTTGGTCGCCTGCGTCGGCGGCCGACCGCAAAGGGGAGTCCAGCTCGTTGCGTCGGCAGAGGTGCTCGTCGGCGACCTCGTACTGGCCGTCGCCGAGGATCCACATGATCATGATGTGGCCTCCTGGCCCGGCGGTTTCTGCGCTACGTCGGCGCCCTCCACGGCGGGCGGGGTGGCGGACGCCGGGAGTTGTGCCTTCATCCTGGCAAGCTCGGCCTCGACGTCCTGGCCCGTTGTGGCGGCTTCGAGTTCGGCCTGGATGTCGTCGCGGCTGGCCGGGAGGGTGGCGTCCTCTCCAGCGCGCCGGAGGCGATCAGCTCGTCCAGCGCACCGGCGCGGGCCTGCATCTGCTCGGTCTTGTCCTCGGCACGCTGTATGGCAAGGCCGACATCGCCCATCTCCTCGGTGACAGTGACGGCCTCGGTGATGTGGGTCTGTGCAGACCATGCCATCCGAGCCGAGCAGCCCCTACCTGGCAGGGGCTGCTCGGAGAGAGGCTGGAAGGGAGCCGATGCACTGGGAGGACGGTCTGCCATGGGTATCGCCGGTATCAGCGTGGTGATCGCCGCCGCTGTGGTGATCACTGGGCTGGGATGGTTCTTCTTCGGTCCGCGCCGGGCTCGAACCGCGCGGATGGAGGGCGGGGTACAGCGGATCGAGGTGACGGTGCGGGGCGGTTACAGCCCCGACGTCATCCGGGTCCGCCAGGGGGTGCCCGTGGAGCTGGTCTTCGACCGGCAGGAGAGCGGGGAGTGCACCTCCCGGGTGGTCTTCCCGGACCTGCGGGTCAGCGCGGGGCTGCCCGCATACGCGCGTACGACCGTACGCGTCAGCCCTGATCGCGCCGGGTCCTTCGGCTTCGCCTGCGGGATGAACATGATCCACGGCACGCTGCTCGTCGAACGGGCCGGCGCCCCGGAGGCCCCGGATATCGCTGTCGCCGTCGGGCCGGCCGCCGTCACCACGGGTGGGTCGCCGGGAGGTGAGGGCGGGGCCGCCGAGGCGGAGGCGGCCGAGGCCGCCGAGCGGCGCGCGGAGATCACGGACCTGACCCGCAGGGTGGTGGTCGGTAAGGACGACTCCGTCGCCGCCATCGTCGCCCTCCAGCGCCTCGGGCTGGAGGTGGTCATCATCACCGGCGACAACGCCCGCACCGCCGACGCCATCGCCGCCCAGGTCGGCGTGGACCGCGTACTGGCGGAGGTGCTGCCCGAGCACAAGGCGGATGAGATCCGCCGCCTGCAGCGTGAGGGCCGCACCGTGGGCATGGTCGGCGACGGCATCAACGACGCGCCCGCCCTGGCCGCCGCCGACGTCGGCCTGGCCATCGGTACCGGAACCGACGTGGCCATCGAGGCCGCCGACATCACGCTCATCTCCGGCTCCCTCACCGGCGTCGTCACCGCAATCCGACTGTCCCGCGCCACCATGCGCAACATCCGCCAGAACCTGTTCTTCGCCCTGGTCTACAACGCCGTCGGCGTCCCGCTCGCTGCCGGGGCCCTCTACCCGCTGTGGGGCATCCGCCTCAGCCCGATGATCGCCGCCGTGGCCATGGCGGCGAGTTCCCTGTCGGTGGTCACCAACGCCTCCCGCCTGCGCCGTTGGCGCATCACGGGTTCGGCGGCGCGGTCTGGTCGCCCCAGACCGTATCCGCGGAGTCCTCACCGCGGCCGGATCCGCTGGCACCACCGTCAACCAGGAGCACACGTACGGGGCTGGGGGACGCGGAACTGAGGACGCGACGGAGTTCCTGCTGGGTACCGGCCCCGGCCGCCACCTGATGGAGCAGGTCGACGCAGCGACGCGGAACCGCGCCCGCCTGACTTGCTGACGTCGTCAGGGAGAGGCAGGCCCCCGGAGTCATGCTGGGTGCACGGGGATGTGCCGTGGCGCGTGCCCGCGGATCCTGTCCGCGATCGTTTGCTTGACTATGACCTGCATGCATGTCCGTGGCCCGTCGGGCGTTTGGACAGTCGCCCTATGCTGGCGCGCCATCCGAGTGATACTTCCTGGCCGGCGAGGGCAGGCAGTTGAAGCGGCCTTCGGCGGTTCCCGGGCCGCGCCGGGACGTGGACGCTGAGTTCCGCGGAATCCGCTCACCGTCGGCCGAGCGGGTCATCAACCGGGATGATACGACAGAGGTTGACTGTTGCGGTGGCGCCCTGTGTCTGCCAGGTCCGGCCGTCCGGCTGCACGGCGAAGCCTTCGTAGTCGCCGAGCGACTCGAGCCAGGTGCGTGCGGCCGGGCCCATGGCGAAGGCGGCGGTGGCATAGGCATCGGTGAGTGTCAGGCTGCGGCCGACCACGGTGACGGAGGCAGGGCCGTCGGCGGGGGCGCCGGTGTGCGGGTCGAGGATGTGGGGACCGCGTTCTGCGGTTCCGGATGTGGCGATGGCGAGGTCGCGGCCGGTGACCACTGCGCACAGTTCACCGGGGTGTGAGGGGTGGGCGATGCCGATGCGCCAAGGGGATCCGGGTGCCGCTTCGCCGTTCAGCTGGAGGTCGCCGCCGCCGTTCACGCAGGTGTTGCGTGCCCCCGCAGCGTGGAGAATCCGAGCCGCGCGCTCGATGGCCCAGCCTTTGACCAGCCCTGACGGGTCGAGGGTGCCGTCCGGTGTGTGACTGAACCAGCCGTCGGTGGCGCGTCCGACGCGCTCGCAGAGGTCAAGGACCTCGCTTACCTCCGACGAGCAGTCGTCGCGTCCGATCTCGCCTCGTGAGAGTCGGCTGATGATGCTGTCGTGGCGGTAGGTGGAGAACACCTCGTCGACGTGGTGCAGCCAGCCCACGGCCTGACCGAGGGCATCGGCGATGGCGGTTGTCGGTGTGTCCCGGATGTCGAAGGAGAACACGGTGCCCATCGCATGCTCGACGTGCCGCAGTCCTCGTTCGATGTCAGACACCGGCCTGGTCCAGTGCGCTCTGGAGGGACCGGATGTAGCCCGCGCTGGTGTAGCTGGCGCCGGATACTGCGTCGATGCGGGCGCTGTGGACGCTCAGTGCCTCGTGCGTCAGACGTGGCAGGGCGTAGGCGGCGATTTCCCGGTCGCGGCCGTTCTCGGACGGTGCGCGCAGCACCTTTACGGCAGTCAGCTTGCCTGCCTTGAGGGTGGCCGCGACCTGCACGGTGCCGTAGCGGGTGCTGATAGGTGCGCCGGTGTACGTGCCGTTGGCGGGGTGATTGCCCCGGTGCGGGGTGCCGGTCGGTGCCGGAGCCGATGTGGTGTCCGGTGGCGCGGCTTCGCCGGTCAGGCCGGCACTGTGGTGCGGCTTGAGGGTGAGCAGCAGGATGACCAGGGCACTGGTGGACGCGGCGGTGAGGACGGCTCGGCGCACAGGGTGACTCCTCAGAACTCGAATGACTCGTGGTGGATGTGACGGCGCGGCACGCCCGCTCCTCGTAGGGCACGCATGGCGGCTTCGGTCATGCCGGGCGGGCCGCAGAGATAGACCTCGTAGGCGGCCAGGCCCGGTATGAGGCGATTCAGCGCGCGGGCCGTGAAGGGCATGGAGTACGCGGCCGGTTCGCTGACGACGTAGTGCACGACCGCGCCGCGGGCGGCGGCGATGGCGTCGAGCTCGGCGCGCAGCGCGAGATTCTCGGGCCGCCGTGCCCGGTAGAGCAGTGTGACCTCGCCGGGGAGGGTTTCGAAGAGGGCACGCAGTGGTGTGATGCCGACGCCGCCTGCGATGAGAAGCACCTTGGGGGCTCTGAGGCGGGCCGCGGTGAGCGCACCGTACGGGCCTTCGGCCCACACCCGCGTTCCCGGCCGCAGTCGCGCGAGTGCCGCACTGTGCCCGCCGGCCGCCTTCACCGTGATGCGCAGGCGGTGGGGGAGCGGCGGCGCAGAGAGGGAGTAGGGGCTGGCGGTCCACCACAGTCCTGGTGCCAGAAAGCGCCAGCGGAAGAACTGGCCTGGCTGCGCGCCCAGTTCGGCCAGGTGGTGACCGGTGAGATGGACCGAGACCACGCCTGGTGCCTCCTGGCGGACGTCGGCGACGCGGAGCCGGTGGCGCAGCGCCCGCCGCACGGGAAGCAGGAAGCGGTACCAGGCGATGAGCGCCGCCACGGCGCAGTAGAGGGTGTACCAGGCCAGTTGGGCAGGACGGTGGCCAACGAAGTCGGCACCGTTGGAAAGCTGGTGGCCGAAGGCGAGGAAGACGGCCAGATAGGTGGCGAAGTGGAGGTAGTGCCACGTTTCGTAGCTCATTCTGCGGCGCGCCGCCCGCGCCGAGACGATCCCGGTGGCGATCAGAAGCAGAAAGGCCGCCGTCGCTTTGAGCATGTCGGGATAGTTGAGGACGAGATCGCTCGTCTCGCTCACCACGTTGTGGTGTGAGGCCAGCGAGTACCCCCAGATGATCAGCAGGGTGTGGGCGAGGACAAGGGAAATGGTGTACCGGCCGCCCATCGCGTGCCAGCGAGCCAGGCAGTCCGTTCCCAGGCGGTGATCCAGCAGGGGAACCCGGGCCATCAGCGCGACCAGCACCGCGCAGGCATATCCGGCGAGCAGGCCGGTGATCCGGCCGGCACCGGTCAGCCAGTCCGCGGGGCCCACCACCGATGTGGTGCCGGTCCACCACAGGCCGAGGACGCCGGCGGCGCCCGCCCAGATGACTCCCTGGGCCAGCAGCGGTGTGAGGGACGGTGGCAGGCTGCAGGATGCACCGCGGCGGATGTGCGAGATGGTGCTCATGTGGCTCCCTTTCCGAGGTGGGCGCCAGCGTCGCAATGCAACCTCTGAAGAACCTCTGAGCATCGCGACGACTCCGCACCGCGCGGGGAGCCCAGAGCAGGGTTCATAGGAAACTCAGAGCAAGCTCTTAACCTTCGCGCCCCGGAGGACGGGGGATGCTGGACAGACCATGAACACTCACCGCCCCACTGCCCATCTGCGAAGCGACGACGGCTCGCCGATGCGTGTCCTCGTGATCGACGACGAGGCGGACCTCACCGAGGTGCTGTCCGGCGTTCTGTCCGGCGAGGGGTGGCAAGTCCGCACCGCGGCCGACGGAGGCACGGCGCTCGCCGTGGCGCGGACCTTCCGCCCCCACGCCGTCGTCCTGGACTGGATGCTGCCCGACATGGACGGCCTGCGAGTGCTGCACCTCCTGCGCCAGGAGCTGGAAACGGTCCCTGTCCTCTTCCTGACCGCCCGAGACGCCGTCGAGGACCGTATCGCCGGGATCACTGCGGGCGGCGACGACTACGTGACCAAACCGTTCAGTTTGGAAGAGGTGCTCGCCCGACTGCGTGGCCTGCTGCGCCGGGCCGGCATGACACGGGAGACGGACGGTGATCGCCTGGTCGTCGGGGATCTGGTGATGGACGAGGAGGCCAGGGAGGTTATCCGCGCGGGCGAACTGATCGACTTGTCTCGTACGGAGTTCGAACTGCTGAGATTTCTGATGCGCAATCCGCGGCGGGTGCTGTCCAAGGCACAGATCCTCGACCGCGTCTGGTCCTATGACTTCGGCGGCCGGTCACATGTGGTCGAGCTCTACATCAGCTATCTGCGCAAGAAGATCGACGCAGGCCGAGCCCCGATGATCCATACGGTCCGCGGCGTCGGATACGTCCTCAAGCCGGAGTTGTCATGACCTGCGCCCCCAATGCCCGGGCCTTTGTGAAACGGCTGCTCCCGCGCACGCTGCGCAGCCAGCTCACCGCGGGGCTCGTCGCGCTCCTGGCGCTCGCGTGCGTGGCCGTGGGGGTGACCACGGTCGTCGCGCTCGACGGCTTTCTGGTGCGCCGCCTGGACCAGCAGCTCGCCGCGTCCGCCGGCCGGTTCGCGGTGAGTCTGGAACACGAGGCGCGGCCGGACGCCGACAACCGGCCCGATACCCGCGGCCAGTCGGAGGGCACCTTCGGCGCACGGCTGCTGCGCGGCACACCGACGCAGGCAGCCGTCGTCCGGCGGCAGACGGATGCCACGGTGCCGCTCACCGTCACCGACCGCCGGGCTCTGGCGGGCCTGCCCACCGACGGCACCGGGCACGGCATCCGCCTGTCCGCGCTGGGCCGGTACCGCGTCAACGCCGTAGTGGGGGACGACGGCGATGTGCTGATCACCGGCCTGCCGCTGCACCCCGTCGAGGAAACCGTGCACCGGCTGGAAGCGGTGGAGACGGCGGTCTTCGGCGGGGCACTCGTGGTCACCGGCGTGCTGGGGGCGCTCTGGGTGCGGCTGTCGCTGCGACCGCTGCGGCGCGTGACCGCCACGGCCGCGAGCGTGGCGGAGCTGCCGCTGGCCAGTGGTGAGGTGGCCATGCCGGCGCCCGTGCCGGTGGCCGACCCTCGCACCGAGGTCGGCCAGGTGGGCACCGCCCTCAACCGCTTGCTCGGCCATGTCGGAAACGCCCTGGAACGCCGTCAGGCGAGCGAGGAGCGACTGCGCCACTTCGCCGCCGACGCCAGCCACGAGCTGCGGACCCCGGTGGCCAATGTCCGCGGTCACGCAGAACTCGCCCTACGCCACAAGGGGCCCGTGCCCGGCGAGGTACGGCGTGCCCTGGACCGTATCCAGTCCGAGTCGGAGCGGATGAGCCGTCTGGTGGACGACCTGCTGCTGCTCGCCCGCATCGACGCGGGCCGTGCTCTGGAGCGGAAGCCGGTGGATCTGACCCGACTCGTACTCGATGCCACCGATGACGCACGGGCGGCCGGGCCCGACCACCGGTGGTTGCTCGACCTTCCTCAGACGGCGGTGACCGTGGCCGGGGACGAACACCGGCTCCACCAGGTCATCGGCAACCTTCTCGCCAACGCCCGTACCCACACCCCGGCCGGCACCGAGGTGACGGTACAGCTGGTGAGTGGCGAACAGGGCACTCGGCTGACGGTTTCGGACGACGGCCCCGGTATCCCCGAAGAACTCCGGCCCGAGGTTTTCGGCCGCTTCGTGCGGGCCGATCACAGCCGTTCGCGTACCGCTGGCAGCACCGGCTTGGGTCTTGCGATCGTCCAGGCGGTGGTCATCGCGCACGGTGGCACGGTCACCGTGACGAGCCGTCCCGGGGGCACGACGTTCGAGGTGACATTCCCCCCGGACCCGAGCGACGCCGGCTGACCACGGGTGAGCAGCAGGACTGTCGGCCGAGCGGCCTCGAAGCGGGTGGTCATCCCTTGAGCACTCCCATGGGGACGCGCCGGACTCCTCGGCCGACCGGCTGCGGAAGGGACCGGCTGGCCCCTGTCCGGCGGGGCCCGGGGCATTCCAGGCTGAAGGTGTCACAACGGCCGTGTGGCGCCGGTCCGGGTATCCAGGAGGCATCATGCTGAACACCCCGCACATCGTCCGTGACGTGATGACCAAGACGGTAGCTGCGGTCGACCGGGAGGAGCGGTTCAAGGAGATCGTCGAGACCATGGAGCGGTGGAAGGTCAGCGCGCTGCCGGTGCTGGCGGGGGAGGGCCGTGTGGTCGGAGTGGTGTCCGAGGCGGATCTGCTGCCGAAGGAAGGGTTCAGGGAGGCGGATCCCGGTCGTCTGGAGCAGCTGCGGCGGGTCGACGACGTGCGCAGAGCGGAAGCGGTGACGGCGGGAGAGCTGATGACCAGCCCTGCTTTGACCGTGCGAGCCGAGGCCACGCTCTCCCAGGCCGCGCGGACCATGGCACGCGAGTCCGTCAAACGGCTGCCGGTGGTGGACGGGCACGGTCTACTCCAGGGGATCGTCAGCCGTGCCGATCTGCTGAAGGTGTTCCTGCGCTCGGATGAGGACCTCGCGGAGGATGTCCGCCGGAACATTCTGGGTGAATTGTTTGCGGCGCCTGCCAAGGATCTGCAGGTCACGGTCGTGGACGGGGTGGTCACGCTCAGCGGGCGAGTCCGGGACACCTCCCTCATGCCGGTGGCGGCACGGCTGGTGCGGGCGGTCGAGGGGGTGGTTGATGTGGAGTTCGACGTGACCGGCCCGGATCCCGCACGGACGGCGCCGCCGAGTGTGGACCGGCGTATCTGACCGCGTGGCCCGGATCCAATGGAGCGGCCTCCACCATGAAGCCGATGCCGACGAGTACGAGGCGGGTGGCGGCGATGGAGCATCCCTTGGTCGTGGGGACCGACGGATCGGATTCTGCTTTTCGGGCGCTGGAGTGGGCGGCGGACGAAGCAGCGCTTCACGGCCTCCCCCTGCGGGTCGTCTACGCCTCCCGGTGAGCCTGGCGCCTCAGCGTTGCAGGTAGCGGGCTCGTCCCGCCTCCAATCGGGCGATGGGCACGCGGTAGGGCGAGCAGGAGACGTAGTCCACCCCAGCCGAGTCGAAGAAGCGGATGGAATCTGGGTCGCCGCCGTGTTCGCCGCATACGCCGACGGGCAGGCCGGGGCGGGCGGCGCGGCCCTCTTCGAGTGCGAGGGTGACCAGGCGGCCGACTCCGTCGAGGTCGAGGGTTTCGAAGGGGGAGGTGTCGCAGATTCCCTCCGCGAGGTAGGCGGGGAGGAAGGACGCCTCGGCGTCGTCCCGGGAGAGGCCCCAGGTGGTCTGGGTGAGGTCGTTGGTGCCGAGGGAGAAGAAGTCGGCGTGCCGGGCGAGGGCGCCGGCGGTCAGGGCGGCCCGGGGAAGCTCGATCATCGTGCCGATCGGGCAGTGCACGTCGATGCCGGTGGCTGTGGAGACTTCGGTGAGTGCTGCGGTGACGTCGTCGCGTGCGCGGGAGAGTTCCCTCGCGGTGGCGACCAGCGGGATCATGATCTCGGCGCGTGGCTCGCCGCCGTCGCGCCGGCGTCGGGCCACGGCCTCGCCGATGGCCCGCGCCTGCATGGAGTACAGACCGGGTGTCACCAGCCCGAGCCGGACGCCGCGCAGCCCCAGCATGGGGTTGTGTTCGTCGAGGCGGGTGACGGCGTCGAGCAGGCGTACGTCGTGCGGGTCGGGTGTCTTCCCGGTCGCTCGCCGCGTTGTGATGCGTTCAGTCAACTCGGTGCGGTCCGGGAGGAATTCGTGCAGTGGTGGGTCGAGCAGGCGGATGGTCACCGGCAGTCCGTCCATGGCGGCGAGGATGCCGGTGAAGTCTTCGCGTTGCAGGGGGAGCAGGTCGTCCAGGGCCTGTTGGCGGTCTGCTTCGGTTGACGCCAGGATCATTTCCTCGATGAGGTGTCGGCGCTCGCCGAGGAACATGTGCTCGGTGCGGCACAGGCCGATGCCGCTCGCCCCGAAGCGCCGGGCGCGGGCCGCGTCTTCTGGTGTATCGGCGTTCGCGCGGACGTCCATGCGACGCCTGTGGTCGGCACGCTCCAGTGCATGCGCGACCGCGGCGCTGAGAGCGGCGGTCTCCTCGCCGTACTCGAAGTAGCGCATCACGTCGGACTCCACCAGCGGCAGCGCCCCCAGGTGTACGGCGCCTGTGGTGCCGTCGACGGAGATCACCGTGCCTTCGCTCACCCGGGTGCCGTCGGCGCTGGTGAAGGCGCGGTCCGGCACATCGATGGTCAGCGTCTCGGTGCCGCAGACGCAGACCCGCCCCATGCCGCGTGCCACCACGGCCGCGTGGCTCGTTTTGCCGCCGCGGCCGGTGAGCACCGCGCGTGCCGCGATCATGCCGGGCAGGTCGTCCGGGCTGGTCTCCCGCCGGACGAGGACGACGTTCTCTCCGAGGCCTGCCCGGCGTACTGCCTCGGCCGAGTCGAAGACCGCGGCACCGACCGCTGCGCCGGGCGAGGCGGGGATGCCGACCGCGAGCGGCGGTTCGGCCTCGGTGACGTCGAACCGGGGGAACATCAGCTGCCCCAGCTGCTCGCCGGTCACCCTGCCCAGCACCTCGTCCGGCGTGATCACGTCCTCGTCGATGAAGTGGGCGGCGATGCGGAAGGCAGCCTCCGCGGTGCGTTTGCCGATCCGGGTCTGGAGCATCCACAGCTTTCCGCGTTCGATGGTGAATTCGGTGTCGCACAGGTCCCGGTAGTGCTTCGTGAGGGTCAGCAGACAGCCCTGCAGCTGATGGAACGACGCCGGGTCGATGCGCTCCAACTCCTGGAGCGGTATGGCGTTGCGGACACCTGAGACGACATCCTCACCCTGGGCTTTGGGCAGGTAGTCGCCGTAGACGCCCTCGTGGCCGGTCGCGGGATCGTGGGTGAAGGCGACACCGGTTCCGGAGTCCGGGCCGAGGTTGCCGTACACCATGGCCTGGACGGTCACTGCGGTGCCCAGGTCCTCGGCGATGTGCTCGCGGCGCCGGTAGACCTTGGCGCGTTCGCCGTTCCAGGACCGGAAGACGGCACGCACGGCACGGCGCAACTGCGTCGCCGGGTCCTGTGGGAACTCCTCGTCCGCCGCCCGGATGATCTCCTTGAACTTCTCGACGACGAGAGGAAGTTCGCTCGCCTCCGGGTGGCGGGCCAGTTCCGAGGTGAAGAGGCGAGGGGCCACTCCCAGCACGGTGGCGCCGTACATCTGAAGCAGCCGACGGTAGGAGTCCCAGGCGAAGTCGGCGTTGCCCGATACTTCGGCCAGGCCGCGCACGGTCGTGTCGTTGAGCCCGACATCGAGGATCGTCTCCATCATGCCCGGCATGGAGTGCTGGGCTCCGGACCGGACGGAGAGCAGCAGCGGGTCGTTCGGGTCTCCGAGACGGCGGCCCATGGCCTCTTCCAGGGCAGCGAGGTGCTCACACAGCTCGGTGGTGAGCTGTTCCGGTTCGCTGCCGGTGGTGAGGAAGGAGCGGCACGCCTGGGTGGTGATGGTGAACCCGGGGGGAACAGGCAGGCCCATCCGGGTCATCTCCGCGAGGTGAGCGCCCTTGCCGCCCAGCAGATTGGCCATGGCCTGTCCACCGTCGGTGAAGTCGTACACATAGCGGATCATGAGCGTGAACCTTCTTCGGGCGGTCGGTGGTGGAATGCGGGTGCGATCAGTCGTGGGGGACGACGGCGACCGGGGCCGGGCAGTGGTGCAGGACGGCGTGGGCGATGTGTCCGATGCGGAACGGTGCCGCCTTCGAATAGGGGGTGCGACGGCCGATGACGACGAGGCCGGCGTCGGCAGCGGCGTCCAGCAGGTGGTGTGCGGGCTGCCCGATCACGGCTTGCTCCACCACATCCACCGCCGGATACCTCTCGCGCCACGGCAGGAGCGCCTCGTAAAGGGCTTTCGCCTCCTCGGCCTCGATATCGGCTGCCCAGCTCGTATACGGGCTGATGCTCTGTACGCCGTAGTAACCCGGGGGGTTCCAGCCGTGCACCACCAACAAGGGGGAGGCTCGCAGCACCGCTGCGTCGAAGGAGAAGCGGATCACTTCGTCGCAGGGGCGGCCGAGGTCCAGGCCGACGACAACCCGTCGGCCAGACATGACTGCCGGCCTCTGTCCGGGATGCTCGCCCTCGTCCGGCCGCGGGCCACGGACCAGTACGACGGGATGCTCGACGTGCGCGACCGTGGCCAGCGCGACGGAGCCGAGCAGGAATCCGGCGAGCCCGCCGACGCCGACGGTGCCGATCACCAGGAGCTCGGCTTCTCGGGCCGCCGCGCACAGCATTTCCGGAGGCGGGCCGGTGAGGAGGTCTGCCGTGATGTCGAGGTCCGGGTAGCGGTGGTGCAGCTGGGTGGTGACCTCACGCGGTACCCCCTCGGACCAGCGGCGGGCGGCCTCCGGCCCGGCAGGCGGTGCATGTGCAAAGGGCTGCCACTCCCAGGCATGAACGAGCCGTAGCGGCACGCCCCTCAGCTGTGCTTCCCGGGCACCCCAGTCCGCGGCGGCGAGGCCCGCAGGCGATCCGTCCACACCGACAGTCACAGGGCGCGTCATGGCGTACCTCCAGTGAGAGCGAAGGCGTCGTTCGTTTCACACGCTGCTCGGCGTGGACAGTTCAGGGGAGGGGCCGCAGGGCCTCTTCACGGGCCGACCGGCCCAACAGAGCGCCATGTGCAACGGCGCGCGGACGCGAAGGGACGAGTACGTGGCATGTCCTGGCCCGGCCGAACGGCGCTGGTTGGGGCCGTACGGCCCCTGCCCGGCGCGGACGGGCGACAGCAGGCTGGAAGTGTCGCATCGGCCGTGCGACGGCCCGTCCCGTCCCGAGGAGGCGTCATGGAGCACACTCCGCACACCGTCAGCGATGTGATGACCCAGACCGTGGTCGCGGTCGGACAGGAAGCGCCGTTCAAAGAGATCATCGAGACCATGGAGCAGTGGAAGGTCAGCGCTCTGCCCGTGCTTGTGGGGGAGGGGCGGGTGATCGGCGTCGTCTCCGAAGCCGATCTGCTGCCGAAGGAAGAATTCCGGGAGTCGGAGCCGGACCATATGCAGCAGCTGCGACGGCTGGACGATGTGCGCAAGGCCGGTGCACTGACGGCGGGAGAGCTGATGAGCTCGCCAGCCCTGACGGTGCACGCCGGTGACACCATTGCCCAGGCGGCGCGGACGATGGCCTTCAAGTCTGTGAAACGGCTTCCCGTGGTCGACAACGCAGGACTGCTGCAGGGCATCGTCAGCCGCTCCGACCTGCTGAAGGTCTTTCTGCGCTCCGACGAGGACCTGGCAGAGGAAGTACGTACGGAGATCGTCGGCCGGCTGTTCGGCGACTCCTCGGAGGACCTGGAGGTCACCGTCACCGACGGGGTGGTCACCTTCCATGGCACCGTCCGCGACACCTCGCTCCTCCCCGTTGCGGCCCGCCTGGTGCGGGCGGTCGAGGGCGTCGTGGACGTGGCGTTCGATGTCACGAGTGCCACTCCTGCCCGGACGGGGCCGCCGGTGGTGGGGCCGCAACTCTGAGCGGCCCTGGGGGCGACGGGCAGGCACGGGGCAGGGCCTGTCGGTCGCTTCGGAAGCTCCGGACGGCCCTCGTGCGCCAGGGGCACCACAGCCCCATCGTGAGAAGTCAGGGCCCGGCAGGAGGGCATCCCGATGACACGCACTGCATCTCGTAGGCAAGAGGTATGCGCACTGTTGGCCGACGGAAGCACGGTCCGGTTGCGCCCGGCGTGCCCGCAGGACCGCGGACAGGTGCTCCGGCTCTACGAGGAGATGTCGGCCGACAATCTGCGCAGCAGGTTCTTCGCGGTGAGCCGCCGCTCCGGCGAGCAGGCCGCGGACAGGCTCTGCGCGCCATCCGATCCCGGACACCGCACACTGGTCGCGGTGCACGGTGACCGGCTGGTCGGCGTCGCCGAGTACGAGACGGTCGACGATCCCACCTCCGCCGAGATCGCCCTGGCGGTCGCCGATGACTTCCACCACCGAGGCGTCGGCACCCTGTTGCTGGAACACCTCGTCCACACCGCCCGCGAGAACGGGATCGCGGCCTTCACCGCCGATGTGCTCGCCGACAACCACCTCATTCACAAGGTCTTCGCAGACCTCGGCCTTCGGGTCACCCGGCAGTTCGACGGCTCCACGGTGCGCGGCATCATCCGGCTCGCACCGGATGAGCGTTACCTCTCGGCACTGGACATCCGGGGCCGTACCGCCGACACCGCGAGTCTGCGGCCGCTGCTGCGCCCCGGCTCCATCGCGGTGATCGGAGCGGGCACCCGGCCCGGTTCGGTCGGGCGGGCCATCCTCCACCACCTGCGCGAGGCACACTTCGCCGGGTTGCTCTACGCCGTCAACCCGCATGCGCACGCCGTGTTGCGCGTCCCGGCGTACCCGTCCATTGCCGATCTTCCCCACCTGCCGGACCTCGCCGTCGTCGCCATACCGGCCTCCGGTGTACCCGAGGCCGCGGTCCAGTGCGGCAGGGCCGGTGTCAGAGCGCTGGTGGTCGTGACGTCCGGTCTCGACGAGCGGCAGAGTGCGGAGCTGACCGCGGCCTGCCGCCGCTGGGACATGCGGATGGTCGGCCCCAACTGCCTGGGCATCGTCAATACCGAAGAGCCGGTCCGCATGGACGCGACCTTCGCCGTCACCAAGCCCCTGCCGGGCACCGCCGGGGTCGCCGTGCAGTCCGGAGGTGTCGGCATCGCGCTCCTCGACGGACTCTTCCGCCTGGGCATCGGCATTTCCAGCTTCGTCTCGCTCGGCGACAAACGCGATGTCAGCAGCAACGACCTCCTGCAGTGGTGGGAGTGTGACGGCCGAACCGATCTGGCGCTGCTGCACCTGGAATCGTTCGGCAATCCCCGTGCCTTCTCCCGCACGGCCCGGCGCGTCGCGCGCGGTATGCCGCTGCTGACGGTCGACGCCGGGCGCTCCGCAGCGGGCCGCCGCGCGGCCGCCTCCCACACCGCGGCCGCGGCGACCCCGACGATGACCCGTGGGGCTCTGTTCTCCCAGGCCGGCATCATCGCCACCCGCACCCTCGGCGAGCTGCTGGACACCGCGGCCCTGCTGCACTCCCAGCCGTTGCCCGCAGGAACACGGGTAGCCGTGGTCTCCAACGCCGGCGGGGCCGGAGTGCTCGCCGCGGACGCGTGCGTGGACGCGGGACTGACCGTCCCCGAGCTGCCGGCGGATCTCGTGGGAGAGCTGCTCGCCATGCTTCCGGGAGGCGCCGGCGCCGGAAACCCCGTCGACACCACGCCGGCGGTGAGCGTGGAGACATTGAGCGGCTGCGTCGATCGGCTGGCGCAATCCGGAGCGGTCGACGGCGTCCTGGTCGCCCTGGTGCCGACCGCACCGGCCACGGCGGTGGGCACCGATCTGGTCACCGCGCTGACGACCCGGCCGCCGGATGCCCGCACGGGGGCGCCTGTCGTCGCCGTGGTGCTCGATCAGGCGGAACATGTCCGGCTGCTCCCGACCGAAGACGGACGGACTGTGCCTTCCTACGGCGAACCGCAATCGGCGGCGCGAGCCCTTCACCATGCCGCCGAACGCGCACGCTGGCTGGCCAGGCCGCAGGGCAGTGTGGTGGAGTCGGCGGGCATCGACTCTTCGGGGGCACGCGCTCTGGTGGAAGCATTTCTCGCAAGGGAGCCGACGGGCGGCTGGCTGGATGCGCGAGCGACCGACCAACTCTTCGCCCGCTACGGTATTACCCGGCTGCGCCAGGCATGCGCCGCCACTGAGCAGGAAGCCGTCGATGCCGCCGTACGGCTTGCGGGTCCCAGCGGCGGTGTGGTGCTCAAGGCCCAGGGGCCCGAGCTCGTCCACAAGAGCGAGCGGGGTGCCGTTCTCCTCGACCTGCACGGCGAGCAGCAGGTACGGGCCGCCTACCGTGACCTGACGGCCCGTCTCGGGGTGGCCATGTCCGAAGTCCTCGTCCAGCCGATGGCTGCCCCTGGCACGGAACTGCTGGCGGGCGTCGTCCAGGACGAAGTCTTCGGCGCCCTGGTCCTCTTCGGCCTCGGCGGCACCACCAGCGAGCTGCTCGCCGACCACGCGGCGCGCCTCGCCCCGCTCACCGACACCGACTTCCACGAACTCCTCATCGCCCCGCGCTGTGCACCGCTGCTGTTCGGCTACCGGGGCAGCAGCCCGGTCGATGTCGACGGTCTGGAGGCCCTGCTGGCACGCCTTTCCCGGATGGCCGACGACCTTCCCGAGGTTGCCGAGGCCGAATGCAACCCGATCATCGCCAGGCCCGACGGCATCACCGTCGTTGACGCCCGGGTCCGCCTGCTGCCACGCCGCGCCCCTGATCCCTATCTGCGCAGGCTTCCCTGAGGCACGGACACGAGCTGAGAGCGAGGCCGAGATGAAGCGTCGACGGGTCGGGAGCGTGATGACCGACGATGTCATCAGTGCGCTCAGCGGGACGCCGGTTGCTGACATAGCGCGGTGGCTGGCGGAGTACGACATCAACGGTCTGCCCGTGGTGGATGCCGAGGACAGAGTGCTGGGAGTCGTCTCTGCGACGGACCTGAAGCGCACTCAGCGAGCGGCATCCGTAGGCGACGTGCTCACCGCCGGCGCTGTGATGTCCACGCCGGCTCGTACGGTCCGTGCCGACGACTCCGTGGTCCGTGTGGCCCGCCTCATGAGTACAAGCGGCATGGAGCGGCTGCCTGTGGTGGATGAGGAGGCCCGGCTCGTCGGCATGGTCACCCGGCGCGATGTGCTGCAGATCTTCGCCCGTCCGGACGCGGACATCGGCGACGAGGTGACCGACGACATCGTGGTGCGGGCGCTGTGGCTGGGCCCGGAGAGCGTGGACGTCTCCGTGACCGACGGTGTGGTGACCCTCAGCGGATGCCTGGAGACCAGTGGCGCGGTAGCCATCGCGGTATGGATGACGCAGCAGGTCGACGGCGTCACAGGAGTGGTCAATCGACTCACCTCTCAGCATGAGGCCCCGTACCGACAGCCTGCGTAACCGCGGCCATGCCGTTCTGATCCGGACGGCCTCCGTGCCTTCGCCGTGGCGGTGCTCGGTGCGGAAGAGGCGGCCCAGCCCTCCGGCGACGATGCGCATGCGCCGCGATTCAGGGCTGCTGGTGCCGCCACTGGGCGTCCGTGTCTTCCCACTCCTTCTCCCACTGGGCATAACGTCGGCGGTTCAGCAGGACGACCCCGACCTTGTCCGCACCGAGGAGCAGCAGACCGGTGGTGGACGCGGCAACCGCGCCGACCGCGACGCTCTGGGCGAGGGAGTCCACAGGGGTGGTGGGATCCCGCAGCAGAGATCCGCTTCGGTCGAGCCAGGCAGTGGTGTGATCGCCGGCCCGCCGACCCGGCGCGACAGCCGTTTCTCCGGTGCGGACCGTGCCGTCCGTGGCCTTCCATCGCACCGTCGCGTGGACCCGGCCACTGCCGCCGCCCGTGGAATCAATACCGATGCGAGCGGGGGAATCTTCTGTGAGCACGGCGGACACGCGCGTCCACGCGCGGCTCTGCCGCTGGGACGCGGCGTCCACCGCGCTCGCGGCCGCTACACCGGCGGCAGGGGCCATCCCTGCGATCAGGACCACAGTGGCCAGGAGCATCCAGGATTCCGCCACGTCCGTGCCGCGCTTCAGCGGGTTCCGCAGCCATCGCCAGCGGATCTTCGTCAGAGGCATGACGCACCCCTTTCGCCGGTCCTTCGACCTTGGCACGCCTGACGGGTGGGGGTGAGGGGCCGAATGGCCCCACCAGGAGGCGGCTGGGGGCCGCCGACGCGGCGGGCGCGGGACCGTTCGGCTCTGGCGAGCACATCAGGGACGGCTCACGATGGGGGGAGGCGGGGGCCGACGTCGTACCCCGGGCCGGAGGGCACCATGACCGACGCAGAGGCATTCTCACCGCAGCGCCCGATCCGCGTGTTCCTGCTCGACGATCACGAGGTCGTCCGTCGCGGTGTGCAGGATCTGCTCGATGCGGAGCCGGACATCGAGGTGGTGGGCGACGCCGGTACGGCGAGCCATGCGCTCGCCCGCGGACCGGCGCTCCGGCCGGACGTGGCGGTGCTCGACGTACGGCTGCCGGACGGCGACGGGGTCTCCGTCTGCCGGGAGCTGCGCTCGCGCATGCCAGGTCTGGGCTGTCTGATGCTCACCTCGTTCGACGACGACGATGCGCTGCTCGACGCCATCATGGCCGGTGCGGCGGGCTACGCGCTGAAGGAGATCAAGGGGGCAGATCTTGTCGCGGCGGTGCGCACGATTGCCTCCGGTCGTTCGATGCTCGACCCGGCGACGACGTCGCGGCTGATGAGTACGCTGCGCGGCGACGACTCCGACGAGGAGCCCCAGGCCGATGCGCTGTCGAGCCTCTCGCCACGGGAGAGGGAGATCCTCGGCTTGATCGGCGAAGGGCTGACGAACCGGCAGATCGGCAAGCGGCTCTATCTTTCCGAGAAGACCGTCAAGAACCACATCTCCCGCCTACTGGCCAAACTTGGTGTGGAGCGGCGCATCCAGGCCGCCGTCCTCGCCAGCCAGGCAGCCCCGGGTGCGGCAGCCGGCAGGTACCACGACTGAGGCGTGGGGCCCGGATGCGCGTTATGTCAGGGGCAGCGGTACGCGCCACACCACGCGCGCCCCGCCTGCCATCGGCGCCTCGATCGCCAACTCGCCGCCCAGACTTTCCGCCCGCTTGGCGAGGTTGTTCAGGCCGCTGCGTCGACCGCCCTCCGGGATGCCGACGCCGTTGTCCCCGACCGTGAGCGTCAGCCGCTGGTCGCGGACGACCAGGGACACGTCCGCGGAACTGGCGTGAGCATGCCGCGCGGTATTGCACAGCGCTTCGTCGAGCGCGGCCAGCACGTGCTCGGCGATCTCCCGCGGCACGTCCGTGTCGATGAGTCCCTCCATGAGGAGTGACGGCGTGAAGCCCAGAGCGCGGGCCGCCCGTTCCACCGCCGTGACCGTGCGGACCCGCAGGCCGTGCGAGGCCCGGACGGAGTCGGGGGCTCGGAGCCCGAAGATGGCGGACCTGATGATCTTGATGGTCTCGTCCAGATCGTCCACCGCCCGCAACAGCCGCTGGCTTGCCTCCGGGTGATCGACGAAACGCAGCGCGCTTTGCAGAGTCATGCCGGTGGCGAAGAGCCGTTGGATGGCCAGATCATGCAGGTCACGCGCGATTCGCTCATGGTCCTTGAGCAGAGCCAACTGCTCGGCGTCCTGGCGCCGGTCGGCCATCTCCATAGCGAGCGCTCCCTGACCTGCGAACGTCAACAGCGGCGCGGTCTGCGGCTCGGTGAACGGGTCGCGGCCGCGGAGCCGGGCCAGCAACAGGACACCGCGCACTCGATCGTCGGTCATCATCGGAACGGCCACCGCGGGACCCAGCCCCATCCACCGGGGCGGACCGGTGGTGATCCTGGGATCGTGCTCGACGTCGAGACTGATCAGGGGGCTTCGGGCGACGAGGGCTGCGCCGACGAAGGATCCGTGGTGGGGAAGGACCAGGCCGCGGTGGGAATCGGCATCCACACCGACAGCGAACGCGACACTCACGTTGTCGCCGTCGATGGGCAACGCCAGCACACCGAGATCGGCGGAGAGAATGCGCACAGCGTGGTCGACGATCATTTCCAGGACGTCGGTCTCGCCCGCCCCGGGCAGCAGCCCGGCGACGATCTCGCCGGAGGCCTCCAGCCACCTCTGCCGGTAGCGGGCTTCCTCGTACAGACGGGCGTTCTCGATGGCGACACCGGCCGCCACTGCCAGTGTCGACAGCACGGTCTCGTCCTCCGTGTCGAATTCCCTGCCGCCGCGCTTCTCGGTGAGATAGAGATTGCCGAAGACCTCGTCGCCGACCCGGATCGGCACCCCGAGAAACGAGTGCATCGGCGGATGGTGCGGCGGCAGCCCGTACGACGAAGGGTGCGCGCTCAGTTCGGTCAGACGCAGAGGCGCCAGGTGGCGGATCAGTTCACCCAGAATTCCGTGGCCGGCCGGAAGCGGACCGATGGCCTTGGCCTCCTCCTCGGAGATCCCGGCAGTCAGGAACTGGGAGAGCCGGGTGTCATCCCCGATCACGCCGAGCGCCCCGTATTCGGCGTCCACGAGCACGACCGCAGCTTCGACGATGCGACGCAGTACCTGCGGCAGCTCCAGCCCCCTGCCCACGGACATCACCGCTTCGAGCAGCAGATGGGGCGACCCGCCGGGGCTCCGTTTCACCGTCTGGAGGTGCTCTTGCAGCTCGTCAGGCAGGGCGCTCAGGGGCAGGCGCGCTGCTCCGGTTCCGCCAGGTCTCTCGTCAGCCACGACACTTCCTCCGCGAGGACTGCCCGGGGCGCGGTCACACTTCCACGGTAGTGACCGCGGACGGACGAGCACGTCGAAGAGAGGTGAGCCTCGCCGACCGAAGCCGGTGCGGGCGGAGAAGAGAACGAAGAGCAGGGGTTGCGGAGACAGAAAAGATCAACGAACTCGTGGCGCTGGCCGAGGAGGTGGAAACGGGCCCCGATCGTGCGTGCGGCGAGAGCGGCGAGAGCTTCGAGGGGCAGGCGAACAGTGGGCCATTCGGCCCTCTGACAGCGCCCATCGGCTCATTGAACGAAGGAGGGGCGTCCAGCAGGCTCGACGCGTGGGACGGGTGACTGAGACCTGTTTCCCGCTCTCCACTCCGGAAGAAGGACAGCCATGGAGCCGGAATTGATCACTGTCGGGCTCGACGGCTCACTGGAGAGCCTGGCGGCCGCACAGTGGGCAGCTGACGAGGCGGACCGAGGGAACGCAGTGCTGCGACTCCTCCATGCCTGGATCCTGCTGGCTGCCGAGGCGCCGGACACACCCCCCGACCGCGACCAGAACGCCGGTGCGCGGAAGATCGTGCGTCAGGCCGTGGAAGAGGTCCGTGCACGCCATCCCCACCTGCAGATCATCGAGGACCTGGTGGGATCCGAGGCCTTGCCGGCGCTGCTGCGCGCGGCGGACGAGTCGCGGATGGTCGTGCTCGGGTCACGGGCTCTCACGGCGTGGGAGAGCTATGCACTCGGTGATGTCAGCGTGGACGTCGTCGGCCAGGCGGAGCGGCCGGTCGTTCTGGTCCGTGGGGGCTGGTCGATGAAGTCACCATGGCCTGAATCCGCGGACAACGCCTCACAGGCTCCCGAGCCGCGGATCGTCGTCGGTGTGAGCCTCAACGGCCCCTGCGATCCCCTGCTCGCCTTCGCCTTCGAGGCCGCGGCGAGCCGCGGGCTTCCGTTGCAGGCCGTGCATGGACGCTCGCTCCCCGTGCAGGCGTATGCGCCCTGGGGGATCGATCCCGAAGCCGCCGAGGAAATCACCAAGGAGGCGGAGGATGAGCTGCGGGAAGTCGTACATCCTTGGCGGGACCGCTTCCCTGGCGTGCCGCTACAGCTGACCGTGCTGCCGGAGAGCCCGACCCGGGCCATGGTGCAGACAGTCCCCGGGGCGGAGCTTCTGGCAGTCGGCCGGAGGCGGCATCACCCGTTCCTCGCACCCCGCGTCGGTCCCGTCGCGCACGCCGCGATCCACCACGTGACGTGCCCTGTGGCCGTGGTCCCGCACGACTGAGAGCATGCCTGAGGCAGCGAGCAGACCTGTGCGCGCGGCCGGCCTCATCAGTCGCCCGTCGTCCGCTCAGCCGGTCTGAGCGCTGGGCTGTTTCCCGGTTGCTGCTTCCGAGTGACGAGGCCCGTACGCCCTCCAAGTCCTCGAAGCTGTCTTCATCAACGGCGTGGCCGGTGGTGCGCCCATGGGTCGGGTATGCCGAGGTGCCCAATGCCTGAAAATCCGGCGTCACCGATCAGCGGGTACACGGCGCACGATGTCCTGCTCGATCCGCTGGATGAGCGGTCCGACCGCAGCTGCGACCTGCGGCGACAGCCCGGTGCCGAGGCTGGTGTCGGCCACTTCGACGGCGTAGAGCAGCAACTCTCCCGGCAGTCGGTCCAGCGTGCGGGCGAGGCAGACGGTGTCGCTCAGCGCGAAGCCGTGTGAGCTGGTCTCACCGCGGGACATATCCGGAAGACCGCCATCGGGCCGGAGGCGATGCACGCGTCCGGGCCGCCGGTCCTGGTGGGCGTATGCGGCGTCTACGACGACGGCCAGGTGGACGTCCTCCCACGCGCTGATCAGGCGCGCCGGATCGCCATCGGTACAGAAGAGCCTGACCCCGCGGGGGAGTGGACGATGCTTCCCCCGTTGCGTCAGGCCGGCCACGACCGCCCAGCCCACGCCATCGTCGTGCCGGTAGTCGTTGCCGACACCGATGACGGCGATCCGCATGGCGGCGGGGGTGTCCATGACCGATGCCTTCCCCGCACCCCGGCGAGCGGCTCCTCCTGCGGCCGTGTGTCGCCCGGGCAGACCCATCCGGGGCACGGGCAGAGCCGTCTGGGCCACATCAAGGTCCGGCAGTCACACCTGGGGGATATGTCAGCAGATACTGGCCGCGTCGGCATGATCCGCGACGGAAGGTGAGCGATGCCAGGGGACCGCAGCACCGCGGTGATCGGCACTGACGGGCTGGACGCGCTGATCCGCGTGCTTGCCGCGGGGGGCCGTACGGTCATCGGCCCCACCGTGCGCGACGGTGCGATCGTGCTGGCCGAGATCGCCGGCGGCGACGAACTGCCCTACGGCTGGGGCGTCGAGCTGGAGGCCGGACACTACCGGTTGCGCCCGCGCGACGACGGCGCAGCATTCGCGCACAGCGCGGGCCCGCAGTCCTGGAAGACGTACCTGCACCCGCAGCGGGAGCGGCAGTGGACCGCCGACCGTGGGGCCGACGGCGCGATGACGGTGACCGAGGACGACACCCCGCCGTCGTCGTACGCGTTCCTCGGGGTGCGCCCGTGCGATCTGCGGGCCATCGCGGTACAGGACCGGGTGCTGTCCGGCGGGCCACACACGGACAGCCGGTACCGGGCCCGTCGCGAACGGGCCTTCCTGGTTGCGGTGGAGTGCACGGAGCCGGGAGCGACCTGCTTCTGCACGTCCATGGGCGCCGGACCCGCCGCGGAACCCGGCTACGACCTGGCGCTCACCGAGGTTGTCGACGCCGGTGGCCACCGCTTCTGGGCACGGGCCGGCAGCGAGGAGGGCGCGTCCGTACTGGCCGAGCTCCCACGCACGCCCCCCGACGGGGCGACCGAGACCGCTGCCCGGGAACGGGTCGCCGAGGCGGCCGACCGGATGGGCCGCAGCATGCCGCCCGTGGACCTGCAGATTCTGATGCGCGACACCCTGCACGCCGAGCGCTGGAACGATGTCGCCTCGCGCTGCCTGACCTGCGGCAACTGCACCATGGCGTGCCCTACCTGCTTCTGCACCACCGCCGAGGACGTCACCGACCTGACCGGGGACCACACCGAGCGGTGGCGGCGCTGGGAGTCCTGCTTCGACCTGGAGTTCTCCCATCTGCCCGGTGGCCCGGTCCGTGCCTCCGGCCACAGCCGTTACCGGCAGTGGGCCACCCACAAACTCGGTACCTGGTACGACCAGTTCGGCAGCTCGGGCTGTGTCGGCTGCGGACGGTGCATCGTATGGTGCCCGGTCGGCATCGACATCACCGAGGAGGCCCACGCCCTGAACGATGAGCGCGCGGCAGGAGCGGTGCAGGACGAGGCGCCCTCATGACGGCGGAGGGCCACGGATTTCTCAGCGCTCTGTCGTCCGAACACCGGGACCGGCTGCTCGGTTTCGCCAGTGAAGTCTCCCTCCTCGCCGGCGTCCGCATCTTCGAGGAGGGCGGTGCGGCCGACCGCTTCTGGATCATCCGCTCCGGGCTGGTCGCCCTCGACGTGCACGAGCCGGGCCGAGGCACCACAGTTGTCGAGACCCTGGGTGAGGGGGAACTGCTGGGCTGGTCCTGGCTGTTCGAGCCCTACCGATGGCACCTGGGAGCACAGACCAGGCGCGACGCGGAGGCGTACGAGTTCGACGCGCCCCGGGTCCGCGCCGCGATCGACGAGGACCCCGCCTTCGGTCTGGCAGTGACCCGGTGCGTGGCTGCTGTGGCGATCGGGCGGCGGCTGCGGGCTGCCCGGACCCGCTTGCTGGATCTGTATGGCCCACCTGGTCGCACGGCTGCCGCGGCCGGTGGTGAAGCGCCATGACGGCCGCCCGCCCTGCCCTGGCCCCGTTCCTCTACCGAGTGAGGGGATGCACGGACGAGACCTCCGACACCGCCGAGATCGTCCTCGAACCCATGGCATCGGCACTGCCGCCTTTCGTCCCTGGGCAGTTCGCGATGGTGTACGCCTTCGGCGTGGGCGACATCCCGCTGTCGCTGAGCCGCATCGAAGGGAGCCGGCTGACACACACCGTCCGCGCGGTCGGGGCGGTCTCCGGCGCTTTGCACGGCCTGCGGCCCGGCGCGACGGTTGGCGTACGCGGCCCGTTCGGCACCGGCTGGGATCTGTCCGCGGCTGCCGGGCGGGACCTGCTGGTCGTGGCCGGCGGCCTCGGCCTGGCGCCCCTGCGGCCGCTGGTCGACGATGTGCTTGCCGTGCCCCGGCGCTATGGGCGGCTGAACGTTCTTATCGGCGCCCGCACCCCCGGCGACCTGCTCTGCGCCCAGGACATCGACGGCTGGCGGGCGGCCGGTGCCCGCGTCCAGATCGCCGTCGACCGCCCCGACGACAGATGGCACGGGGACGTGGGAGTGGTGACCGCCCTCCTCGACCGGGCCGCATTCGACCCGGATAATGCGGCGGCGTTCCTCTGCGGCCCCGAGGTGATGATCCGGGCCACCGCCCGCGACCTCACCCATCGCCGGCTCGCCCCGGAACGGATCAGGGTCTCCCTGGAGCGCACCATGCACTGCGGCACCGGACACTGCGGCCACTGCCAGCTCGGCCCGCTGCTGCTGTGTCGCGACGGCCCGGTCGTTCCCTGGACCCAAGCCGAACCACTGCTTTCCGTAAGGGAGTTGTGACGTGTCAGCCATGTCAGGGCGGCGCCCGCAGCTGGCCGTGTGGAAGTTCGCCTCCTGCGACGGCTGCCAGCTCACCCTGCTCGACTGCGAGGACGAACTCCTGGGGATCGCTGAGCGGGTGGAGATCACCCACTTCCTGGAGGCGTCCAGCACGCCCGGCCCGGGGCCGTTCGACCTGTCGCTGGTCGAAGGATCGGTCACGACCGCACAGGACGCCGAGCGGATCCAGCAGATCCGCGCTGCCTCACGCCGCCTGGTCACCATCGGAGCCTGTGCCACCGCGGGCGGCGTCCAGGCGCTGCGCAATTACGCAGACGTGGCGGAGTTCCTGGCCGCGGTCTACGCCCGGCCGGACTTCATCGACACCCTCGCCACCTCCACTCCCATCAGCGCCCATGTTCCCGTCGACTTCGAACTACGCGGCTGCCCCATCGACCGCGGTCAGCTCATCGAGGTCATCACCGCCTACCTGGCCGGCCGTACGCCCGATGTTCCCGCGCACAGCGTGTGCTTCGAGTGCAAGAGGCGTGGCACCGTCTGTGTGACCGTCGCGCACGGTACCCCCTGCCTGGGCCCGGTCACGCACGCCGGGTGCGGCGCGCTGTGCCCCGCGTACGGGCGGGGCTGCTACGGCTGCTTCGGCCCGTCGAACTCGACCAACTTCCCCTCCTTCATCCCGCTGCTGCGCCGCGACGGCATGGACACCCTGGACGTGGTGCGGGTGCTGCGCACGTTCAACACCGCCGCCCCGGAATTCGAGGCGGCCGTGCGGAAGGAACTGCCCGGGTGACCGACCGT
Organism: Streptomyces sp. P9-2B-2; assembly: GCF_030406865.1. Taxonomy (NCBI): domain Bacteria; kingdom Bacillati; phylum Actinomycetota; class Actinomycetes; order Kitasatosporales; family Streptomycetaceae; genus Streptomyces; species Streptomyces sp. P9-2B-2. The sequence continues at coordinate 350,225 of NZ_CP129126.1, read as the reverse complement.
GAAGAGAAGGTGCTGCGGGTGGCATCCCTTGCCCGGGTCGAGGGTGAGGGAGCGTTGCATCTGCGTCTCCAGGACGGCGAGGTGGCCGAGGCGCGGCTGAAGATCTATGAACCCCCGCGATTCTTCGAGGCGTTCCTGCGCGGACGCTCCTACACCGAACCGCCCGACATCACCTCCCGGGTGTGCGGCATCTGCCCGGTCGCCTACCAGATGAGCGCCTGCCGCGCGATCGAGGACGCCTGCGGAATCGTCGTGGACGGGCAACTGGCCGCGCTGCGCCGGCTGCTCTACTGCGGCGAATGGATCGAGAGCCAGACCCTGCACATCTACATGCTGCATGCCCCGGACTTCCTCGGAGCCGACAGCGTCATCGGCCTCGCTCGTACCCACCGCACGCATGTCGAGCAAGGCCTCCGGCTCAAGCAGACCGGCAACACCATCATGGAACTGCTCGGCGGCCGCGCCATCCACCCCATCAACGTCCGCATCGGCGGCTTCCACCGCGCACCGACCAGATCGGAACTGCGACCCCTGGGGGAACGGCTCAAGCGTGCCCGGGACGACGCCGAGGCGACCGTACGCTGGGTCGCCGGCTTCGACTTCCCCGATGCCGGGATCGACACCGAACTGCTCGCGCTCGCCGAACCGGGCGTCTACGCCATCGCCTCCGGGACCCCCACCGCGATGGCCGCTCCGGGCGCCGCAGGACTGCCCGCGGGCAGCGACCGTGCGCTCCCGACCCGTACCTTCCCGCTGCATACCTTCCCCGACCACGTCATCGAGACCCAGGTGCCGCACTCCACCGCCCTGCACTCCACGCTCGACGGGCACCGTCATCTCACCGGCACACTCGCCCGGTATGCCATCAGCGGCCGCTGGCTGCCACCTGACGTGCTCCGGACCGCACGGGAGGCCGGACTCGGAGACCCGCGCGAGGGAATGGTGTGCCGCAACCCTTTCCGCAGCATCATCGTCCGCGCCATCGAGGTGCTGTACGCGGTCGGCGAGGCACTGCGCCTGATCGATGACTACGACCCCCCAGCGCGCCCGTACGTCGACGTACCCGCACGGGCGGGCACCGGCCACGGCGCGACAGAGGCACCCCGCGGCCTCCTCTACCACCGCTACACCCTCGACCCCGACGGCACCGTCACCGAGGCCTCCCTGGTCCCGCCCACCGCCCAGAACCAGGCCGCGATCGAGCAGGACCTGCACCGCTCGGTGCAACAACGTCTCGGCGCCGGCGCCCACCCCACCGACACCGAGCTGACCGCCCTGTGCGAACGGGTGATCCGCAACCACGATCCGTGCATCTCCTGCTCCGCACACTTCCTCGATCTCACCGTCGCGCGCACCTGAGGGCGTTGGGGCCCACCAGGCCCGGTGGGGCCCCACCCGGCCCTACCCAGGAGCTTCGGTGACCGGCAGGCTCGGCAGCACAGGGCTCCCTGCCCGGGAGCCCATGAACCTCAGACAGACGTGTCCCGGAAGGACCGGCCCGAGATGAGGCGTCGCAGCGTTGCCGATCTGATGACACCCAACGCCGTCGTGGTCCAGCCGGGCACCCCGTTCAGGGAGATTGCGCACCTCCTCGAGGAGTACGAGATCACCGCCGTGCCACCGCCACCCAGGGACGGAAGACAGCGGAGCCGGATCGACCTGTCCAGGGCCTGCCTTCGGAAGGAGAGGGAGCATGACCAGCTACGACGTACACAAACCGGTGGTGGTGGGGGTCTCCCGTGCGACGACGGCCCGAAGTGCGGTGGAGTGGGCGGCGGATGCCGCGGCCAGGCGGGGGGCCCCGCTGTGCTTGGTACATGCTCAGGAGTGGCCCGCCGGGGCCGCCCCGAAGGACCGGCACGATGCGCCGGAGCAGGTCTGGGCCTCGCATTTCCGCGCCGCCGGGCAGACACTCCTCAACGACCACGGGCAGTCGGCAGCGGAGCGTGTACCCGGTCTGGAGATCACCACGAAACTGCTCGACGGCCGCCCGGCGTCCGTTCTGCGCGAGGTGGCCGAGGAAGCTTCCCTGCTGGTGGTAGGCGTTCATCGGGTGTCGGGGCCGGGTGAGATCATCACATTCGGCGGTGCCGGGCCGGCCCTCGTCGGGCACCCTCTGTGTCCGGTCGTGCTCGTCATGGAGCCGGCACACGGCGACCCGCTCGGCCCTGTCATGGTGGGGGTGGACGGTTCCGCGGCCTCGGCGCCTGCGGTGGCGTTCGCCTTCGCGGAGGCCGCCGCGTGGGGCGCGGACCTATTGGCGGTGCAGGTACGCCGCCCACGCCACGGCGATTGGCCCGAAGACCTGGAAGAGTCTGCCATCGACGTCTCCGAGGCGCTCGCCGGTTGGCGGGAGAAGTACCCGCAGGTCATGGTGCGAGAGCAGGTGATGGTCGGAAACCCGGCGGCGAAGTTGGCCGAGGCGGCCGTGGACGCACGCTGCCTGGTGGTGGGGACACGCGGGGTGGGCGGGTTCCGCGGCATGGTGCTCGGTTCGACCAGCCGCACCCTCTCGCACATGGCGCCCGGGTCCCTTGTCGTTGTCCCGGGGGAGTCCGCATCGGGGTGATTGCCGTTCAGAGGGGCACGCCCTGGGTGCGTTCGACCAGAAACCGCGTACAGCCGTCCAGAGTGGTCAGGCGGGGCGTGTCCTCGTCGTCGATACGGATTCCCGTGCGCCCGCTGAGGATCTCGACAAAGCTGAGAAAGTCCAGTGAGTCCATTTCGACAGTGTCCCGGAACGTGCTGTCGGGCCGCAGTGTGCTGAGGTCGGCTCCCGGGATGACCTCCTCGATGGCATCTCGCACCACATTCAGTGCCTCATCGCGATTCATAGTTCCTCCGGATGCTGCAAGAGGCGGTCGACGGCCGTCAGATAGCGGGCGCCGGTGATGCCGTCGGTCGCCCGGTGGTCAGCCGACAGGGTGGCGGTGACCTGGGGGCGTACTCCGATCATTCCTCCTACGGCACACGGCCGCTCGACGACGCGACCGAAGCCGACGAGCGCCACCTGAGGCGGGTGGATGACACCGAATACGGTCTCCACCCCCTGGTCGCCGAGACTGGTGACGGTGAGGGTTGCCGTGGAGACTTCGGCGCCGCGCAGCCTGCCTCCACGGGCGCGGCTCACCAGATCTCTCAGCTTGGCCATCAGCTGTCCGAGCTCAAGGGCGTCGGCGGCGTGGAGCGCGGGCGCGATGAGCCCACCACCGCGCAAAGACACGGCGACTCCGAGGTGCACGCCGTCGCCCGGGGTGAAATGGTCCTCGGACCAGAAGCCGTTGAGGTCCGGAACTTCCCGAGCCGCGAGGGCTGCCGCCTTCAGCAACAAGGCTGCGGGCAAAAGCCGTTCGGCGAGGGGGCGGCGCCGGTTGTGTTCGTGCAGCCAGTCCATCGCCGCCGCCATATCGACCGTGGTGGCCAGGTAGTAGTGCGGTACCTCGCGGTTCGCCCGTGTCATGAGGTCGGCGATCGCCTGGCGAGCGCCGGCCGTGCTGATCGCGGTGCGTGAGGTTGCCGGTGCTGCGCCGGGGGCGGGTGAGGGCGGGGGCGCGTGGTCCTTGGCGGCCTTGCGCACGTCCGCGGCGCGGACGGCACCACGCTGCCCGGTTCCGGTCACCGTACCCAGGTCCACGGTGAGTTCGTCGGCGAGCCGCCGGGCGAGCGGAGTCGCCCGGACCCGCGGCGGCCGGGCGGCGGAGCCGACGGCCCGGTCGAGGTCTGTCCGCGTGATACGGCCGCCGGGGCCTGAGCCTTCAAGGGTCTGCCAGTTGATGCCTCGCTGCTCGGCGAGGTGACGGATCAGTGGGCCCGCTTCGGCGTGTCGGCCGTCGGCGGAGGCGGGGGCAACCACAGGTTCACTCTTCGGCTTTCGCTCGGTAGCGGCCGGTCGGGATGCGGCGCGGGCGCGTGTACGAGCCCTCGTGCGCTCCGCGGCCGCGTCCGCGTCCGCGCGCATCGTGGGCCGGGACGTGGCGGCCGTCGGTTCGATGAGGGCGAGAGGCGCGCCCACGGGCACCGTCGTACCGGGCTCCACGAGCAACCGGCCCACCGTGCCGGTCTCGAAGCACTCCACCTCGATCGCGGACTTCGCCGTCTCGACGACCGCGATCGGGTCCCCTTTGGAGACCTGGTCACCGGGCGTCACCAGCCACTCCTGGAGTATTCCCTCGTCCATGTCGGCGCCGAGTGAGGGCATCACGAATTCGGCCATGTCAGTCCACCGCCCGGTGTGCCGCCGCGACGATGTCGGCGGTCTGCGGGAGCGCGGCTTCTTCGAGCTGGCGGGCGTACGGAATCGGCACTTCCGCACTGCATACGCGCTCTACCGGAGCGTCCAGCTCGTAGAAGGAGTGCTCGGTGAGCCGAGCGGAAACCTCGGCCGCCAGACTGCCGGTGCGCCATGCCTCGTCCACGATCACCGCCCGGTGGGTTCGGGCCACGGAGGCGGCGAGGGTCGCATCGTCGAGCGGTCGCAGGGTTCGCAGATCGATCACCTCGACGCTGAGGCCGTCGGCGGCCAACTGATCGGCCGCGGCAAGGGCTTTGGGGAGCGATCCCCCGTACGTGATGAGCGAGAGGTCGGTGCCGGGCCTGCGGATCGCGGCGTGATCGAGGTCCGCGGCGCCGTCGGGAGCCGGTCCGATGGAGCCGGCGACGTTGTACAGGCTGCCGTGCTCGAAGAGCAGCACCGGGTCGGGGTCTGCAAGTGCGGGGGCGAGCATGTACCGGGCGTCATCGAGGGTGGCCGGCGCCAGGACGCGGATTCCGGGAATGTGGGCGTACCAGCCCTCAAGGCTGTGCGAGTGCTGTGCGGCCAGCTGCCGTCCGGCGCCGGTGGTCATCCGGATCACCAGAGGGACCGCAAGCTGACCGCCGGACATGTGCAGCAAAGTGGCGGCGTTGTTGAGGATCTGGTCGAGGGCGAGCAGGCTGAAGTTCACCGTCATGATCTCGACGATGGGGCGCATACCGTTGAGGGCTGCGCCGATGCCCGCCCCTACGAAGGCCGACTCCGACAGTGGAGTGTCGCGGATACGTTCCGGGCCGAACTCCTCCAACAGGCCGAGACTGACGCCGAAGCAGCCGCCGTACCGCCCGATGTCCTCACCCATGAGAAAGACCCGGTCATCGCCGCGCAAGGCATCTCGCAGCGCCTCGCGCAGGGCTTCCCGGTACGTCGTCTCCGACTCTTTCGAGCCTTTGCGGGTGACCACCATCGTCATCCCACCTCCGGGGCGCCGCCGGTCACATGGCGCGTCAGGTCTTCGACCGGCTCCCGCGGGGCACGTTCCGCCGCCTCGACCGCACGGTCGATCTCGTCGCTCACCCGGCTCTCCATGGTTGCGAGCCCCGCATCGTCCAACTCTCCTTCCTCCCGCATCCGTTCCGTGAGCTTGTCGAGCGGGTCCTGCTGTTTCCACCTCTCGATCTCCGCTTTGTCGCGATAGCGGTCGGGGTCGTACATGGAATGGGCGCGGAAGCGGTACGTGCGCATTTCGAGGAAGTGCGGCCCGGAACCACCCCTGATGGCGGCGGTGGCCCGGCGCGCGGTGCGCTCGACGGCCTCGACGTCCATCCCGTCCACGGCCCACGCCACCATGCCGTACGACGCCGCCCGCATGGCCAGGTCGGTCTGCGCCTCGTGCCGTTCCACGGCAGTACCCATGGCGTACAGGTTGTTCTCACAGACGAGCAGCAGGGGCAGGTCCCAGAGTGCGGCGAGGTTCGCCGTCTCGTGGAACTCGCCTTCGGCAAAGGCCCCGTCGCCGAAGAAGCAGCAGGTGACTCGCGGCATCCCACGCAGATGATCGGCGAGGGCCAGCCCCGCGGCCAGCGGGATACCGCCGGCGACGATGGCGTTGCCACCGTAGAACCGCCGGGCCGTGTCGAAGAGGTGCATGGACCCGCCGCGTCCTCCGCTGCAACCGGTTGTCTTCCCGTACATCTCTGCCATCACGGCCTCGGCGGGAACGCCCCGGGCGAGGGCATGGCCGTGTTCCCGGTACGTGGAGACGACGGCGTCGTCCGCAGTGAGTGTCTCGTTGACGCCGCACGCGACGGCTTCCTCCCCGATGTAGAGGTGGACGAAGCCGCGGATTTTCGTGGCGCTGTACAGCTCGACACAGCGCTCCTCGAACCGGCGGATGCGCAGCATGCCCGTCAGCAAGTCAGCGCGATGCTCAGCCCGGCCGGAGTGGGCCGCTGCTGTGCCGGGCCGAGCCGCCCCCGTGGTCGTCCGGGCCACGTTGGCTGTGGCACGCGAGTCGCCGGTGCTGGTTGCCGTGCGGTGTTTACGAGTTGCGCGGGCAGTGCTCATGCCGATTCCTCCAGGGTGGAGATGTCGCCGGCAGGCAGGCCGAGTTCGCGGGAACGCAGCAGACGTCGCATGACTTTGCCGCTGCGGGTCTTGGGCAGGTTCGGTTCGAAGGCGATCTCTTTGGGGGCCACGGCGGGGCCGAGCCGCTGACGGGCGAAACCCAGCAGTTCGCGCTTCAGGCCCGGCGTCGGCGAATTACCCGGACGCAGCGACACAAACGCCTTGACCACGTTCCCTACGACGGGATCGGGCCGGCCGATCACTCCCGCCTCGGCCACGGCCGGATGCTCCATCAGCGCGCTCTCCACCTCGAACGGCCCGATCAGGTGGCCCGCCGACTTGATGACGTCGTCGGCCCGGCCGACGAACCAGTACCAGCCGTCGCTGTCCCGTCTGACCAGATCACCTGTCAGATACCAGCCATCGGCGAAAGCAGCCGCGTAGCGCTTCTCGTCGTCCAGGTAAGCGCGGAACATCGACGGCCATCCTGGACGCAGGGCCAGCTCGCCCTCCCTGCCCGGCTCTTCCAGAACGGTGACCCGGCCGTCGGTGACCCGAGCGCGACCGTCATCGCCGCGCTCCAGAACTGCCGCTTCAACGCCGGGCAGTGGGCGGCCCATCGAGCCCGGCCGGATCTCGCACGACACATAGTTGGCGATCATGATGCAGCCGGTCTCCGTCTGCCACCAGTTGTCGTGAATGGGCAGGCCGAGTACCTCCTGGCCCCACACGACGGCCTCGGGGTTGAGGGGCTCACCGACCGAAGCGACGAAGCGCAGCGCCGACAGGTCGTAGGAAGCGGGCAGTGTGTGCGATCCCTGCCGTGGGGTGGCCCGCATCAGCATGCGCAGGGCGGTGGGCGCTGTGTACCAGACGGTCACCTGTTGCTCGGCGAGGATCCGGTACCAGCGCCGGGTGTCAAAGTCGCCTTCGTCGACGACGAGCGTTACGCCGTGCGCGAGCGGGGCCATGATGCCGTACGACATTCCGGTGACCCAGCCGGGATCGGCGGTGCACCAGTAGACGTCGTCGGGGTGCAGGTCGAGTGCGGCGGCAGCGGTGGCGTGGTGGGCGACGACCGCTTCGTGGACGTGGACTGCGCCTTTGGGGGCTCCGGTGGTCCCACTGGTGAAATGCAGCAGGGCGGGAGTCTCCGGCGGCGTGGGAGGAATGCTGAAGGTGTCCGGGGCGTTGGCCATCAGGGCATCGAACGAGTGCACCTCGGGGAGGTCGTCGGCGCCCGGTCCCACGATCAGGACGTGTTCCAGGCCGGGCAGTGCAGCCCGGCGGTCGGCGATCTTGCGCCGGTACAGGTCCGCCGTGGTCACCAGAACGCGGCCGTCACCGAGCTGGAGACGCTGCGCGGCCGGGTCCGGGCCGAACGCGGAGAAGAGCGGGCACAGCACGCTGGTGTTCTTGAGGGCGCCCAGCACGGTGGTGTACAGCTCAGGACAGCGGCCCAGCAGGGTGAACACCCGATCACCGCGGCCCACACCGAGTGACCGCAGCACCTGCGCAAAGCGCGCGGTACGGCGCTTCAGGTCGGAGTAGGTGACGGAGGAGACCGAGTCATCACGTGCGATACACCGGAGGGCCACTTTCTCGCCCTGCACGGCGGCATGCCGGTCGACGGCCTCGTATGCCATGTTCAGCCCGCCGCCGGGAAGCCCTGCCAGGGCTTTCCTCGCCTGTGACCAGGTGAATTCCGTCCGTGCCCGGTCATAGTCCGGGAGATTCGGGGCGACGCGTGCCGCGGCGACATCCTTACGGATCGTCTCCCAGGCCATGGCGGCTCCTTCCGGCGCGGGGCCTGCCTCCACGGTCCCTGAAGGGTGGCTCGGAACGCATGGGGCCGAAGGGCCCGGGACCGGGGCCGGTAGGACCGGCCGAAGCCCCGAAGCCCGCCACCTCCTACCCGTCTGACCCGGCGCCTTTCGCTGCCCAGCGCCGACGAACTGCGTCCTCGTGCTCCGACTGCTCCAGAGCGAGTTCGATGGCGGCGAGGTCCTGCTGAAGGCGGGGAATCCGTAGCCGGCGCAGTGCTCTGACCCGCAACCGTGTGCTGCGCACCCGCCCTTCGACCATGCGGCAGGCGGCCGTCGCGGTGCCGTACTCGGCGGCGGCCGCGACTGTGGCGGAGTACGCCGTCCGTGCGTGGACCAGGGCCGTATTGCCGGGTGCTGCCTCGGATGCGGCTCTGATGCCGACGGAGACGGTCACCCGGCCCGGGTGCCGTACGCCGAGGGAATCGCTCCACTCCACGGTGACATCGGCTGCCGATACCCGCGAGGCGGTCCGCAGGGCGCTCTCACCACCGAGCAGCAGTCCGCGCCGCAGCCATGTCCGTGCCTCGCGGACGCGCGCCTCCCAGGCGGCACGGGCGGTCGCCTCGGCCTGCCGCCTGCGGTCCAGTTCGCTCTGCAGGAGGTGCAGCTGCCGGTCGAGCAGATCGGCGCCACGCGTGGCGACCTGGAGGCTGTGGCGCAGACGCAGTCGAGCCGCACGGCCGACGGGTGCGGGAGAGGCCGGTGTCACGGCGAGACCTCGCTCTCCGGGGCGGCGGAGTTGCTGGGGAGATGTGCGTCGAGCAACGCGGCCGGAAGCATGCCCAGTTCGCTTCGCGGCAGCGTCAGCAGGACTTGCCACGCGCGCTCCAGGGAGTCGTCCAGAGCCAGTCGCTGGTTACGCCCTTGGTGCAGAAAGCCGTGTAGGAAGGCCGGATACATGTCGAGGTAATGACGGTCGGCCGGGCTCAGGGCGGATTCTCCGGCGAGATCGGCGAGTTCACCGGCCTGCCGCGCGCGGGCGAGCGCGGCAAGGAGTTGCGCCGCCACGTCCAGGTGGTCGGGGCGGGTCCTGCCCGGACCGGCGCCTTTGCGCATCAGGCGGGAGAGTGAGGACAGGGCGTCCACAGGGGGGTAGACGCCCTGGGCGTGGACCTGCGGGGAGAGCACGATCTGGCCTTCGGTGATGTATCCGGTCAGGTCGGGTACCGGGTGGGTGATGTCGCCCGCGGGCATGGTGAGGACGGGCAGCACCGTGACCGAGCCGGGCCGGTCGATGATGCGCCCGCACCGCTCGTAAAGGGAAGCCAAGTCGCTGTAGAGGTATCCGGGGTAGGCGCGGCGGGCCGGAATCTCACCGCGGGCGGCGGACACCTCGCGCAGGGCCTCGGCGTAGGCCGTCATATCCGTCATGATCACCAATACGTGCCTGCCTCCGGTGAAGGCGAGATGTTCGGCGACGGTGAGTGCCAGGCGCGGTGTGAGGATGCGTTCGATCACTGGATCGTCCGCGGTGTTGAGCAGCAAGGAGAGTTCACCGGCTGCCGAGCGTTCCTCCAGTGCTTCGCTGACGAAGAAGGCGTCCGCGTGGGTGAGACCCATGCCTGCGAAAACGACGCTGAACCGCTCGCCGGCGGTCGTGGCCTGAGCTGCGATCTGGACAGCGAGTTCCAGGTGGGGGAGCCCCGCCACGGAGAAGATCGGCAACTTCTGTCCACGTACCAGTGTGGTGAGCGCGTCGACGGCGGCGACGCCGGTGAGCACCGGCTCGGCGGGTGGCTGTCGGCGCACCGGGTTGATCGCCACCCCCTCCACCGGCGCCGATGCGGCCCCGAAGACGGGGGGACCGCCGTCGAGCGGGGTGCCCTTGCCGTCGCAGGTCCGTCCCAGCCAGCCCTCCCCGACGGGAACCTTCAGCGGAGACCCGCTGAAGGCGACCCGCAGCGCGGCCGGATCCATGCCGCTGGTGTTCTCCAGCACCTCGACCACGGCGAGGTCGTCCTTCACTTCCAGCACCACGGCATGCCGACGCTCCCCCGAGCCGAGGGTGATGGTGACGAACTCGTCCCAGCCGACCCCGGTGACCCCCGCGACGACGACGAGCGGCCCACGCAACTCCCGCACCGTGGTGTACTCGACGGGCTCGGGACCGGTAATCACGGCAGCTCGTCCAGGACGCCGAGGACCGCGTCACGACTGGCCTCCACCACTGCGGTGTCATCCGGCCCGGCCTCTTCGCGTGCTCTGAGGAGAGCGGTGAAGTCCGCTTGCTCGATGCTTTCCGGCGGGAGCCCGGAGACGACGAGGGTGCGGCACCGCTCGACGACGGCGAGCACGGCGTCGACGAGCGCAGCCGTCTTGGCCGGAGTGCTGTGGGCATCGGTGGGGGAGAGGGCGCTTTGTTGCAGGACTGCCTCCCGGACCAGGCGGCCGGCGAGGACACTGATGCGCTCGTGCGCGGGCAGCGCAGTGATGCCGACCAGGTCGACCAGGTCTGCCAGGCGGTCCGCCTCCGCCAGCAGACCGGCCACGGCGGCGCGCCGACCGGCCGCTTCCCGCTCGGCTCCTGCGGCCGGGCCGCCGGTCAGGACGTCGGCGTCACGGGAGAAGGAGTGCGACCACGAAACTGCCGGGTAGTGGCGGGCATAGGCCAGGTCCCGGTCCAGTGTCCACAGGCCGCGCACGAACCGTTCGGTGTGCGAGGTGACCGGCTCGGCCATATCGCCGCCGGGTGGGGAGACCGCACCGATGACCGTCACCGAACCGGGCCCCGCCCCCAGCGTCGTCACCGCCGCGGCTCGCTCGTAGAACGCCGCGAGGGCGGAGGCCAGACCGGCCGGATAGCCCTCTTCCGCGGGGAGCGCGCCGGTCCGGGACGCGAACTCCCTGAGGGCCTCGGCCCATCGGGACGTGGAGTCGGCGATGACCACGACGTCGTACCCCATGTCCCGGAAGTACTCGGCGACGGTGACGCCCGTGTAGACACTGGCCTCGCGGGCCATCATCGGCATGTTGGAGGTATTGGCGATGATCACCGTGCGGTCGGCGAGGCGCCCTCCGGTCCGCGGGTCGCTCAGCGCGGCGAAATCCGTGATGACATCCGCCATCTCGTTGCCGCGCTCTCCGCAGCCGATGTAGACGATGACATCGGCGTCGCACCACTTGGCGATCTGCTGCAGCAGTACGGTTTTGCCCGTGCCAAAACCCCCGGGCACCGCGACGGTGCTGCCGCACGCCACGGGAAAGAGCAGATCGATCACCCGTTGCCCGGTGGCCAGAGGAACCTGGGCGGGGACCCGCTCGCGGACCGGACGCGCACGGCGTACCGGCCAGCTTGTCCTGGCCCGGATCTCGACGCCGCCGACGACGGCGAGGACTGCGTCCTCGGGATGCTCTCCTCCGGCGGCGATGAACTCGACTTCGCCGGAGCAGCCGGGCGGTACCAGGATGCGGGGCCGCAGGCTCCCTGTGGTGGCTACTTCCCCTATGACGCTCCCTTCCGTCACGTGCCGGTCGTCGGGGACGGACGGGGTGAACAGCCACGTGCGGCTGGGCTCGGGATCCCCATGCGTCCCTGGCCTGAGCCAGTCCCCGGCGGCCGCCAGGGGCCGCAGCAACCCATCGAACACGCCGCCCAACAGGGCGGGGGACAGCTGCGCGGACACCGGGGCACCCAACGCGTGGGCGTGGTGCCCCGGTGCCAGACCACCGGTGTATTCGTAGGCCTGGACCGTGACGCGGGATGTGGTGATCGCGACCACCTCCGCGGGCAGCTGAGATGCGCCGAGCAGAACCATGTCGTTCATGGCCACATCGCCCGCGTACTCCAGCTCGACGAGCGGTCCGGCCACCCGCAGGATGCGGCTGGGCCGAGGCCGGGTGGCGCTGCGCCCCGCGGCGGTCAGGTCTTCCACAGGGACTCGATCTCCGCCCCGGCGCGGTCCAGCGCCCGAGCGGCCATGGCGTCGAGGCTCAGGTCGGTGGCGCGGCCGGGAGCCGTGCCGACCACGCCACCGTGCGGGTGATCGGCGACAGTGGCACCGGAGCCCAGCATGCGGCGGGCGCGTTGGGCCAGCCGGTCGTGGACGGCGGGGTATGTCTCCTCCCATCGGAGGTTCCGAACGTGGTCGACAACCCGCCGGTGCAGGTCATCGCACGCCTGCGCCTTCGCCCGGAGGAGCTCGCTGCGGGCTTCGCGGCGTGCCTGGGCCAGGGCGGCTTCCGCATCGCGTGCACCTTGGGCCTCGCCCTGGAGGCGGGCCTCGCGGAGGAGCGCCTCGGACTGCGCGCGTGCTCCGGCGATCACCGCCAGGGTGTCGCGGCGGGCGTCGGCGATGAGCTGGTCGGCCTCCTCCCGGGCGGTGTGCAGCAACGCGGCCCGAACTGGGTCGAGTGGGTCGGTCGGGACGGTCGGGTCTGCGGTCACGGGGGCATCACCACCGTCAGCGGCCGCGGCGCGTTGAGCACATCGGGACCCAAGGCCGCAGCGGCGGCCGGCGTGAGGATTACCAGGGCGACGTCATCGGGGAGCTCCTGCCAGACGGCACGGACGCTTTCGGGTGCTTCGGCAGGCCGCACGCTTACTCCCGCAAGGGCAAACCCTGAGGTTTGCGTCGCTTCTCCGAGGGCGACGACGGTGCCCATGCTCAGGCCTTGCCGATCAGCAGTACGGCGACGACCAGGCCGTAGATGGCAATGCCCTCCGCGAGACCGACGATGACCATGGCGCGGCCGAAGAGTTCCGGGCGTTCGCTCAGCGCGGCCAGTGCCGCGGCACCGGTGTAGGCGACGGCGATGGCCGCCCCGATCGAGGCACCGGCAACCGCGATGGCGGCTCCGATCAACGCTGCTGAGTTTGTGCCGGCCGGGTCGGCCGCGGCTGTCGGCGTGGCCTCTGCGGCACCTCCGCTCAAGGCCACGATCAGCAGAGCCAGGGCTCCCGCCAGGAGCACCAGGTTCGCACCGACGGTGTAGCGCAAAGCGCTCTTGCCGCTTCGTCGGGCCACCGCGCGGCCGGCGCAGAAGACCACGGCGATGACGGGAAGGGTGATGAGCCAAGTGATCACAACGCGACCTCCGAACGGCGGACCGGAACGTGCCACGGGCGGAAGGGGCGGCCTTGGCCGTCGTAGACCCGGGAGAAGAGTTCGAAGTACTCCAGGCGCAGCGCTTGTACGCCGGCCACCAGCGCCTCCAGCAGGAAGACGAGGGCATTGCCCAGTAGGAAGAGCGCCACGGCACCCACTACCCCGACGGGGCCGTGATGGCTCAGCGCCAGCGTGCCGCCCCAGACCACCTGGCTGAGTGCCGCGTGGGTGAGCCCGAAGGCCGCGAGGCGGGCGAAAGACACCCCGTTCGAGGCGATGCGGATAACGCCGTCGAAGAGCTGCACACTGGTCTGGAGGAGGCCGGCGATGCCGCGCGGGGTGCTGGTGTAGGTACCGATCGCAGCGAGGGCGACTCCGGCGACGGCAAGCACGGATCCGGCCAACAGGAGCCAGGTCAGGTGCAGGGCGGCACCTGTTGACAGCCCGGCCAGCCCCAGGAAGGCGGTTCCTCCGGCGATGCCGGAGAGGGCATACAGCGCATCGGGAAAGCCGCCCTCCCGCCACCGGTTGACGGCCCCCGCCACATACGCGAGGAGGAGGAGAACGGCACCGACGCCCACCGCCGTCAGCAGCAGTCGCTCAGGTTGGCGCAGCGGCTCCAGCCACAGGACAGGCAGCACACCGGTCGGCCCGAAGAACTCTCCGTACGCCAGCCCGGCCACCATGCTCGTCACCGCTGCCGCCGCGGCGAAGGGCCAGGCGTCGTGCCAGCGGGCGAAGCGGCGGGGGCGGCGAAAGTACAGGCTCAGCGCGCCGAGCAGCAGCAGCGCACCGTGTCCGACGTCGCCGAACATCATGCCGAACATCACGGCGTACAGAGCCGCGGCGGCCCAGGTGGGGTCGAGGTCGGCGTAGCGCGGGGTCCCGTACGTGGTCACCAGAGAGGTGAAGGATTTGCGGACCGGCCCGGTGGTGCGCAGTGAGGTCGGCGGATCGATACCCCGTGGAGCCCGCAGTGGCATCAATACGCTGCCGAGGCCGGCCAGGCGTGCGTTCACCTGACTCACCTCGGTGGCCGGGCACCATCCGACAAGGGCGGCGACGGTCCCGCGGCGCACCGCGTCGTTCAGACGTTCCGCCAGCTGTACCTCTCCGGCCAGCAGGTCGGTGTCTCCGACACGTTCCAGGGCCTTCAGATCGGGGCGGGCGGCAGAGAGCACCGGTTGCGCCAGAGCCTCACGCAGCCCCTCTGTGCGGGCGGCCCCGGGTGTGCCTTCGGAGTGCCCGGGGCCGCCCACCCTGTCGAGGTCTATGCAGCCGGCATCGGCGATGCGCACCAGGGATTCCCGCAGGACCGCGTGGGGAGTCACCAGCGCCACGCGCTGCATGGGGACCGGCGAAAGCTCCTCAGACCAGGGCATCGAAGCCCTCCGGCGGAGCGGCGTCGTCGGCGGCGAGTTCCAGCACGGCCCGCGTGCGCCAAGCGTCAGTGGAGAGCACCGCGACAGCTCCGACGACGGGGACCATGTCGTACCGCGCACGGCGCGTCATGTGCAGCCCGTCCTGCTCGATGTCCCGCCACCATCGGCCTTCCGCCTGCCAGAGGTCGGCCGGGTCATCGATGCCGTGCAGCGCCCAGCCGGCTGACGTCGGCAGACGGTGGCGGTAATCGCGGTAAGTGGGGGCACGGGCGGCGGCCCCCAGGACACCGACTGCCGGGCCGTTTGCGGCGGCGGGCAGCGGCCGGTCGTGCACGAATCGTTCTCTGGCGACGAGGAGGGCGGCACGGCCCGCCGACCAGCGTGCCGCGGGTGGTATCCGCGCGGCGATACGGGCGGCGGCGGTGAGCCGCAGGGTGACGGCCATCGAGGCTGCGGTGCCGCCGGGATCGCGCCAGGGGGAGGCGGTCAGAGCGGCACGAAGCCCCTCCGGCTCCGTCGCGCGGGCGACCCTGCCCCATACGGTGGCGAGTGCCCCCAGTGCATAAGGCGGCGGCTCCTCGCCGCTCCCGGCGAGTCGGTGCGCATGCGATTCGATGTTGGCGATCTCGAAGCCGGATGCCAGCAGGCGAAGGCACTCCACCCCGCGCCGCGGAAGCCAGCCGGCGAGCACTCGCAGATGCCAGAGCAAAGTGGCCGTGACCGCTCGTTGCGCCGCCGGCAGAGGGGTGCCGGGGTTCAGCTGCCGACCGTAAGGGGTGGTGCCCAGACCCCGCAGGGCGTCTTCCATCGTCCCGGCGGCCGCGATGTGCCGGGCGCCGGGTATGCCCAGACGCCGGACCAGCATCCCTCGGGCCCGGGTCACTCCCGCTACCCACGTGCCGCTCATGAGCCTCCTTCTTCTGCACTGCCGGGAGGGCGGGGCTGTCGGTAGGGCAGCCCCAGCTGACGACGCACTTCCGCGGTCACCCGCTCCGTAACGGCCGGGAGGCGTGACTCGGCCCGATGCATGAGCGCGGTTGCGTCACGTTGCCCGGCCGCGCGGACCACCGCCGCGTCGCGCCGGCCGAGTTCGCGTCGGTGAGCGGCGGCCTGCGTCCGAATGCGGCCGGAGCGGTCGACCGCCTCCGCCACGAGCTGTTCCGCTTCTCGTGCGGCGTCCTTTCGGATCCGCTCGGCCTCGTGCCGCGCCGCATCACGAACGGCTTCGGCTTGTTCGGCGGTCCGGTCCAGCAGGGCGAGGGTGGGGGTCAGCTCTGCGGCCAATTCCGCGGCACGGTCGGCGGGTACGCCGGTGGCCGCCGGGCCCGGTGTGCTGACGGGGCGGAAGCGCATCAGGAGCTCACGGAGACCGGTCATGGGCCCTCCTCCCTGTGCTGGCCTTCCTTCCAGTTTCCATGGAAAGCGGGATATGTCGCTCTCATATAGGCTGCTGTCACAGGGAGAGCGGCGACGGTCGGAGCCCGCTCGGCCCTACGCCGAAGCAATGAGCGGCGCAGACGGTCGACTTGCCGGACGCCGTCCGGCAAGTCCCGTTTCACTGCCGAGAAGGCTGCGGTAGCGCGTATGACGACACCTTCCGGAGGCGGCCGCCCGGTCGTTGTCGGCGTGGAGTCCCACGCCCACCATCGACTGCCGCTGGCCTGGGCCGCGGACGAGGCGGATCGTCGGTACCTGGCGCTGGTCGTGGTGCACGCAGGCGGAATGCTTACGCCGACCGGCGCCGAAGGGCATCTGCCGTCCTGGCAGGAGTGGCGCAGGGCCGGGCCGGAACCCGCTTTCTCAGCACGGCCGCGCAAGCCGCAGTGGACTTCGCGTTCGAGGAAGAGGCGCCGAGGCGCGCCCGACTGCGCGCGGTGTCGGTGTGGCAACGGCCCCTGCTTGGCGTTCTCGATGAGGAGGCGGCTCTGCGTGAGTGCCGAGAAATGCTCTACGAAGCAGTCGCCGGACGGAAGAAATCCCATCCGGACGTCGACCTGCACCATGAGGTGATGACCGGTCACCCGGTGCAAGTGCTCGTCCGGGAGTCACGGCACGCCCTCGCACTGGTCACCGGAACCCGGGGGCTGGGCGGATTCCCGGCATGCTCCTCGGCTCGGTGAGCCACGGAGCATTGCACGCTGCGCACTGTCCGATCGTCACCGTTCCCCAACCGGACGGGCGTTCTTGACCGCCAGGGCAGGGGAACTCAGCCCCGCGGCACGACCGCGACCGGGCAGCCGGCATGGTGCAGAACGGCGAAGACGGCCGGACCGAGAAGCATCGGTGAGCGATGCATGCGACGCCCGACGACCAGCAGGCATGCCTGCGAGCAGGCTCCCAGCAGCACCGGTGCAACTCTGCCTCGCTCCACCTGTTCGATGACATCCACGTCGGGGAACTTCGCCCGCCAGGGCACCAAGGCGTCAGCAAGCAGCTTCTCTTCGCTGACTGGGGGCTCTCGTCCGCTCGATGTGGGTGCGGTGGGCACGACTCCCACGGTCGCAGGAGGCTCCCAGGCCCGTACGGCGCGCACGCGCGCATGGTGAGCATCGGCGGCCGCGAACGCGAAGCCCAGCACCACCTCACCCTGTGTGCCCGGGTCCTGCACGCCGACCACGATCTCGGGCCGTCTGTAGGCGGTGGTCTCCTCCTCGCGCACGGTGACCACTGGGCACTTCGCGTGACCCAGGACGTGCAGACTGACCGAGCCGAGCAGAAAACCGGCGATTGCACCGTGCCCACGCGATCCGAGAATCATCAGTGCGGCCTGCCCGCTACGGTCCACCAACGCGTCCACTGCCTGCTCCGAGACCTGCTCGGTCGTCACCGAAATTCCCGGATGCAGCTCGAGCGCCATCGCTTCGGCTTTGCCGAGCACCTCGGCCCCATAACGCTTCTTATTGGCGGCCTCCTGAGCAATCGGGATGTTCAGTGGCTGGGACATCCAGGAATGCAGAAGGTGCAGAGGCAGCCGTCGGGCGGCTGCCTCTGCGGCGCCCCAGCGCAAGGCCGGAACGCTGTTCCCGGTTCCGTCAAGTCCTACGACAACAGAGCCGCCCATGACGTACCTCCGCGCAGACAGGGCTACTGGTGCGAACTCTCTCGTTCCCAGCATCGCGGCAGCCCAGGAGCAATCCCATGGGCCGAGCGGGCCCTACCCGAGGGACACGTGGTGCGCTGATGTGCCGCTCACTCGGGCGTGCTCGCAGCAGGCAGGACCAAGGTCTCGGCTCGCTTCGGGGTCCTTCGGCCCAACTCCTTCCCGCCTCGCGTCAAGGTGAGTCTGGAGGGGCGGCAACATCCCTGGCGAGGAGGGAGCATGACGCGGTACTGAGGCCGCATGCAGCACAAGTAGCGACGATGCGAGGTTCTAGGCAGTCATGTCGGTGCGTATGCAGACGTGCACCCTCAGTGGCAAGGGCTCTGCCTCCGGCATCTTCGTCATCTATGCGGTGGGACGCCCCCGGGACATCGGGGAGACCTTGTTCCCGGTGATGTGGTGCTGCTGGAATCCGGGTACGCCGTGCCCGCGGGCTGCCGCCTGGTCGAGGCCCATGACGTCACGGTGAACAACGCGGCGCTGACGGGCGAGAGTGCCCCCGTATCCCGGAGGGCCGAACCAGTTGACGCGGGCTCGCTGCTCCAGGCCCGTCGGACGCATCTTCAAACTGGCCGCGGCAGCCTCGCGTCAGAAGACCCCGTTGCAACGCCAGGTTGCCGCGATAGCCCGCCGGGTGGCCGGCACCGCCGCAGCGATCGGTGGGCTGCTGTTCGCCGTGCGCCTGCCCGCGGGGAGGGGGTGGTGGGATCCTTCGTCTCCGTCCTCGGAGTGATCGTCGCGCTCGTGCATGAAGGGCTTCCGGCCACTCTGTCGGTGTCCTTGGCGATCGGCGTACGCCGAATAGCACGCAGTCATGCCCTGGTGAAGAAGCTCCTGGTAGTCGAGGCGCTCGGGTCCACCACCGTCGTCTGCACGGACAAGACCGGCACCCTCACTCAGGCGGAGACGACCGTTGCGCGGATCTGGGCCGGTGGCAGGAGGCACCTCGTTTCGGGCGTGGGGTACGCACCTGTCGGGAGATGTCCAGGATCCCGCCGGGGTGCAGCAGTTGCTGCTCGGTGCCGTCCTGTGCAGCAACGCGCGGCTTCTCCGGCCGCAGGGGTGCGGGCACTGGCGGGTGTTGGGGGACACCACCGAGGGGCCCTGCTGGTCGCGGCCGCCAAGGCGGGGATGGACTCGGTGGCGCACGAGGCGGTTGCGCCCCGCACCGCGGAGTATCCCTTCGATGTCGACCGGAAGCTGATGAGTACGGTGATTGGCACACCGGCCGGCGGCTACGAGGTCCACGTCAAAGGGGCACCTCAAGCGGTCCTCGCGCGGTGCACCGACATCGCCTGGCAGGGACACAGCCGGCCGCTCGACGAAACCACCAGGAAGACGGTCGATGCGGCCAACGACGAACTTGCCTCCCAAGGACTGCGCGTCCTGGCCATGGCACACCGCACCGTGTCCGTACCGCAACCGGCCTGGATGCCCTGCTTGCCCGCCCCGGCGAGCAGTTGCTCTGCAGAGTGAGCCCCGAACACAAGATGCGGGTGGTGACCGCCCGGCAACGGCGCGGCGACGTGGTCGCCGTCACCGGGAACGACGCAGCACGCCCTCAAGCACACGGACATCGGAGTAGAAATGGGTGCCTCCGGCACCGATGTGGCACGGAAAGCCGCGGAAATGGTCCTGCTCGACGACTCCTTCGCGTCCATCGCCACCGGAGCCACCGCCACCGTCGCGCTGCTGCGCCTGAGCAAGGCCGGCGTCCAGGTGATAGAGAAGGTGTTCACCTCGCGGTCCCGTGCGGCGGGGGCTGCGCTGTCGGACGTCGTGCTGCCACGGTGGTGCGCGACGAGCAACCCACCGCCCCCGAACCGGACATGCGACTGGGCCCCGGCGACGAAGTTCTCCTGGTGTCCCATCAAGCGACGGAACGGGACGTCCAGTCGGCCTTCCAGTGAACGGCAGGACTCAAGCGGTGCCGGCTTCCCTCCTGCCAGCCTTCGTCGTCCGGTCGGGACCGGACACGGAAGCCCCCGGAGGCTGCTCGAGATGCCGGATGTGCGCGTCGGGCCCAGGAAAGACGACCGATACATGGTTGGTGTCCGACCAGCGCACGTCGTAGGGCGGAGTGCCGTCCTCGTGGTGCAGTCCGATGATTTCTCCATCCCGCCGAGTGGCCCCCGTGGTCGGACTCTCTACCACGAGCTGGTCACCGATGTGTGCCTTCACGGTCCTCGCTCCTCTGCGCGCGCCCATCCCGTGTTCCGACTGTGCCACGGAGAGGGGCGGCCGAGTATGGGGCGAAGCGCCCGGGACGGGGGCCGGATGGTCCTCGGCCGAAATCAGGGCTGGTCGGCCTATGGACAAGGCCCGACCGGATCTCGTGCAGGGCGGGCGTGTGAGCTTTACTGAAACTGACGAGGAGGACAGGGAGACGCGGAGCAGCGGAGCGAAACCGCGCACCGCGCAATCGGGGCCCGCGAGAAGTGGGCAGTCCTCCTCGCCGTTGTGTGCGCCTGCCCGGCGACGGCGTTACGTGTGTGGGTGACAACGCATTGACCCTTGCCACCGGCGACCTGGCCGACGCGGCCGTCATCCTCCTGGTCATTACGGTCAACACCACGGCCGGGTACATCCAGGAGGTCAAAGCGGAGCACGCGGTGGCGGCCCTCTCCGCGATGAGCGCCCCCGCGGCCAGGGTCCTGCGTGGCGGCGCAGAACGCTCGGTGGCGGCATCGGACGTCGTACCCGGCGATCTGATACTCCTGGCCGAGGGGGACATCGTCCCCGCTGACGCGAGAGTGGTGGAGGCGGTGCGGCTGCTGGCCGACGAATCATCGCTCACCGGCGAATCCGCGCCGGTCGCCAAGGAGACCGGCGCGGATCCGCAGCGCCCGCTTGTGGCGGCCGGATCGGTTGTCGTTCGTGGCCGCGGACGTGCGGTGGTCACTGCCACCGGCGGGGACAGCACCCTGGGCCGGATAGCCACGATGGTGACCCGGGCGCCGGGACCGACACCGCTGCAGCGGCGTCTGGCGGCGTTCGGTCGACTCCTGGCAGTGGTGACGGTGGCCCTGTGCGCCGTGGTGCTCGCTCTCGGCCTGGTGCGCGGCCAGCCGGTGGAGCTGATGGTCGTGGCCGCCATCAGCTTGGCCGTGGCGGCCGTCCCCGAGTCCCTGCCCGCCGCGGTGATGCTCTCGCTCGCGCTCGGGGCACGCCGTATGGCTGAACGGCATGCGATCGTGCGGCGGTTGCCCGCCGTGGAGACGCTCGGCTCCGTCACGGTCCTCGCCAGCGACAAGACGGGCACCCTCACCGAAGGCCGCATGCTGGCCGAGCGGCTGTGGACTCCCACGGGCCGGGCCACCGTCATGGGAAGCGGGTACGCGCCGGCCGACTGCCTGGAACGGGCGGGCCGCACCGTTTCGTCCGAAGAGGCCTCCGACCTCGTGGTGCTCCTGGAAGCCGCGGTCCTTTGCAACGACGCGGCGCTGCAGCCCCCGGACGGAGGGGATGCGACATGGCGCGCGTTGGGCGATCCGACGGAAGCGGCACTGCTGGCCGCGGCGGCGGGTCTGGGCTTGGACAAGGGCACCATCGACCACCGGCTGACGCGGATCCAGGAGGTCCCCTTCGACCGGCTCCGAAAGCGCATGACGACCATCCACCGCCTCCCGGCCGGTGGCTTGCGGGTCGTCTGCAAGGGCGCTCCCGAGGCCGTGCTGCGGCCTGAGGTACTCAGCACCGGCGCGGCACTGCGCGAGAGTGCCGTGGCGCTTGCCGACGAGTGGTCGGCCGAGGGCTACCGCGTTCTCGCCTTCGCCTCCGCCGACCTACCGGAGCAGGACGCACCACAGGAGCGCTGGGAGACGCAACTGTCCCTCGCCGGCCTCATCGGCATTCTCGATCCTCCTCGTGAAGCGTCCCGGGCTACCCTCGCCACCTGCCGTGCGGCAGGCATCACGCCGCTCCTCATCACGGGGGACCACCCCTTGACCGCCACCGCCACCGCCATCGCGAGGCGTCTGGGCATCGTGGCCGGCACCGACCAGGTCACCACCGGGGAACGTCTTCGTGAGGGGAACAGCGGGCCGTTGACCGGCTCTCGGGTATATGCACGCACCAGCCCGGAACAGAAGCTGGACATCATCCGGGCGTGGCATGCCGCCGGGCATGTGGTGGCTATGACGGGCGACGGCGTCAACGACGGCCCCGCCTTGCGTCAGGCCGACATCGGCGTGGCCATGGGGCGGCGCGGAACCGAAGTGGCACGCCAGGCAGCGGACCTTGTCCTCGCCGATGACAACCTCGCCACCGTCGTATCGGCCGTGGAAGAAGGCCGCCGTATCTACGCCAACGTCCGTCGCTACCTGCTGTACGCGTTGGCCGGCGGGACCGCGGAAATCCTCGTCATGCTGATCGGACCGTTCATGAGCCTGGCGCTGCCCCTGCTCCCCGCACAGATCCTGTGGATCAATCTGCTCACTCATGGGCTGCCCGGAGTGGCCCTGGGCGCCGAGCCGGTCGAGTCAGGCATCATGCGGCGTCCGGCGCGCCCTCCTGAGCAGAGCGTTCTCGGGGCGGGGCTATGGCCTCGCATCCTCGCGATGGGGGTCGTGGTCACGGTGGGCACCCTGGCAGTGGGCGTCTGGGCACAGCAGACCGGACGCCCCTGGCAGTCCCTGGTCTTCCTCGTGCTCGGCGCGACGCAGCTCGGCGTGGCCCTCGGGTCGCGAAGCCGCCCGCGCAGCCTTGCCAATCCCTTCCTGCTGGCTGCGGTGGCGGTTGCCCTGGCTCTTCAGATGGCCGGCATTCTCCTGCCACCCTTGAGGTCACTGCTCGGAACCGAGCCGTTGGCCTGGCCCGATCTGGCTCTCGGCCTTGCGTCTGTGTGCTGGGGCTATCTGGCGATGCGAGTCCAGAGCAGATTTTTCCGAGCAGCTCCCGTCGACCGACGTGGCTGCCGACCGTCCCGGTGAGCTCTCCTGCCCTGGGGCCCTTCGGCCCACCGCAGCGCGCCGAACAGCCCCTGCACCGAACACTGACCGCGTGTGCACTCTGGTGGTGTCCGGCTTGTGCAAAGCCGGCTGTCGCACGTCGTCGGCGGAGATCCGGGAGAAACCGTCATGACCACCACGCCAATGCTCAATGCACTTCCAGTCGACGGGCGCGAACGCCTGATGCGGCTCGCCCATGAGGTGTCGTTTCCGGCAGGGACGCGGATCTTTGAGGAACGCGGGCTCGCCGACCGGTTCTGGATCATCCGCACCGGTTCGGTGAATCTCGACATCCAGGTATCGAGCGGGGGACGGACGGTCGTCGACATGCTGGGCCATGGCGACCTGGTGGGCTGGTCATGGGTGGTGCCGCCGTATACCTGGCGTATGGGAGCGGAGGCATTCACCCCCGTCCGGGCGTACGAGTTCGATGCGACGGCGGTACGTGCCCTGTGTGAGGCGGATCCGGTCCTCGGACTGGCAGTGACCCGTCGCGTCCTCGATGTGGTCGCTCGCCGCCTCCAGGCCACACGGCTTCGTCTCGTCGATATGTGTGGGCCCGGAGCAAGCACCATGCCGGCTCCCTCGTGAAGGAAGCCAGGCGACGCACCCCTCATATGTCGGGGACACTGAGTGTCCCGACGGCTGCTTCAAGGAGAGCCGAGCGACCCAACCGACTGACTCCACCCGGCCCTGCTCCCCGATGACAGACGATGCAAAGGTGACGGAAAGGGCACTTCTTCGCTGATGCGGGAAAGGCGGTGGGGACGATGGTGCGCCCCCTGGTCGTCGGTGTGGACGGATCGGATGCGGGCTTCCTGGCGCTCGACTGGGCGGTGGACGAGGCCGCCCTCCATGAAGTGCCGCTGCGTCTGGTGTACGCCTCCCGATGGGAGCGTTATGAGGACGCGGTGCTCGGGCTGAGCTTGAAGCGCCCTGCCGGGGAAGTACTCGCAGACAACATCGTCGGGACCGCGGTCGAACGTGCCCACCTGCGCAACGCGGACGTCAACGTCTCCACACAGGTCCTGGGGGACGACCCGGAATCCGTACTGCTGCGTGAGTCCGACCATGTGACCGCGGTGATCGTCGGCTCGCGCGGTCGCGGCGCCTTCACCGGCCTGTTGCTGGGATCGGTCGGACTGGCCGTCGCAGGCCGGGCCCGTTGCCCCGTGATCGTCGTACGTGGAGACAAGGCGGGACTCGCCGGGACACATGAGCGCATCCTGCTCGGCGTCGGCGACTCTGCCAAAGGCTCGGAAGCCGTCCGGTTCGCCTTCCGGGAAGCAGCAGCCTGTGGCTGCACCCTCGATGCCGTCCGCGCCTGGCGCTGCCCCGCGCACGAGACCACCGACCACCCGCTGCTCGCCGGAGACCCGGAGCGCTACCACGAAGGCCGGGCATCGGACGTGCTGGACGAGGCGCTGGAGGAGACGGCCGGTGAGTTTCCGACGGTGCGGGTACGGCGCTTCACGGTTGAGGGCCCGGCCCACAAGGTGCTGCTGCAACGCTCCGCCGCCGCGGATCTGCTGGTGATCGGAGCACACCATCGTGACAGCCATCTGGGGCTCCAACTGGGGCGTGTGGCGCACACCGCTCTGCACCACGCGGAGTGCCCCGTGGCGGTCGTGCCGCAGTCGGCGTGAACGACGCGAGTGCACCGTCGGACGCGTCCGCGCGGTGCACTGTCGGAGGTCCAGTGCACCGTCGGACGTGTCGTGGTGGTGTCCCCAGTTCGCAACTTCTCGTCATCATGAGGTGGTTGTCGATGGCGCATGCGAGCCCATGACACGGATGCGCCGGCCGGTGATCCGCGTCGGGTGGATGGCGATCCATTGGTGACGGCCGTCGCCCACCCAAGGGCCGGTGTGCGCGTGTTCCTCCAGTCGGCGGGACTCGTAGGAGTTGGTGACCACATGGGCGCGCCCGACGACCAGGACGCTCCAGCCCTGGCTGAATGCGTCGTCGATGTGATCGACCTCCATCGCGACCTCCTGGCCGGCCGCCGCGGCGGGGCCGGCTTCCGGAGCGGTGCGGTAGGCGATCAACTCGTCGGCGACGGTGTAGTTCACGGGGAAGACCGCGGGTGCATCGTCAACGGTCACCGCAACCCTGCCCACGCCGTGGGTGGAGAGCCGTTCCCGGCACTCGGCGGGGCTGAGCACGAGTACCTCGGGATGCGCCGCGGCCTTACCGAAGCCCGCCGGCAGCTCCATCGTCCCTCCTGCAAGCTCGGCCACGGTCGTATCCAGCGCACTGGCAAGGCGTAGCAAGAATCCGATGCCAGGATCGGCAGCGCTCTCCTCCACGTACTGGAGAAAGCCGGGCGAGGCAGCGGCACGAGCCGCGACCTCCTCGCGGGTCAGCCCCAGCTGCTGCCGGCGCAGCGCGGCGCGCCGCCCAAGGTCACTGCGGGTCCGGACCGGCTCCGAGCGGGGGTCGGGCTCCTTGTTCGTCATCGCGTACACATCCCTTCGTCGAGCGGTGTCAGCGGCGTTCCGGCCGGTTCGCCGAGGGCCGCGGCCCGTTCGGTCATGGGTCAGGGCTGTTCAGGACGACCTTGAGCGCGCCGCTGTCGGCCGGGGTGGAGAAGATGTCGTAGGCCTCTTCCATACCTTCGAGGGGGAAGGTGTGGGTAACCAGTGACGACAGGTCGAGCCGTCCAGCTGACGCCATCCGCAGCAGCACGGGGGTCGTGCGGGTGTCCACGAGCCCGGTGGTGATCGTCACGTCCCTGATCCACAGATCTTCGAGGTGCAGCGTCGCCGCCTTGCCGTGGACGCCGATGTTCGCGACATGGCCGCCGGAACGTACAACGCGGGTGCACAGCTCGAAGCTCTCCGGCACCCCTACTGCCTCGATGGCGACATCGGCGCCGAACCCGTCGGTGAGGTCCGAAATCAGGTCTTCGGGCGCCTCCGAGGCCTCTACGATTGCGTCCGCTCCCAGCCGACGAGCCGCCTGTAGACGGGACTCGGCCAGGTCGACGGCGATGATCCGGGCGGGGGTGAGGAGCCGCGCCGTGACGATGGCAGCCAGCCCTATGGGTCCCGCACCGATCACGGCGACGGTGTCTCCCGGCCGGACGGCTCCGTTCAAGACCCCCACCTCATAAGCCGTGGGGAAGATGTCGGCCAGCATGACCGCGTCGTTGCTCGCCACGGAATGCGGCAGTGGATGGACGGAGAGGTCGGCGAACGGGACACGTACGTATTCGGCCTGGGTCCCGTCGATCAGGTGCCCGAGAACCCAGCCGCCGCCGCCCAGGCACTGGCCGTACCGGGCCTCCTCGCAGAAGCGGCAGCGCCCGCAGGCACAGATGCACGACACCAGCACCCGGTCACCGGGGCGGACGGTCCGTACGTCCTCGCCGATCTCCACGATCTCGCCGACGGCCTCGTGCCCCAGCACCGTCCCCGGCGCCACGTCGGGCACATCCCCTTTGAGAATGTGCAGGTCCGTACCGCAGATGGTGACGGCGTCGACGCGGACGACGGCGTCACCCGCGTCCTTTATTTCAGGATCCGGAACCTGGTCCCAGGAGGACTGGCCGGGCCCGTGATAGACGAGTGCCTTCATGATGCGCATCTCCATGCACGAGGCAGGTGAGTTGCCTTCGTGCCCAGCCTCGGGCTGAGCGCATGCCCGGCGCATGGGCCGGTCGGCCCCCGCGCGGGGTGTATCGGCCCCATCTGCCCAGGCGCCGAGCGTGTGACCGTTGAAGGCGATGCACCGTGCCCTCAGCGGCAGGAGGTTTCGCCATGGATGCCGGTGCCCCGCCACCCGTCGCTCCGCCCCCTCGGTTGCGACCGGCTCTGCTGACGTTTCTCGGCGGGGTCGGCACGGTCACGGGCAGCAAATTCCTTGTCGAGAGCGACCATGCCCGGGTACTGGTGGATTGCGGACTGTTCCAGGGAATCTCCGAACTGCGGCGCCGCAACTGGCGCCGGTTGCCGTGCGACGCGGACACCGTGCACGCCGTGGTGCTGACGCACGCCCATCTCGACCACTGCGGCTACCTGCCAAGACTCGTCCGCCATGGCTTCCGCGGGCCCATCTTCGCGACGGCCAATACGGCGCGGCTCGCCGGGATAGTGCTGCGCGACAGCGCGCGCCTGCAGGAAGAACAAGCCGCACACGCCAACGAGCACGGCTGGTCGAAGCACCGCCCCGCCAGCCCTCTGTACACCAGCGAAGACGCCGAGCGCACGATGAGCCTCTTTGCCTCGGTGCCCTTCCACGAAGAGATCGGGGAGGAGACAGAGATTGCCCCGGGCACGCAGCTCAGCCTGCACCGCGCCGGCCACATTCTCGGCTCCTCCTGGGCACGCCTCACGCTGGAGGACGGGCACACGCTGGCCGTCAGCGGTGACCTCGGACGTCCGGGACACCCACTGCTACGCCCGCCTCAACCGTTCTCGGGCGCAGACGTCCTCCTGCTGGAGTCCACCTATGGCAACCGTCGCCACCAGGGAGAACGGGGGCGTGAGATCTTCGCTGACGTGCTGGCACGCACTCTCCAACGGGGTGGCTCGGTGGTCATCCCGGCGTTCGCGATCGACCGTACCGAGATGGTGCTGCACGAACTGGCCGCACTGCGTGCGAGCGGCAGACTGCCCGCCTCGGTCCCGGTCTTCGTGGACAGCCCGATGGCACTGGCTGCACTGGATGTCTACACGGAGGCGATCCGGACGCAAGCTCCGGAGCTGCGGCCCGAAGTGCGTACGGCCGGCAGCGCAGCCCTGGCACCCGAGCCTTTCCTTGCCGCCCGGTCGGTGCAGGAGTCGATCGCTATCAATCACACCCCCGGGCCCGCTGTCATCGTCTCCGCGTCCGGCATGGCTACAGGCGGCCGAGTCCTGCACCACCTGCGTAAACGACTGCCGGATCCGCGCAATGCCGTGGTGATCGTCGGGTTCGCGGCCCAGGGGACCCGCTCACGGGACCTGGTCGACGGTGCACGTGCCCTGAAGATGTTCGGCGAGTACGTGCCGGTGCGCGCCGAAGTCGCCGATGTGCCGCATTTCTCCGCACACGCCGACCGGCGACAGCTTCTGGACTGGCTGCGTACCGCGTCACCGCCGCAGGTCACCTATCTCGTGCACGGCGAGCCCGACGCGGCGGCCGCCCTCAGGGACCGGATTGACCACGTGTTGGGGTGGACCGCCGTGGTTCCCCGTTCCGGAGAGCATGTACTGGTACGTGGATGAGCATCCGACGGAGTCCACGAGGCAATCCGCACCGCACTCCACGGCGCATCCCCACCTGGAACTGCAGCGTGCTGTGCGACGGGATCAGTCGTGGGGGACGATAGCTACCGGACACGGGGCGTGGTGCACGGCTGCCTGTACGACGTGGCCGATGCGAGGGGGCAACAGGCGGCCTCTGTGCCGACGGCCGACGATCAGCAATTCTGCGTTCGCGGTGCCGTGCAGAAGTGCCGGCGCCGGACTCTCCAATATCACCTGCTCTTCGACGTGCACGTCCGGGAACTTCGCCCTCCACGGGCGCAATGCCGCGGCCAACTCGTCTCGTGCGATCTGAGCCGATTCCTCGGCAGCGGTCCGGTCCACGCCTCCGCCGCGGTTGTAGGCGTAGGCAGACAGGTGTCTGCCGTGTACGGCGCGCAGCGCGATGGCCCGGCGGGCGGCGGTTTCGAAGGCGAAGGCCAGCAGCCCGTCGCAGGCGGCGTGCAGACTGACTCCGAGCGTCACATTGCCGCTTCCGATACGGGCCGGGGTGTCCTGCTGGGCACGGACAAGAATCGTCGGGACGGCGGTGCGGGTCACCAGTTCCAGGCCGAGCTCACCCAGAGTGAAGCGCGCGGCGGCGCCCAGGCCTCGCGATCCGAGAACCAGCAGGTCCGACTGGCCAGCCGCCTTGGCCAGGGCGTCCAACGGGTCTCCGCGGACCAGGCTCACGTCCACAGGAAGGTCCGGGTGGGACGATGCCACTGCTGCCTGAGCCTCATCGATGATCCGGTGCGGCCAGTTGTTCTCTTCAGCCTCCTCATACAGTGCGCCGGTTGGCTCCGGGACCAGCAGGCTCCAGGCGTGCAGAAGGCGCAGCCGAGCCTTGCGCAGCTCCGCCTCCCGCGCGGCCCACAGCGCGGCGGACAGGGACTGGAGAGTGCCGTCCAGACCGACCGTGATGAGGTCCTTCATGACGGTGCTCCGCTCCCTTCGGCCGAGCCGGCGGCCATGGCCGGCTTCAGGTCTTCGGAGACCGAGACGACGCCGTCGACGCTGGCACACATGCGGACAAGAACGGGGATCAGGAGAGGCTCGTCCACGGAGCCGTGCAGTACCACCTGCCCCTGGGCGACGTCGGCGGCCACGCCTGCTGCGCCGAGACGGGCGGTGCGCCCGATGATCTCCCGCGAGATCTCCTCCTGGATCGCCTTGTCCTGGCGGAGGAAGACCCGCAGCAAATCGCTGCGGCTGACGATGCCCAGCAGCGTCTCCGTCTCATCGACCACGGGCAGACGCTTCACGTTCTGCACCTCCATCAGCCGTGCCGCCTCCACCACGGTCCAATCCGGATGAGCGCAGACCGCCGGAGCGGACATGAGCTCGCCGGCGGTGCGCCCCTCGGCCCGGGCCCGCTCCCAAGCCTCAAGGTGGGGCAACGGCGTCCTGCCGGAGAGATCGGACTGGTCAGCCGCCTTCCGCAACAGGTCGGCCTCCGAGACGATCCCAGCCGGCCTGCCGAGGCTGTCGAGTACCGGCACGGCACTCACCGCGTTGTCCGCGAGGATCTGCGCGATGTCCTTGAACGGCGTATCGAGCTCGACGCTCACGACCTGCCTCGTCATGAGCTCACCTATCGTGCGGTGCTCCATCTCCGGCTCCTTTCACCGTGGCTGACGACGCATTGCCCCCACTTCTCCAGCGTGGCCGCAGCAGGGGCCGTCCCGGCATGAGCCACTCGGCCCCATCGACCGTCCGGCAGGCCCGAAAGGCCCGAGTGGCCTGCGGCAAGGGACCTATGGCCCCTGACGCGACCAGATCGGCCCCACCACGCTGAAGAAGCCCACCGACCCACCGTCCGCCCCGCCCGGGAGGCCCCGGTGTACACCCAGACCCTCGACGACACGCTGGTGAAGACCCTCGTCGCCGACGCCGTCACCGCGCCGTCCATGCACAACGCCCAGCCCTGGCACTTCAGCTACGCCCGCAGCAGCCGTACGTTCACCCTCTCCGCCGACCTCGAGCGCGCGATGCCGCACGCCGACCCCACGACCCGGGCCCTGCACCTGGGCTGCGGCGCCGCGCTGCTGAACCTGCGAGTGGCCGCATCTCACGCCGGGCATCGCACCTCAACGACCCTCCTCCCCGACCCGCACGCCCCGGCACTCCTGGCCGCCGTGCGGCTGGACGACCCTCATGAGCGCATGGACGAGTCCCTCCCCGGCCTCCATCCCGCCATCCGCGACCGCCACACCAGCCGCTCCCCCTTCACGGACCGCCAGATCCCGGAGAACATCCGCGCCACTCTCGCCGAGACCGCGGCCCGAGAAGGAGCACAGCTGAGCTTCCTCACCACCCCGCACCGTGAGACCGTGCTGGACCTGATCATGCATGCTGAGGGCTACAACCGGATGGACGACGGCCGCAATGCCGAACAGCGCCGCTGGACCCACGACACCGCGGCCGAACCAGCCGTCGACGACGGCATCCCGGACTACGCCTTCGGACCCCGCAAGCGCACCGGCTCAGCACCTCTCAGGGACTTCGCCGGCCGGGGCACCGTGCCCGACCGCGCCTACGCCGACTTCGAGAAACGCCCCCAACTGGCAGCGCTCAGCACCATGGGCGACACCCCGGCCGACTGGCTACGCGCCGGCCAGGCATTGGAGCGTGTCCTGCTCCTGGCCACCCTCCAAGGGCTCGCCAGCTCCTTCGCGACGCAGCCCGTCGAATGGCCGGACCTGCGATGGATCCTGCGCGACCCGCAGTCCGGCACCGGTTATGTGCACATGATCCTGCGCCTGGGGTACGGCCCAATGGGCCCCAGCACCCCGCGACGCCCGGTCGATCAGGTGTTGACGATCAAACCGTGACTGGGGAGTGGTCATCCGCTACTGCCCGTTCCGTCCGGTGCCGTGCTGGGGAGCTTCTTTACGAGGTCGGCGGGCACGGCTGCCTCGGCCGCGCCCTTTTCCCTGGCGAGGAAGGAGCCGAGTTCGCCGATGGTGCTCATGAGCGGCGCCGGGAAGACGACGGTGGAGTTCTTGTCCACGCCGATCTCCACCAGGCTCTGAAGATTGCGCAGTTGCAGGGCCAGTGGGTGCTCCATCATCGTGTCCGAAGCATCGCCAAGCGCAGCCGCGGCGAGCGACTCGCCCTGTGCGCTGATGACCTTGGCTCGCTTCTCCCGCTCCGCTTCGGCCTGCCGGGCCATGGCCCGCTTCATGGTCTCCGGCAACTGGATGTCCTTCAGCTCCACCAGGGTGACCTCGACGCCCCATTCAGTGGTCGTGCTGTCGAGAATCTCGCGGATGTCGAGGTTGATGCGGTCGGTCTCCGAGAGGGTTTCGTCCAGTGAGTGCTTGCCGACGACCTTGCGCAGCGTGGTCTGCGCAATCTGGTTGATAGCCGTGTCGATGTTCTCGATGGCGATCACTGATTTGACCGCGTCGACGACCCTGAAGTAGGCGACGGCCGAGACATCGACGCTGACGTTGTCCTGGGTGATGATGCCCTGGGACTGGATCGGCTGCGTGACGATACGCAGCGATACCCGGTGCAGCACGTCGACGAACGGGATGATCAACCGCAGTCCCGGAGAACGTGTCCCGACGAGTTTGCCGAACCGGAACAGGACCCCTCTCTCGTACTGCCTGACCACCTTGATGGCCATGGCCAGGATTATCACTGCCAGCACGACGGCGATGATCAGGACAAGGATCAGAAGTCCCATGTGACGCTCCTCGATAAGGCCCCGCGATCGCAGCGGTGGCCTGCGGTGCACCGGTTAGAGGGCCGGCGGGACTCCTCTCTCCCCGGACCATGCTGGCCAGGCCGGGAGCACGGCTGAGCCGTAGGCGGTGCCTCACGCCCAGCTTCACGCCCATCGCCGAGGAAAGCAGGGGCCGGTCGGCCCCCACGACGGTCCACCCGGCGGCCGACCGGCCCACGGGGCGACCTGATCGTCATGACGACGGGCACAAGTCATTCCCGTCTGTGCATCGGGTGAGGCTGCCATTCGCCGCGGGGACGGCAGCGGCTCGAAGCTGGTGCGGCGTCAGCCGTTCCTGACCCATCCGCCGAGGGGCGTCGGGCCGGTCTGCGTTACCGCCCGCCCTGTTCCGCCGAATTCAAGAGAACCCGGCGGCGTTCAGAGTCACTCCTGTCCAGCTCGCCCAGCCGATCGGCTGCAGCGCCCAGTAGCTGATGATCCGGTAGAGAAGGGTCGCAGCGATCGCCTGCTCGGGTTGCAGGCCGTATGCGATGAGCAGCGCGGACAGGCTCACCTCGACGACGACCAGGTTCCCTGGGGTCAGGTGCAGGCTGCCGGTGAACTGTGTGAGTGTGTACGCGAGCAGCAGCCCATGCCAGGGCACGCCGATACTCAGCGCCCACAGGCAACTCGCCAGGCATGCGGCGTCGAATCCCCAGTTGAGTACGGGCCTGGTCGACCAGGTGGCCAGTGCCTCCTGTGCTTGCCGGATCCTCCTGGACCGTTCGGCCGCCCCTGTCCAGGTGCGCCGCACCACGTGGCGGAAGCCCGCTAAGCGGGACAGGCCGAAGACCACCAGGCCGGTCCCGAGGGCAAGCACCAGCACGCCCACCGCGGGGGCGCACGACGGCGCCTGGGCCGGTCGATCCGGCCGCGAGTGCACCGACCACGAGGAGGATGAACAGGCTGAGCGCTGCCAGCGCACCAGCGACTACCAGCACTGCGGCGAGCACCTGTTCCACGCCCCGACGGCGCAGTTGCCGGAAGGCCCAGGCGGCCGCGAAGGCTGCTCCGCCGGGCAGCGCGCCCGCCACGGCGTTGGCGGCCGTGGCGATGGCCGTCATACGCCTCATGCTCCAGGTCACACCGCCGACCCGCAGGAGCCAGCACTGCACGGCGGCGAAGCACACGATGGACACTGCCTCGCGCCCCATGGCGACGGCCAGTTCGGGCAGGCGCACTCGCGCCACGAGATGGTAGGTCTCCACCAGCTCGTGCCGCCGGGAGAGGGCGACCAGGACTGCGGCGGCTACGAGCATGGCGGCACCCAGCCACCATGCCCAGCCCGGCCTGGCGAGGGGGCGTGTCTCGGCCCCGCCGCTGTTCACGGCCCCGGCCCCCCGGCCGTGGCGCAGACCGTCATCGTCTCGGTCAGCCAGGGCGTGCTTCACCACGCGCAGTGCCCGGTCATCGCCGTCCCCCACCCCGAAGACGGATGGCAACGCTCAAGGTGAAGCCCGCGGCGCTCCCGTAGGCTGCGGCTCCATGTGATGGCTCAGCTCAGCCATGGGGCACGACGGCGACAGGGCAGCGCGCGTGATGGATGGCGGCTTGGGCTACGGGGCCCAGGCGTTGTGCCAGGGCGGCACGGCGCTTGCGCCGGCCGACGACCAGAAGCTCAGCGCCCTCGGCAGCCCGTACGACGTCCTGGCCGGGCTTTCGAGACGGGTGGTGTCAACCACCACCACGTCCGGAAACTTCTCGCGCCAGGGCGTGAGGGCCTGGCCCAGGTGCTTCTGCGCGTCCTGCGTGATCTCTTCGGCGCCGGCGTGGTCCACGCCCCAGGAAACGTCCGCATGCAGCGGCACGCTTCGGCCATGGACAGCCCGAACGCGCACGCCCCGCGCTGCGGCGGAGACGAAGGCGAATGCGAGCAGGTCGTCGTACGGACCGTGCAGTTTCAGCGCCACCACTACGCCGCCTGCCATTCCGGAAGCGGGCGAGGCCCATCCTCGCGTGAGGCAGCACGTACCAGGACCACCGGCCGCTCGGCTCGCGCCACGACGGGCATGCTGATGTCGCCCATGAAATAGCTCTCGGAGGGCTCCAGCCCCCGCGAGCCGAGCACGAGCATCTCGGACTTCGATGCCGCTTGAAGCAGCGCGTCCTGGGCGTCGTCGGCGACCAGGTTGCAGGCAATGGAAAGGCCCGGGTGACGCTCCTGGAGCTCCGCGCGCGCGTTGTGCACGAGTCGCCTCGCCCAGTAGTTCTGATCCACCTCCGCGGGGATGTGGGTCGGTTCCGGCACCAGTTGGGGCCACGCATGCAGCAGGCACAGCGTGAGCTTGCGCCGCTCGGCCTCGTCGGCGGACCAATGGGCGGCGGCAAGGCTCTCAGGTGAGCCATCGAGGCCCATGGTGAGGACTCGCTCCATGGCGGCTGCCTCCGTCTCATACGCAGCTGGAAGGACGGTGCGGGTGTGTCCGCCTGTCCAGACCGTCACCATGCGTAGGAGCCGTGCGACGACCGTGACGAGCGGCAGGGCTCGGCCAGGCGCGGAGGGGCATGCGTCTGGTGATGGCACACTGGTCGGATCAACTCCCGGCAGCAGCAGTGTGCAGGTCTCTCCCGGTGCGAGGGCAGCCGCCCGGTTGCCCAGTGCCGAGCGGATCGGTGATTCCTCCGAGTCGGGCACACCGATCCGCAGCTGTCCGCTCCGGCCGCCGTACGCTGACCCCCGGGTGCCGGACGTCGGTGGAGGCGCTGTCACGTGTGCGGGACGACCGCTACCGGGGCCGGGCAGTGGTGCAGGACGGCGTGTGCGACATGCCCGATGTGGGGATACTTAGCCCCCGAGCGGTGGGATCGCCGGCCGATGACGAGGAGCCCCGCATCGCCTCCGGCCTCCACCAGATGATGCGCCGGCCGACCGACCACAGAATGCTCGATCACGTCAATACCGGGATACTTCTCCCGCCACGGCCGAAGTGCGGTCCGCAGTGCGTCGGATTCCTGTGCCCCCATGTCGGCCTGCCAGCTCGGATCCACGGCCACACCGTAGGCAAAGTAGACCGGCGGGTTCCAGCCGTGGATCACCCGTAGCGGAGCCCCCCGGAGCGCAGCGGTTTCACAGGCGAATCTGATCACGTCGTCGCTGGGCCGGCTCAGATCCAGGCCGAGCACCACCGGGCGGAAAGCCATCGCCAACGGCGGCTGCCCGTCCACGGTGGGCAGGTGGTCGTCGTCGGCCGTCGTCCCGCCGCGCACGAGGACGACCGGCTGTTCAATGTGTGCGACCGTCGCCAAGGCGACGGAACCGATGAGGAAACCTGCCAGACCGCCAACCCCCGCGGAGCCGATGGCCAGCAGCTCGGATTCCGCTGCCACATCGCACAGCACTTCTGAGGGTGGGCCCGTGAAATGGTCCGCGGTGACATCCAGGTCCGGATAGCGATTGCGCAATTTTGCGGCGGCGTCACGTGGCTGGTGCTCGGACCACAGCCGAGGGGCGTCCATCCCCACAAGCGGTGCGTGCGCGTACGGCTGCCACTCCCAGACCTGGACGAGGCGCAGCGGCAGATCCCTGCGCAACGCCTCCCGCGCACCCCAGTCCGCGGCGGCGAGACTCTCTGGCGAGCCGTCCAGCCCGACGGCCACAGGGCGGGGCATCTCGCACCTCCTCTGATCGGCGCGGTTCCACGTTCGTTTCCACAGTCGCCCGGTGTGACGGCCACGCTGATGGGCCGCAGAGCCCTTTCGCGAGCCGACCGGCCCAAACCGGTCCGGATGCTGGCGACAATGAGGGCGCGCGGCGAGCCACTCGATCCGGCCCTCCTCGACTCGGCCGGCTGGCGGGGAGAAAGGGCCGGACGGCTCCTGTCCCGTGCTGTCGGGTGGATTGCGCCGATGGGGGCCGGAGGCGAGGACCGCATCGGCGACGCAGAATTGGAGAGGGAAGAGCCACCCGGGCACAGGATGGTGCCGTGGACGGCCAGGCGCTCAACCACCAGGGACGTGGGGAGGCCAATGACCGCGCCCGAGGGGCAGCAGGACCGACCGGGGCTGGATCCCACTGAGCGGGTGGACTGGCTGCTGCGGGACCTGCGCAGCTCCCGGCAGGGACTTTCGGCGCGGGAGGCATCGCGGCGGCTTGTTCATTACGGTCCGAACGAGTTGCGTCGGCGGGGCGGGCGGCGGTGGCCGCGGGAGCTGGCGAAGCAGATCACGCATCCGTTGGCGCTGCTGCTGTGGGCGGCGGCCGGGCTGGCGTGGGTGGCCGGGATCGCCGCGGTGGCTGTGGCGGTCGTGGTGGTGGTCATCGTCAATGCGGCGTTTGCGTTCGTCCAGGAAATGCAGGCCGAGCGGGCCGTGGAGGCGCTGGCCGCGTATCTTCCGGTGCAGGCCAAGGCGGTGCGCGAGGGCCAGGTGCGCGAGATTGAGGCCAGCACTTTGGTGCCCGGCGACGTGCTGGTGATCGAGGAGGGGGACCGGATCTCCGCGGATGCCCGCCTGATGGACGGCGGCATTGAGGTAGACCTGTCCGCCCTCACCGGGGAGTCAATGCCGGCCTACCGGTCGGCGGACCTGCTGGATACCCGTGTCCCGCTGTTGCACGCCCGTGACCTGGTGTTCAGTGGGACGACCTGCACCGAGGGCGAGGCGCGTGCGGTGGTGTTCGCCACCGGCATGCACACCGAGCTGGGCCGGATCGCCGCCCTGTCCGAGCGGGTCGAGCGTGAGGAGAGCCCGCTGGAGGCCCAGGTTCGCCGGGTGGCCTGGCTGATCGCACTGATCGCGTTGCTCACCGGCCTTGCCTTCCTCCCGCTCGCGACATTCGGGGCCGGCCTGTCGATCAAGAACGCGGTGGTGTTCGCGGTCGGCCTGCTGGTGGGCAACGTCCCCGAAGGACTGCTGCCGGTCATCACCCTGGCACTGGCACTGGGCGTACGCGGCCTGGTGCGGCGCGGTGCCGTGGTCAAGCGGCTGAGCGCAGTGGAGACTCTCGGTTCCACCGACGTGATCTGCACCGACAAGACGGGCACCCTCACCGAGAACCACATGCAGGTCAGCACCGTGTGGACCGCTGCGGGGGAACACCGTCTGGACGGCACGCCTTCAGGCGTGCCGGGCGATGCAGTGCTGCGCGATCTCGCCCTGGCGATGGCCGCCTGCACCAACGCCCAACCTGACGCCGAAGGCGGCGCGATCGGCGACCCCACCGAGATAGCGCTGCTGGAAGGGGCTGCCCGGCTCGGCCACGGCCCCACCACGACGGATCGCGACCGACGCCGGCGTCGCCAATTCCACTTCGAACCGGTGCTCAAGCTGATGTCGACCCTGGACGAACGCGACGGCAGCGTGTGGGTGGACACCAAGGGAGCCCCAGAGGCCGTCATCCCGCGCTGCACCATGATCGCGGACCCGCAGAGCCGCCCCTGCCCACTGAGCACCGAGGACCGCCGCGACGTCGAAGAGAGGGTGGACGCCTACGCGCGGCAGGGGCTGCGCGTGCTCGCCGTCGCTGAACGGCGCCTCCAGGCCGGGCAGCCGCTGCCCGAACGCCGTGAGGCGGCCGAACACGAGCTGACTCTGCTGGGCCTGGTCGCGATGCTCGACCCACCACGCCCACAGGTGGCCGCAGCCGTAGCCGACTGCCATACCGCGGGCATCCGGATCATCGTGATCACCGGCGACCACGCGCTGACCGCTGCTGCCATCGCCCACCAGCTCGGCATCGCAGGTAAGCACCCGACGGTGGTCACCGGCGAGGAAACCGACCGGATGACCGAGCAGCAGCTCGACGAGCTGCTGCTCGCGCATCGAGAGCTGATCTTCGCCCGCAGCTCACCCGAGACCAAACTGCGGATCACCGATGCTCTGCGCGCCGAAAATCACGTGGTCGCCATGACCGGCGACGGTGTCAACGACGCCCCCGCACTGCGGCGTGCCGACATTGGCGTCGCCATGGGCTGCACCGGCACCGACGTAGCCCGCGAGGCATCCACCATGGTGCTCACCGACGACAACTTCGCCACCATCACCGCCGCCATCCAAGCCGGACGCCGGATCTATGACAACATCCGCAAGTTCATCTGCTACATCTTCGCCCACACCACCCCCGAGGTCACTCCCTTCCTGGTCTTTGCGGTGGCCGGCGGCGCTGTCCCGTTGCCCCTGACAGTGCTGCAACTGCTCGCCTTCGACATCGGCACCGAGACCCTGCCCGCCCTGGCACTGGGACGCGAGCCCGCCGAACCCGGACTGATGCGCAGACCTCCACGCCCCCGCTCCGAAGGCATCATCCGCGCCCCGATGCTGCTGCGCGCCTGGCTGTTCCTCGGCGTGATCGGCGCCGCCCTCGCCATGGCCGGCTTCTTCGCCGTCCTGCTCCACGCAGGCTGGCACCCCGGCGACCCCACCGGACCGGGACAACCCCTGCACCATGCCTACCAGCAGGCCACCACCATGACGTTCCTCGGCATGCTCACCGGGCAAATCGGCACCGCCTTCGCCGCTCGCACCGAACACGCCTCACTGCGCTCGATCGGTGTGTGGACCAATCCCCTACTGCTGTGGGGCATCGTCTTCGAACTGGCTCTGGCCGCCGTCTTCATCTACACCCCGGTCTTCCAGAACCTGCTGGGCACCGCCGCCCTCACCCCTGGCATGCTTGCCCTCACCCTCCCGTTCCCCTTCATCGTGTGGGGAGCCGATGAACTCCGCCGCTGGCTGCTGCGACACCACACCGCGAGCCGACGGCGTCCGCAGCCGGGATCGCATGGCCCTGGCCCGGAAGCGCCGCTCCGTGCTCGCAGAAATGAGTAGTTCAGAGTGGCCGCGGTCCCGGCCGCGAGGACCTGCGTCAACACCACATCCCGCTCCAAGTCCGCACGTCTCCAGGGGTGTACGACTCGTCCGGGCCCGGTGCGGCACTGCTCGCGTTCTTCGCCGGCATGTCGGAGCCCGGGCGCGAGTACATCTGGGAGAAGTCCCTGGAAGTCCAGTTCGGAACCACCACCGCGCTCAACGGGAGATCACCGAAGGGGTAAGAGCCTCGGACGACTCGCCGCACGCTCAGTCCGCCCGGGAGTTTGCAAGGGGTTCGGGTTCGTCACTGGGCAGTTGGGTGAGCTGGGGTGAGCTGCCTGTCGTGGCCACCGCCACCTGGGAGGTCTCCGACCGTACCCGGTGCAAGTACGGGGCTGGCGCATGGTGACGTGGCTGCCGAATGGAACATAGTTGACGCTGCTTCTTCCACGCCGACCCTCGTCGGCATGACGAGCACCTCCCGCACCGGCTGAGGTTGAGAGCCACGGTCTGCTGCGATCGCAGTTCGGTCGACGGGCCCCTGTTCCAGGTCCATACAGCAGGTGCGCCACGGCGGCGGAAACGCATGCGCCGGGTCAGGACCCGGGTGTTTCGAGGGGCTTCTCAACGGCATCCACCCGAGCCAACACTTCCAGTGACAACTGGTACTCGCGCTGCTCGATCAAGCCCTGCAATAGCGCGGCGGTGTAGACACGCTCGGCCTCGTCAGGAGGGATCTCCGGCTCGTCGCCCCGGGAACGACGCAGAAGGTGAAGCAACTTGTTGATCATCTCTGTCACCTTCCTTGCGGGGTGCTCCCACCACACTCCCATCGGGGCTGCTCGGAACGCTCGGGCCAGTTGCCTCACTTGCGTGGGCCCAATGGCCCTTTTTGGCGGCCGATGGGTGGAGCGGGCCTCTCTCGCACCACCCCCGAAGGCCGGTCCGGTCCTCTGGCCAGGCGCGCCGGTCAGAAGGCCGTCGTCACACTCAGGGGCCGCCCGCTCATACCCCGAAGGCTGCTCCGGGCGACTTCCCGGCGCGGGGCCGGCCGAACCGGCCCCGAGGGACCGACAGGGGCAGCTACCTGGGGCAAGCTGCCCAGGGCCCTGACCCGGACGAGGGACCCCACTGTGGTTCACCATTCAGCGTGAGTGGTGGGGCTCGGAAGCTGATCCACGTGTTCACCATGCGCGTGCAGGCTCGCCTCGCGCCCAGCAGGCCGGGCTGCCGGCCGCCGGACCTAAAGCAATGGCCGGTCGTCGGCTCTCCAATACTGGAGGTGACCAGCCAGGGACAGCCGTGAATGGACTCCCCGCTCAAGACCGCCATGCATCTGTGGGCAGCAGTCGCACACTGGAAGCAGGGACCGAACGGTTCGTGCAAGAACCGGCCGAGCACAGGGAAGGCGTGAGCGGTGATGCGGGCACAGACGGGTGATGTACTGCGGTTCACTGGACGGGCTGTGGGAACGCCGGAGCACCGGGCCGTAGTTGTGGAAGTTCTCGGACCCAAGGGGGAGCCGCCCTACCGGGTGCGCTACGACAACGGCCGTGAAACAGAGATATTCCCCGGCGCCGGCTGCGTGATCGACAGTCATACCGCGCCTGCGGGCAAGCACGAGCACACGGTATAGCGCCGATGGGGCGGAGGAAGACGCCGAGAACGTCGCACCGGCCGAAACCGGCTGAGACGTGGAATGACACGGTCAGCGGCCAGGAGGAGGCCACGGTGGGGCGCGGGAGCGAGCGGGCCGAGGAGCGTGCCGCGGCCGGTAGTCGCCCCGGCGGACATCTACCGCTGCACCCAGCGCCGAAACGGCGAATTCGCACGATCCGGGTGCGCAAGCTGTTCGGATAACTACTTTAAAGTCCGGTACGACGGGGGGCTGAGCTGAGTCGCGGAGTGTGGTTCGGGCGCGCAGCATGGAAGCATCCCGAATGCAGTCGTTCCGCGGAGGTGAACCGCGATGAACATGCCTGTGCGACACCGGCCCGGCAGCCTGCTGGAGCGTGCCATGCCATCCCTGCACTGGGGCGAACCCCTCACCTCGGAGATCGATGACCTGTACGAGCGGATGAGTCGTCTGCTTGAGTCCGCCGGGGCAATTCCCACGCTGAGTGCAGCGACACACTGGGCGCCGCTGGCTGACATGCACGAGACGGATGATGCCTACATCATCGAGGCGGAGCTGCCCGGCGTGAAGCGTGACGATATCGACGTCGAGGCCAGCGACCGGGAGCTGTGTATCACCGGCGAGTGCAAGGAAAGTGAGCGCGAGGGTGTGCTGCGCCGTACCACCCGCCGAACAGGCCGCTTCGAGTACCGGTCCCTGCTGCCCGCCGACGTGAAGGCCGAGCAGGTCAAGGCGGCCCTGACGGACGGGGTGCTGACTGTGACGGTCCCCAAGGCACAGGCCGCGAAGCCCCGGCACATCGATATCACTTGAGGCCGGCCGGCACCAGCCGTTGGGGTGGGCGATTGCGGACGGCCCCTTGTCGCGGAGGGCCGTCCGACTACTGGCCGTCCTCGGTCCGTGCAGGCGGACGGTTGGGCTGCCGGGTCCACACGAGGTGGCGGATAGCGCCTGCGGTCACGCACCGCTCGCCCGGTGACGGCGCTGCGGACGGCGTGCGTCGTGTCTGCATGCCCGGCTGCTACCGGCATGTCCAACGCGAGCAGGGCACCGCCTGGCCTCTTCCCCGGCATGCATCCGGGATCCGAAGATTCCACACTGGCTGTAGGGAGTACCAGTCGGGGCGGTTCCTGCTTCAAGGGGCTCCCCGCGCAGATCACGAGGCTTGAAGGAGACGGCCATGACCACTGCACGGGAGATCATGCACAGCGGTGCCACCTGCGTCGAGGAGAGCGAAACGCTGGAGGACGCAGCGCGCCGTATGAGCGAGCTGGACGTCGGAGCTCTCCCGATCTGTGGGCCGGACGACCGGCTCCACGGCATCATCACCGACCGGGACATCGTGGTGAAGTGTCTGGCCAAGGGCAAGAACCCGAAGACCATGACCGCGGGCCAGCTCGAACAGGGCAAGCCGATCACGATCGATGCCGAGGCCGACACGGACCGAGTTCTCCAGGCCATGGAGGAGCACAAGATCCGGCGGTTGCCGGTCATCGACAATCATCGGCTGGTTGGCATGATCAGCGAGGCGGACCTTGCTCGGCGCCTACCGGAAGAACAGGTAGGCCACTTCGTCGAGGTGGTCTGCGCGACCCATTGACCACTCGCCGCACCCTTGGCCGGGGCAGATGGCTGCCTTGGGAGGACGGCGTGGACAACTCGTTCCGTGACGGTGTGGGAGACGACGAGTTCGTCTCCCGGAGACTCTCTCGTGCGTGGGGACGGCGCTGTTCCATGAACCTGTTCTCGACTACGGCTGCATGCTGTCTCTCTGATGGAACATCAGAAGTGACCCGCCCGATGATCTTCATCGTGCTCCGGCCTTGGTGATCAAGGTCAGGGGAGGGCCCTCCTGCTGGAGGGCTGGGCAATCGTCCGTCGGCCGCACCAGGCCGAGCAGATGCCGGTCCGGACGATCGCAGGTGCTGAGAGAGGAACGGAATGCTTGAGAGACTCGACGACGTGCCCGCTGACGTTGATGCAGTGAAAGCGGTGGGCGCCGTATCGAAGAACGACTACGAGGCGGTGATCGAGCCGTTGGTCGATAGCGCGCGCAGAGAAGGGCGCCGTCTCCGACTCCTGTACGAGTTCGGCCCCGAGTTCCGGTCGTTCACCCCGGGGGCCGGCTGGGAGGACCTCAAGGTCGGGATGCGTTCCATGCACCTGTTCGAGGGCTGCGCGATCG
Organism: Streptomyces sp. P9-2B-2; assembly: GCF_030406865.1. Lineage (NCBI taxonomy): Bacteria > Bacillati > Actinomycetota > Actinomycetes > Kitasatosporales > Streptomycetaceae > Streptomyces > Streptomyces sp. P9-2B-2. Next base: position 308,075 of record NZ_CP129126.1, on the reverse strand, counting down.
TCAGTGACATCGGCTGGATCCGTGAATCGACTCGGCTCATGAGCTTTCTGATGCCCTGTCCGGTGCGGGTCTTCGGCAGCCGGGAGCGCAAGGAGGCTCTTGGCTGGCTGGCCTCGCTGCCCGAAGGTCCCGGTGCTTCCCACCATCTCCTGCCTGAGTCCCAGGTCCTAGTCGTCGAGGTCGAAAAACCTCTGCGTGCACAGGACTTCGATGCCCTGGCGCTCACTGCGGACAGCTGGCTGGAAACGCACACCGAGTTGGCCGGCGTCGTGTTCCATGCTCGCGAGTTTCCCGGCTGGGAGAACGTCGGAAGCATGCTTCGCCATGTGCGTTTCGTCCGTGATCATCATCGGAAGGTTAGGAGGGTCGCGCTGGCGGCCGACAGTAAGCTCGCCGGTCTGGTGCCTCACCTTGCGAACCATTTCATCCAGGCCGAAGTGCGGCGGTTCGGATACGACGAACTCGGCGATGCCATTGCATGGGCGGCAAACCCTACAAGTCAGCACCCGGCCTAAGCGGTTTGACGCAGCGGCCGGTGGCGCGTTCTCAACGGGGCGCCGGACATGGGCGGGCATCGGGCCTGATTCGGGGCGCCTTCACTGCTCCTGCCGCGGCGCCTTCGCTGAGTACCGGTCACGCTGTGCGCCTCGTACGTGGCCATCCCTCACCCGGTCCGTCTGCCTGTGAGGCGGTGGCCGTATAGGTGCCGTATGGCGAACATTCAGGAGTGAATTCGGATCGACAGGTGACCAAAACTGAATCAAATCCGACTGTTGTGCATTCAGAGACTTATGGTGACAAGATGCGGCCCCGGATCCTGAGGGGGTGACGGCATCTCATGGGGCTTGTGGCTCCTTTTGCTGTGCGTTCCCCCCGACGTACGAGCGCAGCAAGGAGCCGCGATGACCAAGCCCAGTGAGCCGCCTGCCATTCCGGGCCCGCGAGACGGCTCCGCCGAACCACGCGGGAATGTAATCCCGGTGCCGCCCCGGCTCACCAAGGCGGTCATCCGCAACTTCCGGCTGCTCCGCAGAACCGAGCTCTCCTTTACCGACAAGGTGACGCTGTGCGTCGGCCGCAACAACACGGGAAAGACCTCGCTGGCGAAACTGTTCGCATTCTTCGTGGCGAGGAAGAAGACCGCGCTGCACATCGAGGACTTCTCCGCCGACTGCTACGAGGAGTTCCTCGCCGCTCATCGCCTCTTCGCCTCGGGCGAGGCGGAGCAGGCGCGTGACACGGTTCCGGCAATCACCCTCACCCTTCACATCGCCTACGACAAGGACTGCAGCGAGTACGGACCCCTGGCCCCTTTCGTGGTGGACCTCGACCCCGACTGCTCCGAGGTGGTGATCAGGTTCGCCTACGCGTTGGGGGACGGTGCCCTGAAGGAGTTCTTCGGCGGCGTGCCGGTGGGGCCGGATGCCACGGTCATACTTGAGGGGCTGGGAAGAGGCATCCCGAAGCACTTCGAGATGTCGGTGATGGCGGTCGACCCGACCGATGAGGCGAACGTCCGACCGGTCGACCTCGCGGACGTGCGCACCCTGGTGAGGGTGGACTTCGTCGAGGCGCAGCGAGGGCTGGACGACGAGGGCGAGGGGCATGCCGCGCCGATCGGAGCGGTCTTCGAACAACTGCTGACGGCAGCGGAGAAGAGCCAGAACGCGACGTGGCTGGAGGAGCTCGCCGTGAGCATCGACAGGACGCTCGGGGACACCTCTGGCAGTCTCGACAGCAGCCTCCAGGAGGTTCGCCAACGCGTGGCGCCGACGTTGAGAGCCTTCGGCTATCCGGGCCTGGGCAACCAGGAGTTCGTCACGGCCGCCCGGCTGGACTCCAAGAGACTGCTCAGGAACTTCGCACGCATTCACTATCCGGGAGTGGCCGGCGTTCGGTTCCCGGAGTCGTACAACGGCCTCGGCACGCGGAACCTGGTAATGATTCTGCTCAGGCTCTTCACCTGCTACCGCGACCACACGGCGACCTCTCCGGAGTCGGGGATCCATCTCGTCTTCCTGGAGGAACCGGAGGCCCATCTGCATCCGCAGATGCAGGAGGCGTTCATCCAGCGACTCACGTACTCCGTCAGTCTGTTCCCCCGGATCGACGTGCAGATGAGAGCGAGCATGCCCGGGCAGGCGGGAGCGGTCGAGGAGAGCGGCACCGTAATCGGCAGCAGCCGCCCCCGGTGGAACGCGCAGTTCGTGGTGACCACCCACTCGGCACATGTGGCCAACCGGGGACACTTCTCCGACATCCGGTACTTCCGGAAGGAGGAGGACGCCGTGGAGAGCGGAAGCGAGCCGGGGCCGGCCCGCACCGTCATCAGGGACCTTTCCCAGGTGACCGGCGACGAGAGGTTCCTCCGCAAGTACCTGACCCTCACCCGGGCCGACCTCTACTTCGCGGACAAGGTCATCCTCGTCGAGGGCGCCAGCGAGCGTGTCTTCGTCCCGGCTGCGGAGGAGGCGCTGGCGGCGAGGAGGCCCGGAGAGATGCCCCAGCACCAGTACGTGACCCTGATGGAGGTCGGAGGGGCGTATGCCCACAGGTTCTATCCGCTGCTAAAGATCCTCGGGATCCCGGCCCTGATCATCACGGACCTCGATCCCGTCGATGACAGGGAGACCAAGATCCGCAAATGCCTGGTGTCCGAGTCCGGACGCACGTCCAACCAGTCCATCAGGGCGTGGTCCCCCGAGATGGCGGACATCACGGTGGCCGAGCTGCTGCAGCGGGCCGAGACGGACCCGCCGATCGCCGGCGGCAGCATGTGCCTCGCCTACCAGGTGCCGGAGGAGCCCGGCGGTCCGTGCGGCCGCACTTTCGAGGACGCCTTCGCGCTGGCCAACCGGTACCTGTTCGGTATCCCCACGGGTGACGCTTCCGCCGAGGAACTGGAGCACCAGGCCCGAAGCAGGGTGGAGACCAGGCGCAGCAAGGTCGACTTCGTCCTCGACCACGTCCTCGGAGACCACCCCTGGCAGGTCCCGAAGTACATCAGGCGCGGCCTCGAGTGGCTCATGGCACAGGACGGGACGGCGACGAAGGCGGACGTCCAGTGACGACCGAGGCGGAAGACATCACGCGCACGATCCTGACGGCTCTCCAGGCAGGCCGTCACTTCAAGGTGGAGGCCGGTGCCGGTGCGGGCAAGACCAGCTCACTGATCAAGGCGCTCCAGAGCATCCTGGCTGACCGCGCCCGCTATCTCCCGCGGCCCCACCAGCGCGTCGCCTGCGTCACCTACACCAATGTGGCCCGCGACGAGATCATCAGCCGTACCGACCGCAGCCCGTACGTGTTCGCCGAAACCATCCATGGCTTCCTGTGGCAGCTGCTCTCCCCCTTCCGTAAGCATCTGTTGTGCCACATCGTCGAGCTGGACATCATGCTGTCGAAGATGGAGGGCCACACCTCGCTGGACGGCTACACCGTCGAGTACAGCACCGGCTTCCAGAAAGTGGACCACGACACCCGTCGCGTGCAGCTGGGTCACAACGATCTGCCCGTCCTCGCGAGGGCGTTCTTCGCCCTTCCCAAGTTTCGGGCCCTGGCGGCCGACCGGTTCCCGATCGTCTTCGTGGACGAGTACCAGGACACCCCCGCCGGTCTGGCGGAGGCCATGCTGGGCACGCCGGGCGATGAGGCCACCGCGCGTGGCCCCCTCTGCGGCTTCTTCGGGGACCACTGGCAGCAGATCTACGACAACGCGTGCGGGGCACTCGAGGACGCCCGCCCGACACCGGTCTTCAGACGGCGCAATCGGCGCTCGCAGCGCGCCGTCGTGAACCTCTTGAACACGATGCGTCCTGAACTGACGCAGACCACTGCGTCAGGAGTTGGCGAGGGCACCGTCGCCGTCTATCACACCAATGAATGGGCCGGGACAAGGCTCACCCACCACCGGAAGGGTCAGCTCGGCTGGAATGCGGCCCACGCGGCCCGGAAATGGGTACTGGACGACGTCCGCGACCGGTTCTGGAGCACCGGGGCATCCGGTCACGTAGCCCAGGCACGGGCGGAGGACCCCAGCACGAAGATTCTCATGCTCACGCACGAGACGATCGCCGGCGAACTGGGATATCAGAAGCTCCACGGGGCCTTTCAGCGCAACGATTCCTATGTGAGGAAGGAGGACCATGCCATGGCCTTCTTCATGGACACGCTGGAACCGGCCCTGCTCCACCACCGGAACAAGCGCTACGGCGCGATGTTCGACGCACTCGACCCCCGTGGTCGTCCACCCATCAACTCGCCGGCCGACAAGCAGGAATGGATGGCGTTCCTGACGAAGCTGGGGGAGGCCCGCGAGATGGGCACGGTCGGCGACGTCCTCGACCTCTGTCTTGAGCAGCAGCTCTTCGACGGCCTGGGGAAGGTGCGCGAGCGTCACCGGAAGGCCGTGCCACCATCTGGCATCGACCCGCAGGCTGTGAGTGGCGGCAAGGCCGAAGCCCGGGCGGCGGCGCGGTCGAAGGAGTATCAACAACTGCGCCAGGTGCCGTACTCGGAGTTGCTGGCGTTGAACGAGCACGTCGGCGGTGGCACACCCTTCGCCACACAACACGGAGTCAAGGGACTGGAGTTCAACCGGGTCCTCGCCGTGGTCAGCAAGGGACATTCCCGCTTCCAGATTCCCGAGATGCTGGCCAACTTCTCCCGGCGCGACGAACTGATGGATAGGGAACTGGAGGCGTTCATCAGGGCCCGCAACCTCTTCTACGTGGCATGCTCACGGGCCAGAGAGCACCTGGCCATCCTCTTCACCACGAAACTTGAGCCCGCTGCACTGGACACCCTCCGGGAGTGGATCGGTCAGTCGCGGATCACGTCGCTGCGGTTCGACGGGGATACGGTGATGGGTGGCTAATGAGGGGACAAGGCAGGCCGGACGGCCCCGGCGCGACCCCGACAAGGGATGTCCTGGGTTGCTGGTCGCCTGGCCGAGCCCCTTCACCTCCTCTATCTCCAGGCCTAGCTCGGCGGACAGAGCCTCCGCGCAGGACTTCGACAACGAGCTGCCCCGCATCCGCCTCACCCCAGGTGCAGATGCCGTGCGTGCAACAACTCCTTCGCTGCGTAATAGGCGTGCAGGGCGGCCTCGCTGCCCGAGCCCAGGGCGGTCATGATGCGCTGGAAGCGGGCGGAGCGCAGGTCGCCGGCGACGATGACGCGTGGGTGCTGGGCCGAGGGTAGGCAGTAGCCGGCCGTATCGCGGACGACGTCGCCGGATGGGGCGGTGGGGGCGTTGCCGATGCTGAGGAAGACGGCATCCGCCGTTATGGTCTGCCGTTTGCCGGATCGGTCCATGGTTTCGGCCGTCGCTGCGTCGTCCGCGAGCCGCAGCCTCACGTGCTCGACAGGGCGGAGTGCGACGCGGGGGTCGTCACGGATCTCCTCGGTCTTGTAGTCGTCGCTCTCCGGGTACGCGACGAGCAGGCGGGTGTCAGTGGTCGGGTGAGCGCGCAGAAAGGTGCCGATCGTGCGGTCGCCGCCGAGAACGAGGAGAGTCCGGCCTTCGGCGTCGTTCGCGTCCGCCTGCCAGAGCGGTGGCAGGTTGAGGCTGGAGGGGGCAGTGATCCAGGGGGCGTCTCGGGGCTGGAGGGGGCCGACGCCGGTGGCGACGATCGCGTACAAGGCGGTCAGGCAAGCGCCGGTATCCAGAGTGACGGTGACGTGGTCGTCGCTGGCGCTCAATTGGGTGGCCCGGCGGCCGAGTTCGAGGTGGCACAGCTCCGTGCTCTGCAATTCCGCGGCGATGGAGTCGGCGAGTCCGGGGCCGTTGGTGTAGCCGCCGAGGACGTTGTTCAGCGCGGGGATGCGGTACAGGTTGCGGCACAGGCGGTCCGGTTCGATCAGGGTCGAACGCATGCCGACGCTGGCCGCCATACGGGCGGCCGAGCAGCCGGCTGGGCCACCGCCGATGATGATCAGGTCGGTGTCGAGAGTTGTGGGCGAACCAGTGCGGGACGGTGTCTCGGCCATGGAGCTATTCCAGCATCGTGGTCCGTACGCACGCAGCGAGTTGGCCCATCACCTGGTCGGCGGTGACGAGTTGCCCCGTGCCGATCAGGCGGCGGGCGACGACGAGCCCGGCGTCGTGGACGTCCGGGCCGGCGTCGCTTGCGGAGGCGTCGGTGACGATCCAGGGCGCGTAGCCGCGCTCGAAGGCGTCGGCGGCTGACTTCAGCACGCAGCTCTCGGTGGCGATCCCGCAGAAGACCAGGTCGGTCCAGCCTTCCTGGCGAAGGAGCGCGGCCGCCTCGCGGGTGAAGAGCGTGTACCCGGTCTTGTCGATCACCGCGTGGGCGTGGTCGGCGGCTTCGGCGAGGTCCGGAACGATGTCGGTCTCGGGAGGCTCCTGGAGACGGTCCCATCGGAAGAACCGCTCGTACGGGCTGTCCGGGTAGTTGAAGTAGCGGGTGAAGATCACGGGCCGGTCGGCGGCGGACCATCGGGCCACCAAGTCGCACACGGCGGGCACGGCATCACGGCTGTGATGGTTCACGAAGCCGTTCTGCATGTCGATCACGACCAGCGCCGCGTTGCCGATGTCCATTCGCTGCCTCTCCTGCCCCGTATCCTCAGCCAACGCTCTCACGCAGAGCGTCCTGTGCGGCGCGCAGCCTCTCGGCCAGTCCGCTCGTCTTCATGATGGCTTCCCGCATCAGGACGTGCTGCGCGGTCTCCTGGGCGCGGGCCGTGGTGAGCCGGGAGTATGCGGCGCGCAGGAAGCGCCAGCCGTACTGCTCCGGCATGGATGGGTCTTGTCCGTCCTCGATCATCTGCTGAATGTGTCGAGTGAAGCACCACAAGGCCTGGGCGGTCAGCTCGCAGGTGACCAGCTCGTCGATGGTGAGGCTGCGCTCGCCGGAGAGGGACGCGTAGGCGACGCCGGACCAGCCCGCGTAGCCGGTGGAGACGCCCCGTACGCCGAAGGACACGATGTCCGGATGATCGAAGCCGGTGGTGAGGAGCGTTTCCTCAACAGAGGCGTCGAGCGGCACGGGCCCGTCCGGGGCGCCGCGATCGACCAACACCGAGGGCGTGGACAGCAGGCGCAGGGCGGTGTCGTACGCACCGCCGGTCCAGGGGCTGGAAGTGAGCCAGTACAAGGAGAGGACGTACTCGGGGTTGGGGACGCGGGAGTGGTCCTCGTCCAAGAGGTCGCGGAGCTTTTCGCGTGCCCAGGGAAGGTCGGTGGCGTAGGAGCGGTAGCGCCACACGGCGAGTTCGGTGAGCGAGGCCGGCTTGTGCGGCTGGACGAGCCGGAATACGGCTACGCCGCAGGCGAAGACGTGCAGAGCTCGACGCCGATGAAGACCGGCAAGAACTTGTGGGAGTCGACTCCGATCCCCGCAGCGACAGGCGGGGCGCCTCTGGTTATGCCGAGGGCCGCGGCGAACCGCGCCCTGGCGTCGTCCGACGCGCGGCCGAGCGCTGTGTCGAGCACGGCCTGCGACTCTGCGCGAGGCTGGTAACTGGCGCCTCCGCCCTCCCAGTTCGACACGGTCCGGTCGCTGACACCCAAATACGCGGCGAAGTCGCGAAGACTCATGCGCAGGGCGTCACGTAGCAGGCGAGCCTCCCGGCCGGACCATCGCTGCACCGTGACCACCGTCGTACCCCCGTCCGTTGCCCGGTGAAACGCCGAAACACTCAGCGTAGCGAGACATGTTCAGCATTGGTGCGGCATTGCTGCAGCGCTCGTACCTCACACCCTGTCACCAATCTGCACCATATTGGAGCCACCGAGCCGGGGAGCGCCAACCACTACCAGGAGGTCCTCGGCCGTTCTCTCCTGCACCGTGATCAGAAGGAGCCAACGGCATGACCGATGTCATCAAGCGCAACGCCCGCGCCATCCTCCTCGATGGCGATGAGCTGATCCTGATCAAGCGCACCAAGCCGGGCAGGGAGCCGTACTGGGTGACGGTTGGTGGCGGCGTCGAGGAGGACGACGCGACCATCGAAGCGGCCCTGCACCGCGAGGTGTTCGAGGAGCTCGGCGGCAAGCTGGAGCGTGCCGAGCTCGTCCACCGGTTGGCCGGTCGGCTTCGGTGGCGGCTTGGAGCAGCTCGGTGAGGTCGTTGGGATGGGGGAGCGCTGGTCGATCCACCATCCGGCCCGGGCCACGAGGCGAGCGGCGTACTCGATCTCCTCCCACTCCGTCTCGCTGGTCGCGCCTTCGAGGACCAGGGCGGTGTAGGCGGCGGCCAGGACCTGGTGACGACAGCGCACGCCCCAGGCGACCGCCCTCTCGGTCCCCTCCAGAGGCGGCATCTGGTACTGCTGCGACCAGGCTTCGGACTCGACCTGTTCTTCGGCCCGCTTGGCCTTGAGCCAGGCGTCCTTGTCCTGCTCGTCGTCCTCTTTGGAGGCACGCCAGCAGTCGGTGCTTCTCTGCACTTCATACGGTCGAGTGACGGACCGGTCAGAGTGTTACCTCTCCAACAGCCCGAAGGCCCAGATGTTGTCGACACTCTGATCGCCGCTCCACAGGCCGCGCTTCATGTCGATCCGCCACATGGGGTACGCCGTTTCCGGTCGTAGGGCTCCCGACCGTCCGTCCGAGCGCCCGGCCATCCGGGGGATACCCGTGACCCAAACATCGACTTTTAGCTCATTCCGGTGATCCGTAACCATATGGGCCTGTTTGGTCAGGTCTCCCGTCCGGCAAGTACCTCCACGCAGCGTCGAGGCAACAGGAAGCGAGTTCGGTATGCCTGATTGGAAGAAGATCTCCGGTAGTCTCACGGCGATTTCGGCGGGGTCCAGGACCAATGTGTGGGGTGTCGACGTCGCCGGCGCCATCTATCGGTACACCAACAACGACACCAGCCCGTTTCTCAACGTCCCTGGCAACCTGAGCGACATCGGGGCGGCTGCCGACGGCACCGTGTGGGGCGTCAACGTCAACCACGAGATCTTCCGGTACACCGGAGACCAGGGCGACCCCAACCACTGGAAAAAGATCACTGGCAGCCTGGTCCGGATCTCCGCCGGCTCCAGGACCAATGTGTGGGGTGTCGACGTCGCCGGCGCCATCTATCGGTACACCAACAACGACACCAGCCCATGGGTCAAGGTCCCTGGCAACCTGAGCGACATCGGGGCGGCTGCCGACGGCACCGTGTGGGGCGTCAACGTCAACCACGAGATCTTCCGGTACACCGGAGACCAGGGCGACCCCAACCACTGGAAAAAGATCACTGGCAGCCTGGTCCGGATCTCCGCCGGCTCCAGGACCAATGTGTGGGGTGTCGACGTCGCCGGCGCCATCTATCGGTACACCAACAACGACACCAGCCCGTTTCTCAACGTCCCTGGCAACCTGAGCGACATCGGGGCGGGCGCCGACGGCACCGTGTGGGGCGTCAACGTCAACCACGAGATCTTCCGGTACACCGGAGACCAGCCAAGCTGAGCTCTGCCAGCAACGGCACGCGAGAGGTCCCCAGTCCGTCCCGACTTGGGACCTCTTGTGGCGCCGCGGACAGCCAGGTTTCACTGATCCTCCGTCTTCATGCGGGGCGCGGGGATACCGAGGTCGACGAGCGGGCGTTGTGCCCGGCGCTGGGTGTCGTCCCTTTTGGCGCGGAGGAGTTGGAGAGTGAGGTCGAGGCCCTCGATCTCACCGGCCCAGCCCTCGGTTTTGGCGCGGACCCGGCGGGTGATGAGGTCGGCTTCGAGGTCGTCGAGTCGGCTGATCATCTTCGGGCTGACCTGGAGCATGGGACACCGGATGCAGGCGTGTTCGTGCTGGCAGGGGGTGCCGTAGGGGCGTCCGCATGCGCCGAGTTCGACCTTGCGTTTGTCGAAGTGCTCTTCGAACTCGTCCCATTCGTCGCTGGTGACGTCGCGGTATTCGTGGTCGGGGCGGAGCTGGCGGCGTTCGTTGAGATGGGCGAGGTGGTGGCGGATGACGTCTTCGTCGAATACGGCGACGTAGCCGCGGGTGGTCTGGATGTCGCGGTGGCCGAGCAGCATGGCGCCGATGTGGATGGGCAGTCCGCTGTTGACGAGTTCGGTGGTGAAGAAGTGGCTTGTGTCCGCAGAGGCCGTGTGCGGTGAGTTCGCGTCGTCATTGAGCGGGTCCGCTGCGAGGACCGATGTCGATGAGATCTTCGAGGTCCCGGGGCTGACGGACGAGACGGTCGAGGTCGTAGAAGATGACTCCGTCGATGACGCCATGGGCGAGATCAGCGAGCAGTTGGCGGAACTCGGGACGTAGGACCATCCAGTCGATGGCGCCGTCTGGTTTGACGACCTTCCGCTTTTTGAAGGCCGAGGTGTCGTTCTCCCGGTAGATCTTCGCAAACGGACCCCAGCGCAGGCGGCTCCTGGAGTCCTCGGCGTCTTCGAGCTGGCGGTCGACGCCGGCTTCGAGACCGAAGCGGTCGGAGGAGATGCGCAGATACGCTCCCGGCCGTTTGGGGGCGTAGGCAGCCAGGTGGTCGTAGAGGTTGAGGGTGACCTGGCCCCCACGGGCGTGCGCGGGGACGTCGAAGTCCTCCCAGACAGTCACGGCTGTCGTCATGGCGTCGGCTCCTGGTGCTCGTCGGCTCCGATACCAGGCACTTTCCGCCGAACTCAGGGGTTTGGTGGTGCCGTGGATCCGCTATAGGATCCGCGGCCGCCTCCTGGATACTGATCACCATGCGTACCGACTTTGATCCCGCTGCCATGTCCCGCAACGAGTTCTACAAGCTCCTGACCGCGGTGGTGGTGCCGCGGCCCATCGCCTGGGTCTCGACGATCAGCCCTGATTGTGCTTCTGCGAACCTGGCCCCGCACTCATTCTTCACGATCGCCAGTGTCGCGCCGCCCGTTGTGCAGTTCACTTCCGTCGGGCGCAAGGACACCCTGCGCAACGTCGAGGCGACCGGACAATTCGTGGTGAACCTCGCGCCGGAGGGGCTCTTCGAGCAGATCAATGACACGGGTACGGATTTTCCGCACGGGGTGAGTGAGTTCGAGGCGGCCGGGATCGGTTCCGAGCCGAGTCTGCGGGTCAAGCCGCCGCGGGTGGCCGGCTCGCCCGTGGCGTTGGAGTGCGAGGTGCACACGACGCTGGGAATTGGGGACGCGACCGTTGTGTTCGGGCGCGTGGTGCACGCGGTGGTGTCGCAGGAGGCGCTGGTCGACGGGCACCCGGAAATCTCCAGGATGAAGCCCCTGTCACGCCTCGGGAAGGACGAGTGGGGGACGGTCGGCGACGTCCGGGAGATCTCCCGTATCCGTCACACGGACTGGCAGGGGCCGGCGGGCGATCGGTAGGGGAGAGGAAGAGGGAGGCGGGGACGGGGAGGGAGAGCTGCCCGGGAGGCCGGGGAAGGGATCGCCTCCGCGGGTTCGCCGCCGCGCCGCCGGGTTTCGTGAGCGTTCCATGGCGATTTATCCGTAGGCAACCTATTGGCTATGGCGGGAATCGAGACTTTCGCATGAGGGTTGTTGTTGCGACGGTGGTGCCGGTTCCGGTGCCGGCATCCGTGTCGGTTTCAGGGCCGGTGTCTGCCTGTGCGACGGATGACTGGAGTTGCTGTGACTGCACTCGTTCCCGGGTGGAAGGCTTCATCCGTATCCACTGATTTCGCTGCTCCCTCTGTTCCCTCTGCTTCCGCCGGTTCCTCTGATTTTGCAGGTGCCGCTGCTTCCCCGGCGGCCCTGGCTTCCGTTGATTTGTCTCGTTCTCTGGGGACTGGTACCTCGGGGTCTGGTTCCCCGGGGGCTGGTTCCGGTGGCGCGATGGTGTCGGTCAGTCGGCGGTTTTCCCTTCGCGTGGTGGCTGCGGCGGCGGTCGCCGGGCCGGTGACGGCGGTGTACGGGGCGGGGGCCGCACATGCCGCCGAGGGCCGGCGGGGGCTGCGGGTGATGACCTTCAACCTGCGGTACGCCTCGGATGTCCGGCCGCACTCCTGGGCCGAGCGCCGGCCCGTGATGCGGGCCTTGCTGCGGCACGAGGCCCCGCATCTGCTCGGGACGCAGGAAGGGCTGTACGGGCAGCTGCGTGATATCGCCGAGGATCTCGGACCGTATTACGACTGGGTGGGGACCGGGCGGGGCGGCGGGAGCAAGGATGAGTTCGCGGCCGTTTTCTATGATGTGCGGCGGCTCGCGCCGGTCGAGTACGACCATTTCTGGCTGTCCGATACGCCGTATCTGATCGGGTCGGCGACCTGGGGGAACACCGTAATCCGGATGGTGACCTGGGTCCGGTTCCGGGATGTGCGCGCCGACGGCGAGTTCTATGTCCTCAATACGCATCTCGATCATGCGAATCAGTACTCGCGTGAACGTTCCGCGGGTCTGATCAACGAACGGCTGGGTGGGCTGGACCCTTCGCTGCCCCGAATCGTCACGGGTGACTTCAATGTCGCGGCCCACAAGAATTCCGTGTACGAGGTGCTGCTCGACGGCGGTTCGCTCGTCGACAGCTGGGACACGGCCGGCGAGCGCAGCCGGCAGTACGCCACCTTCCATGGCTACCGGCCGCTGGTCCCGGACGGGGACCGCGTCGATTGGATCCTCACGTCACCGGGGGTGCGTACACGCCGCGCCACGATCAATACGTACTCCGCGCACGGGCAGTTTCCGAGCGATCACCTACCGGTGCAGGCGCTGCTCGATTGGTGATCGCGAGCCCGTGGGGAGGGGCGGCCGCTGCGCTCAGGAGTGTGTGTGGAGGCGGGCGGCGGAGCCGCGGATCTGGAGGCCGTCGAGAAGTTCCTGGGTCGCGGCGGCCACGGCCTCCACGGCCTGGTCGAACACCTCGCGGTTGTGAGCGGCCGGGGCGCGGAATCCGGAGACCTTGCGGACGTACTGCAAGGCCGCGGCCCGGATGTCCTCGTCGGTGACCTCGGGGGTGGTGGGCGGACGGAGTGTCTTGATGCTGCGGCACATGAGTCCAGTGTGCCTCGCGGTACCGGCGTCAGCCGTCGAGTCCGGTGACCCGCATGGTGATGTTGAGGCGGCCGCCGGTCAGACCGGACGCCGGGTCCCCGGTGCCCGGCCGGACCTTGGGAACGCCGTGATAGGCGAAGCGGGACGGTCCGCCGAAGACGAAGAGGTCGCCGGAGGCCAGCTCGATATCGGTGTACGGCTTGGTCCGTGTCTCGGTGTTGCCGAACCGGAAGACGCAGGTGTCGCCGATGCTGAGGGACACGACCGGCGCGCCGGAGCGCTCTTCCTTGTCCTGATGCATGCCGAGTTTCGCCTGGTCGTCGTAGAAGTTGATCAGTGCGGTGTCCGGTGTGTAGCCGTCACCCGCAGCGGAGTCCTGATACGCCTCGACCAGCGCGCGGCGGCCCAACTCGACCATCCATCAGGGGAATTCGGGCACCCGGGCGCCGTTCACATCGTCGGCGGTGCGGGTGTACGCGTACGGCTGCCAGTGCCAGCCGATGCACACCGTCTGGACGGACATCACGCCGCCGCGCGGAAGCTTGGTGTGCCGGATCGGGGCCGGGCCGCGCGCCCAGCCACGGCACGCGGTGACCAGCTCGCGCTGCTGGGCCATGGTCAGCCAGCCGGGGACGTGGACGGCGCCGGGGGCGATTTCTCGCCGGCCGTCGTGACGGGCAGGGCTCTGGCCACTTGCGAGGGAGCGGCGGCCTCCGCATTCGCCGGAATCGACCGCTCCGCCAAGGCCGCCCGAACCTCCATGGCCTCCGGAGACCCCCGGTTGACCGGGACCTTTGGCGCCCGCAGGCCCCTCGAATTCCTCGAAGCCGGGAAGTGGCGTGCTCATCTGCTCCTGCCTCATCGCTACCTGCCTACAGCGTGCCATGGGGAACCGGTGGCCTATGGGCCGGTAGCTGCTGGGTGACCCAACCACGGTCGATGGCCCAGGTGCCACCGTCCGCCGTGGCACCGCGCATGCCGTGCAGCGTTGCCGGGCCCGCCAGGGCGGGGACTCGGGAGTCGCCGAGTGCCGCAAAGCCGAAGGTGCGGGCAGGGTCCCAGCCGGTGCTGTGCCGCAGCCGGCGGCTCATCTGGGCCCAGCCGACGGGCGCGGCGGCCACCACCCAGGCGTCCGGTTCCTCAGCGGTGAAGCGGCGGGCGGCACGCAGCCAGGATGCGGCGGCTTCCGGCCAGTCGACCATGGCGAGGACTGGCTGCCGGCCGGTCTCGCGCCATGCCTCGGCGAAGGCCGCCGCGGACGAGCGCGACGCCGCGCCCCTGCTGTGCCCGACGACCACCGTCGCGATGCGCATACGGGGTGCGGCCAACAGGGCGAGCAGCGCGGATAGTTCTTCCTCGGTGTGCGCGGCGGGGGAGGGGAGGCTGCCATAGGCGGCCACCTCGGCGGGGGGAATGAGCGGTGAGGTCATCGGGAGGGGGACCGGACGCGCCGGCCTCAGATGAGGGTGGGCTGGAGGGCGCCCTCGTGGGTGAGCAGCGCAATTTTGGCTTCGACGCCCGCCGCGTAGCCGCGCATCGTGCCGTCCGCGCCGATCACGCGGTGGCACGGGCGCACGATCATCAGGGGGTTTGCGCCGATCGCGGCCCCCAGAGCGCGTACCTCGCCCCGCGGCACCCCGAGAACGTCGGCGAGTCGCCCGTAGGAGGTCGTGGTGCCGTACGGGATCGCCTCCAGGGCCTGCCAGATGCGCTCCTGGAACTCCGAACCATTAGTGCGGAATTCCAGCTCGAAGCGGGTGAGCTCCCCGGCGAAGTAGGCGCGGAGCTGGCGGACGACCTCGCCGAAGGGGGCCGGGTCGCGCCGCCAGTGCGGCTGTACGGTGACGCCCCGCTGCTGCGGCAGAGCGAGAGCGGTCAGGGCGGTGCCGCCGGGTGCGGTGGCCGATTCCTCTCCGACGAGCAGCAGCTCACCGAGGGGGCTGTCGAAGGTGGTGTAGCTGGTGGTGACTGTGGTCGTCTCGGGGGAGATCATGGCGCGTCCTTGTTCGTATCTGCTGCATTCACTCTTCGAGTCTGCGGAGTCGGGGGCGCGTCGGCTGGCGGGAATCGGACGTCATGGTTGGTGGGGGATGGGCGGATGGGCTGTTGCTTGATCGGTTTCTGGGTGGGTGGCCACGGTGGTCCGTGGTTCGGCGGCTGGTTGGGGGTGACGAGCGGGGGCGTGACGGCCGCGACGTACCGGCCATCGCCAATGACGACCACCGGCGCGTTGACCTGCCCGACTGCCGTCAGCCCGATTCCGGAGCCCAGTGGTGTGGCCCGCCCCCCTCGATCAAGTGCGGCCCGGATACGACAGCGCCGTCAGGGCCGGGGCACTGCTCACCCCACCAGGCTCGGGAGCGGCGGGCAGGTCGGGCGTTACCGATCTGCCGCTCAAGACCGGTAGTGCGATGAAGAAGACCTGCTCGGTACCGGTGTCCGGAGCCACGGTCAGCTTGCCGGGCGTCAGATACCTGAGCACGCCGTTCACGGTGGCGTTCACACCCTTGCCCTTGAGCGCCGAGCCGGACCCGCCCGGGCTGCTGCCGCCGCTCACCCATCCGCTTGTCCCGCAGCTCTTTCCCGCCTCGGGCTTCTTCGGGTCCCGCGTCGCGCCGTCCTTGGAACCCGGCATGTCAGCGGTGTCGCCGCCGGACGCCGCGTCGTCCGAGGGCGCGGCAGGCAGGGGGCTCGACGAGACCTTGGGGCTCGCGTTCGTGTTGTCGTCCTAACCGTCGCCACAGGCGGCCAACGCCAGCGAGGCGACAGCCTCCAGCGAAGCGGCGGCGACCAGACGCACACGGCGAAAGCCCGAGCCTGCGGCAGCAGTAGCCGGAGCACTGACCGCCGTGGGGCTACGCCGCCTCAACAACCTCCGCTACCTCGGAGCGCACCGCCAACGTCCATATCTCCAACAGCACCGCATACTCCGCCATGTCCTGAGCCGACCACGCCAGACCGCGCCGGGCGCGCACAAAGCGCCGGATCGATTCGTTCGCCTCGGAAGCAGGAACGGGCACATCTGTAGGGGCAGAAGGAGTTGGGGACATATGAGCAATGCTAGGGGCAGACACTGACAACGCGGCCCCGCGCGCACCGGCCCGCGGCCCGAAGCTGCTGTGCGCGCTCATGCGCCGACGGTCCCTCAACTTCCTGACCAGCACAGACCATCGGCCCTCCGATCCACTTCCGCTGCCTGCATGTGTCCATTCCCACACGCTCCGCGGTCGCCCGGGGGTCACGAACGGAAGCCCGCGACACCCAGGCGCCTCAGCGGAGGAAGAGGCAGAACGGGTGCCCCGCCGGATCAAGGAACACCCGTACATCGTTGTGCGGTTGAAGCGTGGCGCGTCGCGCCCCTGCGGCGACCGCATACGCCCCGGCCTCGTCAAGGTCATCGACTCGGAGATCGAGATGGAGCATCTTCTGCTGCTCCTCGGGCCGTTCGGGCCACACGGGGGCCTGGTACCCCGGCTCGGACTGGAACGAGAGCCCGGTACCGCCGTCCGGGCAGCGGAGCAGTACCCAGTCCGGTTCGCTGCATTTCACCTCCCAGCCGAGCAGTTGCCGGTAGAAGTCCGCCAGCGCATGAGCATCCGGACAGTCCAAGACCACCGTCGCAAGCGAAATCCGAGGTCGCCCAGTCGTCATCGGTTCCACGCCCCTCCTACCACTTCCACCCCTCTCGCCGAATCCACCATTTCTGCTCACGGGACCGGGGGAACGGGCGAAGATCGGAGCCGCCGCTGCCCAGGGTGAGATCCCGATCGGGTGACGTACGGCGTCCCCCAACGGCAGCGGGGTGGAGGGCCGGCACCCCCGGCCTTACCGCAAGGAATGCCCTCGCGGATAGCCGCTATCCCCTCGTCGCACTCCCGGGCAACGGCACTCCGGAGCCGGCCCGTGAGCACACCGTCGCGCTCATCCGCCCCGCGTTGTCAGTGGTGCCCCGTACCGTGGTTTCCGTAATTATCCGAGCTGCTGGCGCTCCTCGGACCCGCTTCGCTCCCGTGACAGCGCACGGGAGCGAAGCACTCATCCGAGTGGCCGAGCGGGCTCACTGGTGAGGTATCGGGAGGGAAGGCTCCTGCGGAGCGACCAGGAGTGAGTGGAAGGGGTTCGTGTTGGTCAGGCCCGGGGGTCGGCTGGCGCTCGTCCCGCACAGCGCCTGCGCGACGTGCTCGTTCATGGCGGCGTCTATCGGGCCGGACTGGGGGACGCCGTTTCCATCGAGCTTCTGATAGCGCGTCAAATTGAAGCCGAGGGACATTTGTCGTTTGCCGTCCGCACTGGACATGGACCAGGTCATGGACCCCAGCACCAGGCCGTTGTGTCCCCAGAACTCTCCGCAGGGCAGCTGCCTGGTGAACAAGCCCAGGCCGTAGCGGAACGGGCTGCCTTCAATGGGCACCGTGGTCTTCATCTGCCGCAGCTGGGCGGGGGCGAGCAGTTCGCCACCCAGCAGCGCACGGTAGAAGCGGTTCAGATCGGCCATGGTCGAGACGAGCGATCCTGCCGTTCCGGCCCAGGACGCGTTGTAGACGCTGAAGTCCCGCGGTGGGTTGAACCCGCCATACGCGGCCTCGTACATCTTGGCGTGCGGCCCGGTGAGGTAGGCCGATTGCGGAAAGTAAGTGTGCCGCAGCCCGGCCTTCCGGATGACGTGCTCGGTGATGTACGCCTCCGGCGACTTGCCGGTGACCTTCTCTAACAGGAGGCCCGCGAGCACGAAATTGGTGTTGGAGTAGTGATGAGCCTGGCCCGGTTTGCCCAATGGCTCTGCCTTCAGCCCCAGCCGGGCCAATGTCCGGGCATCGAACTGGCGGAAGCGGTTGCCTTCGATGCTGTCCGCAGTGGGGAAGATCGCCCCGGCATAGTCGCCGATGCCGCTGGTGTGGTTCAGCAGCATCCGGACAGTGATGGCCTGCCCGCGTTCCCCGGGAACGAGGCCGGGCAGATAGCGGCCCATCGGAGCGTCCAGCTCGATGTGTCCCTTGCTGACTTCCTGGAGGACGCCGACCGCGGTGAAGGTCTTGGTGATGCTGCCGATCCGGTGTCGCATCTGTGGAGTGGTGGGGCGCCCGGTATCGACGTCGGCGACTCCCGATGCGCCCTGCCATTCCGCGGCGCCATCTCGCACCGCAGAGTAAGCGCCGTACATCCCTGCGTCATGGAAGGCCTTGAGCGTTGCATTCAGCGCTGCCCGGTCGATGCCGGATCGGCTAGCGGTCCCGGCGGCGGCGGTGGTGTTGCTTGAGTCCGTGATCGGCGGCGTGGCGGCGGAGGCGGTGGTGGGAATCGTCAGCGTGAGTAAGGCGGCGGTGGCAGTGCCGGCCAGCCGCAGGCGCCGGCGACGGGTGGTAACAGGCATGGATTCTCCGGGAGTTCAACGTCTGAGTCAGCATTCGACCTTCGCGCTCCCGATTCTCGCGGTGGGACGGCGGCCAGACGTCAACCCTTGGAACGACCTTGATCACAAGCCCGCATGACAAATGTCAGGTTTACCGAGTTGTGCGCTTCGTGTCGAGGGGCGGACGGCACGATGGCTGCCCCCCCCGGATGCCTCGGCAATGCCTTGGCGGCAAGGGCGCTTCCGGTCCCGGAGTCGCGCCTCGGTGTCCTCCTCAGGCGCTGAGGGCGGGAGTGGGTGACGATGGAATGGCCGAGGTGCAGCGGCGCGCTGAGAGCGGCGGCGGGGAGCGCGGCCGGAAGTATCTGCCCAGTTATATCGGGAGGCCCTGATGGATTACCCGGAATGCTATGAGCTGGTATTTCAAGCTCCCGCAGTGGAGGACGACGTAGTGATCGTCCACCGCACCGAGCGTTCGGGAGCGGGCGGGTATCCGGTCTACGAGGACGAGTCGGGGATCGTACGCGCAGAGATCAGCGACCGGGGCGAGGTCCGGATGCTGGCCAGCGGGGGGCACCAGATGCTCCGCACGCCGCTGCTGGCACGCCCCCTCACCCCGTGAGCTTCAGGAGCCCATCTGGCAGTGGGGCCTGCGTACGCCTGCACACGCATTGTGAAGGTGCGCTCGCGTTGTGTTGAGGCCGCGGCATTCGAGACGCCTTGCGTCGGCGTCGGCATCTGGATCTCGCCCTCGGTAACCCTCTGCGCTTCATCTGTTGCGGCGCGTGTGGAGTGCGGGCTGCGGGGCGGGTGGCCGCTATGCCCGGCAGCCATCGGGGCTTCAGATGAACTTTTCTTCGCCGAGAGGAGTGCGGATATCAGAGGCCGCGTAGATGGCCGCGCTTCTGAGGCGTTCGCCGGGCGTCGGGCTTTGACGCATTCCCGGTGTCCGCGTCGCTATCGTTGGTAGCGAGGGCCGAACCGGATTCGTCGGCCTGCCCCTCCTCGACCCCGCCGTCCTCGACCTTGCCGATCTCGGCCGTACCGTTGTCGAGATAGCTGTTTCCGACGGCGTCAGGCTTGGCGTCGGGTTCGGATTGCGATGTGGTGGCGGTGCTATGGCCTTCGAGCACGGCCATGGCGCGTTCGAGCGTCTCACCGGTGACCTGCATCCGGATCCTGGCCAGTCGTTCTAACTCGGTACGCGCCACCACGTCAGGGTACCTGCCGTCAGTTCAAACCTCGGTACGACACAAGGATCTGTGGAAAACGGGGAGTTGGTGATGGCGCTTTCTCCAACCCCCCGTTTCAGGAGATCGCTGGACTACCCGGCTGTGCTGCTACGGGCGTCGGCGAGGGCGAGGGTGACGGCTGCTTCGGCATGCAGCCGTGTGGTCGGAAAGACCGGGACCGGGCTGTGCTCCGGCCCGATGAGCAGCTCGATCTCGGTGCAGCCCAGCACAATGCCCTCGGCTCCGGCGGCAACGAGGTCCCTGATTACGGCCATGAATGCCTGCCGGGATTCCTCCTGGACGATCCCGAGGCACAACTCTTCGTAGATCACCCGATGGACGGTGCTGCGCCCGGCGGCATCCGGAACGAGCACATCCAGGCCGTGACTTTCCAGTCGGCCCCGGTAGAAGTCCTGCTCCATGGTGAACGCGGTGCCCAGCAGTCCGATACGTCGCAGACCTTGCGCACGGACGGCGTCGGCTGTGGTGTCGGCGAGATGCAGCAGCGGGACTGTGACGGCGGCGGCCACTTGGCCGGCGACCTTGTGCATGGTGTTGGTGCAGATCAGCAACATGTCCGCGCCGGCCGACTCCAGCGCCCTGGCGGCGTGGGCGAGAACCTCGCCCGCCTCCTCCCAGCGCCCCTCGACCTGTAGCCGTTCGATCTCTGCGAAATCCACGGAGTAGAGCACGCACCGCGCGGAGTGCAGGCCGCCCAGACGCTCGCGCGTCAGCTCGTTCAGCAGCCGGTAGTACTCCGCCGTGGACTCCCAGCTCATGCCTCCGAGCAGCCCGATTGTCTTCATCGGGCCACTTTTGCACAGAGGGAGGGGCGTTGTGTCACCACCCCTGGCCCTTGCGCTGTGCCGTCCGGCGTTACTCCGCCGCCTCCGCTATCGAAGGGAATCCCCTTCGCGTCTCTTCGAAGAGAGTCGGGTGGTCGCCGCCGACAGTTACGGCCGCCGCATAGAACGCGTCCAGGACGGCCTGAAGTGGATCGTCCTCCACTGCTCCGAAGAGGGTGGGCAACCGCCATCGCCTGTTGCGAAATGTTGTCGCAGGCGCCGTCCAGGGAGGTCACCGTTGACGTCCCAGTCTCTCGCGGGGGTCTGACAATGCCCGGGGCTGCGGGACGGGGCCGCGCCCGGCTCTCAGCAGCGGCGCGTCAATGGATGGCTGCATTGGTATGGACATGTTCAACGTGACGCCCATAACCTGAGGTTGGTCTAGACCGCAGCGCTCTCCGTAGTTGTAGTCGCCGTAGTTGTCGCCGTCGCCGTGCCGCCGCTTGTTGGTGGCCTGCGCTGCCTGCTCCACCCGTGCTCCAACGTCTGTGTCCAGTAAGCCAGTTGATTTGTATGGACGGCTGCTGCAACGGCGTTCCCGATAGGGCGATCCCCCCACATGGTGGCCCCTCCATGCCCGGAGGTCGGCCGCCAGAAGGAGTCACGCAATGAGGTCACGTATTGCCGCGCTGCTGAGCGCCGCGACCGTAGTCGTGGGCGTAGCACTCGTCGTGCCGACGACGCCGGCGGCTGCCACGACGGGCTGTTCCCACTGTGCCGCGGCCCCGGCCGGTGCCGATGTCCGAGCCGAGGGGTTCGTCGTCAGCGAGGCGCAGTTCAACCAGATGTTCCCGAACCGGAATGCCTTCTACACCTACAGCGGGCTGACCGCGGCCCTCAGTGCCTATCCGGAATTCGCGAACACCGGAAGTGACACCGTGAAGCGTCAGGAGGCGGCGGCCTTCCTCGCGAACGTCAGTCACGAGACCGGTGGCCTGGTCCACGTGGTCGAGCAGAACACCGCGAACTATCCCCACTACTGCGACGCCACCCAGCCGTATGGGTGCCCCGCAGGGCAGGCGGCCTACTACGGCCGTGGGCCGATTCAGCTCAGCTGGAACTTCAACTACAAGGCGGCGGGCGACGCGCTCGGCATCGACCTGCTGAACAACCCCTACCTCGTGGAGCAGGATGCCGCCGTCGCCTGGAAGACCGCCCTCTGGTACTGGAACACCCAGACCGGACCGGGCACCATGACCCCGCACCAGGCGATGGTCGGCGGCGCCGGTTTCGGTGAGACGATCCGCAGTATTAATGGCTCCCTTGAGTGCAACGGCGGCAACCCCGGCCAGGTGCAGAGCCGGATCAACAACTACACGAGCTTTGTGCAGATCCTGGGAACCGTACCCGGGGACAATTTGAGCTGCTGAGGCGGTGCGCGGCCGGCCCGCAGCGGCCGGCCGCAGCTCGATGCGGCCAAGCGCCGGGGGGCGTTGCCGCAGGCGCCAAGAAGGAAGCCGGTCAGGCTCTAGCTCTTCCAGCGCACCGGCAGTTGCGCCGGGCCGCGGAGCATTCCGACGCGCCAGGTGAGGTCGTCGAAATCGGCGTCCATGGCGAGGTCGGGGCAGCGTTCCAAGAGGGAGCGGAGGGCGATGCGGGCCTCCAGTCGGGCCAGTGGGGCGCCGAGGCAGAAGTGGATGCCGTGGCCGAAGGCGGTGTGTCCGCGGGCGTCGCGGGTGATGTCGAAGTCGTCGGCGACGGCGAAGATTTCCGGGTCCCGGGAGGCGGAAGCCAGGGCGATCGCTACGGTCTCGCCGGCGGGGAGCAGGGTGCCGCCGATCTCGACCGGCTCGCCGGTGAAGCGCCATGTGGCGGTCTCCACCGGGCCGTCGTAGCGCAGCATCTCCTCCACGGCGTTGTCGAGGAGGGAGAAGTCGGCTCGCAGGGCGGTCAGTTGATCCGGATGCTGGAGCAGGGCGCGTACGCCGTTGGCCAGGAGGCTGACGGTCGTTTCATGGCCCGCGACCAGCAGCAGGAAGGCGGTGCCCACCAGCTCGTCACGGGAGAGCTGGTCGCCGTCCTCGTCGCTGGTGCGGATCAGGGCACTGAGCAGGCCGTCGCCGGGAGCGTTGCGCTTGGTTTCGATGAGGTCGACGAGGTAGCCGGTCATCGCGACAACCGCCGCTTGGGCTGCCTCGTCGCTGGTCGGCGCGACGATCTCGTTCGACCAGGAACGGAAGGCCTCCCGGTCCATGGCGGGGACGCCGAGCAGCTCGCAGATGACGGTCATGGGCAGTGGGAAGGCGAGGGCCTCCACCAGGTCGGCACGGCTCTCCGGGTTGGCGAGCATCGTGTCCAGCAGCTCGTCGGTGATCTGCTGTACCCGTGGCCGTAGTGCCTCGACGCGGCGGGAGGTGAATTCCTTGGCCACCAGCTTCCGCAGCCGGGTGTGCTGAGGCGGGTCCGCGTCCAGCATGTTCGTGAACAGGGCCGATACCTCACCCGCGTCGCCCTGCGGCATGGCGACCCGCCAGTCCTTGTTGAGGCGGGGGTCGCTGAGTGCGGCCCTGACCGCTTGGTGCCCTACGACCAGCCACGCGTCGTTGCCGTAGGGGAGGCGCACCCGGTGTATGGGTCCCTGGGCACGCAGCTTGGCGTAGTACGGGTAAGGATCCCTGGTGAAGTCCTTGCCGTACGCCCCCAGATCGACAATCTCCGCCATGTGTGGTCCGCCCCTCTTGATGATCCCCGATGGTGCACGAGTTCCGGCACCGGTCAGACCGTACGTACGCGAACCCGGAGTCAACATCGGCCCCACGGAGGAGTCGTAGCGGCCCATGTCCTCCCGTTGCAGTGCTCCGGCTGTAGTTCTGTCGTCCGACCGCGGCTCTGCGGGACGAGCCCGGCTCGGCCCGCGGTGGGTGCGCGGCTGCGGGGCCGGTCGGTGCCGACGGCCGGTGTGTCGGGAGGGGCGCGCCGGCCGTCAGCAGCGGGCGTGGGCGGTGATGTCCGCGCTGAATTCGTCGACCATGGCGGGGGTGACGGTCGGCCGGCACCGGTCGATGGCGGCGAGATAGTCGTCGGTGCTCGCCCCGAGCCGCCCGTGCGCGCCCGCGCCGCCGCCGATCGCCTCCAGGTCCCGCTCGAAAGACGTCTGGGCGGCCATCCGGGCGGCGTGCTCGATATCGGCCGGGGTGAACAACTCGCTGGCCGCCACCAGCGCTCCCACATCCACCTCGGGACGGCCGTCCGTGTACCGGGACCAGATCGCCGACCGGGCGGCGATCCCCTTGGCGAACGTGGTCTTCCCGGTCCCCGGCGGGCCGAGCAGGGCGATGGCCCGCGGCGGCCGTACTCTGTGCCGGGCGGCCCGCTCCGGCTCCGCCAGCGGCAGCACGACCCGTCGCTCGATGAGGTCCTTCTCCGCCTCCATGCCGGCGACCTTGGCCCACAGATCAGCGGGCAGGAAGCATCCCCCGAGGTCCTCCAGGAGGCTGGCCGCGGGGCCGTGGTGCGGCTCGACCTTCTCGAAGTAGGCCACCGCGGGCTGCCGCGTACAGCCCGCGTTGAGCAGGCCCTCCCCGAGCAGGTCCTCCTCGGGAAGCACGTAGGCGATCCGGCTCACCCGGGCCGCGACCAGGCGCCGCTCCAGTTCCACCAGCAGCGCATCGCGAGATCGTTCTCGCGGTAGTCGTGGATGTGCCAGTTCACCGGTATCGCCCCTCATTGCTGATGGTGGTGATGTGGTGGCAGTGAGGCTAGGGGCGGCGTGGGAGCGGGGCCTGCTCCATCGTGAACAATCCGGGACGCCGACCGCTACGGTCCGTATGTAGCCAGACGCGCCACCGCCGGGGTCGAGCCGGGGTGCGGCCACGTGTCGGGCGGCTCACCACGTGCCTCTGACCGGCAGGAATCCGCTGGCTGGCGTGGCTCGGCCGGTGGCATGCTGTCCGGCGTGAACGGACCCGAGATCCACTTCAGCTTCGACCCTGCACTGCACCTTTTCGTCGCTTCAGCGCACAGCACCGCCGGTTCACTCGTGGCAACCGATGGCTCCTCGACGCTCGGCCATGTCGTCGAGTCGCTCGGCGTCCCGCTCACCGAGGTCGGCCGGCTTGTCGTGGACGGTGCCGAGGTCCCCGTCTCGCATGTCCCGCAGGAGGGCGAGCGCATCGAGGTGCGTGCCATCGAGCGCCCGCAGCGGCTCCCCGGCGCGTCGCTGAGGTTCCTGCTCGACGTACACCTCGGCACCCTGGCGCGCAGGCTGCGGCTGCTCGGCGTGGACGCGGCGTACACGAATGAGGACCCCGGCGACGCGGCGCTGGCCACGCTCTCGGCGAAGGAACAACGGGTACTCCTCTCCCGGGACCGCGGGCTGCTGCGACGGCGGGAGATCTGGGCGGGCGCGTTCATCTACAGCGACCGGCCCGATGAGCAACTCCGGGATGTGCTGGGGCGCTTCGCCCCCACCCTCGCGCCGTGGACACGCTGCACCGCTTGCAACGGCCCACTCATGGATGCCGACAAGGACTCCGTCCGTGAGCACCTTGAGCACGGCACACAGCGCACCTACGACGTCTTCGCACAGTGCACGGCCTGCGGCCGGGTCTACTGGCGAGGGGCGCACCACTCCCGGCTGGAGGCGATCGTCGAACAGGCACTCCGGGAAAGCGCCACCTGAGGGGCGGGGCGGGACGCTTTGCGATGTTTCACATGAAACATCGGACGGCCTGCCGGCTGATCCTGTTGGGCGTACGAATTCCGCAATCCGGGTGAGGCGCTTCTGCTCAGAGGTGTGGGCAGGGCTGGTCATTGCGGATGCCGGGCGCCGCTCCCCATGCCGGTCTGGCCGCATTCCGCGAGGCGGAGTGGACCGGCGACCAAGTGCCGCAGGGCTGCTTCCCAACTCGCCCTGAAAGCAGGGAGCTGCGGCACCAGGAGGGTCAGATCCGAGCTGATTCCGCGGCGGCGCTTCACCACCAGAGCCCTTCGCCGGTGCCCCGCTAACGACCTGCTTGTCAGGTCCTCGAATTGGCGCCCACAAAAGGCGAGTTGGCGAAGTCGCTGTCGGTCCCACGGCACCCCGTAGGTCGCCCAAAAGGTACTCCTGGTGCGCCCCTCCGCCACACGCCCGTCGAGTCGGCTGCCAGCTGCCCCCGCCCGTCCCTCCAGCGGACGTGGACTCCCCGCTGCGTCGCCCCACCCAGCGGAGCTGTTCAGACCGTCAGGAACCGTCGGCGTGTCGCCGGAAGGGTGCCCTTCGCGGTGCTCGTTGCGCGAGGAATGAGGCGCCTCGGAGGGCCCGTCGGAGCCCTCTAGCCCACTCGTTACGCGACACGCCGACGACGCGCGCCGTCCAATGGGTGAATCCGCTGCCTTCCGCCACCCGAAGAGCCCACGGCGTACCTCGAATGCGACGTTCTCCGGTGGTGCGCGGCCGCAATCCGGCTGACGGTGATCACGTCGCCACTGCGATCCGATGAGCCGACAAAGAGTCAGCCTTCGCAGTCGCGCCGAAAGGAACATGTCCCCATGCGCACTGCTCGCACCCTGTTCGCTTCAGCCGCCATCACGGCGGTGCTTGCTATCTCTGCTCCGGCTGCGAACGCCATGATCACGGAGGACATTGCGTCGGACAGCGCTTCCTCCAGCAACCACAACCAGGTCACGAACGGCGACCGCGACCGTGACCGTGACCACGGTCGGGACCGCGACCGTGACCGTGACCGCCGGCGGGACAACTGCCGTGACGGCCGCGATGGCCGTGATGGCCGCGGTGGCCGCGATGGCCGTGGCGATGGCCGTGACGGCCGCGGTGGCCGCGACGGCCGAGGTGACGGCCGTGACGGCCGAGGTGACGGCCGTGACGGCCGTGACGGCCGTGACGGCCGTGACGGCCGGGGCAACGGCCGCGATGGCCGCGATGGCCGCGATGGCCGGGGCAACGGCCGCGACGGCCGCGACGGCCGCGACGGCCGCGACGGCCGCGACGGACGTGGCAACGGACGTGACCACTGCCGTGACAACCACAGGCCGAGCGGTGGCATGCACACCGGTGGCGGTGCCATGGCCAAGGCCGTGCTCGGTGACTGGGACCAGGGCGGCGGCTACGGCGACGACCACGGCCGCGGTGACCGTGACCACGGCCGCGGCGGTGACCGTGACCACGGCCGCGGCGGTGACCGTGACCACGGCCGCGGTGGCGACCGTGACCACGGCCGCGGTGGCTACGGCGACCGTGACAACGGTGGCTACGGCGACCACCGCAGGCCGCACGGCGGCATCCACACCGGCGGTGGCGGCCTGGCGACCGGCGGCGGGATGGCCGCGGGTTCCGTGCTGATGCTCGGCGGTCTCGGCGCCGGTGCGTACATGCTGCGTCGTCGCAATGCCTCGGGTACCGCGGCTGCCTGATCAGGCACCGTACGGAGACCGAAGCGCTGTCGCGGCCACCGTTCCACGTGGACGGTGGCCGCGGCGATTGCGTACCGATGCCCCCCTCACGCCCCACCGCCTCGTTCACGAAAGGCACCCTGATATGACCGGCCCGCAGTCGCCTCAGCCGAATTCGAATCCCTCCCGGACCGCCTCCGCGTCGCGCCCCATCGGCCGCGGTCTGCTGTGGTCTGCGGGAGCGTTTCTGCTGGGCTCACTCCTCGTCTATAACTCCGTGGACACCTCGGCGGACCCCAAGCCGCAGTCCCACTCCGCCGTGGCCCCGCACAGCTCCGCCTCACCGGCGGTCCCCGACCTGGCCCTGCCCCGTTCCGCACCGAAGCGGGTGTCGATTCCGCAGATCGCCGTCGACGCGCCCTTCACCCAGCTGACCATCGGCCCGACCGGGCAGCTCAACGCGCCGCCCGCGGGCGACAAGAATCTCGTCGGCTGGTACAAGGACGGTGCCGCGCCGGGCGAGCGCGGATCGGCGATCATCGCCGGTCACGTGGACACCAAGACCGGACCGGCGGTTTTCCTGCAACTCGAAGCGCTCAAGCCCGGCGCCACGATCAACATCACCCGTGAAGACGGCATCATCGCCAGCTTCAAGGTCGATTCCGTCGAGACCTTCAACAAGGCGCGATTCCCCAACGAGCGGGTCTACTCCGACGCCCCCACCGCGCAGCTTCGCGTGATCACCTGCGGTGGAGCGTACGACCGGAAGGTCAAGGACTACGTCGACAATGTGGTGGTGTTCGCCCACCTCGCGTCGTTCAGAAACGCCTGAGTGGGTTCGCTGCGCATCGCTGAGGCCCGCACCGGCATCTCAGGGCAAGCCCAGGCCGCCGTTCCACCGACCGGCCTGGGCTTTGTCATGGGCGGGGCCCGAAGCCGGCCCGCGGCGGTACCGCCGCCACCGACCGTATGCTCCGCATTCTGCTGCGCCGCCGGTAACGGCCGCTGAGCACCGAGGATGTGACGGTCACCGACCGACCCGCAGTGCACAAGGCCGTGTCGGCGGCCGCCCTGGGCAACACCATGGAGTGGTTCGACTTCGGGGTCTACGCCTACCTGGCCGGCACCTTGGGCAAGGTGTTCTTTCCGTCGAGTTCCCCTGGTGTCCAGGTCGTCTCGACCTTCGCCACGTTTGCCGCGGCATTTCTCGTCCGGCCACTGGGCGGCTTGGTATTCGGCCCGCTCGGCGACCGTATCGGCCGTAAACGGGTGCTCGCCGCCACCATGATCATGATGGCGGTCAGTACCTTCGCGGTCGGCTTCCTGCCCACTTACAACACCATCGGCTTCGCCGCACCGATTCTGCTGCTGATCTGCCGTCTGGTACAGGGGTTCTCCACCGGCGGGGAATACGCGGGAGCGACCACCTACATCGCCGAATACGCACCGGACACCCGGCGCGGATTCCTCGGCAGCTGGCTCGACTTCGGCACCTTCGTCGGCTACGCGCTCGGTTCCGGCCTGGTCACCCTGCTCACTACCGCGCTCGGGGCCGACGGCCTGGTGGACTGGGGCTGGCGGCTGCCGTTCCTCGTCGCCGGCCCGTTGGGGCTGATCGGTCTGTACATGCGACTACGGCTGGAGGAGACCCCGGCCTTCCAGCGCGAGGCCGAACAGGCGCACCGCGACGCGGAGGAAGCCCGTGCCGCGGGCGGTGCGGACCCGGTGGAGGAGGCCCGGCAGTCCGGTCAGGGCCGGCTCAAGGAGATCTTCACCCGGCACTGGGAGGCGGTGCTGATCTGTATGGGCCTGGTACTGCTCTACAACGTCACCAACTACGCGGCTCCGGCCCGATGGTCGAGAGCGAGGAGGAGGCCCAGGAACTGGTGGCCAAGAGCCGCACTGAAGCGGGCCGCCGGGCCCGGGACATCTGGATCCGGCTGCGGCACCCTTGGGCGCGGCACTGAGGGCGGCCGAAGGGCGCTCCACGGGACGCCCGCTCCGGCTCGCCCGGGCCGTGGCGTCCGTGCCCACTCCGGCTCATCGCTGCCGGTGCCCGCTCCGACTCGCCCGGCCGCGATGCCCGCGCTCGCCCCGGCTGACCGATGCCGGTGTCCGCCCGGCTCACCCGGGCGGCGCAATCGCGCGGGACCTATCCCCGCACCCTCGCGTCCCACCGCCACGTGGTGCGCCGAGGCTGACCCTGCAGCTCGGCGCGCCCGGTGGCCCACAGGAGGGCGCGCCAGGGATCGTCGGCCTCCGGGACGTCCGGAAACAGCCGGGCGAGCACCCGGGCGCACAAGTCGGCGGGCGGGTTCCAGGCGAGCCCGAGGCCCTCCGTCAGGTCGTGTGTGTGCACCAGGGTTTCCACGGCGCCCATCGCGGCGAAGCCCTCCGGGTCCGACACCCCGAACACATGGTGCGCCCGCACCTTCGGCGGCGTCGTACGCACCATGGCCACCAGCAGCGCGCCGCTCGCCTCCAGCACCTGTAGCAGCCCCGCGGGCCCCGCCGCGCGGTCGGCATGCACGGCGTTCGCGGGACCGCCGACTCGCCGGCTCTCCCACACGAAGGGCACACTGCCCTCCAACGGCGGCCTACGGGGCCCCAGTTGGACGGCGTAGGCGAAGAGATCGTCGCTGAGGTGCTCGACGGTCTCCCAGCAGTCCCACTCCAGCGAACCGGCCCTGGAGTCCCAGGCCGTCGGCGCCGCCTGGCGCAATACGGACACGGCGAGCTGCACGGCACGGTCCAGATCGTCCGCGGTGACGGCGGACGGCGGGGGCGCGGCTTCGGTGCTTCGGGAGGTTGACCGGGACATGGGGGGACCGTACCGCGTACGAGCGAGTGTGGGCGGAGCCGGGACCCGCGCGTGGCCGGCAACGGGATCTGACGGTCTATCGTGGGCCCATGTCCGCCCCAGAACTGATCCGTATCGTCTCCCGCGACTCGCCCATGGCGCTGGCCCAGGTGGAGCGCGTCCGCGCCGAACTCGGCGCACTGCATCCCGGCATCGCCACGGAGGTCATCCCGGTCAAGACCACCGGCGACCGCTGGATGGGCGCCCTCTCGCAGGTCGAGGGGAAGGGGGCGTTCACCAAGGAGGTCGACGCCGCCCTCCTGGCGGGCGATGCGGACCTGGCGGTGCACTGCGTCAAGGACATCCCCGGCGACCGTCCGCTGCCGGCCGGCACGACCTTCGCCGCCTTCCTGGAGCGCGACGACGTCCGTGACGCGCTGATCCACCCCGGCGGGCTCACCCTCGACGAACTCCCCGCAGGCACCCGGATCGGCACGTCGTCGGTCCGCCGGATCGCCCAGCTGGCCGGATCCCATCCGCAGCTCCAGTGTGTGCCGATGCGCGGCAACGCCAACCGCCGGATGGAGAAGCTGGCGGCCGGTGAGGCGGACGCCCTGCTGCTGGCCGTCTCCGGCCTCGAGCGCATCGGCCGCACGGACGTGATCACCCAGACCCTGTCCGTGGACGAGATGTGCCCACCCGTCGGCGCGGGCGTGCTGGCCCTCCAGTGCCGCGAGGACGACACCGAGACCATCGATGCCGTCAGCGGCCTCGGGCACCCCCAGACGTTCCAGGAGACGGCCGCCGAACGCATGCTGCTGCACGTCCTCCAGGGCCACTGCAACAGCCCGATCGCCGGCTACGCCAAGACGGACCGTCGCGGCGAACTGTCCCTGCGGGCCTGCGTCTTCACCCCGGACGGCAAGACGGTCCTCAACGCACACGAATGGGCCGGCCCGCTCACCCCGGAGACCCTCGGCACGTCCGTAGCCGTCGCCCTGCTCCGCCAGGGCGCACGCGAACTGATCGACAGCATCGCCCACTGAGGGGCGCGTTCCCGGAGGGGAACATTCGCTGGACCGAGCAAGGGGAGAGGCCGCAGGCTGCTCAGGTGTCTGAAATTCTTTCCTCCCTCCCCGCACCCTCCTGGTTCGCGCACCCCGGCGCCCGTACCTGGACCTGTCCGCCCGCCCCTGCCGACGTGCACGGCTTCCATGCTGCGCTGCCCGACTACACCCCCACGCCGCTCACCGAACTTCCCTCCCTCGCCGCCGAATTAAACGTCGGCCGGGTCTTCGTCAAGGACGAGTCGTGCCGGCTGGGCCTCCCCGCGTTCAAGGCGCTGGGGGCTTCCTGGGCCGTTCACCGGACCCTCGCCGAACGGGCGGGTCATCAGGTAGCCGACAGTCAGGAAGCCGACGGCCAGGTCACGCTCGTCACCGCCACCGACGGCAACCACGGCCGGGCCGTGGCCCGTATGGCACGCATGCTCGGGCAGCGCGCCCATGTCTTCGTCCCGCAGGGGGTCCACCCGGCCGCCGCGGCAGCCATCGCCGCCGAGGAGGCGCGGGTCACCGAAGTCGCCGGCAACTACGACGAGGCGGTACGGCGTGCGGCCGCCGAGGTCGACGCCAGCGAGGCCGCGGTCCTCATTCAGGACACCGCCTGGCCCGGCTATGAGCGGATTCCCGGCTGGATCGTGGAGGGCTACGCGACCCTGTTCGCCGAAATCGACGCTCAACTGGCCGCGGTGGAGGCCGGATCGCCCGATCTCGTCGCCATACCGGTGGGCGTGGGCTCGCTCGCCCAGGCCGCCGTCACCCATTACCGGAGCGGCTCGGACAGCGCGGCCCCGGCGGCCCTGCTGTCGGTCGAGCCCGACAGCGCAGCCGGCGTCCTGACGAGCCTCACCCGGCAGGCACCGGTCACCGTCACCACCGGCGAGACCACCATGGCCGGCTTGAACTGCGGCACCCCCTCCACCCTCGCCTGGCCCTACCTACGCGACGGCCTGGACGCCGCCATCGCCGTCACCGACGCCGACAGCGCACGCGCCGCCGACGACCTCGCCGCCCTCGGCGTCCCCTCCGGCCCGTGCGGCGCCGCCTCGCTCGCCGGCGTCCGCGCCGCCCTCACCGGCGACGGCGCCTCCACCCGCCGCGCCGCCCTGTCCCTCGGCCCCGCCTCAACCCTCGTCCTGCTCAGCACCGAGGGCACGGCCGCCAACCCGCAGCACCTGGAGAACTAGTCATGACCGCTCCGCTCTGATCACCGTCGATCAGTTGGGGCGGTTCGTGGCAGATCTCGCCGAGACCGGTGCGTACGAGGATCAGCGCACCGGTCTGCGCGGCGTGGAACTGCCCGGCACCCATCGACGCCGACGCGGTCGGGCGGCCAGTACGACGGGAGCAACCCTCTCCGGCTGCCCCGGCGTTGCTCCCGAGCCTTGGGCCCGACGGGCAGTGCGTCCGGCGACCACTCGGTCAGTCGTTGAGATCGACTCGGAACGTCAGGAGATTCGTCCCGACTGCCCGGACCGCCGTGCTGTTCAGCCGGGGCAGGGTTTTGAGCCGCGCGCGGGCGTCGTCCTCCGGGAGCGGATGGGCGGTACCGGCATGCCAGCGCCCCTTGATGCGGACCCGGACCTGCGGATGCGCCTGAATGTTCCGTACGTACTGCGACTTCTCGCCGTACTCAGAAACGAACCAGAAGGCACGCCCGATACGGCGGCCACCGATGGGGGTCCGCCGGGGCAATCCGGACTTCCGCCCGGTCGTCTCCAGAAGAGTCTGTTGCGGAAGCCGGGAAAGGATCGGATTGCCGATTCTCCTCTGGAATGACGTAACCGCTCGGAACTTGATCTCGCGATAGCGCGACATCCACGGCCTTCCCGTTGGGTGGTGCCTCGTTGTTGCTGCTGGTGCACGTCGTGCCGGACCGTCATGGGGCGCGCGGATGCGTCGCGGGCCCGGGGTCGACCGCCTCACCATAGGGCCCCGCACCGGCGCAATTGGCTCATCACCGCCGGGTGGTACCGCTCCTGGGCCTGTCGGCTTCGCTTTCCCACGGCACGACGACGACCTGCACCTCGTCCTCGTACACAACCCTTCCGGGGTCCATGGACTCGACCCGCTCGCAGGCCACTTCATGAGCCGCGAGGATCTCCAGGTAGCCGTCCACCCGCTCGATGAGATGTCCGGCGGTGGCCTTGAACCAGGCCACCGCCCCCGGGTTCCGATCGTGGTCGTAGACGCTGGGGTCGGCGTGCGAAGGATTGGGATAATGCGCGTCATACCAATCGTTGCCGGCACGCCAGAACCGGTACTGCTCCTCACTCAGCCTGCCTTCCCGCGCAAGCCCGTTGGCGAGCGCGAAAACGCCGGGGAAGTGACCTCTCGGGCTGCGCGTCGCACCCTGAAACCGCACGTATATCGCCGCACTCATATCGCCTCCTGTTGATATCTCGAGGGGATGACGCCCTGCCGACGGCGCGTCGGAAGTCGGGCCGCGATGTTCGAGCGCGTCAGGCCGGCACGCAGGAGCGGAAACGCCGGAGGAGTTCAAGGGCGACGGGGCTCTCGGCGTTGAAGGGCTGGTGTTGCTGTTCGGCGGGGAGGGCGGGGCCCCAGAGGCGGGCTCCGTGGCAGGAAGAGCAGAAGGCGATTTCGAAGAGCAGGCTCGTGGGGCTGCACGCCCGGATCCCCCAGCCGGGGGTGAAGCAGCGGTACGGCTCGCCGACTGGTAGGTCTGCGATCAGCGTCATCGTCTGCTGGGCCTGCTTCCCATCCCATCTCGCGACGGCGTTGCCGACCAAGCCGGCCGCGGTGTGGGTCCGGACAGGGTCGGTGATGCGGACGACCTCGATGAAATGGGTCTTCCCATGGGCGAGGGGGAGCAGCATGATCCCATGCTCTCGAATCGCTGCGGCGTTGACCAGGTCGGTCCGGAGGGGCGAGCTGGGTGCGATCCTGGAGGGGCAGTGCGCTTAGCGTGGTGGCATCGGGGCGCTCGGGCTGCGGTCTCAGGGGCTGGGATGATCTTTTGCGTGCTCGCCGCGCACATGACACGATGTCCAGCGCCGCACGGGGGAGCGGCACACGTGTGGGGACAACCTCCCTTTGCGCACCACGTTTACCACCGTGGTGCTCCCTTCTTTCCAGGGCGGCGAGAACCTACCAAGCCGCAGTACATGGAATCACCAGGGAAAGGGACGAGACATGACGACCTCCACACACACCTCCAGCCCCACGCCGATTTATGAAGAGCTCGTCGAGGAGCACGGAGATATCCTCGCCGAAGCCCGCGAGGCCGCCGAGCGTTCGCAGCGGACGGCGTCCCAAGCACTGGACTGGAGTGATCTGCGCCGTCGCTGATTGGGGTCTGCTCGCATATCGACGGCAGCAGCGGCAGTGGACGGAAGCAATCGACGGTTGCGTTGCCGGACGGATCAGTTGCTGGATGGTTCAGTCGCTGCCGGGGAAATGGTCCACCAGCCGCGGCGGTGCCGCTTGTTTCCAGGAATCCACGAGGATGTCCTGTAGCTCGGTCAGGTCCTCGAGCGCGGCCAGGCGCACTCTCACCCAGTGGGAGCTCGCCTCGTGCGGCGGTACCCAGAACTTTTCCGGTTCCGCTGCGATCAGCTCCTTGCGTTCATGAATGGGGCATCGCACGGCGAATGACGTCTCATCGTCGGGGATCGTGATGAACATCTTCCCGGCGACCCGGAAGGTGGGCATCTCCCAGGCTTCCTTCTCCACTGTCTCGGGCAGGGAGAGGGCGATACGGCGGACGTCAGCGGAATCGATCACGTAAGTACTTTAGACGTGCGGTGGAGTGCACGAACAGGTATGTGTCGGGCTCCCACATGCGCGAAGCGTCGCCGAGGTCCGCGCCCGTCCTTGTCCAGGGGGCGGAGTGCGTTCACTTGTCCCGGATCAGATTCTCGACGTGATCGAAGCGCTCGTGCAGCATGTGCAGCTCCGAACGCAGCGCCTCCGCGTCCTCGCGCGCATGGTTCCCCACCGCCTTGCCCAGGCGCACCATGTCCTGCTCCGCGTGGCCCACGAACCAGGTGGCGAGGGCCGCAGTGATGACCCCGAATGCCGTAATGGCGCTGAGCATCACGAGGGATGCGATGACGCGGCCCCAGAGTGTGACGGGATAGAAATCCCCGTAACCCACAGTGGTCGCCGTTTCGATCGACCACCACAACGCCTTCGGATAAGACGTGATATTGGCGTGTGGCGCACCGGATTCGGCGACCACGACCAGAGCGGCACCCGCGAGGAGTACCGCGGTCATGACCACGGTGACCCAGATCGCCGCTTGTGCGTGCAGCCGGCGCCAGGCCTCATTACGGAAGAGGCGATTCAGTACGGACACGAGAAACGACGGCACCAAGGGGCGTCACCTTCCACTGCGGCCGGGCGGATAACCGGCCTTCCGCCGCTGCTGACATTAACAGGAGCCAAGACGATGCCCGGGATATGCCCGCGTCCGTGATCAGTGCGAGGAGGCGTTCCGGCGTGGTGTGGCCGGGGGATCACCATGGACGGCGTGCAGATAGAGCGCCAGGGTGTCGAGCGTGAAGTACGAGCTGTAGGAGACGTCCGGGAAGTCGCCGCCCGTGTGATAGCCGCCGATGACTCCGACCAGGGCGTAACCGGTGAAATCCCGCACCAGAAATGGGCCGCCGGAGGTGCCGCCGATATAGCCCGCACAGGCAATTTCCAGGAAATGGCCGGGAGCGGCCGGATCGGTGCTGGTGTATCGGTGTGTGGAGGAGGTGCAGTCGAGCGGTTTGGGGTGGGTGGTGTCCTTGTTGCCGGGGTAGCCGATGAGCCGTACGTTCCGGTGGTCATAGCCCGGGTACGGCAGGAGGTCGAAGCCACCGGTCACCTCCTCCACCTCGGCGCCGTCCTCCCGCGCGCCGAGCCGCACGACCGCATAGTCCCAGCGGGCGCCCGCGTTCGTGCCCAGGTCGTAGTAGCGCTGGTCGAGGTAGATGCGCTCGATGGGGTAGATCCCGTGTGGCTTCAGCCCGTCGTGGTACTGCGGGACGAAGGACAGATGCCGCTTCGGGTCGGGGGAGCGCAGACAGTGCGCGGCACTGACCACGAGGTCGCGGTGCGGACTGCGGACGACCGTGCCGCCGCAGAACCGGCCGGTGTTGTTGCCGTCCGTCCAGAAGAACGTCCCCACCTGGGGGAGGCCGTCGAAGGGGTGGCTCGGCGGGGTCGCGGCCGTCGCCGGGCGCGGTGCCCCGGTGGCCTTTCTCGTGGCGGCCGGGCGCGCTGCCCGCATCCGCTGCGGAGTCCAGTACGTGTCGGCCGACTCGGCGGCGAGGCGTGACCCGTGCCCGTGGCCGTCCTGGGTGTGCGCGGCGTGCGCCGGCGGGGCCGGGGCGAGGGTGAACGACAGCCCGAGCAACAGCGGGGAGAGCAGCAGGGCGAGGCGGCCGCGTACAGCAATCGGTCTGCTCATGATCCGGGTCCTCCCGAGGGCCGGCGTACGGAACGAGAGACGTGCGCGAGGCGAGCGTGCCATGGTCCTACGGCCGGGGAGCGTATGGCGAGAGTCCGCGGCTGGAATGTCTGGCATACCGCCAAAAGGGCGTGAGGGGACGGCTGGGCGTGGAACTCATGGTTCCGCCGCGTAGCTGAACGGGGGCCGGGGTCGTGGCCAGGGCCGGGTCCGGGGGCCTGCCCGGTGGGCCCGCCGGGCTCGGCGGACGGACGAGCCCCGAGCATGCGGGCCGCCGGCCAGGCCCCGCCACTCAGCAGGTCGGCAGGTGCCGGGCGAAGAACGCGACCACGTGGTGGCGGACCAGGGGGACCGAGACCGCCGGGTCGATCGCGCCGACCAGCTCCATCCGGTGGGCGGCGGACATCAGCCCGGCGGCCTGCAACTGGGGCGCTATGGCGGCGTAGTCGGTGAACACGGCGTGCGCGGCGTGGTCGAGCTGCCGACGGGTGGTGCAGCCCTGCCGATGGGCGAGCATCGCCGACCAGGAACGCTCCAGCTCCCTCTTGTAGGGGAAGCCATCGGATCCCAGGAGGAGCAGCGGCCGGTCCGTGCCGTATTGAGCGATCGGGAAGAGCTTTCCTTCCTGGCCGGGGGAGGACGGTGGGTGGTCCAGGAAGCCTTCCAGGTTGATCGCGGCCTGGATGCGCCGGTCCTCGTACATCGTCTCGGCCGCGGTGGTGCCACCGGCCGAATGCCCGTAGATGCCCACCCGCCGCAGGTCGAGCGCACGACCGAGGTGCTCCGGCAGCGGGCGACCCGCCGCGTCCGGATTCTGTCCGGCGGCCAGCGCCTCCAGCTGGTTCAGCACGAATCGGGTGTCGGCGATTCGGGTGTCGATCGCGGTACGGAACATCTTCGGGTCCGTGCGCGGGTTCCCCCGGAAGACCGTTTCGCGGACCTTCTTTCTCCCCGCCCGCGCGTGGGGAAATTCGACCTCACTGCCGTCGCCGGGGTGGTCGATGGTCACCACCACGTAGCCGCGGGTGGTCAGTTCTTCGGCGATGCCGGTGCCGAGGGTGCGTGGGTCGCCGCCTCCCGGGCTGTACAGCAGTACCGGCCGTCGCACGTCCTGCGCGGGCGCGCCCGTATGCGCATGGGTCTTGGTGGCGGCCCAGTTCACGCCTTTCGTCGGCAGCCCCTCATGGAAGAGCGGGTCGATGAGCGGCAGAAGTTCCGCGGCGCCCCTGGACATCTGCGGTGCGACCGGATAGCCGCGGACGGTGCGGGCCGGATAGAACACCGTCGCCATCACTTCCCGGTCGGGGAGCGGCTCCCATGGGTCGCGCCTGGTGCGATCGACCAAATACAGCGTGGTGACCCCGATACGGTGCGGCCCGGTCGGCGCCGGCAAGCGGAGAGTGAGGTCCTTCGCGCCGCGGGCCTTCCCGGGCTCCGCCGCCTGCGCGACCTCGCCGCCCGCGAGCAGCATCGTGGCGGCCAGCGCGGCTGATGTGGTGAGGGTCCGACGGCTCACTCCTGCCTTCTCCTCGCCACCGGGCACGGCACCCTCATGGGCGTGCTCCAGTACAGACCTGCCGCCCGCTCGCTCAGCATCGTTGACGTTCTTGCGGAACATGGCTCTCCCCTTGTGCCTCTGTGATCTCGGTCCTTGTGCCTTCCGGCTGCCCCTGAGTGAATGAAGGGGCGTGGCCTGGATGTTGGCAGCGAGCGGGGTGGGCAGACCATCGTTCAGGCCCTGCCCTAAACGATGGCGATCCGCCGCCAGGGAGAGTAGTGATCCGGATCCATTTCACGGCGGCCGACTTCGCCCAGGTCCGGTTCGCACCCCGGCCGGCCCCGCTGCAAGAGCTGAACGTGGCGCTCATGAAGATGTGCACGCCGGGTGACGATCTTCTGTTCGGCCGCTGGCGACGGCGGCTGCTCCAGTCCCTGCCGCCCGCCGTCCAGCCGTTCGGTGACCTCGTCCCTGCCGCGGTGGCCCCCGCCTTCCTCGACGTCTTCAGCGACACCCTGAAGGACGGACTGGACGCCGTCCGAGCGTCACCCCCGGAGCTGGTCCGCGCCGAAATCGAGCGGGTCCACGCCCGGCAGCCGTCCCCGGCTCCGTTGTGGCTCCGCGATCTGCACCGGGGCGACGGCTCCGCCTGGCACCTCCTCCGCCGCGCGCAGCATGCGGCGTTCGATACGGCGCTGCGCCCCGTATGGCCCGTGGTGCAAGACCTCCATCAGGCAGAATTCACCCGCCATGCGCTGGCGGTCGCCGAGCACGGCATCGGGGCGGCACTCACCGAACTCGTCCCGGGCGCCCGGCTGCACGAGAACGTCTGGCACTGCGCGGCGCCCTACGAGCACGACATCGAGCTGCGTGGTCGCGGCGTCCTCCTGCTGCCCACCTTCCACTGGACCGGCCACCCGCTCATCTCCGACCTGCTAGGCCGCCCCGTGGCCGTGACCTATCCGGCCGGCCCGGGGCTGCCGCTCTCGCCGGCCGGAGCGGTCGGCACGGACGAGGCGCTCGCCGGCGTGCTGGGACGCACCCGCTTCGACATCCTGCTTCTCCTCGCGGACGAGCACACCACCAGCGAACTCGCCCGGCGGCTGAACGTCAGCAACGCCACCGTTTCCGCCCACACCGCCGCCCTGCGCGGCGCGGGCCTGATCACCACGGCCCGCGCGGGTCGGGCGGTCCTGCACCGGCGCACCGCGCTGGGGAGTCTGCTGGTGCAGCGTCGCGTCCGATTGGGGGGCGCGAGGGGCTGAGGCGGCGGGCGGCAAGGGACGGGACGGGCCGGGTTGCGGAGGCGCCGGCTACCGGAGCGCGCCCAGGGCTCAGTTCGGCCGGGTTCGGAGCCGCTCGGCCCTGCGATCGCGGCGAACGCGGCGATCGCGGCGCGGCAGAGGCTCTGCGAAGGGGGACGTGAGGAAGCCCCACCCGCGTGCGATCCGCCGTGCGTTTGATCATCGTTCGGGGGTGCGTTTCGGATAGGGTGGGGGCGGAGGTGTTCTCTGTGCCCAACGATCAGGATGAGCTGTTCGCATCGGTCGATGCGCTGCTCGAGCAGGCTGCCATGCAGGACGCATTGCCCGAGCCGGCCGAGCGCAAGCGACTGCGGGAGGCCGGTGGCCTGAGCCAGGATCAGGTCGCCAAGGCCCTTTCAGTACGGCGCGAGACCATCACCAGCTGGGAGTTGGGCCGGACCGAACCGCGGCCACCGAAGCGCGCCGCCTACATCCGGCTCCTGGAGGGCCTGGCCGAACGCTTCCCCAACCAGGGGGGCCAGGGGAGCGCGCCCTCCTCTGCCGTGCCGGAAGCGGGGGATGGCCTCGCCGTCACACCGCCGTCGCCGTCACCGGCCCCTGCCGTGGCCCCGCCCCGGGAGCCCAGCCCTGCTGCCGATCCTGCGCCCGCCTCCGTCCCTGCCCCCACACGGGCGGCGCGCACCGCACCCTCCTCTTCACCCGCACCCTCGTCCACCTCCGGTCGCCCGCCCGCGAAGAAGGCCGCGCCGAGCAAGCGGGCCACCACTTCGGCCACGCCCCCTCCCGCTGCCGATCCCCGGTTCGTCCACGGGCCGCTCGCCGTGCTGGATGGCGATGGCTCGGCGTACTGCGTCGACGGTCTGGTGCTGGACTGCCCTGCCACGACCTTTCCGGCCCTGGTCGAATGGACGCTGAGCGAGGCAAAGCTCGGTGCGCCGCGCCTCCACCGCCACGGCAAGGACGCTGATCCGCTTATCGTCATCACCGCCGAGGCTGCCGAACGCCTCGGCCTGCCCCGTGAGTTGGAGGACCGGCGCGGTCTGCGGCTGCCCGAGGACCACCCGGTCGTCAGGCACCTCCTCCGTACGAAGTGGCGGCTCACGCGACGTGGCTTCGGGCCCTGGCCGCGCATCTACCGTCCGGCGCAGGGCGGGGAGCGGCAGTGTGTGCAGTTCGCGATCCTTCCCTGGGGCGCGCTGGATGCCCGTTCCTGGGGGGATTCGGATCAGCTGCCGGCGGCGGAACTCGCGCGGGTGCTGGGCTCGTACGCGACCCGGGTCATCACCCCGCGCGGCTCGACCGCCGTCTGCGGTCTGGAGCTGATGACGGCTCTGCGCCCACCGACCCGCGCGGTCAGGGACGAGGCCACCGGCTCCTGGGTATCCGGCCCGAACCCTGGCGCCCTGACCGAGCCGGTCGACCCCGCGCCCCCCGAGGCGCCCGGCGAGCACCCGGTCGTCGCCTCCCGTTACCCCCGCCACCACGAACGCACCCCGGACCAGATCCTGGACGAGGAGGCGTACGACTGGTTCCGGCCGCTCACCGACGAGGAGTGCGCCCAGGGCTACTCCCACGGGGTCGGCATCGACGTCAATATGGCCTTTGCCGCCGCTGCGAACCGCCTCAATGTCGGGACCGGCCCGGCCACCCACGTCAGCTCCCCGGTGTTCGACGCCAAACTGCCCGGCTCCTGGCTGGTGGACCTCTCCCACCTCGACCTCGATCCACGGCTCCCGTCGCCCTTCACCCCCAAGGGCACCCGACCCACCGGCCCGGCCTGGTACGCGACCTCGACCGTCGCCTACGCGGTGGAACTCGGTGCGCCGGTCCAGCCGATCGAGGCATACGTCCGATACGAGCACGGCGCCTACCTGGACGCCTGGTACACCCGGCTGCGCGACGCGTACATGGCCACCATGGAGGACCTCGGCGTCACCGCCGGTATGCCGGATGAGGACTTCCTCGCGGCCATGGCCCGCCACAAGGACCTCGATCCAGGACCGGCCGCCGTGTTGTCGGCCATCAAGTCGTCCGTCAAGGGCGGCATCGGCAAGCTCCGTGAGCGGCCGCAGGGCATCGGCTACAAATACGGCGAGCGGTGGCCTGCCCTGGAGCGGCCGACCTGGAGCCCGCACATCCGGGCGGAGCTCATCGGCAAGGCCCGCACCAACATGCACCGCAAAATGCGGAAGCTCGCGTCGGCCGGCGTCTTCCCGGTCGCCGTACTGTCGGATTGCGCCGTCTACCTCTCGCACGGCGCCGGCCCGCTCGACTTCCTCCCCCGTACGGAAGAGGGCAAGCCGCTGCCGGGCGGGTTCCGGCTCGGCGTCTCCCCGGGCATGGTCAAGCACGAAGGCACCCAGGACTTCCTGTGGGTGGCCTCGATGATCGAGGACGAGCAGATCAACCCGGCCCGGCACATCAAAGGCAGCGACGCCGCCGCAGGCGGAGAGTAGGCAGACGCGATGGGCATCCTCGGCGAGAGCCTCGACAAGGCCGCGGCGAATACTGCCACGCGCCCGATTCCGAAATCCGCCGGTGCGCAGATGCGGTTCCTGGTGAAGCGCGAGAAGGGCTCCACCAAGGCGGTGGCGCAACGACTGGGCATCTCCCAGCGCACGGTGGAGCGTTACCTGAAGGACCAGATCAAGCGGCCCCGCCCGGAACTGGCTGCGCGACTCGTCGCCGAGGTCACGAAGGACTGGCAGCCCCGGGTCCGTGACCGGGCCAAGAAGCAGGCGGCCAGTACAGGCGGCATCGTCATCGAGACCCGGGCCCGCTTCGGTTTCACCGCCGCACCGGGCACCACCGACGACGGCCGTATCCGTCTCATCACCCAGCATCTGCCACCGGCGTACGCGGCCCGCCTCTTCGACGCCCAAGCCGCCGGAGCATCGGAACAACAGCTCCAGAACATCGCCGCGGAAGGCCTCCAGGAGATCTATTTCAAGGACCGCGGCCGACGGGCGGATGGTCTCCAGGTGGAGTTCACCGATATCGACTATGTCGAGATGGACTTCTAGCGCGGCCGCGCGGTTGCTGCGGTAGTGGGGAGCGGTTGGCGGGTAGCCGCGGTGATGAGCCGAAGCACGCTAAGAGGTTTCCCGCAATTGGTCTTCGACTCGGGTTGGACGTGGGCCCCCATGGCGCGGCGCTCGTCCCTCCGTCGAGAGCGAGGTTGTGCAGGCGGGCGATTCCAAGCATGGCGCCGTCACCTTTGAGGCGGCAGTCGCGCAAGATCTTCCAGCCCTTCATCCGGGCGAAGACGTGCTCACGGGCGCGGAACTGCTTGTGGGACTTGCTGTGCGCTTCCTTCCAGTCGGGCAGCTCTTCACCTTTGCGCCGACGATGAGGCAGGACAAGTCCCGTGCCGGGATAGTCGCCGTCGGCGATCGTGAGCGTCCTGCCGACGGCGGCCCTGGCGCCGGATTCCTCCCATGCTTTGCAGTCATTGCAGTTCCCGGGCAACGGCCGGCCGACCAGGGCGACGAGCCGCGTGTCGGCGTCGATCACGGCCTGATGGTTGGTGGAGTACCGGTAGTTCTTCGACTGCTCGGCGACGGTGTGGTCGTGGGTGGGCACCAAGGTGCCGTCCATCATCAGAAGGGTGTCCTTCGCGAACCTCTGGCGAGGCTGGAGGGCGAGCATCGGCCCAAGGCGATCGATGATCCGGCTGGCCACTGACTGGGACACTCCGAACAGCGGGGCGAGCTGGCGCGTCGTCAGGTTTGTGCGCCAGTACGCCGTGACCAGCAGCGCCCGGTCCTCCAGGGGTAGGCCTCATGGTCGCCTTTTACGGGCAGCGTCCGCGCCCTCGCGCCGCAGCGCGGTCACCCACTTGGTGAAGCATCGCGGGCTCAGCCCGGTGAAGGGTCCCATCCAAGAGGGCTCCGATGCCGTGATCACACCAGCCATCGAAAGATCATCTCCGCTGTGGCCGGCGAGTAGGGGATGACTGTCAGGTGTGGAGAATGCGCATGGCCAGCAGCATCTGCCAGGTCCAGCCGATCGTGAGTGAGACGCGCTGGGTCAGTCCGCCCAGATCCACCCAGCGTCGATGCTGACTGAACGCGGCACTGGCCAGCGCCATCGTCGCTGCGAAGAGTACTCCGCTGGCGATCGAGTAGAGGGCCCAACCCGGCGAGTTGGACAGGGCGAAGACGAAACCGGCCGCAGCAAGGGCGAGGAATCCGACGAGGGAGAACAGGTCGTGCAGAACCCCTGCGCAGGTGGGCCGCTGGAGCTGATCGGGGGAGCCGACCGGGTAACCACTCACCGGATCCGTGCGGAAGGCACCTGCACCCAGCAGACCGACCGCCCACACACCGATCAGCAGTGCACCCCAGCGGGAGGGCCCAGCACGCCACAGGCCCACGGCGAAGGTCAGCGTCAGCAAGCCAGTGAAGAGGAAGTTGACGGTCTGCGTCCACCCGGAGCGGCCGAGAGCGAGCGAACTGACGGGATGGCGGAGCGGCTTGTAGTCCACACGGCTGGCGCCTTCCCATAGGTACGCGATCGTGAAGAGCGGGCCAGCGGCGACCCCGCAGGCAAGCAGCATTTCAGCACCCATGCGGTCAACGTAGGTTGACGGAGTGGAGTGTGTCAACCTTCGTTGACGCGAGGATGGGCATCAGCCATCAGCCGAAAGGTGCGGTCAATTGCGGGACAGCCCTTAGGGCCTGCCGATCATTAACACGTCGTCTTGATCTTGCTGTTGGGGGCGCTGTCGAGGGCGATGACCTGGGCTTGGAGGGTTGCGAGTGCGGCGGGTGGGGTGGTGGCCGGCGGGACGTTGATGCCGTGTGCTTCG
The DNA here is from genome assembly GCF_030406865.1 of Streptomyces sp. P9-2B-2. Taxonomy (NCBI): domain Bacteria; kingdom Bacillati; phylum Actinomycetota; class Actinomycetes; order Kitasatosporales; family Streptomycetaceae; genus Streptomyces; species Streptomyces sp. P9-2B-2. The sequence goes on along the minus strand of NZ_CP129126.1, from coordinate 264,550 downwards.
AGTAACTTCTTGATCTTCAGCAGGGTGCGGTGCATGGCAGTCCGGCTGCTGTTGAAGAGCACGGCGAGGGGTTCCGCGGCCAGGTTGACGCGTAGATGGAGCACGGTGGCCACGACCTGGTCGGCGAAGGTGAGGCGGGGTGGGCGTCCGCGGTGGGTGTCTCCTTCCGCAGCCAGGGTTTCGATGAGGTGCTGGAGCTGGTGTGGGGCCAGGCCGGTTAGCGCGGGATCGGACAGCAGTGCCGGCTTCCACTGAGGCGTCGGTGGCTGACCGTTCCGCGCTGCTGGGATAGCCGGGGTCGGCCGGGGATGCACGGCATAGTTCCAGTCGCCGTGGAAGTTGTGCCGGGTCAGCGGCAAGGCCGCCATCTCCGCGTCGCCGACCCCAATACCGGTGGGATAGGTATTGGTGTCCAGCTGGGCCTTCACGCGTAGTCCGGCGCGGGTGGTGGTCGCGGCGATTGATTCGAGGATGACTTCGTGGCTGGTCAGCGGGCGGCCGCGCCAGTTCATGGTGATGTGCGAGAAGAGCCGGTGCTCGATCTTGTTCCACTTCGATGTGCCCGGCGGCAGGTGACAGACCGTGATGGCCAGGCCGGTCTCAGCGGCCAGGCGGGCGAGGTGCAGTTTCCAGGCCCGGGTGCGATAGCCGTTGGAGCCGCCCGCATCGGCGGTGATCAGCAACCGGGAAGCCTGCGGATAAGCGGCCCGACCCTGGTCATGCCACCAGCGGCGGATCGACTCCACCGCGAACGCGGCGGTGTCATGGTCAGTGCCGACGTTCACCCAGCCGGTGTCGGCCGCCAGGTCGTAGATGCCATAGGGGATGGCCTTGCCCAGCTGCGGATCGGCGAAGTCATGCACTCGCACCAGCACCGGATCGCCCGTCGGCCGCCACGAACGGCCCGGATTGCGGAAGTCACCGACCAGCTCCTTCTTCTTCGTGTCCACGCTGATCACCGGCTGGCCGGCATCCCGGTGACCGCGTGCCTGCTCGTTGAGATACCGGAACTGGGCATCCCGGTCGGCATGCTGACTGCCCTCGAGCGTCTTGGCATTGGCCTGCAGCCGGAAGCCCTCCTGCCGTAGCAGGCCGGCGACGGTGTCGGCGCCGACCCGGTGCCCCTGGCGGGTCAGCTCGGCCGCCAGCATGCGGGTCGACTTGGTTGTCCACCGCAACGGCGACATCGGATCCCCGCGCTCGTCCGGCTCGACCAGACTCAACAGAGCAATCCGCAGTCCAGGATCGAGGTCCGCGACGCGTTTGCGCCCGCCGCCCGGCCGCCGCACCCGCCCCACCAGGGATTCGCCCGCCTCCAGGTCGGACATACCCCTGCGGATCGTTGTCTCGCTCACTCCAGCCGCCCGGCCCACGGCCCGGATGCCGCCATGGCCCAGGCTTCGGGCCTCTGCGGCCACCAGCAACCGCCGCTGTCGCTCGTCCAGATGCGGGAACAACACCGCGAACTTCACGGCAAGTTGATCACGAGTCTCGTCCGGGATGCGCATACGCCATCAACGAGCACCAACCTCGAAAGCAACACCTTGATGACCGGCAGGCCCTTAGCTGCCACCAAGGCCGACTGTTTTTGTCGTCAGGACTTCCGGACGGCAGGGCTCGCGGGCTGGACGTGGTGCCGGCACCCGCGATCTCCCTGGCAGGCACCTGAAACTCTCGTGTACGCAACCTGCTTCGATGCCCTGGCGTCCAACTCCATGACGGACGGCTGTTGATCACCCGGGAGAGCACGTGGCGAAGAAGGACCAGGCGACGGACGCGGCGAGGGAGAAGGACCGCGAAAAGTGGCTGGCGCGCTTCCAGGTACGGCTGGTCACGCAGCCGGGCGTGGACCGGGCAGTCGTGCTCCAGGCGGTCAAGGACGTCACGGCGCACTGTGCGGATACGGGAGAGCACCCGCGGACTGCTTTTGGCGACCCGGATGCCTGCGCAGTGCAGGCCGCCGCACGGCTGGTTCCGGAGGACCGGGCGGCGCATGCGAGGCGGCGCAACGGCGTGGTGGACGCGCTCGACTCCGTGCTCAAGGGGGCCAGGGATGTCGCCGGTCTGTGACCGGTTGAAGCGTCGGTCATGCCCCGGCGCACGGGTTCTGGCACAGCTTTTCTCCGCTGGTGCTGCCGGGCCGCTCAGGCGATAGGTGTCACGAAGGCACGGCCGACAGTCGCAAGTCGCCCGGACAGGCCGGCAGGCGTGGATCTGTACCGCAACCTACCGTCGGTGGGCCGGTTGCCGTCATGGAGGCGACTGCCCCAGGTCGGGCAGCCGAGCCGATTTCGATTACGGTGAGTTACTGAATCGCGCCGTATGGAGACGGGGAATGGTGGCGATCGTGCCTCGACCGCCACGACGGGGACGTAATGGCTCCCGGAGGTAATCTGAAGGGACTGCACCTGCTCCCCAATGTCGGGGAGGACATATGACAGCCGGTGTGAGTCTTCGTCCGAGCAAGGCGGATGAACTCCGTTATACGCCCATCGCCGAGCACGGCATGATCGGCGATATGCGTACCGCTGCGCTTGTCGGTACCAATGGCACCATCGACTGGTATTGCTGTGCACGATTCGACGCACCCAGTGTGTTCGGGGCGCTCCTGGATGCCGATCGTGGTGGGGCTTTTCAGCTGGCCGCGGATGTTCCCGCGCGGACGAAGCAGTTCTATTTTCCCGACACCAATATCCTGATCACGCGGTTCTTCGCGGACAACGGGGTCGGTGAGGTCCAGGACTTCATGCCGATCGTTGGTGACTCCCGGGAGGCGGACCGGCACCGGCTGATTCGGCGGGTGCTCTGTGTGCGCGGGTCGCTGCCGTTCACTGCCCGGGTCGCTCCGCGCTTCGATTACGGGCGGAGTGTGCACACCGTGAGTTCCCAGCAGGGCCAGATCGTGTTTGATTCGCCGGGGCTTTCGCTGGCGCTGTCGTCCAGTGTTCCGGTGGAGATCGATGGTCCGGACGCCTGCTGCGCTTTCACGCTGGACGAGGGGAATGCCGCGGTGTTCGCCTTGGACCGGATCGGTGACGGGGTGGAGCCACGGGCCTGTCCGCTGACGGAGGCGGAGGATTTGTTCGGCGCCACGGTGCGGTATTGGCGTGGCTGGCTGTCGCACTCCCGCTATCGAGGGCGCTGGCGGGAAATGGTGCACCGCTCCGCGCTCACCCTCAAGCTCCTCACCTACGCGCCGACCGGCGCCATCGTGGCCGCTCCCACGACCAGCCTGCCCGAACAGATCGGTGGCGAGCGGAATTGGGACTATCGCTATGCGTGGGTGAGAGATGCCGCGTTCTGCATCTACGCGCTGCTCAGACTGGGCTTCACCGACGAGGCCAAGGCCTTTGTGCACTTCCTGTCCCAGAACGTCTGCCTCACGGAGTGCGCCGAGGGTCCGTTGCAGATCATGTATGGCATCGATGGCCGTAGCGAACTGCCCGAGGAAGAACTCCTGCACCTGGAGGGGCACTTGGGCTCAAGTCCTGTCCGGATCGGCAATGATGCCGTCAATCAGCTCCAACTGGACATCTACGGGGCACTTATCGACTCCCTCTACCTCTACGACAAATGGGGGGAGCCGCTGTCCAGCGAGCACTGGGACACCATCGGCAAGCTGGTGGACTGGGTCTGTGACAACTGGGACCAGCCGGATGAAGGCATTTGGGAGACCCGCGGCAAGACTCAGAACTTTCTGTACTCGCAGTTGATGTGCTGGGTGGCGGTGGAACGGGCGATGCGGATCGCCGCTCACCGGGGGCTTCCCGCGGACATGGTCCGCTGGGGAAAGGCCAGGGACACCATCTACCGGCGGATCATGGACCGTGGCTGGTCCAGCAAGCGGCAGGCGTTCGTTCAGCACGAGGGCGATGACGTTCTCGACGCTTCTGTTCTGATGATGCCGCTGGCCAAGTTCATCTCGCCCACGGACCCGAAATGGCTTTCCACCCTGGACGCATTGGGCGAGGAGCTGGTGTCCGACTCCCTGCTCTACCGCTATGACCCCCGCAGCAGTCCGGACGGGCTGCGCGGCGAGGAAGGCACCTTCTCGATCTGCTCGTTCTGGTACGTCGAGGCGCTGTCCCGCGCCGGCCGGGTGGACGAGGCCCGGCTCGCCTTCGAGAAGATGCTCACCTACGGAAATCACCTCGGCCTGTACGCGGAAGAAATCGGCCGCACCGGCGAGCAGACCGGCAACTTCCCCCAGGCCTTCACCCATCTGGCGCTCATCAGCGCCGCATTCAACCTCGACCGGGCGTTGGGCTGAGTCCGGAGCGGGCGGGACCGTTCAGGAGCAGGCTGACTTTTCTATCTCCCGCGGCCTCTCCTCGGCGCGCCCCGTACGTCGTCCCCGTACGGCGGCCCCGCATGGCGCGGTGCTGCGGGCGGCCCTACCGTCGGCGGAGAACCCGTCCCGATGGCGGGGAAAGGCTGCGGCGCACTGCCCTTCGCACGTCGGTGCGCCCCAGCCGTCTTCTTTGTCCGCGTACGAATGTGTGCGGAGTGCGGGATTCCGGCGTCTTCGCCGACCGGGCGCCCGTCTTCAGCGCTTGGGGCGGCGGCTCGGGTCCGGGCGGCCGAGGTGGCCGGGTTCGCGCTGTGCCACGCCCAGCCAGAGGTGCGGCGGGGCGTACTGCCGGACCGCCGTCGTCGCCTGCTCCTGGCTGCCGGGCGGTACCGGCAGCCGGTAGCGCAGGCGTGGCAGACCGGGGCCGATCGGCTCCTCGTCGCGGACCAGGGCCCAGAGCACCGGATCACGGTCGTCGATCGGGCCGCTGGGGCACAGCTCGATGGAGTACTGCTTCACCCGTCGTCCGAACTGGCTCCACTGCATGCCGACTCCGGCCAGCACCCCCCAGGGGATGATCTGCCGCGCCTTGCCGTTGTCCAGCCACACCCCGGCGCGGTCGACCATGACCGCCGCGCGTCGGCCGTGCCAGACGGGGATGCCGAAGAGCACCCCGAGCGCGCCGAACACCAGCATCATCACCAGACCGGCCACACCGGGCGCCGTGACCTCGCCCTTCGTCGTACCCGTGGCGAGCATGACCAGCCCCACCACACCGGTCAGGCCCAGTGCGACAAGGAGCAGACAGATGGGGAGGGCGATCAGTGCGCCGCGGCGTCCGGTGCGTACCACGGTCGCGTCCGGGGCCGGAGAATTCTGTGGCAGGGACATGGCGCCGGAGTCTACGCACGCCCCGTCCGCCCCGCCCTCGGCGCCCCTCATAAGCTTCCGGCCATGACTGGCAACGAAGACAGGGCCACTCGTGCCGAGCAGCTGCGGGCCGGCTTTCAGCAGCAGGGGGTGCCGGGCCTCGCCGAGGATGAGGTGCGCAAGGACAGGCAGCGGCGACTGGTCCACACCGTGGTGGCGGCCGTGCTGACCCTTGGTGGACTGGCGCTCCTGGTGGTCCGGCTGCTGCGTGGCGACCAACGGGGCGGCTGGACCGCCTGCTACGCGGCCGGCGCGGTCCTCACCGCCGCGGGCGGTGTACTCGCCAGGCGTATCTCCACCCGGCTGGCGTTCGCGGTGGTGCTCCTCGGCGTAGCGGCGATGTCGATCGGTGACGCGGTGAGTCGGTGACGCGGTATCGCGGTAACTGGGTGGTGCGGACGTGGTGAGCCGTTGAGGCCGCGCCCTTCCGCTCGGACGATCAGCGACATCTCCCGAGCGCGGAGACTTCAACAGGTGAACCTCCGGGGCGAAGGGAGCGGCAAGGCTCGAATGACCTCAACTGCTCCGCAGTGCCGCTGAGTTGACCTCCAGTCAGTTCAAGACTCGGATTTCCGCCAGAACCCTTGACGCGCCGTCCACACCTGGTGAACATGCATCGGGCAAGAGAGCGCTCCCATGAACGCCCCTCGTTCACTTCCTGAATCAGGAGAGCCGCTATGCCCATACCCCCCACCGGCGACTCGGCGCCCCGCATGCCGAGGCCCTCCCGCCGTAGTGTCCTGGCCGCGATGGCGGCTGCCGTGCCCGCCGCGAGTCTGTCGGCCCTTCCCGCCCGGGCGTCCGCGGCGCCCGCTGCCGCCGCGCTGCCGGGCGGCGGTGACCTGGGCCCGAATGTGCTGGTGTTCGATCCCGCCACGCCCGATATCCAGGGCACGCTCGACGAGATCTTCCGGCGGCAGGAGTCGGCGCAGTTCGGCGAGGGGCGGTTCGCGCTCCTCTTCAAACCGGGTACGTACCGCGGACTGAACGCCCAGATCGGCTTCTACACCTCGATCGCGGGGCTCGGACTGTCGCCCGGTGACACCACGTTCCACGGCGATGTCACCGTCGACGCCGGCTGGTTCAACGGCAACGCGACGCAGAACTTCTGGCGCTCGGCAGAGAACCTGACGCTCCATCCGGTCAGCGGCACCAACCGCTGGGCCGTGGCGCAGGCGGCTCCGTTCCGGCGGATGCACATCAAGGGCGGACTGAATCTGGCGCCGGACGGCTACGGCTGGGCCAGCGGCGGCTATATCGCCGACTGCCGCATCGACGGCACCGTGGGCCCCTATTCACAGCAGCAGTGGTACACCCGCGACAGCTCGGTGGGCGGCTGGAACAACGCCGTGTGGAACATGGTGTTCTCCGGCGTCGAGGGAGCCCCGGCACAGAGCTTCCCCGACCCTCCGTACACCACCCTCGACACCACCCCGGTCTCCCGCGAGAAGCCCTTCCTCTATCTCGACGGGGCCGACTACAAGGTCTTTCTCCCGGAGAAGCGCGTCAACGCCCGCGGCACCACCTGGGGGAGTGGCACACCAAGGGGCGAGTCCCTTCCGCTCGACCGGTTCTATGTGGCCAAGCCGGGGGTCGACGCGGCAACTCTCAACGCGGCGCTGGCACAGGGCCTCAACCTGCTGCTCACGCCCGGGATTTACCACCTCGACCGGCCGGTTGAGGTGGGGCGCGCGAATTCCGTGGTGCTGGGGCTGGGGTACCCGACTCTCGTTCCGGACAACGGTGCGACGGCCATGAAGATCGCCGATGTCGACGGTGTGCGGCTCGCCGGGTTCCTGATCGATGCCGGTCCGGTCAACTCCGTGACGCTGCTGGAGGTCGGCCCCGAGGGCGCGTCCGCCGACCATGCCGCCAATCCGACCACGGTGCAGGACGTGTTCATACGGATCGGCGGGGCGGGCCCGGGCAAGGCCACCACCAGCATGGTGATCAACAGCAACCACACCCTCGTCGACCACACCTGGATCTGGCGGGCCGACCACGGGGACGGGGTGGGCTGGGAGACGAACCGGGCGGACTACGGGGTCCGGGTCAACGGGGACGACGTCCTGGTAACCGGGCTCTTCGTCGAGCACTTCAACAAGTACGACGTGGAGTGGCGCGGCGATCGCGGACGGACGGTCTTCTTCCAGAACGAGAAGGCCTACGACGCGCCCAATCAGGCCGCGATACAGAACGGCGACATCAAGGGGTACGCCGCGTACAAGATCGCTGATGGGGTGACCACCCACGAAGGGTGGGGCCTGGGCAGCTACTGCTTCTACAACGTGGACCCCACCATCCGTCAGGACCACGGCTTCCAGGCTCCCGGCAAACCGGGCGTGCAGCTCCACCATCTGCTGGTGGTCTCCCTGGGCGGCAAGGGGCAGTACGAGCACGTGATCAACAGCATCGGCGCTCCCACTTCGGGCACGTCGACGGTGCCGGCCACGGTGGTCTCCTATCCGTGACCCGCCCGCGCGGCGCCCTGTGACCCAGGTATGCCCGCCGTGTGGCCCCCGTACGGTGGCGGTGCCGGTGCCAGGGGGCCCTGACGGGCGGGCCGGCGCTCCGGCCTACCGTAGGGCGCGTCTGTTGAAGCCTGGAGAGTCATGACCATCGAAGAATCCGCCTTCCGAGGGCGGATGCCTGCTCGGCCCGGCGACCTGGCGGTCGAGCGGCACGGAATCGGGCCGGTGCCCGAAAGCAACCGTTACGGGAAGGCTGCCCGGCTTTTCACCGTGTGGTTCGCCCCCAACCTCACCATGACCGGAGTGTTCTCCGGCACGGTGGGCGTCTCGCTGGGGCTGGACTTCTGGACGGCCCTCACCGCCATGGTGCTCGGCACGGTCGTCGGCGCGGTCCCGGCCGCATACCTGGGCACCTGGGGCAGCCAGACCGGAACCGGTCAGCTGCCGCTCTCCCGACTCGCCTTCGGGCGCGGGGTGGCCCTGCCCGGCATCATGCAGTGGCTCTCCTCGGTGGCCTGGGACGCGCTCATCGGCCTCTTCGGCGGTGAGGCGCTGGCCCAGCTGCTCGGCTGGCCGTTCTGGCTGGGGGCGCTGGTGGTCCTGCTGCTCCAAGGGGTCGTCGGCGTCTTCGGCTACGAGGCCCTCCACCAGCTCCAGACGGTGATGACGTTCGTGCTGGGCGCCGCGTTCGTGGTCCTCAGCGTGCAGCTGCTGTCCGGGGTGCCGCTCCCCGTTTCCGGTTCCGCGCACGGCGTCGACCGCTTCGGCGCCTTCGTCCTGACCAGCACCATCGCGCTCAGCCTGGCTATCTCGTGGGCGCCCTACGCCTCGGACTTCAGCCGCTACCTGCCCCGGGCGACCTCCCGGCCCCGGATGTTCTGGTACTCCCTGCTCGGCATGGTGCTCTCCTTCGCCTGGGTCCAGGCGCTGGGGCTGTGGGGAGCCGGGCTGTTCACCGACCAGACCGCCGCCGGGGTACACGGGCTGCTGGGCGGGGGGGTCCTCGGCGCCTTCGGACTCCTGGCCATCGCGGCTGCTGCGGTGTGCAGCAACGCCATGAACGACTACAGCGGCTCGCTGGCCCTTCAGACGGCCGGTATACGGGTTCCCAGGCCGCTCGCCGCGGCGGCGGCCGCCGTGCTCGGCTTTCTGCTCGTCCTCTGGCTGCACGCCGCCGACACCACGCTCCGTTTCCAGAACCTGCTGCTGTTCGTCGGCTACTGGATCCCCGGGTTCGTGGGCATCGTGCTGGTCGACGCGCGGCTGCGGGCCAAGGCGCGGCGCGGTGCGCCGATCGACGTCGAGGCCGAGTTCGGCCGCCCCCAGCCCTGGTGGCCCGCGTGTGTCGCTTTCGTCGTCGCCTTCGCCGCGGCCGTGCCCTTCATGGACACCACCCTGTTCGTCGGCCCGGTCGCGGCCGCACTGCATGGCGCCGACTTTGCGTACTACATCGCGTTCCTAGTCTCTGTGGCGGTCTATGTGCCTTTGCGGCTTTTGGTACGCACCACCGGTAGGCCCGAAACGGAGGAGCCGGTCGCGGCTGCGCCGGGAACGAGTGGGTGAGCCGGGCTCGCGTGAGGGCAGGCGCCCGGGGCTGCGCTCGCCGCACGGGGGCGGGTCGCCGGGGCCGTTGGCTGCGGTCAGCTCTGCCGCGCCGCGGACCGTGCGACGCAAGGAACGCAGTCCCTTTTACCCGCCGGCTCGTGCAGCAAACCGGGGGCGATTTCCGATTGCGGGCAGCGGATACGGGCACGCGATTGTCTTGAGGTTGACAACTGTGGTTCCCCTTCTTCTGATGCTGCCGCACTGATCATTTCCGGTGCCGGAATCGTAGGGAAGACCTGATGGCTGTGACGGTCACCGAGTTCACCGTGCGACTTCCGGTCCGGTGAGGTGTTCCGCGGCGCTCCGCTTGCCCGGATTCGGTTCGGGCGGGACGGGGTTCGATCATTCCGAGGTTGCGAAGAGTAAACATTTTCGTCCGAACTCGGAAATGTGTGGTTGACACCTCGGGAAGGGGGCACGCTCTCCGGCCTGAAGGCAAGTCGATGCGATACGAGGTGAGCTTTATCATGAGCACCGCCGAGGCTCCGCGCACGGTCACGGCGTCGCCGGTGCTGGAGCTTGAACTGGACTGCTATTCCGAAGTTGTCGGTCCCGCCCGGCATATCGCGGCCACGTTCCTGGAGCGCCTGGAACCCTCCCTGGAGAAGGACGCCAGGGACGCGGTGATCCTGGTCGTCTCCGAACTGGTCACCAACGCCGTACGTCATGCGGGCGGCAAGCTCTGCACCTTGCGACTGACGGCCGACCCGGAGTCGGTCGTGATCACCGTGGGCGACTCCAGCCCCGTTCTGCCGCGCCCCCGCACGCCGGACGTCACCGGGGAGGGCGGCGGCTTCGGATGGTCGATGGTGTGCCGCCTCGCGGCATCCGTAGAGGTCCACAGCAAGGCGGCCGGTAAAACCGTGACGGCGGTCATCTCCCGCCACGGCGCCCCGGACAGTGGCCGCTGAGGCCGTGACTCAAGAGCCACGGCCGGAAAGCGAACCGTCCGCCGCGCAATTCCCGTGAGCGCTGTCGGTGAGGGTGTCATGTTCCGCGCGGTCGGAATGCGGTGGGGACGGCGCCGAGCCGTCGTTCACATTCCTTGACGTGTAATTGACATCTAAATGCGCTGTGCCGCAGTCAGCGGAATCCATCACACCGTCAACAGTCCTGCCGAATCGCCGAGTTGCTCGGCAATCCGGCGAAACGGAAGCGTGCGATCACGCCCGGTGATGCGGACTCACTGCCCTTGTCCTTTCACGGCTCCGGGCGTTCGAGCGGCATTCTTCCCGGAGTCGCCGGAGTCGCCGGAGTCGCCGAAGCCATCGGAGTCACCGGAGTCAGGAGACGGCGTCCGGCCAGGGGACCTGGGTGGCGGTCGGGGCCGAGTAGTCGATTCCCGGTACCGCGAAGCCGTAGAGCCGCTGGACCTCGGCGTGGAACCAGTCGAGGTCGGCGAGGCGGGTGATGCTGTCGGTGGCGGCCGTGTCCCAGCGCTCGGTGACGGCGGCCTGGACCGCGCTGTTGAGCTCCCACGAGTCGAGACGGACCCGGCCGTCGTCGTCGACATCGAGCGGCCGGCCATCGGTGAGCTGGTCCCACAGGCTGGTCAGCTGGGCGATCGGCGGCACCATGGCGTCGCCGAGGACACCGCGCAGCAGGCCCACATAGAGCGCGATCCCGGGGATGGCGGTGGAGGACTGGGTGATCGCGGCCCCGTTCACGGAGGTCACCGCGCGGCCGCCGACCAGCTTCTCCAGGCGCTCGTTGAGCGTACGGGCGGTCGCTTCGAGGTGGCACTTCGCGGCGCCGATGGTGCCCTGCCGGTAGATCCCGTCCGTCAGCGGCGAGCCGATGTACGACAGGGCGGCGGTGCTGAATCCGTCGGCGAGCAGCTCACGGTCGGCGAGGTGGTCGATCCAGCGCTCCCAGTCCACGCCGCCCATCACGGCGACGGTCTGCTCGATGTCGTCATCCCTGGCGGGCGCTGTCTCCACCTCCGTGACCTCCGGCGTCCCGTCGCTGTCGAAGGCGAGGGTCTTGGTGCGGTACGCCTCGCCGATGGGCTTGAGGGCGGAGGCGTAGGTGGCACCGGTGTCCGGGTCGGTGCGACGCGGTGCGGCGACCGAGTAGATCAGATGGTCCAGGCGGCCGAAACGCTCCCGCAGCAGCTCCGCGACCTGGTCCTTCATCGCGTCGGAGAAGGCGTCGCCGTTGAGGAAGACCATCTCGTGGCCGTGTTGGTGGGCGAGTTCGGCGGTGGCGGCGGTGCGGTACCAGCCGGCCGTGCCGGTACGCCGTTCGGTGGGGGCCTTCTCGAAGCAGACGCTGATGCCGCGGATGCCCACCCGGGCGAGCCCGGCGATCGTCGCGGCCAGCCCGTAGCCCGCTGAGGAGCCGACGATGAGCGCCACCGGCGCGTCGCTCGGGACCTCGCTGGGCGGGGGGACGGCCTGCCACATCTCCTGCACCAGGCGAGCACAGCCGGCCGGATGGGAGTCGAGGAAGAGGAAGCCGCGGCTGCGCGGGGTGATGACTCGTTCGCTCATGAGGCACGTCCTTCGGGTCGTCGCGGAGGCGGCGGCCCGCACCGGAGCACGCACCGCACCCTGCAAGTCTGCGACCACGCACCATTTCATGATCAGTTGGGCGGTCACAGTAATGAGGGGGCGGTGTTGGAGGATTTCGCTCAGTTCGGGCAGTGAGTGCGGCCGGCCGAATGCGCTTGAGGGAGCTCCGGGGTGCGCATTCCTACGAGTACCCGAACCCGACCCCCCTACGGGTACACGTCCCGGCCCGACAAGCCGCCCCCTCAGCCCGTCGCCTGGTCCCTCGTCGTCGGAATCCGACGCAGCCAGTGCTCCCCGGTGGTCCACCCGAGGAAACGGCGGGCCCGGCCGCCGAGCGCCGTCCCGTCTGCCGTGAAGCCTCCGCCGGCCGCCACCAGGTGCAGGCCCGCCAGGGCCGGGGCGAGCCGGACTGCGACATGTGCCGGGTGACGGGCCGTCTCCTCGTCCAGCCCGCTGAGCAGCCGGGACTGCTCGGCAGGTGTGCACAGTGCGAGGAAGAAGATCAGCTGGCGCCAGGCGTACGCCGCGTCCTTGATCGTCGCCAAGGGGCGGGGGTTGTGGTGTACCCGGGCCGTCAGCCGGCAGACCGTACGAAAGCAGCGACGGGCCAGATCCTCCCAGCCGGGCTCCGGGGCGATGCCCACTTGACGCACCAGGGTCGCCAGATTGTGTGTGGTGAGGATCTGCGCCTGCTCGATCACCTTGCCGTTCGCCGCCACCGAGCCCTGCCCGGGAGACCCGGCCCGCGCCGCGCACAGCCGCGCGAACTGCGGGGAGGTGCGCGGCTGGTAGGAGCGGGTCAGCGCCTCGGCCGTCTCGGCGATCGCCAGGTTCCGGAGCGTCGCGTAGTCGATCCCGTAGTAGCGCTCGTAAAGCGTGCCGCGCAGCAGGTCGCCCGCGATCCTCGCGGCCGTGCGGAACTTCGGGGCGAAGGTGCCCATGAAGATGTCCGCCGCCAGCTCCTCGACCATCGGAGCACCCAGGTCGGCCTGACGGGCCAGCACGCCGAGTTCACGCACCAGGGGGTTGGGAAGCAGCGTGCCGGGGAACCCCTGCACGGCCAGCTCACCCAGCTGCCGCAGCGCGGTATGCGCACCCTCCTGCGCCGCCTCGTCGCCCCGCTGCCCGGACACCGCCCGTACCCAGGGCAGCTCCTCGATCCGTACCTGCCGCTCCAGATGGAGCAGCAGCAGCGAACGGCGGTTACGGAAGGCCCGGTAGTTCGCGGCCATCAGGGTGCGCAGGGCCTCGTCGGGATAGGCCTGCGCAGTAGTGGCGGCGACCAGCTGCGGCACCAGCTCGGCCAGCACCTCGGCCGACGGCACCACGCCCCGCTCCACGAGCGTGCCGAGCGGAGCGCTCAGCGTCGCCTCGACGACCCCGCGGAGCGTCGCCGGAACCGGAGCGCCGGCCGGCAGCCCGGTCTCCCGGTGCTCGAGCTCCGTCACCGGGACCACCAGTGCTTCGACATCGGCCGCGCCCACGTCCTGGGGGAGATCGCCGAGCCTGCGGAGCACCAGCTGCGCCAGGGCGTGGTGCGAGGGGAGCGCCCCCTGCGCCGCCTGCCGGGCACGCAGCTTCAGATGCCGCTCGGAACCGGGTATCCCGCGACGCCGCACCATGGACGCGACGGCGTGCCGCAGCAGACCGATCCGACGGGCATCGAGCGGACGCCCGGCGACGGTCTCCTCCAGTGTGCCGCGCAGGATGCCCAGGTTCTCCTTGGGGTCGCGATGCTTTCCGCAGTGTGTGTGGGCCATCGCCAGCTGCCGGTATCGGCGCAGGAGGGCCGCCCCGCGCTCGTGCCAGCCCTCGTCCGGCGTGCGCGCGAGAACCTGCTCGCCCTCCGCCGTCTCCAGCCAGTGGACCAGCAGTTCATCGGCGAACGGCTGCCAGACCGTGAGCGCTTCCCGCTGGGTCTCGACCGCCGCGTGCGGCCGCCGTCGCGCCAGGGTGCGGCCGGCGTCGGCGACCGTGCGGCGGTGCACCGCGGCGGCGTCCGGCGCGGGCGCGACCGACGGCCGGGGGGTGAACCGCAGCCGGTCGGCGAACGGCCCCAGCGCCTCGACGAGCTCGGCCGCCTCGGCCAGTTGCCCGGAGCGCACCAGCCAGGCGACGGTGAGCAGCGCGGCCTCCTCGGGCACCGACACCTCATAGCGCCCGGTGTCCAGGAGCGCGCACAGGTCGGCCAGCCCGGCCTCGGTCAGTGCGTGTGCGAAGAGCGCCCGGCGGTCGGCCTTGACGCCTGCCCGCCGTGCCGCCTCCTTCTCGTACGGCTGGAGCGGCCCGCCGGCGCTCGCCGCACCGGTGGCGAAGCCACCCCGGACGACCTCGGGGGTCACCCAGGCCGGAAGACCGGCCACCGGGGTGCGCGAACCGACCGTCAACGAGCCCTCGGCCAGGCCGTCCAGGACTGCGCGCCAGCGGCGGGCCCGGTCCTCCGCACGATGGCGGGTATCGGTGTCCTCGTGGGTCAGCGCCGTGACGAAGGCTTTCGCCAACTGGTCCCGCGCATAGGACGGGACCTGGGTGAGGGGCTGCTGCTCAGCGTCGTCGTTCATAGCCGACGTGGCGGGTTCCGCCCCCGCGCCCTCCGGGTCTCAAGCCCGGTGCTCTGCTGCTGAGCTACACGTCGATGATCCGTGAGCCTAGACGGCCCCTGACGGTCGTACAAACGGGTTTTCGACGGCGGGCGCGGGCCCGGATTCCCGGCCCGATCCGGGGACTCGGGGCCGCCGTCCAGTGGGGCGCCGACGTTTCGTAGGGTGCCTGCATGCTCACCGGACGTACCCCTGCCCCTGAGGCCACCATGTTCCGTTTCGGCAAGCAGCGGATGCGCCGGACCATGCCCGGTGCCGTTGCCGGTCTCGCCCTCGGACTGTCGATGCCAGTCGCCTGCCTGGTCAACGGATACGGCGTCGGCACCTGGGTGTTCGCGGTGATCTGGTTCCTGGTGTTCGGCACGGTCGCGGTGTTCATGGCGTGGGCCGTGTGGGGCGACCGCGACGCCTACCTGGCATTCGACACGACCGGCGTGTGGTGGTGGCGCAACAAGACCTCGCATGCGGTCATTCCGTGGGACTCACTGGATGCCGTCGGCCTGTTCTGGTGCCCCCAAGGGACTGGCAACTCGGGGCACCGGCTGGTGAGCCTTGAGCTGTGCCCCACCGGTGGTGTGCAGGAACCGCAGGATCCGGCGCTGGCTCCGCTGTTCATCGAGGAGCAGTCCGGCGTGGCGGGCGTATCCGACCGGCGCTACCGCATCGGCCTGCCTGCTTTCGTCCTCCGCCACTACGGTGGCGCGCTGATCGAGGCGGCCCGTTCCCGCGCCGCCCACCGCTGGTTCGGCGAGCACGAGCGGCCCGCCGGGTACCTGCGCGCCCAGGACCTCATCAGCTAGGACGCGCACCGGCCCGCGCGGTTCGCGGTCCGGCGGGCGGGCGGCGTTGTCAGACCCTGCGGCTACGGTCTGGAGACATGGACGCACTGTCACCGCCCGCCGGACGGCGTGCCGTTCCGCTGCCGTTCCTGCCGTACGGCGAAGCGCTGCTGGAGCGCGTCTTCCATAGCGTCAGCCACCTTCTGGAGAACGGCCCCGTTCCTCACCGGGTGGGGAGTGACTGAGCCGGATCGTCGACCGGTCCGGGGTGCGGAGGGCCGCTCGTCGGGCGGAGATTCGGCGTTGCGGAACCGGCGGCTGCCTTGAAGTGACCGTTGCGCAAGGGGTCCTTCCTGCGGGGAAGGCGATTTACCTCGCCAGAAGCGGAGCGTGATGAAACCGATAGCAAGCAATTCGTGAAGGGGTTGTGAGAGTTGGTGTGAGGCGTGGCACACTCCCCTCACCGGTCGCGAACGACGAGGGGGGCGAGCGGGGTGCAGCGGATTCCTGTGCGGTTCGGGGCGGAGTTACGCCGGCGAAGGATTGAAGCGGGGCTGTCGCTGGGAGAACTGGCGAGCCTGATCTGTTTTTCCAAAGGGCACTTGAGCAAGATCGAGCGTGGCGTGAAGGCACCCAGTCACGATCTTGCACAGTTATGTGACAGCGCTCTCCATGCCGACGGACAACTCAGCGGCCTGATTTCCGCACCCGAGCACAGTACGCCCGCGGCGCCGATGACCGAGGCGGATATCGGCACTCCCTGGACATTACGGATGCAGGCCGGCGGGGAGAGCGACTTCGTGGCATTCGACCCCGCGTCATCCGGCGGCGGGGCCCTGCCCACCACCATTGTGAGTTGGTCTCTCGCACCGCCTCTCCTCGAAAGCGGGGAGACGAATTCGGCATTGCCCTACTTCCGCAATGTCTTCGACGAGTTCCGCCGGCTGGGACAGCTCTTCGGGCCGTCGGTGGTCGCCCAGCTCTGTATCGCGGCCACCAGCGCACTGCGGGGCATGGCGCACCAGGCGCAGCCCGCGCACCGCGATGTGGTGCTCCGGCTCGCCTCCCGGTTCGCCGAGTACACCGGCTGGATGGCGCAGGAGGCAGGCAGCGACGGGGCCTCGCTGTGGTGGACCGAACAGGCGGTCCAGCTGGCCGCGGACGGCGGTGACGACGAACTGGCCGCCTACGCCCTGATCCGGCGCGCGGAACTGGCCCTGTACACCGGCGATTCGGTGGCCACCGTCCAACTGGCGCGGCGGGCGGCGCAGCAGGCCCGCAGCGTACGTATCCGCGGACTCGCGGCGCAGCGCGAGGCGCAGGGGCACGCGCTGGTGGGGGACCGTGACGCCTGCCGGCGGGCGCTCGACCGCGGCGCGGAGCTGACGGCCGGTACGGTGGCGCCGGACGGTACGGACCCGGTCCTGGGCAGCATCCATCTGCCGGATCTGACCGCCTTCGTCGCCGGCTGGTGCATGCACGATCTCGGTTCCCCGGCCGAAGCCGTTACTTTGCTCGGCGACGGTCTGGAAGCCATTCCGCCGGAATCCCGCCGTGCCAGAGCCCGATTTGGCGCCCGGCTGGCGCTTGCACTGGCGAACGTCGGGGAAATCGAGCAGGCCTGTGCGATCGCGGAATTGGTCGCCTCTCATGTTGCCCTCATCGACTCGGCCACCATCCGCGCCGATCTTCTGCGGCTGAGCCGCGCACTGAATCGTTGGCCAAAGAATCCGACCGTCCGTCGGACCCTTCCGCACCTCGCGATCGGACTGCACACCCACCGGACCGGTCCGGGAACTCCGGCCTGACTTCTCGCCCACCGGCCCGCCCGCGGAGAAGGCCGCCCGAAGAACCGCACTCCCGCCGCATCCGTGGTGTTCCGTTGCCCGGCCAAAAGGCCGAGGGCAACGCGTTGACCACGCCTGAAACCCCTGTGAATCTCGGCTTCATCCCCCAGTGCCCGCGACAGCCCGAGTAACCGACACAGCATCCGGCTGCCGCAATCCACCGCTGTCCGCATGAGGAAAGGCAGAACAATCATGGCCGGAGTATTCATCAACTACCGGACCGGCGACGGCGCCACAGCGGCTGTCCTGCTCGACGAGAAATTGAAGGAGGTATTCGGGCCGGAGAACGTCTTTCGCGACCGCCGCACCACGCAGCCCGGCGTGCACTTTCCGCCCGAGCTGTGGCGCCACCTCGAAAGCTGTGCGGTCCTCCTCGTGCTGATCGGCCCGAACTGGCTCTCGCTGTGCGACACCGACGGCCGGCGCCGGATCGACGTACCGGGCGACTACGTCCACGACGAGATCCAGCGCGCCCTCACCTTGCGCAAGACCGTCATCCCCGTGCTGATCGACTCGGCCGAGCTCCCGAAGAAGGAGCAACTGCCCGCTGACATCGCCGAGCTGACGGAACGGCAGTACATGCAGCTGCGGGTGCCGTACGCGCATCTCGACCTCCCCGTCATCACGGAGGCCCTGCGCAGCCACGTACCGGTGCGCAGGACGGAGCCGCAGCCGGACCCGCGGCCGCAGTCGCATCCGGCGCCGCCCGCGCCCGGCGCCCCGCAGCCCGGCGCGTACTCCACCTATCACGACTGCGCCGTGAGCAACGGGTCCGGCAACGCCACCGTGAACCAGAACCGCGACGCACAGAGCGGAGACCGACAGTGAGCGAGACCGAACACGCCGGGCCGGAGGACGCGGCGGCGGAGGTGCCGGCCGAGGAGCCCGCTGCCGCCGCGGAGGAACCGGCACCGCCCGAAGCCGTGGAGCCGAGCCCGGCCGGAGCGTCGGACGGCACCGAGGCCACCGGTGCGAGCGCCCCGGACGACCTCACAGCACCCCAGCACGGCGACAGCCGGCCGTCGGCCCAGGACACCGTCCGGGCCGCCGCCCGCCGGGAAGCCGGCGACGGCGGCGACTTCACCCGCTACCAGCAGGCCCGCCAGCAGAACGCCCTGAACAAGCTCAAGCGCAGCGCGGTCGCCAACGGCAGCGGCTCCGCCTTCTACGCCGAGCAGCTGACCATCGGCGGCGACAACGGCGTCGAGATCCAGGTGCTGGGCGTCACCTCGCTGACCGTCGCCGAACAGCTGGACTCCCACCAGGACGTCGAGCAGCAGCCCCAGATGGCCGCCCGGCTCGCCGCACAGCACGTGGTGGTGCTCGCCGGGCAGCCGGGCAGCGGCCGGCATTCCACGGCACTGACCCTGCTCGCCGGCTGCTGCCCCGACGACCGGATCAAGATCCTGCACAGCGAGGCTCCGGGCATCCTCCAGACGCTGTGCCGGCGCGCCGACGACCTGCTCACGCCCGGTGGCTTCGTGGTGGACCTGGAGGACCAGCCGCTGAAGCTGTCGACACTGGAGACCCTCGGCCATCTCGCCCGCAAACACCGCGCCTTCCTCGTCATCCTCGGTGAGCTGGGCCGGGTGGACCCCGACCTGCTGCGGCCGCACGCCTTCGAGCACCGGCGC
Source organism: Streptomyces sp. P9-2B-2 (assembly GCF_030406865.1). Classification (NCBI taxonomy): domain Bacteria; kingdom Bacillati; phylum Actinomycetota; class Actinomycetes; order Kitasatosporales; family Streptomycetaceae; genus Streptomyces; species Streptomyces sp. P9-2B-2. The sequence continues at coordinate 245,880 of NZ_CP129126.1, read as the reverse complement.
CCGGCCCTCGGCCCGGTCCTCGCCGTACATCTGCGCCGGCTGCTCGCGGGGCACCCCGGAGCGTGCCCCGAGCAGGACTGCACCGCCGAGCACACCACGGAGTTCACCGCCCGGATGCTGGAGTCCCAGGAGGTGCAGCGCACCCTCGACGGGGCCCCGTCCGTACGCAGCGTCGTGGAGTTCGCCGAGCTACTGGCACAGCACATCCACTCCGCGGACACCAGCCTCAGCGACGTCATCGGTCAGTGGCGCGACCGGCTGCGCCGACTCGCCAAACAACTGCTCCGGGTCCCCGCCGAGACCGCGCACGGCCCGGTGCTGGACCCGCACCGCCAGGCGTTCCGGATCGCCTACGCGCTCTTCCACGGCCTCCCGCTCTCCGATGTCTTCGAGGCCGGCGAAGTCCTCAGCGCGACCGTGCTGCCGCGCTACGAGACCCGTGAACCGGCCCCCACCAACCATGTCTTCGAGCGGGAGCTGGACCAGCTGATCCCGCAGGAGATGCGCGCCCCCGGGGACGCGTTGTCCGGCGGCCGCACCGACGACAACCCCCGGTGCGCCCGGCTGGTGAACGAAGATCTGATGCACGCCGTCATCGAGATCGTCTGGCACGACTACGACAGTCTGCGCGAGCCGTTGCGCGAGTGGCTGACGGCGCTGGTCGCCGGGCCGCTGGAGCGGATCCGGGTACGGGCCGCGCACATCGCCGGGATTCTGCTCAGCCACGACTTCGACAGCGTCTACCGGGACTTGATCCGGCAGTGGGCCCGGAAGTCCACGGCCTACCGGCAGTCCGCCGCGCTCGCCCTGGAGATGGCCGCCCACGACCCCCGGATGGTGGGCCGGGTGCGGGCTCAGATCCGCAGCTGGCTGAGCAGCCCCCGGTGGGAGTACCAGGACAGCGCGGCACGGGCGTACGGCACCCTGGTCGGCGCCCAGGACGTCCCGGACACCCTCTGGGCGCTGCGCGAACTGGGCACCCGGCCGGAGCTGGCGTTCAGCAGCTCGGTGGCCTTCTCGATGTCCTGGCTCTACCTCGCCCGCGCGCCGGGCCCGACCGCCGACGCACTGGACCGCTGGATCGCCTCGGACAACGACCATCTGGCCAAGCACGCGATCCGCACCCTGCTGATCCTCAGCCGCTACGGCGTCGGCCCGGACCGGCGCGACCGGCCCGTCCTGGCCGATACCGCGATGACCGATCCGGACCGTGCCGAGGCCCTGGTCCGCCTGTGGCGCCACGCCCTGATGGGCCAGGACAGCTCGACGCGCGCCTGGGACCTGCTGCGGCGCTGGCTGCTGGCCGGGGACGCGGACAAAGAGCTGGCCGCCTTCCTGGAGGTCCTCGTCCCGCGCATCTGGGCCCGGCCGCTCTCCCTCCGTGCCGGGTTCTACCTCGGCATGTGGGCCGGCCGGCACCCGGACTCGCGCACCATTCGCCAGCTCCGGGACCAGCCCCCCGAGGACGGGCCCACACCCGGCTCCGCGTCCTGACGACACCCCGTACGAAGAGGAGACAGACCATGACAGAGCGCAAAGGACTCCGCACCAGGCTGCGCAATTGGTGGCGCCGGGTGACGCGTAAGGACGAGACCGGGCCCGCCGGCGCCCCGGAGGTTGCCGACGACCCGGAGAGCCCGGACGGCACGGCACTCGGGCAGGCGGCCCAGGGTGAGGTGGCCGTGGAGCTGCCGCCGGTCGAGGAGACGCTGTCGGTGGCGGCCGACGGCGATGTGTTCGCCTTCGAACTCGTCCCGCACTTCCGCTGGAGCAGCCAGGAGATGACGCTGGACGTCCTGCGGGAGCGCGCGGCGCTGCACGAGGAGGCGGCCCGCGGCAAGCTGCTGCGCCGCGCCTGGTCCGTCGCCCGCGCCTGCGATCCCAACGATCCGGTGGCCGCGGAGAAGGCCGTCAACAAGGAACTGCGCGGCGGCTGGTGCTACCACGACGAGAAGGGCCTCATCCGCTGCCGCCCCTCCGTACGCATGCGGATGGACCCGGCGCTGCGGGAACATGTGCTGCCCTTCCACCTCGCCGAAGTACGGATGGAGAAGGAGCACCACCTCGGCGAACTCAAGGCGGACCAGGTGCAGGAGCTGACCGAGCGCTGGCTCCGGGTGATGAGCGAACTGGAGCTCCTCGGCACCCTCGGCGCGGCCGAGCGGCGGCTCCTGGTGCCCTTCGCCGCCGCCCTCGCCGACGAGGACTTCTTCAAGGTCATGCAGGCACTCAAGAACACCCGCCGCAACGGCGCCGAGGCGCTCGCCGACGTCCTCACGGCGGCGACCAAGCACCACGAGCAGGTGGGCCTGTTCGAGTACGCCAACGCCTACGACAAGGCCCTGAGCGAATTCTGCCGTCAGATGGGGCTCAGCCCCTTCTCCTGGGTGGACACCGTGGGCGACGTCGGGGAGCTGGCGCCGTGAACACCACAGACAGCACCACGGTCCGGATACCCGGACGCCGCCGGGGCACCTCCGCGCTCGCCGGCGCCCTGGGAGCGGCACTGCTGGCCGGTCTCCTCGGCGCCTGCGGCAAGGAACCCCGCCTGGACGCCTGCGCCTGGATGAAGCAGCCCGCAGACACCACCGGCCGTACGGTCGTCCTCGTCGACGCCTCCTCCTCCGTACGCGGTCCGGGCGCCGGGCGCGACTACGCGCACAGCATCGCCGCTCTGCTCAGGTCGGTGGTCGCACGCAAGGACACCGTCTCGGTCGGCAGCTTCAGCGGCGACTCGGCGCAGATCAGCTGGATCGCCAAGGACCGCTCGGCCGACTGGGTCAGGGACAACAACAACGAGATCAACCAGAAGACGCGGAAACAACAGGCGGTCAGCTGCCTGACCGGGCTGGTCGGCAAGGCCGAGCGAGCCGTTCCCCGCAGCGGCGGCAGCAACGTCCTCGCGGCCCTCGGGGCCGGAGCGTCCTCACTGGAGGGCGCATCCGGCAGCCGCAGCCTGCTCGTTCTGACCGACGGGCTGTCCACCACGGGCTGCGCCGATCTGAGGGCGGCCGCCTTCCGGGACCGGAGCGAGATCAAGGCCATCACCCGGGTCTGCGCCGCCCGGGACGAGACACCGTCCCTGACCGGAGTGCGACTCACGCTCGCCGGGCTGGGCCAGCCGGCCACCGGACAGCCCGCACCCATGCCGGCCCAGCGGACCTGGCTGAGCAAGCTGTGGCGCGCGCTGTGCGGCGCCGGCCGCAAGGACGCGCACGGCACCTCCTGCACTCTCGCCCCGACCGCCATCGGCACGGCCGAGGGGCGCAAACCGGGGAAGAAGACACCCCAGGACCCGGCCGTCGCCTACGCGCAGGACCGCCCGCAGACCTACGAACTCCCGGGCGCGGCGCTCTTCGACACCCGCTCGTCCACCGTTCGCCCGCAGGCCCTGCCGCTGCTCAACGATGTCGCGGTCAGCGCCCGTACCACCCCCGGCAGCAGGGTCGTCGTCTCCGGTTACGTCGACCCGCGCGGCCGGCCGGACAACAACCACCGGCTGTCGCAGGCACGCGCGGACGCGGTGAAGGACGTGCTGACCGGCCTCGGGGTGGAGCGGGTGACCGCCCACGGGCGCGGCCTGCCCACGGGCTGCCCGAAGCCGGACCACACCGCGGGCGGCCGGATGACCGCCGAGGACAAGCTCCAGTGCGACCGGCGCGTCGACATCGAAATCACCAGGAAGTGAGGGCGGCGGGCAGCGATGAACACCACCAACGGAAAGAACCGGGCGGGGCCTGCCGCCCGCTATCAGTCGGCGGTCGACTGCCCTGGCAGCGACCCCGCCTTCATCGGACTGGACCCCAGGAAGCGGCCCTCCGCCCGGCCCGTGGACCAGACCGACAGCCGGGAACAGGCCGCCCTCATGCGGGCCTTCACCGATGCCAACACCGCGCTGACCGCGGCGCAGCCCGGGCTCGGCACCGCGGTCACCGCGGTCGCCGACACCTTCCACCAGGCCCGGACGACCATCGAAGCGGCCGAGCGGTTCGTCGTCGCCCGGTCGTCCCAGCAGGCCCAGGAGCGCGTCGGAGAACTGCGCGTCCGCCACGCCGAGGACGGACCGGAGAGCCTGCGCCGTCGGCCCGTGCTCTGGCGACGGCTGCTGTGGCCGACCCTGGTCGGCTGCGTGGCCTTCGACACGATGTTCATCGGCACCCTGATGCAGCGGTTCTTCGGCCTGGGCGAGACCGAACCCGGCTACTACCTGGCCTACTTGCCCGGCTTCGGCGTCGCCGTCTGCCTGCTGGCCGCGGGCAGCCTCCTGGCCGAGTCCGTCTTCCGGCGGCGTACCCGCACCGCCCGCACCCTGGAGCGGACGCGCCGAGGTCCGGTCGCGGCGCTGCGTGAGGCGCTCTGGCCCAGGAGCCCGCGTACGGAACGACGGAAGGCCGGCGAACTGCCCTGGCCCAACGCGGCCGGGCCGGTCCTCTTCACCCTGGCCATCCTCACCATGGTCGGAATATGGGCGCGGATGCGCGCGGCCGGTGCGGTGCGTGAGCATGTGGATCTGGCGCCGGACCAGAGCGCCGTCGTCATCCTCACCCTGGTGCTCAGCACCGCCGCCATCGTGGTCAAGGTGCTCGCCCACAACCCCTGCGCCGACAGCGACCAGGAGGCCCGGCGGGACGTCACCGACGCGGAGCAGCAGGGCAGAAAGCTGCTGAGCGCGGCCCGGCGCAGCCTGGTGGCGCACACCGGGACCTGGTGGCGGCTGCGGTCCACGGTCGAGGCGGCGGCGAGCGACGCCCACCGTACGCTCGACGAGGCCTGCATCCGCATCGTCGAGGAACGCGCCCGCACCGGTGTGGCCGGCAGCTACGACCTTCCCCTGACCGCACCCGCCTGGCCCTACCCCGCCTCCGCACGCAACGGCACCCGGCTGCCCACCGGAGACCGGGCACCCGCCCACCCCACACCGCCCCGGGCCCGCCTCGAACTCCTCGACCACGTCTACACCGTGCTTGTACGCTACGGCCCCGATCAGCTCGAAGACCGCCTCAACGGCATCGCCGGCGACCTGAACGCACAGTTCCGCGCCTCGCCGGGGCAGCCGGTGGAGCAAGCGGGGGAGCGAACAGGGGCGACGCGTGCCGACGAGGCAGGCGAGGCAGACGAGGATCAGACGCCCGAGGGGGCCCCGGCGGCAGCGGAGGACGTCCGGGCACCCGAGGAGAACCGGTCTGTGGAGGACCGGGCACCGGAGGAGGGGCGCCGGGCACCTGAGGAGCCCGGCGCCTCCGGCGAGACAGCCGATCCGCGTCAACCGTCCGGAGAGGGCCAGGCCACCGCCGCACCCACGGCGGAGCCCGGTGACGCCGACACGGGCACCCGGCCGTCCGAGGACGAAGGCCCGGTCTCATGACCGCGCAGCCGAGCCTCGGCCCGGAGGAAGTGAAGCATCTGGAGTTCCTCCAGGCGGTGATCGCCCGGCACGCCAACACCTCGTTCCTGGTGAAGAGTTGGGCCATGACCGTAAGCGGCGCCTTCATCGCGGTCGCCACCCGCGGGCCGAGCTGGAAGACGGCCGCGGTCGCCGTGGGACTGGCGACGGGATTCTGGCTGCTCGACAGCTACTACCTCCGCCAGGAACGGAGGTTTCGCAGCCTCTACGAGAAGGTCGCCGGGCGTGTGAGCCCGGTGGTGCCACCGTTCAGCATGGACGCCGAGCAGCACGGCGGACCCGTGCCCTGGCGGGCGGTGGCGCTTTCCCGGACGATGCTGCTCTCCTACGGCGTCCTGGTCGCCATCGACACCATGACGGTCCTCTTCCTTGCCTGACCGCCGCAGATGCTCCGCGCACGGGAGGCGCGGTTCAGGTCTCCGTGGGCCGGGCGGCGGTCCATGGCAGCAGCAGGCCGTCGCCCTCGGCGCGCGGGACGACGTGGAGATGGAGATGGCGGACGGTCTGGGTGGCCGCGGGGCCGCGTGAGGTGATCACATTGCAGTCCCCGGCCTCCGCCGCGAGTTCGGCGGCCCGCAGCATGGTGGCCGCCGACACCACCGGGTCCTCGGCGACATCGGCGACATGCACCCGGGGGATGACCAGCACATGCCCGGCGGTGACACCACCATGGCGGGGCCGGATGGCGAGGGCGTCAGGCCACTCCCGCAGCACCGTGGCCGGCGCCCGGCCGCACACGATGAGGCAGAAGGGGCACCCGGATCGCCGGGGAGTACGGGAAGGCTGCGGGCGGGCGTCCGGAGCCTCCTCGGTCACCTCGCGGAACTCCCCATAACTGACCATCGATCCTCCGCGGGAGCCGGCCGGACGGGTCGGATCGTCACCGGACCGGGCCGACGCGCACATCCGCTGCCCCCATCATCGCCCCTTCGCTCCGCTGATGCGGCACTTGGCCATGTTCCAGCCGTTTTGCCCACCACCGGCCGCCTTGTCCAGGCAGCCGTCGTCACCAGAGTTTGTCGATCTCGCCCGGGTACAGCTCGATCCGGGAGTGCGGGAACGAGGAGCGATGGTCCCGGCCCAGGGGCGAGAAGAAGGCGGCCATGGTGACCTTGTCGAAGCCCGGCCGGTCGCTGGGGAACGGGGCCTGGGGCGTACCGCCGATGAGCACCGCACCGGGCAGCCACTCCCAGCCCGCGCTCTCGTAGAACGGCTGAAGCGGCCGGTCACAGGTGAACAGGCCGATATCCAGCTCCATGGCGGCCATCGCCGCGCGGGCGGCCGTCACCAGCCGGTGGCCGTGGCCCTTGCCGCGGGCGGTGCCACGGGTCACGACCGTGCTCAGCCCCGCGGCCCGGTACCGCTGTCCGGCGTGCACGATCTCTTTGGCGAGGATGTCCAGCGCGGCGAGCACCGTGTCACCGTCGACGAGCAGCATCGACACCGGCCGCAAGACCGGGTCATGGGCGAACGTGCCGGGCGCCGACGCGGAGTCCGGCGGCCACGCCTCGTCCCTGAGATCCGCCACCTGTGTCCGAAGCGCTGGCGGGGTCTCGGTCTCCGGGAATGTCATGATCGGCACGCGCCCATTGTGACGGCCCCGTACGAGGGAGGCCAGCGGTTTCGCCTCGGCCGGGCGGGCCGGCGCGGTGCCGCGCGCCCGCGGTGCTTTCGGCGCTCACGGAGCCGCATCGCGTCCGCATGTGGCGGTGACTCCGGGGCAGGTGAACCTCATGGGAATGTTGAGGCGTTGGGAGCGCGTGGTGGAGGACTGCGAGAGCGCACTGGTGGCCAAGATCTTCCGCACCGACCCGGTCCAGTTGCTCGATGCCCTCCGGCAGGAATGCGACGGCCACGCGATCGTGTGCAGCCAGAGCCGAGTCCTGGTACCCAATGACTACACCGTCGAACTCGCGCAGCACGTGCACGATGAACTGGCCGCCCGCGGCGGAGAGGTGGGCCGGCAACTGACCGATGTACTCGCCGCGCACGCCGTCGACCGCGGCTACGAATGGGCGGGCCCGCTCACCGTCCATGTCACCACGGCCGAGGTGCCGAACGGCCGGTACCGCATTTCGAGCGCGGCCCTCGCCCACATTCCCGCCGCTGCCGCCGGTCCCCGGGGAGCCTGATCAGGAAGCCCGCCGAGCCTGCCGAGTCCGTCGGTCGGCGCCGGGCTCTCGGCCCGCCGCCGTTTCGCTCGTGGTGACCGAGGGGGCGGCCGCCCCCGCGTGACCGCGGATGTGCGCGGGGACGGGCCGCCTCCTCGGGTTTGCTGCCGACGGCTACCGGTGAACTACCGGAAGCCGTACGGGGTTTACAGCGGTCGGGCCCACAGGTCGTACTGGAGGCCCGAGCCGTCGCAGAAGGGGTCGGCCCACTTGCCGCTGCTGACCAGGTCGGTGCCGGCCGCCTGGCAGCCGCCGAGGGTCCAGAACTTCTTGCCGGTCCACACCGTTCCGGGCGGGCCGTCCATCGGCTTGACCCGGTGCTGCGCGGAGGCGGCGGCCGGCGCTGCGACCCCGGCCCCGGTGGCGGCGTGGGCCTGAGCGGCACCACCCAGTCCGATGACCGTGAGGGCGGCGGCAGCGACCGCGGTGCTGAGGATTCGCTTATTACGCATGTGTTGTCCTTCCCCGTAGTCAGGGCCCCTTGCGGGCCCGTCACCCTCCACACGGATGCCGCCCCCTCGACGTATGACACCCCTTCATGTGATGTGCATCACATTGCCGTCGGGACCTGATGAAGGATGCCCTCATCGTCGCCGTGTCCATGAAGTGCCATGGCCGAAAAGAGATTTGACGGTGAGTCAGCACTCTGGGAGCGGATCCTGCGCGTCTGGTAGGGAAGTGTGTCGTGGTGCCCGATTCGCCCGTCGCCTCGAAGTGGGCGCCGAAGGGGCGTCATGGCGGGGTGTCCGGCGTGTTGCGCAGGTTTCGGGAGGTACAGGTGTGATTGGGCGAGCTGCCCCTACCTGCGGATTTACCTGTTCTTTTCAGGGTGTTGGCCGGAGACGCTTGCCTTGGAAGTGCGGGCATGGATAGCGTAACCAGCACCTAAAGCTTTCTGGACAGCTTTAGTGAAAGCTAAAACATCGTTTCGTTCCCGGGTGGGGGAGAAGTATGCAGATCAAGGTTGCGGTGGCGTATCACAGTGGATACGGCCACACCGCAAAGCAGGCCGCGGCCGTCGCGGCCGGCGCGGAGAAGGTCCCCGACACCCAGGTAAGCCTGGTCTCCCTCGCCGAGCTGAACGACGAGCTGTGGGAGGTGCTTCAGGAGTCCGATGCCCTGATCTTCGGTACGCCGACCTACATGGGCGGCAGCAGCGCCGTGTTCCGCGCGTTCGTCGAGGCCACCAGCCAGGTCTGGGGCGACAACATGCGCTGGAAGAACAAGATCGCGGGCGGCTTCACCAACAGCGGCAACATGGCGGGCGACAAGCTCAACGCGCTGATCGACATCGCGCTGTTCGCCGCCCAGCACGGCATGGTCTGGGTCGGCCTCGCCGAGTACGGCGGCTGGAACACCTCCTCCGGCAGCCCCGAGGACCTCAACCGGCTCGGCAGCTGGCTGGGCGCCATGTCCCAGTCGAACAACGACGAGGGTGCGGACGTCACCCCGTGCGCCAGCGACCTGCGCACCGCCGAGGCACTCGGCCGCCGGATCGCCGAGACCGCCCACATCCACAAGGCGGGACGCGCGGCCGTGGGGTTCGACGAGGTGTCCGCCTGACCCGGTGAGCCGCACTGAGGCAGCTGCGACCGGGGGGGGGACCCGATGAACAGCCGTCAGGAGTCTGCGGTGTCTCCTGCGGACGCACAGTCCGGGGTGGTGCACCGCGGTATGACCAGCCGTCATGAACGCATCGGGACGACGGTGGCCGGGCCCGAACCGGCCCGCGTCGTGGGGGCGCGGGCACCATGGCCGGGCTCACTCCCGGCGCCCCTACGGGCGACCCGGCCCGCCCCTTCCGTATCGCAGCCCTCCACCGCGGGGTCTTCGGGCTCCAGCCCGCCAGGGGCAGCTCGCCCTCCGGCGGCCCTGGAGCCCCGTAACCCGGCCCGGGGAGTGAACAGGCCGTCAGCAGCGTGCCGCCGGGGAGAGCGGCGGTCCTCGCTGCCCTCCCCGGGCGGTCTCCAGGAGGTTTCCGCCCGGCGCCCTCCGCGTCCGGCAGCACGTCCCGAGACACCGTGACGTCGCCGCAGGGGCTCCGCGAGTCCTTCCTCGTCCGGCCGTCGACCGTCCGCTTCCCGCTCCGCCGCACACCGGCCGGGGCCTGACAGAGCCCCACGGTGCCGTGAGGTCCGGCAGCCGGTGCCGACCTGGCACCGCGCGGCGCCGGCGGGCCTCGCTCGCGGCCCGAAGCAACGCCACTCCGGAGGCCCGTCCCCCGGAGTGAGGTACCACGGCCGCCATGGCGTGGCACCCCTCCCGCTCGCCCTCGCGGCGCAGCCGGAGCCGGCGCGCCCCGGGCGCATCGGCTCCCACCGGTCCCGGCCGGCTGAAGCTCGTCCCCGTTCGGCAGTCCCACCACCTTCACCGTGCCCGCGGCCGTCGCGCGCACGGCGTGCCCTGGCCGCGCACCCTCTGTGCGGCCGTTCCCTGCCACCCCGAGGAGATCAGCCATGTTCAAGACCACCACCGACACCGAACTGGCGGGCAACCCGATCGATGAGGTGATCGGCTCCACCATCCGCTATGCGGCGCTCACCTCCGCCGCCAAGCTCGGCATCTTCCGCACCCTGGAGGAGGACGGCCCCAAGACCCTCGACGAGCTGGCCGCCGCGATCGGTGCGAGCACGGACGGCACCCGCGCGGTCGCCGACGTCGCCGCCGTCCTCGGCTGGCTGACCTTGGAGGACGGGCGCTACCGCAACGGCCCGATCGCCGAACGCTGGCTGGGCAAGAACGCCGAGTACGACTTCACCCCGGCGCTGCTGTGGGCGTACGAACTCACCAACGTGATGTGGGAACTGCCGCAGGCCGTACGGGACGGCAAGCCCGCCCAGTCCCTCTGGGACCGCTGGGCCGACAACCCCGAGGCCGGGCGGGACTTCTCCGCGTACATGCGGGTCAAGTCCCGGCTGACCGTGCAGCCCATCGTCGAGGCCGTCCCGCTGCCCGAAGGGGCGCGCCGCCTCCTCGACCTGGGCGGCTCGCACGGCCTGCACTCCATGGCCATGTGCGAGCGGCACCCCGAGCTCTCCGCCACCATCCTCGACCTGCCCGAGGCGCTCGCCGACACCGGCACCGCGATCGAGAAGGCCGGGCTGTCCGACCGGATCACCCTCCAGCGCGGCAGCTTCCTCAGCGGCGACCTCGGCACCGGCTACGACGTGGTCTTCCTCTTCGAGATCGTGCACAACCACACCGACGAGGAGAACCGGGACCTGGTCGCGCGGGCCGCCAAGGCGCTGCGCCCCGGCGGCCGGATCGTGGTGCTCGAAGATGTCCGCGGCGAGCAGCTCGAGGAGCACAACGCGGCGTTCTCGCTGGCCATGTACGCCTGCTCCGGTGACCGTACCTACAGCGAGCCGGAGATCTCCGGCTGGCTGACCGACGCGGGTCTGTCGGGCGTCGAGCGGATCACGCTCCCGTCTTCCGTGTCTCTGGTCGTCGGCACCAAGTAAAGCCGGCAGCCGGGGAAGGGGGGAGCACCGTGCAGATCGATCTGGCACACCGGTCGACCAGCTCATGGCTGGACGCCGCGGACCTCGCTCGTGAGGTGTACGCCCAGGCATACGGCGCCGATGTGGCGCCCCGGCCCGACTCGTTCATCGTCGCCCGGCCGGCCTGCGGCGCGGCGGAGGAACCCTGCGCGCCACTGGCCTGCGCGGGGCTCACCTTCGGCAGCGACCAGGAGCTGTTCTCCGAGCGGTACCTCGAAACCGGCGTCGAGGACGCCGCACTGGCCCGTCTCGGAGCCTCGGTCGACCGCAGGCGGGTGGTGGAGGTGGGGGCACTGGCCACCCGCCGCGCCTCGGTCGGCCGCGAACTGATCAGAGCCACCCCGATCATCGCCTGGTGCCTGGGCATGGAGTACATCCTGTGCACGGTCACCCAAAGCCTCATCACGACGCTGGACCGAACGGGCATCTCGTTCGTGCCGTTCGGCCCCGCCGACCCGCGCCGGCTGTCGCCCGACGAGGCGGCGCGCTGGGGCACGTACTACGACCAGGAGCCTCAGGTCGGCGTGATCCCGCTGAACGCCCTGGACCGGCTGTTCTCCGACGCCACCGGGCGCTACTCCGTCACCGATCTCCAACTGAGCATCAGCGCCATGGAGGTGGCCGGCCATGCTGGGCATTGAGCAGAGTCTGGTCCGCTTCGGTGAATCGGCGCGTCCGCTGGTCGAGGTCCTGGGGGAGGACGGCACGCCGGCCCGGACCCTCAGCTACCAGGAGGTGACGCGCCGGGCCGCGGAGCTCGCCGAGCGGATCGGCGCGCACGACGGCCGGCCGCTGCGCATCGGCGTGGTCTGCGGCAACACCCCGGAATACGTGGTCGCCGACCTCGCACTGATCGCCGCGCGCGCCACCGAGGTGCCGGTCCCGCTGGCCTTCTCCGCCGAGCAGGCCGAGGGTCTGCTGGCCGAGACCGATCTGTGCGTGGTGGACGCCGCCGGGCAGGAGCGGCTGACCCAGTGGGGCAGGGACCGGGTCCTGCACCCGGACTGCACGGTGCTGCCGCTCTCCACGGACGGGCCCGTGCCGTCCGCGCCCCTGGTACTGCCGCCGGCCGCCGCCGGGGGAGCGGACTGGGAATGCAAGATCATCCACACCTCCGGGACGACCTCACGTCCCAAGGGGGTACGGATCCGGGCGGCGGCCCTGAACGAATTGCTGACCTCACTGCGGTCGGTGATGCCCGACGGGGCCTTCTCCCGCTATCTCTCCGTCGTCCCGTTCAGCCTGCTCATCGAGCAGGTCACCGGCCTCTACATGGTCCTGCTCGACGGCGGGACCGTGGTCCTGATGCCGCCCGGCAAGGCCCTGGTCGGCACCGCTGCGGCGGCCCCGGCCGACGTCCTGCCGTATGTGACGGCCGCCCGCCCGACCGCGATGGTCGCCACACCCGCGCTCGTCGACGCCTTCGCCACCGCCGCGGACGAGGCCGTGGCGAGCGGAGCCGCGGTCGCACCGGCCCTGTTCGGCACTCCCGGCGCGCCGCTCATCTGCTGCGGCGGGGCGCCCGTGCACCCGGAGCTGCTGCGGCGGCTGGAGGACCACGGGCTCCCCGTGCACGAGGGGTACGGACTGTCCGAGAACAGCTCCGTGGTCAGCTGGAACACCCCGGACGCGCGCCGGCCGGGCACCGTCGGCCGGCCGCTGCCGCATGTCCGTGTCCGGACCGCGGACGACGGTGAACTCCTGGTCAGCAGCACCTCGTTGTTCGCCGGCTACACGCGCGACGACCCCTCCAGTCTGGTCCTCGACGCCGACGGCTGGCTCCGTACCGGCGATCTGGCCCGGATCGACGAGGACGGCTTCATCAGCATCACCGGCCGCAAGAAGAACGTCATCATCACCGCGGCCGGCCGCAATGTGGCGCCCGAGTGGGTCGAGGCGCAGTATGCCCAACTCCCGTTCGTCCGCGCCGTCGCCGTGATCGGTGACGGGCTCACCGTCCTCCACGGACTCTTCCTCGTCAAGGAGTCCACCGACCTCGAGGCGGCCGAAAAGGCCGTCCGGGAGTTCGGCGAAGCGCACCTCTCCGAGGTGGAGCGGATCGCCGTGCCGCACCTCACCGTCGCCGACGAGCGCCTCTACCGCCGGTTCTTCACCGTCACCGGACGGCCCATGCGGGCAGCCATCCGTACCGCCCTGTCCAACGGAACGCTGTACGACCACCAAGGAGCAGACGCATGACCACCATCGCTGACGTCGAGCCCTACGGGGACGCCACCGGCCGGCTCGTCCTGCCCACCGGGGACCGGTCGCTCGGTGCACTGGACCCCGCATGGGTCACCGGGCTGCTCGCCGACGCCGGCTTTCTGCTGTTCCGGGGCTTCCGCACGGACCTGGAGGAGTTCACCTCCTTCGTGAAGGCGCACTCCAGCCGGATCACCCTCGACCCGGCGCGCTCCTTCCACGGCGGCGAGGTCGCCCAGAAGGTGGACGCGGGCACCGTCTCCGTCGGCCTCCATCTGGAGAACGGCAACAGCCCGTTCGGCCCCGACCTGACGTGGTTCCTGTGCGAGAAGGCCGCCGCCAGCGGCTCCCAGACCACCGTCTGTGACGGCTACCGGGTCTGGGACGCGGCGAGTGACACCGCCCGCGAGGTCTTCGGCGTCAAGGACATCATGTACAGCCGCCGGGTGGAGGAGCCCAAGTGGAAGGCCTTCGTCTGCCACCAGACGGAAGGCCGCAAAGCGCTTGACGACGTCACCTTCGCCGATATGAAGGACCTGGTGGGCGGCAGTGTCTCCACCACCCTCCAGCTCAACGACGACGGCTCCATCCACTACGCCTACCGCGTCGGCGCCGTCCACCCCACGCTCTTCGGCAGCCGGCTCTCCTGGGCCAACAGCGTCTTCGGCCCCTCGTACAACTACGAGGCCCCGCACATCACCTTCGCCGACGGCACGGAGATCCCCGCGGAGCTGCTCACCGAATTCCGCCGCCTCACCGAGGAGCTGACCGAGGAGCTGGACTGGCAGGACGGCGACGTGGCGCTGATCGACAACACCCGGGTGATGCACGGCCGGCGCGAGATACTCGACACCGACCGGACCATCTACAACGCGCAGAGCTACCTCGACCCCGCGCTGCTGGCCGCCGTGCGGGACGGGAGGGCACAGGCATGACCACCGCCACCACCGGACTCGCCGACCCGCGCGTGGGCGCCGTCCTGGACGAGATCGCCCGGACCGCCGAGCGCAACGACCCGGACGTCATGAAGCGGGCCTACGCCACCGCCGCCGACTGGCCGCAGCCGCCCACCGCGCAAGAGGCGGCCGAGCTGTGCGCCCAGGCCGCGCTGCCCGTACACCCGCAGGTCGGCACCTTCCTCTACCAGCTCGTACGGAGCCTGCGCCCGGCCCTCGTCGTGGAGTTCGGCACCTCCTTCGGCGCCTCGACGATCTACGCGGCGGCCGCCCTGCGCGACAACGGCAGCGGCCGCATCATCGGCTCGGAGCTGCACCCGGGCAAGGCCGACCGGGCCCGCAGCCACCTGGAGCGCGCCGGGCTCGCCGACTTCGCCGAGATCCGGACCGGCGACGCCCGGGAGCAGCTCGACACCCTCCCCGGGCCGGTCGATCTGCTGCTGCTGGACGGCTGGAAGGAGCTCTACCTCCCGGTCCTCAAGCTGCTCGAACCGCAACTGCGCGCCGGTGGCCTGGTCGTCTCCGACAACCTGCCGATGCTGCCGCCCGAGTTCACCGACCATGTCCGCACCGCCGGCAACGGCTATCTCTCCCAGCAGCTGCCGCTGGGCGACGGCATCGAATTCTCCGTCCGCCTCCAGGAAGCCGTCTGACACCGGCTCCGCCCGGCTGCACGAAGCCGTCGCCGGCCGCGTCACCCCGTCCGTACGGAAAGGGCACCGAACACCCGTGAACCCCTCTACCCACCGCCGCACTCTGCTCCGCGCCGGCGCCGCCGCGCTGCCCCTGGCGGCCCTGGCCCCGGCCGCACAGGCCGACGAACGATCCGACCGGCTCACCGCCGCCCAGGTGTCGAGCTGGACCGACGCCTATCTGGAGACCTGGCGGACCAAGAACGACAAGGCCGCGGTCCGGCTGTTCACCCCGGACGCCGTGTACGAGGCGGTGCCCGGCGTGGCCGCGCAGACCTTCCGCGGACGCGACGCCATCGGCCGCTACTGGCGCGACATCACCGCCGGCCAGAGCGACCTGACCGGTCTTCACGGCACCCCGGTCATCACCGGCAACCGGGCGGCCATCGAACTCTGGGTCACCATGCGGGCCCCCGCCCTCAACCCCGACGGCGAGCACTGGGTCACCTTGCTGGAGACCAACTTCCTGACCTTCGCCCCCGACGGCCGCTGCCGGCGCAACACCGAATACTGGAACCTCCAGATGGGCCGCCTGGCACCGCCCCAGGGGTGGGGCACTGCATGACCCCCGCACGCCTGCTCGTCACCGGTGGCCGGGTCCTCAGCATGGACCCGGCCACCGGTGAACTGCCGTCCGCCGACATCCTGGTGGCGGACGGCCGGATCCTCGAGGTACGCCCGGACATCGACCCCGCCGCGGCGGACGAGCGGATCGACGCCCGGGGGTGCCTCGTGCTCCCCGGCTTCGTCGACACCCACCGGCACATGTGGCAGGCGGCGCTCCGCGGCAGCGGCGCCGACCAGACCCTCGACCAGTACTTCGCGACCGTGCTGCACACGCTCGCGCCCCGGCTCAGCGCCGACGATCTCCATGTGGGCAATCTGCTGAGTGCGCTGGGTGCCCTGGACGCGGGGGTGACCACCGTCCAGGACATCTCCAATGTCGACAAGCCGACCGAGGAGCACACCGACGCCCTGCTCGACGCGCTCACCGCATCCGGGCTGCGCAGCGTCTTCGCCTACGGCCAGGGCACCGCGCGGGACGCCCGCCGCATCCGCAGCGGCCGGCTGCATGCCGGGGACGGTCTGGTGACCATGGCGCTGAACGCCGAGTTCGGCAGCGACGAGGGCACCCGGAACAGCTGGGCGCTGGCCCGTGAACTGGAGGTGCCGACCGCACTGCACGTCCGGGGCGGCAGACCCGTCTCCCGGCTGCGCCGCCTCGGCGTACTGCGCCCCGGAACGGTGTTCATCCACGGCACCGGTCTGGACGCCGGCGAGCTGGAGCTGATCCGCGACAGCGGTGGGGCACTGTCGGTCGCGCCCGCCATCGAGATGACCATGGGCCACGGACTGCCGCCGTTCGCCGCGGCGGCCGCCGCCGGTCTGCGTCCCAGCCTCAGCGTCGATGTCGAAGTCGCCGCACCGAGCGATATGTTCACGCAGATGCGGACCGCCTTCCAGGTCGGCCGCTTCGCCGCGCTCCAGGGCCACGCGGGCCCCGACGCACCGTTGCTCACCACCCGGGACGTGCTGGAATTCGCGACGCTCGGCGGCGCAGAGGCACTCGGGATGGCGGACCGGATCGGCTCCCTCACCCCGGGCAAGCAGGCGGATCTGCTGGTGCTGCGGACCGACCGCCCCGGAGTGGCGCCGGTGCACGACGCCACCGCGGCCGTCGTGTCGTCGATGGACCGCGCCGATGTCGACACTGTGGTGGTCGGCGGGCGGATCGTCAAGCGCGCCGGGCGGCTGGAGTACGCCGGGCTGCCGCGGCTGCTGGACCGGGCGGAAGAGGTGCGTGACCGGCTGACCGGCCGCTGACCGCGCGTCAGCGCCGGATCAGCACGCCCTCCTCGATGGCGGCCAGCGCGATGCGCAGCTGCTCGCTGAGGGCCTTCGCCGTACGCTCCGGAATCCGGTCGACGAGCCGGGCGTGCACGGCGGTGGTGGCACGCACCGCCGCCTCGGCGGTCTCCACCCCGCTCGGGGTGAGCTGCACCCAGCTGCTGCGCGCATCGTCCTCGGCCGCCGCGCGGGTGGCATAGCCGGCGGCCACGAGACGCTTGATGACATTGCTGGTCCCGCCGGAGGACAGCAGGAGAGCGTGGGTGAGGTCGGTCGGCTTGAGGCGGTAGGGCGCGCCGATCCGGCGGAGGGTGGCGAGGACCCCGTACTCGGCCTGAGTGAGCCCGAGTTTCTCCAGCTCGGCGGCCGCGGCGATATCAAAGGCCGAAACCAACAGGGCGGTCCTTTTGGCCAGTTCCAGGGGGAGACCGGCGATTTCGGGCAGCTCGTGTCCCCATGCCGAGATGATCTCGTCTACGTGGTCAGGCTCCACTGTGAACCGCCTTCCCTCTACCCGATGCTCAGTACAAAGATATCCCACCCTCCGTACAGGCACGTTCTGACCTGGGGAGACTGTGTGGTTGCCAGATGTGGACACTGTGAAAAGCTTTCCATCTACCTTTAAATATAGCTTTTCTGAATGCTTTCTCTCTATGCTTCTCTCATGTTCACATGTGCGCCGAGACGTGCCCTGGCCATGACAGCGGTCCTGTTTCTGGCCCTGACCAGCGCCACCGCCTGCGCCGGCCGTGACGCGGAAAAGGCCCCACAGGGGAGCGCAATGGCGGAAAACCGTCGCCCCGCCGAGGGAGGAACCACCGAGAAGGGAACCATCGCCGTGCGAGAGTTCAGCGCCACACCGGACCGGCTGCCGTCGTGCTTCCACGGCGTGAAAGGCGCCACCGCCTACCGCCCGGCCGGCTCCTCACAGGACGGCCGCCTGGTCACCCTGGGCACCGGCCCGCGCGGGGTGGTCTTCGCCCCCATCTCCTGGGGCGACGCCTGCGAATGGGCGGCCGAGGCCAAGCGGCTCGCCGCCGACGGCTACCACGTGGTCACCCTCGACTGGGGTCCGGACCGTCGCCGGACCATCTCCGACGCGACCCGCCTGCTGCGCTCGCGCGGCGCCAAGGACGTGGCGTGGGTGGGCGGTTGTATGGGCGGCACGCTGATGCTCGGCATGCTCACGGACCGCACCGACCGCCCGGCCGGCGTCGCCGGGATCAGCCCCCTCGCCTCGCTGGGCGGCTACTCCGCCGGGAACGGCACCTCGTACAAGGGAGAACTGCTGCTCCTGGGCACCGCCGACGACCCGCTCTCCGACGAAAAGCGGCTGCGCGAGGTCGCCGACAGCTTCCCCGAGGCCGAGGTCACGGTCCTGCCCGGCAAGCGCCACGCCGCCGAGATCTTCGCCGGCCCACACGGCACGGCGGCCCGCCGCAGCCTCGACGGCTTCCTCGACCGGACCTTCGCCCCGGCGGACAGCTGAGTTTTCGGCGCGGCGGGACCCAGTGGCGCGGGGCCCAGGGGTGCGGGCCGGCTCCGGCCCGCACCCCTGGGAACGCTCACCGCGTCAGCGCTGGGTGCCGAAGTCCTGTGTCCACCAGGGACCGTTGCCGCTCATATTGACACCCACTCCGGTGTCCTTGTAGGAGCAGTTGAGGATGTTGGCGCGGTGCCCAGGGCTCTTCATCCAGCCGTCCACCGCCGTGGCCGGGTCCTTGGGGCTCTTGAAGATGTTCTCGGCATAACTGCCCCACGAGTACCCGGCCTTGGTCATCCGGGTGCCGGGGTCGACGCCTTCCGGGGTGACGTGATCGTAGAAGTTGCGGGCGGCCATGTCGTCCGAGTGGGCCTGCGCCGCGCGCTGTATTCGGGCATCGACGGTGAGCGGGCCACAACCGTGCTGCGCGCGCTGGGCGTTGACCAGCTCGACGACCTTCTGCGCGAATTGCGCGGCGGTGCCCGTCGCGGCCTGCCCGCCGCTCGGCGTGTTGGCGCCCGCTCCGGAATCGACGTGCGGCGTACGGGGCGCCGTGCGCTTGGTGCTCTCCGTACCGCTTGCGGTACGGCTGGCCTTCGGCCGGGGTGCGGTGTGCTTCTTGGCGTGCTTCTTGGCCTTGGACGGGGAGGCCGAGGGCTTGTGCGGCTTGGGCGAGGGCGAGGTTTCCGGTGTCGAGGAAGCGGAGACCTTCGCGGTGGGCGCCGACGGCTCGGACGCGTCCGCCGCGAGTGCCCGGTCGGCACCGGAGTCGGGGCGCATCAGCACCGCGGACGCGCCGCCCACGGTGACCACGGCCGCCACCGCCAGCAGGGTGGCCTTGCGCCGGGGAGTGTTCCCGGCGCGGTGCGAACCGCCGGTCCGCCCGTGCCGGCCGCCCGTCCCGGCTCCGCCGGAACGCCGGTGCATACCGGACTCGCTCGTCCCGCGGCCGCTCCCGGCCGGAGTCTCGTCGTGGCGCTCCGTCTGAAGGTGGTCGTAGTTCATGGTTCCGTTTCCTGTGGGGGACAGCGATCCGTCGGCCCGCGGAGCCCGGGGGGACCCGTTGGTTTCGCGGCCGACACAGGGGAGACCACGGGGCCGGGGCCCGATAACGAAAACCGCGAAAACTTTTTTCGCGGGCCGTCGGCGGGCCCGATTCCACGCGGTGTGAGCGGTCCGGGACACCGGGAGCGGGCCACGGGCGCGGGCCGGGGAACGGGGCTCTTCCGGACCCACGTAGGTTTTCGTTATCGCGGCCGGCGCGCGGGGTCTCCGGTGTGCGGGGGCCACGGGTACGCACGAAGGAACAGGAACGAGTGGGCGTGAAGCAGGAAAACGGGACGGCGGCCGTCGAAGCGGCCAAGGCCGGGGACGAAGAGGCCCAGGAGCAGTTGGTCGCCGCCTACCTGCCACTGATCTACAACGTCGTGGGACGGGCGCTGGACGGCCATGCGGACGTCGACGACGTGGTGCAGGAGACCATGCTGCGCGTCCTGGAGTCGCTGGCCGATCTGCGGGAGCCGGCGTCCTTCCGCTCCTGGCTGGTGGCGATCGCCATGAACCAGGTACGGCGCCGGTGGGCCTCCGCCCGTAAGGCCCCCGTCGTGGGCCTGGACCAGGCGCCGGAACGGGCCGACCGCTCGGCCGATTTCGTGGACCTGACCATCCTGAAGCTGGGACTGTCCGGCCAGCGCCGGGAGGTGGCCGCGGCCACCCGCTGGCTGGACGAGCGGGACCGGTCGCTGCTGTCCCTGTGGTGGCTGGAGGCCGCCGGCGAGATCACCCGGCCGGAACTGGTCGCCGCCGTCGGGATCGACTCCCGCCAGACGGCGGTCCGGGTGCAGCGCATGAAGGAGCAGCTGGAGGCCGGCCGCGTCGTGGTCCGCGCGCTCTCCGCGACGCCGCTGTGCCCCGAACTGTCCCAGCTCACGGCAGCCTGGGACCAGGAGCCCTGCGCCCTGTGGCGCAAGCGAATAGCCCGCCATGCGCGGCAGTGCACGGACTGCTCCGGGCACTGGGACGGCCTGCTGCCCGCCGAGGGCCTGCTGGCCGGTCTCGCGCTGCTGCCCCTGCCCTCGCACCTCACTCCGCCGCACGTCCTGCCGGCCCCGACCGCCGCGACCGTACAGGCGACCTCGGCACCCACGCCGCACCACGCCTCCGGTACGTCGGGCGCACACCCCGTGCCGCCGCGGCCACCCCGGGGGAAGACCGGCCCGGTCGTCGCGGGCACCGCCACCCTCGTGGTCGCCGTCAGCGCCGCCGTGTGGTGGTCAACCGACACCTCCCCGGAGAAGCAGAAGGCCGAGCCGAAGGCGACCCACACCGTGGCCTCGCGCACCCCGTCGCCGACCCCCACCCCCACCCCCACCCCCACGCCCACCCCGTCCCCGTCGCGCTCCAAGACCGCACCCCCCACCGGGTCCGCCACCCCGACCCCCACCCCCTCGGCCACCCCGCCCGACCTCGAAGAGCAGGCCACCGCACTCATCAACCAGCGGCGGGCGCAGGCCGGCTGCGGGCCGCTGCGCATCGACCCGCGACTGCACACCGCGGCACAGCGGCACTCCGCCGATATGGCGGCCCGCCAGTACTACGAGCACCAGGCCCCGGACGGCACCGGCCCCGACGACCGGATCACCGCCACCGGCTACCGGTGGAGCAGCTGGGGCGAGAACCTCGACCGCGGCCCGCGGACCGCCGCCGGGGCGGTGAACGACTGGATGGGCGACCGTATGCACCGCGACAACCTGCTCAACTGCGCCTACACGGAAGTCGGCATCGGCGTCGTCCAGGGCGCGGGCGGTCCCTGGTGGACCCAGGACATGGCGGCACCGCGCTGATTTACCCGGCCGGGAGGGCAACGGCCGCCCGGAGTCGGTCAGTTGGCGCCGGACGAACCGCGGGCACCTGACACCGGACGAACCGCTGGCACCGGAATGCGATGTGGGCCGGCAGCGCTGCACCCTTACGGAGAAGCATTCCGTCGCACACAAGGAGAGCAGCGCATGACCGACACCGTGCAGGAGTGGCAGCTGGCCGCACGTCCCGTGGGGCGCCCGGTGCCGGGAGACTTCCGGCTCGTGGAGCGGGAGTTGCCGGCCCCGGCCGACGGGGAGGTGTGGGTCCGCAACACCTTTCTGTCGGTGGACCCGTATATGCGGGCCCTGATGAGCGCCGAGGAGACGGGGAGCCTGGCCTACGCGTTAGACCGGCCGATGACGGGCGGAGCGGTCGGCGAAGTGGTCGTCTCGCGGGTGGCCGCTCTGTCGCCGGGGGACCTGGTCCTCAGTGACCTCGGGTGGCGCACCGCCGCGGTCGCGCCGGCCGGCCGGTTCACCAGGCTGCGGCGCGTCGAGGGGGTCCCGGACTCCGCGTTCCTCGGCGTACTGGGAATGCCCGGACTGAGCGCCTACGTCGGGCTGACCGAGATCGCGCAAATGCGCCCGGGGGACACGGTGTTCGTTTCCGGCGCGGCCGGGGCGGTGGGCAGCCTGGCCGGGCAGATCGCGCGGCTGCGCGGGGCGAAGGCGGTGATCGGCAGCGCCGGTTCCGCGGCGAAGGTGGAGTATCTGACCGGCGAACTCGGCTTCACCGCCGCCTTCAACTACAAGACCGGCCCGGTGCGCGAACTCCTCGCCGAGGCCGCCCCGGACGGTATCGATGTGTACTTCGACAACGTCGGAGGCGACCACTTGGAGGCCGCCATCGACGTCCTGAAGCCGAACGGCCGGGCCGCGCTGTGCGGCGCGATTTCCGGGTACCACGACACCGAGCCCGCGCCGGGGCCGCGCAACATGATCGAGCTGGTGAAGAAGCGGATCACGCTGCGCGGTTTCGAGGTCGGGGACCATGCGTACCTCCAGCCGCGCTTCGCCGAGGAGATGGGCGGCTGGCTGGCCGAACGGAAGATCACTTTCCGTGAAACGGTCGAGGACGGCATCGGGCACGCGGTGGAGGCTTTCCTCGGGCTGATGAATGGCCGGAACACGGGGAAGATGGTGGTGCGCATCTGACCCACCTGGGATGCACTGACCGGTGGTGAGACCCGCGCGGTCGGCTCCGTGCCCGCCTCGGCCAGCGGCGCGAGCAGCCGGTCGTAACCTGCCGCGAACTCCTCCGCGGGGATGACCGCTGGTGCGCTGACCACGCCGCCGCACAACGAGCCGGCCCCGGCCGCCGGGCGGGCGCGTGGACCGGCCCGCCCGGCGACCGGGGCGATGTGCGAGGAGCTGGAAAGGCGTACTAAGGCGCGATGTGCCAGCTCAGGGAGCGGGAGAGCAGCTTGCGCAGCGCCGGGTCACGGACCGCCTTCGTACGGTCGGTGGCGCGTGCCGTGACCGTGTGGGGGCGGCCGTCGGCCGGGACGCCGAGGGTGCGCGGGATGACCGATGACTTGCCGCGCGCGGCCTTGCGTTCGCGGCCGTCGACGGACCATGTCAGCTCCGCAGAGGCGGGTGCGGTGACCCGGATACGGGTCCCGCGGGACACCGCGTGGTGGGTGGAGACCGGGCTGCTCAGCACGCTCGCATAGCGGTAGAAGCCCGCGATCATCCCTTCGCGGCCGGGGAGGTTGAACTCCTGGCCCAGGGTCCGCATGATCGAGTTCTCGGTGGGGCGGTTGAGCCCGTACTGGTAGTAGCCGCCGCCCTCGAACGCGCCCACCGCGCCGCCGTCCGGCGACTGCTGGCCGATCCAGCGGTACCACTTCTGCTGCTGAGCGGTCATCTGGTCGGCCGAGAGCTTGCTGAGGTTGGCCTGGGCGGGCTCGGGTCCGGAGTAGGTCCCGGACTGGCCGTAGTCGTACTCGTCGGCGAGCTTGCCCAGCGAATGACCGGTTTCGTGCACCGCGATCTGGTCCGACTGGTCGTTGTCGGAGGAGGCGGTGGCGATCCCGTCGTAACCGACCTGCGAGGAGACGTCGTTGTAGCCCGCACCGCCGTACTTGCTGGAGTTGGAGAGGACCACGACGAGGTCGGCGGCCGGGGCCTTGGGGGCGTACGACTCGACCTTGCCGGTGTCGACGCACAGCAGCCGCTCGGTGCCGTCGCAGAAGAACGCCGAGTCCAGGGCGGTGTCGCGGACCACGTCCTTGGTCGGGTCGCCGGAGACGCCGGACTCGTTGGAGACGGCGTCGACGGCCCAGACGTTGAACAGGCCGCGGTAGGTGGCGTACGGCTCCACGGCGGAGATCTTGGCCCACTTGGTGCGGACGTCGGCGTGGAAGTCCTCCTGCTGGGCGGCGGTGTAGCCGTCACCGATGAAGACGACATCGAGCTTGCTGCCGACCGGGCCGCTCTGCACGATCGAGGTGACATCGCCGTCGCCGGCGGCGATCGCGGCCTTCTCGGACGGCGCGAGCGGCTTCGGGGCCGGGACGGTGGTCTGCCGTGGGTGGCCGTCCGCGCCGCTGAAGTACTCGACGTGCTGGGTGCGTGTGGTGGATGGGGGCGGGGTGGCGGTTTCTGCGGTGGCCGCGGCGGCCGTCGCGGCCACCGCCACCGCGGCGATGCCGACGGACACCGCGGTGCGTATGCGTGGGGACATGCGTCTGCGGTGATGTCCGGAAGTGCTTCTGCGCATGGGGGGTTCCTCCCGAAGCCCGTCGCAACGCGGCGGGTTGAGCCGAAATCAGGCGCGCTCAACGTAGAGGCTCCGGGGGCTCCAGGCAACGGATGGTGCGCAAGTGGCACACCGGACAGTTGAGTTCGGGCTAGGGGAGGAGGCGTGAGCAGATGTTTGGCAGAGCAATGTCTGCTCCCGGCAGGCGACTTGTGTGACCGGCGCCAACTCCGGCCAAGCACCCTGCCCGACCCCGCCCCGGCACCCGCCTGCCGTCCCGTCGGCCCCCGCTGACCCGTGTCCCGCAAGGGACGCACGGCAATACGTGTAGGGGGCGTCGTTGGCGGTGGGACGAGCGCGGGGGCGTACGCGCCTGGCGTGGTGCGGTTGTGTATATGTCCGTGTTTTGTAACACCAACTTGGATTTCTTCCGCCAAGGCGTGACGGGCCGTCACTCTGTGGGAGCCCGGTCAAACCGGCCGGGTGTCCGGTTTTTGGGCGCCCTGAACGTGGCGCCTTTCACAGGAGGTTCGATGTTCCGTAACGCTTCGCGTGTCGCCATGGTGGTACTGGGCTCCGCCGCCCTGGCAGCCACCGCCGCCCTCCCGGCCAGCGCGGATGGCCACCACCGCCACGCTCCGCAGCGCTGGCGGTCCGCTGTGGTCCTGGGACAGATCCAGTACGACAGCCCGGGACGCGACGACCGCTCCAACCGCAGCCTCAACGCGGAGTGGGTGACGGTGCGGAACACCGGCCGCACACCGATCAACCTCAAGGGCTGGAGCCTGTCCGACAAGAGCGGACACGACTACCGCTTCGGCAACCTGCGACTGGCCGGCCACAGCCAGGTCCGTGTCCACACCGGCCACGGTCAGGACAACCGCTGGGAGGTCTACCAGGACCGGCGCAACTACGTCTGGGACAACGACCATGACCACGCGACCCTGCGCAACGACCACCGCCGGGTCGTCGACCAGGTGCGCTGGGGGCACGGTCACCGTCGCTGACCCCGTGCGGCGCTGACCGGTGCGGGAGGGGGCGCCCGTCTCTCCCGCACCGGCCAGCGCTCCCATATTGGTGCGCCACAGGCAGCCAGCCTGTGGCGCACCGCCATTTTTTGGCCCGGGCTACGGCCCCGGCCCTTGGCTACCTGCTCCGCGACGCCTCCGGAGTCTCCTCGTCGGGCGGTGTCCCCTGGGGTCCGGCGGCCCGGCCGCGACGGGCGAAGAAGTAGCCCGCCACCAGGATCGCCGCCCATGCCGGAGCCACGTACAGCGCGATACGGGTCTCGGCGTCGAAGGCCAGCAGGACGACCACCAGGCAGAGAAAGGCGAGGACGAAGTAGTTCGACACCGGCGCCAGCGGCATACGGAAGGCGACCGGCCGGAGCCGCCCGGCCCGGACCGCCGCCCGGAAGCGCAGATGTGCCGAGGAGATGATCGCCCAGGTGAACACCGCGGCGACGGTCGCCACGCTCGTGACATACGCGAAGGCCTTCTCCGGGACGAAGTAGTTCGCGGCCACCCCCAGCAGCATGACGGCCATGGAGGCGAGGATGCCCGCGGCGGGCACGCCCTGCCGGCTGACCTTCCCGAACGCGGCCGGTGCGTGCCGGTCCCGGGCCAGGGTGTGCAGCATCCGGCCGGTGGAGAACACCCCGCTGTTGCAGGACGACAGGGCCGCGGTGAGCACGACCATGTTCACCACAGCGGCCGTCGCGGGAATCCCGACCTTCGCGAAGACCAGCACGAACGGGCTGACGTGCGGATCGAGTTGGTTCCACGGGACGAGCGCCATGACCGCGGTGAGGGCACCCAGGTAGAACAGCCCGATCCGCCAGATCACCCGGCGTACGGCGGTCGGCAGGGTCTTCTCGGGGTCCTTGCTCTCACCGGCGGTCACCCCGAGCAGTTCGACTCCGACGAAGGCGAACACCACTACTTGGAGGGCGAGCAGTGGCCCGGCGATACCGTGCGGGAAGACCCCACCGTGGGACCAGATATTGCTCAGTGACGCGGTCTCCCCCAGGGGACCGAAGCCGAAGATCAGGATCGCGGCGGCCATGACCAGCAGGACGACGATGGTCAGCACCTTGATGATGGCGAACCAGAACTCGAACTCGCCGAACAGCCGGACCGCCGCGAGATTGACCACGCCGAGGATCGCCAGGGCGATGAGGCCGGGCAGCCACTGGGGCACCGCGGGCCACCAGTAGCGGACGTAGATCCCGGCCGCGGTCAGCTCGTCATGTGAAGACTCTCTTCGTCAGGGGGCGGTCTTCGTCGGGGGCGGTGGTGCTCCGAAGGGGTGGGGGAGTGGGCGTCAGTGGTCGCGGGAGGCCGAGCCGCCCGTGTAGGCGCGCGGTACGCGGGCGCCGATACGGGTGACGATTTCGTGGGAGATGGTGTGGGCGGCCCGCGCCCAGTCCGCCGCACCGGGCTCCCCGCGCTCGCCGGGCCCGAAGAGCACCACCTCGTCCCCGGGCGCGGCGGAGGCGTCGCCGAGATCGACGACGAACTGGTCCATGCACACGGTGCCCGCCACCGTGTGCTGCCGCCCGGCGACGAGGACGGGGCCGGCCTGCGAGGCGTGTCGGGGAACACCGTCGGCATAGCCGAGCGGCACCAACCCGAGGGTCGTCTCACAGGCCGTGCGATAACGGTGGCTGTACGAGACGCCCTGCCCGGCGGGGACCCGCTTGACGGAGGCCAGGCGGGCGGTGAGCGTCATCGCCGGCCGCAGCCCCAGCTCCGAAGGCCCGGCCAGGTCCGGCACCGGGCTCAGTCCGTAGACGGCGAGCCCGGGACGGACGAGGTCGAAGTGCGCCTCCGGAAGCGTCAGGGTGGCGGCCGAGTTGGACAGATGCAGGACATCGGGAGCGAGCCCGGCCCGACGGGCGATCCCGGCCGCGTCGCGAAAAGTCGCCAACTGCCCTTCACAAGAGGGGTGTCCCGGCTCATCGGCCCGCGCCAGATGCGACCACACGCCGACCACCCGGAGGTACCCGGCCGCCTCGGCGGACGCCGCGCTGTCCACCAGCGTCCGCCAGTCGCCCGCGGCTGCGCCGCCGCGCCCGAGCCCGGTCTCCGCTTCGAGGTGGAGCAGCGCGGGACGGTCCACGGCCTGCGCCGCCCGGACCGCTGCCCGCACCGCCCACGGGGCACCGGCCGACAGCTCGACACCCGTGGCCACCGCGGCACTCCAGTCGTCACCGGGGGTCAGCAGCCATGCCAGCAGCCGGCCGGTGACACCGGCCGCGCGCAGCGCCAGTGCCTCCCGCATCCCGGCGACGCCGAGCCAGGTGGCACCGCCCGCGAGCGCCGCACGGGCGACCGGGACCGCACCGTGCCCGTAGGCGTCGGCCTTGACCACGGCCATCACCTCGGCGGGCCCCGCCGTGTCACACAACCGGCTGACGTTGGCGCGGATCGCGGCGAGGTCAATACGGGCCTGGGCGTGCGGTGTTCCGGCCTGCTGGTCGTCCGCGGACGGGACCGGCCCGCCGGACACCCCCAGAGGGCGCCCGTCCACGACCGCGGTCACCGCCGCTCCGTATCCGGCTTCGACGTTCTCGGCCTCGCGGGCCATGCCGAACGACATGCCACCGTCCTTCCATGAAATCCATTGCTGCCCGGTGAGCTGCGGGTGGAGCCATGGTTTCGGCGGGGGGACGGCCCGTCATCGTTCGCTCGGCACCGTCCCGGGCCGCTCGGCAGTGGGGCCGGGACAACGGGAGGGGGCGGCGGGGCGGGAGGCCGCGTACAGGAGGAGGGCATACGGGAGGACGGCATACGGAAATCCCGCCATACGGAGACGCCGGACCGTCACAGCGACATACCGGGCAGCGGCCCGGGTTCCCTCACCCGGAAGTACCCACCGGTTCGTCCGGGCCGCCTTCCGCGCCGTATTGGCGGGCGGTGAGCTGGAGCAGCAGAGCGGTACGGACCTCCGGGTCGTCCAGCGGCAGCGCCACGACCTCCTGGAGGCGGCGCATCCGGTGCCGGAGCGTGTTGGGGTGGATGTGCAGCCGGGCGGCGGCGGCCCGTGGATCGCCCCGCTCCTGGAGCCAGGCGTACAGCGTCGGCACACAGTGCGTACCGTGCGCCCGGTCGTGGTCCACCAGCTGCTGGAGCGGCCCGACGCCCGCAATCCGTGTCGCCGCGGCGGACCGCGCGACATGGCGCAGCACGACCGTCGCCCACACCTCGTCGTGCACCGCCTGGCGGCGCGCGATCAAGCCGGTCCGGAGCAGATCGAGCGTGTCATCGGCCTGCTCCCGCGAGCGCGCCAGCCCGGGGACCGACGCCGCGAGCCCGCCGACCGCGATCAGTGGATCGGGCTTCCCGGTGATGCCGCGAAGTGTCTCCAGCCATCCGGGCCCGTCGTCGGCGCCGGGGCCGACCATCTCCGCCGGGACGATCCCGTAGACCACGCCGCCGACGATCGCCGCGGGTGACCGCAGTCGACTGCCACGGAAGCGGGACATACGCTCCCATACGGTCAGCCGCTGTCGCTCCGCCTCCTCGTCGTCCGCGCAGCGCACCCCCACGGCGATCACCCGCCAGGGACCGGTGGTGAGCCCCAGCCGCCGCGCCGCGTCCGCCGCTCCCTCCTGGCCGTGCAGCACAGTGGCGACCATGTCGGTCAGCACCAGGCGCTCCACATCCGCACCGGCGCGCCGGCGCAGCAGATGCAGCGCCGCCGTCGCGGCCGTGTCCGCGAACGCCGCGGCCCGCTCGGCGGGCACCGGCCCCGGCACGATGGCCCAGATCGAGCCGAGCACATCCCCGCCGGCGTGCACCGGCATGACCAGCCGCGGCTTGGTGCCCTCGACCACCGCGGGGACGTAGATGGGTCCGGTGTCCTGGGCGATCCGGCGGAAGACGCCGTGCTGCCGGAATTGGGCGTTGACCTCGTCGGGGACGTGCCGCCCCATGATCGTGGCGACCCGTGCCTCGTCACCGCGCTCCTGCCGCGCCGAGTAGGCGAGGACCCGGGAGCTGCGGTCCTCGATGGTGACCGGTGCGTCGATCACGCGGGCGATCGCATCGGCCAGACCGAAGAGGTCCCCCGCCTCGGCACCGGCCGCCCCGCTGCCGGAGTCCGCGTAGCCCTCGCTGTCGAGCACCGCCCGCAGCAGCGAGACGACCTGCGCCCAGCCCGCCTGCTGCTCGACCTGCACCAGCGGGATTCCGGCCGCGCTCGCGGCGGTGACCACCGCTTCGTCGACCGCGACCGGGGCCTTGAGCAGCAGGGCGCCCGCCGACCGCTCGGCGCACCACGACAGCAGCCGCAGGGCCGGTGCCCGGTCCGTGAGATTCACTCCGAGGACGACATCGCCCGGACGCAGATCGAAGCCACCGTCCGGCTCGGCGATCACCACATCTCCCACCGGGACCGCGGTGCCTCCGGGGGCGCACACCCCCGACAGCACGGCCGGCCCGACGGAGCTGAGAAGCCGCTGGAGGCTCATCACTGGCATCACCCGTTCACCGTTCCACCCACCATCGTGCCGTACGGAATCCGCACCTCCGCCGGCCGGGGCCGCCCCGGTTCTCATTTCCGGCCGGCGGGAGGTGAACGGTCGCGGGAGTCCGTGCGTATCTCTCCATATCCGTGTCCCCTGAGGCACCGGTCCACGATGTGAGGAGGCAGCATGACTGACCCGGGTATCCCGCAGCTTCAGGCATTGCCGGACGGAGACGCCGAACTCGCGCTGGTGGTGCGCTTGCAATGGGAGGACGTCGCCGCCCTCGGCCAGGACGCCGCCCGGCTGGCTGCCCGGTTCAAACGCCCGGTGTCCCTGGACGAGGCCGCCGGCCATCGCCTGCGTATCCGGTCACCCGCGGCCCACGCCAAGGCCATGCCACAGGAGCGGGTCCAGCCCGCCGTGGCCTCCACGACGGTGTCGCCGCTGCCCGCCCGCTCCCCCCAGGAACAGGCCCGGCAGGCGATCGAGAAGATCAACGGCTCCAACGGGCATGAGACGGCGTAGCGCGACGTCGGGCTGAGAGCACGAGGGGGACCGGCGGGTCCCCCTCGCGGAGGGGTTCGGCGGTTGTGGGGCCGCCGGGCCCCTCAAGCGCGCTCGGGGTCCCGCGGCCCGGCCGCCGGGCCGCTCCTGAGAACTGGCCTCAGAACTCCCGTCCATCGCTTCCCGTCACCGCGACCCCGCGGCCACCAGCGTCGCGGTGAGGGGTTCGAGCTCGGCGACCAGCTCGTCGAGCTCGGCGGGAGACAGGGCGTCGTACGGCGGGGCGGCGAGCTCGTCGGTATGGGCCTCGATGCGTTGCTGGGTCTCGCGGCCGGCGTCGGTGAACCGGCCTTCGGCGTCGACGAGCCCGCGCTCGCGCAAGCCGTCCATGACCGCGGCCAGCCGCTTCTTCGGCAGGTGGTGGATGCGCCCGAACGACTCCGGCGGGTGGATGCCCTGCGCCAGCGCGGAGAGCACATGGGCCTCCGTGCCGCCGATGTGCGCGCCGAGGAGTGCGGCGATGTGCCCGTCGGCGCGGTGCTCGCGCAGCATGGTCGCGGAATGCCACAGCTGGGCGACCGGGTCGCTCGGCACCGGAAGGGTGCGCATCCCGGCGTACATCACCCGGCCTTCCGTGGGCGCGCTCGTCGCGGCTTTGGTGGTCAGGTCGGCGGCGCGCACCAGGCCAGGGGAGCCGGCCGGCTCGGCGCCGAGGATGCGCCGTACGGAGGCCGCGCTGCCCCGCTCGCGCGCGGCGACGGACGCCTCGGGCGGGATCGTCTCCCACGCGCTCGGGATGTGCCGCGCGGCCTCCCCGTCGGCGAAGCTGTAGAAGGCCGCGTGCACGACCTGCGCCGGCACCCGCCCCAGCGGCGCGGCGCGGCTGGCGAAGTAGCCGTCCCAGTAGGTGCGGTGGCCGAGCGCGGCCAGCTCCTCGTTGCACTCGTCGGCGAGGTAGGTGACCAGGCAGATCGGCTCCAGGAGCTCGAACATGCGACGGGCGGTGATGGTCATGGCCGCCATCAGACCAGGTCTCAGCGCGCCGGGCCATCAGCTGGGCCGACCGGGCGAAGTACATCGGCCCAACGGCGCAACCCGGGTGCACGGTGCGTGCTGCCCCGTGTCCGCCGGTGATTGTGTGACGAGCCGGCGCGACCGTCGCTGGGCCCGCAGGGCCGGGCCGTGCACCGAGGAGGCAGGCAAGCGTGGACGCCGAGGCCGGCGCTCTCCTGAACGTCCCGAGCAGCGAAGGCACGTAAGGCATGCACACCACGGTCACCCTGCTGGCGGACGCTCCGGCCCAACTGCTCCCGGCCCGGCAGCTGATGGCCTTCACCCTGGCCTCGCACATCATTCTGGTACCGCTCGGGGTGGCGCTCCCGCTGATCACCCTGGTGATGCACTACCGCGGTCTGCGCCGGAACGATCCCGTCGCCCTGCTCCTCGCCCGCCGCTGGTCGGCGGTGATGGCGGTGCAGTTCGCGGTCGGTGTGGTCACCGGCACCGTGCTGTCCTTCGAGTTCGGACTGCTCTGGCCGGGCCTGATGGGCAAGTGGGGCGGCGTCTTCGGTATCGGTTTCGGGGTGGAGGCCTGGGCCTTCTTCCTCGAAGCGGTCCTCATCGCCATCTACCTCTACGGCTGGCGGAGGCTGAAGCCCCGCACCCACTTCCTGCTGGGCCTGCCGCTGCCGGCCGCCGCCCTGCTCGGCGCGTTCGGCATCCTGGCGGCCAACGCATGGATGAACACCCCCCAGGGATTCACCCTCGACGCCGACGGCAAGCCCGTGGACGTCCACATCTGGTCGGCGATCTTCACCCCGATGTTCGGCCCCCAGTACTGGCACTTCGTGGTGGCGATGCTGATCACCGCGGGCTACACCGTCGCCGGGGTCTACGCCGTTGGCTGGCTGCGCGGCCGCCGCGACCGCTACCACCGCCTCGGCTTCACCGTGCCGTTCACCCTCGCCGCGGTGTTCACCCCGGTGCAGTTCCTGCTGGGCGACTCGATCGCCCGGTCGGTCTTCCACAAGCAGCCGGTGAAGTTCGCCGCTACGGAACTCGTCTGGCGGACCGACACCCACGTGCCTGAGTACATCTTCGGCCGACTGCACCCGGACGGCAGCATCTCCGGCGGCATCAAGATCCCCCAATTCGACTCCATCCTGGCCGGGTTCACCCCCGGGACCAAGGTGACCGGACTGACCTCCGTCCCGGCGGATGACCGGCCGACGCCCACTCAGGCCACCATCGCCCACTGGGCCTTCGACACCATGGTGGTGATCGGGTCCCTGCTGATCCTCCTCGCCCTCTGGTACGGCTGGTGCCGGCTGCGGCAACACCGGCTGCCCGCCTCACCGTGGTTCTTCCGCGGCGCGGCCTGCGCGGGCGTCGCCTCCGTCGTCGCCGTCGAATGCGGGTGGATCACCGCCGAAGTGGGACGCCAGCCCTGGATCGTCTACCGGCACATGCGCATCGCCGAGGCGGTGACCGCGACCCGGTCCACCAGCCTCTGGATCATGCTGGGCCTGGTCGTCGTGGTGTATGTGTTCATCTTCGGCTCGCTGCTCGCCGTGCTGCTCAAGATGCGTACGAACTGGCGGCTCGACGACGCGCGCCGGGCGGCGGGGGAGCGGACCGGGGAACCGGAGGCCGACACCCCGTACGGGCCCCGCGCGCGGGTACCGGCCGGTGACCCGCCACCCGACGGCGGCACCGGGCCCGGACCGGCCGAGGACGGCCGGCCGTGATCGCCGATGTCATCGCCGTGGTGCTGCTGCTCGCCGTCGCCGCCTACGCCTGCGCCGGCGGCACCGACTACGGAGCCGGGTTCTGGGACCTGACGGCCGGTGGCGCCAGGCGCGGCGCGCGCGCCAGGTGGCTGATCGACCACGCCATGGCCCCCGTATGGGAGGTCAACAACGTCTGGCTCGTCTTCGTCTTCGTCATCATGTGGACCGGCTTCCCGACCCTGTTCCAGACGGTGTTCTCCGCCATGTGGCTGCCGCTCGCCCTGGCCGCCATCGGCCTCGTGCTGCGCGGCGCCGGCTTCGCGCTGCGCAAACCCATCCGCCGGATCGCCGGGCGACGCCTCTACGGCGCCGTCTTCGCCATCGCTTCGCTGCTCACCCCGTTCTTCCTCGGCGCGGCCGTCGGCGGGATCGCCTCGGGCCGGGCGGTGCCGGGCACGGAGGCCTCGGCCCACGCCTGGGCCAACCCGACCTCCATCCTCTTCGGACTGATCGCCATCGTGGCGACGGCCTTCCTCGGCGCCGTGTTCCTCGCCGGTGACGCCGCCCGTTACGGAGCGCCCGATCTGGTCGGCTACTTCCGGCGGCGGGCTCTGGGCAGTGTCGTCGCCCTCGCCGTACTCGCGGCCGTCATGCTGACCGTCACCCGGAGCGATGCCCCGCATGTCTGGCACGGGCTCACTCATGGCGTCGGCCTCGGCCTCGTCATCCTGGCCGGGGTCTGTGCCGTCGCCACCGGATGGCTGCTGCGCCGGCCCGGCGGCTGGTCCCGGGTCACCGCCGTCGGCGTGGTCGCGGCGTCGGTCATCGCCTGGGGGGCCGCCCAACGCCCCTA
This sequence comes from Streptomyces sp. P9-2B-2, assembly GCF_030406865.1. Lineage (NCBI taxonomy): Bacteria > Bacillati > Actinomycetota > Actinomycetes > Kitasatosporales > Streptomycetaceae > Streptomyces > Streptomyces sp. P9-2B-2. The sequence continues at coordinate 212,506 of NZ_CP129126.1, read as the reverse complement.
CCTCATCCCCACGTCCCTGACCGTGGCCGCGGGGGCCGGCGACCCCGGCAGCCTGCGCTGGACCGGCCTGGTCACCCTCGTCGCCGTAGTGCTCGTCTGCCCGGCCGTGGCTTTCCTGTACTGGCTGGACACCCACGGCGAACTCGAACCGCTCTCCGACACCGACCTGCGCCGCACCGAACCGGCTCGCGACGATCCGACCGAGCTGAACTGACCACGACGGGAAGGCTTCCGGCCGGTGGCACCCCGGCTCCCTGGAATGCTGCCCCCGCCGCTCCGGGCCGCGCAGGGCAGAGGTCAGCAGTACCGGCGCAGTGATCCCTTGGCACCGGCGGGGCGGACCTCGCGGTCGCGCAGGGTGAGGGAGAGCTTCTTGCCCCAGGCGCGGCAGGCGGCCGTGAAGTCCTGCTTCCGGTATTCGATGACGAAGACCCGGTTGGCGTAGGCCGCCGCGAAGTCGGTGCACTCCTTGTAGCGGGTGCACTCCTCGACGACGGCGAAGTCGAAGCCGATACGGCCGTGCTGCGGCAGCAGGTCGGTGGTGTTCTTCTGCGCGATGGCCAGCTGCCGCTGGTGGGCGCGGCGGGCCAGGAGCCGGGCGAAGGCCGCGGCGTGCCCGGCGGTGAGCTTGCCGTCGGAGCGCTCGTACGAGTCGAGGTTGTCCGGCTCCACGGCGTCATAACCGGCCTTGGCGCAGCCGTCGATCCATGGGCCGACGATCTCCATGAGGGCCGCCCGCTTGGCGCTGGTGGAGATGTCGAGCAGCGGCTCGTCCCAGTCCTCGTCGATGACGGGATCTCCGTGCTCGTCCCGCAGCAGCAGTTCGGGGTGGTCATCCTCCCAGGAGCCGTCGTCGGGCTGTGCCTGGAAGGCATTCACGTAGCAGACGTTGTAGCGGCCGGGCGCCGGCTTGGCCGTGCGGTCGCGGGAGACGGCCCGGACGCCGGCGGGCGGCGGATAGGCGCCGCCGAGCTGATAGTCGAAGACGGCGTTCGCGGTCGGTGGCCGCACCGCGGTGGGCGCGGCGGGGGAGGGCGCCGAGGTCCCGGATCCGGCGGCGTGCGGGGGACGTTCGGCGGAGCATGCCGTGCCGAGCGCCATGATCAGAACGAGGGCGCCGGCGGCGCGGGAGCGTGGAGAGTGCACGGGCGGAGCTTATGCGCGCACGCGCGTACAGCCGGCGGCGAGGCCGCAGGCAGGGCCCGAAGGTGCCTCCCGGTCCGTAGGAGCCGAGAGGCACTGTGGTCGGCGGCCGTTATGCGGTTCCGTGCCCGAGGGCGGGGACCGCGCCCCCGTTCAGCTGCGCGACGTCGCCCGTGGTCAGCGCTTGACCACGAACGCCTGACCCTTCTTCGTGTCGGACGAGCAGGAGCTCTTCTCCGCGGCGGTCATCTTGCGGGTCTTGACGGTCACCGCGTTGCTCTGGCCGTCCGTCCCGTTGGCCGCCGGCCCGGTGACGGTGTCCGGCACGTACCAGTAGTAGTGCCCCCACTTCGGGCTGTCGTAGTGGGTCTGCCAGGTGCCGGTGACGGTCTGCATCACCTGTGCGCGGGAGATCCAGCCCACCTCGCCGGGCTTCACCGTCATGTTCAGCGAGCTGTTCTCGGTGTGCGAGCTCGACCAGGTGTGGCTGTAGGTCGCGGTCACACTGAGGTCGATCAGATCGGCGATCTTGCCGCCGACCGTGACGGAGACCCCCACCGAGTCCGTGGAGCCCACGGTGTCGGCCCAGCCCATCGACTGGGTGGCGTCCGAGGTGCTGCAGTTGTACAGCGAGTTGGAGACCTGGCGGAAGTCTCCCAGGTACGCCTTGCCGAGGGTCGGCTCGTTGAAGCTGCACTTCCCTTCACCGGAAGAGCAGTCGGCTATGAGCTGGTCCCGGGTGGGCTGTTCCTCCGCGGCGGCCGGCATGGTCATCGCGGCGACCAGACCCAGTGACACCGTGGACAGCGCCATCAGCCGGCTGCCGTGGCGGGTCATTCTGCTTTTACTCATCGTGCTGTTACCTCTCGCCCAGCTTTGTGAAAGCGACGTGTCTGCGTGTGACGTTCGTCGCGTTACGTTTGAGACTGGTGTGAAATCTGTGCCAACTACACCAAGAATTGGCAAAGTTGTAGTTGATGCTGAAACAGACTCTCTAAGGGGCTGAAACGGAGGCAGCGTCAGGTCCGTACGCGTGCTCCGTTGAGCAGGGTGCCGACGGTGCGCGACACGAAGCCCTTCTCCAGCGGGAGTTGGCGCAGGACGACCCGGACCCAGGCGGCCCCGGCCAGCAGGTCCATCAGCAACGTGGTGTCGGTGTCCGCCGCGAGCTCGCCGCGGGCGATGGCGCGGTCGAAGACGGGTCGCTCCAGCGCGATCCGGTCGGCGAAGAAGTCCCTTACGTGGACGGCCAGTTCGGGGCTCTGGGTGGCGGCGCCCAGCACGGAGACGGCGATATCGGAGGCCGGGCGTGTGGTGAGGAGGGTTACCACCGTGTGCAGCAGGGTCTCCAGGTCCCCGGCGAGACTCCCGGTGTCGGGAGGTGTGAAGTCGAGTTGGCGCGCGCCGATGAGTGCGGCACCCAGGAGTGCCCCCTTGGACGGCCACCAGCGGTAGATCGTGGTCTTGTTGACGCCGGACCGCTGGGCGACCCCCTCGATGGTCAGCCCCTCGTAGCCCTTCTCCGCCAGCAGGTCCAGCGTGGCATCGAAGATCTCCTGCGCCTTCCGTGGGCCGCCGCTGCGCCGTGTTCCGTGCCGCTCCTCGCTCATGAGGGGAGATTAGCATCGAGAACAACGCAACGTTGCGTTGCATTTGGGGTACGGTGCCGGACATGGAGTCCAATGAAGCCGGGCTGCCCATCGTCTTCGTGCACGGCATGCGCGTGAGCGGCACGATGTGGCGACCCGTGATCCAAGCCCTCGGCGAGCGTCATCCCATAGCCGCGCCCGACCTGCCCGGCCACGGCACGCGGCGCGGGGAACCGTTCACCATGCCCGGAGCCGTGGAGGCGGTCGTCGACGCCGTGGACCAACTCGGCGGCCGCGCAATGGTGGTGGGGTTGTCCCTGGGCGGCTATGTCGCCGTTGCCACCGCCGCCGCCCACCCGGATCGTGTCCTCGGTCTGATGGCCATGGGGTGTACGGCGTTGCCGCGCGGGGTGTTCGGGGCCGTCTACCGGGGAGCGGGGCGGCTGGCGGCCAGGCGCCCCGAGGAGTTCAACCGGCTCAGCGCCTTCGCGTTCCGCCGCGCACTGCCCCGGCCCCAGGCGGACGCCATGGTCGCGGGCGGGCTGAGCTCCGAGGCCGTGCCGAACATCGTCGAGGCGGTGCGGGAGATGAACCCCCTGGCCTCGCTCGCCGCGTATCCGGGCCCGGTCTGGCTGGTGAACGGCGAACGCGACCACTTCCGCCGCCATGAACGCCGCTTCCTCAACGCCTGTCGCGACGGCCGCCTCACCATCCGCGCAAGGTGCGGACACATCACCAGCCTCACCGATACGGCAGGTCTCACGCGGCAGGTGCGGGATGCCGCCGCGGTCGTCACGGCCCGGACGTACGGGGCGGCGCCCCAGGGGAGGACGCGATGACCGGGCGGGTGTGGAGTGTGGAGGAATCCCTGGAGATTCCGGCCCCGCCGCAGGCCGTCTACGCGGCGCTCGCCGACGTCCGGCGGATGGCGCAGTGGAGCCCGGAAGTCATCTGGGTGTGGCCCCGCGGAGACCGTTTCGTGGGGATCAACCGCAAGGCCTGCTGGGTGTGGTTCGCCACCTGCCGGATCGTCACCGCCGACCCCGGCCGCGAATTCGCCTTCGACAACATCACGTTCGGGCTGCCCGTGGCGCGCTGGGGCTACCGGCTGACCCCGACCGAGCGGGGCACCCTGGTCACCGAGTACTGGATCGACCGCCGCCGCCATGGCTGGCGTCGCCGGCTCGCCGAGCTGCTGGGCCTGGTCTTCACCGGCACCCCGGCCGTCCGGCGCGCCGCCCAGAACCGCGCGGGTATGCGCATGACGCTCCGTCGGCTGAGTGCCGCGTGCGAACGGGCCGACTGAATCGGCGGCTTCCTCGGCGCGTTGGAGGGGCGGGGGCAGGTCCCCCGTTCCGTCCGGGCAGGGAGCCGCCAACGGATAGGGTAAATGGGTGCATATCGCCCAGCCCCCGACGTCCGTTTCCCCACCGGAAGAGACGTTCCAGCCGCAAAGCGCAAGGTCCGTCCCCTCTTCCGCTTTTGCCGCACGGCGGGGTACTTCTGGGAGCAGTGCGCACTGACGGCTCATTCCGACACCTACCCTGACCAGGAAGGGCGGACCTGTCATGAGTAACGACCTCGGACCCGCGGCGGCATCGGAGGAGGGGACCGGCGAGGGCTGGTACGTCGATGCGCGCTGCACCAACTGTGACGTGGCCCGGCAACTGGCCCCCGACGTCATCCGGGAGCAGGACGGACGGGCGGAAGTGATCCGGCAGCCCCGAAACGAGGCCGAGCAACAGCAGTTGTACGCGGCCGCCTTCGCCTGCCACACCCGGTCCATCCGCCACCCCGCGCACCGCCTCACCCCCGACGTCGACCCCTTCCCCCTCGCCCTCGACGACACCGTCCATCTCTGTGGCCACAACTCCCCTCACACGGCAGGAGCGAACGCCTACCTGCTGTGCCGCCCCAACGGCAGCACGATGATGATCGACACCCCACGATGGAGTGCCGAACTCGCCGCCCGCTACGAGGCGTTGGGGCCGGTTACCGACGTACTGCTCACCCACCGGGACCATGCGGCGCACGGCCGCCGCTACGCCGACCGGTTCGGGGCCCGGCTCTGGATCCACGAGGGCGATCTCGACGCCGCTCCCGACGCGGACCACGTCATCGGGGGCACCGACCCGGTCGAGATCGGCGCGGGAGTCACCGCCTATCCGCTTTCCGGCCATACCCGTGGCAGCGTGCTCTACCTCGCCGATGGGAGGTACTGCTTCAGCGGCGACAGTTTCTACTGGTCGCGCACCACATCCGACCTGGAGGTGGCCGCCAGTGTCACTTGGTACTCGATCACGGAGCTGGCCGCTTCCCTGGCCCGGACGGCGCCTCGGCTGCGCTTCGAGTGGGTGCTGCCCGGCCACGGCGACCGCAAGCGGCTCCCGACCGAGGAGATGACCCGCCGCCTGGAGCAGTTGGCGGCCCGCACCCGCACCCTTCAGCCGCAGCCCATCGACTTCACCGCTGTGCGCTGGTGAAGGGCCCCGGGCCCGGGGGAACCCGACGCGGGCGGGCCGCCGAGGCGCACGCACCAGGCCCGGCGACCCGCCCGTACGGCGCCCCCGTTCATCAGGCCCGGGTGGCCACGACCAGCCGGCACCGGGGGCTGCCGTCGGGGCGTCGGCCGAGCTCCGGGAGAGCCTGAAGCCGTACATCGAAACCGGCCTGGGTCAGCTCCGCGCGCACCTCGGCGAGCGGGAACGTCCGGTAGTACATGACGAATTCAGGGCGCCACAGCGCGTTGCGCACCCGCATCACCGCGTCGAAGGCCAGCAGCGTCCAGTAGCCGGCCGACCCGGGCCGGGCGGGGGCCCCGATCGGGAAGACGAACCGGCCGCCGGGGCGCAGCACCGAGTGGACCTGCGCGAACAGCTCAGGCCGCTCCCGGGGCAAGAAGTGACCGAACGCGCCGAAGCTCACCGCGAGGTCGAAGACCGGCTCGAAGGGGAGCGCCCGGGCGTCCGCACGCACCCACTCGACCCGGGGTGCGGTCGCGGTCACCCGTTCCCGGGTCCGGGCCACGGAGAGCATCCCCGCGCTGATGTCGACACCGGTGACCCGCTCCCGGCAGACCTGCCGCAGGACATCCATGCCCGCGCCCGTTCCGCAGCACAGATCGAGACCGCTGTCGAAGGGTCCGAGCCCGTGCAGCGCCCGTGACACCGGCGTCAGCACCCGGTCCGGGGTCCGGAACGGAGTGTGGTCGAATTTCGGGGCGAGCAGGTCATAGCCGCGCTCGACGGAGGACAGCGCCTGGACGGCGAGTTCACGGAAAGTGGGTCCCTGGGGTGCGAACATCGCCCCCAGCATAGATCCGGTGCGTACTTCACCGCATCGGCCGCGCCCCGTGGTGGTACTGTGCCGGAGAGGCGCACTTGTGCTCGCCGTATTTCCGGCGCCGGTGCCTCTTCTTTCTCCCTTGCGGAGTGCCTTTCCTTCGCCCTCGCGCCCGTCGTTTGCGGGCCGGCGAATCCAGCATCACTGTGCGGCACGCGGTCCAGCGATGCCGCAGCTTCTCTCTCCGGCCGCGGGCCGTCCGGCCCGCCCGTGGGGCGTGATCTCACCGCCCACCCTTGCCGGTTCCCTCCCTTCTGCCGTGTACCGACGTCCCGAGAGGACTCCCGTGACCAGGAGCACTCAACTCCACACCCCCACCACTGCCCCGTCTCCCACCACCGCCCCATCTCTCACGACCGCCACGTCCCGCACCACCGCACAGCCTGCTCCCGCGCCCACGCAACCCCTCGTCACGGCGTCCGGGATCCTGGACATGGGCAACGAACGCCAGGACGGCTTTCTCCGCGCGGAGGGCTACCGTGCCTCGTCCCACGATGTCCGGGTGCCCGCCGCGCTGATCCGTGCGGCGGGCCTGCGCACCGGCGACTTCGTCGTCGGGGTCTGCGACCGGCCACGCTTGCTCGCCCGGGTCGAAACGGTCAACGGGCACCGACCGGGCGCGGTGCGCGGCCGGCCGCACTTCCGTGACCTCACACCGCTGCACCCCCGGCACCGCATCCGCCTGGAAAGCCCCACCGGCGGACCGGCCCCGCGCATCGTCGACCTGCTGACGCCGATCGGGAAGGGGCAGCGCGGGCTGATCGTGGCACCACCGAAGACCGGGAAAACCGTGCTGCTGCAACAACTCGCGGCCGCCGTCGCCGAGAACCACCCGGAGTGCCGGCTGATGGTCGTGCTGATCGACGAACGGCCGGAAGAAGTCACCGAGATGCGTCGCTCGGTACGCGGTGAGGTGCTCGCCTCCACCTTCGACCGTCCGGCCAAGGAACATATCGCTCTCGCCGAACTGGCCGTGGAACGCGCCAAACGACTCGTCGAGCACGGCCAGGACGTGGTCATCCTCCTCGACTCCCTCACCCGGCTGTGCCGGGCCCACAACAACGCCGCCGCGTCCGGTGGCCGCACGCTGAGCGGAGGCGTCGACGCCGCCGCGCTGCACGGCCCCAAGCGGCTCTTCGGTGCGGCGCGGCTCGCCGAGGAGGGCGGTTCGCTGACCCTGCTCGCCACCGCCCTGGTGGAGACCGGCTCCCGCGCCGACGACTACTTCTTCGAGGAGTTGAAGAGCACCGGAAACATGGAGCTGCGGCTGGACCGGGTGCTCGCGGGCAAGCGGGTCTATCCGGCGGTCGATGCCGTCGCCTCCGGCACCCGCCGGGAGGAACTGCTGCTCACCCCGGACGAGTTGGCGGCGACCCGCCGTCTGCGCCGCGCCCTGCGGACCGGCGACGGACCGGCTCATATGCAGTCCCTGCTGGAGAAGGTCCGGCGTACGCCCGACAACGCGACGCTCCTGCGGCAGCTACAGCACACCGCCCCCGGTGTCTGACCGCCGCATCTCACCTCCGTTCCGCCCATGGAAGTGGCCCCCGGAGAGATGTCCGGGGGCCACTTCGGGGCCGGCACCGGCTGAGCCGGTTGCGCGTCCGGAACGGCCGTGTGCCGACCCGGGCGTCAGTCGGTCAGCAGGGGGTGCCGAAGGCGGGGTTGAACGCCCCGATGACGGTGATGGTGTTGCCGCAGACGTGGACCGGAATCTGTACGGGGATCTGGATGTTGTTGCCGGACACCACTCCTGGTGAGTCGAGAGCGGCACCCCCGGCGCCGCTGTCGGCGCCGGCGACACCCGCCCCGCCGAGAACGACGGCGCAGGCGCCCGCGGTGACCAGAGCACTCTTGATCCGGTGAGCCATCGGTCGGTCTCCTAACTGGTGGAGGAACTGCGGCTCATGGCGATCCGGTCCCGTTGACCGCACTGCGCCACGGCTGTGAGCCGCCCGTACACAAGGCTGTCGTTCCCCACCGGCTTCCGCTCCAGAGATACCGGGCCTGAAGAGCAGACTTTTAGGTGATATGGCTTCCCGTGTTGACGTACCGACGGCCGGCCCGGCGCCGTGCTAGATGCGCTCCGCGGGAAGCAGATGGACGCCGGACCGGTCGGTGCTCAGGCACAGGGAGCAGACCATCGCCCCATGGCGGTGGCAGGCGGCGAGATCCGGGCGCTCGAAGTCCTGTCGGCACACATGGCACGGGAACGTCGCCGCGCTGGGATTGCCGTCCTGATCCAGCAGCGGCTCGTCGATCCCGTCGGAAGTGCGCCGTAGGTAGAACCTGCCCCGGGTCAGGACCGCCATCAGCGGAGTCACGACGAAGGCGATCACCGCGGCCGCGACAGGGGAGTACGGCTGAAGCGTGTCACCCAGGGCATGGAAGTACAGGGCGATCGACAGCCCCGACGCGGCGACGAAGGCCACCACGCCCACGGGGTTGACCGCGTAGAGCATGCCGCGGCGGAACTCGGGGGCGTGCGGGGAGAGTTTCAGCAGGTACTTGTTGACGATGATGTCGGTGGCCACGGTCACGATCCAGGCGATGGCGCAGTTGGAATAGAACCCGAGAATGGTGTTGAGGAAGCTGAACATGTCCGCTTCCATCAGGATCAGCGCGAAGGCCAGATTGGCGAGCACGAACACCATCCGGCCCGGGTACCGCTTGGTGACCCGGGTGAACGAGTTCGTCCAGGCCAGCGAACCGGAGTAGGCGTTGGTCACGTTGATTTTGATCTGGCTGATCACGACCAGCACCACGGCCAGCGGGATGACCAGCCAGGACGGCATCATGGCAGCGAAGGCGCCGGTGAACTGCTGAATGGGTTCGGTGGCCGAGCCCGCGCCCACCTCGGCGAGGATGTAGACAGCCAGGAAGACCCCGATCGCCTGCTTGAGGGCGCCGAGCACCACCCACCCGGGGCCGGCCATCACCACGGCCGTCCACCAGGCGCGCTTGTTCCGCTCGGTCTTGGGCGGCATGAAGCGCAGATAGTCGACCTGCTCACCGATCTGTGCGATCAGCGACAGACACACGCCCGCGCCCAGCAGCACCGAGGCCGTATTGACGCCACCACCGCCGTGCGCGCCCGTATACGCGAGGAAGGTGTGCACCGTCCCGGGGTCGGTGACGACCAGGTACACCAGCGGGCCCACCATCAGCAGCAGCCAGATCGGGGTCGTCCAGACCTGGAGCTTGCTGAGTGCCTTCATCCCGTAGATGACCAGTGGGATCACCATGAACGTCGAGAGCACATAGCCCAACCACAGGGGCAGACCGAAGCCCAGCTTCAGGCCCTGGGCCATGATCGAGCCTTCGAGGGCGAAGAAGATGAAGGTGAAGCTGGCGAAGATGACGCTCGTCAGCACCGACCCGTAGTAGCCGAAGCCGGAGCCCCTGGTGATCAGGTCCAGGTCGATGTTGTAGCGCGCCCCGTAGTAGGCGAGCGGGAAGCCGGTGACGAAGATGACCACCGCGGCGACGAGGATCGCGGCCAGCGCGTTCCCGGTGCCGTGGGTGAGCCCGATGCCCGCACCGATCGAGAAGTCGGCCATGTACGCGATACCGCCGAGCGCCGTCGTCGCCACCACCATCGGCGTCCAGCGACGGTAACTGCGCGGGGCGAAGCGGAGGGTGTAGTCCTCCAGGGTCTCGTTCGCCGCTCCGTCGGCGGGGGCAGCCACCTCGGCAGGCGCGGCGGCCTCGGCGGACGCGGGGGCCTCGCCGGGCGCCTCCGCGTGCGGGGAGCGCCGACCGCGGTCAGGGACTGTCACACGTGGCTCGGCACTCATACCGGACCTCCTGAAGGTGCGTGGGGAATGCGGTGCCCTGCCTCGGAGCGTGCTGCGGCGTGGGCACGCGCGCCGACGGGCTCAGGGCAGGGACATTAGGCAGCACGTGTTTCCCGCAGCGACTTCCCAGATGAACCAGACGTTTCCGCCGTGGCTCCGGTCGCGAAGCGGGTAAGGATGAAGACCCGCACTCAGCCCGCAGGAGCCACCATGACAGCGGACCGCCACGGACATCTGATGAGCGACACCGGCCCCGAGGCCCTGGCCCCTTACGAACAGGCCCTGGACGACCTGCTGTTCTTCCGGCCGCGCGTCGCCGAGTCCGCGCAGTCGGTACTGTCCGCAGCGCCGCAGTCGGTGATGGGGCAGACGCTGGCCGCGTATCTGGGCGTACTGGGGACCGAGGAGAAGGACGCGGCGGCGGCACGCGACAGCTTCACCCGCTTCCGCTCCGGTCTGGACACGACGGGCGTGACGCCTCGGGAGCGGATGCATCTCGCGGCCGCGACCGCCTGGCTGGACGGCGATCTGTACGGCGCCGGACGGATCCTCGGCGACCTCACCGTCGCCTACCCGCGCGATGCGCTGGCCCTCTTCACCGGGCATCAGCACGACTTCCTCACCGGGGACGCCGCGCGCCTGCGGGACCGCGTCGGCGGCGCCCTGGACGCCTGGGACGAGGACGATCCCCATCATGGGCCGCTGCTCGGCATGTACGCGTTCGGCCTGGAGGAGTCGGGCCATTACGAACGCGCCGAGGAGGTCGGCCTGGCAGCCCTGGAGCGGCATCCGGGCGATGTGTGGGGCATCCACGGTGTGGTGCACACCTACGAAATGCGCGGCCGTTTCACGGACGGCATCCGTTTTCTCGACGCCCGGACCGACGACTGGTCACAGGGCAGTCTGCTCACGGTCCACAACTGGTGGCACTACGCCCTCTTCACCCTGGAGGCCGGCGACACCGCCCGGGTACTGGAGATCTATGACGCCGCGTTGCACCACGACGGGTCGGTGGGGGTGGCGATGGAACTGCTCGACGCCGCCGCGCTGTTGTGGCGGCTGTATCTGGCAGAGGACGAACAGAGCGCGCGGTGGGCCCGGCTCGCCGGCGCCTGGGAGAGCCGCCACGACGGCCCGCACTACGCCTTCAACGACGCACACGCGGTGATGGCCTATGTGGGAGCGGGACGCATCGCCCAGGCGCAGCGCCTCGTCCAGGACCGGGAACAGTGGGTGGCGGCGGAGCCCGGCGGGTCGAACCGCGCCATGACGGCCGAGATCGGACTGCCCGTCTGCCGCGCCCTGATCGCCTACGGGCAGCGCGACTACGGCCGGGTCACGGATCTGCTGCTGCCCGTCCGCCACCGGCTGCACCAGTTCGGCGGCAGCCACGCCCAGCGGGACGCGATCCAGCGGACCCTCGTCGAGGCGGCCCTCCGTGACCGCCGTACGGAGCTGGCCCGGACACTGCTCAGCGAACGTATCCAACTGCGCCCGATCTGCCCGTACAACTGGTCGGCGAAGGCCCGGCTGGCGGAGCAGCTCGGCGACCCGGCACGCGCCGCGGCCGCCCGCGAGCGCGCCGCCGCACAGGCGGCGACCTGAGCTGCGGCGGACGACAACGGGCGCACCGCGCGCAGCGATGCGCCCTGGACGATCCGGGCCCGCGCCGCCTGTGCCCAGGAGCGGTGCGACCGTGCGCGGGCGTACGCGCGCCCGGCGCTGCCGAGGCGTGACCCGCTGCCCGTTCGGCTGTTAAGTCGGGTATGGATACTTCTCGTTCGGTCAGACGAGCAGTCATCGGCGCGGTCACCGCACTGCTGGTCCTCGCCCTCACGGCCCTGACGGGCCCCACCGCCACCGCCGACAATCACCGGATGCCCGCCGCGGACCCCGCCGCGATCCGCGACTGGAACGTCATCGCCACCGACACCATCAGCGCCAACCTCGGCCCCACCCGCCCCTCCGGACAGGTCGTCATCTGGCACGGGTTCGTCTCGGCCGCCGTCTACAACGCCGTGGTCGGCATCCAGCGCACCTACGCCCCGTACAAGTGGCGGGCGCGCGGACCCGTCACGGCCTCCCCCGAGGCGGCGGCGGTGACCGCCGCACACCGCGTACTGGTCACCTACTTCCCGGCCTCCCGGGCCTCGCTCGATGCCGCGTACGCCGGTTCGCTCGCGAAGATCCCCGACGGCCGGGCGAAGCGGCAGGGCGTGGCCTTCGGGGAGCGTGCCGCCGACCACCTCATCGCGCTGCGGGAGGACGACGGCCGGTTCACACCGGTGGAGTTCACCGCGGCGCCCGCGCCCGGTGTCTGGCGGCCCACCCCGCCGGCCCACCAGCCCTTCATCGACCCCTGGCTCGCCGTACTACGCCCCCTGCTGCTCACCTCCCCGACCCAGTTCCGTCCGAGCGGGCCGCCCGCGCTGTCCTCCGCCCGTTACGCCCGGGACGTGAACGAGGTGAAGACGATGGGGGCGAAGACCGGTTCGGCGCGCACCCCGCAGCAGACCGACACCGCCCTGTTCTTCGGGGGCAATCTGGCGGTGCAGTTCCAGGCGGCGTTCCGGGACCACACGGCCCGGCACCACCTGGACATCGCGGACACGGCGCGGCTGTTCGCCGCGGCGAACGCGTCGGCGACCGACGCCGTCGTCACCGCGTGGGACGCCAAACTCCACTACGGATTCTGGCGCCCGATCACCGCCATCCAGCTGGCCGACACCGACGGCAACCCCGCGACCGACGCCGACCCGCAGTGGCAGCCGTTGCTCGTCACACCACCGCACCCCGACTACCTCAGCGGCCACACCACGGTCGCCGGTGCCGTGACCCGGACCCTGACCGGAATCCTCGGCACCACCCACCTCGACCTCAACGTCCCCTCCGAGATCACCGGCACCACCCGCCACTACGACGAGGCCGCCCAGTTCAACCAGGACATGATCAACGCCCGTGTCTGGGCCGGGATCCACTTCCGCACCGCGGACGTCGTCGGATGCCGCGCCGGCAGCCGCATCGGCGTCTGGGCCCTCACCCACTACTTCCGCCCGCTGAGCGCGGCGGGGATGCATGCCGTGCCACCGGCCGTCCGCTCGAACTGTCCACGCAGTAACGGGAGTTGACCCTATCGTCATCACTCGCCGATCTCCGGCCGTACGGGCCGCGGCTGACCGCCCGTACGCGACCGGCTGGTCGGCGAGCGATGCAGCGGAGGCCCGTCAGTGACGGCCCACGGGAACCCCCGTACCGTCGACTGCCGCCACGGTGGACGATTCGGCGGTCGGCGCGGTGAACTCCGGGTCGGGTTCGAGGAATCGGATCGCGACCGCGGTCGCGAGGTGCAGCACGGCGAAGATCCAGGCGATGCCCTGCACGCCGACCGGACCCAGGGCGACGGCGACGACGGCGGGTCCGGCGAAGGTGCTCGCGCCGGCCCCCAGATTGAGCGCCGACATGGCCTGGCCCTTGTGGCGCGGGGCCAGGGCGGGGATCAGTGCCGAGATCGGTACGTAACCGGCGAGGGCGATGCCGTAGAGGGCGGCGGCGATCGCGCAGGCGAGGAAGTGCGGGCCGGCCAGGACCGGGACGTAGTACAGCCCCAGACAGGTCACCGCGCAGGCCACGGCGCCGAACCAGGTCATGGTGCGCTGCCAGCCGAGCCGGTCGCCGACGGCTCCGAAGAACAGGTTGGCGAAGATGTTCGCGGCGAACATCACGCTGAGCAGACGCAGCCAGGCCGAGGTGCTGAAGCCGACCGTCTCGGTGAAGAAGAACGGCAGACAGACCAGGAAGCCGAACTGTGAGCCGGTGCTGAAGACGCGGACCGCGGCGCCGACCGCCACCCGCGGGCGGCGCCGCATGATCGAGACGCTGCCCGCCAGCGTCCGCAGCGGATTCCCGCCGTCCGGGGCGAGTCGGGGAGGTATGCCCAGGCGTGCGGAGAGCGAGCGACTGCGGCCGGTCGGCGGGGGGCCGGTGTGCGGTGTCCGTATCGGCTGGCGACGGACGGAGCTGCTCATGGGCTCTCCAAGGGGGTGGATCTTTGCCAGGGGAGGGGGGAGGGCGCACCGATGCGCCGTGCAGACGGTGGGGCCGGCGCAAGTCTTCTCGTATTTTGTGAGAAATCAAGGCTGCTCTGATAGAAAAAGAAGCGGTACCGTGCTGAAGCCAAGGGGCGACGCGGCACCCGCCGGTCCAGCACCGGATCGCGCGACGTCCCCTCCACATCGCCACACCCGAGGGAGCCGTGAGCCCGTCATGACCGCCACATCCGGGATTCCCGCCACCATGCGCGCCGCCGTCCTCCACGGACCCGGGCAGCTGAGCCTCGCCGAACGCCCCGTCCCCGAGCCCGGCCCGGGAGAGGTCCTGGTCCGTGTCGAGGCGGTCGGCACCTGCGGCTCGGATGTGCACTACTACCGGCACGGACGCATCGGCGACTTCGTCGTACGCGAGCCGCTCGTCCTCGGGCACGAGGCGGCCGGCACGGTCGTCGCCTGCGGTCCGGGCGCCGACACCCGCCGGATGGGCCGGCGGGTCTCCATCGAGCCCGGCACCCCCTGCGGCCGCTGCGGTGAATGCCGTCCGGGCCGCTACAACCTCTGCCCGGACATGCGCTTCCTCGCCACCCCGCCGGTCGACGGCGCCTTCTGCGAATACCTGGCCGTCCACCAGGACTTCGCGCACGAGGTCCCCGACTGCCTGACCATCGAGGACGCCGCACTGCTGGAGCCGCTGTCGGTGGCCGTATGGGCCTGCCGCAAGGCCCGCGTCGCCCCCGGCGACCGCGTCCTGATCACCGGTGCGGGACCCATCGGCCTGGTGACCGCCCAGACGGCACGCGCCTTCGGCGCACGGGAGGTCATGGTCACCGACGTCCTTCCGCGCCGCCTCGCCCTCGCCTGCGCCACCGGTGCCACCGCTCTGGACGTCTCGGCCACCCCGCTGCGCGAAGCCGGGTACACCCCCACCGTCCTCCTGGAGTGCTCCGGCGTCCCCGCGGTGAGCGGCGAGGCGATCCGTACGGTGGGCCGGGCCGGCCGGGTGGTCCTCGTCGGCATGGGCGGGGACGAGATCCCGCTCCCGCTGAGCCGGGTGCAGAGCCACGAACTCGAACTGACCGGCACCTTCCGCTACGCCCACACCTGGCCCACCGCAACGGCCCTGGTGGCGTCGGGTGCGGTCCGGCTCGACTCGCTGGTCTCACACGGTTACGGTCTTGCCGAGGCCGAGAGCGCACTGACCGTCGCCACCCACGACGCGAGCGCCGTGAAGGCCGTCATCTACCCGCAGCGGTAGCCGCTGCCGCTGTCCGACCGGAAAGGGGCGGCCCCGATGGCTTCCACACGGTCGTCGCTGGCCGAGGTCGACCGGCGACGGCAGGGCGTGCTTGCCCATGTCGTCGGGCACGGCGAAGTCCGCATCGACGAACTGGCCAGGCACTTCGGGGTCAGCCTCGCGACCATGCACCGCGATCTGGACCAGCTCGCCGAACGCCGGCTGCTGCGCAAGGAACGCGGCCGGGCCGCGCCTTTTCCGAGCCTCACCATGGAGACCGCCACCCGCTTCCGCGTCGGCGTCAATCACCCGGTGAAGGAGGCGCTGTGCGCCGCCGTCGCCGACGAGATCCGGCCCGGCAGCACCGTCGTGCTGGACGACTCGACCACGGTCTTCCCGCTCGCGGCCCGGATCGCCCGGACCGAAGCGGTCACCGTGGTCACCAACTCCCTAGGTGTGGCCCGGCTGTTCGACGAGACGCCGGGCACCGATGTGACGCTTCTGGGTGGTCGCTACCGCGGCGAATTCGGCTCCTGTGTCGGCCCGGACGTCCTGCGCGGCCTCGGCCGGATCCGCGCCGATCTCGCAGTGATGTCGGCGGTGTCCGTGCTCGGCGGCCGCCTCTTCCACCCGATCCGTGAGTACGCCGAGATCAAGGAGGCCATGCTGGAGTGCGCGCAGCGGTCGCTGCTCCTGGTGGACCACAGCAAGTTCGGCAAGACCGCGACGCACGCGTACGGCGACATCGGCGCCTACGACCGGGTCGTCACCGATCGCGGCACCCCGGCCGAGGAGTTGACCGCTTTGCATGGCGGCGGGGTGACCGTGGACGTGGTCGACGTCTGACGCAGCCCGGGGCGGGACGGCACCTCAGCGGTCGGCTGGCCCCGTGGTCGACGGGCACCCCCTCCGTAGCGACGGCGCCGCAGACCACCCCGGCGGGCGCCTGGTGTCCATACCTCCGCTTTCGCGACAACATGGCGCTTTCATCGGCCAAAAGCGGACCGGCGCACAACGCTGTCGCCCCCGCGCCCGTCCTACCGCAGGCATCTGTACACAGGCTCTTCTCAGGAGGTAAGTGATGCGACGGTTGGGGACAGTGGCCGCGGCGTGCGTGCTGGCGGGCGTCGGGGTGGCGGGCACGGCCGGGGTGGCCGGGGCCGCGACCGGCCCGGTGGGTGAAACCGCCCCGGCCACGGCCTGTTCGACCGTCTGGGGCAGTGGCAACAAGTCCGCCACGGACGCGAACGCGACGCCGCTGAAGAACGTCAAGACCAGCCGGAACGCGTGCTACGACCGCATGGTCTTCGACATCGGCGGAACGGGCGGCAAGGTCGGCTACCACGTCGGGTATGTCGACGTGTTCCACCAGGACGGCTCGGGCGAGAAGATACCGGTCAACGGCGGCGCCATCCTCCAGATCTTTGTGTCGGCGCCCAGCCACGACCCGGCGACCGGCAAGCAGACCTACGCCGGGACGGCCGGCAAGCCGCTGCCGGGGGTGAACCTCGCCGGATACCGCACGTTCAAGGACACCAAGTTCGGGGCGAGCTTCGAGGGGCAGACCCAGGTCGGTCTGGGCGTGCGCGCCAAGCTGCCGTTCCGGGTGCAGCAGTCCGGTCACGACCTGATCGTGGACGTGGCACACACCTGGTGATCCGGCGCACCACGAAGGGCTGTCCGGTGTCGCCGCGCTGAAAAGCGTGAGCTGACACCGGCGGTCCCGTGGGCAGCTTCCGCCGGACAAAAGGAAATACCCCGGACCGAGTTGACGGCCGGGGTATTTCTCTGGGTATATTGAGGGCTTCTGTGTTTTGAGAAATTCACAACACAAAATCACCCTGCATACCGAACTGTATCCGAGCGGAGTTGAATTGTCAAACGAGGAATGGCAGCACGAGCAGGAATTCATCGATCTGCTCTATGACCGCCTCACCGCACTACGGGACCTGGCCGAGACGGCGGTGCACACCGCCGTTCAGTCGCCGGAGGGCAACCACGCCCAGATGCGGCTGGAGCGCAATGTCCTGGTGGCCGAACAGTCCGGTCTGCTGGCCGCCTTCAATGCCGGGGAAAACGGCCTGTGTTTCGGTCGGCTGGTATTCCGCGACGGCCGCGATCACCACATCGGCCGGATCGGTATCCGGCGCGACGACCCGGACCGTACCCCGCTCGTCATCGACTGGCGGGCCGACGTCGCCCGCCCGTTCTACCTCGCCACCGGGCACACCCCGATGGGGTTGCGCCGCCGTCGGCACATCACGACCGACCGCCGGCGGGTCACCGGGCTGCACGACGAGATCCTGGACCTCGCCGACGCCGTACGGACCGGGCACGAGGGCACCGACGGGGACGCGGTGCTGCTGGCCGCACTGGACGCGGCGCGCACCGGGCGGATGCACGACATCGTGCAGACCATCCAGGCCGAGCAGGACGCCATCATCCGCGCACCGCACCACGGCATCCTCGTCGTGGAGGGCGGCCCCGGCACCGGCAAGACCGTCGTCGCCCTGCACCGCGCCGCCTATCTGCTCTACGCGCACCGGGAACAGCTGGCCCGCCGTGCCGTGCTGATCGTCGGGCCGAACTCCGCGTTCCTCAGCTATATCGCGGAGGTGCTGCCCTCGCTCGGCGAGACCGGAGTGCTGCTCGCCACGCCCGGCGAGCTCTTCCCGGGTGTCACCGCGACCGGAACCGACACCCCCGAAGCCGCCGAGGTCAAGGGCCGTGCGGCGATGGCCGACGCGCTCGCCGCGGCCGTCCGCGACCGGCAGGCCCTGCCCGACTCCGTGATCGTGATCGACCACGAGGACGGCGAACTGCGGCTGGACGCGGAGATGGCACAGGAGGCGCGGCGCCGGGCACGGGAGACCAGGCTGCCGCACAACCTCGCCCGCCCGCACTTCGCCTTCCGCGTCATCGACGCGCTCACCGGGCAACTGGCCGACCGGATCGGCGCGGACCCCTTCGGCGGGCCGAATTTCCTCGGCCCGGACGACATCGCCCAGCTGGGCAAGGCCATCGCCACCAGCGCCGAAGTGCACGGCGCCATCGACGAGTTGTGGCCGGAGCTCACCCCTGAAGAGCTGGTCACCGACTTTCTCGCCGAGCCCGTTCATCTCCCGGACGCCGATGCGGACGCCATCCGGCGGGTGGAGGGGGAGTGGACCCCGGCGGATGTGCCACTGCTCGACGAGGCGGCCGAACTTCTCGGCGAGGACTCCGCGGCCGCCCGCGCCGCCGCGGAGGCGGAGCGCCAGGAGCTGATCGACTACGCCCAGGGCGTGCTCGACCTCTCCTACGGCTCCCGCACCCAGGAGTTCGAGGACCGCGACGACGAGGAGTCGGAGGTGCTCGCCGCGCACGACCTGGTGGACGCGGAGTTGCTCGCCGACCGGCACGAAGAGGCCGACCACCGTAGCGCCGCCGAACGCGCCGCCGCCGACCGGACCTGGGCGTTCGGCCACATCATCGTGGACGAGGCACAGGAGCTGTCCGTGATGATGTGGCGGCTGCTGATGCGCCGTTGCCCGACCCGTTCGATGACGCTGGTCGGCGATCCGGCGCAGACCGCCGAGCCCGGCGGCTGCGGCTCCTGGGAGGCGATCCTCGCGCCGTACGCGGGCGACCGCTGGGAGCACGTCCGGCTCGGTGTCAACTACCGCACGCCGACCGAGATCATGGAGGTCGCGGCGCAGGTGCCCCGGTCCGCCGATCCGTCCTTCGCGCCGCCGCGCTCGATCCGCTCCACCGGGGTACGCCCGTGGGCGCACCGTACGGACGACCTCGCGCGCATGGTTGAGGAGGCGGTCGCACGGGAGAGCCGCCAGGGCGGCCGAGTTGCGGTGATCGCCCCGCTCGCCCACCACGAGGCGCTGGCAGCGGCCCTCCCCGACGCCTCCGCCGGACCTTCCCCGGACCTGACCCGACCGGTGGTGCTGCTCGGACCCCGGCAGGCCAAGGGCCTGGAATTCGACTCGGTGATCGTGGTCGAACCGGCGGAACTCGGTGCCAGCGATCTGTACGTCGCGCTCACCCGGGCGACCCAGCGACTGGGCGTGATCCACACCGGGGCACTCCCGGCCGGGCTGGAGTCACTGGCCGCAACCGGCTCCCCGACCCCGTCGCTTCCCTGACGGCGCTGGCCGGGTCGGTTTCACCCCCGCCCGGCGGCCCGCCAGTCCCCGGCGGAGAGCCGGTACAGCACGCTCCGGCGCAGCGGGCCGTCGGGGACATCGGGGTCGTCGAAGTCGTCGGCGGGGTTGCGGGTCATGCCGAGGCGGCGCATCACCGCCTGTGAGCGGAGGTTGGTGGTCGTCGTCACCGCGAGGATCTCCGGCAGGCCGAGGGCGGTGAAGCCGTACGCCAGGGCGGCCGCGCCGGCCTCGGTGGCGTACCCGTGCCCCCAGGCCGAACGGGCCAGCCGCCAGCCGGCCTCCACTCCGGTGAACGGCATCTCGTCATCCACCGGGTCCAGACCGGTGAACCCGATGAACTCCCCGGTGGCGCGCACTTCGAGGGCCCACCATCCCCAGCCGCGTTCCGCGAGATCGGCCTGGAAACGGGCGACGGAAGCCGCGCTCTGCTCCGGCGTGAGCACCTCCGGGAAGTGCGCCCGTACCTCGGGATCGGCGTTCATCGCAGCCCAGGGGCCGAGATCGGACTCCCGCCACGGGCGGAGCAGCAGGCGCTCGGTGCGCAGTTCGGACATCGCGCCAACCTAGCCCGGACGTGTCCCGGTGACGAGCGAATAGTGGGCCACCCCCGTACGGCACAACCAGGTCGGGCCCGCCACTCGCCGGCTCGCCGTGCCCCGCCACAAACGGCCCGGCGCGCGACACGATGCTGATACGTGTCGCGCGCCGTCCCCTCCTGGACCGGTCCACCGACTCACTGGACCGGTTAGGAAACCGGACCGGTTATTTGACCGAGCCGGCCATGATGCCCTGAACGAAATGCCGTTGGAACACGAAGAACACAATCAGCGGCACGATCAAGGACAGAAATGCACCGGGCGCCAGGACCCCGATGTTGCTGCCGAACTGCCTCATCTGCGACTGGAGGGCCACGGTCAGTGGCTGTGACTCGTTGTCGGCGAAGAGCAGGGCGACCAGCATGTCGTTCCAGACCCACAGGAACTGGAAGATGGCGAGGCTGGCGATGGCGGGCCGGCCCAGCGGAAGTACCAGCTGGGAGAAGATCCGCCATTCCCCGCCGCCGTCCATCCGGGCGGCCTCCAGCATCTCCTTGGGGATTTCCGCGAAGTAATTTCGCAGCAGGAAGATGGCGAACGGCAGACCGTAGGCGGTGTGGAAGAGCACCACACCGGGAATCGAGCCGAACAGCCCCAGCGCGCCGAACAGCTTGGCCACCGGCAGCAGTCCGATCTGGACCGGCACCACCAGCATGGCGACGACCACCAGGAAGATCCAGTCCCGGCCGGGGAAGTCCATCCAGGCGAAGGCGTATCCGGCCAGCGCGGCGATCGCCACGACGGCCAGGGTGGTGGGCACCGAGATCAGCACCGTGTTCCAGAAGGCCTGGACGATGCCGGAATCCTTCAGCAGCGACGTGTAGTTGTCGAGCGACAGCTGGCCGGGTGTGGTGAGCGCGGTCCACCAGCCGCTGCTCGCGTTCGCCTCCTCCGTACGCAGCGAGGAGAGGAAGAGTCCGGCGGCGGGGGTGAGCCAGATCAGACCGACGACGAGCAGGAACACCTGGATCACGCCGCGGCTGAGCCACTTCGCCGGCCGGGCGGCCGCCCGCCTGCGGGGGGCCGCGGTTCCTTGAGCGGTGGTCATGACTGGCTCCTGCGGAAACGTCGGATGTTGAGGGCCATGGCCGGGACCACCAGGAGGAGCAGCAGCACGCCGAGGGCGCTGCCGAGTCCCTGGTTGTTGCCGCCGCCGAAGGAGACCAGCCACATCTGTAGGGCCAGGACATTGGCGTCCTGCTGTACGGGGCCGGGGGCGATGATGTAGACGAGGTCGAAGACCTTCATCACATTGATCACCATCGTCACGAACACCACGCCCAGGACGGGCCCGAGCAACGGCACGGTGATCCGGCGGAAGACCTGCCATTCATTGGCGCCGTCCATCCGGGCGGCCTCCAGCACGTCCCGCGGCATCGCGGAGAGCCCGGCGCCGATGAGGACGAGCGCGAAGCCGGTCCAGATCCACATGTAGGCGCCGATGATGGCGGGGGTGATGAGGGCCGGACCGAGCCAGGAGATGCCCTCGTACGGCGGGGCGAAGTCCTTCGCGGGGAGCTGGACGGCGTAGGAGCCCGGGGCCAGATGGGCCAGGCGGTAGGAGCCGTCCGCTGCGGTGGTCGCCGTGGCCACCACCTTGCCGTGGGAGTCGACCGCCTCGACCGAGAGCGCGGGCAGCCCGCGTTCGCCGCGGTCCACCGTGCCGGGCTTGCCGCCACCGCCGGGGGTGAAGTCGAGGTAGACCACACCGCGCAGTTCGCCGTCGGCGGCATGTGACGTGGCGGCCGGTGCGGCGGGCCGCGCCTGGGACGGCATGTCCTTCGGCGCGACGCCGACCAGACCGAGGTTGACGGTGTTTCCGGGGCCGGTGCGGTGTGCCGTCCGGTAGGAGCCGTCATGGCCCTTGGTCAGCTGCTTGTCGCCGAGACGCACCTTGGCGGTCGGGAACGAAGTGGACTTCCCCTGGGTGCTGTCGTGGATGCCGACGGTGACCGCGTTGAGCACACCGCGCTGCGGATCCTGCTCGTAGGCGAGCCGGAAGATGATGCCGGCGGCGAGGAAGGAGATCGCCATCGGCATGAACATCAGCAGCTTGAACGCCGTCTTCCAGCGGATCTTCTCGGTCAGGACGGCGAGGACCAGACCGAGGCCGGTCAGCAGCGCGGGGGCGAAGACCACCCAGATCGCACTGTTGCGGATGGCCCGGAGCGTGGCGGGATCCTGGAACATCGCGGTGTAGTTGTCGGCGCCGACGAAGCTGTCGCCCGAGGCGTCGTACATGCTGCGGATGACCGAGAACACGATGGGGTACGCGACGAGGGCGCCCAGCAGCAACAGCGCGGGAAACAGGAACAGCGCGGCGATCCGCCGACGGCGCCGGACCGCGCGCCGTGCGGGGGAGCTCGCCCCGCCGGGGGCGTCGCCCGGGGGGTGGGACGCGGTGGCGCGCGACGAAGCGGGCGCCACCGCGGGAGTCGTGACAGGCATGGGATCGGGCCCTCGGTCCTTACTTTCCGTACGCCTTGGCAGCGGCGGCCTCGAGCTTGTGCGCCGTGGCCTCGGGGTCCGAGGGGTCGCGCAGGAAGTCCTGGAGCAGCTTCCACTCGCCCGCGCCCTGGGTGCCGCCGAAGGCCGCGGGGGCCTGGTCGGACATGTCGAAGCGGACGGAGTTCCCGGCGTCGGTCAGCGACTGGGCGGCCTTGCGGGTGACCTCGTCGTGGTAAGCGCCCGCGGGCACCTTCTTGTTGGGCGAGATATAGCCGCCGGCCTTGGCCCACACGCCGGACGCCTCGGGCGTGGCCAGGTACTTCACCAGTTCCATGGCGGCCTTCTTGTGCTTCCCGGCCTTGAGCACCACGGCGGCGTCACCGCCGCTGACCACCGGCGCCTTGCCCTTGTCGACCGCGGGGAAGGGGAAGAACTTGGCGTCCTTGCCGACCTGCTTGTGCAGCTCATCGGTGACCAGGGCGCTGACGAAGTCACCCTCGTAGACCATGGCCGCGCCCGGCTCCGGGCCGAAGACCTGCTGGACGGACTCGGGGAAGTCGGTGCGCAGCGCGCCCGAACCGCCGCCGGCCACCAGGTTCTTGTCGCCGAAGAGCTTGCCCAGCGTGGTGAGCGCCTTGACCACGGTGGGGTCGGTCCACGGGATCTTGTGGGCGGCGAGCTTGTCGTAGTTCTCCTGCCCGGCCTGGGAGAGGTAGATGTTCTCGAACCAGTCGGTGAGCGGCCAGCCGGCCTCGCCTGCGACGGAGAAGCCCGGCACCCCCGAGTCGGAGAGCGTACGGCCGGTCTTCAGCAGCTCCTGGTACGTCTTCGCGGGCTTGACCCCGGCCTGTGCGAACGCCTCCGGGCTGTACCAGACCGTCGACTTGTGCGAGGCCTTGAAGTACAGGCCGTAGTAGGTCTTGTCGACCGTGCCGTAGTCCTTCCACACCTGCGCGAAGTTCTTCTCGGCCTCGGCGGAGACTTCGGAGGAGAGCGGAGCCAGCCAGCCCTTCTTGGCGAACTGCTGGAGCACACCGACCTGGGGCACCATCACCACATCGGGGGCGTTGCCGCCCTCGACCTGGCTGCCGATCACCGTGGAGACGTTGTCGCCGGTGGAGGAGAAGGTGACCTTCGCGCCGGTCTTCTCGGAGAACGCGTCGAGGACCTTCTTGAAGTTCTGCTGTTCCACACCGGTCCAGACACCGGCGACGGTGATGTTCTCACCGCTCAGTTCCTGCTTGCCGCCCCCGGCGGAGGCCCCGCCGCCGCAGGCGGTGGCGGAGAGCGCCAGGCCGAGCACGGCCGCGCCGGACAGGGCGGCTCGGGTGTGTCGTACTGCGGGTCGTCTCATCGTGGGATTCCCTTCGGGAGAACTGCGGAAGAGTGGGGAGGCGTGCGGAGGTTGGGCTGTCGGGGGCTAGCGGGATTCGGGGGTGCCCATCCACCAGGCGGCGGTGGAACCGGGGAGCGTTCCCGCGGGGCAGTCGCCGCTCGCCAGCAGGGGGACGCCCGGTACGGGAGCCGGCACCGGCTCGGTGCCGAAGTTGACGGCGCAGACCAGGCCGTCGCCCCGGACGAACGCCAGGACCTGGGGCGGGGTGTCCAGCCAGCGCAGAGTGCCTTCGCCGAGCTGCGGAAGGCTGCGGCGCAGCGCCAGCCCCTCGCGGTACAGGTGCCAGAAGGAGCGGGTGTCGGCCAGCGCCCGGTCCGTCGCGTGCTCGGCGAACCACTCGGGCTGCGGCAGCCAGGGCCGGGCCGCGTCGGTGCCGCTGGTGAAGCCGAACGGTGAGGCGTGCCCGGACCAGGGCAGCGGCACCCGGCAGCCGTCGCGGATCTTCTCGCGGCTGCCCGTGCGGTGGAAGATCGGGTCGGTGAGGACCTCGTCGGGCAGGTCGACGACCTCCGGCAGGCCCAGTTCCTCGCCCTGGTAGATGTACGCCGCGCCGGGCAGCGCCAGCATCAGCAGCGCAGCGGCCCGCGCCCGCGCCGGTCCGAGCCCGCCCGCGGACTCGGCCGGGCCGGCGCCCCCGGGCTCGGCCGCGTACCGGGTGACGGTGCGGACCTGGTCGTGGTTGTTGAGCACCCAGGTGACCGTGGAGCCGGTGCCCGCGATATCGGTGAGCGCCTCGGAGATGACCTTGCGGAAGGTGTCGATGTCCCAGCGGGCGGTCAGCAGATGGAAGAAGAACGCCTGGTGCAGCTCGTCGGGCCGGACGTAGGCGGCCTGCTCGCTCGGTGTGCGCACGGAGACCTCGCCGACCAGCAGCCGGTCGCGGCCGTCGTGCGCCGTGTACTCCTCGCACAGCGCGCGCCACTCGCGCCACACCTGGTGCACCTCGGGCTGGTTCCAGGCCAGCGGGTTGACCGAGTCGCGGGTCCGCTCGTCGGCCGCCGGGTCGGGGGAGTCGGGCAGTTCGGGGTGCTTGAACAGCCCGGCGGCCACGTCGATACGGAAGCCGTCGACGCCGCGGTCCAGCCAGAAGCGCAGCACGCTGTCGAAGTCGGCGCGCACGGCGGGGTTACGCCAGTTCAGATCGGGCTGCTCGGGCGTGAACATGTGGAGGTACCACTGGCCCGCACCGCCCGCCGCCTCCTCGACCCGAGACCAGGCGGGGCCGCCGAACATCGCCCGCCAGTTGTTGGGCGGCAGCTCACCGTGCTCCCCGCGCCCGTCGGCGAAGTGGAAGAGCGACCGTGCCGCGCTGTCCGGCCCGTCCGCCAGGGCGGCGCGGAACCACGGGTGCTCGCTGGAGCAGTGGTTGGGGACGATGTCCAGGAGCACCTTCAGGCCCAGCCGGTGGGCATCGGCCACCAGGCGGTCGAACTCGGCGAGATCGCCGTACACGGGGTCGACCTCGCGGTAGTCCGCGACGTCGTAGCCGTGGTCGTGCTGGGGGGAGGGGTAGAAGGGGCTGAGCCAGATGCCGTCCACCCCGAGCTTCTTGAGATACGGCAACCCCGTCCGCACACCGGCCAGATCGCCGATGCCGTCGCCGGTGCTGTCGAGGAAGCTGCGGACGTAGACCTGGTAGATCACCGCATCGCGCCACCAGCGCTGTGCCGTGTTCCGGGACGCGGCCCCGGTGGCCGGACCGGGGAGGGAGGGGGAGGGCGCGGAGTCGGTGGAGGAACCGTTCCCTGCCGTGGCTATGAGCATCTGCCGTGATCCCGTTCTTGCCTGGGCATGCCGTGCGGCTGCAATCGCTGTTATGCATGCATGTTAAGTAGGCATGTCTTTTCGGTGTCAACGAAATGGTCGAAAGTCGTTGTGAGATGCCCGAATTTGCGGGGAATTATCCAGCGAGCCTGTACTTAACAAGTAAGTAGAGCAGGGGTGGGGAAGGTGCGGAGAGGCTCCGAGATCAGCCGCGGCCGACGAGGGCTGTCAGCTCGCGCTTCAGCCGCGTGACGGTGGCATCCGTGCTCCGCCGGTGGAGCAGCGCGTCATGCATGACCGCCTGCACCGCCAGGCTCACCTGGTCGTACTGCGGGCTCTTGATCCGCGGCTTGGCCGCCAGCACGGCCCGCTGGAGCGTCGGAAGGTACGGGAAACGCCGCACCAGCTCCGGGTCCCGGTACAGATCGGCCCAGACCGGCGGCAGCGCGCCCTTGGTCAGCACCCGGCGCTGGACCGACTCGGTCGTCAGGTAGGAGATCAGCTCGGTGGCCGTCTTCTGGTGCCGCGACTGGGTGTTGACCGCCAGATTGGAGCCGCCCAGCGCGCTGGAGCCCGGCCCGTCGGGACCCGGCAGCGGCACCGCGCCGACCTTCCCCGCCACCTCGGAAGGGCGGG
This sequence comes from Streptomyces sp. P9-2B-2, assembly GCF_030406865.1. Classification (NCBI taxonomy): domain Bacteria; kingdom Bacillati; phylum Actinomycetota; class Actinomycetes; order Kitasatosporales; family Streptomycetaceae; genus Streptomyces; species Streptomyces sp. P9-2B-2. Next base: position 186,355 of record NZ_CP129126.1, on the reverse strand, counting down.
CATTGGCCAGCGCGTACGCATACGGCCAGTTCCGCAGGAACAGCAGCCGGCCCTCCTGGAAGGCCTTACGGGACTCCTCTTCCTTGTACGTCAGGGCCCGCCGCGGGATCCAGCCCTCGCGCACCCCGTCGAGCAGAAACGACAGCCCGCGACGGGCCGCGGGGGAGTCCACCGTCACCCGCGAGCCCTCGCCCGCGAGCACCGTGCCGCCGGCCGACTGAACGGCCTCGACCACATTCGCGGTCAGCCCCTCGTACGGCAGGAACTGGCCCGCGTAACCATCGAGCCCGTACTTGGGCGCGACCGTCTTCGCCAGCTGCGCCAACTCGGCCCAGGTGCGCGGCGGCCGCGCACCCTCCCGGGCGAGCACGTCCTTGCGGTAGTAGAGCAGCCCGGCATTGGTCACATAGGGGACCGCGTAGAGCCGCCCCCGGAAGGTGGCGGTGTCCACCACGGGAGGGAGGAAGCGCTTCAGCGGGAACTGCGCACCGTCCACGGGCTTGATCCACCCCGCGGCCGCGAACTCCGACGTCCACGCCACATCGATGTTCAGCACATCGAAGCGGTCGCTGTGCGCACGCAGCTCGGTGACCATCTGCGCCCGCACCTCGTCGGCCGCGTCCGGCAGCTCGACCAGGGTCACCTTCTCTTGCGGATGCCGGTCGTTCCAGCCGTCGAGGACACCCCGCAGATAACCCGTGAGGTCTCCGCCCGTCACCAGAGTGATCGGGCCCCGCCCGTCCGAACCGCCCGCCGGCTCCCCGGCCCGGGCGCCCGCATTGCCCGCGAACAGCAGCGCGCAGACCAGCAGAGCCCGGCTTGCGGCACGCTTCCACCGCATGGGCTCCTCCTTGAACAGGCGTCGACGGGACACTGGACCGACAGCCCGCCCCATGTATACCTGTTAGCCATGCGGGATACTAGATCCCGCAGGAAGATGTGACAGCGACCCGGCTCACAGCCGTATGGGGTCAGATGACCGGCAACTAGGGCGGTCCGAAAGAGCGCCCCCGGCGTGGGGAGGGAGAGGGAGAGCGTGCGGCTGCCACTCCTGGCGTTGTTGGTCAGCGGCCCCGCGCACGGTTACGAACTCAAACAGGGCCTTGAGAACCTCCTGGGCGCCGCATACCCTCAGCCGAACGTCGGCCAGATCTACGTCACCCTGGGCAGGCTGGAGAAGGCGGGCCTGATCGAGGGAGAGGACGTCGAGCAGTCGGACCGCCCGAACAAGCGCATCTACCGGATCACCGCGGCGGGCCGCGAGACGGTGGACGCCTGGTTCGAGGAACCCACCGCCGAACCACGGGTCCGGGACGAATTCTTCATGAAGCTCGCCCTGGCCCCCCACACCGGGACCGCAGACCAGATCGCCCTGATCAACAAGCAGCGCCGCCACTACCTCAACACCATGCGTGACCTGTCGAAACTCGCGGCGGGTGAGGACCGGGAGAACCGGGTGGCACAGCTGCTGATAGAGGGCGCGATGCTGCATCTCCAGGCGGATCTGGACTGGCTGGAGCGCTGTCAAGAGGAGTTGGAATGAACCGGGACGAGCCGTCCGGCCCGATAGTCCGGGCAGCCGGCCTGGTGAAGACCCACCGGCCGGAAGGCGCTGCCCCGGTCCACGCGGTACGTGGCGTCGACCTCAGCATCGAACGCGGAGAGTTCGTCGCCCTCACCGGCCCCTCCGGAGCCGGCAAATCCACCCTGCTGCATCTCCTCGGCGGCCTCGACCGTCCCGACAGCGGCTCCCTCTGGCTCGACGGCCGCCAGGTCGACGCTTACAGCGAGGCACGCTGGGCGATGCTGCGCCGCCACCACATCGGCGTCGTCTTCCAGTTCTTCAACCTCGTCTCCAACCTCACCGTCGCCGACAACGTCGAGCTCCCCGCCCTGCTGGCCGGCCGGTCCCCGCGGCAGGCCCGCACCGACCGGGCCGAGCTGCTCGACGAGCTGGGTCTGACCGGCAAGGAGAACAGCACCCCGGGCGAGCTGTCCGGCGGCGAACAGCAGCGCGTCGCCCTGGCCCGCGCCCTGGTCAACACCCCCAGCCTGCTGCTCGCCGACGAACCCGCCGGCAGCCTCGACAGCAAGGGCACCAAAGAGGTGCTGCGGCTGCTCGCCCGTTTCCACCAGCGCGGCCAGACGATCCTGCTGGTCACCCATGACGCCAGGATGGCCAGCGCCGCGGACCGGGTGATCAGCTTCTTCGACGGCCAGGTCGTCGACGACGCACACCTCGGCGACACCCCGAAGCGCCCCGCGGCCGGTGTGGCCGACGTACTCAAGCTCAAGGGCTGACCCGTGCGAGCAGCGGCGCGCTGGACCCAGGCGCATCTGACGGCACACCGCCCCGCGGCGGTGCTCACCGCGCTGGCCACTGCCGGGATCACCATCTCGCTGCTGCTGGCCACCGCACTGTTCGCCTACGCGGCCGACCCCTGGCAGCGGGCCTTCACCCAGTCCTCCGGCGCCCACGTATGGATCCACACCCAGGGCGGTGCCCCCGCCGGATCGCTCGCCGGCCTGGACGAGGTACGGGCCACCTCCGGCCCCTTCCGTACCGTCCGCACCACTGCGAGCCTCCAGCCCGGCGACGCCAGGGCGACCCTGGAACTACGCGGCGCGGCGAAGCGCCCCGCCACCGCCGCACCCCAGATCGTCGCGGGCCGCTGGCTGGACGCGCACACCGACGCGGGCACTGACGCGGGCGCCACCCAGGGCATCGTCCTGGAGAGTTCGGTGGCCCGCGCCATGTGGGCCAAACCTGGCGACACCATCGTGCTGAGCGGCTTCGCGGCACATCTGCGCGTGGTGGGCGTCGCGGACACCGCCGAGGTCACCTTCCGCGCGGGCGAGACGCCGGGCGTGGCCTGGGTGCTCCCTGCCACCCTCGACGCCTCCGACGCCGGCCGCGACCAGCACGGACGCACCATCGGCCTCCAGCTCGGCGACCCCGCGGACACCGACTACGTCGTCCAGCGGGCGGTCACCCGGCTCGGCGCCGACCAGATCACCGATGTCTCCACCTGGCGGCAGGCCAAGGCCGCGGCCGAAGGCGACAACCAGCTGCTCGGGCGGCTGCTCGGACTGTTCGGGCTCGGCGCGCTGCTCGCCGCCGCCCTGGCGGTGGGCGGCGCCATCAGCACCAGGATCCGCGGACATCTGCGGGACATCTCCATCCTCAAGGCCATCGGCTTCACCCCCGGCCAGGTGGTCCGGATGTTCGTCGCCCTCCACCTCGGCCTGGCGCTGCTCGGCGTCGCCCTCGGGGCGCTGCTCACACAGGTGGTCGGCACGCTGGTCCCCGGGCGGATCGGGGAGGCGATCGCCCTGTGGCGGCAGCTTCCCGGGCACGCCTGGCTGACGTTGGTGATCTCCGGCGGTGTGGTGACCTTCATCGGCGCGGCGACCTGCCTGGCGGCGTGGCGGGCCGGGCGGGTACCGCCGGTGCCCGTCGCCCGCGCCGCCACGGCCGCAGGTGGCCGGGCCTCCGCGCTCACCCGCCGGGCCCTCGGCCTCAGGGTCCCGCCGGCGCTGGTCCTCGGCTGGCGGGGGGCCTTCCACCGTCCGCTGCGCTCCTCGGCGGCCGTCGCACGGCTGGCCGTCCCGCTGCTGCTGATCACCATCGCACTGGGCGCCTGGACCACCCTGGACCGCTTCTCCTCGCACCCCGAGAACGTCGGGCTGCCCGCGGCCCTCACCGCCCGCTCCGACACCCTGGACGACCGGGAACTACGTCAACTCCTCGGCTCCCAACGGGAGATGACCGCCTACCCGGGCGCCGAGGTCCAGGCGCTCGTACCGGGCCAGACCGGGACGATTACCCTGCGCGGGCTCGGCACCGACGCCCGGCCGTACCCCGGCGCCGTGGTGGAAGGGCGCGCCGCCCACGGTTCCGACGAAGCAGTCGCCGGACAGGGCCTGCTCGATCTCCTGGACGCGCGGGTCGGCGACTGGGTCCGGATGACCGTCGCCGGCCAACCCCATGTCCTCCATATCGTGGGCCGCAGCATCGAGACCACCGACGGCGGCCGGGTCGTCTCCACCACCCTGGACACACTGCGCGAAGGCGACAGCGACGACCCGGCGCCCCGAGCCGACGCCCCACCTCGCCCGGATTTCTACCAGTTGGTCCTGCACCCCGGCGCCGACCCGGACTCCGCGCGGGAGGCCCTGTCCAAGGCGTCCGGCGGCCGCCTGGAGGTACGCGAGACCCCCAACCCCGCCGACCAGCTGTCCGCGGTCCGCGCCGTCAGCGTCGGACTGATCGCCGTACTGACCCTCATCGGGCTGGTGGAACTGGCGACGACGGTCGGCGCCGGTGTCCGTGACCGCAGCCGTGACCTGCTCGCCCTCCGGGCCGTCGGCCTCACGCCGCGTCAGATCACCGCCGTCATCGTCTCGGCCACCGCCTTCATCACGCTGGCCGCCGCGCTGGCCGGCACGACCCTGGGCGTCCTCGCCTCCCAGTGGCTGATCAACCTCCAGGGCCGCGCCAGCGGCTGGGGGGCCGGCATCGCCCAGCGCCCCGCCCCGGGCATCCTGCTGCTGGTCATCGTCGTCGCCGTCCTCATCGCCGCGACGGCCGCAGTCCTCCCCGCCGCCCGCGCGGCACGACGCCGGCTCGCGGACTCGGCCACGGATCTGCTCTAGGCACACGTGCGGGGGCCGCAGCGCCCCCGGCCGGACAGCGCGAGGTCCCCGACCGCAACCCGGTCGGGGACCCTCATACGCGTTGAGCCGATGCCCGCTAGACAGGGCCTAGCGCGCCGTACCGAAGTCCTGCGTCCAGTAGTCGTCGGGCTGGGCGTGGCCGACGCCGATCTCCTTGAAGGAGCAGTCGAGGATGTTGCGCTTGTGGCCGGGGCTGGACATCCAGCCCTTCATCACGCTCTCCGGCGAGGAGTAACCGTAGGCGACGTTCTCGCCGTAGGAGCTCCAGTTGTAGCCGGCCCGAGTGATCCGGTCCTCCGGGGACGAGCCATCGGAGCCCGTGTGCGACATATTCCGATGGTCCGCCATGTCCTTGCTGTGGTCCTGGGCGGCCTTTGTCAGCTTTGTGTTCACGGTCAGCGGCGAGCACCCGGCCTTGCGGCGCTCGCTGTTGACGAGGTCCACCACCTGGGCCGTGGCGCCGGATGCCGTGGTGGCGGCCTTCGAAGCGCTCGGGGACGCGGCGGGCGCCGGGGAGGTCTTCGCGGCCGGCTTCGATCCCTCATGGGATTTCGACCACCGGTGTTCGAAGGAGGCGTTCTTCCACTGTTCGTGATGCCGGCCGCCTGTATTCCCCGGCCCGTTCAGACAAGCCATGGCGGCAGAGGGCACGCCCACGGCGCCTATGGCGAGAGCAGCAATGGTTATCTGCCGGTAGCGCCGCGTCCTGCGATGTTTACTCATGCGTGACCTCACTCGGTAATTGCGGAGCGTCCACGGCGCGGCTGGCTCTGTGCAATCCCCGCGCCTGAGCTGCGAAGACGCCTTGCGATTCGTCATTCTTGGGGCCGCCGTAGGACAAGGCAACGCACCTCACTACTACTGCGCTTCGTAGTAAGGGAAGACCCTTGCCAGGGATGTCCGGGCGTGCTGGTCCACATTGCGGCCCATATGCGAAATCGCTGTTGCCCCGTCAGGTGCACTTATGGACTCAAGGCGTGGGCAAAAGCGCTGAGCGGGCCGTATGGCGACCAGGCCGGTGCGAGAAATTCCCCGCTCAAGACGGACAAGTCTCCTATGTCGCCAGGATGATTTCTACTATTGGCATTAGTAGGTGCCGCGAATCGCTATGACGGATGTCACGGTGCCGCGAATTTCGATGGTGGCGGGCGCCATGGCGGGCGCCGTGGCGGAACCGTGCGGCGCTGGTCGGCGTCCTTCCGGCCGTCCGAAGATCGCGAATGCCGACGGAGGATCTCGCACATGACCGGAACGGCTGCCCGCCACCTCTATCTCGCGCGGCACGGTGAGGCGTCACCGGACGAGACCGCGCTGACCGAGAACGGCCGCCGCCAGGCCGTACTGCTCGGTGAGCGGCTCCGGAGTGCCCCGCTCTCGGCCTGCTATCACGGGCCGCTCCCGCGAGCCGAGCAAACCGCCCGGCTGCTCTGCGACCGGCTCGACGGCGTTCCCCGGTATCCGTCGAAATGGGCCGGTGACTACATTCCCTACGTACCGCAGCGAAACGAATTACCGCCGGAATCAGCCGACGGCATGCTTCACCGCCTGGCCCGGTTCCCCGCGGAAGAACGCGAAAAAGGCCCGGAGTTGGCTCGGCAAGCCCTCGCCCGGTTCGCCGGACCCATTAAGGGTGACGAGCCGCGTCATGAACTCCTCGTCACCCACAATTTCCTTATCGGCTGGCTGGTCCGGGCCGCGCTCGACGCGCCCCCATGGCGCTGGATGGGACTCAACCATGCCAATGCCGCATTGACCGTCATCCGATACGCGCCGGACCGTCCCGCTTCCGTGCTCTTCTACAACGACATGGGCCACCTGCCACCAGAACTTCGCTGGACCGGTTTCCCGCCCGAGCTGCACGTCTGAGGGCCGCCTTTTCCGCGATTTCTCCGCCTCGGCACATGGCATTCCGAGCGGTAGTGGGGAGTTGTGCCGCCGGATTGTCGTCACGTGCCTGAGAAGAGGGCGGGTGGTATGGCTCTCATTCGGCGTCGAGCATGGCGCAGCGGAACCCGGGTACCGGGCCAGGACGTCACCGTACCCATGGAGGAGGCACGTCAACTGATGACCCGTCATGATGCGACCGGCGAGGACCGCACTCCACTGCCCCATGACCTGCCGAGCCACCAGGCCGATGTTTCCAGCCCGGTCCCCGACCCGTGGGACCCGGAGCTGTCCGAGGACGAGAGCGACGGGCCCGACGAGACGGTTCCCGACACCGACCAGGCCGGCACCGGGCGGACCGGCGGGCAGAAGGCCGCGGGGTTCCGCACCGACCAGCCCGTTCCGCACGAGCCGGTGGACTGAGCCGGCCGGACTGCCCGGCCGGCCGGCCAGGCCGGTCAGTCGGGCCGGTCAGTCGGCCAGGCCGGTCGGCCGGAGGCGCAAGCAGGGGGCGGCACTCGTCCGTGGTGGTCGGACGGGTGCCGCCTCCTCTGTCGTCCGGTGAGGAGTTGTCCTCCTTGGGGCGGCCAGGTGAGCCCGCCACGACCCGGCATGTGCTTCCGGCTTCCGTCACGCACCGCGACGTACATTGCCGTGGGGGCCCGTGCCGGACCGCCTCACGAGATCGGAATGTGCCAATGAACTGCTACGACTGCGCGCCGGACCACGCCACCACAGCCGCGGTGGCCATCTGCCGGAACTGCGGTGCCGCGCTGTGCCACCAGCACGCCCAGTCCGCCCCGCAGACGGTGGTCCGCGTCCAGGGCGTCGGCCAGAGCACGCTGCCGGAGATGGCCCGCCGCATCATGTGCACGATCTGCCGAGGCGCGCAGCCGGCCTGAGCCGTTCCGCGTGCAGGGTGTCGCCCGATTCCGTACGCGGTGATGGCGAGTTCTGTAGCGAACCTGACCTGATTCTGGAGCGAACCCGACCTGACAGCGATGCGGGCCACGACGGGCACGGCCATCCGTACCCGGGCCTGCGCCGGGTGGCCGACGGGAGGCCGACCGTGACGACGACCTTTGTGCTGATTCCCGGTGCCGCGTGCGACTCCTGGCACTGGCATCTGCTGGCGGCGGAGCTGCGGGCCCGGGGGCGTGCGGTGGTGAGTGTGGATCTGCCGTGCGAGGACGACGCGGCGGGGCTGGAGGAGTACGCGGACGCCGTTGCCGCCGCTGTTGCGGGGCGTGGCCGGCTGACGCTCGTGGCGCATTCGTTCGCCGGGTTCACGGCGCCGTTGGTCTGTGCGCGGGTGCCGGTGGATCTGCTGGTGCTGCTGGCGGCGATGGTGCCGTTGCCGGGCGAAGCCGACGGTCGGTAGCCGTAGCCGTAGCCGTAGCCGTAGCCGTGGTCAGGGAAGGTGACCGGGGCGCCGAGCCGGGGACGGAGAGCATCGGGAAGACGCTCCCGTCGCCGTCGCCGTCACACAGGCTTTCCCCCTCAACGCCCCTGAGAAGAAGCCGTGTTCGCCCTCGTACTCCCGTACGGCAGTTGAGAGAGGCCGGCAATCACCCGCACCGGCAGATACGCGGGCCACCCGGGCCGGGCCACCTGGTAGGAGAAGTATCCGAGGGAGCGGCCCACCTCGACCTCGTCCGTGGTCTCCGCCTCGTAGACCACTCGGCAGGAACCCGCGGCCTTTTTGGCGCGTTTCCAGAGGGCGGTGGCGGGCTTCCGTTCCGCCTCGGTGCGCGGGGTGAAGATCCGGTCGCCGAAGTCCGACCAGGCGAACGGGCGGCTGCCCGCCCAGTCCTTGTCGATCACCTTCTTCAACTCCGCCGCACGCTCCGCGTCGGTGGAGCCCCAGGAGGGCGGCACGTTGGTGATCAGGCCGACGGGAATGTGGCGGGCACGCAGCGCGCGCAGATATGCGGCGGCTCCCGGCGAGTAGTGCACGCTCTTGTCCTCGGCCGTGTGCACCAATGTCTCACCGAGGTCGAAATACACCACGACACAGCGGCCCGCACGGCCGCCGTCCGCTGCGGTGTGCGGTGCGGCCTCGGCGGGGCCCGCGCCCGGCACGGCTAACGCCGCCATACCGCCGAGCGCGAGCAGCATGCGCCAGGTGACTTTGCGGGCGGAGGTGTCCTTCGCGGATGGCTTCTTCATGGGGGGTGTCCTTCGCGTAGGGGGCAGTCGATCGTATACGCGCCATGTGCACGTCACTAGCGTGTTCGGCCCACCCGGGCTGGAAGCGGAGGGTGTTGGGCCATCAGGAGGCCGAATTGGCCCACTCCGACGGCCCGTAAGTGGACCTGCCCCCGAACCCGCCGGCTGTCTAACGTCATTGCGTCCATCGTCATTGCATCCACGCGTCATGGAAGACACCGGCCGTCCGGCCGTCGTACTCAGGAGACCTGTGTCCCTTCGGATCCTGCCGCCGGCCGGCGCACCACGCGTCCTCGCCGCGGCGCAGCTCAGCAACTCGGTCGGCGACGGCGCCTTTTACGTCTGCTCGGCGCTCTACTTCACCCGGGTCATCGGCCTCTCGCCCACCCAGATCGGCCTGGGGCTGACCCTGGCGTGGGCCGTCGGTTCGGTCGCGGGAGTGCCACTGGGCGCGCTCGCCGACCGCCGGGGGCCGCGCGGCACCGCGGTACTGCTCGCCCTCGGCACCAGCATCGCCGTCGCCTCGTTCCTGTTCATCCGCTCCTTCGTGCCGTTCCTCCTCGTCATGTGTCTCTACGCCACCGCGCAGTGCGGACTGGCCGCGGCCCGCCAGGCGCTGCTCGCGGGGCTCGTGGACCGCGCGGCCCGAACCGGCACCCTGGCCCACCTTCAGTCGACGCTCAACGCCGGGCTGGCCCTCGGCGCGGCCCTCGGCGGACTGGCCCTCCGGTACGACACCCGAGAGGCCTACCTCGCGGTCTTCGCCCTGGACGCGGTGGGCTTCCTGATCTGCACGGCGGTGCTGCTCCTGCTGCCCGCGGTGGCCCCGGTCCCGGGCCGTACGGGCGGTGAGCCGCGGTTCGCGGTGCTGCGGGACCGCCCGTACGCCGTGCTGACGTTCCTCAACGCGGTCCTGCTGCTGCGGATGCCGCTGCTCAGCCTCGCCCTCCCGCTCTGGATCGTGGCGCGTACGGACGCGCCGAGCTGGCTGGTCTCGGCACTGTTCGTCCTCAACACCCTTGGTGTCATGGCCTTCCAGGTCCGCACGGCCCGGTCGGTGACGGGACTGCGCACCGCCACCCGGGCCGTGCGGCACTCCGGCCTGATCATGCTCGCCTCGTGTCTGGTGTTCGCCTTGTCGGCCGTGGGCATGGCGCCGTGGGGAGCCGGTGTGGTCCTCGTCGTCGGCGCGGTGCTCCAGCTCGTCGGTGAGATGCTTCAGTCGGCCGGATCCTGGCAGATCAGCTTCGACCTCGCGGCTCCCCATCAAGTCGGCCAGTACCAGGGCTTCTTCGGCACCGGCGTCCCCTTGGCGCGCACGCTGGGCCCCCTGCTGCTCACCTCGCTGCTGGTCACGTGGGGGGTGCCGGGCTGGCTCCTGCTGGGGGCGCTGTTCCTGGTGACCGCGCTGGGGATGGGCGCGGTGGTGCGCTGGGCGGAACGGGACCTGGCACTGCGGCCCGGCCCGTCGGCGAACGGAGCGGAGACGGCACCGCTGACCGCCCAGGCGTCCTGACCATCAGCCCGTCGCCTCCTGCTCCCGAGCCGCGTCCCGGCCCGTCCTCCCGTTCTCCTCCCGCCCCCACCGCCTCCCGCCTGCCGACTACGGCGCCGATGACGACGACTTCCTCGGCGCGCACACGGTCCGGCGCGGCAGCGGCGTACTGGAGTTCACCGGGGACGACGCCCACTACAAGCTGTCCTACGCGGTGGAGTAGGAGCCGGGCAGACCCTGGACCTCCCGGCTGACTATGAGGCGGACCGGGACAGCTGACAACGGTGTGGGCCGGGCAGAGCAGAAGCCCGGCCCACACCGTGCTGTTCTCTGGCCGACGACCGGTGCGACGGCACCTGCCTCGCCGCCGCACCGGCACGAATCTGAGTAGAGCTACTCATGACAGCGCCCCGCGGCCGCCGCGACGCTGAAGCGGATGAACGAGCGCGGCGGAACACTCGTCCCGGTACGCGGCGGTGGTGCGCCGACGTCGGCCACACGCCGTACGCGGCGACCGTCCGACCGCCCCGTGACGCTGCCGCGCCGACCCGTACCCGACGTCTCCGAGGCTGACCCATGAAGGCCACGACCGCTCCCCGCATCCTGTCGTCGGTGCTGCTCGCCGCGGTGCTCCTCGCCCTGGCCCTCTCGGGCCTCCGGCCGCACGACCGCGCCACCTGGCTCATGGAGACCTGCTGGGTGATCGTCGGCCTGCCCGTGCTGGTCGCGACGCGGAAGCGCTTTCCGCTCAGCCCGCTTCTGTACTGTCTGCTCGCCGCGCACGCCCTGGTCCTGATCGTCGGCGGTCATTACACCTACGCCGAGGTCCCGGTGGGGCACTGGCTTCAGGACGCGCTGGACCTCTCCCGTAATCCCTACGACCGCTTCGGTCATCTCATGCAGGGCTTTGTGCCGGCCATCCTGGTCCGCGAACTCCTGGTCCGCACCTCACCGTTGCGCGGCAGCGCCTGGCTGGCTCCGCTGACCGTGTGTGCCTGCCTGGCCTTCAGCGCGTTCTTCGAGATGATCGAGTGGTGGGCGGCGCTGGCCGGCGGCCACGCGGCCGATGCGTTCCTCGCCACCCAGGGGGACCAGTGGGACACCCAGTGGGACATGGCCTGCGCTCTCCTCGGAGCGGTCGTGTCGCTGCTGCTCCTGAGCAGTCTCCACGACCGCCGGCTCGCACGGCTGGGCGCCGGGGAGGCCCGGACCGTCTGACGGCCTCCGGGGCACCGGTGAGGGCGCTTAGCCCCCGCCGAGGGCGAGGGCGATGCGGTCCGTCTTCGCGGCACCGCCGCCCGGTGCCAAGGACCGGGCGGGCGGCGGATACGCGCACCGGCCGCGCTGCTCCCGGCTGCGGGCGACGGGCTCAGTCCCGGGCGGAGAAGGGGCAGGCCCAGTCGGCCGGCTTGGGGCGGCCCGAGTAGCGCCGGGCCTCGGAGAGCTTCTCGTACTCCAGGAGATTGGGATTGATGGTGCCCTGAAGCTCGATGTCCTGCTTGCGGATCTTCTCGGCCAGCCGGTCCCAGAGCCCGGCGGCCTTTATCCGGTCGAACTGGTGGTGAGAGTTGAACGCGAGCATCGGGAACGGCGGGCGGCGGCCGACGCGGCTGTGCGTTTCGTGCAGTCCGATCACGAAGAACGGGTGCCCGGCGACGCTGTACGCGAAGGCACCGGACGACGGGTCGGGGTCATAGCCGTCGGCCCAGGAGTGCTTACGGCTGTCGTGGTCGTGCACCGCCTGGAGCTGCTGCCACAGCAGCTGCTCGAACTCGGTCTCCGACACGTTCAGCGGGCCCGAGAAGGTCGCCACGAAGCTCGTGAAGGGTTTCGCGGCCCAGTCCACCGACGCCACATAGGACTCCAGATCCGCCGCCATCTGCTCAGCCGCGGTGTCATCGCCGAACCACGTGTAATGGCGATGGGTGATGCCACCTTGTCGCCATGCTGAGCGGCCGGCCAGGCAAGCAAAGGAGTCGCCGAGCAGGAACTGCGCGACTTCAGTGGCGGCGGAGACATCAACCGTCATGTTGGTGACCTTCGGTGAGTGGGCCAATACCCCTGGTGGGGGCCCTGGCGGGTGGGACCCTGGCAGTCAAGATCGGGCGAGGCCGGTTCGTCAAGACTGGACCGATTCACCCACTGCGACTGCCCTCACCGACAGCGTCCGTACTGCGGCTGCGATGACCCGCGGCCCCTCGGGACACGACCACGCGCGGGCCCGCCGGACGGCTCGTTCCGGCTCGGCGAGTGCGGGTCGATCCGCTGCGTTTCCGCAGCTCGGGACCTTGATCGCCGTGGTGGACCAGGGCGCCCCGACTCTACAGGCGAGGGGGCCGATCGCAAGACTGCGGTGTGATTCCGCCCGCGGTGACCGGCCCTCGTGGCACGGCCGGCCCGCTCCTGCCGGGGACCTCGTCCGGGGACGGGGTCCGGCTCGGCGTACCGTCGGCGAGGCCCACCAAGGGGCAGGGGCCGACGGCGTCGCCGAGCACCGGACGACCTGCCCGTCAGGCAGGGGTGGACGCGGCCTCCTTCTTGGGGGCGGCCGCATCGGCCGCCTGAGCTTCGGCGCCGGCCGCGGGGCGCGAGTAGAAGACGGTCCTGCCCTGCTTGCTGCGGTGTGCGAGGCCCTTGGCGACCAGCGAGGTCTCCAGGGTGTTGCGTACGGCGGTCTCCGGTGCGGCCTGCTCCGGATGCGCCTGCGCCAGCAGCTTCGTCATCTCCGCGACCGTGCGCGGCTGCTCGTCAAGGAGTCCGAGGACGCGGTCGGCGCGGGTGGAACTCCGCCGTCCCGTGGTGGACCGGGCCGCCTTGACCTTCCGCGGCTTCTTCTTCGCGTTCGTGCTCTTCGCCGCCTTGGCCGGGGGCTTCGCCGCGGGCTTGGCCTTCGGTGCGGTGGCCTGTGCCCGCCGCGCCGGGGGGACCGTCGCCGGTTTCGTCACCGCGGGTTCGGGCTCTGCCGCCTGCGGTGCGACGGCCGCCTTCTTGGCGCCGGTTCCGAGGTGCTTCTGGAGGTCTTCCAGCTTCGTCTTGAGCTTCTGGAGCTCGTCCATCTCCTTCGCGATGCTCTCCAGTTTGGCAGCTACCTGCGCAGCGAATTCCGAGTCGGACATGACACAGCCTGCTCTCTATCGCCTGGTCGATCTACGGTTGGCTGGATGTTACTCATGTCTCTTGGCAATTAACCCAGAGTTGGGCTTCCTTTATCGTCGGGAACATGGCGCACAGGACGGGTTTCACCGTTCAACCGGTGTACTCCCATGGGGAGTTCGTGGCCCGAGCAGGTGCGATGGACCAGTCAAGAAATGAGCTATGAATGAGCCATACGGGACGCGTCCGTGGCCTCGTGGACCGTTCACCGGCGCGCTGAACTCTGTCCGCATGTCACTCCTTTGAGGCTTTCCTACGGTCAACTCATCGCGCTCCCCGGGAGTCGTCCGCCGGGGGAGGGGGAACCGCGTCTCAGATACCCGGTGACATACGGCTGTGACGACAGGCAACTTGTGTGTATGAAGTGAACTCTGCATGGCGGGCTATTGCTTTTGACGGCTCCGGAGGGACCAGCTCGGCCGCACTTGATGTCGTGGTCGTGCTGTGAAAACGGCAGTTCCAGGCCGCGCGGGCTGCCCAGTGCCCGGACCGGCCCGGCGCTGCCGCTCACCCCGCGTGAACCCTCGAACGGCCGAGCATGATCTGCGCCGCGCCGCCACCGGTAGTAGGACGGAGACGACCGATGTGGCGGTGGGCGGTGGGAGGAGTGGCTCGGGTTGAACGTCGTCGTGGATCTCAATCGCTGTCAGGGCTATGCGCAGTGCGCGTTCCTCGCTCCCGAGGTGTTCATGATGCATGGCGAGGAGTCCCTGCTGTACCACCCGGTCGTGCCGGACGGGCAACTGGAACAGGTGCGCCGGGCCGCCGTGGCGTGCCCGGTGCAGGCCATCGTCATGGGCGAGGAGGCGGGCGCCGGTGCACGGTGAACCACGCGACGGCCGGATCGTCATCGTCGGTGCGTCGCTCACAGGGCTGAGGGCTGCCGAGAAGCTGCGCGAGGAGGGCTTCACCGGCTCGCTGACTCTGGTGGGGGAGGAGCCGCAGCCCCCTTACGACCGGCCTCCGCTGTCCAAGCAGGTGCTGCTCGGGAAGGTTCCCGCGGGTCACACCGGGCTGCCGCAGCGCCGCGAGCTGGACGCGCAGTGGAAACTCGGGGTGCGTGCCACCGGACTCGACCCGATCGAGAAGCGGGTGCTGCTCGCCGATGGCGCGGAAGTGCCCTTCGACCGGCTGCTGATCGCCACCGGAACCCGGGCCCGGCCCTGGCCCCACCCGGCAGAGGGCGCCTTGGACGGGGTCTTCACCCTGCGCACCAGCGACGAGGCGCGCCGCCTCGCGGAACACCTGGACGCCGGACCACGGCGGGTCCTGGTCATCGGTGCCGGCTTCACCGGTTCGGAAATCGCCTCCGCCTGCCGGGAACGCGGCCTGGCCGTGACGGTCGCGGAGCGGGGACCGGCACCACTCGTCGGCGCGCTCGGCGGCACACTCGGCGCGCTCGCCGCGAAATTGCAGCGCGCACACGGTGTCGACCTGCGCTGCGGAGTGACGGTCACCGCGCTGGAGGGCGACGGCCGGCTCACCGGCGCGCAGTTCTCCGACGGCACCCGGATCGACGCCGACATCGCCGTGGTCGCCCTGGGCGCGGTCCGCAATACCGAATGGCTGGCCGAATCGGGACTCGCCGCGGGCCCGCGAGGGGTGACCTGTGACGCGGGGTGCCGCGCCTTCGACATGTACGGGATCGTGACGGACGACATCTTCGCCGCCGGTGACGTCGCCCGGTTCCCGCACCCGCTCTTCGAGTACCAGCTGCTCTCCCTGGAACACTGGGGCAACGCGGTCGCGCAGGCGGAGGTGGCGGCCCACAACATGGTCAATCCGGGGCCGCGCAGACGCCCGCATCTGACCGTACCGGCCTTCTGGTCCAGCCAGTTCGGCCTCAACATCAAGTCGGTGGGGGTGCCCACCTTCTCCGACCAGGTGGTCATCGCCCAGGGCTCGCTGAAGGACGCCCGGCTGGTCGCCGTCTACGGCTACCGGGGGCGGGTCACCGCGGCCGTGAGCGTGAATCAGGCCAGGTCACTGGAGTACTACCAGCGGCTGATCGAGACGGCCGCGCCGTTCCCGCCCGCACCGGGAGCCGCCGACCAGATCGAGTCCCCGGACCCGGTCCCGTCCGACGTACCGGACCCGAAGCTGCTCTCGCACGGTCCGACCGTCGCCCTCACCGGTCATCTGCCGGACCGACGCCTGACGGTGGTGCAGCCGGCCCGCTGAGACCACCGCCACCCCACAGCGACAGTGATGAGGAGCCCCGCGCATGGCTGCGGACACCTTGTTCCAACGGATCACCGACTACGCCCACCGTGCCGACCCCTATCCGCTCTTCGCCGAACTCCGTGAGCACCGGGTGGCACGGCAGGAGGACGGCAGCTACCTGGTCGGGACCTACCACGAGATCGAAGCGCTGCTCCACGATCCACGGGTCAGTTCGGACCGCCGCAACCGCACCGCCCCGGACGAGACCGAGACCGGCGACGAAGGACTCCCGCCGGCCTTCATCGGACTCGACGACCCCGAACACCACCGGCTGCGGAGCCTGGCGATGCGTTCCTTCGGCCCGCCCCACACGCCCGGCCGGATCAATGCCATGCACGGCGAAATCAGCCGCATCGTCAAGGACCTCCTCGCCGGCCTGGAGGGCAAGAAGCAGATCGACATCGTCGACGACTTCGCCTACCCGCTCCCCGTCACCGTGATCTGCCGCCTGCTGGGCGTACCGATCGAGGACGAGCCGCGGTTCCGCCAGTGGTCGGACGCGATCGTCGCCGGCATCGACCCCAACCCCAGGGAGGACCCCGCCGAGCGCCAACGCGCCGCCGCGGAGGCCCGGAAGACGATGGCGCTCTATCTGGGAGACCTCGCCGAAAAGCGCCGCGACCATCCGTCCGACGACATGCTCTCCGCGTTCGCCGCAGGAGACGACACCGACGGCCGGCTCACCCCGCTCGAAATCATGACCACGTCCGTGCTGCTGCTGATCGCCGGCCATGAGACCACGGTCAACCTGATCACCAACGGGATGCTCACCCTGCTGCGCCACCCCGACCAGCTGGCACGTCTGCGCAGCGACCCCACACTGATGCCCCGGGCCGTGGAGGAACTGCTGCGCTACGAGCCGCCCGTCCAGATGCTCCCGCAGCGCACCCCGCTGGCCGACATCGAGGTCGCGGGGCTCACCGTCCCCAAGGGCGCCCCGCTCATCCTGATGCTCGCCTCCGGCAACCGTGACCCCGAACGGTTCCACGACCCCGACCGTTTCGACCCGCTCCGCGAGGACATCCAGCATCTCGGCTTCGGCAGCGGCATCCACAGTTGCTTCGGCGCCCCGCTCGCCCGTCTGGAGGCCCAGATCGCCCTGAACACACTTCTCCAGCACCTCGACACACCCCGCCTGCCCGAGGACCCGCCACCGTACCGGCGCAGCCCGGTACTGCGCGGCCCCCGGCACCTCCTCGTCGAGCGCGGCTGAGGGGCGCCGGGGGCGCTGGAAGCGGCATGGGGCGGAGGCCGGAGGCCGGAGCCAGGCTGGGGAGAGCTGCCGCCGTCGGGCCGCAACGGCGGCAGCCCTCCCCGCAGTGTCAGCCCGCGGGCGGGTAGAAACTGCCGATGGCCTCGCCGTCGGACGTGCACTCCGTGTCGCGGTAGCGGTCGATGAAGGTGCCGGTGAGGCCGGTGTACGCGTCGTACGTCTGGTCCAGGGGCAGGTCCTTGCTCACCCTGAACCGCAGCTGCATGTGGACGGACTCGCGGGGCTTCAGCGTCTTCGGGCCGGGGACGGTGCCGCCGGCGTTCCCATTGGCCTGGCGCAGCGTCTTCCAGGCGCGCTGCGAGGTGTCCCAGTACTGCAGATCGCCGTACGGGCTCAGGTCACGCTCGCCCTCGTTGTAGATGTAACTGCCGAGCTTGGCGCTGAGTTCGAACGACTTCAGCTCCTTCGCCGAGGTGTTGGTGAGCGTGGCGGTGTAGGTCATCCAGTGAGTGCCGAGAGTGATCGCCTTGGGTATGCCGAACGTGCGGCCCACTAAGGCGTTGTTGTGGTGCTGTCCGTTGCTGACGTCGGAGCACGACGGGATTTCCGCGGCAGGGGCCGCCTGAGAGGCGGGCGCGGCGGCCACCACCACGGGGAGCAGGGCGGCCGTCGCGGCCGAGAGCGACAGGGCACGGCGCAGTTTCATGAAGATCTCTTTCCTGGTTCTTCGGACCTTGGAGCCTTTGTTTCCTGTGCCATTGAGTGCCAAAGGCCATGGGTTCTTGGGTTGTCAGGTTCTTGGAGAAATGGTGGGGGGCTTACGCGGTGACGTCCGTGGCGCCCGGACCGGCCACGCCCCGCCTGCGGCGCACGCCGATGACCGCACCCGCGCCGACCACCATCGCGGCTCCGCCGATGAGAGCGATCGCCGGGAGCGCGGATGAGGAGCCGGTCGCGGCGAGGTGGGCGCCGCCCTGCGGGCTGAGGCCACCGGTGGAATCGGAACCACCCGTACCGCCGCCGGACGCGGCGCTCTGGCCGGTCTCGGCCGTGCCACCCGGCTTGCCCGGCTCACTCGGCTTGCTGGTCGGGGGCTGCGTCGGCTTCGCGCCCGCGGGGAGGATGGTGAAGTCGGACCAGGCTTCCTTGGCCGAACCACAGGAACCGTCGCGGTTGCGGTAGTCGCCGGCGGCGAGCGCGTACCCGGCGCCGGGCTTGGCGTTTTTGACGGCGCGGGTGCGCAGTTGGAGCGTGACGGTGCTGCGCGGACCGACGGCAACGAAGCCGAACACGTCCTCGGGCTCCGCGTCATGGAAGGTCTTCCACTTGCCCGTCTTGGCGTCGCGGTACTCGGTCTCCAGCTCCCAGTACGGCCGGTCGACATCTTCGGCGGAGGACACGAGCAGATACGGCTGGACCTCCGCCAGCGGCTTGTCGGTGGTGTTGGCGAGTGTCATGGAGAAGGGGCTCCAGGCGCCGCCCGCAGTCAGCTGGCGCGGCAGCCCGTGGACGGCCACCTGCAACTGCGCGGACTCGAACGCACAGGACTGACCCGCACCATCGGCCTCACCGGCGTCCTTGCCTCCACCGGTGGCACCACGCGCGCCGGTGGCCCCTTTGGTGTTCCCTTCGGCGATCCCGACGGCTTTCGGGGGCTTCCCTGAGGCGGGACGGGCGGCCCCGTCGCGGCCCTGGGGTGCCGAGCCATTGGCGGCGGCTTCGGGTAAGTCGGGAGAGGCGGGCGTGCGGGGGCCGGCCTCGGACACCGGCTCCGTTGCGAACGCGGCGGCGGGTGCGGCCAGTACGGCGGCGGGCGCTATCACTGCAGCCGCTGCGGCGGCCGTCAGGGCGCGGCGAATCTTCATCCAGCAGACCTTTCGTATCCCAAGTGCCGCCTGAGCGGCACAGGTTGACGTGCGTCATGTTCAGGCCGTGCGTGACTCATGGTGTGCGTGAGCGCGCTTGCAGAGATGCGTACATGCGCACACCTACGCCTCATATAGGAGGATTCGCGCCGCGAGAAGGTTCCGCATTCACGTCACTGAAGTGGCGCATGGGTGGGAAATGTCCTGGGATTGCCCTTGAGGTCTGTCTTCAAACGAACAGGTTGGCAAGCGGCAGCAGTGATATTCGATATGAGCCGACACAGGTCCGCCCCTACGATCGATGGCGTGATCGACATCCCGGAAGAGCTCGTTGCCACGCAGGCCAGGTTCAACGGTGCGGCGGGGCGTGACTTCATTGCTGCGTTGCCGGGGCGGGCCGCGGAGTTTCTGGACCGTTGGGGGCTGAAGCCGACCGGGCCCTCGCTGTGTGGGATGGCGGCGCTGGTGCTGCCGGTGGAGCGGAGTGACGGGACGCCTGCGGCGCTGAAGATGCAGTTGCTTGACGAGGAGAGTGCGGGGGAGCCGGTCGCCCTGCGCGTCTGGGGTGGTGACGGCGTCGTACGGCTGCTTGAGCACGATGCGGGCACCAATACGCTGCTGCTCGAACGCCTCGATGAGAAGCGCCACTTGTCGACGCTCGATGACTCCCGCGAGGCCATCCGGATCCTCGCCGAACTGCTGGCCAGGCTCTGTGCCGTGCCCGCGCCCGCCGGTCTGCGTCAGCTGGGTGACATCGCGCAGCAGATGCTCGACACGGTGCCGGACGCCGTGCGTAAGGTCGCGGATCCGGCCGAACGGGAGCTGCTGAAGAGCTGTGCGGCGGCCGTACGCGAGGTCGTGGGCGAAGCCGGTGACCGGCTGCTCCACTGGGATCTGCACTACGACAACATCCTCGCCGCGGACCGGGAGCCCTGGCTCGCCATCGACCCCAAGCCGCTGGCCGGCGACCCGGGCTTCGAGCTGATGCCCGCGCTCGCCGATGACTTCGATCCGTCCGAGGTGCGCTACCGCTTCGACCTGATGACCGACGTGCTGGGCCTCGACCGGCAGCGGGCGGTCGCATGGACGCTGGGGCGGGCCTTGCAGAACCTGCTGTGGAACATCGAGGACGGGGACGAGCTGGAACACGAGCAGCTCGCGATCGCGCAGCTGCTGCTCGGGCGGTGAGCGGGCTGACGCCGCGCCGCGGGGACGCTCTCCGTGCGCACTCTGTCCGGCGTCGTCGTCCTGGCCGTCCGGGTGCGGGAGTCCTGATCACGTAGGCTCGACGGATGGCGAAGTATTTCGACGTACACCCCGAGAATCCTCAGCGGCGCACCATCAGCAACGTGGCCGACAGCATCCGCTCCGGCGCGCTCATCGCATACCCGACGGACTCCTGCTTCGCGCTGGGCTGCCAGCTGGGCAGTCGCAGCGGTATCGAGCGGATCAAGTCGATCCGGAACCTCGACGACCGGCACCACTTCACCCTCGTGTGCGAGAACTTCTCGCAGCTGGGGCAGTTCGTGCACATCGACAATGATGTGTTCCGCGCGATCAAGGCAGCCACCCCCGGCAGTTACACCTTCATCCTTCCCGCGACGAAGGAGGTGCCGCGCCAGCTGCTGCATCCGAAGAAGAAGACGGTCGGCGTCCGGATCCCGGACCATGTCGTCACTCAGGCGCTGCTCGCCGACCTCGGTGAGCCGCTGCTCTCCAGCACTCTGCTCCTGCCCGACGAGGAGGAGCCGATGACACAGGGGTGGGAGATCAAGGAACGGCTCGACCACGTCGTGGACGCCGTGATCGACTCGGGCGACTGCGGCACCGAGCCGACCACCGTCATCGACTTCTCCGGCGGCGGGGCCGAGATCGTCCGCCGGGGCGCGGGCGACGTCTCGCGGTTCGAGTAGCCGGTCTCTCTCAGGGTGTCGCGCTCGTGACGGCCGGCTACCGGTGGAGTTCGCCGCCCACCGGGCCGGGCGGACGGGTACGTACCCGCCCGCCCGCGGCCGGCATCGTTGCGGGCAGAGATCAGGAGCGCGGGGGCGGGACTACTCGTCTCGCTCCGCGTTCTTCTCCTTGATCCGGACCGCTTCCTTACGGACCTCGGCCTGGGTGGCGCGCTCCCGCTCCAGCCACTCGGGGCCTTCCTGCTTCAGCGCCTCGATCTGCTCCGTGGTCAGAGCCTCGGTGACACCGCCACGGGCGAGACCGGAGATGGAGACGCCGAGCTTGGCGGCGACCACCGGCCGGGGGTGCGGGCCGTTGCGGCGCAGTTCCACCAGCCACTCGGGCGGATCGGTCTGGAGTGCGTTCAGCTCGGTGCGCGAGACGACACCCTCCTGAAATTCGGCGGGGGTGGCCTCGAGGTACACCCCCAGCTTCTTCGCCGCGGTCGCGGGCTTCATCGTCTGGGGGGTCTGGTGCGACTTCATGCTGCCAAGGGTATCGAGCATGTGCGCTACCTCTGACCACGACCGGTAACCTGGCGGCGTGACAAGCTCGGAAGCATCCTCGTCGTTCCGGCTCGCGTATGTCCCGGGAGTGACGCCCACGAAATGGGTGCGGATCTGGAACGAGCGGCTGCCCGACGTCCCCCTGACCCTGATCCCGGTGCCCGTCGCCGAAGCCTGCGCGGTGTTGCGGGACGGTGGCGCCGACGCGGGTTTCCTGCGGCTGCCGGTCGACCGGACGGATCTCGCCGCGATTCCCCTCTACACCGAGACGACCGTCGTCGTGGTCCCGAAGGATCACCTCATCACGGCGTTCGACGAGGTGACCGCCGAGGACCTGGCCGACGAGATCGTGCTGCACCCGCTCGACGAGACCCTTGAGTGGGAGCACCGGCCGGGACTGCCCGCGCTCGAGCGTCCCGCCACGACGGCGGACGCCATCGAGCTGGTGGCGGCAGGTGTGGGACTCCTCGTGGTCCCGCAGTCACTGGCCCGGCTGCACCACCGCAAGGACCTCACCTACCGGCCCGTCTCGGACGCCCCCGAGTCGCGCGTCGCGCTGTCGTGGCCGCAGGAGGAGACCACCGACCTGGTGGAGGACTTCATCGGCATCGTCCGCGGCCGGACCGTGAACAGCACCCGTGGCCGCTCGCAGGCCCCGGCACCGGCACAGCCGAAGGGCAAGCGTCCCGAGGCGGGCGGCGCCCGGCGGAAGCCCGCGGCGGGCAAGGCAGCGGGGAAGCCGGCCGGCAAGAGCCCGCGGAGCGGTTCCGGCGGCCCCAAGGGCGGCAGGCGCGGCAAGCCTCGCCGCCGGTCGTAGCTCCGGCGCCGCGCATCCCCCATAGCTCTCGGTGCGCAGGGGCCGTCGCTCGTCGCCTCATCCGTTCGCGCCGGTCTCGTCCAGAGTGCGGATCGCCGCAGCGGTTTCGACACCGTCGTCGTGCAGCAGATGCCGCATGCGGATGGTGTCGATGTATGCGTCGTCGAGGGGATACGGGACCAGGCGCGAGAGCGCGGTGCAGTACTTGGCGATCGAGGATGTGCCCGGGATGAATATCGACAGTTCCTCCCGGGCCTCGAAGAGCTGTACCTCGATGTCGCCGGGCAGCGCCGCGAGGGCGCCCTCGTCCGCCGTGACGGGAATCTTCACCAGCCAGCGCGGCCGCTCGCCGGAGAAGGTCTGCTCCTTCTGCTCAGGGGTCTCGCAGGCCAGGGTGTGCCAAGGAGGCCCCGACACAACGGCTCCGCAGGACTCCACGGTCTTGACCACGTCCTGAACGGTGGCGGTGATGGCGGCATCATCCCTGTCCCATGCGTACTGGGTGCGCACGTCTGATGTGCCAGGCACCAGCTTCGACACCACAGTCATCTCGGGTGCGTGACGCCGGCGCACCTCCGGCCACGAGTCGAAGAATCTCCGCGCGTCCCTGATCGCCTCGTCCTGAGCCTGCCGCTGGCGCTCTACCTCTGCACTGTGCTGCTGCAGCAGGGCCGGGGCCTCCTCCGGCTCGTCGAGAGCACGCCGGACGAGTTTGACGCTCATCCCCGTGCCGCGCAGGACGGTGATCAGCATGGCCTGTTCGACCTGCTTAAACGTGTATGAGCGGTAGCCGGTCTGCTCGTCGACGTAGGCCGGGACGAGCAGACCCTCGGAGTGGTAGTACCGCAGCGTCTGTGGCGGCAGCTGGCACATTTCGCTGAATTCGCTGATCGACAACATGACGCCATGGTCGCCCTTACAGCGACTACAAGGTCAAGCGTCGGCATCAGCCGCCGATCACCGAGTGACGAGACATCCCTCAGGCAGGACAGCGTCGTGGTCTCCGCGGGCCCGGCGAAAGTCGGTGGATCGGGCGCTGAGGGCGTTGCGATAACTCCGCCTTCTTCAGCGGGTGGTGGCGACGGGGGCGTCGCTGACCTCACCCGCCTTCCACGACGTGTATCGCCCCTACCTCGCCGCGGTGTGGACCTACCGGGTGGCGGTTCGCACCGAGTTGGAGGGGCTGCCTCTGTCGCCTGCGGTGTTTCGGGTGGGACGGGTGGGACAGCAAGGATCGCTGCGCGATATCTGATGAGGCGGGCGCGGGGGGCGGGTGAACGCCGGGGAGGCGGGGACGGTGCCGGCCCGGGCCCTGTCGTACGGGCCGGGCCGGCTGACCTCATGCAACAGGCCTCAGGGCGTGGGCACCCCGGCGTACAGCCCCGCTCAGGGTGTCGGCAGTCCGGGCCCCGTGCAATGCACGTCGGCGCGTGGCACGGTGCCGTCGGTCAGGTAGGCCGCGGCCGTGTCGTCCACGCAGGTGTTGCCCCGGCTGGCGAACACCCCGTGGGAGTAGTCGTCGTGGAGGGAGACCAGACGGGAGCCGGGCAGTCGCCGTTGCAGGGCCCGGGCGCCTTCGATGGGGGTGACGGGGTCGTGTGCGGAAGCGATCAGCAGGACCGGTGGTGCGTCGGGGCTGCCGAGCGGCGTGGCGTGTGCGGGACGGTGGTGCCAGTACGCGCACACCGAGGTCTCCATACCGGTCAGCACCGGCTGGGGGTCGAGGCGTCGCATCCGCCGGATGTCGGCGAGGATGCGGGCGGGTGAGGGCGCCGGTCCGTCCCCGCACTTGACCGTGCGGTTGGCGGCTTCGTACGTGCGTGACGCGGGACCGTCGAAGGGCTCTGCCGGGCGCAGCGGGCCGGTGGTGCCGTCGCGCAGGTAGGTGCGCAGGCCGTCGGCGAGGCCCGCCCAGCGTTCGGTGCGGCCCAGTGCCCGGTAGACGGCGCGGTCGAACTCCGCCGCCCCGAAGCCGTCCACGGGGCGCTCGGCGAGACCGTCCCGCACCCGCTGGTACGCGGTCCGTACCGCCGCTGCGTCGGTGCCGAGCCCGAAGCGTTCCTGGTGCCGGGCCGCCCAGTCGAAGAACGTCGCCCGCTGGCGCACCATGGCCCGGCTCTGGAGAAGGTCGAAGTCGTACCAGTCCTCGGGGCCGACGACGCTGTCCAGCACCATCCGGCCCACCCGCTGCGGGAATTGAGCGGCATAGGCGGCCCCTAGGTAGCTGCCGTAGGAGACGCCGAGGTAGCCGATCCGGGGCTCACCGAGTGCCGCGCGCAGGGCGTCCATGTCCCGGGCGGTCTCGGTGGTCGACAGGTGCGGCAGGGCGTCCTTGAGGTGCTGGGCGCAGTCGTCGGCGGTCCGTCGCAGGCCGTCGAGGTGGGCGCGCTCGGCCGTCCGCCCCGTCGGCACCGGGTCCTGCCCCGGGCTGTCGAAGAGGCCGCCCATCGGGCCGCAGTCAGCGGGTGCGCTCGCGCCGGTGCCGCGCGGGTCGAAGCCGATCACGTCGTAGGAACGCCGCACCCGCTCCGGCAGCTTGGCGCGCTTGGTCACCGCGTAGGGGAGGCCCGATCCGCCGGGTCCGCCGGGGTTGACCAGCAGGATGCCCCGCCGCTCGGCGGCCGGGCCGGAGGCGCGGACCCGGGAGATGGCGATGTCGAGGTGCTTGCCGTGCGGGTGGCTGCGGTCCAGGGGGACGCGCAGCCGGCCGCACTCGACGCGTTCGGGTGCGGGCGGCGCCGGTACGGAGTCGGGGCAGGCGCCGAAGTGGAGGGCCGGTGGTGGGGGAGCGGCGGGGGCGGGGGCGGCCGGGAGCAGGGCGGCGGTGGCCGTGAGGGCGCAGAGCAGGCCGGTGCGGCGTACGGCAGGAATCACTGGTCTCGCATTCGGGAGTGCGGCGTAGGGCGCCGCAGGACTTGGTGATGAAAATGATTATCGTTTACAGTGTGGCCCGGTCAAGCGAACGGCCCTCGCCAAGGGGGCGCCGCTTCGCCAAGTACCGCCGCACCAACGCCCGAACAACGCTGCCAAGAAGGGACACCGTGGCTCATCTGCTGATGGTCGAGAGCTGGGTCGGAGCGATGAGCAGGCTGCTCCCACGTGCGATCCGGGAGGGCGGACACGAGTTCAGCTTTCTCACCCGCGACCTGCACCACTACCTGCGCTCCGCGCCCGAGGGTGCCGCTCACCCGCTGCTCGGCGCCCGCAATGTGCTGACCGCCGACACCAACGACCCCGCAACGCTGCTGCCGTACGCCGAGCGGCTGCACACCGCGCTCGGCTTCGACGGTGTGATCACCTCCTGCGACTACTACCTCCCGGCCGTCGCGCGGATCGCCGGCCGGCTCGGGCTGCCCGGCCCGGCGCCCGAAGCGGTCGAGAACGCCTGCCGCAAGGACGCGACCCGGCAGACCCTCGCCGCCGCCGGGCTCCCCGGGCCGCGCTTCGCGGTCTGCGCGGACCGGTCCGAGGCTGCCGCCGCCGCGGCGGAGATCGGCTATCCGCTGGTGCTCAAGCCCGTCGACCTGTGCGCGGGGATGTTCGTACGGCGGGTTGACGACGAGGCGGAGCTGGCCCGCGCCTACCGCGCCGTCGAGGACTTTCCCGTCAACGCCCGCGGCCAGCGCCGGGCGCCCGTGGTCCTGCTCGAAGAGCTGCTCCACGGTCCCGAAGTCAGCGTCGAGACGGTGACGTTCGACGGGAGCACCGAGGTGGTCGGGGTGACCGACAAGAGCCTCGGCGGGGCACCGGCCTTTATCGAGACCGGCCATATGTTCCCCGCCGCGCTCCCGGCGGCCGATACCGCCGCGGCCGGGGAGACGGCCCGGCAGGCCATCGCGGCACTCGGACTCGACGGCGTCGTGGCGCACACGGAGATCAAGCTGACGCCCGACGGACCGCGTCTGATCGAGGTCAACCCCCGGCCCGCGGGCAACCGCATCACCGAACTGATCCGCCATGTCACCGGCGTCGACATCGCCGCCGCCGCGGTGGACCTCGCCATAGGACAACGGCCCGACCTGCGCATACGTGACACCGGGCTGCGCAGTGCCGCCATCGGCTTCCTCGTTCCGGAGGCCACGGGGGTACTGGAGGAGATCGACGGCGCGGACCTCGTGCGGACGGCGCCCGGAGTGCTTGAACTGCGGTTCGCCGAGCCCGGTACGGCGGTCAGGGCGGCCGGCAGTAACAACGAGTACCTGGGGCATGTCATGGCGGGTGACGCCGAGGGCCCGGACGCGCGCCGGAGCGTCGAAGCGTTGCTGTCCGAGCTGCGCCCGCGGGTGGTGAACCGATGACCACTCCCACCACTCGTCTCCCGGCCGCCGCCGCTTCGTACGACGATCTCGTGGACCGGGTCCTCGGCGGTGACTTCGGGCCGGACCCGCGCACCCAGCGGGTCGCCGTCGCCTTCAGCACCCGGCAGGCCGTACGCCACGAGAGCCGCAGTGGCGGCTACCGCAACGAGGTGCTGAGTCTGCGGCTGGCCGCCGCGGTCGGCTCGTGCGCGGTGGAGCCCGGTGAGCTGCCGGATGCCGCGATCGAGGACTGCGTCGGCGCGGACCTGGCCCGCCTGATGGCGCACGAACTGCGCCCGGTGCGGGTGGCCGCCCTCGACACCTATCTGATGCATGTACTCCCGCACACCCCGGCGAACGGCGCCCGGTCCTGGTCGCTGCCCGCCGGGTCGTCGCTGCGGAAGTCCCGGGCCAGGGCACGGGCCGTCGCCGGACTGGTCGATGCCGCGCCGGGCGCCCGGGTCCTCGTGGTCGGCGTGGTCAACTCGCTGCTGGAGGCGCTCCGTGCGCGCGGGCTGTCGTATGTGCCCTGCGACCTCAAGGGGGGCACGACGGAGTGGGGTGAACCGGTCCGCACCGACGCGCTCGCCGAGTTGGCGCACTGCGACGCGGTGCTCGCCTCCGGGATGACGCTCGGCAACGGCAGCTTCGAACCGCTGCGGGAACACGCCCTGCGCCACGGCAAGCCGCTGGTGATGTTCGCCCAGACGGGCAGTGCGGTACTGCCGCGGTTCCTCGGCTCCGGGGTGAGCGCGGTGTGCGCGGAGCCATACCCGTTCTTCTGGCTCGACGGCGGTCCTGGCACCGTCCACCGCTACCGCGCCGACGCATCCGGAGCCGCCCGATGACCACGGCCGTCCGGCAACACACCGGTAACCGCGAGCTCCTCGGCCTGCTCGGCCGCACCCCGCTCGCCCGGG
The DNA here is from genome assembly GCF_030406865.1 of Streptomyces sp. P9-2B-2. NCBI lineage: Bacteria > Bacillati > Actinomycetota > Actinomycetes > Kitasatosporales > Streptomycetaceae > Streptomyces > Streptomyces sp. P9-2B-2. The sequence goes on along the minus strand of NZ_CP129126.1, from coordinate 159,182 downwards.
TCACCGCCGACCTCCCCTGCCCGCACCCCGGATTCTGGGCCAAGCTCGAAGGGCTCGGCGCGGGCGGTATGAAGGCACGCGCCGCGGTGTCCATGCTGCTCGGTGCCCGCGAGCGCGGCCAACTACGGCCCGGCGCCCCCGTCGTGGAGTCCACCTCCGGCACCCTCGGCATCGGTCTGGCCTTCGCGGGCCAGGCGCTCGGCCATCCGGTCGTGCTGGTCGGCGACACCGAGCTGGAGCCGGCCATGCGGCGGCTGCTGCGGACCCACGGGGTCCGGCTCGAACTCGTCGACCGGCCGGCGGCCGAGGGCGGCTGGCAGGCGGCCCGGCTCGCCCGGCTGCGGCAGCTGCTCGCCGAACTGCCCGACGCGTACTGGCCCGACCAGTACAACAACCCCGACAATGTCGCCGGTTACGCCTCCCTCGCCGCCGAGATGGCAGCCGCACTCGACCACCTCGACGTCCTGGTCTGCAGCGTCGGCACCGGAGGCCACAGCGCGGGCGTCGTCGGCCCGCTGCGCCGGCACTGGCCGCGGCTGCGCCTGATCGGGGTGGACGCCACCGGCTCGACGATCTTCGGCCAGCCCGCCCGGGCCCGGCTGATGCGCGGCCTCGGCAGCAGCATCCATCCCCGCAATGTCGCCTACGACGCCTTCGACGAGGTGCACTGGGTCGGCCCGGCCGAGTCCGCCGACGCCTGCCGCAGGCTCGCCACCGGCAACTTCGTCAGCGGCGGCTGGAGCACCGGAGCGGTCGCCCTGGTCTCCGCATGGGCCGCGCGGGTGCACCCCGGAGCCGTCGTCGCCACCGTCTTCCCCGACGGGCCCCAGCGCTACCTCAACAGCGTCTACGACGACGACTTCGCCACCGCCCACGGCCTGGACCTGGCCACCGCCGCCACCCGCCCGGTCGAGATCCCGCATCCGACGGCCGCGGAGGCGACCGGATGGACCCGGTGCGGGACGGTCACCGACCCGCTCGTACCCCCGGGCGCGACCGGCGACCGCCCGCCCGCCCCGCTCCCCGGCACCGCCCCGCACCACCCCGCCCGCCCCACCACCTGGGAAGAAGCCCCGTGAAGGTCAGCCAGCGCACCGTACGACTCGAACTCACCGAGCCGCTGCGGATCTCCCGCTCCACGATGGCGGCCCGCGACGCCATATGGCTCGCCATCGAGCACCAAGGCACCCGCGGCTACGGAGAAGCCGTCACCAGCACGTACTACGGCCTGGACGCCGCCCGCCTCGGCCGGCTGCTGCACGAGGCCGGACGGGAACTCGCCCGCTGCGCCACCCCCGAAAGCGCCCTCGACGCCCTGCGCGCGGGCGAACTGCCCGCGCCCGGCACACCCCCGGCGGTGACCGCGGCCGTGGAATCCGCACTGCTCGATCTCGCCGGGAAGCGCGCCGGCGTCCCCGTGCACCGGCTGCTCGGCGCCTCGGAAGCGCCGCACGCCGCCACCGCCCGCACCATCGGCATCACCTCGTACCGGGCGGCCGCGGAGCAGGCCCGCCTCCTGACCCGGCGCGGCTTCTCCGTCCTCAAGATCAAAGCCGGTGCCCCGGACCCCGAGGACGACCTCGACCGCGTCCTGGCGGTACGCAACGCCGCACCGCACGCCCGGCTGCTGCTCGACCCCAACGGCGCCTGGAGCCCCGCCCTGGCCGACACCCTGCTGCCCCGCTACGCCGCCCTCGGCGTCGAGGCGGTGGAGCAGCCGCTCGCCCCCGGCGACCCCGAGGCGCTCGCCGCACTCGCCGCCCGCTCACCGCTGCCCGTCATCGCCGACGAGGACGCGGTCGGCTTCGAGGACGCCCGGCGGCTGGCCGGGCGGGTGCACGGCATCAACGTCAAGCTCGCCAAGTGCGGTGGTGTCACCGCGGCGCTGCGCATCGCCGACCTGCTCACCGGCAGCGGCACCGCGCTGATGCTGGGCTGCCTCACCGCCAGCACCCTCGGCCTCGCCCCGGCCGTCCACCTCGCCGACCGCGCCCGGTGGACGGACCTGGACGGCCACTTGCTGCTCGCCCACGACCCCTGGACCGGCATCGGCGGCACGGACGGCACCGTACGCGCCGGACGGGAACCGGGCCTCGGCGTACGGCCGGTCCACGGCGCACCACCACCGGGCGAGGAGCCGGCCGACTGGGAGACGACAGGCCAGGAGACGCCCGAGCCGGCCCGTGACGGGGAGGCGGCACAGTGAAGACCTGGCACGAGATGCGCCGCTTCCCGCTCGCCATCCGCCTGCTGCTGATCAACCAGCTCGGCGTCAACACCGGCTTCTACCTGCTCATTCCGTACCTCGCCGTGCACCTCGGCGAAGACCTGGGAATGTCCGCCGCGGTCGTCGGAATCATCCTCGGCGTGCGCAATCTGAGCCAGCAGGGCCTGTTCCTCATCGGCGGCTCGGCCTCCGACCGGCTGGGCGCGCGCCGCGTCATCATCGCGGGCTGCGCGCTGCGGACCGTCGGCTTCGGCCTCTTCGCGCTCGGCGACGGCCTGACCGTCCTCGTCGCGGCCTCCGTGCTCAGCGGACTGGCCGGAGCGCTGTTCAACCCCGCCGTTCGGGCCTACCTCGCACAGGAGGCGGGCACCCGCAAGGCCGAGGCGTTCGCCCTCTTCAATGTCTTCGCGACCACCGGCGCCCTGATCGGGCCACTGCTCGGCAGCGTCCTGCTGTTGGTCGACTTCCGGGTCTCCGCGCTCACCGCCGCCGCGATCTTCGCCCTGCTCACCGTCGCCCAGGCCGTCGTACTGCCCGCCTCCGAGGTCGCCCCCGCGACCAACAGCGTCCTCGGAGACTGGCGCGAAGTCCTCGGCAACCGCGTCTTCCTGGCCTTCGCACTGGCCATGGTCGGCATGTTCACCATGCAGAACCAGCTGTATCTGCTGCTGCCCGACGGCGCCCGGCGGGCCACCGGCTGGGACGGCGCGGCCGGTCTGGTCTTCCTCATCGGCACCGTCGCCAACCTCTCCCTCCAGATGCGGATCACCCGCGCCCTCAAAGAGCGCGGGAACCGGGCACGGTGGATCAGTGCCGGACTCGGCCTGATGGGGCTCGCCTTCGTCCCGCCGATGGCCGTCGCAGGCCTGGGGGAGCCGTCCGGCGGCCTCGGCGACGCCGCACTGCGCGCACTGCCCGTGCTGGCCGGGGCGCTGCTGCTCTACCTCGGCGTCATGGTCGCCCAGCCGTTCGTGCTGGAGCTGATCCCCGCCTTCGGCCGCGCCGAACTCACCGGCACCTACTTCGGACTCTTCTACGTGGTCTCCGGTATCGCCGCGGCGGCGGGCAACACCGTCGTCGGCTGGGCCATGGACACCGGCGAGCACACCCGTACCCAGTGGCTGCCGTGGGCGTGCTGCCTGGGCTTCGGCCTCGTCTCCGCGGCCGGTGTCGCCTGGCTGCACCGGCTGCGCGGTCTGCCGGGGGACACCACCGACCCGGCACCGGCCACCGCGGCGCCCACCACGACAGCGAAGACCTGACCACACCCATGGAAACGGACATGCACCGCGAAAACCTGCTGACCGACAACCCCGCGCTCTACGAGGCCCGCTTCCCCGACACCGAACGGCTCGCCGGCCGCTGGGCCGAGGACTGCCTGCGCCGGCACCGCTCGGGCAGCCGCGTGCTGGACCTCGGCTGCGGCACCGGACGCGACGCCGCGTATCTGCACCGGGCGGGCCGCACCGTCGTCGGGGCGGACCTCTCCGCCGCGATGCTGGCCCACGCCCGCACCCATCACCCCGGCCCGGACTACGTCCACGCCGACCTGCGCGACTTCGCCCTCCCCCAAGGCCCCTTCGACGCTGTCGTCTGCCTGGACAGCGCCCTGCTCTACTGCCACACCAACGCCGAACTCGACGGCTTCCTCGCCTCCTGCCGTCGCGGCCTCGCCCCCGGCGGGCTGCTCGTGGCCGAGATGCGCAACGGCGCCTTCTTCCTCGGCCGGACGGAACTGCTCGACGCCCCGGCCGTCCACGACGTCACCTGGCGCGGCACCACCTACACCTCCACCACCACGCTGTCCGTCGACCGCGCCGCCCAACTCCTGCGCCGCAGCCGCGTCTGGACCGCCGATGACGGCTCCCCGACCCACGAGCAGCGTTCCGCATGGCGGCTGCTCTTCCCCCAGGAGCTGCGGCACGCCCTGGCCGCGTACGGCTTCGAGGTCCTCGACCTGCACGACGGGCCGGGGCCGCGCACCGACCCGGCCTGGCACGAGGGCGCCGCGCCGGGCGCCTCCGCCGACGGGGACCGGCTGCACCTCGTCGCCCGGCTGACCCGGCACGCCTGACGCCCGTCCGACCTCCCGTCACCCACCCGCGCACAGCAAGGAAACCGCCATGTACGAAGGTCCCGTCCCCGACCCACGCTCTGCCGACCCACGCTTCCCCGGCCTGCGCCGCCGCGGCTTCCTCGCCGCGGCCGGCGGGGTGGCCGGTCTCGGCGCGCTCGCCCTCGCCGGCTGTACGGGCCCCGCCGGGGACGCCGCTGAGGGGGGCGGCAAGCCCCGGCGCGGCGGGAAGCTGCGCGCCGCCTTCGCGGGCGGCGGCGCGAGCGAGACCCTCGACCCGCATCTGGCCAACCTCTTCGCCGACGCCGCCCGCGCCAAGGCCCTCTTCGACAAGCTCGCCGACTTCGGCGCCGACCTCGCCGCCGAGCCGCGGCTGGCCGCCTCCTGGGAGCCGAACGCCGCCCTGGACCGCTGGACGGTGCGACTGCGCAAGGCGGCTTTCCACAACGGCAAGCCGGTCACCGCCCGCGATGTCCTCTACAGCTTCCGCCGCATCGCCGACCCCAAGAAGGCGTTCCGGGCCAAGGCCTCACTGGAGCCCCTCGACCTCAAGGCGAGCCGGGCCGCCGACGAGCACACCGTCGAGTTCGCACTGAAGCGCCCGACCGCCGAATTCCCCAACATCCTGGCCGCGTTCGGCGCCTATATCGTCCCCGACGGCGCCACGGACTTCGACACGAAGCCGGTCGGCAGCGGCCCGTTCCGCTTCGTCTCCTTCACGCCCGGACGCTCCGCCGTCTTCCGGCGCAACGACGACTACTGGGACGGCGCGCCCTACCTGGACCAGCTGGAATTCCTGGTCGCCAACGAGGAGTCCGCCCGCCTCAACTCCCTGCTGGGCGGCCAGGTCGAATACGCCCACGAGCTGACACCGACGACCGCCCGCGCCCACGAGGGCAGGGGACAGATCGAGATCGTCCGGCTGCGCAACAGCGCCATGCAGGCCTTCGCGATGAAGACCGACCGGCCGCCGTTCGACGACAAACGGGTGCGCGAGGCGTTCTTCCTCCTCACCGACCGCAAGGAACTGGTCGACGGCGCGCTCTCCGGCGCCGGAGAGGTCGGCAACGACCTGTTCGGCAAGGGGTACGAGTACTACGCAGACGGTCTGCCGCAGCGCGAGCAGGACCTCGACCGGGCCCGCCACCTGCTGAAGAAGGCCGGTGCCGACGGGCTGCGGGTCACCCTCGACACCTCGGCCGTCGCCGCCGGGTTCACCGAGTCCGCCGCCATCTTCCGCGACCAGGCCGCCAAGGCCGGAGTGCGGGTGAAGGTGGCGATGGGCAGCAAGGACAGCTACTGGCAGGACACCCTCGACTCCGGAACGCTGTGCTGCTACCGCTCCGGCGCGATGCCCATCGAATCGCACTTCTCCCAGCGCCTGCTGTCCGGCTCCACCACCAACGCCACCAAGTGGCATCACAAGGACTTCGACGCGCTCTACCAGCAGGCCCAGTCCACCAGGAACAAGGAGGATCGGGCCGCCGTCTACGCCCGTATGCAGCGCCGCCTGCACACCGAGGGCGGCTTCCTGGTCTGGGGCTTCGCCGACTGGATCCTGGGCACCGCCCGCACGGTCCGCGGCGTCGCGCACCGGGCCCCGGCCAACACGCTGGACTGGGCGCGCTTCGACAAGGTGTGGCTCGCGTGACCGGTCTGCGGTCGTGGCTGGTCCGGCGGCTGCTGCTCGGCGCCGGACAGACCGTCGCCGTCGTGCTGCTCGTCTTCGCCCTCACCGAGGCGCTGCCCGGCGACGCCGCGGTGGCGCTCGCCGGTGACCAGCCCGACCCCGGGCGGGTCGCGGCCATCCGGGAATCCATGCACCTCGACCGGCCCGCCCACGAACGCCTCGCGGCCTGGGCGGCCGGGCTGCTGCACGGCGACCTCGGCACCTCGCTGGCATCCGGCCGGCCGGTCAGCTCCTATCTGGCCGACGGCTTCGGACCGACCCTGCTGCTCGCCGCGCTCACCCTGCTCCTGCTGGTACCGCTGGCCGTCGGCCTCGGCGTCCTGGCCGCCCGGCACGAAGGACGGCTCCTGGACCGCCTCATCAGCTCGGTGACCCTGGGGGTGTACGCGGTACCGGAGTTCGCCTTCGGGGTGCTGCTGGTGACGGTCTTCGCGCTGCGCCTGGGCTGGCTGCCGCCGACCGCCGTCGGCTACGGCGACGATCTGCTCGCCCATCCTGCGGCCCTGGTGCTGCCCGTAGTGGTGCTGCTGTCCCGGCCGGTGTGCTCGCTGGCGCGACTGGTCCGCGCCGGCATGATCGAGGCACTGGCCTCGCCGTACGTCGCCCAGGCCCGCCGCTACGGCATCCCCGGCGCGCGCCTCCGCTATGCGCACGCCCTCCCCAACGCCCTTGCTCCCGCCGCCCAGCAGCTCGCCCGCACGGTCGACTGGCTGCTGTGCGGAGTCATCGTCGTGGAGGCCCTGTTCGTGATCCCCGGACTCGGCACGGTCCTGATGAACGCCGTCGCGGAACGCGATGTCCCCGTCATCCAGGGCCTGGCGGTCGTCTTCGGCTGCACCGCCGTCGTCCTCAACCTCGGCGCGGACCTGGTCACATACCGTCTGGTGCCCCGAACGGCGGTGGCGGCATGAACCCCCGTACGGTCCCCGGCCCGCGTCGCTTCACCCTCTCCCTGCTGATCCTCACCGTCCCGCTGCTGCTCGCCCTGCTCGGGCCGCTGTTCGCCGGGGAGCCCGGACCACGGGCCGCCTCCTTCACCTTCGGCGGCGGGCACTGGGCCGGCACCGACTTCGTCGGCCGGGACGTCTGGCGGCAGGTGCTGCTCGGCGGCCGCCCGGTGGTCCTGACCGCCCTCGCGGCGACGGCGCTGGCCTACGCGGTGGCGCTCCCGCTGGGCCTGATCGCCGCGCTGACCCACCGCCGTTGGCTGGAAGAGCTGGTGATGCGGCCGTTGGACGTGCTGCTCGCCGTACCGTCGCTGCTGTTCCTGCTGCTGGTGGCGGCGGTCCTGACGCCCGATGCCGGCGGCCTGGCGCTGCTGGTGGCACTGGTCAACATCCCGGACGCGGTGCGAGCGGTCCGGGCCGCCACTGCCGAAGCGGCCGCCCGGCCCGCGGTCGAGGCACTGCGGATGCAGGGCGAGACCTGGTGGCGGACGGCCATCGGCTATGTCGGCCGGTCGGCCCTGCGCACCCTCGCCGCCGACGCCGGGGTCCGGCTGACTGGCGTGCTGTACCTGGTCGCCACGGCCGCCTTCCTCGGCGTCGGCGCCGAACCGGACGCCGCCGACTGGGCGGTGATGGTCGACCGCAACCGGACCGGCATGTTCCTCCAGCCCTGGGCCGTCGTGCTCCCCGCCGTGCTGATCATGGCGCTGACCATGGGCACCAACCTGCTCTTCGACGCCGCCCTCACCCGGCGTGACCGCGGGCCGGGACGGGACCGTCGTGGCCGGAGGCCCGCACCGGACCGTGGCGACCAGGGGACCGCACCGGACCGTCGCCACCAAGGGCCCGCACCGGACCGAGTACCGCAACCCGGCCGCACCCCCGCACCACCTTCGCCCACCGACGGCCCGCCCCGCGCGCCCGGACGAGACGAGAAGAGCAACCCGTGCATCTGAACGAGTCCGAGGCCGCCGAGGTCCAGGACCTACGCGTCGAAATCGACGGCCGGGCCCTCGTCGACGGAGTGAGCCTGCGGGTGCCACCCGGCCGGATCACGGCTCTGATCGGCGCCTCCGGCAGCGGCAAGACCACCACCGGACTCGCCCTGCTCCACGAGCATCCGCCCGGCGCCAGGGTGACCGGCGAGGTCCGCGTCCCCGACACCCTCGTCGGCTACGTACCGCAGCACCCCGCCACCGTCCTCAACCCCGCCCGCCCGGTAGCCGCCCTCCTCCAGGACATCGCCCGCACCCAGGTGCGCCATCTGCCCCGCCGCGACCGCCGGACCGCGATCCGGCAGCGCATCCTGCGCGCGCTCGCCCAGGCCCGGCTCCAGGACGGCGAGACCCTGCTGCACCGTTACCCCCACCAGCTCTCCGGCGGCCAACAACAGCGCGTCGTCCTGGCCCAGGCCCTGCTGACCGGCGCCGGCATCCTCGTCGCGGACGAACCGACCACCGGCCAGGACGCCGTGACGAAGCAACAGGTCGCCGACCAGCTGGCCGCCGTCGCCCGGGAGGGCATCGCGGTACTGCTCCTGAGCCACGACCTGGAGGTCGTCCGGGCCCTGGCCGACCACGTCCATGTCCTGCGCGCCGGCCGCATCGTCGAATCCGGCACCCCGGAACAGCTCTGGAGCCGCCCTCAGCACTCCTGGACCCGGGCGCTCCTCACCCCCGCTGCCGCCACCGAGCCGTCGGAGGGCCCGCCCGTACAGAACGGGACCGACGAAACGGCCCCAGGCCCGGCCGCCGCCACAACGGTGCTCCGGGTGCGCAGCCTCATCGCCCGCCACGGCAAATCCACCGTCCTGCGCACCCCCGAACTGCTGCTCCCGCCCGGCTGTTCGGCGATCATGGGCCGCTCCGGCAGCGGCAAGACCACCCTCGCCCGCTGTGTCGCCGGTCTGCACCGGAGCTACGACGGCGAGATACTGCTGGACGGTGTCGCGCTGCCCCGCAGCCTCCGCGACCGCACCCGCGAGCAACTGGCCGCGGTCCAGTACGTCTTCCAGGACGCCCGCGCCGCCTTCGACGAACACCGCCCGGTCCTCGACCAGGTGGCCCGCAGCGCCGTCCGGCTGCGCGCGGCCCCGCGGACCGAAGCCCTGGCCGAGGCCGAGCGCACCTTGAGCAGCCTCGGGCTGCCCGGTGACCTCGTACGCCGAAGGCCCACGGAGCTCTCCGGCGGTGAACTCCAGCGCGCCGCCCTGGCCCGCGCCCTGCTCGCCCGCCCCCGGGTCCTGATCTGCGATGAGATCACCTCCGGACAGGACGCCGTCACCCGCCGCAGCCTCCGCACACTCCTCGCCGGCCTCGTACGCACCCACCCGGACCTGTCCCTGGTCCTCATCACCCATGACCGCGACACCGCGACCCTGGCCACCCGTATCGCCGTGCTCGACGACGGCCACGTCGTCGAACAGGGCCCGGCCGACGAACTGCTCACCGCCCCCCAACACCCCCTCACCGCCGCCCTGCTGCAACCGGCACCCGACGTCGGGGTCACGTCCGGGATGAGGGGCTGACGGAGCGCACCATCAAACGCCCCGGGAGCCGCCGAGGGGAGCCGCACCACCGGCTCCCCTCCCGGCCCGCGCGGCCTACTCCCCGCCGGGAACGTCCACCAGCCGCAGCGGCAGCGACTTCAGCCCGTGAATGAAGTTCGACACCAGTCGCTGCGGCGGCCCGGCGACCGACAGGGCGGGCAGCAGACGGCAGGTCTCCTCATACAGCACCCGTAGTTGCAGCCGGGCGAGATGCGCGCCCAGACAGACATGCGGCCCGTCGCCGAAAGAGACATGGGGATTGGCGGACCGGGCCAGGTCCAGGCGGTACGGGTCGGCGAAGACCCGCTCGTCGTAATTCGCCGAACCGTGGAAGACCACCACCTTGTCGCCGGCGCGAAGCGTGCGGCCGGCCAGTTCGGTGTCGTGGGCCGCGGTACGGCGGAAGCTGAGCACCGGCGGATGCCAGCGCAGCAGCTCCTCCACGGCCGTCGCCGTCCCCACGGCGCCCGCGCGCAGCCGGCGGTACGCGTCCGGGTGCCGGGCCAGTGCCAGCAGTCCGCCGGGGGCCGCGCTGCGCACGGTGTCATTGCCCGCGATGGTCAGCAGAAAGAAGAACATCTCCAGCTCGGGCGTGGCCAGTTCCGGGTCCGAGGCGAGCACCGTCATCACATCGTCGCCCGGACACCGGCGCTTGTGGGCGGCCAGTTCCCGTGCGAAGCCGAACATGTCCTGGAGCAGCGCCGGGGAGCGCGGGTTGGCGGGCCGCCCGTCCGGGCCGGAGGCGGGCGGACCGGCCTCGTCCGGGTCCTGGTAGCCGATGACGCGCCGGGTCCAGTCCAGGAGCAGCCCGCGCTCAGTGGCCGGCACCCCGAGCAGATCCGCGAGGTTGAGCAGCGCGAAGTCGTCGGTGACCGTGGTGACGAGGTCACCCACCCCGTCCCCGGCGCGCGCCGCGCCGACCGCCGCCGTCAGCAGCGCACGGGCCCGCTCGCGTATGACGCTGCCGAAGCGGTCGATCCGGCGAGGGGTGAACGCGCGGCTGACCGCACGGCGCAGCCGCCCATGATCCGGGGGATCCTGATTGAGCATCATGCGGCGGATGAACGGCAGATCGGCGGGGTCGGGATCGCGGATCTGGGTGGCGCCCAGGTGCGAGGAGAAGGTGCGGGCGTCCTTCAGGACCCGTACGACGTCCTGGTGGCGGGTGACCGCCCAGAAGCCCGGACCGGCCGGCCAGCCGAGCACCTCGGGCTCCTCCTGCCAGGCCACCGGATACCGATCACGCAAGAGCCGGTACGCCGCGTGCGGCAGTCCGTCGGCATAGCCGCGCGGATCGAAGACGTCCGGCACCTCCCGGTCCGCGGCGTCGGCTGCGGATACGGTCATCCCGCCGCCGCTCCGTCGTCGTCGGCGCGCAGGAAGTCCTCCACCGCCCGGATCAGTTCCAGCGGGGTCTCGTCCATGGCGTAGTGCCCTGCCGAGGGCAGCTCGACCAGCTCACTGCGGGTGTACCACCGCAGCCAGGTCTGCCGGGTCAGCTCCGCGTTGAGCGCGGGATCCAGCGTGCCGGTCACCGCCAGCGCGGGCACCGCCGACCCCTCGACCTCCGCGGCGAATCCCTCCCCGGACCAGGAATCCAGCCAGGAACGGAACGCCTTCGGATCGCTGCACTCCAGCGACCGCCGCACCATCCGGTCCAGCCAGGCGGCCGGCCGCTGCCCGCCCGTGGTGAGGTCGAGAATGGCCCGCCGGTTCCCCGGAGTGTGGGCAGCGGAGGAGAACAGCTCCCACTGCTCCGGCGGCAGCGGCAGACCGGAGGCGGGGACCGGCGAGATGCCGACCATCCGGCGCACCCGGCGCGGCGCCGCGGCCAGCACCCGTTGGACGACGCTCGCGCCCATCGAATGGCCGATCACCGAGAACCGCTCCCAGCCCAGCCGGTTGGCGAGCGCCAGCACATCCGCCGCCCCCTCACCGGTGGTGTACGCGCCGTCCGCGTCCTTCGCCTCGCCGTAGCCACGGAGATCGACCAGTGCGTACTGGAACGTGTCCTGGTCCAGATCCGGCCGGACCGGATCGAAGGCGGACCGGTCGGCGAACCACCCGTGCACGGCGATGACCTTGTGCGAACCCGTGCCGTGCAAGGCATGGGGCAGTACGAAGGAAGCCACGCTCACTCCAAAGGTGTGACGGAACCTGCCGTGGAATACGGCCAAGGGGCCTTGGTGCGACCACAGTGGCCGTAACCTCCCCGCCCTGCAAGGGCGCCACGGCGCCGCCGATCCGGGGGAGCGCGCGCCGCGTGTATGTATCGGATGATCGACCGGGTATGCCACCGGCGCATTCAGGCCGGAGCGGCGCGCGCCCGGCCGGAGGGAGGAATCTGCGCCGTAAACCCCCGGTTCGCCTGTCGCGTTTTCCGTCACGGCTCGTTGTCGCTCACGTGATTCCCTGCAACAGCCCGACCTCGGGCATCAACAGCACCAAGAGACCGCAGAGCGTCAGTTGGGCCGGACGTATCGCCCTGATCGAACCCGCCCCCAGGTCGGCCCGCTACGCCCGCTATCTCGCGCCCCATTGGAAGGGCATGGCGCGCCTCGACAGCGCCAACGGCATCGGCGCCCTCCCGGCCGCGCTCCTGCTGCTGCTCACCGCGGCCCTGCTGTTCGGCGCCGGGGGAGCGGGGGCGGCCCTGGCGGTACGAGCCCTCTGCGGCGAGCCCCATCTGCTCGGATTCTGGCTGGCCTTCGACACCGCCACCGCTTTCGTCCTGGCCACCTCCTATTGGCTGGTGAGCCGCTACGGCCTGCGGTTCTACGACACCGACCCCGTCGACAACGAGATCTGGCGCCTGGTCACCGTCGCCAACACGGCCTGGCGCGCCCTGCCCCGCCCCCACCGCCGTATCCACCAGCCCCGACTGCGCGCCGCCAACACGGCCGCCCGTCTGCTGCTCACCGATCACACCGACACCCGCACCCGCCAGGCTCTGGCCGCCCACACCGAACTGCTGCGACAGCTGTCCGTCGCCGTGCTGCCGGACACCCCACCGCACGACCAGGCGGAGGAAGCCCTCACCGCCGCCCTCGCGCATCTGACGGACGAATGCCAGCACCTCCGCGACAGCGCCACCCCCACCTCACCCACGCCCCTCCCGTCGCTCACCGCCGCCCCGGCATAACGGGCCCACACCACCGGCCTCGTCACCCCCGGGCCTCGTCACTCCCGGGGAAGCCCCTCCAGACCGCGCTGGAGAAAGTGGCGTTCCGCCGTGTTGTCGGTGCGGGCGAGGGCCTTCTCGTACGCCTGGGCCGCCTCGGTGTCGCGGCCGAGGCGGCGGAGCAGATCGGCGCGGATGGCGTGGAAGACGTGATAGCGGTCGAGCGGGAGGCTGTCGACGAGGGCGAGCGCCGCCTCCGGTCCCTCGACCTCGGCCACCGCGACGGCGCGGTTCAGGGCCACGACCGGGCTCGGGTCGAGGGCGAGCAACTGGTCGTACAGCGTACGGATCTGCCACCAGTCGGTGGCGGCCGCGGTCGGTGCGTCGCTGTGGACCGCGTTGATGGCCGCCTGGACCTGATAGGGGCCGGGCTGATTGCGGCGCAGACACTGCCGGACCAGGGCCTGGCCTTCGGCGACCAGGGCACGGTCCCAGCGGCTGCGGTCCTGGTCGGCCAGCAGCACGAGATCACCGTCCGGGCCGGTACGGGCGGTCCGCCGCGATTCGGTCAGCAGCATGAGGGCGAGCAGCCCCACCGCCTCCGGCTCGTCGGGCAGCAGCTCGGTGAGGAGCCGTCCGAGCCGGATCGCCTCCCGGCAGAGGTCCTCGCGGACCAGCGACGCACCCGAGCTGGCCGTGTAGCCCTCGTTGAAGATGAGGTACACCACGGCCAATACGGCCCGCAGGCGGTCCGGGAGGTCGGCGTCGGTCGGGATGCGGAACGGAATCCGTGCATCGCGGATCTTGCCCTTGGCCCGGACGAGCCGCTGCGCCATGGTCGGCTCGGTGACCAGGAAGGCGCGGGCGATCTCCGCGGTGGTGAGCCCGCCGAGAAGCCGGAGCGTCAGCGCGACCCGGGCGGCGGGGGCGAGCGCCGGATGGCAGCAGGTGAAGATCAGACGTAGCCGGTCGTCGCGCACCGGTCCCTCCTCGGCCGGCTCGTCACCGGCGTGCAGCAGCGCGGCCTGTGCGTGCCGGTCGTCGCGGGACGCCTCCCGGCGCAGCCGGTCCACCGCGCGGTTGCGGGCGGTGGTGATGATCCATCCCGCCGGGCTCGGGGGCAGCCCCGCGGCCGGCCACCGCTCGACCGCCGTGGCGAAGGCGTCCTGGACCGCCTCCTCGGCGACGTCGATGTCACCGAAGACGCGGACCAGGACGGCGACCGCGCGCCCGTACTCCTCGCGGAACACCCGTCCGACCTCGGCCGCGGTCGCCTCCGGCATGCCGGACGTCACCCGCAGGAGCCGTGCTGAAGCGGCCTGACCTCGATGGGGAGGGTGGTGGCACGGGCGAGCTTGCGGCCCCATTTGAGGGCGGCGTCGAGGTCGGGCGCCTGGATGACGGTGAACCCGCCGATGTGCTCCTTGCCCTCGACGTAGGGGCCGTCGGTCGTGAGCACCTCGTTGTCCTTCTGCCGCACCACGGTCGCCGTGCTCGGCGGGTGCAGACCCCCGGCGAACACCCAGGCGCCGGCCGCTCTGAGCTCGGCGTTCAGGGCCTCGACGTCCCGCATGATCGGCTCCAGGACCTCCGGGCCCGGCGGCGGCCCGTCCGGCTGGTAGATGCTGAGCAGGTAGTGCGTCATGGTGGGCCTCCTCGGCCGTCGTTCCGCCGGCGCTGTGCCGGCCTCTCACCCTCTATACGAACGGCCGTGTCCCGAATCGACACCGTGCCACGACCGCTCGCAGATTTCCTGCTCCGGACTGGCCCGGACCAGCCCGGACCGGCCTGGCCCGGCCGGCTTCGCGACGGGGCAGGGCGACGGAGGACGCCACCGGCACATGCGCCGACAGCCTGCTCCATTGGGGCAATGCACGCCCGCACACGTTCGAAGACCGCTCCGCGGTGATACCACCTCTGGGTATGCGCCGAGCGTGCGCACCAGCTCGCGCGCGGCAGTCGTCCCCCTTCCGGCGCTGGTCACGGGAGGGGCGGGAGGCGGTGACGGCCAAGTGCGGAACCGATCCGGCGGGGAGCGCGAGCGTTCCCCCGACGCCCACGGGAACGGGCCGCCCCGGCGGCCCCGGGGCACCGCGCGGCGCACCGCCCGCGGGGTCCGGGCCCTGGGCGTGCGCCGGGAAAGGGGACGTGTACCGGACCGCGCCACGGGGGAGGGAGCCGAGGTCTCGCCGACACTGCGGGTCGTGGCCGGATACGCCTGGCGCCTGATCATCGTCGGGGCGGCCGCCTACGCGATCTTCGCGGCGCTGGGCCGCTTCCATCTGGTGACGCTGGCCGTCTTCCTGGCCCTGGTGCTGACCGCCCTCCTGGAGCCGGCGGTCAGTCTGCTGAGCCGCTGGATGCCACGTTCGGCGGCGGTCGCGCTCGGCCTCGTGGTCGGCATCCTGCTCCTCTTCAGCATCCTCAGCCTGATCGGCGCGACCGTCGCCGGTGAGTGGGACGGACTGCGCCGGGAGTTCGTCGGCGGCGTGCAGCGCATCGAGCGCTGGTTCGAAGGGCCACCGGTGCATCTGCGTCCGGGGACGCTCTCCGATCTCCAGTCCCGGCTCTCCCGATTCGTGACCAGCCATCGCGCCACCTTGATCAGCACCGCACTCAGCGGCGTGGGCCAGGCCGTGGCCGTCCTGACCGTGGGGGTACTGGCACTCTTCTGCTCCATTTTCTTTCTGCATTCGGGCGACCGGATGTGGGAGTGGTTCGGCGGCCAGCTACCGGTGGGCGGGCGTCACCCCGTGCACGCCGCCGGGTGTGCCGCATGGTTCACCTTCACCGGCTACACCCGCGGCATCGTGGTGGTGGCCGCCATCAACGCCGTCCTTGTAGGAGCCGGACTCTTCGCACTGGGGATCCCCCTCGCCCTTCCCCTGGCGGTGCTGGAATTCTTCGCCGCATTCATCCCACTGGTGGGCTCGCCCGTGGCGCTGGCCATCGCCGCCGTGGTGGCGCTGGCCGCGAAGGGACCGGTGGTGGCCGCCGTCGTCGTGCTGCTGATCGTGGTCATCGGACAGATCGAAGGCCATGTACTGCACCCCCTCGTAATGAGCAGAGCGGTCCGGCTGCACCCGGTGGTGGTGGCCCTCACCGTCATCTGCGGCAGCGTCACAGCGGGCGTACTCGGCGCGGTCGTCGCCGTACCGATGGTGTCGGTGGCCTGGTCCGTGTACGGCGTACTGCGGGTGTCGGCCGAGCCGGCTTCGTCGGGGGATGAAGGGGCCTTCTCACCGGGCGAGGCGGGCGCCGCGACCTGAGGCGGTCCCATGGCGGGCGGGGCCGTACCGCCGCGCGCGGGCCTCCACATGAACGAAGGCGCGGGCGACCGCGGAGAGTCGGGCCACTTCCTTCGCGAAGTCATCGTGCGGCGTATGGGGGAACGATGCCGATGACGTGGGCGGTGCCGGCGGGCCGGTCCGCCGTGCCTGTAAGGCGGTGTGCAGCAACAGCGCCTCGCCCGTCGGTGAGCCGGGCTCGACGGTCAGGTGCAGGGCCTCGGCCCGGCGGCGCACGGTGTCGGTGTCGGTGTCGGCATACGGAAGCAGGGCGAGTTGTCCGTCGCGGATCTCGATGACGGCGCGGTAGAGGCAGTAGCCGATGTCACGCGGTGGCAGGGGGCCGCGGCGGCGGAACGGCGGTGGGTCCAGTGTGATGGCGGGTACCGCTTCCGACACGGCGTGCCACAGCGGACGCAGTCGCCGGTGGTCGCGGTACTGCGCCGGCCACTGGTGCGCGGCGGACAGATGGACGCCCCAGGCCGGCAAGGTCCAGCCGACGATCTGGAGGAGCGAACCGAGATCGCCGGAGACCCAGCCGACGGGGTCGAATGCGTCCATGTCCAGGCCGATGCCGCGGCCGGCAAGGGTGGCGAGGCGACAGCCACAGTAGAGGAGGACCAGCGAGGCGCCGATGCTCATCACGATCATCCCGCGGCGCAGCCAGGAACGCCGGGCCAGTCCCACGAAGCGCAGGGAGAGCCGTAGGGCCTCGATCTGACCGGCAGCGCAGAGGGAGACGTACAGGCCCATGTGGACGGCGTAATGCGGTTCCGTCTGGTACATGACGGAGACGGTTCGGGCGCTCTCGTAGTGCTTGAGGGGGGCAAGCAGGAAGAAGAGTGTGACCACCACGATCAGTGCGGCACTGCACACGTGGATCCGGCGCCGGGACTCGGCGTGCGCCTTGTCCGGCGGGCCTGCCCAGTGGACCAGGGCCACCTGCTGGGCCGCGGTCAGCACGATCACCGCGGCCTGGGACAGGACGGTGGTGATGTTCGGGTAGTGCAGAACGCCCGAGAGGACGGTGCGGAACGGTTCGAGGTCGACGAGGAAGCTCAGAGCGGACGCGAGGAAGTAGATGCAGAGAGCCACCAGTGCGGGGTCGTTGCCGCTGCGCCGTGCGGCCGGAAGCTTGTAGCAGAACGCCATCAGCGCACTGACGCCGGTGATCCAGGCGATGACGGTGAAGAGCATGCGTCAGCCCGGCCCCCGGCCGGTCCGGCCGAGGGAGTGTTCCAGGCGCGCGAGGAGCTCGGCGGCCTCCGGGGCCGTACGCTCCGGCTGCGCCGGTGGTCTGCGCGAGGCGGCCATCAACAAGAGCGAGGCCATGGTTTCCGCCTCCCGCTCCTGATGGTCGGCATAGGTGGAGCGCGCCAGCGTGCCACGGACCAGCGCCGGGTCGAGGTCCGGGAAGAGCCGGTACAGATCGGAGCTGTCGCCGTCCAGATGTGAGCCGCGGTGGCCGTAGACGATATGGGCCAGTTCGTGAGCGATGATGTGGTGCCGATGAAGGCGGGTGGTGCGGCTCTCGTAGGCGATGACGTCCGCCGTGGCGGTGGCGAGCCAGAGCCCGTAGAGACTGCCTGCGCCGAGCTCCAGCGGGGCGAGCACGATCGGGCGGCCACGGCGCTCGCCCAGTCGTTCCGCCACCATGGGAATGGTGAATTCCGGCGGCAGGCCCAAGTCGTCGATGAAGTCCTGGCAGGCGTGGCGCAGGTGTTTGAAGTGCCGTGTTGAAAGGGCGCCGACGCGCTTGGCTGAAGGGCGCATGCTCACCGTTCCTCGCGCTGTCCGGGGTCGCTCTGGCGGCTTGTGCAAAGTTGAGCGCGGAGGCCTAAGGAGCGCTGCTGCCCGACCGGCGGTCGCGCGCCTCGTCCGGGTCCCGGGGCAGGCCCTCCAGTTCACGTACCCGCTCGATCACCTCACGGATGGACTCCAGGCTCTCCGCGGAGAGGCCGGCCGCGCGCAGCGCCACGGAGTGCACCCCGCTGTCGTGCAGCGCGGTCAACAGCCCGAGCTGCGCGTCGACTTCCGCGGTGACCCGGTCGTCGAAGAAGTAGGCCGGTGGCACGCCGAAGAGCTTTGCCAGCGCTTCGAGGTGCCGGAGTGTGGGATTGTCCCGCTGCCCTCTGCGCAGCAGCCAGATGTAGCTGCCGGAGATCGGTACGCCTGATGCGGTCAGGAGCCGCGCCGCTTCCTCGCTGTTGTACGGGCCGCGGCCGGCCGGCGAGACCGTCTCGAAGAGGTGGTTGAGCTTGTCGGCGAGCGAGCGGTCGCCCGGCGTACTCGACTTGTCCACGTGTGGCCTCCCGTTCCGGCCGTCAATCTAACCTCATCGCGGACTCCGGTCGAACGCCGCCTTGGCTGAACACGCAGGCACAGAAGGCGCGTTGACACGTCGTACACCTCTGCCTAGCGTGGCATCCTTGTGTGATCTCGACTCATGTTGGATCGACTTCCCCTGGCAATCCCTCACCAGTCGGCCGCCGGGGCCGCCCACGGGCCCGGCGCCCGCGCTCTGTTCTCCGTTGCCGTGGCCCCGGTCGGACCGCGCTGCCGACCTGGCGTGGAACGGCGCGGCAGGAAGCGGGATCAGCCGGGGTGACAGGGCAAACGGAAGGGTGTGACGGCAGTTGGAGCGGTTACCAGTCGCGGCGGACGGTGCCGGGCGCGAAGCGGGCGGCAGCGGCCGCGACGGGGGCGCGGTCAGCTTGCCGGGCCAACGGCCATGGGAAGGGCAGGAGCCCACTCTGGTCGCCCTCGCGCTGCTGCGGCCGTCCGACTCGCCCAGGACGGCAGGCGAGGACTCCCGGCATGTACAGGTGCTGGCCGAGTCCGAGACGCCCCTGCCGCCGATCCTCGTCCACCGCCATACGATGCGGGTGATCGACGGGATGCACCGGCTACGGGCCGCCGAGCTGCGCGGCGAGACGCACGCCAAGGTCCTGTTCTTCGACGGAAGCGAGCCGGACGCCTTCGTCCTCGCCGTACGGCTCAACGCCACCCACGGCCTCCCGCTCTCGCGCGCCGACCGGGCGCAGGCGGCCGACCGGGTGATCCGCAGCCACCCCCAGTGGTCGGACCGGCTCATCGCCGCGGCCACCGGACTGGCCGCGCGCACGGTCAGCGCGATCAGGAAGCGTTCAACTGAGAACGGGCGGCAGTTGAACACCCGTATCGGACGCGATGGGCGTTCCCGGCCGCTGAGCGCGGCCGAGGGGCGGCGGCGGGCCGGCGAACTGATGGCACGTCGTCCCGAGGCATCGCTGCGCGAGATCTCCGAGGCGGCCGGTATCGCCCTGGCCACCACCCGCGACGTCCGCGAACGACTCCGTCTCGGCCAGGATCCCGTCCCGCCCAAGCTGCGGGCGGCGGAACTGAAACAGACGGGTCCGAACGGCCCCGGAGCGGGCGGGGGCAGGAAGGCCGGAGCGGTCACCGTGCGCACCATGGGGCCGGCGACGGAGCCGGCGACAGCGCCCCGGTTCGAGACGCAGCCCGCCCTCGAGATCCTGCGCCGCGACCCCTCACTGCGGTTCACGGAGGTGGGCCGGCGGCTGATGTTCCTGCTGAGCCTCCACTCCATCAACGCACCGGAGTGGCAGCGATTGGTGGAAGCCGTCCCCGCCCACTGTTCGCGTTCAGTGGCGCAGGTGGCCCGCCAGTGCGCGGAAGAGTGGCTGTGGTTCGCGGACCGGATCGAGAGCAACGGGCGGATGGCGGGCTGACCCGGGCGGCGGGCCGGCCGGCCCGTGAGCGGCGCGGAAACAGGGACAAGGAGGAGCCTTCGGTGGACAGCAGGGTGGGGAAGTCGGCGGCGACCTGCCGCTTCAAGTGCGGGCAGGCATGTGCGGGCCAGGCGCCGAACGCGTCGGGCAATGTCTACTTCGGCGAGGTGCTGCGGCAGGTGGTGTCCCGCCGGTGGTCGCTGAAGGCGGGCGTCGTGACCGCCGGGGCGCTGGCCGCCGCGCCGCTGACCGGGTCACCGCGCGCGGCCGCCGCCGGAGCGGAGGCCGCCGGCCCGACGGCCCCGGGCACGGCCTTCACCCCGGTGCCGACCGGCACCGGGGACCGTGTGGTCGCCCCCGAGGGGTACCGGCACGAGGTCCTCATCCGCTGGGGCGACCCCGTCCTGCCGGACGCCCCACCCTTCGACTTCGACCGGCAGACCGCGGTCGCCCAGGCCCGCCAGTTCGGTGTCAACAACGACTATTGCGCACTGCTCCCGCTGCGCGGACGCGACCGGTGGCTGATGGTCAGCAACCACGAGTACGCCACCGAGCCACTGATGTTCGGCCACTGGGACCCGGACCGGCCCACCGAGGAGCAGGTCCGCACAGCCTGGGAGGCACACGGGCTCTCGGTGGTCCTGCTGGAGCGGGCGCCCGGTGAGGGGTTGCCGCGGGTGCGGACCGACGCGCACTGGAACCGCCGGATCACTCTCACCACCCCCTGTGAGGTGCGTGGTCCCGCTGCGGGATCCCGCTATCTGCGCACCTCCGCCGATCCGGGGGGCGTCCGGGTCCTGGGCACGATGGCCAACTGCTCGGGGGGAAAGACCCCATGGGGCACGGTGCTTTCGGGCGAGGAGAACGTCCATGTGCCGTTCGCCCACGCCGACGCCGCCCCCACCGCGCAGCAGCGGGCGGCGCTGCGACGCTACGGCTTCGCGCCGGGGCCGTCGCTGCGTAAATGGGAGCGCTACGACCGGCGGTTCGACCTCGGGCGGGAGCCCAACGAGGCCAATCGCTTCGGCTGGATCGTGGAGATCGACCCCTATGACCCGCACTCGACCCCCGTCAAACACACCGCGCTGGGGCGCTTCAAGCATGAGGCGGCCAATGTCGTCGTGGCGCCCGACGGCCGGGTCACGGCCTACATGGGGGACGACGAGCGCTTCGAGTACCTGTACAAGTTCGTCTCCGACCGCCGGATGCGGACGGGCGGTTCGGCGGCGGACCGGGAGTACAACAAGACCCTGCTGGACTCCGGCACGCTCTACGCGGCACGGTTCACCGGCGACAGCCCGGCGGAAGAGATCGACGGCTCCGGACGGCTGCCGGTGGACGGCGAGTTCGACGGATCGGGGCGCTGGCTGCCGCTCGCGCACAACGGCCACAGCTTCGTCGACGGAATGACCGCCGAAGAGGTGTATGTCTTCACCCGGCAGGCCGCGGACCGGGCCGGTGCCACCGCCATGGACCGCCCGGAGGACGTCGAGCCGCACCCGCATACCGGCCGGGTCTACGCCGCACTCACCAACAACGACTACCGGGGCGCGGCCGGTGCGCCCGCCGCGGACGAGGCCAACCCGCGCGCCGCCAATCGCGACGGGCACGTCCTGGAGCTGGAGGAACAGGGTGGTGACGCCACCGCCGAGCGGTTCCGCTGGCGGCTGATGCTGGTGTGCGGCGACCCGGCCGCTCCCGGCACCTACTACGCCGGGTACGACAAGAGCCGGGTCAGCGCCCTCTCCTGCCCGGACAACATCGCCTTCGACCGGCACGGCAACCTCTGGCTGACGACGGACAACTCCGGACGCCTGGGCAACGACGGGCTCTACGTGGTGCCCACCGAGGGGCCGGAACGCGGCAGGGTGAAGCGCTTCATGACGATCCCGGTCGGGGCCGAGGCCTGCGGACCGGTGATCGAGGACGACTTCGTGCTGCTGTCCGTGCAGCACCCCGGCGAGGTGGCGGGTGCCGATGCGCAGCACCCCGCCTCGCACTGGCCGGACGGCGGAACCAGCCGGCCGCGGGCCGCGGTCGTGGCCGTATGGCGCCCGGACGGCGGTGGCATAGGAATGGCCGGTCCTTCCGGGGCGTAACACATACGGTTCAGGAATCCTGGCCTGCGGTTTTCGGGGTGCATTCTTTCTTCCTTCCCCCGGGTGAAGTGCGGCGCATATAGTCGCCCTCGTGCAATATCCGGGTCCCCTTGGGGCGGTACGGAGTATTCGCCCCGGACGTAGGCAGGTGGCGTGCAGCAATCCGTCAATTTCTCTCCGGCAGCGGATTTCTACGACAAGACGCGAGGAGGTGAACAGCGTGGGCGCCGTATCGCTCCGGCAATTGCGGAGCGCACCGATCCGGGCAAGCTCCTCCTCGATGCGGGGATGGGCACCGGCGTGGTGGCCCTCGCACTGAAGGAAAGTGGCCGCTCCGTGGTGGGGATCGATCTCTCCCACGCGATGCTCACCAAAGCGGTCGCCCGGATCGGGCCCGCGGTGGCCAATGCCTCGCTCACCCAACTTCCCTTCGGTGACGCGACCTTCGACCAGGCATACAGCGTCTGGGTGCTGCATGTCGTCGGGGATCAGCGCCGGGGCCTCGCCGAGGTCGCCCGGGTGCTCCGGCCGGGCGGGCGTTATGTCGTCGTCCCCGGCATGATCCTCTTCGACGACCAGCCGGTCAGCCGCATCATGGAGGAGATCCAGCGGCGCACCTCCGAGGCCGACGACCGGGCCGAGAAGATCGTCCCGATCGCCGAACAGGTGGGCCTGAAGGCGGTGGAGGTCGGGGAGCTGGAGGCGGCGGTGCACGAGCACACCCCTGCCCAGATCGCCGACGGTCTCGAACAGCGCATGCTCTTCCACCTCTGGGCGGTCGACGACGCCGTCTTCGACGAGAAGGTGGCCCCCTTGGTGCAGGAGCTGCGGGCGCTGCCCGAGCCGGATGCCCCGGTCGTCCGCCGCACCCGCCGGCAGGTCGTCGTCTTCGAGAAGCAGGGGTGACCATGGCGGACGAACCCCTCGACCTCGCGGCCGAGTTGGCCGGCACCCGCCTGATCGCGATGATTACTGAACCGGACGCGCCCGGTGTTCCGGACGTGGTACGGGAGTTGGGCGCCGCCGGGCTGCGTGCGGTGGAGCTCACCCTCACCACCCCCACGGCGTTGGATGCCGTGGCCGGCGTCGTCGCCACCGGTGCCACCCTCGTGGGGGCCGGCACCGTGCGGGACCGCGCCACCGCCCGCGCGGCGGTGGAGGCCGGCGCCCACTACCTGCTGACCCCGGGGGTCCTCCCCGAAGTCCTCGACGAGGCTGGGCGGCTGGGCGTGCCCGTGGTCTGCGGAGCCTTTACCACCACCGAGGTCATGGACGCGTGGCGGCTGGGCGCCGCGCTGGTCAAGCTCTTTCCGGCCCGGCTGGGTGGTCCCGAGTACACCGCCTCGCTGTGCATGGCCTTCCCTGATATCCCGATCGTGCCCACGGGCGGGATCACCGCGGCGGACCTGCCCGATCACTTCCGGGCGGGCGCCCACGCGGCTGCGCTGGGCCGGCCGCTGATCGGCGACGCCCTGCACAGCGGGGACCTGGCCGAGGTGCGGACCCGCACCGCCGAACTGCTGGACGCCGTCAGGGCGGTACGCGCCCGCTGAGGCCGTCGGACGCGCCCGAGGCCGCGCGACGGGCTTGCCCGAGGGCGCCCGCCCGTCGCCACCGCCGGCTCTCAATTTCTCCGAGAGAGGAATTCCCGTGTTACTGGACCGCTCGTTCGAGCTTGCCCGGAAAGCTGAAGAAATCGATGCGCTGGCCGCCAAGCGAAAGAATGTCATCGCCTCCGACCAGATGATCGAGGGGGAGTACCCCATATTCGTCGACCGGACCAGCGGCGCATACTTCTGGGACGTTGACGGAAACCGCTATCTCGATTTCTTCCTGTCGTATGGGACCGTCGTACTGGGCCATGCCGACCGGGATGTCGACGACCAGGTCATCGCCGAGATCCGGAAAGGATTCGCCACCGGGCTGAGCAAGCCCGTGCAGACCGAACTCGTCAGCGAACTCCTCGAGGTGATCCCGGGCGCCGAAATGGCGATGCTGATGAAGACCGGATCCGACGCCACCGGCGCCGCGGTGCGCCTGTCGCGCTCCTTCACCGGCCGTGACCGCGTCGCCCGCTTCGGCTACAACGGCTGGCACGACTGGTGCGCCCAGTGGGACCACGGCATCCCCCGTGCCACCCGCGACCTCGTGCACACCTTCGCCTACAATGATCTCGACTCCTTGCGCGCGCTGTTCGAGCGGCACCCGGGCGAGATCGCCTGCGTCGTCATGATGCCCTTCGAGGTGGAGCCGCCGGCCCCCGGCTTCCTCGAAGGGGTACGGGAGCTGACGCGGGCGCACGGGGCCCTGCTGGTCCTGGACGAGATGCGTTCGGGCTTCCGGATGGCCCTCGGCGGCGCCCAGGAGTACTTCGGTGTCACCGCGGACCTGGCGACCTTCAGCAAGGCGTTCGCCAACGGCTATGCGATCTCCGCACTGACCGGCCGCGCGGAGGTGCTGCGCCGCCTGGACCACGTACACATCTCGTCGACCTTCTACGCCAACTCCGACGCCATGGCCGCCGCGCTGGCGACCCTGCGGAAGTTGCGCTCGGGGCCGCACCTGGAGCGCATCCATACCCTGGGCAGCCGGCTCCAGGACGGGCTGCGCGAGCTCACCGACAAGTACGCGGCACCGGTCGAGGTGGTCGGCCATCCGCCCATGCCCTTCCTCGACTTCCGGCTCGGCAGCGAGGAGGAGAACCAGGCGGCCAAGCGGTCCTTCTACACCGAGACCATCCGGGCCGGGGTCTTCTTCCACCCCAACCACCACTGGTTCGTGTGCGCCGCCACCACCGAGGAGGACATCGACACCGCGATCGAGGCGGCGCGCGGCGGCTTCGAGGCGCTGGTACGGGACGGCTACGCCGGTGCCGTCCGCTCCGGGGAGGCCGCGCGATGACCGCTGCCGGGGAGTGGGGGCTGCGGCACCCGCGGACGGTGACCGAGGAGCACTGGGCGGCCGAACAGGAAGTGATCGGCCCCGGGCTTCAGGCCGTGATGCTCTGGTCCAAACTGTGCGTGGAGCATGCGGACGGTGCGACGCTGACCGACGTCGACGGCAATCGCGTCATCGACTTCCAGGGCGCCGGCGGGGTCAATTCGATCGGGCACGCCGAGCCGCGGTTCGTCGCCGCGATGGGGGCACAGCTCGCGGTGTCCACAGCAGGCGCCTTCGGCTCGCCCGCCCGCCTGGAGATGACCCGCGTCCTCAAGGACTTCCTGCCGCCCGAACTGGACACCGTTCAGCTCTACAGCGGCGGCACCGAGGCCGTCGAGGCGGCACTGCGGCTCGCCAAGTCCGTCACCGGCAAACACGAATTCCTTTCCTTCTGGGGCGGCTTCCACGGCAAGACCATGGGCAGCCTGGCCCTGACCGCCGGTGCCCGGGCGGGCCTCGGCCCGCTGCCGCCCGGCTACTTCTCCGCGCCGTACGCCAACTGCTACCGCTGCCCGTTCAAGCTGAAGGCGCCGGAATGCGGCTTCGCCTGCGTCGAGCACGCGCGGGACGTCATCAAGGAGAACAGCACGGGGGCGATGGCCGCGATCGTCGTGGAGCCCGTCCAGGGCCGGTCGGGAAACGTCGTGCCGCCGCCCGGCTATCTCGGCGCACTGGCCTCCGTGGCCGAGGAGTTCGACGCGCTGCTGATCGCCGACGAGATGATGACGGGCTTCGGCCGGACCGGAGCCGCCTTCGCGTACCAGCACGAGGACGTCACCCCGGACGTACTCACCGTCGGCAAGGGCATGGGCGGCGGCTACCCCGTTACCGGTGTCATCGCCGCGGCATCGACCATGGCGGCGGCACCGTTCTCCGACCCGAGCGCCAGTTCCTCCAGCTTCGGTGCCTTCCCGATGGCCTGCCGGGCGGTGGCCGCCACGACGGAGATCCTCACCTCCGACAAGCTCGTCGAGCACACCGCCGACCTCGGCGAACGGCTGCTGGCCGAGCTGCGCGGCCTGGTGACCGACGCCCCGCTCGTCGGGGATGTCCGCGGTCTGGGGCTGGCCATCGGCATCGAGCTGGTCACGGACAAGGAGACCAAGGCGCCCGCCCCCAAATCCCTGGTACGGGACGTCTATCTGGCCCTGCTGCGGGCCGGGGTACTGGTGATGCTCGGTGGCAACAGCCTGCGCCTCTACCCGCCGCTGAACGCCGACCCGGAGCAGACCATGACAGCCGTGGAAATCATCCGCCAGACCCTCACCCGCTTCCCGGACGTGCCGTGAGCCGCGCTGTCCGCCGGACCGGCGTGGACCGGCACCACATGGCGGCGACGGAGGCCGCCGCGCGCGCGGCCGCGGAGCTGCTGCGCCGCCGCACCGCTCCCGGGGACGTCCGTGTCAAGGCCGGGGACGGGCTGGTGAGCGAGGCCGACACGGCGGCCGAGCGGGCGGTGCTGGAGGTGCTGCGGGAGCGCACACCGGAGTGCGGGGTACTCGCGGAGGAGGCCGGCGCCCTGCCCGGCCCCGGCCCCCGGTGGATCGTCGACCCGCTCGACGGCACGACCAACTACCTGCGCGGTCTGCCCGACTACGCGGTCGCCCTCGCGCTGGCCGAGGGCGACCGCCTGCTGCTGTGCGTCATCCACTTCCCGGAGACCGGCACCGTCTTCACGGCCGTCGCCGGGGACGGCGCCTACCGCGACGGGGTGCGAATGCGCCCGGCCGGGCCGTCCCCGGGCCGTCCGCTGGTCGGCACCGGATTTGGGACCGAGGGAGTGGTCCGCGAGGAGCAGTGCTCGGTCGCCGACCGCCTGCTGCGCGCCGGGTTCGAGATCCGTGAGCCCGGCAGTGCCTCCACAGGGCTGTGCCGGGTCGCCTGCGGGGCCTACGACGGCTATCTCGAATTCGGCATCGGCCCCTGGGACGCCGCTCCCGGCGCGCTGCTGGTGACGGAGGCCGGTGGAACGGTCAGCGGCTGGGGCGGCGGGCCGTTCGCCGTGGACGAGGGACACCTGGTCGCGGCGGCACCGGCATTCCACGACAGCTTGGTGACGGCCGGCGGGCCCTGCCCGCCCGCCGTCCGACGGAAGGAGACGGCATGAAAGTAGCGATTGTCGGATTCGGTACCGCGGGCGGGGCCCGGCTCAGCGGATACCGCTCGGTGCCCGGCGTCGAGGTGGCCGCGATAGTCGAGCCCGCCACCGAACGGCGGCGGGCGGCAGCAGAACAGCTGCCCTACGGGCGGGTGATGGCCTCCCTCGACGAACTCCTCGCCGAGGGAGGCGTCGATGTGGTGGACGTCTGCACCCCGCCCGCCTACCACGTGCCCGTGGCCCACCGGGCACTGACGGCCGGCTGCCATGTGATCTGCGAAAAGCCGGTCGCGGTCAGCCTCGCGGATGCCCAGGAGCTGATCGCGGCGGCGCGCAGCCACGAACGGCTGCTGTACCCGTCGCACAATTACGGCACCTCGCCGATGATGCGCCTGCTGCGGCAGGCAGTGGACTCCGGTATCGGACGCCTGGAGTCGGCCCGCTTCCAGATCCTGCGCGACCGGCACGCGCGGGGAGTGCACGGCTTCCGGCCCGACTGGCGGCGCTCCAGGGAACTGGCGGGCGGCGGCATCCTCCTCGACCACGGCACGCACTGCGTCTACATGGCGCTGCGCCTGTTCGGTGAACTGCCCGCCAAGATCTCCTGCACGGTGGGCCGGCCCGTGGGGTCGCCGGACGCGGTCGACGAAGAGGCCGCCGTGCGCATGGACTTCGGTTCCGCCGTGTGCGACATCGAACTGAGCTGGCGGGCCGGACTGCGGGCCAACCATTACTCGGTCACCGGTACGGACGGCTTCCTGCGGATCGACGACGACCGGGTGACCGCCGAGGGGCCCGACGGGCCCCAGGTCCTGGACCTGGCCTCACCCAGCCGTGACCAGACCCATCTCGACTGGTTCCCGCCGATGTTCGCCGACTTCCGTCAGACGCTGGCGGACCCCGGGCGGTGGCATGTGCCCGCTGACGAGATCGCCGGCACCGCACGTGTCATCGAGACGGCGTACCGCTCGGCCGCGGTCGGTGGCGCACCCCTGGCACTGGTCGGCGACGACACCAGGCCAGGTGTGCACACCGTGTCTCCCGTGTGAGGACGGCCGGGCGCCGGAGCGCCCTTCCGGTCCGGGGCGGCGCACCGGCCGCCGCCCCGGACCACGGGAGCGCTATCCCGCGTCGGCCGTCGTGCCCCCGTCCAGTGCCCGGGAGAGCAGATCCCGTTCCTCGACCAGGTTGTCGTAGGTCGTCGCGCGTTCATGGGAGGCGAAGTAGTGGCAGATCACCCGGTCGTCGATGCGCGGCAGCCACTCCAGCCGGCCGGAGCGGTAGGGCTCGCCCAGTCCCGCCACCCGCGCCTCGCCCGCCTTTCCGCCGAGCAGCGAGTACGACATCTGCGTCACATAGCGCGGCGCGAACCGGATCTCCGGCGGCAGCCGGGTGAGCATCTCTTCCAAGTACGCCGGGTCGAAGAACCCGGCCACGTCGGCGCAGGCGAAGCCGCAGCACATGTACGGCACATACGGTACCCCGGGGAGCCGGTCGGCTATCCAGTGCACGCCCTGCGGTTCCCAGCCCTCCTCGGGCGAGTAGAGGAATGTGGCCCGCTCCGCCGACGGCGCCGCGGCCCAGCGCACCAGCCGGTCGGGACGGGCGAGGAACACCACATCGCTGTCCATGCTCACCACCGAGCGGCTCCGGCTGAGCAGGAAGTAGTCGACGAGCTGGAGGATGCGCACATTGCCCCGGCGGACGGCTGCGAGCTGCGGATAGCCGGCGAGCAGCGGCTCGATCCGCTCGTCCGCCTCCCGGCGTCCGATGACGCGCAGCCCGGGCACATGCCGCAGCAGCCGGGACCGGTCGCGCGCGGTGAGCGTGCCGTCGTCGTGCACCACCGGGCTGACCTCGGGCCAGTGCCGGGCGAGGGACTTGGCCGCGAAGAGATAGAGCGGCACATGGTCGGAGGAGACCAGGGTGTGCACCTCCGTGTCGCTGCCACCGGTGAACGAGGCCGCGGGGGCGGTCAGCAGCTGACGGGTGAGCGCGGCTGCGGCCCGGTTGCCGAAAGCCGTGCCGCCGGTGGGCGTGAGGTCGTGGTGCTGGCTCATGTGGCTCTCCCTAACAGAAGGAGGGAAGCAGTGGATATCGCGACAGAGTATGACGAATCACCGTTACAGCAAGGGGAGTTGAGGCCGTTCTTCTTCACTCCGCACGAAACCGCGGTGGTGCGGGAAGCGACCGCCCGGCTGATCCCCGGCCCCCGTGACGACCCGGCCGAGCCGTACCCGGGCGCACGCGAAGCGGACGTGGTGAGGTACATCGACCGGCTGCTCGGCGCGTTCACGGCCGACCCGCCGCTGATCTACCCGGCCCCGGCCGGACAGGGGGGCTTCCTCCCGCTGACCCCGGCTCAGCGGGTGGGCTGGCGACGCCGGATCGACACACTCCAGCAGGCCTACCGCGCGGGGACCGCGCTGCTGGACCGGCTGGCCGGCGGCGACTTCACCGCTGTCCCGGCCGCCGAGCGCGACGCGGTGCTCGACGTCCCGCAGGTGCGGGAGTTCCGCGGGATGCTCTTCGACCACGCGATCCAGGGCCTGTACGCGGCGCCCGTCTACTGCGGTGCCACGGCCCGGCACCCTGGCGGGACCGCCCCGCACACTGCCCTGGGCCTCCCCGGCGGCAGCCGGTCCGTCGCCGCGGACGGGCCGACGGCCGCGCTCGCCGGCCGGTTCGAGGAGGCCGTACGGCAACTGGTGGCGGGGGTGCTGGATGAGTGAGCGGGCCGTCGTGGTCGGCAGCGGGCCCGGTGGATCGGTGGCGGCCATGGTGCTGGCCGAAGCGGGCTGGGACGTTCTGGTCCTGGAGCGCGGCCCCAACCACTTCGCCGACCTCTCCGCCGCGGTCCCGGACCACCACTTCTCCCCGGACGAGATCCTGGGCCCGCTGCGCCGCTTCGAGTTCCCGGATGCCCTTGCGGAGCCCCGCAGCTACTGTGACCGGGCGCTGCCGGGCGCCGATCACATCGGCTTCGTCAATGCGCTGCCCGCGGCGGTCGGCGGCGGCACCGTGCACTGGGACGCCAAGACACCCCGCTACTGGGACATCGACTTCGCCAAACGCTCGCTGCTCGGCCCCGTCGAGGGCGCCGACATCGCCGACTGGCCCTTCGGTTACGCGGAGCTGGCCCCCTACTACGACGAGGTGGAGGCGCTGCTCGGCGTCCAGGGCGACGCCGCCCGGCTGCCCGCCGACCTCACGCTGCGGCATGCCCCGCGCGCCACCGGCTTCCCCATGCCGCCCGGCCCTGCGCAGAGCTCGTCGCTGCGGATCGCCGGGGCCGCCGGACACCTCGGGCTGCGGCCCTACCCGATGCCGATGGCCGCCAACTCCCGTCCCTACGACGGCAGACCGGTGTGCACCGACTGCGGCGCCTGCTGCGGATACGGCTGCGTCACCCTCGCGCGGGGGAGCGCGCTCGCCCCGCTGCGGCGGGCGGTCCGGGCCGGCGCCGAGGTCCTGCCGCTGAGCACCGCGGTCCGGGTCACCCATCGCGACCGACGGGCCCGCACCGTCGAATACCTCGACTGCACCGGGCCGGAACCGGTCCGGCGGAGCGCCGCCGCGGACCTTGTCGTGCTCGCCGGCTCCGCCGTGGAGACCTGCCGACTGGCGCTGCTTTCCCAACTCCCCGATCCACACGGGCTGATCGGCCGCCATCTGATGTTCCACTGGTACTCCGTCGGCTACGGTCTCTTCCTCCACGAGCGGGTGCACAGCCCCCGGAACCGCAACATCACCCACGCCCTTGACGACTTCGCCGACCCCGACCACCCCGGCGCACGGGATGCCGCGCGGGACGCCGGACTGGCCCACCTGAGAGGCGGAGTCGTCGAGCTGGGATCGGCTCCGCCCGGACGCATCGAGGAGGCGATGCTCTACCGGCGGCTGCTGCCGCGGCTCACCGGCGCCGGGTTCGGGCGTGACTTCAAACGCCTGCTGAGGGAGAGCCCGCTGCGCGAGCGGCTGCTGGGCGTCCAGATGCACGGTGAGGACCTGCCGCAGCGGTCCAACGCCGTGGCCCTCGACCCGCAGCTGCGGGACTGGCTGGGCGTGCCTGTCCCACGGATCTCCTATGCCCCGCACCGGCACGAACTGGCCGCCCAGTCCTTCTACCTGCCCCGGATAGCCGAGCTGTTGCGCGCCGCCGGCGCCGACGAGGTCGCCGCCCTGCCGGAGACCCGCTCCCTGGCCTTTCCGGACGGCCCCGGTGCCGTACCGGGCAACTTCCACACCCTGGGCGGCATGCGGATGGGCACCGATGCCCGGACGAGCGTCACCGACGGCACCGGACGGCTGCACCGCATGGACAACGTCCTCGTCGCCGACGGGAGCCTGTTCCCCACAGCGGGCGCCCACAACCCCACCCTCACGATCATGGCCACCGTCCTGCGCAACACAAGGAGTGTGTGATGAGCGAGCTCACCAAGGACGTCCCACGAGATCCGGGACCAACCGGCACCTACGCCTTCGACCCGCGGGCCGCACTGGGCTGGAAGGACATCGGACTGGACGGGCTGGGCTGCTTCCTGCGGTCCGTCGAATCAGTGCTGCTGCACGAGGGGTACCACGCCGCCCAGGTGGCCAGGGGGCTCTCCCGCCCGCTGGACCTGGTACGCCGCGGCGAGTGGTACGGACCTGAGAGCGACTACCCGGCGTGCCGACTGCGCTGGGCCGACGGGGAACAGGGCGCCGACGCCTGGCCGGCCATCGAGCGGGCGCTCACCGACGGCCGTCCCGTGGTCCTGATGTACGACGGCTTCCACTGGCCCGGCGACCCCTACGAGGGCGAGCACCACTACCACCACCACATGGTCCTCGCTCACCGCCTCGACTCGGCCGGGCTGCACCTGCTCGACACCGACGCCCCGGCCGACGAGGGCTATGCCCGCCGGCTGCCGGTCACCGACGGCCTCATCGCCGCGTGCAGCCGCTACGCCCTCTTCGACCACATCGCCCCGCCCTCCCGAGGACGCGACGCCCGGGAACTGGCCGAGGACGTCATCGCCGGATCCGTGCGCCCCCTCGCCGAGGACATCGCGGAACTCCGTGCCTTCCACCAGGACGTGTGGTCCGGCGCGCGGCTGCCGCTGCTGGCGGCCAAGGGCCTGGACGTGATGGTGCTCGGGGACATCCAGCCGCAGTTGTTCCTCCTCGGGCACGCGCTGGACGGCTCCGCGGACGCCCTGGTGCAGGCGGTGGCCGACGCCCTGCTCGCCGCCGCCCGGCGCGCCCAGAAGCTCGGACTGCTGGTGATGGGCCTGCACCGCTACCAGGCCGAGGGCGTCTACAGCCTGGCGCACGAGGAGGTGCGAGTGCTCACCGACCGGCTGGAGGAGCTGCTCGCCGCGCTGTGCGCCTGCGCGGACACGGCCGTGCCGCATGCCGAGGGTGACGGCAGCCGGCTCGTCCGACGGCTGCGCGGCGAGACGGCCTGGTGCTTCGGGGAAGGGCGTCCACTGCCCGAAACCCCCTTCGCGTAACCCCTGCCGAAAAAGAGCGGAGAAACCCTGTGGGAGCCTGGGCCACAAGGGGGTTCAGGCATTCCCGAAAACCTGTCACGGTGAATACACGTTGCTGAACGGCTCCGTTGACATCACTTTCGGGCGGCTATAGCGTCGCGGCTCGAATCGATATTCCCATTGCTTGGGCAAGGAGGGATTCGCATGGCTGGCGCGGACCGGACGGCTGTCGGGCAGGAACACGCGGACGCCGTTCTCGAAGAAGTGCGGCACGTACTGGAAGAGCAGTGTGAAATCTCCTCGGAGCAGGCGGACGCGGTGACCGCGTCTGCTCCCTTCGCCGACCTCGGACTCGACTCCATCACGCTCGCTTATGTCTTCACCTATTTCGAGCGCAAGCACGACCTGACATTCGAGAACGGTGACATCGACCCGACGCGGTACGCCACCGTCGGGGAACTCGTCGAGGCCATCGCCCGGCGCGTGCACGATCCGGCGGGCCACTGATGAAACCGGCCGTGCCGGACGCCGCCGGCAGTGCGGAAGATGCCGCCGCGGCGCCGGACGACCGCTTGGTGATGGCCACCTTCATGGGCCAGTACGACCTGCCGGCGCTTGCCGTGGCCGACACCCTCGGGCTGTTCCCGCTGCTGGCACGGACACCGGTCGGTGCCGCCGAGGCGGCCCGCCGCCTCCGGCTCCACCCGTACAACACCGAGGTATTGCTCGCCCTGGTCGCGGCCCTCGGCTACCTCACGGTCTACGAGGGCGCCTACCACCTCACTTCCGCCGCCCGGGCGTTCCTCCTTCCCGGCACGAGCCGCTACTGGGGGCCGATGCTCCAGCTCGGCTGGGACGAGAAGTGCACCGCAGTGCAGCTCGCCGTACGGGAGGGCAAAGCCCACGGCTACCGTGGCCACGCCCTGTGGGAGACACACAGCCGGGTCCCGCGCCGGGCCGACCTGTTCACCGCCGCCATGCATGCCCACTCCACCGGGCCGGCCGCCGCGCTGGCCGCCCGGCTGGACCTGGCGGGGGCCGGCACCCTGCTCGACGTCGCCGGCGGCGCGGGCACCTTCGCGGTGGCCCTGGCCCAGCGGCATCCGCAGCTCACGGCGCAGGTGCTGGACCTGCCCGCGGTGGCGGACGTGGCACACCGCACCCTCGAGGAGGCGGAGGTCGCCGACCGGGTACGGCTGTGTCTGCGGGACATGTTCGACGGCCCCTGGCCCGACGGACAGGACCTGGTCCTCTTCGCCGACACCCTCTGCGACTGGGGCGACGACGCCTGCCGCGAGATGCTCGCACGGGCCCGTGCCGCGCTGTCCCCCGGCGGCCGGATCCTCGTGCACCAGGTGATGCTGGACGACTCCCGGACGCGGTCCGCCACCGCGGCCGGCTATGCGCTCGCGCTGGCCACGATGTCGGGCGGACGGCTGCGCACCGCCTCCGAGCTGGCCGGTCTGCTCACTGAGGCCGGTTTCACCGGCCGCCAACTCATTCCCCTGTACGGCCACTACTCACTCATGACCGCCCGGCGTGGCTGACGCCGGCCTTCGCGCTCCAGGTACTCGACGGGAGACAGACGAAACATGGACACCGTGCCCCGGGTGACCGCGATCATCACAAGCCGCGAGCGGTTCTCCTATGCGGAGGAGTCGCTGGCGAGTTTCTTCCGGTACACCAGCATTCCGTGTCAGCTGGTGTACGTCGATGTGAACTCTCCGCGCGACCGCTGGAACCGCATCAAGCGCATCGCCGACGAACACGACATCATCGCCGTCCGCGTCAACAAATACATATCCCCGAACTGTGCACGCAACATCGGCCTGCGCTATGCGGAAGGCGAGTACGTCGTCTTCCTCGATAACGACGTGGAATACACCGAGAACTGGCTGGAGCCGCTTGTCGCCTGTGCCGACGAGGAGAAAGCAGCCATGGTCGGGCCGCTCTATCTGCATGGTCCGCTGCATGAGCAGACCGTGCATATGGCGGGTGGCGACATGGAATTCTCCGGGGCCTGGGGCGAGCGGGAGTTCGTCCAGACGCAACGCCACTTCATGAAACCCCTCGCAGAGGTGCCCGAGCAGGAACTCCATCGGCAGAAGTGCGACATCATCGAATTCCACTGCGCCCTGGTGCGGCGGGAGATCTTCGACGCGGTCGGCGGCATGGACGAGGGGCTGCTCACCACCCGCGAACACCTCGACTTCAGCCAGCGAGTCCTGGACGCCGGCGGGACCGTCTGGTTCGAACCGCGGTCGGTGATCACCTACCGGATGCCGCCGCCCTTCGCCCTCACCGACCTGCCGTACTTCATGCTGCGCTGGAGCGACGAGTGGACCAAGGACACGCTGCGCCACTTCGCGAACAAGTACGGCATCAAGCCGTCCTACGTGGAGCGGGTGACCAAGAACCGCAAGGGCCGCCAATACCTGCTGTTCGAGCAGGTCAAACCCTTCCTGACGAGTGTCCTCGGCGACTCCGGCACCCGCGTCGCCAAGAAGGTGTTCCAGGCCGTGGAACCCGTCGGGAACCGCGCGCTGGTCGAACTGGCCGCCCTGCGTGAGCCGGAGCTGCGCTGGGAGACCTACCGGTCCGCGACACCGTCCGCCCGCAAGACCACCACCGGCTCGTGAGCGGCACACCACCAGTCGACGGGCTGCCGCCCCGCCTCTTCGTCGTCACCGGCATCTGCGGCAGCGGGAAGTCCACCGTCGCCCGCCTGTTGGGCGAGCGCTTCGCGCGGTCCGTCGTCATCGAGGGAGACGCGCTGCGCCGGATGGTGGTCGGCGGCCTGGCCGAGATGGAGCCGGACGCGGGCTGGGAGGCCGTTGCCCAGTTCGAACTCCGCCTGCGGCACCTGGCGTTCCTCGCGGAGTCCTATCTCCACGCCGGCTTCACCGTCATCGCCGAGGACAACCTCCTCGGGAGCTATCTCGAACGCTTCCTGGCCCAGCTCAGCACCCGGCCGGTGCACGTGGTGGTGCTCGCCCCGAGCGCGGCCGCGGCAGCCCGCCGCGACGCAGGCAGGGACAAGCAGGCGTACGGCGCAGAGGGCTGGACGGCGCAATCCCTCAACGAGGCCTTTCGCCGGGAGACCGCTGAACTCGGCCTGTGGCTCGACACTTCCGAGCAGCGGGCCGACGAGACGGTGGACGAAATCCTGCGCCGCACGGACGAGAGCGCGCTGCGGTGAACGGCAGGGCGCCGCGGAGCCGCACAGCCCGCTGCTCGCGCCCCGCGGCGGCCGCCGGGGCGCCCCCGCACCGCGGCATGTTGCGTGCGGCCCGGTATGCGCCGGCACCTGAGTGCTTACCCAACGGAAGGGAGACGTGGTGAGCCACGCATACAAGGGGCAACCTCGCACCGCCACCCCGGGGATCGAAGAACTGGTGCGCCGCACGCTCGCGGAGCGCGTCGGCGCGGAACTCGCGGGCGCCATCCCCGCCACGGAGAAGTTCTCCGATCTGGGCATCGACTCCCTGGACCTCGTGGTCACCCTCGCCACACTGGAACGGGAATGCGGCGTGGAGCGCATCGCCGACGGCGAACTGTGGGACATCGCGGATTCGATCGGCTCCCTCACCGCGTATCTCACCGAGCACGCCACCGTTCTCCCGGGGGATGCCCGGTGACGGCCGGGACCACCACCCCGCGGGCGGTGGCCGTGACCGGACTCGGCGTGCTCAGCGTCGGTGGTGCCGGAACCGAGGCCCTGTGGCGGCTGTGCGCGAACGGCGGTGGCAATTTCCGCCCGGTCGAGCACTTCGACGTTTCCGGCACCGGCGCCTGTATCGCCGGATTCATTCCCGATACGCACGGCGCGCCCGCCCCGGGCTCCGACGGGCGGCTCCCGTACCTGCTGCACCGCGCGCTGGCCCAGGCCCTCGCCGACGCCGCTCGGCGCGGCGCCCACGACCGGGCCCGCACCGCACTCGTCCTCGCCACCACCGACAGCGCGGGCTGTGCGACGGCCGAGGCGTGGCGGGCCTGGGCGGACGGCAGCCGGGAGAGCTGCCGTACCATCTGGGCCCCACCTGCGGAGGCCGTCCGCTTCGACGGCCCCGTACTCCCGGTGGGCAACGCCAGTGCCGCCGGGGCCGCCGCTCTCGGCGTCGGCGCCGATCTGATCCGCAGCGGCGTCACGGAACGGGCCGTGGTCTGCGGGGTGGACACCATCACGGAGACCGCTTTCCAGGGCCTGGCGTCGCTGCGGACCCTCAGTCCGGGCGGCTGCCGCCCGTTCAGCAGAAGCCGGTCCGGCATCCGGATCTCCGAATGCGCGGCGGCCCTCGTCCTGGACGCCGACCCCGGCGACGACTCCGCTCCACCACACGCGTATCTGCGTGGCTGGGGGAGCAGCAACGAGGCCGACCAGGCGGCCCGTCCGGCGTCGGAAGGCGTCGCCAAGGCCGTGTCCCGGGCGCTGTCGGATGCCGCGGTGGCCCCCGGCGACGTCGGCTACGTCAACGCGCACGCGGCCGGCACCCGCCACGGCGATGTCGCCGAACTCGACGCGCTGGAAAGGGTCTTCGGCGACCGGCTCGCCGGGATCCCGGTGTCCGGATCGAAGGCCGCGCTCGGCCACTGCCAGGGCGCGGCGGGAACCGTGGAGGCGATCGTGACCGTTTTGACCCTCGCCCGGGGCGAGGTGCTGCCCACCCTCGGCCTGGAGGACGTCCCCGAGCAGTGGTCACATCTCGACTTCGCGCTCGGTGGGCCGCGCCGGAGCACCCCGCCGCGCGCGGGCCTCACCGTGTCCTGCGGGCTGGGCGGTTCCAACGTTGCGGTGGTGTTCGGCCGTGCGGCCGCATAACGGGGCGGGTATCGCCGCCACCGCCGTGCGCAGCGCCCCGCACGAGGTGCCCCGCATACCCGACGACCCGGCCGGCTTCCCCCGCATCCCGCTGGCCGTGCAGGACACCCTGGGCCCGGAGCTCACCAGGGCGGCCGAAGCGGCCCTCGCCGACGCGGGCGTCACCAGGGCCGAGGCGGCGCCGATGGGCTGCGTCACCGCCTCACACCACGCCACGGCCGCGACCGCCCAGTACATCGCGGCGGTCCTGGACGGCGCCGGACCCCGGTGGCTCGCCCCGCAGTGCTTTCTGCACTACTCACCGCACGCCCTGACCGGCCGGCTCTGCATCGACCTCGGCCTGGACGGTACCGCCCTGACCCTCACCGGCCCCGCCAGCGGCGTCGACGCCCTCGGCTACGCGGCGATGATGGTGGAGTCGGGCCGGTGCTCCAGGGTTCTGGTCGCCGCGGCGCACTGGCCCACGCCGCCGCCCACGGGGCCCGACCGGACCACCCGTCTGACCGTCGCCGTCGCCGTCGTCACCCCGGACGGCGACCGGGCCCGGCTGACCGGCTGGCAGCCCGGCGGCGGACACCCCGCCGTGTGGCCGGCCACCGACTCCGATACCGCTGCCCTGCGGACCGCCGAACTGCCCGACGTCACCGCACCGTTGCGTGCCCTGGTGTCCTGGCACGACGGATCCGACCGGGCCGGCACGCAGCTCACCGCGGCCGGTTCGCGCCTGACGGTGCTTCCGGGGAGCCGCCGATGACCACGTCCACGCCGTACCGGGCCCTCGCCCGGTGGGCTGCCGAACACCCCCACCGGACCGCCCTCGTCCACGAGCACGGCAGCCTGAGCTACAGCGCGCTCGCGCGCCTGGTGGCCGGCGCGCGGCAGCATCACCTCGGTCGGGGACACACTGCCGGACAGCGGGTAGGCCTGGTCGTGCGCAACGATCCGGCGAGCATCGTCGCCCTGCTCGGCCTCGCCGCCGCCGGAGCCGAGCTGGTGCTGCACGACGCACGGAGCACCCGGCACGAGCGCGATCGCGCCGACCAACTGGCCGGCACCCGTTACCGGATCGACCCACCCTCCCTCGACGCGGCGCACGAGGCCGGCGCCGAGAGCGAACCCCCCGACGCCTCCCACGCCACCGCGCTGAACCTGGTGACCTCCGGCACCGGCGGGCTGCCCAAGGTGGTACGCAAGGACTGGGCCGCGACCTGCGCAAACTCCGCCGCCTTCGCGCACACCGCGGGCATCACGGGCCGCGACCGCATCCTCTGCACGACGCCGCTCCACCACGCCTTCGCCTTCGGGGTGGCACTGCTGCCCGCCCTGCGCACCGGCGCCGCCCTCGTCCTCGCCGCCCACCCGCCCGCACCCTCGGCACTGGCGGACGCTCTGCGCACTACCGGAGCCACCGTTGTGCAGTCAGTGCCCTTCCTGTACAGATCGCTGCTCTCCCGTGGGGAGAGGCTGTCCGCGCCCGCGCTCCGGGTATGTGTCTCGGCGGGCGAACCACTGGACCGGGAAACGGCGCACGCCTGGCGGGACGCCACCGGCCGCAACCTGCGCGACCAGTACGGCGCCACCGAACTCGGCCAGCTCGCCTTCGCCGACGATCGCCCCGGTGGACCGCTCCGGCTCGTACCGGGCATACGGGCGGCCGTCCGTGACGACAACGGCGTGCTACGCGAGGACACCGACGCCGAGGGTGAGCTCTGCTTCCGGCATCAGGGACCGCCCGTCGTCTACCGCGGCCTTCCGGAGCTGACCGCCCAGGCCACCACGGACGGCTGGTTCCGCACCGGCGACATCGGCGTCCTGCCCGGGGGCGGCACCGTGCAGGTACACGGCCGGGCCGGCCGCCGCATCACCGTGGCCGGGCGGAAGGTCGACCCGGCGGAGGTGGAACTCGCCCTCAGCTGCGTACCGGGCGTGCGCGAGTGCCTGGTGAGCGCGCCGCCGGCCGGCACCCCCGGCCCGCCCGACCGGTTCGTGGCCTTCATCGCGGCCGGCCCGGAGGTCACCGAACTGGCGGTGCGCCGTCATCTGGCCGGATTGCTCTCCCCTTACAAGATCCCGACCCGCATTCATCTGACCGGCCGGCTGCCCCGCACCGGATCGGGCAAGGTGCACGCGGCCCGGCTGTGGCAGGAGGCGGGACACCGGTGACCGTGCAGACCATCGGCGAAGGCCGCTACGCCCTGGCGTTTCCCGGCGCCGGCTCCCA
This sequence comes from Streptomyces sp. P9-2B-2, assembly GCF_030406865.1. Lineage (NCBI taxonomy): Bacteria > Bacillati > Actinomycetota > Actinomycetes > Kitasatosporales > Streptomycetaceae > Streptomyces > Streptomyces sp. P9-2B-2. Next base: position 119,906 of record NZ_CP129126.1, on the reverse strand, counting down.
GCTCCCCGGCATGGCATACCGGCTGGTCCGCGACCACCCGGTTGCTCAGGAGGTGCTGACCCGCGCCGACGAGGCCACCGGCCTGCCGCTGACCCGGCTGTGTACCGACGGCACGCCCGCCGAACTCCGGCCGCCCGAACTGTCCCACCCCGCCGTCGTCGCCACCGGACTCGCCTGCGCGGCGGCGCTGCGCGCGCACGTGGGCGCACGCTGGGCCCCGCCCGCGCTCGTGGGCGGACACAGTCTCGGACACTTCGCCGCCCTGGTGGAGGCGGGCGTCCTCGGCTTCGCCGACGCCCTGCGCATCGTCGCCGAACGGGCCCGGCTGATGGGGGAGCAGGCCCGTGTGCGCCCGGCCCTGATGACCTCGGTCTCCGGGCTGCCGCCCGACATCGTCACCGGCTGGTGCGCCGACTGCCCGCCGGACCTGGGGCAGGCGGTGATCGCCTGCTACAACGGCCCGCGCCACCTCGTCGTCTCCGGAGACGCCAACGCCGTGCGGTGGGTCGCCGACCGGGCCGCCGACACCCCGGATGTCCGCGTCAGCGAGGTTGCCACCGGCGTGGCGTCCCACTCCCCGCTGATGGCGCCCGTGCAGAAACAACTGCGCCCGATGCTGGCCACCGTGCGACTCGCCCCGCCCTCCGGGCCCGTGCTGCTCAACAGCGACGGCCGGCCGACCGCCGACGTCGGCGCACTCCGCGCCGACCTGCTGTGCCAACTCGAGGTGCCGGTGCGGTGGCACACGGCGCTGCGCGCAGTAGTGCGGTCCGGCATCCGGCTGCTGCTGGACACCGGACCGGGCCAGGTCATGGCCAAGACGGCCCGCAGGCACCCGGAGCTGACCCCGCTGGCGCTGAATGCCATGGAGCCCCTGAAGGCGGTGCTTCCCCTTGGCTGAGCCGCCCCCCGGCCCTGCCGCTCCCACCCCTCGCCCCACCCCGTCCCCGGCCACGACAGCACGAGTCGCGCTGGTCAGCGGCGGAAGCCGGGGCATCGGACTGGCCACGGCCACCGCCCTGGCCCGCCGCGGTCACCGCGTTCTGGTCGGCTCCCGCTCCGGGCGCTCCGCCGCCGGGCTCACCGGCCTGACCTGCGATGTCACCGACTCACAGCAGGTCGAGGAGGCCTTCGCTCGGGCCGAGCGGGACCACGGCCCGGTGCAGATCGTGGTGTCCAATGTCGGGGCCCGCGACGACGGACTGCTGATGCGGATGGAGGAGCGCACCTTCCGCCGGACCATCGACACCAATCTCACCGGTGCCTGGCGGCTGCTGCGCCGCGCCGCCGCGGGCATGGCGGACACCGGCTGGGGGCGGGTGGTGCTGGTCTCCTCCGTCGCAGCGGTGCTGGGCACTCCCGGACAGGCCAACTACGCGGCCGCCAAAGCCGGGCTGGCCGGGCTGGCGCGTTCGGCGGCCCGCGAACTCGGCCCGTCCGGCATCACGGTCAATGTCGTACTGCCCGGCTTCGTCGACACCGACCTCACCCGTGATCTGCCGCCCCGCAGACGGGAGTCGATCCTCTCCGGCGTCCCGCTGGGACGGTCAGGCACGGCCCGGGAGATCGCCGAGACCGTCGCCTTCCTCACGGACGAGCAGGCCGGCTATGTCACCGGTGCCGTCCTTCCCGTCGATGGGGGGCTGGCGATGGGGCACTGACGCAGCGGGCGCGCCGACGCGCCCGCGGCACCGGAGATTCCGATGGCCCGGCGGCGGGCGGCCGCCGCAGCAGGGAGCACTCATGCACACACTCCTCGTCGACAACTACGACTCCTACACCTACAACCTCCACCAGCTGATCGCCCAAGTGACCGGAGCCGAGCCGACGGTGCTGCGCCACGACGACCCGGCGCTGCGCGGCCCGGCCCCGGACCTCTCCGGCTTCGACAATGTCGTCGTCTCGCCCGGACCGGGCCGGCCGGACCACCCCGGGGACCTGGCCCACGCAGCCGGGCTGCTCGCCGCACCCCGGCTGCCCACCCTCGGTGTGTGCCTCGGGCACCAGGGCATCGCGCTCACCGCGGGAGCGTCGGTCTCCCCTGCACCGCGGCCGCGCCACGGGCATCTGACCCGGATCGAGCACACCGGCAAGGACCTCTTTCACGGCCTGCCCCAGCACTTCACCGGGGTCCGCTACCACTCACTGTGTGTCGCGGACCCGCTGCCCTTGCAACTGGAGGCCACCGCGTGGGCCGAGGACGGCGTGATCATGGGGCTGCGCCATCGCGAACTTCCCTTGTGGGGCGTGCAGTTCCACCCCGAATCCATCTGTACCGAGTACGGTCCGGAACTGCTCGCCAACTTCGCCCGGCTCACTGCGGAACACCACGCCACCCGGCCCGCCCGTCGCCCGGTGGCACCGTCGCCCGCCCGACGCCGCGCCCCCGCCGCTCCCGCGGCCCGCACCGACCGGACACCGGGCCCGTACCGGCTGCGCTCCCGGCGGCTGGGCACCGCCGTCGACACCGAGGCGGCGTTCACCACCCTGTACGCCGACCGGAAGCACGCGTTCTGGCTCGACAGCTCCCGCACCGCACCGGGTCTGTCCCGGTTCTCCTTCCTCGGCGACGCCCACGGGCCACTGGCCGAGGTGGTCCGCTACCGCGCCGGCACCGGCACCGTCCAGGTGACCGCCTCCGACGGCACCGTCACCCACACCGACGGCGACATCTTCAGCTACCTGGACAACGAGCTGGCCCGGCGTCACCTGCCCGACCCGGGGACGGCGTTCGACTTCACCTGCGGCTACGTCGGCTACTTCGGGTACGAACTCCGCGCGGATCTCGGCTCGCCGACCCGGCACACCCCCGCCGAGGACGACGCAGCCTGGATCTTCGCCGACCGCCTGCTCGCGGTCGACCACACAGCGGACGAGACGCACCTGCTGTGCCTGTACCGCCCGGAGGACCCCGGGGGCCTGGCCGGTGCCGAGCGATGGCTGGACCGTACGGAGGCCGCGCTGCGCGCCCTGCCCGCACCCCCGCGGCTGCCGGAGTGGCCCGCGCCCAGCGCCCCGGCACCCGGCCACCGCACCGAGGATGTCTCCGCACGCGGCGAGGAGCAGTACACCAAGGACATCGCCGTCTGCCGGGACAAGCTCCACGAGGGTGAGAGCTACGAGATCTGCCTCACCGACACCCTGCACGTCGCCTCCACGGCGGACGCGCTGGCGGCCCACCTGGCGCTGCGCCGCGCCAACCCCGCCCCCTACGCGGCGTTTCTGCGGCTGGGTGGCACCGAAGTGGTCTGCTCGTCACCGGAACGCTTCCTGCGCGTCCGGCCCGACGGCACCGCGGAGACCAAACCGGTCAAGGGCACCGCACCGCGCGGCCACACCCCCGACGAGGACGCCCGCCTGCGCCGGGACCTTGCCGCGGACCCCAAGACCCGGGCCGAGAACCTCATGATCGTCGACTTGCTCCGCAACGACCTCGGGAGGGTCTGCGAGATCCGGAGCGTCACCGTGCCGCGCCTGATGCACGTCGAGACCTATGCCACCGTCCATCAGCTGGTCTCCACCATCCGTGGCACGCTCAACCCGGGCACGACCGCGGTCGGCGCGTTGGCGGCCTGCTTTCCGGGCGGTTCGATGACCGGTGCCCCCAAGCTGCGCACGATGGAGATCCTCGACGGGCTGGAGACCGAGGCCCGCGGTGTCTATTCAGGATCCCTCGGCTACTTCGGCCTCGCTGGTGGCGCAGACCTCAACATCGTCATCCGCACCGCGATCCGCACCGCCGGACGCTGGCGGGTGGGAGCCGGGGGAGCGATCGTGCTCGGCTCCGACCCGGAAGAGGAGTACGCGGAGATGCTCCTCAAGGCCGCCGCCCCGCTCCGGGCGCTGCTCCGCCCCGGCCCGGCCGGCGCACCGGCCGCGCACGACCCGTCCACACCCGATCCGAAACGGAGCTCCACCATGCTCGACGCACGACTGCTCGACCTGCTCGCCTGCCCCCTGTGCAAGGCCGCGCTCGCCCCTGCTCCTTCGGGGGATTCCCTGGTGTGCACCGCCACCGCCTGCGCCCGCAGTTACCCGGTGGTGGACGACATCCCGGTGCTGACCCTGCCGCCGGCGGACGCCACGACGGCCTGATACCGCGGCACGGGGGAGGACGACGATGAGCGTCGAGGAGTCAACGGCCCGCACCATGCCCCGCAAACGGCACCCACGAGGGCTTCCGGCGCTGTGGGGAACCGAGATGTGGGAGCGGTTCAGCTACTACGGCATGCGCGCGATCCTCGTGCTCTACCTCGTTGCGCCGTCCTCCCAGGGAGGCCTCGGCCTGCCGCCGACCACCGCGGCCGGCGTCTTCGGCGTCTACGGAGGACTGGTCAACCTGCTCGCTGTCCCCGGCGGCTGGCTGGCCGACCGGCTGTGGGGCGCACACCGTACGGTCCTCGGCGGCGGTCTGGTGATCGCTGCCGGGCACTGTGCTCTCGCGCTGCCGCTCGCGGCGGCCGGCACCTACCTGGGCCTGCTGCTCATCGCGGTCGGTACCGGTCTGCTCAAACCCAACATCTCCACGATGCTCGGTGGGCTCTACGACGTGCCCGGTGCCCCGGACGCCCACGGCACCGCACGTCGGGACGCCGGCTTCTCCCTCTTCTACCTGGGCATCAACATCGGGGCGTTCGCCGCCCCGCTGGTGACCGGCTGGCTGGGCGAACGCGTCGACTGGCACGCCGGGTTCGGCGCCGCGGCCGTGGGCATGCTCCTCGGTCTCACCGTCTACCTGCGCGGCTCACGGCAGCTCCGCCCGGCCGGCCCCCCGCCGCGTACCCGCGCCACCCCGCGCCAGCTCCAGCGGGCCGCCGCCTGGGCCGGATGCGCAGTCGGGGCGGTGGCGGCCGTGGTCGCTGTCGTCGTTGCGGCGGGCCTGGGGGCGCTGGCCGGCGTGCTCTACGCGCTGTCCGCGCTGACCCTCGTGGTGCCCGCCCTGTACTTTGTGGCGATGTTCCGCGCCCCCGGGCTGGACGCGGTGGACCGCAGCCGCCTGCGTGCGTACATATGGATCTTCCTCGCCGCCACGGTCTTCTGGATGATCGCCGAACAGGGCGGCTCCCTTATCAGTCTGTTCGCCCAACGCCACATCGACCGGGCCCTCTTCGGATGGCAGATCCCCACCGGCTGGTTCCAGTCGGCCGGCCCGCTCTACGGCATGCTGTTGGCGGGCGTGTTCGCCGCGCTGTGGCTGCGTCTGGGCCACCGGCAGCCCAGCACCGCGGCGAAGTTCGCCCTGGGACTGGCCGGTCTCGGTGTAGCGACGCTCCTCATGGCGGGCGCCGGCCTGGCCGCGTCCGATGGCCGGCGCGCCTCCCCCCTGTGGCTGCTCGCCGCCTTTCTCGTCCAGGTGCTCGCCGAACTCTGCCTCAGCCCGACCGGCCTGAGTGTGACCACACGGTTGGCGCCGCACCGCTTCGCCGGGCAGATCATGAGCCTGTGGTTCCTCTCGGTGGCCGCGGGCAGCGCACTGAGCGCCCAGGTCGTGCGGCTCAGCGACACCCTCCCGTACGACGTGTACTTTGCCGTGCTGGGCGCCGCCGCCCTGCTGTGCGCCGCGGCGGTCGCGCTGGCCCGGAGCTCGCTGCGCCGCCTGATGCGCGGGGTGTCCTGAACCGCCCCTCCCGCCCCGCCGTCAGCGCCGCGCGCTGTGCGTCGGCCCGGTGCCGCCCGTCGCGGACACCCACGCCGCGTACAGGTCCGCGTACACCCCCGGCCGCCCCGCCAGCTCCTCGTGCGTGCCCTGCTGCACGATGCGGCCCCGGTCGAAGACGAGGACCAGGTCGGCGTGTTGGGCCGTGGAGAGACGGTGCGCCACCGACACCGAGGTCCGGCCGCGTGTCGCACTCTCCAGCGCTTGCTGAAGCCGCACCTCCGTCGCCGGGTCCACCGCCGAGGTCGCCTCGTCGAGGATCAGTAGATCGGGGTCGGCCAGATAGGCGCGGGCGAGCGCGACCAACTGCCGTTCACCGGCCGACAGGGCATCACCGCGCTGCCCGACGCGGGTGCGCAGACCCTCCGGCAGGGACGCGAGCCAGTCGTCCAGCCCCAGATCGGCCAGTGCCCGGCCGATCTCCTCGTCCGAGGCGTCCCGGCGCGCGAAGCGGATGTTGTCGGCAACGGTGGCGTCGAAGAGGAATCCGTCCTGCGGCACCGTCACCACCCGGCGGCGCAGCGACGCGAACCGCACCGTCGTCAAGGGCGTACCGGAGAGCCGGACCTGCCCCGAGGACGGGTCCGACAGCCGCGCCAGCAACTTCACGAACGTCGACTTCCCCGACCCGGTCTCGCCCACGACCGCGACCCGGCTGCGCGGGGCCACCTCGGCCGACACCTCGTGCAGCACCTGGGGCCCGTCCGGATACGCGTAGCTCACCTTGTCGAACCGCACGGACACCGGCCCCTGGGGCAGGTCGGTGCCGCGCTCACCCGGGTCACGGACCTCCACCGGCGCATCCACCACCGACAGCACCCGGCGCCAGCCCGCCAGCGCGTTCTGCAACTCGTTGAGCACCTCATTGGTCATCTGCATCGGACCGATGAACAGCGTCACCAGGAACAGAAACGCCACCAGCTCACCGGCCGTCAGATGGCCGCCGACGCCCAGCAGCACACCCAGCACGACCACCCCGCCGATGGCCGCCGCTGCCGCCACCTCCCCGCCGGAGAGCGTCACCGCCACCAGCCGCTGGGCCCGGCTCTGCGCCCGCCGGTGGCGCTCCACCGCCGTGTCGATCCGCTCCCCGATCAGCTCCTGCGCGTGGTAGGCGTGGATCACCGTTGCGCCCACGACGGCCTCGCCGGTCACCGCCAGCATGTCCCCGGCCCGGTCCCGCACCCGCCCATAGGCGTGCGACAGACGGCGCTGAAGCCGCGGCAGCACCAGCAGCAACGGCAGGAACACCGCCCAGACCGTCAGCGCCAGCACCCACGAGAACGCGAACATCACCACGCTGCCGACCAGCAGCTGACCGAAGCTGATCACGAGCATCCCCGCGAACTGGAGAAAGGAGCTGAACTGGTCGACATCTCCGGTGACCCGCGCCACCAGCCCGCCACGGCGCTCCCCGTCCAGCGACGTCGGGGACAGATCGTGCACCCGCCGGAACGCCTTGGTGCGCAGCGTGGCCAGCCCTCGCTCGACGGTGCGGTACAGGCGGTGGTTCATCGCATAGGTGATCCCTGCGGTGGCCAGTACCGCCACCGCGCACACCGCCGCGGTGACCAGCACCTGCCCCAGCCGCGCCCCGCCCTGTGCCCGGAAACCCTGGTCGATGGTCTGCTGCACGGCGATCGGCACCACCACCCGCCCGGCCGCCGCGAGCAGCGCCAATACCGCCACCGTGCCCAGCCCTTGGCGGAGTTCGGGGGAAACCTGTACGGCTCTCCGCAGCACGGCGGCGCCGGACAACGGCGGGGTGACGGTGGCCTTCATGCGCTCTGTCCTTCCGTGGTGTCCGCGACGGTGATGGTCCCCGCCCGCGGGCCGTCGTCACCGTCGTCGCGACTGTCGTACGCGTTGACCAGCTCCCGGTAGCCGCGGCAGCGCACCAGCATCTCCTCGGGCCGGCCCCGGTCCAGCACCCGGCCGCGTTCGACGTAGACGACCTCGTCGGCCAGCGCGATCGTGGCCCGGCGGTACGCGACGACGAAGACGGTCGAGGGCCGCCGGGCCTCCCGGAGACCCCGCAGGATGCGGGCCTCCACCTGCGGATCCACGCTGGAGGTCGCATCGTCCAGGATCAGCAGTCGCGGCCGGCGTACCAGCGCCCGGGCAAGCGCGATGCGCTGCCGCTGCCCGCCCGACAGGGTCGCTCCCCGCTCCCCGACCCGCGCGTCCAGCTGCTGCGGCAGCCCCCGGACGACATCGTCGGCCTGAGCCAGTTCCAGGGCCTCCCACACCTCCTCGTCGCGGAAGTCGAGGCCCAGGCAGATGTTGCCACGCACCGTGTCGTCGAACAGCAGGGTCTGCTGCGGAACGAAGGCCAGGGCAGAAGCAAGTTCACCGGGGCGCATATGACGGGCGTCGATCCCGTCCATCTGCACGACGCCGGCGTACGGGTCGGCGAGCCGGACCAGCAGGGTGGCCAGTGTCGACTTCCCCGAGCCGGTGGGGCCGACGACGGCCACGGTGTGCCCCGGCGACGCCTCCAGGCTCACCCCGTGCAGCACATCGGTGCCGGAGTAGGCGTAGCTGACCTCCTGCACCCCCAGCCCGATCGGCCCGCCGTCGGCCAACCGCAGCTCACCGTGCGGGAGTTCCTCCCGGGCGTCCAGCACATCGTGCACCCGCTGCCAGCCGACGGCGCTGCGCGGCAGCTCGGCCAGCAGCCACCCGAAGGCCCGCACCGGAAAGGCGATCATGGTGAACAGATAGGCCACCTGCACGATGTCGCCCACGGTCAGAGCGCCGGTCGCCAGCCGCGCGCTGCCCACGGCCAGCACTGTGAGGATGCCCAGATTGGGCAGCGCGTCCAGCACCGGATCGAACGCGCCGCGGGTACGCCCCACCGCGATGTTCGCGTCCCGCAACCGCTGCGCGGCCTCCGCGAACCGCAGGGTCTCGGCATCCTCCTTCCCGAGCGTCTTGACGACCGTCGCCCCGTCGAAACTCTCGTGCGCGATCTCGCTCACCTCGGCGCGCAGCGCCTGCGCACGGGACGCCAACGGCGACAGCCGCCGCTGATAGACGACGTTCAGCAGGCCCACTGCGGGAAAGACACCCACACTGACCAGGGCGATGTACGGATCGACCGTCAGCATCGCGGTCATCGCGGCGAGCAGCATCGCCACCACACCCACCGCGGTCGGCAGCGGAATGACCGGCGCCCAGACCGCCTCCACATCCGCGTTGATGTTGGACAGCAACTGCCCGGCCGGGTGGCGCTGATGCCACGCCAGCGGCAGCCGCAGGTAGCGGTGTGCGACCTTCCGCCGGTAGGCGGCCTGAAGCCGGAACTGCATGATGCCGGCCCCGACGCGCCGCCCGATGACTCCGATGACGCGCAGCATCGCCACACCGAAGATCGCCAGACCGGCTGTGGCCAGCGCCGCGAACCCCGTACGGCCCGCCCGGAACGCCGGCATCACGACGTCTTCGGTCACCCACCCAAGAGTCCACGACGTCGCGACCGGGGCCACGCCGTACAGCAGGCTCGCTGTCAGGGCCCCGCAGAACACCCAGGGTTCCTCCCTGATGGCGACCCGCAGGATGTGCAGCCCTCTTCTCCGCAGGGACGCCCTGCTGCCGGTTGCGGACGTCACATCGGTTGCCACGTCGATCCTTTCGTACGAACAGCGGGCGCGGCTGCCGGCGGCGGCACCCTCACCCGCGGACTGCCAGACGGGTCACTGACGGGCTCCGACCGGCTCGGGCAGTCCGTCCAGCACCCGTAGGTCCTCCGGTGCCAGCCGCACTTCGGACGCCTGCACGTTCTCCTTGAGAAAGGCGGGGTTCTTCGTGCCGGGAATCGGCACCACATACCGCCCGCGCGTCATCACCCAGGCCAGTGCGATCTGCGCGGCGGACGCGCCATGCCGCTCCGCCACCCCCCGAATACGGTCGACCATGGGCAGATTCGCCGCGAACGCCGCATCCTCGAACCGCGGGTTGCCGCGCCGCCAGTCGCCCTCCGGCACATCCTGGGCGCTACGGAACCGGCCGGTGAGGAATCCGCGCCCCAGCGGTGCATACGCGATGCAGGCGATGCCCGACCGTTCCGTGAACGGCAGCAACTGCGTCAGCGCGTCCCGCGTCCACAGGGACAACTCGGTCTGTACCGCCGTCACCGGATGGACCTCGTGCGCGGTGCGCACCTGTTCCGCGGTCACGTCGGACAGCCCCAGCATCCGCACCTTCCCGGCCCGGACCGTCTCCGCCATCGCGCCCCAGGTCTCCGTCAGCGGGACCTCGGGGTCCACGCGGTGCAGCTGGTACAGGTCGATGTGGTCGGTACCCAGGCGTCGCAGGCTGGCGTCGACCGCGGCGCGGATGTGTTCGGGCCGGCCGTCGCGCCGCAGCCGCTGCTCCCCGGCCACAAATCCGACCTTGGTGGCCAGCACGGCTTGTGCACGCCGCCCGGCCAGCGCCTTGCCGACCAGTTCCTCGTTGGTGAACGGGCCGTAGACATCGGCCGTGTCGATCAGGTTCACCCCCAGATCGAGGGCCTGCCTGAGGACCCCGGCCGAGGTGTCCTCATCGCGTCCCGACGGATCGTAGGCCCAGGACATACCCATACAGCCCAGACCGACGGCGCCGACCGCGGGGCCATGGGAACCGAGAGTGACGGTGTGCAGCAAGACGAACCCTTTCGTCGGCGGACGCACCTGGCGTCGGTAAGAGCGGGGAAACAGGGACGGGCCAGGGCCCCGGGCCGGGCCGGTCCCCGCGCCGCCGCGGCGTACGCGGGAACCGGCCCGGGAGCCGCGGGGCACCCGTCAGGCGACAGCGCCCTCGGTCCAGGCCCGGCTGAGGATCTCGTCGACCGTCTCGTCCACGGTCTGCTTCGAGGTGTCCAGCCACAGTCCGATGTCCCGGGGCGTGTCGGCCCGCATCAGCTTGTCCAGGTCCCGCACGGTCCAGTCCGGCCCGTACGCCGTCTTGGGGCGGGACGCCTCGCGCGCCTCGACCGCCGCCGGATCGGGGAGCAGCACGACGACCGCGAGCGGCCTGGTCTTGATGAACCCGGTCATCTCGGCGAGGTACTCACCGATGAGGATGTCCTGCGCGATCACGGTGAAGCCGGCCTGTGCATACTCGTCGGCGCAGTGCGCCGTCAGCCGGTAGCGCAGTTTGAGCTGGGCGACGGCGTGCTTCTCCGCGTCGGGCGTCATATTGATCTGGCCCCGGACGATGTTGCGGCGGAAAGTGTCACCGCGCAGGTGGACGGAGCGGGGCAAGCGCTCGGCGAGCGCCTGGGCCACCGTGGACTTACCAGCTGCCTGGATGCCGGTGATCACCACGACGCCGCCGTCGTTCCACGGTCCCTGCGGTGTCACTCGTCCGGGAGCGTTTGCGGTCATAGTGCGGACTCTGCCTTTCTGCTGTGGGCTGGTCGGAACCGCCCGTGCCACCTCAGGCGCGCTCCAGGACCAGCAGGTCCATGGACGCCGGGCGGGCCGTCGAACTGCTCCAGGTGCCGAGCTGCGGCTCGCGTTCCAGCCGCAGCCCGTGCCGCGCGGCGACCTCCTGGATGTGATCGAGGCGGTAGGCGATGGCGTAGGTCGGTTCCTGTTCCGAGTGAATGAAGTGCGTCCCCCGGGAATGCGTGAAGGTGAAAGCGGTACGCCCTTCCCGCACTCGCTCAGCGACCATATCGTCCACCAGGTACGCCGTCGCAAAGCATTTGCCGCCGGGTCGTAGAACACGAGCAGATTCGGCCACATAGTTGTCCACTTCATCGGGCAGCAGATGGCTGATCAGCCCCACGAGAGCGACCATGTCGAACGCCTGGCCGTCGGCCGGAAAACGGAAGTCCGCAGAGGTGAGGGTCCCTTCCGGGTTATAGATTTCCTGTTTGATGTCGACGTGTGAGAAGCGGAAGTTCGGGTGGCGCGACGTGATGGCCGAATGACACCAGTCGATGGCGTGCGGCACGATGTCGAAGCCCAGATAGCTGCCCTCGGTCAGGTATGAGGTGAGCGGAACGGCGATCCGGCCCACGCCGCAGCCGGCGTCGAGTACGTCGTGCGAGGGCAGCAGCCCCAACTCCGCACGCATGTACTGGGTGATGGACGTGCCGACCTTGGTGAAGTCGCCGTTGCCGATGAAACGGCGGTAGCGGCGCGGGGGCACCATCTTCCGGTCCCGGCCCAGCGCCCGGTCCGCCAGGTCGAGCGCCCGCAGCCCACTGCGGTAGCCCAGCGCGCGTAACCGTTCGATCCCTCCTTCCGTGCGTGCCGAGGAGGTGTATTTCGTCGACCTGAGAGACTTCAGCTCGGACCTGCTTGCTCCCATGGACAATCCTGTTCCTGGAGGTTTCGTCGCGGACACATCGGGCCCGGCCGGTACCCGAATGCAAACGGAAAACGAGCCACAAAGAAATCCCAGCATGACAACCACGGCGGCAGCCGGTCAACGCACCGGACCCCGAACACGTACCCATGCGTTCGGGGTCCGGAATTCCCTTCCTGAACAACCTTGCAAAAGCCCGGAATCCCGTGCGTGATTTCTCCGGCCGCCATCCGGTCGGGCCCGGAACGCATCCGGGCCCGACCGGACAAGGCGAGAAAGGCCGCAGCCTGGCACCACCCGGAGCCCGGCTCAGTGGCCATCACGCCGGATCTCGCCTCGGAGAACGCCCGGGTTGCGTTGTACGGGCTGCCGGTGATCGCCCGGTCGGCCGCACGGATTGTTGGGCCGGGGCCGATCCGGGTACCTGGCCCTGGGGCCGGCCTTCCGGGTCCGCCCGAGCCCGCGATCACGGGGTGCACGACCCGGCGAACTGAAGAACCCAAACCCGCAACCCCCCGCTCCACCCCGCAAACTCCTCACCCCGAATCCCAGGGAGCCGCTGTGAAGTTCGGTGTGTCGACCTTCCTCACCGATCAGGGCATCGCGCCCGCCGCGCTGGGGCGCGCCGTCGAGGAGCGGGGGCTCGACTCCCTGCTCATCGCCGAGCACACCCACATCCCGGTGGACCGCCGCTCGCCCTACCCGGGCGGCGGCGAGCTGCCGAAGATCTACTACCGCACCCTCGACCCGTTCGTCGCGCTCAGCGCGGCCGCCGCGGTGACCGAGCGGATTCTGCTGGGCACCGGCATCGCCCTGGTGGCCCAGCGGGACCCGATCATCACGGCCAAGGAGGTGGCCTCGCTGGACCTTGTCTCCAACGGGCGGGCGGTCTTCGGGATCGGTGTCGGCTGGAACCGGGAGGAGATGGAGAACCACGGCACCGACCCCCGCACCCGCGGCCGTCTCGTGGACGAGCGGCTGCGGGCCATCCGCGAGCTGTGGACGCAGGACAAGGCCGAATTCCACGGGGAGTTCGTCGACTTCGACCCGGTCCACTCCTGGCCGAAGCCGGTCCAGCGGCCGTGGCCGCCGGTCTACGTGGGTGGTGGCGAGGCGGCCTTCGACCGGGTGGCCGCCCTGGGCGACGCCTGGCTCGCGAACAGCCTGCCGAACGGGCGGGTGCCGCAGTGCCGAGGATGACCGGCGAGCGGGCCCGGGAGTGCTTCAGCCGGGCCAGGATCGCCCGCCTCGCCACGCTCGACGACACCGGCCGCCCGCATCTCGTTCCCGCGGTCTTCGCGCTGACGGGTGACACCCTGGTCTTCGCCGTGGACCACAAACCGAAGCGCTCGGCCCACCTCAAGCGGCTGGCCAACATGCGTGCCCACCCCGAGGTCTGTCTCCTCGTCGACGGCTATGACGAGGACTGGGACCGCCTGTGGTGGGCACGCGCCGACGGCACGGCCACCGTCCTGCCACCGGCCGAGCGGGCGGCGGCGTCCGCGCACTACGTAGACCTGCTGACGCGCAAGTACCGGCAATACGCGGACCGCTCCCCGCACGGCCCCGTGGTGGAGATCCAGGTGGCCCGCTGGTCCGGCTGGCACGCCACCTGACCACTCAGGGCCGGTCCGGTGGGTCGGGGGAAGGCCCGCACCCACCCACCGGACGCAGACGGGTGTCAGGCGCCGACCACGCCGGACTTCGCGATGACGATCTTGGCCTTGGTGGCGCCGCCGTGCGAACCGAGGGACTCGATCTTCCGGACGAGGTCCATGCCTTCGGTGACCTCGCCGAACACGACGTGCTTGTTGTCGAGCCAGTCGGTGACGATGGTCGTGATGAAGAACTGCGAGCCGTTGGTGTTCGGACCGGCGTTGGCCATCGAGAGCTGACCGGGCTTGGTGTGCTTGAGCTGGAAGTTCTCGTCCGCGAACTTCTCACCGTAGATGCTCTTGCCACCGGTCCCGTTGCCGGCGGTGAAGTCGCCACCCTGGAGCATGAAGTCGGGGATCACACGGTGGAAGCCGGATCCCTCGTAACCGTAGCCGTTCTGGCCGGTCGCGAGCTCGCGGAAGTTCCTCGCGGTCTTGGGGACCACGTCGTCGAAGAGGGTGAAGACGATCCGGCCCGCCGGGTCGCCGTTGATGGTGATGTCGAAGTACACGTCGTTACTCATGACGGCAATCCTCACATCCGCCGATCACGGGTCGGCACCCAGCCCCGGTTTTCCGGTCACGCAGGGGAGCATCCCCCCTGCTCAAGCGCCTCACGCCTTGATCATTCCAGCCGGGTTCCGCTCCTCGGGCAGCACCGCCTCGCCGCCGCGCTCGGCAGCGCTCCGGTAGGCGGACCAGGGCAGGAAGAACTGGGTGACCGGGCCGACCGCGAGCGCGTACAGCACGGTGCCCACCCCCACGCTCCCGCCGAGCAGTCGGCCCACCACCAGCACGGCGATCTCGATCAGAGTGCGGACCAGCCGGATCGAACGCCCGGTCACGGCGGACGCACCGGTCATCAGCCCGTCCCGGGGCCCGGGGCCGAAGCGCGCGCCGACGTAGACGGCGACGGACAGTCCATTGAGGACGACGCCACCGACGAGCAGGCCGGCCCGGACGGGGAGCCCGAGGTGCTGGGGGAGGAGCCGCAGACCGAGGTCGGATGAGCACGCGAGAACGACGATGTTGGCGACGGTGCCGAGCGTCGGCCGCTGCTTGAGGGGGATCCACCACAGCAGCACGAGTACGCCGATAACGGCGCTGATCATGCCGAAGCTCAGCGAGGTGTGATGCTCCAGTCCCTCGTAGAGAACGCTCCAGGGGTTGACGCCCAACGACGCCCTGACCAGGACCGAGAGACTGAAGCCGTACAGAGCGAGACCGACGAGCAGTTGGGGAAGACGGCGCAGCGGACGTTCACCGACCGGGACGTAGGTGAGCGGGGGCGGCGACGGGCGCGTACGGGACATGCACCGGGCCGACCCGGTGCCCCCACCCGGCACAGCACCCTCGACGCGCTCCTCGCCGCGGCGCCGACGGTGACGCGCATGATGTTCCGTACGGTCCTGCTCCATACCGGTCCCCTCCACGGGTGCGCTCCATGCCTGCTCGCTGCGATGCTGCGCCGCGTGAGCCTCAAGGCCAATGCGGCGAGTCTGTAAGGTGATTGGTCTGGGAAACACGGCCAATCCGGGGAGGGTGGTATGGCGGACGCGCATCCGTTCCGGCCGGTGGACAGAGTGGATCGCACCCAACGGGCCCTGGGAGCACGGCAGTTCGCCGCGATGCTGCCCGACCCGTCGGGGACGCGGCCCGCCTACCGCCACCTGGCCCGGGCGATCAGCGCGCTCATCCTGGACGGCCGTATCGCGCTGCACGTCAGACTCCCCGCCGAACGGGAACTGGCCACGGCCCTCCACACCAGCAGGGCCACCATCACCGCCGTGTACGACCTGCTCCGCGAGAGCGGCTACGCCCACAGCCGCCAGGGCTCCGGCACCTGGACGGCCCTGCCCGACGGCCGCGCTCCCCGCGGCATCACCCGTCTCCTCGGACCCGAGGACACCGCGATCGACCTGGCCAGAGCCGCCCCCGGCCTCCCCGAACAGACGCTCACCGAAGCGCTCGCCCGGATCGCCCCGCAACTGGCCGAGCATGTGCACACACCCGGCTACCACCCCTACGGCCTGCCGGAACTGCGCGCCGCCGTCGCCGAACGCTTCACCCGGCGGGGGCTGGCCACCGTGCCCGAACAGATCCTGGTGACCTCCGGCGCCCAGCACGCACTCACCCTCGTCCTGGGGCTGCTGTGCCGGCCCGGCGACCGGGTCATGGCCGAGAACCCGTCCTACCCGAACGCTCTGGACGCGATGCGCCGCGGCCGGCTGCGCACGGTGTCGGTCCCGGTGACCGCCACCGGCTGGGACATCGAGATCATCGAATCGACCCTGCGTCAGGTGGTGCCTCAACTCGCCTACCTGATACCGGACTTCCACAACCCGACCGGCTGCCTGATGCCCGAGGATGAACGCGTCCGCGTCCTGCACGCCGCGCACCGCTCCGGCACCTGGCTGGTCATCGATGAGACCCTGGCCGACCTCGCGCTCGACGTCCCCGCCCCGCCGCCCTTCGCCACCCACGCCACGCCCGACCGAACCGGCCAGGTCATCACCATCGGCTCGATGAGCAAGACACACTGGGGCGGCCTGCGCATCGGCTGGCTGCGCGCCCCCGCGCGGCTCGTCACCGAACTCGCCGGTCAGCGGGTCGCCACCGACATGGGCGGCTCGGTCCTGGACCAACTGCTGGCCCTCACCCTGCTGACACAGGCCGCCGACCTGCTGCCGCCCCGCCTGGATCAGCTGCGCGGCCGGCGCACCGCCCTGGCCGCGGCGCTCACCGAACACCTGCCGCAGTGGACCTGGCACCTGCCGCCCGGCGGCCTGTCCCTCTGGGTCGACCTCGGCGAACCCATCGCCTCGGCGCTGGCCGAGCGGGTGCTGGACTACGGCGTACGCATCGAGGGCGGCACGCACTTCGCCACCGACCCGGGCCTCTTCGAACAGCGCCTCCGCATCCCGTACACCGTGCCGCCGGACACCCTGCACGAGGCCGTACGGCGCATGGCCACCGCCCTCGCCGACGGCCTGCCGCACCCGCCGACCACCCGACAACAACCGCACTGGGTCGCCTGAGACGGCCCGATTGCGGCTTGCACCTCCCGTAACGGGAGGTCCTACGGTCGAAGACATGAAGATTGTTGTGCATGACACGGCGTCCGCCATGCTCGATCTCCTCCGGCGTCCGCCGGCGGAGCGGCCCGACGCCTTACGGGGAATACTCAGTCCGCTCCAGAGCGCGATGTCCGTGATGGGAGACGTGGATCTGGTCCAGATGCACGAACAGGGCGGTAGTGGCCTCCGCCTCGACCGTGACGACCCGCGCTATGTCCCCGCCCTGCGTCAGATGCAGGACGCGGGCGTGTGGCACCGCATCGAGGAATCCCTCACCTCCGGGTGGGAGCGGATCAGCGGCGCGGTGCCCGGTATCAAGCACGCCGAGACCGTGCATGTCGTCCTGGTGCTCGGCAACCCCGACGACGATCACCTGACGGTCCGCAGCGCCGGCTACTTCGGTGCCGGCGGCTTCCCGGGTGCGATCCACCTGACGATGTGGCCCACCGAGACCTCCCTGGCCAAGATCGGCCACGCCGCCGCGCACGAGCTCCACCACAATGTGCGCTACGCGAATGTGGTCTGGAACCCGGCGACCGTCACGGTGGGGGAGCACGTCGTCGCCGAGGGCCTGGCCGAGGCGTTCGTACGGGAGCTGGCCGGCGAGCAGGCCATGGGCCCGTGGTCGAGGGCGCTGACCGGCGCCGGACTGGACCGCGCCTACGAAAAAATCACCGCCGACATCGACGTCGCCGGGATGCAGAACCTGACCGCGTATGTCCTGGGCGATGCCACCGCACAGCGCTTTGGCCAACAGCCCATTGGTCTGCCGGACTTCGCCGGATACGCCGTCGGACTGCGCATCGTGGACGCCCACTTGGCGGCCTCCGGCCTGACCGCCGCCGAGAGCATCGCTCTGCCGGTGCGCGAGATCCTCACCAACGCGGGCGTGGCGACCAGCGCGTAACGGACTCGGCGACATGACGGGGGCCGGGGCGCGGGAGGCTTGTCCAGGGCGCCCCGGCATGCCCTTTTAAATGGGCATTCGGCGGTCCCGGCCCCCGAAAGGGTTACTGGACGGAAACCTCAGATCTCGCGCAAACCTTGCGGTGCGGCGTTGATCCGCTGGTCGAGCGGTGCCAGGGTTTCGGAAATCACACGTATCCACACAGTGAAGACCTGGAGGCCGTATGGCTGTCCGTCGTGCCGCTGTCGCCGCTGCATCTGCGGCTGCGCTCAGTCTTTCCCTGCTGGCCACCTCCTGCGGTGTCAACGGCACCGCGTCCGCCGCCGAAGCCAAGGACCGGCCGCCGGCGAAGAAGGCCGTGGCCACCGGTAGCGACGGCGCGGTGTCCAGCGTCAATCCGTACGCCTCCCGGGCCGGGATCGAGGTGCTGCGCAAGGGAGGCAACGCCGTGGACGCGGCGGTGGCAACTGCCGCCGCACTAGGCGTGGTTGAGCCCTACTCCGCGGGCGTTGGTGGCGGCGGCTACATGGTCTACTACGACGCCAAGGCCAAGAAGGTGCGCACCATCGACGGCCGGGAGACCGCCCCGCGCCGTATGCGCTCGGACGCCTTCCTCGACCGTTCGACCGGCAAGCCCCTCCCCACCGATGAAGTGATCAACTCCGGTCTGTCGGTCGGCATTCCGGGCACGCCGGCGACGTGGGAGAAGGCACTCAAGAACTGGGGCACGGTCCCGCTGGCGAAGGCCCTGCGCCCGGCCACCCGGATCGCCCGCGACGGCTTCGTGGTCAACGACGAGTTCCGGGCGCAAACGGAGATGAACGAGAAGCGCTTCCGCGACATCAAGTCCACCACCGACCTGTTCCTGCCCAAGGGCAAGCTTCCGGTGGTCGGCTCGCGCTTCCGCAATCCCGATCTCGCCCGGACCTACCAGCAGCTCTCCCGTGAAGGCGTCGGCGCGCTCTACCACGGGGACCTCGGGCGCGATGTGGTGCGGACCGTCCAGAAGCCGCCGATGGCCTCCGGCGCCTCGCACAAGGCCCGCCCCGGACTCATGAAGGCGAAGGACCTCGCCGACTACAAGCCCCTGCACAGGGAGCCGACCCGGACCACGTATCACGGGCTGGACGTCTACTCCATGGCACCGTCCTCGTCCGGCGGCACCACCGTGGGCGAGGCGCTGAACATCCTGGAGAACTTCCATCTCTCCAAGGCCGACAAGGCCCAGGCCCTGCACCACTACCTGGAGGCCAGCCGGATCTCCTTCGCCGACCGCAACCGCTGGGTGGGCGACCCGGCGTTCTCGGACGTGCCCGCCAAGCAGCTGCTCGGCAAGGACTTCGCCAAGGACCGGTCCTGCCTGATCCGCTCCGACAAGGCGCTGACCAGCCCGCTCGCCCCCGCCGACCCACGGCGCCCCGGCTCGGGCTGTGCTCACAAGACCGGCAGCAAGCAGCCGCACGAAGGGCCCTCGACCACCCATCTGGTGACCGCGGACCGCTGGGGCAATGTCGTCTCCTACACCCTGACGATCGAGCAGACCGGCGGCTCGGCCATCACCGTGCCCGGACGCGGCTTCCTGCTCAACAACGAGCTGACCGACTTCGACTTCGCGCCCCTCACCAAGGGGACGCCGGACCCGAACCTGCCCGGCCCCGGCAAGCGCCCGCGCAGCAGCATGTCGCCGACGATCGTCCTGCGGGACGGCAAGCCGATGATCGCGGTGGGTTCACCGGGCGGTGCCACGATCATCACCACGGTGCTCCAGACCCTGGTCAACCGTCTGGATCTCGGTATGTCGCTCCCGGAGGCGGTCGCCGCACCGCGCCTCTCACAGCGCAACCAGACCGCGACCGAAGCCGAACCGGCCTTCCTCTCCTCGCCCGAACGGAAGAAGCTGGACGGCATGGGCCACCACTTCGTCCTCGCCCCGAAGGCCTTCACTCCGTCACCGGAGATCGGGGCGGCGGCCGCCCTGGAATTCCTGCCGGACGGCAAGCTCACGGCGGTGGCCGAGCCCAAGCGCCGTGGCGGGGGATCGGCCATGGTGCTGAAGGAATCCCGCTGAGACCGGGCCTGTGAAGGCCCAGTCGTTGACGGCCTGGCCGTTGAAGGGCCAGGTGTTGAAGGCCCAGCCGCTGAAGGGCCACGAATGATGCCCGTCCAGTAAGGCCGTCCCCCTCCGGGTCATGATCCGGAGGGGGACTGGTCGTTTACGGGGCGGGTGGTCACGAGGCCGCCGACCGCGCCCGTGCTGCCACGTAACCGCACTGCTATACGGTGCGCCGGGTTCGGTGTCTGTGATGCGGCCGGTGGAGGACGCGATGGGTGGCTCGGCGGGATCAGCGGGATCAGCAGGATCGGCGGGCGCGGGGGAGCTGCAACGGCGGCTGGGGGTGCCCGACGCCGTGGTGATCGGCTTGGGGTCGATGATCGGCGCGGGGGTCTTCGCGGCCCTCGCCCCCGCCGCCGCGGCAGCAGGCTCCGCCCTGCTCCTGGGGCTGGCGCTCGCGGCGGTGGTCGCCTTCTGCAACGCCACCTCCTCGGCCCGGCTCGCCGCCCGCTATCCGGCCTCCGGCGGTACCTATGTCTACGGCCGGGAGCGGCTCGGCGACTTCTGGGGCTACCTCGCGGGCTGGGCCTTCATCGTCGGCAAGACCGCCTCCTGCGCGGCGATGGCCCTGACCGTCGGCTCGTACGTCTGGCCCGGCCAGGCCCATGCGGTCGCCGTCGCGGCGGTGGTGGCGCTGACCGCCGTGAACTACGGCGGCGTGCAGAAGTCCGCCTGGCTCACCCGGACGATCGTGGCGGTGGTCCTCGCCGTCCTCGCCGCCGTGGTGCTAGCCGCCCTCACCTCCGGCCAGGCCGACCCCGTACGGCTGGACATCGGCGACGACGCCTCCTTCGCCGGCGTCCTCCAGGCCGCGGGCCTGCTGTTCTTCGCCTTCGCCGGATACGCGCGCATCGCCACCCTCGGCGAGGAGGTCCGCGACCCCGGCCGGACCATTCCCCGCGCCGTCCCGCTCGCCCTGGGAATTACGCTGGTCGTCTACGCGGCGGTCGCCGTCGCCACCCTGCTGGTGCTGGGCCCGCAGCAGTTGGCGCAGGCACCGGCCCCGCTGTCGGACGCCGTACGGGCCGCCGGCGCCGATTGGCTGGCGCCCGCCGTAAGGGCCGGCGCCGCGATCGCTGCCCTAGGTTCCCTCCTCGCCCTGATCCTCGGCGTCTCCCGCACCACCCTGGCCATGGCCCGCGACCGGCATCTGCCGCACGCGCTGGCGGCGGTCCACCCGAAGTTCAAGGTGCCCCATCGCGCCGAACTCGTCGTCGGCGCCGTCGTGGCGGCACTCGCGGCGACGACGGACGTCCGCGGCGCCATCGGCTTCTCCTCCTTCGGCGTGCTGGCCTACTACGCCCTCGCCAACGCCTCCGCCTGGACGCTTTCCCCCACCGAAGGCGCCCCACCCCGGCTCATCCCGGCGGTCGGACTGGCCGGTTGCCTCGTCCTGGCCTTCGCCCTCCCGCTGACGTCGGTGCTCTCGGGCGCCACGGTCCTGGCCTGCGGCGCCGCCGCGTACGGCCTCCGGCGCGCACTCTCCACCCGCAGGCAACGAGGCTCATGAGAAGGGGCGGCTCCGGCTCCACTTCCCCGGCCGGCTCTCCGCAGGCGAACCGCCGGTGGGATCTCGATGAGACCAGGCCATACGCCCCGGCTGCCCGGCAAGCACTCTCACAGCGCCCTCGTCATGAACGTACTGTTCGGGTCGGGCCGGTAGTCCGCGAAGGGCCCGCAGTACTGGAACCCGAACTTCTCGTACAGCCTTCGGGCGGGCAGAAAGAACGCAGCAGCACCGGTCTCCAGACTCAGCCGTGTGAAGCCCATGCCTTGAGCCTCGGCGATGATGTGCTCCAACAGCTGGGAGGCCACTCCACTCCGCTGCCGCGTAGGCCTGGTACGCATCGACTTCAGCTCCGCATGCCCCGCGTCCAGTCTCTTGACCGCGCCACATCCCACCAGTCCGGCACCGTCCGAGGCCGACCAGAACGTGATCTCGGGCTTCCGGAGACTGTCGAGGTCCAGGGCGTGCTTGCTCTCCAACGGCGTGAGCGACCGCATCTGCTGGACATGTTCATCGAGAAAACCGGCGATCTCCGGCCCGGAGAGATCGTCCACCACGACCTTCAACCTGCTCACCATTCCTCCACTCCTGCTCGTCATGGGCGCCACGTCACGTCGGCTGCTGTCGCATGTCTCTGCTGGCGTGCTGGCGTGCGTACTGCCTACCGACACTATGTGGATCTTGACGACCGGACCAGGCCATCGACCTCTCGCAGTGGGCACCACCGACCTGGGCGAACTACCTGAACTTGACCCACTTTCAGGTCTCCACGCCTACGATGTCGCGGATGAACTCTCTGTCCATAGACACCACGTCCGTGAGCTTTGCCCTGGGCGAGGTTTTCGGCGTTCTGCTTGTCGTCGGTGGCGTCCTGACGCTGATCTGGCGCCTGTCCGGCCCTTGGAGACGCGTCTCTGCGCCCCCGCGCCCGCTGCCCGCCTTACAGCTCGCCCAACTGCGCACCAGGCGACGCAACATCGTCGTGGGCGTGCTGGCTCTGATCGCCGCCGGGGGAGTGGTGGCGGCAGTCTCCTCGTACATGACGTGACCCGTTCCCAGCAGGCCGATGGGCGGCCGACTGAGCTGCGGCTATACGAACACCGATCACGGCGAGGCGACCGTCTGTGCATGGAGCGACGCCGCCGCCCTCGGCTTCCTGACTTTGGCAGACGTCGCACGCCTCGTCGATGCCGCCCCGATCGCCGTCGCGTTCCGGACGGCTGCCGAACGGCGGTCCTGAGGAGCCGGCACGGGGGAGCGCTCAAGTCCACCGCAGTCGACGTCGCGCGTCCGAGTCGGATTTTCCGGCCGACCTGACACACGGTCAGAACTCACCGCACCTGCGCAGCGGCAACCTCCGCATCAGGGTGGGATGTGAGCTGATTGCTTAGCCCACCTGGCCCCATGGGGGTGGCGGAGACGCCGTTGACACCACTTCGTCGTGCTTCCATCTCGCCATGGAGGTGCTCACGTGATGACCGCAGACTCATCGCAAGAAAGCTATCCGCAGAGGGGTGCGCCGCGGCGGCGCGTACTGGCCGCAGCTGCTCTGACTCCGATGCTGGCCGGTGCCGCAGCCCCCGCTCGTGCCCTGTCCAGCAGGACGGGCGAGACGAAGAGCCGCGGGCTGGTCCAGCCCGTTCCCACCGCCTTGTCGGACTGGGAGGAGGTGGCCCACGTGCTCGGGCGAAAAGGCGACATGAAGCGAAAGCTGATGTATCACACAGCGCTGCCACGTCACGACCTCCGGGTGCGCTCGCATGGCATCGACGTCAAACCGGCGCTCGCTCTCGGCTCGCATGTGTCCTTCGTCCGGTACGCCGACAAGAGCGCGCTGCTGATGGGTGATGTGGTGGTCACCGAGCAGGAAATGCAGGCGTTCTCCGATGCCCTGCACAAGCACAAGATCGCGCAGACCGCGATCCACAAGCATCTGCTGGCCCAGACTCCCGACATCTGGTGGATCCACGTCCATGCCCACAGCCATCACCCGGTGTCCCTGGCCCGCGGCCTGCGCGCGGCGTTCGACTGTACGGGCACCCCGCCCCCGCGGCCGTCGTCCCAGCGGAAGCCCGGCGACCTGGACACCGCCGGCATCGACGCCGCGCTGGGAGTCAAGGGCTCCGTCGACGACGGCATCTACAAGTGCGTCTTCGTGCGCCGCGAGACCATCACCGACGGTCATCTGGTACTGCCACCGGGCCTGGGCTCGACCAGCGCGTTGAACTTCCAGTCGCTGGGTGACGGGCGGGCCGCGATCAGCGGCGACTGCGCGATGATCGCAAGCGAGGTCCAGGACGTCCTGGTGGCGCTGCGGCGTGCCGGGGCTAGTCTCGTCGAACTGCACAACCACGGCTTGACGGACGAACCTCGCCTGTTCTTCGTCCACTTCTGGGCCGTAGGCGACGGCGTCAGACTCGCCCGCGCCCTGCGCCCGGCGGTGGCCGCCACCAACGTCGTACCGGCCGGCTGACCCCACACGGGCGGTGGGCCCAACGGACCATGACCCGCCTGCCTCAGCTGTGGGCCCACCCTTCCCAGCGCGCTCTCCTCCCGGAGGAGCCCGGCGCCACCTGGTGTCACAGGACGCCTCAAGACCTCAAGACCTCAAGTGTCTTGCCCTATCTCCTCGGCCACCTCGTACTCCTCCTCCAGCGCTTCGGTGACCTTCTCCCACAAGTCGGATTCCATGAGCGGGTCCAGGTCTTCGATCGCTGTGCGGAAGTCCGCCAGCGCCTTCAGCGGCTCCGACCCCTCCAAGCGCTGAGCGAACTGCGTAGCCAGCCCCAGGGCGCCCGCCAGCGTCTTCAGAGAGGAGTGCGCCTCGCCCGCGTAACCCGCCGCGTGGTCCCAGCCGTTGGGGTCGTACAGATCGACGCATCCCCCCACGCCGTCCACCATCAGCGAGAACTCCTGACACTGACCGAACTCGAACGCATACGAGCTGGGCGGCGAATCGTCGTCCGGGGTTCGCCGCCCGAACAGCTCATCCGGATCTTCCGCCCACGGCCCCTTGGTCTTCAGCCTGCTCGAGTCGAAGTCGATGAACTCGAGGAACCCGTCGATCCGCACGGCGGGGAAGCCGACCGTGGTGAGAAACTCCCTCGTCCCCGCATGCTCCAGCCGCTCGGGCAGCTCCGCCTCCGTAGGCCGCCACAGCGACCCCAGCCCGAAACAGGACTCCAGCCACTCCGCCGTGGGGTTCCTGGCTGCCGCCATCCACTCATTCATGCTCACGTGGCTCTCCCGGGCCGCTCTGCTGATCTGACAGCAACAGTGAACCCCAAGGCACTGACAATCGGGCCTGGCGGGTGGCGGGCGGCCCCTCCGCACCGTCTGTCCGTACGCCACTGCTCGGCGACTCGACTTCCGTACGGATGGGGGAGGTTGGGTACATCCCGGACACCGCGGCCGGGGAGGCTGGGGATGGCCACCAGATGGCTCAGTGGCCGGACTGCCGATCAGCGGGCGTCAGGCACTCCGCGAAGGGCGGGTCTCCAGACGCCAGATCACATCAATGCCCGTCTCACTCGGGGCCGCAGGCCCTTCCGGTGTCGGCACGCGCTCCACTTCGGTGAAACCCAAGCGCCGGGCGACGGCCCCGCTGGCGAGGTTCGCCTCGTCATGATGGATCTCGATGCGATCGATGCCATCCATCCGGCGTCCCGCCCGCACCAGGGTGGCAGCAGCCATCGTGGTCAGCCCCTTCCCCGTCCACGCATGGTGGAGCCAATAGCCGATCTCCAGTCCGCCCGGCCCGATCCGACGCATCAGACTGACGCTGCCGACCGCCACACCGTCCGTGGTGATCGCGTAGTAGTACGCCTGCCCCGAGGCCCACTCCTCCTCGCACCGGGCCAGAAAGGCTTCGTCCTGCTCCCGGTCATGGCGGGCCGCAAAGGACATCCAGGGAAGCAAGTGATCACGCGACTCGATCATCAACTGGTGCAGTATCTCGAGGTCTTGGCCACGCCAACGGCGCAGCTCGACCTGATCCGATCGGAGGACTTCAGCGGGATGCTCCATGGCCGAGATCCTGGTGGAGCCACGCCAGTTCGACAACGCAATTACCGGGGTTCAAGAGAGAGGTGGGAGCCCGCAGCGTGATTCAGCCGGTGGATGCTTCCGTGCCGCGTAGCCCTACACAGTCCAGCGCCCAGAAGGCGTCGGAGTAGACGAGGGTGCCGGTCATCCAGGGTTCGTGTGCTGCCAGCCGGACGACTTGGAAGGCGGCAGGCGGGATGCGCAGGGAGGGGGAGTGGAAGCCGAGGGTGTCGGAGCGTTCGAAGCCGCGCGGTGCGTAGTAGTGCGGCGAGCCGGCCGGCGCTCAGCAGCACGTGCCCCACCACTTGCCCGTCAACCGTGGCGACGACGACGGCGGGCCGGCGGGCTGACACTTCGGAAGCCCGCACCCGGGACCGTACGCCGTCAGTCACCTGCCGATGCGGGCAGTTGGCGAGAGGCGTGGGCGGTGGCCAGTCCGTGGATTTCGGTGGCGACGCGGTCCCACGCGCATGGGGGGAATTCGTGGCCGACGCGCGGCAGGAGGACCAGGCGCGAGTCGCGGATCCGTGCGGTGATCGCCTTGCCGGCGCTGGGCTTGATGAGGGGGTCGTCCTCACCGTGGAGGACGAGCGTGGGCCGGGTGATGGCGCTGATCGGCGGTCCGTGCCACTGGGCGCCGATCTGGCGGCTCTGCGCCTGCTGGTCGTGCATACCGCGGTCGGCGTTGCGCGCGGCGGCCTCCCGGGCGGCTCGTTCGTCGAAGGTGCGGTGGGGTGAGGCGAGGAGGCGGGAGACGGCGATGCCGGCTTCGACGGCCCCGTCGGGGGTATCGGGGAACCTCAGGCGGGCGAACTTCGCCAGCGTCCGCATGCGGATGTACCGCATGGTCCGTAGTCCCGAGATGTCTCCGGGGACGGCGGCCATGCAGGTGAGGGTGCGGACACGCCCCGGGTGCCGCAGCGCCACGCGTTGTGCGACGGCTCCGCCGAGGGAGACGCCCAGCAGATGGGCCGACCGCCACCCCAGAGCATTCATGACGGCGACGGCGTCATCTGCCATGTCCTCGGCCGTGTACGCCGTCTCGCGCTTGCCGAAGAGTGCGGAGATCGGGGTACGGGCGGGGGCGGGCGGCAGATGGGTCGACTCCCCGCTGTCGCGCTGGTCGTATCGGGCCACCGCGAAGCCGCGCGCGGCCAGCATCCGGCACAGCCCGTCCGGAATCCACAAACGGTTCACGCCCAGCCCCGTGGCCAGCAGAAGCGGCTCACCGTCGGCCCCTTCGGTCAGCGCATCGAAGGCCAGCCGCACCCCGCCGTTCTCCGCCCAGCGCACGGGGCTCCACAGCATTTCCGGGGCCAAGGACATACGTACCTCCCATAACTGCGACCAATATTAACTGCGACCGTTGTTCGCAGTTTAGAGTAGGGGAGGCATCAGGGGAACGAAGAGGGCAGGTGGGCGAGTGGCTCAGGAACCGGTGACGGTCTGGACGAGGGCTGAACGCGGTACCCGCGGCCCCCTGCCCGCACACAGCCGCGCGGACCTGACCGCGGTCGCCGTCGAGCTGGCGGACCGTGGCGGCCTGTCGGCGGTGTCCATGCGCCAGGTGGCCAAGGAGCTGGGCACCGGCCAGGCCTCCCTCTACCGCTACGTCTCCGGCCGTGAGGACCTCCTCGACCTGATGACGGACGCGGTGGTGGGGGAGATCGACCTCGACGTCCCGTTCCACGGCGATCCCGTTGCGGACCTGGTCGCCCTGGCGGCCCGGGCCAAGGCCGTCCATCTGCGGCACCCCTGGCTGCCCGACATCCCGCCGGAACCTCTGCGGCTGGGGCCGCGGAGCGTGGACTACCTCGAATACGCGCTGCGGGGGATGACGTCCGTACGGCTGCCGGGCCGGACCAAGATGGAAATCGTCGCCCTCATGAGTGCCCTGGTCGCGCAGTTCGCCCGGGCGGAAATCCAGGGCGGCCGCGCGACCACCGACCGTCAGGCGGCACAGGCCGCCTACCTGAGCCAGACGGCCTCACAGGGAGATCATCCCCATGTCGCGGCCGCCATGGCCGATCAGCCCGGAGCGGCCCCCACAGAGGATCCCCAGCAGATGTTCGAGCGGACGATGCACCGGGTGCTGACCGGCCTCGTCGTCGACGACATCACCACGGCCGACGTCGAGGAGGTAGCGCCAGGGGAGGGCGTAGCGACGGGATGGGACGTAGCGCCAGGAGAGGACGTAAAGCCGGTGGGCGGTGGCCACACTCGGTGAGCCGGCTTCTTTGATCGAGGCCCTGCGAGGACCCGCGAGGCCCCGGGCGAGGACCCCTGGCGACCGCCGCGGCCACACCGCCCACGACGCGCACGCCTCCTAGAACACCCGCGACACGCACGGACGCCCACGAAACCAACCGCCGCGACCTCCGCTGCCCGGACGAGCAGCCCCCTGCTGAGCAGGTGGAGGAGCGGTCTGAGCAGGCGGGGAGTCCCCCCCCAGGCCACCACCATCTCGGCTCGGCCCCGCAGGCATTTCTCGAAGCCGCTCCGCCTCGCACCGCCCCGCGCGATGTCGGCTGTTTGGCTGCGGCGGCGGTGTCGTCGCGGACACGTCCGGCGCCACGGGCACACCGAGAGGCATCATGGTCTGATGAGGGTGTTGCCGGTGTGGTCACGGGTGCGCCGTTGGGTTCCGGCCTTGGTGATCGCTCTTGCGGCGTTGGTGGACCTGCTGACGCCTACCTCCGTGTCGTCCGCTCCACTGCTGGCCGTGGCGCCGGTGACGGCGGTTTCACTATTCGGCCCCGTGGGGGTCGTCGGGGTCGGCGTTTCGGCGATGCTGGCGCAGGCAGGTCTGGCCTTCCTCGACGGCTCGTACGACTGGCAGGGCGACGCGGCCGTGCAGATCACGCTGGCGTCCGTCACCGCGCTGGCGGTCGGCCTGAACCGGTCCCTGCGCATGCAGCATGCGAGCGCCAGCCGGGCACGCTACGCGGCGGAGATGGCCCAGCGGGCCGTGCTCCCCAGCCCTCCCAGCCGGCTGGGGGATCTGCGGATCGCCGCCCGCTATGTGCCGGCCGAGGACATGGCGCTGATCGGCGGCGATCTCTATGTGATGCAGGAGACCCCGTTCGGGGTGCGCGCCATGGTCGGCGACGTACGGGGCAAGGGCTTGTCCGCCGTCACGGCCGTCAGCGTCGACATCGGGGTCTTCCGCTACGCCGCCGATCATGAACATGACCTGCCTGCCCTGGTGGCGTGCATGGAGGAGGCCCTGTTGCGCGAAAGCCAGCGGCGGGAGGGCCTGGACGCGACGGAGGGGTTCACCACTGCCCTGATCGTGCAGTTCGCCGATGATCTGAGCCAGATCCACATCGTCAACCGGGGCCATCCCGCCCCTGTGCTGCTGCATGCCGACGGCCGGGCGCGCGTCCTGGAGCCGGTGGAAGAGGCACCGCCCCTGGGCATCTCCGGCCTGGACACCTGGGCCTCCCCGGTGGAGACGCACCCCTTCCCGCCCGGGGCGATGCTGCTGTGCTTCACCGACGGTGTCACCGAGGCGCGCGATCCTGCAGGCGTCTTCTACGACCCCGCGGTCCGGGTGCCGCACATGGTGCAGTCCTACCTGCGCCAGACCAGCCACTTCCCGGAACCTTCGACGGTCCTCGACCTCCTGGCCCGCGACGTCAGCCGCCACAGCGGCGGCTCCCCCCAGGACGATCAGGCCCTCCTCGCGCTGCACCGACCGCTACCGCAACAGGACCTCCTCGCCCGACCGCGCCAGGGGCAGCCACCGGGGGCGGGCGCTCTGTGAAGGGGTCGTGCTAGCGGCCACTCCGCCCGCTCGGCTGTGCGTCCCTGCCTCACCCGATGGGTCTGCATCACGAAGGGACTGAATGTGGAAAGGGCTGAATGGCGAAGGGTCCCTGCCTCACCCGAGGCAGGGACCCTTGTGCGTGGAGCGCCCGGCAGGCCTTGCACCTGCATTTCCCGCCGGCTGGCGGACGTCTTTCCTTGGACCACAGACGCGTGACTCCGAAGTGGTGCGCCGGAGTTGCATCATGATCATAAAGGGTCCGCGGGTCCGCAGTGCAACTCGCTCGTTCCCGCCCCCGCTCCCGCCCCCGCCCTCGACCGCCTCCGGGGCACCGGCCGCTCGTCCTCGCCATCCCGGCGCTCTCCGCCCCGACGCCCAGGCGCTCTCCGCCCTGGCGGCCCGACGTTGACGCCGATGCCCCGGCACTCACCAAGTGCCACTCGTACTCATGCCTTTGGGTCGCTCCCGTCCGCCCCCTCCTCTCTCCCCCCCCCCCCGCGATGGCGGAAGTCCACACAAACTTGTCCGATTGGGAGGTGCCGATTGGCGGCTGTCCGGCTCGGGCATCCTCGCAGTGGCATATGCCGCAACGGTGCGTGCCACCCGTGCAGTGCCGCGCGCGGGCGGCCGTGCGAGCGAACCCGGCTCGCACGGCCACCCAAGCCCGCTCACCGTCGCCCCGGCACCCCGAAAGCAAGATCAGCACCCCGCGCCGCCTGCGTGATCTCTATGCTGACGACATGTTCGACATATCTCTTTCGGCGCTTGAAGTCGCGATGGTCCAAACAGGCGCCCGAGCCGCGGATACCTTGCGCGACACCGCGGCGTTCGCACAGGGACTGGAACGGCTCGGCTACCACCGGATCTGGTACGCCGAGCATCACCATTCACCCGCGATCGGCGCATTCCCGCCGGTGCTGCTGGCCGCGCACGCTGCCGCTCTGACCTCGGCGATCCGTCTCGGTTCGGGCGGAGTGCTGGCCCCCAACCACGCACCCCTCACGCTGGCCGAACAGTTCGGAACCCTGGCCGCCTTGCACCCGGACCGTATCGACCTGGGCATCGGCCGCGGCCCCGGCACCTTCGACGAGTCCATCGCACGGGCCCTGCGCCGCGGAGCCGGACCGACGACGGATGCGGAGTACGAGGACGACGTGTCCGCGACGCTGTCCTTCCTGGTCGACGAGGTCGCCCTCGGCCCGCTGCCGGAGCCGTGGCTGCTGGCCTCCAGTCCCGCAGGTGCCGCTCTCGCCGCGCGACTGGGCCTGCCGGTCGCGGTCGCACACCACATCCGGCCGGACAACACCCCAGCGGTGCTGGAGCGTTACCGGGCGGAGTTCACCCCGTCGCGCTGGTGCGAGCGGCCCCGGGTGCTGTTGTGCGTGGAGACGGTATGCGCCGAGACGTCAGACGAGGCGGCGTGGGGCATCGGCCCGATGGACGTCGTCAAGGCCGGCCTCCTGAAGGGCCTGAGCGAAATCCCCTTCCCCACGCCCGAGGAGGCAGCAGCCCACCCCTTCACGGAGGAGGAGCGCCGCGCACTGGCCGCCTTCCGCGCACAACAGGCCGTCGGCACGCCGGACACGGTCATTCGCCGGCTCACGGAACTGGCCAGCGAGACCGCGGCCGACGAACTGATGCTGACCACACCGGTCTACGACCTCGGTGACCGCATTCGTTCCTACGAGCTCATCAAGAAGTACTCCGGGGCAGCGGCAGCATCCTAGGGGTTGGGGGAGTGCCGGAGTCACTGAGCGCGCTGCCCGACGGCTCATCGAGCACCATCACCACACGGCACGCGGCGCCTCGGCCGCCGCCCGGGAGCGGGTGGAGCGCCTGACGCCGCGCGAGACCGATGTCCTCGGCCTGCTTGCCGGCGGCGCGTCCAACGCCGAGATCGCCACCGGTCTGGGCATGCGGGAGAGCACCGTCAAAGCACACGTCAGCCGCATCCTGGCCGCCCTCGAGGTGGACAACCGGGTGCAGGCGGCACTGTGCGCCAAGGACGCCGGTCTGACACGCTGAATGTGGAGAAGACCCCGCCAGTTGGTCCGGTCCGGCGGGGTTTTCAGAGCGTCAGATCATGAGCAGCAGCCGTGTGTGCGGTACCAGTTTGCGGTTCACGCTGGTGCTCTGCACAAAGATCGTGAAGTCGTCGTTGTGGTCCGGCTTGATACGGACTTCCGTGTCGGGCAGGCCCAGCAGCGCTCGGGCCTGCGGCCCCGTGTACACCCGGTCCGTTTTCTTCTCCAGCACCGCAATCTGCTTCCGCGCCTGGATTTTCTCCGACTTGCTCAGCTGATAGAACGCACAACCGGTCCGGTAAGTGTGCCCGCATTCGATGACCCAGTCCCGGATCGCCGCGTCGCGAGCCACCGGAATCAGCTGGTACTCCGACGCATCCACCGGGGTGAGGCCGGCTGCCTTTATGGTGTCCTTGTTGACGGCTTCGGCGCCCGTGGAGAACACCGCCCGTGATCCCCGGATTCCCTGGGCGCGACCCATCATAAAGTTCTCAGTTGCCTGCTGGATGACCTGCCCGGCTTCCTCCAGGCCCTGTGTGCTCGTGGCGTCCCAGATGGCGATGTTGTCCTTAGGGAAGCCGCACTGCATGGCCTCGCGCTTGCCCATCTGATCCGGCACAAGGACGGCCAGCGTCCAGTTGTCCTCCTGCGTCGCGATCATCTTGGACACAGCCTGCACCAGTTCACGCGGATCCCTTGCGGAAACATCCAGGCAGCGATGACTCGCGTTCTCCTGCCCATCAGTCAGAACGAACGTCAGGAAGCTGTGGTCACCGTAAAGTTGAGCGGTCTGCGCCAGCTCCCGCTGCGACTTCAGCGTGGCCGCCAGCAGAGCAGTCATTCCACCGACCCGATACAGCTGCTTCAAAGACGGCATCCGCAGCACGTCCTTGTCGTAGATGACGCACTCCACCTTGTCCGCGAAGACATACACGGTCACGCGGGTTTCCTGGTCCAGTTCCTTCGACCGGCGGGCCAGATAGGAAATCTGCTGGTCGGCGACTTCGACGACCTTGCGGCTCAGGTGTGACATGGACGAACTGGCATCCAGCACAAGAGCAACGTGATTGATGTAGTTCTGGTTTCCGGACATGACGCTCCCCCTCTTTCGGCCTTTCCGACTCGATGCTCCTACCTTCTCACCCACCACTGACAATCGATCTTGAAGACGAGGTGGGATGCATGCAGGAAGGCCTGCCGGAGCGTCAGCTGACCAGATGCCCTCGTTGGGGTGCTGGCGTGCCAGGCGCCGGCCCGCGTCACAGGCTGGCCTTGGCCAGGACGTATCGGAGACCTGACACCCGAAGCCGCCGGCGAGTGCCCGCACGAGCGAGTCGCCGACGCCGTAGCGGCGGTAGGCAGGCCGATGCCACGGGGCCGTCGTCGCCCTCAACGTCCTCACAGCACGGAACGTGAAGAACCCAGCCATCAATGCGGAACGCCAGCCGGTCGGCGAGCGCGTGGGGCCTGCTGGAGTCGCGGTTGAGTCGACTGCGCACGGCACTTCGACCGTGGCCTCGACGTGCGCGAACGGAACCTACAGGGTGGCCGCAACGCGGGCCGTTGCCCACGAGAAGCCACCCGGGCAGCCGTCGCACCAGACTTGGTCGACCAGCCGCGTCGCGCGCTCTGCCGACACTTCCATGCCGAAAGCGAGCAGCTCGAGGTCGTGTCCGAGCGCGGTCGCGTTCGACCGTGGCGTATCAGCGGAGGCCGGGACGCGGAGCTTCCGTGAGCGGCGACAGCGGCCGAGCATCCCTGGTGAAGAGCCAGAGCGGGCCTGCTCACGGCCGAAAGTCCACTCACCGTGCGATCCGTGCTTGTCCAGCTGCTGCCAAGTCCCGCTACTGGGTGAGGCACCAGAGTCCCGCCGGACGGGGAGGTATCACTGTGCGCGTCCGACTGGTGGGCGACCCGCTCGGTCGCCGTGAGCTGTCGACCGACCGGGCCCGTGGGCCGGGCCTGGCTCGCCGCTGGTGATGCCGATTAGGGTTGAACGTCCACGCGCACGCGAGCCCGTGACCGGCATCGTCCTGGCAATGGCCTGGCCCACCGCGCCACTGGTAGACGCTGACGGCTACGCGGTCCGCATGGCCCCGTCAATTGTCCGGCAGACACATCAGACCCCGGGCTTACGACGGCCCGGGGCCCGCGTGCACCGGCGTGTCCGGACGGCTCAACCACGGGCCGGACCGGGCAGCGTCAGCCCTTCATGGCTGCCCAGAACTCCTCGAAGGACATCTGGCGATCGCCGTTGGTGTCGAGCGAGTCGATCAGCTCCTGGGCCTGCGATTCGCTGATCTCCGAGCCCTCCAACTCCGCCACGACCTTGCGGTATTCGGCCGCGGTGACCAGGCCGTCCCCGTCGATGTCGTACCGCTCAAAGACCTTCCGCGCCGCCGTCTCCATGATGTCTGCCATGTGCTCCACCCTTGTGCGATCTTCGCTGACGGGCCCAGATTATCGTTCGTCCCAAGCAGCACGGGCGCTGCCCAACCTTCCTAGCAGTTGCGCGCCAAGCCCGCTCCAAGGCCCATGACCCCACCTGTCTGGTCGTCGGTGGTGGTCAGATGGGAATGGCTGGATTCGTCCTTTTGTTCTCGCTGTGGGGTGGGTTTCTTGCGGATGGAATGCCGACGTCACATCGGTTCACGCCACACGCCTTGCCCAACGCCGCGGCCGAAGACCTGCGCGCACTGTGCGAAACCCTCGTCACACCCCCCTGCCGCCGCTATCACCGGCTTCGTCACCGACCAGGTGCCCGAACCTCGCAGCGCACTGATCCTCGCCTGCGTCCTGCAATCGACCAACACCGACGACGGCGCGCGCTTTTGGTGGCAGTGCAGTACGTGGCTGGTGCCGGCCAAGGCGCCGCGGCCTACTGCCTCTACCTCCACCACCTCTCCCTCGGCGAGGACGACCCAGTGGTGGCACCACCAGACCGACGACGTCCAACCCCTACCTCACCCCGGCACCGGCACCGGCAAGCGTGAGCGCCTCACCAGCGCCTCCATCGCCAGCGCTCCCATCACCACGATCCTGCGCGTCTGCGCCACCTGGCCAAGCACACCAGCGGCCGCCGCTCCGCCGCGGTCACCGACCTCATGGCCTACATGCGCACCGCCGTAGCGGTCGGCTATCTTGGCGGGTCTGCCATGGAACTGCCCATGCCGGGACCCAGCTTCGCCCGCAGAATCTGCACCCTGCTCACCGCAGCCGACAACTGGCCTGACGTCCCCAGCCGGCTTCCCGCTCGCGTCATGTCTTCGACCCGAGCGAGGCGCGACGCCGCTCGTGACCTACGGCGGTAGCTGATCGACGGCATACGGTGGCGGACTCGGGCTGGGGCGCCGTGGCGGGATGTCCCGGAGAGGTATGGCCCCTGGGGCCGGGTGTACGACCTGTTCCGTCTTTGGCAGCGGGACGGGACCTGGCAGCGGATCTTCACCCAGCTCCAAGCCCAGGCCGACACGAAGAGCCTGATCACCTGGGATATCAATGTCGACTCCACTGTCTGCCGGGCCCACCAGCACGCCGCCGGGGCTAGGAAAAGGGGGACCTGCAAAAGGAACCGCCCGGCGGAATCGTCACCGGGCCGGATGACCATGGCCTTGGGCGCTCGCGCGGCGGCCTGACCACCAAGCTGCATGTGGCCGTCGAGCAGGGGCAGAAGGCCGTGTCGATTGTGATCACGGCCGGGCAGCGCGGAGACTCGCCGCAGTTCGAGCCTGTCCTAAAGGCGATCTGCGTGCCACGCATGGGGCAGGGAAGGCCCCGCACCCGGCCCGACCGCGTGTGCGCTGACAAGGCGTATGCCTCCCGGAAGAACCGTGCCTACCTGCGCCGGCGCGGGATCCGCTGCACCACCTGGACAAGGCCGACCAGGTCCGTAACCGCAAGAAACTCGGCTCTTACGGCGGTCGTCCGCCGAAATTCGACAAGACCGACTACCGCGAGCGCCACGCTGTCGAGTGCGGCATCAATCGCCTCAAGAGGCACTGGGTCGTGGCCACGAGGTACGACCAGCTCGCGGTCCGCTACGAGGCCACCGTCCTCGTAGCGGCCATCAATGAGTGGGTGACCACCGCGCTCGCCGATAATGCCGAGGATGGTGTGATGCGGTCGGCGCGGGCCATGTGATCAGGTGGTGGCCTCCTGTGGCCACGGTCTGTCCAGGCAGCAGTGGATGAAGTCCTGCACGACGGGGTTGGTGTCGTCGGCGCAGGCCCAGGCGACGCCGACCTGACTGGGGCTGACGCCGCTGACGGGGCGGTAGGTGATGCCGGGGCGGGCGTAGAAGCGGGCGGCGGATGCAGGGGCGAGGGCGATGCCGTAGCCGTTGGCGATGGTGCTGAGCCAGTCGTCCGGCTGGTCGGTGACGGCGCCGATGCGGACCGGATGGCCGTCGCGTTCGTCGGTGGCCAGCCAGTGGTCTCGCCACCAGCCTGTTTCACGCGGGGCGGCCACGAACGGCTCACCCCACAGCTCTCGGAAGGGGATCACGTCGCGCGCGGTGAGAGGGTGTTCCTCGGGGAGCGCGACCCAGCGGGGCTCGGTGAACAGCACTGCCGTCCGCAGTGCTTCGTGGCCGGGGAAGGGCAGGCGTAGCAGGGCGACGTCGACGTCCCCGTCAGCGAGCCCGGCACTCGGATTCGACCAGGTGGCCTGCCGCATATCCACCCGCCAGCCCGGCCGACGCCGGGTGAACTCCGCGATGATGCGTGGGGTGGCCTCGTTGGCGGCACTGGCAATGAAGCCGACCCGCAGAATGCGGGCTGCCCGGCTGGCGGCGCTCTTGGTCTCCTGCAGCACCTGGTCCCAGTCGGTCAGTAGGGCGGGCACCCGCTCTGCCAGGGTCAGGCCCGGCTCTGTGAGCGACATGCCGGTGCGGGACCGCGTGAACAGTTGCACTCCGAGCTGGGTCTCCAGTTGCTTGATCTGCTTGGTGAGCGCCGGCTGGGACACGAACAGACGTTCCGCGGCGCGGGTGAGAGTCCCCTCCTCCGCCACAGCGACGAAGTAGCGCAGCAGCCGAGTGTCCACATCCATGCTTTCAGGTTATAGGTGCAGGTATTGGCCGCCGCTCAAGGGCTCGGGGGAGGCTTGTCGAGGTGAGCGAGCTGGGCTCGCCGGACTCACAAATGCGCTCGACTGAAAGACGAGGCACATGTTCACCGCCTACGCGATCATCACCGTCATCGCAATCCTGGCCAACGCCGGAATCGCCATCGCGGACTTCTTGCGGGCCGAGTTCGTCCTCGCCAACTCGGCTGAAGTGGGTCTACCGCCGACCTGGCTCCCGTGGCTCGCTGGGCTCAAGGCCGCTGGGGCCGCCGGTCTCCTGCTCGGGCTTGTGGGTGTCCCGGTCATCGGCGTTGCTGCCGCGACAGGGCTCGTCCTGTTCTTCATCGGCGCCATAGCCGCACACGTCCGTGGTCGCGCCTATGACCACATCGCCTTTCCTGGGGGCTATCTGGCTCTGGCCGCTGCATCCCTCGTCCTCGCCGTAGCCCAATAGACATCAGAGCGCCGCACGAAAGCCATGGCCAACAGCGCCAGCTGAAGTCGCTGTTCCCACAGCACGTCCGTCGACCGATCTACACGGTTCAAGCCACAGTCGCGGGCCGGCCAGATCGCTCGGCCCGCGCTGCTTGACAACCCATGACTTGATCAGCTTTCGGTACCGGCCCTGGGACGGCGCAGTGTCAGGCTCTGGCGCTGTTGTACTCCGGCTCTCCGCTTTCGAGCACACGGAGCAGGAACGCGGTGACGACACGTGTACTACGGCGGATACGCAGCACACGGCATGGGAACTCCCCGCGACGAGCCAGGTCGTACCAAGTCGCACGCGAGAACCCCAACGCCCTGGAAGTATCCTCCGCGTTCCCTAACTTGATCTTTAACCTTGTGTGTCGAACGACCTGTCGTACTTGATCACTCGGACTGGCAACTGCCGTGCACGAGGGCGGCCTTCGGCTGAGCATGTGATCCGACCAAGGAACACACAAGCTCAGCGCGAAGGCCGTGGGGATGAGTCTGTTGGATCACGCTGTCCGGCAGGATCCGTTTGCGGAACTGTCACACTTCCGGGGTGGGGACTGTAAGACGTTCGGTGTAACTCCCGATCATGGAAGATGCATCGATGACGAGTGAGAACGTGTCCGAGTCTGAGGCTGTCGAGTCGGCAGAGGCTGTGTCGGCGAAGGCCGTGGACGACCAGTTGATCGACGAGCTGGTGGGCCGAGCCCGGGCCGAAGGGCTGCAGCTGACCGGGGAGAGCCGGCTTCTGCAGCAGCTGACCAAGCGGCTGCTGGAGTCCGCCCTGGAAGGCGAGATCACCGACCATCTCGGCTATGACAAGCACGACCCGGCCGGCAAGGACGGCGGCAACTCCCGCAACGGCAAACGCTCCAAGACCGTCCTGACCGACGTCGGCCCGGTGGAGATAACCGTGCCCCGCGATCGTGACGGCTCCTTCGAGCCGAAGATCGTCAAGAAGCGGCAGAAGCGTCTGACCGGCGTCGACGAGATGGTCATCTCGCTGGCCGCGAAGGGGCTGACCACCGGCGAAGTGCAGGCCCATCTGGCGGAGGTCTACGGGGCCGAGGTCTCCCAGCAGACCATTTCCACCATCACCGACAGCGATAGTGATACCCGGGTCCCCGGTGGTCGTGGCTCGATCACTGACTGACGTCCTGCTGGACTGTCTTCGCCTTGGTCTGTCCGGTCGCCGGGGCCCGTTCCCGAGGCCCCGGCCGGGTGGATCATGACCTCATAGGAGCCTGGCCAGAGGCCCCATCGCTGTCCTGTCTGCCCCACCCGGCTGGAGCCACCTCCGGTCAGGAAGGCATCTCCAGCATGACAGGAACGGACACCGCAGCAGTCGTCGAACACGTGGTGATCGGTGGGGTGGACTCTCATGCCGACACCGTCCACGTCGCGGTGGTAACCGACCGCGGTGGGCAGATGGCCGATGCCGAGTTCCCCACAACGGCCGCCGGATACACGGCTGCTCTGGCCTTCCTGACTGCTCATGGCACCGTTGCCGAAGTCGGCGTGGAGGGCACGTCGTCCTACGGGTCGGGGTTCACGCATGCGGCCCGCGAGGTCGGCCTGACCGTGGTCGAGGTCAACCGGCCGGACAAGGCCGAGCGCCGCAGGATCGGCAAGTCCGATCCTATCGACGCCTATGCCGCAGCTCGTGCGGTCGTATCCGGCCGGGCCACCAGTGCCCCCAAAGGCGACGCCGTCGCCGGGATCCGGGCTCTGCACAACGCGGCACGCTCCGCGATCAAGGCTCGTACGGCCGCGCTGAACCAGATCGGACACATCCTGATCACCGCGCCCGACAGTATCCGCGCGAAGTATGAAGTGCTGCGGGGCGACAAGCGTATTGAGGCCCTGGGCCGGCTCCGGGTCGGCAACGACCCCGTCCATGTCCCGATCCTGACCGCCCTGCGCACGCTCGCGCGACGCGTCCAGAATCTTACCACTGAACACGCCGCACTGACCGCTGAGTTGGACGCGTTGGTCACGCGGCTCAACCCCGGCCTGCGCGCCGCCTACGGCGTCGGACCCGACACCGCTACGCAACTGCTGATCACCGCTGGCGACAACCCCGCCCGCCTACGCACCGAAGCGTCCTTCGCCGCCCTGTGCGGTGTCGCCCCGGTTCCGGCCTCCAGCGGCAAGACCAACCGTCACCGGCTCTCGCGCGGCGGTGACCGCGCGGCGAACGGGGCCCTCTACCGCATCGCGCTCGTCCGCATGCGCCGTGACCAGCGCACCCGTGACTATGTGGAGCGTCAAACCAAGGCCGGCCGGACGAAGAAGGAGATCATCCGGCTGCTCAAACGCGCCATCGCCCGGGAGGTCTTCCGTCTCTTGACCACCGCAGTCGAAGTTCCCGCGATCGCGGACCTCAGGCCCACCCGCCAGGCCAAGAACATCACGCTCACCGCCGCAGCGAACCACTTCGGAGTCTGGCCCGCCGTCATCTCCAACATCGAACGGGGACTCCGCCGCGATGACCCTTTCGCCGACGCCTATCGCGGCTGGCTCGCTGCCGCTTGACCAACGATAGGAGCATCAAGGTCCTCGAGGGCATGGCCGAATGGCAGAGCCGCCCCCTCGACGCCGTCTATCCGGTGGTCTTCATCGACGCAATCCACGTGAAGATCCGCGACGGCGCGGTCGCCAACCGGCCTGTCTATGTGGCCCTGGCGGTCACCACGGAGGGCCGGCGGGAGATCCTGGGCCTGTGGGCCGGGGACGGCGGTGAGGGTGCCAAGCACTGGTTGCACATCCTCACCGAGATCAAGAACCGTGGTGTCAACGACGTGCTGATGCTGGTCTGCGATGGGCTCAAGGGCCTGCCCGAGGCAGTGGAGACGGTCTGGCCCAGGACGATCGTGCAGACGTGCGTGGTCCACCTGCTGCGGAACTCGTTCCGCTATGCCGCCCGCCAGGACTGGGACAAGATCGCCAAGCTCCTCAAGCCGGTCTACACGGCACCGACCGAGGAGGCCGCCCTGGACCGGTTCGCGGAGTTTGCCGATGCCTGGGGCAGGAAGTATCCGGCGATCGTGAAACTGTGGGAGAACGCCTGGGAGGAGTTCACTCCGTTTCTGCGGTTCGATACCGAGATCCGGCGCATCGTCTGCACGACGAATGCGATCGAGTCGGTCAACGCGCGGATCCGGCGAGCGGTCAAAGCCCGCGGACACTTCCCCAACGAGCAGGCCGCGTTGAAGTGCGTCTACATGGCGATCATGTCACTCGATCCCACCGGCAAGGGCCAGGCCCGCTGGACCATGCGCTGGAAGACCGCGCTGAACGCTTTCGACAT
Organism: Streptomyces sp. P9-2B-2; assembly: GCF_030406865.1. Classification (NCBI taxonomy): domain Bacteria; kingdom Bacillati; phylum Actinomycetota; class Actinomycetes; order Kitasatosporales; family Streptomycetaceae; genus Streptomyces; species Streptomyces sp. P9-2B-2. Next base: position 80,006 of record NZ_CP129126.1, on the reverse strand, counting down.
CACCTTCGACGGCCGCCTCTCAGCAGCCCGTCAGTAACCAACAACCCCATTTACACCGCTCGTTTGACAGACCCTCAAGTAACACCCCGGCCCTCAGGAGCTGTCACAGGGGCGTGGCATCCTTCCCGCCACGCCCCTGTGGCGTTGAAGGGAGTACTGCATGGAGGGGAACATGAGCGGCCCGGTCCGTCACGAGACGAAGTTCTACGCCTGCTACAGCCAGTACTGGATGATCGGAACGCTCGACAGTGACGACGAGGTTCCTGAGCCGGAAGATGTGTCTGCCGAGCGTCGGGTCGATGTGACGCACAAGGGGCGCGCCGCGAAGGTCGAGACGCATGCCCAGCACGGCGATGTGAACCTCGTGTTCGAATTCCACGAGCAGGAGCCGGCGTGGGCGCCAGGGGAGTGGCAGGAGGTCGTCGAGAACAGCATGCGCCTGGCGAACGAGGTGTTCTTGCTGAACATGGATGAGGAATCCGGCACGATCCCTGTCCCGGGAGAGCCGGTGGAGCTCGCGTGGTGGCGGGTGCGGCTGCACGTCCGGCTGGAGAGGGATGCTGCGGGTGTTCACCCGGTGGGACATGACGAGGTTCGTGAGACGCATGTGGTTCAGTTGTGGCCCGCCGCGAAGAGCGACTCGGAGATCCTGGTTCAGGCGACGGAAAAGGTGGGGGACGTCTGGGAGGAGCTGGGGATTGTCGCCTTGGAGTCGATCGGGTTCGATGAGCCGTCGGAGAGCCTCGTGCTTCACCTGGGCGATTCGGTGCCGGAGTTCACCGGCGAGGGGGTCCAGGTGTCTGCAGACGGCCGCGGAGTGCGCGTCCTGACTTCTGGGTGGGGTGAGAAGGATCTGCGCGGGGTCGGGGTCTCCTTCAACCGGTCCTTCCCGCCTGAGGCGTCGGGGTGGGAGAAGGAAGCAGAGGTCACGCTGACCGGGCCGGGACAGGTTCTCCGGATGCTGCCGAACAGCGATAGCGAGTGGGCTGCCGAACTCCCCCTGCCCGAAGGCGAATCCGGGCCGTGGCATGTCGTCGTCTACGCGAGGGGTCGGAACCCGGAACGTGAGGAAGGCGAATACCACGTCACGGTGTGGCCTGAGGGCCGCTAGACGGCGACACGCGGTGCGGCGATAGAGGCCAGGACGTGCTGGGCTGACGAGGCGGCGGGCAGGTGAGGGGCAGATCCGGGTTGACGCCCGGGCGGCATCGACGTGACGTTCCTTCCTTGGTTCCGCTTTCCTTCATCCCATTGCGACGATCGCAGCTGCCTTTACGGCGCGCGATTGCACTGGGCCGCGGCACGCCCGAACGGGTTGGCCGAGGCGCGTGGCCCACGACCAGGCGCAGCATGACGAAGGGGCGGTCAGCCAGTAGCTGGCTGACCGCCCCTTCTGCCCCGCGGCTACACAGCCCACTCCAGTCCCAGGTCTGCCAGCTGCTGGAGCTTGTCCGTGGTGAGTTTGCCGCGCCTCGATTTTGCGTTCGAGAGGAATACGCCGAGCTTGATCGCGTGTTCCTGGTCGTCGATCACAACGGTCTCAGTGTGGGCCCGGGGGACCTTCACGTGCCCTTCGCGGGCCTTGTACTGCGCCAGAGCTCGGGAAACCCTGGCTCAGCTGGCTGGAAGTTTGGCGATGGCCGCTTCGATATGCCGGTCGACGAGGGCGGGCGCGCCCACGAGCATCAGCAGTACGTTGCTGCGGCGGACGGCGGCCGTCTTCAGCACCTGCGACCCTCCTGGGCCGGTGAGCGTGGTCGTGTAGGCGTAGGCGTCTGGCCCAGGGCTGGGTGCGTCGTCCTTGCGCACGGTCACGGTGAGAGGGGTGCTGCCGGAGGTCATGGTGTAGGTGGGGCAGGACGTCTGAGCATGCATGAGCCTGCGCAGCCCTGTGGAGAGTTTGGATGGTGCGTCGCTGTGCAGTTCCTCGCCCAGCGTTGAATCCGCGCCGAATGTGAAGCCGGCGGAGGTCTTCGCCGCGAACTGCACTTCGTCGCTGTGTTTGCCCAGCTCCTTCAGAGCGGGACAGCCGCTCACACCCATGTCGTCGTAGCGGTGAGGGTCGGCGGCCTTCTTGTCGTCGGGGGTCTCGGTCTGCGTGTATCCCGGTCCCAAGTCGTCAGCGGTCAGCAGGTAGTGACGCAACTGCTGGCCCTGGACGGGCTTGAGGTCTGCAGGGGAAGCAGAAGCGGAGGCAGATCCGGGAGCTGTTGCCCTGGAACCTGTTGGCTTGGCCTCGTGCTTTCCATCGGCGGGCGTGCTGCCGCAGCCGGCCGCCAGTGCCAGGATCCCGAAGGCAGCCACTGCCGCCACCCCGTTGGTTCGACGCTGCTTGCCCGGCATCAGTCAACCCCCGCTATCGGCAAAGGACATAACCCTATCGACAGCCGGTCATCCAAGGTCGCGAAGTCTCGCGGGTTGACGTGATCTTTTCCCTCTAGCTTGCCGAGGTCGAAGTCGAGACAGGCACGCACCGCGGCTACGCAGCCCAGTCCAGGCCGAGGTCTGCCAGCTGCTGGCGCTGGTCGGCGGTGAGCTTGTCGCGCCTGCTCTTGGTGTTCGACAGAAATACACCCAGTTTCACCGTGTGCTCCTGGTCGTCGACCACAACGGTCTCGACGTGGGCTCTTGCGACCTTCACGTGCCCCTCCCGGGCCTTGTACTGGGCCAGGGCCGTCACGCCGCGCTGGAAGGCCGCTGACGCCTTCCCTGAGGCCTTGCCGTCCTTGGTGGCCGGTGCCGGAGCGGGCCGTTCATCGGGCTTCACACCCAGCTCGGACAGCCGCCGCTGCTGTTCTTCCGACAGCTCCGCCCAGAAGTTCGCCTGCCGCTGGAGCCACCGCCCGAGGTCGTCGCCTTCGAAGAGCACGCCGGGCTGGATGTCGGGCAGGAAACCGTGGGGTTCGTCGGCGGCGAGGTCGCTCAGGATGCGGTAGTGGCGCTGCCAGTCCAACGGCCACGGGCAGTCCCAGTCCGGGTCGATCTGGGCGAGCTGAGCGGCACGGGCCGCGGCGCGCTCGGGATCCTTGCCGAGGCCGCCCTTGCGGCGGAGGTTGGCCATGTGCTGTCCGATGGGCACCATCGCCTCGCCCTCGCCCCACACCGCGTCCTGACGCGGCGCGAGGTGCCCGGTCGCCCGCCGGTACGAGCGCAGCGCGGCGAGTTTGTTCTCCCATGCCTCTTCACCCGGCTCCCAGACCATCCCGGCCTCCGGCGCGTCGAGCAGGGTCTTGCGCCGCTCCTCCAGCTCCCCAGCCCGCTGTGCCTTGCGCTGCTGGTGCACCCACCGCCCGAGGGGGAAGTCCTTGGTGACGCCGACCTCGACCTCAACGTCATAGGGCACGGCGTAGACACCGGTGATCTCGTTTTCCGCCCGCCACCGGATGAGGGCCTGGTAGCCCTCCAGCCACACCAGCGACTCCGGCCGGTACACCCGGGTCCGCAGAAACGCCGCGATCGTCGCCGCGTCGCGCGGGCTGGAGAAGTGCAGCAGCGCCGACTCGGCAGCCGCGTCGGTATCCTCCTGCTCCTGGTCCTCGCCGTCGCCCTCGCCGCCGGCCCCGACGATTCGCCCGTCCTGATCGCGCTGGATGTGGACCTTGCGCTTGCCGCTGGTGAGTGCGCGGGAGGCGAGCTGCTCGACCAGGCGCTCATCATGGCTGCGCAGGCCCTGGAGCACGGCCACGAGCGGCTTGAAGCTAGCGGAGGCGACCATGTCGGTCGGATCCTCGCCGGGCTCCAGAAAGACCGGCACGATGATCCTGGCGACCTTCGTGGAGCCGCCCTTGTTGAGCCGGAGCGCCCGGCCGATGTTCTGCACGATCTCGACCTGGGAGCCGCGGGTGTCGGCGAAGCACACGGCCTCCACGCCCACCTCGCCGGTGATGTCGACGCCTTCCCCGAGCACCCGTACGGAGGCGAGGAAGGCACGGTTGACCCGGTGCCCGGCCGCATCCAGGCCATTGGCGAACTGCCGCAGAACCTCGCGCCGTTCGCTGACGAGATGGTCGCCGCACAGCCACGCCGACCACACCCGGTGCGGCGGGACGTGGCGGCCGGCCTCCAACTCGTACGGCGTGGCGTCGATGGACGATGCCGGCATCTGTTCGGCCTGCGCCAGGGCCTCGTCGTCGGCCTCCGTGGCGTACAGCTCCGCCGCTGTCTGAGGCAGCTTCTCCGCGAACACCGCGGCTTCCTCGACCCGCTGGTGGAACGTCATGACGGTGCGCAGGTTCCACCTTGCGGAGTGCTCCAGCAGCGCCGTCTGCAACAACGCCAGGCGCCGGCCGCGCAACGCCTCCTCCGACAACCCCAGAGCGGGGGAGGGGTCGCGGATCTCCAGCACGTCGATCTCGAAACCGGCGAGGATGCCCCGCTCGATCGCCTCCGAAAGCCCGAGCTCGGCCCCAGGCAGCCAGGCACCGAATGTCCCGTCTGGATCGTCGGCCATGCTCGCGATCTCCACCTCGCGGCCGCCGCCCTTCTGCGGCTGAGCCGCGCCCAGGATGCGCGGGGTGGCGGTGAGGTAGAGCCGGAAGTCCGCCGGAATGCGCTCGTTGTCATGGATTGCCGCCCACGGCCGACCGAGATCACCGGCGGTTCCGCGCGCCTCGTCCGTTTTACCGGACGTTGAGCTGAGCGTATGGGGGCTGACATGGCGTTTTATGTGTCGGACATGTGCGTGATGCGTGGCATGGGTTCGATCTGTCGGTTGCAGCGGCTGGGTTAGCTGTCGATGTCGTCGAAGGTGCTCCGGTGACGCTCTCGCGCGCTGGCGCAGCACGCCGAAGCACAGAACGAAGCGATGCCATGGCTGACGGGACGGCAGAATACTGTTGGGAAGTCACCTGACAATGAGTCCGTTGTGCGGGGCCGCTCAGGGGAGATCGATGACGACACACAATGGCCTGGACGGTGAGGCACTGGAGCGGCTGCGCATCCTGACCGAGCAGAACGTCGTGGGCATCTGGGCTGGCGAGGCTTTCTGCGGGACCGGGTTTTTGGTGACGCCTGACACCGCTCTCACGTGTGCGCACGTGGTGGCCGGGCGCGAGGAGGGCAGCGTGACGGCGACGGTCGGGGGGCGCACCCTCGCGATCGAGGTCATGAGTCTTATGCCCGAGGCGAAGGGCGCAGGAAGCACCTACGGCTTTCCGGATCTCGCCGAAGTGCGGCTGAGCGAGCCCGCACACGATTTGCAGGGGGTGTGGCTTGGCAGCGCGGGTCCGACGCAGGCGGCGTCTGTGTCCATCCACGGATTCAGCGGGCACACGTTGGAACCGGGCGTCCAGCCCGACACCCTGCACCTCACGGTGGCCGGTCGGAGCGGGCGCTTCGTGCGGCTTCAGTGGGACCAGGTGGTCCAGGGATTCAGCGGCGGTCCGGTGCTCGATACGACGACGGGGCGTGTGTGCGGGGTGCTCAAGGCGTCACGCCACGAGAAGGGAATGTCGGGGGGATGGCTGATTCCCGTCGACGCCGTGGAGGAATGCTTGCCGGGGCTGCTGGAACGTAACCATGCCGCGCACCGGCCCGGGACCGTCTGGTTCGATCTCGCCCGCAACCGCAGGGGACGGCAGGCAGACCTCTTCGGTCCCGAGCCCGGCGGTCCGAGTTCGGGGAACACGCCAGCGCAGATGCTGGCACGCGGAGCAATGCCGTTCGTGGACCGCCCAGAACTGAGCGAGCTCCGGAACTGGTGCTATGAACTCGACGATCAGTTGCTGCGCCTGTTGTACGCGCCGGGCGGTTCGGGCAAGACCCGCCTGTCCGCCGAACTGTGCTACCGACTGCGGCACATGGGCTGGATCGCCGGATTCGCAGACAGGGAGTTGCTCGGCAACCCTCTGCGCCGACCCCAGTGGCTGGAAGGCCTCACCGCCGCGCTCGGCGCGGGTTTCCCCTGCTTGGTGGTGTTCGACTATGCCCAAGCACGGCTCGGCGACATCAGCGCTCTCATGGCGCATATCCACCGGCACCGACCTGATGGCATCACCCTGCGCGTGCTGCTGCTGGCACGTTCCGAGGAGCCGTTGTGGCATGCGCTGAAGGAGGAGTTCGAAGCACACTACATCGAGGACTGGGCTTTGCGGGGTGCGAGCTCACAGAGGCTGCCCAACACGCTGAGCGCCAAGGATCCCGGCACCCTGGTCACCGAGGCGTTCGGGGAGTTCGCGCGCCTGCTGGAATGCCCGTGGGTGTTCATGCCGCCGTCTCTCGCGCGCCGGGCCGGCCAGCAGGACTCGGTTCTGGGAGTTCTTGCGGCTGCCCTCGACGCCGTCCTTACCCTGCGCCAGGGCGAGGAGTGGAAGGAAAGCGACGATCCGCTGGCACGGATCTGTCGGCATGAGATCACGGGATGGTACACGCTGCTGGAGGACCGTCTCGGTACGGGCGGTGTCCTGGCGGGGCGTACCGGACGGCTGATGGCAGAAGGCCTGTTGCTGGTGCCGACCCTGGCCCAGCGGCGAGACTGGGGTGAGCTGACCGCGCTGCTGACGTCCGTGCGCAGGACTGCCTTCCCCGGGCAGCTGCCTGTCAACGCCCCTGCAGTGCATTCCTGCTTACGCGCGCTGTATCCCGCAACGGAAGTTGACCACGTCGCGCCCCTTGAGCCTGACCGGCTGGGCGAGATCCTGGTGCGGCGTGTGCTGGCGGAGCCCGAGAGTTCAGGCGACGTCGTCGCCTACCTCGGGGCTGTTCTGGATGCATCCGCGCTTCGGAACAAGCAGGCGCGGACCAGGGCCGTGTTGGAGACACTCGACGTCCTGGCTCGGGCCCGTGGCTGCACGACCGTGGGCCGGGTTGCGGACCATCCTGCCCACGCGGTCCTCGACCGGGCGCTTGCGCAGGTCGTGCGTGACAATCCCCGAGTCCTGGTGCCGGCCCTCGTGACCGTCGGTGCCCGCGTGCCGCACGCCGAGCCCCTGGTGGACCTGATCCAACCAGTGCTGGAGACCTGCGAGATCGACCTGCTCTGCCTTGTCGAACCCCGTCTTCCCGGCTATCCGTCCGGCCTTTCCGCCTTGTCGGCGCTCGTGCTCCAGCGGCTGCTCCAATTGCCTGACGCGGGGAGCGACGACACCAGTCGGCACGTCCGTCTGAGGCGTCTGCGTAGGTACAGCCTGCGGCTGGAGGAGAGCGGACACCGGGAGGATGCCGTGCGGGCAGCCGATGAGGCGGTCCTGCTCAGCCGCGATCTTGTCCGCAGGTCCGCGCAGTATCGGTCCGACTACGCCGCGGCGTTGCACAACCTGAGTCTGCTGCGGCACCGGTGTGGGGAGACGGAGTCGGCGTTGGGGCTCAGCGTCGAGGCTGTGTCCCTGTACCGGCAGCTCATCGGGAGCAGTCCTGAAATGCGGCATCGCACCCTCATGGACATGGCGGGTGCGCTGAGCACGCTGGCCTTGCTGCGGCTTGCAGATGCACAGGTCAACGGCGCGGCCCGCGATGCCGCCGAGGGCGTCATGCGGTGCGAACAGGTTCCGGAAGGAGCTCGTGATGACGAGGTGTACCTCGCCTGCCTGGAAACCCTGGCCGAGTGCCGCCATCGCATAGGCAAGACCGAGGAGGCCCTCACCTCCAGCATGCAGGCGGTCGAGCGGTTGGAGGAGCTGCTCAGGCTCCGGCCCGGCCGCTATCTCGCCCGGCTGCCCGAGACCCTGCAACGCCATGGCTTCGGGCTGATCCGGGCCGGGCGTTTCAGCGAGGCCTACCAGGCGCTGAGCCGGGCGGCGACGGAGCGCGCGGTGCTACCGTTGCGTACCTCGCCGCGACTGCGTGAGCAGCAGGCGCTGGTGCTGCAGGTGCTGCTCCAACTCAGTGACGAATTCGACGAATTCAGACACGAACGTTCATCATGGGTGCAGATGAAGACTGTGCTGGACGGTCGCACGAGCTGAGAGGAGTCCGGCGCCGATGGACAACGAAGCGTCTGCCCACGCCGAACCCCCACCCATTCTGCGGCAGCGGGCAGTGGAGGTCTTCCGTAACCGCTTCGGCGCGCTGTTCAACGATGAAGTGCTCTCGCCGTCGGGCAAGCAGGGTCGCTATTTGCGCTGGCAGTGGTCCCACTGCGGAGTGGTGATCGTCCCCATAGGGCCAGACGGCCTCGCGTTCGTTCCCACGTACCGCTACCCGATCGGCGAGGTCTCCCTGGAATTCCCCCGGGGCGGTTGCGAAACGGATGAGGATCCAGCAGTGGCGGCCGTACGGGAACTACGGGAGGAGACCGGCTTCGACTGCGCCCCGTCCGCACTGCGCCCACTGGGCGTCATTCACGCCGAGACAGGCCTGATCGAATCGGACGTGCACGTTTTCGCCGCCGAAGTCCACCCCACCGGATCGGCAGGCGCCCCGTCGGCCGCCGAGCCGGAGGCCATGGAGTCGGTGGCCGAGCCGCTCTGGGCCTCGCGTACGGAGGTGGTGAAGTGGCTGCAGAGCGGCAGCGTCACCTGTGGCGTGACGCTGGCTGCCCTGGCGCTTGCCATCGCAGATGGCTGCGGCACCGGCTCCGGGTCGCCGATGTGAGCGGCATTCGGCTCAGCCGACATACGCACCCGTGATCACGCGCTGCCGCATCTGCCGTGCGTCGAGTTCTCCGATGTCGGCCGCGCCGTCTGCAGCCGGCACACTCCGGTCGACGACCTGCAGGTCGAGGTAGTCTTCGTCCTCGTCGGCCGCCGGCACATCGAGTCCGGCGCCGAGTGCGCCGGTCAGCGAGTCCTGGGAGATGGCAAAGCGCATCAAGTTCTGGTTGCCGTCCAGGACCGCCCGCGCGCGTTCATCGGTATCGCGGAAGACACGGACGAAGGCCTCCTGCATCCACGTGCTGAACTCGGCCATGGCCTCCACCAACTGGGACAGGTCTGGTTGGCTGCCTCGACGCAGCAAGCCCAGTTGGCGAACGAGGACGCTGCGGGACGGCTGCTCGGTGGCCTCCAGGAACACCTCGACCGGCAGTCTGCCCAGCAAGAAACCGTCGAGAATGCCGGCGGATAGCGTGGTGCGCTCCAGGACCGTGCGGGCGGCAGTGGTGGCGGGTAGTTCGACGCTGCGCGGGGCAGCGGTCCCGGCTCCCAGCACATGGGGGAGTGCCTGGCGGTACGACTCGCCCGCGGCACGGTCCACGGCGGCCAGGGCGAGCACGACTGCCGTGCTTCCCGACGAGCCGGTCCGGAAGGACTCCTCCCAGTCTCTGAGGGTTTTGAAGTACAACGGCTCCTGCCCCCTCACGAACTCCAGCGCGGCTTCAACCGTTGCGCGCGTCTCTCCCCCGGCGTTTTGCGTCTGCTCCTCCAGCAGCCGGATCACTCCAGACTTGAAGGCAGCCGATACGGCGTCAAGGCGGTAGGTGACCGCGTGCGCATGCGTCATGAGGTCCAGCAGCTCCGCGTATGCGGCACTGGGCACGTGTTCGACTTGCCGCAGCTTTTGAGCATCTCGGACGGCCGTCAGCGTCTGCCCGTCCCGGCACGCGACCCGGATACGGCCGCTGTCCAGGAGCGGCGCGAGATCCGATCTTACGGCGTGGCCGACGGCTTCCTGAGAGGACACCAGAGCACGGAAGAGGGGCGTGTTGAGCGACTGCGAATCGCCAACGAGCAGAGTGTCGGACAGTAGAACGTGGAATAGCACGCGTGCCCGGAGATCCTCGGCGCTTGCGATAGGGGACTGCCGATGGATCTCTACGTCGGAGAGGTAGACCCTCTCTGACGACAACCAGGCATGCTGGTCGACCATGACCACTCCCCTCCGTAACCGTTAGGTGATTGTAGGTGACCTGTCGCCGGACGTCCTGGAAACGGGCATCCTCTCCCAAGAGAGTCGACGAGCCAAACAGGAGGAGGGCACGTGTCCGATGCGGTCCAGGCAGTCATGCCGGACGGAACCTCGATCTGGGTGCGCGTCAACGACGAAGACGAGGGACCCCGGGACACCGGCTTCGGTGACCGCCTATCACGGCAGCTCGGTGATCTCCCCCAGACCCTGGAGACCGTCACGCGCAGCGTCAGGTCCGGACTGCGGCGCGCGGCCCCGGACGAAGTGACGCTCGAATTCGGCATCGAAATCGCAGCCAAGAGCGGCCAGCTGGTGAGCGTCGTGACGGAGGCCGGAGGCAAGGCCACCCTCAAGGTGACAGTTACCTGGCGCAAAGGGCAGCCCGCAGTGAGCGCCGTGACGGAAACACCCCGCGGGGATCCCGATGAGGACCCCGAATAACAGGCCCGCGCTGCTCCTGCCCGTGCGGTACGCCGATGGCGCTCCGCGCCCGGCGTACCATCGACGCCCTCCTCCACCATCTCCGATGTGAAGAACGGTCCGGCGTCGCAGCCGCCAGCAAGCTGGCGCTGTCGCGGGCCATCCGATAGTCATTGCCGCCGCGCAGTTGCCCGTCTGCAACCTCGTCCAGAACCGGAGCCGCTGGTGTCCTCGGCTGATCTTTCACGGCCGCTCCCGGAGCGGCTGCACGCCCTCGTCGCCGATGCTCGAGGTGGATCTGCGGCGTTACTTCGGGATCGGTCTGCCGCCCGGCGCGGTGGCGTTTACCGGGAGCCGGTTCGAGCATCTGGCGGGTGGGGGAGACAGGTCGGAAGTCGCCGACCGGATCACGGCGCAGGACCTGGTCGCGGTGCAGACCTTGTCGGTCACCGTTCCCGCGCCTGTCGCGCTGGACATTCTGGAGGGCCCTCTCGGCGTGCGGCTGTCCGGCTGCTGCACGCCATTCCCAGGGACATCGATATGGCTGATGCCCAAGCGGCTGTTGTAGCCGACGGCCCCGACGACGCCACCGCCGACTACCTCCACACCGTCTTCTGGTGCAGACACCAAAAATCCTCTCGTCGCTTGAAAAGCGACGAGAGTGGACCGACTACAGTCTTCCGTGCCCCATCGCGTCGCTTCAGCCAGCCGCAGTAACAGGAAATGGGGAATACGTCTTCTGGGTGACCGAACCTAAAAGCAATCCAGACCTATGGAAAATCGCAATAAACGAGGCAAGAGGGAACGGTTGGTTCACATTTGACGGCACCATCACCGCATTCCTGAGAAGGCTCTGCGAGGGCACCCTCGACGTGCCGTTTTTCCCTGACGACCTTCTCGACAGCTCGCCCTCTTTCCATCCATCCAGATGCACCCCTGAAGACCGGCGACGCGCTCACGCGATCAATACTGCCCCAGCCAGCGAACCGACGAATTCGGAGGACGTCCGTGAATGGGCCCGGCGCCAGGGCTACGACGTAGCACCACGCGGGCGGATCCCCGGCGCCATCAGAGACGCCTACGAGCAGGCGCACGGATAAGTACATTGCCGAGGGACGCCCTGAATGAGGCGATTCACCAGGCGAATTCGCCGCGTTCCAATGCGGCCTCGCGTGAGTCGACAGCGAGCTGAAACAGGTCGTGCTGAACTCCAACATCCCTCACCGCACGGTGACAGTGCTGGCCGCCGCTGCGGTGACGGCGCTGTGCCTTTCCGGCTGCTCCCCTGCCTCCCTGCCGAAGCAATCGGAACGCCTGTAGGAGGTTGCTGGCTTTACCACGTTCTTCGCTGCTGAAGGCTTGCCATGTCGCCAGGGGTACAGCGCGACTTGATCGCTGCCGGGCCGGCTGTCCTCGCTCCCGCCTATCGAGCAATGGCCGCTACGAGGGCCCGCAACGGTCCAACGAGTTCGGAAAGGGTAAGTACCACATCTACGGAGAGATATCATGAGTGACGATCACCCGCCGAAAGACGGCGGGACTCCCCGGGGGCCGTTGTCGGAGGACGTGCACCTCACGCTTGTGGGCGGCCCCGAGGAATACGGCAGGAGTCCAGTCGGACCCGTTCGGTACATCGCGTACTGCAATCCCGCGGGCGCCATCGGTTACTTGTGGATGGCGGCGGACGGCTCTGACAACGCCGGTTGTATTCCGAGCCGCGAGCAGGGGTATCGCGCCATCAACGCGCTTGGCTTCTGGATCGAGCGGATGCGGGAGGCGAAGGCGCGCGGTTTGACGCCAGAGCAGGCACTGAACTGGCTGTTGGACTCCCAGGTGGGAGGTATGCCTTTCCCGGGCCGAGTTCTCCCCAGGTCGGGCGGAGAGGTGGAGAGCCTGGATACACTCCGTGCCCAGATCAAGGCGCTGCCGGAGGTCAAAGAGCCGCCGTATCTGTGCACTTACGCCTATTCGAGGCGGATTGTCGAATCGGACGGACGGCAAAGGCTGCTCGTACCGAAGATCACCGACGACATGCGGAAGTCGACCGTGCTCGCTCCGGGCAAGCGGATGATCGCCATCGATCCGGAGTACCCACTCTTCAGTAGCGTCCCCGTCCCCCGCGAAGGGATCGTCGGGGACTGGCAGATCGACCAGGACGGCGGGTTCGGCGACTTCGTCCGTAACCGGCACTACCGCCCCACCCCGACGGCGGTCGGAATGCTTCGGGCAGAGAACACGGTGGAGCGGGCCGTCCAGCTCAGGCTGCTCGGCCGCATTACGGAGGACGAACTTCTGAAGGAGCTGCGCTCCGCTCAGGTCCTGGTCCCCGTGGAGGACGACGGCAGTACGCCGCGCCTCCGGGAGCGCGGCTCCGGAGAGCGCCCATTCTTGCTGATGTACACCGGAGCGCGCCACGCACCGCAGGGCGGGGAGCATTGCCGCTGGATGAACGCCGCGGAGGTGGCGGGTCGCATGATTAATCTCGACATCGAGATCGACGAGGGGAGCGCGGCATGCCTCGACATTGCGGCTTCCAAGGTGGCGGTGAGCCCTTTCGGCTGACCCTGAGACGCTATCCGCTTACCGAACGTGATCCTTCGATTCGGCTTGGGCGGGCATGAACTCCGGCTGGCGGCGGGGGAGATAGGGCGGTTCGTCCCGACCGGGTTCCGTCCCAGTGTCCCGTCGTACCCGCACATCGCACACGCGAAGGCATAGGCGCGCAGTACTTCTTCGGCGAATCCTGACCTAGGGCATGGCACTGACAGTGGGGCCGACGCACCGGCTGAGTAAGGTGAGCGATCACGGGAGCAGCCGGAGTGGAGGGGGTGGTAGCGCCATGCTGGAGCAAGGACTGGGGACGCCGGATCCGTTCGTCTCGATGCCCGCGCCGAGTGTGAAAGGGCGTCTCTTCGGCGGCCTCTTCTTCTTTCTGGCGCTCCTCTGTGCCGGCTTCTCGCTGTACAACTCGACGCACGCAGCGGGCCTCGTCGGTCGTCACGGCACGCTCACGGTCGAGCGCTGCTGGATCGACCACGGAAGCCGTCACCACAGCGACAAGACGGTGTGCGCCGGCACCTTCCGCGCAGACGACGGAACGACCGTCGATCACGAGGCGACCATCACGGCAGACCGCGAACGGGGCGACCGCGTCCCCGTCCAGCAGACCGTGAGCGGCTACCTCGCCACCGGCTTCGGCGAGATCTGGCGCTGGTGCGCGCTGTTCTTCCTCGGCTGGATCGTCGCCGCGCTGGGGATCCCGTTCGCCGCGACCGGCATCATGCCGAGCAGGGGACGGGCCGTGGCCGTGGGCCGGTTGATCGCCGGAACCCGCGCGAGTGCCTGGATGAAGCGGCTGGTCCTGGGCGGCGCCGGTGGTGCGGCGCTCAGCCTCTACCTGGCCTGGATCTTCTGAGCCGGAAGGCTCCGACCACGCGACCGATCGACGCAATGACCATGAGTACAACCATCAAGTGAGGGAACCGGCTTGAACAGTCAGTCGTGGGGCGACATCGTCGCCCGCCGTGCCCGTGTCCGTGGCTGTCTTCTGGGCGGGGCGATAGGCGACGCCCTGGGATACCCGATCGAGTTCCAGCCGCTGGCCTCGATCCGCAACGGCTACGGGCCGTCCGGGGTCACCGGCTTCCTGCCGGTCGGCGGCGTCGTCCTCGGCCAGGTCTCCGATGACACCCAGATGACCCTCTTCACCGCGGAAGGCCTCATCCGCGCCTACGCCCGCTACGGCCCCGCCACCGGCAACGGCATCAGCTCCGCCGGGCCCGTCCTCGTGCGGAACGCCTATCTGCGCTGGCTCGACACCCAGAACCACCCCGCGCCCCCGCCGCCGGCCGAACTCGCCTACGACCGCACCGGCTGGCTGCGCCAGCAGACCTGGCTCTACGCCCGCCGTGCCCCCGGCAACGCCTGCGTCTCCGGCCTCCGCTACGAGCACATCCCCGACACGCTCGGCGAGCTCGGAGCGCCGGGGCCGGTCAACCCCGACTCCAAGGGCTGCGGCACGGTCATGCGCTCGGCTCCCTTCGGCCTCACCGGCATGCCCGTTCGCCGAGCCTTCGAATTCGCCGCCCGCTGCGCCCAGATCACCCATGGCCATCCCACCGGCTACTACGCGGCCGGTGCCTTCGCCGCCATGATCGGACACCTACTGGACGGCGACTCCCTCGAAGGCGCCGTGCTGCGCTCGATGGAACTCCTCGCCCGCTATCCCGGCCACGAGGAGACGACGGCCGCCCTCCGCAAGGCGGTCGACCTGGCTGCCGACGGCACAGCGACCCCCGAGAAGGTCGAAACCCTCGGCGGAGGCTGGATCGCCGAGGAGGCCCTGGCCATCGCCGTCTACTGTGCCCTCGCCCGCCCCGCCGACCCGGCACCCCGGCGCACGCGCGTTGAGTCAGCCTTCCTGCTCTCCGTCAACCACTCCGGTGACAGCGACTCCACGGGATCCATCTGCGGCAACCTCCTCGGCGCCCACCACGGCGACCTCGCCCTCCCCCCGTCCTGGCTCACCGCCGTCGAGGGCCGTGGCACGATCACCGAGCTGGCCGACGACTTCTCGGCGGCGTTCCACCCCCTCACCCACCAGCCGTACAACGAGTCGTTCTTCGCCCCCGGGCGCTACCCGCGCAGCTGACGCCGCTCGGCCACGGGCGCCCACCCGGCACCGTACGGCAGTGCCCGGGCATGATGGAGGGGTACGGCTGGAAGCGATCTCCTGGGAGCGGCTGACCGATGCGCGCGCTGACCGGATCGGAAAGCTGACGGCGGCGGACGGCGGTCCGTGGCTGCGCGTCGCGATCGACGGGGCGCCGACCGCCCATCCGGAAGGGCTGGCGGCGCGCTTGGCGGATGTCCTGCGGATCCGCGGACGCTCGGTGCAGACCGTCGGGACGGGCGGCTTCCTGCGACCCGCCTCGCTCCGGTACGAATTCGGGCCCGAGGACCCCGACGCGTACTACGACCAATGGCTCGATACGGGTGCGCTGTGGCGCGAGGTCTTCAACCCCCTGTAGGCGGACGGCAGCGGGCGCATCCTGCCCGACCTGTGGGACAGGCCCGCATCGAGATCGGATAGAAGCTCCGCGATCCAGCTGGCGAGCACGTCGTCTGCAACATCGAGCGGCTGCACACAGGGGGCCTCTGGGAAGAACAAAGCCACGGCCTCGCCCTCGGAGCAACTCTGCTGCCAGAGCAGTACAGATGGGAGTAAGACCGTGTCCTATGTGGTGAGGCGGAGGTATCGCTTGTAGCAGCAGATGGCGGCGGCGAGTCCGAGAAAGGCCAGGTAGTTGCGGTGGTCGCGTTCGTAGCGGGGGCTGAGTCTGCGGTAGCCCGACAGCCACGACATGGTGCGCTCGATCACCCATCTACGCTGCCCTAACCGTTCGCTGGACTCGATGCCTTTGCGGGCGATCCGCACTCCAATCCGCTTACCACGCAGCCATTTCCGCAGGTCGGGCCGGTCATATGCCTTGTCGGCGTGCAGGCGCTGAGGTTTGAAGTGCCGGCCGCGGTGAGGGTCGTGTCTCGTTTGGTGACCCTCGATCATCGGCTTCAGCCCTTGGCTGTCGTGGGTGTTCCCAGCTGAGACGCCGACGGCCAGGGGCAGTCCGTTCGCGTCCGACAGGACGTGCATTTTGGAACCCGGCTTGCCTCGGTCCACGGGGCTCGGACCTGTGTGTTCGCCCCCTTTTTAGCCCTCACGTGGGCGGAGTCGAGGACGACGCGGGTGACGTCGATGAGGCCGGCGTCGTCGAGCCGGTGCAGCACGGCCTCGTGCAAACGGCCCCAGACGCCGGCTCTGGACCAGATCAGAAACCGTCGGTGGGCGGTTGACTTCGAGATGCCGAAGCAGGGCGGCAGAGCCCGCCAGGCGCACCCGCTGACCAGGACGTAGATGATGGCCGCGAACAGCGTCTCATCAGGCGTGTCCTGCGTTCCCCCGCCCTGAGGCCGCACCTTCGACGGCGGAATCAGCGGTTTCGCGATCGCCCACAACCCGTCCGGAACAATCCAACTCCATGTACCCCGCCCCATACCGAGGTCAACGAAGCCTCACCACATAGGACACGGTCTTAGTCGTCAGGAGTGCTGTTGAGAGCACCGCACGACCAGCATTCCCACTCGCTGGGAAGTTCGTAGTGCGTTGGGGACGCACCCAAAGCCGTCATCGCATTAGTCCTGGATTTGGCGACTACGAAGCAGCACGCCCGCTGTCGAAGGACTCGGCAGGCTCCAGGGGTGCATTCAGCGGGCATCGGGGAGGCTTTGGCTGTGCTTGGCCACCTCGTCAAGCGCATTCCTGGCCATGCCAAGAAAGGCCCAGCGCTGCGCTATGAATTTCATGCCGGCCTCGTGCACGGCGTTGCCCCGATCTGTAAGGCCCTCGGCCGCGGCTTCCTCCGCGTACTCCCGAACGTCCTGGACCAGAGAAGCAAACTGAACGACGAGGTTGTGCGCTGCGTCCGCGACGGTCTCGGGACCTTCCAAGATCACCACGAGTCCCGAGCTCTCAGCGTCCTTGAACTTCAGCCTGATCGCGGCGATCCGCGCCTCGTCGAGCGGTGCCGGCGAGCGTCTGGCCTGCAGCTCGCGGAAGAACGCTTGGTTGTCTCGGTCAGCGGTCCCCAGCGCTTCGAGGAAGGAGAGGTAGGCAGCTTGTCGGCTTTCACGGACCCAGCGCTGGTGCTCGACCCGCAGTTCATTTAACTGCACCCGGTTCTGTGTCGCTTCTCTGCGCTGTTCCGCACGCGCTGCAACGAAGGCGGTGAGAGCGGCTCCCATGACGGTGCCCAGCACGCCCACGACTGATACGAGGATGGCGGTCATACCCTCGTGCCTTCCCCACGGAGTCCGCGTGCACCCTGGCATGGCTCAAGGTGCGCTTCGGCCGGCAGGTGAGGGGGATCCACAAACCCCGCCGGGGCGAAACTCAGCCGACCCAGACCAGCGTGTGCCCTTCCCGCCAACGAGCCTGGTCAACAGCCTTCTCAGGGAACTCTGCGCCTGCGCGAAGAACTCGGCAGATGACGGCCATCGCCTACGAAGAGCACCTCGCGTAGATGGGCGAGGTTTACCTCCACGGTGCGGGGAGCAGATGAGGTCGAGCATGCTCGCGAGGTCCCATGCGGGGCCGTCCCCGCGGGCGCGGGGAGCAGTCACCAGTTCGGGAGGCGGTCGAGCGCGAGCAAGGACCATCCCCGCGGGCGCGGGGAGCGGTTCGCGCGTCGTCCTCCCGCGGGAGGACCGTGGGGACCATCCCCGCGGGCGCGGGGAGCGGGCACCGGCAAGGGCGGATACCAAGCCGTACCAGGGACCATCCCCGCGGGCGCGGGGAGCGGCTCCCGGCAATACCGGCATTGACCACACCAAGGGGGACCATCCCCGCGGGCGCGGGGAGCGGACTTCGTGACCTGCATCGTTACACGCGCACGGCACAGTTTTGAACCACTTCCACCAACTCCGGCATTCACGACATCCATGCCTGTCCGGTCCAGTTGGGCGTCTGAAACTGTGGGCCGCCGACGCGCTGCTAGCCCGGCGGTACATCTACCGCCTCGGTGACTGCCGGCCATCCCTGCAGGGGCGAGGGAGAGGGTATCCCCCAACGTGCGGCGAGGCTCGCGCTCACCACCCTCCGGAACTTCCCAAACTGCGACAATCCTGTCACCATCGTCGCCCTGCTGGCCCCTCCCGAGGCCGCACGACCCACCATTCCAGCAGCAAGCCTGGATGTGATCCGCATGCGCAGAAACTGACACCACCCAAGGGGAATTGGCACGACACGATCACCCACCGTTCACTACTGTCACCGGGGAAAGGACGTGGACATGGCACTGGTCAAAAAGGGATCGCGGCTCATCACCGTTGATGGCACCACCTACCGATGGCGCCTACGCGGACGACCGACCTACGACCAGGGACTGGTGCAGTCACCCCTCACCTACGCGGTCGAACACGCCGACACCCCCGGCACCACACTGGTCATTACCACCGACCAACCGCACCCGAGCAACTGGCTCGGAACCCAAGGCAGCCCGGTCCTGCCCGCCCAGGTGGCTGACAGCATCCGCGCCTCCCTTACCGACGGCTGGACGCCAGCGAGCCCCGGCTCACCGTTCCACCTCGACCAATCAGAGGGCTCCGTCTCGTCCCACTGAACTCAGCCCGCGCACAAGGACTCACCGGCCAAGCGATCGATGAGTCCTTCTGATTTCCGCGCCCCCATCCCCCAGTTGGTTCGCTCCATGAACCAACTGGGGCGAAGAGCAGCAGTGAGGTAAATCCGAGATAGGCATCACCTGATGGGGACCGTTGAAAACGGCCGGGGCTGCTCTTCGCCCCACTTGCTTGGTCTTTGAACTGTCTGGGGAAGATGGGGAGCGGGGAGCGGTCCTTGATCACCAAAATGCCTGCACGGCCCCGGTAGTGAGTGTGGGATCCGAGCCGTTGGCTTGATCGGTCCGCGAACCTTGATCACTTCCGCGCCTGCTGATTAGTTGGTCGGCATGACTGAACTCGGACCCGTCGCCTGGCCACCTGCCCCGATCAAGACCGAGAGGCTCGTGCTCCGTGCGCCCGAGGCCCGGGACCGTGCGGCTTTCATCGAGCTGCTCGCCTCGCCAGAGGTGCACACCTACCTCGGCGGCCCCCGGCCGCGTGACGAGCTTGAGGGCGAGACGCCTGAGGTGCCCGAGCGGTGGCCCGGGAGCTTCGTCGTTGAACTCGACGGGGCGATGATCGGCCAGATCCTGCTCAGGAGAGCATCGGGGCACCATCGTCCGGCTGCCGCGGGGAAGGCCGATCTTGGCTACCTGTTCCTGCCTCGGGCGTGGGGATTCGGGTATGCCGCCGAGGCGTGCGCGGCGGCACTCGGCTGGTTCGACGGCGTCCTTCCCGGCGAGCCGGTGGTGCTCGCCACCCAGACCGCCAACGTCGCCTCGATGCGCCTCGCGGCAAAGCTTGGGTTCACCGAGGTAGAACGGTTCGAGGCATGGGACGCCGAGCAGTGGCTCGGCCTGCGGTCCCCGGTCACGCCGTCCGCTTGAGCTCGTGCTCGACGGCGCGGAGCCCCAACGCGACAGGCACTGCTAGGACGGAGCTCAACGCGGCCGAAACTTGTGGACGAAGCTGCGTTGTGGGCCCGCCGACCGTCAGGTCGGCGGGCCCGGTGATCGGTGGCGGTCAGCCGATGCTCACTGGAGGCGTCTGAGCGGGACGATGTCGGTGACGCGGTTGGTGATCGTGGGGCGGGCGGCTTCCTGGGTGGCGAGCAGGGCGACGATCGTGACGGGCTGGTCGCAGTGAGGACAGTTCCGGACGGCCGTCGGTGCCAGGGGGGCGATGGTTCCGGGGGCCGCCGGCTGCGGGGCGGGCGGAAGGGCTCGGGGGTGTTCGCCGAGGCGTCGTGCTCGTTCTTCGTCGCGGGTCCGGTTGCGTTGTCTTTCCGACTCGCGACGGCATTCCGGCGAGCAGTAGATCTGGCGGAGTCGGGGGTTCGCGGTGAAGATGCCCTCGCAGACCGGGCAGGTGTGGGCAGCCAGGCCGGCGGGAGCGCGTCGGTGGGCGGCGCTCTTGCAGCGGGGAGAGCAGTAGATCTGTCTCGGGCTCGGGATGAACTCGCCTTCGCAGACTGGGCAGTTGGCGGGTCTGGGGGCGAGTTGGTCGTCGTTGTGGGTGGGGTCAGGAGACACGTGCGTTGACTCCCTTGCGCATGGCGTCGGCCTGGTTCTGGTGGCCGCGAAGTCGGTAGGAGGGTCCGTCGATGCCGGCGACGGCAGCTCGGTGCAGGAGCCGGTCGAGCATGGTGGCGGCGACGGTGGCGTCGCCGAAGGCTCCGGCCCAGTCGGCGATCCCGACGTTGGTCGTGAGGATCGTGCTGGACTTGAGATACCTCTGATTGATCACCTGGAACAGGGCCGAGGCGCCGTCCTCGGGCAGTGGCAGGTAGCCGAGCTCGTCGATGATCAAAAGCTTCGGGCCTGCGAAGAGGCGCATGCAGGTCTTCCAGCGGCCTTCGAGGGCGGCCTTGTGGCACTTGGCGGCGAGTTCGGCGGCGGTGGTGAAGTAGACGCGGTGGCCGGCGTCGACGGCCGCTCGTCCAAGGGCGACGGACAGCATGGTCTTGCCCACTCCGGGCGGGCCGACGAACAGCACGTTGGAGGCGTCGTCGAGGAAGCGGAGGGTGGCCAGGTCGCGGATCAGCTTCTCGTCGACGCCTGGCTGGGCGGCGAAGTCGAAGTCGGCCAGGTCCAGGGCTCGGGCAGGCAGGCGAACCGTTCCCGGGCGGCGAGTTTGCGGGCTTCGGTGGCCTCGACCTCGATCTCGAGGAGCCGTTCCAGGGCTGCGGTCAGTGACATCCGCTCGGTGCGGGCCTGGTCCAGGACCCTGTTCAACGCCTCAGCTGCGTCGTTGAGTTTGAGGTAGGACAGGTGGCCTCTGAGCTGCTGGAATCGGCGGGCTTCGCTCACCTGCATCGGTGACGTACTCACTCCGGACTCTCCTCCTGCTTCGGTGAGGGGACACTCCGCAGCCGTTCGACCACGGCGGCATAGTGGGTCAGGTCGATCACGACCCGTTCGGCTGAACTGCCGGTGGCCGGCCCTTCGCGCAGGCGCTCGGCTTCGGCCAGGGCTGCGGGTGACGGCGGTTTGCGGACCTTGGTCTTGCAGGGAGCCCGGTCGGTCGGGGCTTTGCGGTCCTCGTCCTCGGCGGGACGGGCGCTGATGGGCACCATGCCCCGAATGACGCCTCGCCCGGTGGCCGGCGGGCGGCCTAGGCTGGCGCGGACGCGGCCCGGTAGGGCGGATTTTCCCCGCTGCGATCCGATGCCGCGGTATCTCTTCGCGTTGCCGCCGGTTGGATCAAGATGTTCGAGTGCCAGCTGTCCGGCCGGGCTTTGAGCCCGAACCGCTACTGCTCGATAGGGCACTGGGGCCGCGCCTGGCCCCGGTGCGCCTCAATGAGCTCCACAGGCCGGTGCCGGACGACCGTGACTGAGTGGGGACCTCACATCGGTGTACCGTTTTCATTGTGGGCGACGGCGAGAGCGCGGAGACGGTCGGCAGCCGGTCCTGCCTCGGCGGCTCCTATACGTTGATAGATCTCTACGGCCTTCCCTAGGTCGTTGAGGGCGTCGTTCCGGCCGTCCGCCGTGCCGCTTCTGCAGTGGGCGGAGCCTTCCAGTGCCCGTGCTTCTTCCAGGGGACTGCCGATCTGGCGCGCCAGTTGGGCGGCCTGTTCGTGCAGTGCGAGGGCTTCCCTCGGCCTGGCGGATTTGGCGGCGAGCGTGGCGCCCAGGTCGTTGAGTGCTTCGGCCTCGCCTTGTCGGTTGCCGAGTTGCTGATGGATGTGCAGCGCACGTTCATGGAGGCTTGCCGCGGTTGCGTAGTCGTGGGTCAGTCGTCGTACGCGTCCCAGGTCGTTGAGTGCGTATGCCTCACCTTGCTGGTTGTCGAGTTCCCGGTGGAGGCGCAGTGCGTGTTCGTGGAGTGTCGCTGCTTGGTCGTGGTCTGCGGTGAGTTGCCGTACGCGTCCCAGGTCGTTGGAGGCGTGGGCGTCCCCGTAGACGTTGCCGAGCCGTCGGTAGATGTGCAGCGCGCGTTCGTGCAGCTTCGCCGCGTTCGCGTAGTTGCCGGTCAGTCTGTGCACTCTTCCCAGGTCGTTGAGGGCATGTGCCTCACCCAGTTCGCTGCTGAATTCTTGGTGGATGTGCAGGGCCCGCTCATGGAGGGCTGTCGCTCCCACGTAGTCTCCGGTCCGCCGTCGTAGGCGGCCCAGGTTGTTGAGCGCTTGGGTCTCGCCCAGACGGTTGCCGAGTTCCTGGTAGAGGCGCAGGGCCCGCTCATGGTGGGTTGTCGCTGCCCTGTGATTTCCCGTCAGTCGTCGTATCCGGCCGAGTTCGTTGTGCACGATGGCCTCGCCCAACCGGTCGCCGAGCTGGCGGGCTGCCGTGGCCGCGGCCTCGTGGAGTACCAGGGCCCGTAGCCACGGGCCTTTGAAACGGAGCGTGATGGCCATGGAGGCCGCCAAACGGATCACGCGTGCGGGGTGGCCCATGGCATGTGCCTGGTCGGCGCAGGCGAAGAGGTTGAGGTGTTCGGTACGCATCCAGGCCGTCGCCTGGGCTCTGGAGGTGAGATCGGGGATGGCGGCCGGGGCGGGGAGAGCGGGGCGGGGGCGGCGAGCCAGTTGGTGATCGGCCGTTGCGGCGGCGTACTGGTAGTAGTCGAGGAGCCGTTCCATGGCGCGCTCGCGGTCGGCAGTCGGATCGTTGGCGGCAAGGGTGCTCGCGTACTCGCGGATGAGGTCATGCAGACGGTACCGGCCGGGGCCGACCTCGTCGACGAGATGGTCGGTGTAGAGGACGTCCATTTCACGGCGTGCCCTTGCCACCGGATGCACGCCGGTGAGGGCGGCGACGGCGTAGGCGTCCATGTCAGGTCCGGGGTGCAGGGCCAGATGACGGAAGAGGCTCTGCTGGTCCTGGTGCAGGTTGCGGTAGGACATTTCGAAGGCGGCGGCCGTTGCGCGGCTGCCGGAGGCGAGCTCGGCGAGCCGGTCCCGGGTGGCGGTAAAGTCTTCGGCGAACCGGGAGACGGACCAGGCGGGGTGGTGGGCGAGGCGGCCGGCGAGCAGGACGATGGCCAGCGGCAGGTAGCCGCACCGCTGTACGATCCGGGCGACCGTGTCGGCCTCAGCGCCGTCGGGGCCGCGGCGGGCGAGGCGCGTGAAAAGCTGTGCGGCCTGGCCCGGCGGCAAGACATCCAGGGGAAGCGGCTCCGCACCGTCCAGGGCGACCATCCGGCGGCGGCTCGTCACCAGGACGAGGCAGCTGCCGCTGCCGGGGAGCAGCGGTTCGATCTGATCTTGATCCGCGGCGTCGTCGAGTACCAGGAGCACCTTTTTGCCCGCCAGCTGGTCGCGCCACATGCTGGAGCGTCCCTCCAGGGTCGGGGGAATGCGCTGGGGGGCGATTCCCCTACCGGTCAGAAGGGTGTCCAAGACATCTGCGGGGTCCGCGGGGGACCGTCCGCGCGTGTGAGACTCCAACGAGACCATGAGCTGCCCGTCGGGAAACCGTTCGGCGAGCAGATGGGCAGCTCTGACGGCCAAGACGGTCTTGCCCACTCCCGGCATGCCGTCGATCGTACGGATTCCCGTTGTTCCGGCGGTGTCCAGAAGCTGACGCAGTTCGGCGTCGCGCCCAGTGAAGGAAGAAACATCGCGGGGCAGGGTGCGTGTCACGATGACCGGAGCCGGCGGCCCCGCCCCGGCATGGCTGATGACGTGGAGGTCACCGGCGGCTTGATACACCTGCCCCTGTTCCAGGGCACGTCCGTCCATACGCGCCGCAGGTTCCGTCCAAGCTGCGGCTGGGGGCGTTTCCCCGCTGCGAGAACTCATGAGCGATGGATTCGCTGATCCCGGCCGGCCTGGTATGCCAGCGCACTCCCGCGGGCGTCGGTCCTCATGACGAACGTTCGAATCCGGTCCTGTTCACTCTCGTTCGGAACCGGCACGAGACATTCCGCAGGCAGTTCCCGCAATTCGGCCGCCAACCCGGTGCTCCCCTCCGGTAGTTGTGGCAACTTCAGGCGCCGGGTGCCTCCAGCACCTGCCCGGTGTCTTCGTCCTGGCGCTCCCGGGCGGACAGGACCTGGGCTCGCACGGCCTCCAGTTCGCCGGCGGTGGCTTCGGCCGCCTCCGGTCGAGCGCCGCGCCGGCATACCATCACCACGGGCTTCGGTCCGCCGCCACCCACCGGTGACCACCGCTCCACCGGTGACCACTGTTCCCACCGGTGACGCCCCGCCCGCCAGCGCGATCGAACTCATTCCGCGCCCCCTCTGTCCGCCCCGCGCCGGGACACCTTCCCAGTACAACTCCACGAGCCGACGGTCGGCAAGACCCACGCGACCACGGCGGTGGCGGCCGGCGATGCTGGACATCACGAGCCCGTCCGGGCTGGCGTGGGCGTGCTGCGGACTGATCGATATACACGTGCCCGACCTGCAGCCGGGGAAGTTCGGCAGGCTCCGGCGAGTGCGCGATGTCGATGATGACCTGACCTGCCGTAGTGCTCAGTCCCGTGGCCGATGCGAGCTCTCCTGCCGCTTCCAGATCAGCGTTTTCGGCACGGCGCGATAGCTCGGCTTCTGCCTCGCTGTCCCCGGACTGAAGAAGCGCACCCAGCATGGTGGCGGACAGTAGTGACCCGTCCTGGGCAAGCGCCGCAGCGCGGATTTGATTAGGCCATGTCTCTTCGATCATGAGCGGAGCCAGATGATGACGGCCGCGAAGGTCACGGTGCCCAGGAACACGTGCCCTCGTTTGTCATAGCGGGTCGCCACGGCTCGGAAGCCCTTGAGCTTGTTGATCGCCCGCTCGACGACGTTGCGCTTCTTGTACCGCTCCCTGTCGAAACCGGGAGGCCGGCCGCCACGCGAGCCACGCTTGATGCGGTTGGCCGCCTGGTCGGCCTTCTCCGGAATGACGTGCCGAATACCTCGTTTGCGCAGGTAGGCCCGCGCGCGGCGGTTGCTGTAAGCCTTGTCGGCGCTGACGCTGTCCGGGCGGGTACGGGGCCTCCCGACACCGACCCGCGGGACGTGCATCTTCTCCATGACCGGCTCGAACTGGGTGCATTCCGCCCGCTGTCCGGGCGTGACCACCAGGGACAGCGGGCGGCACCGGCCGTCGGCGCTCAGGTGGACCTTGGTGGTGTTGTGTCCTGAACATGAAAGGGAGTTGGTTGTAGGGCCGCTTCTGGAAATGGTGCTGTGCGAAAGATGAAGGTATGGCCCTTCAGAGTCGCCCTGCGGGGGGAGGCTCTAAACCGCCTCATGCTGCGTTGGCTGAAGACCGTCGTGGTGAGCGATGAGGAAAAGGCGTCGTGAGAGGCGTCAGGTGGGGATCGGCAAGGCGAACGTAAGTGAATCGCTGCTGACGTGTCGAAAAAGATAAAGACGACATCGAAACCGGGGTGTCACCACTACCCCGGGATGAGCCTGGCGGGTGCCCGTTTATTGGCCAGGCGGTGTCCGGCATGTAGGCGACGCGAGTCCGGTCTGCTGCTTTCGTATGGAACAGGAGAAGGCAGGTCCCGATACGGCCCGAGGGGTAATGGGCGAGAGGGAGTACCCCGAGCAGCGGAAACTGTGAGGGGCAGAGTACCGACGCGGGGCCTGCTGGCGGACCGGTCCGTAGTAGTGATGAAGCCTCTGTAACGGAGGTGGAGCGAAGGGGCCGGGTCGTTCGTGACTGAGTTGATCGCATCAACCGGACAGTGTCCGGGAGGAGTTCGGTGAGCCAGTTGAAATCTCAGATCAAGTCGTTTGATATCTCGAAGTGGGAAGTTAAGGAGGCTTGGGAGGAAGTCAAGGCGAATAGAGGCGCACCCGGCGTAGACGGCCAGAGCATCGATGAGTTCGCGAAAGATCTGAAAGGCAATCTGTACAAGGTCTGGAACCGGATGTCATCGGGCTCCTACTTCCCGCCTCCGGTGCGTGCGGTCGCTATTCCCAAGTCGCACGGAAGTGGAACGCGAGTGCTCGGCATTCCCGCCGTCTCCGACCGTGTGGCTCAGACCGTTGTGGCACGACATCTGATGCGGAGGGTGGAGCCTGTCTTCCACCCAGACAGCTATGGATATCGGCCAGGACGGTCCGCTTTAGACGCGGTAGGGAAGTGCCGGGAACGCTGTTGGAAGCGGGACTGGGTGGTGGAGTTCGACATCACCAAGTTCTTCGACAGCGTGCCTTGGGACCTGCTGGTCAAGGCGGTGGAAGCACACACCGACGCCGTTTGGGTGAACTTATATGTTCGGCGGGGGCTCAAGGCCCCGCTCGCCATGCCCGACGGCGCTCTGCTGCAACGGGAACGCGGAACCCCACAAGGGGCGCCAGTTTCCCCTGTCTTGGCGAACCTGTTCCTCCACTATGCGTTCGACACCTGGATGGCACGGGAGTTCCCGAACATCTGGTTCGAGCGGTATGCGGACGATGCAGTCTTGCACTGCGTCACCGAGCGCCAGGCCCGGACGGTGCTGGCCGCGCTCGTAAACAGGATGGCGGAGGTCGGGCTGCACCTGCACCCGGACAAAACCCGGATTGTGTATTGCAGGGATGGCAAACGCCAGGGCTCATTCGAGCACACGGCGTTCACCTTCCTGGGATACACATTCCGAGCCAGGCAGAACCAGGATCGATACGGCAAATCTTTCCAGTCGTTCGACCCTGCTGTCAGCAAGGACGCTCTGAAGAAGATGGGCCGGGAAGTGCGCTCTTGGCGCTTGCACACCCGGTCCGACCTGTCCTTCCGAGAGCTTGCCCGCAGGATCAACCCTGTCGTGGCCGGCTGGATCAACTACTATGGACGTTTCAGACCGTGGGAGATGAATCCCTTCTTGATGCGCATCAACGCCTACCTGGTGCGCTGGATCCGCCAGAAGTACAAACGGCTTACGGCTGAACGGAAAGCCATCGCGAAGATGATGGAGATCGCCCAGCGATATCCCCGCATGTTCGCACAGTGGCGCTACACGGTCGCAGCCGTAATGACCTGACGATCAGAACGACAAGAGCCGTGTAACGGGAGACTGTTACGCACGGTTCTGTGAGAGCCGGGAGGTGAGATCCCTCCCGGCTACTCGGCAACCCGCCGCGCGAGCGGCCCAGGCCCTCACCTGCAGCACCACCTCCTCCAGGTGGCCGAGCAGGCCCGCCGACACCGGATCGATCTGATGTTCCGTCGTCATCCCCCCTTTTGAGACGGCCGGCGGCGGGGCCTTGCGGGCGCCGGCGGCATGCTGGTGGGCACGCATCACCGTGGAGTCGACCGAGACGTCCCAGTCAATGGATCCCTCGGCGTCCGCGACGGCCTGGCCCTGCTGCAGGAGTCGCTCCCACGTGCCGTCCGCCGACCACTGCAAATGCCGCTTGTGCACGGTCTTCCACGGACCGAACCGCTCGGGCAGCTCACGCCACTGCACCCCGGTCCGCACCCGGTGCAGAACCCCGTTGATCACCTGCCGGTGATCCCGCCACCTGCCACAACGCCCGTTGCTCACCGGCAGAAGCGGCTCCAAGCGAGCCCACTCCTCGTCCGTCAGATCACCGCGACCAGTCATACCAGGCTAACGAGTCAGCTGATCGGAGAAGCATGGCCTAAGCCGACGTGGTTCACCGTCCCGTCGGGGTCCATGCGGCAAGCTCGTTGCCACCCGGCTCGCGGAAATGGAACCGCCTGCCGCCGGGGAAGTCGAACGCCTCGACCGTGATGGTGCCGCCCGCCTTGAGTACCGCGCTTCGCGTCGCCTCCAGATCGTTCACCTGGATCACGGCGAGTGGCCCGGCCGGAGCTTCTGAGTGGTCCTGTTGGAAGCCGAGGCTGACTCCGCCGCCGCAGTCCACATCGGTGTACTCCGGGCCGTACGGCGTCGCCGCCCAGCCGAAAACAGACCCGAAGAACTCTGCGGATTCCTGAGCCGAGGTGGTGGGGAACTCGACCATCGTGAAGCTGTTCATACCCTCGATCATATGAAGGGCTGTTGAGGCCGTGTCAGTACGACCTGGTGGCAACTCCGGGCCGTGGCCACCGCTATGACGTGGCGGCTAGGTCTGTCACGGCACGGTCACCGCAGCCGCACTGCTTATCTGGCTCTGCTCATGATCGAGGAGACACTACCTAACCGACGGCGCCTACCACGAGGTGGACTCCTCCGACTACGGCTACCGGATAGCGGGGCAAGAGGCCGGCCGGGTAGCCCTCATCAGCGCAGGACTACTACCACCATGCGAGGCCGAAACGCTGCGCTGGGCACACTGGCCGACAAAACCACGAGCGCGGCGACGCCACCCCTCCCAGCTACCACGGCACTGACACTCCACTCTCGCCCCGGCCCCGCCGACACCCGGCAGTCCGGCCCGCACGCGGCCCTGCGCATGCTCCTAGTCACCGCGATTGGAGGGCATCCCAGCGGGTGCGGGGAGCAGAATTCCAGCACCACGATCATCGCGGACGTCGAGGGACCATCCCCGCGGGCGCGGGGAGCAGCGGGTTCGTGCAGGGACGACGACCTGTGTGGCGGGGCCATCCCGGGATGGGGAGCATTTGGTGGCGTCCTGGTGGCGCGCCATAGCCGGCACCACAGGGGCATCGGGGGAGTGTCACCTGAAGTGGGGAAACCCGCGCATGCAAGTTATGGCATGGCAGCGCGTTGCTTGGTCACGACAGCGTTCGCCCAGCGCTATACGGGACGAAGAACAGGATCGATCTCTGCCAGGACCTCGTGCAATTGACGAGCCCCCAGTGCAACACGGTCGTTGGTGTCCCGCGACATCTCCTCGCACAGCCGCATCGCATTGTCCCGGTCGTCGGAGAAGACGCTGAATACGTCGACGATTGCGGTGTGGATCCAATCGCTGTGATTCGAGTTGGCGACTGCCAGTGCGGACGCGACTATTGTCAGACCGGCCCTGTCCTTTCGCCGAAGCAATGCTTCCGCGGTCCGCCGGGTGACGAAGGTGTCACCCGGGTCGAGCACAAGCTCCAGCAGCGGTCCGAGGGCCTCCTGCATCTCGGCGAACGCCGCCAAGCCGTGACCGGCATCCGCCCGGTCACGGTGGTCATGACTTCGCCTGAGCTCGCCCAGTGCCACGACAGCCGCACGCCGCAGGTCAGTGTCCACCTGGTTGCCCTCCCTCCCACGATTCCGGTCAAAGTACCGTCGAGGCACCCTACGGGGAGATCGCCAGGACAGGGCCTAAGCAGCGGGGGAGGGGCCAGCCCCCGGCGAGCGCGGGGAGCCGGCGTCTGGGCCCGCTTCGTCGGCCTGAGCACGGGCCGCTCCCTGCGCGTGCAGGGAACAGCTCCAGCCCTCACCGCGGGGCCACCCCCCCATGTGCAGGGAGCTGGCCACCTCGTCTTCTTCGATGCTCAGAAGATCGGGGCCATCCCCGCAGGCGCGGGGAGCAGTCCCCTTTGAGGGGTCGATAGCCCGTCAGATAGGGATCATCCCCGCGGGTGCGAGGGCAGGGCCGCCGGCCTGAGCCGGGCCGAGCGCTTCCCCCGGCTGGCAGGAGCCGCCTCATGAAGGCCGAGTCCGCTCACCTGCCCATTCCCGCCAGGAGAAGCTGGCTTTCCTTGGGGTGAGCTCGATCCGGTCGATCAGGCTCTCGCGGGCCGCTCGGCCAGAACCGGGCGCGCGGTGGGGAACCTGGCCGGGATGCCGGGTGCCGTCCTGGGGCCGTTCACTCGGTGGCGGGTCCGGCGTCCTCGTCGGGCCCTGTGTCCTGCCGCGTCGATGTCGGCGGGGTTCCTGTGCTGTCCGGCTCGCCGTCAGCCTTGGTGCCGTGCTCGGCTGCCGGGGTGCGGTCGTCGAGGGTGATGGTGACCGGCTCACCGCCGGGGCTGAGGCCGGTCAGGCTCTCCTCGATCCGCTTGTACAAGGTGGCTGCGAGTTCACGGTCGCCGTCGCCGTCGGCAGCGGTGCGCTCGAGGGAGTGCAAGCTGATCAGCAAGGCGATCAGGGAGCGGCCTGACAGCGCGGCGCGGATGCGCTCGTCCCCCTCAGCGGCGACCTGCGGCGGTACACGGAAGTGCGGGTGCCGGCCGGCGTGGGCGGTGATGAACTCCCAGATGTCACGGTGGCACAGCAGGCTTGCGGAGGAGGCGCGGGCTGCCGTCTTGAGCAGAGCGCTGTGCTCCTCGTTCTCTTCGGCGGCTGTGGTGGTGGCGTCGGGCTGGGGCAGCAGCTTTTCCATGGTGGTGCGCAGGTCTGCGAGTTCCGCCTGTACGGAGGCGATCGAAGCCCGGGCTTCTTCCCGGGCGGTGTCGATCTCCGCCTTGACCTCACCGAGGGCTTCGAGCAGCCCGGCCGGTGCGTTCTGCTGGTCGCTGTGGCTGTCAGGGGCGGTGAGCAAGGCGAGCACGGGAGCGAGTTCCTCGGTGAAGATCTCGCGGACGGCCTGGCGGACCTCGTCGGCCGACAATGCCGGAGTGGGCGGGGCGTCCTGGCCGGCGGTGCGCTGCGCCGGGATCGCTGTGTGGAGGGCCGCCTCTTCCGCGACCTCGTCGGTCTCGGTGACGGTAGTGACTGGCGAGGCCTGGAGGCCGGTGCGGTCTTCCTGGGTTCCGGAAGCTTCCCGAAGGAGAGGGGCGGGGGCTGGCGGGGCGAAGTCTGCGAGCACGTCACGGACCTCCCGCAGCTCGGTGCGCAGCTGGGCGACGACCTCGTGGACGGCGCTGTTGCGTGTGTCCCCGCTGGCGTTCAGCTTGTTGTGGACATCGCGGAAGTTCGCGCGCATCCGGCCGAGCTCGTCCACGACCTCCTTGGTCGCCTTGTCATGGGCGGCCTGGCCGGCCGACTCCAGCTTCTCCACGCTCTTGTCGAGCGCGTCCCGGAGATTCTTGTCCGTGTTCATGACGGCGGTGTGCAGCATCGTCAGTGTGGTACTGAGGTCCGGGCGTGCCATCATCCCCCATTTCGTCGCGGTGAGTAGTTGATCGAGTTCATTGCGTATGCTGCCCGAGGTGGAGCTACCCGCCGGGGCAGATCGGGTCAACTGGCTTGATCGCCCCTCGTCCAGGCTGAAACCGACCCGGCAGGGCCGCGGTGACCAGCCCGTGGGGGTGTTTGTGCTTTCGGTCCGCCGCTGACCACGAGCGGTACCGCGCCCAAGCCGACTGGCGTCTGTGCCCAGCCGGTCGACTGGAGCACCCACGAGACGGCAGACTTGCAACAGACGGAAGGGGCCGACCGATGAGTGCACAGCCGATCCACCCACACGAGCCGGACCGGGTACCGCGCAACGCCGACGGCATCGGCGCCGCGCTGTCCGGCGAGAGGCGGATGGAGTTCTACCGCGAGCTGCTAGCGGCCGCCCCCGAGAACGCCGAAGCACTGCTGCGCCGCTGGTGGTGCGAGGCGATGCTCGACACCTCCCCGGACGGCGACCAGCTCACCGAGGCCGCGCTCACCGGGACACTGGCGACGACGTCCGTCGCCGAGGTCATCGCCCGCCGCCAGGAAGCCGGGCTGCCTGTTGAGTGAGCCGTACGACGAAGAGCCCGAGGGCTGGCAGTGCGTGTTATCCGAAGAGGTCACCGAGCTCCTCATGGACAAGAGGCTGCCCGGTGACGTGTTCGGCGCGATCGTGGCCGCCACGGTGGTCATCAACGAGACCAGAGGCGTCGTCCCGGGCAGCACGGCCTCGGCGAAGTGGCCCCAGCAGCGGCGCCTGGCGCTCGGCGCGGGCGGCTCGCTCGGCGTCGCCGAGTACGTCATCGTCGCCGACGCGGACCCACCGCACATCGTCCTCACCCGCGTCCAGCTCTACTGACGGCGGCCAGGCACGTTGCCGGCCCTGTGCCCGCCGGACGTCCCGGGGGCGGGAGACGAGGCACAGGGCCGCCGGCCGGTGACGGGCGGTGATCACGCCGATCGTGCCGACGAACATGACGCACCAGCCGATCGACTGCCAGACCGATTCGTGGCGCACCACGTACGGCGTGAACACCAAGTGCGGACAGCCAGAAGAACCTCATCACATCCTCCTAGGGGGCGAGCACTGGTGGGGCTCAGGCAGCGGAGTGCGCTCCGCGCCCTGCGATATCTCCGAAGCACGACACGGCGAGGGCCGTGGTGATCCCGATGATGGCGGACATGGAGAAGCTGGCGTTGCCCAGGATCGCTGCCGTCAACTGCAGACCAGCGAGGACCAGCCCCGTACCCCACATGCCCGCCGGAGGCAGAACAGGAGACCGGTCGGCGCACGGCAGTGTGTGTCAGGGTGGCGGGCATGGATTGGCAGCTCGAGAGCCCGGAACTCTGGGCGTTCCTGGGGTCGCTGCACTGCGGCGAGATCCTGTCCGGAACCGTCGCGGCGATCGAACGGTTCGGGGTTTTCGTGGCCCTGGACGACGGACCTGGCCATCCCACGCTGCCCGGCGTCGGATTCATCACCATCCCCGAACTGTCCTGGCGACACATCGACGCTCCCACCGATGTCGTCAAGGTCGGACAACGCGTCTCATGCGAGTTCCTTCAGTTCGACACCCGCAACGCCGAGGCCAGACTGTCCTTCCGCGCACTGCAACCCGACCCCTTTCAAGCCTTCGCCGACCGCACGGTGGTGGGTCAGACACTGCACGGGACGGTCGATAAGGTGCTCCCCTTCGGCATCTTCGTCGACATCGGGGATGGCGTCATCGGGCTGGTGCCCTTCAAGGAGGTCCACGGCCAGTCTCCTGCCGGTCCGCCAGAGGAATTCCAGACCGGCGACGAGATATCCGTCGTCATCACGGTCATCGAGCGGCCGCAGCACAGGGTGTTCCTCGCGAGGCCAGAGGACGCCCAGCATGCAGATGTTCAGCCAGCCAGGTGACTTCCCCATTCCCGGGCCGTTGGTGCGGGAATGGGACGGGAGACCTGACGGATGCCGAGCTGGTCGTGCTTCTCCTTCCAGAGGGGCTCTCCCCGCGGGCCCGGAAGCAGCTGCCCGGGCCGTGCCCCTCGATCTCCGGCAACCAGCTCGCCGGTTCACCTCCGCCTGCGCGGAGAGCACGAGGAAACCGGGAAAACCGGACGCTCGTCAGCGGTGCTCTCCGCGGGAGCGGAGGTGAGCCGCCGCTCCTCGACTGGCTCAACTGTCCTGTCTCATCGGACCTTGACCGGTCTCACCGAAGTTTGACGACCGTCCTGTTCGTCTCATCGATGCTTGATCACCGTGAGGGGTGTCTTGTAGATCAGGCCGCGTATCCTCGGCTCCGTGCCCCGCCATCCGAAGAAGCCCCGCCGGCTGGTCGCCGACGGGCGCGCGTACCTGTGGACGCTCCGCCACAGCCACTGCGTGCTGGACAGCGGCCGGGCCGCGGACTGCCGCGAGACCCTGACGCTGTACCCGCAGCCGGCCGGCACCGGCGGCCCGCTGCGCATCGTCTTCGTCGAGGGCCCGGGCCGGTACGTCCCGGGAGGGTTCCCCATGGGCTCCGGGGACGTGGGGTATGTCCGGGGCGGCTCCCTTAACCTGCACGAACCGGGTGCCGTCCGGGCCCTGCTCGACGCGGCTGCGGCTCGCGGGTGGCAGCCGGGGGAGCGGCGGGCGGTGGAGGTCGACGGCTGGCCCCTGCTGGAGGCGGCGGCCGCCGCGCGAGCCGGGGACGCCGGCCCCGCGGGCCCGTAGGGGGTGACTCCGACCTCCCCTCGGACCGGCCCACCACGCCGCGATCAAACTTCGGTGAGACTGGTCAAACTCGGTTGAGACGGGGCATCAACGCCGGCGGTCAGTGCTCTCCGTGGGAGCGGAGGTGAGCCGCCCAAACCGGGGGATGGATGTGATGGACGCACCAGTACAACGAACGACCGGCTACGACGGTCACGCAGGGGTGTTGGCGGTCGAGGTGCTGTGGCGCGTGCTGGCCGGGGTGCGGCCCAGTGGTGCGGGCGTGGTCACCACACATGCCACGGCGGTACCGCCGGCGGCACCTGGCGCGGTACGTCCTGGCGTCCGGCCAGCGCGTCGAGCCGCTCCACCAACCTGCGCAGCTCGGCTGCGCTGCGGGCCGGGAGGGCGTTCACCATGCCCTCCAGAAGATCCCTGGCGTGGAATGGATTGCCGCAGCAGTCCCAGTGCAGTTCGTCACCCCACTCCCAGTCTGTCCACAACTGGCGCTTGGGGAGCCGCACATGGGCCTTCCATAGCCGCACCGCCGCTACAGTCTGCCCCGGTTCCAGGTAGGTGCGAGTGCGCTCGATCCGCCGGATCTCGGACATGGTCCGCGCGGATAGGCCGTCGATGTCGGCCACGACATCACGGTCCGGTCGGCGGGCGGGGAACCCGGCCCGGACGTTGTGCGGGGGCCTACGCGGCATGGGTCCCGTGGTAGTTCGGCATGCCGCATATCCTGCCATGCCGGGCGCGGACGGGCCAGGGAGCTGCGTCCCGCCGCCGCAGTGGGCAATGGTCCACGAGTCAGAAGCACTCACATCCTGCGTTCGGCGAATGCCTCCCCGAGCACCACGCCAAGGCGGACGAACCTGCGAGTTAAAGCGTTCCAGGAGAAGGTCCGTCTCGCGACGCCAGGCGCGCGCTGCTCGCATTCGTCGTCAGGCGCTCGTTGTCCGGCGTACCAGAGGAGGGATGGTCAGCGCGCCTGCGACCACTGCCAGCGCCCACGGCCAGCCAAAGAGGAAGCCCACTGCGACCACGAGCAGGACCATCCCGACCGGGACCCAGGGGATGTTGCGCTCGGGCCCGTGGAACACGATGGCCACCATGTCGCCGGAGGCGCCGATGTGGCTGCGGGCGGGGCCATCCCCGCGGGCGCGGGGAGCACGGACCTACGCTGCGCACGCTCGGCTGACCGCCCCAGGCCGAGACCGAGGCCCGCAGCGCGCATGCGCTGAGGAGTGAGGGCGCCTGACCGGTGAGCTCGCTGGGGGAGTAGTGGTGCATCGACAGTCGAGGTGTGGTTGTGAACGAGCGGCCCTGGGCTACTTTCGATACACGCCCTAACTTGAGTTTTAACCTCTGACTACGTGTTGAGAGTTGCTGCGCGGCACGAATGGGCACGTCGCATTGCTCTCCCTCCCGGTTCTTCCCCCTCGACGAGGGTTTCGGGACACCGGCGGTGGGACGCAAGGTCTGCCGGTGTTCCATAACGCCCATCCCGGCTCATGGGACGCGGCCACTATGGCCGACCGCTCCTCGCGGACCGGCGGGCGTCTAATGATCTGCGTGCTGCCCGTGCTAGGTCTCGGGCTGCCGTATCCACGCGGCCAGCAGCCGAAGCGCCTCTTCGGAGCTGGAGCCTGCCTCGGCGGTGTAGACACTCAGC
Organism: Streptomyces sp. P9-2B-2; assembly: GCF_030406865.1. Taxonomy (NCBI): domain Bacteria; kingdom Bacillati; phylum Actinomycetota; class Actinomycetes; order Kitasatosporales; family Streptomycetaceae; genus Streptomyces; species Streptomyces sp. P9-2B-2. The sequence continues at coordinate 44,951 of NZ_CP129126.1, read as the reverse complement.
CGCTGGTCCGGGTCGGCGGGCAGGGTGAGGGACTCGTAATTGAGGGTGAGCGGGCCGACGACCGGGTGGTGGAAGTGTTTGCTGCCATGCGTGTGCCGATACACGTTCTGGTCGGCCCACCAGCGGCGGAAGTCCTCATCCGTGATCGAGAGTTCGCCGACGAGTTCGGCCAGCAGTGGATCGTGGGGATGGCGTCCGGCGTCGCGCCGGAGCGAGGCGACAATGTCCTGGGCGTGGGTGTCCCAGTGGGTATACAGCGAGCGGGCGGTCTCGTCGCAGAACATGAACCGCACCAGGTTCCGCTCGCGGTGCGGCAGCGCGTCGAAGTCGGTGAGCAGCGCACGTGCCATCTGGTTGGACGCAAGTACGTCCAGTCGCCGCCCCAGCACAAGGGCGGGGGTGTGCTCGAGGATCCGGAGCAGGTCGCGCAGCCCCGGGCGGACCGGCTGCGGACGCGTCGCCGTGCGGCGGGGCCTGCCTGCGGCGGGCTTGGCGAGCTGGAACAGATGGGTGCGTTCGACGGGATCGAGGCGTAGCGCGCGGGAGATGGCGTCCAGCACGGAGTCGGAGACGTTCAGTCGGCGTCCGCGTTCCAGGCGTACGTAGTAGTCGACACTCACGCCCGCCAGTTGCGCGATCTCTTCGCGGCGCAGTCCTGGCACTCGCCGAGAGCCGCCGTCGTCGGACAGGCCCGCCTGGCGCGGGGTGATCCGTGCCCGCCGAGAGCGGAGGAACTCACCGAGAGCTGTGTTGCGGTCCATGCCGTTCACGATAGGGCCCAAGTTCGCCCCGACGGCCCGCGAAAGGGGGACTGGCAGTCCCCCGGTCCGGCTGTCCCCGGGGCGAAGCGGACCCCCCGGAAGCCGATCAGCAGCCGATTCCGGTGCTGAAGTGGAACGTGTCGAGAGCGACCGGGGCCTCATCGCCCCGGTCGGCCTCTGTTCGCATCGCACGAAGGGAACTCCTGTGTCGGACACCAAGACATTCCTGATCACCGGCGTCAGCACCGGCCTGGGCCGCGCACTCGCCCGCGCGGCGTTGGCCGCGGGCCACCGGGTGGTGGGCACCGTGCGCACGCCCGCCGACGCACGGGCCTTTGAGGCGCTCGCCGGCGACGCGCACGCCCGCATCCTGGACGTGACCGACCATGACGCGGTGGACACGGTCGTGGACGAGACCGAGCGCGACCTGGGCCCGGTCGACGTACTCGTCGCCAACGCCGGGTACGGCCATGACGGCCTCTTCGAGGAGTCGTCGATGGATGACCTTCGCCGTCAGTTCGAGGTGAACGTCTACGGAACCGTGGCGGTGATCAAGGCCGTGCTGCCGCACATGCGGGGGCGCCGTTCGGGCCACATCATCGCCGTCACCTCGATGGGCGGGCTGATCACCATGCCGGGCCTCAGCTTCTACCACGGCAGCAAGTTCGCGGTGGAGGGCATCCTCGAAACGCTCGGCAAGGAGGTCGCCGATTTCGGCATCCATGTCACCGCCGTCGAGCCGGGCAGTTTCCGGACCGACTGGTCCGGCCGCTCGATGATCCGCGCACCCCGTGTGATCGCCGACTACGACGAGCTGTTCGAGCCGCTGCGCGCCCGGCGCATCCACGGCAGCGGGCACCAGCCGGGCGACCCGGACAAGGCCGCGGCCGCGGTGCTGCGCATCGTGGCGGCCGACCAGCCGCCGACGCGCCTGCTGCTCGGCACCGACGCGCTTCAGCTCGTCCAGGCCGGACGCGACGCCTTCGAGCGCGACATGCTGGCATGGGCCGAACTGTCGGCCTCCACCGACTTCGACGACGTCAGCCGGTCCGCCTGACGTCACTCGCTGTCGGGCCCCCAGCGCGGGGCCTCGACGGCGGCCGTCATCACCAAGCCGGCCGCTCTTGGTCCACCACAGCCGGACCTGCCCGTAGCCGTTCACGCCACCCAGCGCCTCCTGGTAACCGGGTGGAGGTTAAAACTCAAGTTAACCCTCCGCACCACGCGCCCCGACGTCCCCACCCCGGTGGGGGGCTACAAACGGTGGCCGAAAAAACTGATGGTCATGGCCCGGACCTGGCGAGATAAGATCTTCATGACCTCGGGGGGAACCGGCGGCTCCGGTGCCCGGGGGGAGATCACGGTGAAGCTGGGCACCCAGCGCAAGAACGACGACATCACCGCCTGGCCCCTCTGGTTCGGCTGCAAGAAGACGCGGAACGGATACGCGGCGCTGAGCAAGACCCACGAGCTCGACTCCGACAACTGCATCCGCGGCGTCATGGACTACAAGGGCAAGACCTATGTCACGAAGTGGCGCTGCCCCTGATCTGCTCCGTAGGCTGAGCGCCCCTTGCCGCAGGGCGCTCAGCTTTTGCACGCCACGCGGCGTTGCGTCAACAGGGAAGACTCATGTGGCAAGTCGTTCTGTACATCAGCCCCGTCACCGTCACGCTGTTCATAGCGGCGATGGCCGGGCTGTCAGGTGCCGGGGCATGGTGGTATCAGCGCGAGAACGGGGGGCGAGCGCTACGGGCTGCACGGGTTCTGCTGGTGGCCTGGACAACGCTCGTGCTACTCGCCACCCTCATGCCGACCCAGCCGCTGGGCACCGGAGGCCACGACATCTCGTGGATTCCGGGTGAGGGCATGTGGGAGGCGAGCGGCAGCAACGGCGGCCTGTTCCCGGAAGAACAGGACATGATCTTCCGCCTCCAGATCGCCAACGCAGCCATGTTCGTCCCCCTGGCCTCGCTGCTCGCCTTCGCCATCCGGTGCCGATCGGTCCTCGTCGTGACAGGCGTCTGCCTGCTCACCAGCGTGCTGATCGAGATGGTGCAGTTCATCATGGCCGCCGGCCGGACCGTGGACGTCGACGACGTACTCTTCAACAGCCTCGGCGCCGCCCTGGGCGCGCTGGCCGCCACCGTGTCGCTCCGCCTGGCCGAGCGCCCAGGACCAACTGCAGCACGGCATGCATCACGTAACTTCACCCGACCCGGCAGCCCTGCCGCCCCAGCTTCCGACGAGTACTGACCCACTACAGATACCGGACCCCCACGACTCCGGGATGCAGCGCCTGGCCACCGACCCGTACGGGCATCGCTCCACCCCGGTCAAGGCCGACGCCGACCGGCGCGAGGCCACCGTCAGCGGGGTCGTGGTCCGCTACTACGTCAGCAACGCCGTGCTGACCGTCACCGTCGTCCGCGTCGTCTACGTCTAGGCAGCGGCCGCGTCCCGCCCGCACGTTCCGCACCGGCATCCGCCCGGACGGATGCTGACGGGCGGCGGCCCGGTCGGCCCATGCGTACCGTCGAAGCCATGCGATCGCTCTGGCAGGGCACGGTCTCCTTCGGCCTGGTCGCACTACCCGTGGACATCTACGCAGCCACTGAAGACCACGGGCCCGGTCTCCATCTCGTGCATGCCGCCGACGGCGGCCGCGTCCGCCACCGGCGGGTGTGCGAACTGGACGGCCGTGAGGTCAGGCCGGAGGAGACCGCCCGCGGCTGGGAGGCACCCGACGGCCGCACGGTGGTCATCCAAGATGCCGACCTCGAAGCCCTCCCGCTGCCCACAAAGCGCGTGATCGATGTCCTGGGCTTCGTCGACGAAGCCCAGGTCGACCCGCTGCTGTATGCCCGCCCGTACTGGGTGGGCGCCCACGGCCCCGGGGCCCAGCGACCGTATGCACTGCTGGTGGAAGCCCTGGCGCGGTCCGGTCGGCTCGCAGTGTGCAAGGTGGCCCTGAGGTCGCGGGAGAGGCTGGCCGTCCTGCGGCCGAGGCACGGAATCCTCGTGTTGCACACGCTGCACTGGCCCGAGGAGATCCGTGACCCCGGCGACCTGTCCAGCCCGGCACCGACCACCGACCGGGAGCTGGAGATCGCCGAGCTGCTGATGACCGAGATGGCGGGCGTGGACATCACCGACCTGCACGACGACTACGCCCAGGCCCTGAACCTCCTTGTCGACACCCTCGCCGCCGGCCGCACGGCAGCACCGCCGATTGAGCCGCAGCCGCCGGTGGACCTGATGGCCGCGCTGGAGGAATCCATGCGCGACGCCCGGCGTGCCCGTGCCGAGCACCGCAGTTGACGGCCTCCTGTGGCGCGTATCTGGGGCATAGCCCTACCGACCTGGGATTGCCCGCTCTTGCCCGTGGTGGGCGCAGCCGCCTGCGGGCCTCGGAACTGCCGGGCCCGCAGGCGGCGTCGGTCAGGCGTGGGCTGTCAGCTCCTCAATGCGCTCGGCGAAGCCCGCGGTCGGCAGTGGGAGCTCAACGTCATCGACGTATTCGATGGCTGTCGGCACGTAGCTGACCACCGCAGCAGCGGCCTGGGGAAGGACCATGTGCTTCCAGGTGACCGTGGCCGTGGGCGGGCTGTCCTCCAGCCCGATGGCCATCATGGTCCAGGTGGCTGAAGACCACGGGACGCCCTCCCACCCCGGGCCCGCGGGCTCGGGCACTCCCGGTGCGGGGTCTACGGAACTGTCGGCCATCATCTGGGTGCGCCACCAGTCGGCTTCGGGGGTCTCTCCCAGGGAGAGGTGGTGCAGGTAGAGGCAGCAGGCTGCGGACATCTCGCCCGCGCCGGCAGCGAACTGCCACCAGAAGCGGGCACTGTCATCGCGCGCGGCCAGCTGCAGGACGCAGCCGAGGATGACGGCCCCGTCGGGGTCGAGGATGCGGTGTCCGACGAACGTGGCCATCTGATGGAGCGCGTCGGCCTGGCCTACCAGGCTCCGGCACAGGGCACGCAGGGCGCCGGCTGCGTCGTTCCGCAGTTTCTCCTCCGGCTGCCAGGCCGCGCAGCCAGGACTGGGCGTCCGTACGGTCTGGGCGCGGGCCGGCTTCATGGCATCGTCGAAGGACAAGGCGCCGTGCAGCAGCCGGTCGGCGACGCGGGTGGCGATGCGTCGCTCGGCCGCCTCGATGTCCTCAGGGCTGTACGTGCTGTCCTCCAGTCGCGCCTTGGCCAGGACCCTTTCAATCGGTGACGGGCTCATCGTGGCTCCTTTCATCCGGCCTTGGGGACCAACCGAACAGCCATTAACGCCAAGCAGTCGATCTTGGTTCGGAGCGGTGGTCTATGAGGGCGGCGTCGTGTCGGCGTCACCCGCAGCGGCCACACCCTGTCGGCACCGTGACGTCCGCCCGGCGTCCGGGAAGCGGCGGGAAGGTATGGCCGAGGAGCGGCTTTGCCCGTGAGGCATTCGTCTACAGCATGGCGGTGTGTCTCACACCATGGTCACCCCCTCGCCCGTCCTCTCCCTCTCAAATGACGTGCTGACCGAGCGCGACCGGTTCGGCTGGTACGTCGACCGGGTGCGGGAGGGCATCGCGCCCTTCACGCTCACCAGTCCGCACGCGCGGGACTTCCCCGCCCGGGTGATGAGCGCCGATCTCGGCACCGCGCAGTTGGCAACCTTCTCCTTCCCGCCCCTGGGTGCCGTCCGCACCTCGCGGCACATCCGGCGCGACGATCCCGAGACGTATCATCTGGCGCTGATCCGGAGGGGTCTGGTACTCGTCCACCAGCGGCGCCACGAAGCGGTGGTTCAGGCCGGCGGGATGGTTCTATTCGACAGTTCGCATCCACTGGACGCGGAGTTCCAGGACGCTCGGGGCACTCCGATGGTCACGATGCTGCGGCTGCCCCGGGCCGCCCTGGCGCTGCCGCAGGACCAAGCTGACCGGCTGCTGTCCCGCCCGCTCTCCCCGTGCGGTGCCACCGGCTCGCTGCTGCGGCAACTGCTCTATTCGACGCTGGGGCGGTTGGCCGGCCAGGACCAGGCCGAGAGCTACCGGCTCGGCACGATCGCGGTCGATCTGGTGGCGGCGTTCCTCGCTGGTCACCTGGACGCGGCTGGTGCGCTGCCGGCAGAGACCCGGCGGCGGGAACTTATGGCGCAGATCGGCGGCTTCATCGAGGCGAACCTCGGCGATCCGGGGCTCTGCCCGGCCGTGATCGCCGCCCGGCACCATGTTTCGGTCCGCACCCTGCACGAGCTGTTCCGGACCGAGCCGGAGGCGGTGATGGCCACGGTCCGGCGGCACCGACTGGAACGCTGCCGGGCCGATCTCGCCGACCCGGTGCTGCGGGCGCGCCCGATCGCCGCGCTAGCGGCGCGCTGGGGGTTCCTGAGCCCGGCGGAGTTCAGCCGGGTGTTTCGCAGGACGTACGGGGCAACGCCCAGCCAGTTCCGCTACGAGGTGTCCGCGATGCACGATCCGCACTGAGTGCCAAGCGATCCCGCGCTCATCCTCAACTCCCCGGGCCTTGCGGGGCCCACGATGGGCAGACCGCAGCGGCAGCACCGGGCTGAGCGGACGCCGGTGCGGTGGCAGCGGTCTTCGAGTGACGTCGAGCGAACCGAAAAGGAGACATCCGCCCATGAAGAGAGTCGCTTTCATCGCCGCGAGCGCCGCCCTGCTGCTGGCGTCCGCAGTAGGCAGCGCTTCCGCCCAGAACAGTACGACCACTGCCCCTTCCGCCGCGAGCGCTCCGGTGCTCCGCGCGATTCCTGTGCCGTTCGGGGCGCAGGGGTGGGACAACTGCCAGCATGGTCAGGCGTGTCTGTTCCAGAACAGCAACGGCGGCGGGACCATGTACGTCGTGCCGTCCTGCGGCCGGATCTACAACCTCGACTCCAGCATCAACAACCGGACCAGCTCGCTGTGGAACCGCGCGGGCAGCCCACTGAGCGTCTACGACGGCACCGGCGGGAGTGGCCTGCTGGCCGCGTACGGCGCCTTCGGTCCGACGATCAACGTTCCGAGCAACTTCAACGACAAAATCAGCTCGGTCTACGCCCCCTGCTGACCATGTCGGACCGGCCCCGCTCACCGGTCGCCGATCCGACGAAGGCCGGGTGCCGCCCCCACCTAAGAGGACGGCACCCGGCCCAGTTGCTAGTGGACCGGTGCGACTGTGCGTTTGGTCCATTCCACCGGCATGCACGGAACGTAGACAGGCCCTGCCAGTGATCGACGATCTTCGATCGAACCCACATACCGGACCGATCGCCTGTGCTAAAGACCCAAGATCAAGTGCTTAGCGTTAACGGCTGTACCGCTGGTCCCCAAGGCCGGTGGCGCTCGCGTGCGCATCAGCCACACTCCTCCCATATCGGGCGCTCTCCCGACATGGCAGCACACCCCACGCGTGCGCCCAAGAGGTGCCGACCAGGCTATGACGCTCTTGTTATGACCTTCGATGAGCGTTTCGCCGTTATGGTCCTGCCATCTGGCCGCCGAGTAAGCGTCCCGCCCTACAGCACCCCGTGCAGGGCGTTCTCCTTGAACGCCTCGTCTTCCTCGCGGTAGCGGCGCATGACCTTGGACCCGGGGGCCCATCCGCCCTGTTGCTCCATGACGGCGTCGGGGTTGCCGGCGCGGGAGGACTCGGTGACCAGGCCGCGGCGGGGGCTGTGGCCGGTGGGTCGGATGTCGAGCTTGGCGCGGGCGCCGATGCGGGTGAGGATGTCGCCGACTGTCTCGGGGTCGAGTCCGCCCTGCAGCACGGTGTGCCACCGGTTGTGGAGCGGGCGGAAGGCGAATGAATCCGGGTCGACGTCGGGGCCCAGTTCCTGCCGCCAGCGTCGCCAGGCGCGGACGGGGCAGAGGTGGGCCCGCGACCCGAACGGGACCGCGACCACGCGGGGGGCCACCTTGGATACCCGGACGTCCACGATCAGGCCCCGGCCCTCGGGGTCCTCGGTGATGTCCCGCACCCGGAGCCAGGCCAGTTCGTGTTCGCGTCCGGCGATGGCGAAGTGCAGGGTCATCAGGCTGAGGTCGCGCACGCCGAACCGATTACGGGGCAGGGTGGCGGCGACCTTCTCCATGTGCCGTACGAGCAGGGCGGGGGCGGGTCCGCGGCCGCGCTGCTCCTTGGTCTTCTCCATCGCCTTGACCTTCGCCTTCAGCAGGGCGCGGGCCTCCTCAGCGATGTCCTCGGCCAGCTGCAGCTTGAGCCGACGGCGGCCGGTGACGACAACGCCGGAGATCCGGCGGTCGATGGTGGAGGGGCGGTGAGCTTGCCGGTCGGGCGGCCGGGCTTCGGCGGCCGGGCGGGCTGGAGCCAGCACCACTCGACGAACGCGACCAGGGTGCCGGTGCGGACGGCGGCAGCTCGCGCTCGGCGCAGAACCTGAGCCAGGCGCGCCAGTCGGCGCCGTAGCCGTTCTTCGTCTTCTCGGGCCGGTTGTCCTCGACGTGCTGGGTCGCGTCGCGGTCGAGCTGGGCCAGGCGGGCCTCGGTGGCGGCGTCGAACGGAGCAGGGGCGATGAGGGCCGGCGGGCGTGGGGTGCTGCTCACTGTGACCGACAGATCCGCGTTCGTCATGCTCTCCCCTGAATACCCGTCAAGCCGCTTTTTCCGTACCAGGTGTTGTGTCGACTGGATCCCGGATATGTGAGCTTCTCCGGAGTCCATGAACTGGCGGGCCCCGGCGGTTCACCGCACCCTCCCTCGGCGGGGGAGGCAGCAGAGATCCGCCGGAGCGGCCGGCGGGGAAGTCGCTCAGTCGTTCTTGTCTTCTGCTCCGATGGCGTCGCGCGCCGCGTCCAGAAAGGCGACGCGGGCTTCCATGAATGCGGCCTGGCTGTCGCCAACGTCAGTGCGCGCTGTGTCTATCCGCTGGGTGAGGACGTCCACGATGATCGCGTTGATCTGGTTGAGCTGTCCCTGCATCTGGGGGAGGTGGGCGTTGACGGCCTGAGTGAGTGCCGGAAAGCCGGCCCCCCAGACGGTGATCGCGGCGAAGGGGTCGACCTGACCGGCAGCGGCAGCGGCGGCGAGGTCGTTTCCGGTGGCCAGGTACTGGGTCGCTTGTTCCATGAGCTGGGTGATGGGCTCGGTATCAGGGGCGTGGGCGGTGATCCGTTCGTAGTAGTTCCGGAAGTCGGGGTCGTCGAGAAGTTCCTGATCGGTCGACATGCCGGTCCACAGCTCTCCGGCCTGGGCCAAGATCCTGCCCATCTCGGGAAGCGCCGCCTGGAGCGAACGCAGCACCTCATCCGGGTGTGCCTGTTGGTAGGCCGGGTCGGAAGTCGCGGCCAACAGCTCGATCACGGGCCTGAAGGCCCGCATCGCTTCGGTCACATCGAGAAGGTCAGGGTCTTCAGGTGTGAGGTCCTCCAGTTCCTGCAGGAGGTCCAGCACGACAGATCGGGGAACTGTGAGATCGGAATTGGCTTCCGTGAATCGATGCACGGCTGAGATCACAGCTGCGCGTTCCAGGCTGTCGGCGACATCGGTGGTGAAATTTGGCAGCCCGAGCGGTGCCGCGAGCCTGATGTAGGCGGTGTCGAGGTCTTCGAGGGCAGCTTCGGTGCGGTGTTGGGAGGTCCTGTCGAGGCCGACCTGGGCTTTCGTGACGGCGCGTTCGACGATCGCGGCATCGAGGTAAAGGAGGTCGTGAACGGCCTTGAGCGCTGCGGTGTACAGGTCCTCTCCTGCTTCGGTCACGTTGCTCGGGCCGTGGAGAGCGACCGTGGCGAGTGCGGCGTGCATGGCTCGGAGGGCGTTCTTCGGGGGTTCGTACAGGGCGGGGTCCAGACGCTTGCGTGAGGTGATGTCGCGTCGCCGGGTGTGTGCGTAGTCGGGCCGCTCTACCTGCTCGCGGACCAGGACGAGCGTTTCTATGCACTCCGTGGCGGCGTCGGCCACGGCCTGGGCGGCAGTCCGTCGTTCCGCGCGTAACCATTGCTCGTGCGCGTCAGCCGCCTGTCGTCGGGCGACTCCGCGGCCTACGGGGTATGCGATCGCGGCGACGATCACGCTGGTGGGCACTCCCACCAGGGCGGCTATCACTTCGGCTTCCATGCGCGAATCCTTGCGCACGGGAACGACACGTTGGGTCGAACCGGCCAGATCAGGAAGGGAGCCCGGCGTTCGGGTCCTGAGCACGGGACAGGCCCCGCCTGGGAAAAGTCGCTGGTCGTGAGCGTTGCACGGCTAGCGGCCCGGAATGTATGCGCGTGCGCGGACGGGGGCTTACGGGCCTACGTCCGGCCTGTGCATGAGCCTCCGGCTGGCCGGTGACTAGCAGCGCTGCGGGACGGGTTCAAATCCCCGCGAAAATGGGGCACTCAGCAGCCCTTCGCTCCCCATTCAACTCCCTGTGCCGACAAAGTCGCAGGTCAGAGGCATGAATGGGCCGTGGTGAACACGGCATGCTCATCACGTATCGCAGCGGCTCCGCCAAATTCGCGAAAACTCGAATCGGGCGCCGACGCGGTGCAGTCTCCTCCGTGTCCGGGGGCGCCACCGGACACCAGCAACGGACTTGCAGGGCTAACTGCCCTGCAGTCCAAGGTCGTTCCATCGTCCCGCGAGTTCTGTGCGGGGCCCGTCCTCTGCCTACGCACGGTCTGGTTCCGTGCGCCCGAAACGGAGTTGTCCACCTATGTCCACCTACCTGCCCGTCGCGCTGGTCCTCGTCTGCATCGGCTGCTTCGGGATGTTCACCTTCATCGCCTGCACCGCTCTGCGTCGGGCCCAGCCCCACGCGGTGCCCGACGTCCTGCGGGCGCTGGTGCCGCTGATCCGGGCAATGCTCCGTCGCCGGTCGTAGCCGGCTGCTGCGTCCCGCCAGCTGACTTAGTCCTCCGGCGGGGCGCCCCATACGTCCGGGCCGCCCCCTCGCCATTCAATGAGGTTCGCGTCGGACAGATCCACCAGGTCGGGCTCAAGGCCAGCGCGGCGTAGGAACTCCAAGAGATCAGCGACTTTAGCGATCAGGCTTCTGACCGCCTGGTGCCCGACCTGGGCTTTAGCGTCGCTTAGACCGTGTCCTATGTGGTGAGGCGGACGTATCGCTTGTAGCAGCAGATGGCGGCGGCGAGTCCGAGAAAGGCCAGGTAGTTGCGGTGGTCGCGTTCGTAGCGGGGGCTGAGTCTGCGGTAGCCCGACAGCCACGACATGGTGCGCTCGATCACCCATCGACGGCGTCCTAACCGTTCGCTGGACTCGATGCCCTTGCGGGCGATCCGCACTCCAATCCGCTTACCACGCAGCCATTTCCGCAGGTCGGGCCGGTCATATGCCTTGTCGGCGTGCAGGCGCTGAGGTTTGCAGTACCGGCCGCGGTGAGGGTCGTGTCTCGTTTGGTGACCCTCGATCATCGGCTTCAGCCCTTGGCTGTCGTGGGTGTTCCCAGCTGAGACGCCGACGGCCAGGGGCAGTCCGTTCGCGTCCGACAGGACGTGCATTTTGGAACCCGGCTTGCCTCGGTCCACGGGGCTCGGACCTGTGTGTTCGCCCCCTTTTTAGCCCTCACGTGGGCGGAGTCGAGGACGACGCGGGTGACGTCGATGAGGCCGGCGTCGTCGAGCCGGTGCAGCACGGCCTCGTGCAAACGGCCCCAGACGCCGGCTCTGGACCAGATCAGAAACCGTCGGTGGGCGGTTGACTTCGAGATGCCGAAGCAGGGCGGCAGAGCCCGCCAGGCGCACCCGCTGACCAGGACGTAGATGATGGCCGCGAACAGCGTCTCATCAGGCGTGTCCTGCGTTCCCCCGCCCTGAGGCCGCACCTTCGACGGCGGAATCAGCGGTTTCGCGATCGCCCACAACCCGTCCGGAACAATCCAACTCCATGTACCCCGCCCCATACCGAGGTCAACGAAGCCTCACCACATAGGACACGGTCTAAGGCGCGAGGCCATGACAACCTCCCTGAAGGGGGCAAATGATCGGATACGGGCAGACTAGCGCGGGCCGCTGACAACAGCCTGCCGCGCGCGACTGCATGACCCGTTCACCAACCGTCTGTGAACGTGGCGGGTGAGATTTCGCCAGGCGTGCGGCGGGGCTGTTTGTCGGTTACGGCCTGGGCAAGAACGGCAAGAGCGTCTTGCTCGAATGTGTTCGGGATGAAGGAGGGGAGGAAGGCGCCGGGACGTCCCTCAGCAGCGGACGTCCCGGGCCGCCTTCTCGTCGTCACGGCGCCGTCTTCACCCACCGCCCTTGGCGAAGGGCGGGCACACTGACGAGGAGCGCCAGGACGGGGACCACGGCATACCAGCCAAGGCCGCTGCTCGGCCCGAACGCGTCCATCAGTTGGCCCAGTGCGAGGTAGCCGCAGCCGATCAGTAGGGATTCGACGAACGTAATGATGGAGAGCAGGCTCGCTCGGTAGCGGGAGGGGACGCCTTCGTTGAAGACGTTGTCCACGACCACCGCGGTGGTGTCGGGCACACCGACGGCGAGCAGGAAGACCCCGATCGTCAGCCAGGCCAGGCCGAGGCTGCTGAGTCCGAGGGCGGCGACGAGGACGAGCAGGGTCAGCGGTACCAGCAGGTGTACGCCCAGTCGCCGGTCGGCCTGGTCCGCGAGAAGGGGAGCGAAGCCGCCGATGAGGAAGCCGGCGGACATCACCACGCTCACCAGTGTGGTGGCGATGCCCTGATCGCTCAGGGCCTCCTGGGCGAAGATGAGGTACGGGGTCATCGTGGCGTGCATCAGTCCGGACACCACGACCAGGGACGCCAGCCGGGGCGTCAGGCTGCGGAGTACGGCGGCTTTTCCGGCTGTTTCGCCCCCCGTGGCAGCGGCCTCCGGTGCGTCGAGTGCGGCCGCGTCCTGTCCACGGACCTCTGACACCCGGGTCAGCAGGACGGCCGTGGCGAGTAGCAGCGACCCGGCGGAGGCCAGATATACCAGCTCCCAGGAGACCTTCTGCAGGCTGCCGCCCAATGCGATGGCCAGTGCCATGGTCGTAGCGGCGAACGTCGCGTACCGGGACTTCACCTTCACGTAGTGGGTCTCGGCACCGCGGCGGCGGAGCAGGTCGTACAGCAGGGCGGTGTCGGCGCCGGAGACGCAGGCCATACCGATGCCCTGCAGCGCGAAGAGCGCGACGAACGACGGGAAACCGGAGAGTGTCACCTGGCCCACCAGGCAGCTCGCGATCAGCACCTGGCCGATCATGATGCTGGCCCGCCGGCCCACCCGGTCCGCGATGATTCCGGTGGGGATCTCGGCCAGCGCGCTGATGATGTAGAGGAGCGTCTGCAGCAGCGCGATCTGGGCGGCGGAGAAGCCCTGATGGGCCAGGTAGAGGACGAACACGCCGCGCTGGAAGAGGGAGTTGGCGAGTACGGCGTATGCGTAGAAGGGGAGGGCCACGCGCCGAGCCACCCGTGGGGACGGGGTGGCGGCCTCACCCGGGGCATCCGCCGTCGGTTGTCCGCTCTCGCCCCGTACGATGTCGCTCGAATCCGTGGTCAACGCGTCGTCTCCAGTTCCGATGTGGCCCCGCGGTTGCCGAGCAGCGCTTTCACCCTGAGGTATGCGGCACGGTCCGGCCCATTCTCGCTGAACGCACCCGCGACCAGGAACGGCACGATGTCGGGGGACAGGCCGTGCGGCGAGCCGAGATCCTCGTACATGTGCGCCGCGCCCGAGCTGAAGAGTGCCGGCACCGCCTGGTGCCGCCAGAGCCGCGGCAGGACGAGGGATGCTTCGAAACCGGTGCACGCCCCCTGGTACGCGGTCTCCGCGGCGCTCTCGGCCGCGGTGAACACGCTGATGGGGCGGCGGTGTGGGAGGAAGGGGTGCACGTACGGCTCGGCGCCGAGTATGCCGTCAGCCATGATCCGGGCGATTAGCGGGCTGTTGTGGAAGCCGTCCCGGTAGGTCCCGGTTGCGATGTGGAGCTGGTCGAGGGGCCCGGGGCCGAGCAGGGGGAAGGTGTCGAGGGACACCGGACGGTTGCCTACGCGCCATTCGTCGATCTCGGCGAATGCGAAGTCGTTGTTCAGCTGGTCGATGGCGCACTGCAGGAGGAAGTGGCTGAGTCCTGCCGAGGGGCGTGTCCTCGGGGTGGCGAAGACGACGTTGGTCGCGCCGACGTAGTCGCGGCCCTGTGGGAACGGAACGGCGTGCAGGCCGCAGGAGCCGGCGCGGTTGACGGTCCGCACGACATGGCAGAACTGTTCGGCCTCGGTGCGGCGGGTGACCGTGGAGATACCGGTCCCGGAGAACACCGGCTGGACGTCGTCGGGGGCGAGCACCGTGTCGAGGAGGGGGGTGGTGAACGCGCCCGCGGCCACCAGGACCACGTTTGCACGGACACGTTCGCCGTTCGCGAGTGTCGCGCCGGTCGCCCGGTCACCATCGCGCGACAGTGCGCTGACAGCCTGGGGGACGAACTGGACGCCGCGCGCCACGAGGGCCGCCCGGACCGCCTCGTACAGGGCTCCGCTGTCGACGGCGCCCTCTTCGGGGAAGTACAGGGCACGCAGGGGCCGCGAAGAGGGTGTGGGGTCCAGGCCGGTGATTCCACGCGGGCTGATGAGCTCGTGGTTCTCGCCGTACTTGGCGGCCGCCTCCAGCATTGCGTCGAAGTTCTCCGAGTCCAGGTCGCCGGAGACGGTGTTCTCGATGACGACGGTGCCGGAAACATTGTGCGGCCGGTCGTGGCCTGACACGTCGCAGACCAGATCCAGCCAGTCGGGCCAGAGGGACAGCGCGTCCCGGCACATCTCAAACTTGGCGCGTGAGGCATCGGAGTGCAGCGTGTACTTGGTGACTTCGGCGAAGCAGTTGAGCATGGCGCCGGAAGCCGGTGTAGCCGCGCCTGCCTGGCTGTCCGGGCCGATGACGGCGACCGACAGGGACCCGTCCCGGCCCGTCAGCTCGAAGGCCGTGGACAGGGCGAGGATGCCGTTGCCCACGATGGCAATATCCACGTTGATCACGTCTGCATGTCTCCTCGGTTCGGACTCACGGTGGAGCCGGTCGTACGGTGTGACGGCTGCTGCCTGGTCACGGATTCACCGGTTTATTCGGACGGTTGGAGGGTCACCCCGGTCACCAGTACGGTGGGACCGCCGTCACCCACCGGAACCTCCTGTCCGTACTTGGCGCAGGAGGCGGGGCTCCCCATGGCGAAGTCGGTACCGATGCCTTGGATGCCCATGAGGACGGCCGCCACCTCTCCGGTGACGACAGCGTCGGCCATCGGCTCGGCCGGCACGCCGTTGCGGATGCGGCGGATATCCACCGCGCCCAGGGAAAAGGTGCCGTCCTCCCGCACCGCCCCGCCGCCCAGCCGGGAGACCTGGTAGCCGTGGGCGACGGAGGCGGTCAGGGCGGCCGGATCGTCCCGGCCGTTCTCGAGGCGCACATTGCTCATCCGGCACAACGGCAGGTGCCGGAACGACTGCCTGCGCTGCCGTCCCGCACCCTCGATGAGCGCCACGACCACACCGTCCCGGACGAGCTGCCGGGGGTGGGCGGGGGCACCTTCGTCGTCGTACGCGTAGCTGCCCCAACCACCCGCGAACCCCGGATCGTCGATCACGTTCAGCCCGGCTGGGCCGATCCGGTCGCCCTTCCGCCAGTCCACGCCCGCCAGCCCGTGCGCGACGACGTCCCCCTCCAGCGGATGCCCCAGCAGTTCGTGGGCGAGCACGCCGCTCGCGCCGGCTCCGATGACGAGCGTGGCATTCCGCTCGTCAACCGCCTCTGCTCCCCTCTTGGCCAGGGCGGCACGGCCGGCCTCGCGTCCGATGCCGATGATGTCGTGGCCGGATGCCCACGCGTCGAGCTCCCGGACACCGGCCTTCCGGTATCCGACGGCGGCTCCACCGGCGCCGTCCGCGATGGCCCGGCAGGAGACGAGGTACCGCTGCTGCGCCCCCTCCAGGTGGGACCTGGCGGGGGCGAGGCGTACGAAGTCCCGCGCCACCCCGGAGTACGAGGTGGCGACCGAGGCAAGGCGGGCGCAGCCGCGTGGCGCGTGCCGGGCCGCCGCGTGGGCCGCCCGGAGAGGCTCCACCATCCAGGCCGGTCCGGGCGCTTGCCCGGTCCTCGCGGCGGGCGACGGCCCCCATGGTTGGACAGCCTGGTGCAGGGCGGCTGTCAGACGGCCCGTGGGCAACCCGTCGGCAGCGGCCCGGCCGGCGGCGGTCTCGATGACGTGTCTGATGCCGTCGCGGGAGAGGCTGTTGGCGGCGGCGTGGCCTGTGCCTTTGCTGTGCCGAACGCTCACCGAGAAGCCCGTCTGCTGGAAGGACTCGCCAACGGCGGGTGCGTCGTCCAGGATGAAGCACTCGTCGCCGCGTGCCCGCTCGATGAAGAGGTCGATCCGGATGGCGGTTGACGCCTGTATCTCCTCCAGCAGCCCGGCGATTCCGGTCATGGCGGACGGGTCCACTCCGAGTGGCGGTCTCTGCTGGTCAGCCGCGGCCGGCCGGGAGCATGCTGCTGTCCTCAGAGGTTCCATGTGCTCTCACACGCCATCCATGTTCGGGGGACCACGTCCGGACGAACCCGGCCATCCTGAAGGGGGTCGCCGTCTCCACCATCACTGCCAGGGACTCCGCGTCGGCGGAGTGTGCCGCTTCGGACGAGGCCCGGCTCACGAAGTCCAGGTCCGCTGACCGCACTTCGATGCCGGACAGTCCCGCCAGGAAGACGATCTGCCGCCGGGTGGCGACGTCGAAAGCCGCCGCGGCCGCGGCCCGGATCTCCGCGAGCGCGCTCTCGGTCACGCTCCTCAGAGCTCCGGCGATGGCCTTGGTCGAGTTCGGGTTGATGCCGTGGTCGTGCCGGCGCAGTGCGGTGACCAGGTCCAGCTGCTCCTGGGTGGGGGACTCCGAGGGGTGTGCAACACGCCGGTAGCCGGCATGGAGATGGAAAGGGAAGAGTCGGCCCAGTGCGGACTGCGCGAAGAGAATCCTCCGCCCCGGCGCGCCCCCCGGCCACATCCGCGCGTTCAGTGACAGCCCGCGGAAGGCCGGGTGCACGATGACGCGTTCCTGGCAGAGCACGGCCTCGTTGATCGCGCGAAGCGTGGGTAGCGCCTCGAACTCACGGGGAAAGGGGCGGCAGAAGACTTTGACGGCGGCGAGCAGGCTGCCCACACGGATGGTGCGCACCTCGGTGACGAGATTCTCCCAGTCGATCCAGCGCTCATCCTCCGCGCGGTAGTGGTAGCCGGCCAGCCGCTCGTAGTCGGAGCGGTCTCCCGCGGACTCGGTGAACTCCTCGTCGATCCACTCCTCGATGCGTTCACCCGGTGTGTAGCCGCCCGAGGTCGTGCGGACGGTACTGTCGAAGTCCAGCCGGACGTGTTCATCCGGGCAGAGAAAGTCGTGCAGGTCGTCGTGGGCGGTGGCGACGACGGCGTGCAGGTTCAGAGAGCGGCAGGCCCGCTGGAAGTTGTGGGCGATGACCTTGGCCGTGGCACGGTCCAGGTTCGAGCAGAATTCGTCCACTGCCATCAGGCCGCTCCCGCTATGAGCCAGCCTGGCCAGGGTGAGCCGGTGGTACTGCCCGTCGGAGAGATGCTCCGGCCGCGACATCATCAGCCGCGGTTCGCCGAGGCCGAACCGGCCCAGCATGGAGACGGTCTCTTCGACCTCGCCGTCGAACAGGTCGATGACCCGGTCCGTGGGGCCGATGGTGATGATCTGCGGGTTTTTGTCGGTGGTAGTTCGGCGTTGTGATGTCAGTGGGTAAGTAACGAACTCTCTGCCGTTCAGTGGGTTGTCGTGGGCGGCTCGACTGCTGTCATGGATGCCGAGCTGGTGCTGACGTTTTTGGTGATTATGCAGGTCAGTTGGTTGCCGATCGGTACAGCGTGGGGTGTGTAATCGCTGGTCAGGGCTGTGGTGGCAGGTGCTGGGTGCCGAGAGTTGGGGGCGGGGCGGACGGTGTCGCCTTCTACGGTGTGGGCTTCAGGTTGTAGCGGATTCCTGTTGCGGTGAGGCGGAGTTGTTCGCCGTCTTGGACCGTGATGAGCGGGAAGAGCGGGCTGTCTGGGGCACGGTCCTTGAGCTGTCCGTGAATGCCTGCCGCGCGTATGAGGCGGCGTGTCCAGGTGGGTAGTGGGTAGACCTGGCATCTGCGGTGGGCTGTGCTGTCGTGGACTTTGACGGTGGTCGCTGTTTCGTTGATGTCGATACCGCGGATAAGCGCGAGCCGGCTGATGTCTGCCCCAGTGACCGCGTGGATGGTCAGGGCTGTCGCGTGGAGCGGGTGCGCCACTGTGGTCAGCCGGGCGGCGAGGACGTCTGCTGGTATGCGGTCATGTCCTCGCGCGGCCGGTGCGTCGCTCATCGTGAGGGCGAGCTCGGGTGCGCCTTGGCACCGGGCACGTTTCGGACGGTCTGTCACTTCACCGTCCGACGGTGCCGGGGAGGTGATCCACTGCCCGGCGTCCTGGCAAGGGGCTGGTTCGGCGGGTCGCTTCTGTCCGGCGCTTGGTGTGCCGGTAGGTGAGTGTTCCGTCCGGTCCAGAGCGATACGGGCCTGGGGGAGGCTGTCGATGAGGTGGTGTGGGGTTTCTTCGAGGAGCGTTTTCAGGGCGGGGGTGACCGGTCGGTGCCAGAGGAGGGTGAGGCGGGTGCCGCAGCGCTCCCGCAGGGCGAGTAGTTGTCTCTGGCGGGCGGTGGTGAGGCGGTCGGTGCGGCAGATGATGAGGTGCCCGATGTGGTGGGTGAGTATCCAGGCGGCGACTGCGTCCCAGGCGGGGCGCTGGGAGTCGGCCCACGTTCCGTACGTTTCTCCGCCCGAGGGGAGTCGTTTGCCCAGGGCGTAGAGCAGGTCGTGGGCGAGGGCGGCGGGTGCGCCGTTGGCGGGGCTGGGGTCGATGGTCAGACGGCCCAGGTCCGGATCGTGTGCGGCGTGTGCGGCAGCTGTCCAGGCGGGGTGGTCGCCCTGGTCGATGATGGCGGTGACCGGGGTAGCGCTGCTGACCTTCACTACATGCCGCCGATCTTGCTGTAGACCCAGCGCACGAGGTCTTCGTCGACCTGTTTGAGGTTGAGTTTCTTCATGCCGGTCAGGAT
Organism: Streptomyces sp. P9-2B-2; assembly: GCF_030406865.1. NCBI lineage: Bacteria > Bacillati > Actinomycetota > Actinomycetes > Kitasatosporales > Streptomycetaceae > Streptomyces > Streptomyces sp. P9-2B-2. Next base: position 26,158 of record NZ_CP129126.1, on the reverse strand, counting down.
GTGGGTGGTGATGTTGGCCCAGTTGCGGAAGCTGCCGTGGGCGGCCTGTTTGTCGATCGCGTCGATCAGCGCGGTGTCGACGTCCGCCCAGACGGGGTGGAAGGCGGGGATCGTGGCCCGTACCTCGTCCTTGGACATGCGGGCGAACTCCTGCCAGATGAAGATCCTGGAGGCCAGCATGGGCTCGCGGCGCAGGACTTTGTAGCAGCCGTCGCCCCCGGCGAAGATCACCGCGATGTTGGTGCGTTTGTCGTCCCACAGGTGGCGCCAGAACTCGAACCCGGTCTTCTTCATCCACTGTGCCTCGTCACAGACCAGGACCCGGAACTCCTCGGCGAGCGCCTCCTTGAGGAGGGTGTCGAACTCGATCGGGCGGGCCGGCGGCTCTCCCGGCAGCCCCAGCGCCTGGAAGAGACCATGGCGGATGTCGCGCGGGGTCGGTCCGGCCCGCAGTTCCAGGCGGTGCGTGATGTCCGGGGCGAGGTGGCGCAGGGCCGAGTTCACCGACATCGTCTTGCCGGATCCGGCCGGCCCGTAGACGCACATCATGGCCTTGGCCTCGATGACGGCCTCGATGTTGTCCCGCGTGGTGAGCAGTGTGTCGGTGCCGACCAGCTGCGCCTGCTCCAGGCCCAGGAAGTGGTCTTCGCTCTCGTCGGGCAGCAGTCCGTAGTCCAGATCGGCGATCATCAGCGGTGGTCCTCATCAGGAGTAGGTGTGCGCGGGGGCCTGGGGCGGGCCCAGGTATCGGGCGCGGGGCCGTGCGGAATGAAGTCGGGACGGGCCAGCGCACGGCGGTCCGTCTGCGCAGCCGCGCCCAGCTCCTCTTCGGCTTGGGCGGAGGTCGAGGAGGTGAGAGGCCTGGGCGGGGCGGCGGTGGTGGAGGCTTCGAAGCGCCGGCGGCGCAGCTTCTCCGCGGCCTTCAGATCGGCCTTGAGACGGCGGGCAGCCGCGGTCCGTGCCGCCTGGACGGCACGGATCTGCTCACGGCTCGCCGCAGTGGCCAGGAACGCCGAACCAAGGTGGCGGCCGGTCGTAGCGTCGAAGACTTCGATGGTGTCGTCGTGATGGGGCAGATGCCGTACCGACACCTTGGTGCCGGTACGGCCGTTCATCCACGGGGCGAGGTAATCGCGGCGCCGCCACCGCACCCCGCTGGTACTGATCGTGTAAGTACGACCGTCGTCCTCCAGAGCGAACGTCGCCAGCTGCCCCGCGGACACATCAGTAAGCGGCGTCGCATCGGCCTGCCACGCCTCGACGGGGCTTTTCCCGTTCAACGCGGACGGGTGGTGGCGGGTGTTCCACCAGGCCACCCAGTCCAGCAGCAGCCCCACGAATGCCTCATAGGCCAGCGGCGGGGCATCGGGGTCGGCGATCCGGCCACCGGTGAGTTTCTGTCGGCCGGTGTAGCGGGGGAGGGAGACGAGGAACATCTCCTCCACCGCGTCGTTCAACGCCTCGATGGTGCCCTTCAAGTGCGGTGTATAGGCGGGCAGATCGGTGACGGGGACGGCGAGCGCGCCCATGGCCGCGGTGACCGTTGCGCACAGGAACTCCTTGCCGCGGTCGACCCGGATCTGACCGGGCAGCCCGCCCACGGGTCCGAATGGCTCGGTGCGGGTGATCGCGATCCGCAGGGACGCCAGCACCGCGTCGCGGCTCGGCGCGTGCGCGGTGACCGCGACCCCGGTGATCGCTTTGGTGGCGCAGTCGATGAACCAGGTCACCCACGGCGTGGCCAGCTCACCTTCCACGTCGACCTCGACGGGCACGTGCTTGTGGTCGCCCTCCCACGCCGCGTTGCGGTGCGTCGGCGGACGCTGCCCGAAGACGTCGTGAGCACGGCGGGCGGCTTCCCCGCTCTTGAGTCCGGCCCGCTCACCGCGGGTCAGGTCCCGGCGGATCGCCCGGTGCAACGTCGACAGGGACGGCACCGCGGGCGCGTTCGGATCTTCGGCCGCCCGCTGCACCAGCTCGGCGTGGACCCGGGAGGCGTTACCGCCCCACAGTGCCAGCAGCCGCCGGACTTCTGTGGTGACCGTGAAATGGGACGCCTCCACCCGGGCGAGGCGATGATCCTCCCGGGCGGCGGCCAGCCACCGCCATACCGTCCGCTCTGACTTCCCCAACGCCTGGGCTACCAGACGTACGTGCGCGGATGCCAGTTCACCGCGCCCGTCGAGGTCCAGCAGCCGGGGCATCGCCGCTGCCCGCCCCAACTCGGGCGGGAACACGCTCGCGGGGCCGCCCACGGGATCCTCGCCACGGCTTCCCGGCATGTGCGGCCCCTCTCCGCCGAGTACGGGACAGCACGGTCTGCCGTCCGGGTTCCAGGTATCCCAGCCTTTTGGCACCCAACTGACCGGAATCGGCATACGACTGACAGCAACCGCCGCCATCCGGTACAGCCGTGTCCGCGCACGAAGCCCTGCCTGGTGGTGGTGTTCGTCGTGGAGCTGGGAGGCCGACCTGGGAGGCCGTGTCCCCGCGCGGCCTGTCTGCCGGGGCTACGGCCCGTCAGGCGGGTGGTCCAGGACGAACACACCGACGGCGGTTTTGGTGCTGGGTGCGGCGGAGGTGGCGGTGCTCGCGGTGGTTGGTCCACCAGGTGAGCCGGTCGGGGGAGTCCTGCGGGAAGAGCGTCTGCATCGACGTGGCGGCGAGGGCGAGGACGAGGCAGATCACGACGCCCCACCAGGGTGCGCCGGCCATGACGGTCGCCAGGCCGGAGACGGCGGTGACGGACGCGGGCACGAGGTTCGGCGAGACGGGCATGGTCAGGCCTCGCTTCCTGTGTCGTGGGTGCGCCCCGGGCGGGGGTGGTGGGTCATGGCGGGCCTCCTGCGGGCAACCGGGCACCTCGGGGGTGCGGGTTCAGGCCAGGGCGAGGACGAAACGGCCCATGCCGTTTCAACCAGCCCTGCGACGTGCTGAGTTGGCCCTACAGTGACCGCTGGGCCTGGTGGTGGGCGACTGCGCCAGACCAACTGTTTCCGTGCCGGGCGGCACCGGATTCTGGTGAGGGGGAGCACAGGTGGCACACAGTGGTGACGGCGGCGGGGAGGACGGGATCCTCGCGCGTCGGCAGGCGCGTGAGGAGAAGGACCGGTTGAAAGCCGAGTTCGGCGCCCGGCTGAAGGTCCTGCTGGACCTCACGGGCCTGAGCTCGCGCGAGTTCGCGGCCCGGTTCCCCGCATACAAGGACTCCACGGTCCGCAAGTACACCCTGGGCACGAACCTGCCGCCGTGGGACTTCCTCCACGACCTGCTCACCGAAGTCGCCCGCCGCACCGACGACCCCGCCGCCCCTCAACGCCACACGGAACTCTTCACCGCCTACCGCACCGTCCTCGTCGACACCGGCGCCGACGTCCGCGGCAGCGACCAGAACTCCCTCCTGCTGCGCCTCCTGGACGGCGAGGAGGCGCTGCGCCGGCTCCGCGACGATCTGGCCGAGGTCCGTGCGCGGGAGAACCAGCTCCGTCTGGACCTGGAGGAGGAGACCCGCCGGGTCCAGGCCTCGCCCGGTGCCGGGGGCCAGGAACGCCGGCACCGGCTCGAGGAGGAGAGCCGGGCCCTGGCGCAACGCAGGGACGAGCTCGTCCACCGCCGCGGTGCCCTGGTCACGGAGCTGGACGACTGCCGGGGTCGTCTGGCGGTGGTGGAGGCGGCCGAGGGCTCGGGCGACCTGGTGCCGGCGGGAACCGGGGCCGGTGCGGGAGTGCACCAGGCGTCGGTGCCGCCCCTGCCTCCCGAGCCGCCCACGGTGCCGGAGCCGTCGAAGTCCGGCGGCGGCCGGCGGGCTCCTGTGCTGATCGGCGTCGCGGTGGCCGTCGTGCTCCTGGCGGGCGGCGGCGCCGCGGTCGGCATCTGGGCGACCGGTACCAACGACGCGAACAACCGGGCCGCGTCGCCGGTGTCGGCCACGCCCGGCACCACCAGGTCCTCCGCGCCAATGCCCTCCCGCACGGCTCCCTCGGCCAGCGCGACGCCGAGTACGCCCGCGCCGGAGCAGCACAGCTGGTCGCTGATCGAGGATCTGGTGCCGATGGACGTCTACCCGGAGGGCACCAAGCGCTCGTTCACTGCCGGCGCCCTGACCGTCAATACTCGCGAATACCCCAAGACCTGTACGCGTTCGAGGCCGAACGCACCTGGCAGCTCAACCGCGAGTACTCGACCTTCACCGCCAGCGCCGGTGTCTCGGACAGCACGCCTTCCGGCGACGTCATCACCTTCACCGTGCAGGTCGACGACGTCATCGTCAAAGAGTTCACGATGGCCCCCGGGGACACCGTGAAGAAGGTGACCATCGACATCAGCGAAGCCTTCCGCATCAAGCTCACCACCCTGGAGTCCTTCAGCACCCATGAGGGCTACGGAGCGTGGATCGACCCCACCGTCACCAAATAGCTGCGCTGAGGACGGCGGCAACCCCACCTCCCAGTTGCCGTGGAACGCCGCCGCCGATCAGCGCCTGCCGTTCCCCGTGCCCGACCCCCGGGCCCATCACTTCGTCACCCAGTACGCTGACATGCACGACGTCGTCGCCGGGTTGACGGTGCCCTCCGGTATCCCGCAGTCCGCGGCAACGGTGCTGCACACCTCCCGCGAGCTCCTGCGCCACTCGTACTTCTGCTACGAGTTCTCCGCCGTGGCCCTCCTGCACGCCCTGATCGCGATGGAGATCGTCCTCCGGGCCAAGATCCCTGACTCCGGCACGAAGCCGCTCCACGCTCTCATCAAGCAGGGCAAGGAGAGTGGCCTCCTGACCGAGCGGCAGACGGAGTTCCTCCACGAGGGGCGCAAGCTCCGCAACCGCATCGCCCACGGCCAGAGGGCTCATTCCGTCATGCCCCCACGCTGGGGGGCCGGAATGCTCACTACGTCCTTCACCTTGATCAGCGAGGTATGGGCGGCCCAGTCGACGCCACCGGCCACAACTGACACAGATGAGGGCACAGGTATCTGAGATGAACGAGCTCGTCGCGGGGCCTGGTTCCTCCGACGGCGAGCCGTCCGTGGTGGGGCAGCGCCTGCACGTCGTTCTGGATGCGGAGCGGGTGGTGGACGACCTGCGCCGCTACTTCGGGATCGGTCTGCCCCCGGGTGCCGGCGCGTTCACGGGGGGCCGGTTCGAGCACCTGGCGGGCGGGGGTGACCGTCGGCAGGTCGCGGACAGGTTCACCGCAGAGGACCTGGTGGCGGTGCAGACCCTGTCGGTGACCGTCCCCGCGCCCGTCGCCCTCGACCTGCTGGAAGGCCCGCTGGGCACCCAACTGTCCGAACTGCTGCGAGGCATCCCTTCCGACACTGATCTGTCCGACGCCGATGCCTCGGTCGTCGCGGACGGCTCGCCAGCGTACCGGGCCTGGTGCTTGTTGGAGGACCAGTACAAGATTGGGTGGGTGATCGCCGGGAAGCTCTTAGCCCGTAAGCGGCCGCGGCTGCTGCCGGTCTACGACCGGGTCGTGCGCTGTGCGCTCGGCCACCCGCCGTCGTTCTGGACCGATCTGCGCACCGCCCTGCGCGAGGACGACGCGGCCTTGCACCACCGACTCCTTGGCCTGCGGCAGAGTGCGGGCCTGCCCGAGACGGTCAGCGCGCTACGGGTCGCCGATGTCGCGGTATGGATGGCCCACCCCGCCCCGGGCCACCGCTGCCCCTGAGGACCCGCCGCAGGGATGGTCAAATGCTGACGCTCGGAGGGGCTTGTTGGTGCGTGGGGTGCCGGCTGGCCTGGTGTGTTGTGGGTTTCGGCTCCCAGTCCTACGCCGACGTCGTCCGCGACCGAGTCACCGCCGACCCCCGCGACGCCGTGCTCCTGGTGGTCGTTCTCCCTGGCGCTTCGACGTGTCGTAGGACGCTGCGTCTGACCGTGTGAGCTGGGGTTCTTCCTCGCATCTCTGGAGCTGTCGTGATCGTTGCGACACGTTGCAGATGGAGTGGAGGAAACCTTGCGGGCGTTTCGTGTGCAGCTGCCCTCGGGTGCCGGGTACTGGACGGTGCTGGACGAGGAACTGGCCGTGGTGCCGGCGGCGGACGCATTCTTGCGGTACGTACGGTTCGGCAGGGACCAGGCGGAGCTGACGACGCGTACGTACGCCGGGCACATCGCGCTGTACCTGCGCTGGTGCGCCCGGACCGGCCGCGACTGGCGGACCGCCGCAGTGGACCTCGGGCTGTTCACCGTGTGGCTGAAGTACGGGACACCTGAGGCCACCGGGATCGAGCGGCCGGTCGCAGGCCGCGGGGTGGTGATGGCCGGGCCCGGGACGGAGCCCCGCCGGCAGCCAGGCCGGATCGGGAACGTGCTGACCGGCGTGCGGCAGTTCCTGCTGCACGGCATCACCGCGAAGACCGTGCCCTCGGAGGTCCTGGTCCAGCTTTACGAGGTGGCCGAGGACTGGGACCTGCCCGAGGAGGCCCGCGGCGAGGGGATGAGCTACCGGCTCAAGGCCCGCCACCGCGTGCAGGTCCCGCGCAAGCGCCGGGACCGGGCCACGGACGCCGAAGCGGTCGCGCTGTTCGTGGCCTGCCGCAACGCCCGGGACCGCTTCATCGTGCTGCTGCTCGCCCGGGCCGGACTGCGCCGCGGCACCGCGGCGGGCCTGCGGCGCGAGGACATGCACTTCATGCCGGACTCCACCGCGCTGGGCTGCCGGGTGACCGGCTCCCACTTGCACGTCCTGCGGCGGGAGAACGCCAACGGGGCGTGGGCCAAGCGCCAGCGGTCCGCTTGGCCGGGGAAGGCCAAACCGGTCGACTTCCTGGTGGTCCAGGCCCACGACCAGTACGTGATCGAGCGGATGGCGCTACAGCACGGGGCGGCGAGCGACTTCGTGCTGGTGAACCTGTTCGCCGAGCCGCTGGGCGCCCCGATGACCCCGGACGGCATCACCGAGCTGCTTCAGCGGCTGTCGAAGCGGGCAGGGCTGTCGAGGATCGTGACCCCGCACATGCTCCGGCACGCGATGGCCAGCAACGTCGCGGACGCCGGCGGCAGCCTGGACGAGGTGGCCGCCCTGCTCGATCACGAGCGGCTGTCCAGCGCCGAGCCGTATCTGCACCCGGACCCGGACCGGCTGCGCCGGGCCGTGGAGCGGGTGCCTTCGCCGCGCGACCTGGCTGGAGGAGAGCGATGACCGCGGCGGTGACGCTGCCGGCGGCGCCGCCGGCCCCGGGCGCCGGCGAGGAGGAGCGGGCGGCGTTCTTGTGGTCGCTGATCGAGCCGAAGTTCTTCGCAGAGGTCGGCTGGGACGCTGGGCGCCGCGTCCTGAGCGCGCCGGTCGACCATCCCATGCTGGGCATGCGGGCCTGCCCGGTGCCGGAGTGTGATCTGCCGTCGAAGGGCCGTGGTCTGTGCCGGACATGCCAGGACCAGCACCGAAAGTCGGGACTGCCGCTGGAGGAGTTCGTCACGCTCCCGCGCACGGCCCCGCGGGTGGGTCCGGGCGCGTGCCGGGTCGGCGGATGCGAGCGAACCTGGATCAACTCCCGCAGCCAGCCGCTGTGTCGCTCGCACTGGCACCATTACCAGCAGTTCGGCGGCACACTGACGGAGTTCCTCGCCAGCCCCGCGGCCCTGGCCCTGCCGCGTCTGGGTGATTGCGGCGTGCTCGCCTGCACCCGGCAGGCCGTGACCGCCGTGGGCCACCGGCTCTGCCATCCACACGGCAAGCAGCTCAACCACCTCCGCAAGACAGAGGCGGACCTCGACGAGCAGCTGTGGCTGCGGACCGTGCCGTCAGGATGCAGCGGCTCCGAGATCAGCTTCCGGGGCCTGGCGGACCTGGTCGTCGCGCAGCTGCTGTTCGGGTTGCAGCACCGCTGCCGGCGCGGTGCAAAGACCGACATCGGCGGGCTGCGCTCGCTCATCGACCGCACCATCCGTCCCTCCCTGGCAGGCTGCCTGGAGGACGTCCCCGGGCTGGAGGCGAACAGCACCGCGAAGGTGCTGCTCAACCGCCTGACCGCATACGCGCTGCGGGCGTTCAAGTCCCCGGAAGGCGAGTACGGCAAGGACATCTGGGACCTGGCCGTCTTCGGGCACCGCGGATCGGTGGAGTTCACCGACATCCACCAGCCCTGGCTGAAGGAGACCGCCAAGCGCTGGGCCCGCGACTACCTGACCCGCGCTCGCTCGCGCAGCACGTCCTCCCACGCCCGCCAGCACCTGACCGGACTGGCCTTCCTGTCCCGGAGCCTCTACGCCCGCCAGGACCACGGCATGGACACGGCGGCGCTCGGGCGGTCTGACATCGAGAACCATCTGAACCGCATGACGTTCCTGGAGGCCAATGGCCGCATCGCCGCCGACACCCGCACCACCTACGTCAGAGCCGCCCGCAACGTCCTCCGGCAGGCACGCGTGATGGGCCTGACCAGGGCAGCCGGGCCCATGGCCGGGCTGCCGGACGACTTCGTGATCACCCGGCACGACGTCCCGAAACCACCAGAGCCCTCGGAGGAGAGCCAGGACCTGCCGCCGGAGGTGATGCGGCAGCTCTGCGCGCACCTGGACCTGTTCGAGGAGATGACGTGCCGGGAGCTGCGCGTCGCGGTGGAGCTGATGATGGACACCGGCCGGCGCCCGGAGGAGATCTGCAAGCTGGAATTCCACTGCCTGAACCGGGACCGGCAGGGCAAGCCCGTCCTGGTCTACAACAACTGGAAGGAACAGCGGATCCGCCGTGAGCTGCCGATCCACGAACCCACCGCACAGGTGATCCGCGAGCAGCAAGAACGCGTCCGCCTCCTCTACCCGAGCCAGCCGCTGTCCCAGCTGGCTCTGCTGCCGTCATCGGTGATGAACCAGCTCGGGGCCAAGGGCATCGACTCCACCCACTTCAGCGGGGTGCACCGTGAATGGGTCACCGCCCTACCGGAGTTCCGACTCGACGACGGCACGGTCTTCGACAAGGAGAAGATCTTCCCCTACACCTACCGGCACTCCTTCGCCCAGCGCCACGCGGACGCCGGCGTCCCTATCGAGGTCCTCTCACCCCTGATGGACCACGACTCCTACCAGTCGACCCGCTGCTACTACAACCCTCGGGAATTGCATCAGACGGGCGAGAAACCGCAGGTCGCGTGGTCGATGCGGGAAGTGGAACGAGTTCGTGGGGTCTATGGACTGGCCGCCTGAGCAGGCGTGTTGCCGAGTTGATCCCTTCTGATGCATGATCTGCCCTCCAGAAGGGAGGGTCTGGAGTGGTGCATCAGCGCAAGGTGGCCCTGGCCGGGTCGGCTCAACTGGAGCTCGTCTCCGGGGTGGTCCAGCTGCGTCCCGAGGACGCGATGTTCGACGCGATGTTGCGGGGCTGGCGTGCTCAGCAGAAGTCGCGAGGCCTGAAGGACGACACGATTGACCCGAGGGAACGGCTAATTCGCCGGTTTCTGGACTTCACGAACGAGTACCCGTGGCGATGGACGCCCGCCCACCTGGACGAGTGGTCGGCGTCGTTGACGAGCGAGAGACACTTGGCGCCGTCCACGGTCCGCAGCTACCAGGGCATCGTCCGGTTGTTCACCGAGCTCCTCATTGACGCCCGCTACGGCTGGGTCCCGGCCTGCGAGGAAGCCTTCGGCACCTTCCCGGTGGCGATCTGCCACGAGTGGAATACCCTGCCTCACCTGCAGGATTACGAAGGAGACCCGGAGGCGAGGCCCTTCACGCGGGAAGAGCTGCAGCTCTTCCTCGACTACGCCGACGACCAAGTGGAACGAGCGGTCCGGGCGAAACGCAAGGGAGCCCTGGCGGCCTACCGCGACGCCACGTTGTTCAAGGTGATCTACGGGTGGGGACTTCGCCGGACCGAGACGTCCAAGCTCGATGTGGTCGACTTCGGGCGCAACCCACAGGCCCGCCAGTTCGGCCGATACGGCACGCTCAACGTCCGCTACGGCAAGGCGAAGAAGGGCCAGTCGCCGCGTCGGCGGAACGTGCTGTCGGTGATGGACTGGGCCGTCGAGGCGGTCGCCGACTACGTCGAGAACGTCCGGCCGCGCTTCGGGTTCCCCGATCACTCTGCTCTGTGGATCACCGAGCGCGGGGGCCGCCTGCAGCCCGGCTCGATCAACGACCGGTTCGAGGCATACCGGGACGCTCTCGGGCTGACGAAAGAGCTGACTCCGCACAGTCTTCGGCATTCGTACGTCACGCACCTGACCGAGGACGGGGTGGACCGGCGCTTCATCCAGCAGCAGGTCGGCCACGAGTGCGACAGCTCCCTGGCCATCTACACGCACGTCAGCGACGACTTCATGAACACTTCCCTGCACAAGGCACTGGCCCCGGCGTTCGCCGGGGCCTGACAGGAGGGATCCGGCGATGGCCGCCAAGCTCGACTACCACTGGCACCTGCGCAAAGTCATGGCCGACCGCGGGATGTTCTCCACCACCGACCTCCTCCCGCCGCTGAAGGAGCGCGGCATCACGCTGTCCACGAGCCAGGTCTACCGGCTCGTCGTCGAGCGACCGGAGCGACTGAGCCTGAAGATCCTCATGGCCCTGCTCGACATCCTCGACTGCACCATGGACGACCTCATCGAGCCGATCGTGGCGGCCGGGGCCGTGAAGAAGCCGAAGAAGGCAGCCGCCGGCGGCTCGGCACCCGATGCGGAGGGACTCGGCGGACTGCGTCCAAAGCGTGCTCGGATCAGAGGAGTTGACCGGTCTTGACCACGGCTGACCAGCTTGATCGCGCCGTCACGGACCCGATCGGCCTGATCACAGACCTCGTCACCGATGTCGAGAAGGAACTCGGCGCCGAGAGGATCCGGGCCGTGGTCACCGCGGTCGCGGGCGGCCGAGCGAAGTCGCGCCAGGTGGCCAAGGCCTTGGCGATGCGGTCCGCCGTCCTGACCGACGGCCGGTCCCCGGCACCCCGGGCGATCGGCGATCTGCTCATCGAGCTCCGCAAGGCCGGCGCCTCGGCGATCGCGGCACCGGTCTGCGCGGAGTGCGGCAAGCAGCTGCGAACCCTCCAGCGCAAGGGCCAGGACTGGTACTGCTCGGTCTGCGGGCAGGAGAGAGCCGAGTGCACCGCCTGCGGAAACGTCCGACGTGTCAGCTTCCGGGACCGCAAGGGCCTGCCGCGCTGTTCGATGTGTCCCGACAACGACGATCGTGATCCAGCCGCGGTCGTCCACGAACTGATCACCACGATCGCCCCGGGCGTCGACCGTGATGCGGTCGCTGAGGCCCTCCGCCGGTCGGCGCCCCACCGTCCTCACTATCGCCAGAGAGTGGTCTGGGCCCTGGAGGACAACCCTCGTCTGCTGACCGGGGAGGGTTATCTGGCGCCGCATCGTGCCATCCTGCGGTTCATCGACTTGCTACACGAGGCCGGTGTCGCCGGGATCGTCCGGCCCGCATGCCCTCGCTGCCACCGGGTGGTCCGCATCGACAAGCCGCTCGACGGGCAGCGGGTCTGCCGCAACTGCATCGCCAAGTCCCGCTTCGAAGAATGCGTACGCTGTGGTGCCCGGCGCGAGCCGGCCACCCGCGACGCCGAGAGGCGACCGCTGTGTCCGAGCTGCCTGGTCAAGGACCCGGCGAACCTGGAGACCTGCATCGTCTGCGGCGAGTCACGCATGGTCAGCAGCCGCACCGCAGACGGGCCGATCTGCCCGAACTGCCGTCCCCTGCCCATCCTGCTCTGCTCGATCTGCGGCCGCACCGCACCCTGCATGCTCTCGAAGCTCACCGGCCTGCCCCGCTGCGGCGGCTGTGACAGGCGCCAAGCTCACTGCACCGTCTGCGGACGAATGCGCGGCATTCACTCCGGCACCGCCGACGCCCCCGTCTGCGGCCCCTGCACCACGCCGGACGCCGAGCTCTGGCGCCCCTGTCCCACCTGCGGACAAGCCGAACGGCTGCACGCGCCGGGACCGTGCCCCCGCTGCACCCTCAAGCAGCGGCTCCACGAACTCCTCGCCGATGAAACCGGCTCCATAAACCCGAAGCTACAGTCCCTTCACGACGCCCTGGCCGACACCGAACGGGCCGGCACCGCGATGCGCTGGCTCTCCAAGGGCATCGTCGCCACCGTCCTGTCCGATCTTGGTTCTGGTCATCGGCCTCTCACCCATGAGGCCCTGGACGTGCTCCCCGAAGGCAAGGTCGTCGAGCACATCCGCAGCGTTCTCGTCGCCACCGGAGTCCTGCCCCGGCGGGACGAGCAGATGGTCCGTCTCGAACGGCACGTGAAGGACCTCGTCGCCTCCCATGCGACGGCCGAGGGCCGGAAAATGCTGCACCGGTACGCGACTTGGCATCTCCTGCGTCGGCTTCGCCGACGCAGCCGCGGCAAGGAGATTACGCACTACCAGCTCGCGGGCGCACGGCAACATCTGCGGGCGGCAGTTCATCTCCTGGACTGGCTCGAGGAGCAGAATCTGACCCTTTCAACCTGCCGTCAGGCCGACCTTGAACGCTGGATGACCAGCGACGATGTCCGCCATCGCCGGGAGGCAGGACACTTCGTGCGCTGGGCCCTTTCCCAGAAGATCGCCCGCGATCTCAGCTTCCCTGCCGAGCGATGGAACGGCCCCTCCCAGGCGATGGACGACGAGGCCCGCTGGGACACAGCCCGTCGCCTGCTGCACGACGACACTCTCAAACCTGAAGACCGCCTGGCCGGACTGCTGTTGCTCCTCTATGCCCAGTGGCCCGCGGCGATCTCTCGCCTCACCATCGGCCACATCGAGGAGACGGACGGAGCCGTTCGCATCCGCCTCGGCGCCGTTCCGGTCGAGCTTCCCGCACCCGTCGCTGACCTGGCCCGACAGCAGGTCGCGGCCCGCCGCAGCCATGCCGTCCTCGGCCGGACAGAGTCACCCTGGCTCTTCCCTGGCGGCCAACCCGGCCGCCCGATCAGTGCCTGGGCTATGGGCGAACGGCTCCGCAAACTCGGCATCCGCCTCGCCGAGACCCGCTCAACCGCTCTCTTCCAACTCGCCACGGAGCTGCCTGCTGCGGTCCTCGCCCGGACCCTCGGCATCGACATCACCGTCGCCGTCAAATGGCAGCGAGCCGCAGCCGGAGACTGGGCCGCCTATGCCGCCGACGTCAGCCAACGCCCACGCGGGGCTCCCGTCCGATCATGACTTTCCGCGCAGGCACTCGCCAAGGCGGTCCGGCGAGACACCGCCCCCGGGCGCCCTGGCCTGACCCGAGCGAGGCGCGGCCTACCTTGACAGTCCCATATCGTTTATCGATAGTATCGAATAGCGATATGTAACTGGCTGAGCAAGGGGGATCCTCATGTCCGAAACATCGCCCTGGTGGGTGCGGGCCAACAATCATGTGTTGGAGACGGCCCTGGGGTTGGGGTTGCTACTGGTGGGCCTGTTCAAGGTCGTGTTCCCGATCCTCGGGGTCGTCGGCCCGCTCCCACCCATCACCGACACCCGCGCGGTCAGCGTCGCCGCAGCCGCGCCCGACGCGACGGCCTCGGGGCCGGTGACACTGCGTGGGACCGGCCAGGCCGACCTCGCCTTCCATGACCCGGGCCTTGGAGATCGGCTGCTACTGATCCTGCCCGGCCTGACGGGCGCGGTCCTACTGGTCGTGATCTTCTACGTCCTCCTCCTCATGGCCCGCACCTTCCACGCAGGGGACTTCTTCGTCCCGCAGAACACGCGCCGCCTGCTCGTCATTGCCGGGGCCCTTCTCCTGGTCGGTACGCTCCCCCCGGCCCTGGATGTCCTGACGACGAAACTCCTGGTCGAGGGCTCGCCGGTGGAACAGGCTGTCCTCACTCCCTATGCCATGAGCACCGCAGCAGTGTTCGGGGCCCTGCTGACCGCAGCCGCGGCTGCGGCTTTCCGCCGGGGGGCGCGACTGCGCGAAGACACGGAGGGACTGGTCTGATGCCCCCGGAGGACCCGCACGAAATCCACTGCCACCTGGACCGACTGCTGGCCGACCACGGCATGACCCTCGCCGAACTCGCGGGACGCGTCGGAGTGACGGTTGCGAACCTGTCCATTCTCAAGAACGACCGCGCCAAGGCGATCCGCTTCAGCACCCTCAGCGCGATCTGCCGCGAACTCCACTGCCAACCCGGAGACGTCCTCACATTCGGCACCAAGTGAGGCGATTCGACAGCCGGCCCGGGCGATGGGGTCCGCAGCGGCTGAGGCATTCGGACGGTTCCAATACCCGACTCCACCATTACGGGTCAAGGAAGTAAGGCTGCGCGAGGCCGTCGACAAGGTCACCGCGATGCAGTTCGACCGCCATGGACAGCGCGTCTGGGGAGCGGTCACCACCTTGCTGGACGCCGAACGTGTCCGCCTGGCGATCGGGTCGGTCCAGGTCCCATTCGGCACCTGCTCTGAGCCCTCCAATGTCGCCGCCGGAGGCGGCGCCTGCCCCCTGCGGTTCCGCTGCATGGGCTGCGACCACTACTCCACCGACGTCTCCCACCTCCCCGAACTAGCCGCCTACCTCGACGGTCTGCTGCGGCAGCGTGAACGGCTGCGGTCGATGACCGAGGCCGACGACTGGGCCCGCGCCGAGGCCACTCCGTCGGAGGAAGAGATCTCCCGCGTCCGGCGGCTGATTCGTCGCGTTACCGAAGAGGTCGACCAGCTCACCGACGCCGAACGCGCCGAGATCCAGCAGGCCGCGGCCATGGTCCGCAAGACCCGCCAGGGCTTCCTCGGCATGCCCCGCGTTCCCCAGCCCCTGCCCGACCTACGACCGGAGCGACCCGCATGACCCCACCCGACCCCGCCGTCCAGGCCATGCTGGAAGGCCGCCGGGCTGACACCGGCCGACGCCGTCAGCGCGTCCTCGCGGCCCTGGCCGAGGCCGCGAAGGACGGATCTGAGACCAGCGTCGCGGCGATCGCCCGCCGCGCGGGCGTCGACCGCACCTTCCTCTACCGCCACCGCGACCTGCTCGGCCAGATCCACGCGCAGGCCGCTGAGCCGCCCACCGTCCCCGGCGGCCGGGGACCGGCCGTCAGCCGGGCCTCGCTGCAGACCGACCTGGCAGCAGCTGACGCCCGCACCGCCCGGCTTGCCGCACACATCCGGCGCCTCGAAGGCCGGCTCAGCGAGGTGCTGGGCGAACAGGTCTGGCGCGAGTCGGGCATCGGCGGCCCCGACGACACCGAACAGCTCCAGGCCCGGATCACCACCCTCGAACAGCAGGTCGTCGACCTGGAACTGAAGCTCCAAGACCGCGACGACGACCTCGCCGCTGCCCGCGCCGCCAACCGCGAGCTGATGGCCCAGCTCAACCGCGGGGCCGAGCTAACCGGCAAAGGCCGGTGAAACCTCTGGCTCCGGCTTTGGCGTCACACAGGCACGCCCAAGAGCCTGGCGATCGGCGCGGCGATTGTTGTTGAACTTGCGAGAAAGGTGAGTACCCGCTGGCCACGGTCGCCCAAGGTAGTAATCCATTTCTTCCAACCCGCCAATGGCTCTTCTTGAGCCTGATGCTGGGCTGCAGCATCCGCCAATGCTGACAAGTGATACGCCCCCTCAAGACGTTCACTTAGCCCAAGACCCTCGATCTTGCGAGACGCGATTAGCTCGGCCAGATGTGAAACTGCAGGAGAATCCGAGGGGGTCAGCTCGCTACCGGACAAAGCCGACCTAGCATCCTGGAAGAATACATTGTCGTGTGCGACCGCATGGGAACCGACGGCGCCGATTGTACTCCCGCTAATGTTATGAGTCTCGTGTGTCACAACTCCTCCATTGCCAATGACGAGCAATCCGTGATGCTCAACTGTGGGGCCCTTCTCCCCGCTGCGGGAGAGTTGGTTGGTGCGGGAGCTGGCGCGCTCTATGATATTTTCCAAAGTGCAACCATCGCGGATTGCTTGTACTACGGTTTTCATGACCTCAACTATGCCGATGTGGTCAAGATCGCGCAGTGGGAGCGTGCCGCTGGCCTCTATTTGCTCCTCCCATAGTAGAAGAGCAGGCAATGCGTCGACCCTGAGTTGCAGGCTGCGGAAGTGATTCGCTATTTCGTAGCCGCTTGTCCGGCGGGTGAGATCACTTTGACTATAGTAGATGTCGATGTCATCGCCGGTGAGATGGTGAAGGTCGCGCCAGTGATCGCTAATGAATCTCGGAAAGTCTCCCGAAGATAGAAACATAAAGAGCCCATGGAAGCGGATCGCCGCATATCTATCCAAAGGGTTTGGGGAGCCTGTCCTGCTGCGGCCTCCATCTGTGCCGAGGAATCTGGCGATACGCCGAGTTATCTTCTTCGACCCTGCGCCCGAAAGCCAGCGTTGAGCCTCTTTGGAGAAAGTCAGCCCGTTGGTGTAGCCGCGGTTTTCGCAGAACTTCTGGGCGAGATCCTCCAGTTCTTCGTGGGGAATATTGCCTGGTGGAGTGAGCTCGGGCGCCCGTTGATGCAGCCAGTTTAGGAACTCCAGAATCTGGGCAGCGTTATCGGCAGAACCGTCGCCTATCGCAGCTACCATGTGTGCGAAATGGGAATCTTTGGCTATCTGTTCATCGTAGAAGCCATCCTGGATCGCGATTTGCGCAGACGCGGAGAGTCTTTGAGCGAAGGAGCGAAGAGATTCATTGTCTCCGATATCAATGGTTGGATCTTTCCGGCGCTCCTCCGCATCGGAACTTGGCGGGCATGCTCGATTAGATCCCGAGCGCCAAGATTCATAGTTCTCTACTAGTCCGGGGTTCGCCATCCGGACCTCGGATAGGTAGTCCTGGAATTCTTGGCGAAGATCGGACCCAATTTCATACTGGATAATCTGACGGAACGAGGGCGGCCGCTCCCTCTGGAAGCGGCGGTGAGGAGAGTTCCAATCTGCGGCAACATCAAGGGCCGTTCCCGCCATTCGGTCAACGAATCCAGACAAGAAGGGGTGTAGGTTCTGGTGATTTGTTGCACGCTGTCGAAGGAATGACTCCGCTGGGCGATCCTCGAAGCTCTCTTCGTGGAGCATCTCAATGCATCGGCCGCAACCAGAAAAGTGATCCATCTGGGCTTCGACCGTGGGTTCGCTGAGAACAGGACACGTCTGGAAGAGGATCATTATGCCGACCATGCCATTACGGCCGCCGCTCCGAAGGAACTCCAGGGCGAGATGGTCAAGCTGGTCTATGCTTGCTCTCTGAGTAGAGAATTTCCGTTGGTGGAGCCAATCGAGGAACGGAATTAGCTGATAGCTCGGAAGGGGCTGCATCGGCATGTCCGATCGATATCTATGGTCTAGTCTCCGATAGATCTCTCTTGGTTCGAACGCTGGTGATGAAAGACTCTCTACCGATACTTCCAGCGTGAACCTGCGAAGTGCATACCGCAACGCGTCACTGGGTGCTGCCTGCGCAAGCTCCAGGCACCCTGATCCGAGCGGGAATCGACTCCACCAGGATCTGTCGCTCATTTTTGCGGCCCTTCGCCCAGAACAGGGAGAACAGCAAGCCGTCCAGAGCCAGATGCGGCCTGCCGCCTGCCGAGTGATCCTTGAAGCGAGTCCGTGCACCACAGGTGTTGCACCCGCTATTGTCGTCCCGACCGCTTCTGAGCTGCGTGAACTCGAACCGCACGCTCGCAGCGCCCCGGAGAAATGTCGGCGACTTCGACTGCTCGGGCGAGGACATCGAGCGGGACTGGGTGGAGCGCACCGGCTGCTGGAGCTCGGTGACCCGGGTGCTGCTCACCTACGAGCAGATGCGCGCGTACGGGCTCCCGGCGACCGAGGGCAAGCGCGGCGACCCGGGGTGGCCGGCCTTCGCCCGCCGCTACGGCTTCGACATTGAGCGCCCGGTGCAGTGGGAGGTGGAGGCGCTGGAGCCTGACGAACTCCGGCACCGACTCCTACCGCCTCGCGTCCACGCGGGCCCGGGCCGAGGAACCCGCCAAGGCTGGCTGAGCAGGTCGGGGACTGGCGCCGTGGCTGATGCTCCGCCTCCAGTCCCCGGCCCTAATTGGTCGCTGCTCAACAAGGTGTCCTGACCCAGGGCTTCGAAGAGCCCGGGACAGTAGTACCAACGGGTGATGCCTGCTGACACAGGCACTAGTGACAACCGAGTGGGAGATGACCGGTCTTCGACCGTGAGATGGCGCGGCCCCCGGCGGGCCGTCACGCCTCCAGCATGCCGGTGACCAGCAGCCGTAGCGACACCGCAAGCCGTTGAGCCTCTCCCTGCCCCAGCAGACGCACGATCGGTCCGTTCTGCAGAGCACCGAGCAGGATATGGGCCAGCAACTCGGCGTCCAGGTCAGAGCGTTCCTCGGTGATCAGCTCGCTGATGTGGCCGTGCCAGAACCCGTAGACCGAGTGCTGTTCGCGCGAGTCCTCCTGGGCGTCGCGGGGGGCTGTCGCTGCCTGCCCGAGAGCGGCCAGCAGACCTTTGTTCCGCCCGACCACGTCCACGACCGCGTCGAGGAAGGCCAGCAGCCGCTGCCGGGGAGGGGCCCCCGGGCCCAGAGGCGGTGGGCCTTCCGTGACCGATTCACGCAGGGCGTGGGCTCGTTCCAGCATCAGCTCTCGCATCAGGCCCGCGCGGCTGCCGAAGCGGTGGAACACCGTGCCCTTCCCGACCCCGGCCGCGGCAGCGATGCGCTCCATCGAGACCTGCTCTGGAGGGTGTTCGGAGAGGAGGCTCTCGGTGGCCTTCAGGATCGCGTGCCGATTGCGTGCCGCGTCGGCGCGTTCACGACGGACTTCCGCCATCAGCTAGCTCCTCACCCAGGACCATGATCCGTAGACAACTGGACCGACGGTCCAGTACGGTCGAATTGGACCGCCAGTCCAGTTTAGAGCACCCTCTTGTTGAAGGAGATCTGCCATGCGACGAATCCGTTACCACTCCTACGGTGGCCCCGAAGTCCTCACCCTGGAACAAGTCCCCGTTCCCGTCCCAGAGGCGGGGCAGGTGCTCATCCGGGCCGAAGCGATCGGCGCCAACTTCGTGGACACCCAGCTCCGGCGCGGCATGGCCCAGACCGAGCTCTACCCGCGGCCCTTACCCAGGTCCCTCACCGGCGACGTGGTGGGCACGGTCGAGGCGGTCGGGCCGGACACGGATCCGGCCCTGATCGGGCAGCAGGTCGCCACGGCCTCCGAGGACGCGTTCTGCGACCTCATCCTCGCGGACGCACAGTGGCTCGTCCCGGTACCTGACGGGCTCGACGCGGGCACGGCCAGCGCGCTCCCGATGGTGGCACCGGTGGCCCTGGGCGTGCTGCACGCCGGGCGGCTGGCGCACGGCGAGACCGTACTGGTTCACTCCGCCGCGGGCGCCATCGGCCACCTCGCCGTACAGCTCGCGAAGGTACTCGGTGCGGGTACGGTCATCGCCACGGCCAGTACGCCCGCCAAGCTGGACTTCGCCCGCGCCCACGGCGCCGACATCGGCGTCAACTACACCGATGAGGACTGGCCCGAGCAGGTCCGCACGGCCGTGCCCGGCGGCGTGGACGTCGTCCTCGACGCGGCCGGCGGCAACATCCTGCGCCGCAGCCTGGACGTACTGGCCCCGTACGGACGGCTCGTGACGTATGGAGCCGCGAGCGGCGAGCTCGGCAGCATCCCCGTCACCGACCTGTTCGCGCTGAGGTCCGTCATGGGGTTCTCCCTCATAGCCGCGCATGCGGCCGACGCCGAGCGCGCCGTGAAGGACCTGGCTGAACTTACCGAGTACGCGGCCCAGGGGTTGCTACGCACAGCGGTCCACGCCCGGCTGCCGCTGACCGAGACCACCGAGGTGCACCGGCTGCTGGAGAGCCGTGCACAGCTGGGCCGCATACTGGTCGTCCCGTAGGACGGCCAGGCCGGTCCGAACGCTCGTTGCTACGGCTGACAAACAGCGAGTACCAAGCTCAGCTCCACGCAGGCGTGCATCAGGGAAGTCCGAGTGCTCTCGCGTACCGCCGACACTATCCCCCACATTCGAACATGCCCCGCGCAGACCGATCGTGGAGGAACCTTCCTATCAGTCACAGTAAGTGACAGATCAGGGGTGCAGACACAGGCTCTGACACCTGCCGCTACCTGCCACCGACGGTCAGCCGCCTGACGGGCGACTGGCCGTCCCGCGTTTGCCGCCACGTCAGTCCATCATTTCTCATCGACATTCACGGGCCCACTGATCATTAAGTGACTCCGGAACTTGTCGAGAAACGCTGTTCCTAGAGAGCAACGAAGCCACAAGGTGAACGGGCAGGGTGGAATCGTGTCCGGGCATCGCTCATCATCAGGGGATGGGGGAACAGATGGACATGGCGCTGCTGCGGAGGCTGATCGACGGCGTGCTCCTCACGCTGTACACGCGCTACACCGCGAAGGAACTGCCGGCGCTGTGCGAGCGCCTCGGCCTTCCCGTGCCCAGCGAGGGCAACACCAAGCACGAGCGCCTGGTGGCCAGCCTGAACGCCTGCCCCGACGACCGCCTGCCAGACGTCGCCGACGCGGTTCTTGAGCAGGAGAAGCTGGCCCAGGCCGAACGAATGGCGCTGCAGGATGCTCTGTGGCTCGGCCGCCACCACGTGCAGATCCCGAGCCGGACCAGGCGCGAGCTGGCCAGAGACTTCGATCTAGCCGACCACCTCGGCTACCCGGACCGCTTCATGGCTCTGCTGAGCCGACTATGGCACCTGGACAACGATCCACTCGGCGGTTGGACCACCACGACCAACAGCCTGCGCAGCCAGATCGAACGCCACGTGATCCGGTTCCCGGACGACTGGACAACCGAGCACTTCTTCGAGCAGCTCGGTGCCTTCGAAGCCCCGCACCCCCGCTTCGGACACTTCCTCGAGGGCCTGGCATCCCCCGCTGTCCTGCCCGACGAGCCCGCGCAGCGCCGCTTCGTCGAGCTGGCCAACCGGCACCTGAACCCCGCGGGCGCCCAGCTGAGCCAGCACGCAGAGGCGGACGGCTACCCCCAGTTCCAGCTCGTCGAGCACGGCCGCGGAACCGCACGCCGACCCCGCAACCTCATCTTCGCCACCCTGGGCAAGCCCGACATCCGCTTCACCAGCGCCCTCGACAACGACATCGAGGTAGCCGAACGCGCCGACGAGGTGCTGGTCTACGACCGCCCCATCGGCAAAGAGGGACTGCTCTGGCGGCACCTCCTGTCCTGGTGGCAGGAATCCCGGAATATCACTGACCAGGAGCAGGCGGCGCGGGCCCTCTACAGCCGCATGGAGGCTTCACTGCCACCAAAGTCCCCAGGACAGAAGAACCTGTTCTGGCACTACCACCACGCCAACCGGGACCACTTGAACGACGTTCCCGCCCTGCTGCCGGAGATATGGCTGCACTGGGACCCCAAGACCCTCCGCGAACGCGGCGCGCACGCCATGCAGAACCTGCGCATGGACTTCCTCATGCTGCTCCCAGGCACCCGGCGCGTGGTGCTGGAAGTCGACGGCATGCAGCACTACACCCGCAACGAAGGAACCGAGCCCGACAGCGCGAAATACGCCGCCACCATGGCCGGCGACCGCGACCTGAAGCTTCGCGGCTACGAGGTGTTCCGGTTCGGCCACGACGAACTCCGCGACCGCGACCGCGCCCAGCCCCTGCTCGCCAGCTTCTTCGCCACGCTCCTTGACCGGCCACCCGCCGGTCCGCCTCAAGTGCCGCAGCCAGCCCAAGGCTGATCCGGGCTCCACTGTTCTGGTCAAGGCGCCGCCGACGACCACCGGGGGGCATCACTGGGGGAGAGGTCGGAGCGCGCCCGGTGCCACCGTGCATGACGAAGGCCCCGGGGGTCACGACGTTCCGGGGCCTCCACTTCGCTGACCTCCCAGCTCAACGACGAGCGAGGTGGCGTGTCACGCCCAGTCCACGCCCAGCTTCGCGAGGGCGGCGAGCTGGTCGGCAGTGAGCTTGTCACGCCGGCTCTTGGTGTTGGAGACCCATACGCCCAGCTTCACGACCACCGGCTCCGCCTCGCCCTCGACTGCGATCTCCTCGCCGTGGGCCCTAGGGACCGGTCGGTCCGCGCCTTCCCGCGCGACCCACTGGGTGCGATGTGCCGGTTTGGTGTCAGTGGATGAGTGTCAGTGACGGCATGTCAGTTTCGTGTGTCGGTGCTGGTGGAGTGGTTCCTGGGGAGTCAGGTCACTGACCCGGGGTGGTGTGTGCGGTGGGCGGGGCTGTCATGGGGCCGATACACCTTGCCGTGTTCCGCTGTCATGGGAACGGCACTTCTGGCCCCGCCCATGAGTTCAGCGCCGCCTGACGACCTCGGTGCCGGGCAGGACGGCCCTGCCCGGCTGCGGTGGCTACTCCCAGGGCCTCGGTAGCGCGTGCCACAGGGCTCTGAGCCAGTCGGGCGGGTTGGTGAGGAACTTGTCCACCAGCCGGGCCGTGATGGACCGGGCGGCACCTTGTGCGGCGCCCTGTGCTATCGCGGCGGTCAGGCTGGCACCGGCAGCGGGCTGCTGCGGGACGGGCGCGGGGCTGGGCGGCTGGACGGGCACGGGAACGTTGTCCCGGGTCATGATGCTGCAGATAGCCGGCCGCGAGTGCGGCGGCGCGGTGACGACGACGCCCATCACGACCACCGCATCCCGACTTCGGACAACTGCTCCACCCGCTCCGGCGACAGCGACGCGGCCCGGGACCGCTGGTTGCTCACGAACGCACCAAGTCGGATGTCCTGTTGCTCCTGGTCATCGCCGCCGACCCGGTCCACCACGACCGACTCGATGTGCTTGCGGGGTACCTGGAGGTGCCCCTCGCGCTCGAAGAACTGTCGGGCGGCTGCGAGGTTGGCGGCCCACTTGTCGGCCTGGCTGGTCCGCGGCTTCGGCTTCTCGTCCTCCGTCGCGGGTTCGATGCCGAGAACCTGCTCACACATCCACTGCTGCACGCCTGTGAGCTTGTCCCAGCCGAGCCGGACCGACGTCACCCACCGCCCCAGATCCTCGCCCTGGCGCACGACGTCGCCTGCGGCGGTGGGCAGGGTCCCGCCCTCGTCCAGGTGCAGTCGGACGAGGTGGAAGCACCGCTGCCAGGTCACCGGCCAGGCCGGGCACCAGGAGGCGTCGATCTCCTCCAGCTGCTCACGCCGTTCCTGCGACATGGCCCCGGCCGACGTCTCCACCGGCAGCCCCTCGGCACGCCGCTGCTCGATCTCCACGGCCTTCCTCGCTGCGGCCCGCGCGTTCTTCAGCCAGATGCCCACTGCCGCGCCCTGGAACGTGGCGTCCAGCGGGGCCAGGAGGTGCCCGTGTTCGGCGGCCCATCCACGGGCGGCGGTCAGGCCCTCTTCCCATGCGACGTCGAAGTGGGACCAGATCATGCCGAGTTTCTCCAGCTGCTCGACGCGGTCTTCGTCCATGTCGCCGCGGGCGTAGAAGCGGCGGGCGTCGGCGGTCCACTGCCCCAGCGGGAACTGCGCAAGCGAGGCCGGCCAGCCTTCCGCCTCTGCGTCCTCCCGGGCCGGGACGCGGTACGTGAACGGCACACGCAGGTCGCCGTGCTCGCGGGCGTAGATGACGGCGGCCTCAACACCGCGCCGCCAGTGCTCGTGCTCGGGGTTGAGGACACGCAGGTTGATGAACGTGGCCAATTGCGCCGGGTCGCGCGGCGTGGAGAACTTCAACAGAGCCTTCGCCGGTGCGGACGGACCGCCGAAGCCGTCCCCGCCCCCGCTCTTCTCCTTGGCTTCGACGTCCTTCTGGACGGGCTTGTAGCGGCTCGGCGCCTGCTGCTCGGCCAACGCCTCCACCACCCTGGCGTCGTGCGCCCTGAGCGCCTCCAAAAGCTTCGCCAACCCGCCGAACGCCCGGGACGTCAGCATGTTGTCCGCCGTCTCGCCTGGCCCGAGCAGCACCGGCACGACCAGGCTGGCCAGCTTGCCCTCGCCCGGCTGCATCCGCAGCGCGCGCCCCACCGCCTGGACCAGGTCCGGCATCGAGCCCCGGACGTCGGCCCAGTACACGGAGTCGCAGTCGCGGGTGTCGACGCCCTCTCCCAGTACCTTCACCGAGCTCAGGTATCCCTTCTCCACCACGGTGCCGTCCGTCGCGATCCCGTCGGCGAACTCCCCGAGGACGCGGCGGCGGTGGAGCGGCTTGTGATCCCCGCACAGCCAGTCCGCCCAGATCGTGGCCGGATACAGCTCGGGATCGGCGTCGTGCAGCTGGGCGGCGACGACAGGGAGGCCAGCCGCGAAAGCTTCGGCTTCCCGCACCTGGTGGTGGAAGACGAGCGTCCTGCGGAAGCTCTCCTCCGAGGACGCCTTCACCAGCGCGGTCTGCAGGGCAGCGAGCCGGGCCCCGCGGACCTGCTCGGAACGGCCCTCCGCACCCAGGAGCTGCGCCGCCTGGAGCTGGGTGTCGGTGACATCCACGCATACGACCTGGTAAGGGGCACAAATTCCCCTGTCGATGGCCTCCGAGAGTGTCAAAGTGAACGCCCTGCTGCCGAAGGGAGAGTCGGGGTCGTCTTCCATGCTCGCGACCAACTCTCCGGGCGCCCCGGCGTCGTCGTCCTCCCCGAGCTGCCACAGCCGGGGCGTGGCCGTCATGTACAGCCGCCGCAGGGACGGGATCTTCTGGTTGTCGTGCACGACCGCCCACGGCTTCCCGATGCGGCCCGAAACCCTGTGGGCTTCGTCCACGACGATCAGGTCCCAAGCCGCAAGGCCGGCAGCGTGCGCCCGCTCCAGCGTGCCCAGGCCCAGGCTGGCGTACGTGGCGTACACGGTGACCTGGTCTAGGCCCCGCGTCCACTCCACCAGCTCGTCCACGTCGGTGGTGTTGGGGAAGGACGCCTCCTCAGCTCGCAGCGAGGACACCCCGATCATCGGGCCCCGGCGGCCTCCCTCGCGCCATGCGGCCTCGGTCTGGGCCAGGAGGTCCAAGCTGGGCACGAGCACCAGCACACGGCCCGCGTGGAGCTCCTCCGCGCTGCGGACCGCGACCCGGGTCTTCCCGGAACCGGTCGCCATGATCACCTGAGTCCGGAGCCCTCGCTCAGGCACAAGAGATCTTGCAGGCAATTCGAGAGCACGGAGAACCGCATCAATGGCTTCTCGCTGGGCGGCCTCGCGCTGATCAGGGCGGTTGGTGGTCGGCATGTCCGTCTGCCTTTTCCTGGGTGCTACCCGGTTGGGTCGGATGCTGGGAAGCGGGAAACCCGCATGTAGAGGAGCCGCGAGGGCTACGGTCGGGTTGGTGTGGCTGGGTGACTGCTCCGGCTGATCGCTACGCTGACGGGGCCTGCGAGGAGCTGGCTAAAGCCCTGGAGCGCTCCGACGGCGGGGTGCTCTGAATCCAGAGTCTATCCAGAAATAAAAAATGATGCAGATGAAGCCGAGCTTCACCCTCACACTCCGTTCGTGCATGATGAAGAGTGGTCAGTTGAAAAACCGCTCCTCAAACTCTTGCTCCGCCAAGTCCAGTTCCTCGCCAGACAGGGCGACCGGGATGAAGTTGCGCCTCCGCGCATGTTCGATAAATTCTTCGGGAACCTCCACCCCGTACTCCTTCACGAAGTATCCCCAGTATGTGGGCCATACCCATTCCCCGTCGGTGCAGTACCCGAAGGGAACAGCTGCACCCTCGTCTGCACTCATCAGATCCTGCACATTTCCGGCCGCAAGGAGAGGGTGTGAGCCGGACAAGTACTGCGCCAACGGCACACGCAGGGAAGGATCTAGATGCCCAGCCAGTTTCTTGATGGAGGCGCGTTGGAACGAATCTTGGTTTTCTGCTGGAATTTCTTCCAGAATCGGAAGCATCTTCATAGGGTGCCTTGATCTACGCAAATGGGCAGCCCCAGTCAGGCCGCTCCAACTTCTCCACGGTACCGTCTGGTGGTAATGGCCCCCCTTCCGCTGGGTTGCGGGCCCGCGCTCTCCGCGCCCGCCCGACCACCCGTCACCACCCCTCTCCTGTAGTCGGCTTGGCCCGTAGGGCCGTGCCCGCCCCCGCTGGGGCAGTGGTTGTCGATGGCGCGGTGCAGGGGAGCGGCTGGAGCGGAGCGGAGGCCGTCGGGCCGTGCAGAGCGCGGCTCCGCTCCGCAACGCGAGCCGTGTGCACTGCGGTTGGCCCTGGAGCGGAGCGGATGGGCCGGCCCGGCTTTGCCGGGCGCGGTGCGCGAAGCGCACTGTTCCTGCTCCCGCGGAGCGGGAGCGCAACTACCGGGCGAAGCCCGGTAGTTCGCTTGCATAGCGCGCAGCG